>CAVUPS010000001.1:0-1030225 GCA_963743475.1 uncultured Solirubrobacterales bacterium
TAGTTTAGTTTAGTTAGTTAAGTTAGTTACAGACGGCCGATTACCCGTACAAAACCGCTGCTCGACCACCAATCTGACGGACCGAGTCACCCACGATCATCCACGGAGCCGCCTAATTCGGGAGGGTGCACCCCGGCAGCGTGCTGGGTCGCGCGAAGGAGCGGAGCGAGATTCAAGTTGCTCTCGGTAACGGCCTACCAGCCATCGGTGCACATTGTCCGTCGCGCGAGCACCTCGGGGTGGCCGGGCAGCGTGAGATCCGGCTCGACAACCACTCGGCCTGAGCCGTCGATCTCCGCGCTGCAGGCCTCGGCGAGCGCGCGAGCGAGCGGCGAAGCCTCGACCCCGGCCGCCCATACCACGGTCCTGGTCGAGATTGGAATCGTGGTTCCGTCGGGCGCTTCGATCTCGACGCCGTCCGGTTGGACGTCAACCACGGCGTGGGAGAGCAGCGGTGTGACCTCGAGCTGCTCCAGCGAGCGGCCAGCGCGCCGCGACAGCGATGGAGTCAACCCGGGGAGAACCCGGTCGGCTGTCTCGACCAGCAGCACACGGCCCGCGCGTGGATCGCTGTCGCGAAATTCGGCGGGCAGCGTGTCGCGCGCGAGCTCTGCGATCTGGCCGGCGATCTCAACCCCCGTCGGTCCCGCGCCCACGACCCACGAACGTGAGCCAGCGCGCCTGCAGTTGAGGATCGTGCTCGAGCTCGGCGGCCTCGAACGCCCGCAGGACCCGGCCGCGGACGCGCAGCGCGCTGTCCAACGATTTGACCTCGAGCGCCACCGATCGCCACCGCTCGCGCCCGAAGTAGGAGTAGCTGCTGCCGCTCGCGACCACCAGCGCGTCGTACGGGATCGGCCACGGCGCGCTCCTAGTCGTCGAACCGACCAGCACTTCCTGGTGCTCGAGGTCAAACCCAGTGACCTCACCCATCACCACGCGCACCCGGGGCTCGCGTCGGAAGATGTGCCGCAGCGGCACCGCGATCTCAGCCGGCGAGAGCGAACCGGTCGCGACCTGGTAGCTCAGCGGCTGGAACAGGTGATAGTTGTTGCGGTCGACCAGCGTGACCTCGACGTCCGCGTGCGCGAGCGCCTTTACCGCCTGCACGCCGCCGAAACCGCCGCCGACAACCACCACCCGACCGCAACCCTCGATCATGCCCCTCTTGGCGGTAGTCACAACTCTCGTCTCCCCGCAGTCGGCTGAACGACGGCCGGCCGAACCAGCTGGTCGGGCCGAAGCTTCGCGAACCGACTCACCGCGCGGCGAGCTCGTGGCCCCCGATGGACGGGATCCGCGGCCGTGCCGTGGATCGCGGGCAGTGTGCCAGGATGATCTGCTGCCGACGGGTTCGTGATCCGCGCGGCAAGATCGTTCCGTCGCGCGCGTAGCGAATTGTGCGCCCACGCGAACAGCCACGCACCGGCGATCTCATCGTCAGTGTCCGCGCGCGCCAGGAGCCGCAACTCCGCGACGACGCGGTGCTAGCCGCCGGCGAGCAAGCAGGCGCCCGGATCGGGCCCGCGTTCGCTCGCCATGGGGCTCGCCGGCCGGCGCCCGGCGCCGCGGCGTAAACGATCGTCGACCCTGAGATGTGAGTGCGGAAGTGCGGAGTTTGTGCGGGTGCGTTCCGAACGCGGTCAACCATTACCCACGGTCGCACCGCCCGCGTACAGCGGATTCAGGTGCTCGCGCAACCGCAGCAATCGCGGGAGTGGCTCGCCGGTGTCGATCAGTACCGCGGTGCCCGGCCAGGCGTTTTCGAGGTAACGGACATACGCCGCGTGCGTCGCGAAGTCGGGTTCGTAGATCCACGAGCCCGTGTTCCAATAGCGGACCGCGCCGCTCGGTCCGCGGACGTCCTCAAGCGGCTGGTGGGTATGGGCGAACACGATCTTGTCGGTGTCGCGGGCCCAGCCGAGGCGCATGACCACCTGCTCGAGCGCAGCGACCGCCGGCTGGTAGGAATCCTGTGGTCGTGCCACTTGAGCGAGTGCGCGCCGCGCCAGCTCTCCGCCGCCCGGTGCGCCCGTCCGTCGCCGACGCTCCATCTCGGAGGCCATCGCGGTTTCATACGCGGCTGCCTGCGCCCGCTGGACGCTGACCAGCCGGCGGCGTACCGGTCCGGTTGAGGCTCCGGACGGGGCCATGCGCCGCGCGAGCCGGGCTGCGGCCCGCTCGGCCTCCCGAACCGGCGCCGTGCAGACCCGGAACGTCCGCTCCAGCGCCCGTAAGTTGGCGAATGTCTGCCGTTGTGCCCGCGTGCCGTTCGGCAGCTGCGCGATCGTGAACAGCAGACCGGTCAGGATCTCCGTCGTCGCCTCCAGATCCTCGGTGGTCGGCTCTTGATCGGATTGCCCCACCGCGATCGACCAGATCAGTCGCGCCAGCAGCCGACCCGGGACGGCGCCAGCGCGCGAGGCGTAGAAATCGAGATAGTGGCCGTGCGTGCAGAGTACCCCGCCAAACATGTACGTCGGGTAGCGAATGTCGACCTCAACACCCTCGAGCCGGCGCTCGAGAAACCAGCGAAACGCACCTGCCCCGACGAGCGCACGCCGGTCCCCGGCGACCCGCCCCTCGGCCAACTCGAGCTCCAGCAACTCTTCGCGACCGCGCTCGACGAAGTAGTGATCGTGGTTCCCGGCCAAGAATACGAATCGTTTGCCCTGAAGCCGCTCGCGCAACAGGTCGAACAGGCCCTCCGCCGCCGTGAACGCATCCCGCGAGGAGGCGAACAGCAGATCAAACAGGTCTCCGAGCAAGATGACCTCGTCAACGTCGAGGTGGGGTGCAAGCAGTGCCAGGTTGTCCGGCTCGCGCAGGATATCCTCGCCCGTCCAGGCGCCGAAATGAGTGTCTGAGATCACCAGCGCCCGCACGATCGGCATTGAATCCGATCCCGCCAATCAGCGCCAGCCGCCCACAGCCACCCCCAACCCGAGGCGGCCGCGGGCCGCGGCAGGCCGTCAAACCGAGCGGCCGAGCTCCGCTGAGGCGCGACGCAAAGGCCGGAACGTCGCCATAGGGGTCACGCGACGTGTTCGGTGGAAGAAACGAAAGCGATCACGCCGACCGCAGCTGTGGCTACATGAGCATGGCCCAGGTGGTGAGGACCAGGCCGATCACGAGCGCCAGCGATCCCAGGATGCGGGTCGCTCGGAAGTCGGCCTGCGCCGCCGCGAGGCTGGCGGCGACATGTCCCTTCAACTGATCGCTCAGTGCCGCGAGGCGCCCCGGCAGGTCGTTCTCGAGCCTGCTGAGGCGCCTCGCGAGATCGTTTACGTCCCGTTGCGCTTCCTGGTCGCGGCGGAGAAGCCAGTCGACTTTCTCCTCAAGCGTGGTCGCGCCCGTCCCCTTCACCGCCGAGGCACTACCTCCGAAACGGATGCTGCCCGACGTGCCCTCCGAGCGGGACCACGCGTCCCGGCCTCCGGAACAGCCTGCGGAGACGACCTTCGAGTCGGCTGCCGTGGACGCGCAGCCAGTGCCCGAGCCGGAGCGCCCCGGGGATGAGGTCGGGAGCCGCGAGCAGGACGATGCCGACGAGTTGGAATACCGCGCCGATGATCGCTACCGCTGCCATCACGACGATGATCGCGCCGCCGTCGGACCGACTTCCGGGGGATCGCCTGGTACTCCCGCAAGGAGACGGTGCTAGCCGCCGACGAGCAATCAGTCGCGCGGGGCGGGCCCTCGTTGGTCGCCATTTCGATGGCGCGTTCCGCGGCGACTCGGGCGCGGAAGCGATCGTCCGGGACACGCGGGCTGCCCGGCAGTCCTGTTGGCGGGGTCGCGCGACGTGGCTTTTGCGATCCTGATGCCTGACATGTGGAACTCGCCGGGGTTGCTGATGATCTGCTCGAGCCGTCCGTGATCGGCGTCGGCGGGCGACGGCACGCGCGAGCAATTTGGCGCGCAGCTAACGGCGGGGTAATACGGCCGGATCGGCGCCGACGCCCGCGTGTGCAATGAGCGACTCGCTTGATCGAGATACCGCGGTGCTCGAGGCGCTGCTGGGGGATGTGCTTGAGGAGCAGGAGGGTCGCGCTTTCCGCGATCGGGTGTTCTGGTTGCGCGATACGGCAGCGCGGGTCCGTGCCGGTGATGCGAGCGCGGCCGGGGCGTTGGCCCGGTTCGTCCACGCCCAGGTCGACGGCGCGCTCGAGCCGTTCGTGCGCGCCTGCTCGATCCAGCTGCAGCTGGCCAACATCGCCGAGGAGCTGGAGCGGCTGCGCCGCCGGCGGCACTATGACTCCGATAGGAGCGCTCCGCAGCGCGAGTCGCTGGCGGCCGCGGCGGGCGTGGCGGTCCAGCATCCGCCCGCCGATGTGGCCGAGGCGCTACGCCGGCTCGACGTGCGGTTGACGATGACCGCGCATCCGACCGAGGCGTCGCGACGGTCGGTGTTCGAGCATCAGCAGTCGGTGTGGCGGGCGATGGAGCGCTTCGATGATCCGCGACTGGGGCGGACCCAGCGGCGCGTGCTCGAGGGCGAGTTGCGCGAAGTCCTGACGGTGTGGTGGCAGACCGACGCGGTCCGGCATGTGCGCCCGGTGGTCGAGGACGAGGTACGTCGGATTCTGTTCTTCTTCGAGGCGGTGCTGTTCGATGCGGCGCCCCGGCTCGAGGCCGAGATCTCGCGCTCGTTCGAGCGGTCGTGGCCGCCGGCAGTACCCGCGGTCCGGTTTGGCAGCTGGGCAGGCGGAGACATGGACGGCAATCCCGAGGTCACCCCGGAATCGGTGATGCACACGCTTCGCTTGCACCAGACGACCGCGCTCCGCCTGCTCCGCGCGCGGGTGGACAGGCTCGCGGGGCGCTACTCCCAATCGGAGCAGCGGCTGTTCGTCTCGCCCGGGCTCGACGCCTCGCTGGAGGCCGACGGGGAGGAGATGCCCGACGTGGCGTCCCGCCGGCCCAACAACCGGCACGAGCCGTTTCGGCGCAAGCTGTCGTTCATGTCGGCGCGGCTCGACGGCGCGTTGCGCGCGCTGCCGCACGCTTACCGTGAGCCTCGGCAGCTGGAGGAGGACCTCGAGCTCCTCCGAGAGTCGTCGAGCTCGCGGCGGGTCGCGGATGGGGCGCTCGCGAGGCTGTTGTGCCAGGTGCGGGCGTTCGGATTCCACCTTGCCGCGCTCGACGTCCGGCTGTCGGCGCACGACCTGCGCACGGGCATCGAGCTGCTGGCGGCAGGCTTTGCCGCCGCACACGAGGACGAGCGGACGCTCCTGCTCACCACCGTTCTCGAGGACGGCGCGGGGTCTCCTCCGGAGGCGTTCGCCGCGATCGCCGCCGGCCTGCGGGAGTACGGCCCGCGGGCGCTCGGCAGCGTGATCGTCTCGATGGTCGAGCGGCCGTCAGACGTTCTCGCCGCGCTGGTGCTCATGCGCCGCGCCGGGATCGGCGCCGGAGAGCTGCCGACGCTTCCGCTCGTGCCGCTGTTCGAGACCGTCGAGGATCTCGACCGGGCGCAGACGACAATGACCACGCTGTACGAGAACCCGTTGTACGCCGCGCAGCTGACGGCTTTGTTCGGGCGCCAGGAGATCATGCTGGGGTACTCGGACTCCGCCAAGGATGGTGGTTTCCTGGCCAGCCAGTGGGAGCTGTACTCCGCGCAGGAGCGGCTACTGGCCGACGCCGATGCGCGCGGGATCGAGCTGCGGTTCTTCCACGGCCGCGGCGGCTCGACCTCGAGGGGCGGAGCGCGGACCCATCGCGCGATCTTGGCGCAGCCGAGCGGGTCGATCCGCGGGCGGATGCGGCTCACCGAACAGGGAGAGGTGATCTCCCAGCGCTACTCGCACCCGGAGCTGGCGCTCCGCTCACTCGAGCAGACGATCTCAGCGGTGCTGCTCGCGACCCTCGCGCCCGACCGCGAGGTTCCCAACCGCTACCGCGCCGAGGCCCAGCGGTTCGCAGACCGTTCCCGGATCATCTACCAGGCCCTGATCTACGAGGACGAACGGTTCGCCTCGCTGCTCGACCTGGCCACGCCACTCGACGCGCTCACCAGACTGAACATCGGCTCACGACCCGCCTCGCGCTCGGGCACGTGGAGTGTCGCCGAGCTGCGCGCGATCCCCTGGGTGTTTGCGTGGATGCAGAACCGGCTGCTGCTCCCCGCCTGGTACGGGGCCGGCACCGCGCTCGAAGAAGGCAACCGCGAGCTCCAGCGCGAAATGATCGACCGCTGGCCGTTCTTCGCAATGCTCTGCTCGACGCTCGAGATGTCGCTATTCAAGAGCGACCTCGCGATCGCTGAGCGATACCTCGAGCTACTCGGCGACGACCCCGCCCGCGAGCTGTGGGAGCCGATCCGCGCCGAGCACGACCGCGTCGTACGGACCGTGCTCGAGATCTCCCGCACCGACGCGCTGCTCCAAAGCGCACCCGCGCTGATGGCACGGCTGTCGCACCGCAACCCCTGGACCGACCCCCTGTCGTACATGCAGATCGACCTTCTGCGGCGCGCTCGCGCCGGCAACAGCAGCGCCGAGCGGCCGCTCTTGCTGACGATCAACGGCATCGCCGCCGGCATGCGCAACACCGGCTGAGCGCGGGGCCGGTGTGTATGAGAACAACGCAACGATGCGAACGCGCCCCGAACCGGCCTCAACCCTTCCCGCACCCGCCACCCCTGACCGGCGGTCCACCCCCGTCCGCGAACACGCGCAGCTTCTCAGCGACGGCGAGGCCGCGTCCCCCTCCGAACAAGACGAATCGACAGCTGCCGAGCAGACCCACGCACGCTCGCGCCCAAACGATCCGCTCACCGACCACACCGTCAACCTGCTCCAACGCCCACGACCGCCGGCACAGATCGCCCATCGAGGGAGCTGCCAGGCGGAGAGCTCGAGTCAAGCGCCCGCAGCCACAGCGCGTGGCTGCTCTGTCGCCTTTGCTAGCCGTCGAAAGCAATCACGGCCAGGGATCGCGGTGGGGCTGCTGAGATTGGGCGATTGCGAGCGTCGCATTCGCCTACATCACTGGCGCCGGCTGAGCCCACCGTGCCTATGCACACGTGGGGCATCGACGGGCCGCCAAGCGCTTCCGATCCTGTTGAACGCGAAAGCGAGCTCAAGCTCTGGAAGTAGCGTCGAGTTCCTCGACCGGCCGATCCGCTCCTACCGGGACCGCAAGATCTTCCTGATCTGCACTCCCCACGCCTAGGAAGTCAAGCCGTGACCCGCCAAGCACCCGGAGCGGATCGAGCTTCACTTCGTGTCCGCAAAAACCCACGGGTTGAATCCCGACGAGTACCTCAGCCGTCACAGGCGCCAGGCGTAAACCGCCCCATACGCCAGGCATATCCACGTCCGGTTGCCAAGCCCGGTTCTAGGGCAATGATGATCGATAAACCGGCTGCAAGCATCCGTGCCCAGTGGTAGATTCCCACACCTAGACCGAGTTGCATGAGGAAGGCCTGGGCGGTTAGGCCGAGCGCCGGAACTTGCCACAACATCGTGGTGTACGAACCGAACTGGGTTGTGTAAACGTTCAGCAGGCTGACGAGGCTATCGGCATTCCAGTTGAGCTGAGGGGAGCCGCCACAGCCGACGGCGTGATCGTCACTCCTGGCCCCGGCCGGCCTGGCGCCGCCCGCGCGCGCAACGCCCAGTGAGTGTCACGGCGCTCGGTCTCACGCTTGCGCCGAGCCCCGGCGCAGCGTCAGCCAGTGCACGAGCTGACTGCTCGCGTTGGCGTTCATCGAGCGCAAGATCAAGCCAGGGGCGGGCGGCTGAATGCGCCGCAACCGCTCGAGCAAGTGGGTCAGGACCCACGGTGACAGTGGCCCTGGGGACAGCGATTTCCCATGGGAAAGAAGGATCGACAATCGGGCCCAAGGCGGGCGCGCCTCCTGCGCTCAGGGACGGATGGCCGACCCAGGCCCGGCCGTCCAGGGCCTGGGCCGGCGGCTGCCGGTCCGTATCGTCCCGACCGCCTCCTGTCACGCTGTCCGCACCACGGGTCGGCTTGATCGCTTCGGCGGTCATGGCCGGCCCCGAGGCGTAATCGCTGTATCGACGTCATTTCCAGCATCCGGCGGCTTCACCTCGCGCGATGCCGCCAGCCAGGAACGCGGCGGCTTGCCGATCTGCGGCTTTCTCCGCCGACGGGGAACCCGAGTGCGAGGTCGAGGTCGTCCGGGGGATGCGTAACTGCTTCTTGCCTACGGCTACTGAGACAGGCTCCGGGCCTTCTTCACCAAGTTCGCGGAAGACAACGGATGCCATGGTCCTGCCGTAAGGCGACGATCGTTCGATCAAGCCCTGCGCCGGCACGGGTCGGCTCTCAACGAACGAAGGACGTAGCCATGGCCAGCATGCAACACGAGAAAAAGCGGCTCGAGCCCGAGGATCAGAAGCTCGTCGACCTGTTGGCGGACGTCCTCGTGGATCCGAACCTCCACACGGATACACGCCTGCGCCTTCACCAGGAGATCGCGGAGATACTGCGCGGGGCGCACGTCGATCTGCATGGTCCTGCCGGACACGAGGTGCACGAACAGGCGCTCGAGGCGCACGGTGGTCGTCTCCCAGACCTACTCGCAACAGTGCTCGTGGATCCGACCCTGCACACGGATACGCGCATGCGGCTGCACGAGCAGATCGCCCAGATCCTGGATTCCGCGGCCTCACGCGCGCAGCCCTGAGAGTGAGGCGCGCGGGCGCTCAGCGCGGAGCGTCAGCGTGATTGGTAACAATCGAGAAGCCCGAGGAGTTCAACCTGATCTTCGGCCAGTCGCACTTCGTCAAGACACCGAGGTCTGCCGGATCTACTACGCGACGGCGAACCCGGTGCAGGTGATCGTCGCGGCGACCGCCGCGGGTCGCGGGATCCTCGGGGTGGTAGACGGCGCCTCGCGGCTGAGGGTCGAGGACGAGGCGGACATCGCGGCGCCACTCGGCGCGCCCGGGAACCCGGAACTCGGGATCGGTGCGATCGCGGAGGGCGGCGTCGTTGCGCGTGCGATCGCCGCGTCCAGCTCCTCGGTGCTCACGCGTAGCTCCCGCACGGCATCGCGGCCGGGGGCCCAGTCCGGAGAGTGGTGTCATCGCTGCTGGTCGTCGCCGAGAGCTGGCCGAGCGCTTGAGCTCGCTGGCGGTCGATAACGCTGTCGTGTCGGGCCTTGCCCGTGGCGGCGTACCGGTGGTGTGCGAGGTCGCGCAGAGGCTCGGGGCGCTGCTGGACGTGCTGGTGGTACGAACACTTCAAGCCGACCTCTGACGGCGAGATCGCCGCTCTGCTCGACGGTGATCCTGCTGATCCACCGGCACCACGGGTGCGGCACAGCCGGGAGGTGCGGACCCGAACGTCGAGCTCTTCGGCGACCTCGTGCTTCCGGAACAGGCGCGCGGGCTCGTGCTGTTCGCCCACGGCAGCGGTTCGAGCCGGTTCAGTCCGGGACGGTGCTCATTCCGCCGCCGCACGCAGCCCTAGTCGAGTGGACTCCCACAGCCGCCTCGGAGCGATTCGGCAATAGAAAAGCCGCAGTCACCATGCCCATGGTTCCGCCGCAGAACCCGTCACTCCCGGCGCACGACACCCGCGTTGGAAGACTTCCGACTCACGACCCGCGTGTAAACGCTGCCGCACCGGAGCCCCTCAACCGCAGCTTCACCGGCAGGACCGCCACCATGCTCAGCGCATCGGTCCGTCCCGACAGCCGTTGCGTGAGGGGAAGCAGGAGGCCGCCGTCCTCGAGAAGATGCCGGAGTGATAGGTGCCGGCGACCCGGACTGATGTCCGGCGACGGTCAAGCGGCGTCCGACCGCTTCATGCAGGCGCCGGGCGACGCGGTCGCCAACCAGCAGCTCGCCACGGCGAGGCAGGGCTCCACAGACGAGCACTGGGGGCCCGTCGCGCCTTAGGCCTGCTGCTCGCGACGCGGGAGTGTGGAGGCACGGCGCCGCGTGCCCGCAAAAGCCGAGGATTGTGACGTCTACGTGTAACACGAAGCCCATGACCGGTGTATTAATGATGTACGAACATACGTTCGGAAAGGAGGACCAAAATGGCTACCGTTGCCACCAAGTCCAAACCGGTCGCGAAGATCTCAGAGATTCATGCGGTCGGCATCTCGGCGGCCGGCGTCGTTGATAGGACCGCGAAGCTCTCGGATGAGCTGTTGAAGTCGCTCGACACGAGCGAGCGGGCCGCGATCGAAGCCGTCGGGCAGTTCGTGATCACCATCGAGGAAACGGTGCCCCAGGAAGTCACAGGCACATTCGAGGTGGCGAGAAAGATCACCGAGTCGGGCTTTGAGATGGCTGACCGGCTGGTTCACACGGAGTATGACCTGCTCCGCGATGTTGTTGACGGCGCTGCCAACTCGCTGCGCCGTCACGATGGGGCAAAGCCCATCGCCGCCTAGGGTCATCAACCGCGAAATGGCCGGCACATCGAGTTCGACATCCAACCAGTTGTCGCTCCGTGCCGGCCATCGCATGAGGTGTGGCTCAAGCCACGCGCAGGCTCGCGCAAGCCATCCGCCGAGCAGCGCCCAGCGCGCCGAGGCCGACCCGCGCTTTGAGATCCGGCCCGGGCAGGCGGGCTGATCGCCGGACTGCCTGACCCCTAGGCCACCGGCGGCCTTTGACGCCGAACATTCAGAGCACGGCGGCTTGCCCTGCAGCGTGCGCATCAGCACGCCGTGCACCTCGTGCTTCGCCCCGGGTGCGGGCGCACTGCCGTTCAGGCTGTTGGCCACGAGCGCCCGGCGATCTCCTCTCGCCAAGGCTCGCCGACCGGGTCGCTACCGGGGCGCGAAACACACAGAGAGATCATCTACCGCGCCCGGCGCAGCCGCCCCATTCGGCGCCAGCGACCCGTGCGCCCCAGCAGCCCCGCGGGTCGACGTTGCCGAGCAGTCGCGGCTGTCGGCTTCCTTGAAGCCGACAGCGCGCCGGCAGCCCGCCCCCCAGGCCGCCGACGGCGAGCGCCGCGGCGATCAGTCCCGGTCTGGCGGCCAGCCGGGCGTACTCCTCCCGCACCGGGGGCGGGGGACGCCCGTCGATGAGCTCCGAGCGGAGTCTCGTCGCCCGACGCCGGTATCGGCTCCACCGGGCGAGAAATGCGATTTGGACCCGTCGGAGCGCGCCGCGGCACAGATGCGACGTCCACGTGATTGCCGCCGGAACGATCGGCGCGCCGGTCTCGACCGCCAAGCGGCCGGCGCGGTGACGGGGGCGCCGAGGGCGTCGGGCTGCTCGACTCTGGTGCCCTCCGGAAACATCACGACGAGACCGCCGGCCCTCAGGATCGCGGTGGCCGTATCGATTGACTTGGCATCGGTCTGGCCGCGGCGAACAGGGAACACTCCGGGACCCGTGAGCAGCCATGCCAGAGGGCCCTTGAACAACTCGACCTTTGCCATGAACCGAACGGGCCGGCGCGTGGCGATCCCGATGAAGAACGGGTCAAGGAAGTTCTTGTGGTTGGGATCGACAATCACACCGCCGTCATCGGAGATCTGGTCGCTGCCGGATACACGCGACCGGAACCACGTTCGCAGCACCAAAGTCAGCGCCCGGACGACCGCATACAGCGAACGCGAGAGGCCGCGGCCACGTGCGTAGGAGTCCGTGGTTCGTTCGGCTTGGATCACACGGTCGGCGTCCTCGGGATGCACAGCACATTACGTCCTGGCCACCGTACGTTCCGGATCTCCCGTTCGGACATCTACCGATTCTCCTGCGACGAGGGAACCGTAGCCTCGGCACGCGGGGAATCGAAAACTGATCGGAGACTCGATGAGCCGGCTGGCCGGCCCGAACACGAAGCGGCTGCTCATCGTCGCCGGGAAGGGCGGCGTCGGGAGATCCACTGTCACCGCCGCGCTCGCGGTCAGGGCGGCTCGGCACGGCCTTCGCACGATCGTGGCCGAGACCGCGGGCCGCGGCGACGTGGCGCGCATGCTCGGAGGGCGAGCAGCGGACCCGCTTGTGGAAGTCGAGCTGCGGGACGGCCTTCGCCACGTCACGATCGACCGCCGGCCCGCGCTCGAGGAGTACCTGCGGTACGAGGTGCCGGGGCCGTTCCCCACGGCGATGCTCGCGCGCAGCGCGACCTTTCAGGCATTCGTCGATGCGACACCCGGGATGAGCGACCTGCTCACGGTGGGGAAGGTGTGGGAGCTCCTCCAGCGACCGCGGCACAAGCCGCGCGCCCCGGGATACGACGTGGTCATACTCGACGCGCCTGCGAGCGGTCAGCTCGTGGGACTCCTCGGCGCGCCACGGACGTTCAGCGCGATCGCCCGGGTCGGGCCGGTGGCCAGGCAGGCGGGCAGGATCGACCGCCTGCTCACCGATCCGGACGCTGTCGGGTTCGTCGTGGTGGCGACGCCGGAGCAGATGGCCGTCAGCGGCGCTGATGTTGCAGACCACGCTCGCCGAGCGGTTGGCATCGAGCTCGACGCCGTCATCGCCAACCGCGTCTTCCCGTCTCGCTTCACCCGAGAAGACGGCATCGCGCTGTCACGCGCGCCTGAGGACCCGGCCGTCAGTTCCGCGCGCTGGTTTGCGGCTCGTGCGAACGCGCAGCGGGCACAGCTCAGGCGCCTGCGTCGCGGGCTCGCGCAAGCGCACTGCACGACGCTGCCGTTCCTGTTCAAAGCCGAGCTCGAGCACACCGACGTCGAGCGTCGGCCAGCGCCTAGCCCGCCGCGACGCCGACGCCGTCGACCGGCTCCTCCTCGCCCTTCGCGACGACCCGATCTGCGTGCCCGACCGGGAAGCGGACGTCCACGACATCCGCACGCTCCTCGACCTCCACGACCACCTGTTCCTACTCGATTCGGTTGAAGGTCCTCGGCAACCGCGAGTGGACGGTCAAGCTGCCTGACCTGCCCACGGTCGTCTAATGAGAGCCGTTCGCGGCGCCCGGCCGGATGGCGATACCCACATGCAAACGCGTCGCGCACGACAGCAGCAGGCCGACCAGCACCGCACATGGGATGGCCAGTGCGAAGAAGTTCGCCCAGTCCACGCCCCCGGACCCACCCGCCACCCCTCGCCCTAGGAACGGAGGACGATCCGCGGGCGGTCGACTATGTCGTGGAGATGCGGCGGTTCGACGAGAGCTGCACGCTGGCAGCGAGGCTTGACCGAGGTGAGCTGAAGCGCGGGGAGGTCGTGGCGGTGTCGCAGGTGCTGGCTCGAGTTCGACCGTGGGCTGCGCGAGCTCGACGTCGCCGAAGACCTCGCGTTCCTGGTGATGGACCTCGTCGCGAACGGAGGCGAGCGGTTCGCGCGTACGCTGGTGCGCGCCTACCGGGAGGCCGGCGGCGACCCGGGCGATGATCGGCTGATCGCGTTCTACGCCTCGTACCGGGCGCTGGTGCGCGCGAAGGTCGCGCTGCTGCGCGCCGCCCAGCATCCCGCTTCGAGCAGCGAGCACGGGCGTGAGAGCGCCGCGGCGCGGGATCTGCTGGCGTTGGCCGAGCGGTTCGCGTGGCGTGCGCGGCTGCCGCTGGTGATCGTCATCTGTGGCGTGCCGGCCGCCGGCAAGTCGCACCTCGCCCGGGCGCTGGCCGAGGTCTCACATCTTCCGCACATAAGCTCGGATGTGACCCGCAAGCGCCTTGCCGGTCTCAGACCGCGACAACATGCGGGCGGCGCCGCCTACAGCGCCGAGTTCAACCGGCTCACGTACGCCGAGCTCGGCCGGCGCGCGGCGAGGCAGACGGCTGCTATCGGGGGCGCCCTTGTCGATGCGACGTTTCGCCACCGGGCCGACCGCGACGCGTTTGCCGCCGCGTTCGCGGACGCGGCGCCGTTGATGTTCGTCGAGTGCCAGGCGCCCGCGCGTGTGCTCGCGGAGCGGGCAGCGCAGCGTGACCGCCAGCCAGCGCGCGTCTCCGATGCTTCGCTGTCGGTCGTCGTGCGCGAGAGCTCGGCGTGGGATCCGCTCGACGAGCTGGCGCCCGAGGCGCACGTGACGCTGCGCAGTGACCGCCCCGTCGAGGCGCAGCTTGAGGACCTGCGGGCCTTGCTCGACAGCCGAATCGGCCGGCTTACAACGGTCCACAGCGAGCCGCCGCGCGTCACGGAAGCGTCCAAAAGGCCTGCAATCGAGCGGAACGGGAGCCGGCCCGGGGGCGCGTTCTAGGGGCGGGGCGGATGTGATGCGCGAGCGCCGCAGGCCGGACCGTGGAAACGACCGATGCGTGGTCGAGCGCGGGGTTCTACGGTCGCATCAGCGAACCCCAGAACGAGCATGGCTGATTACCGCGTACCGGCGGACACGTTCGTGTTCACGCTGGCGTTCAGCGCGTACTTCGGACTGCGTCCGCCGGACGCTGCCCGGGTTGTGGTTGCTTGCCTCCTACTACTTCCGGCGATTACGAGACGCATCGTCCGTCGTGGGAGTCCGCCCGTGTCGACTTCGACCATCGCCACGGTTTCGTCACGCTGGCGCTGGAGCGCGGGCTCCCGATCGTGCCGGTCGTCTCGATCGGTGGGCAGGAGACGGCGCTGTTCCTCGCTCGCGGCGAGCGGCTCGCCCACGCGCTGGCGCTCGATCGGGCCTTTCATCTGCACATGCTGCCGATCTCAACAGAGGTGTCGTGGGCTGCGATTGCCACGCCCGCCGACCTGCGCGCCGCTCCGGGGACGGTCGGACGTCGCGTCTACACCCTCGCAGCGGGCTGATCGGCGTCGCGACCGTCTGAATTTCGCGAGCGGCGTTGGGCAAATGGGGCCGGTCGCCGAAGGTCGCGCAGAGCAAACGCCGACTCGAGGTACGGCCACGCGCAGCCTGGTGACGAGGACATCGAGGGGGCCTGAGCCGCGCTCGTGCTGGCGGTGGCGGTGGCGGCTTACGTCGCAGCTGCGCACTCCGAGGTCGAGCTGGTGCGGGTAGAAGCCGTCGCTGCGCGGCGGCGCACGATGTAGCGTCGCAGCTCGTCGGCACCGCACACGATGAAGGGGTAGGGGAGCAACAGCGCCAGGTCGCTGGCGGGAAGCGCAGCGGTGCCGAGCAGCGTCTGGAGTGGCGGCGCATACACGAACACGGCGGCGAGAGCGAGCTCGGCAGCGATGGCGAGCAGTAGATAGCGGTTGCTGAAGACGCCAACTGACCGCAGCGACGCGCGTTGCGTGCGCACCGCGAACGCGGTCCCGATCTGGCCGAAGATCATGCCGAGGAAGGTCATTGTCGTGGCCTGCAGGTATGCGTGGTGAAAGCGGCTGTGGACGCCGACCGGGTCGCCCGGGTGCCAGCCTGCGCGCGTGAGCACGTAGAAGAAGCCGCCCATCGACAGTGCGGCGACGATCAGGCCTAGGAATAGCCACGCGCGCAGGAGCATCGGCCGGCGGATCACGTTCTCCGCTCGCTTGCGGGGCGGGCGCTGCATGATGCCTGGCTCGGCGGGGTCGCGGCCGAGCGCGAGCGACGGGAGCGTCTCTGTGCCGACGTCGAACGCGAGCAGCTGAAGCACGGTCAGCGGCAGCGGCACGGCGCCGCCGGCGAGCGCGAACACGAGGAACGGGACGACCTCGGGCGTGGCGTGGGCGAAGATGTAGACGATGAACTTGCGCACGTTGTCGTAGACGACGCGGCCCTCCTCAACGGCGGCGACGATCGAGGCGAAGTTGTCGTCGGTGAGCACCATCGTGGCGGCCTCGCGGGCGACGTCGGTGCCCGACGGGCCCATCGCGACGCCGATGTCGGCGCGGCGTAGCGCGGGGGCGTCGTTGACGCCGTCGCCGGTCATCGCCACCACATGACCCTGTGCACGCAACGCCTCGGCGATGTGCAGCTTGGCGTCCGGCGAGGCGCGCGCGAAGATCACCTCGCGGTCGCCGGCCACGATCTGTTCGATTTCGCGCTCGTGCCGGTGGTCGAGCCGCTCCGCGCTAACGACGACGAGGTCCTCGCCGCCGATTCCGACCTGGCGGGCGATCGCCGCCGCGGTCAGGGGATGATCGCCGGTGATGACGATGATCCGCATCCCTGCGCTGTGACAGCGGGCGATCGCCTCACGGACCTCGGGACGGGGCGGGTCGAGCATCGTGACCAGACCGAGGAAGCACAGCTCGCGCTCGGCCTGCTCGCGCGAGGGGACCGCTGCACCGGCTGGCAGGGTCCGCCGAGCGAGCGCCAGCACGCGCAGCCCGTCCTTCGCGTATGTCTCGACGTGATGCATGACGCGCTCACGCTCCGCCGCATCGAGCGGGAGCTCCTGGGCGTCCCCGGCAAGCACCGTGACACAGCGGGGCAGGACCTCTTCCGGAGCGCCCTTGGTATCAAGCCACTCGCTCCCGGATCTAAGCTCGAGCGTCGTCATCAGCTTCAGCTGCGGGTCGAAGCTGTACCGATGCAGACGTCGCCCGTCGCGGCGGTCCGCGTCGATGTCGGCCCCGAGCGCGCGCGCTGCTCGCAGCAGCGCGACCTCGGTCGGATCGCCCGTAACGTGGCCGTCGGGCTCGAGCCGCGCGTTGTTGCAAGCCGCCGCCGACTCGGCAAGCGCCGCCAGCGCTCGGGTACCCGCGCCGGCGGGCGGCTGCGCTCCGTTTGCCTCGATGGCCGCCATGCCGTCCATGGTCCACGCTGCGATCGGGCGCATCCGGTTCTCGGTCAGCGTCCCAGTCTTGTCGGTGCAGATCACATCGGTGGACCCGAGCGTCTCGACCGCGCTCAAGCGCTTGACCAGAGCGCCCCGGCGCGCGAGCAACCTCACGGCGACCGCGAGCGCGAGCGTGATCACTGGCAGCAGCCCCTCGGGTACGTTGCCGGCTAGCAACCCGACCGCGAACACGACGCTGTTCTTGACTGAAAGCCCGGCCCCGAAGATCGCGATCGGCACGAACGCGATCGCCATCCCCACCGCGATTCCAGCGATCAACCAAGCGACGCGACGCACCTGCCGCTCGAGCGGGCTGGGCTCCTCCTTGACACGCTCGGTCAGCGCTGCGATGCGACCAAGCTCGGTGTGCATGCCGGTCGCGAACACCACCGCTTGCGCCTCGCCGCCGGTGCACGTCGTGCCACTGAACACAAGGTCGCGGGCGACCAGGCGCGGAACGTCCGCGCCCTGGAATTCGGCCGATCGCAACACCGGTACCGACTCGCCCGTGAGCGTAGAGAGATCGACCTCAACCGCGCCCAACAACAGCCGCATGTCGGCCGCGATCCGCTCGCCCTCCGCCAACAGCACGACGTCTCCGGGGACCAATTCGACCGCCTCAATCACTCGCGCGGCGCCGTCACGAAGAACATTGGCGTGCTGGGGCATATACCCCGCCAGCGCCTCAACCGCGCGCTCAGCCTGCAGCTCCTGAACGAACGCGAACGCCGCGTTCAGAACGATCACGAGCACCACCGCGATCCCGACAGTCCGGCTGCCGACCAGGAACGACAGCCCAGCTGCCAACCACAGCAACAGCGCCAACGGATGGGTCAGCTGACGCGCAAGCTCACGCGGCCACTGCGCACCGCCACGACGTAGCAAGGCATTCGGGCCGTACTGCACCAACCGGCGGTCCGCTTCACGCCCGTTCAAGCCCCGGGGCGTCGTGTCCAGGTCACGCAGCAGAAGCGCCTGAGACTCGAGCACCTCCACCCCATCGAAGGGACCTGGCGAAGGAGACAGCTTGGCCATCGGCTGCAAACTACCCGACCCGTGTCGCACCACAACCGCATCGAGCCGCAGCCCTGCTCGCGTGTTCCTACTGACGCTCCAGCCCGGTGCTCGATGCTCCCGCTGGCGACCAATTCGCCAACGCTCGCGCAGGAGTCATGTGCGAACGGCCCTATCGAGCGTCAAACATCAGACGCTCGCGAGGGACGAAAACCCAAGCCTCCGAGCCGAACGACCATGCGCTCGCCTTTTCGCCAAAAGAGGTCGCCTCGAGAGGGCAGCGGGCCAGCTCGGCGGAAACGACCCGCTGATCCCCAGCTGCCGGATCTATCTGACGATCAGTCGAAGCTGAGATCACGGGCGCAGGTCTGCAAGCTCGCCTACGGGTTTGCCGCCGATGGCGGTTCGAGTGGCAGCGGCCGCGTTCAACCGTTCGCCTGCGACGCCCGCATCGGGCTCGGCCGCTGCGGCAACGCGCGGGGATCTACTGAGCCGACTCGTACCGCTGCCAGGCGCCGTCGCTTACTGGACGGGCAGCAGCAGCACCGGGATGTGGGTGTGCGCGAGCGTCTCTGAGACCACGCGCGCGTGGCCTCGGGCGAGATCCTGGCCCCACGCGAGCACGATCAGATCGGGGCCGGTTTCGCGGGCGACTGCGACGACGTCGTCGGCGGGGACGCCGAGGCGACGCAGCAGCGTGATGCGGTCGTGCGGGGTTGAGATGTGCCGTGTGAGGAACTCGCGCTCCCATGCCTGGGTCGCGTGTGGCTCGTGGTCGGAGAACGCGGGCACGGTGGCCGGTGAGTGGATATGCAGCACAAGGACCTCGAGCCCGCGTCGGTGAGCGAGCCTGATCGTTTCGTCAAGCGCTTGCGAGCCTTCGCTGGTCCCTTCGAGCGGGACGAGGATGCGGTGGATTCGCTCGGGCGGTTGCGCGAGCGGCGGAACGACCGCGACCGGTTTTGGGATACGGGTGATGACTTCGAGCGCGGTGTGCCCGGCGGGCTGCGGGCCACCGTGCACGCCGCGCGCGCCAAGGACAAGCGCCGCAATGTCCGGGTCCCGGGCGGCGTTCACGATCGCTTCGATCGTGGAGCCACTGACCTCGCGCAGCTCGACACCGGCCGCGCGCGCGAGCTGCGCCGCGACACTCGACGCTTCCTCGCGTACGTGCAGGCACGTCACGGTGGAGTCGTACAGGTCGGCGAGGGCGATCGCGGTATGGAGCACCGGTCGCCCGGAGGCGTTGGAGTCGAGCGCGGCGAGCACGGTGGTCACGGATTCCTCCTCGGGCACGATGCGGAGAGGCTGAAGATCCGGGGGATACGCTCGAGCTGCACGTGTTCCCCGTCGGGGCTTAGTGCAGCTACAGGCGGGTCGGCGCTCGCCTCGACGCTGTCGGGGCGGACGCGAACGCGGACCCGGCTGTTGCGGAACCGCACTCGCAGCTCGAGCATGTCCCATCCGGGCGCGAGCACGGGGTCGATCGCGAGCGCGTCGCTGGCGGGTCGCAGGCCGGCGAACCCGAACGCGAGCGTGCGCCACACGCTGCCCATCGCGGCGAGGTGCAGCCCGCCGGCGGCCATGTGACCGATGTCATCGAGGTCGATCCGGGCGGTGAGGCGAAGCATCTCGAGCGCCTCCGCAAGCCGGCCGGCGCGCGCGAGCAGCGCGGCGTGCACGCCCGGTGAAAGCGTGCTGCCGTGAGCGGTGCGCGGCCCGTAGAAGTCGAGGTTGGGCACGAGCGAGCCGCCGGCTACCTCGTCAGGGACGAGGTAGTGCAGCATCAGCACATCGGCCTGCTTGACGACCTGACTGGCCCGGATGCGATCGTGGCCGAGCAGCAAATCGGCTGCGACCGGCAGCCGCGGCGCAAGCTCGGCGATCAGGAGCGGCTCAAGCGCGTCGAAGCCCGCGAACTGCTCGTAGATCCCGGTTGAGGAGTTGTATCCGTCGACGATCGAATCGGCCAGCTCGAGCCAGCGACGCCGCTCACGCTCATCGACCACGTCCGCGCCGGCGTCGGCGGCATGCTTGAGGTTCCAGCGCGCCATCACGTTGGTGTAGGCGTTGTCGTCGACGTTCTCGTGATACTCGTCGGGGCCGATCACGCCGCGAATGTGACCGCTTCCGTCGGCCTCCTGTTCGATCCGCGACGCCCACCAGCGGGCGGTCTGCACGATCAGCTCGCGCCCCGGCCCGGCCGCGAACGTCTGATCGCCGGTCCAGTCGATGTAGCACGCGGCGGCCCACGCCACGTCGGCGACGATGTGCTCCTCGAGCCGGCCGGTGAGGATCCGCACGAGCTCGCCGTTCCGGTCACGCGCGTGACCCGGCGTGACATCCTGACCTGACCTTGCGGACTCCCAGGGGAAGCGAGCACCGACGCGGTTCTGGGCGCGTGCGGCGCGCATCGCCGCGGGCAGCCTCCGGACGCGGTACTCGAGCATTGCCCGGGCAGCTTGTGGGTGGGTCGCGGCAAGCATCGGCAGTACGTACACGTCGGTGTCCCAGAACACGTGCCCCCGGTAGGCGCTGCCGCTCAGCCCCCGGGCCCCGACCGCTGCCTCGCCGTGATCGCGCCCGCTCGCGAGCAGATGGAAGATCGCAAACCTGACTGCCACCTGCAGCTCACGATCACCACCGATGATCACGTCCGCGTCCTCCCAGCGAGCCGCCCACTCGCGCCGATGCTCGGCGAGCAGACCGTCGAACCCGACCCGCTGTGCTGATTGGAGACGAGCGACGGCCGCACCTTCATCGGCTCGACCGCGAGTGACGCCTTCGTAGGCTGCCAGGCGGTCGAGCACGCGGTCGCCGGCCGTGCCGGTCAGCTGATCGTGTGCCGTCGCGACGATCGACCCCGGCCGCCCCCTGACGCGCATCCACATGGCCCCGTCTCTCTGTCCTTCCTCGAGTGCGGGTCCGGGCGGCGGAGTGAGTGGCCGGGACAGGTGCTTGCCTGCGCTGCCGTCCCGGACTCGGAGCGCAGCGGTCCCCGGTCGCGCGAGCGAGGAGAGAAGCAACGCGTCGATCTCTCCGGTCTCCGATTGCAGCTGCTGCGCAAGCACGCCAGCGTGGAGATCGAGTACGCGACGGACCGAACACGGCGACGCATCGTCGAGGGCGATCGTGTTCCAGCGCGGCGCGGACAGCAGGTGCGTCTCCGCGCCAGTTCTCGTGTAGACGCCGGACATGACTACCGCGGGGTCGCTGCTTGGATGCGGCGCGATCACGCTGCCGCGCGTGCCGAGCAGGCCATCGGCGAGTGTCAAGAGCGATTCGGGGACACGCTCGAGCAGCGGATCGACGCCGTCGATCGCAACTGCCCAGGTGGGGTCGAGCTCGACGATCGGCAGCTCGCCGCGCCGGCGGCGTGCGATCTGGTCCTCGAGTATGGCCGCGAACATTTCAGGGCCTCCGCCAAGCCTGACGACGCCGGCTGGAATGCCGCTCGCCTCTCCCCCGACCGAGACCACCGTCGCGCCGTGCGCGGCATCGACGAGCAGGTTCGAGTCGCTCCCCGCCAGGCCGCCGAGTGGTCCGAACTCGTCGTTTGCGATCAGCACCTGGCTGGGCGCGATACCGGTGCGCCACAGCTCGCGCATGATCCAGCGCGCCGAATCGGACTTGTCGGTGAGGCCAATCTCAATGTGCTTAGCGTCGCTGGTCACCCGCGGGTCGGCCAGACCGGCATCCGTTGCGGCGCCGCGTGCGATCTCCACCGCCTCCGTCAGGCCATCGATGCCTGCGGTTGCGAGGCGGGCCTCCACCGCGGTGGGCAGCTCGTCGATCCGCGCCTTCGGAAGGTCCTCCCAGCCGGGGCCGGGGATCAGGTCGATCTTGCGGCGGTTGAGCCGCTCGGACACGATCCGAGCGGCGAGCCCCCGCACCGCCAACCGCTCCACCGTCAAGTGCGCTGAACGCGACAGGGCCGCGTCCTCCTCAGCGCTCGCCGTCCGCCGGTAGACGAGCTGCGGCCCTCGACCGTCGACGCGAAACACCTCCGAGCCGCGGTTGAGCGCCAGCACTAGCCCCCCGGGGCCGGCCGGACGCACGGCCAGCTGGCTGTCGACGTTGCCCACGTGCGTGCCGCTCACTACCGCCAGCTCGAGCCCCGCTACGCACGCCTCTTCGACGAGGCGGCGAACCCGGGTCGCGTCGGCGTCGCAGTCAGCCACCGCGGTGCCGCACCAGTCGAACACGATCGCCTCGAAACGCCGCGCGAGCGGCGGAGGCATCGCCGGATCCGTGCTCGGCGCGCCCTCCATCGAGCTCATGTCGACATGATGATCCGGACGTTGCCCTGCTGCTCGAGCAGCGAGAACCCGGTGCTGGGTCCGGTTTGGCGAAACGCCAGGCTCACATGCGAGCTGCCGACGCGAATGCCTCGAATCTCTACAGCCCCGAGCCAGTCCGGCAAACGTGGCCGGTCGACCATCAGCCGGTTCTGCGGTGCGTGCGCCGAGATTCCGAGCATCGCTTGAAGCAGCATGAACGGCGCGGTCGCCGCCCATGCCTGCGGGATACACGCGACGGGATAGTCGACTATCGCTTTCGATCCGTCGCGTTGAAAGCCGCAGAACAGCTCAGGTAAGCGGAAGTCGCGCGCGCCCGAGGCGACCTCGAACAGCCCGGCGGCGATCCGGTTGGTCGCGGCGTCGAACCCGTAGCGCTTCAGACCGGCGGCCGCGATCGCGTTGTCGTGCGGCCAGACCGAGCCGTTGTGGTAGCTCATCGGGTTATACGCGCGCGAGCTGCCCGACAGGGTCCTGATCCCCCAGCCGGAGAACATGTCCGCCGCCATCAACCGCTCCGCCACTATCGCAGCCTTGTCGTCGTCGACGATCCCGCAGTACAGACAATGCGCCGGATTCGACGTCACACTGCGAACCTGCGCCTTGCGACCGTCCAGCGCGAGCACGAAGAACCCCTCGTCGGGATCCCAGAACGCCTCGTTGAACGCCGCCCGCAACACGCCAGCCTCGCTCCGCAGCTGCTCGGCCCGAGGCGCGTCGCCGAGTGCCTCGTACACGTCGGCGATCCGCAACTTCGCCTCATACACATAGCCCTGGACCTCGACAAGCGCGATCGGGCCTTCCGCGATCGAGCCGTCCGCATGCACGATCGAGTCGTGCGAATCCTTCCAGCCATGGTTGACAAGGCCAGCCGGAGCCCGCTGCTGGTACTCGACGAAGCCGTCGCCATCTCGATCGCCCCACCCATCGACCCACCGGAGCGCGCCGTCGAGCGCCGGTCGCAGCTGCCGCATCGTGTCGAGGTCGAGCGTCCAGCGGTAGTAGCCGCCGGCGACCATCAGGAACAGCGGCGTTGCGTCAACCGTCCCGTAGTACGGGGTGTGCGGGATGTGCCCGGTGCGGGCGAGCTCGCCGGTGCGCAGCTCGTGCAGGATCTTGCCCGGCTCGGCGTCGCGAAACGCCTCGTCCTCACGGGCCTGCAAGCCGGCGAGCACCAGTAGCGTTCCGCGCGCCACGTCTGGGTTGATCATCAGCGACTCGCAAGCGCTCAGCAGCGAGTCGCGGCCGAATGGGGCGACGTACCAAGGGATCCCGGCCGCCGGCAGCTGATCCGCCCCAACGGGCATCATCAGCGCGTGCAGATCGCGCACGGAGGCGTCGATCAGCCGGTCGAACAGCTCGTTGTCGGTGGCGACCTGCGCGCACGAGTCAACCCATCCCATGTGTGCAGACTCGAGCGCTGCGGCTGCCTGCACGGCTGTCGGTCCGGCAGCTCCGCCTCTGACGCCGGTAGGCGTCACGGTGATCCACAGCGAGATCGACTCACGCACGTCGAGCCGTATGTTCCACGCCACGTGGACGCGCCCGCCGTCTATCCTGACGCGGGCCGGCGAGGGCTCAAGCTCGATGAGAGTCTCCCGATGCTGGCCGTCGGCGGCCACGTAGCCGAAACGCACGCAATTCTCATCGCAGACCGGATCCAGCAAGCGTCCCTTCGTCGCCCGGCCAACGCCTCGGACCTCGAACACGTCGGCGAAGTCCGCCGCGAGCGACACCTCAGCAACGGTTACGACCGGCTTGAGGTCGAAGTTGTGCAGCCGCACCCGGTAGAACAGGCGATCGTCAATCAACAGCGTGCGCCGCACGTTCAGGGTCTCCTGCGGCACCGCCGCACCGACTGCGGAGCGCAACACCGGATTGGTGGCATTGATTACCGCGTAATGGCCCGACTCCATCACCGAGGAAAGCGGCACCGGCGGCAATCCACCAACCGTTAGGCGCAGCTCGGAAAGATGCCGAGTGTCCTCGACGTAGAGACCCTCGCCCGACGCCCGCGCGGGACGGATGTTCCCGTCTCGCCGCGCGCACACAAACGCGGCTCCAGACTTCAGCGCCAGCAGGTCCTCTCGCGCCTGCGCCGGCACATCAGGTGCGCTCTCGAACTCACGCAATTGCGGCGCTTGCGCGCCATCCGCAGCAGCGACGAGCGGGACCTCGGCAGGACCGAGTTGGCCCTCGGGTTCTCCAGCCAATGTCATCAGAACCTTGTCGTCCGATCAGCCCTGGGGGCGACGCATCGGTCCGCGAGACCCTTCTCGTCCCAGCCCCAGACCCCCAACTCCGCCCCAGCTCGCGGCCGATTTCAAGGCACCAGCCTCAGCGACCTCGCGGAAACGGCTAGCGATCGCGCCGATCTCGTCAGCCGTGGGGCTGTACTCCACGCCCCCAAACTGGCGGCCCTGTCGATCTTGTGCTCGTGAATCTCGGAAGCATGCATCTGCTCTGACGATGCTAGTCCCCCGGATGCTCGGGTCATAGCGGTGCTCGGTTGCGAACACCGGTTTGCGCCCATCCGTGTTTTTCCGCAGCGCAGACAGGGGCCGGTCCCCGATGGTGCCGGTCCCCGCCCTTGCGAGAGTGGACCCAACCTTTGATTGCCAGAGGAGAACCGCATGACCACGTCAGCCCCAGCAAGTCGCCGCAGCTCCGGCTCTAGCGGACCGGTGATCACGCGCATAGCCGCCGGCATCGACGGCTTCCCCGAGGGACGAGACGCGGCGGCACTCGGGCAGTCGCTTGCCAAGGCAACGGGCGCCGAGCTGATGCTCGTCGCGGTTCACTCCGCGGCGTTGCTGCCGATGCCGCCCGCGCTCAGCTATAAGAGCCTGCGCAAGCAGTCCGAGCTCGAGCTGCGGGAGGTTCGCGACTCCCTCGCACCTGGAGCGAGGACGGTCACGGCCACCGACCCTTCGGTGGCGCGCGCGCTCCACCGCGTCGTCCACCGCCATCATCGCGACCTCTTGGTCGTCGGCTCGAGCCGCCAGGGCCCGGATGGACGTGTGCGGATCGGCAAGCGTACCCGTCAGCTCCTATGCCGCTTCGAATCCCCGCTCGAGCCTCGAGCTGATGAAGCCGGCGCGCCGCCGCCTGCTCCCTGACCGAGGCGCGCCGTGCCCGTCTTGACGACTCTGCTCGACAGGCTGCGGCGGATGCAGCCTCCGCCCGGCCCCGCCGCGGGGGTGCTGGCCGTGCCGTCCGCCGGCGATGAGCTGGCCGGCGAGGTGTCGTTCCTGTTCTCGGACCTCGACGAAATGGAGCAGCAACGGCAGACGCTGCTCGGCGCGGCGCGATCGGATGCGACTAGGGCCGAGCAGACGGCCGTCCGTGATCGCAACCGCCTCCTGACCCAGGCGCACGAACAAGGCGAGCGACGAGCGGCGATGATCCTAGGCGAGCGCCGGGCTCGAGCACGGGAGCACACGCGCGCGATGCTCGCCGAGGCCGACCGTGACGCGGCGCAGGTCCGTGCCCGTGCCCGCGAGCGGACGCCCACACTGGTAGCGGAGATCGTGCAGCGATTGCTGGAAGATGCCTCGTGAAGCCGGCGTGGACCGCCGGGGTGACGCGGGCCCGGCTGCTGCTGAGCCGCCGCATCGGACCGGGACTTGCGAGCACGGTCGCCGGCTCGCCATCCCTGGCCGACGGCCTGGTGGCGCTGGCCGGCAGCGCCTACGGCGAGCGCGTCCGGGCCGGTCAGGCGCTCGCGGCGGCGGAGCGTGGCGTGGCCGACACGCTGCTCTGGCACCTTCGAATCCTCGCCGGCTGGCTTCCCGCGGCCGGTGCCGCGCTGGTGCGGGCGCTCGCAGGATGGTTCGAGCTGGCCAACATCGATGCTCGCCTGGCGGCCCTCGCCGGCGATGGTCGCGAGCCGGCGCCGTTTGCGCTCGGCACGCTGGCCACGGCCTGGGGCGCCACCGACCAAGCGCGCACGATCGAGGATGTGGCCGACGCGGTTGCCGGCTCGGCCTGGGCGCTGCCGCGCGCTCGTTCATCCGCGGAGCTGGCGATAGGCCTGCGCGTGGCCTGGGGCCGCCGCGTGGCGGAGTCGGCGCCCGACGCAGCGGATTGGGTGGCGGGCGCGATGGCGCTATTGGCCGCGCGCGAGCTGCTCGTGGCTCAGAGCAGCGAACACGCTGAGCAGTTGCGGCGCTATCCGGGCATCGATGATCGCGCGCTGAGCGCCGGCACGCTCGCCGCTTTACGCGACGCGCTGGACGCTCGGGCCGGCTGGGCGCTCGGGACGATCACCGAACCGGACGAGCTCTGGAGAGCCGAGCTCGCGTGGTGGGACCGGGTGGAGGAGGACAGCCGCTTACTGCTGCGACGGTCCGATGACGAGGCAGTCGTGCTCGCGGCGGTCGCGCTGCTGGCGGTCGACGCCCACCGCACCGCTCGCGCACTCCGATCGGCAGCCCAAGGGGCGGGTGCTGGTCCCGCGGGCCTGGTCGATCAGACCTCGACGGAGATTCTCGGTGGAGCTCGCTGAGCGGGCGCTCCCCGTGCGGATGCGGCGCGTGGCGGTGGTGGCGCTTGCCGGTCGTGCTCGCGACGTGCTGGTAGCGATGGCGCAGATCGGGGTGATCGATCTGAGCGGGCCGCTCGGCAGTGGAGAGGGACCGGCGCTGGAGGCGTTGCGGCGCCTCGGGAGCACGCATAGCGGCGGATCGACGGTCACGCCGGCGCTTGCGCGCCAGGCCCCGGACATCGCGGACCTCGAACGGCGCGGCGCCCGGGAGCTGCTGGCAGGCGAGGTCGAGCTCGATCGCCGGAGGGCGAGCGCGGTGACGCACGGCGACTTCCTCGTGTTCGTGGGCTGGGCGCCACAGCCGGCGCTGCCCGAGCTGACGGCGACCCTGCAGCGACTCGGAGCCGCGCTCGTCGAGTTGCGAGCACCGTGGGGGCGGCAACCCCCGACACTGCTCACGCCCGGGCCGGCCGCCGAGCCGTTCCGGCCGTTGTTGACCACCTACGGCGCGATGCCCTATGAGGATGTCGATCCGACCCCGTTCGTCGCCGTCACCTACTGCCTGATGTTCGGGATGATGTTCGGGGACGTAGGCGACGGGGCACTAATCGTGGTGGCCGCGCTGGTATTGAGTCGCAGTCGCAATCCCCGGCTGGCGGCAGTGCGCAAGGTCTGGCCGATGATCGTGGCGGCGGGGGCGTCGGCGGTTCTGTTCGGGGCGCTCTACGGGGAGCTGTTCGGTCCGACAAGGGTGCTGCCGACACTGTGGCTCGCGCCCCTCGATTCGCCCACCCGATTGCTCGCGGTGGCGATCGCGGCGGGCGTTGGCCTGCTGGCCGCCGGCTACGTGATCGGGATCATCAACCGCTTCCGAGAGGGCGGCGCGCTGCTCGCGCTGACGGCCGACTCGGGTGTACCGGGTCTCGCTCTGCTGGCGGGCGGGGTCCTGGCGGTGCTCGGGATCGCCACCCACGCCGCCTGGCTGACGCCGGCGGGCCTCGCGATCGTCGCCGTCGCCGTCGTGCCGCTCGTGCTGGGGCTGCGCGCCGAGGCCGGCAGCGGCGCCACGGCGATCCTCGAGGTGCTGATCGGTGTGCTCGACACGCTGCTCCGCCTGTTCTCAAACGTCTTCTCGTTTGCCCGGCTGGCGGCCTTCGGGTTGATGCACGCGGCGATCGGGCAGGTCGTCCTGCATGCGACGGGGACCCTCACCGGCAGCCCGCTCGGCGACCTGGCCGCGGTCGCGACGTTCACGGTGGGCTGGAGCGCGGCGTTCGCGCTCGAGGGACTGGTCGTCTCCGTGCAGGCCCTTCGCCTCGAGTACTACGAGCTGTTCTCACGGCTGTTCGTGCGCGAGGGTCGCCCGTTCAGGCCGTTCAGCCTGCCATTGATCTCAATCGAGGAGGCAAGATGATCGAGTTGGTGTTGCTGGCTATCCCCGGCGCCGTCGTCGGCGGAGCGATCGCGCAGCGGCTGTTACGCCGGGCGCCCCGGGCCGCTACCAGGTGGCTGGTCAGGGTCAACGTCACGGTCGCCGGCGCGGCCCTGGTCGGCCTCGTCCTGATGCTGGCGGGCGTGGTCGACCCCGCACAGGCTGCCACCACCACCGCCGCCGCCAGCAGCTCCGGCGATGCCTTCATCGGGGCCGGCATCGCCGTTGCCGGCTCCACCATCGGGGCCGGCATCGCCGTCTCCTACACGGGCGCCGCGACGCTCGCGGCGATCGCCGAGAAGCCCGAGATGTTCGGCCGTTCACTTGTGATCGTGGGGCTCGCCGAGGGGATCGCGATCTACGGGTTGATCATCGCCGTGCTCTTGATCGGCAAGGCCTGACCGGTCAGGCGTGAGCCTGCGGACGACGCGCCATGACCGGGATCGTCGCAATCGGAGAGCAGGAGCAGCTGCGCGGCTTTGCGCTCGCCGGCGTGGAGGTGGCGGTGGCGGACGATCCTGCCGGCGCCCGCGCGGCGTGGGCGGCGTTGCCGCCCGAGGTCGCGCTCGTGATCCTCACGCCTGCGGCACACGCCGCGCTCGCGGCGAGCGAGCTCGATCGACGGGGGCAGAGACTGTGGGTGGTGATGCCCGGATGACCCCTGCGGGTGCCGCTCGGAAGCAGACGATCGCCGCGGTACGCGAACTCGAGCTTCGCGTCGCAGCCGAAGAGGCGGAGGCGATTCGCCGCGCCGGAGAAGGCCGCGCCGAGACGATCATCGCGCAAGCGCGCGCGGAGGCGACTGCGCTGATCGAGCGACGGTGCGCTGCCGCGGAACGGCTGGCAGAGCTCGAGACGCGCGACGGTCTGGCCGAGGTGCGCGCCGATGCCCGCGGAACCGTGCTCCGCGCGCAGCAGTCGGCACTGACCGAGGCCCGCGCGTCTGCGCACGCGATGGTCCGCGACATGGTCGGGGATCCGCGTATGGGGCAGCTGCTCGAGCGTCTGGCCGCCGACGCGCGCGAGCGGCTCCTGCCGGCAGGCCCGGTCGAGATCGCTCCCACTCCCGACGGCGGCTTCGTGGCGCGCTCGGGCACCCGCGAGATCGACTGTTCGCTGGGGGCCCAGGTCGACCGCGTCCTGGACGCGATGGCGGGCGAGCTCGAGCGGCTGTGGCAATGACCGCCGCCGTCGTCACGCGCGTCAACGGACCGGTGGTCGAGATTCGCACCGACGGCGGGCTGGCGATGCTCGACCTTGTCGAGGTCGGACCCCTCCGACTCCCGGGGGAGGTGATGGCGCTCGAGGGCCCGATCGCAACGGTTCAAGTGTACGAGTACACCGGCGGACTCAAGCCCGGCGACGAGATCGTGCCCACCGGGGGACCGCTGGCCGCGGAGCTGGGTCCGGGCCTGCTCGGAGGGGTGTTCGACGGCGTGTTGCGCCCGCTCCAGTCCGCCGCGGCGTGGATCGAGCCCGGTGGCGCGGGAGGCATCCGCGCCGCGGAGGGCGCGTGGAGCTTCGCGCCCGCGGCCCAGGCCGGAGAGCATCTGGCCGCGGGCGCGACACTCGGAACCGTTCGCGAGAGCGCGGCGATCGACCACCACGTGCTGGTGCCGCCCGCCGCCGGCGGCACCGTGGAGTGGATCGCCCCGCCGGGCGAGCTCCGCCTCAGGGACGTCGTCGCCCGCGTAAACGGCCGCGAGCTCGGGCTCGCGCAGCGCTGGCCGGTTCGCCGGCCACGTCCGGTACGGGCGCGGCTCGCCGGCGGCGGGCCGCTGGTCACCGGTCAGCGAGTGCTCGACCTCCTGTTCCCCGTCGCCCGAGGCAGCACCGCGGCGATCCCGGGCGGATTCGGCACCGGCAAGACCGTGGCGCTGCAGCAGATCGCCAAGTGGTGTGACGCCGCGGTGATCGTGTACGTCGGGTGCGGCGAGCGCGGCAACGAGCTCGCCGATGTGCTGGAAGAGTTCGAGGCGCTCGAGGATCCACGCACGGGTCAGTCGTTGCTGGACCGGACCGTCCTGATCGCCAACACCTCGAACATGCCCGTGATGGCGCGCGAGGCGAGCATCTACACGGGGGTGACGGTCGCCGAGTACTACCGCGATATGGGCTACGACGCGGTCGTGATCGCGGATTCGACCTCGCGCTGGGCGGAGGCGTTGCGCGAGCTGGCCTCGCGCACCGGTGAGCTCCCTGCGGAGGAGGGCTATCCGGCGGGACTGTCCTCGGCGCTGGCCGACTTCTACGAGCGCGCGAGCCAGGTGCAGACGCTCGGCGGCAAGATCGCATCGGTGAGCATCCTCGGCGCGGTATCCCCGCCCGGCGGGGACCTCACGGAGCCGGTCACGTCGCACACGAGGCGATTCGTGCGCGCGGTCTGGTCGCTCGATCGCGACCTTGCCTACGCCCGCCACTATCCGGCGGTGAGCTGGCGCGACTCCTCCGCCCGGGACGTCGACCAGCTGGCCGCATGGCAGGCGGAGCACGGCGACCCGGGTTGGAGGGAACGGCGGGCCGTGGCGCTGCGACTTCTCACGGACGCCGACCGGATCGAGTCGATCGCGCAGCTCGTCGGCGCCGACTCGCTGCCGGGGCGCGAACGGATCACGCTGCGCACCGCGCGCCTGCTCCGCGAGGCGGTGCTTCAGCAGAGCGCCCTCCTCGAGAACGATCAGTTCAGCTCACCGGCCAAGCAACGCGCGCTACTAACGCTCGTGCTCGACGTCCACGAGCGCCTGATCGCACTGCTCGACGGCGGTGTGCCGGTCGCCAAGCTCGAGGCGGTCGATCTGTCGAGTGTGCTACGCGCTCGCTATGACACCGCGCCGGACGACGCCGCGGAGGTCGAGCGGATCGGCCGAGACCTCATGCACACGCTCGAAGGGGTCGGTCGGCCGGCACGATGACCGCGCGCGCACCCATCGAGTACCGGGCGATCGGCTCGATCCGCGGGCCGCTGATCGTCGTCGAGGATGTCGCCGGCATCGGCTGGGACGAGGTCGCGGAGATCAGGCTCGAGTCGGGTGAGGTCAGACACGGCACCGTGCTCGATGTCCACACCGATGTGGCGGTGATCGAGGTCCTGGAGGGGACCTCGGGGATGCGGCTGGACTCGGCGCGGGTCGCGTTCTCAGGGGCCCCGATGCAGATCCCCGTGGGGGAGGGATGGCTGGGACGGGCTTGCAACGGCAGGGGCGAGCCGATCGACGGCGGCCCGCCGGTGCTCGGCGGCGAGCGACGGCCCGTCGCCGGCGCCCCGATCAACCCCGCCAGCCGGGCCGCTCCCAGTGAGCCGATTCTGACCGGCGTCAGCGCGATCGACGGCCTGGCGACGCTGGTGCGAGGACAAAAGCTGCCGGTGTTCTCGGTCGGCGGCCTTCCGCATCTCGAGCTCGCGGCGCAGATCGCGGCGCAGGCCCACGTCGAGGGCCAGCCGTTCGCGATCGTGTTCGCCGCGCTCGGCCTGCCGCATGCGGACGTGCACGCCGTCCGCAGCGCGCTGGAGCGGCGCGCCGATCTGGCCGACTTGGCGCTGTTCATCAACACCGCTGAGGACCCGGTCGTGGAGCGAATCGTCACCCCACGGGTCGCGCTGACGGTGGCCGAGCACCTCGCGTTCGACCTGCATCGCCACGTGCTGGTCGTGCTGGCTGATTTGACCAACTATTGCGAGGCGGTCCGCCAGGTGTCGGCTGCGCGCGGTGAAGTTCCCAGCCGCCGCGGATATCCCGGATACCTGTACAGCGACCTCGCGTCGCTGCTCGAGCGCGCGGGCAGGATCAAAGGGCTCGAGGGATCACTCACGCAAGTGCCGGTGCTGACGATGCCGGCCGGGGACATCACCCATCCGGTGCCGGACGTGACCGGCTACATCACCGAGGGTCAGCTCGTGCTCAGCCCCGAGCTATACGCCCGCGGGATATCGCCGCCGTTCGACCCTCTGGCGTCGCTGTCACGGCTGATGCGCCGGGGCGCCGGTCCGGGGCTGACGCGCGATGACCACCTCGAGATCTCAGCCCAGCTGTACGGGATCGTCGCCCGCGCGCGCCAGGCCGCGGATCTCGCAGAGGTGGTCGGCGAGGACGCGCTGTCCGCTACCGACCGCGACTATCTGCGCGCGCGGGCTGTGTTCGAGACCGAGTTTCTCTCCCAGCCGCTCGAGGAGAGCCGCTCCCTGGACGACACGCTCGATCGAGCCTGGAACGTCGCCTCGGTCCTTCCAACCACGGAGCTCTCGATGATCAGCCCGCGCACGGTGCAGGAGCGCTACCGACCCTCGGATCACGATGGCTCTGCGAATCCCGCCCGGTAAGGCCGGCCGGACGTGGCTGATCGCGCGCCTCGAGGTTGCCCGGCGCGGCGCCGAGCTGCTCGACCGCAAACGCCAGGTGCTGCTCGGTGAGCACGCGCGCATCCGGGCGGAAGCCGAGCGGGCGCGCCAGGACTGGAACGAGGCCGCGGCCCAGGTTGAGACGTGGACCTCACGGGCGGGGATCGTGGACGGCGCCGCACGGCTCGAGTTGCTTGCGCGCCATGTTCAGGACCGCGCTTCGCTGGAGGTGTCCTGGCTGAACTTCATGGGTGCCCGCATTCCCCGCGCGGAGGCGATCGACGTCCCCGAGCCGCCTGCGATCTCGGCGCTCGGCGGCAGCTCGGCCGCTGTCCTCTTGGCGCGCGCGTGTTGTGAGGCCGCACGCGCGGCCACCCGCTTCGCGATTGCCGAGCGGGCCGAGTCCGAGCTGTCCGCCGAGCTCGGGCGTGCGGCGCGCCGGCTGCGCGCGCTGCGAGAGCGGTGGATTCCGCAGCACGAACAGGCGCTTATCGCCCTCGACCTTGCGCTCGATGAAAGCCAACGCGAGCAGGCCATTCGGGTGAGGTGGCTTGCCGGGCGCAGCGCGCGGGACTAGCGCGGGGCGATCGTCGACCGCGCCAGCGGCACTTCCAGTCCGAGCGTGAGTGTTTCCGCCGGGGAATGACCGCCAAACCGGACCGGCACCGCCAACATCAGCCGGCGCGGACCCTGCGCCCGGACCGCGGGGAGCGCGGCGCGGGCCGTCTCGCCTGTGCCGAGCCCGTCGTCGACGACGATCGCGGTGCGCCCCCGGGCGTCGAGCGGCGGACGTCCGCCGCGGTAGTGCTCCACGCGCGCTTCAACCTCGGTACGCGCCCGGCCGATCGCCGTGTCCAACTTCTCGACGCCGACGAGCGTGCGGCGAAGGCCTTCGGATCCAGCACTCGGACGTCACCCTCCACAACCGCCCGCCTGGTGCGGCATCCGCAATATCCCGCGCAGATCAAGCTGAGCGCGCGAGCGGCCGCTCAACGCGAGGCGAGGCCGGCGGTGCCGCCCGCGCTCTTGCCTAGGCGGGACGCACGAATCGTTCGCTCGATGTCGGTGAGGGAGACGACGCCGACGGGTCGTCCGTCCTGATCGATGACCGCCGCCCGCCCGATCCGCACGAACGCGGGCTGGTCGAGCAGGTGGGCGATCTTCTCCTGGCCGCTGACGAGCAGGGCCGGGTCCCGTTCGGCCAGTTCCCCCGCAGGCGTGGCCGGCCAGCGCGACCGGGGCGTTCTCCTCAGGTGCTCGATGCTCAGCATCCCGATCGCTCTGCCCGCGCCGTCGGTCACCGGGAACGCGGTGTAGCGGTGGCGCGTGAAGTACTCCTGCGCCTCGGCGAGCGTCGACTCCGCGGGGATGCTGATCGCGGGCTGGGACATCAGAGCCTCGGCTGGGACGCCGGTGAACGCGCCTATCACCTGCTCGTGCATACGCTCGGCGGTCGCCGCCGACACCAGGAACACGCCGATCAGCGCGAACCACAGACCGCCGGGCTCCCCGTCGAACGCGAGCAGGACGCCGAAGGCGATCAGCAAATAGCCGAACACCCGCCCCAGGCCGGCCGCGGTGTTCGTGGCCGCTGCCATATCACCCGTGCGCCGCCAGATCAGCGCCCGGGCCACCCGTCCCCCGTCGAGTGGAAAGGCCGGGACGAGGTTGAAGGCGAGGATCAGGAGATTGATCTGGACCTGGTAGCTGACCAGCGCGCGCAGCGCCGCCGGCGCCGAGCTTGGCAGCGCAAGTGCGAGCGCTCCGAACAGCGCCGCGACGACCGCCGTCACCGCGGGCCCGGCGAGCGCGAAGTGCAGCTCGTCCTCGGCGGTCTTCGGCTCACCGCTCATTCGCGCCACGCCGCCAAGCAGCCACAGGTCGATCTCCTCGATCTGGACGCCGCGGCGCCGGGCCACGAGTGCGTGGCCGAACTCGTGCGCGAGGATGCTTGCGAACAGCAGAAGGGCGCTCAGCAGACCGAGCGCGTAGGAGGCCACGGTCGTGATCCCGTGAACCTCGCTGGGGTAGTAGCCAGCCCCGAGCGACCAGGTGATGAGCGCAACGATGATCAGCCACAGCGGGCTGATCCCCACGGGAATGCCCGCGATCCGCGCGATCCGGAAACTGCGACCCGGCATACCACCACGCTGGCACGGCCGTGGGCTCGCCGCATCGGTGGTTCGAGCGTCTGCCGACGCGGCAAACCACTTACCCGGCATTGACGCGACGCCACGCCTCCGCGCGTGCTTCGGAAACCCCGTAGTCGCCTTCGGATCCCTGCGGATGCCCGGGGGCAGTGCCCGGGCGTAGGTTCCTCCAGTGAGGCCTATATCGACTACGGCGCCCTTGCGCGCGATCCACAAGTCACAACCGGACGGACCGGCTCCGAACATGCCCGACTACGGTCGGGCGCGGGCGGAGTTCTCGTGGGCGGCGGCCCGGGCGCGGCTCGCCGGCCTTCCCGGCGGCGGTCTCAATATCGCCTACGAGGCGGTCGACCGCCATGCCGCCGGTCCGCTGGCAGATGCGGTCGCGCTGCGTTTCCTGAGCAAGCGCCACGCGGCGTTGGATCTCACCTACGCCGGGCTAAAGCGGCAGACCGACCGGTTCGCGGGCGTACTCGACGCGCTGGGGGTAGGGCGCGGCGAGCGGGTCTTCGTGCTCGCAGGCCGGATTCCAGAGCTGTACGTCGCGGCGCTCGGGACGCTCAAGCGAGGCAGCGTCTTCTGTCCGCTGTTCTCCGCGTTCGGGCCCGAGCCGATCGAGCAGCGGCTGCGCCTGGGTGACGCGCGGGTGCTCTTGACTACCACGGCTCTGTACCGGCGCAAGGTGGCCGACCTGCGGGGGCGGCTGCCCGGCCTCGAGCACGTGCTGCTAGTCGGCGAGCGGGAGGAGATCGCCGAGATCGCCGAGGTCGAGGACCTACGTGCGCTGATGAACGCCGCCGGCGACGACTACGAGATGCCCGCCACGGCGCCCGACGACATGGCCCTGCTGCATTTCACCAGCGGTACGACCGGGTCGCCGAAGGGTGCCATCCACGTTCACGAGGCGGTCGTCGCGCACCGCGAGACGGGCCGCACCGTGCTGGACCTGCGGCCGGGGGATGTGTTCTGGTGCACGGCGGACCCTGGCTGGGTGACCGGGACATCGTACGGGATCATCGCTCCGCTGACGCTCGGCGCCACCGCGATCGTCGACGAGGCGGAACTCGAGATCGATCGTTGGTACGGGATCCTCCAGGACGAGCGCGTCACGGTCTGGTACACGGCGCCGACCGCACTGCGGATGCTGATGCGTGCCGGCGCCGAGGTGGCGCGCGAGTACGACCTGGGTGCCCTGCGGTTCATCGCTAGCGTGGGCGAGCCGCTCAACCCGGAGGTCGTCGTGTGGAGCCAGGAGGCGTTCGGGCAGCCAGCGCACGACAACTGGTGGCAGACCGAGACGGGCGGGATCATGATCGCCAACTATCGCTCGATGGACGTCCGGCCGGGCTCGATGGGACGGCCGCTGCCGGGGATCGCGGCGGCGATCGCCAGACGCGATGAGGAGGACAATCCGGTGCTCGCGCCGGACGGCACGCTCGAGCTCGTCGAGGATCCCGGCGAGCAGGGCGAGCTGGTGCTGCGGCCGGGTTGGCCGTCGATGTTCCGCGGCTATCTCGGCGAGGAGGAGCGCTACCGCAAGTGCTTCGCGGGCGGGTGGTATTTGACCGGCGACCTGGTGCGACGCGATCGCGATGGCTATTTCTGGTTCATCGGGCGGGGTGACGACGTGATCAAGTCCGCCGGGCACCTGATCGGCCCGTTCGAGGTGGAAAGCGTGCTGCTCGAGCATCCCGCCGTCGCCGAGGCTGGCGTGATCGGCATTCCCGACCCGGTGGCCGGGGAGGTCGTCAAGGCATTCGTGACGCTGGCCCCCGGCATGGAGCCGAGCGATGACGTGCGCCGCGACCTGCTCGCGTTCGCGCGCCGCCGGCTGGGCGCGGCAGTCGCGCCGCGGGAGATCGAGTTTGTGCAAGCGGTCCCGCACAACCGCAGCGGCAAGGTCATGCGGCGGCTGCTCAAGGCGCGCGAGCTCGGACTCGCCGAGGGCGACACTTCGACGTTGGAGCCGACCGGATGACCGGGTCGGAACCTGTCTCTCGTGAGCACGGCCTGGAGCTGTTGCGGCAGATGCTGCGCGTGCGCCGGTTCGAGGAAAAGTGCGTGGAGCTCTACAGCGCGGCCAAGATCCGCGGGTTCATGCACCTGTACATCGGCGAGGAGGCGGTGGCGGTTGGTGCCATGCAGGCGCTCACGGCGGAGGACGCGATCGTCGCGACCTACCGCGAGCACGGGCACGCGCTCGTGCGGGGCGTCTCGGCCGGCTCGATCATGGCCGAGATGTACGGCAAGGTGGAAGGGTGTGCGCGCGGGCGGGGTGGGTCGATGCACCTGTTTGACGCGGCGACTCGGTTCTACGGCGGGAACGCGATCGTCGGCGGTGGCCTGCCGCTGGCGGTCGGGCTGGCACTCGCGGACAAGCTTCAGAGCCGCAAGCGGGTTACCGCATGCTTCTTCGGCGATGGAGCGGTGGCCGAGGGTGAGTTCCACGAGTGCATGAACCTGGCCGCGGTATGGAGCCTGCCGGTGCTGTTCCTGTGCGAGAACAACCGCTACGCGATGGGCACCGCGATCGAGCGCTACGAGTCCGAGACCGACCTCGCGTTGAAGGCGGCCAGCTATGAGATGACGGCGTGGTCAGCCGACGGCATGGACGTGCTCGCCGTCGAGGACGCCGCCCGCCGGGCGGCGGCCGAGGTACGGGACGGCGGCAGGCCCTGCTTCCTCGAGCTTCGCACCTATCGCTTCCGGGCGCACTCGATGTACGACCCCGATCTGTATCGGTCCAAGGAGGAGATCGAGCGCTGGAAGGAGCACGATCCGATCCCGGCGCTCAGCGCCCGGCTGACGGCCGCCGGCCTGCTGAGCGACGCGGACGTCGGGAAGCTCGAAGAGGAGATCTCGCAAGAGGTGCGCGACGCGATCGCGTTTGCCGAGGCCGGGACGCTCGAGCCGGTGGACGAGCTCGAGCGGTTCGTGTACTTCGAGGGGGTCGCGCCATGAGCGTCGCGCCGGCGAGGACGATCACCTACCGGGAGGCTATGCGCGAGGCGATCCGCGAGGCGATGCTGGCCGACCGGCGCGTGTTCCTGATGGGCGAGGACGTCGGCGCCTACGGCGGCTGCTTCGGCGTCAGCAAGGGCCTGCTGGACGAGTTCGGACCCGAGCGGATCCGCGACACACCACTGTCGGAATCGGCGTTCGTCGGCGCCGGGATCGGCGCGGCGATGGGTGGCATGCGCCCAATTGTCGAGGTGATGACCGTCAACTTCTGCCTGCTCGCGCTCGACCAGATCATGAACAACGCCGCCACGATCACGCACATGTCCGGCGGCCAGTTCGCGATCCCGCTCGTGATCCGCATGACCACGGGCGCGGGACGGCAGGTCGCGGCGCAGCACTCCCACAGCCTCGAGGGCTGGCTGGCGCACATCCCCGGCCTGAAGCTGCTCGCACCGGCGACGCTCGCGGACGCACGCGGGATGCTCGCACCGGCGCTCGCCGACCCCAATTCGGTGCTGATCTTCGAGCATGGCTCGCTCTACAACCTCGAGGGCGAGCTCGCCGCGGACGCCGGCGCCGTCGACATCGAGCGCGCCGCGATCAGGCGGCCGGGCGGCGACGTGACGCTGATCGCCTACGGCGGCACCGTTCCGACGGCGCTGGCCGCCGCCGACGAGCTCGTGGCCTCCGGAATCGAGGCCGAGGTGCTCGACCTGCGCGTCCTGCGCCCGCTCGATGACGCGACGATCATCGAGTCGGTGGCGCGCACACATCGCGCCGTGGTGATCGACGAGGGCTGGAGGTCGGGCAGCCTCGCCGCCGAGGTGAGCGCCAGGATCATGGAGCAGGCCTTTTACGAGCTCGACGCGCCGGTCGCGCGGGTGTGCTCGGCCGAGGTGCCGATGCCGTACCCGAGGCACCTCGAGCAGGCCGCGCTGCCGCAACCAGCCGCGGTCGCCCGCGAGGTTCGCCGAATGATTCCAGGCGGCGCCGATGAGTGACTTCGTGATGCCGTCGCTCGGCGCCGACATGGAGGCCGGCACGCTGCTCGAGTGGTACGTCAAGCCGGGCGCCACCGTCAAGCGCGGCGACATCGTCGCGCTGGTGGACACGAGCAAGGCCGAGATCGAGGTCGAGATCTTCGAGGACGGCGTGATCGACGAGCTTGTGGTTCCGGTGGGCGTGCGCGTCCCCGTGGGGACCGTGCTGGCAACGCTCCACCCGATCCGCGCGGAGGTCCCCGCCGCCGTGGGTGCGCGGGCTGCGCCCTCGATAGCCGCTCCCGCCCCACCGCCTGCACCAGCGCCGGCCCCGCCGGCGCCCGTCCCGGCCCCGCCGGCGCCCGCCCCGCCGGCGCCCGCCCCGGCCCCGGCGGCGCCCGCCGCCGCGGCCGGCGCAAATTGCCGACTTCGCGTCTCTCCCCTCGCTCGGCGGGTGGCCGGACAACTCGGCGTGGACCTATCGACGATCACGGGAAGCGGACCGAATGGCGCCATCACAAGGGCCGATGTAGAGCACGGCTCGAAGACGGCCGTCCCAAACGCGCAGCCGACGGTCGTGCCGGCGCCCCCACCCGAGCCCGCCGACCGTCAGGCCGCGATGCGCGAGGCGATCGGCGCGCTGATGGCGCGGTCCAAGCGCGAGATCCCCCACTACTACCTGCAGCAGGAGATCGGCATGAGCCGGGCGATCGATTGGCTGCATGAAACCAACCTCCAGCGACCGGTCAACGATCGGCTGCTGCCGTCCGCGTTGCTGCTGAGCGCGGTCGCCCGCGCGGCGGTCGAGATGCCGGAGATGAATGGCTTCTGGATCGACGGGGCGTTTCGTCCGGGCAGCGGAGTCCACCTCGGTGTCGCCATCTCGCTCCGCGGCGGCGGCCTGGTCGCGCCCGCGCTGCACGACGCCGACCGCAAGAGCCTCGCGGAGATCATGGCCGGCGTCCGCGATCTCGTGCAGCGGGCACGGGCCGGCCGGTTGCGAAGCTCGGAGATGTCGGACCCGACGCTCACCGTCACCAACCTCGGCGAGCACGGGGTCGACCTGGTCCACGGCGTGATCTACCCGCCCCAGGTCGCGCTCGTCGGCTTCGGCGCCGTGCGTGAGCGGCCGTGGGCGGCCGGCGGGATGCTCGGCGTTCGGCCGACCGTCGTGGCGACGCTGTCCGCGGATCACAGGGCAAGCGACGGGCACACCGGAAGCCGCCTTCTGACCCTGATCGACCGACAACTACAGAAACCGGAGACCCTATGACCACCGAGCAGGAACTGCGCGCGATCGTGATCAGCGTTCTGACCGAGGTAGCACCCGACGTCGACCCCGCCGCGATCGACCCCGAAACCGAGCTGGTCGAGCAGTTGGACATCGACTCTATGGACTTCCTCAACATCGTCGTCGCAATCAACGAGCGGACCGGGATCGAGATCCCCGAGCGCGACTATCCCAAGCTGTCCACGTTGAACGACGCAGTCGGCTACCTGGCGCACGCGCAGAAGCAGGCAGCAGGCGCCTAGCGGCGTTATGGCGAGCATGCCTCTGCGCAGAGCGATCGACCGGTCATGAGCAGGCGATCCGGAGCACACGAGCTCTCGGCGGCGTCACTGCGGCGAACGCATCGTCCCAAGACGCTCGGCTTCAGGTCCACCGAAGAGGTGACGCCGGACGAAGGCCCCGTCGGTCAGGCGCGAGCGAGTGAGGCGATCTCGTTTGGGCTGGAGGCCCAGATGGCGGGTTACAACATCTTCGTCACCGGCCCGGTCGGTGTGGGCAAGCGCACCGCGGTCGAGGCGGGGCTCCGGAGGCACGGGCGAGACCGCCCTCCTCCCGGCGACTGGGTGTACCTGCACAACTTTTCCGACCCGCGCCGGCCGATCGCCGTCATGCTCGAGAGCGGACAGGGGGAGCAGCTGGTCGCGGACCTGCGCCAGTTTCTCGAGGACGCGCGCCGTGAATTGGCGGGAGCATTCGAAAGCGACACGTACTCGCGCCGCCAGCGGGAGCTGACCGAGCCGATCGAGAGCGAACAGGAGGCGGCGCTGGGTGAGCTCCGCGAACACGCACAGGCGGGGGGAATCGCCTTCGAGCTCACGCCGACCGGGGTCGTGACCGTGCCGCTCCGCGGAGGCCAGCCAATGACCCCAGCCGACTTCGCGGGGCTGCCCGAGCCGGTCCGCAACCGCTATCAGGCGGCGATCGAGGAGTTGGGGCCGCGGATCCAGGCATTCCTGACAAACATGCGCAGCAGCCAGCGTGAAGCGCGCCGCCGGTTGCGGGCGCTCGAGCATGAGGTCGCGCTGTTCGCGGTGGGCCACCTGATCGATGAGCTCAAGGAGCGCTACACCGAATCGGGCAAGCTGACCGCGTGGCTGACCTCGGTCCAAGAGGACGTGATCGAGAACCTCGCGCAGTTCGGGCTGCGAAGCGGTCAAGACGGAGCGGAGCCATCCTCACCACTCGCCCAGGCCATCGCCGGCGGCCCGGAGCAGGCGCTGGCCCGCTATGCCGTGAATGTGTTCGTGTCCCACGACGCCGCCGGCAACGCGCCGGTCGTGGCCGAGACGAATCCGACCTACTCGAACCTGTTCGGGCGGATCGAGCATCAGGGGGTGCTCGGCGGCGGGTTCGTGACCGACCACCGAATGCTCCGGCCGGGCGCCGTTCATCGAGCGAACGGCGGCTATCTGATCCTGCCCGCCGCGGAGGTGCTCGCGCAGCCGTTGGTGTGGCTGAAGCTGAAGGAGGTCCTGCGATCGGACCAGATCCGGCTCGAGAACCTGGCCGAGCAGTACGCCCTGTTCCCGACGGCGACGCTCACGCCCGAAGCGATCGAACTCGACCTCAAGGTCGTGCTGGTGGGATCCCCGGCGTTGTACGAGCTTGCGTACCGACTCGACGAGGACGTGCGCAAGCTGTTTCGGGTCAAGGCGGAGTTCGACTGGCGCGTCGCCTGGGATGAAACAGGCGTGCGCAGCTACGCGTCGTTCCTCAGCTCACAGGTCCTCGAGAGGGGGCTGCGTCACTTCGACGCTGCCGCGGTGGCGCGCGTGATCGAACACGGCGGGCGCCTCGCCGAGAGCCAGGAGTGGCTCTCGACGCGGTTCGTCGAGATCGCCGGGCTCGCCGCAGAGGCCAGCCACTGGGCTTCTGCGGACGGGAGCAAGCTCGTGCACGCCAAGCATGTCGAGCGGGCGATCGAGCAGAAAACTAGGCGGTCCGACCTGATCGAACGGCGCCTGTTGGACATGGTCGCCGAGGGAACCTTGATGCTCGACTTTGACGGCAAGCGCGTGGGCCAGGTCAACGGACTGGCGGTCCTCGACCTTGGTGACTACTCGTTCGGGCGGCCCGTGCGGATCACGGCCAGCGCCGGCCCGGGCCGCGGCGCGCTGGTGTCGATCGAACGCGAGGCCGAGCTGAGCGGCCATATCCACGACAAGGGGTTCCTGATCCTGAGCGGCTATCTACGCGGCCGCTACGGCGGAGAGCGCCGGATCGCCCTGGCCGCAAACCTCACCTTCGAGCAGTCATACGAGCAGATCGATGGCGATTCCGCCGCCAGCGCCGAGCTTTACGCGCTCCTGTCCGAGCTCGCGGACGTCCCGCTCAGGCAGGACATCGCGGTGACCGGCTCGGTAAACCAGCACGGCGAACTGCAGGCGATCGGTGGCGTCAACGAAAAGATCGAAGGCTTCTATCGCGCTTGCTCGCTCGCAGAGCTCACCGGACGTCAGGGCGTGATCATCCCGGAGGCGAACGTACGCCATCTGATGCTCACCCGGGAGGTCGTGGACGCCGTACGCACGGGGCGCTTCCATGTCTGGAGTGCCCGCACCGTGGATGACGGGATCCAGCTGCTCACCGGCCTCACAGCCGGGCGACGGGGTTCGGACGGACTCTTCCCGGAGGGCACGCTGCATGCGCGTGTGGAAAAGCGCCTCGCGCGATGGGCGCGCATCGCAGAGGAGCAGAGCAACATCGAGAACTCAGACGGCCGGACCGGGCATCCCCTCCCAGCCCGCTGAGCTCGGGGCGTCCGTGACTTACTCACACGCGCGTGTGGTTTTCGCAGATGCCGCATGCGTACACCCGGAATAGCGTCGTAGTTGGGCAACTCAGGAAAGGAGATACGCGATGACCACTGAGGATGTCTCAACAACCCCGACGACCACCCGAGCCGAGGCGATCGTCGATTTCCTCGAAGGCGAGGGCGTGGATTACGAGTTGATCGAGCACGAGCCCACCATGAGCGCCGCGGCCGAGGCCCGCACCATGCACCAGTCGCCGGACCAGGCATCGAGACCTCCGCGCTCCGCGTCCCCGATTCGGAAGTGTCGATGGCAGCGTAGCCACCAAAGTGGCCGGCCTCGCCGGTGCCTCGCCGGGTCTGCGTCCAGCGCCGATCCGTACTGCACCACAGTCGCACCCGAGCGATTTGCCGATGCCGGGAGCAAGGACGCGCGCGATGATCGCTGCATGTGGACCGCAAGGCTGCACCTAGACTAGAGGCTGGGACGCAATACTGAACTCGGTGCTCAACTTCCTGGTTGACAAGCCGCTGGCGATTCTCGGCATCATCGTCAGCGCGGTGATCCTCGGCAAGGTCGCGCGCCGGGTCGTGAAGCTGCTGGTCAGGCGGCTCGGTCGGCGCCGTGCCCGTCGTGGCCCGGGCGTCCTGCGCCGCCACACTCCCCCATCGCTGCTCGACACGGGCGAGATGGTGAGCACGCGTGCCGTCCAGCGAATCGAGGCACTGGCGGTTGCGCTCGCGGGGGCGGCCACGTTCGTCGTATGGCTCGTCGCGATCGTCGCGAGCGTGCGCGTGCTCGGGGTCCGGCTCGAGCCGCTCCTCACCGGCGCAGGGCTGATCGGTGTGGCACTCGGGTTCGGAGCACAGTCGCTGATCAGGGACTTCCTCGCCGGCGTGTTCATCCTGGTCGAGGATCAGTTCGGCGTTGGCGACTGGGTCGACCTCGGCGAGGTCACGGGCTCAGTCGAGGCCGTCACGCTCCGAGCGACGCGGATCCGTTCGGTCGACGGCACCGTGTGGCATGTCCCCAACGGGCAGATCCAGCGGGCCGGAAACATGTCCCAGCACTGGTCCCGCGCGCTGCTCGACATCCAGATCGCGCTCGACTCGGACATCGACCGCGCGCGCGACGCGATCAAGCGGGTGGCGGACGAGATCTGGCACGAGGACCGCGCGATCATCGAGGAGCCCGAGGTGTGGGGCGTGCAGAGCCTCGGACCCGCCGGAATCACGATCCGGCTGGTCGCCACGACCAAGCCGCTCGAGCAGTGGCGGATCACACGGGTGATGCGCGAACGCATCAAGGCCGAGCTCGATCGCGAGGGGATCGAGGTCCCGCCGCCCGCACCCTGGAACCCGCCTGAACCGGCGGGCTCACCGCGCGCCCTCACCCGGTGAGGCGGCCGCTGTTCGCCCTCGGCGCACTCGGTGTTCCTGAGCGGGGTCATCGCCGTGCTGCTGGTGGGCCTTAGGGCGGCTCCGAGCGACCCCAGGGCCGTGTGTTGGACCGTGGGGATGCTGTTCGTGCCTGCCAACCGTAGGCCTCCACCGGCCTGCCCCGGAGAAACCACGATGCCGGCTCGCGGTCTCTCCCGATGCGGGTCGATCCCTCCGTTGATGCAGTTGTAGCCACACCTGCGCCATACAGGCTCAGGCCATCTTCGTGCTCCGAATCACCTCATGCTCGCGCTGATCGTCGCCAACCTTCGCCGCCGGAAGGCCCGCACCGTGCTCACGGCTGCGGGTATCGCGATCGGAGTGGCCGCGATCGTGGCGCTTCTCGCCCTATCGGCGGGGCTGAACCGAACCGCGGGACAGCTCGTTCATCTCGGCCGCGCGGACCTGGGCCTGTTCCAGCGCGACGCCGGTGACCCGACCTCGTCGGTGCTGCCGCTTTCGCTGTTGCCGCGCCTTCGGGACCAGCCCGAGATCATCGACGCCACCCCAATCCAACTGGTCGTGAGCGCGGTTCCCCGAGCCCCTTCGGCGATCGTGTTCGGAATCGACGCGAACGGGTTTGTCGCCCGCCGGCTCGTGTACACGGCCGGTCACGGACCCACCGCTGGGCAAGCGATCCTCGGCGACCTCCTGGCCAGCCAGTTGCACCTCGCGCCGGGTGGGTCGATCGAGCTCGGTCAGCGAGCGTTCCGGATCGCCGGCGTCTACCACGCCGGCATCGCCTTTCAGGATCAGGGGGTGATCACCACGCTCGCCGACGCGCAAGCCCTGGCGGGGCGAACGGCACAGGAGACGACCACGATCGCGATCCGGCTCGCCCCGCAGGTGACCCCCGCCGCGGCCAAGCCCGAGCTCCAGCGAGCGTTTCCGGGCGTCGCGGCGATCTCGGATCCCAGCGAGGCCATCCGCTCGGGCGTCAACAGCGAGCTGATCAGCAAAGCGGTGCTGTTGATCGTCGTGCTGGGGCTGATCATCGGCGCCCTGACCGTCGCCAACACGATGCTCGCCGCGGTTCTCGAACGCCGTCGCGAGCTGGCGCTGCTCTCCACGGTCGGCTGGAGTGGTTCCCAGCTCGCGGGCCTGGTACTCGGCGAGGCGGTCGCCGTCAGCCTCCTGGGGACGGCCGCCGGGCTGCTGCTCGGGCTCGTCGGGAGCAGGCTGCTTCCCGCCGCGCTCGGGCTTCAGAGCTTCATCACGCCCGAGCTGACCGCCTGGGGTTTCGGCCGCGCCTGCCTGATCGGAGTCACGATCGGCGTGCTCGGCGCGATCTATCCGATCTGGCGGGCGAGCCGCACATGGTCGGCGAGCAGCCTTGCGCAGACGTGAGCTGCTAGGCGACCTGCCCGTCGACCAGATGTACGACGCGATCGGCCCGTTTGGCCACGGCCTCGTCGTGGCTGACGACGAGCACGGTCATGCCGTGAACCTCGCGCATCGAGGCGAGCAGGTCGAGCGCGCGCGACGCGCTGTCCGAGTCGAGCGCACCGGTCGGCTCGTCCGCGAGCAGCAGGCGAGGATGGTTGGCGAGCGCGCGCGCCAGGGCGACCGTTTGGCGCTGCCCACCGGACAGCTCCGAGGGCAGGTGTCCGGCACGGTCGGCAAGGCCGACCTCGGCGAGCAACTCGGAGCTACGGCGGCGCCGCTCCCGGCGGCCCACGCCGGCCGCGAGCAATGCCGCCTCGATGTTGCTCTGCGCGCTCAGGTACGGAAGCAAGAGGTTGTCCTGGAAGACGAAGCCGACGAGCCGCCGGCGGAACTCGACCGCGTCACGGGGCTCGGGCACCGGCATCCCGGCAACCGTGACGACGCCCGAGTCAGGACGGTCGAGGCTGCCGATTAGATTCAGCAGCGTGCTCTTCCCGGAGCCGGATGGCCCGGTGACGGTCACGAACTCCGAGGCCGCGAGCGTCAGCGACACCCCGCGCAGCGCCCTGATCGGCCCGTACGACTTAACCACATCGGCGACGACGACATCGGCGCCGCCCTCGTGCACGGCAACACGTCGACGTGATCGCCGACGGGCTCCGCGCCTCGCGGCGAGCGCCCCGCCTGTCCCGATCATCGCCTGACCGTGACCGGCCAATCGAGCGAGATCGAGCCGGCGGGTGTGTGCACCACGGCCTGAAGGCTCAGGGGCATGCCGACCGCGTCGGCGGGGAACTTGAGCGTGTCGTGCCAGCGCCCGTTGACAACCGGATGGGTTGGTGGCGTGTCTCGTCCGACCACCTGTCCGCCGTACGTGAACTCGATGTCGACCGTTCCGCTCAACGGATGACCCGCCGCGTCGGTGACCGCGACCGAGTATCGCCAGCTCTCATTGACCTTCGGCGCACGGTTCTCGCCGTGGAGCGCGCCCCGCACCGGACCAGTCGTGACCGACGCCGTACCCTGGCTCTGAGTCGAAGACGACGTCGTCGGCGCGGTGGTCGTCGTGGACGGCGTCTGCACACTCGTGGAACTCGTGGAACTCGAAGAGCTCGAGCTCAACCCGCCGCACCCCGCCAATTCGGTCGACAGGACGGCGGCGGCGAGAAGCGCCGCCGCCGCCAACTTGCCCGGCCGCGTGCAGTGTGGTTTCGCAGCGAGGTGGAGCATAGTCGTCATCCACGGTAGGCTCAGCGTTGCTGGACGCCATCCGCGCGATGGCACGCATTACGGTGATTAACTACTGACGGATGCAGTCGGCCGCCGCCGAGCCTGAACCGTCACAGCTTGTAGCCGATGTCTCGCAGCAACTGCTTGCGCTCCGCGACATCGGATTCGGTCTCGGTTCCCAACGGTGCGCCGCCGTCTATGACACCGACGACCACCGGCGCTGGTCTCGGCCACGATCACCTGAACAGGCGCCGCTGTGGGTGGTGTGCCGCGTGTCAACCTGGCACATGTAACGGCGGACGGGCGCGTCGTTTCGACCTGGGACCCTCACCCTACCGGCGAGGTGCTCGCGCTGGGGCTGCGCGGCCCAATCTTGTACATCGGCGGTGATTTCACGTCGATCGGCGGCCGCGCGCGTCACCATATCGCCGCGCTGAGTGCCCGAACCGGCCGGCCATTGGCGTGGAATCCCGACGCCAACGGAGACGTGGGCGCGTTGGCGATCTCAGGCCGCCTGGTGTACGTCGGCGGGGCGTTCACGGCGACCGGCGGAAGCGCGCGTGCTTACATCGCCGCGGTCGGGGCACGGACGGGCCGGGCGACCCGGTGGAATAAGGGCGCGTGCCGGGAGGACGAGCGAGCTCGTGCTCGGTCAAGAACCGCTCCACGGCCTCAGAGCGCACCCCTGCCAGTGGAGACATGGATCGCACGCTGGACCCGCCCGTCGGCCACGATCAGCAGCACCTGCTTGGGGGGATGTGGACCTCAAACCCAGTGGCCGTCGACCACGGCCTTGGGATCCGCACGTGGGCGAGCGCCGCACGCGTCCGGGACCCGACGACGCCGTCGCGGACCAGGCCGCTCCAGCCCTGAAACGCGATCACCGCATGCCACGTGCGCATCCCGGACACACCATCGACCGCAATCGCGGGCAGGTGAGTCAGCCGAGCAAGCGCGCTCTGGAGCGCGCGCACCGCTGCCCCATGCGAGCCGAGCTCTAGCCGGGCGGGCCCCTGGACCGCGGTGATCGCGTTCCGCGGTTATGCACCCCATGCTGCTCGGCGCAGGCGCCCGCGGACAGGCCCCCGATCCGGTCCCTCGGATAGTCACGCCTTGACACACCGAGCACCCCGGCGACCACCAGCCCATCTGGCCATCCCGATTTGCAGGTATTCCGCGTCGCTGGCGCTCCAAACAACGGATGCCCCGGGCAACTGAAGCAGGCATGGTGGAGTGCAGAGGTACGTGTGCATCTTCGGCACGAAAGGAGCGTCATGAAGCACATTCGCTCACTTCTGCTCGCCTGCGTGGGATCGCTCGTCTTGACCGGGGGTGCAGCGGCGCAATCGCCGACGCTGCGTGAAACGACAGTGCAGATGCCCGGGGTATCGTGCTCGGTAACGGCCTGGGACTACTTCACCACCGTCAACGGGGTCTACACGATGAACTACGGGGGCGGCACCAGTTGTGCCAACAACGTCGGCCGCAGGACGCTCGACGTGGTTCCGCAGGTGTTCAACCTCGTCAACGGCGAGCCGCTGTGGTTCAGCATCGGCGGAGACGGTCTATTCCAGGGCCCGACTCCAGTCAGCCCACTGCGCCTGGGCCGCGCGCGGACCGCCGTTCCAGGCCATCTCTACCGGCTCCTGGTCTACGGGCAGGTCACGATGCCGAACGACAAGACCTCGTCGGGGACGGCCTGCGCAGCGTGTCAGGGCACCCAGCCCACGCTCTCCGTTACGCCGGCGTCTGGCTGGGTCTATACGTGGCCGGCCAAGACTGTCCCGATGTCGGGAGCTCCTTGCTCGGCAACGCTGTTCGAGACACGCTTTCCGTACATCAACTCAACTGAGGTGATGGACTACGGCGGCGAGATGTTTTGCGCATCGAGCTTCGGCGGACGGCAAAAGCTCGACATCGCGGCACAGGTGCTCGGTCATGGACCGAGCCACAGTCTCGCCTACTACACGATCACCGGCTCGACCCTATCGGCAGGTCCCAGTTCGAGTCCGTACCTAGAGCTTGAAACCGCGCGGACCGTGTACACCGGCCATCCGTACCGCGTGAAGGTGACCGGCACGGTGACGAAGCAGGGCAAAACGACGACGGCGACGGCGTACAGCCTGACCGCCGGTCCATAGGAGATTCTGACCCCGAATCCCGGAAAGCACGGCACACCGCTCTGCCCCGCTTAGCCTGGATCCACCTGCCGTGCGAGAGTTTCGGTGGATCACAGGATCCTGTAAACCGCGGTGAAGATCTGTACGGTCGCCACATCTTTGGCGAAGAACGCGTATAAGCCTGGCGTCGGGACTCGACCTCCGTTCCTCGCAGGTCGTGACGATCAGCTCCGCCGCTTTGCGCGGCTGCTCGAGGAATCTCCGGAGAAGCGCGGCAAACCTTCGTATCGCGGCCCGTGCGGGGGGTCGGGAAGACGGTGCTGGGACAGGTCACGGTCGATCTCGGAGGTGGCGTCACGGTGTCGGTCGGGTCGGGCGGCGATGATCGTCGGCGCTCGGTGCTCGAGGAGCGCCTCCGCGTCGGTCTGCAGGAGCTGGGGTCGCAGCGCGCGGCCGCGGCGTCGCGCTCCTGTTCGACGAAGCGCACACGATGTATGGCCAACCGCGCAGGAGCAGTTCCCGCTCGGCGCACTTCTGTCGGCGCTCGTCGCCGTCCAGGACGACGATGACGATCCCATGCCGGTGATGCTCGTCCTGTGTGGCCCGCCGCCGCTGATCGCGAACATTCATCGAGCCCGCAGCAACGCCGAGCGGCTGTTCAAGGCAGAGATCGCAAACCTCGGCCTCGACGCGACCGACACCGCCCTGAGCGACGCGGCGCTCGCGCTCGTCAACCCGGCCCATGACTCCGGTGAGATCGCCTTCGTCGACCAGACGGCCGAGAAGATCGCCCCGCGACGTCGATGGCTACCCTTACTTCATCCAGTGGTTCGGAGAGGCCCTGTGGGATGCCGCCGACGTCGACGCGCGCGGGGTCATCGGCGACGAGGTCTACGCCAACCACCGGCACTGAGGACGCCTTCTCGACCGCCGCCTGCACAGTGTGGTCTTTCCGGTTGTAGGCGATCAGGAGCGCCAGCTCATGCCCCAGTTCGTGAATCTTCATCTGCTCGGCCATGCATCGGCCAAAGCGGGCGTATTGATCATTGAGCGTCTTCGCGGATGGGTTCACGTGAACATCGGCGGGCACGGACCCGATCACCTCGTCGACCGTTCCGAGACTTGTGTTCGCCTGGTTCAGTCCGTAACCGGCTTGCGCGATCAGCGCAGCGGTGACTTTCGGCCCCGGCGTGTGGCGTACGTGTCCGGAACGCTCGGCACGCTGATCGGCGCCGACCTGCTGAACCTGCGCTGGCTGCCGGAGCTCGGCGCCGGAGTCGCGTCGATCGGTCGCGCCGGCACCTTCGACGGCGTGTTCCTCAGCGGGATTATGGCTGTCGTCCTTGTCGGCGTTTCCTGAGAACCGCGGCGTCGCCCGGCCCTCGCTCCACGGTGCGCGGGTGGGAAACCCGGATTAGGTGTGTGGCGGGCTGCGGATGGCGGCCCCAGGGCAGGTCACGATCATGCGCGTATGGAGTTCGTGGATCGCCGTGATGCGGGACGCAAGCTCGCAGCGCAGCTGCTGCCGTTGGCAGCTGAGCACCCGGTCGTGATCGCGCTGCCGCGCGGGGGTGTGCCGGTCGCGTCGGAGGTCGCGCGGGCGCTCAGAGCGCCGCTCGACATCCTGGCGGTGCGCAAGCTCGGTGCGCCGGGGAACCCGGAGTTTGGCGTCGGCGCGATCACCGAGGACGGTAGCGCCGTGCTCAACAGCGAGATCGCGTACCGCGTCGGGATGACGAAGGAGCTCCTCGAGGCGACGGTGGAACGTGAGGTGCGGGAGTTGCGCCGGCGCGTTGAGCGTTATCGTGACGGTCGCCCACGGATCGATGTGCGGGGCCGCACGGTGATCGTTGTCGATGACGGTCTGGCGACCGGGCTGACCGACCTGGCCGCTGTGCGGGCGTTGCGTGCGCGTGGCGCCGCACGGATTGTGGTCGCGGTCCCGGTTGGGGCGCGCGCGTCGGTGGCGGTCGTTGGTGCGGAGGCCGACGAGGTGGTGTGCGTCACGATTCCACCCGAGCTATTGGGGGTGGGCCGCTGGTACCGCGACTTCTCACCGGTCTCCGACACCGAGGTGATTGCGCTGCTGACCTCGCACTCCGGGGCTGCGCCGCAGCCGATCTCGCCGCCGAGACTGGCGAAGCCTCGTGAGCTGTTGCTGAATATCGGCGACGCTTCGCTCGCCGGCGACCTGGCGATTCCGGCCGATCCTCATGGTCTTGTGATGTTCGCGCACGGGAGCGGCTCGAGCCACCTGAGCCCGCGCAACCGGTTCGTGGCCGAGACCGTCCAGGAGGCTGGCTTCGCGACGCTGCTGTTCGACTTGCTGACAGAACAGGAGGAGCGCCGGCGCGAGCTCGTGTTCGACATCCCGCTGCTGGCCCGCCGGCTCGAGCTCGTCGCCCGGTGGGCGATCGCCGAGCCCGACACGAGCGGGCTGCCGGTTGGCTATTTCGGTGCGTCGACGGGCGCGGCGGCGGCGTTGCGTGCGGCTGCCGCCGCGGGGCAGATCGTGCGGGCGGTGGTCTCGCGCGGCGGTCGCCCTGACCTGGCGGCCGACCGCCTCGCGTGCGTGACTGCGCCGACGCTATTGATCGTCGGCAGCCGTGACTCAGAGGCGCTCGAGCTGAACCGCCGCGCGGCGAAGATGCTGCGCTGCCCGCACCGGCTCGCGGTCGTCGACGGTGCAGGGCACCTGTTCTCCGAGCCGGGGACGCTTGAGACCGTCGCACGGCTCGCCTCGGGCTGGTTCTCCGATCACCTTGTTGCCGCGCCGGTGCCAATGGCCGCCGCTGGCGGAGGCTGACGATGGCAGTACCGCATGCGCTTCCGCTCGGCGAGCGCGCGATCCTCGAGGCTATTCGTCGCGAGGCGCACCCGCTCACCGGTGACCATGGCGACTACGACGCGCTGCTCGCGCTGATCGGCGACGCGCGGATCGTGCTGCTGGGCGAGGCCAGCCATGGTACGCACGAGTTCTACCGCGAGCGGGCTCGGATCACGAAGCGGCTGATCGCCGAGCACGGCTTCACGGCGCTGGCAATTGAGGGCGACTGGCCGGTTGCGTACCGAGTGAACCGCTACATCCGCGGCGCGCGAGAGGACGCCGACGCCGAGGAGGCACTGCGCGGCTTCCGCCGCTTCCCCACTTGGATGTGGCGCAATGGCGACGTGCTCGACATGGTTAGCTGGCTCCGCGCCCACAACGACAGCCTCGCGCGCGATGCCCGCAGGGTCGGCTTCTACGGTCTTGACCTGTACAGCCTGGGCGCTTCGATGGAGGCGGTGATCGGCTACCTCGACGGGCAGGACCGGGAAGCGGCGGCGCGCGCCCGGTCGCGCTACGAGTGCCTGCAGCCATACGGAGCCGAGAGTGCGGAGTACGGCCGTGCCGTGCTGCTCGGCGTCGGTGAGCCGTGCCGGCGGCGCGTAGTCGAGCAGCTCGTCGAGTTGCGCAGGCGCGCCGGGGACTACCTGCGGCGGGACGGGCTCGCGGCCGAGGACGAGTACTTCTTCGCCGAGCAGAACGCCGCTGTGGTGGCGAACGCCGAGGAGTACTACCGCACCATGTTCGGTGATCACGCGGCCTCCTGGAACCTCCGTGACCGGCACATGGCCGACACGCTCGACCAGCTGCTCGCGCACCTCGACCGGCACGGCGGCACCGCCCGGATCGTGGTGTGGGAACACAACTCGCACATCGGTGACGCGCGCGCAACAGAGATGGGATCGCGCGGCGAGCTCAACATCGGCCAGCTGATGCGGCAGCGCCACGGCCGCGACGCCGTCAACGTCGGCTTCACGACCTACGCCGGCACGGTCACCGCCGCATCGGAGTGGGGCGCGCCGGCCGAGCGCAAACGCATCCGGCCGGCACTCGCGGATAGCTATGAGGCGCTGCTGCACGCCACGCGGATTCCCGCCTTCCTGCTGTGCCCGCTCGCAGCAGGCGACACCGGCCGCGCGCTGCGCGAGCCGCGCCTCGAGCGTGCGATCGGCGTCATCTACCGCCCCCAGACCGAACGCCAAAGCCACTGGTTCGCCGCCAGCGCCACCCAGCAGTTCGACGCGCTCGTCCATATCGACCACACCCGTGCCATCGAGCCGCTCGAACGAACCCAGACCTGGGAGCTCGGCGAACCCCCCGAGACCTACCCGAGCGCTCTTTGAAGCAAGCAACCGCTCCCGCGGCTGAGCGCAAGCCCGAAGCCCGCCGGCACTGGACGCCGATGAGCCATCCGACATTCGCTGGCATGCAACCAGCCGCGGTCGAGTTGCGGGACGAGGATCGGGTGCTCGTCGTCGAGCTCTGCGGCCACCAGGTCGTACGGCCGCGAGCCGCGGGTGCTCCGGCGGTGCTGAGCCAGCTCCCAGACCTTGCCGACCGTGAGCAGCTCGCGCATGCCCAGCGCCGCGGCGCTCAGCGCCACGAAGATGCGGCGGCGCGCGAGCAGCGCGCCCAGCGCGCCGATCGGCAGCTGCTGGCGCAGGTTACTCCTCCATCGCCCGCTGCGGATCGATCGAGACGTGGTAGAGCCCGCCTGAGACGGCTCGCTCGGCATACCCGCCGGCAGCATCCGACACGCCCAGCGCATGCGAGAGGTCGTCACGTGCGGCCACCTCGACCACGACGGTGCGCAGCCCGCGCCGATCCGCGACCAGGCAGAGCGCAGCTGCCACCGTCGACTCTCCGACGCCGCCCTTGCCGGTCACGACCAGAAGCGAGAGCAAACGGACTGTCCATCGAACGTGCACCCTAGTCGTGACCCCAACGCATCGGCATGGCAGACGAATCCGGTCTTACACGGCAAACGCCTGAACGTCCGTGGATGACAGCGTTGCGGGAAACCACGTGAGCCGATGGAGGTTCCCCGTCCTCGGCAGCGCTGCTTGCTGATGGCCGAAGGTGAGCTCGCTCAGACAGTACAGCTCGAGCCAACCGCTGCCGAGAGTGACGACATAACCCCTGGGCTCCTGACCTCGATGCGCGAGTTGCACAGCCGTGTCAACGACGATCTCTACGTGCGGCTGCTGTGATGCGAGGGCGATGGACGCGTGTTCGTAGCCGTCAACGACAACGAGACCGGCGATGCGTTCTCGATCGAGGTTCCCGAAGGCGAGCGGGCGTTGCGGGTGTTCGACCATCCCTACGCCTAAGCGGCGCAGCGCGGTCACGCGATGATCAGGTCCGCAACCAGCCTGTCGGAGCTCGGGGTCGTGGCAGTGATCGTCGGCACCCTCGGGATCGTGGTCGCGCTTGGTATCGCGATTCGGCATCGCGACGCGTTCGGCCGCGAGCGCGGAAGACTCTGGATGTTTCACGGCGAGACGGATACGAGTCCGCATCAGACGCCGGGGGCGCGCTTCGAGGCGCGACATGTGATCGACCCAGGGCGGTCGTCGAACAGGGCTCGGGTCGCCTCGAGGATCTCACGCTCGCGCTCGCGACGGATCGCTGCGCGAGACCTTGGCGTCGCGGACACCCGGTGCTCGGGCCACCGCTCCACGTGCAGCACGCCTACTCCTGGCTCTCGATCGCAATGACCGAGCGAGGCTCACCATCACCCCGGACGTTTCCGCCCAACAGCGGGGCGGACCGGGATCAGTTTCTCACCGGCGCCGTCCGACGGGATCTTGGAGATCTTGTCGCGAGGAAGGGGTGTCGGCGTCTGCGGCGACCCGCTCGTCCACTGACTTGCGCGCCAGTGACGCTCACGGGTCCTTGCGATACCAGCGGGCTGTGCTACCGGCATGACATCCCTCGATGACACCACATCGCTTGTAGCCGAGCCAGTCGTAGAACCCGCGCGCAAGCAGACGGTGGAGCCCGACTTTCGTGGGCCGTCGAGCGGCTCACGCCCCGCCGCACACCGGCGGCGCGCGCGCCGAACGCCAACGCTGCGCTTAGTTTAGGGCTCACGACTTAATTGTTAGAGGGTTTGCTTTTTACTATTTGGGGGGTGTCGTAAGAATCTGCTAGGCTCAGCGGCCGCTCACACGGCTCCGGGCCCCGGTCGGTCGCTTCCTCTGCCAACACCACGCTGCCCAACACCCCGCCGTCGCACACGTACAGCCGCCCCGCGCGGTGCCGGCGCACCCGCAGCACGTCAAGCCGCTGCCCGCACAGCGGGTGAAACGGATGCGTGACCACCAACGCCTCGCGGACACAACCGGCCTTCAGATCCGCGTCTGCCACTTCCCGCCCGGCACCTCGAAGTGGAACAAAATCGAGCACCGCATGTTCAGCTTCGTCAGCCTCAACTGGCACGGCAAGCCGCTAGAAAGCCTCGAGGTGATCATCAACCTGATCGCCGCCACCACGACCAGCACCGGACTGAAGCTCTACGCCCAACGCGACCAGCGCGGCTACGAGCGCGGGATCGAGATCACCGACGCGCAGCTCGCCACCGTGAACATCACCCGGGACACGTTCCACGGCGACTGGAATTACACCATCACTCCATTACTTATTCAGTCGTGAGCGCTTAGGTACGCCACAAGACCAACGTACCGGCGGGTGGATCATCCGATGTCCGCTGACCGGGGCTTGAACAGCGGGTAGCTGAGCGTAACCGCCTGGGCCACATCAAGCACGCTCTGGTTGGTGTTCCGAGCGCGGCTTCGCAGCTCGGCGAACGCTTGATCAGCGGTGATGCCGTGGCGTTCCATGAGGATGCCCTTCGCCTGTTCGATGATCGCGCCCGTCCGCAGCGCGCCGTGCAGGCGGTTGAACTCGGCGTACCGGCTCAGGACGATGTCGAGCGCGTGTTCCATTCCCGGCTGCTCACCGTGTTTGACGTAGGCGAAGATGCCGCGCCGCGCGGCCTTCCTCAGGAACGAATCGTCATCGCCGTCGATGTCTGCGATCACGGGACACGCGGCCTGCTTGACGATCGCTGAAATCAGGTCAAGAGCGTAGCTCTGCCGGCCGTCGACCCCGACGATCGCCACGTCGGGGTGCTCGCGCCGTGTCGCCTCGGCGATCTCGGAGACGTCGAGTAGCTGGGCGACGACGCTGTGGCCAAGTGCGGAGATCACGTCGGCGATCTCTGTGACGCGGCGCTGCTCCTCGTCCGCGATCAGCACGCGCAGATGTTGCGGATCCTCAGCCATCGCGTGCCAGTATCGCGCCCACGCGTCCGCAGCGGTAGCTCGCTATGCTCTTTGTGTCCGCTCAACCGCCCGTGGGCTCGGCGGACGCTCGAGCGGCTCGACTCCTGGCCGGATAATTCGTCAGCTCCACCGTATCGGCTGACGATTTCGGTAACACAGCCAGCCAGAGGTGAGCAGTGTCGAGAGAACCGCCCGCGACGAGCAGGTCGCTGCGCCAGCACGCGGCAGGCCCATCACGCGTCAGCTCGTCCGAAGTCCTCAGAGAGGCGCACACGATCATCGAAGTGGTCGCAAGTCCTCGCGCAGTGACATTGCTGAACTGTCCCCGTTGCCGCCTGAGCATCCGATCAAAGGCTCGCGGGTCGAGGATCGAGCATTGTCCGCGGCACATGGGGCGGGTGTCGATCCAGGTTGAGTTGTTCCCGCCACCGCACTCCCGAGCGAGGCCGTACGGTCAAGGCTCGGGGCCGCACGCCGAGCGGCCCGAGGTGACCCCAACCCAGCGGAACGGCTCGAGGCAAGGAGTGAGCCTGTTCCCGATCCGAAGCTCGCGATGAATGCCTCGTCCTCGCCCCTCCGGCTGTTGCCCTTCGCTGGCGTCCGTATCGAACCCCTGCGGGTCGCGGTGCTGGCGCCGCCGTGGATTCCGGTGCCGCCCGGTGGCTACGGGGGAATCGAGGCGGTCGTCGAACTGCTTTGCGAGGCGCTCGTGGCCCGCGGCCACGACGTGACCCTGTTCGCCGCCCCCGGGTCGCGCTCAACCGCGCGCGTGCACGCGCTGCTCGAGGAACCCCACCCGGACACCATTGGCTCGGCGCTGCACGAGTCAGATCATGTCGCCCGCGCATGGGAGCTGGTCGACCTCGCCGCCGCACAGCACCATCCGTTCGACGTGCTGCACGACCACTCCGGGTTCACCGCGCTGGCCATGTCCGACCGCGTCCGCGTGCCGGTCGTGCACACGATCCACGGGCCATTTGACCGCCACACCACGGGCTTTTACCAGCGGCATGGCCGCAAGGCGACCCTCGTGGCGATCAGCCGCTCGCAGGCTCAGAGCGCCCCCGCCGGAGTGCGTATCAGCGCGGTGGTCCCCAACCCGATCGCCGTCGACCGCTGGCCGCTGAACGCAGAGAAGCAGGATTACGTGCTGTGGATCGGACGGATGGACCCGGTCAAAGGCGCCCACCGCGCGATCGAGGCCGCCCGGTTGGCCGGCAAGAATCTCGTGCTCGCCGGGCCGGTGCAGACCGGGCAGGAGCAGTACTTCCGCGAGCACATCGAGCCGCACATCGACAGCCAACGGGTTCGGTACGTCGGAGAGGTGGCCGGGGCCGCCAAACAGCAGCTGTACGCGAACGCCCAGGCGTTGCTGATGCCGGTCCGCTGGCCCGAGCCGTTCGGGATGGTGATGATCGAGGCGCTCGCGACCGGCACGCCCGTGATCGCGTTCCCCGAGGGGGCCGCGGCCGAGATCGTGATCGACGGCGAGAACGGCATGCTGGTCGCCGACGAGGCCGGGATGGCGCGGGCCGTCGGGCGCCTCGGGTCGATCGATCCGGCGCGCTGCCGCGCGAGCGTCGCCGAGCGCTACGACATCGCGGTCACCGCCGCCGGCTACGAGCGGGTCTACCGCCACGCGGCCGGTGTCCAGCGCGCACCGGCGACGCTCGCGCCCCACGTCCAGTCGAGCGGCCACACCCAGGGTCCACAGCGGAGCGCGCGCCGATGACCATCGAGGCTCAGCGCACGCGAACTCGCCAGCCGGACCCAGGCAACTCCGCGGATCGTCACGCGGCACGCCTGCTGGCGCTGCTGGAAGCCAACCCGGGTGACGCGCTGACGATCGCCGACATGCGTGAGCGCGGGATCGCCGCACCCGCCCAGATGATCTACGCGCTGCAGCTCGCCGGCTACGACATCGACCGCGCTCCCATCCCAGGGAACTCCCGCGGCCCGCTGGGCTACCGCCTGCGCAGCGGGACCCCGCTCATCGACGGACAAGCCACCGAGGACTTTGGCATCGGAACCTACTGACCGCACAGGAAGGCGCAGGAGGCGGAATCGGCGCGCAGAGTCGTTGCCCGGAGCTGCCAGAATCGCGCTGCCCGACGCCGAGGAGCTTTCCAGTCGACGCTCGTTGTCGCACCCTAGGCCTAGGGGGTACCGTCTCGGCCCATGCAGCTCTCGGGCTGGCAGGACGACTCCCTCTTGGAAGCGGCCTCTTGGCGGTTGGTCCGAGCTCGGACCCGTCACGACCGACCCGGAGCCTGTCAAGCCCGGTGAGACGCCTCGCGTAGCAGCACCCGTTCCATGCGTCAGGCCCATCAGCCGAGGAAAGCGTGTCCAGCACCACCCGAGACAGGACGCCGGTGGTCGGTGAGGACTTTCTCTACGACTTCAAGGGCGGCGCGCTGCGTCCGACCGTGGCGCCCGCCCGCTCAGTGGCCGCCGGTCCCTCCCCGTCCGTCGCGGCCCAGTCCTGCTCGGCGCGTCCGCTCAGCCCGGCCGCGACCGCCGAGCCCCGCCTCGCCGATCTACGCCGCCCGTCGCGCCCTGATCGACGATCCCAGCACCGGCTCGCCGACCGGCTCCCCACGATCGTCGAACGTCAGAAGGACCACATCCTCGGCCGACTTCGGATCATCATGGACGAGCTGCGTCAGCGCGTCGATCGCGGCCTCCTCCTCGTCATAGGAAGCCACCAGGTTGCCGCCATCGAAGATCGAAAAGGTCATGGTGATCCCAAGCATACGCGTGGATCAGGCTTTCCACACATCGGTCACGAACGCCGCCAGCTGAAGCGGCCGTCCCCAAATCGAGCGATGTGTCGCCGGCCCGCTCTCAGCCACGCACACGCCCTCGCCAGGCTGGATCTCCAGCCGCGCGATGTACTCGCCCAGCTGACGCGGGAGACGCCGCGCCAGCCTGACCGCGGTATCCGGATCGGTCCAGGTCGAGAGCGCCATCTGGATCACGGTCGCGTGCGCATCGAGCTTGCGGACCTTCGACGGATGCTTCTCGTAGTTGGAGCGGAAGTCATCCAGCAGGGCGTGCTGATCGGACCCGCCCGAGACGCAGATCCGCCAAACGACCAGCGGACTGCGCACCACATGCACGACGAACACGTCCTGATACCGAGGACCGTCAGCCATCAGCCCAATCTGTCAACCGCAGCGGCGCCACTTGGGCTCGTCGTACCGAGCGATCAGGTAGATCGCATCGCCGTGCTCAAGCGCCACCCCCGACAGACGTGCCGCGGCGGCCGCGAGCTTCTCCGGCAGGTTCTCCCAGCACCCCGCCTGCCAGCACCGCGGCGATCCACCCGGATCGACGGCGGGCTCCAACCCGTCCCTTCGCGACTGAACGACTGATCCACCCACAACCAGGAACCGTCGCGAGGCCTCCACATCATCATCGACGTCGACGGCCGCGCGGCAGGTCTCCCACTCCCGCCTCGAATACGGCGTCAGCGCGACCGCGCGCGCGAGCTCCTCGGGACGATCCCGCAGCGCACGCCAGAACCGCACGACCCGCCCATCGAGATCATTCAGCGTCTCTCTCGCCGCCCGCGGCTTGGCGAACAGGACCGCCGCGCCGCCGGCGAACGGCTCCAGGTACACGTCGTGCAGCGGCATCAGCGCAACGATCCGCGCAGCGAGGCGCTGCTTTCCCTCGTAATACGTCAGCGGCGTCCTCACAAGCAGCTCCCCAGTCCGACAAGGCGAGCGACGATCGACCCGCGGCTCGACGACGATATGCTCAACGCATGGCGCAGGCCGACGAGATCGAGTTCGTCTTCGAGCCCCAGGAGGAGGGTGGCTACCACGTCTACTCCCCCGACCTTCCCGGACTCCACACCCAGGGCGACACACTCGACGATGCGACCAACAACGCGCGCGAAGCGCTCGGCCTGTACGTAGAAGGCCTCCGCGAAGAAGGCCGCCCACTCGACACCGGCATCATCCGCCACAAGCTCCCGCTGCCCGCGTGAGCGGTGCCCTGCCGGTCATCTCCGGCGCGCAGCTGATCCGCGCGCTGAAGCGCCTTGGCTGGGAGGTCGTCCCCCAGCGAGGAAGTCACGTTCGCCTCCGACACCCCGAGCGCCGCACGTTCCTGGTCGTGCCGCTTCACCAGGAGCTCAAGCGCCGAACATTGCGCGGCATCCTCCGCGATGCCGACGTCGACGTCGATGAGCTCCGACGGCACCTCTGACGGCCCAGGCGCGGCCCGGAATACATATCCGGACGGAGCCAGATCGTGCCCACAACGTGCCCACTCGCCACAGAACCGCCCCAGATAGCCCTGTCAATCCATGGGCAATACGCCGTAGATACGGGACTTGCGGCCAGCGAACACCCCTTCGAGCCTCCTACGGAACCGAAGGTCGGGAGTTCGAATCTCTCCGGGCGCGCTACGAAAGCACGGCTACCGGCGTCACGCAAGAGCGCCGGTCGTCGTCCGCAGGGACAACGCCGAGACCGATCATCTACGCGCTCGTAATCCCTTTGTGAGCGCTCGTCTTCGGCACACCGCCAGAGGCGCGGCGCACTGCTCAACGTCAGGCGTGGATGGGCATGTGTCGGCCGGCATCAGCCGGGCGCGCTAACGGAAGACTCAGCTATCGGCACGCTTTCCGCTGTGCTCACAGCGGAAAGGGCTCCTGCAACGAGCCGATCACATAGTCGGCGCCCCCGTCGCGCAATTGTTGTTCGTCGAAGTGGTGGCTGGCGACGCCGACGCACTTCATTCCCGCGGCGTGAGCCGCCGCGGCGTCGCGAGGGGTGTCGCCGACAGCGATCGCCTGCTCGGGCGCGAGAGCCTCGCCATATACGCAGGTGGCCCGCCTGAGCGCGATCCGTGCGACCTCGCCGCGGTCGTTGGAGTCCGACCCATACCCGCCGAAGGAGAAGAACCGGTTCAGGTTTGCGCGATGGAGCTTGATGTGAGCGGCGGCCTCAACGTTGCCGGTAACCAGTCCCGTCAGGTAGCCATCCTCGATCAGCTTGGGCAGCAGCTCGAGCACGCCCGGCAGCACCCGGTACTGCTTGGACTCGGCCACCGTCTGGTGAAGGTAGTGCAGTCGGCGTTCCAGTAGCCGCGTGAACTCCTTGCGCTCGGGCTCACGACCGAGAACGGCGACGAACGTCTTCCGCCCCACGTCGGGATCGGTCATCCCGGCGTCAGTGAACTGCCCGATGTCGGCCGGGATCCCGTACAGCTCGTCGAATGCCAGCCGCCACGAGGCGGCGCCCGCGCCGCCGGTATCGATCAGCGTCCCGTCAATGTCGAACAGGATCGCGATGTGCTGCATGCCCATGCTCATCCCGCCAGTGACCTCAGTAGAACAGCATAGGGTCGGCGCTAGCCTACAGCTCCTCGCCTCGCAGGTGGCGGGCCAGCGCCACGGCTCTCTACGCTCTGGCTCGGGTCGGACCTACGGCCGATCACATGTTTGTGGTTGGCCCCAATGGGCACGCGCCACGCCGGCTGGTCGCATCTCGCGCACGCGGGAGATCTCGCGGCTGCGCTCGGCGCGCGGGTTGACCTCGGCAGGTATACATCACAAGGGATCGGGCCCGGACTGGCCGGCCCTGCCCGCGCTAGGTCGTGGTGGTCTCGGGCGTCTTGTGGCGTTTGGCTGCGTACATCGCGCGGTCGGCTTCCACGATCACGGCATCGGTGTCGGTGCCGACCTGACGATCCTCGCCAAGCTTGTCTGCGCCCTTCACTCGGGCGCGAGCCTTGCGCCCGCTTGACCTCTCCTGTCGAGTTCTCATAGGCTTTGGCAGATCTGAGCGGAGAGGAGTAGCCATGTCGCTCGAGGACGAGGTTCAGCGGATCATGGATCTGGGCGTGAAGGCGACCCCGGCTGGTATCCGCGCCCTCACTGAAGGGCCTCAGTGCGTCGCCGACCCCATCGGCGACATCCTGATGCCGATGCTCGCTGCCAACCGTGAGGCGATCTTGCGCATTGCCCGTGAGATGGACGAGGTCGAGACATATCGTTCGCCGACTCGGATCAACCGAGGGAGCCGCATCATGGCGACTTTCGCCAATCGTTTCGCCAAACCCTCGTAGGAGGTTGAGTAATGGGAGTAGAGGATCACACACCATCGGCCGCGGAGGTTGCCGAGGCGGCCGTGTCTGAGGCGCAGATCGCGGTTCATTGGCGGGAGGAGGAGTACTACCCGCCGCCGCCGTCGTTCGTCGCGCAGGCGAACGCGGCGGACCCGGCGATCCTTGAGCGCTTCAGCGAGGAGCATTACCCGGATTGCTTCGTTGAGTACGCGGAGATGCTGACGTGGGATCGCAAGTGGGACACGATTCTGGACACGAGCAACCCGCCGTTCTGGAAGTGGTGGGTGGGCGGGCGTCTGAACGCGAGCGTGAACTGCGTCGATCGACATCTGGAATCGCGGGGCGATAAGAACGCGCTGATCTGGGTGCCTGAGCGCGAGGAGGAGGAGACGCAGGAGATCACCTATCGGGAGCTTCACCGGCGCGTCAACGAGTTCGCGGCGCTGCTGCGTGATTTCGCCGGCGTACAGACCGGTGACCGGGTGACGTTCCATCTGCCGATGGTGCCGGAGCTGCCGGTCTCGATGCTGGCGTGCGCTCGCATGGGAGTGATCCACTCCGAGGTTTTCGGCGGGTTCGCAGGGGCGGCGTGTGGTCACCGGATGGCGGACTCGCAGAGCAAGATCCTGGTGACGATGGATGCCTACTCGCGCAACGGCGAGCTGATCGACCACAAGGTCAAGGCCGATGAGGCGATCGCGGCCGCGCGTGAGGAGGGTCAGGAGATCGAGAAGGTGCTGGTGTGGCGGCGGCACCCCGGCGAGTACCACTCGCAGAGCCCGATGGTCGAGGGTCGCGACTTCTTCATCGACGAGCTGCTGGACAGGTACCGCGGGCAGCAGGTGGAGCCGGAGTCGATGCCGGCGCAGGCGCCGCTGTTCTTGATGTACACGAGCGGCACGACCGGCCGGCCTAAGGGCTGCGAGCATTCGACCGGTGGCTATCTGTCGTACGTGACCGGCACGGCGAGGTACTACCAGGACATCCACCCGGACGACACGTACTGGTGCTTTGCCGACATCGGCTGGATCACCGGCCACTCCTACATCGTCTATGGGCCGCTGTCACTTGGCACCACGAGCGTGATGTACGAGGGCGTGCCGACCTACCCGGATGCCGGGCGGCCGTGGCGGATCGCCGAGCAGCTGGGCGTGGACATCTTCCACACCGCGCCGACGACGATCCGGATGCTGCGCAAGCTCGGCCCTGAGGAGCCGGGCAAATATACCTATCACTTCAAGACGATGACGACGGTCGGGGAGCCGATCGAGCCGGACGTGTGGCGCTGGTACCACAGCTTCGTCGGCAAGGGCGAGGCGGCGATCACCGACACCTGGTGGCAGACCGAGAACGGTGGCTTCCTGGGCTCAACGCTGCCCGGACTGCAGCCGATGAAGCCTGGGAGCTGCGGGCCGGGTGTGCTCGGGATCTTCCCCGTGATCTACGACGAGAACGGCGCGGAAGTCCCGAAGGGCTCGGGCAAGGCGGGGAACATCTGCATCAGCAACCCGTGGCCCGGGTCCTTCCAGACGATCTGGGGGCAGCCGGAGCGGTACGTGGAGACCTACTACGCCAAGTACAACAAGGACAAGGACAGCAAGGACTGGCACGACTGGCCGTACTTCGCCGGGGACGGCGCCGTGCAAGCGGCCGACGGCTACTTCCGGATCCTCGGCCGCGTCGACGACGTGATCAACGTCGCCGGCCACCGGCTCGGGACCAAGGAGCTCGAGTCGGCCGCGATCATGGTCAATGAGGTCGCCGAGGCCGCCGCGGTACCCGTGATCGACGAGGTACGCGGCAAGACCGTCGAGATGTACGTGGCGCTCAAGCCAGGATTCCAGCCGAGCGACGAGGTCGCGAAGAAGGTCTCCCAAATGATCGTCACGGAGATCGGGTCGATCGCCCGCCCGAAGAACGTGTGGATCGTCACCGACATGCCGAAGACACGCTCGGGCAAGATCATGCGCCGGGTGATCGCCAGCATCTCCAACTTCGCGGACGTCGGCGACGTCACGACGCTCGCGAACCCCGAGATCGTCGATGAGATCCGCCACCACGTGCAGAGCGAGAAGCTCGCGCACGGCGAAACGCCGCGCAAGCTCTCAGACAAAGAGAGAGAGGAGATCGCAGCCTACGGCCACGCCGAATAGACACCCTTTACACCGCGACCGTCAACCCGCCGTCGCCGATCGAGCAGCGGCCCGGGCGCGCTAATCCCTGCAGCAGACGGGCGTTGTCGATGAACTCGCCAAGCGCGGCGGCGCTTCTCGCACACCCGCAGAAGCGGTTTATGTCTCCCTGCTCGAGAGCACTCCAACAGATCAGGTCGGTCAGACCTATGGCTTGCTGCGCGAGCCGTGGGAGCATCGGCAGCGGACAGGATTCGACCTCGCGGCGCAGGTCCCGGACTGCCGAGAGCCACTCGCCGGAGGGCGGTTGCAGGTCCTCGAGCAACACCGAGAACTGCCCGACGATGTACTGCTGGGTCACGGAGCTTCCAAAATCGCGCTGCGCGGTCAGCGTACCTCCCCACGCCGAGTCAGGCAACACGCCAGGTCCACCTGTATGCATGAAGTGGCCCAGCCGGCGTCGCTTTGCGTCGCGGCGTGAGCCTGGTGGCGGCGCGATCTCGAGGGCGGTACAAATCAGAGGCGAATGAGCTTTTCCAGGACATCCAGACTGATCGGTCCCGCCTTTGAGCATGCGACAGTCGCGGACGCGATGCGCACGGGAATCATCAGCTGCCAGGCTGATACCGGCTTGCGTGCCATAGCTGAGCTGATGGCGAGCTATCACGTGCATGCCGTGGTGGTAGAGACGACGGGAGTGGAATCGGGTGCAGCGCCCGGGCAGGGGTGGGGGATCGTGTCTGACGTCGAGCTTGCGCGTGCGGCGGCGCACGGTGACTTGGAGGCGACCGCTGGCGAGCTTGCCGGCTCGGGTGCGATGTTTATCGGACCGGCTGAGCCGCTGAGGCGTGCGGCGGAGCTGATGAGCGAGCATCGCGTCAGCCATTTGATCGTCTCTGCGGCGCCGACCGCGCGTCCGGTCGGGATCATCTCGACTCTTGATCTTGCGGTGGCGCTCGCGTGGGGCAGGGGCTAACCGTCGGTATTGCTGTAGTGGCTTGTCTTCGGCCTTTCCAGCTTTGGAGCGAATGAATAAATGGGATCCCGCCTCGCCGCTGCTCCGGAGATGGTGACGATGAGCGAGAGTTGTCCTTGGCCGTGGATGCTTGATTTGGCCACGGCCGCGTAGGCGGGTAGGTGGCGTCTAGCGGCCCCGGGCGGCGCTGAGCGGTACGGTGCTCGCCATGTCCTACGTGTTTCTGGAGCACCCCACGTCGCTAGAGCACGACACCGCGATGCATCCCGGACAGGCGGCCATCACCATGCACCCCGAACAGCCCAGCCGCCTCGTCGCGATCGAGCGGGCACTCTCGGCGCGTGGCTGGCTGGGGTTTGAGCGGGTGCGGTCTCCCGCCGTCGATCGGTCCGTGCTGACCGCGGTGCATTCCGAGCGCTATGTGGCGTCGATCGAGCGAGCGTGCGCGGCCGGAGGGGGGCTCCTCGACGCAGACACCGTGGTCAGCGAGCGATCGTTCGAGGCGGCGTTGCATGCGGCGGGCGGTGCGGTGCGGATGGTCGACTTGCTGCTGGACGGGGAGGCATCGGCGGCGTTCAGCTCGCACCGGCCCCCTGGTCATCACGCCTTGCCGTCCCGGGCGATGGGGTTCTGCCTCTTCAACAACATCGCTGTCGCCGCGCGGTACGCGCTTGACGTGCGGCACCTCGAGCGGGTGATGATCCTCGACTGGGACGTGCACCACGGCAACGGCACCAATCAGGTCTTCCACGCGTGCAACGAGGTGCTGTTCGTCTCGATCCATCAATCGCCGCTGTTCCCCGGGACCGGGCCGGCCTACGACGTCGGGAAGGGCGAGGGAAGGGGCTTCACGGTCAACCTGCCGGTACTCCCGGGATCCGGGGACGAGGTCTGGGTGTCGCTCGTAGAGCACGTCGTCGTACCGCTCACGCGCGCGTTCGAGCCACAGCTCATGCTGGTCTCCGCGGGATACGACGCGCATCGCGACGATCTGCTCGCGGATTGCAACGTGACCGAAGAGGGGTTCGCGGCGATGGCGCGCGCCGTGTCTGGAGCGTGCCGGTCGCTGGCGGCGCCGGTCGGCGGCGTGTTGGAGGGCGGATATGCGCTCGGGGCGCTGGGACGCTCGGTGGCGGCGACGCTTCAGGCGTTTTCGGCGCCGCCCAGCGTCGCTGGTTCGGGACGCTCGCCAGAGACAGGCGTGGCGCCGATCGCGCGCGAGGCGCGCGATCGGCTCGCCGAGCGGTGGCCGCAGCTCGGGCGGCGAAACGTTCGCCAAGGCTAGGGCCTGCGCACGCACCGCCGGAACGCCCGGACCGCTGGGGTCACGGACACGAGCAGCAGCCCGGCGAACCAGGCGAGGTCCCGAGGGTCGGTGACAACGCCTCCCCGTATCGGCGGGTGGATGATTGCGATGGCTGCTGGGTAACGGGGGCGGACGAGACCGATGCGCGAGCTCTCGCCCTGTCGAGCGGTTTGCTTGCAGCGATCGCTATTTGACCATTTGATGGAGCCGTGCGAATCACGGCCACATTCTTGCGGTGAATGCAACGGTGGGTTTGGCTCGTGGCTTGACGGCCGGCTGGTTACCAGGTCTTGACGTGCTCGACTGGGCGCCGGCGTTCGATTCGCAGTCGCATGTCGAGCACGACGCAGCCGTTTGTCATGCAACGGACGGGGTTGAGGTCAGCCTCGACGATCTCCGGGAGCTCCAGGAGCAGGAGGGTGAAGCGCAGGATCAGCTCGCGCAGCGCTGCACGATCGAGCAGAGGGCTGCCGCGGAATCCGTCCAGCTCGGTGGCGACGCCCTCGGCGGAGTCGATCAGCTCGTCGGCTTCTGTGTCAGTTACGGGCAGCAGGCGGAACGCGGCGCCTCGGCCAAGACCGGCCCGATGACCGCCGAGGCTGAGCGCCAGCACCGGGCCGAGATCGGGATCGCCGACGGCCCCGACCAGCACGTCCGTCCCGCCGGGCTCGACGAGGCGCTGGACGATCGCTCCGGTCCATTCCCGTCCGGCCGCCCGGACCCGTCTCTCGAGCTCGCGCCAGCAGGATCGCACCGCCGGCTCACCCTTCAACCCGAGCAGCACAGCGTCGATGTCGCTCGCGTGCGCCGGAGCGGCGAAGTCCGCCTTCAGCGCCACCGGAGCGCCGATCTCCGCCGCGACCGCAACCGCGCGCTCGACGTCTTGGCAGCGATCCGACGCGGCAAGCGGGATCCCGTGCGTGGCCAGCAGAGCTTCGGCCTCGGCGAGCGATAGCCAGCCGCCGGCGGGCTCACGATCAAGAAATGAAGCGATCACCGCACGCCCCGCCGGCCTGTCCAGGCCGGGATACCGCGGGAACTGGCCGAGCGGCCGCGAGAGCCATTCGCGACGGTCGGCGGCGCGCGCGAGCACGGCGGCACACGACTCGGGGAACAAGTAGTTCGGCACCCCCAAACCGGTCCGCGGAGGCAGCTGACCGTCGGAGCGCACGACGGATGCCGCAACCGGCTTGGGCTGCCCGTCGCAGACCGCGGAGATCGCCTCAAGCACGGCCTCCGGGTCGCCGTCGTGAAAGTCGACGTAGAAGACCATCAGCGCATCGATCCCGGCATCGCCGAGCAGCTCACGGACGCTCGCAGCGTATTCATCCGGTCCGGCGCTGATCCCCATCAGCAGAGGGTTCTGCGCTTCGCTTGCCTCTCTCACCTCAAGCCTGCGCGTCGCGCACGCGTCGGCGGCGAGCGTCGCCACCCCTGCGGTGTTGCTTACGATCCCGATCCGCCGTCCGCTCGGCAGCGGCTGGCGCTCGAAGAACTCAGCGGCGTCGAACAGCTCCTCGCCACCGTGGAACCGCAGCACCCCGGCTTGATGCAACAGCGCGTCGACGGCCGCGTCGCCGCGCAGCGCCGCCGCCGTGTGCGAGCGCGCGTCGCTGAGCACCCGCTCGGCCCGTCGCCGCCCCTTCAGAGCAAGGATCGGCTTCTTGCGCGACACCCGCCGCGCGATCCGCGTGAAGTGCTCAGGATTGCCGAACGACTCCACGTACAGGATCACCGCGGCCGTCCGCTCGTCCTGCTCCCAGCACTCGAGCAGATCGTTGGTCGAAACGTCCGCGCGATCGCCAAGCGAGGCGAACATCGAGACCCCCAGCTGCCGCGCCGCCGCATGACCGAGCAGCCCGATCCCGACCGCGCCCGACGGCGAGCCGATCGCCAGCGCCCCCGCGCGCACGCGAGCGCCGGTGAACGTCGCGTTCAGGCTGACCTCAGCGGCGGTGTTCAGGACCCCCAACGAGCTCGGCCCGACCAACCGCAAGCCCCCACCCCGAACAATCTCAAGCAGCCGCTCCTCTCGCGCCAGCGACGCCTCGACGTCCTGCTCGGGACCGGCGGGGAGAACGAGCAGCGCTCTCGCTCCGCTCGCGGCCGCCTCGGCGGCAAATTCGAGCACCTCATCGCCCGCGGCCGCGATAATCACGAGCTCCGGAGCGACCTCGAGCTCGGCGAGGCCGCGCGCGGCCCGCGTCGAGCACACCACACCGCCCGCACGGTTCACAGGCGTGACCACACCCTCGAAGCCGCCCGCGATGATGTTCTCCAGCACCGCACGTCCGACACTGCCAGGCGTGTCCGCAGCGCCGACAACGGCCACCGACGCGGGCGCGAGGACCGCCCGCAACGATGCGACCGCGGCGAAATGATCGCGCTCGTCGATCCGCTCCAGCACCGCCTCCGTGGGCGTGATATCGAGCGACACCGTCAGCTCACCAAACCCCTTGCGCCGCACGGCGAAGCCGGCGTGCTCGAACACCCCCAGCATCAGCCGATTGCCAGCCGCCACTTCTGCATCGAAGCGGTGGATCCCACGGCCCGCCGCGATCTCAGCGAGCTGCTCGAGCATCCGCATCCCGATCCCGCGCTGCTGATCATCATCAGCCACCGCAAACGCGACCTCGGCGACGCCGGGCTCGCGCAACCCGACATAGCCCGCGACAGCCACCACGCGACCGTCGTGCCGGCCGAGCAACGCCAAGCGATCAACTCCACCAGCCTCCGCGTCCGCGCGCGCGACAGCGTCGGTACGCCCAAACCCGTGGAAGCGCAGGTAACGGCTTTCCTGCGAGAGCCCGTCATAGAACGCCTTGATGTCCTCGTAGTCCACCAGCGTCGGGGTCTGCAACCGCAGCGTCCACCCATCGCGCAGCAGCACATCGCGGACCAGCCGCCGGGGCTCGGGCGCCGGAGTGAGCGTCACATCTCTCCCCTGCCGTCGAGCGCCCACACCCGACCGATGATCAAGGAGCAGCCGTCCGCGAACAGCAAATGCGCCACGCGCGCCACCCCATCGGGCCGCCCCAGCTTGCTAGCAGGACTGCGACCGATCGCCGCGCTGACCCCTCGCGTGTTGCCCGTGACCTGGACGATCCGGCCGTTCAGCTTCGCTCGGGCGGGCGGCTGCGTTGTTTCACGAGTTCCAAGGTCGTCATCTCTGATCGCTCTCAGGGTCGTTTGCGATCCTGCTCCAGCCGTGCCGCGAGGTCTCTCGAGATCTCCCTGACGCCCATTGAAGCCGGCCACCGACACGACGGCGAGAAACACTAAGCGTTCTTCGAACGCAGCGCCGCCGTCGCCACCTTGGAAGCTGACGCGGGGGCTCGCGATGCCGCGCCGAAGTGCCAGCGTCGGGCGACGGGTAATCAGGAGCCCAGTCTGGGCGCAGCCAGGTCGGCCCCACCAGGTCTTGACCCGGAAGCGCCGAGGCTGATCCTCTCCCGACCGTCCTTGGTCAGCGTGAAGCGAGGGTGGCTGCTGGGGAGCGATAGGTGCACGTACACCCGCTTGGTGGCGGGATCGTAGACGCGCGAGCCGGTCTGCCAGGTCGGCGTCTGACCGGGCACTTGCTGTTGGGCAGCGCGCCCTTCCAGAAGGTCCCAGCATCGCTCGTGCGCCATGACGCGGCCTGCCGCGGGCCGGCCTCGACCAGCACGTATTCCCAGCCTGCGTACAAGGTGCGTCCCACCGACCGCTAGTAGGCCACCAGCGCGTCACCGCCCGCGTGAAGGCGCGGTCAGGCGGGCTGCCACAGCTCGACCCGATTGCCCTCAGGATCGGTGACCCAGCCGAATCGACCGACACCCTCCATGTCCTGCGTCTCTTTCGCCACGTCCGCTCCCTTGGCGCCCAATTGCGCGAGCATCGCGTCCAGGTCGCGGACCCGGAAGTTGAGCATGGTTTGCTGGGCGCGGGACCCGAAGTAGTCGGTCTCGGACTCGAACGTCGCAAACACTGTCAGCCCGGCTCCCTGACGCCACAGGCCGTTCTCATCGGCGTCCAGGCCCAGGCAATCGCGATACCACGCACCCAGGGCCGCCGGGTCGGCGGCTCGCATGAAGTATCCACCGATTCCAAGCACACGTTCCATGCCGCTATCTTGCCAGGACAGGTGCGCCGCGAGGCGGTCTGTTGTATCCCCGGCGCAGCCGGGAAGAACTCGAAGGAAGGTTCTTGGGTCTGATGGCTAACCCGGATCCGAGAGGTGAACGTACAACGGAGACGAACGCGGGATCAACGTACGGGGAACGCGGATCAACGTACGGGGCGCGAGCCCCAAGGTGACGGAGTGCCCATACAGCGCTCGTCTCGATAACCCACTTTGAGACGGATCAGTTGCTCGAGCCCCGCGGCTTGCAGGGCACGGCTCGCAGGAGCGCCGGGCGACGAAAGGAGCCACCGAACTGGCGCGCTCGCTTCAGGCGTGAACCAGAGCGACAGCCAAGTGCTCGGGGGCTTCTCCGCCCCGAATGGATCGAGCACGCTGCGGTTCGGAACCATCACATGGTCCTCAGGCACCGCCCACCCGACGTCCTCGCTCGATTCACCGCACGAGAGGAAGAACGTGATGGTCCGTTGCGGCGTTTCGGTTCTTAGCGCGGGTCTGGCGCGGAGCGATCCGGTTGCTCGTTAGCCGCGTGGCGGCGCCCAGAGCGGGAGCGGCTCGGCAGGGAACTGCTCGCCTGCGCGGTCGACCGCGTACGCGTGTGTAAGTGGATTGACCCGCCAATAGCTCATCCAGCGGCTCGCTCGAGTTAGGTTCGTGCTCAGGTCGCCGTTAATGGTCAGGGTTGAGAGTTGCACGAAACCCGAGCCGAGCGGTCATGAGTGGTTGAGCACTTGCAGACGGCGCTGAAAGGCGGGGGCGACCGCGCTGATTCGCGGCTGCGTGGGAGCGACTCGTGTGAGATGGCAGCCCGTGTTGCGACCCCAGGAGTACGCTTGCCGGTCCGGCCTGTCGCGAGAGAGAGGAGCGTCATATGAAGGCGCTGGTGTTTGGCGGAGCGGGCGAGCGATCGTGGGATTCAGTCGACGATCCGGGTATCGAAGATCCGACGGATGTGATCGTGAAGGTCGAGATGACGACCATTTGCGGCACGGATCTGCATATTTTGAAAGGCGATGTTCCAGCGGTGACCGAGGGGCGCATCCTTGGGCATGAGGCGGTTGGGACAGTGGTCGAGATCGGCTCGGCGGTGAGCGGCCTGAAGAAGGGCGACAGGGTGCTCGTCCCCGCGATTACCTCGTGTGGAAGCTGCCCGCCCTGCAGGCAGGGCATGGCCGCGCATTGCGAGACGGTCGGCGGGATCGGGTGGATCTTCGGCCATCTCATCGATGGGGTGCAGGCCGAGTTCGCTCGCGTTCCATACGCGGAGAACTCGGTTCACGTCATACCCGCAGAAGTATCGAACGAGCAGGTGATTTTCCTTGCAGATATCTTGCCGACGGGCTACGAGATCGGCGTGCAGAACGGCAGGGTCAAGCTCGGCGACTCGGTTGCTGTTGTGGGCGCGGGTCCGGTCGGACTCGCGGCGATAATGGCGGCCACGGTCACCGGCGCCAGCCGGATCATCGCCGTTGACCTCGCGGCCTCTCGCCTCAAGCGCGCCAGGGACTTCGGCGCGACGCACACCGTCGTGAGCAGTGACGATGCCGAGCAGCAGATATTCGAGCTCACCGACGGTCACGGCGTCGATGTCGCGATGGAGGCGGTGGGCCTCCCCGCGACCTTCGACCTCTGCACGCGGATCGTCCGTCCGGGAGGGACGGTCGCGAACATCGGCGTGCACGGCGCGCCGACGACGCTGCATCTCGAGGAGCTCTGGATCAAGAACATCACCATCACGACCGGCCTGGTCAGCGGCTCGACGATCCCGACCCTCATGCAGCTCGTGCGCCACGGTCGGATCGAACCGGAGAAGCTCGGGACGCACTACTTCAGGCTCGAGGAGATCATGCACGCCTACGACATCTTCACCGCCGCTGGCGAAAACGATGCGCTGAAGGTCGTCCTGACGAACTGACTCGGTTCGCCAGCGTCTTCCGGGAAGTCGCGCTCGCGCTCGCGCTAGCGGCGCCTGTGGGATCCGGAGATTTAGTACAGTCGGAGCTCGGCGGACGCTACCGCGGGATCGGGAAGACCTCTGCTTACTCCTCTACCTGGAGATCGCCTCGGGGGCGGTCGGGATGCCGTGGCCGGGGACGTGGACGGCTCCAAGCATGGTGTGAGCGGATAGGGTTTGGTCATGCGTGCCCGTCGCTCCTCATTGTCCGTCCCCGGGTCTTCCGAGCGGATGCTCCTAAAGGCCACGAGACTCGCTGCCGATGAGGTCGTCGCCGACTTGGAGGACTCCGTCGCGGACGACGCGAAGGCGAGGGCGCGCGAGCTCGTAGCCGCGTTCCTGGAGCACGCGGAGTCGCTCGCGCCGACCGTTGCGGTCCGCATCAACGCGCTCGCCGGCCCGTGGGGCGAACGCGACGTGGTGGAGCTGGTGCGGCGTGCGGGCCCGGAGATCGGATCACTGATCCTGCCCAAGGTCGAGCGTGCCGAGGACGTTGCCGCAGTCGAACGTTTGCTCGACGGACTCGGCGGACGAGCGGAGCGCGTGCGTCTTCAAGCCCTCATCGAGACCGCCGCGGGACTGCTGCGCGTGGGTGAGATCGCCGCGGCCTCGTCGCGCCTGGAAGCGCTGATCCTCGGTTACGCCGACCTGGCAGCGTCGCTCGGCCGAGCTCCCGGGGTCACCACACCCGAGAGCTGGTCGTATGCACAGGAGACCCTGCTGGTCGCGGCGCGCGCGTTTGGGCTGCAGGCGATCGACGGCCCCTACCTGGAGATCCGAGACGACGGAGGGCTTCAGCGGCGTGCTGAGCACGTCCGCGCACTCGGCTTCGATGGCAAGTGGGCTGTGCACCCGGGACAGCTCGCGATCATCAACGCTGCGTTTACGCCCGCGCCTGAGGAGCTCGCCCGAGCGCGCTCAATCCTCGACGCGCTTGCGGGCGCGGAGGGGCGCGGCGCGGTCGAACTTCACGGCGAGATGATCGATGAGGCGAGCCGCAAGCTCGCGCTGGAGGTGATCGCCCGCGGTCGCGCGGCCGGCATGGACGGGGTGTCGGGATGAGCAGCCTGGAGCGTTCGCCGCTGCTCGTCGGGGGACCGTGGTTCGAGGAGCTCAGCCGCGGGCAGGTTTTCGAGGACGCTCCGGGCCTGACGCTTACCGCCGGGCATGCGGCGCTACACCAAGCTCTCATCGGAGACCGGTTGCGACTTGCGCTCGACGCGGCCTTGTGTCGCGAGGTGACAGGTCACGAACAGCTCCTCGCGCACCCGAACCTTGTTTGCGACGTCTCGATCGGTCAGTCGACAGGGCCATCGCAGCGCGTGCGCGGTAACCTCTTCTATCGCGGCTTGGTGCTCGCACGTCCGGTGTTCATCGGGGAGACGCTGCGCACTCGCACAGAGATCGTCGCCCTCAAGCAGAACCGCCGGCGTCCGGGCACGCCGGCGACCGGACTCGTCGCGATGCGGGTTCGCACGACCGACAGCCAGGGCGAGCCCGTGCTCGACTTCTGGCGCTGCCCGATGATCCCGTTGCGCGACCCGAGCCTCGAGACCGGCCACGTCGATGATTTCGCGGATATTCCGGAGGCGCTCGACCCCGCGCAGGTGAGCGCCGCACTACCCGGCGGCTGGCGGCTCGACCGCCTGCGCGCTGCTGTGCCCGGTCCGCATCACAGCGAGCTCGAGCCGGGCCAGAGGTTCACGATCGAAGCCGGCGAGACCGTGACCGGCGCGCCCGAGTTGGCGCGCCTCACCCTCAATGTCGCCGCAGCGCACACCGACGCGACCGGCAGCATTCACGGCCAGCGCCTGGTCTACGGCGGCCACACGATCTCGGTCGCAGCCGCGCACGCGACGCGGGCGATCCCTGCGATCGCGACGATCATCGCCTGGCATGGCTGCGAGCACCTCGGGCCGGTGTTCGAGGGCGACATCCTGCGAACCGAGTTGACGGTCCAGGACAGCGCGCCGGGCGGACTGGCCGGACTCCATGCACGGGTGAGTGCCATGCGGCCAGGCGCCGACGCCGCACCGGTCCTCGAGTGGAGGTTCGTGGCGGTGGTGGCCTAGATGCCCGGCATCCTCGACGGCCTGCGGATCATCGAGGGGTCTGCCTTCGTTGCCGCCCCGCTGGGTGGGATGACGATGGCGCAGCTCGGTGCAGATGTGATCCGCTTCGATCCGGTCGGCGGGGGCCTCGATCGTCGGCGCTGGCCCGTGACGGCCGACGGCGACAGCCTGTTCTGGGCTGGGCTGAACAAGGGCAAGAGATCGATCCAGATCGACCTCGCCGGCGATGCCGGGCGCGAGCTCGTCAGCGCGCTGATCACCGCCCCCGGGCCCGACGCGGGGCTGTTCCTGACGAATTTCCCGGCCCGCGGCTTCCTGGACTACAACCAGCTCGTCGCCCGCCGCGCCGACCTGATCATGGTCAACATCGTCGGCAACTACGACGGCTCATCTGCGGTCGACTACACGGTGAACCCGGCGACCGGCTTTCCGTGGGCAACGGGTCCCCGCGACCTCGCCGTCCCGTTCAACCACCTGCTGCCCGCCTGGGATGCGATCACCGGCGCGCTGGCCACCACCAGCCTGTTGGCGGCTGAGCGCGGGCGCTCGCGGACCGGCGCCGGCGAATTCATTCGGATCGCGCTTTCCGACGTCGCCTTCTGGATGGTCGGCAACCTCGGCAAGATCGCCGAGGTTCAGATCAACCACCACGAGCGCGTGAAGGACGGCAACTACCTCTACGGCGCCTTCGGCCACGACTTCGCCACCAAAGACGGCCACCGCGTGATGATCGTGGCCTTGACTTTGCGCCAGTGGCGAAACCTTGTCGACGCGACCGAGCTCGAGCCCGCGCTCGAGGCGATTGCGCGCTTGATGGATGTCGACTTGGACGACGAGGCCGGCCGGTTCGCTGCCCGTGAGCTGATCGGAGCCACGCTCAAACCCTGGGTGCTCGCGCGCACGCTCGACGAGGTGCGCGATACCTTCGATCGCCATGGCGTTTCGTGGGGCCCGTACCAGACGTTCACGGAGCTGGTGGAGCGCGATCCGCGCTGCTCGACGGCCAATCCGATGTTCGCTGAGGTCGAGCAGCCAGGCATCGGGACCTACCTGATGCCCGGCACGCCGCTTGCGTTCTCGAGCGCAGAGCGCCTCCGGGCAAGGCCCGCGCCGCTGCTGGGCGAACACACCGACGAGGTCCTAGCTGGCGTGCTCGGCCTGAGCGACGGCGAGATCGGCCGCCTCCATGACAACGGCGTTGTCGCCGGTCCCACGCCGGTCTGAGCCCGAGGCAACGGCAGGCGGTTCAACGCCGCCGACGCGGTGGCGGCCGCGCTGGAGGGACAGGCGGCCGTGCTCGTCCGCCCGTTCACTGAGGCCACGATGTCGCCGGATTCCACGCCGTGCGGGGAATCCTGACCGCCGAAGGCGGCAAGGCGAGTCGGTTCGATTTGCAGCGGCTCGAGCTGGCTCACGAGGCAGCCATCGAGATCGAGGTTGCGGGTGACGCGACCGTGCCCGCGCCAGGCCCGCTCGAGGTGGGCGACTGCGCGGCCGCCGGCTGTCGTTCGGGGCTCGTCGCCGGGACGGTGCGCGGCGGGGCCACGGTCCAGGTAGGGTTGGGGTCGTGACCGTGGAGAGTGATGTCGGAAGCGCGGCTGGTCTGGTGCTGGGTGGGGGTGGGGCGCGTGGCGCCTACGCGTCCGGGGCGTTGTCGGTGCTGCTGCCCGAGCTCAAGGATCAGGTGAGGGTGATCGTCGGAACGAGCGCTGGGGCGCTGATCTCGGCGTATCTGGCAGCTAATTGGCATCGTTCTGTTGAGGAAGCGATCGAGGACGGTCTGCGCTTCTGGCGCGAGCTGCGATTCGGGGACGTGTTCGCGCCGCTTGTGGGGTTTGGCGGGGCGGCTCGGTTTATGCGGTACGTCGGCGAGTTTCTGCCGGTCAGCAGCCTGCACTCTCCGTCGGTGCTACACCCCGAGCCGCTAGAGCACACGCTTGGAAGGCTCGTGGATTTCGACCAACTGGGCGAGAACCTCCGCGAGCAGCGGTTGGGGCTCGGGGTGGTCGCTACCCCCGCGCACAGCAACCGCTCCGTCGTCTTTCACCATGGTGGGATCCCGCGACACCGCGACGATGCTCTGCGTGGCATCGAGTACGTCGCCACCAAGCTGTGCGCGGAGCACGTATTGGCATCCTCGGCGATCCCGGCGCTGTTCCCGGCGGTGCGCGTGCGGGCGCCCGAGCAATCGGCCGGCTGGTACTTCGACGGCGGCCCCCGCCTGAACACGCCGATCAAGCCGGCCCTGTGGCTGGGGGCCGAGCGCGTGATCGTGATCGCGCTCAATGCCGTCGCCCCGAGCCGGACAGCGCCGCCCGACGATCAGCCCGACTTCTACGTTGGGGCTGCGCACCTGCTGCATGCTGCGCTGGGCGACCCGCTGGCCCAGGACATCCGCACCCTGGCCAATAGAAACGCGCTGATTGCAGCCGGGCTCGCCACCATCGATCAAGGTTCGGGGAATCGCCTCGCTGTCGGCCAGGAGCAGCCTGGCGGGCTGGAGGAGCCGGTTCGGCCCGTGCCCTATATCTTCATCGCGCCCGAGGACTCCTCGGCGATCGGCGAGATCGCCCGACGCGTCTACCGCGAGCGCTACAGGCGCCCGTGGAACGCGGCTGCCCGCGATCTGTGGCTGCTCGGAAAGATCCTCGATGGTGGTGCCGACGCGATGCACGGCGAACTGCTGAGCTACGTGTTCTTCGCCGGCGAGTTCGCCGACGAACTGATCCGGCTCGGCCAAGCCGATGCGCAGCGCTGGATCGACGAGCACCCCGCCGACCTCTGGCAACTCGACCCATTACCGAGTTGGACTCAGGCGAGCAGCGACGCGCACACCCTCAGCTAACGCGAGCACGCGAGATGGGCCGGTCGGGACCGAGAGTTGGCAACGAGGGGCGGTCGTGATCGGCCTCGCTCTCGGATCGGACGACCGAATCTCAACAGCGCCGAGCAACTCGCCGATGCCCGAATTATGCCGAGGCAAAGCCGTGTCCAGCGACGACCGCTCGCCGAAACCAGACCGCGGACGGGAGATATGGTAGGCACTATGACACTCGAGACGACGGTGGCGCTCGCACGCCGCCATACGCTGGCCGACCTGCTGCGGCGCTCGGCTGCTCGCTACCCCGATCGGGTCGCGGTGATCGACGGGACGCGCGCGCGGACGTACGCGGAACTCGACGCGGACGCGAGCCGGGTCGCAAACGCGCTGCACGACCGCGGGCTGGGAGTCGGCGACCGGATCGGGCTGTTGTCTCGCAACTCGCTCGAGTACGCGCAGCTTGTGTTCGGCGTTGCCCGTAGCGGGGCCGTGCTGGTACCGATCAACTTCATGCTCGGTGGAAGCGAGGTCGGCTACATCCTGCGTCATTCATCGAGCGCCGCCCTCATCGTTCAAGACACCCTCGTGGACGTGGCCGCGCAGGCAATTGCACACGCGGAAGCGCAGGGGTCTTTGCGTGCGCGGATCGTGCTCGGCGGCGAACGCGATGGTTGGGAGCCGTTCGAGCGAATGCTTGCGCATCGCGAGCCTTCAGAGCCGGCGGTCGTGATACGTCCGGACGACCCGGCCCAGGTGCTGTACACCTCCGGTACCGAGTCGCGACCAAAGGGAGCAGTGCTGGCGCACAGCGCACTGATCGCCCAGTACACGAGCTGCATCGTCGACGGCGGGATGGACTCCTCCGACGTCGAGCTGCACGCGCTGCCGCTGTTTCACTGCGCGCAGCAGCACTGCTTCCTGGTCCCGGACATATACCTTGGAGCGAAGAGCGTGATCGTCAGCGCTCCCGACCCCGCGGCGTTGCTGGAGGAGATCGAGCGCCACGGCGTCACGAAGATCTTCGCGCCGCCGACGGTATGGATCGGGATGCTCCGCCATCCCGACTTCGACAGGCGTGATCTCTCATCTCTGCGCAAGGGCTATTACGGCGCCGCGATCATGCCCGTCGAGATCCTGCGCGAGCTCACCGACCGCCTTCCGAACGTCCGACTCTGGAACTTCTATGGTCAGACGGAGATGGCTCCGGCGGCGGTGATGTTGCAGCCGGAGGACCAGCTCCGCAAGGCCGGCGCCGCCGGGCGGCCGTGCCTGAACGTGGAGACCAGGCTCGTCGACGAGTACGGCGTCGGCGTCGGCGTGGGCGAGGTCGGCGAGATCGTGCACCGCGGGCCGCATGCGATCCTCGAGTACCTCGACGATGACGCCAAGACGGCGGAGGCGTTCCGCGACGGCTGGTTCCACTCCGGCGACCTCGGGACGGTCGATGAGGAGGGCTACCTGACGATCGTCGATCGGATCAAGGACATGATCAAGACGGGCGGTGAGAACGTCGCCAGTCGCGAGGTCGAGGAAGCGCTCTATGAGCACGACGCCGTCGGCGAACTTGCGGTGATCGGGATCGCCCACCCAGTTTGGATCGAGGCCGTGGTCGCGGTCATCGTTCTCAGGCAGGGCTCATCGGTGACCGCGGAAGAACTCAAGGCCCATGCCCGGTCGCGACTCGCGCCATTCAAGGTCCCCAAAGCGTTCGCCTTTGTCGACACGCTCCCGAAGAACCCCAGCGGGAAGCTGCTCAAACGCGACATGCGCGAGCAATACGCCTACCTCGCAGACACGATCCCCCGGGGACGCGCCGCAGCCGCGCCCGAGGATAGAGCGCCCAACGCGACCATGTGAACCCAGGTCGATCCCCGAGCCGCGCGGTCCGAACACGAGCCGTCCTGACGGGTCGAATTCCGAGAAGCACCTAACCTAAGCGCGCGACGTTCGACGTCACCCGGCCGGAGCTGACTCGTCTGGGGATTCATCTGGTTTTGTGACCGGAGCGCCGTGTGGGCGTTGGCGGTACGGGTGTACGGGGGCGCGACCTGTAATGATCGTGGCTGTGCGCGGCGATGAGGAGCTTGGTTTGAGGGCCGCTGACCTGGCGGGGCGGCTTCCGGAGGCGCTCGCGCCGTTGGCGTGGATCGCTTATAACTATCGTTGGCGGTGGTATCCGGGCGGCAAGGAGGCGTTTCGCTCGATCGATCCCGGTCGCTGGGAGTTGTGTGGCGAGAATCCGGTGCGGCTGTTGCAGGAGGTCTCGGGTGAGGCGCTTGGGCGGGCGGCCGCAGATCGCGTTCTGCTCGCCCGGATCGCGTCGCTTGAGGCTGCGTTCGCGGTGGATCTGGCGCGTGTGTCGGTGGGGCCGGTGGCGCCGGAGCGTCCGATCGCGTTCTTTTGCGCGGAGTATGGTGTGCATCGGTCGTTGCCGATCTACTCGGGCGGGCTGGGTGCGCTGGCGGGCGACTTGCTCAAGGAGGCTTCTGATCGAGCGTTGCCGCTGGTGGCGGTGGGCTTGATGTATCGCCAGGGGTATTTCCGCCAGCGCTTGGATGCTTCGGGCTGGCAGCATGAGTATTGGATTGATAGCGATCCTGACCGGCTTCCCGCGGCGTTGGTGCGTGAGCCGGATGGGCGTGCGCTGACGATCATGGTGCCGATTGGTGGGCGGGAGGTCCGCGCGCAGATCTGGTGTGTGGCGGTTGGTCGCGTGCCGTTGTTTTTGCTCGATGCCGATGTGCCGGGCAATGGGCGGCTGGAGCGGTGGATCACCTCGCAGTTGTATGTCGCTGATCCGATCACTCGCCTGTCGCAGTATGCGCTGTTGGGGATTGGTGGTGTGCGTGCGCTGGCGGCGTTGGGGATCGAGCCGTCGCTGGTGCATCTGAACGAGGGTCACGCTGCGTTTGCGGCGCTTGAGCTTGCGGGTGGGGAGTTGGCGCGCGGGGCGTCGGTCGAGGCGGCGCTCGGGGCCGCCCGGCAGCGAACGGTGTTTACGACCCATACGCCGGTCGCGGCCGGCAACGAGACCTACCCCCGTGAGGATGTGATCGACACGGTCGGGGGGGTGGCGGCCCAGCTGGGTGTCGATCCCGAGCTGCTGATGCGCCTGGGTCGCTATCACCCCGAGGACGGTCAAGAGCCGTTCGGGATGACGACCTTGAGCCTGCGGATGAGCCGCTCGGCCAATGGCGTGAGCCGTCGTCACGGCGGCGTGGCTCGTGAGATGTGGCATGGGCTGTGGCCGGGGCGGGCGCTCGATGCGGTGCCGATCGGGCATGTCACCAACGGCGTGCATTTGCCGAGCTGGGTCGGGCCCGCGATGCGGGGGGTGCTTGACCGCCATCTCGGTCAGGACTGGTGGCGCTCAGCGAGCGACCCCGCGACCTGGGACGCGCTCGACACGGTGCCCGACGGCGAGCTGTGGGAGGCTCGGCGCGAGCAGCGCTCAGAGCTGGTGGAGTTCGTCAAGGACCGCAGCGGGATCGATCGGCTTGCCGAGCGCCAGCCGCGGGCGGGGATCGAGGCGGCCGCGCGCGCGTTTGACCCCGACGTGCTCACGATCGGGTTCGCGCGGCGGACCGCGACCTACAAACGCATCGGGCTGCTCAGCCACGATCCCGCGCGCACGCTCGCGCTCCTCGCCGGCCCTGAGCGCGTGCAGTTCGTGTTGGCCGGCAAGGCCCATCCCAGCGACGAGGAAGCCAAACGCGTCGTCCAGGACCTGTTTCGCTTCAAGGACTCCCGGCAGGTCGCAGAACACGTCGTCTACCTGCACGAGTATGACCTCGGGATGGCTGCGCAGCTGGTACGCGGCTGCGATCTGTGGCTCAACCTCCCGCGCCCGCCGTATGAGGCCAGCGGGACCAGCGGGATGAAAGCGGTCATCAACGGCGGCCTGAACCTCAGCACGCTGGACGGCTGGTGGGCAGAGGCCTACGACGGAACCAACGGCTGGGCGCTCTCGGGCGAGGTCGACCCCGACTCAAGCGCCCAGGACGCGCGCGACGCCGCCGCCCTGTTCGGACTACTCGAACAGGAGGTCCTGCCCGCCTTCTATGACCGCGATCAGGACGGGCGGCCGCGCGCCTGGCTTGAGCGCATCCGCGCCTCGATCCGCACCCTCGCGCCCGCCTTTTGCGCCGGGCGAATGCTCGCAGACTACGTCGAGCAGATCTACGCGCCGACCCGAACCAGCGCCTGAGCCGACGTCCGTCGCTCTCGCTGGCAGGTTTGCCGCTCGCGGGCCGGCTGGCAGCACGCGTCACCGGTCGGGACGAGATCGAGCTGCGCCCGGGGGCGCTTAGGGCCCTACGGACCCTAAGACTTAGACGACGGGCAGGCCGCCGGCCAGCATCCGCTCGCGAACCTCGGCGACGAGCTCCGGGCCGGCGGGCGGCGTGTCGGCGAGCGGGAATCGGATGCCGAGCTTCTCGTACTTCAGCGCTCCGAGCTTGTGGAATGGGAGGATCTCGACGCGCTGCACGTTCGCCAACTCCGCGACGATCGCGATGAACGCGTCGAGCTCGACCGTCCGGTCGGTGTAGCCGGGGACGAGGACGTAGCGCACCCAGGTCGCCTGCGCACGCTCGGCGAGACGCCGGGCGAACTCCAAACTCGGGCCGAGGGGTCGGCCGGTGAGGCGGCGATGCCCCCCGTCGGTACCCGCCTTGATGTCGAGCAGCACCAGGTCGGTCGCGTCCAGCAGCTCGTCGTCGGCGCGACGCCCGAGGAAACCGCTGGTGTCAATCGCGGTGTGAAGCCCGGCGTCCGTTGCCGCCTGCAGCGCGCGCTTGGTGAACGCCGGCTGCTGAAGCGGCTCACCTCCCGACAGGGTGAATCCGCCGCCGGCGACGCTGATGAAGGGCTGGTAGCGGGTGATCAGCTGCTCGACCCGCTCAATGGGAGTCTCCCCCCCGTCCGCACGCCGCCACGTGTCGGGATTCTGGCAGTACAGGCAGCGCATGGCGCAGCCCGACAGGAAGAACACCAGCCGGGTGCCAGGTCCGTCGACGCCGGTTGAGAGGTCCCACGAGTGAACCCAGCCGACCGACCCGTCAGCGGGTAGCGGGCATCCGGCCCCCGCGGCGGGAGGTGCCGTCAAGACGCTCATCGCGCGCGCCCGACCGGTTCGAGCCGCTCGGGCGCACAGCCCTCCAGCGAGATTCGAACCGGCCGCGGCCGGTATCGCGTGTCGGCGTGCGGACGCATCACAACGCCCCGTGGAACGTCCGGTTGATGACGTCGAGTTGCTGCTCGCGGGTCAGCCGGATGAAGTTGACGGCGTAGCCGGACACCCGGATGGTCAGCTGCGGGTAGTCCTCCGGATGCTCCATCGCATCCTGCAGCATGGCCCGGTCGAGCACGTTCACGTTCATGTGGAAGCCGTCCGAGGCCACGTAGCCATCGAGCACGCCGACCAGGTTCGTGATCCGCTCCTCCGGGGTGCGGCCGAGGCCCTCGGGCAGCATGGTGTTGGTCAGCGAGATGCCGTCCTCCGCCGCCGCGTACGGGAGCTTGGCGACCGACAGGGCGGCGGCGACCACGCCGTGGCGGTCGCGCCCGTTCATCGGGTTGGCGCCCGGAGCGAACGGCTCGCCGGCGCGACGCCCGTCGGGCGTGTTGCCGGTCGCCTTGCCGTAGACGACGTTCGAGGTGATGGTCAGCACCGACTGGGTGTGCATGGCGCCCCGGTAGGTGGGGTGCTCGCGGACCTTGTCCATGAAGCGCTCCACCAGTTCGGTGGCGATGCTGTCGACACGGTCGTCGTCGTTGCCGAAGGTGGGGAACTCTCCCTGCACCTCGTAGTCGACGATGAGCCCGGTCTCGTCGCGGACGGGGCGGACGGTCGCGTACTTGATGGCCGACAGGGAGTCGGCGACGACCGACAGGCCGGCGATGCCGCAGGCCATCGTCCGCAGGATGTCGCGGTCGTGCAGCGCCATCTCGATTCGCTCGTAGGAGTACTTGTCGTGCATGTAGTGGATGACGTTCAGCGCGTGCACGTAGGTCTTGGCCAGCCAGTCCATGAGCTTGTCGAAGCGCTCGTACACGTCCTCGTAGTCGAGCACCTCGCCGGCGACCGGCTCGAAGCCGGGAAGGACCGTCTCGCCGGTGGTTTCGTCGCGCCCGCCGTTGACCGCGTAAAGCAGCGTCTTGGCCAGGTTCACGCGCGCGCCGAAGAACTGCATCTGCTTGCCGACCTCCATGGCCGACACGCAGCAGGCAATCGCCGTGTCGTCACCCCAGCGGGTGCGAAGCAGCTCATCGGACTCGTACTGGATGGCGGAGGTGTCGATTGACACCTGGGCGCAGAAGCGCTTGAAGCCATCCGGCAGCCGCGGTGACCACAGCACGGTCAGGTTCGGCTCCGGCGCCGGCCCCAGGTTGTATAGGGTCTGCAGGTAGCGGAACGAGGTCTTGGTGACCAGCGGCCGGCCGTCGGCGCCGATGCCGCCCAGCGACTCGGTGACCCAGGTGGGGTCGCCGGAGAAGAGCGCGTCGTACTCGGGGGTGCGCAGGAACCGCACCGCGCGGAGCTTCATCACGAAGTCGTCGATGAGCTCCTGGGCGCCGCTCTCGTCAAGACGACCGGCGTCGATGTCGCGCTGCATGTAGACGTCCAGGAACGTGGCGGTCCGCCCGAGTGACATGGCGGCACCGTTCTGCTCCTTGACCGCGGCGAGATAGCCGAAGTACAGCCACTGGACCGCCTCCTGGGCGCTCGCGGCCGGCTGGGTGATGTCGAAGCCGTAGCTGGCCCCCATCTGGGCCAGCTCGCCCAGCGCGCGAATCTGCTCGGCGAGCTCCTCGCGCAGGCGGATGACGTCCTCGGTGGCGAACTGCTCGTCGAGTTCGGCCTTCTCGGCACGCTTGGCGGCGATGAGCCGGTCGGTGCCGTACAGGGCGACCCGGCGGTAGTCGCCGATGATCCGCCCGCGGCCGTACGCGTCCGGCAGGCCGGTGATGATGTGGGCGCGCCGGGCGGCGAGAATTTCCGGCGTGTAGGCGTCGAACACGCCGTCGTTGTGCGTCTTGCGGTACTTGGTGAAGATTTCCTTGACGCGCTCATCAGGCTCGAACCCGTAGGCCTTCAGGCCGCTCTCCACCATCCGCCAGCCGCCGTTGGGGACGATGGCCCGCTTCAGCGGCGCGTCGGTCTGAAAGCCGACGATGAGCTCCGTGTCCCTGTTCAGGTAGCCGGGGCCGTGCGCGGTGATGGACGCCGGGGTTGAGACGTCGACGTCGAGAACGCCGCCTTCGGTGGCGCGCTCCTGCGCCATCAGGTCTGAGAGCTGCTGCCAGAGCTCGCGGGTGCGCTCGGTGGGCTCGGTCAGGAAACTCGCGTCGCCATCGTAGGGCACATAGTTGCGCTGGATGAAATCGCGGACGTCGATGGCGACGGTCCAATGGCCGGGCTGAAATTCCTCGCAGGCGGCGGGTGTCTGTGCTGTCGCGGTCATTGCCTTGCTCCCTGATTCGTTGTCGTCCCTCGACTATTAGTGTCGGCCGTGGGGACGACCCGACCTAGCGCACAAACTCCGCACAAATACGGGTCGTTCCCGGACACCCTTCAGTTGTTTCTACTGAGCGGCCCTGCGCGGGACCCGCCGTGCGCGCCCTGTACGCATTTACGCGGCCCTGGGATTCACACCCGATACGATCGCGCGGCTGGCCGCGCCGTCGGACTGTTTTTCTTGGGGGAAGCAGCGCTCGAGCTGACGGCGTAGCGAGCCGGCAACCCACCCCATTCACATCAGACAAGGAGGAGCAATGTCTTTGCAGCTCGGCGCCGAGGCGCCCGATTTCGAGGCGAGCACCACGGAAGGCCCGATCAGCTTCCACGATTGGATCGGCGACTCGTGGGCGGTGCTGTTCTCCCATCCGAAGGACTTCACGCCTGTCTGCACGACGGAGCTCGGCTACATGGCGAGGATCAAGCCGGAGTTCGACCGCAGGAACGTCAAGATCATCGCCCTGTCGGTCGACCCGACCGACCAGCACGAGCGGTGGGCGAACGACATCGAGGAGACCCAGGGGCAAGCGCCCAACTATCCGATCATCGGCGACCGTGACTTCAAGGTCTCGAAGTTGTACGGGATGCTGCCGGCGGAGGTGTCCGGCGACCCGGCGCAGCGCACCCCGGCCGACAACCAGACGGTCCGGAACGTGTTCGTGATCGGCCCGGACAAGAAGATCAAGCTGATCCTCGTCTACCCGATGACGACCGGCCGCAACTTCGACGAGGTGCTCCGGGTGATCGACTCGCTTCAGCTGACCGCCCAGCACCGCGTCGCGACGCCGGTCAACTGGCAGCCCGGGGACAACGTGATCATCTCCGGGTCGGTGTCCGACGACGAGGCCAGGACGATCTACCCGGACGGGTGGGAGTCGCCGCGACCGTACATCCGGATCGTGCCGCAGCCCGCCGGGTCGGAGCGATGATCGTGAGGCAGTACTACCTGGGCTGCCTTGCGCACGCCTCCTACCTGGTCGCCGATCGGCACCCTCCGTCGTCGCTGACAACGCGCTGTCTCGTGTAAAGCGCGAATCAGCCGCATGCACGGGTGGAACGCGCGGTGAGGCCGGCTCTGATACAACCGCGGCGACGGCCGTTCAGTCGAGGAGAAACATGAAAGTAATCGGGGCCGGCCTTCCGCGCACGGCGACAACAACTCAGGCGATCGCGTTCGAGAAGCTGGGATTCGGTCCGTGCTACCACATGCGCGACATGCTGACGGACATGGAGAAGGGCTTGGCGTTGTGGGAAGCCGCCGCGCGGGGCGAGCCCGATTGGAAGACGATCTTCGGCGACGCCCAGTCGACGTGTGACTGGCCGGGCGGGCGCTACTACAAGGAGCTGCTCGAGCTCTACCCGGGCTCGAAGGTGGTGTTGAGTGTGCGCGGCGCCGACGGCTGGGTCAAGAGCATGCGCGAGACGATCTGGCCGATGTACTTCGGCGACTCGGTGATGTACCACCTGTGCCATGCGAGGGCTGTGCTTGATCCGCTCTGGAAGCGGTTCATGGATCTGATGATGTGCATGGTCTGGGACGAGCCCACCGGCGCGCTGTCGCCGCCGGAGGCGACGTTCGAGGACGCCGGCCTGGCGGCGGCGATGGATCGCTGGAACGAGCGGGTCAAGCGGGACGTACCCGCCGACCGGCTGCTCGTCTGGGAGCCGCGCGAGGGGTGGGCGCCGCTGTGCGAGTTCCTCGAGGTACCCGCGCCCCACGAGGAGTTGCCGAACACGAACGACACCCTGGCCTTCAAGGAGGGCATCATGGGCGGCGCGCTCGCGGTCGTCAACGAGTGGTGGGACCAGCGCGAGCGCCCCACCGGAGGGATGCACGCCGCGCCGCTCGACTGAGCGTCGCGTGGCGCGGCGCCCGCGAAGCCGACGGGCCAGCCGGCGGTCGTGCTCCACGGCGGGCCCGGGACGCCGTCGCAATCCTGTGACCGACGAATCCCTTCGTGCCCGTGCTCGTCTCCTCACGCCAGGTCACGTACGGGGTGTTGCCCGAGAACGTGATGTCGGGGCGCGTGGAATCGTTGTTTGCCGTCGAGATCGGGTTGCCAGCGTTGACGATCTGGAAGTGCGGGGTCGGAGTTGCGACGAACCGCGACACGAACACCTGCTTGTGCGCGCCCACCGTCTCGGTCCAGGTCACCCACGGAGCGGTCGGGTTGGCCGGGTTCATCGTCCCGGCGGCGACGCGCGGATCCTCTGCGTCCGCGCCCGGATTGCTGTTCAGCGAGCACGCCTGCTCGGCTGACTGGGATGTGGCGCAGCCGTTGGTCACGTCGAGGACGCTGTTCCCGTTGTTGCCGATCACGTGCCAGTGAAAGCCTCCGGCCGCGGAGCTGTCGGCTTCTCCCCTCGCGGCGAACACCAGGTCGTCGCCGGCGAGCCCGCCAGGGCCCGTCTCGTACCACACGACCCACGGCACCGAGTCGTTGGCGCCCGTGAAGGCGATGTCAGGCTCGATCCCGTCGCGGTTGACATCGACGTTCAGGCTCGGATCCTGAGCGCCTGCTCCCGCGCGCCCGATGCCGACCTCCTGGAAGCAGAAGCCGCCGATCGCCGGGACGTGCCCGGTCGCGTCGGGGACGCCGGCCGGAGTGACGCCGTCGCAGTTCGCCATTCCCGGGCCGAGCGGCTTGCTGACGAAGATCTGATTCTTCCCCCGTTGCTGTCCGAGGTCTCCTGCCAGGCGACCCATGGTCCGGGCTTGGTCGGATCGACCGCGGAGCCGCCGGCCACGACCGGGTTCTCGGCGTCCTGGTTCGTGTGGATATTCAGCGAGGGGACGTCCGGGCCGCTGCCCCCGTTGCCGCGGCTCTGACCGGCGAAGATCCACTTGCCCTGATTCGGGTCGCCGGCGGTGTTGTCGAAGCGGCTGGCGAACACGTTGTTCTCGCCGAAGCCGGTGCCGGTCGTGATCTCGTACCGCGTCGCCCACGGGACCGTCCGGCCCGCGCCCGCGAAGTCGATCGCCGGCGCCTCGCCGTCCTGGCCCTGGTCGAAGTTGAGCGAGCCCGGGAACTGCGGGCTCTCGCTCGACCGGCCGCCGACGGTGCCGTTGCCGCGAGTCGTCCACACGCCGTTCGCAAACGAGCGCGAGAACACCTGGTCGGCGGATCCGCTCGCTTCCTCCTGGCGGAAGATCGCCCACGGGATCGCGGGCTTGCCGGCGGTGAGCGCGCCGCCGACGACATCCGCGTTCACGTGCTCGGCGTCGTTGAAGGTGCCGACCGGCACGAGAATGCCGGCGGGGTTCTTCAGCCACGCCTGGTAATAGCGGCCGTTCGCCAGGTGCGGAAGACCAGCCGCCGACAGCTGGATCTCCCAGCCTGAGCTCATCTTGGTGAGCGTCGCCGAGCCGTGTGCGCCCGGGGCCAGCTGCGTGCCCGACACGACCATCGCGAACCGCAGCGGCGCCGGCGAGCTACTGCCGGAGACCGCAATCACGATCGCGGCGACGACCGCGGCGGCCGCGGTCGCGACCCCGCCGAGTACGAGCGCCGGCCGGCGGGGCGGCCAGCTGCGGCCGAGCACGCGGCGGGTCTTCGGCTTGCCTGCCGCAGGCCGAGCCGCCGGCGCAATCTCGGCCGGTCGCCGGCGCCGCGGTTCATTCCCGCAGATGGCCGAGCATTGCCGCCAGCCGCTTGTGGGCCCTGAACGACCTCGATTTGACCGTCCCCAACGCCACCCCGACGTGGGAGCGATAGACCGAGCGCACGGCGTCGGGATCGCCTTCTCGAAAGCGTGCGCGGTCGGCGCGCTGCGCCGCCTGGCGGATCGCGTCGAGGACGCCGCGGTCGAACAGGCCGTGCTCGGGGGGTGGTCGTGGGCGGATATCGCCGAGGCGCTCGGTGTGACGCGTCAGGCCGTGCACAAGAAGCACGCCCGGCGCCTACACCGTGGCGGTGTTGCGAGAGGAGACGCGGATGCCATTTGAGCGATTCACGAAGGACGCGCGCGCGGCGGTGGTGGCCGCACGTCAAGAGGCCCGCTCCATCGGCCGGCACACCGTCGAGTCAGAGCACCTATTGCTCGCCCTGGCCTCCCGCCCCGAGTTTGGGCCGCTCGGCCTCGACCGCGATCGGCTCGCGGACGCCCTCGCGGAGGAGGAGGAACGGAGCCTGGCCGCGGTCGGGGTAGCGGCCGGCGAGCTCGAACCGCGCGCCGCGAGTCGCGGTCCGGGCGAGCCCCGGTTCGCGACCTCCTCCAAGCTGGCGCTCCAGCGCGCGGTCGCGCTCGCGGCCAAGCGCGGCGACCGTCGCCTGCACGCCGGGCATGTGCTGCTCGGCGTTCTCGCCGCCAAGCACGGCCGCGTCCCGCGGGCTCTGCGGATCGCCGAGATCGACGTGGACGAGCTGCGCGCGCGGATCTGACCGCGGGCACGGGCACGGGCGCGGACCTGACCGCGGGCACGGGCACGGGCACGGGCGCGGACCTGACCGCGGGCACGGGCACGGGCACGGGCACGGACCTGACCGCGGGCACGGGCACGGACCTGACCGCGGGCACGGGCACGGACCTGACCGCGGGCGCAGGCGCGGTCGCGCCCGCACCCGCGGGCGCCTCTATGCGGGCACGGGGGCGAGCGCCCGCCAGGCGCGATCGACGCTTCCGTAGCGCCGCCTCAGCGTGCTCGCCGCCGGCCCGCGCCATTCGGGCGCGCGCACATCCTCGGCGGTGGGCGGCCGGCCGGTGCGCGTCCAGTGGGCGGCCAGCGTAGAGCGGATCGCGTCGTCGCTCCAACGCCGGAAGCGGATCCGGGCGCCGGCATCGGCAAGCGCCGCGTTCCACGGGTTGGCGCGGTCGCGGTAGAAGTCGCAGACAACCGCCGCGCTCGGCCAACGGGGGCTCTCGGCCTCCCACGGCCCCGGCCGCGACCGCGACGGCGTCCATTCGCGATAGCTGGGGGGCCGGCCGCGCTCCTCGGTCCACGCGCAGATCGCATCCCGCACGCCGTCCCGGGTCCAAGCGCTCGGAACGGTCGGCTCGTGCGCGGTGCACGCGATGCAGCGCGCCGCGAGCGGACTCGGAACCGGGCCACCGCAGTCTGGGCAGGTGCGCGCGCGCAGGTAGTTGTGGACGCTCGAGACCGAGACCCCGAGCTGGTCGGCGATCGCTCGGATCGTGTGCCCGTCGGCCGCCAGCCGCCATGCGTCCTCGACGCGCTCCGCGACCGAGTCCTCGAACGTCAACGAGCGGACCGACAGGCCGGCGGCTCGGAGCGCCTCGCCCCAGGAGCCGAAGTGCGCGGCCACGCACGAGCTGCCGGGCCAGCGCGGATGCTCGCTCATCCACTTGCGCTGAGGCGGGCGGGCGGCCTCGGGCCGCTCGCCCGACCAATCCTGGCGCCGGGGTACGCCGCCGGTCTCTCTCACCCACGCCTCGAGAGCCGCGAGGATCGACGCACGGTCCCAGCGGTTGGGCCGTCCCGGATGGCGCATTGGGACGTAGCCCGTCGGCGGCGTGGCAACCGCCGCCGGGCCCGTTGCGCGGGTTGGGCTCGGGCGGACGGTTGCCATTGCTGCGCGGGTCCGGCTCAGAGCGCCGTTACGACCGACTTGGTCTCGAGGTAGTTGTTGAGCACCGCGTGACCCATCTCGCGGCCCCAACCCGACTCCTTGTAGCCGCCGAACGGCATTGCGGCGTCGAACACGTGGTACGTATTGATCCACACGGTTCCCGCGCGGAGCCGCTTGGCGGTGCGGTGAGCCTTCGAGATGTCGCGGGTGAACACCCCCGCGGCCAGCCCGTAGTTCGTGTCGTTCGCGGGTGCGATGATCTCGTCGGGAGAGTCGAACGGGATCGCGCACACGACCGGCCCGAAGATCTCCTCGCGCACCACCTTCATGTCGGGCGAGGTGTTGGTGAGCACGGTCGGCTGGACGAAGTAGCCGCGGTGACCGAGGCGGCCGCCACCGACGGCCGCCTCGGCGCCGGCGTCCTTCCCGGACTGCAGGTAGCCGAGCACCTTCTCGAACTGCTCGTCAGAGATCAACGGGCCCATCTGCGAGTCGGGCTCGGTCCCCGGTGCGACATTGATCGACTTCGCGATCTCCGACACGCCGGCGACGACATCGTCGAAGATCGGCTTCTGGACGTACAGCCGCGAGCCCGCGTTGCAGCACTGGCCGTGGTTGAAGAAGATCCCGTTCGCCGCACTGGGAATCGCCGCCTCCAGATCGGCGTCGGCATAGACGACATTGGGGGATTTGCCGCCGAGCTCAAGCGAGACCTTCTTCAGGTTCCCCGCCGCCGCCTGCACGATCAGCCTGCCGACCTCGGTCGAGCCGGTGAACGCGACCTTGTCGACATCGTGGTGAGCGGCGAGCGCCGCGCCCGCGTCGCCGAAGCCGGTGACGATGTTCACGACCCCCGCCGGTACCCCCGCCTCCAACAGCAGCTCTCCGAGCCGCAGCGCCGACAGCGGCGTCTGCTCGGCCGGCTTGAGCACGACCGTGCAGCCGCACGCCAACGCCGGCCCGAGCTTCCAGGCCGCCATCAGCAGCGGGAAGTTCCACGGGATGATCTGCCCGACGACGCCGACCGGCTCGCGGAGCGTGTAGGCGAGGTACTCGCCGGGCGCCGGCAGCGCCGAGATCGGGATCGTATTGCCCTCGATCTTCGTCGCCCAGCCGGCCATGTACCGGAACAGATCAGCCGACAGCGGCACATCCGCGACCCGCGCCACGCCATAGGGCTTGCCGTTGTCGAGCGTCTCGAGCATCGCCAGCTCGTCGCCGTGCTGTTCGATCAGATCCGCGATCCGCCAGATCAAACGCCCGCGGTCCGAAGCGTTCATCCGCCGCCACGGCGAATCATCCTCGAACGCCCTGCGCGCCGCCCGAACCGCTCGCTCGATGTCCTCCGCCCGACCGTAGGCGACCTCGGCGAGCGTCTCCTCGGTCGCCGGGTTGAACGTCGCGAACGTCTCACCGGACGCAGCCTCGACCCATTCGCCGTCGATCAACAGCTTGTGCTGAGAGCGAACGAAACTCCCCGCCAGCTCGTCGCTTGATACGGCAACTGCCATCACGATCTCCTCTCCGAGCGCGAGCCGGCGCTCGCGCTTCACGCTGGTCAATTGCGCAAGGTAGTCCATTCCTGACTACCGAGCAACCCGGATTCACGGCCCACGGAAACAATCGGCAGACCCCGTTAGCGTTGGCAGCACGATGCCGCGGGCTCGCGAGGAACTCTCAGCCGGGGAGTGGGCGGTCCTCGCCCTGCTGAGCGAGGAGCCGGCGCACGGATTCGCGCTCGCCCGGGCGATGGCGTCGGACGGCGAGGTCGGGCAGGTGTGGGCGATGCGGCGGCCGCTCGTCTATCGCGCGCTCGAGACGCTCGAGCAGCGCGAGCTGATCCGGCCGGCGGGCACGGTCCCGAGCCGGTCCGGGCCCCAGCGCACGATCCTCGAGCCAACTCCGAGCGGGTCCCGCGCAGTTACCGAATGGCTGAAGGAGCCCGTCAGCCACGTCCGCGACGCGCGATCGCTGCTGATGCTGAAGCTCCTGTTCCTCAGCCGGCGCGAGGCCGATCCCACGCCGCTGCTCGAGGATCAGCGCGCCCAGTTCTCATCTCAGGCCGAGCGTCTCTCCGCCGCCGTCGACGAGACCGACGGCTTCGATCGCGCGCTGCTGATCTGGCGACTGCACACGACGACAGCCGCGGTTCAGTTCACCGAGACCATGCTCTCCGAGACGGGAACGGGAGCGCCTGCCCGTCCTCGCTGCGCGAAATGAGCAGCGGAGCCGGCGACGCTGCCTACCCATGCAGATCGTCCCCGGCTGGGAAACCCCGAAGGACGCCGGAATCAGTCCGACGCGCCCCGCTCGATCATCACCGACGTGGCTTTGACGACAGCGGTCGCGCTCACGCCGGCGGCCAGCCCGAGCTCCTCGACCGAGTCGCGCGTGATCGCGGCGGTCACCAGAAACGGCCCCGCCTCGACCTCGACGAGTGCCATCACGCCGTCGCACTCGACCGACCTGACCACCCCCGCGAAGCGGTTGCGGGCTGACCGCTCGGTGCCGGTCTGGTGGCGCGTCGGGCGCGTGCTCAGGCGCTGCACCTCCGACGCGGGCACGAGCCGGCGGTTGCGGGCGTCCCGGGTGGTCTTGATCTGGCCCTTGCGGTCCCACCGCCGCAGCGTGTCGACGCTCACGCCGAGCGCTGCCGCGGCCTCGCCGAGCGAGAGGTCTTCCGGCATCTGAGCACAGACGGTACAGGGCTCCGTGCGCGCGCGTGGGCTCCGTGAATCAGGCCGTCGTCGTGCCCGGGTTGCCGCATATGCGCAGCCCGTACGTGGCGGCGAGTGAAGCCGCCGGGCTGGCTCGCAGCGTCGCCTCGACATTCGCGACCGCCTGCGTGTCGCCGCTCTTCGCCGCCGCCTCGAGCCGGCGGTATGCCGCCGCGACCTGTGCCAGCGCGGTCAAATACTGCGACAGCGTTAGACGGTCGCGATCGCTGCCGGGAGGACGCCTGAGCGCGCGCACCTGCCCAGCCTCAGATTGCACGAGCGGGACCAGCTGTCCCAGGTACGCGGCGAGCGCGCCGCCGGGCTGCGACGCCGACGGCGGTGGGGTGATTGCGCGCGTCTGACGTAGTGTCTTGGTGCAGATCGCGTCGGCGCGGGCGATGAAATCGCTCTTCGTGTAGCTGCTCCCGCCGCATCCCGCCAGCAACGCGGCCAGCAGCGTCAGCGAGCCGGAAAGACGAACGTGTCGCGCACCCCACACAGTGCGACAGCCTAGCCGCGGCGCCACCCATCGAGATCGGTGCCTATGCAATGCCTATATGCTGGCCGGATGCGCAAGACCTCCCTTTCTCTTTTGGTCAGCGTGCTGAGCGCCGCTGTCCTGCTCGTGGCTCCGTCGCTCGCGAGCGCCGACACCTCGTCCACCCTCACGGTCGTCGGCACCAGCGACGTCAGCGACTCGGGCCTGATGCCGAACCTGATCCAGCGCCAGTTCACCAAGGACTTCCCGCAGTTCACGTTCAAGTACGTGGGCTCTGCTACCGGCGCCGCGATCCAGAGCGCCGAGAACGGCACGGGCGGACCGAGCGCGCTGATCGTGCACGCCGCCTCGCTCGAGAACCAGTTCGTCGCGAACGGCTTCTCGTACAACAACCAGTACGGGAACGCGATCTTCACCAACGACTTCGTGCTCGCCGGGCCGAACGGCGATCCGGCGAGCGTCGGCTCGGACGCCCCCCACAACATCGCGCAGGCGTTCGCTGACATCGCGACCGCGGGGAACAACGGGACGGCTACATTCGTGTCGCGCGGCGGCACCACCACCGCGTCCGGGACGACGGTCGAGGAGCACGAGCTGTGGGCGCTCGTCGCAAGCTCCGGGCTCCAGCCCTCGAGCCTCGTGCTGTGCGACGTGAGCGCCGCCGACGGCGGGGGCATGACGCCGATCAAGTCGAGCGTGCAGTCCACGTCCGGGCAGGCGTGCCCGGACAGCGGCACGGTGCTCGGCACCGATGCCCCGGGCTGGTACGCCATCACCGGCGCCAACCAGGCCAACAACGTCATCGACACCAACAACTGCACCGGGGTTTCCACAAGCGGCCCGAACAGCTGCTACGTCCTCACCGACCGCGGCACGTTCGACTATCTATCGTCGGGGACCGACCCCGCGGGCGCGATCCCGAACCTCAAGATCGTCACCCGTGACAACGCCGCGTCATCTCCCGGCGGTACCAACGAGCTGATCAACTACTTCCACGTCTACATCATCAACCCCTCGAAGCCGAACGAGACGGTGAACCTGACCGCCGCCCAGGACTTCGTCAGCTTCCTCACCTCGCAGGCCTTCCAGTCACAGCTGAAGACCTACCTGCCGACTACCGACCCGGGCGGCCCCCCGTTCGTCGCGGACGCATCGCCGAACCTGACCGAGACCGGGCTGACAAACAACTACAACGCAAAGAAGCCGCTCACCGTCGAGGGCACGCTGGTGAACGCCGAGCCGGGTTATCCGGCGCTGTCGGGAGAGACGGTCAACGTGCAGCAGATCGTCGGCGGAGTGCCGCTCACCGTCGCCACCGGCAACACCAACTCAACAGGCGGCTACAGCATCAAGTTCACGCCGAGCTCGACCGGCTCCTACGAGGTGTCGACCGGCTCGATCTCGAAGGTCGAGAACACGACGCTGAACCCGGCGTACGGTGACATCCTGTCGCCGGCCGCGACCGTGCCGGTGAACGTGACCGTGCACGGCGCGACCACGAACTTCAGCGTGAAGTCGCAGGGCGGCAAGGCGCTCGTGGCCGGCACGGTCTCGCCGGGCACCGGACACGTGAAGGGCACGGTGACCGTGTGGGCTCGCTCGGTTGGCAAGAAGGGCGCCTTCCACAAGGTCGCCACCGACCGCCTCGCCGCGAACCAGGGCAACTTCGCAATCTCGGTCGCGCTCGCGGCCAACAGCTGGGACATCAAGGTGAAGTTCCAGGATCCCAAGCAGGTCGTCGCCGCGGACTCGAAGACGGTCAAGGTGACGATTGGCCCCAAGCCGGCCTCGAGCGTCAGCCTGCGGTCGGCCTCGGGCAAGAACGGAACGCTGCGGGTCACGGGCGCCGCCCACCCGGCGGGAGAGTCCGGGGCGAAGGTCGAGCTGCTCGCGCTCAACAGCGCGCCCGGCGCATCGGCGCACTTCAAGGTCCTCGCGACCGTGAAGCTCGGCACGGGTAACGACACGTTCACGTTCCACGGAAAGGTCAAGCGCGGCACGCGATGGGTGGTGCAAATCGAGTACGCCCGACCCGGCGAGGCCCCGAGCTTCTCGGCGCTGAGGACGGTCGCCATTCGCTAGTGGACCCGTCCGCAAGTCCTGCGTCATTCGAGCGGCCCCTGGCGGCGCTGCGCTTTGTCCTCGGATCCTCACGTAGCGCTGCTACGCATCGGATCCTGCGTCCTCGCGCAGCATCCACCAGTGACCGCTCCCGGTGCCGCACGACTTGCGGCCGAGCCCACTAGTGGCGCGCTGGTTCGCGTTGGCGCTCGCGCTTGCGCTCGGCCTGCCCGGCTTCTCGAGCGGGCCGGCGCAGGCGGACGCCGGCTCGGATCAGGTCGTGGTCGCCACCGTGTACTCGTCGAGCGGGACCTCGACGGCTTCGGCGACGCTCGCAGGCCTTCAGAACTGCCCCGCGTATACCGGGCCGAGCACGATGCAGGAGCTCGGCCTGCAGGGATTCGTCCCGGTCACGTTTCCCTCGAACGCGTGGGCGCTGTCGACGGTCCTCTCCTGCCTTGCGCCCAAGCCGGTCACCCTCGGCGGCCAGGGAGGGGTCACCGTGCTCGACATCAACGGATCCCCCGAGACGGGTCCGGGCTCGGAGCTGACCGCCGCCGACCTGGCTCCTCCGGGCCAGACCGACTTCAACAACTCCCAGGAAGGCGCCGTCGTTTCGGACCTCGGAACCGCGATCCGCTACGACCGCCCCTGGCGAGGGCCCGCGCAAGGGCAGGCTGATTACGACTTCCTCGACCAGGTGACCGACTCCGACAACGACTCGCCGCAGCCGGTCGGTATCGAAGTGTTCGAAGGTCCGCTGCTGACCGTCACCGTACACGCGTCGCAGACCTCGGTGCCCGCCGGCGGGACCGTCAGCTTCAGCGCGGCGGTGACGGGCCAGAACGACAGTGGGCTCAGCTACAGCTGGGGCTTCGACGGCGCCGCGCCGGGCTCGTCGGCGGCGGCTCCGCAGCTGACATTCGCCAACGCGGGCGAGTACAACGTCACGGTTCAGGTCACTGACGCCGCCGGCGGAGGCGGGGTCGCCTCGGTCTCGATCACGGTCGGCACCCCTCCGGCTCCCGCCGCCGGCGGCCACAACCAGACCGGAGCCGGCACGAACCGGAAGTCCCAGACCCCGACCGGCCCGAAGAAGAGCGGCGGCCATCACGCGGGTGGGCCCGCGGGCAAGCCGAAATCGACTCAGTCGACGACGGCCGGCAAGGGCAACGGCGCGAACGCGGGGACCGGCAAGGCATCGCCGGGGACGTCGAGCACTCACGCCTCGACGACCCCGAGCTCGACGCCGACGGGCGCCTCGAGCCATCCGGCGACGACGTCCGCCTCGCCACACCGCGCTACCACCTCGCCGGAGCGAGCCAAGCGCGCGCCCGTACCGCCGGCGCAACCCACCACGCCCGTGCCTCTCGCCGGTCCGCGCGTCACCGGCCTCTTGGTCAGCGACGTCACCCCGGTGGCGGCCGACGCGAGCCCGCTCGTGCACACGGTGGCCGCGCCGCTCGCCACCGCCCCTCCGGCGCGCCAGGCAATCCGGACCTCGCCGCTCCCCGTGCTCGGCGCGGGCCTCGCGCTGGTCCTGCTGCTCGGTCTCGGAGCCGGACGCGAGCTCCGTACGCGCCGCAACTGGCGGGCGCTGCGCTTCGGCAGCTGAGATCCTGCCCGTCATTGCCTTCGTATTACGCCCTCAGCACCAACTCGATCGACCAAGCGATCTTCCACGTCGCGAGCGCCCTGGAGGTGCCGGTGCTGATCCTCGCGCTGCTCGCGCTCGCGCTGGTCATCTACGAGCTCGGCAGTTACGTGATCGAGCTCCGCAGCCGCAGCGGCCGCAGGTTCGACGCGCTCCGCGCCGGCGCCGACGGCGCGCGCACGGCCCTGCTCGAGAACGACCGCCCGGCCGCGGCGGCTGCCGTCGGCGGGCTCGCGCGGAGCCCGGCGATGGCTTCGACGCTCGCATTCATAGTCGAGAACGCCCGCACCGACGGAGGCGATCATCAGCTCAACAAGGCCCTCGCCGACTTCGACTTCGACGCTCAGCGCCGGCTCGCCCGCACGCGAATGCTCGTCCGCGCCGGCCCGGCGCTCGGGCTGATGGGAACGCTGATCCCGCTGTCGCCGGCGCTGACCGGGCTCGCCGCCGGCAACACCGCGCAGCTCAGCCACGACCTGCGGGTCGCGTTCAGCGTCACGGTCGTCGGCCTGCTGATCGGCGCCGTAGCTTTCGGGCTGTCGCTCTCGCGCGACCGCATGTACAGCCAGGACCTGTCCGACCTCCAGTACCTCGCGGCGGTTATCAGCGATCCACGACCCGTAGGAGACACGACATGATCTCGGTGACGCCCCAGGCCCGCAACCGCGAAGACCGCGCCGGCGACCCGCTCGACGGCCTCGTCAACCTGTTCGACCTCGGGATCGTGTTGTCGGTGGCGTTCCTGCTCGCGGCGCTCTCCTCACTTCACCTCTCGGGGGCGATCACGAGCCGGGGGCTGAAGGCGAACGCCACCAAGAACATCTACATCCAGCCCGGCGAGAAGGTCGCGCCGCTGCCCAAGCCCGGCCAGCGGACGATCGGCCAGGGCGCCCAGGTCGGAGTCGTTTACCGGCTCAGCAACGGGCAGCTCGTGTACGTCCAGCAGGCCCCATCGGGTCAGAGTCGCTGAATGATTTACCGGCTCAGCAACGGGCAGCTCGTGTACGTCCAGCAGGCCCCATCGGGTCAGAGTCGCTGAATGAGCTACATCTGGGACCAGTTGAGCAGCGCGGTCCCGCTGATCGTGCACAGGAACACGTACATCATGAACCTGCTCTGGGTAACGATCCGCGTCGCGGTCGTCTCCACGACGGCCGCAATCCTGATCGGCCTGCCGATCGGCGTGGCGCTCGGAATCGGGCGCTTCCGAGGGAGGCGCACGCTGCAGATCCTCGCGAACGCGAGCCTCGCGCTCCCGCCCGTGGTCGTCGGCATCGGCGTCCTGCTGCTCGTCCTCGAGCAGGGCGCACTCGGCTCGCTACGCATCGCGTTCACGCTCCGCGCCGTGTACATCGCCCAGACCATCCTCGCCCTCCCCTACATCGTCGCGCTCACGCCGGCGGCCATCCAGGGACTCGCGCCCGGGCTGCTCGGGCAGGCCCGGGCACTCGGCGCCCGGCGCATGCAGCTCGGAGTGTTCGCGCTCAGAGAGGCGAAGATCGGCGTGATCGCAGCCGTGATCGCGGCGCTCGGCGCGGCGATATCCGAGGTGGGCGCGGTCGTCATCGTCGGCGGCAACATCCAGGGCCGTGACGAAACGCTCGCGAGCGCGCTGCTCGACCAGTTCAACTACACCGCGCGCGAGCCCTACGAGGTCGCGATCGCGCTCGTGCTGCTCGCGCTGATCGTGGTGCTGATCGGCACGCTGACCGTGATCCAGCAGCGCTCGGGCGGAATCCAGCTGCGCTTCCGGACGGCGTGACATGCAACTGATCTGGGACGAGATCCGCAAGGCCGTGCCGATGATCTTCCACGGGAACCCGACGCTGTTCAGCATCATCTCGTTCACGCTCCAGGTGGCGCTCGTCGCGACCGCGGTGGCGACGCTGATCGGCGTCCCGATCGGGCTCGCGATCGGCCTCGGGCGCTTCCGGGGCAGGCAGGTGCTGCGGGTGATCGCGAACCTGAGCCTCGCGATCCCGCCGGTGCTGGTCGGCGTGTTCCTGTTCGTGCTGTTCCTGCCCCAGGCCCCGCTCGGGTCGCTCCAGCTGATCTGGACCAAGCGGGTGGTGTTCATCGCGCAGACGATCCTCGCCCTGCCGTTCGTCGTCGCCCTGACCGCGGCCGCGGTCCAGGCGCTCCCGCCCGGGCTCCTCGACCAGGCGCGACTCCTCGGCGCCGGCCGCCGGCAGCTGTGGACGCTCGCGCTCCGCGAGGCGCGGATCGGGGTCATGGCCGCGATCATCGCCGCCCTCGGCACCTCGCTGTCCGAAGTCGCCGCCGTCGCGATCCTCGGCGGCAACATCTATGGCTACGACCAGACCCTCGCGAGCGCCACGCTGTACGAGGTCAACGGCGGTTACTACACCGACGCCGTCGCGATCGCGATCGTCCTGATCGCGCTGATCCTGCTGCTGATGTGCACATTGGGCTTGCTCCAGCACCAGGGCAACGGCATCCGTATGCGCTTCCGGTCGGCGATGTGACCGACGCGGCCGACGCCGGGCGCGTGCTGCTGCACTGCGAGCAGCTCAGCGTGAAGCGCGGCAAGCGCACGATCGTGAGCGGCGTCACCGCCGAGCTTCGCGCCGGCGAGATCGTCGCGCTGCTCGGCCCCAACGGCGCCGGCAAGAGCACGCTGCTCGACGCCCTGGCCGGCGCGATTCCCCCCGCGGAGGGACGGATCGAACGCAAGGGCCGGGTCGGGATCGCGCTCCAGTCGCCCGACCTCGCCCGCCGGACCGCGTTCGCGAACGTCGTGCTCGCGCTCGCATGGTGGGGCGTCCCGCGACCCGAGCGGCCGGAGCGCGCGCGCGAGGCGCTGCGCGCGATCGGCGCCGATCACCTGGCACGCCGCCCGGCCGCGACCCTGTCCGGCGGCGAGCGGCGGCGGGTCCACCTCGCGCGGGCGATCGCGGTCCGACCTGACGTGCTGCTGCTCGACGAGCCGTTCGCCGGCCTGGACGCGGAGGTACGCGCGAACCTGCTCGAGGACGCGCTGTCGGCCCTGCGCTCGAGCGCCAGAGCGACGCTCGTCGTCGTCCACGACCGGGCCGAGGCGTGGGCGCTCGCCGACCGCCTGATGATCCTGATCGACGGCCGCCTGGTCGCGACCGGTCCCCCCCGCGAGCTGCTCGAGCGGCCGCCGAGCGTCGATGTCGCCCGCTTCCTCGGCTTCGACGGCAGCCTCGAGGACGGCGACGAGCTGCTGCTGACGCGGCCGCCGCACGTCGTCCTCGACCCCGCGGGCCCGCTCGACGCGCGGGTGACGCGGTCCGTCGCGCTCGAGGACGGCGCACGCCTCGAGCTCGAGCTCGAGCGCGGCCGCCTCTACACGGTCGCGCCGCTCCCCGCACCTCGGCTCGGCGAGACCGTCCGCGTCCGGATCGACGGCGGCACGCGGTTTCCGCTGTCGGATACGAAGAGCCCGGTCGCGTTCGGTTAGCACCCCGGGGTGCATAGCCCGGCAATCGACGCCACACGGCCGGGCCGTGCCGACTTAGGTGCGATTATCGCGGGCAAGTCGGCACGGCCTGCGGTTCGGGTGCACAGTGTCGAGCTGTGCACGTAACCGGTCGGTAGGGTCGACTCGCTCCGGATGCTCGAAACCGTCGGGAGCCGGCCGGTCATGAACGCGACACGAAAGGAACGCGAGCACCGAGGCGCGAGTGGCGTGCCCCGTAGCATCGGGGCCATGGACTTGCCGCCTGGCCCGAGTGCGCCGGCCGTCTGGCAGACGCTCGCCTGGATGACCCGTCCGGGCGCGTTCCTGCGCCGCGTGCACCGGCATTTCGGCGACCCGGCCACGATCCGGACGTACTGGACCGAGGAGCCGATGGTGCTGTTCTCGAGCCCGGACGCCATCCGCGCGGTGTTCCGCCTCGACCCGGCGATCGCGCCGGCGGGACAGAGCTGGGAGTTCCTGCGGCCGTTCGCCGGCCCGCACTCGATCCTGCTGCTCGACGGCGAGGAGCACATTCGCGAGCGCCGGCTGCTTCAGGGCCCGTTCCATGGCGAGCGGATGCGCGCGTTCGCGCCGATGATCTCAGAGCTCGCGCAGCGAGAGCTCGCGAGCTGGCACGGCCGGGTGGTCGCGCTCGAGCGGATGCGCGAGCTGACGCTCGACATCATCCTGCGCGTCGTGTTCGGCGCGCGCGACGAGGAGCTCGCGCACCTGCGCGACGTGATCGAGGATTCGCTCGCGAGCGTGCGCTCGTTGCCGTGGGTGCTGGCGATGGCGGTCGTGCGCAAGGACCTCGGGCCGCGCAGCCCGTGGGGCCGGTTCCGCGTCGCGGTCGAGCGCTTCGACGCCGAGCTTTACGCGCTGCTTGCGCGCCGGCGCGCGGAGGCCCGAGAGGACTCGGTGCTCGCGTTGCTGCTCGAGCAGCGCGACGAGGATGGCAAGCCCCCGACCGACCGGCATCTCCGCGATCAGCTTGTGGCGCTGCTCGTGGGCGGGCACGACAGCTCGGCGGCGTCGCTGGCGTGGGCGTTCGAATTGCTCGCGCGCCGTCCGGAGGTGCACGCGCGCCTGCGCGACGGAGACCCGGATTACCTCGACGCGGTCGTCAAGGAGGTCCTGCGGGCGCGGCCCGCGCTGACGATCGCACCGCGCCTGCTGCTCGAGCCGGCCCAGATCGACGGATGGACCGTGCCCGCCGGAGTCCAGGTCGCCGCGTGCCTGTGGCTGGCCTGCCGGCGCGAGGACCTCTGGGACCGCGCGAACGAGTTCCGGCCCGAGCGGTGGATTGGGGGTCCCGCCCACCCTCCCCCCGACCCTCCCGCCCACCCTCCCGCCCACCCTCCGGCCCGCCACTCTCCGGCCCACCCGGCACCAAACCCGCTGTCCTGGATTCCGTTCGGCGGAGGCGTGCGCCGCTGCGCCGGCGCGCCGTTCGCCGAGATGGAGATGCGGGAGGTGCTGCGCGCGTCGGTGGATCTGCGGCTCCGGCCCGCCCGGCCCGAGCCCGAGCACGCCCGCCGCAGCATGCTGGTTCTCACCCCGCACCGTGGCGGCGAGGTGGTAGTCGGGTGAGGCTCGTACGAGCGGTTCGAGGGCAGGATCTTCAGCGCCAGCGAGAACCGTAGTGTTCGACGACATGCGCGAGCTCCCGCAACTCCTCCGCCCCCGGTGATCACGAAACTCGGGAGCACGGGCCTGATGGTGACCCGGATCGGGCTCGGGCTGGCTGCGCTCGGCCGGCCCGGCTACATCACCCTCGGCCACGCGACGGACCTCGCCGGTCAGACCGGCGTCGACTCGATGGAGCGCCAGGCCCACGCGGTGCTCGACGCCGCCTACGCGAGCGGCATCCGCTACTTCGACGCCGCCCGCTCGTACGGGAGAGCCGAGGCGTTCCTCGGCAGCTGGCTCGAGCAGCGGGGGCTCGAGCCGGGCCAGGTCACGGTCGGCTCGAAGTGGGGCTACACGTACACGGCCGACTGGCAGGTCGACGCCAAGGTCCACGAGGTCAAGGACCTGTCGGTGGCCACGCTGCGCCGCCAGCTCGCCGAGACCCGGGAGCTGCTCGGTGGCTACCTTTGCCTTTACCAGATCCACTCGGCGACGCTCGACAGCGGCGTGCTCGACGATCCCGCGGTTCGCGAGGAGCTCGCGAAACTGCGCGACAGCGGCGTCGCGATCGGGTTCACGGCGACCGGACCGCGGCAGGCCGACACGATCGAGCATGCGCTCGAGGTCGGCGGGTTCGACTCCGTGCAGGCGACCTGGAACCTGCTCGACCGCTCGGCGGGTCCCGCGCTCGAGGCGGCTCGCGCCGCCGGCATCGGCGTGATCGTCAAGGAGGCGCTCGCGAACGGCCGGCTTACCCCGCGCGGCAACGTGCCCGCGCTGGCGGCGGCCGCCCGCAGCACCGGGAGGACCGAGGACGCGCTCGCGCTCGCGGCGGTGCTGACACAGCCGTGGGTGGACGTCGTCCTCAGCGGCGCCTCCACCGTGGATCAGCTCGAGAGCAACCGGGTCGCGAACGAGCTCGAGCTCGGTCCCGAGCTGCTCGAGCGGTTCGACGCGATCGCCGAGGACCCTGACACTTACTGGCATGAGCGCTCCGAGCTCGCCTGGAACTGATTACTACACTGAGCCTCATGGACGTCGAAATCTGGTCTGACATCGCCTGCCCCTGGTGCTACATCGGTAAGCGCCGGTTCGAAGCCGCGCTCGCCGGGTTCGAGCATCGAGACGACATTCGCGTGACGTGGCGGAGCTTCGAGCTGGATCCCTCCGCGCCTCCCGAGCGCGAGGGCGACCCGGCGGCCCGCATCGCCGAGAAGTACGGGATCACGGTCGACCGCGCCCGGGAGATGGAGCGCACGGTCACCGACGCCGCCGCCGGCGAGGGGCTCGACTTCCACCTCGACATCCAGCGCAGCGGCGCGACGTTCGACGGCCACCGCGTCATCCACCTCGCCGCCGAGCACGGGCTCCAGGACGCGATGAAGGAGCGCCTGCTCCACGCCTACTTCACCGAGGGCCGGCTGATGTCGGATCGCGACACGCTCGTCGGACTCGCCGTCGAAGTCGGCCTGTCCGAGGACGAGGTGCGCGAGATGCTGGCCGGGGACCGGTTTGCCGCCGAGGTCCGCGACGACGAGCGGCTCGCCGGGCAGTTCGGGATCAGCGCGGTGCCGACGTTCGTCGTCGACCGCGCGCTCGGCGCGGCGGGCGCCCACCCGGCGGACGCGATGCTCGAGTTGCTGCGCCAGGGCTGGGAGCGCCGCGCTCCGGTGACGGTGGTCGCCGGTGGCGAGGCCTGCGGCGTCGACGGCGAAGGCTGTTAGGGGCCGGCTGCGCCGGCGTCCAGCCGGAAGTGCCGCACTACGCGGCACTCGGGGCGAGCGACAGGACTCTGGCGCCGGTGCGCCGCTGGTGCTCTTCGAGCACCACCTCCGTCAACGCCTGGAACTCGGTGGTATGCATGGCCGTGAGTGTCTGCTCGGGCAGCGTCTCGCCCGTGCGGCGGTGATGCTCTCCGAGCACCGTGCCGGCCAGCGTGGCGAGCTCGGGTCCTGGCAGCCCGGTCACGACCCCCTCGGGCAGCGCCTCCCCGGTGCGGCGGTGCTGCTCCTCGATGACCACCTCGGCCAGAGCGCACAACCCAGGCCCCGGAAGCTCCGCGAGCACATCCTCGGGCGCGTCCTGCAAGGCCTGAAGCGCCTCTGCGCTGGCGGCCTCGTCGGTGCGGTAGCGGCGGGCGAGGGTCACGGCGGTCAGGCAACCAGTCGCTGATAGCAGGTTGCCCGCGGCCAGCACCGGCGCGTGGTAGCCGACCAGGTTTACGAACAGAAGCGACAGTGAGCAGCTCGCCGACAGCGACCAGCCGACCGGCGACTGCCCCCTGGAGGAGCGCTGGCGGAGCATCGTCAGAAGCTGCGGGACGATGCCGGTGATGTTCACCGCGGCCGCCAGGATCGACAGGATCACAATGAAATGCTTGAGCGTGAGCCACGGGCTCACCTGCGCTGTCAGTTCGGTTGCGATTCGCGTCATTAGGGGCGTCTGGGCGCCGGAGCTTCTATCCGCGTAATCGGCCCCGCCTTTCATATCTACAGCCGATGCGTGGTCCTTGCAGAGATCTCGCGCCGTTCGAAGACGCCGAGCAGCCGTTTCGGCGCGCGATCGGGTACCAAGAGCTCGCGAGCCTAGCCACCGCCGTCGAGCGAGAGGTCACCCTTCCTCAGCCCGACACCACTCGGGCACTACCGTCGCCACCGCATAGTCACACATTCCGGACCGTCACCGGAGTTCCACAACGTCAAAGGTGCGTAAACCTAAGGAAGTCACCGCATTCCTGCCATACGCACGGCACCGCATTCCTGCTATACGCACGGCACCGCATTCCTGCTATATGCACGGCGCGGACGCCGTTACCCGCTCCGTCAATGAGCGAACAGGCGCGGGCGTAGTAACCCGCGACTGAGTGTCGGTTAATGCGCAATACTCGGCGGTGCTACTCGTGTACCGTCTGAAGTGATCTCGAGCACAGCCGGTGGGAGCGGCGGTCGCCCGGCTTTGGTTTGGTCTTCGGCGCGCGTTACTCGTGGTCGCCCCATCGATGATCGGAGCTTTGCCATGGTCCACCTGCGGCGTCATCTGCGTATTACCGACACCGGAGACCTGTCGGCAACGGTCCGGCCTGCCGAACAGCTCGCCCGCTTCGACGCGCCTGTACTGGAATTGTCCGAAGGGGGGATGGTGATCGCCGGCGGCGGGTTTGAGGTCGGCGAGTCCGTCGGGGTCGAGCTCGCGGGCCCCAATTTTCGACTTGCCGGTCAGGCCGAGGTGGTGCATTGCAACCGCCGGAAGACGGGCCTGCGGATCGTGAAGTGGTCGGGTCAGGCAGTTCGCGTGATCTGCGCGCTGGTCGCGGCGCGGCTTTCCGTAAAGCCAGGATCTCGCTCCGGTGGTGTACCTCACAGCACGCAACAGCCCCAACCCTCCGGTGCGTCTGCGGCAGTGGTCGGCGAGGAGGACCCGCTGCGCGCGCTTTCGGAGCTGATCCTCGAGAACTCCGATGACGACGCCGCGCGTCGCGTGCCTGTCTCGCGCCCGCCGGCCGGCGGGTTTGAGGTTCCGCTGATCGTGGTCGCTCGCGCCCCCGACATCGTGGAGACCGAGACGGCTGACGACGCTTCGCGCGATCACCAAGAGCTCCTGCAGACGGCGCTCGAGGAGCTGCCGGACGGCGTGGCGATCTTGTCGTCGATCCGGGACCAATCCGGCCGGATAACGGACTTCAGGTACGAGTTCGCAAACGAGGCGCTGGCTGGGCAGCTCGGCGTCAATCCGGGCCAGCTGATCGGCAAGCAGATGCTCGAGCTGTTCCCTGCCGAATTCGAGTCTGGCGTGTTCGCCGACTGCTGCGAGCTCGTGGAACCGACGGAACCGCTGACGGAACCGCTGACCAGAGACGACGTCGCCCTCCGTGCGGACCACGGCGTGCGGCGGATCAGCCACGGTTTGGATCTGCATGGCGCGAAGCTCGGCGACGGCGTCGTCCTGGTTTCGAGCCCGGTCATCGCGCGCGCGCAGGCCGACGCGATCAGCGCTCAGCTCGCGGCGATCGTCGATTCCAGCGATGACGCGGTGATCAGCATGACGCTGGACGGGCAGGTCGTGAGCTGGAATCGCGGCAGCGAGCAGATCTACGGGTACACGGCCGAGGATGCGGTCGGAGCGCACATCTCGTTCCTGGATGCGCCGGGTCACGAGGCCGAGATTCCCGCGATGTTCGAGCGGGTTGGTCGCGGCGAACGAGTCGATCACTTCGACACCGTCCGCCGGACCAAAGACGCAAGTCTGGTGGACGTGTCGATCACGTATTCGCCGATCGTGAACTCCTCCGGGAGGCTCATCGGCGCGTCGTCGATCGCCCGCGACGTGACCGGGCACAAGAAGGCCGAGACGATCGCTATTCGCCTCGCGGCGATTGTCGAGTCAGCCGACGACGCGATGACCAGCGTCACGCTCGACGGGGAGGTCGTGAGCTGGAACCGTGCAGCCGAGCGCTTGTATGGCTACACGGCCGAGGACGCACTCGGACGGCACCTCGGATTCGTGACCGTGCCTGGTCGCGAGGACGACATCCCGGCGATTCTCGAGCGCGTCGGTCGCGGCGAGCGGATCGAGCGCTTCGAGACCGCCCGCAGACGCAAGGACGGGACCGTGCTCGACACGTCGATCACCGTTTCGCCCGTCCTGAACGCCTCGGGAAGCGTGATCGGCGCATCGCTGGTCGCCCGCGACGTGACCGAGCGCAACCGGGCCGACGCGGCTTTGCTCGAAGCGCAACAGCTTTTTCACCGGGTGTTCGATGAGGCCCCGATCGGAATGGCGATGCTCGATCTGGAACTCCGGTTCGAGGGAGTCAATGACGCGCTCTGCGCGATCACGGGCTACTCGCGCGAACAGCTCGAAGCGACTGATCCCGAGGCGATCACCCACCCCGATGACCGCGGCAAACAGAAGCAGCAGTTTGCGGCGCTGATTGCCGGCGACGCGGACGGCTTTCGGTGTGAGCAACGCTTCGTTCACGCTGGACGGGGTCCTGTGTGGGTGGCGGTGCAGATGACCGTGTTACGCAATGCCGATGGTCGCCCACTGAGGTTGATCGCCCAGATCCAGGACATCACCGACCGCCGGAGCTCGGAGGAGCGGCTGGTGTACCTGGCCGACCACGACCCGCTGACGGGGTTGCTGAACCGCCGCAGCTTCGAGCGTGAGCTCGACGCCCATCGGATGCGCACGGCGCGCTATGGCGGCCGGGGCGCAATGATCATGCTCGACCTGGACCACTTCAAGTTCATCAACGACACGCTCGGGCATCACGCCGGCGACGACGCACTCATCAGGACCTGCGAAGTGCTCGCCTCGCGGCTGCGTGAGACCGACGTGCTCGCCCGGCTCGGTGGCGACGAGTTCGCGGTGCTGCTCCCAACCGCCGACTCATCGCAAGCGCGCCTGGTTGCGGACGGGCTGCTAGCTGCGCTGCGCTCGGAGACGGTCAAGCTTGGCCCGCACGCGCGGCCGCTCGCCGCCAGCGCCGGGATCGCGCTGTTCGAATCAACGGACGCGCTGAGCGGCGAAGACGTGCTCGTCAACGCCGATCTGGCGATGTACGACGCCAAGAACGCCGGGCGTGACCGCGCCGAGCTCTACGCGGCCGGCGAGCCGGACAGCTCGCGGATGAAACGCCGCCTCACGTGGTCGCAGCGGATCGGAGGGGCGCTGCAACACGACGGGTTCACGCTGCTGGCGCAGCCGATCGTCGAGCTCGCGACCGGACGCACGAGCCAGCACGAGCTGCTTTTGCGAATGCGCGACGAACACGGCGACGACGTGCTTCCGGGCACGTTCCTGTACATCGCCGAACGGCTGGGGATGGTGCAAGAGATCGACCGCTGGGTCACCACACAGGCGATCAACCTGCTCGCCGAGCATCGCGACCGCGGCGAGGAACTGACGCTCGAGGTCAACCTCTCCGGCCTCTCGATCGGCGACCCCCGGCTGCTCGCGCTCGTCAGCCGCGAGCTAAAGCGCACCGGCGTCGCACCATGCAGCCTGATCTTCGAGATCACCGAGACCGCTGCGGTCGTCAACATGCCCCGGGCCGGCCAATTCATCCGCGACCTCAAGGAGCTTGGCTGCCGGTTCGCGCTGGATGACTTCGGCGCCGGGTACGGCTCGTTCTATTACCTCAAACACCTTCCCTTCGACTTTCTCAAGATCGACGGTGAGTTCGTCAAGAACTGCCGCACCAGCGAAACTGACCGACTGCTGCTCAAAGCGGCAGTCGACATCGCCGCCGGCATGGGCAAACGCACAATCGCCGAGTTCGTCGGCGACCAAGAAACCGCCCGACTGCTCGCCGACCTCGGCGTTGATTACGGACAAGGCTTCCACCTTGGCTACCCCGAACCGCTCAGCGGCGCACAGCTCGCGCGCGCCGCGCACAACACCAACGACCCCGAAGCAGACCGGACCTGCGAGGCGCACGCACCACTCCCGGAGTGTGCCCAGGCGGTGATAGGACTGGCCGCCGACGGACCGCCGATCAGTGGATGAGCCCCTCCGCGCGCGCCCACGCCACCGTCTTTCGCAGCGTCTCACGCGGGTCGGTGTAGCTCAGCCCGAGCTCGCGCTCGGCCCGCGAGCCGTCGTAGCGATGGCCGTGGAGCAGCGTCCGGACCATCTCGCGGCAGACCGGCGGCCGGCGCCCCGCCAGCACGGCGCCGCGCTCGACGGCCGCCGCGGCGATGGTGGCGACGCGACGCGGGAGCAACCGGGGCTTGCGCTGGACGCCCGCGACCTCGGCCGCGAGCGCGAGCGCCTGCGTGATCTCGAGCGTCATCCCGTTGACGAGATAGCGCTCGCCGGCGACGCCGCGCTCGGCGGCGAGCAGGTGACCGGTTACGCAGTCGTCGATATCGACCAGGCTCACGTGCGTGGGCACGAACACCCGGAGGCGACCGTCGAGGAACGCGAGCAGGATGCGGCCGGTGCCGCCGGCGCGGCCCGGGCCTTGGACCGACGATGGGTTGATGAGCACAAGGTCCTGGCCGACCTCGCGGGAGATCGCCAGCGCCGCGCGCTCGCCCTCGGTCTTGGTCCGCTCGTAGTTCGACAGATACCAGCCGCGGTGCTGCGTGCGCTCGGTGCCGACGGTTCCCGGCGGCTCTCCGAGCGTCGCCGCCGAGGAGGTGTGCACGAGCCGGGCCACGCCGGCGCACGCGGCGGCGCGGACGGCGGCGACGGCGCCGTCCACGTTCATCCGCTCCATCGGGCGTGGATCGTCCACGCACAGCGAGTTGACCCCGGCGACGTTGAACACCTGCGCGCAGCCCTCCATCCCGCGCGCGAGCGCGTCCTCGTCGTGCCCCTCGCCCCGGACCACGGTGGCGCCGCGCGCCTCGAGCGTCCTGGCCGCAGCATCAGAGCGGGCGAGCGCGACGACCTCGTCGCCCCGCTCGAGCAGGCGGCTCACGAGCGCGGTGCCGATCACCCCCGTCCCCCCGGTGACGAATACGCGACTCACGCGTTCAGGACCGGAGCGCGGCCGAGAACTGAACGATGTAGTCGATTCCGGACCACGCGGTTACGAGCGCCGCGATCACCATCGCCCATTGATCGAGGTAGGCGTGGAGGATGATCACGTCCGGGCGCAGGATCGCGAGCGTGATCGCCACGAACTGGACGGTCGCCTTCCACTTGCCGAGCATCGAGGTCTCGAACCGGCGTCCACCTGATTCGACCGCCGCGCGGAGGCCGAGGATCGTGAACTCCCGCCCGATGATGATGAACGCGACCCACGGAGACGCTCGCCCCGCCGACACGAGCGCGATCAGCGCCGTGGACACGAGCAGCTTGTCGGCAGTCGTGTCGAGGAACGCGCCGAAGCGGGTGGTGACTCCCCAGCGGCGGGCCAGCCGGCCGTCGATCCAGTCGGTGGCGGCCGCGACCACGAACACGACCGCGCCGGCGGTGTAGGAGCCGGCGACCACCAGAGCCATCACCACGGGGCACAGCACGACCCTGAGCCCCGTGCCAGCCGCGAGCATCCTCGATGAGCGCAACGAGCTCAACGTACCGGCTTCCACGGGGAATTGAGGTTACCTCACAAAAGCTCGGCCCCGAGCGCGCGGGCGGCGGCGGCGCTGTCGGCCTCGAGCGCCGCCTGCGCGGCCGCTCTGGCCCGCTCGAGCTCGACTCCCCGTAGAGCCGCCTTGACGTCCGGCACCAGCGTCGGCGCCATGCTCAGCTCGGTCACGCCGAGGCCGGCGAGCAGGATTGCCGCGGCGGGATCGCCGGCGAGCTCGCCGCACACCCCGACCCAGCGCCCGTGCGCGGCGGCGGCCTCCACGGTCACCTTGACGAGACGGAGCACCGCGGGCTGGGGGCCGGTCAGGAGCCGCGCGAGCCGCTCGTCGCCGCGCTCGGCCGCCATCGTGTACTGGGTCAGGTCGTTCGTGCCGAGCGAGAAGAAGTCGACGTGCCTGGCGAGCCGCTCGGCGGTCAGCGCGGCCGCGGGCACCTCGACCATGATCCCGAACTCGAGCGGGGCGTCGACCCCGGTGTCCGCGCGTGCCCGGTCGAGCTCTGAGCGGGCCGCGAGGATCTCGTCGAGCGTCGCGACCATCGGCAGCATCGTCTTGAGCGGATACTCGGCGGCGACGCGGAGGATCGCGCGCAGCTGGGTCGCGAGCACGTCGCGCCGCTCGAGCCCGACGCGGATGCCGCGGACCCCGAGGAACGGGTTCGCCTCGGCCGGCATCGGCAGCGCCGGCAAAGGCTTGTCCGCGCCGGCGTCGAGCGTGCGCACCACGAGCGGGCGGCCCTCGAGCGCGGCCGCGATCTCGCGCAGGGTCGCGGCCTGCTCCTCCTCGCCGGGGAGCTCGGCGCGGTCAAGGAACAGGAACTCGGTCCGGAGCAGGCCGACGCCCTCGGCGCCGAGATCGACGGCCCTCGCCGCCTCCGCGGCGGCGCCGAGGTTCGCGAACACCTCGATCCGGGTGCCGTCGGCGGTGGCGCCGAGCTCGTGCGCGCGCTCGCGTGCCGACGCCCGCCTTTGGTCGGCCCGCGCGCGCCGGTCAGCCGCGTCGCGCTGGACCTCCTCGGGAGGGTCGACCTCGAGCGTGCCGGCCTCCCCGTCGATCAGCACGGTCGTGCCCTCGGCTACTGCGAGCACGGCGTTCCCGAGGCCGACGACCGCCGGCAACCCGAGCGCGCGCGCCAGGATCGCAGCGTGCGCGGTCGCGGTACCGTGCGCGGTCGCGATCCCGGTCACGAGCGCCGGATCGAGTTTGGCGGCATCGGCGGGGGTGAGCTCGCCGGCAACGACGATCCCGCCTCGCTGCATATCGACCTCGGACGCCCCGGTCAAGGCTTCAACGACGCGGCGGCCGACGTCGAGCACGTCGGCGGCGCGCTCGCGCAGGAGCGAGTCGTCGAACTCGCGATAGCGCCCGGCGACGCACGCGGCGGCGTCGAACCAGGCGCGCTCGGCGGTGGCGCCGGCGTCGATCGCCCGCTGCGCGGGCTCGAGTAGGGCTTCGTCGTCGAGCAGCATGAGGTGGGCGTCGAAGATCGCGGCGTCGGCCTTGCCGGCCCGCGCCGCCACGGTCTCGCGGTCGCGCGCGATCGCGGTCCCGGCGGCGGCGATCCCCTCGCTCAGGCGCTCGCGTTCGCGGTCAGCGCTTTCCGAAGCGCGGTCAGGCGGCGGTTCGGTGGCGCCACGGAGATGGTGGGCGGGACCGACGGCGAGCCCGGCCGAGGCCGGAACGCCACGCAGCACGTCGCCCGACGCGGGCGGCGCGAGGTCGGTTGGTGGCGCCGATGGAACCGGAGCCACCGGACGGGGCGCAGGCGGGGCGGTCGAGATCCCATCACCGAAGCCCTCGTCGGCAAGCTGCGCGAGAGCCAGTAACACGTCGTCTGCCTGGGGTCCCGAAGCGCTGACCAACAGCTTGTCTCCGAACCGGGCTCCGAGCGCGATGACGTTCGTGAGGCTCGTCGCCGTCACGGGCACGCCGTCGGGAGCCTTGGCCACGCGAACGTCGGCATCGAAGCCCCGGACGGTCTCGACGAAGCGCGCCGCCGGGCGTGCATGCAAACCGATCGCGTTGCGGACCTCGAGCGCCGCCTGCGCGTCCGCACGGAATGATGATCGGGGGTCGCTCACCGGCGCTTCGGGTTCTGAGACGCCGAGCTGGGAGGTCTTCATCGCCAGCGCGCCCCGGGCCTCGGCCGCCACCTCCTCGAGCGACGCGCCACCGCTCGCCGCCACGGCCGCCGCAACCGTCCCCTCGACCAGCGGCGCCGCGCTCAACACCACGCGCCCCGGCGGGTCCTTGAGCAACTCCACGGCGAGCTCGGCGCTCATCAGCGCGCTCCCCAGGTCCATCAGCACCAGGACCCCGTCTGAAGACATGGCCCGCTCGATCGCCGCGCGCACGCGCTCGGCGTCGGTCCCGAGCACCCCGGCTTCCTCGGTGCCGCCGGCCGCCTCGAGCGCCAGGTCCTCGCCGCCCATCTCACGCGCCAGTGCAACGACGCCCTGACCGAGCGCGTCGCTGTGGGACACGACGACGATCCCGACCACGCTCAGCCCTCAGAGCCCGTAGGCGCGGTGCAAGAAGTCGATCGGATGGACCGAGGCCTGCCCGGTGGCGTGGTTGATCTGCCAGCGACAGGTCTCGCTGTCGCAGGCGACGCCACCGGCGCCGGACGCCTTCACCTGCGCGAACAGGTCCGCGCCCACCGCCATCGAGATCTCGTACTTCTCCGCTTTCAACCCGTACGTGCCCGCGATCCCGCAGCAGCGGGCGTTCCCCTCGGTGACCTCGAGCCCCGGGATCAGCGCGAACAGCTCGAGCGCGGGCTTACCGATGAAGTGGCCCTGCTGCTGGCACGGCGCGTGGTAGAAGATGTGCTCCTCGAGCGGCTTGAAGTCGGTCTTCAGCTCGCCGCGATCGTGGAGCTCGAGCAAGAGCTCGCAGATGTCGTATGTGCGCTCGGACAGCAGCTTCAGGTCGGGATCGTGCTCGAGGCTGAGGATCTCGCGCGCCTCGCGCTTGAGCATCAGCGTGCAACTCGTCGCGTTGCCGACCACGAGCATGTCGGGGTCGCCCCGCAAATGCGGCGCAAACTCGCGGGCCCGGCGCAGCACGACCTTGCGCGCGTCGTCGAACAGGCCGCTCGATTGCAACGGGAGGCCGCAGCAATCCTGCTTGGGGACGATCACCTCGAACCCGTTGTGCTCGAGGACCTGGACGACCTTCTCCCCCTCCCACGGCTCGTAGTACTCGGTGCCGCAACCGTGGAAATAGAGAATCTTGCGACCGGTCGGAGGGCTCGTGCGCGAGCGCGCCCAGCGGGAGAACCGTCGGCCGGCGAATCTCGGCGCGGGCGCGTCACGGTGAACCTTGAGCAGCTTCTCAGCGAGGATGCGCGTCGGGCGGAGCTCGATCGTGAGATTCGCGAGCGGGGCCACCGGCGTGGCGGCGCGGCCGAGCCAGGTCGGGCGCGTGATGATCCGGTCGCGGAGGGGGACGCCCTTCTGACGCTTGAGCTTGTTGCGTGCCTGCGCGTTGACCTCGGCGATCTTCACCCCTTGTGGGCACGACTGGGAGCAGATCCCGCAGCCCGAGCAGTAGTCGACCGACCATTCGACCGAAGGCTCGTCGGCGATGCGGTAACGCTCCGCCTGAGGGCCCGCGTACTTCGGGCCGGGGAACAGCGGCGTCACGTTCGTGACCGGGCACTGCGTCTCGCAGATCGTGCACTTGACGCAGTGATCGATCGACCCGCGGAGGAGATCGTCGAGGACGCCGTCGCTCATGCCGCCGCTCCCGCGGGGGCGCCGGAGCGCGACAGCACGAGCTCTGCCGCGTGGGAGCCGCTGGCGATCGCGATGCCCTCGCCCGATCCCTCGCGCCACGGCACCGCGCCGGGCAGCGCGGCGCCGGCGACCAGCACGTTGTCGGCGCCCTCGGCCCGCAGCTCGCCGTCGACGGCCACCCCGACCCGGGCGATCGGCTGCTCGGCGAGGTAGTCGCCGACGAAGCGCGGCTCGCCCGGCGCCGGGAGCCCGCGCAGGGGGAGGTCGAAGACGCGGTCGTGCGTCGCCCAGCGCGAGTCGAGCTCGATCGCGCCAGAGTTGAAGCCGCCGGCGGCAAGGACGAACCACGGCGCCGCGTAATGGGCGTCGTGGCCCGCGGCCCGCGTCGTCACCGACGCCACACGCGAGCCGTGGCGCTCACAAGACACGACCTCCGCGCCGAGCACGAGCCGCCCGCCCGCGCTTCGCAGCGCCACCCGCAGGATCTCGTACAGGCGCATGCCCGGAACCGACGGGGGCAGGGTGGGAATCTCGAACACCGGCCGCCCGAGACGATGCTCGAGCTCGGACCACGTGCCATGCGGGTCGCGGATCCCGAGCACGGCGGGCAATCCGACGCGCTCGTCGGCCTGCAGCTTGAGCGCGAGCCGGCCCGCGAACGCGGCGCGCCAGCTCGGGTCGTCGAAGCGGCGCGCGAGCCCGAGCGCGTTCTGATCGGCGCGATCGGCCTCTACCTCCGCTTCGACGGAGCGCGCCTGGATGCCGAGGCGGCTGAGGTTGGCAGCGCAGAGCGCCGGGTGGAAATCGCGTAGCGTCCGCGACCCGACCACACACACCCGCTCGAGCGCCACCGCGTCACCCGCGGCCATCGTCTCCGGGACCAGCGCCGAGGGGCGGAGCGCGCCAACCGCGGTCGGCAGCAGGTAGTTGCGGTCGAGGTCCCCGAGGTACCGGTAGCCGGCGAGCGGTCCTCCCTCCACGCGTGCCTGAAACCACCGAACGGCCTCCCCCACCGCCTCCGCACCAAGAACCGCATACGGGTGGTCCGCGTGCCGGGACACGAATTCCTCGATCGCGCCGCTCGGCGAAGCGACGCGGTCGGGCGCGTATCCGAGCACGTCGATCGTGCCCGGAGCGAGATGCGTCGAGCCGATGCCCTTGGCCAGCACGCACACGCGTGCGCCGCCTTCGGCGAGCCGCGCGCCGGCGACGAGGCCGGCGGTGCCGGCGCCGATCACGACCGCGTCGTAGTGCAGCTCGCCCCTCACGTCGAGACGGCCTCCGGCTGGTGCGCCGGCAGATGCTCCACGTCGAGCACTCCCTGGAAGATCCAGTCGTCGAGCCGGGCCTGGCGGAGCTGGTCGCCGTACAGGATCGGCCAGGTCCCCTTCCACCGCTCCTGGAGGAAGTCGAGCAGCGACGCGTCGGCCTGCTCAGCGGTCAGCCCTTCGAGCCCGTGCAGGATCCCGGCGGCGCGGTAGATGCAAAAGCCGCCCTGGCACGGCCCCATCGCCAGGCGGAGCAGGCGGCGGATGTCGTCCAGGTTCGTGGTCGCGCGGCGGCGTATCGACTCTTCGAGCTTCCACCGCGGGACCAGCTCGCACTCGCAGATGAGCTGCCCCTCGGCGAGATGGTTCTCCTTGCGCTCGAGTCGCTCGCTGAGCACGTACGTGGCCTGGTCCTCGGAGCCGGGAAGCGGCTCGGTCTTGGTCGTGCACGGACGCTCGTCGCCGAGATGGCGGCTGACCGCGGTCATCGTGTCCTGCGCCATCAACCGGAACGTCGTGAGCTTGCCGCCGATGATCGTCACGAAGCCGTTGACGCCGTCGCGCTCGGCGTGGTCGAGCACGGCATGCGCGCGCGTGACGTCGCGCGTGTCGGTGTCGGACGCCTTGGCATCCTCGAACAGCGGACGCACGCCGGTCCACACGCGCAGCGCCCGCGCCTGGCGGAACCCGGGGACGAGCTTCTCGCCATCGTCGAGCATCGCATCGACCTCGGTCTCTGGGGCCCGGTGGTCGTCGGGATCCTCGGTGTGCACGTCGGTCGTGCCGATCACGCAGACGGTCCGGATCGGGACGATGATGTCCCCGTCGGACGGCATCTGACAGCGGTTGACGCACGTGTTCACGAGGCGATGGCTCATCGCGATCATGATCCCCCGCCCCGGTAGCACACGGACGCCTTCGATGCCGGCCATCTCGGCCACTTGACCGGCCCACGCGCCCGAGGCGTTGACCGTGACCCGGGCCTCGACGTCGAGCTCTTCGCCGGTGGCGTGGCCGCGCAGCCGCGCCCCGGTGACCTGGTCGCCGGTGCGATGGATCCCGACCACCGCGTGGTAGGGCAGGATCCGCGCACCGCGCTGCTGGGCGCCACGGGCCAGCGCCCACACCATCTTCCACACCTCGATGTTCCCGTCGGGCACGCGGAACACCCGCGAGACATCGGGGTTCAGCCGCGGCTCCTCGCGCAGCGCCTGCCCCGGATCGATCTCCTCGCAGTCGACGCCGGTGGCGCGGCACCCTTCGATGAATCTGTCGGCGTACGCGGGATCGTCCCACGGCGTCGTGACGAAGAACCCGCCGACGTCCTCGATGCAATCGGCGGCGATGTTCCTGAGGATGCGATTCTCGCCGACGCACTCCTCGGCGGCATGGGGGTCCTTGACCGCATAGCGACCTCCCGAGTGGAGCAGGCCGTGGAAGCGGCCGCTGGTTCCTTCGGCCAGGTCGAAGCGGTCGACGAGCACGACGTCGTAGCCGCGCAGCGACGCGTCCCAGGCCACTCCGGCGCCCGTGGCGCCGCCACCGATGACTAGTACGTCGGTACTGAGCAAAGCCATGGTGTGAGCGTATCCCGTCGAGGGCGGCCCGGGTGGACCGCCCCCAACCTTTCTCGCCCCGTCGCTTACCTACTCGACCCAGTCGAACGTGCGCGTGACGGCCTTCTTCCATTCCTTGTAGTACGCGTCCCGTTTGTCCGCGTCCATCTTCGGCTCCCAGCGCTTGTCCTCGGCCCAGTTGTCGCGGACCTCCTGCGTGCTGCTCCAGAACCCGACGGCCAGGCCCGCCGCGTAGGACGCGCCCAGTGCGGTCGTCTCCGCCACCTCGGGACGGATCACCGGCACGCCGAGGATGTCGGCCTGGAACTGCATCAACAGGTCGTTGGCGACCATGCCGCCGTCGACCTTGAGCTCGTTCAGCGTGACGCCCGAGTCGGACTCCATCGCGTCCATCACCTCGCGGGTCTGGAACGCCGTAGCCTCGAGCGTGGCGCGGGCGATGTGCCCCGCGTTGACGTACCGGGTCAGGCCGGCGAACACGCCGCGGGCGTTGGACTTCCAGTACGGGGCGAACAGGCCGCTGAACGCCGGCACGATGTACAGGCCGCCGTTGTCATCCACCGACTTGGCCAGCTCCTCGACCTGCGGGGCCGCCTGGATCATGTGGAGGTTGTCGCGCAACCACTGCACGAGCGCGCCGGTGATCGCGATCGAGCCCTCGAGTGCGTACACCGCGGCCTCGTCGCCGATCTTGTAACAGACCGTGGTCAGCAGGCCTGCCTTCGACTGCACGGCCTCGGTGCTCGTGTTGAGCAGCATGAAGTTGCCCGTGCCGTACGTGTTCTTGGCATCGCCGGCGTCGAAGCACGCCTGGCCGAACGTCGCGGCCTGCTGGTCACCGAGGTCGCCCGCGATGCTCACGCCGGTCAGGTTGCCGGTCGCGACCTCGCCGTAGACCTCGCTCGAGGCCCTGATCTCGGGCAGCATCGACAACGGCACGCCGATCTTCGAGGCGATCTCCTCGTCCCAGGCGAGCGTCCCCAGATCCATCAGCATCGTCCGGCTGGCGTTGGTCACATCGGTGATGTGCAGGCCACCCTTGGTGCCACCGGTCAGGTTCCAGATGCACCAGGTGTCCATGTTGCCGAACACCAAGTCGCCGGCCTCCGCCTTGGCGCGGGCGCCATCGACGTTGTCGAGGATCCAGCGGACCTTCGGCCCCGAGAAGTACGTCGCCAGCGGCAGGCCGACCTTCGTCCGGAACCGGTCCTGACCGCCGTCGGCCGACAGCTCGTCGACGAGCTTGTCGGTCCGCGTGTCCTGCCAGACGATCGCGTTCATCACGGGCTCGCCGGTGGTGCGGTCCCACACGACCGCGGTCTCACGCTGGTTGGTGATGCCGAGCGCGGCGATGTCGTCCCGGCTGGCGCCGGCCTGCTCCATCGCCTCGTCGAGCACCTCCTGGCAGCGCGCCCAGACCTCCATCGGGTCGTGCTCGACCCAGCCCGGCTTCGGATAGATCTGCTCGTGCTCCTTCTGGGACACCGCGACGACGTGGCCCGAGTGGTCGAAGATCATCGCCCGCGAGCTGGTCGTCCCCTGATCCAGTGCAACTGAATACTTCGGCATGTCCGTCCTTTCAGTCCGCCAGCGCTTCGGCGGCGCTCTTGAAGAGGTAGTAGGTGGAGGTCGCGCCTGGGTCTTGGTGGCCCTGTGAGCGTTCGCCCAGGTAGCTCGCGCGCCCCTTGCGCGCGAGCATCGGCGTCGTTGCCTTCATTCCTTCCTCGGCGGCCTGCGCAGCCGCGCGCAGACCGCCGTCGAGATCGGACGCCGCCTCCAGGGCCGCAACGGCCGGGATCAGCGCGTCCACCATCGTCTTGTCCTCCGCCACGGCCTTGCCGCGCGCCTGGACCCCGTCCAGACCCTTGCGCCAGGCCGCGGCATAGGCGGGCAGGTCGACCTCGCCCTGGCCGGCCAGCGCATTCCCCATCTGCAGGAACAGCGTGCCGTACAGCGGACCGGCCGCCCCGCCCACGCTGGAGATCAGTGCCATCGCGACGGTCTTCAGAACCGCGCCGGCGTCGGCCTGCTCGGAGGCCTCGAGCTTCTCCAGCGCCTTGGTCATCCCGCGGTTCATGTTCGTCCCGTGGTCGCCGTCGCCGATCGCGGTGTCGAGGGCAACGAGCTCCTGGCGGTGCTCGGCCATCTCCCCGGCGAACCGGTTCATCCAGTCAACGGCACCGTCGCGTGTGATCGGCACTGTCCAGACGCCCGCTAGACGCCCCAGCGCAAGGCCGGAGTGTTCACAGGCGCATCCCAGTAGCGGACCATCTCGTCGTCGAGCTTCACCAGGGTGATCGAGCAGCCCTGCATCTCGAGCGACGTGATGAAGTTGCCGACCAGGTTCCGCTCGATCGACAGCCCGTGCTCCTGGGCGATCTTCGCGACCTCGTTGTACATCACGTAGAGCTCGATCAGCGGCGTGCCGCCCATGCCGTTGACGAACGCGAGCACGCGGTCGCCCGACGAGAACGGCAGGTCCTCGAGGATCGGGGTCATCAGGCGCTCGGCGATCTGTGACGCCGGCCCGATCTTCTCGCGGAACCGCCCGGGCTCGCCGTGGATGCCGATGCCGATCTCGACCTCGTCCTCGGCCAGCTCGAAGCTCGGATTGCCCGAGGCCGGGGTGATGCACGGCGTCAGCGCCATCCCCATCGAGCGGCCGTTGGCGTTGACCCGCCGGCCCAGCTCCGCGACCTCCTGGAGCGAGCGCCGATCCTCGGCCGCGCCACCGCAGATCTTCTCGACCAGCACCGTCACGCCGACGCCACGACGCCCGGCGGTGTAGAGCGAGTCCTCCACGGCCACGTCGTCGTTCGTGAGCACGGTCTCGACCTCGATGTCGTCACCCTTGCCCATGTCCGCGGCCATGTCGAAATTCATGACGTCGCCGGTGTAGTTCTTGACGATGTGCACGACACCGGCGCCGCCGTCGACCGCCTTCGTCGCTTCGAGCATCTGGTCGGGCGTGGGAGAGGTGAACACCTCCCCCGGACAGGCGGCGTCGAGCATCCCGGGCCCGACGTAGCCGCCGTGCATCGGCTCATGGCCGGAGCCACCCCCCGATACGAGCCCGACCTTGCCCTTGACCGGCGCGTCCTTGCGCACGATGACCGCGGGTTCGTAAATGACTCGCACGCGGTCGCCGTGCGCTGCCTCAATGCCGTGGAGCGCGTCCTGCAGGACCGCGTCAGGCGAATTGATGAGCTTCTTCATGCCCCTTCCCTCAAGCCAGAACTGATTTGACAGGACGCTCGCCGGGAAGATGGTCCGGGCGCCGGTGCGGAGCCGGATGTGTGGTCTGAGGTGCGGTGCCGAGGCACCGGGGAGCCGGGCATGACCGCAGGACGCGACGATCCGCCGCCCGCGGTTACTTCAGCACCCATAATGCCCAGCAAGCACCCTCCTTCTGGACCAAACGCTCTCCACCCACGAGCCTGGGTTGCGACAATAACGGAAACGGTGCGACAATGTCAAACATCGTTCGCACTGAAACAATGGGCATGTAGGGGTGGGTAGCTGAGCGAAAACGGAAGTGCCCGGGCGCATCCAATCCATTGAGCGCGCGGCCGCGATTCTGCGCCTCTTATCCGGGCGCTCGCGGCGGCTCGGCGTCGCCGAACTGGCCGGCGAGCTGAAGCTGCCGAAGGGGACCGTGTACGGAATCCTGCGGACGCTCCAGGCGGTCGGATTCGTCGAGCAGGACCGGGAATCGGGCAAGTACCAGCTCGGACCCGCGCTGCTGCACATGGGCTCGAGCTACCTCGACGGCAACGAGCTGCGAACCCGAGCGCTGAACTGGGCGGATGGGCTGGCCTCCCGGAGCGGCGAGAGCGTGCGCATCGGCACGCTGCACGAGAACCAGGTGCTGATCGTGCACCACGTGTTCCGGCCCGACGACACGCGCCAGGCCCTCGAGGTCGGCAGCCTCCTGCCCGCACACGCGACCGCGCTCGGCAAGGCGCTGCTCGCCAACCGCGACTACATCGCGGCCACGCTCGCCAATCGCTCGCTTGCGAGCTTCACGCCCTCGACCGTGACCGACGTCTACCGCTTCCGGCAGGAGCTCGAGGAGATCTCCAAGCGCGGCTGGGCCAGCGACGTGGGCGAGCTATTCCACAACTTCGCCTCGATCGCGGCTCCGATCGAGGATCGGCGGCGCGTGACGGTCGGCGCGATGGGCATCGCCGGACCGATCGAGCGGCTCTGCGACGACCGCCGTCCGCGCACCGAGTTCGTCGATTACGTGATCGAGGCGGCGCGCGCAGTATCCCGGGAGCTCGGCGCCATTCCGTGGTAGTTCGCTTCGGCTGCTCGCCCGTCCCGCAGCCCGGCGCGCTTCCGACTGTTGCCGCAGGACGACCGCATCGGGCGCGAGGGCTGCGGGCCGGGCGCCGCAGCCTCGCTCACAGCTAGGTCGAAGGTCCACGCGCACTGACCGGACGGGGTGCCCGGTCCCACGGAAGCCGCCGAAGGCGGCCCCGCAACATGTCGGACCCCCGTACGTGGTAGGACTTCCCGTGACGTGAGCATCAACGGGCGATACGTGGCCTCGGTCGACCAGGGGACGGCGTCGTCGAGGTGCTTGGTGTTCGACGAGCGCGCACGCGTCGTGTCGGTGGCCCAGCAGGAGCACCGCCAGCACTTCCCGCGGCCGGGCTGGGTCGAGCACGACCCCGAGGAGATCATGCGGAACGTCCTGCTGGTCGTGCGCGTGGCGCTCGACAAGGCCGACCTGTCGCCTGCCGACCTGTGCGCGCTCGGCATCGCCAATCAGCGCGAGACCACCGTGCTGTGGGATCGCCGCACGGGCGCCCCCGTGCACAACGCGATCAACTGGCAGGACACCCGTACCGACAGGCTGTGTCGGGAGCTGGCCCGCCAGTTCGGTCAGACGATGTTCCGGGACAAGACCGGGCTGCCCGTGACCACGTATTTCTCCGGCCCCAAGATCCGCTGGCTGCTCGACCACATCCCCGGACTGCGCGAGCGCGCGGAGGCCGGCGAGGTGCTGTTCGGCACGATCGACTCGTGGCTGATCTGGAACCTGTGCAGTCGTCACGTGACCGACGTGACCAACGCCAGCCGGACGCTGCTGATGAACCTCGAGACGCTCGATTGGGATCCGGAGCTGCTCGATGCGATCGGCGTGCCGGCGGCGATGCTTCCGGAGATCCGGGCTTCGTCCGAGGCCTACGGCGAGGCCGGGCCGCCGATCGCTGGGGTCACCGTCGCCTCTGCGCTCGGGGACCAGCACGCCGCGCTGGTCGGCCAGACGTGCTTCAACCCGGGCGAGGCGAAGTGCACGTTCGGGACCGGGAGCTTTTTCGTGCTGAACACGGGCGCCCTGCCGGTGACTTCGAACAGCGGCCTGCTGACCACGCTCGGATACAAGCTCGGTGCGGCCGCGCCCGCCTATGCCCTTGAGGGATCGATCGCGATCACCGGCGCGCTCGTCCAGTGGTTCCGCGACAACATCGGGCTGATTGGCAGCGCGCCCGAGATCGAGACGCTCGCGCTGACCGTCGAGGACAACGGCGGCTGCTACTTCGTCCCGGCGTTCTCGGGGCTGTTCGCCCCGCACTGGCGCAGCGACGCGCGGGGTGTGATCGCGGGGCTGACCGGCTACATCAACCGGGGCCACCTCGCGCGCGCCGTGCTCGAGGCGACCGCGTGGCAGACGCGCGAGGTCGTCGACGCGATGAACGCCGACTACGGAAGCAAGCTCTCCGGACTGCGCGTCGACGGCGGCATGACGGCCAACAACCTGCTGATGCAAACGCTGGCGGACGTGCTCGACGTGCCCGTGATGCGCCCGATCGTCGCCGAGACGGTGTCGCTCGGCGCGGCATACACCGCGGGCCTCGCAGTCGGCTTCTGGCCCGACACCGACAGCCTCACGAAGAACTGGCACAAGGCCGCGGAGTGGCTGCCGAGCATGGACGGGGCGGCGCGCGAGCGGGGCTACCGGAAGTGGAAGAAAGCGGTCGCGCGGACCGTCGACTGGGTCGACGACGACGAGTAGCGACTCCTTAAAGTGCGAGGGCGGCGGCACCATGCCGGCGCCGCCGCCCACGCTGGACGACTTGGTCCTCGTTAGGGCGCGAGCGTTTCGCCCGGGCGATCCCGACGGACGGTCTCGCCTTCTGCGTGATACCCCTCCGCCGGAGGCCTTCGTGCCTTGAGGATGTCCTGAATGAACGCGTCGTAGAAGAACGACGCGAGCGCGCCTCCGATCAGAGGCCCGACGATCGGCACCCAGAAATAGCCGCTGATGTTGACGTAGTCGCCGGGCATCGCGACCTTGCCCCAGCCCGCGATCCAGGCGAAGATGCGGGGGCCGAAGTCACGGGCGGGATTGATCGCATATCCGGCATTGGCGCCGAACGAGATGCCGACGGCCATCACGATCATGCCGACGATCCACGGGGCCATGTTCGACCCGACCGGCATGTTCCACTCGTCGGTGACCGCCCACACGAACAGCACGAGGAAGAACGTGCCCACGATCTGGTCTATGAGCGGTCCTAAGACGTTGTGGAAGTACGGCGCCGGGAAGGTGGCGAACGTACTGTAGGTGGCTACAGAAGCCGGCGAGCCCTTCTTGATCGGCACGCAGCCCTTCAATACCGTGCCGCAATGACCGACCTGGTCGAAGTGGTTGATCGCGTTGTTGTAGACGAGGAACACGAGCGCGGCGCCGACGAAGCACCCGAGCACCTGGGCGATCCAATAAGGCCCGACCTTGTTCCACGGCAGCGCCTTGCGGATCGCCGCGCCCAGCGTCACCGCCGGGTTGATGTGCGCACCTGTGACGCCACCCACCGTGTAGATGGCGAAGCAGACCGCCAATGCCCATCCCCAGGTGATGAGCAGCCAGTCCCCGGAGGACTGGAGGGCACCGGCGGAGCTGCGCCCGGACCCGATCAGGGCCCAGAGCATCGCCACCACCCCGTCGCCGAAGCAGATCAGGATGAAGCAACCGAAGAACTCGGCCCACAACTCTCCGACGATGCCCTGTTTCCACCTGTCTGGCAACGGCCCGACCGCTGCTGACTGAGCTACTGTCGACACGCAACCTCCTCCGAGACGTTTTGATTCAGGAAATGGCGCCTCGCGCAAGCGGGATCGCCGTGACGGTCGTCTGAGGACGAGATTCCCTTCCGGGACCGCATTTCCTTCCGCCGGCGGTGAAGGTCGCGCATCGGCGACCACGCGCTAGCTCCAGCGTCGGCCGCGACGGCCCGACTCCGGTCCTGGCTGAATTCAAATGGACACCCTCAGATCCTCCGCCCAGCAGGCGTTCGCGGCGACCCACTGACATCCGCGATTGGCCGAGATTACCAGCCTGCGTGCGACAATGTCAAACGCCGTTTCAAGAACGCACGCCCCGAAAACACGCGTACTTTGGGCGTTCTGGCGCTGGTCAGCGTTCGGATTTGACGGTCGCGCGCTGCCGGTAGGGCGAGCGGTACGGGGTCGCTGCCCCGCCGTTCTCGAAGAATCCACGGACGGACTCCATCAGCTCGGCCGCGTCGCCCATGCCGCTGATCGGCTCTCCGAAGGAGACCTCGATCCGGTGTCGCTTGGGCACCGGCTTATCGCGAAGTCGCTTGGGCCACAGACGCCCGGGCGGCATCGCCTGCGCGGTGCCCGTGACCCGGATCGGAACGATCGTCAGGTGGTGCGCGACGGCGAGCACGGCGGCGCCCCGCCGCAGCGGACCGGGCACACCTCCCCGCGACCGCGTGCCCTCGGGGTAGAGCAGCAGGCTCCAGCCCTGGTCCAGCAGCTTGTCGAGGTGGCTGCCGTTCTTGGAGCCGCCTCCCCCTCCGTGGCGGTCGATTGGGACCGTGTTGAAGATCAGCGAGACGGCCGAGGCGACGAACCGGTTGCGGTAGAAGTAGTCGGCGGCGGCGGCGACCACGGTCCGCTTGCGCAGCCGGCGCGGGAGCGCCGACAGGATCACCGGCGTGTCCATGTGGCTCGCGTGGTTGGCCACGAGGATCACGGGGCCCCTGACCCCATCGAGCTTCTCCCTTCCGGTCGCGCGGCGCGCGGCGTAGTAGTCCATCAGCGGATTGAGGACGAACCGCATGAAGTTCTCGCGCACCAATCCGGCGAGCCAGGACCGCGCCCACGGGATGTCGAGCTGCGCGACGGCGGCACGCAGCTCGCGGCCACGCGCCGGGGCAGCGCGCGCCACGTTGAGGACGCGCTGCTTGCGCGACGGCTGATGGCGGAACGGCACCACGGGGGTTAATACCCAGTGTGTGACTTTCGTTACAGGATTTCGACGGGCCATCGGAGGCCGCCGCCTTGCCGTCTGTTGGCAACTACGATTAACCGGGCTCGTGCTTCCGCGACGCTTCTCACAGGATCCGTTTCGGCCGGCCGACCTGAGGGCCGAAGACCTGCGCCACCACCGGGTCGTGCAGACGATTCTGCGCCGGCGCGGCGAGGGGTCGGTGCCCGGTGCGAGGACCGACGGCCGCCGCGTCGCGCTCGTAATCGAGGGCGGCGGAATGAGGGGCGCGGTCTCGGCGGGGATGAGCGCCGCAATCGAGCAGCTTGGGCTCCGCGACGCGTTCGACGAAGTTCACGGCGCGTCCGCCGGCGCGTTCAACGCCACCTTCCTGCTCGCGGGCCAGGCCGCCTACCTGGCGACGCTCTACCAATACGGGTTCGGCGATCCGCGGTTCGTCAGCGTCCGGCGAGCGCTCCGCGGCGGCCCGGCGTTCGACATGGACCACGTGATCAACCACGTATGGAGGCGCGACCGGCCGCTCCGGCTCGACTCGGTCCTGTCGTGCGGGATCGACCTGCACTGCACCGCCACCGATGCCGACCGGGCGGCGATCGTCGACCTGTCCGGGTTCTCCGACCAGGAGGAGATCCGCTGCGCGATGCGGGCGTCGGGCCGGCTGCCGTGGCTCGCCGGCGGGCCGGTCAGCTTCCGCGGGATGCGCCTGCTCGACGCCACGCTCGCCGAGGCGATCCCGGTGCACGCGGCCTGCGCGAGCGCCACCGATGTCCTCGTGCTTCAGACCCGCCCTCACGGCGTCGGCCACGCCGGCCTCTCGCCGCTGATCGCGCGGCTGACCGACCGTTACCTGCGCGCGATCAACCCGGCGCTCGTCGAGCTCCGCGCGACTCGCTCGCCGCGGTACGACGCGCTCACGGCGAAGCTCGCCGCGATGTCCGCCGACCCTCATCAGGCGCCGGCGATCTGCGTGATCCGGCCGGCGCGGGGGTCGCTGGTGATCTCGCAACTCGAGAGCCGCGTCTCCGCGCTCCGGACCGCCGCGATCGACGGGATGCGGTCGGCCTGGGTGGCGCTCGCGGGCGAGGATCCGGAGTTGATCGGAACGCTGCGCGCGTATCCGGCGCCGGCCGGCGAGGCGAACGGACGCAGTGGCGGTGGCGGTGGCGGTGGCACGATCGCCGGCGGAGACACGGCACCGGCTCAGCGCGACCCGGCTCGCGCAGCTCCTTAGGGCCCACAGCGACCGGCACAACCCTGCCACGCGACCCGCCGCGCGCCGGCCGTGGCGTGTCATGCATGTCCGCGCGTGGCACCCCGGCCGGATACGCACGCCAGACCCGCTCGGGGGCGTCGGTCGCGACCGACGCCCCCCGTGCGCTCGCGCTAGACCTGCGCCGGCTCGCGCTCCACGGCCTCGTCCGGCCCGGGCGGCGGGATGAACCGCTGAGCGCGTGCGCTCGAGCCCTCGATGTTGATGTGCGGAAGCACGCGGTCGAGCCAGCCCGGGAGCCACCAGGTCCGTGGCCCGAGCAACTCGAGCACCGCCGGAAGCAGCACGCAGCGCACGACGACCGCGTCGAGCAGCACCGCCACCGCGAGCCCGAATCCGAACTCCTTGAGCACCCGCTCGTCGCCGAGCATGAACGACAGGAACACACAGATCATGATCGCGGCCGCCGCCGTGATCACCCGTCCGGTGAACGCGATTCCGTCGGCGACGGCCTCGGACGCGTCGTGCCGGCGGATCCATTGCTCGCGCACGCGTGAGACCAGGAACACCTCGTAGTCCATCGACAGGCCGAACACCACCGCGAACATCAGCACCGGTATCCACGGTTCGACCGGCCCCTTTTCGATGCCGATCGCGCTCGCGAGCCATCCCTTCTGGAACACGAGCACGGTGACGCCGAGCGCGCCGCCGATGCTGAGCAGGTTCATCAGCGCCGCCTGGACTGGGATCACGAGCGAGCGGAAGATCACGAACAAGAGCAGTGCCGACAGCACGACCACGATCCCGATGAACAGCGGCAGCTTGTTCGCGAGCACGTGCGAGAAGTCGATCGAGCCGGCGGTGAAGCCACCGACCAGCACGGTCGCGCCGGTCCGGTGCTCGACCGGCGGCGCGACGTCTTGGCGCAGGTGGTTGACCAGGTCGGTGGTCGCGACCGCCTGCGGGGCCGAGCCCGGATAGGCCTCGAACACCGCGAGATTGCCCGAGGGCGAGGTCCGCGGCGGCGTGACCGCGACCACGTTCGGCGTCTTCGCCACCGCGGCGCTCACCGCCGACAGCGTGGCGGCCTGGTTCTGACTCGGGAGCTCGGTCACGATCAGCAGCGGGCCGTTGAATCCGCCCCCGAAGCCCTGCGCGAGCAGGTCGAACGCCTGCCGCGTGTTCGTGTTGGCGGGGTCGTTTCCGGCGTCGCTGCTCTCGAGCCGGAGCGCGAACACCGGCAGCAGCAGCACGACCATCACGCCGGTCGAGAGAATCGCGAGCGGCCAAGGCCGCTTCTGAACCGTCCGGCTCCACTCGCGCCAGCGCGAGCGAGACCTGGCCTTGATCACCGCGTCATCAGGGACGGTCTCGGCGGTCGCGGCGCCACGACGACGGAACGGGCGGCGGCGCGTGCGGGGGCGCACGATCCGGTCGCCGTACTTCGACAGCATCGCCGGCAGCACGGTCAGCGACGCGAACATCGTCATGAGCACGGCGAACACGGATGCGATCGCCAGCCCGTACAGGAAGCTGACCCCGGTGGCGAACATCCCGAGCAGCGCGATCATCACGGTGGTGCCGGCGAGCAGGATCGCCCGTCCGGAGGTATCCATGGCCTCGACCACCGACTGTTCCACGTCGCCGAACGCGAGGTAGTTCTCGCGGAAGCGCGTGACGATGAACAGCGCGTAGTCGATCCCGACGCCGAGACCGATCATCAGCGCGAGATCCGTTGAGACGTTCGGGATGCTGGTCACGTGCGTGGCCAGTCCGATCAGCGCGACCCCGGTGATCAGGCCGAACCCGGCGGTGATGAGCGGCATCCCGGCGGCGACCAGCGAGCCGAACGTGAACAGCAGGATGATCAGCGCGGCGATCGACCCGATCAGCGTCGCCGGACCGACCGTGAATCCTTCGGCGTTCTCGATCACCTGCCCGCCGGCGGCCACCGTCAGGCCTGGGACGTTCACCGCCCTGAGCTGATCGAGCACGGGCTTCCCGGCATTGTTCGCGACCAGGTTGGCCGGCTTGTTGTAGTTGATCGTCGCGAACGCAGTCTTTCGGTCGCGCGAGACCTGGACCGCTCCGCCCGGCTGATAGGGGCTCCGCACCGAGACGACGTGCGGGTCGCCGGACACCTGCCCGAGCAGCTTGGTCATCGCCGCTTTGACCTTCGGGTCCTCGACGGTGCCATTCGCCGTGTGGAACACGATCGTGTCGACGTCGCCGCTCTGCGCGGGGAACTCCTTCTTGAGCAGGTCGAGCGCCCGCTGGGACTCCGTTCCGGGCAGGCTGAAGTTAGTGGCGTAATTGCGCCCGGCGGCGCCTGCGACCACGGTGGTGAGGACCGCGACGACGATCCAGGCCGCAAACACGCGACCACGGTGAGCGATGCACCAGCGTGTGACTTTCAGCACTATTCGACTCCTGATCAAGTCTCGGCGAGTGGCCACACTGCGCCCTGCTCTCGCGGAGTGACCCGGTCTGGTCTTCACTGTTTAGCACGGACGCCGCGCGGGCCTGTGACCTTCCAGGGTCCACGTCGGAAAGACGCGATTACTTGACGCGCGTAACTACAGAACGGACTTACGCGAGAGCATTGGCGGCCGTGGGGCCGACCTCGAGATCGGCGGGCCGCTCCGGCGGAGCGACGGCCGGCCGCGCGGCGCTGCGCCCACGCCGGCGCGGGCGCCACACTCGCAGGTACTGAGCCCCGAGATACGAGCCGATCACGAGCGCGAGCGCGATGAACTGCCCCGCGAACGTCTGCCAGTTCGGGAAGATCGAGAACCACGTGCCCATCCAGCCGGGAACGTTCAGCCCGGGAACCGGGGTCGTGCCGATCCAGCCTGCGAGCTGCATCTCGTTGACCTCCTCGCCCACGGACACCAGCAGCACGAACAGCAGCATCACGCCGGTGATGATCAGCAGCCGGCGATAGGGCAGCCGTTGATGCAACGCGAACGTCAACACCCCGGCGGCGGCCGTGAACATCAACCCGATCACCACGCCTTCGAGCACCACGCTCGCGCCGTACAGCTCGCGGAGGTTCTGCAGGAAGATCACGATCTCGAAGCACTCGCGGTACACCGACGTGAACCCGAGCAGGGCGAGCCCGAGCAACATCCGCCGCTTGTTCGTCTCCGGATCGGCCGACAGCAGCCCCCGCCGGCGCTTGTGATGATGCGAGATCCAGCCGGTCCAATAGACCTTGTGGAAGAACCAGTTCATCACGATCAGCAGTACGACCAGCGACGGCAGCCCAGTCGCGGCCTGAACGTCGAACTCGCCCCCGTGGAAACGGCCGATCAGCCACACCACGAACAGCCACGTCGCCACGCCCGCACCGAGCGCCGTGGCGCCGCCCGCGACCACGGGACGGCGGTAGATCCGGTTGCCGCCGAGGAAGCTCGCGGTGATCGCGGCGAGCACGAGAATCGTCTCCAAGCCCTCCCGGAACACCAGGATCGCGCTGTTGATCACCACCGAGGTATGGCTCAGCCGGTGACCGGGCGGCAGATCGGTCGGGTCGGTCGTCCCGCCCCGGGCGTGCCAGCTGACCACGACCACCACGACCGCAGCGACGAGCACGACCGCCGTCCACACGTAGAAGCTCAGGCGCTCGCTGGGGCGTCCGCGGGAGGTTTCGGCGCGCTTTCCGGTCGGGACGTCAGGCATTTTCGAGGAGCCTTGGGGCATCCAGCGCATTAGGCTACCCTAATAGCGCTCGCGGTGCTCGTATTCCTTCCCCGGATCTCCGCCGATACCTCCCTGTAGGCGCGAACCAACTTCCGGGGCATCGTATAAGGGTCCAAGCGGATGCGAGAACCCCTATAGGTTTCGCCAAACGTGCCGATACAGAGACGGGGACACTGTGGCCCCGTGCTGAACGCATGACCCGGACGCCCCCCAGCCCACGCAGAGCCTGTCTCCGTTCGCGTTCGCGCCGGACGCTTCGCCGGCCCGCCGGCTGGCTGTTCGGCTGGGCCTTGCTCGCCTTCGCCGGCGCGCTCTCGCCGGCGATCAGCACCGCCTCCGCGCAGGCGCCCGCGAGCATCACCAACGCGACGACCGGGCTCTCGAACGCCTCCTCGCTCGCGCCCGTCGCCGCCTGCGCGCCGTCCACGCCGGTGCGGGCAACCTGCCTTGCCCAGATTCTCGGGGTGCGCGGAACCAGGTCGCTCGTCCATCCGCGCCTCCGCCGGCCGTCGTCACCCGACCGCCTGCTCCGGCCTCGACCTCGCGGTAGCCACGCGGCTGCGCAGGAGGTCGCCGCCGCGGCAGCGCCCCAGCCGGGAACCCCGGCGTACCTTCAGCAGGCCTACGACCTCGCCTACCAGTCGCAGACCGGTGGGGCGGGCACGACGATCGCGCTCGTAGACGCGTTCAACGATCCCAACGCCGCGTCCGACCTCGCGGTGTACCGCGCCGAGTTCGGGCTGCCGGCGTGCACCACCGACAACGGCTGCTTCAGCGAATACGACCAGAACGGCGGAACCAACTATCCGACGACCGTCGACCCCGGCTGGGAGCTCGAGATCTCGCTGGACCTGGACGCGGTGTCGGCGCTCTGCCCGAACTGCCACATCGCGCTGATCGAGGCCAACAGCGACCAGGTCACCGACCTCGCGACGGCACAGATGGAGGCCGGACAGCTTGAAGGCGTCAGCGTGATCTCCGACAGCTGGGACCTGGCGCTGAGCGGCCGCGAGGCGCGCGATTTCGCAACCTCGGGCGACTACGCGTTCCCGGGGGTCACGACCGTCGCCGCCTCGGGCGACCTCGGGTATCCCGGCGCCTTCACGAACGACTTCCCGGCGGCGCTGCCGAACGTCACCGCGGCCGGCGGCACGACGCTGATTCCCGCGAGCGCGAGCGGCCAGCAGACCGTCCGAGAGTTCAGCGAGTCCGCCTGGTCCGGCGCCGGCTCCGGCTGCAACCTGGCCGTGACCAAGCCGACCTGGCAGAGCGACCTCGGTTGCACGGGTCGCTCGTACGCCGACATCTCGGCCGACGCCGACCCCAGCACCGGGATGCAGGTCTACGACTCGGACGCCGGCGGCAGCGGCTGGGAGGTTGTCGGTGGGACCAGCGAGGCCTCGCCGCTGATCGCGGCCTACTACGCCGTTCTCGGCCCCACCGCCACCGCCCAGGGGCCGTCGTGGGCATACGCGAACGCGGCGCTGCTCAACGATCCGTCGACCGGCTCGAACGGCACGTGCTCGCCGTCGATCTCGTATATCTGCAACGCCGGGCCCGGTTACGACGGCCCGACCGGGGTCGGGAGCATCTCCGGCGCGGTCGCGACCGGAGCGCCGGGCATCACCGGACCTGGCACGAACGGCTCCTACACGCAAAGCGTCACCGCCGACACGGCTCAGCTTCAGGGCGGGGTGTATCCGAACGATGCCGACACGTCCTACTGGTGGGAGTACGGCCCGACCACCGCCTACGGCGAGCAGACGCCCGCCACCGATATCGGCTCGGGAAGCACGCCGCTGTCGATCTCCGGCTCGCTCATGGACCTTCAGCCCTCGACGACATATCACTACCGGCTGGTCGCGCAGAACAGCTTCGGCACCGAGTACGGCTACGACTACACGCTGACGACCGCTCCCTCGTCGACGAGCTCGCCCACCAAGACCTCCTCGCCGCCGGGCTCGTCCCCGCCCCCGTCCACCACGCCCGGCGACACGCCGGGCACCGCGAGCGGCCCGGGAGGCACGGGTTCCACGCCGACCAGCGCTCCAGGGCTGACCAAGGTTCGCGTCGGCGCCGGCGCGACCAACGCCACCGTCAGCGCGACGATCGCCGCTCGCGGAGGCGCCGCGACGTACGCTCTGCAATACGGACCGTCGAAGGCGCTCGGGCGGAGCATCTCGCGTTCGCTCGCCGTGTCGTCCTCGCCGGCGGCCGCGAACGTCACCCTGACGCTGGGGAACCTGTCCCCGGGCAGGATCTACTACTTCCGCGTGGTTGCGAGCAACGCAGCGGGCAAGACCACGAGCACGACCGTCCGCTTCAAGACCTCGCCGATCACGATCGGGCGGATCACGACCGGCGGCAATCAGCTCGTGGTGGTGCTCCGCTGCCATGGCTCTGCGCCATGCCGGGTGCGCCTCCAGGAGCGCTCGGGAGCGCGCGTGCTGCTCTCCAGCCATGTGACGCTCAGCGGAAACCGCAGCCACACCGTCACTCTCGGCCTCAGCCGCTCGTTCCAGACGCTGGCGACACACGGCAAGCGCGGCAGGCTCTGCGTGCTCAGCACCTGGAACGGCTGGCCCGACATGGTCAGCGCAACCATCTGAGCCACGCCGGCCCCCGGTGGGCCGGTCCGTGACGCCGCGTCTATCGTGAATGCGAGTATGGAATCGCGCGAAGACATCCGCAACCTCGCGATCGTCGCCCACGTCGATCACGGCAAGACCACGCTCGTCGACGCTCTCCTGTGGCAGTCGGGCGCGTTCCGCGTGGGCCAGGAGGTGGCGGATCGCGTGATGGACTCGATGGACCTCGAGCGCGAGAAGGGCATCACGATCCTGGCCAAGAACACCGCGGTCAGGTACCGCGGCGTCAAGCTGAACATCGTCGACACGCCCGGGCACGCGGACTTCGGCGGCGAGGTCGAACGCGGCCTGACGATGGTCGACGGCGTGCTGCTCCTCGTCGACGCGAGCGAGGGCCCGTTGCCGCAGACCCGCTTCGTCCTGCGCAAGGCGCTCGAGGCCCGCCTGCCGGTGATCCTCGTCGTCAACAAGGTCGATCGGGTGGGCGGGGACCGGTCTCGCATCGACGGGGTGGTCGACGAGGTTTACGAGCTGTTCCTCGATCTCGACGCCGACGACTCGCAGATCGAGTTCCCGATCGTCTACACGAACGCGAAGGCGGGTTGCGCGTCGCTCGACCCGGGAGATTTTGATCCCGCCCACCCCACCACCCAACCCACCGACCTGGCGCCCCTGGTCGAGCTTCTGCTGACGCACATCCCTGCCCCGCGGTACGACCCCTCGCACCCGTTCCAGGCCCACGTCACGAACCTCGACGCCTCCCCGTACGTCGGACGCCTCGCGATCTGCCGCGTGCGCCACGGGACGATCCGCCGCGGGGAGACGGTCGCTTGGTGCCGGGCCGACGGCGAGATCGAGCGCGTCAAGGTCTCCGAGCTGTACGTGACCGAGGCGCTCGATCGCGTCGAGGCCGAGGAGGCCTCCGCCGGGGAGATCATCTCGGTGGCGGGAATCCCGGAGATCACGATCGGCGAGACGCTCGCGGCGGCCGAGGATCCGCGCCCGCTGCCGGTGATCACGGTCGACGAGCCGTCGCTGTCGGTCACGATCGGGATCAACACCTCACCGCTGGCGGGGCAGGACGGGCAGAAGCTGACCGCGAGCCAGCTCAAGGCCCGCCTCGGCCGCGAGCTCATCGGGAACGTCTCGTTGCGCGTACTCGACACCGACCGGCCCGACGTCTGGGAGGTCCAGGGCCGAGGCGAGCTCGCCCTGGCGGTGCTCGTCGAGCTCATGCGCCGCGAGGGGTACGAGCTGACGGTCGGCAAGCCCCAGGTGGTGACGCGGGAGATCGACGGCAGGGTCTGCGAGCCGGTCGAGCGGATGAGCGTCGACGCGCCCGAGGAATACGTCGGGGTGGTTACCCAGCTGCTCGCGATGCGCAAGGGACGGCTTGAGCAGATGGTGAACCACGGGACCGGCTGGGTGCGCATGGAGTATCTGGTCCCGGCGCGCGCGTTGATCGGGTTTCGCACCGAGTTCCTGACCGAGACGCGCGGCACCGGGCTCGTGCACCACGTGTTCGACCGCTGGGAGCCGTGGCACGGCGAGCTCAGGACCAGGCCGACGGGGTCGCTGGTCGCCGACCGGCGCGGCCTGGTGGCAGCGTTTGCGCTGTTCAACCTCCAGGAGCGGGGGACGCTGTTCGTCGCCCCCGGCGAGGAGGTCTACGAGGGGCTGATCGTCGGCGAGAACTCGCGCGCCGAGGACCTCGACGTGAACGCCTGCAAGGAGAAGCATCTGACGAACATCCGCTCCTCGACCGCCGACGAGCTCGTCCGTCTCGTCCCCAAGCGCGAGCTGTCGCTCGACCAGGCGCTCGAGTTCCTGCGCGCGGACGAGTGCGTCGAGGTCACACCTCATGCGGTCCGCCTGCGCAAGGCGGTGCTCGACGCGACGGCGCGGCGCAAGCTGACGCGGGCGAGCCGCGTGTGAGCACGAGCCCGGCCAGACCGAGCGACGCGTTCACGGGCTGGCTGACCGTGGCGCCGCGGAGCTCGTCGATCTCCGCGAGCCAGCGGATCGCACGACGAGCAGATCGATACCTACGATCGAGTCTCCCCGAGCTACGGTTGACCCAGAAGTGTCGTCATCCCGCCCCACCCTGCTGCTCAGCGTTGACTACGAGGACTGGCATCAGCTCATGCGCCGGCGCCTGCGCGCATCGAACTGGCAGGCCACCGAGCCCGCGCTCGCCCGGCAGACCGACGCCCTGCTCTCGCTGCTGGACGAGCTTCACGCGCGCGCGACGTTCTTCGTGCTCGGGATGGCGGCGCGGGCGTACCCCGAGCTTCTGCAGCGGATCGTCGCCGCGGGCCACGAGATCGGCTGCCACGGCGACGCCCATGTGCCCGTGCACTCGCAGACGCCGGCGGAGTTCGGCGCCGACCTGCGTGCGTCCCGCGCCACGATCGAGCAGCTCACCGGTCACACTCCAGTCGGGTACCGCGCGCCGGCGTTCTCGATCACGAGCAGCTCGGAGTGGGCCTATGGAGTGCTCGCGGACGAGGGCTTTGCCTATGACGCGAGCCAGCACGATTCGCCGGCGCTGCGCGATCGCGTCGTCCCGTCGACCGCGGCCCCCTACCGCCTCGATCTCGCCAGCGGCAGCGGAGGCGGCCTGTGGGAGTTTCCGGTCGCGGTGTGGCGCGCCGGCCGGGCGGGCAGGATCAGAATCCCGGTCGGCGGCGCCTCGTACTGGCAAGTCCTCCCGACGCCCGTGATCCTCAGGGCGCTGACCGAGGCCGGCGAGCTCGCCGGCCTGTACCTGCACCCCAACGAGCTCGACCCGGAGCCGCTGAGGGCACTGCTCCCGAGCGACGCGACCCTCGCCCAACGTGCCCAAGCGAGGCTGCGCGAGACTCGCCGCAACGGCGCACGCCGCCGGGCCCCCGGGGTGCTGCGGGCGATCGCCCGGCGGTTCGAGCTGATTCCCTATGGTGAGGCCCATGCACGACTCAACGGCAGCGCCTGAACGGGTCCGGAGCCGGTTCCGCGACCATGCGCAGCAGTTCGACGACCTCTACGAGGATGAGCGCCGGCTGGTCCGGACGCTGCGGCCGGGGCTGTTCCGCCGGCGCAAGTTGGCGGTCGACACCGTCCGCGCCTACAGCGCGCCGCGCGTTCTCGACGTCGGCTGCGGCTCGGGCCGGATCGGCGAGTTCGTGCTCGAGGCGGGCGCCTCGCACTACGTCGGCGTCGACTTCGCCCAGCCGATGATCGACCTTGCGCGCGCGCGTCTTAGGCGCTTCGCGCCCCAGACTCAACTGATCGTCGACGACTTCCTCGCCGCCCCGCTCGAGGGGCCGTTCGAGGTGGTCCTCGCGGTCGGCCTGTTCGACTACCTGCCTGAGCCGTACCGCTTCAGCCGGAAGATGTTCGAGCTGTGCGTGCCCGGGGGGTGCGTGGTCGGCTCGTTCCCGACCTGGTCGCTGCTCAAGGGGCCGGTCCGCAAGGTTCGCTACGAGTGGATCGGCAACTGCCCGATCTTCAACTACAGCCGCCGCGAGCTCGAGCTGATGTTCGGGGCCAGCGGGTTTGAACGGGTCGAGATCGCCAGCCCCGGCCGCAGCGGCTACCTCGTGCGCGCGTACCGGACCTAAGCCGGGACAGCGCCAGCGCAGACTAGATGCCCCCGCTCCACGCCCTGGCCATCTTCGCTGCGGGCATCGCCGCCGGGGGGATCAACACGCTCGTCGGAAGCGGCACGCTGATCACGTTTCCGATCCTGCTTGCGTTCGGCTACGCCCCGGTGACCGCGAACGTCTCGAACACGGTCGGGCTGGTCCCGGGCTCGGTCGCCGGCGCGATCGGCTATCGCCGCGAGCTCACGGGCCAGCGCGCGCGGGCGATCCGGTTCGCGACCGCGTCGACCGCCGGCGGGATCGTCGGCGCGGTGCTGCTGCTGAGCCTGCCGGCCTCGGCGTTCAAGGACATCGTGCCCGCGTTCATCGTGGTCGCGCTCGTGCTGATCGTGCTCCAGCCGCGGCTCGGCCGCGCACTCGAGGCTCGCCGCTCTCGCGCCCACGGGCACCCGGGGCCGCTCGCGATGGTCGCGGTGTTCGCCACCGGCATCTACGGCGGCTACTTCGGCGCCGCCCAGGGGATCATGCTGCTCGCGATCCTCGGGCTGTCACTGCCGACCGAGCAGCTTCAGCGGGTCAATGCGCTCAAGGTCGTGCTCGCGGGGCTGGTCAATCTGGTCGCGGGGATCATCTTCATCTTCTCCGCGCACATCGCGTGGCTGCCCGCACTGCTGATCGCGGTCGGCTCGATCATCGGCGGGATCGCCGCCGCCCGCTGGGGCCGCCGGCTGCCGCCGGCGGCGCTGCGCGCGGTGATCGTCGTCGTCGGGATCACCGCGATCGTCCGCCTCGTCTGACGGTCCGCAGTCGCGGGCCCTAAGGCACGCGGAAATCCTTGCGCGCCCGCGTCGCCAAAGCACGGGCCGCGCAACCGGTCATATGGTCGTTGACGAGGCCCATCGCCTGCATGAACGCATACACGGTCGTGGGACCGACGAACCGCCAGCCGCGCCGCTTGAGGTCCTTGGCGAGCTCGGACGACTCCGGCGTCTGCGCCGCCACGTCCCCGCGGTCGACCCGCCGCGGCCGGCGTGACGGCTCGAACCGCCACACATACGCGGCCAGCGAACCCTCGGTCTCGACGAGCTCGACGGCCCGCCGGGCGTTGTTGATCACGGCCTCGATCTTGCCGCGGTGGCGGATGATCGACGCGTCGCCCAACAAACGCGTGACGTCGCGCTCCCCGAACCGCGCCACAGCCGCGAAATCGAAGCCTACGAAAGCGCGCCTGAAGTCCTCGCGCTTGCGCAGGATCGTCAACCACGACAGGCCGGCCTGAAAGCCCTCGAGGCTCAGCTTCTCGAACAGGCGGATGTCGTCGGCGACCGGGAAGCCCCATTCGCGGTCGTGATACGCGCGGTACTCGGGTGCGGAGTCGGCCCAGTAGCAGCGCCGCACGTCGTCCTCGCCGCGCACGATCCCGTCGGTCATGACGCCCGCGCCGGTCCCAGCACCGTCACGTATGCCACTCGGAAGCTGCCACCATGGGCGTTTCGGCCACGCCGCCGAAGCTGAGTCTCCGCCGCTCGTCCATGGCCGACAGTCAACCAGGCACGGTGGCGTGGCAGGATGGGGGGGGAATGAAGGAGTACTTACTTCGACGCCGAGGAGCTCGCACAAGAGCTCGGTGTGGGTACCGTGCTCCACGCGAGCGACTGGTTCGTCATGGTCGCCACGGGCGCCCGGCGCTGACCCGGACCGGCCTCAGCCGGCCAACGGCTCGCCGCTGCGCGCGCCCAGGAACTGCTCGAGCTCGGCGACGTCGAGCGGGCGCGCAAACAGGAATCCCTGCCCTTGGTCGCAGTGGTGTCGCTGAAGTGCCTGGAGCTGGGCGTGGTCCTCGATGCCCTCGGCGAGCGTCTCCAGGTTCAGCGTCTTGCCGAGCCGCACGAGCGTCTGGATCAGGGCGGCCGACTCCCTCGAGCCCGAGATGCTGCTGATGAACGAACGATCGATCTTCAGCGCATCGACTGCGAACTCGCGCAGGTACGCGAGCGAGCTGTACCCGGAGCCGAAGTCGTCGATCGCGATGCGCACGCCGAGGGCCTTCAGCGCCGCGAGGCGGGCACCGGCCGCGGCAACGTCGCGCATCAGCGTCGTTTCGGTGATCTCGAGCGTCAGCTTGGCGGGATCGAGCCCGCTCGCCTCGAGGGCCTCCCGGACGTCGTCGATCAGCCCGTCGCCGTCGAGCTGACGGCCTGACACGTTGATCGACATGCCGATCGCGTAACCCTGGTCGCGCCACTCGGCGGCCTGGGCGCACGCGGCCTGGAGTACCCAGCGGCCGATCGGAACGATCGACCCGTTGTCCTCGGCGATCGGGATGAACACATCGGGTCCGATCACGCCGCGCTTGGGGTGGCGCCAGCGGAGCAGGGCCTCGACGCCGATCGGGCGCTCGGACGCGAGGTCGAACGTCGGCTGGTAAAGCAGGAACAGCTCGTCGTTCGCGAGCGCGTCGGCGAGGTCCATCTCGAGCACCAGCCGCTCATGGGTGGCCTCCTGCATGCCGGGCGCGAATACGACGTAACGGTTCTTGCCTAACGCCTTCCCCACGTACAGCGCGACGTCCGCGTCGACCAGCAGGTGCTCCGCGGAGCCGGAGAGGCCGTGGGCGAGCCCGATGCTCGCGCTGATCGTGAGCCGGCGTCCGTTCACCTCGCACGGCTCGCGCAGGACCTCGAGCAGGCGCTCGGCGACCAGCTCGGCCCCGGCGTCGTGGCCCGAACCGTCGAGCAGCACGACGAACTCGTCGCCTCCGAGCCGCGCCGCGGTGTCGCTCTCGCGGATCACGCTTTCGAGCCGCCTCGCCACGGTCCGCAGGATCTCGTCGCCGGCGGCGTGGCCGAAGCTGTCATTCAGGCTCTTGAAGCTGTCCACGTCGACGTACAGGGCCGTCATCGGGAGCTGGGTACGGCGCGCCCGGGCGAGCATCTGCTCGGCGCGGTCGAGCGCGAGGACGCGGTTGGGCAGTCCCGTGAGCGCGTCGTGGAGCGCCTGGTGGCGGAGCTCGCCGGTCTTCTCCCGCACCATCGCGAGCGCGCGCTCGCGCGAGCGGGTCAGCACCACCATCAGCAGCACGATCAGCAAGCTCATGGCCACTCCGCCGGCGAACACGAGCGCCGCCTGCCCTCCGGCCGACATGTCGGCGACCACCGGCTGCCCCTGCACCTTGATCGTCCAGCTGCCGTCGATCGAGACAGGCTTGACCAGCTTCAGGTCGCCGGGGCGGACCGCAGGCCCGGCGTCGCCGACCAGCGCCGCGGCGGAGCCGGGGTCGCGGTAATACAGCTGCACGGTCAAGCGCTGGTTGCCGTTGAGCGCCGTATGGATCACGGCGGGAATATCGAACGAGCTCAGCAGCCATCCGGACTGCGCGGCCCGGCGCTCCGCGACGGTCGCGAGCGGTGCCCCGCGTCGGTAGAAGGCGCTCTCCAGCAGGACCGTATGGAGATACGAGGTCTCGATCGGGAGGGCGAGTATTCGGCCGCTGTCGGTCTCGTTCTGGAGCAGCGACGCCTGGACGAGGCCGATCGCCGAGCTCGCCAGGCACCAGTCCTGCTGGACCAGAGCCGCGCTCAGGCTGTTGATCGGGATCAGCTCACCCCCGGCCGACAGCAGGCAGTAGTCCGCGACGTGCTCGCGCCGGATCGGAGCCAACCACTTGCCCAGCAGCGCCTGAAACACGGGATCGTTGTCCCGGCGCACCTCGAACGCGGTCACGCCCGAGGCGGGGACGCGGGAGACGACAGCGCTGCCGATGCCTCCGACCTGACGCTGGCTGCCTTCGAGCGTTTGGTACCAGGTGTTGAAGCCGGTCGCGCTGAGATGCGGTTGCATCGTCAGCACCGTGCGCAGGGTCTCGACGAAGTCGGTGTCGCGGTGGAGCAGTGTTTCGAGCGTCGCGCTCACGCCTGAGGCCGACGAGCCGAAGGCCTGGCGCTCCTGGCGGAGCACGCTCGACCTCCACATCAGCGCGCCCGTGGCGGAAATGGCCAGGCCGGCAAGGAGGGCTACGGCGGCGACGACCAGCCACCGCCGGCGGCGATTGCGCAGGCGCTGCTCGGTCGCGACCTTCTCTCCGTGTGTCCCGGAGTCCACACCGGTATGAATCGGCGGCCCGGGGCCAGGCTTTAGCTCGGATGTACACGGCCGGCTCGGTGAGCCGCTAGCCTCGGACAAAGGTATGGTTCCGATTTCGAGAGCCGCGGTGCTCGCTTCGGCGTGCGGGCTGGCGGTGTTGCTGGGAGCTGCGTCGTCCGCGGCCGCCGCTGTCCGGCTCGGTGCGGCGCCGGCGCTGCCGGACGGCGCGCGGGAGGCGGGCGCGGTCGCGGCGGCCACGCCGATGCACATAACGGTGACGCTCCAGCCCCGAGACCCCGCGGGACTGGCAACGTTCGCGACCGAGGTCTCGACGCCGGGCTCGCCGCTCTACGGTGACTACATCACGCCGGCGCAGTTCGCCCAGCAGTTCGGTGCGACGGCGGACGACGTCCAGGCGGTCGAGGCCTCGCTCCGAGCCCACGGCCTCGATCCCGGCACGGTCAGCGCCAACTCGCTGTCGATCCCGGTGGATGCCACCGCGGGCCAGCTCTCGGAGGCGTTCTCGACGTCGTTCTCGCGGGTCGCGCTGCCGGACGGCAGGACCGCGGTCGCCAACCAGCAGGCTCCCTCGCTCGACCCCAGGGTCGCGCCCGACATCCAGGCCGTGCTCGGCCTCGACACGCTGTCGAGCGCCAAGCCGCTGCTGGTGCGACCGCATGCGACCACCCCGCTCGCCGCGCAGGTCAGACCCCACGTCGTCACCGGAGGCCCGCAGCCGTGCCCGGCCGCCATCGTCGCGGGCCAGGCGCAGGGCGGGTACACGGCCGACCAGATCGCGTCCGCGTACGGGATGTCCGGGCTGTACCAGTCCGGGGGCCCGGGTGGCGCCCCGGACGAGGGTGCGGGCCAGACGGTGGCGATCCTCGAGCTCGAGCCGTACGACCCCAGCGACATCGCGGCCTTCGAGCAGTGCTACGGCGTGGACGCGCAGCTCGTGAACGTCTCGGTCGACGGGGGCGCGGGGACCGGTTCCGGCTCCGGCGAGGCGGCGCTCGACATCGAGAACGTGATCGGGCTCGCGCCCCGGGCGAACATCGCCGTCTTCGAGGGCCCGAACTCCGGCCCCGGCCCGTACGACACGTTCAGCAAGATCATCAGCGAGCACGCGGCGCAGGTCGTCAGTGCATCGTGGGGCCAGTGCGAGCCGCTCGAGGGCTTCAACCAGGCTGCCGCCGAGAACACCCTGTTCCAGGAGGCGGCGGCGCAGGGGATGTCGATCCTGTCCGCCTCGGGCGACGACGGGTCCGAGGACTGCTATCCGTTCCCGCCCACGCTCCAGGTCGACGACCCGTCGAGCCAGCCGTTCGTGACCGGCGTCGGGGGCACGAGCCTGACCGGGATCGGGCCGCGCCCGACCGAGAGGGTGTGGAACGACGGCCCCACGATCGGCGCCGGCGGCGGCGGCATCTCGACCTTCTGGTCGATGCCGGCATATCAGTCGCGGGCGCCGTCGTTCCTGCACGTGATCGGCTCAGGCTCCTCGGGTTCCAACTGCGCGGCGTCGTCGGGCGATTGCCGCGAGGTGCCCGACGTGTCCGCGGACGGCAACCCCGCCACCGGCTACATGATCTACTGGAACGGGACCGGAGCGGCCGGGCCCGGCGAGCCGAGGGGGTGGCAGGCCGTCGGCGGCACGAGCGGGGCGGCGCCGGCGTGGGCGGCCTTGATCGCGCTCGCCAACGCCTCGGCGACGTGCGACGGCAGGGCGATCGGGTTCGCCAACCCGGCCCTGTACCAGGCCGCCGCGACCGCCTACTCGAACGACTTCAACGACGTCACTTCCGGCGACAACGACATGACCGGTCTGAACTCCGGGATGTTCCCCGCCGGATCCGGATACGACATGGCAAGCGGGCTCGGAACCCCGAACGCACTGCCGCTGGCTCAGTCGCTGTGCACCGATCAGATCACTCTGAGCACTCCGGGGGCGCAGCGTTCGACGGTCAGGACCGCGGTGAGCCTCGAGATCAAGGCCGCCGACACCCACGGTCAGGCCGTGATGTATCGAGCGTCCGGGTTGCCGAACGGACTCGCGATCAGTGGCTCGAGCGGAAAGATCACCGGGCGTCCAAACAAGCTCGGAACGTCCACGGTCACGGTCACGGTCAGCGACGCGACGGGCACGACCGCGCAGACCGCGTTCAAGTGGACGATCCAGGGCGCCCCGACCCTCTCGCGCGTATCCCTGACCAGCGTCGGCGCGGCGCGGCCGAAGTTGTCGTTCACGTTGGCCTCGGGCCGCGGCGCGCCAGGGGTCAAGACCGTCGACGTCACGCTGCCGCGCGGCCTTCACTTCACGAAGTCGCGCTCGACGGTCACGGTCACCGGGCGCGGCGGAAGGCGCCCGAAGTTCACCGTCGCGCTCCAGCACGGGTCGCTCGTGCTCACGCTCCGCAGCGCGGCCCAGCAGGTGCATGTGACGGTCTCCTCGCCGCGCCTCGCCGCCAGCGGCAGCCTGGCCGCGGCGCTGGCGCGCCATCAGTCGACGCGCGTCACGCTGATCGTGCGCGCGAGCGACGCCGACAAGCTGGCCACGCGGCTGTCGAAGACGATCAGGCCGACCTGATCGGGGAATCCGCCTCGACGCGCCAACGCGCTGCGGAAATTGATTCGGCGGATTCCCTTAAGGGAATTCGGCCCCGTCACGTGTTGAAGCGCAGACGCTCAGAGCCGGGGGAATCCGCCTCGACGCGCCAACGCGCTGCGGAAATTGACACGGCGGATTCCCTTAAGGGAATTCGGCCCCGTCACGTGTTGAAGCGCAAACGCTCAGAGCCGGGGGAATCCGCCTCGACGCGCCACGCGCTGCGGACATTGACACGGCGGATTCCCTTAAGGGAATTCGGCCCCGTCACGTGTTGAAGCGCAAACGCTCAGAGCCGGGGGAATCCGCCTCGACGCGCCACGCGCTGCGGACATTGACACGGCGGATTCCCTTAAGGGAATTCGGCCCCGTCACGTGTTGAAGCGCAAACGCTCAGAGCCGAATTCCCCGGCCACGTCGGCCAGGATCTCGATCATCGTGGCGGCCGCTCGGTGTACCGCTTGGCCACGTCGGCCAGGATCTCGATCATCGTGGAGGCCGCCCGCGAGACGTCCGCGGCCGCGATCGTCGCCGCGACGACCCGCCGGGTCGGCGGGCGCGGAGCGAGTGCCCGCACGACGATGCCCGGATGCACGTGGGTGAGCGCGAGGTGCGGAATCAGCGCGACGCCGACTCCGGCGGCCACGAGTCCCTGCACGGTGTCGTAGTCGTCGCTCTCGAACGTGACCTTGGGCTCGAACCCGGCGGCGACGCACGACCTCACCACGTGGCGGGCGCAGGGGCTCGTCGCCGACGTCTGGACCCAGTCCTGGTCGCGCAGGTCGGCGAGCGCGAGCGCCGGCTTGCCGGCGAGCACATGCTCGGCCGGAAGCGCGACGAGCATCGGGTCCTCGAGCACGAGCTGGGTCCGCAGGCGAGCCCCGTGGCCCTCTCTCGTCCCGGGAAACTCGAACAGCAGGGCGAGGTCGAACTCCCCCGCGCGCAGGCGTGGGGCGATCTCCTCGGGCTCACCCTCGGCGAGCGTGAGCGACACGTCGGGGTGGCGCTCACGGAAGGTGGCGATCGCGAGCGGCATCAGCGTGGCCCCAGCTGACGGAAACGAGGCGACGCTCAGATGTCCGCCGCGGACCCCGAGCACCGCCGCCAGGTCCGCTTCGGCCGCCTCGATCCGCGCGAAGATCCCCTCGGCGTGCTCGACGAGCTTCGCGCCGGCCGCCGTCGGGCGGACGCCGGTTCGGTCGCGCACGATGAGCGTCGCGCCGGTCTCGGCCTCGAGGCGGGCGACCGCCTGCGAGACCGCGGACTGCGTGTACGAGAGCGCCTCAGCCGCCGCCGAGAACGAGCCGCGTCGCAAGACCTCGGTCAGAACCCTCAGTCGACCGACATGCAGCATTAGCGGAGCTTATCAACGGCATGATCAACTTCATTAGCGCTGATAGTAGGTAGATGCCATCCTCGCGCCGAACAGGACGACAACCCAACTTCCGAGGACCGGAGGGCCCATGGCACCCAACGCGATCATCTCCTACGACGACACTCCCGGCGACCACGACGCGCTGATGCTCGGACGCATCCTCGCCGACGCGGGCGCTTCGTTGACGCTGGCGTACGTACGTCATTGCACGCAGAGCAAGCGCTCGCAAGAGGAGCTCGAGGAGCACGAAGCCGAACTGCTGCTCCAGCGGGGCGCCGATTGGTTCTCGGGCCTTGCTGTCAACACCCGCGTGATCGTCAGCCCCTCGACCGCGGACGGACTTCGGCAGCTTGCCGAGCAAGCGGACATCGTCGTGTTCGGCTCGGACTACCGGACCGCGCCGGGACACGTGGCTCCGCAGCATTCCACCCAGGCCCTGCTCGAGGGCGGGACCATGGCGGTGGCAATTGCGCCCTCCGGCTACCACGGCGAGTGGGCACCCCGCATCCATCGGATCGGCGTGCTGGCTGTCCCCGGTGACGACGCGACGATCGCGACCGCGCGCGCACTGGCCGACAGTTACGGCGCGACGCTCACGCGCGACGAGCACCAGGTGGACCTGCTGGTCGTCGGCTCCCGCTTGGAGGCGCCGCACGGTCATGTGACGATCAGCGCGCAGGCCCAGAACGAGATCGAGAACGCCACCTGCCCGGTGCTGGTCATGCCGCGCGGCGTCACGATCGAGTTCCCGGCCGTCCTGGCGCACGCGGCATAGGCGGCGTCAGGGCAGGATCAGGTGGCTGTCGCCGAACTCGTGCCAGAGATAGCCGGCGTCGAGCGCGGCGTCGTAGGAGCGGGCCAGGAGCTCCGGCCCCATCAGCGCCTCGAGCATCTGGAGGTGCGATGCCTCGGGCTCGTGCCAGCCGGTGATCAGGCCGTCGACGACCGACACGCCGCAGTCGGGCGTGACGACCAGCCCGGTCCAACCCGACCGCGCACAGCTGCACCGGTCAGGTCCACCCGCCGACTCGAGCGCGCGGACGACGGTCGTCCCGACCGCGATCACACGGCCACCCCTGTCGCGGGCCGCGGCGATCAGCTGAGCGGTCCGCTCCGGGACCTCGTACCACTCGGGGAACGGCGGTTCATCGCTCTCGGGCGACGAGACGCCGCAATGCAGGGTGACCGGAGCGATCGCGATCTCGCGCGCCACCAGGCGTGAGATCAGCTCGCGCGTCAGCGGCCGGCCCGCGCTTGGCATCTCGGCGCTGCCCGGTCTGATCGCATAGACGTTCTGGTAGGCCTCGAGCGGCCACGGCCGCGAGACGTGCGAGTACCGGATCGGCTCGCCGTGGCGCTCGAGATGCTCATCCACGGGCGCCTCTCCCCGGAAATGCGCGAGCATCAGCCGCGGACCCGACGCGTACCGAGCGACCAGGTCGAGCACGGCGCGGGCGGGAAGCGCGAGTCGCTCGCCGGCGGGCACCCGCGCGGGCCGCGAGCCGTCGGCGCTCCGGATCTCGACGACCCTCCAATCCTCGTCCAGGTGCGGCGCTCTCGTCGCGAAGTGCACGCGAACCGGCGTGCGGTCCTTGCGCCTTGCCGGCACCGCCGCCGGAATCGTGGCCGAGATGTTGATCACGACAACGTCGCCGGGCTCGAGCAGGTCCGGCAGGTCGGTGAACGTGTGATGGCTGATCGACCCTTCGCCGCGGCGGGCGACCAGGAGCCGCACCGCTTCGCGGGCCTGCCCTCGGGCCTCAGGCGGCTCGTGGGCCTCGAGCGCGGGTCGGAGCACGAACGCGAGCGCGGTCACGCCGGCACCGGGAGCTCGCGGGCCTGGTAGCGGCCGCTCGGCAGTTCGTCCTCGATCAGCCTGAGCAAGCCGGGCACGCTGTCCTCGGGCGGCGGGCGATCGGAGATGTCCTCGCCCGGGAACGCGTCCTGGTGCATCTGAGTGCGCATGTCGCCGGGATCGACCGAGTAGATCCGTAGCGTGGGGTGCTCCTGCGCGAGGATCGCCGTGACCTGGTCGAGCGCCGCCTTCGAGGAGCCGTAGCCACCCCACCCCGAGTACGGCTCGACGGCGGCGTCGGAGCTCACGTTGATGATCGCGCCGCCGTCGGGCATCCGTGGGAGAACCAGCTGTGCCAGCGCCACCGGGGCCAGCACGTTGACGTGGTAGACGCGTTCGAGCACGTCCAGCGGATAGCGACCGAGCGCCGGTTGCGGGCTCGGACCGAGCATGCTCGCGTTGTTGACGAGCAGGTCGACGTGCTCGCCGGCGGCTTCCACGAGCGCGCCGCGGTGCCAGTCGTCGGCGACGTCGCCGGGGAGGGCGACGACTTCGGTGAGGATCCCGAGCTCGCGCGCTGCACGCTCCAGTTCGGCGCGACCGCGGGCATCGATCACGAGCGCCCATCGCCGCTCTGCGAGTGCGCGGGCAAGGGCGAGGCCGAGGCCTCGGGAACTTCCGGTGATGATTGCTAGTGGCATGGACGCCACGGTAGGACCGCGGCGGTCTCGGTTACCAGCGGTAATTGGTCCTAAGACCTGCTCTGGTGGTCTTGCTCGATGAGACCCGCCTGCACCGCAAGCACCGCAGCCTGCGTGCGGTCGCTGACGCCGAGCTTGGCCAGCAGGTGACCCACGTGCGTCTTGACCGTCTTCTCGGAGATTCCGAGCTCGAGCGCGATCCGCTTGTTCGACCGGCCGCGTGCGATCAGCTCGAGCACCTCGCGCTCGCGCGCGGTCAGGTGCTCGAGGCTCGCCGCGTCGCGGCCGGCGGCCGGGCGGTCCGACAGCGCGTGGACGAGGCGCGCCGCGACGGTCGGGTCGATCACCGCCTCGCCCGACTGCGCGGCCCGCACGGCGCGCGCCAGCTCCGAGGGCTGGGAGTTCTTCAGCAGGTAGCCGGCCGCTCCGGCCTCGAGCGCCGGCACCAGCCGGTCGTCGTCGAGGAAGCTCGTGAGCACGATCACCCGTGACTTGGATCCCCGCCCTCCCCGCTCGCGGAGCTCGCGCATCGCGCTGACGCCGTCGAGCTTCGGCATCACGAGGTCCATCAGGATCACGTCGGGCTCGAGTCGCTCCGCCTGTTCGAGGGCCTGCTCACCGTCCTGCGCCTCGCCGACGATCTCGAATCCGTCCTGGAGCGCGAGAAAAGCGCGCAGCCCCTCGCGCACCACCGCGTGATCGTCGACGACCAGGATCCTGATCGGGTCAGCCATCGGGCCCGAGTTCGATCCGGACGGTGGTGCCGCGGCCCGGCGCGGACCGGATGCGGAGCCGGCCGCTGAGCTCGCGGGCGCGCTCCTCCATCGAGGTCAGGCCGAGGTGCCTCGACCGGAGGTGGGCGCTGTCGGGATCGAACCCCACTCCGTCGTCGGTCACCTCGACGACGAGCGCGCCGCCCGCGCCGCCGACCCGCACGGTCACATGCTCCGCGTGAGCGTGGCGGACCGCGTTGTGGAGCGCCTCGTGCGCGATCCGCAGCAGCGCCAGCTCGCGCTCGTCGCTCTCGACCGCGAAGCCCGACTCGACCTCGAGCTCGATATCCGTCTCGTGCGTCCGGCCGAGCATCTCGACCTCCTTGCGGAGCGCGCCCTCGAGGCCGTCGCGCTCGAGCTCGGGCGGGCGCAGGCCCAGGATCAGCGACCGGAGCTCCTCGAGCGCCTCACCGGCGAGCTCGCGCACCCGCTCGATCTGGGCCCGGGCGGCGACGAGGTCGCGGTCCATCTGGGTGGCGGCGGCCTCGGCCGTCAGCATCACGCTGAACAGCTTCTGACTGACCACGTCGTGGAGCTCGAGCGCGAGGCGGTTGCGCTCGGACAGGATCGACAGCTCGCGGCTCTGCTCGTACAGGCGCGCGTTCGTGATCGCGATCGAAGCGTGCGCCGCCAGCAGCTCGATCAGCTCCCGATCCTCGCCGTCGAACACGTCGCCACCTTCCTTCTCGGTCAGGTAGAAGGCGCCGATGATCGTGCCCCCCGGCGAGATGATCGGGACGCCGAGGAACGAGCGCATGTCCGGGTGCTGGCGCGGCCACCAGCCGCGAAACCGGGGATCGTCGCGGATGTCGTCGGTACGGTACGGCTCGGTCTGGTGAAGCATCGCGGCCAGCATTCCGTGCGTCCGTGGTAGTGGGCCCATCGATGCGACCAGCTCGTCGCTCATACCCGCGACGAGAAAGCGGCGGAACCCTCCGTCCCCGTCCGGGATGCCGAGCGCGGCGTATCGGGCGCCGGCAAGATCACGCGCGGCGTCGACAAGTCTTTGCAGCACCTCGTCTACGGAAAGGTTGGCAGCCACCGCGAGAACCGCATCGCTGACCGCCTTGAGCGCCGGATTGAGCTGCTGGGCCACGGCCAATCACGATAGACCGCTAGCTTTCAGGGCTGTGCCGCGCCACTGGATATGGATGCAGGTAGCGATCATCGTGTTCGTGGTCGCCGGGATGGTGATCGCGATCACGAAGCTCGCCTAGCCGTGTTCACGTCGATCGTCGTCGGCACCGACGGATCCGAGACTGCGCACACCGCGCTGCTGCGCGCCATCGACCTCGCCGCCGGGCTCGGCGCGCGGCTGCTGATCGTGAGCGCGTACGAGCCCGTCTCCGATCAGCGGCTCCGCGACGAGCACGTGAACGTGCCCGCCGACCTCCAATGGATGATCAACCCGCACGACGACGTGATGGCGCTGCTCGAGCAGGCGCGGGCCGAGGCCACGAACGCGGGCGTGGCCGAGGTCGAGGCGTTTGCGCGCCAGGGAGACGCGGCCGACGCGATCGTCGACGTGGCCGAGGAGCAGCATTCGGACCTGATCGTGGTCGGGAACAAGGGGATGACCGGAGCCAAGCGCTTCCTGCTCGGGTCGGTGCCGAACAAGGTCTCGCACCACGCGCCGTGCTCGGTGCTGATCGTCCGGACGACCTAGTGGACTACCGGTCCCCCGTGCGGGCGGGGAGAGCGCGGCTAATGCTTCGCGGGTGACGCGGCGGGCAGCGGCGCGGTCGCCGCGCCGGCGTTGACCAGGCCGTAGCCGTAGTCGTCGTTCGGCGCGGACCCGCCGAGCGGCGTCGCGGTCTGCTCGAGGTGCGCGAGGATCTGATCGGGAGTGGGGTGCGGACCGAGCACGCGGCTGGCGATCACGAGCGCCGCGGTCGCCGACACCTCGGGCGCGGCCATCGACGTGCCGTAGCTGCCCGGGTAGCTGAATCGCGTCGGGTTCAGGCCGGGCTGGAACGAGTCGAAGTCGCTGAACGTCATCTGGTGAACGGACGGCAGATTGCGGAACGGATGGCAATCGCCATCGTTCGTGAGGCTGGCGTCGTCCCCCCCGCCCGGCGCCACCAGGTCCAACTTGGCTCCGATGTTGGAGTAGACGGCGAGGCAGCGATCCTTCGTCGTCGCCCCGACGGATATCACCGACGGCGCGGCCGCCGGGTACGCGAGCTGCCGCGAGCTGTCGTTGCCGGCGGCGGCGACCACGACAACCCCGTGCCGATGGGCGAAGTTGATCGCGCTGATGATGTCGGGGATCTGCGATGCGCTGACCGTGATATCGAACTCGAGGCTGAGGTTGATCACCCGGGCGCCGTGCTCGACCGCGTACCGGATGCCCGTCGCGATCGTCTGCGAGTCGCCGTTGCCGTCGGCGTCGAGCACCCTGACCGGCATGATCTTCGCGCCGTAGGCGAGCCCGGTCAGCCCGAGCCCGTTGTTGGTCGACTCCGCGATCATGCCCGCGACGAACGTGCCGTGACCCTCGCGGTCGAGCGGAAACGCGTTGCCGGCGACGAAGTCGTGCGGGTCGACGAAGCGCGTCCCGGTGAAATCCGGCGACTCGCGGAACTGCTCCCAGTTCCGGTAGGCGATTCCGGTATCGAGCACGGCGACGATCACGCCGCGACCGCCGGGGCGGTGCACGGCGAACATGTGCGACCACGCGTCGGGGGCATCGACTCCCACGTCCGCCAAGAAGTTCCACTGGAGCTTCTGCCAGCCCTGGGCGCGGTGGGTGTTGCCAGGGTCGTCGGGAATCCAACCGGCCGCGTGGGCGATGTAATCAGGGACGGCGTACTCGACCCCGCGCTGGCGGCGGAGCTGCGCGATCACCTTCCAGATGCTGCGGCCGCGCGGAACGTGCATGATCTGCTCGGCTGGGGCGGGCGCCCCCGCCGCGCCGGCCGCGGACGCGGACGCGGACGCCGCGCGGACGCCCATCATCCGCGCCGTGTGCGCGACCTTCGACGCGGCCGGACCGGACGAATAGCCGACGATGATCTCCCCCGGCACGTAGTCGGGAGCCCCGGCGGCTCGCGCCGGGGCCGTCGCCGCGGCCGCGCCGGCGCACAGCATCGCAGCGAAGGCGAGCATCGCGAGGGCAAGACGGCAAGTGAGCTTGGCCGAGAGCAAAGTGAGTGGACGAGGAAACCGGCCCCCAAGCGCTAAGACAACTGTGCAAGCGCCAAAGTTTCCCTACCTAACGGTAGCGTCGCCCCGCGAACGTGAGCACCCACTTCTTCCCCCGAGACGAGTACTTCATGCGGCTCGCCCTGCGCGAGGCCGCCCGGGCGCCCGAGCACGACGACGTGCCGATCGGAGCCGTCGTCATCCACGGCGGCGAGGTCATCGGCTCCGGCCACAACGAGCGCGAGCTCCGCGCCGACCCCACCGCCCACGCCGAGATCATCGCCCTGCGCGAGGCCGCCCGCGCGCTCGGGAGCTGGCGCGTGCTCGACTCGGTCATGTACATCACGCTCGAGCCGTGTGCGATGTGCGCCGGCGCGATCGTCCTCGCCCGCCTGCCGCGGCTGGTGTTCGGCGCCACCGACCCCAAGGCCGGCGCCGCCGGGAGCGTGCTCGACGTCCTCGACGAACCGCGCCTGAACCACCGCCCGCAGGTCGAGAGCGGCCTGCTCGCCGAGGAGTGCGCGGACCTTCTTCGCGGCTTCTTCGCGCCGCGGCGTTAGTTTGGGCTTGGCGGCGGGGCGACGCCGTGTGCATGGGACGCCAAGCCCGGACCGCCTCTTGGGGATCTGGCGCGTCATGCCACCAGAGGAGCCTGGAACGCCAACATCCCGACTCCGGCATAGGTTTGGCGCGCCATGTACAAACCGGCGCCAGGCCGGAGCCTTCTGCCCGGAAGTTCGTCTAACTTGTTCTGCGCCCCACCCGGAGAGGTGGCAGAGCGGTTGAATGCGCCGGTCTCGAAAACCGGTAAGGGCCTTTCGGTCCTTCGGGGGTTCGAATCCCCCCCTCTCCGTTGTTAGCAGGTAATTCCTGCAAACAGCTCTGTTTTAGTCTGAGCAAGGAGCCGGCAAACAACATCGGGCCGTGTCCCTTCGCACCTTTCCGCGCCGTCAGCAGTATCGGCGCTTGCGCCGAGCGACCGCCTCCGCCGCCGCGGGCCCGGTCGCTGGCGCGCTCGCCCTCATCGCCGTTCGCTCAGGCGCTCTCGCTGTGGCGGGTGTGCTGCTGCTGATCATGATCGCGGTGCTGATCGATGGTCGCCGCTGGGTGCGCCTGGCCGCTCGCAGCCGGGTCGGCGCTGAGTCCGAGGCTCAGGTCCGGCGAGCACTCAGCAGGCTGGAGGCGGAAGGGTGGCGGCTGCGGCACTCTCTGCCCTACCGCGGACGCGGGGACATCGACAGTGTCGCGATCGCACCCACCGGCATCGCGTTCGTGATCGAGACCAAAACGCGCACGTTCGACGCACGCCACCTGCACCACGCCCGGGAAACGGCCGTGTGGCTGCGCCGACATCGGCGGCGCTGGTGCCGTAAAGGAACGCTTCCGGTGCTGTGCGTGGTGCGCGCCCGCGGGGTCGAGCACGTCGAGGACGGGGTTCTCGTGTTGTCGCTGGACCGGCTGGCGCCGGCGCTCAAAGCCGGCGCTGGAACCTCACCCAGGCCACGGTTCCTGGCCCCGCAGACCTCTTCGTGCTAAGCGGCAACGGCTCAGGGGATTGCTAGCCGCTGGGTCGGGAGCGGGCGGCGGTATCGGCGAAAACGCAGGCGTACAGGAGGTGCGCGAGGCAGTCGGTGATCGCCTCGGGCACCGTCGGATTGGAGGGCGAGGTGGCAGCGGTGAAGGCTGCCGGTGGCGGTGGCGTCGATCGTCGCGATCAGCTCGCCGACGACGTCCGCGCCGGGCTGCGTGGCCGGCGGGAGGAGGTGCAGGACGTTGGCGGCGACGGCGAGGCTGATCGGGCGTGGGATCGCGGTCGCGAGCAGCGTGATCGGCCGCTCGGGGGGCTCCTCGCCGGCGGGTAGGTCGCCCGCGCCGCGCCGAAAGGCGGCGTGGTAGCGCTCGGCGAGCTCGTCGGCCGGCCACGGGCGCGCGAGCTGGCGGTAGACGGCGTCCAGGCTCAGCACGGCCCGCGGGAGTGTCGCGAACGGCCACGGTGACGGATGGGGCGACCGCCGCGGGCGGCGCGATCACCGCCGTCCGCACGGCGGGCTCGCACCTGCAGGGCGGTGGGGCGGTGGGGCGGTGGGGCGGTGGGGGCCAACGCGGCGCGGGCTCGGTACCTGGTCTGTGAGCGATGAAGAAACGCGCGTGGAGATGAACATCAGCGTGAATCGGGCGGTCGCGATCGCCGCAGCCACCAATCAGAACGAGCTGCGGTCGCTCTACGAACGGGCAGTCTCGCACGGCGCCGCCAACACCTTGTGCACGCCCGAGGAGGAGCGCGCGCACGGGACGCTGCGGCTGCTGACGCTCGCGACGCTGCGGCTACCGGACCTCTACCTGCACGCGCACCTGCTGGAGGCGCTCGACGAGGAGCCCACGGTCGGGCCGGTCCCGCCGCTCGTCATCTCGCGGCTTGGCGAGATAGCTGCCGGCGCGCTGCGGCTCGCGCACCGCGCGTTGGAGACCCACGCGCACGAGCTCGGCTACGAGCCCGGCGCGTGGGTCGCGTGGGCGCTGGAGCGCGCCCACGGGTGGCTGTGCGGCGATCTGGAGGGCCGGGAGCGGCCGCTGGTTGATGAGGCGCGGCGGTGTGCGATCGCGCTCACGCGCGCGATCGCGGCCACCGCCGGCGAAGCGATGCTCGTGCCTGGCGAGCTCGCCGACGGATTAGCGCGTCTGCTCGTGCTCTACGTGATCGCGACCACGGTCGGATGACTGGGCGGCTGGCGAGCGGCCGGGTCGGGCTGCGAATGTGGGCGCGCCGGGCGATGGTGCTCGCGCTTCCGCTAGGGCTGCTCGCGCTGGCCGCGGCGGCGTTCGCGCTCGCGCCGAGCAGCATCAGCCAGCGGGCGATCGCTCGCCCGGACCAGGGGCTGCTCCCGCCAACCCCGGGCGCCTCCGTGCCCGCAGCGGCGATTCACGCCCGCTTCACCGTCACCGGAGCAGCCGTGTCCGACGGCGAGCATGCGCGGTCCCGACCGCCGCGCGCGGGCCAGCGCTGGCACGTGGAGCCGTGAGTCATGCGGCGACTGTTCGTAATAGCGCTGTCGCTGACAATCCTGCTGCCGCTGCTGGCGGTGCTGCTCGCGTTCGCCGCCGCCACCTCCCAAGCCCAATGCGGCGGCGCGGTCGGTCCGGGCAGCGCGCCGGGCGTTCCCTCAAACCTGCTCGCGATCTACGAGCAGGCCGCCGGCAGCTACCAGCTGGGCCCATCGGGATGGGCTTACCTGGCCGCGATCAACGAGATCGAGACCAACTTCGGGCACGACCTCTCCCCCTCCACCGCCGGCGCGATCGGCTGGATGCAGTTCACGCCCGCCACCTGGGCCCAATACCAGGTCTCGGCCGACCCCGCCAAACCAGCCGCGCCGCCGGACCCCTACGACCCGTGGGACGCGATCTTCACCGCCGCCCGCTACCTCTACGCCAGCGGCGCCCCCGGCGACTGGCCGACCGCGCTGTACGCCTGCAACCACGCCGACTGGTACGTCGCCCAAGCCCAACAGCTCGCCCAACACTACGCACAGACCGCCGGCAGCGCAGTCCCGGGGACCGGCGCGCCGCCGGCCGGGTGCGTCACGGCCGGCCCCACCACACCAGGATCCGCAGCGCGGATCCTGCCCGACGGGCTCGCGGCCATTCCGCAGGACGCGCCAGCGCAGGTGCAGGCCGCGATCGCGGCCGGCAACCGGATCATCGACAGCTCCTACAGCACCGAGCGCCAGCCGAACATGCTCACCACCGTGATGAGCTCCTACGACTGCGCAGGCTCGACCGACTTCGTGCTCTACAACGCGGGGCTCAACGCAGCGCAGGTCGACGTCGGCGACGGGATCGCTGGCGACTCGGGAATCCTCGAAAGCTACGGCGATCCCGGACCCGGCCGATGGATCACCGTGTACGCCTCCCCCGGGCATGCGTTCATCGAGGTGGCCGGGATCGTGCTCGACACCGCCCACTGGACGACAACCACCCCGTCCGGCAGCGGACCCCGCTGGCAACCCCCATCGATTCTCCCCTCCCAGCTGGCGGACGGCAACACGTGGACCGAGCGACACCCCCCAGGGCTATGAGTAGACGTCCGAGCGCCAGAGCGCTGAAGCGATCGCTGCTCGCCGCCGTCTGCGTGCTCGCGATCGCCTCGGCCACCATCCGACCGACCCACACCACCAAGCACACCGACGCCGCGACGCGCACGGTCCCGGCGACCATCTTCCCGCAGCCCGGACCCCCACGTCGCATCCCGCCCGCTCAGCCGCGCGCGGTCGCGACCACAGTCGAGCAAGCGTACGCCCGCTACCTCGCAGGTCAACTCCCCGCACAGCAGCTGCCCGCGCTCACGCCCCAGGCCCTCGCCAGCGCGCGCCACAGCGGCCCGCTGCCCGCACGCCCGCACGTCACCCGGCTGCGGCTCGCCAGCGTCACCGGCAGCGCCGGCAGCTGGACCGCGCACTTTAAGATCATCGACGCCCGCGGCCGCCAGACGGCCACCGCCCAGCTCGTCCTCTCAGCAACCGGCGGCCAGTGGAAAGTCATCGAGCTGGTCCCGCCCGACCCCGACACCCTGATCACGCCGAACCCACCGGCTCTGCCGCCCGCGGGCCCCGCCGCGGCTCGCCGCGCCGCGCTCGGTTTCACCCAAAGCTACCTCGACTACACCTACGGCCACGCCGCCGCCAGGCAGCTGCGCGACCTCACCCCTGAGCTGCGTGCCGCGATCACCTCCAACCCGCCCAGCGTGCCAGCCACCATCCGCGCATTGCACCCCCGCATCGCAAGCCTCGCACTCAGACTCCACCGCGCGGGCTGGCTGGTCAACGCCAACGTCACCGACGGACAAGACACCTACCAGGTCATCAGCCTCGCCAGGCGCATCCACGGCAAATGGCTCGTCATCGCGCTGAATTCCGCTGGATAAGACGACCTCCCCTATGCATACGACCCCCACCCGCAAACACCCATCTCGGAGCGGGAAAGACGAAGCGCCTCCGAACCGCATGCACCCCCGTCCGAGGCAGAACGGTTCCGGCGCCGTCGACCCTTCCACTTACAGGCCGCCGGCTGCTTGCTGGCCATCGGGTCGGCGGCTAACACCGCCTGGTTGCGGACTTGCGTTAAGTCGCCAATGCGATAGCACGGCCGAAGGACGGCGGGAGAACGAAAGCAGTCGTGCGAGATCCACCCCCGGAACGCGCTTCTCGCCGAAACCAGGGCCCGCCCGCGGGGTGGGAAAAACCGCGTTTGCTTAGGCAACCTCGTCGAGCGTGGCTTTTGTCCGCCGGCGCCCCACCGGTGGCCGGGGAGGAGCGCGGCGCACGCTACTGCTTGACGCCTTTTGCAGCAGCGCAACGTCGACGTCGCGCATGGCCGCTTCAGCGGCGATGCGGCTGTCTCGCCGGCCCGGCGGACACAGCTGCTTACCGTCTCGTGCTTGCCGATGATCAGGGTCGCAGCTAGCGGTCGGGTGGGTCCGTCGGCGACACGGAGGACCTCGGCCGCGCTGCCGTCTCAGCCCTGCTCGTCGCCGAGACCAGGGCGTGCCAACGCGGCCGATCCGGCGCTCATTGCCTATGCAAACGCAGACCTTGCACACCGGCCGACCGCCTCCTCCGGCGCGCGTGCGATCCGAGAGTCAAGTGATGCTTCCCGTTGAATGCATGCGCCCGGTTGCCGACGGAAAGCAGAAGTCGGACGCCGAAGCTCTTGGGCTTCTGCTCTCCGTTGAACGCATGCGCTCGGTCGTCGACGAAAAGCAGACGTCCGGCGACGAAACGGCCGGGCTTCTGCTTGCCGTTGAAGGCATGCGCCAGCACCCGAGACCCCCGAGCACAAAAGGAGAAGCCCGGCGGCAGCCGAGTGCCTCGTTGCCGTCCGTGACACGTTTCTTACCGAGCACCCACCCAACCGCACGATCGTCAAGACGCTAGAGCCGCGCTTCTGGATGGCAACCGCGTTGGATCGCCGTCTCGCGCAGAGCTGTGAGTGAGACGGGCGCTGCGCGGTCGTGACTGGTCAGCCCGAAGCGAGGTCCGGTTATCGCTGGACGGTGATGGGCCAGTTGAGGGTGATCGATCCTGCGGGGGTGTGGGCGATGGCTCGGAGTGTGAGGGGGTAGCCGACGGATGCGGTGGGGAGCTTGAGGGTGCTTTGCCAGAGGCCATTGGTGATGGGGTGGGTTGGTGGCTGGTCGCGCGCGACGATCTGTCCGCCGAACAGGAATTCGATCGCGACCGTTCCTGACAGCGGCTGTCCGGTGGCGTTGGTCACCTTGATCGAGTAGGGCCACGGCAGGTTGACCGTGGGTGTGTGATTTGCGCCGCTGAGCGTGGCGCGCAGCGCGCCTGCCGAGACCGAACGCCCACCGGTCACCGGAAGCGGGGTGGTGGAAGTCGTTGTCGCGGTCGTGACCGGCGCGTGAGTGGGTCGCAAGGTCGGTCGGCTACTGCCACCGCACCCAGCGACGGCAAGTGACAGCATGGCAGCTAGGATGACGGTCGCTTTCGGCCGCCCGCGAAGCCGCGGCGAGCCGCTCGAGGTCCCGAGGCTCGGCAGCATCGCGCGGCGCTGTTGCGGTGGTCGCGGTTCGCGACGGTGCGGGTAAACGAAGGTCATACCCATCTGATCGACTAGCGGACGGTGCCCTTGAGTGTAAGAACCCCGAACGGCCAGTCGTCGACCGGCTGCGCGCGGTCAGTCGTTTGCGACCGGGCTTGGTGCCTGGTTTAGGGCTAAGAATTGGTCGATTTGGTCGGGGTTGAGGGGGCGTGAATAGAGGAATCCTTGACCTTGGTCGCAGTGTTCTGCTTGGAGGTGTCGTAGCTGGGTTTGGTGTTCGATGCCTTCACCGAGGGTTTGCAGGCCGAGGGTCTTGCCGAGTTGAACGAGCGTGTGGATCAGGGCGGTGGATTCTTTGGAGGTGGAGATCGTGTTGATGAAGGAGCGGTCGATCTTGATCGCGTCGACGGGGAACTGGCGTAGGTAGGAGAGCGAGCTGTAGCCGGTGCCGAAGTCGTCGATCGCGACGCGCACGCCGAGGGCTTTGAGCGTCTTTAGGCGCCCGGCGGCGGCGTGCGGGTCTTTCGTCAGGGCCGTTTCGGTGATCTCGATCGTCAGCGCCGCGGGGTCCAGCCCGGCAGTTTCGAGTGCGTGCTGGACGTCGTCGATCAGCTCGTCGTGGTCCAGTTGGCGTCCGGAGACGTTGACGGCGATCGTGAGCGGGTGCCCTTGCGCCTGCCAGCGTGCGCCTTGCTGACATGCCTGCTGCAGCACCCAGCGTCCGATCGCGACGATCAGCCCGTTTTCCTCGGCGATCGGGATGAACTCGTCCGGGGGAACGATCCCGCGGGTAGGGTGGCGCCAGCGCAGTAGCGCCTCGACGCCGGTCGGCCGCCCGGTGCAAAGATCAAAGATTGGCTGGTAGACGAGAAACAGCTGGTCGGCTTGGAGGGCTTCGGCGAGGTCCAGCTCGAACGCTAGCCGGTCCTGGATGGCTGTCTGCATCGCTGACTCGAACACCACGTAGCGGTTCTTGCCGGCCGTCTTAGCGCTGTACAACGCGACGTCGGCGTCGGCGAGCAATTCCTCGGCACTGGCGCGCTGACCATAGGCAACACCGATACTGGTGCTAACCGACACCTGCCGGCCGATCTGGGCCCGCAGGTCATACGGTTCGCGCAGCACTTCCAGCAGCCGCTCAGCCACGAGCTCGGGGGCGACGTCCAGCGTTGAGCCGTCCAGCAGCACCAGGAACTCATCGCCTGCCAGGCGCGCGGCGGTATCGCTCTCGCGCACCACGCTTGCCAGCCGCTCGGCGACGAGCTTTAGGAACTGATCGCCGGTCGCGTGACCGAAGCTGTCGTTGACGTGCTTGAACCCGTCGATGTCGATGTACAGGGCCGAGATCGGTAACTGCGTGCGCCGCGCGCGGGCGAGCATCTGCTCCGCGCGATCAAGCGCTAACACGCGGTTGGGTAGCCCGGTCAACGCGTCGTGCATCGCCAGGTGCTGGAGCTCGCCGGTCTTCTCTGACACCAGCCGCCGGGCCCGGTCGCGACCGCTGGCCAGCATGTTGAGCAGCGTGCCGAGCATGACGCTCAACACGATCCCGCCGGCGAGGAGTCGCAGCGCGCTCGCGTCGTTGAAGATGCTCGCGGTGGCGAGCGGCCCCGACACGCGCGCGGTCCAGCCGCCCGCAAGCCTCAGCGTTAGATGTCCAGCGTGCGCCGGCGCGCGACCGTGGCTAAACGCGGCGTGATACCCGTTCGCGCGGTAGGTGATGGTCAGCGCGATCCCGGGGTGACCGCGCAACGCGCTGGCCAGCGTCACACTCGGCACGATCGTCTCCCCGATCCAGCCCTCGAACGCGCGCCGACGCTCGGCCACGCTCGCCGGCACGACCCCGCCGCGATACACCGGCGTTTGCACCCCCAGCACATTGAGGCCCGCGTACTGCGCCGCAAAATATGACGACCCCCCGGTATCCCGTTCAGCCAGCATCGCCGACGCGCCCGGAATCGCACAGAGATCAATCCACGCAGTCGGCCTGAAGTTCAACGCTCCCCACGCCACCCCGGCTTTCGCCAAACAATAAAACGGACGGTTCCCGGCCGGCGCGACCGTGAACGCGCCCGCCCCGGCGGGCCTGATCGGCGCGACCGCCTCGTTCTCGTACGCTTTCAACCGCGCCCTGGGAACGAGCGCGATCAGTTGAATCGACGCCAGCTCGGGATACCGCTGGTGCGCGCGCTCAGAAGCCACCCACTCCACAAACCCCGCCTGGCCGACCCCGGGAGCCCGCGCCACCAACGCGTTCTCGCTCATTGTCAGATCCGACTCGCGCTGGATCGCCAAACCCAACCCTGACGCGACCTGCGCCGCGGCAGAGCTCAACGACCGCCGCGACTGTACGGCATAACCATCAGCTACCGCCAGCGCCCCCAACAACGACCCCACGACCCCACCCACCATCAAACACGCTGCCACAAAACCCCACACCAAGCCGGCGCGCCCCCGAAAGCCACCGAAGATCCTGCCCCGAGGACCCCAGCCCACACGAACCGCACCACCCTCGCTAAGCATAGTCCGGTAATCGACCAGCCCACAGCCTGGCTTGACCGAATGTTGGGAGGGCCTCGGCTCTGCGCTCGCTCACTGAGGTCGCCGTGAGCCTCGCCGAAGCACTTTACGAGTCCTCGCGATGACGAACGAGACCAGCCCGAGCATCGCTCCGTACGCGCCGGCAGCAGCGCCGTCAAGATCTCGCGCTCGACACATGACAGCGCGCCCCTGAAAGCCGCTGATTTGCAGCGCAGATCACACTTCGAGGATTTCTCAGCGCGCAGCCAGGCAAAGCCGCTATTCGCCTTGAGCGTGCGAGTGCTTGCACCCGACAGCCGGAGACACCCATGCGCCAGCTGGCGGCTAGGATCACGCCGACCCGACCTATGCGCCTATGCGCAAGGACCGCCCCATGCTCGACCAGATACGCCGCGACACCCAAGCCCGCCTCGAGGCCGTTCCGAACGGGCGCCGCCAACGGCAAGCAGAAGCCCAAGAGCTTCGGCGCCCGACTTCTCCTTTCCGTCGGCAACCGGGCGCATGCATTCAACGGGAAGCATCACTTGACTCTCGGATCGCACGCCCGCCGGAGTAGGCGGTCGGCCGATGTGCAAGGTCTGCGTTTGCATAGGCAATGAGCGCGGGATCGGCCGCGTAGGCGCGCCCTGGTTTCGGCGACGAGCGGGGCTGAGACGGCAGCGCGGCCGAGGTCCTCCGTGTCGCCGACGGGCCCATCCGACCGCTAGCTGCAACCCTGATCATCGGCAAGCACGAGACGGAAAGCAGCTGTGTCCGCCGGGCCGGCAAGACAACCGCATGGCCGCTGAAGCGGCCATCGGACCGCTCGGCCCTCAGACTGCTGGTGTCGGACAAACCGGGTCACGCCGGTCCTGTCCCTCCGTGGCACCGGAATCGCGCCAGTCGCCGGAAGCAGAGCTGGCACCGCGCCGCGCAAGACCGCTCGGTTGCATATGCAGAGTCGTGTCGGCCACTCCGGCCACCAAGGGCCCGATGGGCAGGCCGGAAGCGCCGTGTCGCGTGATCGGAATGTCGCCATAGGAGTCGTCCGGCCTGAGAGCACACCGATCGTGAAAGCACTCGCGCGCGAGAGGCGCGGTCTCGGCGCAACTTCCCGACTCCGGTTTCCGTGCGAAACTTCTCGCCGCCCCCAAACCCAAGGGAACAGCCCAGTGCGTTGACGCGCCCGCTGGGATCTGTGCAGGGGCCACCGGCAGCGGCGGTCCTTACCGCGATCGCCCCGTCCCGTTCACGTGCCGGATAGGAACATCCGACCCGCGCGCGCACGCTGCAGAGTCGCCGCAGTCGGCATCCGAGCAAGATGTCGCGATTCAGTCGATGAGACCGAGTGCACGGGCCCGGTTGACCGCGTCGGCGCGGTTGTGAACCCCGAGCTTCTTGTAGGCCCGCTCGGCTCTTTCCTTGGCCGCTGAGCGGGAGATCCCGAGCTTGTCGGCTATGAGTGCGAAGGTCAGCCGCGTGGGCAAGTAACGGAGGACCCGCGCTTCAGCCTCGGTAATCGACGCTGCGCGGACGGTGGCGGCCGCCTCGGCGACGGCCTCCGTCGTGGCTTGGTCGGCTGCCGTCACCACTGCCGCGTCTTCAGCAACAGCCTCCTCAGTTGCCTCGTCGGCCCTCCTCACTGCTGCCTCGTCTTCGGCGATGGCCGCGGCGGCGGCGCGGTCGGCCGCGATCACGTCGGTTTCATCGTCGGCGATGATTCTGGCAGCGGCTTCGTCCGCCCTCCTCACTGCTGCCTCGTCTTCGGCGATGGCCTCGGCAGCGCGTTCGTCGGCCTCAACGATGACGATGCCGGCGGCGCTCAATGCCTCGACGGCCTCGTGAGCAGCTGTGTCCGCAACGATTCCTGCCGAGATGAGCGCCTGCAGGGCGCTGGCAGCAGCAGCCGTGCGGATCTCCTGCGAAGCTGCGACCACCTCCTCTGTTTGCGCCTCAACTTCCATCGCGAGCAGCGTCGCGCGGACCTGCGCGGCCTGCGCCGCCGCTATCACCTCGGCCGCCTCCTCCATCGCCGCAACCTCGGCGCCGACGAGCAAACCGGCCTCGGGAGTGAGGAAGCCCTCGCCCAACATCGTCCCGCCGGTCTCGGCGATCGCCTCGAAAAGCGGCTGCGCCCAGGCATGCTCGATGAGCAGGAATGCGAGTGCTGTCCCGGGCAACAGGGACTCGGCGAGGGCCCATGCGTCCGCCGGGTCGAAGGCCGCCGAGCCATCATCGGCCGCTGGTTCCATGAGAACCTCGCCAGCCAAGGGGACGATGCTCGACAACAGTGCGCCAAGGTCCTCGTCGCCGACGACGACAACCGGCTCGATGGTGCCGTCCTCTTTCTTCGCGACGACGAGCATGTCGAGCACGCGCAGCAACCCTCGGCCCTGCAGTCGATCGACTTCGGCCAAGACCCGGCCCTGGAAGGCGGAACCGGGCCTGAAGCTCACAGCCATCACCTGCAGCGGACCCGGCATGTTCCCACCTTCCATTGTTACTGGGCGACCGATCGTACCAAGCGCTGGGTGGGTCGACCTGCGCGTCCGTTAGTGCAGGCTGGCAGTCTCGGGGGTGCCGGCGTGCATCCAAGTCAGTGTGTATCCCGGCAGGCTGAGGCCGCTCAGGACGGGCGTCGCCACCCAGTCTGCGGCACCTCCGGGTCGGGTTGGTCGATACGAGGAGTTCCCGAGCTGGCCTCCGGGCGACGCATAGTGACGTCGAGGGGCAGGAGATAGTCAGCATCGTCAGTTGGCTGTCGCTTTGCGTGCTCGTCCAGGTGCGGAGGCCGGGTTGGTGGACACGTCGAGCGTGCCCTGATCGCCCGCTGCGAGGCACAACGAGACCGACGGGCAGTCCGCTCGCGCGTTGGAGGGGATGCTCGCCGGCGCCCACGGCTTGGCACCGGTCGGGTCGATCGACGCGAACATTTCGTTCGGGCTGCCGGCGGCCACGCATAGCGTCGGCGAGTGCTCGCTACTCATCGCACACCAAGGCGAAGGCCGAACCGCGGTGGCCGGTATAGGCGTGGAGCAGCCACATCGATCCTGCCCACAACGGCCGCCACTCGCCGGAAGGCGCGCCTTCACCGACGATTGCATTCGTCTCCAAGCCGTCGGACGCCCTGTGACCGCTTCGGCGACATCTCGATAGTTGCGCCGGCGGAACTCGAGCGTCGAGGCGGAGCCGAAGCGCGTCGACGCCGACGGCCATCTACGTAGGCAAGGTCGCGAATTCTGCACGCCGTCGCGCCGCCTCGCTTTCGGCGAGCCGCGGGTCCCTAACGCCGGCGCGACGTCGGTTCTGAGCATCGGAGGTGATCGATGCGGGTGGGTGTGGGCCGTGCTTGGGTGGACGGCAGGCTCGTCGCATAGGCGCAACCACTGGCGGACGCGCCGAACGCTTGACGAGCATTCAGTCAGTCGGGTCTTCGTGCGGCTGAGGCCCACGGCAGGTCCGCTCCCGCTGTGCGGAGGTGGTTTGCGGGGCTCGCGCACGCCCGCGGAGCCGCTCGCATTAACCGGCGGCCTGAAGTACGGCCAGCGCTCGATGCGCCGCGATGGTGGACGCGGGGGACGATGAGTTTCGGCCCCGCCCAGAGGTCTAGGATCAGGCCATGCCCCTCGTCTGCGTCCACGGGCCGCTGCGACGACTCGCTGGCGGCGCTGGGGAGCACCTGCTCCAAGCCGCCACGGTGCTCGAGCTGTTGCGCGAGCTCGAGCACGAGCACCCCGCGCTTGGCGGTTGGATCGTCGACGAGCGCGGCCGGATCAGGCGGCACATCAACGTGTTCATCAACGGCGAGCGCGGCGGGGAGGACACGGCGGTTGCCGCCGACGCCCGCGTCGAGATCCTGCCCGCGATCACAGGAGGCTGAGGACATGACCGAGCTGCTGGTGTCCACGAAGAAGGGGCTGTTCGCGCTTGAAGGCGAGCCCGGCGGCGATTGGGAGATCGCCGCGCGGGCGTTCGCCGGCGAGCCGGTCGACTACGCGGTGCGCGACCCGCGTACGAGGCGGGTGCTCGCGACGATGACCTCGCCGTTCTACGGCCCGAAGGTTTTCTACACCGAGCTGCCGGCGAGCGATTGGGGCGGCGCCAAGCGCCACGAGGGATGGGAGCAGGCCGAGGGCGTTGCGCTGCCGCAGGGGGGTGAGCAGGCGCTTGAGCGGATCTGGGTGATCGCGGTCGGGGAGGCCGACGGGCTGATGTACGCGGGCGGGGATCCTGGAGTCCTGTTTCAGTCCGCCGACGGCGGTTCTGCGTGGGAGATCAATGCTGGGCTGTGGGAGCACGAGACGCGCCCGAAGTGGCAGCCTGGCGGCGGCGGGCTGTGCTTGCACTCGATCGTCCCGTGGCCGGGCGACCCCGGCAGGCTGTCGGTCGCGATTTCGGCGGCGGGCGTTTGGCACACCGACGACGGCGGGCGCTCCTGGCGGCGGGGCAACCAGGGGCTGACGCCTCGCTACCTGCCCGACGAGGTGATCGCCGAGCTGAACCTGCCCGAGCCGCCGGGCGACGCCGACACGGCGCTGTGCGTGCACCACATGGAGCGCGCGCCGGCGCGGCCTGAGCGGATGTTCATCCAGTTCCATGGGGGCGTGTACCGCTCCGACGACGCTGGCTCCAGCTGGAGCGAGGTTGGCGCGGGGCTCCCGTCGGACTTCGGCTTTCCGCTGGCAGTCGACCCGGCTGACCCCGAAAGCGCGTACGTGATCCCGCTCGTCGCCGACATGGACCGGGTGATGCCCGAGGGGCGCGTGCGCGTGTATGAGACGCGCGACGGCGGTGACAGCTGGGCGCCGCGCGGCGACGGCTTGCCGCACCAGCACGCGTACCTGACCGTCCTGCGCCAGGCGTTCCAGCGCAAGGGCTCCGGGCCCTCGCTTGAGCTTTACTTCGGCTCGACGACGGGCGAGGTGTTCGGCTCGTGCGACGCGGGCGCGACGTGGTTCGAGGTCACGGCGCGGCTCCCGCCGGTGTATGCGGTGTCGGCCAGTTGATGAAGCTCGACTTCGGTGGCCGGGCCGGGCACCCAGGCAGCCAGGCGATCTGGTGGGAGGTGAACCCGGCCGCCGGGTTGGTCGTGCCCGGCAGGTCGGGGACGTCCGCGGCTCGCCCGATCAACGAGCACTCGTCGTGGCTATCGTCGATCCACGCGAGCAGGCGTACGCGCCCGTGTTGCGGTCGATCGCGTCGAGCCGCGCGTGGCCAGCGAGCGCCCGGGGATCGCTCCGTCGAGGCGCAGGTGCGGAACCAGGCCGGCCAGCCCGAGCGAGCGCGGTACCGGCGTTTGGTCGCACCCTCTCCGAGGTGCCCCTCGGGCGCCAAAGCGGGCGCCCACGACGAGGGAATGGAGCCCAACTTCGGCGGGGCGAGGTGCGGTCATCAGCGCCAACCCGCGCCCCGCGTCTCACATAAGGTGTCCGCACATTCGACGTACAGCGCCGGTTAGACCAACACCTCCGCGCGAACCTGTACCAGCGTGATCACAGCGCATATCCGGCCACGACGCGGACCGTCGCTCGTCGCCACCCTCGGAGTCGTCGACGGGCCCAGGTAGCTTACGCAGCGCCGCGGTTCTACACGGAGGACAGCCTTGCCATCGGCGAGACGGAGCCTTGGTCAGAGGACTGCGTCGTTGTCGTCGCAGAACGCATCGCTGGCTCTCAGCCCACCGTCGCCATCGCCGCTGCGAGAATGCGATCGTCGCGGGCTGGCGCCGCTTGGCAGACGCAAGCCGCTGAGTTTGGGCGAGGCCAAGCGCACGACCTCGGTACGCGATCGCAAGCGCAGCTGCGGCCGCGCGCGCGTCGCGTGCCGAGTGGTTCTCGACGACGTTGATCATCGTGAGCGGCGCGATCCTCGCGGCGTCGGTCAGGGCCTGCACCGTGATCAATCGCGGCGGCGCGCGCGCCGAGGAAGGCGTCGATCACGATCGCGTCCTACTAACTGGCATCCGCCTGCGCTGCGATGTGGGCCGGCCGCCCGCATGCCAAACGCGCAACCCCCGCCTCCAGCGCAGGCCGAAATGCTCACGGGCGAGGGCGAGACGTGCGCATCGACCACGCAGACCTCCTGGCGTCCCCCGGGGATCCGCCGCCGCACGAGCCCGCGCGAGCGCGCACGCGCTGCCGCCGATGTGCAGCACCCGCCGCGCTCCGGCGACGCGCAGCACGATCCGCAGCCCGCCCATGTAGTCGAACTCATGGTGGGTCACGTCAACCAGATCCACGTCGGAGGCATCCATGCCGGCCTGGCGCAGCAGCCGACCGGACGGACGCCGCGGATCGACCTCGGCGCTCAGCTCCCCAATCCGGGCGATCGTCCTCGCGCGCGCCTGCCGGTGGGACACGGCGACAGATTGGCACACCCCCGGTCCCGCCGGGGCATTTGACTGACCCCCTGTGTCGGAAACCCTGTAGACGTGCGGGGATCACCAGGATCGCGGTCACGGGAGGCAGCGGCACGGCCGGTCGGGTGGCCTCGGAACTGCACAGCCCCGCGAGGTCCTCGACATCGATCTCGTGCCCTTGCCGAAGGCACCGCACCCCGGGGCCGCAATCCCGTTCCTGCCGGCGGACGTCACCGACCTGGGGGCAGGCAATCGAGGCGCTGAGCGGCGGTGACCTGCTGCCCGCGATCGAGCGTCCACGCCGGATACCGGTGCTCCACACCCACAGCCTGCCGCCATGTCGCGGATCGGACGCCCATTGAGCGCCGGAGCCGACGCGGTCGGAGCACGCGGGCGGCCGTGTGCGAGGATTGGAGCACGGCCGGTTGAGGCCGCGGTGAGCGCATGTCAGTCGGAGAGATGTTCACGCAGGAGTTCTGGGACAACCGCTACGGCGCCTCCGATCGCGTGTGGAGCGGGAATCCCAACCCGCAGCTGCTCGCCTACGGCTCCGGCCTCACCCCTGGATCGGGCCTCGACGCGGGCTGTGGCGAGGGCGCCGACGCGATCTGGCTGGCGACGAGCGGCTGGAAGGTGACCGGCGTCGACATCTCGCCGGTCGGCCTCGAGCGCGCGGCCACCCATGCCGCGGCCGCCAGCGAGGCGATCGCCGCGCGAATCCAGTGGCGCCACGCCGACCTGTTCGCAGACGACATCGAGCCGTTCGGCGCCTTCGACCTCGTCAGCTCGCACTACCTGCATCTGCCGCCGGCGGTCCGCCAGCGGGCGATCGGCCGTCTCGCCTCGGCGGTGCTGCCCGGCGGCAGCCTGCTGGTGGTTCAGCACCATCCGTTGGACCTGGAGGTCCCCGACCTGCGACCGAACATGCCCGAGCTGTTCTGCACCGCCGCCGAGCTCGCCGACCTGCTCGACCCCGCCGGCTGGAAGATCGTCGCCGCCGATACGGCGCGGCGCGAGGTACGCCGCCGCGACGGCGAGCTGGTCACAGCGCACGACGCCGTGCTCCACGCCCGGCGGCCCGACTGATCCGCGTCCGGCGGGCGGGCCTCAGGCTCGGCGCGCGGGGCTCGCATCCCCGGGCGCGGCCGCGGGTCCGCCGGCGAAGATCTTCCTAACCCCACCGTATGGCATCCCTTTGCCCGACAGCCACCATGCGTCGGGACACTCTGGACAGCCCCGCGCCGAGAACCGCCGCGCCTTGGCGTTGCCCATCCACAAGCACGGCCAGCCCGCCCTCGACGCCAGCCCCGCATTCGGCGACTCGCGCGGTTCCGGTGGCCCGGAGGGGCGGGGCCGGCGTGACTGGGTTTGTCCGATACCGGTCATCCTCCGCCAGACAATCAGCCCCCACCGGATGGCCCCTTTGGCCGCTGAGCAGCAGCGCGGCCGACGAACGACTTGCGCGTGCGTTCATGTGAACTCAGCGGCGGGGCATCGCGGTTGCCGACTACTGGTTTGCGGATCACGGCCGGTGAGTTGCGGGCCTGCCGGCCGTTTGCTGATGTGCCGAGCGAATTGAATCTCAGCAAGTACGGGGCGGCCTTACCGCACATGCTGCTTCGCCTCCCAGAGCGACGCTCTCGCTCGGTCGTGCGACGGCGGGTACCGGCTTGCACTGACTTCCGTTGCGCTGGGCGGATGTGGCAGTCTGGCGGGCGCGACGAGAGCGCTGGCTGTGGTCTCCGTCGTCTCGTAGTCTGCCTCGCTCATCCAGGCCGGCCGTTCGTCAAAGACCTTTAGCTCCGGGCAGGCAGTCTCGATCGCGGCCTTTGAGGGAGCGTGGGTGACGGCCCACACGCCGCCGGTGCCGGTGCCGTAGTCGTAGACGATCAAGTATTCGCCCATAGTCACGGTCGCAGCATAAGAGGGTGGCCTTCCGCTTCGGGCTAGGAACGACGTTCTCGTCGCGACCGTGAGGCTGCTGTATACGCCCGGCGGTCCAAGAGTGATGCAAGTGGATCCCCGAGGTGGAACGACCCACCATTGAGCGAGACCGTCGGTTCGCCAGCAAGGAGTAGCCGGACTCCGCGCTCCGTGTCGATCATTGCGACAGTGTCCAAATCACTGTCGGGCATGTCGGGATAGTTCCGAACTAGCGGATCTTCGAGTAGTCCTAGAGAGGTCACACCGTCCCTTGCTTAGGCGATCAACTCGTCAGGCCACTCGTAGGGCCTGCTGGTCGATCAGGCTGGGGTCGATCTGCAGTCGAGGGCCCAGCCGCGTGCCCGATAGTCGATCCCTCGCCTCGCAACGACTTGGAAACTCGGGTTTCTAAGCTAAGTTAACCTCGCGATCTCTCCGACCGGCGCTCCATCCCACATTCTCCAGGGTCAGTCCGTCGACCTGGACTGACGCCCACCCGGCTCGGCGGGAGCAGAGCAGGCAAAGTCGCGCGATGCCGCCACTAGTTTCGCCGAAACTATCGCCCTCCCGGGGGTTTCTGCACGGCAAGGAGCGCGTCTCCAGCGCCATAAGGCCCATCTGCCGCAAGCAAACGGTTGCGGTCTTGTAACAAAGGAATCCGTCAGCACGCTGTCGGAGTCGTGGGAAATTTTGCGGCGCAAGGTGGTGCCCTCTCCACAACTCAATCTGAAGGGTGCATGCACATGAAGCGACTCGCAACCCTCGCGGCTGTCTTGCTGGCCTTATCCGTGGCCTCGGTTGCGCTTGCGGCAGGTGGCTTGGGCAAGTTCGAGACCAAGATCACCGGCAAGGGCGCCAAGACGGAACACGGCATGCTGGACGGAACCTGGACGCTCGCCCTCCGCTCCCCGACCTCCGGCACCGTCCATCTGACCTGGAACGGGCAGAAGGCAGGCGGCGGCACGTACGCGATCTCGGACTCCACGATCACTCTCACGCCCAAGAAGAACGGCAGCTGTAAAACGACGGGCAAGTACACGTTCAAGCTAACCGGCAAGTCGCTGACCTTCACGAAGATCAGCGACACCTGCACGGTTCGCAGAGACGTTCTCACGGCCCACCCCTGGACCAAGGTCGGGTGAACCGCGTGGCGCGGCGAGGGGCGGGACCTCGCCGCGCCCTACTCTTACCGCCGGTCGAGCGTCGCCCAGCACGTCGTCCTCCGAAACTGGCGCGCACGCCGGTCTCGTCTTGACTCGCCGCGCGGCTCGCGCAACCCACGCGGAACGCCCCCGGTAAGCAACGAAGCTCAACGCAACGGATCAGCGCCGCTTCCCCCCGGAGAGCGAACGACGGTCGTGAAAGACGCCCAGCCGATCTGCTCCGCTTCGCCACGCGTTGCGGCTGCGTCGGCCAGCTTCCGCTTCGGGTTAGCAGCACCGCTGTCATCGCGACCGTGAGACCGTTGGATCCGCCCGGCGTTGCAGAAGTCGACGCGCACGGCAGCCCAATCGCACGCGACCGGCCGTTGAGCGAGAGCGTCGCTCCCCTAGGACAAGCAGCGGTCGCAGTCGAGACGGCCGTCCGCTTGCTCAGACTTGCCCGAGGGGTCGCCTGCAAATGCCCGCACGGCGCCCGGCCCGGCGGCCGCCTGCGCGAAGCAGCAGTGAGGGAACACGATGCCTCGCTGCTGAGTTCGCGTGGAACCAGCCGCGGGTTCGCCCAGCCCGGCGCTGCTGCTGCTCCGGCAAAGGGGCCACCGAGCCGAGATGACTGCTTAAGGCGTGAAGCGACAGCGCGCGCGAGATGTAGCAGGTCTTCCCTCTGCTGCCCTGGTGCGCCGAGGCCACGCACGACGAGGTCGCCTATGCAAAACGCGAATCTTCACCCCGTCACGCGAGCCCTGCAACATCTTGATTCTGACTGCCTCGACGACCGGCTGATGCCGGCGGTCGACTGGCGGCTGGATGGTAGTCTGACGACCAGCGAGGTGATCGGCCTAGCGCGCCCGCTCGTAAGCAGCGGGGTGATCGCCGGCCTCGACGTCACCATCTACAACCCGAGCCTGGTCACTGATCATCACGCCGCCGGTCGCGTGCTGCTCGACGTGGTGCAGGCAATTCTCGACTAGCGTCTCGTCAGCACACGCGCAGCGACTCGCAGACCGGAACGCCCATCGAACCGGACCCGACGGTGATCTGCACGGATCAAGAAGGTGGGCGCCAGCCTCCCGCAGAGGTGGTTTGCCCTACCTCGATCAGGTGGCCGTCCGGATCGCGGATGTAGCAGCGGATCTCGGTCTCGTGCGGTTTCGGCGGCGTCAGGAATTCACCTCCGCGCGCGCTCCACTCGGCGTGCACGGCTTGGATGTCCGCAACGCGAATGTTGAGGAAGCTGCTGACCCGATCTGGGTCGCGCGGTGTCTCTAGAGTGACGGTCGGTTTGTCGTCGGTGGGGCCGCCGCCGCCATTGATGATGATCCAGCTGTTGGCGAGCGCAACGTAGGACGGCTCGCCCGAGCGGACAGTTTTGCCGCCGAGTACCTCGGCGTAGAAGCGGCGGGCACGCTCGATGTCCTCGGACACGATGAAATGGGTCAGGACGATCTGGTCTGCGGGTACGGCGAGCTTGGCCATTTGGCACCTCCACGGGCTTGGTTTGCTAGAGCGACGCGCGGCTGACGCCAGCGGCGACGGAATCGAGCGGAGCACGGATCGACTGACTTGCTCAGAGCGGCAGCCAGACGCTCAAGGTCATCACAGCAGAAACATGTCGGGCTTCGTTATCGAGAGCCGGGCGGCGTTGGATACCTCCTCCGGACCGACCCGTCCGCCTGAGCCAAGCGCGGAGCACGCCTGCTCGCTCGGGCTCATCGAGGCGGTCATGCGTTCTTTGATCGCATCGACGATCGCTCATGCCTGGGCGAGAACCGCACGGCCTTCAGCGCTGGGAGCTTCGGCCGCGGCGTGCGCAGCGGCCGCGCTCCGTGTGCTGAACGGGAGCGCGGCGGCGATCAGTGCGCCGGCGCTCAGGACGGCCGCGCCGACCCACATCGCTGGGATCAGGCCGTTGACGAACGCGTGCGCGGAGGCATAGCTGCCGTGGTTCGTGAATACCGTCCCGAGGATCGCGATACCGAACACTCCGCCGAGCTCGCGGATCGCGTTCATGGCCCCGGATACCTGTCCTGCCTGGTCGGTGCGGACCGAGGCGAGCACGGCGTTCGCCGCGGGCGCGAACACGGGTGGCATGCCGGCGCCGGCGAGGATGAATGGGGTGATCATGCTCGCGTAGCTCTCGTGCACGGCGGTGAGCGTCGCGAGCCAGCCGAGCGCGATCGCCTGCAGGCAGAGCCCGGCGACCATGAACAGCCTGCTGCCGGGGCGCTCTGAGAAGATCCCGGCGAGCGGTGAGACGATCATCGTCGCGCCCGTCCATACGAGCAGCTTCTCGCCTGCCTGCAGCGGCGTGTTTCCGAGCACGTCCTGCAAGAACTGGCTGAGGAAGAAGATCGAGCCGAACATCCCGAAGAACATCGCCATCGAGACGACGTTCGTGACAGCGAAGCCGCGGTTGGCGAAGAAGTCCATCGGCAGCATCGGCTCGGCGGTCCGCAGCTCGTAGATGATGAATGCCACGACGAGCACCACGCCGGCGCTGAGCGCGATCACGACGGAGGGGCTGCTCCAGCCCTGGGATTGCGATCGCACGAGGCCGAACACGATCCCGAACAGACCGCTTGAGGCAAGGCCCAGGCCGGGGAGGTCGAGTCCTCTCGCCGCGCCGTAGCTCTCGGTGAGCCGCAGGTATGCGAGCGGGATCAACGCGAGCCCGACCGGGACGTTGATCCAGAAGATCCAGTGCCATGAACCAGCTTGGATGACGGCGCCGCCGACGAGCGGTCCGAGCGCGACAGCGATGCCGCTGATGCCAGACCAAACGCCGAGCGCGACGCCCCGGCGCTCCGGTGGGAACGCGTTCGCGAGCAGCGTCAACGTGAGCGGTGTCACGATCGCCGCGCCGACACCCTGGGAGGCGCGCGCGGCGATCAACAGCGCCGTGGATGGCGCGAGCGCAGCGGCGGCCGAGGACAGGGTGAACAGCGCGAGCCCCCCGATGAATATGCGCTTACGCCCGAAGCGATCGCCTAAGTAGAGCGGCGCCCGTCAACAGCAGCACGGCGTAGGCCAGGATGTAGGCGCTGACCGTCCACTCGAGCGCTTCGAGCGAGCCGCCAAGCGCGCGGTGGATGCTCGGCAGCGCGACGTTGACGACGAGATTGTCGAGCACCACCATGAACAGTCCGATCGACACGATCGCGAGCGTCCACGCCCTCCGGGGTCGGCTGGAGCTGATCTGTGTGCTGGTTGGGAGACTCATTACTGCCCTCTTTCTTAGTAATTGCCAAAACCGGAACCGTCGTGGAAGAGCCGCGTTAGGCCGGCGCGTCGCGACGTTCGCGCCGGCGAGGCGCGGCTGGAGCTGCCGACTTGCTCGGCCGGCAGTTCCAGCCTGTGTTCAGGTTGATGGTGGTGGCCGCTGCGTGGTCTGTTGGTCGTTTGTCGGGATGGTTGCGTCAGACGAGGTCGCGGCTACGCAGGCGCCAGGCGGCTGCCGCGAAGATGGTGAGTGTCCAGGCGACCATGACCGCGAGCGCGGGCCCGGGCGATAGCAACCCGTGGGTGCCGCCGAGGACGCCGCCCGGAGCGCCGGCGAGCGGGAGGAGGCGACCGACTTCCGGGACCGCCTGGAAGACGGCGGGCTCAATCGCCGCGGCGATGATGATGAGCCCGACGACGGTGACGATCTGGTTGCGTATCAGCGCGCCGACGCAGACGCCGAGGGGGCCGAGCAGGGCAGCGACGGCCAGGTTGCGCCACAGCACATCGGCGATGGCAGATGAACTCGCCGAACAGCGCCAGGTAGTCGTGATAGCCGCGGATCGTCGAGTGCGCCAATCCCTCGGATCGCAGCGATGTCGTGAACGCCTCGACGTCGCGCGCCAGTCTCACGGGTACTCGTTCGTGAACGCGGCGAACCGGCGCACGAGTCGCTCGCGCCCGCCGATCGTCACCTCGTTCAGCATGCGCGAGCGCCGCTGCGCGCACCAGCCGGCAAGCATCCCGTCGAATACCGCCCTCGCCGGATCGAGCTCCACGACGCCCTGAGCGAGCACGAGATGCGCGGCTCCGGCGACGTCACCACGCCTACCCACCGGCCGACAACATGCTGAACTCACTGTCGGCCCGGCACCGGGCGACGCACCGCCCTTGCCGCCTGTCACGCGCTACGTCGTCGGCGGCCCGACTCGCTCGAGCGCGTCAAACGCGCTCTCGCTCGGCACGTCCACACCAGCGCGGTAGCCCAGGCCCGCGAGGATCTCGATCAGTCGCTGCGCATGCTCATACGCGCACGCGCGCGCACCGAAAGTCGGCTCGAGTTGAGCGTCGTCCGCATCCGTCGAGGTGATCTCCGGCTCGTGACCGGGTGGGCCCAGCCTGAGATGAACCACCCGCGTCCGCACTCCCGGGTGCCCCACGAACGTCGAGTGAAGCTCAAACGCCAGGTCCGAACGAGGGATGACCGTGTGGACCGTGAGGACGTGCGCGCCAGCCCACGTACAGGTCGTCTCGCTCACGACCGGCTGCGCGTCAATCCTCACCCTGAGATCGATCGGCGGCCGTGCACGCACGAGCCTGAAGGTATCGCCTTCGGCCGTCGACAACTATCGGTCGAATGAGCTCTCGGATCCGGCACCAACGTCAGACTGACCGTGCCGGCGGCGGTCCCACGAGCCAGGAAGGGCTAACCGCTCTGGTTGAACTGCTCGGCGCACACGTCGCACATCACGGTGCCCGCCACAATCCTCGGCCGTCGCCGACGGGTCGCCGGCACCCACGGGCCACACCCACACACAGGGCCGGCGACTGGCGGCGATAAGCCGCGCGATCCCGCGGTCCGGGTCGCCCAGCAAGCGCGGCCTTCAGCTGCGCGAGCGTGTCCGTGTACCCCGCCTTGGCTTCCGCTGACAAAGCCAGTAGGGACCACCCCCTCTCCGGATCCCGTCCCCCCTCCAGCCCTACATCCTCCGCGATCATTCTGAATCGCCCGTTGTGGTAGCGCCCCTGGCGGCTGGTGTCCTTGATCCCTCGCCGGCTGGCGATCGTGTGCGCAGCCTCATGCAGCAAAACGGCGAACATATCCGTCGCATCGCGCGCCACCAGCTCAGTGGCCATGAACACCTCCCCGCGAGTGTTCGACATCTCACGAAAGAGCTGCGCGAGGCCCAGCAAGATCGCCTCGGCTCGTACCGCAAGCTCGCTGTACTGCTCCTCTTTCTCATGGGCTCCGGCAAGCGGGCTCTCTGGCGCCGGCAAGCCTCCCCGCCGTCTGATTGCGCCACGGACCATCCCACAGGCGCGAAATAGCCAAGCGTCCGTCTTCTCGCTCGCGGACGGGACGGGCTTGGCCCGACGAGCAATACCACCGGCGGCACTTCCTCATGCCGCCTACGGATCTCCTGCCAGGCGCGATCGAGCGCCGCAACCAGATCGACCGCGTCGCGCCGTTCGACGACAGCTTGACGGCCGCAAGCTCCACGTACGTGGCCAGTCGCCGGTCGGCCGCGGTGGTGCGTGCCGACGGACGATGTTCCCCAATTCAAGTCGGAATGCACAACGTCATCCAGCGGCATGCCGGGATCGTAACCCCGGTCAGCCACGCCCCGAACGCGCATAGCTGACGCCACATCGAACGGCCGGAACCTGTTAGTACAACCAGCCGACCCCTAACACTTCCGCAGCGCCGATGGCAATGAAGCAGTGCGCCCATGGCCCTGTTGCGCTGACGCTGGTCGTCCTGCGGATCATGTCGCCCAACCTGCCGATTCCGCTCGGCGATGAGGGCAGCACTGATGCACCGCGCCCGAGCAGCTGATTCCCCGTCGGCGGCTAGCACGCGTCGTCGCGGAGTTGCGCCATTGCGATAGCCGCGGCGCTGTCCAGCGGCAGAAGCAAAGCGATCGCTGGTCGTCGACGTCGCGTGATTGCTTGCCGTCGAAACCAATCGTCCCGTCGAGGCCGTCGTAGCCTTGGCACGGGCATTTGCCGCTTAGGCGTTCGCGTGGCTCCTTATGTCCGAGAGCGGCCACGCGGGCCGCATTGTCAGCGCTCGCCGAGACGGCTGCTCCGCGCCGGAAGCGGCAGCGTCGCGAGCCCGGTAGGGACGTCACGGGAGTGCTGCTGCTTCGTGGAAGCAGCACTCCTGGTTGGGCCGCTGCGCTCGGTTTGCGCACCGGCCGGGCGGCGGCAAGCAGGCGCAGGGTCGTATGCGTCGCGGCTGCTGATACAAAGCGTCGCCCGACAGCGCGCCTCGGAGCCGGGCTACCGGTCCGGCGGATTGTGGTCGCGGCCGGCGCCGAGCAGGACTCGGGTGAGCTGGTTGCGCTCAGCCGAGCAGCTGGTCAAGAGCTGCTTGGAGCTCGGCGTCGCCGACGGTCAGGCACCATCTCGGTCCCCCTCGGCCCGCTCGGCGCTGACGAGGGCGGCGCGGCGGAGCAGCTCCTTGAAGAACGACGCGGTCACGCCCTCGGTCTTGGCCACGATCGGATCGGTGTCGATGAGCTGCAGGTCGAAGTTGCCTCGGTATAGGGCCAGTAGCCGGCGGCGGCCTTCGGCGTCGGGGAGCGGAAGCTCCACCGCCTGGTCGACCCGTCCGGGTCGCTGGGCCAGTGCCGGTTCGAGCAGGTCCGCGCGGTTGGTGGTCAGCAGAAACGTCACCTCGGCGTCCTCTCGCAGACCGTCAATTTCGTTGAGCAGCTGAAAGAGGAGGGCATGCTGCCCGGGGTGCATGCCGCGATTTTCGGCGATCAGATCGACGTCCTCGACGATCACCAGCGCTGGCTGCAGCGCCCGGGCGATCGAGACCGCCGCGGCGATGAACTGCAGCGCGTCGCCGGACAACATGACGACGGTGGTGTTGGTCAGGCGGCTCATTAGTTCCCGAGCGCCTTCGTATGATGACCGTCTAGAGCCAATGAACCGTGAGGACTTGATCGAGATGGAGCGCGCCGGGCGTCGCTGCGGCGTCTGTCGCTCGGGTCGCGGATGGCGTCGGTTTGAGGTGGTCCGCCCGCCCGGACGTGAGCCGGTGATCTTGTGTGGCAGCTGCCGAGCTCGCTTCGGTGACGACCCGCCGATAGGCCGCAAGCCCGCACCCGAACCCGCTCCCCCCGACGCCTCCCCTGTCCCGCCGCCAAAGCCGCAAGCTGAGAAAGGCCGGACCAGGCCGGATCGGGATCGCATGCGAACGGCACTGCGCGAGATGCCCGGCTCGTTCTCGACCGCGATGGTCGCGCGAGCCGCAGGCCTCAACAAAGACAAGGCACTCGCCCGGCTGCACGACCTCGAGCGACACGGCGAAGTCCACCGTGTGGGCAACCGCTGGTCGACCGGACCGTCCCCTGATGCCGTCGCCTTGGCAATGGATCGTCTTCAGGCGCGGACGAGCAACCTTCGAATCGTTAGAGACCGAGCGCGGGTCAGCTAGAGCACACTGCCAGCGCCCCGGGCGCGAGACGATCGAGAAGCCCGGGGCCGGCGGCGCGCGTCGGCCGGTTTCTCACCGAAGCACCTCAGCAGAACGATCGCATGGAGGCACCGCCCTCACCGACGAACCCGAAACGTGGCCAACGATCTCGTCAGACCGCCACCGGGGGCGCGGGCACGGTGGGTTAGGACCCACCGTCATCCATGCGCAGCAGGAATGGGGAGACACTTGATCACTAGAGGAACAGAGACCGACCGTGGCAGTAGAGCTGCTTCTGATCGGACTCGTCGTCGTGATCGTGGTGGCCGTGCTCGCGCGGCGGATATGGCTGACAGGCCATCTCGAAGAGGCAGCATCGATCACCGAGGAGCAGGCCCGAGAGAACGCGGCGCCCTTGACGACAGCGATCCTGGCCTTGGGTCGTCGTGAAAACAAGGGTCCGTGATTTGCCGCCCCTAGGGTTTGAGCGCCTTTCAGGCTAGTACCTCTGGCGCGTCGTCCACAAACGGCCCCTACATGAGACGCAAGAACGCCTTGGGCTTTGCAGGGAGTTTTTCGTGTCCGAATACAACGTCTCAGCGAAGGCCCTGTCATAGGGTTGTGAGACGATTCCGGTCGCATTGATCGGGTACGCCGATCGTGTCTCGATCGGCGACTAGGAGCGCGTCCTGCAGCCCGACGCCGTCGACGCCGCCTCAAGCTGTCACGGCTGTCAGTGCCGGTCGATTGGGATTGAGTACGGCTGGCCGAGCTCAGGCGGGCTGGAGTGGTCGCTCGTGCGCGATGACATGGTGAACGTGTCGCTTGGTGAGCCGCTCAACGCGCCGCGGGATGTCCAGCCGCAGCCATCGCGAAAGGTGCTCGGGCAGGGTGTAGACGATCACCTCATCGAACAGCTCGGGGTTCCAGATCGCTTCGACCGCCGTGAACGGGTCAGGATCGCCGACGACGCCCTGGGTCTCGATCCCGGCTTCGCGGAGCCGGTCGGTGGCGATACGCAGGCGTCTCAGCGTTGCCTGCTTGCCGGCGTCGTGGCTGCTCACGCATCCTCGCCCTGAGCACGAGGATGATCGTGCGCGCGGGCGGCAGAGCGCCGATGCGTGTTGGAAGATGCGCCAGTCCTGTCCCCCGGATGGGCGATTCGTCGGGTGTGTCGCTCGCGCCCACCGGGCGACCAGCGGCAAGCCGAATCTGTAGTCGCCCCCTTTGCGTGATGTTGAACACACGGCGTGACTTGGGTACTGTCATCGGAGGTTCAGTTCAGATGCCACCCGCGAGATCTCGCGCCCTCGAACGAGCGCGGCGTTTAGGGAACCGGCCGCGCTCAAGCGGCTGAACCGATCGCTGGACGCTGCCCAGGAGGCGCTGGTGGAGCTGCACAAGGACACCCGCGGCCGCCTCAGGCAAGAGCTCGACTCTCTCGTACCGCCCCCCAGCGCCCCCACGACCATGAACGCAATCACCAGGTTCATCGCCGGCCCAGCCAGTACCACTACGACCCGCTTCCAAACCGGCTGGTTGTAGTAGGCGCTTGGGAGGAGCTTCGGGCGGGAGCTCCTGCCGAGGATTCATCCCGGCGATCGTCACGTATCCGCCGAGAGGGATCACCCCAACGCCGTACTCCGTCTCGCCGTGGCGAAACTTGACCACCGGCGGGCCGAAGAACAGCGAGAAGCGCTCGACGTACATCCCGACGGCCTTGGCGGCCACGAAGTGGCCGAACTCGTGGAGGATGATAAGCGCGGCGAACCCCAGAAGGGCGAGCAGGTAAGACACCCGCCCCGAGTGTGCCAACGTCGCGATAACCGCTGTCGGCGCTGAAGCGCTAGTCGCCTCGGCGCACTCAACGCTCCGAGCGGCTCAGGCGCACCCTGATTCACCGGATCGCCTGGATTCTGACTTGCCGGCGGGCGCGGCCGTGGGAGATTCTCGCGGTGAAATTCAGCGTTCGGGCCGCCCGCGAGCTGAGGCTGGCGGACCTTCTCGGTGAGCAAGTCGCGGCCGCCGTCGCTGCGGCCACGCGCCACTCGGTGTCCGCCCGGATGCTCCGCGAGGCCGCCGTGCCCTTCGGTCGCACCGTCACTGCTTTTTTGCCCGGCAGAGCATCACGCTTGTACCTGGCCAGCTCAAGGCTGCTGGTCATGGTCGTGCACAGCGGGAGCGCGGCGACGACCTAGACAAGCGCCACTCATGCGGCTATCCCGTTGGGTCGATCTCGGCAAGTGGTGAACGCCGGGACGCCGTTGTTTCTGGATACTGATCGACGGCCTGTTTCCCATGGAGCCGGGGCTGCGGGTTCGCCGCGCCGCCGACTGCCCATTATTCTGCCTGCGGTGAGGGTCCTCCGCTCGCGCAGGTCGTTGCTGGTGGCAGCAGTTCTGGTCGTGGCGCTGTCCCTTCGAGTCGCGCAGGTGCAGCGGTCCAGCTATGTGCTGAAGAACGATGCGCGTTCGTACTTGACGCTGGCAGGAGCGGTCGCTCGCACCGGGGACTACCCCACGAGCAGCAAACCTGGTACTGGCTCCGGCGGAACACGCGGCCCGAGCGCGTTATTCCCGCCGGCCTTCCCGTACTTCCTGGCGCTGATCGATCTGCTCGACGGTCACACGCTCGCGCTTGGACCGGGGGTTGGTCCGGCGCGGGTCTCGCAGGCAGTCCTGGGGACGATCATTGTGGGCCTGATCGGGCTGGTGGCGCTGGAGGCGTTCGGGTGTGAGGTTGGGCTTGCCGCACTGGCGCTTGCTGCCGTCTATCCCGTACTGATCGAGACCTCGGGGACGCTGCTGGCCGAGAATCTACTCATCGCGTTCGAGTTGGCCGCCGTCTATTGTGGGCTGCGGATCCGCCGGGCGGTGCGCCCCTACCGTTGGATAGTGCTGGCGGGAGTGTTCACGGGGCTGGCGGCGCTCACCCACGAAAACGGGGTCTTGCTGCTGCCCCCGCTCGCAGTGACGGCTTGGAGCAGCGTCGCGTCCACCACCTCCAAGATCCGTGCTCTGGTCGCCCCCGCTGTCATGACGTTAGCGGTCGTGCTGACCGTCACGCCTTGGACGGTGAGAAACGCGCTCGAGCTTCACGAGTTCATCCCGATCTCGGATCAAGCAGGCGAGACGCTGTTGGGCACCTACAACGCCGTCTCGGCCGCTGACCACCAAATACCCTACAGGTGGCTTTCGCCCTCTGCGGTTACGACAGCCAGGACGATCGTAGACCAAGCTCCGCGCTTGGCAGAGCCGGATTGGGAAAACCGGCTGCTGAGCCAGGCATTCCGTTACATCGGCGCCCATCCGCTGTCTCCCGTCGCCGTCACGTTCCACAATACGTTGCGACTACTGGACCTCGAAGGCTCGTTCGCCTGGGAGGCCTCGACGGCGTCGATTGGCCTGCGCCGCGGGACCGCTGAGGTCGGCGTCCTGAGCTTCTGGGTCTTCGCGATTTTGGCGGTGTTGGGCGCGCTGACTTCCTACGCGCGACGGGCGCCGCGCTGGATCTGGACAGTGCCGATCCTGTTCGCGCTGAGCACTGTGTGGGTCAGGGTCGAGACGCCCCGTTTCCGGCTTCCGATCGACCCGTTCCTCGTATTGCTGGCTGCCTGCGCGGTCGCCTCGTGCGCGACACGGTTACGCGAAAGTGCTCGCCGACGAGCACCGGCGACGACGCCGGCCCGACCTCTTGTGGGGTCTCCAAGCGGTCGAGCGCCTGCCGTGAGCGATATGTGACCGACCGGCCACGTGATCACTATGTGTGGTGATGTCGGAGCTGCTGGAGCTGCGCGGGTGGGCGGCTCTCGGGCCGGGCGGGTTGACGAGGTCCTGCGCCGGCTGGCGCGCTCCGCGGGCCTTGAGCTGTGCGCGCACGTTTCGCGTCACACGTGGGTGACGAGGCGATGTCAAGGGCGTGATTAGACTCGCGTTCCGGGTGATGACTTGCGGCAGCTGACCGGCCTCGACGCGCAGTTCCTGGCGCTGGAGACACCGCGCCAGTCAGGTCATTTCTCGGGCCTCACGATCCTTGACCCGAGCACGAGGCCGAGCGGGCGGCTCGAGCTAGCCGATGTGCAGAGCATGATCGCCGAGCGGCTGCCGTTGCTGCCGCCGTTTCGCTGGCGTCTGAAGGAAGTGCCGCTCGGGCTCGATTATCCCTACTGGATCGACGATCCCGACTTCGATCTCGAGTATCACGTGCGGGAGCTGGCGCTGCCGCCGCCGCCCACCGACGCGAAGCTTGCGGAGCAGGTCGCGCGGATCTTCGCGCGTCCGCTCGATCGCGCGCGCCCGCTGTGGGAGCTGTATTTGATCCACGGCCTCAGCGACGGCAATCTTGGGTTGCTGACGAAGGTCCACCATGCGGCCGTCGATGGAATGTCGGGCGCGGAGATCATGGGGGTGCTGCTCGATTTGAGCCCGGAAGGGCGGGAGCCGCCGCCGATCGGCTCGGCGCCGGACCGGGAGCCGGGGGACGGCGAGATGCTCGCGCGGGGGCTGCTCGGCGCGCCCCGCTACCTCGAACGCGTGCTGAGGGGCTTTCCCTCGACGCTGCCGAACCTGCAGGACATCCCGATCATTGGGGACGTGCCGGGCGCGAAGACGCTCGGGCGGACAGCCGCCCGGGCCGCGCGTACGATCCGCGGCCGGCCGTCGCGCGTGCTCGAGCGAACCAGTCTCAGCCGCCCGCGAACCTCTTTCAACGGTCGCGTCTCACCGCACCGCCGGTTTGCGTTCGGCCAGCTTCCGCTCGACGAGGTCAAAGCGGTCAAGAACGAGCACGGGTTCACGGTCAACGACGTGATCGTCTCGCTCGGCCGCTGGCGCGGTGCGACGATGGCTGGTGGAGCACGGCGAGCTCCCAGACCGGCCGTTGGTCGCGCTGGTGCCCGTCTCGGTGCGCAGCGAGGAGCAGCGCGGCACCTACGGCAACCGGGTCGGGACCATGAGCGTGCCGCTGTTCACGAACGAGCCGGACCCGGTGCGGCGGCTGCGCGCGACGCACGAGGCGCTACGCGCAGCCAAGGAGCGCCATAACGCGCTGCCGGCGCAATTGCTGCAGGACGCGACCCAGTTCATCCCGCCAGCGGTGTTCGCACGCGCCTCGCGGGTGACGTTCTCGCTGGCCGCGACTCGCACCCCGATGTGGAACCTCGTCGTCTCGAACGTGCCCGGGCCGCAGTTCCCGCTCTACTGCGTGGGCGCGCGTGTGGAGGCCATCTATCCCGTGTCCGTGATCACCGACGGGATGGGGCTCAACATCACGGTGATGAGCTACTGCGGGCACCTCGACTTCGGGATCGTCGCCGACCGCGAGCAGATCCCCGACGTGTGGAAGCTGATCGGATGGTTGCGGGAGTCGCTCGACGAGCTGCGGCCGGCTGCCGCGGGCGACTAGCGCCGGGCGCACGTCGGCGAGGTCGATCGCGACGGTCTCAGCGATCCGGGCGCCGGCGTAGAACGGGACCAGCGCGAGGGCCTGGTCGCGGGGCGAGGGAAAAGCCTTGACTGCTCGCAGGTAGTGCACGCGTTCGCCGAGCGCGCGGGGAGCGGTGGCGGCGACCTCGACCCGCGCCGCCTTGGACGGCCCGAGCCCGCGACGAGTGTAGAGGTCGTCGACGGCGGGGAGCGCGTTGTTGATGGTCGCCGGTTTGACCTGCGGGGCTTGGACGGCGGCCATGTTGGACGGTGTCTATCGGTTCACGATCGCTGTCGCGGGGTTGATATGCGGCCGGCATGGAGGCGTTGATCGTGATCGTTGTGGATGGTGTCCTCTTGCGTGATTCGTTGGGTTGATGTTGGCGGTCGGCCGGGCGAGGATCAGGCTTATGCGGCTGGGCGGTGGTTGTGCGGTCGGTGCGATGGGCTCGAATGCGTCAGTGCCACGCTCGCTTTGTTTCGGGAGTTAGATTCGCGCGATGGGCGGGCATTGCGCTTCTGGGGTTTCCGGCGCCCGGGCTGGTACGCGGATCGCGTGGTCGTTGGGCTCTGTCGCGGCGATCGCGCTGGCGGTCATGACCAAGCCGAATGCGAGGTACGCCTGTTCGCGCGTTCCGAGGGTGAGCTGCTCTGCGGCGGCGAGCAGCGTGTCGATGCGCTCAAGCGCTGACCGGGCTGCGCCCGGTTGGGATCGCGACACACTGCTCGGGCCAGCTGGATCCCCATCAGTCCTCGCGCCGGGTCGGGTGGAGGTCCGGCGCTGACTGTGGCCGCGAAGCTCATCAATAGATATCCGTTGACCCGCGCGAGGCTCCCGCTGGTCGGGCGGAACTGCGGGAGGCGGGGCGGGGTTGCCGCGGCCAGGGGCCGTCCTTCTAGAAGCGCGGTGATCGTGCCGCTGGCGATCAGCGCGCGTTGTTTGGCGTCAAGCCCGGCGTATGCTGCAGCGCGCATGGCTTGGAACAGGCCACCGGCGGGTCGGCCGTAGGGCGCGTCGGAGCCGAACACGATCCGCTCAGCCGGCACGCGTGCGAACAGCTCGACCGCGTCCAGCGTGGAGAAGCACGATGTGTCGTACGATTTCGACCGGGAAACATAGGGATAGGCCCGGGACCGGCGATTTGCTCCTAGACCGCTCCGTCGAGCGCGCGCGGATCGACGCGGCCCTGGAGGGGGCGAGGATGGGGACTGGGTCCGCGCTCGTGATCGAGGGCGAGCCGGGGATCGGCAAGACCGCGCTGCTGCAACTCGCGTGCGAGTCTGCCGCCGCGGCCGGTCTGGGGGTGCTCCATGCGTGCGGCGTGGAGCTCGAGGATGGGTTCGCGTTCGGCGTTGTCAGGCAGTGCTTGGACCCGGCAATCCGGGCAGCCGATCGGGGCGAGCGCGCGCGCCTGTTCTCCGGTGCCGCGGCGCTGGCCGAGCCGCTGCTGACCGACCTCATCGGCACTGATCCCCAGGCGTCGTTCGGCGCGCTGCACGGTCTCTACTGGCTGCTGGCCAATCTCTGCGAGTCGAGGCCGCTGCTGATCGCGGTCGACGACGCGCACTGGGCCGACGACGCGTCGCTGCGGTTCTTCGCCTACTTGGTACGGCGAGTCGACTCGCTCCCGCTCGCGCTCATGATCGCGACCCGCCCCGCCGGCGAGCAGCAGGAGAGCGGTGCGTTGGGCGGACTGCTAGCCGATCCGGGCGGCCAGCTCCTCATGCCAGCGGCGCTGAGCGAACTCGCGGTCGCGCAACTGCTCGGGCACGAAGCCGAAGACGGCTTCTCACGTGCTTGCCACGACGCGACTGGCGGGAACCCATTCCTTCTCGATCAGCTGCTCAGGGCAATGCGCGATCAGGGCGTGCCGTTCACCGCTGCCAGCGCGGAGCGGGTTCAGACCGTGGCCCTACCCCAAGTCGCTCGCGCGACGCGTGCGCGGCTCGCACGCTTGGAGCCGGAGGCCGCGATGCTCGCCCGTTCACTGGCGGTGCTCGGCGATCACGCTGCGCTTGGGTGGGCATCCGAGCTGGCCGGAATCACAACAGCTGAAGGGGCTCGTGCCGCAGAGGGCTTGACGCGGGTCGGCCTGGTCGACTTCGACCGCGTGCTTCGCTTCCGGCACCCGCTGTTGCGCGCGGCCGTCGACACGAGCATCACCCCACTCGAGCGCGACGCCGCGCACCGAAAGGCGGCATCGCTGCTGCGCGCTCGCGACGCGCCACCCGAGCAGATCGCCGTGCACCTGCTCATCGCCACCCCGACCGGGAGTGGGGCGGACGCCCGGACACTCCGTGACGCGGCTGCGCGAGCCACGCAGCGGGGGGCGCCGGCGAGCGCGGTGCCCTTCCTGCGCCGGACGCTCGAAGAGGCCCTGACGAGCGAGGATCGGGTCGAAGTGCTGCTCGAGCTCGGTGACGCGGAGCGAGCGGCCGGAAAGCTTCCCGACGCGGCTGAGCACCTCCGAGAAGCGGTCCGCCTCGCGGATGACCCCATCATTCGGGCCCGTGCCTTGGTCGAACTCGGCCGGACGATCGGTCCCGACCCTGCGGCTCACCGCGAGCTCCTCGCATTGCTCGAGGGCACGCTTCCCGGGGCATCCACGCTCGAGCTCGATCGCGATCTCGAGCTGAGGCTGAAGGGGGCGTTCCTGACCGCGGCGTTCACTGCGGGATCGGGAGACCAGCCTCGCGTCCGAGAAATCGCCGCCGAGCTGGCGCAGCTCCCGGGCGACACCCCGGTCGAGTCGATCGCGCTCTGCGGCCTGATCGAGTCCATCGTTCAACGAGGGCTCCTCGTGCCAACCATCGCGTTCAACGCGGCCGGGATCGGCTCGCTCGCCGAGCGCGCTGCCTACCACGCCGACGAGCTGCTCGCCGCCGGTGTCCGCGACGGCCGCGCGCATGGCCTGCTGTTGGCGCTGCGCTGGACCGATCACCTCGACGCCGCCGAACGCGTGACCGAGCAGTGGACCGAGATCGCTCACCGTCAAGGGTCCGAGGAGGCGTTCGCTGCCGCCAGGACTCACAGCTCGCACCTGAACCGCATGCGCGGTCGCCTGCAGCAGGCCGAGGCCGACGCTGAGACGGCCACAGCCGCAACCCCGCCGCACGGCGTGAACTACGTGATGGCCTGTGTCGCTTTGACCGACTGCCTGATCAGCAAAGGCGATCTTGACGCTGCCCAGGCGGCCTGCGACGCGATCGGATTCGGAGAGCAGATCCCGCCTTTCCCGCCATACGGCGGTGTGCTCGGGATCCGCGCCGAGCTGCGCTGCGCGCTGGGCCGGCACGCCGCCGCGCTCGCCGACTACGACGCGCTCACACGCCGCCCCGGCCCTCGCCACGGCGGGAACATCACGACCATCTTGGCCGCGATCGAGTCCCACCACGCGCTCGGGCATCAAGACGTCGTCAAGACCGAGCTCGACCAAGCACTCACCCTCGCGCAACAATGGGGCACCCCCTCCGCGATCGGATCGGTGATGCGGGTGCGCGGCCGGCTCGCCAGCGACCCGGCGCACGCAATCGAGGACCTCCGCACCGCAATCGACTATCTACAGCGCTCGCCGCGCCGGCTCGTGCACGCCCGCGCGCTCACCGACCTCGGCTCCGCTCTACGCCGCGCCGGCCGCCGCAGCGACGCGCGCGAGCCGCTGCGCGCCGGCTACGATCTCGCGCGCCTCTGCGGCGCCGACGGACTCGCTGAAACCGCCCGTCTCGAACTTGCCGCAAGCGGAGTCCGGCTCCGCCGCGAACGACTCACCGGCGCCGAGTCCCTCACCGCAAGCGAGCGACGAATCGCCGACCTCGCCGCCGCAGGGGCCAGCAACGCAGAGATCGCGCAAGCGCTCTTCGTCACCGTCAAGACTGTCGAGATGCACCTCACACACGCCTACCGCAAGCTCGACATCACCAGGCGCGCCGACCTACCCAAGGCGCTCGCGGATCCCGCCGCTCACCCCGCCTAATCGCCCAAATCCCGGGGTCACTGTATAGCGGCAGCTGGGTCGCGACAAGTGCGGTTCCGACAACCACGCAATCGCTGTCGCCCCAAGAAAGGCGTCCACATCGAAGCCCCCGAACCAGCCACGATGCAAGGCAGCACGAGACCCTGGCGGCCGCGCACAACCGCCGCCGCAAGCCACGGATGCAGAAGTCTCAATCGACCGGATCCGTGCCGGTCTGGCTCGCGCTCCGGAACGATTCCGGCAGTCAGCGGGCCGCGGCTGCCCGACGTCCGCCGGGCTTCTGCTCCCGTTCCGTTGCAGGCATGTCGCCCGAGATGCGCCCGCTGCGAGCCGACGCGCCCCTCGACGAACGTCACGACACCACTCGCGAGGTGGTCAATCACCAGGCCGTCGACGGCCGGCGCGGGCGCGGTCGGCGCCGGCGTGGGCAGCACGCGCACGAACGAGCCGCCGCTCATGCACAGCGTGCTGCCCCCGTCGCCGTCGAGGTAGAGCAGCATCGAGTAGGGGCCACGCACGTCCGAGAGCGCCGGCGGGCCCGACGGCACCGCCCCCGGGGGGCCGACCTTGCCGCCCGGGCTCGACCCACCGGCCGGGCAGCTAGCCTCGGCGGCCGGCAGTTGGCGGGGTGCCGGCGCCGTCGGCGCGGCGCGCCAGCCGGCGAACGCGGTCGACGCGGCCGGGCCGCCGGCGATGAGCAGCCCAGCGGCGGTCACCGCCCCGGCGGCGGCGAGCGCACCCATGCCGCCAACCAGGCGGCGGTGCCCGCGGCGCTCGGGTGTGCGCCTGAGCTCGGCGAGCAGGTGATCGCGGCGCGCCGCGACCCAGGCGTCGCAAGGAACGGGAACGGACGTCGGGTCGATCATTTGAGGGCTCCAGGAGTCGACGGGAAGGGGTTGACCAGCGAAGCGCTGAGGCGGGCACGGGCCCTCGAAAGACGCGAGCGCACGGTGCCGGCGGGCACGCCGAGGGCGAGCGCGGCGTCCTCATAGGACAGCCCGCTCCAGAGAACGAGGACGACGACATCACGTTCGCGGTCCGGCAACGTACGGATCGCCTGCAGCGCATCCGCGAGCGCACGCTCGGCGTCGATCCGCGAGGCGACATCGTCCGCCGCCGCCTCAAGCGGCTCGGGCGGCACGCGCGCGAGCGCGGCCCGGTGGCGGCGTCGCGAGCGGTGCGCATTGCGCACCGCGTTGTGGGCGATCCCCAACAGCCACGGACGGAGGCTCTCACCGGTGATCTCGATGCGCTCCCGACGGCGCCAAGCCTCGAGGAAGACAATGCTCGTGAGATCCTCGGCGAGCGCGAGGTCGGCCGTGCCTCGCGCGCAGAACGCATACACGGCGCGCCCGTGGCGCTCAAACAGCACGCCGAACGCGTCCGGGTCGGCGCGGGCGAGCCTCCAGAGCTCGAGGTCGCTGCGGGAGTCCATACCGATAAATGTCCGGCCACGCGGCCGCGGTTCCCGGCGGTCATACCTTGCCACCGCCATCACCGACGATCGGGGGCGAATGAGGGGATTGCGAATCAGCCGTCAGCGGCCCCGTCCGATACGAGCAATCTCGCCGCCACCCCGGCACGGCGTCAACGCTGCCGCCGTCGGACAAACCCGGCCACGCCGGCCCGGTTCCTCCCGGGCACCGGAATCGCGCCAGTCGCCGAACCTCGGCGAGTATGCATCTGGCTCGTGGGTGCTCCTCGCCTCAGGTCTCCTCGTGGCCAGGCAACGCGTCGATCAACGCGGCGCTGATTTCGCGGACGTCGGGCAGCAGGCCGGCGATCTCGCCGGTGTGCTCGTCCGGGCTTTCGAGGATGGCGATGAGCAGGTGGCCGGTGGTGAGCGGTCGATGGTCGAGACGTTCGGCGATGACGAGCACGTCCTCGGCGACGATGCGTCTCGCGTCATGGCTGAATATGTCGGTGGCCCGCGGGTAGCGTGGTTGCACGAACTGAGCGGGCAGGAGGTCCCAGTTGTGCCGCGACCGAACGGTCGCCACCACCCCGGTCTTGGAGTCGTGGACTCCGTAGAGGAGGTGGACGAGTTCGACGTAGGGAGCGTCGAGTTTGCGCGCGTGCTCGATCCCGGCGTTGATGGCGTCGCGAGCTTGCGATGTGAACCGTTCGAAGATCGGGGGGATTGGCCCTGGGCTCGGTGGTGTCTGGCGCCTGGCGGCGAGTTGGGCTGCGCGCACCTGAACGATCGCAGGATCGATCGGGGGACGCGTGACTGGATAGGTGGCATCGACGAGCGCTTGGACGTTTGTGATTCCGAGCTCTCCGAGGATGCGGGCGGGAGCTCCTGCTCGCCGAGCGCGAGTAGGAGATGCTCCGTGCTCGGGCCGAGAATGCCCCGGCCTGCTGCCGTGGCGACGGCTCGGCGCAGCACCGCCTCGCTGGCCGGGGACCGCTGGGGTCGCAGTTCGAGCTTCTCCCCGAACCCTTTGATCTGCAAGATCAGATCGTGGATCGCGTGATCGAGGCCAGCGAGCATGCGCTCAACGTTTCCGCGACGAGTGGTAGCGAGCAGCAGATGCTCGGGCTCGACCGTGGCGTGCCTCATCATGCGCGCCTCGTCGTCGGCGAGCAGGATCAGGTTGTATGCCTGGTCGGTGAACCAGCCCAACGAGTCCTCCGGCCAGGCGATCGTGGCGCCGGGATCTCCGCCGGCGCGGCCGCTGTCACCGCCTGAGGCCACGAGTGCGCGTCGCGCGTCGGTGTACTTCTCGCCGGTCTGTGCCATCCGTGACCGGGTCGCGCGTTTTGTCCGTCGGTTCTGAGTCATGTCAACCCCTTCTGTGGCCAGACCCCACGCCTCCGGCCATGCCGGGAGCGACACGCCCGAGACGGTGTCCCTTGCTCCATCATCGCCAGCTCGAAGAATTGTCACTTCGGCGGCTTCGCGGGATGGAAGGTCACGACCTGCCGGTCGTCAGCACTAGCGGCAACGCTGCCGTCACGTGACGGATCGGAAGACCGAGTTCACAGCCATGTCCGGATATTCCTCGTACACGCGTTCAAGCAACTCGTTGAATGACATGTTGGCGATGCTCTGCTTGATCTCGTACAACTGTTGAGCGCTGCGCTTGTCACGCTCGTTCACTAGCGCCTTCAACTTGACTGCGGCAGCAGCACGTCCGCAATCTGTAGTCGCATAGCGAGACCAATGCTTGCCAGGAACCTCGTGGGCCGCGAGCAGTCCTTCCGAAACGAGCGCATCAAGGTCGCTATAGATCTGGGGGCTCATCGGTCCGTAGTCGTAAGGGCGAAAGTCGTACCGCTCGCGAGCTGGCCGGTCACACGAGCGAGCGAACAGGAACAGGCCCTTCTGCAGCCGGACAGGATCCAGGCCTTCTGGAGCGCCTCTGTACGCGCACAAAATGAGCAGCCAGTCGCGCCGGCTCATCGCTCGAATCCTTCCACGCAGGCGGACAACGAAGGCTGGCGCATTACTGCAAGGATTGCGCACCCAACGGACATATCGACGCATACGAACACATGTTCGCCTAGTCTCCGGACGGAATCCTCTCCGCCCGAGCACGCGGGTGTCTCTGCCCCTCCGTGTCGCACCCCGGTTCGGCAGGCGGCGCCGAAGATGTGCCATCCGCGCTTTCGCGCAGTCTCGACTGCCCAGGCTGCCGAGGTCCGCATGATAGCGTTGATCCTCCGACCGCCTCACTTTCGGCGATCGCGCTGGCGACCAACGGGTTATGCGCCGCAGCACATAAGCGTTTCTATGCGCTGCGTCTGGTTACGCGCTCTCAGCGGCAAGGCGGCCCGCTTTTCTCCTGCTCAGCTCGAAATCGCGGGTCTAGCCACAGCACATAATCGGCACCCGCGCCAGACCACGCCCGTTGGCCGGAAAGGTGCTAGCCGAGACCGGCGACTGCCCTCAAAACCATCGTGGCGATCGCATCGCATGTAGCGAAACCCCGCGGATTACCGGGGTTCACGCTCGCGAAGGCACCTCGAGGGATCGACCGGCGTCCGTTGGACTGCATCGGTATCTCAGACGAGCGCGCCTGCGAGCGCCGCGTGAAGACGGTCGTTTATGTGCTGCGTCTTGCTACGCCGCGCAGAGAAAACGCGGGGTCACGGTCCCCCACAGCGCATGACCGGAAGCAGCACATAGAAGCGCAACTCCGCGACGACGGACGCTGTTGGGAGCGGTTGCCATCAGTTCTGCGTCCACCGCCGAGTAGGAGTGGGCAAAGGCACTGAGCGCCCTGGTCGACTCCTACGGCGAGCCGTGGACGGCAGAGCTCATGACGACGTGGGCCGACAACCGACGCTTTCACCACCCCGAGGGCCCGAGTGTCGTGGCATGGACGGCCTCATTGCCGCCCCTCTGCCTCGCGTTGCGTGAGGGCGGAGACGCCGGCACGGCGGCGGCCCGGTTGTTGCTGCGAGAGTCCTGGAGTTGGCTGAGCCACGCAATCGACCGCGGCCTCGAGCTGCCGACGCCAAGCCGTCGCGAGCCGACGCTGTCAGAGCTGGGACCTGCGGTCGGAGCGATGCTGCAGGGCGCCTCACTCGTCGACGCGACCGACCTGCGCGACGAGGCGGTCGGGATCCTGTGCTCCGACGGCGAGCTGCTTGCTTGCGCGATCGCGGCACTCCGAGCCACTCCCGCCTCGCGGTGGAGCGCGGCGGGCCTCGACGTCGTCGCGACTCACGCCTCCGCGATCCTGCAAGCCCGCCTCGCCCGCCCCGCGCGCGCCGTCGAGGACTGGTCGATCGAGCTTCCCAGTGGATGTACGTGCGAGTTGTGCGGTGACCTGCGTGCATTCCTCGGAGACCCGACCCAGACCACGCTGGAGTGGCCGCTCGCCAATTAACGCCGACGCCACGTGCACGGCCGGATCGACACCGCCGAACTCCCGGTGCGTCACCAGACCCGACGCGTCGGACGACCGTACACCCTTTGCGCGGGAGTAGGATCGAGCCGCCTTTCGCCTGTTCGGACAAACGCAACGGCTTCGCGGTCGTCGCACGCGGTTCCCCTGGGCTGTTCCAACTCCGCACCAGCAGTGACGCGGAGCCCACGCCGGTTGCCGCTCCGCCAGATGCGCGACAGCCGCTTGCGCTTGCACGTTGCCGCGGATCGAGTTTCGAGCAAGCGCATCGGCGACTCGCGCAACCGCGGCTAAGCAGGCCGGCTGGGCCGCTGGGTGATCAGCCTGGCCCGACACGTCGCCCAGAACTTCGTTCTGGCCGTAGCGACGGCCGCGGTCGCCTCGTCCTCCAGTCGCCCTTAGCCGGGCAAGTCTTCCGGTCGCTTCTCGGCGAGCTCCCCGTGGAGCACTCCGGTGGCCTGGCCGACTTCGATCATGTAGCCGTCGGGGTCTCGGATGTAGCAACGGATCTCAGCACCGCGATCGATCGGCGGCGTGACGAACTCGGCTCCCTTCGCGCTCCACTGCTCATAACACGCCTGGATGTCGGCGACGCGCAGGTTCATAAAGCTCGAGACCGTGTTGCCGGGCTCGTAGTTCACGACCGAGATGTCGGGCTTGTCGGGGGTGGGGGGTCCGCCCGGGTTCGTCAGCACCCATGAGTTGGCGAGCTTGACGATGCACGGGTTCTCCTCCAGCACCACCTGGCCGCCGAGGACCTCGGAGTAGAACGCGCGGGACCGAGCAACGCTTCGTACGGTGATGAACTGGGTGACGAGAATGCCCTCCGTTGGGGCGGGCAGGTTCTCGTAGTCTATGACATCTATAACATTCTCTGACAACGAGTCCGAGGTCGGTATCTCACCATTGCGGCGGCCGGCGCAGACGACTCGGAGCGAGCTTGGCAAGCTCGATTCCGTCCGGCGACCCGAACGCGATGAGCGATCACCCCGAGCTGTGCGAGGCGCTCCCGCCACTGCGGGGCCCGGAGCACCAGGTTGCTGCAAATACGAAGCGGCGTACGGCGTGGCGAACACGCTTGCGCCCGCGGAGCGAAGTGGTCACGACTTCAACGTCGCCGGTCCGGCTGCACGCTGCCCCTATCGGACAAACCCACGCCAGGCCCGTCCCACTGGGCCAGCGGAACCGCGTCAGTCGCCGATTGCACGGCTGGCACCTCGGCGTGCGCAATTCGCAGCTGCCTACGCAGAGTCGGCTCGGGCGCTCCGGAGCCGAGACCTCCACTATGCGGCTCGTGACCTTCGCCCAGGGCGATCGGAACGCCGAGAGGTTGTCGCGTAGTTGACGTTTCGTCCGGCGGGGTTTAGAGGGGCCGGTGGCGCTCTCTGGCAGCCCGCCTCGCGCGGGCGCTCAAGTCGGCGTACGCTCGCTCGTCGAGGTGGCCTATCAACACATCCTGGTCGCCTACGACGGCACCTCGGATGGGGACGCGGCGTTGCTCGCGGCCAGCAAGTTGGCGACGCGCGACGGCGCCCGCCTGACGATAGTCATCGTCGTCGCGCTCGAGCGGCCGATCCGCCGGGTCGCGCGTCTGCCGATGCTGACCAGCGTTTGGAACGACGTCCTGCTCGACCGTGCGCGCGCCGATCTCGAACGCGCCGACCGCCTGCTCGACATGCCCGCCGAACGCACGGTGCTGTTCGGTTCTCAGACCAAGGCGCTCGCGGCCGGCGCCGAGGAATTCGGCTGCGACGCAATCATGCTCCCCGCATCACGGCGGCTCGCGCAGTTGTTGCACCTTGACCGCTCACGCCGGTTGCAGCGCCGCGCGTCCGTGCCGGTCCTGCGCCCGCGTTGACGGTCACGCTCGCTGGTACCGGGACGCTGTCTACCGGGATCCGAGCTGACCAGTGGCGACCCGAGGATCTCAATGCGCGGCTCCTCGAAGCTCGATCCAGCATCGACGACGGGACCTCGGCGCTCGCCGATTTGTGCAGCTGATCGTCAGACATGGCCGACGACCAACTACATCTCCGGGGCCACCAGTTCCACGTACACGCTCACGGCGGCCGAGGCCGGCGATATCGTGCGCGTCAGCGTGACGGGCACGAACGTCGACGGGTCCGCGAGCGTGAACAGTCCCGCGACGGCGACCGTGCTCGTGCCGCCGAAGAACACGGTCGCGCCCGCCGTGCCCGCGGGAACACTGCAGAACGGGTACCCGCTGAGCGCCGACTCCGGCACGTGGGATACGCCGTCGGCGACGTTCAACTTCACGTGGATGCGCTGCCCGACGCCCGCGCAGAGCATCACCTGTGCCTGCACCTAGGTCCAAACCGGCACGAACAACTTGTACGCAGTGCAGACGGCGGATGTTGGAGCCTCATCGGCGTCAAGGTCACGGCGTCGTCGAGCGGCGGCGGGACCTCTGACCCGGTGTCAAGTGCGCTGACCGCTCCCATCACCGGGCGTCCGCTGACCAACACGGTCGCGCCGAGCATCTCCGGCAACCCGCAGGTTCCGAACGTGCTGGCGGCCAAACCCCGGCACATGGTCGGTGACGCTTTCCTCCATCACGTACGCCTGGCAGCGCTGCGACGCCGACGGCGTTTCTGACTGCACGCCGGTCGCCGCGAACACGACGAGCTATGCGCTCACGAGCCCTGATGACGGGCACACGCTCACGCAGGCCGATGAGGGAGCGACGATTACCGTCAAGGTCACGGCAACGAACACGTCCGGGTCGGCGTCGGCCAGCGCAACCCCGACGGCGGCCGTGGCCGCCTACCCGGCGGTCGAAGTCCGCCCGCCGGCCATCGGCGCCATCTCCGACCATGACGGCGTGCCGATGTACGCGTACCCGCGACCTTCCAGGCGCCGACCGGCACGACGTACGCCTATCAGTGGGACCGTTGCGACGCGAACGGCGTGAACTGCTCGCCGGTCACCGGAGCGACCGGCTCGACGTACGTGCCGACCGCGGCGGACGCCGGCGGGGAGGAAGTTCTCGTGCAGACCGCGACGAACGTGGACGGGTCGGTTGCGGCGGCGTCGAACGCCACCCCGGTCATTTTGACGGGGGCGCCGCGCTGGAAGACGCTCCCGACCATCTCCTCAGACCCCGGGCACGTCGGCGACAAACTCGGCATCACGCGCGCCGTGTGGTCGGGCCCGATGCACGGCCAAGGTCACGGTCCGCTCGACGACGACGCTGAAGCTGCCCGGGTCGATGTCCGGCAACCTCCGGGTCGTGGTCATCCGCAAGCGCGCCGCCGCTGGAGGAAAGCCGGTGGGCCTCAGATGATCGAATGTCTACGCTGTGGCTGTGTCCGACGTACGCGAGCGCTGGCGGTCTGGGTGGCTGGAGGCGACGGTCTATGACTCGGTGGTGGAGCACGAGCGCCTCGCCGGCGTGCTCGGGCGGCTTATCTGGGGCACTGACACCTCCGCGTTCTATCGAGAGATTGCGCGGCTCGGCGAGGAGCCGGACGGCACCGTGATCCTGGATGTGCCGTGTGGGGGAGGGGTTGCGTTCCGTGGGTTGCGGCCAGGCCAGCGCGTGCGGTACGTGGCTGGCGATCTCTCGCCGGTGATGCTGCGGCGCGCCCGCGCCGAGGCAAAGCGCCGCGAGCTTGATCAGATCGAGTTCACCGAGGCCGACGTCGAGGCGCTGCCGTTCGACGGCGCCTCGTTTGATCTCTGCGTCAGCTACACCGGACTGCACTGCTTCCCTGACCCGGCGGCGGCGATCTGTGAGATCGCGCGCGTCCTGCGCCCGGGCGGCGTGCTGCGGGGCACCATGGTCGTCCGCCGGGCGGGGCTGCGCCACGACGCGCTCGTGCGCCTCTATCAGGTGGCGGGCGTGTTCGGCCCGAGCGGCACTCGCGACAAGTTGGAAGCGTGGCTCGCTGACGCCGGCATGCTCGACGTGAGCACGCGGAGCGACGGTGCGCTGGCCTACTTTTCCGCCAAGCGCAATCCGGAGCATACGTAGCGTAACCGGCGACCGCGCGCGGTCGCCGCCGACCAGGAACACGCAGACGTCGGATTCCGACAGCGTCGCCCAAGCAGCGGGTCGATGCGAGCCTCTCCACGACGAGCCGTACATCTTCGAGCGCACCTGCTCGACCGGCGCGCAAGCGGGGTCGGGAAGATTTCGGTGTTTGCTAGCTGCCGGCCGATCGGGGCCGATCTTCCGCAAGTGGTCGGGGACCACCGAGAACGTCCGGCAGTCGCTTGCTGGAACGCGCTGGCCCGGCTAGCAGCATGAGGCATCGGCTGTACATGATGGCCCTGACCGCGCTTTACCGATGGTCATCGTCTGAGGCGAGGGTGAAGTAGAACGTGGCGCCGTCGCCGATCTCGCCCTCCGCCCAGACGCGTCCGCGGTGGCGAGCGATGACGCGTTGCACGGTCGCTAACCCGATTCCGGTGCCGCTGAACTCGCTTTCGGAGTGCAGGCGCTCGAACGGGAGGAACAGCTTGTCGGCGTGGTTCATGTCGAAGCCGACGCCGTTGTCGCGCACGTAGATAGCGGCCTGGCCCGCGTGCTCGGTGCGACCGAACTGCACCCTCGCGTGTGGCTGTTGGGAGGTGAACTTGAACGCGTTGCCGAGCAGGTTCTGCAATGCGACGCGCAGCAGCTCCTTGTCACCGATAACCGACACGTTCGGCTCGATCACAACTCCCACGTCGCGCTCTGGCTCCCCGGCACGCAGCTCCTGCACGACCTCGGCCGCAAGCGCACTCAGATCGACATCACCCAGCTCCAGAGGCCGCCGACCCAGCCGCGAAAGCTCGAGCATGCTGTCGATCAGCACCCCCATCCGCTCACTGCCGGCGCGGACCCGCTCGAGCGCGTGACGTCCGTCGGCGTCGAGCATGTCGGCGTAGCGGGCGAGGACCACTTGGCTAAAGCCATCGATCGCGCGAAGCGGCGCGCGCAGGTCGTGCGAGACGGAGTAGCTGAACGCCTGAAGCTCCGCGTTCGCGGCCCGGAGCTCGTGCGTGCGCTCGTGCACGCGATGCTCGAGCTCCTCCGAGAGGTGGCGGAGCTGGTCCTCGACCGCTCGGCGTTTCTCGTCAAGCGCCATCGCCTCCAGCGCGAACGAGAGGTCGGCCGCCAGCCCGTCGAACAGCTCGACCTCTTCCTCGTCGAAGAACCCTGGCTCTGAGGCGTACGCCGTCAGCACCGCCATGCAGCGATCCTGCACCAAGAGCGGGAATCCGGCAGACGATCGATACTCCCGCGCGAGCGCGGCGTCGCGCCACGGCGCCATCCGCTCGTCTGTCGCGATGTCGGTCGTGAACACGTGCCGTCGTTCCCGCACGGCGATGCCGGTCGGCCCCCGGCCCTCCGGAACGTCGCGCACGGAGATCCGGAGCGAGTCGAAGTAGCCCTGCACCGCTCCCGCGTGGGCGACAGGGACGATCCACCCATCTTGGTCGATCTCACCCACCCACACCATCCGCAGCTGCCCCTGCTCGACCAGCACGCGGCAGACCCGCTCGAACAGGGCAAGCCGCTGCCTGATCCGCACGATCGCCTCGTCTGCCTTCGACAACGTCGCGTAGATGCGAGTCAACCGCGCCGCTCGCCGCTCGGCGAGCACGCGACTGGTCACATCGCGACAGCTCACGACCACACCATCGCCATCGCCATCGCGAACGATCCGGACGTCATAGTGACGGGGGCCGGGGACGCCGCCGAACAGCACGTTCAGCTCGAGCCCGTCCTGCGCGAACGGCTCGCCAGTCTCGATCGCCTCCCGATACAGCTCGAAGATCCGGCTCGAGGCCAGCTCGGGAAACAGCTCCAGCAGACCCCGTCCGAGCTGGTCCTCGGCTGTGATCTGACTGAACTCGCACGCCGCTCGATTGATGAACTCGGTGCGAACGTCGACGACCCGCCCCGCGCTGTCACGCACCGCGCTGTAGATCGCGAACGGATCAAGCTGCGTGTCGACCGCGGCTCGGAGCCGCTGCTCGCTCTCCCGCCCCGCCCGCTCGATCGGCGTGTGCTCGGTCACCTCGCGCCCAAGTGTCTCGTCCCAGCGAGCCCCGTCACACCTGCTGCTCGTCCAAGTCGATAGCACCGGGTTCCATCGTCGGCACTTCCGCTTCGCGGAGATCCGGCACCCGCCGCGATCGTCGACCACGCTACCGCGGTGAAACGAGGCTGACTGGCTGGGCTTGTAAATCTCCGGCTGTGGAGGAGCGGCGCCGAGCACGCGTAAGCGGCCCTGACTCGGCCCAGGACATCTGAGGGTGGTCGGTAGCTAGCCCTCCTCACGCGGCGCTTCTCGTGGTGAAGCAGCACGTCGCATGCTCCGATGGTCGACGATGCGGACGGAGCGGCGGTTCAGGAGCGGCCGGGACTGATCTTCGAAGTACCGCAGCGCTTCCTCTCCATCACCCGCGATGTCGATCTCATTGGCGATCTTGCTGTCCTTCAGCACCATGATCGTCAGGTCGCGGTCATCGGCGTTTTCCTCGACGAGGAGGATGTTGTTCGTGGAAGTCATGATCCGGTTTCTGGCGATGGCTCGAGCTTGAAGTAGAAGGTGGCGCCCTCGCCGGGTCGGCCTTCTCCCCATACTGCGCCGCCGTGGCGTCGGACGATCCGCTCAGCGGTGGTCAAGCCGACGCCGATGCCGGGGAATTCGTCCTCGCGGTGAAGGCGCGCGAACGGCTCGAACAGCAGCCCGGCGAAATCCATGTTGAACCCGACGCCGTTATCGCGAACCGCGAACACACCGGCGCCCGCGCGCGCCACCTCGATCCTGGCGTGCTCCCGGGAGCTGGTGAACTTCCATGCGTTCCCGAGGAGATGGCGGACCAGAACGCGCACCAGCCGCTGGTCGCCGACCGTCTCAAGCCCGCCCTCGATCACGAACTCAACCTTGCGCGCCGGATCCACTGCGCGTAGCTCCTCACTGACCTCCCTGGCCGCCGCGCTGAGGTCCACGCTCGTGACGGACAGCTCACGTCGCGTGAGCTCTGAGAGCTGCAGCATCGCGTCGATCAGCTCGCCCATCTTGGCGCTCGCCCGGCGGATCCGATCGAGCGTCTCCCGCCCCCGATCGCCGAGCTGGTCGCCGTGATTCTGCGACAGAGCCGCGCCGAATCCATTGATCGCCCGGATTGGCGCGCGGAGGTCGTGAGCGAGCGAATACGCGAACGCTTCGAGCTCCTGATTGGCAGCCCCCAGCTCGGCCGTCCGCTGCAGGACGCGCTGCTCGAGCTCGGCGTTGAGGCGAAGCACCTCGGCCTCCGCGAGCTTGCGTTCGGTGATGTCCTCCAATTGTGCAAAGAACACCAATGGTTGCCCGTCCTCGTCGCGCACCAGGGTGCCCGTATACAGCGTGTACACGACAGTCGCGTCCTTGCGGATGTAGCGCCTCTCGCCGCGTTCAGCCCCGGTCTCGATGACTCGCTGCGCGGCCGTTTGCGCGAGAGCCACCTCGTCAGGATGGATGAAGTTCGTGAAGCTCTGTCCTGCCAGCTCGGCCGGGTCATCAAAGCCGAGCATCCGCGCGAGCGTGGCGTTGACCTCAACGTACCTGCCGTCCAGCCCGACGAGCGCCATCCCGATGGGCGAGTTCTCAAAGCCACCGCGGAACCGCTGCTCACTCGCGCGCAGCGCCTCCTCGACCCGCTTGCGCTCGGTGATGTCCTCCACCTGCGAAAACAGCACCGACGGTTGCCCGTCCGCATCGCGCACAGCCGAGGAACCAAACAGCGCATACACGGTCGCACCGTCCTTGCGGATGTACCGCCTCTCGCCGTGGTCGGTGCCCGTCTCGTGGAGTCGCCTGATGCTCGCGTAGGTATCGGCTACGTCGTCGGGATGGACGAAGTCTTCGAAGCTCAGTCCGATCATCGCGTGCGGGTCGTCAACGCCGAGCATCCGCGCGTGCGTGCTGTTGACCTCAAGGTATCTGCCGTTCGGGTCGACGAGCGCCATCCCGATCGGCGAGTTCTCAAAGCCACCGCGGAACCGCTCCTCGCTGGCCCGCAACGCCGCCTCCGCCTGCTTGCGCTCCGTGATGTCCTGAACCTGCGTGAACAGCATCGACGGTCGCCCGTCCCCATCGAGTACCGCGGTTGACCCCACCAGCGCCCACACGACAGCCCCATCCCTGCGGATGTAGCGTTCCTCGCCCACGTAGGACTTACGTTCTTCGACCATCAGCCGGATGCTCTCCCGGTTCGCGGCCACATCGTCGGGGTGCGTGAACCGCGCGAAGTCATGTCCCGCCAGCTGCTCAGGGTCATCAAAGCCGAGCATCCGCGCGAACGCCGCGTTGACCTCAACGAGCGTGCCGTCCAGGCCCGTGAGCGCCATCCCGGTGGGCGAATCGTCAAACCCACTGTGGAACAGCTGGTCACTCGCGCGAAGCGCCTCCTCGACCCGCCTGCGCTCGGTGACATCACTGATGTTGCCACCGACACGCACAACGCGACCGTCGTCGATCACCGGCCGGCCGATCGTGCGTACCCAGACCCGCTGCCCATCGGCGCGGAGCAGCCCGAGCTCGAGATCGTATGGCACGCCCTCGGCCACCAGCCGCTTGAACGCCGCATCGATGATCGGCGCGCTCTCGGGATCGTAGGCCGCGATCGCCTGCATGACCTCCGTCGGATCCGACGTCCGCGCGACCCCGTAGATGCGGTACACCTCGTCCGTCCACGTCAGCTCGCCGGTCGCGACGTCGTACTCCCAGCCGCCCGTGTTGCTGACCTCCTCGGTTCGCTCGAGCAGCCCGGCGATGTGCGCGAGTTCCTCCTCGACCCGCTTGCGCTCGGTGATGTCCGAGTTCAGCTCGATGATCGCGCTCGGCCGCCCGTCCGCACCGCGCTGAAGCGCCTGCCGACTGGAGACGACGATCACCATGCCGTCCTTGCGGGTATGGTGCAATTCGCCAACCCACCGTCCCTCCCGCGCCAGAGCGTCATCGACCGCCTGTCTGGACTCCGGCGAGACCGTCGCGAGCAGCTCATGCGTGACCCGCCCAAGCGCTTCTTCTGGGCTGTAGCCGTAGATCGCCTGCGCCTCGCGGTTCCAGAACGTCACACGACTCTCAGCCGGATCACGCACGATCACCGCATCGTGAGCCAGATCCAGCAGCTCGGCTCGCAGCCGCAGCTCCTCCTCGTCGCGCCTGCGCTCGGTGACGTCGCGCGCCGACACCACGAGGTTTTCACCCACCGAGGCGATGATCGTGTCGACCACTCGGGTGGCAAGCGGGGTGCGGGCCCACGCCCCCTCCTCGTGGACGTCATCGGTCCGGCACGGCTCGCCGGTCACCGCCACCCGGCGGTAGACCGCGAACCGGTCACTGCCCGGATAGTCGGGAAACAGCTCCCCGATCCGGTGGCCGAGCAGCTGCTCGCGGTCGAAACCAACGAGCGCGCAGTGGGCGTCGTTGACGTACTCGTAGCGAAAATCGACGATCTCGCCGCAGTCATCACGGACCGCCGAGACGATCGTGAAGGAGTCGAGCATCGACCCGACCGCCGCACGGAACCGCTGCTCGCTGGCCCCGAGTCGCGCCTCGATGCTGCGGCGTTCAGTCGCATCGATCCACGTGATCGCGACCTGATCGCCGACGCTCGTGACGCGCATATTGAGGTGCCGTTCGGTCTGCTCGCCGACCCTTCCGACCGCGAAGACGAGGTCGTCCTGGATGAACGGCTCGCCGGTCTCGATCACGCGTACGAACGCGTCAAACAGCCCGGAGCTCCGGGATTCCGGGAGGAACTCAAGCAGGCGCCTTCCGATCAGTGCCTCGCTGGTCATGCCGCTGACCGCACACGCGGCGTCGTTGGCGAACGCACAAACGAAGTCGACGACCACCCCGTCGGCGTCATGCGCCGCGGTGAGCAGCACCAGCGGATCGATCAGCGTCTGGAGCGTGGCGCGGAAGAGCTCCGAGGACTCCTGCAGCGCCTCTAGCGCTCGGCGCTCGTCGGTCACATCAACGGCGGTACCGACCACGCGGGAGACCTCGCCGTACTCGTCCAGGACCGCGCTGTCGCGCCAGCTCAGCAGCCGCCACCGCCCGTCTTTGGTGATCCAGTGATTCTCGTAGCGATTCGGAAAATCGCCGGCGCGCAGACGGGCGAACACTTCGCGCGTCCCGAGTTGCTCCTCCTCGGGGACCAGCCCGGTCTCCCACAGCTCGCGACCGCGGATCTCCTCGCCGCTATATCCGGTCAGCTCCTCCCCAGCGCGATTGAGCTCGACCACGCGACCCTGCGCGTCGAGGACCACCACGACTGCCGGGACGGTCTCGAGCACGACAGCGTCCGTCGGACGCCGAGCACCCCCGGCCGCAAGCACATCCGGTGCGAGTTTGCGATCAGCCACTGAAAGACCAATAACACACACTAGGCCCAGGCGCGCGCAGCCGCATCCGACATTCGTACGCCCCGCCCACCGGGCTACTACCGACAGACAATCTGCTCCCCAGCCCGCGACTGCACCACCTCCCCTTCCCTGTCCTGAGCGGGCGCCTGTCCTTGGATGACGGGACGCTCGCACTCGCGTCGAAGCCTGCGCGATCTCCGCCGTCGAGCCGACACCCACGCAACCCTCAACCCGCACTTTACGTTTAGACAAACCTCAACCGCCCACACAGATTTCCGGACGCACTCGGCTCGGACGGCCCCACATCCGCTTTTTCGGGCGTGGGGCGGCGGTGGCGGGGGGGCTGGTGGCCCGGGGGTGGTGGTGGTGTCCGGGTGGCTGGTCACTATGTCCGGCTCGTGTCCCAGCCCGATCTGCAGACCACGCCGGCCTTGCGGCTTTGGCAGGCGCGCGCGCTTGCGGCGATGGCCCGGTGGGAGCGGGGTTCGTTCTTGCTCTCGGCGGCGCCTGGGGCGGGTAAGACGCGTCCGGCGTTGGAGCTCGCTCGGGGGCAGCTGGCCTCGGGGGCGGCGGGATCGGTGGTGATCGCGTGCCCGACCGGGCCGCTGACTCGGCAGTGGGGGCGGGCGGCGAGCCGGCTGGGGGTCGAGCTGGCGGTGGACGCGGCCTCGCCGCGCCCGCCGCGGGGGTTTGACGGGGTGGCGGTGACCTACGCGCGGATCGCCAAGGCCCCGGGCCGGTGGGAGCGCGCCGCGACCGCCCGGACGCTGGTGATCGCTGATGAGGCGCACCATCTCGGCGAGGAGCTGGCGTGGGGGGAGGCGTTCGCGAGGGCGTTTGGCGCGAGTGAGCGGTGGCTGTTGTTGTCTGGGACGCCATTTCGCTCCGACGCGACCCCTATACCCGGTGTTCGCTACGACTCCGACGGGCTCGCGCAACCGGATGTCTCCTACGCCTACGCGGATGCCGTCCTGGATGGGATCTGCCGGCCGGTGTGCTTTGTCGCTTACGACGGGACGCTGTCGTGGCGAAGCGGCGATGACGTGATCGAGTCGAGCTTTGAGACTGTCCTGAGCGCACGCGAGGCCAGCCGCCGATACCGCACGGCGATCTCGACCGACCTTCCCGACGGACTGCCGCGCATCCTGCGCGAAGCCGACGCCAAGCTCCGGAAGCTGCGCGCCGACGGGCACCGCGACGCCGGCGGGCTGGTGATCGCGGCGGACTCGACCCACGCGCGCAAGATCGCCGCGCACCTGCGCCAGGCGACCGGGCAGCGGGCGTTGGTGGTGCTGCACACCGAGCCGAGGGCCGCCGAGAAGCTCGCTGCGTTCACCAACGCTCGCGACCCGTGGATCGTGGCGGTGAACATGGTCTCCGAAGGCGTCGACATCCCTCGCCTGCGGGTCGGTGTGTACGCGTCGGCGGCCAAGACGCCGCTCGTGTTCCGCCAGATCGTCGGCCGGTTCGTGCGCACTATCCCCAACCGGCCGGCGGAGCCGAGCTGGCTCTACATCCCCGCCGACCCGATCCTGCGCGATCACGCCGCCACCGTCCAGCAGGAGCTCCGCCACGCGTTGCGAGGAGCCGACGATCAAGACGCGGGCGAGTTCGACCGGGCCGACGCGCTCCAGTCCGAGCGCGGCGAGACGCCCGCGTTCGAGCCACTGAGCGCGGACGTGACCCCGCAGCTGACCCTGTTCGGATTGCCCGCCCCGCCGGCAACCCAGCACTACCGCGCGGCAGTGGCCAACCTCGCCGCAGACCCAGACCCAGATCCCGAGCCGCGGCCGCACCGGACGCCGGCGTTCGAACAGCGCGCAAGGCTGCGAAACGAGCGCCATCGGCTCGTCGCCGAGCTCACCCGCCGCGACGGAAGCACCCACCGCGAGATCAACGGCTGGATCAACCGCAAGCTCGGAATCACCTCCGTCGAGCACGCAACCCTCGACGACCTCGAACGCTCCGTCGAACTCCTCCTCACCAAACTCACAAGCCGCCCCTGACCGGCGCCTACCGACACGTCGCCAAGGGAGCATCGCCCGGCGGTTCAGGACGAGCTCGCTCGAACAACAACAACCATGAGGAGGTCGCCACCCTCAACGCCGGGGACCCGAACGTCCCAGCGACGGTCAAGGAGCTACACCACGAAACACGACTCGACTGCGGTCTGACGCATCGGTGCCAGCAGAACTTCAGCGCTTGGGCGGCGTTCGTGGGCGGCGCCTGGGAATCCTGAGCGCGGTCGGCAGAGCCAGGGCGAGGACGAGGTCACCGCGCACCTTGAGCTTGCCCGCGATCAGGAGTCGCTCGGCGCTGGCGGTACCTCCGACCAGCCGCAGAAACGCCACCGGCTCGAGTTCGAGCGTCAACGCCGGCTTACGTGCGTCGCGTCTCGGTCTCCTGCCCCGGCCGGCGATGAGCGCGAGCTGGTAGCGGTCGATGCCACCGTCTCGCCGGCCCCTGATTCTGAACTCCACGACCGCGTCGACGCGAGCGTCCGGCTGTGCGCGCTGACGGATCGTGCGGAAGATCTGCCACAACAAGACGCCGCGAAGCCGGCCGCGCATAACCGACCGCAGTCTCTGCTCCGAGGACCTCGTCACCCACCAAGCAAGCGCCTCGGCCTTCAGGTCAGCAAGCCAGCGCGTGCGACGGCTCTGCTGAACGCCCGTCATCCCCAATATCTTCGCGTACCAGGAGCCGCCCTTCACCGCGCTCCCCTATCCGAGCAGGACCCCGCCGTCCAATGCGCTCGCCACTTTCCAAGCTCGTCCGGGCTTTCTACCGATGGCACGGCCGGCCGGCTGGCCTAGGGTCGCTCACGACAGCGGCCACGAGCTATCCCGCGACCCCGGGGAACTGCCCATCGGCTGCCGCGAATGCATCTCAACAGGACGCATGTCCCGCGAGGGAGGAGGCAATCCTCATGCCAGAAACCAAGGCCCAGCGCAGCGAGGCGGCGCGCAAGGGGGCAGCCACACGAAAGGCCCACGAGCTCGAGCGCAACCAGCACGAGCAGTTGAGCGAGGTGGTCGACCGGACCTCCGAGCTATCTGACGATGTGCTCAAGTCGCTCGAGTCCGGGTCGCGAGCCGCGATCGAGGCGGTTCGCAAGTTCGTCGACGTCGTTGACGAAGCGCTGCCAGCGTTACCACACGGCGAGCGTCCATCCCGCCGGCGAGAAATCGTGGACGCCGCGATGGATATGGCCGACCGACTCGTCAAGACTCAGTATGAGTTCCTGCGCAACGTCGTGCAGAGCGCCGCAACTACGATCAGCCCGGAGGAAGACGAGAAGTAGATCGCGGCGGGCGCTGAGCGCCGGCAGCGGAGCTGGCGTGCTTGCTGTCGCCGCGGATAACGTCGCTTGGAAGCGGAAGGTGCAATGCTGAACGAGAGCCGCTCAGCGCGCTCCGGCCGCTTTGAGCGCCGCGGCCAACAACTCATCGCCGTGCGTGTGTAGCTCCTCCCGGCGCATGCGGAGGTAGTGGGCAAGGGTGCGCAGCTGCGGGTCCGACGCGTCGAGCGTACGCTCTGAAAACTCGTCGGCGGGCTTGTCGCCTAGGGCCAAGAGCGCGTCCGCGGCCGCCGCGATCAGCCGGTTGTCGTGGCCTGGGAAGTGAGGCTCTGACGCAGGATGGCGGAGGTGTCGCTCGCTCAGGCCAGGCCCCGGCATCTTCGCCAGATACTCGAGCAGCGCATGCGGGGTCTGTGTGTAGGAATCGACCTCGAGCCAATCCGTGCCGAACTGCTCCACCATGAATACGCTGTCGTTTGCGCCCGGACGCTGGTGGCGACTCTCCGGTTTCAGCACGCCGATCACCCGCACCCCTCCGCCAGCCGCCTCGCGCACTGCCTGAGCGCATCGTCCGGTGTCGTTTGCCGGGGCGTCGGTGACCACGACCACTAGCTTGTGCTCAGCTGGAGATGACTCCAGCATCCTGGCGGCGTACGCGATCGCCTCAGCGGTCGGGGTGCCCCCGCCGCCGCAGTCGGCCAGCAACAGCATCGCCCGATCTGCTCTGTTGAGCGGCGTCTTGAACTCGAACAGGTTGACGTAGTCGCCAAAACCACTGAAGCCGAGAATCCCGATCCGATCACGCTCTGAATCGAAGCTCGCGAAATGCCACGCCAGGTTCACCTGCTGGAGCTCGTCACGGTCAAACAGCACAGAACCTGAGCGGTCGACGAGCAGCCAGCACTCGACGGTCTCATCGTCACCGACTCCGAGCGCGACGCGCAGCTCGTCGACTCCCGGTCTGAAGCGCTCCCCCGGCATTTGCCCACCGGCATCGGCGGCCAACACGCTGAGCTCGGCGTGCGAATGCAGGGTCACGCGCGAAGGACGGCCTTCCGAAATTGCGCTGAACCCCATACACTCAAACCTTCCCAGTGCGCGCGGTGCAGCCACCACGCGCCAACCGTGACGCTCGGAAGCGATCACGCGTCATAACGCTCTGGTTTACGGACCCCTGATGTTTCCAGCTCATCGGTGCAACGCCATCCGAACGAGGCCCCCGTCGCAGTCCGCAAAAAGCTGCAAGTTCGCGGAGGATCCGACAGCAGTCGCCCGCAGCCGGGCGCGAGCGCGACGGCGGTGCTTGCGGCCATTGCGCGGCTCCTACAGCTTGTAGCCGATCGTGCGCAGCAGCTCATGGCGGGCCGCCACGTCGGATTCGGTCTCGACGCCCAGCGGCGGGCCGCCGTCGATCACCCCGACGATCCCGCGCCCGGCCTCGGTCTCGCCGACGATCACCTGCACCGGGTTCGCGGTCGCGCAGTAGATCCGGCACACCTCCGGCACCAGCTTGACCTGATTGAGCACGTTCACGGGGAAGCCGTCCCGGAGGAACACGATGAACGAGTGGCCGGCGCCGATCGCCAGCGCGTTCCGGGTGGCCAGCTCGGTCAGCTCGTCGTCGTTCCCGGACCGGCGCACGAGCCTCGGCCCCGAGGCCTCGCAGAACGCCAGTCCGAACCGCAGCCCCGGCACCGCCCCCGCCAGCGCCTCGTGCAGATCCTCGACGGTCTTGATGAAGTGCGACTGGCCGAGGATCACGTTGAGATCGTCGGGCTTGTCCAGCGCGATCACGCTGAGCTCGACCGTGCCGGCGGTTTGGGTCATCGGAGCTCCGCGGAAGGGTGCATGTCGACCTCACCGTACCGGCTGGCGGCGGCCGCCGCCATGCGGGAAAGCCACGGCCAACGGGCGGGAGACTCCCGAGGTGAGCGACGCCGGCGGCTGCAAACCTGGCCTGTGGTCACGACCGTGCAGATCAGGCGCCTGGTGCGCTGGTGCGGCGCCGCGATGGTTCTCGTCTGCGTTGCGCTCTCGCCCGTCGCCCGCGCCGACGTGCCGGCAAGCGGAAATCTGCCCCGGGCGCGCGCTGATCTCGCGGGACTGGACACGAAGCTCTCGCGCCTGATCCGGCGCATGCAAGCTCAGGAACGCAAGCTCGGGGTCGCCCGCGTGAGAGTAGACCCCGCGGCGCTGCTCGGGACGACGAAGCAGCTTGAGGCCGGCACTCTGTCCGCCGCGCGTCAGTTCGCCCCGGTGTTCGGGCTGCCCTACGCGCGCACGTTCACGTCGTTGGATTGCATCGATGCGCAGCCGGCGCTCAGCCGGGCGATCCTCGGGCAGCTCGAACAAGGGCGTCTGGCGGCCGGCGCCGTGGACCCGAGCGTGTACGCGTTCATGTTCATCCTGACCCATTTGAAGAGCGGCGAGATATGCAGCGACGCGCTGAGGCACACGCTGGCAGTAACCACGCCGATTCCTCGCGGCCTTGCCCAGGCGCTGCGAGCCCAGAGCCGGCAGCTCGTCGGTGCCATCACGAGCATGGAGCAAGCAGAGAAGGCGGGGCCTGCCGGCATGAGGGTCAGTCTCACTCGCCTGCGCCAAACCATGCAGCAATTAGCCGGCGCAGCGCTCCGGACGGTTGCGTTCGTACCCGGCGTCTTCTACCTCCCGTACGCCGAGACGTTCACGGCGGTCGATTGCGTCGAGAAGCAGCTACTCCTCAACCAGGAGGTAGTGGGGGAATTCCAGCAAGGCCGGCTCACGTTCGGGCACGCGAGCCCGGATCAGTATCCGTTCCAGTTCGTGCTGACCCACCTGCTCACCGCCAGGGCCTGCGACCAGGCGCTCGCGGCGAGGCTGCGGACCGCGGCGCCGGCCCAGCCCCCGGTCCTGCCGATCTACCTGAACACGAGCTACTCGTTTGCCGAGCGCGCCGCTGATCTCGTCTCGCGTATGACACTCGCCGAGAAGGTGGCGCAACTGCAGACCAACAACGCTCCCGCGATCCCTCGGCTCGGCGTGCAGCAGTACACGTACTGGAACGAAGGTCAGCACGGCCTCGACTGGCTTGGCGCCGACACCAACCCCGGTCCAAGCGCCGGGCCGATGCACGCGACGAGCTTCCCAACAAACTTCGCCGCCACGATGTCGTGGGATCCGGCGCTCATCTACGCCGAAACCAGTGCGATCTCTGACGAGGCACGAGGGTATCTCGACAAGTCTCTCTGGAACGCCGGCAACAACAACCTCGGCCCGTCCCCGCAGGACTACGGCTCGCTGACCTTCTTCGCCCCGACCGTGAACATGGACCGCGACCCTCGTTGGGGGAGAACCGACGAGGCGTTCGGTGAGGATCCATATCTGACATCGCAGATGGCAGACGCCTTCGTCGACGGCTACCAGGGCGAGACGATGAGTGGACAGCCGATGACGCCATACCTCAAGGTCGCGCTGGCCGCGAAGCATTACGCGCTCAACGACGTGGAGCAGGACCGGAGCGGCATCGACTCGGACACCAACGACACCGACCTGCACGACTACTACACGGCCCCGTTCCGTAGCCTGATCGAGAACGCGCACGTCTCGGGGCTGATGACCTCGCTCAACGCGATCAACGGGACGCCCGCGATGGTCGACACCTACACCGCCAACCAGGTGGCCCAGCGGACGTACGGCTTCAACGGGTGGACGACCTCGGATTGTGCGCTCGACAACGTCTACCAAACCTTTCCGAACGGGCACGACTGGGCTCCTCCCGGGTGGACGACCGACGGCCAGGACACGAACGCGACGTGGACCGACACGGCCACCGGACAGACCATCAGTGGCGCCGCCGGAGCAGAGGCGTACGCCTTGCGCGCCGGCACCGATCTCAACTGTCCCGGGACGCAGGCGACGCTCCCGAACATCGAGCAGGCGATCAATGCTGGGGTCTTGAGCGAGGGTGTGATCGACAACACCCTCGTGCGCATCTTCACCATGCGCATGATGACCGGGGAGTTCGACCCGCCGAGCCGTGTCACGTACACGAAGATCACGCGGAGTGTGATCGAGAGTCCGGCCCACCAGGCGCTGGCCCAGGAGGTCGCAGCGAACTCGCTCGTGCTGCTCAAGAACGACGACGTGCCAGAAACCACCGCGCCGCTGCTTCCGGCGAGCGCCTCGAAGCTGAACAAGGTGGTGATGCTCGGCGATCTGGCCAACCAGGTCACGCTGGGGGGCTACTCCGGCGATCCGTCGGTGAGCACCGACGCCGTGCAGGGCATCACCGCCGCGGTCAAGGCCGCCAACCCCGATGCGACCGTGGTGTTCGACGCGGCTGGGACCTCGACCACAGCCACCACCCCCGCGGTGCTATCCGCTCAGACCCAGGCCAACATCCAGAGCGCGGATCTGGTCGTCGTGTTCGTCGGCACCGACGCCGCGGTCGCCGGAGAAGGCCACGACCGCACCACCCTCGCCATGCCCGGCAACTACGAGTCGCTGATCGACCAGGTGGCGAGCCTCGGCAACCCGCGGATGGCGCTCGTGATTCAGTCCGACGGCCCGGTCGTGGTCGACAACGAGCAGGGGAAGTTCCCCGCCATCGTGTTCAGTGGCTACAACGGACAGAGCCAAGGCGCGGCGCTGGCCGAAGTGCTGTTCGGCCAGCAGGACCCCAGTGGGCACCTCGACTTCACCTGGTACCGGGACGATTCGCAGCTGCCCGACATGTCCAACTACGGCCTGACTCCGGCGAGCACCGGCGGCCTGGGCCGGACCTACATGTACTTCAGCGGGACACCGACCTACCCGTTCGGGTACGGACTCAGCTACACCCAGTTTCGCTTCTCGGATCTGACTGTCAGTCCCGAGTTGACGTCGCCGGCCGGGACGGTCACCGCCAGCTTCGACGTCACGAACACCGGCTCCCAGCCGGGAGCGGCCGTGGCGCAGCTTTACGTCGCGACGCCGTTCACCGTTCCCGGCGTGGAACTCCCCGCCAAGCGGCTCGAGGCGTTTCAGAAGACCGCCTTGCTGGCGCCCGGCCAGACCCAGCCGGTGACGTTGACCGTGAACGTATCCGATCTCGCGTTCTGGGACCAGCCGCAGGCAAAGTCGGTCGTGTACGACGGTCCCTACCAGTTCCAGCTTGCCTACGACGCTGCCGACGTGGGCGCGTCGCAGACGATCACCGTGTCGGGCGCTCTCACCCCCCACGTCAAATACGTCACCGTCCAGCCCGAGGATCTGATCTACCAGCCGGGAGAGACCGTGGATCTCACCGGGAGGAACGCGTGGATCGCCGACGACACCAACCATGCCCTGGAGCAGCGCAACCTGGGCGTGACGGCCGACAACGTCATCGAGGCGGTCAATGACGACGGCTCGTTCGTCGATCTCGGCCACACCGCGGTGGGCTACGCCAGCAGTAATCAGAATGTCGCCACGGTGAGCGCCACCGGCATATTGAGGGCCGTCTCAGCCGGCGTCGCGACGATATCGGCCACCGTCGGCGGGGTGACGGGATCGGCGGTCGTGGTCGTCGAGCAGCCCTTGGCGCTGAGCGGCCCGCCGGTCGTCCAGCCCGGCTCGACGTTCACCGTGACCACGCACCTGCCCAACAGCGCCCCAGCCGCGATGAGCGACGTCAACCTCACGCTGATCACCCCGAACGGGTGGAGGGTGAGCGCAAGCTCACCCTCCACGTTCACGAAGCTCGGCCGCGGCCAAGTGGCGCAGACGACCTGGAACGTCAGCGTTCCGCGGCGCGCCGGACGCGGGAGCTTTCAGCTCGGCGCGCGGGCGACCTTCCGGTCTGCCAACGGAGGCGCCTCGGCGAGCGCCACGGCCGCGGTCGCGGTGCCGTTCAGGTCGATCGGGGCCGCCTTCGACAACGTCGGAGTGAGCAACGACTCGGCCCCGGGCTCGGCCGGCCTCGATAACGGCGGCTTTAGCTACTCCGCGCAGGCGCTGGCCGCGACCGGCCTGACCCGTGGCGCGAAGATCAGCCACGACGGTCTCGAGTTCACCTGGCCCGCGGCGTCTCCGGGCGCGCCCGACAACGTCACGGCCAACGGTCAGGCGGTGGCGATCTCCGGCTCCGGCACGACCCTGGGCTTTCTTGGCGCCGGCGTGTACGGCACGGCAACCGGCACCGGGACGATCGTGTACACGGACGGAACCACGCGGCCCTTCAATCTGGCGTTCGCCGACTGGTGGGCAACCCGGGCGGCTCCGGGTGGCGACATCGCGTCGAGCTCGGCATACATCAACACCCCGGCCGGTCCGCGCCGGCAGACCGTGAGCGTCTATTACGCCGCCGTATCCGTCAACCCGCGAAAGAAGCTGCGGTACGTGGTTCTGCCGGTCGTCCCACAGCCGTCCCAGGGTCCGAACGCGATGCACCTATTCGCGATCGCAGTCGGTTGACTCCGCGTCACATCGGGGGAAAATGGGGGCTCCGGGCATCGATGTGGACACCGGTGAGAGCCGGATTGCGCGCGACTCGGAGGAGCACACAATCCGCGGCCTGGACCGTGGCTCGATCAGAAGCTCCGCCGCGTGGCTAGAGCGCGACCGTCCGCCCGGCCTCGAACCCGTCGCCCGAGACGATCTGCTCGATCACCTCGCGAGGAACCGGGGCGTCGGTGCCGATGATCATCACCTGCAGTCCCGTCTTCTCGCCGACGGCGTCGTCCGCATCCTGGCCAGCCGCGGCGGAGACGATGTTGATGCCGTGCTCGCCGAAGCACGTCCCGACGCGGCCGATCATGCCCGGCACGTCGCGGTAGCGGAACACGGTGATCTGAGTCCCGAGCTGGACATCGAAGCGCTGCCCCCAGACCTCGAGCAGATGGGGCCGGTTCCGGCCTCCCTGGAGCGTGCCGACGATGCGCACGCTGCCTTCGGCCGAGTCGATGCTGACCCTGACGAGGTCGCTGTGGTCGTGGAGCGTCGAGCTCTTCGTCTCGACGAGCTCGATTCCGCGCTCCTCCGCCATCCCTGGCGCGTTGACGACCCCGACCTCGTCCTCGGTGTGACCGGACAGCACTCCGATCAGCGCGTGGATCGAAAGCAGCCGCGTGTCGCGCTCGGCGATCCGGCCGAGGAACTCCGTCCGCACGCGGTCGATCGACGAGCCCTCGGCGAGCGCGATCGCGATCTTTCCGAGCGCGCCGCAGAGCGACACGAACGGCGCGAGCACTTCCATGTCCTCGGGGGCGATCGCGGGCACGTTGACCGCACTGGTGACCACGCCTCCGGTCAGCGCCGCGATCACCTGCTCGGCGGCCTGATAGCCGGCGCGATCGGTCGCCTCCGCCGTCGAGGCGCCGAGGTGCGGCGTGACGATCACGTTCGGATACGAGAACAGCGGGTAGTCGGTCACGGGCTCGGAGTCGAACACGTCGAGCGCGGCGCCGCCGACCTTTCCCGAGTCGAGCGCGGCCTGTAGATCCTCGTCGACAACGAGCGGGCCGCGCGCGACGTTGAGGACCCGCACACCGTCCTTGCACTTCGCCAGCGCCTCGGAGTTGAGCCAGCCCTCCGTCTCCGGCGTCTTGGGCAGATGCAGGGTGATGAAATCGGCCAATTCATAGACCGAGTCGGGGCGCTCGGCCCGCTCGACGCCCAATTCGCGGAAGCGGTCGGCGGCGACGAACGGGTCGTACGCGATCACGCGCATCCCGAAGGCCAGCGCGCGGTGGGCGACGAGCTGGCCGATCCGACCGAAGCCGAGGATGCCGAGCGTCTTCTCGTTCAGCTCGATACCCGAGAACTTCGACCGCTCCCACTGTCCGCTCGTCAACGACGCATGAGCCTGGGGAACATTGCGCGCGAGCGCCAGCAGCAGAGCCATCGTGTGCTCGGCCGCAGTGATCACGTTCGACTGCGGAGCGTTGGCCACCAGCACCCCCTGCTTGGTCGCCGCCGCCACGTCGACGTTGTCGACTCCGACCCCTGCGCGGCCCACCGCCCTCAGCCGGTCCGCCCGCGAGAGCAACTCGGCATCGAGCTTCGTCGCCGAGCGGATCAGGATCGCGTCGAACTCGCCGATCCGATCGGCCAGCTGCTCGCGCGTCCAGCCGATCCCGGACTCGACCTCGAAATGCTCGCGCAACAGCTCGATGCCGGGACCGCCGATGTCCTCGGCGACGAGCACGCGCACGCCGGCCGCGGATCGGCCTCGTCCTGCTGAGTTGCTCGGCGTCGTCAGCAAGTCGGACTGCACGGTAACCGGATCATCGCGATCGCGGCTGGAACGCGAGCGTCGGGTTGCCGCCGGAGGGGATGTGGTTGCTATCGCCGAGATGGATGTTCAGGTACCACCCGCTGGCCGGCGGCGGCGTTGTGACGCCGGTCACCGTGCGCGTGGTGTGAATATCACCACTGGCGTCCGCCACGAGGTCAGGCGGTCGTCGCGGCACACTGGAATGTGGAGAAAGCCACCTCGTGGGCGCTCCACGTCCGCGAGGTTGATCTTCGTGTAGTTGCTCATTCGGGCAAGCTAACGCGGCAGTCGGGTGTCGGCGGCTCAGGCGACGGCGCGACTCGCGCTCCGCGCGCTGCCCGTTCCACCCGTCGCGCTACGCAACCCGTGCGGCTTGTTGTTCGCGCTCGAACGGGTCGGGCGCTGCGCCCTCGGGGGCCTCGGCCTCCAGGGTGCGCTTGGCGTCGTCAAGCGTCTCGCGCTGTTCCTTGGTGACGGCCGGGAACCGGGGGTTGATCTCCATCAGCGCATGGGCGAGAACGGACCCGACGGCGATCCGCGCAAACCATTTGCGGTCGGCGGGGATCACGTACCAGGGCGCCCATTCCGTGCTCGTGTGCGAGAGCATCTCGGAGAACGCCTTCTGGTAGTCGTCCCAGCGCTCTCGCTCGCGGACGTCCGCGCTCGAGAACTTCCAGTTGTGGTCGGGCAGGTCTAGCCGTCGCAGGAACCGAGTCCGCTGCTCCTCCTTGGACAGGTTCAGGAACACCTTCACGATCCGGAAGCCGTTATCGGTCAGGTACCGCTCCCAGTCGTTGATCTCGCGATAGCGCCGCGTCCACACGTCGCCGCGCTTGGATGACCTCGGCAGCTTCTCGCGGTCGAGGTTCTCCGGATGCACCCGTACGACGAGCACCTCCTCGTAATGCGAGCGGTTGAATATCCCGATCTCACCACGGGCGGGCAGGCGTTGCGCGTAACGCCACAGGTAGTCGTGGTCGAGCTCCTCGGTGGACGGCACCTTGAAGCTGTGCACGGAGACGCCCTGCGGGTTCACGCCACTCATCACGTGGCGGATCGTGCCGTCCTTGCCCGCGGCGTCGATCGCCTGGAGCACGAGCAGCACGCCCCGGGTGCCCTCGGCGGCAAGCCGCGCTTGGTACTCGGAGAGAAGCCGAACGCCCTCCTCTAGCAGCGCGACGCCGTCCTGCTTCTTCTCCACTCCCGCTTTGAACGATGGATCGAAGTCCCTGTCGAGCCTCACCTTGGAGCCCGGCTTGACCCGGAACAGCTCGATGAACTCCGCCGTTCGCTCCTGCCTCTTGTCGGCCGTCGTCTGCTCCTTCCAGTCGTGACTCGGCGGATCGGATGCCATGCTAATCGTCCCTCAGGCCACGGGGCGGTCGAGCGTGCGTGCCTCGACGTCGTCCGAGGGGGTCGGGACCGTGGTGCCCAGACGCGCCGCCCACCACTCGACCGGGACGATCCTCATCGCGAGCTGGAGGGTCGTGCGGTCGAGTTGCTCCGCGAGCTGCGTGATTGTCACGATCCTGTCGGTCAGGCGCTCGTCGTCGACCGCGCCCTCGATCTGGATCGCCGGGCTGCTCCGGCTGCGGCGTCGCCTCACCGAGTCGTCGGGCGACTCGTAGCTGTCGAGCAGGCTCCCCAGCCAGGCGACGTCGCTCGCGAGCTCGACGTGCCGGTCGACGATCTCCGCGTAGGCGTCGGCGTTCAGCATCACCGCCGCCCAACGCCCGAGCACTTCGTCGCCGTGGGTGACGAACGCACCGATCGACTCGTGCAGTCGCCGCCGCCTTGCCTCGTCCCCAACTGCATCGCGGACCGCGTCCTTCAAGCGCTGAGTGTCGTGCACCGCCTCGGCGGCGGCGTCGATCGACGCGGCGTCGGTGACGTCGGCGGGCATCAGGCCCGTCAGCTCCATCACGCCGGTCCACACGAGCCTCGCCTGGCGGACGAGCTCGAGCATCACGTACTGCGCGAGCACGCTCCATCGCCGGCGTTTGCGGCGCTCGACCACCTCGTTCACGAGCGCGACCGACAGCATCACGACGATCAGGCTCGAGACGAGCCCGGCAAGCAGTGCGTTCCGAGCCCAGAAGCTGCGCGTGACCTCATCGAGGACCACGCCCGCCACGAGCGCGAGCAACGCCACCGCCGCCAGCGCGCGGGTCTCGACGAGATACGAGTTGACCGATCTCGAGCGCGACGGGCCTTGATCGTGGTGGGCCACGGCGCGAGCTTACGCCGCCCGCCGGCTTACGGATGGACGATCCCGGCCAGCCGGGTCAGCAACCCGGTCGCCTCGTCGAGCGGGCGCTGCCACACCCGGTGGCCGATCGCGATTCCACGGCCCCAGCCGCGATTGGGCCGCCGACGTGGCACGGGTCGAGGCTGAGGCGGGCACATCGCGATGCTCATGGCAGAAGGCTCTCGTTCGGTTGTTTGGACAGCGACACGGGACCGAGGGCCCGGCCGGCCGCGTCGGCCACGCCGGGCGCGGGGAAGGCGTCGACCGAGGCGAACGCGCCGGCGGCCTTGCCGGCCAGCAGCGCCGCGCCGCGCGCCCCGGCCTCGACGACCCGAGGGTAGACCGTGTTCACGAACGCCTCGGTCTTGAGGCGGCGCAGCACCGGGTTCGCGGCCCAACCCCCGCTGATCCGCAGCTCCTCGACCGGCCCTCCCAGATGCTCGAGCCCCGCCAGCGACGCCGATGCGCGACCGACCGTGCCACGGAGCGCAGACAGCCATTCGCCCGCCGCCGGCGAGAGATCCGCATCGGCGAGGCTGCCGTCCAGCGATGCGAGCGCAGCATCGTCGAGCGAGGCCCGGCCGCCTCGGTGCGAGGCCCCGAGCCGCGCGAGTAGGGGCGTCAGATCGATCCCGAGCGGAAGGCCCGCGAGCAGGCAGTAGTGGTCCGCGAGCACGTGCCATCCGGTCGCGATCCCTCGCGGGAGTCCCTCAGACGGGTCGCGAGCGCCATCCGCCGGGATCGCGCGAACAAGCGCCTCCGCGGTGCCACACGAGTCCATCACCTGGCCGGCGCTCGTGACGCCGCTCCCGATCGCCGCGACCAGGTGATCGTGTCCTGCGACGGTCAGCGCGGCCCCGCCGAGTCGCTCGAGCGGGCCGCTCTCGCCGCGAACGCGCCCCCAGCTCGACCCCGCCGGCATCAGGTCGGGAAAGATCGACTCGGGCAGGCCGGCCCACTCGATCACCTCGGGCCACCATCGCCGGCCGTTGATGCTCAGCGCGCCCGTTCTCGACGCGAGCGATGGCTCGGCGGCGACCGACCCGCCGAGGCTGTGAACGACCCACTCGGCCACGCTGAGCACGCCGACCGCGCCACGGAGGCCGGGGTCGGCGCCCATCAACCACCGGAGCATTACGACGGTCGGGATCGGGCCGATGCCGAGTCCCGTCTGACGATCGACCTCGGCGCGGGTCAAGGCCAGCTCCATCCGCCCGACCTCGGCCTCGGCCCGACGGTCGTACCAGGCGACGGCAGGCCCGACGGCGCGGCCGTCAGGCCCGAGCAGGACCGCGGTCTCGGCCATGCTCGTGACACCGAGGCCGAGGATCTCTCCGGGCGGCGCGTTCGCGAGCGTGGCCGCGAGCACGTCGCGGACCGCCTGCACGAAGTCATCCGGGCGGGCCTGCGCGCCCGTCGGCGTCCTCTCCCAGACCGTCGGTACGGCGGCCCGGCTCAGCTCCGCGCCGTCGAGGCCGATCACCCCGGCCTTGACCCTGGTCGTGCCGACGTCGACGCCGACGAGCAATGGTGGGGTCACCGATCGGTTCCCGCCTCGTGCCAGCTCCGGGTCGAGCAGGACCGCGGTGGCGGCGGGGCTGAGCGCCTCCACCACGTCGACCTTGAACGATCTGACCAGCGTGCCTTCGGGCCCACTGATCGGGTCAAGGCCGGGGGCGGCCACTGGGGTGGATCCGGTATCGGGCATCGGAGGTCTCCTTTTCGTTAGCGACGACCCGCCGCGGCTCGAGGGCGGCGGCGGCGCGTACCGACATCGACCGGAGGACGGATCTCGCCGGATCCCCGCTCGATGAAGGTGGTCGGAAGCACGACCCGGCGCGGTTGTGTCTTCTTGCCCTCGATCCGCTCGATCAGCAGCTCGAACGCGCGGCGACCCATCAGCCCCGGGTCCTGGCGCGCCACCGTGATCGCGGGATCGAGCGCGTCCGCCATCGGGAAGTCGTCGAAGCTGACGACGGCCACATCGGTGCGTCGATTCAGGTGCAGCTCGCGGACGACCGCAACCGACGACACCGTGTTGCCGGACAGCACCGCCGTGGGCGGGTCGCTCAGAGCCAGCGCACCCGCGAGCAGCGGCTGATCGGGGGACATCCAGTGCCGGTGACAGGTGACGAGCCCCGGGTCGTATTCAAGCCCGTGCGCTTTGAGCGCGTTGCGGTATCCGGCCAGCCGCAGGTTGACCGGCGTCTCATCGAGGTCGGTGCCGACGAAGGCGATCCGCCGGTGGCCGTGCGCGATCAGGTGCTCTGCCGCGTAACGCGCGGTGGCCTCGCTGTCGATCGTCACGCCATCGGCGGCGAGACCATGAGGAGGCCGGTCGACGAACACGACAGGGACGCCCCCGAGCCCGATAGGGAACTCCTCCTCCCCGTACTCCAGATGCGATGGCACGATCATCAACCCGCGTACGGAGCGACCCAGCAGGCCGTTGACGACCGCCCGCTCCTCGTCCGCCGTCCGCCCGGCGCTGGCCACAATCAGCACCAGCCCGGCATCGCGCGCCACCTTCTCGACGGCGTCGACCACGAACGAGAAGAACAGGTCGGCGATCGATTCGACGATGATCGCGACCGCCTCGTCCCGGCCCTTGCGCAGCGAACGCGCGAGCGGGTTGGCTCGGTAGCCGAGCTCCTCGATCGCCCGGCGGACTCGCTCGGCCGTATCGGCGGCCACATAGTCGTCGGCGTTCGTGACCCGCGACACGGTCTTGGTGCTCACCCCGGCCGCCCGAGCGACGTCCCGGATCGTCGGCTTGCTGTTCATCGTGTGCGTGACCGCGAATCTGGCGAGGGCTCCGGCGCCACCGCATCTGCCGGGAGCGCGGCTGCCAGTTCCCGCGCTCTGGACACGTCAACGGCGCCGGCGACCGGCTGCTCGCACGACGCGGACGCCACGGCAAGCGCGAACCGGACGGCGTCCTTGAACTGCTGACCGTCCTCGAGCGCATCGACGAGCCCGCCGACGAGCGAGTCACCGGCGCCGATCGGGCTTACGACCGAGACCCGTGGCGGGCCGCGAAACAACGTGTCGCTACCATCGCTGAACGCGGCACCGTGGCTACCGGCGCTGACTACGGCATGCCGGGCGCCACGAGCCACCAGCGCCTGCGCCGCCTCCACGGCCCGCTGAACGACCATCTCGCCGACCGGCTCGATGCCTTCGATCGCAGGGCCGAACAGGAGCGTCTCCGCTTCGGCCAGGTTGGGGCTGACGACGTCCGGGTGCGCGGTCAGCGCGCTTGCCAGAACCTCGCCGGTGGAGTCGACGACGCTGCGCAGGCCGACCCGGCTGGCGGCGGCGACGACGCGGGCGTAGCCGTCGACCGGAGAACCCGGAGGCAGGCTGCCCGAGCAGACCACCGTCTGGTGGCCGGGCGCGCGGCGCTCGACCTCGCCGAGCAGCCGAGTCCAGTCGGCCTCGTCGACCGTGGGGCCGGGCTCGTTGAACACGGTCACTCGCCCCGAATGCTCGAGGAAGACTGACGCCACGCGAACGATGCCGGTGATGGGTACACCGGCGAGTTCGGCTCCCTCGCCGGCGGCGAGCATCGCCAGGTCGGCCGCACTCGTCGAGGGCAGAAATCCGACGAGCACGCCGGGGCGGCCGAATGCGCGCGCAACCCGGGCGACGTTGACGCCCTTGCCGCCGAGGCTCGCGACCGCCGGCCCGGTCCGGTGAACCGATCCCGGGACCATGGCGTCCAGCGGGATCGTGCGGTCGATGGTGAAGTTGGGGTTGACGATCAGCACTGCGCCGCGTGCGGGTTGGTCGGCTGACGATTCTTGCGGACGAGCGCATCCGGCTGGGCGGCGATAGTCATCGCTCGGGCGGATGACGGTGAAGGGCATGAGCGCTCACGTCCGGAGGTTGGCGATCAGCTCCCCCAGGCTTCGCCGCTGGCGCCCGGCCTCGTCGAGGTTGCCCGGGTCGAGCCAGGCGAAGAAGCCGGCTCGCACTGCCGGCCATTCGTCGTCGGTGATCGCGAACCACGCGGTGTCGCGGTTGCGCCCCTTCACCACCATGTGGCGGCGGAACACGCCCTCGAAGCGGAATCCGAACCGCTCCGCCGCCGTGCGCGAGGCCTGGTTCAGCGAGTCGCACTTCCACTCGAGCCGCCGGTATCCGAGATCGTCGAACGCGTGCGCCGCGAGCAGGTAGATCGCCTCGGTCGCCGCCGTCGTGCGGCGCAGCGATGCGCCGAACCAGATGTGCCCGATCTCGATCACGCCGTGCTCTGGCGTGATGCGCAGGTACGAGGCGACGCCGGCGGGCCGCTCCTCGGGCAGCGGCGCCAGCGTGAAGAACAGCGGATCCTCGGAGGCCTGCGCGATCCGGAGGGCCTCGCGCAGGTCGGCGGGATCCCGGTAGGGCCCGTTGGGCAGATAGGCCCAAAGCCCCGGATCGCCGCGCGGCGGATGGGATTCCGCGTAGAGCGCGTCCGCGTCGCCGTCCGCGTCGAGCGGCCGCAGCACCACGTACCCGCCGCGCAGCTCGCTCCGCAACGGCCGCGCCGCCGTCTTGAAGTCCACGTCTGCTCCAACCGGACGGTCAAGTGCCATCGAGGTGATCCAACCACACCGGGGGCCCGGTCGTCGGTGTAGCCCGACCGGGCCTGCGGCGTCCGAGCCAACTCGCTCACGGGCGATCGGCCAGAGTTCACGCCGAGGCGTTCCTCCACACGGTCCGCGTGGGTTTGACTTCCTGATGCCGGTCGCCGCGTTGAGCGCTTACGTCGCTCGTCGCTCGTAAGTGTGCCCGCGGCACCGGTCGGTCAAAACCCCCCAAGGGGTTGGTTCCGCACACCTCCCGGATGTAGGCTCGCAGCACCGGGGCATCCGCAGTCGACGTCCACCATCAAACGAAGGGAGCCTTCAATGGCAGACAGCGTCTACCGCATCACCGAAGTGATCGGGGTGAGCAGCGAGTCATGGGAAGCCGCGGCCCGGAACGCAGTCGAGACCGCCGCGACGACGGTCCGCGACCTTCGCGTCGCCGAGGTGATCCGTCAGGACGTGACGATCGAGAACGGGTCGCTGATCAGCTACCGCGTGCGGCTCGGGATCTCGTTCAAGTACGAGAGCGGCGACTGAGACGGCGCGACGGACGGGGTGGTGGCCGCTCCACGGCGGCCGCTATCGCCAACACGCCGCTTACAAAATCGGAACACGGCAAGAACACCCCCCGGTCACAAATCGCTTCGGCACCGGGCGTAGGTTGCCCCGGTCCACGGGCCCGCGCGGACGACCAGCTACGAACGGGGCGGAGGTGTCACCGCTAACGGTTCGCTTCTAACTGCTCCTGCCTCGTTCCGGCGGTCGGCTCCCGGGCCGGCCGCGGCGCAGGGTGCGGCCTTCAAGCCGAAGCGTCCGTGCGCAAGGCCTGGTCTAGTGGGGTCGAGTGGGCTACTTCGCACGCGGGCCGGCGCCGGACCATCGGGCGTACCGTCTCACGTCTTGCCTGCAAAAGCCGGGGGTGGGATTCTTAGGCCCTGTTCGAGCGGTTCACAGAGCGTGCCCGCCAGGTCGTGGCCCTGGCCCAGGAAGAGGCGAGCGGGTTCAAGCACAACCACGTCGGGACCGAGCACATCCTGCTCGGCCTGGTCCGTGAGCGCCAGGGGGTGGCGGCGCGAGTTCTCGATTCGTTCGATATCACGGTCGAGCGAGTTCGCGGCGACGTGGTGCGTACGGTTGGCCTCGGTCAGGAGGTGGTCGCGCCGGGCCACCTACCGTTCACGGCCCGGGCCAAGCACGTCCTCGAGCTCTCGGCTCGCGAGTCGCTCAGCCTCAGCCACAACTACATCGGCACCGAGCATCTGCTGCTCGGGCTGGTGGCGCTGAACGACGGCGCGGCGGCGCGGATCCTGCGCGACTTCGACGTCGGTGCCGAGCAGATCCGCAACAAGGTGATCCAGGCGCTGTCCGAGCCGGGGGGCTCTCCCCGCCCGGTCATCGCGCCCGCCGAACCCCCGCCGCCGCCCCGGACCGGGTTCGACGAGTGGATCCGAGTCGGGCCGGGAGCCGGTGCCCGACGGCTGCTGATCGTCGCCGCCGGACGGGCACTCGACGACGGCCGCTCGGAGATCGAGGCACGCGATGTCCTGCTCGCGCTCACGCGCGACGAGAAGATCGCCCCTCTGCTCGCGGAGCTCGGCGTCGACGAGGCCGCCGTGCTCAGCGCGCTGGAGCGCCGGCGCCCACCACACGCGCCCCCGCAGGCCTCCGCCGAGGGCTGAACGCGCCTCCAGAGGGCGACGGCGTCTACTTGACGAGCCGGCGTCGGGCGAGGTCGATCTCGCCCGACTCGACCGCGTGTCCGCCGGCGCAGCGCAGCTCGAGCCCGACAGGCTCGCCGCAGTCGCGGTGGAGCAGCTCGACCGGCCCGCCTCGGTCGTCGAGCCACCGGTCGCCCCATTTCATCAGCGCCACCAGGACCGGGAACAGGTCGGCGCCCTTCTCGGTCAGGCGGTACTGCTGGCGGGTGCGCTGGCCCGGCTCGCGGTAGTCCTCGCGCTCGAGCAGGCCCTCGTCGACCAGCTCGCGCAGCCGCGACGCGGTCGCCGGCTCGCTGATCCCGACGCGCTCGGCGAAATCGTCGAAGCGAGTCGTCCCGTAAAACGCCTCGCGCAGGATCAGCAGCGCCGAGCGCGTGCTCAGCACTTCGAGCGCCTTGGCGATCGTGCACCGCTCGGCCTTCCACCCCTCGCGGGGATCGAGCGATCCGGTCAGACGTACGGTGGCGGCGGTTTCCGACATGCCCCGGATTGTAGCTGACTTTTGACTTGATAAGTCAGCGTGCTAGGATGCCTGACTATGCCCTCTCTAAGTCAGACCGAGCAAGCGTCCCCGAGACGGCAGCGGGGCTCCGCCGCCTCCCCCAATCTCGTCCTCGTGATCGTCTGCGCAGGCGTCGTGCTCGCGAGCCTCGACCTGTTCATCGTCAACGTCGCCCTGCCGCAGATGGCCGTGAGCTTCGGGACCACCAGCCTCGACGGCCTCTCCTGGGTGCTGAACGGCTACGCGATCGTCTACGCGTCGCTGCTCGTGCTGTTCGGGCGACTCGCCGACCGCTACCGCCGCGAGCGCGGTTTTCTGCTCGGGGTGGCGATCTTCGTGGCCGCCTCAGCGGCGTGCGCGGCCGCGACCAGCCTTCCCATGCTCGTCGCCTTCCGTGTGGTCCAGGCGGCGGGCGCGGCGCTGTTGACGCCGACCTCGCTCGGGCTGATCCTGGCGACGTTCCCGCCCGATCGCCGCCATGGCGCGGTTCGCGCGTGGACCGCGGTGGGGGGGATCGCGGCGGCGCTCGGACCGGCCGTCGGCGGTGTGCTCGTCGCCGCGAGCTGGCGGTGGGTGTTCCTGGTGAACGTGCCGATCGGGATCGCCGCACTGATCGCCGGCTGGCGGATGTTGCCCGAGGTACCGGGTCATCGGATCCCGATGCCGGATCTGCTCAGCGCGCTGCTGATCACGGGCGGGGTGGGCTCGCTCACGCTCGGGCTGGTGGAGGGCGGCCCGTGGGGCTGGGGCGGCGCGCGGACGGTCGGCGTGCTCGTGCTCTCGCTCGTCCTGCTGTCGCTGTTCGCACTTCGCACCGCGCGCCACCACAACCCCCTGATCGACCGTTCGCTGTTCGGAGTGCGGCCGTTCACGGGCGCCTCCGCTGTCGCGTTGGTGTTCTCGGTGGCGTTCGGTGCGATGCTGCTGTCGCGCGTTCTGTGGGCGCAGGACGTGTGGCGCTGGTCGGCGCTGACGACCGGGCTCTCGATCGTGCCCGGCCCGATCATGGTGCCGCTGTTCGCGTTCCTCGTCGCCGGCCGCCTGATCGTGCGGTTCGGCTCGGGCATCGTGATCGCGGCCGGGTCGACGATCTTCGCGGCGGGCATGGCCTGGATGGCGCTCGCGGCGGGGCTCCGGCCCGACTACGTCGGCGACGTGCTCGGCGGCCTGCTGCTGACCGGCATCGGCGTCGGCCTGACCCTGCCGACGATGATGGCCACCGCCGCCGCCTCGCTCCCCCCGGCGTCGTTTGCGACCGGCTCGGCGGTCGTGAACATGCTCCGCCAGGTCGGGCTTGCGATCGGGGTCGCGGTGCTGATCGCGGTGCTCGGCTCGCCTGACTCGCCGGCGCAGGTGCTCGCGGCCTACCAGCGCGGGTGGACCGTGGTCGCCGCGGTCGCGTTCGCCGGCGGCGTCATTGGATTCCTCCTGCTTGTGCGTCGACCCGCCACCGCCACCGCCACCGCCACCGCCGCCGTCGCCCCGGCACCGGCACCGGCACCGGCGACGGCACCGGCACCGGCACCGGCACCGGCACCGGCACCGGCGACGGCGTCGTCGTCGGCGGAGCTCGTCACGGCGTCGGGCGATCTCTGAGACGCCTTCGCAATGACAGACCAACCCACGAGCGAGTTCATGCGCCTGCTCGAGATCGAGCTCGACGAGCGCGGGCCGACGCGCGTCGCCGGCTCGGTCGCGGCGGATGAGCGCCACCACCAACCGTGGGGGCTCGTCCACGGCGGCCTCTACACGACGGTCGTGGAGACGTTCGCCACGACCGGCGCGTTCGAGGCGGTGAGGGACCAGGGCATGCAGGCCGTCGGCGTCTCGAACCTCACCGACTTCGTCCGCCCGCACCGGACCGGCCGGCTCGAGGTGGTGGCCACCGCCGTGCACCAGGGGCGCACGCAGCAACTGTGGCAGGTCGAGATTCGGCGCCCCGAGGATCGCAAGCTGGTCGCGCGCGGTCAGGTCAGGCTCCAGAACGTCGCGACGGGCCCATGACCGGCGCGACCGACGACGCCCGGGACGCCTGGGGCGAGCCGCACACAGCTCGATCTCGCTCGTGCGTCCTTGAGCGGGCCGAACAGAACACCGCCGCGCGTCCCTGACCACCCCGAGTAACTCATCACTCGCCGGCTCGGCGCGTGGTGAATGTCGATTCACTCGGCCCTGACACGAGTTTCGCCCCACTCGCGCTGAGGTCGATGGTCGAGTGGCGACTTACTCTGGGATTCTGGGACTCTGGGGTGCGCATTCGGGCCGCCGCGCCCCGGCGAACCGGTCCGGACGGGCCCGCCGGGTCCCACGGACGCCGAGCGAAGCGAGGCCCAGCATTCGGCTGGCCCAGGGAGCGCTACTCGTACTGGAGCGCTTCGAGCACGTTGAGCCGCCCGGCCCGCCGCGCCGGCCAGATCGCGGCGATCACGCCCGCGATCACGGCCGCGATCACGAACACGATCAGCGTCCCCACCGGGATCGTGAACACCGCGTACTTGATCGCCGCCCCGACCATCAATGCCAAAAGGATCCCCAGCGGGATGCCGAAGGCGGCCCCGAGCAGCGCGGTGATGATGCTCTCGTGGCGGATCATGCGCCGCACCTGGCGCCGGCTCATCCCCACCGCCCTGAGCATTCCAAGCTCGCGAGTGCGCTCGAACACGGTCAGCACGAGCGTGTTGACGATCCCGAACAGGCTGACCACGATCGACAGCGACAGCAGCACGTAGAGCAAGTTCAGGAGCGTGTCGAGCCCGGCCAGCTGGTTGTTCTTGAACTGCTCCTTGGTCTGGAGCTTGGCGTCCGGGAATCCGCTCAGCGCCGCGTTCAACCGGGCGGTGTTCGCCGCACTCACGCCCCCCACGATGTTCACGAACGTGTACAGATTCTGCGGGTTCTGGTAGTCGCTGTCGAACAGCGCCTGGGAGATCGTCACGTCCCCGTACGGTGTGCCGCCCTTGGGCGGGTTCGTGATCCCCTCGAGCTTCAGATGCAGCGTCTTACCGGTCGGGGTCTCGACCGCGATCGGCGACCCAACGTGTAGATCCTGCGCGTCCGCGTAGGCCTTGTCGACGAACGCGCCGTCGCTTCCGAGCTCCGCGGGCGTCGCCTGGCTGCCCGCCGTCCAGTCGACCTTGATCACCTTGCTGACGTTCGGCGCGACGCCGGTCACGTTGATGTGCGACCCGAACGCCTTCCCGTCGCCGGCGCGGACGCCGGAGACCGCGGTTACTCCCGGCGTCGCTTGCGCGGCCTTCTCCGAGGAGAGGCTGATCGGCGAGAAGTTGTTCTCCGCAGTGATCGCGTAGTTGGCGACGAACACCTTGTTGACCGAACTCTCGAACCGGGTCCGCAGCCCCGCGGCGAGCACGCCGACGAGCGTAACCAAGGCAAGCCCGATCATCAGCGCAGATGCGGTCGACGCGGTACGTGCCGGATTGCGCGCGGAGTTGCCCTGGGCGAGCTTCCCCGCCGAGCCACCGATCCGGGCGGCAGGCCAGCCGAGGACCCGGACCAGCGGCGGCACGAGAATGGGCGCGAGCATTGAGAACCCGATGAACAGCGCGACCGCGCCGATGCCGACCGCGAGGAGGCGCACCCCCGTCGACAGGCCGCTCACGAACAGGCCGATCAGCATCAGCACGATCGCGCTCAGCACGGTCCCGCCGGCCGCGTGCGGGCCGTACTTGGCCCACCGCGACGGCGGCAGCAGCGCGCCCTCGCGAGCCGCCGCGATCGGAGCGACGCGCGTGGCGCGGAGCGCCGGCCGCAGGGCCGCGATCAGCGTGATCACGATCCCGACCAGCAGCGAGACCACGATCGTCCGGGTCTTGAACACCGTCGCCGCCTGCGGCAGGTTGATCCCGAACGACACCAGCAGCGAGTTGAGCGCCTTGGCCAGCAACAGGCCGAGGAACAGCCCGACGATCGAGGCGAGCGTCCCGATCACGAACGCCTCGACCAGCACCGAGCGCAGGACCTGACGGCGCGTCGCCCCGAGCGTCCGCAGCGTCGCCAGCTCGCGCGTGCGCTGCGCGATCGTGATCGACAGGGTGTTGGCGATCACGAAGCTGCCCACGAACAGCGCGATGCCGCCGAACGCGAGCAGGAAGTCCTGGAAGATGTTGAGGAACCCGCTGGTGTCCTTGGTCGCCTGCTGGGCCTGACTCTGACCGGTCCTGACCTGTGCGCTCGGGCCGAGCAGCGGCTTGATCGCGTTCACCACCTGCTGGGGTGAGTAGCCGTGCTTGGCGGCGATGCTGATCGTGTCGTACTTCCCTTCCTTGTTGAACAGCTGCTGAGCCCTGGGCAGCGTGAAGATCGCCATCGTCGCGCCGCCCAGAGACGAGACGCCACCGATCTGGACGGTTCCGACGACCCGGTACTTCTCGACGGGCCCCCGCGCGATCACCCCGATCTCGTCGCCGACCTTGTAGTCGTGCTTGCTCGCGGTCGAGGTGTCGATGTCGACGTCCTGCGGGCCGCTCGGCCAGTTGCCACTGGTCAGCGTCAGCGGGTTGAAGTGCGCACTCTCGGGCGAGTAGCTGAACGCGAGGCCCGGCGCCCCGGCGCCCGAGATCACCTTCCCGTTACGGCCGACCAGCTGAGCGGTGTCGGAGATGCTGCCCGATGCGGCGCCGACCTGCGGCAGCGCTCGCACCCGGGGCAAGAGCGAAGCCGGCAGCGACGGCGTCGTCGCGCCGTTGCCGTTGTTGTTCGTCGAGATCGCGCTCTTGCCCGTGATCACCGCGTCGGTGTTCTGGTAGACGGTCGTGAACACCGTCGTGAACGCCGACTTGATCGTGTCGGTCAACACGAACGTCCCGCTCACCATCGCCACCCCGAGCACGATCGCGAACGCCGTCAGGCACGCGCGGAGCTTGCGTCCGAGGAGACCGCGGAGCGCGACCCTGGTCACGACTGCAGCGTGCTCATCACCTCGAGCACCTGGGCAGCATCCGTGTCGATGAGCTCCTTCACGATCAGTCCGTCCGCGAGGAACAGGATGCGATCGGCGATGGCCGCGGCGCGCGCCTCGTGGGTCACCATCACGATCGTCTGGTTGTAGTCGCGCACCGAGTCGCGCAGCAGATCGAGGATCTCGCCGCCGGTCTTCGAGTCGAGGTTTCCGGTCGGCTCGTCCGCGAACACGATCGTCGGCTTGGTCACGAGCGCGCGGGCGATCGCGACCCGCTGCTGCTGGCCACCCGAGAGCTCTGCGGGCCGGTGACGCCGCCGGTCGGCGAGCCCGGTCTTCGCCAGGAGCTGCTCGAGCCATTCGCGATCGGGCTTTTCGCTCGCGATCGACAGCGGCAGCAGCACGTTCTCCTCCGCGCTCAGCATCGGGAGCAGGTTGAAGAACTGGAACACGAACCCGATGTGCTCGCGGCGCAGGCGGGTCATGCGCGCGTCGTCAAGGCTGGTGATCTCGGTGCCGGCGATCGTGACGGTCCCGCTGGTCGGCTTGTCGAGCCCGGCCAGGATGTGCATCAGCGTCGATTTGCCCGAGCCCGACGGGCCCATCACTGCGACGAGATGTCCGCGCGTCACGTTGAGCGACACGCCGCGTAGCGCGTGGACCGCTGTCTCTCCCTCGCCGTAGCGGCGCTCTAGCTCGTGCGCCTCAACGACAACCCCGCTGACGAGGCCATCCACCGAAGCGGCGACTTCGGTTTCCTCTGCCGGCACCACTCGGTGTATAGCAGCCGGAACGCGTTTCGGGCACGACCGAGCAGTACCAATTTCAGTTTTCTCATCGGGACCAATACAGGTCCTCACGCCGGCGTTTTCACAAACTGCTCACGGAGCGCGGTCTTCTTGAACTTGCCGGTCGCGGTCCGCGGAATCTCCTCGACGAACTCGACGCGCTCGGGCACCTGCCATTTCGCGAATCCCTTCGCGAGATGCGCGCGCAGGTCATCGGCGGTTGCGTCTGACCCGTCCATGAGCACGACGACCGCCATCGGCCGCTCCCCCCACTCGTCGTCGGGGATCGCGATCACCGCGGCCTCGGCGACCGCCGGGTGCCCCATCAGCAGGTTCTCCATGTCGACGGACGAGATCCACTCGCCACCGGACTTGACGAGATCCTTCGTGCGGTCCGTGATCCGGATGCAGCCGTGCCGGTTGATCCGGACCACGTCGCCGGTCTGGAACCAACCGTCCTCGGTGAACTTCTCGGCGCCCGACCCCTGGAAGTAGGCCGCTGCGACCCACGGTCCCCGCACTTCGAGCTCGCCCATCGCATCGTCGTCCCACGGGATCAGCTCGCCGTCGTCTCCGCGCGCGCGGATCTCGACATACGGAGCGGGCACGCCCTGACGCGCGCGGTACTCGAACTGCTCCTCGGCCGGCACGTCGTCGAGCTCCGGCGGAAGGATGCACGTGCTCGCGAGCGGCGAGGTCTCGGTCATCCCCCAGCCCTGGACGATCTCGAGGCCATGCCGGGCGTAGCCCTCGATCATGCTCTTGGGCACCGCCGAGCCGCCCACGAGCAGGCGATGGAGCGAGCCGAGGTCCCATCGCTCGGGCTCGGTGTCGATCGCCTTGAGCATCGCCATCCACACGGTCGGCACGCCGGCGGTGAGCGTGACGTGCTCGCCGGCGAGTAGATCGAGTACGTTCTCCGCATCGAGCAGCGGCCCGGGGAGCACGATCGCCGCGCCCATCATCGTGGCGGTGTAGGGGATCCCCCACGCGTTGGCGTGGAACATCGGCACGACCGGCAGCACGGTGTCCCGCGTGGAGATGTCCATCGCGTCCGGCAGCGCCGCCGCGATCGAGTGCAGAACCAGCGCGCGGTGCGAATAGAGCACGCCCTTGGGCCGGCCCGTGGTGCCCGACGTGTAACAGATCGCGGCCGCTCGGCGCTCGTTCGGACTGAGCCATTCGATCGGCTCGGCGCCGGCGATCAGCGACTCGTAGTCGATCGCCCCATCCGGAACCGGGCGGGCGGGATCCCCAGACGAGACCACGATCACGTGCTCGAACTCGTGGCTTGACTTGAAAGCGTCGAACGCCGGCAGCAGCGACTCGTCGACGACGATCGCCCGGTCCGCCGCGTCGCCCGCGATGAATCCGAGCTCGTCGGGGTGCAGGCGCGGATTCAGCGTGTGGACGACCGCGCCCATCGCCGGCACGGCGTAGTAAAGCTCGAGGTGCTCGGGCTGGTTCCAGAGCAGCGTCCCGACCCGGTCGCCTTCGCCGATGCCGAGGTCCGCAAGCGCGGAGGCGAGGCGCCGCGCCCGCGTCGCGCACTCGCCGAGCGTCGTTCGGTGGATCGACCCATCCGGCCGTCTCGACACGACCTTGCGCCCGCCGGCGAGCGCCTCGGCTCGCTCGACGACCGCGGTCAGCGACAGCGGATAGTCGTCCATCATCAGCCCGTCCAGTATCGGCTCGCTCATCGTCTCCTCCGTGTTGTCTGGCGCCGGAAGCATGACGGGCATGGGCCGCGCCACGCAAGCCGGTACCGGTCAAACGCTGTCGCGGACGAGCGCGGTGAAGAACTCGATGTCGTCGGGCTCGCCCTCACGCAACGAGCTGCTCGCGGCCGGCCTCGAGCTGGCCGCCCGCGCCCGAGTGCAGGTAATCCGCGAGGCGGGTTGCGAGCGTCATGATCGTCAGCGACGGGTTCACCGACAGCGTCCGGGGGTGCAGGGAGCTGTCCCCGACGTACAGGCGCTTGACCTCATGCGACTGGCAATGCGTGTCCACGACCGACGTCGCGGGGTCGGCGCCCATCCGGCAGCTCCCCTGCATGTGCGTCGTTGCGAGCCCGGACCAGAGGACCTGGGTGGCGCCGGCCGCCTCGAGCACGCGGGTCGAGAACTCCCGGGCGTTGTTGATCCGCTCGAGCTCGACCGGGTGAAAGTCCGAGAAGAACCGCTCGTTGCCGCCCTCGTCGACCACGACGCTCGCGTTGTTGCCGTCGTTGGACATGTTCAGCAGCCCGATCCACCGGCGGTATTTCCTGGCGGCGTCGACGAGCGGCCGGCCCCACATCGGGCCGTTCTCGTCGCACAGGCCGGCCGCGAACCCGATCGGGTCCTGGACGGTCACCGCCTCGACGGCGAACCCTCCGTCCTCGTCGGCGGCGAAGTCGTAGCAGTGCCCGGTGATCGGGGCCACCATGTGGGCGTCCTGGGGCTCGTCGAACAGACCGAACACGAACTGCGCGGGGTGCAGCCCGAGGTTGCGGCCGATGTTTGGGTTGGGCACCTCCGAGCGGATCAGGACCTGGGGCGAGCGGAGCGACCCGGCCGCGACCACGACCACGTCGGCTCCGACGGTCTGCGTCTCGCCGAACGCATCGGTGTACAGCACGCCGGTCGCCTCGAGGCCGCTGCCGCGGTCCTCGATCAGGACCCGGTCGACGAACGAGTCCGACCTGAGCGCGAGCGCGCCCGAAAGGACGTTGCGCTGGATGTAGGTGTTCATCGTCGACTTGCCGGCATTCGTGGGGCAGCCCTGGAGGCACGAGCCGCATTGCTCGCAGTTCTCGTCCGCGTAGGCGCGGACCGGCTCGAGCGTCGCGCCGACGGCTTCGAACCCGCGCTTGGCCGTCTGCACGCAGCGTTTGAGGTCCCAGTCGGTAGAGCGGTCGCGGACGCCGAGGTAGCGCTCGACGTGGTCGTAGTACGGATCGAGGTCGGCGCGCGAGATCGGCTCGCCCCGGTCGTTGCACAGGCCGGTCGCCTCGTACCACTTGTCGAGCTCGCGCTGGGTCGCCCGCAGCGCCACCTTGGTGTTGATCGTGGTGCTGCCGCCGACGCAACAGCCGCTGATCAGCACGACCGGACCGAGGCCGGGATCGCCGGTCGGGAATGCGAACCCGAGCGGCCACCAGTAGTCGTGCGAGGCTCGGCTCTCCCACCGCATGAAGTCCGCCGCGACGTAGTGACCGCCGGCTTCGAGCAGCAGCACCGAGCGGCCCCGCTCGGCGAGCTCGCCGGCGACGACGCCGCCGCCGGCGCCGGATCCGACCACGACCACCTCGTAGTGCTCGCTCATCCCTGAACCCCGAGATAGGACCAGTCCTTGTTGATCCGCATCGCCAGCGGCGAGTGGAAGTCGATGTCCTCGTACGCGCTCGGGCCGGGAGCACCCGGCGCGAGAAAGTCGCTGTAGTAGGCCTCGACCGCGAGCGCCCGGATCATCGCGAACGCCGGCGTGGGCGCGTGCGGCCCGAGCGCCTCGGGGCCGCCGGGTGCCGCGTCGGCGAGCGCGTCGATCGACCCGACCACGGCCTCGCGCAGAGGCGGTGGCATCTCGGACATCACGGCGTCGATGTAGACGACCGGGCCTACGCGCCCCGACCCCGGGACGATCGTCTCGCACAGCAACTCGAGTGCGACCGCGCGCCGCTCGTCGAGATTGCGCAGTGCGCTCGTCACCCGCGCGACTCTACGCTTCCCGAACGCGGCCGTGCATGCCGGTGCGGGCGCGGATGGTTGTCTATGCGTGCAGGCCCAAGGGGTGGCATCCTCCTCCGAAGTCATGGATGCAGGCACCCCCGAGCAGATCCGCGCGCTGGCCGACCTCGTGGTCCGGTTCGGAGCGAACGTCCAGCCCGGACAGATCGTCGCGATCTCGTCCGAGCCCGGCAAGGAGGCGCTCGCGCGGGAGCTCGCCGAGTCCGCCTACAGGGCCGGCGCGAAGTTCGTCGACCTGTCGGTGTTCGACATCCATTTCAAGCGCGCCCGGGCGCTCTACGCCGCCCCGGACACGCTCGGGTTCGTGCCCCCCTGGTACGGCGAGCGGATGCAGGCGCTCGGCGATCAACGCTGCGCCTTGATCGCGCTCACCGGCCCGGTCGCGCCTCACGTGATGGACGGGATCGACCCGGCGCTGCTGGGCAAGGACCTGCTGCCGCGGGTTCGGGAGTCGATCGAGATCGTCAATCAGCGCACCACGAACTGGACGGCCGTCCCGTGCCCGACCGAGGCATGGGCCGAGCTGGTCCATCCGAACGGGTCGGCCGCCGACGCCCTCGAGCGCCTCTGGCGCGACGTCGCGCACGCCTGTCGCGTGGACGAGGACGACCCCGTGGCCGCCTGGGTCAAACGCATGGACGGGCTGACCGCCGTCGCGACCAAACTCGACGAGCTGGGGCTCGACGCCCTGCGCTTCGACGGCCCGGGTACCGAGCTGACCGTCGGCCTGCTGCCGTCCAGCCGGTGGCACTGCGCCCGCATCTCGACCGTCGACGGGATCGTGCACGCACCCAACATCCCGACCGAGGAGGTGTTCACGACGCCCGATCCCGCGCGGGTCTTCGGCCACGTGCGCTCGACGAAGCCACTGTTCGTCTCGGGCGTGCTCATCACCGGCCTTCAGGTGCGGTTCGAGGCGGGCAACGCGGTCGAGATCGTCGCCGACCACGGAGCCGAAACGCTGCGCGCGCTCGCGGGGCGAGATCCGGGGGCCTCGCGACTCGGCGAAGTGGCCCTCGTCGACCGGGAAAGCCGCATCGGGGCTCTGGACACGGTGTTCTTCGACACCCTGCTCGACGAGAACGCCGCGAGCCACATCGCGCTCGGCGAGGGGCTCGACTTCACGGTCACAGATGAGGCCGACCAGCGGCAGATCAACCGCAGCGAGCTCCACATCGACTTCATGATCGGATCGAACGACGTGGCGGTCACGGGCATCGAGCCCGGCGGCGGCGAGCTGCCGCTGCTCCGCGACGGCGTCTGGATCCTCTAGCGGAAACCCTCGCCGCGAGGGCCCGAGCGCGCTACCCTTGGCGCGTCTCACGGAGAGGTGCCGGAGCGGTTGAACGGGCGCGACTGGAAATCGCGTAACGGGGGTTAACCTCGTTCGGGGGTTCGAATCCCCCCCTCTCCGCTGTTGTGCTGTCTTCGCCAGTCCGCTGGAGCTGCTCGGAGGCTGCATAGGCGCTTCATACGCGAAGGTGGGATCGCCCGAGAAGCGTAAACCCCCCACCTGGGGGGGCCGAAACGGCATCTGAGGAGAGATATCGGCTCTCCGTGGTATTGCTCGAAAGAGCGGAGCCGTAGTCGTGGACGACGAGAGGATTCATCGCAATCTGCACGCGCGGGAGCGCGCGCACGGGCTCTTCGAGCGCTCATCGGGGAGACGTTCATTTGTCCAGGTGCGAGGCAAAAGTTCACGGCCGGCTGAAAAGTCACCGAGCGTATCTACAAGTTGCACAAATGTTCGGCGGGCGCTTCCGTTCCGCCACCCCAAGAGTTAGCATCCGGACAGGGGTAATGAGGGGAATAACAGATTCTCGTCCAGCGTTGAGGCTCGTGAAGCCGGCGGTTGTACCGCCGGTCGAGTTCGCGTGGTTTTGCGGGCACTGCGCCGCTCCGGCGCGCGGTGAGCAGCCGCCGGCGCCGATGGCGCGCGTGTGCCGGTCGTGTGGCCTCGGGGTCATGCTCGAGACGCGCGCGGACATCACTCCGACCAATCGCGACGCGTTCCTCGTGATCGACAGCTCGCTACTCGTCCAGGCGATGTCTTGGCGCGCGGAGACGCTGCTCGGGGTGAGCGAGGACAGCGCCGTGAACCACCCCGTGGTCCAGCTGCTCGTCCCGGCCGACGCCGAGGCGGGGCGCCCGGCGCGGTTCGCCGCGGCGCTCGTCGAGGCCGCCGCCGGCGCCGATGAGCCCGTCGCCGCGTTCGTGCGCCCGTGGAACACGTTCGGCGTGCGGCTCCGGGCGCGGGTCGCGTCATGCGGCCCGCCACGCGCGGCGCTCGTGGTCCTCGAGGACCAGCACGCCCGCCCGCTCCGCGTCGTCGACTAGAAGCCGGCTGCTGGATCACCCCCCGGGGGGTCCCACGCGTGTGTGCATGACACGCGCCGGGAGTCGACACCAGGCGTCGCGACACTAGGCGGGCGGCAGCACCGCCGGCGCTCCGCGGGCCACCAGCGGCGCCGGCAGGCGAACCGATCCGTCCTCCCGCTGCCCGTTCTCGAGCAGCGCGATGATCGTCCTCCCGACCGCGACCGCCGTGCCGTTCAGCGTATGCAGGTGCGTGGGCCGGCCGTCCTGCGGCCGGTAGCGGATGTCGAGCCTCCGCGCCTGGTAGTCAGTCGTGTTCGAGCACGAGGTCAGCTCCCGGTAGCGACCCTGACCCGGGAGCCACGCCTCGCAGTCGTACTTCTTGGCGGCCGAGGCGCCGAGCTCGTCGACCGCGATCGCCACCACCCGGTAGGGGATCTCGAGCTCGGTGAGGATCGATTCCTCGATCGCCAGCAGGCGCGCGTGCTCCGCCGCACCATCGTCCGGCCTGACAAAGCAGAACATCTCGACCTTGTCGAACTGGTGCACGCGGAAGATCCCACGCGTGTCCTTGCCGGCGGCGCCGGCCTCGCGGCGGAAGCACGTAGAGAAGCCGGCGTAGCGCAGCGGCAGGTCGGCCTCGGCGAGGATCTCGTCGTCGTGCAGGGAGGCGAGCGCGACCTCGGACGTGCCGACGAGGTACAGGTCATCGTCAGGGAGGCGGTAGATCTGCTGCTCGGTGTCGGGAAGGAAGCCGGTCCCGTACAGCGCTCGCTCGCGCACGAGCACCGGCGGCACGACCGGCTCGAACCCCTCGCCGCGGAGCTTCTCGAGCGCGTAGCGGACGAGCGCGAACTCGAGCATCACGAGGTCCCCGCGCAGGTAGGCGAACCGCGATCCCGACAGCCGCGCTCCCCGCTCCATGTCGATCCGGTCGCCGGCGAGCTCGAGGTGGTCCCTGCCGGTGTCGCCTGCGTCGCCGACCTCGCGCAGGACCGTGTCCTGCCCGGGGGTGTCTGCCGCCGGCAGGTTCGGCAGCGCCGCCAGGACGGCGTCGCGCTCGGCGCGCACGGCGGTCTCCTCGTCGCTCAGCTCCCGCCCCCGCGTCGCCAGCTCGGCGAGCTGCGCGCGCTCGGCGTCGGTCGGCGGCGCCTTGCGGCCACGACTGGCCCGGTTCTGCTCCGCGCGGAGCTCCTCGAGCTCGGCCCGGATCGAGCGCCACCGCTGATCGAGCTCGAGCAACCGGTCCACGGCGGCGGCCGCCGCCTCGCCGCGCCGGGCCAGCGCCGCCCGGACGGCGTCCGGGTCGCGGCGGATCAGCTGGATGTCAAGCACGAGCGCTCCGGGGGATGCGCGGTGGTCGTCAGGGCGCCGACGCGAGCGCTTGGGAGATCGACCCGATCGGGACCTGCTGGCATGGCACGGTGTCGGGGATCCTCGGCGCCGATCGGCCCGAGTAGGTCGCGACGAACTGGGCCACCGCGAGCGCCTGCTCGCCGACGACGATGTTCTGCGGCATGATCGCCCCCGAGAAGCCGCCGTTCTGAATCGCGTAGAGGACGCGCGCGACCGGCCTCTCGCAACGCACGTCGAAGTTCGGGCCGTTGTTGAACTGCGCCGTGCGCACGTTCTCGGCGGATCCGCGCGCGGCGGCGTACGACAACGTGTGGCATCCCGAGCACCGCTCGTTGAACAGCGTGGCGCCCTGGTAGAGCACCGGCTGGGACTTCGGGACGGAGATCTTCTGCGTTCCGCACGCGGTCGCCAGGGCCGCTGCCGCGAGCAACGCGCCCATCAGGAGGACCTTGGCGGGTCGGCTCATCCGGGGCAGGATCATACGGAAGCAGCAGGAGCCAGGGGGTGGGCGCCGAACCCCTCGGCAATCCCGGCGCCGGCCGGCATGACGTTCGCGCCGGCCAACCCCCAGGTCGCGATCGTCCTCACGGCGGCAACCAGAGCGGCCGGCGCCGGGTCACGCGCGGTATAACGAGCGGAGATGACGCGCGAGCCGGATCCGGAGCTGTTCCGCGAGGTCTTCGGGCGCTTCGCGACCGGCGTCGCCGTCATCACCAGCGCCGCGTCGCAGGCCTCGGGCGGCATGACGGCGAACGCGCTGTGCTCGCTGTCGCTCGACCCGCTGCTGGCGCTCGTCTGCTTCGAGAACAACGCGCGCACGCTCCTGATCGTGCGGGAGGCCGGCCGCTTCGGGGTCAACGTGCTGGGCTCGCAGCAAGAGGATGTGGCCGAGGTGTTCGCGTCGAAGGTGCCGGAGTCCGAGAAGCTCGAGGCGATCGCGCACCGCTTGCAGGACGGCGTTCCGATCATCGAGGGCGCGCTGTCCTGGGTCGTGTGCACGCTGCGCGAGCTGATCGCCGGCGGGGATCACACGATCGCGATCGGCGAGGTGGTGGCGATGGGCCTCGGCGACGGCGACCCGCTGCTCTGGTACGGCGGCCAGTACCACGACGTCGGACTCGTTGCGGAGCGCTGAGCGGGGCCGCCTTCGGCGGCATCATCAATGCGTCATCGCCGCCCGCGCGAGCAGAACCGTGTTCACGAGCGCCGCCAGCGCCATTACACCGATCTCGCGGCGCAGGATCGTCGCCACCAGCGCCTGCTGCTCGGCCTCGGGCAGCGCGCCGACCTCCTGCGCGGACTCGAACCCCCCCTTGTCGAGCACCATCTGCGCGGTCGAGACGCGCAGTTGCTCGGCCACGAACGAGACGAACAGCGGCAGCACGCCGTACAGCGTGTGCAGGCCCGGGGACTTGTGGCCGGTCAGCACGAGCACGCCCCCGAGCGCGGCCTCGACGACGATCGCCACTTGCGAGGCGCGTAGCAGCCGCCAGAACCACCGGCTGCTCGAGACGCGCCACCAGCACCACGCGCCGTGCGCGCCGGCGGCCCCCGACAACACGATCGTCACGACCCCGAGGACGAGGTGAAGCTGCTTCATTGTTGCCGTTCAGTTAGCCGCAATCATCACTAAGTAACACAGTGTTACAAGCTACCCGCAAGCGGTGATATAACGGTCAGCCGTGCTTCGCGATTATCTGCCTGCGATCGTCTTCCTGATCCTGGGGTCGCTGATCGGCATTCTGTTCGGCACGCTCAATCTGATCATCGGCCGGCGGACGCCGAACCGCTCCAAGGAGGAGCCGTACGAGTGCGGACTGCCGTCGGAGATCCAGCGCGGGTTCCGGTTCGGCATCAGCTTCTATCTCGTCGCGATGCTGTTCATCCTGTTCGACATCGAAGTCATCTTCCTGTATCCGATCGCGGTGCAGCTGCGCGCGTTCGGCTCGTTTGCGATGGTCGAGACCGTCGTGTTCGTGGTCCTGTTGATGATCGCGTTCGGCTACGTGTGGCGGAGGGGGGCGCTCGAGTGGAAATAAAGCGAGAGCGGCTGACCGATCTCCGCGTCCGCCAGCTCAAGGCGCGCGACATGCTGCGGGGCTTGGATGACGAGCAGCTCGAGCGCTACGTCGAGGAGAGGGTGCTCACGACCACGGTCGACAAGGCCGTCGCCTGGGCCCAGGGGAACTCGATGTACCCGCTCACGTTCGGGCTCGCCTGCTGCGCGATCGAGCAGATCCACATCGTCGCCGCGCGCGTCGACATCGCGCGCTTCGGCTTCGAGGCGTTCCGCGCCTCGCCCCGGCAGGCGGACTTGATCATTCTGTCCGGCCGGGTGTCGATCAAGATGGCACCGGTCATCCGGCGCATCTGGGACCAGATGCTCGAGCCCAAGTGGGCGATCTCGATGGGCGCCTGCTGCTCCTCGACGGGCGTGTTCAACAACTACGCGCTCGTGCCTTCGGACAAGTTCATGCCGATCGACGTCCACGTGCCGGGGTGCCCGCCGCGGCCCGAGGCGCTGATGCACGGGATCCTTCGGCTCCGGTCCAAGATTCACGGGGACAGCCCCGACGGCTGGCGCGAGCGCTACAGCGCCGTCGGCACCGAGGAGCTGCTGCCGGACTCGGACGCGCCCGCGAGTGCCGACATCAGCGTGTTCAAGCCCGGAGACACCTCAGGTGCCTGACGCGACGGAGCTCGAGCTGACGGCCCAGGAGCTCCGCGACGCGCACAGCGACTCGATCCTCGACACCGAGTTCCACCGCGGCCGGGCCGTGCTCGTCGTCAACCCGATCCGGATCAAGGCCGTACTCGAGCATCTGCAGGGCAAGGGCTACACGATGCTCGCGAGCCTCCACGGCGTCGACTACTACCCGCACGAGCCGCGCCTCGGCGTGCTCTACGAGCTGCTCGACCGCACGCGCGTCGAGCGGATCTCGGTCAAGGCCAGGGTCTCGACCGAGGATCCCCGGATCGATTCGGTCATCGACGTGTTCCCGGGCGCCGACTTCCCCGAGCGCGAGGTGTACGACATGTTCGGCGTGGTGTTCGAGGGTCATCCCGACCTGCGTCGGATCCTGATGCCCGAGGACTACGAGGGCCACCCGCAGCGACGCGACTTCCCGGTCGGCGGGGAGCCGGTCCTGTTCACCCACAACGAAGAGCAGAACTACGGGAAGTACCAGTGACCGTCACGGGCTCAGGCACGGGCGGCGGGCAGATCGCGCTCAGCCCCGAGGACTACCGCAAGCGGGAGGAGTCGATCACGCTTTCGAGCTCGCCGGCGGGGACGGGCGAGACCCACGAGCTGATGACGCTCAACATCGGGCCCCACCACCCGTCGACCCACGGCGTGCTGCGGCTGCTCACGACGCTCGAGGGCGAGGTCGTCCGTGACATCAAGCCGATCGTCGGCTACGTCCACACCGGGATCGAGAAGACCGCCGAGGACAAGGCCTACTGGAAGGTGATCCCCGTGGTCGAGCGGATGGACTACCTGAGCTACTACTTCAACGCGATGGCCTTCTGCGGGGCCGTCGAGACGCTGCTCGACGTCGACGTGCCACCACGCGCCCAGTACCTCAGGGTGATCCACCTGGAGCTCAACCGGATCGCGTCGCATCTGGTCTGGCTCGGCACGGGCGCGCTCGACCTCGGGGCTATCTCGATGTTCTGGTACGCCTTCCGGGAACGGGAACTCGTCCTCGACCTGTTCGAGATGTCCTCGGGCCAGCGGATGCACACGAGGTACTTCCAGGTAGGCGGCGTGATGGAGGATATCCCTCGCGGCTTCGAGCAGAAGTTGCGCGCGTTCCTGAAGATCATGCCGAGCCGCGCCGACCAGTACGCCGACATGCTCGAGAAGAACCAGATCGTGCTCGAACGGCTCCGCGACATCTGCCCGCTCGACAAGGAGACCCTGCTCCGGCTCGGGGTAACGGGCCCGCTGCTGCGCGCTGCGGGCGAGCCGTGGGATCTGCGCAAGGCGCACCCGTACTCGAGCTACGACCACTTCGACTTCAAGATCCCGGTCGGGACCGTCGGGGACAACTACGACCGCTTTCGGGTCCGCCACGCTGAGTTCTACGAGTCGTGCAAGATCATCGAGCAGGCCCTCGACGGCCTGCCCGAGGGCCCTCACATCACCACCGACCGCAAGGTCGCGCTCCCGCCCCGTCACGAGCTTGCGACCTCGATGGAGGCGCTCATCCACCACTTCAAGCTCGTCACCGAGGGGTTCCGCGTGCCGCCGGGCGAGGCGTACTACCCGATCGAGAGCCCGCGCGGAGAGCTCGGCTGCTTCGTCCGGGCCGACGGGTCGGCCAAGCCCGCGCGCGTGCACATGCGCGACCCCAGCTTCGTGAACCTGCAGGCGCTCGCGCCGATGGTCAAGGACAGCTACGTCGCCGACCTGATCGCCACGCTCGCGATGCTCGACCCGATCCTCGGGGGGATCGACCGATGAGGTGGAATCGGCTGACGCCGATTCCATTCGGAGCTTGCTGCGCAAACTCCCGGAGGATCCACCGATGAGGTGGAATCGGCTGACGCCGATTCCATTCGGAGTTTGCTGCGCAAACTCCCAGAGGATCCACCGATGAGGTGGAATCGGCTGACGCCGATTCCATTCGGAGTTTGCTGCGCAAACTCCCAGAGGATCCACCGATGAACGCGCGCCCGGTACCCAGGTTCGGCCACGGGTCGCGCGTCCCCGGGTGGGACGACGCCGTCGACCTGACGAAGGCGCCGGCGACCGTACCCGACCCGGCGACGACCCCGATCCCGGCCGGGCTGCGCGACGAGATCGAGGCGGCGATGGCCAAGTACCCCGACCGGCGCTCGGCCGCGATCCCCGCGCTCCACGCGGCTCAGAGGCTGCACGGCTGGTGCTCGCCCGAGGCGATCGACCAGGTCGGGGCGGTGATGCAACTCACGCCCGCATACCTCACCGCGGTCGCGACCTTCTACGACATGTTCTCGACGGTCCCCAAGCCTCGCAACGACGTCTTCGTCTGCACGAACATCTCGTGCTCGCTGCGCGGCGCCGACGAGTTCTTCGAGGCGATGCTCGCCGCGGCCGAAGGCGACCCCGACGTCGCTGTCCGCTCGTTCGAGTGTCTGGGGGCGTGCGACATCGCGCCGATGGCGTCGGTCAACGGCGAGTACGTCGGCCCGCTCGAGCTCGACGACGCGGCACGGATCCTCGAGGACCTCCACGCCGGCCGGGCCGTGCTCGAGCACAAGCAGCTTCGCTACCGCCGGTGCGCTGACCGGATTGGGACAGGAACGGCGGCGCCTGACGGCGGCGCCTCGGAGGTGGCCAAGGAGGAGACGGACTTCGGGCCGCCGGATCCGCCCGGGCAGCCCCACGAGCAAGCGGAGGACGCTGAGGAGTGAAGATCCTGTTCGACCGCATCGACGAGCCGGGGCTGAACACGCTCCCGGTGTACGAGCGCCGCGGCGGTTACCAGGCGCTGCGCAAGGCGCTCGAGATGACCCCCGAAGAGGTGCTCGAGAACCTCATGGACTCGGGCATCCGGGGCCGCGGCGGCGCCGGCTTCCAGATGGGGCGCAAAGTGTCGTTCCTGCCCCACGGGGATATGGAGAAGTACCTCGTCTGCAACGCCGACGAATCCGAGCCGGGGACGTTCAAGGACCGCGAGATCATGCAGAAGAACCCCCACATGCTGATCGAGGGCATCCTGATCGCGTCCTGGGCCGGCGAGATCAGCCGCACGTTCATCTACATCCGCGGGGAGTACGCCCACCAGGCCGACATCCTCGAGGCGGCGATCGCCGAGGCCGCCGAAGCCGGCTACATCGGCGAGCGGGTCCTCGGATCAGACCACTCCGTTTCGCTCGTGCTCCACCGCGGCGCCGGCGCGTACATCTGCGGCGAGGAGACGGGCCTGCTCGACTCGCTCGAGGGCAAGCGCGGCAACCCGCGGCTGAAGCCGCCGTTCCCGGCGATCGAGGGCCTCTACCACGGGCCGACGCTGATCAACAACGTCGAGACGCTCTCGACCGTGCCGGCGATCACCCGGATGGGCGGCAAGGAGTACGCCAAGCTCGGGGTGCAGACGTCGACCGGCACGAAGGTCGTGTCGGTCTCGGGCGACGTGCAGCGCCCCGGCAACTACGAGATCGAGCTTGGGATGCCCTCACGGGAGCTCATCTACGGGCTCGCCGGCGGACCGCCCGAAGGCCGCGAGATCAAGTTCTGGTTCCCCGGCGGGTCGAGTTCCCCGGTGCTGACCAAGGACGACCTCGACCTCCCGTACGACTTCGACTCGATGGCCAGGGCGGGGTCGATGCTGGGCTCGGGCGCGGTGATCGTCATCGACGACTCGCACACGGTGCTCGAGGTCGCGATGAAGGTGGCGAAGTTCTACGCGCACGAGTCCTGCGGCAAGTGCGTGCCGTGCCGTGAGGGCACGAACTGGACGGTCAAGATGCTCGAGCGGATCCAGTCGGGAGAGGCAACTCCGATGGATCTCGACATCATGACGTCCGTGCAGGAGCAGATCATCGGCAACTGCCTGTGCGTGTTGGGCGACGCGATGGCGATGCCGATCGGTTCGATGGTCAAGAAGTTCAGGGCCGAGCTCGAGGACGAGATCGAGGCAGCGCGCGAGCGCGCCGAGGGGGCGGAGTTGGACGATGTGATCCCGATCGGGGTCGCTGACGAGCACGCCGGCCCCTATCCGGTGCACTAGCCCTCGCCGCATGCCCCGTCCCGAAGAGCACATCATCCAGCTGACGATCGACGGCCGCGAGGTGCGCGCGCCCGAGGGGATGATGCTCGTCGACGCCGCCAAGGAGGGCGACATCGAGATCCCCTACTTCTGTTACCACCCGAAGCTGGGCGCTCCGGTCGGGGCGTGCCGCATGTGCCTGGTCGAGATCGAGGGCATCCCCAAGCTCCAGACCTCGTGCTCGACGCCGGTCAAGGACGGGATGGTCGTCCACACCCAGACCGAGCGCGTCCATCACGCCCAGAACGCGATCGTCGAGTTCCTGCTCGTCAACCACCCGCTCGACTGCCCGGTGTGTGACAAGGGCGGTGAGTGCCCGCTCCAGGACATCACGTTCGGCTGGGGCCTCGGGCGCTCGCGCTTCATCGACCCCAAGCGCCATTTCGAGAAGCCGCTGGCGCTGTCGCCGCTGATCGCGATCGACCGCGAGCGGTGCATCCTCTGCTACCGGTGCGTCCGGTTCTCGCAGGAGATCTCCGAGGACTACCAGCTGATCTTCACCGCGCGCGGCGCCCACACGTTCGTGGGCACGTTCGACGGCCATCCGTACGTCGCGCCGTTCAGCGGCAACATCATCGAGCTGTGCCCGGTAGGCGCGCTGACGTCCCAGCCCTATCGCTTCCGGGCGCGGCCGTGGGACATCGAGGGCGCGGCCGGCGTCTGCACGCTGTGTCCCTCACAGTGCAACGTCGAGTTCACCGTGCGCGACGAGAAGGTCATGCGCGTGCTCGCGCGGGAGCCCAAGCACGAGGGCGTCGACGACGGCTGGCTGTGCGACAAGGGCCGCTTCGCCTACCAGGCGATCCACGTCGACGAGCGGATCACGCAGCCGCTGGTTCGGGATGGCGGCAGCCTCCGTCCGGTCTCCTGGGATCGCGCGCTCGACGCGGCCGCCGGGCTGGCCCGCCATCGCGGCGCGGTGGGCGCGATCGTCGGCGGCCAGGCCACGAACGAGGAGGGGTTCCTGATCGCGCGCCTGATGCGCGAGGGGCTTGCGTCCTCCGACGTCGACTCGCGGGAGGGCGAGCCTCTGTCGCCGGATCTCGCCCGCGCGCTCGCCGCCCCGTCGCTTCAGGCCACGGTCGTCGACCTCGAGTTCGCCCACACGGTCCTGATCGTCGGCTGCGAGCCGCTCGACGACGCCCCGATCTTCGACCTGCGGATCCGCAAGGGGGTCCGGCGCCACGGCGTCAAGCTCGCGATCGCGACCTCGCGCCCGAGCGCGCTCGACCCGAACGCTCACCTGACGGTGCGGTTCGAGCCGGGCGGCGAGGCCGCGTTCCTGGCCGCGCTCGACCTCGCGCTGGCGGCCGAATCCCGGGCCGGCTCCGGCTCCCGGGATCGCGACTCCGGGTCAGACGCCGCGCGGCTGGCGAAGCTGCTTCTCGAGGGTGAGGGCATCGTGATCCTGTGGGGCGAGCGCGTGCTCGGCGAGGACGCACTCCGCACCCTGCTCAGCATCGCCGGGCGCCTCGGCCTCGCCGGGCGCGACGGCGCCGGCCTGCTCGAGATCCCAGCCGGCGCGAACGGGCGCGGGCTCCGCGAAGCCGGCGCGCTCCCCGGCACCGGCCCGGGCTACCGCGAGGTCGCCGCGAGCGAGGCCGCGGCTCCGGGTCGCGGCGGCGCGCAGATTGGGCGGGCCGCGGTCGACGGCGAGATCACCGCCCTGTGGCTGTTCCAGACCGACCCGGTCCGCGACCGTCCCGACCGGGCCCTGTGGGAGCAGGCGCTCCACCGCGCGGGTCTCGTCGTCGCGCACGCCTCGGTCCTCACCGAGGGGCTCGCGGAGCACGCCAGCGTGATCTTCCCGGCCGAGTCCTACGCCGAGAAGGAGGGGACGGTGGTCCACCCCGACGGCCGCCTCCAGCGGCTGCGGACCGCGATCGCCCACCCGGGCTCGGTCCGCGCCGGCTGGTCGGTGATCGCCGACGTCGCCAGGCGCGCCGGCCTCGACGCCGGCGTGCTCACCTCGGCGATGGCGTTCGCAGAGCTCGTCCAGGCGGTGCCATTCTACCGGGGCATCACGCTCGAGGAGATCGCGGGGCGCGGCGTGCGCTGGCCCGAGCGCGAGGCGGCGTCGGAGTTCCCGGCCCCTTCGGCCAATCCGGCCCGGCCGGCGAAAGCCACCAAGCGCGCGAAGGCCGCGGCGTCGTCGAACGGGGCGCTCCGGCTCGGCACGTACCGCTCGATCTGGGCCGCGCCCGAGGTCGAGATCTCGCCGGCACTCCAGTTCACGGTCGCGCACCAGCAGGTCGAGCTGTCGCCCGAGGATGCGGTTCGGCTGGGAATCGGTGACGGGGAAGCGGTGGCGGTCTCACAGAACGGGACCACGCTGCCGGCCACCGCCCACGTGCGCACGGGCATCCCCGCGGGCACGGCGTTCCTCGCCGACGGGATCGCCGTGGGGTCCGCGAATGCGTTCACCGAGCCGGTCGTGGAGGTGCGCAAGCGGTGACGATCACGCTCGCCGATGTCAACTACTTCGAGCCCTGGTGGGTGCAGATCGTCAAGGCGCTCGTGATCTTCGCGCTCGTGTTCGCGGTCCTGCCGATCATCACGGTGTACGAGCGCAAGCTGCTCGGCCGCTTCCAGGCCCGCTACGGCCCGAACCGCGTCGGCCCGTTCGGCCTCGCGCAGCCGCTCGCGGAGATCGTCAAGTTCGCGATGAAGGAGCCGTTCCGTCCGACCACGTCGGTCGCCTACCTGTTCCGGATCGCGCCGATGATCGCGATCATCACCGCGGTCACCGCGCTCGCGATCATCCCGTGGGGCGGCGTCCAGCACATCTTCGGGCAGCCCGTCGGCCTGTACGGGATCGACGTGTCGATCGGCCCGCTGTACGTGTTCGCGCTCGGCGGAATCTCGTTCTACGGGATCATGCTCGGCGGCTGGGCGTCGGGGTCGAAGTACTCGTTCCTCGGGGCGATGCGCGGCGCCGCCCAGCTGATCTCCTACGAGGTCTCCCAGGGGCTGTCGCTGCTCGGAGTGGTGATCACCGCACAGACGCTGTCGCTGACCGGGATCGTCCACGCCCAGCGGGGGATGTGGTACATCGTCCCGCAGTTCGCCGGCTTCCTGATCTTCATGACGGCGTCGTTCGCCGAGACGAACCGCGCCCCGTTCGACCTCGTCGAGGCCGACGCCGAGCTCGTCGGCGGCTACTTCACCGAGTACGGCGGTACGCCGTTCGTGGCCTACCTGTTCGCGGAGTACATGAACATGATCGTGGTCGCCGGCATCGCGACCACGGTGTTCCTCGGGGGCTGGCTGCTCCCGGGCAACCCGTCCATACCCGGCTGGATCGACCCGTTCATCGTCGCGGCCAAGATGATGATCTTCATCACGTTCTTCATCTGGATCCGCGCGACGCTCCCCCGCCTCAGGTACGACCAGCTGATGTCGTTCGGCTGGAAGTTCCTGCTCCCTCTGGCCACCCTGAACCTGGTGGTGACCGCGATCTTGGTGGTGTCATGACCCAGTACGACGTCAGTGACGATGTGATCCAGGTGGTCCGTTCGCCCGCGGCAGGCCCGGTTGCCGGTGCCTACCGCCTGTTCGGCGAGACACTCAGGGGCATGAAGACGACGCTCGCGCGGGTCGTCGAGGGACCGGTCACGATCCAGTACCCCGAGGAGAAGACGCCGGTCTATCCCCGTTTCCGCGGCCGCCACCGCCTGCACCGCTTCGAGGACACCGGCCTCGAGAAATGCGTCGGCTGCTCGCTGTGCGCCGCCGCCTGCCCGGCCGACTGCATTCGCGTCGTCGCCGCCGAGAACACGCCCGAGCATCGCATCTCCGCCGGCGAACGCTACGCGGCGGTGTACGAGATCAACCTCAGCCGCTGCATCTTCTGCGGCTACTGCGAGGTCGCGTGCCCGTTCGACGCGATCACGATGGGCCACGACTACGAGATGTCCGACTACACGCGCTCGGACCTGATCTTCACGAAGGAGATGCTGCTGGCAGAGGCGATCGAGCGCACGCCGCTGCGCCGGGAGGGCGAGTGACCGCCGTCCTCTTCTTCATCGCCGCGATCGGCGCGATCACCGGCGCGATCGGGGTCGTGGTTTTGCGAAACCCCTTCTACAGCGTGCTCGCGCTGGCGTTCCACCTCGTCTCGCTCGCCGCGCTGTTCCTGCTGCTTCGAGCCGAGTTCGTCGCGGCCGCGCAGGTGATCGTGTACGCGGGCGCGGTGATGGTCCTGTACGTGTTCGTGGTCGCGTACGTCGGCGGCGGGGAGCAGCTCGCGAGCGGCGGGGTGCTGCGGGTGCTCGGGCCGCTGTTCGGCCTCGCGATCGCGATCGAGCTGTGCATCGCGATGCTCGGCGCCGGCCTGAAGGCCGTCAACTCGCGGGGTGCCGCGTACGTCGCCGGCTTCGGCAGCCCGGGCTCGATCGGCCAGCTGTTCCTGACCAAGTTCCTGTTCCCGTTCGAGATCGCCTCGATCCTGCTGATGGTCGCGGCGGTCGGCGCGGTCGTGCTCGCGCGCCGCCGGCGCGGCCTCGAGCCCGATGAGCCGTTCGAGGAGCGGATCAGCCGAGCCCGCCCGGCGTACACCGGGACGATGGCCGAGGCCGCCGGGGTCCGCCAGGTCGTGCACGGCGAGGCGGTCGCGCGCGAGGGCGAGCCGGTCGGGACCACCTCCGAGCCCGAGGGTGGCTGGTGAACATCGGCTGGTACCTCGCGGTGTCCGCGATCATCTTCTGCGTCGGCGCCGGCGGAGTGCTCGTGCGCCGCAACCCGCTCGTGATCCTGCTCTGTCTCGAGCTGATGCTCAACGCGGCGAACCTCGCGCTGGTGGCGTTCTCGCGCATGTGGGGGAACGAGGACGGGCAGGTGTTCGCGCTGATCGTGATGGTCGTCGCCGCGTGCGAGGTCACGGTCGGACTCGGGCTCGTGGTCGCGATCTACCGCCGCCGCCTGCCGATCGACGTCGATCAGCTGAACGAGCTCCAGGGATGAGCGCGACGACGTTTGGCTGGCTGGTCCTCGCGTGCCCACTTGCGGGAACGATCCTGATCGGGTTCGGCTACGCGCGCTGGCCCGGCCGAGCGGCCGGCTGGATCGCCACGTTCGCGATCGGGCTGTCGTTCGTGTTCTCGGTGATCGCGCTGATCAAGCTGCTCGGCCTCAGCCCCCACCACCGCCAGCTGACCTCATCGCTGTGGGACTACGACGTGTCGGTCGGCGTCGACGCCAAAGTTCAGATCCTGATCGACCCGCTGTCGATGTTCATGATGCTCGTGGTGTCGGGCGTCTCGACGCTGATCCACCTGTACTCGGTCTCGTACATGACGCTCGACAAGGGCTTCTCGCGCTTCTTCAGCTACCTGAACTACTTCGTGTTCTCGATGCTGCTGCTCGTCGAGGCCGGAAACTTCGTGTTGCTGATCGTCGGCTGGGCGTTCGTCGGCGCCGCGTCGTATCTGCTGATCTCGTTCTGGTACCGGCGCACGACCGCGACCCGCGCCGGCATCAAGGCGTTCGTGATCAACGTGGTCGGCGACGTCGGGCTCGTGATCGCGACGTTCATCATCTTCGACCACACCGGATCGGTCCAGTTCCTGCCGGTGTTCGGGGCCATCCCCCACGACTTCGCCCACAACGGCGCCCCGATCGTCCTCGCCTGCATGCTGCTGCTCGTCGGCGCCTTCGCCAAGTCCGCCCAGGTGCCGCTCCACACGTGGCTCCCCGACGCGATGGAAGGCCCGACGCCGGTGTCCGCGCTGATCCACGCCGCGACGATGGTCACCGCCGGCGTGTATCTGATCGCGCGCATGCACGTGCTGTTCGAATGGGCCCCGACGGCCGCCGATGTCGGCGCGATCGGCGGCTGTCTGACGCTTGTGATCGCAGCCACGATCGCGCTCGTGATGACCGACATCAAACGCGTGATCGCGTACTCGACGATGTCCCAGATCGGCTACATGATCATGGCCGTGTGCGTGGGCGCGTACTCCGCCGGCCTGTTCCACCTGATGACCCACGCCTTCTTCAAGGCGCTCCTGTTCATGGCCGCGGGCTCGATCATCGGCGCGATGGCGGGCGACCAGTCGCTCGACCACATGAGCGGGTTCCGGAAGGCGCTGCCGTTCACGTTCGTCTGCTTCGTTGTGGGCGGCCTGGCCCTGTCGGGCCTGCCGCCGTTCTCGGGTTGGCTGTCGAAGGACGACATCATCGCGTTCCTCGACCATCGCGGCGGCGCCTTCATCATCCTCGGGATCGTCGGCTACCTCGGCGCGTTCATGACGGCGCTCTACACGTTCCGGATGGTCTTCCGCGCCTTCTTCAACGAGCCGTGCGAGGAAGCGCAGGAACTCGAGCACGGACACCTCGCGCACGCGGACGTACCGCGCAACCCGATGACGGGCGAGGAGGAGGACACCGACGTCGGCTTCCCCGGCCCGGGGCACTTCATCGCCGAGCGCGAGATGCCCATGAAGATCGCGATGGGCGCGCTCGCGGTGTGCGCGGTGGTCGGCGGCCTGGTTCAGATTCCCGGGATCGACGACGCGGTCACGAAGTTCCTCGAGCCGACGTTCGCCGACTCCAAGTACGCGCACGTCGAGGTGACCTCCGGCCCGTCCTGGATCGGCCTGGTCATCGGCGCGCTGATCGCGATCGCCGGCATCTCGGTCGCCTACCGCATCTGGGTCCGGCAACGAGGCATCGCGCCGCGGCTGCGCGAGCGGTTCGGAGGCCTGTACGTGTTCCTGTCGCACAAGTGGTACTTCGACGAGATCATCGACTTCGCGATCGTCCGGCCGGTGTTGTGGGTCGGGCGGGTGGTCACGACGGCGTTTGAGCGCGACGTTATCTCGGGAGTGATCACCGACGGCACCACGGGCGTGGTGCGCGCCGGGTCCGCCGCCGTGCGGCGCGCGCAGACCGGCTTCCTGCGCTACTACGCCGCGCTGATGATCGTGTGCGTCGCCGGGGTTGTCCTCTACTTCCTGATCTCGAGCTCCTAGCTGATGCGCTTCCGATTCCTCGGTTCTTCCACTTCCCCCCGGGGCATCAGCCGGTGACGCTCTCGATCCTCATCTGGCTGCCGCTGGCGATCTCGCTGATCGCCTGCCTGCTCCCGCGGCCGGTGGTCGGGCGCGCGGTGGCGGTGGGGAGCCTCGTCACGCTCGGAGTCGCGGTCTACTTCCTAGCGCGGTTCAAGCTAGGGCATGCCGGGCTTCAGTTCGTGACCGACGACGTCTGGATCTCCGCGCTCGGGATCCATTACAAGCTCGGGCTCGACGGGCTGAACGTCGCCTTGGTGATGCTCGCGACCGTTCTGTTCAGCGGATCGCTCGTGTGGTCGTCGTTCCGGGAATGGGACCGCACGCGGAGCTTCTACTTCCACTTCGGGCTGGCCGAGAGCGCGGTGCTGGGCGCGCTGTGCGCGCAGGACCTGGCGCTGTTCGTCGCGTTCTTCGACCTGATGCTGATCCCGTTCTACTTCCTCGTCGGGATGTGGGGCTCGGGAGAGCGGGTGCGGGCGACGACCAAGCTCGTGATCTACACGCTGGTCGGATCGTTCTTCATGCTCGCGGGCGCGATCGCCACCGGCGTGCTCACGTCCGACCAGACCGGTGGGTCGCTCACGTTCGTCCTGTCCTCGCTCCAGCAGGTCCACCTGTCGCACGCCTCGCAGGACTGGATCTTCCTGTGCTTCGCGGTCGCGTTCGTGGTCAAGATGCCGCTGGTCCCGTTCCACGGCTGGCTCGCCGACGGCTACAAGTCGATGCCGATCCCCGCGGTCGCGGTGTTCTCGGGCGTGGTCTCGAAGGTCGCGGCGTACGGGTTCCTGAGGATCGTGCTGCCGCTGTTCCCGTACGCGTCGGTGCACTTCCAGATGCCGATGCTCGTGCTCTGCCTGATCTCGATCATGTGGGGCACGCTCGTCGCGTTCACGACCACCGACGCCCGGATGGTCGTCGCCTACTCGAGCGTCGCCCAGCTCAGCTTCATCACGCTCGGGATCTTCTCGCTGAAGCCGGCCGGCGGCCAGGGCGCGCTGCTGCAGATGGTCAACCACGGCCTCGTGACCGCGCCGATGTTCTTCATCGTCGCCGCGCTGGCGGCGCGCGCCGGAGGGTCCGAGGACCTGCGCGACATGGGCGGGATCGCCTTCCGCGCGCCCGTGCTCGCCGTGCTCGCGCTGATCGTGGCGTTCGCGACGCTCGCGATGCCGGGCTCGTCGAACTTCATCGGCGAGTTCATGATTCTGCTGGGCGTGTTCCAGGCCAAGCTCGCGGTGTCGGTGATCGCGTTCGCCGGCGTGATCGGCGCCGCCGTCTACGCGCTGCGGCTGTTCATCGCCGCGCTCCACAACCGCGCAGGCCCGAAGGTGGCCTCGCGCGAGATCGGCTGGTCCGACGCGGTCGTGATCGTCCCGATCGTGGTCGTGATCCTCGTGCTCGCGGTGTATCCGCAGTTCGGGTTGAAGCGGTCCCAGCCCTCGCTCCAGGCGGCGATCGCACCGGCGCAGCTACAGGCCTCGGGGCCGGTCAAGGTGGCGAGCCGATGACGTTCGTGCTCGCCGCCGCCCACATCAAGGGCCCGCACATCGACTGGAAGGCGTTCTCGCCGCTGCTCGTGATCGGCGTCGGCGGCCTCGTCGTGCTGCTCGTGGGCCTGTTCCGGCCCGCGGTGATCCGCGAGAAGATCGTCCCGGCGCTGACGCTGATCACGCTCGCGCTGTCGATCGCAGCCGCGATCTGGCGGTTCCACCACCCCGCGTCGATCATCTCCGGCGCGCTCCGGATCGACGACCTCGCGCTCGAGCTCGACATGCTGTTCGCGGTTGCCGGCATCGCCGCGGTGCTGATGTCCTGGCGCGCGGTCGCGCCCCGGATATCCGGGCACGGCGAGTACTTCGCGCTGCTGCTGCTGAGCATCCTCGGGATGGCCGTGTTCGTCTCGGCCCAGAACCTCGTGACGCTGTTCGTCGGAATCGAGCTGCTGTCGATCCCGCTCTACATCCTGTGCGCGTCGGAGACCCGGCGCGAGGGCTCGCTCGAATCGGGTCTCAAGTACCTCGTGGTCGGATCGGTCGGGTCGGCCACGCTCGTGTACGGGCTCGCGCTCGTGTACGGCGCCACCGGATCCACCGACTACGCGTCGATCGGCGCGGCGATGGCCGCGAACAAGTTCTCGGGCGGCGTGCTCGGGAACCCGATGGTGCTCACAGGCGTCGGGCTCACGGTCGTCGGGTTTGCGTTCAAGGCGTCGATCGCGCCGTTCCATCAATGGACGCCCGACGTGTACGAGGGCGCCCCGACGCCGATCACCGCGTTCATGGCAACCGCCACCAAGGCGGCGGCGATGGGAGCGTTCATCCGGTTCTTCGATTTCGCCGCGATCGGCGCCCAGAACACGTGGGCGCCGCTGCTGGCGGCGATCGCCGCGATCACGATCATCGTCGGAAACGCCGGCGCCCTGGGGCAGTCGTCGCTCAAGCGCATGCTCGGGTACTCGGGCGTGGCGCAGGCGGGTTACATGCTCGGGGGCGTGATCGTCGGGACCCGGCTCGGGATCCAGGCGACCGTGCTCTACCTGATCGCGTACCTGTTCATGAACCTGGCGCCGTTCGCGGTGATCGTCTGCGAGGAGCACGAGCGCGCCGATGGGGATTACCTGAGCGCCTTGTCGGGCCTGGGCTCGCGCAAGCCGTGGCTCGCGTGGCCGATCACGATCGGCATGCTCGGCCTCGCCGGCATCCCGGGCACGGTCGGCTTCATCGGCAAGTTCCAGCTGATCGACGCGCTGATCTCGGGCGACTACACCTGGCTCGCGATCGTGCTCGTGATCGGCTCGATGATCTCGCTCGGCTATTACCTGCGCGTGGTCGCCACCGTGTGGATGAGAGCGCCGGTGGAGGTGCCGGCGGTGGCGCCGGCCGGCGCTTCCGGCCCCGGGGAGCTCGCACCGATCGCCGGTGCGTCACTCGAGGCCGACGAGTGGGACGTGGGAACGGGTGCCGCGGGCGCGAAGTTCCGGTATCCCGAGGTCGTGTTCGTCGCGGTGGCGTTCGCGGCGGCGACGATCTTCTTCGGCATCTTCCCGACGCCGCTGTTCCACCTCGCCGAGCACGCCGCGAACGCGCTGCCCGGGCTGTTCTGAGATGGCGCGCCGGCGCGGCGCCGGCCCGGGGCGGTGGCGCGGCCGCAGCGGTGGCGCTTCTGTCCGAGCCGGTCGTAACGATTGCGGCCATGATTCCACCGACAGCGGTCCATGAGCCGAGCGACACACTCTCCTCGATGCGGGAAACCAAGCCCACCATCTTTCTGATTGCCCGCCCTTCCATCGACCTGGAGGCTCTGCGCGGCTACCTGGAGTCCGTCGGTGGGACGTCGTGGCTTGAGCGTCGGACCGCTGATGGCAGCGACCGACTCACCGACGCCCAGCTCCTGATCGAGTTCTGCGGACGGGTCTGTTACCGAAGCTGGGAGCCAGGTCTCAACCCGAACGTCACGCGCATCCGCGAAGACCAACACGAGTATCTCGGCAACCTGCTGAGCAGCCTCCACGGCAGCGTCTTGGAGCACGCGAACTACACGTTCGCCTTCCGCAGCGTCTCCCGTGTCTTTACCCACGAGCTCGTAAGGCATCGAGCCGGCTCGGCATTCAGCCAGGAGAGCCTTCGCTACGTCCGACTGACGGACATCGGTTTCCGCGTGCCGGCTGCACTGGAGCCAATCCGCGACCAAGTTCTCGAACTCGTCGAGCACCTTGAAGAGTTTCAGCTGAGCGCGGCGGAAGCGCTTGGTCTTGATGCGGAAGGCGTCCCGTTCGCTGTCAAGAAGGAGGTCACCTCCGCCCTCCGTCGCCTGGCACCTATCGGATTGAGCACCGACATCATCTGGTCGGCGAACGTGCGCACTCTGCGCCACGTCATCGAGATGCGGACGAGTCCCGGTGCCGAGGAGGAGCTCCGGACCGTCTTCGACGAGGTCGCGCAACTGATGCTCGCCGAGGCACCAAGCCTCTTCCAAGACTTTCAGCGCAGCGACGATGGTTCGTGGCTTCCTCAGTACCGCAAGGTCTGACACAACGTGACGGCGGTGCCTCCGCGGCCCGTCCCCGTCAAGGGCACCACTTCGCGGCGGCCTCGGGTAACAACCGTCACAAGCGCCGCTAATCTTCTGGGGGCTTACCATGGATCTGGCTCTGGGCGTAGTTCTGGGCATCGGGATCGCCGTCGCGCTCGCGGCGGTGTGGAGGGCCGTGCGCGGTCCGCGCATGCGAGGGATCCCCGAGGACGCGATGCGGGCCGCTCTCCATGCCGCGACCGCGACGCTTCCGCACCTGCGCAAGGGCCTCAACGGCCGCAATGCCGAAAGGGCGGTGCCACACCTCCGTGCGCTGACCGGCGCGGCCGCGATCGCGCTTGCGGACACGCGCGCCGTGCTCGCGATCGACGGCGAGGGGCGCGAGCAGGTGAGGCCGGGCGATCTCCTCTCGAGCCTGCTCGAGCGGACGCGCGACGACCGCCTGCACATTGTCCCCCGGCTGGTGTCGTCCGATCCCAGCTGCCCGCTGCGGTCGGCCGTGCTGGCGCCGCTGCTCGCGCAGGGCAAGCGAATCGGCACGCTGATCGCCTTCTACAGGTCGGTCGGGCGGCCCAGCCACCACGAGCTGCGGGTCGTCCAGGAAGCCGCCAGCCTCGTCTCCGCGCAGGTCGAGCTGTCACTCGTGGCGGCGCAGGAGGAGCGTCTTGCTCAGGCCGAGCTGCGGGCGCTGCGAGCGCAGATCTCGCCCCATTTCATCTACAACGCGCTCGCCGCCGTCGCCGGCGACATCCACGCCCGCCCGGAGGAGGCGCGAGACCTGCTGATCGACTTCGCCGAGTTCACCCGCTACCTGTTCCGCGACGGCCGCTCGTACGTGACGCTCGGCGAGGAGATCGAGCACGTCGAGCGCTACCTCCGGCTCGAGCAGGCGCGGTTCCGGGCGAGCCTGAAGATCACCATCGACGTGCCCGAGCCGACGCGCGGCACGGTGGTCCCCGCGATGTCGGTCCAGCCGCTCGTCGAGAACGCGGTGCGCCACGGGGTGGAGCGGGGCGCGGGCTCGGGGCGGGTCACGATCCGCGCCGACATCGTCGGCGGAGACGTCGAGCTTCGGGTCACCGACGACGGCATCGGGATCGAGCCCGAGCGCCTCGGAGCGGTGCTCGCCGGCGCCGGCGGCGGGATCGGGGTGTCCAACGTCGACGCGCGGCTCCGCGCGACGTTCGGCGAGCGGTACGCGCTGCGGATCGAATCCGACCTCGACGAGGGAACGACGGCGGTGATGAGGGTGCCCAACCTCCGCGGCGAGTTGTCGCAGCCGGAGCTTGCCTGGTCGGTATGAGTGCGGACCGGCTGACGATCCTCGCCGTCGACGACGAACACACGCAGCTGGAGGACCTCGCCAGGCTGTTGCGGAGCTTCTCGGCCGTGCGCGAGGTCGAGTGCGCGTACGGCGGGCACGATGCGCTGCTCAAGGTGTCGAGCCAGGCCTACGACGCGATCTTCCTCGATGTCCGGATGCCCGACCTCGACGGCGTCGAGCTCGGGCGCGTCCTGACCCGGTTCGCGTCGCCTCCGCAGCTCGTGTTCGTGAGCGCTCACGACGCCGCCGCCGTCGACGCGTTCGAGCTTCGCGCGCTCGACTACCTGCGCAAGCCCGTCAGCCGGCGCCGGCTCGAGGACGCGATCGAGCGGGTCGCGGCGGCGGTGGAGGCAAGCGCGGGCGACTCCGACGGCAGCGGGCGGCAGTCGCACTCACCCTCCGGCACCGAGAGCGAGATGATCGCGGTCACGCGGGCCCGCGCCGGCTCAACCCGGCTGATCAGCCGCGGCTCGATCCTGTACGTCCAGTCGCACGGCGACTTCGTCCGCATCATCACACCGGACGACCGCTACCTGTTACGGACCACGCTGAACGAGATCGAGCGCCGCTGGGAGCAGTTCGAGTTCATCCGGGTCCACCGGCAGTACCTGGCGAACCTCGCCCGCGCGGTCGAACTGCGCCCGCTGTTCGGCGGCACCGCCGAGCTCGCGTTCTCAGACGGCCAGTCGATCCCGGTGGCGCGCCGGCACGTCGCCGACCTCAGCCGCCGCCTCGGGGTCTGAGGTCGGCGGCCCAGCTATCGGCTGGTGTGAGGGTGCGCTCGGGGGTCCCTCGCGCCCGACCGTCTCGAAGTTGAGGCGAACGCGGGGTCGGACCCCGGTGGGGTTCACAAGAGCTGGATCGGTGAACGGCCGGTTGCCGCCGCGAGCGGTCCTCGACGCACGACGAACGGTGACCGCCGGACGGCGTTGGGCCAGCCGGCGGTCACGCACTCGAGCCCGCGCAGCTCCGGATCTGGCTCCCGACGCCCCAGGCGAGTTGCCCCAGGAGCGATGTCCGGCGCTGCGTTCGTAAACGCCTCTCCAGATACTGCTGGGGAAGCAACCTGTCCCGGCCCCCGGCGTGGACAGGGGCCGGGACAGCTATACCCGTGATCGGCAGCGCGCCGACCGCGGCTTAGGCCCGGGGCGGTTACGGACGGATGTCGGATCCCACGACTACTTGCGCCGCTTGCGCTTGCGCTTTGGAGTCGTCGACCGCGCCGACGCCGGCGAGGCGACCACGGGCTCCGGCGCGGGCTCGGGTGCCCGCTTCATTCGCCCACGGCCGAGAAGCGGCTCCCGCGGCTGCCGCGGCTGCCGCTGCGGCGCCGGCCAGCGCTCGACGCGGCCCGTCGTCCACGCCGGCGGAACCCCGCTCGGCCAGCGCCCGCTGACCAGGTACGCAAGCGCGACCAGCCAGTACGCCTCGACGATCGGGATCGGCACCAGCGGGATGATCGTCAGCGCGCCGGCAATGATCCCGAGATAGCCCATGAACTTCGTCAGCAAGCCGACCCGCATCGCGTTGAGGGACACGAGCACGAGGCCGACCGCGATCAGCAGCAGACCGAGGTCGTTCGTGATCTGCGGGATCACGAGCCAGGGGTTGGTCAGCAACGCGTTGGCCTCCGGATACGTCTGGCTGCCGTGGGAGACGAAGTGGTTCGCCTGAATGCCGTACACCGTGACGTAGGCGACAACGCTGATGCCGGAGATGATCCCGCCGGCCACGGCGAGGATCCCGACGAACCCCGGCCTGACCTTGGGCTCACGGGCTCGCGTGCATCCCCACATGTATCCGAGCGTCCACGCCAGCGCGAACGAGCCGAGCGCGCTGACGATCGACCCGGCCAGATCCCGCGCAAACCGCTTGTGTTCGGTGACCAGCCCGAGCGTCTGCTCGTTGACATTGACGTGCGGTCCGCCGAGCTGGACGAGCACGGCCACCATCACCAGAATGCCCGCTGCCGCGGCCAGGACGACCTGGCGCGTGCGCACGCGCGCTTCGTATTCGAGCCGCTCCTCGGGCGTCATCAGACGCCAGTCTAGGGGGAGTGAGGGAATCGGTCCTCACCCGTCGCGTCTCCCGAGCGCGCGCGGAGCTACCATTGCCTCCATGGAAGGAAGTGGATTCGGAGGCCTGTTCGGCGACCCTGACGACCTGCAGCGACGGCTAGGCGAATTTGCCGAGCAGATGCAGGGCGCTCAGCGTCTCGCGTGGGCGGACAACGCGATCAAGCTGGCGGTGGATCTCACCGTCGCCGCGATGAATCGCATCAACATCCAGGGGACGACCGAGCAGCAGGCCGAGCAGCTTCGGACCGTTATGGCTCACATCTTCCCCGAGGCCGTCACCCTCGTGCGCGAGGCGCGCGAGGGTCTGCAGTAGGGCCCCCCGCCCGCTACAGCTCGGCCAGCGTGCCCAACACGAGATCGTCGTGCTCGGCGGGCTTGACGCTCCGGAACACCTCCCGGATCGTCCCGTCCTCCCCGATCACGAACGTGGTCCGCTCGTTGCCCATGTACGTGCGGCCGTAGCGGTTCTTCTCGACCCACACCCCGTACGCCTCCGCCACGGAGTGATCCTCGTCGGACAGCAGCGGAAAGCCCAGCCCGTACTTCTCGTCGAACTTGGCGATCGGCTTGACCGGATCGGGCGAGACGCCGAGGACCACCGTGTTCGCGTTCGCGTAGTCGGCGCGGTGATCGCGCACCCCACAGGCCTGCGTCGTGCAGCCGGGGGTGTCGGCCTTTGGGTAAAAGTAGACGACCACGGTCTTGCCGCGGAGGTCTGAAAGCGTTACCGGATCGCCGTGCTGGTCGGGCAGCGTGAAGTCCGGGGCCATGTCTCCTGGGGCGAGCACCGCCGGGATCCTATCCCGTCGGGCATTTGGGCCACCACCCACGACCGGCGCCGCACTCGCTCATGGCAGCAGCCGGAACGTTTCGATGTGCCGAGGCCGGACGATGCTGAAGTGGCGGTGGTCAAGCGTCGCGATGTCGCTGATCCCGCGTCGTTCCGCCGCGGCGATCACGGAGGCGTCCACGCTTCCGAGCGGTAGATCGTGGTAGCGGGCGACTAGCTCGGCCATCCTCAACACGTCGGCCGGATGGACAGCCTCGAGCGTGAAGTTGCCGGATGCCAGATCGCCAAGGAAGCGAACCTCGGGCTGCCAGCCGAGGCGGGTGGCGAGCAGGTAGACGACCTCGGTGATCACCAGGTCAGGAACCAGGAGCGGGCCGCGATAGGTTTCGAGCAGCTCTCGACATGGCGAGTGATGAGCGTCGTCTGCGTCGACGTACGCATACAGTGGCCCCGAGTCGACGATCAGCGCGATCGACCGATCTCCGACGCGATGATCTCCTCGATCCGCTCGGAGATATCAGTTCGGCCACTGCGGCCGGCGGCGGCTGCGCCGAGCTTCCGCCGGCCACCAGAGCCGACGTGCTCCTCGATCGCCGCGCGGGTGAGCTCCGAGACCGTGATGCCGCGCCGCTGCGCCTCTTGGCGCAGCCTGGCGTCTAGCTCATCTGGGAGCTTGACCGTCGTTCGTTTCATGGTATGCCAGCATACCACCGATCAGCTTTGGCGAGCAGGCGCAGCGCTTACTTCAACAGCCGCGAAAGCCGCCGGTCCTTCAGCAGCTTGCCCTCGGTCTGACACGTCGGGCAGTAACACATCACGTAGTCCTCGTAGAACACAGCCTCGAGCTGGTCGCCGCAGCGCGGGCAGGGCTCGCTGTTGCGACGGTGGATCGTGAGCGGCATCGGCAGCTTGTCCGGGATCGGGAGCGTGAGCGTCGCCTCGTAGTGGGCGATCGCGTCGCCGAGAACGCGCACCGTGGTCTCGCGGAGGCGCTCCGCCTCGTCGTCGTCGAGATCGGACCCGCGCTTGAACGGGGAGATCATCGCCGCGTGGAGGATCTCGTCGACCCACGAGCGGCCGATGCCGGCGATGACGTGCTGATCGCGGAGGAGCGCGTAGAGCGGCCGCGGCTGGTCGAGCAGCTCGTCGAACGGCGGCGGGTCGGGCCACGCCTCAGGGCCCAGCTCAGCGATCGTCTCCTCGCCGGCGACATCGTCGGCCCGCAAGAGCTTGACCCAGGCTCGCTGGCGCGTACCGAACTCGCGCAGGCGCAGCTCGCGCCCGCCGGCCAGGCGCACCAGGAATCGTGAGGTCCGATCGCGCAACGACGCGCGCGTGTCGAACAGCTGCAGGCGCCCGGCGGACATCAGGTGGATCTCGATCGCCAGGTCGCCGGCGAGCTCGATCACGAACAGCTTGCCGCGGCGGCCGACGCGCTCGAACCGGCGACCCTCGAGCGCCGCGAGCGGCGGGTCGAATGTTTTGAGCGCGTTGATCCCGGGCGCGAGCGCAGACTCGATCTCGCTGCCGGCCACGGCGGCTCCGATCAGACGCGCGGTGATCTCGACTTCGGGTAGCTCGGGCATGGGGGGAGGAATGAGATTATTGTCGGCGGCGCCTGACGGCAGCGCCCCACATTTGTCGGCGGCGCCTGACGGCATCGCCTCAGATTTGTCGGCGGCGCCTGACGGCATCGCCTCAGATTTGTCGGCGGCGCCTGACGGCGGCGCCTTATTAGATTTGTCGGCGGCGCCTGACGGCGGCGCCTTAGATCTGTCGGCGGCGCCTGTCGGCGGCGCCTGAGTCGAGGGTAGCTACCACGCAGACGCCCATCGGTACCCTGCTCACGCCATGCCCGTCAAGCTCGCCCCCGACGACATCGTGCGAACTCACGCCAACGCCGGCGCCAATGAGCGCGAGCCGCTGCTCGTGCTCGAGCCGTTGATCGAGTTCCTCGGCGCCCACGGCCTGCCAGCGCCGGCGGACCTGGCCGCGACGCCGATCGGCGACGGCCATTCGAACGTGACGTTCGTGCTCTCGACCGGCGTCGTGCTCCGCCGCCCTCCGCGGGGCCCGCTGCCACCGAGCGCCCACGACGTGCTCCGCGAGGCGCGGCTCCTCACCGCGCTCGAGAACACACGCGTGCGCGCACCGAAGGTGCTCGCGGTCTGCCACGACCTGAGCGCGATCGGCGCGCCGTTCTACGTCATGGAGCAGGTCGACGGCGACGTCGTCACCGACTCGGTGCCCGACCCGCTCGACACGCCCGAGCAGCACGAGCGGATCGCGGATGAGCTGATCGACGCGCTCGTCGAGCTGCACGCCGTGGACTGGACCAAGCTCGGCCTCGGGGGCTTCGGCAAGCCGACGGGCTACCTCGAGCGCCAACTGCGCCGCTTCACCGGGCTGTGGGAGCACAACCGCACGCGTGAGCTGCCCCAGGTCGAGGAGGTCGGCCGGTGGCTTTCAGCGAACCTGCCCCAGTCCGGGTCGGCGACGATCGTCCATGGCGACTTCCGGCTCGGCAACACGATGTTCGCCGCCACCGCGCCGGCGCGCCTCGTGTCGATCTTCGATTGGGAGATGGCGACAATCGGCGACCCGCTGGCCGACGTCGGCTACCTGCTCATGCACTGGACGCAGCCGGGCGACCCGCTCGGCAAGTTCAACCTGAACAACGTCACCCTCCTGCCCGGCTTTCCAACTCGCGAGCAGCTGACCGCTCGCTACGAGGAGCGCTCGGGCCGGTCGGTGACCGCGCTCAACTGGTACATCACGCTCGCCCTGTGGAAGGCCGTCGTGTTCATGGAGGGCAACTACAAGCGGGCGGTGTCCGGCGCCACCGACGATCCGTACCTCAAGTCGTTCGGCGAGGGTGTGATCGAGATCGCCGACCGCGCGCTCACAGCCACCCGCCATGGCTTCTGAGGACGCGCGGTATCAGATTAATCAGATCTGTCGGCGGCGCCTGACGGCGGCGCCTTATCAGATTTGTCGGCGGCGCCTGACGGCGGCGCCTTATCGCGGCCTGCTCGTCGACTGGGGCGGCGTCATGACCAGCGACGTGTTCGCTTCGTTTCGCGCGTTCTGCGAGCTCGAGGGACTCGAGGCGGACGCGATCGCGAACGCGTTCCGCAACGACGCCAGCTGCGGCGAGTTGCTGATCGCGTTCGAGACCGGCACGGTCCCCGAGGAGGAGTTCGCCACACAGTTCGCGCGCGTGATCGGGGTGGCCGCGCGCGGCCTGATCGACCGCCTGTTCGCCGGCTCGGCCCCGGACGAGGCGATGATCGACGCAGTCCGCCGAGCTCGCTCCGCCGGCGTCCGCACCGGGCTCGTCTCCAACTCCTGGGGAACCAGGCGCTACCCGCGAGTCTTACTGGGTGAGCTGTTCGACGCCGTAGTGATCTCCGGGGAGGTCCGAATCCGCAAGCCCTCGCCCGAGATCTACAGCCTGGGCGCCGAACGTATCGGCCTCGACCCCGGCGCCTGCGTGTTCGTCGACGATCTGCCGTTCAACCTCGCTTCGGCCACCGATCTGGGCATGGCCACCGTGCACCACCGCAGCGCCGACGACACCATCCCCGAGCTCGAGCGGCTCCTCGGCGTCGAGCTGCGATGACGCGCCTGCACTAGATGCTCAAGACGACCACGGGCCCAGACGCATTCGCGTCCGGGCCCGTGGAAACAGTCCGTCTTGACACGGTTAGTTGATCGAGTTGAGCGTCGCCTCGTCCGCGTTGACGACCGACCTCGGCAGCGGCGAGAAGTCGAGCGAGGGCCCGAAGCTCTGGCCTTGCGTGATCGCGTAGCCGATGAACGACTTGATCAGGGATCCCTGCGCGGCATTCGTCGGCACGAACGCGTAGGTGAACGTCGAGACCGGGTACGCCTTCTTGCGGCGCTTGCCTGGATCGACGATCGTGACCTGGTTGCCCGTGGGCACGCTGATCCCGGACGCCGCGGCCGCGATTGCGCTCAGGTTCGGAACCACATAGTTGCCCGCGCTGTTCTGGATCGCTACGGCCGGCAGCCTGTTGGCGATCAGGTACGAGACCGCGATGTAGGCGATCCCGCCGTTCGTGCCTTCGAGGGCCTGCGCCATGCCTTCGTTGCCCTTCGCCCCCAACCCGACCGGGAAGGACACGGAGGTGGAGCTGCCGACCTTATTCAGGAACGTGCTGCTGACATCCGACAGGTACCGGGTGAACGCGTACGTGTCTCCCGATCCGTCGCTGCGCCAGAACACCGTGATCCGCTTGTTGGGGATCTTTACGCCCTTGTTCAGCTTCTTGATCGCCTTGCTGTCCCAGTTGGTGATGTTTCCGAGGTAGATGTTGGCGAGCACGCTCCCGGTGAGACGCAGCACGGCGTTACGGGGCCGGAGGCCGTTGATGTGATAGCTCACACCGGTCGCGCTCAACGCCCAGGGGATCTGGACGAGGTTGGCCGGGGCGGTCGGGTACACGGACAGCGGCGCGTCGGAGGCGCCGAAGTCGACCAGGCCCATGGCGATGTCCTTTTCTCCGGTTCCCGAGCCCACGGGGGAGTAGTTGACCAGGTTGCTATTTGCCGTATCCCACACCGCGGCCCATTCGGCCTCGATCGGGGCGACCAGTGTCGAGCCAGCACCGTTGAGCGTGGGCGTGGCGGCGGACGCGGCAGCGGCGCTCAGGCCGAAGACACACCCCGCGAGCAACCCCGCGCACGTCAGGCTGACCAATTTCTTGGACCTCAATGCAGAACTTCCTTTCCTCTTGGGAATCCCGATAGCTCGGCGTGGCCCGGCCGCCCCTTGCGAGCGGGGCTAAGCATCCCGATGCAAATTTGGTCAACTGTGGCCAGCTTGTGATCGTGTTGTAGAAACCCTGTAAACGCCAGCCGCCCGCCGGACCTCCGGACGGGCGTTTTCCCTACGCTTGCGCGCCGTGTCCTCGAGGGCAAGGTTCACACCGGGGCGGGGCTTTCGCGCCCGCACGGGAAGGCGGGCGCGCAGCGCCGGCAAGGTCGGCGACCGGGTCCTGTTCGGCCTGTGCGCGCTGGCCGGCCTGCTCGTCGTGGTGACCCTCGTCGACGTCATCTACCAGCTGGTGAACAACGGGAGCTCGGCGATCTCCCGCTTCGGTCTGGGATTCCTCTGGAACACGAGGTGGGCTCCTAACTTCAGCATCGAAGGCGCCGGCGCATTGATCTACGGGACGGCGGTCACCTCGATGATCGCGCTGGTGCTGGCGACGCCGCTCGGAATCGCGATCGGTCTATACCTGAGCATGATGGCGCCGGCGCGGGTGCGCGCTGTCGTCGGTCCACTGGTCGAGATGCTCGCGGCGGTCCCGAGCATCATCTACGGCTTCTGGGGCCTGGTCGTGCTCGTCCCGTTCATCGACCACCTCGAGCCCGGTTTGCATGGCGCGCTCGGGTTCATTCCCCTGTTCGGTCCCGCCTCGACAACGGGAATCAGCGTGATGAGCGCGGGAATCGTCCTCACCGTGATGATCCTGCCGATCATCTCGGCCCTGAGCCGCGACCTGTTCCTGACCGTCCCAGGGGAGATCAAGGACGGCGCCGCGGCGCTCGGCGCGACCCGGTGGGAGGTGATCCGAGGCATCATCCTGCCCAGCACCGCGTCCGGCGTCGGCGCGGCCGTGGTGCTGGGGCTTGGGCGCGCGCTCGGCGAGGCGATCGCGGTGTCGTTCGTGATCGGCGACGTGAACACAATCCACGCTTCGCTGTTCGAGCCCGGCTCGAGCATCGCTGAGCGGATCGCCTCTCAGTTCCCGTCTCCCGTGAATCCCCTGCAGACGGCCGCGATGTTCTATGCCGGGCTCGTCCTGGTGGTGATCTCGATGCTCACGAGCGTCGCGGCCCGGACGATCGCCGGCCGGTTCGACGTCAGTGCGGTGATGCTGGGCAAGGCGGCATGAGCGCAGCGACTCCGATCACGCTGGGCGAGACCGGCCTGTTCGACCCGACCGCGCCACTGACACCATCGGGCAACCTTCGCCGGCGCGCCGCGGTCGACCGGATCGTCCAGGGGATCGCAACCGCCGCGGCGCTCGCCGCGGTGGCGGTGCTGGTGATCGTCGTGTACGACGTGGCGGCCCGCGGCGCGTCGGCGCTCAGCCTCGGCTTCGTCGTCCACAACTCACAAGGCCTGGCCGGCGGAGGGATCGCCAACATGCTGCTCGGGACGCTCGAGATCGCCGCGGCCGCAGCGGTGATCGCGGTACCGCTGGGGATCCTCACCGGGCTCTACCTGACCGAGTTCGCTGGTGCCCAGTCGCGGACGGCGCGGATGCTCAAGCTGGCGCTGGACATGATGCAGGGCCTCCCGACGATCGTGGTCGGGCTGTTCGTCTACGGGCTGATCGTGATCCCGGAACACGCGGAGTCGGGCTTTGCCGGCGCGGTCGCGCTGTCGATCGTGATGCTCCCGTTGATGGCGCGGGCCAGCCAGGAGGTGCTGTTGCTGGTCCCCGGCAGCCTGCGCGAGGCCGCCGACGCGCTCGGCGTGAACCGCTGGCGCACGGTGCTCACGGTGATCCTCCCGGCCGCAATCGGAGGCCTGGTCACCGGCGCGATCCTGGCCATCGCGCGCGCCGCCGGCGAGACCGCGCCGCTCTTGATCTGCGACTCGATCTACAACCCGAGCGCCACTACGTTCGACCTGTTCCACGGCGTCCCCAGCATCCCCATGTTCATCTACACGTCCTATGACCTCCCGCTGGCCGGGGCCGTGGCCCGGACCTGGGCCGCCGCGCTCGTGCTGATGATCTTCATCCTGCTGGCCAACATCGGTGCGCGCGTGATCCTCGCGCGCAGCCGTGCGAAGATGGGCCAATGACCGACGAGGACGGCCGGACCGCGAGCCAGATCATCCGCGGCGAGGAGCCGGCGGGCCGCGTCCGGATCCGGACCGAGCCGGTACTCCCGGTCATCCGCCCCGCGGTCAACGGCGCCGGCACCGAGGCCCGCCCCGTGGTGTTCGACATTCGCGACATGGCGGTGTACTACGGGAGCAACCGTGCCCTGGTCGGCACCTCGCTGAAGATCTACCGCAACCTGGTGACCGCGGTGATCGGTCCTTCCGGGTGCGGCAAGTCGACGTTCATCCGCAGCCTCAACCGGATGAACGACTCGATCCCCGGTTTCCGCCTCGAGGGTCAGGTCCTCTATCACGGCCACGACCTGTACGGAAGCCGCGCGCACCGGGTCGAGGTCAGGCGCCGGATCGGGATGGTGTTCCAGAAGCCCAATCCGTTTCCGAAGTCCGTCTATGACAACGTCGCGTGGGCGGCGCGGAACCTCGGCATGAGGCAGCACCTGGACGATCGGGTGGAGGAGGCACTGCGCCAGGCCGCGCTGTGGGACGAGGTCAAGGACCGCTTGCGGGACAGCGCGCTCGGCCTGTCCGGCGGTCAGCAGCAGCGTCTGTGCATCGCCCGGGCGATCGCGATCGAGCCGGACGTACTGCTGCTGGACGAGCCGGCGTCGGCACTCGACCCGGTGTCCACGGCGGCGATCGAGGCCCTCATGCACAACCTCAAGCACCGGTTCACGATCGTGATCGTCACTCACAACATGCAACAGGCCGCGCGCGTGGCCGACCGCGCCGCGTTCTTCAGCCTGGACTCGACCGGCGCGGAGCGAACAGGCACGCTGATCGAGTACGCCGACACGGAGACGATCTTCCGCGGCGCGTCGGACCCGCGCACGCGCGACTACGTGGCCGGCCGGTTCGGCTGACCGGCGCCCCCCGACGCCTTAGTGGGATCGTCGGCGGCGCCTGACGGCGGCGCGTCAGTGGGATTGTCGGCGGCGCCTGCGGCGGCGCCTTAGGAGAAGATCGAGTCGCTGGGTACCTGCTGGAGGATCGGCTGCCCGCACTGCCAGCAGAACGACGCGCCGGTGCTGTGCGGCGCTGCGCACGAAGGGCACGAGCCGGCCGTGGCGCTGTGCTCGAGGTGCAGGATCCGTTCGATCTCGCCGAGCTCTGAGTCGGCGTCCTGGAGCAGCGCAGCCCGCTTGATCAGCACGTCGACCCGGATCCGATCCCGGATCGCCATCTCGTAGACCAGACCGCCCAGGTCCCACTGCAGCTCGGCCACCCGCGCCTTGAGGACGTCCCGCCGTCGCTCCAGGTCGATCACCTGGCTCTCGGTCGGTGGTCCGGCGGTGGGCGCGCCGGTTGCGCCGGCGGCGTTGGCCGCCGCGGTCCCGCCGGCGTGTGCTTGACGCTCTTTGCGCTTTGCTCGTCCAGGCAGGCGCATCGTCAAGCTCCTTTCACCCACCACCGAAGAAGTTCCCGGTGAACGATCCGTTCTGACACCCGGCCTGGCTGTTGCTGCACTTGCCGCCGGTGGTGACGGTGGGCGGCGCCAGGTTGTTCGAGTTGCCCAGCACCTTGCCGGCGGCCTGGACGGCCTTCTTCTGGACCGTCTTCGAGGCGAGGGCCGCTTTCTCCTTGGCCTGGGCCTTCTTGGTGACGCCGACGGTGTGCTTGGGGGCGGTCGTCGGGGTCGACGCGGTGCTCGCCGCCGCGGTGCTCGCGCCACCGCCGCCCTGCTGCAGGATCGTCACCGGGGGCGTGGCGCTGGCTTTCGGCGTCGCCGGGTTCTTCCCGAGATGCCCGATCAGGATCCCGAGCCCGACGGCCAGCAGCAGCACACCGACGAAGGACACCAACGTCGCGCCCGATGACAGGCGCGGCGGGCGCGAAGCGCGGGTCGAGCGAACGCGAGTCGACCGCACCTCGCTGGCCGGCTCAGCCCTCGGGAAGGTCGACTGGCCGCGGCGCTCGCCGCACACGACGCAGTAGTGCTGGTCGTGCGCGAGTGGCGCTCCACAATTGCTGCAGTGATCGCCTGACCCCGCAGCAGGGACGGCAGACAGCTCACGGGTGGGCGGCGCCGGGGCGTTCAGCTCGCGCGTCGGCTCGTCCGGCCGCGCCTGGCCTTCGCGGTTCTCCGGGTTTATCGACAGCGCCTCGTCTCCGTCTTCACTGTGTTGATTTGATTTGTCGGCGGCGCATGGCGGCGGCGCCTTGTTCGATTTGTCGGCGGCGCCTGACGGCGGCGCCTTGTTCGACTGTCGGCGGCGCCTGCGGCGGCGCCTCAGTCCTGGTATGGGCGCACCCCACCGCCTAGTATCAGGCGCGGTCGGGAGATAGTTGTGAACAAGGCGTGACCGAGATGAGGGGAAAGGGTGTCCCACCCGCCCCAGGGCGAGCCGGCGCCGGACTCAAGATGTTCACAACTTCAGCCATAACGGCGGCGACACTGATCGGCTGCCGATGATCCCCGAGACCGCCGCTACGACCGCGTCGTCCACCGCCGACCGATGCGCGGAGTGTCAGGCGCGGCTTGCCCACGACCAGCGCTACTGCATGGAGTGCGGGACTCGACGCGGACCCCTGCCGGCGCAGATCGCAACCCTGATCGGCGCATTCCGGGAGCAGGGACCAACCCCCACGCTGCCACCCGGGACTCCGCTGGCTGAGTCCATTCTCGACCCGGCCCCCGCCCCCCGCGGGCTGCAGTTCGCGATGCCGGGGCCACGCGCCGCCGCAGCCGCGGTAATGGGAATGCTCGGGTTCGGGGTGATCGTCGGTTCGCTCGTCGGCGGCACGAGCGTCGCGACCCTGGCCAGCGCGCCGCTGATCGTGGTCGGCCTGGGGCATACGACCCCGAGCGCGCCGACCGTGCAGTCCGCTGCCGGCTCGCAGGCATCGGCGGGCGGTGGTGGCGGCGGCGGCGCAGCCGCGGCCTCGCAGGCCGCCACCGCGCAAGCCTCCGCCTCCCCGAGCACATCGCCAACCTCGGCGACCGGCAGCGGCACGGGCACCGGCACATCACCCGCGACCGGGTACGGCGGCCTTCCGCCGGTCAAGCACGTGTTCCTGATCGTCCTGTCGGACCGCGGCTTCACGAAGTCGTTCGGCGCCGGGGGGCGCGCCGGCTACCTCGGTGGCGCCCTGCGCCGGCAGGGAGAGCTGATCTACAACTACTACGCGGTGGCGGGAGCTCCCCTGGCCAACGAGGTCGCGCTGATCAGCGGCCAGGGTCCGACCGCCCAGACCGCCTCTGACTGCCCGGTGTACTCCCCGATCAGGCCCGGGCGCAAGGGTCCTCGCGGCCAGATCCTGGGCACGGGATGCGTCTACCCCGGCGCCACCCAGACGCTGGCCGGCCAGCTGACCAGCGCCGGCGACAGCTGGAAGGCCTACCTCCAGGGCGTGAGCACGAGCGCAGCGACCGCGTGCAAGGTGCCGAAGGCCGGCAGCAGGCAGCCGCAGACGTCGCGCTCGAGCAACAGCTACCTCGCGTGGCGCAACCCGTTCGTGTACTTCCGGTCGCTGACCACCGGTGGCGCTTGCCGCAGCCACGAGGTTGGTCTCGGCCAGCTCGCCACCGACCTGAAGAGCGCCGACACCACTCCGTCGCTCGCCTACATCGTCCCCTCGCCGTGCGCCGACGGCAGCGAGGCGCCGTGCAAGCGGCACACCACTCCCGGCCTGGCCGGCGCCAATCGCTTCCTGAAGTCGGTAGTGCCGGAGATCAAGCACTCGCCCGCCTTCAAAGCCGGCGGGCTGATCGCGATCACGTTCGACCAGGCTCCCCAGACCGGTTCGGACGCCGACTCGAGCGCGTGCTGCGGACCGTCTTCCTATCCGAACCTGCGCCAGCTGACGTCGCCGCCGGCGGTGCCGCCGGCGGCGACGGGTACGCGCACGACGACGACCACCTCGACGAGCACCACCACCACTGCGGCCAGCACGACGACGACCGGCGGGTCGACGACGACCGCGCCGGCAACCACGAGCCCAACTTCCACCACCGGCTCCACCACGAGCACGACGTCGACAACAGGTTCGACGCCGACCACCGGCTCCACCACGAGCACGACGTCGACAACAGGTTCGACGTCGACCACTGGCTCGACCTCGACGACGACGCCCACGAGCACGACACCGGCCAGCGGGCTCGGCAGCGGCGAGACCACCCCGACGGGTGGCGGCGGGCAGGTCGGCCTACTGTTGATCTCCCCCTACATCAAGCCCAACAGCACCGACGTGATCGACTACTTCAACCATTTCTCGCTGCTGGGCTCGATCGAGAAGCTGTTCGGGCTGCACACGCTCGGCTACGCGGGCGCGACCGGGCTCCCCGTGTTCGGCGTCGGTGTGTTCAACAACTACTCGGGCTGATCTGCGAGCCGGCCCACCGGCTCAAAGCTCGAAAGTCGTCCCGACCGCGCACGGCGGGTCGGTGACGTTGTCGACCAGGATCGTGATGTGGACGCGGTCGACCGGCTCGAGCTCGACCGCGGTCACGTCAGTCGAGCTCGATCGACTCGATCAGTGGCGGGTCCACCGGCCGATCGCCGGCTCCGGTCGGGACGCCCTCGATCGCGTCGACGGCGTTCATCCCGTCCGTGACCGTGCCGAACACCGTGTGCTTGCCGTCGAGCCACGGCGCGGCCTTGGTGGTGACGATGAAGAACTGCGAGCCGTTCGTGTTGGGGCCGGCGTTGGCCATCGCCAGGGCGCCCCGCACCACCTTGTGATCGTTGATCTCGTCGCCGAACGTGTAGCCGGGGCCACCCGTCCCGGTTCCGTCCGGGTCGCCTCCCTGGATCATGAAGCCCGAGATGACCCGGTGGAAGATGACCCCGTCGTAGAAGCCGTCGCCGGCGAGCTTGCGGAAGTTGGCGACGGTCTCAGGGGCGGCCTCGTCGAACAGCTCGAACGAGATCGCGCCATGGCTTGTGTTCATCTGAGCAGTTGACATGGCCGGCAGCCTACTGGGCGGGTAACGGCGTCGTCAGTTGTTGCTCGCGGTCTGAATCGCATTGATCGTCGTGTCGACCTTGACCGTCGGCGGTGTCCCCGTCGACGAGTCGGTGCAGTTGACCGTCGCCGGCTGGATGCTGGTCGACGAGGCGACCGGCAGCACGAGCGGGATCGTCCCGGCCGCCGGGTCCGCGGTCGACGTGACATCGACGGCAAGCGTCTTCGTCGTGGTCGTCGGGTTGGCCGGTGGCGGCGTCCCCGACCCCGCCGGGACCGACAGCGTGCAGCTGACCTCGACGTGCTGGCCCGCGTTCCCGGCGGTGATCACCGCGTGCGGATAGGCGAGCACGAGGTACGAGGACCCGGCCGCGAGCGATTGCGTGGCCACTTGTGTCGGACTGGCCACTAGCGTCGTGGCCGCGGTGTTCGACCCGTACTCGTTGGCCACCGTCGGCGTGCAGGTCACGCTCCCGGACAGCCCGATCGCCGAGATCGCGCCGGTGGAGCACGACGTCCCGACCCGGAGCTGCACCTGGGTCGAGTCGACCTGCCTGGCGCCGACCGAGCCGTTGATGATCTTCTTGGGCCCGACCGCGTTGGACTTCAGTTTGAAGTTGCCGACGCTCCCGTTCTGGAGCTGGGCGCTCCCGACGCTGTTCCTCGGCAGGCTGATCGCGGCGTAGCTGGCCCCGCCAAGCGACACGAACAGCGCGACGAACGAGACCACCATCGGCGCGGACGGGCGCCGCCGGACGAGCGATTTCAGACGCAAGATCCGTACCTCCAAGTGTTAGGTTCCCGGCCTAACAGCCGGCCTACAGACCGCAACACATCGGCGCGACCCAAAGTCGCGGCATGGCGTCCGTGAGCTGACGCAGACCTGACGGCTTCGTGGTATTCGCGCCCAGACTTACAGGCTACTCAGCCGGCGGCGCGCTCGAGCTGCACGCGCTGGCCGCACACCTCGGTGCCGCTGACCTGATCGACCACTCGGTCGACGTCCTGCTTGGGCACCTCGAGCAGCGTGAACCGCTCGAGCACGCGGACGTTGCGGACGTGCTCGCCGTCCAGCCCGGTGGCGGCCGTGATCGCGTGAATGATGTCCGAGGGCTCGAGCCCGGACGTCCGCCCCACCGACACGATCACCGTGCCTGCCCGCCCATCGCTGTCGTAGGGGTCGCGTGGCTTGGAATGGCGGCGGGGCTTCGCCTTCACCCCGGTCGGCGCGACGTGCGCGTGCTCGACCCAGGGGGCGAGCGTGACGCCGGCGTTGTTCTCCAGCGCCCGGAGCTCTCGCCGTTGCTGAGGCTCGACGAACGTGATTGCGCGGCCGCTGCGCCCGACGCGACCGGTGCGGCCGATCCGGTGGACGTACACGTCGGGCGAGGTCGGAACGTCGTAGTTGATCACGTGCGAGATACCGGAGATGTCGAGCCCGCGCGAGGCCACGTCGGTCGCAACCAGCAGCGGCAGGCGGCCGTCCTTGAACGAGATCATCACGCCGTCGCGGGCGCCCTGGGTCATGTCGCCGTGGATCGCCTTCACGTTCATCCCTCGGTCCCTGAGGAGCCGGTAGAGCTGGTCGCAGCGCGCCTTGGTCCGGACGAACACGAGCGCCTGGTCGGGATGCTCGGCCGCGAGGACTGACACGAGCTGGTCGGGCTTCTCGCGCGAGCGGACCTCGAGCGCGAACTGCTCGACGGTGTCGACGGTCAGCGTCGCGGTCTGGACCTTCACGGTCACCGGGTCGTAGAGGTACTGGTCGGCGAGTCGCCTGATCTCGGGCGGCATCGTCGCGGAGAACAGCGCCGTCTGGCGGCTCGACGGGGTCAGCGACAGGATTCGCTCGACGTCCTCGAGGAAGCCGAGGTCGAGCATCTCGTCGGCCTCGTCGAGCACGATGAAGCGACATCCGTGGAGCATCAGCGAGTGTCGCGAGATCAGATCCTTGACGCGCCCGACCGTGCCCACGACGACGTCCCCGCCGGCGCGCAGCTGAGCTTGCTGGGAGCGAATCGGCGCGCCACCGAACACCGCGACCACGTCCACGCCCTTGCGCCGTCCGTACGCGCGCAGCGCCTGCGTCACCTGGATGCACAGCTCGCGGGTCGGCGTCAGCACGAGCCCCTGGACCTCGTGCTCGCCGGGGTTGACGTACTGAAGCATCGGCAGCCCGAACGCCGCGGTCTTCCCGGAGCCTGTCTGAGCCTGGCCGATCACGTCGCGGCCCTCGAGCAGCAGCGGGATCGTCTGCTCCTGGATCGGGCTCGGCGACTCGTACCCGAGGTCGTGGACGGCGTCGAGGATGTCCGGGTCGAGTCCAAGATCGGCGAAAGTCGACATTCCCTCTGAAGATAGACGGAACGCGTGAATCAGCAATGTCTGCGGGCGATCTTGACAGGGGATACTTCGGAACCTAACGTTTCGGCCCGTATGGATTCTGGCGCCAACGGGAACGCGAGCGCGAGCGGCCGGCGGGAAGACGCCGGCGACCCGATCAGCGCACACGTCTGGCGCATCAGCGCGGTCGTGATGGTCGGATCGATCATGTCGATCCTCGACACGACCATCGTCAACGTCGCGCTGGCCACGCTGAGCCGCGAGCTGCACTCGACGATCGCCGAGATCCAATGGGTCGTGACCGGGTACATGCTGGCGCTGGCGGCGGTGATCCCGGTCACCGGCTGGGCCGCGCGGCGCTTCGGCGCCAAGCAGGTGTACCTGCTCTCGCTGGTGCTGTTCACGGCCGGATCCGCGCTGTGCGGGCTCGCCACTTCGACCACAGAGCTGATCGTGTTCCGCGTGCTCCAGGGCGTCGGCGGCGGCATGATCCTGCCGATCGGCCAGCTGATGATGGCCGAGGCCGCCGGACCGAAGCGGATGGGAAGGGTCATGAGCGTCGTCGCCGTGCCGGCGATGCTGGCGCCGATCCTCGGCCCGACGATCGGCGGCCTGATCATCCAGAACGCGAGCTGGCGCTGGATCTTCTACGTGAACGTTCCGATCGGCGCGATCGCCGTGTTTGCGGCGCTGCGCTACCTGCCGTGGATCAAGCGGGACCAGGTTGAGAAGCTCGATACGCGCGGGCTGCTGCTGATGGCCACGGGGCTCCCGCTGCTCACCTACGGTCTGGCCGAGATCGGCGTGACCGGCAGCTTCACCTCGCTCAAGGTCATCATCCCGTGCATCGTCGGACCCGCGCTGGTCGCGGCGTTCGTGCTCCACGCGCTACGGGTGCCAAAGCCGTTGCTCGACATGCGCCTGTACCGCAAAGCGACGTTCTCGTCGGCCTCGTTCGCAATGTTCTGCCTCGGCGCCGCGCTGTTCGGCGGCATGATCCTGCTGCCGCTGTACTGGCAGGACGTCCGCCTCGAGAGCGTCGTCGACACGGGCCTGCTGACAGCGCCGCAGGGCCTCGGCGCGGCGCTCGCGATGCCGATCGCCGGCAAGCTGACCGACCGCTGGGGCGGGGGCGGGTTGGCGCTGTTCGGCGTGATCCTGTGCACGCTCGCGACGATTCCATTCGGCCTGATCTCCGCCCACTCGTCGATCTTCGGGTTGTCGGTGGCGATGTTCGTGCGCGGGATTGGGATCGGCTTTGGCTTCCTGCCCGCGATGGCGGCGGCATTCGCCGCGCTCGAACGGTCCGAGCTCGCAAGTGCGACGCCGCAGCTGAACGTGATCCAGCGCGTGGGCGGCTCGATCGGCACAGCCATCCTCGCGGTCGTGCTCCAGCGCGCCCTCGTAGGCGCCCACGGCCTCAGCGGAGCAGCCGCCGCCTACGGCACGGCCTTCTGGGTGGCGGCCGGGCTGACGGCGGCCGCGATCATCCCGTGCGTGATCCTGCTGCGCGCCGAGCGCCGGGCGCGCGCGGCCAAGGCAGCGGCGGGCGAGGCGTCGGCCGAGACGATGGCGGAGGCGGTGGCGGCATGAGCTCCGCCGCCGAGACGCGAATAGTGGTGGGCGAGCGCGAGCAGAGCGACGACGCCGCCGACCACGTGGCTCGATCGTTCAAGCGCGCGATGGCCGCGGTTCGAAGGTTGCGCGGGCGTGAGACGCACCGTCCGGGCGAGCTCACCGACGCGCAGTACAGCCTGCTGTTCTGCCTTCGCGACCGGAGTCAGATGTCGGTGCGCGACCTCGCGGATGCCGCCGACCTGAGCCCGGCCAGCGTGACCGAGATGCTCGAAGGGCTCGCGGCGGCTGGGCTCGTGGAGCGCAACCGCTCCGACCGCGACCGGCGCGTCGTGTTCACGGCGCTCACCGCGGAAGGTCGTGGACTGGTCGAGGAGCGCCGTGCACGGTTCGAACCGCGCTTCCGCGCCGCGATGGAGGGGTTCAGCGAACACGATCTCCTCGTCGCCTCCTCGGTGCTCGACCGGCTGCGCGACCTGTTCGAGGCGCTCGCCGCCGAGCGGCGCGACGAAGGCTTTAGTCGAAAGTAACGAGGCCGTCGAGGTGCGACTTGCCCTTGGTCGGGTCGCGGACGCCGAACTGCAGGCCGCCCGTGCTCTGCGCCTCGCAGAACTCGACCCTGCCCGGCAGCAGGATCGGGCGCTTGAACGCGACCTGCACCGTGAACGCGTCCGGGAGCCTCGACTCGAGCGCCGCCAGGCAGCGCGCCTTCGTCCACATCCCGTGGGCGATCGCCGACCGGAACCCGAACAATCGCGCGGTCAACGGATGCACGTGGATCGGGTTGTAGTCACCCGAGACCGAGGCGTACCGACGCCCGAGGTCGCCGCCGAGCGTCCAAATCGCGGTCGCCGGCAGGTCGGCGGCGCTCGGCGGCGCCGAGTCTGACTCTCTACTCGAGCCTGAGCTTTCGCCCCGTTTCAGGTTCGTCGAGACCTCCTCCCACACGAGCTCGTCGCCGACCCGCACGTCTGTGAGCAGGGAGAACTGCCTGCCGGCGGGGTGGTCTTGCAGAGCCGTCGACCTCACGTCGACCCTTAGCTTCTCCGCGCTGCTGATCAGGCGGTGCTGGGTGATCCGGTTCGCGATGTGCACGAGCCCGATAGCCGGGAACGGGAAGCTCGGGTCGGTCATCAGCGAGAGCTGAAGCGGAAACGCGAGCATGTGCGGGTACGTGGCCGGGAGCGCGTCTGTGAGCGCGAAGCCGCACACCCGGTCGTAGTCCGCGACGCGGGCGCCGTCCACCGCGACCTCGGCGAGCCTCAGCGACAGGTCCGGGATGTCACCGCCGCCCCCGCCCACGAACGGCAGGTTCGAGGCGCCCGGGATCATCGACGCGCCCGCACGAGCGAACAGCGGCAGCATCGACGGCGAGCTGCGGAGCTCCCGCGTGGCCATCAGGCGCCCACCAGGCTCTGCCCGCAAACCCGCTTCTCGGCGACCTGTGGCGCCATCGACTCGACCATACCGATCACGCCGGCCTTGGATGCCCCGTAGTTGGTCTGGCCGGCATTGCCGACGATCCCGCTCATCGAGGGCACGCACAAGATCCGCCGATTCTCGCGGATCACCTCGCGCTCGAGGAGCTCCTCGTCGATCCGCTCCTGGGCGGTCAGGTTGACCTCGAGCACCGTGTAGCTTAGTGCTGCGGATCTTTGGCGGTCGCAGTCGTGAACGTCCCGCTCGACGTCGCGCGCCGGACGAGCCCCGGCGCCAGGATTCGCGCCGCCGCGGCCAGCCAGTAGTAGCGGGGGACGTAGCGCTCGGCTTTCCCGCCCAGGCCGCACGTAACGATCGCCTCGGCGACCTTGTCGGGCTTTGACACGATCAGCCGGAGCACGGGATGGCGCCTCAACTCGGTGGCCGGAAACCCCTCGGTCGCGATGAACCCGGGCAGCACCAGGCCGACGTGGACCCCGTGCGGGCTCTCCTCGGCCGCGAGCGAATCGCTCCAGCCGGCGAGCGCGAACTTGCTCGCGGAGTACGCGCCGGCGCGGGGACGGCCGACGCGGCCCGACGTGCTCGAGACGTTGACGATCGCTGCGGGCGCTCCCCTCTGTGCGGTGGCCCGGAGCAAGGGCAGCAACTCCTCTGTCAGCCGCACCGGCGCCTCGAAGTTCAGCGTCATGTGGCGCTCGACGTTCTCCCAGCCGGTCTCGGCGAACCCGCCGCGCCACGAGCCGCCGGCGTTGTTGACAAGCAGGTGGAGCTCTCCGTGCACCCGCGCCACCGCGGCGAGCACCTCCGCCGGCGCCTCGGGCTTCGTGAGATCGACGGCGACGACGGTGGCGCCGCCGATGTCGCGGGCGAGCGCTTCGAGCCGGTCCTGGCGCCGCGCCACCAGCACCAGCTTCGCTCCCGGCTCGCGCGCGAGTCGGCGGGCGGTGGCTTCGCCGATACCGCTCGACGCTCCGGTGACGATCGCTACGAATGGGTCTGCCACGGCGCCGGCAAGGCTACCCCGGCGGCGCGGTGGGCATCGCCGTCGGCGTCGGCCGGCGAGGGTTCTGGACCCCGACCAGCGCCACGATGCCACCGAGGATCGCGAGCACCCCGGCGATCCCGATGCACATCCGGAACGCGTGCACCGAGGCGTCGACGAGCGCGGAGTGAACCGCGGGTCGCTCGGCGGCCGGCACGCCGGTGGCGGTGGTCACGAGCGGTCGCGTGCGGGCGGTCTTGAGCGCGGTCCGCGCCGGCGGACTCAAAATGTGGCGCGCCAAGTCGTGGTCGAGCCTCGATGCGAAGCTGCTCGACACGACCGCACCGACGGCGGCGATCGCGAGCAGTCCCGCGATCCGAGCCACGGCGTTGTTCGCGCCGCTGGCGAGGCCGGATCGGCCGGGCTCGATCGACCCGAGGACCGCGGCCGTCAGCGGCGCCACCGTCGCCGCGAGCCCCAGCGCGAACACGAGCACGCCGGGCAGGATCATCGTCAGGTAGTCGGGGTCCGCGTTCAGCCGCGTCAGCGCCAGCAGCCCGCCGCCGGCGATGACCGGGCCGCCGGCCATGAACGCGCGCGGGCCGAACCGGTCGGCGAGCGCGCCGAACCGTCTGGACAGCGTGAACATCACGATCGTGATCGGCAGCAGGGCGGCGCCCGCCCCGAGTGGCGAATAGCCGCCGACCTGCTGGATGAACACGACGGTGTAGAACGTCGCCACGCCGAGGCCCCCGTACAGCGCGAGCGTCGTGACGTTCCCGACCGCGAAGTTCCGCACCGCGAACAGCGCCAGCGGCATCATCGGGTCGGGAGCGCGCCGCTCCCACACCACGAACGCGACCAGCAGCAGAACGCCGGCCGTGAGCGGCACGAACACGCGGGGATCGCCCCAGCCGAACACGGACTGCTCGATCAGGCCGAACACCGTCCCACCGAGTCCGAGCATGCACAGCAGCCCGCCGACCCAGTCGACGCGACCACCCGTCGGCTTGTCCGGGGGCAGCCGGCGCAGCAGCATCACGGTCACCGCCACCAGGATCGGGTTGATCAGGAAGATCCAGCGCCACGACGTCGCGGTGACGAGCGCGCCGCCGCCGAGCGGGCCGATCACCGTGGCCACGCCCGTCCACGCGGTCCAGGTCCCGATCGCGGCCGCACGCTCGCCCTCCTCGAAGGTGTCGAGGATCAGCGCCAGCGAGCTCGGCACGAGCAGCGCGCCGGCAATTCCCTGTAGGCCCCGCGCGGCGATCAGCACCTCGGTGCTCGGTGCGGCGCCGCATCCGAGCGAGCACGCGCCGAACCCGATCAGCCCGCCCGTGAACACGCGCTTTCGGCCGAGCACGTCGCCGAGCGACCCGCCGATCAGCAGCAGCGAGGCCAGCGTGAGCAGATACGCCTCGACGACCCACTGCTGATCCGCGAGGCTCCCATGCAGGCTCGAGCGGATCGCCGGCAGCGCGACGTTGACGATCGTGCCGTCGAGGAACACGATCCCCGAGCCGAGGATGCTGGCCTCAAGGACGGTGCGCTTGATCGTCCGGTCAGTGGGGTGACCCGGAGCCCCACGACTACCCCGCCCCGGCATCCAGGACGGAGTTCGGCTCGTATCCGGAGAACTTCACGCTGTTCTGGAACGGCAGACCCCGGTTGACGATCACGCAATAGCTGCGATTGCCGTCGACGCTCGGCACGCATGCCCGGTAGATCGTCCCGGGCTCGATCGCGAGCAGGCTGACGTACTGGAGGTTGCGGCGGAACTGGTCGGGAGCGCGGTCGCCGATCCAGGCCTGGGCGCGGGCGATCGCGTCCTCGATCGCCCGCTGGCGCGCATGGATCACCGGACGGTGGACGAGCCCCACCGTCAGCAGGATTGCGGCCACCGCGAACACGACGACGGTGCCGCCGTAGTCGCGCGCGACCACCCAGGGAATGCCGGGTCGGACCCGGCGCGAGACCCAGCCGAGGGGGCGCGACAGCAGCACGACCGCGATCACGTTGAGGACCAGGCCGAGCAGCGTCGCGGCGACGAGCGTCTCGGTCGCGCCGGCCGGCGGGAGCAGATGCCCGACGACGCCGTCCACGACCGTGAGGACCACGAACGCCGGCCACATCCACGCGCCGCTCCGTCGCCAGCGCATGCGGACGTACCGGGCGCGCGTGCGCGCCAGCCAGGCGGGCCGGACGCCGTCCATCGGGCAAGAGTAGTGCTCGCCGAACGTCGTGAGGCGATCAGTCGATTAAACTCGGCGCTGCCCGATCGAGAAGCCTGAACCGGAGATCCCGGAGGGCTGTTGAACCGGGGTCCGGAAGCGGAGATCCCGATCCGGCCCACGGAGAAAGGGAATCGGAGAGATGGCCACTCACATGGCGCAGGCGACGGCCGGCGGAGCCGACGGGGCCGTCGAGCACCTCACGTCCGGAGACCGAATCTGGCTGCTGCGCGCGATGCTGCTGATGCGCGGCCTGGAAGAGCGCGCGATGAGCCTATACCGGCAGGGGCGGGTGCCAGGCTCCTTCTACGACGGCTATGGCCAGGAGGCCGTGTCGGCCGGGGCGGCGTTCGCGATGGGGCCCGAGGACCGGCTGTGCATCCTGCACCGCGACCTCGCGGCGCACCTGATCCGCGGCGTGACGCCGGCGCGGATCCTCTCGCAGTACATGGGCCGCGCGGCCGGGATCACTCAGGGCCGCGACGGCAACGTCCACTTCGGCGACCGCAACCTCGGCTGCGTCGGGATGGTGTCGATGCTGCCCGACATGATGCTGGTCGCCACCGGGATGGCGATGGCGTTCAAGCTCCGCGGCGAGCGCCGGTGCGCGATCACCTGGTTCGGCGACGGCTCCACCTCACGCGGCGACTTCCACGAGGCGATGAACTGGGCCGGCGTGCAGAAGCTGCCGGTCGTGTTCGTGCTCGAAAACAACCAGTACGCGTACTCGACGCCGCTCGACAAGCAGTTCGCCGTCGACCCGGTCGAGCGCGCCGCCGCGTACGGATTCGTCGGGGTCACCGTCGACGGCAACGACGTCGAGGCGATGTTCGACGCGGCCCGCGCCGCCCGGGAGCGGGCTTTGAATGGCGGCGGCCCCACGCTGATCGAGGCGGTGACGATGCGGATGCACGGTCACGCCGCCCACGACGACATGAAGTACGTCCCCAAGGAGCAGGTCGAGGAGTGGCGCAAGCGCGACCCGATCGAGCGCCAGGAAGCCCGGCTGCAAGCGATCGGTGTCGACATCGACGCGCTCCGCGCCTCGGTGAAGGCGGAGATCGACGCCGCCGCCGAGGAGGCGCTCGCGGGACCGATGCCCGATCCCGCGACCGCTGTGGAAGGTGTCTTCTGTTCCGGGGAAGCCGAGCCGCTCGGCAACGGCCAGGCTCCGTGGAGCGGGTTTTCCGGGGGCGATGCCTGATGCCGACGCTCACCTACCTACAAGCGATCTCCGCCGCCCTGCGCGACGAGCTCCGTGCCGACGAGCGCGTGCTCTTGATGGGCGAGGACATCGGCGTGTTCGGTGGCGCGTTCAAGGTCACCCACGGGTTCGTCGAGGAGTTCGGCACCGGCCGGGTGATGGACACGCCGCTGGCCGAGTCCGGGATCATCGGCACCGCGATCGGCGCCGCCGTCGTCGGCATGAGGCCCGTGTGCGAGATGCAGTTCTCGGATTTCATCTCGTGCGGGTTTGACCAGCTCGTCAACGTCGCCGGCAAGATGCACTACCGCCAGGGGCTCGCGGTGCCGATCACGGTCCGCCTGCCTTCGGGCGGCGGCTTCTCCGGCGGGCCGTTCCACTCTCAGAACCCCGAGGCCTGGTTCATGCACTCGCCCGGGATCAAGGTCGTCGCCCCGTCGACGGCCGAGGACGCCAAGGGGCTGCTGCACACGGCCATCCATGACCCGAACCCGGTCTGCTACATGGAGCACAAGCACCTCTACCGCCGAGTGAAGGGCGAGGTGCCCTCGGGCGTGTTCGAGACGCCGTTCACCGCCCGGGTGGCGCGCGCCGGCTCGGACCTGGTCGCGATCGCGTACGGCGCGATGGTGTCGGTGGCCCTGGAGGCGACCGAGGATCTGGACGGCGCGTCTGTCGAGGTGCTCGACCTGCGGTCGCTGGTGCCGCTCGACGAGGAGGCGATCCTCGACTCGGTCGAGCGCTGCTCCAAGGTCGTGATCGTCGACGAGGCGAACGCCACGTGCGCCGCCGGCGCCCAGGTCGCGGCGCTGATCGCCGAGAAGGGGTTCGAATCGCTCGACGGGCCGGTCGTCCGCGTGGCGTCGCCCGACGTACCGATCCCGTTCTCGCCGCCGCTCGAAGCTGCGGTGCTGCCCGGTGCCGAGCGAGTGAGGGAGGCTTGCCGTGAACTCCTCGCGTACTGACGTCCTGGTCGACGTGACCATGCCCCAGATGGGGGTGTCGGTCGCCGAGGGCACCGTCGTCGGCTGGCGCGTCGAGCCCGGCGACCGGATCGAGGCCGAGGCGACGATCTGCGAGATCTCGACCGACAAGATCGACACCGAGGTGCCGGCGCCGGCGACAGGAGTCGTGACCGAGATTCTCGTGCCGATCGGCGAGACCGTCGACGTCGGGACCGTGATGGCGCGGATCGCGGTCGGGGGAAATGGGGTCCCACCCGCCCCACCCGCCCCACTCGCCCCACCCGCCCCACCCGCCCCACCCGCCCCACCGGCGCCGGCCGCCCACTCGCCCGATGGCGACCCGGTCCGGCCTTCGACCGCCGAAACAAAATCCCCCTCCCCCGTGGCCCGTAACGGCAGCCGGCGGTACTCGCCCGTCGTCCAGCGCATCGCGGCCGAGCACGGCATCGACCTCTCTCAGGTCCCTGGCACCGGCCGCGGTGGACGCGTCCGCAAGCAGGACGTGCTCGCGTTCGTGGAGGCGACCCCGGCGCAGGAGCCGCCGCTCCATATCGAGAGCCCGTACCGGCCCGAACCGCCGGCCCCGCCGCCCACGGCGGCCCCGATCCCCGGCACCGGTGGCGAGCTCTCGCGCATACGCCGGCAGATCGGCGAGCACATGAAGCGGTCTTTGGAGACCGCGGCGACGTGCACGACCTGGATCGAGGTGGACATGAGCCGCGTGGAGGCTGCTCGCGCCCGTCTCGGCGTGACCGCGCTCGCGTTCGTCTCGCGGGCGTGCATCGACGCGATCCGCGAGCACCCGGCGATCAACGCCTGGCTCGAGGGTGAGAGGTACACGCGCCACAGCGACGTGAACCTCGGGATCGCCGTGTCGCTCGGCGACGAGGGCCTGATCGTCCCGGTCCTCGCCCGCGCGCACGAGCTGTCGGCCGAGGGGCTTGCGGCCCGGATCAGGGACCTGGCGCGGCGGGCGCGAGCGCGGCAGCTGACTCCGGACGAGGTCCAGGGCGGCACGTTCACGATCACGAACCCCGGCCAGTACGGGTCGATCATGGCCACGCCGATCATCAACCAGCCGCAGGTCGCGATCCTCGACCTCGAGGCGGTCGTAAAGCGCCCCGTCGTGTTCACGGACGCGGATGGGAACGACTCGATCGCGATCCGACCGATGACGATCCTCGGGCTCAGCTGGGATCACCGAGCGCTCGACGGCGCCCAGGCGGCGCAGTTCCTGGCCGCCGTCAAGCGGCATCTGGAGAGCGTGTCGTGACGGCTTTACCTGAGATCTGGGTGTGCCACCTCGGGGTGGTCGACTACCGCGAGGCGCTCGAGTTGCAGGAGCGCCTCCGGGTCGCGCGCCAGGAGGACGAGCTCCCGGACGTGCTGCTGACGCTCGAGCACCCGCCCGTGTACACCCGCGGCCGGCGCTCGCAGCCGGGCGAGCTGCCGATGGGCGAGGAGTGGTACCTCGCCCAGGGGATCGAGACCGTCGAGACCGACCGCGGCGGCAAGGTCACCTACCACGGCCCCGGACAGCTGGTCGGCTATCCGATCGTCCGCGTCGACGACGTCGTGGCGTACGTCCGCACGCTCGAAGACGCCCTGGTGGCCGCGCTGGCGGAGGAGGGCGTTACGGCCCGCGCCCGGCCGCACGAAGGACACCGGTTCACCGGCGTCTGGGTGGGCGAGCGCAAGATCGCCTCGATCGGGGTGCATCTGTCGCGAGGAGTGTCGATGCACGGGTTTGCCGTCAACGTCGAGAACGACCTTCAGCCTTTCAGCTGGATCGTCCCGTGCGGCCTCGACGGCGTGCAGATGACCTCGCTGATCAAGGAGACCGGCCGGACCGCCGGAAGGATGAGGTGCTTCCGCCGGCGCGCGGAGTACCAGGTCGCCCAGGCGCTCGGGCGCCGGCAACGCCTGGTCAGCCGGGCGCGCCTCGAGACCCGGGCGCCGGCAACAGTAGGTGATCAGCAGCGGCCGCAGCTCGTGCGGCCGGACCTTCATCTGCCGCCAGGTGGTGCGGAGCACCGTCCACCCGAGAAACCCACCGTATTTGTCGCTTTCTCGGCCACCCCCAGACACGCAGATGATCGTGCACCAAAAAATGTGACAGGTGGGCGACGGCCTGTCGCAAACCAGCGCAGACGCAGGCCCTAGACTTGACGATCATGGCGACGCGATCTAGGGCCAAACCCGGTGGAAACTCGAACGTCCTCGAGATTCTCGGGCCGAACGTCCAGCCGCTCCGGGCGAGGAAGCCGCCCTGGTTCAAGGTGCCGGCGCCCGGCAGCCCGAAGTACCGTCAGCTCAAGGGACTGATCCAGTCCGAGAACCTCCACACGGTCTGCCAGGAGGCGGCGTGCCCGAACATCGGCGAGTGCTGGCAGCGCGGCACCGCCACGTTCATGATCCTCGGCGACACCTGCACGCGCCGGTGCGGCTTCTGCAACGTCAAGACCGGCAAGCCGACGTGGAACGACCCGCTCGAGCCCGCCCGGGTCGCGCGATCGGTGGCGCGGATGGGCCTCAGGCACGCGGTGATCACGAGCGTCGACCGCGACGACCTCCCGGACCTCGGCGCCGGAGCGTTCGTCGGCGTCATCAGGCAGATAAGGCGCCAGGCGCCGCGCTGCCGGATCGAGGTCCTCACCCCCGACTTCCGCGGCGAGGAGATGCCGCTGGCCAAGGTGATCGCGGAACGGCCCGACGTGTTCAACCACAACGTCGAGGTCGTCCCGCGCCTCTACCCGGTGGCGCGCCGCGGTTCAACCTTCACACGGTCGTGCCGGGTGCTCAGGAACGCCAAGGAGATGGCCGGCGACAACATAACCACCAAGTCCGGCCTGATGGTCGGCCTCGGCGAGTCCTTCGACGAGATGGTCGACGCGCTCGGGACGCTCCGCGACAACCACGTCCAGGTCCTCACGGTCGGCCAGTACCTCAGGCCGACCGAGAACCACCTGCCGATCGTCCGCTACTGGCACCCCGACGAATTCAAGGAGCTCGAGGACGCCGCCTACGCCCTCGGCTTCGAGCACGTCGCTGCCGGGCCGCTCGTGCGCTCGAGCTACCACGCCGACCAGCACGTGCCCCAGCGCGAGCCGGGAATCGGCCCGCTCGCAGCGAACGCGGAGGCCGGCGCATGACCCCCAGAAAGCGACTCCTCATCGCCGCGATCGCTGTAGCAGCAGTCGCCCTCATCCTCGCCCCGGCCGCACTCGCGGCCGCCGGCGGCGGCTCCGCGGGCTTCGGAGGCGGCGGTGGCGGTGAAGGCGGCGGGGGTGGCGGCAGTGGCGTCGGCTTCTACATCCTCATCCAGCTGCTGATCCGGATCGCGATCATCGGCCACGGGCTCGGCGCGCTGTTCCTGATCGCCTGCGGTCTGTTGTATCTCCTCGTCACGAGGGGCGGCCCGAGCGCCCGGCGCTACTGGTCGGCCCGCGGCAGCTCGGGCAGGTCCGACCGGCGGCGCGTGGCGACAAGGGAGCGCCGCGTCCAAGCCGCTGCGGCGGAAGCCGCCGAGGACGATGCCGCGTTCGCGGCCGACGCCGTCAGGGCCAACGCCACCGCGCTGTTCAAGCAGATACAGGCCGCGTGGGACCGCGGCGACCGCGCCGCGCTCGCCCGCATGGTTGGGCCGGACCTGTTCGCAGAATGGGAGCGCCGGCTCGACGACCTCGACCGCCGCGGCTGGCGTAACCGGGTCCAGATCATCGGCGAGCCGACCGTCGAGTACGTCGGCCTGAATCACAAGGGCGATGCCACCGACACCGTGACGGTCCGGATCGAGGCCAAGCTCCGCGACTACGTCGAGGACCGGCTCGGCAACCACATCAAGCGCGCCGGCCGCGTGTCCGAGACCGTCCGCCTCCGCGAGTTCTGGACGCTCGGCCGACGAGGCAACCGCTGGATGCTCGTGTCGATCGAGCAGGGCGCCGAGGGATCGCACGCGCTCGACGAGCAGATCGTCGCGACCACGTGGTCCGACGACACGGCACTCCGCGACGAAGCGCTGATCGAGGGCGCCATGAGCGACGCGGTCCCAGAGGGGACGAAGATCGCCGAAGTCGCCGACCTCGATTTCAAGGGCGACGCGCACGCCGCCGCGCTCGACCTCAGCCTCGCCGACGGCCGTTTCGCGCCGGACATTCTCGAGGTGACCGCGCGCCGGGCGGTGACCGCCTGGGCCGAAGCCGTGGACGGCGACGACGCGCGGCTGCGGTCGATCGCCCACGGCCAGGCGGTGAGAGAGCTCCTCCATCCCGGCGACCCTTCTGGCCGCACCCGAGTCGTTGTTCGAGGGCCAAAGGTCGAAAGGATCCGGATCACTGGACTCGACGCCGGCGCGCATCCGCCGGCGATGACGGTGGAGGTCGAGATCGAGGGCCGGCGCTACATCGAGGATCGGGACACGACCGCCGTCCTCGCCGGCAACCCCTCCCGCCCGACGAAGTTCACCGAGCATTGGACGTTCGCGCTCGACGGCGACGCGCGCCAGCCGTGGCTGCTCGCTGCCGCCGGCTCCCCGGTGGCGCAGACCTGACAGAGGCCGGCTCGAGCCGGCCTCGACGGGGCATGAGGGTCCACGACAAATCGTGGGCCCTAAGCTCAGCGGCGGCCCGTGATCCCGCTGAAGGACAACATCCCGACGGACCGGTTCCCGTTCGTCACGGCGGCGCTGATCCTCGCGAACGTGATCGTCTACATCCTCGCGATCCGCCACGGGGGCTCGCTGATCAGCGGGCCGACGCCGGAGCAGGAGGTCAAATACGGCGCGATCCCGTTCGCGCTCACCCACCCCGGAGATCAGTGCGGCGTGGTCCAGACGGCAGCCGGCGAGGCGATCGGGTGCGTGAAGGGCACGCTGCCGGGCGCGATCCCCACGTGGCAGACGGTGTTCACGGCGATGTTCATGCACGCCTCGATCATCCACATCGGCGGCAACATGTTGTTCCTGTGGATCTTCGGCAACAACGTCGAAGACTCGATGGGCCCGGTCAAGTACTTCTTCTTCTACATCGCCGGCGGGATTGCGGCGCTTGCGCTCCAGGTCGCGATCGCCCCGAACTCGATCACTCCCACGCTCGGGGCCTCGGGGGCGATCGCCGCCGTGCTCGGGGGATACATCGTGCTGTATCCGAAGGCGCGCGTGCTCACGCTCGTGCTCATCATCCTGTTCTTCACCGTGATCGAGTTGCCGGCGCTCGTGATGCTCGGCATCTGGTTCGCCGAGCAGGCGGTGTTCGCCGCGGCCGGCCTGACGACCGCCACCGGAGGCGGCGGCGGCGTCGCCTACTTCGCCCACATCGGCGGGTTCGCGTTCGGGGCGTTGACGATCAAGCTGCTCGCGACGAGGCGCCGGCAAGTCCCGTCCAGCTCTCCGGTCTATTGACCGCTTGCGACTGCTCGTCCTGACCATCGTCCTGCTGTTCATCGGGGCCATGGGCGCGCTCACGGTCAGGGACATCCATACGCACGGCCTGACGACCGTGTCCGTGCTCGCGGTGATCATCGTGGTCGTGTTCACGATCGGAATCATCGGCGCCTTGCTTCATCCTCCACGTCGATGAGCGTCCTGCAAGGAGGGCGAACGCAGCGGAGATCCCGGCACCGGCCCGGGCGCGCGCGGGCCATCCCGCCAGCCGGGGCATGCGCGCCACCGGGTCGCGCTCACGATCGGCCTGCTCGCGCTCACCGCCGGCGCCCTGCTCGGGTTGATGGCCGCACGGGCGACCGGGCCCGATCAAGCTAATACGGGTACGCATCGAGGCTCTGATCGACGGGTAGTTCGGGCCATCGCACGCCGGCCTCCCCGGTGTGCAAAGCTTCCCCGCGACTTGGCCAACGTCGTCGGACAACGAATTCGCCGCCGGGAGGACCCCCGGTTCCTGAGAGGCGAGGGCCGCTACGTCGACGACATGTCGCTGCCCGGAGCGCTTCACCTGACGTTCGTGCGCTCGTATCTCGCGCACGCCAAGGTCAACGGGATCGACAAGTCGGCCGCGGAGGCCGCCGGCGCGCAGGTCCTCGTCGCCGCCGACACCGACCTGACCGTGAGCCCGGTGCCGCCGTTCATCCCGATCGACCCGCAGATGTTCCGGCCGCTGCTGGTGAGCGACACGGTGCGGTTCGTCGGCGACATCGTCGCGATCGTGCTCGCCGACGCGCGCGAGGCGAGCGTCGACGCCGCCGAGCTCGTCGAGGTCGATTACGAGCCCCTGCCGGCGGTGACCGATCCGGTGGAGGCCGCACGGGACCAGGTGCTGCTCTACCCCGGCGTCGGCACGAACGTCTGCATCCACGTTCCGCCCGCGAGCCCCGATCCGGGCCTGCTCGACTCGTGCGAGGTCGTGGTCGGGGGCACGGTCGTGAGCCAGCGTCTCTCCGCCTGCCCGATCGAGCCCCGATCGAGCGCGGCGCAGCTGGGCGAGGACGGGCGGCTGACGCTGTGGATCTCCTCGCAGACGCCCCACCAGGACAAGGCGGTGCTCGGCGGGCTGCTCGGCATGGACGAGAAGGACGTGCGCGTGGTGGCGCCGGACGTCGGCGGCGGCTTCGGCGCCAAGGGCATCGCGGTCGAGGACGTGCTCGTCGGGTGGGTCGCGCGCGCGACCGGCAAGCCGGTCCGCTGGACCGAGACGCGCAGCGAGAACATGGTCGCGATGCATCACGGCCGGGCCTCGAACCTCACGTTCGAGCTCGGCGCGGACGCCGACGGCAGGATCGAGGCGCTCCGGCTGAACATCCTCGCGGACGCCGGCGCGTATCCGGGGATAGGCGCGTTCCTGCCCAACCTCACCGCGATGATGGCCAGCGGCGTCTACCAGATCCCGAAGATCGAGATCGACGTCAGGGCAGTCGTCACCAACACGACCCCGATCGGTCCGGTGCGCGGCGCGGGGCGGCCCGAGGCGACGCAGATGCTCGAGCGCGCGGTCGACATGCTCGCCGCCGAGCTCGAGCTCGACCCCGCGGAGGTCCGGCGGCGGAACTTCATCCCGAACGACGCCTTCCCGTTCACGACCGCATCCGGGGCCCACTACGACATCGGCGACTACGGCGGCGCGCTCGAGCTCGCGCTCGCGAGCGCGGGCTACGAGAGCCTGCGCCGTGAGCAGGCGAGCCGGCGCGAGAACGGCGGCACGCGCCAGCTCGGGATCGGCCTGAGCGCGTATGTCGAGGTCACGAACGGGATCTCCGAGAGCGAGTTCGGCGGCGTCGAGATCACCGCCGCCGGCGAAGCGATCGTGCGCACGGGCTCGTTCTCCCAGGGCCAGGGCCACGAGACGACGTTCGCGCAGATCGCGTCCGACCGGCTCGGGATCCCGATCGAGAAGATCACGGTGAGCAAGGGCGACACGGACGTGGTTCCGCGCGGCACCGGCACGTACGGCTCCAAGTCGACCCAGATCGGCGGCGTGGCCGCCGGCAAGGCGTCCGAGGAGGTCGTCGAAGCGGGCACGCGGCTCGCGGCCGCCGAGCTCGAGGCCGCGCCCGAGGACATGGTCCTCGACGTGGACGAAGGCCGCTTCCACGTCACCGGCGCGCCGCAGCCCTCACTGAGCTGGGGCGACCTGGCCTCGCGCCTGGATTCGGAGGGCCGTCTCGGCGAGCTGAGCGCGGAGGTCGACTTCCAGGCGGCGCAGCCGACGTTTCCGTTCGGGGCCCACGTCGCGGTGGTCGAGGTCGACACCGAGACCGGCGCGGTCGAGCTTCAGCGGATGATCGCGGTCGACGACGCGGGCCGGATCATCAACCCACTCGTCGCCGAGGGGCAGGTGCACGGCGGGGTCGTCGCCGGCATCGCGCAGGCGCTGTACGAGGAGCTCACGTACGACGAGGAGGGCAACCCGCTGAACGCCAACCTCGTCACCTACGGCATTCCCGCCGCGCCCGAGCTGCCCTCGATCGAGGTTGTCGGGATGGAGACACCGACGCCGATCAACCCCCTGGGCGTCAAGGGAATCGGCGAGTCGGGCACGATCGGGGCCACGCCCGCGGTCCAGAACGCCGTGATCGACGCGCTCTCGCCGTTCGGTGTCCGCCACATCGACATGCCGGTCAACGGCGAGGTCGTGTGGCGCGCGATCCAGGACGCGCGCCACGGCGCGAGCTGAGCGCGCTGTAACGCCGGCGTCGGCTCCGGCGACGTCGGACGTCCTCGAGGCCGATCAGGTTCAGGCCGCACCGGCGTCTCGCCCCGCCTGCCGCCCGGAAGGGTCCTCCACTACGTCGTGTACCTCGACCGGGGCGTCGTCGACTCGATCGAAGACCTCCCGGGTGGCGGCCACGTTCCGTTTCACCCGGGCGCCGGTTAGATTAGACGGGCGATCCTCATACCCCTGACTGTTAGCTCTCGGTGAGGGCCGCCCGGCGCGGCCGCGCCGTCTGCGAGCATTTCGACCCAAGGGCCTCGTCGCGTGAAACAGTTCTCCGATCCGCATCTCGCGGCGCTGTTGACGCTGGTCATCGGGATCGGGGCGAGCGTGTGGGGGGCACGCCGGCACCCCGGCCCTTGGATGCGGTGGTTCTCGATCGGCCTCGCGATGCTGATCTTCGCCGGCTGGATTGGGGAGTACGTGGCGGACGTGATTCTCGGAACCTGGTCGGTCCAGTACACCCTTCCGCTCCAGCTCACCGACGTCGTCTCGGCGGTCGCGATCGCGGCGCTGCTGACCCAGCGCCGGCTGCTGGTCGAGCTCGCCTATTTCTGGTCGTACACGGCGTCGCTGCAGGCGGTGCTGACGCCGGACCTCGGTCAGAGCTTCCCGAGCGTCTTCTACTTCACGTACTTCATCTACCACGTCGGCGCGATCGTGGCCGCCAGCTTCCTCGTGTTCGGTTGCCGCATCTATCCGCGTCCGCGAGCGGTCTGGCGCGTGTTCGGGATCACGCTCGTGTGGGCGGCGATTGCCGGCGCCGCCGACGTGATCACCGGCGGCAACTACATGTACCTGCGCACCAAGCCTGTGCACAACTCGCTGCTGAGCCTGATGGGCCCGTGGCCCTGGTACATCGCGGGCGGCGTCGCGCTCGGACTCGCGTTGCTGCTGCTCGTGGACGGCCTGACCCGGGCATTCGGCGGTGTGGCCGATCCGAGAGGCGTCCCCCGGCCCGCACTCCGCTAGCGTTCGTCGGTGGAATGCGGGCGATCTACTTCGAGCGAAACGGCGGCCCGGAGGTGCTCGAGCACCGAGAGCGGCCGGCTCCGACGCCGGTCGACGGCGAGGTGCTCGTCGACGTCGAGGCCGCCGGCATCAACTACCGCGACGTCTACGAACGAAACGGCGGCGGCTATGGGTCCGCCCCTCCCGCGATCATCGGCGTCGAGGGCGCCGGCACGATCGCCGGGACCGGCGAGCGCGTCGCCTGGGCCCACGTGGACGGGAGCTACGCCGAGCAGCTCGCCGCGCCGCGGGAAAAGCTCGTGGCGATTCCCGAGGGCGTGTCCACGGAGGTGGCGGCGGCAGCGGTGCTTCAGGGGATGACCGCCCACTATCTGGCCTGTGACTCGTATCCGATCGGCGAGGGCGACTGGGTGCTCGTCCACGCCGCGGCCGGCGGCGTCGGGCTGCTGCTGACCCAGATCGTCAAGTCGCGCGGAGGCCGCGTGATCGCGACCACCTCGACCGACGAGAAGGCGGCCCTGGCCCGGGGGACCGGGGCCGATGAGGTGATCGGCTACGACGGCTTCGCTGGGCGCGCCAAGGAGATCACGGGTGGCGATGGCGTCAAGGCCGTCTACGACGGCGTCGGCAAGACCACCTTCCTCGAAGGCCTCCAGGCGCTCGCGCCGACGGGCCGGATGATCCTGTACGGCGCCGCCAGCGGCCAGCCGGACCCGCTCCCGCTGTCGGTGCTCGCGCCCGCCGGCTCGCTCTATGTCCAGCGGCCGACGCTCCAGACCTACACACGGACCCCGGAGTTGCTCAAGGAGCGCGCCCGCGCGCTGTTCGAACTGATCGAGTCCCGCGCGCTCGACGTCCGGATCGGCGCCCGCTACCCGCTCGAGCAGGCCCGGCAGGCGCACGAGGACCTCGAGGCGCGCAGGACGACGGGAAAACTGCTGCTGATCCCGTGAGAAACGCGGTCGGCCATCTAGCACCTGACTTCCAGGACGGCTTCTACGAGATGGCGCGGCCGCTCCGTCGCGCCGGCCTCCCCGGCGGGCATCCGTGAGCGCCGGCTCTCCGTCTGCCGCGCTCAGCGCGTTCGCGACGACGGCGCTGAGCGACTCCAAACGCGCGGCCCAGGGCGAACCGGATCCGATGGTCTCGACGGCGTTCGGGCTCGGCTGGCAGATGGCCGAGATCTACCGGCCGGACGCCCCCGGGGCCGCGCCGGCGGTCCAGGCCGGCGATCTTCCGGACCTGTCGCAGCTCAGCTCCGGGGACTGGGAGAAGATCGGGCTGTTCCAGCTCCAGGCCGGGATCACCAAGCTGAGCGGGCCGATCAGCAGCGCCGGCCTGACGAGCCCCGACGCGGAGGGCTTCGCGACCAAGCTGAAGGCGACCTCCGAGACCGACCGCGCCGGCGCGCTTCGAAAGTTCCACGTCGACCTGCTCGCGACGCTCACCGCCGCGAACTTCAGGCTCGGCAAGGCCTACGGGCTCGGCCGGGCGCTGGCCGATGCCACCCGCGACCCCTCCAACTACCGCGTCGAGCTCCAGAGCTCGCGCGTCACGGTCCTCGCCGCCTGGATCCGGGACCTCGCCACCGCCTTCCCGCCACACGCTTCCCACTCGGTCGCGAGCTCGATCGAGCGATGGGGCGCTTGGGCAGCGAATCCCCCGCAGTCGGGCGACGCGACCGAGGCGAGCATCCTCCCGCGCCTTCAGAGCCAGGGCCGGCTGTGGCGGAGCCTGCTCTCGGGCGAGAAGCGGGCCACCGACGTGCTCGAGCAGAGCGACTATCTGACCGCGGGCGAGCGCATGCTGAAGAACGCCGGGTCGCTCGCCCGGCGGTTCCTGCGCCACTACGTCTGGGCGTGTCTCGGAGTGCTCACATTGGTAGTTGCCGGGATCGCCGTGATGTTCCTCGCCAGCTCGGCCGCGGGGGTGGTGAGCGGCGCCACCGCAATCCTCGCCGGGCTAGGCTTGGGCTGGAAGACGATCGGCTCGTCGCTGGGAGCGGCGGCGGCTCGCGTCGAGACGCCGCTGTGGGGAGCCGCTCTCGACGAGGTGATCTACCAACGGATCACGCCGCGCCAGCTGATTGAACCCGGCAGCCGATAGCAACCTCGCCCGCCTGACCAAGGCGGCATTCGAGCACCGAGGCGACTACCCGCTCACCGCGGTCGGAGAGCTCGACCGCAAGGCTCTGCGAGCGTCTGCTATAGACACTCGGCATGGCCGATGTCCCAACACGCTCGCTCGGCGACCTCGGCCCCGAGGTCTCGATCGTCGGCCTCGGGTGCAACAACTTCGGCCGGCGGGTCGACCTCGAGGGCACGCGCGCGGTCGTGGACGCCGCCCTTGAGCAGGGCATCACGTTCCTCGACACCGCGGACATCTACGGAAGCCCGCACGGCCGCAGCGAGGAGTTCCTCGGCGCGGTGCTCCAGGGTCGCCGCGAGCAGGTCGTGCTCGCGACCAAGTTCGGCATGGACATGTCCGACGGTCGCGGTCCACGCGGGTCGCGCGGATACATCTTGCAGGCCGTGGAGGCCTCGCTGAGGCGCCTTCAGACCGACGTGATCGACGTCTACTGGTATCACCAGCCCGACGGTGTGACGCCGATCGCCGAGACGCTCGAGACGCTCGACGAGCTCATCCGGGCCGGCACCGTGCGCTGGATCGGGTCGTCCAACTTCAGCGCCGAGCAGATCGAGGAGGCCGACGCGGTCGCGCGCGACCGCGGCCTGACCCGGTTCACCGCCGTCCAGAACCAGTACAGCCTGCTCGTCCGCGATCCCGAGCGCGACGTCCTGGCGGCGTGCGAGCGGCTCGGTCTCGGCTTCGTCCCCTTTTTCCCGCTGGCCTCGGGGTTGCTCACCGGCAAGTACCGCCGTGGCGAGCCGGCGCCGGACGGGACGCGGCTCGCCGCCCGCCCCCAGGTCGCCAGCGCCGCGCAGTTCGACGTGATCGAGGCGCTCGAGCGCTACGCCGCGGCTCGCGACGTGGCGATCAGCGACGTCGCGATCGGCGCGCTGCTGGCCCGGCAGCCGGTGAGCTCGGTGATCGCCGGCGCGACGAAGCCCGACCAGGTTCGCGCGAACGCCGCCTCCGCACGGTGGACGCCCGACGAGAACGACATGCGAGAACTGGAGGAGCTGCTGAATCGATGAGCGCATACGACGAGTTCTTCCTCGTGCTCGAGGGACAGCTGCTGATCGACATCGAGGGCCGGGACACCGTCGTGCTCGACCCGCGCCAGGGCTACACCGTGCCCAGGCACGTCGAGCACCGCACCCGTGCTCCGCGCCGCACGGCGATCCTGATGGTCGAGGCGGCCGGGGTTCAACCGACCGGAGACTGACCCCTGGGGTGGCTCAGCTGCTTCGCACGGCGTCCGGCGACTCGGCTTCGCTGCGCCAGCGGTTCGAGGCAGGCGAGATCGTGATCTTCTCGCTGACCGTGCTCCTGTCGGCGACCGCGGCGATCCGCTCTGCGCTCGCGCGGATCAGGGCGGACGGCACCCCGATCGACCTGCTGCCGTCGCTGCCGCCGTTCGAGGAGTTCCTCGACTTCATCGGCATGCCCGAGATCCGCGAGCTCGAGCAGCGCTTCGCCGAGGGGTGATCGCCTGAGGCCGTTCCGGGTGCCGCTGGAGTCTCGCCTCGCGCCCGAGGAGGCCGTCGCGTGGCTACGGGGCGAAGAGCGCCCTTTCGCGCTCGTCGGGGAGTGGCTCGGCGGCATGACATTGCTCGGCTCCCACCCGCTGAAGGTGGCCGGGCCGGACGCTGATCCGTTCTCGATCATCGAGTCCCAGCCGTCACTTGCCGGCGGCGATGCCGTCGTCGGCGGGGGCTGGGTCGGCTGGCTCGGCTACGGACTCGGCGCCCGAGTCGAGAAGCTTCCTCCAAGCCCCCCCGCTCCGATCCCCTGCCCCTCGTTCTCGCTCGCGTTCTACGACCACGTGATCCTGCACGACGGCGAACGATGGTGGCTCGAGGGGTTGTGGTCCGCCGAGCGGGACGCCTTCCTGCGGGATCGTGCCGCGGTGTGGTCGACGCGTCTGCGCCGGATGCCGGCGTCGGTCTCAGACCACGCACCCACGCCGTTCAAGCTCGCGGGCAACGGCACGGCCGGACATGTCAGCGCGGTGGCCGACTGCCGCCGGCGGATCGAGACCGGCGAGCTGTATCAGGCCAATCTATGTACGAGGCTCGAGGCGCGATTCGACGGCGATCCGCTCGAGTTGTTCGCGCGCGCGCTACCGCGGGCGCAGCCGCGCTTCGGCGCGCTCGTCGGCGGGACCGTCAGCCTCTCGCCCGAGCGGTTCCTCCGGCGCGAGGGCCGGCAGGTGTGGACCGAGCCGATCAAGGGCACGCGGCCGCGGACCGCAGACGAGGCGGAGCGCTGCGCCGCCTACGAGGCCCTGCTCGCATCGACCAAGGACGCGGCCGAGCACGTGATGATCGTCGACCTGATGCGCAACGACCTCGGGCGGGTCTGTACGTACGGCAGCGTGCGCGCGCGGACGCCTCGGGTCGAGGGCCACGCCGGCGTCTGGCACCTCGTCTCGACCGTGACCGGCCGGCTGCGTGACGGGGTCCGCGACGGCGAGCTCCTCCGCGCGAGCTTCCCGCCCGGCTCGGTCACCGGAGCGCCGAAGGTCCAGGCGATGAAGGTGATCGCGGCGCTCGAGTCGACCCGCCGCGAGGTCTACACGGGCGCGATCGGGATCGCCAGCCCGATCGCGGGGCTCGACATGAGCGTCGTGATCCGCACGTTCGAGACCGCCGGCGACGCGATCTGGATCGGCGTCGGCGGCGCCATCGTGGCCGACTCCGATCCCGAGCAGGAGCTCGCCGAGGCGCTGACGAAGGCGGCGGGGCCGATCGCCGCGATCGGCGGGCGCCTGGCGCAAGACACCGTGCGGCCGGCGCCGCCGCCACGCCTCCCCCGCGCCGCGCTGCTCCACGGGCGGCGGCCGGATCCCGCGCTCGGCGTGTTCGAGACGGTACTCGTCGAGCACGGGGAGCCGCTCGCGCTCGAGCAGCACCTGGCTCGGCTGGCGGCGTCGGTCCGCGAGCTGTACGGCGCCGGGTTGCCGCCGACGACCGCGGCTGGAGCGCAGGCCGCCGCGGCGCAGGCACGCACGCGTTCGCGGATGAGGATCCTCGCCGACGCCGACGGCACGGTGAGAATCACGGTGTCGCCGGCTTCGGGGACCGCCTCACGCGGCATGTTGCTGCTCGAGCCGTACGCGCTCCCAGGCGGGCTCGGCGCGCACAAGTGGCGCGATCGCCGTCTGCTCGAGTCGCTCGCCGCACTAGCGCCCGGAACCGTGCCGCTCCTGCTCGACACCGACGGGCTCGTGCTCGAGGCCGCCCACGCGAACGTCTGGATCGTCGAGGGAGACTCGCTGATCACGCCGCCGGCCGATGGTCGGATCCTGCCGGGGACGACGCGCGCAGCGCTGCTCGCCGGCGAGCCCGCCGCCCGGGAGGAACCGATCGACCGCGACCGCCTCGCGAGCGCTGATTCGGCCTTTCTCATCTCGTCGATCAGCGGCCGGCGGCCCGCACGCCTGCGCCGCTTGGCTCGCGACTCGGTCCCTGCAGCGGTGCATCTGTAACCCGCCACGGACGCGTACCCTTTGAAAATGGCCAAGACCGTAGTCGTGCTCGGCGCGCGCAACCTGGGTGGCGCGATCATCGACCACTTCCTCGAGCTCGGGTGGAACGCCGCCGGGATCGCCCGCAGCGAGAACACGGTCGCGCGCGTTCGCGAGCGCGGTGCGCTGGCGCTGGCGGCGGATGCGTCGGATCCGGAGTCGCTCAGCGGCGCACTCACGGCGGTCCGGGAGCAGTCGGGGTCGGTCGATGCGGTGATCAACGCGGTCAGCGCGAGCCGCGCGGGCGGCCGCGGGCCGTTCGGCGGCGGGGAGCTCGCGCAGGCGGATCTCGATGCGTTCCGCAGCTGGACCGTGGCCGTCGCCGAGCAGGCGTTCGTGTTCCTGTCCGCCGGCGCCGCGGCCCTGCAGCGGACCGGCGGAGGCGCGCTCATCCAGATCACAGGCGGCTCCTCGCGCCGGGCGATGCCGGGCCGGGGGCTGTGGGCAGCCGGCGCATTCGCCACCCGCGCGCTGGTTCAGGCCGCTGCTCAGGAGCTCCGCGCCGAGGGCATCCACGTAGCGCTGCTGGCGGTCGACGCGACGATCGAGTCGCCGAAGACCGAGGGGTTCACGCGAGGGCAGCCGAAGGAGGCGCTGGCCGACATGGGCGAGATCGCCCAGGCCGTCGCGTTCCTAGTTGAGCAGGGAGCCCGATCCTTCACGCACGACCTCGTGCTCACGCCGGCAGCTGAGCGCTGGGTGCCCTAGCCCTGAGCCGCGAAGTCATCACCGATGTCGAAATGCTCGAACGATTGGCGCCCCCGCGTGGTCGGCTGAGTGCCGGCTGGGCCGGCTACCGCGACGCGTACAGCGCCGCCTCGAACTCCTGATACATCTGCAGAGCCGGCGGCGTCACGAACGGGAGGAACTGGCTGTAGATCGCGCCGGTGATCCCGGCGGTGCGGTCGACCCAGAAGTGCGTGTTGAGCAGACCGGCCCAGGCGCCGGTGCCGGCACGCCGGGCACCCTCGATGTCGTCGGTGTTGAGCAGCAGGCCATAGCCCCACTTGAACCCGGGCTCCGCGAGCTGGAGCGCGACCGTGGTCGCGACCATCTTGGTCATCGACATCACCCGAAAGTGCCCCGGCGGACGGGGTTATTCGTTTGTCGAGGGCCGCGAAGCGGCTGATTGATTCCACGGAGGACGGTCGAGAAGGCCGTATCCGCCGGTCCGGGGCGGCTCCGCCGATCTATCTACTCGGCCGGGAAGCGGCGACCCCCGATCTCGAGCTCGCGCACCTTCAGCGAGCCAATCTCGATCTCCTCGGCCCGGAGCCTGCGGATGACCGCCTCGGCGATCACCAGCCGCCCGATCGCTATCGCCCCGACGGCGCAGACGGCGATCGCCAGCGGTCCCATCGCCGTCGGGCCGAACAGGCGCGCGCCGACCGCGTGCGCTCCGGTGACGTGCGCCCCGGTCACCTCGGCGGCGACAGTCTTTCCGCGGCGTAGCGTGATGTGGCGAGCCATGTGTTGGACCTCCTCCTGAGTTGGTGGTTGGCCCCGAGGTCTACCGGCGCGCGGGGCCGGACGTCAAGGCGCGCCGGCCTGCCAGAGCGCATCGCCGGCCCAGCTGCCGCGAATCACGCGGTCGGGGTGACCGGCGTCTCCGCGTCGGTCACGCCGCGCGGCGCAGCGCGTGGCGGCTCCGTCGCGGACCCGGACCCGGGCCGGAGATGTGCTCGGCCCTCAGACGGAGGAGCTCGACCAGGTCGCGAGTGAGCATGAACGGGTTTGCGACGACGCGTCGGTCGAGCAAGGAGATCGCGGCGACCGGCTCGCCGTCCGTCAGCGCGAGCAGCACCGGCCCCTCCAGCACCGGCGCGTCGTCCAGCGCGGCGAGGTGCCGGACGATGTGACCCTCGTCGCCTTCGGCCATCCGCAGCGCGACCGTGCTCGCGACCGAGTCGAAGGACCATCTGCCAGGAATCGAAGTAGTCATGATCAGTTCCTCCTCGTTGATGACGTCGATGATGGAGCCGACAAGGCGCGGGCACATCGGGCAAATGGATCGAGATGGCTGCGGTCACCCCTTAGGTAAACGCGGGCCGTGCCTTACCCCGGTGGTGTGAGAGGCTGTGGCCGTGACCGAGGGCCTCGATGTCGCGCGCATTCGCCCGCGCTTCTCGGCGCTGGGGCGCCGGGTGGGCCGTGCTCCGGCCGTGTACCTCGACGGGCCGGGCGGCTCGCAGACGCCTGACACCGTTGCCCGCGCCGTCGGTGAGTATCTCCTCGGCGCCAACGCAAATGCCGGCGGCCCGTTCGCGACCTCGGTTGCGACCGACCAGTTACTGCACGACGCACACCTGGCCGCGGCGGACTTCCTTGGCGCCACCGAGGAGGAGGTCGTGTTCGGCGCGAACACGACGACGATCAACTTCCTGCTCGCGCACGCGCTCGTGCGGACGCTCGAGCCAGGCGACGAGATCGTCGTGACCGAGCTCGACCACGACGCCAACGTCTCGCCGTGGCTGCTGGTGGCCGCCGACCGCGGCCTCGTCGCCCGCACAGCACCGCTGGATCCCCGCGACGGCACGCTTGACCCCGCGGCGGTCGAGGACCTGATCTCGCCGCGGACACGCGTGGTTGCGTTCACGCTCGCGTCGAACGCGCTGGGCTCGATCCCGGACGTCGTGCGCCTGTCGGCGGCCGCACACGAGGCCGGGGCGCTCGTCTGGGTCGACGGCGTGCATCTCGCGCCGCACCGGCGGGTCAACCGCGCCGCGATCGGCGCCGACGTGCTCCTGACCTCCGCGTACAAGTACTTCGGCCCCCACCTCGGCGTGGCCGCCGTCCGGGGAGACCTGGCGCGCTCGCTTCCAGCCGACCGGGTCCGGCCCGCGCTGGAGGCCCCCGCAGGCCATCGCTTCGAGACCGGCACCCTCAGCCACGAGGCACTGGCCGGCTTCCTGGCGGCGATCGACTACCTCGAGTCGCTCGGCTCCGGGGGCTCAGATCGGTCGGCCCGCCTCGACCTCGCCTACGAGCGGATCGAGGCGCACGAGCGCGCGCTGACCGTGCACACGCTCGAGCGCCTGCGCGAGATTCCCGGACTGCGGCTGTACGGCATCCCGGAACCCCCGCGCGCGGACGAGCGAACGCCGACGTTCTGCTTCAACCTCGACGGCTGGAGCGCCGAAGCGCTGAGCGTGACGCTCGCGGAGCGCGGCCTGTTCACCTACCACGGGAACTACTATGCGCTCGGCGTCATGACCGCGCTCGGGCTCGAGGAGTCCGGTGGCGCGGTCCGCGCCGGGTACCTGCACTACACGACAGCCGAAGAGGCCGACCGGCTGTGCGACGCGCTGGCGTCGCTGGCCTGACCGATCTCAGCCGCGGTTCACTTCTTACGCTCGTGCCCGGCGCATGCGTCCCCTAAGCCGCCGCCGTGCGACCAGGAACCATCGGGGCATTGCACCACGGTGCCGCCAAGCGCCATGTCGCGCTTCCAGCTCCCGGCGCACGGGTGCCCGTCGCATTCCTCGTTTCCGGCGCACCCGGCGAGGACCACGGCCGCGAGCACCAGCGCAATCAGTTTGCTGCGGCGCACGCACGTATCGTGGCACCTGTCAGGCCGCGCGGAGCAGAACCGGGGTTTGGGGCCGCGCGAGGTCAGGAAGCAGCGATCCGAGGATCACGTCGAGCCTGTGGCTGTAGAAGAAATGACCTCCCCGCGGATCGACACGAGCCTCGCAACAGGGGATTGCGGCGGCCAGTGCACGCGTGTGGGCAAGCGGGACGAGCCGATCTCCGCGTCCGTGCCAGAGCGTCACCGGCACCTCGAGGTCGCCGGGATCGAACCCCCAGCCACTCCGACAGACGAGGTAGTCGTCGATCATTGCGCGCGGGCACGTCTGGCGGCGCAACCCGAGCGCGAGCAGGCCCAGATGCGCCACGGCGGGCCCGAGCCGCGGCGAGCCGAGCGGCACCAACGGGACCCGGTACCGGAGGCTGGGGCTTGCGCCCGGGCCGTGTGCCGGCCCGAGTGGGCTCACGGCGGCCACGGCCACCAGCCGGTCTGCCAGCGCCCAACCGCACGCGAGCGCGTATGGAGCGCCCGCGGAGACCCCGACGACCGAGAACCGGCGGTACCCAAGGAGGTTCATCAGATCACCGAGGTCACGCGCGTGGTCGGCAACGGTGCGGCCCGGACTGGGGTCCGAGCCGCCGAAGCCGGGACGGTCGACGACGAGGTAGCGGACCCCGAGCCGCTCGGTCACCGCATCGAGCCCGGGTGTGTGCCAGCGGGGAGAGCCGATGGCGCCATGGCAGTAGACGACCGGAAAGCCATCAGCCGGGCCTGCGGCTGAGAAAGTGACAGAGCGCCCGTCCGGCAGCCGGACGGAACCAACGCTCCCGATCGTGGCGGTCGGCACCTGGCTCAATGTCCCTGCAAATCAGCCTAGGGGAGGCGGGAGACCGAGTTGTGATGAAACGGTTTCCATGTCAGGCGCACGAACAGGCGCTGCACGGCCGCGACGAACTCCGACGGCCGCTCCACCTGCGGGACGTGAGCCGCGCGCGGGATCGTCACCACGACCACGTCGGGACGCTCGGCGCGGATGTAGCGCAACGTCGAGATCGGAACGATCCGGTCCCGCCAGCCCCAGATGACCCCGAACGGAACCTCGAGGCGAGCGAGCCGGTCCCGCAGGTCCGACCGGAGCATCGCGGCCACCGCGGCCCCGACGCGCGTGGAGCCCTGTGAGGCCCGCAGCATCATCCGGGCGTCGTCGGCGGACAGCCGCTGTGGCTCGGCGATCGCCCCCCAAAGGAGCGCGCGGCGGGCGGTCGAGCTTCGCGCGGCCGGGGCACCGACGATCCGCCTCAACTCGACAGCGCGATCGAGAAGCGGTTCCGCAGCCGCCGGCAGGGGATACCGCGCCGGTGAGAAGCCCGCGGGCGCCACCAGGATCAGGCGGCGAACCAGCTCGGGGCGCGCGACCGCAAGCTCGAGCGCGACGGCGCCGCCCAGCGAGTTGCCGACGAGGTCGAACGGCCCGCCGGCCCGCTCGGCAAGAGGACACGCGAGCGCCGCGGCCGTGGCCTCGAGCTCGAACCCGCTGCTCGCCGGCGCCGACTGGCCGAAGCCGGGCAGGTCGGGAGCGAGCACGCGGCGCTCCTCGGCCAGCTCCGGGGTGACGCGCCGCCAGACGGCACGGTTCGCGCCCACGCCATGGAGCAGAACGAGCGGGTCGCCTCGCCCGGTCTCGTCGATCGCGACGATCGAGCTGGATGTAACTGCACCCTTCACCGGTAAGTAACAAGATGACGGTTGCGTAAGACAGACAATATTCACCGTGAGCAGTACGGTCGCCGCGCGGAACATCGACGGCGACAGATTCGTTGTGTGCGACGTCGCCCTGTTCTATGCCGAGCGTAGCGGCGGGATTCGCACGTACCTGAACGAGAAGGCGCGGTTCGCCCGGATCACCGGCGCCTTCGAGCATCACCTGGTCATACCGGGTAAGCGCAAGCTGCACGTGGGAGGTCGCCACGAGCTGCCTTCGTTGCAGGTCGCGCCATCGAACGGGTACCGGGTTCCGCTGGGCGGCCGGGCGCTCCGGGAGACCCTGCGCACCGTCCGGCCCGATGTCGTGATCCTGCACGATCCGTTCTGGCGTCCGCTCAGCGTCACCCGGGAGGCGCGCCGGCTGGGCGCCGCCGTGGTCGCAGTCCATCACGCCTCGCCGGCGCTTCACGCCGCGGGGATCCCGGGGCCCGATGCGATCTACCTGCCAGCGCTGCGGCGCATCTACCAGCACGCCTACGAGCACGTCGACGCGGTCATGTCGACGGTCAACACCGAGCCGGATTCGGGCAGGTCGGCGGCGATCAAGCTTCAGTTCGGGCTACACCCCGCGTTCCGGCCCGGTCCCGCGGTGCGCGGGGAGCATCTGCTGTACGTCGGGCGACTGTCGCTCGAGAAGCGCATCGGTGACATCCTCGACGCGATCGCGATCGGAGGGTCGCAGCGGCCGCTCTGGGTCGTCGGGGATGGCCCCGCGCGGGCAGTGCTCGAGGCGCGGGCACGCCGGCTCGGCATCGCCCACCTGCTCGAGTCGCGGCCGTTCGTGGCCGACCGGCGAGCACTGGCCCGCCTCTACCGCGAGGCGGCCTGCGTCGTCGCGCCCGGTCCACACGAGACGTTCGGTCTGGCCGTGCTCGAGGCGGCTGCAAGCGGCGCGAGGGTGGTCGCATGCTCCTCCACGCCGGCCGCCACGGTGGCGGGCCCGCTCGTCGAGACGTTCGCGCCGAAGGATCCGGTGGATCTCGCCCGTGCGATCGAGCGAGCGCTGGTGAAGCCGCTCGATCCCGCGACCGCGGCCTCGCTCGGGGCGTCGATGAGCTGGGAGCGCGTGTTCGAAGCCGAGATGGTCGATCTGAAGCGGCTTTGCCGGTAGTTGTCGATCGGGGGCGGCTGGCGTCGTTGCGCGATGAGGCGCATCGCGTGCTCGCGGGCAACTGGAGGCAGGGGAGCCTCGCCGACGGCACCCCGTACGGTTTCACCTGCCCGTCTCCCCCGCGCTACCGCCACCAGTGGTACTGGGATTCGTGCTTTCACGCGATCGTCTGGCGCCACTTCCAACCGGATCGAGCCCGCGAGGAGCTGCGAACGCTGGTGCGCGGCGGGCGCCTCGACGGCTTCATCCCGCACACGACCTTCTGGCACGACGGGGCCGGTTGGCGGCGGGCTCCGTTCTACGCCACCCATTCGGTCCGCGGTAACCGCGGGACCGCCCACATCCAGACCCCGCTGCTCGCGCTGGCCTGGGAGCTCGTCGCCGCCCACTCGCCCGACGACCCCGGGTTCGCGACCGAGGCGCTCGACGGCCTGCGTCTGCACTACGACTGGCTCGCGCGCCACCGCGACCCCGATGGCGACGGACTCATCTCGATCATCCACCCCGACGAATCCGGACTCGACGACTCGCCGAAGTACGACGAGGTGTTCGGTTGGATGAGCCACTACCTGCCGGGCTACTTCTGGCTGGTGGAGCGCTCGCGGCGGCTTCGCTACGACTCACGGGCGATCATCGCGCGCTACGACGAGCACGTCGAGGATGTGCTCGTCAACGTGTTCTACGCGCTGTCGCTACGCGCGCTGGCACGGCTGACCGGCGACGACACCTACGAGGCACAGGCGCTGCGCACGGAGCGAGCGCTCGTCGAGCTTTGCTGGGAGGAGGAGCGGGGCCTGTTCTGGGACCTCGCCGGCACCGAGCACACGCCGCTGCGGGTCTCGACGTGGTCCTCGCTCGCGCCGCTCGCCCTGCCCACGCTCCCCGAGAAGATCGCACGGAGGCTGATCGAGGAGCATCTGCTGCACCCGCGTCGCTACCGCGCGCCCTACGGCATCCCGTCGGTCTCGATGGACGAGGCGAGCTTCCAGGCCGGCTGGCATCTGTTCCGGTGTTGGCGCGGGCCGTCCTGGATCAACACGGTCTGGCTGCTGGCACCGGCGCTGCTTCGGTTCGGATATGAGGCGGACGCGAACCGCATCGTCGCGTCCTGCGTCGAGCTCGTCGAGCGGCACGGCTTCCGCGAGTACTACAACCCACTGAACGGCAAGGGGCTGGCCGCGCGCCGCTTCGGCTGGTCGACGCTGCTGATAGACCTCCTCGGCGGCATGGCCGGCGACTCGCCGATCCCGGGGGACGGCCCGTTCGTGGGCAGCCTCCGCGGCGAGCTCCGCTCGGTGGGCGCCGAGGTCGCGGGCGAGACGGCTCGCCGGCTCAACCGACGCGCGGTGGGCGCGGCGAGACGGCTATGGCCAGGGGGGTGAGACGCTCGCGCCGGCTCGGTTCTCGGTTCCGACGATCTTTCCCGGATTGAGGTGATTCCCCGGGTCGATCCCGGTGAACAACGCCTCGAGCATCGCCACCCCCGGCGCCGATATGTCCTGTTCGAGCCACTGCGCGTGCTCGGTGCCGACGGCGTGGTGATGTGAGAGCGTCGCCTCGTTGTCGACGAACGCCTGTTGGATCGCGCACTTTACGATCTCGTACTCGGCGGCCATCGCGTGTGCGGACGTCGCTTTGAACGCGAACGTGAAGTACAGACACGCACCGGCGTGATAGCTGTGCGACAGGTGACACATCACGTAGCCCCGAACGCCGATCTGCCCGAAGGCGTCGTTCGCCGCCGCCGTCACCGCAGCGTAGAGGGGCGTGAGCCCGCTCCAGGTGGTCGCGGTCTCGGACACGTCGCCGACAGCTCCCCGGTCGAGCAGGTAGTCGCGGATGTAGGGGATGTCGAACTTCTTCTGGTCGTACAGCTCGCCAGGCCCCGATCCGATGCACAGCCCGCCGTGACGCTTGACGAGCTTTCCGACCGCGCGGCGCTGGGCGGAGACGTGACCCTCGCTGCCCTCGTAGCCGATGAACGCCAGAGACATCTGGTTCAGGTCGAACCCGAGCCGGCGCCGCAGGAACATGCGCAGCGTGTACGACTGGAGCTTGTCGAGCAGCGTCGGCCGCACCCGCAACGCGAACGAGAACTGCGTCTCGGGCGCGTCCGACACGCGCGTCACCGACACCGAGTACTCCCCGGCGGCGATCTCCTGCATCGCGGCCAGGCCCTCGGCGAACGTGGGGAACAGGTAGCCGAGGATCACGCGCTTCTCCGAAACGCGGCGGACGTGGACCGTCGCTTCGGTGATGATCCCGAGACGGCCCTCGCTGCCGAGCACCATCTGGCGGATGCTCGGGCCGTTCGAGGTCGCCGGCGCCGGCTGGACGACCAGCATTCCGGACGGCGTCACCACGCGCAGCCCCTTGGTCATGTCAGCGATGTCCCCGTAGCGGTCGGATTGCATCCCGGACGACCGCGTCGCGATCCACCCCCCGAGCGTCGAGTGCGTGAACGAGTCGGGGAAGTGGCCGAAGGTGTATCCGCGCTTGGCGAGCTGCTCCTCCAGGTGCGGTCCGAACACTCCCGCCTGCACGCGAGCCAGCCGCGACTCGTGGTCGATCTCGAGCAACTGATCCATGCGCTCGAGGTCCACGGAGATGACCGGTCGCACCTCGGTTGCGGGCGCCTCGAGCGAGCCGGAGATCGAGGAGCCGCCACCGAAGGGGATCACGACCGCGTCGAACCGGATCGCCGCCTGTAACACGGCCGCCACCTCATCCTCGGCGCCGGGCCGCAGGACCGCGTCGGGAATCCGCGGCATCTGACCGCTGCGCTGCCAGATCAGGTCCCGAAGCGACTTTCCGCGAGCGTGAACGACGCGATCGAGCGCGTCGACCGAGATGTACTTCGAGCTGACAGCCTCTTCGAGGGCGGCACGGAGCCCGTCCGGCAGCGCCGGTTCGGGGATCTCGAGCTGGTCGAACTGGAGCGGCGCGGCCACCTTGGTTCGGACGTCCACGCCGACCGCCTCGCGGATGAACGGCGCCAGCGCGGGCTTGTCCTCGTGCGTGTACTCGACCCCCTCCTGACCCCATCCCCACCACTTCATCGCTGCCATAGGTCCACTTTCGTCGCGATACGACGCCGGCTCGGTGCCCGGCACCACGGCTCAGCGTAGTATCTCCGCGCGGCTCGTTGCGGGTTCACCCCGGTGTGGGGCGGGCGGGCAGAGCCTCAGGTTCAGCGCATGAATGAGATCGTCGAGCTGCCGCGCGATGAATGCCTGCGATTGCTTGGGTCGCACCGGTTCGGACGGTTGGCGGTCGCGATGGACTCGCCGGTCATCCGACCCGTCAACTACGTCTTCGACGAGCGATCACAGTCGGTGGCCTTCCGCACCGCCGACGGTTCGAAGTTCCACGCGCTCCTGCACGGCGCGAACGCGGCCTTCGAGATCGACGGCGTCGACGATAGCTCGCGTACGGGCTGGAGCGTGATCATCGTCGGCATCGCCGAGGAGGTCACCAACCCGGGCGACCTGCGCCGGCTCGACGGTCTGGGGCTCGAGCCTTGGACGCCCGGCCCGAAGGCGCATTGGATACGAATCCGGGCGTGGACGGTCTCGGGCCGGCGAATCGTGCCCACCGCCTGATCGCCCGCTCGGTAGTTTTCCGAAACAGCGCTTCGGGCTCGCGCGGCTGACACGACGGGATTCGCGCAATAGCCTCTGGCTCGTGAACGCGAGGGTCTCATCACCGCTCCGTGTCGTGACCGCCGGCGGCGGTGTCGCCGGCCTCGAAGCGGCGCTTGCCCTGCGGGATTTGGCCGGCGAGCGAGTCGTGTACGGAGTCGTGCTCGGGGGCCCGAAGCCGCTGTACCTGCTGACCGCCGACATCTGCGGCGCGCCCGGTTCGAACTCTCAGGTGAGCGAGTCCCCGACCTGGGCGGCGCCGAGCAAGGTCGGCGCGAGATACCTCGCCCCCTATCTCGAGTCGCGCGATCGAGCGGCGGTGCCATGACGATCCGAGTCGTGATCGCCGACGACCACGTCGTGGTACGCCGGGGCTTGCGGCAGGTGCTCGAGGCCGACGGAGATTTCGACGTCGTTGCCGAGGCCTCCGACATCGAGACCGCCCGCCGCTACGCGCGGGGCCATCGCCCCGACGTGCTCGTGCTCGACCTCAACATGCCCGGAGGATCGAGCATCGAGCAGATCCCCGAGATCCGCGCCGAATGCCCCGAAACCCAGATCGTCGTGCTGACGATGCAGGACGAGCCCGCGTACGCTCGCCACGCACTCGGCGCGGGCGCCCTGGGCTACGTGCTCAAGGAGTCGGCCGAGTCCGAACTGGTCGAGGCGATCCGCCGCGCGGCGGCCGGCGACACCTATCTGAACCCACGGCTGGGCGCCCGGGTCGCCGCCGAGCCGCCGCCGGGCCGGCCGGACGGTCTGTCCGAGCGCGAAGTGGAGGTGCTTCGCATGATCGCGCTCGGGCACACCAACGCCGAGATAGCCGACGAGCTCTATCTGTCGATCCGCACCGTCGAGACGCATCGCGCGCACATCCAGCAGAAGCTGCGGCTCGGGTCGCGGGCAGAGCTCGTCCGGTACGCCCTCGACCACAAACTCATCGACTAGCGAGGTTCTCACCCAATGGCCACATCAGCACGGCATACATTTGGTAATCCACGTACATGACGACTCAGATCGAACACCGTCCAAGTCCACTGTCCACCGACGAGCTCGAGGCGATGCACGCATGGTGGCGTGCCGCGAACTATCTGTCGGTCGGGCAGATCTACCTGCTCGACAACCCGCTTCTCCGCGAGCCACTGCGCCCGGAGCACGTCAAGCCGAGGTTGCTCGGCCACTGGGGCACGACCGCGGGTCTGAACTTCCTCTACGTTCACATGAACCGGGCGATCCGGGCACGCGGGCTGAACGCGATCTATGTCACCGGGCCAGGTCACGGCGGTCCGGGGCTCGTCGCCAGCGCGTATCTCGACGGGACCTACAGCGAGGTCTACCCGCACATCGGCGTCGACGAGGAAGGACTCCAGCGGCTGTTTCGCCAGTTCTCGTTCCCGGGCGGGATCCCCAGCCACGTCGCGCCCGAGACGCCTGGCTCGATTCACGAGGGCGGTGAGCTCGGATACTCGCTCGTGCACGCCTACGGCGCCGTGCTGGACAACCCCGACCTGCTCGCGCTATGCGTGGTCGGCGACGGGGAGGCCGAGACCGGCCCGCTGGCCACAAGCTGGCACTCGAACAAGTTCCTCAATCCGGCGGGCGACGGGGCCGTGCTGCCGGTGCTCCACCTGAACGGCTACAAGATCGCCAACCCGACCGTGCTCGCGCGGATCCCACATGACGAGCTGCGCGCGCTGTTCGAGGGCTACGGCTACGCGCCTCGATTCGTAGAGGGATCGGACCCCGAAGAGATGCACGGGCTGATGGCCGCGACGCTCGACGAGGTGCTCGACGAGATCGGTGAGATTCAGCGCCGGGCCCGCGAGGATCACGACCTGACACGCCCGCGCTGGCCGATGATCGTGCTCAAGACGCCGAAGGGATGGACGGGGCCCAAAGTGGTCGATGGGCTGCCGACGGAGGGCACGTGGCGCTCGCATCAGGTGCCGCTCGCAAACGTGCGCACGAACCCTGAGCATCTCGCGCAGCTCGAGGATTGGCTCCATTCCTACCGACCGGAGGAGCTGTTCGATGAAGCGGGGACGGTCATCCCGCAGATCTCGGCGCTCGCACCCAGCGGCGTGCTGAGGATGAGCGCGAACCGGCATACCAACGGCGGGCTCCTGACCCGCGAGCTCGAGCTGCCCGACTTCCGCGACTACGCCGTGGAGGTGAGCGCGCCGGCGGAGCAGACCAGCGAGGCGATGAGGATCCTCGGCACGTGGCTGCGCGATGTGGTCCGGGCGAACCCCGATCGGTTCAGGATCATGGGTCCCGACGAGACGGCGTCGAACCGCCTGGCGGCCGTGTTCGAGGTGACCAACCGGACATGGGACGCGGAGTCGCTGCCCACCGACGAATATCTCGCGACCGACGGCCGGGTGATGGAGGTCCTGTCCGAGCATCTGTGTCAGGGGTGGCTCGAGGGGTACCTCCTGACCGGCCGTCACGGCCTGTTCAACTGCTACGAGGCGTTCATCCACATCATCGACTCGATGTTCAACCAGCACGCCAAGTGGCTCAAGGTGACCCGCCAGATCCCCTGGCGCCAGCCGCTGCCCTCGCTCAACTACCTGCTCTCCTCTCACGTTTGGCGCCAGGATCACAACGGCTTCTCTCACCAGGATCCCGGCTTCATCGACCACGTTGTGAACAAGAAGGCCGAGATCATCCGGGTGTACCTGCCGCCCGACGCCAATTGCCTGCTGTCGGTCGTCGATCATTGCCTTCGCAGCCGCCACTACGTGAACGTGATCGTCGCCGGCAAGCAGCCGCAGCTCGACTACCTGCCGATGGATCAGGCGATCGCGCACTGCGCCCGCGGGATCGGCATCTGGGACTGGGCGTCCAACGACGAGGGCCAGGAGCCCGATGTGGTGATGGCGTGCGCGGGCGAGATCCCGACGCTCGAGACCCTTGCGGCGGCGGCGATTCTCCGCAAGCGGCTCCCCGAGCTGCGCGTCCGGCTGATCAACGTCGTCGACCTGATGCGCCTCCAGCCCGAGGCAGAGCATCCGCACGGCCTCTCCACGGCCCAGTTCGATGCGCTGTTCACCCCCTCTAGGCCGGTGATCTTCGCGTACCACGGCTATCCGACGATGATCCACAGGCTGACCTACAGACACACCAACCATCGGAACATCCACGTCCGCGGCTACAAGGAAGAGGGCACGACGACCACGCCGTTCGACATGCTGATGCTCAACGACCTCGACCGCTTCCACCTCGTGATCGACGTGATCGACCGCGTCCCCGGGCTCGGCGAGCGCGTCGCGTACCTGCGTCAGGAGATGGTCGACGAGCGGCTCCGGCATCGCGACTACACGCGCGAGTTCGGCGACGACCCGCCCGATGTGCGTGATTGGACCTGGCCGGGCGACTCGTAGGTGCGCGATTGCGCGTGCTCGTCGTCAACGCCGGCTCGAGCAGCCTGAAGCTCGCGCTGGTCGGGGCGGAGGATGACACGCTGTCCGAACAGGAGTTGCCGGCGCCGCACGCAGAGTTCGAACCCGGGCAGCTGCGGTCGGCGCTGAGCGACGGGCTCGGCGATGCCGACGCCGTCGGACACCGGATCGTGCACGGCGGCGAGCGGTTTCGCGAGGCGGTGGTGATCGACGAGGCGGTGCGACGAGCGCTCGGGGAGCTGGTCGACCTCGCTCCGCTGCACCAGCCCAAGTCGCTGGCCGCACTCGATGCTGTCTCAGGCGCGCTCCCCGGCCTGCCGGCGGTCGCGTGCTTCGACACCGCGTTCCACGCCACGCTGGCGCCGGCGGCCCGTACGTACGCGCTGCCGGCGGCGTGGCGCGAGCGGTGGGTCGTCAGGCGCTACGGCTTCCACGGGCTGTCGCATGCATGGGTGGCGCGCCGGGCCCCGCAGCTGCTCGGCCGCGACGCGTCGGGGATCCGGATCGTCAGCTGCCATCTCGGCGCCGGCGCTTCGCTGTGCGCGATCGCGGACGGGCGATCGGTTGACACGACTATGGGGTTCACGCCGCTCGAGGGCCTCGTCATGGCCACTCGCTCGGGCAACGTCGACCCCGGCCTGCTGATGTGGCTGATCGAGCACGAGGACATGGCCCAGGCGGACCTCGCGCATGCGCTCGAGCACGAATCCGGACTGCTCGGGCTGTCGGGCACGGCCGACATGCGGCAGGTCCTGGCTCGGAGCGCCGCCGGTGACCGGGAGGCCAGGCTTGCGCTCGATGTGTATCTCCACCGCCTGCGCGCGGGCATCGCCTCGATGGCCGCCGCGCTCGGCGGGCTCGACGTCCTCGCGTTCACGGGCGGGGTCGGCGAGAACAGCGCCGAGATCCGGGCGGACGCCGGCGCCGGCCTTGGCTTCCTCGGGGTTTCGATCGACGACGAGCTCAACCGAGGCCTCGACTGCGACGCCGAGATCACGGGCCCCGGTGGCGAGGCGAGAACGCTCGTGATCGGAGCGCGCGAGGATCTCGAGATCGCCGGCCAGGTCCGCGCGCTGTTACGAAAACCACGGATCACGTGAGCGAGGCGATAGGTTTCCGCGTCGTCCGGTGAACAGGAGGGTGGAGGAGCTCACATGTTCAAGTCGATCGTTTGGGCCAACGATGGTTCGGATCACGCCGAGGCTGCGCGGCCGTTCGTCATGGAGCTGGCCAAGGAGGGAGGCGCGACGGTGACGATCGTGCACGTCGTCGAGAGGATCGAGGGCATCGGTGGGGTCGGACCGACTCGCCGCGTCGACGAGGGCCAGGTCCAGGAGCATCTCAGGCAGCTCGCGGCGGAATTCTCCGAGCAGGGCATCAGCGCCGCGGTGCAGATCGAAGGCGACGTCGGGACCCGTCCGGCGCACGAGCTCGCGAGGATCGCGAAGGCGATAAGCGCGGACCTGATCGTGACCGGAACACGGGGTCACAGCGCCATCGGCGGGCTGCTCGTCGGCAGCGTCACCCAGCGTCTGCTGCACATCTCACCGTGTCCCGTGCTCGTCGTCCCGGGGGACACGCCGGAATCGTAGATCTCCGCGTCGCCCGGCGCCTGGCGATCAGTCGCTGCCGTCGCGCGGCGGTGGCACCGCCAGCACCGGGCGGTGGGCGATATGCAGCAGACGTTGGGTGACACTCCCGAGCAGTTCCCGCTAAGGCGCCACCCGACCGGCTTCTGAGCGCCGCCCGCCCTGGCCGCGCGAGGCGATCGGGAGCGAGGCACGGACCAGCGTGCCCGGCTGCGTCGCCTCGAGTGAAAGCGTTCCGCCGGCGAGGAAGACGCGCTCGCGCATCCCCGCCAGGCCGAACCCGCCCGTCCGCACATCGGGGTCGAAGCCGACGCCGTCGTCCTGTACCTCGACCGTGAGATACTCATTCGTGACGTTCACCGACACACGAACGGTTTGCGCGTCGGCGTGCTTGACCACGTTCGTCAGCGCCTCCTGCACGAGTCGATAAATCGTCGTCTCGAGCTCCGGGTCGCGGCCGCCGCCGGATCGTGTGGCTGGAAGCGCGAGCGAGCTGACGATATCGAGGCCGGCCTCCCTGCGACGGTTGAGTAGAGCCTCAATCGCGGGAAGCAGCCCGAGGTCGTCGAGCAGCGACGGTCGCAGCTCGGTGATGATGCCCCTGAGGTTGGCGATCTCGAGCTCGACGTCCTCGATGGCCTGGCGGATCGCCGCGTCCTTGTTGTCCGCGTCACCACGGCCGACGATCGACGCGAGCGCCACGCGGAGGCCCCCGAGCGACTGCAGCGTCTGGTCGTGCAGCTCCCGCGCCCAGCGGCGTCGCTCGGCGTCTGCGGCGGCGATCGTGCTTCGCAGCCGATCCTCTTCGACGCTTTGGTTGAGCGCGACCGCATGGGCCGCCGACGACGCAAACGTCCTCAGAAGCTGCTCATCCTCGGGCGTGAAGCCGTCGACCTCGCCTTCGCGGTCGAACGCCGCCAACACGCCCAATCCGGCGCCGCGGTGGAGCATGGGCACGAGTAGCGCGGAGTGAGCCTCGGGCACGCCGAACTCGGTCGGTGCGATTCTCAGGTGCGACGCGACATCGCTCACTCGCTCGGCGCTGCCTCGCTCGAGCGCCTGGCCGGCAGTCGATCGCGCCATCGGGATGCGGTGACCGGCGGCGCCCACCGCGTGCCCGGCGCTCGCGGCCACGACCAGCTCATCTCCTTCGCGGAGCATGATCAGCACCGTGCGCGCGCCGACCAGCGCGCGCCCCCGCTTGACGATCAGTTCGAGCACCCCATCCAGATCGGCCGCCCCACTCACGGCGTCCGCGACGTCGCGAGCGGCCTCCAGCGACCGCACCGCCCGCTCGAGCTGCTCGCGGCGCAGTTCGCTGCCCTCGTACAGCCGTGCGTTGTCGATCGCGGTTCCGGCCCACAGCGCCAGGACAACCGCGGCCTCCTCGTCGTCGGCCGTGAACTCCCCACCGCCTTCCTTCTCTGTCAGGTACAGGTTGCCCCATGCCTGTCCGCGGACCACGATCGGGACGCCGAGAAACGCCTGCATGTTCGGATGCCCCACCGGAAAGCCGTAGCTCTGCGGATGCCGGCCGACATCGGCCAGGCGGAGCGGCTGTGGATCGTGGATCAGCACCCCGAGCACGCCTCGCCCGCGCGGAAGATCGCCGATCGTACGGCGCGTGGTCGCGTCGATCCCAACGGCGATGAAGCGCTCGAGCTCCTGCCGGCTCTCGTCGAGCACTCCGAGCGCGGCGTACCGTGCCCCGGTGATCTCGCGCGCCGCCTGAAGGATCTTGTCAAGCACCGCTTCGGTGCCGTGCTCCGCGACCAGTGCACGCCCCACTTCCAGCAAACGTCGGATCTGCTCGCCGGCTTCAGTAGTACTCATGTGTACTCAAGCCAATATACGTGCGCGGCCAGCGCGGGAGCAAGAATCGTTGCTCCGGCGCCGCCGTACGCGCTCGCATCGGACGACGCCGCCGGGGCCTTGTTCTTCGCCGACCCCATCCACGCCGGTCACCCGACTAACCCCGCGACCGGGATGCTGGGCGCTGGCGCGCACCGCGCGCGTATCGACGTCGATGTGAGCGATCCCGGTCGGGGGCCTGGCGTCGTCGCCTCGCGATCACCGATGTGGTCGCGAGGCGTCCGTCTGCTGAGCGAGCGTGGTGAGCGCGGCGAAGAAGGCCGGTGACTGGCCCCGGAAGAGCCCGATCGCGGTCAGGAACTTCGCCGCGCCCCTCGCCGCCCCCTTCGTCTCGGTCGGGCGGATGATCGAGCAGGTCGGGAACTTACGACCGAGGAACGTCGTCGTCGGCTCGGGCATGATCAGGTTGGTCTGGAAGTTCGTGCCGCCGAACGGCTTCTTGCTCATTCGATTACATGGTGACTTCTCTGCGATCTGGACGTGCGCCATTCACTGACACGCGTGCCGGACGGGGCGCACGTGTATAGCCGCTTAAGACGCCGCGCACGAGCCGGTCTTTCCCGGCCCGCGAGAATTCTCAGGCCGCCTTCAGCGTCCGATCGCCTGGGGAAAGGTGAAGTAGTGGTGCGGGTCGACGTCGCGCCTGATTGCGAGCAGCCGCCGGTAGTTCGACCCGTAATACGCCGTCTGCCAGTTCTTCAGTGCGGGATCGGTGTAGTTGAAATAGGCGCCACCGGTCACGTACGGGCGCATCTGGCCGTACGTGGAGCTCAGCCAGGAGCCGCCGCCGTTGTAGCTCAGATACTGCATGCAGCAAAGGACGTTGCGGTGGACGAATGCGGTCGCCGCCGGCTTGACCCGATTGATCGCGCCGCCATAGGAGTCGAACAGGATGGCGCCGCTACCGGAGATGTTCGCCCGCGCCTCTGCCGCCCGCACCAGCGCCTGGCGGGCCGCGGCCGGGAGTGGCTTTGAGACGTAGTCCGATTTGGCCTGGAAGCTTTCGCGCTGGAGGGTCCCGCCCGGCCGCGTGCCCTCGGTGTGGCAGGCCGTCATCGAGATGTTCGAGCAGCCGGCCCACATCAACTGGGCCTGGAGGTAGCCGAAGTCGCCGGCCGACACGCGAGCCCCGCCGACGGCGGTCAGCGGCGCGAGCAGCCGGCCCAGGTCACCCGCGGGCCCGAAGTACTGACCGCTGACGCTCACCGACGTGCTACCACCGCCTCCGTTCAGATGGAAGATCGAGGTGAGCTGCGACGGCGCGTGCGGCGCCCAGCCCTGCCACGCGGCCAGCGCGCCGGCGGCCTGCGACCACGGCCACGTCACGATGAAGCCGGCGACGGTCCGCGGCACGGCGTGGACACGGAGCGTGAAGCTCGTTACCACGCCGAAGTTCCCGCCGCCGCCGCCCCGCAGCGCCCAGTACAGGTCGGGGTTGCTGCTGGCGCTCGCGGTTCGCAGCCGTCCGTCCGCGGTCACGATCTGCGCGCTCAGGAGGTTGTCCGCGGTCAGGCCGAACTGCCGGCCCGCGAGCCCCATCCCCCCACCGATCGCATGCCCGGCGATGCCGACCGACGGACATGAACCCGCGGGGATCGTCAGCCCGTGAGCGGCCAGCGCCGCGTACACGTCGATCAGCTGCGCCCCGGCGCCGATCGTCGCCGTGCGCTTGTTGACGTTGACGCTGATCCCGCGCATGTTGCGCAGGTCGAGTACGACGCCGCCTGACAGCGTCGAGTAGCCGGCATAGCTGTGGCCTCCCGACCGGGCGCGGAGCGGGACACCGTGCGATACGCCCCACTTCACCGCGGTGACGACGTCCGGGGCATCGAGCGGGCGCGCCACGAAGTTCGGCAGGACCGCGTCGAACCGCTCGTTGTAGACATGGGCCGCGGTCAGGAACCCGGATGCGCCGCGTCTGATCACCTGCCCGCGTATCGGCGGGCCGGACTGTGCCGACGCGGCACGCGCTATCCGCCCGGCGCTGGTCCCGTAGGCGAACGACAGACCGACTGCGCCCGCCCCGGCGAGAAAGCCACGTCGATCTATCGGACCATCCACGGCACCAGCCCTTCTCTCTTCCCGCAAGCACGCGGGATCTTCTCAGAGTCGGCGGACGGAGCCGCAAGCATCACCGCAACCCAGACTCCGACTCCCACCGACACAATGGCTTCTAACTCCACCCCGCGACCCGCGTATGTGACTTCCTGTCACCGAGCGGATACCCGCCAAGCGCTGCGCTCGCTCGCGTTGTGGACGGATGATCTACCTGGCCGCGAGCGAGGTTGCGTCCACCACCTCGGCATACCCCGTCCGCAAGCGCCGCCACGGAGGCTGCATGAACCTGCTCGCCGGGCACGTGGACGCCTGCATACTCGAGGTCCGGGGCGGCGCAGGCGTCGGCTGCGGGCGCCACCCGGTCGTCATGCACGAACCCGGCCGTGCCGGGCTTCAGGTACGCCGCGTCGGGCTCGTCCCATGAGTGCAGTACATGCACGATCGCCTCCGCTCGCTCACGGAACCCGGCGAGTACGCTCGACGCGGCGTCGGCCGCTCGGTCGCTCCCGACCAGCGGATATCGCCCGCCCGGGAAGTAGTCTGGCGCCGCCGCGTCCGGCGACAGGCGTTGCATCCGTGCCGGGCGAACCGGCTCAGGTCAGAGTTCCAGCCGGCAGCACATAGCGGAGGGGTGTCCGCTGTTGCTCTCCACCGCCGCCGTTGAGCCGCGATCCGTGTAGGCCGTGCGTTGAGACCGGAGCAGAAGCTGCCTCGGAGGTCCCATCGTGTTTCGCTATCCACGCGATGACAGACGCAAAGTCGGTCCCCTCCGCGAGAATCGCGGCGCGTTCGATTACCGAACCGCCAGAGGCGTGAGGACGGGCCAACCGCCTCACGAGTGTGAGAATCGCATCGTCGTCCATTCTTACACCGTACTCTCCCCGCGAAATCGCGCCTAGCCGAGTTCGAGTAGGCCTGCTACGCGATGCTCTCGATCGAGCCGGCGCGCGACTGGTCGGTGGGGGTCGTCGGCCGCGGCTCGCCGCGAGTCCGCCCGATGGCCGCCGAGAAGGCCCGCACACACTTTTTTTGAGGTTCGGGTACAAAAGCACCCGAATCGGAGTACAGTCGCAAGTGAGCTGGCCCTGCGGCCAGGATTTCACGCCAAGCCCGGATGCCACCGACGGCGCGTCATGCGTCACGAGGCGGGAGGTTTGGACTACTGATTTTGACTGCAGGGCCAGGTTGCTTGCTTTACCGGTGATTAACCCACCGGCCCGGTGGACTCGTCCTAAATCCAGCTGAACGCGCACGGTGCTTGCCCTCTCCCTTGCGGTGCTCTCGACAGAGGGTTGGGAAGGCGTGAAGATATGACGTGGACGGAACACCAACGGGCAGCACGCCGGCGCGGCGAGTTGGCTCGTGATCAAGGGTCACGGCAGGTTTCCTCGGCGATTGATGCCCGGCGACGTTTGAATGCGCGCGGCCGGTTCGTCGTACCTGGACCGGGACAGTCCAGGCGGGTCCCGGCGATCCCCGCTACGCGTACATACGAGTAGCAGCGACTTAGGGTCGGCCGGAGTCACCGCGAGTCAGGATGACTATGACACCTCCGAGAGTAGCGCCGACGCGAGCCTCGCGGTCGCCGGGTTCCTGGTCGGCAACTGACGTGTCGTCATGAGCGCCGACGTGAGCCAGCAGACTGAACGCGAAGAGCCACAGATGTCCGGAGCGGATCTCAAGGAGCTTGAAGAAGTCAAGCGTTTGATCGCACGCGGTTTGCGGATCGGTGTGCTTACGCACGCCGAGGTTGCGACCGCCACGGCCGAGCTCGACCTCGACGACACCGACGTCGAAGAGTTGCACCTCCTCTTTGAAGGCTGCGAGATCGAATTGATCGACGAGATCGACCCGGCCAGTGGGAGCCTGCTCATCGAGCGCGCGCCCGACAAGCGAACCCGCCGCAAGCCTCCGCTGGATCTGGAGCCGGAGGGGACGACCGACGCGCTGCAGCTGTTCCTGAAGGGCATCAGCAAGGTCCGGCTGCTGACTGCCCAGGAGGAGGTCGATCTCGCCAAGCGGATCGAACGCGGCTCGATTGAGGCCAAGCAGAAGATGGTCGAGTCGAACCTGCGGCTGGTGGTTTCGATAGCCAAGCGCTACCGAAACCAGGGCCTGCCGTTTCTCGACCTGATCCAGGAGGGCACGCTCGGGCTCGTCCGCGCCGCCGAGAAGTTTGACTACCGCAGGGGCTTCAAGTTCTCGACCTACGCGACCTGGTGGATCCGCCAGGCGATCGCCCGTTCACTCGCGGACAAGGCACGGACGATCCGGATCCCGGTGCATGTGGTCGAGAAGCTCAACAAGATCGGCCGGGCCGAGCGCAAGCTGATGACCGGGCTTGGACGTGAACCGACCGCCGAGGAGATCGCCGAGGTGACCGGGATCGAGCCCAAGGACGTCGACTCGATCCGACGCTCGGCGCTGGCGCCGATCTCGCTCGAGAAGCCCGTCGGGGACGAGGACCAATCCGAGTTCGGCCAGCTGATCCCCGACGAGCGGGCCGAGTCGCCGTACGAGCGCGCCGCGGAGATCCTCACCAATGACGCCCTGCGCGACGCGCTCGAGAACCTCTCCTACCGCGAGCGGCGCGTACTCGAGCTGCGCTACGGACTCGGCGACCAGCATCCGCGCACACTCGACGAGATCGGGCGCGCGTTCAACGTCACCCGCGAGCGAATCCGCCAGATCGAGCATCACTCGCTCAAAAAGCTCCGAAACCTCGGCCGCGCCCAGAAGCTGCGCGACGACCTCGACATCGTCTCCGGCTATCCCCCGAGCACCCTGAAGCGCAACACATAGAGCGCGCCGCTCCCACTCGTATCAAAGAAGCGTGCTCATGGGTCAGAGTACGCTTGGGAGAGTGGTTCCGCATCGGGCCGTTCGGATCGGTGTGCCGACATTGAGCTCTGGTGTCACGTCCGGCCGCAGAGCTCGCACTGAAGCGGCTCGGGCGGCGACAACAACCGGTTGGAGGACACATGCCCGGACTTGCTGGCCGCATTTCGACACTGACCAAGGCAAAGATCTCGCACATGCTCGATCACGCCGAGAATCCAGCGGAGACGCTTGACTACGCCTATGAGCGCCAGCTCGAGGATCTTCAGAACGTCAAGAAGGGAATCGCCGACGTGGTCACGGCGAAGAAGCGGCTGCAGCTGCAGGAACAGCAGCTCCACGAGCAGGCAGACAAGCTCGACGGTCAGGCGCGGGAGGCGATGTCCGCCGGTCGGGATGACCTGGCCCGCGCGGCGCTCGAACGCAAGCAGATGATCGTCCAGGAGACAGGCTCGCTTGATCAGCAGATCTCAGAGCTCGGGTCAGAGCAGGACAAGCTGACCGCAGCCGAACAGCAGCTCCAGACCAAGATCGAGCAGTTCCGCTCGAAGAAGGAAGTCATCAAGGCGCAGTACTCCGCGGCCGAGGCCCAGGTGCACATCTCCGAGGCGGCCACCGGCGTAGGGGATGAGATGGCGGACGTCGGCGCGGCGATGCAGCGCGCGATCGACAAGACCGACGACATGCAGGCGCGAGCGTCGGCGGTCGAGGAGCTGCAAGCGGCGGGTACGTTTGAAGACCTGACCACCCTTGGCCCCGCGCAGGACGACGTCGACCGCCAGCTCGATCAGCTCGGCGCCAAGAGCGCCGTCGACGACGAGTTCGCAAAGCTCAAGGCAGAGGTCGGGTCAGGCGCCGAGCCGTCCGCGCTCCCGGCGGGAGAGCGCGCCGCACAAGCGCCCGAGGCGGCTCCGACCGAGCCGGGTACGTAGCGACTCCGCGAAGCCTGCCGAGCCGCCGGACCTCCTCCGCTGATCCTTCCCAGCGTCGGGGCGGCCGGTGTAGAGCGCGCGCAGGTTCGATCGTCTCATAGAGCCCAAACGCGTGGGTGGACACCGAGCCACGCAATCGAGCAGGCAGCGGTTCCCCGCTCACGTTCAATCGACGGATCGTTCCCAGGCGAACCCCACACGCCTCGACGACCTCACCGGAAAAGAGCAATACCGGTTCCAAAATAGAAAAAACCCAAAACGGCCTTGGGTTCGGCGTAGGATCTCGCCGACATGACCGGCGTCGGCCAAGTACCACCACCCATCGGCGCCACCGTGGTCATCGACCGCGCCGCCATCGATGACCTGCTTGTCGGGATCTCCGGTCAGGGATACCAGGTCGTGGGTCCGACCGTGCATGACGGCGCCATCGTCTATCGCGACGTTCGCTCAGCCGCGGATCTCCCCATCGGCTGGGGCGACGAACAGGACGGCGGTAGGTACCGGCTGCGGCGCCGCGAGGATGAGGCAGTGTTCGGCTACGCCGTCGGTCCGCAGTCGTGGAAGCAGTTCCTGTTCCCTCCGCGTCTGCGGCTGTGGCGAGCGCAACGCGGGGAGAACGGCGACGGCCTCGAGTTCATCGAGGACTCGGACGAGGCACCTCGCTATGCCTTCTTCGGCGTGCGCTCGTGCGAGCTGCATGCCATCGCAATTCAGGATCGGGTGTTTCTTCCGGGCGCCAATCCGGACCAGAGCTACGCCGCGCGGCGCGAGGACGTGCTGCTGGTTGCGGTGAACTGCGGAGAGCCCGGCGGCACGTGCTTCTGCAGCTCGATGGGAACCGGTCCGAAGGCCAGCTCGGGGTACGACCTCGCGCTGACTGAGGTGCTCAACGGAGGGGATCACCGATTCGTCGTCGAGGTCGGAACGGAGCGCGGCGCGCGTGTGTTGGCGGACGTCCCGTACCGGACCGCCGACGACGTCGACGCGCACGACGCGGCGGAGGTGACGGCGGGTGCGGTCGAGAAGATGGGGCGCCACATGCCGGAGGTCGACCTGCGGGCGCTTCTGTACGCCAACTACGAGCATCCACGGTGGGACGACGTCGCCGAGCGGTGCCTAACATGCGGCAACTGCACGATGGTGTGCCCGACGTGCTTCTGCACCTCGGTCGAGGACACGGCGGACCTGGCCGGCGAGGAGGCCGAGCGCTCGCGCCGGTGGGAGTCGTGCTTCTCGATCCACTTCAGCCACGTGACCGGGGGCGAGACGCGCCGCTCGCCGCGCGCCCGCTACCGCCAGTGGATGACCCACAAGCTGGCAACCTGGTTCGATCAGTTCGGCACCTCTGGATGTGTGGGCTGCGGGCGCTGCATCACCTGGTGCCCGGTCGGGATTGACATCACCGAGGAGGTCTCGGCTATCCTCTCGGACTTGACCCCGCCGGCCGAGACCTCATAGAGGAGCCACGCATGGAGGGCATCGAGCAGGCGCTGGCAGCAACGTCGATGTTCCGAGATCTTACGCCCGAGCAGATCAAGGCGGTCGCCGTCCTGGGCGAGGACGTCGAGTTCCCCGACGGCCGCGCGCTGATGGTGGAGGGCGGCCCAGCAGACTCGTTCTTCTTGATCCGCGATGGATTTGTGGCCCTCCAGACCCAGTCGCTCGCGGGACCGATCACAATCGAGACGCTGCACAACGGCGACCCGGTCGGATGGTCGTGGCTGGTCGAGCCGTATCTCATCTACTTCGACGCCCGCTCGCGCGGCGTCACCCGGGCGATTCGGTTCGACGCCGCGGTGCTGCGCCAGCGCTGCGCGGAGGACCCCCAGCTCGGCTACCAGCTGATGCGCGCGTTCGCGTCCGTGATCGTCGAGCGTCTGCACGCGACACGGCTCCAGCTACTCAGCGTCTATGCCCGCACCGCTACAGCCTGAGCGGCTCGCGCCCGCCGCGGGCGCGATGACGCCGCGCCCCCACCGAGTCGTCAGCCGGCGGCGGGAGACTGCCGATACGTGGACGATCGCGCTCGAGCCGCTGGCCGGGCATGAGCTGCCGCTGTTCGCCCCCGGGCAGTTCGGGATGCTGTACGCGTTCGGCGCCGGTGAGATACCGATCTCGGTCAGCGGCACAGCCACGAGATTGGACCCTTTGCGCTGCACGATCCGCGCGGTCGGGGGGGTGAGCGGAGCGCTGTCCGCCGTCGAGCCGGGCGATCTGGTCGGCCTGCGGGGGCCGTTCGGCACCACCTGGCCCCTGACCGAGGCGATCGCCGGCGATGTCGTGATCGTGGCCGGCGGCCTCGGTCTTGCGCCGCTACGGCCGGCGATCCACCACCTGCTCGCGCATCGAGACGAGTACGAGCGCGTGGTCATCTGCTACGGCTGCCGGTCGGCAACCGAGATGCTGTACGCGACCGAGTTCGAGGAGTGGCGGCGCCGCTACGACCTCGACATCGACGTCATCGTCGACGTCGGGAGCCCGGACTGGCACGGGAAGGTCGGCGTGGTCACGAAGCTCGTCGAACTGGCGGCATTCGACCCCGACAACACGGTCGCGATGGCGTGCGGGCCGGAGGTGATGCTGCGGTTCGCGGCGCTGACGCTGCAAGCGCGAGCTGTACCCACCGATCGTCTCTATATCTCGATGGAGCGCAACATGCACTGCGCGATCGCGCAGTGCGGCCACTGCCAGTTCGGCCCCAAGTTCATCTGCCGCGAGGGGCCGGTGCAGCGCTACGACGAGGTCGCACAATGGCTGAAGGTGCCGGAGCTGTGACCGGGCCATCCGTCAAGCCCAAGCTGGCCGTGTGGAAGTTCTCCTCCTGCGACGGCTGCCAGCTGAGTTTGCTCAGCTGCGAAGACGAGCTGCTCACGCTCGTCGGCCAGGTCGAGATCGCCTACTTCCTCGAAGCCTCGCGGGCCGAGGTCACGGGGCCCTACGACCTGTCGCTGGTGGAAGGGTCGATCACCACCGAGCAGGACGCCGAGCGGATCCACCGGGTACGCCGGGTGTCGCGGCGGCTGGTGACGATCGGCGCGTGCGCGACCGCCGGCGGGATCCAGGCGCTGCGCAACTTCGCCGACATCGAGGACTTCGTCGCGGCGGTGTACCCCTCGCCCGAGTACGTCTCCACGCTCGAGCAGTCGACACCGATCAGTGCCCACGTGCCGGTCGACTTCGAGCTGCATGGCTGCCCGGTGAACAAGTATCAGCTGCTCGAGGTGATCCGGGCCGCGCTCAGCGACCGCTCGCCGCCGATCCCCGCCTCGAGCGTCTGCCAGGAGTGCAAGCTGCGCGGCAACGTGTGCGTCCTGGTCGCCCACGGCACGCCATGTCTTGGTCCGGTGACGCACGCGGGCTGCGGAGCCATCTGCCCGTCGTTCAACCGGGGTTGCTACGGGTGCTACGGACCGATGGAGTCGCCGAACCCTCGATCGCTCAGCACCTGGCTTCGGAAGGTGGATATGGACGAAATCGACCTGGTTCGCGTGTACCGCACGTTCAACGCGGGCGCGCCGGCATTCGAACGCGAAAGTGAGCGCCATGGCCATTCCGCTTGAGCCTCAGGCTCGCAGCCGCCGGATCAGCACCGCAGCCCTCGCTCGCGTCGAGGGCGAAGGCGCAATGAGCGTGCGCATCCGCGACCGCGAGGTCCTCGAGGTGCAGTTGCGCATCTACGAGCCGCCGCGCTTCTTCGAGGCGTTCCTGAAAGGGCGGTCGTACACGGAGGTGCCCGACATCACGGCGCGGATCTGCGGCATCTGCCCGGTCGCCTACCAGACGAGCGGCGCGCTCGCGATCGAACAGGCGTGCGGCGTCACCGTCGACGGTCCGATCCGTGAGTTGCGCCGCCTGCTGTATTGCGGGGAGTGGATCGAAAGCCACGCACTGCACCTATACCTGCTTCACGCGCCCGACTTCCTCGGCTACGAAAGCGCGATTCACATGGCCGCCGACCATCCAGCGCTGGTTGAGCGCGGGCTGGCCACACGTAAAGTCGGCAACAAGATACTGATCACGCTCGGCGGCCGGGCCGAGCATCCGGTCAACCCACGGACCGGCGGGTTCTATCGCGCCCCCAGCCGGGACGAACTGCAGCCGCTCGTCGAGCCGCTGCAGCGCGCGCTCGAGGACACACTCGCCACGATCGCGCTCACCGGCACGCTGACGATGCCCGAGTTCGAGCGCGACTACGAGTTTGTCGCACTTCAGGATGACGACGGGCGCTACCCAATCGACCGAGGGCGGATCGTTTCAAGCAGCGGTCTCGACATTCCGGCGGAAGCCTTTGACGAGCATTTTGTCGAGGAGCACGTGTCGCACTCCAATGCCCTGCACAGTCGGCTGCGCGACGGCGGCTCGTACATGGTTGGGCCACTCGCGCGCTACAGCCTCGCCTTCGACACCCTGTCGCCGATGGCCCGTGAGGCCGCTGGCAACGCCGGACTCGGGCCGGTGTGTCGCAACCCGTTCCAGAGCATCATCGTGCGTGGAGTGGAGCTGTTATATGCGATCGAAGAGGCGTTGCGCCTGATCGATGCCTATGAACAGCCCGACCCCCCGGCGATCGCGCTCGAGCCGCGCGACGGCATCGGCTGCGGCGTCAGCGAGGCCCCGCGCGGAGTCCTCTGGCACCGCTACGAGATCGACGCCTCCGGGTCCATCCGGAACGCGCGCATCGTCCCGCCCACGTCTCAGAACCAGCGCGCGATCGAGGAGGACCTGTACGGCTTTGTCACCGGGCACCTGGACCTCACCGATGACGAACTGCAGTGGCAGTGCGAGCAGGCAATCCGCAACTACGACCCGTGCATCTCGTGCGCCACCCACTTCCTGAAGCTCGACGTGGAGCGCACGTAGACCCGCCTTCGGCGCCGCTGAACAGAGAAATCAACCGGCGAGTCAAGCCGGGTCAGTAACCGCTCTGTGACGCATAGGCGACCGAAGAGTGTCACCGTTCAGTCTCTGGTCCCCGGCTCCGGATCGCCGAGCGATCGCGACCGCCTCGTTGCTCAGCTCGACGCACCGAACCGATCGCGGAACGGGAGCTCGGCCGCTTCGAGAGCCAACAGCCCGCTTCGCCGATCACCTCCGCTTCGCCCCATCGCGCCGGCGCGGGAAGACGCATGAGGGCGAGAGCACATGCGTCGTCTCGCACCCGGCGCAAGATCACCGCAGCAGACGCAAGCCCGATCGAGGATCGGCGGTCTGCGCGAGAATCTACGGTCTTCGCGATGATCCTGGGATTGAGCTTTGCGCTGGTGTGTGCGCTGGGCACCAACTTGAGCTCGTTGTTCAAGGCCCGCGGCGCGGTACTCGCACGACCAATCCAGGTGCGTCATCCGCTGCGCAGCGCCGCAGATCTGTTTCGCCAACGGTGGTTCGCGGTCGGATGGATCCTTGCGCTGCTCGCGTGGGGCCTGCACGTCGAGGCGATCAAGCTCGCCCCGCTCTCCAGTGTGCAGGCAGTCTTGTCTGGCGGTCTGGTGTTCCTCGCCGTACTCGCTGAGCGATTCTTCGGATTTCACCTCGGAAGACGTCAATGGGCCGGTGTCACGCTCACTGCCGCAGGACTTGCGGTGATCGGCCTGACCGCGACCTCGGAGGGCCCGCAACGCTCCTCCTTGGCCGCGCTGATCGCGGTCGAGACCGCGATCCTGGCGCTCGGAGTCGGGCTTGTGAGGATCTCGACCCGCCGCGACGTCTCGCATCGTGGCGAGGCACTGCTGCTTGCGATCGCGGCTGGCGTGCTGTTCGGGGTATCGGACGTCGCGATCAAGTACCTCACACACGCGCACGGGCCGGTGTTGGGCTTGCTCAGCCCATGGACGCTGACCGCGCTGATCTCGTTCGCGGTTTCCTTCTACGCGTCCGCGCGCAGCCTGCAGATCGGCCTTGCGATCGAGGTGATCGCGATCACCTCGGTGGCCGCCAACCTCTCCGCGATCCTGGGCGGGATCCTTGTCTTCGGCGAGCCGATCGGCTCCGGTGCCGTCGGAATCATCGGCCGTCTGCTCGCGTTCGGCCTCGTGATCGCGGGCGCGGCGCTCGTGCCTGCGCCGCTGCGCGCCACCCCCGGGTGATCCCGCCCAGCGAGCGGCGCCACCACGGCGGCCGGCGAACCGCGGGTCGATCGAGTAGTCGTTGCGATCGATCCGGACGAACGGCTGCGCCGACACGCGCAGCACGTGCCGCCGGTCGACGTCCGGCAGCCGCGCTGGGATCGGCCGCATCCGGTATGAGCGCTCCAGAGCGCCCTTCGCCTGCGGGTCCCGCGGCTCGAGGATCACCCAGCCCACCTCCAACTGACCGCAGAACGACGCGAACGCCTCGGTCGGCCGGCCACCCGCGGCGATCGCCGACTCAAATTCTCGGTCGGCGCAGGTTGGGATCCGGGTAAGCCACTGGCCCCAAGAACTTCCCTTCGAGTTCCTCCCGGCTGCGCCGGGGATACAACAGGGCGCCTCGCGGCGCACAATCGGTCTGTGTCGTTCGCCCCACTCGTTCTCCGTGCCAAGTACTTCAGCTACGGGAGGTGATCGGTGACCAAGCGGTTGCTGTCACGGCCGCTGGGCAGGTGTATCGGGCCGGATGTGCATCTTGACTTCATCGCGATCGCGATCTGCGCAGAGGACCGGGTGTGGTCACGGCCGTCGGCGCTCGCGAGCGGGTCCTCGTCAACAACTCGCTCGGCGCGGTCGACGACTTCTACATCCGCCGCGTCCGTCGCGTGGAGCAGGACGATCACGTGGACGGCGGCTTCACACGCGATTTGGTCGCTCAGTCCGAACGCCCGCTCCTTCGGCGGGCGACTCCACGTCGCGCGGACCTCTGGGGCCGGCGGGCTTCTACGGACTGCGCGAAGTAAGAAGGGCCGATGACGGCCTCGGCGTCTGGTTAGAGAATCGCGTTTGGTTCGCAGTTTCAGCTAAGAGAGTTAGTCCGGAAGCCCGCGAAGGGCAGCCTCACGGCGCTCAGGGAGGTCGTCCATGGTATGCCTGCCGGTCATCTTGACGGCGGGTCGCATGTCTGTGGTGCGGCGTCCCGACCCACCGGTAGCTCGGGGTCGGCGGTGTGTCTCCCGCGCCTCACCTCGGTGTGTCTACCGCGTTTCACCTGAGAGACGGTTGATGACCGTGCGCCCGGGGTCGTTGTGGCGATGACTGCGACTTTTGGCGCGTCGAGCCAGACCGGTCCGGATGGCGGCGGCTTGGTCGAGGTCGTTGAGGCGTGGATCGCGGACGATCCGGACCCTCGGTGCCGAGCGGAACTGCGCGCTCTTCTCGATGCCAATGCGCACGGTGAGCTCGCGGACCGGTTCCGAGGCAGTTTGCACTTTGGTACTGCTGGGCTCCGCGGCCCCCTCGGCGCCGGTCCCTCTCGGATGAACGTGGCTACGGTGCGACGGGCCAGTGCTGGACTCGCCGCTTACTTGGCGGCAGCGGTGCCCCGGGCGGCTGGAGCAGGTGTGGTGGTCGGCTACGACGCTCGGCATGGCTCGAAGCGCTTTGCCGACGAAACCGCGAGGGTGATTTCCGGGTCGGGGCTGCGGGTCTTGCGTCTTCCGGGTCGGCTCCCAACTCCGGTGCTTGCGTTTGCGGTGCGCCGTCTCGGTTGCGCGGCGGGGGTGATGATCACCGCCAGTCACAACCCCCGGCAGGACAACGGATACAAGGTTTTTCTGGGAGATGGGGCACAAATCGTTCCGCCCGCCGCCGACCAAATCTCGGCCGCTATCGACAAGGTCTGGCCGCTGGCTGAAGTCCCGGTGGGTGATCTTGGCGAACCGGTCGGTCGTGAGATTGTCAGCGACTATCTCGAGGCAATCACCGCCGCTCTGCCTGCGACGAACGCCCGCGACATCGGGGTCGTGTACACACCGCTTCATGGTGTGGGTCGCGAGGTACTGCTCGCCGCCTTCGAGCGGGCTGGGTTTACCGCTCCGTGTGTCGTGAGGCCGCAAGGCGATCCGGATCCAGACTTCCCGACCGTGCCCAAACCGAATCCCGAGGAACCGGGTGCACTCGACCTTGCCATCGCCGAGGCGCGGGCCATCGGTGCGGACCTGGTTGTTGCCAACGACCCTGACGCGGATCGATTGGCCGTGGCCATCCCGTCGGCGGCCGAACCCAGCAGTTGGCGGGTGTTGCGTGGCGACGAACTGGGAGTGCTGCTCGGGGATTTCCTACTCTCCCGGACCGCGGACCGTGGTCACGCGCTGGTTGTCACCACAGTGGTGTCGTCGAGTCTGCTCGGCCGCCTCGCTCACGCCGCCGGAGCGCAGTACGTCGAGACGCTCACGGGCTTTAAGTGGATCATGCATGACTCGGCAGCTTGCCCTGATAGTTGCTTTCTGTTCGGCTATGAGGAGGCGCTCGGCTACGCCGTCAATAACGTCGTCCGCGACAAGGATGGGATCTCCGCTGCTCTGCTTGTAGCCGCGATCGCGGCAGAAGCAAAGCAGCTGGGACGGACGATCCCCGACCGCCTCGACGACGTGGCTCGCCGCTTCGGGCTCCACGCCACCGACCAGTTCTTCCTCGAGCTGCCCGGAGAGGCCGGGGAGGAGCGAATCAGCCAGCTGATGGCAGCACTGCGCTCCTCGCCGCCGACGGAGTTGCTCGGCCTTTCCTTGACCGAGGTCGATGACGCTGCGGCCGGGACCCGACGAACCGCCGACGGGCGGGTGGCGAACCTGGATTTGCCGGCGGCTGATGTGCTGGTCTGGCGTGCTGGAGAACGCGCCCGTGTAGTCGTTAGACCCAGCGGAACGGAGGCGAAGCTCAAGGTGTATCTCGAAATCGTCCACCCTGTCGGAGAACTCGACGACGTCGTCGCGGCCAGAAATTCCGCCGCTAGCGGCCTCCGTCGCCTCAAGCGCGAGATGCGCGTTCTCCTGGGGTCTAGGTGAGTGGGTGCCTGATGACCGTTAATACGCGCGAGTTGGCAGCGATGATCGACCACACGCTCCTCAAGCCTGAGGCGACTGGTGCTGATGTTGGCGCCTTGTGTGATGAAGCCGTGAGGCTACAGGTCTGTGCCGTGTGTATCTCCCCGACGATGATCCCTCTCGCCGCAGACCGCCTTCGACGTTCCGAGGTGAGAGTGGCGGCGGTGATCGGCTTTCCGTCGGGCGCACATCGAATCGACGTTAAGGCCGACGAGGCCGCTCGGGCGGCCCGTGACGGGGCGGATGAGGCCGACATGGTCATCAACTTGGGGCTCGCGCGTGCCGGCGATTGGGACGGTGTCAGGTCCGAGATCGCTGCCGTGCGAGGGGTCCTCACCGGGGGACAGATCTTGAAGGTCATCATCGAGACCGCCGTGTTGACGCTCGACGAGATCGCCGCAGCGTGCGACGCGGCAGAAGCTGCCGGCGCCGACTTCGTCAAGTCCTCGACAGGTTTTCATCCCGCCGGAGGCGCCACCATCGAAGCGATCCGGATGATGGCCGCCACGGTCGGAGGACGACTCGGTGTGAAGGCGGCCGGAGGGATCCGCGATGTTCAGACAGCGCTGGCTTTGATCGATGCGGGTGCCACTCGGCTTGGACTGTCGTCGACTGCTGCCGTGCTCACCGAATTGCGCCAGCGAGAAAGCGTGCTCAGCAATGCACATGATTGATCTGATTGCCACCAAGCGGGACGGTCACGCCGTGAGCAGTGATGACCTGCACGCGCTGGTCCGCGGCTACACAGCCAAGGATATACCGGACTATCAGATGTCGGCATTCCTGATGGCCGGCTATCTGCGCGGGTTCACCCATGAAGAAACGGCAGCTCTAACCGACGCGATGCTTGCCTCAGGCGACCAGCTCGACCTCTCGCGACTTTCAGGGCCGACCGTCGACAAGCACTCCACCGGTGGCGTGGGTGACAGCACCACCCTGGTTGTGGCCCCGCTAGCCGCGGAACTCGGCATGCAGATCATCAAGCTATCGGGCAGAGGCCTGGGCTTCACCGGCGGAACCCTGGACAAGCTCGAGTCGATCCCCGGCATGCGCACCCAGCTGAGCACCCGGGAGCTCATCGCTCAGGTCGAGCGCATCGGCCTAGCCGTCTGCGCCCAGACCGACGACCTCGGCCCCGCCGACCGCGCGATGTACGCACTGCGGGATGTTACCGCCACCGTCGGCAACAAGGCTCTGATCGCCTCTAGCATCATGAGCAAGAAGCTCGCAGGTGGAGCGCACGCGATTCTCCTGGACGTAAAGGTGGGCTCCGGAGCGTTCATGAAGACAGCCGCCGACGCGCGAGAGCTGGCCCAGGTATGCGTGGCGCTCGGAACCGACGCCGGCCGCGCTACCCGCGCGTTGATTACCGACATGAGCCAGCCGCTGGCTAACACCGTAGGTAACGCGATTGAAGTCCGCGAGGCGATCGAGGTCCTCCGCGGCGGTTGCCAGTCTCGGTTCGTGGACCTCTGCCTCGCGCTCGTCGGCCATCTAGCCGACCTGTCAGGCGTTGCTCCGGACGCCGAGACTGGAATACAGCGAGCTGCCCAGGCGTTGCAAAGCGGTGCGGGACTCGACCGGTTTCGGCGGCTCGTCGAGGCCCAGGGCGGTGACCCACACGTTGTCGAGGACACCTCGCTGCTGCCGATGGCGCCCGTCGTTCGCGAGATCCGCGCTCCGCAGGACGCCTGGCTCGCCACGGTCGACGCGGCAGCGATCGGCCGGGCCTCAGGCGCGCTCGGGGCCGGGCGGGAAACGATCGGGGCTGTCATCGATCACGCCGTCGGCCTCGCCCTCGATGCAAAGATCGGCGACCGGCTCAGGCACTCCGAGACGATCGGCAGGATTTTGGCCCGAACCGATGATGCCGCTCGCGTCGGCGAGCTGGCCGTGCTCGAAGCGCTCGGCTGGTCGTCCCGACCCGTCGACGCGCCCCCCCTCATCCACGAGGTCATTGAGAACGCCCAAATCTGAGGCCGTCTGGCCAGACCCCATCCGCTCCACCGCAGTTCCAGCGATCTTCTTCGGTTTCAGAGGGTCCGGACGTGGATCCCAATGTTTGTAGCACCTAACTCATGAAATTGGAGTAGTTATCGCCACCGTAGACACACCCGGACAGGCAGGGCATGTAGGGACAGACGAACGCTCCTTGCGAAATCGGGTGAGCGGTGACATCGAGACCGTGGAGGTGGCCCCTGTCCCCGAGAAGCAGCGGACGATGACCCCGGGCAAGCTGTTCATCGTTTGGTTGATGGCGTCGGCCTCAGCCACAACCCCGCGCGACACCGTCTACAAGCACTACGCATCGATCTTCGAGCGGCTCTACGGAACAGGCGCGTTGACCTGACCGGGGCTGCGTGGCGTTGATGCGCATGCATCACTGCATCGCCGACGGCATCGCCCTCGCGCGCGGGACGTTGCAGATAACTGACGTGGCGGTCCAGCCAATCGAGATTGCTTCCCAGCCCGACGTCGCCGCTCGCGCGGGACATCACCGCGCCGGTCTTCCCGGCCCAGCGGACGCAGCGCTGAGAGCCACGAATCCGACCCCCGGAGAGCAGGAATGAACAACGAACGTAAACCGACCCAGGGAGAGCTCGCTGCAGCAATCTCGAACACCGTCGTCCAGGCGCTGGCCCGGACGACCGGTCGTGGCCCAACCAAGGCAAAGACCACGCTCGGCGAGAACGGAGTGTTCGTGGTGCTGCACGACACCATGACCCGCGGTGAGCAGACTCTCGCCGATGCCGGCGAAGGAAACGCGGTGCTCGATCTGCGCAGGCGCTGGCAACGCATTATGCAGAAAGACGTGACGGTCGAAATCGAGCAGATCACCGGCCGCAAGGTCATCGGGTTCATGAGCGATAACCACATCGACCCCGACCTCGCCGTCGCGGTGTTCATCCTCGAACCGCTTCCCGCCCCGGACGCTGTGTGACCGGCTCATCACGATCAGACCGTAGGGCGACCGGACCGCGCGGCCGGAGACGCTGAATCAGACGCAGAACAGGACCGGTCCGCGTTGGGCTGGTTCTCCGTGAGGCAGGGCAGGCGGTATGACCGGTCCGAGTCCTGGTGGATCCCGTGGATCTCGGTCTCGAACGCGGCTGAACGCGGCCCTGCTTGTCGCGGCGGGGTTGCTGGTTGCGGCTTGCGGCGGGAATGGGACCGCTGCCGCGAGTTCCGGCTGCAAAACCGCCACCACGGTTGTCCGGCGCTTTCCAGAAGACGCTGCTACCGGCCCACGTCGGCGCGAGGCTGGCCAGCTAGCAAACGAACACTGTCTCCGCGGTACCCGAGACAGACGGCCCAATCAATCTGGGCTCCCGGATCCGCGAAGTCCACCGGGCGCCCGGCGGGAAGCGCAAGGCAACACCAAGTCGCTCGCATCACCCATCACCCATCACCCATCACCAACCAGCCGACACCAACACCGGCGCCTCCGCGACTGAACGGAGCGACCTCACGGCACGCGGGCCGCTCACGAGTGTTTCGCTCGTATGTCTCGTCGCCAGCGAGCCGGTGGCGTGCCGTAGCGGTGCTTGAACGCGCGGCTGAATGCCGCCTCCGACGTGTAGCCGACGTTCTCCGCGATGAGCGTGACCGGAAGGGAGGTGTCGCGGAGCAGGTCGGTGGCGGCGTCTAGCCGTACGTGCGCGAGATAGGTGGCTGGCGGTAGTCCGCAGCGGAGCGTACGCAACGATCCGTTCTCCGCTCAGACGGACGCTCCGGAGCAGCTCCGAGAGCAAGTCGTGCGGCTGGCCATATGCGTCGAGGCCGAGCGCGGCATCCTCGAGCGCTGGAGGATCGGCAAACTCTCGCGGCGGTCGGAGCAAATCGGCTGGCATCGCTGGACTGTCTCGGCGAGTTTGTTCATTTCCGACTGAGACCCTTCGCCGGGCTGAGCGTGACGGGCGTTCGAGCTGCGAAAGACAGCGGGAACGGTTCAGGCTCTGCTGCTGCGCGGTTACCGGATTTCGTAGGTGCCGTCGAGGCGGGCGCGCGCGATGACGTGTCCGGCGATGGCGTGGAGTGCGTCGGCGAGGGTGAACTTGTCGGGCAGGTCTGGCTTGTAGTTGAGAGCGAAGAGTTGAAAGACGTAGGAGTGTGGTCCGTGTGAGCGCGGCGGTTTGGGGCCGGCCCAGCCGCGGCGGCCGAGGGCGCCTCTGCCGTGTTTGATTCCGGGGACCGGGCTGTGGGCGGCAAGGACGTTTTCGGGAATGCCTGTGAGTGATGGGTCGATGCCGATCGTGAGCGCGTGGGTGGCGGGCTTCTTTACGGGGACGTCGGGGTCTTGGACGATGAGCACGAGTTCGGCGGTGTCGGCTGGCGGCGTTGTCCAGGCGAGGGCGGGTGAGATGTTGGCCCCGAAGAGCCTGCCCCGGTGCCGCTCAGGGATCGGGGTGCCGTGGTCGAAGCTGGGGCTGGTGAGTGTGAAGCTCTCGGGCGCTTTCATGTCGGGACGCGCCCAGACGAGGGTGTGGTGTCCGGCGTGTCGGTTGCGCAATGCGCGACCAATGGGGTTTGCGGGCATGGTCTTGTTTCCTTCTCGCTATCTCGTGTTGGTCTGGAGTCGGGTGAGGATCTCGTCGAGCCGGGTGAGGTCATCGGGGTCCAGGTTCGTCAGTGCGGTGGGTGGCTCGTTGAGGATCGCGTGGCCGAGTTGGGCCGCGTCGCGTCCGGCGTCGGTGAGGTGCACGAGCTTGCGGCGGTTGTCGTCGGGATGGGGGGTGCGATGGACCAGGCCTCGCGCTTCGAGCTGGTCGACGCCGACGGTCGCGGCTGGTGGATCGATTTCGGCGGCGCGTGCGATCTCTCGCAGGGTCATCGGACCGTCGGCAAGCTTGATCAGCACCTCGACCTTCCCGGGCCCGAGATCGAGGGCGGCGCGCAGAGCACGCCGTCGGTCCTGTCTGGTCACGAACTCATGCAGGGCGCTCCACACTCGGGAGGCGGTGTCTGGCGGCGTGGTCGATCGGGTGCTCATCGGGCTCCTTCCGTGGTGGGGCTCATGTCAGTGGCTAGGCGTGCGCCGTTTCGCTCGGCGGTCGCTAGCGCCCAGCGTCCGGTCGAGACGATGCCGAGCAGCATGACCATCACTCCACAGCCGGCGACCACAGCCCACGCCGCGTGGCTGGCGTGTAAGAAGCCTGCCAAGCCGGAGGCGATGATCGAACCGGTGACCGCGACCCCGACGGCCGCGCCGGTCTGGCGACAGGTGGAGACGATCGCTCCCGCGACACCGGCCCGGTCTCGGGGCATGCCCGACATTGCGGTGTTAGTCATCGGAGTGCTGACCAGACCCGCCCCAGCACCAAAGACAAGATAGGCGACGATCAGATACCACACCGCGGTGTGCGCGCTAAGGCCGATCAACAGGCCCGCGCCCACGGCGATCAACACACCAGAAACGATCAGCGCAAGCCTCGGGCCACGGCTGGCCACCAACCGCCCTGAGACGGTGGCGAACACGCCGAGCATCGCGGCCATCGGGATCGTGAGCAATCCGGCGTGCAGCGCGCTGTATCCGCGAACATCCTGCAGATACAGCGTGTTGAGAAACAGAAAGCCTCCCAAGGCCGCGAGCGCGACCACCGCGATCAGCGCCGCGCCCGAGAACGGCGCGCTGCGGAAATACCGCATGTCGATCAACGGCTCACGCCGCCGGGACTCGACCACGACCAGCGCGATCGCCGCGAGCACCGCAACCGCGAACAGGGTGATGATCGGCGCCGAGCCCCACCCGCTGCGTGGCCCCTCGATAATCCCGGCGGTCAAGCAGCCCAAAAGCGCGATCACCAACAGCTGGCCGGGAGGGTCAAGCCGCCGGGGCTGCTCGGCCCGCGACTCGGGCACGAACCGTTGCGTCAGCACGATCGCGATCAGACCGACGGGAACGGTGATCCAGAAGATCGAACGCCACCCGAGCCCGCTGACCAGCAGGCCACCGAGCACCGGGCCGCTCGCGAGGCTGAGTCCGGCGACCGATCCCCACACGCCGATCGCCTTCGCCCGATCAGCACGGTCGGTGAACGTGTTGACGATGATCGCCATCGCCACCGGGTTGAGCATCGACCCGCCGAGGGCCTGCAGTCCGCGAAAGGCGATCAGCCACCCGAGCGACGGAGCCAGGCTGCACAGCAACGACCCCAGCGAGAACACCACCAACCCGATCTGAAAGACCCGGCGGCGGCCGAAGCGATCCGCGAGCGAGCCCGACAGCATTAGCAGGCACGCAATAACGACGGTGTAGGCATCGGCCGTCCACTGCAGACCGCTCACCGACGCATGCAGCGCCCCTTGGATCGACGGCAACGCGACATTGACGATCGTCACATCGATGCCCGCCATGAACACGCTCAGACAACACGTCGCCAACACCACCGAACGGCGCCGCGCGTCAGGTTCGGTTCGAGACGGAAAGCTAAGCGTTGCCATAAACACTGTTGTATCACAACAATCAAACTCTGCGGCGTTGATCCTGACGTGGAGGAGCCACACTCGGCCGGCTCCCGGCTCCCGGCTCCCGGCTCCCGGCTCCCGGCTCCCGGCTCCCGGCTCCCGGCCGCCGACGCAGACCTGCCTTCGCTGTCGAACGGGCCTCTGGTCGGCGAGTCCGCGGGCCCTGCTCTGCGCGGAAAGGGCGCCCGACGCCAGCGAGGACTCCACCGCCAAGCTCGACAGACGGCTGCTAGCCGGACGCACCCGATCTTGCAAGCGGCAGCGCGGCTGCGCCGCCGCCGGTGGTTTCGCGGCCGGTTTCGGACAGATCGGCCGCGCCCATGACGCCGGGCCGGCATGGAAGATGGCACCTGCCGCGGTCCGCTGCTCCTCGACGCCTGATGCAGCAGTCCGGGCGGTGTCGGCGACGCTGCTGCTCTTGCGCTTGCTACTCAGCATTTCGTGGCTAACCGTGGAGGCCGGCGTCAGGTCGGCCCCGCCAGAATGCTGCATCGCCTGGGCGGACGGGCAGGCGTCGCCGTGTCGGTCGGCGCAGTTTCCGGCGTTCCAACTCGCAACTCTCGCGAGCCTCGTCGTCGGATCTCGACCCGCGACGCGGATCGATTCTGATTCGCCGAGGCAAAGGGAATCGCCGCCGGGAAGTTTGGATGCACGCGTGGGCGTGGAGCGATCATCTCGCTCCGTGGCTCGCCGCCCGGGTCGAGTTGCCGGTCGGTGCGTTGTTCTGCGTGATCGACGGGGCGACGCGCGGGCGGCCGTGGTCAGCGACCGCCGCCCGCGGTGAGCTGCGCCGCTAAGGGCGGCGGCCGGTGTGCGGCGCAGGTTTGCGCCGCATCATTAAGCCGACCTGCTCGGTATGCCGACCTCGACGACCAGGTCATCGCTGGGTCGGCGATCGCCGCCGAGAGGTCGGCATAACGCAAGCGGGTCCGATTGTCAGTCGCGGGCTTGCCACCGGAGATGACTCCTCCGTCTGAGGGGACACCGACGTGGTCGCCGTTGGCGGGGCCGCGACGAAAATCCCGACATCAACGCACAAGCTCACTTCGACCTGATCGAAAGCGGCGGATGATCGCCCGCTCAAGCCGCGAGATCTACCACGCCCCAGCGTTGCTTCGGGCGTTCTCGGAGGGTGTTGGGTTATGCCGACAGCCCAAGCCGCCTGAGCTCTCTGAGCAGACGTTTCTCGCAAAGCTCGGCATATCGAGCAGGTCGGCTTAAAATTAATGGTGTGGTGCGAACCGGCGGCGAACTCCGGCGGCCAGCGCGGTGCGGTGCAACTGGCTGCGGATCGCGGCCGGGGCGCATGGCCGGCCGCGGGTCGGGCCGCGCAGAACGCAGAACAACGCGCCGACCGGCAGAGTCCTGCGCAGCTCGAGCCACGGGTCGAGCTGCTCCCATGCCCAGCGGTCCATCCCGACCTCCCGCCGGCGACCGCCCTTTCCGGCACGGACCAGGACGGCGCCGCGCTGGCGGTCAAGTCGGCCTCGGCCAGCGCGCGCGAGCGCCTCGCTGATCCGCAGCCCGGCACGCCAGAGCATGATGATCACCCCGCGCAACCTCATTGCCTCGGGCCCATCCCCCGCGGCTCGCATCACGGCGATGATCTCCTCCACGGTCGGCGGGTCCGGCGGATAGCGCAAACCCTTGTTGCGCGGCACGCGGCCCTGGTGAAAGCCAGACAGGGTTGCGGGGACCGGCGGCGCCCGGCACGGTCCAGCAGTCCTACAGATGCCATGACGTCCTCCTCTGGACGACGATCGAACCCCACGATCCTCCCTCCCGCGACCCGACGGCCGCGTGCATACGGACTGCGTGCCCCACCTCCGGCACCGCGAAGTGCTTGCTACTGGCCAGCCACTCAGCGCTAACAGGGCCCTATCGAGTCGTCGCCTTTGCGAGAGCGCGACGTTCGCGCCACTGGACCCCCAATGCGATCGTCGCGCCGGCCGGGTCGGCGTGATCGCATGCGTGGCATTGCGATCACGCCGGCTCGGCGAGTCGTGTGAGCGCTCGCCGTCGGAAGCGGTCGTGCCGGACAAGCAAGCCGGACGATCGCTCTCGGGAAAAGCGATCGCCGGCGACGGCTGGAGCAATTGTCAAATGTTGTGGATTCGGCAATGAAGAATGATCAGGCGGCGACCCTCTCGTTCGTCGTGGTTTCGTCGTCGGTGACCTTGATCCCGTCCTTGAACGTCACGCCGTCGAGCACGTCGCCGACGAGCTCGTGGCCGTTGCACCGTCGCCAGCGCTCCTGGGCGGCGTCCAAGAGCTTGTAGGCCATCGCGAGCGCGGCCTTCTTGGAGCCGGCGCCCTTGGTGACCTTGGTGCGGAGCTTGACGGTCGCGAAGCTCGACTCGATCGGATTGGTCGCGCGCAGGTGGCGCCAGTGCTCGGCAGGGAAGTCGTAGAACGCCGTGAGCGCGTCCCAGTCCTTGTCGACCTTCGCGACCGCCTTGGGGTACTTGAGCGTCTAGTTGGCTTGAGCGGGATCTTGGTGGACCAGCGGAGTGATGGCTGCGAGCGCAGGTCTGGCCCTAGAGGCGCGTGCAGCAACGCGCCGGGCAGGCCGCTCGACGAGATACCAGCTGGCGGCACCCAAGCCGATCCCGCCAGCACCGACGACTACGAAGAGAACCAGTGCTTCCGGCACTCCCGCTTTCAACCATGGGACCCGGTGAATCCAGGGTGAGACCGCTACAAGAACCTGCCCATGCCAGAGATAGATGCCATACGAGATCGCCCCGAGCCAGGAGGCAAACGGCCGGCTCAACGCCCGAATCGGCCAGGTTTGCACGCCTGGCGAGAGCAACGGCAACACCAGGAAGCCGCTTGCGATGCCGAGCGCGACGTGCGTACCGATCCCGTAAAGGGAGAGAAATTGATCGCCTTCCTGCATCGCCGCGCCCGTCAAATAGCAGCTGGCGGCGAGTAGCCAGCACAGCACGGGGCGGCCGGCGAGTTTCGCCAACAGCGAGAACCGTCCTGGCTTCAGCTCCCATTCGACGAAGATCACGGCGAGCCCGATACCGATCGCGAACCAATCGAGAAGGCTGGGGAGCACGGTAGCCGCAACGATCCGCTCGCTTGAAACGGGTGAAAGGATCGAGTGTGCGAGCACGCCACGCTCCGCCAGTGAGCCAAGCGCAATCACCGCGACAGCGGCAAGCTGAACCCTTGCGGGTCGGTCGCCCCCGAATCTCCTGACGAGCGCCGCCAGTGCGCGCGCAAGGAACGGGAGCAGCAGATAGAAGCTGACTTCGACGCAGAGACTCCACGCCACGCCCAGACCACCGAGCACTGTGTCCGGACGGTAGATCTGGGACAGACCGTAGTACCGCCACCACCCGAAGCCCATCACTGCAGTCCCAAACAACCCCGAGACCGTCAACGCGACCCAATACGCGGGCAGGATCCGCACCGCCCGTCTCCGCGCGTACTGTCTCCAGTCGGGCAGGTCAGCTCCCCCGCGCAGCGCGCATGCGTAAGGCAAGTAGAGAACGAATCCCGAGATCACGAAGAAGATCGTGACGCCTCCCTTGAGCTCCGATGCAACCGGCGCTAGCGGCCCCGAGCGGGCCAGTCCGCTGGTCAGAGCCACGTGATAGGCGACTACGAGCATGGCCGCAACCGCGCGCAGGCCATCCAATCCCTCAAGACGACGACCTGAGGTCAGCGTCGCGGTGACGGATGGGGGGTTGTCAGGTTTCATTGGCCCCGTGGAGGCAGATGCCCTAGTCGGCACCAATTCGCTGCGCCAGCAACCTGAGATCGAGTCCACGGCCGGAGCGAGTTCTGCGACCAATCGAGCACGCACTCGCCGCGATCACGCCGAAAAGCAGCTCCCAAACAGTGGTGGAGCGTCGCTTCGGGCCGATGACCATCTCTGCAGGTTGGTCTGGCTTCGGTGCCGCGTCGGCAGGGGCAGAACTCTCCACGTACCGGTTATCGGCCCACGTCGGACTCTCCTCGACGAATCAGGCACGTCGATTCATTTGGAGATTCAGGCGAATGGTCGACAAACTCGAGTCGGTTGCCGACGATTTCAAAACCAGGCTCGCCGTCGCAAAGGCCCGAAACTAGAGCGACAACATCCGCTGTCGCATCGTGACGGGCTACCATGCCCAGCCTGGTGGACGGAAATGGACGGACGCAGGCACCGGGTATCTCGACGTATGGTCAACGCCCGTTGTGCTGAAGCGAACCTTCCCCCGCCGGCAGCAGATCCGGCGCCTCTGCCGCACCGCCGCCACCGGCGCAGCAGCGCTCGCGGCCGGCGCGCTCGCAGTGGTCGCCATCGACGCCGGCGCCACCGCGCTGGCTGGATTTCTGGCACTGGTCACGGCGGCACTGGTGCTCGACGCCCGTCACTGGGCGGGCTTGGCCGCTCGCAGCGGTGTTGACGCTCAGTCTGAGGCTCAGGTTCGACGAGCGCTCGGCGGGCTGGAGGCGGAGGGGTGGCGGCTACGTCACTCGCTCCTTTGGGGTGGGCGCGGGGATATCGACAGTGTCGCGATCGCCCCGACTGGGGTCGCGTTCGCGAGACCAAAACGCGCACGTTCGACGCACGCCACCTGGCCCGCGCCCGCCAGACCGCCGCTTGGCTTCACCGTCATCGGCGGCGCTGGTGCCGTAGAGGGCCCGGTGCTTCGGTCCGTGCGCGACGGTTCCGATAACGAGCATTGCCAGAACCCAAGGAAGCCCGTCTAGCGATACGACCACTTGCCGCTATCGCGGCCCATAAGCAAGAGTCTGTCCGACGGTGTCGCGGACGACCGGATCTCGTCCGATCCCCAGCAAAACTAACTGCTTGTTCAGGCGAACGCTTGGGTCAGTTCATCTCCACGCGCGTTTGCTCATCGCTCACAGACCAGGTACCGGGCCCGCGCGGCGTTGGCCCCGGCGCCCAGCACGCCCTCGGCGCCGACGACGGTGATCGCGTCCGTCGCGCGGTCCGCTGGAGGCGCTCGACGAGGACCCCACGTTCGAGCCGGTCCAGTCGCTCGTTACCTCGCGGCTTTCCGAGATCGCTGCCGGGGCGTTGCGGCTCGCGCACCGCGCGCTCGAGACCCACGCGCACGAGCTGGGGTACGAGACCGACGCGTGGGTCGCGCGGGCGCTGGAGCGCGCCCGCACGGAGTTGTGCGGCGATCCCGAACTCGTACTCGTTGACCAGGCGCGACGCTGTGCGATCGCGCTCACGCGCGCGATCGCGGCCACCGCCAGCGAGGCGATGCTGGTGCCCGGCGAGCTCGCCGACGGGCTGTCGCGTCTGCTCGTGCTCTACCTGATCGCGACCACCGTCCGATGACCGGGCGGCTGCCGCTTCGCCTTGCGAAGCGGTCGCCTCGTCGCCGCGAGCTCGGGCGCTGCTGCAACTGGCCGCGGGTATACCGACGCCCCGACCGGGCACCATGCAAGCCCACAAGTGCCGCCCTCAAGCGCGGTTGCCGCCTTCGTCTGCCTCAATCTCATAGTGCACGCTCGACGTTCGCGCAAGCCAACGGTCGATCCCCGATTGGATGCGCTCTACGGCGTCTTCGTGATCACCTTGCCGGCCGGCGTGATCACGTACCAGAAGCCGCCGTTCAGGTTCTTGGCCTGTCCGGACGCAGTCCCGGCGGCTGAGTCGCCGACGTATGTGTACAGGGGCCATCCGGCGTACGTGACGACTTTGCCCCCCGACGGATCCGGGTCGCTGGCGAGCAGCGACGCCTTGAGCTGCTTCGCGGCGGCGGGCGCCGCGCCGGCTGAGAGGGTGACGGGCGGCCACACTGATGCACACGAGCCGACGCACGTGACCTTGCTCTTCTTGTCGGGAGCGAAGGTGTAGAGCGTGTGTCCCTGGGAGTTCACGAGGATCACGCCCAGCCCGGGCACGGTCGCGGCCGAGACGGTCAGCTTCGCGGCCGCTGCTTTGGCAGACTTCTTCGCCGCTGCCTTTGCCGACGTCGCCGCCGTGGTCGTCGCCGCGGGCGTGCTGGTGCTCGACGAACTGGACGAGCTGCTTCCACAACCCGCGGCCGCGACAGCGAACACGGGAAGTATCAAGATCACCCATATCTTCTTCACTAGGTTCTCCATCCGATGGTGACACAGCCGCGCTCGGATCGCGGCGACAGGGGCCGCGCTTGCGGATACGCGCGAGAGTAGAACGATCGAGGTTGGTTACGATTAGCCGGACGTTAGGGGCTCGTGACGAACCCGAGCGCCGGGGGACCGGAAGTTCCGTCCGCCCTATGTCCTACCCGGTCCAGCGTTGACCGTGGCGCACTTCGAGGCCTGAACTCGTGCGGGTCGGGGCCAGTCTCGGAGAGCGCCACTCATCGGTCCGCTCAACCTTCCACCTGCGGACACGCGAAACCAGGCCTGAAGACACCGCCGGCGAGGCCTCGGCCGCTCTGATCTCTTCGGCGGGGACGCGCAGGGCGTCAGGAGCGACCGGTCTGTCGATCGGCGTCCGGTCGGCGACGTCGGTCGCAGGTTTGTCTGAGTTGCGATTCGCTGAGTCAGCGCCGACCGGTTGCGTAGGCGCTCCTCAGAACGGGCAGTCGCCGTCCCGAGGCCAGTCGTCCGATTCGTCGACCGACGACTCTGTGGTTGCCAGCCGGGCGTCATCTGCCGCTGCGATGTCCAGCCCCATCGCTTGCAGGTCCGCGGGGTCGAACTCAGGGACCCGGAGTCCGAAAGGCGCTCCGCCCGATGTGAAGCCGACGGCCCAAATCAGCTCACCGCCCCACTCGACCCAGCCCTCGTCCGCCAAACGCTGCACCTCGGTCCGTTCGGCTTCCTCACCGAGGTGGCGCCGACCGGCGTTTCGCAGCCCACGACGGCGCTTGGAGCCCAGCGGCGATCCGGACGACCTGCGAGCAGAGCCGTTTCGCTTCGTCACGGCGCCTACTCTAGCCGAGTGTCCAGATGCGACACTCCCTCTTACCGGGAGGGAGCCGTCTCGGTTGAGGTTCAGTTCCGGACGGCCGGAATCGAGGCTTGAAATGCCGGCTGCGAGAGGGCTGCGGCGGTCCCGCCCAGAATCGCTCCGGAAAACGATCGGCCCCGCGATCGCTGCCCGGCCGTTGGTCCATCTGCACGCCTCGGGATCGTGCGTCCCGTGTTCGGAAGGTTCGGCGGCGAGCGAGTTCCTGGCTCTCGGGAGAGATCTCATCTCCCGGTCACAGCGGCGCGACCGCCCCGGACCCACACCGGGTTCCTCACGCTGCCACGCTTGACCGGCGGAATCCTAACCCGGTCTCTGCTCGTGGACCTCCCGCAAAGTGCAGGAAGAGTGCCACCGCCGATGACCGCCCGCTTGACTTGTTTTGGGCCAGGTGCTCGCGGCGGGCGCGACCGACGGAGTCTGATGTGCATCGCGGCCGTGGTCGCCTCCGGACACGAGGGACTCCCGTTCGCATTCACGTGTTTTTCCGCAGGAAGCTGCGACCGCGCGCGGCGAGGGCCGCTGGTGCGTCGTCCGTTATGACACCGTGCACGCGTTCAGCTGTCCGGTGTGCTCGCCGCAGACGGAATCCCAGACCAAGCAGTCCAGCCCTGCCGGCGCCTCGGTCGTCGTCGAGGGTACCCGAGCGGACGCACGGAGCCGTGCGGCGCGTGAGCTGCCTGCCGGGCTCGCCGGGCTGTTTGAGCGGGCGCAAACGACTCTTCCACACCAGGGTGCACCATCGCGGCGCCTTCGTGCCGGCACCCGGGGCGGGCCTCGAGCGGTGGCGGCTTCGCCACCCGGCGCAAGCCGAGCAGGCCGCGCTGCAGAACGTCTCGGCCTGCGCCTCTGTGCCGCTCGCCGTCGCGAGCTGCAGTGGTGCAGGCTGACGATCTGCTCCTCGCGATTGATCTCGGCGCTCATCTCATCGACAAAGCCCTTGCTCCGTCATCGCCGTGCTGCCCGGCGTGCGAGACGTGTGTCGGAAATTCCGGCACCGGTAGGGGCGATCGTGATGCCAGGAAGGATCGTGCGCAACTCCGTCGAAGTAGCCGTGTTTCGAGGGGGTGCCGAATCCTCGGGCGTCAGCCCGGGGAGCGGGGAGCCCAGTTTGTTGGGGCGAATCCGGCGGTGATCCGTCGGGAGCGCTTCGAGCGCCAGCCCGTCAGCTAACCCCGCAGGCGTCAGCCGACCAGTTCAGCATCAGTCGATGGTTGCCGATGTCAAGTTTGTGCGCGCCTGCGGCGCATCCCTTGCCCAGGCCAAAGGGGGAATTTGGATGAGTGCGTCCACACCCTCATCCGCTAGCTTTGCGCGCCTTCGGCTGGTCCGCCGCTGCGCGCTACTGGTGGGGCTGCTGGCGTTGAGCTGGGCCGGGACCGGGACCGCCCTGGCGTCCGCCCGCACCGGCGCCAAGCTCGTCCGCTACGACGGCTACAGCGTGGTGGTGCCCGGGAGCTGGCCGGTGTACAAGCTGGCGGCCGACCCGACGGTGTGCGTGCGGTTCAACCGCCACGCGGTCTACCTGGGACAGCCCGGATCGGAGCAGGACTGCCCGGCGCACTCGGTGGGGCGAACCGAAGCGATCCTGATTGAGCCTTCGACCGGAGCCGGCGGCGGCGGGGGCGCTGCCGGCGCGCGGGTGGTGAAGCGCGTGAACGGGCCGGCGGCGGGAGGCCGGTCCGATTGGGGCGAGCTGTCGATCCCGGCGCACGGGGTCACCGTGACGGCGACCTGGCGTCAGGACCCGGCGATCGTGGAGCGGGCGCTCGGCAGGCGCAGCCTGCCTCCCATGCCGGCGCCGTCAGCCTCCGGCGCGTCGTCGCCGACCGCCAGCGGCCTCGCGCCTAAGTCACGCGCTCACCTCACCGGCGCGGTCAGCGACCCGGTCTATACCGGTCTCGGTTTCGATGCCTGCTCGACGCCGAGCGCCTCGCAGATGGTCGCCTGGGCGTCGTCTCCATACCGCGCGGTGGGGATCTACATCGGCGGCACGAACGAGGCTTGCTCGCAGCCGAATTCGACCGCCGGCTGGGTGGCCAGCGAGGTGGCCGCGGGCTGGCATCTGATTCCTATTTACGTCGGCCTCCAGGCCCCGGGAAACTCGTGCGGCTGTGGGTCGATCAATCCGAGCCAGGCGGCCGCGGAGGGCACCGCCGCCGCGAGCGACGCGGTCAACCAGGCCAAAGCGCTCGGGATCGGGACCGGCAACCCGCTCTACTTCGACATGGAGGCCTACACGCCGGGCGGCAGCACCACTTCGGCGGTCTTGGCGTTTCTGGGCGCCTGGACCGCGCAGCTGCACGCCGACGGATACCTGTCCGGCGTCTACAGCAGCGCCGCCTCTGGCGTCAGCGACCTGGTCGACCAGTACGGCACTGGCAATGCAGAGCCGGACGACATCTGGTTTGCCGACTGGAACGGCGAGGAGACCACCAGCAGCTCCTACATCCCCAGCGGGGACTGGAGCGATCATCAACGCCTGCACCAGTACAGCGGCGGCGTCAATGCCACCTACGGCGGGGTCACGATCAACATTGACGGTGACTACCTCGATGGCGCCACCGCCGGCGCGGGTGACGCGGCCGGAGCCTCCTCCGACACTCCCACCGCCAGCACCGGGCCGACGATTTCGGGCGATCCGAGCGTCGGGCAGACGCTTGTCGAAGGCCACGGCAACTGGTCGGGCGGCCCGACGTCCTACGGCTACCAGTGGGAGGACTGCAACAGCGCGGGCGCCGACTGCTCGCCAATCCCGGTGGCCACCGGCCAGAGCTACACACTCACGGCGTCGGATCTGGGCTACACGATCCGCGTGCAGGAGACGGCGACCGACGCCGACGGGGCCGGCACACCGGCGGCGTCGGCCCCGACCGGGCTGGTGCACGGTGGCTCGCTCTGGGTCTACACCGGCTACGGGAACGTGTACGAGAGCTCGGGCGCGACTTTCTACGGGTCGCCGTTCGCCTCGCACGCGGGCGTGTCATCGATCGTTGGGATGGCGAGCACGGTCGACGGCCGCGGCTACTGGCTGGTCGACTCGGCCGCAAAGGTGTTCCGGTATGGCGATGCCGCCTCGGTGCCCGCGCTCGCGCACTCCCACCCGATAAAGGGGATCGTCGCCGACCCGAACGGCGGCTACTGGCTCTACACCGCCCACGGCAACGTCTACAACAGCGCCGGCGCCGGCTTCTACGGCTCGCCGTTCGCCAGCCGCGATCACCTCTCCTCGATCGTCGGGATGGGCGCCACCGCCAACGGCCGCGGCTACTGGCTGATCACTTCCGCAGGCAAGGTCTACGCCTACGGGGACGCCGCCTCGCTGCTCGCGCTCGCGCACTCCCAGCCGATCAAGGGGATCGTCGCCGACCCGAACGGCGGCTACTGGCTCTACACCGCCCACGGCAACGTCTACAACAGCGCCGGCGCCGGCTTCTACGGCTCGCCGTTCGCCAGCCGCGATCACCTCTCCTCGATCGTCGGGATGGGCGCCACCGCCAACGGGCGCGGCTACTGGCTGGTCACTTCCGCGGGTAAGGTCTACGCCTACGGCGGCGCCGCCGCGATGGCGTCGCTTCCCCACGCACACCCGATCATGGGCCTCGTGCCGTGACCGGTCGCGGAGACGCCCGCGCCGCCCGACGCGGGTGTGACTGCCCGGCCGGCGCTTCGTGGGGTGCACTTCGCTATAGATGGTCGGGCGTGATCCGAGCCGAGGCGAAATGTTGCCAGTGGACGTTCAAAGGCAATGCCGTGTCCCGGCCGGGAGCTCCCGGACGGCGATCTGGGCAGCTTTGGTGGCCGCTGTGCTCGCTCGCCGCGTGCGGAGCAACGAACCGACCGCATCGCGGCGCCGGCAGTGCGCCTGCCCCGATCAGGCTCAAGGTGTTGATGGCGCGGGTCGAGGTCAAGCTCGGCGTTGTAAGCCAGCAGCCGGCAGACGGTTTGCAGGGCGCGGCGGTTCACGCGCGGGGTGGCGCGGGTGGCGTCGGGGTTGATGGTGTTGGCGGGGATCGGTTTGAGCGCTTGGCGAGCGTCCCGGACGGCGGCGCGGGCGGTGTGCAGGTCGGCTTGGAGCATGCATAGCGTCTCGGCCGGGTTGGTGTCGGGGGCCGGGGGGCGGGTGGCGTGCTGGCCGATCTGTTGCTCGAGCCCGACGAGCACCGGATCGATCCGGGACCCTCCGGCGAGTGGACCCTTTCGGGCCTCCTGCTGTCGCGATCGGCAGACAGAGCTGCACCGTCGTTTCATCGACCGGGACCGCCTTCCCTTGCCCCCGAGCGCTCGAGCACGCGGGCTCAGCGGGCATTACCCCGCCTTCCAGTACTACGCGGTCCTCCGACTTCTGCTGGGCCATCAACCGTCGTCCTCTCGTTCTCCGGCCTACCGACAAACCTCATCGGAACCCAACAGATCTCCCGGGGTAAGACGCTGAGACTTCGTCGTGATCACGTCGCCAATACGCCCTCCGGTATCGACAGGAACAGGGCATCGCTGCTGGCGGCCAGCTCGCCCACCGAAAGACGCCTTACGGCGCTTCACTCTCATTCGCAACCACAACGCATCTATGGCTTCCTTCAGACCCGCCCTCACGGAAGCCCACCAACGCATACAGCCGCCAACGAGCCGCCCGGTCAATTCCGGGCCACGCCCTTGCCTCTTCGATGTTGGGTTCCCCCTATCAGGGCCCCAGGTCAGGACTTTCACCTCCGATCTCAAACGTCATGTCCGGCACACCGCCTTCGCCCTACGGGCTCGGCTTCGCGACGACCGGCGCGCTACTCAAGCACCGGGCACGGACGACCTAGAAAGTCCCTCCATCTGGGCGGGTGTTGCGATCACCGCGAGAACCCAAGGTTGGTGTCCGGACGCTTGCGGCGCGGCCTGGTTATTTGGGCAGCTGCCCGCCGCGCTTGGCTTCGAGCTTGCGGCGCTCTCGCCGCGCGCCGTGAATCTGGCCGGCCGCGTACCCGCCGCCGAGTGCGATGATGGCCGGGACGAACGCGAGTACGAGCGCGCTGACCGCGGCGATCACCTTCAGCACCACGATGACGGCTATGACGGCCGCGACGACGGCAAGAACCGCTTTCATGGTACTGACTATAGGACCCCGCTTCGTCCGGGATCCGTGAATCTGCCGATCCGCTCTCGCACCAATCGTGCTTGCGCAGCTTTCCGTTTGAGCGCGCCCGCAGCGGCCCGCCGAGCGTCACCCGGCGCGCGAGGGTCGCACGTGTGGAGGCCGCGTTGTTTAGCTGAGCGTTGGTCTGCGGGCTCTCGCCCGAGTGCCGCTCATCGCGCCCAGCTGCGCCGTGGCGATGACGGCGGCTGCTTGACGTGCTCTGGCGCCCGGGGCGCGCGACGGCGATCGTCCTGCGTCACGGCGGCGGGCGGTCCCTGCGATGGTTCTGCCTCTCGAGGCTGCCTTCGCGCTCATACCCGGTCACCCGCGCACAAGCAGACGCCACGCAGGCCAACGTCACGAGCAGGGTAATGTCGGTGACACCGTGCCGCTCGACGGAGTCATCCCGGCAAGGACAAGAGCGCCGGGCCGCCGATCGATCGGTCTCGATAGCAGCGCCGCCGCCACCGAGGGCCGCAGTCCACCCAGTCGTGATCGCGGGCGTCCCGAACGAAACCGAATTCCACACAAACGCAGTGAGCGCTTACAGCAATTCGTTGACCGAGGCGTGCACGAGCCGGTCTCGACGGCGAAGAAAGCCCCGACGCGGCCCGTAGAGAACGAGCTCGATCCTACCCGCTAACAATTCAGCCCCGTCCGGATACGCAATCTGCAGCGAGTCGAGGTCGTAGTAGTTGACCGTACGGGCGGCTACCCGCGCGCGCTCGAGCGGTCCAGACGGTCCCACCGCTCCCGTCATTGGAGAGCGCAAGGTGAGCATCTCGGCGTCACCGCCCCAGTGCTCGAGCACGACCTCATGGCTGTGTTCGCCGATCGGACCCCTTGCGACGACTGACCCCGACCGCGGCTCGGTCACCTTCACGCAGTACTGATCGGCCGATGCGGAGCACTGCCCCCGGCCGGCGCGAACGGTCGCGGCGCGAGAGAGCCGCCCACACGTGACGGCTGCGAGCGCGACGACCACACGGTCCTGCTGCGCTCTCGCCGACATCACGAGCACGATATATATATGCCGCCGCCCGCTGAACGTTGGAAACCGAGACGGCGGTCTCGCCGATCACGTTCGCAGAACCGGCCTGAAATTCCTCGTAGGCTCTCTCGGGATGCCCGGCATCATCACACTTCACGTCGGAGACACCACAAAGGACTATGCGGCTGATGCCGTCGTCAATGCGGCCAATTCGAGTCTCCTTGGCGGAGGTGGTGTTGACGGCGCCATCCACCGCGCTCCCGGACCCGGCCTCCTGGAGGAGTGCCGACTGCTGGGTGGCTGCCAGACCCGAGATGCGAAGATCACGAGCGCCGGGCAGATGCCGGCACGGTTCATCATTCACGCAGTAGGACCCGTGTGGCGCGGCGGAGACAACGGCGAGCCCGAGCTTCTGGCGTCGTGCTGCGCCCGATCGGTCACGCTCGCCGCCGAGCACGATTGCTCAAGATCGCGTTACCCGCGATCTCGACCGGCGCATATGGCTACCCGCTGCATGAAGCTGCCCGCGTCTCGCTGACCGCAACCCGCGGAGCGCTCGACTCCCACCCCACCGTGGCGAGAAGCCCGTTTCTGGCTTTTCGACCAGGCGACCCGCCAAGTGCTTTCAGAACAGCTTGAACGCCACGACCTAGCGTTCCCCGGGAACTAGCCACCCCGGGGCGGGGCCTAGCACCTCGGCTGGCCGAACGAGAACCGAGTCCAGCGTTCGGTAAGGGTTTCCTGAACGGACGCCGGATCGGGGAGCATCGCTCGGCCAAGCCGAGCGTCGACAGTCCCATCGGTCGGCATTGCAGAAGCAAGGCCTCAGTGCTGCTCGCTGGCAATGCGAGAGCTGCCGAGTCCCCGATTCGCGCGTCTGAGACTCTCGCGACGGACGAGTTGGGGCAGCGCCCGAGCTCGCGGCGACGAGGCGACCGCTTCGCGAGCCGAAGCGGCAGCCGCCGATAGAGGACCGGCGGTGAGTTCTCGGTCGCCCCAAGCTTTCGCAACGCCATGGGGCGAGCAGCGGTCGGGCGTCTGGCCATGCCGACCGCCGTGGTTGTGGCTCCTGACGGGCGGGGGCGCCGCGCCGGTTGCGCCACCGAGCTCGACCCGGATGGGAGTTCTGTCTTCGTCGGAGTCCGGGCGGGTGAAGATAGGTTCGACGGCGAGCACTCGTGCGTCTTCACCACCCGGCGTGATCCCTTTGCCACGAGCCGAGGAGTCGCGGCTGGCTGCTGCTTACTCAGGATGCGGTAGTGCGTGATCGGGATCGCGGTCCTCGCGACGGCGTTCGACGTTGATCGCGTGCTCGATGGATCGGCTCCCGGGCGGTAGAGCTGGTTGTCAAACGTCCAGCTCTCCAAGGGAGGGAGCCATGTCCTCTGCTCAGCAGCTGCTCGATGCTGCCGCCGTCGTCGCTCGCCGGCGACGTTGTCGGACTTTCACGCCGGTAGGGCGCCCGCGAACAAGGGTCAGCGCTACGCGGCTGACCCGCCGACGGTCGATGAGATCATCGCGGTCATGCGCCACGCTGCCCACGCCCGGTACGGCAATCGCCTCAACGGGTTGATCGTTGTGCTGTGACGTGCCGGGCTGCGGATCAACGAGGCGCTGTCGCTGACCGATGTTCTGCGTGATCGCCGGACCCACTGCCGGGCATGCCTGGTCGGCCAGCGCGGCCAGGCTAGACTGCGCATCTCGGTTGCCGCGCGCAGATGGCCGCTTTCGCGCGAGGATGTGTAAGCCGACTTGCACCGCCCCGGCGAGATCTTTAGGTACCTGAGCCTGACAACGGGCTCGATCCGGGCCCATCCGGAGGGAGCGAGGCGTGATCGTGCAGCTGGCTTTGATAGCCGTGTCGCACTCGAAGCGCCCGCCGGCCAGAGCTACTTCGATTACGCCCCGCAGCGGTTCGCGCACACCTGTCGGTGGCGCAGCCAGCCGAGGCGGTGGCCCGAACTCGTCGGCGACCGGCCGTTGCACTGGTGTCGGGGGCCGCGAATTGTCTGGACTTCGCGGCGAGCGTTCGGAGTGGGCTCGACCCGACGCGCGAACGCTTTATGTGCGGCCCGTGCAACCAGAGGAAAGGGGCGCGGGGTTCACTACTCGCCTTAGTCTCCGCGACGCTTCGAGCGCGGCGGGCCACAAGCGATGACCGCTGGCGATGGGTCCTGATCGTCGGTGGGGTCGTAGTCGATCAGTTACGGGTGTACGGAAAATTGGTCTTCCCCGTCCAAGGGGGTGAGTTGAGGATCGCACGGAGCAGGTCGACGAGTCCCTTGATCGCCGGGTCGAAGGGCGGCATTCCACCCTCAGGGGTCCAGAACATCCCCGTCTGCTGCCCGCTGTCTGGGTCTTCCCTGGTTATGCGCACCCGCCCGCCGTGAACCTCGATCTGGACGTCCTGCGCCGGCGTCCCGTCGTCGAACACCACGACCCCGGCGGCAATTAAGGCGGTAAAGGCCGAGGTGAGAATTGTGCTCACCGACCCCTCCGGCAGATCGAGATCGAAATACTCGTTAAGGAACACATCGAGCTGTTGTTCGTCGACGTGAACAAGCGGCGTATCTTCGTGGTCGGTCATACGCGTAGCCTATCCCCGCGATCCAGGTCGCTGATAGATTTCAGCGTGCCATGCCCGACGTCGCGAGCCACATTGCGAGCTCGCTGCGGGAGCGAACGCCGAGCTTGCGGTAAATGCGAGTCAGGTGCGTCTCGATCGTTTTCGGGCTGAGAAACAGGTCCGCGGCAACCTCTCGGTTGGTGGCGCCACCGGCGATCAAGCGCGCGACCTGGAGTTCCTGCGGTGTCAGCTCGTCGCGATCGGAATCCGGAGTGCGTCGCAGGTGCGCGCCGGTGCTCGCCAGTTCGCGCTCGGCGCGGGCAAACCAGTCGATCGCCCGTAGCGTCTCGAAAGTCGCCAGGGCACCGCGGAGCTGGGCGCGGGCATCGATCCGGCGTCCCGCTCGGCGCAGGCGTTGCCCGTAACAGAGCCGTGTCCGCGCGAGCTCGAACGGCATATGACTCGCCTCATGAGCGGAGATGGCCTCCGCGAAGGTGTCGTCGAATTCGTCGTGCTCGCTGAGCAGTCCGCGGTAGCGCGCCACCACACCTCGCGCCCACGCCCCGTCGGTCCGCTCGGCCTCCGCGTCGAGGCCGTCTAGCAGCGAGTCGGCGGCGGCGCGGCGCTCGGCAGCGATCAGCGCCTCGACCAGCTCAGGTGCCCAGAGCGACATCGCAGGCTGGATCCGGCCGCTCGTGGCCACGGCAGCCGCTACCGGCTCCAGTTCGACCAGGGCTGCGTCAGGGTTGCCGGCCAGAAGCTCGAGCGTCCCCAGGGCGAACGCGACCGACTCGTCGACGACCCGCAGACCGTGATGCCGGGCGCTCTCCCTGGCTCGGGCCGCAGCGTCGCGGGCAGCGTCCGCGTGGCCGGTCACACCCTCCAGCAGGGACAGGATCGCCAGGGGGTAGGCCAGCAACACGTTCTGGCCGGTGTCCCGGGCAAGGCCAGCGGCTTCGCGGGCATCGCTCAGTGCCGCGGACCACTCGCCGGTGCGGTATCGCAAGTCGGCGCGCAGTCCGAGCGTCTGGATCAGCAGTCCAGGTGCGCCCAGGCTGCGGGCGTCGGCCTCGAGATCGTCGAGCAGCCGGCGCGCTCGTGCAAATTCGCCCAGCCACATCAGCGGCTCAGCTACGAACTCGGCTCCCACACGCTGCAGCCGACGCTCATACCAACTGGCCGCCTCGTCGAGCAGGACGCGCGCCGTGGCGATTTCTCCGCTCAACGCGAGCGCCGATCCGAGCGACTCGGCGATCGCGATCCGCGTCTCGTCCGACACCTGCGCGCGCCCGATCTCGCTGGCCCGGCGCGCGGCCCGGACGGCTCCCGTCACGTCCCCCACCACAGCGCACGCGCTCGACGCATAGGTCAGGGCGAGCGCGGCCAGATCGGGCGCCGTCGGCGCCGCCTCGTCGGCGACCCGCTGGTAGCGGCGCAGAGCAGCGTCGGTCGAGCCGCGGCGGGCCTCGATGTGGCCCTCGATGAGGTCGGCCCGGGCGCGCATCGGCCCGTCCGGGCTGCCTCGGCGTGCCTCGCCGCATAGCTGCTGGGCGTGCTCCCACTCACCGCCACGCCGGGCGTCGTCGGCGGCGAGCAGCAGCCGCCGAGCGCGGTCGGCCGCCTTGGGGGACAGCCGCGCCGACTCGACTAGTGCCCGGGCGGCCGCGACGTGCCCGGCGCGGTCTCGATGCTGCCCGGCGGCGCGCTCGAGCGCGAGTGCAAGGGACTCGTCATTCCCGATCGTGCCCGCCGCTCGGTGCATGACGGCGCGCGCCGCGTCTCCTCGCTCCTCCATGGCCAAGGCCAGTGCGAGGTGGGCCGTCCGGTGCATATCGGGGGAGGCGGATCGCAGCACCGCGCGTCGCAGCAAGGGGTGTGTGAAGTCGACGCGGCCGTCGCCGATGCGGACGATCGCCGCGCCCTCGAGTTCCGCCCAGGCCGACGCAGCGGCACCCACGCTGCGGGCGGCACGCAGGAATGCGTCCTGCTCCGTCGGCTCGTCGAGCGCGGCGATCAGCGCCGCGAGTCTCGGCGGCGTCGAGAGACCGTCAATCCGACGGCCGAACAACCTATTCATCAGCCGGTCCGAGAGCCGGTCGCTCGCGTCGGAGCGATCCGTCGGCCGTGGGACCCGCGTCGATCCGGCGCGGACCAGCTCGATCAAGGCCAGCGGGATGCCGGCGGCGAGCGCCACGACTTGATCAATCGTCTCCCCGTCCAGGGCGCTAGCACCGCGATCGATCACCAGCGCGCGAGCGGATTCAGCATCCAGGGGCTCGAGCGAGATCTCGACCAGATCGCCGCACGATCCGGGCCAGCCGGCGTCCGGCCGAGTGGCGATCACCAGCGCCACCGCTTGGTCCCGCAGCCGACGGAACGCGAACATGATCGCGTCAAGCGAGCCGGCGTCCATCCACTGGGCGTCGTCCACGGCGATGAGCAAGGGGCCCGACTCGGCGGTAGCCCCGAGGAGCCCGAGCGCGCTCGCGGCCACGGCGAAGGCATCGTGGGGAACGGGAGGCCCCAGCGCGAACGCCGATCGGAGTACGGCTCGCTGGCGCTGGGGCAGCCCGCTGATCGCGGTCAGCACCGGCGCAAGCAACTGGTGCAGCCCGGCGAACGGCAGCTCGGACTGCACCTCGATCCCGGTCGTCTGCAGAACTTGAAAGCCGTCGACGCGGGCCACGGCCGTCTGAATCAGCGCCGTCTTACCCACCCCCGCCGGGCCCGTGACCACCACGCCGGCCGCACGATTGCGGCCGTCGGCAATCCCCTCCATCAGCCGGTCGAGATCCTCGTCGCGCCCGATCAGCCCGCCGACATCCGGCTGCAGTGACCGCAGCGCTCCCGGCTCCCGGTCATGGCTTGGCACCACCTGGTGCGCAGCATGACAGACCGGGATCCCTCATCCGGGCGACCTCGCTGATCGCATGCTCACACGACCTTTGCGGGCACTTGCGCGCCGACACCGCTCACTCCGGCTATGCCGACTCGGGGAGCTGGCAGGTAGCGAGACCGCGCGTCAAGGAGCTCGCCATGCCCAGAAAAGCGAAGAGCGCTCCCGCGAGCATGAAGGTCGACGGCGCTCCCAGGCGCGTTAGCAGGAAGCCACCGACGAGAGGACCGAGTGGACCGACGGCCGTCGCGGTGAATGCCATAGCGCTCTGAACGCGGCCCTGGAACTCGTCCGGTGTCACCGAGAGCTGTGCGGACACGATCAACACGTTGAGCACCGGTGCGAGCACCGAGCTAGCAGTCATGATCGCGGCCACGGTGACGACGTTATCGCTGAACGCCATGACCGGGACCAGCCCCGCGAGCGCGAACAAGAGGGCGGCCATCGCCTGACGAAGGCTCAGCTTCGTCGCCAATAGCGGCGCCAGGAACGATCCAACGAGTGCGCCGAGCCCCGCCGCGGCGGACACGACACCGACCGCAACTGCGGCGACCCCCTGCGCCCGGAGGCTGGCGATGACGATTAGCAGCAGACCACCGAAGACGAAGTTGATTACCGCGGCGGTCCCGACCACGTAACGAAGCAGCGCCTGCCGCCACACCAGCTGTAGCCCGCTCAGGAGTTCCCGACGGAAACCTCGCGACTTCGGGTTCTGTCCGCCGAGGGACGAGCGGAGAGACAGGATGAGCCCAACCGAAATAAGACTGGTTGCGGCGTCGATCGCGAACGGCAGGGTCGGGGCGAGCTGGAACAGCGACCCTCCAAGCACGGGGCCCACGAGGTACACCGCTGAGTTGCGTGCTTGGATGAGCGCGACCGCTGCGGGGATCTGCTCCGCGGGAACGACCCGCGGCAGGGTAGCGGCGGACGCTGAGGAAAACACGCCGCCGATGGCGCCGACGACGGCGCCGACGATCAGAATGGCCGTCAACGAGACAGAAGAGGTTGCGACGAGCGTGGCGAGCGCTGCCAGCGCCAACCCGGAGCCGAGCTCGCAACCGGCCATGAGCGATCGACGGTCGTAACGGTCGGCGATTGTGCCGCCCGGCAGCGTGGTGATGACGCCAGCACCCGCCTCGACGAAAGCCACCAATCCGGCGTCCGCAGCCGAGGCCGTCAGCAGAACCAGCAACGGGATCGCCACCAGGGACGCTGATGAGCCAAGCTTTGAGAGGGCTTGGCTCATCCAGAGCAGCCGGAAGTCGCGATTACGGGTGAGGGTTTGCGCGTGCACGTGACTCGCCTCCTAACGGATCAGGCACCAAAACAGACGCTGGGAGGCGAGTCCCGCCCCCAGGCGTCGGCTACGTTGCAGACGCACGGCGTCAGGACCGCGCCTCCTCGAGGTACCGCCGGCCAGAGGCTTATCCGTCCGCCCAGCCCAGCAGCGAGGGGTGCGCGCCGGCGCACCCCGTCGCCGCTGGATGCTGTTGACCGCCGCTCGATCAGACCTCGCGGCAACAGACGATGCTGAGGCTGCTGGAGTGGATCCCCAGCGCGCGCTGGGCCGGTGACGTTGCGGTGTCGAGACCCTGAAGTGAAAGCACGTGCATGGCTGGTTCCTCCTTTCGTGAGTAGTGGGTGGGTATGACGGTGAGTTCGTATGTGGTAGATGGCGGGACAAAGGCGGTTGCGGGTGATGGCCACGCTGCTGCACATTCCGCCGCCCGGCCGGGCAGCGGGTGGCGACCCTGCGTCGAGTGACCCACGTTCGAGGACGCGTACGGGCGTCACCCGGGTCGGTACAGCAGGCGTGGTCGGGAAGAGGCATCAGCACGCTTCGGCGAGTTGCGCCGAGTCCAGCGCGACGTCCGCAGTTCGCAGGAAGGGCAGTACCTCTTCGCCTCCGGTCCTGGCCGCGTGCGTCGCGAGCAGCACGCCGGCGGCGCCCGTCGCCAGGTCCATCGAGAGCCGGACGAGACCCTCGCCCGGGACCCCGACGCCGCCGTCGTGATCAACGAGGTGCCACTGAAGCTGGTCGAGTTGCCGGGCGACGCGGCGCTCGCGCCGAGGCCCTGGTGCATCCATCAGTGAGATCCCCGCGATCACGCCCGCTCGCCCATCGAACAGGCCCGGAAAGAGACAGAAATCGATGTCGCAGGTGCGCCGAATCGACGCGAGCGTGTCGCGGAAGCGGGGCGACTCGCGATGGCCGAGGTAGGCTGCGAGCGCCGCTCCGACCCCGATGGCGCCTGAGGAAAGGTAAAGCAGCAGCCGGAAGCCATCGTCGACGTGCATCGCGCCGGCGTCTGCTACGCGGCACCGCTTCAGATCCTCGTTCAGGCCCAGCCGAGCAGCGTCCAGTAGCGACTCATCGCCGACCGATTCGTACAGCCGCACCAAGAAGAGCGCGAGACCGCTCCAGCCACGCATCAGACCCACGGACGGGGGCGGGAGGTCCACCCCCGTCCCGTGGTCGCGTACGAGAGTCTCGAGCCGGCGTCCAATGGCAGCTGCGGCGTCGAGGAAACGCCGCTCTCCCGTTCGGGTGGCCCAGTGCAGGGCGCTCAGCCCGATGCCCGGCAGGCCCGAGAACAGATCCGTGCGGCGGAGAGCCGTGCCGGATGCGAGCCACCGTATCGCCAGGTCCATCCCTGACTCGGCCCGTCCGACCCGATCCAGCGCGAACGCCACTCCGGATGCGCCGTCGTAGAGTCCAGGTCGTACGAAGTCCGTGCGGCGCGCCGTCTGAACCAGCCACTCGACGTATTGCTCGGCACACTCGCGAGGCCGCGCAGTGTTGAGCGCATACAGCACGCCTGCGGCCCCGTAGGCCAGGCCGAGGCCGCCAGAGGAGAATTGCTCGACGGCGCCGGGGAACAGCCGATCGGAGCGGTCGGGCGTGGCGCTGCGGGTGATGGCAAGCGTCAAGGCGTCGATCAAGGCCTCCGGTGAGGCAGAGACCTCGACCGGCCGGTCGTCGCGTCGCCGTGGCACAGGCCGGTCGGGGTGGCCTTGCGCCGCAGTCTCGCCGATGAGGCGCAACGTCTCGCCGGCGTAGCCGCGCGGCAGATCCGGGAAACGCGAACGCGCCTGGGCGAGCAGACGACGGCAGACGTCGCGGGCCCCGGTACGCGAGTCCCAATACATCAGCGTGGTGACTGGCATGAAGAGGTGCAGTCGCAGGCAGCCGAGCGCGTATCGGTCGACGTCGGACCCCGACGTAATGGCAGGCGCGCGGAATCCCGGAGCGCCGAGCGGGACGACGAACTCATCCTCGACGGCCGCCGCGAGCTCCAAGTCGAGGAGCGCCACGCCGCCGTCGTGGCGGAGCTGAATGTTTCCGGGATGCAAATCGCCAAACACCAGCCCTCGCTCATGCATGCGCGAGATCGCTACCTCGACGTCGTGTAGGACCGCGAGAGCCCACTCCGTGTACTCCCGAAGCACCTGCGGACTCGGATCGGGATGCAGGTACGGATACCGGCGCGGCAGCTCCGCCTCGAGCGTCGTCCCCGCCACGTATTCCTCGACCAGAAAATGATGCTCCCAGGCAATGAACTCGCCGAGCAACTCGGGTGCGATCCCGCTGCCCGCGAGCCGCTTCAGGATTTGCCGCTCGCGACGTAACCGCGCAACGGCATCAGCGCCCGAGGGATCGAGGCCCGCATGCGGTCGGGCCTCCTTTAGGACAACGCGGCGATCCGATGGTGGGTCCTTCGCCAGGTACACGCCGCCCGCGTTCGAGAAGTGCAGCGCCTCCAGGATCTCGTATGGGAAGTCGCGAGGTCCGCCGCCGAGACGCGCGATCGCTGGGCGAATGAAGCCCGGCACCTGGACCCAGTCGGGCACGCGGAAGACCGGGAGGCGGCGGTCAGGCTCGGGCGTGCCGTCCGGACGCCGAATGCACAGCTCAAGCTCCCCCGTGTGGGGATCGTCGGCCCAATCATCGAGGAAGGCGCCGTAGCGAACATACAGCGGACCGGCCTTCCAGCGCACGTCGCTCAGCACGTACGGGCCCGGAGTTCCGCCGAGGGCCGCGTCCAGGTCGGCGAGAGCGTCCCGCAGGAGCTGCTCGTTATCCGGATAGATCGCGACCAGCTTGCCGCTCGCTGACCGATCGGCGTACTTGAAATTGGTGACCATCTGAGCGTCCCGGCTGCGCAGGAACTTGAACGCCAACCTGCGCTCCATGCAATAGCGCCACACCTCGTCGATCACGCGCTCCGCCTCGACGGGACGCACCGACAGATGAATCTTCCAGCCCTGGCGTGGCAACACCGTGTCGACCGGCTGAAGCCCGACCCAGACACCACGGGTACGACGCGTCCATCCCGGCGGCGCCTCACGTCGGGTGGCTCCGAAGAGACTGTTCTCGTCGTCCAGCCGCTCCAGGCCGTCGTAGAAGACCGAGTCGGCGAGCAGGAAACCGTCTGCAATCATGGCCGGCCCTCCGGCATGCAGCAACCGGCGTGACAGGCGGGGTGCCCAGGACACCCGCCGCCGAAGCGCCTGGTTGCCGACGCCGCCGTGGAAGAAACGTTCGATCGGCGGACTGCGCCGCTGCTCGGAGTGATGTCATTGCCCGTCATCTGGCCCCCTTTGGATAATGTCCTGCGCCCTGCCAACAGAATGCCTCCACAGGAGGCTTGATCGCGTCGGGGAAATCCCTCGATCGCCGCTGGGCCAGAGGTCGGCACGGTGCCGGCGCCGAGCCCGGGCCGGAGCGGCGGCTCCTCCCACACCCTCCTCGCGGTATGGACCGCGCGTCGGCGACCGACACGGAAATCTGAGATTCGCTCCTTAGCGATAGCCGGGGCGTCGACGCCGCGAGACGCGGATGCGATCGTGCCGTCGATTTCGCTGCGTGATCGGAAACGTGACCAAGCGATCACGCCAGCTGGCTCGGGCGCACGAGTGCTCGCCGTCGATTGCGATCACCCCGCGGTCTGAGGCGCGGTGATCGCGTTCATGGTGGAGCGATCACCCCTCCCAGTGGGTTCCCCGGATGAAACCGATCGTCAGCGGGTCGCCGCACACACGGCGGCCAGCGGCGCTCCCGCGACGGTGCAGCTGGCCGCGTCGGGCCTCGTGCTTGCTGGCGAGCCGCTGGCTGCTAGCGATCCGCCTGTCTCGGTTGTGGCAACCAGGAGGGCTCGGCCGCACTGGTGGCTCAGCTCCGCTCGTCGCCGATAGCAGGGCCGTCGCGGTGGGCGGGAAAAGCTCGCCGATGCGTATGCAAACTTCGTCGGCGGTCTGTCTCGAGATCCGTTCTTGGCGACGCGCAGGATCGCCTCCGGAACGGCGAGACGAACTCTTGCATCTGTTCGTGCGGAGCGCTACCGGCGGTCGCGGGTAAGTGCGCGACCGACGCCTGGCGACCAGGCCCGACCCAAACCCTTGAGTCGTGCCGCGCCTGACGGCCCAGGGGTGCCGGAGATGGTGCCCCGGGCTCCCACTTTGGGCTGAGACGGCCGCGAAAAGCGAACATGCCGGGGTCCGGGGTGGGGTGCGGAGAGGTGCTCGTAGATCTCGCTGTAGCGCTCGCGTGCCTCGGCATCGAAGGTCAGCTCGCCGCAGGTGCGGGCGTGGTGGAGGGCGTTGGTGAGCTGGTGCTTGATCCGTGATCTGCCTATGTAAAGCCGATGGACCGTCGCTGGCCGCCCCACCGGCTGAGGCGACCGGACGAACGGCTCGGGGGCTGGCCGGTGCCGTCTACCAGCGCTGCCGGATCGCGTCGGAAATCGGCAGTCCGCTCGTCGTCTCGGTCCGTGGCTCGCCGGTAGCAGCCGCGTCGCCACGGTTACGGTTCGCCGCTGGCGTCGCGGAGGGGCCCGCGCCACTGCCTGGAGTCAACCCGTGCCGGCTGGTACCCGGGTCCACCGCCGCCTTCAAGAAGCTCAAAGCGCTCCCAAGACGCTACCGACTGACAGCAGCCACCAGCCGACCGACCGAGGTTGTCCGAAATGTCGTAGACGTTCTGAACGGCGGTCCTCCCGTGGCATCCGCTCCGGAGGAAGCGCTCGGGGCGTCAACCAAGTCCGAGAGGACGGGGGAAACCGCCATGAAAGGGTATGCGGCCCGAAGTTCATCACGGCTCGGTGGCGGGCAGCACGACGAGGAACTCATCGCCGCCGTGGACGGTCCTGCGCGGCATCACGCTGGAGTGCATTCAGCAGCAGCGCGCCCGCGCTCGCGTCGGGGATCGCCGGTTACGTGGGGTTCCCCGAACGGGTGCCCATGAGCTGGCGAGCTGACCTCCACCTCGGCCCCCTGGGATGCACCCCAACGGTCATCGACGCGTCAGAGTTCGGCGTACGTGCCGGTGCGGTACGTGGCCAGAATCTCCTCCCAGGCCGGCGTTAGTAGCGCCGCGCGCTCCGCGTCCCACTGGGCGTGAGTCATGACCTCAACCGCAGTGCCCGCGGCCGGCGCGAGCGCGTCGAGCGACCCGCCGAGGTCGGGGTGGACCGTGCCGAGCGGGAGCATCATGGCCGGAGTTCGAAAGCGGCTTCCGACCAGCACCTGCTGGACTCCCGCGACAGCGCGGGACACCAGCCGCGCGTCCGACGAGCCGCCGACGCGGGCCGCCCGCGCGCGCGTCACCCCACCCGACGGCACCGAGAACACCACTGTCGGGCACGTATGGATGTGATGGTGACCGTCGATGTGGGCCAGTCGTCGGCGTTGACGATCAGCACGCTGACGGCATGCTATCTCTGCCCGTCAAAGCGCACGGCTGCACGGACATCACGCGTGTACGGAACCCGTAGGGGGCCAACGTAGCCGTCACAACCTGGAGCGTCTCGGCGATCGCCGCTGCCGTCTCGGCGGTGACGAACCTCAACTCGAACTTCCCTACCGGACGACTTGGAGCACCTTCAGCTGACGGTTGCGGCCATTGCTGCCCGCTCGGTCGTGGCGGCAGGCACGATCTTGCGGGTCAAGGGAAGCGTCTGAGCTGCGCGTGTGTCGCGCAGTCGCGAGACAGTAGGCGTCAGGGAGGCCGATCGGCTGGTGGCCGCGCAGTTGCGCGAATCAGTACCGCTCGTCTCGCTTGGTTGATGGACGCGCCTGCAGATCGCGACGTCAGGCAGGGTGCAGCGCGTCGACGAGCTCGTACTCTCGCTGCAGGTCGGCAAAGGTGATCCCTGTCTCTCGCGTCCTTCAGGCCCATCGATCCAAGCTTCTACGAGACGGCCGGCTCGATGTATCTGATTGATCTGGATGGAGAACTTACGTCCGTGGTGCTTCCACACTTGGCCTATCTGAGCGACTTCGCGGATGATGTTGCGTTGCTCTGTGTAGAGGCTCGGGGCATGCTCGACCTCCCCTTGTCAGGGCGATCGAGAGAGTCGAACTCTCGCCGCTCGGTTACCCCGAGCGCGGTCGGATGCGTGAGCTCGGGATGGCATCCTCGACGCCGCCACCGGACGGACCAATCGCCGTGCTGTCTATGTCCTTTATCGGCACCGTGGAGGTCTGTGGTAAGCGAAGAACTGCCGCCGGCCACCGCCGGCAGCTGTCCGCTGAGCGTCGGGCTTGCTAACGGGTCCCGCCCTGCCGCCGCTGCTAACCGACGGACACATCTCGCGGGTCGGGCAGCAACGCTTATGCCGCTCAACCAACGGGCCGATGAAGGACAGTAGAAAGAGGCGGCAATCCGAGACAGCGCCGAGAGCCACCCCCGACGCGAGCCCTGACGAATCGCACCGCCCCGGGCTTGCGTCTGAAAGCGCTGGAGGATATGACTTCCACCACATCAGAGCGCCATCGCCGCTCACACACGTCAAAGCACCCGCGTCCATCCCCCGCCCAGTGCGTCATCGTCTACGGCGAGCGCGCTCCTCACACCCGCATGTTCCCGCTCCTCGCCGGCGAAACAGTCACCGACCGGGTGTTATGGACCCCGGCACGTCTGCGCACCAGCGGCGCCTGAACACACGCGATGGCTCGGTCTGTCGCCGATCCGAGCTCAATCAACATCTGGGTCAATCCGGTCGGCTACCTGGACTTCGCCCGACAACCACCGCCAATTCCGGGGCTCAGGTGTGGAAGCTTGCCTATGCATCAGGGATAGCCCCCGAGTACGGCCTCCGGGCCCTGCAATCGGCGAAGACCGCGTCTCGGACAGGGCCGGGACGCCTGCTTCCACGGGCGGATGATCGACCGGCCGCACGCCCGCTTCGCGGTGGCGGCCCCGCCCGAGGGCGGCGCGGCAGGGCTTGCGCTGTCGCCCAGGAGGAGGCGTCGCAAGAGACCGCGCGGATCGCATTCGACCGCGTGCTAGTCCGCCGCGTCCGCGAGGCCGCACGGCTGGGTTGGCGACACTGGGGCCCAGTTGCATGGAAAGGGGTTATGTGACGCGCAACATAACCCCTTTCCATGCTGACCGGCAGTCGTGCCGGGGGAGCCGCCTGCGCTGCGCGCGCACGGGCTTGTCGCACGCGACGGGCGTGGTGCTTTGCTGGCCTACGGGGGCGTCCGTCTCGTTGCCGCCGGAAACGCCGAGCTCTCGCTCCCGCGCCGGCGCTCGATCGGTCCCGAGCGGATGCACCGACGGCACGGCGCGTCTGGGTGCGGCTTGCGACTCACCTGCGGGTCAGTGTCTCGGCGCGAGGGCCGCGTACATGGCGCTGAACTGGCCGAAGGCGACCGCAAACGCGTGGTCGGTGCCGGTCAGGTTCGCCAGCCGCCTGATTCGCGCTGATGAGTCCTCGCCCCAATCGTTCTGAAGGGCTGCGTTCGCGACATCGAGTTCCCGGGGGCCGGCGATCCCGACTGGGTCGATCACCACGATCGTGCCGCGGTGCTCAAGGATGTTCGCCGGCTGGAGGTCGCCGTGCAGGGCGACGACCGGACGGCCCTCTCCTTGTTTGAGCAGCGCCTGGCCGAGTGCTTGCAAGGAAGGTACGTGCGTGACGGCGGCGTCGATGCTCGTACGCCAGTCTCCGAGGCCTCGCGGGCTGGCGCTCGTGGGTCGGTGAAGTGCGTCGAGGAGGAGCGCTAACCGCGTGGGCGCGAGCCGCGACGGTCGTCCCGGACGGGCGCGTTCCAGCAGCAGCGCGCCTGGTCGATGTGCGAGGACGCGGACCGCCGGATGCCCGCCCCAGCCGAGCATCGCGTTCGTCTCGGCAGACAGCCGCTGCTCGTTGGCGCACAGCTTCAGCGCCGCCTCGAGGCCGCTCTCGGTATGACACCACGCCACGACTCCCCACGCACCTGCGGCCATCCGCTCATCATCGAGTGACAGGTGCCACTCCTCGCACACAGCATCGATGAGCTTGGGCAGATGCGAGACCCAATCCTCGCCGGCGCACGCCGGGCGGCGCTCAAGCCCTACCGAGCCGCGAGACCTCAACCGTCGTGGCCGCGCGAGGCGTAGCATCAGGTAGACCAGAACGCCGCTGCGAAGGGCGCGTCAAGCGGCCCTGAACCATCCGAGCGAGACCGAACGGCTCCTGTGCCGCAGACAGTCGGCGGCACGTGCCAATCCGACGCGGCGCAGCCTAGGACCAGAGGCTGCAGCGAGCACAGCCCGGGCAACAAAGCACTCCGCTGCATGAGACCAATTCTGCATCCGCGCGCGGCGTGTGTCGTTGGCCACCGGGCCAAAGACGAACTCACCACAGCGAGCGGCTGCCGCCAGGCGAGAGCAACGGCTTCGCTTGCCCCCACCCCATCGCAGTTGGGCCAGTTCAGACCATCGTTCTCAGCTGCTCAAGCGCTGGATCCTCGGCACTCACCAGGGCGCCGTCAGCCACAGCCAGCTCGACTACTACCTGGACGAGTTCACCTTCCGCTTCAACCGCCGCCGGGCCCGCCACCGCGGGCTGCTGTTCTACCGGCTCCTGCAGGGTGCGATCGCCGCCGAACCACACCCCTACAAGGCGCTCACCAGTCAATCCGCGAAATGACCTCGAGCTACTGGAAATCGGGGGAGCGAAATGGATAGCCAGCCGCGCGGAAACGGCAGTGGGTTCGAGAAGCCGTCGACGTTCTGGGGACAAACGCTTTTCGCCGTCCGTGCGTCGCTGGGCCGGCCATCCCTATGGCGACCAAACGCGGGCCCGGCCCCCGGCGCGCCCGCTTGCTCGTCGGCGGCTAGCACCGCGTTCTCGTGGGAGCTGCGGTTGGTCGCCGATGCACTCGTCCGCTCGGGCGCCGGCCGAACGACCAATGCGATCGTGTGCACCCGCGCCCGAGCGCCTCGGGTTTGGGGGCGCAGAAGGATGGGACAGCTGGCGCCAACGCTCCTCTTCCCGCGGGAGCAGCGGTGGCCGCTAGTCAGATCCAGACCGCGGCTGGGCAGGTCGCTGCCGACGACCGTTCAGCAGTGGTGAGGGGTTGAGGGTCTTACGGTGCCCCGTCTTCGATCATTCCGGCGAGGATTTGATCCAGCTGGCTGAGAAGCATGTGGCCGCCACCGTCGACGATGTGAAGGCGTGCGGTCGGGCACCTTGCTGCGATCACGCGAGCGTGCGCGACTGGGACGTTGCGATCCTGGGTGCCGTGCCAGATGTGAGCGGGAGTTCTCAGGTCGGAGAGATTGATATCCCATGGCCTCGTGAACAGCCAGAAGTCACGAGCGGCTGCGCGGGCGGTGGTCTTCGAGGGATGCCGTAGATCGTCCAAGAACGACTGCCGGATATCAGCATTTTCTTGGAGCAGACGCGCGTCCGGTTCGGCGAGAAGGTCGGCGAAGCGATCCAGCATGGCCTCCGGACGGGCGCGGCCCGCTCGCACCGTCAATGCGAACCGTGCCCGTGCACCGACTTCGGACCGGCGAGCGATCCTGGTCACGAGCCGATCCGGAGGCAGCGAACGGTCACGCGGCACGAGCGGTGCTACGCCGCCGACGGTCGCGACGCTTATGACCCGATCGGCCAAGAGCACGCCGCACGCCAGCGCCGTCGGCCCGCCACCAGACAGTCCGACAATGCCGCGCCGGTCAACCGCGAGGTGCGCGATCAGCGCGCCGACGTCACGAGCGCCTGAGGCGATCGTTCGCGCAGGATCGTGGCTTGAACCGCCGTACCCGGCACGGTCGGGCGCGATCACGACCAGCCCTCTGTCGCACGCGGGAGGGCCGAGAGCAGCCAGTTGCCGCCACGACCCCGGTGTGCCGTGCAAGACCACCACAGGCAGGCCGGCGGGATCGCCCAGCAGCTCGAACGCCAGCTTCCGGGAATCGGGAAGCGTGATCACCGGCACCCCACGATGCTACGTGCGCTGCATGCACCGACGGTTGCTCGCGCCTCCATGTGAAGGCGACCGTGGGCATCGGCGTCCTCAGCTTTCTGCGAACGCCCAATCTGAGGCCCGGCAGCGACGGTGCGCACGATGCTCGTTGACCTCAGCGCATAGCCCTTATTCGTTCGGTATTTGACCGCACAAGGCTCGCGGTCGCTTCCCGATGAGACGCACGGGGGGCGAGCGTACGGTAGCCGCACGATGCAAGTAACGGCTTCGCCCGCGGTCGCTGTACCGGGGGTGTGGTGCTGTTCGTCGTCGCGGTCGGGGGTGCTGATCACGGCCGTCGACACGACGATCGTGGTGGTGGCCCTCCCCAACATCCAGCGGTGTTTGCACGTCGAGCCAGCGATGCTGATCTGGTTGATCGTGGGCTATCTGCTCGTGATCACCGTGCTCTTGACGCACGTCGGCCGCTTCGGGGACATGTTCTGCCGCGTGCGCTTATACGAGGCCGGCTGGAGCGCGTGCACAAGCGCGCGCGGCAACGCAGAGCGCCGGCTGTGGCTCGAGCGCCGGTTGCGGCTTGAGACGTCCGACGCCTGAGCGGCGCACTCTGGTAAGGCCGTGCTGACCCGCCTGCTTCGCACGTATCTGCGGCGCTACCGACGCCAGGTCGCGGTCGTGGTGGCGCTGCTCGTCGTGCAGACGGTCGGGAACCTGTACCTCCCCAACCTCAATGCCGACATCATCAACAACGGGGTGGTGAAGGGGAACATCGGCTACATCGTGCGGACCGGTGCGGTGATGCTGGCCATCGCGCTGCTGGTGGGGGTCGTCGCGATCGTGGCGGTGTACTGGGCCTCGCGCGTGGCGATGGGGACGGGCGCGGACATCCGGGAAGCGGTGTTCACCCGGGTGCAGGGGTTCTCGGCCGCTGAGATCAACCGCTTCGGGACGCCGTCGCTGATCACACGCAACACGAACGACATCCAGCAGATCCAGCTCTTCCTGCAGATGGCGCTGACGATGATGGTGATCGCCCCGATCATGTGCGTCGGGGGCATCATCCTCGCGGTGCACGAGGGCGCGGCGCTGTCGCCGCTGCTCGCGGTGGCGGTGCCGGTGATGACGGCGTTCATCATCGTCGTGCTGATCCTGGTGGTGCCGCAGTTCCGCTCGATGCAGGTGAAGATCGACCGCATCAACCAGGTGCTGCGCGAGCAGATCACCGGGGTCCGGGTGATCCGCGCGTTCGTCCGCGGCCGCTCCGAAGAGCGGCGCTTCGGCGACGCGAACGCCAGCCTCACCGCGACGACGCTGCGGGTGAACAGGATCTTCGCCCTGACGCTGCCGGCGATGATGGTGATCCTGAACCTCTCGAGCGTCGCCGTGCTGTGGTTCGGCGGGCGCCTGGTGAGCGAAGGGTCGCTGCCGATCGGCAACCTCACCGCCTTCCTCGCCTACATCCTGCAGATCCTGATCTCGGTGATGATCGCGGTGATGCTGGTGATCCTGCTCCCGCGTGCACTGGCCAGCGCGGAGCGCGTCGAGCAGGTGCTCGACACCGTACCCACAATCGCCGACCCGCCGCGCCCGGTCAGACCGGCGCGGGTGACCGGCCTCGTGGAGTTCGATCACGTCAGCTTCGGGTACCCCGGGAGCGAACGTCCCGTGCTCGAGAACCTTTCGCTCGCGCTCCCACCGGACGAGACCAGCGCGATCATCGGGGGAACGGGAAGCGGCAAGACGACGCTGCTCGACCTCATCCCGCGGTTCTTCGACGCGACCAGCGGCACTGTGCTCGTCAACGGCGTCGACGTCCGCGACCAGCCGCTGGAAGGGCTGTGGGACTCGATCGGGCTCGTACCGCAGGCGGCCTTCCTGTTCAGCGGCACGGTCGCGAGCAACCTGCGGTTCGGGAGGCCGGAGGCCAGCGACGCCGAACTGTGGCGTGCCCTCGAGATCGCGCAGGCGCACGACTTCGTGGCGGCGATGCCCGGGGGTCTCGACGCCCCGATCGACCAGGGTGGCACCAACGTCTCCGGGGGCCAGCGCCAGCGCCTGTCGATCGCCCGGGCACTGGTGAAACAGCCCCGCCTGTACCTGTTCGACGACTGCTTCTCGGCGATCGATGCCGCGACCGACGCGCGCCTGCGCGCCGTGCTCAGACTGGCGACGCGCGACGCTGCGGTGGTGATCGTGGCGCAGCGGGTGAGCACGATCATGCACGCTGACCGCATCATCGTGCTCGACCGCGGGCGGATCGCAGGGATGGGGACGCATGCCGAGCTGATCGCGAGCTGCGATCCCTACCGCGAGATCGTCGTCTCCCAGCTCGGCGAGGAGGCCGCCGCATGAGCTTCGGCGGGCCACGGGGCATGATGCGCCGGGGCGGTGGGGCACCGGCGGAGCGCGCCAAGGACTTCCGGGCGACGCTACGGCGGCTGCTCGCCCGGCTGCGTCCCGAACGCATCAAGCTCGCGATCGCGGTCACGTTCGGCGTGATCTCGGTCGCCTTCACGGTGAGTGGCCCGAAGATCCTCGGCGACGCGACGAACGTCCTCTTCGACGGCGTCGTGGGCAAGCAGCTGCCGGCCGGGACGACGAAGGCGCAGGCGATCGCGATGCTGCGGGCCCACGGCCACGGCCAGGTCGCGACCATGCTGTCCGGGATGAAGATCACTCCCGGGAAGGGAATCGATCTCGCCGAGTTCGGCCGACTGCTCGGGCTGGCGGCCATCGTTTACCTGCTCGCCGCGGCCTTCAACTACGGCCAGGGCTACACGATGGCGGGGGTCACCCAGCGCACGATGTTCGGCCTGCGCCGCGAGGTCGAGGAGAAGCTCGGCCGGCTGCCGCTGCGCTACTTCGACAGCCATCCCCACGGCGACATCCTCAGCCGGGTTACCAACGACATCGACAATCTCTCCACGACCCTGCAACAGGGACTCAGTCAGCTCCTCACCTCCGTGCTGACGATCGTCGGCGTGCTGGGCGTGATGTTCTGGATCTCGCCGTTGCTGGCGGCGGTGTCCGCAGTCACGATCCCGCTCGCGGTGCTGGTCACCTTTCTGATCGCGAGACGCTCGCAGGTCCAATTCGCGGCCCAGTGGGACCAGACCGGCTCGCTGAACGGACTGGTCGAGGAGACCCACACCGGACATGCGCTGGTGCAGCTCTTCGGCCGGCGCACGGCCACGGTCGACGAGTTCGACCGCCAGAACCGGAGCCTGTACGAAGCGAGCTTCCGGGCCCAGTTCCTGTCCGGCGTCATCCAGCCGACCATGCAGTTCCTGTCCAACATCAACTACGTCGTGGTCGCGGTGCTGGGTGGTTACATGGTTGCCTCCGGCTCCCTCTCGCTCGGGGACGTGCAGGCGTTCATCCAATACACGCGCCAGTTCACGATGCCCCTGACCCAGATCGCCTCTCAGATGAACATGCTGCAGTCGGGCATGGCCTCGGCCGAGCGGGTGTTCGAGTTCCTTGACGCCGACGAGGAGGCACCCGATCATCTCCCGGCGGCGCGGCCGGCACGGGCGGCGCAGGCCGCCGGAGCGGTGAAGCTCGAGCACGTCTACTTCCGCTACGAGCCGGACAAGCCGCTGATCGAGGACTTCAACCTGGACGTGTCACCGGGCCAGACTGTCGCGATCGTCGGCCCCACCGGTGCAGGCAAGACGACGATGGTGAACCTGCTCGTGCGTTTCTACGAGATCGACTCCGGGAACATCGTCCTCGACGGCGTCGATTACCGCGACCTGACCCGCGACGAGGTGCGCGGATCGTTCGGCATGGTGCTGCAGGACACGTGGCTGTTCGCGGGGACGATCCGCAGCAACATTGCTTACGGGCGACCGGAAGCGACCGGCGAGGACATCATCGCGGCGGCGGAGGCGGCGTACGTCGACGACTTCGTGCGAACCCTGCCCGACGGCTATGACACCGTGCTCGATGAGGACGCCTCCAACCTGTCCTCGGGGCAGAAGCAGCTGCTCACGATCGCTCGCGCCTTCCTCGCCAATCCGAGCATCCTCATCCTCGACGAGGCGACGAGCAACGTCGACACCCGCACCGAGGTCCTGATCCAGGAGGCTATGTCACGGCTACGGCAGGGACGAACCAGCTTCGTGATCGCGCACCGGCTCTCGACGATTCGAGACGCGGACACGATCGTGGTCATGGACCAAGGGCTGATCGTGGAACAGGGCAGCCACACCAACCTGCTCGCGCACCAAGGCCTGTACTACGACCTCTACCACAGCCAGTTCACTGAGATGCACGTGGCGGCGAGCTGAGTCGGCGGCAAGCCTCACGTGCTCCAGATCGGCCACCTCGCCGCCATACGGTCGAGTCGGGCGTAGACGTTATGAGCGATTTGTGTGACCGTCGCTGCGATCAGGTCGATCACGGTCTCGCGGCGTGATTCGACCGGGCGCGCGGATCGCCGCGCCGCCCGCGAGAGCCCGCTTCCGCTTTGCCGGTAAGGCAGCTACGTCGCGCGACTAAACGAGACTCCTCGTCCTGGTGCTACGCAGAACCTAACCGCCCGCCCGTCGGAGGAACCGCCGCTTTTCCGGCTGAACGCTCGGCCGCTGTCGCTGCCATCTCGCCCGGTCCGCCCGGCTCGCTTGTGCAAACGCGTGATACCGGCGCCCCGCCACCGCCCGCCGCACGGACGACCGCGCTTGTGCATTGCGGAAGGGAGCGCCCGCGCCGACCGATGCTGACGATCGCTTCGACGATTCACGCCACCCGCGCCGGACGCTTGCCTCCAACGGATCGCGCTCGTCGGGGGCCCGCGTCTCGTCGGAGCCGGGACGATTGGGCTCCGAGCAGCCGTCTTGAGCTTCGAGCGACGCCCCGGGGCTCGGCCTCAGCCTACTGCCGTGTGCGCCCACCGGTGCCAAAGGCGCGCCGTCGGTTCGGCGGGGCTGTATGGCCTCGTCGGAGCGGGTGGTGGTGCTGTGTCCAGCGTCGGCGGTCCTACGGTATCTCGCGGACCGTGATCAGGTTCGTGGCGCCGGGGGACCCCGTCCGGCGCCCGGCGGTGAGCACGACCCGAGCGCCGCTCGGAAGACCCGCGGACTCCTTGCTCTTGACCAGCGCCGCTTCGATCAGCTCGTCGACCGAACCGGTGACGGCCATCGTGAACGGGTAAACCCCCCACTCGAGCGTGAGCTGGTTGGTGACGCGATCATCGACCGGAAGGGCCACGATCGGCCGGCGACGGCGGTACTTCGCGCACGCCCTCGGCGAGCCGCCACGGGTGGTCGGCACGATCAGCGCGATGGCGTCGAGCGCCTCCGCAAGCTCGACCGCGGCGTACATCACCGCGCCCGCCGGTGAATCTGGCTCGCCGGGTCGCGCCCGTCCCTGGATGACCGGCGACTCCTCGGCCGCTTGGGCGAGCTGTGCCATCGCGCGCACCGCCTCGACCGGGAACTCGCCGATGCTCGTCTCGGCGGAGAGCATCACCGCGGAGCTGCCGTCGATGACGGCGTTGGCGACATCGGAAGCCTCGGCGCGGGTGGGCTCGGGCGCATGGATCATCGACTCGAGCATCTGCGTGGCCGTGATCACAGTCTTGCCCGCTTGGGTCGCGCGACGGATCGTGTCCTTCTGCATCAGCGGCACGCGCGCGACGCCGGCCTCGACCCCATAGTCCCCGCGGGCGACCATCACCCCATCCGCGACGGCGATGATCTCGTCGAGGTGCTCGTAGGCCTCGACCTTCTCGATCTTGGCGATCGTCCTGCCGCGCCAGCCAAGCTCAGCCAACCGGGCTTGCAGCTGCTCGATGTCGGCTGCCGAGCGCACAAACGAGAGCGCAACGAAATCGGCGCCCAGCTCGGCCGCGAGCAGCAGGTCAGCGTTGTCCTTGTCGGTGAGCGCCGGCAGCTCGGGGTGTGCGAAGGTGACGCTGATCCCCTTGCGTGATGCGAGCTCACCGCTCGAAAGCGCCCGAGCCACGACCTCGCCAGGCCCCGATGACTCGACCATCAGACGCGGGACCCCGTCGCCGATCACGATCTCCGAGCGCTCGGTGACGAGCCTCGGGAAGTCCGGAAAGTCGACCACCACGTGATCGTCCGCCGCGGCGTCGCCCGCCCCCGAGAAGACCACCTGCTCGCCGGCCCGGACGATCCTCGCCTTCATGCCCGCAGCGAGCCGCAGCTTCGGACCCTGGAGGTCGAACAACAGGCCCACGGGACGCCCGGCGTGCGCCGCTGCCGCCCTCACCTCGCCGGACCTGCGCCGCAGATCCTCGGCAGTTCCGTGCGAGCAGTTCAGCCGCGCGCAGTCGATTCCCGCCGCCACGAGCGCGTCGAGCACGCCCAGGGGGTCGGTGGCGGGGCCCAACGTGGCCACAATCTTGGTACGCCGATCGAACATCCTCCGCTCGCGAATGATGACGTACCGCAACGCCGTTGCGGTGATCAAGCTTGGATACGCGACTGCGAACGGCCTCGCGCCGCGATCCCGACGCGAACGTGCGCACCGGCGCCCGCTCTGCGGCCGACGCGCCCGTCCCGGCCCCGTCGACGTCGCTCTAGAGGGTTGCGGAGCGCTATCGACAAATCGTTGTCGATAGCGCGCTTGCCTTTGCGATGCCGAGGTGGTTGAGCAGGGTTTGCATGTTGAGGCGGAGGGTTTCGTAGTCGCGGTCGATGGTGGTCCAGTGTTTGGGTGGGCGACCTCGTTGTGGTGTTCGAATGCCGGCGGCGAGGGGGGCGATGACCTTGTCGCGGACGGTGAGCAGCGCGGCGATCGTGCGGGCGGCGAGCTCGGGTACGTGGTAGCGGCGGGTGCGGCCGGGTTTGAGGACGAGTTGTTTGCCGCGGAGTTTGCGTAGGTCGTAGGCGCCTTGGCGGACGCTGTAGTTCTCGGGGGTCTGTCCGGTCATCGCCCGAACTTGGGCGGTGAACTCGGCGACGGTGAATCCTTGCGGGGCGACGGCCAGCACGAGCGCTGCGGCGAGCGCCGCACGAATCCGGGGGACGTTGATGTCGATCCCGCCGGTACGGGTTGCTCCGAGCGTGGAGGGTGCGGGGAGCTGGTCGAGGATGCCGTCGGGCAGGAATCCGATCTCGACGCAGTCGAGCATGCTGGTGAAGCGGTCGACCATGCCGGTCAGCCGGGCGGTGATCTGCGGGAACTTGTCCAGCCTGCGGCCGCAGCCGAGCTGTTTGGCGTGATGCGCGATCGCCTCGAAGCGCAGGACGCGTTCGCCTTTGGTGTATGCCTTCAGCGTCAAGTGTCCGAAATGGACCTTGAAGATCGTGAGGTTCCACCGAGGTTTCTCGATCGCGACTGCCTGCTGATCCGAGAGCTCTTGACCGGGTTTGCGGTGCGGGCGGCCTTTGCTGCCGAACAGGGTGCGGACCTTCGGCACATCCAGCCGGGAGCGGGTGCGGTCGACCATCGTGTTGAAGAGGCGGTCCATCCCACCGGCGGCGGCTCTCCCATAGCCAGGGCGACCGCCCGAGTGTCCGTTGAGCTCTCGGCCGTCGGAGTACGCCACCCTATCGCCGACGGTTGCGCAATTGGCGATTTGCGAGGCTGACGCGGGCCGGTTATGTGAGGCCTGCTTTTGCGCTCGCACGCGTACGGGCGTGTGCCGGATTCCCGTTGCTCCCCATGTCCCGATACCGGTCGTCCTCGAGTGGGGCATCAGCTCCGACCGCATGGCTGTTTTCGTGGCCGAGTAAGGGCGCGGTTGACGACCCCCGGACACACGTGATCAAATCTCGAGCGCGAGGTCGGCTCCTCCTGTGTTGGCTCGAACCGGCAGCGGTGGGCGCGAATACCGACCGACGGGCGACGGCGGCCGCGAGCATCACCCGAATGGGATGACCCGCGCTCACGCGCGTGGTCATATGCTGACCGCCGCTCGCTCCGAACAGGTTTGAGGTGAGGGTGTGCGGGATGCGGTGGTGCCGCGATGTCCTCGCAGCAGCGATGTGAGGATCGGCGGTCAAACAACCCACTCCCGGGAATAGGCACCTGACGGCCGAGGGCGGTAGCGCGCGTCGATGCCGACCCGGAACGCGCAAAATGGAGAGGACAATCATGGCCGAAATCAACCTTGACCAGCTCGGACCCGTGGATTACGTCGTTGTCAGGTTTCCTGTCGACAAGGCGGACTTCTCGGGTGCGATGGCCGATGAGCTGAAGAAGCTGATGGACAGCGGCACGGTACGGGTGCTCGATCTCCTGATGGTCAGGAAAGGCGAGGACGGCACCGTGGAGGTAGCCGAGTTGCGGGATCACGACGAAAGTGAGGTCGGCGAGCTGCGGTCCCTCGAGGCCGAGCTGTCGCTTGTGCTGGCCTTGGAGGACGTCGAGCAGGTCGGCGCTGATCTCGAGCCCGGCAGCGCGGCTGCCGTGCTTGTCTGGGAGAACACGTGGGCTGGTCCCTTCGCATCGGCGATTCGCCGTTCCGGCGGCGAGCTGATCGGCATGGGTCACATCCCCACTCAGGCGCTCGTCGCCGCAGCCGAGGAGGACCGCGAGGCGGCCGAGGCAGGAGCGTGACGCGGGGTCTTTCACGAGACGAGGTGGTCGTCCCGTCGCGCGATCCGAGGTCGGCGCCGTGAACACCGCGTCGACGGTCGCGCGGCAGTCGCCTCGCGGCCCGTCAAACCAGAGCGGAATTCCTGATGCCCTCCGGGATGACGACGAGCTGCGGTTCTCAGCCTGTGCCGCACGCTGACCTGTCGCCGGACACGTTCCTACGGCTCGCGCCGGGCATCCGGACGCGCTTGGACGCAGCCGGGCACGTGCTCGTGGACGCGCCGGACGGCACGATTATCGACGCAGGTCCGAAAGGGTTCGCGACCTTGTCGATGTTCGCCCGGCCGCTCAGCCTTGGAGCGGCGATCGAGCAACTCGAGAACAGCAGCAATGGCTCGACTGATTTCGTGCCGACCCTGAGTGTGATCAACATGCTGATCGAGGAGGGTGCGCTCGTGCCGCCCGACGCGGATCGGATCCCAACCAGGGGGTGGGCAGATCCCGTGGAGCACGCGCGCATGCTCCACGACGACCGCCGGACTAGTGACTACATCGCCGCCCTCCGCCAGGCAGTACGACCCGAGGACATCGTTCTCGACGTCGGCACCGGCAGCGGGGTGCTCGCGATCGCCGCCGCCCGAGCGGGAGCGCGTCACGTGTACGCCGTCGAGGCCAGCGATATCGCCGATGCCGCCGAGCGCGTGTTCGCCGCCAACGGCGTCCACGACAAGGTGACGCTGATTCGCGGGTGGTCCAGAGACATTGAGCTGCCCGAGCCGGCGGACGTGCTCGTGGCGGAGGTGATCGGCAACGAACCGTTCGAGGAGGAGATCCTCGAGACGACGCTCGACGCCCGGCGCCGGCTGCTGAAACCCGACGCGCGGCTCATTCCGCACACGCTCGAACTGGTGGCCCGTCCGCTGCTGATCCCGGATGCGGAGGCCAGGCAGCGCGCGATCGGCCCGCAGGCCATACAACGCTGGCGACAACTCTATGGGATCGAGTTTGAGCCGCTGCTCGACGCAGCCTTCCCCGGTCCGGTGAATAACCCGACCGAAGCCGATGTCCTCGCTCGGTGGCCACCGGTGGGTCCGCCGGTCACGCTCGCTGCCGTCGAGCTCGGGTGCTACGAGCGACCCACCGTCAACGCGTCCGCCGAGCTCGCCGTCGCGAACACCGCATGGGTCAATGCGATCGCCATAACGTTCCGCGCGTACCTACACGGAAGCCTCGTTCACACACTTGATCCATGGAGATGGCCGTCTTCGAGCTGGGCGACGTCGGTGTGGGTGCTCCCTGACCCCGTCCGGGTCGGGCCCCCCGACACCTTGCGGGTGCGCTACTGCCGCCGGGTACGGGGCCGGGCCGACGGATTGACCTGCGAGGCATCGCCCTTTTTGGGTGATGCCGCGACAGCCCCAACCGGCACGATGGAGTGGCTCGGTTCCGGTGAAGTCACTGGAGCCTGATGTCAACACCGTTCATGATCAGGAGGACGCGATGGGATTTGTACGTCGACGCGCTCGCCGCCGGACAGCGCTGGTGGTCGGAGGAGCGGCCTACGCCGCCGGCAGGCACCGGGGTCGCAACCAGGGCTACGAGGACGCGTCATACGACGAGCCGCCGCCCGAGGCAGCGCCTGCGCCCGCCGAGCCCAGTGCATCGATCGACTACGACGAGCTCTCGAAGCTCGGAAAGCTGCACGCTGACGGCACCTTGACCGACGAGGAGTTCGCGGCTGCCAAGGCCAAAATCCTCGGAAGCTGACCCACGCGATCGCCGCAATGCGATCGTGTGTGCCCGAGCCGACGGGCCGGTTGCCCGAACTCGTCGTCGAGGACTCCCCCGACGCGGCCGACCTCGCGCTGCTCGAAGAGCAGGTGGCGGCCGCCGCGATCGCCGCCGCCGGACTTGGTGACGAACAGGAGTTCGGGATCTTCGGTCGGAACGACGACGGTCGCGTCGTGGCGGGCATCTCCGCCATCGTCTGGGGCGGGTATTGCGAGCTGCAGGCGATGTGGGTCGAGGCATCGCTGCGCAACCGCGGGCTGGCGCACGCGCTCTTCGCCGCGGCGGAGGCCGAGGCAAGCCGCAGAGGCTGCGCGCTCGTCGTCTTTCACGCCTACGACCTGCTCGCTCGCGGTCTCTACGATCGGCTCGGATACGAGACGGTCGGCGTCATCGAGAACTGCCCGGCGGGAAGCGCTGCCCGCTGGTACCGCAAGGTCCTGTGAGCGCCCTCCGACCCGGCGTGCCCGGTACGCATCTCAAGCCTGTCCAGCGGGCCCGGGATCGTCAGCGACCGAGGTTCGAGAGGATCGCGGCCAGCGGTGGCATTCCCCCTGAACAGACGTGACAGTGACTCGCAGTCAGCGCGCCATGTCGTTGGTGCTCGTCGGCGATATCAGGAGCCATGCGGAGTCTGCGCGGAGTGCTCTTCTCCCACGGCGCCGTCCCGTCGAGTCCGATCCGGCAGAGCGGTCGCGATCTCGTGCTGTGCTTGCTGGCCCGGACGCCCGTAGGGTCGCGCGAACAAGCATTCTCCGGATTCCGCAGCCATTCACACTGGTGCCTCTCGACGGGAGCGGCACTAACTATAACTAGTAACTAATCGCGAGCAGTTCGGCTCGCAATGATCAATCCAGCGGTCCGGTGCGACCACGTCCGTGCGGGTGAGATCGAGCTGACCCTCACCGAGGCGCTTCACGGCGCGATCCCGGTGAGCCGGGCTGCCCCGGAGCTGGTGGCGCCGGTGCGCCGGCGACGTTCGCACGCGTGCGTCGCTACAGGATCGGAGGTGACGTCGGAGAGCTGGTGTGGGGCGTCTTCGACACGAGTTTGGCCCAGCGGATGGCGGAGCTGGAGGGATTCGTGGCTTATCTCGTGTTTAGCGCGGCGCGGGCACCCTGGTAAGCGTCAGCGTGTTCCGCGACCGGGCGACTGCGACGGCGTCGGACGATGTGGCGAGGCAAATCGTGGCCGACGCGCTCGCCGACTTCAGATCGAGCGGGCTGACATGGTCGGCGGCGGCGAGATCGTGGTCAGCCGCTTTTACCAACGCGCTGCTCGAGCCCGTTCACGCCTGACCGTCTCGGGGTGCGTTATCGGCAGGTTGTGCCGCGACCCCGAACTGCGAGCCGGGAGGGTGACCGCCGCAGTGGACGCCGCGAAGCTCCCTCGAGCTAGCCGAGGTAGCGATCGCGGCACGGTCGGTCATTGCTCCCACTGGCGGAAGGCCGTGATCAGGACCGCGTTGACGACCACGAGCACGGCGAAACATGAGCGCGGCGACGGGAGCGCCGGCCGCAAACAGCGCCACTACGCCAAGCCGAACAAGGTCAGCTCGAACGGGACGCGCACGTCTCGCCGAAGCCTCCGCTTCGACCGCGGTGCCGCAAAGATTCCCAAAGCACGACTGCAACCGCAGGCTCGATAACCGCAAACAGAACCGACACCACGCGGCCGTCGACGGTTGCCCCCCGGTACGCGAATGCCGCGATGGCGGCGAGCTCGAGAGCAAACGTCAGGGCCAGGTTTACGGCTTTCGGAATCGCCACGTCATCATCATCGCGCGCGGAATCCTCACAGCCCGGGATGGCTATTCCCTCGTCTGAGGTTGCGAGTGTGTCCGAGCCATCTGGGGCGCCACCGCACCCTCCTGGATCATCACGCCGCCGGTCAACCGCGTCGCCATCTCCTGGGCCGGCATGCCGCGCATCCATTCGGTCATCTCCCGGGCGAACAGCGCGGTGACCTCCTCGGGGCGCAGCCGCCGGTCGAGTACCCACTCGCGTGCGTCGTCGCGCTCCAGCGTCTCGGCCAGCAGGTTGTGGAAGAGCAGGACCTCGACGCCGCGGCCCCTCATCACCTCCGCGAACGCGTCGAACTCTTCCTGCGCGCGTCGCACCCAGATGACGTCGTCGAACAGAAGCTCGTGGCAGTTCCGGGCGCAAGGCGCGCGTGCGCGAGGTCGGGGCGGTGAACGATTACCATGCGCAGGGTCTCGACCTCCGAGTGGGCCCCGATGGCGGGTGCGGTTACGGCTTCGATCTTCGTACTCCTTTGGTCGAAGCAAACTTCAGCAGGGGGACGCGCGGCTCACTGTCCGCTCCGAACTCACTGGCCGGATCGTCGAAATCGGTTGAATCACCGCCCGATGGCGTGCGCCGTTGCAGTAGGTAGAAGGGCATGCGCACTCGCGGAGAGATGGTGGCCGTCGGCTTTCTCGATCAGCTGGCGGCGATCCTCTTGCCGTAGGCGACCAGGCCGTAGATGGCGACGATGTCGATCGCGAAGATGCACAGCGACCAGAACGGATACGCCTGCATCATCAGCAGCTGCGCGATCGCGTTCAGTCCGAGTGCGACCACGCCGGCCCAGCGCGCGAACTGGTTCTTGACGAACACGCCGAGACCAACAATCAACTGGATCACGCCGATGCAGAGCGCCACCCACCCCCAGGTGTTCAGCGAGCTGATGATGTAGCGGGCGTTGCCGACGAAGAAGTGCGCGTTGCCGATCGCCGCGATGCCCTCAATGGTGTTCAGCGTCCCGAGAAGCAGCAGGAGCACACCGGCGAACGTAACCCAGCCGTAGCCGCGGTCGTCGTCGCGGAACCCTTCGGAGCGGGCGTAGTCGATGGTTTGCGGGGTTTGGACGGACATGGCAGCCCTCCGTGTTGGTGATCCTCCGACACTCGCGAGAACCCCGGAGCGTCGGCCTCGTGGGGTCAGGCTCTCACCGCGCGACCACGACGGCATCCGTAAAGAATACGAACACGCGTTCGGGTGATTACGGATGCTCGGTAGCCGGCAGGCGAGGAGACTTGTGCAAAGACTCTGTCGATTCGTGTGTCCATCTCGTGAACCGCTGCGATGAGAGCTGACAAGGAGAATGTTGCTGACGAGGTTCGGCCCAGCCGAAACGCTTTGTCCGCGCCGGAGCTGGCCGGGGCGCCGGGTTCGCAGGCAGCGGCATCCGCCGGCCCCGATGGCACGACTGGGACGCCCAGGCTGACGCTTCGGGGAGCGGTGTTCCTCGGTGTGGGCGCGATGGCTCGTGGATGGGCTATTTCGCGGCGATCCTGCTGGTCGGGGCGATGATCGCGGTGTCTTTCGGTGACTACGCCTCGTCGCTGTTCATCGGCACGGGTGCCGCGAAGGGTTGGAGCAAGCTGTTTGCCTCGTTGATCGTGATCGCGATGGGCGCCCTCAACCTGAGAGGCGTCCGCGGTGTCGACAAGGCGCAGACCGCGATCGTGATCACCCTGCTCGTGGCGTTCGTGGTGTTCGTGGTCGCCACCTTCACGCAGCTCGACACGCACCTGCTCGCGCCGAGCACCTATCCGGCGGCGCGCAAGATCATCTCTTAGCGTCGCCCTGACGTTCTTCGCCTATCTCGGGTTCGCGGTGATCAGCTTCACCGCCGGCGACCTGCCCAAGCCCGCGCGCACGCTCCCCCGGGCGATGTACATCGCGCTCGGCGCTACCACGGTGCTGTACGTCGCTGTCTCGCTCGGCGTGTTCGGCTCGCTGACCGTCGAGCAGGTCATCAAGTACGGGCCGACCGCGGTCGCCGAAGCGGCCCGTCCGGCACTCGGTCAGGCCGGGTTCACGATCATGTCGATCACGTCGCTGCTGGCGACCTCCTCATCGGTGAACGCCACCCTGTACGCCTCGAACGGATTCACCGGAGCGCTCGCCAAGGCCGGCGAATTCCCGCCGGTGTTCGGCGGGCGCTCCCGGCTTGGCAAGCACGGCGGTCTTGTGATCACCGTCCTGCTGACGCTGGTGCTGGTCAACTTCTTCAACCTGAGCACGATCGCGTCCGTTGGCAGCGCCGTGTCGCTGTACGTGTTTGTGCTGGTGGGTATTGCCGGTTTCCGGCTACGCCACGAGATCCGGGCGAAGGCCTGGCCGATGGTGCTGGCGATCGTCAGCGCGGGGTTCGTGCTCGTGTTCTTCGCCGTCGACACGCTGCGCAACGAGCCCAGCACGTTCGCCGCGATGGCCGTCCTGATCGTCCTCGCGATCGTCCTGGACCTGTTCTGGAAACGGATCAGAGATCGCCGCACGCCGGCGCCCCACGGAGCCTGATGGAGGAGCACTCATGACCACGATCGAGCGGACGGCGCCGATAGCGCCGTGGCATAGCCAGCCGGCGTCAAACGGTCCAGACCGCGCCCGAGACGTTCACCGCCATCATCCTCCTCGGGCTCCTCGCAATCGCGCTCGACGCCCTCGTCCGACGCGGCCAACACCACCGCCCCTCACCGCGCCCGCCGGCAGCGGCGTCGCCGTCACCTAGCGGTTGAGGGAGTCGGGTCACCTCGAGCGCGGGGTTCCCGAAGCGAGCACGCTCGGCAAATGCTGCCGTCGGGGTCATCTAGCGGCGACGAGCAGGACCGCGATGATCCCGCTCAGGAAGACGCCGTCGAAGGTGCCAGCGCCGCCGATCGACGCCACCCCAGCTCCAAGGTTCCGGAGCCTGCGCAGGTTGAGCAGGTCGGCTCCAATCAGCGTGCCAAGTGTGCCGGATATATAGGCGATCGAGGCGGCGGCGGCCGCCGACACGATCAACGCGGCGGACGCCGCCAGCAGCGGAGGAACGAGCGCGGGAACCGCGATCCCCAGCCCGGGAACCGGCCGCGCGATCGCGTGAACCAGCAGGGCGACAAACACGACGGCGATCGCGGCCTGCCACCAGACGTCATTCCTGATCAGCAGATACAGCGAAAGGGCAGTGGGGATCACCGCACCGCCGAGGTTGACCGCCAGGATCGTCGCCGGCTGGCGGCGCACGATCGGTATGCGGTAGCGGACACCGAATGCCACGACCTCGCCTATCCCCAACGTCTCCCGGCCACGAAGCTTGGCGACAGGGATGTTGACAAAGCCACCGAATAACGACAGCCAGATCAGTGCGAATAGCGCTCCTTGCCCGATCCCGATGCGCCGGTAGGCATAGGTGATCGCGCCCAGGACAAAGAGCGCAATCATCAGCGCGACGACGATGGCCAGCGCGAGCCTGAGCACGGGCCCGAGCGGGTGGCGGCTATACAGAGGCCGTGGCATTAGCGGATCCCCGCGGTGGCCGCCGATTCACCACTCGGGCCGCTGAGGCCGCAATCCGTGGCGAGTCGATCCGGCCGAACGCCACGCGCCGTCCCAGTCGGGTAGTCGACGGACATCGCGCAGCAGTCGGGATGCTTCGCCCAGTCCTCCGCACACGCCGGACCGTGTCCATGAGCGATTCGGTCGAGACGATCCCCCTTCGGAGCCAGCCGGAGACCACCGCCGGGCGAATAGCGTTACGGCCGAGCCAGGGACGCCAGCGCGAGCCGCCGGCACCCGGCCTAAGCGGAAACCCGCCGCCGTCATACCACAGCGGGACTCCGCAGACCAGCGCGGCTGCCATCGACCCGGCCGACGTACCGACGATGCAGTCGACACACCGCCAGGATCCCACCGGTTTGCGACGTGATCGCGTGCAGCGCCGCAACCAGCCAAGCGCCGCCCAGGATGTCGCATGCGGTCAGCACGAGGCCCACCTTTTGGCCGCTCGGTGCCGCTCGTATGCGCGGATTCACCAGACATGGGCACGCATGCCCCGACCGTACCTCGACCGTCGTGGTCGAACCTCCGCAGCCTTCCCGTGTGCCGATGAGTGATTTGCCGCGACGCTGACACGCAGCCTCCCGAGGCCGACGTATTGCTGGACCTCGCCTCGCGTGGCGCGACCGGTGTGGCTCGACGGCTCCGACCGAGGCTGACTTGTTTGCGACACGCCCGACGTCGCCTAGCCGTTATCCAAGCCGGGGTGGATGCAAAGCCTCGCGGTCGGCCGTGCACCAGAACACGTCACCCGGACGCCGGTCGAGCACGGTCCGGCCCGTCTCGCGGTGCGCGACCACCGCCTCGTGCACGTGGATCGCACTCTTGGACGTCCCGGTCGTGCCGCTCGTGAATGGAGAGCGGTGCCATGTCCGCCGGCGCCGTGGTAGCAATCTCATACGAGCCGCGAGGCGGCCTCGGTCAGCGCGTGGAAGTCATCGACCGTACAAGATCTTGGCGATCTTGTCGGGATCGCCGACCGGCAGCACGTGCTCCAGGACGGGCAGCCGCCGGCGAGCTGATGTCACCCGGCGACCAGCATCCCGGCCGAGCTCACGCTCGCGGACGCCCAACACTACTTCGCGCGGTACCGATACACCGCGTTCCCGGCCGTCGACCCCGCGCGCCGCGCCGTCGGGACGCCCACCGCTGGTCATCTCCGGAGGACTCCCCGCGCGCGATGAATGTCCAGTCGGCCGGCGAACGCGCCGACCGCGACCCCGTGCTGCTGATCGGCGAGCGAAAAGACATCGCCCGCGTACTCGAGCCCGCGCGCGTCCGCCCGCGTCGCGCACGCGGCCGTGATCGATCAGCCACATCCGGCGATCGGCGTCGTCTCGCCGACGGATTCAGCCAGCAATCCGCGCCTCCAACGTGGGCGACGCCGCGAGCAGCGGCGCGCGCCTCGCGCCTCACTGAACCGGAATCCGCCGCGGCTAGCGGCAGCACACGAGGCGGAGGCGGTGGCGATGTTCCGCCTCGACTCCAGTTCCCTGTCGACACGCGCCGACGTCGATTAGCGTGGGGCGCCCACGCCGTGGACCTCATGCTTGAGGCGGCGGCGGGCTTCCGCCTCGACCTGGTGCTTCCAATGCTCCGTCGCCCACTCAGGGACCGCGGCGCCCTCCTTGCCCTTGGCCCATACCGTGCGGCGGCTCGTCGGTGCAGAGACCACGTCGGCCGTCTGACGTCGCCGAGGACGCCTGTTGCGGCTGTGGTCGGACATGGTCAACTCCCTTCACTTAACCCTTCAAGAATGACGCAGCGCCGTGGCGCCCGCATCCGTGTTGCGCCGCCGTCCGCGACCGTAGTCTCCGCCGATCCGTCCGTCACGGCGTCGGGCACGCCCGCCGGCGGGTGAGCCAGCCCCCGCGCACGGCGCCGGAGGTGCAGGTCGCCCCCAACGTGCAGGCCAGGATCGTGGTGCGCCGGGCCAAGGAGCCGCTATCGCAGGGCTTCTCCTGCGCCACCCGTCGCGATGGGCTGGTGAACCGCTTCGGCAGCGCGCGGCCCGAGAGCTCACGGACGTGATCGTCGGCGAGGTCCTCGCCGCCGACACGATCGCGATCGGGATGGGCCTCTACAACCTCGGCGTCCCGAGCACGCGCGGAGGGCGAGGCGCTCGACGGCCCACACCCGCCGTCCAGGCGATCGCTTTCGTGGCCGACCGACCGGACGGCGCACGAATGCATCGGCGACGTCGCGATCACGCCGATTGGCACGGGGCCCGTGATCGCATTCGCGCCACCCAAGCGGTCGGACGCCGCGCGGAGCGCGCTATCGCAATGCCACCGGAAGGGAGGACCAGCGCCGACCGACGATGACGATCGCTTCGACGATTCACGCCACCCGCACCGGCCGGTTGCCTCCAACGGCAGTAGGCGTTCGTCATCTGGGCCGGGGTAAGCGGCGGCCCCGGGGCGTGGCGGACGTGTGCTTTCTGCGAATGCGCTCGTCAGCATGTCGGTGCCGGTTGGACTGTGGCGGCTCTCGCTTCCGCCCGGGAGGAGGAGCGCCGGCGCCGGACGATCGCTCCGTCACAAATCCGATCGTCCCGGCACCCCAGTCGGGGTGATCGCTCTCGACGGCGGGCGCTCGTGCGACCCTGCCGGTTGGCGATGATCGCTTCGCCACGATCTGCATCGTCATGGCCAGCCCAGCCGCGCGATCGCGTTCGCCCGATCGACGCGCCGCACGGGCGCATGTCGGCCGCAGAGACCGGTAACGCTGCATAGGTAGCGCGCCCCTTCCGCACGAGCTCGCGTGAGCCCCGCTTACGGCGATCAGCAGGGCCGGCTTCGCAGTGTCGCAAGGGCTGGGTTGCGCGGGCCCCAGGCGGCCCCGTCGCTAGCTCCGATCGACTTGGCTGCAAGCACCCAGCGCCTCAACGCAGACGTTCGGCTGGTGCTCGCCGACGTCGCCGATCGCAGTTCTGCAACCGCCCGGAGGAGGAGGAGGAGGAGGAGGAGGAGGCAGGCGGAGGAGGCAGGCGCGCCGGCGCCGACGATCGCTCCGTCACCAACGCGATCACGCGGATAGCGGGGTGATCGCATTCGACGGCGAGCACTCGTGCCCCGCCGCCGAGCAGCGTGATCGCTTGGCCACGAACGCACTCGTCGCAGCTCGAGTGGTGGGACGATCGCGTTCGCCCACGAGCAAGGAGGCCCTTGGTAGCCGCCGGCATGGTTGTTCGGCTGGTATCGGAGCCATGACGGGACGATGGCGTGGCCCGCAGCGCGCTGTTTTCTGTGACTCCGACGTGGAGCGCACCGCCGGCGCTTATGCCGCCTTCGCGGAGGGTTGTCGGGGATCGCGCGCGGCCACGGCGAGCCGCGGTATGGCCGCGCCGGGTTCGCCGAGCTTGTAGACGAACCGCTCTCGCGCCCGGTGATAGGCGTCGTCGGGGCCGAAGAAGCAATCGTGGCAGCGGGCGAGTTCCTCGTCGCGATACGCGTGTAGCGGTTTGACGCGCTCGTCGAGCGCGCGCCGGCGGCGTTTGTCCAGGAGGCGAGCCTGATCGAGCCCGTCATGCGCGATCCGCTCGGCGAGCCGGGCGGTGCCTGTCCGAAACTCGGCCAGGTCCGCGCCGAAGGCGGCGTCGAGCAATCCTGTTCTGACCGCCTCGGATGTGCCGACGGGGCGGAACGGCGCCTCGGTGAGCCGCGCTGTCGTGGCCGGGCCGATACGCCGTGGCAGCAGGTACGTCCAGTACTCCGATCCGTAGAGGCCGCCCATGTGCCGGTAGTAGGGATTGAGAACGACGTCCTCGCGCGCGACCACGTAGTCGGCGGCGAGGGCCAATGGCACTCCGCCGGCTCCGGCATCGCCGCCGAGTGCGGAGATGACCAAATGCGAGTCTGTCTGGACGATGTCGCGTACGAGATCGTCGATTGCGTTGAGGTTGCGCCACGACTCCGCGGCCGGGTCCTCCGCGGCCTCGATCATGTTGAGGTGGATCCCGTTTGAGAAGTAGTCGCTGCCGCCCATTAGCACGATCACGCGGGTCTCGCGCTGCGAGCGAGCATAGGCGTAGGCGTCGCGCAGACGGTTGCACTGCTCGGTGCTCATCGCGCCGTTGTAGAAGTCGAAGTGCAGGTAGCCGACAGAGGCGTCCTCGGCATAGGTGATCTCGCGGTAGGTCTCGTCCGTGCGCGAGCAACCAGCGATCGGGACCGAGATCTCCGGAGCGTCGAGTTCGACACCGGCCAGGGCGAGCGCGCGCGCGGCCGGCAGCTTGAAGTTCCGCTCGGTCGCTGTGTCGCGGCGCTTGAGGTGCGTGATCCAGACTGCTCCGTCGACGGTCGCGCGGCAGATCGCACCGGTCCGCCGCGCGATGATCTCTCCCGCCTGACCGCGCAGCACCTGTTCGCGGTGTGCGCCGAAGAGATAGAAGTCCGTGCCCTTAGTGGTGTCGAGTACGCCTGGATGCCCTTCGCCGGCGCGGATCTTGCGTATGACCGTATCGGTGCTGTCAGCATCCCAGTTGATCATGCGGACGGTCTGAGTCATCAACGGGCGCGCCCGACCCCTGGGCACCCGTGTGAGCGGACGGCGCTCGTGCAACGGCAGGCTGTCGTCATCGACGATCCGCTCGATCGCCTCGTTGAGCGCTTCGATCGCGGCGTGCCGGACCTCGTGCCGGTACAGGCTGCTCTTGCCCACACCTCGCATCGCGAACTCGCGTGTCGCCCACACACGGCCAGCGTCCGGCTCGCCGTTGGCCTGGAGCACCGTCACCCCCCAGTCACGCTCGCCGAGCTCAATCGCCCAATCCAGCGAGGAAGGCCCCCGGTCGCCCCATGGACCGGGGTGCACGATCAGACACCGCCGCGTAGACCAGACCGACTCGGGGATCATCTGCTTCAGAAACGGACACACGATCAGCTGCGGATCGTGCTCGCGCACCGCCACCTCCATCGCCTCGGCCGACCCGACGACCGCGACGACCACCTCGTGACCAAGCTCGGTCAAAGCGATCCACGCCCGCTGGCTAAGACCATTGTGCGCAGAGACCAGAAACAGGATCCGCAATGACCCTTCCCCTGCTCCAACCATGCGATCAACGGCGCGCGGCTCCGCAACTCGACCGAGACCATGAACTTTCAATGCGTCCGCGACCGTCGCGGACGCCTCGCGGGTAGCGATCGCCATCAGAAATCCCCTTTCATCTCCGGTTCCTGCCAGACAAGGATCACCGCACGCCCGAAGATCGGCAATCGCCCCTGGGGTGAAACATCCACACCATCTGCACGTGACCCTCGCCCACGATTCGCGATCGCGATCACCGACTCTGGATCGTCCGGTGCACAACCCGGGCTTCCAGACCTGGGCACCCTATGGGCCGAAACCGAGATGTCTGCGCCCGTTGCTGGTATCCCGAGGCTACATCTCGCCGGCTACATCGACAACGTTTTGTCGATCGGAGCGCGCAAGCCGCTAGTCGCGGCGCCAATAACGATCCTCAGGGCCGCGGTCCCACCGCCGCGCCAGCGGACCGAAACCGCACTTAGATGGAGCAGCCCTGTCCGACGGCCACCGCGACGACGGCGGAGGCCACCGCTCGATTTCACGTACGAGTCACTATGCCGGTGATCGACGCCACTGAGACGCGCAGTACCCCGCCGCCGATGTTCGTGACCGTCACCGACCGAGCCGCACACGCGGTCCCGCAGGGTTCATGCACGAACACAACCCCCGGACCGGTATGAACGAGCAGCAGATCATGCTCGCGACGAACATCACCAACCTCTCGACGGACTTCTCGCAGCTCACCCGATGATCGACACGACCCTGGACGAGCGGAAGCGGGCGGAAATCGATCAGCCGCCAAAGGCGATCGCCGCCGACGCCGCCTACGGAAACCAGCAGTAACTGAACAAGGACGCGGCCGACAAGCACATCTCAGTGCCCAAACTCCGCGAACGCATCGGCACGTTGCCAACCTCTGCCTACGCATCGCCACGCACGTCCACGACGTCAGCGGCGAGCGCCGCCACCGGACTCGTCAACGGGCATCCGTCGCCAGCCTGTGGATCGGACTATCGCATTCGTCCTCCGGCCGGTTCTCGGCGTGCTATCGCGTTGGCGATCAAAACGCAGCCCGGCCCGGTCCGCCTGCTTGCTCGTCGGCGGGTAGCACCTCGTCCTCGCGGAGCTGCGGTTGGTCGCCAAGGCAATCGCGAGATTCCCAGCGCCGAAAACGCGAATGCGATCGTCGCGCGCCGCCGCCGGACCCTGCGCCCCGAGCCCGCTACGGCTGACACAGAGCATGGAAATGAGGGGTCGAGTCAGGCCGGGGTCCTGTGCACTGTCCCGAGTTTCACGGAGTTCCGAGGCACGCATGAGGTGACGAGAACGTGCCGCAGACCATCGGCCGGAACCGGCTCGAAAGCACAAACTGCGCCGGGACTCGGAAGCACGAGCGTTTGAGCCGGCGGCGTGCAGCGAGGAGATCGGCAGCGGCAGCACGTTTCGGAACGGTGCGGGATCGATCGCCACGGCGGCGGCCGAGAGACCGCGGCCCGCGAGGATCTGGGTGATCAGCCCCCCGAACGAATGGCCGATGATCACCGGCGTGTGATCAAGCTGAGTGATGATCGACTCGCAATGGGCCGCGACATCGCGGATCAGATGCTGGTGGGCCTGCGCGTGATCGAGCGCATCAAACGCCGATACGTTGGGGCTCGTCGCTCAAAAAGCTCGACCGTGCGCAGGAGCGAGAACAACCTCGCGCGGTCACGGCGCGTCCGGCGTGGGACGAGCGGGATGTTGCTCGCTTGGTGGCCGACGACCGACTCGATCTTCGCCAAATCGGCCTCGAGCCCGCCCGAATGTCGCTGTGGCCAGCTCAAGCGTTTGCTGCCCGTCACCGTCGGAGGATCCTCGCTGGTCAAGATGACACAGAACATCCGGGAGACGAGACCCGCACGGAGCGGCGAAGCCGCCCATCGCCCGCTGGTGGCACCGCGGTCGGTCATTGGAACGGAAGCGTTGACGCTCGACGGACCTCGCGGGAACGGTACCGCCCGCGGGCTGTGGGTCTGTTTTGGCGCGGTGGCTATCGCGGTGTGCCAAGGACGCGGGCCACGGCTTCGGCGCGGCTGGATGAGTTGGTCTTGGCGAGGATCTGTTTGACGTGCCATTTGACTGTGCCTTCGGTCACGAACAGTCGTTCCGCGATTGCTGCGCTCGTGTGGCCTTGGGCGACGAGTCGGAGGATCTCGAGCTGGCGTGCGGTGAGCGGCGCGTGGAGAGGGTCGGGTTCGGCGACGTTCCGAGCGAGTTGTTGTAGCTCGGCGGCGCGGCTCTCGAGGTCGGCCGAGGCGCTTTGGAGCGCTTCCTGAGCGAGTTTGGCGTCTGTGATGTCTTGCACGATCACGACCATCCGGATCGGTTCGCCGGCCGGGTCGACGACTACCTCGCCGTGGCTGCGCAGTGTGCGGACTCGTCCATCGGCACGCACCCCCCGGTATTCGATTGTGAACGAAGATCGGTCGGCGATCGCGCGCTCCAGAGTTTCCCTGACGCGTTCGCGGTCTTCTGGATAGACGCGTTGGTCGGCCGCGGGGGTAGGGTCGAACTGCTCACCGGTGAGACCGTAGATCGCGAGCAGGCCGTCTGACCAGGTGGTGTGGTCGGTGGTCAGGTCCCATTCCAGGCTTCCGGTCCGCGCGACTCGCTCGGCCTCCGCGAGCCGCTCGCGACTGTGGCGGAGCTCGTCCTCGACGCGCTTGCGATCGGTGATGTCGCGGATCGCGCTCGACAGGAGCAGTCCTTCCGCCGACTCCAGCGGGCCGAGCGACACCTCGACCGGGAACTCGCTGCCGTCCTTGCGCCGTCCAAACAGCTCGAGCCCGACGCCCATCGCTCGCGCGTGCGGGTCCGCTGCGTAGCCGGAGCGATGAGCCTCGTGGCGATCACGAAACCGCTCGGGCAGCAGCACCTCCATGCCCTTGCCCAGCAGCTCCTCGCGCGTGTAGCCGAACAGCCGCTCGGCTTGAGCGTTGACGAGCACGATCTCGCCGCTGCTGTCTGCCTTGACGATCACCATCGCGTCCGGCGCGGACTCGAGCAAGCCCCGGAACCGGGCTTCGGCGGCCGCGAGCGCCTGCTCGGCGATCCGCCGAGCGGTGATGTCGGTCGCCAGCAGCGCGAAGCCCCGCACTTTCCCGTCACTGATGTCGGGGACGTAGGACATCTGCAGATGACGCGGCTCGCCGCTGCTGTCGATGACCGTCCGATCGAACAGCTGCGACTCGCCGGCCAGGGCCCCCTCGATGTGCGGGCGGTTCAGCCCGTAGAGCTGCGGCCCGAGCACCTCGCTGATGTGCCGACCGTGGATCTCATCGGGGGCGAGCCCGAAGAACTCCAGGTACGCGCGGTTGGCGAGGCGGTTACGCAGGTCGGCGCCGTAATAGCCGATCACCGCCGGCAGCGAATCGAGGACCGCTCTGGGGTCCTCTACCCTGCCGGGCGGCTCACCAGGGTCGCTGTCGCCATGGCCCTCGGTGCCGGAGCGCACATCATCTCGGGCTGTCTGGTCTGGCACGTCTAGCTCTCTCTGGATGCCGATTCGGCGTGCGAAACCTCCCCATCGTGGGGTACACACTACCCCTGCGGGAGGTTGTGCGCAATCGCGCCGCTCCCCACAATCCTTCCCCGAGGCAGCCAGTCTCGATCACACCAAACGCCGGGGACACGCCGGCAAAGATGGGGGGAAGACATGCGTAAACTCATCCCACTTGCGACCGTGATCGCAATCGCGGGTGCACTCGCCGCAGGTCTCGTAGCGAGCGCCGCCGCGACGGCGGCGACGCCTACGAAGCTCACGTGCAAATTCACGGAGTACAACCCGACGCCCACGAATCTGTCGGGGTTCGTTATCGGCTTCATCAGGTGCTCGCAGCCATGGGGGAGCGGTGTCATCTCGGCTTCCTACAACTCGACGTTCAACCCGACGACCGGGGCGGGGACGGACAGGGGACCGTACACGAAGTGGCTGTTGGCCGGCACCGTCCACGGCCGGTACACAGGGACGTTCCGATTCACCAGCAGCACCGACGCGACGTGGAAGAACGCGATTACGATTTCGGGAGGAACGGGTGCGTACAAGGGCGTGAGGGGCACGGGGTCCGAGAGCTGTAGCACGACCAACGGCGCCGCCACCGAGGCCTGCACGACGGTCGATGAGGTAACCGGCCTTTAGATTCGGAGCAGTCTGACGGTGAACTAGCCGCGAAAGCGAGCGACTCTCGCCGGCTTCCGATCCGAAGCACGCCAATCGAGAATAGACAGCCACCACTTTCATCGACAAATGTTGCTGGAAGCTCAGAAGCAAGTGGTCATTGAGTGGCCACTGACGAAAGGACAAATCATGAGCCAAGTACTTCTTCACCCAGCCTATGAGACCACGACAGAACCTTCAGGCGAGCAACTCACTGGTATCGAGGCCGAGGAGCGGTCCGACATCGCCAACAAGAAGCGGATTGGGGAGCGCGCCCCGGCAATCGCATCACCTAGCCGTTTCGTCGGTGGCTCCGTGGGGCGGGTAAGCGCTGCCACTGGAGGGCGCCGCGTCGGCGGTTGCGCAGGATTCGCCTATCGAATCGCATCGGCTAGCCGGTTCGTCGGTGGCTCCGTGGGGCGGGTAAGCGCTCACAGCGGAGCTACCCGGTTCGTTGGTGGCTCCGTGGGGCGGATTGAACTCCCGCGTTGATTTGCGATCAACCCCACAGCGCCGCCCAGGGGTTGGCGGTGGCCGGAGGAGGAGCGACAGTGAACTGGTTTGCGTGTGCAATCCGGGATCAGACCCGTGCGGCGGTCGCGACTTGTCATCACTGTCGTGTCCGGCTGCGCCTGGAGCATTTGCAGGCGGCGCAGCCTTACCTGGCGCTGGAACTACCCACGATGTCCGCATGATGTGACACCGCCACCGGCGAGCGGCGAGGTGCCCGTCGCCGTGAAGCGGGAGACGGGCGCGTCCGCGGCCGGCTCGGAGCGGCGCGATCAGCGTCGCCTCCGAGCTGGTCGCGACGCGGGACGAGCCCGTCGGTGCCGGCTGTCGCTGACCGACCGCCCGAGACGCCACCGCCCTCGACGCCGGCCGCCGAAACCCCGTCTTCGGGCGTTGTGTCGCCGCCTGACAACGCTCGCTCCCTTCCTGCCGTCGTCGATCGCGCTGAGATCCGCGCCCCCCATGATCGAGCTCGACCGGCTGTCCTGACTGCCGATCTCTCGTGAGGACTGGGATTCCCTTCGCGTACTTGTGCAGCAGACGCTCTCGGGCGCGGCGGTGACGTGATCTCAAAGACGAAGACCAGATGCATTCGATCTTGCAGCGCGATGTCACGGGACTTGCGCATCCCCGGAAAGCGCATCTGCTCGGGCTCGGGCGCTGCGCAACCAAAGCCAAGGCCTTGGTCGGTAGGCCGAGTGACGTCGTTAAGCGCCTGCGGTTACTGTCGGTCGGGCGCGGTATCGTCGCCGGCGATGTCCGCCGTCGATCGTGTGCAGGAGCGCCGACGGGCGGCTGCGCTGGCGCGTCACTATCACTATCGCGATCACGAGGCTCTTTCGACCGCGGAGATCGCGCGCCGGCTAGGACGCGCGCCGGCCCCGCCGGCCGCGGTCAAGGCGTATTTGTATGACCCGAACGGGGAGAAGGCGCGGGCGGTGAAGCGCCGCTACCAGGGCGTCTGCCGCGGGTGCGGCAGACCGACCGCGGCGCGCGGCGGCAAGGGCGACGCGTATGCCTACTGCAAGCGGTGTCATCCCGGGGCGATCGCACCGACTCGAACGCGCGTGTGGGTGCGCGACGCGATGCGCGAATGGCGCGCGCGATACGGTAGGCCACCGTCGTCAACCGTCTGGTCACGCACGCACGCCAAACGGCGCGGCGGCGAGCCGCTGAAGCGCCTGCAGAGCGGGGAGTGGCCGTCGCCGTCGACGGTGATCGACCTGCACGGGACCTGGGCCGCGGCCGTGGCGGACGCCTTTAGCGACAGCTAACCGACAGCGTCTGGCGAGGCCATCGGCCGACGGGCCCGGTACCTACCAACCGAGGTGCCCCACCGGCTTTCGCAGCGCAACCATGCAGCCGACCGCGACACGGCGGCGATCGATGGCTGGCACGAGCTTCAGGTCGCCAGCCCCACCTTCCTGCTGGAGCGACTCGGCGCTGAATGGCTGCTCTGCTGCCAAGACACCTGCTGCACGCAACGCTTCAGAAGCGGCTCGGGCAGAAGCTCGGACCACCGCGCACCGATGCGGGCGAACCGACGTCGGACTCAACCGTCACGGCGCGGCGCCAGGTCAGGTCGCGCGTACCGGGTGATGCGCAGGCCGGGGAACAGCAACCACGGGGGCGAGTGCGGTGAGTCGCCCCGCTCCTGGCTCGGCACGGACATGGACATGCGTGCGATAACCTTCGATCAACCGGGCGACGTGATCATTCGAGGGCGACATCGCTGCATCCGCCCGGCGCTCCAGAAGTCGACGCGAGCAGGCAGCCCGCGCGGCGCGATCTCCGACGACGGCGTGGTGCCTCCGCGGCTCGTGGAGGAGCTGGCCGACAGGCTCTCCTCCCGGCTCGCCGACAGGTTGGTCAACCGGCTGCTCGCGACGGTCGCCGCGATGTCCGTCGCAGCGGTGAACGATGACGGCGGTGTGCCGCGGATCCCTGACGGCGCGACTTACGCGACCGCGTTGCAGCTCGCGGCGCGCTTTCAGCTCTCGGTGCAGTGGGTGCACTCGCACGCCGCGGACCTCGGTGCGACGCCCATCAGCGACAGTCCGAACTCGAAGGTCCGCTATCACGTTGCGACCGCCGACGCCTACATGGCGCGACGACGCATAGTGCCGAAGACCACCAACCGCTCATCAGGCGGGCGCAAGCCGAGGCCGACACCCCGCACGCACACCCGGTCCGGCCACCCGTTGCTTGACGTCATCGCATACGCGTCACTCCGGCGCGTCGCCAGCGCCGCGGAGCCATGCAACCACGTTGGCGCGGGCCGCGGGATCGCGAGGGAAGATCTGCTGATAGGCCTCGAGCGTCATCTTCGCCGACTTGTGACCCCCTGTCCCATCGCCCAGCGCTGGTTGCGGTCCGCCCACGCCCAGTAGGTCATCGCCGTGCGCCTAAACGTGTGCGGGGTGACCCGGATCCCAGTCGGGCTCCCGTCGACTCCGACGCGTTCGGTCAGCGGACGGTGACCACGCGCCTCCAGCAGCAGTGCACCGATCTCCACGACCGGCGCGAGCAGTCGACCGCGAACGTTCGCGCGATCGCGCCTCGTCCCCGCCGCCGTTGCCCAGATGAAGTCGTCCGGCCGCGGGTCCAGCCGCGCGCGACGGTCATCCAGCGCCACGCGCACGATCGCGGGTAGCTCCAAGTGCCGGCGTCCGGCGCTCGTCTTCGCCTCCGGAATGTAGAGTCCCTGCTCCGACAGGTGGCGCCACTGCGCGGCGCAGAACTCAGACACGACCCAGCAGTGCCAGAGCGAGCACCGCGCTGTAGCGTCCGTGATGGGCATACTCCTCCCGGGCATGGACGACCCGACGGCGGAGCATGCGCCGAGGCGCTCGCCTGTTATGAGAACCCCAAGACGGTCGACTCGTACCGTCGGCCGGTGGTCAAGCATCTGCTGCCGTTCCTTGCCTCGCGCACCATGAGCGATCCGGCCAGCGTGCCGAGGCCCGCTCCGTCGGGCCGCACCCCAGCGATCACCGCTGCCCACTCCTGACGCAGACGGGCTGCCGGCAGCAGCCTGCGTTCCAGTAGGTTGCGGGCTCGCTTCTCGCTCCAGTCCGACACCGGCCCGAGCGTTCGGCGCTCACCGCGGATCTTCACGTCGACGACGAGCGAGTCGTCGGCCAGGCGGCGCTTGAGGACGCTGCCGGACAGGGCCGTGGCACCGAGCTTCCCATGTTTAGTGAACGGGAATGGGTGAATGGACGACACCACCGGCTTTAAGGTCGCAGCCCCCGAGAAAAGAAAACCCCGCATTTGCGGGGAATTTATAGTGGAGCCAACGGGATTCGAACCCGTGACCTCCTGCGTGCAAAGAGCCAGAGGGCCGATTCAGCCGTCGGTCAGATGCCGATTTAGCCGGGAAACGCCAGGTTTACCTTAAAGCTGTAGATCGTTTGCAGACGCGATCGCGGCGAAAGAGGCTTCCATCAGGCTTCCATAGAGGAAGCCGGCGGATCGCCGACACGCCACGTCACTTCGAGCTGATCGGCAGGGACGACGAACATGTCGAGCGTCCGACCAGGCGGCGCGTTCTCGGAGATCTCGACGAGCGCAGCATCCTCATAGATGCTGACCGCGGTGCCCTTCGTTCCGGCAGGCCAGTTCCCGACTGGCTCGCGGAGCACAACCACGTCGTTCTCCTGGATCGCGTGCTTGACGGTGCGCATGCTCTTCAGCTTAGTCGTCGATGAACGCGGTGACCAGACGCGGGCGATCGTCCTCGTGGCGAAGCTCCCAGGACGTCAGCACGTTGGCCATGCGGCCTGCGCGTTCACCGAGTCCACGGACAGGCACGATGACGTTGCAGTTCAGCCCAAACGGAGCGTTGTCGCGCACGGTCTTCACCGGCAGGTCCCGCACACCGTCAAGCAACGCAGCCGCCAGATACTCGGCGTCCGCTGCCGAAATCCCGAGGATCTGAAGGAACCCAGCCGCCTTGGCGCCGCCGACGCCGTGGGCAAGGTTCAGCGAGTACTCGCGAAGCTTCTCGTGGACGTTGTACGCGTCCTCAGCTCGAGGCAGCGGCTCGCCGATCGTTGGAGGCCAGGCCACGCCCCGATCGTGTCAGCACGAGAGGACGCCCGCCCAGCATGACCCCGGGCTGCGGTCGATGAGGAACTCAGGCGGCGGGCCGCGTCGCGACACGGATCATGTCTTCGACTTCCTCTCGCGGGACGCCGAAGTCGAACGCGATATCGCTGAGCGTGTCGCCGGCCACGAACCGATCGACAAGGTCCTCGACGCGCGCACCGCCGTGAACCACGAGCGGAAGGCCGAACGCGACTCGTGGATCGACAACCACCTCGGCCCGCTGGTAGGACGGCAGGCGGACTCTCGATGCCCAGCCGTCACTCCCGTAGGTGATCCGCTCGAGGTAGTCGCGCACGACGTCGGAGAACTGGCGCCGCCCATTGCGCACCACGACGAGCTCCAGGAGGTGGTCTTCGTTTCGCTCGGTGGCATAGTCGTACAGGACCTCAGCGCCATCGGCGTATAGGCGCTTTGACGCGAGGGCGTGCTCGAGACCGATGCTCTTCGCAAGCGCGTCGACTGCCGGCCTGATGCGCTGGAGCGGAACCCGGCCCGACGAAAGGCGGCGAGAACGTACGCCTCCGCGAATCCGATGAATAGGACCGTTGCCTGCGCAGCGGGGTCGTCGGGCCTGATGACCTTCTCGCTTGCGCTGCGGTTTGCCGCCGGAATCACCGCCAATCGGTTCTATCTTCTCGGCTTCGACCCTACTCAGGGTCGCGGCGGCCGTCGCCGCGATCGCTAGTACCGAGGAGGTCGCTGTACTCAGCGATCATTCGTGACCGCCGCATGGTTCGCCTCCGAGCGTCGGACAGTTCGCGAACGTAAACGGCCCGCGTCACGTTGGCGTCGCGGTGGCCGAGGAGGAACGCAACCTCGTCGATGCTCTCGCCCGCGAGGAGCGCCCGACTGGCGACGGTGTGACGGAAGCTATGCATCGACGGCAAGACGCCATGGGGAACCGTGACCGACTCGCCGATCTCGTTGCGCTGGTGCAGTATGGGGAAAGTAGGGCGTCCGTCAAGGTCAACCGCGTCCCGCTGCGCCTGGCGGAGAGCACGAGCCACGTTGCGCTGTCCGAGCGGCCGACCGGTGCACGTGCAGAACACGAAGTCCTGCGCTCCGCTGAACTTCGAGCGCTCCTTGTGTCGGCTGAGAATCGCTGCCAGCTCACGTGGGATCGGGACGGTTCTCACGGAGCCATCCGTCTTGGTGGGCTGGACGTTGCCATGGCGATCCACTTGAGAGGCGAACTCCACTTCGGCGTCCTCCAGGTCCGAAATGCGGACGTTCGCCCATCTAAGTCCCAGCAGCTCCGAGACACGCGCGCCGGTCAACGCCGCCAGCGTGAACAGCGTCCTATACGGTTCGCCGGCAACGGCGATCGTCTGCTCAAGCTCGCCTCGCTCGAACAGCCTGCGCTTCGCAGTCTGGCCAGGTTTCGGCCGCTCGGAAGGCAGCAGGAGCGAGACGGGGTTGGTTCCGGCCCAGCCGAGGCGCCGCGCCGCGTAGCGATAGATCCGATTCACGACACCGACGACGATGACGATCGTCGACTCGGCAAGCCCGTCGGCGCGTAGCGTTCGGACGAGCGCCGCGACATCGTCTGGAGAGATCCTGTCGAGACGGTGCGTGGCGAAGCGTCGCATCAAGTGCTGCTCCACGGCGTTGCAGTAGCAGGCCTGCGTCGTAGCCCGGAGGTCCACGACCGGCCCAGCGAGCCATCGCGCCGCGGCATCGCCGAAGCGCAGCCGGGCGTTAGATGCGATCGGCTCGCCGTGTGACCTGCGGACGAGCAGCTCGTCGCGAACTGCGCGGGCCGCCGTGATCCCCCCATCGACGGTTCGCCACCGCTGCCGGCCGGCTCCGTCCTTGAAGCCGACCTCGTACACGCCGGAGGCCCGACGATAAATATTGCGCTCCACGCGCACGCGGCGGGGAGCAGCCACGCTGTCATCTGCGGTCGCCATTGCTCACGCCACGGCTGCCAGCGTGGAGGCGAGGTGGCGAGGCCGTCCGCCACCGTGTCTCCACGCGTCGAGGTCAGACCGCCGGAAGTACAGCTTGCAGCCAGGACCGTCCTGCTCCGAGGGAATAGCTCGCTCGGCCGCCAGCTTCCGAAGCGTGTCGCGATGCACGCCGAGGTACTCGGCGGCATGGCGCGAGTCCAACCACTCGTCAGGGCGATTGTCCGTTACGACGAGCCGGTCGGTGATGATTGCGGCGAGACGGTCGGCGATGTGGTCCAGCAGTTGCTCGAGGACCGAGGGCTCAGCCAGAGCTGAGTCCGCGGATCCCCGCGTACGGTTGGATGTCCGGCCAGAGATCGCCTGAGTGAGCGCGAGATCCAGCCGGTTGGACGAAGATGAATGACCGCGAGCAGAAAGCTCGCGCTGTTGGGTGGCGTAGGCTGCCATTTGTCGGGACCTCCTCATAGGTCTCGTCCGGGCCCCGGGATGTGGTTGCATCGCCGGGGCCGCTTTTGTCTATATGTGAAGACTACCGGTGCCGCCGGACGGATCCGTCTACGGCTGTAGCCTTGTTGGGATGGCCCCACTCGTAGCCACGGAAGATCTGATCGACGCTCAGGGTGTCGCGGATGCGCTCGGGCTTTCGCACCGCAACAGCGTCAGTCTCTACCAGCGCCGATATGACGACATGCCGCGTCCCGTCGTTGACCTCGGCGACGGCCGAGTCAAGCTGTGGCTTCGCCCCGAGATAGAGACCTGGGCAGCAAAGCAGGGAGCCGGCGGACGCACGCGCCCAAAGCGCCGCGTGAGTCGCTGACCCTGGGTGCCGCGGTGGGCCTTCGCCAGCCTGCGGGGCAGCCTCCCCAAAAGGGGAGATCGGTTTATTCGAGTGACAGCCCCGGTCCGCCCAGCCTCCACTCCCGATTTGGCGACGGCCTGGATGGCCGTCGTCAAATCGGGAGTACGCCCGCGGCAGGCGACGTTGGAAGCGCCGATTCTCCCCGCGCACCGCGGCAAGCGCCGCTGACCTACGGGCCGGACGAGGCCCGCGGCCCCGTCCTCGGAGAGCGGACGTTCCCCTTCCTCGCTGACGAGCACGGGACCGCTGCCGGCGCCGGGTCTTTGTAGTTCTCGTCACGGCGATCACCTCCGGCCACACCCACGGGCCCCTGCTCGGGGCCCGGTGACGGCGGTAACCCCGATTGCATCGGCGCCCAAAGCGCCGGCGCGCTCACCAGGCGGCGTCCGCAAGACGGCGCTTCATGGATGGGGTTGGTCCCGGTGCGGTCCGAGTGCCACCAGTCCCCACGCCGTAAGCCCGTACCAACGCGCCGGCTCCAGGCGCTGACGTAGCAGCCCTCTCACCAGCCGAGGCGGCTCCGGACCCGACCCAGACGTCTTGCGCTTCGCCAAAGGGTCTGAGAGGATCGCTGTCATGACCGCCAATGTCTCGTCACGGCAACTGATGGTTATCCATTTGACGGACGTCCACTTCGGCAAGGTACACACGTTCGCCCCGCCGATGACTCCGGGCGGGGACACGCCATCTGAGCGTGATTACCCCCGCTTACTCGACAGTCTCGCGGGCGACCTGGCTGCACCCGATCCGGACTATCCGGTGCTCATCGCAATTACCGGTGACATGGCACAGACGGGGAGCTACGCCGAGCTTAGTGAAGCCGAGGCGTTCATCCGGGATCTGGCCGACACCCCGATTCTCGGACGGCCGCGTGGCTTGTCAGACATCTTCGTGACCCCAGGAAACCATGACGTCGTTTTCGACAAACCTGACAAGGGTGAGCGTTGGCAGCAGTGGATCGATCTCCACAACCGACTCCGAGGCACAAGTATTAAGCGGGAGGAGCCGTGGAATCTCGACGATGTCTACGACCGCGTCGACGATCTCGGCGCGGTCGTCGCCACGATCAACTCGAGCATCTTTGTGCAAAAGGACAAGCCGGACGAAACACGTGGCCGCGTCGAGGAAAAGCAGATAGAGATCCTGGAGCAAAAACTTGAGGTCATCGACAAGCAGCGTCTCAAGTCGGCAGTTCGAATCGCGCTCATTCATCACCATCCGGTGCTGATCCCAGGTCTTGTCGAGCCCGGAAGGGGCTACGATGCCGTCCACAATTCCGGAGCTTTGCTCAGCGTTCTGAGGCGCTTTGGCTTCCATGTGCTGCTCCACGGCCACAAACACAATCCCTACGTGTTTACGGAAGATACGTTTTCTGCGTACCGGAAGGGTGAGTCGTACCCCCTTCTTGTGGTGGCCGGGGGCTCAGCCGGCAGTACCGAACTCCCTGTTACCCCACCGTGCGGCAACTGCTACAACCAAGTTTTGGTCAAGTGGAACTCACACGCAGACCAGACGCGGCTCCAGGTGTCAACCCGGCAGCTCAGGCGCCACGACGCCGATGGCGTGAGGCTCAGCCCATGGCGATGGAAGTGGGAGACTTTGCGTACGGATGACCGACAATTCATCGGGGGGCGAGCAGTACCCGTCCCAGTCGCGATGCGCCTGCGGCCGTTCGACGCCGAGGCCGATGCTTCGCCCCAAGCTATTCGCTCCGCCGAATACACCACACACCACTTTTATTTTCCCGTGTCCGCCGTGATGCCGTCGCTGGAGCCATCACAGATCAACGAAGCGCGACTGTGGATTGTACGCCACAGTCCACCCGACGGTGTCAACGTCGGATCCCCGATTGTGAGGGCAGTGTGGAGTGCCGGTCCGAACTTTCCAGTCGTGGCCGTCGAAGCTGCCGATGATCCTTACCTATGCGCCGTGCTGCACTACTACGCGCCGATGCTTGTGCAAGTGAAGATGGAGTTCGAGGGAGGAGAAGTCGCCGAGGCACACATCTATGTCCGTCTGCCGGAAGCCCTAGCCTCGTGAAAGGAAAGTGACCGTTGGCTGAGTACGTCTACGTTGCTGGACCCGTCGTCACACCGGCCACCGGCCCGCCCCCCGCGCTTTACACGGATATAGCCCGCGAGTTTGAACGCTTTGGGATTGAGGTTGCTCTCCCCGTCCGTCACGACGACCTTGACAGCCTTGAGCCGGCTGAATTCACTCGAGAGATCCGGACACGCATCAAACATGCGCATAGCGTTGTCACGGTCCTAGAGGCCGGCGACCAATCGGTTCCAGTCGAAGCGACCCTCGCGTCCGAACTCGGGAAGGGGCAGATCGTGGTAGCCGTTGATGGCAAGGTGCCGATTCCTCGTCTCGTTGCGGGCCTGCGTGGCGTCCGAGTAGTAGCCGACTCGCTCGACCGCGCACTGCTGCGCAGCTCGATAGGCGACCTAATAGATGGAGGCGCAACGGATGTCACGTAGGATGCGCGGCCCCGCACCCCAGACGCCCAAGCCCTCTGAACAAATCGGTCGTGCCGGAGCGGAGAGCTCGGTGCGACCGGCGCGGACGAGCCTGGATGAGCTCTTTGCCTTATCTGGCCTGCCAACGACGCGCGGGCCTCTGTCCGAGCGAGGTCGGGCGGAACGGGATGCGGCGCTTCGGAGATCCGATCAGGGCATGCAGATCCTCAGCATCCTCTTCCGCCATTATCCGGTCGCGGTATCGCTTGAGTTCCTCGCTACGTCGGCAGGGATGCAGCGGGTGGACGTCGTGGAGAGGTCGCAACAACTCGGAACTATCGTCGAGGTTCGTGGTGACCCCGCTGACGCGCTGATACTGGCCCGGCGACGTTTGCGATGAGACGCCTCGAGGATTTGGACGGAGGTCAGGTTCCCTCATTCATGCAGGATCCCGAGGAGACACACAGCGGACTGTGACGCCCGCTACGCGTGCCGGCGGTGAAGCGGATCCCCCATACCAACGGGACGAGTGCGTCCGCCGCCAAGAGGAGCGGATTCTGGGCTGGCGCTTAGGCGACGTTGCGCGACCGCACCGTCGCCAGACCCGAAGCACTCTTGGAGACCAACCGGATCGTCTCATCAAGTAAACGTACGGAGAGGCGGTTGGCCCTATCTCGAGCGGGCGTGCTCGTTTGACCAGACGCGCCCCTCATCGGCAAAGGCGACGATCGCCCCGTCGTCGAGCGGCCCAGGCGCAGCGTGGGCGCCTTCGCACAATCCGCGGATCGCGGCGCCGAGGCTTGCCGGCGTCATCAGCTCGAGCAGCATCTGCTCTCGAAGTGTCGAGGACAGACCGACGGTGAGTTCGTAGTTGCCGGTGCGCACCGCCGCGATCATGAATCTCTCGGCATGATCTGGGGGGTCCGCTATCTCAGCTCGGACGCCGCCGGATGCGAGTGCGGCCTCGAGCAGGTCGGCGTTCAGCACCGTGATGAAGTCGATCTGGCCGAGCAGCAGGTCCGCAATGTCAGCGGACTCGAGCGGGAAGATCGTGAACGGAGCGACCTGACCGGAGTTGCCCTTCCGGTCACGGATGCGGCGAAGTCCGGCCATGTACGTGAAGAGGCGCGAGCCCTCGGTCGACCAGCCTTGCCGGTCGAGTTCACGCCGGAGTAGGTCCGGGATACGGTCGGCCGGGTTATAGCCGCGGACTGCGTACGGGTCGACGGCACACGTCAAGAGGCACGGACTTGGACGTGCGGCGGCGAACCCGATTCGGTGAGCTTGCCGCATGAGCACGCGAAGCTGCTCGAGGTGGGTCCGATATCTCTGACGGAGTCGGTGAATACGTGCTGTGCGTCCGTCGGGCCCGACGTAGTGCCCCGTGTTCAGGAACTCGAGAGCGCTCGCGATCCGATCGTCCTGCCGCGCCCGCTTCGCCCCCGGGCGCGTCTTGATCTCATAAATCCCGATTCTGCCTTCACCGGGATACGGAACGGTTAGGTCGCCGTGACGAAGACAGGTCGTCAGGTCATTGTGGAGCGCGAACTGGCCCTCCTCCGACCAGATCTGCTCGATCCACCGCAGCTCGGTGTCAAGTCCAGCCCCGCTGGCGAAGCGTGCGACTCGTGTGCCTCGCGAGAGCACTGTCACCGCCGCGCGATCGAAGTCGAGCACCTTCCAGGCGATGCCGTCGCCCACACCCAGAAATGCATGCCGGAGGACTTGCGCCAGACGTTCGCGCTCCTTGAGCTCGTCGAGGCGTTGCTGGGCCATTACCAGCTCACCACGATTCCCGTCGCGATCGACGGCGAGCTCCGCGATGCGCGCATTCACCTGCTTCTGTTCAGCCTTGATGTCGTCCTGGCCATCCTGGAGGGCCCTGATGACGTCGATGAGATCGGCTTGCAGGCGCCGATAGTCGTTCGGCTTTCCGGCAGCGCGGAGCCGTCGAACGAAGCTTCCGAGGACGGGCCGCTCGTCGTGCAGCCGGCTGTCGCCGAGGACGCGTAACTCGGCGTCGATCTCCTTGAGGTCGATGTCAAAGCGAGTCATGGTTCTGAGACTGTGTCGTGCTCCCCGGACGGAGTCAAACCCCACCCCGCTGAACGGGAAACGGGGCCTGCCATCGTCTGCCTCCTGCACCACGACCGCACCAATCAGCTCTTGGAGGAGCTGCGGCCCCTCCGCTCCGACGGCGTCCGTGCAGCAGACATGCTCACGCAGCACCCGCTCTGAGCGCGCTCTGCGCGTCCGCGGGGCCTAGATGTCTAGCTTACTCGTCCTGTCCGGCCGAGCCATTGCCCGCAACGCCTTCCTCGTTGCGACGTCGCAGCTCGTCAAGCAGGAGCTGCCCAACGGCCTGGTGCACACGCGTAATCTGGTGGGCACTCTGTGGCACCTCGGATATCTCGAACAGGCGCATGTCCCAATAGCCGTCGGCGCCACCAACGTGAAACGCGGCATTCCGCGCGGCTGACGCAGCGGCTCGCGAATTGCCCGGATATCGTGCACGAATCGACCAGCGAGCTGCACCTTTCTGTCGGTGAGCCCCTCGATCACGGTATAGATCAGCCCATACCACAGGTACATCGCCCAGATCCGCCGCGACGCAAAGTCCAGGACATCTTCTCGGTCGTCGTTGGCAAGCGTTTCGTCGAAGGTACGTCGGGCGTGGTTCGCCCAGATCCAATGCCTGTGTAGAAGCCCGACCTGACGAGTGGGTACGGCTTCGAACGACGTGCCGGTCAAGATCTCTCGCCACTCCTCGGCCGAATAGTCCGTCTATGTGCCCACCGCGCGCGTCGAATGACACGTCTTACCGCCACGCCGGAGTTGCCGGCCCGTTCGCTTCACCGCTTTGCCATGACAAATGCGTACGCTGGCCGGCGCCGCTGCTGCCGCAACTGGCCAATCGCCGGCAAAGAGGTGCCGACGGCACTGGCCACAGCCAGCAGACCACCAACCACTCCTGTGGTCGCGCCCAGGCCGATGGATAGCGCGGAGAACGCTCCCGGTCCGGCAAGAGCCCAACGCCTGGCCGTCCGAATCTCAGCTTCAAGCCCGTGGGCCGCCTCGGTAAGCTCGTCGGCGAGTTCTGCAGCGACGCGGTCGAAGTCGCCGCCTCGGGCATGGGCAAATGCTCTTCGTGACCTTGCCCGTAGTGCCTCAACCGCCTCGTCCTGCTGACTGATCTCGGCCAGCCGGTGCGGTGACGACGACGGGAGCCACGGAATGTCAGCCCACACGAGCGCAGCCGTTGGGTGGGCCACCTGCTCTTTCTGACGGAGCAGGCGGGCTCTGAATGGCACTCTTGTCAAGGGCACGCCTCCAAAGGTGGTCGCGACGGCGATCGAGCGGTTGGTCTCTTGCAGAAGGTTGGCGACCACGTTGCCACGACTCTGGGCTATCCAAGGCTGATAGTCAAAGTCGGACTGGTAGGGCGTGAGGTACGTGGTTGTAATCGTTCGCGTCTCGTCTTGCGCGGAGCCGGGAACAATGTGGCCGTGCAAGAAGAACCGATCGCCACCAATGCTCAAGTCATCTCGCACTTTGATGAGTAGGGCCTCTCGGGCAGTTGGGCCTTCAACAGTCAGCTGCCCGTCGAGCCACGAGATGAGCGCGGCACGATCGAGGTCGCGTTCCGTCGCCGCATGTGTCGCGGATGCGGTAAGCGCAGTCGCGAAGTCACTCGGGATCGGAACGACGACGCCAAGTTCGATCAGAGGCCTCAGCGCCAGGAGCATCCCGACACCTTCCACAAGCTTCCGTGGTTCAACCGGTGGGCTCAGCATGGCGTCTACCAGCGGATCTGCGACCAGGTAGTGATCCGCCCAGAACAGCGTTCGGCCGAGCAGTTCCGCGATGGGCTCATCGTCTGCCCACAAGACGACTGGAGCCTCGGGCCATGCAGCTTGTTCGAGCAATCTGCTCAGTGAGGCCTTAGCTAGTTCGAGAACGGCGTATGCAAGTTCCTCGAACTGCTCATCGGTGAGGCCGCTCACGCGATCTCTCAGATCGGCCGTGTCCGAAAGGGCAAGCTCGTCGAGTATTTCGAAGCGAAACTTTCCGATTTGATCTAGAGACACGGTCGGTGTGCGCTCAGGCAGGTCGATCATCCGCACCGCGACGGGGTGGACTCGCTGCACGGACGGCGTCGGTCTCGGAGGTGGCAGAAAAATCGGGACGCCTGACATCTGCAGCGCGAATGAATCAAGGACCTCCTTGCTCAACCTCGTCTGCGGCGAGATCCAGACTCCCTCGTCATCGTCGTCTTCCGGCACGGGCGCACCAGGCTCGCTGCTCAACACGAGCCCATGGCAGCGGATATATGCCTTATCCGAGCCGCACCAACACGGCTCGTCGGGCAAGTAGTCGCGCAGAGGATCCATGCTCTGAACTGACGATTGCACCACGGTCGGACTGCTACGTGTTGACGAGTGGCCGGCAGGACGGCGCCTAGCGTATCTGGGCTGAGGAGGGACTCTTCGTCGTCTGCGACTCCGAAAGGTCAACTGCACATCGCCGCGGCGTCCGATTCGAAGGACTGACGGAGGCGAAGGCCGAATTTCTGAAAAGGCCAGAGGGCCGATTCACCCGCCGGCTGGAGGCCGATTTTGCCGATAAACGCTAGGTTTACCTTAAAGCTGTAGATCGTTTGAAGGCACGATTGCGGCGAAAGACGCTTCCATCAGGCTTCCATCCCGTCGACCCAACCAGTGCGGTGACTCCACCGAAGCTCAAGCTCCTCGAACGGGACGGTGAGCAGGTTGTCGAGCGCCGAGCCGGGCGGATCGTCTTCGGCGACCTCGACCAGCGCCGCGCCATCGTGAAGGCTGACGACTGTACCGCTGGTTCCGGCCGGCCAGGTGCCGACCGGTACGCGTAGCGCCACAACGTCGTGCTCCTCGATCGCGTGTTTGATCGTTGCCATCGCCTATCCAACTCTAGAGACGATGTAAGCGGTGATCAAACGAGGTCGATCCCCGTCCCACCGGATCTGCCAGGCGGTCAGGACATTCGCGACTCGATCAGCACGATCGCGAAGTCCGCGGACCTGCACGATGACCTCGCAATGGAAGCCGTGCGGTCCCGCGAGCCGAACGCCGGACACCGGCGTTGCGCGGATCCCGCCGAGCAGGGCCTCAGCAACGTATTTACGGCGACCCCCACCAGACGCGGCACAACGGACGAACCGTCGCAGACCCGGAGCCTCGAACTTCGTGCTGCGGTGAGCGGACGCGATCTTGCGCCTACTCGCAGCGGAATCCTTGGCGGCCGCTACAGATGCGATCTACGGCGCCCGGATCCATCCGGTGATCTACGACCACCGCGTGGAGTCACGTAGGGTCGGCTAGGAGGTTCCTGTGGCGCACGCCAGAGCCAGAGCCTCAGTCGAACAGCGTGCCAGGCTGAGCAACCCACACGACGCTCCCACCCGAGCTGGAACCAGGCAGCACCCGTCGGCGAGATCCTGAGGAGCCGCAAGACGCTCAAGGTAATGCGCTTGGCCGTGCGTAAGCGAAGCTAGCTCCCCCGTCCTTAGAAACCGATAACTCTGCGGCGTCACGAACCCATTCTGGCGTCGCCGCAGCGCTTCGAGCGGGATTGGGCTCAACAGACGAAGCGCGGCACCAATCACGATCGCGCACGAAGTCGTGGAGCCGTCAAGGTAGGCGTCGTACTCCGATCGACTGAGTGCAGCGCCCTCGCCGAAGCACCTCCAGATCGCGTCGGCCGTGTCTACGTGAGTACAGCGCACACGCGCAGCCCCCACCAGCGCGCGCACAGGCGAACTCGCATACACGAGGCACAGTGAGCCGTCAGCGATGCGGACGCGTCTACGACGAATCTCGACGGTCTTGGTGCCGTCGAGGAGAGCGTTTGCAAAGCGCGGCCGGACGCTTAGAAGCGCGGCTCGGTCACGCTGCATGTCCGTTTCCCTCCTTGAGGATCTGCACGAACATACGTTCGCATAGCGGGTGGATGGACTGCAGCACCACGCTTCGAGACTTCGGATCGCCAGTCATTAGCTCGCGGTACCTATCCAGCGGTACGGGCCGGCGCAAGCGGACGGTCGATGAGAAGCGCAACGCCATCGCGTGGCCGGTCGTTACGTCTGCGACGCGCTCGACGTCTTCTGCGTTGTAGACGCCCAAAGCGCGGAAGCGATAGAAGAGACGCTCGGCACGGTCGACGGCCACCTCCGTGAGATGCGACACCGCCCTGATCATTCCTGCTCCCGGAGCCTTTCCAGACACGTACCAAACCAACCGGGCAGGCGTGGGCAGAGAGCTCGGGTTCCTCGGACTCCTGTAGTAGACGAGTTCCCGCCGCAGGCCTAGGCCCCAAGGGCGGGACAGGATCTGCTCCTCGGCGAGGCCGATATCGACGAGATCCGTTGCCCAGCCGTGCCGGATCGGGACTACGAACACAGGGATTCCAGCGCCCACAACCCGAACGGGCGAAAACCACCGCTCCAACTGTGCGGCCCTCTGAGGGAGATCGATCGGGTTCTCCGAGAATAGGTCGCTGTCGACCAGCGGCGAACCGAGCGCTTCGGCCCGGGCGCGCAGCTCTGCGAGGGTGCCGAAGCCCGGAAGCACGTGCGCGATGAGAGCACCGTCTTGGCTGGTCCCGAATCCCTCATCGCGGAAGCTTCGAGTGACTGTTGCTGATGGATGGTCGTCGGCTACGTGAATCGTCTCGCACCCCGCCGCAATCGCCTCGTCGCGCAGCAATCCAAGGAGATGTCGACCGATTGTCGTCTCTCCGAGTCCATTGCTCGCACGAAGCAAATGGACCTCAACCGTGTCCGCGGCGATCTCCCATGCAACCAGGCCACGCGGTTCCGCGTCGACCTCAATGATCTCGAGAGCCACATTTGGGGCGCGTGATGCGACAGCCTCGATCTCAGCACGCAGCGTACGCAGCCGCTCTCCAGCTGGGTGGTTCACGAACACGTCCGCCAGGTGGCCTAGCGCCGACCCCCCGGCCTCTCGACGTTTGACTTCGGTACCCGCAAGATCTACCGGTCGGTAACGGTCCCCACGAGCGAGCTCGTCGATCTCGCGGAGGAAGGCTGCTGGCGATACTAGGCGAAGGCCACCGAGCCCGGCAATCGTCGCACCGTACCGCCGTCGGAAGACCTGGTCACCTGTGATCAACCACGTCGCTCCGCTCACCATGGACTGCGCGGCGTGCGTGAGGTCGTCATGATCCTTTTCTGGTGCGCTGGGGTGTGCTTCGAGTAGCTGCTTGAGAACGGGTCGCCACGCCGAACCTGGCTGCGCCTTCAGCCTGAACGGCTCTTGCGCCGCGGCTTGGCGCCGACGTTCGGTCGGATCCTCACCGCGATGGATCTCATGACCGAGATGCCCTGTTACCGCCAGCCGAACGTGCTCGCCGAGCCAGTCGGCACGGAGCGCCTGTGCAATCGGCGTCGGGCGCTGCGCCACCAAGTCGAAGAACACACACGCATCCATCGTCGCGACAGGTCGCGTATCGTCCTCGTGCAAGTAAGTGAAGAGGTCGGGCTGTCCAAACGACCGGTACCAGCGCGTTAACGGCTTGCCGTCTACGCTGCGTCCAGGCCGCTCACCGACGGGCTCGAAGTCGAGCTTTGGCCAGAGAGTGTCCGCGTCGAAGTCGTTGCGGCAGTGCAGGAAGATGCCTCGACGCTCGGCATGGTCCTTGGCGACCTGGTCAACTAGCGCACGGGCAATGCCGAGGCCACGGCGCGACGGCGCGACGACCAAATGCACGATTCGGATCTCGTCACGAGGAAGGTCGTAAAGCACATACCCAGCCACCTCGCCGTCCACCAACGCGGCGAGCAAAGTTCCTTGCTCGGCACGATCTCCAAACGCGGCGTCCGTGAGGAAACCGACCGTTCCCCGTGCCTGCTTCGCCATCGCTATTACCGCCCGGTACGGACCTGTATGCGCCTCGGGTCGCATAAGGGTGAGCCGACCTGTCAGCGTCTCCGAGCGCACAATTTCAGAAGCCTACGTTCTCCTGCCGGCTGCGACGGCACTCCCGCGGAGCAAGGTCAGCAAGGCGACGCCCTCCGCTTCCCAGGCGATGCGGTCAACGGTCGTTCCGCTTTGAAGGTTGCGTGCGCGCACGATCGCTCTCGCAAGCCGCCCACCCGTTGACGACACGGGCGCGCTCGGAACTCCAGCCGCACCCGTCCCGCCACTGTGATCGACGGGTCGCGCGCCGCCAAACGCGGCACGCCTCAACGCTCATCGGCCGCAACCAAGAGGATCGCGATCGTCGCACCTCGCCGCGAGTAGGCGCAAGATCGCGTCCTCTCACCGCAGCACGAAGTTCGAGGCTCCGGGTCTGCGACGGTTCGTCCGTTGTGCCGCGTCTGGTGGGGGTCGCCGTCTCCGAGACCGGTATCGGTGCCCTCGTCCGGCCAGTGGGTAGGCGGCAGCGTCCGCAGTGCGCGGGGCCGTATCGCGCTACTCACGTCGCCTCCCGCGGGGGTACTCCCCGTCGGCGCGCGGGCATCCAAGCCCGCGCCCCGACGGGGAGTCTATGACCGGTAGGACGGTCGCGATCGCTCGAACAACAGACCCACCCCTCTCTTGGCTGACCCCAGAAGGAGCGGATGCTCGGCCGGCATCATGCCGAAGCACGCCACAGGCACACATCGCAGTCGCCAATGTGCGTAAAGGTCCTCGAGCGCCTGAGGCGCGCCCGCGAAGTGCTGTCAAAGGCCCTCCCCCACATACCCGGCGATGCTTCTCTTGCAGCTCGGGGGCCACACTCGCATCGGCTTGGGGTGCCTACTTCAGTGGGGACAGCTGCACTCGGTGGTAATAGTTCCAGAAGGTCTCACGCAGGAAAGCGTCATTCGTCTGCAGCCGTACGGTGCTTGACGTAAGCGCTTCTTTCAAGCGGAGGTACCCTGGCTTCGACTGTTCGAGCTCATAAACCATCTCGTTACGTAACACGCGTGAAAGGAGCTCGGCAACCTCGACGGGCGTGCTTGCCACCATCCACCCGTTTGCGACCCCCGTTCTGAAGTCGATCAGCCGCGCGAGTGGGTGGACGTCTCGATAGAACTGCCGGCGCGCAGCATCGGGTGCATACAGAATGACCGGCTTTCCTTGACTCAGCGCCATGGCTGCTTCGGCATCCTTACCAAAGCTCTCCTTTGCTCCCGCCGAGTAAATGAGCGCTTTCGCCGATTTGACCATCAGGCACTCGATGAGACCTTTATCCTCATGACCCTCCGCAGCGCTCATCGTCGGGTCGAAATAACGAACGTGTAAACCTTTGAGGGCAGCACTGCCAAAAACGTCGTCACAGAAGATGGCCATCTCACGGAAATCGTCGCGGGTCCTCATGCTGGTCGCGACATACACGTCGAGGTCTTCCACCATTGACAGGTATAGCTTTGGGTTCTGCAGAGCAGCCCGCCGCGCCGCATTGAACTTCTCGACGACGTATTCGATCCTGGCATCAAGCTCTTCTAGAGACGTGAGCTCATCTGTGAGTAGGTCATCTGCAGCGAACGTCAGCTGAGCCTTTTCGGTCGATGGGGCGTCCTCAAGAAGCTGCCGAACAGATACCGATGCCGTTTGGCCGGTTGCTACGCGCCGCCGGTAGGCGTCGCGTAGCACATCACCAAGATTGCTCGCACCCGAAGATGCCGCGAGCGACTTGCACGCCATTTCTGAGATCAGGTAGCGGTCGTCCCGCGCAATCTGCCGAAGCGGTAGCGCGGGGCCACGCTGAGCGAGGGCCAACGTGTCGTACCGGTAGTACGCGTTCAGGGGGTCCGCGGGTGAATCGCCGGGGTTATCGGTGATTCAGGGTCCGGCGGCGAGCGGTGAGGGTGTGGGCTGGCCGGCGTGCCAGGCGTTGGCGGCCTGGATCAGGTAGTCGAGCGCTGAGCGGTCTTGGAGGCGCATCGTTTCGCGGATCGAGAGGATCCGCTCGATCCACCGGCTGCCGTGGTCGGATTGGGTGCCGCCCTGTACTCGGCGGAGAATGACCGCGTGGCGGAGCGCTCTTTCAGCGGCGTTGTTGGTGATCGGGATCTGGAGATCCTGAACGTCGCAGAAGGTCCACAGCGCGTCGTACTCCTCCAGCAGCCCGGCGCAGAAGTTCGCGGTCTTTTGGTCGCGGCCGCGGGCGCCCTTGGCCAGCAGCGTCTGGATCTGCTCGCGTAGCGGTGCGAGCTGTGTGCGCAGCCAGTCCAGATCGTGATCGTCTTGGAGATAGCGGCGGTGGGTCTTGATCACCTCGCGTGCAGCGTCAAGCAGCTTTTGGCCGAGCTTGCCGGGAGCGCCTGGGCGCTCGGACAGCGCGACCAGTTGGCGGATCGCGTGCGCCCAGCAGAACTGTTGTTGGAGCACGTCGAGCCAGTGGTAGCCGACGTACCGGTCGCAGATCACGAACCCGCCGAACTCCTCGCCGAGCAGCTCCTTGGCCGCGGCCTGGCTGCGGTGCGGGTCGATCCGGTAGCACGCCGCCAGCGCCGTCGTCGCGACCCACAGGCACTCATACGCGCCGCGCAGCCGCCAGCCGGTCTCATCGGCGTGCACCTGCCGTGCGGCCTGGACGCTCGCTCGCAGCTGCTCCCACGGATCCTTGAGGATCTCCGACATGCGCATGATCGCGGCGTCGACCGCGCCGGTCGAGATCGGGATCCCGAACATCTCGCCGACGACGTCGCGCACCTGCCGGCGCGAGAGCCGGTACACCCCGGCCAGCACGCCGATGTGCGCCTGCAACCTCGGCGCGAACGGCGACCACGACACCCCCGCCGGCAGCTCCGCGAGCCGCGGCCGCCGGCAACACGGACAGCGCAACCTGACCAGGTCATACTGAAAGATCAGCGGGCGGATCGCCGGCAACTCCCACTGCTGATGCACCAGCGGCTCATCGACCCGCTCCTCGCTGCCGGTGAACCGGTGCCCACACCCGCACACCTGCGGCAGGTGCTCAGTGCGACGGTCAACACGCTCCGCTGGCACCATCGCGCGGTGCTTGCCCTCATGCCCGGGCTGCCCGCCCGGCTTGCGCTGCTGCTTGGACATCTGCTTGAGCTTCTCCCGCGCCCGCCGGCGACGCTCAGCCCGCGTCAACGGCTGATCAGACGACGGCGGCAACGAACTGTTACTCGAGTTACGCCCCAACTGCCGCTCGAGTTCCTCAACCCGCTCGGCCAGCACGCGATTCTGCTCGCTCAACTCTGCGTTCTGCGCCCTCAGCTCGGCGAGGAGCGCCTCCATCGCCTCATAGCTGAGCCCTCCCGAATCCGAGCTTGCAGATCCCACGCATGCAACATTCACTGCAAAGCCCTCCAACCCTGCTCACCGGACTCCGACCCCCTGAACGCCTACTACCGGTACGCCCGAAAGAACGTGGTGATCGCATCCAGCGACATATCGCGCATTCGCCGATATGCCGATCTGATGTTGCCGAAGTACAAGAGAGAGTCGAAGTAGAAGCGGGTCAATCCCCATCGCAAGTGCTCAATTGACTCGATCCCAGGCGATCCGACGTACTCAGGCTGAAAGCCGGCAAGTTCACGAACGTTGTACGTGTGCTCGGGTGCGGAGAGCCAGTAATACTCGAAGAAACCGCGGGACAGGCCCGCCTCATGGGAAAGGACCAGCAATTGATTCAGTTGCTCACGGGTCATCGGGTGACTGTCCAGTTGACCCAACCGCTCGACGACCGTCTGTGGAGTCCCGTCCCTCAGCCACGAGTCGATGCCGCCGGCGCCGGAGAACAGCGGATGAAATCGCGCGAGGAGAGCTTGGCGCTCCCCTTCGTCGGCGGGATCGATGACCTCAGGAGGCGCGTCGGGAGCGGATGGCGCTGGGATATCAGCGCCGATATCGGGCTTCGCAGCGTCGGCCATTCTGCTCCAGATTATGGTACGCCGACGCCCATCGCGCTAGAGCCGGACGCGCAAGCGAGGCACCGCTAACGCGCTCGCGCCAAGCCGTGGACCGCCACCGCGACGAGATTCCCGCTCCCGCGCGAGCGAGACTAAAGTTCGCCATGTGACCGAGGTCGGCGTCGAACCCACGCATCTGCTTCCTGATCTCGCGGACCTCGTCGCCCGATCCGGCGAGCTCAGCCACACGGGCCAGCGCGGATTCATTGCCGTGGCGTTCTTCGATTTGGTCGGATCGACGGCGCGGAAACTCGAGCAGGGCCATCTTGCGGGGATCGAGGCCGCGACTCGCCACAATGCCACCTGCCGCGCGATCTGCGAACGGTTCGACGGGCACGTCGTGAAAGAGTTAGGCGACGGCATCCTGGTTACGTTCACGGACCCTGTGAACGCGGCGCTTGCGGCGGTGAACGCTCGCGCGGCGCTAGCCCAGACCGACCTTGCGACGAAGATCGGCCTCACGGCTGGTGTCGTCGAGATCATTCAGCTTGATGGCTCGGATGACGTGCTCGGCAGCGCCGTCGACCGCTGCGCCCGGATCCAGTCACTTGCAGCGCCCGGCCAGATCTTGCTCGATACCGCGATCGTCGACGCGATTCGTCCGCAGCTGGCCGATCATGCTGCACTCGAGCTCCGTGGGCCTGAGCACGTACCGCTCGCCGGCGTGGGAAGCGTCGAGTTGTGGCTCCTCGACGACCAGACTCGACAGGACCCACCGCCACGACTCATCGACCGGCTCCGAATCAGTGAGGAAGGCAGGATTCCGGTTGCAGAGAAAGCCGAGTTCATCGCCCGCGCCCAGCACGAGGTGTTGGAGCTGGGTACCGGGATCACGACATTCACGAGCTATTTCCGGTCCCTTGCGCCGAGCCTGTTTAAAGGCCCCGTGTTCGAGGCAATACGGCGCGGTGTCATTGTGCGTTGCTATGCCCTAGACCCGGAGTCGACCAACGGTCGTGCATACCTTGCAGATCGCGGCGAGGCGAACTACCTGGATCACGCTCGGCAGGCCCTCGGTGAGCTAGCAGAAGTACGCAACGAAGTCATGCTGGGAAACCCTCCCGGCGCGATGGAGATCTACCTCTATGACCACGTTCCTATGGCACATGTACTGGGCATCGATCTCGGCGCCGATACGCCAAACGCTGACGGCCAGATGATGGCCTCGCCGTACTTGTTTGGGATTGCGCGCGCCGAGACACCGATCATGCGGTTCTCTGCTCAGTCGAATCCAACCCTCTACTCCCGTTGGTGGACTGCAGCTCGCGCTCTGACCGCAGGTGCGCGGCTCCTCGACTGACCGCAACGTCCGCGGCGCGCGTGCACCGACTGGCTTGGAGTGGCCGTGGCGGTCCCGCGCCGCTTCTGATGTGACTGCTCTCCGCGGCATTGCTCGATCAATCCCGACTCCACGTTCGGGGCCTACTGAGTGAAGCATGGATACCGAGGCTTCTATCCACACCCTACCTGCAAATTAGAATCCATCTTCGGCCGAGCGCTAACTACCAGTCAGTCGCACTTTGTAGCCGCAGAATGCCATACCTTGTGCTTGAGACTTCTCTCGCGCCGGGGCGTCGACAGCGTCGACGTGGCAGTGTTTTGCGTTGACAGCTCTGCTTGAATCGCTGAGCCATTGTCCTACTACATCTCCTTGGAGCGATCCGACGCACTCCGCTCGGCTACAGTTAGGATGGGCTGAGTGGCGTTGGCAGACGCACGACGAATCTGTGAGGAGGCCCAAGCTGCCGCGAGCTCAAACCCGGCGCTCGGCGATCTCCACCGGGAATATGGAGCAGACTTCCTCGCTTGGTGGAGCCCGGACCCGCCGGGCAACACAGACCAAGATCTCCTTCAATGGCTGCAAATCACAGCATCCACGGCGGGGATTGCCCTCAACGTGCTCGGCCTGGCCCGCGAAGAAACACTCCCGGCGGCCGATTTCCGCACGCCAGCCAGAGAGCCCGAGAGCGGCCTGGAGGCGCTGATCCGGCTGCGACTTGCGGAGGAGACGGTCTTTATCCAACCCGATGGTCCCGTAGATACGAGCTCCACAGGAATGCTCGATGCGACTTTGGTAGGAGCGCTTTGCTGGCAGCCCGACCAGGCCCTCAACATCGTCCCGTTCGTCGAACAAAGCGGCAACGATGCGCCATTCGGGCATGTAATCGTTGATCCCGCTCAAGACCTGGATGGTCCACTTCCGATGCACGCTGGCGCTCTCTGGATCGGGCAAGGCGGCTCGGTGGCGAGTGCGATCTCAATCGATTCGAACTCGCTTTGTGGCGCGACGCTGAGAACCGCAAACACCGCCATGCATTACGTCGTGAACGCCCTCTGGCAGGCAGAGCGGCGCCGGCGGAACTAGCTCCACGGTACGCGCGCGCCCCGAGGCCCAACGACACGCTCGCGACGGCCGTATTTACGGAGGCTTCCATAACGCTTCCATGGACGGCTATAGCGGCCACCACAACTATGGAATCAGCCGAGAAAAGTGCCTATTAGCAGGCGCTTCTTGAATGGAGCCAACGGGATTCGAACCCGTGACCTCCTGCGTGCAAAGCAGGCGCTCTCCCAGCTGAGCTATGGCCCCGATCCGGGATCGAGTCTAGGGACTCAGCCGTCGAAGTCGAAATCTCGCGGCGGGCGCTGCTCGAACCAGAGACGGTCGTGGTCGGGCGCGTCCTGGAGGAACTCCGGGGTGCTCTCGAGCACGTCGTCGCCCTCGTCGCCCTCGGCTGGCTCGAGCTCGTACTCCTCCGTCGCCTGGTCGAGGTGCGCGGGGGTGGTGGGCGGCGGAGGATCGGCCGGATGGGGCGCGAGGCTGGGCTCGGGTTCGGGCGCCGGCGCGACGTCGGCGGGATGTGGCGGGGCAGCGGGTTCGTCCTCGAGGTCGAACGGGCGAGCGCCGGCGGCCGACTCCGGGCCGGCAAGGTGCTCGACGGGTTCGTACGGCGGGAGCTCCTCGTAGTCCTCGAGCGGTGGCTCGGCCGCGCGAGCCTCGACATCGTCCTCGAAGGGGTCCCAGTGGTCGGCCGGTGGCGGTGCAGTGCCCGCATCCGGCTCCGAGACGAGCTCGGCTGAAGGTGCGTCTTCCTCGGTGACCTCGGGGCCGCGTCGGACCGGGCCCAGCGCCTCGCGTTCGGCGCGCTCGATCTCAGTCGGGTCGGCCCCGCGTCGACGCTTGAGGTCGAGGTGCTCGCGGATCGCGTCGTCGAGTAAACCCATGCTGCTTAAGCCTACCCGGCCCCTGAGGCGTCCGCCGCTCGAGCACGGGCGCTGACGGTCCGGTTCTTGCCGGCGCGCTTGGCCTCGTAGGGCGCACCGTCGGCATCGGCAATCAGCGCGTCCTTTTGCCCATCGGTCGACGCGGCTACGCCGAGGCTGGCTGTGATGCGCAGGACGCCGTGCCCGTCGGTGCTGGGCACGCGCAGGCGCTCGACCGCGGTCCGGATGCGCTCGGCGATCGCGTGGGCGCCCTCGAGGTCGGTGTGCGGGAGGATCAACGACAACTCCTCGCCACCGTAGCGCCCGGGTGAGTCGGCATCGCGGAAATTTTCTTGCAACACGCGCGCTACATGTCGGAGCACGGCATCGCCCCGGGGGTGCCCGTACGTGTCGTTGACGGACTTGAAGTCGTCGATGTCGAGCATGATCAGGCCGATCGGGTGGTGGTAGCGGCGCACCTACTCGATCTCGGCATTGAGGAGCTCTTGGAAGCGGCCGTGATTCGCGAGCCCGGTCAGCTCGTCGGTCACGGCCGGGCGACGGACCTGAAAGTGCAGCTCGATGTTCTCGAGCGCGAGCGCTGCCTCCACCCCAAGCGACCTCAGCACGTCGAGATCGTCCTCGGTGAACGGCCGCCCGCGCCGGGCCACCGTGATCACGCCGTGCGCGCGATTACGGGGTTCGAGCGGACCGAGAGCGACCGATGCGACGCTCACCGCGGCCGTGTGGGCCTCGCCGACCCCGCCGTTCCTGAGCGCTTGGCGCTCAGCTTTATGCACTGAACTCCATCCCCAGTTCCGCGAACTCGTCGTTGCCCTCGACCCTGATCGGAGAGGAGAAGTCGCCGCTCCCGAGGGCGTCGCGCCGCCTGGAGGAATCCGCTGAGCCGCCCTTGAAGCGCGCGCGACGCGAGTATCGAGAACCCGAGCGCCAGCGCGAGGAACGCGAGGATGAGCACCGCCGCGACCGCGCGACTGCCACTGGGCGAGGCGGAGGTCGCGGACAGCGCCGACAGCACGGTCACGGTCACCGGAACGCCTCCGAAGCCGGTGATACGTCTGTCCGACGATGCGATACCCGGTGCCGCGGACCGTGACGTTTCCCCCCCGCCGGCAGCGAGGCAGCATTCGGCACGGCGATCGACGAGCCGAGGATCTTCGGCCCCCGGCGCACGAGTACTGCGACCCCAGGCGCGGCGAGGTCCCGCGCGTACTGGGCGGCGGTCAGCTCTGACACCGTCACGGTCATCACCCGACCCGCGGCAGGATCTCTCAGAATCGCCATGCCTGGCGCGATCGCCGTGCGGTCGCCGACGTCTACCAGGGTCGTCGACCCCGAGCTCAGCGTCGCCCGCGCCAATCCGGCCCGTGTCGCCAGCGATGCGAACCGAACCGACAGCGCCTTGCCGCGCAGCGACCCGACATCACGCGCGAGCATCTCAGCGTCCGCACGCGCGTTGGCAGTCTGACTTCGATCGACGCTGCCCGCCGTCACCGCGACGCTGCTCGCGCGAGCGTCGGCCTTCCCCTGCTGGCTGTCGTTGATCAAGCGGAACATCAACACCCCGATGGCTGCCATCGGCACGACCACGATCGCCACGAAGAGCCGCGCGCGAAAGCTCATCAAGGCCCCTCCGTCGCTGAGGCTACCCGCGATCGGGTCGAAATCTCCAGCTCTCACGCGCGCCGGCGCGCTTGATCCAGCCACGGCTTGCCTGCCCTGCCGGGGCTACACTGTCCCGCAACCGCGCGGCATCTGCCGCCGCCCGGGGCTATAGCTCAGTTGGGAGAGCGCCTGGATCGCACCCAGGAGGTCGGGGGTTCGAGTCCCCCTAGCTCCATCACTAAAAGGTCCTGCAAAGCGGGGCCTTTTTGTTTGCCCGGAAGCGTGCGCTCACGGCGGAGGAGGCGGGCGCGGGTACCACACGGGTACATGCGAAATCGGAGACTCGCGTCAGTCAGCCGAACGCAGCGTCTCGAGCTGAAGGCCCGGCGCGCCGTGGAAGATTCCGTCGTTCGAGACGAGCGGAATCCCCAGGCGGATCGCGGTGGCGGCAATCCACTGATCTGCTGTGTGCGCCTTCTGGCCGAGCGCATGGCCGGCGGCTACACATTTGGCGCGAAGCTGTGCGTAGATAGCCACGAGCTCAGGGCCGCTTTGAACGACCTCGACCAGCCCGATCTTCGCTTCCAGCATGAGCATCCGTGGGAGGCCCCAGCTTCGGCGTATCGCGCCGGATCGGAGTTCCGCAGCCGTCTGGAACGAGATGAATGCCAGCCGGCCAGTGATGAGCGGCGCAAAGCGCTCCGCGAGCCGCGAGCCAGGGACCAGATCCGCGCTGAAGACGTCCGTGTCGATGACGATCGGCCCGCGGGACCGGACCGAGCTCACGACTCGACTGCCTCCAGGAAGGCGGCGCCTTCGTCCTCGCTTAGGTCGTCGATCACCATCTCGTCATGCCGAGGTAGCGGACGCGCTCGGCGCAGCAGCTCCTCGACTGGCAGTTCGAGATGCTCATCACGGTTGTCTGGCGCGTGAGTCGACACGCCCCCAATATAGGCGGCATTCCGGCAAATCGGCGATCGATGCCGTCCCGTCGTCGGTCGATCGCCGATCCAGTTCCGCCCTGTCACGAACTGAAGTCCCGCACGGCCGCAGAACCGCCCGTGTGGACAGCGAGCCGCGCGTTCGCGATCGCTTGCCTCGGCCTTGATCCGGGGCGTGTCCTCGAGCTCGTCAATCACGTGCCCGTAGCGCGTCAACGTCGAGCGTGCGTCGTGGCCAATGAACCCCTGGCGCAGCCAGCGGTAAAGCGTCACGCCTGAGACGCCCCGGTCTGTGCCCAATCGGGCCGCGCAAGCGGGCCTCCGGCCGCGAGCGGACGAGCTCGTCGGCCTTTAGCGCCGCACGCCTGCGCCCCCTCACGGCCGTCGATCAGCTCGTAGTGAACCACGCGGTGATACGCGTCGTAGACGATCAGCTCGCTTGGGTCGTCGGTCAGCCGCGCACCGATATCCCACACAGCTCGCCTCCTGCAAGGTCTCGCACGTCACCCGCTCGCGTGGAGAGTGCTCCCTTGCTCAAGCTGGGGCATGGGCTCGCGGGGCAGCGCTGTGGCCGTGCCCTTGGGTTGAGATTGATCACGACTGCGGCGTCGGGGCGCCGCTGGCGTGAAGCGTCGGCAATAGCTGCACGAAGTCGTCCAGCACTGTGGCGTCCTCGATCGTCGGCGGCACACTCCAGCGCTCGCCGTCGGCGATTTTGCGGATCGTGGCGCGCAGCGTCTTCCCTGATCGGGTCTTGGGCAGTGCGTCGACGATCGCCACCGTCTTGAATGACGCGACTGGACCGACGCGCTCGCGAACGAGGGCCACCAATTCGGAGGCGATGTCCTCGTGGGAGCTCTCGACGCCCGCCTTCAGCACGGCGAAACCGATCGGGATCTGGCCCTTGAAGTCATCTGCGACGCCGACGACCGCGCAGTCGGCGATATCCCGGTGGCTCGAGAGGACCTCCTCCATCTGTCCGGTCGAGAGCCGGTGGCCGGCCACGTTGATCACGTCATCGATCCGGCTCATCACGTACAGGTAGCCGTCTTCGTCGAAATATCCGGAATCACCGCTGAGATAGAAGCCGGGGTACTGGGAAAGGTAGGCGTCGACGAAGCGCTCGTCCCCCCGCCACAGCGTGGGTGAACAGCCCGGCGGAAGCGGGAGCCGCACACATACCGCACCGTTCTCGCCCGGTCCCAGTTCGGTGCCCTCGTCATCGAGGATGCGGATGTCGTAGCCAGGGACCGGCTTGGTCGGCGACCCGGGCTTGACGGGCAGCAACTCGAGGCCAACGCAATTGGCGGCCATCGGCCACCCGCTCTCGGTCTGCCACCAGTGATCGATCACCGGCCGCCCGAGGTGCTCGCCGGCCCAGACCAGCGTGTCCGGATCGCACCGCTCTCCGGCCAGGAACAGCGTCCGGAACGCACTCAGGTCGTGATCGCGCACGTGCAGGGCCGACGGGTCCTCCCGCTTGATCGCGCGGATCGCGGTCGGGGCGGTGAACATCACCGACACGCGGTGGTCGGCGCAGACGCGCCAGAAGGCGCCGGCGTCAGGCGTCCCGACCGGCTTGCCCTCGTACAGGACGGTCGTGCATCCGTGCAGCAGCGGCGCGTACACGATGTAGGAATGGCCGACGACCCAACCGATATCCGATGCGGCCCAGTACACCTCGCCCGGGCGCACGCCGTAGATCGCCTCCATCGACCACTCGAGGGCCACGGCGTGGCCGCCGTTGTCTCGCACGATCCCCTTCGGCAGGCCGGTGGTCCCCGACGTGTAGAGGATGTACAGCGGGTCGGTGGCCGCGACCGGCACGCACGGCGCCGGCGCGGCTCCGTCCATGCAGGCATCCCACTCGACGTCCCGCCCCGGCTGAATCGAGCCCGGACCTTCAGGGCGCTGGAGCACGATGCAGCGAACCTGTTGCCCGTCGAGCAGCTCGAGGGCGCGGTCCACCAGCGGCTTGTACGGCGTGACCCCGCCCGGCGCGACACCGCACGACGCGCATACGACCATCCTCGCTCCCGAATCGGCGATCCGGGAGGCCAGCTCGTCGGCGCCGAACCCGCCGAACACGACCGAATGGATGGCCCCGAGGCGGGCGCACGCGAGCATCGCGATCACCGCCTCGGGGACCATCGGCATGTAGATGACCACGCGATCGCCTCGACTGACGCCTTCGCGGGTCAGTGCGCCGGCGAACCGGGCCACCTCGTCGAGGAGCTCGCGGTACGAGTAGCGCCGTACAACGCCCGTCACCGGGCTGTCGTAGATCAGCGCCGCCTGCTCGCCGCGCCCGTCGCGCACATGGCGATCGAGCGCGTTGAAGCTGGTGTTGAGCTCCCCACCCGGGAACCACGCCGGGCTTGGTGTCACTGACCGGTCGAGGATCGCATCAGGAGGGCGATCCCAATCGATCGCCGTGCTCGCGGCTCGCCAGAACTCCTCCGGGTCCTCTCGCCACTGCCGATATGTGTGTTCGTAACCGCCCATTAGAGCCTCCTTCGAACCGGTCAGTCTCGGACGTCGTCAGTCCCGCTCGTCACCGACCGGCCAGCGGCCACACCGGGAGCATGCTCCGGCCATAGGAGAACTCGCAGAGCTCCGCCAACGCCAGATAGAACGCACAAGCGGCTGCAGCGAGGCCGAGGTAGCCACCCCAATGAATCAGCGTCGTGTGCGCCCCGTAGTTCCCCGCTCCGAGGCAGAAGAACGTCCCTACGAGCAGCCCGAGCGCCACCACCACGATCACGTTCGTGCGCAGCGAGGCCGCGAGCATGACCACGACGAAGATGCCGAAGGCGTAGATGAAGAGGCCCAACGCGTGCCCGACCTGGAGCAGCGGCACGTCCTTGAGGAACCACTGACCCGTCGCGAAGAACGACATCCAGAAGGCGCCGAAGCCCGCGAACAACACGCCGGAAAACGTGTTGCCGGTTCGGAGCTGGATGATGCCGGCGATCAGCTGCGCAAGGCCGCCGAACATCAGCGCCACGCCAAACACAACGGGTGTCACGCCCACCGCCACGGCGTTGGCGTTGATCATGCTGAGCATGAACGTGGTCACGGCAAAGGCAAGGAGCGCAAGCGGCGCCGAGTTGCCCCAGTCAAGCGTTGTTGCACGCTCAGGCGCGCGCGCCGCGCTTGTCTCCTGCCGAACGTCGTCCGCAGTCATGGTAGCCATGATGCTGCCTCCCTCTAGTGCACCGAAACCGTCAGCGCACCTGTCTTGGTGACGATCGGCATCCGACCGGATACGCACTACTATGGCCAAGCGACCAATAAGGAAAAGCGCACCGGCCCAACGACCCTCGGCACTCTCTTGATTGGTTGGTGTTTCGGTGAGTGACCCAGCCTGCTACCCGCACCCTTCAGCGCCATCCGTAGAACACCCGATCTATGACCCGGATAGCCCGCAACGTTTCTCACCCCGGGCATCGCAGGCCGTCGATCACCGACTCAGCTCGCCGACCGAGCCGCGGCCGGTGAGAATCCGAGACCAAGCTCGGAGCGAGCGCCACCCGCAGAGCACGTCGCTGACCAACCGGTGAGTGCCGCACGCGTAGGACGAGGACCAAGCGCGTCGCGTCGACGAGGTCGCCGACGGGGGAAAGCATGCTGCTCCGCCCGCAGTCGGAGAAGTGATCGTCAGAGTGATGTTCTACGGCGATGCGGAAGCCGGCGGGCGTCCGATCGCCGCATCCGAGACTGCTCCTGCGGACGAGAACCGGCTGTCTCCCGCGCTCGCGACACTCCTGCTCGCGTCCGAGAACTCGCGAGTCCGGTATGCCGACACTGCCAGCGCCCGGGCCCGAGCGATCAGCCTGCGTGAGCACCTCGCCGCCTGTAACGAAATAGGCCGATTATTGACCACCCATATTTTGGAGTAACGGCCCTATTTCATCCCCGCGGGTGGCGAAGCCCGCCATGACGACGCTTCGCCCACTCATGGCCATGAGGTCGATCCACACCGGGTACGGGGAGTACGCGTTGGTCTTGATGAACGATGGCCCCCAGCCGGGATCGAAGATGTACCAGTAGTGGTGGTTGACGAACGCAGCCTGACGGGCGAACTCTAAGTGCGGGTGCGCGTCGCAACCGCCATCACACCAGCCGCGCCACGCCCACGCTTTCTCCTGCGCGACGCCGAGCATCACCACGCCGGAGCGCCCCTCCCGCTCAGCGGCGTGCATGTACGGGCGCGCGACGTCCTCCTTCACGTCGCTCTTCGCGAACCGGACCACCGGGATCTCATTGGTCTTCGCGAACCGATTGATCTCCTCCACATACGCACGGCCGATCCTTCCCAGCATCGCCGACGACGGGATCGTCCCGCCAGCACGGTCGTTCAAGAACCGCGCCAGCTGCCCGTCGCACTAGAACCGCGGACGTACCCCGCAAGGAAGATCCGATCAGCCGAACGGATCTCCAGGCTCACGTGCTCTGAGAGTAGGCTTGAGATGGTGGCCACGGCGGTACCTCCAGCGGCCCGAAAGGTCGCAAGCCCCCACGAGGGACTCCAAGCGGGCCCAACCGCCCGCGCTCTAGATTGGAAGGTGTGGTTCGTTGGCTCGGCGCTCTACTGATTGGCCCCGTTTCGGATGATCGCGGCTTGGCCTTGGCCGCCGCCGACGCAGAGCGCCGCGATGCCGCGTCCTGAGTTGCGGCGGCGCATCTCGTGCAAGAGGGTCACGAGGATGCGGCCTCCGCTGGCTCCAATCGGGTGCCCGAGCGCGATCGCGCCGCCATGAGGGTTGATCCGTTCGGGCTCGATGTCCAGCTCTCTGAGCACGGCAAGCGATTGCGCCGCGAACGCCTCGTTGAGCTCGAACAGGTCGATGTCGCCAAGCTGGAGTCCCGCCTTGGCCAGCGCTTTGCGTACGGCAGGGACAGGGCCAATGCCCATGATCTTCGGCTCGACCCCGACCGAGGCGTAGCTCTCGACTGTCCCGAACGTCCGCAGGCCGAGCTCGTTGGCCTTGCTCGCCGACATCACGATGATCGCTGCCGCTCCGTCGTTGATCCCCGACGCATTGCCCGCGGTCACCGTCCCATCGTCACGACGAAACGCCGCGCGTAGCTTCGCGAGCGCGTCGGCAGTCGTCCCCGCGCGAGGAGCCTCGTCGCTGTCAACCAGGCGGGAGCCACCCTTTGCGGGCACCTCTATCGGCACGATCTCGTCGCTGAAAATCCCGTCAGCGACCGCCCGCTCGGCCTTCTGCTGACTGCTTGCGGCGAACTGGTCCTGTTCGGGGCGGCTGATGTGGTACTGATCGGCAAGGTTCTCCGCGGTGATCCCCATGTGGATGTCGTTGAACGCGTCCCACAGGCCGTCATGAACCATCGAGTCGATCAGCTGAGCGTCGCCCATCCGCGCGCCGAACCGCCCGGACGGCAACAGATACGGAGCACGCGTCATGTTCTCCATGCCACCCGCGACGACGATCTCGACATCGCCCGCGCGGATCATCTGCGAAGCGATCGCGACTGCTTTCAGGCCCGATCCGCAGACCATGTTGATCGTCGTCGCCGGCACCTCCTTCGGGATCCCCGCGCCGATCGCAACCTGGCGTGCGGGATTCTGTCCGAGCCCAGCCGTGAGGACGCAGCCGAGCACGACCTCATCCACGTCCTCGACCGAAACACCGACCCGCTCAAGCGCGGCGCGCACAGCGCACGCGCCGAGCTCCGTGGCTGGGACATCCTTGAACTGCCCGCCGAAGCTGCCCACCGGCGTACGCACGGCACTGACGATCACAGCATCCTCCATCACAGCCTCCTCGGTGAACTCGAATCCGCGTGAAACCCCCAACATCGTAGGACGTTGAGCCAGGGTAAGAGAACCGCACCGGACGGGCGGCCGCAAGCCAACTACGAGTGGCGGGGACGGAATCGAGAGATGAACCCGCCAACCGCCACCACCTCGGGGCCGTCGGCGCCTCTCGCCTGCGAGCTGAAGCTGATCATCGCGACTCGGGGTTCGATGCCAAAGGCCCGTGTTGACACCGCGCTCTGGATCGCGATGTCGACGAGGTCTTCGGCGGTGGGCCGAAGGTTGAGGGCGCAATCGCCGTAGACGACGACCTCATCGGGGAGGCACATGAAGAACACCGACGACACCAGGCGGCTACCTGGCTTGGTGCCGAGGAGCTGTAGCGCCGGGCGGACCGTGGCCGCTGTGGTGCCAGCGCGCCCGCCACCAGGCCGTCGACCTCGCTGGAGCATCACCGTGGCGACCATGATTGGGTCAGCGAGGTGATCGCCTGCGATCTGTTCACTCCAGCCGCGGTGGCGGCGCGGCGTAGCGCTCGGCGACGGCCTGGGGGTCGAGCGCGGTGACGCCGTCGGGCAGCAGCAGCCCGGGGCTTTGGGCCTTTGCGACCACCTCGTCTGGCGGGCCCAGCAGCAAACTACGGGCGATCCCTCGCAGGGCGCACACGACCCCGGCCTGCAAGGTGCGAGGCTAGGCTCGGTGCCTTCGGGCAGGGCCACGCACGCGTCGGCGGCGCACGCCAGCTCAGCCAGCTGGTAGCGGAAGGCGGCGGGGCTGGGCCGGGGCGTTCGAGAGGGGCTGGGCAACGCTTTCAGCCGGGACGCGTCCAGCGCATCTGCGATCCAGTCGGTCACGCTCTCGACTCGGTCCAGGTCGTCGATCGCAAGTCCCGGGTCGAGGTCACGCACCAGCGTCGCGGTCTCCTCGCCCTGGGGACAGCAACCCAAGAAGAGAGCCCTTACGCGCCTTGCAAGGACTCGTGCAGGATCGCTTGGTCGCCGCCTGACTAGGTACTCGCTGTCTTGCCGTGAGCGGTCAAGTTCCTTTTCGAAGCGCCGGCGGTTCCACAGGCCGGTCAGCTGGTCGCGGTCGGCAAGATCGAGCACCCACGCACCGCGTGATGGTTGCTCCCCGACGCCGGCCGTGGTGCCCTTTGACGTGCATCGCCTTCCGTGAGGGCCAGCGAGCGAGGAATTCGATGTGCGTGGATCCGGCGGTAGCCGGCCGCGTCCCCAACGATGGTGAAAGCCGAGGAGGGGTCAAGCCAAGCGATGCCGGGCCCTGCACTCGTTGGGCCGGGGTACCGCCCGTTCTGTCCACGAGACCTCGCACGACTAGCGGCTACTTCGACGGGCACCGGACGGGGTCGCACGGCATCGGGTCCCTGGCCGAGGCTGATTGCGAGCGTGGCTCGCGACTGACGCGGTAGCCCTTCCCGGCTAGGTAACACGCGCCGGGAACCGGCACTCGCGACGAGCGCACCAGCCGATGCAGATGCTCGCGCTGGCGCCCATCGGGATCTCCCCCACGCATGGCCATCAGTGCTCGAGCGTGCTGGCTACAGTTCCCAGTGGTGCCCGACGTGCGATGCTGCTTGTCGGGTGTAGATGGGGTCGGGCGCGATCGACTCGGCCGCGTCGTGTTCGCCGAGCGCGCGCATTGTCGCGACCACGGACTCGGCGAGCGCCGGCGGATCATAGCCACCCTCGAGCACGGCGCCGATCGGGGCGTCTGTGAGTTGTGAGAGATCGCGGACGTGGCGGGCCATCCGTGCGAAGTCCGAGCTCTCAAGCAGACAGCCGCCCAGCGGGTCGGCGCGGTGGGCGTCAAAGCCGGCCGAGATCAGCACGAGCTCGGGACGAAAAGCAGTGGCCGCGGGTAGCACCACATGCTCCAGCAGCGACACCCACCGCTCGCCATCGGAGCCGGCGGGGACGGGTAGGTTGATGGTGTAGCCCAACCCCGCGCCCGACCCGGCGTCACGCAGCGGGCCACTGCCGGGAAAGATATTGGCCTGGTGGATGCTCGCGTACAGGACATCGTCGCGGCGGCGGAAGATCTCAGCGGTCCCGTTGCCGTGGTGGACGTCCCAGTCGAGGATGAATACGCGCCGCACCCCCAACGTGTCAATCGCGAGCTGCGCCGCGACGGCGATGTTGTTAAACAGGCAGAACCCCATCGCGCGCGATCGTTCGGCGTGGTGTCCTGACGGGCGCACCGCCGCGAACGCGATCCGTGCCTCCCCGGCCATCAGCGCTCTGACCATCGCGCACGCCGCACCACTGGCATTGCGCGCGGCGCGATAGCCCGCCGCGTCAACGTGGGTATCGGCGTCGATCAGCCCGCCGCCGCCGGCGACGAGCCGCTCGATCATGTCGACCAGGTCCGCGTCGTGGACAGCCTCCAGCTCGGCGCGGCTGGCCATCGGCGCGACGCGCGGCTCCCAGCCCAGCAAGTCCACCGCAGCGAGAGCGGCGTCAATCGCATCAATCCGCTCGGGCGTGTCGGGGTGCTCGACGATCTGCTCGCGTGGATCGTAGTCGCGCGAGCCGGGATGCTGGAATAGCAAACCGGTACTTGTGATCGCCTGCGCAGACTCGACCGCGCGATCGCCTGATTCGCGAACCCCAACTGCACCGTGCGGCCGACGTCGGTAGTCAACCCGGACATCTTCGGCCACGGGGCTCACGACCTGACCCCCGCCTCGGCCACAACGCTCGCGCCGATGCGCCACCAGATCACGGCAACGACAAGCAACAGCACAATCACGGCAAGCATCCGTCGCCGCCCTTTCCTGGTGGGGCATTCAATCCCGCGGGCACAGCCCACGGCCAAGCCGCAAACTCGACACAACGAGTTCACGCAGAGCGGAAGTCAACCGCGTCGGCTAGCCGCAGCGACGGCAAGGTCAACTGCATCAACGTCTGGTCGGCTTGGTCAGCGACCGCTTCGCCAAGACTCTACTGGCTTGTGACGATAAGCGCAAGCGCCCAGCCGACGCGCGCGGCCTGGGAGAACGGCGCCTGCCGCGTTCTTCGCACGAAAGCATTACTCGGAGCTCGTTTAGCCCGCGTTTAGCCCAGGGCCTAAACGACGCTTCTTGCCGTTGCGACCATGCCCGGGCCTTGTCCCCATCCCGATCGGTTTGTTGCCACTGACGCCGAGTGGCGGCGCCACCCCCGATCCGTCTCGAGCGTGACCACGAGCAGGCCGTCGCCGCCGCCCACCGTGAGCCCTCGCGGCTGGGCCGCCGATGCTGGCCGTGAGGCTCGCTCATGATGGAGCCCAGGCGCGGCGCGGACGCGGGCCAATAGAATCATCGTGATGGAGGGCTCCACCGAGCTACGGAGCTGTCTGCTGCTACCGCTGCTGGGCAGCGGGGATCCTAGGACGTCTCCGGATAATCGGCGACTATCAATGTGCGCCGAGCATTGTCAACTGGCCCACTCACTTGTTTGCTGGTCAGTGCGGCGGGTGAATGTCCGCTTGGGCGATGCTCGTCACGAGAACGGTGCGCTGAGGCTTTCGACGCGCTAGGAGGAGGGATTTCTCATGCCAACCATCCCTGGACCACCGCCCCGACAGGGGGGTCAGCTCGACGGTGCGCCGCCGCACGCAACTCCTGAGCTCAACGGCGCGCTCCCGCACGCGAGGACGCTGGACAACGGCGATGGCCGGGCGGCTCTCGATCCGGCTGCAGCGGGCAAGTCCGGGAGCGATACGCGCCAATCCAAAGGTGGAATCGAGGGCCTGATCGGTAGGCGTGTCGCCGCCGCGACCGAGCACGCCCTCGATGGCCCCAACCAGAGACTGATGCGCGCTCAGAAGCCGGTCTGGGATGCCATTTGCAAGTACTACTTCCGGCTTGAAACCTCCGGCTGGGAGCGACTGCCCGAGGAGACCTCGCTGCTGATCGGAAATCATTCAGGCGGGTCGCTGACGATGGACGCGTGGACGTTCGTGGCCGACTGGTGGCAGCGATTCGGGACCGAGCGCGTGCTGCATGCGACCGCTCACGATGTCCTGATGGCCGCGCCCGGCCTCGGCGACTACTTCCGCCAGGTCGGCGTGATCCCAGCCTCCCGTCAAGGCGTCACCGCGGCGCTTAGCGCCGGGTGCGACGTGATCATCTGGCCGGGAGGCGAGGTCGACGCGATGCGCAACTGGCGCAGGCGCGATGAGGCTGTCCTCGGCGGGCGCCATGGGTTCGTACGCCAGGCGATCCGCTCAGGCGTGCCGATCGTTCCCGTGGCCAGCGTCGGCGGGCATGACACCGCATTCGTCCTATCCGAGGGCCGCTGGATCGCGGACGGGCTCGAGAACATCCCGGGGCTGAAGGGTCTAAAAGAAAAGCTTCGCGGCTCGCAGCTGCCTATCGTGCTCGGCATCCCCTTCGGGCTGACGATCGAGACCATTCCGACGCACCTTCCGCTACCAGCGAAGATCCGCACCGAGCTGCTCGACCCGATTCACCTCGACAAGGACCCAGAGCGCGTCAACGATCGCGACTACGTCAACTCGATCTACCAAGAAGTGGAATCCGCGATCCAGGCCGCAATGAACCGACTCGCCAAGAAACGGCGCTTCCCGATCTTCGGCTAACCGCGCGGCGTAGAACTCGGCAAGGTGGGTGCGGTCAACGGCAACCCTGTCCCGACCCCGACGAAGCGCACCTACACACCGGCGAGCAGTTCGAAGAGGCGGCGCCGAGAAGTTCCGTACGCAAAACCGGATCGTTGGACGACGGCGCAGCGTCATCGTCGAAGCGGATCGTTTGCATGTTCGCATTGCAACCGAAACGCCGCGGCTATGGCCTGAGGCCGCCTGCCATCAGCGGATGGCGGACTATGGAGAGTTCATGCGAAAAGCGCGATAGGCGGACGTAACTGCCCCTTGATCAGGCGGCTCGGGCGTCGGCCACAGCGGTGAGGGGTCGGTAGGCGCCTTGTCGTGTGAGAGCGCGGTAACTGCCGTCACTGACACGAAAAATGCGCTCTCCATAAGGAGGAGATTCGAGAGCGTGCGAGTCCGCGCGAACGAGTCGCTCGCTCGCGCAGGAGGGGCTGAGCGGAAGTGTCACGGACATGTTCGAGTTCGACTCGTTCGCCGGCTTTCATGGGTGTGCGGCCTACGGCAAGGAGATGGGCAACCCCGTGGACGGTCGGGCGGGCCATGTGGATCGCCGGTTGCTCGATCGGCGTCTTCTAGTGCTTCACCGGCGGGAGGGCTGTCGCGCCGTCGGTCTTGATCGTGTGCAGGCCGCCGTGGGCAACGATCCGCGGGGTACTTCGTCGGGCCGGCGCACGACTTACTCTCCAGTGCGATGGCTGGTGTCCTCTCATGGCTGGTAGTCACCAGCATCTTCGCCTGGATGCTCTGCGCTCACAGCGCGTCTTCGCGGTATCTGTCTTCTCTGGGGCGAAGTGCCTGCTGTCGTCCGGGCTCGGCGAGGTAAACGCGCGGTACGGCTCCGCCCGTAGGGGCCGGCCGTCTGCAGTCGGGGATGTGATCGTCTTCGCGGCGTTCGCGCGCGCTGGTCTCAACCCGTATCCTCAATTTCATCACGACGATGAGCGGACTTTCGACGATCGGCATCGTCCTGCTCGAAGTGATCACCGCCGTCGCCGTGATCGCATGCTTCCGGACGCGCTCGGAGCGCCACGCACTGGCCGCGCCGCTTATCGGGCTCCCCGGACTCGGGCTCGGATCGCGACCGTCGTGATCCTCAAGAACGTCCTGACGCTTTCTGGGGCGCACTCGGCGTTGGTCAATGCTCTGCCGTGCGTCGTCATCGCCGCGGCCTCGCGGTCGGGGCGGACACGGTGCGTTTATGATCCCGCGGACTGGATCGCTACGCGCCGCTTGGCGGGGCCGCAGACCCGCCCTCTCGGCTCGGGGTAGGGTCGGCCGATGAGCATGCCCGTGACCGAGCTGAAGGATCACGTCGGCCGACAGCTATTCGTGTCGGACTGGATTGTTGTGCCGCTCGAGCTGGAGCTGGCGTTTCAGGCCGCGACGCTGCTGACGAGGGAGCACTTGGGATTTGAGCCGGCCAGCGAGGACCCCTACGGGCCCGAGCTTGTGTCTGGGTTTCTGCTGCTCTCGCTGCTCGTTTACTTCCACAAGAAGCATCGTGTCAGCGCGGCCGAGGGGCTCTACGGGCTCAACTACGGGACCGACCGGGTTCGCTTTCTGGCACCCGTGATGGCCGGCCAGCGGGTGCGTTGCCGCGCGCGGCTGCGCTCGCTGGATGCGCGCGCCGACGGCACCTGGCGCGTCGTCACCGAGAACACGCTCGAGCTTGAAGGCTCGCAGCGCCCGGCGATGGTCGCCGACTGGATCACCTACCACGCGCCGGTGCCGGCGCCCGGCGTCTAGGGCATCATGACGGCCGTTCCGGTGCCCCGCTGCGAGCGGCTGGTCGGGTACCTTGACCACTGGGCCGCGATCCAGCCCGACGTGCTGCTGGACGAGCTGCGCGAACGCCGGCGGACATACGCGCAGGTCGCTCGCGACGTTCGCGCCTGTTCCGCGGGGCTGCTCGAGTTCGGTGTTCGTCCAGGGCAGTGCGTGGCGATGCTCACGACTCCGGGCCCCGAGTTTTTGACCGTGTTCTTAGCCCTCTCGCGCATCGGCGCGACCTGGATCGGGCTGAACCCGAGCTATCGGCGGGCCGAGCTGATGCATGTCGTTGGCGACAGCGAGCCGACCGTGCTAGTCAGCCTCTCCGCGCACGGCGGGCGCGAGTTCGGCGAGGACATCGCGGCCCTGGCCGCCGCCCAGCCCACGATCCGGCATGTCGTCGTGATCGGCGGCCTGCTGTCGGATGCGATGCCCTTCGCGGAGTTGCTCGCCGAGCCGTCTGCGGCTGCGGTCGCTGAGCTCGATCGCACGGCAAGCGGCGTCGACCCTGACGGCCCCGCGCTCGTGATCTATACCTCGGGCAGCACCGGCAGCCCCAAGGGGGCGATGATCAGCCACCGGGCGCTGGCGGTCGGCTGCTGGTTGCAGGCGCAGCGCCACTACCACGAGCGCCCCCGGACGCTCGCCAACCTGCCCGTCGACCACGTCGGCGCCCTGATGGATCAGGTCGGCGAAACGCTCGCGATGGGCGGCTCGGTTCACTTCATGGAGCGTTTCAGTCCCCAGGAGATCCTCGAGCTGCTGCAGACCCGGCGCATCACCATGTGGGGTCAGATCCCGACGATGTTCCAGATGGTCGTCTCGCTCCCGGAGTTCGATCGCGCTGACCTCTCTTCGCTGCGGCGGGTCGGCTGGGGAGGAGCTCCGATGGCGCGCGCGCTGGTGAGGCGTTTGCGGGCGACCGGGGCGCAGCTGAGCACCGTCTACGGACTGACCGAGTCGTGCGTCGCTGTCGCCTACAACGACGACGACGCGGACGATGCGATCCTGGCGGAGACGGTCGGCCGCCCGGATCCGCGGCTCCAGCTGCGGATCGTCGACGACGACGGGCGGGAGGTCGAGGCGGGCACGCCGGGCGAGATCCAGGTCCGCAACCCGTGCCTGATGAGCGGCTACCTCCATCGGCCGGCGGAGACGCGCGAGGCGTTCACTGCCGACGGGTTTCTGCACACGGGCGATATCGGCGTTCTGCGCCCCGACGGCAACCTCACGCTCGTCGGGCGCATCAAGGACATGTTCAAGTCCGGCGGCTACAACGTGTACCCGCGCGAGATCGAGATCGTGCTGGAGTCACACCCGCTGGTCGGCATGGCGGCCGTCATCGCGGTCGGCGACCCCGTCTACCACGAGGTCGGCCACGCGTTCGTAACCGCACGTGACCGCGTACCTCCGAACAGCGCAGATTTGCAGCGGTGGTGTCGCGAGCGCCTCGCGAACTACAAGGTTCCAAAGCGGATCGTCGTCCGTGACGACCTGCCGCTCCTGCCGGTCGGGAAGGTCGACAAACGAGCGCTGGCAGCGACAACCGCGGCGACTTGATAGGAGCGCCGAGCTGTTGAGCGCCGGTCCCCCCGCACGCGACATCGCCCCCGGCGTCCACCGGCTCGGCAGCTCGCTGGTCAACTGGTACCTGGTCGAGGAGGGCGGCCGGCTGACTGCCGTGGACGCCGGACTTCCCGGTTATCGAAAGACGCTCCTGAGCGATCTCTCGCTCCTGGGACACGATCCTGGCGACGTCGACGCGCTGGTGCTTACACACACGGACGTCGATCACACCGGCCTCGCCGCGGCGCTGCGCGAAGCCGGCGCGCGCGTGCTCATCCATTCCGCAGACGAGCCCACCTTGCGCAGGCCCAAGTTGACAGGCGATAGCACGCTGATCCACATGCTGCCTTATCTCCGGCGCCCGCCGTTCCTCAGGTTCATCGCGCACCTCGCCCGTTACGGAGGCTTCAGCCCGGCCGCGGTAGAGGGAGCCGAGACGTTCTCCGCCGATGACGTCCTCGACGTGCCCGGAAGTCCCCGCGTGGTCGCCACCCGGTCATACCCCCGGTCACTGCGCGGTCCACTTCAAGACCAAGGGCGTCCTGTTCGTCGGCGACGCGCTTTGTACGCGCAACCCGGTCACAGGTCGTGTCGGCGCCCAGGTGATTCCCTCTGCGCTGAACGTCTCTACCGACCAGTGCTTCGAGTCACTTCACGCAATCGAACGGACCCAAGCGCAGGTCGTGCTCCCGGGCCACGGCGAGCCCTGGCGGGACGGCAGCGCGGCCGCGGTCGGCAGCGCACGCCAGCTCGGACGCAGCTGAAACGACTGGCTCCTCCGACCGCTAAGCCATCTGCTCGCGGCCGGGACGACGCCAATGCAGCATCGTGCGCCGCATCGTGACGTTTCACGGACCGCGAGACGGCCGGACGACTTCCGCAACTGTCGGCCGGCCCGCGCGCCGAGCCTCGCGGGACTCCTCCCACTCGTCCAGGCAGGAGCTAGCTCGAGGCCGGCGCCGATGTCCGCATTGATCGGCAGCTCCGCTTGCGGGCCGATCCTCCGGCGGCCACCACCGGCTGGCCGCGGACTTCGCGTCTGGGCGATAGGACGAGCGCGGTAGGCAGTTCAACCTGGGCGCGGGCGGAGCAACCCGGGTGGTCCCGGCGTCGGCTGCGGCGCTCCCATTGATAGGTGTAGCCCAACACCGGGGCCATCGGTCCAGGAGCCGTGCGTCTCGTCGAGGGCCTGGCCCTGCGTGGCGGTGCCGGTGATCGTCGGAGCGGCTGTCGAGATCGGCGGCTCGACGACGACGCCACTTGGATTGGAGGTCGACCCCGAGTCGGTGCCGTAGGAGCTCGTCGCCGCCTCTTGAACCCGGATCGTGTCCCCGACGTCTGCCGAAGTGAGCGTGTAGGCCTGGCCGGTCGCCCCGCTCATGGTGGTGCGGCCCGCGTCGCTGCTGGCGCATCGCTCCCACTGGTAGCGGTAGCCGGGCACCGGCAGCCTGCTGGACCACGACCCGTGCGCCTCGGCCAGCACGTCGCCGATCGAGAGGACGGCCTTACCCGGCGCCTTCGACAGGCACTCGACCATGCCCTACCAGTTTCGTACGGCGCTACTCCTCTTGGGCGATAGCACGAGCGACGAACTCGCGACGCCGGTCGTGATCTTGACGAGCGCTTCCCCGGAAAGCGAGAGCTGACCGCGTGGGGGCCTGCCGACGGCGGTCTGCGCCTCAGTGCCGTTGGATCCGAGCGCGGCGCAAGTCCTCGAGATGGCGAGCGAGCGTCGGCGGCGTCCAGGTCGACGCTCGGGTGTGTGGCGATGCGATCGTTCGGCGGCGCAGGGCGTTGCCCTCGGGCCGGAGGTCGACTCCGGGCACGGAGGGTCCCCGCGGTTAGCGCGCCTTCGCGGTGAAGGGGCTCGTTTCCATGCATGGCTGAAGGCTCTTGATCACCGCGGTGTCGGACACCGTGCCCGTCGCGGCCCGACCGAAGAACGAGCCGCTGACCGAAAGTGTCTCGGTGACCGTCGACCCGAAATGGTCGACCGCGGTGCCGGAAAACCTGCCGGCTCTGATCGCGAGGGTGCCGAAGTGGAACTGCGGAGCCGTGTTACCAGCTCCAGGGGTGCAGGTCTCCTCGTACGAGATGACGAGGCCGTCGACCGATTCGCCGTTTGCTGAGACGCGGAAATGGAGGGGGTACCCCGGGCCGGAGGTGCCGCTGTAGGCGGTGCCCCGGGCCTGCCCGCCGGCGCGTTGCGCCGAGTACTTGACGTTGCCCGAACTGCAGGCCTCCGATCCGGAGGCACCACCGGTCGATTCACCGTGAACGAACCCGCCACCTTCGAGTTCTTGAAGCGGCCGCTGATCGTCACCGAGTCACCGGTTGCGTCCTTGAGTCTCCCGCCGAACTTGCTCTGACCGTTGATCTTGAGCTTCCCCTTCGTGAAGGCGAAGCTCGTCGGGCTGACGTTGACCGAGCACGCTCCCCCGCCAGCTTTCACGAACGCCTGGAGTTGGATGTTGCTGACGGCGCCGTGGCCGACAACAAGCGAGACCCCCAGCGCGGCACCGCCGGACTTCTGGCTCGTGGTGCCGCCGTACTGTTTCACCCCTGCAGCGAGCGCCACACCGACGAGCGCGACCATCAATATGAACGTGAGCGCGAGAACGCGACGGGCCGTCGGCACGCAGCATTCGTGAGTGCCACTCGGAACTCCACCTCGAACGACTGCGACTCCCGGTCAGGCTCGCCGCCCGCGCCTACCGATATGCCCGGTCCGCCCCTGACGTCGTCGTCATTCCAGGCTCGAGTATTGATCAGGTGACGCCCAGACGGGCTGAAAGCAGTCAGCGGCGTTGGCCGAGACTTCCAGGTTGACACTCCCCCGCCTCAACCGTCCAGCGCGCGACGGGTCGCGCGACACGTCGCCATCTTCTCATCGATCCCACAAGTCTCGATGAGCCGGCAGTTCCTCCCAATCCGTTCAGCGCCAAGGCTCCTGATCCAGCCCCCAGCAACTCCGGCTCCCCCACAATCCCGCAAATAGCGAACATCGCTTGACCTAGGAGGAACGATACGTATCGCTTACCCCACCTGGTCGAGGACGCTCGCCACCCCGGGTGCTAACTCGTCGGGAGCAGCACCACTGGATCGGCGGCTTCTGCATTGTCGCCGAAGCAATGGCGCGCTCGGAGAAGGCCCTAAGGGCGAGAGCGATAACCCGAGAGATGCCCGATGTGACGGCAAACGACAGATACGCTGCTGCCTTCGAGAAGGCAGCAGCGCCAGCGCCATCGAACAGTGAGCTAGTGCGGGTGCTGCCGGGTTACTGGCCGCCCCACGGATCGGAGGGACCGGGGTTGGTCCCTGGGGTGAACGATACGCCGCGGATGACTTGACCAAAGCCGGCCGAATCGATCGCTCTGAAGGACTCGCTCGCCGGCAGTGCTGTGGCATCGAGTTCGTCGGTGATCGTGTACAGGTTGTTCGGGTCGGCGCCCTGGTCCCCGCCGCCGCTCACCGTCGAGCTCTCGACCCAGATCGTCGCGGTCCGGTTCCGGGAGGCGTTCCTCCGCCGCTTCGATGACGCCGGGCTCGCGTACACAGTGACCTTCGATGCGCCGCCCGATCCTCCGGCCGACAGCTCGCCACCGTCGGTCTCCGGCACCGCTTCGGAGGGACAGACGCTGACCGAGTCTCACGGAGTGTGGCAGCTGCAAGCACGCCGGGGCCAGCCAGTCGGTGTCGCTGTGCCGCCTCGCGGGTCGCTCGCGGAGCTCATGCCGATGCGCGTGCATCGCCGCGTCGCTCGCGCTGGCGTCGCAGCTCCTTGCGGGCCACCGATAGCTTGTGCACATCTCCAGCTCGATCCGCGACTCGGCGATCCAGTCGCGGACGTTCGCGTAGTGGGAGACGGTGTGGCCGAAGGCCTCGCGGTGATCGGCGCGCTCGCACATGAGCTCGAGCGCCCGCTCGGCCGCGCCGATCGCGCGCATGCAGTGATGGATCCGCCCAGGACCGAGCCGCGCCTGGGCGATGAGAAACCCCATCCCCTCGCCGGCCAAGATGTTGCTCGCAGGAACGCGCACGTCCTCGAAGGTCAGGACGCCGTGGCCCTCCGGCTCGGTGTAGCCGAAGATCGTCGTGGTGCGCTCGACACTCACGCCTGGCGCGTCAAGCGGGCAGAGGATCATCGACTGCTGCTGGTAGGTCGGGGCCAACGGATCGGTCTTGCCCATGACCACGAGGATCCGGCAGTTCGGGTGCAGCGCCCCGGTCGTCCACCACTTGTGCCCGTTGAGCACGTATTCGTCGCCTTCGCGCTCGATACGCATCCCGATGTTGGTCGCGTCCGATGAGGCGACATCCGGCTCGCTCATCGCAAACCCGGAGCGGATCTCGCCGCCGAGCAGCGGCCGCAGCCAGCGCCCCTTCTGGTCCTCGGTCCCGAACTCATGCAAGACCTCCATGTTGCCGGTGTCCGGCGCGTTGCAATTGCACGCCTCCGCGGCGATTTTGGTTCGGCCCATGATCTCTGCAAGCGGCGCGTACTCGAGGTTGGTGAGCCCCGCGCCGTGCTCCGCGTCGGGCAAGAACAGGTTCCACAGCCCGCGCTGTCGCGCTTCCGCCTTCAGCTCCTCCATCACGGGCGAATGGGCGTGCCGCGACCCGGCCTCGGCCAATTCCTGGGCATGCACCTCCTCGGCGGGATACACGTGCTCGTCCATGAAGGCGATCAGCCGCTGCTGAAAGTCCTTGGTTCGCTGCGACGGCTCGAAATTCATTGGATCCTCCTCCGGGGTGTTCTCGTGAGCTACGCGATCAATCGCGCCGAGGCGAACGCCGCTCCTCGGCGTACCACCGCATCATCCCTGACCCCGTTTGGGAGCGGCTCGGTACCGCTGTGGCGCAACGTCGCGGTCAAAATGGCGCTGCGACAGCGCCCGTGGGCAGCGTGATCGGCATGAGCTCTCGCCGACGCACCAACCTCGAGTCTTCCCGATCAGCCCGGCGGCAACGTCCTCCGCCGGAGCGCTGATGAGCCGCAGTCGCACGCCACCCTGGAGGCCGACACCGGCGCGGGCGGCACGCCACACGCGGCGCATCCTTTCCGCGCTAAGGAGAACCATTCGCGTTACGCCTGGGATGCTCGTGGCCCAAGCAGAGCAGGGCTCTCGCGATCGACCACGCGCGCTCCAGCGCGCGACCGCGCAGCCGCATCACGCCTGGAGCGCTCGCGCCTATGTAGCTGAGCAACGGCATGCGCGGCCCCCATCTCCTGGAGTCACTGGATCTGCGCGTCGTCGCGAGCTGCCTTCAAGACCTCGCGGAAGACGTGCAGAACCTCATCCAGAGCTGTCACCGACGTGTCGTGATCCCGAAATGCGAACGACCCAGCGACGGGACCCGCGTTTACGTCGTCACGTGTACTCGCGTACGCATGCCGCGGACCACCTTGCATGCACCGGGCGTGATCGCTCGCCGTGCGGCGGCGATCGCGATCCCCAGCAGGATCGTGGCGTGATGCCGCTCGCGCGGTCGCGGGCCGCCCGATGCTCATCGCTGTTACCCGGGCGGCGTCCGTCGATTCAGCCGGCCAATAGCCGCTCGAGCTGGTCGAGGCACCCGTGCCATCCCTCGTCCTGGGCGTCGCGGCGCTCGTCGGTCGACATGCCGCTATTGACCATCAGGACCGTGGTCGAGCCCTCGGACTCCGCGAAGGAGAGCTCGATCAGCTGCTCGTTGGAGCGGTCGTCGTCGAAGGTCCAGGTCATCACGAGCCGGTGCGGCCGGTCGATCAGCCTGTATTCGCCGCGCGCTTCGACCTCGGTGCCGTCGGGCTTTCGCATCACCACTCGGACTTTCCCGCCGACCCGGAGATCGACCTCGGCCTCGGGGGTGTCCCAGTCGGGGGCACAGTGGAACCAGCGCCGCATCACCTCGGGGCTGGTCCATGCGTCGAAGACGTCATCGGCCGAAGCTGCGAAGGCCCGCTCGATACGCACCACGTAGCCGGACTCCTCGGTCACCGTCGCTCCCTCAGTTCCTCCAGGAGCTCGGCGACGACGTCGAACAGGCGCTCCCAGCGGCTGCGCTGATGCTCGATCCACTGCTCCGCGTTGGCAAGCGTCTCGGACCGGAGTGCGAGCCGGTGGTTTCTGCCAACGATCACGCGCGAGACGACACCTGCCTCCGAGAGCATTCGCAGGTGACGCGAGATCGTCGGCTTGGAGACCCCGACGCCGCGGGTCACTTCTCCGACCGTCGCGGGTCCTGTGCTGAGGCGCTCGACGATCTCGCGCCGGAGCGGCTGGGCGAGCGCGCTGAACACATCATTAGCCATTGTGCTAACTATATAGGCAGGCCCGCAACCAATTACGAGGAGCACGTTGATGACCCAATACAGGGTCGGCACGCAGGAGGAGTGGCAGGCGGAGCGCGACGAGCTGCTCAAGGAGGAGAAGGAGCTCACCCGCCGCGGCGACGAGCTGGCCCGGAAGAGGCGCGAGCTGCCCTGGGTCCCGGTCGAGAACGACTACCGGTTCGAGACCGAGCACGGGCCGAAGACGCTTGCCGAGCTGTTCGACGGCCGCTCGCAGCTGCTCATCTACCACTTCATGTTCGGGCCGGCCTGGACGGCGGGCTGCCCTGTGTGCTCTTCGATCGCGGACACGCTGGCTCCCCAGGCCGTCCATCTGAAGGCCAGGGACGCCACTCTGCTGCTCGCCTCCCGCGCGCCACTCGAGAAGCTCATCTCCTACAGAAAGCGGATGCGCTGGCCTATAGGCTGGGTCTCTAGCGGCGGCAGCGACTTCAACCGCGACCTCGGGTTCCTGTACACGGAGGAGGAGCTGAAGCCGTTCCTGGAGGGAGCGATCCCGCTAACCGTCGAGCAGAACGCACGCATGTGCGGGACGGATGTAGTGGGCTACGTCTCCGAGGGGCCGGGATTGAGCGCGTACGCGCTATCGGACGGGACCGTCTACCGGACCTACGTGACAACCGCCCGTGGCCTCGAGGTCGCAATGGCCTACTACGGCCTGCTGGACCGTACGCCCAAGGGTCGCGACGAAGACGCCTCGAGGCCGTTGTGGGTGCGCCGCCACGACGAGTACGTCAGCGAGTGAGGGGAAACGAGAGGCGTCCAATGTCCACGACGCCGGCTGAGTACAACGCCCAGATCATCGCGAGTTCTGCGCCAACCAAGGACGCGTTGGCGGCATGTGGGAGGAAACGCCGCTGCTGCTGCTCCACATACACCGGCGCGAAGTCCGGCGTGAGCCGCGTCAAGTCGCGCGCAAGACCGATCGCCTCATTCCCGTGATCGTGCTGACGCCGCGCTAGGACCCGAGATGCCTTCGCAGCGATCGACTGGACATTTTAAGATCAGCATCGGGCGTAGATCACCGCCGAGTGGATCGACCTCGTGACCGGTGAGGTCAGCCGCGAGCGGGTGCGCCCGGCTGACCGTGCTGGCGTGCGTCGGTTTCTCGCGCGGTTCGCCGGCCAGCAGCTGGAGGTCGCGCTCGAGGCGACGACGGGTGGCGGTTCTTGGTCGAGAGCTGCGGGCGGCGGAAGCGGTGGTGCATCTCGCCGAGCCGGCGGAGACCGTGGCGTCGCGCGGCAACAAGAAGCGCGCCAAGAGCGACCGCGCGGACGCCCGGCATCTGCGCGAGCTGCTGTTGGCCAGGCGGGTGCCGGAGTCCTGGATTGCGTCTCATCACCTCCTCGATCTGCGCGCCCAGGTCAGGCTGCGCCACACCTTGGTCGAGCAGCACACAGAGAGCCAGCAGCACATCCAGGCGGTGCTCGATCACCACGGCCGCCCGCGGCGGCGTGGGCTGATGGTCGCCGACGGCCGAGACTGGCTGGCTGGCCAGCCGCTGCCCGAGGCCCGCGCGCGAGCAGATCACGGTCGCGCTGGCAATGATCGACGCGCTCGAGCTGCAGCTTGGCCCGCTTTCTCGCGAGCCGCGCCTCTACGCGCGGGCACAGACGGACTGCAGGGCGCCGATCAAGGCGGACTACGGGATCGGGGAGCTGTTAACTACGGTAGAACCATACGCCGCCAAGCGACATGCGCTTGAGTCCGAGCGCCGCGAGAGCCTCGGGCCACCGCTGGGGCATTTCGGGATCGACGATCACCGCGCCCACATGCCGACGGGCGAGAAAAGAGCGCAGCGTGTGCGGATCCGGCCGCGCGTTGCGAAACAAAGCGGGGAAGAGAGCGTCCGTTTCGTAATCCGGCGGGTATACCGGATTGATGTATCCGCCAGCCATACGGAACCACATGTCGGTGTCGGCCTGCCAGAGCATGCTGTTGTCGAGCTGGCCGAACGGCAGAATGAGAACGGTTTCCCCGCGCGCGAGGACGCGTCGGTATTCATGGGTGGTGAAGAACGCCGGGTTGAATTCCTGGCCGCGCCAGAGACCACCGCTGACGTTGGGCACGAGGAATGCGATGCTCGCGGCCGCCACCACCCACTTGCCCAGTGCCCATCCTCCAGTACGTGACTGGGCCAACCACATGGCTGCGATCACCGCGACAATCAGGAACATGTAGACCGCGAGTCGCAGCGGGATCACATCGTGCAACAACGACTGGTCGAGCAGCTTCCACGGAAGCGGGATCGTGGGGTAGCCGGCGATGTGCAGGCGCGACCCGAGGAGCAGCACGACGACAACCGCCAGCATCGCGAACAGGATCCTCGTCGAGGTCAGGCGCCAGCGCGTGATCGTGTAGCGCGCGACGATCAGCGCGAGCGGCAAGCCAACATAGGTGACGGCCTCGGCGTCGCTTCCGCTGACGTTGGACGCTTGAGAAAGTGCCGCGAAATGCGTCCTGCCAAGTCGGACCAGGTTCGAGGGCACGAGGAATCCGAGCGCGTCACTGCCGTCGATGTCGCCGATGTTCGATCCGAACCTCACGAGCCCGTGTAGTTCGTAGTAGATCACCGGGCTCGTTACGACCGCTGCCGCGGCTCCGGCGGTGAGAATCGGCCTGACGGTGCGGATGATGCGTTCTCGCGCGGCCGGCGCGAGGGCGAACGCCACCGCCAGAGCAACCGCCCCGAGAGCTACGAGCGTGAGTGTAAGTTCACTCGCCGTCAAGAACAGTGCCGCCAGGCTAAGGGCCATCAAGACGATGAACCGTCGTTCGCTGATGCGGTCGTCGATCAGGCGGAGCACGAGGTGGACCGCGGCCGGAATCGGAAAGATCAGCACGAGTTGGAGATGACCTTGCATGTGCCCCAAGATGTAAGTCGAGAAGCCGAACACGTAGCCTCCGAAGAGGCTCGCCGCAAAGCGTTGGGTGATGTACCGGCACAGGAGGAAAGCGAAGAACGCCGCGAGCACCGGGCTTGCCAGCATTAGCAAGTTGTAAGACACGATTGGGCCGAACGCGATGGTGATCGGCGCGCCAAGGAGCCCCGCCAGCGGGCACAGGGTCGGGCTGGTGGCGGCGAGATCGATCCGGTCCGGGACGAACAGCGTGTTGGTAACCAGCGGGTTCAGCCCGTGAAGCAGCGCGTACGGCCACCACGCCAGGGTCCACATGTTGACAGTCGGATCGGTCCAGTTGGGCAGTCCGACGTTCTCACTCCCGAGATGGGGCAGCACGTGCAGGCCGAAGTACCCGATCGAGATGGCCACGTACAGTGCGAGCGCGGCTGTAGCCTGCCGGCGTCCCGACGCGAGCCAATCACGAACGATGTCGAGCGTCCGCGGGACGCGGTACTCCGTTGCCGCCTCAGTCGTCATCGCGCGCGCTGATCGGAATGGCGTCGCACCGCGACCGTCCGTCGCCCGCTGGCGGAGCTGGACCGCCTGCACGAGAGTTGGCCGGTTGGTAGCTGCCCCCCTCGGGTCACTTCGTCGCGAGGATCACGTTGTGCGCAGCGAACCTCCGCAGCCCCGGGGTGCCCTCGAACACGCGCTCGAGCGCCGCGGCCAGGCGAATCGCCTTAGGCGGGGTGAAATCCGGGACGGCGCCGAGCTGCGTGCGGAGCAGGATCTGTCCGCCCGAGGCGCGCAGGCCGGTGACGATCTCCGCTTCGCCGATCAGTCGCTCGTCACCGGTGTCCTGGGGGACGCGCGCCATCAGCCGCCCCCAGTACGGGTTGCGGGGGTTGTGGTCCCAAACGACCACCCGCCCCGAGGGCTTCACGACCCTGACCATCTCAGCGAGCGTCTGTCGTACCTCGCCGGGGTCGGCGATGTGGTGCATGACGGCGACGGTGATCACGAGCTGGAAGCTGTCGTCATCGAACGGCAGCGCGGTTCCGGACGCCTGCACCGGGCGGACCAGTTGCGTCGTTGCCTCGAGGATCTCGAGCATTCCCTTTGAGGGATCGACTCCGACCATCTGGTATCCGGCGCTGGCGAGCCGCGCCGCGAGCACCCCGGTCCCGCAGCCGACGTCGAGTCCGTCGCCTCGAGGGCAGTGCGCGAGCACGAACGCCGTCCGTTTTCGTAGGTAGTGCTCGACGACGTGCGCAGGCAGCGACTCGTCATAGACGGACGCGATCGAGTCAAAGTGTGAGCTGCTCACGGGCCACCTCACCGTTCGATGTCCGCTCTGATACAAACGCCGGGGCTCGCTTGGGCGGCCGGGGAGAGGACCCCGCGGCGCGCAACACTAGCCCGATCATCCGTAGCCCAACGTAGATCGCCATCAGCCGATTGCCGGTGACCGATGACCGTCCGACGCGCGGGAGATAGTTGACCGGCACCTCGACGAACCGCGCGCCGGAGCGGATCGTGAGCAGCACGATCTCCACGCCGGCGTGGCTGCCGCCAACCTTCATGCCGTTCGCGACGCGCCTCGCGGTGTCTCTGTGCAGCAGCCTGTACGTGCAACCGACGTCGCTGAGATGACTTGTGTTGAACAGGACCTCTATCAGCTTCGCGACCGCCCAGTTACCCCAGCGCAAGAACCAATCCATGTTGGCGCCCTCCCACACCAGCTCCCAGGTCGTGCGGGTGCCGAAGACCGCGTCGCACTCCGTGCTGTACACGAGCAGCTTCGAGATGTCCTTCGGCACGAACGTACCGTCCGGCTCGGCGAGCACAATCAGATCGCCGGTGGCCTCGACCAGTCCGCGACGGGTCGCGTGCCCATACCCCTGACGGGGCTCCTTGACCAAGCGCGCCGACGTCTTGCGAACCTCCTCCTCCGTTCCTAGCTGCGCGTTGTTGTCGACCACGAGCACCTCGTCGACCAGGCCGGTAGCGAGAAAGCCCTCGATCACAGCTCTGATCGACTCGCGCTCGGCATAGGTCATCAGTACCACAGACACTCGCTGACCATTCCACATGAGCTGTTCCTTGGATCTCTCCTGATTTGCGGCGGCGCCATTCTAGTCGGGCTGCCGACTCCAGACCTCACGCAAAGTTCGATCCCGGCGCTTTCCGCCGGCGGCGGGCCCACGACAAATTCGCTGAGCGTTTGGCAAGATCGGCCGCTGTCGTCCCACGGGTCGACCATCCCATCCTGATCGAACGCATCGGTCGTCAAGGGCGCTCCACACCGGATGAGCGAGGAAGTTGCTCTTGTTTCCGCACACCTCGAGCGCGGGTCTCGAGCGACAATGGCGCTCCTCGCGGATTCAGCAGCGCCGAGATCGCGGCCCGGGAGACTGCCGCCTTCGCAGGCGTTGGGACAGCTGGCGACGCGGTCGCCGTCAATCACGCTGACTGCTGCATCCTCGCACGGACGCGAGCGCCCCGACCGGCCCTTACAACGTCGCTGGTTTGGACGACTTGCGGCACTGAGCTTGAACCGGGCGACGAGACTCCCAGAACTCCACACGAGGGGCGGCCGGCGCAGGCTGGAAGGAGCCCTGATATGGACCATGACGGCTTGACCGACGAGCCCGCCCAGGTGGAGCGCGACGAGAGCGCCCCCCACTGGGCCCGGGGCTACAAGCTCGAACACCTCAGACGCATCACGACGTTGTTCAACCGACACGACGAGGGTCTGCTGCATGGCCCGTTCGATCGCTACCGCGACCGGGACGCCGCCAACGACCTGCGCCACGGCTGGCTGAAACTCGGCCCCCGCGACGAGGAGGGCGTCCCGGTATGGGCCTGCGTCGTGCGCGAGCTCGATCGCAAGCAACCTGTCCGCGACTTCACCGGCCTGCGCATGACGCTCGCGCCCGGCACCCTCTACTGCACACGCATGGCGTTCACCGACGAGAACGCCGCCGGCTCGATCCTCGCGCAGCTTCGGGCCCGCAACGGCCCGATCGCGGTCGAGTGCTGGCAGGAGCACCCCGGCGAGCGCGCGCTCGTCTCCCGCCTGGGGGCGATCGACGCGACCGCCCAGGCGGGCGGCGAGCGCTGGGTGAGCGGCGGGATGAGGCTCGCTGCGGTCAAGATCAAGGAGTCGTCGGCCATGCGCGGGCTCTGGGTGTCGCCCGACATCCCCGGCCCGTCCTGGGCCAGCCGAGCGGGCGAGCAGTACACGCCCTACCCGAAGCAGGAGCAGCTCGGTCTCGCCCAACTACCGGTCGAGCTACCGCAGAACGCGATCCTCGCGCTGCGCTCTCACCCGACCGTTTGCGATGAGAGCGCCGACGCCGCGCACGACTCCTTTTTGCCGCTGACGGCACCTGGACAGCGCTCGCGCTCCGCGGCGTCTACGACGAGCCCGAGCGCATCGAGAAACCCGCCGAGATGAACCGCCGCTGGAAGAACGAACACGCCCAGGCCCTCGACCGTGAGTCCCGCGACACGCCGCTGCGCGCCGCGCTGGGCGCCGCCGTCGAGAAGATCCTCGCGGCCCTGCCCTGCGCCGGGTTCGAGCGCATCCACCTGATGCGCCTCGCGCCGGGCGGCGCACTCCCCCGGCACATCGACATCACCAACCCCGACGCCGGAGCCTCTGAGGGCAAGGTCGTCCGCATCCACGTCCCGCTCATCTCCAACGAGCGCTGCGTGCTCCAGTCCTGGGGCCTCGACGGCACCACCAGCAGCCTGGTGATGCGGCCAGGCACCGCCGGCTATCTGGACGTACGAAAGCCTCACACCGCGGTCAATACAGGCGACGCACCAAGCGTTCACCTGGTGGTGGACTGCTACGCAAATGCCACCACCGTCGAGATGCTCCGCAACGCGACGCCCGCACCGCTCGATCCGTCGGCCGAACCGCCCTGAACACCGAGCCACGCTTACCCTACTGCCCGGCGGCGCTGGAACACCGACTACGCCGTGACCGGGCTCCCCTGACACGTGGACCGGACCGGCGCGTGCCGCCAACATCCTGCCGAGGGCGCCGACACCGCCGCGGGAACGCGAAATTCGCCGACGTCGTGAGCACCGCGGCCAGGTGAAAGGCAGGTCCGCCCGCCGCGATCGTGTCGCCGCGGAAATCGAAGCCAGACAATCTCGAAGCGCTGAAGATCACACCCCGGGCTCGCACGTCGGCCAGGGTCGCCGCGGGGAGGCGGGCGGTGATTGCGCCAGTTTGGGTCTGACGCCCGGCCGGCGGCGCCGTCCGGGCAGGCAAGTTCGGTTGCGCCGCGAAAGTTCGTGAGGGATCAGCGCGTTTTGTCGCGTGTGGTCGCGATCCTCGGCGCTGCCCCAGGTTTCGTGCTCGTCCGACGGTCGGCGATGAGGCGAGCCGACCCTGCTCGAGCGAGAGCCACCAGAAGGGACCGCCATGAGCTCGTTGCTTAACGGGATGTTCTCCGCGTGCGGGTGGCGGTTCCGTGTCGCGATCGGCGCCGTCGCGGCGCTCACGGTGTTTCTGGGCGTTCTTGTCGCCGGCTCGCATGTCGTGCGATCGCCGGGCGTCGCGCGGCCCGCGATCGCTCCTTCCATCGCGCCGGCGAGTGACGTCACGGCTCGTGCCACGAACACCCGGGCCGGCGGGGGCGTCGAGGTGATCGTGCAGCTGCGAAGGGGCGTCGCGGTCTCACGAGGGCGCGCTCTCATTCGGTCCCTCGGGGGGGAACCCGGCTTGGATCTCCCGATCATCAACGGCCTGTCCGCGCGTCTGTCGGCGCGCGGCGCGCGGCGGCTCGCGACGAACGCGCTTGTGCATGCAGTGTCCCTGAACGCGCCGATCCAGGAGAGCACACTGGTCAATTTCGACCCGTGGAACCTCGCGACGACGTTTGATCAAGCGGTTCAGGCCACGAGGCTCTGGAATCACACCACCGGCGCCGGGATCGGCGTGGCGGTTATTGACACGGGCATCGACGGCGACCTCCCGGACTTCCGGACCGCACAGGACGATCCGACCTCGCGCGTGGTTGCGTCGGCGGTGGTCGACGCAAACGAGACCACCACACCCGGCGACACGTACGGTCACGGAACGGCGGTCGCCGGTCTGATCGCCGGAGACGGCGGCTACCGTGGTTCCGACGACCCGCTATGGGGTCAGTACGTCGGGAGCGCTCCCGACGCAAACCTCATCTCGGTCAAGGTCGGAGACGACACCGGGACAGCTACGACGTTGGACGCCATCAACGGGCTGCAGTTCGTCGTCGATCACAAGACGGACTACAACATCAAGGTCGTCAACCTCTCGTTCCGCTCCACGGCGGCGGAGTCGTACACGACGGATCCGCTAGATGCCGCGGTTGAGCAGGCGTGGTTTGACGGCATCACGGTAGTCGCGGCCGCGGGGAACCTCGGCACGGCCCCGGACGCTGTCTCCTACGCGCCGGGGAACGACCCGTACGTGATCACGGTCGGGGCGACGGACGATAACGGGACTCCGTGGACCGGAGACGACACCGAGACCACCTGGTCGAGTCAGGGTGTCACGCAGGACGGCTTCGCCAAGCCCGACGTGCTCGCGCCGGGAGCGCACATCCTCACGACGCTGGCTCCGAACAGCGCGTTTGCGACCATGTGCCCGAGCTGCATAGTACAAGGGGCTTATTTCCAGGTCAGCGGCACGTCGCTGGCCGCCCCGATCGTCGCCGGCGTCGCCGCGGACCTCCTCGCGGCGCATCCGGACTGGACGCCGGATATGGTCAAGGGCGCGATCGTCAACAGCGCAACGCCGCTTCCGGGTGGGGGAGTCGAACTCCGCGGGATGGGCGCGTACTGGGCGGGCGGCGACCAGCTCGTCTCGAACCAGAATCTTACGCCGAACCAGCTCATCGATCCCGGTGACGGCAGTATCAACTACAACACCGCGAGCTGGAGCGCGGGCAACTGGGCGCCTGCCACCGATCCCCTAACCGCCAGCTGGAGCACGGCAAGCTGGAGCTGTGAGAGCTGCTCGTCGGGCACTTCAGACGACACCAGCCCGACCACCGCGAGCTGGAGCAGTGTCGGCTGGGCCACGAATTGGGGTTGATCGTGAGCGTGATCGAGAGCAACACGGCGCGGTCTCGGATGGTGTCCTCGTGGCAGGCGGTCTTGACGTACTTCGAGCGGTCACGCCGTTACCTCCTTCCATCAGGCCGCGCCACGATCTGGCTCCTCAGCGGCCTGCTGACTGCCGCGGGTGTATTGCTGCTTGATGTGGGTGCCGGCGACGCGCGCCCTGTCATGGCCTCGGTTCATCTGCCGTTTTGGGCGCTGGTGATCGGGTTCGCGGCGGCGGAGCGATTCGTGGTCCATGTGCATTTCCGGCGTAGCGCGCATTCCATGTCGATCGGCGAGATCCCGCTGGTGTTAGGGCTTGTGTTCGCGACCGGCCACGACGTGATCTTGGCGGGCGCGCTTGGACGTATCCTGGTGCTCGCGCTGCAGCGGAGGCTGCCGCCTATGAAGCTGGCTTTCAATCTCGGGCAGTTCCTGCTCGGCTTCTCCGCGGCGGTGCTCGTGTTCCACGCGATCGCCGGGGAGGCAACTGAGGTTACCCCGGTCATTTGGGTCGCTGCGTTGCTGGCGACAGCGGCAAATTCCGTCACCGCGGTGTTGTTGATCAGCATGGCCGTCTCGATCTCCGAAGGCCGGCGTAGCGTGCGCCAGATTCTGTGGTCGCTGCGCACGGACCTCGTCGGGGTGATCGTCAACACGAGTCTCGGGCTGTGCGTGGCCACAGTCGTCTTCTTCGACCCGACAGCGGCTGTGCTGATGGCGGTTCCTGTCGTCGCGATGTTCCTTGCGCTCCGGGCCTATACGACCGAGCGGCAGCGACATGAACGCCTGGACTTCCTGTACCAGGCGGGCCGCGCGCTCTCCCGCGCGCCGGAGATCGGTCCGGCATTGGAGGGGCTCCTCGCGCAGGCGCTCGACGCGTTTCGCGCGGAGGCAGCGGAGATCGTCTTTTTCTCGCCGGATGGCGCCGGCGCGCTGCGAACAACCGTCCGCGCGAACCGTACTGCGGCTGTTCTCGAGCCGGTCGAGCGCGCCGTGGCAACGCGTCTGCGGTTGTTGATCGAGCGCCAGGAGCAAGGCGCCTGTGCTGCATCGGACATCACGGATGGGCCGCTCATTGAATACCTGCGGACGCATGAGTTCGGTGAGGGGATGTTCGCTGCACTTAAGGGCGAGCGCAGCTGGATCGGCGCGATGATGATCGGCAATCCGTCGGGCGTCGTCGACCGTTTCTCCGCTGACGACCTGAACCTGTTTGAGGCGCTCGCGAACAACACCACCTTTGCGCTGGAGAACGAGCGTCTCGGCCAGGCCGTGTGGCGTATGCGGGAGCTGCAACGCGAGCTTCAGCATCAGGCGTCGCACGATCCCCTGACCGATCTTTGCAACCGGTCGTTGTTCGCGCAGCGTGTTGAGGCCGCGCTCCGCGGCGGTGGCAACGCATCAGTGATCTTCATGGACATCAACGACTTCAAGACCGTCAACGACAGCCTGGGACACGCTGCGGGGGACGAGCTGTTGCTCGAAGTCGCGCGACGGCTGAGCGATAGTGTGAGGCCGGCCGACACGGTGGCGCGGTTGGGGGGAGACGAGTTTGCGATCCTGCTGGGCGAAAGCAGCTCGCAGCTAGAGGCGATCGAGGTGACCGAGCGAATCAACCGCACCCTCGCGCAGCGATTCTGGATCGGTGATCAGAGCATCTTTGTACGCGCGAGCGCCGGTATTGCCACCGGCCAGGACGGCCAGATGAACTCCGAGGAGCTCATTCGTAATGCCGATGTCGCCATGTACCGCGCCAAGCGGCAGGGCAAGCACCCGTATGAGCTGTTCGAAACCGGTATGGAGGTACCGGTGATGCGACGTCATGGGCTCAAACAGCGGCTGAGGGACGCGTTGGGGGACGATGCGTTCGTAGTCCGATACCAGCCGATCGTGGAACTCGAAAGCGGGCGGGTCACTGCCTGCGAGGCGCTCGTGCGGTGGTTGGATGGTCCGCGCGGCTTCACCGACCCATCGACGTTCATTCCGATTGCCGAGGAGATGGGGGCGGTCACCACGATCGGCCGCTCAGTGCTGCAGCGTGCGTGCCAGGACGCCCAGCCGTGGCATTCGGATGACGTGAGTGCTCCAGCGATTCACGTCAACGTCTCCCCGGTCGAGCTCCATGACCGTCAGTTCGTGCCGGGGATCGCGGCTGCGCTCGAGCGCAGCGGTCTCCGCCCCGACCGGCTTGTACTCGAGATCACCGAGGGCGTCATGCTCACCGAACCCGACAAGACCATGGCGACGTTGGAGGACGTCCGTGCACTCGGCGTCCAACTCGCGCTCGATGACTTTGGCACGGGCTATTCGTCGCTACGCCACCTGCGCTCGCTTCCGGTCAACTGGCTCAAGGTCGGGATGCCGTTCCTTGACAACATCGGGCACGGTGGCGCAGATCGCCCATTCGTGCGTATGGTGTTGGACCTCGCCGCCAACCTCGGATTGGGCGTGGTGGCCGAGGGGATCGAGTCCGCCGGTCAGCTGGCAGCACTGCGAGAGCTGGGCTGCGGCTTCGGCCAGGGCTTCTACCTGGGTTCGCCCTCCGAGCTCGATCGGGTCGATTTCGGCCCACGGCCGCACCCGAGCGCCCGTTCCGCGTTCACGAAGCAGCGCCTCGAAACATCGAGCCCCACTTGGCGGTAAACCACATCCTCGTCGGGCCAATCGGCCATCACGTCGCGGAGCGTATGACGGTGTGCCTCGCCTTGCTGGCGTTCTCGGGGCTCTTGAGCGCCGGCCCCGGCATCGGTCTGTCGCCGGTCTGGTCGGCGCTACGAGCGTATTGCGGCCGATGGCGCAGCCTTCTTCAGCGGATGACCCTGATCAGGCAAGCGCGGCAAGATGCCAGGCGACGAGAACGGAGGGCGAGCGGCGAGCAACATCACGCTGATTACACGGCCGGAATCAGCCTCAGTCCAATCGAGCTCGCGCTCATAGCAGAGCTGAATCTCGAGATCGCCCGGGCGCACGACAAGGTCGCGGACGCCGTCAGCGCCAGCGTTGAAACGCGGCGAGCCGCGCTGACTGCGGCGACGGCGCTACGCGAGCGGGCCGGCGCATTCCACCGCGAAGCTCGGTGCATCAGCACGGAATCGATCCTGAACACGGCATCGAGGCGGGAGACCGCCTCGGCCTCCACGGGCCCGGACCGCCGGAGGCAGGGGCGTCGAACCGAGGCGCGCCGGCGTGAGTCGGCGTCCGCGGTTGATGCCGTCGGCCGCGGTGAGCGACGGGCCACGCCGGATCGCCGTCAACGACAGCGACGGGGCCACGCCTCGTAGTTCGGTGACATCCCCGCTCAGCGCAGGAGCGACGCCGTCGCCGCGAAGTTCCGGCTGGCGCTACGCGCGCCAGGTCCAGATTCACGGGATCTCCCGCCGAAGGCAGTTCGCCTGCGGGCTGCCCGTCGGGTCCGGCGCGCCGTTTGCCTCGCCAGCGAAAACGCAGGGAAGGGCGTCCATGAGCCGCAGCGCAGGGTGCGCATGAACACGATCGTTGCAAGCACCGGCTGTTACGCGATCCCGAGAGACCACGCGTCGAGTTCATCGCCCCGGTCGCTGCTGCCCTGGACGAGCAGCGGCAGCGCTCGAGCTCGCGGCGACGAGGCGACCGCTTCGCGAGGCGGAGCGGCAGCCGCTGATCGAGCCGGTGCCACCGACTCGACACCATCAGTCGGCACCGGTCCACCGCACCCGTTCCCGACCTAACACCCCGGCACCCCATACCCCCAGCCGCTATTCTCCCATAATTGTGAGCATCGAGGAGCTACAGATCAGCATCGAGCGCCACCTTGAGGAACTTTCAGAACAGGTCGAGCGGTTGCGCGCCGCGCTTGAAGCGTTGGACCCGGGCGACCCGGCGCACGTGAGGTCGCCAACAGGCAGGACGCCACGAGCGACGGGCCCGCGCGAACGGCCGGCAGCCAGGCTCGGCGCAACGCCGCACGCGGTGCGGGCCAACGGGCGACCCCTCAGCGCGGTTGCGATCGCCGGGAGCGGCGCTGGGCCGGCGAGCTCACCCCCGCTCTCACCCGTCGCGCCCGAGGCGAGGACTCTGAGCGCCGAGGGTGAGGACCGGCTCCTGCAGGTCGCCGCGAACGATCCGGCGGCGGGCGCGGCCGAGGGCGAGGACACCGCGCCGGTCACGGGCGCCGACCGAGCGTTACACGAGCTCCGCAGCGAGCTGGCTGCGGGGTTACGCAACGGGCGCGGCTAACGGCCGGTCCTGTCGATTCGCGGCCAGGAATCCACACGGCATGACTATCGCGCGGTCGTGCCCGTCGAGTTCGCGGCGGCCGCGACAACCGCCTGCGCGTTGCGGTGCGGTTAGCGAGTACCAAGGCAGTGCCTTGCCGGCGTGATTGATCCTCACCCGGCCGTGGCCGCGATCGCGCAACAAGGCGATCAACGTTGCGCCGTAGCGGAAGCTCGACATCACTCGCTTGTGGCTTGCTCCATCGGTGTAGGGGAGGGCTGCTGCGGCCAAGGCGGTCGTCTGCGTCGCGGCATCAGTCCGGTGACATCACGGTTACATCGCAACGAGTCTCGCCCAGATGAGTGTGCGGCGCATCGGCCGGAGCGGTCCCATCTTGTGGCGCGGCGCCTACTTCGGATGCCGTGTGCTGATGAGCGCCTTGTCGGCGGTCGTCCCTGAGGGGTTGGTGGAGCGCGAGGTCGAGTTGGCGCGTATGCATCGCCTGCTCGATCAAGCGAGTAACGGGGTGGGAGCGGTCGGTCTGGTGGAGGGCGCGGCAGGGATTGGGAAGAGTGAGTTCTTGGCGGCGCTGCGAGCCGGCGCGCAGGCACGTGGGTATGTAGTGTTGAGCGCACGGGGGTCGGAGTTTGAGGCGGAGATCGCGTTCGGGGTTGCGCGTCAGCTCTTTGAGCCGATGTTGCGCACGGCTTCCGCTGCCGAGCGGCGTCGGCTGCTGGGCGGAGTTGCGCAGGTCGGTGCGCGGGCGTTGGGAGTGGAGTCAGGGGAACCGCCGGCGGATCGGTTTGCGGCGATTCACGGACTGTTTTGGCTGTGCGCGAACCAGGCGGAACGCAGACCGGTGGTGGTAGCAGTCGATGATGCGCAGTGGGTGGATGATCCTTCGCTGGCGTGGCTTGGCTACTTGGGGCGGCGTGCAGCTGATCTGCCGCTCCTTCTGGTGCTGAGTTTGCGCTGGGGTGATCCAGACGGTGAGCGCAGCGAGCTCGAGCGGCTGGCCGGCGATAATGGCGTCCAGCGGATCCCGCTTGGGCCATTGAGCGCGCCGGGTGTCGCGGCAATCGTGCGCGCGCAACTGGACGAAGACGCCGATCAGCCGTTTTGCAGCGCGTGTTGGGAGCTCAGTGGCGGCAATCCGTTGCTACTGCGCGAGCTCTTGGCGGCAGCGCGCGGGGAGGGGTTGCCGGCTCGGGTCGTGAGCGTGTCGGCGTTGCAATTGATCGCGCCGGCGGCCGTCGGGCCTTCCGTGCTGTCGCTGCGGGCGTGTGGCCTGGTCGAGGGCGGCGACGCCGGGCTCGAGCTGCTCGGACAGGCCGTGCAGACACTACGACGCGCACAGTCACCGCTCGAGCTCGCCCGCGCGCTGTCAGACCACGGCGCCGCGCTCAGACGCGCTGGCCACCGGATCGAGGCGCGCGCGGCGCTCCAGCGCGCACTGGATCTCGCCCACCATTGCGGCGCGCACCGGATCGCCAACCAAGCACGGACGGAACTAATCGCCGCGGGCGCCAAGCCTCGACGCGATGCGATCACCGGCCGCGACGGGCTCACCGCCAGTGAACTGCGCGTTGCGCGGTTGGCCGCGGACGGACTCACCAATCGTGAGATCGCGCAGGCGCTGTTCATCACCACCAGGACCGCTAAGGCGCACCTCAGCCACGTCTACCGCAAGCTCGCGATCAGCCGCCGCGGACAGCTCCCGGACGCGCTCAGCGGCCGTCTCGGCGGTGTGCGGGAAGACCCGAGCGCCACCGCGACGATCATTTCCTAGGTCCTCCCGCGCCAGAAGATTGGACCGCCTCGGCCGATGCGCGATGCACCCCGGCGGAGCGACACTCGCCGCGGTCAAACCGTCGTGCCTAGACCCCCAGGAACATCAGTCAGAAGGGAATGCCCAATGCCGCAGATCATCGTCCGGGCTTACACACCCGACGGCCTAGTGGGTCCGGTGACCCTCGCCGAACGCGCAGTCCCCACCGAACAGCACAACGACCATTACATCGACCACCTGATCGAACGGATCGGATGGGCGCTGATCGACGCCGAACATCTCGAGTCGCAGCTGGAGCATCCACCAGCCTGCGGGCCGCCGCGGGCCAAAACTCAGAGCGCGAGCGGCTCGGCTGGCCTTAGCGCCGCATCGCGAACCCGCAGAGAGTCCGCGCACCGCGGCTCGCCGCTGCGGAGGAATTGAGATGAGCGTCGACCTTGTGCACGCACTACGAGCCGCGCTCGACGGCGGATGCTCGCTGGCCCAGCTTGAGGCCACGCTCCTGAATGACGCCGACACCGAAGATCGCATTGCGGCCGCCTGGTTATACGCATGGGCCTATGACGAAATCCGCCCGCCACGCGATGACCTCGCGGCGCGGATTACGAGCGGCACCGGAGCTGCTCAGGCTCCGAAGCGGCGTCTACCTCTCGACACTCGACGGCTCAGGCATCCGGCGCACGCCCCGGACGAGACCCGATCGGCACGACTTGGCGCGCACGGCTGAACGGCCACCGACGGCTCGGCGCTGCCCGCCAACCCGGGTGTCAACCCGAGCCTGACGATCACTGCATTGGCCGAGCACACAATCGCCCAAGTGCCGGCCACCCGCGCCGCCGGGCCCGACGCCCCCCGCCACCTCTGAACACCGATCGCAAAGAATGGTTCGCAGAGGGTTGGGTCGTGAGAAGCGGGCGGTCCGGGTGCTACGCAGCTCAGCGCACGTCAGCGCACGGCGATCTCACCGGCTAGAGCGAATGGCGGGACGAGCATGAGCCGGTCGCCGCTCCAGAACCGCCCCGGGTCATACCAGCTCGCCGGTCGCTGGCTTGGGAGCAAACCCATGTCCTGATAGGTCGTGGCGACGAGCTCAGCGCAGTAGATCGTCTCCAGCGACACTGTGCGACGCACGCGTCCGGTAGCCCACTGCCTGATGAGTGCGGGGATCGTGGGGAACGCCCGACCATCGAAACGGGCGATGGTCTGCATGAGACGGTCCTCATGGTGGCGTTGGATCGTGCCCTGGAGCTGTCGGACCCAGGCCCGCTGGTCATAGCGCGTGTTCCATGTCGTGACGGCTTGGCGAAGGTGGTTTAGCTGAACGCCGCGTTGATGCTGCCCGGTCCACACGTCAGGAAGTGAGCGGCCGAGCTCGGCGTGCCAGAGAAGTGGCGGCAGGTCGTCGATCGCGACGACCATGCCGACGTGATTGACGGGACTGTTGGTCACGGCGCGAATCGCCAGGTCTGCCGCTGACCTGCCGCGAAACAGCCAGATGTCGCCGGTGCAGGCGATGTCCACGGCGTCGGCGAGCGTCAGGGTCGGGTGGTCCACCCCGGTAACCTACGCCACTGGTGCGCCCACGCTGGAAGATCGTTGGTCTGGCCGGAATCGCGGGGGTCGCGGCGACCGGGGTCCTCATCGCACGCACGCGCCGTGTGCGGCGAGAATACGATCCCGACGAGCTGCGCCAACGACTGCACCGTCGGCTGGCCGAGGTCCCGAGCATCGACCGTGGCGCTGAGCTCACCGGTGAGCCCGCGCCGTAGGCTGCTGACGGCGAGTGTCTGCGGCTGGCTTGCCGCCGAGAAGCAGATCAGCAGGCGACCAGGTCTCCCGCCTGACCCGATGCCGCTCAGCGCGAGGACGACGCGCTCGCCGCCGGCTGCGGCGGCCCACGCCGAGCGTCGGCTGGTCGAGTGAACGCGAGGATGGTGTCCGTGGTGAGTTGGGCGTCGTCGAGCATCGGGCAGTGCCCGAGTCCGTCAAGCTGGATCCACTGCGCTCCGGGGATCATGCGCCTAAACCGTTCGGCGTAACCGGGCCAGCGCAGGATGCGATCCTTCGTGCCCCACACGATCTGCACGGGTGAGTCAATCGCGCCCAGTTCCCCAAACCCCGCTACCGCCAGGTGCGCCAGCAGCGGCCGAGAGATCGCGCAGTCGGCGGCAGCCTCAGTCATCTCGACGGCAAGGCCGACGGGCACATCGGCCGGGCGGACCGCGACGGATCGCAGCGCCACAGCGCGAAAACGCCGGCGACGCACGAGCCGTGGCGCTCGAGGTCCCAGCGCCTTGGCCACCCGATCGTTGTAGCGAAACATGCGCCCCAGGCGCCTGGCCTCAGGGCCCCTGGGCGTCCATCCGCCCGCGGGTGCCAGCGCGGTCGTCGAGAGCGCCCGGCCGCGCACCGCGAGCTCAAGCGCAAGCCAGCCGCCGAGCGAGTTCCCGACGAGGTGACCGCGCGCCACGCCGACCGCGTCCATCTCGCGCTCCAGCGCATCGGCCATTGCCGCCGGCGTCGCCGGCGACCCGACGAGATACTCAGGGCCACCCCGGTGACCCAGCAACGTCAGGGCCAGCACGTCGTGCCGTTGTTCGAGCGCCGGTAGGAGCGGCTTCCACGTCGCCGGCGTCCCTGAGAAACCGTGGATGAGCACCATCGGAGAACCACCACCGGCTTGGTCCAGGAAGGCAGTCCCCATCCTCAAACGCTATCCGACGGCGTCCCTCCCCACGACCCCAGCAGGTACGAGGGCGGGGGCGAACAGCGCGTCGATCGCGGCGTGGGCGGTGGCGAGGCTTTCATCCTCGGCGCCGCCGAGGTCGAGCGGGATCATCTTTGGGCTCTCACGCGCGAGGGTGAGCTCCGCGGCGATGAAGATGGGGTCGCTGATCCCGAGCTGCGCAAAGGCGTGGCGCAGCCACGGCTCGCGGTGGTCCCATCCCTCGCGAGGCGTGCCGGGCCTGTAGCCGCCGCCGGCGGCGGTGGTGAACACGAGTGTGCGCCTTCCAAGGGTGCCGCCCTCGTCGCCGAGCGTCACGCCCGGGACGACGATCCGGTCAAACCACGCTTTGACCGTGCTCGGGACGCCAAAGTTGTAGAGACCCATCCCGATCACGATCGTGCCGGCGGCGAGAACCTCGCCGACGACTGCGTCCGTGAGCTCGCGCGCTGCGCGCTGTTCAGGGGTGCGGTGTTCGGCTGGCACGAAGTTGGCCGTGAATGCCGCTTCGTCGAGGTGTGGCAGCGGGTCGGCGGCCAGGTCACGGTAGGTGGCGGTCCCGTCCGGGTGCGCGGCGCGCCACGCGTCTGCGTAGTAGGGGGAGAGCTTGCGGCTGCGCGACGCGAAGCCGACGGGGCACCAGACCCGGACGGCCTACGACCGCGCCACCTCGTTGCCCTGACGCTGCTGCGCGACCACGGCGCCGCCACCCAACAAGCGCTCAGCGAAGCACTCCGTCAGAAAGAGAGCTGATTGCCGTGAGCATTCCCGCCACCACGCGCGCCCTGCAGCAGACATCTCTGGAGGGCCCGCGAGACCTTTGTTTGATCACCGACGCGCCGGTACTGAGCCCAGGCCCGGGCGAGGTCCTCACCCGGGTCACCGCCGCCGGCGTCAACTTCGTCGACATCTCGCAGGCTCACGGCACATTCGCAGGCGGCCCGGAGCCGCCGTACCTGGCGGGCATCGAGGGCGTCGGTGAAGTCACCGCCGTTGGCGAAGGGGTAACCGACCTGGAGCCCGGCGCCCACGTCATCGGCGCCAGCATCCGAGGTGGCGCCTTCGCCGAGTACATGGTGCTGCCCACGGCCGCGGCGGTCCCCGTGCCGGCGGGCTGGGCCGGCGAGCAGGCGCTGGGCCTGGTCGTGAACTGGCCGCCCGCGCTGGCGGCGCTCAAGCCGCTAGGCCGCATCGTTGCGGGCCAGACTAGACCGTCCTGATCCACGCCGCGGCCGGCGGGACCGGCCAGGCCGCGGTCAAGATGGCCAGGCACTACGGCGCGACGGTGATCGCCACGGCCTCGCGGTGATGGCGGTCGTCTCCGGGGCGACTCCGTGCGTTGGGGAGGCTATCGACGTGTGCTTGGCGAGAGCGTCGGTCGGGATCGGGCCACCCGGGTAGGAACTACGTAGTGGCATCAGGACTGGTCCGCATCTGATCCGGGTCGCGCCCACGGTCACGCCCCGGGTAGAACCCTCTGGTCAAGGCCGTCGCGCGCGAATACAAATCGACAATGTCAGTTGGAGGCTCGCCAGCGATCCCCAGCGCCGAGGCGAATCGCGCGCGACAGTCGCGCTCCAGCAGCGGCTCGCGAGGATCGGGCCGTCGGGGCACCGCGTTGGTGGAGTCGCTGCTGCTGGCTGACGGACGTCGGTTGTCCGTCCGCCGCTGGCCCGGCCGGGGTGATCCGGTGGTGATCCTGCACGGGTTGCTCGATTCCTCCGAAGGGTGGACCTGCTTGTGCGAACGCGTCTCGATTCCGGTGCTCGCGTTTGACCTCCCGGGGTTCGGGCAGTCAGATCCCTCGCGCGGCTCGATCACAGGCTACGCACACGATGTGGCCGAGAGCTTGGCTGTGCTCGGTGTCGAGCGCTTTGCGCTTGTCGGGCATTCCCTCGGCGGCGCAGTGGCCGCCGCGGTGGCTGAGCTGATGCCGTCTCAGGTCAGCTCGCTCGTGCTTCTCGCTCCGGCCGGGTTCGGTCGGATCCATCTTGCGGAGGCGGCCTCGATCCCGGGTGTGCGCGACGTGTTGCAGGCGACCCTCCCGCTCGTGCTCTCGAGCCGGTTTGCCGTGACCGCGGGATTCCGCACCATGGTTACCAATGGCAACCGTCCCGATCGCGACGTCGTCGAGCGCGTCATTAGCCGCGGCGGTCAACTCGTCGATGGCGCCCGCGAGGGTACCCGCGCCGTTGTGCATGCCGGCCGCGACCAGGATGCGTTTCACCGCCGGCGGGTCGGCTACGACGGCCCAGTGCTCGCGGTCTGGGGCGACCGTGACCGCCTCGTCCCGGTCTCCCATCGGCATGGCGTGAAGACCGCGTTCCCGCAGGCGGTGATCCAGGTGTGGCACAACATGGGCCACCACCCACTCAGCGAGCGCTTTGACGAACTGCTCGCCACGGTCACAAACGTATCGACCGCGGCGCGTCGTCCGATACGCCGCAAGGTCGCCCCAACTACGGCGCGCGAGGTGACTTTCCGACCGCCCCCCAGCGCGCGGGTCCCCGTGTCACCGGGGGGACACGGTAGGCTCCTCGCGCAAGCGGCTAGGTCGAGCGGTTGACCTGCCGCTCTTACCGGCGCCGAAGGCGCCGTTGATCCAGATCAGCATCCGGCGCGAGGCTATCGCCGGGCGATCCATGCCGTCCATTGAGCCGACACCAGTCTGCCGTGCCCAACGGCACGCCACGCTTTTCGCCAATCTTCGGACGCGCCGCGCCTCGGCGCTCGGGCCGCGGCTGCCGATCTGCTCAAGGTTGCGGATTGGCATGAACTCGGGTGCGACACCGGCGCCGATGGGCCGTCGCGGAGGTGCTTGCCGATCGCCTTACTCGTGCGGGCCAGCAAGCACCCCGGCGCTGCCGCTCCCGCGACCGAGCAGACGCCAGCTCGAGCGCTCCGATCTCTTCCCGGTTGGACGACAAGCGCGTGTCTCGTGCCGCCGTCGGCCGGAGACTTCAATCAAGATCGCTTGTGTCGGATAGCCCCAAGCGCATTGCTGCGCCGGGGGCCTCCTAGGAATCGGGTAGAGGCCAGGCTTGCCCTGGCCCCCTTTCCCTGGCCCCCTTTCACACCACCCGCTGGTGAGCCCTCACGCCCAGGCGCGATCGTGGCCCATGACCAGCGTCGCGCGGCTCGCCGGCCCCAGCGCGCATACGGAGTCCTCCCACACGCGCTCAGGTCGGCGCCGTCCCCGGCTGGCGAGCCGCGACTCAATTCCCGCCGTCCACGGGATCGCGCTGGACGCCGGTCGACCGAGCACTGAACTCGTCTTCGGTACGGACGACATCGATCGCGCGCACGCCCATCTGACCGCGGCAAACGTCCGCACGCTGAGCGAACCGCCTGACTTTGTGGATTCGTTGCCCTCCGCCTGGGTCGCCGATCCGGACGGGAATCCGCTGCAGACCGTGATGCGAGGGAGCCCAGGACGGGCTGATGCGTCGTACAATCCTTAGCGCTCACGAAATAATTAGTGCGCCGGATTGGTTTGGGTGGATGGTGTAGTTCCAGTCCGGATGGAACTCGCTAGACCAGCTCCGCGGCCGCCGCCGGTTTGAGGAGCCACTCGACGTCGACCTCCTCGCCGCCAACGCTGCCGGTGTCCCAGGGCTCGCTCACCACGAGCGTGTGGACCATGTGTCCCGGAAGCTGCTCCAGGTGGGCCTGGAGGGTGCTGTCGTCCGGCAGGCCTTCGATGCGTGATTCCAGGCGACGCCGAATCTGACCCATCCGCTTCGCAAGCGCATTGATGTCCGCGTCCCTGTCGTACGCTCCCTGGTCACCTTCGGCGATCCCCAGAGCGATCTGGTCCTTTATGGCCCGTACGTTCCCAGCGGGGTCGGTCCTCACCATCTGTCGCCACGCCCGGCTCTTGTGGCGATATTGCAGCATCGCCATCACCGCCTCATGGCGCAGGAAGTCAGCATCCCGCAAGACAGGTCTCTGCCAAACCGCCGCCAGGCACCTCGCCAGCGAGATCGCCGACGCCAGCCCGCTGTTCAGTCCCCGCCCCGGCCAGAAGTGAATCGCATTTGCCGTGTCGCCAAGCAGGAACCCGAAAGTGCCAGGCGTCCTCGCTGTCTTCGGATACAGCTGAACGGTGAAGCGTGGCCGCTGCACCATATCCAGCCGGAAGCCGGTCACTGCCGTCAGGTTCTCCGCCGGAACGCCGAACAGCTGCAGTCCTGTCTGCACCCGCGTCCATAGAGCGGACTGCTTCAACACGGCCGGCAGGAAGATGGCGTGATGTGCAGCACAGTGGAACTGGCCGTCTGCGCCCACCTCCAGCACACAGGGCGCAGACTGGATGCACGGCGTGAACACCCGATCGACTGGGTCGATCCCGACCGCTTCTTGCGCCTCCTGGTCGGTCAGCCGCATATTGAGGAAGCCGTCACCGTGCAGGGAGTTCAGGAGGAAGCGGTTCTGGGAGACGGTCAGCAGCACCGACATCGGGTCGGTGAGTTCGGACTTCACCCGGAGCCCTAGAACCAGGTCCTGCACTTGCTTGCCATCAAGCGCATACACGCTCGGGTCTCCGGTGCCGAACCTGTCGGCGAAGTGCTCGAGCGTGCGCGACCGGCTGCCTTCGCAGATCGCGAGCACGTGCCGCTCGGCGATGGCGTCCTCCGCCGCAGCCGCGTCGAACACCTCGGGAATAAGGTGGATCGTCCCCCGCTTCTCGTTCGCGAGGGCGAGCAGCTGATCTTCGATATACGCGATCCGGATGTTGCGCGGGCACAGATCTTCGATCGAGTCCGGGCTGATCGGCCACATCTCGCAGTATGAGTCCGGGGTGAACAGACGTTCTTGGACCTCGGTTGGGAGCCGCCGGTACTGACGGCTTTGGACGGTGACCACCTGCTGCCGGCGCACATTGCCCTGGTGAGGGGCCTTCCATACGATCTCGTCTCCGACCCGTGTCCAGCGACCGTCGTAAACCGTGATGTCCGTTTGCGGCCCCATCAGATCCTCGAGGAGCAAGGCAAAGCTGAGGCCGACCGGCCCGCCGCCGGTCACGATCACGCGCAGCATCCGCGCACCGGCCCGAGCGGGAGAAAGCACTGTGGCGTCCCGAGCGGGAGCCACGACGGTGGCGTCCCGCGAGAAAGGCACTACCGTGGCGTCCTCTGCCTGGGACACCTCCAAACGGAAGATCTCATCGCCGATCGTGATCTGGTCGCCGGGGTGGAGCTGGTGGGCAGTCACACGGGTGCCGTTCACCCAGGTTCCATTGCTGGTGCCGCGGTCCTCGAGGACGTAGGCGCCATCCTCGTGCCGGAGCTCGGCATGGACCCGCGAGACCCGCTCGCTGGGGAGGACCACGTCGTTCTGATCGTCGCGACCAAATGTGATCGGCTGGCTCCCCAGCGTGAATCGCCGGCCCTTCAACGACCCTTGAACCCCGACGACTGTGGCTTCCACCCTAACGCCCCCCCTGCTGCAGCTCCGTCAGCACGGATTTACAATAGTTTAGCCAACCCCTCGGGTGCACGCAAGCGCCGTCATGACACGGACACGTCATGCTGATCGTGCCGTTCGTGTCCCGGTGGATCGCGAAGTTCCCCGAGCGTCCCTCGAGGTCCGCCCAGCGCCTCGATCACATCCAAGAACGTGCCCGCCTGGGTTGCGAATCGGGTCGATGCCCAAACTGCTCCTTCGCCCTGGCTGAGCGACAGCAGGTCTTAGCCGAGTTCGATCGAGCCAGCAACCGCCGGGCGCGTTCAAAGCCGCGGCGGCGAGGAGCCAGGGTGGTTTCCGGTCTGGACCACGATGAAAGTCAAGGGCCCGCGACGACGTTTTTCGGCAGCGCCGGTTTTCGGTTTCTGTGCTTGTGGTGGAGGCTGGTGTCTGCGTGAGGGAGGCGTCGCCCGCCGTTATGGACGCCGGCGGTTGCTCGCATGGATACAGGGGCGCGCCTCGGTCGTCGGGCGAGGTCCTGGAGGTGCGCTAGGTTGTGTTGTGGGCGCGAGCGGATGACGTGTCGAAGTGCAGGTGTCTGGGGATCGCGGGCCTTGCTGCGCCACTTTGCCCTTTTGAGGGCCTTTCTATGCTCGCCCCGGTGTCACGGTCGCGCCCGCCTTCTGTTTGTTTGGGAAGCGGCTTTCCAGTCGGCGATCGAGCGTTTGTAGGAGGCCTCGCCCTGGGCGGCGAGCTGTTTCTCGGCCGGGCGCATCCGCTCGCGGGTGGCGAATACGCCGGTGGGCTGGCCCTTTAGGGTGGGCTCGCCAGCCTTGACCTCCAACAGCCGCATCTTCTCGGCGGTCAGGTGGGCGGGACCCCTTGAAGCGGCGGCTGTCGCCGACCACGGCCAGGAACATCGTGGCGCAGATCACGTTGACGCCGGGGACGGTCACCAGCTGCTGTGGACCGGCGAGCTCGAGGCGGTATGGGTGGCGCCGGAGTGGATCGCCCGGATGCGCCGGCGCCTTGGCCAGCGTGCGCGCGTCGAGGCGGTCGGTCTTCGCGCCTGCTTTGGCTGATGACCGTATTGCCCGCGAGACGGCCGCCACCGAAAACCACGGGTTCGAAGCCCATCGTCGAAAACGGCCTGCCCGACCGCGTTCTCCACAACACGAACCCCTGTGCGGTGAGCGCTACGCGGTGCGGGCTCTCACGGGCTAATGAAGAGGGCGGATGCAGGGGCGCCGGCGGACGATGCGCGAACTCCGCGTCGCAGCCCTCGAGCTGTCGGAACTCGTTCAGACGTTGGGCTGTCGCTGCTACGCGATTACGGCTCTTGACAGTCATGAGGAAGCAGGGCCGGTCGGGCGCGTGGGCGTCGTCCTTGGCTCAAGTGACAGGTCCGGAGGCTGAGCTGCAAAAGCCGCCCCGACCGGCGATTCTCATTGCTCAGAGGAGGCAGATGTGGGGCAGGGACGCTGTTGAGACATTCTCGCATTCGCAAGTGGCGGCTGGTTAGGAATCCGCGCAAGCGCGTGGCGCGCGAGCGTCGAGCTCGGCCGTGCAGCGCTCGCGGGCCGTCGAGCGCGCTTTTTACGCGCCGAAGCGGGGAGGTCTTCGTGTTTGGGGGGATGCTCGTCATGCCTCGAAGCCCGGGTTTGGGTGGCGCCGGCTTAGTCGATGATGGCGCTTAGGACGAACGCTGTAGGCGGCGGATGAGCGTATGCAGGACCAAGTCCGGCACGCACCTCGGCAGCGAGAAGCGGCCCTTATGATCTAGAGGAGCCCTTCGGCGACGAGCTCCGCGAGTAGCCCGTTGACCGCGGCTGCCGTGCGCCGCAGCAGCTCGGCGATCTCGTCGTCGCTGATCGTCAGCGGCGGCGCGACCATGAACCATTGGCCGTAGCGACCGCCGGACGTCTGTCGCGAGTAGAGCATCACGCCGTTGCGGAGAGCGTGGACGCGGATGCGCTCCGTGCCGAGCGCCGCCGCGGGCAGCGGCACCTTTGCGTCCCGGTCGCGGACGAGCTCGACGGCGAGCAGCAGCCCGAGACCGCGCACATCGCCGACGATCGGGCTGCGATCGCCGATCGCCTCGAGCCCTTCTCGGATTGCGGCGCCGGCGGCGACGGCGCGTGCGGGCAGGTCGAGTCGCTCGAACTCATCGAGCACGGCGAGCCCGGCCGCGCACGAGATCGGGTTGGCGTTGTACGAGTACGACGACTCGTACCCGCCGAGCCCGGCGAGCTCGTCGACGAGCGCCGCCGGCGCGAGGACCGCGCCGAAGGGGCTGTAGCCCGCCGCGAGCCCCTTCGCGAGCACGACGACGTCGGGCAATGCGTCCGGCCAGTGGTGCGCGGTGATGAACCTCCCGCACCGGCCCGTGCCGCAGAGGATCTCGTCGAAGACGAGCTTCACGCCGTGCCGCGTGCACGTCGCGCGGATCGCGGCGAAGTATTCCGGCGGCGGCACGACCGCACCCGTAGACAAGCCGCCGATGGGCTCGACGATGAAAGCAAGCACCGTCTCCGGGCCGAGCTCGACGATCGCCGCTTCGAGCGCCTCGGCACACGTCGCCGCATAGGAGCTCGCCGTGTGCCCGTCGGGCACGCGGTAGCTGAGCGGCGCCGGCACCTTGTCCGAGACGACGGCGAAGCCGTCGAGCAGCGCCGTCTGCGATTCATCTCCGCCGAGCGCCGTCGCCGCAATCGTTGCACCGTGGTACGACGGCTGCAGCGCGATGACCCGGCGGCGCGACCCCTGCCCCGTCGCCACCGCATGGCGGCGCAGGAGCTTGAGCGCGGCGTCGACCGCCTCGCTGCCACCCGAGGTGAGGAACGCGCGCTCGAAGCCGGGGCCCGCGAGCGAGCAGAGGCGCTCGGTGTACGCGAGGTTCGGGCGGTTCCGCGCCACGCGCGTGTACGCGTAGTCGAGCCGCGACGCCTGCGCGGCGATCGCCGCGACGACCGACGGATGGCCGTGCCCGAGCGCGCTCACCATCGGGCCCGAGGAGGCGTCGATGTACTCCTTGCCGCCCTCGTCCCACATGTAGACGCCCTCGGCCCGCTCGATCAGCGGCAGCGGGACGATCGCATCGCGCCGATAGAAGACGTCCTGGGTGCCGCCGACGCTCATGCGGCAATCATCTCAGCCGATCTCCAAAAGCGGGGGCACCACTCCCGACGCTCGACATCGAGGACGGCCGAGCCTCCGTACACGACCACTGGTCGCTGCATGCGACGAGCGGAGAGCGTCCGAGCCGGCGGAAGCTCGGTGCCGTCCGCGGGGCCTGCGGAAGCATCGATATGTGCGTCGCCTGGGTTCTGCGCCCCTCCGACCCCAGCCCTGCTTTTGGCGATCCCGGCGCGCGCAGGTCCGGCACCGCGCCATAGAGTGAGAGCCCGGCGCGGCTGCCTGCCGTCGTGACGGCTGCGCGACCTGCTCTCACCACAGAGGTGCTGATGCACCCGATCCTCTTCGACGCGGCCGGCCACCGGCGCCAGCCCGTCAGCCTGCCCGGCTATCACGCCGGCCGCGCACCCGGCAACAAGGGCTCATGCCGACGTCGGCATGAGCCCTTATGCCCACTGCGCTGGCATGCCGACTTCGATCTGAAACTCCTCCGGATTGCGGTGATCTTCGCTGTGGAGGTCTGCGTGATCGCGCGGACCTTGCGAGCTTGCTCTCTGTAATCGACCGCAGAGAGGAGCTGGTTGTGGGAGGACCATCTGTCGTGGTGGGTTGCCGCAAGACGGTGCTGGTGGAGGGGCCGCTGGCGCGGTATGCGTTTGGGTTTCGGATCCTCCTGCTTGAGCAGGGCTTTGCGGTGGCGTAAGCGGAGGGCAGGTGCGCGTGATGGCGCATCTGAGCCGTTGGCTGGCCGAGGGTGACCTGGCAACGTGCGCGCGCTTGGGGAACCGACCGTCCTTGAAGACGCCGACGACACCGTAGGCGGAGCCGGTCTGCGCGAACGCCCGGAACAGATCGGCGACCGCGTTGGTGGCGGGTGGCATCGATGGCCTTCGGACGCGCGGGGTTCGTGCGCTGTCTCGGCTGGTGGTTCTGGGTGGCGGGCTGGCGCGAGGTCGCGCGCGGGCCCTGGGGTTGCTTGTCCTTGTCGATCCGACCGGCGGTGAAGGAGTCGTCGGTGTGCTAGCGAACGCAAGGGGATGCCTCCGAGTGGAGAAGGGGAGACTCGTTCGGCCTACGTGGTCCAGCGTCACTTCCGGCGCGTGCGCAAGGGCTATGACCCGGCTGAGGTTGATCGTCACCTCGAGCTCGTGAGCGAGTGGTTTCGCACCAGTCGCACGGCCGAGAAGGCCCGCGAGGTTGAGCGTCAACTCCTGGCGCGTGAGCGTGCCGTGACCGAGACGCAGGCGCGGGCGGATCGACTGCTCGAGAACAGCCGGTTGGAGGCCGAGGCGACGCTGGAGGGCGCACGACTGCGAGCCGAGGCCGACCGGCAGACAGCTGAGCGCCTCCTTCCAGAAGCTGAGGCAGCGGCCGAAGAGCGTCTGCGAGAGGCAGAGAAAACTCTCACACGGGCGCGCGAGGAGAGCGATGTACTGCTCGCGCAGGCCCGTGACGAGGCCCGGGAAGTGCTCCCGCTGGCGCGCGAGCAGAGCGAGACGCTGCGCGCGCAGGCGCGCGAGGATGCCGAGCAGATGCGCGAGGCCGCGCGCGCAGAAGCCGCGGCGATCGTCGATCAAGGCCGCCTCCAAGCCGCCGCCGCCGATGTCGTCCGCGAGGCACAGGAGAAGGCGCAACGGATACTGGCAGAGGCCGAAAGCCACGCCGAGCGTCTTGCCGCGCAGAATGCACAACGGTGTGAGCAGGAACTTCGCACCGCACGGACGGCCGCCGAGCAGCTCCTCGCCGCCATGCGGGCAGAGGCCGCGGAAGAGGTCAGTGCACAGCGAGCACAGGCAGAGCAGGAGCTACGGGCCTACATCGAACGCCGACACCGTGAGGTCGACCGCCTTGTCGAAGCCGCGCGACGCGAACGGCGACGCGCTGCCGGCGAGGCCGACAGCACCTGAGACTGCAGCGGTCCCGCAGCTGTTCCCGGCACCGAGAGAAGCCACGACACCTCTCGCGCGGCTCTCCCGCGAGCGGCCCACCCCCCCATGCTCACGACCGGCCGACGACCGCGAGCGCCGACACGATGCCGGAGACAAGCACCACACGTACGCAGGCGTGCGGCCGTGCTTTCCCGCCGCCTCGCCTCAAGCACTCCGATAACCTTCGCGCCGTTCACGGTGGTGATGGCGCCGCCGGCTGTGGGTGCGCGCGGAACTGACCCTCCGCAGAGGAGCTCCGCGTGCCGCAACAGCACCTCGACGGTCAGATGCGGGTGCATGCAGCGGGCCCTCGCGCAACACGCCGATGTTCGACATGGGCTGAACGCGAGGCCTCGACCCGGCACACACACCCCGAGCCGGCCGATCAGGCCGCTACCGCTTAGGGATCTCAAGACACAGGGTTTCGCGGCGGTACGTCGAAACATGGGTTGGCGGTTTCCCGTCCGACCATAGCGCCGCGCGTTGGCTGAGGCCGCGGCAGGCGTTGCGCGTAATCCGCGAAAGCTGAGCGATCCCCGATCGGACTGATGCGAGTCCTCCCGTTCTCGACCGGCGTCTGCAGCCGGGATATCGCCGTCGATCTTGGGACAGCGAACACGACCCTGTGTGCTCGTGGCGGCGAGCTGGTCCTGTCAGTGCCGAGCGTCGTCGCACTCGACGCCCGTACAGGCGAGCCACTCGCCGCGGGGAGCGAGGCGCTGGAGCTTCTCGGCCGCGACGGAGTCGTCGCGATCCGGCCGCTCAAGGCCGGGGTGATCGTCGACCTACACGGCACCGTACAGATGCTGCGCCACCTAATCGACAACGTCTGGCGGCACCGCCGGGGGCGGCCACGGGTCGTTGCATCGATTTCCAGCGCCGTGAGCGCGGTGCAGAGCCGCGCGGTCGTCGAGGCATGTATCGCGGCTGGTGCGTGCGAGGCACGTCTGATCGCCAAGCCGATCGCGGCGGCGCTCGGCAGTGGGTTGCCCGTGGAGGATCCGACCGGATCGATGGTGCTCGACATCGGCGCCGGCAGCTGCGAGGTCGCGGTGATCTCGATGGCGGCAATCGTCGCCTCGCAGCTGGTCCCCGTGGGCGGCCATGACCTCGATCGGAGGATCATCACCCATCTCAACCGAGAACACCGGGTGCTGATTGGGGAGCAAACCGCCGACCAGATCAAGCGCCAGATCGGGTCGGCATCCCCGCCCGCAGGGGACACGCACATAGCCATCCTCGGCCGCGACACGGCCTCCCAGAGGCTGAAGAGCGTGCGACTTACCAGCCGAGAAATCCACCGCACGCTTGAACACCCGGTCACCCGGATAATCGACGCGACCAAAGACACCCTCGCTCGCACGCCGCCGCAGCTCGCCGGCGACATCATGGACCGCGGCATCACGCTCACCGGCGGCAGCTCGCTCCTCCACGGGCTCCCAGAGCGGCTTCGTCTCGAGACGGGAATATCCGCGCGCGTGGCTGACTCCCCCTACACCTGCATCGCGATCGGCGCAGCCAAATCCCTCCACAAGCAACCCGCCCCTGCCCCATCGTCCGCACGCCCGGACATCGCCGCCACGACCACCGCTGCTCCAAACTAACGCCCCGACCTCCAATCCACAAAGAGTAACCCCCCGAAATAGACGACGGAGGACTCCCTCACCCGCAACAGGCACGCGCACGCTCCCCGCAGACCGCAACTGGGACGCGCAAGCGAGCAGCCACCGCCCGCCAGGATATCCGGACAAGCGCTTACCGAAAACTGCCCGCGCTGCCATACGCGGCCGCCGCTGGAACCGGGCCCCCCACCCTCACCCCGCGCACGAGCTCGCCCTGATTCTCCTCACGCTCGCGAGCGTGCCGATGTACCTGCCGCTGCTGATCCTCGCCCGACTGTCCGCGATGATCAGCCGCCGGACGATGTTCGCCGCCGCCCTCATCAGCGTGGCGCAGATGACGGCGATGACCTGGGCCGGAGGAGGCGTCGCATCCGGGTTCGAGCTGCAGATTCTGTGGTTCGTGCCGATAATGGTCTGCCTGCTCAACGTCCGTCAAGTCGCGGTCGCCGTGGGACTCGCGGTCCGGGCACGATGTTCGTCCAGTGGTTGACGCATCAGCCGTTCAGCGCCGACGACCGCACCTGCTCGCCCGCTCAGGCGGGGACGAGTTCGTGCTGATCGCCCGCGGTATCGCTGACGCGCCCGCGCGATGAGGCTCGCCGAACGGCTGCTGGCGACCTGCGCGGAGCCGTTCGCGCTCGATGACATCACCACCCACGTCTCCGTGACCGTCGGAGTCGCGATACTCGACGACGCAGGAACTGTCAACGAAGGCTTGAGGAACGCCGACCTAGCGTTGTACGCGGCGAAAGCGGTGCGGCGCGGGACCGCACGCATGTTCCAAGTGACGATGCGCGCACAAGCGCTTGACCGGCTCGCTGTTGAACCCCAGCTACGCGCCGCGATGGACCGCGGCGAGCTGCGGCTCGTCTACCAGCCCATCGTTGCCATTCATGACGGGCGCGTCGGCGGCGTCGAGGCGCTGATGCGCTGGCGCTGCGTCATCGCCTTCATGCGTCGCCGCGCGCTCGTTGCCGGCGGACTGACGCTGGTGACCGTCGCCGGGTCCGTGGCCTCGGCGCACGGTGCAAGTCGCGCAGCAGTCCATTCCTCGGTGCACCGCACGTCATCAGGCACAATTCTCGTCCGCGAGCCGGGTGAGGGTCTGCAGCTCACGCTGAGCCCGGGGCAGGTCGCCGTCCGAGGCGCCCACGGCCTCCGCGTCGCTCTCTCCGGACCGGCGATCGGGCGAGGCGGAACGCTCAGGCGCGTCCGCGACTTCGCGGCGCCCTCACTGACAAACAGCCGCGTGACGTTCTCCTCCCCCGGTGTGGATGAGTGGTACGCCGGCGGGCGGCTAGGCTTTGAGCAGGGCTTCGTGATCACCCACCGCCCGCCAGGCCCGGGGCCCCTCGAGATCCTCCACACGCTCGCGGGCAACACCACGGCCCGCGTCGAGGCCGGCGCGCAGGGTGTGCGCTTCACCTTCAAGGCGGGATGGCTTCGCTACACGCACCTGGTCGTCACCGACGCCACGGGCGACCGCGTCTCGGCGCGAATGAGCCTGTCCGGTCATCGCCTGACGATCAACATCAACGACGCGCACGCCGTCTACCCCCTGCGCGTCGATCCGTCGATCATGGGGCAGATCAACAACGTCGGAATCGGAAAGCGCGTCAACCTCTATAAATGAGATCGGAACGCGCGTCAGCCTGCTTGAAATGAGCAGCAGTCGGTCCACGCCGGCCAGCGGTTGCCTGAGCGTCACAAGAACGCCGCCGCGTGGTCGCTGACGAACTGTTCGAAGGTGCGTGCCGTCCGGCCGATGATTGAGGGCACGCGGCGCCTGCTCGATGCCGCTGTCCCGCGACTGCGTGACCCTTGGAGGGGCTATTCGTACGCCGGAGCGCGACCTCCGCGGCGAGCTCCCCGGGCGCCCGCACTCTCGGCCATCACGTGGGGTGGGGCGTCGACCGTGACGCCCTCGCCCGAGCCGGCTCGTCACGGCGGTTCCCACTTTCGAGGCCAACTGATCGCATCACCCGGACCGCGGGTGGGTTTGCGCCCGTGGAGCGCGCTAGCGTCACGTGACCCTGCGTGTGGACAAGCCGCGCGGCTTGATTCTGGCCACGTGGCCGATGCCACCGGGAGTCCGCCCGGGGATGCTTGAGCGACCAGATTTGCCGCTCTCGCAGTCGCACCGCGGGCCCTTCGAGACCGAAGCGCCCGGGCCTCTCTCCTCGCTCTATGGGCGCCGGTCCTGGGACACGGTGGAGGGCTGCGAGAGCGGCGCTCAAGCCGGAGTGTCCGCGGTCGCCTCGAGTCGAGGGACTCCGGGCGCCGGAGTTCCAACGACAGACCCGGAGGCGTCAATGAGCGCGATTAGACCGGCTGCGAGTTCGCAACCTGCGCAAGCCCTGCAGCTCGCAAACCGCGCGCGGTTTGCACGTTCTGTGCTCAAGGCACGGGTGGCGGACGGGCAACTTGCAGCAGCTGATGTCATCCTGAGCTGCCCCTCAGAGATCGCCAGCATGCCAGTTGCCCAGCTATTGGCGAGTCAACGCGGCTGGGGCGAGGCTCGCTCCCGCGCGTTTCTCGCGCAGGTTGCCGTGCGAGAGGACAAGTCGATCGGGTCGCTGACCGAGCGCCAACGCCGGGCCGTCGCATCACTGCTGACTCGAACAGTTGCGTGCGACGACTAAGTTGGAGCCCCAAGTTTAGTCTTGGAGCGCAGACGCGCTCCCGAGATCGGACGTCAAGCGCGTCTGACCGCGACCTGGACCAAGCTTGCGTCCGAGTCTCGCGCTTCTTCGTTGGGCGACATCGAGCAGTCTCGGCACGGAAACGAAGAGTTTGGGCCGGTTTCCAGGCATTTCTGCGGCGACCAACTCGGGCGCGTCGGGCTCGCAATACGCCGCTTGCTGCTCGCTCTCACTTTGGGGATGGCGGTCGAGCCGCGGGATCCGCTCAGTGGAGTTGGGAGGCGAACGTGTAGATGACCATGAAGCTGACGATCAGGGCGAAGATCCGAAGCAACCAGAGCGCAACTTTGGCGCGGCCGCTGAGGTGCGCGGGAGGCACCGCCACGGAGCGGTCACTGACGAGCTGTTCCTGCTCGAGGTACATGATCGGCTCTTCGCCATCACGCGAGGGCCGGCCTTGGTCAGCAGGCGTCGATAGTGCCGTGGGGATGTCGGGGGGCGGGGTCATGGCCTGGAGGCTCAGATGACGTGCACGGTGGCCAGGAAGGAGTCGATGCCGTAGGCGGCGGCGAAAAGCGCGACGAAGGCGATGATCGCGATCCCGATCACATTGGTGGAGCGCTTGTTCACCCAGGCGCCCATCAGGTGACGGTCGTTAGCGAGCATCACGACAAAGATCAGCGCGACCGGTAGCAGGACGGCGGCCAGGATGTTCGCGTTGAGCGCGATCGAGAGCAGCGGCGCGCCTGGGATCAGGATGATCGCCGCGGCGATCAGCGCGACGCCGACGTTCGCGACGTAGAAGATCAGCGCATGGCGTGGCGAGTTGTTGAAGCTGCGTGACACACCGATGCATTCGCCGGCGGCGTAGGCGGTGCTCGCGGAGATCGTCAGGATGGCCACAGCGCCGGCCTCGATCAGGCCGAGCGCGAAGAGCGTGGCCGCGGGACCCCCCGACACCGTCCGGAGCGCTGCCGGGAACCCCGCGCCTGCGAGCCCCTGGATGCTGGCGCCGTTGTGCGAAAGCAGCGCAGCGCCCGCGATCAGCGCGCCGACCCCGAAGACCGCCGCGAGCACGCCGCCGGCGATCGTGTCCCAGCGACCATGCTTGATGTCGGCCGAGGTCATGCCCTTGTCTGCCGAGGCGCCCTGCTGGAAGAAGATCATCCACGGCGTCACGGTCGCGCCGATCGTCGACGCCAGCAACAGCAGCAGCGTGTTGAAGCTGCCGCCCGGGAACGTGGTGAACGACAGCGCTCCAGCGACGGAGCCCAAGTCCGGCTTGGTGAGAATCGCCGAGACGAGGAACAGGCCGTTGAACAGCGCCATCCCGAGCACGATCCGCTCCCAGCGCCAGTAGCGCCCGCCGCTCATCGTGAACAGCACCAGCACCACCCCGAGCGCCGCGGCCACCGGCGCCCCGAGGTGGAAATACGCCACGCCGACGCGGATCGCGACGAACTCCGCGATCAACGTAACGAGGTTCGTGAACGCGAGATCGCCCGCGCTGAACCACCCCCACACCTTGCCGTAGCGCTGCAGAACGAGCTCTCCATAGCCACGGTGCGTGACCGCTCCGACCCGCATGCACATCTCCTGGCAGATGATCGCCATCCCGAACGTCACGGCGATGAACGGCACGAAGAACCCAAGGCCGTAGGTCGCCCCCGTCGCCGCGTAGGAGATCATGCTCGGCCCGTCGTTCTCGCCAAGCATCGCGAGGATGCCCGGCCCGACCAGCAACCACAACAGGCTCCAGCGACGTCCACGTCGGCGCGCCTGAAAGACCCGCGAGCGATCGCCCGAGCGGACCGTGTCCTCGTGCGTCAGGGCGACCGGTGCGACCGGAACGATGCCCTCGACGGCGTTCAACGCGCGTCTCCGTCGGTCTCGATCCGCATCGCGCGGGCGAGTTCGCCGCCGATCGGATGCTCGCGCTCGTCGAAGCGTACGAACACCGGGCCGCCGAACGGCTGGCGATCCACGACCTCGAGCCGAGCGTCCAGACTGATGCCCAGCTCGGCCAGATAGCGGAGCATCCCCGGGTCGGAATCGGACACGCGAACGAACCGTCCGGTCATGCCGACCGGGAGTTCGTCGAGGCTGCGTGTCGGGCGCTCGTCAATCTCGAACAACGGCGTGGGAATCGGATCGCCGTGCGGGTCGACCGCCGGGTCACCAAGACGCGCGGCGATCAGCTCCTCGAGCTCCTCGGAGAGCACGTGCTCGAGCACCTCCGCCTCCGCATGCACGCGATCCCAAGACATCCCGAGCTCCTGAGTGAGGAACAGCTCGAGCAGGCGGTGGTGCCGCAGTACCTCCAAAGCGACGCGCCGGCCCTGGTCGGTCAGCCGCACACCGTGGTACGGCTGATGCTCGACGATGCCGACCTCGGTCAGCTTGCGCACCATCCCCGACACCGACGCCGGCGTCACCCCGAGACGTGCAGCCAGATCGTTCGTCGATACCGCCGAGTCGCCGCGAGCCTCAAGCGCATAAAGCGCCTTCGCGTAATCCTGGACCGACGCCGAAACCGATTGATGAGATGCCATCACAAATGAATTGTGGCATGCCTAATAATTCTTGTCAATACACCGAACTGGGGCTGCAGATCGACTCTGGCGGCTACCCTTCGAGCCGCGGCAAGCCCAAGGGTCCCACCGCAACGCGCGTTAGGATGACCTCGTGCGTGATGACCGCTGCGACCTGCTTTGCCTCGACCTCCCGCGCGCAGAGAGCATCCGCCAGCACCTCAACGAGGACGCGATCGCTCAGACCGCCGCGGGAGCTAAGGCGCTGGGTGACCCGATGCGAATGAAGCTCGCCGTTGCGTTGCGCGCAGGGGGAGAGTTGTGCGTCTGTGATCTCGCCTGGATCACCGGCCGGCCCGCGTGGCAGGGGAGCTTGCGTGCGCGCCGCCAGCGACGAGTCCTGAGCCAGCGCGATCGTCGCGTTGCACGGGTGCCGGCGATGGCGCAGGGGCAGGAGACCACTATCCGGTGTCGCTGGATCTAGCGCGGGTGCGCTGTGCGAGTTCGCCGAGGTGACCTTGGATCGCCTGCAGTTGGGCTTGCAGAGCGGCCAGCTCAGCGTGGACGGGCTGCGCGCCGTCGGGCTCTGCCGGCGTGCTGGCCTTGGAGTCCCGATCCTCGGAGGACTGTCCGAGGTTAAAGAGGGAGGCGAGCGAACCGGAGAGCACGCCGAGCACAGCGATGCCGGTGAACATGATGACGATCCCGGCAAAGCGCCCGGCGCTCGTGTGAGGCACGATGTCGCCGTAGCCAACGGTCGTCAGGGTGACGACCCCCCACCACAGCGAGTCCCCAACGGTCGCGAACTCTGGGTTGGTCGCGTGCTCGGCGTGGTAGGCGGCGAGGGATGCGAGCACCAGCACCAGGCCGGCGACTATGGCGACCTTCCCCAGCCGGGCGGCGAAACGCCGCAACCCGGCCGTGGCCAGCAGCACCCGCACGACGCGCGCCAGGCGCGCGAGCATCAGGATCGCCGAGGCGCCGCTGATTCCTGGGATCAGGTAGTAGGGGAAGGTGAGCAGGATGATGCCGAGGTCGATCTTCCCGTTGCGGCGGCGCAGGTAGTCGGGCACGATCCGCCGCTGCACGACGAGGTCGATGACGAACACCAACCACGAGCCGGCGCCGACGGCGACCTCAACCCACCCGTCTTTGGGTGAGGTCACGAACAACGGGAGCAACGCGGCGAGGATGATCGGCAGGTTCCAGCGTGCCTGCCAGCGCTCGCGCACGTGTAGCTGTTCAGGGGTCAGCGGCGCGGGCGGGTCGGCCATCGCCGGTCCCGTTCGCCGTCGGCGGCGCCTTCCCTGCGGCCGCGGCGGCCTCGGCAAGCGCTCGCTGATCGATCACACTGCGGCTCATCAGCCACGTCCACGGGTCAAGCGGGTTGTCCGATCGCGAGTCGGGCTGCGAGTCTGATTGCGACGCGCGGGTCTGCTCCAGGTCGCCTGATTGGAGGTTGGTCGGGGGGATCTTCACGCCGAGGTAAGTCAGGCGACACCGCGCGCCTCAGCCCTGCCCGTCGGGGCAATCACGGCACGGATGATCCAGAGTGCCGGGAAGGTGATCCCCACCCAGAACAGGAGATAGTGCCCCTTGCGCCAGGTTGTCAACGCAAGTGATCCGGCGCTCGGTCATCGTCCCGCGATCGAATCGAGTCTGCGAGTGCCTCAGAGCAGGGTGATCACACCCCGGGCGATGAGCGCCACTCCGATCACGCCGGCGCCGATCACGGCCGCGCTGCGACCTTTGGCGCCCATCCAAGCTTTGAAGCGGTTCACCCTGTCCCGGGTGCTGTCGGGCGCGAACAGGTAGCCGAGCAACGGCACCTCGAGCAGGATCTGCTGGAACAGACAGAAGCCGACGACCAGCAGCACGGTCGGGACGGTGCCGTAGTTGAGCTTGTGGATCTTGTCCAGCGCGGTCAGGAATGAGACGCCAGGGAAGCTGAGGATCGCCCCGACGACGAACGTCACCTTGGGATCGCCTTTGCCCAGTAGCCTGAGCGGAAGCGACTCGGTTGGCTTGCCAGCCTCCATCTTCGCCTTCAATTTCGCGTCTTTCTTTTCCTGCCTCCGCTCCCGGAACGGTTGGTCGCGTCCGGTCCCCAGCACGAACGCGATCAACACGGCCAGAAGGCCCACGACTATGTCCTCCAGCGGGCTGATCGTGTGCTTGGAGGTGCTCTCCGTACTCGAGCCTTGGAGCGTGAACACGATCACCAGACCGAGCGTGATGCTGGTGGTGTAGGCGCCCAGCAGGTAGCCCACCATGAGCCGCTTCGGGTTCGGAAACAACATCATCACCGTCACCGCAGCCAACAGCGACGGGTTGAACATCGACACGAGCGCCAGCAGCAAGATGTCGAGGAGGTCACTGTTCATGAGATAACGCTTCCACGGACCGCTGCTTCGCGCGCCCGGGGGGTCGGTTCAGCCGCCCATGCCGGCCTGCGCCTCGGCGAGTCCGACTTTGAGCTCTTTGGCGCTCATGCCGTCAATCTGCGCCACGGATTTCTTAACTGCGTTGGGTAGGGCCTGGTCTACCGTGTCGGCGCCATCTGAGTCGTAGATGGCGATAACCCCACCCGAGCCGGGTGGCAGCGCGTCGTCCATCTTCTCCGCGATTCCGCTCTCGACGTGCAGGGCATGCTCGTCGTTGTCGTCGAGGTGCGGAGCGACATCGAAGACGACCTTCTTGATCGTGCCGGTGAACGCGAACGGCGCCTGCAGCTCCTTGACCTTTTGTGGATGGCTGGCTGAGAGGTCGTTCGCTTGGGAGAAGTCATCGGGCAGGTAGTACAGCTCGACGGGATCTTCGTCAGGCTTCCAGACGCCGGGCGCGAAATGCTTGAGTACCTCGGGATCCAGCCGCCACGGGATCCGGGGCATCCGCATCGATAGCCACCAGCCGTCCTCGTACATCGCCCGGTTACCGAGGTTCTCGAAGTACTGCTGGGTGTGGCGCCCGGGAGCGTTGGCGTCGGCGAGCGAGTCGGCGAAGCTCGCCCCGGTCATCGGCTGCTGCTCGACGCCATCGACATGCGTCGGCTGAGGGACCCCGACCATGTCGAGGATCGTTGGGCCGATATCGCTGACATCGGTGAACTGCGACCGCAGACCCCCGCTGTCGCTGATCCGCTGCGGGCAGCGGACGACCAGCGGGTTCCGCGTACCCCCGAGATGCGAAGCGACCTGCTTGCCCCAGCGAAACGGCGTGTTGCTCGCCCACGCCCAAGCGGAGGAGTAGTGCGGGTACATCATCTCGGTGCCCCACGCCTCGAGCCCGCCCCACTTCAAAGTGAGCTGCAACTGCTCCTGATCGGTGAGCGGGAGGCCGTTGAGCATCGTCCCCTCGTTAAACGTGCCCTGAAGGGGTTCCTTCCAGGCTCGCGCCGTTATCCCCCCAAATCCAGATCACGATCGTGTCATCGAGCTCGCCCATCGCCTCGATCGCGTCCAACAGCCGGCCGACGTGATGATCGGCGTTCTCCGAATACCCGGCGTACACCTCCATCTGGCGCGCGCACACCCGCCGGCGGTTCTCATCCAGCGAGTCCCAGGCGGGCATCGACTCGTCGCGCGGCGTCAAAACCGCGTCGGCGGGAACCACGCCGAGCTGCTTCTGGCGCTCGAACGTCTCCTCGCGCAGCTTGTCCCAGCCCTGATCAAACCGGCCCTTGTACTTCTCTGACCACTCCTTCCAGACGTGATGGGGGGAGTGGCCGCAACCGGTCGAGTAGTAGAGCATCCACGGCTTCTCGGAATCGTGTCCCCGAACTCCGTGCAGCCAATCGATCGCCACGTTTGGAGCCCCGCCCGGAGGCTTCACGTGACCGATCTCCTCCCAGTCGGGCTCAGACCCTCCGAGGGTCTGATTCGCGACACCGGCGAACGGCGGACGGCGGATCGGCAACCTGGTGCGGTCGATCGTCTCGTCGCTCACCCGACGCTCCCTCTCAATCGTTGATTTCGGTTTACCGGCTTCATGTCCTGTTCCAGAGCGACTCGGACCAGCACGCTGCGGATCCGACCCCACGAACTCTCAATCGTTGATTTCGGTTTACCGGCTTCATGTCCTGTTCCAGAGCGACCCGGACCAGCACGCTGCGGATCCGACCCCACGAAGATACGGCCGGCGGCGGGGAGCGCCATCGCCCGATCGGGATGAAGCGACTCAATACCGGAACGGACCCCCAGTGCCGCATCCGGGCACGCATCGAGCACCCACAGCGCACGCAGGTCGGTCGCGCGCACCTCTATCGAAGCCGCGTCGCGCCGTCCTCGCGCAGCTCCCTGGCGAACACCAACCGGTTGATCAGCGCGGTCCGATCGACCATGTGCGCGAAGTCCCAGATCCGCCCGGTCGCGAGCGTCCCACGATGACCATACCCGGGCCGAGGGGGCGGCCCTCCACAGCCACCTGAGCACCGGTTCGGAGCGCCTTCAGAGCCCGCCGTCGGTCTCAGGTGTAGCCTCCTGCCTCGCGCACGATTCGACAAGGACTCGCACCGGGGACGGGGGGTGAGCGACTCATAGCACGACAGCCCTTGAGACGTGGCTGCAGGCCGGGCCCAAACCGATGGCCGCTCGCCGGTTAGGTATCGCCGAAGCGGATTACGAGGGCCGCCTGGCGACCTGGCGCGAATGGCAGCCGGTGGCCGAATTGGCTCAGGGATCAACCGAGTAGCCCTCCAGAATAAGAAAGGGATCTGGATTGTGATTCGGAGCGCCACGATGCACAACGTCTCAAGCGGCTAGCGCTAGCGTGCACTGCTCGATCGACAAGTCCTTGCCGGTCCCGACCCAAGCAAGGAAGAGGCGCAATGCCGCGCAACACGCCCAAGATGGCGCGCTCTCACATGCCGAAACCGCGCGATAGCTCCTGCACCAACGGGGCATCACTGCTCCGTGCGCTCTCCGCGGCTGGCGGTCTCGTGGCTGCGGGTGTTGCTCAGGAGCGCGAGCGGCTTTGGGGCCGGTGCCGACTTCCGCAATGCCTGCGGCCGTGAGGTGGCAAGCTCGTTGGCCTTCAGCGGCGACCCCTGCGCCGCTCGCGGCCATCGATCAGCTCGCGGTGTACTACGCGGTGATACGCGTCGCAGACGATCAGCTCGCTCGGTCGTCGGTCCGCCGCGCATCGATATGCCACACGGCTCGCCTCCGACAAGCTCTCGCAGGTCATACGTTCGCCACGGTCAGACAGAGCGACCTCCCACGCCCCTCGCATGCTGATGTCCACGCGGACTGTCGTCAGATCCATCGGCACACCTCCTGGTGTGATGCGCCGAGCAGGCGCAGTGCCGGCTTGCCACGCTGCCGGTTGCTGCCCAGCTGACGGAAGGGTCGGCGCCCGCTATCCGCCGGCGCCACACGGACTCCATCGGGCAAGCAGATTCTGGTTCGACCGAGCACTTCACAACCTCTCCTGGACACCCGGCTGGTCAGCTCCGGAGCGCCCATCAGCCACAGATCGGCGCTGCCGAACGCAGCAGCGCAGAATTGCGAACCTATCGCCGCCGTCCAGAAGCGCATCCGTAATTTCCCCGGTCCTTTTTGCGGTCAAGTGGGCGCTTGACCGGCTCCGGTTCCCAACGGCTTTGGAGCCGATCGATTCGCCGAAGACCGGGCTGATCAGGCCCAGCAAGGGCCGTGGGCATGGTGGTCATACGGCAGCGCGCCGCAACGAGATTGTTGAGGAGCGGCCGACCGTTCACCACCGGAGAAACACTGTCCGCCGCCAGCGGATTACTACGGTTCTCGCCTCGAGCACCCGCTCAGGGCACAGCACGGCTGCTACCATTCGTGTATTAGGTCGGGCGGTATTGTCCGACACAGAGTGTCAGCGCTCGTAGCCGTTGCTCATAGCACCCTCCGCGTCCGCAGCACGTCACTACGCCGGAGGAAACTATGGCTGAAGGTACCGTTAAATGGTTCAGCGACGACAAGGGCTTTGGGTTCATCACACCCGATGACCAATCCAAGGATCTGTTCGTCCATCACTCAGCGATCGTCGGCGACGGCTATCGCTCGCTAGCCGAGGGCGCCAAGGTTTCCTACGACGCCGAGGTCGGCGACAAGGGCCCGAAGGCCGTCAACGTCCAAGCCGTCTGAGGCCCTGAGGCCTGGCGGCCGTAACCGGTCGCCGGGCCCGAGCCGCTCCCGGGAGAGGGGAGATCCTCGTGTCCGAGGAAACCAACGATGCCGTCGCGATCGAGCATGAGTCGATTACGCTTCTCGCCAATCTCGTCGTCACCGTGGTGCCGCTCCTGCTGCTGGGCGTCGCGGGCTGGCTCGCGTGGGGAGGTGCGCTGCACTGGCAGGACCTCGTCACGCTCGCGATCACGTACACCCTGACGATCGTCGGCGTGACCGTCGGCTACCACCGCCTTTTCACCCACCGAAGCTTCAAGACCACCCGGACGGTGCGAGCGGTGCTGGCGATTCTCGGGTCCGCCGCCGTCGAGGGCCCAGTGATCGAATGGGTCTCCACACACCGAAAGCATCACCGGTTCACCGACCGGCCGGGTGATCCGCACAGCCCCCACACCGAGAATGGTGTCGGGTTCAGAGGTGCAGTACGTGGGCTGTTCCACGCGCATGTCGGCTGGATGTTCCGCGGAATCGATCGCGCCAACCCCAAGCGCTACGCCAAAGACCTGCTCGGCGACCCGATCATCTGTGCGATCGACCGGACGTTCCCTCTCTGGGTGCTCCTCGGACTGCTGGTGCCGTTCGGACTCGGCGTCGCTCTGACCGGCTCCGTCATCGGTGGCCTGACCGGGATGCTCTGGGGCGGAGCGGTCCGGATCCTGTTCCTGCACCACGCAACGTTCTCGATCAACTCGCTCTGCCACTTCTTCGGCCGCCGGCGCTTCCAAACCGGCGACGAGTCACGCAACCTCGCCTGGCTCGCCATCCCGACCTTCGGCGAAGCCTGGCACAACAACCATCACGCCTTCCCGACCTCCGCCCACCATGGCCTCACCCGCGCCCAACTCGACCCCGGCGGCTGGCTGATCGACGGGCTCGAACAGCTCGGGCTGGCCTGGGACGTCATCCGCATCAATCCCGCCGACCAGCAAGCCAAACTCGCAGCCAATCATCGAGTGCGGCCACAGGCCGCCGCGGACGACGCCGGGCTCGCGGGAACCGTAGACCATCGGCTGTTCAGGCCAGAGGAACGCCCTCCGCGGGCTGCTTGAGGCCGTGGGTCTCGATGCCGATCCCCGATCTTGGGGCTGGGGAATCGTGATCGATGCACACATCCGGATTCTCCGGTGCGTTGCCCGGAAACGACGACTCGGAGTCGACGACCACGACGCCGCCGACGATACAGGGGAGACGGAAACTGGAAGCCGACGGCGGCATTTGCAGCAATCCGCGGCGCGAACCCTGGAACGTGTCGCCGACGACTAGCGCAACGGCGCTACCCGCGATCGGATTGCTCCTGAGCAAAGCGAGGGAGGCGCGATCCCAAAGGAACGCTGAACTCAAAGTAGGAATGACTAAAGGAGATAACGATGGCTACCAAGCATAAGGTGACAGTGTCCACGCGACCGACGAACAGCCGGGGCAGTGGCGCTGAGCGACGCGCAGCGCGGATCGCGATGATCTCGACCGAACAGGCGGAGCTCAAGCACGAAGCTGCGGAGCGTCGCGCCGAGCGCGCCAAACGGAACGCCCCGGCCGCATCCACGCCGCGCAAGGCGGCCGCTGCGCGACGCAGCAACTCGCGTTGATCGGCTGATCATCTCAGGGTTCGCTCAACGTAGTTCACGAGCGTCGCTTCCCCGACGGGCGGTGATCAGCATCCTCGGGACCGCCGTGGTCGCCGGCGCCCTGGGAGCCGAGCTCGCCGGACGGCGGGGGCAGTTCACGGCGGCGATCCGCACCGCTCCGATCTGGATCCTGTCGTTGGCCGTGCTGCTTCAGCTCGTTGCCCTGATCGCGCGCACCGAGGCGTGGCACGTGTGCGTGCGCGCGACCGGCGCGACGGTCGGCCGTAGGCCGCTGTTCCGGGCCGCCGGCGTCGGCTACCTCGCGAGTGTGCTCAACGGCTCACTCGGGGTCGCGGCGCGGATCGCCGCGCTGCGCCGTACCGCCCCGCACGACAGCCCGCACGTGCCGGCGCTCGTGGCCGCCGAGGTACCGATCATCAGCGTTGAGGTCGCGTTGACGGCGGTCTTCTCCTTCACCCTGATCGGGCCGCTCGGCGTCCCCTGGTGGGCACCGGTGATCGCGGTCGCGGTCGCGGGCGCCGCAGTGCTCGGGCTCGGTCGCCTCTCGAACCGCCGTCAGCTTGGACTCTGGTCCGGCCTTGCGGTGATGCACAGCCACCGGGGCCGCATGATCGCGTTCGTGTTGCTGGCCATCTGCGCGCAAATCGCCCGCAACTGGCTGATGCTGCGCGGGATCGGGGTGCACGTCTCGCTGCTCGACGCGATCGCACTACTGATCGCGATGTTTACGCTCGGTCAGCTTCCAATCGGCCCCACCCTCGGCCCGGCAGCAGCCGTGCTGATCCTCGGCTCGCATGGAGTCGCGGCCGTGGCCGCGGCAGGCGTGCTGCTTACTATCACCTCGATCATCGGCTCCCTCTGCTACGCCGCGTGGGCGCTCGCCGACCGCTTCGGCGGCCGCCGCCCGGCCCTCAGCCTCGAGCCCGCCGAAAGCCCCGAGGTCGCCGTCACAGCGATCCCGTCGTGAGCGGAGGACAGAGCGACGGGCCCACACCGAGCTCGCTGGGCGGCTGCTGGAGCAGCAAGGGACGTGCGGCCTTGACTTCGAGGGCGGGGCCGGGACAGCATGGAGCTAGTTCTTTCCGCCACTTCTGATGGCGATGGTCAAGAGCCTAACCGGCAGCTACATGGGCGCGCGCCGACGACGCTGACTACTCCGCAGTGTCGTTGAGTGGGCCCGCCGGCCCGTTGGTGGCGAGCTGCGCGAGCTGTGTCATCGAGGCGCTGATGATCTCGCGTTGGGTCTCGAGGCGGTGCGCCTCGGTGTCGGGGATCTCGACGTCGACAGTGATCCGTGTGCCTTCGCCGGCGGGCTCTAGGCGCCATTCGAAGCGTAGGTCGGAGACTAGACAGGAGACGGTCACGCGATGCTGGTCTTGGTGGGTGTCGAGTAGTTGGGTCATCGGGAAGTCGGGGTAACCGTCCGGGTACATGGTGTACTTGCCGTCGCTGGTGACGTCGACGGTCTCGATTCCGGCCCACCAGTCAGGGAAGCGGGATGGGTCGTAGAGGAGCTTCCAGACGTCCTCGGGCGGCGCGGCGGAGGTCGTGGTGTCATGAAGCGACGGCATGAAGCCCTCCTTGCTTGATCGCGTGTAGGTCGGCACGGGCCTGCTCGAGCTCGCGCTCGGGTTCGATCAGGCCGACCACGGGCCGGCCGAGATCGGCCAGCACGGTCGTGATGCTGTCGGCGCGGACGGTGCGCTCGAGCATCCGCTTCCAGCCGGCGATCGACTCCTCGAGTCGCCGCTCGGCCTCCGCGGGCTCCCCGTTTGCGAGCGCGATCAATGCCTGCACGCGTGCGAGCTTTGGCACGAGCGCTTCGGGGAAGTCGCTGGATCGAACCGGTTCAAGCACGGTGGCGCGGATCTCCTCCGTGGCTCGCTCGACCTGACCGCTCCGCGCGAGCGCTTCGGCGAGCGCGAGGCGCGTCAGTGGCCGGCTGATAGGCGCCCCCTCCGCGAGCGACTCGTTGAGGAGGCTGGCGGCACGCGAGTGCTCACCCTCTTGAAGCGCGATCAGGCCACGGTCGTGGCTTGCCATCGCCACCAACTCTGGCTGGGCCAGCTCCGCGGCGAGCGCGCGCTCGGCGTCCGCTGCTGAGCGTGCCTGCGCGAGCAGGCCCGCGCTACTGAGCACGAACGATTTCTCGGCCAGGAGGTGGATCTCGAGGCTTTGTAGTCCCTGCCCGGCGATCGCGGCGGTGCCGCGATCGAGGAACTCGAGCGCTCGTTCGTGCTCGCCGGCCGCGGCCGCGGCGCTGGCGGCGTTCGCCCAGCACCCGTATGCGAGGTCGGGTCGGCCTGCCTTCGCGATTGCCTCTCCGGCTGCAATCGACGGGCCGTAGGACTCGATGAACCGGCCGCGGCGCATCAGCGCGAGCGCGCGAGCATGACCGGCGTCGTAGGTCCGCAGCAGGTCTCCCGCGGTCTCGTCGGCGCTGAGTACCGCCAGCAGTCGCTCGGCTTCCTCGACGCTGCCGGCGACCGCCTCGGCCCACGCCCGCGCGGCGAGTGCCTCGCTGCGCTCCGCGCGGGCCGGTTGTTCGCTGAGGTCGAGCAGCTCGATCGCGGTTCTCGCGCTGTCGAGCACGGCGCGCGGGACGCAGATCGGACCGTGGTAGGCGCGTGCGCGGCGCAGCCACGCACGCGCGCGCTCCAGCGGCTCGGCTCCGTCCAGCAGGCTCGTCGCTCGTTCGAACGCGACCTCTGCTTGGTCGCGGCGTACCCGCCACGCCTCGAGCTCGCCGAGCTCGAGCCACAGATCGGAGCGACCAGGGGCGATCGTGAGCGCCTCCTCGAGGTAGCCGACTGCCTGCTCGAGTGCTGCGAGCGCCCGTGCATCAGCGGCGGCGCGGACGAGCTGCGGGACCGCTTCCAGGTCCGCACCTGCGAGCCGGAGGTGGCGGGCGGCCTCGGCCGGCCGTGGGATCCCAAGGACCTGCTCGCCGGCCAGCAGCGCGTGCGCCCAGCTCTGGTGCAACGAGCGGCGGCGTGGCTCGGCGATCTCCTCGTAGACCGCGTCGCGAAGCAGCGCGTGGCGAAACCCGACGGCACCGTCGGCGGCTAGCAGCATGCCGCTCTGCAGCGCTTCAGCGGCGGCCTCGTCGGGTTCGCGAAGCGAGAGCTGGGCAAGTTCGGACGGCTGCAGCGAGCGGGCCGCGACGGCGGCTACCTCGACGAGCGTGCGCACCTCGGCAGTCAGCGGTGCGAGCGTCGCGCGGACCGATCCTCGGAGGCTGGGAGCGATCTCGTCCACCCCGCGTCCGATCGCCCTTGCGGTCTCGACGGCGAGCAGCGCGTTGCCGTCGGCGCGCTCCACCACGCGCCGCACGTCCTGGTCGGTGAGCCGCGCTGCCTGCCGGGCCAGCGCGGCGACCGGGGCTCGCTCCAGCGGCCCGAGATCGACCTCGCAGCGAAGAATCCCGCGGGCGCGCAGCGCGTGCTCGAGCGTGTCGGCGGCGGCGCTGTGGGGCAGCTCGCGCCGAGTGATCAGCATCATCACCGGAAGCCTCACGATACGTCGAGCGGCGTAGCCGGCTAGCTCGAGGCTGGGAATGTCAGCGCTGTGGACGTCCTCGAACACGACTAGCAGCGGCGCGTGCCGCGCGGCCCAGCCGAGGAGCGCGACGACCGCCTCGAACAGCCGCGTGCGCTGAAGGTCCGGCGCGACCGTCACGTGCGCCGCCGCGCGGCGAGCGAAGTGCACCGGGAACTCGGCGGCCAACGCCGCCAGATCATCTGGCCAGACGGCGTCGGCCGGTGGCGCGGCCAGCAATGGCAGCAGCTCGCGGATCAGCTCGGCCCACAGGCTCAGGGGTGCCGCTCCGCCGAGGTCAAGCGCCGCGCACGCCGCCGTCTGAGCGCCGGCTGCGCTCGCCCGCACGCGAAGCTCGGTCGCCAGCCTCGTCTTCCCGATTCCAGCTTCACCTCGGATCACAGCTGCCGCCCCCGCTCCTGCCGCGACCGAGCGCCATGTGCGCTCGAGCTCGGCCAGCTCGCGATCGCGGCCGAGCAACGGCAACAGCCCCGGCATCAGTAGCGTTCGCTCCCTGTCGGCCGGGGCACTCGGCGTCTGGGCGCGGAGCTGCTCGATCAGCTCGCGGGTCTGGCTCGAGGGCGCCACGCCGAGCTCACGACGCAGCCGTTCGGTCAGCGTCCGGTAGCTACGGATCGCCCCGGCACGATCGCCGCTGGCGTCCAGCCGCAAGATCAGTCGCCGGTGGGCATCCTCGTCGAACGGGTCACGCTCGACCTGACGCCGAGTCAGCTCGACCGCCTCGCGCATCTCGCCGCGCTGCTCGGCGGCACGCGCGAGCCGCTCCAGCACCGCGATCACGCGCTCGCGGTGGCGCTCGCGCGCCGACAACGCCCACTCGTCCTCGAGTCCCTCGAGCAACTCGCCGCGACACAGCTCGAGCGCCGCATCCGGATCGGCTTCGGCAAGGCGGTCGAACTCGTGGACGTCGACCCAGACTTCCTGGGCGTCCTGCAGCCCCACCCGCTCGCCGTCGACTACGAGCGCGTCCCCAAGCCGGCGGCGCAGCGCCCACAACGCGCTGCGCACGCTCGCGCGCGCGCTCTGATCCAACACGTCGGGCCAAAAGCGACTCGCCAGCTCCGCTCGCGGGACCGAGTGAGAGGCAAGCGCGAGGTAGGCAAACACCGCCCACGGGCGCTGCGACGGCGATGCGCTGATCGCGGTCCCGTTGAGCTCTATCTCGAGCGCCCCTAGCAAGCGTGCCCGCAGCACGACGTCAAAGCGTACTCCGCCACTTTTGACGCCTATTTGACGGCCCTTAGACGGCCCGCTGGAAGCCTCCGCGACGGATGGCACACCAATCAACCAAGGAGGACCCCATGAGCACCATCACCACGTTCGATCTCGACCGCTTCGCTCGCGCCGCCGAGGAGCGCGACGCCGCCACGCAGCTGTCGATGTACGGGCCGCACGCGACCGTCACGATCGCCGACAAGATCTGCCAGCCGGGCGACCCGCGCGTTCTGCGCACGCGCGAGGAGATCAAGACCTGGCTCGAGGACACCTACGGCCGCGACATGACCCACACGGTTCGCCACCGCGTCAAGGACGAGACCGGCGCCGCTTACACCCAGGCGTGCCGGTACCCCGACGGCACCAACGTGCTATGCGCGACCGTGATCGAGCTGGACAACGGCCAGATCTCGGGCCAGACGGTCGTCCAGGTCTGGGACGAGAACTGAGAGGACCGCATCAATGTCGACCACCACACAGACAATCGATCCGGCCAAGCTCGACGAGTTCATGGGCCGCTTCGTCGGCGACCTCGGCGCCACGATGAGCGCCGCCCTGGTCGTGATCGGCGACAAGCTCGGGCTCTACCGGGCGATGGGCGACGGTGATCTCCTCACCGCCGAGGAGCTCGCTTCGCGCACCGGGACCGAGGCCCGGTACGTCCGCGAATGGCTGTCCAACCAGGCCGCCGGCGGCTACGTCAGCTACGACCCCGCCAGCGAGCGGTTCTTCCTGACCCCGGAGCAGTCGACGGCGCTCGCCCAAGAGGGCAGCCCAGCATTCGTCCCTGGCGCGTTCCAGCTCGCCACCTCGCTGATCAAGGACGAGGAGAAGATCGCTCGCGCGTTCCAGAGCGGCCGCGGGGTCGGCTGGCACGAGCACCACCACGACCTGTTCACCGGCACCGAGCGGTTCTTCCGCCCCGGATACACCGCCAACCTGGTCTCATCGTGGATCCCGTCGCTCGACGGCATGCACGCCAAGCTCGAAGCCGGCGCGCTGGCCGCCGACGTCGGCTGCGGGCACGGCGCCTCGACGATCCTGATGGCACGGGAATACCCGCGCTCAGAGTTCGTCGGCTTCGACTACCACCAAGCATCGATCGAGCACGCACGCAAAGCAGCGGCACAGGCCGGACTCGACGGTCGCGTCAGCTTCGAGGTCGCCACTGCCAAGGAGTATCCCGGCGACGGCTACGACCTCGTCACGATGTTCGACTGCCTGCACGACATGGGCGACCCCGTCGGAGCGGCCGCGCACGTTCGGCGGACGCTCACCGCCGACGGCACCTGGATGATCGTCGAGCCGTACGCGGCCGATCGGATCGAGGACAACCTCAACCCGGTCGGCCGCGTGTTCTACGGCGCCTCGACGCTCGTCTGCACACCCGCCTCGCGCGACCAGGAGGTCGGGCTCGCGCTCGGCGCCCAAGCCGGCGAGGCGCGGCTACGCGAAGTCGTCACGGACGGAGGGTTCACCCGCTTTCGCCGCGCGACCGAAACGCCATTCAACATCGTGCTCGAAGCCAGGCCATGAGGCGAGCCCGCTGACAGGGCAGCCACGTTCGTCAGTGGATCGGGGCTGAGTTCACGTTTAGCCGGGAGCGTGTCGATCGTCGTCGGAGATGCTTGTTCCAACGCGCAGTCCCCGCGTGCCAGCGGGCCCCTGGGCCTGGGCGCGGCGGCGATCGACGACGTACCTGGCGCTGGCCGCGGCCGCCTTGGCTCTGGGTTCGGCGGCGGGAACGCTGCTTCTGCTCGGGGCGAATCTGAGCGCCATCGATGCCGCTGCCCTGGCGGCGGCCTATATAGCGCTGGTGTCGAGCGCGCTCGGGCAGGCGCGCAATCGCGATCCGGCAAGTGTGGCCAGCTGGCGAGCGGACCGTGGCTTCGACGACGCCGCGATCGGAATGTTGATCCTCTCGCCCCAGCTCGTCGTATTGCGCGCCAACCACGCTCTGTGCGCGCTGCTGGAGCGCAGGCCAGAGGAGCTGCTCGGCCGCTCAATCCTCAAGTTCACGCATCCGGACGACGTGCAGCGGAGCGTGGAACAGAAGACCATGATGCTCGACAAGCCGAGCGCCGGCCAGCTGATCAAGCGCTACCTCCGGCCGGACGGTTCGGTCGTCGACGCCGCTGTGACCACCGCGTACGTCGAGCCGGATGCGACCGACTCCGAAGATGCCAGCCCCTACTTCTTCTCCCAGCTGCAGGACGTGACCGAGCAGCGCCGCGCGGAGCGTCAGAAAGAGGTGATCGCCGATCTTGGCCACCGCGCCCTGGCGCACAGCGACGTGGTGAGCCTCATGGCCGACGCGGTCGTACAGGTGCGTGACACGCTCGAGATCTCGAACTGCCTGATCGGCCGCCGGCGCGCCACCGGCGAGATCCGCATCATGGCCACAACGGACGACACCCTGGACCGTACCGTGCCGCAAGGCCAGCCGACCCAGACTGCGTTCACGTTGTCCGGCAGGGGCCCGGTGGTCAGCAATGACCTGCTCGGCGAGACGCGGTTCTCCGTCCCGGCCGTAATCCTCGCCAAGGGGCATCCGGCAAGGAATGAGCGTGCCGGTGCCGGAGCGCAGGGGCGCTCGACACGTCCTTGTCGCCCACGCCGGGGCCGCCGCTCGGCCATTCCGCGACGAGGACACTCGCTTCCTGGAGGCCGTCGCGCATGTGCTCGGAAATGCTCTCGATCGCGCGGCGAGCGAGGAGGAGCTGCGGCGCCGGGCGCTGGAGGACCCGCTGACCGGATTGGCGAATCGGGCGCTGTTCTCGAGCCAGCTGGAGACCGAGCTTCGCCACGCCAGGCGGCTCGGCGACCGCGTCAGCGTCCTCGAACTCGATCTCGACCGCTTCAAGTCGGTGAACGACACGCTGGGCCACACCGCCGGTGACACGCTGCTCCGCAAGGTGGCGGCGCGATTGACGGCCTGCGTCCGCGAGGAGGACCTCGTCGCCCGTCCCGGCGGCGACGAGTTCACGATCGTCGCCACGCGCACCGCCAACGATCGCGCGATCGCGATCCTCGCGCAGCGTCTCGTCGATTCGCTATCCGAGCCGTTCGACCTCGAAGGTCACGAGGTGTTCGTGAGCGGCAGCGTCGGGGTCGCTGTGAGCGAGCACGGCGTGGAGACGCCCGAGGAACTGCTGCGCGACGCCGACGCCGTCTCGGCGAACGTGTCCCCGATGCAGGTCAAGCCGCAACTCGTCGACGAGGTCGAGGCTTTGATCGCCCGGTACCACATTACCCCGGGCCGGCTCGTGCTCGAGATCACCGAAAGCCTTGTCCTGGATCCTCACACCAAACCCATCGTGACCAAGCTCCGCGAGTTGGGTGTCCAGCTCGCGCTGGACGACTTCGGCACGGGCTACTCGTCTCTGGGCAGTCTCCAGCGCTTCCCGCTCGATGTCCTCAAGCTCGACCGTGCGCTGATCAGCTCCATGTCCGATGACAGCGGCAGCGCTGTCGTGCGCGCGGCGATCGAACTGGGCCAGGCGCTGGGCGTGTCGGGGGTCGCCGAGGGAATCGAGGGACGCGTGCAGCTGAGCGCCCTGCGCGAGCTCGGCTGCGGCGTTGGCCAAGGATTCCTGTTCGCGCGTCCCATGCCCGTCGCCCAGGCCGAGTTGCGGCTCGACGACGAGCGACGCCGAGCCCTGACCGCACGCGCGGGCGCTGCGTAGAAACCTGTGTGATCGCGGTGAGATCCCGACCCTCATGCAGCTCGTGCGCCACGGTCGGATCGAGATGGAGAACTCAGGTCCGCGGTACTTCCACACTTGGCCTATCTGAGCGACTTCGCGGATGATGTTGCGTTGCTGTGTGTAGAGGCTCGGGGCATGCTCGACCTCCCCTTGTCAGGGCGATCGAGAGAGTCGAACTCTCGCCGCTCGGTTACCCCGAGCGCGGTCGGATGCGTGAGCTAGGGATGGCATCCTCGACGCCGCCACCGGACGGACCAATCGCCGTGCTGTCTATGTCCTTTATCGGCACCGTGGAGGTCTGTGGTAAGCGAAGAACTGCCGCCGGCCACCGCCGGCAGCTGTCCGCTGAGGGTCGGGCACGCCGACGGGTCCCGCGATGCCGCCGGCGCACACATCACGCGGATCGGGCAGCAACGCTTATCCCGCTCACCCCACCGGCCGATGAAGGATAGTAGAAAGAGGCGGGAATCCGAGATAGCCGCCGAGAGCAACCCCCCGACGCGAGCCCCGACGAATAGCGCCGCCCCGCTCGCGTCTGAAAGCGCTGGAGGATATGACTTCCACCACATCAGAGCGCCATCGCCGCTCACACACGTCAAAGCACCGGCGTCCATCCCCCGCCCAGTGCGTGATCGTCTACGGCGACGAGCGCGCTCCTCACACCCGCATGTTCCCGCTCCTCGCCGCCGAAACCGTCACCGACCGGGTGTTATGGATCCCGGCACGTCTGCGCACCGACGGCATATGAACGGACCTGTCCCCACCCACAACGCGGTGACGTACCCCCGCTCAGTGACCTGCGTTGAACCCCGCGCGATGTTGGCGGCCAGGATCGAAGCCGCCAGCGCACTCCCGAGCGAGAAGCCGATGTAACGGATCACCTGGTAGAGGCCCATCGCACTGCCAGTCTCGCCGCTAGGAACCGCGCGCACGATCAGGCCGGTTGGCGCTGACCAACGGCGCACTGAGCGTGCTCCACGGCCTGGACCCGCGACCGCCGAGGCTGCTCGAGGCGGTTGTGCTGGTGGTGGCAAGCCTGGCCGCCACCGTGACCCGGTACGTCGCGCTGTCCACCTGGGTCTTTCGCGCTCCTGCGGCGAGGGGACGCCGCGGTGGCGCCCTACCGCTTCTCACGAAAGGACGCTGACGTGAGCGCTACGACTCTACCCGGGCAGGCAAAGCCGATTCGGTTCGGCGCCGGCAGTCGCCTGCGATCGCTGGTCCTCGGACGGGCCGAGGATCCGTCGTGGGCGATGCCAGCCTTGATCGGTCTCCTGTTGGTCACCGCGGTCGCGTATCTGTGGAATCTGACCGCCTCGGGGGATGCGAACAGCTTCTACGCCGCCGCCGTGCAGGCCGCGACCAGGAGCTGGAAGGCGCTGTTCTTCGGCTCGATCGACTCGTCCAACTTCATCACGGTCGATAAGCCGCCCGCGTCGCTGTGGGTCATGGCGCTATCGGGTCGCCTGTTCGGCTTCTCGAGCGCGAGCATGCTCGTCCCGCAGGTGCTCGAAGGCGTCGTGGCGGTCGGTCTGTTGACCGCGGGCGTGAAGCGGTGGTTCGGCCCCGGCGCTGGGCTGCTCGCCGGGGGCCTGCTGGCGGCGACGCCGGTGGCCGCGCTGATGTTCCGCTTCAACAACCCGGACGCGCTCCTGGTCTGCCTGCTCGTGGCGTCCGCCTACTGCCTGGTGCGCGCACTCGAGCGCGGCTCAGCCCGCTGGATGATCGCGGTCGGAACGGCGGCAGCGACCTCCGGCTCCCAGAGCGCCGCATCGCTCGAGCTCGCGACCGGCGGGGTGCCCGTGATGGCCATCGGGGGATTCAACGGTCAGGGCGGCAACCTGTCGCTCGCTCAGTTCGAGGCCTACGTCAAGGCGGGCGACATCCACTACTACATCGTGTCGGGAGGCACGGGCGGCGGCACCGGCAACACGAGCCTCACCGAGCCGGTCTCGGCCCCGGCTGCCACCGGTAAAAGCGGCCGCCCGCCGGGCGGCGGGATGCCGGGCGGCCAGCGCGGGACGGGCGGCGGTCCCGGCGGCGCATCGACCAGCAGCGCCATCACAAGCTGGGTCAAAGCCCACTACCGCGCTGAGACGATCGGGGGACGGACGGTGTACGACCTCACCCACGCAACCGAGTAGTGGCGGGACCCGGCCCGCGACCGCGGCGTTTGCTTGCCACCGCTCATGTCATGGGTCGGTCATGATTGTCGGCGATGAGCGTGTTCACGGAAGCGGAGCTTCGGTACCTGTCCGGCGGTCGGCAGCTGGGCCGTATCGCGACGGTCGGCGCGGACGGCACCCCGCACGTCGTCCCGGTTGGTTGGATCTACAACGCGGCGCGCGACGCCATCGACGTCGGCGGTCACGAGCTGGAGCGGTCGAAGAAGTTCCGCGACGTCGCCCGCACCGGGCGAGCCGCGATCGTGATCGACGATCTGAAGAGCACCGATCCGTGGCAGCCGCGGGCGGTCGAGATCCGGGGGCGCGCCGAGGCAATCGCGCTGCCGACGCCGTTGATCCGGATTCACCCGGAGCGGATCGTCAGCTGGGGGCTCGAGCAGGCCGGGAGCGCGCGCACAGTGGCGCCGTAGCCGGCCGCCCCTACGGGTCCGATATCGCGGGACGAGAGCCCGCGCCCGACGCGTCGGCGGTAAGGATCTCGCCGGCGGAAGGATGCAGGCGCAGCGCCACCACGGTCGCGGCGGCGGCGACAACGCTCACGACCAGGAACGCGACCACGTACGGGAAGCGCGGCGACTCGCCCCGGGGCACGTGGCTTCCGAGCGCGTCGCCGGCGCGCAGGGCCACGCTGGCCAGCGCGACCGCGAGGCCCGTGAACAGCTGCTGACCGGTGCCGGCCAAGGCATTCGCGGTTCGCATCTGCGCCGGCGGCACGTCGCTGAGGGTGAGCGTGGTGTAGCCGGTCATCGCGACCGAGCGGGCCGCACCGCTGACCAGGGCGAGGAGCACGATCACGATCACCGGCGTACTCGCGGTCAGCAACGCGCAGGCGACGGTTGTCAGCGTCAGGCACACCGAGGAGGAGATCAGGACGCGCCGAAACCCGTACGCGCTGTACATGTAGGTCGTGAGCGGCTTGATCGCGACGTTGCCGGCGAACACGAACAGGATGAGCGCGCCCGACTTGATCGGGCTCCAGCCGAACACCGTCTGGAACAGCAGCGGCAGCAGGAACGGGATCGCTCCGATCACGAGCAGGACCAGACTGCTGCCAACCATCGCATGACCGAAGGTCGGGATCCTCAGCGTGCGCAGGTCGACGAGCGGCGCCGCGCCGCGCAGCAGATGCCGCGTCGCGGCGGCGAGCAGGCTCACCGAGGCGAGCCCGATCGCAACCGCCAGCACCCAACGCGGACGCGTGTCGGACACCACGTGCGCCGCGTACGTGAGCGTGGCCAGCCCGCCGCATGTGAGCAGAACGCCGACGCGGTCGAGGCGCGGCGGGGCCTCGGCGGGCCGGCCGTGCACCAGTCGCCACGCCGCGACCAGACCGACGACGCCGAGCGGGATGTTGATCAGGAACAGCCAGCGCCAGCTCGCATACGTGGTGATCACGCCTCCGGCCAGCGGAGCGATGACGGGCGCGAGCAGCGCGGGCCAGACGATGTACGACATCAGCCGCATGACCTGCGACTTCTCGGCCTGCTCGAACACGATCATCCGCCCGACCGGCACCATCATCGCGCCCCCGATGCCTTGGAGGACCCGCATCGCGACCAGCTCGGTGAACGTCTGACTCGCCGCGCAGCCGAGCGATGCGGCGGTGAACACGGCGATCGCCGAGACGATCACGCGCCGGTAGCCGTAGCGAAGCGTCATCCAGGCGCTCAGCGGGATGAGCGCGGCCACGGTCACCAGATAGGCCGTGATGATCAACCCGGCTTCGCTCGGCGCCACCCCGAGCGACTCGCTGATCCGCGGGAGCGCGGTCACGACGATCGTGCCGTCGAGCAGCTCCATGAAGAAGCACCCGGCGACGAGCAGCGCCACGTTGCGAAGACGGCGCGCGGCGGCGTCCTGGGACGAGGCCGGGTTCGCGTCGTGTGATCGCATGCCAACGCGTGATACCACGGGACCCGCCGCGGCTAAGCTGCGCCGCGCGAACGCCGGCCAGCGCAGCGTCAACATCCACCGGAGCTGAGTCAGATCCCCGTCAGGCGCGCGGGCGCTTGGCGTTATCCTGGATCGTGGCGATGAAGCTCGCCCTCGACCGCGCCTCCTGGCGCTGATGGCTTCTACGGCCGGCCCACGACGAGCTGGTCCGAGCAGGCAACCAGGAGGTGCGATGACCACGAACGACACGACGCAGAGGCAGGACCCGCCGGTTCGGAATCCCTCACCCGATCACGTGCTGTCCGAGCTCGAGCGGCTGCTGCGGGCACCTGAGTGTCCCTCGTGCATGTACATCGAAGAGGTCGAGCGGAGCTTCTTCTCCTGGTTTGAGATCGAGAGCTTCAGTGCCGCCGAGATGCAATCGCGGCTGCGCGCGGGGATGGGGATGTGCCCCGAGCATTCGCGCAGACTGGTCGAGGGAATCGGCGGCGGGCACGTGATGACGATCGTCGTACGCGAGGCGTTGGCCGGCGCCCGCCAAGCGGCGCGCGGCGAGGCTCAGCCTGTCTCCTGCCCGGCATGCGAGGCGGTCAATGCCGGGGCCCGGCGCGCACGCGAGCTGGTCGGCGATGGTTTGCTCGACCCGGCGATCGCCCGGATGTACTTCGAGCACGGCGGCGTCTGCCTTCCGCACTTCGTCGAGGCAGCCCCGGTGCTCGAGGCGTCGAGGCTCAAGCCCATGGCGGAGCACCTCCTCGAGAGCTTGGAGGAAAGCGAAGACTCATCGCTCGTCGCGCTGCTCGGCGGCGCCGACCGGGACGCGCCGCGCCGCGCCCGATGGCGTGCGGAGCTGCCGCTACAGGAGGCGGCCCGATCGACGACCGAGGGCCTGTGCAAACGGCTCGGGGCCGAGGCATGTCCGGTCTGCCTATCGACCGCGCTGGCCGAGCGCGACTACCTTCGCTGGTTCACCGAGCGCGCGATCGACAACGACACATCGCTCCAGAACGATCCCGGCGAGCTGTGCCCGGCTCACCTGAACGATCTCGCGCTCGCAAATCGGCCAGTCGCGGCGCAAGCGATCGAGCACAAGCGCACGACCAGGATGGGCAAGCTGCGACGCCTGCTGGCCCGGCTCGGCGAACCGCCGGCGCCGTCCCGTCGCGGGCGACGGAACACCGTGGACGAGCTCGACCGGGCGCGGGCGGAGTTCGTCTCCTCGCCCTACTGTCCCGCCTGCAACGCGCGCGACGGCATCGACCGCTCCCAGCTCGAGCTGGTGGGTGCGGCGATCGTGCTGCCCGCCGTGCGCGAGCGCTACGAGCACAGCCACGGGCTCTGCCTGCGGCACGCCGTGCGGCTCCCGGACGGGCAGGCGGGTCGGCTCGCGAGACGGCATGTCGACGGCCGCCTGGGGGTGCTCGCGTGGGAGGTCCACGAGACCGCTCGCAAATATGCATGGGCATACCGCCACGAGACCGGCGGTCCGGAACGCGACGCTTGGGCTCGGGCACTCGCACAGATCGACGGGCGGGTGTTCGGCGGCGGGCCGGCGCCGGAGCACCAGCCTTGACCGGAACCTTCGAACGCCTCGGCGTGGCGGACGTGGCGACGCGCGCCGGCGGCATTCTCGACGAGGTCGAGCGAGCCGTGGTGGGCAAGCGGGCCGCGCTCGAGCTCGCGCTGTGCGCGCTCCTGGCCGACGGGCACGTCCTGATCGAGGACTATCCGGGGCTGGCCAAGACGCTGATCGCCCGATCCTTCGCGACTGTGACCGGGGCGCGCTTCTCGCGCGTGCAGTTCACCCCGGACCTGATGCCTTCGGACGTGACCGGCGCGTCGATCTTCAACCAGCGCACGGCCGAGTTCGAGTTCCGGCCCGGCCCGGTGTTCACGAACGTGCTGCTCGCGGACGAGATCAACCGCGCCCCGCCGAAGACCCAGGCGGCGCTGCTCGAGGCGATGCAGGAGCGCCAGGTCACGATCGACGATCGCACACGGCCGCTCGAGCGGCCGTTCCTGGTGCTGGCGACCCAGAACCCGATCGAGTACGAGGGCACGTACCCGCTGCCGGAGGCCCAACTCGACCGCTTCCTGATCCGGATGCGAGTCGGCTACCCGTCCGCCGAGGACGAGTGGCGGATCCTCGCGCGGCGCCTCGAGCGCCGCGAGGACGATGCCGAGCTGCGACCGGTCGTCGACCGCGTGGAGCTGATCGCGATGCAGGCCGCGGCCGAGGGGGTCCACGTCTCGGAGAGCATCGGGCGCTACATCGTGGCGTTGGTCGGGGCCACGCGCGAGAGCCCGAGCGTCCACGTCGGCGCGAGCCCCCGCGGCACGCTCGCGCTCGTGAAGCTCAGCCGCGTGATGGCGCTCCTCGACGGGCGCGACTTCGTCGTCCCCGACGACGTCAAGGCCGTGGCCGTACCGGCGCTGGCGCACCGGCTCGCGCTGCGGCCGGAGCTGTGGGTGCAAAGGGTCCAGCCCGAGGACGTCATCCAGGAATGCCTGGAGTCCGTGCCGGTCCCAACCGCCTCAGCCCAGCCGCGGCGCGACGATTAGCAACGCGATGAAGGCCAGTAACAGGTAGAGCAGGTAGAGCCCGAGCGGGCCGGCCTGGATGTTCCGTACGAGCTCGGCCACCCGGGTGAACACTCCGGTGACCGGACGGTAGAGCCAGCCGGGGTCGAGCAGGCGGGGTTCCGCGCGCATCATGCTGAGCCGTTCGGGGAAGCGCTGGTCGCCGATCGCTCGCAGCTGGGTGCGCACGCGGTAGACGACGTTGAAGATCACCCGGACCATGTTCGCGTAGCCGATCGAGGTGTACTGGACGCGCCGTCCCGAGACGCTCATCCCCGACGCCCACACGGGGACCCGGCGCGCCCGGCGCACGCTCGCGACCTGGCGAAGACCAGCCGCCCCGACGGCGCACCGCGGCCCGGACGATCGCGTCCGGATCTTCGATCCCGGGAATGAGCACCTCCGCGATGCGCGTATCGCCCAGACCACCGAGCGTGGACGTAGCGGCCTGCCGCACCGCGGCACTCGGATCGTCGAGGAGCAGAACGGCGAGCGCTCCCACCTGTCTCGTCCCGGCCGCTCGGGCGGCAGCCTCGCGGACGCGGAGATCCGGATCGGCGAGCAGCGCGCTCGCGGCCTGGTCGGACAGCGCCGCCAGATGTTGGGCAGCCGCGAGCCGGACGCCCCGGTCGCGGTTCTCGGCGACCGGCGAGAGCAGGCTGCCCGGCTGGTCGGCGATTCGCGCCACCGCCCGCACCGCCGCGATTCGCACGTGCGGATCGGTGTCGGACAGCAGGCGAGCGCAAGCGCTCGCCTGGGCCGTCGCCGGGCCTATCTCCGCCAGCGCATCGAGAGCGGCGACGCGCACGCCGGCGACTCCATCCTGCAGCGCGATCCGCAACTTGAACGCGGCACGGGCATCCGCGAGCGCGCCGAGTGCCCGGGCCGCGGCAAGCCGGCGTGTGTACGGCTCTCCGGTCAAGCCGGCGATCGCGAGGTCGACGGCGCGAGGCCCGATCATGGGCGGGGAAATGACGCTGCTAGCGGACGTCGTCACCGCCTCGCGGCTCGTCAGCGAGACGAGCTCGCGCTCGCGCAAGGTCGCGATCCTCGCTGACCTGTTGCGGGCGCTCGACCCGAGCGAGGTGCCGATATGCGTCGGGTTTCTCTCGGGGGCCCCGCGCCAGGGGCGCGTCGGCGTCGGCTACCGGACGATCTACGCCATCGACGCCCAGCCCGCCGCGCACGTCTCGCTCACGGTGGCCGACGTCGACCGCGCGATCGACGAGATCGAGCAAGCCACCGGCCCGGGATCGGCCGAGAGACGGCGAACGCTGCTCGACGAGCTACTCGCCCGCGCCACCGCGGACGAAGCGCCGTTCGTCAAGCGGCTGTTCACGGGCGAGCTTCGGCAGGGGGCGCTGGCCGGCGTGATGGCGGATGCGGTCGCGAAGGCCGCCGGGGTCCCGGGCGAGATCGCCCGCCGGGCGCTGATGCTGTCGGGCGATCTCACGCGGATGGCCGAGATCGCGATCGCGGACGGCGAGGCCGGGCTGCGCGCGGTCGGCTTCATGATCTTCCGCCCGACCCTCCCGATGCTCGCCTCGACCGCCGCGAGCATCGCCGAGGCGGTCTCGAGCTTCGAGCTCTCCTCGGTCGAGTGGAAGCTCGACGGCATCAGGATCCAGATCCACCGCCGCGGAGACGAGGTACGGATCTACACGCGCAACCTCAACGACATCACGCCGACGCTGCCGGGGATCGTCGAGGCCGTTCGGCGCCTGGCGGTCAGCCAGGTCGTGCTCGACGGCGAGGCGCTGTGGATGCGAAACGGGAGCCCGGCCGCGTTCCAGGACACCGTGTCGCTGATCGACAGCGACGCCCCGCCCGAGGACATCGTGACGTTCCTGTTCGACCTCCTGCACCTCGACGGCGAGGATCTCCTCGACGCGCCGCTCGTCGAGCGCGCCACGAGGCTGGAAGCGCTCGCGCCGGCGCTCACGATCCCGCGCGTGCTCACCTCCGATCCGGAGGAGGGCGAGCGCGTCCTCGAGGCGTCGCTGCGCGCCGGCCACGAGGGCGCGGTGGTCAAGGACGCCGCTTCGCCGTACGCGGCGGGCCGGCGCGGCGGGGCATGGCGCAAGGTCAAGCCGGTCCGCACCTATGACCTCGTCGTGCTCGGCGCCGAGTGGGGCCACGGGCGCCGGCAAGGCTGGCTCTCGAACCTTCATCTCGGCGCCCGCGACCCCGCCCGCGACGGTGAGTTCGTGATGGTGGGCAAGTGCTTCAAGGGCCTGACCGACGAGCTCCTGCGATGGCAGACCGAGGCGCTGCTGGCCCGCGAAACCAACTCGCGCGGGATCGCGGTGTTCGTCCGCCCCGAGCTCGTGATCGAGATCGCGCTCGACGGCGTCCAGTCTTCCACGCGCTACCCCGGCGGAATCGCGCTGCGGTTCGCGCGGGTCAAGCGCTACCGGCCGGACAAGAGCGCCGGCGAAGCCGACACGATCGACGATCTGCGCGCGCTGCTCCCGGCGAATTCATGAGCACGTTAGTGGTCGTCCCGCTGGCGGTCAGCCAGGTCGTGCTCGACGGCGAGGCGCTGTGGATGCGAAACGGGAGCAGTGCGCTCCGATAACGTCCGCGCACGTTGTCCCCGGAGCCGGTCCTGGGACGCCAACGGGATCCAGGCGACGACCTGCCACAGCGGCAAGGTGACGTTCAGCGCGAAGCGGTGACCTCGCCGAGACCTAGGCGATTGACCTAGCCGATTGACCTAGCCGATTGACCTAGCCGACGCCGCGCAGCCGCTCGAGGATCGCGGGGTCGCCGTCGTAGGTGACCCCTTGCGCCTGCGCGCCGGCTAGATCGATCATCCCGAGCATCAGGCCGAGGACGGGCCTCGGCGAACCGGTCAGCTTCAGATCAGGGGCCGCGTTGGGGCCGAGGCTCGTCCGCACGGCCCCGTCGGCCGTGTGGACCACGATCGGCTGGTCGCCGACGTCGAGCTCGACGGTGATCGGCGGGCGGTCAGCGGCCTGGTCGGTGAGCATGAGCTCGAGCGCGGACGCGAGCCAGTGGCTGCGGACTGCGTCCTCGGGGTCCTGCTCGGTCATCAGCGGCAGTCCCCAGCGGGTCAGCTCCTCGAGCGCCGGCCGGAGCTCCTTGCCGCGCGGCGTCAGTCCGAACAACGTGGTCGCGACCGGAGGTGGCGCTTCCTCGCGCGACACGACTCCGGCCTGCTCGAGCTCGCGGAGCCGCTCGGCGAGCAGGTTCGTCGCGATTCCGGGGAGCCCGTTGCGCAGGTCGGTGTAGCGGCATGCCCCGCGGAGCCACAGCTCGCGGACGATCAACAGCGTCCAGCGGTCGCCGACGAGGTCGAGCGCCTTGGCCAGGGAGCAGTACTCGCGATATGAGCGCACGGGCTCAGTGTAGCCTGAACTGGAGATGCTTGTTCATTAGCTTGACTTTCTTGTTGAGATGTTTTAGAACTATGTCCTCGTCTGTCTGCCCCAGTCAGATCCGCCCAGGAGGACGCCGCGATGCCGCAACGAAAGCCCCTGATTCTCGTCTCGCTGCTGCTGGCAGCGTTCGCGATCAACCTCGACACGACGATCGTCAACGTGGCGCTGCCCACGCTCGTCCGCGAGCTGCATGCGTCGAACACGCAGCTCCAGTGGGTCGTCGATGCCTACAACCTCGTGTTCGCCGCATCCCTACTCGCCGCGGGCAGCCTGAGCGACCGGCTCGGGCGCAAGGGGATGCTGCTCGGCGGGCTCGCCGTGTTCGGACTCGGAAGCCTCGCGGGGGGCTTGACGGACAGCCCGGGGCAGCTGATCGTCGCGCGCTGCGTGATGGGCCTCGGGGCGGCGATGGTGTTCCCGGCGACGCTGTCGCTGCTCACGAACGTGTTCACCGAGCGACGGGAGCGCGCCCGGGCGATCGGGCTATGGGGCGCGACCACGGGCGCCGCGATCGCGCTCGGGCCGATCTTCGGAGGGTGGCTGCTCGAGGCGTTCGACTGGACGAGCATCTTCTTCGCGGTGGCCCCGGTGGCCGCAATCGGCGGCGCGCTGGTCGCGAGGTACGTGCCGACCTCACGGGACCCGCATGCGCCGCGGACCGATCGCGGCGGGTTCGCGCTCTCGACGACCACAATCGCCCTGCTCGTTTACACGATCATCGAGGCACCGAGCCACGGCTGGGGGAGCGCGAGGACGCTCGGCGGGTTCGCGCTGACCGCGCTGCTGATCGCGGCGTTCATCGCCTGGGAGCGCAGGCTGAAGGCTCCGATGCTTGACGTGACCCTGTTCCGGAATCCGCGCTTCAGCGCCGCGAGCGGCTCAGTCGCGATCGCGTTCTTCGCGCTGTCGGGATTCATCTTCCTGATCACCCAGTACTTCCAGTTCCTCAAGACGTACGGGCCGCTGTCGACCGGCGTCCGCCTGCTGCCGGTGGCGACATCGGTCGCGATCACGTCGGTGCTCGGGACGAAGCTCGCCGTCCGGTTCGGCACGAAGCTCGTCGTCGCCTCCGGTCTGGTGCTGATGGCCGCCTTCTACGCGTGGGTGTCGACCGGATCGGCAAGCACCAGCTACGGCACGATCGCGGTGCAGATGATCGTGGCCGGTACCGGGATCGGCTTCACGGCCGCGCCGGCGACCGAGGCGATCATGGGCGTCGTGCCGGCGGCCAAGGCGGGAGTCGGGTCTGCCGTCAACGACACGACCCGGCTGCTCGGAGGGACGCTCGGCGTCGCGGTGATCGGGAGCGTGTACGCCTCGCTGTACACGACGCGTCTCACCTCGGCGCTTCCGGGCGCGGTGCCGGCGACGGTGGCGCGGACCGCGCATGCGTCCGTCGGTGCGGCGCTCGGGGCCGCGAACGGCCTGGACCGCGCCGGGCACACGGCCCTCGGAGCCGCGCTTCACGACGCCGCCACGTCCGCGTTCTTTCACGGCTTCAGCACGGCAAACCTCGTCGCCGCCGGCGTGACGGCGGCGGGTGCGCTGATCGCGCTGGCGTTCCTGCCGGCCCAGCCGACCGTCCGCCTGCGCGAGCGCGAAGAGCCTGGCGAGGGCGGGGAAGCCCGGCGCCTCGCGACGCACGCGGCACTCGACCGAGCCGGGTAGCCTTACGGGCATGGACCCTGAACGTGCTCGCAAACTGCTCGAACGGGAAAGGACCCGGATCGAGTCGGCAATGGCCGCGCTGAATCGCGACGGCTCGCTGGAGGGCGACACTCGAGTCGAGCCGGGCGACCTGGACTCCGAGGATCTCTACCAGGACGAATTCAACGCGACGCGGGCCGAGGATCTCCAGCGCGAGCTCGCCGCGGTCGAGCGCGCCGAGGCCCGCCTGGCCGAGGGGACCTACGGCCTGTCGGTCGAAAGCGGCGAGCCGATCCCCGACGGCAGGCTCGAGGCACTGCCGACCGCCGAGCGGACCGTCGAGGAGCAGGACCGCCTCGGTCCCGTCTGATCTCGCCTACGCCGCTTCGGCCAGCTCGACCAGGCGCCGGTATTCGGAGGCGGCGCTCTCCTCGCGGTCGAGCGCCGCGAAGTAATCGTCGAACGCGACCGCTTCCTCGTCGCGCGCGGCGCTCCTCCAGCCGTGGTACGCGGCCTCGACCGCCGCGCTCTCCTCCCGCCAGGTGACGTAACGGTCCATGACGGCGTCAATCAGCTGTGACGTGGGCGCGACCGTGGAAGTTCGTTTGGTTTTCATGAGACTCGGCTCCAGTTGATGGTGTGATCAGGTAGACGCGTCCGACACCGATTTCTTCCAACTTGGACTCCGTTCACGGCCGAATCTCACCGCTAGGTGTCCTACTCTTGGCTCGCGCGCGCCATGTCGAACGCTGAGATCGCCGCTGAGCTTGTCGTCACCGAGGCGGTGATCCTTGCCTACGAGACCGGGGGGTCAGGCTGGGCAACGCCTAGCGCCGTGCTCGGCCGGCGGACGCGGGTAGCCGAACGGGCCGGCACCTGCAGTGGGTTGTGTAGTGGGTCGGGCCCGACATGCATAACGCGTCACCCGGGGCCCGCGGGCCGAGCCCTGCCGTCTTGGGCACGATAGTCGTGCGTAAGTCGACACGGCCGAAGCGCGGAGCGCCGACTGTCGGCTTATGCAGCTTCAGATCCCGAGCGCGCAACCGTCCTTGCGGGCGTCCGAGCCGCCGAACAGCGTCCCGTCGCGCCGGATGATCGCCTGACCGCCACCGAACGCACTGCGCTCGGTCTCGCGCGCGACCTGGAAGCCGCGCGACTCGAGCTCGTCCGCTCGGTCCCAGAGCGGTTGCTCGAGCCGGACGATCGACCCGTCGATCCTGAAGCGACCGCGGTCGAGCGCGACCTGGGGGTCGCCGTCCGGCAGCAACGCAGCCAGGAACTGCACGTGCGACTGCGCCTGGATGAAGCCTCCCATCAGCCCGAACGGCCCGATCAGCTCGCTCCCCCGGGTGAGCATGCCCGGGATCAGGGTGTGGTATGGGCGCGTGCCCCCGGCGACCGCGCCCTGCACGGCGAAGCCGGCGGCCCGGTTGTTCAGCACGATCCCACTCGAGCCCGCGACGACGCCCGACCCGAACGCGTCATACAGGCTCTGCAGGAGCGAGACCGCCATGCCGTCGCGGTCGACCGCGCACACGCAGACGGTCCCGCCGGCCGGCTCGGCGATCCGGCCCGGGAGCTCGGCCCGGCGGGCGGCCACGTGGTCGGCCGACAGCAGGTGGCTGACGTCGGCTCCGTCCCTGACCGTGCCGAGCGCATCCTCGAGCGCGAGCGCGACCGCGCGGGCCAGCTCGGGCAGACCGGCCTCCTCGTCGCCGAGGATCGCGAGCGCCTCGAGCGCGGCGACGCCCTGCGTCGGTGGCGGGAGCTCTGAGACCTCGACGCCGCGGTAGCTCCCGACGAGCGGCGCCACCCAGCGCGGGCTGTACCGCGCGAGGTCCTCGCGCGTGAGCCACGTCGCGCCCGCGATCGCGTCGGCCGGCGGGCCGGTGTAGAAGAACGACGGTCCCTCGGAGCCGATCGCGGCAAGCGTCGCCCCCAGCTCCGGGAGCCGGTAGCGCGCGCCGAACGCCGGTGGCGGCCCGAACGCCGCCGGCGCGCGCGGGCTCATGCGCCACACGCGGGCGCAGTTGGACCCCGCAGGAACGCCGTCGTGGGCGAGGTTGATCGCCGGCGCGAGGCATCGGTCGAGCCCGACCCGACCGAACCGCCGGGACAGCTCGCCCCAGCCCGCGACCGCGCCCGGGACATCCACGGACCTCGGGCCGAGCTCCGCGGGCGGCTCGGGGGGCGCGAACCGCGGCGCCGGCCCGGCCGCGTCGATCCCGTCCAGCGCACCCGAGGGATCGCGCACGATCGCGAACAGGTCACCGCCGACGCCGGTGGCGTGCGGCTCGGTCACGCACAGGACCGAAGCCGCGCAGATCGCCGCGTCGACCGCGCTCCCGCCGTCGCGCAGGACGTCGAGGCCGGCGAGCGTCGCGAGCTGCTGGCTCGAGGCGACCATCGCCTCCGCGGCGACCGACGCCGCCCGGGTCGGGGACAGCGAAAAGCTCACGGGCTCCCGGTCGCGCCGAAGCGCTCGGTCCGGATCCGGCCCGGCTGGTGCCCGGCGCCGACGAGCCAGCCGGCCGCCGACTCGACGAAGCCGGTGGGGCCGCACACGTATACACGCGGCTCGTCCGCGGGTCGCCCGGCGACCTGTTCGAGCAGCGCCTGATCGATCCGGCCGCGATGGCCGGTCCAGTCCTCGGGCCACTCGCGGGTCAGCGCGAAGCGAACCTCGACCTGGTCCAGCTCGCCGTAGCCGAGCAGCTCGTCGCGGTAGATCACTTCGCCGAGACGCCGCGACGAGTAGAGCAACCGCACCGCGACGTCGCGCGGCGAATGCAACCAGTGGCGGAGCATCGACCGGAGCGGCACCACACCCGAGCCGCCCGCGACCAGCACCAGCGGGCCCCCCAGCGACTCCTCCCAGACGAAATAGCCGCCGATCGGGCCGCGGAGCTCGAGCTCGTCGCCCGGCCTGAGCTCATCCACGAGGTAGGGCGAGACCTCGCCGTCGTCGAGGCGCTCGACGGTCAGGACCAGGTGGTCGTCCTCGGGGGCGGATCCGATCGAGTAGCTCCGCTGCGCCTGGTAGCCGTCCTCCGCGGTCAGGCGCACGTCCACGTGCTGACCGGCCCGGTAGCCGCCGGGCCAGTCGGGCATCCGCAACACGAGGCTCTTCGTGCGGCTCGTCTCCTCGCCGATCTCGACCACGGAGACGAGCTGCCAGGTCAGTCTCCCTGGTAGCGCTGCTCGAGCCATGGGTCGCCGTGGTTGTGGTAGCCGTAGTTCTCCCAGAACCCGGGCTCGTCGTCGAGCGTCAGCGTCAGCCCCCGCACCCACTTGGCGCTCTTCCAGAAATACAGATGGGGGACCAGCAGCCGCGCCGGACCGCCGTGCTCGGGGTGGAGCGGCTCGCCGTCGTACTCGTACGCGACCCACGCCTTGCCGTCGCTGACATCCTCGCGGGGGAGGTTCGTCGTGTAGCCGCCGTCCGACCACGCGGTCAGGTACGCGGCCTCGCTGTTGACGCCCTCGAGCAGCGTATCGACCGACACCCCTCTCCAGCGCGTGTCGAACTTCGACCACTTCGTGACGCAGTGGATGTCCACCGTGACCTTCTCCGCCGGCAGCTCGAGGAACTCCTTCCACGGCCACGACACGGGCTCGTCGACCTCGCCGTCGATCAGGAAGCTCCACTCGTCGAGCGGCGTGTGCGGGGTGGGGCCCGCAGACAGCACCGGGAATCCGCGCTCGAGGTATTGGCCCGGCGGCAGCCTCGAAGGGTCCGCGACCGGACGCCGCCGACCCAAGAAGCCGCGCGAGACCGGCGACATCAGCCCTGAACCGCGTGCCCGAACTGGACGCGGACCATCCACAGCTGCTGCTCGAGCGCGCGGACGACCTCGACGATCACGTCCTGCGAGGCGGCGTCGATCTCGCCGAGCCGGTCCATCCGCTCGCGTGCGCGATCGGCCACGTCGTTCATGCGCTCGCTGAGCTCGCGGACGACGACGTGGTCGTCGAGCGCGCCCCGTGTGAGCGGCTTCAGCTCCGTGCCGGACGCGACCGCGCCGCTCTGGCCGTCGGGTACGTACCCGAGCGCGACGGCCCGCTCGGCGACGGTGTCCGAGAGCTCCCGCCACGAATCGACGAGCTCGTCGAGTTGCTCGTGCAACGGCCGGAACAACGGCCCGGTGACGTTCCAGTGAAGCTGCTTGCCCAGCAAGGCGAGGTCGATCAGCTCCACGAGCATCGCCTGAAGCTGGTTGCCGACCTCCTCGCGCTGATGCGCTCCGAGGGCCGGGAGATGCGCGCCCTGCGTGGTTGAAGCCATGGCTGTCTCTCCTGGGTTGGGGTTGCGCCGCTCATGCTACGCGCGGCGACATGGTGTTGAGTAAAAACCGCCGTTCATGCACTCGCGGGAGTCAAGGCGCGAGAATGCCGGTGTGACCGATTCCAGTCCAGCCTCCGGCGCCACGAAGGACACCGCCAAGTCCGTGCCTCCGGCCCCGATGCCGCGAGACAAGCAGGGTTGGCATGTCGCGCCCGCCCCCGACGGTCGCGGGATGCCCGACGAGCACAAGCCGACCCCGCCGCACCGTCTGCGCGGGTTCTGGATGTTGCTGATCGTGCTGCTCGCGATCAACTGGCTGTTCGTGCTGATCAGCCAGCCGGCCGCGCTGCCACGGGTGACGGTCCCGTTCAGCCCGTACTTCCTCCAGCAGCTCGAGGCGGGCAAGGTCAAATCGATCACGTCGAAGAGCAACACGATCAACGGCACGTTCACGACCAAGCTGAAATATCCGCCGAGCGACTCGAGCGCGAAGCCGACGGACCTGTTCGCGACCCAGGTTCCGTCGTTCTGGAACAGCAACCAGCTGACCGAGCTGCTGACCGCTCACAACGTCGAGGTCAATGCGAAGAACCCGAATCCCGGCACCTCGCTCCTGACCGAGCTCCTGGTCGGGTTCGGCCCGACGCTGCTGCTGTTCGCGGTGATCTACTTGTTCGCACGGAGGGCGATGCGAGCGGGGGGAGGCGGGCTCGGTGGGCTCGGGAACTTCGGCCGCTCGCAGGCGCGCCGGGTCGACCCGCAGAAGATCCAGGTGACGTTCGACGACGTCGCCGGGATCGACGAAGCCAAGTCCGAGCTGACCGAGATCATCGACTTCCTCAAGAACCCGGAGCGGTATCAGAAGCTGGGCGGGCGGATGCCCCACGGCGTGCTGCTGTACGGGCCGCCGGGAACGGGCAAGACGCTGCTCGCCCGCGCGGTCGCCGGAGAGGCCCACGCCGCGTTCTTCTCGATCGCGGCCTCGGAGTTCATCGAGGCGATCGTCGGGGTCGGCGCCGCCCGCGTGCGCGACCTGTTCGCCAAGGCCAAGGAGGCCGCGCCCGCGATCATCTTCATCGACGAGCTCGACGCGATCGGCCGCTCGCGCCAGGGCTCGGCCGGCATCACCGGCGCGAACGACGAGCGCGAACAGACGCTCGACCAGATCCTCACCGAGATGGACGGGTTCGAGTCGACCGAGGCCGTCGTCGTGCTCGGCGCGACCAACCGGCCCGAGATCCTCGATCCGGCGCTGCTGCGGCCGGGGCGGTTCGACCGCCGGGTTGCGGTGCAGCCGCCTGACCGCGCCGGCCGGTTGAAGATCCTTCAGGTCCACACGCGGTCGATCCCGCTGGACGCCGACGTCGACCTGCGCGCGCTCGCGTCCTCGACCCCCGGGATGGTCGGGGCAGACCTGGCGAACCTGTGCAACGAGGCGGCGCTGCTGGCGGCGCGGCGACTCCATTCTAAGGTGACCATGGGCGACTTCACCGAGTCGCTCGAGAAGATCACGCTCGGCGCGGCGCGCGGGATCATGCTGAGCCACGCCGACCGGGAGCGAACCGCCTATCACGAGTCCGGCCACGCTCTGATCGGCATGCTTACGCCGGAGGCCGACCCGGTCCGGAAGATCTCGATCATCCCACGCGGGATGGCCCTCGGGGTGACGCTCTCGACGCCCGATGCCGACCGCGTCTCGTACTCGCGCGAGGAGCTCGAGGCGAAGATCAAGGTCGCGCTCGGCGGACGCGTGGCCGAGGAGGTCGTGTTCGGCAAGATCACCACCGGAGCCGAGTCGGACATCCAGCAGCTCACCCAGATCGCGCGCCAGATGGTCGGGCGGTGGGGCATGAGCGACAAAGTGGGGCCGATCGCGGTGCTGCCGAGTGACAGTGCCGGGCCGCTGCTGCCGGGCGTCAGCGAGACCTCGCCCCAGACCCAGCATCTCGTCGATCAGGAAGTGCAGCGGATGGTCGAGGCCGCGCAGGTCGAGGTGACAAAGCTGCTTTCGAGCCACCGCGGCCAGCTCGACAGCCTTGCGCACGCGCTGCTGCTGGCGGAGACGCTCGACTCGGCGGCGGCGTACGCCGCGGCCGGCGTGAAGCTGCCGGCGCCGTCTCGAGAGCTCGAGCCCGAGCCGGAGCCCGAGCCCGAGCCAAACGCGACGCCCGAGGCCGGCGCCGAGCCCGAGCCCGCATCGAGCCCGGCGGGGTCGACGTGAGTCCTCGCATACGCCCCTGGTGCAGATGCGGTAAGGAATTTCCTTGGTATTTCCGCGGGTCGCGTACACTCGCGCCTTCGTGCCGAGTAGACGAAGCTTTCCCCATCTGATATCGGGTCTGCCGAGGACGCGTGCAGCGCTCGCCTATGCCGAGCAGCAGCACGCGGGGCAGCTGCGCAAGGTCGACAACGCGCCGTTCATCGAGCACCCGATCGAAGTCGGGTCGCTGCTGTTCGATGCCGGGGCCTGCGATGAGGTGATCGCGGCCGGCATCCTCCACGACACGATCGAGAAGACGAGCACAGACCCCGCCGAGCTCTGCCGGCGGTTCGGGTCGAGGGTCGCGGCGCTGGTGGCGGCAGTCAGCGAGGACAAGCGCATCCCCGGCTATGCAGCACGCAAGGCCGCGCTACGCCGGCAAGCCGAGGCCGCGGGCCCCGACGCGCTGATGGTGTTCGCGGCCGACAAGGTCTCGAAGGTTCGCGAGCTGAGCGTCGAGCCGATCGGGGGGAGCCAGGCCGCGGGACTCGCGGCCACCGTGTCCCGGACGCGGGAGCGCCGGCTGGCCCACTATCGGCACTCCCTCGAACTGCTCGAGCGGCACGCCGCCGACTCGCCACTCGTGACGCAACTGCGCGCCGAGCTCGAGCTGCGAGCCGCCGCCCCCGTCGGCCGCGGAGCACTGGCCCGCGCCGTCTGACCCGCCATGATGTAGAAGACGAGGCTCGCGCCGAAGTTCCGCGCGGTCTGGGTGATTCCGGTCACCTCGCTGGCAAGGGGTCTGCCAAGCTGGCCCCGGGCGAGCCTTACTCGCTCACAGGCTCGCGAGACGCTGGTGCACGAGCCGCACCGCCATCGACCCCTCCCCTACCGCCGACGCGACTCGCTTGATCGAGCCCGAACGGACGTCCCCGACCGCAAAGACGCCGAGTTGGCTCGTCTCCAGAAAGAACGGAGCCTCATCTCCGTGGGCGGCGAGGTCGTCCTGGACGTCGCGGCCGGTGAGCACGAAGCAGTGCTCGTCCATCGCCACGTGCCCCCGAAGCCATTCGGTGTGCGGCGAGGCGCCGATGAACACGAACAGCGCCTTCGCCTCGAGCTCGCGGCGCTCGCCCGTGCGCGGGTCCGCGACGACGACGGCCTCAAGCGAGTTCTCGCCCCTGAGCTCTACGACCTCGCTGAAGGTCATCAGCTCTACCTGTGGACGGTTCTCGAGCTCGTCGATCAGGTAGCGCGACATCGACTTGCCCAGGTCGCCGCCGCGGATCAGCAGGTGGCAGGTGGTGGACTGCTGGGAGAGGAACATCGCCGCCTGGCCGGCGGAGTTGCCGCCGCCCACGATCACCACCGGTTCACCCGCGCACATCTGCGCCTCGGCCTGGGTGGCGGCGTAGTAGACGCCGATCCCCTCGTAGCGCTCGAGCTCGGGCAGGTCGAGCTTTCGGTACTGGGCGCCGGTGGCGACGATCAGCGTCCGGCTGTTGACGACCGAGCCGTCGGCGAGCTCGACCGAATAGTGCCCGTCGTCGAGCGCGAGGCCGACCGCCTGGGCAGGGACGACCATGCGAGCGCCGAACCGCCTCGCCTGCAGGGTGGCGCGCTCGGCGAGCTCTCCGCCCGAGATCCCGGTCGGGAAGCCCAGGTAATTCTCGATCCGCGCCGACGTGCTCGCCTGGCCACCGAACGCGATCTTGTCGATCACCTGCGTCTCGAGCCCTTCCGAGGCCCCGTAGACCGCGGCAGCCAGTCCGGCGGGGCCGGCGCCGACGATCACGAGATCGCACAACGGCGGCGGGGCACCGCGCGACCCGAACCCGAGCAGCTTCGCGACCTCGCCGTTGCTCGGGTTTCGCAGCACCCCCTCCCCGCTGATCACGACCGGCGTCTGCGCGGGGTCGAGGCCGACCGCTCGCAGCAGCGCCTCCGCCTCCTCGTCGTCCTCGAGGTCCAACCATCGAAACGGCATCCGGTTCCGGGCGAGGAACTCACGCACGCGCCTGGTGTCCCGCGAGTAGCGCGAGCCGACCAGCCGCACGCCCGCGCCGATGTCGATCAGGATCTCGCGGCGGGCGAGAAAGGCACGCAGGATGACGTTGCTGAGCTCCTCGTCTTTCGCGACCAGCCCGCGCAGGTTCTCGGCCGAGACCTGGACGACCTCGCCGGCGTCGCGGACGACCGCCGAGAGGTACGGCGGCGAGCCGGTCAGCAGGTTGATCTCGCCGAGGAACCGATGCGCGCCCTGCACCGAGATGATGCGGTTCTCGTGCCCGTAGCCCTGCACGATCGCGACCACGCCGGACTCGATCACGAAGAAGTCGAAGCCGGCTTCGCCCTCGCGGAACAGGACCTCCCCCGACTCGACCTCCCTCACGTCGCCGACCGCACGCAGCCTCGCACGCTGGTCGTCGCCCAGCCGGGGAAACGCCCCGTTCCGGTCGACGGGCTCCTCGACGCCGGCGCCGAGCGGTTCGCCCATCAGGCGTTCTGGACCCCGACGCTCATGACTGGGCTGCCTTCTCGCGCGGGTTGTGCAGAGGCGTGAGCGTCTGCTCCAGGTGCGCTCGCAGGTGCTCGTGCTGGGGCGGCAGCCGGAGCGCCTCGCCGAGGTGGGCGGGGTCCTCGTCGATCGCGAAGCCGGGGCTCGGCGTCGCGAGCTCGAACAGCACCCCGCTCGGCACGCGGTAGTAGATGCTGAGGAAGTACTGGCGGTCGATCACCGGCGTCGGGTGCTGGCCGAACTTGGCGACCTGCTCGCGCCAGGCTTCGTGCTCGTCGTCGCGGTCGCACCAGGCGATGTGGTGCACGCTCCCGGCGCCCTGGAACCCGACCGCCGGCGGCGGATCATCGTAGGTGCAGGTCGCGCGCCGCCGGCCCTGGAGGACGTACACGCCGGGCGCGTTCTGCTCGAACCCCATCCCCTGGGTCAGCAGCCGGTCCTCGCCCGCGCCCGCCGGGCCGTAGGCACGCACCCCGTCGAACCCGAGCAGCGCATGCTCGGCCGGGATGTCGGGCGCCTGCGCCCGCAGCGGCTCGTCGTCGCTCGGCACGGCGGAGAGCTCGAGGCCCAGCCCTTCGGGATCGTCGAACAGGATCGCGTCGGCGGCGCTGTCGTGCGTGACCTCGACGCGCTCGGCCGCGAGCCGCTCGGACCAGAACCCGAGCGCCTCGCGCGAGGCGACCCGCCACCGCAGCCGGTGGATCATGCCCGCGCCGGCGCGGCCCCTCGCCGCGTCGGGGAACTCGAAGAACGTCAGGATCGAACCGGGCGCCCCCCGCTCGTCCCCGAAGTACAGGTGGTACACGTCCGGGGCGTCGAAATTGACCGTCTTCTTGACGAGCCGCAACCCGAGCACACGGGCGTAGAAGTCGACGTTACCGGGCGCGTCCGCGGTGATGCAGGTGATGTGGTGAATCCCGTCAAGCTCCATGGTCCCTCGTTTCGTCGTGATCGCGCGTTGACAAAGCCGTCAAGTGACCGCGGGGAAAGTCGTCAGGAGCGGAGCTACTGGAGGTAGCGCTCGACCGTGCTGGCGTCGCGGGTGTGAGCCTCGTCGGGATCGACCCCCGCGTCGCGCTTAGCGCGCCGCTGTCGGAGCAGATCCCAGCAGCGGTCGAGCTCGATCTCCACCTCGCGAAGCCGCTGCTGATCGGCTTCGAGCGCGTCCTCGTCCGTGCTGTCGGACTGCTCGCGGGTGCGGAGCTCGTGCTCCTCGGCGACGAGGCTCTCGATCCGGGTGGTGATGCTTTCGTCGCTCATGCCCCTAGCCTACGGCAGCAGCTATCCGCGGTGGTGGTTGACGACCTCGATAGCTTTGCGCGCCCGAATCCTGTGTAGGTTTACGGTCGATGCTCGACCCGATGCAACGCTGGCGCGAGTACGGCGAAAAGCCCGACTACGCCGGACCGCTCACATTCGGCGGCGTCCCATGCACCCAGGACGCGGTCGAGCTCGTCGGGTTCGACGTCGCGATCGTCGGCGCCCCGATGGACGAGCTCGTCTCCGATCGCCCGGGAGCGCGGTTCGCGCCGCGCGCGCTCCGGGCCGCCAGCTGCCCGCCCGGGCCTCATCTGGAGGCCGGCATCGACGCGTTCGCCGAGTTGCGGATCGTCGACTACGGCGACGCGGCCGTGGTTCCGGCCCGGCCCGAGCGCAGCCACGCCGCAATCGAGGAGACGGTCGCCGAGGTCGTCGGCGCCGGCCTGCTACCGGTGATACTCGGCGGCGACCACTCGATCACCGCGCCGAACGCGCGTGCCTGCGCGGCCCGCCACGGCCCGCTCGGCCTCGTCCACTTCGACACCCACACCGACACCGGCGAGGCGGTGTTCGGGGCGATCCTCTCCCACGGGACCGTGATGCGGACGATCGTCGACGAGGGCCGGATCGACTCTCGCCGCTACGTCCAGATCGGGTTGCGCGGCTATTGGCCCGGGCCGGCCGAGTTCTCCTGGCAGGCCGAGCGCGGGATCACGAGCCTGTTCATGCACGACGTCCGCGACCACGGGATCCGCGACATCGTGAACGATGCCATCTCGATGGTCGGTCCCGGCCCGGCGTTCCTGACCGTCGACATCGACGTGCTCGACCCCGCGTTCATCCCAGCCGGGACCGGGACCCCGGAGCCGGGCGGGATGACGACCGTCGAGCTGCTGTGGGCGGCCCGCACCGTCGCGGCCGAGCTCGACCTGGTCGGCGCCGACCTCGTCGAGGTGATCCCGACCGGCGTCGCCTCGGCGGACCCGGCGGTACTCGCGGGCGAGCGGGTGGTCCGGGAGATCCTCACCGGGGTCGCGATGCGCCGGCAGGGTGCTTAGGGGCCGCTGCATCATGCACCCTCCCGGAGCACGTTGATCGTGTGGAACTGCGGGTCGCTTGCCCCGTGGAGCCGGGCGCCGGTCTGCGCCAGCGTGGTCAGGTGGGCCACGATCTCGGCCGAGATCCGCTCCCCGGGCAGCAGCTGGGGCACGCCGGGCGGGTAGCTCGCGATCGACTCGCACGAGATCCGGCCGACAGCGTCGGCGGCCCACACGACCTCGGCCTCGCCGAGGAACGCGTCGCGCGGCGGCACGGCCATCTGTCCGAGCAGCATCCTCGCCGGCGGGACGATCGCGGCGGTCGTGCCGGGCTTGGCGATCCGCCTGACCGTCTCCTCGATGTCGCCCGCTAGCCGTCGCAGCGCCGTGGCCGTATCAGCCAGGCCGACGATCAAGACGATCGTGGCCTGCGTCGGCAGCTCGACATGGACGTCGTAGGAGCGCCTTAGCGCATCGGCCACCTCGTAGCCCGTGCAGCCCGTGCCGCGCACGTCGATCACGATCTGCAACGGGTCGTACCCGGCGATCCCGGACCGCCCGACGAGCGAGCCATCGACGAGCCGGATTCCCTCGATCGTCTGGAGCTTCGCGCGCGCCACCGCGATCGCCTCGAGCACCTCGTGCAGCAGCTGCTCGCCGTGGAGCGCGAGCTGGCGACGGGCTCCGTCGAGCGAGGCCAGCAGCAGCGACGAGGGGCTGGTGGTCCGGAGCAGGCGAAGCGCCCGCGCGACCTCCTCGGGGTCGATCCGGCCGCCCAGCCCGACGTGCAACATCGCGCTCTGCGTGAGCGAGCCGGCGATCTTGTGGGTGCTGGTCAGCATCGCGTCCGCACCCTGAGACAGCGCCGGCGGCGGCAGCGCCTCGTGGAAGCCGAAGTGCGGACCCCACGCCTGGTCGACCACGAGCGGCACCCCTGCGGCATGGGCGACCTCGGCCAGCCCGGCGATGTCGGCGGCCATGCCGTAGTACGTGGGCGACACCACGAACGCGGCACGCGCGTCGGGCGCGGCGCGCAGCGCGGCGGCGAGGGTCTGGGGCGTGACGCAGTGCGTGATCCCGAGCTCCTCGTCGTTCTCGGGCACGACGAAGCTCGGCAGGCCGCCGCTCAGCACGAGCCCGTCGACCACCGACGCGTGCGAGTTGCGCTGGACCACGACCCGCGCCCCGAGCGGGGCGAGCGCGAGGCACAGCGCGTGATTCCCCTGCGTCGCGCCGTTCGTGAGGAACCAGGTGCGGGCCGCGCCGAACGCCTCGGCGGCCATCGCCTCAGCCCGCTCGTACGGGGTCGGCGACGGGCCGACGTCGATCCCCTGGATCAGCTGCGGCACGTCGGCCGCGAGCGCGTCGAGCCCGATCGCCTTGACCACGCCAGGATCGGCTCCGGGGCCACCCTTGTGCCCAGGAACGTGGTACCGCGCCGCGCCCCTGAAGGCGTACTCGACGACCGCGTCGAGATACGGCGCCACCGGCTGCTCGGGTACGTGCGCCGAGGTCGCCGCGTGAGCCGCCGCCGTGGGTGCGCCGGTGCTGCTCATGGCGTCATGCCTCGATGTGGCTCATCACGTGCTTGACCCGCGTGTAGTCCTCGAAGCCGTAGCGCGACAGATCCTTGCCGTAGCCTGAGTGCTTGAAGCCGCCGTGCGGCATCTCGGCGACGAGCGGGATGTGGCAGTTGATCCACACGCAGCCGAAGTTCAGCCGCTTGGACACGCGCATCGCGCGGCCGTGGTCCCTGGTCCACACGCTCGAGGCGAGCCCGTACTGGACGTCGTTGGCCCAGCGCACGGCCTCGTCCTCGTCGGTGAACGGCTGCACGGTGATGACCGGCCCGAAGATCTCGGTCTGGCTCAGCTCGTCGCTCTCCTGGAGCCCGTCGATCACGGTCGGCTCGAAGAAGAAGCCCTTGTCGCCCGCACGGCGACCGCCGGTGACGACCTTCGCGTGGTCGGGCGTGCGCGAAACCATTTCCGAGACGTGGCTCAGCTGGCTGGCATTGTTGAGCGGGCCGTAGAGCACGTCCTCGTCGTCGGGCGGGCCCGTGACCGTTCCCTTGGCCTGCTCGACGAGGCCGTCGACGAACTCGTCGTGGACGCGCGGCGCGACCAGCACCCGCGTCGCCGCCGTGCAGTCCTGCCCGGCGTTGAAGTACCCGGCCACCGCGATGTCCTCTGCGGCCTTGGCGAGGTCAGCGTCGTCGAAGATGACCACCGGCGCCTTGCCGCCGAGCTCGAGATGGACGCGCTTGACGTCGGCCGCGGCGGCCGCGGCGACCTGCATCCCCGCCCGGACGCTGCCGGTGATCGAGACCATCTGCGGGATTGGATTGCGCACCAGCGCGGCGCCGGTCTCGCGATCGCCGAGCACGACGTTGAACACGCCGGCAGGCAGGAACTCGGCCATCAGCTCCGCCATCCAGACCGTGCTGGCCGGCGTCGTGTCGGACGGCTTCAGCACCATCGTGTTGCCCGCGGCGAGCGCCGGCGCCCACTTCCACACGGCCATCATCGCCGGGTAGTTCCACGGCGTCACCGCCGCGCACACGCCGATCGGCTCGCGCCGGAGGAAGGACGTGTAGCCGCTCATGTACTCGCCGGCCGAGGATCCCTCGAGAACGCGGGCGGCGCCTGCGAAGAAGCGGATCTGATCGACCATCGGCGGGACCTCTTCGGACAGGACCAGCGCCTTTGGCTTTCCGGTGTTCTCGCTCTCGACGGCGACCAGCTCCTCGGCGCTCTCCTCGATCGCGTCGGCGATCTTCAGCAGCGCGAGCTGGCGCTCGCTCGGAGTCGTCTCGCCCCAGCTCTCGAACGCGCGCGCCGCCGCCTGACACGCCTGGTCGATCTCCTGCTCGGAGGAGACGGCCGCCTTGGCGAACACCTCCTCGGTCACCGGGTCAACCAGGTCCATGTCGTTGCCGTCGAGCGCCGCGGTCTGGCCGTCGACGAAGTTCGTCAGCACTTTGGTCATAGCCTCTCCTTTGCCTCATCGAAAGATTGGGTCATGCTCACGTCGTCCGGCCAACGGTATTCGGCGCGGCCGGTCTCTGTCGATTTGTGGCCCTGGCCGCGGCGGTAGGCGAGTCGATAACGTGCCGCGCGTGGGCGATCGGCGCAAGCGTCTCGCACTGGTCGCGGCGATCATGGGGTCGTTCGTGGCCGGGCTCGACGCGACCGCGGTCAACGTGGCGCTGCCGGCGATCCGCGCCGATCTCGGTGGCGGGCTCGCCGGCCAACAGTGGATATCCAACGCCTACCTGCTCGCGCTCGGTTCGCTGATCCTCGTCGGCGGCTCGCTCGGGGACCTGTACGGCGAGCGGCGCGTGTTCTCGATCGGGGTCGGCGGGTTCGGAGTGCTGTCGATGCTGTGCGCGATCGCCCCGAGCATCGGCATCCTGATCGCGTGCCGGGCGCTCCAGGGCGCGTTCGGCGCCCTGCTGCTGCCGAGCTCGCTGGCGGTGATCGTGTCCGCATTCTCGCGCGAGGAACGGGGCGCCGCGATCGGCTCCTGGACGGCGTGGTCGGGGATTGCCACGGTGATCGGGCCGCTGGCGGGCGGCTACCTCGTCGACGCGGTCTCGTGGCGGCTGATCTTCGCGGTGAACATTCCGTTCGTGATCGCCACGCTCGTGATCGTGTCGATCGCGGTGCCGCCGCGCGCCAAGGGCGTCGCTCACGCCCGCATCGACTGGCTGGGCGCGGCGCTCACGTTCTCCGGCCTCGCCGGGCCGGTGCTCGCGCTGATCCGCCAGCCGGTCGTCGGCTGGGGCAGCCCCGCCGTGTGGGGACCGGGGATCGGCGGGCTGATCCTGCTCGCCATGTTCATCGACCACGAGCGGCGCACGCCCGCTCCGATGCTCCCGCTGGGCCTGTTCAGGCGGCGCAACTTCGCGGTCGGGAACGTGCAGACGTTCGCGATGTACGGCGGCCTCGGCATCACGTTCTTCCTGCTCGTGCTGTACCTCCAGGAGGTCGCCGGTTACAGCGCGCTCGACGCCGGGTTCGCGCTGCTGCCCTCGACGATCGTGTTGTTCCTGCTGTCCAAGCGCATGGGACGGCTGGCGGACCGCCACGGCCCGAGGCTGTTCATGGGGCTCGGGCCACTGACCGCGGCGGCGGGGCTGGCGTGGATGACGCGGCTCGGCGCACACATCGACTACCTCACCGATCTGCTGCCGCCGCTGTTGTTGTTCTCGCTCGGGCTGTCCGCGACGGTCGCGCCCCTCACCGCGGCGGTGCTGTCCGATGCCGACGCGGGAAATGCGGGGATCGCGTCCGGCGTCAACAACGCGGTCGCGCGCGTCGCCGGACTGATCGCGATCGCTGCGATCGGCGCCGCGATCTCCTCGCAGTTCAATTCCACGCTCGACCGGAATCTGGCCGGCGTGCGCCTCTCGGCCGCGGCTCGCACCGCGCTGACGCAGGCCCGCGGGTCACCGCTCGCGCGCGTGAACCAGGCCCGCGCCGGCGTTCAGGTTGCCGATGCGGTCCGGTCGGCATCGGTGGAGGCGTTCCACGTCGGCGTCGGGATCTCGGCGGCGCTGGTCGCGATCGGCGGGCTGCTCGGCCTGTCCGGGATCCGTAACCCGCGTCGCGTCGTGCGCTGCGAGGACTGCGCCGGCGGACAGCTCGCGGGTCAGCCGCTCGACGCGGCGCGCGACCGCGAGCCCGCGCCGCTGCCCGCGACGGCCGCGACAGCCGCGACGGCCGCGGCCGGCTCGGTCACCTGAGCAGGAGGCTTGGCTCCGGTGGCTCGGCGGGAGCGAGCGGCCGGCCGTCGGGCGACCGCCGCGGCGTCACCGGGCGCACCCGCATCGGCTCGAGCTCGGCGGCCGCGTAGGCGCGGGCATCGAGCGTCATGCAATCCTCGATCACGACCAGGACCGAGCCGCCGTTGACGAAGCTCGCAGCGACCCGGAACAGCCTGCGGCCGTCGGTGAGGTAGTGGTCGGGAGCCAGATCCCGTGACCGCAGGCGGCGACGACGGAGCGAGAACGGCATTGCAGGGCGAGTCTCTAGCCTGGCGCGCCCGGTTGCAACCGCGCGAACTACTGAGGTCGCAGGCGGCAGGCGCTCGCCTAATCCGTTTGCACCCGGGACTGTGCGGGTCAGGCGCCGGTCAGGTCACGTTGGTCGAACGCCACCACCGCCCCGGCGGCAGTGGCGAGCCCGATCCCGACCATCACGGCGGCCGCGCCCGCGCGGAACGAATGGGTCGGCACCGCGGCGATATGTGCGAACGGCGTGATGTTGACCAACCACTTCGGCGCACCGAGCAGCGCTCCGATCAGCTGCCACAGGAACGCGACCGTCACCAGCCCGTACGCGATGCCGGCGGCTGCCCTCGGCGCCACCGCGTAGGCGAGCGCCGCGACCCCCAGGAACAACGTCGCCACCGGCAGGCAGTTGAGGCCGGCCTCGAGCATCGTTCCGAGCGACGGCGCGACGTCCTGGGAGGCCGCGCCCGCCCACGCGAACACGCCGGAGAGCGTCGCCAGGACGGCCGCGCCGGCGAGCGCGAGCCCGAGCCGACCGCCCAGCCAGCGCTCCCGACCTACCGGGAGCGCCAGCAGCGTCTCGAGCCGCTGCTCTGATTCCTCGTGCCGGGCTGCGGAGATCTGCGCGCACGAGAAGAAGCTGATCGCGAGCGCGAAGAAGATGAACGTGAAGCTCAGATAGCCCTTGGGCGTGACGATCGAGCCCGAGCCGAGCTTCGCGAGCTCACGCTGCAGCTGCGGCGAGATGCCGGCCGCGGAGACGCTCTTCGCGATCACGCCGATCAGGAACGCGAACGCGCCGATGCCGAGGAGCCACACGGCCAGGCTCCCCCGCTCGGCGCGAAGGGCCTGGGCGCTGGGCGAGGAGAGCAGCCCGAGTCGCGGCTCGGCGGTGTCGCGCGACCCGAGCAGCCCGGTGCCGACGTCCCGCACGACGGCGAGCCGGGCCGACGCGAGGAACAGCAGGATCGAAGCGACGATCGGCAGCAGGAGCACCAGCGGCTCGGCGCCGGTGAACGGGCGGAGCTGCTCGGCCCAGCCGAGCGGGGTGAGCCAGCGCACCCAACCGGCGCCGCTGGACACGTCCGCGATCAGCCGCAGGACGAACGAGACCGCGACGACTCCGCCACCGAGCTCGAGCGCCGCGCGGCGCGTCGGCGCGATCTGGCTCGCCAGCGCTCCCACGCCGGCGAACACCGGCACCATCGAGACGACCGCGAGCCCGAGGTAGGCGGACCCGCCCGCGGGCAGCCGCGCGAGCACCAACCCGACGAGGACCGCGAGCCAGAGCAACGCGGCTCCGGCCGCGACCGCGAGCATCGAGGCCCCGTACACCGTCTCGCGCGAGACTGGGCCTGCGAGCACGAGCTCGGCGCGGCCGGTGTCCTCCTCGGCCCGCAGCGCGCGGACCGCGGCGAGCACCCCGAAGATCGCCGCAAGGACCGCGAGGATCCCTCCGGTCCGCCACGCGGTGTAGCCGCCGACCGTCAGCAGGTCGTAGGCCTTGCCGTAGAACAGGATCACGCCCTTGTTGGCGGAGAAGTCGTGCGCGAACGCGACGCGCTCCTGCAGGGTCGAGTACGTGTGCCTGTAGGCGACCGGGTTCAGGAACGAGGCCACCGCGAACAGACAGGCGAACGCGAGCGTCCGGATCCGGGCATCGAGGAACGCGCGGCGCGCGAGCGCCTCAGCGGTCGCGAACATCACGTTCGGTCGAGTCGTAGTGGTGCAGGAAGATCTCCTCGAGCGACGGCTCGCGGCTCGTGAGGCTCGCGACCGGATAGCGGGCGAGCTCTGCGATCAGCGGGCCGACGTCGCCCGCGACCTCGAACAGCAGCGTGTCCGGGCCGGCGCTCGTGACCTCGACCCCGGGCGGAGGCTCGAGGTGGGGCGCCTGGCCGACGAACGTCACCTCGATCCTGTGCGCGCTCAGGTGTCGCAACTGCGCGAGCGTGCCCTCGTCCACGAGCCGCCCCGCCTTCAGGATCCCGACGCGATCGCAGGTGGCCTCGACCTCGCTGAGAATATGCGAGGACAGGAACACGGTCTGCCCGCGCTCCTTGGCCTCGGTGACCGAGTCTCGGAACGCCACCTCCATCAGCGGGTCGAGCCCGCTGGTCGGCTCGTCGAGCAACAGCAGCTCGGCGCGCGTCGCCAGCGCGGCGACGAGCTGGACCTTCTGGCGGTTGCCCTTCGACAGCGCGCGGACCTTCTTGCCGGTGTCGAGCTGGAAGCGCTCGACGAGCTGATCTCGGTAGGCCGGGTCGACGCCGCCATGGAGGCGCGCGAGGAACTCGAGCGTCTCCCCACCGGTCATCGCGGGCCACAGGAACGGCTCTCCCGCCACGTAGGCGACGCGCCGATGCGCGCGCACCGGGTCGCGCCACGCGTCGACGCCGAACAGCTCGGCGCGTCCGGACGATGGCCGGTGCAGCCCGAGCAGCAGCCGGATCGTCGTCGTCTTGCCCGCGCCGTTCGGACCCAGGTATCCGTAGACCTCGCCGGCGCGCACGGTCAGGTCGAGCGCGTCGAGCGCGACCGTCGCCCCGTACCGCTTGGTCAGCCGATCGGTTCTGATCGCGGGAGCGGGCGTGGTCGCGGCCATCGGCGGAGGCCTGAAGGCTAACGGGCTCAGCCGGCGCGGATGGACTCGCGCCCCCATCGATGGCTCGAGCTTCCGGATGAGCAGCAAGAGAACGAGTACCTCGACATCGCGCTGCGCTTCCGGCGCTTCTTCGCGCGCAAGGTGATGTTCGTGCGCTACGCGAGCGCCTCGGTTGAAGATTCGGGGGCCGCTGCCGATCAATAGGTTGCGGTCTCCCTCGACGCCAACACACACCTCTCGTGGACATCCAGTCAGTGAGCGGGTACACCCCGCCGGTCACCGCCGCCACCGGCTCCGGCCAGGGCGAATCGATCACCGACGTCGCACAGCAGCACGGGGTCTCGCGCGCGTCGCTGGTCGAGATCGTCCAGGCGAAGATCCAGCAGGCGCGGGAATCCAGCGGTCAGCCGCCGCTCGATCAGACGACGCTTGACCAGATCACCGATCACGCGTTCGAACGCGGTGGCGGGCAGCACGACGGCACGGCCGACGCCGTAGGCGCGGAGCCCGCTTCCGCGGGCGGGTATACCGCGAGCGCGCAACGGGTCGCGGGGCGCACCGGCGTCTCGGGCACGATCTCGATCTTCGCCTAGCGGTCCTCCGTCCGCCCGCACGGCTGCTCTGGCTACTGAAGCTCCCGGCAACGTTCACCGGCCACCCCACTAGCCGGATCTCGCGGTTGCTGAACCCACAGGCGGCCATCCGCGCCGCCCGCGCCCGGGTGCATCCTTCGGAAGGGGCGGGCACTGCTGTGGAGGATCGCTGCGCCTGATAGAACTGCGGCCGTGCTCCGCGCGGTCCGGTTCGACCACTACGGCGACGTCGACGTCCTCAACGTCGTCGGGGTCGAGCGCCCGGTGCCGGGCCAAGGCCAGGTGCTCGTCCGGGTCAAGGCCGCGGGGATCAACCCGGGCGAGGCCTCGATCCGGAAAGGGCTCCTGCACGATCGCTGGCCCGCGACGTTCCCGTCCGGCGAGGGGACCGACCTCGCCGGCGTCGTCGAGGAGCTCGGACCCGGGGTCGACGCGTTCGCGGTCGACGACCAGGTGATCGGGTTTACGGACGAGCGCGCGAGCCATGCCGAGCTCGTGGTCGTGCCCGCGGATCAGCTGACGTTGAAGCCGGAGGGCGTTTCCTGGGAGGCGGCGGGTGCGCTGTTCGTCGCCGGCACGACCGCGTACGCGGCCGTTCGCGCCGTGGACGTGTCCTCGGGGGACACGGTCGTGGTGTCGGGGGCGGCGGGCGGCGTCGGGTCCTTGGCCGTGCAGCTGGCGGTGATCGCCGGCGCGAGCGTGATCGGGCTCGCCGGCGAGCGCAACCACCAGTGGCTGCTCGAGCACGGCGTCGCTCCGGTGGCGTACGGCGACGGCGTCGCCGATCGGATCCGCGAGGTCTCCGGCGGACGCGTGGACGCGTTCATCGACACGTTCGGCGCGGGCTACGTCGCACTCGCGGTCGACGAGCTCGGCGTCGCGCCGGATCGGGTCGACACGATCATCGACTGGGCCGCCGGGCAGGAGTACGGGGTCAAGATGGAAGGCACGGCCGCGGCGGGCACCGCCAGCGTGCTCGCCGAGCTCGCGACGCTGATCGACGAGGGCCGGCTCGAGGTGCCGATCGCGCACGTGTACGCGCTCGAGGACGTCCGGGACGCGTTCCGGGAGCTCGAGCAGCGGCACACGCGCGGCAAGATCGTGCTGCGGCCCTAAGTTCGCACTTCAACGACCTCGAGGAGACACGAAGGCTGATCAGAACGGGACCTCGCCGTGGCTCCGCCAGACGGCGAGCTCGAGCATCGCGTCGAGCGGCACGCCGGTGCCCGACAGCACGCACGTGTGCCCGCGGCGCAACCAAGTGAGCACGCGGCGCTCGCCGTCCGAGGTGACGTGGACGACGATCCCGCTGCGCGTGATCGTCCGGGCGCCCGCGACCGCGGGCAACGACGTGCCGGGGACGATCGTGTAGGCGATCCGCCGGGCGTGGCTGCGGTAGAAGACCGTGGTCAGCTCGCGGCCGTCGACCTCGTCGGTGCGGGCGCCGGTGGCGTGCCAGCCGAACGCGTCCTCCCAGTACGGGAACGGGAGGCCGGCGGCGCGGACGTGTGGAAGCGTCGCGGTGTCGTCGTCGGGCGGCTCGGACACGGCCGCGGTCGCGGGGCGGACGGCGATCGTGGCCGCCTGGGTCACGGTCAACGCGGCGTGGCCGCCGCCGAGCGCGGCGAGCGCCCCGACGAGCGCGCCAAGGGCGCCGGTCAACCCGAGACCGAGAAATCGGGAACGGGGGCGGGCGCCGGGGGCCGTCACGCGCCGGCGCATCCGGAGCGCGAGCGAGGACCGCTCGCCGGCGAGACCGCGGACCGCGGCGATCGCCCGGCGCTGCTCGCGCAAGCGGGCCTGGAGGTCGCCCGAGGCGGCGACCGAGCGCTCGACGCGCTCTCGCCGCTCAGGCTCGAGCGTGCCGTCGGCAAGCCGCGCAAGATCGCGCTCGAGCGCGCGAGGATGGCTGCGTGGGATGCGCATCGCTGTCTACCCGGTCGTGCCGGCGGAAACCGTGCGTTCTTCGCCGAGCGCATGCGCGAGCCGCTGCCTCGCCCGGTACAGCCGGGTCGTGATCGTGGCCTCGCGAACCCGCAAGGCGCGAGCCGCCTCGCGATACGACAGGCCGACGACGTCGATCGCGACCAGCGCCTCGCGGAACGGGTCCGGCAGCTCGGCGATCAGCTCGTACAGCGCGGAGGCGTCAAGCGCCGCCTCGGGCGCGCTCGCGGAGCGATCCTCGAGGCGATCGAGCTCGTCGGGGAGCGGGTCGGCCCGGGGCCGCCGGGCGGCGGCGCGAAGCCGCGAGAAGTGCGTGTTGCGCAGCACGCGCAGCAGGTATCCGAGGTCCTCCTCGGAGCGCAGCATCCGCGGCTTCTGGAGCACGCGCGCGTACGTGTCCTGAACGAGGTCCTCGGCGTCCTCGCGAGAGCCGCACAGCGCCCAGGCGGCGCGGTAGAGCCGGTCGAGGTGGTCGCCGAGGTGATTTGGATCTAGCCGGCGGTCGGGCGACGACGGATCTAGCCGGCGGTCGGGCGCCGACGGTCCGGCCGGCCGTGGTAGGGCGTGATCGGAGACGAGCGGCACGGCTCAGCTGTGGTCCAGGTTCATGTGCGGTTACGCCCTCGGTGACCTAGGACTCCGGTCCAGCCGGAGACCTTCCCGAGCCGGTCGCGACCCGCTTCTGCGGCCCGAACCGCGGAGGACTACGTCGCGGCCGGGAGGCTGAACCGCACCCGCGTGCCGACCGCGGCGTCCGCGAGCCACATGCGGCCGCCGTGGGCCTCGACGATCGCGCGCGAGACCGCGAGCCCGAGGCCCGCGCCGGGATTTGTCCGGGCCGCGTCCGTGCCGCCCCGGTAGAACGCGGTGAACACGTGCTCGCGCTCCTCGGGGCGGATCCCGTCGCCGGTGTCGGCGATCTCCAACTCGATACCGGCCGGCCCCGGCTGGGCGCGGACGACCACGCTCCCATCGGCCGGCGTGTGCCGGATCGCGTTCTGAATCAGGTTGAACAAGACCCGCTGGAGCTTCTCGGGGTTCGCCTGGGCCGGGCGCAGCGTCTCGGGGACGTCGGCCACGACCGCAACCCCCTTGGCCTCGGCCTGCAACCGCATCGCCTCCACCGTCTCGCCGACCAGCTCCTGCAGCGGCACCTGCTCGATCGACCAGCTGATGTCGCCGGCCTCGAGCCGCGAGAGCTCGAACAGGTCGTCGATCAGCACGCCGAGCGCGTCGATGTGAGTGCCCATCCGGCGGAGATACAGCCGGCGGGTCTCGGGATCCTCGACGATGTCGTCGCCGATCGCATCCGCGAGGAGCCGGATCGAGGTGATCGGCGTGCGGAGATCGTGCGAGACAGCCGCGATCAGATCCCGGCGGGCCGCGTCGGACTGATCCCGTCGCGACTCCTCGTCGCGCAGCTGGTCGATCATCACGTTGGCGGCGGCGGCGAGCTCGGCCAACTCGTCGTAGGCGGACGTCTCGATCTGCACCTCGCGATGCCCGCGACCGACAGCCATCAACCCGTCGCGGATCGCCTGGACGTCGCGGAGGATATCGCCGGCGACCAGCCGCGCGGCCACGATCGCGACGAGTCCGGCGACCGCGACGATCACCGCGAGCAGCAGCGCGCCGTGCTGGGACACCACCATGAGCGCTCCGACGACGATGAGCGCCACGAGCACGGGCGCCACGACAATCGCGACCACCAGCGCGAACTGGCGCGGCAGCGATCCGGCTCGGGCTCGAGCCCAGGCCGCGACCTTGCTGCGGGAGCGCTTCGGGCTCACGTCACGGCTGGAACCGGTAGCCGACCCCCCAGACCGTCTGGATGTGCTGGGGCTGGGCGGGATCGGCCTCGATCTTCGATCGCAGGCGGCGGATGTGGACCGTGACGGTGGAGGTGTCGGTGTAGAACGAGTACTGCCACACGGCGTCCATCAGCTGGTTGCGCGAGAACGCCTGACCGGGGTGGCGGGCGAGGTACAGGAGGACGTCAAACTCGCGGTGGGTCAGCTGGACCTCCTCGCCCCGGACGAACACCTGCCTGGCGGTCGGATCGACCGTCATGTCGCTCAGCTCGATCGGCGCCTCCTGCTCCTTGGAGGTGTCGAACCGCCGCAGCACGGCGTCGACCCGCGCGACGAGCTCGGCCGGCGAGAACGGCTTGACCACGTAGTCGTCGGCGCCCAGGCGCAGCCCGATCACGCGATCGGACTCCTCGCCCTTGGCGGTGAGCAGGATCACCGCAACCCGGTCGCGATCGTGGTCGCGCAGGCGGCGCATCACCTCGAGCCCGTCGATGCCGGGGAGCATCAGGTCGAGCACGACCAGGTCGGGGCGCTGGCTCGCCGCGGCATCGAGCGCCTCGCGCCCGTTGGCCGCGACACGCGTCCGGTAGCCAGCGTGGTTCAGGTAGCGGGCGACGACCTCGGCGATCGTGGGCTCGTCGTCGACCACGAGCACCGAGCCCCGGACATGGTCCTCCATGCGCGGATTGTCGCAGCCATCCGACGCCGAATCGACCGGCGCCCCCGCATTCACCGGTTGTTCAGATCCGGCTCGAGAGTGCTCTAGCTAGTCGCGCTTGTAATGGTCCACGTTGATCTGTGCGTACTGCTGCCACTCATCGCCCTCGTCCTCGACTTGACTACCAGCGCAAATGTAGCTCCGCGCCTGGCCGTGGCCCCGACGGCGGGCAGTATCCTGCCCGCTGCCGATGATCGGGGACATCCTCTGGACGCCACCCGCGGACTGGCGGGACACCACGGAGATCGGGCGCTTCGTCAACTGGCTGCGCGACGAGCGCCGCCACGAGTTCAGCAGCTTCGACGCATTGTGGCGCTGGTCGGTCGCCGACCTCGAGGGCTTCTGGGGGAGCCTGTGGGACTTCTACGGCGTTCGCGCGACCCCGTATGAGCACGTGCTCGGCAAGCGGACGATGCCCGGCGCGGAATGGTTCGTCGGTGCGCGGCTGAACTACGCCGAGCAGCTGGTCGGCACCGAGGAGGACCGTAATCGGGTCGCGGTCGTGGCCCGTTCGCAGACGCGCTCGCCACTCGAGCTCACCTTCGGGGAGCTGATCGAGCAGGCCGGCCGCGTCCGGGCCGGCCTTCAGCGCCTCGGGGTGAGCGCCGGCGATCGCGTCGTCGCGTACCTGCCGAACATCCCCGAGACGCTGATCGGCTTCATCGCCACCGCGAGCCTCGGCGCGATCTGGGCCACGTGCGCGCCGGAGTTCGGTGTGCGCAGCGTCGTCGATCGCTTCGCCCAGATCGAGCCGCGCGTGCTGCTTGCCGTCGGCGGCTACGGATTCCGCGAGCGCTACGTCGACCGCCGCGCCGAGGTGGAAGCGATCCGGGGACGGATCCCGTCGATCGAGCGCGTGGTCGGCGTCCCGTTCGGCGAGGCGCGGATCCCCGACTCGGTCTCCTGGGACGAGTTGACCGCGGAGAGCGCGCCGCTCGAGTTCGATCCGGTCCCGTTCGACCACCCGCTCTACGTACTGTTCTCCTCCGGCACGACCGGGCTGCCCAAGCCGATCGTCCACGGTCATGGCGGGCAGCTGATCGAGCACCGAAAGAACCTGGGGCTCGGCTGGGACCTCAAGCCCGGCGGCCGCCTGCTGTGGTTCTCGACCACCGCCTGGATGATGTGGAACGCGCTCGTCGCCGGGCTCCAGCTGCGGTCCTCGATAGTGATGCTCGACGGCGACCCGGCGTGGCCGGACCTCCTCGAGCAGTGGCGGCTGGCCGAGGAGCTTCGGCCGTCGGTGATGGGCGTCAGCCCCGCGTACCTGATGGCGTGCCGGAAGGCCGGGATTGAGCCCGGGCGCGAATGCGACCTCAGCAGCATCCGGATGCTCTGCACCGCGGGATCGCCGCTGCCGTCGGAGGGCTACCTCTACGCGTACGAGCAACTCGGCCCCGACATGCTCCTGAACAACGGGTCCGGCGGGACCGACGTGTGCACCGGGCTCGTCTCGGGCAGCTTCGCTCAGCCCGTGTACGAGGGCGAGATCACCGGTCCGTGCCTGGCCGTCGACGCGCACGCGTTCGATCTCGACGGCAACGACGTGGTCGGGGAACTGGGCGAGTTTGTGATCACGCAGCCGATGCCGTCGATGCCGGTCGCGTTCTGGGGTGACGAGAGCGGGGAGCGCTATCGCTCCTCGTACTTCGACGCGTACCCGGGGGTGTGGCGCCAGGGCGATTGGATCAAGTTCACAGAGCGCGGCAGCTGCATCATCACCGGACGCTCCGACGCCACGCTCAACCGCGGCGGCGTGCGTCTGGGAACCGGCGAGTTCTATGCGGTGGTGGAGGACGTACCCGAGGTGATCGACTCGCTCGTTGTCCACCTCGAGGACGGTGACGGCGGCGCCGGCGAGCTGCTGCTGTTCGTGGTTCCAGCTGCCGACGTGCCGTTTGACGACGATCTCCGCACGAAGATCGCGAACAAGCTGCGGAGCGAGCTGTCGCCGCGGCACGTGCCCGACATGATCGTCTCGGTCCCCGCGATCCCGCGAACGCTCACGGGGAAGAAGCTCGAGGCGCCCGTCAAGCGAATCCTGCTCGGCGAGACCTCGGAGCGGGTCGCCAGCCGCGACTCGCTGCTCGACCCGGCCGCGCTCGACGCGTTCGTGGCGCTCGCGACCGAGCGCACATCGCGGTAGGCGCGCCGGCGGGCACACGTTCGCCCGGCGATACCATGCGCGCAGGACCGGAGCATCACGCGTCCGAGAGGGAGATGAACCGAGAGGGAGATGAACCGAGAGGACATTGGCTTGGCGCAGGCGCTTGCAACGGATGTGGCGTCGGGGTCGGCCGTTCGCGAACCGGAGCGCTGGCGAGTCGCGGGAAGCGACATCAGACAGCGGCTCGATTCGTGGTCGGACATCCTCGCCGCGACGCACCTCGCGTTCGAGGTTCACTCCACCGCGCAGACCCCGGATGACTTCCGCGGCACGGTGACCCGGCGGCCGATCGGCGATTTGATGCTGGTCGACTGCGCCGCCTCGCCGTTCCTCGGTCGCCGAAGCCTCGCCGTGATGCGCCCGGAGGCCAAGCACGAGGACATCCTCGGCTTCCAGCTCGTGTGCAAGGGGATCGAGACGGTCAAGGAAGGCTCGCGCACGCTCGCGCTGTCTCCGGGCGACATCGTGCTGTGGGACGGGCAGCAACCGACCGACGTCGAGATCGTCGAGGCGTTCCACAAGCGCACGCTGCTGTTCCCGCGCAGACGCGTGCTGGCCGTCTGCCCGCGGCTGGCGGAGTTGGGAGCACTGCCGCCGCTCGACGACAACGGCCCGGCGCGATTGCTCGTTCGCTACATGAACGCGCTCGCGCTCGAGCAGCCCAAGCTCGAGCCCGCCGCCGGGATCGCGGCCGCGAACGCCGCGCTCGAACTGCTGCGCGCGGCGGTCGAGCCGAGCGTACCCACGGGCCGCGCCGCCGCGCGCGAGGCGATGCGAGCCGAGATCCGGCGGTATGCGCGGAACCATCTCCAGGACCCCGACCTCGGGCCGGCGTCGATCGCGCGCGCGTATTCGATCTCGGTACGGGCTCTGCACGCGCTGTTCGAGGACGTGGACGCGTCGGTGGCGGGGCTCGTACGCAGCGAGCGGCTGGCGCGCTGCCTCGAGGACCTCCAGCGCCCCAACGGCGGCTCGGTGACCGACATCGCGTTCCGCTGGGGGTTCTGCGACGCGGCTCACTTCTCGCGCGTGTTCAAGCGCGCGTTCGGCGTGACGCCAAGCGACGTGCGCCACGGCGCGCTGGAGAACGGCTCTGCCCCGGAGTCGGGAACCAACGGGCACTAGCCGGTCGACGACCCGGGGCATCAGCGCCGGTCGACGACGCGGACGGCCTTGCCCTCGCTGCGCGGGATCGAGCCGGGGTCGACCACGGACACCGCGATCCGCACGCCCGTCCCCTCCTTGAGCATCCGCTCGAGCTGGGCCCGCAGCGCATCGCGATCGCCGCCGGCGCCGGCTGGCTCGCACTCGAGCGTGAGCTCGTCCATCGGGCCCGGCCGCTCCAGGATCAGCCGATAGTGCGGGCCAACGCCGTCGGCGCCGAGGATGATCTGCTCGACGAGCGATGGGTACAGGTTGACGCCGCGGATGATCATCATGTCGTCGCGCCGCCCGCCCAGCCGGATGAGGCGCGCGGTGCTGCGGCCGCACGCGCACGGCTCGACCGTGATCGCTCCGAGGTCGCCGGTCCGGTAGCGAATCAACGGCAGCGCCTCCTTGGTCAGCGTCGTGAACACGAGCTCTCCGTCGGTCCCGGGCGGCACCCGCGTGCCCTGCGCCGGGTCGATCACCTCGACGAGGAAGTGATCCTCCTGGACGTGGAGCCCGTCACGCGCGCCCAGGCACTCGGACGCGACGCCGGGACCGCACATCTCCGACAGCCCATAGAAGTTGAGCGCCTTGAGCCCGAGCGCGCGATCGATCTGGGTTCGGAGCCCCTCGGTCCACGGCTCACCGCCGAACAGCCCGAGCTCGAGCTTGAGCGTCGCCGGGTCGACGCCCGCGTCTTCGAGGGCCTGGGCGATCACGAGCGAGTACGAAGGGGTCGCGACGAGGACGTGTGCGCCGAGGTCGCGCAGCAACAGCGCCTGGCGCGCGGTGAAGCCGCCCGACACCGGGACGACGGTGGCGCCAATCCGCTCGCCGCCCTGGTGGAAGCCGAGCCCGCCGGTGAACAGGCCGTAGCCGTTCGCGTTGTGGATCAGCATGCCGGGGCGCACGCCGGCCATCGTCATCGACCGCGCCATCAGCTCGGTCCAGTTCTCGAGGTCCCCCCGGGTGTAGCCGACCACGGTCGGCTGTCCGTGCGTGCCGCTCGAGGCATGGACGCGCACGAGCTCCTCGCGCGGGACCGCGAGCAGATCGAACGGGTAGCTCTCGCGAAGATCGCTCTTGTTGGCGAACGGGACCTTCGCCAGGTCGTCGAGCGCCCTGAGATCAGCGGGGGCGGTTATGCCCGCCTCCGCGAGGCGCTCGGCCCCGAGCGGCTGCCCGTCGATCACGCGCGCGACCGTCTCGCGCAGGCGCTCGAGCTGGAGCTTGGCGAGCTGCTCGCGCGGCATCGTCTCCGCACCGTCGTCCCAGATCAGCGGTTCAGACGCGGCGGCGGTCGGCACTCCAGTGCTCCTCGAGGTTGCGTACCAGCGCGGGGCTGAGATGGCAGAACGCCTGCTCGCGGGCGTAGTTCGCCATGTACTCCCGGAACAGGTCGAGTGGCTCCTGTCCCACACGCAGCGCGCTCCGGTTCGCGGCCGCGTTGACGAGCCCGGAGCTCGTGAGCGCCTGCACCCGGCTGTCGATCGCCCGGTCGGTCTCGCCCAGCTCCACGACCTCGTCGCAGATGAGGTCCGCATCGCGGTCGCCGGCTGTCCACTCGCGGCCGGACAGGATCGCCTGGCGCGCGGCCCGGTCGCCCACGAATCGCGGAAGGCGGAGGTTGGAGGCGCCGGGGATGATCCCCTCCTTGCGCGCCGGCAGATACAGGCGCGACCCGCGGACAGCGATCACATGATCCATCACGTGCAGCAGCTGGCAGGCGCCCCCGATCGCATACCGCTCGACGGCCGCGACCCAGAGCTTCTCCGGGCCACCGGCGAGACCGCGGTAGATCTTGTTTACGTACCCCATGTCGCGCACGACGTAGAACAGGAAGTCGATCCGCCCCTGATACAGGAGGGTGAGGTTGATACCCGACCCGAATATGCGCTCCCCGGCGTACCGAGGGTGATCGACCACGCCGCCGCGGAACACCCCCACCTCGATCTCCGGATCGAGCAGGACCAGATCGACCGCCGCCTCGGTCGCGGGCAGCGTGTTCCCGTCCTCCGCGTTCAGGTGGCGCGGGTTGCACAGCTCGAGCACGCCGGCGCGGCCGTGGCGCCTCACGCGCGCCGCGCCGAGATCGACCTCGCCCGCGCCGTGGAGCTCGTCGAGGTGGTCAAGCGCGAGCTGGGTCGGCCTCAGCATCGACTCGATCAGGTGGCGCCCGGTGCGCGGATTCGCGAGGAACTGCGCGATCAGCAATCCCTGCGCGAGCTCGAGCCCCTCCTTGTCCGCGAGCTTGCGGGCGCGCTCGGCCTCCATCTCGGCGCGGGTCGGGACCAGGCCCGGGACCCGGTCGGCGGCGTCGTAGACGAGCTCCTCGAGCCTGACCGGATTCGTGCACCGACCGGTCAGCTCGTCGTAGAGCCCCTCGACGGTGAGGCCCGCCTGCTCGAGGATGGCGCCCGGTGGCTGCTGGTCGGTCGCGGCCATGGCGATCAGCCTTTCAGATTGGGGCGGAGACTGGGCTGCGCTTCGCGCAGCGTCCGTGGGGCCGGGCGAGCCCGTCCGGACGGAGTCGCGGGCGGTCCCGGCGGCGGCCCCTCATCCCAGCACGTCGAGCAGGTCCGACACCCGATCGATCACCGCGTGCGGCCGGCGACTCTCGGGCAGCTGCTCGAGCGGCGTCGCGCCGGTGATCCCGCTGCGGACGAGCACCGTGCGCGAGCCGCCCATGCGTCCGAGCGCGATGTCCATCCCGACGTCGTCGCCGATCACCGCGATCTCGTCGGTCGGGATGCCGAGCCGGGTTCGGATCTCCTCGACGGCGGCGCGCGAGGGCTTGCCGACGATTTTCGGTCGTGTCGCCGTGACCTTGGCGATCGCCGCGGTGACCATCGCTCCGCGGCTGAAGATGATCCCGTTTGCGCCGGCATAGCCCCGCGCCCAGCTGCCGGTCAGGAGCGGCGCGCCCCGCTCGACCGCGCGCGCTGCGCGCTCCATCGCGGACATGTCGGCCTCGTCGACGTGGGCGACGAACACGACCTCGGCCTCCTCGCCCTCGGCCTCCGGGATGCCGGCCTGCACCATCCGTTCGCGGACCACTTGTGAGGCGAACAGCAGCGCCGGGCGGTCGCGGTGGCGCCGGCGGATGTACGTGATCGCGCTGTCGACTGGAGTAAGAATCTCGTCGTCGGCGACCGGCAGACCATCCTCGCGGAGCGCCCGAGCCATCGTCTCCGAGCGGATGTGGCTGCCGTTGGTGAACAGCACGAGCCTCCGTCCCGAGGCGCGGATCCGGTCGAGCAGCTCGACCGCGCCGGGCTGGGGGCGGGCGCGGCCGTCGGGGCCGCGGTGCGCGAGCGTTCCGTCGACGTCGAACACGAACCCGCGCACGTCGTCGAGGCCCAGACCGTCAAGGCCGTCAAGCACGGCGCCACACCACGGTGTCGCCGCCGTTGTGGGTGAGCTCGAGCTCGGTGATCGCCGGCCTCCGTGCGAGCTCGTGGAGCAGGGTGACGAGCGGGCTCCGTCCGGGGCGGGCCGCGGGCATTGGGGAGGCCTGTCCTCGCGCCGCGATCATCGCGTCGACCTGTTCCTGGGGCATCGTCAGGCGGAGCAGGAGGTCCTCCTCGGAGATCCGCCCGCCGAACCGCCCGCGCGCGCCGTCGAGGCTGATCGGGGTCAGGTCGCGGAGCTTCGCCGCCTGGGGTCGCTGCAGGACCCGCTCCGCGATGTCGGGGTCGACGGGCGCCGCGGGCTCGCCGTAGTGGCCGAGGAAGTAGCGGATCGTCTCGTCGGAGACGTTCTCCCATCGTTTCCCGTCGATGATGTTGCGCGCAGCCTGGCTGGCGACGAACTGAGACACGGGCGTGACCAGGATCGGATACCCCATCTCGGCCCGGACCCGCGTGACCTCCTCGAGCACCGCGTCGAACAGCTCCGGGCGTCGCAGCTCCTCGAGCATCCGTCGCGTCGTCGTGACCATCCCCCCGGGGAGCTGGTGGGTGTAGTAGACCGCGTCGAACTCGCGCGGCGCGCCGGGCGGGAGGCCCTTGGCCCGGGCGATCCGGTGGAAGTGCTCCGAGACGATCGCCTCGGCCTCGAGGTCGAGGCGGTGGGAGTACCCGATCGCCTCGAGGTTGCGGACGGTGCCGACGACCTCGGGCTGGGAGGTGCCGCGCGACAGCGGACCGGACGCGGTGTGCACGACCTGGAAGCCGGCTCGGACGCCCTCGAAATAGACGAACGGCGCAAGGCCGATCGTGCAGTGGCTGTGGAGCTCGATCGTCCGGTTGCCGGCGGCCTTGGCAAAGTGCGGCGCGAGCTCGCGGACCGCGTCGGGGGTGAGCAGCCCGCCCGGGTCCTTCAGGTACAGCCGGTCCATCTCGGCGCAGTCGGCCAGCGCGGCGGCGCACTCGGCGTAGTACGTGTGCGTGTGTACGGGGCTGATCGAGTACGTCAGCCCGATCACGACCTCCTCGATTCCCTCGTGGCGCGCCATCGTGGCAAGGCGCTTCAGACGGTCCGGGTCGTTGGAGGGGTCGGCGATCTGCATGCGGCGCAGGCCGTTTCTCGCGGCGAGCCGGAATGCGAGCGCGATCACATCCCGGTCTGCCGGCACCCACGAGATGAACCGCATTCCCGTCGTGATGATGCTGAGCGGCGTGTTCGGCATCGCCGCGCTAACGAGCCGGATCCGCTCCCACGGGTCCTCGCGGTGGAACCGGACCGACACGGCCATGTGCGTGCTCGAGGTGAAATCGAGCGCGTGATAGCCAACCCGGTCCATTGCCGGCGCGATCGCGAGGACGTCTGGGGTGGTGAGCCCGGTGGCGCTCCACAGGCTCTGATTGCCGTCGCGGGTCGTGGTGTCGACGACATCGATCACGGGCGAACCGGCGGCGGTCATACGATCGCGCGCTCCAGCCAGTCGGTGGCGACCGCGCCGCGGCGGAAGTCATCGTGCGCGAGCACGCTGATCAGCAGCGCGCGGTTGGTCTCGACGCCCTCGACATCGAGATCCTCGAGCGCCTCGAGCAGCACGTCGATCGTCGCGTCGCGTCCCTCGGCGTGCGCGATCAGCTTGGCCATCAGCGAGTCGTAGTAGGGCGAGATCACCCCGCCGGCGCAGAGGTGCGTGTCGACGCGGAGGTGGGCATGCTCGGGGACGGCGAACAGCGACAGCGTCCCGGGGCTCGGCATGAAGCCGTGCGCCACATCCTCGGCGTTGAGGCGGCATTCGATCGCGTGCCCGTCGAACACCACCTCGTCCTGGGCGAAGCCGAACGGCTCGCCGTCGGCGATCTCGATTTGAAGACGAACCAGATCGCGCCCCGTGACCGCCTCGGTGACCGGATGCTCAACCTGGATCCGGCAGTTGACCTCGAGGAAGAAGTGCTCGCCGCTGTCGATATCGACCACGAACTCGACCGTCCCGAGGTTGCGGTAGCCGATCGCGCGGGCAAAGGCGACAGCCTCCGCGGTCAGCGCGTTTCGCGTCGCCGGCTCGAGCGACGGCGCCGGCGCCTCCTCGATCACCTTCTGATACCGGCGCTGCACCGAGCAGTCGCGCTCACCGAGATGGACGACCTCGCCGTGCTCGTCGGCGGCGATCTGAACCTCGACGTGGCGCGCCGCTGCGACGAACCGCTCGAAGTAGACGCGGTCGTCGCCGAACGCAGCGCCCGCCTCGCTGCGGGCAAGGCCGAGCAGCTGATCGAGCTCCGCGCCGTTGCGCGCGAGCTTGATCCCGCGGCCTCCGCCGCCACCGGCCGCCTTGACCAGGAGCGGATAGCCGATCCGGGCCGCGGCGTTGCGGGCGTCATCGCCAGGCGAAACCTCCTGACCGCGGAGCACCTGCACGCCGGCGCGTGCCGCCTCCTCGCGGGCGCGGAGCTTGTCGCCGCTCAGCTCCATCACCTCGGGCGGCGGCCCGATGAAGGTGAGTCCGTTCTCTTTCGCGCGGGTGGCGAGCTTCGGGCTCTCCGACAGGAAGCCGTAGCCGGGGTGGATCGCGTCGCAGCCGGTCCCGAGCGCGGCCTGCACGACCAGGTCGTCGCGCAGGTAGCTCTCTGACGCGGGTGCCGGCCCGATGCACACGGCCTGGTCGGCGCGGCGTGCCGCCAGCCCGTCGCGGTCCGCGTCGGAGGTGCCGACGACGGTCTCGAGCTCAAGCTCCTGGCAGGCGGACACGATCCGCAGCGCGATCTCGCCGCGGTTGGCGACGAACACGCGCTTGATGCGCTTCATGCCGGCTGGACCCCGAACAGCGGCTCACCGTACTCCACCAGCTGCCCGTTGCCGGGAAAGATCTGCAGAATCGTCCCCGACACGCCCGCCGGCACCGAGTTCATCATCTTCATCACCTCGATGATGCAGACGATCGTGTCCGGCTCGACCCGCTGGCCGACCTCGACGAACGGCGGCTTGCCCGGCGCCTCGGCGCGGTAGAATGTCCCCAACATCGGGGCGGTGATCGTGGCGAGCCGGTCTGGCTCGCTCGGCTCAGCAAGGACTTCGGAGGAGCCACGTGACGCTTCGGCCGGCGCCGCGGGAGGCGGCTCACCGGCGACGGGGGTGGGCGCCGTGGCGTCCGCCTGCCCTCGGGCTCGATCCGGGCCGGACGACGAGGCGTCACGAAGCCCACGGGGCAGGACGGACGCCGCGGCATCCCGCCCGCCCTTAACGACGTGGAGCGAGAAGCCCTCGGTGTCGAGCCGAAGCTCGGTCAAGTCGGACTCATCGATGATCCGCAGGATCTCGCGGACGTCTTCGTCGGTCAGCGCCATCGCGGTCAGGTGCCCTTCGACGGCTGGGCGGCACCGAACGTGCTCATGATCAGCGACATCGCCGACGCCGCCTTCGGCTTGTCCGGCTTCTTGGCCAGCCCGGTGACCGGGCGCGCCTGTACGACGAACAATCCTTCGTCGCCGCGGGTCATCGCCCACTCGATGTCCTGGTGGGAGCCGAAGTGCCGCTCGACGCGCTTTCCGACTTCGACCAGCTTCGCCAGCGCGGTCTGATCGAGGCACGCGCGCTCGGCTCGCTCGGGCGGCACGTCGACGCGCACGGCGCCGCCGCCGCTCGAATCCGGGACGTACTCGATCTGCTTGGCGTGCACGTGCTCGCGCACCACCTCTCCGGTGACCTTGCTCACGAGGTAGTCGTCGGGCGTGACCTCGCCCCCGACAACCGCGAGCCCGAGGCCCCAGCTGGCGTTGATCGCGACCATGCTCGGGTCGCCGCTGACCGGGTTGCACGTGAACATCACGCCTGACACGTCGGCGTCGACCATCAGCTGCACGGTAACCCCCATCGCCGGCGGCTCGTCGGCCTCCCCGAGCCGCGCCCGGTAGCTGATCGCGGTCGGGCTGTACAGGCTCACCCAGCAGTCGCGTACCGCGTCGCAGACGTGCTCGGCCCCGCGGACCCACAGGTACGTCTCCTGCTGGCCGGCGAACGTCGCCTCCGCGCCGTCCTCGCCGATCGCGCTCGAGCGGACCGCGACGGGCGGCGAATCCTCGCCGAGCACGGCGTATTGCTCGGCGATCTCGCGCCGCACCGCTTCCGGGACAGGCGCGAACCGCATCGATTCGCTGATCGCATGCGAGGCACGGCCGATCGTGTCCACGTCGCCGGCCGATACTCCAGCCAGCGCGGTCGCGATCCGCTGCTCGAGTCCCGCATCGCGCACGAACGTGTGGAACGCATCGGTCGACAGCGCGAAGCCCGGCGGCACCGGGATGTCCGCCGCCAGCAGCTCACCCAGGTTGGCGCTCTTACCGCCGAAGGCGGGCTCGTCGCTCCGGGACAGGCGCTCGAGCGGGCGGGTGTACTCGGCCAACTAGTGGACCTGGGCGCCGAGCAACATGACGGTGCCCTCCGTGCCGTCGACCCTGATCGTCTGCCCGGTGCGGATCTGGGCGGTGGCGCGGCCCGTCCCGACGACCGCCGGCAGCCCGTACTCGCGGGCCACGATCGCCGCGTGCGACATGACGCCGCCGACGTCGGTGACCGTGGCCTTGATCTTGGAGAAGATCGGCGCCCACGCCGGCGAGGTGCTGCCGCACACGAGGATCTCGCCGTCGCGCACGTCCCCGATCTGGTCCACCGACCTGACCACGCGGGCGACGCCCTCGATCACGCCGGGCGAGGCCGCCGCGCCGTTCAGGACCGAGCCGCCGTCCTGCTGGCGAGCCCACTCTCGCACGCGCTCGGTGGTCACACCCCACAGCATGATCGTCATCGGGTCGGTCACCGCGTCCGGGGTCACGCCGACGGCGGGCGGTGGCGTCCATTCGCCGAGCTTCTTCAGTATCTCCTTGCGGCGGGCGGCGATCGGCGGCCAGTGCTTGGGCCCGAGCGCGACGCCGCCGGTGGCCCACGTGAGCACGAGCTCGTCGAGCGCGCTCGCGACCTCGTAGCGCGAGAGCTGGAACACGTCCTCGACGTCCTCGAGGAAGCCGTTGCGGGCAAGCAGCGCCCCGAACTCGCGGATCTTGTTCCACCAGCGGGTCAAGAACCAGTAGTCGCAGAAGAACTTGTGCTCCTCGACGTACGGGAACACGGTCCGCGACAGGTTCAGCAGATCGTCGAAGCTCGCCCGCGACTGCTCGTCCAGGAGCGCGCCGTACTCCGAGGCCAGCCGGTCACGCTCGCGCACGATCTCCTCGGTCGGGCGGTCGATCTGCTGGCCGGCGCCCAGCGCGCTGATGTGCCCGATCAGCGCCGCGTACGGGATGCTCGGATCGTCGAGCCAGCTGCGGTAGTAGTGATAGAGCCCGTCGCCGGTGGCCATGTTGAACCACGGGTCCTTGACCTTCTCGAGCGCCTCGAGCCAGCTTCGGCCGGCGTCGCTCTGGGCGAGCTCGGCGTCGATCTCCGCAGGGGTCCGGCCCTGGACGAACGCCGTGTCGACACCGTTCTCGATCGCGAGGCGAGCGAGCCCGCGGAGCTCCGCATCGGGCCGGAACAGGAGCACGTCGATGCCGGCGACCATCTGCGCGATGTGCTGGTCGGGGATATCGGGGAGGTGGACCTTGCAGAACTCCACGAACGTCCCGTACGCGCCGTATCCGAGCAGCAGGAACTCGAAATGGTGCTGCCACATCAGGTCGCCCAGCCGCAACGCCCGGCCGTAGGCGTCGAGGACCTCGTAGAACGCGGTGTTGCGGTCCTCGCCGAACGCGACCTCGTCGGGCTCGTACTCGGGGAGGTCGGGGACGATGAGCTCCCCGAGCTCCCCGATCAGCGCCTCCATCTTCGCGCGCCACTTGCCGTACAGCTCACTCCAGTTCGCGTAGTAATAGCCGGCGCGCGCCTGGAAATACTGGGCGCGCTCGCCGATCTTCTCCGGATCGGTCACGGGATTGCCCGAGATGTAGATGTAGCCGTTGATGCACCGGTAGTCGATCCCCATCGCGGGCGGGACGGCGAACACCCGGTTCTGCCACGCCCCGACGGCCTGATAGGGCGAGTCGATGCAGATCACGTCGAACGCCGGCATCGGCACCGGGAAGTGCATCGAGTTCCAGAACCAGAACCGGTTCTCGTCGATCTCGCGCCGGTGCTCGTCGAACAGCGCATAGTACGGATACATCTCCTCCCAGCCCTCGCACCCCGGCGGGGTCTCGATCTCATACGGGCTCGGGAATGCCCCGGCCTTCGGCGCAGTTGTAGCCATCCGCTCCCTCTCTTCGCTCGGCACTCGTGAACCGCCACGAGCGCCGGAGAGTCTAAACCGCGCCAGATCGACCCGAAGTAGGATCGCACGGCTTGACACGACCCCGGTGATCGAGATCGACACCGACCACGCCATCTGGGCGTCGCGGCCGGACGAGCTGGCTGCCGCGCTCAACCGGATCGCGGGCTGAGGTCAGCCGGCGTCCGCGTACATTAGAAGACTCCGAGAGGCGACATGACGACAGGTGATGTGCACAACGTTCGGGTGGCGATCGTGGGCGCCGGCTTCGGCGGCCTCGGCATGGCGATCCGGCTCAGGCAATCGGGCGTCGACGACTTCGTCGTGTTCGAGCGCGACGAGGAGGTCGGCGGCACGTGGTGGGCCAACACCTATCCGGGCTGCCAGTGCGACATCCCCTCGCACCTGTACAGCTATTCGTTCGCTCCGAACCCGGAATGGACGAGGACGTACCCGCTCCAACCCGAGATCCGCGAGTACCTGCGAGCGTGCGCCGACCGCTTCGGGCTGCGCGCGCACATCCGCTTCCGGTGCCCGGTGCAGCGGGCCGAGTGGGACGAGCGGGAAGGCGTGTGGCAGATCGACACGCCGGACGGCCGGTTCTCGGCGCAGGTGCTGATCGGCGCCCCCGGACCGCTCAGCGAGCCCTCGATTCCGTCGCTTCCCGGGCTCGAGGATTTCCGAGGCGTCGCCTTCCACACCGCGCGGTGGGCCCACGAGCACGATTTGACCGCTCGCAACGTCGCCGTCGTCGGTACCGGCGCGTCGGCGATCCAGACCGTCCCTCAGATCCAGCCGCTCGTCAATCGACTCACGATCTTCCAGCGCACCGCGCCGTGGGTGGTCCCACACCGCGACCGGCCGATCACGAGCTTCGAGCGCCTGCTCTACCGGCGCCTGCCGGCGGCGCAGAAGGCCGTCCGCACGACGGTGTACCTGAGTCGCGAGCTGCTCGTTCCGGGGCTCGCCTACCGGCCGCAGCTGATGAACACGGTCCAGAAGATGGCCGAGGGCCACCTGGCCAGGCAGGTCCCCGACGAGGCCCTGCGCGCGGAGCTCACGCCGGACTACCTGATCGGGTGCAAGCGCGTCCTCCCCTCGAACAAGTGGTATCCCGCGATCACCCAGCCGAACGTGGAAGTGGTCACGAGCGGGGTCACGTCGTTTCACCCGGACGGCGTCGTGGCCGCGGACGGCAGCGAGCACGAGGTCGACACCGTGATCTTCGCGACCGGCTTCCAGGTCACCGAGACGGCGTTCTCCACGGTGATCCGCGGCCGTGACGGCGTGCTGCTGTCAGATCTCTGGGACGGCAGCCCGCAGGCGTATCGGGGCGCGGCGATCCCCGATTTCCCGAACCTGTTCCTGCTCGTCGGCCCGAACACCGGGCTCGGTCACAACTCGATCGTGTTCATGATCGAGGCGCAGCTCAACTACGTGATGGGCGCGATCGAGGCGATGGAGCGCCGTGGCGCCACGCGGATCGAGGTCCGGCGCGACGCCTACGACGCATACAACGAGCATGTCCAGACCCGCCTGCGTCGGACGGTGTGGAACACCGGCGGCTGCGCGAGCTGGTACATCGACCGCAACGGCCGCAACAGCACGATCTGGCCGGACTTCACGTGGCGCTTCTGGGAGCAGACCCGTCGCTTCGACGAGATCGCCTACCTGCTCGGTGCGCACGCTCGCACCGGGCCGTCGGACGCTGTCGCCGCGTAGCGAAACGCTCGCGGCGCGCGGGGGTGCGAGCGGGTACGGCGCCACCCGCCTCGTTCTGGGCCGGCCAGCGCATAACCCCACACTCGCCGCCCGCCCCCCGGTGAATTCAGATTCACTCGGTCATAGCACGAGTTTCGCCTCACTCGCCGCCCGCCCCCCGGTGAATTCAGATTCACTCGGTCATAGCACGAGTTTTGCCTCACTCGCCGCCCGCCCCCCGGTGAATTCAGATTCACTCGGTCATAGCACGAGTTTTGCCTCACTCGCCGGCGGTCGATGGTCGAGTGGGGTTATGACCCGCCCGGCCACGGCCGCGCCGCCCACACCGCCCGTGACGGGCGACGTCGGCCGTCTCACAGATCTCACCGCACCGTTGCGCCCGGCGCGGCCGCGAAGTAGCTGTGGCCGGCGGTGACCGTGACCGAGGCGTGCGTGACCAGGTTCTCGACCGTGACCACCCCCCGCGTCACCTGGACGAACGTGCCGTCGCAGAAGTCCTCGGTGAGCCAGATCGTGCCGCGCACGGTGGCGGCCGCATAGCGGCCCTCGGTCACGAATCTGCCGTGTCCGCTCGCGTGGAGGAGCCGAAGCACCCGATGGGACAGCTCGGCGCGCGCCGCGCCGGCGGCGGCCGGCGCCGAGCATTTGCGCAGCGGACCGCCGACGAGCTTGATCCGCGCTACCGGGTTGGCCCGCGACTGGCTCACCATGAACCCGCCGGCATAGAACTGGGCGTCCTGCACCTCGCCGGCGTGGGCGGCCGCCGACCCGGGCGGTGACGCGGAGCGCAGATCGACGCGGCCGTGCGTGGTGTCGATCAAGGACCCCACGGGGATGTTGCGGTCCTGCGCCCCGAGCGTGAACCGCCGCCGGCCGGGCGGCGTGACGATCACGGTCCCCGACACGAGGCCGATGTCGATCGAATGACCGAAGCTCGGCGGCGGAAGCTTGGCCTGCCGGGCCGAGGCGGCGGCCGTCGCCACGACAAGGATCGTGGCGAGCGTGGCAATGCACGCGATGCGAACGGCGGTACGGCGCGGCCCCATCGAGGTCGAGAATAGGGACTGAGGCTGCGGCGCACATTGCACCGCAGCCGCTATGGCGCGCAGCTGACCCGCGACCCCGTCCGCTGGCCGAGCTCCGTCGCGCGGACCGCCCGCAGATGATCCGCGAGCGGCGCCGGCCCGACGGGACCGGCGGGCAGCTCGACGACGAACGCGGTGGTGCCCGGGAAGGCATGGTTGGACCATGCCGGCGCCGTGCCCGGGAGGAACGGCAGGCACGTGGCGCGCAGGTGCGCGAGCTGCGCGTAGCGCCTCGCCACGCCCCGGTCTCCGCCGGCCATGTCGACGAGGTCCTCGTGCTGGTGGTACCAGATCGTCACCGCCGGCCGGATCCGGCGGATCAGCCTCACCGCCGCCCGGGTCTCGGGCTCGGACAGCGGCCGCGGCCCCGAGTAGTACGTCGGGTCGGTGACCCGCTCCCACTGGTACGGGAAGTTCCGGTTGAGATCGACGCCGTCGGCGTTCTGCCGGGTGTCGGCGGCGGTGCCGTCCGGGTTCATCTCCGGCACGAGCCACAGCTGGACTCCCTTGACGACGGGCGCCCGCTCGAGCGCGGAGACGATCGCGAGCCCCGCGCACTCGTTGCCGTGGATGCAGCCGACGACCAGGATCTTGCGGGGCGCATCGCTCGGCCCGCGGACCACGGCCGTGATCGGCCGGCCCTTGACCGAATGGCCGATCACCACGGTCCGCGCGGCCGCCGCGCCCGCGCACACCAGCGCGACGAGCATCGCGGCGAGCGCCGTCAGCGAGCGGGTCTCCACAGCCGCCGATCGTAGCCCGCCCCCAAATCTCATGAACCCAAATCGGGTTTTGATAGTTTGACCGCCCCACGGCCCCCACCGCCCCACGGCCCCCACCGCCCCACGGCCCCCACCGCCCCACGGCCCCCACCGCCCCACGGCCCCCACCGCCCCACGGCCCCCACCGCCCCACGGCCCCCACCGCCCCACGGCCCCCACCGCCCCACGGCCCCCAACCGCCCCACGCCCCCACCGAAGGAGACCCATGAGCACGACCGACGACCTGCTTGCCAACAACGAGGCGTACGTCGCCTCCTTCGACAAGGGCGACCTGCCGCTTCCGCCGGCGAGGAAGGTCGCGGTCGTCGCGTGCATGGACGCCCGCCTCAACGTTTACGGCGCGCTCGGGCTCGGGGAGGGCGATGCACACGTGATCCGCAACGCCGGCGGCGTCGTGACCGACGACGCGATCCGGTCGCTGGCGATCTCGCAGCGCCTGCTCGGAACCGAGGAGATCATCCTGATCCACCACACCGGGTGCGGGATGCTGACCTTCACCGACGACGAGTTCAAGCGCTCGATCGAGGAGGACACGGGAATCAAGCCCGAATGGGCGGCCGAGGCGTTCGGAGACCTCGACGCCGACGTGCGTCAGTCGATCGCGCGGATCAGGGCCTCGCCGTTCATCCCCCGCAAGGACGCGGTTCGCGGGTTCGTCTACGAGGTCGAGACGGGCCGCCTGCGCGAAGTCAGCTGAACGCGCTGATGTACAAGAACGTCTGCGCTGGTTGACTGGACTCGCTCCAGTCTGCGGCGGTACCGTCGCCCTCACACGAGAGGAGCGACGGTGGGCGAGATCGAGCTGATGGCGCTGTACTGGACGGTGAGCGGGCCGGTCGAGGTTCACGTCGGCCGCGAGTGGAGCCTGTTCGACTGGCGCGATCGCTGCGCGGAGGCCGCCAGGGCCGGCTTCAACGGAATCGGGCTGTGGCACGCCGACGTATCGCACCAGCTCCAGACGCGCACGCTCGAGGAGATGGCGACGATCTTCCGAGACGCCGGGCTGAAGTACCTCGAGGTTGAGTTCCTCGCCGACTTCTTCGTCCCGGACGGCGAGCCGGCTCGCGCCGAGTCAGACCGGCTGCGCCGGCAGCTGTTCGAGACGTCCGCCGCGTTCGACGCCCACCACATCAAGGTCGGCAACATCCCCGGCACCCCGTGCGAGCTCGGGCCGCTGACCGAGGCGTTCGCCGAGCTCTGTCAGGATGCGGCCGACCACACCGCCGCCAGGGTCGTCTATGAGTTCATGCCGTTCGACGTCAACGTGAACACGCTGGACACGGCGCTCGAGCTCGTGCAGGGCGCCGCCCAGCGCAACGGCGCGCTCGCGATCGACACCTGGCACATGGGCAAGCTCGGGATCGCGCCGGCGGACCTGAAGCGGATCCCGCCCGATTACCTGGGCTGGGTCGAACTGTCCGACGGGCAGTACGAGAACATGCCGGACCCGATCGACGAGGTCGTGAACCGGCGCAAGCTGCCCGGCGAGGGTGAGTTCGAGATTGCCGGATACATCGAGGCCTGCCGGGAGGTCGGCTACGCCGGGCCCTGGGGCGTCGAGGTCCTCTCCGAGGAGCTTCGCAGCCTGCCGATCGAGGACGAGTTCAAGCGCGCATACGAGACCACGGTCGCGCAGTTCGGCGCGGGCGTCACCTGAGGAGGCACGATGCAGGAGCTGGACAACGACAGGCTCGTCTGGATGTTCACCCAGATGCTCCGGATCCGCGAGTTCGAGGAGCGGGTCAAGCAGACGTTCGAGGACCATCCCGGCGTGATCCGCGGGCACACCCACCTGGCCGACGGCGCCGAGGCCTCGATCGTCGGGTCGCTCGCGACGCTCGAGCCCGGCGACCAGCTGATGGCGACGTACCGCTGCCACGGTTATCCGATCGCGCTCGGCACCGACACGAAGGCGATCATGGCCGAGATCTACGGGCGCAAGCACGGCCTTTGCGGCGGGTACGGCGGATCGATGCACCTGGTCGATCCCGGGCGCGGGTTCATGGGCACGTCGGGCATCGTCGGGCAGGGAATCCCCCAGGCCACCGGCTTGGCGTTCGCCGCGCAGCTCCGGAATCGATCCCGCCCACCCACCCCCGAACCACCCCAAATCGTCCTGTCGTTCTTCGGCGACGGCGCCTCCAAGCAGGGAGCCTTCCACGAGTCGCTCAATCTGGCCTCGCTGTGGAAGCTTCCGGTCGTCTACGTGATGGAGAACAACAACTACAACGTGGCCACTCGCTCCGAGCAGGAGGATGCGAACGCGGCCGCCGGCGAGCCGCTGTCGGTCAAGGCGGCGGCCTACAGCATGCCCGGCGTGACCGTCGACGGGACCGACCCGGTCGAGGTCTCGGGCGCCGTCGGCGAAGCCGCGGACCGCGCCCGCGCCGGCGATGGGCCGACGCTCGTCGAATCGAAGGTCTACCGCCTGTCGGCCCACGGCAACATCATCGCCCCGCCGGGCGTGCCGCTCCACTATCCCGAGCACGAGGCGATCACGGTGTTCGGCAATCGCGAGGAGTACGAGGCGGCGCTGCGCGGCGACCCCGTGCCCCGATTCCGCGCGCGCCTCGTCGAACAGGGCGCGCTCGACCCCGCCCGCGCCGACGAGATCGCGCAGGAGGTCCGTGACGAGATGGACGCGGCGGTCCAGTTCGCGCTCGACGACCCGTTCCCCGAGCCCGAAGCCGCCGCCAGAATCGACTACGTGTACGCCTAGGAGACGACCATGGCAAGAGAGATCCCTTACATCGCGGCGGTCCAGGAGGCGATCCGCGTCGAGATGGAGCGCGACCCCACCGTCGTGTTCTACGGCCAGGACGTGGCCCCCAGTGACGAGGACCCCCTGGTCCAGGCGTTCGGGCGGGACCGGGTCCGGGTCTCGCCGATCTCGGAGACCGCGGAGATCGGCATGGCCGTCGGCCTCGCGCTCGCGGGCTACCGGCCGGTCGTCGAACTGCTGATGGCCGAGTTCATGCTCGTGGCGATGAACCAGGTCGTCAACGAGGCTCCGCGCCTGCGGTACATGAGCGGCGGGCAGGTCAAGGTTCCCGCGGTGTTCAAGGCCGGGTACGGATTCACGGCGGGTTGGGCAGGGCAGCACACCGGCTCGATCTACGGGATGTTCATGGGCTTTCCGGGCCTGAAGATCGCGCTGCCCTCGACCCCGGCGGACGCCAAGGGCCTGATGGCCGCTGCCATCCGGGACGACAACCCGGTCTGCTACCTCATCAACTACCTGCTCGTGCTCGAGCACGGCGACGTGCCGGAGGGCGAATATGTCGTGCCGTTCGGCGAGGCCGCGATCAGGCGCGAGGGCGGCGACGTGACGATCGTCGCCACGGGCTGGACCGTCGGCCGAGCACTGGCGGCGGCCGAGACGCTGGCCGGCGAGGGGATCCAGGCCGAGGTGATCGACCCGCGCACGCTCAACCCGCTCGACACGGCGACGATCCTGTCCTCGGTCGAGAAGACCGGCCGGCTCGTGATCGCCGACCAGGGGACGCGGCACGGCGGAGCCTCCGCGGTGATCGCGGCGGAGGTGGCCGAGCACGGGTTCTCATCACTCAAGGCGCCGATCGCCCAAGTGACGGCACTCGACGTGACCGTGCCCTACAGCGAGCCGATGGAGGCGTACGTGCTGCCCAACGAGGAGAAGATCGCGGGGTCGGTGCGCCAGGTGCTGGGCGAGGCGCCCGTCGCAGCGTAACCCCGGCACCGAGCCGATGGAGAGGGACGTCGCCCACGGGCTGCTGCGCACGATGTGGCGGATCCGGCTGTTCGAGGAGCGGGTGGCGCAGCTCAAGCGCACGCTGCAGGTCCACGGGCTGATCCATCTGAGCATCGGCGGCGAGGGCGTCGCCGCGGCGGTCTGCGGGCAACTGCGCGACGACGACGCGGTCTACAGCGGCCACCGCGCGCACGGCCACGCGATCGCCAAGGGCGCCCCGATCGACCGGCTGATGGCCGAGCTCATGGGCCGCGAGTCAGGCGTATGCCGCGGGCTTGGTGGGTCCATGCACCTGGTCGACGAGCCGCACGGCTTCATGGGCGCCACCGGGGTCGTGGGTGGCAACCTCCCGCTCGCGCTCGGCACCGCGCTCACGCAACATCTCCAAGGCACCGACCGCGTCACGGTCGTGTTCTTCGGCGACGGCGCCGTCCAGGCCGGGCACTTCAACGAGTCGATCAACCTCGCGGCGCTGTGGGAGCTGCCCGTGATCTTCGTGTGCGAGAACAACGGCTTCGCCGAATTCACCTCGCGCGACGAGCACTCGACGATCGAGCGGGTCAGCGACGTGGTCGCGCCGTACGGGTTTGAGCGCGAGACCGTCGAGGGCGGCGACGTCCCGGCGGTGCACGACGCGTTTGCCCGATTCCTGAACCGAGCGCGCGCCGGCACCGCGCCGTACCTGCTCGAGTGCCTGACGTTCCGCCGGCGGGGGCACTACGAAGGCGATCCGGAGAAGTACCGCGACCCCGAGGCCGAGCGCGAGTGGGCCAGGCGCGACCCGCTCGCGCGCATGACCGAGCGAGCGATCGGCGAGGGCTGGGTCGACGACGAGACCGCCAGAGAGCTCGAGCGCGAGGCCGGCGAGGAGGTCGAAGCGGCCGTGCGGTTCGCCCGCGCCAGCCCGTTTCCGGACCCCGAGATCGCGGCCACGCTGGTCTACGCGCAGTGAGCGACCAGATCGAGACCACGTTCGTCGAGGCGATCGCCGGGACGCTCGCGCGCGCCATGCGCGACAACGAGCGGGTGATCGTGCTCGGCGAGGATGTCGCCGAGGGCGGGCCGTACCTCGCGACGGCCGGGCTGGCGGGCGAGTTCGGCCGCGAGCGCGTGCGCAACACGCCGATCAGCGAGGGAACCGTCTGCGGAGTGGCAGTGGGCGCGGCCCAATCGGGATTCAAGCCTGTCGTCGAGATCATGTTCATCGACTTCATCACGCTCGCGCTCGATCAGCTCGTCAACCAGGCGGCCAAGGCGCACTTCATGTCTGCAGGACAGCTATCGGTGCCGATGGTGCTGAGGACGCAGGGCGGATCCGGACAGCGAAACGGCGCCCAGCATTCACAGAGCCTGGAGGCGTGGCTGACCCACGTGCCGGGGCTGAAGGTCGTGATGCCGAGCTGCGCGGCCGACGCCGCCGGGCTGCTGCAGAGCGCGATCGCCGACCCCAACCCGGTCGTGTTCGTCGAGAACAAGTCGCTGTACTTCCGCCGCGAAACCGTCCCGGACCCCCCGGAACCGGTTCCAATCGGGCATGCGAAGACCCTCCGCACCGGCAACCACGTCACGATCGTCGCGCTGTCGCGCCTCGTCGGCGATGCGCTCGAGGCGGCGGAGCACCTCGCGAAGGACGGCATCGAGGCGGAGGTGATCGACCCGCGCACGCTGGTGCCGCTCGACCTCGACACACTTGCGCGCTCGGTCCGGCGCACCGGGAGGGCGGTGGTCGCGCACGAGGCCGTGACCGCAGGCGGCTTCGGCGCGGAGCTCGCGGCTCAGCTGCAGGCGGCGGCGTTCGACTACCTGGAGGCACCGATCCAGCGAGTCGGCGCTCCCTACACGCCGGTCCCGGTCAGCCCCCCGCTCGAAGACGCCTACCGGCCGGGACCCGAGGAGATCGCCCGGGCGGCACGGGTGGCGATGCAATGGGGCGAGCACGACGTGGAGGCGTGGGAGCGGGGCGCGATCGCCTCGCCGTGACGGCTGGGCTGGGGTCAGGCCGGCTCGCGCGCGCCGTCGAGCGCGAGCAGCGAGGCGCCCGGCATCTGCTCGAGCAGACCGCGGCGACCGAGGACGATCTCGAGGTTCGTCAGCGACAGGCGGGCATGCTCGCGAGCGACGCTGTCCGCGCGGGAGCCTTCGCGGTTGGCGATCGCATCGACCAGCCACAGATGCTGGCGATGGGCGACGACCAGGATCTCGCGCGACTCCGGCAACTGGGCGTGCTGGAGCACGAGCGCGCTCGGGCTCGCGAACGGCAACGCGAGGACGGTGTCGAGCGCGCGCTCGAGCAGCGGGCTGCAGGCCATCTTCAGCAATCGCGCGTGGAACGCCTCGTTGAGCGCGACGTACCGCTCGAACGATTCGTAGCCGGCCTGTCGCACCAGCGGCGCCACCTGCTCGTTGATCGCGCGCAGCGCCCGCAGATCGCGGCGACTCGCCCCCTGCTCGGCGGCAAAGCGGCAGGCCGTGCCCTCGAGCACGCCCCGGAGCTCGATCGCGTGCCGCATGTCCGTCTGGGTGAACTCACGTACGACGTACCCGCCGCCGGGCAGCACGCGCAGCAGACCCTCGTGCTCGAGCGACGCGAGCGCGAGCCGAAGCGGCGTGCGCGAAACCCCCAGCCGCTCGACCAGCGGGAGCTCCGACATCCGGTCCCCGGGCCTGAACTCGCCGCTCAGGATCTGCTCGCGTAGCGCCAGGAGCGCGCGCATCATCTGCGTTCGGTTCGCTTGAATCACCACCGGCGTGTGCGGGAGTATCGCTCCGGTCGGCCCTGTATGCAACAGAACCCAATCTGGGGCTGTGGGCGGGTTGCAATCGATTTCTTTTGGTCGTGTTAGGCCCCCGTTGCATACAGATCTTCCGGTGACTAAGATCCTCGCCTCGCCAAACCGGGGCGGGTCGACCGAATCATTCCAAGGAGGAGGACAGAGGTGAGGAAGGACCACCATGCGCTGCGCGTGCGCGCGAGCATCGCGCTGGCCGTTCTAGTCGGCGCGGCGCTGCTGCTCGCGGCTTGCGGCAGCAGCAATAGCAGCAGTAGCTCGAGCTCGGCTGCAAGCAGCAGCGTGGGATCGAGCACGAGCGCGACGACCGCCGCGAGCTCCGGCTCGAGCGGCGCCAGCAACAGCACTTCGGCTTGCGGCAAGAAGCCGGGTGTGAAGGCGACCGGCACGCCGATCCCGATCGGAACGATCGACACCAAGCAGCCCGGCACCGACTTCAGCGACGGGCCGAACATGATCACCGCTTACTACAACTGCGTCAACGCGAACGGCGGTGTCAACGGTCACCCGGTGAAGCTGTACGTGATCTACGACCAGACTCAGCCGGCGCAGGTCGCGGCGGCCGCCAAGCAGCTGATCCAGCAGGACCACGTGGTCGGGATCGTCGGCGTGTTCGACCTGCTCGAGTGCACGATCGACCAGAGCTACTGGAAGCAGCTCGGCATCTACGAGATGGGGGCGGGCATCGCGCCGGAGTGCTGGTCGACCCCGAACAGCGCCGCGGTCAACATGGGCCCGCGCTACAGCTCCGACGGAGCCGTGCAGTACGGCCTGACCCAGCATCCGTCGAAGGTCGTGTTCGTCCAGTCGAACGTGCCGGGTACGGGTTACATCGCGGCCGGTCCGGCGGCGCTCGCGGCGGCTGCGCACACCCCGATCACCGAGCTGACCGAGAACGTGCCGATCAACGACGCAACCTCGGTGGCACTCGACCTCGTCAACAAGGCCGGCTCGAACGGCTGGGTGGTGCTCAACTTCACCCCGCCCGAGGCGCTGGTGATCCTCCAGGCCGCGCAGAAGCTTGGCCTCGAGGACCGGGTCAAGGGCTGGGGCTGCTCGACTCCTTGCAACACCGACTTCCTGGCCAAGTCGCTGGGACCGAAGTGGAACCGCAAGCTGTTCGTCAACGCGGAGCTGACCTCGCCCGATGACCACAACGGCCCGGAGATGCAGCTCTACAAGAACATCCTCGCCCAGTACGGCCAGAGCGTCGCCGGCGGCCTCGGCTCGTTCAGCGAGATGGGCTACCTGCTCGGGAAGTTCTCGGTCGACGCGCTCGACACGATCAACGGTCCGTACACGATCGCGAGCGTCAACGCGGCGTTCAAGAACATCAAGGACGAGAAGACCGAGCTGCTCTGCCAGCCGTGGGTGTACGGCAGCTACCCGCTGCACATCCCGAACAACGCCGACTTCACGACGACGCCGGACAACGGGAAGATGGTGACCGCGCAGGGATGCTTCGACGTCTCCTCGGCAGACCCGCAGATCGCGGCGTACCGCAAGGTCGCGGGAACCGCACCGTCGACGAACCCGCCGACGGGGTAGACGGCGGAACGACAGGCGGTCAGGGCACCCAACGACCAGTGTGAAGCGCGAGCAACGATGGGTGCCCTGATCGCGCGGCAGTTGAGCGACCCGGCGCAACGCGTGCCAGGCGGCGCCGTCCGCCGGTCAGATGTGCTCGAGCTCTCCGAGCGCGAGCAGCGAAGCCCCGGGCATCCGCTCGAGCACCTCGGGATGGCCGAGCACGACCTCGAGATTCGTCCGCGCGAGCAGCGCGTGCTCGCGCGCGAGGCTGTCGGCGCGAGCGCCCTGGCCGCGCTCGATCGCGTCGATCAGGCCAAGGTGGTGGCGGTGAGCCAGAAGCAGGATGTCCCGCGACTCGGGCAACACGGCCTGCGCCATCACGAACGCGCTTGGACTGGCGAACGGCAGCGCGATGATGCCGTCGAGCGCGCGCTCGAGCACCGGACTGCCGGCCATCCGGAGGATCCAGGCGTGGAAGCGCTCGTTGAGGTCGACGAACTGCTCGAACGACTCATAGTCGGCCCGGTGCACGACCTCGGCGGTCGTCTCGCTGATCTCGTGGAGCGCATGCAGGGCCGGCTGGCTCGGCCCGCGCTCGGCCGCGAACCGGGCCGCGGTGCCCTCGAGCACGCCGCGGAGCTCGATCGCGTCGCTGATGTCGGCCGCGGTGAACTCGCGCACCACATACCCGCGGGAACCCCGGCCGCGCAGCAGGCCCTCGTGCTCGAGCGCCGCCAGCGCGAGCCGCAGCGGCGTCCGGGACACGCCCAACCGCTCGACCAGGCGCAGCTCGAACATCCTCTCCCCCGCTTCGAACTCGCCGCTCAGAATCAGTTCGCGCAGGCGCAGCAGCGCCCGCGTCATCTGGGTCCTGCTGCTGCCTTCCTCGGACACCTCTCACCTCACTCCTCGGCGCCACGGATGCGGCGCGACCAGCCTAGTTCGGCAGGGCGATTGCATGCAAACCAAACAATCGAACCTCCCAGAACTCTCATTCTTGCTGTCGTGTTAGGACCCATTGCATACAACTTTGTCACCGATTAGTATCGCCCGGCTCGCCAAACCCTGGGGCGGGTTGAACCTAAATCCCTCGAGGAGGAGGAGATCGGTGAGGATGTACCAACACGTGCCGCGCGTGCGCCTTGGCTTGCTGTCACTCGCGGTCCTAGGAGTGCTGTTCCTGGCCGGCTGCGGTAGCAGCAAGAGTAGTAGCAGCACGAGTAGCAGTGCCGCGGCTCCAAGCGCATCGTCCAGCACCGCCGCGACCACCAGCACCGCCAGCGCGTCGACGAGCGCGTCGACGGATACCTCGTCGTGCGGTCTCAAGCCGGGCGTGAAGGCCACCGGCACGGCGATCCCGCTGGGCGCAATCAACACCAAGCAGCCCGGGACGGACTTCACGGATATCGAGAACATGGAAGGCGCGTACTTCGCGTGCGTAAACGCCAACGGCGGTGTAAACGGGCATCCGATCGTGCTCTACAAGCTCACTGAGCCGACGCAGCCCGCGCAGATCGCCGCGGATGCGACGAAGCTGATCCAGACCGACCACGTCGTCGGGATCTCGGGGAGCTCCAGCATCCTCGAGTGCACGATCAACCATGCGTACTGGGAGAAGCTCCACTACTACGTGATCGCCGCCGGGATTGCGCCGGAGTGCTACTCGACGCCGAACATCGCGGACGTGAACATGGGGCCGCGGTACAGCTCCGACGGGGCCGTCCAGTACGTCCTCACCCTGCATCCGAGCAAGGTCGTGTTCGACCAGTCGAACGTGCCGGGCACGGGCTACATCGCCGCCGGTCCGGCGGCGCTGGCGAAGTCGGCAAACGTCCCGATCACGCAGCTCACCGAGAACGTGCCGATCAACGATGCGACCTCGGTGGCGCTGAAGGAGGTCAACGACGCGGGCCCGAGCGGCGCGGTGGTGCTCAACTTCACCCCGCCCGAGGCGCTCGTGATCCTACAGGCGGCCCAGAAGCTGGGGATCGAGAACCGGGTCAAAGCGTGGGCCTGCTCCACGCCATGCGACACCGACTTCCTGGCCCAGTCGCTGGGGTCGAAGTGGAACGGCAAGTTCTTCGTGAACGCCGAGCTGACCCCGCCTGATCCGACCAACACGCCGACGATGAACCTGTACAAGGCGATTCTCAAGCAATACGGCTCGGATGTCTCGGGAGGGATCGGGAGCTTCAGCCAGATGGGGTTCACCATGGGTGAGATCGCGACACACGCGCTGGAGTCGATCAAGGGCCCGTACACGGCACAGAGCGTCAACGCGGCGTTCCTGGGCGTGAAGGACTTCGACACCGGAATGCTGTGCCAGCCGTGGACGTTCGGTAACTATCCGCTCCACATCGCGAACAACACCGACTACACGGTGACTCCCAACGACGGGAAGATGGTGATCAAGCAGGGCTGTACGGCGATCTCGTCGGTCGATCCGCAGATCGCCGCCTACCACAAGGCCGCGGGCGGCTAGGCCCGGCGGTGACAAAGTAGGATCCGCAAGCGATCAGGGCATCCATCTAGGTCGAACATGCTCGTTATTTCCGGCATCCTCGGCCTGCCGACGTGGCAGGACTTCCAGCCTTTCCTCGTCACGGGCATATCGCTCGGCGCGGTATACGCCCTGTCGGGGGTGGGGATGGTGGTCCTGTACCGGGCGACCGGGGTGCTGAACCTGGCGTTCGGAGCCGTGGGCGCGATGGGCGCCCTGATCGCGTGGCAACTCATCAACAAGTCGGGTTGGAACGAGTGGCTCGCATACCTGGCTTGCGTGCTGTTCGCGGGCTTCCTGACGCTCGCCTACGGGATGGTGTTCGGGCCGGCCCTCGCCAAACGCGACCCACTCGTGAAGGCGACGGCAACGCTCGGGCTGACGCTGATCCTGCTCGGGGTGATGGACCTGCTGTGGACCTCGAGCGGCGGCGCGTCACGGTCGATCTCGCTCCCGACCGACAACGACACGTTCACGGTGGCCGGGATCCTGGTCGAGTGGACGAACGTGATCGCGCTGGTCCTGGGCCTCGTGATCGCGGTTGCCACTGCGGCGTTCCTGCGCTACACGAAGCTCGGAACGGCGATGCGGGCGATGGCCGACGACCGCGAGATCACCGCCACGCTCGGCGTGCCGGTGCGCCGCGTCGAGGCGGCGGCCTGGTTCGGTTGCGGGCTGCTGTCCGGGCTCGCCGGGATTCTGCTGGCCGACCTCGTGGCGCTCGACGCGACCACGCTCACGTTCCTCGTGCTCTCGACGCTCGCCGCCACGCTGATCGCGCGGCTGCGATCGATCGGGATCACGTTCGTGGCGGCGATCGTGGTCGGGACCCTCGACGCCTTGATCACGCCGATCCAGTCACTCACCAACTACCGCGACATGACCCCGTTCGTACTCGCCGCGGTCGCGATGCTGCTACAGAACCGCCGGCGCGTGATCGCGGTCGGACGGCAGGGGGTGTAGACGATCGAACCCGCCGGCGTGAAGACCGACGAGAGCCGGCAGGCAGCCGGGGCCGACGGCGCCACCGAGGTCTCGGGGGCCCCTGCGCGCTCGGACCGCGGTGTCGAGCCGCAAGCGCTGGTGCGCCCCGTAGTGATCGGGCTTCTGCTGCTGTTCGTGCTGCTGCTGCTCCCATCGCTGCTCAGCACGTACTACATCGACGCGAGCACGGAGGTGGCGATCTACGCGATCGTCGCGCTGGGCCTCGGCGTGCTCGTCGGCCGGGTCGGCCTGGTCTCGCTCGGGCAGGCGGCGGTGCTGGCGATCGGAGCGTGGGTGGCGGCGCGCATCCTGTTCGCGACCTCGATGCCGTTCCCGATCGTGTTGCTCGCCTCCGGCCTGATCACGATGGTGCTCGGGACCCTCGTCGGGTTGCCGGCGCTGCGGCTGAGCGGCCTGTACCTCGCGCTGATCACGCTGATGCTGGCCGGCGCGATCACGGTCGTGCTGGCCACGACCAACTTCCCCAACGGCGGCCACGGCTTCCTCGGCTACAACGGCAGCTCGGTCCACATCCCGCCGATTCGCCGACCGAGCATCGCGCAGGGCGAGACCGCGTACTTCAGGTATTCGGTGGTCGTCGCCGCGCTCATGTTCCTGCTCGTGCTCGCACACCTTCGCTCGAAGCCGGGCAGGGCGTGGGCGGCGATCCGCCAGAGCGAAGCGGCGGCGCTCGCCGGCGGCATCAACACAACGCTCTACAAGCTGTGGGCGTTCGCGCTGGCGTCATTCGTGACGGGCGTCGCCGGCGGGTTGCTCGCCGGCGCCGTCCACTACCTGTACTCGATCGACTTCCAGACCCAGGACTCGATCACGCTGCTGGCTGTGGTCCTGATGGGTGGTGCGTACAGCATCTGGGGAGCGATCGTGGCCGGGTTCCTGTTGCAGTTCCTGCCGTCTCTGTTCACGAGTTGGGGATTCTCCCCTGATTGGCTCACGATCCTGTTCGGGATCGGCGTGCTCCAAGTACTGACGACGGCGCCGCGCGGGATCGTCGAGCAGATGCCCAAGGACGTTGCCCGGCTGGGCCGGCTCCTGTACCGCGTCGTGAGCCGCCCATCGGCCGCGGCGAGTGGCGAGCCGTGATCGAGGTCTCCGATCTGACGGTCCGCTTCGGCGGGGTGACGCCGCTCGACAAGATGAGCGTCAAGTTCGAGAGCGGGACGTGCGGCCTGATCGGGCCGAACGGCGCCGGCAAGACGACGTTCTTCAACGTGCTCAGCGGGTTCGTCAAGCCGGTCTCGGGAAGCGTGACCGCGTTCGGCGACGATCTGCTGTCGATCGTCCACTTCCGGCGCGCCCGCTGGGGAGTGCGCCGGACGTTCCAGACCGAGCAGGCAATCGAGGAACTGTCGGTATTCGAGAACGTCGCGATGATCCACGAGCATTCGAAGATGAGCGGAAGCTCGCGCCGTCAGGAGGTGCTCGACGCGATCGAGTTCGTCGGCATGGAGATCGACCCGGGCGCTCGCGTCAGCACGCTCGGCGCAGCCCAGCGCCGCATGGTCGAGGTCGCTCGGGCGGTGGTCGGTAGCCCCAAGCTGGTACTGCTCGACGAGCCCGCCGCCGGGCTTCCCGACGAGGAGACCGACCACATGGGCGAGGTGATCCGCAAGATTCCCGAGCGCAGCGGCGCCTTGACGATCCTCGTCGACCACGACATGAGCCTCGTGTCGTCCTGCTGCGAGGTCACCGCGGTGCTCGACTTCGGGAAGATGATCGCGTCCGGCCCGACCGCCGACGTGCTTCGCGACGACCGGGTGATCCGCGCCTATCTCGGAACGGAGGAGGTCGTTTGACCACATCGGGCGATCTGCTGCGGGTCGAGGGCCTGATCGTCGCGCGCGGCGGGCGCAACGTCGTGCGCGGCGTTTCGCTCGATATCCCGTCCGGCCAGATCACGGCGCTGCTCGGTCCAAACGGCGCCGGCAAGTCGAGCATGGTGCTCGCGATCGGAGGCGTGCTCAAGCCGCTCGGCGGCAAGGTGATGCTCGACGAGCTCGATTACGCCGGCAAGCGTCCGGAGCGGATCCGCCGCGCCGGCCTGGCCATCGTCCCCGAGGGGCGGCGACTCCTGCCTGAGTTGACCGTTGGCGAGAACCTGCGCGTGGCCACCTACACGATGACGAGCGGCGACGCCGAGCTGGGTCGTAAGCGCGCGCTCGAGTTGTTCCCCGAGCTCGAGAAGCGGCTGGACTATCCGGCCCGCTCGCTGTCCGGGGGCGAGCAGCAGATGGTCGTGCTCGCCCAGGCGCTGATGTCGGGTCCGCGGTTCGTGGTCATCGACGAGCTGTCCCTCGGGCTCGCGCCGGTCGTCGTCAACCGGCTCGTCCCGGTGATCCGGTCCGTGGCCGAGTCAGGCGCCGGCGTGCTGCTGATCGAGCAGTTCGCGACGATCGCGCTCGGGCTCGCGAACCGCGCCTACATCATGGAGGGCGGGACGATCCGGTTCTCGGGCCTCGCCAGCGAGCTGCGCGAGAAGCCGGACCTGCTCCAGTCCGCATACCTGTTGCGGGGTCGGAACGGCTCGGGCAGCGCGCAAGCGGTGGCCGGCGCCGAGCCGCGCCCAACATGACGGTCACGGGGATCGCGCGCCAGGTCTTCATCGAGGACCCCAACGGCGTGCGCGTCGAAATCAGCGTGAAGGTGTGACGGACCGTCGCACATTTAGTGAAGCGAGGTAGACATGAGTGAAGTGGGAACCGAAACCGAAACCAGCGCCGGCACGGGCCGGCGGACCACCCCGCCATTCCGAGCCGACCACGTGGGAAGCCTGCTCCGGCCGCCGGAGCTGATGACCGCGCGCGAGGCGTTCGGCGCCGGACGGATCGGGGCGGAGGAGCTGCGCGCGGTCGAGGACGACGCGATCCGCGACGTCGTCGCGCTGCAACGGGACGCCGGGCTGCAGTCGGTGACCGACGGCGAGTTCCGCCGGGCGACGTGGCACATGGACTTCATCTACGAGATCGGCGGGATCGAGAAGGCGCCGGGCGACATCAAGGTCGAGTTCCGCAACGAGCAGGGAACCGTCGAGTGGACGCCGGCGGCGATCCACGTGGGCGAGAAGATCCACCTCGACCACACGATCTTCGGGGACGCGTTCGAGTTCCTGAAGTCGACGGTAGACGGCCGCGCGACGCCGAAGCTCACGATTCCGTCTCCGAACATGGTCCACTACCGAGGCGGCCGGGCGGCGGTCGACGAGAGCCTCTACCCCGACATGGATGCGTTCTGGAGCGACCTGTGCGGGGCGTATGCCGACGAGCTCCGCGCCTTGGGCGAGCTCGGCTGCACGTATCTCCAGTTCGACGACACCTCGCTCGCCTACCTGAATGACCCGCGCCAGCGCGAGCAGATCAAAGCGCGCGGCACCAGTGACGTCGAGCATCTCCACGAGCAGTACGTGCGCAACATCAACCGCGCGCTCGAGGGCAAGCCCGACGGCATGGCGGTCACGACCCACCTGTGCCGCGGGAACTTCCGCTCCTCGTGGGCGGCGGAAGGAGGCTACGACTTCGTCGCCGAGGCGCTGTTCGGCGGCCTGGGCGTCGACGGCTTCTTCCTCGAGTACGACGACGCCCGCTCGGGTGGGTTCGAGCCCCTGCGGTTCGTGCCCAAGGGCAAGTTCGTGGTGCTCGGGCTGGTCACGACCAAGCGAGGCGAGCTCGAGAGCAAGGACCTGCTCAAGCGCCGGATCGAGGAGGCGTCGCGTTACGTCCCGATCGAGCAGCTGTGCCTGTCGCCGCAATGCGGCTTCTCCTCCACCGTCGAGGGCAATGTCCTCACGCGCGAGCAGCAGATCGCCAAGCTCGAGCTGATCGTCGAGACGGCCGCCGAGGTGTGGGGAGACTGAATGCGCGCTGCGGTGACCGAAGCGGTGCAGTCGATGGCGCTGCTCGAGCGTGCTGAACCGGACGCCCCCGGCCCCGGGCAGGTCGTCGTGCGCCCCGAGGCGGTCGGCATCTGCGGCTCGGACTACCACTTCTTCCTGGGCGAGCTGTCGGATGCGGCCGGCGGCTCGCGGTTCCCGCGTGTTCAGGGCCATGAGATCGGAGCGACGATCGCGGCGGTCGGCCCCGACTGCCGCCAGGAGCTGGTCGTCGGCCGGCGGGTCGCGGTGTGGCCGCTGCGGGCGTGCGGCGAGTGCTACCCGTGCAGCGTCGGCCGGCCGAACACGTGCGACTACTTCGAGCTGATCGGGATCCACCTCGACGGGGGTCTGCAGGAGCTGCTCGCCGTCCCCGAGGAGCAGGTCTACCCGATCCAGGCCGACGATCCCGCGGTGGCCGCGCTGGCCGAGCCGGTGTCAATCGCGGTGCGCGCGGTCAACCGGGCGAACATCCATCCGGGCGAGCGGGTGGTGTTGCTCGGCGCGGGACCGATCGGCCAGTGCATCTGCCTGGTCGCGCGCGAGCGCGGCGCGGAGGTTCTGGTGGTCGACCTCCAGGACACTCGGCTCGCGCTCAGTCGCGACATGGGAGCGGACACGCTGGTGTGGGCCGACAGCGACCAAGTCGTGGCATCCGCCCGGAAATGGGGCGCTCCGGCGGGTCCGCCGGGGGGCGCTCCGGCGGGTCCGCCGGGGGCGGGGCCGGCAGGCCCACCGGTGGCGATCGACGCGACCGGAGCGCCCGCGGCGGTGCGGGCGATGATCGAGATGGTCTCCTCCGCGGGCCGGGCGGTACAGGTCGGCATGTCGGGCGACGAGGTCACGCTGCGCCTCGGCAGCCTGACCGAGAAGGAGCTCGACGTGCTCGGGGTGAGCTGCTGTGGCGGCGGCGAGTTCGGCGAGGCGGTCGCGATCGTCGAGCGGAACGCGCAGCTGCTCGCACCGCTGATCAGCCACCGGTTCGCGCTCGAGCAGGCGCCCGAGGCGATCCGGTTCGCGATCGAGAACCCGACCGACGTGATGAAGGTCGTGATCGGCGACGAGTGAAGGCCGCCCGGGCCGCGGCGGCTACCTTCGGCCAGCGGTTCGCCAGCCCTCGGCGTACTCGAGCCGGGCGGCCTCGGCGTAGGGGACCGGGCTGACGATCGCGCGCACCTGGATCTGCCGGTGCGGATCCACCGTCGTCTTGCGGGTGCCGCCGTCCGGCTCGCCCCACACGACGGTCACCTCGGTGCCAATCTCGATCTGCGGATCGACGGTGGCGAGCGACAGCGCCCGCTTCTCGTTGGCGCTGTAGCCGGTGAACATCGAGAACCCGAGGACGTTGCCGTCGGCGCCGAGGACCGAGTCGAAGTTCGACGAGCCGTAGTTCGCGATCGGCAGGTCGAAGAACTGATACGGCTCCTCGTCCGTGTCGAACACCGAAGCGAGGATCCTGACGACGTCCTCGTCGCCCCAGGCCAGCGTCACCTTCTTGCGCTGCACCTCGGGCTCGATCTGCTCGAGCGCGTCCCGACCGATGAAGTCGTGGTCGAACTTCACGAACTGGCCGTAGCCGAGCTCCCACGGGTTCAGGTAGTAGTCCTCGATGTCGTCCGAGACGAAGCTCCCGGCGAGCGCATTGTTCGCCTCGTAGCTGTCCGCGCCGAGCCATTCCCGGTAGGGGCGAAGCGCCTCGCCGGTGTAGATCGCCGGCAGGGGCGAGGGGATCCAGCCCGATTCGAGCGTGTTCGAGGCGTACGCGCGGGCGCCGCATGGCTCGAGCCCGAACTCGCGACCCGCGTCGAGGATCGCCCCGCGGACCTCGTCGTATGTCTCGTACGGTCCCCAGAGCTCGAGTCCGGGCTCTCCCGCCATGCCGTGGCGCAGCGTGCGGACGTGCATGTCGCCGATGTTCATCTCGGCCATCCGGAAGAACTTCAGCTGCTCGAGCGGCCCGCCGTTGAGCTTCTCGATCACCGACCATGCGTTCGGACCCTGGATCTGGAAGCGCCAGTACCTGCGGGTCACGGCCTTGCCGTACGGTCGCGACGGCGAACGGTCGTCGTACTCGAACTCGACGTCGTATCCGCCCGTCTCCGCCTGGAACCGGAGCCAGTTCGCCGCCGGGTTCCGGCCGACCCACACGAACTCCTCCTCGTCCAGGTGGAACAGGATCCCGTCGCCGATCACGTGTCCCGCCGGAGTTGTGGGCACGAACTGCTTGGCCATGTTCACCGGGAAGTTCGCGACGCTGTTGATGCCGGTGTCGGAGACCAACTTCAGGGCGTCCGACCCCCTGAAGAAGAAGTTGACCATGTGATGCGATTGATCGAACAGCACGGCGGTCTTCTGCCACGCCCGCTGCTCGCGCCGCCAGTTGGTGAACTCGTAAGGAACGACCGGATAGACGTACGCGCCGATCTGCGAGTCGCGCAAGCGGTCGATGATGTTTTCGGATTGGTCGACGACTTCTTGGAGATTTCGTGGCGTCATCTGCTCCTCCTCTTGGGGTTCCGCGCCGGACTTCAGAACTCGGCGGCCAGACCGGCGCCGCGGGACTTCTCGCGCTCCCAGCGCCACGTGTCGACGAGCTGGTTGAAGGTGTAGAAGTGGAAGCCCTCGATGCTCAGCTCCGGGTCGGTGACGAACGGCGCGAGCGCATCGTAGAGCCGATCCGCTTCGGTCGAGGGACGACTGAACAGCTTGCGGATGCCGTGCTGCTTGCGTACGAACGAGAGCGAAGTACCGACGCCGATTCGCATCGAGATCTCGAGCAACCGCCGACGATCGACGACGCCGGGCATGCCGAGCATCACGGGCAGGCTCATCCCTCCGGCTCGGGCCTTCCGCAGCCAGCGCAGCAGCGTTCCCGCGTCGAAGCACATCTGCGTGGTCGCGTAGGTCGCGAATCCGCTCTTCTGCTCGAGCGCCTGCGCAAGCCTGCGATCGTCGATCTGCGGATGGCCCTCGGGGTACACGGCGATCCCGATCGTCCGTGGCCGCCGCGGGTGTCCGGCGATGTGCGGGAGGAGCTCACCAGCGGATGCGAACGGTCCTTCGACCTTGGTGGCGTCACCCCCGATCACGAATATGTCGTGCATACCCGCGTCGGCCATGTCGTCGAGGAGTCGGTGGAGATGGTCGAGGTCGCGGACCATCCGGGCGGCAATGTGCGGGGTCACGTCGTGCCCGAGCGCCGCGAGTCGCTTGGCGACCTCGATCGTCCGGTCTGGACCGTGCTTGGGGGAGCACGTGACGGTCAGCCACGCCGGCTCGGGAAGCTGCTTGGCCTCCTTCTCGCCCTTGCCAAGAGGGAGCACCTCAAAGCAGTTGGCGCCCTGCGCGGAGCCATCCGAGAGACCGGCCATCGGCGGTAAGCATTGCCGACCCTCACGTGCGCGACTACCCTCAAAGGATCTGGCTTACCCGGCCTTTCGAGAAGGCTCGGAGTGCCTGGATCAACCGGGGCCGGCGGCGGCTACGTTAGGCGTTGTTAGCTTGGCCGCGCGAGCGGGTTAAGGGTGGGTGCAGCGCGCCGGACCGGCCTAATGCCTCGCTTATGCTCGGTCGATAGGCCCAAGGAGGCCATGCATATCGATTCCGACGGGAGGGAGCCCTGATGCTGAGCGAGGCCGGGCGGCGACGCAGCTTCGCGCGGCTCGCATCGGCGCTCGCCGCGGCGGCGCTGCTCGCGTCGGCGACCGCACTGGCGCTGCCCGACCACGATCGGATCACCCACGCGGCCGCGCGCAACCGGCACTCGGATCACGCCCACTCCGCGCCGGTCGCAGCCCGTCGGCGGCCGGCGCGCGCCGAGCCCGTCCGACTCCTGGGCGCGGTGCTGACGATCGCTCCCACCGCCGCGACGACACGCGTCCCCGCCTCCTACTTCGGGCTCTCGACCGAATACTGGACGCTGCCCCTGTTCGAGCGGGACATGCCCGTGTTCGAGCGAGTGCTGTCGCTCCTGCACGTTCCCGGCAACGGCCCTCTGGTCCTCCGGATCGGCGGCGACTCGGCGGACCATTCGTTCTGGGCGCCGAAGGCGAGGAAGATGCCGGGCTGGGCGTTCGCGCTGACCCCGGCCTACCTGTCACGGCTGCGGGCCCTGGTCACCCACGACCACGTGCGGCTGATCGTCGACCTCAACCTGGTGACGGACACACCGCTCACCGCCGCCACGTGGGCGCGCGCCGCCGAGACGTCACTTCCGCGCGGAAGCATCATCGGGTTCGAGGTCGGCAACGAACCCGACATCTATGAGCGCTCGTACTGGCTGGCGACGGTCGCGCGCTCGCCGCTCGAGACCCGGCCGCTGCCGTTCGAACTGACGCCCGACAGCTACGTCGATGCCTTCAACGCCTATGCACGGGTACTCGGGGAGGGCGCGCCCGACGTGCCGCTGATCGGGCCGGCCGTGGCGCATCCCGTCCTCAGCCTGAACTGGATCCAGACGCTGATCGACGACGAGCGCCCCGAGCTGCGAACGGTGAGCGCGCACCTGTATCCCTACTCCGCATGCGAGAAGCCCCGGTCGCACGGCTATCCGACGATCGCCCGGTTGCTGAGCCGGCAGGCCTCAGCCGGGCTGGGGAAGGACGTGGCCTCGGCGGTCGCGGTCGCGCACCGGGCGGGGCTCAAGTTCCGCCTGACCGAGATCAACTCGGTCACGTGCAGTGGCAAGGCGGGCGTGAGCAACACGTTCGCGACCGCGCTGTGGGCTCCTGACGCGCTGTTCTCGCTGATGCGCGCCGGCGTCGACGGGGTCAACCTGCACGCCCGGGCCGATGCGAGCAACGCTCCGTTCTCGATCACCCGGCGCGGGCTCCAAGCGCGCCCTCTGCTCTACGGGCTGACGCTGTTCACGCGCACGCTCGGCCCCGACGCGGGCCTCGTCCGGCTCCACCTTTCCGCGCCCCGGCGGCTGAACCTGAGCGCCTGGGCGGTGCGCGTGCGCGGTGGAGGGCTGCACGTGCTGGTGATCGATAAGAGCGGCGATTCCGCCCGAGTTGATCTGCGCCTGCCCGCGACCGGACCGGCGACCGTCCAGCGCCTGCTCGCGCCGTTGGCGCGCTCGCGATCCGGGGTGACCCTGAACGGACAGGAGCTCGGATCCGACGGGGCCTGGACCGGGACCCCCCGGACCGAGTCGATCACGCGCAGCAGCGGCGGCTACGAGCTCACGATGCCGCGGCTGAGCGCCGCGCTCGTCGGCGTTCACACCTGGGGGCGCTCAGAACACGACGGTGGTGTTGCCGTGCCTGATCGGGATCGGGTCAAGTAGGCAGGGCGGCCACCGCTCACGATGTCTCGAGCGGCGTCGGCGAGTGCTCGAATTGCGTGATCCGCCGCAGCTCCTCGACACGAGCGTCCACCTCGCCGGCGGTCAGCCGCTCGATGCGGTCGGTTCCGAGCTCCTCGACGGTGAACGACGCGAGCGCCGTTCCATACGCCATTGCCTGCCGGATCAGGGGTCCGGTCAGCGGCTCCTCGACGTGGCGTGCGATGCAGCCGACGAACCCGCCCGCGAACGTGTCGCCGGCCCCGGTCGGATCCACGACCGTCTCGAGCGGATAGGCGGGCAGCGCGAAGAACTGGTCCTCGGTCACGAGCGCGGCGCCGTATTCACCCTGCTTGGCCACGACGATCGACGGACCCATCGAGAGCACCTCCCGAGCCGCCGCGACCATGCTCGGCCGGGCGGTCAGCTGGCGCAGCTCCGCGTCGTTGAGGATCACGCAGTCGACACGGCGGATCACCTCGAGCAGCGCGTCGCGGGCGATGTCGATCCACAGGTTCATCGAGTCCATCGCGACGAACTGCACCTGCCCGCACTGCTCGAGCACGCTCAGCTGGAGCTCGGGCTGGATGTTCGCAAGGAAGAGCACGTCTGAGTCGCGCGAAGCCGGCGACAGGCGGGGCTGGAAGTCCTCGAATACGTTGAGCTGCGTGTCGAGCGTCTCGCGGGAGTTCAGATCCCAGCCGTACTCGCCCTTCCAGAAGAACGTCTTGCCGTCGGGCACGCGCTCGACGTCGTCGATGTTCGTTCCGCGCGACGCGAGCACCGCCAGGTACTCGTCGCCGAAGTCCGCGCCGACCCGACCTACGACGTGCACCTGGTCGAAGAACGAGGCCGCGAGCGCGAAGAACGTCGCGGCGCCGCCCAGCATCCGCTCGCGCTCGCCGAACGGCGTCTTGACCGCGTCGAACGCGACGGACCCGACGACCGTGATGCTCACGCGCGGAGCACCTCGGCGGGGGCGCCGGCGGCGGAGCCCAGGCCAGCGGCCTCGCGGAGCGCGGCCGCCTTATCGGTCCGCTCCCACGTGAAATCGTTGTCGCCACGGCCGAAATGACCGTACGCCGCGGTCTTCTGATAGATCGGCCGGTGCAGCCGCAGGTACTGCCGGAACGCCCCCGGCCGCAGATCGAAATGCTCCCCGATCAACTCGAGGATCCGCGAGCGGCCGATCTTCTCGGTGCCGAACGTCTCGATCATCACCGACACGGGATGCGCGACCCCGATCGCGTACGCGACCTGGACCTCGGCGCGGTCGGCGAGGCCGGCCGCGACGACGTTCTTGGCGACGTAGCGTGCGGCGTAGGCAGCGGAGCGGTCGACCTTCGACGGGTCCTTGCCGGAGAAGGCGCCGCCGCCGTGCCGGGCCATGCCGCCATAGGTGTCGACGATGATCTTCCGGCCGGTCAGCCCGCAGTCGCCCATCGGCCCGCCGATCACGAACCGCCCGGTCGGATTCACCAGCAGGTTGCGGCGAAGCTTCTTCGAGTCGTAGAGCTCGCGCGGGAGCTCGGGCTCGATCACGTGCTCCCACAGGTCCTCTTTCAGGAGCGATTCGGCGCCGTCGCGGTGCTGGGTCGAGATCAGCACCTTCTCGACCTCCGCCGGGCGCCCGTCGACATACCGGACGGTCACCTGCGTCTTCCCATCCGGGCGCAGATACGGGAGGATCTCCGCCCGCCGCACGTCCGCCAGCCGCTTTGCCAACCGATGCGCGAGCGAGATCGGCATCGGCATCAGCTCCTCGGTCTCGTTGCTCGCGTACCCGAACATCATCCCCTGATCGCCCGCGCCGGCGAGGTCGAGCTCGTCGCCGTCCTTGCTGTTGGTGCGCGTCTCCCAGGCCTGATCGACGCCCTGCGCGATATCGGGTGACTGCTTGTCGATCGCGTTGATCACGGCGCACGTCTTGTAGTCGAACCCGTACTCGGCGTTCGTGTAGCCGATCCGCTTGATCGTCTCGCGTGCGACCTCCTGGATATCTACGTACGTGGTCGTCGTGATCTCTCCGGAGATGACGACGAGGCCGGTGTTCACGAGCGTCTCGCACGCGACGCGGCCGAGCGGATCGTCGCGCAGCACCGCATCCAGCACGCCATCTGAGATCTGGTCTGCGATCTTGTCGGGGTGACCCTCGGTCACCGACTCAGACGTGAACAGAAACTCGTTGTCGGCGTAGGTCATGCAGTTCTACCTTCCTTACGGGTGATCTCGAGTAGATAGGCGGCCATAACATCCGTCGCGCCGAGCTTCAGGTGATAGGCGTCTGAGAGGTCCTCCACGCGTGCGATCTGGTCGCTGGCGTCGTTGAAGAAACCCGTGAACTCGAACAAGCCGAAGTCCACGACACGTGCCTGATAGCCCCAGCGGTCCAGTAGCTGCGTGGTGCGCCGCTCGCCGATGATAGACAGTTGCATCACATATGCGGCACCGTCGTCGGCGAGCGCCTCGGGCAGCATCCGGATCAGGTGGTCGATCAGGCCCCGTCCCCAATAGTCCAGCGGCCGGTGCGAGACCACGGGCTCGAACGGGTCGACAGGAGTTTGGTAGAGGCTCGCCACGATCACGTCGTAGCGCTCCTCGGGAACCCAGGGATAGAGGTCCTGGACGGCGGCGCTGATCCGATCGGCGACCCCGTTGCGAAATGCGTTTGTCATGGTGTTCTTGACCGCGGCTTCGCTGATGTCGAGGCCGTGCACGTGCGCGGCTCCGTTGCGGGCAAGCTGGACCGCCAGCAACCCGCTTCCGCAGCCGATGTCCAAGCAACGCTGGTGGGACCCGATTCCTTCGCGATAGAAGTATTTCCAGATCAGGAAGCTGCCCTGAGTGGGAGCGAACACACCCGGCTCGACGGCGATGTCGGGGAAGTCGAGCGGGTACATCAGCCGTCCTCGCGAGTCGGCCCACTGCGTCGCCGGCGTGCGGGTCTCGAACGAGATCGCGTTGGCGCCCTCGTCCGGAAGGACGTCCGGCCGCGCGTGTCCCGGCTTGGTCTCGGTGAGCGCCGCGCGGGCGGCGGCGATCTGCTCGGGACCGACGCCGCAGCAGCCGCCGACGATCTGCGCCCCCTCCTCGCGCCACCGCAGCGCCAGCTCCGCATACTCCTCCGCGCCGATGCCCGCCTCGTGGCGCCAGCCGGCCGCGGACAGATAACCGAGGTTCGGGTACACGCCGAGCGGCAGGTCGGTGAAGTCCCGGAGCCACGCGAGCATGCCGGTGACGTGGTCGGGGGGCAGGCAGTTGATCGCAAGCGCGCCGATGCCCATCTCCTCGAACCGCCGCGCAGCGCGGCCGAACGCGTCGCCCTCGGGGCCTCCCCAATGCTCGCCGTAGACGCCGCACACGCCGTGGCGGCAGCGGCGGAAGCTCAGCCAAACCGGCAGCCCGGTGTCGAGCAGCGCCTCGACCGTCGCGTACGTGGAGCTGCGAACGAGCGTCAGCGTCTCGACCAGGATCAGGTCAGGCGGGTCGTGCTCGAATGCTCGCGCGAGCAGCCGGATCGTCTCCCGCCCGTCCGGCGTGTCGACGTCGCCGTTGATGCTGAACGCGACTGCGACCTCGTCAGCCCGGCCGGCGTCGGCCGTGGCTTCCCGGGCGAGCCGGACACCGCGACGCGCCAGATCCATCCAGTGGACCGGCTCGCTCGACTCCCACAGATTGGCGCGGCCGTTGCGAAGCGCGCTGGCCAGGCCCCATGTGTCGGTGCAGATCACGTCGCAGCCGACCTCGATGTAGCGGCCGTGGACGGCCTTGACATCGGCCGGACTCTCGAAGATCGCGGTCAGCCCCCACAGGTGCTCCTCCAGCTCGGGTCGCCGGCCGGCGACCCGGATCAGCTCGGTGCCGGTGGCGCCGTCCATGATCACCGCGCGGTCGGTGGCGATCAACCTGGTCAAACGTTCGTAGCGGCCCTCGCTCGTTGCCGCCACCGATGGGGTCACGTGCGTGCTCACTCTGATCTCCCTCCGTGCCGAGTCTCCGGCGAACCGCCACAGCTTGCCTGCGGCGCCATCGCCGCGCCACTCTCGCAGCGCCGGATTACCCTAGACTTTAGAGAGGGTCTGAAGACTCGGGTGGCGAGGTACCGACGGGCAAGGGCACACTTGCACCGCTCTATCGGACGGGTAATTTAGGAGTAAAGAGCAGGGCGATCGGCCAGGTGTCGCGGTACGTTCTTTCCCATGTCGATGACCGCGCGACCCGATGGAGCTGCCGCGCCGCTCGACGTGCTGCTGCGCCGGGCGGGAGCCGTGCTATCGACCCGCGATGGACGGCCGGTTGCGGTCAACTTCGGGTCGGCCGCGGCCGAGCTCGCCGTGTGCGTGAGGGCCGTCGGCCTGGTGGATCGGTCCGAGCTCAGCAAGCTCGTGCTCGAGGCGCCGGCAACGCAGCTTGCGACGCTCAGCACGCGGCTCGCGGGCCACGCCGTCTCCCCCGGGGGCGTGCTGTGTGCCGGAGGCGCGTGGTGGTGCGGGGACGCGCCCGGGCGCTTGATCGTCTTGTCGGATCCGAGCACCGGGTCCCGGCTGCGCGAGCGGCTGCGTGCGGAGGCGCGTCGCTACGTGACGATGACCGTGCGCGACGTGTCGACCGAGCTCGCCGCGATCGGGCTGCTCGGACGCAACGCGGACAATGCGCTCCGGGCGCTCGGAGCGTTCGGCGAGTCCGGCGATCCGCGCGCGGTCCAGCCGTTTGGGCACGGGTCGATCGACGGGATCCCGGCCTCGTGGATGCTTCAATCCGATCGCGTCGCGCTCGCGCTGGTTCCGGGCGCGCACGCGGGCGATGCCTGGCTCGCGATCGAGCGCGCGGGACGCCCATTCGGGATCAGCTGCGTCGGACAGGACGCGGCCTGCCGTTTCGCGTTGCTCGAGCGCACGCGACCGGCGACGCTTCCGTACGGCTGAGTTCGGACCCGAGCTCCGCGCGCTGCTGACGTGGCGACGGTTCAGCGCGTGCTCGTCGACCTGCTCGCGCTCGAGCGCGAGATCGTCGAGGCCGACTACGTGCGGCGGTCCGATGCGCTGGAGCGCGTCGCGGACGCGGTCAGGCGCCTCGGGGAGATCGGCTCGCCGCAGGGCATCCTCGACCGCGCCGCCGAGGAGCTCGGGACGAGCTCCTCGTTCGATCGCGTGCTGATCGGAGAGGTGCGCCGGGACAGCCTCTGGGCACGCGCGATCTGGAGCGTTGAGCACCCCGAGGGCCCTGCGGCGGTGCTCGAAGAGCTGCGCCGCACGCCGATCCGGCTCGAGTATCCGCTGGTCGAGGACGAGGTCGCGCGCCGGCAGCGAACCGAGATCGTGCAGGCGCGCGCGACCCGCTCGCGCGCCGCCAGACGCCTCGTCGACCTGCTCGGCTGGGACAGCTACGTCGTCGCTGCGCTCGTCGTGCAGGGCAAGACCGTGGGCCTACTGCACGCCGATACGTCCGCCAGCGCCCGGAGCCTCGATTCGCTCGACGTCGAGGTCGCTTCGCGGTACGCCGAAGGGATCGCGGGCGTGTTCGAGCGGGCCGTGCTGCGCGAGATGCTCCAGCTGCACCATCACGAGCTGCGGTCCGCCGTCGAGTGGATGAGCACGCGTCTGGGTCAGCTGGCCGCGGACACGGGCAACGTGACCGCGCTCGGCGCAGCGCCCGATCACGGCCTCGCCGACGCCCTCACGGCTCGCGAGCTCGAGGTGCTGAAGCTGCTCGCGCGCGGCCAGACCAACCTCGAGATCGCCGGCGCGCTGGTCGTCCGCGAGGGGACCGTCAAGTATCACGTCAAGAACATCCTGCGCAAGCTCGGTGCCACCAGCCGCGCCGATGCGGTCTCGCGCTACTCGCGCGCCGGCGGGATCGCCCCGAGATGAGCACCACGCAGGCATATCCCGACGTGTTCTCGGGCCCGCTCGGCGAGCAGCTCCACCGGCGGCTCGAGCGCGCGACGGCGCAGGCGCGCGAGCTGCTCGGCCTGCCGGTCGAGCCGGGCGGCGCGGGCGGCGCGGGCGGCTCGGGCGGCGCGGGCGGCGACCTCGACTCGGTGCGGTCGCTGATCGCCGGGCTGCGCGCGCAGCTGTCCGAGACCGAGCTCGCCGCCGGTCCGATCGAGGAGGCGGAGGGCGCGCTCGAGCGGCTGCGCCACCGCTTCGAGGCCCGGTTCGACGCGCTCGACCGGGTGCAGGTCGCGATCGCCGAGCTCCGCGAGGTCACCTCCCCCCGTGAGATGCTCGCCCGCGCGCCCGCGGTGCTGTGTACCGGCTCGGCGTTCCGGCGCGCGATCCTGAGCCTGGTCAAGGGCGGGCGAATGGTCGCCGAGGCCGCGTACTTCTCGGGCCAGGATCGGGCCGCCGCGACGACGCTCGCCCAGCTCCAGTCGAATCCGCTGCGACTCGAGCACACGCTGATCGAGACCGAGCTGCTGCGCCGGCGCCGGGCCACGATCGTGGTCGACGCCGACGTGCATCCTCGGGTCGATCGCGAGACGGCGCGCCTGATGGGGTGGCGCTCGTACGCCGCCGCTCCGCTCGTCGTCGGCTCGCGAGTCGCCGGCGTGATCCACGCCGACCGCGGTCCCGGCGATCCGCTCGACGTCCTCGACCGCGACGTCCTGTGGGAGTTCGCCACGGGGCTGGCGCAGGCATACGAGAGCACCGGCCTGCGCCGGACCCTGCGCGACGAGCGCGACCAGATGCGCCAGTTTCTCGACTGGCTCGGCGCGCGCTCGAGCGAGCTCACCGATGCCCCGGTGACGCTGTCGGCGGGGGGTCACGCGCCGCTGCCCCCGCCACCGCCGCTGCCTGAGTCCTCCCCGGGCCGGGGGCGCGACGACCGCGTCGTGTTCGAGGGGCTCTTGACGCGCCGCGAGCTCGACGTGCTGCGGCTACTGGCCGAAGGCGCCACCAACCGGGCCGTCGCCGACGCGCTCGTGATCTCGAGCGGCACGGTCAAGTTCCACGTCAACAGCATCCTGCGCAAGCTGCACGCTGCGAATCGCGCGGAGGCGGTGACTCGCTACCTGCGGCTGATGGGCATGCGGGTGCCGTAGGCGCGCACGCGCGTCGCCGGCGCCACCCCGGGGCCTTGGGAAGAAACCCTGAAATAGTTCGGGTTTCTTCCCGAGCGCCCGGGGCTCAGACCCCTCACACCGCGAAGAAGACGGTCTCGTCCGGCCCCTGGAAGCGGACGTCGAACCGGTAGCCGCCGTTGTGGGGCTCGGCGAGCAGCGTCGCGCGACGCTCGACCGGCACCCGCGCGAGGACCGGATCGGCGGCGTTGGCCTCGGCCTCGTCGCCGAAGTAGATCCGCGTGACCGAGCGGTGCAGCATGCCGCGCGCGAACACGGAGACGTCGATGTGGGGCGCCTGGGTCGCGCCGGCAAGGGTGGGCGGGACCGATACACGCCCCGGCTTGACCGTGACGATGTCGAACGTCCCGTCGCCGTCCTCGACGCCGTACCGGCCGAAGCCTCGGAACCCGTCGAGCTCCGAACGGCCGCCGTAGCCGTGCATGTCCGCGAACCTGCCGTCGGGGTCGGCCTGCCAGGTCTCGAGCAGGAAGTCCGGGATCGGCTCGCCGGCGCCGTCGTAGATGGTTCCCGAGATGTGGATCGCGCCGGGCGTCTGCACCGGCACGACGAACGGCCCGATATCGAACGGCAGCCCGATCGCGAAGTACGGACCCACCGTCTGGGAGGGTGTGACCTCGAAGATCAATGCGCCTCCTCGAACGGCGTGGCGCCGGGTCCACGCAGGTAGATGTCCCACTCGAACGCTTGGGCCCAGTTCGGCACCGTGCCGTGGATCGAGAATCGCGAAACCAGTCCCTCGCGCGCGTTCGGGTCCCGCACCGAGTTGAAGATCGGGTCATAGGGGAAGAACGGGTCGCCCGGGAAGTACATCTGGGTCACGAGCCGCTGCGAGAACGCGCGGCCGAGCAGCGAGAAGTGGATGTGCGCCGGACGCCACGCGTTGTAGTGGTTGCCCCACGGATACGGGCCCGGCCTGATCGTCGTGAACTGGTAGCGGCCCTCGTCGTCGGTGATGCATCGCCCCGCTCCGGTGAAGCTCGGATCCAGGGGCGCCGGCCAGCGATCCCAGCGGTGCTTGTAGCGCCCGGCGGCGTTCGCCTGCCAGATCTCGACGAGGGTCCCGCGCAGAGGCTTGCCCTCGGTGTCGAACACCCTTCCCGAGACGATGATCCGCTCGCCGATCGGCTCGCCCGCGTGCTGAACCGTGAGGTCGTTGTCGGTCTCGCCCATCAGCACCGGCCCCAGCTGGGGCCCGGTGATCTCGGTGATCGTCTGCGGAAGGTAGACGAGCGGCTGCTTGGGGTGGCGCAGCGAGGTGGATTTGTACGGCGGGTAATCGAGCGGGGGATGCGCGGTCTCGGGCTCGCGGAGATAGCTCGTCGGCGTCTCCCCGATCGGGTCGTAGATCACGCGCTCCTCGCCGGGGTCGGTTTGAAGCTCCTCGGTCATCTGCTTTCTATGCCTCCAATACGACGGCCAGGCCTTGACCGACACCGATGCAGAGCGCGGCGACTCCGTAACCGCCGCCACGGCGTCGCAGCTCATGGGCGAGTGCGCCCAGGATACGGACGCCCGATGCGCCCAGCGGGTGACCCAACGCGATTGCGCCACCGTTGGGGTTCACCTTGTCGGGGTCGAGCCCCTTCCACTCACCGATGTCAGCCAGGCATTGCGAGGCGAATGCCTCGTTCAACTCGACGACAGCGACGTCTTCCCACGTGATCCCGGCGCGCTCGAGCGCGACGCTGGCGGCCTTCACCGGAGCGATCCCGAAGACATCGGGATCGACTCCCGCCGACCCGCGCGAGACGATCCTCGCAATCGGCTCCTTGCCTGCCAGCTCCGCGCCCTTCTCGTCTGCGAGCAGCATCGCGCCGGCGCCGTCGTTGAGCGGAGAGGAGTTGCCGGCGGTGACCGTGCCGTCCTTGACGAACGCGGGCTTCAGCTTCGCGAGCTGCTCGAGCGAGGTGCCCGGCCGGATGTTCTCGTCGCGCTCGAGCTCGGTGTCCGGCACCGGTACGACCCACTCGCCGTAAAAGCCACTGTCCCACGCAGCTTGCGCGTTTTGATGACTGCGGAGCGCGAACTGGTCCTGCGCCTCGCGCGAGACGTCGTAGATGCCCGCGAGCTTCTCGGCGCTCGCGCCGAGCGAGATCGTCCACTGCTCGGGCATGTTCGGATTGACCATCCGCCATCCCAGCGTGCTCGAGTAGAGCTGCTCCTGGGCGGACGGGAACGCGCGCTCGGGCTTGAGCAGGATCCACGGGGCGCGGCTCATCGACTCGACCCCGCCCACGAGCACGATCGACGCCTCGCCGGTCTCGATCTCGCGGCTCGCCTGCATCGCCGCGTCAAGGCTCGAGCCGCACAGGCGGTTGACCGTACCCCCGGGAACACTGGTTGGCAGGTCGTTCAGCAGCCAGGCCATGCGCGCGACGTTGCGGTTGTCCTCGCCGGCCTGGTTGGCGTCGCCGAACAGGACCTCATCGATGCGCTCGGGCTCGAGCCCGGGAGTGCGGTCCAGAAGAGCTCGGACCACGTGCGCGGCGAGATCGTCTGGACGCACCTTCGCCAGGCCGCCGCCGTAGCGTCCGAACGGCGCGCGCACCGCATCGAGCACGTATGCGGCGCTCACCGGTCGAGCAGCTCCCGGAGCGCCGAGAGCTCCTCCGCGGTGGGTGGGTCGGTCGCCTGGAGGTCGCCGCTGATCCTCACCTTCCAGCCCGTCTGCTCCCTGACCCGAGCGACCTCGACGCCGGGGTGGATCTGCGTGAGCACGAGCACCTTGGTCTCAGGGTCGGGCTCGAGTACGCCGAGATCGGTGATCACCGCCGTCGGCCCCTTCCCGCGGAAGCCGAGCCGCTGGCGCGTGACCGGTCCCTCCGGCCCGTCACCGTGCCCGACGGTCGTGCAGAAGTCCAGCTTCTCGACGAACGTGCGCTTGGTGTGTCGGGCGATCACGATCACCTCGCCGCAGCTGGCCGCGATCTCGGGGGCGCCGCCGGCGCCCGGCAAGCGCGTCTTCGGGTGCTCGTATTCGCCGATCACGGTCGAGTTGAGGTTCGCGTGCGGGTCGATCTGAGCCGCCCCGAGGAACGCGACGTCGATCCGACCGGGCCCGATCCAGTAGTTGAACATCTCCGGCACCGACACGACCGAATCCGCGGTCTCGGCAAGCTCGCCGTCGCCGATCGAGAGCGGGATGTGGAACGGCTTGGCGCCGATCGTCCCCGACTCGTAGACGAGCACCAGGTCGGGGTTGTGCACCATCCGCGCGAGGATCGCGGCCGTGCTCGGCCGGCCGACGCCAATGAACACCGTCTCGGTGTGGCGCAGCCGGCGGGCGGCGACGATCGTCTGGATCTCGCCGGCGGTTGCCGCCTGGGCCTCGGTGGAGCGCGCGTCGACCGTCATCGGGCCGACACCTCTTTACCCAGAACGTTCGCGTCCATCCACTCGGTGAACTGGCCGCGGTCGCGGCTCATCTTGTCCCAGAACTTGTAGAAGTCGTTGTCGCGGTCGGTGATCCCGAGGCTGTACGAGGGACGGGAGCCGCCCGGCGCCTCGGTGACCGCGCCGATCACCCAGCCGGGGATCGTGACGGCGCCGGCACGCGGCTCGAGCTCGTCGACGATCCGCTCCACTGTGACCAGCGATCGCCGGGAGGCGAGGATCGCCTCCTTCTGCACGCCCGGGATTCCCCACAGCTGGACGTTGCCGTGGCGGTCGGCCTCCTGGGCGTGAACGATCGCCACGTCCGGGCGCAGCGCCGGCACGGCCATGAGCTGCTCGCCCGTGAACGGGCACGTGATCGGCGCCACCGTCGTGTGCGCGACCAGATCGGTCCCCACGTAACCGCGCATCAGAGCGCAGGGTAGGTCGGCGGCGCCGGCCGCGTACCGGTTGGCCATCCCCGCGTGGCTGTGCTCCTCGAGCTCGATGGGGCGGGGCCAGCCATGCTCCACCGCGTCGCGAAAGCGGTGCAACCCTCCCACACCCGGATTCCCACCGTAGGAGAACACCAGCCGGCGCGCCACACCCATCCCGATCATCTGGTCGTACAGGAGGTCGGGCGTCATCCGGATCAGCTCGAGTTCGCACCTGCCCTGGCGGATGATCTCGTGCCCGGCGGAAAACGGGATCAGATGCGTGAACCCTTCGAGCGCGACCGCGTCGCCGTCGTTGACCAGGCTCTCGATCGCGTCGCTGAGCGACATCAGCTCCGCCATGAGCATCCCCTCTGGCCCGGGGGCTCACGCTTGTGTTCGCAATGAGAACATCGGGTCACATGCCGAACTATACAACGAGGCCTGATCGCGAAACAGCACTATCACAGCTTGGCTTGCGACCGGCCTCAAGGAGCGATTTTGCGCCGGTCTCTGGCTCACGGATCAGCGCGCGATCGTCGCTCATATCAAGGTGGCCTCGGGTATCGCCGGGATCTGGCTGGTCGGCGGGATCGGCGGACCGGGCGGCCGACCGCTCACGTCCGGGGTCCCGTAGGTGTGGAAGGTCTCGATCGTCTTGACGCCCCAGGCCTGGCCGCGGGCACGCTCGGCCTGGGTCCAGACGACGGGCGCGTACGCCGGATCGAAGATGAAGTGCGTGCCGGTCGTGACCTCGACGCGATTGCCGCCGGGCTCGTACACGTACAGGAACATCCCCTGCGCGACCGCGTGCTTCGACGGCGCCGCCTCGATCGGGACGTCGGCATCGAGGAACAGATCGGCGGCGCGCAACAGCTCCTCGCGGGTGTCGACGAACCACGCGAGATGGTGCAGGCGGCCGTTGCCGCCGGCGTGGTCCGAGGTGTAGATCAACTCGTGAGCGGCGATCGACAGGCTCATCCAGGCACCCTGCTCTGAACCATCGTCGTTGACCACCTGCTCATACACGCGGTACCCCAGCTGCTCCTCGGCGAAGCGGCGGTTGGCGGCGACATCCGCGGCGAGGATGTTGACGTGGTCGATCCGCTTGACCGCGGCACCGCGGTCGACGTGGCGCTGGGGCACGTTCTTGAGCCGCGGGAGCAGCCGCTCGGGCGGCACGTACCGATCCTGCTCGTAGAAGATCTCGAGCCGGTGCCCGTCGGGATCGCGGAACTGGTACGCCGGGCCGTGCCCGTGATCGCCCTCGCTCCACCCGTCCCCCAGCCCCGTGGCCTCGATCGCGGCCACGCGCCGCTCGAGCGCCGGAGGGCTCCAGGCGCGGATCGCGGCGTGACCGAGGCCCGGGAGCGAGGACTCGGTCAGCTTCAGGCCGTAGGGCTGGTACTCACCCCACCCGCGCAGGAACACCGATTGGCCCTCGCGGTGCTCGATCTGCATCCCGAACAGCTCGACGAAAAACGCAAGGCTCTCGTCCGGGTATGGCGTGAGCAGCTCGGCGTGGGCGATGTGGGCGAGGTCGTGAATTGGAGCATGGTCGGCGGCGCCTGACGGCGGCGCCTTATGAGGATTGTCGGCGGCGCCTGACGGCGGCGCCTTTTGAGGATTGTCGGCGGCGCCTGACGGCGGCGCCTTATGAGGATTGTCGGCGGCGCCTGACGGCGGCGCCTTAGGCTCGGCGGTCAACGCGCCGCCTCGACCTTCTCGCGCAGCCCGTCGAGGTCGTAGGACAGAGCGCCGCCGGCGAGCTTCCCGCGCTTGACGACCTCGCGCTCGGCTCGCTCGCGCGAGGCCTCGAGCACCTCTTCGACGCGCCCGGATTCGACGACCGCGACGCCGTCGGCGTCGAGCACGAGCACGTCGCCCTGCCGGATCGCGGCTCCGCCGACCGTCACGGTCTCGGCGATCGAGCCGGCGACGGCCTTGGCGGCACCGCGCACGCGCACCCAGCGCGCCCAGATCGGCAAGCCGAGCTCGGCCAGCTCCTCGACGTCGCGCACCGAGGCGTCGACGAGAATCCCGGCGGCGCCGTGCGCCTTCGCCTGGGTCGCGAGCAGGTCGCCGACGAGCGCCACCGGTCGCGGCTCGGGCATCGTCAGCACGAGCACCTCGCCCGGCTGGAGCGAGTCCATCGCAGCATGGACCATCAGATTGTCGTCCTGGGCGCAGCGGACCGTGCGGGCCGGCCCGGCGACGCGCGAGCCGGGCACGACCTGCACGAGGTCGGCGTCGACGTAGCCGCGGCGGCCGCCGGCCTCGTAGACGGTGGCGGACCCCAGCTCGGCCAGCTCAGCGAGAACCCCGCTCACAGCGCGCTCACCACCGCCGGCGTGACCCGCTGGAACGCCTCGGCCTGTCGGATGTCCGCATTGCCGGACGAGCGGCGCGCATGGTTGCCGCGCTGGTCGGCCCGCTGGGCGTAGTAGGTCTGAAGGTACTTCTGCGCCTTCATCTCGGACATGGCCGCGAGCTTCTGCTCCATCACGTCGGTGATGTCCACGAACGTGGTCGGAGTGAAGTTGCACAGCTCGGGCTGGTGGGGCTCGAACAGGAACAGCGCCGGCGGGCTGATCGTCTTGAACGCGCTGGAGACGCCGGCGCCGGCGGCCAGCCCCCGGGCTCGATCGACGGCGTAGTGCGCGATCGGGTGGTCGGGGTTGAACGGATCCGTGTCGGTGTGGGTGATCAGCACGTCCGGACCGAACTCGCGGATCCGTTCGGAGATCAGCCGCAGCCCGTCGCCGTCGATCTCGAGCGGGTAGTCGCCGAGGTCGAGGCAGTCGAACTCGGCGCCGAGATGCCCGGCGGCCCGCTCGGCCTCGCCGTGGCGGATCTTCTTTACGTTTTCGATCGTCTGGGGGTGGGCGGGATCCTGATTTTTCCACAGCTCGCCGGACTCGCCGCGCTCGCCGTAGGACAGGGCCAGAACCGATCCGATCCCGCCTTCCTTCGTGGTCACCGCCACGGCACCGCCGGCCCGCCACACGAAGTCGGCCGAGTGGGCGCCGATCACCATCATCCGCGCACTCACGACTCCTTCACCCCCGCGACCAGGCGCGTGTTCACGACAGCCATCACGTAGACCTCCTCCTCCTTGAACCCTGCGTCGAGCAGCCGATCGACCATCAGCGCCATCCCGTCCTCCACCGGCGGATTGAACACCTGCCCGAGGTCGGTCGACAGCACCGAGCTCTCAGGTCCGCAGGCGCGGATGTTCTCGAGCCACTCCTCCCACGAGACCTTGCCGGTGTGGGGCGTGGTGAAGCACCGCTCCAGCAGCGCCCCCCGCTCGCCCAGCGCGCGCTGATCCTCCACCGCAAGGTTCTGCGAGGGGAACTCGGGGTGGGTGATCACGATGTCGGCCACCCCCTCCTCGAGCGCCGCCTCGACCACAGCGAAGATCTCATCCCGGCCGAGGTGGCCGGTGGCGAGCAGCATGCCGTGCCGGGCGATCATCGACAGCACCTCGCGCAACACGGGCAGGACCGCGCCCCCTTCGTCGACCACGGGCACCGTGGGGATCTCGATCCCCTGCTCGCGCAACTCGAGCTGGAGCTTGACCCACACCGGCACCTTGGCGCCCGCTGCCGCGTCGCGCTCGTGGGACTCGTTGACCGAGTCGACGGTCGGCAGCCACACGGTCCGCGCGCGCTCGCGCGCGGCGATCTCGACCGCGAGCGGGTTGATGCCGCCGACCGCCCGATTGAGCGAGATCGCGCCGAGCACGTTGACGCCCGGGACCGCCGCACGCACCACGGCCGCCCGCTCGGCGGTCGACCCGTAGTGCGACTTGAGCACGAACCCGGCCATCCCGAGCTCCTGGAACTTGCGCGCCAGCGAGAGGTCGTCGGTGATGCGCTCGACGACGTCCGGCGAGATGTGCATGTGCGTGTCGTATGCGCCGCGCAGCAGTTCGCGGGCGCGACTCGACGGCGACTCGGTCATGCGCCGGCTTCGCGGAGCGCCTCGGCGACATGCGACAGATGCGCGCGCATCGCCGACCGGACGAGCATCCTGCCCCGGGGCGAGCACGATGTCGTTCTCGAGCGAGACCCAATCGCCCTCGACTCCGGCCGGGCGCTCGGGATCACCGGGCGAGCGTTCCACGAACGTCCGCAGCAGCGACGGCTTGACCGCGAACACCGTGTCCGAGTCCAGGTACTCGCTGGTCGCATCGAACACGTGCGTGGTCACGGTCTTGTAGCCGGGGGCGCGCACGATGATGTGGATGTGCGCCGGGCGCCACGGATGCCGGCCGGTGGCCGACAGCATGTGGCCGACGGGGCCGTCGTGCGGGATCGGGTACGGGACCGGGCGGACCGCGACGAACGCGTAGCTGCCGTCCTCGCGGGTCCGGTAGCGCCCGCGGAGATGGTCCTCCTCGGCCTCGGGCCGCTGCACCGCGTAGAGCATGTCGGCGCCGTTCTGCCACACGTCGAGCTCGGCGCCGGCGATCGGGGCGCCGGCGACGTCGAGGACCCGGCCGTATACCCAGGCGGACACGCCCGCGCCGTCCTCCTGCACCATGCTCTCCCCGTACTCGCGCAGCGGCGATCCGGGCACGTAGAACGGACCGAGCACGGTCGACTCGGTCGCGCCGGCGGGGAGCTCGTGGGCGAGCGCGTCGACCAGCATCGACAGGCCGAGGGCGTCCGACCACAGGATGAACTCCTGACGGCGCTCGTCGGTGATGTTGCCCGTGGCGGTGAGCACGCCGATCATCTGCCGCCACTCCTCCTCGGTGAGCCCGACCTCGACCGCGAACCCGTGTAGATGCGTCACGACGCTCTGCATGAGCTCGCGCAGGCGGGGATCGGCGCATCCGTCGAAGCTTGCGCGGGCGGCGGCGGTGATGTCCGCCGGGATGGTCCTTGCGTTCGTGGTGGCCACGGCCTACGCCCCGACGACGGCTTCCAGCAACAGCGGCTCACGACGGTGGGCGAGGCCGTCGATCGCCTCGTCGACCGCCTGCACGAGCTCGTCGTAGGTCTCGACCCGAACCGACGGGCATCCGAACGAGCGCGCGAGGCCGCCGATGTCGACCGCTTCGAACGCCGGCCACGCGCCGACACCTCCGGCGCGGTGCGCGAGGCCGTCCATAATCGCATAGCGGCCATTGGCGAGCACCACCAGCAACACGCCGACGCCGTAGTGAGCGGCGCTCCACAAGGCCTGGATCGCGTAGGTCGTCGAGCCGTCGCCGAGCACCGCGACCACCGGGCGGTCGGGCAGGCCCATGCGCAGGCCGATCGAACCGGCCAGGCCAAACCCCAGACAGCCGTTCGCGGTGCTGAGGAACCCGAACGGGACCCGCACCGGCATCCGCTGATACAGCTCGGGCTGGGCGGACGGGCACTCCTCGACCAGCAGCGTGTCGCGCGGAAGCCGCTCGGCGAGCGCGTCGAGCACGTGCCCGGGACGCAGCGCCTCTCCATCCGCCGGCGGCGCCAGCGGCTCCGGGCGTGGGGCGCCCTCGGGGTGCCGGCGGTCGCGTTCGGGCAAACCCTCGGGCAAACGCTCGACGAGGGCCCGGCAGGCCGCGGCCACGGGCGCCACCACCGCGAGCTTGCACGGGCTGCGGTGGGCCTCCGCCTGATCGGCGGTGAGCACCGCGACGCGCGTGTCCGGGTCCACCAGCGGAACCGGCTCGTCGAACAGGTAGGACCGGAATGCGTTCGTTCCGATCGTGAGCACCACGTCGTACGGCGCGAGCGTGTCGTACATCAGCCGCCGCTGCCAGGGCAGGTGCCCCGCGAACAGGAAATGGTCCTGGGGGAAGCCGACGCGCCGCGTGAACGGCTCCTGCCAGACCGGGCAATTCAAGCGCTCGGCCAACGCCAGCACAGCGTCCCACTCGTCCTGCGCGTCCCCGGGCGCCCCGACCACAACCGCGAGCGAGTCCGCTTCGGCGAGCAGCTCAGCCAGCTCGCCGACCTCGGCCGCGTCCACCGAGTGCGGGCGGAGGATCTTCCTGGGCGCGGCGATCGCGAGCTCGTCGGCCGGCTCGAGCCAGTCGCCCATCGGCACCACCAGCAGGGCCGGGCCGCCTGCCGCCTTGGCCTCGTGATACGCGCGTGCGACCGCACCCGGTACGTCCTGACCGCGGACCGGCATCTGCCGCCACACCGGATACTCGCCGGCCAACCGCTCGAGCGCTCGCCCGGTCAGGAACGGCTCGAACGCGATCTGACGGCGGTCCTGCTGGCCGACGACGATCACGAGCGGCGCCCGGCAGTCGCGCGCGTTGGCGATCGCATTGATCGCGTTGCCCAGGCCGGCGGCCGTGTGCAGGTTCACGAACGCGGGCTCGCCCCGCGCGAGCGCGTAGCCGGTGGCCATGCCCACCACCGTGCCCTCGTGCAGGCCCAGCACGAACCGGAAGTCGGACGGAAGATCGGTCAGGAACGCGATCTCGGTCGACCCCGGATTTCCGAAGATCGTGGTCATCCCGTGCCGGCGCATCACGTCGAACGCGGCGTCGCGCACGGTCGCCCCGGGCGCGTGGGGGCTGCCGTTTCCGTGCCCCGCGGGTTTCGGTAGTGTTCGCATGCCGAACGCTTTGTCGGAGACCACGGGATCTTATTTGGGAATGAGCGACAAGCCGGCCCAGAGCTCGGATTTCGTGCAATCGCTGGAACGGGGCCTCGCGGTCATCCGTGCCTTCGACGCCGAGAACCGAGAGCTCGCGCTCAGCGAGGTCGCTCGCTCGACCGGCCTCACCCGTGCCGCCGCGCGCCGCTTCCTGCTGACGCTCGTGAAGCTCGGCTACGTGAACTTCTCCCAGGGGCGCTTCTCGCTGCGCCCGCGCGTGCTCGAGCTGGGCTACGCCTACCTCTCGAGCCTCAGCCTTCCCGAGGTGGCCCTGCCGCACATGGAGGCGCTCGTCGCGCAGGTGAACGAGTCGTGCTCGATCTCGGTGCTGGACGAGACCGACGTCGTGTACGTCGCCCGCGTGCCGACGCGCCGGATCATGAGCATCACGCTCGCGGTCGGGGCCCGCCTGCCGGCGTTCGTGACCTCGATGGGACGCGTACTGCTCGCCGGACTCCCCGACGACGAGCTCGAGGAGCGGCTGGCGCGGATCGAGATCGTGCCGCTGACCTCGTACACGGTCAAGGACATGGACACGCTGCGGGCGACGCTGGCCACCGTCCGCCGGCAGGGCTACGCCGCGACCGACCAAGAGCTCGAGGAGGGGCTTCGCTCGCTCGCCGTTCCCCTCCGCAACGCCGCCGGCACGATCACCGCCGCGCTGAACCTCTCCGTACACGCGAGCCGGGCGTCGATGGCCGCGCTCCGGCGCGATTTCCTGCCGCTCGCGTTGCGGGCGGCCACCGCGATCGAGGCAGACTTCCGACGAGCAGGTGCAGCCCGGTCGAGTCCATGAACTCGAGCCCCCTGAGGTCGAGCATGACCAGATCGGCGTCGGTGTCGCTTCGGCCGCCGAGCCGCGCCTACAGACGCAGCAGCTTCGCCGCGTTCTGCTTGAGGACCAGCGGGCGGACCTCGTCCTTGATCGGGAGCTTCTCGAAGTCGTCCAGCCAGCGGTCGGGGCTGATCAGCGGGAAGTCCGAGCCGAACATCATCTTGTCCTTGAGTCGAGTGTTCGTGTACTGGATCAGGATCTCCGGGAAGTACTTCGGCGACCAGCCGGACAGGTCGATGTACACGTTCGGCTTGTGGACCGCGACTGCGAGCGCCTCCTCCTGCCACGGGAACGACGGATGGGCGAGGATGATGTCGAGCTCCGGGACGTCGGTGGCCACATCGTCGACGCACATCGGGTTCGAGTACTTCAGGTGCACGCCGCCGCCGCCGGGCATCCCCGCGCCGATCCCGGTGGTCCCGGAGTGGAACAGGGCGATCAGCCCTGCCTCCGCGATCACCTCGTACAGCGGATACCAGGCACGATCGTTCGGCCAGAACGCCTGCGTGTTCGGATGGAACTTGAAGCCTCGGACGCCGGCGTCGATCAGCTCTCGGGCCTCGCGGACGGCGAGCTTGCCCTTGTGGGGATCGACGCTCCCGAACGGGATCAGCACGTCGGGGTTGGCCCGGGCCGCCGCGAGCACCTCGCTGTTGCCGAGCCGCCTGCGGCCCATTCCGGCCTCGTCGTCGACGGTGAAGATGACCGCGAGCATGTTCCGCTCGCGGTAGTAGTCCGCCACCTCCCGTGCGCTCGGCTGTGGCGGACTCCCGCCGAAGTAGCGGGCGGCGGCATCGAGGATCTCGGTGGTGACCCGATCCTGAGGCTCTGAATCGTTTCGCTCGGCGTGCACGTGCACGTCGATCGCCACCAGCTTCTCGAGGTCGAGGCTCACTGCCCGCCGTATACGCGGACGAGCGACTCCGCGACGCAGGCCGGCTTCTCCTGGTCCTTGACCTCGATCGTCAGCCGCGACTTGATCTGGACGCCGCCCGGAACGTCGGTCACCTCGACGATCTCCATCCCGCCGCGCCAGTGCGCCCCCACCGGGAGCGGAGCCGGGAAGCGAACCCGGTCGAGGCCGTAGTTCACGCCCATCACCGAGTCCGTGACCTGCATAAGCTGCTGACTGACCGGGGCCACCAGCGCCAGGGTCAGGAAGCCGTGGGCGATCGTGCCCCCGAACGGCGTCTGCTTGGCCCGCTCGACATCGACGTGGATGAACTGGTGGTCGTCGGTCGCGTCGGCGAACTGGTTGACGCGCTCCTGCGTCATCTGCTGCCAGTCGGTGTAGCCGATGTGCGTGCCTGCGCGTTCGCGCAGTCCCGCGATGTCGGTAACCAAGCCCTTGGTGTTCGCGCTTGTCATCTGCCGCTCCAGAGGGTCGAAGGTCCGGGGAACCGCACGCTATCAGCGCCGAGCGCGCGGTTCGTCCAATTGCCACGTGGTGCGGCATTGGGGGCGACGAGTTCGCGGTCCTGATCGACTCGCAGACCGCGCCGGTCGACGCGGAGGAGATATCTGATCGGCTGACGGCCGCTGAGTTACGACGCTGATCGCGCTTCGCTCGTCCACACCACCGTAAACGGGGGCTAAAGGGGCGTACGATATGACGATGACCGCATTAGGCGCGTCATTGTTGATCGTCGGGGCGATCATGGTCCTGATCGAGGCGCACGTGCCGACGCTCGGCGTCCTCGGCGCACCTGGCGTGATTGCGCTGGCGGTGGGCGCGGTACTCGCGGTGATGGGCCTTGGCGGCGGACTCGCGCTCGGCGTCTTGGCGGCACTGATGCTTGCCGGCACCGCGGGCGGACTGCTGCTGCTGACGGTCGGCAAGGGGATCGCGGTGCGCCGGCGGATGATCCGGGCGGGACCCGAGAGCCTGATCGGGCACCTCGGAGTCGTGCGCAACTGGGCCGACCCGAGCGGATGCGTGCAGGTCGACGGCGCGCTGTGGACCGCGCGCCGATCGCTCCTCGACGACGAGGACCCGGACCAGCTGCGCGAGGGAGACGCGGTCGTCGTCGATCATCTCGACGGCCTGACGGTCTCGGTTCGCCGGGCCGAGGAATGGGAGCGGATCCGGTGATTCTCGCGATCGTCATCCTGCTCGCGATCGTGGCGGTGATCGGGCTCACGGTCCTGGGCGCCTCGGTCCGCGTCCTGCGGGAATACGAGCGCGGGGTCGTGTTCCGCCTCGGGCGGGTGATGGACCTGCGAGGCCCGGGCCTGATCCTGCTGGTGCCGACGATCGACCGGATGGTGAGGGTCAGCCTGCGCACGGTCACGCTGACGGTTCCTCCGCAGGAGATCATCACGCGGGACAACATTCCGGTCCGCGTGACCGCGGTCACCTATTACCGGGTCGTCGATCCCAGCAAGGCGATCAACCAGGTCGAGAGCTTCCACCACGCGACGCTCCAGATCGCCCAGACGACGCTGCGCTCGGTGCTCGGTGGCGCCGACCTCGACCACCTGCTGTCCGAGCGAGAGACCCTGAACGAGTCGCTCCAGCGGGTGATCGACGCGCAGACGGAGCCGTGGGGCATCAAGGTCACGACGGTTGAGATTAAGGACGTCGAGATCCCCGAGCGCATGCAGCACGCGATCGCGCGTCAGGCCGAGGCCGAGCGCGAGCGCCGCGCGAAGATCATCAACGCCGAGGGCGAGGCGCAGGCCGCCGCCAGGCTGGCCGACGCCGCTGACGTGATCGGCCGCAACCCGACCACGCTCCAGCTCCGCTACCTGCAGACGCTGCGCGAGGTCGGCGCCACGCAGAACTCGACCATCGTGTTCCCGATGCCGATCGACCTCATCAAGCCGTGGCTCGAGGCGATGCGCTCAAGCGAAGCCGCCCCCGAGGCGGCCACGCCGCCCCAGGCCCCGGGGTCCGAGAACGGCGCACTCGAGCCGGGCGAGTCCCGGGCGCTCGCCCCGGGGTCGGACTCCCTCCTGCAAGACGCTCCGCTCCCGGCTCCTGATCAGACCTACCTCCACGGACAGGACTGAGACTGAGAAACGGGCCGCCCTCCCCCGCCCGGACGCGGAGAAGGGCGGACACGCCACTAGTGAGCCTTCAGCTTGAGCGGCACCGAGGTGGTGCCGTGCTTGGCGTCGGTGATCTTGAGCGTCACCGTCAGACTCTTGACCTTGTGCTTCTTGACCTTCGCCTGGAGCGCACCGGTCTCAGTTAGAACCGGCCCGCCGAGGTTGACCGTCACGCTCGCGGCGGCCTTCTTCAGCGTGATCACGAGCTTGCCGCCCTTCAGCGCCACCGACTTCGCGCTCGCGCCGGAGAGGCCGAGGCCCTTGATCAGGGTCGTCGTCGTGCACTTCTTCTTGCCGTTCTTGGTCGCGCACGTCGTGTGCGCCACGAACGCCGAGCGCGAGAACTTCAGCCCGCTCGGCAGCCCGACGGTGACGGACGAGATGTTCGCCGCGCCCTTGCCGTGAGTCGCCTTGACGCGCAGCTTCGGGTGACCGGTGGCCAACCCGCTGAACGAGCCCGAGCCGGTCGGCTTCGCGGCGCAGTTGACGAACTTGATCGGCGCCGAGACGTTGTGGGTCTGTGTCCCCTGGGCGGTGAAGCTGCCCGTGACGTTGCTCGGCGCGCAGCTGGTCGTGAACGCCTTCTGGCCGTTCGGGCCGGTGACGGTCAGGTTCAGGCTGGTCAGCGGGAGGTCGGGCACGGTTCCGAACGTGACCGAGTTCGTGGCCAGGTTCACGACGCCGCTGATCGTCAGCGAGAACGGCGGCGGGAACGTGACCGTGATCGCCGGCGCGGTCGCCGACCCCGACAGCGTGACCGTTCCGCTCGCCAGCGCGGGGGTCGGCACGAGCGGCGAGGTCGCCGTGGCGCTGCCGATCGTACAGCCCGGGCCCGAACCCGTCAGGCACGGCACGTCCGCGCCGACGTTCGGCGTGATCGCCTTGCCGAGGCCGAGCGTGATGCTCTTGTTCGACGACTCGCCCGCCGCCTGCGTGATCCCGAGGACCAGCTCGCCGCCGCTGTCCTTCGCGTCCTTGGTCACCGATGCGGTCAGCGCCGGCGCGTACGGCAGCGTGCTGCAGCCGGTGACGTTGAGCGGTGCGGTCGCGGTCTCGACGGGCATGCTGGCCGAGTCCGCGGCCATCGTGACGTTCGCCGCCGGGCTCGGACAGCTCGAGGGCAGGCGCAGCGTCGTCAACGACACGTTGAGCTCGCTCAGCGCGATGTTGGGCAGACTCGAGAACGCGATGTTGAGCCCGCCGTCGGGGTGGTCCTCACGGTCACGTCCGCTGTCGAGAGCGGGATGGCCGGGCTGCTGCCCTGCACGAGCGCCAGCCCGGCGGCATCGCCGGTCTTCGGCGCCGCCACCAGCTACAGGCTCACGGGCTGACTGGGCACGCTGGCGGCGGTCACGGTACCGCTGCCGCACCTGGCAGCCAGCCGCCGGGGCAGAAGCGATCAAACAGGCGCCGCCGCCTGATTCGCGTTGGCGAGCAGGCCCGCCGGGAGGGAGAACGAGATGTCCTTGGGCGAGTCCCCGACTGTCAGGCGCGAACGTGGCGTCGAGGCCCACGGTCGCGGGGCTTGTGCCGGCGGTCGTGGCGGATCTGGTCACGGCCAGCGCCGGCGTAATCGCCGCCGACGCCACCGCCGGCAACGCCAGCACCGCGAAAGCTGCTGCTGCGAGCCCGACCAGGGCTCGTCTCGGTCGTAATGACACTTTTGGAGCTACCTCCTCTAGATGATGTCCTTCTGAGCGGGAGCCCTCCAGCCCCGTCTCCAACCACGCCCGACCGTCATCGAGGCGTGGAGCGGACGCGGAGGTCGCGCGCCGGGCATGCTACCGGCATGCCTGCGTTACTGCGCCACTGTAGCCCGCGGCGGGTCGTCAGTGCTGGGGCCGCGAGGCGACGTAGCCCGCGGCGGGTCGTCAGTGCTGGGGCCGCGAGGCGACGATCGGGACGACGCCCGTAGTCAACGTCGGGCCTGACGGCCGGTTCTTCGACATCTGAGGCGCAGGCGCCGCGGGCGCAGCCGGGCGGCCGGCGCCGCTCTGCGCGAGCCGGGTCGCGAGCAGCGCCAACGCCGGGATCGCCACCAGCGCGATCATCGCCAGGAACCAGATCTGGCCCGCGTCGGTGCCCTCGCCGAGCGCGTGCACCAGCCCGGCGAGCCAGGCGAGCGCGGTGAACCGGTGGAGCTTGCGCCACCGGACGGCGCCGACGTAGCGGCGCGCGTAGTAGGAGAGGCCGAGCAGGACGAGACTCCAGCCGCTGACGATGCCGAGCGAGGTCCAGAACGTCTTGTAGCTCGACACGAACGGGATCGCGATGTCGGCGATCGACGGATGCAGGAACGAGTCCCCGAGCAGCGTGACGCCGTGGACGAGGATCGCGACGATCGTCGCGAGGGCGAGCGTGTCATGCGCGGCGCGGAGATCGGTCGTCCTGCCCTTCAGCAGTTTGGTGCTCATCAGCAGCCCGAACGAGACCGACAGGCTGGCGAGCACGAGGGCGGCGAATCCCGCGGCGCGGCTGGTGATCCAGAAGAGGTGAGGGGTCAGAGCCGTGTGCATGCTCAGAGCATCGACTCGCCGCCGCAGAGCCGCGTAGGGCCGGCATAAGAGCTTCATAGGAGCGCCCGTCGGGGCGCCGGCGGTCAGTGCTCGATGTAGGCGGCGCGCACGCGGGTCTGACGCGTCGTGGCGTACTGATTCGGCGTCGCCGGGACCGCGGAGTAGATCACGTCGAACCCGGTTCCGCCGGCGGTCAGGGTCGACGGCGTCGCGGCGCCGGCGCTGTCGCTCGCGTAGCGGGCGAGGATGAGGTGCTCGGCGCTGGGGGTCAACTTGATCTTCGTCCGCCACCAGCGCGGATCGGAGATCGACCCCGTCGAACCGGCGGTGGTCGAGGCCGTCGCCGAGTCGAACGTGAGCGATCCGAAGTCCGCCAGCGGCAGCGCCTCGCAGGCGAACTGGCTGACGCACTCAGACGGCGCCTCGACGATCCACTCGGCCGAGCTCACGTCGATGTCCGACGCGTACAGGTTGCGATCGAACGCGCGATGGCGGGTCAGGTTCTCGAGGTCGACGGTGACCCGGTGACCGACGACCGTCACCGTGGCGTGCATGACGTCGCCGGGGCGCACGATCAGCGAGATCGGCTTCGACGGAGCCGGGACGAGCTCGTACCAGGCGCTCGACTGCACCGCTCCGTCGGCGCCGCAGTCGACCTCGGTACCGATCTGCTCGAGCGCGTCCGAGGTCGGGTTGTAGCCGCCGAGGCCGACCCACGCCGCGGAGTAGCTCGGCTCGCCGTCGACGCATGTGGCGTTCGGCTGCGTCCACGTTCCCGAGATCCGGCGGAACGACACGCCGGGGCGGTGCGCCGCAAAGCCTGCCCAGTTCGTGCTGTTGGTGGTCTTTGCCATCGCCGCCGGCGCGGACGCGAGCGCCGCGGCGACGATCAGCGCTGCCGTGAGTCCGGTCCGCACCCCTATGCCTCGGTCCCGGCGTCGAGAATCTCGATCATCTGCCTACTCCTTGGCGGCCTGGAGGATCGTCGCGGCGCGCCCCAGGCAATCGTACATGCGTCCGTTTGTCCCGCTGCTACTTAACGTGACGGCACGGCAGGTCTTTGCGACGACGTCCATCGCGATCTCACTGCCGGTCCGGGTGTCGCCGGGGAGGCCCGCGCCCTGGGTGCCGTCGACGATCACCCAGCGCAGGCGGCCCTCCTTGACCTCCATCGCGATCCAACTCGCCGTGACCGAGCTCTCGCGCCCCGAGAAACCGCCGAGGCCGGCGACATCGGCATTGGACGACAGGATTGCGGTCGCCGCGCTGCTCTGGCTGGAGACGCCGATGGCGCCGCCGCCGTGCTGCTCGGCATAGCGGGTCGCCGCCGTCAGCGAGGCGCTGTCCCCGCCGAAGCCGCCACCGCCGCCGGCAAGACCACCGCCACCGCCGCCGCGGAATCCGCCGGCCCCCGACGGCGCGAAGCCGCTCTGACCCGGGGGTGCGAACAGCTGGCTCACCGCCGGCCCGGCACCCGAGCTCGCACCGCCGGCGGTGCCGAACCGGCCGCCCCGGCCGCCCTGGCCGCCCTGGCCGCCACCACCGAACCCGCCGGTGGGGCCACCGCCGCCGGGGCCGCCGATCGACGCGCTCGCGGGCCCGCCGGCCGGGAACGTGCCGCTGGTGGCGTGACCGACGGTCTGAACCGCCCAGGCCGCGGGCGCGGCGAGCAGCGCCGCCATCGCGACGGCGAGCACGATCGCGCGGTATCGCCCGGCGCCCTCGATCGCGAGCAACACCGCGCTGCCGCCGGCGAGCCCAATCAGCACTGGCTCGGCCCACGGAAGCACGCCGCCGAGCTCGCCGAGCACGACGAGCTCGGTGATCGCGCCGGCGCCGATCGCGAGTGGGGCGATCACGCGTGCGGACCGGCCGTCCCCCGCGCCCCCGAGCGAGCTCGGAAGCATCAGACCGGCGCCGGCGCCGACCAGCGCTGCCGCGAACGGCGCCAGGAACGAGACGTAGTACGGGTGGAAGATCCCCGAGGCGAAGCTGAACACGACCGCGGTGCAGGCGAACGCGCCGCCGACGGCGATCAGCCAGCCCGTGCGGCGGTCGCGCCGGCGCAGGCGCGTGAGCACGAGCAGCGCGAGTCCGGCGACGACCGCAAAGCCGAGCAGCCACCCAGCCTGGTCGCCGAGCGCGGACTGGAGCAGCCGGAACGGCCCGGTCGCGCCGCCGAACAGGTTGCCGGCCCCGCCCGGACCTCCGCCGGCGCCTCCGCCGGGCCCGCCGGTCTGGCCGGAGACCCGCCCGAGGCCGTTGTACCCGAAGATCAGCGACCAGATGCTGTTGTCGGAGGTCCCCGAGATCCAGGGCCGGTCCGCGGCGGGCGTGAGCGTCACCAGCAACGGCCAGGCGCCGCCGACCACGATCAACGCAAGCCCTCCGGCGAGCAGCTGGCGGAACGCGACAAAGCGCTCGCGCCAGGACTCGCCCCACCGCGTCCACATCCAGGCGAGGGCGATGCCGGGCACGACGAACAGGGCGACCCCCATCTTCGTCTCGAACCCCAGCCCGACGCAGACGCCGGTGAGCACGAGCCACTTCGTCCGCCCGGTCTCGAGCGCGCGCACCGTGCACCACAGCGCCGCCACGCAGCACAGGATCAGCAGCTCGTCAGGATTGTTGTGGCGCGCGATCGCGACCGTGATCGGGGTCAGCGCGAACGCCAGGCCCGCGACGCCGCCGGCGACTCGGCCGAACACGCGCCGGGTCATGTCGTAGACGAGCCCGACGGCGGCCACGCCCATCAGCGCCTCGGGCACGAGGATGCTCAACGAATGGAAGCCGAACACCCGGACCGACAGCGCCTGGACCCAGAACGCGAGCGGCGGCTTGTCGACGGTCATCAACCCGGTCTTGTCGAGCGAGGCGAACAGGAAGTCGTGCCAGCTCGTGCTCATCGAACGGACCGCGGCGGCGTAGTACGTGTTGGCCCAGCCGTTGATGCTGAGGTCCCAGAGGTTCAGGACCGCCGCGAGCGCGAGCAGCCCGAGAAGCTCGGGGTAGGCGAGCACGGAAGCCAGGCGAGTTCGGCGCACCGAGCGGGAGCGCCCCCGCGCCCACCGCCGCGCCGGATATGAAACGGAGCTCACGGTGCGAGCATGGGTCGGCGAGGCGTCGGCAGCGCAGGACGTTCGTCGGGCGGGCGGTGCACGAGCAGCCGCGCGACGCCGCGCAGGTCGGCGAGAGCGGTCGAGACGATCTCGACCCGCGAGTCGCGATCCTCGACCCAATCGACCGGGACCTCGTGGATCCGCAGGCCCCGCCGCTGCGCGAGCACGAGCAGCTCGGTGTCGAAGAACCAGCCGTCGTCCTCGACCAGCGGCAGCAGCCCGCGGGCGGCATCGGCGCGGATCGCCTTGAAGCCGCACTGCGCGTCGGTGAAGCGCGCGCGGAGCGCGAGGCGGAGCAGGTGGTTGTAGCAGCGGGAGATCAGCTCGCGCTTGCGAGAGCGCGTCACGTGCGCCGCCGGATGCAGCCTGCTGCCGATCGCGAGATCGCTGTGTCGGGAGAGCAGCGGCGCGACCAGCGGCAACAGACCATTCAGATCGGTCGACAGGTCGACGTCCATGTACGCAAGCACCTCGGCCCGGCTCGCCGACCACGCCGTCCGCAGCGCCCGGCCGCGACCCTTCTGCGGCAGGTGGATCGCACCGACCTCGGGCAGCTCGTACATCAGCCGGCGGGCGATCGTGAGCGTTCCATCGGTGCTCGCGTTGTCGACGATCGTGATCTGCCAGGAGAAAGGGAATGTCGCCGACAGGAAGCCGTGGAGCATCCGGACCGACCCCTCGAGCGCGATCCGCTCGTTGTGGACCGGGATCACGATCTCGACGACGAGGAGATCCGAGCGCCGCGGCGTCGGCGCGGGCTTGCGATCACGAGTGGTGGTGGTGAGGACCGAGGTGCTCATGGGTCTAGGACTGATCCGGCGCGCGGTGCGCCTCGGCGTACATACCAGCCGCGGCGATCGCCGCTAACGCGCCGGCGACGACGGTCGCGAGGGTTCGGTGTAGGAAGGTCATCGTCGGTCTCCTCGAGCTAATTGGAACGTCTCCTCGGGGAGCATCGGACGCCGGGCGAAGGTCGTCTGAAGACGTACCTAAGGCGACCGTAGGAGAGCGCCCTGCGCCTTGGAGTCCTAGAGTTAGAAGGACCCTTAGACCAGGAGAATCAGACCGTGATACCCAACAGCTTCGACGCCAAGGCGACGCTCACAGTGGGGGAGCGCGCGTACGAGATCTTTCGCCTCGACGCGCTCCAGGCGAAGTACGACATCGCGCGGCTCCCGTTCTCGCTGAAGGTGCTGCTCGAGAACCTGCTGCGCAACGAGGACGGCGAGTCGATTCGCGCGCAGGACATCGAGGCGCTCGCGAAATGGGATGCAGACGCCGAGCCGAGCAGCGAGATCTCGTTCACGCCGGCGCGCGTGATCATGCAGGACTTCACCGGCGTGCCGGCCGTCGTGGACCTCGCCGCGATGCGTGACGCGATGCGCGCGATGGGCGGCGACCCATCGAAGATCAACCCGCTCGCTCCCGCCGAGCTCGTGATCGACCACTCCGTGCAGGTCGACGTGTTCGGGTCGAGCCTCGCGTTCGCGCGCAACGCCGAGCTCGAGTTCGAACGCAACGGGGAGCGCTATGCCTTCCTGCGCTGGGGCCAGGGAGCTTTCAAGAACTTCCAGGTGGTCCCGCCCGACACCGGGATCGTCCACCAGGTCAACCTCGAGTACCTGGCCCGGGTCGTGTTCGTCAACGAGGAATTCGATTCCCACCCACCCCAGGCGTATCCGGACACGCTCGTCGGCACCGACTCGCACACGACGATGATCAACGGCCTCGGCGTGCTCGGCTGGGGCGTCGGCGGAATCGAGGCCGAGGCGGCGATGCTCGGCCAGCCGATGTCGATGCTGATCCCGCAGGTGCTCGGCTTCAGGCTGACCGGCGCCCTCCAGGAGGGCGCGACCGCGACCGATCTCGTGCTGACCGTGACGGAGATGCTGCGGGCGCGCGGCGTCGTCGGGAAGTTCGTCGAGTTCTACGGCGACGGCCTGGCCAGGCTCCCGCTGGCGGACCGGGCGACGATCGGCAACATGTCGCCCGAGTTCGGATCGACGTGCGCGATCTTCCCGATCGACTCCGAGACGCTGCGCTACCTCGAGTTCTCGGGGCGGCCGAAGGAGCTGATCGACCTCGTCGAGGCGTACTCCAAGGAGCAGGGCCTCTGGCACGACGAGGACTCCGAGGAGCCGACGTTCACCGACAAGCTCGAGCTCGACCTCTCGACCGTGGTGCCGAGCATCGCCGGGCCGAAGCGGCCCCAGGACCGCATCTCGCTGACTGAGTCGAAGGCAGGGTTCCGTAGCGCGCTCGAGGGTTACCTGCCCGACGAGGATTCGGAGGACGAGGCGATCGCGGACAGCTTCCCGGCGAGCGATTCGGTCTCGACGCACGTTCCGAACGGAGTCGGGCATGGGCCCTCCGGTAACGAGGGTGCGAGGCAGGTGGCGGGTGGAACTCAGGTCGCCGAGCGGCGCGCCACACGGGTGCCGCTCACGCTCGAGGACGGGACCGAGACCGAGCTCGATCACGGCCACGTGGTGATCGCCGCGATCACTAGCTGCACCAACACCTCGAACCCGTCGGTGATGCTGGGCGCCGGCATCCTCGCGCGCAACGCCGTGCAACGCGGCCTGACGGTCAAGCCCTGGGTGAAGACGTCGCTGGCACCCGGGTCGAAGGTCGTGACCGAGTATCTCGAGCGGGCCGGCCTGACCGAGTACCTCGACGAGCTCGGCTACCAGCTCGTCGGCTATGGGTGCACGACGTGCATCGGGAACAGCGGGCCGCTGCCGGCGGAGGTCTCCGCCGCGGTCGCCGACAACGACCTCGCGGTCGTCTCCGTACTGTCGGGGAACCGCAACTTCGAGGGCCGGATCAACCCGGACGTCAAGATGAACTACCTGGCCTCGCCGCCGCTCTGCGTCGCGTACGCGCTCGCGGGCACGATGGACATCGACCTTTACGAGGAGCCGCTCGGCGAGGACCGGCACGGCGAGCCCGTGTACCTCAAAGACATCTGGCCGACCACCGCCGAGGTGGCCGCGACCGTCGAGGAGGCAGTCCAGTCAGACATGTTCCGCAAGAGCTACAGCGAGGTGTTCGACGGCGACGAGCGGTGGAACTCGCTCGAGGTGCCGACCGGCGAGCTGTTCGAATGGGAGCCGGACTCGACCTACGTGCGCCTGCCGCCGTTCTTCGAGGACTTGCCGCCCGAGCCCGAGCCCGTCGCGGACATCGAGGACGCCCGCGTGCTCGCGATCCTCGGCGACAGCGTGACCACCGACCACATCTCTCCGGCGGGATCGATCAAGCGCGACAGCCCGGCCGGCGCCTACCTGATCGAGCACGGGGTGCAGCCGCGCGACTTCAACTCATACGGCGCGCGGCGCGGGAACCACGAGGTGATGATGCGCGGCACGTTCGCGAACATCCGCCTGCGGAATCGGCTGGCGGGGGCGGGTGGGGATCCCCTTCCTGAGGGTGGGGTCACGCTCCATCTCCCGGACAAGAAGGAGATGTCGATCTACGACGCGGCCATGCGGTACATCGAGGAGGGGACGCCGCTCGTCGTGCTCGCGGGAAAGGAGTACGGATCGGGGTCCTCACGCGACTGGGCCGCCAAAGGCACCCGATTGCTCGGCATCCGGGCGGTGATCGCGGAGAGCTTCGAGCGGATCCACCGGTCGAACCTCGTCGGGATGGGAGTCCTGCCGCTGCAGTTCAGCTCGGGCGACTCGGTGGAGTCCCTGGGGTTGACCGGTGCTGAGAAGTTCACGATCGACGGACTTGCCGGCGCCGACCCGATCCCCCGTGAGCTGACCGTCAAGGCCGACTCCGGGGCCCAGGCGCCCTTGGAGTTCAGAGTCACGGTGCGGATCGACACGCCCAAGGAGCAGCGCTACTTCCAGCACGGCGGGATCCTCCAGTTCGTGCTTCGCGGGTTACTGGAGCAGTAGGCCTCGGATCGGCCGGGCCCGATTCGCGATCGCGCGCTGAATCGACTCGCGGATCCAGGGCATGCCCGACACCTCTCTGGCGCCGTCGCGGAGCCCACACTCCGCAATCGAGCGCGTCAGGGAATAGCCTTCCTCTCCATGCCGATCCCGGAAGTGCTCACAAAGCTGTTGACGGCGGCCGGTCCGTCGGGGCATGAGTCGGCCCCGGCGCGCGTGTGGCGCGAGTATTGCGCCGGGTTCGCGCAGGAGGTCGGCGGCGACAGGGTCGGGTCGTCGTTCGCCCGCGTCGCCGGAACGAGCGACGGGCCCACGCTGGCGGTCATCGGCCACATCGACGAGATCGGGCTCCACGTCTCGCACATCGAGGACGACGGCTACCTGCGCTTCGGCCAGGTCGGCGGCTGGGACGCGGGCGTGCTGATCGGCCAGCGCGTGCAGCTGCGCACGCGCAACGGCGACGTGGTCGGGGTGATCGGCCGCAAGCCGATCCATCTCCTCAAGGACGAGGACCGCAAGAAGGTCCCGGAGCTCAAGGAGCTCCACATCGACATCGGCGCGAAGGACGGGGACGAGGCCCGCGAGCTGGTTCGGATCGGGGACGTGGCCGTGATCGACGCGGCGCCACTCGAGTTCCGGCACGACCGTGTCGTTTCTCGGGCGCTCGACAATCGGGTCGGGTGCTACGTGGCCGCCGAGACCGCGAAGCTCGTGTCCGAGGCCGGCGGCGCGCCGGGCGACGTGCTCGCGCTGGCGGTCGCCCAGGAGGAGACCACCTTCGCCGGCGCCCGCACCAGCGCGTTCTTCCACGAGCCCGACGTCGCGATCGTGGTCGATCTGACGTTCGCCACCGATCAGCCCGGCGTCGAGCTCGGCCAGATCACCAAGCATCCACTCGACTCGGGTCCGGTGCTCGCCCGCGGGACGTCGCTTCACCCGCTCGTGTTCGAGCTCATGTACGAGGCCGGCGAGGCGGAGGGGATCCCGTTCACGCTCGAGTCGCTCGGAAAGGGGACCGGCACCGACGCGGACGCGGTCCACACGAGCCGCGCCGGCGTGCCGACCGGGCTCGTCTCGGTCCCGTGCCGGTACATGCACTCGCCGGTCGAGATGGTCTCGGTGGCGGACGTCGATGCGACCGCTCGGCTGATCGCGGCGTTCGCGCGGCGGCTCGAGCCCGGCCTGTCGTTCGAGCGCTGAGGCCTCGTCGTGCTCGTGCTGTTCGACATCGACGGCACGTTGCTCACCGGCGCCACCGACGCGCACAGCCGCGCGCTCGACGGCGCGATTCGCGAGGTGCACGGCGTCAACCCGAAGGATCTGCGCCGGCAGATAGGCCCCGCGGGCCGCACCGACGGAGAGATCGCCCGCCTGATCCTCCTCGACCTCGGCATCTCGGCCAGGCGGATCGACGAGCTGGCCGACGCCGTGTGCGAGGCGTGCTGCCGGATCTACGCGCAGATCTGCCCGCCCGATCTGAGCGAGTATGTGGTCGCGGGGATCCCGGAGCTCCTGCCCTGGCTGGCCGGCCGCGACGGCGTCGCGCTCGGCTTGGTCACCGGCAACTTCGAGGCGGTGGCGCGAGTGAAGCTCGCGCGCGCCGGCATCGGCCGCTGGTTCCCCTCGGGCCAGGGAGCGTTCGGGTCCGATTGCGAGGACCGGGCGGCGCTGCCGGCGATCGCCCGCCGGCGCGCCGGCAGGGTCGCGCGCGAGCGCACGATCGTGATCGGGGACACCCCGCGCGACATCGCCTGTGCGCAGGCGGACGGGGTCAGGTGCGTCGCGGTGGCGACCGGGCAGTACGGCCCTGGTGAGCTCACCGGGGCCGACGCGGTGGCCCGGGATGCTCGCGAGCTCCGGGCCGAGCTCCAGACGCTCGGCGTCTAGGCGTGGTCCCGGCCGCTACCCGCGGACGAGCTTCTTGTACGTGATCCGCTTGGGCCGGTCGGCGTCGGCGCCGAGCCGCTCATGGCGGTAGGTCTCGTACGCCTCGAAGTTGCCCTCGAACCAGCGGACCTCCGAGTCGCCCTCGAACGCGAGCACGTGGGTGGCGATGCGGTCGAGGAACCAGCGATCGTGCGAGACGACGACCGCGCAGCCGGCGAACGCGAGCAGCGCCTCCTCGAGCGCTCTCAGCGTGTCGACGTCGAGGTCGTTGGTCGGCTCGTCGAGCAGCAGCAGGTTCCCGCCGGTCCGGAGCAGCTTCGCCAGATGGAGCCGGTTGCGCTCCCCGCCTGAGAGCTTCGCGACCTTCTTCTGCTGGTCGGATCCCTTGAAGTTGAACCCGCCCACATATGCGCGGCTGTTCACGGTGCGGTCGCCGAGCTTGATCTGGTCCTGACCGCCCGAGATCTCCTCCCAGACGTTCTTGTCCGGGTCGAGCGCGTCACGGGACTGGTCGACGTAGGCGAGCTCGACGGTGTCTCCGATCCGCAGCGTGCCCGCGTCGGGCTGCTCCTGGCCGGTGATCATCCGCAGCAGCGTGGTCTTGCCGGCGCCATTCGGACCGATCACGCCGACGATGCCCCCGCGTGGCAGGCTGAAGGTGAGATCGTCGATCAGCACGCGGTCGCCGTAGGCCTTGCGGAGTCCGCTCGCCTCGACCACCGTGTCGCCCAGCCGGGGGCCGGCCGGGATGTGGATCTGGACCTGGTCGAGCTTGACGTTGCGGTCCTGGGCCAACAGCGCCTCGTACGCGTTGAGCCGGGCCTTGGGCTTGTTGCGCCGAGCGCTCGCGTTCAGCCTGACCCACTCGAGCTCCTGGTCGATCGTGCGCTTGCGAGCGCTTTCCTGCTTCTCCTCGTGTTGCAACCGGGCGCGTTTCTGCTCGAGCCAGCCCGAGTAGTTGCCCTGATAAGGGATCCCGCGACCGCGGTCGAGCTCGAGGATCCAGCCGGCGACGTTGTCGAGGAAGTAGCGATCGTGGGTGATCGCGACGACCGTGCCGTGGTAGTCCAGGAGGTGGCGCTCGAGCCACGCGACCGACTCGGCGTCGAGGTGGTTCGTCGGCTCGTCGAGCAGAAGCAGGTCCGGCTGGCGCAGGAGCAGCCGTGCCAGGGCGACGCGCCGTTTCTCGCCGCCGGACAGCGTGGTCACCTCAGCATCCCCAGGGGGCGTGCGCAGCGCGTCCATCGCGATCTCGAGCGTGGTGTCGAGGTTCCAGCCGTCGACCGCGTCGATCTTCTCCTGCACCCGCGCGAACTCGTCGGCGGTCTCGTCGGAATAGTTCATCGATAGCTCGTTGAACCGGTCGAGCAGGGCCTTGGTCTCGGCCACGCCCTCTTCGATGTTCTCGCGGACGTTCTTGGTCTCGTCGAGGTGGGGCTCCTGCTCGAGCAGGCCGACGGTGGCGTTCGGGGCAAGCTGCGCCTGCCCGCCGAACTCGGTGTCCTGCCCCGCCATGATCCGAAGCAGGGTCGACTTGCCGGCGCCGTTGTAGCCGATCACGCCGATCTTCGCGCCCGGCAGGAACGACAGCGAGACGTCCCCGAGCACCTCACGATCGGGCGGGTAGCGACGCGAGAGCTTGTAGGTGGTGAAGATGTACTGACTCGACATGCCTTCGCAGAGGATAGGCGGGCGCTGATGCGCGTTGCGGCCGCGGGGTTCGCGCTCGTCGCGGTCATCTGTATGACGGTGGCGATCGTCGGGATGGTCACAGGGCGCCCGGGGGACCGGGCCGGCCTCTGGGTTCGGATGGCCGCGGTGGTGTGCTTCGTGACCGCGGTCGTCCTGAACATCGCCGCACACTGATGCCGCGTGCTTCGAAGTTGCCCTGGGTGTCGTCGGCCGGTGCGAGAAGGCCGAGGTTGGCGATGCATCGATCGACAGCAAGGTCCGCGGCAACATCGACGTCACCCTGACCGCGAACGGCCCACCGGTCGGCTGACCCGGCCGCGGCAGGACTGAGGATCCTCAGTCCTCGGGCTGCCAGCCGCTCAGCACCCAGCGGCCTGGGCGCAGCTCGAGAACGGTGGCGACTGCGAGATGCCACGCCGGCTGGAGCCCCTGGTAGGCCGCGGTGCTCGACGCGCTCGTCGACTCTCTCGTGACCACGACGTACTCGTTGTGATCGCCTGACAGTGGAGCCACCGCCTCGACCGTGCCGCTGTTGGCGATCCCGCCTTGCCGCAGTTCGTAGTCGTCGGCGGTCTCGGCGGCCGCGAGCGTCATCGCGGCGCGCGCCTGCCCGACGCTCTCGGTCGCGAGCGCCCGCATCCGGGCCGACACCGTCTGTGCGTTCCAGTTGATGTACGCGGTGGCGAATGTGCGGATCGCCTGCATCGCCGACGGCGCCGCGCGCGCCGCGGTCTGCGGTGGCGGTGGCCGCGACGGGTACTCGTGGGTCGCGTCGGCCTGGGCGACCGCGGAGGGTCGGACGGTCGTGTTCGCGCTCGTGTGCGATGCGCCGCAGCCGGTGGCCAGCACGAGCGCGCACGCGGATGCGGCTGCGCTCGCTGCGGCTGCGCGGGCGCGGCCCACGGCTACAGTCCCACTGGATGCCGGGCCACGAACCCGGCGTCGCTGCGGATCAACGGGTGCCAGCCGATCCCCGCGCTCCCGTCCTCGGGGCCGGCGGCGTTGTGCGTGTCCCAGCGAAGCCCGGCCACGTACATGAACACGTGGTCGGCGCTCGCGTACAGCGTCACCCACTGCCCCGGCCCGGGGTCGCCGAACGACTCGAGCGTCCCTGACGGGGCGTCGTACTCGGCCGGCAGCAGGCGGGCGCCGTACAGGAGGTGCTCGACGCTGCTCGAGCAGTCGTAGGCGGGCGCGACGTCCGACAGCGGAAGGCCGTGGCCGCCCCCGTACAGGTAAGGCTTGCCGACGATCTGGTTGCCGGCGGCGATGATCTCGCGGACCGCGGGCGGCGCGTCCGCGGGCGCCGCCGCGAGGCCGTTCGGGAGCAGCTGGGCGCGGGCGCCGGTCGTGGTCGGCGTTCCCTCGAGCGCGGTCGGCGCGCAAGCCGCCGGGTCCGGTTGGTCGATCTCCGTATCCGCGTCCGTGCCCGCGTTCGCCTCCGTCTCCGTGTCCGCGGCGACCGCCTGGCCGAGTACGTTGCCCGCGCCGGTCTGCGGAGGGCGTTCGATCCGGACCGGCCCCGACCACAGGCCGTCCTCGTATGGGATGCCGAGCCTGGTCGCGAGCTCCCACCACAAGTCGAGGACTCTCGGCAGCCCGTCCACCGGCCCACCGCCGAGTCCGATGTCGCGCTTGTAGGCGATCGCGGAGCGGCTCCCCCAAGTGATGCGAAGCGGCGTCAGGTAGGGAAGGCCGCCCATTGCGGTCGCGGTCTGGAACGTTCCGCCGCCGAGCTCCGCGTAGCTGTCGGGCTGCTCGAGCAGGTTCGCGCCCGACGACCCGACCACGCCGCTGCTCGGATCCCCGGGGCCGCCGTACTCGGTCGCGCCGACGATCTGGCCGGTGCCCGGCGGACCGAGCACGATGCCCGCGCCCGCGCCGGCGGCGGCCGGGGAACCGCAGTCACCGCCACCGGGAGCGAACCCGCCCGTGAGCACCGTGAGCAGCCCGGCGCCGAAGCCCGCGGCCACCACCGCCACGATCATCCCGACGACGAAGGCGCCACCTCGGCTGCTCATGGCGGCCACAATATGACTTCTCGAACCTAATGAATGTAATTGAAGCTAATTTGAATCAGTTGAAAATCAGATAAGCGCCTTGAACGACCCAGGGCTCCGGACCCCACCCGCGCCGCGTGTCACCCCACGGCGCCGCTAACGTAAACGGGTCATGCCTCGGATCCTCGATGTAGAGCAGGCTTTGCTCCTCCTGGAGCTCGAGCCGCCGTTCGATCAGCGGGCCGTCCAGCTCGCGCGCCGGCGCATGGCGAAGCGCTGGCATCCGGATATCGCGCCATCGGGGCGCCAGCACGAGCATCAGCGCCACCTCCAGGCGATCAACGAGGCCGCCGATCAGCTCGAGCAGCTGGCCGAGTCCTCGCGCGGCGGGCGGGTCAGCCGCAACGCCGTCAAGGTGTCGGCGGCGGCCACGCGCAAGGCGCGCGCCGAGGAGGGCCGCCGCGCGTACGAGGCCGAACAGCGCTCCCGCGCCGCCGAGGAGGAGCGCCGAAAGTACGACCCGTTCGGCTCGCGCGTGCCGGACCACTCGGTCGTTCACCGCTACGCACGGTGCGTGTCCTATCCGGAGTGGGGCGTCGGCAGCGTCACCGGCATCTACTTCTCGGGCGATGAGGAGGACGTCCAGCAGTGGGCCCGGGTGAAGTTCGCGGTCGGCGTCCGCACGATCCCGGCGGGGTCACTCCAGTTCGTCGACTTCTCGAAGCCCGACCCGGCCGCCGACCGGGTGCAGCGCTTCATGACCGCCGCCCAGCACGCGCTCGCCGAGGGCGACGCCACGCTCGCCGCGCAGCGGCTGATCTACGCCCGCGACGCGGACCCGTCCAACCCGATCGTGCTGAGGCTGCTCACGAGCGCGTTCTGGCAGGCGGGAAACCTGCCCGCGGCGGCCCGCGCGGTCCGCGATTGGGCGCGCGTCGAGACCGATCGCCCGACCCCGGAGCGGTTCGCCGCGCGGATCTACGAGGACATGGGCGCGATCGACCTCGCCGCCGAGGCGGCCGAACGCGCCGCCAACCGCGCCCCGAACGATGCGTCGGCATGGGAGCGGCTCGGCCGGCTCCGCCTGAGGCTGATGGACCGCGCCGGCGCGATCTCCGCGCTCGAGCAGGCCAGGCTGGTGGGCCCGACGGTCGACGGCCTGCTTTCGCTGGCGCTCGCGTATCACCTCGCCGGCGACGTCGGCGCCGAGGTGTCCGCGGCCGAGGCCGCAACCAAGCTCGAACCCAATTCGGCCAGCGCGTGGGGCAGCTACGCGCACGCGCTCGCTCGCACCGACCTCATCAACGAGTGCATCGAGGCCTGCCACCGGGCGCTGGCGCTCGCCGAGGACCCTGAGGTCGCCGATCTGCTGGCGCGGGTCGAGGCGTCGCGACCACGGTCGCTGTCAGAGCGCACCGCGGCGTAGCCGGCGCCTCCGTCCGCGGCTGCCCTAGGCGATCGAGCCCTCGCGTCCGCACACCGCGCACGACTCGCCCAGAGCCAGGGGCTTGCCGCCGCACCCAGGGCAGTTCTCGGCGGTCTCGAGCACCCCGAGCAGCTCGCCGACGCGGCACACGAGCAGCCGCTCTTCCTCGACCTCGATCCAGACGCCGGCCGAGGCCGGGAATACGACGTGATCGCCGGGCCGGACCGGCATCGCGATCCCGACGTTCTCCCACCAGTCGAGCCCGGGGCCGACCGCGAGCACGATGCCGTGCTGGGGCGGTGGCTCTTCGGACCCGGGCGGGACGATCAGCCCGGACCGGCGCACGCGGTCGGGATCGAGCTCCTTGATCACGACGCGGTCGAATAGCGGGCGAAGCTGGTTACGCATGGTTGTCCCAGCCGCTGATCATAGGGTCGGCCGGGCATTGTAGATCGGTCCGGCCGGCCCCGTACGGTTTCCATCGACCATGCGCCTGATCGTCGCCCGATGTGAGGTCCGGTATTTCGGACGCCTCAACGCGCTGCTGCCCGAAGCGCTCCGGTTGATCATCGTCAAGGCCGACGGCTCGATCCTGATCCACGCCGATGCCGGGGGCTACAAGCCGCTGAACTGGATGACGCCGCCGACCGTGATCGAGGAATCGCCTGAGCGGATCGTGGTCCGCAGGCGAGCCCAGACCGACGGCGACCGCCTCGAGATCTCCGTGTTCGAGGTGCTGTCGGATATCTCTCACGACATGGGGCCACCTGACGAGGACGCGGCCCTGACCAAGGATGGCGTCGAGGCGCACCTCCAGGAGCTGCTGGCCGAGCGTCCGTCGTGGTGTGGCGAGGGCCTGCGCCTCGTGCGGCGCGAGTGGCCGACAGACATCGGCCCCGTCGACCTGATGTGCCGCGACACCGACGACGAGTGGGTCGCGGTCGAGGTCAAGCGGGTCGCCGGCATCGACGCGGTCGAGCAGCTCACCCGCTACCTCGAGCGGATCCGCCTGGACCCGGCGTTCAGCTCGTGCCGCGGCGTGCTGGTGGCGCAGACGATCAAGCCGCAGGCGTCCGTGCTCGCGACCGCCCGCGGCATCGACTGCGTCGAGGTGGACCTTGCGGTGCTACGAGGCGAGCGCGAGCCGGATCTGAGATTGTTTGCCGCGTGAGCGATGAAAGCGATCCGGTCCTGACCGAGCGCCGCGGCCGGGTCCTGCTGATCACGATCAACCGCCCGGACCAGCGCAACGCGGTCAACGCGGCCGTGGCCGCTGGCATCGCCGGCGGGCTCGACGAGCTCGACGCCGACCCCGGGCTCACGATCGGGGTGCTGTTCGGCGCCGGCAAGGGATTCTGCGCCGGCATGGACCTGAAGGCGTTCATTGCCGGCGAGCGGCCGTACGTCGAGGGCCGCGGCTTCGGCGGCATAACCGAACGGGCCGCCGAGAAGCCGTTGATCGCGGCGATCGAGGGCTTCGCGATCGCCGGCGGGCTCGAGGTGGCGCTGGCCTGCGACCTGATCGTGGCCGCCCGCGGGGCGCGGCTCGGAATCCCCGAGGTCAAGCGGGGCCTTCTGGCCGCCGGCGGCGGCCTGTTCAGGCTGCCGCGGTCGCTGCCGCGCGGCGTCGCGATGGAGATGGCGCTGACCGGCGATCCGATCGACGCCGAGCGGGCGCACGAGCTCGGTCTGGTCAACCGGCTCACGGAACCCGGCGAGGCGCTGGCAACCGCGCTCGCGCTCGCCGACACGATCGCGGCCAACGCGCCGCTGGCGCTCGCCGCGAGCAAGCGGATCATGGTCGAGTCGGCGGATTGGCCCGACTCGGAGTTCTTCGAGCGCCAGGCGCCGATCCGCGACTCGGTCTTCAAGTCCGAGGACGCGCGCGAGGGCGCGACCGCGTTCGCGGAGCGCCGCGAGCCGGTCTGGAAAGCGCGCTAGGTGCAGCAAACCGACAGCGGCAAGATTCCAGCCGTCCGCCCGCGCGGGTACGTCAAGTCCCTGATAAGGTGCCCTCGCCGAATTTCCTACCTTACGCGTGGGAAAGCGGGGGACCCAAGTTCCCTGGGGCGAATCGCGGTCTGATGACCGTGTAGCGCGAGCCGTCGCGCGAGCCCGACAGCTAACCCCGTAGGCAGCGAATATGAGCTTCATAAGGCGCACGATCTCTAGCTGGGCGGTAGCCGCAGTGGCGGCCATCGCCGCTGCGCTCGGCGTTGCCGCGATCCCGATGTCGTCGGCCGCGGACCCGGGGCTCGGCCAGCTCCACTCGCAGCTCGGCGCCGTCCAGGCGCATGAGCAGAGCCTGTCCGCGAGCATCGACAGCCTGTCGGGCCTGATCAGCTCGCTCGATTCGCAGATCGCGCTCGTCGAGTCGCGAGAGGCCGCCGTGCGCGCCGACCTCGCCCGGGAGCGGGCGAAGCTCGCCGCGGTCCAGGCGGCGCTGGCCCGCGAGCGGCAGCTGCTCGCGCTGCTCAGGGCGCGGTTGGCGCGAGCGCGGATGCTGCTCGGCCGCCAGCTCGTCTCCGACTACGAGCAGGCGAAGCCGAACCTGGTCTCGGTCGTACTCGAGTCCAACGGATTCACCGACCTGCTCGACACGCTCACATTCCTGCACCAGGCGCAGAAGCAGCAGCAGACGATCATCGCGATCACCCGCGAGGCGAAGGCTCGGGCCGACGCGGCCGCGACGCACCTGGCCGCGCTCGAGGCGTCCGACCGGCAGATCACGAACGAGACCGCCCAGCGCGTCCGCGCGCTGGCAGGGATGAACCTGCTCCTACACGCCAAGCAGGCCGCCCTCCGGCAGGCGCGGAGCGCCAGGCAGAGCGCGCTCGCGGCCAGCCGGGAGAAGGGCGCCCAGCTGCAGGCGGAGATCGGCCGGGTCGAGGCCGCGCAGGCCGCGGCCGAGCGGGCGGCCGCGCTGGCCGCCCAGCAGCAGCAGCAGCAACAACAACAACAACAACAGCAGCAACAGCAACAGCAACAGCAACAGCAACAGCAGCAGTCCTCGAGCGGCGGCAGCTCGAGCGGACCGGTGCCCGCGGGGCCGACGTACGGCCCATCCGGAGGCTGGGCGATCCCGTACGCGATCGTCCTGTGCGAGTCGGGCGGCCAGAACCTGACCCCGAACAGCGCCGGCGCGTCGGGCTACTACCAGATCATGCCGGCCACCTGGAAGCTGTTCGGCGGCGCCGGCCCCGCGGCGTACCTGTCGAGTAAGGCCGAGCAGGACGCGGTCGCGAGCCGGATCTGGAACGGCGGCGCGGGCGCGTCCAACTGGGTCTGCGCCGGGATCGTCGGAATCCACTGACCGCCCGTCGGCTTATCCACTGACAGCCGCCCGCCGGAGCGCATAACCTCCGCGCGTGTCCCGAGCCGTGAAAGGCCTGATCGCGCTCGTTCTCGCCGCGGTCTACCCGGTGCTGATCCGTTTCTGCTCCTGCTCGCGGCCGCGGCGGTAGCGACCCTGGTGGCCCGGCTACGCCGTGCGCCAGTCGTAGGAGAGACTCGGGACGCGGTACCGGCTCGCCCGGCTCAGCTCGTCGAAATGGTCGAGCGCCTGGCCTGACCCGAACGCCACGCACGTGAGTGGCGACTCCGCGGAGTAAACCGGCATCCCGGTCTCCTCCGCGACGAGCTCCCGGAAGCCGCGGATGAGCGTTCCGCCGCCCGCGAGCAGGATCCCGTCCTTGGCGATGTCGCTGGAAAGCTCTGGCGGCGTCTCCTCGAGCGTGTCCCGGATCGCCCGGAGGATCTCCCGCACGGGCGCCATGATCGCGGCTCGGGCCTCCTCGCTGTGGAGCTCGACCGCCGTGGGCAGCCCCGTCACCAGGTGCCGGCCGCGGACCTCGATCGCCTCCTCGGGGTGCAGGGGGGTGACCGAGCCGAGCGCGATCTTGATCTGCTCGGCGGTCCGGGAGCCGATCGCGAGCTGGTGGACCGCGCGGAGGTAGTGCGTGATCGCCTCGTCCATCTCGTAGCCGCCGACGCGAACCGAGCGCGAGACGACGATGCCCCCGAGCGAGATCACCGCCATCTCGCTCGTCCCACCGCCGACGTCGACCACCATGCGCCCGATCGGCTCGTCGATCGCGAGCCCGGCGCCGATCGCCGCCGCGATCGGTTCCTCGATCAGGTGCACGCGGCGCGCGCCCGCCGCGAGCGAGGCCTCCTCGACCGCGCGCTTCTCGACCTCGGTGACGCCTGAGGGTGCGCACACGATCAGCCTCGGGTGGGCCATGCGGCGGTCGATCACCTTGCGGATGAAGTAGCGGAGCATCTCCTCCGTGACCTCGAAGTCCGCGATCACGCCGTGGCGAAGCGGCCGCGTCGCCGCGATCGTCGCCGGCGTGCGGCCGATCATGCGCTCGGCGTCGGCGCCGACCGCGTGGACCTCGCCCGTGTCCACGTTCGCGGCGACGACCGACGGCTCGGACACGACGATGCCCCTGCCGCCCACGTACACGAGCGTATTGGCGGTGCCCAAGTCGATCGCCATGTCGTGCACGCCGAGCGCCGGCGCGAGGTGGCGCCGCGAATTGTCCCTTCGCGATCCGTCTCTTCGAAAGCCGATGGCGACAAGGGTGCCAGAAACGCGAGGCGCGCGTGGGCGGGAGAACGCTTGCGCCGGGGCTACCGCTCGCCGGGAAGCTGGTGCGGATACTGCGACACCGCCTCGCCTACGTTCAGAGCGGTCGTGAGGATACGGTGCTGCTCGTCCGCGTGCGCGACCGGATAGCCCTCGCCCGACGCCGCCCGCTCCGGACGCCCGATGTAGCCGAACGCCAGGTGCGGCGGCAGGATCTGCATGAGGCGCGGCGACATGTGAGCCCGCGCCCCCATGTTGCGCGGCTCCTCCTGGACCCACACGACCTCCTCGAGGTTCGGATAACTCTCGACGAGCGTGAGGATCTCGGCCTGCGGGAACGGATACAGCAGCTCGACGCGCCCGATCGCGACGTACGGGTTGTCCTTGCGGATGTCGTGGCCGGCGAGCTCGTAGTAGATCTTGCCGCTGCACAGGATCAGCCTTCTGACACGTGAACGGTCGTCGTGATCGGACTCGGCCAGCACGGGCTGGAAGCGGCCGTCGGACAGCTCTGCGACGCGGCTCGTCGCCTGCGGCAGGCGGAGCAGGCTCTTCGGCGTCATGACCACCAGCGGGCGCTGCTTGGCGACGCGGGCCTGGCGCCGGAGCAGGTGGAAGTACTGGGCCGGCGTCGTCGGGTTCGCGACGCGGATGTTCCCCTCGGCCGCGAGCTGGAGGAATCGCTCGAGCCGCGCCGAGGAGTGCTCGGGGCCCGAGCCCTCGTATCCGTGGGGCAGCAGCAACGTCAGGCGCGAGGTCTGGCCCCACTTGGCGAGCCCCGACACGATGAACTGGTCGATGATCACCTGCGCGCCGTTGGCGAAGTCGCCGAACTGGGCCTCCCACAGCACGAGCGTCTCCGGCGCCTCCTGCGAGTAGCCGTACTCGAACCCGAGGCAGCCCATCTCCGACAGCGGGCTGTTGTGGAGCTCCATCGGGGCGAGCGCGCCCGGGAGGTGCTGGATCGGGCAGTGCTCCTGACCGGTCTTCGGATCGTGCAGGACGAGGTGGCGCTGACTGAACGTGCCGCGCTCGGTGTCCTGGCCGGTCAGCCGGATCGGGATCCCCTCGGTCAAGAGCGACGCGAACGCCAGCGCCTCGGCGTGCGCCCATACCATTCCGCCGTCGCCGGCTGCGAACAGCTCGTGGCGCTGATCGAGCTGGCGGACGAGCTTCGGGTGGACCGTAAAGCCGTCCGGCACGGCGAGCAGCTCGTCATTCAGCACCCGCAGGCGATCGGACGAGACCGCGGTCTTGACCTCGGGCGAGGGGGTGCGGTCGAGCTCGTACTCGCCGGTCGCGTGCTCGACCTCCTTGGCGTGGGCGATCTTGTCCTTGAGCCGCTGGTGCTCCCTGGCCAGGACCTCCCAGACCTCGTCGGTCAGCTCGGTCGACTCCTGCTCGGTCACGACCCCCTGCTCGATCAACTGGCGCGCGAACAGCTCGCGGGCCGGCGGGTGCTTCTTGATCACCTGGTACATCTCGGGCTGGGTGTAGGCGGGCTCGTCCGCCTCGTTGTGACCGAAGCGGCGGTAACCGATCAGGTCGATCAGCACGTCGTGCCCGAACTCCTGGCGGAACGCGAACGCCAGCCGCACGGCGCTGATGCACGCCGGCACATCGTCGGCGTTGACGTGGAAGATCGGCACGTCGTAGCCCTTGGCCAGGTCGGATGCCCAGGTGGTCGAGCGCGAGTCGTCCGGATCGGTCGTGAACCCGACCTGGTTGTTCTGGATGATGTGGATCGTGCCGCCGACGGTGTAGCCGTCGAGCGCCTGGAGGTTGAGCGTCTCGGCGACCACGCCCTGCCCCGAGAACGCCGCGTCGCCGTGGATGATCACCGGCACGGCCGCGTTGGTCTCGCGGTGGGCGTGCGGCCCCTGGCGCGTCGTCTGCGCGGCCCGCGTGGCCCCTGCGGCAACGGGTGCCACGAACTCCAGGTGCGAGGGATTCGACTCGAGGCGGACGATGATCGACTCACCGCTGGGAAGCTGATAGGAGCCCTGGGCGCCGTGGTGGTACTTGACGTCACCGGTGCCGCCCTGCGGAATCGTGGTGATCGCCTCGAGCGTCGAGGACCCCTCGAACTCCGCGAAGATCGAGTCATAGGGACGCCCGAGGTTGTGCGCCAGCACGTTCAGCCGGCCGCGATGGGCCATCCCGATCACGACCTCGCGGGCGCCGCGCGTGGCCGCGAGCTGGATCAGCTCGTCGAGCATCGGGACGGTCATGTCGAGTCCCTCGATCGAGAACTGCTTCTGGCCGAGGTACGCCTTGTGCATGAACCGCTCGAGCGCGTCGACCTCGGTCAGCCGCCGGAGCAGCGTCTTCTCCTCCTCGGTCGCGAGCGGAGCGCGGAACCTGCCCGACTCGATCGCCTCGCGCAGCCACAGACGCTGGCGATGCGACGCGATGTGCTCGATCTCGTACGCGATCGGCCCGCAATAGGTCTCGCGCAGGTGGGGCAGCGCGTCGGCCAGCGTCTGGCCGGCGACGTACATCCGCAAGATCCGCGCCGGGATCCGCTCCATCCACTCCGGCGTGAGACCGAGCGGGACAGGATCGAGTGCCGGGTCGCCCTCGGCCTCCCGTCCGAGCGGGTCGAGCCTGGCCGCGAGATGCCCGTGGGTGCGGTGCGCCTTCAGCAACGACATCGCCGCCTGGACCGCCTCCATCAGCTCCTCGTCGACCGCGTCCGGGGCCGCGGCGACCGCGGGCACGCCGGCCGGTGGCGTGGTCGCTCGCGCCTCTGGCGCGGGGGCGAGCGGCCCGAGCGACACGCCGAGATCGGCGAACACGCGCTCGTAGAACCCGTCCTCGCCCTGGAGCAGCGCCTCGATCCGCTGGAGGAACCGCCCGGACTCGGCGCCCTGGATGATCCGGTGGTCGTAAGTCGAGGTCATCGTCATGACCTTCTCGGCGCCGATCGCCTCGCCGATCACGCCGAGCCCGGGCGGATACGCGATCGAGCCGGTCGCGACGATCGTGCCCTGGCCGACCATCAGCCTCGGCACCGATGCGATCGTGCCGATCCCGCCCGGGTTCGTGAGCGAGATGTTCCCGCCGGTCAGGTCGTCCGCGGTGAGCGTGTTCGTCCGCGCCTTCTCGACGAGCGCGTTGTATGCGTCCAGAAACTCCTTGAAGCTGTCCCGACCGGCATCTCGGATGACCGGCACCATCAGGGTCCGGGTCCCGTCCTTCTTCTCCACGTCGACCGCCAGGCCGAGGTTGCACGCGCCGTCGTCGATCCGGTGCGGCTTGCCGTCGATCTCGGCAAAGTGGTGGGCCATCACCGCCATGTCCTCGGTGGCGACGCGCGCGATCGCGTACGCAATCAGGTGCGTGAACGAGACGCGGTGCCCGGCCTGCTTGAGCTGCTCGCGCCGCCCGCCGAGCACGGTGACGGTCAGCGTCCGGAACGACGTCGCGGTCGGGATCGCGCGGCTCTCGTCCATGTAGCGAGCGAGCGCGGCCGCTCCTCCCTTGATCAGCTGGGCACCGGCCGGTTTTGCTGATGGGGCCCCTGGCGGGGCCTGTGGTTCGGCTGTCGCGGGGCCGCCGTTGCCGGCTGCCGCAAGGACGTCGGCCTTCACGATCCGGCCGCCCCTGGCGCTGCCGTGAAGCCCGGTGAGGTCGACGCCCTGCTGGGCGGCGACGCGGCGGGCAACCGGCGAGGCATTCGCCGCGGTCGCGGCACCATCGACAGGCCCCACGATCTGTGGCGATGCACCAGAATCCGGCGCCGACCTCGGGCCGCTCGCGCCGTTTCCCCCGGCGGCGCCGGCGGTCATCCGCGCGATCACCTGCCCGACGTTCACGGTCTCGCCGTCCCGCGCGAGGATCTCGGTGATCGTCCCGGTCGCGGGCGCAGGAAGCTCCATGTCGACCTTATCGGTCGAGATCTCGACGACCGTGTCTCCCTGCTTGACCTCATCGCCGACCTTGACCGACCACTCGATGATCGTGCCTTCGGTGACCGATTCGCCGCCGGTCGGCGTAACGATGTCGATCGTCTGACCCGTGGCCGCCTGCGCCGCAGCGGCGCCCTCCGCCTCGGTGGCCGCCCCGGCGACGGCCTCCGCCGGCGTCGCGGGCGGGGACTCGGCTGACACGGGCGTCGCGACCGCCGCGCCACCACCACCGCCGTTCCCGGCCGCCGGCACGTCGCCGTCGGTCGAGATCTCGGCGAGCACCGCGCCGACGGCGACCGTCTCCCCTTCGGCGGCGTGGATCTTAACGATCGTTCCCGAGGCCGGCGAGGGGACTTCCGCGTCGACCTTGTCGGTCGAGATCTCGACGAGCGTCTCGTCGGCCTGCACCGCGTCACCCTCCTGCTTGCGCCATTCGAGCACGGTGCCCTCGGCGACGGAGTCGCCCATCACAGGCATGACTACCTGGACAGTGCCGCTACTGACTGCCATCTACTGTCAAAGATAGCCTGGAAACGGCCTTCTGCCTACGCCGCCGCTGCTCGATCACAAACCCGATCGTGCCGGCGAACGGCCCGAGCCCGCCAAGCACCGCGACGTCGACGGCCAGCCAGTACGGGATCACCCGCGCGCGCGCGACCGCGATGCACACGAGCGACATCCCGATCCAGAGCAGCCCGTGCGCCATCCCGAAGATGAACGTCTCGGGCTGCGGGCTGTGCAGCGCGAACGCACAGATCAGCAGCGCGAGGTACACGCACGAGTGGCAGAACGAGATGACCTCGAGCCGCTCGAATGTGACGACGCGCGTCAGCGGAGATCGTTTCGCCACCGCCGGCATCAGCCCGAGACGAGCTCGCCCAGGCGCCGCAACGGCGCATCCGCCTCGGCCGGCCAGCGCGAGGGGTCGGGCGGCCACCACGCGAACTCGTCGTGCTCGTGATCGGGCGTGACCGTCGCGCCGCCAGCCAGCCACGCCTGGCCGATCAGCAGCACCATCTCGCTCGGGAGCAGCAGCAGCGCCTCGATCCGCATCCGCTCGGGCACGACCGACCATTCCTCGCGGAGCTCGCGACCGAGCGTCTCCGCCGGATTCTCGTCGACCTCGACCGAGCCGCCGGCGCCGAGCGCCCATCTCCCTGCCCACGACGCGAGCCAGGCCGCACGACGGCCGGCCAGCCAGCGGCCGTCCGCGGCCCGCACCATGCACAGAACCGACAGGCTCTGCGCGGCGCCGTCCGGGATCAGCCGCAGCGCCCATCGGACGGGCTGGAGCTCCAGCGACAGCCGCCCCGGTGAGGTCTCGAAGTCGACGAGCCTGGCCGCGAGCCCGTCGTGGCTCGGCGAGCCGCGCCGGCGCAGCGCGTCAAGGGCCACGTCGGCGGCGTCCGTCGCTTCGCCCGACGGATCGAACGGATCGGGGCGCCAGGCCACATCGACCTGATCGGGATCCCATGGGCCACGAGCGAGGACACCGGCTGACACGGCCACAGACCACACGGTACCTGGGTACGGTGGGGATCCGTGCAGCGACGACTGAAGCACTGGGGCTGGGGCTACGAGGACGAGCAGCTGCCGCTCGACGAGCTGCGCGGCGCCGCGCGGTTCCTCGGTGACCGCCTCGGGTTCGGGTCGGTCGATCCCGTGTGCGCGCCGACGCCGCCGGCGGCGTCGACCACCGCCACCTGGCGTGATGCCGCGAGCGGGTCCCGGGCGAGCAGCCGCTCGAGCGCGGCCGCCGCGGGCACCGCGTAGCCGAGCAGGTCGAGCGCGTGCGGACCGTAGCCCGGGTCGGCGTTCGCCTGGGTCGCGACCGCACCGATCCCGGGGCGGGCCCACGTCACGATTGAGCCGACCGAAAACCAGTGCGACTGGACGGCGACGCCGAGCTCGCCGGTGTGCGGGTCGCGCGCGACGATCGAATACGTCACGTCACGCCATGGCGGATTAGAAAGGCGGAGTGATGCGTGGCGCGTGACCCGGCGCCTGAAGGGGCTCCGCGAGCTCTTCGCCGGCGACCGCGTCGACGACCTCTTCCTCTTCCTCGACCCCGCCTTGATCGTGCTGACCGTCGCACAGGATCCGGAACTGGCCTGTCTGCCCGCCGTCGTTCTGCAGCACGATGCCCGGGATGAGCTCCTCGCCCTCCTCGAGGCCGAGTCGTTCGATGTCGAAGTGAGCCATGCCGATCCCCCAGGTGTTGTGTTCGGGGTTCTCGCGATCGTGCGCGTTGACCCCGATCGCGACCTGCTGCAACAGCTTGGCTATCTTGGCCGGGTCCGACATCCCAGCTGTTCAGGCTAGCGCCTCAGCCACGCCGCGTGGCGGTCAGTTCGATCCGTTGCGCTCGATGATCTCAACCCGGTAGTTGTCCGGGTCGCGCACGAAGCACAGCCGGTTGCCGCCTTCGCGGATCGTGTACGGCGGGCGCTCGGGCTCGATTCCCTGCGCCTTCAGCCGCTCGAGCGTGCCGTCCATGTCGTCGGTGCTGATCGCGATGTGGCCGTAGCCCGTGCCGATCTCATATGAGTCCACGCCGAAGTTGTAAGTCAGCTCGAGCCGCGCCTCGGGACCATCGTCGGGGAGGCTCATGAACACGTTGATCGCTTCGTCGCGGATCGGCGCCCGGCGCCGTTCCTCGAAGCCCAGCGCCTCGTAGAACGCCACAGAACGATCGATATCGGTGATTCGGTAGCAGGTGTGGAGAAGGCTCATGGCGCGTAAGAGTACGCTGCGGCCCATGATTGTTGAGCGCTCGATGAACGACGATTTTCTCTCCAACACCTATGTGGTGGCGGACGAGCCGGGCGGCCACGCGGTGATGATCGACGCCGGCGGACCGGTCGAGCCGTTGCTGCGCTACCTCGAGCGCGGGCAGCTGACGCTCACGCACGTGCTGCTCACCCACCACCACCACGATCACGTCTCCCAAGTGGCTCAGGTGCTCGAGCGCCACCCGGGCACTCCCGTGCTGATCCACGAGCTCGAACGCGGGCAGGTGGCCGCCGCCACCGGAACGATGGGCCCCGGCGAGGCGATCCAGAGCGGTTCTCTGGAGATCGAGCCGATCCACACTCCCGGCCACACCGCCGGGATGCTGTCGCTGCTGGTCAACGGCACCGACGTGTTCACCGGCGACACGCTGTTCAAGGGGTCGGTCGGCGGCGTGCGCGCGCCCGGGAGCACCTCCTACGCCGATCTGAAGAACTCGATCATGGAGAAGCTGCTCAAGCTGCCGGCCGAGACTCACATCCATCCCGGACACACGGATCCGACCACGGTCGCCGAAGAGCTCGAGCACAACGGCTTCGTCCGGATCTGGCGCGGCCTGGACGCCGAGGGCGACGAGCCGTGCACGGCGCTCGGACAGCCCGCCACGCTGATCCTGTTCGGGAAGGACTACGACGGCGGTCACAAGGCCTGGGTCCGCTGGCCCGATGGGTCCGACGACATCGTCGCCGGCTCGCGCGTTGAGCGGACACGGTGACCCGTCCGGTTCATTATCGGGCGGCAGATAGCATCTAGAGCAGTGGCGAAGGACAAGATCCCCACTTCGCGCGTGGGGCGTACCGCCAGGATCGGGGGGCTGGCTGCAGGACAGGCGATCCGTCAGGCGGGCACTCGCGCGGCCAACGTGACGCGCACCAAGGAGGGTCGCAGCGTCGCCCTGGAGAAGCGCCAGATCGAGGCCGCCGAGCAGATCGTGGCCGCGCTCGGGACGATGAAGGGCGCGGCGATGAAGGTCGGGCAGATGCTGTCGTTTCTCGACGTCGGCCTCGTGCCCGAGGAGTACCGCGAGGATTTCCAGCACAAGCTCGCGGCGCTGCGCGACGCCGCCCCGAAGGTCGGGTTCAAGGACATGCGCAAGGTGATCGAGCACGAGCTTGACGAGCCGCTCAGGGAGGTGTTCGCCGAGTTCGACGAGGAGCCGGTCGCGGCCGCCTCGATCGGCCAGGTCTACCGGGCTCGACTCCACGACGGCCGCGAGGTGGCGGTCAAGGTCCAGTATCCGGGCGTCGCCGCGGCCGTGCGGTCGGACATGCAGAACCTCGGGCTGATCCTCCGCCTGGCCAAGCGGATCGCGCCCGGACTCAACCCGCAGGCGATCGGCCGCGAGATCTCCGAGCGGATCCACGACGAGCTCGACTACGAGCTCGAGGCCCAGAACCAGCGCACGCTCGCCCGCATCTTCCGCGGCCATCCGTTCATCGTGATTCCCGAGGTCGTGACGTCGCTGTCACGGGAGCGCGTGCTGGTCTCGCAGTTCATCGCGGGCACCGGGTTCGAGGATCTCAAGAACTATCCGCACGAGGAGCGCGACCGGATCGGCGAGATGCTGTTCCGCTTCTACTTCGGATGCCTGTATCGCCACCACCAGTTCTCCGGCGACCCGCACCCGGGCAACTCGATGCTCCTCGACGACGGCCGCATGGCGTTCTACGACTTCGGCCTGTTCAAGCGGATGCCGCCCGGCGCGGTCGAGCTCGAGATCCAGGTCGCGCGCGCGATCATCGAGGGCGACACCGAAACGATCATGCGCCTCGGCATCGAGGTCGGGTTCTTCCCGGAGCCCGACAAGTTCGATCCCCAGCGCGTACTCGCGCACTTCCGCGCAGCAACCTCGTGGTACACGGTCGACCAGGAGACCGAGCTCACGCCGGACTACGCCACGCAGGTGCTGATCGACATGAGCGATCCCCGCTCGGAGTACTTCGGCCAGCTCCGCCACGAGAGCGCGCCACCGGACCACATCTTCGGCCGGCGGATGGAGGTGCTGACGCTCGCGGTCCTCTCGCAGCTGCACGCGCGCGGCAACTTCCACCGGATCGCGCGGGAGTGGTTCTACGGCGACCCGCCGGCGGCCGAGCTGGGCATGCAGGAAGCGGGGTTCTACGCCGAGAAGGCGGCCTGAAAGAGCGAGTAAGTCGCCACTCGACCATGGACCGGAGCGCGAGTGACACGAAATGCGTGTCAGGGCCGAGTGAATCGACATTCACCACGGGCCGAGCCGGCGAGTGATGAGTTACTCGGGATCTGGGTGGGGCCGGAGGGCGCCGGCCGGATGCCGGCGCGCATTCACACGATCGGCAGGACAAGCCCCGGCCCCATGGACGCCGCCGAAGGCGGCCCATCGCCTACACCCGCTGGATCTGCATCAGGCTCGTGGTCCCCGGGCGGCCGCCCGGGAGCCCCGCGGTGATCCCGACCCGCGACCCCGGCTTGACCCAGCCAAGCTCAACCACGCGGCGCGCCGAGTCCGCGATCAGCGCCTCGGTGACCTCGTGCCGGCGCATCGACCCGGCCTGCACACCCCACATCAGGCTGCACCGCCGGACGGTCTCCTTCCCGGGGGAGAGCGCGTAGATCGGGACTTGGGGACGGTGGGCGGAGATCAGCCGGGCCGAGCGGCCCGACAGCGTCGGCACGACGAGCGCGGCCAGGTGCAGGTCGCGCGCGGCCGCGCACATGCTGTACGCCACCGTGTACGCGGGGTCGCGGGCATCGCGCCTGACCCGCTCCTCGTTCCAGGTCCGGTACGGGAGCGTGTGCTCGGTCCGCTCGGCCACCGAGGCCATCATCGCCACCGCACCCACCGGATACTGCCCGACCGCGGTCTCCTGCGAAAGCATCACCGCATCGGTCCCGTCGAGGATCGCGTTGGCGACGTCGGCCACCTCGGCGCGCGTCGGGCGCGACGAGTTCACCATCGAATCGAGCATCTGCGTAGCCGTGATCGAGGGGCGAGCCAGCTTGCCGGCGGCCCGTAGGAGCTGCTTCTGGACGATCGGGACGTCCTCGATCGGGAGCTCGATCCCGAGATCGCCACGCGCGACCATCACGCAGTCGGCCGCGCGGATGATCTCCTCGGCGGCGTCGACCGCCTGGGGCTTCTCGATCTTCGCGATCAGCGGCAGGCGCGTGTGCCGGCGCACGCTGGTGACGTCCTCGGCCGTGCGAACGAACGACAGCGCCACCATGTCGACCCCGATCGACTCGCCGAAGCGCAGCATCTCGAGGTCCTCCTCGGGCACGGCCGACAGGCCACGGGTCGAGCCCGGGATGTTCAAACCCTGGCGCGAGGCGACCGAGCCACCGATCTCGACCGCGGTCTCGACCTCGCCGTCGCCCTCGCGGATGTTCGTGACGCGCAGGCGGATCGCGCCGTCCGCGAGATAGATCACGTCGTGGGGATCGACCGCGCCGGCGAGCCCGCTCCAGCTCACCGACATCTGCTCGCCGTCGCCGGCCTCGGTCGAGCCGCACACGAGCAGGAGCCGCTCGCCCGGCTTGAGCTCGGCGATGTCGTCCTTGAGCGCGCCGATGCGGAGCTTCGGGCCGGGCAGGTCCTGAAGGATCGCGACCTGGCGGCCGGCGGCCGACGCCGCCGTGCGCACGAGTTCGGCGTTCTCGGCGTGGATCTCGCGGTTGCCGTGGGAGAAGTTGAGCCGGGCAACGTCCATCCCGGCCTCGGCCATGCGCGTGAGCGTCTCGAGGTCACGCGAGGAGGGTCCGATGGTGGCGACGATCTTGGTCCGGCGCATCTCCGGCCTGGAAGCTACTGTAAGCGGGTATTCGACCCCCCCCGCTCACCCTCGTTCTCGCGCCGTGACCGGACCTCCTAGTCCTAGTTTGCCACCAGCCACCAGTGACCGCGCTGGAGGCGACCGGCTACAGGCTGACGGGCTCGCCGTCGGCGGTCAGCCGGCCGCCGTCGCGAAGGTCGCAGATCAGGTCCCAATGAAGGGCTGAGGGATTGCGCCCGCCGGTCTCCACATACGAGCGGCCGAGCGCGAGGTGGACGGTCCCAGCCATCTTCTCGTCGAGCAGGGTGGATCCGGTCGGACGGTCGATGCCGGAGTTCGTGCCGATCCCGAGCTCGCCCAGGAAGCGTGCGCCGGGATCGGTCGCGAGCGCGGCGTCGAGATAGTCCTGGCCGCGCTCGGCGGTCGCGGAGACGACCTCGCCGTCTCGGAACGTCAGCTTCACGCCGGCGACATCGACGCCTCGCGGGCTCGAGGGGACCGTGAAGCGGATTGTCCCGTTCGCCGAGTCCTCGATCGGGCCGGTGAAGACCTCGCCGCTCGGCATGTTGTGGCGCCCGTTCGAGTTGATCCAGGTGCGGCCCTGCACGCCGAGGCGCAGATCGGTCCCTTCGGCCTCGATCCGGATCTCGCGGGCGGTCGTGAGGCGCTCGACGATCCGCTGCTGGCGCGCTGACAGCTGGCTCCAGGCCGCCACCGGGTCGGGCCGGTCGAGGAACAGCGCGCGGTTGACGAACTCGGCGTAGTCGTGGTCGCTCATCCGCGCCTGCTGCGCGAGCGCGGGCGTGGGCCACAGCGTCCCGCACCAGCGCCGCGCGAGCCGCGCCTCCTGGATCGCCGAGCGCGCCCGCGCGGCGCGCGCGATCAGCGCCGGATCGATCCCGGCCAGCGTCTGCGTGTTGATGGGCGCGTCGATCCCGACAAACGCGTCGGCGGCCTTCGCCTCGGCGAGATCGAGCGGCGCGAACGAATCGAGGTGGAGCTCCTGGGCATGGCGGTAGAAGTCGCCGGCGAGCACGCTCGGCGCGAGCCGGATCAGCGGCCACGCGCCGCGCTGAAGCAGCGCGCGATGGAGCGCCGTGACCAGCGGCAGCGACGGCGGGGTCATCCCGACAAGCACCTGGTCACCCGCGCGCGCCTCGATGCACCAGTCGCAGATGAGCGCCGCGAACGCGTCGGGATCGATCACGGCGCCTGGACCTCCGGGAAGTGCTCGGAGACGTGCTCGCGCAGCGCGTCGCGGACGAACCGCCGCTCGTCGGTCGTGGCGATCCGGTAGCGGCCGAGCAGCTCCTTCTGGCGCGTGATCTCGAGCCCCGAGATCGTCCACGAGACCGCGAGTCGCTCGAACAGCAGCTCGGCCGCCCTCTGCCACGCGTCCTCGCGCTCGAGGCCGCCGGCGAGCACTTCGGCGTAGTCGCGGCGCGAGCCCGGCGTGAGCGACCCCCGCAACCTCAGCACGTTCCCGTCCGCGTCGCGGTACTCGGAGGTCGGCGCAGTGAGCTTCTCGCGCTTGCGGCTGCGCTTGGCCACGATCATGCGGGGGGTGCGTCGAAATATCGCGTCGCGACGTCTGCGCTGCTCATGCGAGGGCCGAGTCTAGGGTTCGGTCCGAATATCGTGCGCAGTCATGCCACGCAGACGCGAGCTCGCGCGCGGGGAGCGTGTGATCCCCGGCCTCTGGAGGTTGCGGTTGCCGATGGCGCTTCCGGGCGTGCCCCACTGCAACGCGTGGGCGATCGCGGCCGGCGACGGGGTCGTGCTGGTCGACACCGGGATGCACGAGCCGGGCTCGTTCACGGAGCTCGAGCGCGCGCTCGACCAAGTTGATGTCCGCGTGGATCAGGTCCGGCTGCTCGTCTGCACCCACGCGCATCCCGATCACTGGGGGCAGGCGGCGACGATCTGCGACCGCGCCGGGTGCGAGATGTGGATGCACCCCAACCATGAGCATGCGTTCGCGACCGCGAGCGACCGCGACCTGGCGCTCGCGCGCCGGCTCGAGATGGGGCGTCAGAGCGGCGTGCCCGAGTCGGCGCTCCGCCGCTACGCCGAGCACGCGAAGGACATCCCCTCAGGGATAGCGCGGGTGATCGAGCCCGATCGTCCGCTGGTGCCCGGCGTCGAGATCGAGACGGATCTCGGAATCTGGACGGTGCACGAGACCCCCGGTCACGCCCCGTCGCACGTGTGCCTGTTCCAGGCGGAGCGGCGGTTGCTGATCTCGGGCGACCACGTGCTCGGGCGCATCTCGCTGTTCTTCGACTATGGCTGGACGCCCGATCCGATCGGCGAGTTTCTGCACTCGCTGGATGAGACCGACGAGCTCGGGGCCCGGCTCGCGCTGTCCGGACACGGTAAGCCGTTCATCGACGTCCACGGGCACATCGAGGGCAACCGCAGGCTCGTCCATGAGCGGCTCGACGCCACGCTCGCGCCGGTGCGCGACGTGCCCAAGACCGCCGTCGAGGTCGCACCGAGTGTCTTCGGCGAGCCGCTCACCGAGGCCAACGCAGGATGGCGGCTGCAGGAGACGCTCTGCTACCTCCATCACCTGGAGCTCGCGGGACGGGTTTCGCGCAGATCGGACGGGGACCTGGACCGTTGGGTAGCCGACTCGCGTTGAACCTTGACACAGCCTTGTCAAGGTTGGTACAGTGCTGCCAACGTGCGAATCGATCAGATCCTGGCCAACGCGGACGAGCCGGTCTTCTCGTTCGAGTTCTTCCCTCCCAAGAGCGAGGACGGCGAGCAGAACCTGCGCTCCACACTCTCGGCGCTGCGCGAGCTCGAGCCGGATTTCGTGTCGGTCACGTACGGCGCGGCGGGATCGACCCGCGGCCTCACGCTCGAGTTGACGAAGTGGATCAAGCGGGAGCTCGGGATCGAGGCGATGGCGCATCTGAGCTGCGTCGGCGCCACCCGCGACGAGCTCTGCGTGATCCTCGACAGCCTCGGCGAAGCCGGAATCGAGAACGTGCTCGCGTTGCGAGGGGACCCGCCGCGGGGCCAGACCGAGTGGCGGCCGCACCCGGGCGGCCTGCAGTATTCGAGCGAGCTCGCGTCGCTGATCGCGGATCAGTACCCGATGAGCGTCGGAGCCGCCTGCTTCCCCGAGGTGCATCCCGAGGCGGCGGACCTGGCCGCCGATCTGCGCTTCCTCAAGCAGAAGGTGGAGGCCGGCGCCTCGTTCCTGATCACCCAGCTGTTCTTCGACAACGACCTCTACTTCCAGTTCGTCGACGAGGCGCGGGCGGTCGGGATCGACGTCCCGATCATCCCCGGGATCATGCCGATCACCGATGTCGCCCAGATCAAGACGATCACCGGCATGTGCGGTGCATCGATGCCGCACGCGCTGCTGAGGCAGCTCGAACAGCGGGCGCCGTTCCCCAGTGCGGTGCTCCAGCTCGGCGTTTCCCACGCCACGCTCCAGTGCGCCGAGCTGCTCGCGCGCGGCGCCCCGGGCATCCACTTCTACACGCTGAACCGATCGCCGGCGACGCGGGCGATCCTGGCGGCGCTGCGGCTGCTGCGTCCCTGGGTGCGCCGCGAGGTAGTCAGGACCGCGGCGCCCGCGGAGACGGCGGAATAACATCGAGCGCGTGGGCCAGCCGCGGCTGGCCATCCACCTCGTAGCGCACGTCGACCTCGTCGTTTCGCTTGTAGGTCCCGATCCCCCAGAACCCGAGGAACCACGCCCACCCGCTCAGCTTCTGGCGGACCAGCTCGCGCTCGAACAGCAACTCTCCGGAGGAGATCCGGTAGTCGGTGCCGAGCTCCTGACGGACGCCGTTGACGTACACCTCGAACGGCGAACGGACGCCGGGCGGGAGCTTGACGCGCCAGTAGCGCACCGGCGCTCACACATCCTCGTATATCAACGACATTATTACCGCGTCCACGCCCTTGCCGCGCTTGCGCAGATACTCGCGCAGGAGGCCTTCGCGGACAAACCCGGCGGCCTCGGCGGCCCGGATCATCGCCAGGTTGTCGGGTTCGGCGAGGATCTCGACACGGGCCAGGTCGCACGGCCCGAGCAGCCATTCGCCGGCGAGCCGGAGCGCCCTGCGCCCGAGCCCGCGACCCCTGGCCTGCGGCGCGAGCCAGATTCCCACCTCCGTCCGCGACTGATCCCACTCGACGCCGAGGACCCGGACCTGGCCGCGGCAGGTATCGGAGCCGGGTTCGAGAATCGTCAGCGCCGCCCGCTCCCCCGCGGCACGGTCGGCCTCCTCGCGCTCGGCCAGGCGGCCGAGCTCGGCCCCGCTGGGCGGCCGGTCCTCGCCGGTCGCGGCATGCAGGCCTGGGTCGTCCTGGTGGGCGATCAGGATCTCGGGGATGTCGCGCTCGGCGTAATCGCGGAGCGCCGCGCCGCCGTCGGTGAGCGGGCCGGCCAGAAGCGGAAACGAGTGCACGTCGGAAGCGGACCGTACCCTGTCTGGTCGTGGAACCAGTCGTCTACAGGGTACGGCGCTCGGACCGGGCGCGGCGGGTCCGCGTCACCGTCGATCCGGCCCGCGGCATCGAGGTCGTGCTGCCGCGCCGCGCGCCCGAGCGCGAGGCGGCGGCCGCGATTCGCGAGCTCCGGCCCTGGATCGATCGGCGCGTAGCCGAGCTTGCCGGCGCCCGCGCCGCGGTGCAGGCGCGCGGCGACACGGTCCCGTACCTCGGGCAGACGCTGGCGCTGCGGGGCGAGCCCGGCCGCTCGCGGGTGACCCGCCGCGGCGACGTGCTGTTCGTGCCCGAGGGTACCGCGCGCGACCGCGCGCTCGAGCGCTGGTACCGCCGGGCGGCGCGGTCGGAGATCGAGCCGCGCCTGAACCGGGCGTGCGCGCTCGCCGGCACCGCGTATTCGACCCTCACGATCCGCGGGCAGCGGACGCGCTGGGCGAGCTGCTCGCGGACGGGGTCGATGAGCTTCAACTGGCGCCTGCTGCTCGCGCCCGAGCCCGTGCTCGATTACGTCGTCTGGCACGAGGTGTGCCACCTCGAGATCATGGATCACTCGCCCCGGTTCTGGCGCCTGCTGGCGGCGCGGAGCCCCGGCTATCGCGAGCAGCTCCGGTGGCTGCGGGCGAACGGCGCAACGCTCGTGCTGTAACCGCACGCCGACTTCCAACGGTGCGCTAAACGCACGCCAACACAGGCCATTGTCCAGCCCAGGTGGCGCTGGTAGGCTCGTCCCACCGCAAGGAAGCGCAAGTGGGACCTTCATGACACCTTCAAGCACCAAGCCGTTCGGAGAGTCGCTTCGCGCCCTGATGGACGCGCGCTCGCTCACCTATCGCGGGCTCGCCGAGGCCACGCGCAAGCTCGATGGCAAGGGGATCACCCACGCCCACATCAACATGCTCGCCAACGGGCACGACAAGCCCTCGATGCGGGCCATGGAGCTGATCGCGGCCGCGTGCGACATCGACCCCGCCTACTTCGCCGAGTACCGGCTCGCCGCCGCCATGCGCGAGCTCGATCCGGCCGAGGTCGGACTCGAGCAGGCGCTGGAGAACCTGAACGCTAGGGTCGGCGCCCGCCGACAGTCCGCCGCCAGAGGACGATCATCGCAGCGGCCCCAAGCGCAACCTCGTCCCACGGGGTAGACAGCGGACCGAGCGGCGGCGGGGCGATCACGAACGCGAGCGCAGCGGACCGAGCGGCGGCGGGGCGATCACGAACGCGAGCGCAGCGGACCGAGCGGCGGCGGGGCGATCACGAACGCGAGCGCCCAGACGGCTCACGCGGTTCGAGCAGCGCCCTGCGAAGTGCGGCTAGTCCGTCCTCCCCATTCTGCCGGTCCAGCGGCTTGCGCCTGACCCGTCCCAGGTAGGCCTCGGTCGAGCCGTCACCATGCACGTCGATTCCGGCGTGCACGCTCGACAGCCGGCGTTCGGGCCCCGCGAGCTCGACTCTCGCCACGACCTGCTCGGCCGGCGTGTAGCGCTTCAGCTCCGTGTCCGGCGGGTGCCGCTCGGTCGACCGGGCGAGCTCGCGGACGCGGGCGTCCACCTGCTCGAGGGCCTGCTCGAGCGCCTCGAACCTCGTGCGCTTCACGCGCGGCCCTTCCCGGACGGTCAGCGTCCAGATCGTCGCTACCGGTTGGTCATCGGGACATAGTCCAGGCCCCGGGCTCCCGTGTAGATCTGGCGCGGACGGGCGATCTTCTGCTCCTTGTCGTCGATCATCTCGAGCCACTGCGCGATCCAGCCGCTCGTGCGCCCGATCGCGAACAGGACCGGGAACATCTCCATCGGCATCCCGAGCGCTTCGTAGATCAGGCCCGAGTAGAAGTCGACGTTCGGGTAGAGCTTGCGGTCGACGAAGTACTGGTCCTCGAGCGCGATCTTCTCGAGCTCGAGCGCAATGTCGAGCAGCGGGTTGGTCCCGGTGACCTCGAGCACCTCGTCGACGGCCTTCTTGATGATCTTTGCGCGCGGGTCGTAGTTCTTGTAGACGCGGTGACCGAACCCCATCAGGCGCTCCTTGCCGTCCTTCACGCCCTTGACGAAGTCGGGGATGTTCTCCGTGGTCTCGATCCGGCGGAGCATCCGCAGTGCCGCCTCGTTCGCGCCGCCGTGGAGCGGGCCGTACAGGGCGGCCACGCCGGCGGCCACCGCGGAGTACGGATCGACCTGGGAGGAGCCCACGCTCCGTACCGCGCTGGTAGAGCAGTTCTGCTCATGGTCGGCGTGGAGGATGAAGAGGACGTCGAGCGCGTGCTCGAGCCGCGGGTCGGGCTCGTAGCGGATCTCGGTCATCTTGTAGATCATCGAGAGGAAGTTGCCGGCGTACGACAGCTCGTTGTCCGGATACACATACGGCTTGCCCTGGTTGTGTCGGAACGAGAACGCGGCGAGCGTCGGCATCTTGGCCAGCAGCCGGATCACCTGGATGTAGCGAATGTCGGTGTCCTTGATCTGACTCGCCTCGGGATAGAAGGTCGAGAGGGCGCCGACGGAGGCCAGCAGCATCCCCATCGGGTGGGCGTCGTAGCGGAAGCCCTGCATGAACTCCTTGACGTTCTCGTGCACGAACGTGTGGATCGTGATCTGGTGTGTCCACTCGTCGAGCTCGGCCTGGCTCGGCAGCGCGCCGTGGACCAGGAGGTAGGCGACCTCGAGGTAGCTCGATCGCTCGGCCAGCTGCTCGATCGGGTAACCGCGGTACTCCAGGATCCCCCTCTCGCCGTCGATGAACGTGATCGCCGAGCGGCACGACGCCGTCGCCATGAAGGCGGGGTCGTACGCCATCAGGCCGAAGTCGTCCTCGTCCACCTTGATGCTGCGAAGCTCGGTGGCGCGGATCGTGCCGTCCTCGATCGGAATCTCGTACTGCTTCCCGGTTCGGTTGTCGGTGACCGTCAGGGTTTCTGTCGCCGTTGCTGCGCCGGCGCCGTCTCGTTGCTGCGTCTCAGTCGTCATGGCGCTCCTCTTGGGCGGTTGCCGGTAGCCGGGTCTTCCGAGCGGAAGACCTACATGAATTTAGTACCCAGAAAGCCTGGCGAGAAGCTAGCGTCCGGGATGTAGGGAAACCGTCTGGTGTTGCGACAGCGCTCGAGGCCCCGGATTGCAGCTACTTCGGGAACGCGCTCGTCACGACGGCCATCGCCATCGCGAACAGCATCAGCACGAAGCTGACCGCCATCACGCCGCGTGCGCCGCGCTCGTTGCCCGGGAAGCTCGGCCGCGTGAGGCCGACCGCCGCCAGGCCGAGCGCCCAGATCACGAGCAGCGCGCCGGCGATGTAGAACGGGACCTTAGAAGGCTCGCCGGCGGCCAGGATCAGCGTCGTCACGGGCGCGAGCCTACTCCATGCGGGTCGCGTCCGCGTCCATCGGGTCGCGTCGACGGGGGTCGCCCCCGCGTCCATCGGGGTTACGCGTCCGCGGTCCGGCCCGGGTTCCCTCGTAACGGCTCTCGGTCGCGGCGCGCTGGCCCTGGTAGTGGCTGCCGAGCTCGGGGCTGCCGTAGGGCCGGAGCGCCGGCCGGTCAAGCGCCATGAACGACAGCTGCGCGATCGGAAGACCCGGGTAGAGCTTGATCGGGATGCGGGTGAGGTTGTTCAGTTCGAGCGTCAGCGTGCCCCGCCAGCCGGGGTCGCAGAAGCCGGCGGTGGCGTGGACGATCAGGCCCAGGCGGCCGATCGAGCTCTTCCCTTCGATTCTCGCGACGATGTCGTCGGGCAGCTCGACCCACTCGAGCGTGCGCCCGAGGCAGAACTCGCCGGGGTGGATCACGAACGACTCCTCCTGCCCGATCACGACCTCCTCGGTCAGGCCGGCGGGAGGCTCGCGCAGGTCGATCGCCGACGCCCGGTGGTTGTGGAAGACGCGGAAGGAGTCGCCAAGGCGTAGATCGACGCTCGCGGGCTGGACCAGGCCGGGATCCCACGGGTCGATCCGGATCCGGCCGTTCTCCACGAGCTCGAGGATCGTCGCGTCGGACAGGACGGAGGCCAGCGCGCTCATCGCCCGCAAGTCTGCCAGCGCGCGGGATGTCCGGGGGCGCGGCCCGGCCAAAGGCGCCGCGACTGAGCAGGTGGCGGACCCTATCGCTCGACGGTCCGGGTCCGCGCGCCGGCGGTCCGGACCCGGGGCGGCGAGGGCGGCGCCGGATCCCCGTGCGGGCCGCGGCGCGGGTGGCGTGGGAACGGCTTGCGCGGGTGCACCGGATCTCGTTTGATCCCACCGTCGTCGTCGCGGGACGTCTCGTCCGGCTCTTGCTTGATCGCCCACCAGACGATGTAGATCAGTCCGGCCAGCGGGATCTTCAGGGCCAGCATCAACCAGACGAGTCCCCAAGTCACGGCCGCCGATCCTACCGGGATCGCGCGGGGATTTCACCCCATCGCGGCTGCCCGCGAGGACGCACCGCAACCGACATCCAACACGTGGCATTAATCTGATGCATTCGTGTCACTTGCTCGTCTTCGACTGATTTCGACGGTCGGCGCGGTGGCCGTCGTGGTGCTGCTGGTGGTGCTGGCGCTGCTGGCCCGGCTGGACATCAAGCCGCCCTCCGCGCCGGCCGACAGCGGCGGAGTGCCCGCCCCGCTCGCGATCGGAACGTTCCCGACGACGATCTTCATCAACGCTGCCGGCAAGGTCGTGTTCGTCCACACGGGCCAATACGACGCGCAAGCGGCGCTCGACAACGACATCCGGCGGTACGCGCTCGGGCGATCGGGGTAGACGGCGGGTCAGGCGGCGACCGCGGCCGGCTCCTCTGAGGAGCGCGGCGGCAGCACCCCCGCTTCGGTCCGCGGCCGCAGCGCGAGTGCCGCCCCGATCGCGAGCAGCGTCCACGTGATCGGATCCTCGAGGAAGTCCGCGTACAGCAGCGTGTGGAACAGGAGCGCGATGAACGCCGCCGCCACCGCCACCCGAGCCGGATCCGCGCGGCACCGCCGGAGCAGCGTCACGAGCGCCGCGACCACGAGCGCCAGGTACACGAGCTCCCCGATCAGGCCCTGCTCCGCCGCGATCGTGATCGGGATCGTGTGCGACGCCGACAGCGTCTGACCGATCTGGTGGTGATGGGCGCTGTACTCGGTCTCGAACGAGCCCGACCCGTATCCCCACACCGGCCGCGCCGCGAACAGGTCGAGCCCTCCGGACACGAGGCCCGGGCGGCCGCTCGAAGCGCCGTTCAGGCCCTGGTTCAGCCCGAACGTGGTGGGCGTGATCGCGATCGCCGCGACCGCCAGCGCCACCACGCCGGCGGCCGCGAACACGGCTCGCCCGACCTTCCACCGGAGCGCCGCAAGCGCGCCAAGCCCGACGAGCAACGCGCCGAGCGACGACCGCGACAGCGTCAGCACGAGCGCGCCCCACAGGATCGCGAGCACGACGATCGTGGCGAGCTGCGTCCGTTGCCGGCGCGAGTACAGCACCACCGCTCCGAGCAGGATCATCACGAGCGCGAGGAAGCGACCGAAGATGTTCGGGTCGAAGAACACCGAGTTGACCGTGAAGTAGGCGTGGACCTGGTTGGCCGCGATCAGCTTGGGGTTCAGGAAGATCGTCTTGGTCTCGTACTCGACGAACCCGACCAGCGCGAACAGGACCGCGAGCCCGGCCAGGAGCGTGAGGCAGTTTCTGAGGAGGCGCGGCGTCCAGTCGAGCCGGCGCAGGAGGCAGTACGCGAGCGCGAACGGCACGTAGAAGAACACGATCTGCTGCAGAGCGGTGACGAACTTCGGCGAGTACGCCGCCTGCAGCGCGTACAGGACGACGTAGGCGGCGAGCAGCCGCTCGAGCCACCGCGCCGGCGCATTGCCGTCGGCCGGCGGCGCATGGCCGTCGGCCGCCGGCGGGCCCGGTGGCGGGCCCGGCGGCGACCCGGGTGGCGACCGTCCCCGCAGCCCGGAGACGACAAACGCGAGCGCGCCGGCGGCGACCACGAAGTAGAGCGGCACAAGCAGGTTCGAGGTGACGCCCCCGGCCTGGATCGGGATCCGGAACGGGAGCGCGACGATCACCGCCGCCGCGAGCACCGCCGGCCACTTCTCGATCGCCCACGCCGCCGCGCCCAGCGCCGCGAGCGCGAGCAGCGCCCCGACCACCGCCGCGAGCGGGTGACGGTGGACGATCCGGAGCTGCGGCGAGTGCCAGATGTCGGCCAGCAGCAGCGCGGGAGCGAGCACGAGCGCTCCGAGCATCGCCAGCGACTGGACGCGCCTGTCGCGGTGCAGCATGACCACAGCGGCTAGCGCGGCGGTCGCGACGACCCCCAACTCGGGCAGCGGTCCGGTGACGGCGCCGTAGACGAGCACGGCTGAATGATCCTCTACCTTTGTTCGGCGCATGCCCCCTAAGAGCCTTGTCATCGCGCGGCGCGCCGCCGCATGGGCCGTGCCGGCGCTGGCGACGCTCGCCGTGGCCGGCTGCGGCGCGGTCGACGTGCACCCGACCCAGCCAGCCGGATCAGCGAAGCTGGTCAGCCGGGGCAAGGTCGACAGCCCGCTGACCGACATGCACGACCACCTCGGCTGTCTGCGCGGTGCTCACCTGGCGGTCCGCGAGGTCAGCCCGACGAAGCTTCAGGTCGACACGCCGCCCGCCGGCCCGACCGTCGTGTTCACGCCAACGGCGGGTGCGGCGCAGGCGGCGCAGATCGACGCGAGCGCCCAGGGGGCCGAGGTGATCGGCACCGCGCTGCTCTATCCGAACCAGGGCTCGGCGACCGAGTTGACGAGCATCGAGGACTGCCTGGATCAGGGCGTCCAGGGATAGCCTCCCTCTAGAATGCCCGCGACGCCCACGCTTGGTGCGTGGGCTTATGTACGCGTCTGCCGCTTCCGTGCGTAACTTGCCGAGCGCGGCACCAACCAGATCTTCCCGGTCCCCGTGTCTGTTCCCACTGCAGAGCTGACTGCTCCGGCGCCGTCGACCGACGTCGCGGCGCGAGCCCGTGCGCTGGTCGGCCGCATGTCCGGGATGCGGTTCTACCTCTCGCTCGGCGCCGGCGCGCTGGTGCTGGCGGCGCTGTCGCTGCTGATCCCGTCGACTCCGAGCTACGACCCGTGGGCCTGGCTGGTGTGGGGCAAGGAGATCGTGCACCTCGATCTCCACACGACCGGCGGTCCGTCCTGGAAGCCGCTGCCGATGCTGTTCACGACCGTGTTCGGGGTGTTCGGCAGGGCCCAGCCGGACCTGTGGCTGGTCGTCGCACGGGCGGGCGCGGTGATGTCGGTCGGGATGGTGTTCAAGCTCGCCTGGCGCCTGACGCGCGACCTCGTCGCCGGAACCGCGGCGCCGGTCGGGTTCTATCGCCGGCTCGCGTTGATCGCGCCGCTCCTCGCCGGCGTGATCGCCGCCGGCAGCCTCGTCAATTCCGGCGGCTTCATCTCGGACAACGCGCTCGGCTACTCGGAGGGCCTCGCAACCGCGCTCGCGCTGATCGCGGTCGACAGCTTCATGGACGGCGCGCGCCAGCGAGCGTTCGTGTTCGGGTTCTTCGCGGCGCTCGACCGCCCCGAGCTGTGGTTCTTCTGGGGGCCGTACGGGCTGTACCTGTTCTGGCGCGATCCCGGGGCGCGCAAGCTCGTCATCGGCCTGTTCGCGCTGATCCCGGTGCTCTGGTTCCTCCCCGAGCTGTGGGGCTCCGGCCACCTGCTCCGGGGCGTCACCCGGGCGCAGCACCCCCGCTCGAACAGCGCCGCGTTCGCGAAGTGCCCGGTCTGCACGGTGTTCAAGAACGAGGCGTGGCCGGCCGTGCTCAACCGGGTCAAGATCCCGGGCATCATCGCGCTGGTCGTCGCCGCGTTCGGCCTGTGGCGGATGCGCGCGCAGTGGTGGCGGCAGACCGACGTCGACCGTGCCATCAAGGCGCGGGCCTGGCTACTCGGGATCGGCCTGTTCGGCCTCGTCTGGTGGCTCGGGATCGCGTTCGAGACGCAGGCCGGGTTCTCGGGCAACAACCGCTACCTGGTGCTCGGCACCGCCCCCGTCGCGATCGCCGGAGGGATCGCCTGGGGTTGGTTCTCGCGGACGCTCGCCGATTGGATCCGCCGTGTGGCGGGGCTGCTTGGTTCGGGTCTGGGGCCCCTGACCGCCCCGGTGTTCACCGTCAGCGCCGGCGCGGTCGCGGCGATCGCGCTGTTCCTGGCGGTGCCTCCGTGGATCGGCCAGAACATCATCAGCCTCCCGCGCACTCACCACGCGCTCGTGTACCAGGCCCATCTGCGCGAGGACCTCGCCGCGGCCGTGCGCAAGGCCGGTGGCGCGAACGCGCTGCTGAAGTGCGGGCCCGTTATGACCGAGGGCTTCCAGGTGCCGATGGTCGCGTGGAACCTCGGGGTCCGGACGCTACGCGTCGAGGCACCACCGAGCACGCTCGCCGGGCCGCCCTATCCGGCCGTGATCCTCCAGACCCGCGCGCAGTCGAACTCGACCCTGCTGCCGACCCCGGCGCAGATCATCGCGTGGGAGCACGACGGGGCCAACTACAAGCTGATCGCCCACGTGCGCACGTTCCGGGTGTTCTCGACCTGCGCGAGCAAGGTGACCGGGTAGTGGTCGCCGGAGCCGACCACTAATGGCCGTCAGCGCGCCCCCGCGCGGCATCCCGCACGTCCTCGACTTCCGCGAGCCCGAGCGGCTCAGGCGGATTCCGGTGTGGGCCAGCACGGCTGGCCTGCTGGTGTTCCTGATCGCGGTTTCCGCGTACCTCCGGACCCGCTTCATCACCGGGCAGTTCTGGGAGGATGAGGCGATCACGACCGGCATCGCGTCGCACTCGCTGAGCGCGATCCCGGGCGTCCTCCGTCACGACGGCTCGCCCCCGCTGTTCTACCTGCTGCTGCACGTGTGGATCAGCATCTTCGGCCCGAGCGAGGCGGCGACGCGCTCGCTCTCGCTCGTGTTCGGGTTGCTCTGCATCCCGGCGGGGATGTGGGCCGCATGGAGCCTGTTCGGGCGGCGCGCCGGCGTTTACATGGCGATCCTGTGCGCGTTCAGCACGTTCCTGACCGCGTACGCGCAGGAGAGCCGGATGTACGAGCTGATGGCGCTGCTCGGGATCCTGGCGACGGCGGCGTTCATACACGGGTTCGTGTACAGGCGCCGCCGGTACCTGATCATGTTCGCGGTCTGCGAGGCGCTGATGCTGTACACGCACGCGTGGGGCATCTTCTTCGGGGCCGGCTCGGTGATCGCGCTGATCCCGATCTGGCGCGCCAGCGACGACCGGCGGGGGATCGTGCGCGACGCGGTGCTCACGTATGTGGGCGCCGGCGTGCTGTTCCTCCCGTGGCTTCCGAACTTCATCTACCAGGCCACGCACACGGGCGCGCCGTGGGCGCCGCCGCCGCGCTTCGGCGCACCGGTGCTGATCTCGCGCGACCTGATGGGTGGCGACCGGATCACGGTCGCGCTCGTGCTCTCGGCCGTGATCGGCCTCGCGTCGTTGTTCACCCGGCGCTACCGGCGCTCGCGCGAGGCGACGATGGTGTGGGTCTTGGTCTCACTTCCGCTCGCGACGCTGCTTCTGGCCTGGCTCGCATCGCAGATCACGCCGGCGTTCGTGTCTCGGTACTTCGCCCCGATCCTCGGCGCGCTCCTGCTGCTCGCGGCGTGGGGCGCCGCCCGCGCCGGCATCGTCGGGCCCGTCGCGATCGCCCTGTCGCTCGTGTTCGTCGTCCACATCTCGTCCTACGCGCCCCAGAACAAGAGCGACATGCGCGACATCAGCGGCGAGATGACGCCGCTCCTGCACCCGAACGCGGTGGTCGTCGACGCGCAGCCCGACTCGACGCCGCTCGCCTGGTACTACCTGCCTGGCTCCGTGCACGACTTTCAGACCACGATCGGCCCGGTCAAGGACCCTAGCTACATGGACTGGGTGTACGCGCTCAAGCGGCTGCAACACGCGGACCCCCAGGCGTTGCTCCCGCCACTGGTTGCTAGCCTCAAGTCGGGACAGCAGCTCCTGTACGTGCGACCGCTCACCGAGGGCGCCAACAACTGGAAGTCGTCCTGGACGCAACTGGTCCGCCGGCGTGCCGCGCAGTGGGGCCAGATCCTCCAGGACGACGTCGACAAGGGTGTCCTCAAGCAGGTGACAGTAGCGCCGCACAACTACCGAGGAGCAAGCATCCTTGCCTACAGCGCCGTGCTCTACGAGAAGGCTTCCTGAGATCCCCTAGATGACCGACGTGACCCCCACACCCAACGACGGCCCGGGCTCGGACATCACGCCTGAGCGTCCCGTGGTCGCGCTCGGCGGCGGCCCGGCGGGCCTCACCGCCGGCTACCTGCTCGCCAAGCGGGGCAAGCCCGTGATCGTGCTCGAGTCGACTGACCAGGTGGGCGGCATCGCGCGTACCGAGGTCCGCGACGGCTACCGCTTCGACCTCGGCGGGCACCGCTTCTTCACGAAGTCCAAGGAGGTCGACGACCTCTGGCACGAGATCATGAAGGAGGAGTTCCTGCGGCGGCCGCGGCAGTCGCGGATCTACTGGAACGACAAGTTCCTCGACTATCCGCTCCAGGGGATGGACGTCATCCAGAAACTCGGCCCGCTCGAGGTGTGCCGTTGCGGCGTCTCCTATCTGTGGGCGGCGGTCAAGCCCAAGGGCCCGGAGGACACATTCGAGGCGTGGGTGTCCAATCGCTTCGGCAAGCGGCTATACCAGCACTTCTTCAAGACCTATTCCGAGAAGCTGTGGGGCGTGCCCTGCACCGAGATCCGGTCGGAGTTCGCCGCCCAGCGGATCAAGGGCTTGTCGTTCTTCGCCGCGGCCAAGGCCGCGTTCTTCGGCAACAAGGGCAACAAGATCAAGTCGCTGATCTCCGAGTTCAACTACCCCCGCTACGGCCCGGGCCAGATGTGGGAGCAGATGACCGAGGACATCCGCGCCCACGGCGGCGAGGTCAGGCTGAACGCCCCGGTCACCCGCCTGCGGATCGAGAACGGCCGCATCGTCGAGCTCGTCGCCGGCGGGGAGACGCTGACCCCGAGCTACGTGATCTCCTCGCTGCCGCTGCGCACCACGGTGGGGATCGCCGACCCCGAGGCGCCGGGCGAGGTGCGTGACGCCGCGCGCGGCCTTCGCTATCGCGACTTCCTGACGGTCGCGCTCGTGATCGACAGCCCCGAACTGTTCCCCGACAACTGGATCTACATCCACCAGCCGGGCGTCCGGGTGCTGCGGATTCAGAACTTCCGCTCCTGGAGCCCGTGGATGGTTCCCAACGACACCGACACCTCGATCGGGATGGAGTACTTCTGCTTCGAGGGCGACGAGATCTGGAACATGAACGACGACGACCTCGTCGCGATGGCCACGCGCGAGCTGGCGAAGCTCCATCTGGCGCGCGCCGACCAGGTGAAGTTCGGCTTCGTCGTGCGCGTCCACAAGGCGTATCCGATGTACGACGTCGAGTATCCCGAAAGGGTCCGGACGATCCGCGGGTGGCTCGAGGGCATCGACAATCTGATCCAGGTCGGCCGCAACGGGCTACACCGCTACAACAACTCCGACCACTCGATGCTGACCGCGATGCGCGCGGTGGACAACATCCTCACCGGGTCACACCACGACATCTGGGCGGTGAACGCCGAGAGCGTCTACCACGAAGAGGACGTCGATGATGAGCAGCCCTACGTCGACGCGCCCAAGACACCGGCGATGGAGCAGCCGCTCGCCTGAGAAGCGAGGACCGGGCTTGAGACCAGCGCTCCGGGTTGTCCTCGCCGCCCTCGTCGGAGGGTTGCTCGTGCTGCCCGCGGCGGCAACCGCCCAGACCCCGGAATCGAATCCGCTGGCCCCGGGCTTCCCGCAGCCTTCGGTGTCGATCCCGACCACCAGCACGGCCGCCCCGACGGTGCAGACGACTGCAACGGCCGGCGGCAGCGGGTTCGGCGGGAGCTCGGTGGTCGTCATCGCGATCGGGGCGATCGTCGTGCTCGGCGGGATCTCCTTTTACATCTGGCGAGACGCGCGCCGGCGGGCGCCGGTCCGCAGCCGCCTCGTGGCTCCGATCGACGCCGAGGGCAAGCGGGCAGGCTCCAAGTCGCCACCGAAGCCGCGCAAGCTGAGCCCGGCCGAGAAGCGCCGGCGCAAGCGCGGGCGCGCGCGGTAGGAGTCTCAGGGTCCGCGACTGAGTAGGTGGCGTGGCCCCTTAGATTCGGACCTCAACCAAGCGCCAGACCCCATGCGGTGGTTTTAGGATTAGGGCCCTCAGTCGCGGGCGAGGTCGGTCCGCGCCCGGCTCTCATCCAGGAGCGCACGCCGGCCCCGGAGCAGCTGCCGGTCGACCGTCCGCCGTGTGCAACCCTCGTGCGCGGCGATCTCGACGTAGTTGAGCCCCAGCGCGTGTAGCCACACCAGGCGCCGCTGCCGCTCCGGGAGGCCGTCGAGAGCCGCCAGGCGCTCGTGCAGCTCGACGAGCTGTTCTGGTCGCGAATGCGCGGTGTGAGCGGACGGCTCACAGCCTTCTTCGATCGCCGCCTCGAGTGAGAGCTCGCGCCGGTCGCGCCGCAGGAGCTTGAACGCCTCGCGCACCGCCGTCGTCGCGAGCCACGCCATCGCGGTCTCGCGGCGAACCCGGTCGCTGTGGTGGAGCAGGCGGAGCCAGGCGAACTGGCATGCGTCCTCGATCACGGCGTCGGGGGCCCTGACGTCGAGTCGCACGATCTGCTCGAGGCGGGCGGCGAGCGAGCCGTAGAGCTCTCCCACGTCGCACGACACCGTGTCTTCTATTAGGGACATATTGAAGCGAATTGAGACTAATTTGATGCGAACAACCCTAGCAGAGCTCATTTGATATTGGTAGGTTCAGTACATCTAGATTGGCTCAATTGGACTAGAGAGGAGAACGATGATGTTCGCGTCACTGGCCGATGTCTCGGCAAAGCCCGACATGACCGGGCTGCCGGGAAGCAACGTCCTTCAGCAGCTCGTGAACGGCGCCGAGGCGTGGGCATTGGCCGTCGCGCTGATCGGGGCGTTCGTCGGCGCCGCGCTGTGGGCGATCGCCTCGCACGCGCACAACCCGCACTACGCCGCGCGCGGGCGGATGGCAGCGGTGACCTCGGCGGCGTCGGCGCTCGTGATCGGGGCGGGGCCCGGTCTCGTCAACTTCTTCCAGCATCTGGGGACGACCGCGAAATGAGTCGCCGCGCAGGGACCTTGCGAGTCGGCCTGATCGGCGCCCTGGCCGCCGCGTGGGCGGCGACCGCACCGGCAACCGCGTCCGCCGCGACCGACCCGGCCGGTCCGATCTGCGGCGCGGGTGTGCCGAGCGCCGTGGCTGGCAGCGCATGCTCGGGCATTGGCACGACGGCCGGCGGCGACCTGCTGAAGGCCGGCAAGCAGCTCGTGACCGGGAACGTCGGCGGCGCCGTCAACACCGCGGTCGGCGGGGCGACCCAGGCGGTTGCCTCCACCGCCGCCGCGGCCGGGTTCGCGGCGCTCGCGCCCTTTGTGCTGGGCGGGGCACAGGCCGTGTTGAACGACACCGCGGCGGCGCTCGGACAGACCACAACGCCGCAGCTGCGCTCGAGCTGGTTCTCCTCGACGTACTGGCGGATGGCCGCGATCGCCGCAGTCCTGACGCTTCCGTTCCTGTTCGCGGCGGCGGTGCAGGCTCTGATCCGCTCGGACCTCGCGCTGCTGGCGAGAGCGGCGCTCGGATACCTGCCGCTCGCGATGCTCGCAATCGCGATCGTGGCGCCGCTCACCACGCTCCTGCTGGCCGCCTCCGATGAGATGTGCACGTTCATCTCCGCGGCCGCCGACGGCGAGAGCGCTCACTTCCTCGCCAGGGCCGGCGTGTCGATCGCCGCCGTGAGCGCTCTCAGCGGCTCGCCGTTCCTCGCGGTCCTGGTCGGCCTGTTCACGATCGGCGCCGCGTTCGTGCTGTGGATCGAGCTGTTGATGCGGGAGGCCGCCGTGTACGTGATCGCGCTGATGCTGCCGCTCGCGTTCGCCGCGATGGTGTGGCCGGCCCGGCGGATCTGGGCGGTTCGCGCGGTCGAGCTGCTCGTCGCGCTGATCCTGTCGAAGTTCGCGATCGTCGCGGTCCTGTCGCTCGGTGGCGCCGCTCTCAACGAGAGCGCCGAGGACGCGAGCGTCGCGGGAATGATGGCGGGGGCGGTGCTGATCACGCTCGCGGCGTTCTCGCCGTGGGCGCTGCTGCGGATGGTGCCCCTCGCGGAGCTGGCAAGCGGCGCCGCCGGCGCGCTCCGTGGCGAGCTCCGCACCCCGGTTTCGATGGCCGAGGGCGCGAATGCGAACGCATGGGACGCCGCCGATTGGGTCCTGAGCGCCACCGGCGACACGGACGGCGGCGCCGTGCCCCCGCGGTCCGACGGTGGCGCCGAGCCCCCGGGGCCCTACCGCGACGCCGAGCCCCCAAGGTCAGGCGGTGGCGCCGTGCCCCCGGGATCCGACGGTGGCGCCGAGCCCCCAAGGTCAGACGGTGGCGCCGTGCCCCCGGGATTCGACGGTGGCGCCAGTCAGGCGGTCATCCCTCCCGACCGCGCCCCCTCCGACCGCGCCCCCTCCGACCCCGCCCCCTCCGACCCCGCCCCCTCCGACCCAGCCGCCGCGGGCGACGACGAGGTGCCGGCGCCGGCGCCCGTCCCCTGGAACGAGCAGCCCGTACTCGAACTGGGAGCGGAAAACCTGTTCGCGACGCCCGTGTGGCCGCACGAGGACGCCTCGTGACCGACGAGCGGCTCACGTACCGATTCGGTCCACTCGAGCGCCGCGGCATCCTCGGTCAGGTCCGCGCCGGGCAGGCGGTCACGGCCGCGACCGGGGTGCTCGCGGCGATCGTCGTGCTCGACCGATCCCCGACGGCCGCCGGCGCGTTCCTCGGGATGCTGCTGCTCGGCAGCTTCCTGCTCGCAGCGTTCGCGCCGCTCGGCCGTCGCACCGCCGAGGAGTGGGCTCCGGTCGCCCTCTCGTTCGGGATGCGGTGGATCCACGGACGGCTCAGCTTCCGCTCTCGCGCGCCGGGCGCCGGAATGGTGGCGGCCGAGGGGCGCGGGGTGGCGCCGGCCGAGGGGCGCGGGGTGGCGCCGGCCGAGGGGCGCGGGGTGGCGCCGGCCGAGGGGCGCGGCGTGGCGCCGGCCGAGGGGCGCGGGGTGGCGCCGGCCGAGGGGCGCGGTCGCGCCCTGCGCCGGCTGCTCCGGCATCCGCTTCCGGACGCCCCCGCCGCGCTCAAGTCCGTCCGCATCCTCGACGTCCCCTACCGCGGCCATCCGGTCGGGGTGCTGTCCGAGCTGCGCGGGCGCCGGCTCACGGCCGTGCTCGCGTGTCGCGTGCTGGCGTTCTCGCTGCTCGACGCGGACGCGCAGGAGCGCCGCCTCGCGCGCTGGGGGCTGATCCTGTCGGGCGCGGCGGGCGGCTCGGTCCGCAGGCTGCAGTGGATCGAGCGGACCGCTCCGGCGCAGGGCGACGAGCTCGCACGGTGGCTGCACGCCGAGCGCGACCCCGCGGTCCCCCTCCGCGGCACGCCGATGATCGAGTCCTACCTCGAGCTGATCGGTGCGACGACTAAGGCCACGCAGGAGCACGAGCTGCTGATCGCGGTCCAGATCGATCCGCGCCGCGCGGGCGAGCGCGGCGCCGAGGCGGCGGCCCGGTCGCTGATCGAGCAGACCGAGCGCGTCGCGGAGGGCCTCGAGGCCGCGGAGGTGACCGTGCTCGGCGCGCTCGGGGCGGGACAGGTCGCGCGGACCCTCAGAACCGCCTTCGACCCGTACGCCCGAGCGGAGCTCGCGTCCGTCGAGGCGACCGAGCCCGGACGAGACGGGCTCGCCGAGGCCAACGCCTGGCCGCTCGGTGCCCGCGAGCACTGGGATCACTACTGCAGTGACGGCGCCGTCCACGCCACGTTCTGGATCGGAGGATGGCCGCGCGTCGACGTCTCGCCGATGTTCATGGACGCCCTGCTCGGGCGCTCGAACGTGGTGCGGACGGTCGCGGTCACGTTCGAGCCGCTGACCCCCGAGCGCTCGACCCGGGACGTGGAGGCCGCAGTCACCCGGGACCGCGCCGACCGCGAGCTGCGGAGCCGGTTCGGGCAGGCCGAGACCGCTCGCCAGCGCCAGGCGCAGGACGCCACCGTGCGCCGCGAGGCCGAGCTCGCCGCCGGCCACGCGGAGGTCCGGCTCGCGGGCTTCGTGACCGTGTCCGGCCGGGACCGCGACGATCTCCGCCGCGCCTGCGCCGAGGTCCACGAGCAGGCGGCTCGGGCTCGCCTCGAGCTCCACCGGATGTACGGCCAGCAGGCCGACGCGTTCGCGTTCACGCTGCCGCTGTGCCGGGGGCTCCGATGACCGTGGCGCGGGCCGCGAATCGCCCGGGGTCACGATGACCGCCGAGCGGCCCGGCCACCGCTGCACGACCCGCCACGCGCAGGCGATCTACCCGTTCGTGGCAACCGGCGGCCTCGGCGGCCGGGGCGTGTTCGTCGGGCGCGACTCGAGCGGCGGCGCGTTCTGTTACGACCCGTGGGTCCTCTACGGCGAAGGCGCGCTCGACGACCCGAACGCGATCGTGCTCGGCAAGCTCGGGCAGGGCAAGAGCGCGCTCGTGAAGACGCTGCTGTGGCGGATGCTGCTGTTCGGCCGCCGCGCGTTCGTGCTCGACGTCAAGCGCGAGTACGGCCCGCTGTGCGCCGCGGTCGGGGTCAGCCCGGTCTCGCTCGAGCCGGGCGGCGGGATCCGGCTGAACCCGCTCGCCTCCCGCCCCGAGGAACATGCCCAGCTCGACCTGCTGCGGGCCGTGACCGTGACCGCGCTCGGGGGGCCGCTGAGCCAGATCGAGGCGGCCGCGCTCCGCGAGGCCCTGCACGCGATCCGGATCAGCGGGGTCCCCGAGCCGACCCTGCCGCAGATCGCGAACCTCCTGTTCGACCCGCTCGCGGACATGGCCGGACGGCTTCGCACGAGCCGGGAGCGGCTCGCGCGCGACTCCCGCCGGGCCGCGCTCGCGCTCCAGGACCTGTGCGAGGGGCCGCTGCGGGGAATGTTCGACGGCCCCACCACGCCGGGCCTCGACCTCGACGCGCGACTGCTCGTGCTCGACCTGCACGCGGTCAAGGACTCGCCCGCCGTCGGGATCCTGATGGCGTGCGCCACCGCGTGGATGAGCGCCCTGCTCGCACGGATGGCCGAGCGGCCGGGCCGCGAGCGGCTGATCAACGTCGCCGACGAGTCCTGGAAGATCGTCCAGCACACGGGCCTCGGCGAGTGGTTCCAGTCGAACTTCAAGCTGGCCAGGCAGTTCGGCGTGATGAACCTAGTCGTCCTGCACAAACTCGCCGATCTGCGAGCCGCGGGCGACGCCGGCTCTCGCGCGGCCAGGATCGCCGAGGGGCTCGTCGCCGACGCCTCGACCCGGATCGTCTACCACCAGGACGAGAGCCAGGTTCCGCTCACGCGCGCGCTGCTCGGCCTGTCCGAGACCGAGGCGCGTCTGATCTCGATGCTGTCGGCCGGCCAGGCGCTGTGGCGCGTCGGGAGCCGGTCGTTCGTCGTGCAGCACTACCGGTCGCGGCTCGAGGCGAAGTTCACGAACACCGACACGGGCATGCGGGTGACCGACGCGAGGCTCGACCGCGGATGAACAGAAACGCCGACGTCGCAATGCTGTCCGCGATCGGCGGTCTCGCCGGCGTGGCCGGAACGCTGTGGCTGTGGGGCGGCCTGGCCGGCGCGCTGTTCGGCTCGGGCTGGCCGGCGGTGGGCATCGGGCAGCTGCTCGGGGTACTGGTCCGGCTGCCGTCGCGGCTGTCCGACCCGGCCGGCGCGTGGCCCGTGGTCGTCCGCCCGGAGCTGCCAGGCGCCGGCGGGTTCTACGCAGCGCTGGCGATCCTCGCCGGCGCCGGTGGGGTGCTCGCGTTGATCGCCGCCCGGACGAGCGGCGCACTGGCGCCCCGGCTCGCCGGCCGAGAGGACGGAGGAGCCCGCTGGGCAGGGGCCGGCGAGCTGCGCCCGCTGCGGAGCCGCCCACGCTCGCGCGGGCGTGGTCGCCTCGTGCTCGGGCGGCGCGGACCCCGGCTGTTGTACGCCGAGCAGCGCCACGCACTCGTCGCGTTCGGCCCACCGCAGTCGGGCAAGTCGGCCGGCATCGCGATCCCCGCGCTGCTCGAATGGGCCGGCCCGGCGGTCGCGAGCTCGATCAAGACCGACCTGCTCCGAGCCACGATCGCGCGGCGCCGGGCGCTCGGGCAGGTGTTCGTGTTCGACCCGTTCGGCCTTTCGGGCGCACGCTCGCACAGCTGGTCTCCGTTGCAAGGCGCGAGCACCTGGGACGGGGCGCTCGAGGTCGCGTGGCGGCTCGCCGCGGCCGGTGAGCTCGATCGTGGGAGCGTCGAGGGGGGAGATTTCTGGGCCGTCGCCGCCGAGCAGCGGCTAGCGCCCCTGCTGTACGCCGCGGCGGTCAGCGGCGCCGGCATGGACACGGTCGTCCGCTGGGTCCACGGGCAGGGAATCCGCGAGCTCGACCAGGCGCTGCTGACCGCGGGCGAGGGCGCGAACGAGGCCTACGACGCGGTGCGGGCGTTCGAGGCCCAGGCAGACCGGACTCGAACCTCGATCGAAGCCACCGCGCAGACGCTGCTGCGCGCCTACCGTTTCGGACGCGTCGTGCGCTCGGCCCGGTCGAGTGAGATCACCGCCGACCGTCTGCTCGACGGGGCCGCGACGCTCTATCTGATCGGCGACGCCAAGGCGTCGAAGCTGCTGCGGCCGGTCTTCCTCGCGCTGCTCGGCGAGGTCGTCGACCGGGCCTACGAACGTGCCACGTTGGCAGGTGGCCGTCTCGAAAAGCCCCTCCTCCTGTGCCTCGACGAAGCGGGCAACGTGGCGCCGCTCCCCAATCTCGCCGAGATCGCCTCGACCGCGCCGAGCCACAACATCCAGCTGGTCACGATCTTCCACGACCTCGCCCAGGCGCGGACCCGTTACGGGCAGCAGGCGGAGACGGTCGTGAACAGCCATCGCGCGCGGATGCTGCTGCCGGGCGTTGCCGATCTGGAGACGCTCCGCTATTTCGCCGGCCTCACCGGCGAGGAGGAGGCGCGCGACCGCACCCGCACGACGGGGGCCGGCGGCACGACCCGCTCGACGTCGCGCCGGCGCCGGCCGCTGATCGCGCCCGAGGCGCTCCGCCAGCTCCCCGACCAAAGCGCACTGCTCCTCTACGGCCGGATCGCGCCGACGCGCCTGCGCCTGCGGCTGTGGTTCGAGGACCGGCGCCTTCGAAGACTGGCGGACACGCGATGAGCCGGCCCGAGCCCGAGGATTGGCATGAGCCCGACAGCAACTGGGACGAGCCGGTCTCCGCGCGCTGGCCGCTCAGCTGCGAGGGGCTGTACCCGCGGGAGCGGTGGCTGTGGTTCGAACAGCTGTGGGCGGACGCGTGCACGCTCCGGATCCGCTACCGCCTCGCGCTCCGCAGCGGATGGTGGGAGGACCAGGTCCAGGTGGAGGCGCTGGCCGCGCTGTCGGCCTGGGTCGAACGCTACGACTCGGGGGAGTGGGACGACCCGCCGGGAAAGCTCGCCCTGCTGTTCGACCTCGAGCGCGTCGCCGCGCTGCTCCGGGACGGCGGCGAGCCGTTTCATCCGGACCGCGACCGGCTGGCGTTCGCGCGGTACCTGATCGATCTCGGCTGCCAGCCTCCGCCCAATCCGTGACCTCGGTAGGTTGCCGGGCCGTGGCTGCGCGATGAGTGAGGCGGCGTACGGCATCATCTAGGGGTCCGCCGCGCCGACCAAGGAGCCTCGATGCCACTAGCCAAGCAGCGCCCGCACCAGCCGATGCCGCAAGCCGCCACGAGCATCGCGCGCGAGGCGGCGATGCTGCCGATCCACCAGCTCGGGGACAGCGGCGTCGACAGCGAGACGGCGTACGAGCTGATCTCGAGCGAGCTTCTGCTCGACGGCCAGGCGCGCCTGAACCTCGCGACGTTCGTGACGACTTACATGCCGGCGGTTGCGGCCAGGCTCATGGCCGAGACCGCGGACAAGAACATGATCGACAAGGACGAATACCCGCAGACAGCCGAGATCGAGGCGCGGTGCGTGAACATCATCGCGAACATGTGGAACTCGCCGGACCACGAGCAGGCGACCGGCTGCTCGACCACCGGTTCGAGCGAGGCCGCGATGCTCGGCGGCCTCGCGCTCAAGTGGCGCTGGCGCGAGCGGATGCGAAAGGCCGGCAAGCCGACCGACCGCCCGAACCTCGTCATGGGCATCAACGTCCAGGTCTGCTGGGACAAGTTCTGCCGCTACTGGGACGTCGAGCCGCGCCTGGTCCCGATGGAGGGCAACCGCTTCCATCTCGAGGCAGCCGAGGCCGTTGCTCAGTGCGACGAGAACACGATCGGGGTCGTCGCAATCCTGGGCTCGACGTTCGACGGCAGCTACGAGCCGGTCAAGGAAATCGCCGCCGCCCTGGACCAGCTCGAGAGCGACAACGGGTGCTACGTGCCGCTGCACGTCGACGCCGCCTCGGGCGGGTTCGTGGCGCCGGTCCTCCAGCCCGACCTCGAGTGGGACTTCCGGATCGATCGGGTGCAGTCGATCAACGCCTCAGGCCACAAGTACGGCCTCGTGTACCCGGGGGTCGGCTGGGCGGTCTGGCGCAACGAAACCGCGCTCCCGCGGGATCTTGTGTTCGACGTCAACTACCTCGGCGGGCACATGCCGACGTTCGCGCTGAACTTCTCGCGGCCCGGCAGCGAGGTCGTCGCGCAGTACTACATGTTCACCACGCTCGGCCGCGACGGATACCGCCGGGTCATGGAGGGAGCGCAGGCCGTCGCGACCCACCTCTCGAGCGAGATCGCCAAGATGGGCCCCTATCGCTTGATTTCCGAGGGCAAGGATCTTCCGGTGTTCGCGTTCGCAGTCACACCGGAGGTCGAGAACTACAGCGTGTTCGACGTCTCCGACCGGCTGCGCCAGTACGGCTGGCTGGTCCCGGCGTACACGTTCCCGGAGCACCGCCAGGACCTGAGCGTGCTGCGGATCGTGGTGCGGGCCGGGATGACGATGGAGATGGCCGACCTCCTGCTCGACGACCTGCGCGAGCAGACGGAGTTCCTCGAGTCCATCGACGCGCCGCTCCCGTCTCAGGGGGATGAGAAGCGCACCGCTTTCGCGCACTGAGAGCCGGCACCTGACCGACAGCCGGCGGGCGCGGCGGCCGGCGAGGGTGGTGGTGGCTACAGCACCTCCGCCAGCCGCTGCGCAGCCGCGCTGAGCTGACGGGGCGTTCCGGCCTCGAACACCGCCTGGAGATCGAGCACGCGCACGCCGAACGCGTCGAGCTCGTGCGTGCCGACGATCGCGTGGCAGGGAACGCCGCCCTGGCGGGCGCGCGTTGCCACCTCGGAGACGACCTTGCCGGCGAGGCTCTGCTGGTCGAGCTTGCCCTCGCCGGTCACGACCGCGCGCGCCGAGCGCATCCGCCGGTCGAAGTCGACCGCGTCGAGCACGAACTGGGCGCCGGGCACGAGCTCGGCCCCGAACTCGGCCCACAGCCCGCCGGAGAGCCCGCCCGCCGCGCCGGTCATCGGTAGGCCCCGGGGATCGCGCGCGAGTCGCCTGGCCTGGTCGTTCAGACGCCTGGTCAAGCGCACGACCTGCTCCTCGTCCGCGCCCTTCTGCGGGGCGAACACCCGGGCGGCGTGCTCGAACGGCGTGCGCACGTCCGACAGCACGACGATCGGTGTGTCGCCGAGCCCGCCGCCTTCGCGGATCGCGCGGATCGCGCCGGCGCCGCCGTCGGTGGTCGCGCTCCCCCCGACCCCGAGGTAGACGAGCTCGGCGCCGGCCTCGATCGCCGCCATGATCAGCTGGCCCGTCCCGAACGTGCTCGCGGCGATCGGATCGCGCTCTGTCGGATCGACCAGCCCGAGCCCGCTCGCCGCCGCGGTCTCGACGACGCCGAGCACCTGGCCCCGTCTGCCTTCGCCGATTCCGAACGACGCCTCGAGCGGGTGGCCGAGCGGGCCCGTCGCCGAGGCCGTTCGGCGCTCGCCGTCGAGCGCCCGCAGCAGCGCCTCGAGCGTCCCCTCGCCGCCGTCGGCGACGGGACAAAGGTCGACCGGGCGCCCCGCGGCCTCGAGGCCGCGGCCGATCGCGTCGGCGACCTCAGCCGCGGTCATCGTCCCCTTGAACGAGTCGGGGGCGACGAGCACGGTGGTCGGGATGCCCGGGATGGCCATGGCGGCAGTATGGTCCGTAGCCGATGCACGAGACGCCCGAGGACATCCGCGCGCTCCAGAAGCTGCTCGACCGCAGCTACGCGACAGCCGGATCCCACCTGCTCAGCATCACGACCCCGGAGCGCCGCGTCGGGGCCGAGCAGCTCGTGCGAGAGCTGACCGGGATGTGCCTGCTCGTCGTCGCCACCGTGACCGCCGACTGTCGCCCGATCGCCGGACCGCTGGACGGGATCTTCTACCGCGGTGCGTTTCACTTCGGGACCGCTCCCGACTCGGTCCGATACCGCCACCTGCTGGCCCGCCCGCAGGTCAGCGCCACGCATCTCCCGCGCGAGGAGTTCGCGATCACCATCCACGGCCGCGCGGTCCCGGTCGAGATCGCCGGCGGCCTGCGCGAAACGCTGCTCGAGGTGTACGTGCCCAGCTACGGCTCGGATTGGGAGAAGTTCCTCGACAGCGGGCCGGTGTACATGCGCATCGACGCCGACCGCATGTTCACCTTCCAGATGCGAGACACCGACTAAGTCAACACTCGGCCCGCCCGCCATCGCGATTGCTGAGTTACTCGGTCCATGGCCGAGTGAATCTGAATTCACCCGGGCGGGGGGCGCGAGTGTTGAGTTGTTCGGGCTGGGCCTCGCTGTGCTCGGCGTCCGTGGGGCCGGGGAACCCCGTCCGGTCCGGGGTCGCGGGCCGTGCGATCCGGTCCGGACGGGGACGCATGGTCCCATGGATGCTGCGCGAAGCGCAGCCCCTAGACCACAGCTCGGGCCGCCCGCCCGCCCCGCGGTCCGGCCCGAGAACAAGCAGCCCCCGAGGAACGTGCCCTCGAGCGAGCGATAGCCGTGGACGCCGCCGCCGCCGAAGCCGGCGACCTCGCCGGGCGCGTACAGGCCCGGCAGCACCTCGCCGCCGGGCTTCAGGACCCCACTCGAGAGATCGGTCTCGAGGCCGCCGAGCGACTTGCGCGTGAGGATCCAGAGGCGGACGGCGATCAGCGGCCCAGCGCCCGGGTCGAGGATCCGGTGGGGAGTCGCGACCCGGCTGAAGCGGTCCGAGAGGTACCGGCGCGCGCCGTGGATCGCAGTGACCTGGAGATCCTTGCTGTACGGGTTGACCAGCTCCCGGTCGCGCGCTTTGATCTCTCGCTCCAAGTCGCCGGCGTCGATCAACGAGTCGCCGGTCAGCGAGTTCATGCGCCGGACGAGATCGCGGAGGTCATGCTCGACGATGAAGTCGGTCCCGTGGCGCTTGAACGCCTTCACCGGCGGTGGCGCGCCGCCGCCGAGCCGGCTCGCCAGCACCTGGCGGACGCTCCGCGCGGTCAGATCCGGGTTCTGCTCGGAGCCCGACAGCGCGAACTCGCGCTCGATGATCTTCTGGGTCAGCAGGAACCAGCTGTAGTCGTAGCCGGTCTTGATCAGGTGCTCGAGCGTGCCCAGAGTGTCGAATCCGGGGAACAGGGGTACGGGCAGGCGCTTGCCCCTCGCGTCGAGCCACAGCGGCGAGGGGCCGGGCAGGATCCGGATCCCGTGCCGGGTCCAGATCGGGCTCCAGTTCTCGATCCCCTCGGGGTAATGCCACATCCGGTCGGGGTTGATGATGCTGGCGCCGGCGTCCTCGGTGATCTTGAGCATCCGCCCGTCGACGTGGTCGGGCACGCCCGAGAGCATCCGGGTCGGCGGCTTGCCCATCGTCCGGGGCCAGCTCTCCCGGACCGGCTCGTGGTTGCCGCCGATCCCGCCCGAGGTCACGATCACCGCCTGGGCGCCGAGCTCGAACTCCCCGACCGGGGTCCGCGAGCTCGGCTGCCCGCGCGATGCGGAGCTCGGGCCGGCCGGCGTCGGCAAGCTCGGCTGTCGCCACCAGACCCGCGAGGCCGGCGCCGACGACGATGACGTCCGCGTCGCTCACTGGGACATCTGCTCGAGCTTGCACTCCTTCGGCGGCTTATCCTCGCGCCACCGCAAGATCTTCGTCCCATGGCGGATCCGACCGCCGCTGGCATGGTCGAACGTGACCTCGACGACCAACTCCGGGCGAAGCGCGATCCACTCGAGGTCCTTCTCGTTCTTCCAGCGGCTGGGGTCGCCGTGGCCCCGCTCGCCGGTCTCGTACGCCGCGAGCTTCGAGGTCAAGGCACGCTTCTCGGCCGCCTTCAGGCCTGAGGAGTGCCCGACCCCGTGCAGCTTGCCCGCGTCGTCGTAGAGCCCGAGGATCAGCGAGCCGACCGTGCCCGGCTCCTTGCCGGGGCGGTACCCGACGACCACCGCGTCGATCGTCCGTACGCGCTTGATCTTCATCATGCCCGTTCGCTCGCCGGGGCGGTATGGCGCGCCGACATCCTTGGCCACGACGCCCTCACCGCTCCGCAGCCACGGCTCGGCCTCATCGGCGACGCGAGTGAGCGGCGTGACCGCGAGCTCACCCGGAGCGAGAGCCTCGAGCTCGGCCCGGCGCTCGGAGAACGGCCGCTCAAGCCACGACTCGTCATCGCGGGCGAGCAGGTCGAACGCCACGTACCGGGCCGGGGTCTGCAGCGCGAGCATGTCGATCCGCGACTTCGCCGGGTGGATCCGCTGCTGGAGCGCGTCGAAGTCCTGGCCGCCCTCGGGGTCGTCGATCACGATCTCGCCGTCGACCACGTACCGGCCGGTCGGGAACGACAGCTCGGGGAAGTAGCGCGCGAGCGGCTTGCCGCTGCGCGACTGGATCACGCTGTCGTCCCCGTCGACGAACACGATCGCCCTGAAGCCGTCGTACTTGGGCTCGTAGGACCACTGCTCGCCGACCGGCAGGCCGGCGCGCGAGCGGGCGAGCTGGGGGTCGATCGGCGGCTTCAAGGGCAGCGCGGGCACGCCCTCGATGCTATGTCATGGACGAGGGGGCCGGGCCGATACGATCACCTCATGGCCCCAGCCCGCGCCACCGTCGCCGAAGAGGAATACGTCGAGATGCTGTTCTGGCTGTTCGAGGCCGGGCTGCCGATGACGGGCGCGAATCTCGCTCGGGCGATGCAGCTCTCGGCCCCGACCGTCCACGAGATGCTGGGCAGGCTCGAGCGAGACGGCTACATCGCCCGCAACGCCGAGCGGGTGATCGAGTTCACGCCGTCGGGGCGCGAGCACGCCGAGCAGATCGTCGGCCGCCACCGGATGATCGAGCGCTTCTTGACCGACGTCGTCGGCGTGCCGTGGGACGACGTCCACGAGGAGGCCGAGAAGCTCGAGCACGCAATGACGCCGCGGTTCGAGGCGTACGTGCGGGCGTCCGTGGGCGACGCCAAGACCTGCCCCCACGGCCATCCGATCCGGGTCGGGGAGCGGATCGACGGCGTGCCGCTCGCCGACTGCGAGCCCGGCGCGAGGGTGACGATCCTGCGGCTCGAGAACGAGGCCGAGGACCTCCTGCACTATCTCAAGGACGCCGGGATCGAGCCGGGGCTCGAGGGCGAGGTCGCGTCCAACGATGGGGAGACCGTGTCGGTCCGCTCGGACGGAGTGCTCGCCAGCGTCACCGCGAGCGTCGCGGAGACGGTGTCGGTGGTCGCGGATCCATCGCCGCCGGCGCGCACCGCGCTGCCCGAGCAGCTCGTGCTCGGGCGCGAGCGCTACGGCCGCTGAATCGCGGCAGGAAGGGCACGCGCCGAGGTCACCGAGAGCGGCGATCTCCTCAGGCCGCATTCACATCCGCGACGCCGGCCAGGTCGCGGTAGGCCTCGGCGAGGCGCTTGACGCCCTCCTCGATCTCGTCCGGCGTGACCCCCGAGTAGGCCAGCCTCAGGCTCGAGTCGCCCCCGTCGAGGACGAAGTCGGATCCCTTGACGAACTGGACGCCGCGCTCGGCGGCCGCCTCGAACAGCGCCCCGACGTCGGTGCCGCGCGGCAGATCAACCCACAGGAAGTAGCCGCCCTGCGGCGTGACGAAGCGGGCGTCGGGCAGCTCGCGCTCGAGCGCCTCGCACAGCGTGTCCGCCCGCTCGTGCAGGGCGTTGCGGACGAGCTCGATCGACTTGTCGATCGCACCCGAGACACAGAACTGGTGGACGATCGCCTGCGACACCATGCTCGGCGAGATGTACGTCTGGGTCGCGAGCTTGACCACCTTTGCGATCAGCTCGGCCGGGCCGACGAGATAGCCGACCCGGATCCCCGGACAGACCGTCTTCGAGAACGACGACGCGTACACGACGGTCTCGCCCGGGTCCATCGAGAGCATCGTCGGCAGCGGCGCGCCCTCGAATCGCAGGGAGACGTACGGGTCGTCCTCGAAGATCGTGAACTCGTGCTCGCCCGCGAGCTCGAGCAGCCGCTCGCGCTTGTGCGCCGACAGCGTGTACCCGGCGGGGTTCTGGAAGTTCGGGATGATGTGGGCGAGCTTCGGCCTCGCCCCCGCGGCGAGCACGCGCTCGAGCGCGGCGACGTCGATCCCGTCGGGCTCGAGTTCGACCATCCGTACGTCCGCGCCACGGTTTCGCAGCGACAGGAGCGTGCGGTCGTACGTCGGCCGCTCGACGATAACCGAGTCGCCGGACTCCACCAGCGCGTCGAACAGGAACGCGTCCGCCTGCATCGAGCCGTTCGTGACCATGACCTGCTCGGGGGCGACCTGGTGGCGCTCGGCGAGCCACGCGCGCAGCGGCGGATAACCGATCGCGGTCCCGTACGCGGTCATGCCGCCGGGGTCGGCGTCGAACGCGGCGGCGGCGGCGGTGCGCAGGCCGTCTACGTCGACGATGTCGAGCGACGGCGCGCCCCGGGCGAATGAGATCGTCTTGGCCATGTGATGAAGACTACGCCAGCCGCACGTCGATGATCGCCCGGTCGCTTCCCTCGTACCCGCGGACGGTCACTTCCCGCACGCCGCGCAGGTGCGACAGGGCCGCCTCGAATTCGTGGAGCGACTCGACGCCCGCGAACGGGCCGGCCGTCAGCGTCACGCGCGCCGGCTCGGGGCGCGCGCGCACCTTCGGCGCCAGCACGCGCTCGTAGCCGTCGAGCAGCTCTCGCATCGACGCGATCAGCCGTTCAGAGAGCTCCGTGAGGGCTCGGATCTGCCGGTCGAGCGCGGGTTCGGGCATCGGTGGCGGTGGGGGCGCCTCGGGCATCGGTGGCGGTGGGGGCGCCTCGGGCATCGGTGGCGGTGGGGGCGGCTCCGGAAGCGGTGGCGGTGTGGGCGGCTCCGGAAGCGGTGGCGGTGGGGGCGCCTCCCGAAGCGGTGGCGGTGTGGGCGGCTCCGGAAGCGGCGCGGGTTCCGGAATCGGTGAGGGTGGAGACGGGGCCGGGGCCGCGGGGTCGGGAATGCCGGCGGTCACGAGCAACGGACGCGACTCGCGCTCGGGGGCGAGCTCGCACTGGATGTCGTGAAGCAGCCGGTCCATCTCGGCGAGATGCGGGCTCAAGGTGCGGACGGCGTCGGTCGGCACGGACGACCGCAGCCTAGCGGACCCGTCCGCAAGTCCTACGGCATTCGAGCGGCCCGGCTACGCCGCGGCGCCGAGCAGCGAGACCGCGATCTCGGCGACCTGCGTCGGGGTGCGCCCGACGCGCACGCCCTTGCTCTCGAGCGCCTCGGCCTTCGCCTTGGCGGTGCCGTGCGAGCCCGACACGATCGCGCCGGCGTGACCCATGGTCTTGCCGGGCGGGGCGGTGAAGCCGGCGATGTAGGCGACGACCGGCTTGGTCACGTTCTCGGCGATGAAGTCCGCGGCGCGCTCCTCGTTGTCGCCGCCGATCTCGCCGCACATCACGATCAGGTCGGTCTCGGGATCGTTCTCGAACAGCCCGATCACGTCGATGAAGTCGGTTCCGGGAACCGGGTCGCCGCCGATCCCGACGATCGTCGAGTTGCCGAAGCCGCTCTGGGCGAGGACGTTGCCGATCTGGTACGTGAGCGTGCCCGAGCGTGACACGAGGCCGACGTTTCCCTCCCTGAAGAACGCGGCCGGAATGATCCCCACATTCGCCTTGCCCGGCGACAGGATGCCGGGGCAGTTCGGGCCGATCAGCCGAGAGCGCCCGCCCTTCTTGATCATCGCGTACGCGCGTAGCTCGTCGTGCGCCGCGATCCCCTCGGTGATCGCGATGATCAGCTCGATCCCCGCATCCTCGGCCTCGAGGATCGAGTCGGCGGCGAACCGGGGCGGGACGAAGATCATCGCGGTGTTCGCGCCCGTCTTGCCGACCGCCTCGTGGAACGTGTTGAACACCGGGATCCCCTCGACGTCCTGACCGCCCTTGCCGGGCGTGACGCCACCGACCACCTGAGTTCCGTACTCGCGGTTGCGAAGCGAGTGGAACGTGCCCTCGCGCCCAGTGATTCCGGACACGCACAGCTTGGTGCCGGCATCGACGAGAATGCTCATTCCGCGGCCTTTGCGAGCTCGACGACCTTGTGCGCCGCGCCGTCCATGGTCGACTCGGCGTACACGTTCGGGAGGTTCGCCTCGGCGAGCAGCGTGCGCCCCTCGACGTCGTTGGTCCCGTCGAGGCGAACGACGAACGGGATTGATTCCCCGCCCACGCCGATCTGGTCGAACGCCTCGATCAGCCCGCGCGCGACCTCGTCGCAGCGCGTGATGCCGCCGAAGATGTTGAACAGCACCGCCTTGACGTTCGGGTTGGACAGGATCACCTCGACCGCGCTCGTGATCGCCTCCGCCTTCGACCCGCCGCCCGCGTCGAGGAAGTTCGCGGGGGAGCCGCCGGCCTGGGCGACGACATCGAGCGTCGACATAACCAGTCCCGCGCCGTTGCCGAGGATCCCGATGTTGCCGTCGAGCTTGACGAACGTGAGCCCGCGCTCCTTGGCCATGCGCTCCTGCGGGTCCTCGGCCGACGGGTCGCGGAGCTCGGCGTTGTCGGGGTGGCGGAAGAGCGCATTGTCGTCGAGCGTAACCTTGGCATCCAGCGCTTTGACGTCGCGCTCGGGGGTCACGATCAGCGGGTTCACCTCGACGAGCGTCGCCTCCTCGGCGACGAACACGTCGTACAGCTTGGCCAGCATCGCGCCGACCGGCCGGACGACGTCTGCATCGACGGCAGCCTCGAACGCGAGGCGGCGGCCGTGGAACTCCTGAAAGCCGAGCAGCGGATCGACGTGGAGCCGCGCGATCGCGTCGGGGTCCTCGTCGGCCACGGCCTCGATGTCCATCCCGCCCTTGGTCGAGAGCATCACGAGCGGCGCCTTGGCCGACCGGTCGAAGACGACCGAGGCGTAGTACTCGGACGCGATCTCCGAGGCGCCCTCGACCCACAGCTCGTGCACGGTCAGGCCGCGGATGTCCATCCCGAGGATCGCCTCGGCGTGCTCGCGAGCCTCGTTGTGGTTGTTCGCGAGCTTGATACCGCCGGCCTTGCCCCGCCCGCCGATCTGGACCTGTGCCTTGATCACGCACGGGTAGCCGATGTCGTCGGCGGCGGCCGCCGCCTCGTCCACGGTCTGCGCGTACCTACCGGAAGGCACGGGGACGCCGTGACGGGCAAACACCTGCTTTCCCTGGTACTCGAGTAGATCCATGCGCGGGCTGCACTCTAGTAGGTCGCGCCGGGACGGGCGATCCCGCGAGGGCGCCCGCGGGGGCTCGGCGCTACGCGCGTTCTCTCCCCATGGCATCATGGCCGCGCCATGGCGATCCCCAAGGAAATCTCGTTCGTCACCTTCGACGTCTACGGAACCCTGATCGACTGGGAGACGGGCGCATACGACGCGTTCAAGTCCGAAGCCGACCGCGACGGGTTCACGATCGAGCGGGAAGAGCTGATCCCGCTGTTTTACGAAGTCCAGCGCCAGATCCAGGCCGGCTCGTACGAGCTGTATGCCGAGGTCCTGCGGCGCACGGCAGTCCAGATCGCGAAGACGCTCGGCTGGCCGCTCGAGCCCTCCCGCGCCGGGTTTCTCCCCGACTCGGTCCAGCGCTGGCCGCCGTTCAAGGAAACCAATCCCGTGCTACAGAAGATCGGGAAGAAGTACAAGGTCGGGCTGATCGCGAACATCGACGACAAGCTGCTCGGCCAGACCCGCCGCCACATCCCGCTCGACTTCGACCTCGTCGTCACCGCCCAGCAGGTCCGCTCGTACAAGCCCGACCCGGCTCACTTCGCCGAGTGCGAGCGCCGGATCGGCGGCAAGAAGGGCTGGGTCCATGTCGCCGCGAGCTACTACTACGACGTCGAGCCGTGCCTGAAGCGCAAGGTGCCGGTGATCTGGGTCAACCGCAACAAGGAAACGCTCGAGTCCAATCAGAAGAAGCCCGACGCAGAGGTCGCGTCCCTGCGTGAGGCGATGAAGCTGCTCGGCGTGTCGTAGGGGCCGCTCGAATGCCGCAGGACTTGCGGACGGGTCCACTGGGGCCTCGATGAAGGTCCTGGCGGTCCACGCCGACCTGATCGTCCTGATCAGCCGCTTCTGGCAGACGACGTGCACGGCCGTGCGGGCGGGCGAGGAAGGATTCGTGATCGACTCGCCGGTATATCCGGACGAGCTCGAGGCGCTCGCCGGCGTGCTCGAGCAGGCCGGCTTCCCAGTGTCGGGGCTGCTCGCCACCCACGCCGATTGGGATCACCTGCTCGGGCGCCTCGCGTTCCCAGAGGCGTCGCTCGGGTGCGGTGAGAGCACCGCGACGCGCCTGGCCGCGGAGCCGGGACAGGCCCAGCGTCTCCTGCGCGAGTTCGACGAGAACCATTACGTCGACGACCGCGGTCCGCTCCCGCTCGCCGGCGTGCAGGGGCTCCCGGTTCCGGGACGGCTCTCGCTCGGCGCCGGGAACCGCGAGCTCGAGCTCCATCAGGCCGAGGGACACACCGCGGACGGGACGGCGTTCTTGATCCCTTGGCTCGAGACGCTCGTGTGCGGCGATTACCTCTCGCCGGTCGAGATCCCGTGGATCTCGCCGGGCGGTTCGGTCGAGGCTTACCTCGCGACGCTCGAGCGCCTGCGGGAATTGGTTTCGCGCGCGGACACGATCGTGCCGGGGCATGGGACTCCGCTCACTCGAGCGGACGCGCTTCGGGTGCTCGACGAGGACGTCGCCTACCTGAAGGCGCTCCGCACCGCCGGTCTGCACGCAGACCTGCCCGCCGGCCGCCGAACGGGCGCGCAGCGCCGCATCCACGCGGAGAATGTGGATCTGCTGCGAGGGACCGTTTCCCAGTAGCCTCGGACCACCGAGCGCCCCGCTTGGGGTCCGTAAGGGGACCTTAGACCCGGGACACGCCGTTTTCCTGCCGACATGAGCTACTCGGGTGTTGCCACCGCCGCGATCGGCCTGGCCCTGCTGGCCGTGGCCGTCGCCATCGCCGCCGGCGTGCTCGTTTGCCTGCGCCGACGACGGCTGGCCGAGAGGCTGCTGCCGGCGTTCCTGGCGCTCCTCGTCGGCGGCGTCCTGGTATCGCTCGTCGCGGTCGCGCGGAGCCCCGCCGACCTCCAACGCCAAGCTCAGCGGACGCTGGTGCTCGCTCTGGCGGCCGAGCGAGCCGAGATGGTACGCGCGGGGCACTACACGACCTCCGTCACCCGTCTCGCGCGGCTCAACCGCGGCCTCGAAGCCGAGCTCACGGTGGACGGGGCCGTGGTGCGGGCCGCGCGAGGGCCGGGGGCCGGGAGCGTGACCGTTTCGACCTCGCTTGGTCCCGGGACCTGGGCGCAGGCGCTGCTCTATGCCGACGGCCGGCTCGAGCAGATCGCGGCGCAGAGCGCGGTGTCATCCCGCCACGGCCTGGCGCTGGCCAAATCCCGGCGCGGTGCGTCGTGACGAGCGGCGCCGGCTCGGGCATCTCACCCCGCCTCGCGGCTCCGGGCCAGCCCGCTGCGGCTCGAGGACCGAGCGCCGGCGAGCGGCGGCTCGGCCGCCTCCCGCGCTGGGCGTGGTGGGCCGCCCTGCCGCTCGGCGTGATCTACCTGATCCTGCTGGCGCACCAGCTCGATGCGGCGATCCGGGCCACGAACCTCGACGCGGACGCCGCGTCCGGGCCCGTGATCGGCGAGCTGTTCGGCGCCGCGCCGGCGCACGCGAACGTGGTGCTCGGCGAGTTCGGCTGGTACGCGACGCTGCTGTTCGAGCTGGCCACAAAGTGGCTTCCGGCCCATCGGCAGCTTTGGGTGGCGGCCCCGTACGCGATGGCGCTGGCGGGAGCCGGGCTGGTGGCGTGGTCGGTGTGGCGGGTGGCCGGCGGTTGGGCGGCCGGGCTTACCGCGGTGCTGCTGGTGTGCGCGTCGCCGGCGACCCTGCGGCTCCAGCTGTCGACCACGCAGCACGCTCCCGCGTGGTTCTGCCTCGCGCTGCTGGGGGCGTTCGTGGTCTGGCTCGAGCGGCACGCCGCGGACGCCCGTCGGCTCGTGCTGATCGCGCTCGTGCTTGTCGTCGGGACGATCGTCGGCGTCAACGCCAAATCGGATCCGCTCGTGATGATCGCGGCCCTCGCGCCGTTTGCCCTGGCGCTGATCGTCGCGCGTGGACGAGGAGATACGCGCCCGCTCGTGACCGGTGCCTCCACGGTCGCGGTCTCGGCCATCACCTGGGGGATCACGGGGGGGGTAATGTCGGCGCTGTTGGTTACGTCGGAGCCCGGCCTCCACCCGACCAAGATCGTCGCGGGCGTCAAGACGGTCCACAACCTGACGCTGTGGGTACGGTCGGTCGCCGTGCTCGGCAACGGCGCCGTCTCCGGGGGTTCGCTGACGCCGCGGGTGGCTCTCGCCGCCCTGTGCGCGGCGGTGAGCATCGCGGCCATGGTTCTACTGCCGTGGCTCGGCTGGCGACAGCTACGCGGGCAGATCTCGTCCCGGGGCGATCGCGCTCGTCACGCGTTATTCGCGTTCTGGTGCTCGTCGGCGATCCTGCTCTCGCTCGCGTTCGTGTTCAGTGACGCGCCGGTCGACATCCACGCCGATCGGTACCTCGTCGGACTGCTGTACGCCGCCGCCGCCGTGGTTCCCGCGGCCGTCGCCCTGGCGCCCGCTGCGAGCCCCGGCCGTGGACGCGCCGCGGCGGTCGTGCTGGCGGGGACGTGCGTGTTCGCACTCGGGGCAGTCGTGTCCCTGGCGCGAGGCGTCTCGAGCGAGGGCGCCGAGTTCCATACTCCGATCAGCGCCGGGGTCGCGAACGAGATCGCCCGGATCGCCGCACGCGAGCACCTCGAGGTCGGGTACGCCGGCTACTGGGACGCCGCTCCGGTGACGTGGGCAACCGGGTTCCGCGTGCACGTTTATCCCGTTGCCGTCTGTGACCAGAACGCCCGTCTGTGTCGCTTCGATCTTCACTTCATCAGCAGCTGGTACTCGCCGCGTCCGCGCACCGGCAGCTTCCTGCTGACGGACGCTCGCTCGAGCGAGAGCGTCACCGTGCCGACGCCCGACCTCGGACGCCCCACCGCCGTCTACCGGGCCGGCCCGATCAGGATGTACACGTATCCCTACGATCTCGCAGCGAGGATCGTGCCGTGATGCCTGGACGACAGCCACAGGACCGACTCGTCGAGCTGGCCGGCACGTCGGTCGGCGTGCCGGCGGGCCGTGCCCGCTACATGCCCTCGGACCGGCAGCGGACCGCGCTGGCGGTCGCGTGCGCGGCGCTCGGCTTCGTTATCGCCTGGTACCTGATCCACCACGGCTGGTACCGGCTCGACCGGCAATGGGACACGCACGAGTACGCGAAGTACGCTCGGAACATCGTCGTGCGCGGGCTGGTCCCCTATCGCGACTTCTCGGTCGAGTACCCGCCGCTGGCGCTTCCGGTGTTCCTGATCCCGAGACTGCTCGCCGGCAACAGCTTCTCGGGCTATATGGAGGCGTTCGGGTTGTTGATGGCCGCGTGCGGGGTTATCTCGTCCGGCCTCGCCGCGCTCGTGCTGGCGGTGCAGCGCGTCGACACGCGGCAGCTGATCTGCGGCGTGGCCGTGCTAGCGCTCTCGCCGCTGCTGCTCGGAGCCGTGATGCTCTCGCGCTACGACCTGTTCCCGACGATGCTCACGATCGGCGCGCTGACCGCGATCTACTTCGACCGGAAGCGAACCGGTTTCGCGCTGCTTGCGCTCGGCACCGCCGCGAAGGCGTTCCCGGTGGTGGTCGTGCCGATCGCGGTCGTGTACGTGTGGCGCCGCGACGGCCGGCGGGCTGCGCTCGGCTGTCTGGCGGTGTTCGCTGTCGTGCTGCTGGTCTGCTTCCTGCCGTTTCTCGTGATCGCTCCGCACGGCGTGTGGTGGGCAGTCCACGGCCAGGAGAACCGGCCGCTGCAGATCGAGAGCGTCGGCGCCGCGGTATTCCTGGCGGCGCACCAGCTGTTCGGATTGCACCTCTCGTACTACTTCACGCACAGCTCGGACAATCTCGATGGTCATCCGGCATTCGCCTTCGCGGGGCTGATGAGCGTTCTGCAACTGGTCGCGCTGGTGGCCGTGTGGGGGCTTTACGCCCTCGGGTCGGCGACCCGCGAGCGGTTGCTGACGGCAAGCGCAGCCGCGGTGTGCGCGTTCATCGTGTTCGACCGGGTGCTTTCGCCCCAGTACCTGATCTGGCTCGCGCCCCTTGTCGCCACCGTGAGTGGCCGGCGAGGGCTCGTGGCGCTCGCGCTGCTCGCGTGTGCGATGACGATGACCCAGGTCTATTACCCGCTGCACTTCGCGCCGCTCAAGAGCTTCGAGCCGCTCGAGTCGTGGGCGGTCGTCGCGCGCGACCTGCTGCTGGTCACGCTGTTCGGGACGCTGGCCTGGCCCGACCGGACGGTGGCGCTTCGCCGGGGGTCGCTCCCCTCGCGCAGGGTCGCCGGCGCTACTAGCCAGCCGAGTTGATCACCGCGAGCGTGTCGCCGGTCGCGACCGAAGCTCCTACGGCGATCGGCAGCTCGGCGACCGTGCCGGCCTTGTGCGCGGTGATCTCGTTCTCCATCTTCATCGCCTCGATCACGCACACGAGCGCGCCCTCCTGGACGTCGGCGCCCTTCTCGACCGCCACCTTCAGAACCGTCCCCTGAAGCGGCGAGGACAGCGTGTCGCCGCCACCGCCACCGCTCGCGTGCCCGCCGCGCCGCGGGGCGCGCTTGGTGGCGCCGGCGGCCTCGCGAGCCGGCGCGGCGCCGTTGACCGCGTCCGCCAGCGGCGGTCCGATCACCTTGACGTCGAAGCGCTTGCCGGACACCTCGACCGTGTAGCTCTGCTCGACGGGCTCCGGCGCCGCCTCGCCGGCGTCGCTTTCGCTCGGGGCCTTGTCGGGCTTGGGGAACGCCAGCTGCTTCAGCCAGGCGCGGTCCTCGATCAGGTCGCGGCAGGTCTCGGCGTCCTGCCACTGGCGCGTCTGGAGGATCGCCTGATGGAACGGCAGCAGCGTATTCAGGCCCTCGATCTCATACTCGCCGAGCGCGCGCAGCATCCTCGCGGTGGCCTGCTCGCGATCGACGTCCCACACGATCAGCTTGGCGACCATCGGGTCGTACATCGGCGAGATCTCCGAGCCCGGGCCGACGCCCGAGTCGACCCTCACCCCCGGCCCGGCCGGCTCGGTGTAGGCGCCGATCTTGCCGGGCGCCGGAGCGAAGTTCTTGCTCGCGTCCTCGGCGTTGATCCGGCACTCGATCGCGTGGCCGCGCAACTCCACCTGATCCTGCGAGACCGACAGCGGCTCGCCCGCGGCGACGCGGATGCCCTCCTTGACGATGTCGAGCCCGGTCACCATCTCGGACACGCAGTGCTCGACCTGGACGCGGGTGTTCATCTCGAGGAAGAAATACTCGCCGTCCTGGAGCAGGCCTTCGATCGTCCCCGCCCCGGTGTACGACACGGCCGCAGCCGCGTCGGTGGCGATCTTGCCGATCTTGGCGCGGAGCTTCTCGTCGACCGCCGGCGCCGGCGCCTCCTCGATCAGCTTCTGGTGCCGGCGCTGGAGCGAGCAGTCGCGCTCACCGAGATGGATCACGTTCCCGTGGGCGTCGGCGAGCACCTGCACCTCGACGTGGCGCGGATCGGGCAGGTAGCGCTCGAGGTACACGGTGGCGTCGCCGAAGAACTTCTCGCCTTCGCGCGCCGCACCCTCGAACGCATCCTTCAGCTTCGACTCGTCGAGAGCAACGCGGAAGCCCTTGCCGCCACCACCGCCGGCCGCCTTGACCGCGACCGGGTAACCGATCGTGTCCTGCACCACCTTCTGCGCGTCGTCGATCGTCTCGACGGGTTCGGTCGTCCCGGGGACAATCGGCACCCCGGCCTTTGCCATCAGCTCGCGGGCACGCGTCTTCGAGCCCATCGCCTCGATCGCGGAGGCGGGGGGACCGATGAACGTGATCCCGGCCTCCTCGAGCGCGGCCGCGAACGCCACGTTCTCGGCCAGGAAGCCGTAGCCAGGGTGGACCGCCTCGGCGCCCGAACGCTTGACGGCGTCGATCAGCTTGTCGATCACGAGATAGCTCTCGGCCGCCGGGCCCGGGCCGAGCAGGTACGCCTCGTCGGCGCGCTTGACGTGCACCGCGTCGCGGTCGAGCTCGGAGTAGACCGCCACGGTGGCGACCCCGAGCTCCTCGCATGCGCGCATGATTCGAACCGCGATCTCGCCGCGGTTGGCGATCAGCACCTTTGAGAACATGGGCTGCGAGACTTTAGCGAGGCGTGAACGACTCCCGTCGCGCAGAGCTGCGTGTGCCTACGGGTGATCGCCTCTGGACGGTAGTTGAGGTTCGGGCTGGGGAGGAACTGCGGGCTGTCTGGGGAGTAGGCGATGGCCGTCGACTACGGCGGTGGCGAGGTCGACGAGCTTGCGGTTGTTGATCCGCGAGTGCTCGCGGAGCAGTTCGTACGCGTTGTGCTCGTCGATGGTGTGCCGTTCCATCAGGATGCCTTTGGCGCGCTCGATCAGCGCGCGACGGGCGAACGCCCCTTCGAGGTCGTGGTATTCGGCGAAGCGTCGCAGCACGATGTCGATCGAGCTCTGCCAGTCGTCGACGTCGGCGTCGGTGAGGTGGGCGAAGACGCCACGCTTGGATGCCTCCTTGATGAACTCGGGGTTTCGTGCGTGGATCAGGACGATTACCGGGCAGGCGGCTTCTCGGACGATCCGGTCGATCAGTTCGAGCGCGTGCTGCGAGCTCTCGCCGAGCCCGACGAGCGCGACGTCGGGTCGCTCTCGGGCGGTGACGGCGGCCACGTCTTCGACCTCGATCTCGCGGGCGATCACCTCGTGTCCGAGCGCGACCACGGCTGAGCCGACAAGCGCCAGGCGGTCCTTGCGCTCGTTGGCGATCAGGACGCGAAGATGCTTGGTGTCCCGGTGACTCATGAGCGGCTTTACCCCGACCGAGTCTAGCCTTCGGACGGCGCGATCGGGCACCGATTACTTGCTTGCGGGTGTATGGTGAGTCTACGCCCGATTCAACCCCTGTCGGGCGGTGGTACTCCGGCTCTAATCCTCGGCCGGTGTGGGCATGTCAGACCCGAATGACCCGGCCCATCGCTTCGTCCCAAAGAGCCTCCGTGCCCTCCTTGCCGAATTGTCCCTATCGCCCTCGCGGGTGCCATCGCGTACCGCTCGTTCGCTGGCCTAGCGCCGGCAGCGGTTCCGCCCGAGCGCTGCTCACGCGGAGTGTTACCGATGATCGGTCCAGGCCGTGGTGAACGTGGCCTCACCGGACTCACCGGACGTCCTTGGTGTTGCTCGCGACGTGCTCGACGATTTGGATCTTGAGCGTGTGCTGGAGCGTGTGGTTGAGTCGGCTCGGGACCTGGCCCGGGCTCGGTATGCCGCGATCGGCGTTCTTGATGAGTCGCGGACCGCCTTGGCCCGGTTCATCACAACGGGCATTGACGAGTCAACGCGCCGGCAGATCGGATCGCTGCCGACGGGGCGCGGTGTCCTCGGTGAGCTGATCCGCGACCCCGCGCCGCTGCGGGTTGCGAACGTCGGGGCTCACCCGAGGTCGTACGGGTTTCCCGCCGGGCATCCCCCGATGGGAAGCTTCCTCGGGGTCCCGGTGATGGTCGCGGGCGAGCCGTTCGGAAACCTGTATCTCACCGAGAAGCGCGACGGGGGCGAGTTCACTGCGGCTGACGAGCGGGCGCTCGTCGGGCTCGCGGAGTTCGCCGGCATCGCGATCGACCATGCGCGGCGCTACAGCGGCCTCCAGGCGCGTCGCGACGAGCTCGAGCAAACCGTCGATGCGCTCGGCGTGATGGTGGAGATCTCGCGCGCAATCGGCGGCCAGACCGATCTGCCGTTGATCTTGACGCTCGTGGCCAAACGTGGACGCGCCCTGGTCTCCGCCCGCGCGCTGGTCATCGAGCTCCAAACAGACGGCGGCCTGGAGGTCGTCGCCGCCGCAGGCGAGGTGCCCGCCAATCTCGTCGGCCGGCAAATCGCGCTCGAGGGGTCGGTCGCGAAAGCCGCGCTGCGCACCGCCGCCACGCAACGCCTCACGGACGACCTTAACCGGGCTCGATTCAACGAGCACGGGCTCGGAGGGCTGGGGTTCGACGCCGCGGACGGTCTGATCGTGCCGCTCATGTTCCGCGGACAACCCCTGGGGGCACTCGTCGCGCTGGACCGTATCGCCGGCGGCCCGCGGTTCACCGCCCAGGATCAGCGGCTGTTGGAGGCGTTCGCTACGAGCGCCGCGGCCGCCGTGTCGACCGCTCAGTCGGTGGCAATGGAGCGCCAGCGCCAGCGGCTCGCGGCTGCCGAGCAGGAACGAGGGCGGTGGGCACGCGAGCTGCACGACGAGACGCTACAGAGCCTCGCAGCACTCCGAATCGCCTTGGGCGCCGCTGACCGCGCCGGCGACCTGGACGCGCTACAGGGGGCCGTTCGCGCAGCGATCGGCAAGCTCGAGAGCGATATGTCGAGCCTTCGCGGGTTGATCACAGAACTCCGCCCGCCGATCCTCGACGACCTCGGAACACAGGCCGCGATTGAGGCTCTCGCAGAACGCGTCAGCAGCAGCGGATTGATCGTCGACGCGACCGTCGAGCTCGCGTACGAAAGCGGGGGAGCGACTCAGCGCCACACACCAGAACTCGAGCTCACGATCTACCGGATCATCCAAGAGTCGTTGACCAATGCCGCCAAGAACGGCCACGCTACGCGCTCGGTGGTCGAGGTCATCGAAGGAACTGCGACGATCGCCATGAGCATCCGAGACGATGGCGCCGGCTTTGACCCCGCGAGCCAGACCGAAGGGTTTGGGGTGCTCGGCATGCGCGAGCGCGCTGCACTGCTGCACGGCACGCTCGAGGTCGAGTCCGCGCCAGGCCGGGGAACGACCGTCCGGTGCACGCTCCCGGTCCAACATCGGCCGGCGGCCGCGACGGCCGCGCCTCCGCAGCAGCATCAGCGAGCCGGGTAGCCAAAACCGAAGCACAATGTGCCGGGGGCCGAGCTCCCGCCACGGTTCGTTGGGCCAACGCGTTCCGAGCGGCTTCTACGTAGCGGGTGTGAGGGTTTGTGCTGATGTCACAGTCGGCTCCAAACAGGATCCTCCGTAGATGCCCATGCGCTTGCCCGATAAGGCGCAGCCGCGCCGGGACGATGGGACGTACCGCGTACCGGTGCTGATCGCCGATCCGCACCCGGGTACCCGTAGCGCCATACGCGGCGCGCTCCAGGAGGCGAATACCGTTGAAGTCGTGGGCGACGCGCCGGACCTGCCATCGGCGATCAGCGCCGCGTCCGCTCACCAGGTCGACGTCATCCTAGCCGATTCCCGGCTCGCCGGACTCGGGAGCGAATCCGCGCGCGCCGGACTCGCGGAGCTCTCCCGCCGAGCTCCAGTCATCGTGATGGGGATGGGCGACCCGGGGGCCTACACCGCGCCCTTACAAGCCGCCGGCGCCGCCGGCTACTGGCCAAAAGACGGCGACCTCACGCAGCTGACCGCACTGTTGGAGGCGGCGGCACAGCGACCCCCCGCTTCGTGGGAGCTCACCGCCGCGGCGTCTCCGCAGTGATATCGAGACCTTCGGGCCGCACGCAGCCTATCGCGCGCTGATGACCATCCCCGCGGCCACCGTGTCGTTGGTCGCCTCGTCGATCAGGATGAAGCTGCCGGTGGTGCGGTTGCGCGAGTACGGGTCCGCCATCAATGGAGAGCCCGAGCGCAGGCGGACGCGGCCGATCTCGTTGAGCGCAAGCTCACCCGCGCGGTGGTGGGTGAGCGCGTTGACGTCGACGCGGTAGTCGAGCTCCTCGATCCGGGCCCGGGTCGTACGAGTCGTGTGCTTGATGATCAGCCGAGCGCCGGGACGCAGCGGCTCCTGGCCCATCCAGCAGACCATCGCGTCGAGCTCGCGGGCCGCCGCCGGAGGGTCGTCGGCTTCGACGATCATGTCCCCGCGCGAGACGTCGAGGTCGTCGGTGAACCGCACGGTCACCGACATCGTCGGGAACGCCGTGTCGACCGATCCGTCGTAGGTCTCGATCGCCGCGACCTGAGTGCGCTGCCCGCCCGGCAGGACCATCACCTCGTCGCCGGGGTGGAGCACGCCGCCGGCAACCGTGCCCGCGTAGCCGCGATAGTCGTGGTGCTCGATTGATCGGGTCCCGCTCACCCTGATCACCCACTGCACCGGGAAGCGCACCTCCGCCAGGTTGCGGTCGGGCGCGATCACGACGTGCTCGAGGTGGTAGAGCAGCGGGGGCCCGTCGTACCACCGCATGTTCGTCGAGCGGTCGACGACGTTGTCGCCGTGCAGCGCGGAGATCGGGATGAAGCTGATGTCGGGGATCTCGAGGCGAGCGGCCCAGTCGGTGAGGTCGTCGACGATGTGCTCGAACACGGCTTCGTCGTAGGCGACGAGGTCCATCTTGTTCACGCACACGACCACATGGGGGATCCTGAGCAGCGACGCGATGTAGGCGTGGCGGCGGGTCTGCTCGCTGACCCCCTTGCGGGCGTCGACGAGGACGATCGAGAGGTCGGCGGTCGAGGCGCCCGTGACCATGTTCCGCGTGTACTGCTCGTGGCCGGGGGTGTCCGCGATCACGAACTTCCGCCGCGGCGTCTGGAAATACCGATACGCCACGTCGATCGTGATCCCCTGCTCGCGCTCGGCGCGCAGACCGTCGGTCAGCAGCGCGAGGTTCACGTAGCCGTCGCCGCGCCGCTCGGAGGTCTGGACGACGTGCTCGAGCTGGTCCTCGAAGATCGACTTCGAGTCGTGCAGCAGCCGGCCGATCAGCGTCGACTTGCCGTCGTCGACCGAACCCGCCGTCGCAAACCGCAGCAGCTCGCTCGTGCGGGTTCTCAGTGCGTGGCCGTTGGTGGCGGCGCCGGGCGCCATCAGAAGCTCTCCGGCGACGTCAAAAATATCCCTCGCGCTTGCGATCCTCCATCGCAGCTTCGGTCACCCGGTCATCGGCGCGCGTCTCTCCGCGCTCGGTGATACGGGTGGCCGCGATCTCGGACACGACGTCGGGCAGCGTGGTGGCGTGCGAGCGCACCGCCCCCGTGCAGGTCATGTCGCCAACCGTCCGGTAGCGCACGGACGCCTCGAAGGGCATCTCGCCCTCGATCAGCTGCACGTGCGGGCTAAGCGCGTACAGCATCCCGTCGCGTTCGAACACCTCCCGAGTGTGGGCGTAGTAGATGCTCGGGACCTCGAGCTTCTCCTCCGCGATGTACTGCCACACGTCGAGCTCGGTCCAGTTCGAGAGCGGAAACACGCGCACGTGCTCGCCCTTGCGGATCCGGCCGTTGTAGAGAGCCCACACCTCGGGGCGCTGGCGCTTGGGCTCCCACTGGCCGAAGTCGTCGCGGAACGAGAACACGCGTTCCTTGGCCCGGGCGCGCTCCTCGTCCCGCCGCGCGCCACCGAAGGCCGCGTCGAACCCGTGCTCGGCGATCGCGTCAAGGAGCGTCGTCGTCTGGAGGCGGTTCCGGGACGCGCGCGGGCCGGTCTCCTCGACCACCCGGCCCTTGTTGATCGACTCCTGCACGCTCGCGACGATCAACCGCTCGCCGATCTGCTCGATCAGCCGGTCGCGGAACTCGATCACCTCGGGAAAGTTGTGCCCGGTGTCTACATGCATGATCGGGAACGGGAAGCGGCCGGGACGGAACGCCTTCTCGGCGAGGCGCAGCAGCACCAGCGAGTCCTTGCCGCCGCTGAACAGCAGCACGGGGCGCTCGAACTCGGCCGCGACCTCGCGGAAGATGTGGATCGACTCGGCCTCGAGCGCCTCGAGATGCGACAGCTCGTAGTGAAGCGGGTTCAACCTGTCGTCCTCACTCGTGGATGCCGCACTCGGTCTTGTCGAGCCCGGCCCAGCGTCCTTCGCGCCCCGAGCCCGGGCGCGTGCACGGCTGGCAGCCGATCGACGCGTAGCCCTGGTCGTGGAGCGGGTGGTAGGGCAGCTCGTGTTCGAAGATGTAGCGCCAGAGGTCGCTCTCACTCCAATCGGCGAGCGGATTGACCTTCCACATCCCGCGGCGCGAGTCGTACTCGAGCTTGCTGGCCTCGGCGCGGGTCGGGGCCTGCTCGCGGCGGATGCCGGTGACCCATGCGTCGACGTCGTCGAGCGCCCGCTCGAGCGCGTCGACCTTGGCTTCGCCACAGCACCCGTTCATGGTCCAGGGGCGATCGGGGCTGCGGGCGTCGATCACCTCGATGCTGACGCCGAACCGGTCCTCGAACCGCTTCCAGGTCTCGAGCGTCTCTTCGAACAGCACACCGGTGTCGATCATGAACACCCGGGCATCCGGCTCGATCGCGGTCAGCATGTGCAGCAGCACCGACTCCTCCTTCTGGAAGGAGCAAGCCATCTTCATCCGCGGGTGGAAGCGCTCGACGGCGTACGCGAGCACCTCCTCGGCGGAGACGGTCTCGAGATCGGGAATCGCGACGCTCATGGGCGAATCAGTTAGACCGCGCACTCGCCCTCGCCCCGGATGACCTCGAACGGGGACTGCTTGGTCCAGTCGACGAAGTAGTTCATGTTGTCCAAGCTGAACTCAATCGGCATCGAAAGATCCTTGACCTGCGCCTCGAACTCCGCCGGCCCGACGCGGTCTACGAATGCGTTGAACTCCTCACCCACGGTCCGCTCGGATTCGTAGAAGCGTACCCACCGCTGCACCGCCTCAGGCACGCGCTTGGCCGGGAGTCGCGCTTTGAGGCGCTGACCGTAGCGCACGTCGCCCCCCTCGTAGGCGCCGCCGATGTGCGCGATGTAAGCCGGGATCGCGTGGTCGCCGACCTTGATCGAGGCTCCGTAGAAGCCGATGTTCGCGATGTGGTGCTGCCCGCAGCCGTTCGGGCAGCCGCTCATCTTGACGTGGATCCGGCGGGTCAGCTCGTCGCCGATCTCCATCTGGACGAGGCGCTCGTGGATCGCCTCGTTGAGCCCCATCGAGCTCGTGATCCCGAGCTTGCAAGAATCCGTGCCGGGGCAGCTGACGACGTCGGTGATTTCGTCCGCGCCCCCGTCGCCCAGCCCGAGCTCGCCGAGCGCCCGCCAGACCTCGTATACGGACTCGTCGCGGACCCAGCGCAGGATCAGGTTCTGGTGGACGCTCGTGCGCGCCGCGCCCCCGGTGTGGTCGCGCATGATCTGGGCGATTCCTCTCAGCTGCTCCGGGGTCAGATCGCCACGCGTCACCTTGACCTCGACGGTCGAGAAGCCACGCTGGCGCTGGCGCTGGACGTTGGTCTCGACGAAGCGCGTGAACTCACGGTTGTCCCCGTTCGGAGTGGCGAAGGATGGCGGCTTCGCCGGCGCGTTCGCCTCTTCGTCGTAGTCGAACACAATCCTCTCCGGCGAGAACTCGCGCTCCTCGACCCAGTCGCCCTCGAGCTCCTCCTCGACCATCTGGCGGAACTCGTCGATCCCGACCTTGTCGATCAGGACCTTGATCCGCGCGCGGGCTCGGTTCGCGCGCAGCCACTCCTGGCGGTCGAAGATCCGCATGCAGGCCTCGGTGATCTTCAGGTAATCGCCGTTGTCGAGCTCGACGAACTCGTACAGCGTCGGAGCAAGGCGCGGCATGATCGAGGTACCGCCTCCGACCCGCATCTCGACGCCCCGAACGCCCTCGTCGTTGACGCGCGGGATGAAGGCCATGTCGTGGATCCGCGTGATCGCGTTGTCCTCGTCGGTCGCCGCGAACGCGGTCTTGACCTTGCGCGGCATCGCCTGCGTCGTGGGGTGGCGCACGAAATAGCGCACGTACGCGCCGGCATAAGGAGTGATGTCGAACAGCTCGCCCTCGAGCGTTCCGGCGCGCGGGTCGCCGGTGACATTGCGCATCGTGTTGCCGCATCCCTCGCGGCTCGAGAGGCCGGCGTCGCCGAGCTCTCTGATCAGCTCGGCCGCGTCTGGCAGCGGCACATGGTGCATCTGGATGTTCTGGCGTGTGGTGATGTGGCCCTTGCGCAGCGGCACGTACTTCTCGATGACGTCGGCGAACGCGTCGAGCTGGTCGGGAGTCACGCCGCCGAACGGGAGCTTGACCCTGATCATCTGCACGTCGGGCTGGCGCTGGCCGTACACGCCCTGCTTGAGGCGGAACTTGATGAACTCGTCGCCATCGAGCTCGCCCTTCAGGAACCGCGTCGACTCGGTGTCGAAGTCGTCGAACTCGCGCTCGAGGATCGGGATGACGTGGCCCGGCACGTTCTCGAGTACCTCGGGATTCTCGATCGACCCCGTCCGGCCGTTACCGGGGCTGGAGGCCGTCTCGGGGGCGTCGGTGGTGGCGCTTGGCGGCGTTGCGGGAGCCATCGTGTCCTTCCGGTCGCGGACGGACGAACAAATGTACCAAAATGCAATCGGGGTTCGGGCGTTTTGGCGAAGCGCAGGCTTTTCAGCCGGCCACCGCACGCCCACGAAAGCTGTGATGAGCGACCCGCCGGCCCTCGATGTGCTCTGCGCGAGGCTGAGGCGCTCGGCCTGCGGCACTCGCGTCCGACCAGGGTTGAACCGCCGGCGCGTTGGGACGCGCGCGGTGCCGCGGGACGGGCGATCAGCCGAAGCGAAATGGCGGATCGAATGCGCGCCGGGCCGCGGGACGGACGGGCAGCCGAAGTGGCCGGCGCCGCGACGGCGGGGGCAACCGCCGCGGCAGCCGGCGCGCACTCAGCCGGCGCTTACAGGGAGACCGGCATTCGCTTTGGGGGCTGAGCGATGCCGGTGACCGGTGGCACCTTGGCGAGCGCGAGCGTGGGCCCGCCGGAACGACAGCGGGCGCGAAGCCTCATGCGAAAGACGTTGGCCTCGACTGCTTCCCGCGAACAGCACGACCCGGTAGGACCCCCCTCATTGCTTGCTCCCCAAGCACCTTCTGGCCAATCGTCTGTTTGATCCACGAGCCGACCACTGGAAGCTCGCACAAGCATTCGTTTCTGTCAAGCAACCGCGCGCTAAACCAACGCTGGCATTAGACAGCGGGCCACCGGCGCCGCGTCACGCCCACGGCGGAGGCGCCCCCGGGGCCGTCCGGACGCCCTCCTGGAGCGCCGCGCGCTGCCATGGATTGCGCCGTGGCGCGGGGGCGGCGGGCCGGGGCGCGGTCTCGCGCATGAACCGCTCGAGCGCGGCGACGACCGCGGCCGCCTCCTCGGCTGAGGCGGTCGGCGCGACGATCGTCAGCTTCGGTCGCCGGTTCATCACCGCCGAGCGTATCGTGCGCGTGCGTGAGCTCGCTTCCCGTGCTCGACCACGATTCCGTGCTCCAGGCCGTGTCCGCGGAGGCGGCGATCGAACGGGTGCGCAACGGCCTGCTCAGGTTCCAGGCCGGCGACTGGGTGATGCCGGCGAAGGTCTATCTGGAGAGCCCGCCGTTCGGCGATTTCCGAGCGATGCCGGCCCGGGGCGACGGCTTCGCGCTGTTGAAGTGGGTGACCTCGTTTCCGGGCAACGCGGCGCTCGGGCTCCCGACGGTCACCGGCGTGATCTGCCTCTCGAGCGCGGGGAACGGCGAGCCACTGATGCTGCTCGACGCGCGCTCGGTGACCGCGCTCCGAACCGGCGCGGTGGCGGCGGTGGCGACGGTGGCGCTCGCGCGCGAGGACGCGCGATCGGTGGGCATCGTCGGCTGCGGGCTGCACGGCGCATGGGCCGCGCGCTGCCTCGCGGCGGCCGGGTACGGGCCCGGTGTCTGCCACGACCCGCGCGAGTCGATCGCCGGCGCGCTCGCGCGCGAGCTGGGATGGGAGCAGGGATCGCGCGCCGACGCGCTCCGCTGCGATGTCGTGTGCTGCGTCACCCCCGGCACCGAGATCGTCGTCGACGGCGGCGGCCTCCACGCGGGCCTTCACCTCAATATGCTCGGCGCGGACGGCCCGGGCAAGGCCGAGGCGACCGTCGGCGCCGTCTCCTCGTGCACGCTGTTCTGCGACGAGTGGGAGCAGGCGTCTCACGGTGGCGAGCTGACCGGCGCGGTCACCGCCGGCCTGGTCACACGCGACCAGGTCACCGAGCTCGGCGCGGTGCTCGCGGGCGACGCCGCCGGGCGACCGGGGCCCGACGCCGTGACGCTGTTCGACTCTACGGGACTCGCGGTGCAGGACCTCGCTGTGGCGGTGGCCGCGTTCGAGGCCTGGGAGGACGACCGCGTCGATGCGCAGACGGTTCTGCTCTAGTGCACCCGGCCGAGCGGGCGCGGCTACAGCGGAATGTTGCCGTGCTTGCGCTGCGGCCCCGGCTGGCGCTTGTTCAGCAGCGTCTCGAGCGCGGTGATGACCTTCGGGCGGGTCTCGTGCGGGACGATCACATCGTCGATGTAGCCACGCTCGGCGGCCACGTACGGATTGGCGAAGTGCGCCTTGTAGTCGTCGATCAGCTTCTGCCGGCGGGTGTCGGGCGTCGGCGAGGTCGAGATGTCGCGGCGGTAGATGATGTTGACCGCGCCCTCGGGACCCATCACCGCGACCTCGGCTGTCGGCCAGGCGAAGTTGAGGTCGGCCGCGAGGTGCTTTGAGCCCATGACGTCGTAGGCGCCGCCGTACGCCTTCCGGGTGATGATCGTGATCTTCGGCACGGTCGCCTCCGCGTAGGCGTAAAGCAGCTTGGCGCCGTGGCGGATGATCCCGCCCCACTCCTGCGTGGTCCCGGGCAGGAACCCGGGCACATCGCAGAACGTGATGATCGGGATGTTGAACGCGTCGCAGGTGCGGATGAACCGGGCGGCCTTCTCGGACGACTCGATGTGAAGCACGCCCGCGAGCTGGTTCGGCTGGTTGCCGACGATCCCGACGCTATAGCCGTTCAGCCGGCCGAAGCCGCAGATGATGTTGGGCGCGTAGTGCTCGTGGACCTCGAAGAACTCGCCGTCGTCGACGATCGGGCGGACGAGGTCGCGCATGTCGTAGGGCTTATTGGGGCTGTCGGGAACGACGCGATCGAGATCGGGGTCCTCGCGGAGCGGGTCGTCGGTCGGCTGGACCCGGGGCGGCGTCTCGAGGTTGTTCTGGGGCAGGAACGAGAGCAGGTAGCGCGTGTCCTCGAGGCAGGCGTCCTCGTCGTCGGAGGCGAAATGGGCCACCCCGGACTTCGTGTTGTGCGACATCGCCCCGCCCAGCGATTCGAAGTCGACCTCCTCCCCGGTGACCGTCTTGATCACGTCGGGGCCGGTGATGAACATGTGCGAGGTCTCCTTGACCATGAACACGAAGTCGGTGATCGCCGGCGAATACACGGCGCCGCCGGCGCACGGGCCCATGACCAGGCTGATCTGCGGGATCACGCCCGAGCAGTTCACGTTGCGCAGGAACACGTCGCCGTAGGCGCCGAGCGAGACCACCCCCTCCTGGATCCGGGCGCCCCCCGAGTCGTTGATCCCGATCACGGGGCAGCCGATCTTGGCGGCCAGATCCATGATCTTGCACATCTTCTCGCCCATCACCTCGCCGAGCGACCCTCCGAACACCGTGAAGTCCTGGCTGAACACGCACACCCGCCGGCCGTCGATCGTGCCGTGCCCGGTGACCACGGCGTCGCCGTAGGGCCGGTTCTTCTGCATGTCGAAGTCGTACGTGCGGTGGCGCACGAACACGTCGAGCTCCTGGAAGGAGCCGGGGTCGAGCAGCTTCTGGATCCGCTCCCGGGCGGTGTACTTGCCGCGCTCGTGCTGCTTGGCGACGGCCTGCTCGGAGCCGGCGTGGATCGCCTCGTGGCGCAGCTCCTCGAGTTGCCCGAGCTTCTCGGTGTACGTCTCGGGAGCTTTGTCGCGCATCATGGGCCGGCGAGTTTAGGGGTTCGCGGCTGAGTAAGTGGCGGGATCGGACGAGTGGCGCGGACCCCTCCAGGGAGAAATGGGGTACCGCGCCGCAGCAAGATGCGATACAACTTCGCCACCTTGCAGGAATCGGCGTACCAGCGCCGACGACGGACGACATAGAAGCCGAATCGCCGCGCCACCCGTGGCCGGCGAGCGGAGGACCCAACAGCGACCTCAAGGGTCGCCGGGGCGAATCGCTGCAACAGTGCGGCGTAGCGCAGGTCGCGAGCCCGTCAGCTAACTCCGCAGGCTCATAAAAAGGAGGAAGTTGGTGGAGACCGCACGTGATCTCGCTTGCGCGGAGCTGTGGCAGGCGTCTTTGGAGCGCTCGCTCGCGCGTAGAGGCAGGCCCACCCGCAGCTCGCTCGAGCTGTTCCACCTCCAGCCCGAACGCGATCTCGGTCGCGTCGACGTACTCCGCGAGTCGGCGATGTACTCGCAGCTCCGCCGCTCCGCGGCGGCGCGGCGGCCCTCGATGGCGCTGCCCGGCGCCGGCGGGATCTCGGCGCTCGCGCTGCTGGCGGCGACGACGCTGCCCTCGTTGCTCGGCGGCCGGAGCGGGACGGTCAAAACGACGCGGATCACCTACCGAGCCGACGAACATGCCGCGCCGGTCGCCAAGGCCAAGGTGGCGGCCGCCACCGTGAGCGCCGCGGCGCAGGCCACGGCACTCCCCGGGACGACGACGGCCCCCCATGTCAGCGCCGCGAGCGTGCCGCCGTACGTCGCGGAACCGCGGACGCTCGTACCGCCGCCCCACGCGTCGCGGACGGCGACGACTCGGGAGGCACGGCCGGGGACCACCACTCACGCACACATCGCGGCGGCCCATGACGCGACGGGTGGCGTCGCGAGCCAGGCGACGCACGCGGCGAGCGGAGGAGCCGCGGCGGCGGCGCGGCACAGCGTGTCCGCGGCGGCCACCCCGGCTGTGCAGAGCGCGCCGGCGCTGCATACGACCCCGGCGGTCGATCGCGCCCCGGTAGCGGTCCATACCACGAAGCCGGCGGTCCATCACGCCCCGGTAGCGGTCCACACCACGACCCCGGCGGTCCATCACGCCCCGGTAGCGGTCCACACCACGACCCCGGCGGTCCACCGGACCCGGGTGGCGCTCCACACCACGACCCCGGCAGTCCACCGCACCCCGGTGGCGCTCCACACCACGAAGCCGGCGGTCCATCGTGCCCCGGTGGCGGTCCACACCACGGCGCCGGCAGTCCACCGCACCCCGGTGGCGCTCCACACCACGAAGCCGGCGGTCCATCCTGCCCCGGTGGCGGTCCACACCACGGCGCCGGCGGTCCACACGGCGCCGGCAAAGGCGCCGACCCATGTGAGCACGGGGGGCGCGGTCGAGGACCAGACCACGGCCGGGCACGCGCCCACGCATTCAAAGCCCGTCGCGCACCCGCACCCGGTGGCGACCACCCACCCGAGCAAGCCCGCGCCGGCGCCCGCGCCGACGGTGGCGCCCGGCCGGTACGCGAACCCGCTCGCCGGCGCCGACGTGACGCCGGAGCGAATCGACCAGGGCGTCGACTACTCGGGTTCCGGGCCGCTCGGCGCGATCGGCGATGGCAAGATCACGTACGTCGGCACGAGCGGCACCGGTTGGCCGGGAGCCTTCATCGAGTTCCAGCTCACCGACGGTCCCGATGCCGGCCGGTACGTCTACTACGCCGAGGGCATCAGCCCCGTTGCGGGGCTGATGGTCGGCCAGACTGTTCGAGCCGGACAGCCGGTCGCGCAGATCATCGCCGGCGGCTCGAGCGGGATCGAGATCGGCTGGGGCGCCGGCGTCGGCACCGAGTCGTATGCCATGCAGCAGGGGCAGTGGCAAGGCGGCGATGACGCCAACAGCGTGCCCAGTCCCGCCGGGAAGGATTTTTCAGCCCTGATCGCGGAACTCGGGGGGCCTCCAGGGAAGATCGAGGGCTAATCCCGCTCCGTGCTCGCGCGTCTGCGCCCCAGCCCCCTAGGCGCGCGAGTACGGACGGTGATGTGCTTGGCCGAGGCTGTCGAGGGCGGCGGCGAGAGCGGCCTCGGTGGCGGGGATGTCGGTTGGCGGTGGCGCGGCCTCCGGGTCCGACTCGCGCCCGAGCGCGGCCTCCGGCTCCGGCTCCGGCTCCGGCTCCGGCTCCGGCTCTGGCTCCGGCTCCGGCTCGGGTGCACCTAGGACCGGCGGCTCCTCCGGCTCGGGCGCGGGCTCGGGCTCGGCTACCTCCGCGACCACAGGCTCGGGGCCTCGGAAGAACGCAAACAGCCTGGCGAACCGGCGCCGGCGCCCAGGCGGGTCGGTAGCGCCCTCGACCGCCCCGGGCTTTGGCTCGGGCTCGGGCACGGTTTCGGGCTCTACCACCGCATCAGGCTCGGTCACCACGACCGGCTCAGCCGCCACGGCGGCCTCGGCCGCCTCGGCAACCACCGTGCCGTGCGCGACCGCGGTCAGGATCACCTTCGTGCCCCACCCGGAAGGCTCGATCCGCACCGTGCCGCGCGCACGCTCGCCCTCCCAGGCGACGGCGGTCTCCGGGTCGAGCCTGGTGATCCGGATCTCTCCGAACCCGTCCAGGTGGCGGGCCAGCGAAGCCGCGTCGCTGCATTCCGCCCACAGCTCAGGCGGGGACTTCACCAGCGTTCGGCTTGCCACGTGCTTTGTCATGGGGAGGAGTTTCGCGCGGACGCGCACGACTCCTGCCTGCGAAGAGGCGCGGCGCGACGCGTCGATAAGGTGATCGCAGATGCTCAAGACCAAACAGCTCGGCGCCACCGGACCGGCGGTCTCCGCGCTCGGACTTGGCTGCATGGGGATGTCCGGGGTTTACGGCGACGCCGACCGCGGCGAGGCGATCGCAACGATCCACGCCGCGCTCGACGCGGGCATCAACCTGCTCGACACGGGCGACTTCTACGGGATGGGCCACAACGAGCTGCTGATCGCCGAGGCACTCGGGGGCCGAAACCGCGACGAGGTCCTGATCAGCGTCAAGTTCGGCGCCCAGCGGGGTCCGGACGGGAGCTGGCTCGGCTACGACGCCAGGCCGGCGGCGGTCAAGACCGCGGTCGCGTACTCGCTGCAGCGGCTCAAGACCGACCACATCGACATCTACCGCCCGGCCCGGCTCGACGCGAAGGTGCCGATCGAGGAGACCGTCGGGGCGATCGCCGAGCTGGTGCAGGCCGGCTACGTGCGCCACATCGGACTGTCCGAGGTCGGGGCCGAGACGATCCGTCGCGCCGCCGCGGTGCACTCGATCGCCGACCTCCAGATCGAGTACTCGCTGATCTCGCGTGGGATCGAGGCGACGATCCTGCCCACCTGCCGCGAGCTCGGGATCGCGATCACCGCGTACGGAGTCCTGTCGCGCGGCCTGATCAGCGGCCACTACCGCGCCGAGGCCGGGATCCCGACAAACGACATGCGCGGGCGCATGCCGCGCTTCCAGGGCGAGAACCTTGCTCACAACCTCACGCTCGTCGAGGCGCTGCGCGAGGTCGCGGACGCCAAGCGCGTCACGGTGGCGCAGATCGCGTTCGCGTGGGTTCTGTCTCGCGGCGAGGACATCGTGCCCCTCGTCGGCGCGCGGCGGCGCGACCAGATGCAGGAGGCCCTCGCGGCACTCGAGATCAAGCTGAGCGAGGACGACCTCGAGCTGATCGAGCGGGCCGTGCCGCCCGACGCCGCCGCCGGCGACCGCTACGGCGCGCCGCAGATGGCCGACCTCGACAGCGAGCGCGACTAGCGAGCTTTCGACACGAATAGCTCGACTTTGGCGCCGACTTCGAGCGTGCGGCCGGCGCGCGGGTTCGTGCTCATCACACGCCCCGGGTGGAGCGTCCGAGACTTGACGTGCGTGATCCTGCCGACCTTGCAGTGCGCTCGGCGAACCGCCTTCTCGGCAACGGGGACCTTCATCCCCTTGGTCTTCGGGACCACGCACCGGACCCGAGGCGGCGGCGCGGGAGGCGGATTGTAGGTCGTCACCGGGTCGTAGGTCACCGCCAGCTGCGCCTGCGCGGTCGCTCCGGCGCGGTCCGTGGCGAGGGCGGTGATCGTGTTCGAGCCCGGACTGAGCGGGACCTGCGCGGTCCACGACCCGTCGGGGGCGACCGGAACCGGCTGGCCGGCGACGACGAGCGACGCGATCCCGGAGCCGGCGCTGGTGATGCCGGCCACCGACACGGTCGGCGTCGTGACCGTGCTCCCGCTGGCCGGCGAGCCGATCACGATCGACGGCCCCTGGAACCGATCCTGGGCGGCCGGCGCCAACGCCTGGACGTCGGCGAGCGAGTAGCCCACCGAGTAGATGTAGGTCAGACTCGCGCTTGCGCCTGCGGGAACCACGAGGACCTGGTGCTCCTCGAGCTCGTTGCTCGCCGCCGGCGCCACCGGGGGCTGGGACTGGGGGGCGAAGGTGAACGCCGACGGCGCCGAGGAGTAGGTGATCGACCCGAACGCCTCGGCCGGGTTTCCGTCGGCGGCGGCGGCGTTCGTGTGCACGAAGATCGAACCGGGTGCCGCTCCGGACCCGGGGACCGAGTCGCCGTCGAGGTAGGTGGAGAACGTGCTCTGACCGGGAAACTCGAATGCGCGGTCAGCGCTGCTCGTGTTCAGGCCGATGAAATCGTCGTAGAGCAGATCCACCGCATGGACGTTCCCGTCGGTCGAGGACCAGGTGTCGGTCATCGTCACGACGCGGCCGCCGACGCTCGTCGTGATGTCACGCTGGAGCTGCACGCCCGTGGGGACGAAACTCGTGCAGTTGGCGATCGTCCGCCTGTACTGATTGGCTCCGGCGCACTGCACCCAGGTCTCGGTGGACTGGCTTGAGACGAGCCCGGTGTTCGGATCCCATCTGATCGACTCCGTGAGGCTCGGGAAGCCCGGCAGGTCCTCGCTGCCGTTGTCCCCGCTCGTTCGAGCGAACAGGGTCGCGGCGGACGCCGTGTCGTACGCGTTGTGCCCGTCGATCTGGACCTCCGAACGACCCCCGAACGCGCCGAGGTCGTCGTTGAGCAGCGACCCCGCGCAGTTGATCGCGAAGTTGCCGATCGTGAAGTTCGAGTCAACCGGCGCCGCGTACGGCCCGCAGTTCCCCGGCGGGCCCCAGCCGGCATCCCCGGTGAACGTGGTCCCGTTGACCAGGAAGCTGTACGGCACGCCGCTGTTGTGTCCGCCCGAGATCGTCAGCAGCGCCACCTGCGAGACCGCGACCTGAGGTCCGGCGAAGCTGGCGACATCGTCGTCGTTGATCTCAGGCCCGGTGGGGACGGCGCGGAGTCGGCACGCGTGACCGGCGATCAGCTGCAGCTTCGGGGGCGAGGCGGGCACGGTCGTAAACGAGCCGTTCGCGTTGACCGACAGGTTATTCTGGAGGATCAGCGACTGACTGGGGTCGCCGTAGAAGCAGACGATGTCGATGTGATCCCCGGTGGTTCCGTTCGTCGTACCGCTGACCGTCAGCGTGGTGGGGGTCGGCGGGTTGTCGAACGCCATCAGGTACGGATTGTTCGCCGGCGTGCCGGGGTCGCTCGAGACCCAGGAGCTGATCTGCGACTGCGTGACCGTGGCGTGCGCGAGCGCCGGTGCAACCGCCAGTGCGAATAGCGCAACGAGGAGGGCGGAGATCCGGAGCCTGAGCATGGAGGAAACGACCCTTCTTCCCTATTGTTCCCGATCCGCTACATCGCCGAACGTCGGCGCGAGGCGGCTTCAGAGCGTCGGCTGGTACTCGCCGAACACGTCCTTCATCGCCCCGCACACTTCACCCAGCGTGCAACGGTCCTTGAGCGCGTTACGCAGGGTAGGGAGGAGGTTATTTGTGCTATCGGCAGCGCCTCGCACCTCCTTTAGCCGCTGCTCGACCAATCTCGCGTCGCGGTCGGACTTGAACGACCGCAGGCGCTCGACCTGCTCGCGCTCGGACTCAGGATCGACGCGCAGGATGTCCGGCACCTCGGGCTCCCCCTCGTCGACGAACTCGTTTACCCCGACCACAACGTCCTGTCCGAGCCGGTAGCGCTCGTGGTAACCGAACGCGGACTCCTCGATCTCGTTCTTCATGAAGTCGATCGCATTGACCGAGCCGCCGAGCCGGTCGACCTTGTCGATCAGCTCTGAGGCCCGCGCCTCGATCTCATCGGTCAGCGCCTCGACGAAATACGAACCGGCGAACGGGTCGACCGAGTCCGCAGCACCCGATTCATGGCCGATGATCTGCTGGGTGCGCAGCGCGATCTTCGCCGCGTGCTCGGTCGGGAGCGCCAGCGCCTCGTCGAAACCGTTGGTGTGGAGCGACTGCGTCCCGCCGCACACCGCGGCGAAGCCCTGGAGGGCGACGCGGACGATGTTGTTCTCCGGCTGCTGCGCGGTCAGCGTGACGCCACCGGTCTGGGTGTGGAACCGCAGACGCCAGGAGCGCTCGTCCTTGGCGTCGAAGCGCTCGCGCATGATCCGCGCCCACATCCGGCGGGCGGCGCGGAACTTGGCGACCTCCTGGAAGACGTTGTTGTGGCCGTTGAAGAAGAACGCCAGACGCGGCGCGAACTCGTCGACCGCGAGCCCGGCGTCGAGCGCGGCCTGCACATAGGCGATGCCGTTCGAGAGCGTGAAGCCCACCTCCTGGACCGCCGAGCAGCCCTTCTCGCGGAAGTGGTAGCCGCTGATCGAGATAGTGTTCCAGCGCGGGATCCGCTCATGGCAGTACGCGAACAGGTCGGTCGTGAGCTGGATCGCGCCACGGGGCGGGTAGATGAAGTTGCCGCGCGCGATGTACTCCTTGAGGATGTCGTTCTGGGTCGTTCCGGTGAGCTTCTCGGCGGGCACGCCCTGCTCCTCGCCGACCAGCTCGTAGAGGAGCAGCAGCACCGCCGCGGGCGCGTTGATCGTCATCGAGGTCGACACCTGGTCGAGCGGGATCCCGTTGAACGCGGTGCGCATGTCGTCCAGGGAGTCGATCGCGACGCCCGTGCGCCCCACCTCGCCCAGGCAGCGCGGATCATCCGAATCCAACCCGAGCTGAGTCGGGAGATCGAACGCCATCGACAACCCTGTCGAGCCGTTCGCGAGCAGGTAGTGGTAGCGCTCGTTGGACTCCTTCGCGCTCGCGTAGCCGGCGTACTGGCGCATCGTCCAGAGTTGCCCTCTGTACATGTCGCGGTGGATGCCGCGGGTGTAGGGGTACTCGCCGGGCTCGCCGAGCCGCTCGGTGAGATTCTGGGGTACGTCGTGATCGGTGTAGAGCCGCTTGATGTCGATCCCGGAGTCCGTGAACCGTCGCGGGTCGTCGGGACCGACGATCGGGGCGATCGTGCGGTGCTCGTCGGTGGTGGCCATGGCGCGAGGTTACCCTTTGCTCCGTGCAAGTTCGCGTGAGACTGTTCGCCGGGTTGCGCGAGCGGGCCGGCGCCGATGAGCTCGAGCTCGAGCTGCCCGAGGGCGCCGTCGTCGGCGACGCCCTCGAGCGCATGCGGGCGCTGACCGACGGCGTGCCGGTGGTGATGGCCGTAAACCGGGAATACGCCGACCCCGGCGCGCCGCTGCACGGCGGCGACGAGGTTGCGCTGATCCCGCCGATCTCGGGCGGCGCGGTCGGCGCGCTGCACGCCCGCATGACCACCGAGCCGCTGTCGCTGGACCCGCTCCTCGAGCTCGTCCGCGATCCGCGCGCGGGCGCGGTCGTCACCTTCCTCGGCGTGACCCGCGAGCTGCCCGAGCTCGAGTACGAGGCGTACGCGGAGATGGCCGAGCGCCAGATGACCGAGATCGTGGCGCTCGCGATCGACCGCCACGGCCTGTGCGCGGCGGCGGTCGAGCACCGGGTAGGCACCGTGCCGCTGTCCGAGGCCTCGGTGGCGATCGCGGTCTCGGCTCCTCATCGCGACGCGGCGTTCGCGGGCGGCCGGGAGATCATCGACGAGCTCAAGGCCAAGGTCCCCATCTGGAAGAAGGAGGAGGGAACATGGGTGCGCGGGGTGACGCCGGGTCTGCAACCCTGAGGTCGCTCCCGGCGGTCCACGAGCTCGCCGCAGCGCTTGATGCGCCGCACGCGCTCGCGGTGACGGCGGCCCGGCGGGCGATCGAGGAGGAGCGTGCCGCGATTGTCGCGGGCGCGACCGCAAGCGATGATCTGGCGCTTCGCGCGCGCGAGCTGCTGGCCGAGCTCGGCCGCCCGTCGCTGCGACGCGTGCTCAACGCGACCGGCGTGATCCTGCACACGAACCTGGGGCGGGCGCCGCTGCCGGCGGCGGCGCGCGAGGCGGTGGCACGAGCCGCCGAGGGATACTCGAACCTCGAACTCGACCTGGAGAGCGGCGAGCGAGGCTCGAGGCACGCCCACGTCGAGCGGCTGTTGTGCGAGCTGACCGGCGCGGAGGCGGCGATCGCGGTCAACAACGGCGCGGGCGCCGTGCTTCTGGCAGCGGCGGCGCTCGCGGGCCCCGGCCGGGCGATCGTCGTCGCCCGCGGTCAGCTCGTCGAGATCGGCGGCGGCTTCCGGATTCCCGAGGTGATCGCCCAGTCGGGCGCCCGGCTGGTGGAGATCGGGACGACGAATCGCACGCGGATCGGCGACTACGAGCGCGCGCTCAGGGCCCATGACGACGTCGGGGCGATCATGCGCGTGCACCAGTCGAACTTCAGGACGGTCGGGTTCGTCGAGGACGTCCCGGTGGAGGCGTTGTGCCGGCTGGGCGTCCCGGTGATCGACGATGTCGGATCTGGGTGGCTGGTTGGCCAGCAAGGCGCGAACCCGGGTTCGGGTGGCGGCGTGATCGGGGACGGCGGGGAGCCACTGCTGACGACATCGGTGGCCGCCGGCGCCGCGCTGATCTGCTGCTCGGGCGACAAGCTGCTGGGGGGTCCGCAGGCGGGCCTGATCGTGGGGCCGCGGGACGCGGTGGCGGCCGCGCGCCGGCATCCGCTGGCCAGGGCGCTGCGGATCGACAAGCTGTCGCTGGCGGCACTCGAGGCGACGTTGCGGCTGTACCGCGAGCCCGAGCGAGCCGTGCGGGAGATCCCGGTGCTCGCGATGCTGGCGGCTGACGAGGCGACCCTCGCCGGCCGGGCGGCGCGGCTGGCGGCGGCGATCGGCGGTCGCGCACACGTGACGCGTGCCGCCGGCAAGGCGGGCGGAGGTGCGCTCCCGCTGCTCGAGCTCGAGGGCCCGGTGGTGGCGGTCGACGCCGACCCGGAGCGGCTCGCGAGCGCGCTCCGGAAGTCCGATCCTCCGGTGATCGCCCGGATCAACGACGGGCGGCTGCTGCTCGATCCGCGCACGCTGACCGAGGCCGACGTCGGGCCGCTCGGCGCCGCGGTTCGGAGCGCGCTGGCGAGCGGATGACCGCCCCACTGACGCTCGGCACGGCCGGCCATATCGACCACGGCAAGACGGCGCTGATCCGCGCGCTGACCGGCGTCGACACCGACCGGCTGCCGGAGGAACGGGCGCGCGGGATCTCGATCGAGCTCGGGTACGCCAGGCTCGAGCTCCCCTCCGGACGCCGGTTATCCGTGGTCGACGTGCCCGGCCACGAGCGGTTCGTGCGAACGATGGTCGCCGGCGCGACCGGGATCGACGTGTTCCTGATGACGATCGCGGCCGATGACGGAGTCATGCCGCAGACGCGCGAGCACGCGGCGGTGCTGCGGGCGCTCGGCGTGGCCACCGGCGTGGTGGCGGTGACCAAGAGCGACCTCGCGGATCCCGAGATCGCGCTGATCGAGGCATCGGACCTGTTCCCGGACAGCGAGGCGGTCCCCGTGTCGGCGCGGACCGGCGAGGGCATCGAGGAGCTCCGCACGGCGCTCGACAGGGCCTCCGAGGCGGCTCCGTCGCGTGCGGATGCGGCGTCCGCGCCGGCCCGGCTCCACGTCGACCGCGTGTTCACGATTCGGGGCGCCGGGACGGTCGTGACCGGGACGCTGTGGTCGGGGCAGATCGGGCGGGGGGACGAGCTCGAGGTGCTCCCACAGGGGCGGCGCGTTCGGGTCCGCGGCGTGCAGGTCCACGACGATGCACTCGACCGGGCGCCGGCCGGCCAGCGGGTGGCGGTGAACCTCACCGGCCTCGCGGTCGACGAGATCGGGCGCGGGGACGTCCTCGTCGCCACCGACTCCGGGGTGCGTGCGAGCTATCGGGTCGATGCGCAGCTCGAGTTCGCGGGCAACGTCGACTCCGAGCACCCAGAGCGTATCCAGATCCACCACGGCACCCGCGAGTCGGCGGCCCGGCTGGCGTGGTTGGGCGGGCGCTTCTGGCAGGTCCGGCTCGAGCGGCCGATCGTCCCCGCCGCCGGCGACCGGATCGTGCTGCGCCGGATCGCGCCGCCGGACACGGTCGGAGGCGGCGTAGTGCTCGACCCGCAGCCGCGCCGCCACGGGCCGAGCCGCGACCTGCTCGTCCGGCTCGAGCGGCTCGCCCGCGGCGAGGCCCTGGAACCGTCCGGACGGGAAACCGGAGCCCACCCACCCACATCCCACCCACCCACCCCCACCGCCTCGTCGCGCGGCCCGGTCGGCATCCGGCCTCGCAAACGATGGGCCGGCGACGAGTCGTCCGGCTGGACGCCGAGCGAAGCGAGGGTGGGCGGGAACCAAATCCAACCGCTGGCGAGCTCCGCGCTCGCGCTCGAGCAGCGGCTACGCGACGCCGGAGCCGAGCCACCGCTCGACTCCGAGCTCGACGCCGGCGACCTCGCCGCGCTGAGGGATGGCGGCCGCGCGGTCCGGGTGTCCAAGACGCTCCACTACCACGTGGATTCGCTGAATGACATCCGCGCGCGCCTGATCGAGCTGGCGAGGCGCAACGGCGGCGCGCTCACGCTCGCGCAGCTGCGCGACGAGCTCGGCACCTCGCGCAAGTTCGCGCAGGCGCTGCTCGAGCATTTCGACTCCGAGAGGGTCACGATCCGTCGCGGCGACGAACACGTCCTGCGACGGCGCGCCGGCTAGTGGGGCTCCCGTCTAGATCGCCCCGCCCGCAGCCGCCGGAGCGGTCGGATCCGCGCCCGCGCTCTGCGAGTGCTCCCGCGCGAGGTAGTCCTCGATCTGCATCGGCAAGCCGGCCGAGCGCTCGACCACTGCGAGCAGCGAGGACATCGTCGAGACCTCCTCGACCTGCTCCTTGAGGAACCACTGCACGAACTGCTCGCTGAGGAAATCGCTCTCTTCGCGCGCGACTCCCATCAGCTCGCCGATCTGATCGCTGACCCGGCGCTCCTGCTCGAGCGCGAGCGCGACCGGGGCGACGACGTCGCTGAACGCGGTCTCGGGGGCGTCCACGCCGGGAATGGTCACGACCGAGTCTGAGTCGAGCAGGTACTCGACCATCATCATCGCGTGATTTCTCTCCTCGACCGCCTGGGCGTAGAAGAACGCCGCCAGTCGCGGGAGGGTCTCGGCGTCGTAATAGACGGCGTTGGCGATGTACTGCTGCGACGCCGCGAACTCGTACGCGATCTGATGATTCAGGCGCTCGACGAACCGCGCTGCGGCCATCCGTTTTCTCCTCTCCTAGGTGGCACTCACGAGGGGCAAGTCGGCCCCGCATCGTAGTGACCGCCGGGCGCTTGGCGGAACGACCGCGTAGATTGGGCGGATGCCAACGAGCCTAGTCACCGGAGGCGCCGGATTCCTCGGCTCTCACCTCTGCGAAGAACTCCTGCGCCGCGGCCATCGCGTGATCTGCGTCGACAACCTCGAGACCGGCTCGCTCGCCAACATCGAGCACATCCGCGACAACTCGTTCGTCCACCGCAACCTGGACATCATCGACCCGTACTTCATCGACGAGCCGGTCGACTTCGTGTATCACCTCGCGTCCCCGGCCTCGCCGATCGACTACCTCCGCCTGCCGTTGCACACGCTGAAGGTCGGCTCGTACGGGACCCACCACACGCTCGGGCTCGCGAAGATGCACCGCGCCCGGTTCCTGATCGCCTCCACCAGCGAGGTGTACGGCGATCCGAAGGTGCACCCCCAGCCCGAGACGTACTGGGGCCATGTGAACCCGATCGGGCCGCGCGGAGTCTACGACGAGGCCAAGCGCTACGCGGAGGCACTGACGATGGCCTACCACCGCCAGCAGGGTGTCGACACCGCGATCGTCCGCATCTTCAACACCTACGGGCCGCGGATGCGCCCTCACGACGGGCGCGCGATCCCGACGTTCCTGCGCCAGGCGCTCCAGGACCGCCCGATCACGGTGTTCGGCGACGGATCCCAGACGCGCTCGTTCTGCTTCGTCGAGGACGAGATCCGGGGGCTGATCGCTCTGGCCGAGTCCGGCTACCACAACCCGGTCAATATCGGCAACCCCGACGAGTTCACGCTGCTACAGCTCGCCGAGACGGTGATCGAGGTGACCGGATCGCGCTCCGAGATCGTGTTCGAGGCGCTCCCGACCGACGATCCGCAGGTTCGCCAGCCGGACATCACGCTCGCGCGCGAGATCCTCGGCTGGGAGCCCACGATCAGCCTGCGCGAGGGGCTGAAGCGGACGATCGAGCGGTCCGGGGCCACCACGCTCGTGGGCTCGAGCTAGTGCTAATGGAGCTCCCCTCGCCTCACTAGATTCGGCGCTCGCCGCAGGAATGCTTGCCGGGTATGCCGCTACTTCATCGTCGAGCTACCGTTATAAGTTCCGTAGGGGTCAATAACGGTGCGAGTCCTAACGTGACGGTCGAGCAGAGAGAGGTCCCCAACATCCACCCCGGCTCCGCGCCCGAGAGCGCCGCGCCGCTGCCGTTGCCCGACCGCGACGTCCGCCGCAAGCGGCCGCCGTTCCTGTCGTTCGTGCTGCGGTGGGAGACGTTGCGGAAGGTCACCCGAGTGCTCTCGCTGCTGGCGCTCGACTTCATCGGCGTGGTCGCCGCGCTGTTCACCGCGCTGATGGTGAAGCTGGCGGTCCACGGCGAATTGAACGCGTCGGTTGCGTGGCAGGACATCAAGCACTGGATCGCGTTCGCCTACCTGATGACCGTGCTGGCGTTCGCCCGGGTCGACCTGTACGCCGACCGCACGCGCCGGCCGGGGTTGACGCGGATAGCCACGGCGCTGTTCCAGGCGACGGTGATCGCGCTCGTGTTCGCGCTCGCCGACGGCCAGCACTTCTCGAGCTACTTCATCTTCTACGGCTCGCTGTTCTTCGCGACGATCTACGTCGCAGCGCTCCGCGAGCTGCAGCTGCGCGTCAGCGGATGGGTGCTCGACCAAGCCGGATATACACGCCGCGCGGTGCTGGTCGGATCGGGCAAGCACATCGAGGAGGTCGCACGGGCGCTCGCCGACCGGTCGCGCACGCGCGTTGACATCATCGGCTTCATCTCCCTGACCCCGCGCCCGCGCAACGGCCTGCGCTCCCTCGGGACGCTGGCCGACCTGCGGAGCGTGCTCGAGCTCGAGGCCGTGCAGGAGGTGATCATCGCCGACCCCGACTTCCCGCAGGACAAGGCAGTAGAGCTCGTCGACATGTGCCACCAGCGCGGCGTGACCGTCCAGGTGGCCCCGTCGACGATGGAGATCCTGATCGACCGCGCGGAGTTCGCTCCGGGACACACCGTCCCGCTGTTCACGCTACGCCCGCCCGTGTTCGAGGGCATCGATTTCGCGGTCAAGCGCACGTTCGACCTCGTCGTGTCGGTCCTCGGGATGATCGTGCTCTCGCCGGTGTTGCTGGCGATCGCGATCGCGATCAAGCTGAGCTCCCGCGGTCCGGTGATCTACAGATCGGCTCGCCCCGGCATGGCCGGCAAGCCGTTCTACTGTTTCAAGTTCCGGACGATGCGCGAGCACGCCGAACAGATCCAGGAAGAGCTCGAGCCGCTCAACGAGCTCGACGGCGCCCTGTTCAAGATCCGCAACGATCCACGGCTGACGGTGGTGGGGCGGTTCCTCCGGCGCTTCTCGCTCGACGAGCTGCCGCAGCTCGTCAACGTCGTGCGGGGCGAGATGTCGCTCGTCGGGCCGCGTCCGCTCCCGATGCGCGACTTCGACCGGCTCGAGGAGTGGCACAAGAAGCGCTACCTGGTGCTGCCCGGGATCACGGGCCTGTGGCAGGTGTCGGGGCGGGCGGAGCTCGACTTCGACGACCTCGTGCGGCTCGACTTCCTGTATCTCGAGCGCTGGTCGATCATGCTCGACCTGTCGATCCTGCTGAAGACCATCCCGGCCGTGCTCAGCCGCCGCGGCGCCTTCTAGCGGCTATCAAGCTTGGGAGGGCCACTGCGCGATCCCCGGTAGCCTACGCACGCCTGCCTATGCCCCCCACCGACCGATTCGTCATCAGCTTCGCCGCCGAGCCCCCGCAGGAGCCGCTCCCGTACGGCCGCTGGGGTGACACGCTCGCCGGCCACTTCCACGCCGCGGTCCGAAAGATCGACACCGAAGGCGAGGACATCGGCGAGGTCGACACCGACATCTCGTGGTTCCCGGACCGCAGCTACGGCGGGCGGACGTACATCCCCGCGGTGGCGCGAACCGCCGGCGGCTATGAGCTGTTCGGGTACGTGTCGTTCGCCGAGAGCGAGCAGGGACCGAGCGACTTCGAGACCTCGGTCGATTTCACCGCCGAGGTGGCGGAGTCCAATCCCGACTGGAAGCTCGACCTCAACGACGAGGTGATCGGCATCTGGCGCGGCGAGCAGGGCAAGACCGCGGACATCACGCTGGTGTGGGGAGTCCCGCTCGTTCCCGGTGGCGCGCTCGTCACCGCCGAGCTCGCGAACCTGGCCGTCGACCAGTCAGAGCTCGTCGAGGATCGATTCACGCTGATCGCGCCCGACAACTACCGCTCGGACTACCTCGAGATCAAGCTGTGGAGCCGTGGCGGCGACTCGCTGGCCAGCGAGTCGCTCTACGTCGACGAAGACGACGAAGGCTGATCCGCCAACGCTCCGCCGCCGTTACCGGCGTTGTTGGATGCGTTGACGGTCAGCGCGGCGGGCAGCCGCAGCCGCACCTCCGCCTCGGTCAGCGGGTAGTGGCACGCGGCCTGGGTGTTGGTGCCCTTGAGCTCGAGCAGCGGCTCGTCCTGCGAGCACAGCTCCTGAACCTTGGGGCAGCGCGTATGGAAACGACAAGCCTGCGGCGGATTCGCCGGGCTGGGAACGTCGCCGGTCAGGAGCGCGCGCTGGCGGCGCTTGCCCCCGCTCGGGCTGGCGACCGGGACCGCGGCCAGCAGCGCGCCCGTGTAGGGGTGGCGCGGGAACGAGTACAAGACGTCGCTGTCGGCGATCTCGACAATCTTGCCCAGGTACATGACCGCCACGCGGTCGCACATGTGCCGCACAACGGACAGGTCGTGAGCGATGAAGATCAACGTCAGCCCCATCTCCCGCTGGAGGCCGCGCAAGAGGTTCAGCACCTGCGCCTGAATCGAGACGTCGAGCGCCGAGACGGGCTCGTCGGCGACGAGCAGCTTGGGCTCGAGCGCGATCGCCCGAGCGACCCCGATGCGCTGACGCTGGCCGCCTGAGAACTCGTGCGGGTAGCGGTTGTAGTGCTCGGGGTTGAGGCCGACACGGTCCATCAGCTCCTGCACGCGCGTGCGCCGCTCCCCGGAGTCCTTGAGCAGCCCATGGATCGCGAACGGCTCGGCGATGATCGTGCCGACCGTCTTACGCGGGTTCAGCGACGAGTACGGGTCCTGGAAGACCATCTGCACCTCGCGGTGGAGCGCCTTCAGGTCACCCTTCTTGGCGCCGGCGATGTCCTGGCCCTCGAACAGGATCGAGCCCGAGGTGGGATCCGTCAGTCGCACGAGCAGGCGGGCGGTCGTGCTCTTGCCACAGCCAGTCTCCCCGACGATCCCCAGCGTCTCGCCGCGCTTGACGTCGAACGACACTCCGTCGACCGCCTTGACGGCTCCGATCTGCTTTTGGAACACGATCCCCCGCGTGATCGGGAAGTACTTGGTCAGGTCCCTGACCTCGACCAGGTTGCCGTTGCCCGCGCTCATTCGGGGGCAACCTCAGGCATCCGCGGCGTCGCGTGCGCGCGGACTGGTTGCGCGTCCTCGACGACGAGCTGGCGCAGTGCCGCGGACGACTCGCCCGCTACCAGGCCGCGCCAGATGCGGGTTCGAAGCTCGGGAGACAAGAGGCACGCGACTGCGTGCCCCGAATCGCCCGGCACGGGCTCGAGCCGCGGGTCGATCTTCTTGTGCTCATCGCGAACATACGGGCAACGCGGGTGGAAGTGACATCCGGACGGCCGCTTGATCAGGCTCGGCGGCCGGCCCGCGATCGGCACGAGCTCCTCGTCTCGAGGGCTGTCCAGACGAGGGATCGACTTGAGCAGCCCCCAGGTGTACGGGTGCTGGGGCGCGCCGAAGATCGCGTCGGTCGGCGCCCGCTCGACGATCCGGCCGGCGTACATCACCGCGATCTCGTCCGTGATCTCGGCGACCACGCCGAGGTCGTGGGTGATGATGATGATCGCCATCCCAAGCCGCGACTGGAGGTCATCGAGCAGCGCGAGGATCTGGGCCTGCACCGTCACGTCGAGCGCGGTCGTGGGCTCGTCGGCGATCAGCAGCTTCGGCTCGTTGGCGAGCGCCATCGCGATCATCACTCGCTGGCGCATGCCGCCAGAGAACTCGTGCGGGAACTGGTCGACCCGCCGCGACGGGTCGGGAATGCCGACGAGCTCGAGCAGCTCTACCGCGCGGGCGCGCGCCGCCGCCCTCGAGACGTCGCGATGCGTGTGCACCGCCTCGGTCAGCTGCTTGCCCACCTTGTAGAATGGATGCAGTGACGACAGGGGGTCCTGGAAGATCATCGCGATGTCGTTGCCGCGGATCTTGCGAAGCTCGGCGTCCGGGAGCGCCACCAGATCACGGCCCTCGAACAGAATCCGCCCCTCGATATCCGCGCCCTGGTTGCGGGTCAGCCCGAGCGCGGTCATCGATGAGACGGTCTTGCCAGAGCCCGACTCACCGACGATCCCGAGCGTCTTTCCGGCTTCGACGGTGTACGAGATGCCATCGACGGCATGCACGACCCCGTCCTCGGTCGAGAACCGGACCTTGAGGTCCTCGACCTCGAAAAGACGTTCGCTCACGAGTACCGCACTCTCGGATCGAGATACGCATAAGCGATGTCGACGACGAGGTTGAAGAAGACGATGAAGAACGCTCCGAACAGCGTGATCCCCTGGATCACGGTTAGGTCCGATACACCGATTGCGTTATAGAGTAGCCGCCCGACTCCGGGGATGTTGAAGACCGTTTCGGTGAGGATTGCATTGCCGGCGAGAAGCGTGCCCACGTCGAGGCCGATCAGGGTGATGATCGGGGTGATCGCGCTACGCACGGCGTGACGCCGGATCACCGTGCGCTCCGGCAGTCCCTTGGCCCGTGCCGTGCGGATGTAGTCCTCGGACATCGTGTCGATCATGCTGGCACGCATGTACCGCGCGTACACGGCCGAAGTCGCTGCCGCCAGGACGAGCCACGGCAGGATCATCGCCTCCGCCTTCTGGAGAGGATCGGTCGCGCTCGAGAAGGCCCCCTGGCCGGGGAAGATCTTCCAAACGCCGATGTCGTCGGCAAACAGATACAGGCTGACCAGTCCGAGCCAGAAGACCGGTGCGGAGATCATCGCCAGCGATCCCGTCATGGTCGTCCGGTCGAGGATCGACCGGCGCTTGACCGCCGAGATGATCCCGATGGTGAGCCCGACACTGAGCCAGATGATCACCGCGCCGATCACCAGCCAGATCGTCGCCGGGAGGCGGGAGAAGATCAGCTGACGGACGGGGACGTTGTACTGGTAGCTGAAGCCGAAGTTGAAATGCAGGAACACCTGTCCCATGTAGGTCAGGTATTGCTGCCAGATCGGTTTGTCCAGACCCAGCGAATGCCGGATCTGGGCGATCTGCGCCGGACCGGCGTTACGGCCTGCCCGCAGTACCGCCGGGTCCGCCGAAGGCAGGATGTAGAAGATCAGGAACACCACCGCACTCACGATGAACAGCATCGCGATGCCCCACAGGATGCGTCTGACTATGTATTGGAACATGGGCGGTTAGGCGGTTCGTCCGAGGCGGAATGGACTCGCCGCCGGTTTGCCGGCGGCGAGTCCGTCCTTTAATGGTTCACAGGACCGTCCGCGCTCACCCTCCCTTGATGGAGGTGAACGCCAGGTCGGTGAGCCCGTTGAACTCGTTGATCACCGGGAGCACGTTGGACGAGGCGACGTTCGTCTCATAGTCCCAATCCCACGGGATCGCCGGGGCCTGGGCCACGATCATGTCGTCGACCTTGCCGTACGCGGCGGCCCGCGCGGTCGGATCGGTGATCAGCTTCGCCGATTCGAGCGCGGAGTTGATCGCCGGATTGTTCAATTGCGGCCAGTTGGAGTTGTTCGTCGGGCTGCCGGTGACCGTCGCGCCGTTGAACGGCACGTCGATCAGTGCCTGCCCATCGTTGAAGTCCTTCACCCAGCCGACGTTCGGGCAGATGTTGGGTTCGTTGGCCACGACCGAGCAGAACTTCGTGTACATGGTGGCGTGCTCGACCGGATGCAGCTGAACGTTGAATCCGAGCGCGGTCAGCTGCGACTTCAGCACCTGGGCGGTGTTGCTCCCCGGAGGCGTGTTGTCGCTGACCATCGTGATCGTGCAGCTCCCGCTGCACTTACCGCTCGAGTAACCGGCCTTCTTCATATACGACTCCGCCAGGGTCATGTTCCCAGTCGGATACTGAATGAAGTTGTACGCCGCACCCGTCGGACCCGCGACACCACCGGCCTGCTGGAAGCCGGGGATTCCCGGCGGGATGAAGTGCGTCGCGACGACGCCGCTCAGCGCCCCACCGCGGGTGGCGAGCAGTGCCACGCGATCCGTCGCGGCAATGACCGCCTTGCGCGTGTTGAGATTGTTGAACGGCGGCTTTTGGGTGTTCATAGCCACGTACCGGTTACCGCCCGAGGGCGTCAGCGTCAGCTGATGCGGATACTGGGTCGCCGCCTCCTTCAGCGACTCACCGGTGGCGTCGAAGTCGAAGTTCACCATGCTCTGACCGGTCAGGATCTTGGTGACCGCGGAGTTCTCGTCCGCGAATCCCTCCTGCACGATGATCTTGTCGACGTACGCCGCGCGGAAGTCCTCGCCCGGAGTCCAGTTCGGGTTGCGCAGCAGCGTGATCTGCTTGCCCGGCGAGTACTGCGAGATGTAGTACGGGCCGACGTCGATCTGATGCTGGCCGTACGTGGACGACGGCGTCTGCGAGTCGTACTTCGCCGCATACCCCTGCGGAACCGGCGAGTCGACCGGCAGCGACAGCGCATCGATCACGCCGATCGATGACGGCTTGCTCAGGTTGAACACGATCGTCGAGGAGTTCGGCGTCGTGATGCCGCTGATGTTCGGCGCCACCTTCGGGTCCTTCTTGATCGCGGCCTCGGCCGCCGCCAGCCCGTTGACGTCGGCGAAGTACAGCGTCACATAGCCGTTCGGGACGCCCGGCAGGAGCGCCCGCTCGATCGCGTACTTCACGTCGGCCGAGACGACCGGCTTGTTCCAGCCGGTGCCTCCACCGGTCGGCGGGCTGTACTTCACGTTCGGCTTGATGTGGAACGTGATCGTCTTGCCGGCGTTGGTGATCGTCGGCTGACCCGAGGCCAACAGCGGCACCGGCGCGGCGGTGTCGTTGGGCGGCCACCCCATCAGCGGCGAGTCCGCCGCCAGGTCGATCATGTAGGTCGGCTGGTAGTAGGCGGCGCCCGGGTCGATGTAGTCGACATCGCCGTTCGCGATCACGGTCAGCGTCCCGCCTTTCTTGGCGGTCGCGGGCGCCGTCACGACCGGCGGGAACTTGGCCTGCTCGTTACTGACAGCCGCGCTCTGGCCGCTCGAGTTCGTGCTCGTGCCTGCGCTGCTCGAACTCGTCGACTTGCTGCTACTAGAGCCGCAGGCCGCAACGCCGAGCGAGGCCAGCGCCAGCAGCCCGGAGATGAACACCCCGAGCAATCTGGACCTGGATCGCATAGATCTTCCTTTCGTTGGATGTACCTTCATGTGCAGACCCTCCCCGGGTCAACGTTTTCTCGTCCGCGGGTTCATCGCATCGGTCATCGCGTCGCCAACGAAGTTGAACGCAAGCGCGGTGAACAGAAGCGCGAGCCCCGGGAACAGCATGTACCACCACTGGGTGGCGATGTTCGGCGAAGCATCGGAAATCATCTGGCCCCAGCTCGGTGTCGGCGGCTGAACTCCCACGCCCAGGAAGGACAGCGCCGCCTCGAACAGGATCGCCGTCGGCAGGAAAGTCGAGGCGAACACGATGATCGGCGCGGTGAGGTTGGGCAACAAGTCTTTGACGATGATCCGGAAGTTGGACGCGCCGAGCAACCGCGACGCGTCGACGAACTCCTTCTCGCGCAACGACAGGACCTGCCCGCGGATGATGCGCGCCGGGTAGGTCCAGCTCGTGATCGCGATGACCGCGATAACGACCGGGACTCCCGGCTTGATCAGACCACCGATGCAGCCGTTCCCGAACGAGCACGCCGACGCCAGGCCGATCGCGAGAAGCAGGTACGGGATCGCTAGCCACGCATCGACCGTGCGCGAGACCAAGGTGTCGACCCAGCCGCGGTAATAGCCGGCGAACAGCCCGCAGAAGACCCCGAACACGGTCGTGATCGTCGTCGAGACGAACGCCACGAGCAGGGAGATGCGAGCGCCGTAGATCACGCGGCTGAACACGTCGCGACCGATCTGATCGACCCCGAAGATGTGCGCGGAGCTCGGCCCCGTGGGATCTCCGAAGATGTCGAGCGATTTCGGATCAATCGTGTCGGGCCCAGGGGCACCCACCAGCTTGATCACGAGCGGGGCGAAGATCGCCGCCAGGATCAGCAGGGTCAAGAAGATAATGCCCGCGAGCGCGAACTTGTCCTCGCGAAACCGCCGGGCGAACAGCTCCCACGGCGAGCGCGCTGCGATCTCGTCCGAGACGAGATCGACTGCCCCGACTTCAGTCTCCTCGAGTAGGAGGTCTGGTACGCCGACGCTCATGAGCTATCGCTGCGCGGTACTGGCCTTGCGCGGGTCGCCTCCTCCACCGAGCAGGGATACCACATCTCGCAGGCCTTTGTCATTAAAGATTAACCGGAGGTAAACCAATCGCACGCGGGCACCCAACCCTCCGGACGGATGTACGACACTCACGGGGCCGCCGGGCCAGCGGGCCACCGGCCATGCGCCGGCCGCAGGCCCGCGATCTACGCCGATACGCTCTCCCGGGCCACCGCCCTCGTAGCTCAATGGATAGAGCACGCGCCTCCTAAGCGCGGGATGCAGGTTCGATTCCTGCCGGGGGCATGAGAAGGTGCTTACCGCACCCCGTGCTAGCGTCCGCGCCACTCCGTGGCCGAGAGCACGCTAGAAGCACCGACGATCCCGGCGCCGGCGACCGCGGACCCGGCTGTCCCGCGCGAGCCCGTGCCCTGGACGCTGCGCGCGTACGTGCGCGAGCACCCGTGGTGGTCGATCACGGCGGTGATCGTGGTGGTCTCGACGATCCTCGTGGTGTGGGCCCGGACGAGGCCTAGCTACGACGCGTACGGCTGGCTCGTGTGGGGTCACCAGACGCTCCATCTCGCCCTCGACCTTGGTGGCGCGCCTTCTTGGAAGCCGATGCCGTTCCTGTTCACCGTGCCGTACGCGCTGTTCGGGCACTACCAGCTGTGGCTGTGGATGGTGACCGCGACGGCGGTGGCGCTGGCGGGCCCGGTGTTCGCGGGCCGGATCGCCTTCCGCCTTAGCGCAGGAGACGAGCTGCGCCACGATCCCGACCCGATCCGGCGCTGGGCCCCCTACGTCGCGGCGGTCTTCGCCGGCGCGACCGTGCTCGGGCTCGAGGACTACTTCCACTACATCCTGAGCTCGCAGTCGGACCCGATGCTGACGACGTTCGTGCTGGCGGCGATCGACATGGGCCTGATCGCTCGCTACCGCTGGACGCTCCTGTTCGGCGTGCTCGCCGCGCTCGGGCGCCCCGAGGTGTGGCCATTCCTGGGCCTGTTCATGCTCTGGGCCTGGTTCAAGGTGCCGGGGATGCGATGGATGCTCGTCGCGGGCGCGGCGGTGATCGCGTTCATGTGGTTCGGGGTCCCGACGATCACGAACGGGCGGCCGGACATCGCCGGTCAGCTCGCCCAGGCGTCTCCTCGCGAGCTTCACGGCAACCGTTTCTTCGGGACGATCGGCCGCTACCACGAGCTCCAGTACCTGCCCGTGTGGATCGCGGCGGCCTTGACGGCGCTGTTCGCGCTTGTCCGCCGGCGGTGGGTCGTCGTGGCGCTCGCGGTCGGCGCCGCCGGGTGGGTGCTCGTCGAGATCGCATTCGCCTACCACGGATGGCCCGCGCTGCCGCGCTACATGTTCGAGGCGGCGGCCGTGGCGGGGGTCCTCGCGGGCGTGGGCGTCGGCTGGGTGTTGGCGGAGCTACCCGGACTGAAGCTCGGCGGTGCCCGCTGGGCCGGCGTCGCCGTCGCGTCGATCCTCGTGATCGCGTTGATCCCGGGCGCGATCTCGCGGATGCGCGCCGAGCACAAGGACATTCGCCACGAGCGCGCCCGCACGCACGAGATCTCGCTGCTGGCAAGCGTGACCAACGCCCTGGGCGGCTCCCACCACGTCCTCGATTGCGGTCAGCCGGTGACGGACGTCGGGTACGTGAGCTCGCTCGCCTGGCTCTATCGGATCGACGTCGGTTCTGTGGGAGGCCTACAGCAGCACGTCGAGGCGGCGGAACTGGCCAACCCGGCGATTGCGAAGGTGCTGCTCAAGCCGCTGTCCCAGGGCGGGTGGAACGTCGAACCGTGGCACACGCGGCCGTCCCAGATTGCGCGCTGCGCCGGGCTCCACGTCACCTACACGAACAGCGGCGAGCTGATCCGGCGATAGTGGCCACGACCGAGCAACGGCCAAGTCCGGCGCCGCCCGCGGACGGATCGGGCGGACGCGACGACGTCCTCGGGTGGCGCACGCCGCTCGTGGGCGTGGTCGCGACCGCGGTCGGCCTGCTCGTCGTGGCGCTGCTGATCCTGCTGTGGGCAAAGACGCGGCCCGGGTTCGACCCGTACGGGTGGCTCGTGTGGGGCCGCCAGACCGTCGCCGGCAACCTCAACACGAACGCCGCCCCCTCGTGGAAGCCGCTGCCGTATCTGTTCACGGCCCCGTACGGGCTGTTCGGGCACTACCAGCTCTGGCTGTGGATGGTCACCTCGCTCGCGGTCTCGCTCGCCGGCGCCGTGTTCGCGGGGCGGATCGCATACCGGCTGACCGCGAGCGGCTCCGACAATCGCTGGGCGGCGTACGCCGCGGCGGCATTCGCGGCGGCCGGCTACTTCGGGATCAGCTCGTACTGGCACTACATGCTGAGCGCCCAATCGGACCCGATGATCGTGGCACTGTGCCTGGGAGCGATCGACTGCCATCTGTGCGGCCGCTACCGGTGGGCGTTCGTGCTCGGCGCGCTGGCCGCGCTCGGCCGGCCGGAGGTGTGGCTGTTCCTCGGCGCGTACTCGATCTGGGCATGGCTTCGTGTGCCATCTATGCGATGGCTGATCGCGGGCGGGCTATTGCTCGTCGTGCTGCTGTGGTTCGGGATCCCGGCGCTGACCTCCCGCACCCCGTTCGTGGCCGCGTCCAACGCGCTTGGATCCGGGCGCCGGCTGCGCAGCGACCGGGTGTTCGGCACGATCCGCCGCTTCCTGGACCTGAATCCGACCGTGATCGAGCTGACCGCGCTGATCGCGGTGGCGATCGCGGTCGTCCGGCGCGACCGCGTCACGCTCGCGCTCGCGGCGGGAGTGTGCGCGTGGGTGATCGTCGAGATCGCGTTCTCGCTGCACGGCTGGCCCGGGCTCGGGCGCTACATGTATGAGCCGGCGGCGGTGCTGATCGCGATCGCCGGCGCCGGCGTCGGCCGCCTCCTCGCCGGTCCGCCGCGGATCTCGCGCGCGGCGTCGTGGGGCGCCGTCGCGCTCGTCGCCGTGATCGTGCTCGCGCTGGTGCCGCCGGCGCTCTCGCGCGCGCGGAGCGAGCACCGCGACATCCGTGACCAGCGCGCGCGGACGGCGGAGCTCGGCAAGCTCACCGGTGTGATCTCGCGCTTGGGCGGTCCCTCCCGCTTCAAGCCGTGCGGCGAGCCGCTGACCCGGCTCGAGTATCAGACGATCCTGGCCTGGGACCTCCACGTCAACGTGGCCACGGTGGGCTACAAGTACGGCCCCGCGATCGCCTCGAACCGTCCGATCGTGCTGTTCACGCCGCTGCCCCAGGGCGGCTGGCAGGTGCAGGCGCTGCAGCAGCGGCTGCCGGGCTGCATGTCGCTACCGCACTAGAGGCCGGCGCCGGCGCCCACGGATGTCGAGCCGCGGCCGTCGCCGCGCGACCGCCGTGCGACCCCGTCCGGACGGGCCCGCACGGCCCCGGGGAATTCGTGACGTAGCGCGCACGTTTCGGAGCCGAATTCCCCGGGGCCTCGCGGAGCGAGGCCCCTTACCTGTCCGCGCTCATCCCGGCTGCGAGGCCTCTGATCAGTCGCGGTCGGGGCGGTCAGGGTAGACCTCGTCGATCGTCGTCAGCGCCACGAACGGCGCGCCGGCGGCCTGCTCGATCGCCCCGGCACCGCCGGCGAGCCGGTCGCAGATCGCGAGCACGCCGCAGACGTCATGGCCCTCGTCGCGCAGCGCCTCGAGCGCGCGGAGGGTCGACCCGCCGGTCGTGACGACGTCCTCGACCAGCATGCAGCGCTCGTCGGCATCAAGCATCGGGCCCTCGATCCGGCGGGACAGCCCGTGGGACTTGATCTCCTTGCGCACGAAGAACGCCTTGACGTCGGCGCCGCCGGCAAGCGCGGCGCAGGCGATCGGGTCGGCGCCCATCGTCATGCCCCCGACCGCGGTCGCGTCCCAACTCCGGGCCTGGCGGGCCACGAGCTCAGCCAGCGCGAGGAAGCCGGCGGGGCGGAGAATCGCGCGCTTGGCGTCGACCAGGTACTGGGCCGTCTGCCCGCTCGTCAGCACCACCTCGCCGATCACGAGCGCGTGCTTCCGCAGCTCGCCGAGCAGTCGCTCGCGAGCGGTCGTCTGTGCGTCGAGGTTCATCGGCGAAGCTCATGCTAATTGCGCCCGCGGCCGAAACGGGCCCCGTGATTCCCCGCGCGCTCAGACTGATTGCCACCTTGTGTTGCGCGATCCTCGTGATCTCGTTCGCGATGTTCGCGCGCGACCAGATGGCCGGCGCGTCGGAGCATCAGCAGGCCGAAATGGTCGCGGGCTCGACCTCGCCCTCGCCGGCGGCGAGTACGCGCCGCCACTCGCAACCACGCCGGTTCGTCGACAGCGCCGCCAAGACGCTGACGGCGCCGTTCGACCCGATCATCAAGTCGAGCAACCCGTGGGTCGACCACGGACTGATGACGTTCTTCGCGCTGATCGCGTACGGGGTCGGGCTCGGATACCTGGCGCGCTACGCGAGCGTGCGTTAGGGCTCGCGACTGAGTAAGTGGCGGAATCCGACGACTGGCTGGGCGTGATCTGGCGTCGCCCGCTCGCCCCGATAGTACCGGTCGTACGTGAGGGCGAGCGGGTGGCGCCAGGCGCGTCCAGACGCCGTCGGAACCGACAATTGCGAAGTCGTGGGCCCCTCAGTAGTACGTGTCGACCCAGTTCCCGATCGCGAGCCAGTTGAAGATCGAGATCGCGTCCTGGATCGGCACGCGCATGCAGCCGTGGCTGGCGGGATAGTCCGGCGCCGGGTTGTAGCCGTGGATGGCGTAGCCGCTGATGAAGAAGTTCGAGAAGTACATCCCGTCGGGCAGGTAGCCGGGCACCTTCGAGTAGACGCGGAAGTTGCCGAGGATCGTCGGCGTCGACGGCTTGCCCGAGCTGATCGGATAGATCGCGACGACGTGTGAGCCGTCGGTCAGCGCGAGCAGCTGGAGCGACAGGTTGCCCTCGGCGTGCCTGCCGTTCTGCGGGAAGCGGAGCTTGAACTCGCCGAACCCGTCGAGCAGATAGCTGACCGTGCGGCCGTCGAGGGTCTGGTACGTGCCCCAGTGCAGCAGGCGGTGATACGCGTCGATCGCGAGGCCCGTGCCGGAGTCGTAGACGCCGGTCTGCGGGATGTAGAAGTGAAGCGCCGCAAGTCGCTGCTGGATCAGCTCGACGAACAGCCCGCGCGACCCGAACCCGGCCTGCGGGTCGACCGCGGTGAAGCTGCGGCGCTCTAGGAGGGCGCCCATCGCCGCGTTGCGCATGTGCCCGACCTGGACCGTGACGGTGCCGGCATTCGGGCTCGACAGCGACTCCGTGAACTGGCCCGCGTGCCCACCCGGGGCGGGCCGGATGCGCAGCTGGTCGGTCTTGAACTGCTTGCCGTTGAGCGACGCCCGCACGAGCACAGACTGCCCCGGCACGTACGGCCGGACCACCCCGTGGACGTGGACCGTCCGTCCCGGCACCGTGACCAACTGCTTGCCGACCAGGAACGCGTCGGCGACCGTCACGGTGAGCGTCGAAAAGGTCGGGGCCGTCGAGGCTGGAGGGGCCGGCGGGGCGGCGCCGAGAGCGGGCGCGGCGGACACAACGACGAACGCCGCGACGAGCGCGACGGAAGCCGTGAACCTGCCAGCGACCACCCGCAACATGGCGCGAAGTAAACCACGTGCGACCCTCAGGCCCAGAAACCTTGCCAGCAAGCAAGGCCGCACGCTCAGGTCGCCTGGGCCGGCGACCGGCTCGCGAGCGGGAACGTGATCGCGGCGATCACCGCGATCGCGCCGACCATCAACCCGACGATCTCGCCGCCGTTCCAGTGCAGCTGGTTGTACCCGAGCGCAATCGAGTTGTTGACCGAGTGGAGCGCCATGCACGGGTACAGCGACCGGGTCTTCCACCGCACGATGCACAGCACGAACCCGAGGAACCCGAGCGGGATCAGGTACTGAGCCGAGGCCGAGCCGGTGTGGGCGATCCCGAACAGGATCCCGGTCTCGACCGCCGCCACCCACGTCCCGAAGTTGTGCCCCGCGACCTCGATGTGCCAGCGGCGCAGCGCGCCGAAAATGAACCCGCGGAAGAAGAACTCCTCGGCAATCGGTGCGATCACGCACACGAACACGGCCGCGCCAACGAGCGCGGCGGTGCTGGTGCCGACGCCGAGATCGTTGGGCAGCTTGTCGGTGCCGTGCAGGTTGACGATCGCCTGGTAGACCGCGGTCACGATGAAGTAGCCGACCCCGGCGGCGAAGAACGCGCCGATGCCGACCGCCCACGCGACCCGCCGATAGCCGAAATCCGACGGCTTGGGACGGCCGTTGAGCTGGGCGAAGTAGAGCGCGGTGGCGACGAACCCGAGGTCGAACACGACGTCGCTGATCAGGCTGACTGCGGGAGTCGTGTGCGGCGAGCCCGCCGCCACCCCGACGCCGGCGACGACGACGCTCCCGAGGACCCCCACGACGAGCCCGACGAGGACCGTCGCCGGCGCCGTCCACGCCGGCCACGGGGGCTCGTCGGAGCGATCCGGTCCTCGCGCGGGTGCCGGCACCGGCGCCGACTGCGGGGTGGTCGCCTGCGGCGGAGGGACGCTCGACATTTCCCGAGAGATTAGGACGAGTCGGAATCCGTCAGGTCGGCAAGGCTCGAAATCGTCCACACGCCGGGCACGCCCGTGCCGCCGTCCCGGCGGATGAGCACCGGATCGATCCCGGCCGCGCGCGCCCCGGCGACGTCCTCGTCGAGGCTGTCGCCGACGTGGATCGCGTCGGCCGGGCTCGCGTCGACGAGCGCCAGCGCCTGCGCGAAGATCGCCGGCGCCGGCTTGCGCGCGCCGGCCTCCGCCGAGGTGAGGATCGCGTCGAGCAACGGCTCGAGCTCGAGCGCCTGCAACACGCCGTGCAGGGACACGTCCCAGTTGCTCACGACGACCAGGCGCTGTCCGCGCGACCGGGCGGACTCGAGCGCGGGCGCCACGTCCGGGAACGAGCTGAAGCGGAGCGACGCGAGCAGCGCGTCCAGAAGCGGATCGAGCTCGGGCACGGGGGCTGGAAGCTCCCCGCGCAACACCTCGGCGCAGCGGCGACGGAGCGCCCGCACGCCGGCCTCGTCGCGGCCTTCGTCGAGATGGGCCCGGTAATAGGCGATCTCGGCCGCGATCGCGCTCGCGGCCTGACGCTCTGAGATCTCGAGCCCGAACCGCTCGGCGAGCTCTGACCGGAGCGCCGGGGCGGGCGGCTCGAGCGCCACCAGCGTTCCGAGCGCGTCCAGCAGGATCACGGCGGGTGAGGTCGGGGCGTCCCCCATGCGCGCCGCCGAGTCTCGCATCCGGGGGCTCGCCGAGGCGCCTATCCCAAAGACCCGCGCCGGCCTGGGGGAGGAGCCGCTACCGGCAGGCCGAAAGAGCCTGCCAGCTACACTCGGATTTACGTTTTCGGTGTTGAGCCGCTTATCTGCGCACCGGCAACGCCCGCCCGTAGTTTCGCAAGATGAGACGACGCGAACGACAGCGCCGCCGCCGGCACAACCACGGACACCCCGTCGGGCGAGTGTTCGTGATGATCACGGTGTTGTGCGTCGCAGCCGCCGCGATCGCCGCGCTGTTCGCGGTCGGCTGGGTCGTAGCGGTGGCGGACTCCGGTCCGAACCTGAAGTCCCTGACGCCCAGGCACGCGAACCCGCCCACCCAGATATTCGCGTCCGACGGGACCTTCCTCGGCTATGTGCACACCGACACGGTGTTCGACGGCGTCGGGGCGAACCAGATCCCGACGCGGCTCCGACAGGCGACGGTCGCGATCGAGGACCGGCGCTTCTACCAGCACGGCGCCCTCGACTATCAGGGCATCCTCCGCGCCGGCGTGAAGGACCTGCTGGGTGACGGCAACGCGCTCCAGGGCGCGTCCACGCTGACGATGCAGCTCGTCAACAACATGTTCATCCCCCAGAGCTACCGCCAGCATCGCGATCTCAAGTACAAGATCGTCCAGGCCAAGCTCGCCGAGCAGCTCGAGAACCAGCACTCGAAAGACTGGATCCTCAACTCGTACCTGAACGCGGTCCCGTACGGCACCTCCAACGGCCAGGAGGCGATCGGCGTCGGCGCGGCCGCGCTGACGTTCTTCAACCGTCCGGTATGGAAGCTCAATCTGGCCCAGATGTCGCTCCTGGCCGGGCTGCCTCAGTCACCGAGTCAATACAACCCGCTCACGTTCCCGAAGCTGGCGAAGGCGCGCCGGAACGCCGTGCTCCAGGCGATGGTCGTCTCCCACTACATATCCCAGGGCCTCGCCACCGCGGTCGAGAAGCAGCCGCTGCAGGTCCATCCGAACACCCGGTACATCGAGCACAGCCAGCCGTACATCTTCAACTACATCGAGCAGCAGCTCGACCAGCGGTTCGGCGCGAACACGGTCGCGAACGGCGGCCTGAAGGTCTACACGACGATCAACCTCAAGCTGCAGGCCGAGGCCGAGCAGGCGATCCTCGCGCACGAGGGGGGACCGGTCCTCAACGCGCAACCGGCGGCCGCGCTGGCGTCGGTCAACCCGTCCAACGGCAACATCCTGGCGATCGCCTCCTCGGCGACCTACAGCCAGACCAACTTCGACTTCCCGGTCCAGGCCGAGCGGCAGACCGGATCGGCGTTCAAGGTGTTCGCGCTGATGACGTTGATCCACGACTACGACGGCGACCCGAACTCGACCTACTACACGTCGAAGTTCCTACCCGCCGGATGGAATCCGCTGGATCCGACCTGGTCGGTCCACACCGCCGAGGAGACCTATCAGGGCGTGATCAACATCACCAAGGCGACCACCGTGTCCGACAACACCGTGTTCGCGCAGCTCGCAGAGGACGAGGGATACGACAAGCTCGATGCGACCGCGCACACGATGGGCATCACCTCGCCGCTGAACGGCTTCCCGTCGGAGGTGATCGGCGGTCTGAAGGACTGCTGCACGATGCTCGAGATGGCCGATGCGTACGCCACGTTGGCCAACGGGGGCACGCACGTCCCGCCGACGATCCTCAGCAAGGTCGTGTTCCCGAACGGCGAGGTCGTGAACCTCGGCGATCCACCGCACAATCGCGTGTTCACCGACGGCGAGGCCTACGCGGGCACGCAGGTCCTCAAGACCGTGATCCAGGACGGCACCGGCACCGCCGCGAACTACGGCTGCCCGGCCGCCGGCAAGACCGGCACCGCCAACAACATGGACAACGCCTGGTTCGTCGGCTACACGCCGGAGCTCTCGACGGCCGTGTGGGTTGGATACCCGCAGGGCAACATCCCGATGGCCGACGGCTTCGGCGGCGCGCTCGCGGCGCCGATCTGGCACGACTTCATGGAGAGGGCCTCCCAGGGCTACTGCGGCGACTTCCCGCAGCCGACCGATCCGTTCGTAGGCACGGCCTTCACCGGCCCGCATTCGTCGGCCAAGGAGCCGCCGCCGCCGAGCACCCAGCCCGGGCAGACCGGGCCGGGCGCCTACAACAACTCGACGCTCTACGCCCAGCCGCCCAAGACCGCGACGCCGCCGACGACGACGACGCAGACCGGCGGCGCGCTGCTCCCGCCCGCGAACAACGGGCAGGGGCAGGGGCAGGGGCAGGGGCAGGGCAAGGGCAACGGCTCAGGCCATAGCCCCGGCGGGAAGCACGGCTGACCCAAACGAGAGCGGCAGGATCGTTGCAGCACGACTGGCGCGCGAGACGTCCCGCGCCGGCAACTCGCGCGAACCGCGTCCGCAACGGCCGAGCGAGGCGTTAGCGCGTGCCGCCGCGGGACGTTCGCGAGCCTAAGGGCGCTGGGTTTCGATCCAGCGCTCGAGCGCGGGACCGCTCTCTACGCTCGCGATCACCGCGTAGCGCACATGGTCCGAGGCGTGATGCCCGCCGTGCCACAGGAACTCCGAGTCCACGACAGCCTGCTGGTACTTGGGCAGCGCGATCTTGACCTCGCTCTTGCGGTCGAACTCGGTTGGGCGGACGACCAGCGCGCTCGAGGCGTCGTCGGTCAGCTCAAGCCAGACCCGGACAACCCAGCCCTGGTTCTCGGGGTTGCCCTGGTTGTTGTTGTCCAGGTGCAGGCCCCAGCGGCACTCGCGCATCGTGTTGGCGGACATCCGCAGCAGCTGAACGCGACCGAAGCGCGCGCCGATCGACTCGACCCACTTGACGATCGACGGGCACTTCTCGGCGTTGGGGGTCCACACCCCGTCGAGGTCGGCCTTGCCGTACTCCCAGAACCCCTTGAGCTCGATCTCGCCGGTGGCTGAGGTGATCGGCGCGAAATACGTCGTCGGGTCGCTGGAGTACGTCGTGTAGGTCAGGTCCTCCCACTCGGACGCGGGGATGTCGGGGCCCTTGTACTTGTCGAGCCGCATCCAGCCGCCGGCCCGCTCGAGCACGGGCATCCGGTAGTGGGGCGTCTTCTTCTGCTCGAGCGACGCCTTCCTGACGCCGGTGACGCGCAGGATCTGCTTCGTGTACTCGTTCTTCAGCGCTGATGGAACCGTGGTCAACTGGCCTCCAGGGGGAATCGCTTTCGTACTACGGCCGACCGGGGCCGGCCGGCGGCCAAGGATACCCACTACTCTTACGGTAACCCGGGGGCCCGGCAGATCGCCCTGCGCCCGGAATACGAGGATCTAAAAGCATGCCCAAGGAAGAGAAAGTCGAGCTCGAAGGCGAAGTCGTCGAGGCCCTGCCGAACGCGATGTTCCGCGTCAAGCTCGACAACATGGATCGCGTCGTGCTCGGTCACGTGGCCGGGAAGATGCGCCGGTTCCGCATTCGCATCCTCCCCGGCGATCGAGTCCGGGTCGAGCTTTCGCCGTACGACCTCGATCGTGCGCGCATCGTCTACCGGCACCGCTGACGGGGGAATCCGGCTCGTCCCCGTGGTGCGTGAACGGTGCTCGTCTCGGCCGGATTCCCTTAGGGGAATTCGGCCACGTGGCTCGAGTCGGGCGCTAACGTATCGGGCCGAATTCCCCCGCTGAGGCGGGAATGCGCGAGCTCGAGCTGATCGATGCGCTCGAAAGCGTGCTGGCCGGCGCCGGCCCGCGCGTGGTGCGCTCGATCGGCGACGACGCGGCGGTCGTCAGAGCCGGCCGCTACGCGGTCACCTCGGTCGACGCGATGGTCGAGGGGATCCACTTCCGCTCAGACCAGCTGACGCCGGAGGAGATCGGCCATCGGGCGCTCGCCGCCGCCGTGTCCGACCTGGCCGCGATGGGCGCTTGGCCCGGCGAGGCGTACCTCGCGCTCGGCATCCCCACCGGGATCGAATCGGATCGCGCGCTGGCGCTCGTGCGGGGTGCGCACGCGCTGGCGACCGGGGCCGGGATCACGATCGCGGGCGGCGACATCACCCGCGCCCCGGCGCTGACGCTGTCGTTCACCGTCGTCGGCTGGGCGGACGACCCCGGCGAGCTCGTCGCCCGCGACGGCGCGCGCCCCGGTGACCGCGTGGGGGTGACGGGCACGCTGGGCGGGGCAGGAGCTGGACTCGCGGTGCTCGACGGGCGTGCCGGCGCCGGGCTCGACGGCGCCGTCGCTCGTGCACTGCGCGAGCGGTACGCGCGGCCCACGCCGCGGCTCGAGGAGGGACGCGCGCTCGCCGAGGCGGGAGCGCGCGCGATGATCGATCTGTCCGACGGTCTCGCCACCGATGCCGGCCACCTCGCGCGCCGTAGCGGCGTACGCATCGAGCTGTCGCTGTCGTCGCTGCCGCTGGCCGGCGGCGTGGCCGAGGTCGCCGGCGAGCTCGGCGTCGACCCGCGGACGTTCGCCGCGACCGCCGGCGAGGACTACGAGCTGTGCGCCTGCGTGGCGGCGCGAACGGCGATAAAGCTCGACAGGGAGCGCGGGCCGCGCCGCCGCACAAGCGATCTGAGGTGGGTCGGCGTCGTCGTCGAGGGGCCGCCGGGACTCGTGTTCACCGACGGCGACGGCGACGGCGACGGCGAGCTGTCGGGATACGAGCACTCGTTCTGAGCAAGCTCCCGCGCACGGGTCTTGACCCCAAAGTTCGCTTCGGCCGCACTACGCCTGCCGAGCGGGGCCAAGGGGCTTCACTGACTGCAGCTTGGCGAAGATGATGATGCGCTGGGCGGCGCTGTAGAGAGGATTGCACGCGGATAGCACGAGACGCTCATAGCCCACGTCGCGGGTGACCCAGAGTGCGGTCGGCAGGACGATCCGGTGGAACTGGACGACGTACGTGAACAGCCCGTAGGGCATCTTCAGCAGGATGCGGTCGCCGGGCTTGAGCGCGTCGATGTGACGGAAGGGCGCCAGGTACGTAGTCCGGTGACCGGCGATCGCGACCGTCTGCCCGACGCCCGGGAAGGCCGTCGCCGGATAATGGCCGGGGCCCTTCTCGAGGCTCGCGGTGTCGGTCCCCTCGACGACGTCGTAGCTCGCGCCGATCCTCGGGATCATGATCCGGCCGATCGCGTCGCCGGTCCCGACCTGGCGTTGCTCGCGCCGGGCGAGATAGGCGATCCGCTGATCGAGGTTCGGGAGCGCAACCAGCACGTGCTTCTGGACCGGCGTCAGCGGCGCGCTGTCGAAGCTCAGGTACTGCTTGTCGATCTGCGAGCGCTGGATCAACCCGATCACCGCGGTGACCGGCTCCTGCCAGACGAGCGTCACGCCCGCGTCGATCATCAGCAGCAGGCCCGAGATGATCAGAACCGAGGACACGTCGCGGATCAGGCGCCGCAGCGGTAGCCCGCCGATTCGCCGCGGCGCGACCGCGGGAGCGCTCAGCACCCTGACCTCATCGCCGGATCGCCGACTTGGTGCTGCCTAGCGATCCCGGCCCGGCATAGCTGATCGGGCCGCGAACCGTCACCGGCAGCTCCGCGGGACGCGGCTCACGAGCGACCCGCACGATCATCAGCGCCAGGCTGACCACGCAACCGAGCACGACACTCCATTCGATCGCGCTCATCACGCTGACGCTGCCACCCGCGAGCATCAGCACAGCATTCCAGGCGGCGGTGGCGGGACCAAGCCCCATCAGCGTCGCGTAGTAGACGGCGGCCAGCACGCCGGGCACGAGCCCGATCAGGAGCAGGGCGACCGCCCACGGCCAGCGCAATCGTTCCTCCGGGGCGACGACCCACATCCAGGCGTGCAGGGCCACGACTATCAACGCCGCGGCGAACGGATTCTCGAGCCAGATCACGAGCGAGACCACGCACAGGACCAGCAGCAGCGCCGCCGCGGCGCCGGGCGAGGCCGCGCTGTCGGGGACGTTGCGCCGGGCCCGGTGCCGGGCCGTCGGGGCCTCAGGCGGGGCCACCGGCGCGCTCGCCGACCCCATCCGGCGATCAAATCGCCACACAGCGAAGAAGCTCGCGACGATCAGGCAACCCAAGCCGATCAGGACCGCGGTTGCGGTCCCGTCGAGGACCAGCGCGTCGCCGCCGACCGGGCCCGGAGGCGCCGCCTTGATCACCCCGACGAGGCGCAGCGCGAGCACCGCCGGCACGACCAGGACGAACGGGATGCAGGCGGACAGCACCCACGGGATCCAGCGCCCGACACGGTCACCACGCCGGCGCACGCGGGCGAGCCCGTCCACCGTCGCGCACAAGACCGGAACGATCAGCGCGAGCACGAGCAGGCGGACCGCCCACGCGGGGATCAGCTTTCCCTGCCAGCGCAGGTATGCGGACGGCGCGGGCACGTCGGTGGCCGCCTCGAGCGCGCTGACGCTCTCGAGAACGGTGCGCCCGAACCCGGTGATCTGGGCCTGACTCGTCTTCTCCTCGGCGCCGGGCACGCGCGACCCCGACGCCGACAGGAGGACGGCGGGCTCGCCGCTCGCCGCGAACGGGCGCTGCTCGGAGGCCGCGAGCGGGAACGCCAGGTGCAGGAACTGGCCGCCCAGGCTCTCCTCGCCGGCGGCGAGGCCGGTCTGCTGCTGGAGCGCTGAGGCGACCGTGTTGCGCAAGAGCGGCGGCGCCACCAGCGTCGCGTCCGACCACGGCACCACGATCGGGGTGCGCACGTCGGTGCCGGCCATGTCGCCGAGCACGATCACCGCATCGACCGGTTCCGGCAGGGTGCGCGCGAGCTCCGCCGCCCCCGCAGCGCCGATCGACGCGCTGGTCGAGGCGAGCACGATCGAGCGCTGCTGGGTCTGGGCCGAGAGGATCTGGGCAAGCTCGAGCAGCACCGCCGTTCCGGAAAGGTCCGCGGGCGCGCCGGTGTGGATCGAGTCGCGGTGGGCGACGATCACGATCGCGTCGGGGTTCGACCCGGCGAGCGTGCCGGTCACGGTGTCGATCGTCTTCGGGCCGTCGACGGTCTGCGCGTTGAAGCTGGAGCGCTGGACCTGCAGCCCATCGCTGCCGAGAGTCTGGCCGATGTAGCTCGCGAGGTCCTCGTCGCCGACCGAGCCGGGCCGGCGCTCGGGGTACTGCGCGGCAAGCGAGCCCATCGTCGCATACGCGGTCCCGCCGCTGAACGCGTCCGGCACCAGCGTCGCCGACATCGGGCCCGCCTGATTGCCGAGCGAGAACGCGACCACGATCACCGCTACAGCGACCACGATCAGACCGGCCCTGTAAATCCGCGGATCGAGCATCCGTCCCGGAGGGTAACCGCCCACCCCGGCGGGGAACGGTCGCGGGCGCCGGGGCGGCGCGGGGCGGGCCGGGCCGGGGCGGGGCGGGCCGGGGCGGGCCGGGCCGGGCCGGGGCGGGCCGGGCCGGGGCGGGGCGGGGCGGGGCGGGGCGGGGCGGGGCGGCGGGCCGGGGCGGGCCGGGCCGGGCCGGGCCGGGGCGGGGCGGGGCGGGCCGGAGCGGGGCGGGGCGGGGCGGGGCGAACGTGCACTGCACGACAACCGCCGCGCTTCGCCCGGGCCGTGCCGCGTTGCGCGCGACTATCACGCATAACTCGGCAGCACTTCCGTGACCGGGCCTCGAGTGTCGTGTTGTGCATCGCGGGGTGATTGCACAGGGCGCGGGCCCGCCGCGCGCCGGCTGCGTTAGCTTGATCGCATGGCGACCGACCCCTCAGATCACCGCCGGCTTGTGCTCGACCTCGCCCTGCGCCTGCGCGAGCGGGTCCTGCCCGAGCTCGGCTCGCAGGCCGGACGCGTTTCTGCCGGCGACGGCGCCGGGGGCGACGTCACGTTCGCGCTCGACGAGCTCGCCGAGTCATCGCTCGAGGAGTTCCTGGCCGAGCGGGCGCCGCGACTCGCGTTCTACTCCGAAGATCGCGGCTTGGTGTCGCCGCCCGATGCGACCCACGTGCTCGTGGTCGATCCGATCGACGGGACGCGGCCGGCGATGGCGGGGCTCGAGTCGGCGTGCGTCGCGGTGGCGCTCGCACCGGTCGGGGATGGGCGGCCGACGATGGGCGACGTGGAGATCGGCTGCGTCGTCGAGATCAAGTGCGGCGATTGGTACCTGGCGGTTCGCGGGTCGGGCGTGGAGTCCACCCGGCCGGTGCAGTTGACGAACGGCGCGGACGTGAGCCGCATGTTCTGGGGGTACGGCTTCCGCGGGCGGCCGGTTCGCCAGACCGTCGAGGTGCTGGCGGAGCTGATCGACGCCTCGTCGGTCGGGGGCGGGACGTTCGAGCTCGGGTCGCAGGCGTTCGCGATGACCAGGATCGTGACCGGCCAGTTCGATGCGGTGATCGAGGTCGGCTCTCGCCTGATCGACGAGCTCCCCGGGCTACGCGAGGCGTTCGAGCGGGTAGGTGGTGGCCAGGTGCTGAACAACTCGCCCTACGATCTGGCCGCGCCGTGGCTGTGCCTGACCGAGGCCGGCGGCGTTGTCAGCGACGGCTGGGGAGAGCCGCTCGATCACCACCGGCTGCTCGGCTCGGGCCACGAATTCCAGATGTCGTCTATCTCCGCCTCCAACGTGCGGCTGCACGCGCGGCTGGTCCAGGCCGTCGACGAGGGCGTCGCGCGGCTGCGGGCACACGGCGGGTGAGCCGGTCCGTGATCGGCGCTCGCTATCGTCACGCCGTCGCAACTGCACAGGCTCTGACCCGAAAGTCATGCTCCAGCCGATCGCAGTCCCGCACAAGCATCTAACCGACTACGCGAGCATCGTTGGGCGCTCGCTGGCCGACGAGATCCGCGAGCCGAGGACGCCGTGTGCATCTGCGGGCAGTTCGGGATCGACGTCGACCGGCCGCCGCTCTGTCAGGTGTTGCGCTTCGATCCGTGGAAGGATCCGCTCGGGGTGATCGACGCCTATCGGATCGTCAAGGCCGAGTGGCCCGACGTGCCGGCGGTCCGCCGCCAGTTCCTGATGCCACGCGCCTGCTGCTCGACTGGCTTGAGCTGTTCGAGCAGCTCGAGGTCTGACCGATGACAGAACCTCCAATCGTGCTGGTCTCAAACCGGGGACCGGTGACGTTCGGTCCCGAGGGGGAGATCCGGCGCGGCACCGGCGGCCTCGTCACCGCGCTGATCGGCCTCGCGACCCACCGCGACGTGACCTGGATCGCGTCCGCGATGACCGAGGAGGACGCAGCCGCCTCGGCCCGGAACGACCACAAGCCGTTCACGGTCAGGGCACCGGGCGGCGGCGAGTACCGGGTGAAGCTCGTCGAGTCGGATCCCGATGCCTACGACCGCTTCTACAACATCACCGCGAACCCGATGCTGTGGTTCATCCAACACTACCTGTGGGACCTCTCGAACGCGCCCGACATCCGCCGTAACGAGACCGAGGCATTCGAGTTCGGCTACAACGCCGTCAACGAGGACCTCGCGCGAGCGGTGATGGAAGAGATCGAGGGCCTCGAGCGGCCGGTCGTGATGATCCACGACTACCACCTGTACACGCTGCCCGGGCTCCTGCGCGCCGCGCGCCCTGACGCGTTCCTGACCCACTTCGTGCACATCCCGTGGACCCAGTCGGACGCCTGGCGGGTGCTGCCGACCGTGATGCGCGAGGAGATCTACCACGGGATCCTCTCCAACGACATCATCGGCTTCCACACCCGCTCCTACCGCCGGAACTTCCTCCAATGCTGCGAGGACCTGCTGGGGTGCGACGTCGATCACGAGGCCGGCGTCGTGCACGCCGACGGCCGCGAGGTTTGGGTACGGGCGTATCCGCTCCCGATCGACGCTCGCGCCGTCCAGGGGGTCGCCGGCCGGGACCGGACCGAGGCGTTCGAGGAGGAGCTGCTGCGCCGGCGCCGCGACCATCTGATCCTGCGCGTCGACCGTGCGGACCTGAGCAAGAACGTCCTGCGCGGCTTCAACGCGTTCGACCTGTTCCTCGAGCAGCACCCCGAGTTCCGCGAGCGGGTCACGTTCATCGCCCAGCTGATGCCGTCGCGAACCGACGTGCCGGAGTACGCGGAGTATCTCGAGCGGATCGAGGCCGTGGTCGCGGTCGTCAACCACCGCCACGGCTCGCCTGACTGGATGCCGATTCAGCTGAAGCTCCGCGACGATCTGGAGGAGGCCGTCGCGGCTTACAAGCATTACGACGTGCTGGTGGTCAACGCGATGTTCGACGGCATGAACCTCGTCGCCAAGGAAGGCCCGATGGTGAACGAGCGCGCCGGCGTCTCGATCCTGTCCGAGAACACCGGCGCGCACGAGGAGCTCGCCGAGTTCGCGTTGTCGGTGAACCCGTTCGACATCCAGCAGCTCGCCGACACGATCCACGCTGCGCTGACGATGCCGGTGGAGGAGCGCGAGCGGAGGCTCGCGGGGCTGCGGTCGGTCGTGACGGCGCGCAATCCGGGGGACTGGATCGACGACCAGCTGGCCGACATCCGCCGCAAGGGGGATGCGTGATCGGTCAATCTTCAATCCGAGGATTCGTGCTGCGCCTCGCGCCACCGCTCCCAGGTCCGGCTGTCGGGGAATTCGAGGATCTCGCGGTCCTTGCCAGGCATCGCCCCAACGCTAGCCGCGCGGGTGATCGGCCGCCGATCGCGGCAGCCGCTATAGTCGACCGCCGCCTGTCCTCAGGCATCTTCTGATGGCCGCACAACCCCCCCTATACGACCTGGTGCTGCTGCTTTCCCCGGAGGCGCCCGAAGAGCAGCGGACGAAGATCCTCACCGACGTCGAGTCGATCATCACGAAGGCCGACGGCTCGGTCGAGCGCAAGGACGACTGGGGCCAGCGCCCGCTCGCCTACCGGATCAACCATCAACCCGACGCCGACTATCACCTGCTCCAGTTCAAGGCGCCTGCGTCTCTGATCGAGACGCTGTCGCACGATCTGCGGATCACGGACGGGGTCGTCCGCTTCCGGGTGATCAAGAACCTCCCGGGGACGCCGCCGGCGCCAGACTCGGCACCGCCGGTCGTCGCCACCTCCGCTCCGCCGGCGAGCGGCGGCGAGCCGGCGGCGATCGAGTCCTAGCCGGCCCGGCCCCGGCCGGGTGCAGGCGTCCGCACCGAGCCGCGCTCGAGCCCGCGAACCCTCGCAGCCCGCGAACCCCCGCTTTTCAACGGGTCTGCAACGCTCCGCTCCGACTCGGCAACGGCTTGGCAACTTGTCTGTCCATTTTCCGGGTTGCGCGGGGGTTGCCGTCTGGAGCCCGCTTAGACTCGCTCACAAGCTTTCAAATGGGCTCTGGAAAGGAGCATCGAGCATGAACATCAACCGAGTCGTACTGACCGGGAACCTGACCCGTGATCCGGAGACGCGCACGACCCCGGGCGGGCTGTCGATCTGCAAGCTGGGCATCGCGGTCAACACGCGGCGCAAGAACGGCGCCACCGGCGACTGGGAGGAGAAGGCCAACTTCTTCCGCGTCACCGTGTTCGGCCGCCAGGCCGAGAGCTGCGGGCAGTACCTCAAGAAGGGACGGCCGGTGGCGATCGACGGGCGCCTCGAGTGGAGCGAGTACGAGGTAGAGGGACAAAAGCGGCAGTCCGTCGATATCATCGCTGAGAACGTGCAGTTCCTCGGCGGCCGCGACGACGCTGGCAACGGGAATGGGAACGGGAACGCCTTCTCCAGCGGTATCCGCGCTGAGAGCGACATCCCGGCCGATACCAGCGATTTCGACGCCGCCCCCGTGGGCGCGGGAGTGTCCGAGGACGACATCCCGTTCTAGGAACTCGATCGAGGCTGATACAGCAACCGAGCAGGTGATTCAGATTGGCAAAGCAGCGTAGACGGCCGGTTCGCCGGCGCGACCGGAAGGGTGCGCAGACATCTTCGCGCCGAAAGCCCTGTCCGTATTGCCGGGACAAGATCGACCAGGTCGACTACAAGAACCTCTCGATGCTGCGGCGGTTCATCTCCGAGCGCGGCAAGATCCGCTCGCGCCGGATCACCGGTGCCTGCCGGCGCCACCAGAGCCAGGTGGCGCGCGCGGTGAAGCGGGCGCGCGAGCTGGCGCTGCTGCCGTACGTGTCCGAGGGCGCCGGCGGTACCGATCGCGATCGCGATCGCGATCGGGGTCGCGATCGCGACCGCGACCGCTAGAACGGAGGAATCCGCGATGCCCCAGGCGATCTTGCTCCAGGACGTGGATTCGCTCGGCGAGCGCGGCACGGTGATCGACGTGTCGGCCGGCTATCTGCGCAATTACCTGCTTCCGCGCAAGCTGGCCGAGCCGGCGACGACGGGCTCGATCCAGGCTGCGAGGCGGCGCAAGGACGAGGCCGAGCGTGCGTTGCGGGAGGCCGAGGACCGGGCCCGGGACAACGCGGCCACGCTCGGTCGGACGGTGCTCACGATCCCGCAGCAGGCGGGCGACGACGGCCGACTGTTCGGCTCGGTGACCACGCAGGACATCGCCGACGCGATCCGGGATGCGCGCGGGATCAAGATCGACCGGCGCAAGGTCCATCTCGGGGATCCGATTCGCCACACGGGCACGTACATGGTCGTGGTCGAGGTCACCGACGACGTGACCGCGACCGTGAAGACCATGGTCGTGGCGGCCTAGCGTCGGGTCGCCGGCGAGCGGCCGGGACCGCTCGCCCGCCGCTCCTGAACCGGCACGCGCACGGAAGTCTCGCTGCTTGCGGGATCGCCTCCCGCGGTGCCGTCGTCGCCGAACTTAGACTCGGATCGAGCATGAGCGCCGTCCAGAACATCGCCGTTCCGCCGCACAATCTGGAGGCGGAGAAGTCGGTGCTCGGGGCCGTCCTGCTCGACGAGCGGCACCTCCACGCGCTGCTGGTCGAGCAGCACCTGCGCCCCCGTCACTTCTACCGCGAGCAGCACGGCGCGGTGTTCGGGGCGATGATGGAGTTGTACGAGAGCGACCGGAAGATCGACCATCTGACCGTCGCCGAGACGCTCCGTCAGCGCGGCAAGCTCGAGGAGGTGGGCGGGCCGGCGGCGATCGACGAGCTGGCCGGCTGGGTGCCGGCCGCCGGGCACGCCCGCGAGTACGGCCAGATCGTGCGCGACAACGCGCAGCTGCGCGCGCTACTGACGACGTCGTACGAGATCCAGGCCAGCGTGCTGTCGCGCGAGGCCCCGCCGCGCGACCTGGTCGAGCGCGCCGAGCGATCGGTGCTCGAGGTCGCCCACGACGATCGCCAGAAGAAGTTCCGGCCGATCGCCGAGATCCTCGACCAGGAGACCGACAAGCTCCACCGGCTGTCGACGGCGAAGACGCCGCTGACCGGCACGCCGTCGGGCTTCAAGGACCTCGACGAGCTGACCGGAGGTTTTCAGCCCGGCAACCTGATCATCATCGCCGCGCGACCTTCGATGGGAAAGTCGGCGCTCGTCGCGAACATCGCCGAGAATGCGGTGCTCGCGGTCGGGCACCCCTCGCAGCGACCGAGTCCCGTCGCGCTGTTCTCGCTGGAGATGTCGGAGTCCGAGCTCGCGCAGCGGTTCGTCGCCTCCCAGGCCCGGATTCGCGGCGAGGAGCTGAGGAAGGGCCGCGTGGCCGAGAACCGCTGGCCGAAGATCCTCGATGCCTGCGAGCGGCTGTCCGGCGCCCCGCTGTGGATCGACGACTCGAGCGACACCGGTGTGCTCGAGGTGCGGGCGAAGGCGCGCCGCCTGCACCACCAGCTCGAGGATGGCCTCGGCCTGATCATCATCGACTATCTCCAGCTGATGCGCCACGAGGGCCGCGTCGAAAGCCGTGTCGAGCAGGTCGGCCAGATCTCGCGCGGGCTGAAGTCGCTCGCCCGCGAGCTGAACGTCCCCGTGATCGCGCTGTCCCAGCTGAGCCGCGCTGTCGAGCAGCGCGGCGGCGAGAAGCGGCCGATCCTGTCCGACCTGCGCGAGAGCGGCCAAATCGAGCAGGACGCGGACCTCGTGATGTTCATCTACCGCGAGGAGTACTACGACAAGGACTCCGAACGGCCCGGGGAGGCGGACATCATCATCGCCAAGCATCGAAACGGCCCGGTCGGCGACGTCGTGCTGACGTTCCAGAAGGAGTACCCGAAGTTCATGAACTACGCCGGCGAGCGGTTCGCGGCGTGATCCGGGACCGGGGACGACGGGGGGCGAGCGCGGCGTGAGCGGGTGCCAGTTCGACATCTGCGACGGGAGCGGGCTCGTCTACGACGAGGCGACGAACACCGCGTACGACTGCCGGTGCCGGCGGCAGATCATCGCCCAGCGGAAGGCGCGCAGCCTGTCGGCGGTGATTCCCCGGCGCTATTACGACGTCGGGTTCGAGCGGTTTCCGGTGACGGAGATCGACCGGGCCGTGGTGACGGCCACCCGCCGATTCGCGGACACGATCGACGAGCGACTCGACGCCGGTCGCGGCCTGTGGTTCATGGGCCCGGTCGGGACCGGCAAGACGACGCTCGCGATGCTGGTGTCGAAGGCGGCGCTGAAGGCGGGCCGGTCGGTCGCGATCTACTCGCTGCCGCGCCTGCTCAACGAGATCCGCGACACGCACCGGGCCGAGCGCTCCCACGTCGACCTGCTCGACCGGCTCACCGCGGTCGACCTGCTCCACATCGACGACGTCGGCGCCGAGCGGACCACGGACTGGGTGCTCGAGGAGCTCTACTCGATCGTCAACGCGCGCTACGAGGATCAGCGGTCGATGGTGATCACGACGAACATCCTCGACCGTGAGGCGCTGTGCGAGCAGATCACCGAGCGGACCGTCTCGCGCCTGACCGAGATGTGCGACGAGCTGCCGCTGCTCGGTCACGACCGGCGAATGGACCTCCGCATGGCGTGAACGCTCGTCTGCCATCGCCAGAACGTAGCGCCAGGGCAGGCGTGTCATGATCAAACGCGTGACCGCGCCGCCCATCCCCTGCGTACACTCAGTCGCCGATGCCCGGAATCGTCTTAGTCGGAGCCCAGTGGGGCGACGAGGGGAAGGGAAAGGTCACCGATCTGCTTGCGGAGCGGGCCGACGCGGTCGTGCGCTTCCAGGGCGGCAACAACGCCGGCCACACGATCGTTCGCGGCCGCCAGACGTTCAAGCTGCACCTGATCCCGTCCGGGATCCTGCACAAGGACACGCTGTGCGTGATCGGGAACGGCGTGGTGATCGACCCGAAGGTGCTGACCGACGAGCTCGACGAGCTGCGCCGCCGCCGGGTTGACACGAGCTCGCTGCGGATCTCGGCCAACGCCCACCTGATCATGCCCTACCACCTGATGCTCGACGACGCCGGCGAGGCCAAGCTCGGCAAGCTCCAGATCGGCACGACGCGGCGGGGGATCGGCCCGTGCTACGCCGACAAGGCGGCCCGGCTCGGGATTCGAGTCCAGGACCTGCTCGACGAGAAGATCCTGAAGAAGAAGATCGTCGCGGCGCTCGAGCCCAAGCGGCTGTCGCTGCGCCCGTTCGCGAAGCATCCGCAACTCGACCTGCAGACGATCACAGAGGAGTACCTGACCTACGGGCACCGCCTGGCGAACTACATCGCGGACACGGTGCGGCTCGTGCACGAGCGCCTCGACGCCGGTCAGACCGTTGTGTTCGAAGGGGCACAGGGCGCGATGCTCGACATCGACCACGGGACGTATCCGTTCGTCACCTCTTCCAACCCGGTGGCGGGAGCAGCCTGTGTCGGCGCCGGCGTCGGCCCCAAGGACATCGACGAGGTCTGGGGAGTGATCAAGGCCTATGGCACGCGCGTCGGCGCGGGCCCGTTCCCGACCGAGCTCGACGGCGACCTCGCCGACGAGATCCGCGGGCGCGGCGGCGAGTACGGTACCACGACCGGGCGCGCGCGGCGGGTCGGCTGGCTCGACCTGGTCGCGCTGCGCTACGCGAGCCGGATCAACTCACAGACCGCGCTGGCGGTCATGAAGCTCGACGTGCTTTCGGGATTCGAGCGGCTGTGCGTCTGCACCCGTTACCGCGGCCCGGAGGGAGCGGAGTTCGACTACTTCCCCTACCACCAGACGATGCTCCACCACGTCACCGGCGAATACGTCGAGCTGGCCGGGTGGAGCGAGGACCTCACCGAGTGCCGGGAGGAGTCGGACCTGCCGCAGGCCGCCCGGGACTACCTCCAGTTCATCTCGGACTTCATCGGCGTCCCGATCGCGCTGATCGGGGTCGGTCCCGGTCGCGACGAGGTCATCTGGACCGAGGCCGGCGCCGGGATGGCCGGCTCGGGCAAGGTCGCCCCGGCCGCCGCCTGAGTCCCGTGGCGTGCCCCCTGCGTGAGCCCGGCGCTTAGTGGCCCCTTTCGCAAATACGAAAGACCCCGCTCAGGCCGACCGCGACGGGTGACCCTCGCCGGGCCAGGGCGAGAGCACCAGCACGAGGCGGGCGTCGGTGACCGCCTCGATCGTGCGGCGTTCGTTCGGCTCGAAATGCGAGAGCAGCCCTGGGCCGCCGGAGACCGAGCTCCCGTCCTGCGTGATCTCGATTTCGCCGGCGACGACCAGCATGTAGGTGCGCTCGTGGACCTGGTGGGCCTGCAGCCGCTCGCCCGCCGGCAGTTGGATCGCGATCGCTCGGGTCTCGGCGTCGGAGCGCAGGACCTGCGGGTGGTGCGCCTCGATCTCGAGCGAGCTGACGTCCCAAGTCTCCATCCCGTCTCCTTCTCTGGTGTAGCCCTCAGGATCCCGCGACACGCGACTCTCGCGCGGACGCGTCGAGCGAACGCTGGAGCTCCTCGAGCACGCGGACGACACGCAGGCCGCTCACGCCGTCCGAGCGAGGCCGGCGCCCGTAGCGAATGCTTTCGACGAAGTGCTCGCACTCGATCCGCAGCGGCTCGACGTTCGGTATCTGGGGCGAGACGATGCCACCCGTGCGGGTGATGTACTCGCCGTAGCCGCGCGAGTCCTGGTCGAACCCCTTGTCGAAAATGCTGAGCTTCCCCTCGAGCGCCATGTCGTCGAAGGTCGCCATCCTACGCGAGCCGACGACCGTGAACCGGCGCTCCTTGTGGGGATCGAGCCACGACAGATGAAGATGCGCCGAGAGCCCGGACGGGAAGCGCATGAAGCAGAACACCACGTCCTCGACCCGCTTCTGCACGTACGACTCCCCGTGCGCCACCACCTCCCACGGCTCCTCGCCGGCGAGGTACAGCACCACCGACACGTCGTGCGCGCCCAGGCTCCACAGCGCGTTCTCGTCGGCCCGGAGCTTTCCGAGGTTCAGCCGGTTACCGTATATGTAGTAGATCCGCTCGCCCAGCTCACCTGACTCAGTCAGCTCCTTCAGCTGCTGCACGCCCGGGTGGTACTCGAGCAGGTGACCGACCATCAGCACCCGCTGCGCCGCGTCCGCGGCGGCGACCACGAGCTCGGCGCCCGCGACCGACTGGGCGAGCGGCTTCTCGACGAAGCAGTGCTTGCCGGCCTCGAGCACGCGCACGGCCACCTCCGCGTGGCTCGCCACCGGGGTCGCGAGCACGACCGCGTCGAGCGTGTCGTCGGCGAGCACCTCGGCGAGGTCCCCGGTGACCCGCGCGAGCGGGAAGCGCGAGGCGATCCGCTCGCGGGCCTCGGCCGAGGGATCGCAACACCATCTGAGCTCGCAGCCGGGGATCGCGTCGAAGTTGCGGGCCAGGTTCGGGCCCCAGTAGCCGAGCCCGACCACGGCGACGGCGACGGCAAGCGAATGCTCGTTCACGGGGATCGGCGCCTCATCCGAAGTGGAGTGTAAGGGCGGACACGACGCGTTCCCCGGCACGACCGTCGCCGTACAGCGGCGGCCGCGCAGATGGGCGGTCGCCCTCGAGCGCCCGCAGGGCGGCGCCGGCGTCGAGATCGACCAGCACGTTCCAGCCCTGCTCGACGGTTTCGGTCCACTCGGTGCCGGCCCGCAGCGTTATGCACGGTATGCCGGCGAGGTAGGCCTCCTTCTGGATCCCGCCGGAATCGGTCAGCACCGCGCGGGCGTTGCAGAGCAGTGCCGTCAGCTCGATATACCCGAGCGGCGGGGTCAGCACCACCCGCTCGGACCGCTCGAGCTCATCCAGCAGCCCCGCCGCGACCAGACGGCTCCGGGTCCGCGGGTGGAGAGCGAGCACGGTTGTGACCGGTAGTTCGCGAAGCAGGCCGACGAGCCGCGCGAGCCGCTCGGGATCGTCGACGTTCCCCGCCCGGTGCGCGGTGGCGAGCACGTATTCGCCCGGCGTGACCCCGCGCGCCGCGAGGAGATCGGTCCGCTCGCGAGCGCGCGGCTGGACCTCGAGCGCGACGTCGACCATCACGTCGCCGACCAGCTCGACCGTGCCGGCCGCGCGCTCCCGCCGCAGGTTCTCTACAGCCACCTCGGACGAGCACAACAGCAGCGAGCCGGCGTGGTCGGTCAGGACGCGGTTGAGCTCCTCGGGCATCGAGCGGTCGAACGAGCGCATGCCGGCCTCAACGTGCGCGACCGGCACGCCGGCCTGCGCTCCGGCGAGCGCGCCGGCGAGGGTCGAGTTCGTGTCGCCGTAGACGAGCACGGCGTCGGGCGCCTCGTCGGAGACCAGCGACTCGAGCGCGCCGAGCATGCGCGCGGTCTGCGAGCTGTTCGACCCGAGCGCGATCCCGAGCTCACGATCGGGCGCCGGAAGGCCGAGCTCGGCGAAGAACACCGCCGAGAGGTCGTCGTCGAAGTGCTGCCCAGTATGGATCAGGAGCTCCTCGTGGCTTTCGCGCAGGCGCGGCGATACCGCCGCCGCCTTGATGAACTGGGGGCGGTTCCCGATCACCGTGAGGACCCTCATGGGATCGTGGCGCGGTGCGCTCGCGTCTCGGCGTCGAGCTGCTCGCGGACCAGCGCCTCGGCGACCTCGCGGGTCCTCGCGGTGACCGGACCGGGGGCGTCGAACGTGCGCTCGTCGATCGCCGAGACCGCCTGCACCTCCCGCGTGGTCGAGGCGAGGAACGCCTCGTCCGCCCGGGTCAGCTCGTCCAGCGTGCACGAACGCTCGGTGGCGCCCGTGGCCTCGATCACGATCGCGCGGGTGATCGAGGCGAGGATGTGCTGATCGAGCGGCGGGGTCAGCAACTCGCCGTCCTTGATCCAGAAGATCGAGCTCGTCGGAGCCTCGAGCACCCGGCCGTGCGGCGTGACCAGGAGCGCCTCGTCGAAACCCCGCTCGCGAGCCAGCCGGCTGGCCAGCATGTTCCCCCCGTAGGACAGCGACTTGATGCCGTCGAGGATCCGGGTCGGCGCATACGTGACGGACGCCAGGCGGAGGATCTCGGGGTTGGCCGGCATCGGCTCGGTCAGGAGCAGCCGGCGACCGCCGCGCGTGATCACAATCCGCAGCAGCTCGTGCTCGGGGCCCACGCCGGCCTGTGCGAGCAACCGCCAGGCGTCGGCCCGGATCGCTTCAAGGTCAAGCGGGAGGCGCAGGCTGCTCGCCGAGCGCTCGAGCCGAGCGAGATGCCGGTCGAGCGCGAACGGCTGCCCGTCGTAGACCCGGATCACCTCGAACACGCCGTCGCCGCGGATCAGGCCCTCATCGGTCACCGGGATCGTCGCCTCGGAGGCGAGCATGATCGCGCCGTCGAGCGAGGCGAGCGAGCCGGGGGAGCTAGCTTGCATCGCCGTCCTGCGACCACACCTCCGCCAGGCGCACGACGACCGCCGCGGCGGACGCCATGTCCTGCACGGAAGCCCACTCGCGGACCGAGTGGTATTCGTGCCCTCCGGTGAAGATGTTCGGGGTCGGAAGCCCCATCTCGCTGAGCCTCGACCCATCGGTGCCGCCGCGAATCGGCCTGCGGATCGGTTCGATCCCCTCCGCCCTGATCGCTGCCTCAGCGGCTTGCGCCACGTCCGGCGCCTCGTCCAGGAACCGCCTCATGTTGCGGTACTGCTCGCGCACCTTCAGATCGAGTCGGGCCCGCGGCTCGGCGGCCATCACTTCGTTCGCGGTCTTCTCGAGCAGCGCGACGTGCCGTGCCAGCCGGTCGTCGTCGAAGTCGCGGAGAATCATCCTCACCTCTGCCCTGGCCGCGGTCCCGGTGATCTCGTACGGATGGATGAATCCCTCGCGGCCCGCGGTGGTCTCGGGCGTCAGCGTGTCGGCCGGGAGCGCCGCGACGATGCGCGAGGCGAGGCGCAGCGCGTTGACGAGCTTGCCGGTCGCCTGACCGGGGTGAACGTCGACGCCGCGAACGGTCAGGATCGCCTCGAGCGCGCTGAACGTCTCATCCTGGAGCTCGCCGAGCTCGGAGCCGTCGAGCGTGTAGGCGCACCGCGCGCCGAACCGATCGACGTCGAACAGCGTGGCCCCCTCCCCGATCTCCTCATCCGGCGTGAACGCGACGCGGAGCGTCGGGCGCGGCAGCTCGGGATGCGCGGCCAGGTGCGCGACCCCGGCCATGATCTCCGCCACGCCCGCCTTGTCGTCCGCGCCGAGCAAGGTGTCGCCGCTGCTCGTGACGATGTCGTGGCCGACCTTCCCGGCGAGCTCCGGCATCGACTCGGGGTCGAGCCGCGTGCCGTCGCGCGGGAGCTCGAGCATGTGGCCGTCGTAGCCGCGGTGGACGATCGGCTCGACCCCGTGGCCGGGGGCGTCCGGGCTCGTGTCGAGATGCGCGATCAGACCGATCGTCTCCTTGCCGGCGGTGCCGTTGCCCGCCAGCGTCCCGATCACGTAGCCGTTCTCGTCCAGCTGCACATCCTGAAGGCCGGCGGCCTCGAGCTCGGCGACGAGCACGCGTCCAAGCTCGAGCTGGCCCGTCGTACTCGGCGACGCGGTGCGCTCGCGGTGCGACTGGGTATCGATTCGCACGTAACGAAGGAACCGAGCGAGCACATCCGGCGCGAGGGTCTCGGCGAGCGCGGAGGTGTAGGAAGCGGGCATCGCAGTGAGTATCGCAACGCACGCAGGATCGTGAGGCGCGCGACGAGCGCCTCCTTTGGGTGGGCCAGGGGAGCCTCTCTCCGGGTTAGGGGCAGCAGCTCTTCCGGGGCGTCGACCAGCGTCAGCCGGTCGGCGACGCCGGTGAGGCTCAGGCCGAGGCCGGACGGCGCCGGTCGATCATCACGACATAGAGGATCTCGCCCTCGCCGTCGCGCCGCACTTCGAGCTCGTCGCTGAGCATCGTCAGCGCCCAGGCGGCGCTGTAGTCGCCCGCCTGCTGTGACAGCTGCCCGCCGCTGCCTTCGACGAACGGTCCGATCACCAGCTCGAGCCGCTGCGCGTCGGTCGAGATCGCGAACGAGAGCCGTGGGCCCTTGGCGGCCCGACTCGCGTGGGCCGCGATCGCATCGGTGACGAGGTAGACGTCGGAGAAGCGGTCCAGCGAGAAGCGGGCCCTTGCGGCGAGCGCTCGGGCCACGCGGCCGAGGACGCCCGCCAGCAGGCTGATCGGTGACAGCGACACGACCACGTCGCCCGACAGCCACGGGCCCGCGTGGTCGTCGGGGCCGGGCATGCTCGGAAGGTGGAACAGCGGCTTGCCGTCCCGCTGCCCCGCGAACGACATCCTCACCTCAGTGCCCCCCTCGGGCGTCGCGCGAAACTCGGCCTGCGCAGCCAGGGCACGGATCACCGACAACCCGACTCCGCGAATCGTCTCGTCGGCCGGGGCGAGCGGGGGAAGCCCCGATCCCTGGTCCTCGACGACGACCTCGATCGCCTCGGGGTCTATGTACATGCGTACGCCGAGGGGGCCGGTCTCGGCATCGTAGGCGTGCATGATGACGTTGTTGCAGGCCTCGCTCACCGCGGTTTTCAGGTCGTCCAAGAGCTCGGGATCGAGCCCGATCAGCTCGGCCACGCCGGCGAGCACGCCGCGCACGAGCGTCAACGTCTCCGGCCTCGAGTCGAGCTCGAGTCGAACGACCGGTGAATCCTCGCTCATCGCCACCTCCTCCCCCGGGAACCGCTCAGTCCAAGCACGAAGCTCACGAAGCTTGGCGTCATGTCCGCCAACGTACCCAAATGGCCGCCGACCCGGCGCGCCGCTTACCAAATCGGCATAAACGCGACGTGCGGTCACCGGCCCTGCGCCCGCATCAGCCCGCGGGCGCGCGCCGGCAGTTCGGAGATCGTCTCGCGCACCACCGACAGTCCCTCCCGGAGCTCCCGATCGCCGACCTCGACCGGCATCATCGAGTCCTGGAGCTCGGCGAGAACGTGATCGGCGCGCTCGATCGCCTCGACCGCGCGTTGGACGTACACCCTCGGGTCGCCCGAGTGCATCCCACCCGAGCTCTGCGCGAACTCGCGGCTCGGCAGGCCGTGGCGCTCGGCGAAGGACGAGTGGGTGCGCCGCAGCCGCCCATAGGCGGACTGCATCGGGCGGAACAGTTCCTCCTCGAGACGGTCGGCGGTCTGCTCGTCGAGCTCCTCATAAGCCTCGCCCAGGCTCGCGAGACCGAGGGCGAGCTGATCGGCCGCCTCGGCCACGTCATCCAGGAGCTGCCTCCTCGCGTCTGCGGCGCTGTAGGCCATCAGCTCGACCTCAACCCGCGGCGCACCGCGTGCCGGAGAGTAAACACGCGACGAATTTTCCCATTGTCGTTTCCATACGGGCCTATCCTACGTGCCGATGACCAGGCTGGTGATCCGGGTGCGATCGCAGCGATCGCTCCGGCGGGCTGGGCGCTAACGGTGGCATCGATCGCAAACCTCCTGCGCGGCAACGACCGCGACTTCTTCGATCTGTTCGAACGCGCCGGGGCCAACATCGTGCGGGCCGCCGAACTGCTCGACGAGATGCTCGCTCGGTATCCCGAGAGCCAGGATCTGGCCCGCGACATCCTCGCCTGTGAGCACGACGGCGACCAGATCACGCACGACGTGATCAAGCGGCTCAACCAGACTTTCGTGACCCCGATCGATCGCGAGGACATCCTGCACCTGGCCTCGGCGCTCGACGACATCGTCGACTACACCGAGGAGGTCGCCGACTACCTCGGGCTGTACAAGATCGAGGCCCCGATGGCTCAGGCCCAACGGCTCGCCGGCGTGCTGCGGGACGCGACCCGCCAGATCGCCGGCGCGATTCCCCTGATCCGTGGGTTCAAGGACATCACCGAGCACATGGTCGCGGTCCACCGGCTCGAGAACGAAGGCGACCGGCTGACCCGCGAGGCGATCGCGTCGCTGTTCGAAGCCGGGATCGACCCGATGGTCGTGATCCGGTGGAAGGACATCTTCGAGCGCCTCGAGAGCGCGATCGACTCGACCGAGCGGGCGGCGTTCATTCTCGAGGGGATCGTCATCAAGAACGCATGACGGGGCCGGGTCCGGCCCGCGGCGCCGCGGATGAAACATCAGGGGGGCGGGCGCGCCGTGCCGCAGGCTGCGCCGGAGCAAGCGCAGGTCGGCCTGAATTGGGGCGACGGCACGGCGAGCCCGCGACGATCGCGGCACGCCATCGGGCGGCTTCAGCGTTAGCTACCGATTTGGTGGCGGGCGCCGGCGCTCGCCGGATAGCCTGACCGGGACAGGTCCCGCGATCAGGAGATGAGAAATGAGCGCCACCCCCGAGTTCGTCCGCGGCGTCGACTTCGTCGGCATCCCGACCCACGACCTCGCCGCCGCGGCCAGGTTCTACGGCGAGACCCTCGGGCTGCCGCGGTCGGTGTACCTCGAAGATCGCCATTTCTCCGAGTTCGAGACCGGCAACCTGACGTTGAGCGTCTACAACGCCGCGAAGATGGGCCTGCCGCACGAGGTCAACCACAATGCGGTGGCGCTCCACGTCGACGACGTCGCGGCCAGCCGGAAGCTGCTCGAGGAACGCGGCGTGAGCTTCCACGGAGACACGCTCGACACCGGCGTGTGCCACATGGCGCTGTTCTCAGACCCGGACGGGAACGCGCTGATGCTCCACCACCGGTACGCGCCGCGGCATACGGACTTGTAGTCGGCCGCCCCGAGGGTCAGCCGGCCGACGGCTCGGGCACGACCCGGTCCGCCGGCGCGGGACGGTACGGTCCCCGGGCGGTGGCGCCCTCGACCCGCAGATGCGGGAGCCGCCGGTCGAGCCACTCCGGCAGCACCCAGTTGGCGTCTCCGATCATCAACATCAGCGCGGGCACAAGCGCCGAGCGAACGATCAGCGCGTCTAGCAGTACGGCGGTGGCCAGGCCGACGCCGAACAGGTCGATGATCCTCTGGCCGCCGAGGATGAACGCGCCGAACACGAGCACCATGATCGCCGCCGCCGCGGTGATCGTCCGGCCGGTGGCGGCGAGGCCGTGCATGACCGCCTCGCGATTGTTCCGGCGCCGGTGCCACTCCTCGTAGATCCTGGTCACCAGGAACACCTCGTAGTCCATCGACAGACCGAACAGGATCGCAAACATGAACACCGGCACGAACGCCTCGATCGGGCCGGTCTTGTCGATCCCGAGCAGCGAGGAGCCGATCCCGTCCTGGAACACGGCCGTCACGACGCCGAACGCCGCGGCCGCCGAGAGCAGGTTCATCGCCGCCGCGACGACCGGGATCACCACGCTCCGGAATACGGCCATCAGCAGCAGGAAGCTGAGCCCGATCACGATCGCCAGGAACAGCGGAAGCTTGCGCGAGAGCACCGCGGCGAAGTCGTCGAAGATCGCCGTCTGCCCCCCGACCAGGACGTGCAGGCCCGTTCCCCGCTCGGCGGCGGGCACCACCTGATCGCGGACGGTGTGCAGCAGATCGGACGTCGAGGCGTCCTGCGGCGACCCCTTCGGATAGACATCGGCGAGCCCGACACCGGGTAGCCCCGGAGCCCGGCCGGGGATGAACCGCGGGCTGGCGGACCCGACAACACCAGGAGTCGAGGCTACGGCGCGCTCAACGCGGTCGAACTCCGCCTCCTGCGCAGGACCCGACACCTGCGCCACGAGCTGGAGCGGGCCGTTGTAGCCGGGCCCGAAGCCCTTCGCCAGCAGGTCATATGCCTTACGGGTGGTCGAGCCGGCCGGGTCAGACCCCGAGTCGGCCGAGCCGAGTCGCATCGAGAGGAACGGAATCGCGAGCAGCACGAGCACGCCGGCGGCCACCGCCGCGAACAGCGCCGGGCGCTTCTGCATCCAGCCGGCCCAGCGCGCCCACCCCGCCGACTCGTCACTGGTACGGAGCTTCCCATCCCTGAGCGCGCGGCGCTCGCGGCGGCGCAGGACGCGCGTGCCAAAGAACCCCAGCAGGGCCGGGAGCAGCGTCAACGCCGCGACGACGGTGAACGCGACCGCGATCGAGGTTCCGATCGCGACCCCGTAGAGGAAGCTGACGCCGAGCGCGAACATGCCGAGCATCGCGATGCACACGATCACGCCGGCGAACAGCACCGCGCGGCCCGAGGTGTCGAGTGCCTCGACCACCGCCTCCTCGCCGCTCAGCCCCCGTAGCAGTCCCTGGCGGTAGCGCGTGACGATGAACAGTGCGTAGTCGACCCCTACCCCGAGCCCGATCAGCAGCGAGAGCTCGTCGGTGAACGAGGCCATCTGGATCACGTGGGAAAGCAGACCGATCACCGCGACGCCGGTTCCGAGCGACAGGCCGGCGGTCGCCAGCGGCAGCGCCATCGCCAGCAGCGAGCCGAACACGATGAACAGAACGATTCCGGCGGCCACGATCCCGAACGGCAGCCCGCCCGGACCCTGCTGATTGGACGCCTGTGCGACCTGACCCTCGACCTCGATCTCGACCCCATTGCCCGAGCCCGCGCGCGCGGCGTTCACGAACTTCTTGGCGGCGGCCGCGGTGATCTTGCTGGCCTGGACGTCGAACGTCGCGTTGGCGAACGCGACGCGGCCCGAGGGCGAGATCTGCGCCGCGCCGCGCGGACCGTACGGCGAGGAGATCTCCGACACATGCGGCTGGCGCGCCAGCGCGGCGAGCATCGCCTCCACCTGGGAGCGCACCGCCGGATCGGTGACTTTGCCGTGATCCACCGCGATCACAACCTGCTCGGTATCCCCCGATGCCTTCGGCGCGTTTCGCTCGAGCAGGTTCACGGCGTCGAAGCTCTGCGTTCCGGACAGACGGAAGTTGTCGCTGTATGCGCTGCCGACCGCGGAGTGCAGCGCGGTCAGCCCGATCAACGGGACCAGCCAGCCGAGGACCACGATCCTCCGGTGGGTGAAACACCACCTTGCAAGCCTTCTCACGGTCGACAGCCTCCAGTTGGGTCGGGGGGCAGGGTCACGCGAGCATGCCTACCGTCTCTGACATTCGGCTGACAGTAGCGAGTGCTGAGGGCCGGCCTACTCAGTCGCGGACCCTAATGCCCGGGCATCTCGACGACGAGCGCGCCGGCGAGCCGCTGAAGCACGGGCTGAAGCTCCTCGTCCTGCTCGGGCTCCCAGCCCTCGAGCAGGCGGACGAGCTGCTCGCGGCCGGCCGCGACGAGCTCGTCGCTGGCCGCCTGTCCGGCTGGAGTCAGCTCAATCTGACGATCGGACCCGGCGTGGATGTATGCTCGCTCGGCGAGCGAGGCCAGCGGGTCGTGCAGCCGCTCAGCCGGCACGTGCAGCTGATCCGCCAGCGCCGGTTCACTCGTCGGGGATCGCTCGGCGATCCGCCGCAGCAGCCAGCCCTCGGGCGGCGTGATGTCGATACCCGAGCGATCGATCAGCCGCTCGTAGACGCGCTGGCGCTCCTCCCGCTGCATCAGCGAGCTGAGGATCCGCTCGATCTCGCGCTCGGAGCTGTGGTGGTGCGGGGTCGCAAAGCTCTCGCCGACGCCCTCGGCGCGCGCGGTCTGGCGGAGCGGCAGCTCGCGCAGCAGCCAACTGAGCGCGAAGCCCACGACCGCGATCGCGGCTGCCGTCAGGAAGACTGGGCGCAGGGCCGCGGCGAAGGCGTCGACGTAAGGCGCGTGAATCGCCGGGGGCAGATGCTTCACGGCCGCCGGGTTGGCGGCAGCCGGGAGGTGCGCTCCGGCCGGGATTCGCTTCGCGAGCTCGGTGACCAGGTCGTGCGAGAAGATCGAGCCGAACGCCGCGACCCCGATCGAGCCGCCAATCTGCCGGAACAGCGTCGAGCCCGAGGTGGCGACGCCCAGGTAGCGGTAATCGACAGAGTTCTGCACCGCAAGCACGAGCACCTGCATAACCATGCCCAGCCCCAGTCCCATCACGAGCATGAACAGCGACGCCGTCACCACCGATGTCGTGACGGTCAGCTGCGCCAACAGGAACAGGCCGATCGCCATCAGCGCCGTGCCGACGATCGGGAAGAACCGGTAGCGACCGAACTTCGAGATCAGGTTGCCGCTCACGATCGACGTCACCAGCAACCCGGCCATCAGCGGGAGCAGCAGCAGTCCGGACTCGGTTGGGCTGTGGCCCTTGACGATCTGAAGGTACAGCGGCAGGTAGGTGACCGAGCCGAACAGCGCCAGCCCGATGATGAACCCCACGGCGCTCGTGACCACGAACGTCCGGTTTCGGAACAGGGCCATCGGCAGGATCGGCTCGGCCGCGCGCAACTCCACCACCGGGAACGACACGACCATCACGATGCTGATCGCGATCAACACCAGGACCAGCGGGGAGCTCCAGGCGTAGCTGGTGCCGCCGAGGCTTGTGAAGAGCACGATCGCCGAGAGCCCGGCCGTCAGCACCGCTGCGCCCAGATAGTCGATCCGGTGAGGGACGTGATCGGCGGTGGCGCGGAACACCACCCCGATCACGACGAGCGCGATCGCACCGAGCGGGAGGTTGACGTAGAAGATCCAGCGCCAGGACAGGCTGTCGACCAGGAACCCGCCGAGCAGCGGGCCGATCACGGTCGCGATGCCGAACACCGCGCCGAAGTAGCCCTGGTAGCGGCCCCGGTCCCGGGGCGCGATGATGTCGCCGACGACCGCCATCGTCGTGACCATCAGCCCGCCGCCTCCGAGCCCTTGGAGCGCGCGGAACGCGATCAGCTCGGTCATCGACTGGGCGAGCCCGCACAGCGCCGACCCGATCAGGAACAGCACGATCGCGATCTGCAACACGGTCTTGCGGCCGTAGAGATCGCCGAGCTTTCCGTACAGCGGCCCGGAGACCGTCGAGGCCAGGAGATAGGCGGTGACGACCCACGACAGATGGGTGAGCCCGCCGAGGTCGCCGACGATCGTCGGCAGCGCGGTCGAGACGATCGTCTGGTCGAGCGCCGCCAGCAGCATCACCAACAGCAACGCGCTAAAGATCAAGCGCACCCGTGGTGGTTCGCTGCTCGGCGGCGGCTCGAACGTTCCCGGATCTGTCTCAACCGCGGCCATGTGCCGACGGACTACTGCGACGTGCCCGCCTCTTGCGTCTCGGTCGGGGCGGATTCGCCGTTGTTGGTCGCCGTGTCGGCAGGTGCCGGGGTCGGCGCCTCGGGCGGCGCGGGATGCGACTCGGCGGCGAAGTGGGCGCCGAGCGCTCCGGCGGCGCCTAGCGCGGCCGCCGCGAGCGTCCACGCGGGGCCGCTTCGCTCGTTGCCGAGCAGGTGGTCGAACGACAGCTCTCCAGGGCCGACCTCGACGAGCGCGAGCACGGCGGCGATCAGCACGATGTTGTACTCGTAGCCGCCGTTGGTCGCCCACGGCCCGTTCTTGAGGTGGACGCGGTTGACCGCGGTCAGCATCGTCGCGGTGAGAACCGAAGCGGAAAGCGGCGTCGCGAGCCCGAGCGCGATCCCGGCGCCACCGCCCGCTTCGGCGAGTCCGGCGGCGATCGCGTTGCGGTTGCCCGGCCTCATCCCGATGCTGTCGAACATGTTCGCGGTGGCGTCGAGGCCGTGTCCGCCGAACCATCCGAACAGCTTCTGGGTGCCGTGCCCGAAGAACAGGCTCCCGACAGTGAGCCTGAGCAGCAAACGGCCGATCTTCATCGTTCCTCCTGTCTCGTCGTTTGACGGGGTCCGCTCCTCGCAGGTTCTTGATCGTGAAGCGTGACATGGCGGGGATTGTCCTCCTATCGGGGTCGCTGGCACTCATCGCTCTCGGCGGCGGCGCATTCGCCCGGGAGCCTCAAAGACGTCGAGAACTTCGCCGGCGAGCGGCTACCGGGCGAGGGTCGCTAGCCGGCGATCACGCGCGGTCGGCGATCGCGTCGCGAATCGCGGTCTCGTCGGCTCCGAGCTCGGCGAGCAGCGGTCCGGTGTCCCCGTCACGGGACAGCGCGAGCAGGAGATCCCCCACGCTTATCTCGATGCGGCCGTCGTCGAGCGCGCGGGCGGCGGCGGTCATGATCAGCCGGTGGAGGTGAGCGGAAGGGCCGACCTCGGTGACCTGCACGGACACGCTTACAGGTTCCCACCGGCCCCGGACGTCCGGCGACGGACGGATGCCGCCGACCTCGTGGCCTGTGTGATCGATGCCGGCAACGCGCTCGCGGGCGCCGCGAAGTGCGCGTCTGAGACATCATGGGGCGCGTGATCCAGCGGATGGCAGCGGCCGCGGCGGCCTGCGCGTGCGCGGCCGCCGTCGCCGGCGCTGTGCCCGCGGCCGGAGCGGCCGGAGCGACGCGCGCGACCGGCCACCCCCGGCGTCAGATCCCTCTGAGCGGCACGGTCTACGTCGAGTCCAACTCGGTCGCGCCCGGCTCGAACGAGATTCTCGCGTTCCGCTACCGGGGCGGCGTGCTCAGCGCGCGAGGGGTGCGGCGATCCCCGACCGGCGGAAGCGGGTCTCACGACCTGAGCGACTCGGGGGTGCTCGACGCCGACCAGCCGGCGAACTACACGAGCTTCCACGTGCGCGCGGACGGGTCGCTCAGCGGTCCGATCTCCTCGATCGACGTGCCACCGGGCTCCTCGCCGCTTCAGGCATACGTGACGCCCGACCGCCGGGTGCTGATCACGAGCGAGGAGACCGGCGTCTTCCGGGCGTTCCGGATCGGTCCCGGCGGGACCTTGACCGAAGGCCGGGGCTCGCCGCTGCGGCTGGCCAAGGCGGTCTTCCCGGGCGGACGGAGGGTTCCGGACGTGTGGCCGGCCGGGCTCGCCTCGAACCCACGGCTGAAGATCCTCGGGACGAACCCGATCGGGCTCGCGATCGCCCCCGACCGGCGGGGATAGCGGCTCAGGCGCGCTGAGCAGCGGCCACCGGGCCGCGCGTGATCTCGCTCAGCCGCTCGTCGAGCAGCGACTCGACGCCGCGGATCTGGCTCTACAGGAGTGAGACTTCCCTTACCTGCGCTCCTCTGGACGGCGTCGCGCGTTTGTAGGCGGTGATGGATCGCAAGCTGATCGGACGGCTGACGGTTCGCGGGGCGCTCCGAGTCCCGGAGATCACCGCTTACTTCTGGGCTATCAAGGCGCTGTCGACGGCAATGGGCGAGTCGACGTCGGACTACCTGGTTCACGCGATGGATCCCAAGATCGCGGTCGTACTCGGGTTCATCGGATTCGCCGCGGCGCTCGCGCTTCAGTTCCGGATGCGCCGTTACATGGCCTGGACGTACTGGCTGGCGGTCGTCGGCGTCGGCGTGTTCGGGACGATGGCCGCCGACGTGCTGCACGTCGGCTTCGGCGTCCCCTACGCGGTCTCGAGCGTGCTCTACGCGATCGCGCTGGTGGCCGTGTTCGCCGGCTGGTACCGGACCGAGAGGACGCTCTCGATCCACAGCATCGACACGCCCCGTCGCGAGTTGTTCTACTGGGCCGCGGTCGTCGCCACGTTCGCGATGGGCACCGCGGTCGGCGACCTGACCGCGACCACGTTCGGGTTGGGATACCTCGCCTCCGGGCTCCTGTTCGCGGCCCTGATCGCCGTTCCCGCGATCGGCTACTGGCGGTTCGGGTGGAACGCGACCCTGTCCTTCTGGCTCGCGTACGTCGCCACCCGCCCCCTCGGCGCGTCGTTCGCTGACTGGATGGGCAAGCCGCAGAGCGCCGGCGGGCTTGGATGGGGCGATGGAACCGTCGCGATCGGACTGACGATCGCGATCTTCTGCCTCGTGGCGTTCCTCGCAATCACGCGCCGGGACGTCCAGTCGACGCGACGGGAGACACACGCCGGACACGCGCGGCGCCCGCTCGCGATCGAGACGGCGCGGGACAGCGCCGACTATTAGCCGCCGAGAACCTGCACGAGCTGCCATTCGAGCCGGCAGCCGGCGCGGCTCGACCCTGCGCAAGGCGCGCCGCGGGACGGTCAGAGCTCGGAGTGCTCGCGTGCGATCAACCAGGAGGGGTCGAGCTCGTGCACGCTCTGGACGCCCATCAGCTCGAGCGCGCGGTCAAGTTCGGTGCGCAGGATCCCGAGCACGTCGACGACGCCGGCCTCGCCGCCCACGATCAGGCCGTAGATCTGCGGCCGGCCGATCAGCACCGCGCGGGCCCCGAGCGCGAGCGCCTTGACCACGTCGGTGCCCCGGCGCACGCCCCCGTCGAGCAGGACCTCGGTGCGATCGCCGACGGCCGCGACGATCGCGGGGAGCGCTTCCATCGAGGCCAGCGCGTGATCCAGCTGGCGGCCGCCGTGATTCGAGACGACGACGCCGTCGCAGCCGATCGAGACCGCGCGCACGGCGTCGTCGGGGTCGAGCAGCCCCTTCACGTGCACGGTGCCCGGCCAGTGCTCGCGGATCCACTGGAGGTCGTCCCAGGAGAACGTGGCGCGATCGATCTCGCGGTGGAGGATCTCGATCGAGTCGAACGTCGCCTGGATACCGCCCTCCGGGTGCAGGTTGCGGATCGACCCGCGGCCGTGCCGGTAGAGGTCGATCAGCCACTGGGGGTGCCGGACCATCTCGAGCGCCTCGTGCGGGGTGAGCGTGAGCACGCGCCCCATCGGGCCCGTCCGCGCGTAGCCGTATCGACGCTCGCCCTCGCGGTTCCCGATCGCGGGGACGTCGACGGTCACGAACAGCGCGCGGTAGCCCGTGTGCCACGCGCGCTGCATCAGCGTCGCGGTCTCCTCGCCGCCCGGATACAGCTGGAAGAAGTGATCGGCGCGCGTGCCCGCGGCGACCTCCTCGATCGTCCACGACGCGGCCGTGCTCAGGACTAGCCTGGTACCGGCCGCCTCCGCGGCGCGGGCGGCCGCCAGGTCGCCCTGCCACTGCGAGAGGCCAAGCGCCCCGGTCGGCGCGAGCAGCACCGGCAGATCGAGCTCGACGCCGGCGACGGTGGTCGCCAGCTCGCGCTCGGGGTGTGCGGTCATCATCTTCGCGCGCAGCGACCAGCGCGAGAACGAGGAGACGTTGCGCCGCACGGTCACGAGATCGTCGGCGCCGCCCTCGACGTAATCCCACACCATCCGCGGCACCCGCTTGGCCGCCGCGCGGCGATGGTCCTCGACGCTGATCAGGCTCTCGAGCGCCCGCAACCGGAATGCGAAGGGTGCCACCCCCCGGAAGACTGCCTGATCCCGGCGCGGCGTGTGCTCCCGAGCTCCGGACAGGGAAGATGTCCCCGCGATCGGGGGTTTCGGCGTAGGCTTCAACGCGACCCTCGGGGGGTCGAGTGGGGTCACCCCGGGAGTTGCAGCCACATGTCATTCGTCCGAGGAGGTTCGAGATGTCTCGAGTGTCGAAGGTGGTCGCGTGGACGCTCGCGACCTGCTTGTGCACGGTCGTAATCGCCGCTCCGGCCCTGGCCAAGAGCGAGAAGGTGATCGGCGGGCACGCGACCGTGAGCGCGTCGACGCAGATCGCCGCCTTCCTGCGCGCGCGCGGAATCACCGTCACCCCGATCGGGCCGGCCAAGATCGGCAACGGCGCAATGACGATGCCGATGGTCGGCGGCACCGTCAACCTCCCGACGATGGGCGGCACGATGAGCGCCCACGGGGGCCTGCAGTACAAGAACGGCAGCAAGGTCGTCCGGGTCAGGTCGTACGTCCTCACGCACAAGGCCGGCAAGGCCACACTGACCGCGATCGTCAACGGCCACAGAATCGTGATCGCGACGATGTCGGCGCCGAAGGTGCACACGTCTCAGAACAAGGGCACGATGAGCGGCGGGCTCGAGCTCTCGGCCGCGTGGGCGAAGACGATCAATCATCTGGTCGGCATACACGTCGTCCACGCCGGCGAGACGATCGGCCAGCTCAGCATGACGATCAAGATGTCGTGATCGGTGGCGTGGCCGGCGCGTCCCGTCGCAACGGGACGACACGCGACCGGCGCCTATGCCGTGCTCAGCTCGGCGGTGATTCCGGCACTTCCGACGATCCAGCGCGACCTGCACACGAGTGAGACCGGCGTCACCTGGGTGCTGACCGGCTTCCTGCTGTCGGCGACGTTCATCGTCGATCATCAGGCCAACGGATTCCCGAGCGTGACCGGCTTCACCGAGACGTTCGTGATGGCGACGGGGTTCCTGATCGTGTGCATCGTCGCTGGCGTGCTCATCCCCGGCCGCCGGCCGGCTCCCGCTTCGCTGAAGCTCGACGCACAGCTCGCGACCAACCCCGACACGGGCTGAGCCTCGGTGGCGGCGGCACCCTAGACTGGGGGCGAAGCGCAAGAGGAGAGGAGCGCATGGCGAAGTCGAAGTCATCGCACGACGGCGCAAAGCACCAGCCCGAGCCGAGCACAAAGCGCCAGCCCGCGCCGAGCAAGCTCACGCGGGCGCGGTTCGACGCGGAGTTGCTGCGGCTCCAGCGCGAGCTCGTGATCATGCAGGAGTTCGTGCGGGCGAATGGCCTGAAGATCGTGGTGATCTTCGAAGGTCGTGACGCCGCCGGCAAGGGCGGTGTGATCAAGCGAATCACGGAGCGGATGAGCCCGCGGGTGTGCCGGATCGTCGCCCTGCCCGCGCCGACCGAGCGCGAGAAGACCGAGTGGTACTTCCAGCGCTACGTGGCGCACCTCCCCGCCGCCGGCGAGATCGCCCTGTTCGACCGCTCGTGGTACAACCGCGCCGGCGTCGAGCGCGTGATGGGCTTCTGCACGGAGGCCGAGTACCAGGAGTTCATGCGCTCGTGCCCCGAGTTCGAGCACATGCTGATTCGCTCGGGGATGCAACTGATCAAGTACTGGTTCTCGGTCTCCGACGAGGAGCAGGAGCGCCGCTTCCAAGCCCGCGTGCACGACCCGATGCGACGTTGGAAGCTCAGCCCGATGGATCTCGAGTCGCGCGCCCGCTGGGTCGCCTACTCGCGGGCCAAGGACGAGATGTTCCGCTACACCGACATCAAGATCGCGCCGTGGTACGTGGTGCAGGCCGACGACAAGCGCCGCGCGAGGCTCAACTGCATCGCTCACCTGCTGTCGATGGTCGAGTATGCAGACCTCACCCCGCCGCCGCTCGAGCTGCCACCGCGGGCCGAGGACCCTTACATCCGGCCGCCGATCGAGGAGCAGACGTTCGTGCCCGAGGTCTACTAAGGCGCCGCCGTCAGGCGCCGCCGACCATCCCCACTGAGCCGAGCCGGTAGGCTCGCCGGCATGCCGGCGTGGTTCGACGAGCTAGCCGAGTTCCTGCGGATCCAGTCGATCAGCGCCGATCCGGCGCGCGCGGCGGATGTCCGGGAGGCCGGAAATTGGGTTTGTGACCTGATTCGGGGCGCAGGCGGCGACTGTGAGCTCGTGGACTGGCACGGAGCACCGCTCGCGATCGGCGAGGTCCGCGCCTCTCGCGACGCCGAGCGCGCGCCGACCGTGCTCTGCTACGGCCACTTCGACGTGCAGCCGCCAGACCCGATCGAGCTGTGGGAATCGCCGCCGTTCGAGCCGGAGATCCGCGGCGAGTACCTGTACGGACGCGGCGTGGCGGACGACAAGGGACAGCTGTACCTGCTCCTGTGCGCGGCCCGCGAGCTCGCGCGCGCTGGCGAGCTCCCGGTCAACGTGCGCTTCGCCTGCGACGGCGAGGAGGAATCCGGCGGGCATTCGATCGTCGAGTTCCTCGAGGCGGACGAGCGCGGCGGCGACGCCGCGGTGATCTTCGACAGCGGGATGATCGCCCGCGACCGGCCCGCGTTCGACATCGCGACCCGCGGCATCGCCTACTTCCACGTGACGCTGCGCAGCGGCGAGCGCGATCTGCACTCCGGCCTGTACGGCGGCGCGGCGATGAACGCGGCCCACGCGCTGATGCGCACGCTCGGCGCGGTCGTCGCGGTCGACGGGCGCCTGCCCGAGCCGCTGCGCAAGGGGATCCTCGCGCCGACCGAGGACGAGCTCGCGAGCTGGCGGGAGCTGCCCGCCGGCGCGGGCGAGCTCGCCGACCAGGGCGCGCGCCCCGCGGACGCCGGCGCGGCCGAGGAGTTCTACCTGCGGACGTTCGCCGAGCCCGCGCTCGACGTCAACGGGATCGACACCGGCTCGGCCCACATCCAGAAGACCGTGCTCCCGGTGCGGGCCGACGCGAACGTATCGATCCGCCTGGCCCCGGGCCAGGACGCGGACGAGATTGGCGGCGCACTGACCCGCCTGCTGGAGGACGCGGCGCCCGACGGCGCCGAGCTCGACGTGCAGCTGCTCGCCTCGGCGCCGCCCGCGATGGTCCCGCCCGACGCCAAGGCGATTCAGCTCGGCCTGAACGCGTTCGAGCGGGCGCTCGGCGTCCGCCCGCTGCTGATCCGGTCAGGCGGTTCGCTGCCGATCGTGGCTGCGTTCGCCGAGAAGCAGATCGCGACCGTGATCACCGGCTTCACGCTGCCGAACTCGAACCTCCACTCGCCGAACGAGCGCATGCTCGCCGAGTACGTGCCGCGCGGGATCGCGGCGGCGCGCGCGCTGTTCGAGGAGTTCGCGGCGCTTTAGACCTGTCCGGACGGGCCCGCACGGCCCCATGGACGCCTCGCGAAGCGAGGCCCAAACACCCCCCAGCGCCACACACCCCCGATGCAGGCGACCGGTGGCGTGCTATGGACGGCTACACCGCTCGGGCAGCGGTGACGATGAGCTCGACGCAGGTCAGCAGGGGCACCGCGGTCGAGTCGAGTACGAGGTGGTAGTGGCGCGGGTCCCGCGGGTCGGTGTGGTAGAAGTGCTTGACGTAGTGGATCCGGGCGCGGTCTGAGCTCCGCTGCCGGCGGCGAGCCTCGTCCTCGTCGATCTCCTCGACGCGCATGGCCTGGAGCACGCGCGCCTCCTCGGGGCCGTCGATGCGGACGTGGAACGCCCCGGGCCGGTCGCGCAGCACAAGCGCGGCGGCGCGCCCCAGCACGACGACGTCGCCCGAGTCGGCGGCGTCGACGAGGAGCCGCTGGGTCTCGCGGCAGAACACGTCCGTGGTTGGCTCGGGCACGACCATCCCGCTCGTGTTCGGGAGGCGGGCCAGCAGCCGCGTGAGCGGCGGCGCGGCGGCTTCGTCGTGCACGTGGGCGAGCTCGACCGGCACGGCCAGGCGCTCGGCCACCTGCACCGGGATCGCCCGGTCGATGAACCGGCACCCGAGTCGCTCGGCCACCTCGGGACCGACCCAGCTGCCGCCGGCGCCGTACGAGGCGGAGATCGTCACCAGGGTACTCACCTCACACTGCCACCGCCGGTTGAGGCTCGGCCAGGACCACCGCCGCGCCCGGCCGCAGCAACGTACCCGCAACCACCGCGCCCACGAGGAAGACGCCCGCCGCCCACCAGAACGCGACCGTGTAACCGTGCACCGCGGCCTGCGCCGCGACCGGCGCCGTGAGCGCCTTGCCGGCGAGGTAGCTCGTGACGGCGGTCGTGGCGATCGTGTTGAGGAACGCGGTGCCGATCGAGCCGCCGACCTGCTGGCAGCTGTTCACGGTGGCGGAGGCAACGCCGGCGTCGTTCTGGGAGACGCCCAGCGTCGCCGTGTTGATCGACGGCGCGAAGATCAGCCCGAGCCCGAGCCCGGTCACGAGCAGCGCCGGCAGGATGTCCCCCGGATAAGTCGAGTGCACGCCGAGCTGCGCGAGTATCACCATTCCGAGCGCCGCCAGCAGCATCCCGGTGGGGACGAGCGGCTTGGGCCCGAAGCGCGGCAGCAACACCGCGTTCGAGCTCGTCGAGCCGATGACGATCATCACCACCATCGGCAGGAACGCCAGGCCCGTCGTCACCGGGCTGTAGAGGAGGGTCTTCTGGAGATAGTAGGTGAGGAACAGGAACACGCCGAACAGGCCGGCGCCAGAGATCAGCACCGACAGGTACGAGCCCCCCCGGTTGCGGTCGAGCACGATCCGCAGCGGAAGGAGGGGATGGTCCGAGCGCCGCTCGACGAGCACGAACACCACCAGGAGGATCACGCCCGCGATCAGCGATCCGAGCGTCTCGATGTCCGTCCATCCGCGCGGCTCGGCCTGCGAGAAGCCGAAGACGATCAGGAACAGACCGAGCGACTCGGCAACGGCACCGGGCACGTCCAGCCTCGGGCGCTCGGCGGGAACCTGATTGGTGAGCAGCACCATCGCCGCCAAGACAGCGGGCACCGCGATCACCACGTTCACGTACAGGCACCAGCGCCACGACAGGTACTCGGTCAGCACGCCCCCGAGCAGCAGGCCCACCGCTCCGCCGGCGCCCGCGATCGCACCGTAGATCCCGAACGCGATGCCGCGCTCCCGCGGTGCGGTGAACGTGGTCGTCAGCAGCGACAGCGCCGACGGCGCCAGCAGCGCGCCCGCCGCGCCCTGGAACGCCCGGGCGGTCACGAGCATGCCGAAGCTCTGCGCCGCGCCCCCGATCGCCGAGACGATGCCGAAGGCGACGAGGCCGACCATCAACGTGCGCTTGCGGCCGAACAGGTCGCCGAAGCGGCCGAACAGGAGCAGCAGGCTGCCGAACGTGAGCGAATACGCGGTGACGATCCACTGCCGGTTCGCGTCGGAGAAGCCCAGCGCCTTCTGCGCCGACGGGAGCGCGATGTTGACCACCGTCGCGTCGAGCACGACCATCAGCTGCGCGGTCCCGAGCACGGCGAGGATCAGCCAGCGTCGCTCGTGATGAGGATTGGCCGGATCTGCGCGACCTTCGATCGTCTGCGTGGCGGCCACGATCAGTGATCACCTTACCGCGTGTGGTCAGACCAGTGCCGGGGCCTCCGGCAGGCTCGCAAGCGCCGCGCTCAGGTCGTCCTCGGAGAACTCGGGATCCTCGAGCTGTCCCGCAAGGTACGCGTCGTACGCGCTCAGGTCGAAGTGACCATGGCCGCACAGCCCGAACAGGATCACGCGCTCCTCGCCGGCCTCGCGCGCGGCTTCGGCTTCCTCGATCACCGCCCGGATCGCGTGCGCCGGCTCGGGCGCCGGGATCAGGCCCTCGGTCCGCGCGAACCGCACCGCCGCCTCGAACGTCTCGTTCTGGCGATAGGCCCGGGGCTCGACGAGACCCTGCTTGACCAGGCCGCACACGAGCGGCGCGTCGCCGTGGTAGCGCAGCCCGCCCGCGTGCACCGGCGGCGGCACAAAGCCGTGGCCGAGCGTGTACATCGGCATCAGCGGCGTCATCCCCACGGTGTCGCCGAAGTCGTAGGCGTACACGCCGCGGGTCAGCGTCGGGCACGCGGCCGGCTCGGCCGCGATGAACCGGGTCTTGGCCTGGGATGGGCGGGACCGAATCACCCGGCGCAGGAACGGGAACGTCAGCCCGGCGAAGTTCGAGCCGCCGCCGACGCACGCGATCACGGTGTCGGGCTCTTCGCCGGCCATCGCCATCTGCGCGAGCGCCTCCTGCCCGATCACGGTCTGGTGGAGGAGCACGTGGTTGAGCACCGACCCGAGCGAGTAGTTCGTGTCGGCGTTCTGCGCCGCGACCTCGACCGCCTCTGAGATCGCGATGCCGAGCGAGCCGGTCGTGTGCGCGCTCTGCGAGCGGCCGGCCTCGGTCACGTCCGAGGGCGAGCGGTGGACGGTCGCCCCCCAAGTTTCCATCATCGAGCGGCGGTAGGGCTTCTGGTCATAACTCGAGCCGACCATCCACACCTCGCACTCGAGCCCGAACAGACGGCAGGCGAACGCGAGCGCCGATCCCCACTGGCCGGCGCCGGTCTCGGTCGTGAGCTTCTTGACCCCGGCCTGGGCGTTCTCGTACACCTGGGCGACGGCCGTGTTGGGCTTGTGGGAGCCCGGGGGCGAGACGCCCTCGTACTTGTAGTAGATGTGGGCGGGGGTATCGAGCTCGCGCTCGAGCCGTCGCGCGCGGTACAGCGGCGTCGGGCGCCACAGCTTGTACACCTCGCGCACCGGCTCGGGGATCTCGATCTCGGGCTCGGCCGAGACCTCCTGGAGAATCAGGGCCATCGGGAAGATCGGCGTCAGGTCGTCCGGACCCGCCGGCTGCAGAATCCCGTCCCCGCCCGCCCGCAGCGGCGGCGGCGGGGGGTTCCCCCGATCTTGAATATCGGCCATCAGGTTGACCCAGTGAGTCGGGATGTCGGGCTCGTCCAGTGCGAACTTGACGCGTTCTTCGCTCATCGCCTCTCCTAACTTGCTTGCTCGTCCCTGCGCGGGCGCAAGGCTAGTGGTTCTGTCCGCACGACTTGCGGATCGCCTTGACTTGTGCGGGAGCCGGCGAATATGTTCGTAGGCGTTGAGCGAGCCAGCCGCTTCGTCAGGCCCGGTCACCGCGACCGGCACCGAGCCTCGCAACGTCGACGGCCAGGCGATCGCGATCACGGTGTTCAGCACGGTCAAGCCGCTGGGCCGGCTGTGGCTGTCGCTCGTGTTCTGGTTCGCCACCACGTTCCCGAAATCGAGCGGCACGCTGGCGCGCCTGTCGTTCATCCACTTCGCACGCTGGACGCTGGTGAGGAAGATCCCGTACAACGGGGCGCCGCAGCGCGAGGAGAAGCTCAACCACCCCCACCTGTTCTTCGAGAGCAACTTCAACGGCGGCTGGGAGGAGTACATCGACGCGTTCTCCCATATCCTCACGCGCGGGATGAAGTTCTTCTGGGGGACGTCGTACGGGTTTCCCGAGCCGCTGCCGACAGGCCCGTTCAAGGACTACATCCGCCGCCACGAGATCGAGGCCAGCCACTTCTACGGGGCGTATCCGGAGGCGACGACCACGATGGTCCTCTCGGCGCTCGAGCTGGCGCCCAAGCTCGACGCGTTCAAGGCGCGCGCCGCCAGCATGAGCACGGAAGCGTTCGCCGAGCAGTGGCAGGCGTTCCTCACCGATGTGGAGGACGGCCTGTGAGCAACACCTCGGGTCAGGCGACCGCGTTCATGGCGCTCACGCCGATCAGTCCGGGCGCGGAGCCTGCGCTCCGGAGCTATCTCGAGGCGCTCCCCCAGGACGCCAGCCCTCTCGCGCGGCTGGCCGGCACGCACTTCGCCCGCTGGGTGATCCTCCCCGACTGGGTCAACGACCCGGGTCAGAGCCGCCAGGATCACCTGGGCGGCCCGTACCTGATCTTCACGAGCAATTTCGACGGCCCGCTCGACCCCTACCTCGACGAGCTGTGCGCCAAGCTCGCGGCGGAGGCCAGGGAGATCTGGGGACGGTGTGTCGGCTGCCCGTCCGAAGCGACCGGGCCGCAGCTGAAGGCGTACCTGCTCCACAACAAGGTCGACACCGGGTTCTTCGTGGCCGCCTATCCGCACGCGACGGTCGCGGAGGTGAAGGCCGCCCTGGCCGCGCGCGAGCGGCTGATCGCGTTCGCGGTGCGGGCCCAGGGGATGGGCCCGGAGCACCTTTATCGCGCGTTCGCCGCGGCGTTCTGATGGCCGACGGATCGCCTCGGGTAGACCGGTCGGACATCCAGGGCGGGATACTGCGGGCGTACGGGAGCAGCTATCGCATGACCGCCTACGCGTTCGTCGGTGTCTCAGACGTGACCGGCGGGAGGGCGTGGCTGAGCTCGATGGTCGAGCTGGTCTCGAGCGATGAGGAGTGGCGGGGCGAGAAGCCCTCCTCGCACCGGAACGTCGCGGTGACGTGCGCCGGACTCCGGGCCCTCGGGGTGCCCGAGCCGGTGATCGAGACCTTTTCGGAGGAGTTCCGTGACGGGATGGCCGCGCGCAACCTGATGCTCGGCGATCTCGGCGCGAGCGACCCCGAGCACTGGGACGGCGGCCTCGGCACCGGCGCGGCGCACCTGCTCGTGATCGTCAACGCGATCACGCGGGACGAGATCGAGGCGGCGCTCGCGAGCCTGCGCGATTCGATCGACCGGGCTCCCGGAGTGTCGATCGTGCACGAGCAGTACGCGGAGCTGCTGTCGCCTCCCGCCGGCGACCCGGCGGCCCCGCCCCGGGAGCAGTTCGGATTCTCCGACGGCGCCGCCCAGCCGGCGATCGCCGGCGTGTCGGACAGCGCGGCGCCGGGAGGGGGCGTGCCGCTCGCCGGCGGGGCCTGGCGTCCGCTGGCGCTCGGGGAGTTCGTGCTCGGCTATCCCGACGAGGACACGCTCGTCGATCCGGAGCGCCGACTCCCGACCGCGCCCGCCGACCCGCTGGGCCAGTCGGGGACGTACATGGTGTACCGCAAGCTCCGCCAGGATGTGGCGCTGTTCCGGAGGGTGCTGCGCGATGCGGCGGCGACGTTCGATGGCGGCGACGAGGAATTGCTCGCGGCCAAGATCGTCGGCCGGTGGCGCAACGGCACGCCGCTCGTGAAATCGCCGGCCGGCCCCGATCCGAGCTTCTCGGCGACCGCGCCGGGAAGCAACGACTTCCGGTATCTCGACGTCGACGCGGACGGCGGGCGCTGCCCCCTCGGAGCCCACATCCGTCGCTCGAACCCGCGCGACGCGCTCGGCTGGCCGGGCCTCGACGACGCCGGGCTGCTCAGCTTCCGCCATCGGATCATCCGTCGCGGCACCCCGTACGGGCCCCCGCTGGCGCCTGATGTGCTCGAGGACGACGGCATCGACCGCGGGCTCGTGTTCGTGTGCTTCAACGCGAGCATCTCGCGGCAGTTCGAGAGCGTGCAGCTCCAATGGCTCAACGACGGCAACGGCTTTCACCTCGGGCACGACAGCGACTTCCTGCTCGGCAGCCCGCTGGGGACGGGCAAGATGACGATCCAGGGCAATCCACCGGTCATGCTCTCGCCGCAGGCCTCGTTCGTGACCACCCGCGGTGGCGAGTACCTGTTCATGCCGGGCATCGCCGCGCTCCGGGCGCTGGGCGCCGGCATCGGATGAGGGCGCCGGTATCGGGATGAGGGCGCCGGCATCGGATGAGGGCGCCGGCATCGGATGAGGGCGCCCGTATCGGATGAGGGCGCCGGCCAGAGGGTCATAACCGCACACTCGACGAGTCCCGCCGGCCGAGATTGCACTTGAGACCCGTTTGCGTGTCTGAATCCACGTTCACCCGGGAGGCGGCGGCGAGTGTGGACGTTGCCCCGGACGGGGGCGGCAGACACACTCGTCGTGCCCGCACCCACGGAAGCGCCGGCGCCTCGGCCGCGTTCCTGTCGTACCTAGACTGGAGGGATCCATGAGCCTGGAACTACTTTCCGCTGAGCCGGCCGACGAGGGGATGGCGGTCACGTTCGGCACCGACAAGGGCCTCGAGCGACTGGTGGGCAGCACCGACGAGATGGCCCGCCTCGCGCGCGCGATGGCGCAGGTGGCGGCGCTCGGTCAGCTGAACGAGCACGAGAGCGCGTGGCTCGACGCGGTCCCCGTCGGGGACGCGATCGTGAAGCTCGGCATCAACCCCGGCGGACAGGCCCGGGTGCTGATCCTCCGCTCGTAACGCCCGTGGAACTGCTGCGGACCCCTCGGCGTCATTGGGCTTTGAGGGGCGCCAGCTCGCCACCGACCAGTCAGCTCGCCTTCCAGGAGCCGCTCCGACGGTGGTGGCTCTGTTCGCCATCGAGGTCGACACCGTAGCGCCCTGCGCGTCGACGGTTAAACCTTGCTGGAAGTCTTTTCGGTCCCCGGCTTGGTGATCAGACGGGCGCCGCGACCGTGGGTGACGAAGCTGAACCACCATCGAGTGAAGACGAGAATCCGGTTCTCGAAGCCGACGAGGTACCACAGGTGGACGACCAGCCAGGTCATCCACGCCAGGAAGCCGCTCAGCCTGACCGGCTCGATGTCGGCGACCGCGGCCCCGCGCCCGATCGTGGCGAGGTTGCCCTTGTCGCGGTAGCGAAACGGCGGCGTCTGCTGGGACTCGAGGCGGCCTCGCACGGCGCTCGCGACGTAGCGGCCCTGCTGCATCGCGGCGGGCGCCACACCGGGGAGGGTCACGACCGAACCGTCCGTTTTGCGCACACGGACCATGTCGCCGATCGCGAACACCTCGGGGTGGCCGGGAAGCGTGAGGTCGGGCTCGACGGCGATCCGTCCCGCCCGGTCGACCTCGGCACCGGTCTTCTCGCCAAGCAGTGCACCGAGCTTCGACGCGGCCACGCCGGCGGCCCACACCACGGTCCGGGTGGGCATGCGCTGGGTATCGCCTGCACCGGTGTCGATGGTCACCGACTCCTCGTCGACGCCGACCACGGTCGCGCCGAGCATCGGCGTCACGCCGAGGTGCTCGAGCGATCGGAACGCCTTGGCCGAGAGCGACGGAGGGAAGCTCGTAAGGACTCGATCGGCCGCCTCGATCAGCAGGATCCGGCCGGTCCGCGGGTCGACCGCATCGAAGTCGCCGCGCAGGGTGTCGCGGGCGAGCTCGGCGATCTGGCCGGCCATCTCCACGCCGGTCGGCCCAGCCCCGACGACCGCAAACGTAAGCCACGCCGCACGGCGATCGGAGTCGGTCTCCCACTCCGCCGCCTCGAAAGCGCCGAGAATGCGGCTGCGGACGGTCAGCGCGCTCTCGAGCGACTTGACCTCGGCCGCGAACTCGCGCCAGTCGTCGTGCCCGAAGTAGGAGTAGGCCGAACCGCCGGCGACCACTAGCGTGTCGTACGGGACCGTCGGCGGCGCGGGGACCTGGTCGACCCGATCGAGATGGACCTGGCGCGCGTCGAGGTCGATGTCAGACACCTCCGCGAGCAGCACCTTGACGTTGCGGTGGCGCTTGAAGATCGTCCGGAGCGGATACGCGATCTCGCCCGGCGACAGCGCTCCGGTTGCGACCTGGTAGGTCAGCGGCTGGAACAGGTGGAAGTTTCGCCGGTCGATCAGCGTCACCTCGACTGGAGCTCGGTGAAGCTTCTGCACCGCCTGGAGGCCGCCAAACCCTCCGCCGACCACGACCACACGATGGACGCCTGGCTCGCTCATACCCGCGAGATAAGGTAGCGGGGGGGAGCGGCAGGAGCACGCACGGGATCCATCGGCCGCTGCCGGGCCAAATGCGTTCGGTGGGTTCCGACCTCAGCGGGAACTGAAGGCCGACCTGGCGCAGCTGAGCTGCCGCGGCGACAGAATCCGGTTACGGCTCTACGCGCGGTGAGGTGCTCGCGTCGGGACGCGCCCGGGCTCGCTCGTCGACCGCCGCGGGCACTGGCGGGTCAGCACCGACCGGTGGCTCCGCACCCGAATCCGGGCGGGGTCAGCGTCGGGCAACGGAATTCCGCCGCGGGGGCCGGCCGGCAGCAGCGGGCCCGGTCCCGGGCCATGGCCCCCGTCGTCGTCGTCGCCGTCGGAGATGCTCGGCGGTGGATCGGGATCGGGGTAGAGCATCGTCCGGGGCAGGAGCACGGGAGCGAGCACGACCGACACGAGCACGAGGGGTTGCATCAGTTCGCGCCGACCGGTGGCGGCGGCTGTGACCGCGCCGACGAAGGCAACGACAGGCACCAGTCGAGTCAGCCAAATCGCACGAGGCCGAGGCAACCGAGCCATACGATCAAGATTAGACCATCCGAACCGCGCGAAAAGTGAGGACGGGCCGGCAAGGACTCCATGCCGCGCCGGGCGATGGCGCGCGCCGCGAGGACGAGGATCGTGGTCATGGCGAGGCTCCTTTCCGAGAGGAGCAGAGCATGCCCCCGGACGCGAAGAGCAACGTCGAAAAATCCACACAACTCCGTAAGAATCTCGGCCGGCCGGGCGGCCTGGAGGGCGGGCGCGCGGCGCAGGGCGCGCGGCGCAGGGCGCGCGGCGCAGGGCGCGCGGCGCAGGGCGCGCGGCGCAGGGCGCGCGGCGCAGGGCGCGCGGCGCAGGGCGCGCGGCGCAGGGCGCGCGGAGAGGCGTGGTGGCGCGGCGGTCAGGTTGCCGCGGCGGTGCTGGCCCGGACGATCAGCTCCGCGGGGATCGTCTCGTGGATCCTGGACTTGCGGCCCGCCTCGATCTCGCTTAGGAGCAGGTGGAGGCTCCGCCTCCCCATCTCGATGTAGTTGTGCTGGACCGTCGTCAGCGGCGGATTGAAGAACTCGCCCTGGGGAGTGCCGTCGAGGCCGACGACGCTCACGTCCCGCGGCACGCGCCGGCCGGCTTCGAACAGCGCGTGGAGCACGCCCAGCGCCATCTGGTCGTTGGCGGCGAAGATCGCGGTCACGTCCGTTCTCGCCGCCAGGCGGCGTCCGAGCGCGTATCCCACCTCTGCGCTCCAATCGCCGACCAGCGACGGCGGGACCTCCGCCCCCGCCGCCAGCAACGTGTTGCGCCATCCCGCGAAGCGCGGGCCGGGGTCAGCGGGATCCGTGGGCCCGGCGATGTGAAAGACCGTGCGATGGCCGAGCTCGAGCAGGTGTCGCGTCGCCGCCGCGGCGCCCGCATAGTGGTCGATCGCCACCGCAGACACCAGTTCCTGCGGCCCCGCTGCCACCACGACGAGGGGGACGTCGCCCGACAGCTCGGCGAGCGCGTCGATCGCCGCGCGCTCAGGGGCGACGACGAGGATGCCCTCGACCTCCACGCCGCCCAGCCGCTCCACGGCCGTCCGCAACAACCCGCGGTCCTGTGCCGGCACGTGGACCATGCTCACGAGGTAGTCCAGGTCCCGCGCCGCGCGCTGAATGCCGAGCAGAGCCGAGGCTTTTGCGTACGGCGTCGGGTCGAGGCCGATGACGCCGATGGTCCGCGAGCGAACCGCCCAGAGCGGTCGGTGCTCCGATCTCGGTTGATACTCCAGCGCGCGCATTACAAGATCCAGGGGGCCCGTGCAGTCGTGTGATCTGCCGAACCGGGGCCGTCTCCGTGCCCCGCCGACCCAGTGGCAGCCCACGACGGCCGACCCGGTGGCAGCCCACGACGGCCGACCCGGTGGCGGACCACGACGGCCGACCCGGTGGCGGACCACGACGGCCGACCGGTATGTTTTGATTCGAAGCAAAACATATATCCCGTGTTGTATCCACTGTCAAGAGATTCCGTGATCCCGCAACGCGCGGGGCACAACGACATCCGGCGCAACAACCTCGAGGTGGTCCTCCGCCATCTTTCCGCGGTCGGCCCGGACTCGAGGGCGGGGATCGCCGCTCGCGCCGGCCTGACCCGGGCAACCGTGTCGCGACTGGTCGCGGAGCTGATCGAGCTCGGAGTGGTGCGCGAGACCGGTCGCGCCGGCGGCGGCCGCGCCGGGCGCCCGAGCACGCGCCTCGAGCTCGACAGCGGGGTGGTATCGATCGGCACCGAGGTCAACGTCGACTACCTCTCGGTGCTGGTGATCGATCTCGGCGGGCGCGAGGTGCTCCGAGACCGCCGGGCGTTTGACGCGAGCGTGGGACCCGACGCCTGCATCGCCGCCCTCGCCGACCTGTGCCGCGCGACGCGCCGGCGCCTCGCCGCGCGGCGTTCCCAAACCTCCCCGGTACTCGCCGGGGTGACCGTCGCGGTCCCCGGCCTCGTCGACGTGAGCGCCGGCGTGGTCGCCGACGCGCCGAACCTACGCTGGCGAGACGTGGCCGTCGCCGACCCGCTCAGACGGACGCTGCGGCTCGGCGCGACCCCGATCCACGTCGGCAACGACGCCAACCTCGCGGCGATCGCCGAGTATCGCGCCGGCGAGTGGGCGGGTACTCAGAACCTGGTCTACATCACGGGCGAGGTCGGGATCGGTGGTGGCATCATCGTCGCGGGTCAGCCCCTGCTCGGCACGCGCGGATATGGCGGCGAGGTCGGCCACATGAACGTGATGCCGGACGGCCCCCTCTGCGGCTGCGGGCGCCGAGGCTGCTGGGAGGCGTGCATCGGGCTCAACGCGCTCCTGCAGTCGGCGCGACAGCGCCCCCGCGGCGACACGCCACCGGAGCGAAAGATCGAGCCGCTCGTCAAGCGGGCGATCGCCGGAGATGCGCGAACCCTCGAGGTGCTGCGCGAGCTGGGCAGGTGGATCGGGCTCGGCTCCGCGAACCTGGCGAACCTGTTCGACCCGCAGGTGATCATCCTCGGCGGCTACTTCGCCCACCTGGGCGAGTGGATCCTCCCCGCCGCGCAAGAAGCGCTCGAGGCCGGGACGCTCGCCCGCGCCCACGACAATCTGCGCCTCGTCACCTCGACGCTGGGCTTCACGGCGGCCGCGCAAGGCGGCGCGATCCACGCGATCGAGCGGGTCATGTCCGATCCGACGACGCTGCCAGCGCTGGCCTGACCGGGCGCTTCTGCTGAGGTCCATGGGAGACGAGAAGCGCCACGTCGACGACGACTGCACGACCGCGATCGGCATTGGAACCCGCTCGGGACGGTGGTACCTCAACCCAGGATGAAGTCAAGCTACAAGCAACGCTCCCATCCCCGGGCTTGAGCACCAGCCGGGCTATGTCCGCTCTGGCCGTCGTTCCTAACTCGTCCAGGGATCCCGTGGCTCGTTCAAACCGGGCAGCCGGCGTCCACCCACCTGCGAAATAGCTCGACCCGCTCCTGCGGCCATCGACCGTCGCACGGCATCGTCCCTGCCGAGAGAACCCCCAGGATCTTGTCGGCGTTGACGCGCACGTCGTCATAGGACGCCAGATCGAACGCCTTTGACATCGAGTTGACGTCCTTCTCGCGGAACAGCGGACGGATATCGCTCTCGTACCCGATTGCTGCTTGCTCCATCTCGACCCTCCGATCAGTGTCGTGGATTGATCACGAGTTGCCCCCGCCGTCGGTGTCACTTCACCGAGCGGCGGGTCCACGTCGTCGTAGATGCGGGCACTCGCCAGCCTGCCGCCGGCGCCTTGAGCGAGGTCAGCCATGCATTGGTTTCCGCCACTAACCGCTCGAACGCGCGAGCCCCCCTGACGCGGCCACGGACCGGGTGGTGGAGCTCGGGGACGCCGGCGAACGACCGTATGAGCGCCTCGGGCTCGCCGGAGGTCACGCCGTCGAAGTACGGCACAGGCTCGATCGCGCGGTCGTCGGCGGCCTGGTGGCGAATCCGCTCGAGGACCGGCGCGGAGAAGAACTCCGGCATCCACGGCACGCAACGAAGCGTCTCACATACGCGGGCCGCAGTGGCCTCGAGCGCCGAGGACCGGGGAGGGTGGTTGCCCTTGACGCGTCGGAGAGGCGCGGGGATGATCCACGCGATGGAAGACCACGCAGTTGATCCCTTCACCTTCGAACGCGCGAATGTGATCCAGAAGGCGCTGCGACGCGTGGCTGGCAGCGGGCCGGGATCGTGGTTGTTCGCCCGTGTCTTGCACAGGATCGACCGGCCGGTCTATCGACTCACCGGCGGGCGCCATACGTTTGCGAGTTTGGTATCCGGCATCCCTGTGGTGATGCTCACCACCACCGGCGCCCGCAGCGGGCAGCCGCGCACCGTTCCCGTGCTCGGCCTACCCACGCCCGCAGGCCTTGTGGTGATCGCCTCGAACTTCGGGCAGCACCAACACCCGGCCTGGTACCACAACCTTCGCGCCAATCCCGAAGGCTCAGTCGCGGTTGACGGCCACTCACGGCGCTTCCGCGCGGTTGAAGCCGAGGGCGACCGCCGCCGCCGGATCTGGGAAGAAGGATTGCGGGTCTATCCCGGTTGGTCTCAGTACGAGCGTCGTGCGGCCAACCGCCGGATCGCGGTTTTCGTTCTCGACCCGGTGTAGGCGAAGCGTCTCGAGGTTCTGGCCGCCGGCCGCCGCCAGCCCGATCCGCACCGCCTCGGCCGGCCCACAGTTGAGAAACGCGACTCCGTTAGGCGAGGGAAACGGCGGCTCGTGCACCGCTGCTGCATGGCCGCGTGGGCGTCGTGGATCTGAAGAAGGTGCGCCGAGCTTTCGCTCAAGCGGCCGCCGGGTTGGTCGAGTACGTGACCAGGGACCGCCGTGTATCAGTCATGACCGACATCTTTCTCGCTCGACAGCCGGTCCTCGATCGCGACGAGTCGGTCCAAGGCTATGAGCTCCTGTATCCGGAGCGAGACGATGAACAGACGGTCGCCGGGGATGAGGCGCTGGCGCGCGCTCGTGTCGTGCTCAACGCATTTAGCGAGATCGGGCTCGAGCACCTCGTGGGCCTCAGTCGCGCCTGGATCAAGGTCGCGCCGGAGTTCCTGTCGCTCGACCTGGTGCCGAGCCTTCCGCCCGAGCGGGTCGTGCTCGAACTGTCCGCAAGGCAGTTCAGGGACGAGTCGATGCTCGAGCCTGTCCGCAAGCTGCGCGCCGCCGGGTACCGGCTGGCGCTGGACGATTTCGAGTTCACGCCGGAGCTCGACGCACTGCTCAGGGTCGTGGACATCGTCAAGCTCGACATGCGCGAACTGGGCGGGCGCGAGCTGGCCCGGCACATTTTCAAGCTTAAGCCTTACGAGCTGACGCTCGCTGCCAAGAAGATCGAGACCCCCGAGGACTTCAAGCTCGCGATCGCCGCCGGCGCTGATCTGTTCCAAGGCTATTTCTTCTGCCGCCCACACCTGCTCGGAGGCCGCAGGATACCGCCGAGCCGGATCGCGCTCATGCAGCTGGCAGGCGCTCTCCAGGACCCCACGATCCAACTGCACGATCTTGAGAAATTGATCTCCCGCGACGTTGCGCTCAGCTACCGGCTGATGAAGTACATCAACAGCGCCTACTTCGGCCTCCGCGGCGGGATCAGCTCGATCAACCAGATCGTCGCGTTGCTCGGCATCGAGCAGTTGCGTAGCTGGTCGACCTTGACGATCTTCGCCGAAGTGGGCGACAAGCCGCGCGAGCTGTTCCTCACCGCGCTCGTACGCGCGCGCTTTTGCCAGCTCGCCGGAGGGCGCCCGGACGGTCCGCAGCCGGAGCTGTTCACACTCGGCCTGTTCTCCGTGCTCGACGCGCTAACCGACACTCCGATGGGCACTGCGCTGCAGAGCCTGCCGCTCACGCCGGCGATGCGGGCTGCCCTGATCGACCACTCCGGCGCCGGTCGGCTGCTCGACTGCGTGATGGCGATCGAGGACGGCGATTTCGACCGCGCGACCGAGATCGTCGGCAACGCCTCCGAGCACTACATCGAGTCCGTCGCCTGGAGCAACGACAAGGGCAAGCTGCTGATCGTCTGACGCAAGCGCGTGGGAGATCCACATCGGAAGGCCACACTTCCCGTGATCCCGCCGATAGTTCACACGGATGAGGAAACGCGGCTCCGAAGGAATCGGCACTTTCGCAGCCCTTCACGCACGGGTCGCTCACGCAGCATTGCGTCCCCCACCGGAGCGCGTCGACGCAGCCCGGTGCGGCACCCGGCAACCCAGCGGCCGGAGGCGCCACAATGCCTAGATGAGCACATCGGGGAACGACGGCGAGCCCATCACCGAGGCGGGCCTTGCGGCTCTCAAAGCGGAGATCCGAGAACTGGAGACTGTCGGGCGCCGTGACATCGCTGCGCGGATCCTCACGGCCCGCGGCCACGGCGACCTCAAGGAGAACGGCGAGTATCACGCGGCTAAGGAGGATCAGGCCCACCTGGAGACCCGGATCCTCCGTCTACGGCAGCGGCGGCGCAATGCCGTCGTCGTTCACGTTGCCGAGAGCCCCGGGGCGGGGTTTGCCTTCGGGCGTTCCGCCGAGGTCCGCGACGAGGGCACCGGTGAAGTACATGTGTGGACCATCGTGGGCGCCACGGAGGCCGACCGCGCGCAGGGCAAGCTCTCCGTGGAATCCCCAGTCGCCAAGGCCCTTTTGGACCACGCCCCCGGCGCCACGGTCGACGTCCCGACCCCAAGAGGCACGCGCCGCCTCACGATTGAGCGCATCCTCTGACCTTCGGGCGTACGCAGGAGGCTGCTCAAGGACACCTCACCGTGCAGTGGCTGCTGCTCGCACACGGCTTCTTGAGCGGTTCCGCGGCCGGGAGCTGGAGCGGGATGAGGCGAGGGGCGCTGATGCCGATCGCTAGGGGCGGTGAGGGACGGTCCGCTGATCATGGAGGATGCCGGGCCAGTGTGCATGGCGTGCGCGGACCTAGACCACCTGGTGTTTCTTGCATCGGGAGACGCCGCGCTGACGCGCCGGGCAAGGACGGCGAGCCGCCACGGGCCCATCGTATTCGACGTCGAATTTGGGTACGGACGCCGATCGGACGGGGCCGCGCGTCCAGTGCTGCGACCGTCAGTTTGGACTGATGGCCGTAGCGCTCGGCGGCGTCGGCGGGCAGGATGCTCTCGGCGGGCAGGATGCTCTCCCGCGCTCGGAGAAAGGACAACGCCCTGCCCAACAAGCACAAACTGACGCTCGACACCACGGGGAGGCTCGTGGCCGTTCCCGCTCCGGTGGCTGCGCGTTCCAGCCCGGCGCCGGAGACAACATCGCTCGGTCGCCACCTGGCATTGCCCGAGCGAGTCTGCGGTAACTGAGCGCGTGTCGGTCGCCGTCGTCCTGCCGGGCGGGGGAGCTCGTGGCGCCTACGAGGTCGGGGCGCTCTCGACGATACTGCCGGCGTTGCAGGCACGCGGCGAGCGCGTATCGATCTGGTGCGGGACCAGCGTCGGTGCGATCAACGCGGCGACGCTCGCGTCGCTTGCGCATCTTCCCGTGCAGCAGCAGACCCAACAGGCCGTGGCAATGTGGGAACGGTTGCGCAAGCAGGACGTGATGGCGCCAATCGTCGGCAGCGGTGGCGCCCGCATGCTGCTGCGACTGCTTGGCCATACGCTCGGGCTGCCCGGCGTCGGGCTCGCGAGCGTGCTCGATCCCTCGCCGCTCGCGGGAAGCCTCGATCGGTGGATCGACTGGCCGCGCTTGGGGCACAACATCACGACGGGCCACGTGGATGCCGTGTGCGTGGTCGCGACCCTGCTGTCGACGGGTAAGCCGGTCGGCTTCGTCGCCGGCGATCGCGATGTTCCAAGCCATGCGCGCAACGAGATCCGGTACGTCAGGACCCGGCTGCGCAGCGAGCACGTGCGCGCCTCCGCAGCGATTCCGGTCCTGTTCCCGACCGTCGAGGTGACGGTCCCGCGAGGCGCGAGCGGTCATTACACCGACGGGGGAACGCGTCTCAACAGCCCGATCAAGCCTGCCGTCGATCTCGGTGCCGACAAGGTGATCGTGATCGGCTTTGAACCGTTCGGCCGTGCTCCCGAGCAGCCGGCCGCCGCACGCCGACAGCCGAGCATCGCCGATGTGGCCGCAAACGTGCTCGATGGCCTGCTTGTCGATCAGGTCGTACATGACCTGCGCCGCGTTGCCGCGATCAACTCATTCTTCGTCGAGAATCACAGCACGGGCCCGATCGGGTCACCGAGGACCTATCGGATCGCGCGCGGGCTGGCCCCCTACCGCCCGATCTCCTACGCACTGGTCGCCCCGAAGCGACGCGGGGAGATCGGGCGCCTGGCCGAGACAACCTTCAAGCGGCGCTACGGAGGCCTCCGTGGCCTACGTAGCGTCGACTTCGGGGTGATGGCGCGCGCGCTCGGCGCGGCGCACCGCTCGCGCGGAGAGCTACTGTCGTTCCTGCTGTTCGATGAGCAGTTCATGGTGGCGCTGATCGAGATGGGCAAGCGCGACGCGCGGCGCTGGTTGCGGCGCCACCCGGACTTTTGGTGCCGCGAGGCCGAGCACGACCTGTGGATCGAACGGATCGATCGGGAACGAATCAAGGAGCAGCACGCGATCGAAGAGTTCCGGGCGCACCGAATGCTCCGTGCAGGTTCCTAACGGCCGACGGTCAAGCCGGGCCGTCTTTCTGGGCGCCCTGCCGCGGCCAGCGGCGGGCAGCCGGCGGACACAACGGGAGCCCATTTTCCGGTAGTCCATACGTCCCCCTTGACGGGCCCACGATGGCGCCCGACGTCCTCGCGCACACCGCGCCGGGGAGTGTCGCAATGATCGAGCCGCGACAGCTCGTTCCCCCTTGATCGACCACGAACAGCGCCGCAACTCGGGATGATGAGGTGATGGCCACTGCAAAGATCGCCGTCCGCGTGCAGCCGCGTGCCCGTCGAGACGAGCTCGCCTTCGTCCGCGATGGCGTGTTGACCGTGCGCGTGACGGCGCCTGCTCTCGACGGACGCGCTAACCGTGCAGCATGCCGCGTGCTGGCAGGCCGCCTTGGCATTGCGCCAAGCCAGGTCACGATCATCCGCGGGGAGCGCCACCGCGACAAGGTCCTGGAGATCAACGGGATCGACCAATCCATTGCGGAGGCGTCGCTCGGGCTGTAGATCGAACGAGAGCCGGGTCCGCGCGCAGTCCGAGCCTGCGCGTCGTGGTGGGGCACCAGCTCGGGCGAGATCTCGGTCCAACCGCGACGGAGCCCCCGACCCATGGTGAGAGCTCGACCGCCGTCGCGTCCACTACCGATCGAGGCCGGCGAGACGACCTCGCGTGTACCGGGTCGTCACCATATGTGCAGCGCGACCAAGGAACCACGACATGGAGGAGCAGAGAGATGGCTGAAACCGAGAAGGCGATCCTTGCGGGCGGGTGCTTCTGGGGTGTCCAGGATCTGATCCGCAAGCTCGATGGCGTGAGCGGCACGCGCGTTGGCTACACCGGCGGCGACACGCCCAACGCGACCTACCGCAACCACGGCTCGCATGCGGAGGCGATCGAGATCCTGTTCGATCCGGAGCGCATCTCCTACCGGGACCTGCTCGAGTTCTTCTTTCAGATTCACGACCCGACGACGAAGAACCGCCAGGGCAACGACGTTGGGATGAGCTACCGCTCGGCGATCTATTACGTCGACGACGAGCAGCGCCGCATCGCGGAGGACACGATCGCCGATGTCGACGCCTCCGGCCTGTGGCCGGGCAAGGTCGTCACCGAGGTGGCGCCCGCCGGACCGTTCTGGGAGGCGGAGCCTGAGCACCAGGACTACCTCGAGCGCTACCCCAACGGCTACACGTGCCACTTCGTCCGTCCGGGCTGGAAACTGCCGCGGCGCGCACAGGAAGCGGCGCACTGAGCTGACGCGCGGCAGGTGAGCGCTGTGACTGGTCCCGACGGCGATCGGACGACCAACCAAGAGCCGCCCCTTGTCGCCGTCGGAAGGCCAGCCGTAATCCGGCACTCCGCGCCGAGGTGGGGAGCGCGGGCTCTTTATCCGTACTCGAGTGCTGCATGACTACGCACTTAAGCGGATGGCCGGCCAGTCATCTTGGCCTAGATTTGGCTGATCCGAAGCGTCAAGGAGGAACCGTGAAAGTCCTGCTTACGATTCTCGCCGTCGTGCTGGCGGCGCCGGTGGTGCTGATCATCGGCATCGCCCTGGGGCCTGCAGCCCTCGTCATGTTGTTCATCGTCGGGTTCGCACTAATCATCGCCGGGATGGTCTGGTTGTTTGACAGTGCGAGGTCGCATCAAGCGCGTCGCGCGGGCGGGTAGGAGCAACACTCCGAGCCGCCCGTCGGCGAGCCTTTTCACCGTCCCCGTCTCTCAAAGCTCTCGAGCCGTGCGGAGTTGGAGAACCCTCGAGTTCGAGCGTTGCTCGTTCGCGTCGACGCAATGTCCGACGAGCAGCCGCGGGAACTTGTCCGGAGTGAGCATCCGCCCGCCCTCGCGCTGGCCGGCCCGCCGCTAGCCTCTACCCGATGCTCGCCGACCGCTTCCGCACCGCCGTCGAGGCTGGCGAGATCGCCGGCTCATCCGAACTGTTCCGCGAGGATGCTGTATTCCGCAGCCCAGTCGTCTACCGGCCCTACGAGGGACGCGACGCGGTGCTCAAGGTCCTTGAAGCGGCCGAGCGGGTGCTCGGGCTCGGTGGCCACTTCCGCTACGTTCATCAGCTCGAGGACAGCGACGCGCGCGTGGCCATCCTGGAGTTCGCGACTGAGGTGGACGGGCGGCAGGTCGAGGGCATCGACAAGCTCACCTTCGACGAGGACGGACGCATCACGGAGCTGAAGGTGATGCTCCGCCCGGCCTCGGCGCTGCAGGTCGTCGGGGCGCGGATGGCCGAGGAATTCGCACGCCTCGGGCTAGCCTCCCACGCCTGAGGAAGGTTGCCTGCTACCACCTCCGGCTATGAGCGGGATCGTGATCTTGCGTTTGCGGGCTTCGGTCTTGATCCGGTCGATCTGGTGATCGTTGCCGTCCACCAGCGCGACCCAGGTGAGTTTATGCTCAGGATCGCGCCGGTCGGCCTCGTTGAACATCTCGGCGATGACCGCTGCGGCGTCGTCGGTGACGCTGGCCGTCGTGTGCGGCACGCAGCGCCCGCCGGGGTGCTCAGCGCTGGACGGTGATCGGCCAGTCGCGCGTGAGCGAGCCCAGGGTGGTGTGGACGACCGCTCGGACGTCAAGCGGCACGTCGACGGCTTCGGCCGGGAACTTGAGCGTGTCGTGCATGTGACCGTCGGTTATCGGGTCCGTCGGAGGCTTGTCGTGCCCCACGACTTGCCCGCTCAGCGCAAACTCGATGTTCACGGTTCCCGACATCGGGTGTCCCAGAGCGTCGGTCACCGTGACGGAGTAGCTCCACGGCTGATTGACCTTCGGTGCATGATTCTCGCCGACGAGTGTCGCGTGCGGTGGGCGCGTGTCCACCGTGGTCGTGATCGCCGCCTTGCCTGGCGCGCTAGTCCTGGAGCTCGTCGTGGAGCCAGTCGCGCCACACGCGGCGAGACTCAGCGGAAGTACGACGAGGCTGACAGCTGCGACCAAGGCTCGCAGGCTGAACAGCGAAGTGCGACGCGGGAACGAATTGCTCTGGATCAGATCGGTCATGTGAGCCATCGGTTGGCTGTTTTCATGAGTGTGAGGACCTCGTTTGGAGGGATTGGGCGGGAGAAGAGGTATCCCTGGCCGAGGGGGGAGTGCATCAGTCTGAGTTGGTCGGCCTGTTGTTCGTGTTCTATGCCTTCGGCGATCACCTCGAGGTTCAGACTCTCGGCGAGGTTGATGATCGCCTGCACGAGGTTGGCTTTCTGGTCGTCGCCGTGGAGTTCGTCGATGAAGGATTTGTCGATCTTGAGGATGTCAATCGGGAATTGCTGCAGGTGCGATAGCGACGAGTAGCCGGTGCCGAAGTCGTCGACGGCGATCCGAAGTCCCAGCTGCTTGAGCTGCGTCAGCTGCCGCACGATCGCGTCTCGATCGCCGGCGAGCATCCCCTCGGTGATCTCCAGTACCAGTGATCCTGGCTCAAGTTGGGTATGCGCGAGCACGTCAGCGACAGTTTGGGGAAAGTCGTGCTCCTGCAGCTGCCTGATCGCGACGTTGACGCTGACATAGAGCGGTTGAGCTTGGGTCAGCGCGAGTTGCCACTCGCGTGCTTGGGCGCACGCGCGCTCGAGGACCCAGCTCCCAAGCGCCACGATCAGCCCGGTCTCCTCGGTGAGCCCGATGAATTGATCCGGGCCCAGACGGCCCCGGGTCGGATGGCGCCAGCGCACCAGCGCTTCGACTCCGACGGGGTGGCGTTGCTCGAGCGAGAAGATCGGCTGATAGTCCAGGTAGAACTCATCCTCGACCAGGGCTCGCTGGAGTTCACTGCGCAGGTCGAGGCGCTCGAGCGCGCGGGTGTGCATGTTCTCCTCGAATGCGTGGACGGAGTTCTTGCCGTCGCCCTTGGCGGCGTACATCGCGATATCAGCGTTGCGCAGCAGTTCCTCGGCCTGCAACACTCCGTCGTTGAGCGCGAACCCGACCGACGCTGTCACATTCAGCTTCCGGTCTTCGATCGTGAACGGCTCACGCAAGGCGTCCACGATGCGCTGGGCGATCGCCCGCGCCTGCGTGTTGCCTTCGACACCGTCGAGAAGCACCGCGAATTCGTCGCCGCCGAGTCTCGCTGCCGTGTCGGTCGGTCGCAGCAGCGGGTCAATACGCGCCGCGATTCCCTGTAGGAGCGCATCCCCGGCGCGATGTCCGAGGCTGTCGTTGATCGTCTTGAAGTCATCGAGGTCCAGGAACAGCACCGCGAGTGAGTACGGCGACCGGACGCTGCCCGCCAGCGCATGCTGCAGTCTGTCCTCATACAGCGCCCGGTTGGCAAGGCCGGTCAGGGAATCGTGAAATGCCTGGTGGCGCAGCTCGTCCTCGAACGCCTTACGTTCGCTGATGTCCCGCATGTTGAGGACCAGACCATCCACCGCCGGATCGGCATAGCGGTTCTCGGCGACGGTCTCCACCTCGCACCAGCTGCCGTCGGCGTGACGCAGGCGCACTCGAAGGGTCGCCGGCCCGCGGCCGTCCACAACCGTCGCCAGGAAGCCGTTGAACAAGCCGCCGTCCTCGGGATGTACGATCGCGCTGATCGGCGTTTCGATCAGCGATCCTGGCTCGTAGCCCAGCAGTCGCTGCATCGAGGCGGCCTGCCAGCGCACCAGCAGGTCACGACCGAGAACCGTGACGACGTCGCTTGAAGACTCGACCAGTGCTCGGATCCGCCGCTCGCTGCGACGCTCGAGCATACGCACCTCATCGGCCAGCATCGTTCGACGATGCAGACGCCCAAACCGCAAGCCAAGCGCTGCCAACGCGGCCAGGCCGAGCAGCATCGAACCGATCGACCCGATATCGGCTTCCTCGATCGCGGCCCCAGCCACCACTTGCTGATGAAGCGAAGCCCGCTGTACATCGCTATCCATCCGATCCAGGACCGGCTGGAACTGGCTCGCGATTCTCCCACCCAACTCACTCGGGTTCTTCTTCGCCGCCGTGAGCGCCCTTAACGCCGCGAGCTGCTGAGAACCGATCGCGTAAAACTGGTGCACATCGTCGCTGAGTCGGTCGGTGTCGGCCCCGGGCTGCAGCTCGCCAAGCTGCGTGAGCTGCGCGTTCATCGCGGACACCAGCCCGACACCCTCGGTCACGACCGGCGCGAGATCGGCGTTTCCCAGCAATACTTCCGTGTTCACGCGCCATCGCAACGCGCTCAGCTCCTGCGCGTCCCCGCGCAACTCCTCGACCAGCACCTGCGCGCGACGATGCACGTCGGCGCTCTGGCGCGAGAAGGCGGCGACTGCGACCATCGCGAACACGACGACGAGCGACATCACCACAGCCGCTGTCCCACGGACCGACACCCGTGCCAGGCGACGACGCACGCGTGCGATCCAATTGGCCCTCATACCCAAAGTAATCGACCGCGACCCCCGAAATCTGTGCATTCCGGTCTGAGTTCCGACCAACCGACATCGCGACGCGCAGGCGAGCCGCCAGCATGCGCCAACTGGCCGCGAGCATGCGGCGCCGGCGCGCACGCTGGCGCGTTCAGGCGCGAAGAGCCCCCGGTATATATCAGCGACGACACGCTGGCTATAGTCGTGCCTAGGCGGCAACCAGCGCGCCATCCGCGAGTTCGGTTCGAGCAAGCTCAGCACGCGATGAGACGTGGACCGCCCCCCGTTCCGTGGACACGTTCTGAGTTGACCGTGTCAGAGTAGGACAGCGCATTGAAGCTTGCGTGACTTCCGCACGGGACGGGCGACCTACCCGCCGGCGAGCACGCCCCCGAGATCTCCGGGGCCTTTGGGGTGGGCCGTGGAGGACTCGAACCTCCAACCTTGGGATGGCTCATAGGCTTGCGGCTGTTTTCGTCTGGTCATGATTTCCCTCCAAATCGGCGGTTATGGCGCCGTCGGCGGTCGCCCGATTGTCGCCTGTTTCCGGGCCTTGTGTTGACCCGCTGTTGACCCGCGTCGGATCGGCGCTAACCGCGGCGTCCATGAACTCGGCATCGCCGAGGCCCTCGTCCATCAGATGGACATAGGTCCGCAGCGTGAACGCTGGGTCCGCGTGCCCGAGCCACTCCTGCACCTGCTTGATGTTCTTGCCTGCGGCGAACAGAAGCGACGCGCACGTGTGGCGTAAGCTGTGAAAGGTCACCCACGGCAGCCCGACGCTCTCGGCGGCTGGCTTGAGCACACGGTTTGACACGTTCGAGCGGCTTAGCTCCGTTCCGGTGATTGTGGCGAACACGGGTGTCATGTCGCCGCGACACGAGTCGCGCCGCAGCGCCCGCAGCCGCTCGGCCATGCCAGCCGACAGTGGAATATCTCGCCGCGAGTGCGAGGACTTCAACGGTTGCCGTTCGCCCTCGTAGACCTGCTCGCGGACGCGAACGCGCGGGTCGCGGCCGAGGTCGATGCTCGCCCAGGTCAGCCCGATCGCCTCGGAGATCCGAAGCCCAGTGTGCGTCAGGAACTCGAAGAACGGTCGCCAGCCCTCGGGCAGCGCCGCGAGCACACGCGCCAGCTCGGTCCGCGTTAGCGCCTTCGCCCTCTCCTGCTCGCTCGGCTCGCTCGACCGGCCGGATGGGATGCGGACTCCTTGGACGGGGTTGGAGCGCAGCAGCCCGTCTTCGACCGCGGTCGCGAACATCGCCGACAGAGCCGCGCGGAGGAGCCGCAGTTCCGATGTCGAGATGCCGTCGCCTCGCAGCTGCGCGAACCGGCCGCGCACGTCCGCCGGCTCGACCTCCGCGAGCCTCCACGAGGCCCATTCTCTGAGCGCGTACAGCTCGATTGCGCGCCGGTAGAGGGCCCGTGACTTCTCGGCGAATCCGCGCGCCGTGCGGCCCGCGTAGGATTTGATCCAGCCCTGGAAGTAGTCCTCGAAGCCGGCTCGGACCACAGGTCGACGGTCGCCAGCGTCCCGATTTCCCTTCGCTTCACGCGCCTCCGCGAGCGTTCGGAACGTGTCGGTGTGCTGCTGGCTGCGGTGGCGCCACACGATGACGTATGGGCAGTCACAGCGACCGCCACGGGCGCATCCTGCGGCGTGACGTCGGTAGATGCCGGGGATGTTGGTCTTGACGAGCTTGGCGGCCATCAGGCCCCGCCTCCCAACGACTCTAAATCCGCGGGCTCGGCGGGACTGAATGCCCGCTGCCTCGGCACACCATCCGCTCCTATATCGGCGGCCACGACGGTCGTCGCCGCCGCACCCGGTGCTGCTGGCGGGCGTCGGCACCCCGGTAGATTAATCACGTACGCGCGCCGTGAAGGTTGGAACAACTACGCGAGAACGACCTCGTTTGAATCAGAGCCGTGCGGGCGCCCGGCACGCCCTGGTAGTGCCGGCACCAGTGGTCGATCAGATCGGTGACGGCGCGAAAATCGGCGTTGATTGTCAGCTCGTGCCGCGCGGGGTGGTAGCGGGCGGCCTGGTCTTCGAGGTCGCTCGGCGCTCTGGATCCGTCGCGCGCGGAGATCCACGCGACGTCAGGCAAGCCGACCATCGGCTCGGGCCGACCAGCGCCGTCCGAGCTGTCCGTCGGCGGCTCGCTGCTGGTGCGATCGTGCGCGGTCTCGGTGTCGCGCGGCGCGTGCGGCGGGTTGACGCCCGGCGCGCTGCTCGCTCCGCGCTCGGCCTGAAGCGGGCTGGCCGGCGTGTCACCGACGCTGCGCGCGCCCGTTCGTGCCGCTCGCGGCGCCGTCGGTCGTGTCGGGCGGTAGCGGCTCAGTTGGTAGAGCGGCAGGATCGCGCTGACGCGGTTGCGGATCGCTTCCTGGCGCGGCATCGCGTCGGCGGTGGCCGCGCGTTCTTGGAGTTGCACGATCTCGGCGGGCATCGCGGCGGCGAACTCCTCGCCCCAGCGGGCCCATGGCAGCGGCTCGTGGTCGAGCAGCAGCAGCGTCCGCGCGGTGTTGCACTCCAGCTGGCCGGCGTGGACCTGGGGCTCGAGGCGCAGCACGACGCGCTCGTAGTCGAAGCGGATGCCGAAGTCCTGAAGGCGCCCGTACCCGCCGCGGGTCTGCGGCAGGATGTCGTAGAGCTCGTCGTTGAATATGACGGCAGCGTGACCGGTCGAGGCCCAGATGCTGGCTTCGCGCCGCCGGGCTCGGTGGTCGTCGTCGAGCACCCACCAGCGGGCGATCGCGTCGCTGAGCTGCACCGTCCCGGCCGCAATCGCGCGCTGCTGGAGGTGGTGCTGCTCGCCGTGGATGCGCTGTAGCTGTCCGGGCTGGTCGCGGCCGTGCTGCTCGCGGACGAGCACCTCGACCTGTTCGGGCGCCCTCGCCGCGTTGCCAGGAGCGGTACTCGAGCCCGTTCGGGTTGCGGGAGCCGGCGGCGACCTTCGCGCCGACACCGAAGTTGCCGGCGGCGGATTGCTCGCGGCCGCTTGAGGCCAGCTGGTTGATGTACCGGCACAGTTGTTCGGGGGTCATGCCGGTGCCGGTGTCCGTGACCGACAGCTTGCGCACCCGCCCGCCGGACGCGTTGAACCGCTGACAATCAAGGTCCCAAAGGATCCGGCCCCTTGAGTTCGTGTCCTGTGCGGCGATGGCGTCCAGGCCGTTGACGGTCAGCTCGCGCAGGCCCTGCAGGTCCGTGCACTCGCTGCCGAGGCGCTCCAGCAGGAAGGTCGGGTTAGCGACCTGAAGCTCGTGCCAGCCGTCGATCGCCGCCGTGTCGCGGTCGGCTGCATGGTTGCGCTGCGAAACCCGGTGGGGCACCTCGGTTGGTAGGTACCGGGCCCGTCGGCCGATGGCCCCCGCCAGACGCTGTCGGTCAGCTGTCGGTAAAGGCGCCCGCCACAGCCGCGGCCCAGGTCCCGTAGATGTCGATCACCGTCGACGGCGACGGCCACTCCGCGCTCTGGAGGCGCTTCAGCGGCTCGCCGCCGCGCCGTCGGGCGTGCGTGCGAGACCAGTCGGTTGACGACGGCGGCCCGCCATATCGCTGGCGCCATTCGTGCATCGCGTTGTGCACCCAGTCGCGCGTGCGCGTCGGTGCGATCGCCCCGGGATGACAGCCCTTGCAGAACTCGTAGGCGTCACCCTTGCGGCCGCGCGCCGCGGTCGGTCTCCCGCAGCCGCGGCAGACGCCCTGGTAGCGCGCCTTGACCGCGCGGGCCTTCTCGCCCGTCGGCTCGTACAGGTACGCCTTGACGGTCGCCGGCGCGCGTCCGAGCCGGCGAGCGATCTCGGCGATCGAGAGGCCCTCCTCATCACGGTAATGGCGAGCGAGCGCCGCAGCCTTACGCCGCTCAAGCACACGATCAACCCCGGGCATGCCGCGCGAAGATAGCGGCCGTACCCGACAGCCATCGGACGTACCGGACAGCCGCGGAGTCCTAGGTCACGAGACCTGACATTCCTCGGGACGAGACCTGACATTCCTCGGGACATCCGGGAGGTGCGCGATCCTGGTCTTCTCGGGGTGCAACCGCAGCCCGAGCGTGTCCAGGACCGCCGCCACCAGCTCGTGGGCCTCTTCGGCCTGCTCCTGGGTGGCGCACAGGGCGACGAGGTCATCTGCGTACTTCACCAGCACCCCCAGCCGCTGCCCGCTCGCCTGCCACGCCTGATCGAGCACGTGCAAGGCGATGTTCGCGAGTAACGGTGAGATCGGCGACCCTTGCGGGGTGCCCGCCTCGATGGCGGACACGATCCCACCCTCGAACACCCCCGCCCTCAGCCAACCCCGTAGCAGCTTCAACATCCGCCGATCGCACACCCGCCGCTCGATCTGAGCGACCAAGGCGTCGTGATCGATTTCGTCAAAACAGCTTCGAATATCGGCGTCAAGCGCCCACACCTTGCCCCGGTTGACCGTCGTCCTGACCGTCTCCAGCGCATGGTGGGCCGAAAGCCCGGGCCGGAACCCGTAGCTGGTCGGGAGGAAGTCGGCTTCGAAGATCGGCTCCAACACCGACTTCGCTGCCGCCATCACCACCCTATCGGCGATACAAGGGATGCCGAGCGGCCTCAACTGACCTGGCCGGCCCGGCTTCGGGATGTAAACCCGCCGCAGCGGCCGCGGCCGGTAGGTTCCGGCGCGCAGCTTGGCGGCGAGCTCGTCGAGGAAGTCGCCCACCCCGGAGCGCACGATGTCGTCGATGGTCACGCCATCGACGCCCGCGGCTCCGCGGTTTGCACGGACCTCGCCCCAAGCCTTCCAGAGCACGTCTCTGCGGGAGACCTTGTCATAGAGGGCATGGAAACGGCGATCCTCGTCCTGCTTAGCGCAGCGGTACAGCACGCGTTGGAGAGCACGAACCCGGTCCACGCTTTTGGCGCGGCTGACGGACCTAGCCGATACGGCACTCATCAGAGTCCTTCTCATCCTTCCCGTGCATCGATGAAGTGCGGGCCCTTCCCCATGTAGCCGGCTTTCCCGACCTCGGAGTACTACGACCCGCTCCGACTGCCGCTCGACCGCCCACACCACTTCCCGGGTTCGCCGGTTATAGGAGGGGCATCGCTTCCCGCCACCCCGCAGGCGACGGGGCCAAGACGGCTCTCCCGAGTTCCCAGGACGACCATCCGCACGTTCAACGCCCAATACGCCGGAGGGTTCCTCAGCGCCCACTCCTGGAACAAGAGCGCTTTCCGTGGCCTTCGCCGTCCGCACAACGGCTCGGCACCCTCTTCCTCCGCCCGAAGGCGGCTGTGTGTGACGACGCTTGCTCAGGCTTCACTCGCGTTGCAGACCGCGCGGTCGATCCCGCCCCGCTTCGCACCCGGCCTCTCGACCACGCACGGGGGCTTCACTACCGGGGACCCAGACGTCTCCCCGGACCGGACTCACACCGGCAGGCCATCCTGAACTTATCGCTCTGCTACGTCATGTCGACCATCCCTTCTTCATAAGCGCCAGAGCAGTCTCGGCGCACGTACGGAGCCCACAATTCAGGGATCGCCGGCGGTCACGGCCACGTGGTCGGCGCGACTATCGCAACCGTGGCATAGGCATAGCGAGGCCCGAGCAGCCGCGAGAGCCGAAGCAGTCGCGGCGCGCTCAGTGCCCGCACGCCTGGATGTCGGCGATTGCGACAGCGCGCCAGGTTTGCTGGGCGGCCGATCCCGAGCAAGCACGATCACGTGTTGCATGGGCACGGGCCGTACCGAGGGTCGCTGCGACCTCGATCACGCGGCTGTCGCTTGGTCACGCGTAGCGGTCATCTCGTCCCTGCCGGCACACGCGCTGCTCCCTATCGTCCGGACCGGGAGCGAGGTCGGCGTTGACGAGGGTGGCTGCTCGCCCACGCGAGCGAGAGCCAGGTGCGCTTGCAGGTTGTCGCGGATCAGGCCGGCAACAAGCACACCGGCGACTCCCGCAACCGCAGCAAAGGAGGGGACCCGGTGCGACCGATCACAACGCCGGACCGTCGACGGTATGGAGACGCGCACCTTTGGCGAGATGCGAGACGCGACCGATCCACGAGGGAAGCCTGCGTTCGTGCTCACGCGGGTATGCCGCTCCGAGACGACCCGCGGAAGCCCGGGAAAGCGCTGTGAGCATCTGCTCGGCGCCCTGATACCGGACGCCCGGTAGAGCCCTGTCGCGGTGCGGGATCTTCTGTCACGAGGGCGTCGTTGGCCTCGCTGGAGCTGAGCGTCAGGAGTCTGGGCTATTCCCAGGATCCGGGCTGGACCTTCAGGGTGGTGTTGACGCGGTTGAAGAAGTTGGTCAGTGCGATCATCGAGACGAGTGCTGAGAGCGCCCGCTCGTCGAACTGCTCTGCGGCGTCGGCCCAGATCTCTTCGGTCACGACGTCTGGGTGGTCCGCCAGGCGGGTCATCGCCTCGGCCAGTCCGAGCGCGGCCCGTTCGGCGTCGTCATACAGCGCAGACTCGCGCCAGGCCGGCAGCGTCAGCAGCCGCTCGCTGCTGAGGCCGATCCGGTCGGCGTTCGTGATGCCGGACGCGATGCAGGCGTTGCAGCCGTTGATCTGGCTGGCGCGCATATGGACCAGCTCGAGCGTCTCCTGCGGGGCCCCGCCCGCGTAGATCGCTTTCATGATTTGCTGCACGCCGGCGATGGCGTCCGGCGAGCTGGCGTTCTGTAGGCGTGGTGAGTGTGTCTGTGTCTCGGGCATGGTTCCTCCGTGGAGCGTCGCTCCCGTGGTCGGTGCGAACTGCGGTCACCGACCAGACGGACGCGGGGCCGCGGAGGTAACGTCGGCGTGGTGTGTTACCTCAGGACCCCCGCGAGCGTCTCAAGAAGATGAGCAGCGACGTCAGCGATCTCGCCGCCGAGTTCGAGCGGCACCGCCCGTATGTGCGGGCGGTCGCGCTGCGGATGTTGGGGTCCGCCAATGACGCCGACGACGCGGTTCAGGAGGCCTGGATGAGGCTTAGTCGGGCGGGCGGGGACGGCATCGAGGATCTTCGTGCCTGGTTGACGACGGTCACGAGCCGGGTGTGTCTGGACATGCTCAGGAACCGACGGACGCGCCGTGAGGTTTCGGTTTCGATCGACCTCGACGAGTTGCTCGGCGACTCCGACCTGGCGGAACCCAGGCGGCGGCCAGCGACGCCCGAGGAGGAGGTCCTGCTGGCCGAGTCGGTCGGCATCGCGCTGCATGTCGTGATGGACAGCCTGACCCCCGCCGAACGTGTGGCCTTTGTGCTGCATGACATCTTCGGCCTGCCGTTCGGACAGGTCGCAGACGTGCTGGCCCGCTCGACGGCGGCCGTGAAGATGCTGGCCAGCCGCGCGCGCAACCAAGTGCGTCTGGTGGCTCCCGACGAGCTCCGGGAGGACGCCGGCGACCGTGCCGTCGTCGACGCGTTCTTCGCCGCTGCCGACTCCGGCGACCTCTCAGCGCTGCTGACGCTGCTGGCTCCCGACGTTCAGCTGCACATGTTCACCCCCGAGGGCGTCAGGATCGTAAGCGGCGCGAAGAAGGTCGCAGCCCAGGCCGGCGCCGGCGCCCGTCGCAGTGCAGCTCTGCGTCCAGTGATGCGGCCGGTCACCGTCCGGCGATCAGCAGGAGTGCTGATCATCCTCGACGGCCGACCCATGTTCGTCCTCACGTTCACGGTCCAGGACGGACTGATCACTGAGATGCGGTCTCTCACCGATCCTGACCGGCTGGCGCAGATCGTCCCGTCGTGGGCGACGTGACCGTTTAACCCCCGCAACATCGACGGTGCGACTCTCGATGGTCGACAACAGACCTCCTTCACGTAAGAGTCGATCCGCCGCAGCAAATTCCAGGTCGAAACCCTCTTTCGTACTCGCACAAGCATGTTCGGCAAGCCCGGCCGATCTCGGAATGCGCGGAAAGCGCGCCCGCTGGTACTGCTGAGTCGACGCCATGACGCAGGAGTCGCGCTGTTGGCGATGAGGAGGGAGACGACCTGTCGGTGACTTCACGCCTGCTCCTGCGTGCGGGGATGATTGGGCCGTACGGCGCAACGAACGCGCGCCGGGGATGCCTGCGGTCGCCGTGGGAGGGAGGCCCCACTGTGTTCAGCGCGCGACGCGGTAGTGCGTGTGGGTGACACCGTCCTCGCCCTCGATGATCCGGGTGCGCTGTAGCTCGATGTGCTGGGGCCCGAGGTTGTCGAACATACGGCGCCCGTGCCCGAGAAGCACTGGGATGAGGTGGATCTCGAGCTCGTCGAGGAGGCCGGCAGCGAGCGCGAGCTGGGCGGTGGCGGCGCCGTGGACTAGCACGTTCTTCTCGCCCGCCGCGCGTTTGGCCTCGGTCATCGCGCTCTTGACGTCGTTTGTGTAGGTGACCAGCGGCCACTGGCTCACGTCGATGCCTGGCTCGCGGCGGCTGAGGATCCAGATCGGCAGGCCGCCGTGGTGGTCGCCACCCCAGCCGTTCGCCGGCTCGAAGGTCCCCCGGCCGGCGACGATCGCGCCGGTAGCCATGATCTCGTCGAAAACCTGGCCGTTGATGCCCGCCGGACGGCCGGGGACTCCCGAGTCCGGGTCGGCGCCTCCCAGGTGCATCCACTCGTGCAAGCGTTCCCCGCCGTCGCCGAGCCCGTTGCCCGGTCCCGCATTGGGGCCGGCGATGAATCCGTCGAGGGACATTGACATGTAGAGAACGGTTGCGGACATGGCGTCTCCTCTCTTCGCGTGCTGGTTCTACTGAGACCGTGGGATGCCGGGGATCTCATCGCTCGGCCGAGCACAGCCTCCCGGTGCTCTCCCGCTTGATGAGGACCGGGTGCCCCCTGCGTTACGCGGCAGCAGCACTCACCGGCGCTTCCGTGTGGCGCTGGCCGCGGCTGGCGTAACAGCGAGCGCGAGCCGGTCTCGTCTGAGCGCGAGCATCCGGCCGTCGCCGAGGTCGTACCCGCATCGCGCGGCAAGCGGGGAACGTGGCTGCCCGAGCAAAGCTGAGCCGTCCAATCGGCTGGAGCGCCCTGCCTACCGCGCAAGGGAGGTGCCTCTCGGCGAACGGCAAGATGCGCGTCGCAGGCGAAGAGCAGGTGCCGGCGACGTCATCCAGATCGTGGCATTGCGCTCGCGGGGCGAATCGTGGCCTGATCACGGTAGGAGTCGTGCGGTCGGCCCCGGTTCTCCGTGAAGCAGATCCGCCGTCGGCTCAGACGAGATCCTCGTGTTCGCCGGAGTTCCTCGGTCCGGCCTTGAGAGGGGGCGAGCCTCTGCGTCGCCGTCCGGACGGACGCTCTGAGCTGCTGGTGCGAGGGGCGAGCAGACGGGCGGGGTTATTCGGCCGGGTGCAAGCGCGTCGCTAGCCGGTGGCGATGAGGCTGAATGCTTGAGCGTTTTGCTCGGCGATCGGGGCGGAAACGCCGGCCGCGATCATCGCGTCGCGGTCCTCCTCCGCGGTTCGGGCGGTGAAGCTGATCGTGCGATCAAGTACGCCGGAGAGGATGTCAGCGACATCGGCGTAGGAGAGCAGTTGAGGGCCGGTGATCCAGTAGGTCTTCCCGGCGTGCCCGTCGGGGTGGGTCGCGATCTGGGCCGCGACCGCGGCGACGTCGCGGGCGTCGAGCAGGCCGACCCGTCCGTTCGCGGCCGGCGACGCGAAGCCGCCGGTAGCGGCGATGACCGGGGCGAGCATGAGGAAGTTCTGCATGTAGGCGTTGGCCCGCAGCAGCGTGTGCGCGATCCCTGAGGCGGCCAGGCCGGCCTCAATCTCGCTCTGACCGCGTCGGCGGGCGATCGGTGAGTCCGGCGAGGCTTTGCTGGTCACTTTGACGATGTGCCGGACGCCGGCCTTCGTTGCGGCGGTCACGACGGCGAGCTCCTGGGCGGGGATCGCCGGCGAGACAAGAATCACTACGTCAACGTCAGCAAGTGCTGCGGCGAGGCTAGCCTCGTCCTCCAGATCGCCGCGGGCGATCTCGACGCCGGTGTCGCGCAGATCGCCGATCTTGTCAGGGTCGCGAGCCAGGACCCGGACCGGGGTACCGGCATTGGCCAAGAGCGTCGCCGCTTCGCGACCGACCTTGCCGGGGGTAGTGATGAGGATCATCGAAAGCCTCCAGGGGAGTTGAGCTTGTTCTGCCGGGCGGCTGCCTGGCCGTGGGAACAGTCTTCGCCGCGACGCGAGAGCGAACAAGGACCGAGTCCGCCATCGAGCGATTACTCTCAGTGATCAATGTGGGAGACGATCGAGCTGCGCGAGCTGCGGATCTTTCTCACGCTCGCCGAGGAGTTGCACTTCGCCCGGACAGCCGAACGGTTAAACCTGTCCCAATCACGCGTCAGCCAGGCCATCCGAACGCTTGAGACAAAGACCGGTAGGACGACATATGGTCGCGATCGTGCGGGCCTACACCACTCGTTATCCAGCCTGCGAGGTCGTCTTCGTCAACACCGGACTGAACGAGAATCCGCTCAACTGGTTGCGCACCGGCCGGGTCGATCTGCTCACGACCCGGCTGCCGATCATCCAACCCGATATCGCGGTCGGCCCGATTCTCTCAAGAGAGCGACGCGTCCTGCTCGTCTCGCGTGACGATCCGCTTGCCGAGCGCGAGGAGATCGTCTACGACGACATCGGCGATCGCCCGGTGTCGGACCTCCCCGCGTTTCCTCGCGAAATGATGGACGCCTACAACCCTCCAGTCACCTCGTCAGGGCGACAGCTGCGCCGGATTGCCAACCGGACCGTCGAGGAGATGATGATGCGCGTCGCCACCGGAGCACAAGTCCATCCAACCACTGAGACCTGGCTCGATCATCACGCCCACCCAGGAGTCGTCGCCGTCCCCCTCACTGACTTACCCCCGTCAGAGACCGGGCTCGTCTGGGTCGCCGCAGTGCGCAGTCCCCGCGTCAGTGCGTTCATCTCTACCGCTCGTGACGTGCTCGCCGACACCGAACTCGCCGATGAAACCTAGACCACCCACTGCTGCTGGGTCAGCTGAGATCGCGATTGTCGTCTCAGGCCGCGCGAATGTCTGACGGTGTCTTCGTCGCAACGTACCGATAGCGCGCTTGCGTTCCCGCTGACGGGTGACCGCCGCGGGCCGCTTCAGTCAATGCCCAGCCACAAGCGAGCAAGCGCTTTGCAGCGGTTGCGCTAGCCGCGCTTTTCGAGACTCGATCTGGAGCGTTCGAGGTGCTCGTCGCGTCAATAGAGCAGGTCGCGTTCTCAGTCAGTCCTCGTCGTACAGCGCCGGCGTGTACGAGATCCCGACGATCGCACCCTCCGGCGACTGCAGCCTTGCGACCGTCTGACCCACGGTTCCCGGCGCGGTGCGTGCAGCAGCTCGTAGCCGGCCTGCTCGAGCTCCCGCGCCGCCGGGCCCACCGCCGCGGCGTCCGCGACGTCGAACTCGAGGCTGACCTGCGGCACCGGCCGCTGCACCGGCCACTGCGCCGTCCCGAAGCACGTCTCGGCGGCCTGGGATAGCGGCCAGATCCCCAAGGACTTCCAGCCCGTGATCTGCTCGCTGTGGTAGTAGTCGCCGCCGTGGCCCTCGAGCGGCAGCCCCAGCGTCTCGACGCACAGCTTGCGGCTGGCGGGCGGATCGGGCGCGATCACCGCGACGGTCGAGAGGAACTCTATGTCCATGCCACCTCCTCGCTTGGCTGTGCTTGTTCAGCGATCCAACCAGATTCCGCAAGACGCGCCGCATCGCGGCCGCCGCACGATCGACGCTCTCGGTCTGCCCGCTCTGTTGCCCGGGCCCTCGTCTCCGCGGGTTGCGGGGAAGGCTGGCGGGGCAGCGGGATGTTGTGCCGAAGCAAAGCGGGCCGCTCGCGGAAGGCGAGCCCGACGTGCGAGGCGCAGCGGAACGTGCGTGATCAGGCGCTTTGGCGAGACGCTGCTGACCCCACGATTGGACCGGTCGCGGTGCGCGCCGGTTCTCCCAGGCTGAGATCTGGTGATGGTTGGGAGGTTCGCGATGGCAGACGGGCGAGCACGAGCAGGGCCCCAGCGAGGGCGACGAAAGCGCCCACCGCCAGTGAAACCTGCATGCCGCTCATGAACGCGGCGCGCGCGGCGCGCGCCAGGACGGCGCCGCTGGTGCCACCGACGCGACCGGCGACAGTGAGGGCACCGCCGAGCGAGCCGATGATGGCGTGCGTCGCAGCGACCGGTACGTGTCGACCGGCGAGAGCCGCGGTAATGTGGCTCTGGTAGCGGGTCAACATTGCGCTCCCGATCACAGCGACGCCGAGCGCGCCACCGACCTGAAGGGCGACGGTGTTGGTCGCCGATCCGACCCCCGAGTCGCCTTGTGGGACCGAGCCGACGACCGAGTTGGTGGCTGTGGGCAGCAGCAGTCCGGCTCCCACCCCGATCAGCAGCAAGCCGGTGAGCATGGCCTGGTATGTCGTGGCAGGGGTGGAGACCGCTGAGATCTGCCACAGGCCGCCCGCGATGGCGGCGAGGGCGGCGGCGACGACGAGCTTGATCCCGATGCGGCGGGCGATGATCGGTGAGAGCGGCGCGGCGAGGCAGATCATGGCGGCGGTGGGCAGGATCCGCAGTCCGGCTTGGAGGGGCGAGTAGCCGAGGACGAACTGCAGGAACTGGGTCTGCAAGAAGAGGACTCCCATCAGCCCGAAGATCCCGAGGCTCTCGCTCGCCGCGGCGATAGAGAATCTGCGATCGCGAAAGAAGTCCAGGTTCAGCATTGGGTGGTCGCTATGGGCTTCCCAGGCGATAAAGCCAGCGAGCGCGGCAACGCTGAGCGCTCCGACTCCTACTACGCTCACCGAGCTCCACCCCTCGGTCGGACCTTCGATGATCGCCCACAGCAATAGGCCCAGGCCGGCGATCGAGAGCGCGGCACCAACGGGATCGGGACGGTCGGCGGCCGGGTTCTTTGAGTCGGGCAGAACGACCATCGCTCCGGCGAAGGCGGCGATCACGATCGGGACGTTGACGAGGAAGATCGAGCCCCACCAGAACCTGGCCAGCAGCAAACCGCCGGCGATCGGGCCGATGGCGATCCCGAGCCCGATCGTCGCGGCCCAGGCGCCGATCGCCCTGGCCCGCTGCGCCGGGTCGCGGAAGACGTCGTTGATGATCGACAACGACGCGGGAATCGTCAGCGCCGCCCCGGCTCCCATCACCGCTCGCCACGCGATCAACGCGTCCACCGAGCCTGACAGGGCAGCGCCGATCGATCCCGCGGCGAAGACCGCCAGGCCGATCAGGAAGAAGAGCTTGCGCCCGAGCCGGTCGGCCAGGCTGCCACCGACGAGTAGCAATCCCGCAAACACGAGCGCATAGGAGTCGACGACCCATTGCAGTTGGCTGGACGTCGCGTGCAGCTTGCGCACGAGCGTGGGAAGCGCCACGTTGAGGATCGTGTTGTCCACGTTGATGATCAGGGCCGCGGCGCACAGCACCACCAATGCGGCCCGCTGAGCGTGGTGCGCTTGCCGCGGCATCATCGCCGGCAGAGCGCCCAACCGGCATCACTCCGGCGACCCATCATCGTGAGCGTGGTGATCGAAGGCCCCCGGAGCCGGCCGCCAGTCCGGTAGTAGTTGCTCGCCCGCATCAGCCGGTCGCGGGCACTCGTACGATGCCCAGCGGTCAGCTGCGCCTCAGCCTCGGCTGCGATCCTGTCGGCGGTCGCGCCCCACTCGTCGTGCCAGCTGTCATAGTCGCCCGGCGCGATGTTCTGCGCCGTCGCCGTCGTGAGGACCTCACCGATGCCCGCCCCGCCGTACGCGGCACGGCCCAAGGTGCTTACGGTGTCAAACCAGAACTGCCGGCGGCCGGGGAACAGAACTGGTTTCATGATGCGGTTAGAGCAGCGGCGGTCGCTTTGCGTCCCTGGGAGCCGGTCTGGGCAGAGACGCCGTGGACCCCGGCGAGGACGCCGTCCAGCCAGTCGAATATGACTTGATGCAGGTTCGACGTCGCTCCTGCTTGGCAGTGCTCGCCGCCCCCTTCTGCTGTCGGGAAGAGGTGGTAGGTTTTTTGGCAGCGGAGAGCTTCGTACAGCGGGGCTGCCTGTCCGGGGCCAAAGTCGTTCTCGCCTTCGAGCACGAGCGTGGGGCAGGTGATTAGCGGCGCGTAGCCGTCCAGCGTGTAGGGGTCCGTGGCGCGAATGACATCGGCGGGGCTGTCCACTCCGTAGGCCCAGGTGCCCCAGTTGAAGAGCGATCGGATCTGGGTGTTGGAGCTCATGACCTCCTCGATGAGGGCGTTGACCTTCGTGTCGGCACCGTCACGGACGAGTTCCATGATCGCGGGCCCGATCTTGTCCTGCACAGCGTCGGCAAACGAGTACAAGCCGTCGTAGGCGATCAGAGCGGCCAGGCGGTGTTCTGTGGCGGCGGCGCGGGGGGCAAGGTTTCCGCCTAAGCTCATCCCCATCAGCGCGATCCGGTGGGGGTCGACGTCCGGGCGTTCAAGGAGCCAGTCGACAGCGGGTGTGACGACGGTCTCCCAGTCGGGGCGGAACAGCAGTTGCTGGTCCCGCAGCGTGCTGCCTTGTCCTGGGCCGGCGAAGGCCAGCACGTGGTAGCCGCGTCTGGCGGCGGCCGCGCCGCCGGAGAAGTACAGCTCCTCCTCGGTGCTGTCAAAGCCACCGTGGAACAAGAGCGTCGGCCGGGGACCGTCCGGGTCACCGCCGCTGGGATGCGCGCTACCGGCCTCGGCCGGGATCCACCATCCAGGCAACGTCGTGTCCTCGTAGGGGAACCGCACCCGCTGGGGCGGCGGGCTCATTAGTCGCGCAGCGCAGGCGAACATGTCGACCGAGAGCTGGCCCACCTCGCGTACGAGAGGGTCATCCGCCGGGCCGGCGCGCGTGTAGAACTCGCACAGCCGGTAGTAGTTGCTCGCGCGCAGGTAGGACTCCCTCGCGCTGACGTGATGACCTCCGCTAGTGCTGGTTCCGCGTCGGCGTGAATCCTCTCGGCGAGCCCCCGCCACTGCATATACCACGCGGTCTCATCGCCATCGGGAATCCGGCCTGCCGTGCTGAGGGCTTCGCCAATATCGGCCCCTCCATAGTGGGCGTAGCCGAACGCCCGGAGCGTCTTGAAGTAGAACGACTGGTCATTGAACAGTCCGGGCATCCCCGCAGTCGCGAGGGAAACGGCGCGGTCTGTCTTTGCGGCTGTCGCTACGGTCGTGGCTGTCATGCTGCTCCTCTGGAGGAGACGTCAAGCCCGTATGGGGCGATCGCCGAACAGCGGTCGGCCTGTGCGAATCAGGCGTCTCACGGATAACGCGGCCAAGCGCTGGAGCCGGGACTTCGTGCCCGCCGAAAGTTAGAGCGAGGCTCGACCGAGCATACACCGCGAGCCGAACACGCACCAAGGACACGATCCGGCAGCTACGGCCCCGCACGCATCCTCGCGCACTAACTCAGTCTGGCGTGGATCGAGCTCCGACTCTCCACCGTGCCGCCGGCGCCAACGAACCCGCGCACCAGCATCAGCGGGGCCTTGCCAAACGAAGCGTAGGACGCCCGCTCCTCGCAACCGGGGAACAGAAGCCGCCGCGCCTTTACTACTGAGACCGCTTGCGTCAGGGTCGGGGCGATCCGACGTGATTGGCGCTCCGTTTGAGTGACTCGGCCAAATCAATCCTGCCGTTCGAACTGGCGCCGCCGCCGAGCGCGTTGTCGGCGACGCTCGGCTAGCGGGGGTCGCAGGGTCAGCGGCTGGTGCCTGGTGTGGCGTAGGACGAGGAAAGCGACCGTGCCCCACGTCGCCGGGATCCAGAGCGCGATCGCGTGGTAGACGAGTGTCGCCGCGGCCGCGGGGGTAGCGGCGACTCCGTAGAGCACCAGCATCCCGATCATGCTGCCGTCCAGCACGCCGATGCCGCCGGGGATCGGGATCAGGTTGGACAGGTAGCCGATCTGGTAGGCGAGCACGATCGCAGCGATCGGCGGGCTGTGACCGGTCGCGGCGAAGCACACCACGAGTACGGCGATGTCGCACCACAGGTAGGCGAACGCGCCCGCGATCCTCCAGTCGGGTTTGAGCAGTAGGTCTCTGGTGTCACGGACGCTCTCGGCCGTGGTGTTGAGCAGCCTCTGGATGCGTCCGGGCGCTCGATGGGCGGCACCGAGCTCCGACAGACGCGGCAGCGCGAGAAAGAACGCCAGTACGGCGATCCCGACGGCGGCGGGCACGGCGCTCAGGAGCGGGTTGTGCGGGCCCGGGAGGATCCCGACGTAGAGCGCAAGCCCGACGAGGGTCATCGTGATCACGTTCACGGCGCTGGTGATTAGGAACAGGACCGCGGAGCGCTCGGCGACCCGGGCCGGCGGCGCGCCGCGGTCGATCAGCAGCCACGCGCCGACGGCGACGCTCCCGGCGCCGCCGAGCGAGACGGCGGTGCCGAACGCGAGCTCGGTCAGCGCGACGCGCCCGCCGAAGCGGAGCGGCGCTGTTTCGAAGACTTGCAGGAAGGCGAGCACGTAACCGAGGCAGGAGAGGATCTCGAGCGCGATCGCCGCTGCGATCCAGCCGAGCTGCATGTGCGCCAGCGTGTGCCCGACCCCGTGCAACCCCGGGACTGCGAGGATCAGTCCGCCGGCGAGCGCGACGAGGATCGCGAGCGAGATGAGCCCGCGCCGCAGACTCCGGCTCGCCTTCTTCGCGTCGAGCACAGGCGGCGGCTCGGTGTTGATGGCCGGCGCCAGGGAGCTGTCGTTGATCGCTCGCATCAGGGCATCCGACAGCTCGCGCAGTCGCGCGTCATGTTCGAGCTCACGACGCCTGTCCAGCTGTCAGATCGCCGGCCGGGCCGCCGCTTCCTCGCGCTCGCATAGCGTGATTCCCCGGGCGATCACGCTACGGCGACAACCGCGGGCGGTTTCTCGCCGGGTGGCGGTTCGACGACCTTCACGGCGTTCACTCGGGGCAGGAAGGCGACGGTGAGCGGGAGCCCGACCAGCGCGACGGCGCCCGATACGACGAGCGCGACGTCCATGCCGTGCGCGAACGCGGAGTGGGCGGACGCAAGCAGTTCGGGCGACCGGAGCTGGTGCGCGACCGCCACCGCGCCGAAGACGCTCTGTCGGGCGGCCGTCGCGGCCGCAGCCGGGAGCCCGGCGGTGACCAGGCGCGCGAGGCCGAGCGGCAACGACACGAACGTCGCCGCCGCCATCATCCCCACCGCCCGCGGGCGCTCCCCTTCCCCGAACAGCACCGGCAGCGTCGCGAACCCCATCACGGTCACCCCGGCCCCAGCCAGCCCGAGCAGCACTCGCGCGGCGATAAAGGCGCTGCTTGATGGCGACGCCGCGCACGCCGCCGAGCCGACCGCGAACAACGCAAAGGAACCGAGGAGCACCCGCTTGCGGCCATACCGATCGCCGAGCAAGCCAAGTGGCAGCATCGCCGCCGCCAGCACCAGCAGATACCCCGACGAGAACCACTGCAGATCTGACTCCGACGCATGCAGCTTCCGCGCGAGCGTCGGTAGCGCGACACTGAGGACCGTCGCGTCCAAACCCACCGCCAGGCCACCCATCACCAACGCGCCCAGCGCCCACCACCGCCGAGCACCCACACCACGCCGATCAACCGCAGAGCCGATCGATTCGGGGATAAGCGGCGCGTCGGGCATATCGACCTCCGGGGTCAATGGCATCAGGTCAGATCACCGACGCTTTCGGGCGGCAGATCTCTATCTCCTGCTCGGGTCAAACGGCTCGCCGCGACGCTGGCCGGCGGATAGAGCAGCCGCATAGCGGCGCAGGGAGCGCAAGGCGAGCTGCTTTGACCAGAGCCCTCGATACCGAATCAGCTCTTGACCGTTCGAGAGGCACACGGCCCACCCGTTTTCGGTGGGACGCATCAGGAGTGCAAGGGCAAGCATGACAGTGCGGGATCAATAACCCCAGCCGCGTCCCCACGGAAGGAACACGACGAAGATGAACAGGATCCAGAGCAACCACCACGTGTTGTTAATGCCGATCAAGTCGTAGCGGCGGCGAGGCTCGGGTCGGAAGTGATACCACCGCCGACCGCGCTCGTCGGTGGCCTCAATCTCGTCCTCGCCGTAGGGGCCACGGATGTGATGCTCCTCGATCAGGCGCGAATGCTCCCCGGCGGGCAGGTGCGCCGTCGGTGGCGGTCTCGAGCGCGGCCTTCTGGAGCGCCGCGTCAGTCCCGTCATCCGCGTAGACGCCGACCATCCCCAACGTTCCGTTGCGGGTCATCGTCTCCCAGATCACGAGCACCGTCGCATCGCTACCGGGGCATCAACTGCCCGGCGCGGTCGATCGCCGCCTGCTCGTCCGCGGAACCGTCGTAACAGATCAGCGCCATCATGCCGTCACCCCTGACCCGCATGGTGTCGGATAACAGCAGGGCTCAACGGGTCGGGGTGACCGGACTCTTCTGCGACATGGTTCACGGATTCTGGCTCCTGACGGGCTGGTTATCGTGAGCACCTGGAGAGGTGTCGCACGCGCCGGCCGAATCGTTGAAGCCGGGGAAGGTCATGCCCCCCGAGGTTTGAGGCGAAGCTGATAGCGATGCTACTCCGGTTGTCGGCTCTTCGATAGCTGTGGTGTCAAGTTGGAACCGGGTTCTAGAATTGGGTTGTGGAACCGATTCGTGACGGAACTGATCATCTGCGGGTCCTGATCGCTAATGAGCGCAAGGATCGGCTCGCGCTCGTCGCCCCGATCGTCGTCTCGCTCGGTCACGAGGTGATCGCCCGCGAGATCGAGGTCGAGGACGTCGCGGCCGTCACAACGCGAGAGCGGCCTGACGTCGCGCTCGTCGGACTCGGTGAGAGCTCACAGCACGCGCTTGATCTGATTGACAAGATCGTCCGGGAGGCAGCCTGCCCGGTGATTGTGCTACTGCACGCGCCCGATCCCGGTTTTGTGAAGGAGGCCTCCAAGCGGGGTGTGTTCGCCCATATCTCAGACGACGACGTCGAGGACTGGCAGAGCTCGATCGACATCGTGCTGCGCCGGTTCGCCGAGTATCACGACCTCAAGGGTGCGTTCGGACGCCGCGCGCTGACCGAGCGCGCGAAGGGGATCCTGATGGAGCGCCACTCAATCGACGAGGACGCCGCCTTTGAGATGCTGCGTGACCAGTCACGTACGGCCAATCGGAAACTGATCGACCTCGCCGGCGCCGTCGTCGATGGCCACCGCCTGCTGCCAAAGCAACCCAGCACTTCTTCCCAGCCATAGCCACTTACCACGGAACGCGGCACTTATCGTCGGTTCGAGCGGCTGCGGCGGCTCATCCGAGCTTGCTCCGGAATCCGTTGGTCACGCTGGTGGCCCATCTCCTCAGCATCAGCCGGCTGGACGGCCAGGATCGTCACCCTCAGCGCTCCTGCTCGCGGCTTGGCCTGAGCGCGAGGGCAATTTCTCGCCCACCGCCGTGTGAGGAGTAGAGTCGGTGGTGCGCTTCGCCTCAATCCTTGGCGGGTGCGGTTGTTCCGGCTCCAAGAGCACGGTCGGTATCGACGCCGATGACCATCTTCACGGTCACGCGCCCGAACTCTGACTTGGACCCAAGGAGCAGCCATGAGCATCCGCACACACATCGCCAACACCCGCGCCGAGAAGCGGCAGCACCTCGCCGAGACCCGCGCCCAGAAGCGGCAGGGCCTCGCCAATATCGGCGCCCAGAAGGGGCAGCACCTCGCCGCCTGGCATCGCCGCGTTCGGGACGCGCTTCACCTCGGCTGAGCGCGGCCGGCCAGCGCGCAGAGCCGCGTGCTGTATCGCGGAGAGACGGCGCCGGCGTCAGGCCCCGAGCGGCGAGGCTCGTACCACCACCGCTGGCGACGGTGAGGCTTCGTGCCATACAGGCCGCACGCCACACCTTGCTCTTGTCATGCGCCGGGTTGGGGCACCGCGGATGGTCCATATACACCCAAGCTAATCGGCCTCCAGGGCCGGCGGCTCGAAAGCGGGCGGGGGGTTATACGGACAGTTGATCGCGCCGACCGGCGGTTGCGCCGCCGGGCACGTGCCAAGTCGAAAGCGGGGCCGAGCGGCCCCTCCGGCGTGAGACCTCCTGTTCGCCAATTGTGTGCATCTCCGGACCTCGACGCTCCCGGGCCGTCACCGAGACGACGCCGGCCCTCCTTTTCCGCGGTTGCGGGCGCGCCCGAAGTACTTGCTGGCAGCCCGATCCACGGTGACTTGCAAGCGCATCTGGCTGTCGCTCGCGTGGCGGAGCAGCCACCGGCCTCGACGGCCGCGTCGCTGATGCTCGGGACGAAAGGGAGCAGGCTTGGCACCGCCCTGCCGCGGCCGGCTCGAGACTGCTCCGTTTCGTCCATCGGGGAAGAGATCGGCGTGCTCTGGCTGGTGCCCGCTCGGACTATGAGAGCGACAGCAGCGGAGTGCTTGCTGCCCGTCACGAGCATGCGATCCGCAAGCACCTTCGTGACCGCGGAGTAGGCGCCGGCGTCGCACCCCACTTCATCACAAAGCGCAACTCCGAGCTCGTCGACATCCGCGACGGAGCGCCGACGACGCCGAGCGTCCCGAGATTGGCGAAACTCAGGGCTGGCGAGCTGTCCCCGCCCAAGACCTGCTTCGCTATCGGCGCGGTAAGGGTGCCGCTCTTCCCCGAACGGGGTCACGTCTGGCCCCGTCGTGATGCTCGGCCACCGTCCACCGTTTGAGCAGATGCTTCCCAGCCCTCGCGCCCGGGCAGTCGCAACGCATCTCGCACGGAATACTTTGAGCCTGTGGCGGTCGCCGACGATGACCTGGGTGCTCCGCTCCTGCGGACGAAGCTCGTTGTCCCCAGCTCTCCTCGCCTCGTAGTCCGTGAAAGCCTGATCGACGCAATCTCTGGGGGCCTGTTGCGACCGCTTACGCTGGTCTACGGTCCCGCTGGTAGCGGAAAGACGATGCTCGTGGCGCAGTGGGGGGCGTCCGTAAGGGAAGAGCGTCCGGTCGCATGGCTCTGGTTGGAGGCGGTCGATAACGATCCCGCGAGGTTCTGGATGTACGTCATCGAGGCCCTGCGCTCCGTGGCGCCCGGGATCGGAGAAGCCTCGCTGGCCATGCTGCGTGCGCCGGGCGTCAACCTCGCTGCGGAGGCTCTCCCGGCGCTGATCAACGAACTCGCCGACATCTCGGAGCGGCTCGTCCTTGTGCTGGACGACTATCACACGATCGAAGAAGAGCGGATCCACGAAGGCATGGCTTCGCTCGTCGAGCATTTGCCGACCACGCTGCGCATCGTGATGACGTCGCGTGTTGAGCCGCCGCTCCGGATCGCGACGCTTCGCGCGCGGGCCCAGCTCAGTGAGATCGACGCGGGGCAGCTGCGCTTCTCACTTTCAGAAGCGGAGTCGATGCTCAATGACGTGCATGGGCTCGGCCTGACCCCCGAGACTGTCAAACGCTTGCACGAGCGCACCGAGGGCTGGGCAGCCGGCCTGTATCTGGCCGTTCTATCGATGCGGGGGCGAGAGGATACGGGCGACTTTGTGGAGTCCATCACTGGTAGCGATCGACGGGTGGTCGACTATCTCGCGGCCGAGGTGCTCGGTGGGCAGACCGAGGCGGAGCTGGACTTCCTGCTTTACACGAGCGTGCTCGACAAGTTCTGCGCCGCTCTGTGCGACGCCGTCACGGGCGCGCCCGACAGTCGGGCGATGCTCGACCGGATCGAGCGCGCGAACTACTTCCTGATCCCGCTCGACCCAAGGCATGAGTGGTACCGCTACCACCACCTGTTCGGCGAGTTGCTGCGGCACGAGCTCGAGCGCAGACAGCCGGGACGCACGACTGATCTCCATCGTCTGGCCGGGCGTTGGTTTCTTGATGTCGGGATGGTGTCCGAGGCGATCGGACACCTGACGGCGGCTGGGGAGCTCGACGCGGCTTCCGAGTTGATCGACGCTCACTGGCTGGCCTTCACGAACGCCGGCCAGCGGGAATCGGTCGCGCGGTGGATGGAGCAGCTCCCCCGCGGCTACATCGTGAGCGACGGCCGCTTGTGTCTCGTCCAGGCGAGGACCGCGCTAGCGGTGGGCGAGCGTGATGAGGTCCTGCGGTGGGTTGACCTGGCGGCGCAGGCGCCGACAAACAACCCGGGTGATGACGCGGAGTTGGGGGAGGAAGTAACCGTCGTTCGTGCCGCGGCATGGCAGTTGCTCGGGGACATGCGCCAGGCTGAGCAGCTGGCCGGACGACTCGCGCCTCTGGATGGGGGTTCCATTTGGCACTCGCTCGCGGCGTGTGTGTTGGGCACCTCAGCGCGATTCTTCGACGCCAACGACGACGCCCAAGTGCTGTTCGACACGGCGTTGAAGCTCGGCGGCTCCAGGAACTTCATCGTGTCGATGCTCTCGCTCGGCCGGCTCGCGCTCATCGCCGCCGATCGCGGGGACTGGCGGGGATGCCGCGCCAAAATCGAGGCCGGGTTCGCTGTGGCCCGCGCAAATGGTCTGGAGGAATACTGGATCTGCACCTCGGCCCACGTCGCACGCGGGCGGCTGCTCCGTCACGACCGGCGGCCGACGGAGGCAGGCGGCGAGCTGGAGCGCGCGGTCGGCCTCGCTCGGAGAGGCGCCGGCCTCGTCGAGTGGTCGTACGCACTGACGACGCTCGCCGAGCTGCGCTGTGAGCTGGGCGATCGCCGCGCCGCACGCGAGCTGGTGCTCGAAGCGCGTGAGCTGCTCTCACGCGCTCCTGAGCCCGGCACGCTCGCACTGCGGCTGGTTGGGCGGTTAGAAAGCGCGCTGCGACTTGTAGTCGATGTGTCCGGCGCGAGGCTAGTCGTCACCGACGAGCTGACAGCGCGGGAGCAGACGGTGCTCGGCTTGCTCCCAACGGGCCTGTCGGCCAGGGAGATCGCAGACGAGCTGGGCATCTCCCGCGACACCGTCAAGACGCACACCAGGCGCATCTACCAAAAGCTGGGTGTGTCCAGCAGACGCAGCGCGGTCGCGCGCGGGCGAGAGTTGGGACTGCTCTAGCCGCTCGTCCTCGCCCCGAGGTCACCGTGATCGGGGTGATGGGAGCTCACCCCAGGCGGTCGCATCCTCGTGGCACGGCAAGCTCGTCATCGAAGCTCGGCGTCATCTCGGCCGACCGGGCCGGTCCTTCGCCCAAGAAGCGCGGATCTGGCTGCGTGACGGTTCCGGCGACCTGCGCGATGTTGTACGGCATCGCTGGGTCGTTCTCGTCCCCTCTTCAGGCAACCGCTCTTGTGCGCGCGGGCTCTGCACGGGAGATCTCGATCCCGTTCATCGCCACCTTGACCGGCGGTCACGCAATCTGGCTGGCTTTTCGTGGCCGACTCGGTGGGTCTCCAGTGCGGCCTGGTGACTGGATCACCGCCGTCCGCCTCGGCCGACGCCGCCTTCCGCGTGAGCCGATTCCCGACCCCGCGTGAGGGGCTGCTCGAGCCGCGCGTCGCCCTCACACCGGGGTGACGGTGGTCGGGGTGATGTCAGCTACCCCCAGGCGGCCACATCCTCATGACCCGACACGAACGCGACGCTCGAAGGAGTCGAACTGAGCCATGCAAGCCAATGACCGCCTGGGAATGTCCACCAACGTGGGTCCCGCGCTCGAGCGCAACCGCGTTTTCGCCGCCGAAGGCCGGCACGAAGGCGCGGTCGTGTTTCCGAGGTTGGGCCTGTGCGTGATCACGTGCCTGGACCCGCGCGTCGACCCTGCCCACTTTCTCGGCCTCTCCCTCGGCGACGCCCTCGTCCTCCGCAACGTGGGCGGTCGCGTGACTCCGGAGGTGATCAACGACGTGGCGTTCCTTGGCCAGATCGCCGAGAACGTCCTGCCGGACGGCCCGCTGTTCGAGGTCGCGGTCATCCACCACACGCAGTGCGGAAGCGGAGCGCTTGCCGACGCTACGTTCCGTCGCCGCTACGCCGAGCGCATCGGCGTCGACGAGACGACCCTGCGGGAGCACGCGATTCTCGACCCCGCAGCGACCGTAAAGCGCGATGTCGAGCGCCTCCACACGGCTCGCGCGATCCCGGAGCGCGTAGCCGTGTCCGGGCATGTCTACGACGTCATCACTGGCTTGGTGCAAACGGTCCTTCCCGCCCACAGCTCAGCAGCTCGAACCAGTTGAACAAACCCAATCCCCGCAAGGAGACGAAACACCATGACAACCACCGTTACTCCCGAGATCAAGCAAGGCCACCCCGAAGGGCAAGAGTGGCCGATCATTGCTCCGGACCTCGCTGATACGCCGCGCGAAGACCGCGCGGATGGGTTCGATCCGACGCAGGGACGGACGATCGGCTCCAGCCCCTACGACGACTCCACCCAGGGACGCAAGATCGGATCCGACCCCTACGACGATCCCACCCAGGGACGCAAGATCGGATCCGACCCCTACGACGACCCCACCCAGGGACGCAAGATCGGATCCGACCCCTACGACGACCCCACGAGAGCTCGCTAGAGAGAGGGAGTAGACAAATGCTCGACAAGCTCGCCACGTTTCTTCACACACGCGGGCGCCGGGTGCTCCTGGTCCCGGTGATCGGCGCAGCGATCGCTTCCGAACAGTCAATTCACACCCAAGAGAGGACAACGTGAATCATCTACCTGCATATCTGTGGGCCCTCACGTACGCAGAGATCACCGGCATCGCTGCGGCGACCGCATACGCGCTGTATCGCGGCGCTCGCGCCGCCGGTCTCGGCAATCGAGTCTCGACCGGGATGGGGTTGGGCGCCGCCCTTCTGTTCGGCGGTTGGCTTGCCGTAAGTAGCCTGGTCGCAGGCGGTGGCAGCTACCGCTCACGCCTCGGGCACGGCGTCCCTTGGCTGCCACTGGCAGTGCTCGGCTTCTTCGGCTTGCTGCTCGCGCTGACCCGTGTGCCGTTGATCAGGCGAGCGCTGACCGCCCCAGGTGCTCAACAGCGGCTGCTGTCGCCGCACTCGTTCCGCGCAGCAGGAATCGTGTTCGTGATAGCGATGCTGCTCGGGAAACTCCCAGCGCTCTTCGCTGTGCCCGCCGGGTTTGGTGACATTGCCGTTGGCATAGCAACGCTATGGGTCGCGCGCGAGGTACGCGAGGGATCGCAGGCCAAACCGCTCATTTGGTTCACCCTCCTCGGGATCGCAGACCTCGTCTCGGCGCTGACCCTGGGAGCGCTGACAGGCTTCCTTCAGATCGTCCACGTGAACCCGGCCGCGACTCTGAACGCTGACCTGCCGCTCGCAATCATCCCCACGGTCGGTGTGCCGTTGCTACTGGCGATGCACCTCACCTCGCTGCGCGTCCTCTCTCGGGATCGCGCGGCCGACCGAGTCGCGGATAAGTTGGTCGTCACTCCGCTGACTGCGTAGCACCGACGCGCCTGAATCGACTCCCCCGTCCGTAGCCACAGCCGGGCGGCGGGGCGCGGGCGCGAAGCAATCAAACCCTAAGAGCAACCAGAACGGACGACGATGAACACCACTCCCACGAACACGACGGAGTTCCTTGACCTGCCCGACAGGCGGCTGGCCTACGACGACACCGGCGATGGGACCCTCGTGCTACGCCACCAGTTCCAGCCAACGGGCGTGTACCTGGACTCCGCCACCTACGGCCTGCCGCCCAAGGTGGCGCTCCAGGCGCTCTCCGCGGTGACTGCCGCCTGGGCGAGCGGACGCTATGACCCGGTCAGCTGCGATCAGGCAGTCGGCCGCGCACGCAGCACGTTCGCGCGACTGCACCGCGTATCCGCGGCGGATGTGGCGATCGGCCATCAGGTCTCACCAATGGTCGGTCTCATCGCCGCGTCCCTGCCTCCGCGAGCACGCGTGCTGGCGGCCGAGGGCGACTTCACCTCGCTGCTATTTCCGTTGCTCGCCGCCGGCTGCGACGTGCGCACGATCCCGTTGGAGCGGTTGGCCGACGCGGTCGACAGCCGCGCCGACCTGGTGGCCGTTTCCGCCGTCCAATCCGCAGACGGACGGATCGCCGACTTGGACGCCATCTCAAGCGCAGCAGCCAGCTACGACGCACTGACGTTGGTCGATGCTACCCAGGCGTGCGGCTGGCTCCCGCTCGACGCTGGGCGGTTCTCAGTCGTGGCGACGGGTGGGTACAAATGGCTATGCCACCCGCGCGGGACCGCGTTCATGACGATCGCGCACGAGCTGCGCGACCGGATCGTCCCGCTAGCCGCCGGCTGGTACGCCGGCGAGCATCCCTGGGACACCTGCTACGGAACCCCCCTGCGACTCGCCAGCGACGCCCGCCGCTTCGACGTCTCGCCCGCTTGGCTGAGCTGGCATGCCGCCGCCGCCACGCTGGAACTGTTCGAAGCCGTCGGGCTCGGACGCATCCACGAGCACAACCTGGCGCTGGCCAACCGGCTCCGAACAGGCCTCGGGCTCGAGCCGGGCGATTCGGCGATCGTTTCGCTCGACGCCGCTAGCGAGGCGACCGAGCGCCTGGCGGGCGCCGGGGTGAAGGCCGCGGTCCGGGCGAACCGCGTACGGCTCAGCTGCCACCTCTACAACGATGAAGAAGACGTCGACCGCACACTCGAAGTTCTCACCGACTTTATCCACGCGGGGGCGGTGGGTCATCCTCAGCACGCTCCCGGATAGCTCGCGCGTGGTCGCGCATGAGCCCGCGAAGATCATCGAGGCAAGCATCGGGCGCAATGCTCCCCAGTCCTGCATCCGTGTCGCGACGAGCATCTCCTCGCCACCCACGAGCGCCCTGCCTTGCGGGGAAAGCGCGCACGAGTCCGCTCCGCCAGCCTCCCTCGACGGTATGGCCGGATGAGAGTCGCGCCTTCCGCGCGAAGCGCGTCTCTCGCAGTCGGCGACGAGATGCCCGTCGAATACCAGAAGCAGGGCGCGGCCGGCCGCTATGCCCGCCGCCGCCTGCTGGTGCTCCACGCCTCGAGCAGCCGCCGCAGGGCCGTGGCCGCTCAGCACGAGAGGAGCCACCTCACGGCCGCGTCCTCCGTGGCCGCGTCAGCGGCAACCGGACATGTCCCCCGGTTCCCGATTGGCCCGACTTGTGCTTCACACATGGCCACCGGGAGCCCGCCAAGGTATGGCGTCGGATGCCCCGCGCTCCGATCCCCCACCGAGACAGGTCCGTGGTCGCTCACGGTGTCGCCTCGTTGGCTCCACTGTCTACCGCAGCACCTGCTGAGCGTCGTGAACGCTGCGCTTCCAAGAAGGCCAGGTTCGCTTGGCCGACCTCGATCAAGTGGCCGTCCGGATCGCGCAAGTAGCAACGGAGCTCTGCGCCCCGGTCGATTGGTGGGGTCAGGAACTGTGCTCCCTTGGAGCTCCAGTCTTCGTAGACCTCTTGGATGTTGGCGACACGTATGTTCAGGAAGCTGCTGATCGTGTTGGGATCGGGCGCCGTCAGCGTCACGGTTGGCTTGTCGTCGGTGGGGGGACCGCCCGTGTTGATCACGATCCAGCCGTTCGCGAGGGCAACGATCGTGGGCCCGCTGTCGAGGACAACTTCGCCGCCGAGGACATTGGCGTAGAAGTCTCGCGAGCGAGCGATGTCCTCCGACACGATGAAGTGGGTGAGCAGGATGCCCGTCTCAGGGGCAGGGAACGTCGGCATTGAGTCTCCTTTTGTCACTCGGGCGTTGTTCTATCGCGCGACCGAGTCGGTGACGGGCAGATCAACCGGTTTTCCTGTCCGGGCGTCCGATCGGACCATGGTCAGCTTCACGAAGCGCTGGATTGCTTCGTATGCCTGGTCCTGAATCCTGGCGTCATGGAATTGAGGAATGATCTCGGCTTGGTCGAGGACCGGTCCAGTGATCGTATTGGCTGCGCTCGCGTAGAAGACGCCGCTCTGCAGTGATGTGTCCGTTACGGCGTCGGCCAGGCGCTTCGCGCCGATGTCGAGCTTGTGCCCGATCCCCAATGCCGGCGCAACGTAAGGAAGCAGGATGCGGTTGGCGATGATGCGGAGAAGCGCCGGCTGGTCGCGCAGCGCCTCGGTCCCAGCCGTGTTTCCTGGCGACATCGTGACGAATCTGAGCTGGGGATGCCTTCGCGCCATGCTGGCCATCCACAGCGCCGCGAGGTACTTGACTTGACCGTAGGCGAGCATCGCGTTGAATTTGTCCCCGGCGAAGAACGAGCCGTCGATCACCGAAGCGAACTCGTCGGCACTGGAGCTCGAAAACGTCGGTCGCGGGATCCGCATCTTCGGCACCCCGCGCGCGGCTTCGCTGCCGACTAGCACAGCAACCTCCGTGAGTGATCCGGCGGAGATCAGCTCCTCGAGGAGGACGACGTGCCCAAGCAGGTTCTGCGCGAAGACCTCGGTGACCCCATCCTGCGTCAGCGAGGCAGGTGTCGGGCCGCCGGTCCCGCCGGCGTTCATCACGACGGCGTTGAGCGGAGGGGTGATCGCAGCCGCGGCGGCTCTCACGGATGCCATGTCTGAGAGGTCGATGATCACAACCTCGAAGATCGAGCGTCCCGTGACCTGTTGCAGCTCGCTCTTGGCGCGTTCAGCCTTGGCTGGGTTGCGGCAGCCGAGGTAGATCCGGTCAAAGTCCCCGCGCAGCGCCAGTTGCCTCGCCAGTTCCTTCCCGAGGCCCGTGTTGGCGCCTGTGATGAGAGCGCTCTTCGCGCGTTGCTCGGTCATGTCTCTCCACTCATTGAGTTAGCCAACTAGCTTGACAACGATACAGGACTCAAGCTACTGTCGGGTCGTGGACCAAACGAAGACAGCCGGACGCGGGTCGGGGAAGCGGGAGAGACTGGTCGAGGGCGCGCAGGGCGCGTTCCACAAGCACGGGGTCGAGCGCACGACGCTCGCCGATGTCGCGTCGCGGGCGGATGTACCGCTGGGGAACGTCTACTACTACTTCAAGACCAAGGATCAGCTGGTCGAAGCGGTGCTCGAGGCGCACGCTGATGCCATGCGCGAGATGCTTCAGAGCGCCGAGCAGCATCGCACGCCGCGCGCTCGGCTGAAGGCGATGGTCCGGGCGTTCGGCGAGCAACGCGACGTCGTCGCCCAGCGTGGCTGCCCGGTCGGCACCCTCTGTTCAGAGCTCGATAAGCGCGACGACGAGCTCGTCGGCGGCGCACGGGCGGCGCTGATGGTTCCAATCGACTGGGCCGAACGAGAGTTCCGTGAGGCCGGGAGACCCGACGCCCGCGACCTGGCGATAGGTCTGTTCGCGGCCTATCAGGGCATCGCGCTGATCGCGAACACGCTCCGCGATCCATCGTTGATCGCCCGCGAAACGCGCCGACTCGAGCGCTGGATCGACTCGCTGACCTGACCCGCGTCGCTCACCGTGATCGACGATCCCCTCCACCCAACAGGGAGCACCTTTCAATGAACTCAAGCCTCAACGGCCGAACGGCTCTGGTCACCGGAGCGGGCCGCGGGATCGGCCGCGGGATCGCGCTCGGCCTCGCGCAATCCGGAGCGCGCGTCGGACTGCTCGCCCGAACCGCCCATGAAATCGATGACGCCTGCGCCCAGATCCACGACGCCGGCGGCACCGCGGTGGCGCTCGCGGCGGATGTAAGCGACCCCGAGCAGACCCGCATCGCGGTTGAACGGCTCGTCGACGAGTTCGGTCACGTCGAGCTGCTGGTCAACAACGCCGCGGTCGTGTGGCCGCTCGGCCCGACTCAGGACGTCGATCCCGCCACCGTCGCCGCTGCGATCGCGATTAACGTGATCGGTCCGATGACCCTTGCCCGGCGCGTGCTCCCGGGGATGCTCGCCGCCGGCTGGGGACGGATCGTGAACGTGTCTGCCGCGATCGCCGCCCGCCCCGGAATGCTCGCCGGGCTCAACACCTATGCGGCGTCAAAGGGCGCGCTCGAAGCACACACACTCAACCTCGCCGCCGAGCTCGAAGGCACGGGCGTCACCGCCAACGTGTACCGCCCGGGCACCGTCGACACCTCGATGCAAGCGTATATCCGTGACCAGCCCCGCGAGCAGATCGGCGCCCCGCTCCACGACCGCTTCACGGCCATGCTCCACTCCGGCGCGCTAATCACACCACGCGCATCCGCCGACAGCATGATCGCCCGCCTCGCCGGACAGGCGTCGGGCGAGATCTGGGACGTCAACGACGCCGTTCCCGCGCCATGACCACCGACGGCCAGCCACTACCCACCGCTCGGCTGGCCCGCGGCAGCGACTTCACGCCCGACTCGGCGCTCTATGCGTTCGCGTCGAGACGGCTCGCGAGCTCGGCGGGGCGCGATGCACTACAGCGATGAGGGCAGCGGCCCTGCGATTCTCTTCTACCACGGCAACCCCACATCGAGCTCCCTCTACCGCGGAATTATCGAGCGGCTCCGCGGGAGATTTCGATGCGTCGCGGCTGAGGTGCACTGCTTCGGTCTCTCAGAGCGACCGGCGACCGGCGCTGGCGGGCGCCGCCTCGTGCGCGGTCTACCAGCCCGTCCTGAACGCCGCGGGGGTCATCAAGCCCGTCCTGAACGCCGCGGGGGTCATCATCCCGTGCGCTCGGTGCGGCCGGCAGCGGTTGTAGTCCTGGCGGAAGTCCTCGATCATGACTTTCACCTCGGCGAGGACGGATCGACGATCGTCTTCGCGATGCACTTCCCGACTCCGAGCGTCGGCCTGATCACAGAGAGCAGCAGCCCCGGCGGCTGGCGGCTCGTCCCCGTCATGCCGGATCCCAGGCCCGCATCAGAGTCGACAGCACGTGGGGATTGGCGCCCGACGCTGCCTTTTTGCACCTACCAGCGCGCAAGTCCGTGCCGCGTGACTCCACTGCCGGCTACGTCCACCGATGAGGGATTGCTTGCCCAGTGGCGGCCGAGCGAGAATCCTATGCCCCGGCCTCCTCTACGGCGTCAGCGATCCGCTCAGCAGCTCGCGCGACCGCCCTGAGCGAATCCGCCAGCGCTCAGATCCTCGTCATGCGCGTCCCCGGCAGCGGTGGTGAGCGCACGCTCGAGGTCTTGAAGTTCCGCCGCCTCGACCTAGTCGAGCTTCTCCGCCGGGTCGGGACCGTCACGCGGGTCGGGACCGTCCCGGTGCGCGAGCCATTCCGCCACATCGGCAAGCCGGCAGGCGCGGATGGCGGACGCCCTCGGCCGGTGGCTCGAACGGCATCCCGTCTCTGACGCGTGCGTCCACCCAATAGGTCGAGCGCCCGAGTGCCTGCGCAAGCTGTCGCTGTGAGAGGAGCTCGGCTTCGGGTTTGGCAGGACGTGGCTTCTCGATCTCGCCGGTGCTGATCGCTCTGCGCCCGATGCTTGTCTCGGTGATCTTCTCGGGCTCATGCGCGACTACGCGCGAGCTTTCCCCGAGCGTGCCGAGGATGACCCCACCGCTCCCGTGGATAAAGTCGGTGAGAACTTCGAGTGTGCGGTCGACGTCTTCTTCATCGTTGTAGAGGCGGCAGCTGAGCCGTACGCCAGTCGCTCGGACCGCCGCCTTCAGCCCGGCGCCTGCCAGCCGCTCGGTCGCCTCGTCAGCGGCGTCGAGCGACACCATCGCCGAATCGCCGGCTCGAGCCTGAGGCCTGTTCGGAGCCGGTTGGCCAGCGCCAGGTTGTGCTCGTGGATGCGTCCGAGCCCGACGGCTTCGAACAGTTCCAGCGTGGCGGCGGCGGCATGCCAGCTCAGCCAAGCGGGCGAGACGTCGAAGCGGCGGGCGTCGCTGGCGAGTCGCAGGGGGGTTCCGTAGCAGGTGTCCCAGGGATGCTCGCCGGCGTACCAGCCGGCGGCTAGCGGGACGATCCGGTCGCGCAGCTCGGGCGCGATCGTCATGAACGCGGTCCCGCGCGGGTGGCATAGCCATCTGTACCCATCCGTCACCACGACTGAGAACCGCCCGGCGTCGAGCGGGAGCCAGCCGCACGCCTGGGTGGCGTCGACCAACGTCAGTGCGTCGTAGCTGGCTGCTGCGCTTGAGATGGCGTCCAAATCGGCGAGCCGTCCGTCTGCGGATTGGACGACGGAGACGGCCACCAGGTCGGTGCGGCTGTCGACCGCGTCGGCCGGTCTCTCCAGCGGGATCGTGCGCACGTGGCAGCCGGCGGCGAGCAGCGGAAACAGCAGCGAGGTGAAGTCGCCCTCGGCCGCCAGCACGCGTGCTCGCGGAGGCAGGGACGCGGCTATCAGGCCGACCATTGGTGAGACGTGAGCGAGGCGTCTTGGGCTAGCGGAGCCTGTAACTCTGGGGGCAGCGAACCAGATATGCCCTTATCCGAGATCGAGCGCTGAGGCGGGGCCACGCCGTGAAGGCCGCGTGTGGCGGCTCCATGCTTGCGCGCCGGTCTGGAGCGCGTCCCAGGGTGATCCGAGCGGCGGGGTGTAGGAGAGGTCGAGGTCGGAGATCGCGTCGATCGTCATTTCGTTGAAGATGGCGGTGGCGGGGATGTCGATCCGTTTGGCGATCTCGGAGCCGAGGTGGCCGACGAGCTGGACGCCGAGGAGCCGCCCGGTGCGCCGGTCGCCGGTGTAGCGCATCGCGATCTTGTGGCTGCCGGGGTAGTAGGCCTTGTGGTCGTCGGCTTCGGCCGGGATGGTGACCGGGTCAAAGCCGGCCGCCGTGGCTTCTGGGTCGCGCAGGCCGGTGCGGGCGGCGACGAGGTCGAACACCTTGACGACTTGGGTGCCGAGGCTGCCGGCGAACTCGCGGGAGCCGCCGAGGGCGTTCTCGCCGGCGATCCGGCCTTGCTTGTGGGCGGTGGTGCCGAGCGGGAGGTAGCTGGGTCCGAGGAGTCGGTGGTGGGTGATCACGCAGTCACCGGCGGCGAGGACGTCGGGGAGGTTGGTGCGCATCTGGCGGTCGACGACGATCGCTCCCCTGGTTCCGAGCTCGGCGCCGGCAGCGGCGGCGAGTTGGCTGTCTGGGCGTACCCCGACCGACACGAGCACGAGGTCGGCCGGGAAGCGCAGCGCCTCGCCGTCCGGTCCGCTGGCGCTGACCTCAACGTGGTGAGTGGATCCGGGTTCCAGTTGTTGGATTGCGTTGACGCGGGTGTCGCATGACACGTCGACGCCGTGTCTCTGGAGCTCGGCGCGGACGAGGGCGCCGAGGTCCGGGTCGACGGTTGGGAGTACTTCGGGTAGCTGCTCGACCTGTGTCACGGCGACACCGCGCGCGACGAGCGCCTCCGCCATCTCCAGGCCCACGTAGCCGGCTCCGACGATCACCGCTCGCTTGATGTCCTGTTCCTGGAGGGTTCGCATCAGCGCGAAGGTGTCTCCCATCGTGTGCAGGAGGTGCACGGCTTCGCGCGGACCGAGGTGGTCGAGGCCGGCGATCGGTGGCTTGACCGGCACGGCGCCGGTGGCGACGACGAGTGTGTCGTACTCGAGGAACCCCACGTCGTCACCGTCTGCACCGTGCTTCACACGGTGTCTCTCGGGGTCGATCTGGCGGGCGACGGTGTCGAGCCGTAGTGTCATCCCCGCCGCTTCGAGCTCCGCGATGGTTCGGTGCGCGAGGTTGTGCCAGTCGGCGACGTCGGCAGAGACGTAGTAGGGGATGCCGCAGATCGAGTAGTTCGGGTACGCGTCCGCCAGGACGACGGTGACTTCGGCGCCCGGGTCAAGCTCCCGGGCGCGCAGCGCGGCCTGGATGCCTGCGTCGCTTCCGCCGATCGCGACCAACCGCATCGATGCCGGCCGTCAGCTAGCGAGCGCGGGAGATATCGCTTAAGCGTTCGTGTGTTCGAGGACGTCGCAGGTCTCGCTGCGCAGGCATTCGCGGGTGCGCTTGTATGCGAGCGAGAAGACGTGGGTGCGGATCGGGACGTGGTCGTAGTCATCGAGGATCCGGTCGGTGCAGCCGCGGATGAGCGCGGACGAGCGGTTATCGCCGAACTCCTCGATCAACTGCGGGAGCATCTTGGCCAGTCGCCATTGATGTGAGGTGCGATCTGATTGGATCTCGTCGATGTGCTCGCGCAGGAGGTCCGTTATCCGCTCGGCAATGAGATCGCGGATCTCCCGCACCTCCTCAAGTGATTTGCCGGCGGGGTCGGGGATGTCCCAGTCATCGACGCGGGTCGGGACGTAGGGGCAGACATCTCCGCAGCCCATCGTCACAGCCCAGTCAGCGTGTAGCTGCATCTCGACCGAAAGGCGCTTGGGCCTGTTGCTGGCGAGGTCGATTCCAACCTCGCGCATCACCTGAACCACCTCGGGCCACACCTGGCGCGCGGGCTGGGAGCCGGCGGACTCGGCCCGGCAGTCGGTCGTGCAGTCACGTTCGAAGAACGCCTGGGCCATCTGAGAGCGCCCCGCGTTGTGGGTGCATACGAACAACACGTACTTCATCTGGGGACCCTCCCCTTCTCTATGCGGCGGCGACCAGCTTCTCGGCGTACTCGCCGGGCAGGCCTGCCGCCGCGACTTCTCGGGCCACCGCCTCCGCGTCGTAGGGGACGCGCTCGATCGAGGCAGTGATCTCTCCGGCATCGTCAAGCTCGAGCATCGCGAACCCGGCACGCGGATCGCCGTCCTTGGGCTTACCGACCGACCCGCAGTTCACGAACAGCACCCCGCCGTAGGGGTGGATCCACGGCTTGTGGGTGTGCCCGAACACGAGCGTGCCCGCGGTCTCGGCCACCGCGAGCCGCTCGTACAGGCTCGCGGGCTTGTCCTCGAACAGATACTCGTTGACCTTCCGCGGCGACCCGTGCACCAGATGCACCTGCCGGGAGCCGAGCTCGAACCGCAGATCGAACGGCAGTCCGCGCATGAAGTCCTTTGAGGCCTGGTCGGTGTGCTCGAGCGTCCAGGCCACGGACTTCTGCCCGAGCTCGCGGTCGTGCTGGGTCACGTACGCGCACCCGCAGTCGTCCAGCTCGCGCGCGATCGCGTAGTCGTAGTTGCCGTAGATCGTCGGGATCCCGCGGGCCTCGATCAGGCGGCACACCTCGTTCGGGTGCGGCCCGTAGCCGACGAGGTCCCCGCCGCAGAACAGCCCGTCGACGCCGATCGCGTCGATCGCCTGAAGGCTCGCCTCGAGCGCCGGCAGGTTCCCGTGGATATCGGTGATCACCGCGACGCGCTTCAACGCTTGCCCCCTGTGGGTCGTTGTAGGTCTAGAAGGTTCACGCTCGGGACGAGCGTTTCGATCAGCTCCCACACGCGGTGGTAGAGCTCGTAGCGAATCCGTCTGACGACCTCGAGCGGCTGGCCGGCGGGATCGTCGACCGGCCAGTCCTGATACCGCTTGCCCGCGTACACCGGGCACACGTCCCCGCAGCCGAGCGTGACCACCACGTCCGCGGCGCGGATGACCGCGTCGGTGAGCGGCTTGGGGAACTCCGTGCTCACGTCGAGGCCGATCTCCGCCATCGCCTGAACGACCATGGGGTCGATCTGCTCGTCGGGATGCGATCCGGCGGACCGAACGGCAATCCAGCCCCTCGACAGCTTCTGAGCAAGACACGCGGCCATCTGGCTGCGCCCGGCGTTGCGCTCGCACACGAACAACACCTCCGGCAGCGGCTTCGCGACCGCCCCCGTCGATTGCGCGATCGCCCACAGCTGCTCGCGGGCGAACCGCTCGATGATCACCGGCAGGAAGTTCGGGCCTACCGTCGGCCGGTCGCCGATGTCCTCGTAGGAGGCCTCGACGTAGCGCCTGACGGTCTGGGGCGAGAACACGCCGTGAAACTCGTCTGACAGCTGCGCGGCTGTCGTCTCGAGGCAGTAACGGAGGAGCGGGGTGAGTTCAGTGGGCACGTCCACCTCGGGCTACACCGCCGAGTCTATAGATTGACAACCTTCAGTTCAATCGATATAAGTAGATAGATGGCTGTCGATATGGAATTGACCCCTAAGGTCAAGCGACCGGCCGGAGAGCGCTGCTGCGAACCGGTCGTGTACCCGGATGTGGAGCGCGAAGAGGCGGTTCGGATGGCGTCCGTCGCCAAGGCGCTCGCCGACCCCGTCCGCGTGCAGCTGGTTGACGTGCTGCGAAAGCACGCCGGGAAGGTCTGCGTCTGCGAGCTGGTGCCGCTGTTCGACCTCTCCCAGCCGACCGTCTCCCATCACCTGAAGGTGCTCCGCGAGGCCGGGATCGTCGGCTCCGAGCGCCAAGGTTTGTGGGCCTACTACTACGTGATCCCCGATGTCCTGAAGGAGCTGTCCGGATGGCTGAGCTGACCACGACGTGAGCGCCACGAGTCGTCTTGACGATCCGCAGGCGCTGTATCGCCACTGGGAGGACGAGCAGTGGAACCCGTGGTCGATCGACCTCGCCGCCGACCGCGAGCAATGGCACGGCGCCATGGCCGACGAGCACAAGGGCCTGGTGTACTGGGCGCTGCCTCGTCAAACGCCGCGATCTCGACGGTGCACTGACCCGACAGTGCTCCTCGACACCGAGCAGCTCCTCGGCTGGGACCCGGTCATGCAACGGATCAAGCACCCGATCTCGATACGCGGCCGCCGTGGCCTCGGGGTCGATGTTCGTCACCGACAGCCCGTCGCTGCCGGGGACCGTGTGGGTGACGTTCCCGCGCTGACGCCGAGGACGTCATCGAGATTGGAATCCGGGTTGGTCGTGACCAACAGCGCGGCCTTTCCCAGCTCGGCGGCCGCAGGGCGACGCAACACGCCATGGTGGTCCTGCCCACACCGCCCTTGCCCGTGAAGAACCAGAACCTCGTCCAGGCCCGTCCCACGACGACGGCGGAAACGGATCGCCGCGCGTTCTGTCACAGGCCAGAGGCGAACCGGTGCTCGACATGCGCTCCAGGCTCGGGCGGTCGAGCGGCGGCGACATCCGTTCGATGCCGCGTTCCGCTCGCGTAGTCCGTAGAAGCCACGGTCGGGCGATGCGGGCCAGCCGCCGACTCTAATCAAGAAACATTGATATGACGATCGGTTGGTGCTAGCCTCCAACCGGAACTCAGAACAAGGCTTGTTGATATGACCTCTTCGCTTCCTGTCCTCGCTGCGGGTCCTGCCGCCGCCGAATGCTGCGCCCCAACCGCCGGCCTTGACCCTTCGCTTGACGCCGAGCGGATCGCGGCCGTGGCAAAGGCGCTCGCGGAGCCGCTGCGGGTGCAGATCCTGGATGTGCTGCGCCGCAGCGAGCAGCAGGTATGTCAGTGCGAGCTGATCCCGCTGTTCGGCATCCAGCAGTCACTGCTCTCTCACCACATCAAGAAGCTCATCGATGCCGGCCTCGTGCAGGTCGAACGCCGGCATAAGTGGGCCTACTACTCCGTCTCTACCGACGCTCTCGAGGAGCTAACCGCATGGCTGAGCTGAGAACCGATCCGACCCCGACCTCGGGCTGCTGCGCCCCAGCGACGCAGGCAAGCTGCTGCCAGCCGGCCGAGAAGGACGCCTGCTGCGGCCCCGAGGCAGCCCCCGGCGGCTGCGGCTGCGCGGCCGGCCAACCGGCTCAGGTCGAGAGAGGCTCCGAGGAGATCCGCGAGACCGTGCGCGAGAAGTACGCAGCCGCGGCCAGGGCCGTCGCCGAACAGCAGGGCTCAGCATCGTGCTGCGGCCCGATCTCGCTGACCGACGCCGACAAGGCGCAGGTGTTCGGCGCGGCGCTGTACGAGGGCGCAGAGACCGAGGGCGCGAGCGCGAGCGCCGTCGCCGCGTCCCTGGGCTGCGGAGTCCCGACCGCGGTCGCTGACCTGCGCGAGGGAGAGACGGTGCTGGACCTCGGTTCGGGTGCCGGTGCGGATGTCCTGATCAGCGCCCGGCGCGTTGGACCCACGGGCAAGGCGATCGGTCTGGACATGACGGAGGAGATGCTCGCGCTCGCACGCGCCAACGCAGCGCAGGCCGGTGTCGCCAACGTCGAGTTTGTCAAGGGCTTCATCGAGGACATTCCTCTCCGGGACGCGTCCGTGGACGTGATCGTGTCCAACTGCGTGCTGAACCTCTCCGGCGACAAGCCGAGGGTGCTGGCCGAGGCCGCGCGCGTGCTCAAGCCCGGCGGGCGATTCGCCATCTCAGACGTCATCGCGAGCCCGGACATGGACGAGGCCACCCGCGCCGATCTTGCCGCCTACACCGGGTGCATCGCGGGTGCGCTGACCGAGGAGCAGTTCCGCGACGGGCTAACCGCCGCGGGGTTCACGGACATCGAAATCCGCGAAACCCACCGCGTTCACGAACACGCCACCTCGGCGATCGTCCGCGCCCGCAAGCCCGACACCCAACCTCCTGCCTTCACATCAAACGCGAAACCGGGGTCCTACCAAGCCATGACCACCCTCAACGTCATCAACGTCACCCCTGAAACACCCGGCGTCGCTGGTCGCATCGAGATGTTCGAGCCGGCGATGTGCTGCCAGTCCGGCGTGTGCGGCCCGGCCGTGGACCAGCAGCTCATCGACATCCGCGAGGACCTGCGCTGGGCGCAGGCCCAGGGGGCCCACGTGAGCCGCCACAACCTCTCCTCAGACCCCGACGCGTTTGTTGCCAACCCGAAAGTGACCGGCCTGATGGCCGCCTTCGGTGAAGCCGCGCTCCCGGCGCTGCTTCTCGACGGCGACATCGCGATCCACGGCCGCTACCCCTCGCGAGAGGAGCTCGCTGACCTGCTCTCCGCCAAAGTCGACGCCGTCGTCGAGGTGCCGCACAGCTCCGGCCTCTACGGACCTGGCGGATGCTGCTGATGAGCCGGCACCTGACGGAGACGCTTCCCGCGCTTGACTGGACCGGCTGGGGCACGCGCTACCTGTTCTTCACCGGCAAAGGCGGCGTCGGAAAAACAACCACCGCCAGCGCGGTCGCGGTCGCGCTCGCCGACGCAGGTCTACGCACGCTCGTGATCTCCACCGACCCCGCGTCGAACCTCGACGACGTGTTCGGCATCGACGCAGGCCCGCAGCCCACAGCCGTGCCCGGCGTGCCCGGCCTGTTCATCTCAAACCTCGACCCCGAGGCCGCCGCGAAGGCGTTCAAAGAGCGCGCCGTCGGCCCATACCGCGGGGTACTGCCGCTGACAATGGGCAAAGGTGGTGTCGGCAAAACAACCCTCGCGGCCGCCATCGCGATCGCGCTGGTCGACCGCGGCCACGAAGTCACGCTCTCGACAACCGACCCCGCCGCGCACATCACCGACGCGCTCGCCGAAGCCGCGCCGGACGGCCTGCTGGTCGAGCGCATCGAACCGGCGGTCGAGACGGCCCGTTACACCGAGGAAGTGCTCGCGGCCGCGGCCGGTCTTGACGAGGAAGGTCTCGCTCTGCTGGAGGAAGACCTGCGGTCTCCGTGCACCGAAGAGATCGCGGTGTTCAGGGCGTTCGCACGTACGGTCGACGCCGCGTGCGAGCGGATCGTCGTGCTCGACACCGCACCGACCGGCCACACGCTACTGCTGCTCGACGCCGCACAGAGCTACCAGCGCGAGGTGCAACGCACCAACGCGAACGTGCCAATCGAGGTCTCAGAGCTACTCGCGCGCCTGCGCGACCCCGGGTTCGCGCGGATGCTCGTGATCACCCACGCGGAATCCACCCCCGTCCAGGAAGCCGAGCGCCTCCAGGAGGACCTACGCCGCGCGGGTATCGAACCTTTCGGCTGGGTCATCAACGCATCGCTGATGGCAGCCGGGACCACACACCCGACCCTTCGCGCTCGCGCCGCCGCCGAGCTCACACACATCGACCGCGCGCGCCGGGCCTCCGCAGCAACGTCGGCGGCGGACAAGAGTTCCACATCGATGGCAAAGCACGTGAATCGCCGATCGGGGCGCCGCCCCCCCTCGTCCTCGCCACAAGGAGGGCTGCCGTCTTGGAGGGATAGCCCACGCCGTTGCGACCGGAACCGCGCTAGGCAACTTTCCCTTCACGCTGCCCACGAACTCGCCGCAGGCAACGACGCCAACTACGCGGCCTCGCTGACCGCGCTTCGCGTACGTTCCTGCTCCATTACTACCGGGAGGCCAATCTGCAACTCATCGCCACTGCACGTTCCCCCGTCCGCTTCGGTGGGTTTGTCCGGATGACCTGGCCGTCCCGTTACCTCAGGATGTGTACATGAGCATGACAGCCACAGCACGGCCCATTGACGGCACGCTCCGCCACGAGATCGAAGTCAACGGCCGCCACATCATCATCACCGACGAGCCGACGCGACTCGGGGGCACAGACGCCGGCCCCGCGCCCCACGAACTCCTGCCCGCGATGCTCGCGGGGTGCGTCTCGACGATGATCATGACCTACGCAAACGCGCGAGGTCTCGAACTGGATGGGCTGCGAGTCGATGTCGTCTACGACCCCGAGCCGACCCCGCGGCACGTGGGGTTGGTCGTGCACGTGCCCGCGGGCTTGGCGCCCGACCAGGCCGAGCGACTCCGCCGGATCGCGGACACCTGTCCAGTCAAGCGCGCACTCGAAGCGGGGTTCACCTTCGATGAAGAGATCGCTGTCGATGGCCATCCGGCCGCAGACGCCGAGGTTGCGAGCGTGAACGGCGCTCCTGCCATCCCGGCCCGCGCGTCGTAGCTACCCACCGGTCAGACGCACATCGCGGCGGTCGACGCCGAGCAGATGCTCTCGATCGGCGCCAACCACGAACTCGCCGCGACGGCGAAGCGAGGCCCGCCGGCGGCTCGCGGCCGTCGTCGAGCGCGTCGCGGAAGGCTACCCTCGTGCGGATGGACAGCCACGGCTGGGACCGGCGCTACAGCGGGCGCGAGCTGGTCTGGACGAGCGAACCCAACCGCTTCCTCATCCAGGAGGCGAACGGCCTGGCTCCAGGCCGGGCGCTCGATCTCGCCTGCGGCGAGGGCCGCAACTCGATCTGGCTCGCCGAGCGCGGCTGGCAGGCGACCGGCGTTGACTTCTCCAAGGTCGGCCTGGAGAAAGCCAGGCAACTGGAAGACGCACGCGGGGTCCACCCCGAGTGGATCACCGCGGACCTGCTCGACTACCGACCTGACCCGGGCGCGTTCGAGCTGGTGATCGTGTTCTACCTACAGGTGCCCGCGGCCGAGCGGACGCCGATCCTCAAGACCGCCGCCACCGCGGTCGCCCCCGGCGGGACATTCCTGCTCGTCGGGCACGACGCCAGCAACATCGCCGAGGGCTACGGCGGACCGCAGGACCCTGCCGTCCTCTACACCGCCGAGGACGTCACCAGCGACCTACAGGGAACCGGCCTGCGGATCGAGCGAGCCGAACGCGTGGAGCGACCGGTCCGGACACCCGAGGGCGAGCGGATCGCGCTCGACGCCCTCGTACGCGCATCCCGACCCTAGGGCGAGCTGTAGTCCGATGACCCGGAGAGCAGTCCCTAGGTGTACCAGCAACCGATCTCAACCAGCGCGCTGACACACGCCTGGCGCTCGAGCCGCGGATCGCCCATTTAGCGCATCGAGAGCGATCCATCACACTCGGCGTCCGGAAGGAAGACGCCTGCCGAGCGTATCCGACTGGTAGGTCGAATAATCGAACGGTTGCACGAGATGTTCTCCGGTCCGCAACATTCGCTAGCGCCTCACGTCGGTGAAACCGCTTGTGGCTCGACCTCCGAGTCGGGGGGTGCCTCGGGTTCGAGCGGACCGAGGGCGACTGCGGCTTCTGAGGCATCATCGTTCAGTCGCGCGGAATAGATCGATGGGGCGCCGAGCACGCGGGCGACGATCGTCGCCTCGGCGACCGCGAGCAAGATCGGCACCATCAGTCCGTCGGCGGTGTGGGTGAGCTCGAGCGTCAGCACGACCGCGGAGAGCGGCCCCTGCATCGACGCTGCGAGGACTGCCGCTCCGCCGATGATCGCGTAGCTGCCCAAAGCCGCACCAGGCCAGATCGCGGCCCAGCCATGGCCGAGCAGATCCCCGAACAGCACCCCCAAGGTGAGCGTGGGTGTGAACAGTCCGCCGGGGGCGCCGCTACCGAGACAGGCGGCGGTCGCGAACGGCTTGAGCACCAGCAGCGCGGCGACCAGCCCGACCGCGAGTTGATTGGTGAGCGCCTGCGCTACGGTGTCTTTGCCGTTGCCCAGGAGCTGGGGGTACCTGATCGACACGGCGCCGAGCGCGGTGAAGATGATGATCGGAGCGAGCAGCCGACCTCGTCGGCGTGGCTTGAGCGTGTTGACCGCCGCGATCGCCCGGACCCATCCGACCGCCACCAGGCCGGCGAGCGGACCGATGATCACCGCCCACACGACCTGTGATGCCCTCAGTCCGAAGACCGCGACCAGGTACGTGGGCCGGTCTGGAACCACAACCCAGGCGACCACGGTCGCGATCGCGCTCATCGCCACCGCCGGCAGCACGACAGGGAGCGACAGGGTGCCGAGCAGGACCTCGACCGCAAATAGCGCGCCGCCCAAGGGGACGTTGTACACGGCGGCCATCCCCGCCCCCGCACCGCAGGCGACCAGGAGCCGGCGCTGCCAGGTCGGTAGCTTCGCCCACTCGGACAGGGCGGTGGCCACCGCCGCGCCGGTGAGCTGGGGTGCGCCCTCGCGCCCGAGCGAGGCCCCCATCCCGACGATCACGATCGACAGAACCCCCCGCGCCTGGCTGCGCCAGAACGACAGGCGCCCGCCACCCAACCACAGCGCCTCCGATATCTCCCCGGCGCCCGAGCCCCGTACCCGCCTGACCAGAAGCCCACCGACTCCCGCGATCACCCCGGCCGCCAACAGCACGACCACATGACGGGCGGCCGTGGCGCTCATCACCGCGCGCAGGTAGCTGCCCGATCTGTAGTCCCACGCCGCGTACTGGGAGGCTCCCGCGGCCGGCGCCCGCCGTCACCGCAACTGCGGCTTCGGGCCTCACGGCGCCGGGGTCTCGGCAGCCCACGGCAGCGATGGTTGCTTGACGCGTCTGGGTGACAGCTCGACGACGAAGCTGTAGCGATCCCCGCGTACGAGGCTCTGCCGCCACTCGACCGGCGCGCCCTCGCTGCACACGAGGCGCTCGATCGCGAACGCGGCCACATCGGACGGGATCGCCAACGCGCTTCGCTCCGCCGCCGTCGGGATCACCGGACGGACCCGCTCAATGCCCCCGTCGATCCTGACATCGCACAGCCGGGCGAGCTCGTCATACAGCCCGGCATGCGTCAGCGGCGCCTCGAGCAGGCGCCGTGCCACGCGCGCCGGCAGCCAGCTGCGGTCAAGCGCGAGCGGCTCGCCATCGGCCAGCCGCAGCCGCTCGATGTGGACAAGCCGCGCGCGAGCGGGCAACTTCAGCCGTCGCGCGATGCCGGCGTCGGTCGTTTCTTCACGGACCCGCACGACGCTCGTCTGCGTGGCCCCCTGGGCCTCCACCTGTTGAAAGAGGCCTTCAAGTGTTCCGGCCGTGTGCTCGAACTCGACCGTCCGGAAACGACACGCCAAGTCAGCATATCATAATGTACGTACAAATGGGATTGCGGTCTTTCACAACGATCGCCTGCGCCCGGCGCGCGGTCAGCGGACCGTCATGTGACTGACTTGATGGCTTGCTCGAGCTGGTCGTAGCTCGGCACCGCTTCGGGCATCTGCCCCTTCCCGCGAGGGCCCTGGACGATCAGCGTCGGCGTGCCCTGAATCCCAGCCGTGGTCGCGGTCTGGCGGTCGGACTGCAGTTCGGCGATCAGCGAGGAGTCGTTACGGGCAGTCCGCCACGCCTCGAGGTTCAGCGGCGAAACCTGCTTTGCGAGCCCGTCGAGGTACGTCTCGGTGACGTAGCTCGTGCCTTCGATGCCTTGCTGGCGGTAGAAGAGCTCGACGTAGTCCCAGAGGTGGTTCTGCCTGCCCGCAGCGAGCGCTGCGGCCTGCTGGGCCTGGAACGTCTGCGGATCGCGCGTCGCCGTCTCGAAGGCGCTGTATACGATCTTCACCTTGCCCGCCCGCACGTCTTTGGCGACGAGTTCCGGGAAGCCGCTGGTGAGCGTGAACTGCGCGCACACGGGGCATTGCAGGTCGCTGTAGTAGGTCAACGTGACCGGTGCCGTCGGGTTGCCCAGCGTCGCTCCGGACTGCGGGATCCCATCGAGCAACTGCCGGACCTGGGCGGTGAGCGTCGCTTCGCCGTTGCCGGTCTTGAGTCCGGTCGAGCCAGCGCCCAGGGTCGAGACCGCGATCGCGACCGCCACGACTGCAACCGCTCCGAGCGCGATCCCGCCGAGCATGTAGATCCGTCGTTGCCGACGCTTGTGCTCGAGCCGCACCTGCTCGTCCGCAAGGCGCCGAGCGCGCGCTTGTTCCTTCTGCTCAGCCCTGGACGCCATCGGGCACAATCCGTTTCATCAATGCCGACGATAGACAGGGCACGCCGTGCGCCGGTCCGCGCAAACCACTCGAGCCCGTGCGAAGAAAGCACGGACGAGGGCTTCGCACTTCGAAGCGGGCACGGTCGATAATTTGAACCTCCACGCGGTGGGATCGGAAGGGGGCTCATTGACCGCGTCGGGATCGAGACCGTTCATCCGCGCGTGAGCGCCCTCGGTAGCGGGCTGCTCGATTGTCTCGGCTAGCTGCGCCACAGCGACGGCTGCCGGCCGCGACCATACAGGCCGAGTTCGTGGCAGCAGCGCGGCGCGACGATCGCATGTGACTTCCTGTATCCCGACGGCCTGCGTGGTCGATGAGCGACGCGGACCGGATCGAGGTCCGGCACAACGTCTCCCTGCGCACCGCGCCCGGATTGCAGAAACATCCGGCGGTGAGTTCGGCGAGGGCATGACACTCGACGACTACGTCCGCGTGATCGGGCTGCCCTCCGGGCGGGACGGTCAGAAGTGTCGCTCGGAATCGTCTCGAACTTCCGCGACCTACCGCGCTTCAGTGCCTTCGCTTCGGAGTTCGTGGACCTCGCCGGCGCTCGCCCAGGCGGATCTGGGTCTGGCGATCGGGACCGGTGCCGACGTGGTGATCGAGGCGTCGGACCTCACGCTTGTCTGGGGCGATCTGCGCGGGCGGGCGATGCGATCCGGCTCGCCCGCCGGACTCTTCGCACGATCAAGGGCAACCTGTTCTGGGCGTTCGCGTATAACGTCGCGGCGATCCCGCTCGCGATCAGCGGCCTTCTGAATCCGATGGTCGCCGCTGCCGCGATGTCGTTCTCGAGCGTGTTCGTCGTCACCAACTCGCTGCGCCTGCGGCGCTTTCACTCAACGTGGGAGGCAACGTCATGACCAAGACGGCCGCCCCGGCGACGTTCGGCTATACGGTCAGAGGACCGCTACTGCATCGACATCGTCACGCAGATCGCGGCGGTTAGACTGCGTTCGAGGCGGTCGTTGAAGATCCTCGAGGAGCACGTGAACCGTTGCGTCGCGGGATGAAGCGATGGCCCTCATCGAGCTCGAGCCCGTCGACGGCGTCGAGATCACGCTTCTGATGGACAACGTGACCGACCCGCTGCTCGTCGACCGGGAAGCGATCGCGCGGATGAACTGGCCGAAGGCGATTCTCGGAGGACTGCCGACCGCCCAGGCGCGCGTCAGTCCCACCACCGGGGTGCCGGACGCGCTGATCGCCGAGCCGGGGTTCTCGGCGCTGGTGCGGATCGAGAAGGCGGGCCGGAAGCGAACGCTGCTGTTCGATACTGGGGTATCGCCCGACGGGATGGTGGAGAACATGCGCCGGCTCGCGGTCAATCCTGCCGATATCGAGGTGATCGTGCTCAGCCACGGTCATTGGGATCATGTGACCGGGATGGAGGGGCTGGTGCGGGTTCTCGGCTCGACCCGCTTGCCGGTCATGATTCATCCGGAGTTCTGGAGCCGCCGGCGGATCAGCTTTCCCGGGCTGCTGACGGCCGAGTTCCCGGTCACCAGGTCGCGGCGCGCTTGAGGAGATGGGGTTCACGATCGTGGAGGAACGCCAGCCGTCGTTTCTGCTCGACGGAGCGGTGCTCATCACCGGTGAGGTCGACCGGCAGACGCCGTTCGAGACCGGGTTTGCCGGGCATCAGGCGCTCCGCGAGGATGGCTGGCAGGCGGATCCGCTGATCCTCGACGACCAGGGCTGGTGCTCAATCTCCGCGATCGGGGTTTGGTGGTGCTGAGCGGGTGCGGTCACGCCGGCGTCGTCAACACGGCCCTGTCTGCGGACGCCCATCGCGCGGGCATGACATCCCGACGCGATCGCATCGCGCCGCAGTCCTGCGCAGCGGAGCCCTGGGGCAAACTGCGACGCAGCGCCCATCGTTGCGGCTGAGTGGTGAGGTCGAACCGATGGAAGTCGGCGCCCGGATCGCGGGCGGACGCCGGCTCGGGGCTGGCGATCAGGCCGAGCGGTGGACCTCGATCACGCGGTACGGGCTGGAGACGCGGAACGCTTGCGGATCCTCGTTGCCCTGGCGCAGGACGCGGAGAGCTTCATTTCGCACCTGGCCGTAGGTGCCGGCACGCTCGAGCACGGGTCGGCCGGCGACGCTGACCGGATGTTGCTGCTCGTTGGCTTCGAGGTAGGCCTCGGGTGACGCAGCGGTGATGCGGAGCAGTCCTTCATGGATCTGGACCTGTGCGCGATGGTGGGCGGCAAGCCCGCTCACAGCGTCGGGGTCGTGCCAGGCAAAGCGATGCGGCCTGCGTCCCGTGGCGGCGGCGAGGGCGCGGCCGAACGTGACGACCATCGCGTCGATTGGCCCGGCCGGCACCCACACTGAGAAGAGTGCCCGCCCGGCGGGACCGAGTACGCGGATCATCTCATCGAAGGCTTGGCTCGCGTCGGTGGCGAAGATCAATCCGAACACGGACAGTGCGACGTCGAACGCGCCGTCGTCGAACGGCAGTGCCTGGATGTCTCCGACGACGAACGAGGCGTCGACACCCTCGGCGACGGCGCGGTCGCGCGCGACGTCGATCAGTCTGGGCGCGGTATCCAGACCGGTCACGAGTCCGCTCGCGCCGGCGGCCAGCAGGGCGGCGTTGCCGGTGCCTGTTGCGAGATCCACTACTCGCTCGCGGCGCTGTACATGAGCGAGAGAGACGATGTGCTCGGCGACCGGCTCGAGCTCGACGGCCATCTGCTCGTAGTGGCCGATGTCCCAATCGATCATCTGGCTTGTGACCCTATTCGAACGGATGCCGCTATACGTGGCCGCGTCGTCGTCGATCAGTGGCGCCGTCGCGCTCGGTCAGCGGCTCGCACCGGCGATCTTGGCCGTGTCCGGCAGCAGCGCGCGCAGCTCCTGGATGCCTTCCGCGATTCCGCGCGCGAGCACGTCGATGTCGGGCGTCGAGGCGGCGTCGGCGTTGATCCCGAACGTCACCAGCCCGTTGTAGGAGAGAGCGGCGACCCCCACGGCGTGGTCGGCAAGGAGCGGCAGCACCGGGTGGATCTCGCGCAACAACGCTCCGAGCGCGTACAGCGGCGCCGGCGAACCCGGCACGTTGGTGACCGCCAGATTGAACATCCGCCTGGAGAACACCGTCCGCGCAAGCGCCCCGTTCGCCACCGCGGGCGGCGCGAGCGCAGCAAGCCCGATCATCGTCGAGGTGGCCTGCGCGGCGCCAGAGAATTTCCGCCTGCGGGTAGCCGCAGCGATCCTCCGCAGCCGCGCCTCCGCAAGTGGCTCGCCGATGGGGAGATCCACGAACAGGAAGGTGAGCCGGTCCTCGACAGTCGGAGCTACTCCGCCCGCCGGCGGGTCGAACACCATCACGCCGCCGATGTTCATCAACGCCCCCTCGTCCAGCTCCTCAAGGCGGAGGAACGACCCGTCGAGCGCCGTCAGCGTGTCCGCCATCCGTTAAAGCTAGCCCTGGGCGCCGTCGCCGGAATCGGGGCGACCAGCGATTCCCGTCCGTAGTTCCCCGCGAGAGCTATTTCGTCAAGCGGTAGCACGTCCTGAACCTCGGTAGCCGCCCGGTGCGCTCGCTGACATCTCACGTTAACCCAACCGCGGAATTAGTCATCTAGAGCGGGTCACGGGTAGGCCGGCTCGATTCCAGCCGATCATCCCGCCGCGCACATTGACGGCGTCGTATCCGGCCTTGAGGGCGATTCGGGTGGCGCGCGAGCTGCGCGCGCCGGAGTGGCACAGGAACGCGACCTGGAGGTCGCGGTCGAGCTCATGCAGGCGGTCGCGGAGCTGTCCCAGCGGGATGTTGAGCGAGCCGCGCACGCGTCCGCGTTGCAGCTCGCGCGGCTGGCGCACGTCGACCAGCACGAGCTCGCTGCTCGCCAGGCCCGCCGAGGCCTCGGCGGGAGTGATCGACGGTTTGCGCGTGAAGAACATCGGGACGATCTCGTGTCAGCTAGGTGGCCGGCTGCGCCGCGCGTTCCACGACGGCGGTCAGGCGCCGTCGCACCTCGCCTGCGGTCTCGGCGAGCTGGTCGTTGCCAACGATCGAGAGCATCTGCTCGGCGTTGACGGCTGCGATGTGCGTCTGTCCCTCGTGCTGGTACACGACAACGTTGCATGGCAGCAGGACGCCGAGCTCGGGTTCGGCCTCGAGCGCCGCATGCGCCAGCGGCGGGTTGCACGCCCCGAGGATCAGGTAGGGCTCCCGGTCGACGTCGAGCTTGTTCTTGAGGGTTGCCTGCACGTCGATCTCGCAGAGCACCCCGAAGCCCTCCGCGGTCAGCTCCTCGCGTACCCGCGCCACGGCGTCCGCGAACGCGAGATCGGTGCTCGCGCTCAGGGTGTAGCTGCTGTCAACTTGGGACATGTTGCCTCCAGTTCCTTTTGTTTTGCCTTGGCCGCCTTCGCACGTTGCTCGCGGGCGTCGGGTGGGTCGACGTAGTGCTCGTTCAGGTAGGCGAGGATGGCCTGCTCGCCGCGGACGGTCTCGCCGTCGGCGAGGAGGACGGGGATGTCGCTGGCGCCTGTCGCAGCGCGAAGCTCGGCCCGGGCTCTCTGCTCGACCGCAACCTGGCGGTTGAGGTAGGTGAGACCGAGCTCGGTCAGGCGCTGGCGTACCCGGTGTGACGCTGGGCACCATTCCGTTTGCCACAGCTCCAGCGTTGGTGCTGACATGGTCACTTCCTCCTTCATGCGTGTCCGAACGTGACGTCGGGGAGGATCCGGCGTGCCCACCTGGGCAGGTACCAGGCCCAGCGGCCCATCAGGCGGAGCAGGACGGGCAGCAGCAGCAGCCGGATCAGCGCTGCGTCGAGGAGCACGGCGACGCCGAGGATGATTCCCATCTCCTTGGGCGGCAGGGGCCCGGAGAGTGCGAAGGTGAAGAACACCGCGACCATGACGGCGCCGGCGGCGAAGATCACTCGCCCCGAATGCGCGAGGCTCCCGACCATCGCCTCGTGCGGGTCGTGGGTGTGGTCCCAGTGCTCCTTGGCCGCGGAGAGCAGGAACACGGTGTAGTCCATCGAGATCGCGAAGATCATCGCGAAGAAGAACACCGGTCCCCAGGCGTCGAGGAAGCCTTGTGGCTGGAACCCGAGGAGGGAGTGCAGCGCGCCGTTCTGGAAGATCCACTTGGCGACGCCGAAGGCCGCGCCCGTGGCCAGCAGGTTCGTCAGCACCCCGACCGCTGCCAGGAGCGGCGCCTGCAGTGCGATCAGCAACAGCAGGAAGCCGAGGGCGAGGATCACTCCGATGACGAGCGGCGTCTTGGCCGACAGTGCGGCCTGTAGGTCGTGGTTCTCCGCCACCGCGCCGCCGATCAGCGAGCCGGTGGGCAGAGCGGCCCGGAGTCGGTCGATCGTATGGCCGACCGCGGGGTTGGACGGGTCCTGCTTCGGGATCGCCGTGATCAGCGCGTACCCGCCGCTGGTCTGCGTGGGCATCACCGCAGCGACGCCGGCGTCTCGGCTGACGGTCTGCCTCGCCGCGGTGGCGTCGGAGGATGGCGTGAGGATCTGTAGCGGGCCCGTCGAGCCGGGACCGAATGCGGCCTGGACCTGGTTGTAGCCGATGCGGGAGGCGTCGGAGGTCGGGACGACCTTGATCGATGGCATCGCCGTCTTCAGTTGGGTGACGGGTATGGCGAGCCCGAGCAGGATCGCGAGCGCGACGATGCCGTGGCGGATCGGCTGGCGCCACAGACGCTCACCCCATTTCTCGAATCGCGGCGAGCGATGCTCGGCGGAGTGCGCCCATGGCAGCGCCAGCTTGTCCACCCTTGGGCCCAGCCTGGCGAGCACGGCGGGCAGCAGCGTCAGTGTCGCCGCGAGCACGAAGATCACGGCGAGCATGATCCCGAGGCTCATCGAGCGGAACGCCGGCGAGGGCACGAGCATCCGCGGTCAGCGAGATCAGCACAGTGACGCCTGAGAACAGGACCGCCTTGCCGGCGGTGTCCATCGCCACCGCGGTCGCGTCGATCGCCGACATCCCGTGTCCGAAGAACGCGCCGCGGAAGCGGTGCACGACGAACAGGGCGTAGTCGATCCCGAGCGCGAGCGCGAACATCAGCGCGAAGTTCATTGCCCAGATCGAGATCGGCATGACCAGCGTGCCCAGGTACAGCATCCCGGCCGCCGATGCCAGTCCGATCATCGTCAGCATCAGCGGTAGTCCGGCGGCGACCAGCGACCCGAACGCGAGCAGCAGGATCCCGAGAGTCACCGGCCAGGAGATGACCTCGGACTTCATCATCGCCGTGCGGTTGGCCGCGTTGAAGTCCGACCACATCCCCGAGGCGCCGGTCAGATCGACCCGCACCCCGGCGGAGGAGAGGCCGGCGAGCCTGGTCTTGAGCGAATCGGCTGCCCTCACCATTCCGTTGGAGCTCTTGGCGGCGCCGGCCTGCACGATCGCGGTATGCCCGTCGCGCGAGATCGAGATGCCTGGAGTTGGAGGAACGACACTGCGGACCGCATTGTCCGCGCGCAGTGCCGCCTCGACCCTGGCGACCGTGCCCTTGAAGGCAGGATCGTTGATCGTCCGCGACGGCGAGTAGATCACCGTCATCAGCCCGTAGCTCGACAGTCCGCGGAAGTTCTTGTCGATCAGCTGCCGAGCCTGCACCGACTGCGACCCGGTCGTCTCCCAGCCCGCACCCGACAGCGCGGTCTCAACCCTCGGGGCAAGGAACCCGAGCCGATCGCGACGACCAACCAGCCGACGAGCACCACCCGGAAATGTGTGGCGGTGTAGCGGCCGATGCGGCCAACCGGCCCGACGTTCGCCGCATGCGGGTACTCCTCCTCGAGCGGGCTCTCACCGAGCCGCGGTGCCTCGACGACGCTCACCCGATCCCCACCACAGAGAGGAGGGTCACCATGCCGGCGAGCGGGAACCGGGCACGCTCAATCGGCCAGCGCCTGTTGGTGCGCATCACGCGGCCTTCCGTGCGACGGTCATGTCGGTGCTCGCTGCGGCGAGGCGATCGAGCGCCTCGACCAGCTGGTCGGCGCCGATCACGCCGGCCTCGGCGGCGATCGGCTGGCCGTCCCGGAGCACCATCAGCGTCGGGATCGACCGGATGCCGTACCGCCCGGCCAGTGCGGACTCCGCGTCGACATCGACCTTCGCGAAGCGGTACTCCGGGCGTAGCGCCGCCGCGCGCTCGAACTGCGGGGCTATCGCCCGGCAGGGCCCGCACCAGCCGGCCCAGAAATCGATCACAGTGATCCCCGGCCGGTCGACCGCGGCCTCGAAGCTGTCTTGTGTCAGATGTTCGATCGTGTCCATTTCATTCCTTGCTTTGCGATGGGACCCAAGGCCGAGCCGGGGAACAGAACACACAAGGAACCAGTAGCAACTACTGTACAACTACTGAGATGTGTGCTTGTATACTGCGTCTGACGCTTCCGACCTCGAGCGCCGCAACCGGAAAGGACCTTCGATGAGGAAGAACATGAGCACACTCGACCGGCGCCTGCGGACTGCGCTGGTCGCGTCCGTCACGGTGGCGATCGGACTGCTGATCGGTCCGGGCTCGGTCGTCTCGATCGTGCTGTACGCGCTCGCTGCGATCATGCTTGCGACCAGCGCCGCGGGCTACTGCCCCCTGTATTCGCTCGCCCGTCCCAGCGACCATCACGCCGGACGGTGGCGCCTTGAACGAGCGGTGAGACACAAGGGAGCAGGTGAGATGGATGTGACCACTGAGAAATTCCAGCGCGAGGTGATAGGGCGCTCGCGCGAGCTGCCGGCCGTGGCAGACTTCAGGGCCGGCTGGTGCGAGCCGTCCAGGATGCACGGGTCGGCGCTCGAGGCCGAGGCCGCCAAGCGGGCGGGACGGCTCGAGCTCGTCAAGGTCGACGTAGACGCGGAGCCGCAGCTGAGCATCCGCTACGGGATCCGGAGCATCCCCACCGTGGCGGTGTTCCACGATGGCGAGCCGGTCCCAGGGTTCGTCGGCGCGCAGCGGGCGAGGGTGATCGACGAATTCTTCGACGAGCAAGTCCTCGGCGAGGGAGTCGATCAGCCACGCGCGGACGTGAGACCCGCGGCTGAAACCAGCCGCAATACAGCTGTGCCGACACCGGCACGCAAAGAGTTGAGCTGAGATGCCCGCCGAGGTTCGGCACAAGGAGTTCCGATTCCCCGTCGAGGTCGTGTGGCACTCCGGCCGGCGGACCGCCGCGCGGGTGGAGGGCAAGGCGCCGCTGCGGATCGCGACGCCGCCTGAGTTCCGCGGCACCGATCCCGACCTCTGGAGTCCCGAGGACGCGTTCGTGGCCGCGGCCGGGTCGTGTCTGGCAGTCACGATCGCCGCGCTGGCCGAGCGCGAGCAGCTGCCCCTGCGCGGACTCTCGGTCCGCGCGGACGGCGTGGTGGGACACCGGCCCGACGGTCGCTTCGGCTTCGTGCGCATCGAGCAGACGGTCGAGCTCGAGACCGAGCCCGGACACGAGCGCGCCGCCCGCGCGATGGTCGCGAAGGCCGAGAACAGCTGCCTGGTCACGGTGTCGCTCGCGCTGCCGGTCGAGACGACCGTCGAGGTGCGCGCCCCCCGAGCGGTGGCCTAGCCATGCCCGCGGCGATGGACAGCGCGGCCTGGAATCGCCGCTACGCCGATCGCGAGCTCGTGTGGACGAGCGATCCCAACCGATTCCTGGTCGCCGAGGCGGCCGCACTCGCGCCCGGGCGGGCGCTCGACCTCGCGTGCGGTGAAGGGCGCAACGCCGTTTGGCTGGCCGCGCGAGGCTGGCGGGTCACCGGCGTCGACTTCTCAGAGGTCGGGCTTGCGAAGGCGCGCCGGCTCGCCGAAACGCGCGGCGCGCAGGCACGGTGGATCGCCGCTGACCTGCTCGACTACACCCCCGAGCCACGGGCGTTCAACCTCGTACTCGTGTTCTACCTGCAGCTCCCCGCGGTGCAGCGGCGGCCGATCGTGCGTGCCGCCGCAGGCGCCGTGGCACCCGGCGGGCTGCTCCTGCTCGTCGCCCATGACAGCATCAACCTCGAGCACGGCTACGGCGGCCCGCAAGATCCCGCCGTGCTCTACACCGCCGACGACGTGGTAGCCGATCTCAAGGGCGCCGGCCTGCAGCTCGAGCGGGCCGAGACGGTCAGGCGACCCGTCGAAACCCTCGACGGGGAACGGATCGCGCTTGACGCGCTCGTGCGCGCGCGGCGGCCTGGGACCGCGGCCATCCCCTAGTCCGATCGCGGAGGACCACCGATGGAAACGACCCTTCCGAGCTCGAAGATGGGCGATTCGATGCAAGACGTACTCGCGACAGCGAGCGCCGGAAGCAGCAGAACCGCGCCGCCCGGCGACCCGCCGGCCGGGCCTGGTCTGGCTACCGACGCACTGCTCGAGCCGCGGTTCTCCTGTCGGCACGAGCGGCTCGGCGAGCTGCGGATCTTCGACTGCCACACGCATCCAGGCCGCACCGACCCTGGACCGCCCCTGCCGACCAAATGACCGTCACACGTCCCCAGACTCGTTCGGTTGAGGCCGCCGAGGCGGCGTTCCGCCAACACCATCCGGCCTATGCGGACACGGCACTCCTCGACGATCTGCGGCGCACCGATTTCTCGCGCCTTGATCGGGGCGGTCACGTGTACCTCGATTACACCGGCGGCGGGCTGTACGCCGAGTCGCAGCTGCGCGAGCACGTGCGGCTGCTCGAGGAAGGGGTGTTCGGTAACCCGCATTCGATCAATCCGACCTCGGCGGCGAGCACCGAGCTGGTCGAGCGAGCCCGCGCCTGCGTGCTTGACTTCTTCGGAGCCTCGCCCGAGGAGTACGAAGCGATCTTCACCCCGAACGCGACCGGCGCGCTACGGCTGGTCGGGGAGGCCTACCCGTTCCACCGGGGAGACCGGTTCCTGCTCACGTTCGACAACCACAACTCGGTCAACGGCATCCGGGAGTTCGCCCGCGCCCGCGGAGCCGAGACGACCTACATCCCGAGCGTCGCGCCGGAGCTGCGCGTCGAGGACAACCTGCTCGGGCGCTACCTGACCGACACCGTCGGCGATCACCACAACCTGTTCGCCTACCCGGCCCAGTCGAACTTCTCCGGCGTCCAGCACCCGCTGGAGTGGATCGAACAGGCACACTCGCACGGGTGGGACGTGCTGCTCGACGCCGCCGCGTATGTGCCGACCAACCGACTCGACCTCAGCGTCTGGCATCCGGACTTCGTCGCGCTCTCGTTCTACAAGATGTTCGGCTGGCCGACCGGCGTCGGCTGTTTGATCGCGCGCCGCAACGCGCTCGCCAAGCTCGAACGTCCATGGTTCTCCGGCGGGACGATCGTCGCCGCGTTCGTCCAGCGCCAGTACTACCAGTCCGCACCTGGCGCCGCGCACTTCGAGGACGGCACCGTCAACTACCTCAACCTCCCGGCCGTGGAGATCGGCCTGCGATTCCTCGACCGGATCGAGATCGAGACGATCCACAAGCGCGTTGGCGAGCTCGGCGCCTGGCTGCTCGCCACGCTCGCCTCAATGCGCCACAGCGACGGCTCACCCGCCACCGAGATCTACGGCCCACGAACTTGGCAGCGCCGGGGCGCGACGATCGCGTTCAACTTCCTGCACCCTGACGGCCGCGTCGTCGACGAGCGCTACGTCGACCGGGTCGCCGGGCGCCACAACATCTCGCTGCGCACCGGCTGCTTCTGCAATCCGGGCGCCGGAGAGGTCGCGTTCACGATCGCGCGCGAGACGCTGCTCGGAGGCGAGTTCGGCGAGGGAATGACGCTCGACGACTACGTCCGCACGATCGGGCTGCCCTCCGGCGGCGCGATCCGCGCCTCGCTCGGCCTCGCGTCGAACTTCGCCGATCTGTACAGATTTCAAGGCTTCGCCGCCGAATTCACCGACCTCAGGAGCATCCCCGATGACCTGCCCCCACGACAGACCTGCTGATCACCGACCGCCCGTCGACCGCGTGCGTCAGCGATGAACGAGCCCGGACCTCGGCTCCCGGGCGAGGTCAGGCGCTTTCTCAAGCAGCCGCGGGTCGCCGTGCTGGCCACCGTCCGACGGGACGGCACACCCGCCAGCACCGCATGCTGGTACGAGCTACAGGACGCCAGGATCCTGATCACCATGTACGCGACCGCGCGCCGGCTGCCGAACCTCCGCAGCACTCCGCACGTGGCGATGACGGTTCTCGGCGAGGATCCGTATCAGCACGTCTCGATCTCGGGGCCGGTGATCGAGATGTGGGATGACCCGAACCTCGAGGTGATGGATCGCCTCGCGATGCGCTACACCGGGGAGGCCTGGCCGGAGCGACAGCCGTGCGTCAGCGCCCTCGTCCAGATCGAGCGGTGGCACACATACGGCGTGCTCTCGGACTCCTCCGACCACAGCTCATCTGAGCAGCCACGATGAAACAGGATCGCCGGCAGCAGGGGGAACATGGTCGCCGTGTACCAGCCCTCCCGCGACGGTGAGGCTGCGCTCGCGAAAGCAAGCCCTGGAGCCATCGCGGACGCAATCGGTGTCCAGCTGCCCGCCGCCGCCGCGGGGATTCTTGCTCGATACCCTCCCGGCCATCGCCAGCACGTCGTGGCGATCGCAGCTCGATAGCGAGGCAGGTAGCGCGTGAACGACTGGGTGATCATCGATCGGCGCTTCAATGGCCCGCCGAACTCCGCGAACGGTGGCTACACGTGTGGTCTGGTCGGCGCGGCGGTCGAGGCGCCATCGGTCCGTGTGTCGTTGCGTAAGCCGCCGCCGTTGGAGGTGCGGCTGCTGCGCCGGCGCGAAGATGACGGCTCCGTTTCGCTGCTCAGCGGCGATGACGTCATCGCCACGGGTGCGCCCGCCGCCGTACAGGCGCACGCGCCGCCCGCGCCGACGGTCGAACAGGCCGAGATCGCGGTGCGGACGTACGTGGGCTTCGCGCACCACAGGTTCCCGACGTGTTTTGTCTGCGGGACGGCGCGCGAGGACGGCCTGCGGATCTATGCCGGTCAGGTTGGGGACGGCGCCGCTGATCGCCTCCCCGTGGACGCCGCAGTCCGACGATCCGCTGTTTGTGTGGGCGGTGCTCGACTGCCCAAGCGCGTACGCGATCGAGTCTGTCGACCACCGCGCTCAGGTCGTCGTCCTGGCCTCGCTCACCGTCGAGCTCCGTCAGCCCCCGCGCGCCGGGGAGCCGCACGTCGTCGCCGCGTGGCCGGTCGGCAGCGAGGGCCGCAAGCACCACTCGGCTTCCGCGCTCTACGACGCGACGGGACGCGTCCTCGCCATCGCCGACTCCCTCTGGATCGAGCTGCGAGATCCCGCCGCCTTCGGCCGCTGAGCCGTCTGAGGGCAGGCCTTCTATACCGGATGCCACTCGCCTGGAGGAACGCGACGAGACCTCGCTTGCGCAATACCCGATGGCAACGCTATTCGGGCTGTGTTGCTTGGCTGCCGGATCGGGCCGGAGCCCGCTTCTCGCGCAACTGTGCCGCCCCTCGTCGATGGAGCAGCGACGAGATCGCCCGCGATGCGACGTCGCGTTCGCAGGCATGAGGACAGCTCGCGAGGCGGTCGCCGCCAGCCACGGCCGACCGCCGCATCCTCGTAAACCCAAGCGCCTCGATCGGCACCGACGACGTCGCTCGCATGCAGGAGGACCGGCGGACTCGCGTGACCGCATTTCTCGACAGCGACAAATGAGCATGTGAGGAGTGTGCATACCGCACCCATTGCGCGACGGGATTCATCGGCTTCGGCGTCGCGGGGACATCGGGATCTCGGTCGCTCGGCGGGTTGGTGCTCGTGATCTATGGTCTTGCTTGTACCGCGATTTGGGCTGCGGGGAATGGTCCGGCGGTCGCGAGATGGCTTCTCTTGGGAACGAAGCCGGGAGTCTCCGAGGTGTAGCTCGGTGCGAGGGCCGAGGCTGTCATGAGAGGCGGGTGGAGGATCGCGCCGAGAAGCGTGATGGTCGCGAGTTCGCGGGGTTTGAGTTTTGGCAGCGGACTCGCCGTCTTTTGTTCTTTACGTGCGATCAGCGCGATGAGTCTTGCTGTCGCTTCGACCGGGTAGCGATGAGAATTGGCGTAACGCGATGCGGGATCTCATGCGAGCGCATTGCCCGGATCAGCTGGCGGCCGGGGTCGCGTTTGCGCTGGAGCCGGTACAGGCGTCGGGCGGTGGCGGCGGTGAGGGCGTTCGGCGCGCCGCAGTGTTGGGGACTGCCACGGCGACGAACATCCGATCAATGTGTGCGTGGCGTAGAGGTAGGTGTCGCGCCATCATCCGCGCGAAATCCAACGCTTGGTATTTGTCGCCATTGACGCCGAGCGGCGACGTCGGAGGGTCGGGGTGACCTCGTCCTCGGTGTGTCGCAGTGGTCGTAGTTGACCGGGGGGTGGTCGCTGGGCGATCGTCGCCGCTCTACTCGTCGCTGACGTTGCTCCCTAGCGTGTCACCGGCGTTATTCACCTCGCCGGGGACCGCGACACGGGGGCTCTGCCGCCTGCCCAGATGCCTCGCTGACGTGTCAGCCACGGAATCGCCTGAGCGAGTTCCTCGGCTCGACGGTATGAGGGCTCAGTCGTTACCGCCAGCGCTAGCCATCGCGCGAGGCAAGATGAATTCGTCGATCGCCTTGGCGAACCCCTCGTCTTCGTTGGAGGCGGTGACGTACGTGGCGGCTCGCTGCACTTCCTCGCCGGCGTTGCCCATCGCCACACTCAAGCCGCTGCGCTCGAACATCATGACATCGTTGTTGCCGTCTCCGAGGGTGGCGATCTGGTCGGTCGAGATCGCGTAATGCTGCGACAGGCGCTGGACGACGACGCCTTTATTGGCGTCGGGGTGCGTTACGTCCAAGTAATACGGCTGCGACTGGGAGGCAGACACACGGGCGGCGAAGCGCTCAAGCACGGCATCTGCGCAGCGGGCGACCAAGGCGTGATCATCGCTCACACCGACAATCTTGACCACCCGGTCAAGGAGATCGTCATAGGTCGGTACAACCGTCGGCGAAAACTGGACTGTCGACGCCTCGTGCGCGGCGTGCGGGGCGTGGGGATCGGTGATGTACCACTCGGCCTCCCGGTAGATCCAGACGTAGACGCCGAGCCCACGGAGCAGATCGATGACCGCAGTCGTTACATCGGGCGCGATGGCATGCTCGGCGAGGATGCTCAGGTCAGGCTGCACGATGATTCCGCCGTTGAAGGCGGCCAGCGGGCCACGGAGGTCCAGCGGACCGACCAGCATCCCCATGCCGCGCGGCGGCCGGCCACTGGTTATGGCAAACATCAGGCCCCGGTCATGTAACCGCCTGACTGCTTCGATGGTCCTGGCCGTGAGAACCTTTTCCGTGGTAATGAGCGTGCCATCCACGTCGGCCAGCACAGCAGCGATCGGATGGGCGCCCGAGGCGGTGAGTGATCCAGACGTCACGACTTCAAAAAGCGGTAAGTTGCATGCGTCACGACGCCGCGTCGGGAGCAGGGGACGGCCATCTAGCATCCCATGCCGGCGAGGTTTGAGCTATCCGAGGTCGTCGGAGCCTACAGAAGAGATGCTGATGAAGCCCAGACCGGCGCGCCTGCCGACTCGGTGGAAACTGTGCGGGACGTTCGACGCATGCGCGCGATGACGGCCATCGGCAAGGCCACGCGTAGAGGAGAGACAAGACATCGTGGCACGCGACCTACGAACCACCCGTCTCGGGGGGAGTCGGCCGCGCAACGCCGCGCCGGCCACTTTCAGGATCTCTGACCTGGTTCGCGCTGGTCGAAGGCTGAACGTGCCATGCAATCCAGGTCAGCCCGCCGAGATTGGCCGGTGGGGACGAGTTACGCGGAGTGTTTGACTCGATCAATTCCGCCGTCTCGACCGTCGGCGATTCGACGAACTCTGCATGCTCTGCGGGGTTCTTACCGATCATCCCGTCCCGGTCGCAAGCAACCAATCGATCCCGTTCGGAGTCTCGTGGATGGCGGTACGACGCCTCAAGCTAGCTTTCCCGCAGGGGTAGTTTGGGGACGCGGGTCCCTGCTTAGGCCGCGGACGCCTCGTCCGCCTCCGCCCTTGCCAGGGCAGCGTCGAGCACTGCGTACTCTGCCTCCTCGATCGCGGCGTACGCGAACTGAACTGCGAACGCCGCGTCGTCCTCTCGCTTCTCCGCGATCTTCTCGGCGCGATCCTGGTGCACGGCAGCCAGCGCCGGCTGGGGACGCAGATTCCGTACGCCGCGCACCTGATGATCGTGGCGGGGCTGGTGCTGGAGGACGGCGGCGATGATACCCGGCGATCGCCGCGCTGCTGCACGACAGCGTTGAGGACGGCGGCGGACGAACGCTGCTCGAGCGCATCCGTGCCGAGTTTGGCTGCGAGGTAGCGGCGATCGTCGAGGCGTGCTCGGACAGCCTGGACCCCGAGGACGCGCGGTCTTGGCGCGAGCGCAAGGCGGCGTATCTGGCCCATTTGCCCGAGGTCGCAGACGAGGCCGTGCTCCGGGTCGCGTTGGCCGACAAGGTCCACACGCGCGCTCAATCGCCCGCGGCTAGCGCGCTGAGGGCGATGCCCTGTGGGAGCGTTTCACCAACAAACGATCGTTGACCAGCTGTGGTACTACCGAGCGCTCGTGGCGTTCTTCAGCACCCGCCACCCCGGACCGCTCGTCGAGACCTCAGCCGCGCCGTGTCCGAGCTCGAGGGGCTCGCCGCCGGCAACACCGCCGGTGCCCGATCGCCTCTCGGGTCTGAGCCGCCCAGCGCCGAGCGAGAACCCGCCCGGGATAACGTCCCGCGTCACCGGTTCGCCCGATGCGTTCTCTAGCGTTCGCTTCAGCTCTGATATGCGCATCTTCCTGACTTGACGGCACCCGCGAGCGCGAGAGAGGAGTCAGGAAGCCGCGACCTAGACTGGCGCATCGTCGCCGGCAGGGCGGTGAGGGGGAGGCTTCCGCATCGGCTTCTCGCGGATCAGGAGGAGACGCCTTGTGGTGACGCGGCGAGCCCATGACACGACTGAGGGTTCGTGAGAGCAGGTCTCTCGGGAAGAGACATTCAGCCCGGGTGACTCTGCTGCTCAGCCTGTTGCGGTTCCCGGGCCGTAGCCGCGTCGTCGCATGCGAGGAGGACTTCCGCAACTGCGTGGGAGCGACACCGTCCGCCCGGGAGTCGCGCGTGAAGCGATTTGGGGCGGGCTCCCTTGGTGTGTTGCGCCGGCCGGTTCTCGGCATCGCTGCGGACGGCGGACCGTCGACGGTTCGGCGTCGGAGAGAAGCACCCGGGCTCAATGGAAGCGAACCGATAGGGGTAGTACGGTATTGGTCGGCATGGAGGAGACCCGCCATCGGTTCCACGAGGCGCTGTGGGAACTCGAGCAGAAGACTCTCGACGGTCTTGAGCTGGTGATCGAGCAGCTGGACCGGGCGCTCGAATCGGTTGGCTCCCGGGACACCGAGCTGGCCGCGACGGTGGTGTCTGATGATGATCGAATCAACAGGCGCTACCGGGAGATTCACGAGGACGCGCTGTCGCTGCTGGCACGGCAGTGTCCTGTGGCCGGCGATCTGCGGCTGGTCGCAGCACTGTTGGACATCGTCCGCTGCATTGAGCGGATGGGCGATCAGTGCGCGGACATCGCCAAGCTGGTGCCGCTGTCGAGCTCCGAGGCGACGACCGACGCGGACATCCGGGCGGCCGATCGGCACGCCGGCGGCTGCGGTGACCCGCGCATGCGCGTGAAAACGAAACCGGCTCGCAGCTGCAACGCCTGGGAGCAGCAGCCGGCAGTCAGTGATCATGGCCGGTCAGAGCCGCGCTCCGGACCGTGACCTGCGCGCTCTCGTCAGACGCGCCGGGCGGCCAGCCGTTGGGTCGGTTTGTCGGTGAGCTGTGCGGCGCCGAGGCGGTGCTTCTGTTTTCGTGCTCGCTGGTACTGGCGACCGTGCTGGCGCCGATCGAGCGGGCTTTCGGCGGGCTCGACCGGGTTGCGGTGTGGCACCGCCGTGCTGCGGTGGCCGGCGTGCTGCTGCTGATCCCGCACGTGGCGCTCGTGAGCTCGGCTGCGGATAGGTATGCGACGTCGCTCGGGCACGCGCTCGGGACGTCGCGCTGATCGGACTGCTCGTGCTCGCGGTGTGGGCGTTGGCGCCGAGCCTGCGGGCGGCCCGATGGCCGGGACCTGTACGGCGGATGGCGCGCGCGAGCTACGAGCGATGGTTGACCGGCCACCGGCTGACGGGAGTGTTCGTGATCGTCGCGGTCGTCCACGCCACGATCGTCGACCCCGTTTTGCACCACTCGGTGCTGCTGCGGGTGGCCTTTCTGGTGGTCGGCACGGTCTGGGAGGAGGTGGCGCAGACTGCGCTGGCCAGCGTTGACGGGCGTGCGCGCTTGAGCTGGCGCTGGGAGGCTCACGCGGGAGCCGGTAGGACGGCGGATCGCCCCTCGTGATCTCGGCGGTGCCGTGCTGGTATAGCGCGGCGCGACACGTCGCGGATAATCACGTAGGCCAATCCGCGGAGGATCGAGCGTGTCCATTCAAGATCCGAGTGACAAGGCTGCCGAGTCGCTCGGCGCGCAGCCGCGATCGGCCGAGGGCTCGTCCGCAGGCTTGTCGGTCGCGGGCTCGGGTCGCGCGGGGGTGGTAGCGCTCGTCGCGGTTGCGGTCGCCCACCCGGTGTTGTGGGTGGTGGCGCGGCACGGTCGGCACGATCGCGTACCTGTACCGGGAGCTCCTCGCGCGCTACGTGATCCCGATCTACGACTACACGGTCGCGGACGTCCGGCGGCCCAACCAGGCCACGCTCGGGGTCGCCCTAGCGCCGGTGCGCAAGCGGCTGACGTTCGCGCCCGGCCAGTTCGTGTTCCTCGCCCTCGGTGGCCCCGGTGGCTGGCAGCGTCATCCCTTCTGACGGACTTCCGCGCCGATCTGCCGAAGATCGACATTCCAACACTGGTCATCCACGGGACCGCGGATCGGATCCTCCCCTTCGAGTCCACCGCCGCCAGACTACGCGATGAGAAGCTGATCGCCGACCTCACGGTCGTCGAGGTCAAGGACGGTCCGCACAACATCGGCTGGACATTCCCCGACGAAACCAACTCCGCGATCCTCGATTTCCTGGCGCGTTAAGCTCAATCCGGCCCGGCGCCGCACCTCTGCAAACGGCCTCAACCGTCTCCCGGTCGGGATGGCGGTGGCCCAGGCGACGACGGCGTACGCGCCGAGTCGTGGGAGCCCGTTCCCGCGACCATCTGATCGAGACTCGCTTCGAGGTCTCGAACGGGTGCGTGCACCTGTCCGAGACGTGGACCTCCAGTACGAGGCTGACGTGGCTTACGAGACAGTGGCCGACCTTGTGGGTGTCGTGGATGTGGCTGTGGACCTACGTATCACGTCTGCGGCGAGCGAGGCCGCCGACCTGATCGATCGGGTCACCGCCGCGCTGAGGGCACACGACGAGCAGTTCAGCTCAGGGGTCGCCGTCCATGCGTGGCGGGGCGAGGTGACGCTCACCGGTACGGCTCCCTCGCTCCAGGACCACGACCGAGCGCTCGCGACGGTGTGGTCGGTGCCGGGCGTTGCTTTCGTTTTGGACGAGCTGTCCATTGATGACCTCCAGAACAGCGATTAGTGGCTTGGGCAGTTGCGAATCTGTCCTCCCAAGGACAGAATCTGTACGGCTTTCGTTGTTGGCGTCCCGGTCGCCCTAGGGTCCGCGAGATCGAGGCGGTCAGGCGTCGAGGGAGCGAAACGGTGGGAGAAAGAGTCCGTGAGAGCGGGGGCCCCGCGACGCGGGGCGAGCCGCACCACGCAGCGCTCGCCGATGTGGCCGCGATCGACCGCAGCCGGCGAATCGCCTAGCGCTCGCTCTGCGGCTTCACTCCTCGCCGACCCCTAGCCACTTGCCGATCTCCTCGTGACTCTGGGCGTGCCTGTTATTCCGGCCATAGCGGCGGGTCAGCACCTCTCGGCGGTGTTCCTGCAGATGGAACCGCACTACCGGCGCGGGCCGCTGCCGGGTGGGGTGGTTGGTGTCCAGTGGGCGGTGTCGAGCACGATTCCGGCGATCTGGATGAAGGCGTGGCTGGCGAAGGCGTAGACGGTGATCCAGTGGCCGGGGCCGGGGCTGCCGTAGGTTTCGAGCAGGGTGGAGTCGCCGGCGATCCGGCTGCCGACGTCGACCTGCGGGCTGGTCAGGCCGGCGTTGTAGAGCACGAAGTCGGTCGAGCCCGAGCAGTCGTAGGAATCCTGGACTTGGGTGAGCATGTTCGGCTGGCGTTCGGTGCTGTAGGAGGTGTCGATGATGCGGTTGCCGGCCGCTATCGCGGCCTGCACCTGCACCGGCGCGCCCTGCGGGACGGCCGCGAGCCCGTCGGGGAGGATCCGCGCAGTTGAACCTGGTGTGCTGGGCCCGGATGTCACGCACCCGGCCGGCGGCGCGCCGGTCGCGAGGACTGCGGTGTCGGCGGTCTAGGCGTAGTGTTGGGCGAGTTGTTGGGTTTGGGCGACGTACCAGCCGGCGTGGTTGTAGGCGTACAACGCGGTCGGCCAGTCGCCGGGGGCGCCGCTGGCGTGGAGGTAGCGGGCGGCGGTGAAGATCGCGTCGCAGGGGTCGTAGGGGTCCGGCGGCGCGGCTGGTTTGGTGGGGTCGGCGGAGACCTGGTATTGCGCCCAGGTGGCGGGCGTGAACTGCATCCAGCCGATCGCGCCGGCGGTGGAGGTGGAGAGGTCGTGGCCGAAGTTGGTCTCAGCGACAGCGCGAGCACGAACAGTCGACGCATCGCTCACCGCTCCACATGCGCTATGGGCCAGTGTTGCGCCGCGCGCCGCGGTCGGGACCGCGCATGCTCGCCGTCGGACACGGCCGCTCCGGCGAAGCGGCCGTCAATCACGGGCCCGGCGCGAGAGCCCGGTTGCTAGCTAGAGTCTCTGCTGACGACGGCAATTCGTGACGTCACGCCGTGGACCGCGTGGGCCAGATCGGCTGGGCACGCTCACGTGGAAGAGCTCGCCGGCGGCGCCCGCGCGCTCACGGCGGCGCGACGTGTTGACCGGGCAGTTGACCCGGCGCCATTCGACGGGGAGACCGGTAACGAGAAAATCCCGGATCTACCAAGGCCTTTGCAATGGGCCGTGGAGGACTCGAACCTCCAACCTTGGGATTAAGAGTCCCCTGCTCTACCAGTTGAGCTAACGGCCCTTGGGGCGCGATGTTACCCGGCGGTCCCGGATCAGGCGATCAGCACTGCTGGGCGATCGAGGGGTCGGTTTTGGCCGAGTTGAGCTGGTTCTTGAGCAGCGCCTGCTGGGCCTTGGGGACGAGGCTCAGCGCCTTGGCCGAGGCCAGATCGCCCTTGCGCGTCTGGCCGGCGGCGTAGGCCGAGACCGCGAGGCATTCGAAGCCCTTCACGGCGCTCGGGTTCGCGCTCGTCTCGATGTCCCAGGCGCTCGCCTCGCCGGCGTAGTTCTGGAGTCCGGCGTAGGCGCGTGCGGCGAGCACGGCGAGATCCGGATCGGGGTTCTTGCTCAGCGCCAGGTACTTCTGCCAGGCCTGCGTGGCCAGCGTGAGCTCCTGGAGGCCCGCCTTGGTGAACGTGCTGGTCGCGGAGTTGAAGTCGTTGCCCTGGCCGGCGGCGGTCCAGCGCGCCTGAAGGAGATTGGCCCAGGCCTGGGGATCGTTCGGGTTGAGTTGAGTCGCCCTGATCGCGTCCTTCTCCTGCTGACTGACGATCGACTTCTGGCCCGAGGTGGATCCCCCGCCGTTGAAGGCGTTGAGCAGTCCGCCGAGGCCGTTGCCGGCGCCCACGCCGAACAGCACAAGCCCGCCGCCCAGGATGATGGCGAGTCCGAGGTAGACGGCCTGCACGGTCCTGCGCCGGCCGCGGCTGCGAAGGTCGAACAGCATCGGCTAGGTGGGATCGAGGCCGTCCCCGAAGGAGGAGGTCGGCGCGTCCGCGGCGACCTCGGCGGCGGCGCGGGCCGCGGCGCGGCGGTCGGCGAGCTTGAGCAACACGATGCTGACCAGGAAGAGGATCACGAGCGGCGCCGTCTCCAGCCCCGTCGTGACCGGATCGGCCCCCGGCATCGCCGCGGCGATTACCGCGATGATCACCGTAGCGTAACGCCAGTGCCGGGTCAGAGTGCTCCCGTTGATCACGCCGACGCGGTGGAGCCCGAGCAGCCCGAGCGGCAACTGGAAGGCGACGCCGATCGCGAGCATCGTGAGGATCTCGAACGAGTAATAGGACTTCGCCTGGACGAGGACGTCGAACTTGTCGCTGTTGTAGCCCTGGAGGAAGTGGACGGCGGGCGGCAGCACGACGAAGTACGTGAACGCGACCCCGGCAAGGAACAGCGCAGGCGCCGCCACCATCACCGGTAGCGCTGCGTGTCGTTCTTTCTTGTCGAGCGCGGGAATGATGAAGGCATAGCCCTCGTAGATAAGAACCGGTAAAGAGAACAGCAGCGCGAAGTACGCGGCGACGGTGAGTGTGGTGGTGAACGTCTCCCCAACGCCGATCGTGATCGGCTTCTCCTGGGTGGAGATGCTGTCCGGGAGGGTCTTCGCCGTCTGGCTGTACGCGGACGCTTCCTGCAGGTAGGCCTGCCGTGCCTGCGGGGACACACCGGGGGAGCTGGCGAGGGCCTCAGCCGCGGCGGCCTGCTTGGTGAACAGCCGACGGAGCTGGACCGACTCTGACGGCACTGAGGCGAGGCCGTTGTGCGCGGCGACGCTCGAGTTGTGCGGCAGCGCCCGGTTCAGCACGTTGAGCAGATGGTTGTTCTGCCAGAAGCACAGGCCGAACGCGACCACGAGCGCGGCGAGGCAGATGATGAGTCGCGAGCGGAGCTCGTCGAGGTGGTCGACGATGCTCAGCCGGTCGTCGTGCCCGATGGGCCGAAGGACCTTCGCCACGACGGAGACCTCCCGGGCCGACCGCTACTAGCGGCTCTGGGGCCCGACCTCTGCCGATTCGCGCTCGGCGGGGGCAGCGCTCGGCGCCCCGGCGCCGGTGGCGGGCGGGATCTCAGGCCGCGCGGCCTGCTCCTCGTCCTTGTTCTCCCCTGTGATCGACTCCTTGAACTCACGCAGGCCGGTCCCGAGTTGCTTCCCGAGGCCGGGCAGCCGCTTGGGGCCGAAGATCAGCAGGACGATCACCAGAACGACGATCAGATCGGTGGTGGGATTACGAAACATTCACTGGCCTCCGGGTGGGGATTTCAAGGTTACCCGGTCCACAGCGCAGGCGAGAACGGGTCGCTCGCCTAGTCCCTGACGGTCCTCTCAAGTTGGCGATCCCGTGGGCCGATTAATGGCTCGGAGAGACTTATGAATCCCGAGCAAGATCAACCTTCAGTCCGACGCATCGTGCTCCCCAGCGGGCGCAGCATCGAAGTGGTCCGGTGGGGCGACCCGAACCACGCGACGCGCGGCCTGCACGTGTGCCCCGAGTGCAGCTCGGAGCTGGTGCAGCCGGTCGACTGGTCCGAGGCGCCGGACGAGCGCTGGCACCTCGCGCTCAACTGTCCCAACTGCGACTGGTACATCGAGGGCCTGTACACCCAGGACCAGGTGCGCAAGCTCGAGGACCGGCTCGACGAGGGCCTTGCCGACATGCTCCGGGACCTCCAGCGGCTGACGCAGGCGAACATGGCCGATCAGATCGATCGGTTCGTGATCGCGCTGAACGCCGACCAGATCCTGCCCGAAGACTTCTAGATCTAGAACTCAGGCGTAACGGTCGACCATCACGTCGGCCGCGAGCTCGAGCGCCGCGCGCTGGCGCGCGGGCAGTCCCGGAAGCATGAGCTTGGCGTCCGCGATCAGCTGGTCTGCGTGTGCCTTGGCGCTCGCCAGGACCCCCGTCGCCGTGATCCGCCCGCATACCGCGAGCGCGTCGGCCGGCGTGCGCAGCTCGCGAAGGTCAAGCCTGGCGAGCTCAACATCCTTCTCCCGCGCGAGGATCAGGGGGAGGTTGACCGTGCCGTCGAGCAGGTCGGCGCCCTGGGGCTTGCCCGTGCGGTCCGGCGGGCCGGTCACGTCGAGGATGTCGTCGAGGATCTGGAAGGCGAGTCCGATCCGCTCGCCGAACACGCCGAGCGTCTCGGGCTCTCCGTCGCCCTCGAGCGCGCCGAGCTGGCAGGCCGCTCGGAACAGAACCGCGGTCTTCAACCGGCACCGGGCGAGATAGCGCTCGACGCTCACGTCGCTCTTGAACGAGTCCTCGCGCTGCGCGAGCTCTCCGAGGGCGAGCTCGCGACTGGCTCGGGTGAGGACCCGGACCGCCTCGGTGGAGCCGCCGCCGGCGAGCTCGGCGAACGCCCGCGAGAACAGCAGATCGCCGGTGGCGATCGCGAGCGCGCGCCCGCCGGTCGCGACCACGGTCGGACGGCCGCGGCGGAGCGAGGAGCCGTCGAGCACATCGTCGTGGACGAGCGTAGCCCCGTGCACGAGCTCGACCGCGACTGCCGCGCGAACGAGGCCGTCGGTCTCCGGAGGCGGCGCGCCGGCGGCCAGGCATACGAGCAACGGACGCAGGCGCTTGCCGCCGGCGGAGATCGTGTCGCCGGCGTAGCGTGCGAGCACGGGCCCGTGACCGGTCGCGAGCTTCGCCATCCGCCGCTCGACGCGGTCCATGATCCGCGTGAGCTCCTGACCCCCGGCATCGACGACGGCCTGTGCGCCCGTGCTCATCAGGTCGGGACCGTCCCCACGTGCAGGGCGATGATCCCGCCGGCGGTCAGGACGTATCGGATGTTCCGCAGCCCGGCTCGCCATAGCGCCGCGGCGAGCTCCTCGGGTCCCGGGAAGCGCTTGACCGAATTCGGCAGGTAGCTGTAAGCCTGAGAATCGGCGAGACGCCCGAGCGCCGGGACCACGCGGTCGAACCACATCTGGAAGAACGTGGACAGCGGCGGCCGCTGGGGGGTCGTGATCTCGAGCACGACGACTCGTCCGCCGGGCCGGACCACGCGAGCCATCTCCGACAGGCCGCGCCCGAGGTCTGAGAAGTTGCGGGCTCCGAAGCCCACGGTGGCGGCGTCGAACTCGTCGTCCGCGTACGCGAGTGCGAGCGCGTTGCCGGTCTCGAAGCGCAGATGCGTGCCACCGAGCTCCGTGGCTCTCACCTCGGCCTTGGCGCCCGCGAGCTCGAGCATCCGCTCGGAGAAGTCGACGCCGACGACCTCGCCGTCGGGGGCGACGCGGGCGGCCAGCTCGAAGGCGAGATCGCCCGTGCCGGTGGCGACGTCGAGCGCCCGGCCGCCGGGGACGAGCGCCGCGAGGTCGGTGGCCCGCCGGCGCCACTCGTGGTGAAGCCCCGCGGTCATCACGGTGTTCATCCGGTCATACAGGCCGGCGATCCGGTCGAACATCGCCCGGACTTGGGGTTCGTCTAGCGCCCCGGGTGCGCTCGCCGGCGCGAGGTCTGCATTCGCCATGGTCCCGATGGCGCGACTACTTACTGGAGATTCGAGAGGAAGTAGACGAGGTTGTCGAACTTCTCCGGCGGCAGATCCTTGAACGACGGCATCGGCGGCGTCGGGTTGCGCAGCGTCGAGGCGATCTGCTCGGCCGGGACCAGGTTGGCGATGTGGGTCAGCACCGGCCCGGGGCCGTTGTTGCCGTTGTTGCCGATCGTGTGACAGGCGAGGCAGCCCGACTCACCGACCACCTCCGCCCCCGCTGTGAATCTCGCCTGCTGCGCCGGCGTCAGCGTGGCCGGCGGCTTCACGTCGACGGTGTTCGGCGAGCCCGTGTTCGCGCCGCTGTAGGTCAGGTAGGCCATCGCCGCGATCGTCGCGATTCCGGCAGCGAGGGCGACCGGGCGCCGCTCGATCCGCCGCTCCGGGCTGCGGTCGTAGAACGGCAGCAGGAACAGCAGGATCATGCAGATCGTCGGCACGCCGATCGTCGCCATCGGCGTGAACTTCGGGACGTTGCGCATGACGCGCAGGACCTCGAACAGGAAGAAGAAGTACCAGTCGGGCCGCGGAACGTAGCTGGTGGTCGTCGGGTCGGCCTTCGGGCCGAGCTCGGCGCCGAACATCAGCGCGAGGAAGATGATCACCGCCATCACGATCACCGCCATCACCGCGTCCTTGGTGACCGCGTACGGGAAGAACGGCTTGCCCTCGTTCTTCAGGATCGAGTACTCGCGGAGGTAGGCCTCCTTCTCGGCCTGGTTCATACCGGCGCCTGCTCGACCTTGTGCTCGGCGTCGTGCGGATCCGACTTGATCCACGGCGGGGCGGAGATGCCGAGCTTGGTGACGAGGTACAGGTGGGCGCCGATCAGCGCCGCCATCGCGCCCGGGATCAGCAGCATGTGGATCGCGTAGAACCGCGACAGCGTCGTCGCGCCGAAGTCCGCGCCGCCAAGCAGGAAGTTGGACAGGAACGGCCCGATGAACGGGCCGCCGGCGTTGATGTTGATACCGACGACGGACGCCCAATACGAGCGCTGATCGAACGGCAGCAGGTAGCCCGTGAAGCCCATCGCGAGCGTGAGGATCAGCAGCACGACGCCGATCACCCAGGTCATCTCGCGCGGGTACTTGTAGGCGCCGTAGAAGAACACCCGCCCCATGTGCAGGAAGATCAGGATGATCATCACCGACGCGCCCCACTTGTGCATCGCGTGCACGAGCTGGCCGAGGAACACGTTGTCGTTGATGTTGCGGACGGACTCGTAGGCCCCGCCGCTGGCGTCCGGGCGGTAGTACATCGCCAGGAAGACGCCGGTGACGGCCTGGTTGAGGAACGCGAACAGCGTCGCCGACCCGAGCGTATAGGCCCAGTTGATGCCGCGCGGGACCTTGCGCCACAGCAACCAGCGGAGTCCGGGGGACAGCGAGGTGCGCTCGTCGAGCCAGTCGACGACGGTGATGCCGGCCTCGATCGGCACCGGGTGCTGCGGCTGCCCGTTGCTCTCACCCGGCTTCTTGGGTTTCGGTTGGAGGACCTTCGGCAGCGGTGGTTGCGGAACGCGTGGCATCTGAATCAGTGCGGCGGGGGCTTGGCGGTGTCGAACTGGGCCGGATACAGGTACTGGCCGATTCCGTCGATCGGCTCACCCGGGAAGCGCGGCGAGAAGCGCTGTAGCTCGTCGTTGACCGAGTACCGCGGGCCGAGCTCGACGAAGCCCGTCGTCTCGTTCAGGCGCGTGAAGAAGCGGTCGAGCGGCCGCACCGGCGGGCCGCCGGCGACCATCCCGCGGAAGTCGTACACGCCGCCGTGGCACGGGCAGATGAAGCGCTGCGCCGCCTGCACGTACCGGACCGGACAGCCCAGGTGCATGCAGCGGTCCGACAGCGCGACCCAATGGTTGTACTGGTCCTCGGGCTCGGTGTCGATACTCGGGTTCCGCGTCCTGACGTAGGCGATCGTGTTGCCGGCTTCGCCGATCCCCGGCGTGATCGTGATCACCTTCGTCACGTAGAAGGAGTCCGTGAAGTCAGCGGGGTGGCCGATGACCTGCCAACTCCATTGCTGGCGCTTGAAGATCGGCGCGATCGCGAACCCGAGCGCGGGGAGCGTGAACGCCGCCGCGGCCACGGCTCCGGCGCCGTTGGCGGCCACGTCCATGAACCGCCGGCGGGTGACCGTCTCGCCCTCGAACGCGCCGGGCATCCCGCGGTCGAGGGTGTACTTCGACTTCGTTTCCCTGTGACGGTCTGGCAAGGGCGCCTCGGGCTCCTTACGGCAGATTTAGATCGGGACAGCCTATCGCCATGGACGCGAAAAGGTCAGCAGGGAGCCACCCGGTACGCGGTGGCCTAACAACCTCGATACGAACCTCACAAGCTCCGGTCGGGTCACTCGCCACGAACCGCACAAGCGGCGGCCCGCAGCGCCTCGGGCGCGCCGGGATCGTGAGCCCGGGCGCGCGCCTTGGCCTCCGAGTGAGCCTCGCTCGAGCCCCACCCCACGCAGGCCGCGCCCGCGTCCCAGATCGCCCGGGCCAGCTCGCGATCGGAGGCCGCGTGAGCCTGCGCCGCGAGCGAGATCACGTCGGCGAGCTCTGCCACGGCATCGAGGTCGCCGAGCGCGGCCAAACGGGAGAGCCCGAGCGCGTACAGCTGATCGCCGAGCAGTAGCGACAGGTCCACGTCGTCGGTGCGCAAAACCAGTGGTTCGTCGTAGTGGAGCCGGTAGCCCTCGAGGATCATCTCGAGCAGCAACTCGTACTCGAGCTCATGTCCGCGCGCTCGCGGCCCGGCCGCCGCGACCTGGGCGGGGCCGGGGCGCGCGAGCCGCTCCGCATCCGCCACGAGCTCGACGAGCACTTCGGCCGCGGTTCCTCCCTGGAGGCTGAGCGCCCCGTGCAGCGCCTGGGCGCCGTCGCGAACGGTTCTCATTGGCCGGCGATCTCCGCGAACGCCTCGCCGGCGGCGTTGACCGTGCGCTCCACATCGGCGGGGGTGTGCGCGAGCGACGGGAACCAGGCCTCGAACTGGGACGCGGGCGGGTACACACCGCGCGCCAGCAGCCCACGGCACCAGGCGCCGTAGGCGTACGTGTCGCACGCGGTCGCGCGGGCATAGTCGTGGACGGGCCGCTCGGAGAAGAACACGGTCAGCAGCCCCGGGACGCTCTGGACGTGGACGGGGCCGCTCGCCGCGGCCGCGGCCTCGCGCAGGCCGGTTGCCAACGCATCGGTGGTCGCGGCCAGCTGAGCGTAGGCGCCATCGTTGAGCTTGCGCAACGTGGCCAGCGCCGCCGCGGTGGCAAGCGGGTTGCCCGAGAGCGTGCCGGCCTGGTACACGTCGCCGGAGGGCGCGATCCGCTCCATCAGGTCGCGGCGCCCTCCGTAGGCGGCCGCGGGAAGCCCGCCGCCGATGATCTTGCCCATGATCGTCAGGTCCGGGAGCACCCGGAAGTAGCCCTGGGCGCCGCCGCGCGCGACGCGAAAACCGGTGATCACCTCGTCGAAGATCAGCAGCGCGCCGGACTCATCCGCTTGCCGGCGAAGCATCGCCAGAAAGCCGTCGGACGGCGGGACCACGCCCATGTTGGCGGGCACCGGCTCGAGCAGGATCGCCGCGACGTCGTCGGTGTCCGGCAGCGCTTCCGGGGCGTTCCAGGGTATGACCACCGTCGCCGCAGCGGCTGCCGCGAGGACGCCCGGGCTGGACGGGATCCCCTGGGTCGCGAGCCCCGACCCGGCCTCCGCGAGCAGCCCGTCGACATGACCGTGGTAGGCGCCCGCGAACTTGAGCACCTTCTCGCGCCCGGTGACCGCCCGGGCGAGCCGGATCGCGCTCATCGTCGCCTCGGTGCCCGACGAGGTCATGCGCAGCATCTCGACCGACGGGATCCGGCCTGCGACTTCCTCGGCGAGCTGGACCTCGCCGGCGGTCGGCGCCCCGAATGTGGTTCCCCGGCCCGCCGCCGTGGTCACCGCCGCGACGACCTCGGGGTCGGCGTGGCCGAGGATCAGCGGACCCCACGAGCACACCCAATCGATGTAGTCGTTGCCGTCGACGTCGGTGATCGTCGAGCCCTTGCCCGAGGCAATGAAGATCGGGTCGCGGCCGATCGCACGCATCGCCCGCACCGGCGAGTTGACGCCTCCGGGCAGAACGCGGCGCGCCCACTCGTACAGCTGTGACGACCGCTCGGTGATGTCGGCGGCCAGCTCGCTCACACGCCCGCGTGCTCGCGTTCCCAGGCTCGGTACTCGTCCGTGAAGTACAGCAGCCTGATCTTCTTGAACTCCGTCGAGGAGTACAACGTCGACCGCTCGTCGATCCCGGTCTCGGTGGCGATCGAGTCGAGGATCGCGTCGCACTCGTCCTTCGAGCGGCCGTGCGCCATCGTGAAGATCGAATACGGCCAGTCCTGGTAGGTGGGGCGCTGGTAGCAGTGCGAGATGCCGCGGAACGCGGCCATCCGTGGGCCGAGCTCCATGATCCGCTCGTCGGGCACCTTCCACACGCCCATCCCGTTCGCGCTGAAGCCGGCGCGGCGGTGGAACAGGATCGCGGCGACGCGGCGGAGCAGCCGGCGCTCCTGCATCGCCTGCAGGTGGGTCAGCAGCTGCTCCTGGGAGATTCCGAGCGCGTCCGCCGCGGGGGTGTACGGCTCGGGGATCACCGGCATGTCGCCCTGCGTCGCCCGAATCACCGCCATGTCGAAGTCGTCGTAGGGCTGGCGCTCGGTCTCGGCCGGCGGCGCGACCTCGACCGCCTTGGCCAGCGCGTCGGTGCCGCCCTCCATCTCGAGGTCCATCCGGATCTTGAACAGCTTGAGCGTCGGCAGCTGGCGGATCGACTCGGCGCCGGCGATGTCCGCCAGCACCTCGAGCGTCCGCTCGAGCCCCAGCGGCGAGTCGGGCTCGGTGGCGATCGTGAACCAGATGTTGAACTCGTGGTTGCGCAGGTAGTTGTGCGAGACCCCGGGGTGCTCGTTGATGATGTTCGCGGCGCGCCACGGGTTCTCAGGATCGACCTTGGCCGCCACCAGCATCGAGGAGTAGCCGAGCGCGCGCGTGTCGAAGATCGGCGTGACCTGGCGGATGATCCGCTCGTCGAGCAGGCGCCGGACCCGGTCCATGGCCTCGGTTTCGTCGATCCCCGCTTCCGCGGCGACATGCTCATACGGGCGCGGCGCGATCGGGAAGCTGCCCTGCATGAGGTTCAGCAGCCGCTTGTCGAGATCGTCGAGCGGGGTCGCGGCGCCGTGCTTGCGGGAGCGCAGCTTGGGACCGAAGCCAGATCCCGCGTGACTCACTGAAGCCATCGCGCCGCCTCCTTAGCGTGGTATGTGATCACGATGTCGGCCCCGGCGCGGCGGATGCAGGTCAGCGCCTCGAGCACCGTCGCACGCTCGTCGAGATAGCCGGCCGCGGCCGCGGCTTTGACCATCGCATACTCGCCGCTGACGTTGTAGGCCGCGAGCGGCATCGCCGTCTCGAGCTTGATCCGATGGATCAGGTCGAGGTACGGAAGCGCCGGCTTGACCATCACGATGTCGGCTCCCTCCTCGACGTCGAGCTTGGTCTCGCGGACGGCCTCGTCCCCATTCCCGGGATCCATCTGGTAGCCGCGCCGGTCTCCGAACGCCGGCGCAGAGTCCGCGGCCTCGCGGAACGGGCCGTAGAACGCGGAGGCGAACTTCGCCGAGTACGCGAGGATCGGCGTGTCGGTGTAGCCGTCCTCGTCGAGCGCTTGGCGGATCGTGCCGACGCGGCCGTCCATCATGTCGCTCGGCGCGACGATGTCGGCGCCGGCGCGAGCCTGGGAGGTCGCGGTGCGGGCGAGCAGCTCGAGCGTCGCGTCGTTGTCGACGGTGGGACCGTCCCCACCCGCCCGGACGACTCCGCAATGGCCGTGGCTCGTGTACTCGCACAGACACAGATCGGTGATCACGACGAGGTCAGGATGCGCCTCCTTGATCGCGTGGGTGGCGAGCTGGACGATCCCCTCGTCGTCCCACGCGCCGGAGCCCTCCTCGTCCTTGGCGGCGGGAAGTCCGAACAGCAGCACCGCCGGGATCCCGAGCGCCGCTGCCTCGCCGGCCTCCTCCACCGCGTGCGCGATCGACAGCCGGTCGACCCCGGGCATCGCCTCGATCGGCTCGCGGCGGTCGATGCCGTGGGCGACGAACATCGGGTAGACGAAGTCCGAGGCGCTCAGGTTCGTCTCGCGAACCAATCCGCGCAGCGCGCCGGTGGCGCGCAGCCGGCGAAGGCGGGTCTGCGGAAACGGCATCACAGGTGAGCATACCCACGCACTCTCGCCATGCGGCCCGGCGCGAATCTCGCTCAGGTGCGCGTCGCGATGCGGCACGCGCAGCTCGAGGATGTTCTCGACGTAGTCGTAGAAGAGTATGTGGAGTGGTCCGATATCAGCCATCTCGCTAACACCCTACGGCGCCGCCGCGCTACGCTGCGACTGTGGCGGACCTGCAGAAACGTGGCGGCTACACCCCGCGTCGGGCGCGCGAGCGCCGCGCCTACCAGTTGGTCGTGACCGGCAGCGTCGCCGGCGGGGTCGGCGTGGTCTCGCTGGTGCTGGCCTTGATCGGCGTGATCGGGTACGGGTTGCCGGTGATCTCGATCATCGTCGCGATCATCTGCGTGGTCATGTTCCAGCGCCAGGTCAACTCGCGCTAGCTCGACGCGAACCGTCTCATCGCGAGCCGCGCGAGCGCTCCGAACGCGAGCGTGAGCACCGCCAGGTGGACGAGCGGCCAGCCGATCGCGGGCGACGCCCCGCTGAACGCGTTCGCGACCGCCTGCAGCGCCGCTTTGAACGGGAACACGAACGAGATCGCGTCAAGGATCGATTTGAGCGTGCCGGACACCGCGTCGGCGGGAACGAGCGCCACGAACGCAACCGGCAGCGACAGCAGGAACGCCATCAGCGAGGCGACGCTGACCTCGCGCGCAAGGCCGCCGATCGCGACACCGAGGGCCGCGAATGCGAGCCCTCCGAAGACGAGCGCCGCGATCCAGAACGGGAACCGCGCCCACTCGAGATGCACGAACACAGACACCAACGCGGACATCACGAGCGTCACGGAGGCCGCGCCGGCCGCCGACAGCGCGACCTTCTCGGACAGCAGCCCTTCGGGACTGACCAGACCGCGCACGAGCCGCGAATAGGCTCGCTCGGAGCGCTCGAGCGCGAGCAGCCCGGCGGCGAGCAGCATGCCGACGAACATCAGCGACACGATCACGGCGATCGCGGCCGCGTAGGACGCGGTCGGGGTCGTCTTTCCGGCGAGCTCCGTCGTCTGCACGGTCAGCGGCGAGCCGATCGAGCTCAGGGTCGGCGTGGCGAAACCGAGGCCGGCGATCGCGAGGCTCGCGAATCTGACGACCTGCTGCAGGGCCGGCCGCAGCGGCGAGTCGCTCGGCAGCGATGCGATCGTCCCCTGAACGATCGATCGTGCGTTCTTCAGGCCAAGCAACGGGACGTTCTGCCCGAAGAACTGGAGGTTGCCGCCGTTCAGGACCCGGCCGAGGTCCGCCACCGCCACTCGCAGCACCTGCTTCGAGACCGCCTGCTCGACCTGGCTGGCCCGCGAGGCGATCGCCTGCTCGGCGAACTGGCGCTCGAGCGGGTCCTTCGAGTTGAGGATCAGCTCGACCGTCGGGTTGCCGACGCCCTGCGTGATCAGGTTGTTGATCTGGCTGACGATGTCCGCCGGGACGATCAGCGCCGCCTGGGCGTCGCCGTTCTTGACCTTGTCGATCGCCTCCGCGCGGGAGTTGACCTTGATCGGGTCGATCGACTGGAACAGCTGGTTGGCGTACTTCGAGATGCTGATCTGCTGGGTGCCGAGGCTCACGGTGCCGTGGCCGGCGGGCACCTGATCGAACAACGCAACCTTCGGCTTGCCGGGCGGGCTCGAGAGCGCGAAACCGATCATCAGCGCGATCACGATCGGGTACACGACGAGGAGCCCGACGAGCAGCGGCGAGCGCCTGAGGATCTGAAGGTCCTTGACGAACAGCCACCGCATCGCGTCAGTGTCCGCGCCCGTCCAGGAAGCGCACGAATGCCGTCTCGAAATCGCCGGCGAGCTTGTCGGACCCGGGGCTCGTGGTTGCGTCGGGTCCGTCGTTGACCGCGCGCTCGAGCTCCGAGGGCGTCCCGGTGAACAGCAGCTCCCCGTCCCCGAGCACCAGCACCCTGCCGGCGTAGCGCTCGGCCTCTGCGACGTTGTGGGTCGAGAACACGATCGTCGTGCCGCGGCCCGCGAGTCCGGCGATGAACTCCCACAGACGCTCGCGCTGGCGGGGGTCGAGCGAGGCGGAAGGCTCGTCGAGGAGGAGCGCGGGCGGCTGGGTCAGCAAGCCGATCGCGATGTTCACGCGCTGCTGGTTCCCGCCCGAGAGCCGGCCCACCTCCTCGCCCGCCCTGTCCGCCAGATCCGTCTGGGCGAGCATCCGCGCGACCGTCTGCTCGGGATCGGCGAGGCGCTCGAGCCGCGCGAACAGCCGCAGGTTCTCGGCGACCGAGAGCTTCGAATACAGCGCCGGCTCCTGCGGTACCCAACCGAAGCGCGGACCCGGGGCGCGGGCCACCTCGCCTTCGGACGGCTCGAGCGCGCCGGCGAGGATCGACAGCAGCGTGGTCTTGCCGGCGCCGTTCGGGCCGATGATCGCCACGACCTCGCCGGGATACAGCTCGAAGCTGATCCGGTCAAGCGCCGTCCTCGTGCCGAAGCGCTTGGTCAGACCCCGGGCCGCCACCGTGGCTGTGCGTTCGCCCGTTTGGATGCCGATGGACAACTCGCCTCAGGCTACCGCGGGGTCGCGGGGCGCCAGTGACTTGCGGACGGGTCCACTAGCCCGGCAGTTTCACCCGCGGCTCGAGCGATGCGCCACACGAGCGGCAATAGGCGTCGTCCGGGCCGGCGGCGGCCCCGCAGTCCGCACATCGTTCGAGCCCGGTTGCCATCACACCCGAGCCGATCTGACCCCAGGACTCGAGCACGAGATGCCGGCGCAGGTAGAGCACGGTCTGGCGGATCACAGTGGCGATCGGCAGCGCCAGCAGCGCGCCGGCAATCCCGTAGAGCGTCCAGCCGATCAGCAGGGCAAGGATGATCAGGATCGGGTTGATCCGCAGCGAGATCCGGAACACCTGGGGCGCGACGAGATGGCCCTCGAGCTGCTGGAGCGCGATGAACAGCAGGATCACCCATACCGCGCTGATCGGGTTGATGAACAGGGCAACGAGCACCGCCGGCAGCGGCCCGATGATCGGCCCGACGTAAGGGATGAACTCCATCAGCCCGTAGAACCCCCCGAAGAACAACGCGTACCGGGCGCCGTCGGGGAAGATCCCGAGCTCTCCGAAGATCCACAGGGCGAGCGCCGCGCTCGCGCCCATGATCAGGCTGAACAGGAACTGTCCGCGCACGTACCCGTAGACGGCTCGTTGGACCAGCACCGGGTAGTCGTCGTCGGGCGTCCCGTCGCCCGGCGGCATGATCCGCCGCACGAGCTCGCCGATCGGTTCCCCGTAGACCAGCAGGTAGATCGACAGGACGAACGTGAGGATTAGGTCGAACGACGTCGTGACGATCTGCGTCAGCAGGTCGCGAGAGAACGAGACGATGTCGCTCGACCGCTTCTGGATCTCGTTCTCGAGCGTCTGCAGCGCGGTCTGGCCCTGCCGCTGGACCTGGACCTTGATCCCACGAGCGTTCAGCCACCGTTGCAGGCTGGCGAGGTCGCGGTTTGCCTGGTCGACGAACGTCGGCACGTCGCGCTCGAGATGGCTGATCTGGGTGCTGACCGGATCGGACAGCAGCACTCCCACCCCGCCTATCAACGCGAACCCGGCCAGGTACACGAGCAGGATCGCGAGCCCACGAGGAAGTCCGACCCTCGAGAGCAGCTTGACGACGGGATTCAGGATCAGCGCGATCGTGCTCGCCGCGAGCAGGATCAGCAGAACCGTTCCGGTCGCGCGCGCGAGCGCCCATAGACCCAGTAGCGCGAGCGGCAGCACCACCAGCTGGACCCAGCGCGGGACCACGACCGGCGGCGGCGGGAGCGGGCCCTGAAGCCCGCCGCGGCGCTGCCCGAGCGCCGCGCTCTCGCCGGTCGTGGTGGCGCGGTCTGCCGGATCCGGCGGCTCCCCGAGGGGATCCGCGCCGGCGCGCTCGCCGCCCTCGCCGGCGCTGGGCGGAACGCCGCCCGATCGCCTGGGGAACCTCAAACTCATACACCTGGAAGTATGAGCGCCGACAAGACGTGAGTGAAACCGTTTCGATCCTGTTCGTCGGCGACGTCGTCGGCGGCCTCGGCAAGCGCACGCTGCTGGCGCTGCTGCCATCGCTGCGCGACCGGTACGCCCCGGACTTCGTCGTGGTCAACGGCGAGAACGTCGCGGGCGGAGTCGGGATCACGCCGAAGATCGCCAAGGAGCTGCTCGCCGCCGGAGTCGACGTGATCACGCTCGGCAACCACACCTACCGCCACCGGGAGATCTACCCGTACCTCGACGAGGAGGAGCGGATCCTGCGGCCGGCGAACTTCCTCGCCAGCCAGCCCGGGCACGGATTATGCGTGGCGGACGGCGAGCGCGGCCGCCTCGGGGTGATCTCGCTGTCGGGGAACCTGTTCATGAAGGCGGGAAGGGCGGTGTTTCCGGAGGCCGACGCGGCGCTGCGCGCGCTCGCGGGCAAGGTCGACCACGTGCTCGTCGACATGCACGCCGAGGCGACCAGCGAGAAGGTGGCGATGGGGTGGCACCTGGACGGCCGCGTGACCGCCGTGGTCGGCACGCACACCCACGTTCCGACCGCCGACGCGCGGATCCTGCCCGGAGGCACGGCGTACATCAGCGATGTCGGGATGACCGGCCCGCGCGGTGGCGTGATCGGGGTCAAGCGCGAGCTGGCGGTCACGTCGATGATCACGCAGATGCCGATCAGGTTCGAGACCTCGGACGAGGATCCGTGGCTGAACGCGGTCGTGATCCGCGCCGGCGAAGGGATGCGGGCCGAGTCGATCGAGCAGGTGCTGTTGCCGGCGCCGGGAGTGGCGTAGCCGGGGCTATCGCCGCCGCCCCGGAAGTATTGCCCCACGTCACCGGGAGAGCGGGGCAGCGCAAGCGTGGCCGGCGAGGTGCCGACCGGTTGGTTTCGTCGCGGCACCCGCGCCGGCGCGATCAGGGGGCGCCGGCAACCGCCAGCGGCTGCGCCTCGGAGGACCGGTCGAGCCCCGCCAGCGCCTGCTCAAGCTCGGACGGGAAGCTCCCGAACGCCGCCACGGCCACAAGCGGGAAGAACCACACGATGTAGGAGTACAGCCAGTAACCCGCACTGAGCTCGAGCGCGATCAGGATCGCGGCCCCGAGCGCGGCAACCTCGATCAGGCCCCGCCGGCGCGGCACGAACATCACCGCGATCGCGAGCGCCACGGTGGCGCCCTGGAGCAGGTGCTGTTCGATGCCGAGGCCGCCCCACAGGCCCCAGATCGAGAAAGGCGAGGTGCGGCCGGCCTGATAGGAGATCGTGTCGTGCCAGAACGCCCGCCAGTTGTCGTCGAGCAGCACGGGCAGCATCACGACCACGGCCGTCAGTCCGTACGCGAGGGCAAACTTCACGATGTCGCGCCGGCGCGGCGGCGGATCGACGCCGCGCAGCAATAGCGGCGCCAGCGCCAGCGGGGCGAACTTCGTCAGGCCGGCGAGCGCGCCGACCACCCCCCTTGCCGGCGCGGAGGTGATCACGAGCAGCGCGAGCACCAGCAGCAGCGAAACCAAGGCATCATTGGTGTTCGAGCTGAGCGTCCACAGTGTGAACGGGTATGCGGCCCACGCGTATGCCAGCACGACCGCCAGCGTCGGTCCCCGAACCCGGCGACCGAGCCAGTACAGCCCGAACAGCGTGAGCAGGTCGAACACGATCGCCGCGGCGTGCGCCGCCGGCAGATCGTCCCACGTGCCGCTCCACCCGAAGATCGCCCGGAACGGGACGTAGGCGTAGTAGGCGACGGGCCCGTATGTGTCGCCGCTGGCGTTGTCCTTCGGCCAGTTGCCGTACAGCGGCTGGCCGTGGATCAGCTTGTCGGCCCCGATCACGCCGGCGTAGCCGACGTCGATCACGTTCGAGTTGACGACGTTCAAGCCGACCCGGAACCCGACCAGGAAGATCACGCCGACCGCCAGCCACGAGATCGGCACGTACACCCGCAGCGGCCGCCGCGGGCGACCGCGCCCAAACCCGAGCAGCAGCATCCGGACGAGCAGATACAGCATGAACGGGTAGATCGCCGGCGTCGAGATGCCGATCTTCGAGTGGTTGAAGAACGCGAGCGAGATCGACAGGCCGAGTAGTGCGAGCAGGTCGAGGTGCAGGAGCGACCAGGCGCGGCGTTCGCGGCCTCCTCCCGGCAGCCGCGAGCGGCGCCAGGGCAGGAACGGCGCGATGAACATCACGCACAGCGGGATCCAGATGTACCACGCATTGACCCGCCGCCCGAACGCGCCCGCGTAGCCGCGCGCCATCGTCCACGCCACCTGAAAGCCGGTCCACACCTCAGTCACGGCGCCGGTGGCGTCGTCGATGTAGACCTGGGCGAGCTCGACCTGGTGGCGACCGGTCGAGAACCAGCTCACCTGCCATTGCCCGGGTCCCTTCGTGTACTCGTACGGGATCGCATCCGGGTGGCGCCCCAGCTCCGCCTTGATCGCGAGGGTCCTCGCGGCGATCGACTCGACCTTGGCGGCGGTCAGCCGGTAGCCCTTGGGCGGGACGTTCTCCTCGGTGACGAGCACCGGGGTGTTGGGATCGGTCGTCGTGGTGGTGGTCGACGTCACCGTCGTCGTGACGGTGGCCGCAGCGCGCGCGTCCCCGGGCGCCACGATCGCGACCGCGACCATCGCCGCAAGAAGAAGCCCTACGAGGAATGCCGCGAGCCTTGTGCGCGGCCGATCCAGGCCCGTCTCTACGCTTTGAAGCTCCAAAGCTTCTGCCCGATGAACGACAGCGGCGTCCCGGCCACGATCGCGATCGCCTGCGCAGCCACCTTCATCATGCCGGCGTCAACCAACACGACCAGGATGACGTAGGTGAAGCCGAACGCCACCAACGACACAGTGAAGAACCGGACGGCCTGGAGCACCGGGTGCTGCTGCTTGGCGTCGAACGTCCAGTGCCGGTTCAGCCAGAAGTTGTTCAGCACCGACACGGCCCAGGCGATCACCGCCGAGAGGTGGTAGTCGATCCCGATCAGGTGCACGCACGCGGCGAACACGGCCAGGTTGACGATGTAACCGGTCGCCCCCACGGCGCCGAACCGGGCGAGCTGAAGCCAGTTGTGGGTACGGCGCACGCCGTGGCGGAAGCGCAGCAGCGGCTGGCTCACGCCGCGCCGGCCCGCCGGGACCGGTGAGGGCAGCTCAACCGTCGTTGTCAGCTCGTCGCGCATTTGCGGAAATGTATCGGCGTGATGTCGGAGCGGCGTAAGACTCCGGCGGCGGTTTAATCACCTCCTAACCGCGCCTCGCCGTCTCTGATCCCAAAGTGCTTGCGCACCATCGGAGCGACATCGCGCAACGACCATCTCGCGTGCGCCGCCGAGGAAGCGGGACCGGTACCGCACCACAATAGGGCACCGAGCGAATCCGTACGGTGCAGCGAGCCGTGGCTGCCGCCGCCGACGTGGTCCGCTCCGCCCCAGTCCACGAACTCGTAGCCCGGCGACGCCGACAGCAGAACGTCGCCGGCCGTCGGGCATTTCAGCGCCGACCAGATGCGCGCGAGCGCATCCGGATACTCGCTGCACAGGAAGCGACCGTCCTGGACCTCGCCCAGCAGCGCCGGCAGATTCCCGTCCACGTCCCACCGGCCGCCGCGGTCGTCCTGCACCTGATCGCCGGGCGCGAATCGCAGCTCGCCCCGGCGGCTGCGGACGACTGCCTCGACGCGATCAGGTCCCGCGAGCCAGAGCACGAGATCGACTCCCTCGACCTCGCGGACCGCCTCGACCGACCGCTCGACGAGCTCGTCGCGCCGGTCCTCGTCGAGCGCGTAGATCATCGCCGCACGCTGCGCGGGACTGAGCGCGACCTCGGCGCCGGCCGACCGCGCCGCGCTACGCGTGGCCACGTCGAACTCCGCGAACGCGCGATCCAGCCGGATCCGCTCCTCGACGGCGGCCTGCGAGTGGTCGGAGGTGACGATCACCGCGTGCTCGTCGAGAAACGCGTCGGGGCCGCCGGCCGCGTGCATGAGGCGCTCCAGCTGGCGGTCGGCCGACGCGATCGAGGTCACCTGAGCGTGGGGTCCGTTCTTGTGCGACCAGGCGTCGTTGTCGGGAAGCGAGAACAGCATGAAGTCGAACAGGTCGTTCTCGACGAGGTAAGCGCCCACGCACCCCGTGTGCTGGTCGCGGATCCCCGGCATCCCCAGCTGGCCGCGGCACCCGGTCTTGCGGCTCGCGTACAGATCGGCGTAGAACAACTCCCGCGGACCGTCGATCGTGCGCCGGAACAGCGTCGAGGTCACGATCCGAGCGAGCGCGGTCTCGTTGGAGACCTCGTGCTGGTAGCGGCCGCGGTAGATCAGGTACGTCGTGCCGGCGGTGCGAACGTCGGCGTCGTCGAGCGACTCGTACACGGTCTCGACCTCAGGCGAGAGGTGCTCGGCGTTCATCCGGTAGACCGTGTCGGTGAGTGAGCGCAGCACCCCGAACTGCCTGCTCGCCGAGAAGCTCGAGCCGTACTCGACATACCTGCCCTCGCCGCGGTGATACCAGTTCATGCTCGGGATCCAGTGGCCGTCCGGTCCGGCGCCGGTCGTGATCGTGGCCGCGCACACCGGCGTCACCGACGGAAACGCGGCGACGCATTCGTCGACGTAGCAACCGTCGCGCCGGACACGCGCGAGCGCCGGCGCGCGCCCGTTCGCGATCGCCCGCTCGAGCATCGACGGCTTGAGCGCGTCGATCACCACCAGCACGAGCTTCTTGGCTCCAGTCACGAGGGAATGGTCCCCGGCAAGGGGCGGCTCAACGCAGGATCCGGAGGCCCGCGTACTTCTGGTCCGAGCGTCTCCGACCGGCGATCAGGAGCCACAGCAGCGCCAGCAACCCGATCGGCCCGATCGGGGGCGCGACGATCGAAAGGCCCGAGTACAGGACCCCGGTGCCCTCTGCGTACAGCGGAACCGCGGCGGCGGCCTCCCGATCGAGCCGCCCCCGCACCCGGACCAGCAGCGGCCGCGTGGCCAGGGTCGCGATCACCGCGCAGACGACGCCGGCGACCAGCCCGGGCCAGCTCGTGTAGTGCCCTTGAGCGAGCGCGCCGGCGAAGAACACCGCCCCGAGCGCGGCGCCGATCGCTCCGAGCGCCACGCTGAGCGGTTCGGAGTCGACCTGACGGCGCTCGATCAGCGCCAGCAGGATCGCGCCAACCGCCATCCCCAGCAGGAACCCGGGACTCTGCAGGAAAGAATAGTCGGTGCCCTTGAAGTGGATCTCCACGTTGCCGGCGGCGAGCCCGCCGGCGACGAGCGCGGGAAGGAACGGGCGGATCCCGACCGCGCCTGCGATCCCGATGCCCTGGCAGATGTCGAAGACGAGATGCACCGTGGTGTACCGTGAGCATCCGTGACGATAGTGGAGAGGGCAGTGTGAGCGGGCGGGCGGGCCGGCGGGCGGGCGGGCGGGCCGGCCGGCCGGCCGGCGGGCCGGCGGGCCCCCCAACCCACCGCCCGCGATCGACGGCGCGAGACATCGAGCGCTACGGCGCCCTGTTCGCGGAGCGCACCAAGGTTATGAAGTCCTCGGCGATGCGCGACCTGATGGCGCTGACCGAGCGCGACGACGTGATCTCCCTTGCCGGCGGGCTACCCGACACCTCCACTTTCCCGGCCGACTCGTACGCGTCGCTGATGAGCACGGTCGCGGCCCAGTCGTGCGCGCGGGCGCTCCAGTACGGGCCGACCGAGGGCCTTGCCGTCGTCAAGCACTGCATCGTCAAGGTGATGGCCGCCGAGGCGATGGAGGTCGACGAGGACGACCTGCTCGTCACCACCGGGGGTCAGCAGGTGATCGACCTGGTGTGCAAGACGCTGCTGGACCCCGGCGACGTCGTGGTGTGCGAGGCGCCCACGTATCCCGGCGCGGTGCCGACGTTCTGCGCGTATCAGGCCGACGTCGTCCAGGTGACGATGGACCGCGACGGGATGCGCACGGACGAGCTCGAGTCGACCCTGGACGGGCTCGAGCGCTCGGGCCGACGCCCGAAGTTCGTCTACACGGTTCCGAACTTCCACAATCCCGCCGGCGTGACGCTGTCGCTCGAGCGCCGCCACGAGCTCGTCCGGATCGCATCCGAGCGCGAGCTGCTCGTGCTCGAGGACAACCCGTACGGGCTGCTCCGCTACGAGGGGTCGCCCCTGCCGACGCTGCGCTCGCTCGATCAGGACTTCACCATCTACGCGGGCACGTTCTCGAAGATCCTCTCGCCCGGCGTGCGCCTCGGCTGGACCGCCGCGCCGGCGCCGGTGCTCGCGAAGATGACCCTCGGCAAGCAGTCCTCCGACCTGTGCTCGTCGTCGATCTCCCAGTACTTCGTCTCGGCGTACTTCGAGTCCGGACCGTGGGAGGACTACGTGCGGTCGCTGATCGAGATCTATCGCCGCCGGCGCGACGTGATGCTCGACGCCCTCGCCGAACACTTCCCGCGCAAAGCGGTATGGACCCACCCCCAGGGGGGCCTGTTCATCTGGGCCACGCTGCCCGACTACATCGACACCACCGACCTGCTGGCCCGCAGCCTCGAGGATCACGTGGCGTTCGTGCCTGGCCGCGCCGCGTACGTCGACGGCCGTGGCGGCTGCTCGATGCGGCTGAACTTCTCGGGCGTCGACGAGGACGAGATCCGCGAGGGGATCAGACGGCTTGGCGAGGTCGTGCGCGAGCAGGTCGAGCTGTACGGCGCGCTGGTCGGCGGCCCCCCCGGGCCCTCCCCGAGGCGCAAGCCCGAGCCACCGCCGGCGCCCGCTCCGGCGCCCCACGCCGACGACCCCGCCAACGTCCTTCAGCTTCGGCGCAAGCGCGCGTGATGAGCGTCATCGCGGTGCTGAAGGGCGGTCGCTCGCTCGAGCGCCAGGTATCGCTGAAGTCCGGCGCGAGGGTGCAGGACGCACTCGAGCGCCTCGGCCACACGGTGATCCCGATCGACGTCGGCGCGGACCTCGTGACCCGGCTCACCGCCGAGCGCCCCGACCTGGCCTTCGTCGCCCTGCACGGGCGCGACGGCGAGGACGGGACCGTGCAGGAACTGCTCGAGGTGATGGGCATCCCCCACACCGGGTCGGGCGTGTCGGCCTGCATTCGCGCGGCCGACAAGGTGCTCGCCAAGCACGCGATGCGCGACCTTCAGGTCCCCACGCCCGACTTCTACGCGTTCAGCGAGACCGCGTTCCGGGAGCTGGGAGCGGCGCACGCGCTGCCCGCGATCGAGGAGCGGCTCCAGTTCCCGATCGTCGTCAAGCCGGCGGGGCAGGGGTCGGCTCTCGGGATCAAGTTCGCCCGGACGCCGTCGGATGTCCCGGGAGCGCTGATCGCGGCATTCTCGTACGACCGCAAGGTGCTGCTCGAGCGGTACGTCCCCGGCCGCGACCTGGCGGTGTCGATCATCGACGAGAGCGGCGCGCCGCGAGCGCTCCCGATCGTCGAAGCGGTGCCCGAGCAGGAGGACTTCTACGACTTCGAGTCGCGGTACGAGATCGGCCGCACGAGGTTCGTCTGCCCGGCCGAGCTCGACGAGCCCGTGGCCGAGCGCGCGGCGGCGATCGCGCTCGAGGTGTACTCGCTGCTCGGCTGCTCGGGGTTCGCGCGGGTCGACCTGATGCTCGAATCCGGAACCAACGAGCTGTACGTGCTCGAGGCCGACGCGATCCCCGGGCTGACCGAGACGAGCCTGCTGCCGCAAGCGGCCGACGCCGCCGGGATCACGTTCGACGAGCTGATCGGGCGGATCGTCGAAGCGGCGCAGGCGCACGCGCCCGCTCCGGCCCCCTGAAACCGGCCTGAAACCGGCTGAAACCGGCCTCAAGCGGCGCCAAGCGGCCTGAAGCCGGCTACTCGCCGGCGAAGTCCTCGGGCGTTACGTGGTCGAGGAAGTCCTTGAACTTCTCGACGACCTCTTCGGTGTCCTCGACCTCGTGCTCGAACTCGATCGCGGACTCCGCGATCACCTCGTCGGCGGCGTAGATCGGCGCGCCGGCACGAACCGCGAGGGCGAGCGCGTCGCTCGGCCGCGAGTCGATCTCGAGCTCGCGACCGTTAGCGCGCAGACTGATCGAGGCATAGAAGGTGTTCTCACGCAGCTCCGTCACCGCCACGCGGGTGCACTCGACGTCGAGCTCCCCGAGGACGTCGGACAGCAGGTCGTGGGTCATCGGTCGCGGCGTGGATGCCCCCTGGAGCTTCATCAGGATCGCCGCGGCCTCGGGGTGGCCGATCCAGATTGGCAGGAACTTGTTGTTTTCGACGGTCTTCAGCAGCACGATCGGTTGCTTGCCGACCATGTCGAAGCTAACGCCGTAGATGACCATCTCCTGCACGTACAGCTCCTAGATCGTTAGGGGTGTGGCAAGTATAGGCCGCTGTCCCGGGTTGCCCAGCACCCCGGCCGAGGGTCGATTCAGTCGATCGCGCCGTCCTCCTGGAGGACCTTGCGGGCGATGGCGATGGCCGAGTTAGACGCCGGCACCCCGGCGTACACGGCCGTGTGGATGAACACCTCGTTGATCTCCTCGACGGTCAGGCCGTTTCGCAGGGCAGCCCGAACGTGCATCCCGATCTCGTTCTCGGCACGGACGGAGATCAGCGCGGCGAGCGTGATCGCGCTGCGCATCCGGCGATCGAGGCCGGGCCGCGACCACGCCCCGCCCCAGGCGTAGCGCGTGATGAACTCCTGCCACGAGGCGCCGAACGTCCCCGCCGTGGCGGCGGCGCGATCGACGTGCTCGTCTCCGAGCACCTCGCGGCGCGTCTTCATTCCGACATCGAAGTCGCTCATCTCAGCTCCTCATCGCTCGGGCTCAGGAACCTCAGGATCATCGTGGTCACCAGCTCGGCCCGCTCGATGTTCGCCAGGTGGGCTGCGTTCGGCACGATCTCGAACCGCGCGCCGGGGATCAGATCCGCGATCAGCCGACCGTGCTCGGGCGGCGTCGCGGGGTCGTGCTCCCCCGCCAGCACGAGCGTCGGGGCGGTGACGCGTGCCAGATCGTCCCGGAGATCCATCTCGGCGATCGCCTCGCAGCAGCCGGCGTAGCCCTCGGGTGGCGTGGCGGTGAGGATCGCTCGCAAACGGTCGACCACCGCCCTGCCGCCCGCCGTCTCCCGGAAGCCCGGGGTCAACCAGCGACCGAGGACGGCATCGGCGATCGCCCCGACCCCGTCGGCACGGACGGTCGCGGCCCGCTCGAGCCAGGCCTCCGGTGGACCGAGCTGGGCCGAGGTGCAGCAGACGATGAGCCGGTCGACCCGATCGGGCGCGTGCGCGGCCGCCCACATGCTGGCCATCCCGCCGATCGAGAGCCCGCACAGCGAGGCGTGCTCGATCTCGAGCCGGTCGAGCAGCGCGATCAGATCGGCGCCGAGGTCGGCGATCGCGTACGGGGTCGGGGGTACCGGCGAGGACCCGTGGCCGCGGATGTCGTAGCGAAGCACGCGGAAGCGCTCGCGGAGCGGGTCCGACTGGGGCTGCCACATCGTCAGGTCGGTGCCGAGCGAGCCGGTGAACGCAATCACGGGCGCGCCTTCGGGACCGCCGAGCTCGTAGTTGAGCTCAGCGCTCACGGTGCGCCGCCAGCGCTCGGTCGATCAGCTCAGCCGTTACCCCCAGGTATTCGGCCGGGTCGAGCGCGGCATCGAGCCCGTCCTCGCCCAGGGCATCGGCCACCTCGGGCAGGTCGAGCAGCACATCGCGGAACGCCTGCCCGGAGTCGAGCGAGCGGCGCGCGGCCTGCTCGACCAGGTCCTGGGCGTCCGGGCGTCCGAGCGCCGGCGCGAGTGCTGCCGCGACGCTTTCGCTCATCACCAGCGCGCCGGTCAGGGTCATGTCGCCGGTCATCTTCTCAGGGTCGACCTCGAGGCCGCCCAGTAACTCGGACAGGATCGCGGCGGCCGAGCCCGTCAGCCGGAGCAGCTCGGGCAGCGTCTCCCACTCGGCCTGCCACGTCCCAGCACCGCGCTCGTGCTCCTGCAGCATCGCCCCGAGCATCGTCGCGACCAGTCCGGGGCCCCGCTGAGCGCACGCGATCAGCCCGATCGCGCCGACCGGGTTTCGCTTGTGCGGCATCGTCGAGGAGCCACCACGGCCCTCGCCACCCCCCTCGCCGACCTCGGCGACCTCGGTTTGCGCGAGCAGCGCGACGTCGCGGCCGATCTTGCCCGTCACCCCGAGCGTCGCGCCGAGCGCCGCGGCGATCCGCGCCGGCCGCAGCCGGATCGTGTGCCACGGGACGCCGGGAGCGCGCAGTCCGAGCAGATCGGCGAGCTTGTCCGCGACGTCGAGCCCGCGATCGCCCAGACTCGCGAGCGTGCCGACGGCCCCCCCGAACTGCAGCGCGAGCTGCCGCTCGCGCACCTCGGTCAAATCCGCGAGCGCGCCGTCGATGCCGGTGAGCCAGCCCGCCGCCTTCAGGCCGAACGTGAGCGGAAGCGCCTGCTGGAGCAGCGTACGCCCCGGCGCGATCGCAAAGCGGTTGCGGTCGACGAGATCGGCGCACGCATCCGCGGCGGCCGCGAGGTCGCCGATCACGTGATCGAGCGCGCGCCGAGTGACGAGCATCATCGCCGTGTCGATCACGTCCTGGCTCGTCGCGCCCTTGTGCAGGTGCGCAGACGCCGTGTCCGACAGATGGCGGCGGAGCGCGCGCAGGAGCCCGGGAACGGGCGTGCCCTGCTCGCCGGTGGCGCGGCCGAGCTCGGCCAGATCGAGCTCGAGCGCCCCTTCCTCGACGGCCGTCGCGAGCTCATCGGCCGCCTCGGGCGGAGCCAGCCCGAGCTCGGCCAGCGCTCGCGCGAGCGCGACCTCGAACTCGACCATTGCGTCCACGAGCGCGCGGTCGCCGACCTCCGCGGCCGCGCCGCCGTGGGCGAACAGGCCCGCGAACAGGCTCGCGTCGCTCACGCCCTCAACATTAATGCCTACCGACACAAGCCTACGCCGGCCGGCGGCCATTCGATTGACAAGCAGCTTGCTACACACATGAGCTGAATCGGCGGCTCCCCGGCCACAATACCCGGGATGCCGCCGGTTGCCAGCCGAGCAGAGCGATCCCTCTGGCCGTGGGTCTGCCTGGGCCTCGCCGGGTCGATCCTGGTCGCCTTCTCGGGGCCTGACCTCGCCGGCGGCCCGGTCCGATGGTGGTTCGATCCATCGCTGAGCGGCGCCGGCGTCGCGATGTTCTACGCCGGGATCGTCGCGCTCTCGGTCGCCTGGCTCGGGCTGGGCCGGCTGATCTCGGCCAGAGCGCTCTCGACCAGGGACGTCTACGTGATCGCCGCGGCTTGGGGCCTACCGCTGCTCCTCGGACCCGCGCTGTTCAGCCGCGACGTCTACAGCTACCTCGCCCAGGGGACGCTCGTGCACCTCGGGATCGATCCGTATCGGCACGCGCCCGCGTTGCTCGCGCACACCGCCCACGCGCACGTGCTCGGCGCCGTCGATCCGTTCTGGCGGAACACGACGGCCCCCTACGGGCCGCTGTTCCTCGGCATCGTCAGCCTCGTGATCGCGGTCGCCGGCTCGCATCTGGTCGCCGGAGTGCTGCTGATCAGGCTGGTGGAGCTGATCGGGGTGGTGCTGATCGCGGTCTTCGCCCCGCGGCTCGCCCGCGCGCTCGGCGCTGACCCGGTGCGCACGATCTGGTGGGTGCTACTCAGCCCGCTGGTGCTGCTCGAGCTGGTCGCCGCCGCGCACAATGACGTGCTGCTGGTAGGGCTGCTCGTCGCCGGCGTGACGCTGGCGCTCGAGCGCCGGCCGGTGGCGGGAGTCGCGGTTTGCGCGCTGGCGGCGACAATCAAGATTCCGGCGGCCGCGGCGATCGTGTTCACCGCGGTCGTCTGGGCACGCAGCGCGCCGCTGCCGGCCGAGCGCGTCCGCCGCCTGGCGGTGTCGGCGGCGGTCACGATCGTCGTGCTCGTGGCGGTCACCGCGCTCACCGGCCTCGGCCTCGGCTGGATCTCGACATCGGTGTTCTCGACGCCTGACAAGGCCCGGATCGCGATCACGCCGGCAACCGCGCTCGGGTGGACGGCCGCCCACCTGCTCGGCGACGTCGGGGTCGGGGTGGGCGCGCGCGGCCTCGAGTCGGCGCTCGGGGTCGTGACGTTTGGCCTCGGCGTGCTGCTCGGCGCGATCCTGCTGTGGCGAGCGCGCCGCGAGAACTCCGTCCGCTACCTCGCGGTCGCGCTGATCGCCGCGGCGATCTGCGGCCCGGCGGCGTGGCCGTGGTACCTGAGCTGGGGCCTCGCGCTGCTCGCCGCTTGCCCCGGGGTCCAGGAGTCGCGGCTGCTCGCGGCCGGGGTCGTGGCGAGCGCGCTCGTGGTCAAGGCCGACGGGATCCTCGCGTTCCCGCTGCGCACCGCGCCGGTGTTCGTGGTGCTGTATCTGGCCCTGGCTGTCGCGGTCGTCGTGGCCCGCCGGCGGCCGGCGGTCAGGACTGGCCGCCTGCGCCCGATCGCCGAGTCGTGATGGCCACGCAGACCGAGGTTCCGCGGCTCGGGACGCCTTCGGCAACCGCCCGGCTGGGTGGGCGCGGGCAGCGGTGGGACGTCGCGGTCGTCGCCGGGCCGGCGGCGCTCGCGGCGGTGCTGTGCTTGATCGAGCTGACGACCCGGAGCCTCTGGCTCGACGAGGCCGCGACCGTCGCGATCGCGAGCCAGCACGGGTCGGCGTTGTGGAGCGCGATCGCGCACGACGGCGGGAACATGCTCGGCTACTACGCGCTGCTGCACGTGCTGATCGGCTGGTTCGGCACCGGCGCGCTCGTGATCCGGCTGCCGTCGGTGCTCGCGGCTGCTGCCGTCGCCGGCGAGGTCAGCCTGCTCGGGCTGCAACTGTTCGACCGGCGGGTCGCGCTCGCGTCCGGTCTGCTGACCGCGGTCAGCCTTCCACTGGTCTTCTGGGGCCAGGACGCCCGGGGCTACGCGCCGATGGTCGCGCTGGTCGCCGGCTCGTTCCTCGCGTTCGCCGAGATCGTCGGCGGCCCGCGCCGGCGGAGCCCGTGGATCGCTTACGTCGTCGTCACGACGCTGTCGGTGTACGCGAGCTATGTCGCGATCTTCGCGGTGCCCGCGCAGCTGCTCGCGCTCGCCTGGCGCCGGCGCGGGTGGCGCGAGGTGGCGTCCGCGCTCGCCGTGTGCGCGGGCTGCTGGATCCCGCTGGCCGTGCTCGCCGCAAGCCGCGGCTCGAACCAGCTGTTCTGGATCCCGCAGCCAACCTTCAAGCTCGAGCGGCAAGTCGCCGGGGCGCTGACCTCGGCCGGCTTCGAGCCCAATTTCCATCCTGGGGCGCTCGCCACCCCGCTGGCGATCCTGACCGTCGCGCTGATTGCCGCCGCGGCCGCGTCGATCGTGGTTCGACTGCGCCGGGGCGGCGACTCCGAGCGGCTGTGGGGACCGTTGCTCGCGCTGTCGTGGCTGCTCGTTCCGCTCGCGCTAATGTGGCTGTGGTCGTTCGTCGGGCAGCCGATCTTCACCCCGCGCAACCTACTGCTCTCGCTGCCGGCGGTGGCGCTGCTGCTCGGGTGGCTACTCGGGCGAAGCCGCGCCGGCTGGGTGGCACTCGCGGTCCTGATCGCACTGCGCGCGGTCGTCCTGATCCCGAGCTACGGCACCTCGCCCGAGAACTGGCGCGCCGCAACCGCATACGTTCGCGCCGCGGCCCGGCCTGGCGACTGCGTCGTGTTCTATCCGCTCGACGCGCGGATGCCGTTCGAGTACTACGCCCACCAGCCGGTGCAGCCGTACGTCGAGCGCTACGACACGCCCCACGTCCCTTCGGCCTGCGGGCGCGTGTGGCTGGTCGCGAGCCACCAGGGCTCGCCGACCGGTGCCGCCACCTCGCGCGTGCACTACGCGCGGTACCTCGCGCTGCGCTCGGCGCTCGCGCGCGAGTACGCCCACCGCTCCACCAGGTCGTTCGGCTACGCCAGCGTGATCTGGGTCGAGCTGCTCACGCGCTGACCCTCAGGGTCCGCGACCCTACGGCCGCAGTGTAGTCCCCACGAACGTGAGGGCGCTCATCCCCACGAGCAGGAACCCGTTCACGCACAGCAGCACGACCCAGGCCTTTCCTCGGACATAGCGCGCGAGCACGATCACAGCGGGGAACGCGGTGATCATCAGCCGCGGGTTCGGCGGCGTGTACTCCGACGTCAGCGCGAGCCAGCTGACGCCGAGCGTCCACACGATCGCCTCGGTCGACATCTCGCGCCAGTTTCGGATCACGAGCACGAGCAGGACGATCAGCACTACCGCGCCCACGAGCCCGACGACGAGGTTCAGGTCGATCGTCGGGTGGTCGAAATGGCTGAACGAGATCTGGTCGCCGGTCAGCTGCGCGAGATGGACGACCGCGTACACGTCGGTCCTCTCGCCCCAGCCGTCCCGCTGCGCGATCAGGCTCGCGAACGGCGAGCCCGTCCAGAGCCACAGGAACCCGGCGAACGCGGCGGCGCCGAGGACCGACAGCGCCGGCGCGAGCAGGCTGGTCAGCCCCGCCGGGTTCATGAAGCCGCGGCGGCGCAGCTCGAGCAGTGCCGAGACAGCGCACACGACCACGAGCACGAGCGCCTCTGGCTCGGTCGCGATCGCGAACGCCGCCAGCGAGCCGGCCAGCAGCCAGCGGCGCTTCTGCAGCGCGAGGATGCAGCCGGCGGCGAGCGGGAGCATGAGGCCCTCGCCGTAGACCATCGAGAACACCACCGAGCCGGGGAACAGGCAGAAGATCAAGACGGCCTTGCGCCCGGTCTGCTCACCCCACCAGCCGGTGGCGAGCCGCTGCACGAGCACGGTGGCGATCAGCCCGCCCACGCCCGAGACGATCACGCCTGCGATCGTCGTCGAGAGGATCTCGTACCGTGCAAGCGGTACGACGAACGCGTGCGACACCGCCCACACGACGAGCGGGTACATCGGGAAGAAGCCGAGCGTCGTCTGGATGTGCGAAACGTGCGTCGGATACCCGTGGTCGGCGAGCATCCGGTACCACAGGCCGTCCCACTGGGACAGCTCGTGGGTGAAGGCGTGGTGGCGGAGGGTTCCGTTCACGAGCGCGACGACAAGCAGCAGCACGCGCGTCGCGAGGTAGACGGCGATCGCGAACCGGGCGCTGTACACGGCGTCGGTGGCGCGGCGCCAGTGACCCCCGGCGGCCGTCCGGGGACGCCACCTGACCGGTAGGCCGTGTCGTTCGAGGCTCGCCGCCGGCGGGCCCGGGACGAGCGGCTCCGCGTGTTCAGACGCAGTCTCCACGAGCCGAGCAGTCTAGGAGACGCCTAACGCGCGCCGACGCGATCCGCGACAGCACATACAATCGCCCGCCATGTGCCGGCTGTTCGGGATGAGCGGCGGAGCAAATCAGGTGCAAGCGACGTTCTGGCTGCTGGACGCGCCCACCAGCCTCGTGCAGCTGAGCGAGAGCCAGCCGGACGGCGTCGGGCTCGGCACGTTCAACACCGACGGCACGCCGTCGGTGTACCGCAAGCCGGTCGCCGCGAGCCGCAGCCAGACGTTTATCGCCGATGCCCACGAAGTCAGCTCGCGCACGTTCCTCGCGCACATCCGGCACGCCACCGCGGGCGAGCCCACGATCGAGAACACGCACCCGTTCGAGCAGCACGGCAGGCTGTTCGCGCACAACGGCGTGCTCGGAGATCTCCCGACCCTGCGCGAGCGCCTCGGCGCCCACGCCGAGCTCGCCCACGGCTCGACCGACTCCGAGCTCTACTTCACGCTGATCACCAAGCGGATCGAGGAGCAGGGCGGGGACGTGGTCGCGGGGATCACGGTGGCGGCGCGTGAGCTCGCGGCCGAGATCCCGCTCTACTCGCTGAACATGCTGCTGAGCACTGCGACCGACATCTGGGCGTTCCGCTACCCGGACACGAACGAGCTGTGGATTCTCGAACGATCGATCGGCGGTGTCGGCGGCGGCGAGATACTCGACCAACGGAGCGCGTCCGGGATCACCCGCGTGTTCTCCGGGCAGCTGTCGATCCTTCCGGCCACGGTGATCGCCTCGCAGCCGATGGACTCTAATCCGGACTGGCGGATGCTCGAGTCAGGCGAGCTGGTCCACGTCGACCCCGAGCTGCGGGTCACCTCGACCATCGCCGTGCCCGACCCGCCGGCTCACATGCTCGAGCTGACGGCGCCCGAAGCGGTCGCCCAGCAGGAGGCCCTTTAGGAGGCGAAGCGCGCCGCGAGGTCGGCGACGAGGACCGGCAGGCCCCCGGAGGCCGCGAGTCGCTCCTGCCGTCGCGGCTCAGGCGCGAGCATGAGCATTCGCACGTCTTCGATCTCGTCGGCCGCGTCGAGCGCCGCGGCGTGGGGGCGGGCAGCCACGAGGACGTCGTCGAGGATCGTCGGGAGCGGAACCAATCTGGCGCGCGAGGGATCGATGAACTCGGCAGCGGTGGCATCGCGGGCGGCGATGAAGCGATTCTCGGCGAGCACCTCCTGGGCGCCGACCAGCCTCGGCGAGGCAAACCCCTGCTCGAGCTCGAGCCGGGCGAGCGCCTGCACGAGCGCGGTCAGCGCCGCCGTGGTCGCAAGCCGCGGCTGGGCATCCATGATCCTCACCTCGACGGTTCCCAGGCGAGGCTGCGGTCGGACGTCCCACCACAGGAACGTCGGCTCCGGGATCGCTCCCGAGCGGACGAGCAGGTCGACGGTCGATACCCAGTCCTGGTAGCTCTCGAAGCGCCGCGGGATCCCGGTGCGCGGGAAGCCCTGGAACAAGATCGTCCGGTTCGAGGCCAGACCGGTTGCCCGGCCCCGCAAGATCGGCGAGCTCGCCGACAGCGCGAGCAGCAACGGCAGATGCGCGCGCAGCTGGTTCACCACGCGGATCGCGCTGCGCTCGTCGGGCAACCCGACGTGCACATGGAGGGCGAATGTCGGCTCGCGGCGGGCGAGGTCGCGGGTGGTGCGGTAGATCGCCTGGTAGCGGCTCGACGGGGACACCTTCGCGGGCTCGGTCATCGGCGCGGGATGCATTCCGGCCGCCGCGGCCGCCATGCCCATCGTGGTGAGGTCACGCATCAGCAGCGAGCGAAGCTCGCGCAGTTCGGCGATCGCTTCCCGAACCGTCCCGTGCGGCGCGGTTCGCAGCTCGAGCGCCGCGTCGTGCGTCTCGGCGGCACACCGGCCGGCGAGATCCGGGGCGGCGAGCGACAGCACCTCGTCGCCACGTTGCGTCAGGCCCCAGGTCACCGGATCGAGGAGCATGATCTCCTCCTCGATCCCCACGGTGTAAGGCTCAGACGGGCGCCACGCCGCCCAATCCACACTCTCCATGAGTGCGGCGCGCCCGATCGGTGTTTGTAGCGTTTCCGTGGGAGCAGTTAACCACGGTGGGGATAACACGGTGATTAACCCGCTTGGGCGAGGCGCTGCCCATCGACCGGCCGGCGTGAGCGCACAGATCGCCTGGTCGTGCTCAGCCGGCGCGGCTCCGCGAGCCGTTCGGCCACCGTGCACGCCCCGGCGGCGAGCTGCTCGGCGCCGGCGGCGGCCGCGATCAGGAGATCGAACAGGGGCCCGTGGTCCTCCAAGCCCTCGGCGTGCCACTGGACGCCGATGACGAGCCGATCGCCGGGATTCTCGATCGCCTCGATCGTCCCGTCCGGCGCCCAGGCGCTCGCCGCCAGGCCCTTGCCGAGCTTCTGGACCGCCTGGTGGTGGAACGAGTTGACCTCGAGCGTCGGGCCACCGAGCGTCGCCCGGAGCCGGCTGTTCGACGCGGTCTCGAGGCGATGGGTGGGGACGCTGCCGTGCTCGGCCTGGCGGTGCTCGACGCCGCTGCCGACGACGTCGGGAAGGTGCTGGTGCAGGGTCCCGCCGCGCGCGACGTTCAGGAGCTGCATGCCGCGGCAGATCCCGAGGATCGGAAGCTTGCGACGGTCGGCGGCGCGCACGAGCGCGAGCTCGACCGCGTCGACCCGCGGCTCTGTCGGACCGAGCTCGGGATGGGGCTCGGCGCCGTAGACGCTCGGCTGCACGTCGGGGCCACCCGGCAGGCACACACCGTCGACGCGGTCCAGCAGCGGGCCGATCGCCGCCGGGCGAAGCAGCGGCACGATCACCGGGATCCCCCCGGCCCGTTCGATCGCCTCGGGGTACAGCGTGGCCAGGGCCACTTCGAGCTTCGGCGGCTCGCCCTGCGGCCGCGCGCTCGCATATTCGGGGCGGCGAAGCTCCGACGTCGTGACAGCGATCAGCGGACGAGTGCGCATATGGGCATATTCTTCGGCTGCGCGCGGCCTTATTCCATAGCCATACGGACAAACATCCGTCCGGACAGTTCGCCCGGAATCAGGGGTCTCCCTCCTCGGGCGGACATCCTGAGATCGATGTCACGGAGCAGCGCGGCTCGGCGACGATACCGCCACGGAGCTGACCGCCCTTCAAAAATCGCGACAACCATGCGAGGGTTGGGGGACATGCGCGCCACGAGCTACTTCTCCGCGGTCGACTCCCACACCGAGGGAATGCCGACGCGGGTGATCACCGGCGGCCTCGGCCCGATCCCCGGCAGCTCGATGCAGGAGCGCCGCCTCTACTTCGAGGAGCATCTCGACCACCTCCGGCTGCTGCTGATGCGCGAGCCCCGAGGTCATGGCGCGATGTCGGGCGCGTTCCTCCAACCGGCCACGCGACCCGACGCCGACTGGGGGGTGCTGTTCGTCGAGGTCTCGGGCCTGCTTCCGATGTGTGGCCACGGGACGATCGGCGTCGCGACCGTGCTGGTCGAGTGCGGGATGGTCACCGTGTCCGAGCCCGAGACCGTGATCCGGCTCGACACGCCGGCTGGACTCGTGGAGGCGACCGTGACGGTCTCAGACGGGCGGGCCGAGCGGGTGCGGCTTCGCAACGTGCCCGCGTTCGTGGCCGCGCTCGATGCCAGCGTCGAAGTCGGCTCCCTCGGGGCGGTCACGTATGACATGGCGTACGGAGGCAACTTCTATGCGCTCATCCCGGCCGCGTCGGTCGGCCTCGAGCCGGTTCCGGCGAACGCGCAGGAACTGATCGACCGCGGGCTCGCGATCATCTCCGCGATCAACGCCGCGGCGTTGCCGGTGCATCCGGTCGACACCGCGATCCGTGGTTGCAAGCATGTCGTGTTCCATGCCCCGGGCCACGACGGCGCGGATGCGCGCAACGCGACCGCGATCCACCCGGGCTGGCTCGACCGGTCCCCGTGCGGGACCGGGACCTCGGCGCGCATGGCCGCGCTCCACGCTCGCGGCGAGCTGGCGCTCGGCCAGGAGTTCGTCAACGAGTCGATCATCGGGAGCCGCTTCAGTGGCCGTCTCGTCGAGGAGGTGGACCTCGGATCGGTGCCGGCGGTCGTGCCCGAGGTCAGTGGCCGAGCCTGGATCACCGGCATGAGCCAGTATCTGCTCGATCCGACCGACCCATTCCCGGCGGGCTTTTCGCTGTAGGCGCACGCGGGAGCGGATCCGGAGGTGCGGGTGATCGTGATCGGCGGCGGGGCGGTGGGCCTGTGCGCCGCCGAGGCGCTGGCCGGCCGCGGCGCCGAGGTGACCCTGTTCGAGCGCGGTAGATGTGGGGCGGGGGCGTCGGCCGGAAACGCCGGCTGGATCACCCCGTCGCTAGCGGTCCCCGTCCCCGGCCCCGGAGCGATCCTGGAGTCGTTTCGATGGATCGTCAACCCATCCGGGCCGTTGTGGATCAGGCCCACGCTGTCGCCGGCGATGCTCGGGTGGATCGCCCGGTTTGTGTCGAGCTGCGCGCGTCCGGCGTACCGGCGGGGTCTGTTTGCGTTGCAACACGCGGCCGCGGTCGCGGGCCCGGCGTTCGACCGGCTGGCGGAGCGTGGCGTCGAGTTCGAGCTCCATGACCAGCCGCTGCTGTATCCCGCGTTCGAGCAGGCCGAGCTCGAGCACCTCTGGCACGTCGCGGACGAGCTGCAAGCGGTGGGGGTGACGGAGCCACTCGATCGACTGTCGAGCGGCGAGATGCTGGCGCTCGAGCCGGCGCTGAGCGAGCGGGTGCTCGGGGGCGTGATCGCTCGCGGCGACCGCCGGGTTCGACCGGAGGCGCTGTGCGAGGGCGTCCGACGGGCGCTCGTCCGCGGTGGCGTGGAGGTGCTCGAGCACACACCGGCGAGCAGCCTCGTGCGCGACCGGTCTGATTGGACCGTCGCGAGCGGATCGGTCGTACGGCGCGCTGACGCGGTCGTCGTTGCCGGCGGCGTGGCCTCGGCGCAGCTGCTGGCTCGGCTCGGTGTGCGGTTGCCGATCGCCGCGGCGAAGGGATACAGCCGCACGTACCCATCGGCCGCCGGCTCACCGTGTCAGGCGCTGTATCTCGAGTCTCCGAAGGTCGCGATCAGCGCCTACGAGGGGGCGGTGCGCGTGTCGGGAACGCTCGAGCTCGGTGCCCGGGGACTGCGTCTCAGTGAGCGCCGGTTGACGGCGATCACCACCGCCGCCGAGCGCGCACTCCCGCGCTGGCAGTTGCCGGCACACCCGTATGACTGGGCCGGGATGCGCTCCCTCTCGCCCGACGGCCTGCCATACATCGGCCCCGTTCCCGGGCTCGACGGGGTGCATCTGGCGACGGGCCACGGCACGCTCGGAATCACGCTGGCTCCGCTCACCGGCGAGCTGCTCGCGCCGCTGGTGCTCGAGGGCAGGCGCAGCGAGCTGCTGAGCGCGTTCGACCCGGCGCGCGCGATCGCCGGCCGCGGCCCGCGCGGTCGTGTACAACGACTGAGAGCAACGACAGGAGGACTGCGATGAAGGGCGTATACGCCGCGATCGTCACCCACTTCGGCGCCGATCTGCAGGTCGATCACGACGCGATCGGCGCGGAGGTCAGGCGGCTGCTCGCCGAGGGCGTTCACGGAATCGTCCCGAACGGGACAGTCGGCGAAGGGGGGAGCCTCTCGCGCGAGGAGCGCCGCGCCGTGATCGAGACCGTCGTGGCCGCCGCGGGCGGAGCGCCGGTCTGCGCCGGCATCTCGGCCGCCACCGCCGAGCAGGCCGCGGTCTACGCGGGCGACGCGGCGAGCGCCGGCGCCGACAGCGCGATGACCCTGCCGCCGTTGCTGTACCGCGCCGACGGGCGCGAGCTGGTCGAGTTCTTCGGCTCGATCGCGCGCGCCACCGAACTGCCGCTGATGATCTACAACAACCCCCTCGGGAGCGGCAGCGACCTCCAGCCCGAGCTGCTCGCGCGGATCGCGAGCGAGGTTCCGAGCGTGTCCGCGTTCAAGGAGACCTCCGGCGACGCCCGGCGGATCGCCGAGCTCGTGAACCGCTGCCCGCAGATCGACGTCATGGTCGGCGGCGACGACTGGGCGCTCGAGGGATTCTGCGCCGGGGCGGTCGGCTGGATCTCAGGTGTGGCGCTCGTGCTGCCCGCCCAGTCCGTCCGGCTATGGGAGCTGTGCGCGGCCGGAGACCTGCCGACAGCGCGGGAACTGTACGGCGAGCTGCTCCCACTCGCGCGCCTGGACATGACGCCGAAGCTCGTGCAGTACTTCAAGGCCGCGCTCGACGAGCTCGGGATCGGCGGCGGCCCGTGCCGCCCGCCCCGGTTGCCGCTCGCCGACGACGAGCTCGCGGTCCTCCGTAGCGCGGTCGAGCGCTTCTCGCCCGCGCAGCTGTCGCCACGGTGACGGGTACGAGCGTGGATGCCGACAGCGGAGCGTGAGCGCCAGCTGGTCGTGTTCTCGCTGCACGGCGAGCACTACGGCCTGCCGATCGCGTCCGTGCGCGAGATCATTCGATACGTTTCGCCGAGCGCGACGGCGACCGCGAGCGGCCTGATCCAGGGCATGATCAACCTGCGCGGCCGGACGTTGCCGGTGGTTGATCTCTCGAGCCGCCTCGGGCGGGAGCTCGAGACCGGGCCGAACACCCGGATTCTCGTCCTCGTGGCCAAAGACCGCGCGCTCGGGTTGATCGTCGACCGAGTCGACGGGATCCGGGCGGTGCCGGTCGAGCAGATCGAGCAACTCCCGGCGGCGGCCGACCGCGGGCTCGGGGATGAGATCGCCGCCGTCGGCGACCGGCTGATCATGCTGATCGACGTCGAGCGCGCGTTCGGCGAGATCTTGCCTCGGCGAGCGGCGCCGCGGCGCCGACGGACGAGCCCCGAGTCCTAGCGGGAGCACGCCCCGCCTCCTCAGGTTTACCCACGGGCAAGCCGATAAATGCTGGATGCTCGCGCTCCTGAAGGACACACCATCCCTGCGACGATTCTGCGCGGCGTTTCTCCAGTCGCAGGTCGGCACCGGCGCCGCGTACGTCGCGCTGCTGCTGGTCGCCTATCACCGCTTCCACTCGGGATGGGCCATCTCGCTAGTCCTGCTCGGAGAGTTCCTGCCCGGGATCGTGCTGTCGCCGCTGTTCGGCTCGCTCGCCGACCGCCTCTCCCGCCGGCGGCTCGCCGTCGTCGCCGACCTGCTGCGGGCCGGCTGCTTCATCGGCCTCGCGATCGTCCCCTCGTTTGCCGCCACCGTCGGTCTCGCGCTGCTCGCCGGGGTCGGAACCGCGCTGTTCCGCCCCGCGATCAACGCCGCGCTCCCCGGGATGGTTCCGCCCGAGCGCCGCTCGCAACTGACCGCGATCTTTTACGCGAGCATCAACATCGGGCTGATGCTGGGGCCGGCGCTCGCCGCCGGGCTGTTGCTGATCACAACCGCCCCCGTCGTGCTGGTGCTGAACGCCGTGAGCTTCGCGATGTCGGCCGTGCTGCTCGCAGGCGTGAACCTCGGGCCGTGGGACGGCGAGCACGGTTCTGAGGTTTCGCCAGCCTCCGTGTGGGCGGACACCCGCGAAGGCGCTCGTGCCGCCGTGGCGCTCCCCGGCGTGGCGGTGCTGATGGGCGTCGGCGCGCTCGTCGTGCTGACCGGGGCGATGTTGAACGTGGTCGCGCCGCTGCTCGCCACCGGCCCGCTCCACGCCGGCGGCTCGGGGTACAGCGTGCTGATGGCGCTCTACGGGCTCGGCATGGTCGCCGGCTCATGGACGAACGCACGCGCGGGATCGAACGTCGACGGCCTGCGCCGGCGCTGGCTGTTCGGCATCGCACTGTCAGGCGTCGCGATGGCCGTGGCCGCGCTCGCCCCCAACCTGCCTCTGGCGCTCGTCGCGTTCGCGTTCATCGGCCTCGGCGAGAACCTGCTGGTCGGACCCGAGATGCGCCTCGTGCAGGAGCTAGTGACCGAGCGCCTGCTCGGCCGCGTGTTCGGCTTGAAGGACGTCCTCGAGAACATCGCGTTCGCGTCCGCGTTCGTCGGCGCCGGCGCCCTGCTCAGCGTCGTCGGGGTTCGGGCGGTGTTCGTCGCCGCCGGAGTGCTGACGATGGCGCTCGCGGCGGTGGGCGCGCTGGCGTTCCACACTCGCGGCACCCGCGTCCCATCGCCGCCGCCGGTCAAGCCCGTGCCCGTGCTCGAGGCCGGCGACTAGTAGACCCTGAACGCGGCGCGCATGTCGGCCGCGGTCGCCGCGTTCCCAAGCGGCGGCGTGCGATTCAGCATCTCCTGGTCGGACGCCTCCTGCTTGTCCGCAAGAGCAGTCCGCTCAAGGTCGATTGGGATTTCCGCCTCGATGCCTCCGGCGTTTGTTGCTCGGCTGGCTGCGCGGACGGATCGCGGACTGTCGCGCTTCCAGCTTGGCGTGGCCGACGTGTCGACCGTCTAGGGTCGGGGCGTTTCCCGTCCGGTAGGCTGGCGAGTCGACCGTGGCGCCAAACGTCCCGAGCGCCGCGGCGGTGTTGGGTCGATCGAAGGGCGTGCAGCGATGGCGTTGAGGGTGGAGGAGGCCGAGGCGGCGCTCATTCAATCCGTCTGCAGCCGTTTGCGCGAGCACGTTGCGCCCGAGCTGGTAGATCAGTGCGAGGCGTTCGTCCGGCAGTTCTACCACTGGGTACCGCAGGGGGATCTGGCCGAGCGCAGCACCCGTGACCTCTGCGCCGCGGCGATCGCCGTCTGGGACTTCGCTCGTGACCGCACGCCTGGCTCAGCGATTGTGCGGGCCTATAACCCCGGGCTCGCGGAGCACGGCTGGCAGTCGACGAAAACGATCGTGGAGGTCGTGACCGATGACATGCCGTTCTTGGTGGGCTCGATCGCCATGGAGCTCTCCCACTGCGGATACGTGATCGAGCTCTCGATCCATCCCGTCATCGACGTGCTCCGGGACGGGGCTGGTCGGCTCGCGGAGGTCTTCCCAGCGGGCGCGGGGAAGACCGGCGCGCTGGCCGAATCGGTGATGCAGTTCGAAGTCGATCGCGAGACTGAGCCCGAGCTGCTCGAGGCGCTTGTCGGTGGCATCCGTCGGGTTCTGAGCGATGTCAGGGCGGCGGTGGAGGACTGGCCGATGATGCGCCAGCGGATGCGCGAGATCGTGCCTGGGTTCGTGTCGGCTGCGCCGCCGCTCGATCGAAGCGAGGTCGAGGAGGTCAATGCCTTCCTCGAGTGGGTCGATGGCGGGAACTTCATCTTCCTCGGCTATCGCGAGTACGATCTCGTCAGGGAGGCTGGCGAGGACCTTCTTCGCGTTGTCGATGGCTCGGGATTCGGCGTCCTCAGACACGGGGGCCCGATTGTCTCCGGGAGCTTCGCGAGGCTGCCCGCGGACGTCCGGGCGATGGCTCGGAGGTCTCAGCCGCTGATCCTGACCAAGGCGAACTCGCGCTCGACGGTGCACCGACCGCTGTACCTCGATTACATCGGTGTGAAGCGCTTCGTGGCGGGCGAGGTCTGTGGCGAGCGTCGTTTCCTCGGCTTGTACACCACCGCCGCCGAGGAGGCGAGCCCGCGCGAGATCCCGATCCTGCGCGACAAGGTCGAGTGCGTCATACGTCGGGCGGGGTTCCCCCCTGAGAGCCATGACGCGAAGGCGCTGGCCAAGACGCTGGAGATCTACCCGCGGGATGAGCTCTTCCAGATCACGGACGATGAGCTGTTCGCGATCTCGATGGGAATCGTCGCGCTCGGCGAGCGCCAGCGTGTCCGCCTGTTTGTGCGGAACGACCCCTACAAGCGGTTCGTGTCGTGTCTGGTTTTCGTACCCCGCGATCGTTACAACACCGACAACCGCGAGCGGATCGCCTCGGTCTTGAGCGACGCGTTCGGCGCGACCGAAATCGACTGGGCGCTTCGCCTATCCGATTCCATGCTCGCGCGCATCCACTACATCGTGCGCTGCCGCGCTGCCGAGGCGGGCCACGACGTCGCCGAGATCGAGCGGCGGATCGCCGAGGTGACACGGCCCTGGACCGGCGACCTCGCGGATGCCCTTAGAACGGTGCATGGCGAGGAACGGGGCAACGCACTGTTTCGCCGCTACAGGGCGGCGTTCCCGATCGCCTATCGCGCCGACTGGCGAGCTGGTGCGGCGGTCGACGACATCGACCGTGCCGAGGCTCTCGCCGCCGGCGACGGGCTCATCATCAGCGTTTACCAGACCGCCGAGGACGACGGGACCTCTTTGCGGTGCAAGCTGTTGAGCCCGGGCGAGCGCGTCTTGCTCTCGGATGTCTTGCCGATCCTCGAGAACATGGGGTTGCGGGTCAGTGACGAGCGTCCATACGAGATCACGCCCGAGGATCGGCGTTCCACTTGGATCTACGACATCGGCGTCGTCTGCGGCTTCGACGTCGACCTTCGGAGCGAAGCGGCGCGCGCCGCCTTCCAAGACGCATTCGCGCGGGTCTGGAGCGGTGAGTTCGAGAACGACCGGCTCGGCGCGCTGGTGCTAGGAGCCGGTTTGAGTGGTCGCGAAGTCTCGTTGCTGCGCGCGGTCGTGAAATACCTGCGCCAGGCCGGCACAACCTTCAGCGACCGCTACCTTGAGCAGGCGCTGACCGGCAATCCGGCGGTCGCGCGCCTGCTCGTCGAGCTGTTCGCTGCGCGACTTGACCCCGGCCGCCACGACCTCGCTGCGGCCGACCGACTCGGGGCCGAGGTCGAGCGAGCGATCGACGACATCGCCAGCCTCGATCAGGACCGCATCCTGCGCAACTGTCTCGCGGTCGTCCGCGCCGCCGTCCGAACTAACTACTTCCAGCGCTCTCCAGAAGGGCAGCCCAAGAGGCAGCTGTCGTTCAAGCTCGATCCCTCGCTAATGCCGTTTCTCCCGTTTCCCCGTCCGCGGTTCGAGATCTTCGTCTACTCGCCGCGTGTAGAGGGCGTGCACCTCCGCGGCGGGAGGGTCGCGCGCGGCGGGATCCGCTGGTCGGACCGGCGCGAGGACTTCCGCACGGAGGTCCTCGGGTTGATGAAGGCACAGATGGTTAAGAACGCGGTCATCGTTCCCGTCGGCGCGAAAGGCGGATTCGTGACCAAGCGCCCGCCGTCCACGGGCGGACGCAAGGCGCTACTCGAGGAAGCCGCTGACTGCTACCGGCTGTTCGTGTCCGGGCTGCTCGATCTGACCGACAACATCGTCGGTGGGAAGGTCGTTGCACCACCTGCCGTCGTCCGCCACGACGAGGACGACGTCTACCTCGTGGTTGCCGCCGACAAGGGGACCGCCTCGCTGTCGGACCTCGCAAACGACGTCGCGGACGAGTACGCCTTTTGGCTCGGAGACGCGTTCGCCTCGGGCGGATCGCACGGCTACGACCACAAGAGGATGGGAATCACCGCTCGCGGGGCGTGGGAATCGGTAAGGCGCCATTTTCGCCATCTCAGAGTGGCCATTCAGTCAACCGACGTCACCGTCGTCGGCATCGGCGACATGTCGGGGGATGTGTTCGGCAACGGGATGCTGCTATCGCCACACATCAAGCTCGTCGGCGCCTTCAACAACGATCATGTCTTCCTCGATCCCTCCCCCGATCCGGAGGCGAGCTTCGCCGAGCGGCGCCGGCTCTTTGATCTGCCAGCGTCGTCCTGGCGTGACTACGACCCGGCGGCCATCTCCGAGGGCGGTGGTGTCTTTGCCCGGTCCGCCAAGCGGATTCCCCTGTCCGCACAGGTACGCCAGGCGCTCGACGTCGAGGCGGAGGCTCTCTCCTCGGATGAGCTGATTCGGGCGCTCCTGTGCGCGCCAGTCGACCTCCTTTGGAACGGGGGCGTGGGTACCTTCGTTAAGGCACGGTCGGAGCACAACGCCGAGGTCGGCGACAAGGCCAATGACGGCGTGCGGATCGACGGGGCGCAGCTCCGCTGCCGGGTCGTCGGCGAGGGCGGCAACCTTGGCTTCACCCAGAAAGGCCGGATCGAGTACGCCCTCTGCGGCGGGCGGATCAACACCGATGCGATCGACAACGTGGCGGGGGTCAACTGCTCCGACCACGAGGTGAACCTCAAGATCCTGCTGGATGCAGCGGTCGCCGAGGGCGAGATCATGACCTCCGAGCGCAACGAGCTCCTGGCCGCACTCACAGACACCGTCGCCAAGCACGTTCTCGGCGAGAGCCACGGGCAGGCGGTCGCGTTGAGCCTCGAGCGCAGACAGGCTTCGGACTTGCTCGACCTCCATGCCCGCCTCATCGACGACCTCGACCGCAGTGGCCAGCTCGATCGCGAGCTCGAGGGGCTCCCGGGCGAAGACGGCATCCGGGAGCGCAAGGCCGCGAACGAAGGCCTGACCGGCCCCGAGCTCTCAGTCCTACTCGCCTACGCAAAGATCGCCCTCCACGCCGACCTCCTCGAGTCCGACCTCCCCGAAGACGAGTATCTCGGCAGTGATTTCGTCGACTCCTTACCGGCATCGCTGCGCGAGCGCTTTCAGCCTCACATGCGCCACCATCGTCTACGCCGAGAGATCATCACCACCGACCTCGTTAACACGATCGTCGACCACGCGGGGACAACTTTCGTATCTCGGTTGGCCGAGGAGACCGGCGCCGACACCGCCCACATCGCGCGCGCGTATGCCGTCGCCGCCGCGGTCTTCGAGATGCGCGGATTCTGGCTGGAGGTCGAGGCGCTCGAAGACTTCGTCGATGAGGAGACGGAATTCAAGATGTTGCTGCAGGGACGCAGACTCCTCACCCGAGCGGCACGCTGGCTGGTCCGCAAGCGGCGCCCTCCGCTCGACATCGCCGCCGCGGTCGCGGACTATGCTTCGGGGGCCGCCACGCTCTGGCACGCGCTGCCGGAACTGCTGAGCGGTCTTGACGGCCACGCATGGTATGCGCGGGTGGCGGAATTCGCCGATGCTGGGGTACCGAGCGCGCTCGCATCGCGCGTCGCCGCCCTCGATGCCCTGTTCTTCGCCTTCGACGTCGTCGAAATCGTCGGTGGACGCGAACAGCCCGTCCGCCGCGCGGCCGGCATTCACCTCGGGCTTGACCGCCGCCTGGAGTTGGCATGGCTCCGCGATCGCATCCTCGAGTTACCTCGCGCCGACCTCTGGCAAACGCTCGCCCGTGCCGCCCTGCGCGACGAGTTGTACAAGACCCACCGGGCGCTCACCGCGGCGGTCCTCGACGCGTCATCGCCCTCTACCGACGGGAGCGCGGCGATTGAGGCATGGGTCGAAGCCAGCGCCACAAGAGTCGAGCGATATCTCGGGATGCTCACACACATCCGCGCAAGGCATCGAAACGACCTGACGACCCTCTCGGTCGCAGTCCGCGAGCTCGCCAACCTGATTCCCTCCAGCGACAATTAGGAACGGCGCACGCAGCGCGCCTCGGCCAATCATGAGACCAGCGGTGCGCGCTCAGAGCCGGCAAACAGGCTCCACGCCGCGGAACTCCGCAAACTGATTCGGCCCTGAGACTCGGTTCGGACACCTGACCCGATCGCACGTGTCCGTAATCGATCGCTCTATGAGACGCCGCCTTTGACAGAAAGGGGCTGGGGCGTCCTTACTGCCTGCTACCAGAATGAGGGGCCACACGTCGGCGCTACGTCTGCGCAGGCGTGTCGAGATCAGGGCACAGACGCAAGTCTCTGTCCGCATGAGTGTCGGCTGCGAACGCTCGCGCCATCAGCCGGGCGTCGCGGCGTTGGACTTCTGGGTCGCGAAGCGACCAGGCAAGAAGCCACAGGGCCGCCTTGTGAAGCTGCGACAACCGAGCGGCGTCGATCGCATCCTCCACGCGCGCGAACGCCTCGCCCCGGTGGAGCATGCCCTCGACTTGCTGGTGGCTCGGTCGAAGGAGAGTGGCGCGGTGCTGATCACGACCGCGCTCCTTTCTGGTCCAGCGGCTGTTCCGATCTGAGTGCAGCACAGCCGACAGTCCCGATAGCGAACAACCCGGTTAGCACAGATCGACCCGCCCGGCGAGCCGCCATCTCGCTGTTTGCAAAGGAATCGGCGACCGGGGCAGGCGTCCGCCGATTATTGGCGAGCCGGTGTCGGTTTGGGGGCGCAGGTGCCATGGCGGCGAACGTCAGGTATCCGGTGCCGGCGACGACAACGTGGCTCCGTCCCATGATGGCGCGCACACAATAGGGCGCACGCGGCAGTGACCGGCAAGACATGTCAACATCAGCATCATGAGCAGTTAGCGTGAGGTTTGGTTAACGAGAGAATCCCGCGTGTCCGCCAGAGGCGCTCGCACCGAATTACGGCGAGCCGGCGTTACGGACACTCCCGGTGGCTGTCGAAACGGAAAGCTGAATTTCTCGTTTGCAATAGTGCCGGTAACGCGGGACACTTCGAGCGTGGCCGAGGTGGTGGAGCAGAGTGGCCTCGTTTCGATGCGCATGTACGTGGCGAGCGATAGCAGCGCCTCGGCGCAGGCGCGTCGGCAGCTTGCGGCTCTGCGTGAGCGCTTCGGCGGGGGGGATTGGGAGGTCGAGGTCGTCGATGTGTTCGAGCAGCCCGCGCTCGCGGAGGCCGATCGTGTCCTCGCGACCCCGATTCTGATCCGGCTGCTTCCATCGCGGCGTCTGAGCGTGATCGGGGACTTTGCCGACTTGCAAGCGGTCGCGAACGCGCTCGATCTTCAACCGGAGGTGGCACGATGACCCCTTCACCGGTGCAGCGGATCCACGTCGGTATCCCAGGGTTTGATGAGATTGTGCACGGCGGACTGCCGCGCGGTCGCAGTACCTTGATCGCGGGAGCGACGGGGACCGGCAAGACCGTGTTCGGCCTGCAGTTCCTGTGGGGCGGCGCGCAGCTGGGGGAGCCCGGGGTGATGGTGACGTTCGCCGAGCGCCCCGAGGATCTGATCGCGAACGTCGAGAGTTTCGGCTGGGATCTGGGCGGTCTTGTCAGTGACGGGCGTCTGGCGTTCGTGGACGCGACGCCGGAGATGGAGCTGCTCGTCAGCGGCCGGTTCGATCTCGGCGGGCTCACGGCGCGGATCGCTCACGCGCTCAGCGAGGTCGACGCCACGCGATTGTTTTTGGATCCGATCGACGCGCTGTTCGAGGAGTTCTCCAACGTGGTCGAGGTCCGGCGTTCGTTCGCGGCGATGTTACGCGCGCTGCGGCCGCTGGGCGCGACGGCGTTGATCGCGGCTGAGCGGCCGAACGAGAACGGCAGCGTCACGCGTTACGGCGCGGAGGAGTTCGCGGTCGACAACGTCATTGTGCTGCGCAACTCCCGCGAGGAGGAGCGTCGGCGCCGAACGGTCGAGGTCCTCAAGCTGCGAGGCGCCGATCATCACCGCGGCGAGTTCCCGTTCGTCATCAACGCGAGCACTGGGGTCGAGATCGTGCCGTTTTCTCCGATCGAGGGTGATGACAGCGGGTCACCCGAGCGGATCTCGCTCGGAAACGCAGAACTCGACGCGATGTGCGGCGGCGGGATGTACCGCGACGCCTTGATGATGATCACTGGCGCGACCGGTACGGGCAAGACGCTGATCGGCTTGCAGTTCATGGTCGCCGGGATCAAGGCCGGCGAGCGGGTGCTGTACCTGTCCTTCGAGGAGAGCCGCTGGCAGCTGGAGCGCAACGCCAACGCGTGGGGGATGGACCTCACGGGCTCCGGGCACGAGGGCAGCCTCGAGATCGTGTCGCGCTACCCCGCTCGCGTGGGGCTCGAGGACCTGCTCGTGGAGCTCAAGCACACGGTCGAGGAATTCGACCCGACGCGACTGGTACTCGACAGCATCACCGCGGTCGAGCACAACGCGCCGCAGAACGCGTTTCGTGAGTTCAGTGTCGGGCTCAGCGGATTCCTCAAAGGGCGGGGTGTGGCGACGATGATGACGACGACGCTGCCGGACCTGCTCGGAGGCACGCACGCCACCGACCTGTATCTGTCGACGATCGCGGATGCGATCATCGCGCTGCGCTACTTCGATCTCGACAGCCGCGTCAGGCGCGCGATCTTGGTGCTAAAGGTCCGCGGATCCAGGCACGCGAATGAGATGCACGAGTACGAGATCCTCAGCACCGGCATGTCGGTGAAGGGACCGATCCAGGGGATCGGCGGAATCCTGGCCGGCCTGGCGCAGCCGTCGATCCTCTCCAACGGCGGCGCCAGCGCCTTGCAACGGTAAGGCGTGGGCGCAACACACGCGAGCGAGCCAGCCAGAACCGGCGACGGCTCGGCGATCCCCCGCGACAGTCTGCTCGCGGTGATCGAGAGCAACGTCGACGGCCTGACCGCGGACTTCGCCGCGGTGCTCGCGCTCCCCCCGGAAGGCAGCAACCTCCGGCTCGTCGTCTCACAGTGGTCCACGGCCACGGGGAGCCACGTCACCGGCCCAACGCGGAGCGCTGCCCCGCTCTCGAAGGAGATCGTTCGCAGCCGCGCGTAGCGCGCGAACTGCTGCTTCGGGGTCCGCTGAGGCTGTCGGTCGCGAAGATCGACGCGTAGCCGTCGGGGTGGTGCGCTCCCCCCTTTGAGCCTAAGCCTGATTTCGAGACACACAATTTCGGGGAGCATGCGCGCCCCCGGCTTCTGCTATTGGGCGAGGAGGCCGTTGGCCGTCGAAGCCATTACCACCGCGCTAAGTCGTGCAAATTGTCGTCCGGCCTGGGAAGAGTCGCTTGAGCGGTCAAAGTTCGGTGGGCAGCGGCCGCGTGCGGCCCTTTTGGTTGCGGCGACGCAGACAGTTAGGACCATGTGATGGAGCTTTATGACGCGAGTCGTTTCGGGCTTGAGGAAGTGTGCGCTGGGTAGCTCCGCGGCTGCGCGACGGACGCGGGACCGGTCGGAGGTCAGTCGGCCCGTTGGACGATCGCCTGCGGTGCTTGGCTGATGGCAAGCCAGGCGACATTCGGAGCTCTGAGCGCGGCTCCGCCGCCCGCGATCCTGATCGTCGACGACGACGCGGGCAAGCGCCTGGCGATCCGGACGATCCTCGCGCCGCTGGGCCATGTGATCGTCGAGGCCGACTCCGGACGCGCCGCGCTGCGCGCGGTCCTGCGCGAGAGGTTTGCCTTGATCTTGATGGATGTCCGGATGCCGATCCTGGATGGGTATGAGACGGCGAGGCTGATCCGGGGGCGCAGCCAGACGCGGCTGACGCCGATCATTTTCGTTACGGGCTCGGTCGAGGAGCACCGGGGGGCGACGGAGACCGCTTATGCCAGCGGCGCGGTGGACTTCATCTTCACGCCGGTGGACCCGGATGTGCTGCGGATCAAGGTCTCGACCTATGTCGCTCTGTTCGTGCAGTCCCAGGAGCTGCAGATCCTCAACGCGGCGTTGCGCGACAGCGAGGTGCGCGCGCACGCGGTGCTTGAGAACGTGGTCGACGGGATCGTGACGGTCGACGAGAGGGGTCTGATCGAATCGTTTACCCGATCGGCGCGACGGCTGTTTGGCTACAGCGAGGAGGAGGTGATCGGGCAGCCGCTGGGGCTGATCATCGCGCCGGGCGAACACGACGCCCTGTCTGATCCCGTGCTGACGGGGAAGCGGCCGATCGAGGCGTTGGGTTGCCGCAAGGACGGCTCGTGGTTCCCGATCGAGGTGCAAACGAGCCAGATGCAGATCGGCGGGCGGACGGTGGAAATCGACAGCATCCGTGACATCTCCGAGCGCAAGGCCTACACCGAGGCGCTTGGTCACCAGGCGCTCCACGACGCTCTGACCGGGCTGCCGAACCGGATCCTGTTCGCTGATCGCATGGACCAGGCGATCGTGTCTGCCGAGCGTGCGGGCGAGCCGCGCGGTGTGCTGGTGATGGATCTGAACGGCTTCAAGCATGTCAATGACACGCTCGGACGCGATCGCGGTGACACGCTGCTCAGGGAGATCGGCAAGCGTCTGACGGACGGGTTGCGTGAGACCGACACAGTGGCGCGACTCGGTGGAGACGAGTTCGCGATCCTGCTCGACGGCGCCAGCGACCTGCCGGCCGCGGCGACGGCGGCCTGGAAGATCCAACAGGTGTGCGAGGCGCCATTCGTGATCGATGACGAGGTCGTGCGCGTGTCGACGAGCATCGGCATCGCCCTGTTTCCCGAGCACGGCAGAACCACGGCCGATCTGCTGCACCGCGCCGACCTGGCGATGTATGACGCCAAGCGATCCGGCACCAGCTACGCCGTCTTTGACGCGGCGCACGCAAAGCAGATGGCACATTCGCTCGCGCTGCTGGCCGATCTGCGCGAGTGCGTCGCCCGCGAGGAACTCGTCGTCTACTACCAGCCCCTGATCGACCTCGCGACCCGCAGGACCACCGGCGTCGAGGCGCTCGTCCGCTGGCGCCACCCCAAGCACGGACTCCTGCAACCCGGAAGCTTTTTGCCCCAGGCCGAGCGCACCCCACTGATCGCACCGCTGACGAGGTGGGTGCTCAACGACGCGCTGCGCCAACAGCAGCGCTGGCGCGGCGACGGTATCGACGTCACGATGGCCGTCAATATCTCCGCTCGCACGTTGAAACCCAACGGTGACTTGCCCGACACCGTCGCCGAGCTGTCCGACTTCTGGGGCATCGCACCCGACCGGCTGACCCTCGAGCTCACCGAGAGGACGCTGATCGAACCCGCCGCCCCCAACGTCCTGGCCCGTCTGCACAAGATGGGAGGCAAGGTGTCAATCGACGACTTCGGCACCGGATACTCCTCACTGGCCTACCTGAAGAACCTGCCGGTCGACCAGCTCAAGATCGATCAATCCTTCGTCCGAAACCTCGCTAGGGTCCCCGGCGACGCGGTCATCGTGCGCTCGACGATCGACCTCGCGCACAACCTCGGCATGACGGTCGTCGCCGAGGGCGTCGAGGACGAGACCACGCTCGACTTCCTCGCCCAGTACGGATGCGACAGCGCCCAAGGCCACCTCTTCAGCCGCGCACTCACCGCCCAGGAGCTCACCCCCTGGCTCACCGAGTCAGCCTACGCAGCACACCCCCCACCTCGCAACTAGGTTGGTGGAAGCGGATTCTGCTCGTTGCGAGGCCGCCAGGAGCGGATTAGTAGGGGGGTTCAAGGGTCTAGGGTTTCTGTACCAACAATCCCCTGACCCCGGCGTCCCGATCGAACAGAACGACCCGCTCGCTGTACACGCGGCCGAGGCCGCCGCCGGTCATACGGTCGCGAGCGTCCGAGTCACAGCGAGCGCCTGATCGAGGTCCGCGACGATGTCGTCGATGTGCTCGATGCCGACCGACAACCGCACCGTCTCCTCGGTGACACCAGCCGCCGCCAACTCATCCGCGTTGAGCTGCGAGTGGGTGGTCGAGGCGTTGTGGATCGCCAACGACTTCGCGTCGCCGATGTTGGCGAGATGGCTGAACAGCTCGAGGTGCTCGATGAACGCGCGCCCCGCGGCAGCACCACCGTTGACGCCGAAGGTCACCAGCGCTCCGTACCCGCCCCGCAGAACTCGCTGCGCCACCTCGTGGTAGGGGCTCGACTCGAGCCCGGGGTAGTAGACCCACTCGACGTCCGGGTGACTCTCGAGGTGACGGGCGACGGCCAGCCCGTTCTGGTTGTGACGCTCGAGCCGCAGCGGCAGCGTCTCGACGCCCTGCAGAAACAGGAAGGCATTGAACGGCGACAGCGCCGCGCCGGTGTTGCGCAGCAGGACCGTACGCGCGCGCCCAATGAAGGCCGCCGGTCCGAGTGCGTCGGACCACACCACCCCGTGATAGGACGGATCGGGTGCGGTAAATGGGTAATAGCGATCGCCGTGGGCGGGCCAGTCGAACTTGCCGCTATCGACCAGCGCACCGCCGATCGAGGTCCCGTGCCCACCGATGAACTTGGTCAACGAGTGCACGGCGATGTCGGCCCCCTGCTCGAACACGCGCGCGCCGATCGGCGTCGGCACCGTATTGTCGAGGATCAGCGGCAGCCCCTGTGCGTGCGCCGCCGCCGCCCATGCCTCGACATCGAGCACGTTCAGCCGCGGGTTACCGACCGTCTCCGCGAACACCAGCCGCGTACGATCGTCGGCGAGCCGCGCGACCGCCCCCGGATCGTCCGCGTCCGCCCACCTGACCTCGACCCCGTACTGCGGCAGCGTATGCGCGAACAGGTTGTACGTCCCGCCGTAAAGCTGCGACACCGAGATGATGTTCTCGCCCGCCCTGGTCACGTTCAACACCGAGTAGGTGACAGCCGCCTGACCTGAGGCGGTGACCAGCGCACCGATTCCGCCCTCCAGCCCCGCCAGACGCTCCTCGAGCACCGCCCACGTCGGATTCATGATCCGCGAGTAGATGTTCCCGGGAACCTTGAGCGCGAACAGGTCGGCCGCGTGCTGAGTGTCGTTGAACACATACGACGACGTCTGATAAATCGGCACGGCCCGCGCATTCGTGGCGCTGTCGGCCGTCTGCCCGCCGTGCAGGGCGATCGTCTCGGGTCTCAGCGATGACATCGTGGTGGCGGCTCCTTCTCAGCAATGAACACGCGCATTGTAGATCAAAATACAAGTTAGCTCATAGGTTTAGTGGGGATCTCGCGTCTTGCGGGCAGGACCTCCTGTTCGAGTAGTCCGAACAGGGCGGCGGCGTCGCGCGCGTCCTGGCCGCAGGACCAGGACCGAGCCGGAGCAGCACGCCGCGCTTCTATGACCGCGATCAGGACGGGCGGCCGCTTGCCTGGCTTGAGCGCATCCGCGCCTCGATCCGCACCCTCGCGCCCGCGTTTTGCGCCAGCGAATGCTCGCAGACTACGTCGAGCAGATCTACGCGCCGACCCTGGCCGGCCGAGACAGGCTGTCAGTCGCGCTCGAGCAGCATTGCAATTCCCTGGCCGCCGCCGATGCAGAGGCTCACGAGCCCCAGCTTCAGGTCGTTGCGTTCCATCTCCCCCAGGATCTTGGTCGTGATGATCGCTCCGGTCGCGGCGATCGGGTGGCCGAGCGCGATTGCTCCGCCGTTTGGGTTGACCTTCGCAAGATCGAGCTCGAGGTCCTGGCAGACCGCCAGGGACTGGGCTGCGAACGCCTCGTTGAGCTCGATTACATCGACGTCGTCGAGCCTCTTGCCGGCCCGCTCGAGCGCCTTGCGCACGGCGGGCACGGGCCCGATCCCCATCGTCTTGGGCTCCACCCCGCAGACCGCGTACGAGATGATCCGAGCTCGGACCGGTACGCCCAGCTCCTGCGCACGTTGTGCCGACATGACGAGGACCGCTGCGGCGGCGTCATTGACGCCGGAGGCGTTACCGGCCGTCACCGTGCCGTCCTTCTTGAAGGCCGGCTTGAGCTTCGCGAAGTCCGCCAGCGTGGCATCGCGTCGGAGATGTTCATCGACCCTGAACTCGGTGGTCCCCTTACGCGTCTTGAGCTCGATCGGCACGACCTCCTCGTCGAACCGGCCCGCCTCGATTGCTGCCTGAGCGCGGCGATGGGACTCCAGCGCGAACTCGTCCTGGGCGTTGCGAGAGATCCCATGAGACTCGCTCACGTTCTCGGCAGTAACCCCCATATGAATCTCATTGAATGGATCGGTTAGGCAGCCGACAACCGAGTCGACCATCGAAGCGTCACCCATGCGCGCGCCCCATCGGGCGTTCTGCATCCAGTAGACGCCCCTGCTCATCGACTCTGCACCACCGGCCAGTACGACATCCGCATCGCCGGTCTGAATTGTCTGTGCGGCCGAGACGATCGCCTGCACGCCGCTACCACACAGGCGGTTGACGGTGAAGGCCGGCGCCTCCTTTGGGATGCCGGCCTTGATCCCGACTACCCGTGCCATGTACATATCTTCGGCGGCGGTGTGGATGACGTTGCCAAACACGACCTGCTCGACTTGCTCGGGCTCCAGCCCGGCGCGGTCGATTGCCGCTCGGGCAGCCGTGGCTCCTAGCTGTGCTGGAGGGACGTCGCGCAGACTCTTCCCAAACGACCCGATGGCAGTTCGGGCCGCCGATGCGATCACAACATCGATCATGGTCGTTGTTCCTTTCGCGTTGCGCACCCAACCCAGCGGGCCAGGCGGGACTGCGCGATGAAGGACGCATCCCACGTTACGCCGATTGTGCACCTGACACAAGTGTCGGGCAATAGGGACTTGTCGAGCACAGTCACGTCGAGCGCGGCCGCTTGTGCTCGCTTGCGCTCGCTCGGGCATCTCGACGTCCAGACGTTCCCGGCGCGGCGTAGGCCGTGGGCGCGGCCGTTGAGTGGATGAGGCTACACGCGGTGGCGTAGGCTCCGATGTCCATGCTGTTCAATCGGCGCGCGGGCGCCGTCACGCAAGACGGCGTTCCCCCCTGCGGGGCTCGGGCTCTCCCCCACCCGCTACCGCGCGATGGTTTGTCAGCGGAGGTGCGCGACGAGCTACTTCTTGGCCTGCTCGAAGTACGGGTTGGTGCCGGAGGCGTGGTCGGTGACGTCGACGACGCGGTTGATTTCGGGCACCGCCTGGGTGATGGCGACTTCGATGCCCTGGCTGAGGGTGACTGTGGCCATGCCGCAGCCCTGGCACCCTCCCCCTAGGCGTAGGTAGACGGTGGCGCCTTCGACGGCAGCGAGTTCGGCGTGTCCGCCGTGGCTGGCGATGGCGGGGTTGACGTCGCGGTCGAGCACCGCCATCACGCGACGCGCGAGATCGGTGTCCAGCCCGCCTGAGGGCGAGGGCCGAGGTGGACCCGGCGGGGGGCCGGGGCGGGCAGTTCCCGGGCTCATTGGCAGGGTCGGAAGTGGGACGGGCGGTCGAGAGGGTTTGTTCGGGTTGATGACCACGAAGCCGCCGCCCAGCCGGTTCTCGCTCCAGTCCACCGTGGCGCCGAGCAGCTTTGCGACGCTTTCGTGGGGCACCACGATGGCTAGATCACCCTGGTGCTGCACGGTGTCGCTGACGCGGACCTGAGTCTGCGGCTCCAGCGAAAGCGCGCAGACGTATTCGCCGTCGGCCGCGCCGGTGACCCGCACCGACAGGACGCAATCGCTCGGGTCGGGAGCGGCGGCGCGGAAGCCGCGCACGCGCTCGAGGGCTGACGCCGTGATGGCGAGGAGCGGTAGAGCTGCGTCGGCCACCGATCTACGATAGCGCCGTGGACCGCCTGCTCCTGATCCTGCCGTCGGCCACCTACCGGGCGCCGGACTTCCTGGCGGCAGCACGGGAGCTCGGCGTCGCGGTCACGGTCGCGTCCGAGCGCCGGGCGGCGATGTCGGCGGCGATGGGCGAACGTGCGCTCACCCTGCGGCTGTCGGACCCGGCAGTGGCGGCCGAGCAGATCGCCCAGCGTGCCCGGGAGACCCCGTTCGCTGCGGTCGTGGGCGTCGATGACCAGGGCGTGATGGCCGCCGCGCTGGGTGCCGAGCGCCTCGGCCTGCCCCACAACCCGCCGGCCGCCGTCGCCCGCACGCGCGACAAGGCGGCGATGCGCCGGGCGCTCGCGGAGGCCGGCGTCCCGCAACCGCGCTTCGCGCTGCTGCCCTATGGAGCCGACGTCGCGACGGTGGCGCGCGAGGTGGGCCTTCCCTGCGTCGTCAAGCCGCTGGGGCTGTCAGGCAGCCGGGGGGTGATCCGGGCGGATGACGGCGAGCAGGCGCGCTCGGCCGCCGAGCGCGTCCGGGGCATTCTCGCCGCCGCTCAGGAGCCGCCCGGCGCTCCGCTGCTGCTGGAGAGCTACCTGCCCGGCGCGGAGATGGCGATCGAGGGGCTGCTGCGCGGGGGCTGTCTGGAGGTGCTGGCAGTGTTCGACAAGCCCGACCCGCTCGAGGGGCCGTACTTCGAGGAGACGCTGTACGTGACGCCGTCGCGGCTGGCGACCGGCGTCCTGGCCGAGGTCGAGGCGGTCACTGCGCGGGCGGCGCGCGCGCTAGGGCTGCGGGAGGGACCGGTCCACGCCGAGCTGCGCGTGGACGGCGAGCGGGTGAGCGTCCTGGAGCTAGCGGCCCGGTCGATCGGCGGGCTGTGCTCTCGCGCGCTGCGCTTCGGTGCCGGCGTCAGCCTGGAGCAGGTGATCCTCCGCCACGCCTTGGGCCTCGGGCTCGAGGACCTGGCGCGGGAGTCGACGGCGTCTGGCGTGATGATGATCCCGATCCCCGAGGCTGGCGTGCTGCGCGCGGTCGAGGGGCAGGGGGACGCGCGGGCGGTGGAGGGCATCGGCGGGCTGGAGATCACGATTGCCCGCGGCCGCGCCGTCGTGCCGCTGCCCGACGGCGACCGCTACCTAGGCTTCATATTCGCGCGCGCGGCGAGCGCCGACGCGGTCGAGCGCTCCCTGCGCTCCGCGCACGGCCGCCTACGGATCCGGATCGAGCCGCACGCGCCCGAGCCGGTCGCCGCGCGCTAGCGTGGGTCACCCGTGCGCGTCCTGTTGATCTCCACCTACGAGCTGGGCCACCAGCCGTTGCACGTCGCGTCGCCGGCGGCCGCGCTGCGCCGCGCCGGGCACGATGTCCGCTGCCTGGATCTCAGCGTGCAGCCGTGGGACCACGGTGCGCTGGAATGGGCGCAGGCGGTCGGCTTCTCGGTGCCGATGCACACCGCCATGCGGCTGGCGCTCAGCGCCGGCCGCCGAGTGCGCCGCGAGCACCCCGGGCTGCCGATCTGCTTCTACGGGCTCTACGCCACGGTCAGCCGCGAGCTGGTAGAGCGTGAGCTCGCCGCGCGCGCGATCGCTGGCGAGTACGAGCCGGCGCTCACGGCCTGGGTGGACGAGCTGGCGGCCCCGTGCGCGACCGCCCAGGCCGCCGGACGGCCGATCATCCACCTGCAGCGCGGCACCTTCGACCCGCCGGCGCGCGAGCTGCTGCCCGGACTCGAGCGCTACGCCCGCCTGGCGGTGGGCGGGGAGGAGCGGCTGGTCGGGTACGTCGAGGCCAGCCATGGGTGCGTGCATCGCTGCCGGCATTGCCCTGTCCCCGCCGTCTACGACGGGCGCATCCGCATCGTGCAGGCCGAGACCGTCCTGCGCGACATCGAGCACCTGGCGGACATGGGCGCGCGGCACATCACGTTCGGCGATCCCGACTTCCTCAACGGCTGGCGCCACTCTCTGGCGATCGTACGTGCGCTCCACGAGCGCCGACCGGAGCTGACCTTCGACTGCACGACGAAGGTCGAGCACGTGCTCGAGCACGCCGACGTGTGGGATCAGATGGCCGCCTCGGGCTGCCTATTCGTTGTCAGCGCGCTGGAGAGCGTCAACGACGAGATCCTCGCCCGCCTCGACAAGGGCCACACCACCGCGCAAGCGGTGCAAGCCCTCGACCTGCTGCGCGAGCACGGAATCGAGACCAGGCCCTCGTTTATGCCCTTCACGCCGTGGACGACCCCGGCTGACGTGCTAGACATCGTCGACTTCGTCGCCGCGCACGATCTGGTCGCCAACGTCGACCCGGTGCAGTACACGATCCGGCTGCTCGTGCCCGAGGACTCGCTACTGCTGGCGAGCGAGGACCTGCGCGAGCACCTCGGCCCCTACCAAGCCCAACGACTCAGCTACCCGTGGCGCTCAGCGGACCCAACAGCCGACCGGCTGCAAGGCCGCCTCAGCGCGCTGGTCCAACAGAGCGCCGCCGCGGAGGAAGCAATTGGCCTGACGTTCGCGCGCATCCGCACGGCGGTGCGCGAGGCCACCGGCGAAGCGGACGGCCCCGAGCCCGAGGCCATCCCCATGGGATCGACCGAGGGGAGGCCACGGCTCACCGAGCCGTGGTTCTGTTGAGCGGAGCCCACCGAGGACCAGTTCGGTCCTCTCACAGCGTGATCACATGATCCGGCGGGTCTCCCGCCAGCGCCGCGTAGAGGTCGGGGAAGCAACCGACCCGCACGCCGACGACCGTTCCCGCCGGCAGCGCCGCGCCGATCTCCCCCTCGGCCAAGCCGCGCTCCAACGCGCACTGGTCACAGAGCATCAGCAGCATTCCGCGCTGGGCGGCCACTCGCCCGAGGCGCTCGCCCACCGGATCGCCCGCTCGGAGCAGGTAGGTGTTGTCGTCAAAGAAAAACATTCCGACAACCTCAACGCCGTGCGTGCCCTGCTCCAGCTGCGGAAGGATCATCCTCCCGAGCTTGTAGCTGGCCGTGTGGCCAGAGGTGGAGAACACGTAGGCAACCTTCATCCCGGCGGGAGAGTAGCCGGAAGCCGCGCGCACCCGTTGCCGGTGGTGGTCCCGGAGGTCACATGACCATCACTCCCCGGTCAGAAGAGCCGCACCCGCGTCGTCAACGGCCCTGCCGCAGTCGCGTGGTCCCGGCAGCCACGGCCGCCGTATCGGGACGATCGGTTTCGACGGGACGCGATCGCGCGGACCCGGGCGCCGCGACGATTCCTTTTCTTCTCGCGCCGGCGGGCAGCGCGCTACCGCAATGGCGACGTTTCAGCCGTCCAACTCTACGCGCGGGACCCCGACGAGGTTCGTTGTCACGCTTCCGAGGGAGTCAAGCGGCGTGCTGCGCGGGAGCCACTTGCGCCGTTCGGTTGCCTTGGCCGCAACCCTTAGACCGCCGGGGCGACCACTTCCGTGACGCCCCGGCGGTGGTTGAGGGAGGAGAGGGTGCTGCATCCGCCGGCGAGATATGAGGCCGGCGAATCTTCCGGCTCCTAGGCGCTGTCCTGGATGGCCCCGCGCGCGAGAAGCTCCTGCACCGATGAACGCGGGGGAGCGTTCGTGAGCGCTGACAATCGGGGACCGCGAGAGAACCTCTGCGCCCTGAACGGACCGACGTCCCTTGACGGCAACCGAATGCATGCTCTGCGCGGGTCTATTGCTCAGCGTCGTCTGCGTTTGGTCAGGCGGCCTTGAGCTCGGCCGGCGGCGGCGGTCCACACTGTGAGATGTCACGAGCGATACGCGTTGCGCTTGTCTGCTTCAAGCGGCCGGTGTCTATAAGCGCGCGACACAGACGCTCGACATCCTGCAGCGCCTCGCGTGCTCCGTCGTCCTGTAGCAGGTCGTGGCTGAAGAGGACGCTGTCCGCAGCGTGGCGGATGGCGTCCTGCTCTCGGCTGCCCAGCGTGCTCGCGCCCAGCTCGTTGAGAGTCTGGATGACTCGTCGATAGGCGTGGGCACGTTCACGGGTCATTGTGCACCGAGCGGTAGAAGCCCGGGGTTGCGATGCGGCCATGATCATCGCTGCTACTTCCTCTGTCTTTAGCCGATTGACTAAGGATCGGGGCGCAGTTTCATACGTGTGGCCAGCGTGCGGTCGAGTTCGTGGCACGGTCCGATGGCGCGCCTCGCGACGAATGCGAGCGCCAACGTCGACGTTCCCGCACGTCTGCGCCGACCCACCCGCGGCCGTAGGCGACCGCGGCGTCGGACGCCTTCTAATCTAAGGTAAGCGCGGAAAGCGCGACCCTGGTACGTGCGCTTCAAGTCGCCGGGCCGCGGCGCCGGATGGTGTCTGCGGAGGGGCTGCGCGCTGCGAAGAACGTGCCTGGGGGAAGAGGATCGTGGGCCGAACGTTGGCCACTTGTCCATGTCGCAACCGCGCCCTATGGATCAGGCTTCCGCCTGGTGGCACAGTTACGAGGAAAGGAGCGGCGATGGATACCGCGGTCGTGACTCACCCGACGCCGCGGCAGTATGGGATGGCGATGCCTCCGGAGTGGGCTCCGCACGAGCTCACCCTGATGGCGTGGCCAACGCGGCTTGAACTTTGGGGCGATGCCCTCGATATGGCGAAGCGCGAGTACGCCGCCGCCGCGTGGGCGATCGCCGGATTTGAGCCGGTGTTGATGGTGGCGGCGCCTGGCGCCGGCCCTGAGGTGCGAGAGGCGTGCGGCGAAGGGGTCGAGGTGCTCGAGCTAGCGATCGACGACTCGTGGATGCGCGATAGCGGTCCGGTGATCGTGACCGGAGCGGATGGCTGTCGTGCCGGGGTCGACTTCAGGTTCAACGGCTGGGGGGAGAAGTTCGTTCCCTACGATCGTGACGACGCGATGAACTGCGCGCTGCTGGCGCACTTGCGGATCGACCGGGTCGAAGCCGACTTTGTGCTCGAAGGCGGGTCGATCGCGGTCGACGGCGAAGGGACGTTGATCGCCACCGAGCAGTGCCTGCTTCATCCGTCGCGCAATCCTGCTCTGACCCGCGCTGAGCTCGAGAGCCGGTTGGGCGACTACCTGGGCATCGACAAGGTCGTGTGGATCCGGAGCGGGCTAGTCGAGGACTACGACACAGACGGGCATGTCGACAATGTCGCGGTGTTTGTCCGTCCGGGCGTGGTGCTCGCCCAGACCGTCGACGACGCGCGCGATCCTAACCACGAGCCGCTGGCCGAGAACGTCGAGCGCCTACGCGCTGCGACCGACGCGCGCGGGCGCCGGCTCGAGGTGATCGAGCTTCCGGTGTTGCCGCGCACCCGGGTGCGCGGGCAGCCCGGCGTGGTGCCGTACACGAACCTCTATATCGTCAACGGGGCGGTGGTCGTGCCGGTGTGCGGCGATGATCTGAGTCGCGACGAGGAGGTGCTGCGGATGCTCGCGTCAGTGTTCGCGCCCCGTGAGATTGTGCCCGTGCCTGGCCGGGGGCTGGCTGAGGGCGGCGGGGGCGTGCACTGCATCACCCAGCAGGTGCCGGTAAGCTCATAGACTCGCGCGCGTGGAGCGGCCTGCGCTCATCACCGCACTGCATCCGCTGGAGTCCCCGGCGCGTGTGAATCTCCCCGAGCGCGAACCATTTCGGATCGGACTCGTCCAACAGCGGTGGCATCCCGATCCCGAGGAACACGAGTCGGCGCTCGCCGATGGCATTCGCGTAGCGGCGGAGCAGGGCGCCGGCTTGGTCTGTCTTCAGGAGCTGACGCTGTCGCCGTACTTCGCGGTCAATCCCGACGCTGGCGATTGGCCGGCAGCCCATGCCGAGTACATTCCAACCGGCCCGACCACCGCGTTCGCTGCCCGGCTCGCCGCCGAGACCGGAGCGCACGTGCACGCATCGCTCTTCGAGCGAGCCGGAGAGGCAGAACTGGGATACAACACCGCGATCTGCGTGTCGCCGTCCGGCGAGGTCGTGGCCCGGACGCGCAAGCAGCACATCCCCGTGACCGCCGGCTACTACGAGGATCGCTACTTCCGTCCCGGCGACTCCGGCTACCCGGTAGTGGAAATCGCCGGCGCCGGGTTTGGGTTCCCGACGTGCTGGGACCAATGGTTTCCCGAGCTGGCCCGCGCCTATTCGCTCGCTGGCGCGGAAGTGATCGTCTACCCGACCGCGATCGGCTCCGAGCCCGACCACCCCGAGTTCGACACCGAGCCGCTGTGGGAGCGTGTAATCAGCGCGAACGGGATAACGAACGGCACGTTCATGGTCGCCGTCAACCGCATTGGGTACGAGCCCCCCCTCACGTTCTACGGGTCGTCGTTCATCTCAGACCCGTACGGCAGGATGCTCGTCCAGGCCCCGCGCGACCGTCCGGCGATACTGATCGCCGACCTCGACCTCGACCAGCGGCGCGACTGGCTTGACCTGTTCCCATTCCTCGACACCCGCCAGCCGAGCCAGTACGCACCGCTCGTGGCCGAGCGCTCCCCCACCCGGCGGGATTGACGCGGCCCGGCCAGGCGCGGCCGCCGAGGACAACCGAACCGAGGCGGACCTCGCGCTGGCGCGGCGACAGGGCGCCCCCTAACCGCGGAGACACGCGTCCTGTTCCATCGTGCCTCGACTGGCGACCGGCGAATGCAACACGAACGCGACCCGGTACCCGGGAGTGCTGATCGCAAGCGGGGGCTGGGTCGTCGGCCTCACGCTCACTGTCCTCGCCCTCGCGCTGATTACCTTCCGCATGAGCCGACAGCGTCGGCACCCCAAACGACTAAATTTCGCGGCTCGATCATCCCGCCTGCGTGTACCCCTCCCGACGCTTCGCCGCGACGCCGCCGCCCTCGCGGACGGCCGACGCACGGCTCGGGTCCTCGTGGCTGGCTAGACCTTCGACGTAGAGCGTTCTCATCTCTTTCTCCAGGCCGGTTTATCCCGGCGCTTGCCGGCTCCTTATCCCCGCCGGGTTATCCCGGTGACCTCCCATGCCCGACCAAGGCCGCTGCCATAAAAAGCCACAATGACGAGGACCAAGGCACGTTGCAGCGCGGCACTCTGGGTGTTCGCTAGGAGCGCCACGGCGAGGCCGAGCTGCACTGAGTAGCCCCCAACCGAAAGCGCCGCGAAGGCGAGATTCAGCCTTCTGGTTCGAGAGCTGCGGGAAAAATTTCCAGCCCGCTTTGCCCTTGGTATCAGCCGTCTGGTGGCCAGCAGGCCGACGGTTGCCATGGCGATGCTTGATAGCCCGAAGACGACTGAGCCCCCGGTCAAGGCCACGATCGAGACGAAGAAGATGTCTACCAGGACAACAAACGCGCTCCCGGCCAACACAGTTCGCAACTCCCGAGTTGTGGGATTCGCGTCGTCCGCGTTGACGACCGATACGGCGACGACGAGCAACCCCAAGATGGCGGCGGACGCGCCCGCGCTTGCGACGAAGAAGCTCTGATAGTGGCCCACCACAACGCCACCCTATCGGCGGCTATCGTGGCGAGGAGTGCCCGACCGCGTTCTCCACGACAAGGATCCCCCGGTGCCCAGCGGAGCGCTACTACGCGACCGGACCCGAGATCCCTGTTGCCCCGATTCTGGGCTTATGTCGAAGAACAGGCCCGCTACCGTTCGGTTATGGCCCGGTCTGAACATTGCCGCGCGGACCCGCCGGGCCCGGAGCACCTGGCGGCAACCGCATTCATCGACGCTGGGCACCCGACCGTCCGCGCGTTCGCGGAGCGCGCGGTCGCCGACGCGGTGACGGGCCGGGAGCGGATCTCGCGGCTGTTCACCGCGGTGCGCGATGAGATCCGCTACGACCCCTACCAGCTCTCCCATAACCCGCGCGATTACATTGCCAGCAATGTAATCAGCCGCGGCGTGGCCTTCTGCATCCCCAAGGCCGTCGTCCTCACCGCTGCCGCCCGCTCGCTCGGGATCCCGGCGCGTCTGGGCTTCTCGGACGTAAAGAACCACCTGCAGTCCCCCAAACTCGCCGAGCGAATGGGCACCGACGTCTTCGTATTCCACGGCTACAGCGAGCTGTATGTCCACGGCACCTGGAGAAAAGCGACCCCGGCGTTCAACGCCGAACTGTGCGAGCGCTTCAGCGTCCCGCCGCTGACCTTCGACGGATCTGCCGATGCGCTCCTTCATCCTTCGCCGCCGACGGCAGCGCCTACATGCAGTACATCCGCGACCGCGGCGTCTACGCCGACCTCCCCCTGGGACCGATTCTCGAGGTCTTCGCGACCGCGTACCCCGGGTTCGGCACCGGCGAGGCGACAGGCGACGATCCCGCATTCTCCGCCTGACAAGCTGACGTCCGACCTCGCTCGTTCGAGCACAGACCGGTCGCTGCAACCACGTGCGCTCCACTCAACCGACCGCTCACCAACGCCTGACCGTTGACGGGCGACGTCTCGCGCGGTCTACCGCTGATCGGGCGAGCTGCGCGACCGTGCGCGGGTGAATCGAGGGAACAGCGTCCTCTGCCACGGCGATCCGCAGCGTCCGCGCGGTAGTTCCAGAGCTGCTGCCCAGCATGCGAAGGGGCACGCTGTCGCCGATCCCGGCAGACTGTTGTCCCGCGTTCGCGCCGCCGAGAGCGCCAGGGGCCGGCGGGGTGGGCGATTCGCCAGGGCCGGTGGACCGCGGCCGTCACCGGCGCGCTGGCACCCGCTCGCTGACATCCTGGGCGGCCGCGATCGACAGCGCGCCTCACGAGCCGGTGCCACCGACTCGACACCACCAGTCGGCACCGGTCCACCGCACCCGTTCCCGACCTAACACCCCGGCACCCGATACCCCCAGCCGCTATTCTCCCATAATTGTGAGCATCGAGGAGCTACAGATCAGCATTGAGCGCCACCTTGAGGAACTTTCAGAACAGGTCGAGCGGTTGCGCGCCGCGCTTGAAGCGTTGGACCCGGGCGACCCGGCGCACGTGAGGTCGCCAACAGGCAGGACGCCACGAGCGACGGGCCCGCGCGAACGGCCGGCAGCCAGGCTCGGCGCAACGCCGCACGCGGTGCGGGCCAACGGGCAACCCCTCAGCGCGGTTGCGATCGCCGGGAGCGGCGCTGGGCCGGCGAGCTCACCCCCGCTCTCACCCGTCGCGTCCGAGGCGAGGACTCTGAGCGCCGAGGGTGAGGACTGTCTGTCGCGTGAGCGACAGCCCCGGCATCCGCGCGAACGGGGCGCCGACCTAACTCCCGCAGGTGTTCTTCGCGGTTCGTCTGGAGCGCGGCGGCCCCTGGGATTGGTCGCGTGACCCGCGTGAGCAGGACGATTGGGACGAGCACGCGCGGCTCCCGCGGCGGGCGAGGAACGCGCCGAACTGGAGCAGGTCGACGCGGTAGGCCTCACGCGTGTTGCGCGTCAACCCGCGTTCCTGCTCGAGATGGGTCAGGAAGTCGAGCATGAGCTGCTCGAAGGTCTGAGCAGCTTCTCGCGAAACGGTAGTCATAACGCTCTGTTCGCCGGCACCGTCGCGATCCCTGCCGATTCTCACGCCGGGTCGCGTTCCACGGCGTCGGGGTCTGGTGCTGCTGCGCCGCCCGCGGGCCTCAGTGGCCGGCGGCGGTGCACACCAAACCGTGCGCGTGGCAGTGGCCGCGCGGTGTGTGGCCTTGAGGCGGCGTGCGAGGGCTCAGAGCGAGCCCGAGCCAGCGCGCTCGCTCGCGGTCAAGCATCGCGACATCGCCCCCGAACTGCAACCTTGGGATCGATCCGGTCGGGCTCGGCGCGCGTTCCAGCCTGAAACGTCGCGAGCGTGCCGCGCGGCACGTGGCACCATGTGCCACCGCATGACCAACCAGCGAGTCAGGTGGAGCACGTGGAGCTGCTGATCGCGAACAACCCCGACCGGGACTCGCGGCTGCCGTTCCTGCTGCGGCTGCCGATCGGCGGCGGGATGGTGTTCCGCACGTCGGGGACGTGGCCGCGTACCCGAGCGCTGTACTGCCACCCCATCCCGCTCGACGAGTGGCCGCAGGCGCCGGAGATCGTCGACCGGGCCGCGGTCCGGTCGTGCGTGCGGCGCGGCGCGGCCATCGACCTGGTCCTCGACCGCGCCCGGGAGAACCGCTCGCAGATCGTGTTCACCACCGCGCGTGGCCGCGATGTCGTGTTCTGGCAGTCGCCCCGAACGCGCAGGCAGGCGCGCCCGAACGTGCGCATCCCGACCGCCCAGGCCGGCGGGATCCCCGAGCTCGAGATCATCGTCGACTCCCACGAGCAATACCCGTTCCGCTTCGCGTCCCAACAGGTCCGGACGATGCGACGGGCGCTGCCATGCGGCGACTACGGGCTCACCCTCAACGGGAGGCTGATCGCGTCCGTCGAGCGAAAGTCCCTGCCCGACCTGGTCGCCAGCCTGACCAGCGGGAAGCTGCGCTATGCGGTCGCAGAGCTGGCGGCGCTACCCCGGGCGGCGGTCGTGGTCGAGGATCGCTACTCGGCCGTGTTCAAGCTGACCCGCGTGCGACCGGCCCAGGTAGCCGACGGGCTCGCGGAGATCCAGATCCGGTGGCCCGCCGTACCGATCCTGTTCGCGGAGACGCGTCAACTGGCCGAGGAGTGGACGTACCGGTTCCTCGCCGCGGCCCGCCTGTGGGCTGACACCGAACCGGCCGCGATCGACCGACTGCCTCCTCTAAACGGTCCGACCGCGACCGACCTCGACCGGGCGCCGTCCGCACCCAACCCCTCGACCGCCGAGGTACGCGCCTGGGCACGGGCCAACGGCCTGACCATCCCCGACCGGGGAAGACTCAGGCCCGACGTCTGGGCGGCGTGGCGACGCGCCAACGCCCGCACATAGCGGCCAAGGCTCGTTCCGGCCTCGCGCTCCGCGCCCCACACCACGCCCGAAGACGCGTTGAGGCTCCACAGGCGACGAAAGCCTCCAGACCCCCGCAACCCAACCTCCGGCCAACGTGCCGCTCGCCATCGGTGGCCCGGTCGCTCGGGGTCGCCGATGCCGCCATCGATCACGGAGCCACTCGCCAGGACCGGATTGACCGGGCCGCGCCGGGGTTCGGCCGACAGCACGTCGCACTACTACACATACATCTTCGATCGGGAGTGGGGTCCTTAGACCAAACGCGTACACCCCTTTGGCGCCAGCTGCGATCGATCGGCGATGACATCAACGACCGGGTGCTTGACGCTCAACTTAGTCACCATTATCGAGCACAGGTTTGCGATCTCATGCATAGGCTCCAATTGCTGTCTGTGCATGTACATTCATGACGTTCACCGAGCAACACTTGTCGACTTCGTGATAGTCGAGCGCCGCGGGCGGTGGCTGGCGACGCTTGTCGCTGCCGTCGACCTCGAACCGCGGTGCTCCTGTTCCGTCCCGGGGTGACCGAAAGCCTCTGTCGCCTCGACTCCTGACCTGGTCGGCAACGCGCGCGCGACGCGTTAACCCCCCAAGCCCGACAGCGGGCGCGGTGGTCGCTGGTCGCGCGGCGGCGGGTCGTCGGCGAGTAGCTGGGAGATCGTGACGAGCCGAAAGCCGCGGCGGCGCAGGCTCGCGATGATCCGCGGCAGCGCTGCGACGGTTTCGGACCTGTCGCCGCCGCCGTCGTGCATCAGGATGATCGCGCCCGCTCTCGCGCCGCTCAGGGCCGTATACCAGATGCGATGGGGCCCCGGGCGCGCGTAGTCGCTCGTGTCGACCGTCCACAGCACCACCAGCATCCGCAGCGCGCGCAGGATTTGAAGCGTGGCGGCGTTGAAGGCGCCGTACGGCGGGCGCCACAGGTGGGGGAACGGCGCCCCGGCCTGCCGAATGGCGTCGCCGGCATCGACGATCTGCGCCCGCTGCAGCGACGCCGTAAGCAGCGACATGAACGGGTGGGTCTCGGTGTGATCGCCGACCTCAAACCCTTCCCGCGCCTCGGCGCGGACGAACTGCGGGTAGCGGCGCGCCCACTCGCCGATCACGAAGAACGTCGCCGGGGCATGCATCCTGCGCAGCACGGCAAGGATCTCGGGCGTGTACGGACCGGGCCCGTCGTCGAACGTCAGCGCCACATCGCGCTTGCGCGTCGTACCGACCCTGACGTAAGACGTGTATAAGAGCACCCGCTCGATCGGAGCGACCACGCTCGCGCCCACAGACAAAGCCGAACGCCGCGCACGATCGCGAACAGCCCGATCCGGGTCGACGACCGGGACCCGCGAAGCGACGGTGGTGCGGTCCGACGGTCGGCGTGACGAGCTCTCCGAAACGACGACAATGACCGCCGCGGCCGCGACGGCGAACAGCAGCGGCACAGACCAGGCCGCACGCCGACGAGCGCGACGGCGCCGCCACGCCGCCCGCCGCGCCTGCAGATCGTGCGTCGAAAGCACTCTCGGCGCTTCGCGCCGCTCTCCGCGTTCAGACATCGCCGGCGAGTGTGCCACGAGCGGGGGCCGGCGCGAGGCATGCTGGGCTGGGCGACTGTCCGCGGATCCACGCCCAGCGTCATCACCGCGCCTCACAATCCCTTGAACCACCAGAGGACCACCGCGTCCAGCCGCCCGCTTTGTGCGATCCGCATAGACTTGGGTCACAGGCCGGGTAATCATCCGCGAAGTCGAGCTGCCCAACCAGATCCATACGAGCCTGTGCTCGGCGCGCGCGCCGAGCGGATCGCCGTCCAGACGATTTGCAGGCGCGGGTGGTCGTGTCACACGGGGCTGGTCGGACAGTCGGAGCCGGGGAGGTCAGGCGCCGCAAGCTCAAGGCGAAGCACAAGCCACGGGGCGCGGCACCCAGCGCCGGCGGCGGAATCGTCGCTGAGAGGATCGCGGTTACGCGCTCGCGTCGATCGTCGAGGTCCAGTCAGCGCCGGTCTCGCGGCGGAAAGCGTCGACGGCCGAATCGATCGTCGGGAAGAAGTGACCAGGGTCGAGCGGGCCGATCAGCTCGTAGCGCTCGAGCTTCGCGCGGACGGGATCCTTGAGCTCAGCGAATACGAGGAAAGTACCGGCCGCGTTGAGTTCGTCGTCGAGGTCGGCGAGCATGTCGGCCGCGGTGGTGTCGACGTCGGTGATGGGCTCGGCGGCGATCACGATCCAGTGCGGCCGCGGCTCAGCGGCGGCGAGCCGGCGGATCTGATCTCGGAACGTTCTCGCGTTGGCGAAGAACAGCGGCGCGTCGAAGCGGAAGGTCACCAGGCCGGGCAGCTGTTCGGCCTCTGGGTGCAGTTCGCGGTCGTGCTGTCCCGGCATCCCCGGAACGCGACCGAGCGTGGTCTGATAAGGCCACCATGCCCGCCGGAATACGTTGAGGATCGACAGCGCGACCGCGACCGCGATGCCCTGCAGGACCCCGAGCAACGCCACCCCGAGAAACGCCGTGATCGATAGCAGGCACTCGACGCGGCGCTGATGCCACAGCCGCAGTGTTCCCGGCAGGTCGGCCAGCGACAGCGAGGCGGCGATCACGACCGCGGCGAGGGTGGGGTTTGGGAGGTTCTTCAGCAGTCCGGGCACGAGCACCAGCATCAGGACGATCAGCGCGGCTCCGACGACTCCGGTGAGCTGCGTCTTGGCGCCGGCCTGCTCGGCGACCGCCGTGCGCGAACCGCTTGTGCTGACCGGGAATCCCTGGAAGAACCCAGCGGCGACGTTCGCCGCGCCGATCCCGATCATCTCGCCATCGCCGTTGACCTCCTGCCCCGTGCGAGCGGCGAACGCCGATGCGGTCGAGATCGTGTCGGTCAGCGCGACCAGTGCGATCCCGAGCGCCCCCGCGACCAGCAGCGGGAGGTCGGATATCGGGCTCGGCACGGTCAGTGGCGGGAACCCCTTCGGCAGGGTCCCGACCAACGAGACGCCATGGTCGGCGAGGTTGAATGCCGATGACGCTCCGATCGCGACGACGACCGCTATCAGGACGCCCGGGACTTTCGGTAGCCAGCGGCCGAACGCCAGGATCACGACGAGACTGAACAGGCCGATCGCGACCGCAGCGCTGACGGCCTCCCCCGAGGTGATCCCATTCACGAACGCACGCGCCTCGTTGATCAGGCCGTTGGCGTCGGTCGAGAACCCGAAAAGCTTGGGTAGCTGTCCGATCAGGATCGTCAGCGCGAGGCCGTTCATGTAGCCGATCTGCGTCGGCTTGGAGAGCAGATCGGCGACGAACCCGAGCTTCAGCGCCCCCGCAGCGATCATGATCGCCCCGACGATCAGCGCCAGCATCGACGCCAACGCGATCGCGCGCTCGGGACTCCCGCCCGACCCGAGGATCGGCAGGATCGTCGCCGCAATCATCGGCCCCAACGACGAGTCCGGACCGAGCACCAGGATGCGCGAGGGCCCGAACACGGCATAGCCGACCAGGCACAGGATCGACGTGTATAGCCCGGTGATCGCGGGCAGGCCGGCGAGCTCGGCGTACGCCATCCCCTGGGGCACCAGCAGCGTCGTAAGCACGACTCCGGCCACGACGTCGCGGCGCAACCACGAGATCTGATAGCTCGCGATCGCGCGGACCCCGGGAAGCGAACGCAGCACAGTCACAGGCCCTCCGTCACGGCCGAGCGACGAGTCCTGGCGGAGCGCTCGGCGGGCGGCAGCTGTTGGACACGATCGGGTGAGGAAAGAAGATCTGAAAGTACTCGCTTGACGTGACCGGCGCCGGGCGCTCTGGCAACCTTACGAGACGCCGCGGGCGACGGCGTCTCATGCGTGCCGAGCGATCAACGCTTCCGGATCCCTCCCTCCACACAGCTGCGGGCCCCACGAGACCGGCAGCTGCGCTTTGCATCGTTCTCTCTACGACTGTCGATGCCGTTCTCGCCCATGTGGCCGAACAGCGCTCCGAGTCCAGCGCCGAGTGCGAGGCCGGTGAACGGGATGAAGAACAGCATCCCGAACAGCAGTCCCCAGAACCCGCTCCACCACGCGCCGCCGCCGGCCTGCGCGCCACCGTGCCTGGTTGTGAACGTGGTACTTGCCCTCCGGGTCGCGGGAGATCGCGGCGACCTGGTCGGCTTGGATGATCAGCTCGGATTAGAGCTACTGGACCGTCTCGCGGGCTTGTTCGGCGGTGCCCTCATCCGGATAGCCAACGGCAGCAAGCGTTGCCATGCGCACCGCTGCTTTCTCGGCGGATGTGACGTCGACCCGACGCGCATAGCGCGCTGCCGCCCGAGCCGTGCGTCGCCGCCGCAGCCGCGCAACGCACAGTCCAAGGTGCACCCGTTGGCGGTCATCATCCGAATTGGATGAGTCAGTCACGGACGGACTCCGAGCTCGCTTGAGCGCAATTCGCTCGTGATCTTCCGCGATGGCCATCTCGCGAACGGTGTGCCTACGCGTGCCCGGCGGCGTGGTCGAGCGCAGTGGGGGCGGCGGGTGTGCTTGGTTGCTGCTCGGGGTTGGCGGGGAGGAAGATCGCGGCTGCGAGTCCGATCAGGGCGAGGGCGGCGAGGCTGACCATCGCGAGGATGTAGGGCAGGTTCTTGTTGCTGTTGGCGAGGTCTGCGACGAGGATCGTGCCGGCGATCGCGGTGCCGAGCGATGAGCCGAGGTTGGAGACGCTGCGTGAGAGGCCTGAGATCTCGCCCTGTTTCTGTTCGGGGAAGCTGGATTGCACGATGTTGACAGAGGGGGTGAGCATGACGCCGAGGCCGAGGCCGATGACCAGTAGGCCGGGCGTGAACGCGACCACGTGCGACGAGACGCTGACGACGGCGAGCAGCGTCCCGACGCCGGCGATCGTGACGATGAAACCCGCGCGGATCAGGGTCCTCTGGGAGTATTTCTTGGCGAGCCGCTCCGCGGAAAGGGAGGAGATGAGGATGCCGGCGGTTGCCGCGGTGAAGATGACGCCGGTCTTGATCGCGCTGAACCCGTGCTCGGTCTGCAGGAACACTGAGACGACGAACGTGATGCCCATGAGCAGTAGCCATTGGATGTTCTGGGTGACGAGCCCGAGGTTGGAGGTGCGGTTGCGAAATAGGCTCGTGGACAGCAGCGGTTCTTTGCCTGCTCGTTCGCTGGAGCGGATGTGGAGGAAGAACCAGAGCAGGAACGCGGCTCCGAGCGCGAGGAAGATGACCAGCAGCGTGTTGTTGTTACCGGCTTGCAGGATCCCGATGACGAGAAACGACATGCCAGCCGCGGACAGGGCTGCTCCGATGCCATCGAATGCGCGTGTGGGGTCAGCCGGTAGTGGGTCGGTGATCTTGAGACTGAGGTAGATGATCGTCGCGACGACGGCAGCCTGGAGTAGGAACGATGCTCGCCAGCTGATCGTCGTGGTGATCAGGCCGCCGATCAGCGGTCCTGCGGCGGCGCCGATCCCGCCCATTCCGCTGATCACGCCGAACGCTTTGGCGCGTGACTGCAGATCGCTGAACGCCAGCGTCGCGAGGATGTAGATCGGGGGGATCATCAGCGCCGAGCCCACGCCCTCAAAGCCCGAGTAGCCGACGATCAGCACCCCCAAGCCTGGCGCGGCCGCCGCGATCACCGCTCCGATCCCGTACACGCTGAGCCCCCTGATCAGGCATCGCTTGCGGCCCCAGATGTCGGTGAGCTTGCTGCCGGGGATCATCAGCGCCGCCATGCACAGCAAGAACAGCGTGATCGCTGTCTGCACGCCGTGGACGGTCGTGTCGAGGTCTTTGCTGATGTTGGTGATCGCGACGTTCATGTTCGATCCGGCGAAACTGGCGATGAACTGGGTCAGGGCGAGCGGGATCAGCATCCTCCGCGGCGAAATGCCCGACCCCTCTTGGATCGGTCCGTGCAGCTCTGCTGCGGCGCCGTCAGTCACGTCGTGCAGCCTCTTCCGCCGCCGAGATCGCGGGTGCCGCGACGATCAACGTCAGGTGGCTGAACGCCTGGGGGAAGTTGCCGACCTGCCGCTGACGTGTGACGTCGTACTCCTCTGCCGTGCCGTCTGGAGTCTCGAAATCGCTCTCCAGCGCAAGCGTCCCCGGCCGGTAACGACGAGAGCCCGAGCTCACCTCACCCGCCGGCCCGATTCGACCGACCCGAGCGGCAGCCTGCAGATCACCGATCAAGCCATAGTCCTCGATACGCATAAGCCACTTATCTCCGGTTGATCGCCGCGCGCACCGTAGACCGTAGGAGTCGCCCGAAACGCGCGCATCACCCCAACCGGATGACTGGCGAGGGTCGGACCCGCCGTCCGTTCCGGTGCCCTAGGCATCGAACCGCCGCGCTGGCGGCCCTTGCTCGGGGCTTCAGTTGACAGGCCCGAGTGACGGCGGCCGTGGGAATCTCCCTGCTGGCGGCGATCGAAAGTCCCCAGTGATGGCCACGACATCTCCCCGCGGGTCGCCACGAATCTTTCCACCGCCCACCGCTTCTTTCAAGCGTGTGGCGGCGCCGATTGCCGTTCAGCGCGTGCCACGCCGCCTCGGCGTGGCGCGCGACGAGTGGGAATGCGGCCGTCGCGTGCGACCGTGGTTCGCGCGCACGGTTGGAAGGCGGGGCGCTCCCGCGCCGCGCTGGTTCGGGCAAGCCCTGGTCATCCTTTTTGGGTGATGCCGGCAGGCGTGTGGACGCTTAGGGTCGGCGAACCCGACCCCAGCGCCGTCGGCGCCCTGGTCACAAGAAAGTGACAACTAGCCCTTCAGAGGTCGAGAGGCTGTGAAGCGATGAAAGCGACCGCACCGAAGTCCAGGACCCCCGAGCACGAGAGATTGGAGGAAGCACGTACCGGTGCCGTTCCGTGGAAGGCATGGGGTCCGTATCTCTCGGAGCGTCAGTGGGGCACGGTGCGCGAGGACTACAGCCAGGGCGGTGACGCGTGGAACTACTTCTCGCATGACCAGGCACGGTCGCGGGCGTACCGGTGGGGGGAGGACGGGATCGCGGGGATTTGCGATGAGCGCCAGCGGCTTTGCCTGGCGCTGGCGTTGTGGAACGGCGCGGACCCGATCCTCAAGGAGCGGATGTTCGGGCTCACGGGCAGCGAAGGCAATCACGGCGAGGACGTCAAGGAGTACTGGTTCTATCTCGACAGCACGCCCACGCACTCCTACCTCAAGTGCCAGTACAAGTATCCGCAGCGCGCGTTCCCCTACACCGATCTGGCGTGGACCAACTCCAGTCGGAGCAAGCAAGAGATGGAGTACGAGCTGCTGGATACCGGGATCTTCGACGAGGACCGCTATTTCGACGTGATCGTCGAGTACGCCAAGGGCGCGCACGACGACATCGTGATGCTCGTCACCGCCCACAACCGCGGCCCGGACGCGGCGACTCTGCACGTGCTCCCGACGCTGTGGTTTCGCAACACCTGGTCGTGGGGGGACGAGGTCGCTAAGCCGACCCTAAAGGCAGTCGACGGGATCCCGGGGGTGGTCGCTGCCCGTGCCTCACACCCCGAGTTGGGCGATTGGCTGCTGTGCGCCGACGCGTCGGCGCAGTTACTGTTCTGCGAGAACGAGACCAACAACGAGCGCCTGTTCGGGGTGCCGAACGCCTCCCCGTATGTCAAGGACGGGATCAACGATTACGTCGTGCACGGCGCCGCCGATGCGGTCAACCCGGAGCGGACCGGCACGAAACTCACAGCCGAGCACGTGCTCGTCATCGCGCCTGGGGACAGCGCCTCGATTCGGCTGCGGCTGACCGCGTCGGACGCCTCCGCAGACCCCGCAGCAAAGAACAAGCCGCTGGACTCGGGCTTCGATCACGTATTGGAGGCCCGTCGCGCCGAGGCCGATCAGTTCTACGCGACGGTGATCCTGCCAGACCTGCCCGCAGACGAGGCGATGGTAATGCGCCAAGCGCTTGCCGGACTGCTGTGGGGCAAGCAGTATTACGAATACGACGTGCACCGCTGGCTGGGCGAGCACGGGGTGAATCCTTGGGACCCGAACGCCCCGGCCAGTTCGGTGCGCAACGTGCCGTGGTTCCACATGGTCGCGGGGGATGTGATCTCGATGCCCGACAAGTGGGAGTACCCGTGGTTCGCCGCGTGGGACCTCGCGTTTCACTGCGCACCGCTGTCGCTGGTCGACGTCGACTTCGCCAAGGAGCAGATCGAGTTGCTGCTCCGCACTCGCTACCAGCATCCCAACGGTCAGATCCCCGCGTACGAGTGGAACTTCAGCGATGTCAACCCGCCCGTGACCGCGTGGGCCGCGCTGTGGGTCTACGAGCGCGAGGCCGAGATCCGCGGCGAGGGCGACCGCGAGTTCCTGACGCGCGTGTTCGCGCGGCTGCTGGCCAACTTCACCTGGTGGGTCAACCGCAAGGACCCCGACGACCGCAACCTATTCCAGGGAGGTTTCCTCGGACTGGACAACATCGGCATTTTCGATCGCTCCGCGCCGCTGCCCGGCGGCGGCACGCTCGAGCAGGCGGACGGCACGGCATGGATGGCGCTGTACTGCCAGTGGATGCTGCAGATCGCCGCCGAGCTCGCCAAGCATGATCCCGCCTATCTCGACATCGCGCTGAAGTTCGTCGCCCATTTCGTGTGGATCGCGGTCGCGATGAACCCACCGGGCGGCGATGGCGGTCTGTGGGACGAGCAGGACGGCTTCTACTACGACGTGATGCGGATGCCCGATGGGCAATCGATCCGGCTGAAGGTGCGCTCGCTCGTGGGCCTGCTGCCACTGTGTGCGGCGACCGTGTTCGACGGTGAGTTGATCGCCCGCCACCCCGCGGTCCTGGAGCGCCTCGACGAGTTCGTCACGCGGTTCGCCGAAGCGCTGCCGCAGCTAGCCCAACGTCCCGGTCCCAACCCCGAGGGCCGGCGCATCACCTCGCTCCTCGACGAGTCACGACTGCGACGGATCCTCGCTGTAATGCTCGACGAGGACGAGTTCCTCGGCCCACACGGGATCCGCGCGATCTCACGCCGGCATCTCGACGAACCGTGCGTGTTTGACTGGGGCGGCCAGCAGTACAACGTGCACTACCTCCCCGCCGAGTCCGACACCGGCATGTTCGGCGGCAACTCCAACTGGCGCGGCCCGGTCTGGTTCCCGATGAACCTAGTGATCGTCCGCGCGCTGGTTCAGCTACACCGCTACTACGGCGACCGGGTCAAGGTCGAATGCCCAACCGGATCCGGCCGCGAGATGAACCTCAGCGACGTCGCGGTCGAGATCAGCCGCCGCCTCGTGGAAACTTTCACCGAGGACGAGAACGGACGGCGCCCGGTGTTCGGCGGAATCGAGAAATTCCAGACCGACCCGCACTGGCACGACCTGTTGCTGTTCCACGAGTACTTCCACGGCGACAACGGCGCCGGCATCGGCGCCAGCCACCAGACCGGCTGGACGGGCACCGTCGCCTTGATGGTCCTGCTCAAGGCGGGCACGCTCGAGCAGGCAGGCGCGGCAGCAGCACGAGGCGACTGAGCGGGTTTTGCGCCTGCCTGCCCGCCCTACCGTCTATGAGATCAACACCGCGGTGTGGCTCGAGCGGCTGGGTCGTGGACGTGGCCGACCGCTGCTGCTCGGAGAGGTCCCAGCGGGCGAGTGGGACGCGCTGGAGGCGCTGCCGGTCGACGCGGTGTGGCTGATGGGAGTGTGGCAGCGCAGCCCGGCGGGGCTGCAGATCGCGCTCGCCGATCCGAAGCTCGACGCCGGGAACCGGGCCGCGCTGCCGGACCTGCGCCCCGAGGATGTGATCGGCTCGCCCTATTGCGTGCGCGACTATGTCGTCGACGAGCGATTCGGCGGTCCTGACGCGCTCGCGACAGCCCGCCAGCAGCTCGCTGACCGCGGCCTGGGGCTGATCCTCGACTACGTGCCAAACCACGTCGCTCCCGACCACCCCTGGCTGAGCGACCGCCCGGAATGCTTCCTCGCCGCCAGCGACGAGGAACTCGCGTCGCACCCAGAGGCGTTCATGCGGACCGATGCCGGCGTGGTCGCGAAAGGGCGCGATCCCTACTTCCCGCCGTGGCCGGACGTTGTGCAACTGAACGCGTTCTCGCCCGAGCTGCGCGACGCGGTCGCCGAGACACTGATCGATATCGGCCGCCAGTGCGACGGGCTGCGCTGCGACATGGCGATGCTGATGACCAACGAGGTGTTCGCCCGTACGTGGGGCGCGCGCGCGGGGTCCGCTCCGGATCAGGACTACTGGCCGACACTGATCGCGCGCGTTAAGGATGCCCACCCGGACCTCCTGTTCATGGCCGAGGCGTACTGGGACATGGAGTGGGCGCTTCAGCAGCAGGGGTTTGACCTTTGTTACGACAAGCGTCTCTACGACCGCTTGGTTGGAGATCCCGCCGAATCGGTCCGCGCGCATCTGCTGGCCGACCGCTCCTATCAGGAGCGGCTGATTCGGTTTATCGAGAATCACGACGAGCCGCGTGCAGCCGCCACCTTCGGGCCTGCCCAAGGGCGTGCCGCCGCGGTCGTGATATCCACGCTGCAAGGCGCACGCCTGTACCACGACGGCCAGTTAGACGGGCACCGCACGAGGATCCCGGTATTCCTCAGCCGCGGACCCGACGAGCCACCAGACAGCGATCTATGCTCGTTCTACGAGCGGCTGCTGCGCGCCCTCGCGGACGCCGATCTGCGCAATGGCGACTGGCGCCTATGCGAATCCACCGGTTGGCCAGACAACGACTCTCACCGTCAGCTCGTTGCGTGGTGCTGGTCGAGCCCGCAGTCGCGCAACCTGGTTGTGGTCAACCTCTCCGATGGTCCCGCGCAGGCGCTGATACATCTACCGTGGGCGGACCTCGCCGGCCGAAGCTGGAAGCTCGCCGACAGGCTCGACAATCGATCCTTTGAGCGTGACGGCCGCGAGCTCGCGGCGGACGGCCTGTTCGTGGCGCTCGAGCCCTGGGCCGCGCACTTCCTCTCCTTCAGTGGTTGACCGATCGACGGTCACGTTCCAACATCGCGCGCTGCCGGCTCGCAACGCTCCGACGGGGTCGCTTTTCATGCTCGCGCCGCCTCGCGTGCAGCGCGCACTCGGTGCAGGCTCGGCTGGTCGCCGTATTTCGCCGCAACTGGGAGAGGGGTTTGCGGTGATGGCGGGTGCCCTTTGGTCTGTGACTCTGGCGGGGTGGGTCCGGACCCGGACATCTACAACATCAAGCGTGGGTTTGAGCGCCTGGACCTGGTCGGGCAGCAGCTACGCAACTCGGTCGACCTTGAGTTGCTGCGGCATGGGCGACGTGCCCTGCTCCCGCTACCGGTGATCGACCGAAGGCAGCGGCCCTCGAGCGATATCTTTGCGCGGTTCCGTAAGCGTCCGACCCCGGCGATGGTGGGGAAGCGGGTGGCGGTGGTGGCGTCGGGTGGCGGTGGAGCCGCTGTCGCTGTGATCGGTGCGGCGCGGGCGTTCGAGGAGGCGTGCATCGAGCCGCAGCTGATCTGCGGCTGCTCAGGCGGCGGGCTGTTTAGCTCGCTGTGGGCGGCTGGGCTGTCGGCGCAGGAGATGGCCGACTTTGTCCTGTCCTGGCAGCCGGAGCGCTACCTGGATCCGCAGTGGCTACGTTTTCCGCGCTTCGTACTGACCGCCTTGCGCGGGTTCTCGGGCGTGATGAAGGGCGAGGCGGTGGAGGGCCTCTTCAATGATCGGTTCGGCAGCCTCGCCGTCGGCGAGCTTCCGATCCCGCTGGCGACCATCGTCTACAACGCCGATCTCGGACTGATCGACTATCTCGGCACGCTCACGACGCCTGAGGTTCCGATCGGACGCCTCGTGCGGATCACGATCGCGCTGCCTCCGTTCATCGAGGCCGTCGAGGTGCGCGGTCACCTATACATCGACGGCGGCGTCGTGGAGTTGCTGCCGATCCAGCCGGTCCTCGACCAAGGTCCCTTCGATCATGTCTTCGGCATCAACTTCATGCTGCCCGAGCGCCTCACACCAGACGACATCACCGGCTGGCACAGAAAGCCGATGGGGATCGTGCTGGCCAGCCGCGAACTGCAGCAGGCCTATCACGTCGAGTTCGCGCGACGCGCAAAGCGCGAGCTCGGCGACGCGCTGACGATCATCGACGCCGCCGATCCCAGGCTGTGCCGTGGCGGCTGGCTAATGGACCTGTTCATCGACCGCACCCGCTGGCCAGAACTCATCCGCACCGGCTATGAGCGCACAACCGCCGCTTTGAACGGGCTGCGCCGGCAGCCAAGCCGTTCGATAAACGGCTCGATCCCGACCTCGCCGGCCGCAAGCAGTCACTAATCCTTCGGCAGGCAACGCGCAGCGGACCACGGCAGCGCGACAGTTTGTCGCACGCTCAACCAGGTGTCGGCGGCCGTGACCGTCAGCTACCCGCTGTTTCGCTCTTCGCCTTCGCCGCCGAACGCCGCCGCGCTGGACGTTTGACCGGAGGGCGAAGCTCGGCGATTCCGAGCTCGATGCCCCCGACCAGGACATCGAGATCGTGCATCGACCGCGCGTCGGCGTTGATGCCGATCGTGACGAGCCCGTCGTAGGAGAAGATGGCGATGCCGACGGCGTGCTCGGCCGCGAGCGGCACGATCGGATGAACCTCGCGCAGCGGCGCACCGAACGCGTAGAGCGTCTCTCGCGGGCCGGGAACGTTGGTGATCGTGATCGCGAACAGACGCGTCGAGAACGCGGTCCGGGCCAGCGCGGCGCGTAGGACCACCGGCGGCGCCAGCTCGGCCAAGTCGAGCAGCGCGGTCGGTCCGATCGCGGCCTGTGAGGCGCCCAGTTGCGCGGTGGCCTCGTGGATCCGGCACAGGCGAACCGCCGCCAGCGGCTCGGCCACCGGCAGTTCCACGAACACCGAGCTGACGCGGTTGCCGAGCCTCGAGCGGTCCGAGGCGTCGCGCACGTTGACCGGCACCATCGCCCGCAGACCCCGCGCGGGCAGCTGTTCGTCGCGCTCGATCAGCAGGTGCCGCAGTCCGCTGGCGCAGGCGGCGAGCGCGACGTCGTTGACGGTTCCACCGAGCCGCCGGCCGATCTCCTTCAGGTCGGCCAGCGGCACGCGGACCAGGGCGAACCGGCGGTCCTGGCCGATCGGGACGTTCAGAGACGTGCGCGCCGCGCCGGACAGGCCTTCCCGAACGAGCAGCGACGCGAGCGAACGCGAGCGCCCGAGCGCGTCCCGCGGATGCAGCGCGGCGTGCACGACGGCCGAGCCCGCGTGCGCCCCGGCCGTCGCCGCCTGCACCAATGGGTCGACCCTATGGTGCGACTGCTCGCCGTTCGGTGCGATCCATGGCGCCTCGACGACGGGCACCGCGCGCTCCGAGGACCGGCTCATCGTGACATCCATCATGCCCGCCGACCCGACGCCGTCGACCAGACAGTGATGGATTTTCGACGCCAGCGCCCAGCGCCCACCCTCCAGGCCCTCAATCAGCACGAGCTCCCACAGCGGCTTGGTCCGATCGAGCGGATGCGAGAAGAACTCGCCCGTCCATTCGAACAGCTCCCGGTCGCCGCCCGGAGCCGGCAGCGCCGCGTGGCGAACGTGATCCGCGATGTCGAACCGCGCGGCGGGCTCCCAGCAGGGCCGGGCGAAGCGACCGGTCCGCGTGGTCGACAGTCGCTGCGTGTAGCGCGGTAGCTGACCCAGGCCCTCCAGACGGCTGGCTCGCAGCTCCGACAACGTGGGAGTGCCGCCCTCCGGCCGCGGGTCGAATACCAGGATCCCGCCGATGTTCATCAGCGCGCCCGGCTCCAGCTCCTCCAGCTCGAGAAACGTCTCGTCGAGTGCGCTCAACACGTCGGCCATCGCGCCAGGGTACCTGTCGGCGCCGGGCGCGCCATCGGGTCGCTCACCCGATCTGCGTCGGTATTCCATACCGATTCGCTGCCGCAAGCCACGGGGTGCGGACATCTGTGCAGCCGAGTTCGGACATCGACACCGGGGGCGCCCTTCATGTCTCATTTACCGCCGCCGTTTACGGACGCCGACCGGTTCGTGTCGCGCATGCAGCGCGCCCTCGGCTGTCGCGGCCCGTAGCCGTGCGGACATCCCGCGCCGGATGGTCAACAATCGGCCTCTGCGGTAAACCACGGATGGGCGCGCGGAGAAGTCACGGAAGTCAGACGACGGGGTCCGGCGTACGGTGCGCGCACGCCGATGTCTGGTGAACCGGGGGACAGGAACGGCAGCGAGCGGCTGAGAGTCGGCTTGGTGCTCGGCGCCGGTGGGATTCTGGGCGGTGCGTGGCTGGTGGGCACGCTCCACGCGATCGCATCCGAGACGGGCTGGGACCCGGGTAGTGCCGACTACATCGTCGGCACGTCGGCCGGATCGATGGTTGGTGCGCTTTTGGCCTGCGGGGTGCCACCGTGGTTCATGGTCGCCCACTCTGCCGAGGAGCGACTCGAGGGACTGACCGACGCTCGCGGCGAGGCGACCGCGGCGGCCGACCGCTCCGCGGGCGCGACGTTCCGCCTCGATCGCGGGGGGTTGGCCCTTGGACCGGGATCTTGGCGGCTGGCGCTTGCGTCGCTGGCGCGGCCGTACCGCTACTCGCCCGCGGCGGTCATAGCGGGCTGGGTGCCGCGGGGAATCGTGTCCACCGAGCCACTCAAGGACACGGTCCGCCGCGCTTGCCCTGGGTCTTGGGCGCCGCATCCCAACTTTTGGGCAATGGCCGTCGACTACACGACCGGACGGCGGGTGGCATTCGGCCGGGCCGGCTCGCCACCGGCCCGACTTCCCGACGCGGTCGCAGCGTCGTGCGCGATCCCCGGCTTCTACCGCTGCGTCGAGATAGACGGCCGCCCGTACGTCGACGGCGGCGTGCGCTCGACCTCGAACCTCGACGTGCTTCGCCGCGAGCGGCTCGACCTGGTGGTGGCGCTCAACCCGACCTCCTCGCTGCACGTCGACGCGCCACGGACTATCGCCGAGCGCGTCGCGTTCGAACTGCGCCAGGCCTCCGGGCGGCGGTTGGGCTCAGAAGCCAAGCACCTGCGCGCCGCCGGGATCGACGTGGTCCTGATCCAGCCCACTGTGCACGACCTGGACGCGATGGGCAGCAACCTGATGAGCAGCCGGCGGCGCCATCAGGTCATCGAAACCGCTGTGCGCACAGTGACCGAGCACCTGCGGAACTCCCCCCTCGGGGCGCGGCTGGCCAAGCTGCCGGCAGGTGACCCGCGGCTCGTCCGCCGCCCGGCGGGACCGCCCTCGAGCTGGCCCGACTTCCGCGCCGCCGCCTCCGAGCGGTGGCTCAAGCCGCACGCCGCCTAACCTAAACAGACCGTGTTCGACCCGCGCTGCCGCCCGCCGGCGTCAACTCTCGGGCGTTGCTCAATCCTGCTTCGACTCCGGATTCACTGATCGCACGCGCGGGGCACCACACCTGCTGTTCCAGAAGCGCCAGCGCAAAGCCGTTACCCCGGTCATCGTCAGACCGCCGTCGCTCTGATTTTGCGGCCGACGTACAGGCTGTCGGGCATTCGCGTCAGTGACCTATCGGGTCAACCGACTCGAAGAGGTCTCGGTAGGTGACTGCCGCGATCAGCGGCCGGCCGCGTCCCAGCAACGCCTGATGAATCTGCAGGACTCGCTCACGCATCCAGGCAAACTCCTCGACCAGCTCGACGGCCGAGCGTTCATCGAATGACGGATCGGACACCGTGTAGGCCCCTGGCCGGACTGACGGAGGCCGGGTGAAGGGGTCCGCAAAGAGGTAGGCCTTGCTCGCCAGGCCTTCACCGTACTCAAGCAGCAACCGGCGCAGATACGGAGGGGCCATCACGAATATCGCGCCCGCTTCGTCGCATAGGCGTCGAGTCAACTTCGTCGGGCGATGCCCCCCAGCGTCAATCCCCCAACACCGAAGCATGGCGAGTGCCCGGTCGCTGGTTCCCTCCCCAGGTTCAAGGCCGGCGGAGAGGACCGCGGCGCCCGCGCATAACTGGCGGTAGAGGAAGGCTGCAAGCACCGACCGGCAACAGTTGGCATGGCAAAGAAACAAGGGCACTGTCGCCGAGCTCTCGGCAACCGGCGGCACGTTCGGGTCGCTACAAGCAGAACAGGGCCGTGTCCAGTTCAACGCCGCCAACCCGCCCGCCGCGCGACGTGGTGGCGGCGGTCGAGCACCTCGGCGATCTCATCGACGCGCTCGGCCGCGGGGCGGCGTACCGCGCGGTGGTGCGCAGGTCGACCTGCCCGAGCCGCGCGGGGACCTCGTGGACGAGGACGCCGGCCTCGAGTAGGCGAGCGCCCCATTAGGCCCGAAGCAGCCGGCAACCCGCCGGTCCGGGCGCTCGAGAGTTGCGGTTTGCACGACACGCGATCGTCTCCGAGGTGGTCGCCGCCAGACAACTGCTTCTACAGCGACAGCGACAGCGACAGCGACAGCGACAGCGACAGCGACAGCGACAGGAAGCGGACGTTAGCCCAGATTGGTCAACCCAGCAAACACCGACACAACAAAGTTGATGCGGACAGCCAGCCACAATCCGGACCCACTGGCGACCGGCCAGCTAAAGCGATCGCGCGGCCCGCGGCGGCGAGCACGGCTTCCTGCAACCCGTCCGCACCGCCGGCGAAAGGTCCGTAGGCTATTGGTCGGCCCGTGATGGCTCGCACGCGCGAACCTGACAGCTTGTCGCGTCCCGGCCAGCCGGCTGGGACGGTCGATGACGCGATGCCGTTTGACCACATCGTCGTGGTCATGATGGAGAACCACTCGTTTGACAACCTGCTCGGCGCCCTGTCGGGCTGCGGACAGCCGGCGGCTGATGGATTGACCTTCGACAGCGCCGGCCGGGCGACCAACACCAATCCGGGCGTCGCCGGCACACCCGCGACGGTGACGGCGTTTGCCTTCTCGAGCACCGCCCAGGGCCCGCACGTCTCACAAACCTGGAACGCGACGCACGAGCAGATCAACGGCGGCGAAATGGACGGTTTTGTCCGGTCGGTCAACGCCACGCAGCCGATGGGCTACTACCCGGCTGAGGTTCTCCCGTTCGCCTACGACCTCGCGGCCACGTTCACGCTGGCCAACCGCTGGTTCTGCTCGGCGCCCTGCCAGACGTTCCCCAACCGGCGCTTCTTGATGGCCGGAAGCGCCTACGGCGACATCGCCACCGACGCGAAGAGCCTGACCGATCCACCGCCTCCCAACGGCACGATCTTCGACCGCCTCCACGCCCACGGGATCAGCTGGCGCGATTACTTCACCGACATCCCGTACACGGCGATCATCCCGTCGATCGTCGAGAAGTACCCGGGCAACCTGGCCACGCTCGACGACTTCTTCGAAGACTGTGCCAAGGGAGCCCTCCCGTCGGTCAGCTTCGTCGATCCAGAGGTCGGAGCGGTCTCGCTGGTCGGCAAGATGCTCGCCTCGCTCCCGGTCGTCGGCTCCCTCCTTGGCACGCTCGGCACGATCGGCGGAGACGAGGAGGCGCCGCAGGACATGTTCTACGGCGAGGTATGGGCTCACCGCGTGGTCGAGGCCGTCCTGCGCTCGCCGGCCTGGCCGCGCACGCTGCTGATCTACACCTATGACGAGCACGGCGGCTACTACGACCACGTGCCACCCCCGTCGGCCATCCCGCCCGACTCGATCCCGCCGGAGCTCACCCTCGGCGACGTGCCCGGCAGCTACGACATCTTCGGGCCGCGGGTGCCCGCCGTCGTCGCCTCGCCGTACGCCAAGCCGCACGCGGTCACCGACGTCGTCCATGACCATACATCGGTGCTGGCCACGATCGAGGCCAAGTGGAATCTTCCGGCCCTCACCTACCGCGACGCCAACGCCGCCACCGTCATGGACTTCCTCGACCCAGGCCACGCCGCATTTGCGACGCCGCCAGCCATCCACGGTCCCTCGCTTACCGGACCATCCGGGCCTGCGGCCTGACCCGCACCCAAGAACGACCCACGGCAACAGCCTGACCGGCGGGAAGATGACGGATCTTGCTGGCTGGAGGCTGGTACCAGCTTGCCCCCCCGGCGGCGCTCTCGGCGCAAGCAATCCTCACCTATCAACTGTCACCGACGCTCCGCCGGATTGGTGACTTCGTCACGAGCAGAGTGCCCCTACGCGTGGGAAGCAGCAGGCGGACGCGCGTCATCCGATTTGACTCGCTGCTGACCGCAGCACAGCCCCCGCCCTCGGGTTTCCCGCTGGTTGGCGTGTGAAAGCCGCAGACTCACGCCAGCGCTCTTTGTTTGCCGGTTAGAACCGCCGATGCTCGGTAAGAGCCGACCTCTTTGGCCTCCGGCCGGGGTCGGTCCCAGCGGAGCGACTGGGGTTACTCCTCTCTCGCCCAGCCCACCGTCAAGCCGCTCAGGGAAAGGATTTAAGATGACACGCTCGGGACCTACCGCCAACTGGGTGGTCGAGAACGGCGCCCTGAAAGTGATGTGGAGCCCATGCCCGTCGTTGACGGCCCCGGACCCAGAAGTCGCAGCCGCCGGCTGCAAGACCGCGCGCCGCGCCTTCAGGACCGGCTAGCTGCATCTCTTCCGGATCAGGCGCTTGCGGCCAACCGGTCAGTGTTCTACCGGGCCCTGCCGTCGGGAACGGTGATGGTCGACATCAAATCCTCGCTTCGCTCGGTTCAACACGGCGGTCGGTGCCTCTCCGCAACGCGTCTGGCGTCGGTGGCGGCAGATCGATCCGACCGTGAATTTCGCGTTACAGCGGTGTCTGGTCGGCATGAATGACCGCCCTAACAGTAATCGAGGAAGAATCGGCACCGCACCACGTCGGCATCCGGTGGCACCGACGTACCCCGCGCCAACTCACCGGCGGCAAGGCTCCCGAGGCTCCCGCTCCCTCGCCGACGGGCTACTGGGCCTGAACGCCGCCTATGGTCTCGGCCGAGGCAAAACGGAACGCCAGAACCGTCGCGGCAGGGAGAAGGCTTCCGACGAGCACCTTTGCAGCAGAGGGCTCGCAAGGCCGAACGCTCGCGGCTACCACTCCGTCTCGACGTAGAGTGAGACCGCGGCGCCCGACGCGGCAGACAGCACGAGGACGAAGACCAAGTTGTACGACCGCCGCCGGACGCTCCGAGGAAGCTTGCCATCGCGTAGGCCTTGGCGCCGGGCAGTTCGAGAGGGAGATTTGGCGAGCTTTGAGCAGCGGTTAGGGGCCAGCGCGTCGCCCGAGCGATTCAGAGCGCGCGTTTCTCGGTACAGCCCGGCGATTCACCAGGCAGCTGCGCACGACATTCGCCCGCCCGCCCGAGCCGCCGCCGGGATGGCTGTTTACCGGCGGCAAGCTGATCAGCCCCAACGAACTCAACCGCATCGACCGCATCCCCAAGTTCGTCTTCTCGAACGCGTGCCAGTCTGGCGAGACGCCCTGACCGGCCGGATCAGCACGCACCGGGACTGGCGCCGGCCTTTTCCGAGTCGTTCTTTGCCCGCGGTGTGGCGAATTTCGTTGGCACTTACGGCACTGCCTACTTTCGGCTGTTCGAGACAGGCGCTCGGCTCGCGGGGCTGGGTCTTCAGCCACTCCTCCCGGGTCGGGAGCTCGCCGCCCTTGCGCGAGCGGGCGGGGCTCCGGGCCGCGGCGCGCGTGCCGGTCACCGCGGCTATTCCGTCCCGTCCGATCCGCCGAGCCGCTACAGCGCAGCGCCACGCCGACCGCCCCAGACGCGGAGTCCGCGGCGGAACAGGGTGAAGCGGGCCAGGAAGAACAGCGGGACCAGGATCCACAGGCCGCTGACCACGCCGACGATCAGGTGAATGGCGACGATGGCCAGGATGATCGGGACGATCGGGATCATCCGCAGGCCGCCGAGAAGGCCGAGGCTGGTGCGGCCGCCCGAGGCGCGCCGCACTGTCTCGCTCGGCAGGTCGCGCGTCAGCTCGGCCAGCTCGCTGACCGTCTTGGCGGCGAAGCACCTGTCGAGGCGCTCCTGGAATTCGTCCGGGTCGAGCCGACCGTCGGTGTGGTGCTCGCGCAGCCGGTCGGCGGTCGCCTCGCGGTCGGCGTCGCTCGCGCGCATGTTGGGGTCCCGCATCATCTGGCTGATCGTGTTGTACCGGTACATCGGTGCTCCCTTCGATCTGTGTGGTTCGGTCGCGTGCTGTTGGGAGAAGCGTGCTCCCCGGCCGGCGATTTGTCGTCGGGCGAGGGGCGGCTTCTGCGCTGCTCCCTGCGTCTAACCGCCGCGGCGCCGTGTACTCCCGCCAGAGTAGGCGCGGCTACGCCGGGGAGCCGATGACGACCCCCGCGGGCAGGGCTATCGTGCGGCTGTGAGCCCGCCGGGCCGGATCCGCCGCAGTGACGTGCGCCTCGCCGCGATGTGCGGGGTGATCCAGATCGCGGTCACCGCGGGGGCGGCGCATCACGCGTCGCGCACGCACAGCTGCTGGTGGGCGTCCGCGTGCCACCCTGCGAGCGAGCTCGACGCCGGTGCCTACGCGCTGCTCGCGCTCGGCCCGCTCGCGCTCGTCCTGAGGCGGCGGTACCCGCGCGGGGTGCTCGCCTTCGTGTTCGCCGTCACGACGGCGTACGTCGCGCGCGGCTACCCGCTCGGCCCGAACTTCCTATCGCTCGGCTTCGCAATCGTTTCGGCGGCGTTCGCCGGGGAGCGGGTGCTCGCGCGGGCCGCGCTCGGGGTCGGCTGGCTGCTGTTCCTCGGGCTGCCGTGGGCGCTCGGGCACTCGGGCGGGCCTAACGTGCTGGCGGCGCTGGCGATCGCCGCCTGGCTGCTCGTGGCGCTGGCCGGCGTCGAGGGGATCCACGGCCGCCAGGAACGCTTCGCGCAGGCCAAGCGGGCGCGCGAGCTCCAGGCCCGCCGCCACGCCGACGAGGAGCGGCTGCGCATCGCCCGCGAGCTGCACGACGTGCTGGCGCACAACATCTCGCTGATCAACGTCCAGTCCGGCGTTGCCCTGCACCTGATGGACGAGAAGCCCGAGCAGGCGCGGATCGCGCTGACGGCGATCAACGAGGCGAGCGCCGACGCGCTGCGCGAGGTCCGCTCGGTGCTCGGCGTGCTGCGCGGCACCGGCGAGCCGGCGCCCCGGGCGCCGACGGCAGGCCTGGACGGCCTCAACGACCTCGTCTCCCGCACCACCGCGGCTGGCGTAGGAGTCACGCTCGAGGTGCACGGGGAGCGCCGGCCGCTCCCGGCGAGCATCGACCTGGCAGCGTTCCGGATCGTGCAGGAGTCGCTGACGAACATCGTCCGGCACGCCGCGGCCGGCGCCGCCACCGTCGAGCTGACCTACGGCCCCGACGAGCTGACCGTGCAGGTGGACGACAACGGACACGGCCCGGGCACCTCCGACGGTCGCCGCGAGGCGTCGGCGCCGGACGGCGACGGCGGTGGCAACGGCATCCCGGGCATGCGCGAGCGCGCGGTCGCCCTCGGCGGCACGCTCGACGCCAGCCCCCGATCCAGCGGCGGGTTCCGCGTCCGCGCGCGGATCCCGCTGCCGGGCGAGTGACCGCCGTGATCCGCGTGCTCTTGGCCGACGACCAGGCGCTGCTGCGCGCCGGGTTCCGCGCGCTCCTGGACGCGCAGGACGGGATGGAGGTGGTCGGCGAGGCGGCGGACGGGCGCGAGGCGGTCGACCTGGCGCGCGCGCTCACGCCCCACGTCGTGCTGATGGACATCCGCATGCCGACGCTCGACGGAATCGCCGCCACGCGCGAGATCGCCGCCGACCCGACGCTTGCCGGCGTCCGGATTGTGATCCTGACTACGTTCGAGCTCGACGAGTACGTGTTCGACGCGATCCGGGCCGGGGCTGCCGGCTTCCTGGTCAAGGACACCAAGCCGAGCGACCTGATCGAGGCGGTGCGGCTCGTGGCCGGCGGCGAGGCGCTGCTATCGCCGTCGGTCACCCGCCGGCTGATCGGCGAGTTCGCCGCGCGCGCCAAGGAGCCGCCCCGCTCGGCCGCGCTGGAGGAGCTGACCGACCGCGAGCGCGAGGTGATGGCGCTCGTCGCGGCCGGCCTGTCAAACGAGCAGATCGCCGAGCGCCTCGTCGTCAGCGCCGCCACCGCCAAGACGCACGTCAGCCGGGCGATGATCAAGCTCGGCGCCCGGGACCGCGCCCAACTCGTCGTGCTCGCCTACGAGTCCGGCCTCGTGCGACCCGGCTGGGCCGAGTGACGGGCAGGCGCGAGCGGCTGCTCGTCAACCTCTTCGACGCGCCCCCGCTCGGCCGCCGATCGCACGCGGCCTCGCGACTCACCCCGATGCCCGGGGTGGCGCCGGAGCTCAGCAGCACGTCGGCGCCCGCTGTCGTGCGTCCGTCCGCCGCACGGGTTTGAATTCGCGGCGTCATCCTTGCAATGCAACCCGTGGAGGGCGCCGTGGCGCTAACACAGACACAGCTTGCGACCGCCGTCGCGGACCGCGCGCAACTGAGCAAGGCCGATGCGAAACGGGCGCTCGCGGCGCTCGATGAGGTCGTGCTCGATGAACTGGGCAACGCCGAGAAGGTGCGGATCGGCGGCTTGGTCCAGTTGACGGTACGCGTCAGGCCGGCGCAGAAGTCACGCAAGGGCCGCAACCCGGCGAGCGGTGAGGAGATCACCATCGCCGCCAAGCCGGCGAGCGTGGACTTGCGCGCGCGGCCACTGGCGCGGGCGAAGGGAGCGCTGCCGTCGGTACAGAAGGCGCGTCGTCGGCTCGCTGCCTGAGCACGCCTGTGCGGCGTGCAACGGCGCGGTGGCACGCCCGACAAGTTCGCGCTCGAACTCGAGCTGCGGCCACAGGATCCCCCCTGCCAGGTCAATTATGTATTAAGCGCCTGCAAATCAGCAGGTTTGGCGGGCTTGTACCAAACTACCGCGATGCGGTAGGAGTAGAATCCGAGGTGCGCTGGCCTAGCGGCCAGACGTTCGGCGCAAAAGACGCAAGCCGGGATGCCACCGACCGCGCGACGCGTGCCTGCGAAATGCGAGGCGGGGACTCCCGGGTTTGACTACGAGGATGGTCCGTACGTCCTAGCGGCGTTACGCCAGCCCCCCGGTTATCGCGCCCAATCTGATTGATCGCTCGGGTTCTCGCCGCGTTCGTTTCGGCGTGCGCCCCGAGAGGGAAGGAGGCTCCGACACGATGACAAGCAACATCCAGGACGGGGCGCCGCGTGGGCGGCGCGAGCTCGAGCGGGATCGCACCGCGGGGCAACGATCGGAGGCGATCGGCGCAGAACCAAGCTTGGACGCCGCCGCGTCGATGAATCTCGGACGTGATCCCGTCCCACGCGAACTGTTTCGGGCGCGGCCGCTCGAGGACTCGGTGCGAGAGTGGCTGAGTCACCTGCAGAGAGCCGCCGACTTGTTCTCCGACGAGGAGATCCTGGCGTTGAGTGAGGACGACGCTGTCCAACTGGTGGAGCGCCTCGTGGTGGAGCCGTTGGTGCTGCTCGAGCAGGAGGCGTATGTCGAGGATCATGGATCGGCGCGAGCGTCGGTTCTGGTGGTGCCGTTCACGGGTGATCCCGATTTCTTCGAGCTTGACCCAAGACCGTCGCGGTCTCGATCGGGCCCTGGGTACATGCCGGGACCGTTCGGTTGTGTCAGCGAGGACGCGTTGCACGTCGAGCTCACGAACACGCCGGGACTATCGCCGGGCGACCAGGTGGTCGAGACTCGACTTGCTTGCGTGCGTCACCACGTAGAGAGTTTGCGATCGGCGCTTGAGCGGTTCCAAGCCGATCTGCGTGATGTGGGACTGCGGGCGCTTGAGCACCGCCGTGAGCACGCCGAAGTCCGTCGCGGGTTCCTCGCTGCCGATCCGACGACGTGACGACGCGCCGCCGACGTTCATGGCGTCACCTCTTCAGCGACGGCGAGGACCGCACGGCCCTATTAGACGTCTCTTGACGTAGGCGCCTTCGAGCCTCCAACTCGAACTAGCCGCGCCAATCCGGCGGCGTCCGACATGATCTTCTCCGTCACCGCCGCCGCGAAATCTCTCTTTTTCGGTGAGTTTGCGCTTCGTTGCCGCTACGCTCTGGCCTACAGCGAATCCCGACTAGTGGTCATTGATTGCCGCGGGGGTCGCACCTTGAGAGCGGAACGAGTGCGCGGTCACACGATGGCCGCGCCGTCGAGTCGTCGACGGGCCTGATCATGGCAGCGCACCACAGCCTCACCGACCCAGACATGCCGGAATGCCTCGGCCTGGTCCCGTGACGGCACGCATTCGCCGGGGAAGCGGCCCGCGCAGCGTGCTCCTCGCGGGCGTGGCAGAGGTCCTCGAGCGCTACGAAACAGGGTCGCCGGTGGTGGACCGGCCTCCGTGCGAAGTGCTCGGTGCTGGCGTCGTGGTTGCGTCCTCGGTTTGGGTGGCTGCGCGGACAGGCATGGCCGCGTGGCGTGGCTGTGCAGGTGATCGCGAGGGGATGAGGTCGTGACCGGCCAAAATGGTGCAGGCGGCGAGGTGGGTTTGGTGCTGGGTGGCGGCGGGGCGCGTGGCGCCTACACATCCGGGGCGTTGTCGGTGCTGTTGCCCGAGCTTAAGGATCAGGTGAGCGTGATCGTCGGGACGAGCGCGGGGGCACTGATCGCGTCGTATCTGGTGGCTAATTGGCATCGTCCTACCCAGGAGGCGGTCGAGGACGGTCTGAGCTTCTGGCGCGATTTGCGATTCGGGGACGTGTGCGCGCCGCTCATGGCCCTTGGCGGCGCGGCTCGGTTTATACGCTACGTCGGCGAGTACCTGCCTGTGCGCAGCATGCACGGCTCGTCGATCCTGCACCCCGAACCGCTGCCGCGGACGCTTGCAAGGCTGGTGGATTTCGACCAGCTGGGCGAGAACATCTGCGAGCAGCGCCTCGCGCTCGGGGTGGTCGCGGGCCCCGCCTATGGCAACCGGTCGATCGTGTTTCATCAGGGCGGGATTCCGCGACACCGCGAGGATCCGTTGCGCGGGATCGAGTACGTCGCGACCCCCAACCTGGGTATAGAACACATGCTGGCGTCCTCTGCGATCCCGGCGCTGTTCCCGGCCGTGCGCGTAACGACGCCCGAGCCGGCGGCCGGCTGGTACTACGACGGTGGCTCGCGGCTGAACACGCCGATCAAGCCGGCGCTGTGGCTGGGGGCCAAGCGGGTGATCGTGATCGCGCTCAATTCCGTGGCCCCGAGCCGCACGCCACCGCCCGAGCACCAGCCCGACTTCTATGTCGGAGCCGCGCACCTGCTGCACGCCGCGCTCGGCGACCCGCTCGCCCAGGACATCCGCACGCTCGCCAACACAAACGCCCTAATCGCAGCGGACCTCCCGGCCCCCAGTGGACGCGCTCGCAACCGCCGTCCCGCTGCTCGCCAGCAGCAGCAGCGGCCGGGCGGGCTGGCGGAACCGGTCCAGCCCGTGCCCTACATCTTCATCGCGCCCGAGGACCCCTCGGCGATCGGCGCGATCGCCCGCCGCGTCTACCACAAGCACTACCGGCGGCCCTGGAACGCCGGCGCGCGCGATCTGTGGCTGCTCGGGAAGATCCTCGACGCCGGCGCCGACGCGATGCACGGCGAGCTCTTAAGCTACCTGTTCTTCGCCGGCGAATTCGCCGAGGAACTAATCCAGCTCGGCCAAGCCGACGCGCAGCGCTGGATCGACGAGCACCCCGCGGGCCTCTGGCAGCTCGATCCACTGCCCGCCTGGAGCCAAGCCCCCAACGGCGACCCAGGCGCCCTCACTCAGCCGGCGCCAGTGCGAGCGCTCGTAGACGCGGGGGAGCCCGCCACCGTCGCACGCGAGCAAACGGGGTGAGCTAAGTAAACCGAGCAGGCGCCCACGCCCCACCGGCTGCCGCCGTGACCGTTCGTTCATGCAGCAGGCGATCATCGCCGGCTGCTTGGCGCCTTGAATCGGGTCTTTGTTGGTCGCTCACGGGCCGCCCGCCCGGCGGCCTCGAGCGCCCCCCGCACCGCTCAAACCGTCCGACCACCGGACTCCCCGTATGTAGCCTGAGCCCGTAGAGGAACGGGCCATCGGGCTGCGGCGCGTCGGTGGCCGCCGCGAGCTCTGCAACTGCGCGGTCGTATTCGGCAGGCCGGCGCTGATAGAAGCCCGGCAGCGCGGGGTTCAGGGCGCGGAGCCGCCTGGTGATGACGCGATCGGCAAACGACGCGACCGGCTCGACGCCCACCGCATGCGGCCGGGTCTGCAGGACGAGCACCTGCGTTGCGCCGAGAGCCACGGCAGTCCGGTACGGGATCGATTCGGCCAACCCGCCGTCCAGACCACGCCGCGCGTCCCGCCGCCACCGGTCGCGCTCCGAGCGCGCCGCCTCCGTCGGTGCACAAAGCCTGCCGGCGCCTAGCCGCGTGACTCCGGACTCCGGTTTTCCGTCCGAAACCTGTCGGGCGCCCCCTAGAAGCTGGAAGGGTCTCATGCCGTGACGTCGAAAATGCTCGGCGCCCCCGCGGCGCAAGCCGCGGGGGTCAACCTTCGCGTCGAGGTCCCACGGCCGCGACGCGGGGCTCGCAATCGACGAGAGGAGTGCCGAGATGACCGAGAAGCCCGCCAAGCCTGCCGCGAGCCGGCCCGCCGGGTCGCGTAAGCCCAAGACGAGGCGGCGTAAGCCCGATCAGGACGAAATCTCCATGCGTGCTTACTTCATCCACCTCGAAGAGGGCGGATGCGATCAGCTCGCAAACTGGCTGCGCGCGGAGCGCGAACTGACGGCGGCGTGAGACGATCGCTCAGGACTCAAGGCACGCATCGAGCTCGGGGGCGCTGCCTCCGCGCCCCCGAGTCGACGTCGCGCAACACGCGGCCTGCAGCGGGGCCTGCTTGACTGCGTCGAGCCGCAGCGCGAGGTTCTGATCGTCAGTCGGTTCGTCGCCGCGGCCCGCCTGTGGGCTGACACCGAACCGGCCGCGATCGACCGACTGCCTCCTCTAAACGGTCCGGCCGACAGCACGTCGCATGGATACGTATAATCGCGGTTCTGTGGTCGACAGCGCAGAGAACGCGGTGGGGAGGTTTAGTGGCTTCGAGACGCTTGTATCCGGGTTGCTCTTCGTCGCGTTCGTGATCGCCTTCGTAGGGCTGGCCGCCACCGCCGGGATGCATTCTCTGCTGCTGACGCTGGCCTGCGCGGCTGGGGTGGGCGGCACCTTGGGGGCGTTGGCGACATGGAGGTTGGTCACCCGCGACCGCGGGGAATACTCGGATTTGCCTAGGCAGGTGGTATGGCATCCACGTCAGTGGGCGGAGTTTGAACGTGCGTTTTGGTCGTATGTCGACGGTTCATGGGACGCTTCACCGCGGGCTACAGAGTGAGTGAAGGGTGGTATGACTCGATGGAACGATTGAGGACTCCAGCCGCTGCTGTCACATTCACAGGTTGAGCATCGGTGCCGACGATCGGGCCGGGCGCGGATGCTCCGGACGAGGTGTGTCCCCCCGGGCGTCGGTCGTTACGGCCCGAGCGTGTAGTGTCTCGTAATTGACTTGACAGATCATTGGGCCGCCTCCAGCACAGCGCGGGCGCGGTCGATTTTCTCCATGATCTTGTCGATCTCGGCGGTCCAGACGAACGGCTTGGGGTCCTGGTTGTAGGCGGCGAGGTACTCCCCGATCGCCTCGATCAGGTCAGGCACCGAGTGAAACACACCCCGACGGATCCGCTTGTTGGTCAGCTCTCTGAACCAGCGTTCGATCAGGTTCAGCCACGAGCTCGAGGTCGGGGTGAAGTGCAGGTGAAAGCGCGGGTGCTTGTCCAACCAGGCCTTGACGTTCGCATGCTTGTGGGTCTGGTAGTTGTCGAGGATGAGGTACAGATCGAGCTCGGCGGGGAACTCGCGGTCCAGGGTGCGCAGGAACTTGAGCAACTCTTGGTGGCGGTGGCGCGGCAGGCACTGACCGATCACCTTGCCGTCAAGCATTGAGAGCGCGGCGAACAGGGTGATGCTGCCGTTGCGCTTGTAATCGTGGGTCATCGTGCCCGCCCGCCCGGGCTTCATCGGCAACGACGGCTGGGTGCGATCCAGTGCCGGGATCTGCCCCTTCTCATCGATGCACAGCACAATCGCCTTCTCCGGCGGGTTCAGATACAGGCCGACGACGTCGGTGAGCCTCTCCAGGAACCGCTTGTCGTTTGAGCGCTTGAAGGTCTCAACCCGCCAGGGCTTGAGGTTGTGCTGATCCCAGATCCGCTGCACCGTCGCCGGCGAGACACCCTTGGCCTTGGCCAGCGACCGGCAACTCCAGTGCGTCTCACCCTGAGGCTTCTCGTGCAGCGTCGCATCGACGATCTCGGCCACCTTCTCGGCCGAGATCCGCGGCTTGCGCCCGCGTCCCGGCTTAACGCTCGTCAACCCTCGCAGGCCGCTACTGAGAAACCGCTCACGACACGCGATCACGGTTGGACGACTCACGCCCACCCGCCGCGCGATCTCAACATTCGAGCACCCCTCGCCGGCCATCAGAACCACCCGCGCCCGCCGCGCCAACCCCTGCGGGGTGGAGGGCGCCCCCACCCACCGCTCGAGCGTCACCCGATCCGGTCCGGAAAGCTCGATCGCCGCCGCCACCACTGGCACGAACCCACACTACAACAGGCCGGTTCCTATTGTCAAGCTATTTCTGAGACGCACCACTAGACGCAGGTCAGCGGATGGCAGTTGTGGACGCGCCAGGTATTGACTGGAGGGTTGAGGCGGCGGAGGGTGGCAGGCGATGCTTGGGGGACGTGCTCCCAGGGGAGATTCGCATGTCGGCCTGATGGCGACTCGGGCGCTGTCAGCAATAGCGGGCGCACATGCTGCGGGATCTCCGCGGAGGAGATCGTGTCTTGTACCGATGCCAGGAGGCCCCGCGAAAGCGATTCTTGACTCCACGCAAACCGTGGAGTGCCAAAATGTGTGCCGAGCAGCGCTACGGTGCGGTTCGTGCTTGCTGGTGTGAGTTACCGCTCGCGCGCGATGCTCGTCATAAGAGTGTGTGTTGAGCTTCTCGACGCACTAGGAGGGATGCTTTATGGCAACCGTTTCTGCACCACGACCCCGGCAGGAGACTCAGCTCGACGCCGCGGAAGGGCGCGCTCCGACTCCTGAGGGCAATGGCGCGCCAATGCGCGCGACCACCTTGGACTGGGGTAACTCTGCGCCGCTCGCGCTACTGGCGTTCGCGGTCACGACGTTCATGCTCAGCATGATCAACGCGAACGCGGTCTCGATTGGCACAACCCCTGTGGTGTTCGGCGTCGCGCTGATGTTCGGCGGTCTCGCGCAACTACTCGCTGGTCTGATCCAGTTGCGGACCGGCAACACGTTCTCAGGAGTGCTGTTCGCGGGCTTCGGCGCTTTCTGGTTGTCGTTCTTCGCGATCGGTCAGTTGTTCCTGAAGGACGTGCCGCTGCTCCAGGTCGGACATGCGCTCGGCCTGTTCCTGTACGCGTTCGGGATCTTCGTCGTCGTGATGCTAGCCACGTCGCTGCGCACCAATGTCGTCGTCGTGGTGGCGCTGACGATCGTCACGGCGGCGTTGTTCCTGCTCGGTGCGGGCAACTACGGGGCCCACACGACCTTGATCCACTGGGGCGGCTACACCGGCCTCGCCGCCGCGGCGTGCGCCTTCTATCTCGCCCTGGCGGAGCTGTGCGAGTCCTCCTACGGCCGGGCCGTGCTCCCGGTATGGCCGCTGGCTAAGCGATAACACAACCCCCGTCCCTGAGCGCGCCGGCCACGCCGGCGCGCTCAGGTTGGGCGGCGTGCCCAGGCAACCCGGGCTCGTCCGCCAACAGCTGAACGATGCCGTGGCTAGTGGACGCGTCCGGAAGTGATGCCGGGTTCGCGCGACGAGCGCGAGCGGACGGGGCCCAAGGTTTAGTGCGGGGAGAGGTCGCGCTCGGCCTGGAGCCAGTTTGCGACGGGGTCGCCGCCGCCTTGAGCTTCGTAGAGCTCGTGGGCGCGTCTGGCGATCGCCTCGTGACTTGGCGCAGGCCGGCCTCGCGGCTTCGCCGGCGCCTTGGTCGTCTTCGCCGGCGCCTTGGTCGTCTTCGCCGGCGCCTTGGTCGTCTTCGCCGGCGCCTTGGCCGTCTTCGCCGGCGCCTTGGCCGTCTTCGCCGACGCCTTGGCCGTCTTCGCCGACGCCTTGGCCGTCTTCGCCGGCGCCTTGGTCGTCGTCTTTGGTTGCTTATCCAGAGTCACCAGGGCCGCTCCCTTCGCCTGTTGATCACCGCCAGATCGTACAGGTCGGCGCTGCTGGCGATCAATGTTTGGGCCGGCTGCGTGTCAGGGTGTCAGCGGGGCCGTCGTGGGCGTTGGCGTCGCGTTGCGGGGGCCCTGGCGGTCAGTAGAACAGCCTTTCGGCTTGTTCGAGGTGCCGGGTGGCGTGGTCGAGGTCGTCGTGGCAGCGTTGCACCCAGGCTTCCCCCCAGAAGAAGTTGCAGCTCGCCTCGGCCCGTAGGACCATCGCGAGGGCGTCCTCGAGACGGCCGAGACGGCGGTATAGGTCTGGGTTGCCGGCGCCGATCGCGATCGCGTTGCGGCGCGCGGCGTGGACCGCTTCGCTGAGCTCTCCGACGCGGGTGAGCGCTTGCTGCTGGGCCGGGGAGCCGGTCCATTGAACGAACCCGCTGCCTGCGTTCCATGCCCCCGGCTCTACCGTCACCCAGCTGTGCGGTCCATGCCGCTCGAGGTAATCGGAGATGAAGGTGGGGCGGATGCCGCCGGCACGGCCGGCGCGGACCTTCTCCATCACGGTAGTAGCCCGTGCCAAGCACCTCGATGATGCGGGTGTTCTGCAGATACCACAGCAGTGACCGACAATCGACGATTCCGCGAACGCGATGCTGGAAGTCGGGGTTGGCGAGCGTCTCGAGCAGGGTCCCGGAGAGCGACAGGTGCACGCGTGCGATCTCCTCGTAGGGCCACAGCGAGCGCGGGATCCGGTCGATCGCCCACAGGATCTCCCTGGCCTGCGACTCCTGCGCGTCGAGCAAGTGCTCGAGGTTGCCGGTCGGCTGGTGCAGGGTCAGGACCAGCGCGAATTCGATGTCTACCACTGACCTCTCCGGCGCCCGAGCCCAGGCTGACCGGCGCGCGCGAGCACACCCTCGTGGGCCCATCTGCCGGCGCGCTCGATCGGAGTCACACCCTCGTCGCGCCCGCGGGCCCACGCCGCGTGCTCGTGCGACTCCGTGCGTTGCTCACCGCCAGTCACGCACGTGGGCGAAAGCACGCCCGTCATGACCGCTTTCTCGCTCGGTACTCCGACCCGCCAGCGGAGGCATCACGGCGTCCCGAGATGCGGCGGCCCCACCAGGAGAAGCCTCGACATCGACCGGGACATGACCAATCACTTGTGCCGGATGTACTCGTAGATGTTCAGATAGTGCTGAGCAGGCCCGGCCCATGAATGATCCGTCCTCATTCCGTTGAGCTGCAGCTCACGGAACTCCTGCGGAAAGGAATACCACAGACCGATCGCGCGGCTCAGCGTTGATTCCAGGCCCTGAGCGTCGGCCTGGTGAAAGACGTACCCGTTTCGCTCCCACCCCGACGCGTGATCGCGATCGAACACGGTGTCGATCAGCCCCCCCACGGCGCGGACAACCGGCACCGCTCCGTACTTCAGCGCGATCATCTGCGTCAGCCCGCACGGCTCGAACAAGCTCGGCATCACCAGCACGTCCGCACCGGCGTAGATCAGATGCGCGAGCTCGACGCTGAAGCCCAGCTCCAGATGGCAGTCAGGATTGTCGTTGAGCTCATACTTCAGTCGCCAGAACTCCGCAGCGATCGCCGGGTCGGGGCTGCTGCCCAGCAGCACGAACTGGCCGCCCTCGGCCAGCGTGTAGAAGAGCGCGTGACGGATCAGCTCGACGCCCTTCTGGCGGTCCAGCCGTCCGATCGACGCGACCAGCGGCTTGAAGCTGTCAGCGATAAGGAAACGGTCGCGCAGCGCCCGCTTGTTGGCGTACTTGCCGTCGAACCACTCGCTACCGTACCGGACCGGGATCAGCGGATCGATCTCCGGATTCCAGAGGTCGTAATCGACGCCGTTGAGCACTCCGCCGAACTTCTCGCGGTGGATGTGCAGGGTGTGGCCGAGACCCTGACCCTGGTCGGTGTACTCCGCCTCCCAGCGCGTGCTGGAGAGACACCGTGGTCACGAAATTCGAGTAGACGATGCCACCCTTCATAAGGTTCAACGCGGCACGGTTGAAGTCGTCCCGCAAGCGGTCATAGTCGTAGAAGTGATGCGGCCGTGTCAGGCCCGTGGCCCACAGCACGGTCTCGCCGGTGATGCCCTGATGTCCGAAGTTGTGGATCGTGTAGCACACCCGCTGACCGCCCATCCCCTGATGCTGGTAGATCTCGTACAAGAGCACGGGCACCAAGGCCGTCTGCCAGTCATGGCAATGAATCACCTCCGGCCGCTTGTTCGACTGCAGCAAGAACTCGAGTGCCGCCTTTGAGAGGAACGCAAAGCGAAGGACGTCGTCCATTGAGCCGTAGAGATGTCCGCGCTCGAAGAATCGATCCCGACAGTGCGGTTCGATGAAGAAGCACTTGCGGCCCTCCACGAACCCGAACCACACCGTACAGTGAACCGCACCGCTGAACCAGGGAACCCAGAGATCGCTGTATGCCACGGTGAGACCGTGGATGCGGTCATACCGCATGCAGTCGTACTTCGGCAAGATGATCTCGACGGCGTTGCCGCGCAGCTCCAGCTCCCGGCTGAGACCGAATACCACCTCCCCCAGCCCGCCGGCCTGGGCCACGGGAGCGCATTCGGACGCGATCATCACGACGAACAGCGCCTCACCTCCAGGGTCGTCCGCCGTCGGACATCATCGGCGGTGTCGACGATCGCTACGTCTCGCCGCCGCCGCGACCGGCCCCGGCCTGATCGCCGCAGTTGCAGGCTAACCGTTCGAGCGCGCGGGTCGGCCGGCAAAGTCGCGGTAGTCGATGTACGGAAATATGTTGTCGCACGCTTCGATTCTGGACAGCCAGTCTGCGTCGATCGTCCCTTCCTCAATTTGCCCGAGCAGGCGGTTGAAGCGGTTGATGTGCGTGCGTACGCGGGACTCGGCATACGCCACCGTCGTTCCCATGCTGATCATGAACGGCCAGTCGCTCGCGGTAGCGAGAACGAGTTCGCGGGCGAGCTGATTGAGTCCGCGCAGCGTCAGCCCTTCCGCTCGGGGGCGCTGTTGGGCGATCCTCGACATTTCTCGCGTCGCATGGTGCACGTGTGGCCAGATCCACTCGTTGTCGCGGTTGAGCCACGTCTGGCTGTAGCCGTAAGCGCCCCATGAACTCGCCGCTGGCATCGCAGCCTGAAGCTCAAGGCCGCTGTCAAGTACGTCTGACGGGGTCGACAGGCGGTATGCGGACTGCGTGCAGCTCTTGCGGACCACGAGGTCAAGGAACTCCGGTCCTTCGAACCACCAATGCCCGAATAGCTCCGCATCGTACGGCGCGACGATCACCGACGCGCGTCCTGTGTTCGTCCAGACCTCTTCGATCCGTCGCGCCCGGGCACGCACGAAGTGCTCGGCGTGCTCGTTCGCCGCCTCCAAGGCCCAGGCACGATGATACGGCTCTTTGGCGTGAAGCGGCACATCGCGGCCGGTCACCCGATGGTATTTCAGGCCCAGGTTCCGCCGGCCTCCGCCGGGCAGGAGAAAGCGCGCGATCGACGCACTGTCGAGGTCATGCCCGATGTCGCGATAGAACTCGCGATAGCGAGGGTCACCGGGATAGCCAACCTCCGCGCTCCACACCTGTGCCGAAGATTCGGGGTCCCGCGCGAACGCGGCCACCCCGCTCGGGCAGACGACCGGCGCGTACGTTCCGAACACGGGCGGGGGATCGGCGAGCTCCAGCGCGTGAGCATCAATCAGGAAGTAGTGGATTCCCTCATCGGCCAGCAGACGATCGATCCCGGGAACGAAACCGCACTCGGGCAACCACATACCGGCCGGCCGTCGGCCGAGATGATGCTGATAGCACTTGGCACCAAGGGATATCTGCGCTCGGGCGTAGGCGGCGTCGAAGCCGGGAAGGAACGCGTGCGTCGCGCATGACGTGACGAGCTCAAGTATTCCGCGATCCTGGAGCGCCGCGAACGCGGCTGTCAGATCCCTCGAGTACTCGTCCTCGAATCGGTCGACAGCGTCGATGAGTCGCGTGCGATTCAGCTCGGCGGTCGACCGGAACCGCTCGTCACCCGCGGTCCTGCGGACCTCAGAATCGGCAAGCTCAACCAGCGCGCCCATCCGATCGACATAGCGCGTCACCAGGAGTTCGTCGCGGAGCATCTCCAAGAGGGGAGGTGACAAGGAGACCGTCAGCCGGGCCGGCAGCCCGTCCCGGAGCCAGCCCTCGATAACTGACAGCAGCGGGATATAGGTCTCGGTCACGGCCTCAAAGAACCAATCCTCCGCCAGGCCGTTCTCCTCCTCGGGATGTCGCACATAGGGCAGGTGCGCGTGCAGAAACAGCACGAGATGCCCGGTCGCGGCCGGGTCCCGGACGTCCGCGGATCGCGTCAGCGGGCGATGCGAGCTAGAACGCGTGTCGCACTCTAACAATCGCCGCTACCGACTGTGTGCGAGGACTATCCACGCCCGCGAACCGGAACGGGCTGTACGTGATCGAGTTTCCGTCCCGGTCGATCACAGTAACCGAGCCGTCGGCATTCTCACTCAGCGTGTACTCCGCATTCCCCGGTCGGGACGTATATGGACCGGTCGGCGCCGGCGCGGCGACGCCTGGCCCCGGAGGGTCGAGGATCGCTACCGTGGGCCCGGCCGAGATGCCCGCGTCGGCTAGCGCGGTGGCCAGCGCGTTTCCGGCGCTGAGCACGTCGACTGGATCGCGTCCAAGCCAAACAGCCGCGGCAAGCGCGCCGAGTGCGCCAGACACCGGCTCGGGAAGCCCGGGACGGCCGGCGATGACGAAAGGTACGTGCGCCGGCTCGCGTCGTGTGAGTCGAGCCTCCGAACCACGTTGACCGGAGCGCAGCTCGGACGCGAGGCGGAACTCCGAGTCGACCCCTACCAATCGCGCCTCGGAGCCCATTTGCGCAGACGCGCCCACCCTCGCTCGGTCCGCCGACGGCCTGCCCAACGTGAGGAGCCTCTCTCTGTCGGCGCCGTCACAACGTGGCCGCCGGCGCGCTCAAGCTCACGATCATGTCCCTCAGCGACTACACGCAGCTGCTCCGCACGGCTCGCGACCGCGGGCGTGGTTGCGACTCTCGGCGTCTTTGGGGGTGCGTGGATGACATTTGAGCGCGCGAGGACGACCCACTGGTAGTTACGCATGACCGCGAGTTCGACCATGTACGAGCTGTCGGCCTCCGGGAGAGCGACATCCTGGCTCCCGCGCTCAGTCGGGACCGCATGCTCAGCTAGGAGGTATCCGCTCGGAACCCCAATCAGGCGCAGAAAAGCTCTGCCGCCAGCGTGAGCCCCAACAGCAACATTGATGCGATCGCTACTTAGGTCCCAATACGCGTGCGCCGACGTGGGGTCACGAGCCATCAACTCAAGCCTGTCGCTACTGTACCCGAGCGGTAAAGGGGCGTCGTCAGCCTCATGAAAGACGCTGCCGCCCCGATCTGAGGTAGTTCCGTTAGCTTCAAAGTCCACGCGCGCCGGTCCACCACCGCGAGAATCCAAGGGCCACATTGAAACGCACATCCGATTTCGACGCGTCTCGGTCGCTCGCTGTTGCGACCGTCTCTCGTCGTTCCGACCGTGACCGCCGAGTGATCTTCCCGGGGGCCGCAGGGGTTCGAAGCTTGGCGCCGCATGGGTTGGGGCATCAACGATGCCATCTGGGCGACTACGGTGAGGCGCGGGACGCGGCTTCGATCGCGCCAAGCAGGCACGGGAAGGACCGCCGGCGCCCGTGACGATCGAGGAGGAGATCGAGCTGGTCGTCGCACGGCGGCACTGGGATCCGCACCACCTGCTGGGCGCGCACGCGGTCAACGATGGTGTCGTCGTCCGCGCCTTCCGGCCCGACGCGCGGGAGGTTCTCGCGCGGGTAGAGGGCGGGGAGTCCGTGATGCTCCACCATCGTCATCCGGCGGGGCTGTTCGAGGGGTTCGTGTCCGGCGTCGGGCTGCCGCTGCGCTACGAGCTCGAGGTGAACTACCCGGACGGAGGCGTCTATACGTTGCGCGATCCCTACGCGTTCGCGCCCACGATCGGGGACCTCGATCTACACCTTCTCGGGGAGGGGAACCACGAGGAGCTATACGAGCGGCTGGGGGCTCATGTTCGCGAGATCGATGGTGCGCTCGGTACCGCCTTCGCGGTATGGGCGCCGGCGGCCCGGGCAGTGAGTGTCGTGGGCGACTTCAATTCCTGGGACGGCCGTTTGCACGCGATGCGGGTGCTGGGGGCATCAGGCGTCTGGGAGATCTTCATTCCCGGGGTGGCGGAGGACGCGGCGTACAAGTTCGAGATCCTCACGGACGGCGGTGAGATTCGGCTGAAGGCGGACCCCTTCGCCTTCCGCACGGTACTCATGCCGCACACCGACTCGATCGTGCACCGCTCGCGCCACGTCTGGCATGACGGAGAATGGATGGAGCGCCGGCGGGCGACGCAGCCGCACCTGGGGCCGATGGTGATCTACGAGGTCCACCTGGGGTCTTGGCGGCTCAACCCCGAGCAGGGCAACAGGACGCTGAGCTACCTCGAGCTAGCTGACGAACTGGCCGACTACGTCACCGATCTTGGCTTCACGCACGTGCAGCTGATGCCCGTGATGGAGTACCCATTCTCAGGCTCGTGGGGATATCAGGTGACCAGCTACTTCGCGCCGACGGCGCGATTCGGCCCGCCCGACAACTTCAAGCAGTTCGTCGATCAGCTACACGGCAGGGGAATCGGCGTGATCCTCGATTGGGTCCCCGCGCACTTCCCGCGCGACGACTGGGCGCTGGCCCGCTTCGACGGCACAGCGCTCTACGAGCACGAGCATCCCCGCGGAGCCCATCCTGACTGGGGCACCCTGATCTTCAACTACGGACGTCACGAGGTACGCAACTTTCTGGAGGCAAGCGCGTTCTTCTGGCCGCGCGAATATCACGCCGACGGGATTCGCGTGGACGGGGTCGCCTCGATGCTCTACCTGGACTACTCACGCACCGAGAGCGAGTGGGTCCCCAACGTGCACGGCGGGCGGGAAGACCTCGAGGCGATCGCCTTCATCCAGGAGACGAACGAGGTCCTCCACCGTCGCGAGCCGGGTGTGATCTCCGTCGCCGAGGAGTCCACCGCCTGGGGAGGGGTGTCCCGCCCTACATTCGCCGGCGGCCTGGGGTTTGGCTTCAAGTGGAACATGGGCTGGATGCACGACACCCTCGGCTACTTCCAGCACGACCCCGTGTATCGCAGCTACCACCACCATGAGCTCACGTTCAGCATGCTCTATGCCTTCACCGAGAACTTCATCCTCCCGCTGTCCCACGACGAGGTCGTGCACGGCAAGCGCTCGCTGTACGAGCAGATGGCAGGAGACCGCTGGCAGAAACTGGCGAACCTACGTGCGATGTACGGCTACATGTGGGCGCACCCCGGCAAGAAGCTGCTGTTCATGGGCGGCGAACTCGCGCAGGAGCAGGAATGGAGCTACCAGCGGTCAATCGACTGGCACCTGCTCGAGCGGCCAGAGCACGCCGGCGTGCAGCGCCTCGTGCGCGACCTCAACCATCGACTGCGCGAAGAACCCGCTCTCTACGAGCAGGACTTCGAGCCGGCCGGCTTCTGGTGGATTGAGGCGAACGACGCGGCGTCGAACGTGTTCGCGTTCGGACGCGCCTCCCGCGACGGCAACCGCGTGCTGGTGTGCGCTGCCAACCTCTCACCGATCCCACGCGAGCGCTACCGCCTCGGGCTTCCCCGCCCCGGCCAGTGGATCGAAATCCTGAACACCGACTCCGCGCGCTACGGCGGCGCCGACCTCGGAAACCCCAATGGCATCGAGGCGGAGCCGGTCCCCTGGCACGGGCAGAACACCTCGGCCGAGGTAACGCTGCCCCCGCTGGCCGTCGTCTGGCTCATTCCAGTGTCAATCTGACAGGATCCGGTCGACGACCGAAAGCCCCCGAGCCGCGGCACCTGTCGCCGCGGCATCGCACACAGAAACCACGACCGAACCGGCGGGAGCTGCGATCGCCCATCCGAGGGTCGATTGCAACGAGACCAGTATCCGGGGCGCGTGGACGTCGGGACCTTCTCCTTCTCGTCCGGGCAGACTCGGAGAAGAAGTGGACCGGCGGCCAGCGTGCCGACGAGGACCGCGGATCGCAGGCTTACCGGGCGTCGATGACCGCAGTGGTTCAGGTTGACCGCACCGACGACAGTACGGCGTAAGCCCGCCGGGTGCTCGCCATCGTCAACTGCTCACCGGCGATCGAAGCCAGTATCGCTTTGGTCGGCCTCATCGCCGTGAAGCGTTAGATACATCCGAGGTGCGCCGCCGAGCCGGGTCTCGGAGTCGTGGCCTTGGACGAAACCCACGTGGCGGTAAAAGACGTCGGCGTGAGGATTCGCGGTCAGTTCGATACGACGGACGCCCTTCGCACTAGCCGTCGCCAGTACGTCCTGCACCAAACGGCTCGCGACCCCAGTGCGCATCCATTCAGGGTCGACGAACAGGTCCTCGATCTCCAGCACGCACCCCTCAAGCGGGCGGGTGGTGATGAATCCGAGGATCTCATCATCGGCTCCCACCGCGACCTGGGTCCGGCCTTCAGTGATCCCCTCGTCAGCGAGTTCCAACACTTCAGGGCGCGCGAGCAACAGGTCGCGGTCGCCTTCGTTGGAAAGCGACGACCTTCGGAACACATCGCGGAGCGCGGGCAAATCGCTGGCGCACGCCGCACGGATGCGAACGACGCTCACCGATTCAGTATGTCTGACTGCTCACGGCGCACGACCCGCCGACGCATGAGCGGCCTATTGCGCTCGCTATGGGTTCACGGGCCGGGGGCCAGCGGAGGTCGCCGGCGGGATCGATCGGCCACAACTCAAGGATCCCGGAACGCGCGCTCCGACCGCCGCGCAGAGCGCCTCTCCGATTCCCCGCCTGCATAGTGCTGGATATCGCGCGTAACGGTCAATGTGCGCACGTGCGTGTAGTTGGCGCACGAGTGCGCCGATGTCGGGCGGATTACACACCGTGTGTCCGCATCTGGTCTCCGTAACGGCCAACAAAAGATGTATTTTGCAGGATAAGTCGACATAACGTGCCGTTTTCAGCCGCTGGTCGCGGTCGGTGCGCCTCGTCCCGGGTTTGAAAAGCGAAGCGGCCACCTGAGGCTTGCTCCCTGCTTTTGCGGCGACGGGGGCTCGGGCCCTCGAGCGCCGGGTTCGCCGGCGTCTCCACCTCGGACGGCCGGGTCCATGCCACGGGCGGTCCACGACACGGCAGGCCGCGGCACTCGGCGCCGCTTCACGCGCTCGCCCGAGGCCGATGGCACAATCGCCGTGCCGATGAGCGACGCCTCACGCGAACAACGCTTGCCGCCGGGTTCTCGCGTACACCTCATATGTGCAACTCGCCGGCCATCACCGGCGGGACGTGGCGCTGGCATTCCGAAGCGCTGAGCAGCCTGGATCGCCTCGTCGCGCTGAACGGACTAAGTGAAGGCACTTTGATCGCCAATAGCACCGACCGTGCAGTCAAGCGCGCACGGCTGCCCGTACACGACCGGCCGCCGATGGCACACAGCACAGAGTCGAGCGCGGTCGGTGCGACACCGGTTGGGGAGCGGCGACGGAAATCGGCAGCCGTGCTGAGCGACTCACCACCGATGCCGGGGTGGCACCAGAGCTCAGCAGGACGCCCGCGCCCGCCTGTCGTGCGTCTGTCCGCCGCGCGGGTTTGAATTCGTTCGTCATCCTTGCTAATGCAACCCGTGGAGGGCGCCGTGGCGCTAACACAGACACAGCTTGCGACCGCCGTCGCAAACCGCGCGTAGCTGAGCAACGCCGATGCGAAACGCCCGGTCCCCCCGTCTGGCCAGAAGTGCGGAGGTAACTGAGGATGGCTGATCCCGCTGATCTGCTGAAGGCGTGGCAGCACGCGATCCGCGACCTGGGCGGCATGGCCGCCTCGCTGGCTTCCGGCCCGGCCGGCGCGGCGAGCGATCTGGTTCGACCTCTGCAGCACCAAGCCGAACTGCTCCAGCAGGTGCTACAGCGCCAGCTCGAGTTCGAGCGCGAACTCGTCGGGCGTGCCACCGCGCCGTTGCACGCCGCACAGGATCTCATCGATCAAGCTACCGGCACGTTCCGCGCGCAGGCGATCTCGTTTCGGGCGGCATCAACGACCTTCGGCCAGCTCGCCGGGCTGATGGATCAGCAGGCAGACCTCCTGGAACGTGCCGGCACCCTGATGCGTGACCCGCTAACACCGTTCAGGTCCGCTGATAACGAGGCGATCGCCGAGGACCAGTGACACCGGCGACGCCCCAGTCGACATGAGGCCATTACAAAACCCTTCAATTTGCGGGTCTATTCGACATAGCCAGCGCGCAAACCGCACGCAGCCATCGGAGCCGGGGGTTAGCGCCCCGCGTCGGATCAAGCGCCGGGGAGGTCGGCGAGGTAGCGCCCGAGCAGGGGATCGGTGATCGTCCACTCGCCGTGGGCGGGGCGCTCGGCGACTCCGATCAGCTCGCGTGCCCGCAGCGCGCGCTGTGTCTGCGATGCGATCAGGCCGGGATAGGGTATGTGTCAGGGTCGCCCCTGCCGCGACCACGGTTCGCGTCCGACGCCGGACATCAAACTTCGGTTGCGCTCCGAGTTGCCGAAGGATGCGCTCTAAGCTTTGGTTAGCCGCCAGAGCCAGACCGAAGGTTCCTCCACGCACCGCGGCGCCAGAAACTGGCGGCGGGGAGGTCGCCCTTAGCGCGGCACGGCGGGGCGGGGGCTCCACCCCGCCCCCTCGACCGATACCGAAGGATAGCTGATAAACTTCGGTAACAGGCCGATGGGCCGAAGCTTATGACAAGCAGCCGCGGGCACTACGTGACGAAGAGATACGCCGGCATCGCGACCGGCCAGACCGCCGCCGAGCGCCGCGGCGGCCAGTACCACGCGTTCATCCCCGACCCCGTGGCCGAGCTCGACGTGGCGCTGCCCGGCCGGCTCGTGGCCGAGCTCGACCAGGCCGCGGCGAGCATCCAGGAGCTGAACTCCTCCCCGCCGAAGCTGGCCTCGCTGGAAGGCGTCGCCCGACATCTGCTGCGCCAGGAGGCGACGGCATCCTCGCGGGTCGAGGGCCTGGCACTCGGACACCGCCGGATTGCGCTGGCGGACTTCGCGCCCGAGCGGAGCACCGATCAGAAGGCGGCCGACATCGTGGGCAACATCCGGGCGATGGCGCAGGCGGTGGAGCTGGGCGCCTCCGGTGCGCCGGTGACGGTGACGGGGCTGCAAGAAATCCATCGCACGCTCCTGCGCTTCACCGTCGACGCGCCCATCGCCGGCAAGCTCCGCGGCGAGGCCGGCTGGATAGGCGGAAGCGCGCCGACCACAGCGGCGTACGTCCCCCCGCCGCCCGAGGAGGTGGTGCGGCTAACCGAGGACCTGTGCCGGTTTGTGAACCGGGAGGACATGCCGGCGCTCGTCCAGGCCGCGGTCGCGCACGCCCAGTTCGAGAACATCCATCCGTTCGACGACGGCAACGGCCGGGTCGGCCGCTGCCTCATTCACACCATCTTTCGCCGCCGGGGACTGGCCCCCAACTTCGTGCCGCCCATCAGCGTCGTGTTCGCAGCCCGCCGCGACGCCTACGTCGCCGGCCTGATCGAGTACCGGGAAGGCATGGTCGTCGACTGGCTCTCGTTCTTCGCGGACGTGGCCGCGGTCGCGGCGCGCGAAGCCGAGAACATCGCCCGGCGCATCGACGAGCTCGAAGCGTCATGGCTTGAGCGCTTCCCGCGCCCGCCCCGGCGCGGCTCGACCGGGCGGCGGCTCATCGCCGTGCTGCCCGCCCACCCCGTCGTCGACGTGAAGTCCGTGCAGGCGCAGCTCGGCGTCTCCGACGTCGCCGCCGGCGCCGCCCTGAATGAACTGGCGGCGGCGAACATCATCCGCCCGGTGTCAAGCCGCACCCGCGACCGGGTGTGGGAGTGCCCCGACATGTACGCGGTGATGGCCGAGTTCGAAGAGTCGCTGCGCTGACCCGCCTACCGCCGCCTACCGCCGCCTACCGCCGGCTGCCGCGGCGCCCTCGGCTGGGCGACCTTGCTATGCGTCAGGGTCGCCGGGGGGCAGCACCGGGCCGCGGAAGTCAAACCCTCCGCTCACGACCTCCTCGCCACGATCGGTCGCGTCGATCACCGCGATCTGGCCGCTGCTCACCAGACCCGCGAGATCCCACCCGAAGCTGCTCATGTTCGCGATCAGCTCCTCGGCGGGCTCCTCCAACGTCACCAGCACCCCGGGCTGCCCGAACGAGTTGACCCCCGCCGCGAGGAACTGCAACGCGAACACCGTCTTGCCGCTCCCCGTCGTCCCCGTCAACAAGGTCGTACGACCCTTCGGCAGCCCCCAGCGCATCCAAGCCCGGGATTCCCGTCTCCAGACGCTCCATTCAATCATCTCCCGGCTCGTTCGCAGTCCCACGCCCGCCGCGTCCAAGCTCCAGCTCGAGCACCTCGGCCACCACCATCCAGTCGCTCAAATCGCCGATTATGCTCCGCCGCGGCAAAGGAGCCACGCGAATCAACACGGGAGTCGCGAGGATCCCCGCCCGCTCCGCCAGCTCCGGCCGCTCGATCACGTCGATCACCTCGACGCGCCCGCCACCCCTCTCGAGCTCGATGCGCAGCCGCTCAAGCTCGCGCCGCGCACGCGCCGACGGGCCCGTCTCCCCAGCCACGAACAGGCACAACTCGACCGGCACGCCAGACGGCTCAACAGTGTGCTCGCTCCGCTCCATCCGACACAGCTCCCAGCGTCCGCAATCCAGCACATCCTCCCACCATCACACACGGTCGCGGCATTCGTGACGGTCTTGCTTGGGCTTGGGTCAGACGAAGGCGCAACTTGTTGAACTCGCGCGTTCTCTGACGACGACTACGCTTTCGGCCCTGCTGGACAGCGAGCACACGACCGCCGTGTATCTTGCGACGATCAGTGACTCGATCATCGCGTTGCGCTGCAACGACCTCGGCAGCGAGACCAGCCGCGCGGTGCTGGTGCGCAAGTTGCGCAGCGGCGGATGCCGATGCGATGCACGAGTACGAGCTCACCGATAGCGGGATGCGGTTGCTCGGCCCGATTCGCGGGGTTCGCGGCATCCTCGCCGAACTGGCGCAGGTCAGCTGTGAAGCCGGTGGCGCGGAGGGCGGGGCTGCGGGCGGGCGGGCGTGAGCTCGCGCGGCGAAAAGGACACAGCCGGCGCTGCCGGCTTACCGGTCGCGACGCAGAGTCTGCGGACAGTGATCCGCGAGAACGTCGACGGGATGCTGGTGATCGACCGCCAAGGGGGCGTCGTGTTCGCTAACCCAGCCGCCGAGCGGCTGCTCGGCCGCCCAGCGCAGGCGCTGACAGGCACCCGGCTCGGCTTCCCCGTCGTCGCAGGCGAGTCAAGTGAGATCGACATCATCGCCGGGCCTGGGCCGAGGACTGCTGAGATGCGCGTCGTCGCGATCGGCTGGGAAGGCCAGCCGGCGGCGCTCGCCTCACTCCGCGACGTGACCGAGCGCAAGCAGGCCGAGGAGCAACTGCGCCGGCTGTCCGCCGAGCTCGAGTTGCGGGTGCACGACCGCACCGCCGAGCTCGAAGCCGTCGTCGGCGAACTCGAGGCTTTCAGCTACTCGGTCTCCCACGACCTTCACGCCCCATTGCGCGCAATCCACGGCTTCGCCACGATCCTCGAACAGCAGCTGGGAGACGACCCGCCCCCCGACGCCGTTCACTCGCTGGAGCGGATCAAGGCGGGCGCCAAGACGATGAGCACACTGATCGACGAGCTGCTGAAGCTCTCACGACTCGGTCGTCAGCCGCTCGCGCACACGACCGTTGACCTCAGCGCCCTGGCGCACGAGATCGTCGCTGAGCTCCGCCGCGCCGACCCCGACCCGAAGCGCGACGTCGACGTCTCGATTCAGCAGGGCCTGCGGGTCACCGGCGATCAGCAGCTGCTACGGATCGCGCTCGTCAACCTGCTCGCCAACGCATTCAAGTTCACCCTCCACACCGCGCGCGCACGCGTCGAGCTCAGTGGAAGGCGCGACGGTCAGAACCTCTGCGTGCAAGTACGCGACAACGGCGCCGGGTTCGACCCCGAGCACGCGGATCGGCTGTTCCGCCCCTTCCAGCGCCTACACGCCGAAAGCGAATTCGCGGGCATCGGGATCGGACTGACAACCGTCCAGCGCGTGATCCGCCGCCACGGCGGCAGCATCACCGCCTCCGGAGCGATCGGCCACGGCGCGAGCTTCGCCTGCACGCTCCCGGCAGCCGAGCCGGCGGCCGCCACCGCCAATCAAGCAGCGCCAACCAGCAGCCTCACGGGGCGAGAGCCACCGCCCGTCGCATGAGCACAACGCCCGTCGCTACCGTGCCGTCTACGCGCGCGGCGTGGTTAGCGGCGTGGTCGCTTCGGCGGCGCCGCACCCGTCCAGTGGAGACGTCCTTGTCGGTCGCCTCGAGCGCCGCAGCGGCCTCCTCGGCCACCGGCGCTACTCGCCGCCGCTGCACAGGATCCTCAGACCGAGGCGATCGTTTGTCTCTTGTTGCTCAAGGGGCTGGGGGTCTCGGAGGTCTGCCGAGCTGACATCGAGGACCTGCGACGCGAGCTCGGCGGCGGTCGTTCGCTGGTGGTCCACGGCAAGGGCGCCAGGGAGGTCGAGGTGGCCCTCAGCGAACGCACCGAGCGCGCCGTGCTGCGGACGGTTGGCGCGCGATCGCAGGGCCCGGACTTCCGCCGGCCGGCCGGCGTCACTCTACGATCAGACGCTCGACGGCAAGCTTTCACGCGCGGCCGCGGCTGCCGTGCTGCGCGCATACCGGTCAGCAACTCCGACAGACGGGTGGTGAGAGGGTTCCGGGCACTGGGCGCCTCTTACTTTGCCGATGGGACACGAACCCAAACGCAGCACGGTGTAGGATGCTCATATGAGTGCGACACCTCACGATCGAGGGATCGATTTCCTCGAGATCGACCGGGACGGGTGTATGCGAATGCTCGCCGCAGCGAGCGGCGGCGTTGGGCGCATTGGCCTCAGTGTGTCGCCCCCGACGATCCGTCCGGTCAACTACGCGTTCGATGATCAAACGCAATCCGTCGTGTTCCGCTCGGCGCTGGGCTCCAAGCTCCGTGAGGGCCTGACCTCGGGGACCGCGGCGTTTGAGATCGACGGCACCGATCCCGTCGAGCACACCGGGTGGAGCGTGATCATCGTTGGCGAGGCCGAGGAGGTAACCGACCCGGCCGAGATCGAACGGTTCGAGGATCTCGAGCTCGAGCCCTGGGCGCCCGGCGTGAAGACGCATTGGGTGAGGATCCGTGTGACTGCGGCTTCCGGACGTCGGATCGTTCACGACATCAACTATTACTGACCCAGGCTCCTCGAGCGCGGGCGGTGGCGCCGGTCGCGGCGCGACCGGCTTGCCACGCAGGCATGGGTCGCCGCGCAGAATTTCGTGCTTTCGCTTTCGCCCAACGGCAGTAGTCAAACCCGCTGTAGCGGGACGACTCCTATGCTACTAATCGGAGCGTCGGCGCCGACGGACTGAGACGCTCCCTTTCATGGCCAGCCCGCGGAGGGGCTGGCTTGCGGTTTGCGACGCAAGCGCGAGCGACGGTATCAAGGATGTGGCGGGCGGCAGATCTCAGGCGAGAATCGTCATGATCGAGTTTTCAACGAAACGCTCCCTGACGGAGGATGCCGCGATGCCTGATCCTGTGAACCTGACCGGCGAGATTGCGGCCGCGATCGACGGCGCCGCGCTCCGCGGCCACCAGCTTGCCTTGGCCTACGTCCGCGATGACGGCAGCCCGTCGGTCTCCTTCCGTGGCAGCACCTACGTTCGCAGTTCGACCGAGCTCGCGATTCTGGGCGCGGAAGCGCGACAGTGGCCTGGTCGCCGCGATCAGCGACCGTCCACGCGTCTCGCTGGTGTTCTTTGAGATGGATGGGCCCGGAGCGCGCTACCTGGCGATCGAAGGTCGCGCCCGAGTGGCTCCCGACCTCGACGATGAGGTCTACGGCGCGATCATCGCGCCGGAACGTCAGCAGGACCCCGACCGCAAGGGCGTAGCGGTGCTCGTCGACGTCGACAGTGTCGTGGGCGCCTCCGCGAGCGGTTTCTTTCAGCAGTCCCACGGCTGATTCGGTGGCAATCTGGCGGCTCTGAGCAGCCCCAATCACTTGTCAGTTGAGTCGAAGAGGGCACTCGCGCTCGCCTCGTCGGCTGATCCGCTTCACGAGCGTAGCGGGTACGAAGAAGGTGTCCGTCGAGGTCGTCCTCGCAGCCCGCAACTCGAGCTGGAGCGAGGACCAGCTTGACGCCCTGCTCTCGCCGACTCGCTCTACGCAGCCTGCTTCGACCGCATCCGGTGATCCCTGCGCTGCCTGGTGTTCGAGATCGCCGGATGCTCTCGACCCGTCGCGGGCGGAGATCCACGTGACGTCGGGCAGACTGACCATCCCCTTCGCCGGCCCCAAAGGTCGGTCAGCCGTACTGATCGCATCCAAGAGCCTCGAACTCCGCGAACGAACGAACGCTCGGCCGTCGGTCATACACCGGGCCAATGCACTACGGGCTGATAGCTGGGCCTTACCGCACACGTTCAACGGCGCCAACCAGAACGTCGATGACCCTTGCATCGAACTGGCGACCCGCGTTGGCCGTCAACTCGCTGACCGCGTCCTCATAGGGCAACGCCTTCCGATACGGCCGGTCTGTGCGCATCGCGTTCCAAGCGTCGGCACAAGCGATGATGCGCGACCCGAGCGGAATGGCTTCGCCCGCAAGTCCGTCTGGGTAGCCGCTGCCGTCCCAGTGCTCGTGGTGACAGCGCACTATCTCGCCGACGTTGCGCATGGGCCCACCGACTTGGTCGAGCATCCTCTGGCCCTCCACGGCGTGCGTCTTGATGATCGTCCATTCATCCGGCGTGAGGCTGCCTGGCTTATTGACGATTTCCTTGGGGATCGCGATCTTGCCGATGTCGTGCAGAAGCGCTGCGAATTCGACCTTCCGGCGTTGCTCGTTCTTGAGTCCAAGCGCGTCAGCGAGTTCGAGCGCGAGGCCGACGACACCCTTGGAATGCTCGCCCGTGTACCAGTCATCTGCCTCGACCACATCCGCTAGGGCGAGCGCCGTCCCGCGATAGGCATTGTTCAGCTCGAGCAAGCCTAGTAGACGCGCATGACGCTCGCGGGCGAAGACCGCGAGCAGAGCTAGCAACGGGAGCGGTGCAAGAGCTGCAGCCGGCACGGTGTTGACGTCCTCTGCTACGACCAAGGCGATACCCGACAGGGCCGCGTCCACCCCGTACACCCAGCTGTCTCGTAACTGTTCAGAGAAGCTTGCTCCACGGCCGATCCTAAAGCGGAGCGCCGACACAGTGAAGTCCACAACAAATTGAGCGGCCAGCGCGCCCACGAGCAGTGCGGCCCCGGCGTCGCGTGGCGCAGTATTCGCAACGGCGAACACCAATGCGGGGCCGATCGCGAACCACGAGTTGCCGACGACCTCCACAAGGCGACTGGGTCGGAGCTTGCCAGCGATCACCTCGGGCAGGCGCGCGATCCCTAATGCTGCCACGACGGCGATCGGGACGATCGCGACCGGCATCGCGAACACTAACGGAACAAACCCCAATTGAGTCGGAACGGTGAATCCAAAAGGCGTGTCGATGCGCACCCGCGTCGCCACCACCAATACCAGAAAGCACAGTCCTGCCCCAAGGAGACCGAACGCGTGCGGCGGGCGCAGCCACCAGATGCCCACGGTGGCAACCACGAACGCTCCGCCGACCACCGCCTCCGCCAGACGCTCGCGTGGGGTCATCGCGGACCTTCCCAGCTGAAGGGTCGTAGCGAGAAGCTCCTGCTCCTCTAGGGTCGGCTGCAGAGGCATTCCGCCTCCATGATCCAGGACGGTCTCCCCATCCGTTCAGACAGCACAGCAAAAATCATCCCGAAAGATCAACAAAGCTTGCATTCGCTCAGCGTGAATAGGCACCAATAGCTCGCAGCTCTGGCTGCTTCGGTGCTCGAACGCGCGGCCAGGCCGCTGCATCTCGAGAGCTGAGCGCGGCCACTCCGGCCGACGACAGTGTGGCCCCTACAGAAGAGGGCCACTCCGGCCGACGACTCACTCAGACCCCTACCGGGAGCTTCCCGTCGAGATCCAGAGGCTAGATCTATCACGCCATCTGGGATCGCTGGGCCGCCAACAGCACGCGAAAGGTGCGCTATGAAGCAGCGAATATTCACCCGTTTGTCCCTTGGATTAGCCGCAACCCTTGTAGCCGCCGTTACCGTGCTCACAGCAACTCCGGCGATGGCGGCGGAAACGCAACAGAGCGGCCAAGCACCGTGCTCCCCTCCACCGCTGTCGCAGCTGTTCCTGTCATACAACGACACGGGCTGGTACACGCTGCTTGCCGGCGAAACGACGAACGGCTTCGATGGTGGCGGCTGGCAGCTGGGCGGCGGCGCCCACATCATCACCACCCAGCTTAGCGACGGTCAGGTCGGCCCAGTCCTTGATCTGCCAAGTGGCTCGGTGGCCGCCAGCCCCCCCGTGTGCGTGTCGTCCAGCTTCACGACCGCCCGCACGATGATGAGAACACTCGCACGCAACGGCGGCGTGTCCGTCTACGTCTCCTCTGCCGACGCTGCCTGGAATGGCCTGCGAAACCTCGGGCAGGTCAGAGGCAGCGGCACCGAGTGGACAGCCCCAGACTCCCTAAGTCTGCAGCCAGCCATCCTCGGCGGCTGGGAGCGCGTGCGGTTCACGCTGGTACCCGATGGCGCTCGTAGTGAGTATCAACTGTACAACTTTGGCCTCGACCCGCGGATGAAATAGCCTAGGTCCCCGGGAGATACCACGCCTCTGGCTACGTTGGGCTTGGGCGACCGTCCGTGGCACGGACGTTCTGCGAACGCCGGGCTGGACTTGCCGCTGCGGCAAATCGAGGGTCGGTCCGTTTAGCAGCCCTCCGCACACAGTACGGTCGCTGCGCCCCACAGGGCGCGGCGGCACCAAGTCACGGGGCCTCGTCAGCAAAGCGGGCCGGTGTCAGCTCCGAGTTGTCCAGCACGTTCATTCCCCTTGCCGAATCGTGGGGTCAATGCCGCTCCAGCGGTCCCAGCGCATTGCCTCCCACCCATTCGTGCTCAGCACATGCGGCATGTCACCGTCGCATTTGGTTGATGACGCCCGATCATGCGGGCAACGTGGTCGGGGTCGACCCGTACAAGCGTACGTTGACCGCGACGGTCCCGACGCGCGCGGCGGGATTCTCGCGTCGGCGCACTTCCGCGTCTCGGGCGAGGGGCATCGCGAGCTCGAGGCGTGCGCGCGGCAGTTCGGGCAGATCGCCCGGTGGGGGATCGAGGGGTCGGCGAGCTGGGGGCCGCACACCGCGGTGTTCCTGACCAGCCGCGGGACGACGTGCGCGATGTGTGCGCGAACCGGACACCCAGGTCTCGCCGCCCGCGGTCGGTCAGTGCGGTCGGTCAGTGCTGTCGCGCGGGGACCTCGACGACCCGCCGTGCAGCCGGCAGTCCGGCGAAGGCGACGAGCCCGAGCACGAGGAACGCGGCAACCGCCGTGTTGACGAGAACGCCGACGCCGATCGCGACGAGCAGCCCGCCGAGGTTGCCGATTAGCAGCAGAATGCCGGTGGCGGTGCCGCCGGACGCTCCCATCCTGCGCTCGATCAGCTCCAGCATCACGGGAAGCGCCGCCAGCAGCACGAAGCCGAGGCCCGCGATCACGATGTAGTCCGCCACGCGCGACGGATGCACGATCGCGAGCAGGCTGCAGCACGCAGCGACCCAGACGATCGCGAACGTCAGGTATCGGCGCTCGGCATGGTGCCGCGCGACGATCGGCGGCACGAAGCCGCAGCCGATCGTCCCGGAGATCAGCATCCCGGCGAGCATCGTCCCCGCCGCCGTCGAGGAGATGTGATCGTTGTGGAGGATCGGCTGCAGCCAGGTGCTGAGCGCGACGAACACGCCGACACCGACGAATGCGAGCCACGCGAGGCGGCGAACGAGCGAGACACCCCACACGGCCTTCGCCTCGGCCAGTCCGATCGCCGCCGGCGGCCCCTCGTCGGCCGGCGCCCGGTGCAGCAACAGGATCAGCACAACCGCCGACACGCATGCGATCGCCGCCTGGACCGGCAGCAATGGTCCGAGGTCGTGCGTGTGCTCCAGCAGCGGCCCCATCGCGAGTGCCACGACGGCCCCGAGGAACTGGGCCGCGGAGGCGACCGCGATCCCGTTCGGTCGTGAGCGAGGCGGCAGGTATCCGGTGGCCGTCTTCGTCAGGGCGTTGAGCACGAACGGCTGAGCCACGGCGATCAAAAGCTGACCGGCCAGCGCCCAAGCGAACGTCGCCGAGACGAGCCGGACGAGACTGCCGAACGCCGTCAGCGCTGCGCCACCGGCCAGCGTGCCACGGAACCAGCGGTCGAGCGCGAGGCCCGCGGGCAGCGCGAGCACGACGTACAGCAACGGGAACACCTGGGCGAGCCAGCCGATCGCGTTCTTGGAAACCCCGAAATACCGGGCGACGTCGGTGTCGATCGGCGCGAAGGTGAGCCACAGCATCTGCGTGCACGCCACCACTGCAGCGAACGCGACCACGATGGCCCAGCTGCTGTGAACCACCTCCTGCGCGACCGAGGCCGGTCCCGGCGCTGTCACGTCCGTCGTCATCCAGACCTCCGCTGCCCGGTACGCTACCGGACCATCATCGATGACCGAGGACGCGAGCGATGACCGACCTGTTCGACTCCTACCCCTACGCCGAGCGCTATGGAGTAACCCGCGCACTTCTCGAGCACGGCCGCCCGCGGGAGGAGATCCTCGCGCAACTGCGGGAGATGGCTGCCTCCGAGGATGAGGTCTGGGAGGCGGGCGGCTGCTCCGGCACGATGTACTGCGGCGACCACAGCCATTACGCGTTCCTGACCGAGGCGTTCGGCCTGTTCGCCCATCAGAACGCCCTGCAGCGGGACATGTGCCCGAGCGCGACCCGCTTCGAGGGTGAGATCGTGGCGATGGCGCTCGATCTGATGCACGCGGGCGCCGTCACCGACGGCGAGCCGGCGGGCATGGTCTGCTCCGGCGGGACCGGGAGCATCACCCATGCGGTACTCGCCTACCGCGAGCGCGGGCGCGAGACGCGCGGCATCGCCCACGCGAACATCGTCAAACCCGAGACCGGTCATCCCGCGTTCGACAAGGCCTGCCACCTGTTCGGGGTCGAGTTGCGCCGCGCGCCGGTCGACTCAGAGACGACGCTGGTCCGGCCCGATGCGGTCGCCAAGCTGATCGACGGGAACACCGTCGCGATCGTCGGCTCGGCCGGCAACTACGGGTACGGGACGATCGACCCGATCGCGCAGCTCGCCGCCCTCGCGCAGGAGCATGGCGTCGGCCTGCACGTCGACGGTTGCCTGGGCGGGTTCCTGCTCCCGTTCGGCGAGGAGCTCGGCTACCCGATCCCGGCGTTCGACTTTCGGATCCCCGGCGTGACGAGCATCAGCGCCGACACCCACAAGTACGGCTACGGCCTGAAGGGCACCTCGACCGTGCTGTTCCGCGACAAGGAGCTGCGCAACCGCTGCTACTTCTACATGCCGGACTGGAGCGGCGGCAAGTACTTCTCGCCCGGCATGGAGGGATCTCGCTCCGATGGGTTGCTCGCGAGCGCATGGGCGTCACTCGTGTCGCTCGGCCGCGAGGGCTACCGCACTCACGCCAAGGCGATCTTCGAGACCTCCGCGGCGATGCAGACGGCGATCCGCACGCACGCGGAGCTGCGGCTGCTCGGCGAACCGACCTTCCTCTTTGCGTTCACGTCCAATGCCTTCGACATCTACCACGTCAATGACGAGATGAAGCGGCGCGGATGGCGCTTCAACGGGCTTCAGTACCCGAACGCGCTGCACATGGCGGTCACGCGGCCGCAGACGCAGGCCGGCATCGTGGAGCGCTTCGCCGAGGATCTTGACGCCGCTGTCGCCTACGCCATAGAGCACGCCGATCAGCCCGCTGAGTCGACGGCGATCTACGGTGGCGTCCCCGGCGGCCTGAACGTCGAGGCCGAGGGCTTTATCCGCGCGGTCATGGCGCAGCTGATGGACGCCCAGCAGGCCGTTCCGGCGCTCGCGTGAGCGGCGCGCCAGCGGACAACCGCTCCGACCAGTTCGCGCTCACGGTCGACCTTGGCAGCGGTGCGCTGAAGCTCGGCCTGGTCTCGCTCGCGGGCGAGGTCGTCGCCGTGCAGGAGCTCTCGCTGCAGACCGAGCGCCTTCCCGGTGGGGGCGCCGTCCAGGACGCCGCCGCGTGGTGGGAGGCGGTGCGTGCCCTGTCTGGAGCGGTGCTCGCCGACGGCCGCGCGGAGCGCGTCGTCGCCGTGGCGTGCACCGGGCAGTGGGCGAGCACGGTTCCCGTCGATGCGGACGGGGAGCCGGTCGGCCCGTGCCTGATGTGGCTGGACACGCGGGGGGCGCACCACGCCCGCGGGATCGTCGGTGGACCGCTCGTCGGTTACTCGCCGACCGCGCTACTGACGTGGGTGCGGCACACGGCCGGGATCCCGTCGGTGTTCGGCGGGGATCCCGTCGCGCACATGCTCCATCTCGAGCGCGACGAGCCGACGACCGCCGCCGCCGCCCGCTGGTATCTGGAGCCCGTCGATTACCTCAGCATGCGCTTCACCGGCCGTGCCGCGGCGACGCTCGCATCGATGAGCGCCGCCTGGCTGACCGACAACCGCCGGCTGGACCGCCTCGTCTACGACCCGGTCCTGTTGCGCCGGACGGGCGTGGACGCCGACAAGCTGCCGCCGCTCGTCCCGACCGGCTCCGTCCTCGGGACCGTCCGTCCCGAGGTGGCGAGGGAGCTCGGGCTCGGGTCTGGCGTGAAAGTCGTCACCGGTCTGCCGGATCTGCACACCGCGGCGCTCGGAACCGGCGCCACGCGGCTCGGGCACGCGCACACGACGATCAGCACCACCTCGTGGATCTCGATGCCGGTCACGCGCAAGAAGACTGACGTGATCCACTCCATCGCGACGATCCCCGGCCTCGATGCCGAGACGTATCTGGTCGCGGACAACCAGGAGGCCGCCGGGCTCTGCCTGCGGTGGCTGCGGGAGGCGCTTCCGGGCGCCGACCGGATGCCGTTTGCGGAGTTGACCGGGCTCGCGGCGTCCGCGGCCCCCGGGAGCGGCGGGGTCCTGTTCTCCCCATGGATCGCCGGCGAGCGCTCACCCGTCGATGATCGCAACGCGCGTGGCGGCTGGCACAACGTCTCCGCCGAGGCGAAGGCGCCGGAGTTCGTGCGCTCCGTGCTGGAGGGCGTCGCCTTCAACACCCGCTGGCTGAACCGCGTCGTCGAGAAGTTCGCCGGCAACCGGATCGATTCGCTGCGAATCTTCGGCGGCGGCGCGCAATCCGATCTGTGGTGCCAGATCTACGCCGACGTGCTCGACCGCACGATCGAGCGCGTCGCCGAGCCGGTCTACGTCAACCTCCGCGGCGCGGCGCTGCAGGCGGCGATGGCGCTCGGCGCCGCCCGGCGCGACGAGCTTCCTGAGCTCGTCCCGACCGACCGGGCGTTCACGCCCGATCCGGCCAACCGTGCCGTATACGACGGCCTGTACGGCGAGTTCGCGCGCCTCTACTCGATGCAGCGCACGATGTTCAAGCGCCTGAACGGGCGTACCGGCTGACGCGTTTCCGCGTCAGCCTAGCCTCCGGGCACACCGCGCCGAGCGCTCCCTCGCGGGCGGGCTCACGGATCTGCCGGGATCACGTCAAGAGCGGCTGCCCGCGTTCACCTGGGCCGACTGGCCCAAGGCGCTGGGCTGGCTACATGACCGGACCGGCCAGGAACTCGCGCCCGGCCAACAAGAGGCGGTCCAGCTCGCGCTCACCAGCAAGGTCGCGGTGCTGACCGGCGGGCCAGGGTGCGGCAAGAGCTTCACGGTCCGCTCGGTTGTCGAGCTCGCCACGGCCAAGAAGGCGACCGTGGTGCTGGTCGCGCCCACCGGCCGGGGCGCCAAGCGGCTGGCCGAGCTGACCGGCCACGAGGCCTCAACCGTTCACCGGCTGCTTGAGCTGCAGCCCGGCGGCGAGCCGAAATACGACCGCAACCATCTCCTGGATGCCGATCTGGTCGTCGTCGATGAGTGCTCGATGATGGACGTGATCCTGGCCAACAAGCTGAGCAAGGCGATCCCCGACGCAGCGCATCTACTGCTCGTCGGCGACGTCGACCAGCTCCCCTCGGTCGGCGCCGGCGAAGTCCTGCGCGCCCTGCTCGCCGCCAACAGCATCCCCCGGGTTCGCCTGACCCAGATCTTCCGCCAAGCCCAGCAGTCGGGCATCGTCGTCAACGCCCACCGCATCAACCACGGCCAACCCCCACAGCTCACCGGCTATCCCGACTTCTACTGGTTCGGCTGCGACCCCACCGAGGACTCCGGCCTGCACCCGGCCGAGGAGACCGCCAAACTCCTCGTCGACATCGTCGCCCGCCGCGTCCCCGCCAGATTCCACCTGCACCCGACGGCCGTGGGGTTGATTGAGCCCCCGGAGGATCTCAAGAAGATCCGCGGCCGCGTCAGGCAGCTGACCGATGAGGACTGGCAGAACCGCCGCGTGGCGCTGGCGCGCGGCGGCCGGGACCCATAGGGCAAGGTGCCTGGCGGACTTTCGATTGGGGCGGCAAGGGAATCCTGGGCGCTTTGCATCTGTGCCCGCGGTTGGGTGCGCTGAATTGCGTTCTCGGTCTTCAGTAGATATCCCCGAGGGGAGTCAGCCGATCGCACCGTTGCGCTGCACACCGGAAAGGAGTTAGAAAGGAAGGATTCAACGACCTCGGAGGTGAGGACATGAGAAGTGCGCGAATGGCCGGCACGGCGGGGGTGGGGGATCAGATTGAAGCGCGCGGACTGCATGGTCGGCCGTCGCGGCGCGGGCAGGTAGTCGAGCTGCTGGGCTGTGCGGGCCACCAGCACTATCGTGTTCGGTGGGATGACCAGCACGAGTCGATCGTCTACCCAAGCGACGGCGTGATCATCACTGCGCGGGCGACTGCCCGAGGTGCGCTGGCCGAAGAGAGTGACTAGCTGACAGCTTCGTGTGCGCTGGGGATCCGTGGCTGATCACCAATGGCGGTCCGCCGTGGTCTCGCCGCCGCGCTGCTGCGTATGGGGTACAGGCCTGGACTTGTTGTCGAGGTGGCCAACGAGCTGTGGGACTCATCGCGGCTGGCGCAGTGCGCTGCGGCGTGTCCTTCACAGAACATTTATGCGGATCGCCGTCTTTGCACGCGGTCCGAAGGCCGGGTGTGCGATCGTGATGGGCGTGATGTGATCAACGGCGAGCGGAGCAGCGCATGAGTGCGGGCAAGATTGGCCAGGTGGAGCAACGATCGGGCGACAGGGCCGACGGGTTGGCGAGCCGGAGCACGCTGACGGTGATCGACAACCGCACGGGGGAGCGGTTCGAGTTGCCGATCGGCGACGGCGCGGTCCGCAGCTCGGAGCTCGGACGGCAGGCGGGTGGGCTCGCGCTATACGACCCGGGCCTTTCGAGCACGGCCGTGTGTCGCAGCGCGATCACGCACATTGATGGGGAGGCCGGGATCCTCCAGCACCGCGGCTACCGGATCGAGGCGCTGTGCGAGCGCTCGAACTTCCTCGAGCTGGCGTATCTGCTGATCAACGGGGAGTTGCCCACCGCGGGGCAGTACGAGTCGTGGCTGCACGAGATCGGCACCCGCAACTTCGTCCACGAGAACGTCAAGGGCTTCATCGAGGGATTCAGGTATGACGCGCGCCCGATCGCGATGGTGGCCGCGTCGGTCGGTGCACTCTCCAGCTTCTATACCGACGCCGACCAGGTGTACGACGAGGATGCCCGGGAGCTGCAGGTGGTCCGCCTGCTGGCGAAGTTGCCGACCCTGGCGGCCTTCTCCTACCGCCACCTGCAGGGGCAGCCGTACGTGCACCCCGAGGACCACCTCAGCTACACGGGGAACCTGCTGTCGATGATGTTCCGGATGAGCGAGCTTCGCTACACCCCGGACCCGGTGGTCGAGCGCGCGCTGGACGTGCTGCTGATGCTGCATGCCGACCACGAGCAAAACGCTTCCACGACCGCCGTGCGCGCGGTCGGGTCCACGCATGTGAATCCATACGCAGCCGTCGCCGCCGGTGTCACCGCGCTGTCGGGGCCGATGCGCGGGGGAGCCGCCCAGGACGTGCTGACGATGCTGAGGCGGATCGGATCGCCCAGCCACGTACCCGAGTTCCTCGCGCGCGTCAAGTCAGCGCACGAACGGCTGCTGGGCTTCGGCCATTGGGTCTACAAGACCTACGACCCGAGGGCGCGTGTGCTCCGCCGGCAGCTCGAGCGGCTCCACGAGCACCGCCGGCCCGACCCGTTGTTCGCGATCGCCGACGAACTCGAACAGCAAGTGCTGGACGACGAGTACTTCACCTCCCGCCAGCTGTACCCGAACCTCGATCTGTACTCCGGCCTCACCTACGAGGCCCTCGGCATAGCGCCGCCGATGTTCCCGGTAATGTTCGCGCTCGCCCGCAGCGCCGGATGGATCGCGCAATGGGTCGAGATGGTCAAGGACCCCGAGCAGACGACATTCAGGCCGCTTCAGCTGTACACAGGCGCGCTCGACCGCGAGTACGTGGACGTCGGCGGGCGCGGCTGAGCGCCTGCCGCGCCCGGCGGCGAGCTAGCTGGCGGTTGCACCACGAGCCGCGCGGCGACAGCGACACTGGCGCAATCACACGAGGATGCGGGTGTCTGCCCAGATGCCCCCGACATTACCCGCAGACGGCACCACCTTCCCAAGGGAAGCAACTCGAGCGTCGCAGCGATCATCGAGCCTTCCGGATCCACTCCGTGAAGCCGCTGCGGATGCCCACAAGGCAGCAAGGGCGACAGCGAGCGCCTGACCGGGGCCCGCGCGAAGCCGTCTCATCAACAAAAGTTGATATGAGTCTGCGGACGTGCTACTGTCGCACACATGACCGTTGATATGATGCCTTCGCCTTCCGCCTTGCCGGCGGGTCCCGCGGCGGGGCAGTGCTGCCCCCCGTCGGCGGGCCTGGACGCGTCGCTGGATGCCGAGCGCATCGCGACGGTCGCCAAGGCGTTGGCTGAGCCGCTGCGCGTCCAGATTCTCGATGTCCTGCGCCGCAGCGAGCAGCAGGTGTGCCAGTGCGAGCTCATCCCGCTGTTCGACATCGGGCAGTCGTTGCTGTCGCATCACATGCGCAAGCTCATCGACGCGGGTCTCGTGGACGTCGAGCGGCGCCACAAGTGGGCCTACTACTCCGTTCGTACCGATGCGCTTAGGGAGCTGACCGCATGGCTGAGTTGACCACCGACCCCACCCCCGCGACCTCGGCGTGTTGCGCTCCTGAGGCTCAGGCCTCGTGCTGTGAGCCGTCTGAGAAGGACGCGTGCTGCGGCGCAGCGACCGCCGGGGAGAGCTGCGGATGCTCAGCTGGTCGGCAACCGGCGTCCTCGCCGACGTCCGAGCCCGTGGATATCCGCGAGACGGTTCGTGAGAAGTACGCCGCCGCGGGTCGAGTCCCAGGGCACGCAGGCGGCCCGCCACAACCTGTCCTCAGACCCCGACGCGTTTGTCGCCAACCCGAAGGTCACGGGCCTGATGACCGCGTTCGGGCGACCACGCGCCACCCGACAGTGCTGGTGAACGGCGACATCGTGATGCACGGCCGTTACCCGTCGCGCGAGCAGCTCGCCGGAGTGCTGGACCTCGTGGGCGAGTCCGGCCCACCCGCAAGTCCCGGCGGCTGCGGCTGCGGCTCGACCGGTTGCTGCTGATGAGCCTGCCAGACCCGACTTCGTGGAGCCCGAGCCCTATCTGCCGGGACAAGCCCGCCTCGCGGCTGCCGGCGCGCACGTCCCGATCAAGGTCATCGACGACTGCGGCGGCGTTCGCCCGCAGGTGGCTCGGGCGCGAACACACGTGCGCCGAGACAACAGTCCCGCCACCACCGCCTGCTGGTATGACCTGAGGACGACCGGCTGTTAATCACCATGTACGCCAACGCCCATTGGCTGCCCAACCTCCGCCGGAACCGACGCGTGGCGATGACGATCTTGTACGGCCGTTGCAAGGAGGGCGGGCGCGCTGCCGAAGTGGCAGCTGAGCTACGCGCCGCACGTCGCGTTATGGGCCGAGCGCAGTCGGCACTCACCTCGGAGCTGGTTGGCGGCAACCAAGAGCGCCTGTCCGGGAAGGAGTGCGCACGGATCGCCTCCCGCGCGCTCGGCCTGTTGCGCCGTCTCGTTATTGCGCAAGCAACGCTGGTGCCACCCACCCCGAGATGCTCGTCGACGCTGGGCCTGTGGTTGGCGCCGCCGCCACCACCCTCCTTCGCCGACCATCAGCGGCAACGCCTCGAAGGGTCGCGCGATCGGCATGCGCGCGGCAGCGGAGGGACGTCCTTTCGTTGGCCTCAACGGCGCAGTGTCGGTCATTCATGGCTGGGCGACTTGGCATCGCGCCGTGTGCGGTCGAGGCGCTCGAGCACGGCGAGCACGGCGAGCACGGTGCACGCCTCGGTCGCGACCGTCGCGAGTGCTGGATCGTCTCTGAGGAGTGCGCGTGTCTCCTCGCGCGGCACCGGCGGTTTGGACCAAACATCATCACGCAGCGAGGCGGCGATGTTGTCGAAGCTCCTGCTCAGTGCATTGCGGTAGGGGGTGAGCGTCTCGCGTGGCGCCCGCGTCCCGTCGTGCACGGCGGCAGCGAGCACCAGCGCGCACTCGCTGATCTCGTCCATCGCGGCGAGCATGTCGTGCAGCGGCCGGGCGGCGGGACGCCGGCGGGGCGGTTCGGCCAGGGCGCGCTGGACCGCTTCTCGGGCCTGGGCGCGCGCTCGACGGGTGGCGAGCCGTGTCGATCGGAGCGCCCGCCTGTCATCCCCGTCTGAGAACGCCCGCAGGATCGCGTCGAGCCAGTGCCCATGCGCGGTGACGAGCGCGGCCAGGCACTCGCGGGTCCGCGGGGCCTCCGGGGTGGGCCACAGCGCGACGGCGCTGAGCGCGATCGCGCCACCGACTGCGGTGTCGATGACGCGGTCAAGCAGCGCGCCGACCGGCGAGCCGCCGCTGAACTCGACGAGCAGCGCGATCAGAACGGTCAGCACGACCGAGGACAACGCGTAATTGGCGGGGAACAGTGCGTAGGTGGCGGCGGCCAGGACCGCGAGCAGCGCCACGATCGTGGCGTCGGAGGGCGAGAATGCGGTGACGACGGCCCACGCGATCGTGACGCCGGCGATCGTCCCCGCGATCCGACCGATTCCGCGCTCGACCGTGGTTCCGTAGTCGGGCTTGAGCACGAACAGCACTGTGAGCGGAACCCAATAGCCGGAACCCAGTGACAGGCTGCGGTACGCGAGCACCGCGACGACCAGCGCGGCAGACAGCCGCGCCGCGTGGCGAAACGCGGCGGAGCGCAGCGTGAACTCGGCGCGTAAGGCACGGATCGGGTGCCGGCGCGCCGCCGGGCTGGGCGCGACGCCGTCGTTCTCGCCGCCGCCGGCGGCGGCGGCGATCCAGGCGACGAGACTCGCCGCTCGCCCGCGCGCGACGGGCTCAGCTACGGTCTGCGCGCTGCGCTCGAGCGCCGCCAGCGAGAACGGGCGCCCGCGCTGCATCGCGATTGCGTCCAGCGCGCCTGCCGCCGCACGCAGCGTCGCTTCGACCCCGGGCGCATCCAACCGGGCGAGCGCGGCCAGTTCGACGCGCACCCACTCGCCCTCCTCGACCAGCGCGCGCAGCGCCGCGCGTTCGCCGGTCGCGTCCGGGCCGGTGCCGACCGGCAGGCCAGCGCCGACCGTGTCCGCGGCCGCCGCGAGCGCCCCGGCGGTGCTCTGGAGCGTCGCCGTCGCCGGAGCGCGCGCATAGGCCGCGAGCGCGCGGTAAGCGTCCCCGATCGCCTGTCGCTCAGCCGCGAACGGGCGCAACGGCCAAGCGACGATCGCGACCAATGTCTGGACGAGTCCGCCCGCGGTGATCAGCCACGCCTCGCGCACCACCGCGTGGCCGTGTAAGTGCAGATCACCCGCCAGCAGTAGCGCCCACGTCGACAGCAATCCGACGAACGCGGCCCGCCGACCGAGCGAGACCAACAGCCCGCCCGCGAAGCCCCACACGCCGATCAACACAACCGTGGCCACGACGCTCGGGGCGGCAAACCCGCCCAGCAGCGCGCCCGCGCCAGCGGCGAGCGTCGTGGCCAGCAACGTCTCCCCCCGGATCCGGTAGCCGCCACCGAGGTTGGCGAAGCCGACGATCAGCGCACCCGCCGAAGCCGTGACGCCCTCCGCGAGGTGGCCGGTCGCGAGCCCCACGGCCAGCGGTATCGCGTAACCGACCGCGCTCGGAACGGCAGCGGCGAGGGCGAGGCGCGAGCGGTCAAGGCCGGTGACCCCCCGCAGCCGCTGGCTGCGCCGGACAGCCGCGAGGATCGCGCCACCCCGGCGCCCGGGATCAACGATCTTGGTGATCAGGCGATGCTAATCCCGACGGAAGTGGCCCATAGACCGCGGCCACGCGATTCCCGCTGGCCGGCGACCGCGGTCGCGTCCGCGACGATTGACAGCTCCGCGGATTCAGTTTTCGACGCGGTCCGTGCCACACAGGAAGCGGTTGACGTCAGGCTCGAGCTCTTCGACATCCACCAGCAGCTGCGCCGGTCCGTGAGCTCAAGGATCCGGTCACGGGCTATGCTGCCAGCTCGAGCAGCACGTCGCGTGCGAAGCGCTCGAGCGACTGCCGGACCGCTTCCGGTTCGCTGTCGAGCGATCCCGGGACGACGATCAGGCGCTCGATGCCGCAGGCCCGGATCGCCGCCAGGCGGCCCAGGACTTCGCTCGCGGGTCCGGCGAGCGCGAATCGGTCGATGAAGTCGTCTTCGAGCCGTTGGGCGAATTCCGCACCCGCCTCCCCATGGCGCGCTGGGTGGTAGCCGGCGGCGGCCTGTGCAGCCGCGTCGCTGGTGGACTCCGAGAGCCGGGCCGCGCTGCCTGCTTCCGAGGAGAACCGCGCGAACGTCGCGACGCTGCCGCGGACGAGCTCACGAGCTCGGTCGCGGTCGGGATCGACCGCGACGTTGATGTAGGCCCCCACGGTTCGGCCGGGAGGGCCTGCCTGCCGCACCGTGGCTGTGCCCCAGCGCAGCCGTTCGAGCTCCGCTCCGACCGTGAGGTCGACACCTTCGGCGTGCCGCGCGCCGGCCGCGATCGTCCGGCGCCCGGTCGCCGCGACGTGCACCGCCACCTTCGGGTGAGTGCTGCCATGCAGCCAGCGGATCGAGCTCGACGTGCCGTTGGGCAGCTGCACGACCTCACCGCGCAGGAATGCTTGCAGTCTTTGCAGCCGGCGCTCGAACTCCGCGACCGAGAGCCGGTCGCGCCCGATCTGACTCAGCGCGGAGTCTCCCTGGGCAAAACCGAGCGTCGCTCGACCGTCGCTCTCGACCTGCAGCGTCGCTGCCGCGCACGCACTCACGGCCACGTCGCGCGTGACCGGGTTCGTCACGCCCGGCCCCAGCCGCAAGCGCGTGGTCGCGGCGGCGGCGAGCGCGAGCTCGACCCAAATGTCGGCGGTGAGGTTCTGGCTGTCGGCCACCAGGAGCCCGGTGAAGCCCCACTCCTCGGCACGGCGCGCGAGCTCCGCGACCCGCCCCGGGAACGCGAATCCGTGAAGCCACACCTCCATCTCAGACATCATCCTCCCGTCCGAATCCGATGTAGTGATCGAGCCAGTCGAATATTCGTGGTTCGCGCAGGGCCGTGCCGATGCAGACGACGTTGCCGTAGACCGTCGGGCAGGTTCGTGTCCTTTCCCGATCTTGTCGGCGGGTCCTGCTTGGCATTGTCAAGCTGGATCACGTTGAACCGCCGACCGTCGAGCGTGGCGACCCCTGCCTGGATCGCAGCTGAGCGGCGTCAGTACGCACAGCGTTCGGAGTGCAGTAGCCGTGTACTGAGGACACCACGGTCCTCGTGGCGGAGAGTCCTGACCACAAGTCAGGGCGAGCACGAAAGCTCGCGGAGGGAAGCAACGTCGGCTCGGATCACTCCGAGCCCCGCCCTCCGGCGAACCAACGCCTTCGCCTGAGTCCGAGAACACGAGGTGAAACAGGCATGTCCACGATCATTTCCCACACCAACGACGCTCGAGGCGGCGCAGCGCGAGCGCGCGGGCTGCGCCGCGTCGCGGCTGCTCCGGCGCTCGGGATGGCGCTGCTCGCCGCGGGCGTCGGTAGCGCGCAGGCGACGCCGGCGGCGTCTGGGAGCGTCCGGACGGTGAAGGTCGGCGCTCACCCGCAGAGCATCGCGATCTCAACGCAGCAGTCCAGGGGATACGTCCTGAACGCCGGCAGCAAACGGGTCCCGGGCAGCGTCACGGTTCTAGACCTGACTACGCATCGCCGGCTCGCCAATGTCAAGGTCGCGGCTCCCGACCTGTTCACCGTCGGGCTCGTGCCGGGCGACTCCGAGGCGTACATCGGGGCGTTCCAGTCCTCGTCGCTCGAGGTACTCAACACGGCGAGCCTGAAGCTCACGGGCACGGTCCAGGTCGGCCCCGGGGCTACCGACGTCGTCGCGGCGCAGACGAAGTCGGGAGGCTATGCGTATGTGACGGAGCTGCTCCCGACCCAGTTGGGCGCCGTCGCGGTCGTCCGCACGAGCGATAACCAGCTCGTCGACACGATCCCGCTGTCGGAAGGAGCGCAGACCGCGGCGACCAGCAACGATGGTCAGGAAGTGTGGGTCGGCAGCGCGGTCACGGGGACGATCTGGGTCATCGACACTTCCACCCAGAGAGTGGTGCGTGAGATCTCCGTCCCGGACGCCGGCCCCGTCACCTCGATCGCGTTCAGCCCGGACGGCACGCGCGCCTGGGTCTACGGCATGGCCGGGGTGTCCGTCGTCGATGTCGCAAGCGGCGATCAGGTCGCGTTCGTGCCGATCGCGAGCATCTTCCCGAACACGTCGCCCAACGCCGGATCGATCGCGCTGACCAGCAGCGGCCGTTACGCGCTGGTCGTCAACTCGACGTTCCCGGATGCACCGAAGCGCGGCACGGTCGCGATCCTCGACACGACCACGCTCAAGGTCGTCAGCTCGGTCCAGGTCGGCACCGAGCCCACCAGCCTCGCACTCGACACAACCAGCAGTGCGGCGTACGCCACCAACTACATCAACGGGACCGTCTCTTACTTCCAGGTGCCGAACTGAGCGCACGGTCTGCTCGCCGGCCTGCGGGCCGGCGAGCAGCACGTTCGCGTCCCGCTCGAGCGCCCACCGGCTTCAGCAGCAGAAGACCCGGCGCGTGATTCAGCGATACACGAGCTTGTAGCCCAGCATCTGTGTGAGGGTGACCAACTGGTAGCCCTTCGCTCGCAGTTGGGCGATCTCGCGTGGTAGTGCGTCGAGCGTCTCGTAGCGGGCACCGCCGCCGAAGTGCTCCTCCACGATCGCGCCGCCGTGCGCGTTCGCGACCACGTTGTCAATGATCGCGCTCACGCCCGGAAGCGCCCAGTCGCGGGGATCGACATCCCACTGGATTGTCACGAAGCCCATCGAGCGCGCGATCGCGAGCAGGCTCGGGTCGACCGCACCGTCGGGGGCGCGAAACAGACAGGGCTCAAACCCGCCGGTCGCCGTCCTGATCGCGCTCGCGGCACGCGCGATCTGCTCGCGCTGCTGCGCGCCCGACAGTCCGACCAGATCGGGATGGCTCCAGGTGTGATCGCCGATCATGTCGCCGTCGGCGAGCATCTGCCGCTCCACGGTGCCGTGCGGATCGTAGGTCGCGATCTGCTCGCCGATCTCAAAGAACGTCGCCGGCACATGCTCCCGGGCCAGCAGGCTGACGAACTGGGAGGCCGGGGGTTCCCACCACGGGCCGTCATCGAACGTCAGCGCGATCTCGCGCTCGTCACGCGGACCGTCGAACACCCAATCGGGCCCCGCGGGCAAGCAGCCGACCAGCCGTGGGGTATGCAACCGCACAAGTGCCGGCGCTGCCGGAAACAGCGTCGCGCAGCCGGTCGCGCCCGGCGTGGCCGGGACACAGCCGGGCGCCTCGACCGTGCTGATGACCTGCCAGCGCAGCGAGCGGTAGCCGAGCCCGATGCTGGCGGGAAGGAACCTGGCGGTCAGCTCCCGGTCACTCGAGCGCGTGACCGTCGCGGTGATCGCGCTGCCGGAGCCGAGCCCCAGCGGCGTGACTGGCACGTACAGAAGCCTGGGCGTCACCGACCCGCGCGGACCGGATAGGCAGACTCGCGCGGCCACCGAACCGTTCGACGCGCGCTCGATCAGCAGGCATAGGGATCGGCCGTCGCGGCGCAGCGCCCCCGGCGAGAACGGCTGGGCGAGCTCGACCTGCCACACCAGGTCTTGACCCTCCTGGACCAGCGACGCGGACTGGACCGCCAGCGGCCGGCCCGCCGGCCCGCTGCCGGCGCCGGCCGCGCGCACCACCACCCCAAATGCCATCACCACCGCGATAACAGCACCAACCAATAAAGCGCCCCGCCGCGGGACTCTTCCCAGCTTCCGGACTCCCGCCATCGCCCCACACACAATACCCGCCCCTCACACCCGAGGCCAGGTACCCAACTGCGATCGAGGAGATCTACGCCGCTCTGGCCTGGGTCGCCGAGCACGGAGCCGAGAAGAAGCTCGACGGATCACGCATCGTGGTCGCCGGAGACTCAGTCGGCGGGAACATGACTGCCGCGATCACCCTGATGGCCACGCCACCCGAGTGGGAGATCCGCTCTATGTCGGCAATCGGCATAGCCGGGTGCGAGGCGAGCGCTACGACCAGCTGATTAATTAGCGCTGGCACGATTGACGAGCTGGGTATCAATGTGATATCATGTTCGTCAGGTGAGCGGGTGAGCGCCACCACAGCCACGGGAGGTGTCCCCATGAGCGCAGCCAACGACAACACCGCTGCAAAAGGTCTGCGCGGATGGTGGCTATCTCCCCCGCGACACGGCATGCAACGCCTGCTTGCGCCATTCGAGTACCGCCACCTCCGAGTCTTCGGGGTGACGCGTATTGTCGGTGGCATTGTCGCGGCCGTCGCGGGCGTCGTGTGCCTCTCGTACAGCGTCTACGGATGGGCAGCCTTCTTCGTGGTTGTTGGGGCGCTGAATCTCGCGGGTGGCTACTGGGAGCTCACCATCGTTCGCTCCGTATCTGCCCGAACGTGAGCCTGGTCAGACCCCCCAGCCGGGCGGCGTGCCCGCACTTGCGGATGTTCTGGTAGATGGAGGCGGCGCATACCGAAGCTCTGTAGGGACGGAGTGGCAGGCGACGGACGACCGAGAGAGGGATTGGGCTGTGGATGGGTTTGCAGGCAAGCTTGCGGCGGTGACGGGCGGCGGCTCGGGGATGGGCCGCGAGCTGGTTCGCCAGCTGACGGCGCGGGGATGCTCGGTTGCGGCCTGTGACTGGAACGCGGCTTCCGTCGCGGATGTCGTGGCAATGGCACAGGCGGGCGCTCCGGACGGCGTCCGTGTCAGCAGCCACGCCTGCGACGTCTCCGACGAGGCTCAGGTGCAGCGGTTCCGCGACGAGCTGCTGCGCGAGCATGGCGCCGACCACGTCGATTTGGTCTTCAGCAACGCCGGCATCGGCGGCGGCGCCAGCTTCCTCACCAGTAGCCGTGAGGAGTGGGAGCGTACATTCGCGGTCGACTGGTGGGGAACGTACTACTGCGCCCGCACGTTCCTGCCGCTGCTGATCGCCAGCGGCGACGGGGTGCTGGTCAATACCAGCAGCGTGAACGGCTTCTGGGCGAGCCTCGGTCCGCGTATGCCGAACAGCGCGTACGCCACGGCCAAGTTCGCGATCAAAGGCTTCACCGAGGCGCTGATCGAAGACCTGCGCACCAACGCGCCACAGGTCCGCGTCGCCCTCGTGATGCCCGGGCACGTCGGGACCGACATCCTCGCGAACACCCGCCGCGCCCACGGCACCCGCGAGCCCGAGGACGTAAGCGCCGCGCGGATCGAGACCGGCTACAGGGAGAAGGCACCGCTCACCGCGGCGGCCGCAGCCACAATCATCCTCGACGAGGTGCGATCGGGCAGCTGGCGGATCCTCGTCGGCGAAGACGCCAAGGTCCTTGACGCGGCCGTCCGCGCCAGACCCGAGGCCGCCTACGACTACGCCAAGCTGGCCATGACAGCGGCAAAGACAGCGGTAGAAGCCCGAGCGAGCAACTGGGTGGCCGCGATCCGCTCCTTGTTTCCCTCGTGACTAACAAACAAATCGGCTAAGGCGGCCCAAAGTCTCGTGACGCGGCGAGCTGTTTTCGTCTGTCCGGAACGCGGGCTTGCGCGCTTTGGGCTGCCCAACAGCTTGCGCACGCTTGTCGGTCTGATACGACACCGCCGTGCGACGCGGACCGAACAACCTCAGCCGTACTGGTTCTACGGGCCGCCTCGCGCAAGCACTCGGCGGTGTGAGGCTCGCTCGCTAACGCTCGCGCGGCGGACACAGCTCAGCTGGGATGCTCTTGTGGTCGTCGCTGGCGTCGTCGTAGAAGAGCACCCGGTAGGCGTCCGTCCAGCGCTCGCCGACGCGCCTGGCGAGCGCGACCGGAAACTCGCCCGTCATCCACGTGTACGCCGGCAGCGCCACCTCACCGTCGAAGCGCTCAAATCCGAGCTCTGAGGCCCAGAAGCCGATAGGCCCGCCGTCCGCTAGCTCGGGGCAGCTCACCGAAGCCGGCTCATCATCGCTGGCGGACTCGAGGCAGATCGTCGAGCCATCCGGCAGCAAAACCTCCCAGAACACGCTCACGAGCGTCGCCCGCACATGGGTACGCCCGGCGGCACGCAGCGCGCGGATCCGTTCAGATACGGGGGCGCAGGCTGGGTTCTGTACGGCCAACAGCCCCCAGCTGGATTCCAGCTCACCCGTGAGCGGAAGCTCGAACGGCTCCCCGGCGCGCGGTACTACGAACCATCCGTGGTCGCCGGCGGAATAATCGTAGGCAAGTTCCTCGCCTGGGCCGCGCCCGTTGGATGCTGCCATCGCGAACAGGTCGCTCAGCTTGACCGAGTCGGGATGCGGGACTCCACGGGCTGACTCGCCCACCTCGGCGTGCTGGGGCGCCTTGGTAGGGCTCGCGGTCTTTCGCCTGCGTGCGTTACGGCGGTCGGCCTTGCGTTCGTTAATCCCCGCCCCGCTGAGCCGCCCTGGCGCCCCCCAGGTGCCCCGTGTTGTGCCGATCGTGATAATCGGCGGTTGTCCGCCAAATCAAAGCGGTAGTCGGCTCAAGCTCCGACCCCGCTAGCGGTTTTGGGAAGCCGAGCTCTGGTCACACCGGCGACGCGGAGAGTGCCGCTCGGCCAGGGTGAGCGATAGTCCTCGTCCCGCTTGCTCGGCCGCGATCGACGGCAACCACTATCGCCGCCAGCCCGGTGTCGGGCTCAAGCTCGAACGCCGCCAACGTAACCAGCCACCAGAGATCATCAACATCGCCTGGCGGACACCAGCGACGCCTAAACGCAGGCGCCAGGACGTCCGCAAGAAACCCAACGGGATCGTTGCCGTCGCGATTGTCCGCGAGCTCGCCTGCTTCTGCTGGCCGATCGCGACGCATCCGGTCACGGTTCCGCCAGGGTCCATGCCGGCGGGCGACCCCCTCACGCAGACAGCCCCCGTCCCGCAGAAGCAGCCATCGACCGCTCCGACCGCCACCGGCGTACCGCCGCGTTGGTGTCCGCCCGCGCCCGACCAAGCGCCTTCTGCGGGCCGTCAAGCTGACGACGATCGACAGGACCAGCAGGACGTACAAAAGGTTCAGCACCGAGGTGACTGGCGCCTGCTCGATCTTGATGAAGGCGTCGATGGTCTGGACCTTCGCGTTGGGGAACCCGCGAGGAGCTTGGTGAGCGATTGCTTCGCAGCGGGGTGCCGGACTGGGTTTCGGCTTTGAACTGGCTGCCGAGGGGTGGGAGGCAGCTCGTGAAAGCTCCGGGAGAAGCGCCGGTAGCGAGACTCCTTGCCCGGCCGCTGGAACACCGCGACGAGCAGCGACTTGTCCTCGGGTGCGATCGGGCGGAGCTCCGCAGACGCTCCGTCGCGCAGGGCGACGGTTCGGCAGTCTAGGCGTTCGGGCATCACCAGTCTTCGCCTCGGCTGCGAGGCGTGCGCCGCAGAGCTTGCGCGATTGCGGTTTGTGGAAGGAGAGTGGGTCTAAGCTGTCTGAAGGATTTCGCTGTGCAGGTCAAGCCATTCGATTGCTTGCTGGCGGAGTTTGAATTTCTGGATCTTGCCGGTGATGGTCATCGGGAACTCTTCTACGGGGATCACGTAGCGTGGGATCTTGTAGTGCGCGATCTTGCCGCGGCAGAATTCGCGCACCGCCTCGCCGTCGATTGGGTCGGGTGTGCGCGTGATCACAAAGGCGGCGATTTCCTCGCCGTAGCGCGCGTCCGGGACCCCGACGATCTGTACGTCCTTGATCTGCGGGTGGCTGTAGAGGAACTCCTCGATTTCTCGCGGATAGATGTTCTCCCCGCCACGGATGATCATGTCCTTGGACCGGCCGACAATGTTGACGTACCCATCGTCATCGATCGTCGCGAGGTCGCCGGTGTGCATCCATCCGGCCTGGTCGACCGCTTCGGCGGTCTGCTCGGCGTCGTTCCAGTAGCCGAGCATGACGCTGTAGCCTCGGGTGCACAACTCGCCGGGCGTGTTGCGCTCGACGCACTCGCCGGTCGTGGGGTCGATGACCTTTATTTCGACGTGGGGGTGCACCCGCCCGACCGTGGAGGTGCGGTGATCGATGTCGTCATCGGCAGTCGTTTGTGTCGAGACGGGGGAGGTCTCGGTCATGCCGTAGCAGATCGTGACCTCACGCATGTGCATCTGATCGATCACCTTGCGCATCACCTCGATCGGGCACGGGGAGCCGGCCATGATTCCCGTTCGCAGCGAGGTCAGGTCGAAGTCGGCGAATTCGGGCAGGTCAAGCTCGGCGATGAACATCGTCGGTACGCCGTAGAGCGAGGTGCACCGTTCCTCCTGGACGGTGGCAAGCGTCGCGTCGGCCTCGAACGACGGGGCCGGTATGACCATGCACGCCCCGTGGGTCGTGCACGCGAGGTTGCCTAGCACCATTCCGAAACAGTGGTAGAACGGTACCGGGATGCAGACGCGGTCCTCCGGGGTGTAGCGGCAGGTCTCGCCGATGAAGAACCCGTTGTTGAGAATGTTGTGGTGAGTGAGCGTGGCGCCCTTCGGAAACCCGGTGGTGCCGCTCGTGTACTGGATGTTGATCGGATCGTCGAACTGCAGCCTCTCGGGCAGCGAAACGTGCTCCGCGCCCGCCGAGAGTTGCTCCCATTCGGGCGAGTCAAGGAACACCGCCCGCTCGAGGTCTGGGCAGCGCGGGGCAACCTCCTCGACCATGCCCGCGTAGTCTGAGCTCTTGAACGCGCGAGCCGAGACCAGCATCCGACAGCCGGACTGCTTGAGAACGTACTCGAGCTCGGACGTTCGATACGCCGGGTTCACGTTGACCAGGACGACGCCTGCCTTGGCCGACGCGTACTGAACTAGCAGCCACTCAGCGCAGTTGGGGGACCAGATACCCATCCGATCCCCCGGCTTCAATCCACTCGCGACCAGCCCACGGGCGAGGCGCTCGACCCGGTCGACGAACTCCGAATAGGTCCAGCGCACGTCCTGATGGCGCACGATCACCGCATCGCGGTCGGGATACGTCGCGGCAATCCGATCGAAGTTCGCGCCAATCGTCTCGCCGATTAGCGGGGTCAGCGAGCTTCCATAAACGTAGGAGATTGGATTCGCCATGCCTTCACATCCTTTTCTGCAGTAGTCGCCGGCGTCAGCGCTCGGCGAGGGGCCAGATCGGGAACACCGCTCGACCGTAGGAGGACTCGCACAGCTCCGCCAGAGCGAGATAGAAGGCACAGGCCGCCGCCGCCAGGCCGGTATAACCGCCCCAATGGATCAAGGTGGTGTGCGCTCCGTAGTTGCCCGCGCCGAGCAGCAAGAACACCGCGACGAGGATCGCCAAGGCCAACACGACAACAGCATTGGTTCGCAGCGACGTGGCCAGCATCACGACGATGAAGATCCCGAAGGCGTACAGGAACAACCCCTGGGCGTGCCCCACCTGCGCGGCAGGAACATCCTTCAAGAACCATTGGACGATCGCGAAGAGCGACATCCAGAAGGCGCCGAAGCCGGAGAACAGCACACCCGCGAAGGTGTTACCGACCCGCAGCTGGATGATCCCGGCGATCAGCTGCGTGATCCCGCCGAACATCAACGCGACGCCGAACACCACCGGCTCCACCCCCTTGTTGATCGCGCCGGCGTTGACCATGTAAGCCAATGCTCGGCACTCAATGTATAAATTATCCCCGGATAGCCGGGAGCACCCCAACGATCCTCCCTTCCGCCCGCCCAAGCATCCGCACTCACCACGGGTCCCGACACCGGAAATCCCGCAAACATCGACGGGCCTCCGCCGCCGTCGATCATCCCGGACGACCCGGGTGTCTCCAGGCGCAATCGAGGCTCACCCGACAACCACACCCTTGCGCGCCAGCGGCTTCTCGGCACAACACCCAGGCGCTCGACCCAAACAAGGAGCCGCAACTCTCGCCACACTCCTGGATCGCCGGGCGGAGGCGCCATTGCTTTCACGGGCAATGCGCCGGGCGACGATCGCCGATCCGTACTGGTGCTCGAGCCCGCCGCTCCGCCCGACCCTCAGGACGGGCATGGGCCAAATCGCCCGCGCGGACCAGTTGGCGATCGTCAAGCCGTCCGCGTCTCGGCCTCGATCACGTAGCCGGCGCCGCTCCGCGCCTGCGACTGGTCGCTACAAGCTGATGGCCCCATCGTGGCCCACGGCAGCGGTTCGAGGGCAGCGTGTCGTATGTCCCCGGAAGCGGACATCACACCGACGATACGGTCAGGCCCGGACGCTCCGGAGGCGGGCCGATGCGTGCCTAGTTTGCATGATCGCGTCGACCGCGGCGAGCCGCGGTGCGTCGTCGAGCTCGTCCATCACGTGACCCGTCGATGTCGATGGGAGTGGGCCACTGTGACCGAGCTGGCGCCCGACATTCAGCCCAGCGCTTGCCATGCCGCCTCGACGGCATCGCTTGCCTTTCGCCCGCGACGCCGGCGGGGCTGCGGAGAGACGGGTGCTGCCGCGGATGATCTCGTGGCAAGCGAGCTGTTGAGGGCATCGCGAGAGATTCGGGGTGAGCGGCCGACATAGCCGGCTACGGGGAGCTCGCCGGCCCGGACTTGCAACTGAACAGCGGTGTCAACGATCACGAGAAATCCCCACTTTCGATTACGAGAATTCCCCACCGGGGATGACCGAGATCGAGCGCGGGAGCGGGCCAGGTGGAGAGGGCTGATGGGCCGTATGGAGCGGGCGTTGGGGCTTGGGTTGCTGTGCGGGTCACCGCGCACCGGGAAGGGTCTGGGCGATCGCCCGAGCGCGCTCGTTCACGATCCAGCGGCCGGCGCTGCTGGGGTGCTCGCTTCCGCCGCCCGACCGGTCATCGTTTGGCTGTATGCACGGGGACGAGCTTCTGCGTCTGACCAGCTGCCACATGGCGGCGCCACCAGTGATCGAGGAGCGGCCGGGCCGTTATCTCGGCTACTTCGTCAACAAGTTCGGGGAGCAGCTGGTGTTCGTGCACGACGATGGTGATGCTCACGCGACGCTTTTTCACGGCGACGTCGACTGGGAGCCGTATCGGATCACCGACGCGGGCGGTCGGCCGGATGCCGGAGACTTGATCCTCAACGACGAAGAGTGTGCGTTCGTGATCGCCTGCTGGATCGCGACAGCGTGGCGACGCGAAGATTTTCAGGCTGGCGGCTCAGCGACGTAGTCGCCACGGTTTACCGGGAGGGCCGGTCGAGGATTTGACCCCCGTTGGTGGTGCGGCTCGGTCGGCGGTGATGTCGTCGCGGATGGGGAAGGTTTCGGTGGGTGCCGTCGAAGAGCGTGAGCGCGTCGGCGAGGAGCGATCGGTCGATGTCGACCGGCCCGAAGCCGAGGGCGGGCGCCGGCCTTGTTGGCGACGAGGCCCGCGAGCGTGCCCGTGCCGTCGCTCGGCGAGATGGTCAGGCCGAACTCGTCGCCGGACTCCTCGTCGGCGTCGCCGAGGACCGCGTGTCCGCAACCCCTCGCGCTCGAGCGCTCGCAGCCGTTCGGTCGCCCACCTCGATCGCGAGCTGGCGTCGCTGCTCGCATGCGTCCTGGTAGTCGAGGAACGCGCGATGCAGGCGCCAGTGGACGTTCTGCAGGGCTGCAAACATCGCGTTGGCGTCGGGCCCGTCGCCGCGCGGAACGCGGCGACCTCGCTCGTGCCGACGGCCGCGGCGTCGGCGCCGTCATAGACGAGACCGAACGCGTCGGGGGCAAGGCCTGACCAGAGCCGCTCGCTGGCCCTCATCAGGCGGCGCTGCGCCTGGTTGAGTCGCTTCGACGATCGCGACGTCCTGGGTGAGGAGCGCTGACAGCCTCCCGGCCAGCTCGCGTGCGTGTGCCGGCACGGCACGGTCGTGGCCGCTGAGGAGCGCCGGTGCGGGTGTGGCGCGATCTGCGCGGCTTCGATTGCGGCAACGAGCAAATGAATCGTTGGCTAGCCAGGAGTCTGCAGCGCCTGATGGTCGTTTGTGGCGAGATGCGAGACCGGCTGGCATCGGACGCGGGCACCTGCTTAGCTGCGAGCGGCGTACGGTCCATACGTGCGCACAGAGATTCGCCTGGAACTCCGAGCCCATTACGACCCCGAAGTCGTGCAACGCATCGCAGAGAGCTGGTGGCGCGGTGGGCCCGATGACCGACGTCGGCGCATTCTTCGCCGCCGACCGGACGGCGCGCGCGGCGGGCATCGAGCTTCTGGCTGCCCGTGACCCGGTCGCCTCGGCGTGCGGAGTACGCGCGGAACCCCGAGATCCCGAGTAACCCTGAGGGTGGCGCACCTACGAAATGCTGCCCGCAGGCGCGACCCACTGGCTCGTGAAGCCGAGCACGGTCGCGAGACGATCGAAGTGCTGGTCGTAATGAAGGACGCCGAAGCCGCGTTCGGCAGCTGCCGCGGCCACGAGCGCATCAGGCACTCGTACCCGGTGGGCGCCGGCTGATCCGCGAGCGGCAAGTTCGCGGACCGCTGTAATCGCCGCGTCGGTGACGGAGCGGGTGACCGGCGCCTGGCGCAGGCCGGCGAGCGCCGAAGCGACGGCCTCGACTTGTTCGCGATCACGCGCGTCGTAGAGCAGTTCCAAGGTGACGATCGGGCAGCCGACGATCTCGCTGGTAGCGGCTGCCGCTCTCCAGTTCGGCGCTACCTCAGCCTCTGACGCTCGAGCCCATGCGGACGTGTCAGCAATCCAGGGGCCGCCGCTCCAGTTCAGCGCCAAGCGCGATCCCGGACCGTGCGCAGCGCCTCAAGGTCGAGCCCCGAAGTTCCCTCGGCCACTCTTACGAGGAAGGCGCGGGCACGCTCTTGCGCGTCGTGGTCCTCCTCGAGTGCAGCGGCGCCTCGGACGGCGAGATCGTGGATGACCTGCGAGGACGGAGTATCCGGTCCGAGGAGGGCGCGAGCGCGGGCAATCGCCCGGTCCAGCTCCGGATCTCGGGGAACCTGAATACGTGGATATCGACTCGCCATCCGACAATAGTGTACCCGCTAGCGGAACCACCTCCGGATAGTTTCGCACGCAGCTTCTCTGATAGGGAAGAGGTCCCTGGTTCGAGTCCAGGATCGCCCATTCGGGACTTGCCTGCAAGACGTGGCTTTTATCCCAAAGGGCTCGTCTCAGGTTTACGTGATCGCCGGGTCGTTTGGAAGCGGTTTGGAAGCGTTCGGGCAAGCCCACGGGCAGCAATCTTGACCGTCAGTGGGGAGTTTCAGTGGCCGCCCGCGGGGAGGTTCTCATGGCTGCCGTCAAAGCCTGGGCCGAACAGCGCGTCGGAATCGTGTCGCCGTTCAAATACACGAGCGTCCGCTGTCACTGGGCCCCGCCGCGTTCGGGAACTACTCTGTGCTCGAGGATCGGCCGCTACGGACCCGGCAGCTGAGATCGTTGCGGATGTAGGTGCCCTTGAGCAGACCGGCTCGTGTGGATCTCGACACGACGTCGCGCGCCAGGCCGCCGGTGCCGCGGCCAGCGACAGGACCAGCGCGGTCAGCCCGGCGGCACGCCGAGCTGATCGCGGCAACGATCCGGATATTGCTCGCAGCCCGGGTCTAGCGCTGTCTGTGTACCAGCTGTTTCTTGGCGAGGTAACTCTGGCCCGCGTGCAAGACGATCGTCTTGTGGGGGACGAAGTTCGTCATGGACACCGAGCGGGTGATGTCGTGGGTCAATGTTCCGTTGCACTTGTCAGCGATTTCCCACTTGGCGCCTCGGGCGGTCGCGGCGGCGTACTTGCCCTTCGTGCTGAAGCTGCCCTTGGTGCTGGCGTGCAGGACCTGAACGGTCTTGCTCGGACGCCGAGAAAGACGCGCCGGTGCCCTTGACGACGGGTGGAGACAGCCCGGGTGACGAAGGCGCGGTACCGCCGACGCTGATCGTCACGCCGGTCAGCGGTTCCTCGAGGCTGAAGTATCGTTCCTCCATTTGCAGGATTAGGTCGGGACCAACCTAATCTAATTCGCTCACGGCGATCGGCGCCGCGAACGTCGCCCGCGGCGTCGCCTGCTCGACCCATGTCGCCCATGGTGGGACTGATCCAAGCGCAACATGGTTCGTGCTCACTGAGACTGGGTGTACATCACGTTGAGTATGAAGTCGATCCCGGTTGGGCTTGCGGCGCTGCCGCAGTTGTTTATGACGAATGAGAGTGTGTTGGCGCCCTGGTTTAGTGGCGCGGTCGGAGTGATTATCGTGGAACTGAGAGCACCCTTTAGACCGTAGTCGGCCGTCTCCAGAGATCCGCCGCATGGGAAGTTGTGGCCGACGTCGTTTCTGTTCACGAACACGGTCGCTTGGTTGTCGCTGTAGTAAAAGCCGATTAGAGATGCGTTGACTGCGTTGGACGGGAGGTTGAAAAACGCCCGGACCTGGTAGCTGCCAGGCGCGCTGACTCCGCTTGCCGTGATGCTGTCCCAGCCCGTACCAGGGATGGTCGAGTAGCTGACTCTCGGCCGGATCTCGTACGCCTGGCTCCACGTCCTGCCATCCGATGAGACCTGCACGTTGGGATCTCGGATCCCTGACGTACCGCGACCGCTCCGAATCGTGAGCGAAAACAATTTCGAAGCCGATGACGACGGCGCCGTTGACACTTGCGGAGCGGAGGGCGTCGTTGACCGCACAGCAGCGATGTGCTGCGTGTTTCCGCACCCAGCGAGGGCCAGTACGCCGATGGTGGTGACGAATGTCGGTTTCATCGATCTTCTTCTTGTCCCTCGGGAGCCCCTCGGAAATCAACGGGCCAGTCCTGGCATTATTGCGCCGCAGCAACCGGCACGAGAGGCGAGCTCCGACAGTCCGACTCGGAGGTCCTCGTGCTTATTCTTGCTCGGATAGCGACCGCGCCGAACGGTCGGATTCGGAGCTGTCTGGCTCCTCCTCCGAAAGGCCAGTGGAAACGATCCAACGGGTCGCGTCCGATTCCGCTTGCGCAGCACGGAGCGACGACCCCGCGACCCGGTCGCCTCGGCGTGCGGCGTACGCGCGCAACCCCGAGATCCCGAGATCCCGAGTAACCCTGAGGGGTGGCGCAGCCACGAAATGCTGCCGGCAGTGGCGACCCACCGGCTCGTGAAGCCGAGCACGGTCGCGAGACGATCGAAGTGCTGGTCGTAATGAAGGACGCCGAAGCCGCGTTCGGCGGCTGCCGCGGCCACGAGCGCATCAGGTAGTTCGAGCGCAGCGGCGCCTCGGACGGCGAGATCGTGGATGACCTGCGAGGACGGAGTATCCGGTCCGAGGAGGGCGCGAGCGCGGGCAATCGCCCAGTCCAGCTCGGGATCTCGGGGAACCTGAAGACGTGGATATCGACTCGCCATCCGACAATAGTGTACCCGCTAGCGGAACCACCGCCGGACAGTCCCCTTGTCGCCACTTCGACCTCCACCAGCTTGACGACCGGCCCTGTGACGGCGGCTGACGGACGTCGCGCGTGCCGTCGGAGAGAGTGCACCGCCGCCAGGGGCGCTGCTGGTTTTCAGTGGGACACTCTTGACCGCCGCCTCGGCCACGTCGGCACGGGCCCGCCGCCTCGACAGGCCTGGTGCGAGGGTGCCGCCGTCCACAACGGCCCTCATGACCTTTGCATGCTGGCCGTAGCGCATCTCGCGCAGCTCAGCGTCGAGCCCCGAAACCTCCTGGGCGCCCGTGCCGGCACTTCGAGTCACCGCGTACATGGGGCTAGTGAGCTCGAGCGTTGCGGCCGTGTGTCGCGCAAACGCGGCGAGCCAGGCCTCGAGATCCGGCAAGTCGAGCAGCTCCTTGACCCAGATGGCGATCATAAAGCCGTCCGCCGTCTCGGCCTCGATCACGTAGCCGACGCCGCTCCGCGCCCGCACGAGATGGTCGATCTCGCCCCACCGGGCGATCAACCGCCGAGGCGAAGTTCGAGCGCTCGCCGGCCGGTTCGCTCAGTACGCGGCGGACGGTGTTCTCGGAGCCCGCGCCCACCTGACAACGGCGCGAAACCAGGAGCGCTTTCTCGCCTCACAGGTAACCGCCGGTGGCCCCCATATGGCCCCGTGGAACACCCCGACCGTGCCGATCCTCCAGTAGCCCAAATCCCAGACCATCGTTCAAATGCAGGTAATTCCGGGACTCCGATGATGGGCGATCCAGGACTCGAACCTGGGACCTCTTCCTTATCACAGAAGCTGCGTGTCGCCTCCAGTCGTGCCAACTCGCAGTTAATCCCTGCAAAATGCCGCGACGGCGGCTGCGGAAGAGGACTAGAGAGGACCGGCCGCTACAAGCTGGTGGCCCCATCGTGGCCCCACGACGGCCATTCGAGCAGGGAGTGTCGTGTGACCCGAGAACGCGGCTGCTTGATCGTCGATCGCGTCGACGACCACCCGCCCAAGACGGACGCAGGCCGCTCCATTTGGCCGACTCTAGCGCTACGGCAAGCCACACCGCGCGGCAGGCCGGAGCCGAGCGCTGACGCTGCCGCCTTGGGATGAATGTGGGCATTGGCGGAACGGGTCTCCGTTTGCTCTGGTGGGGGCGGAATGGTCCGCCCATCCGAGCCGATGCCCGCGTTGGCCGCAACGTTCCGTTCCACCTGGTGCTGGCGCGTGTGCTGTCGTATCACGGCGGGCCGGACAGTCAGTTGAAACGGCTTGAGGCCGAGATCGACCCGCGTACTCCCCGCAGCGCTCGTTGTCTCCCGCCCGATTTAGATTCGTTAGCAGCCCAAACGGGCACCGTACGAGTACCCGCCGTGGTGCCGCTCCGAAGCCAGTCGGAGGAGTCACCCCAGCGCGGCGGGGTCGCTTCCCCTTTTCGGTCCCAGGGACACGCTCACCCGCAAGGTCGCGCCGCCCGCATGGCGAAGCAGTCTCCCTTTCGGCGAGTCGCCGATATGGCCGTCTGGCGAGGATGCGAGGAGGAGAAGCAGCGACAGGCCCGGCAGCGCCCCGCGGCTGCAGCGCACGGGCGCAGCGGGCGTGCTCGTCGTGCTTTCGGTCTGGGGGGGGTTGTGCGATGACGGGATGCGCCCGCGACGAAGAAGAGCAGCGTGGCGCCGGCGAGCATTTCCAGGTCTGCGAGACAGATCGGTGGTGCCAACGGCAGCGAGATCCACTCTGTGGTCGTGCCGGACATCGCGCGCTCCACGAGGTTGCTGGCAGCTCCGCCGATGAGCAGACCGGCGGGCAGCCACAGGGACAGCGAGCGCTCGGGGCGATGCGGACGCCAAATTCGCCCAACGGCCGCCGCGGCGACGATCAGTACCGCGGCGCCGAGCGCAAAGCCCGATGGTAAGCTCGTGCGCTGGAGATGAACGAGCTCAAGACGAGGCAGGACGCGGCGATAGCTTCCAGCGTCGATGCTCCAAGGGGACGGAACTGAAACTTCCTTCGGAGGCTCCGCACGCTGCAAGTGCACGGTGGGTTATTGCAGGATGTTCACCGCACGCGCCACGATCAGGCCGATCGTCACGAGCGAGACGAGCGACTGTATCCCCATGATGCTCTTGGCCATTGGCGAGAGCGGCATCGTGTCGGTCGGGCTCAACGCCAGGGCATTGGTGAGCGAGACGTAGAGGTAGTCGATGAACTGGGGGCGCCAGTTGGCGGGCTCGATCCGGTCGTCATTCATCTGCGGGAAGAGGAAGTCGGGAGGCCCGTCTTGCCCGGCGGCGCGCCTGCCGGCCCCTCCGCGGTCGGTCTGCCAGTACCAGAGACCGAAGATGAGGACGTTGGTGAGCCAGATCAGCGCTCCGGAGACGATCAACTCTCGGCCGTTGGGTGAGCCGTGGTGGAGCAGCTGGTGACTGAGGAGCGCGAGCGAGGCGATGTTCGCCGCGCTGACCAAGCCGGTTAGGGCGACGGCCATGATTCGGCGCCCTCGGTGGGCGTGCTCGAGGCGACGCGGAGAGGCGAACGCGAGCCCAATGAGCAGGACACCCTCCAGTGCTGGCAGCAGCCACCGCGGCCCAACCGTCAGTCGCTTCGGTAGTAGCAGCTGCAGAGCGATCGCGAACAGTACGGTGGCGAGCGCAGGCCACAGCGGTTCGCTGCGTGCAGGCGGCGGATACGGTCTGCCAGGCAGGGAGACCCCGCCCGCCTCACGATCGGGCTGAGACATCGCCGAACAGCCTACGCCGCGCGTCCCCGCTTCGGATGCGCCGCGGTCACCTGCACACCGGAGCGCGACCGGAGAGGCTTCGTTGGAGCTCACGCTCACCCCGCGCCTCCGCATCGTTCAGGACGACCAAGAGCTGGAGGAGCCAGAGTGGGAGGACCGGAGTCCACGCACCCAGCGTCCCGCTCACAGACCGCGATCTAGCCGCCGCCGATCAGCGACAGGAGAATGAGGGTTGCGACGATCGTTGAGGCGATCACGTTGAGCCAGCCGGGGTTGCACCAGGGGCCGAGGATTTCGCCGTCGTTGCACAGCAGGACCAGGAAGACGGTCGCGCTGGGGAGGAGCACGCCGGCGAGCGCTTGCACGGCGAGTGTGATCACGCCGAGCGGGGCGCCGGGGATGAGGACGATCGCGGCCGCGCCGGCGATTAGTGCCGCGAAGATGCTGTAGAAGAGCTTGGCGTCTTTGAAGGTGCGGTGCAGCGAACTCTTGGTGCCGAACACGTGGTTCCGACCATCCCGATGATCAGCAGGACCGACGTCGAGTTCGCGCCGCCGTAGATGCCGGGGATGACGAGGTGCTGGGCGATATCCCCGACGTTCGGATGGGCCATCACCAGCAGCGGGATCACGAGGAAGCTCCCGAACACGAACACGAACATCGCCCGCTCCCAGAATCGGAAGCTGCCTGAGATCGTGATCGCGACCAGCGCCACCGCCGCGACCGGCACGGACACGTATTGCGAGACGCCGAAGTAGCCGAGCGACAGGCTGACGCCGATGAACTCGGTCACGATCGTCAGAAAGTTGAGGATGAACAGATCGCCGACCGAGAACGCACCCCAGAACTTGCCGAATCGCTCGATGATCAATCTCGCGTGGCCGACGCCGGTGACCGCGCCTAGGCGGACGACCATCTCCTGGTTGACGATCAGCACGGGATCAGCAGCAGCATCACCCACATCAGGCTCGTGCCGTAGTTCTGCCCCGCCTGCGAATACGTCGCGACGCCGCCGGCGTCGTTGTCGCCGACCATCACGATCAGACCCGGGCCGATGATCGCCAGCAGCGCCAGCGCTCGTAGCCGCAGTCCGCGCCGGCCGCGCTCGTGTTGGCCGATCGTCCCGAACGCGCCCTCGATGTCACCAACGTGCGCGGAGTCCAGCACGAACCGCTCCCGCTCCAGCCTCGGCTCAGGCTGCGCCGGCTCGGGGCGTGTTGGGGGCGTTGGCGGGGTTGACGACGCGTCCGTGACCCGCGGCGCGCCCGGGGGCGGGTCCGTCGTCATCTGCTCCACCTCGTTTCGCGGGTCGCGCGGATCATCCGCGCGCGTCCCCGGCCCGGCGTCGCCACTCGTCCGGGAGCAGAAGCTCGAGCACGTCGTCAAAGGCGACGACGCCGATCGGCTTCTCGTCGCTGTCGATCACAGGAATCGCGAGCAGGTTGAAGTCGGCCATCAACCGCGCGACCTCGGGAAGCTCGGCCTCCGGTGAGATCGTCGGGATCGCGGTTCGATCACACCGGTCACGCTCTCGTCCTGCGCGCGCGGGGGTCGTGACTCGGTCCGGTGTCCGGGTCTCGCGTCGCTTCCTCGGTCGGATTGCTTGTGCAGAACGACGGCAGCAGCAGTGACCGCATCGGAGCCGCTGCCCGCTGCGAGCCGGCAGGGAGGGGCGGTACACGAAGCGTGGCTGCGCGCTGCGCTCTGCGCTCTGCGCTGGTCGCGCTTAGCGGCCCGCCGCGCGATTGCGAGACGGAGCGTGCTGAGTCGTCCTGGGGTGCCGAGGCCGCAATCGCGGATCGTGGCAAACGTCATCGCGCCACCTCCTGCCCGGCGTGGGAGACCGCCTGGTCGATCAACTCGGCCACGTGTGCGTCATACAGCGAATAGACAACTCGTCGCCCACGTCGCTCTCCGAGCGCCCGGCCGACTTCCTCAGCAGCTGCCGGAACCGGTGCGAGAGACGGCGGACTGCGTGATCCCCGCGGCATCCAGGGAGCTCGGGGACCGAACGTGAGCGTTCGCGCAAACTGGTGACGATCAGCATCCGGCTCGGCATTGAACAAACCTTCGTGTGTGACCGGCGCGCTCGCCAGGCCGGCCCGAGCGACCTCCACACCCGCACGAGCACGCGGCCGGATCGGGGATCGGGGTTCATCCTCCCCGCGGGCCGCTCTCAAAGAGCCGGCAAGGCCAGTCGGAAGGGAGTGACTGGCCTGCGCGTTACACGTTAGCCGTGTGGCTTGCGCGGTCGCTGACCCTTGGTCCCGTTTATGTGGGGAGGAATCCGAGTAGCTTGAGCGCCAGCAGTCCGACGATCACCAGGATGTAGCAACGCAGGAGGGCGAGCGCGAGCAGGCGCGGACGCGATCGTGCGGCGGGCAGCAGCAGCTCGAGCGTCGGGGCGCTCCAGGTTCGTCTCTGCCATGGCGTCAGTGCGGTGGTGGGAACGGGGGGTCGTTTGTTGCGCAGGACGCTCGTGCCGAGCGCGATCCCGCCGGCGAGCAGCACGGTGGTGGCGAGCAGCATGGCCTCGATCCCGACGCGTGGGAACACATTGGTGAGTGTGAGCATTGTCGACAGCGCGAGGATCGCCGCGACGGCCCCCCCGGCGATCACGTTTAGGTAGCGACCGTTTGTCAGCGGTCCTAGGAGCTGCTCGTCGTTGCAGAGGATCAGCAGCAGCACGAGCGTGCTAGGCAGCAGGATGCCGGCGAGTGCCTGGACGAGCGTCGTCAGCGCGCCGAACGGGAGGCCCGGCACCAGTACCACGCCGGCGGCGAACGTCACGATCGCGGCGAAGCTGGCGTGAAAGGTCTTGGCATCCCGGAAGCCGCGGTGCAGCGAGTGTTTGACTCCGAATACCTCGGCGATCGCATAGGACCCAGAAAGCGAGACCGCTGCGGCGCAGAGCAATGAGGCGTTCAACAACGCGACGGCGAAAATCCCGCCGGCGGCGGCGCCGAAGTGCAGGCCGATCGCGTGCGCGACCGCGCCGACATCGGTGAAGCGGCCGTGCAGCGGAGTCCCGGATAGCGCGGCCGCGGTGAGCACTAGGACTGCGCCCGCGGAGGCGGCGAACAGGCCAGCGCCAATCGCGGTGTCGGCGCGCTCGTAGCTCAGCCACCGCGGGGTAATCCGCTTATCGACGACGTTTGACTGCTGGAAGAACAGTTGCCACGGCACGATCGTGGTCCCGACCAGGGCGACCAAGAGCAGCACCGTCGAGCTCGCTCTGGCGCCGGCAACGGTTGGGATCAGCCCCGCCGCGACCTTGCTCGGGCTCGGGTGGTGGAGCAGGGCGAGCGGGATCAGCGCAAGGTCGGCCACGATCATCAGGTACATCGCGCGCTCCCAGCGACGGAAACTGCCGCTGGTCGTCACCGCAACGAGCACCGCGGCGGCGGCCGGGACCGTGACGTACCGGCTGGCGTCGAAGTAGGACAGCGCGAGCGCGACGCCGATGAACTCGGTGATCAGAGTCGCGACGTTGAGCACGACCAGGTCAGCGAGCGAGAACGCGCACCACAACTTGCCGAACCGCTCGAGCGTCAACCGTGCGTGGCCGCAGCCCGTCACCGCACCAAGCCTCGCGACCATCTCCTGGGTGACGTACAGCGCGGGGCAGAGCAGGAAGAGCACCCACACCAGCCGCGTGCCGTGATCCTGTCCGGCCTGGGCGAAGACCGAGAACGTGCCCGCGTCGTTGTCAGCGACCATCACCACGATCCCAGGCCCGGCGACGGCGAGCAGCGTTGCGACCTTACGGCGCAGGGACACGCGCGGGCCGGTGTCGAAGGCGCGCACGGTACCGAACGCGCCCTCGATATCGCCGATGTGCGCGCGATCAAGTGCGTTACGCCGGTCGGCGGGTGGAGCAAACGCCGGCATGTTCGAGTTCATCCCCGGGCCCCCTCACCCGCCGCGCCGGGGCGCTGGGGACGTGCGAGCGCCCCCTCAGGAAGCCACGGATTTCGCATCGGCGAACGGGTCGACCTGTTGGCCCGCGGAGCGCTCCAGCGCCCGGATGTGCGCGAGCGCCTCGTCGATCAGCGCTCCGACGTGCTCGTTGCGCAGCGCGTACTCGCGGGTGCGCCCGATCCGGCGCATGCTCAGCACCGAGTGGTCGCGCAATAGGCGCAGCTGGTGAGAGACGGCGGACTGCTCCATCCCGACCGCCTCGACAATCTCAGAGACCGTCCGCGGACCCGAGCGCAAACAGCCGAGGATCTGCAGCCGACTCGGCGTCGAGAGCGCGAACATCGTATCCGCGACTCGCTCGGCAGTGTGATCCGGGAGCCGATCAGAGGATCGTCGCGAGCCGGCCACGACGGCAGCCTCAGCCCTGCTTCTCGCTGCCCGCGCGGGTCGGGCGCCGCGACGCGGGCCCAGGATGCCGTGGCGCCGCGTCGAAAGTTATTCCTAACATATGCACGATGCTTCATGCTTTCATGCGATGGCTCGAGTCCAGGCCCCTGCGGCCCCGATGATCGCTGAACGCTGGATGGCGGCGTGCGGTAATCGCTGGTCGAGGAGTCGGGGTGTGCCGGATCGTATCGGCCTGGACCTCGTGCCGGCCGCCATCGCGCGCACGGGGCGGGCGGGCTGACCATCACGGTACCCCCACCCCTCACCCCTCCGACACCGCCAGCGCTTCCGCCCAGCGCCGTGCCTCCACTCCGGCCGCCGTCAAAGCCGCCCCGGAGCGGCGTCGCTACACGGATGCTCCTCGGCTGCCTGCTCGTGCTGCTCTGCGGTGCGGGCGTCGGCGCCACGTTCGTGCTCGAGCAAGTGCACACGCTACAGGTCGCGCTGGCCCAGAATCCCAGCCTGGACATCGCGCCGTCCCTGCTCGCGCCGAGCGGCTACGGCAGCCCCGAGACCCTGCTTCTGGTCGGCAACGACCAACGCAACCACACGACCACGACGCCGGTGCTGCCGCACTCCAACGAGATGCTGCTGGTCCGGATCGATCCGGGCAAGCCCTACATCTCGATGATGTCGATCCCGCGCGAGCTCGAGGTGACGATCTACCCGCCTAACCAGTCACCGGTCACGACTCGGCTCAACTACGCCTACACCGCGGGGGGCATCCCGCTGCTGGTCGCGACGATCAAGCAGGTCACCGGCCTAGCGGTCAACCACGTCGTCGTGATCGACTTCAACCAGTTCAAACAAGCGGTCGACGAGCTCGGCTGCGTCTACTCGACCATCGACCGCCGCTACTACCACGTAAACACACCAACCAGCGAGCAATACCAGGAGATCAACCTACAGCCCGGATATCAGGACCTGTGCGGCACGCAGGCGCTCCAGTTCGTCTCCTACCGCCACGGCGACACCTCGCTCGTGCGCGACGCGCGCGACCAGGACTTCCTGCTCGACGTCAAGAACCAGTACGGCCCGACGCTGATCGACAACATCGGCAAATTCGAGCAGATCTTCGGTCAGACGGTCCAGACCGACCCAGGACTGAAGAGCACCGACGGACTCTTGAACCTGATCGGAACGCTGATCGATTCCGCGTCGCTGCGGGTCCGTCAGGTGCAGTTCCAGGCCAACCTGGTTCCCGTCAGCGCCACACCGTGCGCCTGTGTCACCGCCAGCTCGCAGCAGATCGCCTCGAGCGTGCACGCGTTTCTATACGGCGGTGCTGCCCCGATACCGAAGCAGAGCACCGCTGCGGTCGCTCGCTCCCTTCGTAGCCAGAAGACGATCGCGCAGCTGCCGCTCGTCGCGACCGGCCCCGCCGAGTTCGCGCAGGCGCGTGCCGCGGCGACGGGCATCTCCTTTCCCTACGAATACCCGCGCGTGCAGGACGCGGGAGGCAGCTCAGTCCCAGTCGACCGGCGCGACTACCTGATCCACGCCCCCGGCGGCACTCCGGATCCGATCTATGTCGCGGTGTTCTCAACCGGGCAGCTCGGCCAGTACTACGACGTTCAGGGGACGACCTGGACCACCGCGCCGCTGCTCGACAGCCCCGAGCAGACCGTTCAGAGCGGCGGTCGAACCTACTACCTGTATTACAGCGGCCAGCACCTGGAGACCGTCGCCTGGTACGAGCACGACGCGGCGTACTGGATCCACAACTCGCTCACCGACGCGCTCGCAAACGGCGAGCTGCTCGCGATCGCCGAGCAAACCCGGCCCGTCAACACCCCCATCACCGCAAGCGGCCGCGATCCCCGCACACGCGTGAGCCTCAAAGCGACCCCGCTCCCAGCCCGCCCAAGCACGACGCCGCAAATCGATCTCAGGCAAACGCTCGGGTCGCTCGCCGCGCTACTGACGCTCCTCGCCGCACCACTGCTCGCGATCCCGCTCATCAGACGCAGGCGCGAGCTCTCCGAGCTCCGCGCCCGGCTGCACGCACACTCGATGCGAGAAGCGCAGCTCACTGCCGCCGTGGCGGGTGCAGCGATCGCGGCGCTTGCGCCCTCTTCACCAGCGCATCCCAACATGAGCGTATGCGCATCCGGCCCGCCACGAATCAGCGGACGAGCGCTCGCCGCCTTAGCCGTGGCCGCCATCGCGACAGGCAGTGCGGTGAGCGTGCTCCTGACCGCCAACGGCGGGAATGCCCAGACGCTGCACGCCGCGCGGCACGTAACGCGCGCCACCGCAAAGAAGGACACCGACATCCCCGGGGTGCCGGTAACGGTGCTGAACGCGACCTCAACGCCCGGTGCCGCGAGCCGGCTGGCGCAACGATTGCGCTCGCACGGCGTCGGAATCGGCGCCATCGGCAACCTGGCCGAGTCACGACCGCCAGGGTTATGGATCCTCTACACACCGGGCCAGCGCAACCAAGCCGCCAGGCTAGCCCGCCTCCTCCCGGGACAAACGCCGACGATCGCCCCGATCGACCCCGTCGCGCAGGCCGTCGCCGGCAGCACCGCACACGTTGTCGTCGTGATCACATAACGCCCGCACAACACTCCCCTGGCGAACCGTGGGCTGAGACGGATCGATGGCGCGCGCCCGGTACACGCGCGCCGACCGGGAAGCCAACCGGACACCCCACGACAGGAGAGGTCTGGACAGGCACGCCGTCGAACCCCCCAACGGATCCGCTACCCCAGCAACTCCGGCTCGCCCTCAGACCCACATCCCCAGTTCCTCCGGCATCCCCAGCCATCGCTTGTCGTTTGCTCGAGACGATGTGGAGAGCTGCCTGGTCACGCGACGGGATCGAAGGCCGCCGCTTCATCGGAGAGCGCGAGCGACCCATTAGCACTCCTCCTCGACCTGAGCACAAGAGATCCTCGCCGATGCCGCGGCTGATGCTCTCTCGGGAATGAAGCACAACGCCGAGTGGGCCGATCGTTTGCAGGTCGCCGAGGATCAAAGCCGGCAAGGGAAACGTCCGCATCTGGCTGCTATCGCAACTGCGCTGAGCCACGGTTTGCTCTGTCGCGCGCGCTTGGAAGCTACCGGACGCGGAGATCCTCCACGACGCACGGTGGATCGACCAGCTCGATTAGCTCAGGGTCGCCTGTGAGAAGAGTAGCGTCGTGTGCCGCGGCGGTCGTCGCCGCGAAGCAGTCGGCCAGCGCGATCGGTGCGCGTGCTTTCAAACGGGCGGCTTCGATCATCCGGGCCGTGCCGGGAAGATCCGGCGAAAGCTTGCGTCTGAGCGCGGTCAGCGTGTCGTCCGCCGCCTCGCGGTCGTGATCGCGCTCGATGCGGTAGTAGACCTCGACGAGGTTCAGCCAGCTCACCACAGGGCGCGAGTCGATTACCGCGTTGACACGGGAGAGTGCGGGCTCCTCGCCATCAAGCCAGGCCAAGATCGCCCACGAGTCCAAGCAGACGGTCACCGGGGTTCTCGGGCGCGATCGTCGAGCAGCCGGGCGGCCATGCCGCTGTGGGCGAATTTCCCGCCGAGCGCGTCTGCGTGCCGGCGAGCAGTGATGATGATGCGGTCGTCCTCCAGGTCGACCTCGACCTCGTCACCTGGGTGAAGCCGGACTTGATCTCGGATCGCCTTCGGGATCACAACCTGCCCCTTTGGTCCCACCCTACTAGTCATACCGCGTGAGTATAACCGCCGGACGCCGGACGCGCATGGCGCGCTGCGCTTAGCTCGCTGGGACCGCTCGCTCGCCTGATGCCCAGGCGCACGGCTCCTTCGTCGCCGAAGCAGTCGTGGGACGCTCGCCGGCGGGAGGACAATCGCGATCGTGCGAGCCGTCCCGGTCAGCCTGAGGCGTCTCCACCCGCCCTGCGCCGAGGACTCCGCTACGGGCGAGCAGGTGGGATCGCAGGTCGTTGCCAGTGGGATCGCTGCTCGGCTTCGCCGACGAACAGTCAGAATGCTTCTTTCCCTGGAGACGAGTACGAAATGCACGGGCTGACCTTGGGCGTGGTCGGGACATCGCGGAAGCCGGCCGAGCGCCGGCTGCCGATCCATCCCGCCCACTTCGGGCGTATTGACGCCGGCTTGCGCCGCCGAATGTTCTTCGAGCACGGCTACGCTCATCGCTTTGGAGTACCAGACGAGCGCTTCTCCGAGCACGTTGGAGGCGTCCGCTCGCGGGAGCAGCTGATGGCTGAATGCGACGTGATCCTGCTCCCGAAACCGGTCTTGGACGACCTGGTGACGCTCCCGCCGGGCAGGGTTCTGTGGGGCTGGCCGCACTGCGTTCAGAACGCGGAGCTCACGCAAGTTGCGATTGATCGCCGCCTGACGCTTATTGCCTGGGAAGCGATGCATCACTGGACGCACGAGGGCAACTTCAGCCTTCACGTCTTCCACAAGAACAACGAGCTCGCAGGCTACTGCTCGGTACTCCACGCTCTGCAGCTGATCGGCCTGACCGGAGCCTATGGCCGGCGTCTCCGAGCCGCTGTCATCAGCTTCGGCGCGACCGCTCGTGGGGCAGTTACCGCACTATTCGCGCTCGGGGTGCACGACGTGGATGTCCTGACACACCGCAGCGTGCCCGCCGTGGCTGCACCGATCGCACCCGCACGCCTGATCCATTACGAGCGCGACCCGGAACGCCCTCACCGCGCGGTCGCGCTCAGCAGTTCTGGAAACCGACCCATCGCCGAGCTCCTCGCCGATCACGACGTCATCGTCAACTGCATTCTGCAGGACACTGACGATCCGCTGATGTTCGTGACTAGCGACGAGCTGAAGCTGTTCGCACCCGGCAGCCTATTCATTGATGTTTCGTGCGACGAGGGTATGGGCTTCGATTGGGCGCGACCAACGTCATTCGCCCAGCCGATGTTCAGCGTGGGTAGCAGCCTCCACTATTACGCCGTCGACCACAGCCCGTCGTATCTGTGGAACTCTGCGACGTGGGAAATCAGTGAAGCGTTGATCCCTTTCCTCGCCACCGTCATGTCAGGAGCGGAGGCCTTGGATGGCGATCGCACGATCCATCAAGCGATCGAGATCCGCGACGGTGTCGTACAGAACCCCAAGATCCTCTCATTTCAGTCCCGCTCCCCTTCGTTTCCCCACCCGAAGCGGGGCGGGGAGGATGGCCCGGGACCGACCCGCTGACCAACCGGCTTCTGCCGGCACCGAAGACATCGCCAACGAACACGCAATCTCAGCACTTGGCGTCCGCGGCTGGGAGGTCTCTAAGTATAGTTCCGGCCCAGCAGCCTCGGCCACAGCGCCGCAGACTTCTGGATGTATCTCCAGTAGGGCGTTATCCACAGTGAGCGGCTGCTTTACGCGCAAACATGGCTGTTGCGCTCGCAACTCGCAGCGGCTGCGGATAAATCCGTTGTCGCCGGTCGGGCCCTTCGTCTCGCTTTTCGTCGGTCCGAAGGAGCCTCTTGGTGAGCACACGCTTTGTGGCACGTGTGCCGGACGACGGGCAGTGGTCTGTCGCGGGGTCCGGGCGGTACCAGCGGGCTCGCGACCGGGACGCCATGGTCAGATACAACCGGCCAAGAGAGCCCGCCCGGCGTTCGTCCGCGACGTTCGAAATTATCCGAAGCGTGAGGATCGCTACGCCGCCCTGAGCGGGACAAACGCGGGGCCTTTGAGCCCACTCGGCATAACTCCCTACTGGAGATACACCCGGTTGAGGGCGGCCATGGAAACCTCCCCATAGGCGGCCACTGAATTCTCCCCACTGGCGGCCAAGGTTTCTCCCCATGGGCGGCCATCTTTTCTCCCCGCGGTTCTGTCCTGAGGTGTCGGTACTCGATCGCGCGTTGTTGTTGACGCGCGATCTGGAGGCCGACCGTGAAGAGACCGGAGGAAGTGATGGAGATCCTTGAGGCGTAATGACTGGCCGGCTCGTTCCGCCAAGCGGCGGCGCTGGTCGGGTGTGATCACAAGACGGTTGCGCATTGGGTCGCGGTGCGCGAGGCGACCGGGGGCGCGCCGCCGGCGCGGGCGCAGCACCGGCGGCCGGTTGCCGATCGGTTCGCTGGAAGGTTGATGAGCTCGACGAGCGCGTGTGGGCCCGGATCAGCTCCAACCTCCACCCGTCCGGGTTCGACGAGCTGATGCCCAAAAGCATCGCGACCGCGACCGTCGACCGGCTACTGCATCACGCCCACGTCCTGATCACCGAAGGCCAGGACAGCTACCGGCTCGCCCAAGCGACCGCCGGCAAGGGGGGTGAAGCCCCTGACCTGAACCCCAGCGCCACCCACCGTAATGGGGAGAAGAGATGGCCACCAGTGGGGAGAAATCATGGCCGCGGCTGGGGGGAAAGATGGCCGTAGTTGGGGAGAAACAGAAGGCCGTTGACAGCGGTTATCGGACATGTCGGATAACCGGCTTCTCAGGCGCGTGCAGCACCCCGGTGGCGACGACGAGCCCCGGAACTGGCGGCTATGGGCTGTTGGAGTGCTCGCTCCCGGCGGCTGTTCGGGATCGTCTCGGCCGACCCAGACCGCGCGGAGGCATCGTCTTAACGTCACGAACTGTCGAACTCCGCCTGCATGCGAACGCTAGCTCCAACGTCCGGCACGGACCGATCGCTCGTAATGAAACTGGCATGGCGGAGCGGGGAATCTCTACGAGTTCGCGATACCCTTCCCAGCGCGCCACGTCTTCGGCAGGACGCCCGTCGGGTGACGGAGGGCATCGAACAGTGGGAGCGGTTGCGTGACGTCGGTGCGATTGCCGCCGGTCAAGGCGACCGCGAGCCCGATGACCGTGGCATCGACGACGATGCGTTGAGTCGCGATCGGTCGAAGGAGAGATCGTCGACCGACAGACGTAGCGCCGCCCGGTACGGTCGCCCGAGCGTTGCCACTGGGAACAGACCGCGGCTCAGCGCGTCCGGCGCGGCCGTCAGCGCCTTCACCACGACGTGCGGCTGACTCGCGACGGTCCGCACCTGCGCGAGCGGGAAGCCGGTGAGCGACTCGACCGTCAGTCGCCGCGTGTCCGAGGCGACAGTCAGGCGGCGGTCGGCTTCAAAGACGAACACCTCGTGGAACTCATCGACCCCGAGCGTGGCGGCGCTCATCTCGAGCGGCTCGGTCGCGCCCGTCGGCAGCAACCGCTCGTCGGTCACGACGCGCCGGCCCGCTGGCAGGACGATCCTGGCATCACCTCGCGGCTGCTCACGCCGCAAGTAGACGCGATATCCAAGGCAGACGGGCACCGACACGCTGCTGGTGGCCTCGATCTCAGCAGAGACGGACAAGCAACACCCGGTCACCTCGGCGCGCAGGTAAAGCCGATGCGGGAACGGGAACAGCTCCAGGCGTCGGGGATGACAGTCGAACGGTAGCGTGGCCTCGAGCCATGCGGACTCGCCCGCGGCGCCACTGTCCTCCATGACCCACGCATGGCCGCATGAGTGCACCCCGTTGACCGGGAGTCCCCAGCGATCGGTGTGCAGCAGGGGTGAGACCGGCAGGCGAACGGTCGCACCACACGCGGTGTACTTCCAGCTTTTCTTGAGATTCGGTTGGCCCACGGGTGCATCAACGACATTCCCATGGTAATTCGCAGCTCGCGTAGGCCTCCAAGCCGCAACGCTCCCCGATCAGTTCGACCCCTGCATGCCGCAGCGAGCAGCACGTCATGCCCACCTGCGGAACGAAGCTCGCTTCGAACGCGTCCTGCGAACCCAGACGCACCAGATCGTAGCCGTCCCGGATAGTGTCGCTGCGGATCCACGCGCCGTCTGGCGCGACGTCCAGGGGAAGAGCGAGGGCTACGGGAGAACTCATCGCCCGGCCAGACGCATCTCAGGCACCAAGCCAGGCTTTCGCGCAGCTCGCGCGTCGGGCGCCGGACCGTCGGCCGCCGGAGCTGCCTAGCGTGCTGCCTACCGCTTTCGGGGTGGCTGTCTTGACGTTCATGATCGTCATGTACGCGCTTTGAGCGTCGCCACAGAGGGTTCGTCCTCGCCTTCGCCTTCGCGCTGCACACTCTCAAGCGTCCGTGTTCCTAGCTCGCACCTAACGCGGCCCTGTGGCGTCGTTGAGGCGATCTGCACGGGCATCCGCATACAGCGGGACGGGACAGGGCGTTCCGCTAGACGTTTCGCCAAACCGTCAGTCGCTGCAAGGAACCGGCGCCGCGCCTGAGCTCGGCAGCGGATCGAGCTGCAGGCAGCGCTCGAGCAGCTCGTCCAGTGCGCTGTTGTGGTGGTGGTGGAGCAGGTTGATCGCCGGCACGCCGCAGAGCCGGTTTACGAGCGCTATGGCGGCGTCGGTGCTGGTAGCGCGGCCGGACACCAGATCGGGTTGATATTGAACGGCACTGATGGCGCCGGCAACCGCGTATGGATCGGAGGCGCATAGGACGGTGCAGCGAACGCGGTCGGCGAGGAGTCGCAGGGCAACGTCGCCGTTGTAAGGCTCCAGTGGTGATGCGCCTGCCTCGGCGACGACGACGTCGGGGTGAGCGCCGCCGAGCTGCGAGAGCAGTTGAACGAGCGCCGCTTCGTACGTCGCCGGCTCGACCATGGTCGACGGCAGTCCGGCGTCGACGAAGTCGAAGATCGCGTCGGCTCCCGCGTCGCGCATGGCGAGGATGTCGCGTACGTGGCCGGCGCCGGTTAGCTTCGTAGCCGCCACTCGGAGGCCGTGGGCCTTGAGACGGCGCACGACCGACTTCGCGGCGCTTGTCTTGCCGCACTCCATGGAGGTGCCGATGATCAGCACGACCGGAGCGTCAAGTGCTGCGCAGGCCACACGTGGCGCGAAGTCGCCCAAGCCGAGCTTGCGGTCGCGCCAGACGTGGCCGCGGTAGATCACGTCTGCGTAGGGAAGTGGTGGCGTGGTGGCGGAGGTGATGCGACCGAGCAGGCCCGATGGGGTCAGGGTTTGCATCCGCAGACCCTCGCCCACGGATGTCCAGTCGCCGACCAGCTCGAGCGTGGCGGCGCGGCGGCCGAGAGCGCCTACGATCACGTCGCCGGGGATCACCTCGACCCTGCGCCCGTCGGTCGTCTCGATCGCGAATGTCGCGGCCAGCTCGGAGGTCTCGATCAGCTCCGCCGCGACAAAGTCGCCCGTGCCCCACTGCTCACGTGGCACATTGACGATCTCGAACGGCCGCTCGGCGAAGTCGGTGTTGCGGGTTAGGCTTGTCAGGAACATCACGGTGTGAGCAGGAGAAGGGCCAGAAGGGCGGCCCGTTCAGGCATCTGCGACGCGACAACGTGCTCGTGGGACGCGTGCGCGCCGTCGCCGACCGCGCCGAGACCGTCGAGCGTCGCGGTGTACTGGCTCGTGACGTTCCCGTCCGAGGTCCCTCCGACAGCTGCCTCGTCGATGTCGATGCCGAGCTCGCGCGCCCCCCCCTGGGCGGCACGCCAAAGTGCAGCATTGCGCTCCGTGCGCTCGAGCGGGGGCAAGCTGATCCCGCCGGTAACCGCGAGTGTGACGCCCTCCGCAACCGGGGTCAGACCAAGGATCGCTCGCTCGATGGCCCCCGCGTCCTCGCCGTGCAGCACGCGCACATCGACCTCTGCCGTGACCTTTGGCGCGACCACGTTCGGTCGCAGTCCACCGTCGATCGTGCCCACGTTCACCGAGATTCCCCGCTCACGGTCGTTCAGCGCGAACAGCCGCTGGATCTGGTGCGAGACCTCGAGGATCGCGCTCGCGCCCTTCTCGGGGGCGAGACCCGCATGGCTCGCGCGACCCTCAACTGTGATTTTGAAGTACCCGGCTCCCTTGCGCGCCGTCTTCAGCTTGCCCGACGGTCCGAACGAGGGCTCGAGCACAAAGGCACGCTTCGCGCCGGCGGCAAGCCGGCGAATGTGCGTACCCGAGTCGTGGCTGCCGATCTCCTCGTCGGTGTTGAGGAACACGACCGGTACAAGCGGCGGCTCCGCGTGAAGGTCATGAAGCGCTCGCAGCGCGAACACCATTTGCACGAGCCCGCCCTTCATGTCGTAGACGCCGGGACCGCGCACGCGGTCGTTATCTGCGACCACGGGCATCTGCTCGAGCGTTCCAGTCGGCCACACAGTGTCCATGTGGCCTAGTAACAATTGGTAGGCGCCCGGGCGACCACCTGGGCGGGCCTCGAGGTGGTCGCCGCTTTCGCGACCTGGGACACGCTCTACCTCGAAGCCGATCGACCTCAGCTCGTTGGCCAGGATTGCGAACGGCCCGGCCTGAGTCGCGGGCTCGAGCGATGGCGACTCGGCCTTGGCGAGCTGCTCGAGCAGCGCGGTCATCTCGAGCTCCTGGCCACGGAGCCGGTCGAGGATTCCGGCAGCGCTCGTCATAGCCGGAAGTCGGCCGGGAACGGGAACGAGAACGTCTCGCTGATTTCCGCGAAACGCCGCGGGCTCACGTACACGAGCAGTGGCATCGCGCTCGTTAGATCCGCGTCATCGGCCTCCGAAGCCCGCAGCGCCCGCTCATCCACAGACGCGGCGACGATCTCGCCGACGATCAGGCTGTTCTCGCCAAAGCCGTCGACGACGCGCTCCAGCGCGCACTCGAGCCACAGGTAGGCGTCGCGCACGAGCGCGCCTTCGACGACGCGCGCCGGCACCGTCGGAACCGCCGCCACCGCGGGCTTGGAGCTGTCCTGAGCACGACCCGACGCGAGAAGGCTCGACTGGACGAACTGATCCGGCCGCGGGAAACTCACCGTGAACTGCCCCCTTGCCTGCGCGTTGCGCTGGGTCGCGTGTCGCGGGCTGCACACGAAGCAGAAGTAGTTCTGCCAGCCAAGGGGCATCGCCATATGTTTCGGCGCGAAGTCGAGGGAGCCGTCGGCCTCAAGCGTGCCAACAACGATCAGCGGCGCGACCATGAAGAAGCGGCTCCAGATCGGCGACCGCGTGTCCAGCTCGACGATGCTCGACATACGACACATCCATACCACCGCGCCACCGGGCCGGTATCGGTGGCAATCCGCAGCGTCAACCGGGTTCCCCCGGATCTTGCAGACAGACATTGTCAACGATTGCGCGATGAGCCGGTCAACCTGGTGGCCGACCGTCCGCCGCCGAACCAGCAGGGCGGTCGTCGACAGACTCACAGCTCGTCCTGAGGGGCACTCAGCTCGATGCCAGCGATCTTCGGTGCGCCCCGTCGACGAAGGAGCAACGTCGCGAGCGCGAGCCGAGACCGGCGCGGCGGGCGGTCGACGATCACTCGGCGAGCCGGCGCTCCCTCGCAGGCGAACTCCTCGACCGACAGACGCCGTGCCGCCCGGTAGGGCCGTCCCGATGTTGCCAGCGGGAACACGTCACGGCTCAGCGCATCCGGTGGGGCCGTCATCGCCTCAACCACGACGTGTGGTTCGCCGGCGACGCTGCGCACCTGCGCAAACGGGAAGCCGCTGAGAGCGTCCGCGAACCCCGACGCACCGCATCGGAGCGGTCCTGCATAGCCTCTCTGTGGAAGCCCGCGACGGATCCCGCGCGTCCCCGGGGGAAGAGCGACGGCCGTGGGAGGGACCATTGCATCGCCACTCCCTTGCGCCAGCCACGTGAGTGGAAGGTAGTTGCGGTCGAACTGGCCTGTCTAAAGGGCGACCAGACAGAGATCGTCGCCGGGTCCTTCGGCACCGTCTGGCGGTGCTGTCAGAAGCATCATCTGATCGTCTCCTTCGCATCGCTGGACTCGGCGCCAGAGGGCGCACCTCCTCACCTCGACGATGGACCGCCGATCATCCCGACCGCGTGACGATCGGGGCCCCGTAAGCAACTGCTTGTAGCGCGAACAGAGTGATCGCCGGCGCCCGACCGGACTCTTGCGTTCCTGGATTTGCTAGCTGGATCTGGTGACATGCGGAAGGGCCAGCCGCGAGACTCAGCGGCTCGTGACCGGGCTTCTCGCGACCGACGAGCTCTGAGACTTGGACGCCGTCTAATTTAATGAGCGTCCAACAATGGGACCTCCGTCGCGGTCAGCTCCGTGAACTGCCGAACGACGGCATCGATCCCGGCGATCTCGTAGGTGGCCCGCTGCGCCCCGGCGCCGCCGCCTCGGCGCAACAGGTCGCGTAACAGCGCGAGCTCCTCGACGCACATAAGCTCGCGAGCTCGGTGCTCCACCCGCGCTAGGGCGTCCTCGAGGATCTCTGACACCGCGCGCAGCCTCCCGTGGGCATCGGGAAGCTGGCCGTGCACGCCGAAGCGAGCCGCGCGGAACATGCCCTCCTCGATCAGCTCAGGGGGAGGGTCGGCGCCCGGTCCGCTTTCGGCTGCGTCGCGGGCCAAGCAGTGCACCAGCGCGACCAGGGCGGCCGTGTCCGAGAGCGATGCCTGCGCGTCCAGCGCCCGAATCTCCACCGTTCCCAGCCGAGGGTGGGGCCGGAGCTTCCACCAGAAATACGTGTAGTCAGGAACATCGGCTGCGCGTGTCAGCACGCGACTCATCTCGCAGAAGTCCGCAAAGTTGCGCATCGCCCGCGGCACCCCCGAACGCGGCCACTCTCGCAGCGATACCTCACGCGCCGAGGCGAGACCCGTATCGCGACCATGGCGAAAGGGCGAGTTCGCCGCCAGCGCCTGGAGCAGCGGAAGCTCGCGGCGCAGCCCGTTGAACGTCCGGATCGCAGTCTCGGCGTCCGGCATCCCGACGTGGACGTGCAGCCCTCCGACCGGAGTCACCGCAGCGTCCCCCAGGAGGTAGTGGATATGCTCATAGCGCTCCTTATGGGTGATCGCCGCATCGCCCTCACCCGCCAAGGGATGAGTGCCCGATGCCAGGATCCCCGCTCCCGTTTGGAGCACCGCGCGACGCATCTCGCCAAGCGCTCGCACCGCCTCGCCCGCGCTGCTGTAGACGTTGGTGATCAACTCGACCTGACAGGCGTGCAACTCCCGCTCGACCGTCCCCTCGACCTCGCCGAGCCGCTCGAGCACCGCCGCCGAGCTGTTCGTCAGACGCCCGGTGAGCGGGTCGACCAGGAACAGCTCCTCTTCGACCCCGATCGAGTACGGCTCGCCCGAGCCGAAGCGGTGATCACGCTCAATCTCCACGGCCACGTCCTAGGAAGTATGCCCAGGCGACTGCCGGGCAAGAACCCCGTCACTGGCTGGACCCAGCGCGAGCCACGGCACCCGTCCCCGCGCCCGACTAAACGACTGACGAGATGTAGTATGGCTCCCGGTGCTAGCCAAGCCAGGACGGTCCAGCAAACTTCCGACCGCTTGCTCATGGTCGGGCCCAGTCGCGCCGAGCTAACGATCTGCTCCACCAGCGGCCTCTCGCTTTCGCCCAGAAGCACGCGCCGGGCGCCGCAAGGGGTAACGATCGCATTCATCGTCGGACCGCCGCACTTCGACCAAGCCGACGCTAGAAGCAGAAATGCGCCCTCCGTGTCTCCCTAGCGACAAACCGGACACGGCTCAACGGGGCTGGGTGCGGGTCGCGCGGCCTTGGTTTCTGCGCGCAAAGCAGGTGCCGCAACCGCGGCCAGGGCGATGCTCCTGGACGAGCTAAAGCAGGTTTGAGGCCTACGCCGTGAGTTTGACCGGCCGCGCGTGAGGTGGCCAGCCTACTCCGACGCCTGGAATCGGGACCCCTGCGTGCGCGCAGGCGTTCGCGGCGCGCTCGATCGCCCGCGAGCCTGGAAGCGTGTCGCCGGATTCGATGCGGGCGCACGCGCCCAGTCCACGTTCGTGGGAGAGCGACACGCGATGCACGGGACTGGATACCGATCGTCCCGAGACCACGCGGCGTCAGTTTGGGTTGACAAACGTCTGTTGTCAGTCTAGACTGACGGCCATGAACGCCGAAGACATCGCCTCCGCGATCACGTCCAACGACCCGTCGCTGGGGCTCCGCGCCTCGTTGGCGCTCCATCGCCTGGCTGAGAGGGTCGAAGCGAACCACGTCGCGTCGGCCCGGGAAAAGGGCTGGTCGTGGCAGCAGATCGGAGACGCCCTGGGCGTTACCCGCCAATCCGTGCACACCAAATACAACAAGGAGTCGTCATGACCACCGAATCCGTTGCGCCAGAGGTGCTTCACGCCTGGGCCATCTGTTTGCGGGCCGGTGAGGAGGCTCGTCGCCGAGGTGATCGCCGAGCTGGCACCGATCACGTCTTGATCGCCTTGTTCGAGGATCCCTCGATCGAAGTCGTGTTGGGCGTGAGCCTGCAGCAAGCTCGCGAGGCCCTTGAGTCGCTCGATCGCGAAGCCCTGGGCGCCGTGGGCCTGGGGTTCGGCACCGACGCTCCCCCACTGCCGATGCGCGCCGTGCCGAAGAAACCGACGATCAGAGACGTCATGCAAAAAGATCGCCTCCGCATGACCCCGGCGGCCAAGAAAGTGCTTGAGGAAGCGTCTAAGCCCAACCGTCGGAGGCTCTATGTCACGGCCCAGCAGGTGCTGGCCCAGATCCTCACGCTCCAACCACCAGATCCTGCGGCAGTGCTGCTTGGCGCTCTCGGCGTGAACACGTCGGACGCGCTGCACGAGCTCGCATCCGCCCTCGCTCAACCTGACCAGACACGGGGCCGCAGGTGACAGCGGTCGTCAAGGCCGAGTCGCTGACCAAGCGCTTTGGCGAGGTTATGGCGGTCACGGATCTGTCGTTCGTGCTGGAAGCGGGGACGATCACGGGGTTCCTTGGACCAAACGGGGCCGGTAAGACGACGACGCTTCGGATGGTCCTGGGCCTGGCGTCGCCGACGAGCGGGCGGGCGCTCGTGTTCGACGGCGCCTACGCCGAGCTTGAGCGTCCTGCACTGCGGATCGGCGCTGTGTTGGAGGCGACCGATTTTCACCCCGGTCGCTCAGGCCGCGACCACCTGCGGATGCTCGGGCAGGCTGTTGATGTTCCTGACTCGCGCGTCGATGAGGTGCTGAGCTTGGTGGAGCTCAGCGGGGCGGCCCACCGGCGTGTGAAGGGGTACTCGCTGGCTCACGGCCGCACTGCACAGCAACGATCTACAGGTCACGACCGGTGCCGACCATTTGCTGCTCGTGCAAGGAGCATCGAGCGAGCGGGTTGGTGAGATCGCATTCGCCGCCGGCGTCCCGGTTCACGAGCTGGTGACTGACGGCGGCTCCCTGGAGGAGATATTCCTGCAACTGACGACGGAGGCGCCGGCATGATCGCGCAGACCAGAGCCGAGCTGCTGAAGATTCGCTCAACCCGCACAACGGTCGGGCTGATCCTCGGGATGATCGCGCTGATCCTGCTGTTCACGCTGCTGACCGGGTTGCTCAGCCATCCAAGCGGACTGGCGAGCAAGGAGGACCAGCGCTGTCGCCAATCTCGAGCATCTGGGAGTCGTCGACGGTCAGGCCATCCGCCGCGACGGGCGTGAGGCCCTGGTTTCGCGCCCAAGGAGGAACCAGCGCTTGCAAGATTCCAGCAAGCAGCGATGGATGCTCTCGATGAAAGTCCGCCCGCCCCAACCCGGGACGAGCGCTCTGCCACGTCCACGATCGGGCCCCCCAAGGCACGCGGGCGAACGCTTTGACGTCCTGCCCGCTCCCGGGGCGTGCCGCCACCGGGCGTGCCATCGCAATGCGCGACGAAAGCCGCGACGTCGTCGCATAAGACCGTGATTGACGCCCAACAGCGGGTAGGCGCGACGGTCGGCCGCCGCGTAGCCAGCGTCACATGCCCGCAGGATGGAACGGTTGGTACTGGCCGCTGTTCAGGTACTCGTTGACTTCGCTCGGGTCCATTTGATGGACCCCCCCGCTGCCCGACGATTCGAAATATTGGCCGAGGACCTCGATCCAGACGTGGCCGGCGTTGCCCGGGTTCGGGTTGTTCCAGATCGTCACGTAGGAGCCCTTGCCCGCCTCGATGCCCGGCGCCGCCGGGATGCCCGGGGTCGCATAGCTCTGCGACCAGTCACCGGTGCCGTTCGGTCCCATCAGGTAGGAGACGAATCCCGAGCAGTCGGTTCCCTGCTGCTGGATCTGGCCCGCGCTGTCGGACACCGCATCGTGATTCCCCTGGTTATAGGCGCCCCCCAGCGCCGCCTTCGCGGCCGCCAGCATCCTGGCCGCTGCTGACAATCCGCTGTTTCCGGCCACGTCCGCGACGTCGAAGGACGTGGGCAGAGCACCGGCCATCGATGGTGACAGCACGCCCAAGGACGTCGCATCGCTTCCGTCAAGCGTCGAGCCGGAGGACTGTGCGTCTTGCGCCGAGGCCAGCTGCGAGGCGAAGCCGGAGGGGCGTGGGAGCCTAGAGTTCTTGGGGATGCGTGGCTGAGGTACTGGTCACAGCCTGAGGTTTTGCGAGAGGTTTTGCCTGCGCGGGGGTGAAAGGCGGCAGGAAAAGCGGTGAGGGGCGCCGAAGTCGGTGTTGCTGATATCGACGTCGACCACGAGAGGTGGGTCACGTGGTCACCGACTCCGGCACCCGTTATCGCGAACTTTACGCGCCGGCCGATGAAGTCCTGCAAGCGGGGGGTGGAAGTGATGCCCGCGCAACGAATCGCCCGGCCGAGGGGGGCGATGGGTTTGACCGGTCGCGTGGTCGGCTCGAGCAGATCGTCGAGCAGCTCGCGACTGTCGAGGCGGACGAGCTTGAGCATGGGGAGCTTGAGTGCTTGATCGAGCGGGAGGGGCGAGAGCTTTTGCGCCAGCTGCTGCAGGATCGTCTTGATCTGCGTGCCTTGCGCGAGTCGCGTCTGGACGCGGTCGTTGACGCGCGCGAGGTGCCGCGCCCTGCGGTCGAGTGTGATTATCGCCGTCGGCTGTCAAGCATGTTCGGGGAGGTGAGGGTCGGGCGGCTCGCCTACCGGGGGGTTCGCAACCCACTGTCCCGAGGAGCCGTATACGAACAGCGTACGTACGGTTCTGTGGGAGCCGGGGCGGGCAACCGCCCCGGCTACCCGACAGCCGCGCCAGCGGCATCCCTTGACGGCGATCGGCGCCCGCGCGCCACCATCTCACAAGTCGCTTTGCGCGCAAAGAAGTCGGCGGCTCCTGGTGCCGGTGAACAGCCGCGTTGCCGCTCGAGAGCTGCGCCACCGGATGGCCGCTCTCCGGGTCGACATGGCCAGGTCGGCGGCGGGCGTCGTACGCCGCTGAGCGCCTAAGGATGCGGCTCACCGCGTCGTTTCCGAGACCGTCTGAGTAGCGAAGCAGTTAGCCGGCGGTGCGGGACCCGCGCAGGAAGTGCGCGATCGCGTCGGTGGTCAGCCCGTTCAGTTGATCGGGTGTGATCATCCCCGCGGTCAGCAGTGCGGCGATGCCCTGAATGGTCGAGAACAGGACGAGGCCGACGCGTTCGGGGTCGCCGGGCTGGAGCCGGCCGATCGCCTGACCCTGGAGGATCAGGTCTATCATTACCGAGAAGGCGCGCTCCATCGCCTCGTGCAGGCTCGGCTCTGTCGCGCGGTGCTTTGAGGCGAACATTAGGTCGAGCAGGGCCGGATTGGCGGTCGCGAACCTGATGTAGGCCGTCGCAGTCGCTTCCAGCCGGGGCTGGAATTCGTCCCCGGCGCGATCGGCGGCGGCTCGCAGTTGGGCGCCCAGGCGCTCGAATCCCGTTTCGGCCAGGGCATCGAGCAACGCCTGGCGACCGGGGAAGTGGCGGCGTGGGGCTCCGTGGCTGACGCCGATCTCCCTCGCTAGCTCCCGCAGGGACAGATTCTCGACGCCGCGCTCGCGGACGGTGCGTTCGGCTGCTGCCAGCAGCGCGCTGCGGAGGTTGCCGTGGTGGTAGGGCCGCTCGGTCGGCTGTTCCGCGCGGTCGGTCGTCATATAAGGCAGGTTAGCGAAGCAAAGTTGCTCTTGACAACATTGTGGTCAGCGCCTACATTGTTGGCCATGACTACTTTCTCCACACAGGACATCCCCGCCATGACCGGCCGCGCCGTGATCGTCACCGGCGCCAACAGCGGCATCGGACGCGCGGCCGCCAAAGCGCTCGCCGCCAAGGACGCGCGCGTCGTGCTCGCAGTGCGCGACACCGACAAGGGTCACGCCGCCGCGGCGCAGATGACCGGCACGACCGAGGTGCGCCGGCTCGATCTCGCGAGCCTCGACTCGATCAGGGAATTCGCCGCGGGCTGGGACGGCGAGATCGATCTGCTGATCAACAACGCCGGAATCATGATCCCGCCCAAGTCGCTGACCGCCGACGGCTTCGAGCTGCAGTTCGGAACCAACCATCTCGGCCACTTCGCCCTCACCAACCTCCTGCTCGGGCACGTCACCGGTCGGGTCGTGACGGTGTCCTCCTCGGCGCACCGCTTCGGCGCGATCGACTTCGACGATCTGCAGTGGGAGCGGCGACCCTACAAGGCGTGGCGTGCCTACGGGCAGTCCAAGCTAGCCAACCTGCTGTTCACCGCCGAACTGCAGCGGAAGCTGATCGGGGTCGGATCAACCGTCAAGGCGACCGCCGCGCACCCCGGCTACGCCGCCACGAACCTCCAGTTCCATTCCGGGAACCGCGCGATGGACGCGTTCAACGCGGTCGCGAACCGCCTCCTCGCTCAGGACGAAGACGGCGGGGCGCTACCGACGCTATACGCCGCGGTCGCCGACGTCCCCGGCAACAGCTTCGCCGGACCGGCCGGCTTCATGGAGTGGCGCGGCGGAGCCAACCTGGCCAAGCGGACCGCCGCCGCCGAGGACGTGGACGTCGCCCGCCGGCTGTGGGAGGTCTCCGAGCAGCTCACCGGCGTCCGCTTTCCCCTCAGCGCGGAGGCGCCGTCGGCCAACGGGAAGATCGCGGACGAGCCGGTGTCGACCCTTGAGGCGAACCACTAGCTCAAACCGGCGCGGATGAGCCGAGCGGCCCGGATATTCGGCTGCGTGGAGGTCAATGCAAGCAGTAGTGTGGAACGCCAGCGCGGCGCGCGTGATGCCGCCGGGTCGGAACGGCGACGTCAGCGCGAAGATCGAGCTCGCGAGATACCCGGATTGCCGCTTAGCCGGTCATCTCGCGGGCCCACTCGAGACAGCCCCGTCCCGGACAAAGGGGGCCGGGCTCCTACGTCGCCGCCGGGGTAGTCCGTCGCAACGGTGCCACGCTGACGATCGCGTGCGTGGCATAGCAGTGGCGCCGTCACGAAAGGCCGCGCGATCGCATTCACGCGGCCGAAGTCGGGGCGACGGCGCGTGCGGGACCGGTCCGCTTGCTCGCTACCGGTTAGCACCGCGACGTCGCGAGATTACGTTTGGTCGCCAAAACTCAAGCCCCTCACGAGGGCTGCTGCCGATGGAAGCACCCGTCAGCGGAGCCGCCTCGGCCCGATCGAGTCCGTGTGGCGTTCCGATCGGCGGTGGCGACCGGAGTAGACGCGTCAGCCTTGCCGGATGCGATCGCCCGCCGGTGCGGGTCGCGCCAACGAATGCAGTCGTGGGCGACGGCCGTGGAGCTGACCGGCCCTGCTCGCGCAGGTCAACCCGCTGCTGCGGGCTGACCCGGCCCGGGCGGGAACAGAACGTGCCCCATAGCGTAGAAGGCGCCCCAGTCGGCGTGGTTGGGGTAGCTCGCCCGGATCGCGTCCTGCGTCTGCGCGAACGCCTCGCGGGCGCTCGCGCCGCCCGCGAGCGAGCGGTAGAAGCCCTCGAAAAAGTCGGCGCTCGTGTCGTCGCGCACCGGCCACAAGGTGCCGACGATGCCCGCCGCACCGGCGAGCATCAGGCTCGCTGGGAGCCCGCGCACGTTGTCGGCCTCGTCGAAGCGCCCGAGCGCGGTCTCGCAGGCGCTGAGGCTCACCCCCTCGAGCCCGCGCAGGTCGAGGGCGAGCAGCTCGTGGGCGGCGAGCTCGCCCTCGGCGCCGGCGGGGCCGTCGAGGATGATCCGCTGGAAGGCGGGCGCACCGGCGTCGTGGATCCCGTGGCTCGCAAGGTGGACCCACCGCGCCTCGCCGAGTGCGTCAAGCACCGCCGCCTTGGTCGCCTCACGGTTGATGCGGGCGCGGCCGCCCATCGCCTCGGCGACCCGCTCGGCCTCCTCGACCGTCCGCGGCAGCTCGTCCCAGCCGCGCGGGTCGCCCGCGAAGTCGAGGCCGAAGGAGGCGACGCCCGTCCGCGGCGGGCCGTCCGGCACGTGCATCTCGATCAGCCCCGCCAGCGTCGGCAGGTAACTGACAGTGAACCGGGCCCCGAGCGGTGAGGAGACGCCGCCGAGCAGGTGCCAGGGGTAGTAGCGCAGCGGGCCCTGGGGGACGATGCACAGGTGGCGCTTGCCCGCCCGGCGCAGCTCCTCGAGCAGCGATAGTGCGGTCGGGCCGAACAGCAGGCGCTCGTGGTCGCGCAGCATCCCGAGCGCGCGCTCGGTCACCTGCTCGTCGTCGGCGCCGATGAGCAGCTCACGGCGCAGCTGGGCGGTAAGCGCGGCCAGTTGCGTGATCACGACCTCGCGCCCGGCGGCGGGCACCGTGCGGACGCCGTCGATTAGCTCGGTCTCGGTCGCGGCGAAGGCGACGCCCTCGTGGGTGAGGAACATGTGGTGGACGGCGACGTGGTCGGTGACGCCGACGTAGGTGTCGAGCAGGACGGTGTCCTCGGGCAGGAACGCCTGGATCACTTCGGGCTTCACGTGCGTCCGGGCCGGGCCGAGCCGGGCGACCAGGGCCCGCTCGAGCTTGGCGTCGAGCGCGTGCTGGTTGTTGCGGAGCATCGTCGCCGGATCGCTGCCGGACGCGACCGTCGTCGGGCGGGTGTAGGCGGCGAGCAGCAGCTCCTCGTCGACGCCGAGCGCCTCGGGGTCCGGGTCGTCGGTCCGCGCGTTCAGCCACGCTCGGGTGGACTCGATGTCGGCGAGCTCGGTCGCGAAGGCGGCGTGGCTGTCGAGCATCGGCGGTGGGTTCATGCGCAGCAGCTCGGTCGTCTGCAGACCTTTCGCGCTCTGCCAAAGGAGGCTCATCAGTACCCGGTTGAACGACCCCTCGAGGACGAACGCCCGGGTGCCGCGCTTGTAGATCGCCTGGAGCGGCTCGATCGCGCCGGGACCGATCGCGCCGTCGATCGCGCCGAGCCGGCCGAGCAGCGCGTTGAGGCCGGCGCCCACGACGGTGGCGTCGATCGGCTTGCGGCTGAAGATATCCGCGAGCTGGGCGAGCCGCATCAGCGCCGCGGCGGGCAGCTCGAGCGCGATCGCCTCGCCGACCGCCTCGCCATAGCTGGTCACCGAGGCCGCCCACTGCTGCTTCGCGTAGCCGTCGCTGGCGAGGTTGCTGCGCAGCAGGAACTCCTGGCGATCGAGGATCGTTCCGTGCGCCTGCGCCAGGCCCGGGGCGACCGTCGTCGCCTCTCACCCCAGAGCGGATTTGCCTGCGCTTGCAAAACGTCGGGTGTGATCCCCGTTCCCGGCCGCGCTGGCCACTGCCTGCGTGGCGACGCGATGACGGCCAATTTCGGACCGGCGCGATCGCATTCCGCGCGCGGGCGTTGTCCGCCGAGGCGTGATTCGGCCGGAATCCCCGAGACGAGCGGAGGCGATCCGAAGCAGGCGCCGACGGCGTGCGCGTCCCGCCAATCATCATCCGTGCAACCGGAGATTTGCAGTTCGGTTCGTCGGTTCACACCAGCCGGCGCGCGCCGTGGTGAGGAGCGCTCGACGTGCTCGGGCATCATGTGAGCAGGACCGCGAGGCCGGGCCTATCGTCCAGAACCTTTCCGCGAGCTCGGCGGCGTAACCAAACCCCACACGGGCGCGGCGTAGCCGCGAGCCTGGCGGCGCGGTGAGCTTGGTGGGTCAGTCTGTGATGGTGAAACTCAGGCGGCGCGTCGCCGCGCCGCCTGTCCCGGTAGCGCGAATCGTGACCGTGTAGACGCCGAGTCCCAGCCGGCGAGCGCCGAGCCGGCCGGTGAACTCAATAAGGCGCCGCCGGCCGGCGGCGGTGATGCGCACCGAAAGCGTGCCGCGGAGGACGTTGCGCAGGCAGCGCGGGTCGTTGCGGTCGGTGGCGGTGATCGAGCGGCAGCGATCGTGTAGGCGCCGGCCGCTGAGTGCCTGCGTGAACGTCAGGGTGACGCGGGCGGTTTGGTTGACCGTCAAGCCGAAGTGTGTGTCGACCGGGGCGCGGCGGGACGCGGCCGAACGTGTCGGCTCTCTCCAGCGGCGGTGCGCTTGGGTGACGCGGAGGGTGAGCGTCGGCCCGGTCGGGGTTGGAGGGGTCGGGGTGCCGGTTCCGGTCGTGGGGGCGATCACAATCGTCGAGTTCTGGCTTGTCGTGTTGCCCAGGATGTCGCTGCTCGAGGTCGCGACGGTGTAGGTGCCAGGCGCGGTGTAGACGTGCGACACCGACTCATCGGTCGCCGTCGTGCCGTCACCGAAGCTCCAGTGCGTGGCGAAGATCGCCGACCAGGCATCGAGCGGGGTGACCGCGAAGTCGACCGGGACGCCAACGGTCCCGTGCGCCGGGACCGCCAGCCCGTCCAGCACCGGGCCGCCGCCGTCGTTGACCATCGACCACACCGGATAAGCGGTGCCGCTGAACAGCGCAGCGAGGACATCGACGTCGCCTGCAGGATCCACGAGGGTGACGCCGCCATAGTCGTCGGCGATCGGCGGTGAGATCGCACTGGGCGTGTTCCACGTTCCATCCGGCGGCTCCTGATCCGCCCACACCGCGCCCGACAGGGCGCCGCCGTCGTCGAGGCCCCAATCGGCGGTGACGGTGCCGTCAGCAGCGACGACGACCTGCAGGTCCTGCATGAAGCCCGGGGAGGTGGCCGTCGCAAACACGGTGGGACTGCCCCAGACTCCGCCCGCGGGCCGCACCGCCGCCGCGATCGACGCGGGGTCGTTGACACTGAAACTCCAGACGAGGGCTGCCTTGCCCGCCGCGTTGACCGCGAGACCGAAGCCCGAGTTCGGACTGGGCCCGTCCGATTGACCGCCCGTAGCGAGGTTTCCGTCCGCGTGCCAGGCGCCGCCGGCCGGGCGGTCCGCGGCACCGAGCAGGTAGTTCGTCCCGTCATAGCCGGTCCACGCCGCCGTCGCATCGGCGTATGAGTCCAGCGCGACCTGCACGGTGTAGAAGTATTTGTCGGTCGCGATCTGGACGGGGGACGTCCATGACCCGTCGGCGTTCATCATCGCCGACACAACCGCCTCATCGCTGCCGTTGTCGCTCGCCCAGACGATGGTCGCCGCGCCGCCAGGCGTGAACGCCACCGACGGCGCCACGTTCCCTACTGCCTGATCGTCGACCGGGATGGCCGGATGCCAGGCGCTGCCTGCCGGGCGGTAGGCCACGTCGATCCCGCCCGCTGGCGTTTCCCACGCCACCAAGGCGTCCCCCTGGCCATCGATCGCGACACTCGGTGCGGACTGCGCGCCGGCGGTCGACAACGTCGAGGCAGCCGCCGCCGACCATGGCTCGCCGGCGGCATCGACGATCGCGTCCACGTCGCCCTGGTAGACGTAGGCAAGCACAGCGTCGCCCGCCCCGTTGCCCGCCAACACCGGATTGGCGGACGGGCCGATCAGCACGGGACTCGACCACGTCCCACCCGCTGGATGCCGAGCGACCATCATGCCGTGCATCTCATCCAAAAATGCCACCGTCAGGTCACCGGTCGCGTCGGTCGCCGCGGCGGGCGCGCCGCAATCGCAGCCCGGCGCCGACGTTATCGCCGGCGTGAGCCACGTCGCAGCACCACGGGCCGGGGCGGCGCCGAACAGCACAACTAAAACGCCGAGTACGGCCGTGGCCTGGGCCCGCGCCTTACGTCTCAGACGCGCATCGCGGCTCCCATCTGTCTCACCCAGGACCCCATCAGCGGTGTCCGGAACCGCGGCAGGGCTGCGACTCACGCCGACGGCGAGCGACACAGCCCCGAATGTGAGCACGAGCATCCGTCCAAACCTGCCCGCGGTGATCCCGGATCCATGTCCCATCAACGCAAAGCCCTCCTGAGATGGTCAGCCCTGTCCACCAGCTCCATCCTTGCCTCGTTCGTCGAGGTGGCAGCGGCCGATTGCAGCCGGTCGATCAACTCAAGCCAGCCGAAGAACTCGGTCGCGGCCCCGTCGCCGACGGTCACGCGACCGCTGACCGTGTCCGATGTCTGCGTGATGTCGACCACGACCCGTTTGCTCCGCGCCATGCTCACTTCAAATTGAGCGTGGTGCGCCGGCCCTGATAGCGCATCGGAAGCGACCCTGGAGTTATCCCGTCGGCACCCTCGTGTTTGACGGTTCAAGCGCCGCGGTAAGGCCAGCGCGGGAGCGGATACCAAGCCGCGAGTAGGCCTGGGAGAGCTGGCCCTCGACGGTCTTCGTCGATAGAAACAGGGCCTGCGCGATCTCCCGGTTGGTCATCCCGGCGACCGCCATCCGCGCTACGCGCAGCTCGGCGGGCGTCAGCGCATCGGGTCCTGTCCGCACGGCGCGGCGCGGTCGCGCGCCGCAGGCGACGAGCTCGGCCCGAGCGCGCTGCGCCAGCGCCCACCCGCCACACCGGGTGGCGAGGTCGAGGCCCTCGGCCAGCGGCTCCCGGGCGGCCATACGCTCGGAGCGCGAGCGCAACCCGGCCCCGAGGTTCACGAGCGCGCGGGCGTGCTCGAGCCGGGTCGGTGAGCAGGCGAGCACCTCGACGCCCTCCCGCAACCGGTCAAGCCCGGCCCGTCCGGGGTCGAGGGTGCCGCACACCGACAGAGCGACCCCGTAGCGCCCGGGGGCGCCGAACGCCCGCGCCTCAACAAGCTCCTCCTCCGCGAACGCGCGCGCCTCCGCGTCGCGGCCGACGGCGACGAGGGCGTCGGTCGCGGCCGAGACCCAGTAGCTGTCGACGCTCAGTCGCAGGCCCGTCGTGACGGCCTCGCGGTGCGCCTCGAGCAGGTCGTCGAGACCGCCCACAAAGTACCCAGCGGCGACCCGTATCCGGCCCCGCTCTGCGCGGAGCACCCGGCCCCAGGCCTGCGCCTTCAAGACATCGACTGACTCGATCAGCTCGACCGCGCGGTCGAGGCGGCCGCGCTCAAGGTTGATCGCGGGCAGGCGTACCATCGCGCTGTCGGTGGCCCCAAGCGCCCGTCCGAAATCGAGCGCTCGCTCGGCGTGGTCTTCGGCTGTCTCCAGGTCACCCGCCCGGTAGGCGATGTCCGAGCGCAGCAGGGACAGCTGCAACAGCATCGGAGCGGACCCCCGCCGCTGCGCCTCGGCGAGCCCCCGCTCCGCGGTCTCTGCGGCCAGGCCGAGCGCCTCGGCGCTGCCAAGCGCAAAGCCAGCGGTCACGTAGCCCGCGTCGAGCCAGTCCCTCAGCAGCCGATCGTCAGCGAGCGCCCACTCGGCCATCGCCGCCGCCGTGGCGGCGGTCTCCCCGGACATCACCGCGACGCCGGCCATAGTCGCGAGCGTCCTGGGATTGCGGGTCTCGCCGCGAACGGCCCGTGCCACCAACGGGCGAGAACGCTCAATCGAGTCGCGCGCGGCCGCCCAGTCGTCCAGGCCAACGAGGATCACAAACGCCTCGAGCACCTCGACCGTGTCCGGATCGAGCTGCGCGGGCGCGGCCAACAGCGCAGTGAGAACCGCGCGGCCCTCCGCGTTGCGGAACACCCCGCACAGCGCGAGCGCCAGTTCGAACGCGATCTCGACCCGGACCTGCGGATCGGGGGCGAGCGCCAGCGCCTCACGCAGGGAGCTGAAGTCGTCGCCGGCTGGTAGCAGCGCCTCGGCGCTGCCGAGCATCCGCAGGACCGCGAGCCGGTCGGCGGCAGCCGGCGGCTCGGCCAGCGCCCGCCTCAGGTAGGAGACCGCCGCCTCCGGCGCGCCCTGGGCGAGGGCGTCCTGCGCCGCACAGCGCAGCGCGTCGACGGTCCAGCCGTCACCGAACGGCTCGGCCATCAGCAGGTGGGCGGCGACTCGATCGGTCGCGGCGCCGCGGTCGGCAACCAGTCGCGCCGCCGCGCCGTGCATCGCGGCGAGACGGCCGGGCGGGATCTGGGAGCCAATCGCCTCACCGACGATCGGATGGACGAACTCGAACCCGCCGCCGACCGCGATCAGCTCCGCGTCATGGAGCCGGTCGACCGCCGCTCTCGCCGCCGCACGCTCCAGCCCCGCCAGCGTCGCGATATCACGCAGCGAGGCATGCGGCCCCAGCACAGCCAGCGCCTCAACAAGCCGCTCACAGTCAGCCCCGAGCCGCGCGAGCCGGACCAGCACGCTCGCACGGATCGCGTCAACCCCGAGCAACCGGACATTCCGAGCGAGCTCCACCGTCGGTCGGCCACCCTCGACCGCCAGCGCCGCCGCAAGCTCGCGCAGGTAGAACGGATTGCCCTGCGTCGCCTCATAGCAGGAACGGCACAGCCCCTCGTCAGCGCGAGGCCCCAGCACTCCGCGCACGACCCGCGCGCTCGCCTCCGTGCTCAACACCGCCGGACGCAGCACACGAACCTGGGGCTGAGCCCAGGCCGCGGCATGCTCGCCACGACCCACAGGCTCGCCTGTCCGCAGCGCCGCGACCAACAGGACCGGCAGCCCCTCAATGCGGCGAATCAGATAATCGAGGAACCGGGCTGAGGCGGCGTCGAGCCACTGCACATCATCGACAACCATCACCAGCGGACCGTCGTCAGCCAAATCCGCGGTGAGCCAGTAAAGCCCGTGCAACACGGCAGAAGCGCGATCCCGGTCGCCACCAATACCGGGCTCAGCCGCGAACACTGGCAGCGCCAGCCGGGCGGCGCCATCGAGCGCGTCGATCCCGATCGCCCGCACGCACTCCCAGAACAACTCGCGCACAGCGGCGAACGGCGATTCCACCACCAGCTCGTCCCCACGACCGCGCAACACCCGCAGAGCGCACCGCCCAGCCTCACGACTGATCTCCTCAAGCAGCGAGGACTTGCCGATGCCCGCAGCCCCCTCGATCAACACCACGCCACCGATACCGTCACACACAGCCCGCACCGCCCCGGCCAACACCGCCATCTCGCCGGTCCGCTCAAGTAACCGCCCGCCAGTGACCGCGCCCATCGACCGGATCATACGAACCGGCCGATCACGCCCAAGCCCGCCCCGCAATCAGACGGCGCGGGCGCCCGGACGATCGCAAACGCGTCTGCGGGCCGAAATCGCGGGCCATCGCTACGGCGACGGAGCACTCGTCCGCGTCGCCGGCGCCGCGCGATCGAAACGCCACGATCCAGATCGTCAGCGCCATCCCAGCGCCGCGATCGCGTTCGTCGCGATCCGAGCTCCGCACTAGCGCCATGTCAGCCGGCAGACGCCGGCAGGCTGCATAGGGAGTGCGCCCCTTCCGCACGCGTTCTCGTGAGCCCCGCAATCGGCGAGGGGCAGGGCCGCCGGGCAGAGGGACCTGCAGCCCTGCTCGGCGCGGGGAACGTGCAGCGCGACGCCACAGCGCTTGCAAATTGCTTGCAAGCGATCGGGCCGATGGAGCAGTAGCCAGGGGCGACCTCGAGCTTGTTCTCGCAGCGGACGAGGGGTAGCACTCTCGTCGCGTCCCCCCAGACCACTGCTCGCACCCGGGGTCCGGGAAGCGCGCCGCGTCGCGCTCGACGCTGGCCTACCGACGCCCCGGGTGCTGTTGATCACCGCTTATCGCCCGCCGCCTCAGACTCAGCCGGTCGTGGCCGAGTCAGTCGGTGGGGCCTCAGGGATAGATGACAGCGACCTCGAGCAGGTGCTAGCTCGCTCCGGGGGGCCGGTCAACCTGGAGCCGGAAGCCAGTCGGGCGGCAGCGCGGCCGGGATTTGTGGGTAGTCGGGCAGCACGCGCGTTGCAAATCGCTCGGATGCGCGGCCGGCGAGCATGTAGCCGACGTCTTCGATCGCCGTCAGTACGCGGACCGAGGTCCCGATCTGGAAGTCCGCAGCGCCGAGGGCATCGCCTCCTATCACACCGCGCTCGAGCAGATCGTCTACCGCGTCGAGCAGCTCGGTCAGCTCGGCCAGGTCTTGTTTGACGCGCGCGTCGCTCGCTCCCATCTGCCAGGCCGACAGGGACGCGAGCGGCGCGACCAGCACGGCAGTGAGGAACGGGGCGGGCAGCTGCCCAGCCGTGTGCAGATACCAGCGGCGCTGGGCGAGGCGATGGCGAAGCCCCCAGCGGATCAGCCTGCGGGGAACCGGCTGCAGCACACACTCGCCCCAGCGCTCGGCCTCTTCGGCAGCGGTCCGCTGCCCGGGAGCAGCGGGGTACAGCGGCGGGTCCGGCCGGAGCTGCTCGAGCGCTCGGGCGATCGCCAGCGAGCCTTGCACCCGCTCGCCGTCTGGGAGCTTCATCGCGGGCACGGTCGTGCGCCTGAACCCCAGCGCCCAGAGGTTCGCCGGGTGAGTCCCGGCGAGCAGGTCGACATACCGATACGCGAGCCCCTTCCGCTCAAGCATCCCACGCACCGCGAGCACGGGATGCGACAGCGGGATTCCGTACAGACAGATCTCGCGTTCTGGCATAAGGGTCGCGAGGCTACCCGAGAGGGCTCACCGCGTGCCGCGTTCGCGGCGCGACCGGCCGCCCCCACGGGTACCGGGACCCTCACGTGTGCACCACATAACCCCTCGGGCAATGTCCGGCGGCTGTCGTCGTGGCCGCCAGACTTCCCTCAGCTCCGAGGAACCCGGTAGTCCGCGCCCAGAAGTCTGCACCTCCGACGAAGGCTGCCGCATCCACAGGCGAAACCAGCAATCTGGCGACGACGATGAGCAGTCTCGTGAAAGCGCCGCTTCCAGACGAAGCAGAAGCGCCGATCGAGTGCGACCGTCGGTGGCCACTGCTCGCCGCCGACGGCTCGGTCGGCAAGCGCTTCTGGCTGTCGCTCTCTCCGCCGAGCGGGCACCGTGCCGGCAACGCGGCTGGCTCCCCCGATGGACGAGTTCCAGCAGCGTCGGAGGCCGAGCGCGGCGACTGGCGCCAGTCTTCTCCTTCTCGTCCAAGGGGGCAGCCGGGGTTAGCTCGAATCCAGCTAGCATCGGCTCCTCCTTCCGCGGGAAACCAGGGCTCCGATCCGATCGGTCGCGCCGGCCCGACCACCGACGGCGCGGCCGGCCTCGCACCTGGCGCCAAAGGGAGGGGCGCGCAGATCCAGCGCACCGTCCGCTCATGCTTCCCGTTGTGTGACAGGGCGGACGTCACGTCCGAGCGGTCATCGACGTCGGTCAGCCTGATGACCTCTTCGCCGATCATGGCGATCAGCCCGATGAAGTGAAACGGCCGGCCGCACACTGCCACAAGCTGCCGGTACAGCGACGGCGCGGCGGTCCGGCTCCACACCAGCGCGTAATCGATCTCCTCAAGCAACTCAGGGGTCCGGGCGATCTGAGCAGCAAGATCGAAATTGAGCTGCGAGTTGATCGACTGCATCGACCGCTCGATCAGCTCCGCGTGGCGCCGGCGCGCATCGTGCTCGCGGCCACTGGCCGCGAGCAGCTCGCGGGCATGGGCGCGCACGCGCTGGGCCATCGTGATCCGCCCATCGCCCCGGGTGCGGATCAGCGAGAAGTCGCTGAGCGCGGCGAGCGCCTCCCAGGTGTCGAGCTCCTGACCGAACATCGCCTCGGCCTGCTCGATTGACCACGCGTCAGCGAACGCGCCAAGCGCCGCGAACAGCTCCATTTCATCTGTGCTGAGCAGCGAAACGGTGTACTCCAGCGCGGCGCGCACGCCCCGATGGCGGGCCGGCAGGTCGCGCGCGCCACGCCCGAGCGCATGCAGCCCTCGCTCGAGTGCGGCCAGTAGCCGAGACGTTCCAGCGACGCGCACTCGCGCCGCAGCCAGCTCCAGCGCGAGCGGTAGCCCCTCCAGACGCCGGCACAGCTCAGCCACGGACGTGGCGTTGGTCTCGCTGAAAACGAAGGTGGGATCGGCTGCGCGAGCCCGCTCGACGAACAGAGCAACCGCGGGTGCCTCAGCAAGCGCGCCGGGGTCGCTCAGACCCTCTGGCGGCAGCTCGAGTCCTTCGAGCGATCGGACCGTCTCGATCGAGAGGCGCAGCGGCGCCTGGCTGGTCGCCAGCAGGCTCACCCCGGGCGCCGCGTCGACGATCCGTCCGAACAGGGGTACCGCGTCGAGAACATGCTCCAGGTTGTCGACGATCAGCAGCATCTCCCGCGCGCGCAACTGCTCGATCACGGCCTGCTCAGGCCCCAGCTCCGCCTGACGCGGCGTCGCGAGCGCTTCAGCGACTGCAGCTGCAACGCCGCCGGCGCCCGCCACCGGCGCCAGCGGGACGAGGAACACGCCATCAGCAAAGGCGCCCATCAGACGCACGCCGCAGGCGATCGCCAGACGCGTCTTGCCCGTCCCGCCGAGAGGAATCGACAACGCGGAGATCATCGACGCCGTCCATCACCGCCCGCGCCAGTCATTCCCGCCAAGGCGGGACTGCGCACCCCGTGAGCGCGTGACCGCCAGACAGAAGACCACGCCCAACCATGCTGGGCACCTCGCTGAGCCTGCCGAGCACCCCCTCCCCCATCGGTGATCGCTTCGGTGCTGGCGCGTCCGGAGCCTGTCAAGTCCGATGAGACGCTTCGTAGTGGTTTTTAGTGAGCGACCTCCTTGGTGTCGGGCTTGTTGATCCACGCGGCGGTTGGCAGCTCGGGTGGGACGGACGGTCGGCGGACGAACCGCTCGGGATGACGCTGGTAGGCGGCGTCGAGCACGAGGCCGCGCGCGGCGTGCAGCGCGGGTGCTTGACCGTGGTGGACGGCGCTCGGGGTCATCAGGCCGATCCCGGAGTGGCGGTGGGCGTGGTTGTACCAGTCGACGAACCCGCGGCAGTGCGCGCGGGCGTGGTCGATGTCGTCGAACCGGGCGGGGAACTCGGGCCGGTGCTTCAGCGTCTTGAAGTTCGCCTCCGAATACGGATTGTCGCTCGAGGTGTACGGCCGACTGTGCGTCTTGGTGATCCCGAGGTCAGCGAGGAGGAACGCGACCGGTTTGGCGCGCTGCGGCGAGCCGTGATCGCCGTGAACGTCCGGCGCTTGGCCTGTTCAACCAGCTCGGGGTCAGGCACCCCGGCCGGGCCCGGGGCCCCCGCGGCGGGGCGCCCGCCTGCTGTGTCCCGGCGCGAAGGGGAATGTGATCGTGGGCGAGAGACGCGGTTTCTGCGCGAAGGTGGGCGCCGGTCGGCTGTGTTCGAATACCGCGCAGTCACCGAAGCGGGTCTTGCCGAGCCCGATGGAGCGAAGAAGGGCGTGCGCGCGCGCAGCCCAACTTCTTCGAGCGCGGCCAGACTAGAAGACTAGGCCGGATACGGTGTTCGCGCTCACATACAACGGCGCGCAGCGTTTCGCTGTGGGAAGGAAAGGCATATGCCGACCTCGATTGCGTTTCACGAGGTGGATGACGTCGACCACTGGCTCAGTTCACCGAAGCGAGCGGAGGTCTTTGGGCCGCTGGGAATCACGATTCGCACCTTCCGTGACCCCGAAGGTTCGAACCGAGTCGGACTGATTGCCGATATCCCGGACATGGCTGCCTGGCAGGAACTCATGCAGTCAGAGGCCGACGCCGACGCGATGAAGTTCGACGGTGTTCGCCCCGAGACCCTCGTGGTCCTCACGGAGGGATAGCCCGCGTTCCTCGGCGGCGCGGCTGTCACGGTCGCTCCGCCGAGCGCTGGGGGCAGGCGGGCCGGCGAGGCATCGCATCAGAGCAGTGCGTTCCGCACTCTCGACGAAAGCCGGCCTCAGCGGCCGCGAGGCATCCAAACCCGCTCGTCGCCGAACCCGAGACTCGCCACGCCACCCAGCCCACCGGGGCGAACGAGCAGGCAGGACCCTATCTGGTCATCCTTCCGTCGCCGTTGCGATGGCCGACGCGGCAGCCGCCGTCGAGGCAGAAGCGATCATCAGCTCTGGCAACCGTTCACACGCGAAGGCGGCCTCGCGGGTGGCCGAGGGCGGGCTGCTGGTTCAACGCCTGTTGCGGCAGCGACGCGCTCGTGACCGCTCTGCTGTTCGACCGGCAGCGTCCGAGGAAGTGACGGAACCCGCTTCTGGCGAACTGGACGACTGAGCCCAGCTGATTGAGCGCGACCTGCTTTGACCTCAGCGCGGCACTACGGCATCTGGTTCGGAGCTGATTGCTGACGTCGCCTGGACTCGTCCGTTCTCGCCGAGCTGGAACCCAACCAAGCCGAATTGCTGAAGCTTGTCCGGGATCACGGTTCGGGGCTGCTCCGACGACTCGACGCGGTCGGGTGTCATGACCATTGCCTGGAGGGGGCCGCTCCAGTCCGAGATGGCCTCGCGCCGCCCGTCGTCGTGGTTAATCGACGCGATCAGCCCGAACACAAACGGCGAGCGCGGGTTGGTGCAGATCCACCAGTTGCTCACTTCGATGTCGACCCTCGGAACTCGACGCGGCACAAACCCGTAGACGTCTGACCATCCCTCCGGACCACGCGTTTGCAGCACCAGTTCGGAACCGTCCTCGACGACGCGGAAGTTCCAGCCCGACTGCTCGAACACCGTGTCCGGTTCCGCCCCGAACGGGATCGGATCGAGCAGCGTGCCGAGGCCGAAACCAACATCCGCCTGCCATTTCTTGCCATTGCCGTCGGTGACCCGCAGTACAAGGTGCCCGGTGGGACGTGCCTCAGGGGGCGCACCGCCGACGCGAACGCGCGCGAGCATCGGCTCGACCTGCAGCCCGAGATGCTCGAGCGCGGAGCCGAGCAGCAGATTCTGCTCAAAGCAGTACCCGCCGCGCCGCTCGACGACCATCTTGCGCTCGAGGTCCTGCTGCTCAAGCGAGACTGGGATGCCCTGGTGCGAATCGAGATTCTCGAACGGAATCGACGTGACGTGCGCGCGGTGGATCGCCTGCCAGGTCGGCGAATCGACCCCCGCAAGACCGATCCGCTCTAGATAGGCGTCGAAGTCGAGCATCGGCGCTTGCAGCCTATCCGTACCGAGACTCGCTCCGCAACGTCGGCGTGAAGCATGTGTGCCAAGCCTGCGGGAACAGCCCCGCGGTCGATGACCAGATACAACCGCACCATCGCGGCGATCAGCCACTCCTGCTTCGACGGTGCGACGAGCATCTCACCGATGTCACAAACGTCCTCGCATCGCGCGGAAAGCGCGGCGCTGGGCACATGTCATTTCCGCGGACTGCTCGCCCCCCAAACCCGGGATGATCGCTTCCATGCTCGCGCGGCATCCGCCGCGCCAGCACTGGAGCGGCCAGCCCTGCTGGCCACCGTAAGAGCCGTCGCTCTGAGCCCGTTGCGCGTTTCGACGATCTGTGTGAAGTGCCCAGCCTGAGGATCCAGCAGCGTGATGGTGGTCGGAACAGGCGTATTGGTCCCCTGTGCGCAGTTCGGCACGCAGTTCTGCAAATCGCTTGTCCCTTCGCCGACGGTTTGTGTGCTGGTCCACGAGGACCATGTGATGTCCGTGACGACGTTCCCTCCGTCGCCGCTGAAGTCGATCTCCGACGGCTCGGTGCCGGCGAACGTAGCGGTACCCGGGCCGGTGACGATCAGCTTTGCGGCCCCAGCTGCGGGTCGGCTGCTCGACAGCGGCGGCGTGGACGACGGGGTCTGCTCGATCCACCCAGCGGAGATCAGCCCTTCGCAGGCGTCCTTGCCGTTTACTTGGCCACCGTCGTCGAGCACGCTCGCGGTCACGGTGCCGTCCGTGTTGGCAAGCGAGCAGATTGGCGTGTCGTCAAACGGAACGCCGTCGGACGGGTGGCCGAATGGCTGGAACCCGGGCGAGCCAACTACAACGACATCTATGTGGTCGGCCGAGGTTGGTCATCGGATGGCCCTGAAGGTTGCCCGAGCCACCTCGCACGTACGAGTCCCTTCCGCCGCCGAGTACCACCGACACCGATAGCGGCCGTGCTCCGGGTCGATCCGAAACCACGCCTCCAGCAACACGCGCTTTGCGTCCTGCGTAGTGAAGAGCCTGTCCCAGGACACCGCCCCACTAGAGTCCTTGGCCCTAGACGCCGTGAAAATCAGGTCAAGTTTTGAGTTTTCAGGCGGCTAATCCTTGGCGTTTGGCGTAATCGTCAAGAACAGCCTGGACGTTGTCGAGTGCTCGGTGTAAGCGCGGTAAGTCGGCGGTCGGATCGGTCGCTGACGCGATCGCGGGGCTGAGCAATCGGGCGTGGGTTTGTGCTTGTAGTCAACGTGGATCGATGGGGTGACCTCGGGGCAGAGCACGCGGGTGCGCCACCGCGACGGGGTCGGGCGCCGGCCGCGCAAGCGGACGCGGCGGTCAAAGATCAGGCTGGCCTTGTCGGGCCGGCCGAGATCGAGGTTTCCGCGGATCAGCTGCTCGAAGAACACGCGGCCTGAGTGGGGGGTGGTCGAGCACCTGGGTGAGGGAGAACTCGGCCTGCAGGACCGACAGCTCATAGCGGTAGCCGGCCCGGCGGTCGGCCGCGGTGAACGGGTGCGGCACCCGCGCCCGCTCCGAAAGAACGCTTCGATCTTCGCCGCCGACAGCCGCTCGCAGATGCGCTGCAGCCCGTGCGGGGTGCTGGCGGCCGAGCATGTCGATACGCCACTTGTGGCAGTTCCACGGGCCGGGGCTGCAGCGAACGCCACCGCTGCCGACAGCAGAAGCGCGGTACAGCAGGCGACGGCGGCCGCGGCGTACCGACGCCGAGTCGTCGTGGTTCTCATGTTGATCAACTCCTCTCATCCCTCCTGGTCTGCTGGCGCTGCCCGCGGGGCTCGCCGCGCTCGCTAGTGCCAGGCGCGTGCTCCCGGGGGCCATCACGAAGCTTGGCGTGGAGGGCCGCGGACACTGTGGGAAGCGCTCGCGCCGGTCCGGTGAAACAACCGACCACGGCTGGCTTCGCGCAACCCGCGCGCGCTTGAGCTGCGCTCGGACCATTGTCCTGGTCAGTGGGCGAGCGCATAGATCGCCACTGGATTTCTGGTGACCGCCCAACATGCCTTCTTGTTTTGGCAAGAGAGCGAGACGGTGCCGGGCATGGGCTGAGGTGCTCCGGGGAGCGTGGCGACGGTCCACGCGGTCCCGGCTTTGGTGCCTTCGGCGGCGACGTACCGTGTCGGTCGGTGGTGCGGCAGGTCCAGGCTGTTCTCCCAGTTCCATGGCACACCGGTTGCCCAGCATGTCGACGCGCTGGGGCAGGACAGGCTTTCCACGTAGACGTTGGGGACGTGACGCAGCGTCCAGTGCTGACCGCGGTCGGTCGTCACGTCGATCGTTCCGTCGATCCCGCCGCTGGCGATGCAGACGGCGGTGGTTGGGCAGGCGATGTTGTAGATGATCTCGTCCAGGGTGGGGAACGGCCGAGCCAGTGGTGTGGTGATCCAGTTTTCGCCGCCGTTGGTGGACGCGAGGACGGCGGCGGCGCCGCCGTCAAAGATGGTGGTTTCTCCCAGCGTCCAGCAGGACTTCGTGTCCGGGCAGGAGATGGCGCTCAGGAACGCTTCGGTGGATGCTTTGAACGCCGGGCTGGCCTTGCGCCAGGAGCCTCCTTCGTTGCGTGTGACGATCACCACCGGCGAGGTGAAGTAGTTGGGAGCCGGGCCCCGCGCGTTGCCGGTCGCATAGCAGGTCGCGCTGGTAGGGCACGAGATTGAGAGTAGCGCCGGTGTGCTCGCCGGCAGGTGCAAAACCGTCCAGCTGTGACCGGCGTTGGCGGTCTTCCAGGCCAGGCCGGTATCCCCGCTATGGCGTCCGTTGGTGCCGCCAACCCCTCCGGCCACAAAGCAAACGGTGCTCGAGGCACACGCGATCGCGGTGTCGGATGCACCGGACGGGCCGCGGGGGAGTAGGTGGGTGCTCCAGACCTTCCCGGCGTCAGTGGTTGCGATCACCGCCAGCCGGCTGTTGGTCTCAGCGGCGACAAAGCATCTCGCGGCGCTTGGACAAGAGATCTGATTGAGGGCGGTGATCTCGGCGGGGACCTTTTGTGCGGTCCAGCGACCGGCCGCGAAGGCCGATCCCGGTCCGGTCAGCAGTAGGCAGAGGTTCACTGTGAGGCTCGCCAGCCCGGCCGCCACGAGCCCGCGGGTGCGAAGTCGAGAGTGGACCATGGATCCTCCTTCAGATGGGCTAACAGTGCAGGCCGAGTTCGCTCGCTGGTGGGTTGGCGCCCTTGAACGTCGTGGTCGTGGTGGCGCTCTGCTTCAGCGCCGCTCCGACCCACGTGTAGGTCGTCGCCCGGTGCGTCCAGGGCCGCTGACTGGCCGGGAAGAGGGGGCTCGTCACGCTGAACTCGTCTTGGACGATGCTGGTCGGGACGTGGCAGGTGACGCCATATTGCACCTCGACGTCGCCGCCGTAGCTGAAGCTGGCCGCCTGTTGTAGTTTGGTGCCGTTGAAGGTGTAGATCACGAATATCTCGCCGTTCGAGATGTGGACGGTGTGGATGAAGATCTCGACGCCGGGCCGGCGGTTGACGTTGCGCAGCAGCAAGAAGGAGGCGGGAATGTCGCCGGCCGGCAGTTGCACGGTCAGGGCGCCGCCGCTGGCCCGGTAGACCTTCAGCGTGAACTTGTAGTCGAGATTCTTCACGCCGGGGTGGTTGTAGAGCAGCACCAGGTCGGGTCTGCCGTCACCATCGACGTCCGCGAGCCGCACGCTCAGACAGCCGGCCGGGGTGGTGAGGTAGGGATTGGCGGGCGCCGCAGGGCAGCTGCTGCCGTTGCCGAAGCTCTGGCTTTTCGGCGCGCCCGCGAACGGGCCGCTGACGATCGCCACCTCGTGCCAGCCGAGGCCAGCGTTCGTTGTGTAGAAGAGAAGCTCCCTACCCTGGCTGGTTCTCACCAGCGCCGCGCCGTGCGTCGTATTCGTGAAGCCGAGATAGGACCACGAGTGCTCCGTCGGTCCTACCGGCGTGTAGCTCACGCCCCCGTTGGCGGTGCGGTAGAGACGGAAATCGCCGGCGACGGCCACCCCCGCGGAGGCGGCAGCGAACACCGCATGGTTGGAGAGCATCACTCCGATTGACGCCGGATGGAAAACGCGGCCAGCGTCGGTGGAGCGGAACACCTCGCTCGCCGTCCCCGTCCCGCAGTGGGCCCATACCACCGGCGGCTGGGGCTCCTGGTAGCCGCAATAGTCCGAGGGCGGAGGGCCATAATTCGTGAAGCTGGCCCCGCCATTGCTCGACACGAGCAAACAGATGCCCGGTTTTGGGCTGCACCGGCCGGCGACAAACACGTCCGTGTCGTGCACCGAGAGCCCGCCGGCGTACACGCTGCCGGTGGCGGTGAGCGCCACCCAGTGATCGCGCCCGACCGCAGAGCGCAGCACCCGACCCCAAGAGCTAGAAGCTTCAGGAACGACGTCGGCGTACACGTAGCCGCCACCGATCGCCAAGCTTGAGACGAATCCACTTACCTTTACCTTGTGCCAACTCGCGCCGCCGTTGTGAGTGTCGTACAGGCGGTCGCCAAAGGCGAAGCCGTCGAGGCGGTCCGCGAACGAGATCCCCATGTCGGCGACGGGCGGGGCGGGAATGGCGACGAAATGCACACCGCCGTCGGTCGTCCGTACGATCGACGAGCACGGCGGCGAGCTACACGATCTCGTGCCCAAAAGCCACCACGTGTAATCGCCGATCGCCGTGAACGACCCCGGGGAGAACCCGGCCAGCACCGGCCCTCCGGCCGGCGGTGTCACGGCCGCTGCGACAGCGCCGACGACCCGTGCCGCGCTGAACGCCCCGCTCGCGAGCGCGCCAGCGCCCCCCAACGCCGCCACCACGAACACCAATCCCAACCCAGATACCGACCGCAACCGGCCCATAGCGTTCTCCTCGAACAGAAACGCAGTATTGCTAAACGGTAAGCGTCGCACCTACCGACGCTCCGGTCATCCGCACAATCCGGCGCATCCACATGTGGTCTTTCCACGACCCCACCCCCGCAGACCTCCAGCGGCGAGGTTAGCTGCCAAGCAGGCTGCCCGCTCCCAACTAAGCTGGATCGGCTCGTGGCCAGTGTGGCCGGTTTAGGCGTGGATGGGCGGCGAAGGGGGGACCAGGGCCGTCGATCCCGGCGCCCGGCCCGCGTCGCCGATCGGTGCGACGTGACCAACCCTATCCGAGAGCAGCCACCCGCACTCCCTCGACGGGGCGCTTCAAGCTGGCCGCGCGGCCGGTCGGGTGACCGGCTTTGTCCGGGAGCAGCACTCTGGTCCCGACGCGCGAGGTGGCCGCTCTGTGATCGGAGGAGCAGTCCGCAAGCGTCGGCAACGAACTGATGCTCCTCGTCTCCATCGGGGAGTTGGCCGACAGCTCGGAACGGTGTCCGCTCGGGCGAGAGAGGGAACAGTCACCGCCGCTCGCTGACCAAGCAATTGACGGTCAGCGTTAGCGGTGGCGACCGCAGGGCGTGACACGGGGGCCCCCTGCTTCGCGTGGAGGTAGCGCTCTCGCGAGACAGCTCGCGATCGTCCAACCGGGCAGCGTTCCGCGCGCTCGACGTGTCGCCTACCGATCACCAGAACGACAGCACCCAGGGCGCTTGCTGACCCGCACGGACCCGGCGTGACCGTACGCCGCCTCGCGTTTGGCTCACGCCAAACGCCGCTCATAGCCTGATCGAGCCGTGGCCGGACACCGACGCCGCGGCACGTCCTGAGTTCGGCTAGGAGCGGGGCGAGACCCCGAGAACTGCTGGAACCCCTCTGCGGCTGAAGATCCGAGCGCGCTCGATGCTGGCCCACCGTCGACGCTTACTCCTGTCAAGCGGACAGATCGGCTTGGGTTACGGACACACCTCGCCGCAAACCGGGTTTCTACCGATGCTGAGGGCGCGGGCCGGGGTCACGATTGTGGTGTGCGACACAGAACGAAGGCCGTCGGTCTGCAGCCGCGCAACGCGGCGACGGTGCTATTGGCTGCCCTGGTCCTGCTGGCGGTCGGGACGCAGCCCGCGGACGCGGCGTTCCCCGGCGGAAACGGACGGATCGCGTTCACGCTGCAGAAGTACGCCGTGGTGCAGCGCTTTCCAGGGGCCGGCGAGGGCGTCCCGGAGTTGGTGTGGTCACAGATCGAGACTGTTCTCCCGAGCTTCGGAAGTGTCGTCTGGACTTGGTAGAGCGCTGCTCACGCCGGGGAATCCGGAAGCTGATCGCCCGCCCGGGTCACGCCATCGACGCCCTCAAAGCACCCCGCGACCATCGCCGACAGGACCTTGGGGCTCATCAGACCCTCGTTCAGGATCATCCCGAAGAACGGCACGTCGAGCTGCACGTGTGGACAGCCCGCATCGACCAGCTCGCGGATCTCGCGGTTGACGATGCCGACCAGGTTCGGCATCTGGCGCGCGAGCTCCTCGCGCTGGTCCTGTGCGTGCACGGTGATCTCGAGCGGCCCCACCACGGTCGCCTTGGGCACTCCGCCTGGCACCGTGGTCCGCAGCGCCATCAACCACTCCTTCCTGTCTCAGAGCCTTGTCGTGCCGGCCCAGTCGAGCAGGAGTAGACCACAACGCTCGCAGCCCCATGAGGCGGTTGATTGCCTGCGTCGCAAAACAGTCGAGCGCGGTCGGAGAGACTGACGAGTCCTATAGACCCCCTCGGCGATGACCACGCCGACGCCGGCCGACGCCGGCATCCACCACAGCCGCTGGCCCAGACGGGAAGGCCGGTGCTCGCGTAGATGGTCCTGCCAGCACGACCATCGGTCGACGGCGGCTACCGCAACCGTGGCAAAGGCACAAAGGCACAGCGAGGCCGGAGCAGCCACGAGAGCCAAAGCAGTCGTGGCCCGCTCAGGCCCCCCAACGCCTGGATGTGGGCAATTGCGACAGCGCGCCAGGTTTGCGGGGCGGCCGATTCCGAGCAAGCACTATCACGTTGTGCGTGGGTACCGGCCGTTCCGAGGGACCGCTGAGACCGCGGTCACCCGAAGGGAGCAGCGCTTGTGCCGGCACTGACGAGATGACCGCTACGCCTGGCCACGCGACCCGCGCCGTTCTCGTCGTCGTGGTGCTCGCCGGACCCGCCGGCGGCGTCAGTGTGACAGGCGGCGTGGCGGAGCTGGTGGCTGGTAGTTGTTGATCCGGCGGGTTCGTCGGTGTGTCGAGCGCTGTGATTCTCGACAATCATCCGGCCGTTCGGGTGAGCGTCCGTGGGCGGCTTGGGGCGAGGGCTTCTCCGCGGCCGAGGCAGATAGCGCGGGGCGGGCGTCTGCAGGGCAGGGAGTTTGGACCGGGATCTCGCGCTGCTTGATGCCCAGTTGCCGGACTTTGACGGCTTGCAAGCGGGCCGAGCAGCTGCCTCTCTGAAGCGGCTCCGACGGTGATTCTGGTCCCGATCCGGGATCTTGCAGATTCGGGCCGACCGGTGCAGAACAGCGCCACGCACCGGCTCATTCCCAAACACGAGCTCTTGGGCGCGCCGATCGGTTCGTTCTTGGGCACAATTCACGCGTGGGCGAGCCGGCTGCTCCATTGTGCGTCGTTGTTGCTGATGACTCTGTACTGCTCCGCGAGGGGGTTGCGCGGCTGCTCGAAGACGCGGGGTTCGCTGTGGTCGGGCGCAGCGGCAACGCCACCGACCTGATGTTGAAGGTGCGCTCCTACAACCCTGACGTGGCGATCGTTGACATCAAGATGCCGCCGACATTCACGGACGAGGGGGTTCGGGCTGCGAGGGAGATCCGGGAGAAGTACCCAGATACGGCCGTGCTCGTGCTCTCTCAGTACGCCGAGCCTGGTTACGCGCTGGAGCTATTGCAAGATTCGGCTGAACGCGTCGGCTATCTGCTCAAGGACCGTATCAACGACGTGCCCGAGTTCACTGCGGCGGTCCGGCGCGTCTCAGCCGGCGGGTCTGCGCTCGACAGCTCCGTGGTCTCCCAGCTTGTCGGTCGCCGTCGGCGCGATGATCCGCTCGCCGATCTCACAATCCGCGAGCGCGAGGTTCTCCAACTGATGGGCGAGGGGCTCTCAAATGTTGCGATCGCCGGGCGGATCGTGGTGACCGAGCGCGCGGTCGAGAAGCACGTCACGAGCATCTTTCAGAAGCTTGGCCTGCCGCCTGCACCGGAGACGCACCGGCGCGTGCTCGCGGTGCTCGCCTACCTTCATAGTTAGCTTCGAGAGATAGCTGGCTGCGGGGGTGTGTGCGGTTATCCGCACTAGGGACCCGAGCGCATTGTTTGGCCGTGGACTCCCATGGTCACGCACGACCGCGGAGGGCTACTGCTTCTTCATATGCTGCGACCGATCGGTGGAGCGAGCTGGCGGCAGCTGCCCCACGTGCAAGCGCACGTGAGACTTCCTCGTGCTCGAGCTTCAATACGCAGCGATCCGAGCGCTCCGTCGGCGCGGGCTTAGACTCGCTTGTCGGGATGACACACCGACGAGGTACTGCAGCGTGACCCCAAGCCTGGGGCCATTCCCTTAGGGACGCGCGATCGCCACATGCTCCCGAGATCCAGTACGAGGTTCGGTCAGGCCGGTTCGCCGGCCGGTCGGCGGTGCGCAGGACGAGACCCAGGCCGTCGTCGCGGCCCGGGTCTTCTCCGGGTTTGGCGTAGTGGCTTGTTAGGAGGTGGCTGAGACTCGGGCTGGTGCTGGGGCGGGCGCGAGAGTCGGCTCGGTGTCGTGTTTGAGCTTTGGTAGCCAGCTGAGCCAGTTCGGTAGGTACCAGTTCCAGTCGCCGAGCAGTTTCATCGTCGCGGGTAGCAGCACCGCGCGGATGATGGTCGCGTCGATCAGGATGGCTGCAGCGAGCCCGACGCCGAGCATCTGGAAGTTGATCTCGTTGAGTGAGCAGCAGTATGAATGCGAGCCCGAGCACGAACGCGAACACGTACGGGGCGTGCGATTTCATCGTGTTGTTGACGTCGAGCGTCGTCCCGGCCATGCCCGTGGTGTGGACGGTGGCGATCCGATCAGTCTGCCCGCGAAACGCGCAACCAGTAGATTGCGCGTTTCGCGGGAATGGCGGTCCGTCAGATCAGGCTCCGTGGCCGCGTCGCGAACTCAGCTGACAGCGGTGGTCGTCTTGCCGTCGACATCCGCCCAAGCCCAGGTGCGAAGCGAGGACCCCTTGGCCTTCTTGCTCGTCGCCGCCAGAGCCTTGACGGTGCCGTGCACGGTGGTGCAGGACGCCTTGATCGTCTTCTTCTTCGACTGGAGGCAGACCTGAAGCTGAAGCGCTTCGGCCTTGGACGCCTTGAGTGTCGCCGACCCGATCCAATCCTTGTGTGCGAGCTTCTTCGGGCCTTTTACGGCCAATCTCGCATTGCCAACGGCCGTTGCCAGCGCGGCCGCCGGCATGGCGAACGCGGCTAGCACGATCAGCGGCAGCAGCAGTCGTCTCGTCATCGCGTGTCCTCCTACGTGTTTGATGGCCCGCTCGATCGCAGAGTCTCGCGCGTGGTCCGTGTAAGTGGGAGGTGCTCTTGGTTGCGGCGGGTTAGCACGCCGCGGAGCTGCTCGGCAGCGCGCCGTCTGGCCGCGCAGGTTACGTATCGCCCGGTTATGGCGAAACCGCCCGCGGTCGGCCTCCGTCTAAGCCTCTAGCGGGCACCCCTGAACGGGATCGCATTTTCCTCCAGCTGGCGCCTGCGAGCACGATCGCCTGGGCGACTCCGGAGGCCTATGCCGGTGACGGCGCCAGACGACTGCTGTGCCACGGAGGGATGCGCGGAGCGCCGCGAGCGCTGGCACTCCCTTTGCACGAGAAGCGAGCGCCCGAGACGAAGCCTTCGCCGTTCCGACAAGGCGCGGGTTCCCGACGATCGCGACCCGTTGGAGGCGAGCGTCCGGCGGAGGTGGCGTGAATCGTCGAAGCGATCGTCAGCGTCGGTCCGGGCTGGCGTTCCCTTCCGTGGCGAAGCGCTCGTCCGGTCGCCGGGCTCCTGACGATTGCTCTTGGCGAACGGCGCGGCGCGGCGTCCAGGTAGTCCGCTGATGCTTTGCGCACCGCCGGCGCCGAGCCCGTCAGCCCGCGGAGCGCTTGCGGACGGCGGCGGATCCGGGTCCGTGCAAGCACATGGCCGCCTCGGGCAACGCTGCTGATCTACCTCGGCGAGCGACACCGGAGGGTCGTGCCGACGTGCGGTCTTCCGCTCCGCCGGGCAGATCCAGCGGTCTCGGCGGCCGACGCAACAGCGCTGCTGCTCGTCCATCTCAGCAGTCTCGTTGAGCGTCGCTCGCGTGCCTGCTCGTTCGAGAAGGCAGAAGTCGAGCTCGAGCACGAGCAGGTCGAGCTGCGCCACCGGATCGCCTGGCTAAGCGAGCGTCTCGCCGCCGGAGCAGCGTTGACTGCTCAGATTCGTCCTCGGCGAGAGCGGCGACCTCGATCGTCAGCCGTGATGCTCGCCCTGCGGATGCGACAGTCAGCGTCGCGCTCGGCCCGGGCGCTGCCGGATTCGTGGGCAGGTTGCGTGAGAGTTCTGGGCCTCGTCGGATCCAGCAGCTCCGACTGAACTCTCAAACGCCACCAGTACGATCCATCGCGACTCCCGGAGGGCCGGCAGCCGCCTGCGCTGGCACCAGCACCAAGGCCGGCGGGCGCAGTGACGGATTGCCCGCCAGTCGATCTCCGGGCCACAGCCGCGGCTATAGCTGGTCCGGATTGGTCTCGCATTCGTGGCGGGGTTTCGACTCGTGATCCGAGGGGCGCTTTGCGGCGCCGGTGTCTCGCGCGCGTGCGGACGTTCGGCTTGCCGCGGTGGGTTAGTCGCCGCCGAGCCTGGCTGGGAGGTGCTGGGTCTGTCGGGGTGGGTCGTCGAGGATCAGTTCCGGGAGGGTGACCAGTTTGTAGCCTCGTTTGCGAAGGGCGTGCACGATCGGCCGCAGCGCGGCTATCGTCTGGCTGCGATCCCCGCCGCCATCGTGCATGAGGATGATCGCGCCGGGGCGCGCTCCCGCGAGCGCGTTGTGGACGATCACGCCCACACCGGGTCTCAAGTAGTCGTCGGTCTCGACTGTCCAGAGCACCATCAGCATGTGTTCGTGGTGCAGGATCGCGAGCGTGTGGGCGTTGTAGGAGCCGTACGGCGGGCGCCACAGGCGCGGAAACGGGCCGCCGTACTTGCGCACCCATCCGGTCTGGTCCAAGATCTCGCTGCGCTGAGCGGCCAGCGAGAGCTCGGCCATCATCGGGTGCGTCTCGGTGTGATCGCCGATCACGTCCCCCATCTGCAGCTCGCGAGTGACCGAGCCGTGAAACCACTGGAACATAAAGCCGATCTCGAAGAACGTCGCCGGAGCGTGCAGGCGGTCAAGCTCGTCGAGGAGACGGGGCGTGTAGGGGCCCGGCCCGTCATCGAAAGTCAGCGCGATCTCGCGCCGCTCGGTGCCTCCGGCAGCGATGAATGGCTGGCGCTTGAGCAGCCGGTCGATCGCTTCGTTCTCGTGAACCAGAAGCTCGCGCGCCGCGTTTGCCCGCGCGATCGCTGGCGAGGGCCTCCGCGGCGGCGCGGGCTGAACGGAGGCCTCGAGTCGACGGCCGGCGCCCGCGGTCGCCCCCGGACCGGAGACGTGCGTGAGCAGCACCGCGGCCGGTGCGATCAGCAGGACGGCCGCCACGGCCGCCACGGCGCGTCGACGTGTGCGCCGCCGTCGAGCCGCGGCCCGGCGCGCTTGCAGCGCGCTGGGAGAGTAGGGAGTCAACGGCGGGTTGCCCATCGTCGCAGACGGCAGATTAGTAGCCCGGCCAGACCCGGATCGCCCTCGGGGCGCTCGCGCTGCTGATCCTCGAGCAAAGGAGCCGTCCGGTCGGACCTGCCATCCCAGCGAAAGACGACCGGTGTCGGACATGCACCCACGCCAGCATCATCGTCAGCGGCGAATACCCGCGCGAGCAGGAACACAGGTGTCGACGCATCCTCCGCCAGCGTCGCGCTCCTCGCGAACAGCCAGTAAGCGACGACCGCTCGCCTGGCAGAGGAGGCGCGAGATCCGTCGACGCGATGGCGCTAGTGGAATGGACGAAAACGAGGCGTCTCGCTCCGGCCAGGACCGACCGCCGCCAAGGCTGGTCCCTTTCGTCCCGAGCGGCACTCTTGGTGCGGACGCGCGCTTCGTCTGGCTGAAGGGAACTCTCCGACCGAGGCGATGTACCGCCGGATTGGCCGCTAGGCGAGAGCCTCGGGCGACCGAGCGGGCGGCCGTCAGCGTCGTGGCTGTTCTTGCTCTGGAGCGGAAGCGCCGGACTGGTTGCCCCTTCTCGATCAAACCGTCGGCGTCCGCACGTTGCCGCTCTATGCGAAGCGGCGGCTTTCGCAGAAACACAGATGCTTCGGCGCGGTTGAACCGGGACGGAATTGCACCCCGGCAACGGACCGCCAGGCTACGACAGCCCCAATCCGTCGCAGCAAGCGCTTTCGCCCGCGCTGAGCGATGCTTCTCGTCAAGGGCCACAACCAGGATGGCCGATCAACACTCCCGGGCTGTCCGAGACTGCCGGTCTGGAACGAAGGCGAGCGCGTCGCCGCTTTTGCACACCGGCTTCGTCCAGACGCCCGGATCTCGGGGCCGAGCGGCAGTCTTGGCGAGACACGCGGTTCCGGGCGGTCAGTAATACGTACCGACCATGCCGCCGCAGTTAGCAACGATGACACCTGCCTGCGCGCATCCTACCGTCGAAGTGCGATCAAGATCAGACCGGAAGCAGGATCGATGGGTGTCGTAGTCGAGCTGCGGTCGAAGGTGGCATGCGGGAATATTTCCGGAGGGGAGCGCAGCAACGCCCGCGGCGGGCGAGCTTGACACAGCGCTGCGGGCGCTCGCGCGACGCTGTGGGGCTTGGGAGGCATTGCCGCTCGCCAGGCGCGTCGAGCTTCTTGACGAGGTCATCGCCGGTACGGCCGCGGTCGCGCCTGGGTGGGTCGCACGGGAGTGCGAGCGCAAGCATGTGTTCTGGGGTTCATCGGTCGCGGGCGAGGAATGGTGGAACGGTCCCTGGTGCGCGCTGCGCGCTGCCCGCCGGCTGCGTGCCGAGCTGACGAGGAGCGAGCAGGACGATCGCGCCGCGGGTTGGGTTCGCGTCGCAACCGTCCATCGAGACGACAGCGTATCCTCGATCCCGTTCGTCGAGACGATTGAGACGCTGTTCGGGGAGGGCCAGCTCGTCCTGCTGCAGCTGAGCACCGGCAGCCTCGCACCAGTAGTCGACAGGGCGTTGCATCCGGTGATCAACGAAGGGTACGTGCGGATCGTGACCGGCGAGCCCGTGACCGAATCCGGCAGCGTCACCCGGCGATCGTGCTTCCGGGCGACTGGTCAGCGGCTGGGCGCCTGGTCCTGGCCAAGGGACACTCGCGCGGCGTGCCATCGCTACTGGGTCTCAGGATCCGGCTCCCACGCCCGCTGAGGAAGCTGAGCGAACAGCCGTACCGGGATGGAGGTTCTCGCTGCTCAGGTCGGGCGGTCGGGGTGGGCACGTGGAAGCGCCCGCCCGGCGGTTGTGCGCGCGAGCAGCAGCAGCGCTGCCGAGGGCGCTGGTCGATCAACACCTGCTGAGTAATCGCTCGACAGTGAGCTGTGGGGCTGGGCCGCTCGCGTCGCGTCGCGCTCGGCTGGGTCGGGCGGGGTACGCCGGTCCGCGCCGCGTGTCACCATCCCCGCGATGGCGCACGATGATGCCTCGCTGCGGGCGCGGCGGCTGGAGGCGAAACGCCGGCGGCAGCGGCGACTGGAGATTGGTCTTGGGCTGTTGGCGGTGGCGTGTGCGGTGGCTGCGGTGATCGTATGGTTTGGCGGGTCGAGCGGATCGAAGTCAGACGCGACCGGTTCCCCGATCGCCGGGACGTCTGCGATCAAGGTCGGTCCCGCGCCTCGTCTCGCGATCAAGCGCCACTCGGCGCTGGCCGCGGAGGTCGTCGCGGTCAGACGTCTCGCCTCCTATGGGCTGCCGCTGTATTGCGGTGGCGCGCAAAGGCGGATGGTCGCGCTTACTTTCGACGACGGTCCAGGCGTGTATACGCATTACGCGATCAACAAGCTCCGGGAGGCGCACCTGCATGCGACGTTCTTCCTGGTCGGTAAGGAGATCGTCGCCTGGCCTGGGCTCGCTCAGCGCGAGAAAGGGGTCGCGGTGTTCGGCGATCACACGATGACGCACCCGTTCCTGCCGGCGCTCCCGTACTCGCAGGCGGTGGAGGAGATCGCCGCCGACCAGCGGTTGATCGAGCGGACGGTGGATGAGCCGGTGCTGCTGTTCCGGCCGCCGTATGAGGGTCACACGAGGGCGATCGACGCCGAGGTCAGGCGGTTGGGGATGGTCGAGGTGCTGTGGGATGTCGACAGCGCAGACTCGCTCGGCGCGAACTATCTCGGCATTGAGGACAACGTGATCGCCGGGCTGTATCCAGGCTCGATCATCCTGATGCATGAGAACCACGGGCAGACGATCCGCGCGCTGGACGCGATCTTCGCCGCCCTCAAGCGACGCCATCTAAACGCTGTAACCCTGCCGCAGCTGATCGCGGAGGATCCGCCGTCGCTCGCGCGACTCCGCGAGGGGTATGACGGGTGTCCGGTCAAGCTCAGCCACGGCAGCGGCAGCTGACGCGACGCCCCTCTGGGTAGATACGCGATCGGGGTGTGCGGCCAAACAGCCCCTCAGCGGCGGATAACAGCCGCCGACAATTGATCGGAGCTGGCGTTCGCCCGCGGGGCGTGGCGGGGCTGTCGTCGTGCGATCATGTTGGTGGGCGAATCGAGCGGGCTTTGGCCGGATCGCACTTGCCGACGGGCGATGTTCGTTGGCTGTGCGCGTGTGCCGGCGTGGCGTGCGCCGATCGCCGCGTGATCGTTCGAGACTGTCGGCGGGCGTAAAGACCGAGTCAGGCACCCATGCACCCATGAGCGAGCGGCTGGTAGAGCTGGAGGAGATCCTGCGGACTCTGCGCGACGACGGTCCACTGTCGAGCGATGCCGTCGCGCGAGAGCTTGGCCTCCATACGTTCGACGTGCGGCTCGCGCTGCTGGATGCTGCCATCTGGGGGTTGATCCGCCGAGATCGGCGAGGTGCGTGGACGCTGACCGATCGCGGCCTAGCCCTGGTCAATCCGGGCGTGCCTACCGCCGATCTCGATGACTCGAAAGATCCCCACACCAGCGAGCGCGGTCTAGCATCGCGGGCGAGGAGGGCGGTAGCTAGGCGGAGGAAGAGATCATCGACACGCGCTGTCAGACTTCGTCGCTCGCGCTGGGGCATCCACGATGTGTCCTTTGTGGTCTTTCTGGTGGTGCTCGTTGCTGTCGTCGCGGTGACTGCGCGGAGCTCGGTGAGTCGTCCTGCCGCGACGTCTGCCGTGTCGGTGTCCCGATCCGCCGGCCGCACTCATCGCCGGACGGTCGCAAGCCGGCAGCTGTCCTCCACTGCCAACAGTGACCGAACCGGGCCGGGCGCAACCGCACGACAGTCCGGTGCCAGCGACGGCGCCGGGAATGGTGTTCTTGGCGGTGAGGTGCTTGGGGCGCTTGAGCCACAGATACCGCGTGTTGCGCAGCAGTCCCTTCTGCTCCTTGGCCTCGGCGCGACGGACGGTGTCGATCGCCTCTGAGAGCTCTGCTTGACGTGGAAGCGATCGAAGGTCACCTGCGCCTGCCCCAGGTGTTCGCGCACCCCGGCCAGGTACGGCCCAGCCATGTCCTGGCAGACCTCCTTGATGTTCTCCGCCCGCCCGCCGCGCGAGCCCAGAAACCCCGCGAATTGCTCGACAGGCTCCTGCCCGCGGCCATCGGCCACGAACACCGTCCGGCGCTCTGAGGGATCGAGATCGGCGAACACCGACACGTAGCTCTGACCGCGGCGAAAGCTCGTGTCGTCGATCCCCAGCTCCTTCATCCGCGAGAGATCCTGGGCCTCGACTGCCGCATCGACATAGTGGTGCACGACCCGCCAGATCTTCTTGTCGTACTCGCCGACCAGCTTCGCGATCGCCGCCACCGGCATCTCCTTGACCATCGCCATCAGAAGCGCCTCGAACAACAGCGTGAAGTCAGACCGCGACCTGGCCCACGGGACCTTCACCCCGCCTGACGCCGTGCTCGGGGCACTCCACCCGCGGCACCCGCGCGTGCAGGTACGCCTGATATTGGAAGAAGTCAAGATGCCGCCACGTCTGCGTCTCGGTGTCATGCACCGGGCAGTCAGCCCGCCCGCACTCCGGACAAGCGAAGCGCGAGCCCTTCGGGAAGTCGATCCGCAGATCAAGACGCTGCTGGAGGTGCGGCCTGACATCCGTCCGGATGCACGAGTTTGCTACGTCGCCTGAGACTTCATTCGTCGGGTGGTCGAGGAGCACTCGCGCGATCGGAGATTTGGTTTAGGTCCTGGCGGTCTGTGTCTGGGCCGGGTGGGCCTCGGCGGTGAGGTGGGCCAGGATCTCGCGCAGGCGCCGCCTGGTGCCTCCTCGAGCGAGCCGGCCGTCCGGCTTGAACGCCTCGTGGGCGGTGGGAACGGCGAGTTCTTCGTCAAGGACGCGGGCGCCCGCGAGGCCGAGCGCTTTGCGGAGCTCGGCCTGGGCCCAGACGGCGCCGAACATGCTGGTGCTGGCGCCGACCACGGCGACGGGTTTGCCGGCCAGCGGCGAGGTGGCAGGGGTGGGGCGCGATGCCCAGTCGATGGCGTTTTTGAGTACGCCTGGGATCGAGCCGTTGTACTCGGGGGTGACGAACAGCACGGCGTCAGCATCGCGAATCGCGGCGATGAACGCATCGGCGCCAGGCATCCCGCCGCCGGAGGGGTGCTCGTCGCTCTCGTCGAACGGCTCGACCGATTTCAGCCCGTCGAACTCGATCAGCTCGACATCAGGCGGCAGCTCATCGGCCGCCGCTTGGAGCAGGCGGCGGTTGTGGGAATCGGGCCTGAGCGATCCGGCGACGCCGAGCACCCGCATCATCGTTTAGTTCTCGTCGTCAGCCAGAGCGAGCTCGAGCGTGACCGAGATCGTGACGTCGTCGCCGAGGACGACGCCGCCCTTGGGCAGCGGCGCGTTCCAGCTCAGGCCCAACGTCTCACGGTTGACCGTCGTCTCGAGGTCGATACCGATCTTTTCGACGTCACCCAGTGTCACTACCGGGCCAGCGAGGCGACCGGTCGCGGTGACGGGTACGGTCTTGTCCTTGACGGTCAGGTTCCCCTGGCTCGTCAGGGCCCCGTCCCTGACGGTCATCGAGGTGGTTTCGTACACGATCTCCGGGTAGCGCTCGGCGTCGAAGAAGTCGGGGGAGAGGAGGTGGCCCTTGAGCTGCTCGTTCTTGATCTCGAGAGAGGCCACCTTGACCCGCCCGACGAGCTTGCCATCGGTCAGCGAGGCGTCGAACTCGCCGAACTCGCCGCGGAAGGTGCCGACCATCATGTGGCGCGCGGAGAAGCCGGCGACGGAGTGGACGGGGTCCAGGGTCCAGGTGCCGGCGGGTACCTCAGTTGCTTCGGTGGCTGTGGTCATCGGGCTCCTGTCTGTTCAGAATCGGGGTTGCGGCTCGGGACAGTCTCGCGCTGTACCTTAACAGAGAAGCGGACTACAGTCCGATTCAGATCATGGCCCGCGCGATCGAACCTGTCGAGCTCCCACTGCTTGGCGCCCCGTGCGAACGCTCGGATGCCGCACGTAACCGGCGGCGAATCCTCTCGGCGACGGAGCGGCTGTTCGCCCGCGACGGTGTATCGGGCACGTCGATGGACGCGATCGCTGCCGAGGCCGGCGTCGGCAAGGGAACGCTGTTCCGCCGCTTCGGCGACCGAGCCTCGCTCGCGTTCGCGCTGTTGCAGGCCTCCGAGCGCGACTTCCAGGAGGCATTCATCCGCGGTCCCGCGCCACTCGGACCCGGCGCACCGCCGCCCGAGCGAGTAATTGCGTTCGGCACCGCGCTGCTCAATCGCGTCGCCGCCAACGGTGACCTCATGCTGGCCGGCCCGGGACGCCGGTTCGAGATCGGCGCCCACGGCGCCTACCGCACCCACCTCACCATCCTGATCGGGGACAGCGATCTGGCGCTCGACGCCGAGTACACCGCCGAAGCGCTGCTGTCCACCCTCAGCGCGGAAGTCGTTCTCTACCAGCTGCGCGTGCGTGGGATGACCCTCGAGCGGCTAGCCGCAGGCTGGGAAGCGCTCGTCAGACGCCTGCTGCCCCGTCCGCCCGGACGACGCATGGAGCGGTAACCGACGGGCCGCTCGAACGCAGAAAGATGATGAGAGCACGGGCGAGACCAACCGACTTCCGGACCTGATCAGGGCAGACGATGATTGCGCCCTGGGCGGACGGTGGGCGCGTCAGGGTTCGCAGGGCGATCGGTCGGCAAAGCTCGTGTCAACGTCGGGAGCAGGCTCGCGAGCCGGCTCGGCGGTCGCGGTTGCCGTGCGCTCAGCGACAGTGTGTTCGGAGGCGAGGTTGCGTTCGTGCGAGTTCGCGGTAAACGGTGGCACGGCTGACTGAGAACAGCTCGGCCAGTTCGGGGATCGTGTGCTCGCCGGCCTTGTGTAGCTTGAGCAGGAGCGCCCATTGGGTGGCGCTGAGCTTCGGCGGTTTGCCCTTGAGCCTGCCCTTCGCGCGCGCGATCGCCATCCCCTCTCGCGTTCTCATCCGGAGCAGGTCGACCTCAAATTCGGCGAAAGTGGCCAGGATGTTGAAGAAGCACTTGCCCATCGGATCGGCAGGGTCGTACACCGTCCCGCCGAGTGACAGGCGCACACCCCGCGCGGCCAGCGAGTCGCCGACCGCCCGGGCGTCCGGGACGGATCGCGCGAACCGGTCGAGCTTGGGCACCACCAGCGTGTCGCCCGCACGCAGCGCCGCCAGCGCCTGCGTCAGCCCCGGCCGTGACCGGTTGCGGCCAGTCAGCCCATGGTCGAGATACACGCAGTCATCGGCCACACCAAGGTCGCTCAACGTCTGCCGCCGCGCCCAGAGGTCCTGACGCTCGGTTGAACACCGCGCGTAACCGATCAGGATCCCACCAGGCACGGGACTGCCATCAGCCGTACCGCTTCGGCCTGGCTCGAATCCGGCAGCAAAACCAAATTCAACCGATCCCGAGTCCTCGCTCATCATATCCCTCACCACCACTACGAACGAAGCCGCGTCGTGTCACGCGGAGCGTTCGGCGACCCGGACTTGTGTAAGCAGACCAAGGCCATCTGCGACTGACTCCGCGCCTTGGGGGCATGAGACGATGTCGATCATGCGGTCGACCGAACACGCCGGATGCAGGCACCGGCCACTGGGCTCGTGGCGACGATCGCAGGCATCGTAGTGGCGCTGGATGCCGTCACCAAAGCGATCGCTGCTCATGCCCTGCCGCGGAATCTGCGGCTTGCTGTCGGGCCACGACCGCCGCATTTCAGAGTAATGAATCCAGCGCCGGAAGCGTCCAGATGGCAATCGCACACCGGACGCCCTGAGCGTTTCCTCGGCACACCTGCCGTGGCGTGCTCACGGTCTCAACCGTCGAAGGCCGGGCGGTACGCCGGCGGCCAGTGGGCCCGGAACAGCAGCTCGAGGTCGGCCTGCGAGCCGGCCAGCGCGCCCCGGATGAGCGCCGGCTCGCCGCGCGGGCGCACGCGGCGCACCTGCTGGTAGGCGTGCGTGGGGACGGACGTGGCCACGGGCAACATAACATCGTCCCTCCTGCGGTCCGCGGGCGGCAAGAGGTCCCCTGGGACCTCGCCGGGGGCGTGGGCCGTAGTAGCGGACGTGCAGCGATCACGCCTCGCGATCCCGGCGCTGCTCGCGGTGGTCCTCGCCGCGTGCGGCGGGGGCGGGCATCACGCGCCGGCCGTCCCCGAGCCCGTGGCCGATGTTCCGTGCGGGCACCCGGCCGACCTGGCCCACGCGCCCCTGCCGCAGGAAACCGGCGTCTATCGGGCAGGCCCGCTCGTGCTTGCCATCGGCGAGGATCTGGCCCAGCTCCCGGCCTCGGACCTGGCCGTGCCGACCGGGTCGGACGCGATCGCCGTGGTGAGCGGCGAGAAACCGGTGCGGCTCACGGTGGACCCGTCGTCGGTGCCGCGCTTCAGCCTCCAGTTCACTGCGCCGGTGTCCGGGTCACCCACCGGTGCGTACTCCGTGCGATTTCCCGCCTGCGGGGCGCGCCGCGGCGGTGCGCCAAGCGTGCAGCGGTTCATGGGCGGCTTCACGGTGCAGGGCACCGGGTGCGTGCGCCTCACGGTGACGCCGGCCGGCGGGCCGGCGTCGACGATGCTGATCCCCGTCGGCGACACGCTGCGCGGCTGCCCGACGCGGCCGGCCCCGGGGGCGCTTCCGGCCGGCGCGATGCCCTACCTCGGCGTCTCCTGCGCGGTGGGCAACTCGATCGCCTGTGACCGGGTGGGGATCGGGGTGACGCTCGCCCGCCCCGCCACGCTCGTCACCGTCCAGCTCGCGGGCCGGACCGTGGCCCTGAGCCCGCCCCCGGCCGATTCGCCGGGCTGCAACTGCTGGCTCGGCTACCTGTCCCCCGCCGGGCTGCGGCGCCCCGGACCGCTGCACGTGCCCGTCCCCGCCGGCCAGACCGCCTGGGCCGGCGAGCCGGTGGTGGCGCCGTTCGTCCGCCTCACCGTGTACCTGCCCGACGGCACGGTGGCCACGCTCTCGGGCCGCGACTACCTCCACGCCGGCTTCGGCTGACCAGGGTCTGCGCGGGCCACCGGCGACGCGGTCATGCGCCGGACGGGGCCGTCCGGCTCGCGCGCGGATATCCGGCGCTCGAGCTCGGCGTCGAGCGCGGCGCTCGGCCGGCAACGCCTCGACGAGCGGGCCGAACGGGGTGCCCAGGATCGCCATCCGACCGGCCTCCACGATCCCCGCCGGACCGGTGGCCGTCATCGTTGGACAGTCTTAGATGGGCGCCTGAGCGGACGGCGCTGGGTGCGTCCGTTGACCAACCCTCAGCGAACATCGTGGGTCGGTCCCGGAGGAGCGCTACGAGCCGCGTCTCGTCGGCGGGGGTCTGGTTTCGGTCCCGAGGACGAGGCTGATCAGCCGGCCGTTGTTGGTGGTTCAGCGGGATTCGCGATACGCAGTCGTGGACGGATTTCTTGGAGGACCTCGGGCCGCGCGATGGCATCCTCGCGGGCCTGCGCCTGTCGCCGCTGATGCTCGGATCCTTCCGGCTCGTCGGCTTGGTTCTGGGCGGCAGGCGGTTGGCCTCGTTTCCCTTCGATCGCGGCCTGGAGTTGGTCGAGGTCGATGCCCAGCTCGCGCAGCGTCTGGGCGGCAACCGTGTCGGGCGCGCACGCGAGGGCTAGGAGGAGATCGCCGGTGTCGGGCGCTCGCGCTAGCTCGCGCCGAATCGCTTTCGCGAAGCCATTCATATGTGCTCCGAGCTCGCCGAACCAAGATTGATCGGTCGTATGCCAAGGCACAACGTCAGTGATTGCCCGAACAGCGAGTGGTCCCGGACCGGGTGTTTGGGGGCTCGGGTCCGGAACGACTCGGAGCAACTCGTTGCGAACCTTCTCGGCGTCGGCGTCGAACTCGAGCAGGATCCGGACGGCGACCCCATCCTTCTCTCGCACCAGCGCGAGCAGGATGTGCTCGGGCCCGATGTTGTGGCGACCGAGGCTCAGCGATTCGCGAAGCGAGCGCTCGAGCACCTTCTTGGCGCGAGGGGTGAACGGGACCAGTCCTACGTGGTTTACGGTGCCCTCGTCACCGGGCCGGACGAGCCGCACCACCTGCGCCCGAGCCCGCTCGGCCGTGACGCCGAGTGTCTCCAAGGCGCCAGCCGCGAGCCCCTCCTCTTCGCGCAACAGCCCCAGCAGAAGGTGCTCGGTCCCGATGTAGCTATGCCGAAGACCGCGCGCTTCTTCCCGCGCGAAAACGACGACCTCACGGGCTTGTTGTGCGTATCACGAGTACGGCCTGCTTCCCGAGCCCGGCCGCGACGCCAGCGGGTATCGCCGCTGCGACGCGAGTGCGTTGGTCGTGCTGGCCCGGATCACCAGGCTCCGCGCGGCGGGATTGTCGCTGCGTGCGATCGGACCGCTGCTAGCCGCCAATGACGCCGGCGCGGCGTTGCGCGCCGCGTTGCAGGGCCTCGACGAGTCGCTCGCCGACGAGATCGAGCAGCGCCAGCAGCGACGTGCACTCATCCAGGCGCTGCAAGAGGAACGTATCGAGGATCCCCTGCAGGTCACGGCGGCCGATGCGACGGAGGAACGAGCCATTGCCGTCTTGCGTCGCCTGATCCCCGACGTCGGTCCCGAGCAGGAGTCATTTGAACGGCGCTTTCACCGACTCCTGGCCGCGTTCCGGCCGCCCGGCGCGATCGACGAGGCGTTCAAGACATCAGCTAGCGACGTTGAGGATGATCTGCTGGGCGCGACCGGCGGACCTGAGGCCTACGCTGATCGTTTTCGGCGCATGTTCGCCCTCAGGGACGCGGATCCGAGCGACGCACGGGTCGAGACGCTCGCGGTCGACATGCGCGCGGTGATGCGGGTCGCCGTCGCGCGCCAGGCAGCCGACGGCGGTGGTGGATCACCGGCGCTTGGCAATCTCTCCGCCCAGGATCTCCAAGGATGGGTTGCCGGCCTCGAGGCCGCGCTGCACGCGTTGCCGCCTGCGGTCCGTCGCGTCTGGGAACTCGTCTTCACCGACATGCTCACAGTCGTCTCGCAGACCAAGGCCGCCCCGCGAGCACGGCCAGACCCGGGGACGAGCTGATCGGGTCGCCACCGCGCGGATGCGGCGCTCAGCCCATTCACGCAGAGGCAGCTCCCACCGCTCCGAGCCGACCGGGGTCTCACCTCTGCTCTGAGCCGAACGCGGCCGCCCGCCCGGCCCTCGGACCGCGAAGCGTCTCTGCGCATGCCGCGCACGCACCGGATTTGCGCGAAAAGGGGGTTCGTCGCAGACGCCGATGCCCCAGCACGCGCTTCGCGCGTCCGGTGCCCCGCGTCCGCCCCGGAAGTGCCCGGCGTCTCAGATCCCAACCTTCAGCGAACGCGGGCAGATGTCGCGAAAGCGTCGATTGTCCGCTCATCGCGGTCGCTTCGGAGCACTCAGATTGCTGAAGCCCGGCCCGGCGGGGTCAGGCGATATCGTGCGCGATCGTGGGTGAGAGCGAGCCTGGACCCCAGGACGGCACGGCCGCCTGGCATCGCCGGTTGCATCACACCGGCCGTGACGAGCTGAGCGAGGAAACGGCCCAAACGCCGGGAATGCGCCGCTACGAAGCGATCTCGGGGGCACGCCACGGTTCACGCAAGATCTGGATGGGCGAGACCCACGTCGCCCCGGGGATGGTCTCTGGCGATCATCACCACGGCGAGGCCGAGACCGGTATCTACGTCCTCCGCGGACACCCAGTGTTCGTGTTTCTAGAGGAAGACGCGGAGCGACGCGTCGAGACCGGCCCGGGCGACTACGTGTACGTCCCGCCATACGTGCCGCATCGTGAAGAGAATCCGTCCGCGGACGAGGAGGCGGTCGTCGTACTCGCTCGCAGCACCCAGGAGGGGATCGTCGTCAACCTGGCGAGTCTGCAAGCCGAGGTACCGGAATTGGATCGCCTGATCGCCGAGCTGTCTGCCAAAGACTCCTGCTGACGCGGCGATCGCACGCCAAGTTGGGGTCTCAATGCCGAACGGTCAGCGAACGCGCGGATCCACACCCCCCTTTTACGACCTTCCTCATGAGACGGTCGGGCGCGTGATGACTTGCTCGGGGCAGATCGTGCCGTCGGTGGAGGGAAATGGATGGCGATTGGGAGATTTTCACGTCGTGACGACGGGGACGCTCGTAGAGTTGTTGAGTCGTTGGTGCTATCGAGCGTTGTCGAGGGGGAGGCTATGCCGCTGTATGACTACGTGATCGTGGGTGCCGGTTCGGCGGGCTGCTTGCTTGCCAACCGGCTGAGCGGCGCAGGGGCGCAGGTGCTGCTGCTGGAGGCGGGAGGGTCTGACCGCAAGGCGGACGTGAAGGTTCCAGCGGCGTTGGGGAACCAGTTCCAGACGGCGCTTGACTGGAACTTCATGTCCGAGCCCGAGCCCGGGTTGTTCGGGCGTCGACTGTTTCTGCCGCGCGGCAGGATGGTTGGCGGTACCTCCTCGATGAATGGGATGCTGTACGTCCGCGGGAACCGCCGCGACTACGACAGGTGGGCGAGTGAGCACGGCGCGGTCGGGTGGAGCTATGACGAGGTGCTTCCGTACTTCAAGCGCCACGAGGCAAACCACGAGCTCCGCGACGATTACCACGGGACCAGCGGTGAATTGCACGTGACGCAGAAGCGGTGGCTCTCGCCGCATTGGGAGAAGTTCATCGAGGCGGCACGGACGGTCGGGGTCGAGCGCAACCTCGATTACAACGGCGCCAGCCAGGACGGAGCGAGCCTGTTGCAGACGACGACCAAGGGCGGCAGGCGCTGGAGCGCCGCCGACGCATTCCTGCGCCCAGCGCTGAAGCGGAATAACCTGACGCTGGTCGCCAAGGCGCTGGTGCGCCGCGTGGTGATCTCGGGGGGTCGCGCGGTGGGCGTGGAGTACGAGCGCGACCGCAAGCGCGAGATCGCCCGGGCAGAGCGCGAGGTCGTGTTGAGCGCGGGGGCGTACGGCTCGCCCCAGCTGCTGATGCTGTCGGGCATCGGGCCGGCGGATCACCTGCGCGAGATCGGGATCAAACCGCTGGTCGACTCGCCCAACGTCGGCCGCCACCTCCAGGAGCATCCGATGGCCTTGTGCAACTGGCATTCCAACGACCGGGTGACGCTCGACGACGCCACCGACCCGCGCTACCTCCTGCAGTGGCTGTCGACCAGAAAAGGCAAGCTGTCCTCGACTCTGGCCGAAGCCTTGATCCACTGGCGGTCGGATTCAACCCTTCTCGCGCCGGACTTTCAGATTATCTTCTATCCGGGGTACTTCTGGGAGCACGGGTTCCGCAAGACCGGCACGCCGGCGATCACGCTGACGCTCGCGTTGCAGGCACCTGAGAGCCGCGGGGAGGTGCGCCTGCGCTCGGCGAACCCCGCGGATCACCCGCGGATCCTCACCAACATCCTCTCCCAAGACAGCGAGGTCGACGCGATGCTCAGAGCACTCGAGCTGATCGAGGAACTCGCTTCCCGGCCGCCGCTCGCCGGCCTCCTCGGCGAGCGCCTCAACCCGGGCGCCACCGTGCGCAGCCGCGAGCAGCGGATCGCATGGCTCCGCGCGACCTGCGAGCACATCTACCACCCGGCATGCAGCTGCGCCATCGGCTCGCCCTACAACGGTGTCGTCGACGCCGAGCTCCGGGCGTACGGCGTCGAGGGGCTACGAGTGGCCGACGCGTCGGTGATGCCGCGGATCACCTCCGGCAACACCAACGCGCCGACCTACATGATCGCCGAGCGCTGCTCGACGCTGATGCTCGACCAGTCACCAGCCCCAGCCACCAAGCAACAGGGCGCCGCGGCGAGATGACCGGCGATCGCGGCCAGCCGTCGCGTGAGCGCCGCCAGTGCATTCGATGGACCCGGGGCTATCAGCGACTCGCTCGCCGAAGGCCAGCGGACGCCATAAGCGTCGTCGACGACGTCGCGCTGGAGCTCCCACAGGCCTCGCCGCCCGTCTCAATCCCCAAGGCTCATCGAACGCTGGTTCGTGAGCGAGGTCGTTGACCTGGCGCGCGTGGCTCATTCGAGAAGCTTCGGCGTGCAGCTCGTCACTAGTCGGGGCCGAGGACGTCCTGTCGCGCTCGCGGGGCAGCTCGAGGCGGTCCGGGCATGGGTGCAGCACAGGCCAGGGCTCGATGCGATCATCCGCCGATGAGGCGCGCCGCCCTGTTCGATGCGCTCGAGTACGACTCCTCCGATCCGGAGGGGTACCGCTCGGCCGTCTCACATCTGACCAAGGCCCTGGGCGGTCGGGAGCTGGCCGTCAAGGCGTTCGAGGTGCCGCCCGGGGAGAGTCTCTGCCCGTACCACTACGAGTACCTCGAGGAGTGGCTGATCGTGCTCGAGGGCTCGGTGGTCGTCCGCACGCCTGAGGGCGAGGAGGAGGCCGGCGCGGGTAACGCGGTGTGCTTCCCGGCCGGGCCGGACGGTGCCCACAAACTGACCAACCGGGGGGACGCGCCGGCGCGGGTCGTGATGTTCTCGAGCGCGCATGAGCCCGCCGTCGCCGTCTATCCGGACAGCGACAAGATCGGCGTGTGGCCCGGGAGGGAAGATGACGTGGTGATGATGCGCCGCGCCGACGGCCACGTCGATTACTACGACGGTGAGTAACCCTGTTTTGCCTTTCCGCACTTCTCGCGCCGAATATCCGCCCCTACTTGCGCGGGTCTGATCAGCCGGTATAGGCGGCCGCCGGTACGCCGAGTAGCTGCAACACGTGCGCTTGTAGTGGCGTGAGTTCGGGCGCGAAGTCCTTGAGGTGGCGCCTGTGGCTGTAGAGGCGGTGGCGGGCCAGGCCTGAGAACAGCTCGAGCGTGCGCGCTGCGGTCGGCTGCTTGCAGGCGCGCTGTTCGGGGAACAGCGGCAGCTCGGCGATCTCCTGGCGCGCCATCGCCTGGCGTAGCTCGCGTTCGATCAGGCAGCAGCACAACAGCGCGACGAAGTGGCAGCAGAACAGCGCCTCGATCCGTTCGGGGCTCTTGAGCAGCACCGGCGCTGCGTCCTGGACGCACTTGAGCTGGTGGTGGCGCTTCTCGAGGTTGGGCTGGTAGACGTCCTGTGTCAACCCCCGAGCAAGAAGATGGTTTCGGCTTGTGGGCGAGCGCGCCGTGGCCGGGCGCGTTCGGATGCCCTTGCCGGGCGACAAGGGCTGCGCTGCGCGCAGCTTCCTTCCTCGGCAGGGGGCATCTGCTGACCCTGTAAGTGCTGCGTGTTGTGTGGCGCTACCGGCTAGCGGAGCGCGTTCGGCCTGTCTCGGGTAGCCGGGGCGGTTGCCCGTCCCGGCTCCCACAGAACCGTACGTACGCTGGTCGTATACGGCTCTTCGGGACGGCGGGTTATGACCCCCGCCGTCGGCCGGTTTGTCGACCTCGAATCATTCCCATAACGCCAGTTGTGGCGAGACGGGAGCGACGATCTGCCGGTGCGTTTGGCGATGAACGTCGGCCAGGAACAGCAGCCCGCGCTTGGCGAAGTACGCGTTGCGCAGGCCGTGGTCGACCGCGGACGTGTGGCTCAGCGCCCACCAGGACTTGCGTCCCGAGTAGACCTGCCGCCACACGTTTTCTCGTTTGACGCTCAGCTTGATGAGACGCCGCGCGATCGTGCGTTTGCGTTTCCAGTGGCGCAGAATGATCGCGCGGAGCCGACACCTGATGTGAGCGTCGAGCGTGCGCATCATCCGCATCTCCGTGGCGGAGGCGATCCCGAAGAAACCGTGCCAGCCGCGCAGCCACGTGTTGGTCCTGGCGATGCAGCTCTCGAGCGTGCCTCCCCAGTTCCTGGGTGTGAGCTGGCGGATGCGCTCCATCGCTAAGCGCTTGGTGCGCTCCGACAACAGCACCTCCACGACCCCGGTATACGGGTTTACCCAGAGAGGAAGCCGAGGAAGTGGCGCTCTTCGGGTCGGGCAACGGCCGACTTGGCCTCGTTGATCCTCAGGCGCAAGCGCCGTTGGATGAACTCGGTCCGGCTGGTCATCACCCGCCGCCCCCCCCGCTCGCTACGCACGTACACCTTGGCGTCGTCTGCATAGCGAACGAATCGGTGGCCACGCCGGTCAAGCTCATGATCGAGCTCGTCCAGCACGATGTTCGACAGCAGGGTAGCCGGGGCGGTTGCCCGCCCCGGCTCCCACAGAACCGTACGTACGCTGGTCGTATACGGCTCTTCGGGACGGCGGGTTATGACCCCCGCCGCCGGCCGGTTTGTCGACCTCGAATCATTCCCATAACGCCAGTTGTGGCGAGGCGGGAGCGACGATCTGCCGGTGCGTTTCGCGGTGTAGGTCGGCCACGAAGATCAGCCCGCGCTTGGCGAAGTACGCGTTGCGCAGGCCGTGGTCGATCGCGGGCGTGTGGCTCAGCGCCCACCAGGACTTGCGTCCCGAGTAGACCTGCCGCCACACGCTTTGCCGTTTGACGCCCAGCTTGATGAGACGCCGCGCGATTGTGCGTTTGCGTTTCCAGTGGCGCAGAATGATCGCGCGGAGTCGACGCCGGATATGGGCGTCGAGCGTGCGCATCATCTGCATTTCCGTGGCGGAGGCGATTCCGAAGAAGCCGTGCCAGCCGCGCAGCCACGTGTTGGTCCTGGCGATGCAGCTCTCAAGCGTGCCTCCCCAGTTCCTGGGTGTGAGCTGGCGGATGCGTTCCATCGCTAAGCGCTTGGTGCGCTCCGACAACAGCACCTCCACGACCCCGGTGTACGGGTTTACCCATAGCCGGAAGCCGAGGAAGTGGCGCTCCTCGGGTCGGGCGACGGCCGACTTTGCCTTCGTTCACCTTCAGCCGCAAACGGCCTTCGATGAACTCGGTCAGGCTGGCCATCACCCGTCGTCCCGCCCGCTCGCTACGCACGTACACCTTGGCGTCGTCTGCGTAGCGAACGAATCGGTGACCACGCCGGTCAAGCTCACGGTCGAGCTCGTCCAGCACGATGTTCGACAGCAGCGGCGAGAGCGGACCGCCTTGCGGAACGCCCTGCTCGCTTGCGATCACCACACCGTCCGGCAGCACCACCTTGGCCTTGAGCATCCGTCCGATCAGCCTGAGCAGCCGCCGATCGCTCACGCGCTCGGCGAGCTTGGCGGCAAGCCGCTGGTGGCAGACGAGATCGAAGAACTTCTCCAAATCCAGATCCACGCACCACTCATAGCCGTCCCCGAGATGCCCCTTGGCCTCAGCGATCGCCGTGTGGCAACTTCGGCCGGGTCGAAACCCGTGACTTGAAGGATGGAACGTCGGCTCCCACAGCGGTTCGAGCACCTGCCGCACAGCCTCCTGGACCACCCTATCGATCACGTCGGGAATCCCCAGCCCGCGCTGCCCACCCCCCGCCTTCGGGATATACCGCCGGCGGATCGCGCCGGGCTGGTAGCTCCCAGCCAGCAGGTCGGTCTGCAGCCTGGGCAATACGACCGGCCACTGCTCTAGCAGCGCCTCGATCGTCTGCCCGTCCGGTCCGGGGGCGCCCTTGTTCGACGCCACCTTCAACAACGCACTGGTCAATCGGTTGGCAACCTCCTCCATCGTCGCAGGCGCTGCGATCCCAACCTGGCTGGTCGCCTTCGGCGCTCCCGCCCGGATCACCCCAAGCCGGTCCCGGGTTCTCCTGCGGGTAGCCCCTCGCGGGTTTTCTGCTGTCGCGACCGGCAGGCTGAGCTGCACCGCCGTTTCTTCGACCGGGACCGCCTTCCCTCGCCCGCCGGGGCTCGACCCGACGCGCTCAGCGGCCATTACAGCCGCCTTCCGGTACTACGCAGTCCTCGGACTTCTGCTGGGCCATCGACCATCGTCCTTTCGTTCTCCGGCCTACCGGCACACGCGCCGGAACCCAGCAGATCTCCTGGGGTGAGATGCTGAGATTTCGCTGTGATCACGTCGCCAATACGCTCCCGGTCACGGCATACAGGGATCGGGCATCGCCGCCGTTGGCCGGCTCGCCCACCAGGCAACGCCTTACGGCGCTTCACTCTCGTTCGCCACCACAGCGCATCTATGGCCTCCTTCAGACCCGCCCTCGCGGGAGCTTCGCAGCGCAACCAGCCGCACTGAAGCCGCCCGGTCAATTCCGGGCCGCGCCCTTGCCTCATCGATGTCGGGTTCCCTCTGTCAGGGCCCCGGGACAGGACTTTCACCTCCGATCTCAACATCCGTACCCAGCACACCTCGGGTAGCCGGGGCGGTTGCCCGCCCCGGCTCCCACAGAACCGTACGTACGCTGGTCGTATACGGCTCTTCGGGACGGCGGGTTATGACCCCCGCCGCCGGCCGGTTTGTCGACCTCGAATCATTCCCATAACGCCAGTTGTGGCGAGGCGGGAGCGACGATCTGCCGGTGCGTTTGGCGATGAACGTCGGCCAGGAACAGCAGCCCGCGCTTGGCGAAGTACGCGTTGCGCAGGCCGTGGTCGACCGCGGACGTGTGGCTTAGCGCCCACCAGGACTTCCGTCCCGAGTAGATCTGCCGCCACACGTTTTCTCGTTTGACGCCCAGCTTGATGAGACGCCGCGCGATTGTGCGTTTGCGTTTCCAGTGGCGCAGAATGATCGCGCGCAGCCGCCGCCTGATGTGAGCGTCGAGCGTGCGCATCATCCGCATTTCCGTGGCGGAGGCGATCCCGAAGAAACCGTGCCAGCCGCGCAGCCACGTGTTGGTCCTGGAGATGCAGCTTTCAAGCGTGCCTCCCCAGTTCCTGGGTGTGAGCTGGCGGATGCGCTCCATCGCTAAGCGCTTGGTGCGCTCCGACAACAGCACCTCCACGATCCCGGTATACGGGTTTACCCATAGCCGGAAGCCGAGGAAGTGGCGCTCTTCGGGTCGGGCAACGGCCGACTTTGCCTCGTTCACCTTCAGGCGCAAGCGCCGTCCGATGAACTCGCACAAGCTGGCCATCACCCGTCGCCCCGCCCGCTCGCTGCGCACGTACACCTTGGCGTCGTCTGCGTAGCGAACGAATCGGTGGCCACGCCGGTCAAGCTCTTGATCGAGCTCGTCCAGCACGATGTTCGACAGCAGTGGCGAGAGCGGACCGCCTTGCGGAACGCCCTGCTCGCTTGCGATCACCACACCGTCCGGCAACAACACCTTGGCCTTGAGCATCCGTCCGATCAGCCTGAGCAGCCGCCGATCGCTCACGCGCTCGGCGAGCTTGGCGGCAAGCCGCTGGTGGCAGACGAGATCGAAGAACTTCTCCAAATCAAGATCTACGCACCACTCGTAGCCGTCTTCAAGATGCCCCTTGGCCTCGGCGATCGCCGAATGGCAACTTCGACCGGGTCGAAACCCGTGACTTGAGGGATGGAACGTCGGCTCCCACAGCGGTTCGAGCACCTGCCGCACGGCCTCTTGGACCACCCTATCGATCACGTCGGGAATCCCTAACCCGCGCTGCCCACCCCCCGCCTTCGGGATATACCGCCGGCGGATCGCGCCGGGCTGGTAGCTCCCAGCCAGCAGGTCGGTCTGCAGCCTGGGCAGCACGACCGGCCACTGCTCAAGCAGCGCCTCGATCGTCTGCCCATCAGGGCCAGGGGCGCCCTTGTTCGACGCCACCTTCAACAACGCACTGGTCAATCGGTTGGCAACCTCCTCCAACGTCGCAGGCGCTGCGATCCCAACCTTGCTGGTCGCCTTCGGCGCTTCCGCCCGGAGGACCCCGAGCCGGTCCCGGGTCCTCCTGCGGGTAGCCCCTTGCGGGTTTTCTGCTGTCGCGACCGGCAGGCTGAGCTGCACCGCCGTTTCTTCGACCGGGACCGCCTTCCCTTGCCCACCGGGGCTCGACCCGGCACGCTCAGCGACCATTACAGCCGCCTTCCAGTACTACGCAGTCCTCGGACTTCTGCTGGGCCATCGACCATCGTCCTCTCGTTCTCAGGCCTACCGGCCAACCGGCCGGAACCCAGCAGATCTCCTGAGGTGAGATGCTGAGATTTCGCTGTGATCACGTCGCCAATACGCTCTCGGTCACGACGAACAGGAATCGGGCATCGCCGCTGTTGGCCGGCTCGCCCACCGAGCAACGCCTTACGGCGCTTCACTCTCGTTCGCCACCACAACGCACCTATGGCCTCCTTCAGACCCGCCCTCACGGGAGCTTCGCAGCGCAACCAGCCGCACTGAAGCCGCCCGGCCAATTCCGGGCCGCGCCCTTGCCTCATCGATGTCGGGTTCCCTCTGTCAGGGCCCCGGGACAGGACTTCCACCTCCGATCTCAACATCCGTACCCAGCACACCTCGGGTAGCCGGGGCGGTTGCCCGCCCCGGCTCCCACAGAACCGTACGTACGCTGGTCGTATACGGCTCTTCGGGACGGCGGGTTATGACCCCCGCCGCCGGCCGGTTTGTCGACCTCGAATCATTCCCATAACGCCAGTTGTGGCGAGGCGGGAGCGACGATCTGCCGGTGCGTTTGGCGATGAACGTCGGCCAGGAACAGCAGCCCGCGCTTGGCGAAGTACGCGTTGCGCAGGCCGTGGTCGACCGCGGACGTGTGGCTTAGCGCCCACCAGGACTTCCGTCCCGAGTAGATCTGCCGCCACACGTTTTCTCGTTTGACGCCCAGCTTGATGAGACGCCGCGCGATTGTGCGTTTGCGTTTCCAGTGGCGCAGAATGATCGCGCGCAGCCGCCGCCTGATGTGAGCGTCGAGCGTGCGCATCATCCGCATTTCCGTGGCGGAGGCGATCCCGAAGAAACCGTGCCAGCCGCGCAGCCACGTGTTGGTCCTGGAGATGCAGCTTTCAAGCGTGCCTCCCCAGTTCCTGGGTGTGAGCTGGCGGATGCGCTCCATCGCTAAGCGCTTGGTGCGCTCCGACAACAGCACCTCCACGATCCCGGTATACGGGTTTACCCATAGCCGGAAGCCGAGGAAGTGGCGCTCTTCGGGTCGGGCAACGGCCGACTTTGCCTCGTTCACCTTCAGGCGCAAGCGCCGTCCGATGAACTCGCACAAGCTGGCCATCACCCGTCGCCCCGCCCGCTCGCTGCGCACGTACACCTTGGCGTCGTCTGCGTAGCGAACGAATCGGTGGCCACGCCGGTCAAGCTCTTGATCGAGCTCGTCCAGCACGATGTTCGACAGCAGTGGCGAGAGCGGACCGCCTTGCGGAACGCCCTGCTCGCTTGCGATCACCACACCGTCCGGCAACAACACCTTGGCCTTGAGCATCCGTCCGATCAGCCTGAGCAGCCGCCGATCGCTCACGCGCTCGGCGAGCTTGGCGGCAAGCCGCTGGTGGCAGACGAGATCGAAGAACTTCTCCAAATCAAGATCTACGCACCACTCGTAGCCGTCTTCAAGATGCCCCTTGGCCTCGGCGATCGCCGAATGGCAACTTCGACCGGGTCGAAACCCGTGACTTGAGGGATGGAACGTCGGCTCCCACAGCGGTTCGAGCACCTGCCGCACGGCCTCTTGGACCACCCTATCGATCACGTCGGGAATCCCTAACCCGCGCTGCCCACCCCCCGCCTTCGGGATATACCGCCGGCGGATCGCGCCGGGCTGGTAGCTCCCAGCCAGCAGGTCGGTCTGCAGCCTGGGCAGCACGACCGGCCACTGCTCAAGCAGCGCCTCGATCGTCTGCCCATCAGGGCCAGGGGCGCCCTTGTTCGACGCCACCTTCAACAACGCACTGGTCAATCGGTTGGCAACCTCCTCCAACGTCGCAGGCGCTGCGATCCCAACCTTGCTGGTCGCCTTCGGCGCTTCCGCCCGGAGGACCCCGAGCCGGTCCCGGGTCCTCCTGCGGGTAGCCCCTTGCGGGTTTTCTGCTGTCGCGACCGGCAGGCTGAGCTGCACCGCCGTTTCTTCGACCGGGACCGCCTTCCCTTGCCCACCGGGGCTCGACCCGGCACGCTCAGCGACCATTACAGCCGCCTTCCAGTACTACGCAGTCCTCGGACTTCTGCTGGGCCATCGACCATCGTCCTCTCGTTCTCAGGCCTACCGGCCAACCGGCCGGAACCCAGCAGATCTCCTGAGGTGAGATGCTGAGATTTCGCTGTGATCACGTCGCCAATACGCTCTCGGTCACGACGAACAGGAATCGGGCATCGCCGCTGTTGGCCGGCTCGCCCACCGAGCAACGCCTTACGGCGCTTCACTCTCGTTCGCCACCACAACGCACCTATGGCCTCCTTCAGACCCGCCCTCACGGGAGCTTCGCAGCGCAACCAGCCGCACTGAAGCCGCCCGGCCAATTCCGGGCCGCGCCCTTGCCTCATCGATGTCGGGTTCCCTCTGTCAGGGCCCCGGGACAGGACTTCCACCTCCGATCTCAACATCCGTACTCAGCACACCAAGGCCACCGCTGCGCGGCCAGCTGCGCTGGGCCCTGTCGGGCTGGCCTTGACAGTCCGCGCCGGCTTCGCTGATGGGCTGGTTAGGTCGGCAGCAGAGCTGCCGAGGGCGGCGGTGAGGGTGGCCATGACAGGGCCGCTGAGAGCTTGGCGGGTTCGATTTGGGTGATCGCGGCGAGAACCGGCGCGTTGTGTGGCCCTGTGCAGCCATGCGGCGAGGCAGGCAGAGCGATCGGTCGCCCGCTGTTGGCGCTGTGGGGGCGTTGTCGTCATCCGGTCAGCCTCGGGTGGGTGGCGCGGTTGTAGGCCAGGCGCTGCTGTCGGGCGCGCGCGAGGCCGGCGCGGCGGGCTTGACGGATCGCGGGCCCGCGGCCCTCGTGCTCGTCGTTGGGGGTGACGTAGCCGATGCCGGCGTGCAGGCGCACGCTGTTGTACTGCTCGCGTACGGCGTCGAGCTCGCGTGAGAGGTCGGCCGGGTTCTGGAGCGCGCACAGGTACGGCCACTCGTACTTGAGGTGGCCGAACAGCGACTCGATGTGGGCCTGATCGGTCGGCGTCCCGGGGCGGCCGTAGTGGGTCGCGATCGCGTGCAGGGCCATGAACTCGCGGGTCGAGCCCGACCTCATCTGGGCGCCGTTGTCCGACACTGAGAGCAGGATCGGCTGCAACTCGTCCTCCTGCTCGCCGTGCTCGTCGATCAGCGAGAGGATCACGTCCAGCAGGCCCTCGCGCTCGAGCGCGCGCGTGAACAGCACCTGGACCTGCACGTCGGTGGCCTCGGGGCAGAGCATCGTCTCGATCCACTTGCGCGAGACGAGGTCGAGGATCGCCAGCGCGCTCGTACCGGCCCGCGGGAACTCGCTGAAGTCATAGCCCCACACCTGACAAGGCTTGTACTGGACCCACTCCGGCCACGGCCGCTTCACCGAGGCCTGACGCGGCGGCCGGTAGGGAAGCCGGCGGCCGTGCTCCAACAGCACCCGCAGGACCGTCGAGGGCGACACCCACACGCGCCCAAGGTAGGAGCCGCGGTGCGCGAGCTTGCGGTGCGAGGCGTCGATTTCGCCCCACTGATCGGCGAGCCGCAGGATCGCATCGACCTCCTCCGGGCGCAGCGCGTGCACCGGCGTGCCGCCCGGCCTGCGGTCGGCCAAAGCGCCGGCGGCGGCGCGCTGCTGCCAGTCGCGGGCGCGCCGCTCGCCCAGGCCGAGCACCCCGCACGCCTTGCCAAAGCTCCAGCCCGCCCCGGTCGCCTCGGCGATCAGCTCCAGCAGCCGCGCCTTGACCGCCACCTCGACGCGGGCTGGGACGCGGCCTA
>CAVUPS010000002.1:0-124838 GCA_963743475.1 uncultured Solirubrobacterales bacterium
GCAGGACCCGAGCCGGATTGCTGCTACTAATCCGCTCGTGGCGGCCTCCCAACGAGCGAAATCGGCTTCTACTAACAAGCAGACCGGCAGTCGAACGGTCGCGGCCGCCGTCAAGCTGTGTTTGCGCGAGCTCGAGCGTGCGCCACTCGCACCGCGAACGAAGGACGCCTACGGCCAGCACGTCGCCGGCTCCGGTGCCTGGCTGACGGGCCGCCGGGACGGCGCGAAGGCGCTCGCCGACCCGAAGGCGAGGGATTACGCCGCTCGGGACTTCAAGCGGCATCTGAAGGTCGACCGCGGCTGGAAGCCCGCGTCGGTCAACCTGGCGCTTGCCGCCGTCGACCACTTCAACCGCTTCCTCGGCCTCGGCCCCGCGAACGTCAAGCGTGCGCCGATCGCCCAGGCCGCGCCGAGGGCGCTGTCGATCGACCATCAACGTGAGCTGGTACGCGCCGCCGAGGACTCCAGGCCGCGGGACCGCGCGATCGTGACGCTGCTGCTCTACACCGCGCTCCGGCTCAACGAGCTCGTCTCGCTCGACGTCGACGACGTGTCGATCTCAGCGCGCAAGGGCCTGCTGGTGATCAGGTCCGGAAAGGGCGACCTTTACCGCGAGGTGCCGCTGAACTCGTCCAGCCGGCAGGCAGTCGCCGGCTGGCTTAGGGAGCGAGCCGCGGCCGACGGGGAGCGGGCGCTGTTCATCGGGCCTCAGGGCCGACGGCTGTCGGCCCGAGCAGTCGATCTGGCTGTGCGCAGCGTCGCGGCGCGAGCGGAACTGAAGCTCTCCGCGCACACGCTCCGGCACACCTGCATGACGAACCTCGTCCGCTCAGGCAACGACCTCGTCTTGGTAGCGGAACTCGCCGGCCACCGACGGCTCGAAACGACCCGACGCTACAGCCTGCCCTCGGCAGCCGACCGGCAGGCCGCGATGGACGCGCTCGAGATCGAGGACTGACGGCGACCGCTTAGCGCTAATTCCTGTTCCGATCTTCCCCAAACCCCAGGAAGCAGACCACCTCAGCAGGTTCACGCGCAAGCTGATCTCGGTCGCCTCCCGGGAGATCACCGACGCCGACACCGCCCGCCGGCGGAAGCTGCTGGTGTCCTTCGCGCTCGGGTCGAACATCGGCATCAAACGGATCGCCGACGCGATCGACGGTCACCCAGACGACACCGAGGCGGCGCTGCGTCGCTTCAGGCGGATCTACTTCACCCGCGAGAACCTCCGCGCCGGGATCGTCGAGGTCGTCAACACGACCCTCCGCGTCAGAGACGAGCTGCTGTGGGGGCCGGGCACGGTATGTACGTCGGATTCAAAGCAGTTCGGCTCCTGGGACTCCAACCCGATGAGTGGCACGCCCGCTACCGCGGCCCGGGCGTGATGGTCTACTGGCATGTCGAGAAGAAGGCCCGCTCCTTGGGTTCGTGCCCCCAGGGGCAAGGTAGGAGCACCCGAGACCTGTCGACTGAAGATGTAGCCGGCCGCGGCAGAACTCGGGTCGCATACGATCAGTCGGCATGGCCGTCGCCGATCTTGGGGGCGCGCTCTTCCGCTTCGCCGGCCAGAGCAGGAGTCGAGGAGGCGAGTCAGCGCGCTTGTGCGTTCGTTCCGAAGGAGTAGCGTCAGCCTGGCTCGATCCAGCCGCCGAGACTGTTGTTTCACGCCTAAACCAGAAGTCTGGGATCCGAGCAGCGAAACGCCGGCGGCGACGCACGCCGGCGGGCTGCTCGTGTCTCGTGCGGCCTTCTAGTGGCTGTGCTCGGTGCTACTGATGGACTCTCGAGCGCGCTCGCGGAACGCGGAGACCTTCGCCTTGTTCCCACATTCGGTGTTGCTGCACCAGCGTCGGTTCCGGGCGCGCGAGGAGTCGACGTAGAGCCGGGTGCAGTCATGACCGTCGCATTCGCGGACGAGATCGATCTGGTGGCTGCCCAGCAGGTCCAGGACATCGCGTGCCACCGTGGAGAGCAGCTGGCTGACGGTACCGACGCGATGAACGGAGCCGTCAGCGCCTAGTGAGATCTGTACCGGCGGGTGCTGCGCTGCCGTGTTGAGCGCTGCCACGTCAGCCGCGGTCGGGATAACGTGGGCGACGCGGGCGGACAGCACTCGGTAGATCGCTTCCCGGATCTCTCGGGCGCTCGCCAGCTGGGCTGGTGTGACGCGCGGCGGTTCATCGACCAGCCCCTTCGTGGTCGCCCACGTAGCCAGGTCCGACGGCTCGGCGAGGTACTCGTAGGGCTCATGGCTGCGACGCCAGCGCACCGTGCCCACGTAGTCGAGGCTGCATCGGCCGCTGAAGAACGTTGAGCTCATGTAACCAACTTGACAGGTTACGCCGCGTCTGTCAAGCTCGTAACCAGTTGAACCGGTTACGCGATTGGGAGACGTCATGCCGACCACCCAGCGACAGCTGCCCCGCTTCAGAGAGACCACGCAGCGAGAACTGGACCGCTTCAAGCAACATGCCGCGCCCGCCCGCGTGCCCGGCGAGCTTCCGCACGCCGCGGCGATCACGGTCCCGGCACCCAGGGACCGCCCGCGCACACGATCGAAAGGACCTCTTGTCATGCCTGCTTCCTTCGCCGCCGACCGATTCGCGCCTCTGGGTTCCAGTTCCCGGGGCGCGCCGCGGATCACGCTCGTGCGGGCGCTGCTTGCCCTGGTGTGGGCGGCGGCGCTCGTGGTCGCCGTCGGCGACGACGTCACGAGCACGAGCTCTGACGTGCCGACCGCGGCGGCCGCTCTGCTCGCTTCCTACCCCGTCATCGACGTGCTTGCCTCAATCGTCGGGGCGCGCGCCACCGGTTCGTCCGGGCGCGCGCTTCGCATCAACGCCGCGATCAGCACGCTGGCGGTGGCCGCGATCGCGGCCACCGCGTTCGGGGTCGACGCCGGCGCCGCCCTGGCCGCGTTCGGCGCCTGGGCGGCCGTGTCCGGCGCGATTCAGCTCGCGCTCGCCATCCGCCGTCATCGCGCGCAGGGCCGCCAGCTTCCGCTGATCGTCAGCGGCGGGCTGTCCATCCGCAGCAGCGGCATGTAGTTCTCCCAGCAGATAACCGCCCCGATCCGGCCCAGCGGCGTGTCGAACACCGGCAGCGTCGACCCGTCACCGAATCCCCACACGATCCGCTCCGCCGCCGTCGGCATCAGCTTGCGGTGCTTGCCCAAGTAGCCGCCGGGCGAGAAGAACAAGACCGTGCAATACAGGGTTCCGCCGTCGCGCTCCACCACACCGATCACCAAGTGCAGCGCCGTCTCGGCCGCGATCCCGGCGAGCCGATCGACGACCGGTCCGGGGACATCGACCGAAGCCTCGAAGTAGCGACGGAAGTGCTCGCGCCCCTCGCGGGTGCGGTCCCCGACGACAGTCCCAAACGTGATCCCGCGCGGGTACCCAGGCAGAAACGCCTCCGGGAACACCGCAAGTGATGCACCGCCCGCGCTCGCCTCGGCCGCGAGACGGCCGACCTTGTCCAACCCCCTGTCAAGATCGAAGCCCACCGCGGCCGCCTGCACAACCGCCGCCATAAAGGACGCCATGACGTCGCATCATCACCGCCGCGGGCCTCCACCGTCAAGCACACCGAGAGTTTCCCGCGGCGGGCGAAGCAGGTGCGCCGGCGGCCCTGCGACCGCGTAGCTACTGCTTCACGAAGCCGAGCACGAGCACCGCGATGACCACGGCTCACCTGCATCGGAACGATTGCAGCACTCTGGTCGCGCTCGACGGCACTGCTACTTCAACGCGAGAAGGCAGCAGTCGTCGCCGTCAGTCGCCCGTGCGCGGGACAGCCGATCACATCGCCCCTCGTGACAGCTTCGTTAGCGGCAGGCCTAAGGGGACGTTGGGGAGTGCCGATGACAAGGGACAAGGATGTCCCACATTTCGGTGCAAAAGGTGCTTGAGGTAGTCGGCGATTTCGATCAGACCGGCGGCGCGAGCTTGGGCTTGGTCGCGTGGGAGCTGTCGGTCGACGAGGAGCGAGTCATCGACGCCTTCGAGCAAGCCCAAGCGGACGGCCTGATCAAGCCGGGTGGCAACGACCCCCTCCACGGTGAGCAGATGTGGCGGCTGACCGTCGGCGGCTGGGCAGCACTGCGAGATCGACACCACGACAGCGCCTGAGCGCTCGACCGCGCCAACAACCGGAAGAAGCTACCTTGCGGCTGGTAAACACGGACCCGAGCACTGGGCCTCCACCGCGAACTCAAGCGTTCAAACGTCGGACGCCCGGGGTCTCCGGGCTGACTACCTCGAGGTCACCCTCTGTGGTCGAGGCGCTGTTTCCATAACCCGCGCCCGATAACCGATATTCGGTGCCTGCGTAGGCCTGAGCGCCGGCGGCGCGTCCTCGCCGTGGTCGTGTGCCCCAAGGTTCAGGTGAGGTAGGCTCCGCTGGGGGATCGCCGCATGGCGACTAAGGATGGGGAGTTCGTGAGCACTAACGAGGAGCAGACGCCGCTCGAGGAGGTGCGTGTCGCTGATCGCGCTCACTTCAAGGAGGGGCCGCCGCTGGAGCTGTTCAGGCGCCTGCGCGCGGAGTGTCCGGTTCACTGGTCGACTGGCATCTCGGAGTATCCCGACGAGGATGGTTTCTGGTCGGTAACGACCGCGGAGGACGTGTTTGAGGTCAGCCGCGACTGGCGGACGTTCTCCTCCGAGATCGGCGGGTTCGTCGCGTTGAAGAATGCGATCTTGCCGCTGGAGCTTCAGCAAGCGATGTTCATCGGTATGGACCCGCCCAAGCATGACCGGATGAAGGCGCTCTTCCAGCGTGGTTTCACGCCGAAGCGGATCGCCGAGCATGAGGACGCGATCCGCGTGATCACAGCGGACGTGTTTGACCGGCTCGACGGCCGCGACATCTGCGATCTGGTAAATGACGTGGCGCAGCCGGCCGTCGCGCGAGTGATCGGCAGCTTCATGGGCCTGCCGCCCGAGGATGACGAGGCTTGGGCGAAGCTCATCAATGCGATCGTCGGGGCGGGCGACCCGGACGCGACGCCGGCTGGCGCTCAAAGCGTGATCGAGCGCGAGGTGCCTGAGGTGTTCAAGCGCTGCGGCAAGCTGATCGCCGAACGCCGCACATCGCCGACAAATGACCTCACGAGCGTGTTAGTACACGCGGAGCTCGACGGCGAGCGACTCGAGGACCACGAGATCGTGATGGGGTTCTTCCTGCTGATGGCTGCCGGGAACGACAGCACGAAGGCGACCTACTGCAGCGGGATGCGCGCACTGATGGAAAACCCTGACCAGCGACGGAAGGTTCTGGAGGACCCCTCGCTCGTTCCCGCCGTCGTCGAGGAGTCGCTACGCATGTTCCCCGCCTTCGCCCACTTCGCCCGCACAGCGACGTGCGACACCGAGCTGCACAAGCAGACGATCCGCGAGGGCGAGAAGGTGGTGATGTGGTACCCGTCGTCTAACCGCGACGAGACGCGCTATGAGGACCCCGACCGCTTTGACATCACCCGCAACGCCGAGCACCAGGCGTTCGGCGCGGGCGGCAGGCACTTCTGCCTCGGGACGGCGCTAGCGCGGCTTGAGCTGCGGATACTCATCGACGAGACACTCAGGCGTTACCCCCACATGGAAATCGCCGGCAACCCGACCTACGTCGAGTCGCCATTCGCCAACCAGCACAAGACGCTGCCGGTCCGGCTGCGCCCGCTTTAGGCTTCGGCACGACGCGTGCGCTGCAGTGGAGGCGGAGGGAATCGAACCCACGTCCGCGGACGCGCGAAAGATGGCGTCTACGAGTGTGTCCCGCGCTCTGATCTCACTCCCGCCGTCTTCTGCGTCGCGGAACTACGCTCGATAAATGATCCTTATGAGCTTGGCGCTCCAGAATGGTGACTATGGTCCGGGAGTGGGGGAGATTTCAACTGCAGCTCGTCACAGCGCCGCAGCGTCCGGACCGTCCGCGATGATTCAAGAGCATGTTCGCTCGAGCGCCGATGTGAGGGATTCTCGGTTTCGGCCCTCGGTTTCGGCCCTCGGTGTCGGGATCGGTGGCGAAGCGAGCCGCGTGGGTCAGGCGGCTTGTGGCGGATTGGTGTACAGCTGCGTGGTGGCGAGGTCGGTGTGACCGAGCATTTCTTGTAGCGCTTGAAGATTGGTGCCGTTGGCCAGGAGGTGTGTCGCGCAGGTGTGGCGCAGTGTGCGGGGGTTGATCGGATTGGTCAGCCCCGCTGTTTGCGCGTGGCGTTGGACGATCTTGTAGAGCCCCTGGCGGGTGAGCGCGTCTCCGCACCAATTGACCAGAACGTGTCCAGGCTCGCGCTTGCTGACCAGCAGGGGGCGGCCGCGTTCGAGATACTCGCGGATGGCTGCCAGCGCGCTGTCGGCGACGGGCACGAGCCGTCGCCCGGGTCCGTCCGCGTCCGCGCGGAGCACGGCGGCGTCAAGGTCAACGTGATGGTGCTCGAGCGCGATCGCCTCCGACGCGCGCAGCCCGCATCCGTAGAGCAGCTGAAGCAGTGCGCGGTCGCGCAGCGCGGCTGGGCTCGTTCCGCGCGGTTGGGCGAGCAGCTGCTCGATTTCCTGCCGGGTCAATGACTGTGGGCGGCGCCTGGCGAGCCGGGGGCCTTTGAGCTCGATCGTCGGGTTGCGCTCGATCATCCCGGTGCTGTGCAGGTGACCGTAGAACGACCGCAGACAGGCGGCCTTGCGGCGCACAGTCGCCGCCGCCGGCGGCGTGGCGCGGCCACCGACCAGCTCTTCGAGGAACGCCGCCACCGTGGTGTGATCGGCGGCGAGCGCGCCAACCCCGCGGCGGGCGAGGAACGCGGCGAACTGGAGCAGGTCGACGCGGTAGGCCTCACGCGTGTTGCGCGTCAACCCGCGCGCCCACTCGAGATGGGTCAGGAAGTCGAGCATGAGCTGCTCGAAGGTCTGAGCAGCTTCTCGCGAAACGGTAGTCATAACACCCTGTTCGCCGGCACCGTCGCGATCCCTGCCGAATCTCACGCCGGGTCGTTCCACGGCGTCGGGCCTCACGGTCGCCGAATACCCCCACCGTGCAGGCTTCTGGCGCCGGCTCTGGAAGTGAGCGGCCCCGGGTAGGCTGGCGTCGCGCGGCGCGGGGGCGGGGGAGGACCGCCACCGTGTGCGACGAACATGAGAGAGTGCGCAGCCTGGCCTCGGTCGCATACGTCGTGCTCGGGGTGCTCGTCGCCTCCCAGCACGATTACTACGCCCACCTGACCACTGTCTCCCAGGTCGTTTCGGGAGTCGTTGCGACCGCGCTTTGGCCGCTGATCCTGTTCGGGGCAAGTCTTCACCTCAACCTCGGGCAGCTTTAGGGCGACTGTGGCGACACATCGACCGCTGCCCGCCTGACGGGCGGCGGCTGGCCAGCGCTGGCAAACGACGGGACGATGCCGCGCAGCTCCTCCGATCGACGCCCTGAGCAAGGTGCGGAAGAGCTCCACAACGCGTTCCATAACCACACTCGATAATCAGTATTATGTAGAGAAAGCCTGCAAATCGACTTGTTTTTGACAGGCGTTATGGAGACCCGGCTGCGCAAGCCCCGGTCGCTGACGGGCCCATACGGGATGCTGCCGCCGGCGTCGTGTCCGTTTGAATCGAGCGGGCTCATTTAGACTCGGTTAGCAATGGCGGATGAGTTCCTGACGGTCGCCGAGGTGGCCGAGCTGCTCAAGCTCAACCGGCAGACAGTCCGGAATATGGTGGACCGGGGTGATTTGCCGGCCGTGCGGGTCGGGACGCGGCGGGTGCGCATCCTGCGCTCCGATCTCGACGAGTCCGGATCCGGCGCTGCCGGATGCGCGGTGATCATCAGGCTAAGTGCGCCGGCTTGGCGTGTCCGGCTTCATGCCGATCTAACCATCCTCAGCCGACTCGCTTCCCAACTCGTCAGCGATCGCGCTGCTGCCTAAGCGGGCGATGAGCGCTCCCAGAACGTCAGCACGCGGTCGCAAACGATTCGCCGCAGTACCCGTACCAGCATTCTGGAACCGCTCCACATCGGCGAATGGCCAACCCTCCTCAGACAGAAACTTCACCACCATGTCCGACCATTCTCGTGCCAGTGCCTCGTTCGGAGGCGCCGCATTCAATTCTGCGCCGCGGCGTTTGTAGTCGTTGAGCTCTATACGTTTATCGATCCCCCCTGACGATCCTGACGTGCCTCGCCACTCGGCTCGCTGCCGACCGGCTCGCCTTGCCCCTCGCCGCCTGATACGAATGTGCTGAGAATATGTTTGTCGAAGTCCGCCTTGATGTCTCTGATTGGCTCCGCACGTTCTCGGTGCGTAGTCGCCGCAGCCAGCGCGGACAACAGCGCTATTAGCGCACAGGCAGCTAGCGCAAAAAAAAAAAATCGACAAGCCTCCAATGATGATTAGGGTGAGTCGCGTCAAATGGGATCAGCCCTAGAGCCCCGCCGCACAACGCGCCGCTAGCCAACGTCGCCAGCGTCCACCAAGCCGAGGCCCACGGAAACGTGCTACATCGTTCTAGGCGATCACTAATCGACTGCATGTCGCTATGCCTCAGCCTCGAAACCTCGGCAACCGCCTCGTCCTTCCGCCGCAGAACGGGAGTCCCGCTGGGCGGAACGAAGCCCACCGGGGGCGGTAAGCCAGTCTCGCCAGTCACGGTTACTTCTCCAAGCCCCGCCGATTGAAGGGGACACGTGGGTGGCCCAGTAGGCCCGGAGCGCGTGCGGATGGGCGAGCCGCTCAGGCACCCCGGCGGCGTGGCAGTGGCGGCGCACGAGCCGGTGCACGGCCACGGCGGAGAGGGGGAGAGGCTCCTGATCGCCGTGGCGACCGAGGCGCACGAACAGCGGCTGCTCGTCGAGCAAGGCGACCCCGCGGGCAAGCGGATGGACCGCCGTCCACGCCGCAAGCGCGTGCTGGACCGCCTCGGGGACAGGCACCTCGCGCTCGCGCCCGCCCTTCCCTCGCACACAGACCCGGTAGTGGCGGGCATTGGCGCGCGGGCGGCGCAGATCTCGCGCCCGCAGCCCCCGCAGCTCAGCCGAGCGAAGCCCGCAGTCCCCGAGGACACGCAGGAGTCCGTAGTCGCGCTTGCCGGCGATCGTGCGCCGGTCCGGGACGCGCAGCAGGTTCGCGTAGTCGGTGTCGGTCAGCGTCTCCGGAGGCCCGGGCTCATGCCGCGGCACGCGCACGCCCTCGACGGCGTCGTCGAGGCCGAGGTCGCAGGCAAACGCCCGAACCATTGACAGGTACACGCGGACCGTCGCCGGCGCCGCCGTCCCGCCGCCGCGGCCGCCGCAGCTGGCCAGGTGGCGCCCGTAGGCGGCGATCACATCGGCGTCGAGATCCCCGACCACCGGCGGACGGCCGAGCTCGCCCGCCAGCCAATCGCCGAAGGCGCGAAAGATCGCCCCGTACTGCCGCCGGGTGCTCGCGCTCGCCGCGCGGGCGGCGATCCGCTGCGCCTCGGCGAACAGGTTTCGCTCGGCGAGCGGAGTGGGGAAGGGCGGCGGGGAGGGGGAGAGGGCGATCGCCGGCCCAGCGTCCCTCGCGTCCTCGATGAGCTCGGCTTCGACGAGCTCGAGCTCCTGGCCGGCCTCGCCAGCGGTGAGCGAGAGCTGCAGCTTGCTCACCGCCGCCTGCTATCTCGCAAACGCGCCACGTCGGGTCACGTTAGACCGCCCCTCGGACGGCAAGAACCGCTGGAACCGGCCGCTCCTCAGGATCCAATAACGGAGCTATGTCGAGCCGGAAACGGCTGTCAGTGATGTCAGCGCGTGATGCTGGGATGCCGGGATTTGGCGTTGTTCTTCACCTTCTTGGGCGAGCGAGGATCCGACTGGCAGACGGACGTGGACGTTTCGGTGGTGGGCGAGTTCGCGGCGTGGGCGAGGCGGCCGGCGGCGAACGTCGTGCCGATGAGCGAGCAGGCGGCCCGTCGTGCGGCAAGGACCGTGAACCGGATGCTCACGAGCGTGATTGGCTTCTACGAGTTCCACGGTCGCCGAGGTAATCCGCTGGCGGCGGAGCTGGTCGTGCGCACGCGTTATGGGCGGGGTGGCTACAAGGCGTTCTTGGCCGGGATCGCACCGACACGGCGGCGAGGCCGGGCTGGGCGGCTGCCGCAGGAGCAGAAGTTGCCCAGGACGTTGACGCTGGAGCAGGTGGCGGCGGTGATCGATGCGCAGACGCGGTTGCGTGACCGGTTCTTGTTCGCGTTGTTGGCGAGCACCGGGATGCGGATCGGGCAGGCGCTGGGCCTGCGCCACGAGGACGTGGTCTCGTGGGAGCGGCGGATCGTGATCGAGCCGCGAGACGGCGCGCCGGCCCGCGCGCGATCGAAGCTCGGGGGACGCGCGTCGGTTCCGGTGCCGGGCGAGCTGATGCGCTTGTGGTCGGACTACATGCACGAGGAGTACGGGGACCTCGATGCCGAGCACGTATTCGTGAATCTGTGGGAGGGGCGGATCGGGCGGCCGATGAGCTATGCGACGGTCGACAAGCTCGTCGCGCGCACCCGCAAGCGGGTCGGCTTTCACTTCACCGCGCATCAGTTCCGTCATACCTACGCGACGGTGGCCTACCGGGACGGTGTGCAGCTTGAGGTGATCGGGGCGGTGCTGACCCACCGCTCGCCGACCTCGACCGGGATCTACACGCATCTGACCGCGGAGGATCTCCGTCGGGCGCTGCAGGAGCGCGGGGTGCTCGACCGGGTTGGGGACTTGGTCGCGTGAGCACCGCCAGGGTCCATGCGCTCGACGCCGGCGCCGCTCCGCGTGGCTGGGAGCGGCTGTGGGGCCTTGATCGATGGCCGCATGACTTGCTGCCCTGCGCCGATCCCGACAGCGAGCAGCGCGGCACCCTGCGGTTTGACGGGATCGCACAGCGGTGGCTGAAGGAAGCAGCGAAACGGTGGACCCGCACACGGCTGCTGTCGGGCACGACGTTAGGGTCCATGCGCGTCTACGTCCGCGATCTGGCCATCTTCGCCGACTGGCTCGCGAGCCATGCGCCGGAGGTGAGCGGACCGTCAGCGATCACGCGCGCGCTGCTGGAGGACTACCTGCTCTGGGTTCGCCGTGGCCTGAAGTCAAGCGCCACCTGCCGGCGGCACGTGTCTGCGGTCCGGCAGTTCCTCTCAGAGCAGGCAGACGACGGGCTGGCGGGGCTGCCGCGCGGCGCGGTCATCCACGTCGGGGAGATTCCATCGGTGACGGGCCGCCCGCCGCGAGGGATCGAGAAGGCGGTGTTCGATCAGCTGATCGACCCTGCCAACCTGGCGCTGTTGCCCAGCGAGAAGCAGCGCACGATCGTCCTTCTGCTCGTCCACACCGGCCTGCGGGTCAGCAGCCTCGTGACGCTGGCGCGAGATGCGCTTGAGATCGGCTCTGATGCTCATCCGTACTTGCGCCACCGCAACGTGAAGTTCAAGCGCGAGACGATCATCCCGATCGCGCCGCAACTGGCGGATCAGATCCGCCGACAGCAGGCATACCTCAACGACGCCTACGGCCGCGGACGGAACCAGGTTCCTGCTCCCCAACCCGCCCCAGGGGGAACGAGGCCATCAGCCTGGGCACGGAGGCCAGCGGCATATCGCGACCCACAGCGTCGGGCGTCTGCTCCGGGCCTACGTCCGCAAGGCGGACATTCGCGGCAGCGACGGCAAGCTGGCCGTCGGGCTTCACCCCCACCTGTTTCGCCATCACCTCGCCACCAGCCTGGTCAACGACCGAGTGCCGCTGCCGGTGATCCAGCGCATCCTCGATCACGCTTCGATCCAGATGACCTCGGTCTACGCGCAGGTCAACGACGAGACGGTCAAGCGCGAGCTGACGGGCTGGCAGCAGCGGGTCAACATCCGCGGCGAGCGGATCGCGCTGGCGCCCGACAGCCCGCTGGCGCAGGCCGCGTGGATGAAGGATCACATCGCTCGCGCCAAGCAGGCGCTGCCCAACGGTTACTGCGGGCTGCCGCTGGTGCAGACCTGCCCGCACCCCAACGCCTGCCTCAGCTGCGAGAACTTCCTCACCGACGCCTCCTACAGACCGATCCACGAGCACCAGCTCGGCGAGACTAGGCGCCTGCAGGAGAACGCTGAGCGCAACAGTCAGGCGCGTCTCGTCGAGCTCCTGCAGCGCGACCAGGACGCGCTCTCGCGCATCCTCACCGGCCTCGACGAGCTCGAGGCCTCCGCCGCGCTGTCTCGTCGCGACGAAAGCGTCGACCTGGTCGATCTGGCGAGGCCAGCGACGTGAGCGACCGGCAGACCGCCGCGGTCCGGGCCGCGGCCACCAAACGCACTGCCGACGCCGAAGCCCGCGTCCGCAAGGCGCTGCGCGCGATTGCGGCATCCGGTGAGGAGGTCAACTTCGTCGCCGCGGCGGCCGCCGCGCGTGTGAGCCGCCAGTTCCTCTACAGCCACCCCGAGCTGCGAGCCGAAATCGAGCAGCTCCGCGCCCAGACGCTGGCTGTGGCCCGCCTCCCCGCCCGCGGGAGCGCCAGCGACGATTCGACGCGCCACCGCCTGCGCGCCGCCCTGGATGACAACCAGCGACTCCGCGACGAGAACCGACTGCTCAAAGAAGAGCTTTCCATCGCCCACGGAGAGCTACGAGAAGCCCGGCAGAGCCGGGCGCGGGCCACGGTCACGTAGCGCTAACCCGTCAACCGGTTCATTCCGGACCAGCGCGTCGGACGGCCGTTATCAGGCGGCGGGAGTGGTGCTTTTAGCCCGAAGCGACAGCGCCTCTGTGCGCGCGGTCCTCGTCGGCGGCGCGGGCGTTCGGCGCTGGCGACACTTCGATACCTGACGGTGAAATCCCCCAGCGACGCATCACAGCCCGCACTCGGTGCTCCGCGGCTACGAGGTGGCGGAACAACGGCCGCACCCCGTGGATCAACCGCTTAATTGCGGCGCGCAATGCGTAGACCGTCATCGCGAGCGCGATCAGCGCGGCGGCGAACGGCATGTCCCTAGCCGGATGTCCCGCGATGCCGTTCATCGTCTCCTTCGCCACGGCCGCCCCGATCATCGTGTCGCCGACGGCGGTCGGGCTGGATCGGGCTTTGCGCACCTGGGTCCCTGGCGCCGCGGCGGCGCGCTGGAGTGCTCGAACGGACGCCGCGATTACGAACAGCGTCATGAGGTTCGAGTGCTCCCTGGGCATTCCGAACACCCGAGTCATGATGCGGTGGCGTGCCTCGTTCAGCAGCCGAAACGCAATTTCGGCGTCGCCCACAAACAGCCTGGCGCTGCTGAGGTGCTCGGGGCGGCGAGGGGGCGGGAATTGCACGTCTGGCATCACGCGCTGCTCGTTCGACTTCCTGGCGGTCCGTAGCATACGCGGTGCCGCTTGGCATCCGCAAACGCCGACGGCCTCGGCCGGAAGAAGTACGAACTCCGTCGCGACAAGGCCAAGTCGCTCAACGTTGGCGATTCACCGGCGGAGCGGGTCTGGCCAGTCGTCCACAACCAGGCGGAACTCGATCCTCTCCCGCATTTGAAGACGCTGGCCCGAGACCTGAGGTCGCCTTCCGCTTGGATCGAGAAGGAGCAGCGGGTCGACGCTTCCGCTCCTGACCAGCAGCAGCACCGCGCTATCGCGGCAAGACTGCTCTTCCGAGCGCCGTGCGTGCCCCCTTTAGGGCCCAGGCGCTCGACATAAACGGAGTTTTCGGGCCTGAGCGCAGAGCGCGCGGAACGCCGCTGCGGCGTCCGACGCTCCGGGCGACGGTGCGGCCCGGGGCCGCTCACAAGCCTCCGTCCGTCCATAGCGGCGCTGAGGCAGCAGGAGGGCTGATTGCCCACCGAGAAGGGGGCGTCGATCACAGAAGCGCAGGCCCGCGAGAACGCGGCGCCTTGACGACCGCGATCCTGGCCCTGAACAGTCGGTGCACGACCCCAATCCCTGGGTCTTGCTCATGCGTGGTGTGCCTGCGTCGAGCCGCTGCCCGCTTCATCAGTGGCGACGGCACGTCCACGGACGGCAGCTGATAATCCGAGCGTACATACTTCTGCGACGGCAAAAAGCCGAGTTTATTCCTGGGATGACGAGAGGCCCACCGGCCGTCCTGATGACAGACACCAACACGGTGACTGTCTGCGCCGTCAAGGTGGGCTGCGCGGCGCCGGCTCGGAGCCAATTACCCACCGCCTCATAACGGGCCCGCGAGTGCGGGACACCCAGCGCCAGTCGAGTTCTCGCCATCGTCGCCGCTGGCCGGTACCGCCCAAACTGAAGATAGCCCGGTCGCCCAGGCCATCGGACATTACTGTCTACTTGGCGCATTTCCCAGGGCGTCAGCAAGGAGGCGTGAACTGACGGCGGCGACCGTGCGATGTTCTAATGCGCCTTAGACGCAGGTTTCGTCTCGGGAATCCTGCGACTGACTGGCGAAGTTGAGTGCATCTGCGACGTAGCGGTACAGCTTCGGCAGGTCATCGCGACGCTGATACGTGACTCCACGATCATCGAGGATCGTTTTGCACACAGATTCGAGCAAGGTTCGGGCAACCGTGATCGCGCCATCTGAGTCTGTTTGTCGGCGCACTAAAGCTTTCGTCCAGGCGGCGTCAACGGCTGCAGCGTTCAGCGCGGCTGCTGCTTCGGCTACGAGATCGTCGATCGGCGCGTCACGAACTGCTCGAGCGCGCTCAATAGTGGCTCGAAAGCCTTACGCAGATACAACTCACGGGACGCGGGCGTCCAGTCTGGCATTTGCTGGCCGAGGACCATCGTCATGAACGCGTCCGGATCACGCGCCATCAGAGCCACCAGGCCAGGATGACATAAGGCGGTTCGCCGGTTACCTGCTGAGCGGGTGGGCATTCGCCCGACTCCGAGAACGCTGCTCGCGGCAAAACCAGGACGATGAAGCGCTCACCGTCGCGTTGTGCGCTCGGCCCGCCAGGCCACCATCGCCTCAAAGCTACGTTTCTAACCGGATGAGGTTTCCGGTGCAACGTTCCTGGGAGACCCACTAGAGGCAGGCCCGAGCGAGTAGATGAAGTCGATGTCCGAGCCGGTGAGTTGATCGGGGCTGACCGTGCGCTCGGTGATGCGGCCGGGATTCGGGTTGTCCTCCTCCTGAACGACGAACGACCCGTCCGCGCTCACGCTCGCCACCCACGCAAGATGCCCGGGCCATGCCGGGTAGTCGTGGGAGTGGTAGACCATGATCGCGTTCGCTCGCGGCTTGACGCCGACCCGAAATCCGGCGGCGGCGGCGTCAGCGTCCCAGAAGGTCGCATCCCAGTTGATCGGTGCCACCGGCGCCCCGGAGGCGGAGCGGTCATAGAAGTCCTCGGCGACCCTCGCGACGATGTCGGGCCGGCGCTCCCACGCGAGCTCCGTGCACTGACCGTTGTGCCAGCCGGCCGTGTACAGCGCGGAGCCGCCGCCGGCCCACCAGCTGAGCGCCGCCGCTGAGGGCACGGGCGCCGGGCTGGCGACGACGGGCAGCCGCACCGGCCCGGCGTTATGGGGCCACGGAGCCCTCGTCGGCGCGCTCGCCTGTGAGGCATGCGTCTGCTCGCAGCTGCGCGCCGCGCGCGCCAGCAACTCGGCGTACAGCCGCCAGCCGGCGCTGCTCGCGGGGTAGACGTCGTCGCGCAGGCGCAGATGCCGGGTCACCACGGCCGCTTGCCAGTCGGCGAGCTTGACCGTGTGCGGATGCGCGGCGGCGAACCGCTCGATCACGGCGTTCGCGCCTTGCCCGTCGCGTGAGCGATAGATGGTGCTGAGCACAAGGCAGCGCTCCCGACCGAGCGCCCGCGCGGCGTTCTGAAGCGCGGTCGCGAACAGTCCCGGCGTTTGACGGCGGTCGGTGCCGACGGCGAGCACGAGAACCGCGCCCAGCCGCTGGCTTTCAAGCAGCGCCGCGGCAGAGAGCGCGCTGCGCCCCGCCCGCGCTTCATAGGAGATCACCGAGGCGCCTTGCAGTTGCGCGAGCAGGTAGGGCCTGGCGAACAGCGCCATCGAGTCGCCTTGCACGGTCACGGTTGTCCGGGCGCCCGCGGCTGGAGCGAGCGCGCACGCGCACGCGCACGAGAGCGAAACCGCCACGATCGGTAGTGTCGCTCGCACGCGGCCGCACGCGGCCCTCACGTTTCGGGCGCTGAACCTCATCCAAGGCTCAGTATCGGCACGGGCTCACCGTCGCTGAAGACTTCGCGCGCGCATGCGCGAACCGTCGGCACTCACACACAGAGCGCGGAAGAGTACCGCATGCCCTCACCACGAACGGCCGCCTAGAAGCGGCGGCCCGAGGCCCCCGCCGGGCGCCTCAGGCCGCCGCCCGCTACGTCGGCTCGAGCAGCTTCTGCGGCCCCGGAGCCAGCGCCGATCTTCGACCTCCGCAGAGGTGCAGTTTCCGCGCAGCGCGAACGCTGTTAACGGGCGGGCGGCCCGTCGAGCAGCCGGAGCGGAGCGCGCGTCGTCGCTCGCGCGAGCGCAGCCCCGAGCCGGGCGGCCTGCACCCCGCTCGGCCTGCGCAAGCGGCACGCGTCGCCACGCACACCTCCGCGAAGCGCTGATGGCGCTCAGGCGGATAGGTGCTCCTGGCGAGCTCGGCGCGGTCGAGCAGCCAGCGGACGACCCACCCGCCGCTGAGATCGTTCGCCGCGCCCGAGATTGCGCGGAGCGGCAAGCCGAAGCCACCGTAACCGCGCCGGCGCTACACAGCGTCCTTTCGTAGACGCTTGGCGGGCCGTCGGGCCCGCCAAGCCGATCCGTCCGTCATGCGGGGGCCGCCTGCGGCCCCCGCACGCTCGTCGCTCAGCGTCTGGTGAAAGTGAGCGTCTTGACGGACATGGTCCGTCCGGACTGCGTGACCGTGAGCTTGACCTTCATGCGCCCGTGTTTGGGGACCAGGCGCTTGCCGGCCGCGTTCAGCGTGGCCTTGGCGGTCATGCGCCGGCCGGCGCCCAGCGTCAGGCTCACGCGGGCGAACACCACAACCTTCCTCGTCAGCTCCGTCAGCCTGACCGTCGCCTGGCAGCTTGTCGCGCCGATGCACCGCAGCGGCACGATTGCGGACATGCCGGAAACCGTCACGCGCCCGACGCTGAGCGTCCCCGCATGGCTGCCGCCGCCCGCCTGCCCCGACTGCGGGGCGACCGTGTTATCGGAGCGAACAAAGCCCGACCAGCCGCCGCCGTTATGGGCGCGGACCTCGGCGTACACCTGGCCGCCTCCATCTCCGGCGCCGGTCACGTAGCTCGCGCCGGAGCCGACCTGTGAGCATCCTCCGCTCGCGTTCGGGCAGTCAAACCATGCGTAGTTGTAGGCGTCGGCCGCTCCCGTCCACGTGCCCGTCGAGACGCTCAGCGTCGCACCCACGAGCGCAGCGCCGCTGACGTGCGGTGCCGCGGTCGCGCTCGGCGGTGCTGGCGGCGGCGGCGGAGGAGGAGGCGGCGGCGGAGGCGTTGGGCTCATCGCTGCCCCGTTGGGCGTCCCCAGACCCGTTGGCCCGTTGTAGGTCGTCTCACCGTTGTCGAAGTAGGGATATTGCGAGGGGAACGAGAAAGCGGTGAAGATGGGGTTGTAGGTGTCATTTTCACCTGTCGCCACGTCGTTCCAGTACCCCGGATGCTGATAGGCCCACTCGGGCGACGCTGCCTCGGAGCCCATCAGAGCATCGAGGCCCGCGATTATCGGCGAGGATGCACTCGTCCCACCGCTGACGGTCCACCCGCCTGCGTTGGTGTCGTAGACGGCAACGCCGGTGTACGGATCTGCCTCGGCGGACACGTCCGAGACCATGCGGTACGCGCAGCTCGGGTCCGTCTGCCAGCTTGGCTTCGGAAAGAAGCCGTTCGAGCAGCCGCTTCCGGTGCCGTTGGCCTGGCCGAAGGTGGGCAGGTCATTCCACACGGTTTCCATGCGAGGCGAGGTAGAGAGCAGGGACGTGCCACCAACGGCTTCCACGGTGTTCGAGGAGGCCGGGAACGATGCGTCACCCCCGTCGCCGTAATACCCGTCGTCGCCTGCACTGGCGACGATCGCGACACCGGGATGGTCGTAGTCAGACGCGACGCTGACCCCACCAGCTTCGTCGCCGCCGTAGCTGTTTGAAACCTGAGTGGCCCCAAGCGCGACGGCCTCGTCAACCGAAGCGCCGAGATCGGCGTACGAAGTGCTGTCAGCCTCGACGAGCAGGATGTTCGCGTTCGGCGCGATGGCCGACACCATGTCCAAATCGAGGGAGATTTCGCCCTCCCAACCAGCGCTGGGCGGCAGGGTGCTCCCACCCTGCTCGTTGACGATCGTGAGGTTGGCCGGCGAAAGCCCGTACGTCGAGCGGTAGGTCGCCAGGTCCGATGCAGCGGTTGCATCCCCGCCGACGTCAACAATGGCCACCGTCTGACCCGCTCCCTTCGTTGCCGAGAGGGCGGACAGGCCGTAGGCCGTCTGAAGGTCGGCGGGGCCGTAGGCCTGCGGGCTGGCGCTGACCAGCGCTGGCGCGGCCGGGGCGCTGCTTGTCGTAACCACCAGGGCGTAACATTGTGCGTGTCCGCGCGCGGGCGGGCCGCAGACGGCCCGATCGAAGCGCCCGAACGGCGCCGGGGCATGCGCGCGCGCAATCGGGTGCTGAGCCGCGGACGCCCCGGCGACTGGCGATAAGGTCAGCAGCGCGACAGTCGCCAGCGAAAGTGAGGCTGTGAGTGTCACTAGCGCGGTGGTCCATCTTCTGAGGGACATTGTCCCTCCCTTCGTTTGTGTTTTTGACTGCTCGCCAGACCGAACCTGAATCAGCTGGCGCACCGCACTGGTGCATGCCGGTTCTCCGGTCCTTGATTGTCTGGTTTCGCAGCTGGTCTACACGCCTGGCGCTTACCTTGCCAGGCTGTTAAGTGAATGCCGCTGACTCTAGGAGCGATGTCGGTGGCTTACATCGGGAGAGTTCGTTATTCGACGCCGAGCGCGCGCGTTATCTTCGCGGTCGGGTATCGTTAGACGGCGGGGGCCGCGGGGTGGGAGACTACCGGCGAATGTTTGGAGCTGCGGCAGCAGTGTGCGCCCCCAGCGGGAGTCCGGAGGAGTTGGGCAGCGACGGCAGTGGATGCTCGCGGCGTCGTGCCGATGCGGCTCCGGGCGACAGCGGCTGAGCCGACACTCAGGCTCCGACGATCATCGTCGCCCGCTGCGCGATCGCCGCGGCGAGGACGCGGTTAGGCGCGTCGGGTTGGCGAGGTTATGCGCCAGGTGGACGCTGGCGGTGTGCGCGGGCTGATGAACAGCTGCTGCGCGATCTCCCGGTTCGTAGGCCGGTGCCGGGAAGGGTCAGCACCTCGCTCCGCGTGAGGTAAAGCCGTCATCCCTCTTCGGCGTCGTACGGACGCGAAGCGCGTATTCCCCTGATACGGTCGATGCCTGGTGTGGTGGTGAGGGATGGCGGTGCAAGCTGTCGTGGGTCCGACCGGACGTATAGTGCAAAGCAACTCGACCGGGGCCGGGGGACGTCATCGGCGAGCAGGCCCAGTGCGGGCCGCCACGAGTCGGCAACCACCCGTCGTCGTCGCCAGTGCCGAACTCGCCGGGCGCCACCAAGAGCTGACGCTGCTGAGGTCCGCCCTGGACGAGGCGAAAGCGGGCGCGCCATCCATCGTGCTCATTGCCGGCGAGGCGGGCGTGGGAAAAACGCGGCTCGTGCGGGAATTCGAGGCGATCGCACGCCGAGAGGGGGTGCTCGTCATGCATGGCGATTGCCTGCAACTTTCGGTGGGCGAACTTCCGTATGCGCCGCTTGCCGCGGCGCTCCGGGACGCGGATCCATCCGTGATGCGCTCGGCGCTTACCGAGCTCCCGGTCACGGCGCGCCGGGAGCTTGCTCGGGTGTTCGCGGACAGCGTCGGGGCGGATGAGCGGCAGGAGCCGCAGGACGACTGGTTCGGGCAGGCGCGACTATTTGGGTGGATTCTCCTCCTCCTTCGGCAGCTCTCGGACAACCTCGCGGTAGTTCTGACGGTTGAGGACCTGCACTGCGCGGATACATCATCCCGGGATTTTCTTCGCTTTCTTGTGCAAAGTCTGCGCGCGGAGCGGTTGCTCGTGGCGTGCACGATTCGTTCTGAGAACCTCGATTGTGACCATCGCGTGCGCGCGCTCGTCGTCGAGCTTGCCCGAAGCAAGAGGGTCGTGCGGATCGACCTTGGCCCTCTCTCCGAGGAGGCCGTCGGCCAGCAGGTCGCCGGTATTCTCGATACCGAGCCGTCGATCGAGCTGGTTGGCCGGCTGTTCGCGCGTGGCGAGGGCAACCCCTTCTACACAGAGGAGCTGCTCGCAGCTGGAGCCTCGGTTTGCGATGCACTGCCGGCCACGCTCCGGGAGGCGCTGCTCCTCCGTTCAGAGGCACTCGGAGACGGTTCCCGTCGGCTTCTTAGCGTAGCGGCGGCCGCTGGCCGCCCTGTCGCCGACGCGCTGTTGGCGATCGCCACGCGACTGCCTCGTCGTGACCTCGAGGTGGCACTGCGAGAGTGCGTGGATCACCACGTTCTCATCTGTGATGGTGGGAGTGGCTACTACCGGATTCGCCACGCACTGCTCGGCGAGGCGGTCTACGAAGATCTGCTTCCTGCACAGCGCGCAGGGCTTCACCGTTCGCTTGCGGAGGCGCTGGAGCAAAGCGGTGGAGACGACGCTGCTGACCGCGCTCACCATTGGGAGCTCGCGGGCGAGCCCTCACGGGCACTGCTGGCGTCGATCGAGGCCGGCCTGGCCGCCGAGCGCGTATTCGGCTATGGCGAGGCGCTCGCTCATTTTGGGCGCGCGATTGAGGCCTGGGCTATACGACCTCCAGAGCCCGGCGCCGTCCCCCTCGATTTCGGCACCTTGTTGGCCCGCGCGGCGCAGGCAGCACGCTGGATGGGTGATTCAGAGAGGGCATATGAACTGTGCGAGCGGGCGTTGGATTCCTTTGACCACGCCTCGGACCCGCTCCGCGCCGCCCTGCTCTTCGAACGGCTTGGTAGGTACCAGCCGTGGAATACCGAGGCCTCACTGGAGGCCTACCGCCGTGCGCTCGATGTACTACCTGCAGATCGCACGGCTGAGCGTATGCGCGTGTACGTCGACGAGGCGCTCGCGCTGTCATTTCAGTCCCGCTGGGACCAAGCATGCGAGCGGGCCGCGGCGGCGATCGAGCTCGCTCAGGGTGATCGTACGCTCGCGACAGAGGCATCGGCGCGCGCAGTACTCGGAGTTGCCGTCGCCTTCCGCGGCGATCCGGCCGATGGTGAGCATCACCTCCGGGACGCCCTGCGGCTGGCGGCAGATGCCGGCAGCACCGAGGATCGAGCTCAGATCCACCTCGACCTCGGTGAGGTGCTCCGGCTCGAGGGACGAATCGACGAAGCGCTCGCCGTGATGCTCAACGGAGAGCAGCTTGTCGTTGCCGTCGGCGCTGCCGGCTCATACGGGAATTTCATGGCTGTCAACGCCGCCGATGACCTCTTCAGGCTTGGCCGCTGGAGCGAGCTCGAGGAGCGCCTGCGCCTTCTCTCGCATCGCGACCTCGACCGGCCCGCACGGCTGCTCTTGAACAGCGTGGCTGGTCGTCTTGATACCGCGCGCGGTCGGTTCGATCAAGCGTCAGTTCGGTTCCAAGCCGCGGCCGAGCTGTGTGTCGCATGCAAACTGTCGGAGCTCATCCCTGCTGTCTTTAGTGGCTATGCGGAACTTGAACTGTGGCGACAGCGCCCGATCATGGCAAGACAAGACATCGCAGATGGACTGGCGAAGCTGCCCGGTGGCGACAATCTCCTCCACATCCCCTGCCTTCATTCGATGGGAGCGAGGGTCGAAGCTGACGTGGCTGAGCTCGCTCGGGCGCGTCGCGATCCCCAGGAAGGCACCCGCGCTGAGGCGGCGGCGGCGGATCACTACGAACGTCTTGCGTCGCGTTTTCGGACCGGTGCGGGCACGATGACGGCTCCACCGGAGGCGAGGGCTCATCTCGCTACGTGCGCGGCGGAGCTCTGCCGCGCCTCGCATCAACCCACGCCCGCGGCCTGGGGAGAGGCGGCAGATCTGTGGCGCGCCCAGGGCAACCCGTATCAGGTCGCCTACACGACGTATCGCCAAGCCGAGGCGCTGGCGCTTTCCCGCAGCCACCGCACGGAGGCTCAACGGGCCCTTGACGTCGCCAATGATTTGGCGACCCGACTCGGCGCCGAGCCGCTGTCGCTGACGATCGGTTCACTGGCGCGGCGTACGCGTCTGAGCCTCCATCTGCCCACACACCGCGAAGAACCGAAGGAGGACGCCCAACGGACGCAGCCGTTCGACTTGACCCCCCGAGAGACGGAAGTGCTCCGCCTAATGGCGGCTGGATTGACCAACCGCGAAATCTCCGAAAACCTGTTCATCAGCCAGCACACGGCTGGCGTACACGTCTCCCACATCCTGGCAAAGCTGGAAGTAGCGAACCGCGCGATGGCCGCAGCTGTCGCCGAGCGACTCGGCCTCGTGCCACACGACTGATGGCGTCAGCGGATCACGGCCCGCCTCCGCATCGCGCCGGTCACGTTCAGGGAGCGCCCTCGACGTGCTGGACCTCGGCCTCCTCCACCAGCCGTTCGCCCTCGGCGTGCGAGAGCATCTCCCACGCCGATACGGCCGCGGCCTTCGCGGCCTGCTTGGCGATCTCCTCATCGGCGTATACGACCTCGCAGCGAATCAGTGTCTTCCCGTCAGCACTCCTGACAATGCAGCATCTAGGCATTGAGAGCTCCCAGTGTCACGCGCATGGATCCGTCGTCGGTCCGTCACGAGAGGATAAGCGATCATCTGGACTCGGCGTTGAGAGGACACAGCGAGAGCGGGGTACCGGGGATTGCTTCGCTCTCGGCTGCGTGACGCAGAACGCTTGACAGGATTGCGGCACTCGTCGATCGTTCCCGGATTCACGCCCGCCTTGACCACCTCGGCCTGCCAAAGCCGCAGCTGCGTGACCGTCAGCTCTGCAAGTGCAGCTCTCCGAGCGACCGCGAGATGTGACACTTGTACACATTCGCGTCGCGGTCGCGAGTTGAACGCTCGAGGGTGACCGCATGCTCCGGCGCCCACCGCTGCTCGATCCACTGATCCAGGGTCGGGCCGCCGCGGCTCGTGAGCTGCTGGAGGACGAGCGGGCCGAGCTCGCGCCGCCGGCGCACCTCGCGGTCGAATGCCTCCGCGTGTCGTTTCAACGTGAACAGTCGGGAGCGTTGGCGATCGTTCTCTCGCCACCGCGTCATCCAGCCGTTGCCGCTCCGCGCGCGCTCGACGCTCATTGCTCTCGCTCCCGGATCGCACGGACGTGGACGTCGAGTTCGAGCGCCCCCCAGGCCTGGTCGGCCGTGAGCACCGCGGACGCGAGCCGATGTGCGACCGCCAGGCAAGCGCGATCTCCAAGCGATAGTCCGGCGTCGCGGGTATGGGGCCGCAGCCGTGCGGTCTCGATCGCGTCTGTGGTCGTGAACGGCTCGATGGCGATCGCTCCGTCGAGGAGCCCCCGCTCGGTGAGCTCGGAAGCGACGGCTGCCGGATCCTGGCCGCGCGCCGCGAGCGTGCTCAACGCCTCGGCTAGGTTCACGGTGGCGATGATCGCGCCGCCGGCGATCGCGTCGGCGACGACATCAGCGCCAAGCTCGTCGCCGAGGTACGCGAGGAGCGCCGACGCATCGAGTAGCGGTCTCACGACTGGCTCGGGCATCTATTCCTCGCGCTGGGCTTCGGCGCGGCGGTCGGCGAGCAGCTCGTCGACGAGCGGGCCGCCCTCGGTGCCCGCGTACAGGCCCCGGTTCTGTTCGGCAACGGCTCGGTAGGGCCGGAGTCGCAGAGAGCCGTCAGGCTCTGTGCTCAGGACCATGCGCGTGCCGGGGGTAAGACCGAGCGCTGTCCGGACGGAGGACGGGAGCACGATCCGGCCGCGCTCTCCGACGGTGATCTGTTCGCTGTGGGCCATATCCAGAGCATACCACGTTTGGGCAACTACCCACGATGCACGTATGCGCCCACGCCTCGTCACTGCCCCCGAATCGCCGCGAACGAAGCTGGCTACCAGTGTCGCGGTTCTGAAGGGCGCTGACCGCGCCCTCGAGCAGCCCGCCAAGGATCCGAGCACGCGCGGTGTTGAAGCTGGCCCAGAGCGCTCGGTCGGATCGGCGGTCCGCGGGGGTGATGCGGGGTAGCTCGATGAGCAGCGAGCGCTCGAGAAGGTCGGGGCGGCCGGGCACGGCGTCGATGCCGGTGAGGCTCAGCGGACGCAGGGCGTCGAACACGGCCTCTTCGCTGTTCGTGTGGAGGGCGCGTACGGCGTGGCCGCCTCCGGTGGAGATGCGTGAGAGCGCATCGGAGAGCTGAGGCCCGAGGCTGGACAGGTTGTCGTAGGCGAGGACCCAGTTGTTGCTCGCCGCGAGCATCAGGTTGTTGATGGTGTCGGGCTCGCCGCGGAGGTCGGGATGGGCCGGGTCGACGAGTGCCCGCAGGAGCCGGGCGGTAGTCGACTTGGCGGCGCCCTGCTCGCCGTGGAGCACGAGCAGCGGGTAGCCGCCGACGGCAGTAGCGCGACAACGGTCCAGGCGAGCAGCAGCGCCCAGCGGTCGTCGGGGACGTTGATGAAGGATCGGAGCTCGTCGACCGTGCCGCCTCGCTCGGGCTCCGCTAGCGGCTGCATGATGCCCGTGCGGCGGAACTTGACCGGGGTGTCAACGGACGATGCGCCATCCGGTCGCACGGATCTCGATCGCGCGCCAGGTGGCGTCGCCGAGGTCGATGTACAACCACGTCGTCGACGCTTCCGCCCACGCGGACCCTGACCGGATGTTCGGGCCCGTCGTAGATCGCCAGTGCGGCAAGGTGGTTCACGGCGTCTTTCAGCGCCGACGCGGATGGAACGAGTCCGGGTTCGTGGCAGCCAGGTGGCGTCCTGACAGTCCGTTCCAGCGCCCCAGGGCGCTCAACGATCAGGTCCATCAGGAACCTCCCAGCTCCGACGAGATCGTCGCCACGAACGAAGTCGTCGCCGGGAAGCCCCCGAACAGACGAGTCTGATGGGCGTGCTCAAGGCAACAGTCCGGGATACCGGGGAGGCTTCCACGCCAAACTAACCGCGGGCTCACAGGCACCAAGGGCAAACGACGGCGTCATCGGCGACCGCGCGATCGTCGATCGCCCCGCGTCCCAAGCGCAACCATTGAACGAGAATTTTCACCCGCCCGAGGGTGCTCGCGCGCGAGCATGAAAACTAACCTGGATTTCCGGGCGAGATCGCTTCGGTCAGCACACTCACAGCACACATCAGGGGTGCATTTGGCGGCCGCGTCCGTTGGCGACCTCACGGGTTTCCCCTGCAAATACGGGCCATTGCCAGCTGCCACCGGACTGCTGAGCGCCCTCGAGGACCGAAATCCTCGTTTCAAGGTCTCCGTCAAAGCCGGGATGGCTCAGACATCGCACCAGAGCGCCGGCGAGCTGGTGCTGGGTTTGCTCGTTCCCGCCCAGGCGACCGTTGGCCTGAACTGGGAGTGCGGTAAGTGGTCGATCGAGATGGAGCAGATCGCGACAGAAATCACGGAGGCTGTGCTGGCCGTCGCGTGCGCTCGCGCGCACCCGGCACCAGGCCGAGGGCGGCTGGTTGTGGTATGCGGAGAGACCGAGCGCCACAGCCTTCCAGCAAGGATGATCGCCGAGTTGTTGAGGTTTGAGGGATTCATCGTTGTGTTCCTCGGCTCGCCGGCGCGCCCGGACAGCCTCACCGGTTTCCTCTCGACGTTCAGGCCCGACGCGTTGATCGTGAGCTGCTCGGTCACGATGAACCTTCAAAGCGCAGTCCCGATGCTCACCACCGCCGCTAACGCGGGAGTCCCCGCCTTGTGCGGGGGAAGGGCTTTCGGCGCCGACGAGAGCCGCGCGCGTGCGCTCGGTGCGTCCGGCTGGGCGCCCGATCTCGCCTCGGCGATCGAGACCATCGATCGCTGGGGATCACAGCCACCGCAGCGCGTCCCGATGTGGGCAGCCGGGGCGGCCACCGCCGAGTCGCTAGAGCTCGCGCGACGCTCTCTGGTTGAGCGCTGCCTGACCGCACACGTACGCGATCGCACCGCAGAGACGGTCGCGGGCGCAGATTGGTGGCGGCGAGAGATCGACGCGACCCTTCGGTTCCTGACGGCCACGGTCCTGCTCGAGGACCAATCGATCCTCACCGACTTCACCGCATGGCTGCACGAGCGGGCAAGAGTCGAGCCGCAGGCCTACTCGGATGTCGGGTCCTTGCTCGCGACGATGAGCGACGTGCTCGCATCGGACTGCCCCGCCGAAAGCTTGTTGCTCAGGGCTCAGGTCAACGCCACGCCCGGTCTCAGGTGACCACTGCGCCGCTTCCGTAACTGCCCCACGTTCTGATCTCCTCACACGCTAGATCGCGATCGGCGCGCGGCAAAGCGCGCGGTCCTAGCTATTAGACTTAGATAAAAGACTAAGACTAAGACTAGGTCACGAGATGGAGGTGGGGCGGCTGGCGATGAATGCCTCCCCCTCCTTGATTCGCTCGGCAACTTCCTGCTCGTCCGGATATATGGTGCTGAGAGCGCTCGAGAGCAGCTCGAGGTTGCGCACCAATCGCTCCAGCGGAAATTGGCGGTGCTTCAAGATGCCCGCGAGCCAGGCAAGCTCGTTTTCGAAGCTAATCCCGTAGGTGAGGCTCATCACAGCCCAGTTGAGCAGGTGCTGGTTGTCGTGCACGCACCACTGCATCCCTGCTGGGCCGTAGCGTGTGCGCTCATCAGGAAACTCGGCGTCGTACGCAGAGCACGTGAGCTTGGCTACAGCGACGAGATCGAGCTCTTTCCCACGGGGGCTGATTGCACTGGTGGGTGGTCTCTCGCCGCTCGGTCCGGGTATCGGTCTATTCACCGCCCGAGCATGCTACTGGCATGAAGCTACCCCGCCGAGCGCTACATCGGCTGGGATCTCGATGGTCCAGCCGTGCCGGGGTGAAGCATGTTGGCGGCGTCCTTTCCGTGTCGGCCCTTGAGGAGCGTCGGAACGAAAAGTCACGATAAGTGATCATGCCAGCCGCCCGGGACGCTCAGATCCCGGTGTTGAATAGAGGCGTTGCCAATTCAGATCAGGCGACCAGCATACGTCGCCGTAGCCGAGCAGGCCGGCGCGCAGATCATCACCGACGACGAGCAAATCGTGGCCGCCGCCCCGAAATCGCAACCGAGGCAATCGTCGCGCGCATGCACGGGGTGCTCTGATGTGTCGAATCCGCGTTCGAGCGCGTCGTCGGACCCACCGGACCCAACGGGCGTGCGCGAGGATCGCGTGGTAGGAGAACCCGGATCGGTAGGCGACCTCCCGCGGAGTCAGCACGTGTCGTGGTGCGCCGCTCACGAGCCCGTCACCTTCGTCCATCCGTGTTCGACGCTGGCGAGGTCGCGCACGCGTGCCTCTGTCGCGTGGTGCCCCGACCGACCCGCGGCTGAGCGTCGTGCTGGGTTCTCTCCCGCCACCTCGCCGACCTCGACTGCGAGCTGTCGACGTCGCTCCGCGGCTGCTCGGAAGCACCGCATCGGCGCTGGCTGCTCGTTCTTGCAGCAGCAGGATTTCGGCGGGCATCGCGGCGGCGAACTCGTCTCCCCAGCGGGCCCATGGCAGCGGCTCGTGGTCGAGCAGCAGCAGCGTCCGGCCGGTGTTGCACTGCAGGCGGCCGGCTTGGACGTGCGGTTCGAGGTGTAGTACGACCCTTTCGTAGCCGAAGCGGATGCCGAAGTCCTGAAGGCGCCCGTACCCGCCTCGGGTCTGCGGCAGGATGTCGTAGAGCTCGTCGCCGTACACGGCGGCGGCGTGACCGGTCGAAGACCAGAGCGTGGACTCGCGCCGTCGCGCGCGATGATCGTCGTCGAGCACCCACGGGCGATCGCGTCGCGCTGGCCGGACGGGCGCAGCAACTTCTGGCGACGACTCGTGCCCGTGATGCCAGGAGCGGTATTCGGACCTCCGAGAGCAAACGCGCGGAATCCAACGGTTTGTATTTGTCGCCGTCCGCTTTGAGCGGCTCATGAACCGTCAGGCTTTGGAGGACCGCGACGATGGGCGCGTCGGCCTATTGCAGAAAGACCTGTACTCCGGCGTGGTTCATCTCCTCGACGAAGGTCGGATAGGTGGCGATTCGAATCCCGGGGAGCGTCAGCTCCTCGGCGGTGACTTTGAAGTGCACCATCGATCCGCCGCAGATGTAGATGCGGGAGCCGAGGTCATCGAGTTGTCTGAGCTTCTCGTGCGCGGGCGGGTGCCCGGAGCGCTCCAGGCCGCGGCGCGCGAAGGTGCTGAAGGGGCGCTGCCAGCCCGCCAGATGCTCGGTGAACGAGCGGGTGAGCACGCGAACGGCGGGGCCCTGGAAGTAGATCGCCACGGGGCTGCCGGCCAGCGCGGCGGCGAGCGCGAATCCCAGTGGTGATAGGAGCTCCTCGAGACCTGGGTTGGAGATCACGATCGCCCACGCGGGCTGCTCGGGCACCGCGACGGCTTTGCGGATCACATAGTCACGAGCGCGGTCGGCTTCGTTGACCTCGACGAGTTCGTGCCCGGTCGTCCTGCACCACGCGCGAAGGTCGCTGTCAACGGCGGGCAGCGGGTCGGTCCGCACGGTGATCGGGTCCCTCGGCGCGAGATCTCTCATGGCGCGTGCGACGTCGTACAGGATTGCGGTTGAGATCGAACGGCCGCGGCCGTCCACGAGCTTCGGTCCGGTCCGAGTGCCGATCGTGCCCTCCTGCGCCGCTGGAGGCTGTTCGTGCATGCCTACCACGCCTCCGTAATCCTGTTGCCGCGCGTCCTGCCGGTAGCGACCGCCGTGGAGTCGAGCTCCGCGACCAGCCTCTCGACGCGGCGCGCGATGTCGTCCCGGGTCGCGCGGACCTCATCAATCGGCCGGCCTTTGGGGTCGGGCAGATCCCACTCGATGTAGCGCTTGCCGGGGATCACGGGGCAGGTGTCTCCGCATCCCATCGTGATGACGACGTCGGCTTGTTCGGCCAGCTCGCGGGTGAGTCGTTGTGGGCGCCGGTCGGACAGGTCGATGCCGAACTCCCGCATCGCCTCGACGACCTCGGGATGCACATGGCCGTCGGGGTCGGCGATGCTGCCGGCGGATAGCGCCTGGTGGCGTCCCTGCGCGGCGCGGTCAAACAGCGCAGCGCTCATTTGCGATCGGCCGGCGTTGTGCAGGCAGATGAACAGGACGCTGGCCATCAGAGGCCGTTCGCGTGTTCGGGTCGCCCCGCGGCTTGGGCGAGTGCGGTGCGGTTGGGTTTGCGGGCGCGGATGATCGCCGCGGACGCGTGGTCGTGGACGCGGTGGGTCTCGCGGATCTTGATGTCGGTGAACCCCGCGGTCTGGAGTTCCTCGCGGAACTGCTCCTCGGTCAGTGCGCCTGCGATGCAGCCGGTGTACGCGGCGATGTCGGCGCGTGTCGCGTCGTCGAGGTCGGGGCCGGCGATCACATCCGAGACGGCGAAACGCCCGCCGGGCTTGAGCACGCGCGCGGCCTCGGCGAGCACCTTAGGCTTGTGTCGACAAACAACGGAGCATCGAGCGTCGTGTAATCGCCGACGAGCCGGACGCGGCCCTTCTTGTACGGGAACTCGCGCCGGATCAGCGGCTCGTCCCAGCCGCCCGCGTGCAGCTTCGGATCGATCAGCTTCGAGCGGGTATCAGCCTCACTCATCCGCGTGGCCGCGCACGACCCTACCGGTCGCCGGAGCGCCCCGTGGACGAACCTGCAAGTGACCCAAGCGCGAGCTGTCAGCAGACAGACCTCGAACGCGACGGGTACGGCTATAGCCCGAACCCGAGGCCTCCCCGGGCGCCGATCCGATTCAGTGAGGCATTGACCAGCGTAGCTCCGGAGAATCGGGCAAGGTCTGCGGGCGCGACCTCGCGATGCGGTGGGCGGGTTTTCAGCGCGCCGGGGGCGAGTTGTTGTTTGCGCGTGTGGTTGTGAGCGGTGCCGGCTTGCCGAGATGGAAGCCTTGACCGTAGGTGGCGCCCAGCTCGCGGCAGCGCTGCGCGACGGCTTCGTCGGTGATGTATTCGGCGACGGTCGGTAGGCCCATGCCTTGGGCGACATGCAGGATGGCCTCGACGATCAGGCCGTCGACATGGTTTGAGACGAGTTCTTGGATGAACTGCCCGTCGATTTTGAGCAGGTCGACCTCGAGCGCTTTCAGGTAGGAGAAGCCTGAGAAGCCCGAGCCGAAATCGTCGAGGGCGACCGATGCCCCGAGCTCGCGCAGGCGTTTGCAGACCGACGCGGCATGGTCGAGCTTGGCGATCACGTCTTGCTCGGAGACCTCGAAGACGAGGTCGGCGGGGTCCGCGCCGGCGTCGGCGAGCGTCTGGGTGATGTAGGTGACGAGTCCGGGCTCGGCGATCGTGTTGGCGGCCAGGTTGACCGCCAGGCGCCGGCCGGGCGACCGGGCGGCCAGGGCCGCGGCCTGGGCGATGACCCAGCGGTCGATCGCGGGCATGAAGCCGAAGCGCTGGGCTGCGGGCAGGAAGGCGCCGGGCGCGATCAGCTCCCCGTCGGCGGCGAGCATTCGGATCAGTAGCTCGTCGATCGCGATCGCGCCGGTTTGCAGGTCGATGATCGGCTGGGCGACAGCACAACCTTGTGACCGCTGGCACGAACCTGAGGTTTGCGCTGATCCTCCAGGAGCCCGCGTATATTGCGTTCGTGGGTGCGCGGGAGCCGATCAGGGGGCCGGAGTTCTCAGAGTTGGAGACGTTTGTGCTCGCCATCGAGGAGGGGAGCATCGCGCGGGCTGCCGGCCGGCTGGGGATCAGCGCGCCGGCAGCTGCGAAGCGCATTCGCCAACTCGAGGCGCTCGCGCGGGACCCGTTGCTGATCCGGGGGCGCCGCGGCGTGACCGCGACCGAGGCGGGGGCGCGACTGTATCCGGTGGCGCGCGAGCTGCTGGGGCACAGAAGCCGGCTGGTCGGCGCGCTGATGGGCGCGCCTTGGGCTGATCCGCTGCGGATCGCCGGGCTCCATCAGCTGTTGGGCGCGATCCCGATGCTGTCGACCGAGGAGCTGTTCAAAGCAAGCGAATCTGTGTTGTCGGCGATCTTTTACGCGAGCGCCGAGGCGATCCTGATGACCCGCGCGCGCGACGGACTGATCGATGAGGTCAACGACGCCGCGGTGCGCTTGCTTGGCTATGACCGGGAGGACGTACGTGCGGGAAAGGTCTTTGAGGGGGAGATCTGGGAGGACAGCGGCCGCCGGGACGAGGTCGTGCAAACTGCTGTCGTGACTCGCGAACCCCAGCGCGCCGAACTGGTCCTGCGCACGCGCAGTGGCGATCGGCGACTGGCCGCAGCGCGCTTTGAAGCGATCGAGCTGCGCGAGGAGATCCACATCCTGATCACGGTCCGCGTTTTGCCCAACCGTCTGACTCCCGTCAGGGGGCGTCGCGCCGATGATCGTGTCGGTGGGGAGCTGGCGGATCGGTTTTTGGAGGCGCTGCGGCGGGGTGAGCCCAAGGCGGCCGAGGCTGCGGCCGACGAAGCGCTGGATTGCGGCGTTGATGTCGCTGGCGTTCACACGCAGCTGATCGAGCCCGCGATGAGGTCGATCGGCCAGCTGTGGGAAAGGAATCGGATTTCGCTCGCCGAGGAGCATCTGGCGACCGCGATCAGCCACGAGGTCGCGGGCCGAGTCTTTTGGCGCGCGCTTGGCACGGCACCTCGCTCGCGCGAGCGGGTGATGATGGCCGCAGTTGCGGGAGAGCAGCACGTGCTTGGGTTGCGTCTGGCCGCTGACGTGCTGGAAGGCGCCGGCTATGACGTGCTGTATCTCGGTGCCGACGTGCCGCTGCAAGCGCTGCTGGACGCGTGTCGCATCCACCGCCCCGATGTGCTGGGGTTCACCGTCAGCATGTCGCTGCACGTGCCGACGATGATCTGGGAGATCCACGAGCTCACCAAGCTCGAACAGCCCCCACGGATCATGACCGGCGGGCGCGCAGCCGCCAGCGCGGTCACACAGGGCCTCAGCGCCCCAGTCGTTGAGCACTGCGATCAGGTGCTCGCGGTGATCGAACGGCTGCTCGCCGACCCACCGTCTCCCAGCGTGATTTCGCCGGCGCTCGCCGCGCGCACCCCGCTTCGCGCTCCATCTGGCCCGATCGCCGCGGAGCAGCTCGACACGATTTCCGCAGCGTTCTCCGAGACCTCGCTGGCGGTCGCCGACTCGGTGCGCGAGTCCGCGCGCCACGCCTTTGAGATGGAGCGGCTGGCCTACCGAGACCCGCTCACCGGGCTGTTCAATCGCCGAGCGTTCGAGGACAGGATCGCGGCCGTCACAGACCACGAGCTGCTGCACGGCGCGCTTTTGATGATCGACGTCGACAAGCTCAAAGCGATCAACGACACCTACGGACATGAAACCGGCGACCAGACGCTCGTCGTTGTCGGGCGTGCCATCCTGGGATCGATCCGGGTCGCAGAATTGGCGGCCCGGCTCGGTGGCGACGAGTTCGCCGTGCTCCTCCCCGCCACCACCGGCACCGACGCTGACCGGATCGCCGACCGGATCACAACCGCCGTCAGAAGCTCGACCAACAGCCCGCGCGTGACCGTGAGCATCGGGATCGCGGACCTCTCGTGCAACGCGCGCCTGGCCAGCCGGTCGGCCGACCGCGCGCTGTACCTCGCCAAGCAATCCGGCGGCAACACGATCGCGCGCGTTGAGCCTTGAGCCCAGCAATGCGCGTCGCCCTATCTCGACTGCGCGCGTTGCCGAGGAGCGAGCTTATGTCGACGTGCGCCTGCTGTCTGCTGCCGAGGCATTGGCCAACTTCTTCGCGAGGATCCTGATCGCCAACTAGCGACGCGAACGCTTCCCTGCAGGATCTGACCGCCGCCCCTCCACCTTGAAACCCAGGCAAGTCGGAACAGAAAGCGGATGAGGCCGACCCAGTGCACGCTCCGATTGGCACGCTCGCCCCGACGCCAAAGCACAAGCGCGAAGCGATCGTTGCCCCTCGCGGTGCCCGGCGCGTGCTTCTGGGCGAAGGCGAGAGCCGCCATCGTCCACCCGGCACCGGGCGAAAACCCATCGGCCCGGGCTTGACAACGCTTCCTCCATATGAGTTTAGTTGCCCTGGCATGGCGGCCACCCGCGGCGGGTGAGCGCGGATTGGACGACGCGCCGTACGCTCGTAGCCGCACCGCACGCGGGAGGGACCGATGGAGATCAACGGGGTTGCTCACATCATTTTGAGGGTCAGTCGGTTCGAGCAGTGCGTTGCGTTCTACGACGCGCTGATGCCTCGGCTCGGACTGGAGGCCGTCTATCGATCGGATGACTACGTTTACTACGTGGGCGGTCGGACGGCCGTCGGGATTCGCCGGCCGGCACCGGAGCTTGCCGGTCACGCTCACGAGGAACTGGCGCCCGGTATCGACCACCTCTGCTTCCGTGCCCGTAGCCGTGAGGACATTGACGAGCTTTACCTGTCGTTGGGCGAGCTCGGGGCGGAGCTCGTGCGAGCCCCGGAGGAAGGGCCGTGGGCACCTGGCTATTACTCGCTCTCATTCCGGGATCCCGAGGGGATCCGCTTGGAGGTCAACCACGTTCGCGGTAAAGGCGTGTTCGCGGAAGGCGCATCATTCGCCGCATTCCGCACTACGACGAGATGATCGCGACGGGTGTCGACGTGCTCGCGGCGCTCGCTCCGCCCGACGCCCACGTCCTCGATCTGGGCGGCGGCACGGGCGCTCTCTCGTGGGCGCTGCTGGCCGGGCTGCCGGGCGCGCGGGTCACGGTGCTTGACGTCGATCCGGACATGCTCGCCGAGGCCCGCCAACGGCTGGCCAACTTTGGGGATCGGGTCTCGTTTCAGCAAGCCATTGTTCGCGCAACGCGAGGCGGCGGGAGAGTGGAAGCGATAGTGCAGACCGCGGCAGCCGGACGCTTGAGATCGGGCGAGATCGAAACCCCGGGGAGAGGGCGGCACACCGGCACGGCGCTGTTGCTTTCGGGGCCCGGGCCGCTAGCCGAACGCGGCGGCTTCCAGCTAGCAGTCACGCCCTGAGAATGGCCGTTTCCCGCTCGGGTCATCGCTGCCGGTCCTCAGCTCGGAGTCGGAAGAGTGAAGAGTCTGGGCCGTCTAACGGGCGGCCACACGCTGCTGGCCTACGGCAGCGCCTTCCTTCCCTTAAGCCCGGGCTGTAGTTCGTCCGCGAACTCGCGAAACAGCCCGGTCACAACGAACACCGTCTGCTCGGCGATATCGACGGTGTTGCCAGCCACCCGCTCCAGGCAGCGCGCAACCAGGATCATGTACATCGCCCACTCGCGGACCTCGAGGTGGTCGCCGATGTCGACCGCGCGAGCGATGATGTCGCGGTTCAGGCGATCGATCTCCCCGTCGAGGCCCACGAGTTCCTGCGCGAGGGCGACGTTCCGCGTGGCGAACGCCTCTTTGGCTTGCGACACCTGTGCGCGTGCGAGCTGACCCATTCGTTCGATCGTGTCGAGGATGTCGTTGTCCATGGGCGCCTCGTGACCCGACAGCCGCACGAGTTTGGCGACGTTCACGCACTGGTCGCCCATCCGCTCGACGCAGCGGATGATGTGCAGCAGCGCTGCGACGATCCGCAGATCTCCCGCGACCGGCGCCTGGCACGCGAGCAGCCACACCGCACCCTTGTGTATCTGCAGGTAGCGCCGGTCGATCCGGTCGTCGTCGGCGATGACCGTCGCGGCCAGCTCGACATCCTGGAGCCTAACCGACTCGAGCGCGCGGTCCAGCTGTTGCGCGGCCATGTCCAGACCGCCAAGCGTGTCCCGCTCGAGCTCCTTGAGCGATTCTCGGAACTGGTGGCGTGCTTCCTGCATCTCGCTCCCCAGACACGGCGAAAGGCCGCCACGTTGACTCTCGGCTCTTAGGAGAGAACCTTCTTGACGACCTTCCGTCTTCAGCTATGGTCCCAGTCGCCGACGCCGCCCCCATCCGTAGTTCCCACCCGCGTCTACGTGGGAATCACGCAAGCCTCAATGCGGCGCGAAGGTCTCCAATCGCCGCCGATCGCCCGTCCACGGATCGCCGTCGAGCGCGAGCGGACGGAGCGACGTTGACTTTCGCTCGACAAAGATGCGTCGCCGGGGCCTTGGAGGCGAACCGGGCGGAGCAGGACGCTTGAGCTTGGACGTCCCGTCGGTGGAGGATGACCGGCGCCGGCCCGCTTCGAGGGCTGCAGGCTCACCTATTGGTCCCGACCGGCCCGTTCTAGCTCGAAGGCATACGGCCGCACTCTCATCGTCAATATCATAAGCGTAAGCGCTCGTCGAGCGTGGTCATTGGCCCGCGGTCCAAGACCACAGAACCGCCCATTGGCCACCTGGACTTTGATTCAGGCACGCGCGGCGTTAGGGTGCGAACCGACAGCGACCCTCGGGTGAGGACGGAGGAATATGAGGATAGGAAGGGCAACATCAGCCGGCGCCGTCGCGATGGCGGCGCTCGCCATCGCCGCCTGCGGCTCCAGCAGCAACAGCAGCAGCAGCAGCAGCAGCAGTGCGAGCGGCGGCTCGAGCGGAAGCAGCAGCAGTTCGGGCGGCAAGACGATCGACATCTACTCCGACCTGCCGCTCACGGGTGCGGTGACCGCGCAGACGGTCCCGACTCTGAATGGGGAGAAGCTCGCTCTAACCGAAGCCGGGTACAAGGCCGGGCAGTGGAAGGTCAACTTCATCTCGCTCAACGACGCGACGGCGACATCGCCGACCAACTACGACCTCCCCACGTGTCAGGAGAACGCCCGACGAGCGGCGACCGACCCGAAGGCCGTCTACCTCGTTGGCCCCTTCAACTCCGGCTGCGCCGAGGTTGAGATTCCGATCACCAACGAGGCCGGTCTTGCGCAGGTCAGTCCCGCGAACACATACCCGGGGCTTACGACAAACGACCCGGGAACCCAGCCGGGTGAGCCCGGGAAGTACTACCCGACGGGGAAGCGGACGTACCTGCGGATCGTTCCCCGCGACACGATCCAGGGCCAGGCGGGCCTGGTGGCGATGAAGCAGGAGGGGTGCACCCGCGTCGCGGTGACCGACGACAAAACGCCGTACGGCGTCGGGCTGGCGACGCAGGTCCAGCTGCATGGGAAGACCTACGGGATCACGGTCACGAGCGTCACCCCCGTCGACCCGACGTCGCCGAACTTCCGTTCGTACGCATCGACGGTCAAGTCGCAGGGGGCGAACTGCGTCTACACCGCGTTCAACCCGCCCGGTGAGGTGGAGATGGTCAAGGACATCAACTCCGCGATCCCGACCGCCAAGATCTTCGGCGGCGACGGCGTCTGCTCCGGCGGGGAGACGAACCCGAAGCAGGGCGGATTCCCCGCGAGCATCGCCCCGCTGTTCTTCTGCACGGTGGCGACGCAGGGGCTGACCACGTATCCCGGCGGCCGGGCGTTCCTTGCCGCGTACAAGTCGGCCTACGGGGTCTCGGACCCTGACCCGTACTCGATCTACGGCTACGAGGACATGGAGCTCGGGTTGCGGACGATCGCGAAGCTGGGCGCTCAGGGCGACAGCAAGGCCGCCGTGGTGGCGGCGCTGTTCGCGACCAAGAACTACGTGGGCACGATCGGGACCTACGGGTTCGACGCAAACGGCGACACGACGCTGAAGTCGTACGGCCTGTACAAGGTTGGCCCGGACGGCAACCCGCTGTTCTTTAAGACCATCACGGTCTCCTAACAAGCAAACAAGGGGGAGCGGGGCCGTTGCAACGGCCCCGCTCCAGGGTTAGGCTGGACAGGGGGTCCATGGAAGCAAGATCGCTCCCCAGCAGAACCGCGGTTGGCAGGAAGGTGCTGCTCGAGACACGGCGCATCGCCGGCCGGTGGGGCCTGGTGGCCCTGCTCCTCGCCTTCCCCATCTACTTCGCCGCGCACGATCTCATCACCGGATACCCCGGGTACGCGTACGGCCACCCGACGAGGATCCACGACCTCACCTACCTCGGCACCAACATCGTCGAAGGCATCTCGAACGGCGCGATCTGGGCGCTGATCGCGATCGGGTACACGCTCGTGTACGGAATCATCGAGCTGATCAACTTCGCCCACGGCGACGTGTTCATGATCGGCTCGATGACGGGCGTCAGCTTCTGGTCCGCGATCGGGTTGGGCCTGGGCACGTCGACGCTCGGCTTGGTCGTCGGCCTGCCGCTGGCTCTGGTGGTGTGCATGATCGTCTGCGGTGCCCTCAACGTACTGATCGAACGGGTTGGCTACCGGCCGTTGCGGGGCGCGCCGAGGCTGGCTCCGCTGATCACTGCCGTCGGTTTCTCCTTCATCCTCCAGAACGTCGGCCTGCTGTGGCGCGGAGGATCGACAGTCGGCGTGTCCGACCTGACCCGCGAGAACGACACAGTGGTCCAGATATCTGGGGTGGTGATCCACCGCGCGGACGTCCTCTCGATCGCGGTCACCATTCCGCTCGTGATCCTGCTGGGGTGGTTCGTCAGCCGCACGCGTCACGGCAGGGCGATGCGCGCCACCGCGCAGGACCCTGAGGCTGCGCGGCTGATGGGGATCAACGTCGACTGGACGATCTCGCTCACGTTCCTCATCGGCGGGGCTCTGGCCGGCGCCGCCGGGCTCGTGTACGCGCTCTACGAGACGACGATCTGGTACCTGCAGGGGTTCGAGGCGGGGCTGATCGCGTTCACGGCCGCGGTGATGGGAGGAATCGGGAACCTTCGCGGAGCCGTGCTCGGCGGGTTGATCATCGGCTGCATCCAGCAGACGATCGACGCCCGCGTCGGGCCACAGTGGACACCCTTCTTCGTGTTCGGTCTGCTGATCATCGTCCTCGTCCTGCGCCCGCAAGGACTGCTCGGCGAGGAGACGAGGGAGGCGGGGTGAACGAGCTGCGCGCGCAACTGCAGGAGTGGAGAGCGGCGATCGAGCGCCTGCTTCCTCCGTGGTGGCCGCGCGCCCTGGCGGTGCTGCTGATCGCGTTCGGCCTGGTCCTGCCGCAGCTCTTCTCGGTGACCAGCAACTTCGTCAACACGGAGATCCTGTCCCTGACGTACGTGGTGTTCGCGCTCGGTTTGAACATCGTCGTGGGCTTTGCCGGTCTGCTCGACCTCGGCTACGTCGCCTTCTTCGCGCTCGGCTCATACGCGTTCGGCTGGCTCGGCTCCGGCTGGTTCTACAAGGCCCACGTGCACATCCTCGTCCACGGCGCCGCCGCCACGCTGCCGGGCATCCACCTGAACTTCGTGCTGATCCTGATCTGCGCGGGGCTCTTGACCGCTTGCGCTGGCGCCGTCATCGGCGTGCCGACGCTGCGGTTGCGCGGCGACTACATCGCGATCGTGACGCTCGCGTTCGGGGAGATCATCCGGGTGTTCGCGCTCCAGGGACCGTCGCTGAAGATCTTCGGGATGCCGCTGACCGGTGGCGAGCTCGGGATCAGCGGCACCGACCCTCCGTACCTCCCGGGCGTCGGCATGTTCAGCGAGCTGAATATCAGACCCTGGTACTACACGATCTTCGTGCTCGTCCTGATCACGCTGTTCGTCAACGTGCGGGTGCGCGACTCGCGGCTGGGGCGAGCGTGGATCGCGCTGCGCGAGGACGAGGTGGCGGCCGTCTCGATGGGCATCCCGCTGGTGCGCACGAAGCTGTTCGCCTACGCGCTGGGCGCGACGTTCGGCGGCATCGCGGGCGCCTTCCTGGGCGCATACACGACGCTGATCGACGCCGGAGAGTTCCAGTTCGGCTTCTCCATCTTCGTGCTCTCGATGGTGATTCTCGGCGGGCTGGGATCGATCTGGGGAGTCGTGGTGGGGGCGCTGCTGCTCGCCAACATCAACTACTACCTGATCCCGGACGTCTTCAACTCGCTGCCCGGCGACCTGGGTCTCAACTTCAGCTTGTCCGACCTGCAGGTGAGCATCTTCGGCTTCCTGCTCGTGCTGGTCATGGTGCTGCGTCCGCAAGGGCTGATCCCCGAGCGGCGGCGAAAGCTCGAGCTCACAAAGGGGATCGGCGAGACCGAACTGGAGGAGCCCGAAGCGGAAGAGGCCTGGGCGGCTGTTGAGCCCGGGGAGGCGGTGCAATGACCACCGAGGTGCGAGCGCCCACGCAGACCTTCGGGCCGCCGATTCTCAGCGCCGAGGACGTGTCCAAGGTGTTCGGCGGCCTCGTGGCCGTCAACCAGATCTCGGTCGACATCCCGGTCGGGTCGATCGTCTCGATCATCGGCCCGAACGGCGCCGGGAAGACGACATTCTTCAACATGCTCACCGGTCTGTACAAGTCGACCAGCGGGCGGATCGTGTTCTCGGGTCGGGACATCACCCACGATCGACCCGACGTCATCACGAAGCTCGGGGTCGCCCGTACGTTCCAGAACATTCGCCTGTTTGGCGCGATGACCGCGCTCGAGAACGTGATCGTTGGACGGCACTGCAGGATGCGGGCGGGTTTGTTCGGGTCGATCGTGCGCGCGCCGTGGGTGCGTGCCGAAGAGCGAGCGGTGCGGGAGAGGGCGGCTGAGACGCTCTCGTATGTGGGGTTGCGCTCCAGCCAGTTCGGCCAGCTGTCAAGCAACCTCTCCTACGGCGACCAGCGCCGCGTGGAGATCGCGCGTGCGCTGGCCTCCGATCCGAAGCTGCTGCTGCTCGACGAGCCCACCGCCGGCATGAACCCCCGGGAGTCTGCGGCGCTGACCGAGTTCATGCGCAAGCTACGCAACGATCTCGAGCTGACCATCCTGCTCATCGAGCACGACATGAAGGTTGTGATGGGCGTCTCGGAGCGGATCACCGTGCTCGATCACGGCGAGAAGATCGCCGAAGGCGCGCCCGCCGACGTCCGCGAGAATCAGCGCGTGATCGAAGCGTACCTCGGAAAGCAGAGCTGATGACCCTCCTCGAGGTCGAAGACATCCACACCTACTACGGCGCGATCGAAGCGCTCCGAGGCGTGTCGCTGAACGTCGACGAAGGGGAGGTGGTCACGATCATCGGCTCCAACGGCGCGGGCAAGTCGACCACGCTGCGCTCGATCTCGGGGCTCACGCCGGCGAGGTCGGGCAAGGTCATGTTCGAGGGACAGGAGATAACCCGCCTCGCGGCGCATGAGATCGTCAGTTGCGGGATCGCGCTCGCCCCGGAGGGACGCCACTGCTTCTCGCGGATGACGGTCCGCGAGAACCTCGACCTGGGCGCGTACCTCCGCCGTGACGGTGGCATCGGCGAGGACCTCGAGCGCGTGTTTGACCTATTCCCGCGCTTGAAGGAGCGCGAGCGCCAGAAGGCGGGCACGATGTCGGGCGGCGAGCAGCAGATGCTGGCGATCGGTCGGGCGCTGATGGCCGGCCCCAAGCTGCTGATGCTGGACGAGCCTTCGATGGGGATCGCTCCCATCCTCGTGCAGCGGATCTACGAGACGATCGCCGAGATCAACCGTCAGGGTGTGGCGATCCTGCTGGTCGAACAGAACGCAAACTACGCGCTCGACGTCTCCAAGCGGGGCTACGTACTGGAGACGGGCGAGGTGGCGCTGACAAACGAATCGTCCCAGCTGCGAAACGATCCCGCTGTGCAGAGGGCGTACCTCGGGACATGATCGTCGTAGCGGTCATCGGGGCCCAAGCGCTGTACCTACTGTTCGTGTGGCTGCTGTCCGCCGCGATCGGCTCGTGGATCTCCGACCGGAAGGGATATGGCGAGCGGGTCGGCCTGGCCTTCGGCATGATCCTGTCGGCGATCGGACTGCTGATCGTCCTGCTCTTGCCCGGACGACCAGGCTCGAAATGGAAGACCCAGGGCTGGCTACCGCGTCGGCGCAACCGTCAGGTGTAGCGTAGAGTCGAACCGGCTGGCGCTTCGTGCGCACATTCTCTTCGGCTCAGCGTGAGCATATCGTGCCTGCGCTGACCTACTCGCGTCTGACCAGCACATCGTCGCGAGAGTCGTTGAGCGTCACCAGCCAATGCTTCGCGACTCTAAGCCCCCGCCGGGGGCAAAACACCGATACTGAACAGACGGTGAGGCCCTCGCCAAGCGTAAACACCGGCAGCGTTCTACGGCTCTCTCCGCCGTCCGGCTTCGTCATCCGTGTGGCCGTGTGAACGATTCTTGCCTGGAGAGCGTCTCGACGTCGCATAAGCGTCTCGCGCTCGGTAGCCAACCTTTCCAACTCCCAGCGCGCGCCGGTTCTTTGCCCCTCGAGTTCTTTGATCCGGCCTTCGAGCGTGGAGCGCCAATTATCGGCGTCAGCCCGAAGCGTGTTGGCAAAGAACAACAGGGTCGCGAGTTCTGCACGCAGCGCCCCCGGATCTTCGTTCCCCTGTTCCGCCACAGCCACTCGTTCGCGTAAAGCTGCAAGCTGCCGGCACAGCTCCTTCCCATCCACCAGCGGCGAGCCTGGATCGTCTTCTTCAGACGCCCCCGGACGGCCGACAAGCGTGATCTCAGTGGCCGCCGCAGCCCGGGCTATCGAAGCCCGTAACCGGGCGATCTCGGAGACAACCTCGACTCCCACAGACCGATTCTCGCGCCGTACGAAGGACCCGTCAACGCCAGCCGACACCTCGCCTGTCGACCCGATGAGGGCAGTATCGCGGGCGAGGTCAGTGGCGCAAATTGATTACCGGCTGGTGCTTGTCGAGCTGAAGTTGGGCCAGCCGGGTTTCGCGGTCCCAAGCCCGCTCGAGCTCATCGCCCAGCCGCTGGGCGATCAGCGCGCGTCCGGCCAGCTCCTCCATCGCAACCGCCGTCGGGTTGTCCGGCGTTGCCACCGCGACTGAACGCCCAAGTGAGTAGGCTACCTGGCCGTGAGCAACGCGTCCGGTATCGAGTCTGTCGCCGTCGTGGGCGCGGGCCTGATGGGTTCCGGGATCGCCGAGTCCGTGGCCGTCGCCGGCATCCCGGTCGTCCTACGGGACGTAGACGAGGTCAGCATCGGGCGGGCACGGGACAAGATCGAGTCTTCGCTCGCGCGGGCTGTCGGCGCCGGCAAGCTCGACGCGGCGCAGGCCAGCCACGCGCGCGAGCGGATCGAGCTTACGACCGAGTTAGAGGCGGTCGCCGACGCGGATCTCGTGATCGAGGCCGTGCCCGAGAGCCTGGATCTGAAGCTCGAGGTGATGCGGGCGATTGACCGCGCCGCGGGAGATGACTGCGTGATCGCCTCGAACACCTCGTCGATCCCGATCGCCGAGCTCGCGCAGGCGGTGCGTCTTCCCGAGCGCGTGCTTGGACTGCACTTCTTCTCTCCCGTACCGGTTATGAAGCTGGTCGAGATCGTCGTCGCGCTCGACACCGACGCGAGCACTCTTACGCGGGCGACGGCGTTTGTCGAGGAGATCGGCAAGCGCCCGATCGAGACGAAGGACCGCTCAGGCTTCATCGTCAACATGCTGCTCATCCCCTACCTGATGGCGGCTGTGCGGATGTACGCGGAGGGCTTTGCCTCGCGCGAGGACATCGACATGGGGATGAAGCTCGGCTGCGGACACCCGATGGGGCCGCTCACGCTCTGCGATTTCATCGGGCTCGACGTGGTGTACGCGATCTCCAACTCACTCGTCGATGAGTTCCAGGCTCACGAGTACGCGCCGCCGCCACTGCTGAAGCGGATGGTTGCCTCAGGCAGGCTCGGCCGCAAATCCGGGCGCGGGTTCTACGACTACGAGTAGCGCATCCGGCTTTGCCCCGGCGCGCCTGTAGTGCCTAGTGCTGGATGAGCGCGGGATGACTGCTACCGATTGGCCCTGACCAGCGAGCCGATCAGACGCCATCCGGGATCTGAGCGCCCCGCGACGCCGATCCTGTTCGACCGACAGCTCCTGCTCTTCGGGGCTTCGTCAGCGGCCACCGTGGTTCGCTGTCCGCTCCGCGATCGCGGGGCTTCAGCACACCTGGCCTCCAGAGGAGACCCCGGATGAACAACTCCTCAGAACAGTAGGACCGTGCTTCCCTCCGTGATCACGACGGGCGGGCTCCCCGTGGTGCTGACGTTCTCCTTGACCCACTTGGCGGCGCGCCGGGAGGACTCGTCCGTCCCGGCCTTGTCTTGGCAGATCGTCACAGTCATGCCGCCATCGCCGCTGCGAAATGCTGCGTAGCTAACAAATCCAGGCACACTGCTGATGAGGGTCTTCACGTCCTCCTCACTCCGCTCGAGGACATCGAACAGCTCCGAGCCACCCTGCCCGGAATAGCTCCGAACGGCCACGTACATGAGGCCTTCTCTTCCTGTGGCGCTCGCCACTTCGGTTGTGGTAACTGCACCCTATCCGACCAGGGGAGGGAGGCTCGATTCACGTCCAGCCAACGAAGGACGTTCTCGGGGTACACCGCGACGAGCTGCTCGGCGAGGCGGTCACGACAAACGCCGCGGTCTGCATTCGCGCTGCCTTTGCCCGGCCTCCGCCAACCGGCGCGTGACGGCGAACTTCTCAGGAGCCACGATACATGGGTAGTTCGCCGCACTGAGCCGGTGGAGCAGATGACGCGGGACCTCCGTGTGAACCGCATCTTCGAGGGCTCCAGCGAGATCATGCATTTGATGATCGCGCGCGAGGCGGTCGCTCAGCACCTCAAGGCCGCCGGCGACCTGCTCACGCCGGGTAGTGATCTCAAAACGAAGGCCGATGCGGCGCTGCACGCCGGGGTTTTTCTATTCGAAGTGGCTGCCGCAGCTGGCTGTCGGCAAGGGCCAGTACCCTCGCTCTTACGACGAGTTCGGCGAGCTGGCCACCTACCTGCGCTACGTCGAGCGCTCCTCGCGCAAGCTCGCACGCTCGACCTTCCACGGGGTCCGCCGCTGGCAGGCGAAGCTCGAGCAAAAGCAATCGTTCCTCGCGCGGATCGTCGACATCGGCGCCGAGCTGTTCGCGATCGCATCAGCCGTCTGCTGCGCCGACACGATCGGGCGCGAGTATCCCGAGCGCACGACCGAGGCAGTCGAGCTCGCCGAGCTCTTCTGCGAGCATGCCAGGGCGCGTGCCGAATCGCTGCTGTTCAACAAGCTGTGGTCCAATCGCGACGACGCCAACTATGCCGCCGCCCAGTGCGTGCTCGGCGGTCGCTACACCTGGCTGGAGGAAGGTATCGCCGACCCATCGGGCGACGGGCCGATGATGCCACCGCTCGTCGAGCAGGCAGCCACGGGCGACGAGGCAGGGGCGACTAGGTCGCCGTCTCGCGCGACGCGACCGCAGCTGCAGTCGAGCGATCAAGGAGCTGAGCGGTCGCGCAACGTGATCGGCTTCATCGGTGACGTGCTCCGATCGGCCCAGGCATCACTCGCGCGATCGCATCGACGCGGAGCCGATCCCTTGGCATGGCCAGGAAGCCTCGGCCGAGGTGATGCTGCCTCCACTCGCCATAATCTGGCTCATCCCGAGCTCGTTCGATGGCGCGTAAGCGCCCACCGCGTGCGCGGCCGGTAGCCCCGGATCGCCCGTTGTGCCGCGGCCGCATCACCCGGAGGGACTTGGGCGGAGACCCATTCTCGTGCCAGCCACGTTTCCTGACGAAGCGGCGGCCCACCGCCGAAGGTCCGGGGAAAGTACGGACGCATTCTCTGGCCGCGGTGGTTACGTTGCGCAAGCGTGTCGGCAGCCCGATCTTCACACACCGACGCTCACTGGCCGCCCCGCCCACCACCGTAAACCGGGGCGGATCGCGTGCCCACAAGGGCCGGCCTCCATGTACCGTCCGGGCAGCGCCACTCCTAACGGCCATCACGGTGCAGCGCTGAAGGAATCCGTGGCGTCGATCCTGTGCTCCTGCGGTGCCCACTCGAGGCTGATCTGACCGCGGTCGGGGTTGTCGGGTTGCATTGCAACGGCGGTGGTTCGAGGTCGCATGGTCGGGGGAATCCTGGCCGGCCGGTGAGCGCCGCAGCGCAGCGCTAACAGCGGGCCCAAGGGGTACCGCCACTGCGGCGCTTTTCCGTGTGTGGCCTCGATTTGTGGCCTCAGGATTTTGTTGCGGCCGGGGGCGTCAGCACACAGAAGGACCGCGGGGTAACTCCCGGGTTGGAGCAGATTGACGATGGGAGCCTGTGGGTCGGGGCGGCGCAGGTTGCGGTTCGCAGGTACGCTCTCCCCGATCATTCCCCTGATCAAGAGGTAGGCTGTGCATGGTCACCGCGTCTGACAGTCTGACAGGAACACGCGTCGTCGTTGGACGGACGCGACTATCGAGAGCGAGTTGCGCGTTCGGAGCGCTGAGCTCGGCCATTTCCCTACGCGGGCGGAGTTGGTTGCGTGTGGGTTACGTGGCCTTTGGGATGCAATGCGTTCGTCGGGCGGTGTTGACGCTTGGCGGGAGCGCGTGAACGGTGGGGCTTCAGCGCCATCCCACGAGCAAATCGCCGTGCGTGCGTACGAGTTGTATGCGGAAGGGTCCGCTGGCGATGCGGATGTTCACTGGCTTGCCGCCGAGCAGGAACTGAGGTCGGAATCGAATCCGCTGACGCCGGAAGGCGCGTAGCGCCCGACTCGTGTAAGTCCAATAGAGATGATTGAGCAGCGTCTGATGTCGTCGGGACGTGCTCTTGTATGAGATCTATCAGCAGATCGGCCTGGAGCACCAGCGCGTTTGCTTCGCCGCGCACAATTTCGGCCATCAGGGGGTGGCGGGCGAGTCGATCCTGTGGGCGACGGGCCTGTGCAATCCAGGGCGTTTCTTCCACCACGAGCGATTGCAGGACGAGTTCAACCCGGCTGCGCTGAACCTGCTCAAGGGCGGTATCGTGTATTCGAACTTCGTCACGACGGTGTCGCCGAGTCATGCCTGGGAGGCCTCATATGCCGAGCAGGGACGCGGCTTGGGGCACACCCTTCACGTCCACCGCTACAAGTTCGGAGGCGTCCTGAACGGCGTCGACTATCAGGCGTGGAATCCGGAGATCGATCCGTCTATCCCGCAGCGCTACGGACCGGACTCGATCGACGACAAGTACGTGAACAAGCGCAAGCTGCGCGAGCGGTTCATGCTTTGTCACGACTACAAGCCGATCGTCGCCTATGTCGGCCGGCTCGACAGCCAGAAGGGCGTACACCTGATTCATCACGCGATCTTCTACGCGCTGGCGCAGGGGGCGCAATTCGTACTGTTGGGATCGAGCCCGGATCCGGCGATCAACGGCCACTTCTGGCACCTGAAGGATCACCTGAACGATCATCCGGACGTTCATCTGGAGTTGCAGTTCAACGCCTGCCCGCAAGAGTTCCGCTACCTGATGCTCAACGGGATGCGGAGCGACCGGTCCTGGGCGCGGCCGAGCCAGGACTACCTGAACATCTACGATTACATCAGACACGAGTGAACGACACGGCGAACATCGAGTCGGCGCTCACAGAGTCCGTAGACGGATTGCCGAGCCTTGCCGGCGAGGAGGCGCTGATCGCCGCAACGATCGCGCACGCGGGCGCCGGTCCGGTCTACCCACTGCGAGAGCGTGGGGATCCGTTCGATGGGATCCAGAGCGCGTGCGCGATCGCGCTGCACATGCACCAGCCGCTGATTCCGGCGGGCGGGGACGATCTTCGCACGGCGAGGCTGATCAGCAACCTGCGGTACATGGCCGAGCACCCGGACATCGGCGATAACCACAACGCGCCCGTGTTTCGCTGGTGCTACAAGCGGATGGGCGAGTTCATCCCTCAACTGATCGCCGAGGGCGCCCAGCCGCGAGTGATGCTGGAGTACTCGGGCACGCTGCTCTACGGGCTGCGCGAGATGGGTGCTAGCGACGTGCTCGACGCGCTGCGCGCGATCACCGTCGATCCGCGCTGGCGCGATGCGGTGGAATGGCTGGGCTGTCCGTGGGGGCATGCGGTCGCGCCATCGACCCCGGTCCAGGACTATCGCCTGCACGTGCGGGCGTGGCAGCAGTACTTCGCCGCGACGTTCGGGCTGGAGGCGTTGGGACGTGTGCGGGGGTTCTCGCCGTCGGAGATGGCCCTGCCCAACCACCCAGATGTCGCATATGAGTTCGTGCGAACGCTGAACGAGTGCGGCTACCGCTGGGTACTGGTCCAAGAGCACTCGGTCGAGGAGTCCGACGGAGGAGGCGTGAGACACGTGCACCTGCCCAACCGGTTGGTGTGCACCAATTCGCGAGGTGAGACGGCGAGCGTCGTCGCGCTGATCAAGACGCAGGGCAGTGACACGAAGCTCGTCGGGCAGATGCAACCCTACTACGAGGCGCGCGAGCTTGGACGCGTCGAGCTTGCCGGCCGCAGCGTCCCGCCGCTCGTCACCCAGATCGCCGACGGCGAGAACGGCGGCGTGATGATGAACGAGTTCCCGACCAAATACTTCGAAGTCGCGCGGGAATCCTCGTGGTCGCCCACTCCCATGCTCAACGGGACGGAGTACCTCGAGCGACTCTGGGCCACCGGCATCAGCGAAGACGACCTGCCGGTCATCCAGCCGCTGTTTCAGCATCGCATCTGGCAGAGAATGCGTCCGGGCGACGGACCCGAGCGGCTGTCGGCGGTGATCGACGAGCTGCAACGGGAGGACGGACGGTTCCACATGGAAGGCGGAAGCTGGACCAACGACATCTCCTGGGTCCGCGGCTACGACTCGCTGCTGATCCCGATGGACCGCGCGAGCGCGGCCTTTCAGGAGCGCGCGCTCGCGCGCGGCGTTCCGACGAGCGATCGCGCTTACCGCACCGCGCTGTTTCACCTGTTGACGGCGGAGACGAGCTGCTTTCGCTACTGGGGGCAGGGAGAGTGGACCGATTATGGCGCCGAGCTTGCGCGGCGCACGACCGAGATCATCACGCACGACCTCTAACTACAGGACCGATATGGACGCGATCGACTTTCGCCTCGTACTGAATCTGCACCAGCCCGCCGTCAACCTCGACGATAACGAGTGGGAGGCCAAGGAGATCCTGTGGACGCTTGACCGGATACCGCGCTCGCTGTGGGCGGATGAGGCACCTGGCGCTCTCTGCACGCTGCTTGAGACGCTCGCCGACTTGTGCTTCCAGCAGCGGGTGCACGGGATCGTCGACTGCGGCTCACTGTTGTGGCGCCCGCAGATCGCCCGTACCATTGAGGTGCTTGGGAGCGTCCACCACGACCCCGTGCTGCCGCTGATCCCACCCTCGGATCGCGAGGAGCAGATCATGGGTCGCGGTCGACCCCGGCGCGTGGAACACCGGCGACCGTCACGGCAGGTGGTTCGTCGAGTGGACAGGCTCGATCGCACAACGCGACGCCCTCGCGACGGTTGCGCAGCTGAGCGAAGCGGTGCACGCTGCCGGATGCGGGATCGGAGACGACGGGCCCGCCGCGGGGTCTTGGGGCAGGCCCGGTGGCGGGTGCTGCGCGCCGAAACCAGCTGCAATTTCTCGTGGGCGAGGCTAAGGCTTGGGTGCAGCGTTGCCACGACGACCATGACCAAGCCGCCGCCGGTCTAGACCACGTGCTCCACGTCTCCCAACCCAACGCCCAGGAGCCTCAGCCCCGGCCCCGCGTCGGATCCGATCCGGGGTGGATGCGCCCGGGCGGGCGCGCAGCGGTCCGCTGGAGGTTCCAACACGTGACTCCCGGACGACGATCGCGGTGCTAGCCCCGGGTGATGACGACCTGGCTCGTCGCGCGGCTGATCTTGCTGGGCGGCTTCCGGATGAGCTGGCCGTGCTAGCTCGGATTGCGTACAACTATCGCTGGTGCTGGTACCCGGGGGGCAAGGACGTGTTTCGGTCGCTCGACGAGGCGCGCTGGCAGTATTGCGGCGAAAACCCTGTGCGCCTGCTCCAAGAGGTGTCGGGTGAGGCGCTGGCCCGCGCAGCCGGTGATGGCGAGCTGCTCGCGCGCGCGGCATCGCTCGAGCACGAGTTTGCGCTCGACCTGAACCGCCCGCCCCGGGGACTATTCGCACCCGAGCATCCGGCTGCGTTCCTATGCGCCGAGTATGGGGTGCATCAATCGTTGCCGATCTACTCGGGGGGACTTGGCGCGCTCGCCGGCGATCTACTCAAAGAGGCTTCGGATCGGGCGCTGCCGCTGGCGGCGGTCGGCCTGCTGTACCGCCAAGGGTACTTTCGCCAGCGTCTCGAGGTGTCAGGGTGGCAGCAGGAGTTCTGGGTTGATATCGATGCCGACCGGCTTCCGGCGGCTCTTGTGCACGCACCAGACGGGCAGCCTCTCACGATCACCGTGCCAATCCGCGGGAGCGAGATAACCGCACAGATTTGGCGGGTGGCGGTCGGTCGTGTGCCGCTGTTCCTGCTCGATACCGATCGGCCCGAGAATGACCACCTGGGGCGGTGGATCTCCTCACAGCTGTACGTTGCGGATCCGATCACCCGGCTCTCGCAATACGCGCTGCTCGGCCTCGGAGGCGTGCGCGCGCTCACGGCCTTGGGGATCGAGCCAGCAGTCGTGCACTTAAACGAAGGGCATGCGGCCTTCGCGGCACTCGAGCTCGCGCGGGCGGAAATAGCGCACGGTATGCCCGTCGAGGCCGCGCTCGAGGCCGCCCGTCAGCGCACCGTATTCACCACGCACACACCCGTCACGGCTGGCAACGAGACCTACTCTCGCGAGGACATTGTGAGCACGCTCGACGGTGTCATCACCGAACTCGGAGTCGATCCCGACTTGATCGTGCGGCTCGGCCGCAACCGCCCCGACGACACGGCCGAGCCGTTCGGAGTGACCCAGTTTAGTCTGCGGATGAGCCGTGCGGCGAACGCTGTGAGTCGCCGCCACGGCGGCATCGCGCGGGAGATGTGGCGAGGGCTATGGCCGGACCGGGCTGTCGAGGCAGTGCCGATCACGCACGTCACGAACGGCGTGCATCTGGCGAGCTGGATAGGGCCGTCGATGCGACGGGTGCTCGACGGCCACCTCGGCGAGGAGTGGTGGCGGGAGGCGAGCGACGCCAGGACCTGGGAGGCACTGGAGTCGGTCCCCGACACCGAACTCTGGAGCGCCCGGTGCCAACAGCGCGCAGAGCTTGTGGAGTTCGTCAAGGAGCGCAGCGGCATTGATCGACTGGCCGAGCGTCAGCCGCGGGCGGAAATCGAGGCGGCCGCCCGCGCGTTTGATCCGGACGTACTCACGATCGGATTTGCGCGGCGGATGGCAACCTACAAGCGCATCCGACTGTTGATACAAGACCCCGGCCGAGCGCTGACCCTGCTCGCCGGGCCGTACCGCATCCAACTCGTGCTCGCCGGTAAGGCTCATCCCAGCGATCAAGAAGCCAAGCGGGTCGTCCAAGATCTGTTTCGATTCAAGGACGTACCGGATGTGACCGAGCGTGTGGTGTTCCTGCACGAGTACGACCTCGGAATGGCAGCGCGGCTGGTGCGTGGCTGCGACCTATGGCTCAACCTACCTCGCCCCCCGCTCGAGGCCAGCGGGACCAGTGGCATGAAGGCCGTCATCAACGGTGGCCTGAACCTCAGCGTCCTGGACGGCTGGTGGGCAGAAGCCTACGACGGGACAAACGGCTGGGCCCTCCCAGGCGAGGTCGATCCGGACCCTGCTCGCCAGGACGACCGCGACGCCGCCACCCTCTATGACCTGTTCGAGCGAGAAATCGCCCCCGCGTTCTACGACCGTGACCCCGCTGGGCTCCCGCGCGCCTGGCTGGCGCGCATCCGCGCCTCGATGCGCACACTCGCCCCCGCGTTCTGCACCGGCCGGATGCTGGAGGACTACCTTCAACGGATCTACAGCCCGACCCCCGCCAGCGGCGACAGGGTACCCAGATGAGCGCTCCAGACCACCGATCCCGACCGGTACCGCCCCGGGCACGGGACCCTCGCCGCATGGTGGGCGTCCTGCTCAGCCGTGGCAGAGGCCCGGCCCGCGACCGGCCTATGGGTGCGCCCGCCGGCGCACCCGTTGCCGGTCGCGGTGCTCGAGCGCGGCGGTGCTGAGGATGCTCAGCTCGTACAGGGCGAGCATGGGGATCAACTCGAGGAGGGTGGTGACGGGGTCGCTGCCCGGGAGCAGGAGCGCGAGCGCGGCGATCGCCACGATGGCATAGCGGCGGTGCTTGCGGAGTTGGCGCGTGCTGAGGATCCCGGCTCGGTTGAGCCCGAGCACGGCAATCGGGATCTCGAAGAAGAGGCCGGTAGCGAGCATCGTGAAGAGGATGAACTGGTAGTAGCTGCGAGCCTGTACGAGGGTGTCAAACGAACTCGCGTTAAAGTGCAGCAGGAAGCTGACGGCTCCGGGTAGCACGACGAAGTAGCCGAACGCGAGCCCGAGAGCGAATAGGACCGGCGCCAGCGTGAGCAGCGGCGTCGCCACGCGCCGTTCGCGAGGCGTGAACGCAGGGGTGATGAACGCATATAGCTGCCACAGGATCACCGGGAGGGCCAACAGCAGCGCAAAATACGCCGATACGATCACGGTCTGTGAGAATGGCTCGCCGATTCCGAGGGTGACCGGACGGAGGCCGGCTGGTGGGGCCGGGCCGGCGGCGAGATAGTCGGCATCGGCGTGGGCGGCGGAGGCTAGCGCGTGGCGCTGTGTCACGGTGAGCGGGTCGGCGGACGCGGCGAGGAGCCCAAACGCGACCCGCTGACTTTCGAGCGCGGCGCGCAGCTTCTGCTGGGTGCCGGTGGTCTCAGACAGCGGGGCGTTTGAGTCGGTGAGCGACGGGGAGCCGGCGTTGGCCAGCGGGCGGTTGAGCACTTGAAGGACGGCATGGTTCTGCCAGAACGCAAACGCGAATGCGATCGCGAGCACGGCGACGCTGACAATGAGTCGCATGCGTAGTTCGCCCAGGTGGGCGAAGACGGAGACCTGGTCGTGGTGGCTGATGGGTCTGACGGAGATCGCCATGGTGGGTCAACCGCGGATACCTGCTGTCATTCGACCGGAGGCTTCTCGCTGTCGGGGGTGGCCGGGGGCAGGGGGGACAGGTCTGGTGATTCGCCGCCGATCGAGGCCTTGAACTCCCTCAGACCCTGTCCGAGGGCGCGGCCGGCGTCGGGGAGGCGTTTGGGCCCTAGGACGACAAGCGCAATCGCCAGCAGGATGATGAGGTGGGTGGGTTGCAGCATTCCGGTGAGCATCGGTGGTGGTGTCCTTCGATGGTTGGGGTGAGCGGAGCGGCCGCAACCCGGTGACGGGTTGCGGCCGGCAGTGAGGTTTTCGTGTGCTAGGCGACGTGGTGTTGCGTCGGCGTCCGCCGCGGTGGCCAGCCCCAGGCGCGCGACTGGGCCGGGGCTGTGGAATCTGGTGGACATGTCCCTTCAGACGCCGCGCACAGCCGCGTCAGCCGCCTGCGCGAGTGCTGTCGCCGCGGCGAAGAACGCGCTCGACTGGCCCTCGAACAGCCCGGTTGAGGTGAGGAACCTGACCGCTGCCATCGCACCCCCGTTGGCTGAAAGCGTTGGGCGGATGACCGAGCAGTCGGGCAGGCTCGGGTCGATGAACTCGCACGGCTTCGGGAAGATGTTGTTCGCCCGAGTGGAATCACGGCCGCTCGCGTCAAGATTCGGGAAGAATGTTCCCGTCTCGGGGTCCTTGACCCCCGCCAGCGGGGGCTCGACGACATTGGCGGCGACGTCCTGCCAGACGCCGAAGTGATCGACCTCGGTTCCGCCGATGCTGACAACGATCCGCAGGACTTCGAGGCTGGTCACCTGTAATGACAGCGTCGTGTACAGGCTTGAGCCGCCCTGCTCAATCATCGCGAAGTGGAACGCCGCGCTGTTCGCGATCGCCTGCATCCGTGACTCCCGCCGGGTGATCGGAGGTACCGGGGCCGGCGTGTTCGGTGGCGTGTCGGCGTCGTTCAGAGGGATCACCGGCTGGTTCTTGATGGTCACCGCCTGCCTGAACGTAGCGCCGAAGTCAGGGTTCGCCATCGACCGGTAGCGCAAATACCAGCTGGTGTCGACGTTGTTCGCCTTGAGATTCGTGATCCGCCGCCGCGATCGGTCGGCGCCCGTCGCCTGGCTTCCCTTGAGAGTGCGGAACCGCTCCAGACTCACCGGCTGCGCGCCCTTAGAAACCAGGTAGGCATTGATAAAGTCGGCATGGCTCCGCTCGTCACGCGTGTTGCCCGAGATGTAGGCCGGCGCGTCGGAATCGATGTTCGCTAGCGCCGCTACATATGCCCGGTTGCCGCCGTGGAGGCCACCCAGCTCGTTGTACTGCTCCCATAGGTCCGTCTCCAGAATCTCAGCCGCCGCGAGGAACCTCAGGATGGCGATGTCGCCATCGGTCGGCCCTGTTGATGTCGCACTGGCGGACGAAGCCATGAGCGCCGAAAACGGCACGGCCGCAGCGCCAACGATGCCCGCCTGCTTCAAGAACGAGCGACGGCCGACCACTCGCTGCCACAGCGCCTCCAGCTCGTGTTCCTGCGCAGAGACCTCCGATGACGCGCCAGGGCGCAAGTCATGCACTGTCATGTGTCTTCTTCCTTTGTGAAAGAGGGGTTATTGGCGGGCTACTAACGGTGCCCACCTGAGTGTCACCCGCCACCGCGCGCCAACGCGCCGGAGCTTGGGTGAATGGATGAGTGAATCAGACCCGAAAATGTCCGGCTGATAAGGGCCGTTGCCGGATGCTCCGACCGTTACATGCCCAAGACTCCGCTATCTGTGCATTCCTTCCCCAAGGTGTTGACGATCACCGCCACCGGCACCATCGACTCGTGGGCCAAGTGCCCCGTTCCCCCGACCGCGCGCGGTTCCCGCTCAGCGTCCACACCCTTCAGGTTCTCGTCCTCCCCGAGATCGACCCTCTCCGGTCGGTGCTACCCCAGCCGGCTCTGCGTAGCCAGCAGGCGATTCCGTACTCTGGGCGCCCGCGCCTCCTTGCCGCGAGATCCGGGCCCAGAGTCGCCTTCGGCCAAGCGCTGCGTCGCAATCGAGGCCGCGCACCTTCTGGGAGACGTGGTGGAAGCTCTTTCCGCGGACACCTATCTCGCGCCACCGCTCCACCGGAGCGCCTTGACTTGTGAGGACATGACAACGACGGCGGTCGCTCGCTTCGCGCGGTGCCAGACACAGAAGAACGCCGACGCGGCTCTTCGGCTCTCGGATGGTCGGGCAATGCGGAGGAGACGACGAGTTGGCGATGCCCCAAGCCGGGCTGTTCCCGGGTGCCAGCGTCCGCGCTTCTTCCGGCGTTTGCGATCGAGTGCGGGTGTCAGCGGCTTTGGCCGGGCCTGGATGGGGGAGAGGAAGGCGGGTCGTTCTGCTGCGCCACCTGAGCCGGTCGAGTGATACGACGGGTACTGGGCCGCAACTGCTCGAGCTGGCGCGCGTGTGTGATGCAGAGGAAGGGGTGAGAGCCGCTGCGACACATCAACGGCGGCGCCGGGAACGCAGCAGCCACATGTCCATCTACCGTGCGCGCGCGAGGTGGGGCTCATAGCTGCTCGTCGACCGTCTGATTGCGAACGCGATGCCGGTGGGCGCGATCGCGACGCTGTCGATGTCCCCCGCGCCGGCCACACGGGAGCGAGTGCCGCAGACGCCACCCCTCCGTCTCCAGCCCGCTGAGCGCTCGCCGCACCGGTCGTCTGCGATGTTGCCCGCGACGAGTTTGACCAGCTCGGGCACCACGAAAGTGGTGATCGCGATAGGCGCCAGTAGCAACTGCACCCATTCCCATAGCGTGGTGCCCGGATAGCCTGTCCACGCCCATCCGCCTGCGTATCCGCCGATTACGGTCGCGATCCACGCAGCGCCGAGCGCTCCTGCGACGGCGCAACAGGCGGGGCGGGGAGTGCGGCCTATCTTCGGCCACACTTGTCGTTTCGGTCTCCAGAACCGCTGCCGGTACCAGCTGGGTCCCCAAGCCCGGCCAATTCGACGGTCTTGTAGCTCTCGATGATGCCGCGGTGCAACGTCGAGCTCAGTAGCTCAGAGAAGCTCGGCGCGTTGGGTCCGCCGACGCCTGCGGCGGTGGCTAGGACCTGCAATCGCATAACGTCGTCTTCGCACACCTCGACGGTCACGGCGGCGGCTTCGCTGTTCTGCGGGCTGGGTTGGCTCAGTTCGGTGGTGAGGGTAGGTGACATGGTCGTTGCAATTCGGGATCGGAATCGGACAAGGATGTGTTTGCGGCTGATTGGCTGGTCGAAAGGCGTCGGAGCAGCAGCCTGGCGAGACGCACTTGGCGTGCATCCTCGCCGAGCGGACGACTCTGCGAGCGCCTACCAACAACTAATGACGCACGCGACGTGTCTCGTATTCCACCGCCCTGACGCGACAGCATTACGGACCGAGCGGGAAGGCGGTGACATCCGGGGTCGGCACGGAGTGGCGCTGCTCGGGGTTCCCGCCGACGGCGAGAAATGGAAGTCAAGATGTCGGCCGGGGCGGGCTTGCGCAGATCGTGGCGGGGCGGCAGTCCACCCTCGAGGATGCTGGCGATCGCCCCGGGTGTGCGATCGTCAGAGGGCGAGAGCTTGCGTCGCGACAGGCTCGCGAAGTTCAGCCTGGAGCTGAACGCCGAGAAGACGCGTGCTGGTACGCCTGAACGTCGACCAGGACGAGCACGATCGGCGTCGTCGCGGCTTCCCCGACTTTAACCGCGCGGGTTGCAGACCCAGCTGGCCGCATCGTGGGCAAGGCGATTCGTTGACTGTGCCGACGAGGCTCTGTTCCTACGGTTGGTGGACCAGCGATCGCGTCCGCATCCCGCTGCCCGTGTGTTCTCTCCCCGGCGCATCGTTGCCCCGACTTCTGCCAAACCGTGACCGGCAAGACGCTCATGCACGCCCCGGATGTTTCTCTCCAACGTCGTAGTGGGTGGTCTTCCCACCGATCTCCGCCCGCAATCAATTTTCTGATCAGAGCCCCCCGTCCGGGGGTAGGTGCTCGCTGCTTGTTCGGGCTATCTGCAGCGGCCTCGATCGACGCGATCGAGCGAGCCGAGACCGCTCGTTCGGAACGAAACCGCCACTCTCGCCGACGCCGGCGATCAGCGGCGGCGACGCGCTCGCGTTCGTTCCGATCCAGTAGCCAGATCCCAACGATTGGCAGTGGTGCAATTCGAGCGGGCGGGCTCGCAGCGACCGGAGGGGACCCGACGCGGCTAGGAGGCGCCGATGGGTAACACCGCGCGGCCGGTCCCGCCGCCCACGGCGAGCACTTCGTCGAAGCCGCTCCGCAGACAGTCCATCAGGACGTCGGGGTCTGGGATGGCACCGGTGTCGATGGTCACGCCCACGTAGCATGTGTCGCAGTAAGACATCAGCGTCACGTTCAGCGCGGCGCCGATGGTGGGGCCGAACCCGTAGAAGCTGTCGATTCTTGCGCCTGCGAGGTAGAGCGGCAATCGGATCCCGGGCACGTTGCTCGCGAGGAAGTCGATGTGCTTGAGCATCCCGCCGATGTAGGCACGTGGCAAGAGGTTCAACGCTCCGGCGATCGCGTTCGTGAACGCCAGCGACCGATCGGCCTTCACGGAATTGGACCGGCGATGAATCTCCGCCATCCGCTCGCTCGGCTCGACGACGCCCACGGGAACCTTGAACCTCATCAGCGTGATGCGGTTGCCGCCGATCGGGTCGTTGGCCTTGCGGATGCTGACCGGCATCGTGAGCCGCAGTTCCTCGACCTGTGCGTCGTGCCGTTCGTGGTAATGGCGGAGTCCTCCGGTGACGCCGGCGATGAAGGCATCGTTGTGCTTGGCGCCCGCGTCATGCGCGGCGCTCAGCATCTCAGCGAGCGGGATTTCGAGCACGTCGTAGTGCCAGGTGACGTGGCGCTCGGTCATGACCGGCGAGAGCGTCTGCGAGACGGGCTGGACGAAGTGCCCGATCGCTTCGCCGGTCGCGACCGCGTCGGTGACGGTTTCGCGGGGGTGCCGCAACGCGTGAGCAACGTCGCTGCCTGCGGAGGTGAGGTGACGCTTGGAGAAGTCGAACAGTTGCGACCAGTCGTAGCCGAGCGCATCGCGGGCCAGATCGACCGTGCCGAGGCGCTCTCCTGCAGGGGCGTCGGGCATCGGTCCAAGGTCGCCAGGGTCGGGGTCGACGTCGAACAGCAATCGCGCAACGTCGATGCCGCCCACGCCATCGGTCAACGAGTGGTGAAGCTTCATCACCAGCGCCGTCTGGGTGCCCTCGAGCCCTCCGATGAAGGTGAACTCCCACAGCGGCCGATCGCGATCGAGGCCCGCCATTCCGGTCTTGCGAGCGAACTCCAGGACCGTCGCAAGCGTCTTGGGAGCTGCCGCCTCGAAACGCCGGATGTGCCATGACAAGTCGAAATCGGGATCGACAACCCAGCGGGGCGTGGCTAGCCGCAGCGGCGGCAACACAACGCGGTGGCGAAACCCCGGGGCCAGCCGCGTGGCGCGCTCAAGTCGTTCCGGCAACCGATCCCAGTCCGGGCTGTCATTCAGCAGCAACACGGACACAACCGTCGACCGCAACAGCGGGTCCTTCTCCATGGCCCAAGCGAACGCGTCGCTCTCGCGCATGTGAACCTCGACCCGCTCCGGCACAGGACCACCTCCATCTTCTTCTTCGGCTCCGTCCCACGCGAGGCGGGCAGAGATTTCGACTCTAAGCCCCGGTCGCTGAACTCGACAACCGGTCCGATAGCGGAGTTCACCGTCGGCAAACTACGGTCGCCCCCAGACCGCCCAGCCGCACCGATGCCAGGGCTAGCCATCGCGCGTGGACGCTACCTTGGAGTAGCCCGAGTCGCCGTCCCTCAACTGCTTTGCCCCGACGAAGCATTCGTCGGCCCCGAGGGCGCCAATCCTGGCTGACCTGGCTCTCGCTGCGGACGGCGTGCATCAATCTCGACTCCGGCTCCGGCGCCTCGCGGCGAGACAGTCGCAGTTCGTCCGAAGCGACTGTCCCTCGTGCGGGAAAGCGGGCATCTTGTCGCGCTACTCCGGATCAGTGCCGCAGGCCGTCCATTCCGGCACCTGCGATGACGTGCCTGCTTCTGCTCGCACGCGAAAACCAGGGCTCGTTGAGGACGTCTGCTTCGATCGGATCATTGGCACCGAGCTTTGCAAGCGCGCTCGAGTCAGGGGCCGCGGCGATCGTATTCGCCAAAGGGATCGCGGGTTTGGACCCCTCGCTCGGCCTGATGATCGCCGGAAGTGAGGGTTCTGGCAGGATCGAGGGTGTCGCGACACGCGTGCGCCGCGGTGGGATCCACAGCCTGGCCGCGCTCGATTGGCGCTTTCTGTAATCACAGTGTCGGCGCCGGACCTGGGATGATGACCCGCAATGACATTGCGGGTGCAGGAGCTTTCCGACCGGGCCGCTGATCTGGGGCGGCTTCCCGAGGCGCTCGCGCCGCTGGCCCGGATCGCCTTTTCTGCGGGACGCATGCTCCAGGACTACGTCGAGCGGATCTACGCGTCGACGAGGCGCTTGACGTGAATCGCTTTGGTGCTGTCCTCGATCGCGTCCGGGCGACCCTCAGCCCTGGCGTCGCTGGGTAGCGGTTCGAGCGATGCGGGTCCGGGCCGGCCCGACGATCTACGAGATCAACGCGGCAGCCTGGTTGCAACGGCTGGCCGGTAAGTACGGGCACCCGGTTGGGCTGGGGGACGTGCCGGGATTGGAGTGGGATGCGCTGGCCGTGCTGCCCGTCGACGCGGTGTGGCTGATGGGTGTCTGGCAGCGAAGCCCGATCGGCCGCACGGTCGCCCTCAGCATGCCGCAGCTGCGCGCCGCGTACCGTTCTGTGCTACCGGATCTGCAGGATGACGATGTGCTGGGCTCGCCGTACTGCGTGCGCGACTATGTGGTGGACAAGCGCTTTGGCGGACCGGACGGGCTGGTGGGGGCGCGGCAGGAACTTGCGGAACGGGACCTCGCGCTGATCCTCGATTACGTCCCAAACCATGTCGCGCCCGACCACCCCTGGGTCATAGATCGCCCGGACTGCTTGCTTGCCGGCAGCGACGCGGAGCTCGCGGCGCAGCCCCGGGAGTTCATGGAGACCGAGGGTGGGGTCTTCGCGAAAGGGCGCGACCCGTACTTTGATCCGTGGCAGGACGTTCTGCAGCTGAACGCGTTCTCGCCGGCGCTGCGTGAAGCGGCCGCCGACACGGTGACCGCAATTGGAAATCAGTGCGACGGGGTGCGCTGCGACATGGCGATGCTGATGAGCAACGAGGTGTTCGCGCGCACCTGGGGCGATCGGCCCGGCACCGCGCCCGAGGCAGACTTCTGGCCGACGCTGATCGCCCGCTGCAAACAGATGCATCCCGATTTCCTGTTCATGGCCGAGGTGTATTGGGACATGGAGTGGACCCTGCAGCAGCAGGGGTTTGACCTGTGCTACGACAAGCGGCTATACGACCGCCTCGTACGCGACCCGCCCGACTCCGTGCGCGGCCACCTCCAGGCCGACAGGGCCTACCAGCAGCGCCTGATCCGATTCATCGAGAACCACGACGAACCCCGGGCGGCGCTCACCTTCGGGCCTGCGCGAGGGCGCACCGCCGCGGTCGTGATGTCCACGCTACCGGGGGCGCGCCTCTACCACGATGGCCAACTGGAAGGGTTCCGGACGCACCTCCCGATACAGCTTGGACGAGGGCCGGACGAGCCAACCGACCGGGACCTGCGAACCTTCTACCGGCGGCTGCTCCGCGCCACCGCCGAGGCGCGAGCGGGGTGCGGGGATTGGCGCTTGTGCGACTGCACAAGCTGCCCGGAGGGTCCACACCCCCGGCTCGTCGCGTGGTGCTGGTCGAACCCGCAGGCGCGGTATCTGGTCGTGGTCAACCTCTCACCCGCCGACGCCGAGGGGCGGGTGCGACTGCCGTGGCGCGATCTGGCCGGACGGACCTGGGACCTCGCCGACCGGCTGAGCGAGGACCGCTTCACATGCTCGGGCGACGAACTGGCCTGCGAGGGCTTGCGCGTCACACTCGCCGGCTGGGGATACCGGTTCTTAGCGCTTGAGACCTAGCCGGATCGTCAAGCCGCCAGTCCGATCTACCACCCTTCGCTCGCTGAGACCACCGATCGAGTAGGGAATCCCTCGTTGCGAATCCGTAGCAACCGCCGATGCCATCTTGCTGGAGGCGATCAATAGTGGGCGGTCGTGACTGAGTCTCCGGCGAGCGAGCTGAGGTATCCGCGCGAGCGAGAGGCGGACATTGTGTTGCGCGACGGAGCGACGGTGCACGTGCGTCCGATTCGCCTGGAGGACCGCGCGGCGGTGCGGGCGTTCTTTGAGGCGTTGTCCCCTGACTCGATCGGCTTTCGGTTCTTTGGCTCTCCGAGCGTCGAGTGGGCGACCAAGTGGTCGCTCGACGTGGACTACGCGGACCGGTTCGGCTTGGTGGTGGTCACCGGGGATCCTCCTGTGCTGGTGGCCCACGCCACGTATGTGCGCATGGATGAGCATAAGGCGGAGGTCGCGTTTGTGGTCGCCGACGCATGGCAAGACCGCGGCATATCGACGATCCTCCTCGCGCACCTGGCCGAGGTAGCCGACCGTCACGGGATCAACACTTTCTTGGCGGAGGTGCTGCCGCACAACCATCGCATGATCGGAGTGTTTCGGGCGAGCGGATTCCCGGTGGATATGCGCTCGACGCCGGACGCGATCGAGATCGAGCTGCCAACCTCATTGACCGCGGAGGGGGTCAAACGTTTTCAGGAGCGCGATCGACTCGCCGCGATCGCCGCGGCTCGCGCCTTCCTCGCGCCGCGGTCGGTCGCTGTGGTCGGGGCATCCAGACATCGCGGGACCGTGGGCGGGGAGATCTTGCACAACCTGCTGGCGGCGGAATTCCAGGGGGTCGTGTATGCGGTGAACCGTGATGCCGAGGTCGTGCAGTCACTGCGGAGCTATCGCTCGATCGGCGAGATCGGGACGACTGTCGATCTTGCCGTGGTTGTGGTGCCGGCCGAAGGCGTCGTCCCCGTCGCGCACGAGTGCGCACTCGCGGGGGTCCGCGCGCTACTGGTCATCTCGGCCGGGTTCGGAGAGGCCGGAGAGGAAGGAGAGCGCCGGCAGCGGGACCTGGTCGAACTGTGCCGCGAGAGCGGAATGCGCCTCGTGGGACCAAACTGCCTCGGCGTTATCAACACCGCGCCGGACGTGCGTTTGAATGCCACGTTCGCACCGCGCCAGCCCGCGCGCGGCCGAATCGCGTTCATGTCGCAGAGCGGCAGTTTTGGCATCGCGATCATCGAGGCAGCCGAGCGCCTCGGCGTGGGTCTGTCTTCATTTGTGTCGATCGGAAACAAGGTGGATCTGACCGGCAACGAGTTCCTGCAGTACTGGGAGGTGGATCCCCTGACCGACGGCGCGATGCTGTACCTCGAGTCGGTGGCGAACCCGCGGAAGTTCTCGCGCCTGGCGCGGCGGATCGCTCGGAGTAAGCCGATTCTGGCAGTGAAGAGCGGGCGCTCCGCGGCAGGCGCGCGAGCGACGAGCTCGCATACGGGGGCCCGTATCTCGGCCTCGGACGTCACGGTCGACGCGTTGTTCGACCAGGCGGGCGTGATTCGAGCCGACACGCTCCACGAGCTGTTTGACGTCGCCATGCTCGTGACCAAGCAGCCCATACCGCGAGGTGAGCGAGTCGTGATCGTCACCAACGGCGGAGGACCCGGGATCATGTGCGCCGACGCTTGCCAGGCAAACGGCGTGGTAGTGCCACAGCTCCCGGACGAGTTGAAGGCCGAGCTCGAGGCGTTTCTACCGGCGGCGGCGTCTGTCGGTAATCCCGTCGACATGCTCGTGACAGCGTCCGCGGACGAGTACCGACGCACGTTACGCGTGGTTTTGGCCGCAGATGCCGCCGACGCGATTATCGCGATCTTCGTTCCGCCGCTGGTCACACGGGGGACCGACGTGGCCGCCGCGATCCGCGAGGTCGCCGAAGACACCGATGATGTCCTCATCTCCGCGGTGTTCATGACCAGCGCAGGGCCGCCGGCGGAGCTGTCCTCCGACCGGGCCGACGTCCCGGCGTTCGATTTCCCCGAGGATGCCGCGCGCGCAGTCGCGCTCGCCGCGCGTCACGGTCGTTGGCGCGCACGGGGAGAGGGCAACATCTGGAAGCCCACCCACGCACGGCCGGAGCGGGCCGCAGCGATCATCAGCGACGAGCTCGGGCGCGGTGGCGGCTGGCTCTCCCCGGCGAGCGCTATCACCCTGCTCAACTGTTACGAGCTGCCGCTCCTCGAGACGCGTGTCGTCGCCAGCGCCGAGGAGGCCGTCGCCGCGGCCGTCGAGCTGGGGACTCCCGTGGCGCTCAAGGCGACCGCCCGAGGACTCGTCGGCAAGAGCGCTGCTGGAGCAGTCAGGCTCGGGCTCTCCGATGGCGCGGCGATACTGGCAGCCGCGGCGGAGATCCAGGCGAACGTCGGTCGGGCGGGTTATCGGCCGGACGGACTGATCGTTCAGAAGATGTCGACCGGCGGGATCGAACTGATCGTCGGCATGGTGCACGACTCCAACTTCGGGCCCGTTCTGGCCTGTGGCCCGGGCGCCGAGACCACTGGGGTGATGAAGGACATAGCCCTTCGGATCATCCCTGTCACCGACCTCGATGTTCGCGAGATGCTGCGCTCGCTGCAGTCGTTCTCGATCCTCGAGGGTGGCACCGACGGACCGCATCGCGACCTCGCGGCGGTCGAGCAGCTGCTCATGGGCGTCAGTGCGCTGGTCGCGGCCCATCCCGAGATCGCCGAGCTCGACCTAAATCCAGTCGTAGCCTGCCCACATGGCGCAGTGATAGTGGACGCTCAGGTACGCGTTGAGGCGGTGTCACCGCCATCGCCGATCCCATCTCTGGACGCCTGAGTCGCGGGCCGGATCAGGCTCGCGCTACCCGCGCCCGGAAACGTTCGGAGCAGCAGATTGGGGGCGTGATTGAATCGCGGTCAAAGCCACGGTGTAAATGATGTCTTCGACCAGGGCGCCCCGGCTGAGGTCGTTGACGGGCTTGGCGAGGCCCTGGAGCATCGGGCCAACGCTAACTACGTGAGCACTGCGCTGCACGGCCTTGTACGTGGTGTTGCCGACGTCGAGGTCAGGGAAGATGAAGACGTTGGCATGTCCCGCCACGCGACTGCCGGGCCGCTTGGTCCTCGCCACCGAATCGACCGCGGCCGCATCGTATTGCAGCGGCCCATCCACGGCGAGCTCGGGAGCGCGTTCCCGCACGAGCCGTGTCGCCTCGGCGACCTTCTCGACGGCGCTACCCCCGCCTGAAGTGCCGGTGCTGAAGCTGATCATCGCCACACGGGGTTCGATGCCGAAGCTCCGTGCCGACGCGGCGCTCTGGATCGCGATGTCGGCGAGGTCGTCGGCGCTCGGCTGCGGGTTGATCGCACAATCGCCGTAGACCACCACTTCATCCGGCAGGCACATGAAGAACACCGATGACACCAGACGACTGCCGGGCCTGGTACCGAGAATCTGGAGCGCGGGCCGCACCGTCGCTGCGGTGGTGTGGACAGCCCCGGCAACAAGCCCGTCCACCTCCCCCTGTTGAAGCATCATGGTGCCGACCCACATCGGATCAGTCAGTCGATCTCGCGCGATCTGTTCGCTCCAGCCGCGATGGCGCCGGAGCTCGACGAGCGGAGCCACATACCGCTCGGCTACGGCCTCGGGGTCGACGACCGTTACACCGTCGGGCAGCTCGAGTCCCAGGCCGCGTGCGGCGTTGATCACGTCGTCCGGCCGCCCCAAGAGCACGCTACGCGCGATCCCACGCTCGGCGCACGCCACCGCGGCCTGCACCGTCCGGGGCTCGGTGCCCTCGGGGAGGACGATGGATGCGTTCGCCGCGCGGGCGAGCTCACACAGCTGATAGCGAAACGCGGCAGGGCTGAGCCGGCGCGGACGGGAGGAGCCAGACAACGACTCGAGCCAGGACGGGTCGAGCGCGTCTGCGATCGCGTCGGTCACCGCCACCAGCCGTTCGCGATCGTCGACCGGCAACCCCGGATCGAGGTGATCCACTCTCCGGGCAGTCTCGTAGCTGTTGTCCTGCATGAGCAGGATCGGCAGGTCGGTGGCGCTGGTACCGTTCGCCAGTGCCCACACCCTGGGGTCTGGCTCGACCCCGGCGCTGAGCACAAGTGCTGCCAGCCGCGTGCCGTTGACGGCCGCGAGACACGCGGCCATGATCACGTCGTGGCGGTCACCGGGCACCACCACGAGCGCGCCGTCGGAGAGGACGCGCAGGCCGCCCGGGACGGCTTGGGCGAACACCGCGACACTCTTGATGCGCCGAGACAGGTCGCCTTCGTTGATGATCCGCGGCTTCAGTTCGTGGACGAGGTCGAGGACTCGCAAGCGCGCCAACTCGGAGCGGTGTAATGCCGCGCCAATTGGACGCAGTCCCCTCTTGATGAGCGCCTCGCGCAAGCGTGTGGCCGCCTGCAGGTCGCTCGCCGGCAAGCCGTGGACCAGACAGCCGATCGGGCGCGCGTGCTCGTCGTCCCGGTACCCCGTGGCGGTGACGGCTAGCACGTCAGCGAGCCGCTCTACGTCCGCCACGAACCCGTCCGGCAGGTCGTCCGCTCCTGAACCGGCCCACTCGTCGGTGCGCTCCGCGCCGACGGGCCACCGGCCGACCAGCAGCACATCGGCATCCAGGGCTGCTCCCAGCGCCTCGTTCAGCTCGCTGATGTACACCTTCGACGGCCACGGACTGACGCCCTCAACGACTACGACGTCAGCGTGGTCCTGTACCGGCCGCCAGACGGCAACGATCTCCTCGAGCACGGCATCGAGTCCTCCCTCGCCAAGCTGGTGCTCGACCGCCTCCGAGGACAACGGCTCGGGAGGATGGAGCGCAGTCACAGCACTGACCAGCGCCCTCGAGCGGTCGGGGCCACCATCAGGCCGGGGCTGAGCTACCGGCTTGACGTATCCGGTTCTGACCCCCCGCCGATCGAGCGCTCGCAACACCGCGATAGACGTCCTGGCTACGCCAACCCCCGCCGCGCATGGCACCACGAGCAACGTCCGCGCCATCACGCCACCGCGACCGTTGGCCTCAGGAAAGCCTCGGCGATGACGCGAACAGTATCCCGGGCGATCAGGAGTTCCTCGTCGGTGGGCACGACCAGCGCGAGAACGGGTCCAGCAACGCTGATCCGCCCAGCCGTGTCTCGCCCATGACGGGCATTTGCCTGCGGATCCTCGGTCAGGCCAAGAAATCCGAGCCGGCTCAGCACCATGCTGCGAACGACCGCGCTGTTTTCTCCGATGCCGCCGGTGAAGGCCAAAGCGTCCAGCCGCCCAAGCCCCACCACCAGCCCGGCGATGGCCTTCGACAACCGGTGCGCAAAGACATCCAAAGCGAGCCTCGCCCGCTCATTCCCGTCGGCCGCCGCGGCGACGACGGCGCGCATGTCATTGCTCACCCCCGACAGGCCGCTAAGCCCGCTTTCGGTGTTCAGCGCCCGCGTGAGCGCATCCAGGCCCATCCCGGTCCTCTCCGCGAGGTAAGCAATCAGGCCGGGATCCACATCGCCCGAACGGGTGCCCATCACGAGCCCGTCCAGCGGCGTCAGCCCCATCGTCGTGTCGACAGAGACGCCGTCGCGGACCGCGGTCGCGCTGCAGCCGTTACCGAGGTGAGCGGTGACGAGCCGCAGCTCGCTCACCGGCCGCCCCAACAGCGTGGCCGCCTGCTCGCTGACGAACCGATGACTGGTGCCGTGAAACCCGTAACGCCGCACCCCGTGCTGCGTGTACCACTTCTCCGGAACCGCATACCGGAAAGCATGGGGCGGCATCGTCTGGTGGAAGGCGGTGTCGAACACCGCGACCTGTGGCAGGTCGGGCAGGAGCGCACCGACGGCCTCGATCCCGGCGAGATTCGCCGGATTATGCAGAGGCGCAAGGTGGCTGAAGGAGCGAACCGCCGAAATCACGGCGTCGTCCACCAACACCGAAGCAGCAAACCGCTCACCACCGTGCACGACGCGATGACCCGCACCGAGCAGACGCATGCCATCTACCTCGGCCTCACCGACGAGCGCAAGCACTCGTGCGACGACTGTCTGATGAGTACCCCCCGGAAGCGATTCCTCCACGGCGCCGCTCCGTAGGCGGCTGAGGCGAAGCACCGCCTCGGCCGAGCCTAGCCGCTCACCAACCCCCGTCAACAGTCGATTTCCGCTCTCAGGCTCAATCACCGCGAACTTGAGGGACGAGCTACCCGAGTTGAGCACTAGGACAGAGCGATTAGTCGTCACGGCCGTCGACGAAAGACGAGACTGAATCATGGGCTGCTGCGGCGGGGTGCAACGTTTGCTCTGCCCGACAGAGACGGCTCGGTGGCGACCCGCGTATTTCGGTGGTTAGCACTGTTGGTGATCCGCACCAGCCTCTTCCAGCCGCTGGTGCCACCTTTTGATTCCACCGGGCGGCCAGGCGTACGGCATCCGCAATAGTCCGCAGTCGTGGTCCGTGGAACGGGACCGCGGCAACTCGGAGGCTCGTGGCGTCGGTCCTTTGGTCCGCTGACGAGGCCGACCAAGCACGGCGTCGCCTCTGATCGTCGAGCGGACGCGATCACCGATCGTCGACCGCCCGAAGTCGGCAACGTGCGACGATTCCAACAGGACGCTACCTCATGGAGTTCAGACGTCACCTTCTGACCGCCGAGATGCTCGACCCCGGGACAGACCGGCTGATTCGTACACCGATCGACGTGCGGATCGATCCGCTCACGGGCCACAGTTCTCGCATCCTGCCCGAGCGCGGGCTGATGCCCGCGAACGATTTCGACCTCGAGGCGTTTGCGCGCGAGAGCCAGCCACGGTGTCCGTTCTGCCCGGAGCGGATCGAGACGCTCACGCCGGGGCTACCGCCAACGATCCATCCCGACCGCCGCATCTGCCACGGCGAGGCGGTGCTGTTCCCGAACCTGCACGCCTATTCGTCGCACAGCTGCGTCTCGGTGTACTCATCGCAGCTGCACTACCTCCCGCTGGATCAGATCACCGACGGACTCATGGCCGACAACCTGACCACCCAGGTGACATACGACAAGGCCGTCATGGCGGCTGATCCGGAGGCTCGTTGGGCCTCGATCAACGCCAACCACATGCTTCCTTCGGGCAGCTCGCTGTTTCACCCGCATCTGCAGGGCGTCGTCGACCCTGAGCCGACGACGATGCAGCGTCTGCTTGCCGCTGTGCCGGCGACGCGATTCGAGGCCTACCTGCGCGCGGAGCGGCGTGCCGGCGAGCGTCTCCTCGGCAACACGGGTCGTGTGGAGTGGCTGGCGAGCTTCGCGCCGATCGCGCCGGCCGAGTTGCGGGCGTTCGTGGAGGGCGTTGCTTCTCCGGCGGAGCTCGATCGCGATCTGATCGAGGAGCTGGCGCACGGCCTGACCGTCGCCCTGAACGCGTATGCCGAGATGGGCTTTCAGAGTTTCAACCTGGCGATGTACGGCGCGCCCGCGGGGAGTGCCGGATATCCGCTCAATCTGCGCATCGCCTGCCGCTCGAACTTCAAGCCGTGCTACCGGTCGGACTCGACGTTCCTCGAGCGCCTGCACTGGGAGGGCGCCGTCGATCTTCCGCCGGAGACGATCGCCGCACGAATCCGGGAGCGATTTCGTGCGTGAGCTCCGCAGCACCGCGCCGCGAGGGTGGCGTTCTTGGGCCGGCGTCCGAGACGCTCGCGCCGGAGGACGACTCGACGCCGCTCGGTCAGCTCGGAACGATCCGGTGCAGGTGCGGACCGGCTACGGTTCCCGACAGTGACGTCGATATTCAGTCGCATCGTGGCGCGGGAGCTCCCAGCCCACATCTTGCGGGAGGATTCCGATTTCCTTGCGTTCCTCGACATCCGTCCGATTCGCGAGGGACACACCCTCGTCATCTCGAAGGCTGAGGTTCCGGACGTGTTTGATCTCCCGGAGTCGCTGCTTGCAGGGTTGCTGCCGTTCGCAAGACCAGTCGCGTCGGCGATTCAGCAGCTCACCCAGGCAACACGCGTTGGGATGGCCGTTATCGGGCTAGAGGTCCCTCATTCGCATGTCCACCTCGTTCCGATCGACGGGGTGAACGACATCGATTTCCGCCGCGCTCGTCCCGCCGCCGACGAGGAGCTCGCAGCGACCGCAGAGCGTATCCGGGCGATACTTCGCGAGCTGACGACGGCAGCATGGCGGTGACTCGAGCTGGCCGCTGCCCGGCCTCAAAATAGAGGCAGTGCGCGCACTGCCCGGGCAGGTATGGCCAGCTTCCGCTGGTCACGAACTAGATACGGAAGTCGGGCTCGCGGCCCGCGGGCACCGGGGTCGGTGAGCTCAGGAGAGCGCGACTGCCAGCCTGCCGGCGTAGCGTGCGCGCTCCCCGAGCTCTTCCTCGATTCGAAGCAGCTGGTTGTACTTGGCCACCCGCTCTGAGCGAGCCGGTGCGCCGGTCTTGATCTGTCCCACGCCGGTGGCCACTACGAGGTCCGCGATGAACGTGTCCTCGGTCTCTCCCGAGCGGTGGGAGATGACCGCTCGGTATCCAGACTCGCGAGCGAGCGCGATCGTATCCAGCGTCTCGGTCAGCGTTCCTATCTGGTTGAGCTTGATCAGGATCGAGTTCGCGACGCCGCGCTCGATCCCCTCGCGCAGGATCGCCGGGTTGGTGACGAAGATGTCGTCGCCCACGAGCTGAACGCGGCTGCCGAGCACCTCGGTGAGCCTGCGCCAGCCCTCCCAGTCCCCCTCGGCCATTCCGTCCTCGAGCGACACGACTGGGTAGCGGTCTGGAATCGTCGACCAGTATTGGACCATCTCCTCAGAGGACAGAGATCGCCCCTCGTCGGCGAGTTCGTACCGGCCGTCCTTGAAGAACTCGCTCGCCGCCGGGTCGACGCAGATGGCAATGTCGTCGTCGGGGCGGTATCCGGCGCTCCCGATCGCGCTCACGAGCAGCTCGAGGGGAGCCTCGTTCGAGTCGAGGGCCGGGGCGAAACCACCCTCGTCGCCGACCGCTGTGCCCAGGCCCCGGCTCTTCAGCGTGCGCTGAAGCTCGTGGTAGACCTCGGCGCCCATCCGCATCGCCTGGGCGAACGAGCGGGCGCCGACCGGCGCAATCATGAACTCCTGGAAGTCGACGGGATTGTCCGCGTGGACCCCACCGTTGAGGACGTTCATGGTGGGCACGGGCAGCAGGCTCGCCTCCTCGCCCCCGAGGTAGCGCCACAATGGCTCGCCCGCGTCCACCGCCGCCGCACGAGCCGCGGCCAAGGATACGCCCAGAATCGCGTTGGCGCCGAGCCGAGACTTCCCGTCGGTCCCGTCGAGCGCGATCATGGTCTCGTCGAGTCCACGCTGGTCGCCGGCGTCGCGCCCGCTCACGGCCGCCGCGATCTCTCCGTTGACGTTGTCGACAGCGCGCCGAACCTCCTTGCCGCCGAAGGCGCTCCCTCCATCGCGCAGCTCGAGGGCCTCGCGAGTTCCCGTCGACGCGCCGGAAGGCACCGCGGCGCGGCCCCAACCGCCTGACGTAAGGCTGACGTCGACTTCAATCGTGGGGTTGCCGCGACTGTCGAGGATCTGGCGGGCGTGGACGTGCTCGATCGCGCTCATCGTTCCTCCGGTTGGTCCGGGTGGTTCATTCGGCGCCACGACCCTACACCCCCTGGCTCCCGGGCGGCCTGATTCGCTCTTGTGCCCAGGCGGCTGGCTAGTGTTCCCGCCGCAGTCGCCGGCGCTGACCAGAGCCGAGGCGGCGTGCGGGTTCCGGATTCCGTGAGCTGAGGTCAGGCGCGCCCGCGCGCCATCTCGAGCAGGCGGCCGAGGATGCGCTCGCCGTCTACGCGGATGCCGTTGTGGTCGTACTCGTTCGTGACCCATGTCCTGATGCCGCGGATCTGCGACGCGGTCTCCTCCGAGAACGAGCGCTCGACGTACATGTCCTCGACATAGATCGCGGCAGCGGTCGGGACCTCATTGCCCGCGAGCACGTCCGCGTCGTAGAGAGGCCCCCACTCACGGTCGGCGAGCAGATGCGCGGCTTCACGGAGCGACGTCAGCGCCCAGTAGTCGTCGAACACCCACGGGTACACGTGCTCGCCGGTGAACAGGTGGGGCGCCTCGAACTCGGCCGGCAGCGTGCGCTCCGCCGACCAACGCGTGGCACCGCCGTCCGCCCAGCCGGCCTCGTGCAGAATCGCGTAGATCGGGTTACGGGCGAACCCGACCGTGTGCTCGACGTCGTACAGGAATCCCGGCGAGTCCGGGGGGAGCTCGAGCAGGTAGTGAAGGCGCTCGGCGCCGTCGCTCATGCCGAGCATCTGGCCGGACTGGCGGAATCGCCGCCACGTCAAGCGGTCGCCCGACGGGAGCCTCACCCCGTCGTGCTCGATCCGGTCATGCACGCGGAGGACCCGCTCGCGATCGGACGGATAGCGCTCGTAGTAGCGGCGGTTCCGTTCGAGCACGCGCTCGTAGGTGCGCGCGTAGACCTCGTCGATGCGCGGGCCGAGCGGAGGGAGCCCACCGGTGATGAGCGCCTCTCGCAGGCTGGCGGGGGCAAGCGACAGGTACGTGGTCACGCACATGCCCCCGAAGCTCTGGCCGAGCACGCTCCAGCGCTCGACGCCGAGCTCGCGCCGGATCCACTCGGCGTCGCGCACGATCGAGTCGGCCCGGAAGTGCGCCAGGTAGTCGGCCTGCTGCTGGGGCGAGAGTCCCGCGAGCTCGCCGACCGGGGTCGAGCGGCCGGTGCCACGCTGGTCGAGCATCAGCACCCGGAACTCCGCGAGCGCGCGCCCCAACCAGGCGGGGCTGGTCGGTTTGCGCGTCGGTCGCGGCGCCTCGAAGCCCGGTCCGCCCTGGAGATAGACGAGAAACGGCCGGTCGCGGCCGTCCGGGTCGGCGACCTCGCGGGCAAACACCGTGATTCGCTCCCCGGCCTCGTCGTCGTGGTCAAGCGGAATCTCGAACGAATGCTCCGTGACGACCACACCCGTAAGCCGCATTACCTCTGGCATCGCTGAATCATGCACATTCCGAGCTAGGTGTAACGTCCCGACGGCCGGGGGGTTTCTCTGTCGTGACGTCGTTCGAGTCCGACCATGATGTGGGAAGGTCTGCACAAATGACCCGCGCAGAACGTTTCGCGAACCTGCTGGGCGTCGTGGTCCCGTTCGCCGGAGTGCTCGTTGCGATCGTGCTGCTCTGGAACAGGGCCGTGGACGCGACCGACATCGCGATCCTGATCGTGCTGTACATGGCCACCGGCCTGGGAATCACTGTCGGCTTCCACCGGCTGCTGACCCACCGCGCGTTCCAGACATACTCGTGGATCGAGCGGACGTTCGCAGTGCTGGGGTCGCTTGCGGTGGAGGGCTCGGTGCTCGACTGGGTCGCCGACCATCGCAAGCACCACGCGAATGCCGACAAGGAGGGCGACCCGCACAGCCCGCACGTCGGTCACGGCAGCGGTCTGCGGGGGCTGTGGCACGCGCACACCGGCTGGTTGCTCGAAACCCAGGGCCAGGCCGACTGGAAGCGCTTTGCGACCGAGCTCTACGAAGACAAGAGCATGCGCAGGATCGGGCGCCGCTTCCCGGTGCTCGTGGTGGTCTCGCTTGCGGTGCCGACGATCGCCGGGTTCGTGCTCGACGGCTTCACGCTCGGCGGCGCGATCCGCGGCTACATTTGGGGCGGGCTCGTGCGCATCTTCCTCGTACACCACGTGACCTGGTCGGTCAACTCGATCTGCCACTTCTTCGGGCGTCGCCGATTCGAGATCGAGGATCAATCGACCAACGTCGCGTGGCTCGCGGTGTTCTCGTTCGGAGAGTCCTGGCACCACAACCACCACGCGTTCCCGCGCTCGGCGTATCACGGGCTGCGGTGGTGGGAGATCGATCTGTCGGGCCTGTGCATCTCGACGCTCGCGAAGCTGGGCCTGGCCTGGAACGTCGTGCGCATCACGCCGGAGCGCCAGGTCCAGAAGACCGCCGCGTCCATCCACGCGCACTAGTGGACCCACCCACGAGGCGGGTCGCATGTCGCGTCCGCGAGCTTCATGGTCGACCCTCGTCACTCCGGGCGCGACACCGGCCGGGCGCTCGGCGAGCACGTGATCGACTGGGCACGCCGCAGCGGCTTTCGGGCAATCCAGTTCAATGCCGTGGTCGAGACGAACGAGGCGGCAGTGGCGCTGCGGCGCTCCTCGGATTCGAGGTGCTGACGACGGTCCCCGAGGCGTTTGATCACCCTGAGCACGGGTACGTCGGACTACTCATCATGCACAGATTCCTGTGATGCGCGAGCATTGTCGGCCGGCGCCCGTCGCGGCGCTGCTCGATCTAGTGTCGGCTGACGGCGAACGAGTTGCCCGTCCGTCCGGCGTCCAAGGTTGAATCCGCAGATCCACACCCAAGAACCAACCTCAGGAGGAGTGCCGTGCCGTTGACCCAGGCTCAGTTGGTGGGCGCCGTCGCCGATCGCGCGGAGTTGAGCAAAGCCGACGCCAAGCGAGCGGTCGAAGCGCTCGAGACAATCGTGCTTGAGCAGCTCGGAAACGCCGAGAAGGTGCGGATCGGTGGCATCGTCCAGCTCACCGTTCGCGTCAAGCCGGCGCAGAAGAAGCGCCCCGGGCGCAACCCGGCGACGGGCGAGGAGATCACGATCGCCGCGAAGCCGGCGAGCGTCGACGTGCGCGCGCGTCCGCTGGCGAAGGCAAAGGCTGCGCTCCCATCCGTCCAGAAGGCTCGCCGCCGGCTCGCCGCCTGACATCGCATCGACTGACTCGACCAGAAGCGAAGCGCTACGCCAGTGGCGGCGGTGTTCCCTCCGCGCTGGCGGCCAGCGCGCTGTCCCACGCACATACCGCGCACGCGTGGCGGAACGCCGACCGAGCGAAGTCGAGCGCGACGGCGTGCGGGTTTGAGCTCGAACGGACCTGGTCCCAGTCGAGGACGTACTCGCCGAGCGGCGCCTCCCAACGAGCGGGGGGTGCCAGGGCGTCCGCAAAGGCCGCCGGCGCCGGGTGCGCGTACGCGTAGAACGCCGCCTTGCCATACCGGCCGTCGCCCGGCCACCAGCCGATCGCGACCTCCTCGGCATCCATCGCGTTGCGCATCAGGTAATCGTCGGACGGCGGTTGGGCCGGCCGGCCCGAGAACAGGTTCACCGCGAGGTCGAATGAGCCCCACCACGCGTTCACGGGTGTCGACCGGCCACGGTAGGGAGCCCGGAACTCGGCCAGCACGAGCGCGGCCTGGGTAGCCGCGGCGAAGTACGAAGTGACCTCGCCCGAGTCATAGCTTGCGTGCTCGTCGTCCTCGTCGAGCGGCACCGTCCACGACACCTCCTGCGGCGTCGGGTCGAACCTGATCGCGCCACCGAGGTCGCCGACCGCTTGGACCAGCGCGCGCGTCACCTCTCCCACCGCACGGTTGGGAGCGAGCGGCACGCGGCGGACATCCCCGTTCGAGTGCTCGGCAATCGCCTCGTGGGTGCGCAGGTCGAGCGCGACGACGAGCCCACCAGAGCCATCGGCTGCGGGGAGAAGAGGGGTCTCCCAACCTCTGGCGGTGAGGCGCAGCGCCGCGTGCTGAAATTCGGGCTCCGGGGGGGCGAGCGCGACCGCGACCTTGCCGAGGACCTGCGTGTGCGCGTGGAGCGTGTCGCACGTCGCGCTCCAATCGTCGTATGAAACCGCCGGCCACTCCGAGGACATGAGGGCACGCTACCCGATCGCGGGCCGCGACGGTTGATGTCGGCCTCGTTGTTTAGGGCTAGTCCGGGACGCGGTCGTGCAGCTCGCCGAGCCACGCCGTGGCGTTCCCATCGCTCGGCGCGCGCCAGTCGCCCCGGGGCGACAGCGAGCCACCGGAGCCGACCTTCGGCGCGTTCGGGATCGCCGAGCGCTTGAACTGGCTCGTGTGGAAGAAGCGCTCGAGGAACACGCCGAGCCAATGCTTGATCTCCGCCAGCGTGTACTCGTGGCGTCGCTCGACCGGGATCAGGTCGGGCCAGGTTCCGGCGAGCCGGTCGCCCCAGGCGTGGCGGGCCAAATACGCCACCTTGCTGGGCGGGTAGCCGAAGCGGACCGTGTAGTACAGGAAGAAGTCCTGGAGCTCGTACGGGCCGACGATGCTCTCGCTGTCGGCGCCGGGGCGATCGGATTTGGACCCGGGCGGGCCTTCGTGGTGGGGCACCAGCTCGGGCGAGATCTCCGTGTCCAGCACCGAAGCCAAGACCTCGTCGACCTCCGGCCCGAACTGATCGGTGTCGATCGCCCAGCGGAGTAAGAACTGGATGAGGGTCTTCGGGACCGATGCGTTGACGTGGTAATGGGACATCTGGTCGCCGACGCCGTAGGTCGCCCAGCCGAGCGCGAGTTCCGAGAGGTCGCCGGTACCGAGTACGAGCGCGTGATGGCGGTTCGCGAGGCGGAACAGGTGGGACGTGCGCTCGCCCGCCTGCACGTTCTCGTAGGTGACGTCGTAGATCGGCTCGCCGTCGGCGGCCGGGTGGCCGAGGTCTCGGAGCATCTGCGTCGCGGACGGGCGGATGTCGATCTCGGACGCGGTCACGCCGAGAGCCGCCATCAGCCGGTGAGCGTTGCCGAGCGTGTGCTCGCTGGTCGCGAACCCCGGCATCGTGTACGCGATCACGTTCTCGCGCGGGAGGCCGAGCCGGTCGACCGCGCGCGCGGCCACGATCAGCGCGTGCGTCGAGTCGAGGCCACCGGATACGCCGATCACGATCTTCTCGATGCCGGTCGCCTGCATCCGCGTCTCGAGCCCGCGGACCTGGATCCTGTAGACCTCCTGGCAGCGTGCGTTGCGGCTGACCGGATCCGCGGGCACGTAGGGGAACCGCTCGACCCGGCGCCGGAGCGGCACGACCCGACCCTCCATCGCGAGTGACAAAGGGATCCGCCGCATGCGCGCCAGGCGCCGGCGGTGGTCGTGGATCGAGTCGCCGTAGCTCGACGTGCTGGCACGGTCCGAGACGATCCGGTCGAGGTCGAGGTCGGCGAGGATCAGCTGCTCGCCGGTCGCGAACCGCTCGGCCTCGGCGAGCAGGTCGCCGTTCTCATAAATCAGCGCCTGCCCGTCCCACGCCAGGTCGGTCGTCGATTCCCCCATCCCGGCCGCGGTGTAGAGGTAGCCGGCGATCGTCCGGGCGGACTGCGATGCGCACAGCTCCCGGCGGAACCCGGCCTTCCCGATCGTGATGTTGCTGGCCGACAGGTTCGCGAGCACGGTCGCGCCCGCGAGCGCGGCGTACGTGCTCGGCGGGATCGGCACCCACAGGTCCTCGCAGATCTCGACGTGCAGCACGAACTCCGGGACATCGCCCGCAGCGAACAGCAGGTCCGCCCCGAACGGAACCTCGTCGCCGAGAAACGAGATCCGGTCGCCGACCGCGTCCCGCGCCGCACGGAACTGGCGCTTCTCGTAGTACTCCCGGTACTCGGGCAGGTAGCTCTTGGGGACCACGCCGAGGACCCGTCCGCGGTGGATCACCACCGCGGAGTTGAATAGTCCGTGCTCTGAGCGCAGCGGCGCGCCGACGGCGATCACCGGCTCCAGCTCCGTGCTCGCAGACACGATCCGCTCCACGGCAAAGGCGACCGCATCGAGGACCGCCGTCTGATGCAGCAGGTCGTCGATGGAGTACCCGGAGATCCCGAGCTCGGGAAAGATCACGAGCGCCGCGTCGGCATCGGACGCCTGCCGGGCGAGCGTGAGAGTACGCTCGGCGTTGAACGCCGGATCGCCGATCCGCATGTGCGGGACGGCCGTCGCAACGCGGACGAACCCGTGGTTGTACAGGGACGCGAAGCTCATTAGTGTGGCGATAGTGTCCGGGGTGGGTAACAGGAAAACATGGCTAGCGAAGGTCAGAATCTCGTAGTTCCCGAAGCCTTCCGGGAACTGGTGGAGGAGCTAGTCGCGCGGAGCGAGGCGCGCGGCGACTCCTGCGTGGAACTGTCGGAGCTGAGCGAGCTCGACGCGCTCAGATCGGCGGCCTGAGGGCCCGCCACCTACTCGGTCGCGGACCCTGAGCTACTGCCCGGCGCTCGTCGCCAGGTCCGCGCGCCCCGCGGCCCCTGCCCACGGCCCCGTGCCCATCGCGATCAGCTCGTCGAGCAGCGCGAGCGCTTCCTGGTGGGTGTGCTCGTCGACCTTCCGCATCGCGTGGACGGCGTAGGCGCCGGCCGTCTCGGGATCGGTCGAGCGTTCCTTGCGAGCGCGGCGCATCCGGATCCGGTGCAGCGGCGAGCGCGACGCGCGGCGCTCCCACACGGCGTCGGCCCAGTCGAGCAGTCGCGCGGCCCGCGCCTCCTCGATCGGGCGCGAGCTCGCTGTCCCGACGGCCTGGGCGGCGTAGCCGTAGAGATCCCCGCGCCACCGGTCGTCGACCAGGTCGTTGTAGGTGCGCAGGAACGAGGCGATAGGGCGAGACACCGACCGTGGATGGTCGCTGAAGTCTTCGCCGGCGAGCATCGACGCCAGCTCCATCACGCACGCCCCGCGCTCGGGCGAGGAATGTCTGCCTCGGCTGAGCTTGATCGTCTGGTGGCTGACCGGCGGCATCTGGACCTCCTGGAACGTGGAACGCGAACTCGGCCCCCCGAGCGACACATGCATCATGGCGCGACGCGGCCCTCCGATCAAGCTCGAGTTTGGCGAGCGCTTGTGGGCTGAGGGGAGCCCCACTAGCCGGGCGCGAGCTCGCGCTTCCCATAGCGGCTCCGACCCGCGCTCTCCCGGAACCGCTCGGCGGTGCGGCGTGCGGTCAGGCGGGCCCACTCGGTCGTGGTCACCAGGCCCACGATCAAGCACACCAAGCCGAGGCCGGCCATCACCCACCAGGCGGCGTGCGTCGCGGTCGCGAAGCTCGGCCCGAGCGCGCCCGAGATCGTCCCGCCCGCAATCGCGCCGATCACCGCGACGCCCAGCGTCATGCCGACCTGCCGGCTGGTGGATGCGATCGCCGCGGCGACCCCCGCTTGGGAGCCCGGCATCCCCGAAACCGCCGTGTTCGTGATCGGCGGGTTGATCATCCCCGAGCCCAGACCAAAGAGGAAATAGGCGGCGAGCAGGTAGCCGGTGGACGTGGTCGGCGTCAATCGGGTCAGCATCACCGCGGCGACGATCAACCCGCACGAGGCGATCACCAGCGGCAATCGAGCGCCGCGGCGGCTGACGATCCTGCCCGACAGCGGCGCGCACACGAGCACCATCGCCGCCATCGGCAGCAGGTACAGGCCGGCGTGGAACGGGGAGAGGTGGCGGACGCCCTGGAGGTAGAGGGTGTTCAGGAACAGGAACCCGCCGAGCGCGGCGAACGCGCAGATCGCGATCGTGCTCGCTCCCGAGAACGGCGCGCTGCCGAAGAAGCGCATCTCGACCAGCGGTTCGCGGCGGCGGAGCTCGTACAGCACGAGCGCCACGAAGCTCGCGAGCGAGAACGCGAACAACGCCAGGATCCCCGCCGAGGTCCAGCCGGCCCGGGGAGCCTCGATGATCGCGTAGGTCAGCGAGGCCAGCGCCGCGATCACGAGCAGCTGCCCGATCGGGTCGAGCCGCCGAGGGTGGTCGGCGCGCGACTCGGGCACGAGCGCGGCGGTCAGCACGAGCGCGACCGCCCCGATCGGGACGTTCACGAAGAACACCGAACGCCATCCGACCGAGTCGACGAGGGCTCCGCCGAGAACCGGCCCGAGCGCAATGCTCAGTCCGAACACCGAGCCCCACATGCCGATCGCCACGGCGCGCTCGCGCGGGTCGTCGAACACGTTCCGGATGATCGACATCGCCACCGGGTTGAGCATCGATCCCCCGACCGCCTGAAGCACGCGGAACGCGACCAGCAACTCGAGGCTCGGGGCGACCCCGCACAGCAGTGAGCCGAGCGAGAACACGACGAGGCCCGCCTCGAACACCCGCTTACGACCGATCCGGTCGGCGGTCGAGCCGGACAGCATCAGCAGGCTGGCCAGCACGAGCGTATACGCGTCGATCACCCATTGGAGCTCGGACACCGACGCGTTGAGGTCGGTTCGGATCGCAGGGAGGGCGACGTTCACGATCGTCGTGTCGAGCCCGACGATCAGCAGGCTGAGGCAGCAGATTCCGAGGACCAGCAGCCGCCCGCGGCGGCTCAGGCACTCCTGTGAACGCTTGTTCTCGCGTTCATCCATTAGCTTCGATCCTACCCACGCCGCATGGAGTGGCAGAGTTACCCGATCGCCGCCCGCCGAAGCGTCCTTTGAGCGACCTGGATCCACCACGCGCCGACAGCGCAACGCGCGAGCGCCCCGGCCTGTTCGTCAACGGCCGGCCCGACGCCCGGTCGAGATGGCGGCGGATCCAGCGTGGCCAGATCCCGCGCACGGGCAAGCACGCCGACGAGGGACACGATCTCGGCGTCGGCGGCGGCCTGGCGGCGCTGAGCCTCGACGCGCTGTCGAGCGTCGCCTACGGCCCCGAGGCGATGATGGTGGTGCTGGCCACCGCTGGGCTCGGGGCGCTCAAGGACACGGTTCCGCTGACGATCGTGATCGTCGCGATGCTCGGGTTGCTGGTCATCTCGTACACGCAGGTGATCGACGCCTATCCGGAGGGGGGCGGGGCGTACTCGGTGTCGAAGGCCAACCTCGGGCGGACGTTCAGCCTGCTGGCGGCGGCGTCGGTCGTGGTCGACTACGTCCTCACGGTCGCTGTCAGCCTCGCGGCCGGCGCGGCCAGCCTCGGCAGCGTGTTCCCGGGGCTCGCGAATCATCTGCTGCTCCTGACCCTGATCGGGCTGGTGATCCTCACCACCCTCAACATGTTCGGGATCGCCGAGTCGGCCAAGGCCCTGATGCTCCCGACGATCGTGTTCATCGTCAGCATCGTGGCCACGATCGTGGTCGGAGCGCTGCGCTCGCATCCCGTCGCGCACATCGGCACGCCGATGCAGTTCCACGCCACCGAGACGGTGGGGATCCTCTTGCTCCTGAAGGCTTTCGCGTCCGGCTGCTCGGCCGTGACCGGCGTCGAGGCGATCTCGAACGGAGTGCCGGCGTTCCGCGAGCCGCGGATCAAGACCGCTCAGCGGACAGAGATCTCGCTCGGCGTGCTCCTCGGCGTGATGCTGATCGGGCTCGTGCTGGTGATCCGCGCCCACCACGTCGTTCCGAGAGGGGGGGTCACGGTCCTGGCCCAGGTCACGGCCGGCGCGTTCGGGACCGGCTGGCCGTTCTACGTCTCGAACATCGCGGTGGCGCTCGTGCTCGGCCTGGCAGCGAACACCAGCTTCGGCGGCCTGCCCGTGCTGCTGAGCCTGCTGGCGAGGGACCATCGCATGCCACACGCGTTCTACCTGCGGTCCGAGAAGCCGGTGTACCGGATCGGCATCGTCGCGCTCGCACTCGCGGCGGGGCTGCTGCTGATCGCCGTGGACGCGCAGACGAACAGCCTGATCCCGCTGTTCACGATCGGAGTGTTCGTCGGCTTCACGCTGAGCCAGATCGGCCTGGTCCGGCACTGGACGAAGGAGCGTCCGGCGCGCTGGCGGCTGAGAGCCACGCTCAACGGGACTGGCGCGGTGATGACGACGATCGCGGTGTTCGTGTTCGTGTTCACCAAGTTCCTCGCCGGCGCCTGGGTCGTGGTGATCGCGATCCCGGCGTTGATGATGCTGTTCAACGTCACCGAGCACTACTACGACACGGTCGCGCGCGAGCTGAAGCTCGGGAAGACGCCACCGTATCCGCGCAAGCGCGAGAGCATCGTGATCGTCCCCACCTCGACCGTGAACCTGCTGACCCAGAAGGCCGTCAGTGCGGCGCTGTCACTCGGCGACACGGTCGTCGCGGTCGCGGTCGCGGGCGATCAGGAGGAGTGCGCCCAGATCAAGCGCAACTGGGACGAATGGGCATGCGGGATCCCGATCGAGGTGCTGATCGATCCGCAACGCTCGCTAGTGCGCAGCGTGCTCAAGTACGTCAAGCTGCACGAGGAAGAGGACGCGACGATTGTCGTCCTGATCCCCGAGATCCTGCCGCGCAAGCGCCGGCACGAGATCCTTCACAACCAGCGCGCCCGGCTGCTGGCAGCGGTGCTCAAGTCGCGCACCAAAGTGGTCATCGCGACGCTGCCGTTTCACCTCCACGACTGACCGGGTGCGCGCCGCGGCGGGGCCGAGGGCGCCGGAGCACGGCTTCCTTGCGACCCCGGCCGGCGCCGGCGTCAAGCCCGTCCCGGTCCTCGCCGCTCGGCCGCAGCACGACGATCTCACCGGGGGCGTTGGCGAGCAGCCAGGCGACGTCGTCGGGGTCGAACCCGTGATTTCCGTGGGCCGAGGCCGCGATCACGATCCGGTCAAAGCGCTCATCCGCGATCGCCTGACGCAGCGCGTGGCGGCGGTTGCGCCCGCGCACGATCCGGGCGTCGACGGGGATCCCCGCCTCGGTCGCGCGCTGCTCGACCGCTTCCAACAGCGGAATCGCCATCGAGCACTGGTGTGGCAGGGGGGTCTCGAGCGGGAGGTCGAGCGACACGCGAGCGAGGAACGCGGGCACGAGCGTCGCGTGCTCCGCCGCGGCCAGCCGCAGCGCGGCGTCGAGCGCCCGCTGCGAGAGCGCGCCCGCGACGAACGGGAACAGGATCCGGCGGGCGCTGGCGGCCCCTGTCGGCGCGGGTCGGCGGATCCGGTCGTACACCCTGGCGGCCACGAGCGCCGCCACGGCGAGGACCAGGATCGCGATCACCGCTATCAGGACAATCATCATGTTGAGTCTCCTTTCACCCTTTTGGTCCGGTCCGCCACGATCCGCAGATCGACGCCAGGCAGCAGCGCGAGCAGGCGGTACGGTAGAGCGGGCTTGGTGAGCCGTCGGAGCGCGCTGCGAGGCTCGGGCGTTCCGATCAGCACGTAAGTCGTGCCCCGGTCGTGGGCCACTCGCTGGGCGACATGCGCAACGTCGTCGCCGTGCTCGACCAGCAGGTGCGCGCCGAGCACGCTCGACAGGCGTCTGAGCGCGTCGAGCTGTTCCTGCTCCTCGGAGCTCGGATCGTGGTCGGTGACCCACAGCACGTCGAGCTCGGCGCCGAGGCGCTGGGCGGAGCGCCAGGCTCGGCGCACGACCCGCTGGGAGCGCGGGTGCGGCTTGACCAGCGCCAGCAGTCGCTCTCCGACGGCGGCGGGGGCGGCGGTGTCGATCAGCCGTTCGTCGCCGGGGCGACCGGCGCCGTCGACCGGGATCCGCTTGGCCTCGACCTCCTCGGCGACCTGACGCAGCGCGACCTCGCGCAGCGCGGCCAGATTCTCGACCTTGAAGAAGTTGTTGAGCGCCGTCTGAACCCGCTCGGTCGGATAGACCTTTCCGGCGACGAGCCGCTCGATCAGCGACTGCGGCGTGATGTCGATCAGGATGACCTCGTCGGCGGCGCCGACCACAGCGTCGGGCACGGTCTCGCGGACGCGGATCCCGGTCAGCTCGGCGACTTGGTCGTTGAGGGTCTCGAGGTGCTGCACGTTGACCGTCGAGAACACGTCGATCCCTGCGGCGAGGACGTCCTCGACGTCCTCGTAGCGCTTTTCGTGCTCGACGCCGGGGGCGTTGGTGTGGGCAAGCTCATCGATCAGCGCGAGCTCCGGGCGGCGCCTCAGGATCGCGGGAAGATCCATCTCCTCGAGCACGGAGTCCCGGTAGGCCACGCGTCGGCGCGGGACCGTCTCGAGCCCCTCGGCCTGGGCCATGGTGTCCGCGCGCCCGTGCGGCTCGACATAGCCGATCACGACGTCCCGCCCGCTCTCGGCCTCGGCCTGGCCCTCGCGCAGCATCTGGTAGGTCTTGCCGACGCCGGCCGCCATTCCCAGGAAGATCTTGTGCTGCCCGTGATTGGTCACGCCCCTAGGAGATTGTGCACGATCAGGTCGATCAGCTTGATGCCGATGAACGGGGCGATCAGCCCACCCAGGCCGTAGATCCACAGGTTCCGCCGCAGCAGCGCGCTCGCGCCGATCGGGCGGTACCGAACGCCCCGGAGCGCGACCGGGATCAGCAGCGGGATCACGATCGCGTTGAAGATGATCGCGGAGATTACCGCCGACTGTGGCGTGCCGAGACTCATGATGTTGAGCACGTGCAGCGGGCTCTCGCCGCCGGGCCTCGTCGCCCACGTCGTCGCGAAGATCGCAGGCAGGATCGCGAAGTACTTTGCGACGTCGTTGGCGATCGAGAACGTGGTCAGGGCGCCCCGCGTGATCAGCAGCTGCTTGCCGACCTCGACGATCTCGATGAGCTTCGTCGGGTTGGAGTCCAGATCGACCATGTTCCCGGCCTCGCGCGCGGCCTGGGTGCCGGTGTTCATCGCCACGCCGACGTCGGCCTGGGCGAGCGCGGGCGCGTCGTTGGTGCCGTCGCCGGTCATCGCGACCATCCGCCCGGTGGCCTGCTGCTCCTTGATCAGCTCGAGCTTCTTCTCCGGGGTCGCCTCGGCGAGGAAGTCATCGACGCCTGATTCCTCGGCGATCTTGGCGGCGGTGAGCCGGTTGTCGCCGGTGATCATGATCGTGCGGATGCCCATCGCGCGGAGGTGGTCAAAGCGCTCGCGCATGCCCTCCTTGATCGTGTCCTTGAGGTAGATCACGCCCATCATCTGGGAGTCGCGCGCGACCGCGAGCGGCGTTCCGCCCTCACGGCCGATCCGGTCGAGCACCGGCTGAAGCTCGGCGGGCGGCCGACCGCCCTCGTTGGTGACGAACTTGATCACGGCGTCGCCGGCCCCCTTGCGGAGGTGGCGACCGTCGAGGTTGACGCCGCTCATCCGGGTCTGCGCGGTGAACGGCACGAACTCGGCATGCAGGGCGGCCATGTCGTGCTCGCGGATGCCGTACTGCTTGGCCAGCACGACGATCGAGCGGCCCTCGGGGGTCTCGTCGGCCAGCGAGGCCATCTGCGCGACCTCCGCGAGCTCCTTCTCCGAGACGCCCGGCATCGGGATGAACTCGCTTGCGAGGCGGTTGCCGATCGTGATCGTGCCGGTCTTGTCGAGCAGCAGCACGTCCACGTCGCCCGACGCCTCCACCGCGCGACCCGACAGGGCGAGGACGTTGCGGCGCACAAGCCGGTCGATACCGGCGATCCCGATCGCCGACAGGAGCGCCCCGATCGTCGTCGGGATCAGCGCGACCAGCAGCGAGATCAAGGTGGTCTCGGAGATCGGCGTGTGCGCGAACAGCCCGAACGGGCGCAGCGTCGAGACCACGATCATGAAGATCAGCGTCAGCCCGGCAAGCAGGATGTTGAGCGCGATCTCGTTCGGCGTCTTGCGACGCTCCGCGCCCTCGACCAGATTGATCATCCGGTCGAGGAATGACTGCCCGGGCTCCTGGGTGATCTCGACCAGGATCTTGTCCGACAGCACGCGCGTCCCGCCCGTGACCGCGCTGCGGTCGCCACCGGACTCGCGGATGACCGGGGCCGACTCCCCGGTGATCGCGGACTCGTCGACCGAGGCGATGCCTTCGATCACCGTGCCGTCCCCCGGGATCAGTTCGCCCGCCTCGACGACGACGACATCGCCCTTGGTGAGCTCGGAGGCCTGCTTGATCGTCCCGTCTTGAAGCTTGGCCACGGTTTCCTGCCGCATCGCGCGTAGCGTGTCCGCCTGGGCGCGCCCACGCCCCTCGGCGAACGCCTCGGCGTTGTTGGCGAACACGACGGTCAGCCACAGCCAGAACGAGATCACGAACGTGTACCAGGCCGGGTCGTTGCCGCCGAGCGCCTTGCCGCCGAACACCTGGATGAACCAGGTGACGGTCGTGATCGCGGCGCCGATCTCGACGACGAACATCACCGGGTTGCGGATCTGGACCCGCGGGTCGAGCTTGAGGAAACTGTCGATCAGCGCGCGCTTGAGGATGTCGCGCCGGAACAGCGAGATCGCGCGGCGCTCGTGCGGCTGAGCCGGCGGCTGTGGGCGCTCTTCGGGCGGAGAACTGACGCTCATGCGTGCACTCCTGTCATCCGGTCGAGGGCCAGATTCAGGTCGAGTACGTCCACTCCGGGCTCGCCGGAGAAGCCGAGGCCGCGGCCGCCGGTGTACTTCGAGACCAGCTTCATGACTGCGGCCAGCCCGAAATGACGCACTGCGGCCACCCGATGCGCCTGGATATCGGCGTTACGCACCGAGATGTCAGGATCGATGCCCGAGGCCGAGGTGTTGGCGGCGTCGACCGGCACGGTGGCCGCCGTCAGCTTACCGGGGTAGTACGGCCCGTTCAGCGCGATGTAGGCCTGGATGTTGGAGGAGATCTCCTGCTCGGTGGCCGTGTTGTTCGGGCCGAGGTTCGAGAATGTGGTCGCGGCCGCGTTGTCCGACGGGACCGTCGCCGACGGCCGCGTCTGGAAGTACCGCGGGTCAGGGTTGGTGACGGGCACGCCGTTCTGCATCTCGGGCTTGCCGTGCTTGTAGGCCTGGACGCCGAAGTTCTGACCGATCTCCTGCGAGCCGACGAGCTTGCCGTCGACCTTGACCTGCTGGCCGTTGGCATTGCCGGGGAAGGCGACCTGGCTGATGCCGGTGATGACGAGTGGATAGAGAATGCCGCAGAACAGTGTCAGTACGACGATGCCGATTGCGGCGGTGATGAAGTCGCGTTTCATGTCAGTACAGGTGGTTGGTGAGTCCCTGCACGATCGGACCGAGCAGCAGGGCGGGGAAGAAGGTGAGTGCGCCGACAAGCACGATCACGCCGATCAGCAGCACCACGAACGTGGGGTTGTCGGTGCGCATCGTCCCGAGTCCCGCGGGGCTGACGCGCTTGCCGGCGAGCGTGCCGGCGACCGCGAGCGCGAACAGGATCGGCGCGTAGCGGGCGAACAACATCGTGAAGCCGCCGAGCAGGTCGGCGAACGTGATGCCGTGTGAGCCGAGGTTGCCGGCGTTGGGCTGGACGAAGCCGCCATAGCCCGCGAACGCGGAGCCGTTGTTGTTGGCCTGGCTCAGATAGGCGTAGAACGTCTCGGAGAATCCCTGCGGGGAACCGGCGGCCGCGGTCGAGATCGAAGCGCGGCCGGCGCTGCTCGCGGTCGCGAGCGCGGTGGAGAACAGCGCCGCCAGCGGCGTGATCAACAGCCCGATCGCCACCAGCTTTATCTCTCTCGCCTCGATCTTCTTGCCCAGGTACTCGGGCGTGCGTCCGACCATCAGTCCCCCGATGAACACCGCGAGCAGGACGTACAGGAGGATCGAGTACAGGCCGGTGCCGACGCCGCCGAAGATCACCTCGCTCGCCGACAGGTTGGCCATCGGCACGGCGCCACCGATGCCCGTGAACGACTCGATCGCGCTGTTGACGGCGCCGCACGACGTCACAGTGGTCACCACGTCGAACAGGGCAGAGCCGGCAATCCCGAAGCGCTGCTCCTTGCCCTCCATGTTGCCGCCGGTGGACCCGGCGACCACCTGGGTGTGGAGGCCGGCGGCGTGCTGCGCGGGCGAACCGTGGGCCTCGGCGATGTAGGCGACGCACACCGCGCCGAGGAACATCACCATCATCGTCGCGTAAATCGCGTAGCCCTGGCGGCGGTTACGGGCCATCCGTCCGTACATGAACACGAGCGCCGCCGGGATGATCAGCACGGTCAGCATCTCGACGAGGTTCGTGAACCCGGTGGGGTTCTCGAACGGGTGGGCCGAGTTCGTGTTGAAGAAGCCGCCGCCGTTCGTCCCAAGCTCCTTGATCGCCTCCTGGGAGGCGACCGGGCCCATCGCGATCTGGTTGGCGAGGCCGGTCGGTCCGTTGAAGTTCAGGTAATGGGAGAAGTTCTGGATCGACCCCTGGAACACCAGCACCAGCGCGACCACGAACGAGATCGGGGTCAGGACCCACAGGACGGTGCGGATCAGGTCGTGCCAGAAGTTGCCGATGCTCTTGCCGCTACGCCCGATGATCCCGCGGATCAGCGCCACCGCCACCGCAATACCGACACCGGCGGAAAGGAAGTTCTGCACGGTGAGTCCAGCCATCTGGCTGAAGTAGCTCATCGTGGTCTCCCCGCCGTAGTACTGCCAGTTGGTGTTGGTCAGGAACGACGACGTCGTGTTGAACGTCACGTTCCACGGGGCGGAGTGGAAGCCCTGCGGGTTCAGCCCGGTCCAGTTCCAGAGCGTCTGCGTGCGCAGGATGAAATACAGCAGCAGCCAGCCGGCGAACGAGAAGATGATCAGGCTCTTCGCGTATGCCTTCCAGTCCTGACCGTTGTTCGGGTCGACCCGCATGACCTTGTAGAACAGCCGCTCCGGCGTGCGGAACAGCGGATCGAGGAACGTGCGCTCGTCTGCGTAGACGGCCGCCATGTAGCGACCGAGCGGCATCGCCAGCAAGGTCAGGATCGTGACGAACAGGAAGATGGTGAGCCAGCCGAGGAAGGTCACCGGCGTCCCCTAGAACTTGTCTCCGCGCAGCAGCGCGTACATGAGGTACAAGCAGACGAGCGCCGAGACGATCAGGCCGAACAGATCTGCGCCGCTCATATCGCGTCGATCCCGTAGATCAGCGCGAACAGCACGGCGAACATCACTATGCCGAGCAAGATGGATAAAACGTCCATGGGCCTATCCTCGCCGCGCTCGGGTCAAGAGCCCATACAGAAACCGGGCCCGGACATACAGATGTTGTGAAGAGGGCCGGACCCCGCCCCGGTTAGTGCTCGAGGCGCTCGCCGGCGTCGAGCGCCAGACCGTCGGCGATCCACCACACCGCGTCGCTCATCCGATCGGCGGCCCCGGGGCTGTACAGGGGGCCCGTCCCGTCGGTGAGCAGCACGAGGACCCGGGCCACGCCACACGGGTTGACCGGCTCGGGCCGTTCGAGCCGCTCGGCCAGGCCGAGCAGGCTCTCCCGCCAGGACAGGACCGTCCGGCGGCACAGCGGCACGGCGGCACTCATCCGGGGCGCAGCGGGTCGCTCCGCGTCCTTCACGCGGGCGCGAAGCGAACGGGCCAGCCGGCGGCGGGCTCGCATCTCGGTTAGCTGCCTGGCTCGCAGCGCTCGATCCTCGGTCGGATCGGGGCCGAAGCCCTCAGCAAGCTGCTGGTCGAGGCGCCCCTTGTGCAGGTGCACGCGCAGGCGGCGCCTGAGCGTCGACGGCGCGGAAGATCGACCGGCTGCGAGTCCAGACGGCCCGGTGTTCTGGGGGCTCGGATGCTTCACGTACGGGACGGCGGCAGACACGTGTGAGACCCAGATGACGCTACGCCGCGCCTCATCAACGAGACGTACAGATCCGCCCTCAAGGCATCAAGATTCCGTAAAGGTGGCGCCGATAAGCTTCCGTTGATGGCCCGCGGGCGCCAGCTGCACAGCTCGTCGACTCGAGTCTTGTCGGCCGCGATGATCCTGATCGGCATCGGCCTGATCGTGCGCACCCTTGTCGCCGGCGGCGGGGCCCTCGCCACCGGGATCGTCCTCGGCGTCCTGTTCGTGCTCGCCGGCATGGCCCGCTTGTATCTGCAGCTGCGGGGGTAACGGACTCTTCTGGCCCCGCTGAACCGCACGTGACAGACCGGCCTTTCAGCTACCGCGCGCTGTTCGCGGTCATTTATACGACCTCGGTCAGCTCGGTCTACTTCGCGCTGGGCGTCGTCGCGCGCCACGCCAACGGCCTCACGCCGGTCGTTTTCCTCGTGGCCGGGCTGTTCTTCGGGCTGGCGATGATGACCTACGCCGAGGGAGCGTCGCTGCATCCGGAGCGTGGCGGCTCGGCGGTGTTCGCTCGCTACGCCTTCAACGAACTCGTGAGCTTCGTCGCCGGCTGGGCGATCTTCCTCGACTACACGATCCTGATCGCGGTCACGGCGTTGACGGTCCCGAGCTATCTGGCCGCTTTCTGGGGGCCGATCGGAGGGGGAACGCTCGAGATCGCGGTCGCGCTCGCGGTGATCGCGCTCGTCGCCGTCGACAACCTCACCGGCGTCAGCGCCCGCCGCATCCGTGCACGGGTGTTGATCACGATCGGCGACCTGATCCTGCAGGCGGTGATCATCGTCCTCGGGTTCGTGCTCGTGTTCGATCCGCACAACCTGACCGCGAGCATCCATCTCGGAACCGCGCCGAGCTGGTCGGATCTGGCGTTCGCGCTGCCGATCGGGGTGATCGCATTCACCGGGATCGAGGCCGCGGCGAGCATCGCCGGCGAGGTGACCGCAACCCGACCGCAGGTCAAGTTGCTGGTGGGCCCGGGCTCGGCGGTGATCGTGCTGATCTACGTCGGGATCTCGCTCGTCGGGGTCGGAGCCCTCCCCGTTCACGACGGGATGACCGCGCTCGGCACGACGCACATCAAGGCTCCGGTGCTGGGCATGGTCGAGTCGTTCCATCCCAAGTGGCTCGCCGACGTGCTCAAGTACGCGGTCGCGCTCGGAGGCGCGCTGGGTCTGTTCGCCGCCGCCGGGGCGGCGATGCTCGGCGTCACGCGCGTGGGCTACTCGCTTGCGACCAACCGCCAGATACCGAGCGCGGTCGGGCGGCTCCACGGGCGCTGGGGAACGCCGTACGTGATCATCGCCGCGGCCGCGGCCGCCGCCGCCGGGCTTGTACTGCCAACGAACCTCGAGTTCCTCGTCGGCATCTACGCGTTCGGCGCGCTGCTGGCGTTCACGATCGCGCACGTCTCGGTGATCGCGCTGCGGTTCCGCGAGCCCGATCGGCCCCGGCCGTACGGCGTTCCGCTGTCGGTCACGATCTCCGGGGCGAAGGTGCCGATCCCGGCGGTGGTCGGCGCCGTCGCCTCGGCGCTCGGGTGGGCGGCGTTGCTCGTGTTCCACACCGGGGCCCGCTACGTCGGACTGGCCTGGATGGCTGCCGGTTTGCTGCTGTACGTCGTTTACCGCAAGTCCCAGCAGAAGCCGCTGCTCAAGCGAGTGACGATCCCAGAGCACGCGCTCCGGTACGAGACGCTCGAGCCCGAGTTCGGCTCGATCCTCGTCCCGATCCTCGGGACAGCGCTCGACGACGACATCATCCAGACCGCCGGCCGCTTGGCGGGGGAGACCCGGGACGACCTCGAGTCCGAAGGCGCGGTGATCGAGGCGATCTGGGTGTTCGAGATCCCGCTCGCGCTGCCGATGGATGCCGCGCTCCCCGATGCGCAGGTCAAGCGCGCCCGCGAGGCGCTCGCGCGCGCGAAGGTCGTGGGGGAGGAATACGAAGGCGTCGAGGTGGCCACCGCGATCGTTCGGGCCCGCCGCGCCGGCGAGGCGATCGTTCGCGAGGCCCGCCGCCGCGGCGTCGAGGCGATCGTGCTCGCCGCGGAGGAGTCCTCGCGGGTCCGCGGCGGGTCGCTGCTCGGGGGTCGAGGAGGCCCGCTCGAGAACTACGTCGGCGACGTCTCGAGGTACGTGATCGCGAAGGCGCCGTGCCGGGTGATCCTCACCGCGCCGCCGGCGGACTGGCGGGCCAAGACACCGCCTGTGGCCGATCCCCAGCATGTCCCGGCCGACGAGGAACGGCAGTCCGCCCCCACCGGGGAAGCCGTAACGGATTCTCTACGGGCCGGCACGGATGCTTAGCGCCCTCTTGACGAGTTACCACCTACCGTCGATGAGGGCCGATGGCTCGAATTGAGACCCACGGGCTGCGCCGCAGCGTCGGGGTGGGCGGTCTGTTCGCGACCGCCTACGGCAACGTGGGTTCATCGATCTACTACGCGCTCGGCCTGGTGGCGGCCTACGCGCTCGGGCTCACGCCGGTCGTGTTCATGTTCGCGGGGGGGCTGTTCGCGCTCACCGCCAAGACGTACTCCGAGGGCGCGGCGATGTTCCCCGAGGCGGGCGGCTCGTCGAGCTTCGCGCGGCACGCATTCAACGAGCTCGTGTCGTTCATCGCCGGGTGGGCGCTCAGCCTCGACTACATCCTCACGATCGCGATCTCGGCCTTCTTCGTGCCTCACTACCTGGGCGCGTTCTGGCCGGCGCTGACGCATCCGCCCGGCGACGTGATCGGTGGCCTGATCGTGATCGCGCTGCTCGGCTGGCTGAACATCCGCGGGCTCGGCGAGTCGGCGAACCTCAACTTGATCCTCGCGGTGCTCGACCTCGCCACGCAGGTGCTGATCATCTCCATCGGCGCGGTACTGGTGCTCAACCCGTCGCTGCTCGTCCACCAGGTCGATCTCGGCTCGATGCCGACGTACTCGCACCTGATCTTCGCGCTGTCGCTGGCGATGCTCGCCTACACCGGGATCGAGACCGTCTCGAACATGGCCGAGGAGGCGGTCGACCCGGGCCGGGACGTGCCGCGGGCGGTCAACTACATCCTGATCGCGGTGCTCGGCGTGTACGCGGGCATGACCGTGGTGGCGCTGTCGGCGCTGCCCGTGCTCGGCCACGGCGCACACGCCTACACGCTCCTCGGTGAGGCCCCGCCGCACGGCTACCAGAACGACCCGGTACTCGGGATCATCTCGCACCTCGGGCTCGCCACCTGGGCCACGCACGTGCTCCGGTACTACGTCGGCGTGCTCGCGGCGACGATCCTGTTCATCGCCACCAACGCCGGGCTGATCGGTATCTCGCGACTGTCGTGGTCGCTGGCCGAGCACCGGCAGCTGCCGTCGATCTTCTCGCGGCTGCACTCCCACCACCGGACGCCGTGGTTCACGATCGTGGTGTTCTCGGTGTTCGCGGGGATCCTGCTGATCCCCGGCAAGACCGAGTTCCTCGGCAACCTCTACTCGTACGGGGCGATGCTGTCGTTCACCACCGCGCACGCCGCCATCGTTGCGCTGCGGGTCAAGGATCCCGGCCGCGAGCGCCCCTACCGGATCGGAGTGAACTTCCGCTTCCGGGGGGCGGCGATCCCGGTGAGCGCGGTGATCGGCGGGCTCGGCACGTTCGCCGCCTGGGTCTCGGTGCTCGCGCTCCATGTGGACGCGCGCTACGTCGGCACCGGTTGGATGCTGGTCGGACTCGTCGGCTACGTGATCTACCGGCGGAGCCTGGGGCTGGATCTGACCAGCCACCACAAGATCGAGCGGCGCGAGCGGCCGGCGCACTTCGTCGAGCTCGAGTATCACTCGGCGATCGTCCCGATCTTCGGCACCGACGTCGACGCGTCCGCGCTGCGCGCCGCCGCCAAGCTGGTCGGCGAGGGGGCCACGGTCGAGGCCATCTATGTCCTGCGCGTCCCCAGCCAGCTGTCGCTCGACGCCGGGCTCGAGGAGGAGGAGAGGCTCGGGGTCAGCGTGCTCGAGAGCGCCAAGGTCGCGGGCAGGAAGTCCGGCCTAAAGGTCCAGACGCGGCTGATCCGGACTCGCAGCCCTGGCGCCGCGATCGTCGAGGAGGCGCAGCAGCGGAACGCCGAGATCATCTACCTCGGCACCGCGCACGCGCCGCCGTCGGAGCGGGCGCTCGGGCCGACGGCCAGCTACCTGCTGGCGCACCGACCGTGCCGGGTGGTGATCGAGACCTCGCCGGCGGGCGCCGACGGCGAGCAGCGACCGACGCCATCCCCCGAGGCGGCGCATCGCAGGCCGCGGCGGTCGCGTTAGCCCGCGAAGCGGTAGCCGACCCCGGGATCGGTGCGGATGTGGCGGCGGCCCTCGGCCGGCTCGATCTTGCGCCGGAGGTTCGCGATGTGCGCGCGGAGCACCTGTGTGTCCTCGGTGTAGCCGGGCCCCCACACCGACATCAGCAGGTCGCGGTGGGTCATCAGCCGGCCGCGGTTGCGCACGAGCAGGCGGAGCAGGTCGAATTCGGTCGGCGTCAGGTGGACCTCTTCGCCGTCGACCGTGACGGTGCGCCGGGCGAGGTCGACCTCGAGCCCGTCCACCTTGATCTGCGCCTCCTCGGGCGCGGGCGCGATCCGGCGGAGGTTCGCCTCCAGGCGGGCCACGAGCTCCCGGGGGCCGAACGGCTTGGTCACGTAGTCGTCGGCGCCGGCGGCCAGCGCCCTCACCTTGGCGTCCTCCTCGCCGACCGCCGAGAGCACGATCACCGGCATGTCGCTCCATTCGCGCAGCCGACGGCACAGTTCGATCCCGTCGAAGTCCGGCAGGAGCAGATCGACGATCGCCGCGTCCGGATGCTGGAGTGCGGCCACGTCGAGCGCCTCCTCGCCGGTGTTCGCCGGCAGCGCCTCGTAGCCGGCCTCGCGGAGGATCACGCGGAGGGCTCGCAGGATCTGCGCTTCGTCATCAACCACAAGAACTCGGGGCCTGGTCGCCGTCATGAGGTTGATGACGCGGAGTCGCAGACCAGCACGCGGGGGCGGGCGCCGGAGCTCACGTCGGCAACGCCGATGCCGGGTGTGGACGGCGCTCGGGCTCCCGCTCGATCGGCAGCGACACGATGAAGCTCGAACCTTGACCGGGCAGCGACTCGACCGAGATCGTGCCGCCGTTGGCCTCGACGAAGCCCTTCGCGATCGCCAGGCCGAGGCCCGACCCGGTCCACGAGTCACCGCTCGTGTCGCGCCCGCGGTAGAAAGGCTCGAAGATCCGGGCGCGCTCGGCCGGTTGCACCCCTGGGCCCTGGTCGACGACGTACACGACTACGCGCGAGCCGCTGCGGCGAACCTGCACCGACACGGGCTGGCCCGCCGAGTAGCGCGATGCGTTCTCGAGCAGGTTCGCGAACGCCCGTTCGAGCTGGGCGGCGTCGGCGCGGACCGCCGGGACGTCGTGGTCGATCGTCAGCCTGACCGCGCCGGCGGGCTGCGTCAGCCCGTCTCGCGCGATCTCCAGCACGTCCTCGATCGATACCCAATCGCGGTGCGGCTCCGCCCCGCCGGCCTGGAGCCGGGACAGGTCGAGCAGGTTGTCGACGAGCGACGCGAGCCGCCCGCCTCCGTCGACCACCGCGGCGCTGAGCTCGGCCCGCTCCTCCCGCGTCAGCGAGCCGCTGCCGAGCGCATGACCGGCGGCGACGATCGCGGTCACCGGAGTCCGCAGATCGTGGGAGACGGCGCGCAGCAGCGCCGTCTTGACGTCGTCGCTGCGGCGGAGCGCGGCGGTCTCGACCGCCTCGGCCTGGAGCGCGTCGCGGCGAAGCGCGATCGCGACAAGCGCTCCGAGCGCGGGAACGACGCGGGCGCTGAGCCGCTCCTCGGTCTCGACCGGAAGGTCGCGGGGAACCAGCAACGTCGCGACCTGGGTGCCGTCGGCGGCCTTGAGCGCGAACGCGCGGCGCCGCTCGTCCGAGCTCGCCACCCCAAGCTCGACCGCGGCGGAGGGCAGCGCGAGCGCCTCCGCGATCCGGTGCGAGGCGACGCCCAGTGCGTCCGCGGTCTGGGACCCGGAGAGCAGCTCGCGCGCGAGCGTCGCCGCGAGATCGGCCTCGGCGCGCCCGCGCTCGGCCTCGAGCGCCCGGCTGCGCGCGAGCTCAGCCACCGTGCTGACCGCGGCCGCGACGATCATGAACGCCCCGAGCGCCACCCAGTTGCGACTGTCGGAGATCGTGAAGCGCCCGGTTGGGGGGAGATGGAAGAAGTTGAACGCGGCGGCGCTCAGCAGTGAGGTGGCCAGTCCGAGCGTCAGCCCCCAGTACGCGGACACGAGCAGTACCGCGGGGAGGTAGACGACGCTCAGCGAGACGACCGGAGCGAGCGTCTTGAGGCCATAGATCGCGCCCGTGGCGGCGGCCACCACCAGCAACGAGGCGGCGATGCCGAGGACCAGCGACGGTCGCTCGGCGCGCAACATCCCCGGACGCTCTCCGGGGAGCATCCGCGGCGCGGTGGTCACGCGGTTCCGGCGCCTCCATAAGACGGCGGCGGCGTTCCGCTCGACTCCGCCGAGGCGATCTGCGCGAGGAGCCCTGCGGGGCTGGTTCCGCCGAGCACGCGCAGGCGCGGGAGGCGGTACGGATCCTCGCTCGGCGTCGCCCAGCCCGGGATCACGGTCGTCGAGCCGACGAAGCCGGCCGCCTTGACCGCGGCGATCACGGTCGCGTCGTAGTGGCCGGACGGGTAGCAGAACCAGTTGACCGGGACGCCGTAGCGCTTGCGGAGGATCTGGCGGGCGGTGGCGATCTGGTACTCGAGCTGCGAGGCGTCGAGCGTGATCAGGTCGGCGTGGCTGATCCCCTGGGTGTCGAGCTCCCAGCCGGCGGCGATCAGCCCGCGCACCTGTGCGTCGGTCAGGCCGCCCTGCGACGGCGGCAGCCCGCTCAGCTGCATGTTCTCGTTCCCGACCCAGCCCAGCTGCTCGAGGATCGGCAGCGCGTTCTCGTACTGGGACGCGTAGCCGTTGTCGAACGTCAGCACGATCGGCTTGCCCGGGCCGAGCGGTACCCCGCGCGTCCAGTAAGCCTCGAGCTGGTCCATCGTGACCGCGTGCCAGCCGGCGGCCTTGAGCGCCTGCATCTGCGCGGCGAACTCGTCGGAGGGCACGTACAGCCCCGGAAACGGGGCGCCCGACGGCGGCGGGTTGATCACGTGGTACATGAGCACCGGCACGGTCGCCGTCCCGGGCTTGCCGGTGGCGACCCCGGTCACCGTCGACTTCGGGAGTCCCACCGCGTTGTGGTGCGCGGTCACCGCCGTGGCGGCGTGGTGATGGGCGCTCTGGGCTGCGTTCGTGGCCGCGGGCGTCGACGTGCGGCCGCCACCGCCGCCACCGCCGCCACGGCCGCCTGCGGCGACGCCGATCATTACCGCGACGAACGCGACGACGAGCAGCGCCCCGGCCGCGATCAGACGCCCGCGGCGTGCCCGGGCCCGACGCTCGCGCTCGCGGGCGAGTCGGCGGGCGCGAATCTGCTGCTCGTTCATGCGCCCACGAGCGTACCCCCCACGAAAGCGAGATAGAGGATCACGAGCACCACGGCGCGTTCGGCGTCACCTGAAGGACTCCGGGCTCTGGCGGCGAAACGCACAGACCATGCTCCGCAAAAGACGTCAACCGCAGATCGACATGCTCCCCGCCCACCCGTCCCCGGGCTACGAGCACCTCTCGGCCGAGTCGATCGCCGTGCTCACGTGGCTTCAGGCCAACCAGGTCGAGTTCGTGCTCGTGGGGCCGGTGGCCGAGGCCGTCCGCGGGGGCGCCGCCGCCACCGGGCCGGTCGCGATCGTCCCGGCGCCCTACCGACGCAACTTCGAGCGCCTCTCGCGCGCGCTGATCTCCGCCAACGCGCGGCCTCGCCGGCACGGCGGCGCCGATACCGCGCGGGCCAAGACCGTCGCCGACGAGGTGATGGGCGGCCAGCGATGGGAGTTCCGCACGGGCCTTCACTTCCTCGACGTGGAGGGCCGCTCGAGCGAGACCCCCGGCTATCAAGAGCTTCTATACGAGGCCGGCCGGTTCGAGCTGGCGCCCGGGCTGAACGTGGACATCGCGTCCCCGGAGGACATCGAGCATTACGCGCACGTCCGCCGGACGGGCACGTCTCCCGAGATGCGAATCACCCGGGGCACTCGCCCCGAGCTCGAGCACACCACCGAGCACACCACCTAGTCACACGCTTAGCTCTGCCTTCGCGGGCTTCGCTAGCCTGAGTCGATGGAGATTCGGGCCAGATGGGCGCTCGCCGGCGCGGCCGGGTGCGTCGTGCTGCTCGCGGCGACGTGGTTTGCCGCGTTCCACATCAGGTTCTTCCAGGACGCCGACCAGTCGATCTTCAGGGGCTTCCACGGCCTCTACTTCCGCAGCCGTATCCACTCGATCGCCCAGTTCATCGCGACGCGGTGCGACCCGACGCCGTACGTCTATTTCGTCCCGATCCCGATCGCCGTGGCGCTGCTGCGGGGGCGGCCGCGGGTGGCGATCGCGGTCGCCGCGATCCTGCTCGGCGCGAACGTCACCACCCATCTGCTGAAGCCGCTCCTGGCCGAACCCCGGGCAGCGTGGCTGTTCGACGGCTTCACGCCGGTGTCGCCGGGCTCCTGGCCGAGCGGTCACGCGACCGCGGCGATGTCGCTCGCGCTGGCGTCCGTGCTCGCCGCGCCCGCTCGCGCGCGCCCGGTCGTCGGCGCGCTCGGCGCCCTGTTCGCGGTGGCGGTGAGCTATTCGTTCCTGACCCTCGGCTGGCACTACCCGAGCGACGTGTTCGGAGGGTTCCTGGTCGCCGCGACGTGGGCGCTGTTGGCGATCGCGGGGTTGAAGGCCGCCGACAGCCGGAGCCCGGGGGCCATCCCCGCGATCACGCCGGCGTCGATCGCGGAGACGCTCGGCCCGCTCGGGGCCACACTCGCCGGCGCGATCGCGCTCGCTGCGCTCGTGCTGCTGACCCGGCCGCACGAGATCGTTTCGTACGCCCGGGGGCACGAGGCGTTCGTCGTCGGCGCGGCGGCGATCGCCGCGCTCAGCATCGCCCTCTCGACCGCGATCGTGCTGACCGTGCGCCGCTGACAGGGCGCTAGCGGTACCGGCCCGGCTCCCACAGCGGCTCGTCGCCGCCGTTGGCGCCCCGGCTGAGGATGAACAGCAGGTCCGACAGCCGGTTCAGGTAGCGCACGACCTCGGGGCCCACGTCCTCGCCGCACGCGATCGTGAGCCGCTCGGCGCGCCGGCAAACCGTCCGGCAGACGTGCAGCTGCGCCGCCGCTCTGGTCCCGCCTGGAAGCACGAACGACTTGAGCGGCGCGAGCGTGGCGTTGACCTCGTCGCAGCGCTCCTCGAGCCACGCCGTCTGCTCGGGGATCACCCGCAGGCGCTCGCGATCGGGATCGTGCGGCGCCGAGATGTCGGCGCCGACGTCGAACAGGTCGTTCTGGATCCGCCCGAGCCAGTCGGCGTACGGTGCGGGCAGGTCCTCGATCGTCAGTGCGAGCCCGATGTGCGCGTTCAGCTCGTCGACCGTGCCGTACGCCTCGATCCGGGGATGGGTCTTGGGCACGCGGCTCATGTCGCCGAGGTGGGTCTCGCCCGAGTCGCCGAGTCGCGTGTAGATGCGGGTCAGGTTTACCGTCATCGGGAGCCTCAAGTGTCAGTCTAGGCGCTCACGCGACGGCGCCGCGGTAGGATCCACCCGTTCAAGGTCGGTGGCGATGGGAAGCCGGTGACAATCCGGCGCGGACCCGCCACTGTGATCGGGGACGCTAGCCGCATCCACAGCCACTGGGGACGCCGAGTCGCCGGGAAGGCGCGGCTGGTAGGCCCGTCAGCCAGGAAACCAGCCTCCGACCGCCAAGCCGATATGCCCTCGTGGAAAGGGGTGGCCCTCATGCATCGCAAGACCGTTGTCGCTCTCGTGGGAGCGATCGTCATGGCCGTCGCGGCGTCCGGCGTCGCGCTCGCCGCCGGCTCAGGCCCGGCCGTGACCGTGCAGATCAAGACCCTCAAGAAGACCCTGCTCAAGCCGACCGCCGTGCACGGCGAGAAGGGCTGGATCACCAAGGGCGGAACGCCGCACGGCAACTGCTCGGGCAACAGCGCCGCGGGCGCGCTCGACGCGGCCACCCACGCGAAGTGGGCCGGCAAGTGGTATTCGAGCGTCCCCGGCATCTTCGTGACCTCGATCCTCGGCGTGAAGCCAACCGGCTCGAGCTACTGGGGCGTCTACGTCAACGGCAAGTCCGCGAGCGCCGGGATCTGCGACATCAAGCTTCACGCTGGAGAGAAGCTGCTGTTCAAGATCATCAAGTGAGCCACGGCCGACGGTCACCTTCTGGGTCGTCATGACCCGCCGGCTTGCGGTCACGGCGATCGCGATCGCAGCAGCGGTCGCGATCGCCGGCTGCGGCCTCGGCGCCGGCAAGTCGACGTCGGGCGTGGTCACGCTCACGGTCACCCGCGGTTTCGGCGCGGTCCCGGTCGGCTCGGCGAGCGAGAAGCAGATCCCGGGCTCGCAAACCGTGATGCGGATGCTCGAGCGCTCGTTCCACGTCACGACCCGCTACGGCGGCGGGTTCGTCGAGTCGATCAACGGGCAGGCGGGCGGCTCGGCCCGGCGCGACTGGTTCTACTACGTCAACGGGATCGAGGCGACGCTCGGCGCGGCGGGGACGTCGATCCACCAGGGCGACCGGGTCTGGTGGGACCTGCACGACTGGACGGCCACCGATTCGATCCCCGCGGTCGTCGGCTCGTTCCCCGAGCCGTTCATCCACGGCACGGGCGGCCGGCGGTTCCCGGTCACGCTCGAGTGCGCATCCGACGTCGCGACGGCGTGCGAGCGCGTAACCAAGGCGCTCAGCGCGATCGGGGTGCCGGTCGCGAGCCAGGCGATCGGCACCGGATCGGGGTCGGATTCCCTGGGTGTGATCGTCGGGACCTGGCGCGACCTCCGCTCGGAGCTGCTCGCGGCGCTGATCGAACACGGGCCGACCTCGAGCGGGGTGTACGCACGGTTCGAGGGCCCGAGCGGGAACTCGCTCCAGCTGCTCGATCCGGCCGGGCAGGTCGTCCGGACGCTCGGCGCCGGCGCGGGACTGATCGCGGCCACCGCGCAGACCTCGACCGGGCCGGCGTGGTTGATCACCGGCACCGACATCGCCGGGGTGTCCGCGGCCGCCGCCGCGCTCACGCCGGCGCGGCTGCACGACCACTTCGCGGTCGCGGTCCAGGGCTCCACCGACCTGCCGGTGCCGTTGGAGGGGGCGACTTGATCTACCGCCGGCGCGCCAGCCCGCTGCACGCCGCCCGCGCCGGCGCCGGCTGTGCCTACTGCCTTGCGCTCGCGCTCGCGAGCCTGCTGCTGTCGGCGCCGATCGCGCTCGGGGCCGTGTTGGTCTCGATTGCCGGCGCCGCGGTCGGCGCGAGCGTGGTGCGTGAGATGCGCCGCGCCGCGCTGCTCGCGCTCCCGCTCGGACTGCTCGTGATGGTCGTCAACATGCTCGTGGCTCAGGGCGGGCTGACCGTGATCGCCCGGCTCGGCGATCTGCCGGTGTTCGGACAGACCGACGTGACCCTCGAGGCCACGGTCTACGGGGCCGTGCTCGGAGTGCGCGCGGTCGCGCTGGTCCTGTGCGGAGCGCTCTACACGGTCGCGGTCGACCCCGACGAGGTGCTCGGGCTGTTCCGCCGCGTTTCGTTCCACTCGGCGCTGACCGCGACGCTGGCGACGCGGATGGTGCCGGTGCTCGCGCGCGACGCGCGGCGGCTCGCCGAGGCGCAGCGGTGCCGCCCGGGCGCGCCGCCGTCCCGGATGCAGCTGATGCGCGCCGCGACCTCTGGGGTGCTCGACCGCGCGCTCGACGTCGCGGCCGCGCTCGAGGTCCGGGGATACGGCGCCGCGCGCCGGCCGCCGCGAGGATCGCGCGTGCGCACGCCGTACTCGCGTCACGACATCGCGTTCGCGGCATCGGCGGCGGCGATCGTGGCGCTCGCGATCGGGGCCCGAGTGGCCGGCCTCGTGCCGTTCAGCTCGGGCCCGTCGCTGCACGCGCCGGTCGGCGCCGGCGGGGTTGCGGTGTCGGCGGCGATCGTGATCGGCGCGCTGGCGCCGTTCGCCGACCGGCGGGGGATCGAGCGGTGAGCGTGCTGGCGCTGCGCGACGTGACGTACACGTATCCGGGCGCGGCCGCGCCGGCGATCGCCGACGTGACGCTCGAGATCGGGGCGGGCGAGCTGGTCGTCCTCGCCGGCGGGTCGGGCTCGGGCAAGTCGACCCTGTTGCGCGCTGCGAATGGGCTCGTGCCGCATTTCCACGGCGGCGTGTTCGCCGGCCGCGCGACGGTCGCGGGCATGGACACCCGCGAGCACGGGCCCGGGGCGCTGGCGGCATCCGTCGGCACCCTGTTCCAGGACCCCGAGACGCAGGTCGTGATGGGCACGGTCCGCGCCGAGCTTGCGCTCCCGCTCGAGAACCAGGGGGAGCCGGGGGCGGCGGTCGCCCGCGCGGTCGAGGAGGCCGCGCTCGCGCTGGGGATAGCGCACCTGCTCGACCGGCCGACCGTCGAGCTGTCCGGTGGCGAGCTTCAGCGCGTCGCGCTCGGTGCGGCGCTGGCGGGCCGGCCCAACCTGATCCTGCTCGACGAGCCGACCTCGCAGCTCGATCCCGTCGCCGGCGACGAGCTGATCGCGCTGCTGCGCCGGCTCAACGAGGACTTCGACGCGGCGATCGTGATCGCCGAGCATCGGCTCGAGCGCTGCCTGGGGTTCGCGGACCGGGCAATCGCGATGGAGGGCGGCCGGGTGGTCTGCGATGCCGCGCCGGCCGGCTTCCTGGCCTGGGCCTGCGAGGCGGCGCCGGAGCTCGCGACGCCCGGGGCCCGGCTCCTGTTCGGCCTCGGCTCGGCACCGGTGGCGGGGGTCAAGGCCGCCCGCTCGAAACTGCGGGTCCGAGGGCTGCTCCCCGACCCCGGCGACACCGACCCCGGCGACACCGACCCCGGCGACACCGAGCCCGGCGACACCGAGCGCGGCGACACCGAGCGCGGCGCCCCGGGGCGCTCGCGCCGGAAGCCCGGCCGGCGCGCCGCAGAACCGGCGCTCCGGGTCGACCGGGTCTGGCATGAGATCGATCGCGGGCCGGCGATCCTCCGCGGGATCTCGCTGTCGCTCGGCGCAGGCGAGCACGTCGCGCTGATGGGGCGAAACGGCGCCGGCAAGTCGACGCTGCTGCGCCACGCCGCCGGGCTGATGCGCGCGACCCGCGGGAAGATCGTCAGCTCGGGACGGGTCGCGCTGCTGCTCCAGAACCCGACCGACTACCTCGTCCACGAGCGGGTCGCGCAGGAGGCTTCACAGGGGGCGCTCGCGACCGTCGGGTTAGGCGGCTCCGCGTTCGCCGATCGTCATCCCCGCGACCTCTCGGGAGGGGAGAAGCAGCGCCTCGCGCTTGCGATCGTCCTCGGCGACCCCGATCACGAAGCCGGGGTCGTCTGCCTCGACGAGCCGACCCGGGGGATGGATCGGCGGCGCAAGGACGAGCTCGCGGCGTTGCTGCGCGAGCTGGACGCGGCCGTGCTCGTCGCCACCCACGACCCCGAGTTCGTGGCCTCGTTCGCCGAGCGGGTGGTACTGCTCGGTGAAGGCACGGTCATCGCGGACGGTTCGCCGGCCGAGATCCTCGCCGGCGGCACGTACTTCGCGACCGAGACCGCGCGGATCCTCGGCGGCGCGGGCGGCGCGCTCGTGCCAGAGGAGGGGATCGCGCTCGTGTCCGGGTCGGTTCGGTCGCAGGCCGAGGTGATCGCGTGAGCTGGCAGGTCGGCGCGTCCGCGATCCTCGCGCTCGCGCTTGCCGGCGGGTTCGCCTGGTACGAGCGCGTCCGTCCGGACGCCCGGATCGTCGCGCTGGTGGGCACACTGGCGGCGTTCGCGGCGCTCGGCCGGATCGCCTTCGTCGCGTTCCCGAACGTCAAGCCGACGACCGACATCGTGCTCGTGTCCGGCTACGCGCTCGGGGGCGGACCCGGCTTCGCGGTCGGAGCGCTCGCCGGGCTGGCCTCGAACTTCTTCTTCGGGCAGGGGCCGTGGACGCCGTGGCAGATGGCGGGATGGGGCGCGACCGGCGTATTCGGCGCCGGGCTCGCGGTCGTGACCGCGCGCCGAATCGGGCGCTGGCCGCTCGCATTCGCGTGCGCGGTCGTCGGGTTCGCGTTCACCGCGCTTCAGGACGTGGGGGACTGGGTCACCTACAGCGATCACAGCCTCGCAGCGCTCCGGGTGTACACGGGCAAGGGGGTCGGGTTCGATTTCGTCCACGCGGCCGGCTGCTTCGCGTTCGCGCTCGCGTTCGGGCCGGCGCTGATCCGCTCGCTGAGCCGCTTCACGATGCGTCTGAACGTGACCTGGCGAGCCGCGACACCACTGACGGCCGTGATCCTCGGAGCCTGGCTGGCCGGCCAGCCAGGCATCGTGGGAGTGGGGCGCGCTGCTGCCGGGGTCGCGCGCGCGGACGCGGCGAGCATGAGCAGCCCCGCCGGGTATCTGCTCGCGGCGCAGAACGCCGACGGCGGCGTTGGCGCGGCGCCGGGCCAGCCCTCCTCAGAGCTGTATTCCGGATGGGCCGCCCTCGGCCTCGCCGCCGCGGGCCAGAACCCGCGGGACGTCGCGCGAACCGGCCGCAGCCTGATCGATTACATCCAGGCCGGGCTCGCGTCGGCCACGGATCCGGGCTCGATCGAGCGCACGATCCTCGTCCTCGGCGCGGCCGGACTCCCGGCCGACGACTTCGCAGGGCACGATCTCGTGTCCGAGCTCAGGCGGGAGATCCGCCCGAACGGGTCGGTGTCGGGTCAGGTCAACCTGACCTCGTTCGCGGTGCTCGCGCTGCGCGCGGCCGGCGTCGCGCCGCCGGCGGCGAGCGTGGCGTGGATCGTGCGCCAGCAGGACTCCGACGGCGGCTTCAACTTCGCGACCCGCGGCGGGTTGAGCGACGTCGACGACACTGGGGCTACGCTCGAGGCGCTCGCCGGCGCGGGCGGGAATGCGTCCTCGCGGGCGCGCTCGCGGGCGGTCGGGTACATCCGCGGCCAGCAGGACCGCGACGGCGGGTTCCCTGGACAGCCCGGCGCCGGCTCGAATGCGCAGTCGACCGCGTTCGCGGTCCAGGGGCTGCTCGCGGCCGGGGTCGACCCAAGCTCGGTTCATCGGGACGGGTCGCCCTCGCCGCTCGACTACCTGCGCTCGCTGACCGCGGCGGATGGTCACGTGCGGTACTCGCGCTCGCTCGACCAGACGCCGACGTGGGTGACGGCCGAGGCGCTGATGGCGCTCGAGGGCAAGCCGCTCCCGGTGGCGGCGGTGCGGCGGCCGGCTGCCCCCCCGCCAACCCGAGCGGCCACTCACACGCCGCCCTCCCATCGCGCGGCTCCGCTCCGCAGCCGGCCCCGCCGGGTTGCGCCGCGCCCGCGCAGTGTTGCGTCGCGCCCGCGCCGGGGCACCGGCGCGGTCCCGCCCGTCGTGCCGTCTCCGGAGGTCGACCGGCTGATGATCGACACCGGCGTTCTGACTGCCGTCAGCCTCGCGTTCCTGAACGCGGGCTGATTCCGCCCAGGTCGGGGTCCCGACCACAGGTCTGCAAACCCAACAGTTGGCGTTAGCTAACGCCGAGCGTTGCCTTCCGAAGACGTGTGGTCCGAACCCCCGGTCAAATCGGTACGCTCCGCCCCCGGGATGCTGAAGATCGGAGTTCCAAAGGAGTTGGCCGAAGGCGAGCGGCGTGTAGCGCTCGTGCCTGAGGTGGTGCGCAAGCTGGCCAGCGGCGACGGTGGGATCGAGGTCGTCGTCGAGCGCGGTGCCGGCGCGGGCGCGCTGATCCCGGACGCGCAATACGAGGAGGCGGGCGCTCGTATCGTCGAGGACCCTGTGTCCGTGTGGGCGGCGGACGTGGTGGTGAAGGTGGCGCCTCCGTCGTCTGAGGAGATTGGGCGGCTGCGGCCCGACAGCGTGCTGATCGGTTTCCTTCAGCCGTTGACAGCGGGGAAGGCGGTCCGGGCGATCGCCCGGACCGGTGCGACGAGCTTCGCGATGGAGGCGGTGCCGCGGATCAGCCGGGCGCAGTCGATGGACGCGCTGTCCTCGCAGGCGAATATTTCGGGTTATCGGGCGGCGTTGATCGGGGCGCAGGAGCTCGGGCGGTATTACCCGATGCTGATGACGGCTGCGGGAACGATTCGCCCGGCGACGGTGTTGGTGTTGGGGGCGGGGGTGGCGGGTTTGCAGGCGATCGCGACCGCGCGCCGGCTGGGAGCTGTGGTTCAGGGATTCGACGTGCGGGCGGCGGTCAAGGAGCAGGTGCAATCGCTCGGCGCGACCTTCCTCGAGTTCGATCTCGGTGGTGGGGATCTGGAAGGCTCGGGTGGGTATGCGAAGGAGTTGACGGCCGAGCAGCAGGCGCGTCAGCAGGAGTTGATGGCCGAAGCGATCGGGAAGGTCGATGTGGTGATCACGACGGCGTTGGTGCCGGGGCGCCGTGCGCCGATCCTGGTGACCGAGGAGGCTGTGAAGCTGATGAAGCCTGGCTCGGTGATCGTCGATCTGGCGGGTGAGGCCGGGGGTAACTGCGAGCTGTCAGAGCCGGGGCAGACGGTGCTTCGGCATGACGTGAAGATTCTGGCGCCGCTGAACGTGCCCTCGACGATGGCCGAGCACGCCTCGCAGCTGTATGGCCGGAACGTCCAGTCCCTGCTCGGGCTGATGATCACCGACGAGGGTCAGCTGTCGCTCGATTTCGACGACGAAGTGATCGCCGGCGCGTGCATCACGCGCGGCGGCGAGATCGTCCACGAGGCCGCTCGGGCGGCCGCCGAGGCCGCCGCGACGGCGGCCTCCTGACCTGGAGGAGGGTTTGGTTTGAGCACGATTACCGAGATCGCGATCCTCGTGCTGGCGGCGTTCGTCGGGTTCGAGGTGATCTCGAAGGTCCCGAACACGCTGCACACGCCGTTGATGTCGGGCACGAACGCGATTCACGGGATCGTGTTGCTGGGTGGGTTGTTGTTGATGCACGAGGCGGTGGGGTGGTTTGAGCATCTGCTGCTGGTTGTGGCGATTGCGTTCGGGACGATCAACATCGTCGGCGGGTTCGTGGTCACCGATCGGATGTTGGGGATGTTCAAACGCAAGCCGGATCTGCCCGAGGCTGCATCTCCGGATGAGATCGAGGGTCCGAAGTGATCGCCGGGACGATCTTCCTTCAGTCTGCGAATTTCATCGATGCGTGCTACATCGTGGCGTTCTCGCTGTTCATCTACGGGATGAGCGGGCTGACCGGGCCGCGCACGGCGGTTCGGGGGAACAAGATCGCCGCGGTCGGGATGGCGATCGCGATCGTCGCGACGCTGCTCACGCCGCACGTGCTGTCGGGGTCGAGTACGCCGTGGCTGATGGCGCTCGGTCTCGCGATCGGGGTTGCGGTGGGGTTGCCGGCGGCGCGGAACGTGCGGATGACCGCGATACCGCAGATGGTGGCGCTGTTCAACGGGGTCGGCGGCGGCGCGGTCGCGATCATCGCGTGGATCGAGTACCGGCACGCGTTCGGCGGGGCGTACGCCCTGAAGATCGAGATTCCATCGTTGTTCGCGGCGATCGTCGGGTCGATCTCGTTCTGGGGGTCGAACATCGCGTTCGGCAAGCTCCAGGAGATCCTGCCCGGCCGCCCGATCAAGCTCCCCGGCCAGTCGTTCATCAACGCCGCCCTGTTCGTGATCTGCGTCGGCTCGGCGATCGTCTTGGCCGCCGGGACGCACTCGCAGGCGCTGTTCATCGTCGGCATCCTGCTCGCGGCCGCGGCCCTGGGGAACATGATCGTGCTCCCGATCGGCGGGGCCGACATGCCGGTCGTGATTTCACTGCTGAACGCGTTCACCGGACTGTCCGCGGCCGCGACCGGTATCGCGCTGAACAACACCGCCCTGATCGTGGCCGGGATGATCGTCGGCGCGTCCGGAACGATCCTCACCAACCTGATGGCCAAGGCCATGAACCGCTCGGTCCCCGCGATCGTCGCCGGCGGCTTCGGCGGCGCGATCGCCGCCCCCGCCGGCGCGGGCGCCGCGGACGGCGGCGGGACCGTGCGCTCGACCTCGGCCGGGGACGTCGCGATCCAGCTGTCATACGCGCGGCAGGTGGTGATCGCGCCCGGGTACGGGATGGCGGTCGCGCAGGCCCAGCACGCGGTGCGCGAGCTCGAGAAGGCGCTCGAGAAGAAGGGCGTCACGGTGAAGTTCGCGATCCACCCGGTCGCCGGGCGGATGCCGGGCCACATGAACGTGCTGCTCGCCGAGGCCGATGTCCCGTATGACCTGCTCAAGGAGATGGACGAGATCAATCCCGAGTTCCCGCGCACGGACGTGACGCTGGTGATCGGCGCAAACGACGTCACCAACCCCGCGGCCAAGAACGAGCCCGGCTCGCCGATCTACGGAATGCCGATCCTCGAGGTCGACCAGTCGGGATCCGTGATCGTGCTGAAGCGCTCGATGGCCTCCGGGTTCGCCGGCATCGACAACCCTCTGTTCTACGAGCCCAAGACCGCGCTGCTGTTCGGCGATGCCAAGCAATCAGTCAGCGACATCACATCCGAGGTACAAGCGCTCTAGTTTCGGGTAAGTCCGAGGAGCCATGGATCCGAGCCGCTTGAAGCAAATCCCGATCTTCTCGCACCTCTCCGAGGACGAGGCGAAGCGACTCGCCGCATTCGCGACCGAGACGAGCGTCGCCGCGGGCCAGATCCTGATGAAGCAGGGCGACTACTCGACCGAGCTGATCGCGATCGAGGAGGGCAGCGCCGACGTGATCCAGAACGGGGAGAAGATCGCCTCGCTCAAGGACGGCGACCTGATCGGCGAGATGGGCCTGCTCCAACACGAGCCGCGCAACGCCGACGTGATCGCGACCTCGCCGATGCGGGTGATGAAGCTGACCCACTGGGAGATCCGGCGGATGTCCGACGACACGCTCGACCGGATCAAGGAGATCGTCGGCAAGCGCGGCCAGGAAGGCGTCGCCGATCCTGCGCACTGATGCGCGATCGAGACCGCGGATGAGGGGGCCGACGCTCCCGCTGCGCACGACTGCCGGGACGTTCGAGCTCGGCGCGCGACCGTGGCTGATGGGCATCGTGAACGCCACGCCGGACTCGTTCTCGGACTCCGGCGCTCACCGGAGCCTCGAGGATCGCGTCCGGCTCGCCCGCGAGCTGCTCGAAGCCGGCGCGGACCTGATCGATATCGGCGGCGAGTCGGGCGTGACCACGCGGCCGCCTGTGGCGCCGGAGGAGGAGATCGAGCGGGTCGTGCCGCTGATCGAGCGGGTCGCCGGCGAGCTCGGGGCGCTGGTTTCGGTCGACACGTACAAGCCGGCGGTGGCGCGGGCGGCGATCGCGGCCGGCGCGGCGATCGTCAACGACGTCAGCGGCCTGCGCGATCCGGCGCTCACCGACGTGTGCGCCGACACCGGAGCCGGCCTCGTCATCATGCACACGCGCGCCGCGCCGAAGGCGAAGCTGCTCGACCCGTCGTTCGACGGCCGCGTCGTCGCCGACGTCGAGGAGTTCCTCGCCGAGCGGATCGCACTCGCGACCGACCGGGGCGTCGCGTTCGAGCAGCTGATCCTCGACCCGGGGCCCGATTTCGGAAAGACCCCCGCGCAGACCGTCGAGGTGCTGAGGGCGCTGCCGGCGCTCCATGAGCTCGGTCGGCCGGTGCTGCTCGCGGTCTCGCGCAAGGACTTCGTCGGGGCGATCACGCTGCGCGCTCCCCGCGCCCGGCTCGCGGGGACGCTCGCGGCCGTGGGCTATGGGGTCGATGCCGGCGCGCACGTCCTGCGCGTCCACGACGTCGCCGACGTGGCCGACTACCTCGCGGTGCGCGCCGCGCTGATGGGGGAGACGAAGCTCGAATCCGGGCTCCGGCTTGCCACCGACCTACGCCGCGAACCCCGCCGGGCGTAGCTCCGTCGCCGCCTCCCGCTAGATTGAGGAGGCCGAATCGCCGGTCGCTGGCTCAACGCGACCGGAGCCCACCGATGACCCCCAAGGAGTTAGCCATGTCGATTCTCGACCGCGACGCGCTCTCAGCCAGTCCCCTCGCCGATCTTCACGCGCTCGCGTCCGAGCTTTCGATCGACGGTTATCGCCGTCTGCGCAAGGGCGACCTGATCGACGCGATCATCGCCCGCCAGGGCGGCTCACCCGCCGAGGAGGTCGCCGACCAGGAGGATCGGGAAGCCGCCGATGAGGCCGCCGACCGGGACGATCGGGAAGCCGCCGATGAGGTCCCCGACCAGGACGATCGGGGAGCCGCCGAGGTGGTCCCCGACCAGGACGATCGGGCACCCGCCGCCGCCGAGGAGGAGGAGGAGGAGGAGCGTCCGTCGGCCCGCCGCCGGCGCGGACGGCGTGGCGGCCGGCCCCGGTCAGGCCGCGACGAGGACGCCGGGCCCTCCCCGGAGGCGATCGAGGAGGTCGAGGAGCAGGTCGAGCGCGCGGTCGAGGGAGAGAGGGCCGAGCGTGCCCACGAGGACGAGATCGTCGAGGGCGAGGTTGAGCTGCTGCCGAACGGCTCGGGCTTTCTGCGCGTCCATCCGCCCGAGCCGTCAGAGGACGACGTGTACGTCTCGGCGGCGCAAGTCAAGCGGTGCGAGCTCGTGCAAGGCGACCGAATCTCGGGTCCCCCGCGAGCGGCGCGCCGGTCCGAGCGGTTCGCGTCGATGATTCGAATCGACACGATCAATGGCCGTCCCGCCGAGGAGGTCGCCAACAGCCCGCGCTTCGAGGACCTCCCGGCCGCGTTCCCGAGCGAGCGGTTCCGGCTCGGCTCCGACGATCCGACGATCAAGGCGATCGAGTGGCTGACGCCGTTCGGCCGCGGATCGCGCGTGACGATCGCCGGACCGGCCCGCGCCGGCAAGACCGAGGCGCTGCGCCGGCTGGCCGCGACGCTCGCCGAGCACGAGGACATCCAGCTCTCGCTTGTCCTCGCCGGCGTGCGCCCCGAGGAGATCGCCGAGTGGGGACAGGGTCCGGTCGAGCCCGCGGCGGCGGTCAGCTTCGCCGTCTCCGCGGACACCCAGGCCCAGACCGTCGAGCGCGCGATCGACCAGGCGCGGAGACTGGCGGCGCGCGGCGCTCACGCGGTCGTGCTGATCGACACGCTCACCGGGATCCCACCGGGCGCGGCGCGCAAGCTGCTCGCCTCGGCGCGGAGCATCGCCGGCGGCGGCTCGCTGACGGTGATCGCCACCGCCCCCGAGCCGCTCGGCGGGGAGACCACCGTGATCGCGCTCGATCCCGCGCTCGCCAGCACCGGCCGGTTCCCCGCGGTCGACCTGATCGGAAGCTGGACGATCCGGCCCGAGTTGCTCGTCGGCGACGCCGGCGCCGAGGCGATCGCGCGGGCCCGGATGGAGGCGATCGACCGCTAGTAGGCCGTGCACCGGGAGCGGTGCCGTGGCGAGGACTTGTAGCGCGGCTCGCGCCCGCGATTCCACAGCACCGAATCGATGTCGGCCGCGATTGCGCCGGCCCGTTCGGCGGCGATCAGCTCGACGGCGTGGAGCGCGCACGCCCTGATCTCGATCTCCTCGGGAGAATCGTGGTCGATCAGCGCGCCGCGCTCGATCCGGTCGACCAGCGCCGGGTCGTAGCTGAGCAGGCCGTCGAGCCGCAGGACATGCGGGACGAGGTTGTCCGCGAACATCGTCAGGCGATCGAGGTCGTGGAATGCCGCCACCCCGGCCCGGGACAGGTTGGCGGTGGCGATCTGCGCGCGCTTGAGGAACGGGACGTCGAGGCCGTCGTAGCGCGAGGTGTCCGCGAACGAGTCCCACCCGGCCAGGCGCTCGACGAGCGCGACCGCCGAACTCCCGGCCGAGTCGGCGACCGACGCGAACCGCCCGTCGTAGTCGTCGGCGACGTGGCGCCCGAGGTCGTTCAGCGAGTGCGCGAACAGCGCCATCAGCTCGTGATCGGGGTTCTGGCCAAGCGCCAGGGCAACCTCGGCGGCGCCGATCTCGGCGAGCTCGGCGGCGCTCCACGGGCCCTCGTTCACGAACCGGTTGCGGACGCCGGTCGCCACCGTGAAGTAGCCCGACTGCCCCTCGCGCTTGCGCAGCGTCGGGAACCAGCCGGATCCGAAGTTGATCGCGTCGAGCGTCAGCCAGAACGTGGCGAGCCGCTCGCGGGAGCCGGTCGTCAGGTGGGCCTCGGGATCGAGGCCGGGGGAGGGCGCGTCCAGCGGCAGGCTGCCGATGTACGCGGACGCCCGCTCGCGCTCGACCCGCACGTGGACGGCCCGATCGGCGACCTGCGCGCAGGCGGACCGGAGCTCGGCTAAGAGATCGCTCACAGCCGGAAAGCATGACGATCGCGGCGGAGGCGACGACCACGGCCCCCGCTACCGTTGAGCACGATCCATGGCAGACACCGCCACCGAGCTCGAAACCCTCCTCGCCGGCCTCAACGACCCCCAGCGCGAGGCAGTCACGTACGGGGACGGGCCGCTGCTGATCCTGGCCGGCGCCGGGTCGGGGAAGACCCGGGTCCTGACCCACCGGATCGCCTACCTGGTCGCGACCGACGCCGCCAAGCCGAACGAGATCCTCGCGATCACGTTCACGAACAAGGCGGCGGGGGAGATGCGCGAGCGGGCCGAGCTGCTTGTCGGCCGCCGCGTGCGAGCGATGTGGGTGATGACCTTCCACGCCGCCTGCGCGCGGATGCTGCGTGCCCACGCCGACCGGCTCGGGTACACGCGGCGGTTCACGATCTATGACCAGGCCGACGCGCGACGGTTGATCAAACGGTGCCTGGACGACCTCGGGATCGACCCCAAGCGCTTCACGCCGTCCTCGATCCACAACCAGATCTCCGACGCCAAGAACAAGCTGCGCGACGCCGACGCCTACGGTCGGATGGTCGGGTCGTTCTTCGAGCAGACGGTGGCGGATGTGTTCCGGATGTACGAGCGTGAGCTGCACCGGATGAACGCGATGGACTTCGACGACCTGCTCGTCCGGTCGGTCAATGTGCTCGAGCTGTTCCAGGAGGTGCGCGATCACTACGCCGGCACCTTCCGCCACGTGCTCGTCGACGAGTACCAGGACACGAATCACGCCCAGTACCGCTGGCTCCAGCTGCTCGCCGAGGAGCGGCGGAACCTGATGGTCGTCGGCGACGACGCGCAGTCGATCTACGGCTTCCGGGGCGCCGACATCCGCAACATCCTCGAGTTCGAGGACACGTTCCCCGACGCCCACGTGGTCAAGCTCGAGCAGAACTACCGCTCGACCCAGACGATTCTCGATGCCGCCAACGCGGTCATCCGCAACAACCGCGGGCAGAAGCCGAAATCTCTGTGGACCGAGCTCGGCCAGGGGGATCCGATCAAGGTCCGCGAGCTCGAGGACGAGCACGCCGAGGCGCGGTACGTGACCGGCGAGGTGCAGCGGCTGCTCGACGAGGGCGTGTCGCGCGCCGAGGTCGCGGTGTTCTACCGGACCAACGCGCAGTCGCGGGTGCTGCAGGACACGCTCGTGCGCGCGGATATCCCGTATCAGGTGATCGGCGGCACCAAGTTCTACGAGCGGGCCGAGATCAAGGACGCAATCGCGTACCTGACGACGCTCGTCAATCCGCAGGACGCCGGCGCTTTCACGCGCATCGTCAACGCCCCGCGGCGCGGGATCGGCTCGACTTCGATGTCGCGCCTGCTGGCCTACACGAACACCACCGGGACGTCGGTGTGGGACGCCGCGTCCGAGCCCGAGCAGGTGCCGAACCTGGGTGCCCCCGCGGTGAAGGCGCTGCGGCGGTTCATGGCGACCATGCATGTGCTCCGCGAGCGCGCCGAGTCGACCCCGCCGATCTCGGCGCTGCTCAAGGAGACGCTCCAGGAGACCGGCTATCTCGAGGCGCTCGAGGCCGAACGGACGATCGAGGCACAGGGCCGGATCGAGAACCTCGAGGAGCTCGTGAACGTGGCGGCCGAGTATGCGGAATCGGCTAACGCCGATTCCGGGGGAGAATCCGCTGGCGCGGATTCTCCCGCGCCAGGCAGTCTGGCCGATTTCCTCCAGCAGGTCGCGCTGATCTCCGACGCCGACGACCGCAGCGACGACGAGGGGCTGGTCACGCTGATGACGCTCCACAACGCCAAGGGCCTCGAGTACCCGATCGTGTTCATGATCGGGTGCGAGGAGGGGGTGTTCCCGCACTCGCGAGCGCTCGACGAGGGCGGCCTCGAGGAGGAGCGCCGGCTCTGCTACGTCGGGATCACCCGCGCCCAGCGCGACCTGTACGTGACCTACGCCCGCACCCGCACCGTGTTCGGCGCTCGCAACTTCGGCGCCCCGAGCCGCTTCATCGGCGAGATCCCGGACGGGCTGACCGACCGCGAGCAGCAGCAGCCGCGCGGCCTCGCCGGGCTCCGGGTGCGGGCGACGTCGTGGACCCGGAGCGGTGACGACAGCCCCCCGTGGGATGCGCCCGCGCCGGTGACGGCGGCTCTCGCGTTCAGGCTCGGCGAGGACGTCACCCACCCGAAATTCGGCGAGGGCGTCGTCACCGGGCTCGAGCCCGGTGGGATCGTGGTCATCCGCTTCAGCCGGGACGGCTCGGAGCGCAAGATGGTGGCCGACCTCGCACCGATCAAGAAGCGCTGAGCAAACCGGATCATCTAGGGTCCGGACCGATGCGGGCGGCGATCATCGACGGGAAGGAAGTTGCTGCGCGGGTGCGCGCGGAGGTCGCGCGCGACGTGGCCGAGCTTCGCGAGCGAACCGGCCGCGCGCCCGGGCTGGCGACGATCCTGGTCGGCGACGACCCCGCCTCGGCGGTGTACGTCGCGGGCAAGCGCAAGGCGTGCGCGGAGGTCGGGATCATCGACCTCCACCAGTACCTCCCGGCCGACGTGACCCAGGCCGACGTCGCCGCGGTCATCGAGGAGGCCAGCCGTAATCCCGAGGTGAGCGGGATCCTGCTCCAGCTTCCGGTCCCGGCAGGGCTCAACGGCAAGGAGCTGACCGCGCTGATCTCGCCCGACAAGGACGTGGACGGCCTGACCCACGTCAGCGCCGGGCGGCTCGCCCAGGGGGCGCCCGGGCTGCGGCCGTGCACGCCGCTCGGCGTGATCGAATTGCTCGACACGTACTCGGTGGCGCTCGAGGGAGCGGAAGCGGTCGTGGTCGGGCGATCGGACCTCGTGGGCAAGCCCGTCGCGTTCCTGCTGCTCGAGCGCAACGCGACCGTCACGATGTGCCACTCGCGCACGCGTGACCTCGCCGGCGTGTGCTCGCGCGCCGACGTGCTCGTGGCCGCGATCGGGCGCCCCGAGATGATCGGGCCCGAGTTCGTCAAGCTGGGCGCGGCGGTGATCGACGTCGGGATCAACCGCACCGACGGCGGGCTGAAGGGCGACGTGCAGTTCGACGCGGTCAGCGAGCGGGCGGGGCTGGTCACGCCGGTTCCCGGCGGGGTCGGGCCCATGACGATCGCGATGTTGCTGCGCAACACGGTCACAGCCGCGTCGCTCACCCACGGCTGACGGCTGCCGTAGTGCCGGGTCGAAGAAGGAGCGCGCCGCTCGATCGCGAACCAGTAACCATGGAGAGCCAGGTCCGCAGGCTCAAACTCGAGCGCTTGTCCAGGGAGGACTGGATGATCTGTGGCGTGGCGGCGCTTCTGGTCCTCGACCTGCTCGTGCTGCCGTGGTTCTCGTTCGGCGCCACCATCAGCGTCGGGTCGACCACGGTCTCGATCGGCGGGTCGGCCACCGCGGTCGACGCGCCCGACGCGTTCCTCGGGGTGCTCGCGCTGCTGGCCTCGGCGTTCCTGCTCGCTGACCTCGCGGCCGAGCGGCTGTCGCCGCACACGCAGCTCCCGACCGTCGCCCGCGACCGGGTCACGGGCCGCTTCGCGATCGCCTGCACAACCGCGGGGCTGCTCGCATTCAAGTTCGTGCTGCATCTCGGCCGCTTCGACGAACTCGCGCTCGGATTCTGGCTGGGGCTGCTGCTCGCCGCGGCGCTGGTCGCGCTGACCAGGCGCGCCCGCCTCGAGGCGAGAGCGGCTCAGGGTCCGGACCGCTCGGCGGCCGCCGAGCCGCGCCCCGAACCCGGCTCCACGGTCTAGGGCAGGTCCACTAGCCTGCGCGGGGCAATGGACTTCGACCCCTCGCGGCTGCGGCGCGGTGAGATGCTCGCGGGCGTGAGCGCGGTCCTGCTCGTCATCTTCACGGTCGGGGGGAAGTGGTACGGGAGCGGCGCGGGGAAGGGCGGCTCGGTGACCGGGTGGCAGGCGCTGACGGACCTGCGCTGGCTGCTGCTGGTGACGGTCCTGGCCGCGGCCGGACTGGTGTTCGTGCAGGCGACGCGGCGCCCCCCGGCGGTGCCGGTCACGATGAGCTTGGTCGTGATGCTGCTCGGGATCGTGAGCGTGATCGCGCTGATCTACCGCGTCGTCATCAGCCCGCCGGCCCACGAGGAGGCGGGGGCGTTCCTCGGCTTGCTCACCGCGATCGGGATCGCCTGCGGCGGCTACCTTTCGCTGCGCCAGGAGGGGGTGGCGCGAAGGGACGAGCGCACCGACATCCCGATCGTCCGGCCCAGTCGCGGCGGCGAATCCTAGAATGGACCGGACAGATGCTGGATCGTGAACAGGTTCTCCACGTTGCCCGCCTGGCGCGGCTCGAGCTGAGCGAGGAGGAGGTCGAGCGGATGGCGCAGGAGCTTTCCAAGGTGCTCGACCACATCGAGAAGATCCGCGAGCTCGATCTCGAGGGCGTGCCGCCGACGTCCCACGTGGTCGATGTCGTCAACGCCCTGCGCGCGGACGAACCGGAGTCGTCGCTGCCGGTGGAGGTCGTGCTGGCGGCGGCACCCGAGCGCATCGACGGTGGATTCGGCGTCCCCAGCCCGGGCGCGGCGTGAGCGAGCTGATCGACCTCACGGCCGCCGCCGCGTCCGAGCGGATCCGCGCCCGGGAGATCGCTCACGCCGACCTGTTCGAGGCGTACCGCGAGCGCGCCGAGGCCGACGAGCTGAACGCGTTCACATGGGTGGCCGAGGCCTCGCCTGAGGAGTCCTACGAGGCGAAGCCGCTCGGTGGCGTCCCGCTCGCGGTCAAGGACCTGTTCTGCACCGAGGGCGTGCCAAGCCAGTCGGGGTCGCGGATCCTCGAGGGATACCGGCCCCCGTACACCGCGACGGTCGTCTCGAAGCTCGCTGCGGCCGGGGCGCCGCTGCTGGCCAAGACCAACCAGGACGAGTTTGCGATGGGCTCCTCGAACGAGAACTCGGCCTTCGGACCCGTACTCAACCCGTGGGACCGCGGCCGCGTTCCGGGCGGCTCATCGGGGGGCAGCGCCGCCGCGGTCGCCGCCGGCCTCGCCCCGTGGGCGATCGGCACCGACACCGGCGGGTCGATCCGCCAGCCCGCGGCGCTGTGCGGGATCGTCGGGCTCAAGCCGACGTACGGCGCCTGCTCGCGCTACGGGATGATCGCGTTCGCGTCCTCCCTCGACCAGGCCGGCCCGCTGACCCGGGACGTGACCGACGCCGCGCTGATCCTGCGCCACACCATCGGCCGCGATCGCCGCGACTCGACCTCGCTCGAGTTCCCGGGAGAGATCGAGCTGCCGAGCGCCGAGGACCTGAAGGGGGTCCGGCTCGGGGTGCCCGAGGAGCTGACCGGCGACGGCGGCGGCATCGAGGCCGGCGTCCGCGAGAACTTCGAGGCGACGATCGCGCTCGCCGAGCGGCTAGGGGCGACGGTCGAGCCGTGCCGCCTGGAGCACGCGCCACATGCGCTGTCGGCGTATTACCTGATCGCGCCGGCCGAGGCGTCCGCCAACCTGGCGCGGTTCGACGGCGTCCGCTACGGGCTGCGGGTCAGCGGCGAAGCCGATCTGCTCGCGATGTACATGCAGACGCGCGAGGCCGGGTTCGGGCCCGAGGTCAAGCGCCGGATCATGCTCGGCACGTACGCGCTGTCGAGCGGGTACTACGACGCGTACTACGGGACCGCGCAGAAGGTCCGGACGAAGATCGCCGAGGACTTCCAGACGGCGTTCGAGCGGTTCGACTTCATCGTCACGCCGACGAGCCCTTGGACCGCGTTCGAGCTCGGATCCAAGACCGCCGATCCGCTCGCGATGTACCTGAACGACTTCATGACCGTGCCGATGTCGCTGGCCGGCATCCCCGCGATCTCGATCCCGTCCGGGCTGAGCGACGGCCTGCCGGTCGGCTTCCAGCTCGCCGGGCCGGCGTTCAGCGAGAGCCGCCTGCTCGACGCGGCGTACGCGCTCGAGCGGGCGATCGGGTTCGACGGAAGCGGTCCAATCACCGGCGCCAGGGGGAAGGAGTCATGACGGCATACGAGCCGGTGATTGGATTGGAGATCCACGTGCAGCTCTCGACCCGGACCAAGATGTTCTGCGGCTGCGAGCTGTCGTTCAACGACCCGCCGAACATCCACACCTGCCCGACGTGCCTGGGGCTGCCAGGGGCGCTGCCCGTCGTCAACGCGCGGGCGATCCACTTCGGGATCATGATCGGCCTCGCGCTGGGGTGCGAGATCGCCGAGCGCTCGCTGTTCCACCGCAAGAACTACTTCTATCCGGACCTGCCGAAGGGCTACCAGATCTCCCAATACGACGTGCCGCTGTGCCTCGGCGGGCACCTCGGCGACGTCCGCATCCATCGCGTGCACCTGGAGGAGGACGCGGCCAAGCTGAATCACCTGGGAGCGAGCGGCCGGATCCACGGCTCGGAGCGGAGCTGGGTCGACTTCAATCGCGGCGGAACACCGCTCGTGGAGATCGTGACGGAGCCGGATCTGCACTCGGCCGAGCAGGCGCGCGAGTGGCTCGGGCTGCTGCGGACCACGCTCCGGCAGCTCGGGGTGTCCGATGTGAACATGGAGGAGGGTTCGCTGCGCGTCGACGCCAACGTCTCGGTCCGCCCGGCCGGAACGACCGAGCTTGGGACCAAGACCGAGCTCAAGAACATGAACTCGTTCCGGTTCCTCGAGCGCGGGGTGAACGCTGAGATCGAGCGGCAGACCGCCCTGCTTCGGGACGGCGAGCCGGTAGTGCAGGAAACCCTGCACTACGACCCCGCAACCGAGACGCTGACCCCGCTGCGCTCCAAGGAGGAGGCGCACGACTACCGGTACTTCCCCGAGCCCGACCTGGTGCCGCTGCTCGCGACCGCGGAGATGGTCACCGCGGCGCGCGCCGACCTGCCCGCGGAGCTGCCGCTCGAACGGGCCGCCCGGTTCGAGCAGGAGCTCGGGCTGCACGCCGACACGGCGCGGCTGTTCGCGTTCCGGACCGACCTCGGGGACTACTTCGAGCGCGCGCTGGCGGCGGTCGGCGGCGGGAACGGCGAGGCGCACCAGGTCGACCCGGTCGAGCTGTCGAACTGGATCCCCCAGCTCGCCGAGCGGATCGGCTCAGACAGCGACCCGGCCGGCAGCAATGTGGCGCCCGAGAGCCTGGCGGCGCTCGCGACGATGGTGAAGGCCAAGGAGGTCAGTCGCGACGCGGCGCGCGAGGTCCTGACCCTGCTCGCCCAGGAGGGCGGCGATCCGCGCCGGATCGTCGAGCGCGAGGGCCTCGGCGCGATCAGTGGGGAGGACGACGGGCTCGGCGAGGTGGTCGATCGTGCGATCGCGTCCGATCCGGCGGCGGCTGAGCAGGTCCGCTCGGGCAACCCGAAGGCGATCGGGCCGCTCGTCGGCTACGTGATGCGCGAGACCAAGGGCCGCGCGGACGGCGCCGAAGTCGCGCGGCTGATCCGCGAGCGTGTTCAGCGCAGCGGCTGACCGACTGCCTCGCCGGACTGACCGGGACGTCGCTCGCGCGGACAGCGCGATCAGAGCCGCGGTGTGCGGGCGCGCTTGCCGGCGATCGTGGCGGCGGCGCGCCGCACGACTGAGCCGCCCAGCGTGCGCCGAGCGGCTCCGTGCGATGTCAGCTGAGGATCAGTTCAGGCGGCGCGAGACACGGCGCACGACGAAACCTGCGGACAGCAGAATGCCGCCGCCGACAACGAGCAGTACCACGTCGAGCCCGGTGAACGGCAGCGTGCCGGCGGGGTTGACAGGCGTCGTCGTGGTCGTGGTCGTGGTCGTCGCCACGGGCACGACCGCGTTCGTGGCCGTGGTCGGCGAGACGCTCGTCGGTGTGCTCGTCTCCTTCCGTGAGGTCGACTTGGTCGGCGTCGTCGGGCTGTTCGTGACGACGGTCGAGCACAGAGAGTTGTACTGCTGACACGTGCTGCTTGCTGCGGAAGCGATCCCCGGCAACACGAGCATCGCAACCATCCCTACCAGCGCTGTTATGCGTTTCATGAACCCCCTCTTCTGCCGAGCGATCTCGGTCGTCGATGGTACACCAACGCTCTCACGCCGCGCAAGGTCGATCGTCAGGCCATGCGTGCCGGCAAAGCAGGCGTGGGCGCGCATCTTACTCGCGAGCGAGGAAGTCCAGCGCCTCGCGAACGCTGACCGGATCACGTGTGCGTGCGCGCATGAGCACCGTCGGCAGTAGCGGCTCTCGCGAGTTGAGTGACGCCGCATAGGCGAAGTCGTGCTCCGCCCGCGCCGGGTGATGCTGCGCGGAGGCGGCGAGGCCGGCTCCGAGCCAGGCGAACCAGCCGTGGGGCCGACGCCTCAGCGCCTGCTCGAAGAGGCGCTCGGCGTCGGCGTAGCGCCCGGTCTCCAGGGCGATCGTGCCGCCGATCTCGTCGGGGTCGGAGCTGAGCGGGTTGAGCTTGGCAGCGGTCTGCAGGCGGCTGAGCGCGTCGGCCGGATCGCGCGAGCGGACGTCGTTCGCGACCGAGACCTCGCGCACCGCCAGGTAGGGGAAGCCGAGGACACCCGCCGCCGCCAGCACGGCCACGGCGCCGGCCGCCACACCCAGTGCCCGGGCGCCGCGGGCGGCAGCGCTGTGGGCGCGGCGACTCGCCGGGGGCGCGCCGCGGGGAAGAGGGGTGGCAGGCTCGGGCGCGCCGGCGGTGGCGGCGCTCGCGTGCGGCCCGTGCGCGTCCGGCAAGGACTCCACAGCGAGCGACGTCGCCCGCCGCGGCCGTCCGAGCGCCGCGCCCAAGCCCAAGCAGGCGAACGCCGGGCCGCTGAGGGCCGGCATCTCCCAGAACCAGTCGACCGATCCGTGCACAGCCCACACGATCAGCGGCAGCAGCGCTGCCGCGCCAACTGCAGCGGCAAGATCGCTGCCGACGCGCCGCGAGCGCAGCGCCGCTGCGACGGCGAGGATCGTAAAAGCAGCGAACAGAGCCGTCCCGACCGCGCCCGTCTCGGCCAGCAGGCGCATCTCAAGGCTGTGCGTCGATCGCGGGTCCTCGCCCGTGCGTCGGCGGGTTATGTAATAGTCGGCGAAGTTGTCCTGGCCGAGGCCGCCGACCGGATGGGCCAGGAAGGCGTCGAGCGACACGCGCCAGAGGTCGTAGCGACTGCTGCCGACGGCGGCGAAGTGACTGGCCGTGGCTGTGTCGCTCTCGTGGCTGAACCCGTGCCACTGCCGCTGGACGAAGGCGACGGGGTGCCCGTGGGTCGCCGCCAGCACGCCGGCGGAGGCGGCGCCGATCGCGGCGGCCGCGACCGCGGCGCCGAGCACGCGCTGGGCGGCCGGCCGCATCCGCCGGGGACCGAGCCGCACGTCCGCCCACGCCAGCAGCGCTCCGGCCACGAGCACGCCGGCGCAGATCAGCAGCGATATCCGAGCCGCGCGGCCGGCCGCATCCTGTAGCGCCGGTCCTTGATGGATCTCGAACACAGTCAGCAGCCGGTGGAGCGGGATGAGCGCGCCGGCGGCCGGGAGCACGGCGGCGAGCGTGACGCGGACGCGGTCGCGGACGACCGCGATGCTCGCCAGCAGCACGAGCGGCAAGGTGAAGAGCCATCCCCGGCTCTGCCCGGTGACGCACAGCTGCAGTGCGGCGCATGCCACCGCCAGGAGGGCGCCGCGCAGAAGCACGGGCAGCTCGCGCCGGGTGGCGAGCGTGGTGGCGACGAGCGCGGCCATCATGAAGAGCGCGACGCTCGAGTTGAAGTAGCCCGTTGGGGCAACCAGCCTTCCGTCGATCAGCAGCGCTGCGATGTCGTGGCCGAAGGCCATGCGGGCGAGGATCCAGACCGCGAGCGTGCCGACGCCCAGCGCGAACAGGGCCATCGCGGCGAGCCCGGCGCCCGGGGCCCACGGGATGACCGCGAACAGCGCGAACAGCAGCAGGTAGAGCAGCGTCCGGTTGCTGCCCTCAAGCGCCCACCCGGGCACATCCGCCCAGAGGATCGACAGATAAGACCAGGCGGTGTAGGCGGCCAGCGCCAGCATCGCCAACGCCGCCGGGCGTGACAGCGCGGCGCGCCGCGAGCCCAGGCCGATCACCGTCACCACCAGCAGCGCCAGCGTCAGCAGCGCGCCCCAGTACCACGTGTCGGCGTCGTAGCCGCCATCATGCTCGGCCCACAGCAGCATCAGCCCGACCGCCACAAACCCGGGCAAGACCACGAGCTGGGCCGACCATGACGCGCGACGGCCTCGGGCGCTGGCAACCGCTGCCGCTGCGGGTGGATACTCCGCCGCCATGGCGCCCTACAGGTCGAAGACCGGTATCAGGCGCTCACGGGACGTTTCGGTATCGTCCATCGAAGGGATCCTCGAAGCGGCCGGCCTCGAGCGCCGCCAGCACCTCGGCGATCCCGTCGGGGACGGTCATCTTCGTTTCGAATCCGAGCACGGAGCGGATCTTGTCGAAGCTCACCTTGTAGTCGCGCGGGTCCTCGGCGCGCTGCACGAAGCTCACCTCGCCGCGGTCGGTGAGCTTGCGAATTTCCCGCACGAGGTCGAGCTTGCGGTAGTTCTCGCCCGAGCGGCCGACGTTGAAGACCTCGCGGGCGACGGTCGAGGACGGCGCCTCGAGCACCGTGCGGACCGCGCGCCCGGCGTCGCGGACGTGCACGTAGGGGCGCCAGAACTGCTCGCCGAAGACCTCGAGCCGGCGGTCGGCCCACAGGTCGCGGCTGAACTCGTTCACGGTCAGGTCGAAGCGCATGCGCGGCGCCACACCGTACACGGTGGCGAAGCGCAGGCAGGTCGGTTCGAGCCCGACGCGCTCGCCCTCGAGCAGCCCGCGCTCGATCTCCACCTTCTGCTCGGCGTAGAGCGAGACGGGGGCCAGCACGCCGGTCTCGTCGATCGGGATTGTCGGGTCGGCCATGCGGCCGTAGTTCGAGCACGTGGAGGCGAACACGAACCGCCGCACGCCGAGCCGCTCGGCGTCCTGCGCCAGCGCTCGCGTGCCGTCGACGTTCACCTCCTGCGACAGCGCCGGGTCGCGGGCGCACGCCGGGTCGCCGACGATGGCGGCGAGGTGAACGACGGCGAACGCGCCGGTCAAGGCCCGCTCGCGCGCGGCGGCGTCGCGGACGTCACCGCGGATCAGCTCGACGCCAGCCTGTTCGAGCATGCGGGTGATCTCTTGCTGGCCGTGCAACAGGGTGTCGAGCGCCCGGACGTGGTGACCGGCGGCGGCCAACTCGAGGCACAGCGGCGTGCCGATATAGCCTGCGCCGCCGGTGACGACGATCGCGTCCCGCTCGCGCTGCCCCCCGGTCGCCTCCGCTTGGCCGCTCATCGTCCGTGAAGGTTATCGGCCGCTGTCGGCGGCGGCGGGCAGCGAGGCCAGCAGTTGCCCGAACGCGAGCGCGAACCGCTCCGGCGCGAACCGCCGCGCGTTGGCGCGGAGCTCCGCGTTGTCCATGCGCAGCGCCTCGAAACGCTCGATCGCGGCACACAGCTCCTCGACGCCGCCGGGCTCGTAGAGCACGCCGGTGCGGCCATCCAGGACGGAGTCGCGCACGCCGCCGGCGCCGTAGGCGACGACGGGCAGTCCGGCGGCTGAAAGAACTTTGTACCCAGGGGCAATGCCGGCATGAGTCGTGCGAACGATCATCTCCCCATGACAGCACGCACCCGTTGATCGAAGGTCCTTCTGGTGGCGGATCGACGCACGGACGCCGATGTCCCGTCCACTCGCAGCTTGCGCCGTTTTCGCCTCGCGCGGCTTCGGCTCGATGGCCAGCCCACCGGCCCGCAACAGCGGTTTGAGTACCTGAAGCGCGTGTACGACTGACACGCCTCAAGGCCCCTCGATCCGGGTGCGCCGAGGCGCTACGCTTTGGCCATGCAACGCAAGTCGAGGCCCACCGCTCCCGCCCCCCACCGCTCCCGCCCGCCGGTTCTTCGCAAGGTCCGTGCGTCCGTGCGGCCTAATCGAGATGGCCCGTGCCGGCGAGATCGCCATCGCGCGGGGACGGGGCGAGACCTGAGCGTGTGGGATTCGTGCGTGCTGCAAACCATCCAAGCTGCCGGGCCAAGAGCTGTGACTCTGCGTGACTCGTGCGGCGTGCGCTGCGAGGGCTGTTCGGGACCGTAATGTCAGTGACCGACAAGCGGCGACCGCCACTCCCGCCTGCCCTCGAGCGGCAGGTCCGATCCGCCGCGCGCAAGGCGCGATCAGGTGCGCGCACTGCCGCCATGCGGCGCATGCTGCAGACGCATCCTCGGCCTGACCTGGTCGTCTTGGGTGACATGGCCTACGGCGGCTATCGCCTCCCGATCTCGATGCTCAATGCCGACAGCGTCGTCTACTCGGTTGGAGTCGGCGAGGACATTCGGTTCGATCTCGATCTGATTGCCCGGGTTGGATGTACCGTGCATGCAATGGACCCCGTGCCGCGGGCGGCTGCCTACGTCCGCGAGGCGGCCGCGCACGAGCCTCGGTTCGTCTTCCACCAGCTTGCCGCGTGGTCGCGCGACGAGACGCTCACCTTCCACGCACCGCGCCAAGAGGGCTTCGTCTCGCATTCGGCCGTCAACCTGTTCGGGACCGAGGAGGCTTTTCAAGCCGAGGGCCGATCGCTGCGCTCGCTGATGAGCTCCTGGGGCCACGATCACATCGACCTGCTGAAGATAAGCGCGGAAGGTGCCGAGTTCGAGATCCTGGATGCCTTGTTGCGTGACGGCCCGGTGGTCCGGATCCTATGCGTCGAGTTCACCGTGCCGCCACTGTCTCGGGCGCGTCAAATGCTTCAGCGTCTCAGCACGGCCGGCTACCAGCTCGTGAGCTTCCGGCTCGTACCGAGCGGCTGGACGTTCACGCTTGTGCACCGCGACGGCTGAGCGCCGGCGCGGTCGGCGCTGGCGCTGCTACGGCCCAGGTTGCTCGACTGTTGTGAAGAGGGCGAAGGCCAGCGGCGGGGCTGGAGCCCAGTGGTCGGCGGCGACGAGCGGCACGCGGCGGTAGGTGCCGTGGTGCTGATGGCTCAGTCGTTCGAGCACAGGCAGCTGTCCGCCGCTGCCATCGACGAGCAGAAGCTGCGCCCCGGCATGTCTGTGCGTTCAGGCGCTCCCGCAGCCATCGCTTCATCTACGCCCGCATTCCGCTCCGGATGCGTGATGCTGTTGCAATCTTGAACGGTCCTCCAAGAGCGCTGGCGCTCGTCGTCAGTCAATCCCATCACACTTCGCGGTGCCCAGTCATCGCCATGCGCGCACTACGACCTACACCTCAGCGTAAAGGGACAGGGTACTGCTAGACCGAAGTTGCGGGTAAAGAATGGCTGCTGATCGGCCGTGATCCCTTATGGCTATTGGGATCGCGGCCTTTCTTAGTTCGGAACGTGTAGCCAAGAAGCTTGTTGATATTAGTCGTCTGACATGGCATAATGTGCGGGATGGCGCGACCAGCTGGTGCGATGCATGTGGCCAAGATCGCTCGGCGTCATGGGGAGCGCGAGTACAACTCCTATCTGGTGCGCCGCTCGATCCGCGAGGGCCGCCGTGTGCGCCATGAGACGGTCGCGAACGTCTCCGGGCTGCCGCCGGAGGCGATCGAGGCGCTGACGCTCGCGCTCCAGGGCGTGCGGCTCGTGCCGGCGGGAGAGGCGTTTGAGATCGTGCGCTCGCGCAAGCACGGCCACGTCGAGGCCGTGCTCAGCGCCGCTCGGCGGCTGGGGGTGGCGCGACTGCTCGATCGCGAGCCCTCGCGCGAGCGGGATCTGTGCCTGGCGATGATCGCAGGCAGAGTGCTGGCGGGCGGTTCCAAGCTGGCCTTGACGCGTCAGCTTGCCTCGTGCACGCTGGGGGAGGAACTGGGGGTGCAGGCCGCGGTTCACGATGACCTGTACGCGGCGATGGATTGGCTGCTTGAGCGTCAGTCAGCAATTGAGCAGCGGCTCGCGCGCCGGCACCTCAAAGAGGGTGAGCTGGCGTTGTATGACGTCTCTTGCTCCTACTTTGAGGGGCGCTCCTGCCCGCTGGCGCGGTTTGGCTATGACCACGGCAATGGCAAGCGCGGACGGATGCAGGTTGAGTACGGGCTGCTGTGTGACAGTGACGGGCGGCCGGTGGCGATCGAGGCGTTCGAAGGATCACTGAAGGATTCCAAGACACTGCCCTCACAGGTCGAGAAGATCGAGCAGCGGTTCGGGCTTGAGCGGGTGATCGTGGTGACAGATCGCGGGATTGGCACCAAGGAGAACGTGACACTGCTCTCGCAGACGGCGCAGTTTGCCTTCATCACCGCGCTGAAGGCGCCACAGATCAGAGCGCTGGTCAAGGAGGGCTGCTCGCAGCTATCAGTGTTCGACGAGCTCAACCTGGCCGAGATCGCCTGCGAGAAGCTGTATCCCGGCCAGCGGCTGATCGTGTGCCGCAACCCCCTGGTCGCCGAGGAGCGCGCCCGCAAACGCCGGGAGCTGCTGACGGGCACCGAGAAGGATCTGGGTGAGATCACGCGCCGGGTGCAGGCGGGCACACTCCAAGGCCAGGCCGCGATCGGCCTGGCGGTCGGTGCAGTGTGGAACCGTTACAAGGTCAAGAAACACTTCCAGGTGACGATCACCGATGACACCCTTACGTGTGAGCGCAAGGAGGAGCAGATCGCCCAAGAGGCGGAGCTTGACGGGCTCTACGTGATCCGCGCCGGGCGGATCGACCCCGCGCAGCTCGCCGCGGCCGGGCTCGTGCGCGCCTACAAACAACTCAAAGAAGCCGAGAACGGGTTTCGCTCGTTCAAGGGCCCGTTGGAGGTCCGCCCGATCCACCACCGGCTCAGCGACCGCGTCCGCTGTCACCTGTTGATCTGCATGCTCGCCGAGTACGTGCGTTGGCACCTGCGCCAGGCGTGGGCCGAGTTGCTCTTCCAGGACGACAACCCTCGCTCCAACACAGACCCGGTCGCCAACGCCACCCGCTCGCGCGAGGCGACCCGCAAGGCCGGCCGCCGCCGCACCCCCGAGCAGGAGCCCTGCCACACGATCCAGAGTCTGTTCGACGAGCTTGAGAACCGCACTCACAACACGATCCGTGTCACCGACACCGACGCGACCTTCCCGCAGCTGAGCACGCCGACCGAGCTGCAAGCGCGGGCGCTCACACTGATCAACGAGCGCGTGCCCCAGATCACGTAGCCACGAGCCGGTGGTCCGCATCCGCCCGCGGCCTGCAGCTGCGATCGACGGAACTCGCGATCAGCTGCTCGATGCGCGCAGCGACGGCCG
>CAVUPS010000003.1:0-214899 GCA_963743475.1 uncultured Solirubrobacterales bacterium
CGATCCTGCGCGCGATCAGACGCGGCGACCTGCGCGCCTACGAACCCGTACCCGGCCGCTACCGGATCGCGATCGCCGAATACGAGCGCTGGCTGCAGACCCCCAGACGCCACGAGCCCGACACCTCCGCACGGGCCCGATCCGAAACCCCGCCATCGCGCTCGCGCGAACGACACAGATCCTGGAAGCTTCGCTCGCCTGACCGCGATCGAAGGAGGCACGCTGATGGACCTGCGCAAGAAGCCCAACGGCCGCTGGGAGCTGCGCTGGCGCGAAGCCGGCCGCAAACGCGGCCGCACGTTTGACCGAAAACGCGACGCCGAGCAGTTCGCCACCCATCTCCAGCGCCGCCGCCAACTCGGACAGGCAGCGATCCCTGACGACATCGCCCTGCGGGAACTCGTCGAGGTCTACTGGCGGCTGCACGCCGTCCCGAACCTCGCGAAATCGACGCGCGACTTCTACAAGCTCGCCTGGGTCAACCACATCATGCCCCGCCTCGGCGACTACCCCGTCCGGGAGCTCACCCCCAAACGCCTCACCCGCTTCCGTGAAGAGCTCGAGCGTGCTGGCGTAGGCCAGGCGACCGTCCTCAGGTGCATGCGGATCGTTCAGTCGATCCTGTCGTTCGCGATCACCGAGGAGCTCGTCGAGTTCAACGCGATGGCCGCCGTGCGCAAACCGCGCTACGAGCGAGCGCGCGAGCCGCGCATCTTCCTCCCCGGCGAGGTCGAGCAGATCCGCGCCAACCTCAAGCGCCTGCGCGACCGCACGCTCGTGTCCGTGCTCGCCTACTCAGGCCCGCGGCCAGAGGAGGTCGTCTGCCGGCTCACCTGGGACGACATCGGCCAGCGCGCGATCCGCTACCGCGACACCAAGCGTCACCGCGTCCGCTTCACGCCACTGCTCGCCCCGCTCGCCGAGGACCTCCGCGAATGGTTCCTCGCGTCCGGCCGGCCTGATAACAAGACTCCCGTGTTCCCCGCGCACGACGGCAAGTTCTGGGACAAAGAGGACTGGGCGAACTGGCGCCGGCGGATCTGGCAGGGGAGAGCCGCAGAGCCGGCGACCACCCGCAACCCCGGCCGGGCAGCGCAGCCGGGGGCCGCGCCAGCCGGAACGCGTCCACGGGACCTGCGTTCGAGCTACGTCACGCTCCGCGTCTACGAGGGCGTCCCGCTTACCACGATCTCAAGAGAGGTCGGCACGAGCGTGCTGATGATCGAGCGGCACTACGCCGGCGTGATCGAGAACTGGGACGGCCAGCGCGTCCCCGCTGAGGCCCAGATCCGGGCCGCGCGTGCAGCTGATGGACGCGGAATGGACGTGCTTGCGATTCGAGGCGTGGGCTCCGATGACTGAAAAGCCCTGCAAATCGCGGAGTGGGCGATCCAGGACTCGAACCTGGGACCTCTTCCTTATCAGAGAAGCGCTCTAACCGACTGAGCTAATCGCCCGTGAGGGATCGGATTCTAACCACGGCCACTGGGAAGCTCGACGCGCCGAACGAGCGAGGCCGCGAAAGGCCGCGGGCGAGCCGTCCACACGTGCGGTGCGGGGGTACTCCCGCAGCTCAGTCAGTTCAGCCGGATCTTGTCGTAGACGCTCATGTACTCGTGACCGGGCTGGTTCCACGAGTTGTCGGCCCGCATAGAAGCCTGCATCAGCCGCCGGAAACCCGCCGGGAAGGTGTGCCAGAGTCGCAATGCCCGGCTGAGCGCAGACTCGATCGCCGCATTGTCGGTGTGCTGAAAGGAGTACCCGTTGCGCTCCTCGCGGCTACGACGCGAGTAGTCGCGATCGAACACCGTGTCCACCATGCCGCCCACCGACCGCACCACAGGGACAGTTCCGTACCGCAGTCCGACCATCGGCGCGAGTCCACACGGCTCGAACATACTGGGCACGACCAGCATGTCGGCTCCGGCGTAGACCAGATGCGCAAGCTCCTCGCTGTAGCTGATCTCGAGATGGCAGTCCGGGTTGTCGTTCAGGTAGCGCTTGAGATGCCGGAAGTGGCTGCTGATGCCGTTCTCGTGGACCGGCTCGCCGACCAGCACGAACTGCCCCCCGTTGGCCAGCACGTAGAAGAGGGCATGGTGCACAAGCTGCATGCCTTTCTGCTCGTCCAATCGTCCGACATACGCGACGATCGGGTTCCGCGCCTTGCGTAGCCAGAAGCGCTCTCGGAGGCGCTCCTTGTTCTCCAACTTCCCGTGAAGCTCGCCCTCCGAGTACTGGGCCGGTATGACCGAGTCGACCTCGGGATTCCACACGTCGTAGTCGACCCCGTTGAGGATCCCGCGGAACTTGTGCCGGTGCACGTGCAAGGTGTGACCAAGACCGAACGCGCCGTCCCCGTAGCGCGCCTCGGCCGCGTAATTCGGCGACACCGTGGTCACGAAGTCCGAGTAGACGATCCCGCCCTTCATCAGGTTGAGCGCGCCGTAACGGTGGTCGTCGCCGAGCCTGTCGTGGTGCAGGTAGTACTCGGGGCGTCCCAAGTTGGTGCCCCAGAGCACGTGCGATCCGCCGTGGCCTTGATGGCAAAAGTTGTGGATTGTGTAACACACCTTCGAATGGGGCAACGCCGGCCGAAACTGCTCGCTCAGCAGCACCGGCACGAGCCCGGTCTGCCAGTCGTGGCAATGGATCACGTCGGGGCGCTTGTTCGACTTGACCATGAACTCCAACGCCGCCTTGGAGAACGCGGTGAACCGCTCGACGTCGTCGGCGTGCCCATAAAGACGATCGCGGCCGAAGAAACGCTCCACGGGGTGCGGCTCGATGAAGAAGCACTTGCGACCGTGAACGTAGCCGAACCACACCGTGCAGTGAAGTGACTCTCCGTACCAAGGCACCCAAAGGTCCTCGTAGCAGACTTGGAGGCTCCAGACGTCGCCGTGTCGCATGCAACCGTACTTCGGCAGCACGATCTCGACCGCATGGCCGCGGATCTCGAGCTCACGACTGAGCCCGAAAACCACATCTCCCAGTCCGCCCGCCTTGGCAACCGGCGCGCACTCTGGCGCGACCATCAAGACGTACATCGTTCAACTCGTCGCGACAACTCGGGGTCTGTTAGTCAGTCATCCACGAACGGCCGGGCGAGGCACGACAGGCGACCGAGTCCCCTTGCCCTCACGCCCCGGCTTTGCGCCCGACAATTACAAACGTTTCCACACCAACTCCACCCGAAGGCGAGCCGACATTCGTCGGGAGTCTAACGCCGCCTGGCGGGGCGCCGAATCCGTAGTTTGCGCGTATCCGGCATCGTGACAATGTGCAGCTTCGGCGATCGCTCCGGTGGCGAGACGCGAGACGCCTCAGGACACGGCCCGGACCCGGAGCCGGCGCGCCACGTCGAGTGCGTCGTCGAGCGACTCGAAGCTGAGCTGAACGCGGTAGCCGGAGCCCTTGGCGGGCGTCACGTCGACGTCGCGCCCGAGCGCGGCGGCGAGCGCGTCTGAGATCAGGTCAATCGCGGCCGCCTGGTCGGGGTGGAGCGCGGGCTGGGATCGGGAGCGCGGCTGCCGGCCGGCGGGCCCGCTCGCGACTCGAGCTCGCGACTCGAGCTCGCGAACCGACCAGCGGTTGTGGGCGGCGTCGCGGGCGAGAGTGCGGCGAGCAGCGTGGTCGCCGACGAGCAGCAGCGCGCGGCCGTGCCCCTCGGTCAGCTCGCCTCGTTCGATCAGCTCGAGTGCCTCGTCTGGCAGATCGAGCAGCCGGATGAGGTTGGAGACGGCAACGCGGCTGCGACCGACGCGGAGGCCGACTTCCTCGCGGGTTAGGGACAGCTCCTCGACGAGCGCGGCGCAGGCCCGGGCCTCCTCCACCGGGTTGAGGTCCTCGCGGGCCATGTTCTCGATCAGCGCCACCTCGAGTGAGGCGGCGTCGTCGTGGCGGCGTACGATCGCCGGGACGACGGTCAGCTCGGCGAGTTGGGCGGCGCGCCAGCGCCGCTCCCCGGCGATGAGCTCGTAACGGCCGCTGACCAGGGGCCGGACGAGAACGGGCTGTAGGACGCCGCGGGCGCGGATCGAGCCGGCGAGCGCCATCAGCGAGTCCTCGTCGAAGCTGCGGCGCGGCTGGTTCGGGCTCGGGTCGATCATGTCGACCGGGACCGGGCGGAGCTCCTGGAGCTCGTCCCTGGGCGCGACGGACAGGATCGCTGCGAGTCCGCGGCCCATCCCCTTCGGTCGTTCAGCCACGAGCGGCCACCTCCTTCGCGAGCTCGAAATAGGCGTCGGACCCGGCGCAGTGCGGATCGTGATGGATCACCGGTTTGCCGAAACTCGGTGCCTCGCCGACGCGCACGTTGCGAGGGATCACCGTGTCGAACACCAGTTCGGGGAAGTGCTCGCGCACCTCGCGCTCCACGTCCTGGGCGAGTCGCGTCCGGTTGTCGTGCATGGTCAGGAGCATTCCGGCAACGGTAAGCCACGGGTTCAATTCTCGTTGCACCAGCGAGAGCGTGTCCAGCAGGCCGGCGAGGCCCTCGAGAGCAAAGTACTCAGCCTGCACGGGGACAATCACCCGATCGGCGGCGACGAGGGCGTTCACCGTCAACGGCCCGAGCGACGGCGGGCAGTCGAGCAGGATGAACGCATACCGATTCCGCACGCCGACGAGCGCCTCCCGGAGCAGCATCTCCGAGCCCGCGACCCGAGGAAGCTCGATGTTCGCGGCGGCGAGATCGGGGCCGGACGGGACGATCGAGAGCCGGTCGATGCCCGTGGGCCGCACGGCGTCCTCGAGCGGCAGGGAACCGACGAGCACTTCGTACACGGTGTGGGGATCGTCCTTGCTGATCCCAAGCCCGATCGTGGCGTTGGCCTGCGGATCGATGTCGATCAGCAGCGCGTCGTAGCCGGCCTCAGCCACGCACGCGGCGAGGTTGACGGCGGTAGTCGTCTTCCCCACCCCGCCTTTCTGGTTGGCGATCGCGTACACAGTCCCCATGCGCACGTCGACGGTAGCGGTGGGCGCGGTCAGATCCGGGGGTTCGCTCGGCGGCATCTCACATCTTATTCGCTCCCAACGGCCGTTTTACTGCCATGCCGGGTCGCCGGGGGAACCCTAAAGGTGTCTCCGTAACCTTCGACATGACGTGTAGATATCGATTCTCCGCCCCGCGAAATGGCTGCACATGAAGGATTTCGAGGGGCTTGAGCCCTACCTGGGCGGCCGCTCGTGACGCGGTGGCCTCGGCGTCCGCATCCCGCCTACCGCGCCAGGCGACGAGTGTTCCGCCGATCGCCAGCAACGGCGCGGCGTACTCGACGACGACCTCCAACGACGCGAGCGCGCGAGCCGTGACGAGGTCAAATGCCCCGAGGCCATCGAGCCAAGACTCGACCCGGGTGTGGACGATGCACGCGTTCGGCACCTCGCAATCGACCGCCGCACGCGCCAGGAACGCGCACTTCCGCGTCGCGCTCTCGGCGAGCGCGACGCGGGCCTGGGGCAGCGCGATTGCCAGAGGAAGTCCAGGCACACCCGCGCCCGAGCCGAGGTCAGCGATCGTGTGCGCCGACCGGACCTGGCCGAGCTCGAGCGCGACGAGCGAGTCCGCGAGGTGATCGTCGATCACCCCGGCCGGGTCACGGACCGCGGTCGGTGCGAGCGGGTCTTCCACGAGCAGCCGATGGAACAGCCCCAGCCGCCTCATGGCATCGGCGGACAGCGCAAAGCGGTCGCCTACGTCCGCAAGGCGGGAGTCGAGTCGACCGGACACCGGCTCAGCCGTACCGTTCGAGGCGTTCCCGCTCGCGGGCGATAAAGGCCGCGTACCGGCTGCACATCTCCTCGAATCGCTCCACGGCATAGCTGTCGAGACCGCCGTGGAGGTCTTCTTCGAGCAACGGCAGAACGTCCCGGACGAGCGCGGTTCCCCGAGCCATCCACTGGTAGTACGAGCGGCCTCCGTGGTGGTAGGGGCCGTACAGGCGCGTGTCCGGGAACCGCTCCATCAGCCAGCCGAACAGCGCCTCATGTCGGACGTGCATCCGGATCGTCACCTGCGGCTGCTTGCCGTCGCCGCCGAATGAGGCCTCTCCGATCAGCAGGCCGATCACGAGGCCGCGATCGAACTCCGAGAGCTGCGTCACGTCCAGGATTGTTTCACCGCGTAAAAAAACGTGAAACGGGCCCGGGACACGGCGCGGCCGCCGGCCGCTGGCACCGGAGGCCGGGGGGAACCGGGGCGCGGGCCGGGGCGCGGGCCGGGGCGCGGGCCGGGGCGCGAGGGGAACCGGGGCGCGGGCCGGGGCGCGAGGGGAACCGGGGCGCGAGGGGAACCGGGGCGCGAGGGGAACCGGGGCGCGGGCCGCCCTCCGGCAGGCCGGCACACCAGCGTCAGTCGACGAGCGGCGCCACGACGAGTCGCCGGTCGGGCTCCTCGCCCTGGCTGTACGTCTCGACGTCGTGGCGGGTCTTCAGGTGCTCGTGCACGACCTTACGCTCGAGCGCGCTCATCGCCTCGAGCGTGACCCGCCGGTGGTCGTGGACCGCGGCCTCGGCGGCTTGGTCCGCGGCGGCTCGGAGCGCGACGGCGCGGCGCTCGCGATAGCCGGCGGCATCGACCATGACGCGCTTGCGGACGCTCGTTCCGTTCGAGGCGATCCGGTAGGCAATGTGCTGGACCGCGTCGATCATCTGGCCGTGGCGACCGATCAGCAGGCCGAGATCGTCGCCCTCGAGGTGGGCACGGACCTCCTCCGCGTCCTCCTCGACGTGCACGCTCGCCTCGACGCCGATCCCGGCGACGATTCGCTCGAGCATTTCCTCGACGCGTGAACCTGCAACGCCGATCTCAGCGTCCACGATCTACCTCCTGCGTCCGGAGCGCTTCTTCTTCTTGCGCGGTGGTGGTGGAGGCGTGCCGCCCTTCCCGCTGCGACCGCCCGTCGCGACAGGCTCGGGCTCTTCACGCTTGGGCCGGCCTCGAATGAGCCCGGACAGGCCGCCGCCGCTGCCTCCGGAGGACCCGTTCGGACCTGAGTCGTCCGGCGGAGGCGAGCCACCACCGCCACCCTTGTCGCCCTTGGCCGACCCAGGCCCACCACCTCCTCCGTCGCCCGGTGGAGCACCACCCGCCGGCGCCGGCAGCGGCGCCGGATTGCCAATCAGTTTTCGCACGGTGTACTGCTGGCCCATCGTCCAAGCGTTCGTCGTGATCCAGTACACGATCAGGCCCGCGGGGAAGTTGATCACGATCACCACGAACACCAGCGGCAGCAGCAGCATCAGGTTCCGCTGCTGCTTGTCCATCATCGGGCTCGACATCATCAGGCTCGAGGCGAGCTGCGTGCCGACGTAGAGCACCAGCATCACGATCAGCACCCATCCCGTCGCCTTATTCGTCAGGTCGGGGATGAACAGGAAGCCGGCGCCGTTGTTGGGTCCACACGGGGTCGTGTGTCCCGCCGCCTGTGCCAGCGTGATGTGGTGTGCCGCCGCGTACTTGACCTGGTATGCCGCCTGGGTGTCCGGACAGATGTTCTTCCGCAGGTCCTGGCGCAGCATGTAGAAGAGCGAGATGAACACCGGGATCTGCGCCACCAGCGGCAGGCAGGACCCCAACGGGTTGATCTCGTTCTCCTTGTAAAACTTCATGACCTCCTGCTGCTGGCGCTGCTTGTCGTCCTTGTACTTGGCCTGGATGGCCTTCATCTGCGGCTGCATGCGCTGCAGCTTCTGCATCGAGTGGAACTGCTTGACGGTCAGGGGCAGCAGGATCGCCCGCATCAGGATCGTCAGCGCCACGATCGACAGGCCCCACGAAAGCCCAATGTGGTTGTAGAAGAACTGCAGGACCGACTCGAAGATGTCGATCAGCGGTTGGAAGATGTTTGCGTTTACGAACACGGTCAGACGCTCGGGGCCGGTGCTCGGGGCTTGAACAGCCGCTGGTCCTCGACGGGATCGAAACCCCCATGACTCAGGGGGTTACATCTGAGCAGCCGCCAGGCGGCCAGGACAAGCCCCCGGAGTATGCCGAATCTCCCGATGGCCTGCGCGGCATATTCCGAGCACGAGGGGTAGTACCTGCACCGCTGCCCGAACGCCGGTGAGATCACCCGCTGATACAGCCGGATCGGCACCACCGCCGCTGAGCGCAGCGCGGTCACGCGGCGCCTCCGGAGCCCACGCGCGCAAGGAGCTCTCCGAGTGCGCGACGCATGCCGGCCAAGCCCTCACGTTCAGCTAGAGCGTTGGCTTCGTGCCGCGCGACGACGACGACGTCCGTACCTGCGGGGAGCTTGCCGCCCTCGGCCGCGAACGCCTCTCGGAGCAGGCGCTTGACGCGATTGCGCTCGACCGCGCCGCCGACCTTGCGTGAGACCGACAGGCCGAGCCGCGGCTCATCGGCCTCGCCGCGCGGGAACACGTACAGGACGAGCTCACGCCCGGCGTGGGAGCGGCCCTGGCGGAACACACGATCGAAATCGGCGCTGCGCGACAGCCTCATCCGCCCGGTCCGCGGACGGGCGCCAGGCAGGCCCATCATCAGACCGTCAGGCGCTTGCGGCCCTTGTCGCGCCGGCGCTTGAGCGTGAGGCGGCCGGCGCGAGTCCGCATACGGGCGCGGAAGCCATGCGTGCGTGCGCGCTTGCGCTTCTTCGGCTGGTAAGTACGTTTCATGGCTCACCGCCCCGGAGCGGGACTGAGGGCCAGTATACGCAGCGGAGATTGAGGTAGATCCGGATCGCGCGCAAGCCTCCTGCAGCTCGCCCGGAACGTGTCTCGGCGCTTTTTCCCGCGCTTTGCGCCAAGCCCCCCGGAGCGCGGTCATCCCGCCCCGCGGCCGCTGATATATTCGCCGCGCCGGGGTGTCGTCGGACGTCCCCCTCTCTAGTCGGTCCGTCTCCGTCCCGCAAGGGGTTGCTTGTCGCTGTCCGCGCACCTCGAGCCCACCGCTGCCTGGACCGAGTTCCGCGCGGAACTCCGACGAGCGGTAGGCGAGTCCACCTACGAGATCTGGCTCGCCCCGCTCGAGCTGAAGCTGCTCAGCGACGGAAAGTTGCTGGTAGGGACTCCGGCCGCCACCCACGATTGGGTGTCCAAGCGCTTCGGCCGAGTCCTCAACAACTGCACGCGAATCGCCTTCGGGCCTGACGTCACGCTCGAGCTCGCCAGCCACGGCACGGACCGTTCGCACCGGCCGAGAGCCCAAACGGAGAGCCTCGAGCTCGCCGCCACCGCACTCAACCCCCGTTACAGCTTCGAGCAGTTCATCATCGGCGACGGCAACCGGCTCGCCCACGCAGCCTCGCTCGCCGTCGCCGAGCTCCCCGGCCAGGCGTACAACCCACTCTTCGTCCACGCTCCACCCGGGCTCGGCAAGACGCACTTGCTGCATGCGATCGGCAACTACGTACTGTCGTTCGGAGGTGGCGCCGTCGTCCGTTACACGACAGTCGAGGCGTTCACGAACCACTTCATCCGGGCGCTGGGATCGCGCTCGCTGGACCACTTCAAGCAGGCCTACCGGGACGCCGATGTGCTTCTAATCGACGACGTGCAGTTCCTCGCGAGCAAGGCCAAGACCGAGGAGGAGTTCTTTCACACGTTCAACGCCCTGTACGAGACGGGCCGGCAGCTCGTGCTCACGTGCGATCGACTCCCGCGTCAGCTGCTGTCGGTCGAGGAGAGGCTGCGCGAGCGGTTCGAGGCCGGACTGGTGGCGGTCATGAAGCCGCCGGACTTCGCCACCCGCGTGGCGATCCTCCGCAAGCGCGCCGCGTTGGACCGGATTCCGGTTACTGATAAGGCCGTACTGGATCTCATCGCCGATCGCATTACGGACAACGTCCGCCTGCTCGAGGGCGCCCTCATCCGCATCGTCGCCTATCACTCGCTCACGCAGATGCCGATCGACGTCCACCTCGCCCAAACCGTCCTCGACGAGATCCACCCGCGCCCGCACGCACCGACCCGAACCTCCATCGGTGAGATACAGCTTGCGGTTGGCTCCTATTACGGTCTCGCACGCGCACAGCTGACCTCGCCAAGCCGAGCGGCCCGCGTCACCTGGCCTCGGCAAGTTGCCATCCACCTCTCGCGCGCGCTGACCGACGCTTCCTTACAAGCGATCGGCGAGGCTTTCGGGGGTCGAAACCACGCCACCGTCCTGCACGCGTGCAAGCGAGTGAACGAGCGTATGAGCGTTGACAAACAAGCTGTTGACGAGATCGAAGAGCTGACGAGCATCATCGATCGGGGTCGTGCCGACCGACCTTCTTGACAGACTTGCCTGTTCCTCGCACACGCCCAAATTCCCGCGCGGTGCAGCGGATCAGCCCGGTTTTCAACATCCATAACCGTCCTATGACTTCTAATTTCCTTCTGAGGTATCCATCGTGAAGATTTCCTCCGAGCGCGAGGCCCTGCTCCGACAACTCCAGACCGTGAGCAGAGTCGCATCGACGAGAAGTGCGATCCAGGCGCTTTCAGGAGTACAGCTCGCGGCCTCACCGGCCGGATGCCAGCTTCAGGCGACCGATATGGATGTCGGACTTCGGGTTCCGCTCGAGGCCGACGTCATTCGAGAGGGCACCGTGGTGCTGCCGGCGCGCCTGCTGCTCGACGTCGTGCGGCTGCTCCCAGCGGAGACCGTCTCGCTCGAGCTCCGCCCGGCCGAGCAGGACGTTGAGCTGATCTCGGGAAACGCGACATTCCACATCCGCACACTGCGTGCCGAGGACTTCCCTCCGTTCCCCGAGCCGCAACCGGACTCTGCGGTATCGATACCGGTCGCGGCGTTCGTCAGCACTGCGCTGAAAGTCGCGAGCTCGGCGTCACGTGATGAGACCCGGCCCGTGCTCACGGGGATCCTCGTCTCGGCTTCCGACCGCGAGCTGCGGATGGTCGCCACCGACTCCTACCGTCTGAGCGTCAAGGAGACGACGCTCGAGGCCTCGCTTTCATCAGGGTTCGAGGTGAACGTGCCGGCGCGCGCGTTGCAGGAGCTCGCCCGCGTGGCCGGGCATGTCGAGGACGAGGAGTTGCGGATCAGCGTACGTCAGAACCAGGTCCTGTTCGAGCTTGGCGGAATCGTGCTCTCCTCTCGGTTGATCGACGGGCAGTTCCCGAACTACCGGCAGCTGCTGCCCGAGTCGTTCGAGCACGAGCTGCGCCTCGCCGGCGCGGAGCTGACCGAGGTGGTACGCCGAATCAGCCTGCTCGCGCAGAAGAACGCGCCGCTACGACTGTCGTTCCAACCCGGCGAGCTCACGATCTCCGCGCAGACCCCCGACATCGGAGAGGCGCTCGAGTCGCTGCCCGTGCCGTTCCAGGGCGAGCCGCTCGAGATCGGCTTCAACCCTGAGTTCCTGCGAGCCGGGCTCGAGGCGATCGAGGAGGGCGACGTGGTCTTGAAGCTGATCAGCCCGCTCCGCCCGGGGCTGATCGAGTCCGGGGACGAGAGCCGCTTCCGCTATCTGATCATGCCGATCCGGTTGAACGTGTAGGGATCCCCGTGGAAGTCCTGAGCCTGAGCCTGCGCGACTTCCGGTGCTACCACGATGCCCAGATGGAGGTCGGAGGCGGGCTAACGGTCGTCACTGGTCCCAACGGGGCCGGCAAGACGAACCTCCTCGAAGGTTTGTACTTCGCCTGCACGGGCCGTTCGTGCCGGACCAACAACGAGCGCGAGATCGTGAGGTTCGGCGCCGGCGCGGCTCGCACCGTTCTCGTGTGCGAGGGCGAGGACGGCCTGCACGAGCTGTCGGTCGGGTTCGTGCCCGGGCAGCCGAAGGCGATGCGAGTCGACGGCGCGGCGGTCGAGCGGATGCTCGACGTGAGCAGCCGCCCGCTCGTTAGCGTCTTTCTCCCCGACCGACTTGAGCTGGTCAAGGGTGCTCCCGCGATCCGCCGCGCGCACCTCGACCAATTCGTCTCGGCGCTGTGGCCCGCGCGGAGCGACACCCGGCGCCTCTACGGGCAGGCCTTGGCGCAGCGGAACGCATTGCTCGCGCGGATCCGGTCTCGTCGCGCCTCGCATGGCTCGATCGCGAGCTGGGACGCGCAGCTGGCGAGCCACGGGATCGCCTTGATGAGCGACCGCGGCCGCGCGGTCGAGCTGCTCACGGAGCCGTTCGCGCGTCTCGGGGCCGCGCTCGGCCTTGACGGCGAGCCACGGATTTCTTACCGTCCGCGGTCACACGCGACGGAACCGGTCGAGCTCGCGCGCGAGCTGGGCGACCGGCTCGAACGGGACCTCGAGCGAGGCTTCACCGGCCACGGCCCACACCGGGACGATCTTGCCAGCGAGCACGACGGCCACGACCTGCGCGTGTACGGTTCCCAGGGCCAGCAGCGCCTCGCGCTCCTCGCGCTCCTCCTGGCTGAGCGCGAGGTGATTGCCGAGCACCGCCCGGCGCCGCCGGTGATGCTCCTCGACGACGTTACGAGCGAGCTCGACCGAGATCGTCGGCACGCTCTCGTCGAGGTGCTTCGCGGCACCCCGGGCCAATCCGTGATCACCGCCACCGACCTCGAGCACGTGCCGGGGTCGACCGACGAGGACGTGACCCACGTCGCGGTGTCGGGCGGCCGGCTGCTGGCGATGGCCGCCGAGTGACTTCCTACCGGCGAAGCCCCCGCCCACTGTCGTTCGCGCTTGACCGCGTTCGTGACGAGCTCGAGCCCGAGAGCCTGCTCGCCGAGGTTCAGCGAGCGTGGCGTGGGGCGGTCGGAGCGGCGATCGCCGGCGAGGCGCGACCGACCTCCGAGCGGAGAGGGGTCGTGACCGTGTCCTGCTCGGCGTCGGTCTGGGCACAGGAGCTCGATCTGATGGCTCCCGTGATTCTCGATCGCCTCAACGAGTTGCTCCAGTCCGGACGCGTCGCGCGTCTGCGGTGCGTGACGCTCCCCCCGCACGGCTGACCCCTGAAAAAATGCAAGGCCGGCGACGGGATGCGTGGAATCCCGCCACCGGCCTTGTCAGCCCCCACTGGCCTTGTCCGTAAGGCCCCCAGCTTGTTGACTAGCCCAGCGGTTGCACGGTCGACCAGGAGCTCATGCTCCAGCTCGACATGCTCGGCGCCGCGCCCGGCGACGACGTCGAGGTGCAGTCCTTGCAGCTCCAGCTCGAGAGCGCGAACCCGGCGCGCAGCGGGCCGTTGGCGCGGCTCCAGCTCGACAGGCTCCAACTGGACAGGCTGTAGTCGATGTTCCCGGTTGCGGCGTTGACTAGATTGTTGGGCGTGAGGCCCTCGTTGGCGGCCTGGGGATTCCAGAGCAGCGCGGCCTTGACCGCGTTCGGCTCCTGGAAGGAGGAGTTGTCCGTGACCGACGAGCTGGTCAGGTCGCCCTTCACCTGATCCGGAGTCCAGTTCGGGTGGATCTGGAGAAGGTCGGCGACGAGCCCGGAGATCATCGGGGCCGCCATCGACGTGCCGCTGGTCTGGATGTACTGGCCGCTACCCACGATGCAGGTCGGGCAGCTGCTCGCGAACGTGCTGTTCGGCGCGAGCACCGACACAATGTGAGCACCCGGGGCATACACGTCCGGCTTCTGGATGCCGTCCTGGGTCGTGCCCTCGCTGGACCATGAGGCGATCGCGTCATCGCCCGGGTTGGCGGTCCCGTTCTCGTCGGCGCCCCCGACGGTGATCACGTAAGGGTCGTTCGCCGGAGCGTACTGGACGGCGTCCGAGGCGTTGCCGCGGTTGCCGGCGGCGGTGACAACGACGATGCCGTGCATCCAGGCGGACTCGACGGCCGCGTCCAGCGGGTCGGTCTTGTAGGACTGAGGTGTGGTCGAATCCAGCGACAGGTTGATCACCCGGATATTCAACTGCGACTGATGCGCCATCGCGAACTGCAGCCCATAGATCACATCCAGCACGCTCGCCTTACCCGTCTCGTCCGAGACCTTGATCGAGATCAGATTGGCATTCGGCGCAACGCCGATGTACTGACCGTGCAGCGGATCCCCCGAGCTGCGATTGCCGCCGTTGCCGGCGATGATTCCGGCAACGTCCGTGCCGTGACCGTAGCTGTCAGTCGCGGTGGTGGCATCAGGATTTGCCACGGCGCTCGCAACGACCCGCGAGTGACTGTGGTCCTTCGAGGCGAAGTCGGGCAACGCACCGTCAACGCCAGTGTCGACGACGGCCACTCCAACGCCGGTGCCGGTGATACCGAACTTCCAGAGAGGGAGAACGCCGAGCGTGTGGTCATAGGTCGTCTGAAGCTGAGCCCCGGAGACGCCCTCGCCGTTCATCTGGAACGGGAGGTGACCGTATGGGAGGCTCTCCGTGGTGACCGTGGTGTTCAGTGACACCGCGTGCACGTCGGGGTTGGTGGCCAGCATGCGCGCCTGCGCGGCCGACATCTCGATCGCAAGGCCGTGGATGATCGGTAGGTTGCCGATCACGCGCCCGTCGGCGTGGCCGGCGTCAGCCTCGGCCTTGCCCGGCGACACCGGCGCGTTGAACTGGACGATCGCCTGAAGCATCCGGTTCGGGTGCTGCGTGGCGAGCGTCGCGATGCGCGGATCGAGCGGTGCCGAGGAGCCCCCGACCGCCGGCGAGGCGCCAGAGGCGCCGGGGACGACAGTCCGGAGCTGTCCGCTGGTCGCACCGAAGACGATGGCGAGGGCAATCGCCAGCACAGCCGTACCGAGGAGAGTGGACATCCACCGCATCCGCTCAACGATGTGGACAGAACGTGTCATCTCAGGGCAACCTCCGTGTCGCAAAACCATTAACCAGTGACTCAACTGGCGGCTGGGCCGTCTCGCTTCCTTGCGAGACCCCTGGCTTTGCGACCCCGCCTCGCGACGGGTTTGCCCTGAGCAGTCGTACGAATGATCGAACTGGCGGCTGGGCCGTCTCGCTTCCTTGCGAGACCCCTGGCTTTGCGACCCCGCCTCGCGACGGGTTTGCCCCTGCAGTCCTTCGTGGCAGGGTTATCGGCCGGCGGGTGGGACGACCTGAGCGATCTAGACGGATGTATGAAGTTTGGGGGGTTCCGTCAGGCGGCCGAGCGAAGTGGAAGCTCCGGCTTGACCGGCACGGGCCGGCCGAGGTGGAAGCCCTGGCCGTAATCACAATCGAGCGCAACGAGGGCGTTCGTCTGCTCCTGCGTCTCGATGCCTTCGGCGATCACCGCCACGCCGAGCGTCCGGGCGAGCTCGATGATCATGCGCACGAACGATGCTTCCCGGCCGCCACGGGCGAGCCCGTCGACGAATGATTTGGCGATCTTCAGCATGTCGAAGGGGAGGGTGTGGAGATAGCTCAGCGACGAGTATCCGGTGCCGAAGTCGTCGAGGGCGAACCTCACCCCGAGCTCGCGCAGCTCCGCGATCGCGACCGAGACGCGGTCGGAATTGTCGAGCAGCACGGTCTCGGTGATCTCGAACACGAGACTGCGGGGGTCCAGTCCGGCGTCGGACAGAGTCGTGCGGACCCGATCGACGAGGTCGGGGTCGCGCAGCTCGACCGCGCTGAGATTGACGTGGACGGCGACCGTGTCGACCGCGGCGGGGTGCTCGCCGGTGCGAGCCTGCCAGCGGCGCGCCTGCCGACAGGCCTCTTCGAGCACGTACTGACCGAGCGAGAGGATCAGCCCGGTCTCCTCGGCCAGCGGGACGAATTCCGATGGCCCCACGAGGCCGCGGCGCGGGTGCTCCCAGCGCACCAGGGCCTCCTCCGCGACCATCGCACCGGTGGCGAGGTCGACGATCGGCTGGAAGAACAGCGTCAGCTCCTGACGCTCGATCGCGAGTCGCAGCTCCTCCTTGAGGCCGTGACGCGCGAGCACCGCTTCGCCCATGCTCGGATGGAAGACCTGGAAGTGACCCTTACCCGAGGTCTTGGCCTTATACATCGCCACGTCGGCGTCGCGGATCAGCTCCTCGGCCGAGGCGCCTCCGGTCTGGGTCGTGGCGACCCCGACGCTCACGTAGACCGAGACGCTCTCCGAGCCGACTTCGACCGGCGGCACGAATGCCTCCATGATGCGGCCCGCGACCCTGACCGCCGCGGCCTCGGCGTCCTGGCCGTCCTCCACCATCACCGCGAACTCGTCGCCGCCGAGGCGCGCCACGACGTCGTCCGGGCGCAGGCACGCGCGCAGTCGCGAGGCCACGGATATCAACAGGTCATCGCCGGCCGAGTGCCCGAGGCTGTCGTTGATCGTCTTGAAGTCGTCGAGGTCGATGAACATCACCGCGAGCTGGCCGCGGCTGTCGGCGATCGCCGCGCGCACGCTGTCGGTGAACAACGAGCGGTTGGCCAGGTTCGTGAGCGGGTCGTGATAGGCCTGGTGGTGGAGCTGCTCCTGGAGCACCGACAGCTGCGCGACCGCCTGCTCGAGCCGGTCGTACTGGAGCGCGACGCTGGCATTGCCGGCGAGCGTGTCGAGCAGTCGCAGGTCCTCATGGTCGAACGAGCGCACGACCCCGAAGCGGTTGGCGAGCATGATCGCGCCGATCACCCGCTCCTCGCCCGGGAGTGGAGCGACCATCGCGTGGGTCACTCCGCGGGCCTCGAGGTAGCGCTGGAGTCGGGCGCCGCCGAACGGGGAGTCGAGTGTGATCGCGTGGCCCCCGCTGCGTTCGACCAGGTCGCGCATCGCGTCGGCCACGTCGGAGTCGACGGGCTCCATCAGCTCGCGGTAGCTGCCGGGACCTAGCATCGTCCGCAGCGACGGGTTCTCCTCGGAGCCGAACAGGATGATCTCGGCGATCTCCGCCCGGAATGCATCCAGAGACTGGACGAGCAGTCCTTCGAGGGCGTGCGCGATCTCGCGCGAGCGTGCGAGCGTGCGGTTCGCCTCGTAGAGGAACTCGAGCCGCTTGTGCCGCTCGCGCTCGGACAGGTACGCGCGATACGCGGCGAACAGCGTCAGCGAGGGAACCGCGAGCAGCGGCAGCGCGTCGGCGTTGGACGACCAGATCACCGCTCCGCACAGGCCGAGGCTCGCGTTGCTGAGCGTCACGACCAGGTCCATCGAGAGCATGTGGGCGACGGTCCGCAGCCTCACCAGGCCCTCGGACAGGGAGATCGCCGTCGCGATCAAGAGGACCGTGACGAACCCCGAGGCCTGCGTGGCGATCAGTGCAGCGGCCCACGTGCGCTGCCCGACGTGATCGGAGACCGGCGCGAGCGCGTGCACGAGCAGGATCGCGATACAGGCGTGCAGCGCGAACTGGGAGACGTTGAAGACGAACTTGACCGGGGGGAGGCGGCGGTCGAACAGCATCACGACCGCGCTGCCGAGCAGGCAGCCGATTCCGAACGCCTCGGCGCTGCAGAAGATCAGTCCGAACACGAGCGGGATGTCCCCAAGCGAGAACGAGTGAGCGCCGCGGCGGAAGTGCAGGTGGACGACGCACCGCTCGGCGATCGCGAACGCGATCGCGATCGACCACCAGGGCAGGTGCGGGTGCGCGAGCGGTTGTAGGCCGTGGACCGGGCCGAGGTAAAGCGCCACCGCGGCCGCGATCACCACCACGTTCAGCCCCCACACCGGGTGCACGTTGCGGGCACGCCGTAGCGCCCCCGACAGGCGAGAAGATGTCTTCGGCTGGGGTTCGGTGGCGGTGGGAGCTCTCATGCCGAGATCGCCGACATCGTCTCGCCGGCAGCCCTTCGCACAATCATCGGCCGAACCGCTCGAAAGTTGAGCATTGTGAGGTGAAAACGTGATCCCGGGCGGGCGGCGAGTCGCTTGCGGCACGGTGTGCTGCCGAGCCCGAGACGGTCGCCGAAAACGCCCCGCCGTCGTCCCCCGCCAATACCTTCGGTTTTCGAGGTTTTGCAGGCAAAATGCTTCATGCCGTGACCCCGATTCCGCGCCTCGCTGTGCTATCGTTATATGCACAATTCTCGACGCCCCGGCGCGCGCCGATTTGCGCGGAACCGGGGCGTCTCGATGTCATCGGAGGATCGTTGGCAATTGACGATGGCGCCACAGGGCGCCCCAACAAGCACAGCACTTACGACGCGCAGGACATCACGGTCCTCGAGGGACTCGAGGCCGTCCGGCGTCGCCCGGGCATGTACATCGGCTCGACCGGCCCGCGGGGTTTGCACCACCTCGTCTACGAGGTCGTCGACAACTCGGTGGACGAGGCCCTCGCCGGCTATTGCGACGAGGTCACCGTCACGATTCACCCCGACAACTCGGTGACGGTGCGCGACAACGGTCGCGGCATCCCCGTCGCGATCATGGAGAAGGAGCAGCGCCCGGCGGTCGAGATCGTGCTCACCGTCCTGCACGCCGGCGGCAAGTTCGGCGAGGGCGGCGGTTACAAGGTCTCCGGCGGACTCCACGGCGTCGGCGTGTCCGTCGTCAACGCGCTGTCCGAGCGCCTGGACGTCGAGGTTCGCCGCGACGGGTTCGCGTGGACGCAGTCGTTCGAGCGCGGCCATCCGCTCGGCGATCTGAAGAAGGGCGAGGCGACCCGGGAGACCGGGACGACGATCAGGTTCTTCCCTGACCCGGACATCTTCGAGACACTCGACCTCGACTTCACCACGCTCGAGGAGCGGATGCGCGACACAGCCTTCCTGACCCGCGGTCTGCGTATCGCGCTGATCGACAAGCGCGGCGAGGGCCACAAGTCTGAGTTCCACTACGAGGGCGGGATCGTCGACTTCGTCAAGTACCTCAACCGCAACAAGGACCCGCTCACCAACAAGGTCATCTCGTTTGACGGCGAGAGCGACGAGGGCGCGCTCGAGGTCGCCATGCAGTGGAACTCCTCCTATCAGGAGTCCGTGTTCTCGTTCGCGAACAACATCAACACGATCGAGGGCGGCGCGCACCTCTCGGGCTTCCGCTCGGCGCTGACCAGCGCGCTGAACAACTACGCCAAGGACAAGGGCGAGCTCAAAGACAAGGACGACGCCCTGTCCGGCGAGGACGTCCGCGAGGGCCTGACCGCGGTGATCTCGGCCAAGCTGACCGATCCCCAGTTCGAGGGTCAGACCAAGACCAAGCTGGGCAACCCGGGGATGCAGGGCTTCGTGCACTCGGTGGTTTACGCGCGGCTGTCGGAGTACCTCGAGGAGAACCCGCAGGACGCGCGGCGGGTGATCCGCAAGAGCGTCGACGCGGCGCGGGCCCGGTCGGCGGCGCGCAAGGCCCGTGACCTCACAAGGCGCAAATCGGCGCTGGAGAACTCCGCCCTGCCCGGAAAGCTCGCCGACTGCTCGGTCAAGGATCCGGCGCTCGCCGAGCTGTTCATCGTCGAGGGTGACTCGGCCGGCGGCTCGGCCGTCAGCGCCCGCGACCGGAGCACGCAGGCGATCCTGCCCCTGCGGGGGAAGATCCTCAATGTCGAGAAGAGCCGGATCGACAAGGTCCTTCAGAACGTGGAGGTCCAGGCGCTGATCACGGCGATCGGCACCGGCGTCCGTGACGAGTTCGACCTGGCCAAGGCGCGGTACCACAAGATCGTGCTGCTCACCGACGCCGACGTCGACGGCGCTCACATCCGCACGCTCGCGCTGACGCTGCTGTTCCGGGAGATGCAGCCTCTGCTCGAGGCCGGCTACGTGTACATCGCCAAGCCGCCGCTCTACCGCCTGACCAAGGGCCAGAAGCATCGGTACATCGAGCGTGAGTCGGAGCTCGAGGACATCCTGCTCGGCGACAAGTTCGAGAAGATCGAGATCCTCGATCGCCACAACAAGCAGCTGAAGCTGACGGACACCCGGTGGAAGCGCTTCAGCCGACTGCTCAAGCAATACGACGGTTGGGCATCGGCGTTGCGCGCCGCGCATGGCCAGGGCGTGATCGCCTTCCTCCAGCAGGCGCGACTGCTCGAGGAGCAGATCACGGACGTCGCCGCATTGCGGCACCTTGCCAACGGCGGCCAGAACGGCGAGTCCTACTCGACCGAGTTGCTCTCGGAGAGCGACACCGAGGTTGTCATCCGCACGGTCGAGGCGAAGACCGGCTTCGCGACGACGCACCACGTTCCCCGAGCGACGCTCGAGGCCGACGAGTATCGACAGCTCGCCCAGGTCCATGCGGAGCTCGTCGCGCTGGTCGGCACGCCGCCGTTCCACGTCCAGCTCGGCGAACATGGCAACGACGCCCATACGTTCGACGAGCTGCGCGAAACGGTGCTTGTGATCGCTCAGCGCGGCATCGAGTACTACCGCTTCAAGGGTCTGGGGGAGATGGACGCCCACGAGTTGCGGGAGACGACCATGGACCCAGCCTCGCGGACGCTTGCCCAGGTCACGATGGAGGACGCGGCGTCGGCATCCGACGTGTTCTCGATGCTGATGGGCGACCAGGTCGAGCCACGACGCGCTTTCATCGAAGAGAACGCTCGGCTCGTGTCGAACCTCGACGTGTAGGAGACAGAGATGGCATCGATCGACACCATCGGCGGCGGCAACATCGAGCCTCGCGGGCTCGAGGAGGAGATGCGGTCGGCGTACCTCGACTACGCCATGTCAGTGATCGTCGGGCGTGCCCTGCCCGACGTGCGCGACGGCCTCAAGCCCGTCCACCGACGGATCCTGTTCGCGATGAACGAGCTCAATCTGCGGCCCCCGAAGAAGCACGTCAAGTGCGCCACGATCGTCGGCGAGGTGATGGGCAAGTACCACCCTCACGGCGACTCGGCGATCTACGACACGCTGGCTCGGATGGCGCAGGACTTCTCGATGCGTTATCCGCTCATCGACGGACACGGGAACTTCGGCAACATCGACGGGTGGGGCGCGGCGGCGATGCGCTACACCGAGGCGCGGCTCGACGCGCTGGCCCAGGAGATGCTTCGCGACATCGACCAGGACACGGTCGACTTCGCCCCCAACTACGACGGCACCAAACAGGAGCCGCTGGTCCTGCCCTCGCGTTTCCCGAACCTGCTGGTCAACGGCGGCTCCGGAATCGCGGTCGGGATGGCGACCAACATCCCGCCGCACAACCTGCGCGAGGTCGTCAACGGCGTGATCGCCTATCTCGAGGATCCGAGCATCGACGTCGAAGGGCTCATGAAGCACATCAAGGGCCCGGACTTCCCGACCGCCGGCACGATCCTCGGCCGGGAGGGCATCCGCGAGGCGTACCGGACGGGCCGTGGCCGCGTGCGCGTGCAGGCCAAGGCGCACATCGAGCCGATCGGCCAGGGCAAGGAGGCGATCATCGTCACCGAGCTGCCGTTCCAGGTTCGCAAGGGCGGCGACGGCGGGCTGATCGAGAAGATCGCCACGCTCGTCCACGACAAGAAGCTCTCCGAGATCACAGACATCCGCGACGAGTCCGACCGCAACGGGATGCGGATCGTGATCGAGCTGAAGCGGGACGCGATCCCCAAGGTCGTCCTGAACAAGCTGTTCAAGCACACGCCGATGCAGCAGACATTCGGCGTGAACATCGTGGCGCTGGTCGACAACGTGCCGCGGACGCTGTCGCTGCGCGAGGTGATCGGGCACTACATCGACCACCAGCGCGAGGTCATCGTTCGCCGTACGAAGTACGAGCTGCGCCGGTCCGAGGAGCGCGCGCACATCCTCGAGGGTCAGCTGATCGCGCTTGCGCACCTCGATGAGGTGATCGCCCTGATCCGCGGGTCACGCGACCCGGAGACCGCTCGCACCGGATTGGTTTCGCGCTTCGAGCTGACCGTCGTCCAGGCCCAGGCGATCCTCCAGCTGACGCTCAGCCGCCTGACCGCGCTCGAGGCGGACAAGATCAAGCAGGAGCACGCGGATCTGATCGAGCGCATCAAGGAGTTGCGCGAGATCCTCGGCGACGAAGGCAGGGTCCTGGCGATCATCAAGGAGGAGTTGCGCGAGATCGCAGAGTCCTATGGGGACGAGCGCCGCACCGAGATCGTGCACGCGGAAGGCGAGATCGACATCGAGGACCTGATCGCGGACCAGCAGATGGTCATCTCGATCACCCACTCGGGCTACATCAAGTCGCTGCCGTTGTCGACCTACCGCCAACAGCGCCGCGGCGGCGTGGGCGTGACCGGGATGGACATGAAGGACGACGACTGGATCGAGCACCTGTTCGTGACCTCGACGCACGACTACCTGCTGTTCTTCACGAACCGCGGGAAGATCTACCGGCTCAAGGTGTACGAGCTGCCCGAGGCCTCGCGCACGTCGCGCGGGCGGGCGCTCGTAAACCTGCTGCCGCTGCGTGACGGCGAGCGGGTCCAGTCGGTGCTTTCGACCCGCGACTTCAGCGAGGGCAGGTACCTGGTGTTCGCGACCCGCGATGGGATCGTCAAGAAGACGGAGTTCTCGGCTTACAACACGCCGATCAAGGCCGACGGCATCATCGCGATCAACATCCGTGACGACGACGAGCTGATCGCCGTGCGCCGCACGGACGGTCACGACGACATCATCATGGTCTCCCGCTCGGGGCAGGCCGCGCGGTTCAACGAGGAGCAGGTCCGGGCGATGGGCCGGGACACGAGCGGCGTGCGCGGCATGAACATCTCGCAGCCGGGCAACGCGGTGCTGGCGATGGATGTCGCGCGCGATGACCAGGAGCTGCTCGTCGTCACCGAGAACGGCTACGGCAAGCGGACCCCGATCTCCGATTACCCCGTGAAGGGCCGCGGAACGATGGGCGTCAAGACGATCACGCTCACCGAGAACAAGGGAGCGCTCGCCGGGGCGCTCGTCGTGCGCGAGCACCAAGAGCTCGTGTTCATCTCCCAGAACGGCATGGTCCAGCGGACGTCCGTGCGCGGGATCAACCGCTACGGCCGCTCCTCGCAGGGCGTGCGCGTGATGAACATCCGAGACGACGACCAGGTCAGCGCAGTCGCGCTGGTGATCGAATCGGAGGCACCGACCGCCGCGCCGGTCGCCGAAGACGAGTAGCAATCCAGCCGGGCCCGAGGCCCGGATCGCTCAAGCACCGCGTCAGACCTTCCGATAGGCGGTCAAATGGGATCCGCGCGGCCAAGCCTGCGGTCGTTGTTGGCGCACAAGGCCAGCACGGCCGACTCGTGCCCGCGACCCGCCGCCGCGGGGCGGGGTGTCCGACGCCTTGTGGTGGCGCTCGTGATCGGCTGGCTTGCCTTGATTGCGGTCGGTTGCCTGCTGCTCGCCAACTCCCAGGCGAACAGCCGCAACGGCATGGCGGCGCGGCTTCAGACGCGGACCCAGCTCGCGGCGAACTTCGTGTCGATCTACGCCGGCGTCCTCGTCAGCCGACAGCGCGCCCAGGCGTTCAGCTGGTTCGCGACCAGCCACGTCACGCAGGACACGCTCGATCGGGACGCGAGCGCGCTCGGGCTCGAGGCGGCGGTGCTGCTCGACGCCCACGGCCGCGAGCTGCGGACGTCGACGGCGGGCCCAGCGTCGCTCGCTCAACTTCTCGTCCGCCGGTTCGCGTATCTGGCCGACCCCGCGACCGGTCCCGAGGCGTCGAGCGTCGCCCTCACCGTCACCGCCGGCTCGCCGCTTCTCAGCTTCGGCGTCGCGTACCAGAGCTACTCGGGCCGTCGCGTCTTTACGGGCGCGTACGCGCTGTCTGACACGGCGCTGCCCACCGTTCTCGGCCAGCTGCTCTCGAACCCCGGCTGGACGGGGTACCTCGTCGACGTGAACGGCGGGCTGCTCTCGAGCGCGGCGTTGCCCGGGCACGAACCCAGCACGCTGGCCCAGGCCGATCCGCGCCTGTGGGCAGCGGACCAGCGCGCTCCGAACGGCTCGTACCCGACGCCCACGGGCACGCAGTACTACGTCACGGCGAAGGTCCCGAGGACCGCCTGGCGGATCGTCCTGCGGGATTCCGCGGCGCAGCTGTTCACGTTCCTCAACGGCGCCGGCAGGTGGCTCGTGTGGCTGGCGATCGCCGGCCTGGCGATCGCGGGGCTCGCGGTTATCGTCCTGTTCGCGCGCCTTCACGGCCGCCGCGAGCAGCTCACGATGCTCAACGCCGAGCTGGCGCGGCTGGCCGCGGTTGACCCGCTCACGGGCCTGCGGAACCGCCGCGCGATCGACGAGTTCCTCCACGATGCGCTCAGCGCCGCCCGCCGGCACGAGCTCACGCTGTCGGTGCTGGTGCTTGACATCGATTACTTCAAGACCGTCAACGACACGCTCGGCCATCGGATCGGCGACGCCGTGCTCGCGCACACCGCGCGTGCCCTCGAAGGGGCGCTCCGTACCGAGGACGCGATCGGCCGCTGGGGCGGCGAGGAGTTCCTGGTCGTGCTCACGCGCACCGACGGGGAGGGCGCGCTCCTCGTCACCGAGCGCCTGCGCGGTGCACTCGCCTGCGATCAGCCGCCGGAGGCCGAGGCGCACGGGCTCGTTGTGACGATGACGATCGGGGTGGCCGAGTGGCACCAGGAGGACATGGACGAGCTCGTGAGTCGTGCCGACAGGGCGCTCTACGTCGGCAAGGCCGCCGGGCGCGACAACGTTCAGGTGTCCAGCCCGCCGCGCCCCCTCGCCGGCGCCGCCGGGCCGGTCTGACGCCCTTGTCGGACCTCGCGCGCGCAAATGCCCGCGAAATTGCCCGCCGCATTCGGTAATCTGATCATCACCAGAGAAAGGAGGTGGTCCGACTGTCTGAAAGTTCTTGCGGGACCCTGGAGGTGTCCGGCCGCTAAGTCGGAGGCTGACCCCGCTTAGCGGAGTCCCCCCGAGACACCGCCGGCGCGAGTGCCGGGATTGGTCCCTCCGGCGAGTACCAGACTCGCATCGGTGATGCCAGCCAAACTGTGAAGGGCGTCGTGTCGACGGCGCCCTTCGCTTCTTAAAGGGGTTGGTTTTGGGGTTTGGGAGGCTGCGGGCCTCGCAGCCACCCCGAGTCCGCTCCGGGAGCGAAGGGCGGCGTAGACCCGCGCTGGGGAAGCGCGTGTCGCGTCCCTCAGTAGCTGCCTGCGGGGCGCCGGAGGCAGCTGACGTACGGTCGCCGGTGGCTAGAGCGGAGGCTACGGCGAGCAGCCTAAGCCGCTAGATATGCCTGCCAGGCGATGGGGATCGTGGGGCTTGCCACGTGGATGAACACCGTGGCGCTCGGCATCCGCGGCTGGTTGAGCAGCCGCATGCCGACCTGGCGGGGTAGGGCGTCGCCCTTGCGGCGGTTGCAGGGCGCACACGAGGCGACGATGTTGTCCCAGTTCGAGCCGCCGCCCTTCGACCGAGGGATCACGTGGTCGACGGTGAGGTTCGAGCGTGCCCCGCAGTACTGACAGGTCCAGTTGTCCCGGGCGAACACCGCCCGGCGGGTGATCTTGCGACGGTGGGTGTCGCGCGGGATCCGGACGTAGGCGACGAGGCGGATCACGACCGGGCGCGTCATCGTCGAGCTCGCGGAGTGGAGCTCCCAGTCGCCGTGCTCGATCACCTCGGCCTTCTCCTTCAGGAGCAGGACGACCGCACGGCGGACGGTGCAGACATTGATCGGCTCGTACGTCGCGTTCAATACGAGCACCCGGCCACCCTCACGTCCGCGTCGCTGGTGCTCTGGAGGCGACGCGGACCACACTGGCACTGGTACTGAGATGGCCATGGCTGGCCGCCAGTCTACCGGTGGCGCTGGTAGACCTGATAAGCGTTGGTTACGTGGTGGCCGCCACGTCAGACGATGGCGGATGGGAACGAGCCCAGCACGCGCAGGACCTCGACGTGGGCGCGGAGCCCGACGAGGGCATCGGCGACGTGCGGCTCGATGTCGCGGCCTTCGAGGTCGAGAAAGAACATATACCGGCCGAGGCCCTGCTTGCGGGGCCGCGATTCGATCCGCGTGAGGTTGACCTCGCGGCTCGCGAACTCGGCGAGGCAGTGGACGAGCCACCCCGGCGCCTCGGACCCGACGCCCCAGAACACGACCGCGGTCTTCCACGGGCCGAGCAGGGGATCGGTTGATCCACGCCCGCCCACCCCGCCCGGTGGGGCGCCGACCGGCCCGAGCCAGACGAACCGAGTCTCGTTGTCGGCCACGTCCTCGACGCCGGCGCGGAGCACGTGGCAGCCGTAGCGCTCGGCCGCCACGCGGTTGCCGAGCGCCGCCCACGGGCCGTCGTGCTCGGCCACGGTCTTGACCGCGTCGGCGGTCGAGGCGCCGGCCAGAACCTGCGCGCCCGGTAGCCGCGTCCGGATGAAGCGCGCGCACTGCGCGGTCGCCTGGGGATGGGACACGACCGTGTCGATCTCCGAGAGCTCGAGCGGCGTGCGGGCGATCAGGCAGTGGCGAATCGGGTGGACGACCTCGCCGAGGATCGCGACGTCCTCGGTCTCCATCGCGAGCGCGTCGAGCGTGGCGTTGACCGAGCCCTCGAGCGAGTTCTCGATCGGAACCAGTGCGCGCTGGACGGCTCCGAAGTGGACCGCCATCACCGTGTCGTAGATCGTCGCGTAAGGCACCGTGTCGAGCGACAGGCCGGCCGTCGCGGTCAGCAGCGCCTCCTGGGTCCAGGTGCCCTCGGGACCGAAATAGGCGGCGCGCATCCGCCCGGGATGAGCCTCCACCGCGGCGGAGCCCCTTCTAGCCCGAGCGCTGGCGCTCCGCCGAGAGCGCGCGCTTGATCGCCTCGTCCTCCTCCGGCGATAGCTCGAGCTCGGGCTTCCCTTCCCGCACTTCCTTCGCGTAGAGCCGCGCCTGGTCGCGGTGGTGGATCGAGGACAGGACCAGTCCGGAGTGATTGGCGTCGAGCAGCGCGATCGAGGTGGACTGACGGCCGGACATCTCGCCGTAGGCGTCGTAGCGGATCAGCGAACGGTAGGCCACGGAGCCGTCGAGCCGGCGCTCGGCGGTCTCCATCCGGTGCTCGAGTCGTTCGGACGCGTCCCGGACGTAATCGGACAGCGCTTCGAACTGCTGCTGAAGCGAGGCGGCGTGCGCGACCAGATCCTGATCGCGGTCGCCGAGGATCATCCGCTGCGCGTAACGGATCCGCCGGAGCTTGAGCCCCAGGACCGCGCAGAACAGGAGAGCCAGCAGCGCGACGACGCCGGCAGCCATCGCAACGATCCCAGCGGTGCTGGTCAGGTTATGCACTGGCGACAGCATACGATCACGCCAGACCTCACTGGAACGTGACCGGGAACGTCAGCGTGTTGTTCGAAATGTTCTTCTCGCCCGGCACCGGCACGATTTCCGCGTTGACGGTCTGCGACCCCTTGGGCGGCGTCGAGCTGAGCGTCACCTGGCAGCTCGTCGACTCTCCGGCGGTCGTCTGCGGGACGATCGTCTGCCCGTTGACGCTCGAGCCGGCGATCGTGACCCGGCACATGACGTTCGTCTCCGTGTTCTGTCCGGTGTTTGCGAAGTTCAGCGTGAACGTGGGGGCCGGGCTCGCCGGAATCTCGTTGCTCGACGTGGTCGAGAGCATGGTCCCGCCGACGCTCACGGAGTTCAGCTGGTGGCCGTGCAGGCCGGGCGCGATGTTCTTGGGCTGACCCGAGGAGGACGAGGGCAGCGAGACGTGAAGCGCGCTCGCGACGTGGGTGGGGTCGAGCCACTGGATCGAGGGCAGGAACTGGCTCGAATTGAGCTGCTGGCCGCCCAGACCACCGACCGTGATGCCCGCCGACCGCAGCGCGCCGACGATCATCGGGACGCTGTAGTCCTTGTAGAGCACGTCCGAGGCGTAGAACCGCGCCATCTCGGCCGCGATCGTGTCGACGGCGTCCTTGCTCGTCTGGGACTGGAGCGCCGCCTGGACGCTGCCGGCGATGTTCGCCATCCCGTCGTGGCGCAGCTGAAGCGCCTGGACGAAGTCCTGCTGCGCTCCCTTGACCTCGTCGGGGACGCTCAGGCCCTTTGCCTTGCCGAGCTGGCTGGCGCCGTCGGCGACCGCCTCGTTGAGACGCGTGTCGAGGCTCGTGGGGTCACCGGTGCCGCTCGAGAGCACGCTGAAGAAGTTGGCGCCCGTCTGGACCGACTGCGCGTTCAGCGACGCGACGCTGTTGTTGTAGTCCTTGAGCGCGCTGTTCAGGGCGCTGGTCTCGCAGCCGTTGACGAGCACCGCGATCAGCACGATCGCGATGATCACAATAACCGCGAGCCCGATCCGTCGGACCATAATCGCCTGACGGTCCGTGGAAGGCGGCCGTCGGCCACCCCCCGTCGGCCGGCGTCTGCGCGGGGCCGTCCGTGGCGCTGTACGAGTCTCCTCCGGCTCGTCGAAGAACGACACGCTGCTCGCTCCTTGCGGGGGTCGGGAAACCCGCAGTATGACCGGCGCGACGGCGGTACGACGATCTGAACGATTGCTGGCAAAGGGGAAGGCCCGGGTCGCCGCGAAAAGGTGGCGGTGCGCGCCCGTACTCGCTCCGGCTCGATGGCCCCGACCGCCCGCTCGCCGCAGTCGCACGAGCCCGCGGATCCCGTCACCGCGAGGGGATCCGACGGGCCGCTCTTGCTCGATCGCTACCGCCTGCGCCGCCGACTCGGCACCGGCGGGTTCGCGACCGTCTGGCACGCGCACGACGAGCGCCTCGATCGGGAGGTCGCGATCAAGATCCTCGCCCGCGAGCGCATCGTCGGCGGGCGCTTCGAGCGCGAGGCGCGCGCGGCCGCCCGGCTCGCGCACCCGGGAATCGTCACCCTGTACGAGGCGGCCGTCGACGACGAGGGCGCCTACCTGGTCTCCGAGCTCGTCCACGGAAGCACGCTCGACCTGATGCTCCGCGCGGGCCGGCTGTCCGATCGCGATGTCGTCCAGATCGGGACCGTCCTGTGCGACGCCCTCTCCCACGCCCACGCCAGCGGCGTGATCCATCGCGACGTCAAGCCGTCGAACGTGCTGATCCCCAAGCGGCCGACGACCCCCGCGCAGCTAGCACGGCTGACGGACTTCGGCGTCGCCCGGGTGTTGGGGGGCGACTCGCTGACGCTCACGGGCGACGTGATTGGCACCGCCGCCTACATGGCGCCCGAGCAGGCCCAGGGACTCGTGGTCGGTCCGTCCGCCGATCTGTTCTCGCTGGCGCTCGTCCTGTACGAGGGGCTGACCGGGGTGAACCCGGTGCGGACCGGGGCCGCGGCTGCCCGCGGCAGGCGCATGGGGGTCCATCTCCCCCCGCTCCGCCGGCAGCGCCGGGAGCTGCCGCGTGAGCTTGGCCAGGCCATCGACCTTGCGCTGCGCCCGCGCCCGAGCGAGCGGGGTCAGCTCGAGGGGCTCCGGACCGCACTCGCGGCTGTCGTCGACGAGGTCCGAGACGAGCCGGGCGTGGTCGCCGAACCGTGGCGGCCGCGCACCCGGGTCGGCCCCCGGCCCGATACCGACGAGCTCCATCTCCGGCTCGAGGACCACCGCACTCGCGCGGACTCCGAGCGCCGCGACGCAGGCGGCCTCAACCAGACACCCCTCGATCAAAGCCCCCGCGACCGAGGCCGGCGCGACCCGAGCCGCCCCGCCTCGAACACGCGAGGCGCGAACCCGGGCACCGCAGGTGAGAATCTCCACATACCCTGGCCGCGCCGTGCCCTCGCCGGCGTCGCCGCCGGGGCTCTGGGAGCGTGGCTGGCCCGGCACGCGCCCGGCTCCTCGCCGGTCCCGCCCGCCACCACCGCCTGCCTCGCCGGCCTGATCGTTGCCGCCTTCCCCCGCCTCGGATGGCTCGCGCTGACCGCGATCATGGCGGGCCTGCTGGCCGCCCACGGCGATCGCGGTGGCGCGCTCGTGCTCGTGGTCGGCGCGCTCGTCCCGGTGGCCCTGTCGCTGCACGACGGGCCGGCCTGGCCGCTGTCGCTCGGCGCCCCGGCGCTCGGTGCGCTCGGGCTCGCCGTGGCCTGGCCGGGGCTGGCCGGGCTGGCCGGGAATGCGTGGCGCCGGGGCGCGCTGGCGGCGACCGGGTGGCTGTGGCTCGTGCTTGCCCACGCCGCGTGGGCGTCGTCGGCGTCGGCGACCCTCCACCATGTCCTCGCGCCGTTGGCTACGGTCGGCACCCTCGTCACCTGCGCGGCTTGGGCCGCCGCCGCGGTGCTCCTCCCCTGGGCGCGGGTCCGGCGCTCGCTGCTGCTCGAGTGCGAGTTGCTCGGGGGCTGGGCCGCCGCGCTTGCGGTGGCTACGATCGTGGCATCCCAGCTGGGGTCCGCGGGCCCGCAGATGTCGGGCGGCAAGGCGTTTCTCGGCGCCCTCGCCGGAGCGGTCGTGGCGCTTGTCACGAGGCGATCTTGGCGCCGCGTCACGGGCGCGAGACGGGCGAAAGATTGCGCGCCGAGCGCGTAGCATGGAACTCGGGGAAATCCCGCCAAACCCTGCCGGAGACGGGAAGTCGCGGTTCACGAGTGAGCGTTCTGAAGAGTCTCGAAAACAAGATCGCAGGCCTGGTCGAGGGCACGTTCAGCCGTGCCTTCCGGTCCGAGGTGCGTCCCGTCGAGATCGCACGCAAGCTCGCGCGGGAAATGGAAGAGCACAAGTCGTTCTCCGTGTCGCGGACGTACGCCCCGAACGAGTACCGAGTGTTCCTGTCCCCGCGCGATCGCGAGCGGTTCGCCGGCTACGAGGCTGCGTTGACGGCCGAGCTCGCGGGGTATCTGCTCGAGCATGCCCGCAGAGAGCGCCTGACCTTGCTGTCCCGGCCCGTGATCGAATTCGAAACCGACGACCGGCTCGGCCTGGGCGAGTTCGGGATCCAGACGCGCGTCGCGCAACCCGACGACGAGCCTGTGAGCGCCCCGCCCGGGGCGCAGTCCGGACGCACGATGGTCTACAGCAACGCCGAGCGGCTGTCCGAACCGCTCCGAGACCAGTTCCCCGCCCACCCCCCGCGCGCGCCGAAGGTCCTGCTATTGGTCGACGGACAGCGGGTCGTGGTCGGCACGTCGGGGGCGACGCTGGGGCGCGGCCGTCAGTGCGACGTCGTGCTGAGCGATCCGAACGTGTCGCGCCAGCACGCCGAGATCCGCCCACGCGGCGGCTCGTGGGTGCTCACCGACCTCGGCTCGACGAATGGCTCACGGCTCAACGGGCACCGGGTCGAAGGGTCCGAAGTGCTGCGGAGCGGGGACGAGATCGAGCTCGGCGAGTCGGTCATGACGTTCACCCTGGAGTAGGGCCACGAGATGCTCGCGCCCGTCTCGGTAGGTCTCAAGTTCGGCTTCCTGATCGTGCTCTATCTGTTCCTGCTGTGGGTGGCGTGGAGCGCGATGCGGGACCTGCGCCGCGGGCGCGGTGGCGTGGTTCGAGCCGACGAGGCGGCTCCATACGACGCCACCGGCATGTACCCGGCCTCCAGCGGCCTCGATCACGACGCCGACGGCTTCGAACCGCGCCTGATGGTCGAGCGCGCCCCTGGCCACGAGACCGGCAGCGCGTATGAAATTCCCAATCAGGGCGCTACTCTCGGCCGCGGAGACGTTGAGATCAGGCTCGACGATCCGTTCGCCTCCGCGCAGCACGCCCGCGTCTCGCGGGAGGGCCACGTCGTCGTGATCGAGGACCTCGGATCCACCAATGGGACCTATCTGAACGAGGAGCCGCTGAACGGCCCCCAGCCGTTGCATCCCGGCGATCGGATCAGGATCGGCGACTGCGAGTTCTCTTACGTGCAATAGGGATACAACTGCTATGAGGATTGCAACACCCTGATCATGCTGCGCGCGGCGGAGACCACCTGTAAAACCGACACCGGCCGCCAGCGGCGGGACAACGAGGACAGCGCGTTCGCGCGCGCCCCCGTGTTCGTGGTCGCCGACGGCATGGGCGGCGCCCAGGCCGGTGAGGTGGCTTCGCGAATCGCCGTGGAGGCGTTCGAGCAGGGGCTCCCGGACTCCGGCAGCCCCGAGGAGCGGCTCGCCAGCCGCGTGCGCGAGGCCAACCAGCAGATCTACGAGCGGTCGCGTGCGGATCGCGGGCGGGCCGGCATGGGCACGACGCTGACCGCCGCCTACGTCGACGACGCGCACGTCGCGATCGCACACGTCGGCGACAGTCGCGCCTACATGTTCCGGGACGGCTCCCTCCAGCGCCTGACCCAGGACCACTCGCTCGTCGACGAGCTCGTCCGGCGCGGGAAGCTGACCGAGGAGCAGGCTGCCGAGCATCCTCAGCGGTCGATCATCACCCGGGCGCTGGGTCCCGAGCCGGACGTCGAGGTCGACACCTGGACGTATCCGGCGCGGGCGGGCGACGTCGTGCTGCTGTGCAGCGACGGACTCACCTCGATGATCTCCGAGACTCGGGTCGCCGCGATCCTTGCCTCGCACGAGAACCTCGACGAGGCGGCCGACGCGCTGATCCGCGAGGCCAACGAGGCGGGCGGTCGGGACAACATCACGGTCGTGCTGTTCCGTCTCGAGGAGCTCGGGGTGGACGAGGCCGCCGGCGAGGACACGATCGTCGCCGTCGCCGTCCCGCATGACGCCCGCTCGGCCGAAACCGAGGAATCTGCGGCGGCGGGCGTGGCGGCGGTTGCGGTGGCGGCGCCACCGACCCGAGCGGCAGCGCGGGGGACCCGGACGGCTGCGCTGCATCTGGGCTCGCGCCGCCTCCAGCCGCGGCCGCCAGTGGCCGCCCCGCGCGAGCGTCACTACTCGGCGCCGATCGCCGCACTTCTGGCGACGCTGATCGTCCTGGCCCTGATCGGAGGGGGCGGCTATCTCGCCAGCCGGCAGCTGTACTTCGTCGGGACGAATGCCCAGGGCATCGTCACGGTCTATCGGGGGCTTCCGTACAACCTGCCGTTCGGCGTGCCTCTATACGAGACGTACTACGTCTCGGGCGTCCCGGCATCCGCGGTTCCCGCCCCCAGGCGCGGCCAGCTGCTGAACAACGACCTGCGCTCACAGTCGGACGCGACCTCGCTGGTGATGGACCTCGAGCAGGGGAAGATTTCGCCGTGAGGGAGATTCGGATCCCGCCCACCCGGCTCACCCGGCTCACCCGGCTCACCCGGCTCACCCGGCTCACCCGGCTCACCCGGCTCACCCGGCTCACCCGGCTCACCCGGCTCCCCTTGCCCCCCTTGCCCCCCTTGCCCATCCCGGCGGTGAGCGCTCGAGGGCAGGCGGCGCGGTGAGCGCTCGGAACCGGGAGCTCGTCGGGCTGATCCCGGCGTCCCTGCTCGTGACCGCGGGCTTCGCCGGCGTGTTCATCCAACGCTCGAACGCGCTGTCGAACGGGTCGCTGACCTACGGGGCGCTGTTCCTCGGGCTGTGCATCGCCGCCCACGTGTTCATCCGGATCACGCTGCCGCGCGCCGACCCCTACATGTTCCCGCTGGTCGCGGTGCTGGCGAGCTTCGGGCTCGTGATGGTGTACCGGATCGACCCGACGCTGGCGCGCCAGCAGGCCCAGTGGTTCGTGCTCGGGCTGATCCTGTTCGCGGGGACGATCATCGTGTTCCGTGACTACCGCAAGCTCGAGCGGTACCGCTACACGATCGTGTTCGTATCGCTCGGGCTGCTGGTGCTGCCGCGGCTTCCGGGCATCGGCTACCAGGCCAACGGCGCCTATCTCGGGGTACGCATCCCCGGCCTGTTCGTGTTCCAGCCGGCGGAGTTCGCGAAGATCGGGCTCGTCATCTTCCTCGCCAGCTACCTGCGCGACACGCGCCAGTTGCTGGTCAGCGGGTCGCACCGCATCCTCGGCGTGACGCTGCCGCCGATCAAGCACTTCGGCCCGGTGCTCGTGATCTGGGGGATCGCGATGCTGATCATGGTGATCCTCCACGATGTCGGCTCCTCGCTGATGTTCTACGGAGGCCTGCTGGCCGTGCTCTATGTCGCCACCGGCCGCCTGTCGTTCGTCGTCGTCGGCCTGCTCGCGTTCGCGCTCGGGGCCTGGTACCTGGGGACGCACATCCCGCACATCAACGCGCGGGTGGAGGACTGGTTGCATCCGTTCAACCACGAGCTCTACAGCGAGCCGCTCGGCAGCTACCAGATCGCGAACGGGATCTTCGCCCAGGCGGCCGGCGGGATGTTCGGACAGGGGTTCGGCCAGGCCGCGCTGACGCTGCCGAACGGCGCTGCGCTGCTGCCGGCGCCCCAGACCGACATGATCTATGCGGTTATCACCGACGAGCTCGGGCTGTTCGGCGCGGTGGCCGTGCTGATGACCTACCTGTTGCTCGTCGCCCGCGGCTTCAAGACCGCGGCGCTCGCGCGGGACTCGTTCTCGACGCTGCTCGCCGCCGGGCTCAGCGCGATGCTCGCGCTCCAGGTGTTCGTGATCGTCGGGGGGGTGACGCGGGTGATCCCGCTGACCGGCGTGACGCTGCCGTTCATCTCCTACGGCGGCTCGTCGATCGTCGCCAACCTCGTGCTGGTCGCGCTGCTGCTGCTCGTGTCCGATCGCGCCCGGAGGCCCGAGTGAACGCCCCGATCGCGCGGTTGTTCGGCGTGGTGATCCTGCTGTTCGCGCTGCTCGTGGTGTTCACCTCGCGCTGGACGGTGTTCCAGGCCTCCTCGCTGAACAACAACACGCTGAACGTCCGCACGCTGCTCGACGAGCTCCACATCAAGCGCGGGCGGATCCTGGCCGCCGACGGCACCGTGCTCGCGAAGTCGGTGCCGGCCGCCGCCGGGACCTGGGCGCGCGCGTACCCAACCCGCGATCTCTTCTCGCAGCCGGTCGGGTACTCGATCGCGACGCAGGGTCGAGCGCAGGGACTCGAGCAGTCGGACGGCTCTGATCTGCGTGGCCTGGAGACGGGGCTCAGCTCGATCTTCGGGCAGCTCAGTCCGCGCCCGGTCGGCGACGACGTGTACACGACGCTCGACCCCAAGGGCCAGCGCGCCGCGCAGCAGGCGCTCGCCGGCCAGCACGGATCGGTCGTCGCGCTCGATCCGAGCACCGGCGCGATCAAGGTCATGTATTCCAACCCGAGCTACGACAACAACCGCCCGGACGCCACGGGCGACAACGTCTCGACCTTCAACCGAGCGACCCAGGGCGCCTACGCCCCGGGCTCGACGTTCAAGATCGTGACCGCGGCGGCCGCGCTCGACACCGGCATGTACACCCCGGACTCCGTGATCAACGGTAACTCGCCGATCAAGGTCTCGGGCGTGCCGCTCGCGAACGACGGCGACAAGAGCTGGGGCCCGCAGACGCTCACGACCGCGATGGTCCAGTCGATCAACACGATCTTCGCGCAGGTGGCGGAGAAGGTGGGGCGGCGGACGATGACCGAGTACATGAAGCGGTTCGGCTTCTACTCCAAGCCGCCGCTCGATTACCCGTCGTTCGAGATCAACACGAGCAAGCCGGTGAGCCCGGGCGGCCGTCCATACCCGCCGGCCAGCCCTGACGAGGACATCGGCCGGATCGGAATCGGAGAGGGCGGGCTTCAGGCGACGCCGCTCCAGATGGCGATGGTCGCGGCTGCGGTCGCGAACGGCGGCATGCTGATGAAGCCGCATCTGACCGATCGCGTCGTCGACCAGGACGGCCGCACGGTCAAGACGATCCAGCCGAGCGTATACAGCCAGGTGATGAAGCCCTCGACAGCGGCGGCGCTAACCAAGATGATGGAGAAGGTGGTCGAGGAAGGGACCGGAACGGCCGTGCAGCTCGCCGGAATCAGCATCGCCGGTAAGACGGGCACGCCCCAGATCGGTCCGAACGGCTCGAACCTCACTCAGCCGGCGTTCGTCGCGTTCGCGCCGGCGGACCACCCGAAGATCGCGATTGCGGTGATGGTCGACGAATCGAACGGCGGCTTCGGCGGCTCGGTCGCGGCTCCGATCGCGAGACAGGTGCTCCAGGCCCTGCTCTCTGAAGGCGGCCACTGATGGCAGGACTTGCCCCCGGCACGATCGTCGACAGCCGCTACAAGATCGTGTCGCGGCTGGGCGCGGGCGGGATGGCCGATGTGTTCCTCGCCGAGGATGAGCAGCTGGGGCGGAAGGTGGCGCTGAAGCTGCTCTACCAGCGGTTCGCCGAGGACCCGGGCTTCGTCGAGCGGTTCCGGCGGGAGGCGCAGGCGGCCGCCGGCCTCCAGCACCCGAACGTCGTCAGCGTGTACGACCGCGGCGCGTACGACGGGACCTACTACATCGCGATGGAGTACCTGCCCGGACGGTCGCTGAAGCAGCTGATCCGCCAGGAGGCGCCGCTGGATCCGGTCCGAGCGATCGACATCACGATCCAGATCCTCAAGGCGGCCCGGTTCGCGCATCGTCGCGGCGTGATCCATCGCGACCTCAAGCCCCACAACGTGATCGTGGACGATGCCGACAACGCCAAGGTCACGGACTTCGGGATCGCCCGGGCCGGCGCGTCGGACATGACCGAGACCGGCTCGATCATGGGGACCGCGCAGTACCTGTCCCCCGAGCAGGCGCAGGGCCACGCGGTCAGCGCGGGCTCGGATCTCTACTCGATCGCGGTCGTGCTGTACGAGATGCTCACCGGCCGGGTGCCGTTCGACGCCGAGTCGGCGGTGTCGATCGCGCTCAAGCACGTGTCCGAGGCGCCGATGCCGCCCGCGATCGTGAACCCGAGCGTCCCGCTCGAGCTCGAGCAGGTCGTGATGTGGGCGCTGAACAAGAACCCCGTTGACCGTCCGGCGAACGCCGACCAGTTCATCACCACGCTCGAGCAGGCCAAGGCGGCGATCCTGTCCGGCCAGCGCGGCCAGCGGACGGCGAGCATGCCCGTGCTGGCGGGCGTCGTGGCGGGCAGGTCCGCGCAGGCGTCCGCGCTCACGGCGCCGCAGGGGGCGCCCGCGCCGGCTCGAGGCGACACGCTTGGCGGGGTCGTGGTCGGACCGTTCCCAGAGGACGAGGAGCCGCCCGAGCATCGCCGTGTGTGGCCGTGGATCGTGCTGCTGCTGTCGGCGTTGCTGCTCGCGGGCGGCGGCGTGGCCGCGTACCTGCTGACGCGCCCGACCAAGCTCGTCGTACCCGGCGTGACCCGCGAGCAGTTCACCGTCGCGCAGACGCAGCTCCAGAACGCCGGCTTCACCGTGAGCCAGCTGTCGGTCACGAGCCAGCAGAAGACCGGGACCGTGATCGCCCAGGATCCCCAGGCGGGCACGAAGGCCAAGAGGGGCTCGAACGTCGCGCTGACGGTCTCGACCGGACCCGGCAACACGACGGTCCCCTCGGTCGTCGGCGAGACGCTCCAGCAGGCGAAGTCGTCGATCCAGATCGCGAACCTCAAGGTCAGCAAAGTGGTCAAGCAATCGAACACCGGGGTCGCTGACGGCCAGGTGATCGGGACGAGCCCGCCGGCCGGGTCGAACCCCGCGGTCAACACGCCGGTGACGATCTTCGTCTCGACCGGCCCGCCGCCGGTCAGCGTGCCCGACGTGACCAGCGAGACCGTCGCCCAGGCCGAGGCGACGCTCGAGGCTCCGCCGCGCAACTTCAACGTCACCACGACTGCCGAGGTCACGACGACCGTCGCTCCCGGCACCGTGATCAGCCAGAGCCCCGCCGGCGGCTCGGTCGAGCCCGGCACGACCATCAGCCTCGTGGTCGCCAAGGCCCCGCCGACGGTGGCGGTGCCGAACGTGACCGGAAAGAAGCGGGGAGCGGCCGAGGCCACGCTCGGGGCGGTGGGGTTCCCGGCGACCGTCCAGCTCCAGGACGTGAGCACCAAGAGTCAGGGAGGGGTCGTGCTCAGCCAGAATCCGAGCGCGAACACCATGACCAATAAGGGGACCAACGTCACGATCGTCGTCGGACACTACGTCGCGCCGACGCCCACGACGACGACCACCACGACCGCCCCGACCACGACCACGACCACGTCCACGTCCACGTCCACGTCCACGACGCCTACCAGCGCCGCTACCACCACGCCGACAAAGTGAAGCCGGCGCGCGTCGCGGTGCTCGGCGGAGGTCGCTCCTCCGAGCACGAGGTATCGCTCGCCTCCGCGGTCTCGGTCCGCGCGGGGCTCGAGGAGGCCGGGCACGTGCCGGTGGCGATCGAGGTCGGCCGCGACGGCACGTGGCGCCGTGACGGCGCGGCGATGTCGGTGCAGCCGGGCGCCGGCATCGACGGCGTGGACGTCGTGTTTCCGGTACTGCACGGACCGTTCGGCGAGGACGGCACCGTCCAGGGACTGCTCGAGTGCCTCGACGTCGCCTACGTCGGCTCGGGCGTGCTCGCGTCGGCGCTGTGCATGGACAAGGTGATGTTCAAGGAGCTGATGGCCCACGCCGGGCTGCCGCAGGTCAGCTATCACGCCGTGCAGGCCGACGCGTTCGCGTCCGACCGCGAGCTCGTGCTCAGAGATCTCCGGGGGCTCGGGCTGCCCGTGTTCGTGAAGCCGGCGCGGCTCGGCTCGTCGGTCGGGATCGTTCGGGCTGGGACCGAGGAGGAGCTGCCGAGCGCACTCCAGACTGCGTTCGAGCACGACTCGCTGGCGATCGTCGAGGCGGCGGCCCGCGGGCTTGAGGTCGAGTGCTCGGTGTTCGGCGGCAGCGACCCGATCGCCTCCATGCCCGGGGAGATCGTGCTCGCTGTGGGTGAATCGGGGTGGTACGACTACGAGGCGAAGTACACGCCGGGCGGCATGCGGCTGATCGTGCCGGCCCGGGTCCCCGAACGCGTCCGCGACCGGATCCGCGAGGTCGCCGTGAGCGCGTTCGCGCACGCCGGCTGCCACGGCCTTGCGCGGGTGGACTTCTTCGTCGAAGGCGAGCGGGTCCTGCTCAACGAGCTGAACACGATGCCCGGGTTCACGAGCACGAGCGTGTACGCGTCGCTGCTCGAGGCCAGCGGGATCCCGTACGCGGATCTGCTTGACCGGCTCGTCCAGCTTGCGCTCGACCGCCACGCCGCCGAGCGCCGCCGACGGCACTGAGAGGTCGCGCCAAACCCGCGGCGGGCTAAGCACCTGATGGCGGCCGGCCGGTCCTACGAGGACAGCTGGTAAAGCGCGACCTCGTTCAGGAACACGATCATCTTCCCGGGCGGAAGCGCCGTGATCCACACGAGGTAGTAGCGGTAGCCGGTCTCGGGAGTGTCGAGCGAGATCGGCTGCTTGCGCCCGACCGAGGCGACCTGCGTCAGCTGGGTCCACCCGCCCGCCCCGCTCTCGAAGGCGTCCGGATCGGGCGGCGAGTTGCTCGCCCAGATCTGGACGCGCCACCCGGGGGTCTGGGTGTAGATCACGATCTCGCGAGCCTGGACCGCCTTGCTCGCGTCGACGTACAGGCCCACGCCGGGCTTGCCGAGCTGGCCGGTGTAGTACTGCTCGGTGGGCCATGCGGTGTTGACATTGCCGTCAACGGCCAGCCCGTCGAGGGCCGGGTTCTGGGTTTTGGGCCCGCTGACCGCGTCGGGGTTGTAGTCGTGGGCGCAGTGCTGGCAGAGCCGTATCTGGGTCAGGTGGCGGGCGGGCGCCGCCGAGGTCGCGAGCTTCGGGGCACCGTGGTGCGTCCTCGTCGCGAGCCATGCGATTCCTCCGCCCACGAGCGCGAGCAGGATCAGCACCAGCGCCGCCGCGCGGACCCGGTGGCGGATGCGGAACGGGACGCGACTTTGGGTTTGCGAGGGCAGCGTCCTCAGCACGCTCGTCACCTCGCCGGTGGCGCTGCCGGACCGGGCGGTCTCGATCGCGAGCACGTCCTCGAGGTCGGCGATCAGCTCGGCGTCGTCCGCGTAGCGCTCGTCGACGCGCTTGGCGGTCGCGGTGTCCACGATCGCGGCGAGCGCGGCCGACACCTCGGGGCGCTTGGCCTGCACGTCGGGTAGCTCATCTCGCACGTGCTTCATCGCGACCGCGACCTGGTTATCGCCCTTGAACGGGACCTCGCCGGTAAGCATCTCGTAGAGCACGACCCCGAGCGAATACAGGTCTGATTGACCGGTCACGGGCCGGCCGAGGGCCTGCTCGGGCGAGACGTAGTCGGTGGTGCCGAGCACCCGGCCGTCCGCCGTCAATCCCTCCTCGTCGAGCGTGCGGGCGATCCCGAAGTCCGTGACCTTCGCCGAGCCCTCCTCGTCGATCAGGACGTTCTGCGGCTTCACGTCACGGTGCACGATGTGGCGGGCGTGCGCCGCCCCGAGCGCGCGGGCGATCTCGATGGCGTACGCGACCGCCTCCGTCGTCGGCAGGCGGCCCGTGCGGCGGATCCGCTCCTTGAGCGTCTCGCCCTCGACGTATTCGAACACGATGTACGGCCTGGGGTGGGCGGGGTCCAAATCCTCGCCGTAGTCGATCACGCCGACGATGTGCGGATGCGAGAGCTGCGCCACCGCGCGCGCCTCGCGCCGGAACCGCTCGAGCTGGTCGGAGTCGGTGGCGATCTCGCGGTTCATCAGCTTGATCGCGACCTGACGCTGAAGCGTCTCGTCGGTGGCCCGGTACACCGTCGACATGCCCCCGGCGCCGATCCGAGCCTCGAGCCTGTATCGGCCGTTGAGCGTGGTACCGAGGATCGTGCTCATCAGATTAGGCTCTATTTTGCGCCAGATCGCCGTCGTCCACACTGACCCGTCCCGCGCCCGCGCCACGGCCGCGTTTACGAGCGCACGCCGCGCTGCGCCACCAGCCGCCGCGCGATCACCGCCGCCAGCCCGATCCGGTAGAGCGCGTACGGCAGCAGCGAGCTGTCGCGCTCGAGCGCCCGGATCAGCCGGGTCGAGCCGAGGGTCGAGACGAACGCGGCACACGCGCCGGCCGCGAACGGCAGCGCGGCCCCCGGCGGCAGCCCGCGGCGGTGGAGCCGGACCCCCTTCAGCAGCGTGGCGCCGGCGATGATCGGCAGCGCCGTGTGACGCGAAAGCCGGTTCGCGTCCATGCGCGTGAACCGTCGCCACCGCGCGGCCGCCAGCGTCGCTCCGTTGCGCGAGACGCCGGGCAGCAGCGAGCACGCCTGCGCCACTCCGAGCAGCAGCGCATCGAGCGCCCCCGCGTCCGCGTGTGTGCGCTCCTGGGGCGAGCGGTCGGCCATCGCCATCGCCACCGCGCCCACGAACAGCCCGGCCGCGACCGTCGGTGGCGTTCCCAGATGCGTCTCGATCCAGCGCTCGAACCGGTATCCGATCACCGCAGGCGGGGCGAACGACAGCCCGATCATCAGCAGGCGCCGTGCGTTCAGCCCGCGCACGGCGTCGTCGACCTCGCGCCGGAGACTGATCAGGAGCGCCGCCGCCGTGCCCGTGTGGAGCGCGACCTCGAACGACTTGCGCAGCTCGTCGTCGAGCCGGCTGTAGTCCCACCCGGCGAGCCAGGGGACGACCGAGACGTGGCCCGAGGAGGAGATCGGCAGGAGCTCGGCCGGGCCGTGCAGCGCCCCGAGGACGATCGCCTGCCAAGCCGGCAGATCCTCGGACCCCACCCTCCGGCCCACCGACGCCTACGCCACGGCCGTGGGATCGCCTCGCCGTGTCCGCGCGATCCGCAAGATCAGATATGCGATCGCCGCGACGAGCAGGGCGGCGCCGACGTAGTCCACGTACTCGAGGTTGTGCCGCCAGCTTTGCCAGCTCGACCCGACCTCGCGTCCGAGCACGCCCAGCGCGCCGATCCAGACGATCGAACCGATCGTCGCGAAGGTCACGAACCGCAGGTATCCCATCCTGGCCACTCCCGCCGCGTATGGGAACGCCGCGCGCGCGAACGGGATGCATCGGGACACGACGATCACCGGCGCGCCGTAGCGCTCGAACCAGCGGTGGGCGCGGTCCAGGCGCTGCTGTGAGATGTGCAGCTTGTTCCCGTGGCGCTCGATGAGCTCCTCGCGTCCCCAGTATCCGATCGCGTACGCGATCGAGGCCCCGATCATGTCGCCGAGTACCCCGAACAGGATGATGGCGAACAGGCTCATATGGCCCTCGGAGACATTGAAGCCGGCGAACAGCATCGTCGGCTCGGAGCCCGGCATGCCGATCACTCCCGAGGTGAACGTCAGCAGCGTGACGCCGGCCAGGCCGAGGTCCCGGATGATGTGAGTGGCTAGGGTGACGAGCGAGTCCGTCACCGATGTGTAGACGAACAGCACCGCGGGGGAATGTAGCGGCAGGCGGCAAGAGCGCCCTGAGGCGCCGCCGTCAGGCGCCGCCGACAATCTCCTGAGGCGCCGCCGTCAGGCGCCGCCGACAATCCCCCCTAACGACGGATTAGGGTTTACTCACGCCCCACGCCGGATGCGGATCTGGGTCGACCTGACGAACTCACCCCACGTGCTCGTGATGCGACCCGTGATCGCGAACCTGCGTGCGCGCGGCCACGAGGTCGAGGTCACCGCGCGCGACTTCGCCCAGACGCTCGGCCTGCTCGACCGGTTCGGGATCGAGCACACGCCGATCGGACGCCACCGGGGGGGAAGGCTCGGAGCGAAGGCGCGTGGGCTCGTAGAACGATCAGCCGCGCTGACGAAATGGGCCCGCGGCCGCCATTTCGACCGGGCGCTCGGCCACGGGTCCAACGACATCACGATCGCCGCCGCGCTGCTGCGCATCCCGTCCTCGACGACGTTCGACTACGAGTGGGCGACGGTTCAGCACAACGTAAACTGCCGGCTGGCGCAAGCGGTGGTGATCCCCGACGCGATCCCGCCGGAACGGATGTACCGGTACGGCGCGCGGGGCAAGGTCCGCGGCTACCCGGGGCTCAAGGAGGAGTACTACCTGGCGGATTTCGAACCGGACCCCGCGATCAAGACCGAGCTCGGGCTCGACCAGGACGGACCGATCGCGGTCGTGCGCACCGCGCCCGACGTCTCCCTCTACCACCGCTTCGAGAACGACCTGTTCGCTCAGGTCCTCGACCGGCTGGCGAACGCCCAGACCGTGGTGCTTCCACGGACCCCCGAGCAGCGCGCCGAGCTCGCGCGCGCCGGCCGCTTCATCGTCCCCGAGAGGGCGATCGACGCCCAGTCGCTGATCGCGTTCGCGGACCTCGTGGTGTCCGCCGGCGGGACGATGAATCGCGAGGCGGTGGCGCTCGGAACCCCCGTGTACACGGTGTTCGAGGGCCGCCTGGGCGCAGTCGACGAGCGGCTGATCGCCGAGGGCAGGCTGAAGCGTCTCACCACCGCCGATCAGCTGACAGTCATCGAGCGCAAGCCCGAGGCGGAGGCCCAAGACCGGGTGCGCCGGGACCCTGCATTGCTCGCCGACCTGCTGCTGGGAGCTTAGGGGAGCTTAGGGGTCACTTACTCAGTCGCGGACCCCTAGGACCGAGCGAAACCCGGGCGCAACCTTCGCCTGCCGGGGAGTGTTAGGGTCCTGAACCGCTCGAGGAGGCCGTCTGTGTCACGCATCATGCTCAAACTTCGCCTGCCCGCCGCGATCGTCGCCGGATTCGCGTGCGTGCTGACGCTGAGCGCAGCCGGTGCGCAGGCCGCGCCGATCGCCGCCTACACGACCAAGGGGGCGTGGAGCTTCGTGTCCGCGCCGAACCTCCACCCGCCCAAGCTGAGCACGACGCAGAAGACGCAGTTCAAGCAGCTCGCTCCGGGCTATTTCATGGTCGCGAACTTCAAGAGCCAGGGCTTCAAGGAGCCGATGGTCGGCCAGAGCGGCCCGCTGATCCTCGATCACAACCTCCAGCCCGTGTGGTTCGACCCGATTGGCGTGAACGCGTTTGCGGGCAACCTCAAGGTGCAGAGCTACCTCGGCAAGCCGGCGCTCAGCTGGTGGCAGGGGGTGGTCTCCGGAACCGGCGTGACGAGCAGCGGCGAGGACGTCGTCGTCGACCAGCACTACCGGCACGTGGCGACGCTGAAGGGCGTCGACGGCTGGATCATCTCCGAGCACGAGATGATGATCAGCGGCTCGAACGCCTGGGTGACCGCGTACAAGCCGGTCCCGATGAACCTGACCCCGTACGGCGGTTCCGCCAACGGCGTGGTGCTCGACTCGGCCATGCAGGAGTACAACCTGTCGACCGGGCAGCTCCTCTACACCTGGGACGCGCTGAACCCCGGTGGCACGCCGAACGTCCCGCTGTCGCAGTCGGAAACCAAACCCCTGCCCGGGGTCCCGTGGGACGCGTACCACATCAACGCGATCCAGCTGACCGGGAACGAGACCTTTCTGGTGTCGCTGCGAAACACGTGGTCGGCGTACCTGATCGACCGCACCACGGGCGCGATCGAGTGGACGCTCAGCGGCAATCCGAAGATCAGCTCGTTCAAGCTGCCGGGGAACGCCCAGTTCGAGTGGCAGCACGACGTCGAGCTGCACAGCGGCGATGTCGTGAGCGTGTTCGACGATGCCTGCTGCGACATCAGCGTGAACTCCAAGGGCAAGACCACGGTCGGGAAGCCCAGCGGTCCGACGCGCGGCCTCGTGCTGAAGCTCAACACGGCCAACCACACCGGCAGCTTCGTCGCCCAGTACACCCGCGGCAGCAACTTCAACGCCGCGTTCCTCGGGAACGTCCAGCAGCTCCCGAACGGAAACGTGTCGCTCGGCTGGGGCTCCCAGCCGTTCTTCTCCGAGCTCAGCAAGCAGGGAAAGGTGTTGCTCGACGCGCTCTGGCCGACCCCGGACGTCAACTACCGCGCGTACGTCCAGAAGTGGGTCGGGATCCCCTTCTTCCCACCGAGCGGCGCAGTTCGCGACAATGGTGGGAAAGCCACGGTGTACGCGAGCTGGGATGGAGACACCCAGGTCGTAGGCTGGAGAGTCCTGGCCGGTTCGAGCGCCCAGAGCCTCAAGAGCGTGGCAACCAAGGCAAAGACCGGCTTTGAGACGTCGATCCAGCTCAACGGCACCTTCAAGGCATACGAGGTTCAGGCACTCGGCCCCAAGGGCAAGGTCCTGGGCACGTCGAAGGCGTTCCCCACCCAGAGCTCGTCGAACGGGCTCCCCGGCGAGTACTGATCTACTGGCCTCGGGGGCGGGGCCGCGTGACGCATAGCGGTACGCGCCGGCGGTTCGTGGCGGCATGCCTGGCGGTGCCGCTGTACCTGTCAGGTGCAGGGCTCGCGAGCGCCACGGTCAGCAAGCACCCGCCCCCCGCGTCCAAGCCGAAGCCGACCGCATCCAAGCCGAAGCCGAAGCCGACCGCATCCAAGCCGAAGCCGAAGCCGACCGCATCCAAGCCGAAGCCGAAGCCGACCGTGCCCAAGCCGAAGCCCAAGCCGAAGCCGAAGCCGACCGTGCCCAAGCCGCCAAGCGGGCCGCCACCGGTGTACGTCTACCCGAGCCCAGGGGCCGCCTTCGCCTCGCCGGGCGCGCAGATCACGTTTCGGGGCATCTCCGCGGGCCAGCTCGGGACGATCAGGGTGACCGGCTCGGTGAGCGGGGTCCACGCGGGGACGGTGGAGGCGGACTCCGATGGGCAGGGGGGCAGCTTCGTCCCGAGCACCCCGTTCGCGCCCGGCGAGACCGTGACTGTCGCCACGTCGCTCAACCTCGAGGGCTCCGGGAACGGCACCTATCAGTTCCAGGTCGCGATGCCGGCCGGGACGATCCCTCCCGCGCACCGGCCCTCGGCGCCGCGGGTGAACGGGGATGTCTGGTGGTACCGCTCGCAACCGAACATCGCTCCGGCGGCGGTGAAGATCACCAAGCCCGACCCGGCCGCCACCGGCGACATCTTCCTTGCCCCTCAGGTCGGCCCGGTCCAGCAGGGCCCCGAGATCATCAGCCCGAACGGCACGCTGATCTGGTTCAACCCGGTTCCGACGGATCAGGCCGCTACCGACTTCCGAACCCAGATCTACCACGGCCAGACGGTGCTGACGTGGTGGCAGGGCAACGAGGCCGTAGGCGTGGGGTCCGGGCAGGACATGATCGTGAACAGCCGCTACCAGGTCGTCAGCGTCGTGTCGGCCGGCAACGGCCTGACTGCGGATCTACACGAGTTCGAGCTGACCCCGCGCGGGACCGCGCTGATCAGCGCCGAGTACCCGGTGTACGTGAACGCCTCCTCGGTCGGCGGTGCGACGCGAGAGGTCGTGCTCGACTCGGTCGTCCAGGAGATCGACGTGCCGACCGGGCTCGTCCTGTTCCAGTGGGACAGCCTCGATCACGTGCCGCTGAGCGCCAGCTACAGCAACCTCCCGACCAAGACGCACGTCGCCAACGGAATCGGCAGTCCCTTCGACTACTTTCACCTGAACTCGGCGGAGCAGGACCACGATGGGAACATCCTGATCTCCGGGCGGAACACCTGGGCCATCTACAAGCTCAATTACCACACCGGAGCGATCATCTGGACGCTCGGAGGTAAGCACTCGAGCTTCAAGCTCGGACCTGGAGCGGCGTTCGCGTTCCAGCACGACGTCCGCGTCCGTGCCTACGGGGACCAGTTCCTGACGATGTTCGACGACGGGGCGGGCCCGCCCTATGTGCATTCGCAGTCGCGCGCGCTCGAGCTCGAGCTGAGCCTCGAGCGCATGACCGCCGAGGTGGCCGACCAGCGCGAGCACTCGCCCCCGCTGCTCGCGAGCTTCGAGGGGAACGACGAGCAGCTGCCCGACCACGACGACTTCGTGGGATGGGGCTCGCAGCCGTACTTCAGCGAGTACAACTCGGCGGGCAAGCTCGTGTTCGAGGGGCGCTTCGTCGACTCGAACCTCACCTACCGCGCCTACCGCTTGCAGTGGAACGCCACGCCGGCGGCGCCGCCTTCGGTGGCGACCACGCACAAAGGCATCAAGATGACCGTGTACGTGAGCTGGAACGGCGCCACGAACGTCAAGCGGTGGCGGGTGTTCGCCGGCGACACCTCGACCAAGATGCCGGCGGTCGACACCGCGCCCAAGCATGGCTTCGAGACCGCGATCAGAGCGCCGGCTCGCAAGTTCGTCGCGGTCGAGGCGCTCGGCGCCAAGGGCCGCACGCTGGCGCGCTCGCCCGTCCTGCCGGTCAACTGATTTCCCGGCTAACGCGTTCTTAGCGAGGGCTTGACGGGGATCCTGACTACAATCCCGGCCGCATGCGCCGGCGGATCAGATCCGCGGCCTTCCCCGTCCACCGGCACTCCGTGCCTCAGCTGGCTGTCGACGGGATTCTGGTCGCGCTCGCTTACTACCTCGCTTTCCGGCTGAGGTTCGAAGACGGTCTCCGCGGGCCCAACGACCGCTACGGAGACCTGCTGACGCATACGATCTGGTGGGTCGTGCCGGTCACCCTCGTGACCCTCGCGATGTTCGGCCAGTACCAGCGGCTGTGGACGTACGTCGGCCAGCGCGACTACGAGGCGGTGGTGAAGGGCCTGGTGGTGTCGACGCTGGTCAACGTCGGCGCGATCGCCTTCCTGCACCCGGTCACCACGACGGTCGGGTTTCAGGAGACCCCGGTCAACCTCCCGGGCAGCGTGATCGCGCTGTTCTTCCTGCTCGCGGTGGCGCTGCTGATCGGCGCCCGGTTTCTCGTCCACATCGTCGTCGAAGGACGGGTGCACAGCTTCCGCGTGGCCAAGGGAGCGCGCGACGTGCTGATCGTCGGCGGCGGCCAGGGCGGCCACCTCGTGGTCCGCGAGCTGATTCGCAACCCGCAGCTGTTGCTGCGGCCGGTCGGCTTCGTCGACGACGACCCGCGCAAGCAGGGGACCAAGGACGAGCATGGCCTGAAGGTCCTCGGCACGACCGACTCCGACGAGCTCGCGCGGATCCTCGACGAGGTCGAGCCCGACGAGGTCGTGATCGCGATTCCCTCCGCCCCCGGGACGCTCAGGGCCCGTGTGGTGACGGCTTGCCGCGCGCGGGGGATCCAGGTTCGGACCACCCCGACGGTGTTCGAGCTACTCCAGGACGGCTCGGGGCGGCTGAACGTCACCCGCCAGCTGCGCCAGGTCCGCGTCGAGGACATGCTCGGACGCGAGCCGGTCCGGATGGAGATCGAGCGCGTCGGCGCGTACCTGTCGGGCCAGGTCGTGATGGTCACCGGCGCGGGCGGATCGATCGGCTCCGAGCTGTGCCGCCAGATCGCGCGGGTCGCGCCGCGCGGCCTCATCCTGGTCGACCACGCCGAGGACAACCTGTTCGAGATCCTGCGCGAGCTCGAGGAGGATCGGCACGTCCGCACGGCGATCCCGGTGCTCGCGGATTGCAGGGAAGAGGAGCGGATGCGCGAAGTTCTTACCGAGCACCGGCCGAGCGTCATCTTCCATGCGGCCGCGTACAAGCACGTGACGATGATGGAGGTCAACCCCGTCGAGGCGATTCGCAACAACGCGCTGGCGACGCGCGTCGTCGCGCGCATCGCCGGCGAGCTGCAGGTGGGCAGGTTCGTGCTGGTCTCGACCGACAAGGCGGTCAAGCCGGCGACGGTGATGGGCGCCTCGAAGGCGCTCGCCGAGTGGGCCGTCGAAGCCGCCGCGATGCGGTATTCGAGCACGAAGTACTCGACCGTGCGGTTCGGGAACGTGCTCGGTTCCTCGGGATCGGTCGTCCCGATCTTCCGCCGCCAGATCGCTTCGGGCGGGCCGGTGACCGTCACCGACCCGCGGATGACCCGCTATTTCATGACGATCCCGGAGGCGGTGCAGCTGATCATCCGCGCCGGGTCGCTGAGCGAGGGGAGCGGCGAGGTGTTCGTGCTCGAGATGGGCGAGCCGATCGCGATCATCGAGCTCGCGAAGACGATGATCCGGCTGTCCGGGCTCGAGCCCGAGCGCGACATCGCGATCGAGATCGTCGGCGCGCGGCGGGGCGAGAAGCTCCACGAGGACCTGTTCAACCCGTACGAGCGCCTCCAGCCCACCCCCGTTCAGAAGATCATGCGCGCTGCCCGCGAACCGCTCGACCCGGAGTCGGTCGAGCAGATCTTCGGCGAGATCAACCTGCTGGTGCTCGAGGGCGATGCAGCCGCACTCGCGCAGCACGTGGCGAAGCTGGGGAGCCTGCGCTTCTCCGAGCGCGAGGCGGGCAGCCGGCTCCCCAGACTCCAGACGTAGACTGAGCCCCCGCTCCCATGCCCCCGCTTCCGTTCGCCCTTTCGGTCCATCACTTCATCTCCTCGGTCGGAGCGGATGCGGGCTTCGCCGCCCTGATCGCGGTCGCGCTGCTCGTGCTCCTGTACTTCTCGCAGGCGCGCGAGACGGCGACGCTCCGCAAGCGCGCGGAGGAGTCGGGACAGCGGGTCGCTCAGCTCGAGGCCGAGCTTGCGGCCCTGGCCGACCACGTTGCCGCGCTGCCGGCGGAGATCTCGGTTCATGCGGTCACCCCGAGAGCCGCGCCCACCTACCGGGGGGCCCCGGTGCCGGCAGGCGTGGGCGCAGCCAGTGCCTCGCTGCCCCCGTCGGCTCCCGCCGGCGTCGGCGCACCCGCACTGGCGGCCGCGACCCGGCTGATTCCACAGCCCGAGCCCGAACCGGCACCCGTCGGCCTGGTCAACCGCCCCGCCGACGACGGGACGTCCGCGCACACACCGTCCCCTGTGATGGTCCCCGGCGGCAACGGCTCCTCGGGGGCGGCCGCGGCGGCGTCGGTGCCGGCGGTGAAGCGGCTTGTCCAGGGCCAGCCTGGCGGCCCCTCACGGCCCGGCGGTGGCCCGTCCCGCCCTGCCCAGGGACGCCCAGTGGGCGCGCAGGGCCGTCCCGGGGGTCCTCCGCGCGGCGCGATGGCCATGCGTCCGGCCCAGCGCAAGACTCGCACCGGGCGGGTGTTCGGGGTGCTGGGCGCGCTGCTGCTGGTCGGCGCGGTGGTCGCGGGCGTGCTCGTGATCGAGAACATCAACAGCTCCTCGTCGAGCTCGAGAAAGTCGCAGGCGGCGGCCACGAGCACGCTCGCGAGCCATCGGATCCCGACCCGCGCACCCGCCGTCAACCCGGCGACCGTGACCGTCTTGGTGCTCAACGGGACCGACCAGACGGGAGCGGCGGGCCGCGTCTCGCAGCAGCTCAATGGCGCCGGGTTCAAGCAGGGGGGCGTCCCTTCGAACGCCGCCGATCAGACGCACACGTCCACGATCGTCGCGTACATGCCGAACGACCGGCGCGACGCGCTCGCGGTCGCCACCGCCCTGAAGCTTCGGGCGACCTCCGTGCAGCCGATCGATCAGGCGACGCAGCAGATCGCGTGTCCGCCATCTTCAGGTCCTTGCCGATCTGCGGTCGTCGTCACGGTCGGCACCGACCTCGCCGGCGCCGCGACGCAGTAGCGGACCGCACATGCGAGATCTGCTCAACCTCCCGGAGCGGAGCGGCAAGCCGCGGTCAGACGGCGTGACGCACGTGATCGACCGCGGCCTGTCGATCGCGGAGATCGACGGGCTGGTCGAGGTCGCGGGCGAGTTCGTCGACATCGTCAAGCTCGGGTGGGGCACCGCGCTCGCGACCGGCAACCTCGAGCCTAAGCTCGACCGCTACCGCGAGCACGGGATCCCGGTCGTGCTCGGCGGGACGCTGACCGAGCTCGCGATCCAGCGAGGCCGCCTCAAGGAGCTGATCGGCTGGGTCCACGAGCTTGGCCTCGAGCACTTCGAGATCTCCGACGGGACGATCGCGCTCGAGCACAAGCACAAGCTCGAGTTGATCGAACGGCTCGCGCGCGAGTTCACGGTGCTCTCCGAGGTCGGGTCCAAGGACGACACCGGCGCGATCACGCCGCCGTACGTGTGGGTCGAGCAGATGCGCGCCGAGCTCGCCGCGGGCGCCTGGAAGGTGATAGCGGAGGGCCGCGAGGCCGGCACCGCCGGCATCTTCCGCCCGTCCGGCGAGGTCCGGGAGGGGCTGATCGGCGAGATCGTCCACGAGATCGCCCCCGCGCGGATCATGTTCGATGCGCCGCGCAAGGATCAGCAGGTGTGGTTCGTCCGGCGCTTCGGACCCGAGGTGAATCTGAGCAACATCCCCGCCGGCGAGGTGCTTGCACTCGAGACGCTGAGGCTCGGGCTGCGTTCGGACACGCTCGGCATCGGTGAGAAGTGAGCGCGACCGGGAGCCGGTCGTTCGCGGGCGTGCTGCTCGCGCGCCACGGACAGACCGACGACAACCTCGAGCCGATCCGCTTCCAGGGGTTTCGCGACACGCCGCTCAACGACACCGGGCGCGAGCAGGCGCACGAGCTGGCCGACCGCATCGGCGCCGAGCCGGAGCCGATCCGGTCGCTGTGGTCCTCCGATCTGAGCCGGGCCAGCGAGACCGCCGAGATCGTTGGGGCGAAGGTCGGAATCGTCCCACGGCTGGACCCGCGCCTGCGCGAGGCCAATCGCGGGGAGTGGGAAGGGCGGCTGTTCATCGACGTCGAGCGGGAGGAGCCGGAGCAGTACGCCGCCTGGATGCGCGCAGGCGCGGCATTCCGCTTTCCCGGCGGAGAGTCGTTGCAGGATCAGCTGGACCGCGTGAGTGCCACGCTCGAGGACGTCGAGGCCGGCGGCGAGCTCCCCGCGCTGGTCGTCTGCCACGGCGGCTCGATACGCGTCATCCTCTGTAGTCGCGATCCACGGGGCCTCGACGCCTTTCACGAGTTCAAGATCCCGAACGTGGCAGTCTTGCGTTTGTGAACAGGCTCTCGACCGGCGCGTTCGCGGTGCTGGTCGCGGCGACGATCGCGGCGTTCTTCGTCACCCAGCACCTGAAGGTGACGACGCCGCTGATCCAGGGCGCGCCGAGACCCGTCCCCGGAGTGATCGATCCGCTCCACGGCGTGCCGTGCATCGGCGCCGTGAACAGCGGCTCCACGACGATCTCGTTCTACCTTCAGCACCGCGCCGACACCGTCGACGTCTACGTCGTCAACGACGACGACCAGATCGTTCGCACGGTCGCTGACGGACGCCACATGCGCAAGGACGTGCGCACCCCTGACGGCGTGTTCACCTGGGATGGGCGCGAGGACGACGGGCGGGTCGCTCCGGACGGCACGTACCACTTCCGCGTCGCGCTGCTTCACCAGGGGCGCACGGTCGACCTCACCGGTATTCCGGTGAAGGTCAAGACCGTTCCTCCGCACCCGGTCCTCACGAGCGTCACGCCCTCGGCGATCCCCGGCCCGAACGGCTCGAACGTGACGATTCACTACGCCGGCAACGAGGGCCGCGGCGGGACGATCCTGATCTACCGCACGGATCTCCCCGGGGGCCCGCGCCTGGTCAAGACGTTCCTCACCCCGTGGAGCGGTCACACGGCGGTGTGGGACGGCGCGATCGGCGGGCGTCCCGCGCCGGCCGGCATCTACCTGATCGGGATCGAGGTCACCGACGCTGCCTGCAACACCGGCCGCTACCCCGCCCATGTCCCGTCGGCGCCCGCCGCCGGCGCGCGCAACGTGGTCACGGTCAGCTAGTGGCCGCCTCCGACCACTAGGCCGCTGGGCGGCGGCCACCGAAGCGACCCGTACCGTTTGCGACCGTGACGGCGTACCTGAAGCGCTTGGTGAGCTCGCTGGCGGCCTACCAGGTCGCCGACGTGGTCTCGAAGTTCATCGCGGTCCTGCTGCTGCCGGTGTATACGCGGTACATCGATCCCGCGGGCTACGGCGTCGTCGAGCTGCTCGGGAACGGGGTGATCCTGATCAGCATCCTGGTCCGCTTCGGGATGATCGAGTCGTTCCTGCGCTTCTACTACTCCGACGCCGACCAGGAGCGCCGGGATGCACTGGCGCGGCGCGCCACCGGCTTCCTGCTGGTGAGCACCACGGTCGTCTCGCTCGTGCTCGCGGCGCTCGCGGCGCCGCTCTCGAAGATCGTCCTCGGCTACCCCGACGCGACGATCTTCCGCATCGCCGTGCTCGGCGTGTGGGCGTTCACGAACCTCGAGCTCGCCTACGCGCTCCTGCGGGTGGACGAGCGCCTGCGCACGTACGCCACCGCTTCGCTCATCAACGTCGCCGTTACGATCGGCGCGTCGCTCGCGCTCGTGGTCGTGCTCGGGCAGGGCGCCCGCGGCCTCTTGCTCGGCAACTACGGCGCTTCGACGGTGGTGCTGCTCGGCCTGTGGTGGACAATGCGCGGCCGGCTGCTGCCGCGCCGCCACCCCGGGGTCGAGACGCACGGCGTGCTGCTCAGGTTCGGGCTGCCGACGGTCCCCGCCGAGGCGTCGGTGTACGCGCTCAGCATCGTCGACCGGTACTACATCTTCCACCACGGAGTCAACGGCCCGAGGCTCGCCGGGCTGTACTCGATCGCGGTCAAGCTGGCAGGCGCGGTCGCGTTCATCGTGCGCGCGTTCCAGTACGCCTGGCCGCCGCTCGCGTATTCGGTTCGCGATGATGCCGAGGCTTCGCGACTGTATGGACTCGTGACCACCTACTACCTGCTTGTCAGCGGCTTGGTCGTGGCCGGACTCGCGCTGCTCGGGCGCTGGGTCCTGCGCCTGCTCGCCGCCCCCGCCTACTTCGACGCCTACAAGGCGCTGCCGTGGGTGGCGCTCGGGTGGGCGCTCTACGGCCTGTGGGTCGTGTTCCTGGTGATCGCCGGCCGCGCCAAGGTGACCACGCGGAACTTCCCGGCGGCGCTCGCCGGCCTTGCCGTCAACGTCGTGATGCTCGTGACGCTGGTGCCGCCGCTCGGGATCGCGGGCGCCGGTGTCGCGCTGTGTGGCGCATACGTGGTGATGATCGCGTTCATGCACCTCCTCACGCGCCGGGCGTTCGCGGCCTCGTTCGAGTGGCTCCGCCTCGTCCAGCTCGCGCTCGTGCTCGGTGGGCTGTCGGTGGCCGGCGAGCTGCTGCTGCCGACGCACGGGGCGGCCGGGCTCCTCAGCCGCGCCGCCGTGCTCGCGGCGATGCCGCTGGTGCTGTTTGCGACCGGGTTCGCTCATTCAGAGGAGCTCGAGCAGGGTCGGATCCTGCTTGCACGAGCCAGGCGAGGGATTGCCCGTGAGCCGGCCTGAGATCAGCGTGGTGATGCCGTTCGCCGGGGACGAGTACGCCGCCCGCGCCGCGATCGACGCGCTCCTCGCGCTCGACCTGCGGGTCGGGGACGAGCTGATCCTCGCCGACAACTCCGGCCTCGCGGCGGCTCGCGGTGGCGTCGCGGTGATCCCGGCGCCGGGCGAGCAATCGCCGGCCCATGCCCGCAACGCCGGGGCATCGCGCGCGCACGGCGAGTGGATCCTGTTCCTCGACGCCGACTGCCGCGCGCCTCGGGGCCTGCTCGACGCCTACTTTGCGGCGCCGGTGCCCGGCGACGTCGGCGCGCTCGCGGGCGAGGTTGTCCCGCTGTTCGACGGCGACACGCTCGCGTCGCGGTACGGCTCGGCCCGCAACTTCCTCTCCCAGGAGGCGCACCTGAACCATCCCTACCGGCCCCGCGCGGTCGCGGCCAACCTGCTCGTCCGGCGCGCCGTGTTCGAGCAGGTCGGCGGCTTCTACGAGGGCGTGCGCGCGGCCGAGGACACCGACTTCAGCTGGCGCCTGCAGGAGGCCGGCTGGAAGCTCGAGCTTCGCCGCGCCGCGCGGGTCGAGCACCGCTACCGGACGACGATCGGCGATCTGCGCCGCCAGTGGCGCGGGTACGCGGCCGGCCGCGCCTGGCTCGCTCGCCGCTACGACGGGTTCGAGCCCGAGCCGGCGCTGGCGCGGGCGCTGCACCGCCTGCGCAGCCCGGGTCGCTCCGGCGTCGTCGGCTCGCGAGGCGCCTCGGCGGGCGGCGCCGGGCGGGCTGAGCGTGCCCGTTACCTCGCGCTCGACGCGCTGCTCTCGGCGGACGAGCTCGCGGGGATGGCGCTCTCGAACCGGCCCCGCGGCCTGTGGAGGAAAGCCGCCGAAGTCGTGGTCGTGGCCGATCGCTTTCCGGTCCGCGGCGATCCCCTGGTCGAGTTCGCGCGGGCGCTCGAAGGCGCCCGGATCGAGGCCGCCGCCCGGCCCGAGTCGCCCGATCCCGACGTGGTTCGCGCGCTCGGAGTCGACTACCGCGAGGATGACGGCATCGCTGCTCGGGCGGCGGCGATGGTCGCGCTGCTCGTGCGCCATCCGCTGCGCTCGGCGGGCGATGCGCTGAGCCGTCACCCCGGCGACCCCTCGCTGTCCGCGCTCGCCCCCGCGGTTCGCCGCCTCACCCGCGATCCCCGAGCCAGGGTGCACGCGCTCGGTGGCGCCGACACCCGCGCCACCGCGCGGCGGATCGCGCGGCTCGCCGGCCGGTCGCTCGACGACTCGTCCCGCTGATCGCCGTCTCGTGCGCGTCCAGATCGTCGACCCATCCGCGTTCACCCGTCCCTACGATCACGCTCTGTCGGCGGCGCTCGCGAGCGCCGGAGCGGAGGTCGAGCTGATCACGAGCCGGTTCGCGTACGGCGCGCCGCCCGCGCCCGACGGCTACGCCGTGCGCGAGCTGTTCTACCGCCACGCCCGCGGCGCCCCCGGGTCCAAGGCGCGGCTCGCCGCGAAGCTCGTCGAGCACGTGCCCGACATGCTCCGCTACCGCGGCGTCGCGCGGACGGCGGACGTCGTCCACTTCCAGTGGCTGGCGGTCCAGGCGGTCGACCGCTTCCTGCTCCCGCGCCGTCCGACCGTGCTGACCGCCCACGATTTGCTCCCGCGGGAGCCGCGGCCGGGCCAGGCGTTCGCGCAGAAGCGCCTGTACGAGGCGGTCGACGCGATCGTCGTCCACTCGCGCTACGGTCGCGACCTGCTCGTGTCCGAGCTCGGCGTCGACGCCGCCAAGGTGCGCGTGATCCCGCACGGCGCGTTCAAGCACCTCACGCTCCAGCCGGTCGAGCTGCCGCTCCCCGACGAGCTCGCCGCCGTGGGCACGCCGGTCGTGATGTTCTTCGGCCTGATCCGCCCCTATAAAGGGGTCGAGGTCCTGCTCGACGCGTGGCGCGGGGTACATGGCGCCGAGCTGTGGATCGTCGGGCGGCCGCGGATGCCGATCGAAAATCTCCAGGCCCGGGCTCCCGCGAACGTCCGGTTCGTCCCGCGCTTCGTGTCGGACGCCGAGCTGCCCGCGTTCTTTCGCCGCGCTGACGTCGTCGTGCTCCCGTACTCGCGGACCGAGCGCTTCGACACCTCGGGCGTGCTCGCGACCGCGCTCGCGTTCGGGAAGCCCACGATCGTGAGCGACGTCGGCGGCTTGCCCGAGGCCGCTGCCGCCGGCGCCGCCCGCGTCGTCCCGCCCGACGATCCCACGGCGCTCCGGGCCGCGCTCGATGCGCTGCTCGGCGACCCGCAGGAGCGCGATGGGCTCGCCTGGGGGGCCTTGACGGCCGCCTCGGGGCCGTACTCGTGGCGCGAGGTGGCCGAGCAGACCCTTGCGCTTTACCGGGAGCTGGTTGGATAGCCGCCGTGATCGTCGTCGCGATCGTGTTCTGGCTGTCGGTGGGTCTGATCCTGTACGCCCACGCCGGCTATCCGGTTCTGCTCGGGTTGCTCGCGTGGGTGCGGGAGCGGGCACCGGGCGCGCGCCGGGGCGCGCGACCGTCCCCGGACGACGAGCGCCCGCGCGTGTCGGTGATCGTCGCCGCCTACGCCGAGCAGGACGTGATCGCTCCTCGCGTTGCGAACATTCGCGCGCTCGACTACCCGCCCGAGCTGATCGAGCTGATCGTCGCCTGCGACGGATCGCCGGACGAGACCGCCTCGCGGGCCCGCGAAGCCGGCGCGGACCTCGTGCTCGAGCTGCCTCGCGGCGGGAAGATCCGTGCCCAGGACGCCGCCGTCGAGCGCGCCGGCGGGGAGATCGTGGCGTTCTCGGACGCGAACGTCACGTGGGAGCCGGACGCGCTGCGGCGTCTGGTGGCGCCGTTCGCCGATCCGCGGGTCGGGTACGTCTGCGGCGAGGTTCAGCTCGTTGACGCCCGCGGGTCCAACCAGGAGGGCCTCTACTGGCGCTACGAGCTCGCGTTGCGGGCGCTCGAATCGCGCGTGTGCTCGGTCACCGGCGGGAACGGCGCGATCTACGCGACCCGGCGCGAGGCCTACCTGGTCGTCGACCCGATCATGGGCCACGACCTCTCGTTCCCGTTCAACATGGTCAAGCGCGGCTGGCTCGCGCTCGGCGTCCGCGAGGCGCAGGCCAGCGAGAAGATGGTCCCGACGATCGAGGGCGAGTTCGCACGCAAGCGCCGGATGATGAGCCACACCTGGCCGATCGTCCTGCGCGGGGGGATGCTGTCCCCGCGCGGGTACGGCCCGACGTACGCGTTCATGATCGTCTCGCACCGGATCCTCCGCTACCTCACGCCGTTCCTGCACGTGATCACGCTGGTCGCGAACGTGCTCCTGCTCGGGCAGGGATGGGTGTACGCGGTCACGCTCGCGCTCCAGCTCGCTGTCCTGGCCGCGGCGGCGCTCGCCGGCGTGGTGCCGGCCAAGCTCCTGCTGATCGCCCGGTATTACGTGCTCACCACCGCGTCGCTCGCCGCGGGGCTGTGGGATTGGCTCGTTCACGGCACGGCGGCGGGGTGGGAGCCGGCCGAGGGGACGCGATGAGCCTGCAGCGCCTGCTTGATCTGGCCATCGCCGTCCCGGCGGCGGTGCTCACGGCGCCCCTCGTCGCCGCGCTGGCGATCGCGATCCGGCTCGAATCGGCCGGCCATCCGATCTATACGCAGGCGCGCGTCGGCAAGGACGGCGAGATGTTCTCGATCTACAAGCTGCGCACGATGGTCCGGGGCGCAGAGTTCACCGGCGCCGGGCTGGCGATCGGAGAGGGCGACGATCGGATCACGTCGATCGGGACGTTCCTGCGCCGCTACTCGCTCGACGAGCTCCCGAACCTGTGGAACGTGCTCCGCGGCGAGATGTCGATCGTCGGCCCTCGCCCGACGCTCGCGTCGCAGGTCGAGCAGTACACCGAGCGCCAGCGCGGCCGGCTCGCGGTCAAGCCCGGGATCACCGGCTGGGCGCAGGTCAACGGGCGCGCCTCGCTGCCGTGGTCCGAGCGGATCGAGCTCGACCTCTGGTACGTCGGGCACCGGTCGCTTGCGCTCGACCTGAAGATCCTCGCCCGGACCGTGAAAATGGTCGCCGGCGGCGAGGGCATCTACAAAGGAGAGCGAGGCGGATGGACGCCCCCGGCGCCCCCGACTCCGTAGCGGTTCTGCTCACCGGGGTGGGCAAGCGCTACGACATCGTGTCCGCGTTCGCCCAGCACGCCACCGTGGTTGCGGCCGATCCGAACCCGCTCGCGCCGGCGCAATACGCGGCCCATCACCGGCGTGCGGTGCCGCGGATCGACGACCCCGGGTACGTCCCGGCGCTGCGCGCGCTGTGCGACGAGTTCGGAGCGTCAGCTGTGGTGCCGTTGACCGACCTCGACCTCGAGGTGCTGGGGCGGGCGCGGGCCGACGGGGTGCTGCCCGCGTTCGTCCCCGACCCCGAGATCGCCCGGGCGACGTTCGACAAGTACGAGGCCCACCTGCTGCTCGAGCGCCTCGGGCTGCCCTCGCCCCCGACGGTGCTGCCGGGGCAGCCGGTCGATCATTTCCCGGTGATGGTCAAACCACGGTGGGGGTCGGGCGCGCGCTCGATCCACCGCGCCGACGACGCCCGCGCCGCCGAGTTCTTCGTCGACTACATCGGCGAGCCGGCCATGGTCCAGCGCCACATGGACGGGCCCGAGTTCTCGATCGACGTGCTGTGCGACCTGCGCGGCCGCTGCCTGAACGCGATCCCGCGCACGATGATCGAGTCGCGCGGCGGCGAGTCGATCAAGGGGACGGTGATCGCCGATCCGGAGCTGATCGAGCTCGGCCGCCGGGTCGCCGAGGCGCTCGGCGTGCGCGGCCCGTGCACGATCCAGGCGTTCCGGGACAAGGGCATCGGCCTGCACATCACCGACGTCAACACCCGCTTCGGCGGGGCGTTCCCGGCGCCGATATACGCGGCCCTGCCGGGCCGGACCTACCCCGAGCTGATCGTGAGGATGGCGCGCGGGGAGGAGATCGAGCCGCACCTCGGCGAGTTCCGCGCCGGCATCACGTTCACCCGCTACTACTGGCAGCTCGAGCTCGACGAGCGCCTGGAGCCGACCGGCCGGGACATCATCGAGCCGCCCGGGCCGCCCGCGCCGCGCTGACCCCGCCCCAGCACTCGTCGACGAACTCGGCGATCTTCGCGGTCAGCCGCGCCGGCTTGAACCGCAGCTCGACGATCGAGTTCGCGTCGACCAGGCGGCTGTTCCGGAGCTCGGCGGCAAGCTGGTCGGCGTCGGAGAACGGGTGGACCGGGTCGCGCGGATGGCCGATCACGAGCGCCGGCGCCTCGAAGGTCTGGCGCAGCGCCCGCTCGGGTGCGGTGCGCCCGAACAGGATTCCTTGGAGGACGGCGCCGCTCGGCCCGGGGTCCTGGGAGATCGCGTCGAGGAACACCTCGGCCGCGAACGGGACCGCTTTGCGCGGAATGCTCTTCGCCCCGCGGGCCAGTACCTTCATCGCGGGCTCGCCGAAGGTGAGCGCGAACAGCAGCGGCGTGAACGCGGCCGCGCACGCCGGGATCGCGTTGTCGAGCACGGGCATCTCGATCACCATCCCCCGCAGCCGCTCGGGCGCCACCGCGGCCAGCTCGAGCGTGACGTTCGCCCCGAGCGAGGTGCCGCCGACGACGGCCTCGTCGAGCCCGAGGTGGTCGAGCAGCGCGAGCGCCTGGCGGGCGAACTGCGACATCGAGTACCGCCACATCTCGCGCGGCCGGTCCGAGGCCCCGTGGCCGAGGAAGTCCAACGTGACCACGCGGTTGCCGTGTGACGCGAGATCGCGTGCCAGCGGGGTCTGCATCTTCTGCGAGAGCAGCAGCGCCGGCATCAGAATCGTCGCCCTCGGCCCCTTTCCGTGGACCGTGTAGGCGAGCCGATTGCCGTCGTACGTGAAATACGGCATATCGGCAGGATAACCTGGATGACTGGCTAGTCAGCCAGTTGGCGAACGTGTGTACGCTCTAGGCACCGTCGCGAACGCGATCGTCGAGTTGCTCGAAACCGGGCGCTTCGGACGGTACGTGCCCAGGTACGCGGCGGCTGTGATGCGCCTCAACGCGGTGATGCCGCGCCGGGTCACCGAGGCGATCACCCGGATCACGAACGCGGATCGCATCCTGCTGACCGCGGATCCGGGCGCGCGCGCCGCCTACGACGCGCGGATGTCGCAGATGTTCGACGGCCAGGCCGTGCCGGTAGCGGTTCGCGAGCGCGAGAAGGACGCGGCGTAGTAGGGCGGCTCGTCGGTGGTGCAAGCGCCCTCAGCTCGCTGCCGCGTTCACGGGTTCGACGCGAGCCAGGACGCGATCAAGGCCCCGATCTGCTCGCCGGCGTCCTCCTGGAGGAAATGGCTGGCGCCGGCGATCACGTGGTCGATCTCGCCACCGAGCGCCGCCGCGAACCGCCGGCCGGTCTCGAGCGGGAGCACCGGGTCGGACTCGCCCCACAGGAACAGCTTGGGCCTGGTGTCGCCGCCCAGCGCGTCGAGCACGCGCCGGCCGGCGTGCGCCCCGGGCGCATCCGGCGACAGCGGCAGGATCAACGGAAACGCCCGCGCACCGGCCTTCGAAGCGGCGCCCAGGAACGGCGCGTCGTAGCCGGCGATCACGTCGTCGCCGGGGTCCCGATGGCACGCGCGGCGCACCAGCAGCCCGACGGGCAGATCCTCGGTGCGCTCGACGAACGCGCGAAACGCCATCCACGCGTCGTTCATCCGCTGGTGCCCGGTGAACAGGCCCGTGTCGAGCACCACGAGGCGGGCGATCCGATCCGGGTGCTCGACCGCGACCCGTAGCCCGATCGGGCCGCCCCAGTCGTGCACGACGACGGTGGCGTCGTGCAGGTCGAGCTCGGCCACCAGCGCGGTGATGCTCGCCGTATGGGTGTCGTAGGTGTACCAGCCGACGTCGATCGGCTTGTCCGAGCGCCCGAACCCCGCAAGGTCGGGCGCGATGCAGCGGTATCCCGCGTCCCGGACCGCAGGGATCACCTTGCGCCACAGGTACGACCAGGTCGGCTCGCCGTGCAGGAACACGACCGGCGGGCCGTCCCCGATGTCGAGATGGGCAAGCCGAAACCCGTCGAACTGGCGGTAGGCCGACTCGAACGGGAAGTCGGGCAGCCCCTCCAGCAGCTCGTCAGGAGTGCGAATCGCGTCGGTCATCGCTTGGCGGGCGGATTCCGCTTGAGCCACCCGGCGATCGTGCGGCCGATCTGCGCCCCCGCGTCCTCCTGGAGGTAGTGGCCGACGCCGCGGATCACGTGGTCGACCTCGGCGCCGATCGCGCGCGCGAATCGCCAGCCGCTCTCGAGCGGGAGAATCGCGTCGCCCTCGCCCCAGATGATCAGCTTGGGCCGGCGGTCGGCGCCAAGCGCGTCGAGCACGCGCTCGCCGGTCGCCGCGCCGGGCATCTGTGGGGTGGTGGGCAGGATCAACGGGAACGCTCGCGCGCCGGCCTTGGACGCCGGGTTGGGGAACGGCCGCTCGTAGGCGGCGATCACGCTCGGGGCGAGCGGCACCCTGCACCCGGCTCGGATCAGAAACGATATCGGCAGGTCCTCGCTGCGCTGGGCCAGCTCGCGAAAGGCCAGCCAGGCGTCGGTCATCTTCTGATGGCCGGTGAACAGGCCCGTGTCGAGAACGACCATGCGCCCGACGAGGTCCGGCTGCTCGACCGCGATCCGGAGACCGATCGGGCCGCCCCAGTCGTGCACGACGATCGTGGCGTCGCGGAGCTTCAGCTCGGCGAATAGCCTGGCCACGCTCTCGGTGTGGCGATCGTACGTGTACCACTCGATGTCGATCGGCTTGTCCGAGCGGCCGAAGCCCGCGAGGTCGGGCGCGATGCACCGGAAGCCGGCGTCCCTGACGGGCGCGATGACCTTCCGCCACAGGAACGACCAGGTCGGCTCGCCGTGGATGAACACGACCGGCGGTCCCTTGCCCTCGTCGATGTGCGCCAGCCGCAGCCCGGCGTACTCGCGGTACTTCGGCTTGAACGGGAAGTCCGGGAGCCGGGAGAGGTGGTCGTCGGGGGTGCGGACGATGCCTGACACGGTCCCGTGAAGCTACCCGCTCCGCGGGCGTTTCACGGGCCGTGCACGAGGACCTGCGAGGCGTCGGACGCCACCGTGACCTCGATCTCGGACGGAAACCTCTCCCACGCGATCACGTTCAGAGCCTGGAGGCGGTCGAGGATCGCCTGGAACGCCGCCGCCTGCGCGCGCTTGACGTAGTGGCGAGCGATCGTAAACGACCACCCGGCCGCCGCCGGCGGGTCGCTGACGCCGAGCAGCTGCTGGTAGCGCTCGTCGCTGACCGCGCTCGTCACGGTCAGCGGTGCGACCCCGCCCGACAGCGTGTGGACGCGCGCGGCCAACGCGATCAACACGTCGAGCGCCGGCCCGCGCAGGCCGCGGTAGAGCGCCGGCGTGACCTCGAGCTGGCCCGCGAGCGACCCGATCCCCGAGCCGTAGGCGAGCCCGAGCGCCGGCCCGTTCGAGGGCAGGGGAAGGACCGTGCGGTCGGCGTAGGCACGGTCGAGCGCGTCCGGAGTGGCGAACGGGTGCACGGACGCCGGCGGATGGAGCACGTACGCCTGCGAGTCGACGCCGGTCTGCAGCGCGATCAACCGGCTCAGCTCCGGCCGGTCGGTCCGGTACAGGCGCATGATCTGCTGCGCGCCGAGCACGCGCCAGTAGTACAGAGACGAGTCGTCGCCGAAACCCGCGAGCAGGTCGAACGCGCTCGCGTGGTGGTCGGGCGCGGTGTCGAAGTAGATCTGCGCGTACGGGACCGCCTTGCCGCCGTCGTAATCGTCGAGCACGTGCTGGAGGTTCCCGATTCCCATGTGGTAGGACGCGACCGCGAGATCCGCCCGCCCGAACTGCTGCTCGGCGAGCTGGAGGTACCGGACGGTCGCGGCCAGCTCCTTGCGCGGATCGAACCGGTCGTCGATCACCGCGCGCTGGCGCTGGAGGCGCGCCACGAGCCCGAGACGCCCCTGGGCGGCGGCCTGGCCGATCTTCCCGGTCAGCTGCCGGCTGCGGGCCAGGTCGATGTGCATCCCAAGCAGCGATTGGCCGGTCTGCGCGAGGATCTGCGTGAGCCCGGAGGCGTTGACCGGGTCGACGCCCGCGATCACGTTCTGCCGCCCGGCGCTCTCGACGAACACGAGCGCCTCGAGGATGCTCGGGTCGATGTTGGTGCCGGCGACGGCCTGGTCGATCAGCCCGCGCCACGCCGCCACCCTCGCCGCCGTGGCCAGTGCCCCGCCCGGGCTCTGGACGTACAGCACGTGGGCGCTTCCGGCGGTCGCCCGCGCGACGAAGTCCGCCTCACGGCTCGGCACGTACGCGAACGGGTCGCCGGGCTTGGCCGGCTGTCCGATCCCCGGCAGCGGAAGCGGCGGCGGGCCGCTGTTGGCGCCGGTCGTGGCAATGACGATCGCTGCGGCGGCGATCAGCGCAAGGAGCGCGGCGCCCGCGATCGCGAAACGTCTGCGGCCCGCGATCCGGCGCCGGGACCGCACGTCCTCATGAGCCGTGGTAGACGAGGACCATCTTGCTGCACGCGGCCTGGTGTGCGGCATCGACGTGACTCGGGAAGACCTTCCAACCCGCGCCGGCGATCGGGTAGATGTTGACCAGGGGGCGCGGGTGCGCCTTCAGGTAGTCGTGGCTCACGTACAGGACGCCGATCTTGACGCCGGCGTACCAGGCGAACATGCTCTGGTACTCGATCGGGATGTGCGGCTGCCCGCAGGCGAACATGTTCGATGCCCCGAGCGTCTTGACGACGCCCGACAGCCGGCCGATCAGCACGGTTCGCGCCTGCTCGTGGCGCAGATCGACGCGCTCGAGCCGCTCCTGCCGGTGCGCGGCTGGAAGCAGCGAGCCCGAGATCACCACGACGGCCAGGACCGTGCCCCAGGTGCCGACCAGGGAGGCCAGCCGGGGCGCGTCGTCGACCCGCCGGACGAGCCCGGCGAGCAGCGCCGGGAGCTCGTGGACAATCCGGCCGATGAAGATCGCGGCGAGGATCCCGACGACGGCACCGGCCTCGAACATGTACCGCGGAACGGCCGGGAAGCCGTGCAGCGCAAACGCGACCTCGATCAGCACCCACAGCAGCGCCCCCGCGGTGAGCACCAGGATCTCGATCCGCCGGCGCCAGAGCGCCCACGCCACCGTCAGCACCGCCGCGAGCCAGATCGTGTTCGGGAGCAGCTCGTGGAAGCGGTCGATCGTGCCCGTGATCTTGTTGCCGTGAATCGCGCGGGGAGAGTTCTCGGCGATGTTGCCGGCGGTCAGGAAGCTCTTGGACGACAGGCCGGGGATCCCGAACCAGAGGAACACCAGCAGCACCACCGACACGTACAGCCAGCGGCGGTACGACGGGACCTTCCACCACAGCCACAGTCCGGCCAGCCCATAGAACGGCCACACCTCGGGCCGTCCGAGCGCACCGAGCCACCAGATCCAGAACGCTGCCTTGTGGTGGCCGGACAGATGCAGGTCGATCGCCAGCAGGCACAGCGACACGATCATCGTGTCGGACTCCGCGCTGAGGATGTAGTGCACGTAGCTGTAGTTGCCGACCGGGTCCTCCATCGCGAGCAGGAACGCCGCCGCGAACAGCCCCGCCACGTAGGAGGCGTAGCGGCGCTCGGGCCGGGAGTAGGTGAGCCGGAAGGCGATCCGCCACGCGAAGATCAGCCCGCTCAGCGAGATCGCCACCGACGTGACCATCCACAGCCACAGCGCGTAGTGGCCGAAGACCGCGTACGGGACCGTGAACAGGTACGGGAGCGGCTTCCAGGACGGCGCGCCGTTCGTGTCGAGCTTGAGGTGGATCGTGAGCTTGCCCCACACGAGCCATCCGTACGGGTCGTAGCCCGGACGCGTGCGCGCGTACAGCACGATCGCGAGCGAGAGCAGGAGCAGGCCGCCGGCGGTCAGCCACCACCGGTAACGGAAGGCCAGCGCGGGCCAGTCGGTGCCGGTGCGGCGCTCGCGCCCGGGCGCAGGGCGGCCGAGGACTGCGACGGGCGGGGCGTCTAGGGTCTGCTCTGACACAGGGCGGCGACGACGGTAGCAGTAGGGGACCTCGCTGCGCTCGGCGTCCGTGAGGGGTGGGTGGGGGCTCGGTTCTCCGACCGGACGGGGTCGCATGGCCCCACGGATGCCGCGAAGCGGCCTATCTCGCACGTTACCGACGCCGATCTTCGTGAACGTCCTCTAATCTCCCGCGCCAGAGCAACGCTCGCGGGTCGCTGACGGCTTGCGTACGGCTCGTCGGCTATCCTCGTGCGCTCGCAGGCCATGTATCGCCTGGAACCTGGCCTATTGACGCGGAACCTCGCGGGCCGAGAGCGCTGCAGACTTCCCCCAGTTCGAACTCAGGCATTGGAGCGCCTTTATGCAAATCTTGGTTCTTGGCGGTGACGGATACCTCGGATGGCCGACCGCCCTCCATCTCTCTGCGCTCGGGCACGAGGTCGCGGTCAACGACAACTTTGCGCGTCGCGGCTACGACGAGGAGATGGGCGTCGAGAGCCTGGTTCCGATCGCGACGCTCGACGAGCGGATCGCGGCCTGGGCCGAAGTCGAGGGCAAGACGATCAAGTCCTATGTCGGCGACCTGTGCGACGCCGCGTTCGTCCACAACATGGTCAGCGACTTCCGCCCGGACACGATCGTCCACTTCGGCGAGCAGCGCGCCGCCCCGTACTCGATGATCGATCAGGCGCACTGCGTCTACACGCAGACGAACAACATCGTCGGCAACCTCAACGTGATGTATGCGATCGCCGACATCGACATCGACATCCACCTGGTCAAGCTCGGGACGATGGGCGAGTACGGCACGCCGAACATCGATATCGAGGAGGGGTGGCTCGAGGTCGAGCACAACGGCCGCAAGGACCGCGTCCTGTACCCGAAGCGGCCCGGCTCCTTCTACCACCTCTCGAAGGTGCACGACAGCCACAACATCGAGTTCGGTTGCCGCATCTGGGGGATGCGCGCCACCGACCTCAATCAGGGTGTGGTCTACGGCGCCGACACCGATCAGACCAAGCTCGATCCGAGATTGGCTACGCGCTTCGACTACGACGGCGTGTTCGGCACCGTGCTGAACCGGATGGTGATCCAGGCAGTGCTCGGCCACCAGCTCACGGTCTACGGCAACGGCTCCCAGACGCGCGGGCTGATCAACATCGTCGACACCGTCGAATGTATCCGGCTCGCCTCGGAGAATCCGGCCGACCGGGGCGAGTTCCGTGTGTTCAACCAATTCACCGAGCACCTGTCGGTGCGCCAGATCGCGGAGACGATCGCCGAGGAGTTCCCCGGCGATTGCGCGATCGAGCAGGTCGAGAACCCGCGCGTCGAGGCCGAGGATCACTACTACAACGCCAGGCACACGGCGCTGGTGGACCTCGGGCTCAAGCCGACGCTGCTGTCGATGGCGCTGATCGACCATCTGTTCGAGGTCGTCGAGCGCTACAAGGACCGCGTGGACGTCGCGGCCGTCATGCCGACGGTGAGCTGGCGGGCCACGACCAGCGAGCTGCCGCGGACGTCGACGAGCGCGCTGGCCGGGACGTGAGCCTGCGCGGGCGCCGGGTTCTCGTCACCGGCGGGTCAGGGTTCATCGGGCGTCATGCCGTGGCCCAGCTCTCGCACGCGGGCGCCCACGTCCGCGTCGTCGACCACAAGCCACACCCGGATCCGGGCGTCGAGATCGTCGTCGGGGACATCGGGGATCCGGAGGCGCTCGAGGCTGCCTTTGCCGGCGGGATCGACTCGGTCGTCCATCTCGCTGCCGTGACCTCGGTGCTGCGCTCGCTCGAGCAGCCGGACCTGACGTTCGCGACCAACGTCGCGGGCACGCAGGCGGTGCTCGAGGCCGCGCGCGCCGCCGGCGCGACCTCGCTCGTGTTCGCGTCGACCAACGCGGTCACCGGGCCGACGGACGCGCCCGCGATCGTCGAGTCCGCTCAGCTGCGGCCGCTGACGCCCTACGGCGCCACCAAGGCGGCCGGCGAGATGCTGATGTCGGCGTATACCGCCTCCTACGGCCTGCGGTGCGTCTACCTGCGGCTGACCAACGTGTACGGCCCCGGGATGCACGCGAAGGACAGCATCGTCGCGCGGCTGATGCGCGCGATCCGGCTCGAGCGGACGTTCGAGATCTACGGCGACGGCCGCCAGGTGCGCGACTATGTGCACGTGAGCGACGTGATCGCCGCGATGCGCCTCGGCCTCGACGACGACGAGTGGAAGGGCCCGACAGTGATCGGGTCGGGGAAGTCGCTGTCGGTGCTCGCCGTCGTCGACGCGGTGCGCGCGGTGACCGGGTCCGAGCTCACGGTCGCGCATGGGACGGCGCGGCCGGGTGAGATGCCGGCGGTGATCGTCGACCCGAGCCGTGCGCTCGCGGCCGGCTGGTCGCCACAGTACGACTTCGAGTCCGGGCTGCGAGGCGTGTGGGAGGAGTGGTCGGTCGCCGATGTCGATGCGATCGCCGCGGGCGCGCCCGCAGCCCCGGTGAGCGCCGGTGGTGGCCGGTGACGGCCGTACGCGGCTCCTCGGAGACGTTGAGGACCGAGCGTGTCGGGCGCGGCTCGTTCGTCTTGGAGACCGAGCTCGCGCGGCTCGCGCCCGAGGAGCGAGGCGCCGCGATGGCGTTCCTGGGCACGCACCCGCCCGGGCTCGGCGCGCCGCTGGCGATCGTGATCCCCGCCTACAACGAGGAGCCGACCGTCGCCGGCGTGGTGGCGGAGATCCCGCGCGCGGCTGCCGGGCTCGAGCTCGAGGTGATCGTGGTCGTCGACGGCGCCCACGACGCGACCGCGTCGAAGGCGGCCGGCGCCGGCGCGCTCGTGTGCGACGTTCCCGTCAACCGCGGCCAGGGCGCCGCGCTCAAGCTCGGCTATTGGCTCGCGCGCGCCCGTGGCGCGAAGGTGATCGCGACGATCGACGCCGACGGCCAGTACGAGCCCGAGGAGCTGGCCCGCGTGGTCGAGCCGATCCTCGCCGGCAACGCCGACTTCGTCTCAGGCTCGCGGCGGCTCGGCGCCGAGCTCACGACCGACCGCATCCGTCATCTGGGTGTGCTCGTGTTCGGCGCGCTGATCAGCGTGTTCGTACGCCATCGGGTCACCGACCCGGCATGCGGCATCCGCGCGATGCGCTCAGAGGTCACCGCGGACGTCGTGCTCGAGCAGCCGCAGTACCAGGCCTCGGAGCTGATGATCAGCGCGGCGCTGCACGGCTACCGGCTGGCCGAGGTGCCGACGACGATGCGCGACCGCGGCACGCACGCGACCGCAACCAAGAAGGGCGGGAACTTCGGCTACGGCGTGCGGTTCGCGCGTGCCGCGCTCCGCACCTGGAGGCGCGACCGCAAGCCCGCGCGGATGCGGCTGCGACCCGAGAAGATCCACACCTCGTAGACCGCGAACCGCGCCACGAACAGAATCGCGAACACCGCGAGGTAGGACGCGGTCACGAGCAGGACCCGGATGCCGTGGTGCGCGGGGATGCTCTGGACGTGGCGCTGCGTCCAGCCGGTCGCCTCTGCGGTCATGAACAGCGTCGCGGCTGAGACCAGCACGTAGGCGAAGATCTCGCGTCCGAACGCGACCTGGCCCTCGACCCGCCACGCCCAGCGACGGTTCAGGATCCAGTTGGGGATCGCGCCGGCGATGAACGCCACCACCGAGCACGCCGTCGTGCCGAAGCCCATCACGTACAGCACGGCGAACACGACCCCGCTCGTCGTCGCCGCGACGATCGAGCCCAGCGTGTAGCGAGTTATGCGAGCCCGCAACGGCGACTGGGTAACTCGAGCGCCTATCCAGGAATTCGCGAGTCGCACGCCGAGCGTTGAATTGCGCAGCGCGTGATAGCGGTTACTTACCACTAAACACCGATCGTAGCGTTTTCGCCGTCCGACGAGCGTAAGAGCGCCCATCTGGGGGGGTGGCCGGGCGTGGCGATACGGTGCGCTGCGGCTTGCAAGTTCAGGCGGCGCAAGAACCGATCGTGCTCGACGACGACCTGGTGGTCGCCGGGGACAACGCGACCGTGCTCGCGCAGCTTCCCGACGGCGCCTTCGACCTGATCTACATGGACCCGCCGTTCAACACGGGCCGTGCGCAGGCTCGGCGGTCTTTGTCAGTGGTGGCTGATGACGTTTCCGGGGATCGCGTTGGCTTCGGCGGGCGCCGGTATCGATCGCGCCTGCTGCGGTCGCTGAGCTACGACGACGCGTTCGGCGACTACCTCGCGTTCCTGGAGCCGCGTCTGGCGCGGGCGCGGTCGCTGCTGGCGCCGCACGGGACCCTGTACTTCCACATCGACTATCGCGAGGCGCACTATTGCAAGCTGCTGCTCGACGAGCTGTTCGGCCGCGACGCGTTCCTCAACGAGCTGATCTGGACCTACGACTACGGCGCCAAGCCGCGGCGCCGGTGGCCGGCCAAGCACGACACGATCCTCGTGTACGTGCGGACGCCGGGCGGTCACTTCTTCGACGCGGACGCGGTCGAGCGCGAGCCGTACATGGCGCCCGGGCTCGTGACCGCGGAGAAGGCGGCCCGGGGCAAGCGGCCGACCGACGTCTGGTTCCACACGATCGTCCCGACGAACGGCCGCGAGAAGACCGGCTACCCGACGCAGAAGCCCGAGGGAGTGCTCAGGCGCATCGTCGCCGCCTCCTCCCGACCGGACGGTTGGTGCCTCGATCCGTTCGCAGGCTCGGGGACGCTCGGCGCGGTGTGCCAGCGGCTCGGCCGCCGGTTCGTGCTCGTCGACTCGAGCCCGGTGGCGATCGAGGTGATGCGCGCGCGGCTACTCCGAGGTGCCGTGGACAAGCGGGACGAACTGGACCGCCTCGAGCTGTCGGCGGAGTAGCCGGTCGCCGCGTCGCGCGATCAGGACCAGGTGCTGCTCCATTGACCCCACCGGGGCGACCAGCCGCCCGCCGTCGGTGAGCTGCTGCTCGAGCGCCTCGGGGACGGTGTCGCCGGTCGCCGCCGCCACGTTGATCGCATCGAACGGCGCCTGCTCGGGCAGGCCTCTGCGCCCGTCCCCCACGACGAACGTGACGTTGTCGATTCCGAGCGCGCGGACCGTCTGCTCGGCGAGCGCGCTGAGGCTCTTGTGTCGCTCGATCGTGTACACGTGGCCGGAGAGCATCGAAAGCAGCGCCGCGTGGTAGCCGGAGCCGGTCCCGACGTCGAGCACGCGGTCGCTCGGCCTGAGCTGGAGCGTCTCGAGCATCCGCGCCACGACGAGCGGCTGCGAGATCGTCTGCCCGCTGCCGATCGGAAGCGCCACGTTCTCATAGGCGCGGTCCCGGTCGGCGGCGGGTACGAACCGCTCCCGGGGGATGCTCGCGATCGCCGCGAGCACGCGCTCGTCGCCGATCGCCGGCCGGAGCAGGCGGGCTAACTGGGCGGCTTCGCGAGGGGACATCGCGTTCAGTGGTCCTCAGCGTCGGCGTCGAGCCACTTGTCGAAGAACTCGTCGGCCTCGAGGCTCGCGAGGTCGGCCCGCAGGAGCTTGACCAGCTTCGAGGCCTGCTTGGGATCCACGTCCCAGTACAGAATCACCTCGCCGTCGTCGACCGCTACGACCTCGATCCGATCGGTTCGATCCGGGTCCGACAGGAACGCCGGCTCGCGCCCCTCGCGCGAGACGATCAGGTGGTAAAGCCGGTTCGCCTTCATCGGATCGGGTGGTAGAGCCGGTTCGCCCTCATCGCGCCCCGCCCAGGGCCATCGCCTCCGGGCCCACGTAGGTGCGGTCGCCGATCTGGATCGCCGGCACGCACGTGACGCCGGCTGTCCGTGCTCGCTGGATCGCGGCGTCGAGCGCCTGGGCGGTCGAGGTCATTCCGAGCCCCTTGGTCAGCGCCACCGGGTGCATCTCGCACGCGGCGCCGGCAATCAGGATCGTGCTCTCGTCGCCGATGTCGCGGCCGCCGGCAAAGGTTTGCCGGAACGCGGCGAGGGAAAACGCGACCCCCCGCCCGATCTTCTTGGCGTACGTCGCCGCGAGCATGGCTCGGGTGGTTTTCGGTGGCCACGTGTTCGGCCATCGGAGGGGCTGCAGGCCGAGGCCGCCCGCGAGCCGCTCGACCTCCGAGCGGTCAGGATCGGGTTGCTGCTCGGATCCGGTTATCCGCGAGGCCAGCACCGGCTCCCATTCCGGCACCATCGGCAGCGTCGACATGATCGTCTCGGCGACCATGTAGCACTGCGGGTTGCCGAGGTCGTAGTAGAAGACGGGCTGCCCGGATGCGACCACTAGCCGTGAATCAGCCAGCCGTCCGCGGCGCGTCCGGCTTCCATCACCGCTTCCGACAGCGTCGGGTGGCCGTGGATGATCCGCGCGAGTTCCGGATAGCCGCCCTCGAGCGCGCGGACGTTGACGAGCTCCTGGATCAGCTCCGTGGCCTTGGCCCCGACGATGTGCCCGCCCAGCAGCTCGCCGTACTTCTTCTCGCCGACGATCTTGACGAGGCCGGTGCGGTCTCCGTAGACCGTGCCCGCCCCGACGGCGCCGTACTGGACCTTGCCGGCCACGACGTCGTAGCCCTGCTCGCGGGCCTGCTCCTCGGTCAGCCCGAAGCTGCCGACGTTCGGGGTGCAGAAGGTGGCGCGCGGGATGTCGATGTACTCGATCGGGTTGGTCTCAAGCCCGGCGCCGTCCTCGACCGCGATCACGCCCTCGTCGGACGCCTTGTGGGCAAGCGCCGGCCCGTGCACGAGGTCGCCGATCGCGTACACGCCGTCGACGCTCGTCCGCATCGCCCCGTCGACCTGGATCAGGCCGGAGCCGCTGTCAACGGCGACGCCGGCGGCGTCGAGGCCAAGCGCCTGGACGTCCGGGCCCCGGCCGGTGGCGATCACGAGCCAGTCGGCCTCGCCCGCGTTGTCGCCGTGCGTGAACTTGCACGTCGACTCGGTGCTCTCGATGTTCTCGACGAACGTGCCCGTGTGGATCGTGATCCCCTGGCGCTTGAGCCCGCGCTCGACGAGCTTCGAGATGTCCGCGTCCTCGGTCGGCAGGACCCGGTCCATCATTTCGAACAGCGCGACCTCGGTGCCGAGGCGCGCATAGGCCGAGGCGATCTCCGCGCCCGATGCGCCGGCGCCCACCACCGCGAGGCTCTTTGGAAGCTCGGTGAATGCCCACGCCTCTTCGGTGCCGATCACTCGACCGCCGAACTGCGTGCCGGGAATCGATCTCTTGACCGAACCGGTGGCGAGGATGATCGTCTTGGCGGTGATCTGATCGCCGTTGACTGTGATCGCGCCCGCGCCGGCAAGGGCGGCCTCGCCCTCGATTAGCTCGATTCCGTTCTTCTTGAACAGGCCCGAGACTCCACCCGTAAGCGTCTTGATCACCTTCTGGCGGCGCGCGCTGACGCCGGCGAAGTCGACCTCGGGCTCTGAGACCTTGATCCCGTAGTCGCCGGCCTCGCGAATCTCGCTGAGGACGTCGGCGACGCGCAGCACGGCCTTGGCGGGGATGCAGGCGTAGTTCAGGCACCGGCCGCCGACCTCGTCCTTCTCGACCACGACGGTCTTCATCCCGAGCTGGGCGGCCCGGATCGCGGCCACGTAGCCACCCGGTCCAGAGCCGATCACAACGCAGTCGTAAGAGGCCTCAGCCATGCCGGCGGAGACTATAGAAGGGCGTTGGCGAGGGGCGGTGGCGTTGGAGGGGCGGTGGCACTCCTAGAGAGGGGGAGCTGCTAGCGCCCGGGGTACGTGGGCATCTGGATCCGGCTGAGCACCCGGACGAGCTTGTAGAACAGCCAGCCGCCGCCACCGACGACGATCACCGAGGCCACGACCGCGAGCAGGTTGTTGGCCCGCAGCAGCAGCAGCGAGAAGAACAGGACGACGAACGCCAGGATCGCCTGGAACCCGAGCACGGCCCAGTAGCGCAGCTGCCACATCCCGACCGCGCACGCGAGCATCAGCACCGAGAACAGGATCACGCCACCGGCGCCCGTGTGCGCTCCCGCGACCTTGAACTGCCCGGCGACGATCACGGCCACGAGGTCGCCGCCGCCGATCAGCACGGCGAGCGCGACAGCGATCTTGAGCGCCAGGGGGCGCTCGCCGGGCTCGAGCGGCTCGAGCGTCTCCCTGACCGCCGCGTTGCGCTCCTCCGAGGTCCGCCTGGCCGCCTTGGCCTCTGGCGGCGCTGTCGGCACGGGCGCGGCCGCGGGTTGCCGGCGCCGGCCGCGCTTGCGGCTAGCGCGCTGCGCCAACGTGTGCCCCGGGGCTCGTGATCTCCGCGCGGAGCGCGCGGGCGGCGATCTCCACGTCGTCGGCCTCGGTCAGCGCCCGGACGACCGCGATCCGCCGAGCACCTGCGTCCCGTACCGCGCCCGCGTTCGCCACCGAGATGCCGCCGATCGCGAAGAACGGGACGGTGGCGTTCGCCGCCGCATAGCGGACGAGCTCGAGCCCGACCGCGGGCCGCCCCGGCTTGGTCGGTGTCTCGTGAACCGGGCCGACGCCGATGTAGTCGACACCGGCCGCGGCGTCGATCTGCGCCGGGCTGTGCGTGGACAGGCCGACCAACCGGTCCGGGCCGGCCAGGGCCCGCGCGTGCGCGACGTCAGCGTCGTCCTGGCCGACATGGACGCCGTCCGCGCGGACGGCTTGCACGAGATCGGGCCGGTCGTTGAGGACGAACAGCGCGCCGTGCATCGCCGCGACGGCCGCGAACCGGCGACCGGCGGCGACGATCGCGTCATCGCGGGCGTCTTTCATCCGCAGCTGGATGATGTCGACGCCGGCCCGGAACGCCCTGGCGAGGAACCCATCGGGTCGGTCGTCGCACACCAGGTAGAGATGCGCCGAGCTCAGGCGTTGATGGCGATCGCTCACGGATTCGAAGTGTGGCAGGGGACGGTTCGCGCGCCCGCCGCTCGGTCCTGGCGCGCGAGAGCCCCGCGCTAGGATTGACCCAACGGGAGCCCTACCGCTGGGCTGAGAGGGTGGGCGTTGCGTCCGCCGACCGTCTGAACCTGAACCGGATAATGCCGGCGCAGGGAGTCGAGATCTTGTCGAACAGCTCAAGCTCATTCGATGTCGCCGTCGTCGGTGCCGGCGTCGTCGGCCTCGCGGTCGGGTGGCGCTCCGCCCAGCGGGGTCTGCGCGTGATCGTGCTCGAACGCGGCGAGGCGCCCGGCGCCGGAACCTCACGGGTGGCCGCCGGCATGCTCGCCCCGATCTCCGAGACGATCTCCACCGAGCTGCCCCTGATGCGACTCGGGCTCGCGAGCGTGCGCGCGTATCCGGACTTCGTGCAGGAGCTGAGCGACGCCTCGGGGGTGGATCCCGGATATCTGCGGTGCGGCACGCTGCTGGCCGCTCGCGACGCGGACGAGGCGGAGTCGCTGGTCCGCGAGCTCGAGCTGCGCAGTTCGCTCGGCCTCGCGGTGCGGAGGCTCCGCTCGAGCGAGGCCCGACGGCTCGAGCCCGCGCTCGCCCCGACGCTGCGCCTCGCGCTCGAGATTTCCGACGACCATGCGATCGATCCGCGCAAGCTCACCGCGGCGCTCTCGGTCGCTGTGGCCGGCGCCGGCGGAGAGCTCCGGTGCGAGGCCGGCGTCGCCGAGATCGCCGTCTCGAACGGGCGCGTCACCGGAGTCCTTCTGGACCAGCGCGAGCGGATCGACGCGGACAACGTCGTCGTGGCCGCCGGCGCGTGGACGGAGGCGCTCCGTGGCCTCCCCGCCGAGGCGCGGGTCCCGATCCACCCGGTCAAGGGCCAGATCCTCCGGCTCCACGACCCCTCGGGCCCGGGCCTGCTCACCCACGTCCTGCGGATGACCGGCGGGTACCTCGTTCCGCGAGGCGACGGCCGCTACGTGCTCGGGGCGACGATGGAGGAACGCGGCTTCGACACGACCGTGACCGCGGGCGCCGCATTCGAGCTGCTTCGCAATGCATTCGAGCTGCTGCCGTCGGTCACCGAGCTCGTGATCGATGAGCTGTCGGCGGGACTTCGGCCCGCGACCCCTGACAACGCGCCGGCGATTGGCCCCGGGTCGATCCCTGGCCTGCACTGGGCGGTCGGCCACTACCGCCACGGAATCCTGCTTACGCCGATCACCGCCGAACTCGTTGTCGACGCCCTCACAGACGAGCAGGCGAACGCGATCCCCGACGAATTCGCCCCGACTCGATTCGCCGGCGTCCCAGTGGCGGCATGACGTTGTCGGTCACGATCAACGGCGACCCACGCGAGCTCCCGGCCGGCGCCACCGTCGCGAGCGTGATCGCGTCGTTCCCCGGGGCACCCGAGGGACGCGGGGTCGCGGTCGCGGTCGAGGGCGAGGTGGTCCCGCGCGCACAGTGGCCGAAGACTGAGCTCCACGAAGGCGCGAACGTGGAGGTCGTCGTGGCAGTTCAGGGAGGATGAGTCAGGTGATACCCCAGCCGCAGTTCACGATCGCCGGCCGCGAGCTCCGCTCTCGCCTGATCCTCGGCACCGGCGGTTTCACCAACCACGAGGTGCTGGCGGGCGCGCTCGAGGCTTCGGGCGCCGAGCTGTGCACGGTCGCGCTGCGCCGCCTCGGGGGCGGGCGGGGCCCGGCTGGGCGGGACCAGGCTGGGCGGGACCAGGCTGGGCGGGACCAGGGTGGGCGGGACCAGGCTGGGCGGGACCAGGGTGGGCGGCGCCCGGACTACGCGGGGTCGATCCTCGACGTGCTCGACCGCGCCGGCGTCGAGGTGCTCCCGAACACCGCCGGCTGCTTCACCGCCCGCGACGCAATCATCACCGCGCAGCTCGCGCGCGAGGCGTTCGAGACCGACTGGATCAAGCTCGAGGTGATCGGTGACGACCGCACGCTGCTGCCCGACGCGGTCGAGCTGGTCGCGGCGGCGGAGGCGCTCGTCGACGACGGCTTCGTCGTCCTCCCGTACACGACCGATGATCCGATCCTGGCACGCAGGCTCGAGGACATCGGCTGCGCGGCCGTGATGCCGCTCGGCTCCCCGATCGGCAGCGGTATGGGGATCCGCAACCCTTACAACATCTCGATCGTGGTTGAACGCGCCGGCGTCCCGGTGATCCTCGACGCCGGCGTCGGCACTGCCTCGGACGCCGCGTTCGCGATCGAGCTGGGCTGCGACGCGGTGCTGTGCGCGAGCGCGATCTCGCGCGCTCACGACCCGATTGCGATGGCCCGGGCCATCCGCCTGGCGGTCGAGTCGGGTTGGCTCGCCCGCGGCGCCGGCCGGATCCCGCGCCGGCGCTATGCCGAGGCATCGACGCCCGACGAGGGCTTGCCGGTGTTCGACAGCGCCTCCCAGTGATCCCTGTCGCCCTCGCCCCGTCGCAGCGAATCCCGGCCGGGGGCCCGTCCGAGTGATCCCTGTCGCCCTCGCCCCGTCGCAGCGAATCCCGGCCGGGGGCCCGTCCGAGTGATCCCTGTCGCCCTCGCCCCGTCGCAGCGAATCCCGGCCGGGGGCCCGTCCGAGTGATCCCCGTCGCCCCCACCCTCTCCCAGTGACCGTCGACGAGCTCATCGACGGGTGGGAGGCCGCCTGGTCGGGCAAGGACGAGGCCGCGTTCGAACCGGTCTGTGATCCCAGGGTGCACTACGAGGACCCGCTGAGCAGCGAGCCGCTCGAGGGCCTCGACCTGCTGCAGAACCACGCCTCGCGTCTGTGGGCGGCGTTCCCCGACGTGCGCATGGAGCGGACCGGGGAGCGGTTGACCAACGAGCAGTTCGTCGCGGCCCCGTGCAAGCTGCTCGGGACCCACCGGGCGCCGCTCAACGGCCTGCCGCCGACGAACCGGTTCGTGGTCGTCCACGCGATCTTCTACTGCGAGACCGCCCGCGAGCGGCTCCTGCGGGTCCGCGGCTTCTTCGACCTGTACGACGTCGCGACCCAGCTCGGAGTCCTGCCGGCGCGCGGAACGCTGGGAGAGAAGGCGCTGCTGATGCTCCGCGGGTTCGGGTTGCGCACCGGGTGGGGTCAATAGACGGCGACGGCGCTCACCGCGACCGACACCGGGGCGTGATCGGACAGCCGGCCCCGGTCGAGCACGTCGGCGCCGCCGCCTGCTGGAAGACCCCGCACGAACACGTAGTCCACCTCGTGGCCACCCGCACGCTCGAACCCGTCGAGCGTCAGACCCCGGATGTTGAAGTCGCCGCCGAGCACGACGGGCAGGTCGCCGGCCCAGCGCAGGGCGCTATCGGCGGCGCGTTGCGTGTCGCGGAGCGCGCCGCCGCCGTGGAGGTTCGCCACCCACACGCCGGCGCGGTGCAGACGCACACCGTGGACCCAGCGCCGCTCGGGCCACACGCACAGACGGCGCGTGCGGTGCTCGACGATCGCGTCGCCCCGGACCAGGATCGCGTTGCAGCTGCCGCCGTTCGACTTGATCAGGTCGGGCCAGCGCGTCGCAACCGGACGCCGCAACGGAAGGAACGCGTTGCGCGAGGTCAGCACCAGGCGCGCGTCACCCCCCCAGCGCAACGCAAATGCGGAGGGCCACCACGGCGGCACCTCCTGAAGCAGCGCCACGTCCCACTCCCAGTCGCCCAGCGCCGAGGCGAACTCGTCGAACAGGTTCCGGCCTGCCGACGGCACCGCGCGTCCATGCTTCAGGTTCCACGTGAGCACGCGCATGACCACGCGCTCAACGTACACTCAGCGCTTGCCGCGCCATCTCATCACCGGGTCCGAGCTCTCCGCGGACGAGCTGAACGCGCTGATCGAGCGCGCGATCGAGCTGAAGGCGGCGCCGTACAGCTCGGATGTGCTGCGCAGGCGCACGGTGGCGCTGATCTTCCAGAAGCCCTCGACCCGGACGCGCGTGTCGTTCGAGGCCGGGATCACCGAGCTCGGCGGCCACCCGATGGTGCTCCGCACCGATGACCTCCAGCTCACGCGCGGCGAGTCCGTTCGCGACACCGCGTACGTCCTCTCGCGCCACGTTGCCGCGATCGGGATCCGGACCGGCGACGACGAGCTCGTCGAGGGTCTCGCCGAGTACGCGAACGTGCCCGTGATCAACATGCTGAGCCCGAGCCATCACCCGTGTCAGGCGCTCGCGGACCTGATGACGCTCCGCGAGACGTTCGGCAGGCTGGACGGGCTCACGCTCGCCTATGTCGGCGACGGGAACAACGTTGCGCGTTCGCTGGTCGTCATCGGAACGCGGGCGGGTCTCGACGTGCGCGTCGCTGCGCCCGACGGCTATCAGCTCGAAAGGGGCGGCGCCGGCGTTCTCACCGACGATCCGCGCGAGGCGGTCGACGGGGCCGACGCGGTCTACACCGACGTGTGGGTGAGCATGAGCGACGACCCCGAGTCGGTCGCCCAGCGGCGCCACGCGCTGGCTCCATACCGGCTCGATGACCGCCTGCTCGACCACGCCGCCCCGTCGGCGATCGCGCTCCACTGCCTCCCCGCTCATTCCGGCGAGGAGATCACCGAGCAGGTCCTGTACGGAGCCCGCCAGCGGATCTGGGACCAGGCGGAGAATCGGCGCCACGCGCAGAAGGCGCTGCTCGAGCTTCTCACCGGCGCGTGACGCCGGGCTGTCGCTGTTCGGCTACGCTCGTGCGGAGCTTCCGGGGAGGAGAGATGCCAACGATTAGCGACTGCGCGCGCCAGGCCCTGGCTCTCGCCGCCCGCCGACGCGGAAGCGATCCGCTCATGGGGCTGCCATGCTAGAGGCGTGGATCCGACTGCGAGCGCAACCCGGACTCGCCCCAGCCGGGGCGATGAGCTCGAGCTGAGCATCGACTCGCTCGCGTTCGGCGGCGCCGGCGTCGCCCGGCTCGACGGGTACGTCGTGTTCGTCGAGGACGGGTTTCCGGGCGACCGGGTGCGCGCGGTCATCGAGAAGTCCAAGCGGGCCTACGCCCACGCCCGCACGATCGAGGTGATCGAACCGAGCCCAGATCGGGTGCCGCCACGCGCGTCGCACCCGGGCGCGCCCTGGCAGGTGCTCCCGTACGAGCGCCAGGTCGCGGTCAAGCAGGACCAGGTCGAGGACGCGCTGCGCCGGATCGGGCGGCTCGAAGGGTTCGAGCTCGAGCCGATCGTCGAGGCGGTAGAGCCGTGGCGCTACCGCAACAAGCTCGAGTACTCGTTCGGTACCGACGGCGACGGCCGGCTCGTGTGCGGATTCCACGCGCCGGGCCGGTGGGACGAGATCGTCGAGGTCACCGACTGCCGGCTCGCGTCCGAGAACGGAAACGCGGCCCGCGAGCGCGTCGTCGAGTGGTGCCGGGCACAGGGCCTGAGCGCGCACGACCGGCGCACCGGCGAGGGTCTGCTCAGGAACCTCGTGGTCCGCGAGAGCCGGCGCGGCGGCGACCTCCAGCTGCGCCTGGTCACGAGCCCTGGAAAGCTCGATCGCGAGGGGCTCGCGCGCGCGGCCCAACCGGTGGGCGGCCTGATGCGGACCCAGCTCGACAGCGTCGCCGAGACGACGCAGGGCGGCCGGACCGAGCTGCTCGCCGGCGACGACCGGCTCGAGGAGGAGATCGGGGGCATGCGGATGCGGATCTCGCCGTATGCGTTCTTCCAGACCAACACCGAGATGGCCGAGCTGCTCTACCGGCTCGCGATCGACTACGCCGAGCCGACCGGCTCCGACCGCCTCTACGACCTGTACTGCGGGATCGGCACGATCGGACTGGTGATGGCGCCGCGGGTCGCCGAGGTCTGGGGGCTCGAGATCGTCGAGGACGCGATCTCCGACGCGATCGCGAACGCGCGGCTGAACGAGGTGGAGAACGCCCGGTTCTTCGCCGGCGACGTGCGCCTGGCGCTCGGAGAGCTCGTGCAGCGCGCCGGCAAGCCCGACGTGCTCGTTGTCGATCCGCCGCGGTCAGGCCTCTCGCAGAAGGTCGTGCGCCGGGTCATCGAGGCCGGACCGCGCCGGATCGTCTACGTCTCGTGCAACCCGACGACGCTCGCGCCGAACGCTGCCCAGCTCGTACAAGACGGCGGCTACCGGCTGCGCCGGGTCAGAGCGGTCGACATGTTTCCGCAGACGCCGCACATCGAGTGCGTGGCGCTGCTGGAGCGTGAGTAGGGTTCCGCGGGCGGAGCCGAACGTGCGCGCAGTCACGATCAAAGACAAGGACCTCCTCACAGTCGAGGATCACCCCGACCCGAGCCCGGGCGCCGGCGAGGTCCTGGTCCGCGTCAAGGCCGCCGGCCTGAACGGCGCGGACATGATGCAGCGGCGCGGCCTCTATCCCGCGCCACCGGGCGCTCCGCAGGACATCCCGGGGCTCGAGCTGGCCGGCGAGGTGGTCGGGGTCGGCGCCGGCGCCACGCGGTTCTCCCCGGGCGACCGGGTCATGGGGATCGTGGCGGGTGGCGGTCAGGCCGAGCTCGCGGTCGTCCATGAGCGGATCCTGATGCCGGTCCCCGCCAAGCTCGACTGGATCGAGGCCGGCGGCGTCCCCGAGGCGTTCACGACCGCGCACGACGGCGTGTTCACCCAGGCCGGCCTGAAGCCCGGCGAGCGCCTGCTGGTTCACGGTGGCGCCGGCGGTGTCGGCACGGCGGCGATTCAGCTCGCCCACGCCTCGGGGGCGCGCGTGACCGCCACCGTCCGCAGCCCCGACCACCGCGCCCGGGTCGCCGAGCTCGGCGCCGAGGTGATCGCGCCTGAGGGGTTCGTCAAGCACGGCCCGTTCGACGTGATCCTCGAGCTCGTGGGCGCGCCCAACCTGCCCGACGACCTCGCGGCGCTCGCTCTGTGGGGGCGGATCATGGTGATCGGGATCAGCGCCGGCGCCAAGGCCGAGCTCAACCTGGGGCTCGCCATGCAGCGGCGGGCCCGGATCTACAACTCGACGCTCCGCCCCCGCCCGCTCGAGGAGAAGGCGATGACCGCGCGGGCGATGGAGCGCTCGGTGCTGCCGTGGCTCGCGTCGGGCGACGTGCGCGTCCCGATCGCCGCCACGTACCCACTGGCGGAAGCAGGCACGGCCTACGACAGGTTCGCCGAAGGCGGGAAGTTCGGGAAGATCGTGCTGACGATGGACGGCTAGTGGGCTCGGTCGTATGCCGCGGGACTTGCGGACGGGTCCACCACTAGACCCGGGGCGACTACTCCTCGGCGAAATCGTCCTCTTCGCTTACGGGGACGACCTCGTCCGCGTGGACCGTGCACAGCGCCGGTCCGCCTGACTCCATCGCAGCTTCGATCTCGGCCGGGGTGAGCTTTGCGCCGCACTCCTCACAGCGGTCGCCGAGCTGCTCGAGGGACTTCTCCTCTAGGTCCATACAGCCGAGCGTACCGCGTCAGCGGGGGCGGGCGGGTCTATCTAGTAAGGGGGCAGATCCGCCCACCACTGCCCGAGCATCCGGAACGCTGCCCAGAATTCCCTCTTGGCCCCCTCCTCGTCGAGCGAATCGTCGATGTTCGGCACGTACAGGGCCTCGATCGAGGGCGTCAGGCGCTGGATCTCGCCCGGCGCCGCGCGGATCTCGCCGCCCAGCGGGAGGTCGATCTCGTTCACGACCGCGAGCGCGTCGGGTCCCATCACCACGACGATCTTCGGCGAGACGATCTGGATCTCCTCGACGAGCCTCGCGACGCACGCGGGGTCGGCCAGCGCCGGATCCGCAACCGGGCACTTGACGCACAGCGTGCCGTAGACGGCGAGGGGATCGATCGACAGACGCTTGAGCGACTTCATCAGCGCATTGCCCGCCCGGCCGTAGAACGCGACGCCCTCCTCGACCTCCGACGGCCGCGCCGAGTGCTTGACCAGGAAGATGTCCGCCTGGGGGTGCCCGGAGCCGAGCACGGGAATCAGCGAGCCCCGCGGGCAGTGCGTGCACGACTGGACCTCGCGCGAGAAGTGGTTGAGCTCTCGGATCGCGCGCTCGAGGTACTTTTCGCGGATCTCGTCGTCGGTCGCCGGCATCGCTGTCCGATTGGACGGCTCGCGAGCTTGTCCTTGCGAGTGCATCAGGAGTTGCGGCTGTCGCGACCGTTCGTCCGGCGGCGATCGCGTCCCATCGCGCGCCGGACGCGGCGCTCCCGCGAGGCCCGGCGGGCCCCCTCGGGCAGCGCCTTGGTCTGCAGGAACTTCAGCGCCTGGACGTAAAGGAGGCTGGCCGGATTGCGGACGATGTCGGCATCCCGCAGCGACTCGAGGAACTCCTCGGGGCCGTCGAACTCCCGCATCCGGATCCGGACCGAGCCGAGACCCTGGGGAACATGGGCATCCGAGCCGGCGCCGGCCGGGATTCGGTACTTGGCCGCGAACCGGGCCGCCTCGTCGTTGAACTCGGAGATCGCCACCCGTGGATTGAACACCTCGATCGCATCGACGTCCTCGATCACGCCGAGCAGGTGCTCGTAGTCCGGGACCGAGTGCATCCGATCGAACGGATGGGGCACGTACACCACCCCTCCTTGGCGCTTGATCTCGGCGATTGTCTGCTGCAGCGTCATCCCACGAGGGATCTTGTCCTCGATGAACAGCCCGATCACCTCGCCCTGGTCGGCGGTCTTGACCTCCTCCCCGACGATTACCGCGATTCCCTCGGCCCGCTCGCGAGCCGCATGCGCCCCCGAGACCTCGTTGTGGTCGGTGATCGCGATCGCCCCGAGGCCTCGCGCCCGCGCCTCCGCCAGCAGCACCTCCACCGGCGTCGCGCAGTCGTAGGAGTGGTCGGTGTGCATGTGGAGGTCGACGTCGATCAGCCGGCGCGACGCGAGCCGGGCCCGGACCTGCCCGTTGCCGCGGTTGTCGTGCCGGCGGGCCACGAGCTCTCCGTACACCTGCTCGAACTCCCCGGCCACCCGCGACCACGCGAACTTCGAGCGGAGCTGCCCGGCCCGCTCCGGGCTGCGCTCGCGCAGATCCGATTCGGCTGCCAGCCGGCTCAGATGGCTCGAGAGCGTCTGCGCGTCACCGGGTTCGAACTCGAACCCGAACTCGCCCTGCCCGAGCAGCTCCTCGTAGGCCGGAAGGCGCGAGGCGACGGGCACGAGCCCGCCGGCGAGCGCGCGCACGAGCACGTCGGGAAGCGTCCTGATCCCCTCCGAGGCCAACACGAGCACGTCCGCCGCCGCGAGCGCGTCGGCCTGGGACATTCGGTCTGAGTCGACGAACTCGACCCGCTCGCGCAGCGCCCGGGTGAGGGTCGCGGGCGCGGTCAGCGGCCGCGCCGACCAGACGGTCGCGTGCCATGCCGGGTCGAGCGGGAGCAGGCGAAGCGCTCGCAGGAAGATCCGCAGCGCGGCCCGCTCCTCACCGACGCAGAACAGCAGCTCGACGCGTTCGTGTGGGACCCGCTCCCAGTCCACCTCGGCGCCGGGGAGGATCACCCGGTAGTCGCCGGGGAAGTAGCGCTGCAGCAGGTCACGGGTCGCCCCGTAGCTGGCGGTGCGGGCATCGAGCCGCCCGAACAGCAGGCGCGACAGCGGGGCGGTGAACTGGGTCGAGAGGATCCGCTCGGTCGGCGCGTGGAAGCTGCCCACGTTCAGCCCCCGGGAGTGCCGGAGCGCGACGCTCGAGGCGCTGGGGGCGAACGGCTCGTGCACGTGGACGAGGTCCAGCGGCAGGTTGGCGAGAGCCTCCTCGACCGTCCTGGCCACGTCGATCGGGAGCGACGCAGCGCGCCGGCGCGCCGGCGAGAACGGCAGGACCTCCCCGACGCCGAGCACGAGCGGCTCGCTCTCGGCGCGCTCGAGCAGCTTGTCGGCGTCGTTGCGAATCGCCCGGCGGCTGTCGCGGACGAGCGCGCCGGACTCCGACGGCGCGATGATCAGCACACGATGTCCACGGCGCGACAGCTCATGGGAGACGCGCGCGACGTACTCGTTGACCTCGTGCGACGCCTCCCAGGCGAACGGCGTCACCTGCGCAATCGCGAGCCGCTCGGAGGGCACGGCTCGCAGTCTATGTCTTTATGGGGGCCGCATCCGCGGCCCCGGGTTATGGGGGCCGCATTCGCGGCCCCGGGTTTTCAGCTCGAGCGGGTCTTCGACTTCGCGGGCTTGGCCGCCGGGACCGAGCGGGCGTACTTCGCGATGAACTTCTCGATCTGATCGCGCGCCTCGTCGTCGGGGCGCTGGTGCATCGGCGACTTCATCAGGTACGAGCTCGGGCCGTCGAGCTGGCCGGAGACGCCGTGGTCGAGCGCGAGCTTGCAGCAGCGCACGGCGTCGATCACGATCCCGGCGGAGTTCGGCGAGTCCCACACCTCGAGCTTCAGCTCCAGGTTCAGCGGCACGTTGCCGAACGCCTCGCCCTCGAGGCGGATGTGCGCCCACTTGCGGTCGGTCAGCCACGGCACGTAGTCCGAGGGGCCGACGTGGACGTCGTCCGCGGGCAGCGTGTGCCCCATGATCGAGGTCACGGCGTTCGTCTTGGAGGTCTTCTTGGACTCCAGGCGCTCGCGCTCGAGCATGTTGTAGAAGTCCATGTTGCCGCCGACGTTCAGCTGCGAGGTGTGCTGGAGGCGGACGCCACGCTCGTGGAACAGCCTCGCGAGCGCGCGATGGACGATCGTCGCGCCGACCTGCGACTTGATGTCGTCGCCGACGATCGGCAGGCCGACCTTCTTGAAACGCTTGTTCCAGTACTCCTCGCGGGCGATGAACACCGGGATGCAGTTCACGAAGCCGCAGCCGGCGTCGAGGATCTGCTCGACGTACCACTTGGTGGCGTCCTCGGAGCCGACCGGGAGGTAGGAGACGACCACGTCGGTGTTGGTCTCCTTGAGGATCTCGACGATGTCGGCCGTGGGCCCGGGTGCCTTCGTGATCTTCTGCTTGAGGTACTTCCCGAGGCCGTCGTGGGTCATCCCGCGCTCGACGGTCACGCCGAGGCCGGAAACCTTGCCGGCGAAGTTCAACGTGTTGTTCTGACCCGCGAAGATCGCGTCGGAAAGGTCCTTGCCGACCTTGTCGGCGTCGATGTCGAACGCGGCACTGAACTCGATGTCGCGGACGTGGTAGCCGCCGAGGTCGACGTGCATGAGGCCGGGGACGGATGCGGTCGGGTCGGCGTCGCGGTAGTACTGCACGCCCTGCACGAACGAGCTCGCGCAGTTGCCGACGCCGATGATCGCCACGCGCACCTTGCCTTCCCGGTAGCGCGCCGCGCCGTTGGTGGAACCGTCGGTGGTGCTCACTGTGGCTTCCTTCTTTCTCGAGGACTGCGCGATTTGATCTCGCCGCAGGGCACTTCTACGTATTCCTCGGCCGCTTTTTGGTTACACCTCGCCGGCTCTCAAGCAGGCGCTTCAGCCTTGAGCTGCTTGCGCACGTGGACGATGCGCTGAAGCGTGGTCAACACGGTCAGCGCCGCGAGCACGTACACCGCCGGGGCGAGCAGTTCGAAGTTCCCGAGCGACGCGCCCCGGGCGAAGACGAGGCCGATCGAGAGGATCACGACGCGCACCGGACGCGTGGCCAGGCCGACCTTGCACTCGACGCCGAGCGCCTCGGCGCGGGCGCGCGTGTAGGACACCATCAGCGACCCGAGCACCGCGGCGACGGTCGCGGCCGCCGCCACCTGGTTGCCCCTCGAGGCAAAGTAAGCCCCGACCGCGATCAGCACGATTCCCTCCTCCAGCCGGTCGAGCGTCGAGTCGAGGAACGCGCCGAACGGGGTGCCCTTGCCCGACATGCGCGAGTACCGCCCGTCGAGCGTGTCCATGATCGACCCGATGATGAATGCGATCCCGGCCAGGAAGAACATGCGGCCGACGATCAGCGCGGCGGCGGCGACGTTCAGGGTGAATCCGGTCAGCGAGATCGCGTTCGGCGTCAGCCGCGACTCGATCAGCCGGTTGCGCATCAGCTCCGCGGTCGGCCCGTTCCGCGGGGGGCGGGGACGGCGCGGCGCACCGTTCCTTCGCGCGCTGGGGCGCTGGGTCTGCTCGGGCATCGTTACGCGGTGACCCGGGCCCGGCCGAACGCCCAGGCATCCGGCCGTGCACGCGCCAGCAGCCTCTGGGCCAGCAGCGCGGAGACGCCGGCGGTGAGGGCGCCGAGGAACACGTCGGTGAGGAAATGGTTGGCGGTGGCGACGACCACGAACGTGATCACCAACGGGTACAGCGCCCACAGGATCTTGCCCGGGCGCCAACGCGTGAGCCGGCACATCGAGCCGCCGATCATCACCGCGAAGCAGACGTGCATCGAGGGAACCGCCGCGTAGAAGTTCACGAACGCCTTCGTCGGTCCGGCGTCGATCGAGCCGGTGCCGCCGGTCACGAACTGCGAGATCGCGTCGGTGAAGCCCCATTCGGGCATCAGCCGCGGCGGTGCGGTCGGATACAGCCAGTACCCGATCAGCGCCAGGCCCATCGCAATCATGAACATGTTGCGCACGAAGTAGAACGAGTCGTTCCGGCGCGCGTAGATGAACGCGAGCACCGCCAACGTCACGAAGAAGTGGCCGTTCACGTACACCCAATCGGCGCTGTCGATCAGCCAGTGCTTGTTGATCGCCCACGCCTGAACGCTCGGTTCGATGAACACGTGCAGCGTGCGCTCGATATCGATGATCCGCATCGCGTCGCCGAACGGGCGGTACGGATTGCCGTCCTCGACGAGTCCCCGGACGAGGTCATACGACAACAGGGCGCCCATGAACAGCAGGATCTGTCGGAACAGATCCAGCCACCCACGCGGCAAGAGCCGCGCCTCTATGAACCCGAGGGCACGCCCCATGTCAGCCTAAGATCGTAGCGATATGGCTCGTTCGGCCGAGTCAGCTGCACCGGAGCGAGCGCGAGCCGATCCGGCTCAGCGAGAACCGGATCGCCACTCGCATAGGTCCGGGAAGTCTGACGACGAGCTCCGTGAAGCCCCCGTCGGGACCGACGCAGCCCGAGCCTTGGACCACCGCCCAGTAGGGGCTGTATCTGACGCGGATGAACGCGGTTCCGGTGTGGTTTGCCTGAATCTGCAGGTAGTTCGCCCCGAGCGTCGTGAGCGTCGCGGCGCCCTGGACGATCGGCGTCGCATCGCGGACCTCGTACACGCGCCAGTGGCGCGTGCGGAGCACGAGGCGCAGGTACGGCAGGCCGCGGTCGATCAGCGCGACCTCGCCCTTGGCTGAGTAATCGAGGTCCGCGTCGGACACGGCCACGAAGCGCACGGCGAGCTCGTGCAGCCAGGCCTCGTAGCTCGCGGGCGTGAGCGGCCCGGCGTAGAACAGGTCGTTGTACTTGATGTCGAGCTGGCGCTCCCAGCCGCGCGCGAGCGGGAACCGCGGCGCGATCACGTACGCCTCCCAGTGAAACAGCGTGAACGGGATCTCGATCCGGAACGGCGGGCCGCTCTGCCTGCCCAGGTACGAGATCAAAGGCTGGAAATACGCGGTCGTGACCTCGCTGTTGTCATCCGCGGTGCGGACATCGCGGACCGGCGCCTGCCATTGGAGATAGAGCAGCGGCAGCGCCGCGACGGCGAGCGCGAGCGCCCGCCGGGGCGGGGGCCACCAGAGCAGCGCCACCAGCGGGCCCGCGATCAGCGGCGCGAGGCGGACCGCGTTACCGCCGATCGGACTCGAGATGACGTACGCGCCGATGCACCCGACCGCGTACAGCGCGACGCCCGCCTTGAGCGCGAGGTCGCGCTTGGGGATCGCGAACACCGCCGCCACCGAGATCACCACGATCGGCCACAGCGCCGAGAACGCGAACGGCTCGGTCCCGCCCTCGGGGAACATCACCGCGAGCACGAGCACGGGCGCTGCCGACCCGATCACGACCGCGATGCCCGGGAGCGCCGGCCTGACGCGACGCTCGTCCCAATACGCGCCGACGGCCTGCGCCGCGCCCGCGAGCGCGGCGAACAGCGCGTCGACCGGGCTGCACAGTGCGGTCGCGACCGCGAGCACCGTCGCGAGCACCGGCCGCCGGCGCTGGAGCGCGAGCGCGGTGCCGACCGCCGGCATCAGGCCGAACGCAAACGTGAAGCGTCCGGTGAACAGGCTCGAGGCGGTCGCGACGCCGAACCAGAGCGAGCCCAGCCACGCGTCCTCGCCGAAGCGCCGGCGGGCGAGCGAGTCGAACAGCGCCGTGCTCGCGGGCGCGGCGATCCCGGCGGCGAGCTGCGGCGTCAGCAGGGCGGCGGCGATCGGGAACAGCACGCTGTACCCCGGAACGTTGTGGCCCCCGTACCACCAGTTGTTCCAGATCCCGAACCAGCCCTCGGCCGTGAACAGCTTCGCGCGCAGCAGGTGAGCCGCGAGGTCCTCGCTCCGCGACGCGATGATCACGTACGCGGCCGCGATCGCCGCCGAGGTCAGCGTCGGCAGGATTCGCTTGACGACCGGTCCGAGCGCGTGGTCGCGGGACCCGATGCGCGGGCGGGTGCGCGTGGGCGTGGTCGCCACTACTCCCCCGCTTCCAGAAAGGTGGCGACGCGCTCGAGCAGGTCGTCGCGGTCCAGCCACGGCCAGTGTCCGGCATCGGCAACCCGCTCGACGGTGGCGCCGGGGATGTGTGCGGCGTACGCGTCGGCGAGCGCCGGCGGGTACCACGGGTCGCGCTCCCCCCAGAGGATCAGCGCCGGCCGCGGCGCCGGTGAGTTGGGAGCGCCGGACCCGCTACTGCCAAGACTCTTTTCTCCCGCGGACCGGACGAGACGGAGGATCGCGCGCTGCGTTCCATGGTCGAATTGGTCCCAGACGGTCGCGACCCGCGAATCCGGCCAGGCGTCCGCTCGGACGGAGCCGTGGCGGAGTGTCCGCGCGAGCATTCCCTTCGTGGTCGCGCCCATCAGCGCCTCGCCGATCCCGGCCGTGCGCCAGAGCCTGATCAGACGCGGCCGGTCGAATCCGTCGAACAGCGGCGGCGCGTTGCAGAGCACCAGCCGCTCCACGCGCTCGGGATGTCGCTCCGCCAGCGCCAGGGCGACCGCGACGCCCCAGTCGTGGGCGACCAGCTTGACCGCGTCGACCCGCAGCTCCGCGAGGAACCACTCGACGAACTCGCTGAGCCCCGCGAGCGAGTAGTCGAGATGACCGCCCTTGCCCGAGCGCCCGAACCCGATCAGGTCAGGCGCGAACCCTCCGGTCCGGCCGAGAAACTCGACCCAATCGTCCGAGCTCGCGGGAATCCCGTGCAGGTACAGCGCCGGCACGTCCGGCACCTCCGCGGAGCGGCGGTAGAAGACGGGTGACTCGTCGAGGTAGATCGTGTGCTCATCGACGCGCACCCCCCGGCGAGGATAACGTCCGCGCGCGTGAGCGGTCCAAGTCCAAATCAACCGCCGGCCCGAGCGTGCGAGCGATGGGGCGCGCTTGACTAGTGGTGGACCCGTCCGGACTAGCTGGACGCGCCCAGCTCGCCGGCGCGTGCGGGCGGTCCGCGATCGGCTCCGGCTCGTCTACGGGGTGCCGCAGGCCAAGCCCCACGGGCACCCGATCGCCGAGCTGATCCTCACCGTTCTCTCGCAGTCGACCAACGACCGCAACCGCGACGTCGCATACCTCGCGCTGCGGGAGCGGTTCCCGGGCGACACGTGGGCGCTGATCCGGGACGCGCCGGTCGACCAGATCGAGGAGGCGATCCGGCCCGGCGGGATCTCGAAGGTCAAGTCGGCGCGGATCAAGGCGATCCTGCGCGCGATCACGGACACCGCGCCCGGTGGCGAGCTCTCACTCGCTTGGCTGGCGAGCCGGCCAGTCGGGGAAGCGCAGGCGTATCTCACGTCGTTGCCCGGGGTGGGACGCAAGACCGCCGCGTGCGTGCTGCTGTTCGCGCTCGGGATGCGGGACGTGCCCGTCGACACGCACGTGAGCCGCGTCGGAACGCGCCTGCGCCTGTTCCGCCCGGGGGCGCCGTTCGAGGAGATGCACGACACGATGCTCGAGATCACGCCACCGGGCGAGGAGCTCGAGTTCCACCTGAACCTGCTCCGCCACGGCCGGCGGACCTGCCACGCGCGCCACCCGGACTGCGCGGGCTGCGCGCTCCAGAAGATGTGCCCGAGCGCGTTCAGGGTGGGGTGACGCGCCGCTCGAGTGGTCGTTTTGGCCCGCATAGGGGGCAAAAACGACCACGACAGAGGGGTGTGTCGCGGTCCGGTTCGGTCCGCGGGTGCGCCCGGCTGCCCCCGCTGATGGTGGGTGGGTGGCGAGGGCCGTCCGGCCCGCCCTCGGGCTCAGCGCCGCGGGGAGTCCGAGCAAGACGGGCCCACCGGGCGGGTAGGCGGGCCTCGCCACCCATCCTAAATCTGCTATCTTCTCGCTTAGATTTTTACGACGAAACAGGAGTAGAACTCGATGGGAAAGACGATCGGAATCGACCTCGGGACCACGAACTCGTGCATGGCAGTGCTCGAGGGTGGCGAACCTACGGTCGTAGAGAACGCGGAGGGCGGCCGCACTACACCGTCCGTCGTCGCGTTCGCGCAGTCCGGTGAGCGTCTGGTCGGCACGGTCGCCAAGCGCCAGGCAGTCACCAATCCGCAGAACACGGTCTTCTCGATCAAGCGCTTCATGGGCCGCAAGGAGGGCGAAGTGCGCGAGGAAGAGTCGATCGTGCCGTACAAGGTGGTCTCCGGACCGAATGGCGACGCGCGTGTCGAGGCCGGCGGCAAGCAGTACAGCCCGCCGGAGCTCAGCGCGATGATCCTCGGCAAGCTCAAGGCTGACGCCGAGGCGTACCTGGGCGAGAGCGTCGACAGCGCCGTGATCACCGTGCCGGCCTACTTCAACGACGACCAGCGCCAGGCGACCAAGGACGCCGGCCGGATCGCCGGGCTCGACGTCAAGCGGATCATCAACGAGCCGACCGCGGCTTCGCTGGCGTACGGCCTGGACAAGGAGACTGACCAGACCATCCTGGTGTTCGACCTCGGTGGCGGCACGTTCGACGTGTCCGTGCTCGAGATGGGCGACGGTGTGTTCGAGGTCAAGGCGACCGCGGGTGACAACCACCTCGGTGGCGACAACTTCGACAAGGCGATCGTGGACTGGCTCGTGGCCGAGTTCAAGAAGTCACAGGGCATCGACCTGAGCGCCGACCCGATGGCGCTGCAGCGGCTCTACGAGGCGGCCGAGAAGGCCAAGATCGAGCTGTCGACGACGCAGGAGACGCAGATCAACCTGCCGTTCATCACTGCCGACTCGAGTGGCCCGAAGCACCTGGACACCCGCCTGACCCGCGCGAAGCTCAACGAGCTGACGGCAACCCTGCTCGACCGCACGGTGGCACCGGTACGCCAGGCGCTGGGCGACGCGAAGGACAAGGGCGCCGACAAGGTCGACCACGTCGTCCTCGTGGGCGGCATGACCCGCATGCCCTCCGTCCAGGAGAAGGTCAAGGAGCTGACCGGCAAGGAGCCGCACCGGGGCGTCAACCCCGATGAGGTCGTCGCTGTCGGCGCCGCGATCCAGGCCGGCGTGCTCGCCGGCGACGTCAAGGACGTCCTGCTGCTCGACGTTACCCCGCTGACGCTGGGGATCGAGACCAAGGGCGGCGTGATGACCAAGCTGATCGAGCGCAACACCACGATCCCGACCCGCAAGGGTGAGGTGTTCTCGACCGCAGAGGACAACCAGCCGTCGGTGGAGATCCACGTGCTCCAGGGGGAGCGCGAGATGGCGATGTACAACAAGTCGCTGGGCAAGTTCCAGCTGACCGGCATCCCGCCGGCGCCGCGAGGCATCCCGCAGATCGAGGTCGCGTTCGACATCGATGCGAACGGGATCCTGAACGTGTCCGCCAAGGATCTCGGCACCGGCAAGGAGCAGAAGATCGAGATCCGGTCCGGCTCCGGTCTGTCAGACGACGAGATCAAGCGGATGGTGACCGACGCCGAGTCCCACGCCGAGGACGACCGCCGGCAGCGCGAGCTCGCCGAGGCTCGCAACAACGGCGAGAACGCGGCCTACCAGGCCGAGCGCCAGCTCAAGGACCTGGGCGAAGCGGTCGACTCGAGCTCCAAGGACGAGATCGAGGCGGCGATCAAGGCGGTGCGTGGCTCGCTCACGAGCGAGGACGCGGCCGATATCAACGCCAAGACCGAGACGCTCCACACCGCGTTCCACAAGGTCTCCGAGGCGATGTACCAGCGTGCCCAGGAGCAGGCGGCAGCGAGTGCACCGGACGGTGACGGCGCGGCGGCCTCGAGCAACGGCGCGGGCGCCGAGGAGGACGTCGTCGACGCCGAGGTCGTGGACGAGAAGTAATGAACCGCGAACCTGACATCGCAGAGGCCCTGGACGGGTCCGGCGCTGGAGCTGATCAGGACCCCGCCCGCCCGCCGCAGGGCGGGGTCCCCGAGCGATCGGTTCCAGCCGGCGAGCACGCGGGGGTCGAGGCCGACCACGAGCGCCAGCTCGAGCGCGACCTCGAGGAGATCGTCGCGAAGGCCGAGAAGGCCGACGAGTACCTCGAGCTGGCTCAGCGCACGCGCGCCGACTTCGAGAACTACCGCAAGCGCGCCACGCGTGAGGCGGCAGCCGCGCAGGAGCGGGGAATTGCCAAGCTGGCAAAGGAGCTCCTGCCGGCCGTCGACAACCTCGACCGGGCGCTCGAGGCAGCGGTCGGGGCGACGGCGCCCGGTGCAGACGGCGCAGCGCAGGAGAACGGCGCGGCCACGCTCGTCTCCGGCGTCAAGCTCGTCCACGAGGACGTGATCGCCGCGCTCGCGAGGGCCGGCATCGAGCGCTTCTCGCCCGAGGGCGAGCGGTTCGACCCGCAGCTGCACGAGGCGATTGCCCAGCAGCCGGTCGAGGGTGCCGAGTCGGGAACGGTCGTCGAGGTCTACCAGCGCGGGTACCGGCTGGGAGAGGTCGTGATCCGGCCCGCTCGCGTCGTCGTTGCGGCGTGAGGAAGGCTGAACAGCCATGGCCGGCAGAACCGACTACTACAAGACGCTCGGAGTAGGCAAGGGCGCCTCCGACGAGGAGATCAAGAAGGCGTACCGCAAGCTGGCGCGTCAGCACCACCCCGACCGTAACCCCGGCAACAAGCAGGCCGAGGAGAAGTTCAAGGAGATCTCCCAGGCCCACGACGTGCTCTCCGACCCGGAGAAGCGCAAGGCGTACGACCGGGGTCAGGGTCCGCTCGGCGGGTTCACCACCGGCAACTTCGACCCGAGCGGGTTCGGCGGCGGCTTCAGCGACATCCTCTCGAACCTGTTCGGCGGCGGCGGGACCGGCACGGCCGGGCGGCCGAGCGGCGGCGCGCGCGGACGCACCGCTGAGGGACGAGCCGGACGGACCGCGCAGACCCAGGGCCGGGACCTCGAGACCGAGGTCTCGCTGACCTTCGACCAGGCTGTGCACGGCGCTCAGGTGCCGCTGTCGGTCCCGACCTCGCAGTCGTGTCCGACTTGCCACGGCACCGGAGCCAAGCCCGGCACCACGCCGAAGGTATGCCCGGTGTGCGAGGGCCGCGGAATCGAGTCCCAGAGCCAGGGGATCTTCTCGATCTCCCAGCCCTGCTCGAACTGCGCCGGCTCGGGAACCGTGATCGAGGATCCGTGCTCGACATGCGCCGGCACCGGGGCGCAGCGGAGCATTCGCAAGCTGCGGGTGAACGTTCCCGCGGGCGTCCACGACGGCAGCCGCATCCGGCTCGCCGGAAAGGGCGAGGCCGGCCTGCGCGGCGGCGAGCCAGGGGACCTGTACGTGATCACCCGCGTGCAGGAGTCGCCGGTGTTCAAGACCGCCGGCGAGAACCTGGAGGTCGAGGTGCCGCTGACGATCCCGGAGGCGGTTCGCGGGGCGATCGTCGAGGTGCCGACGCTGAACGGCTCCAAGCGCCTGCGGGTCCCGGCCGGCACCAGGAGCGGCACCGTCCAGCGACTCCGCGGCGAAGGCCCGCCACGGCCAGGCGGCAAGGGCAAGGGCAAGGGCGACATCCACTACCGCTTCGTGATCGACGTTCCCGACTCGCTCTCGCCCGAGCAGGACGAGGCGATCGACCGGCTGTCGAAGGCCATGAACGGCGATCCGCGGGCCAAGCTGTTCGAGCAGTCAGGGGCCCGCGGCTCGAAGGCGAGGAAAAACTGATGGCCGCCCGGCGCGTCCGCAGCTCCACGAAGATCGAGGTCTCCTCGGACCGGGGCGTGTTCATGATCTCGGTCGCGGCGGAGCTCGCCGAGATGCACCCCCAGACCCTGCGGATGTACGAGGCCCGGGGCCTGATCGAGCCCAAGCGCTCGCCGAAGGGCACCCGGCTGTACTCGCACAAGGACGTCGAGCGGCTACGGCGCATCCAGGCGATGACGGCCGAGCTCGGGATGAACCTCGCCGGGGTCGAGCGCGTGCTCGAGCTCGAGCAGCAGCTCGACGGCATGGAGCGCAAGGTCAAGGGGCTCGAAAGGCGCGCCGGCGAGCTCAAGGCCGAGGTGGAGCGGCTCGAGCAGCTGCGCCGCGAGCTGCGGGCGGAGATTGTGCCGTATGCCAAGGGCGGCGAGATCGTGCGCAACGCCGATCTCCAGCGATTCGCGCTCCGGGTGCAGCGGCCCTCCACGTGAGTTCCGCCGGGCAACCGCGCGTCCTCGCCGGGCGCTACCGGCTCGACGACGTCATCGGTCGGGGCGGCATGAGCACGGTCTACCGCGCCACCGACCTTTCGCTCGACCGCGTCGTCGCCGTCAAGGTCGCGCTCGATCCGCTGGTCGAGCAAAGCGCGGTCTACCTTGCGAGGTTCACCCGCGAGGCCCAAGCGACGGCCGCCCTCAGCGATCCGGCCGTCGTGACCGTTTACGATGCCGGCGCCGACGGGCCGACGCGGTACATCGTGATGGAGTACGTGCGGGGTCAGAGCCTCGCGGAGCTCATGCAAGAGCGAGAGCGCGAGCCGCTCGAGCCGCAGAGCGCAGCCCAGATCGGAGAGCAGGTCGCCAGGGCCCTCAGCGCCGCGCACGCCGCCGACATCGTTCACCGCGACATCAAACCGGGCAACATCATGATCGCCGACGACGGGTCCGTGAAGGTGCTCGACTTCGGGATCGCCAGAGCGCTCGACGGCCAGACGCTCACCCGGACCGCGACCGTCCTCGGCACATCGGCGTACATGTCCCCCGAGCAGGCGCTCGGAAACCCCGCGGACTCGCGCTCTGACGTCTACTCGCTCGGGTGCGTGCTGTACGAGATGCTGACCGGCGAGCCTCCGTTCGCGGGCGACACGTCGCCCGCGGTCCTGCACCAGCACGTGCGGGTTGCCCCGAAGCCGGCCCGCGAGCGCAACCCCGCCGTCCCGGCGGCGCTTGACGCGCTCGTGATGCAGATGCTGGCCAAGGCCCCGGACGACCGCCCGCAGACCGCCGCCGAGGTGCGCGACCGCCTCGCGCAGGCGGCGGGCGATCCGGACGGAGCGAGCGACGCGCTCACGACGGTCGCGATGGCGGCGTTGGTCCCGACCCCGGCGACGGTCCCGATCGAGGTCACCGGGCCCGCGGATGCAACGGTCCCGTTGACCCCGCGCCGCGCGACGCCGCCGTCCCCGGAGCAGCCCCGGCAAGCGACACCCTCCCCGCCCCCGCCGTCAAAGAGCACCAGGGGATTCTGGATCACGGTCGCGGTGATCGCCGCGGTGCTGCTCGGCGGGGCGGTGGCCGTGGCGCTGACCGGTGGCGGCTCGGCCGTGAGCACGAGCTCGAGCACGAGCCAGTCGACCCCGGTCGGCGGCGGCAGCTCGCACACGACCACGCATGGCGGGACGACGCCGAGCGCCCCGAGCCACGCGACCTCGACGAGCACTCCGCACAGCTCGACCTCCAAATCGACGCCGACCTCGACGTCCAAATCGACCTCGACGCCGATCTCGACGTCCAAATCGACCTCGACGCCGGCGAGCACGATCGCGCCGCCGCCGCCGACCACCCCGAGCTCGTCGACGCAGGCAACACCACCGACGACCTCCGCGAACTCGCCGCCGACCACTCCGACGAGTCCTTGAGAAGTCGTCGGAACCTGTCATAATCTAAGTCAGACTGACTTAGATTTTTCCCGACACCGAGAGAATCGCATGCAACCAGACCGCTTTACGATCAAGTCCCAGGAGGCGCTGCAAGCCGCCCAGCGGCTTGCTGACGAGCGCCGCAACCCGCAGACCATGCCCGAGCACCTGCTCGCGGTCCTGCTCGAGCAGGACGGCGGGATCGTCGCGCCCGTGCTGCGCAAGCTCGGCGTGGCTCCGACAACCGTTCGCCAGTCGAACACGCAGGCGCTCGACGCGCTCCCCAAGCTGAGCGGAGGCGCGACGCCCGAGCCCGCCGGCGGGTCGAGCGAGCTCGTGCAGATCTTCCGCGCCGCCGAGACCGAGATGCGCGGGCTGAACGACGAGTACATCTCGACCGAGCACCTGCTGCTCGCGATCGCGGCGCACCCCGGCAAGGCCGGTGACGCGCTGCGCGGCAACGGGGCGACGCACGAGCAGCTCATCAAGGCGCTGACCGAGGTCCGCGGCAGCCACCGCGTCACCGACGAGAACCCCGAGGACAAGTACCGGGCGCTCGAGCGCTTCGGCCGCGACCTGACCGAGGCCGCCGCCCAGGGCAAGCTCGACCCGGTGATCGGCCGCGACGACGAGATTCGCCGCGTCGTCCAGGTCCTCTCGCGGCGCACGAAGAACAATCCCGTGCTGATCGGCGAGCCCGGCGTGGGCAAGACCGCGATCGTCGAGGGCCTGGCGCAGCGGATCGTCTCCGGCGACGTGCCCGAGAGCCTCAAGGACCGCCGGCTGGTCGCGCTGGACCTCAGCGCGATGGTCGCCGGATCGAAGTACCGCGGTGAGTTCGAGGATCGACTCAAGGCCGTGCTGAAGGAGATCGCCGACGCCAAGGGCCAGATCATCGTGTTCATCGACGAGCTCCACACGATCGTCGGCGCCGGCGCCGCCGAGGGCGCGATGGACGCCGGCAACATGCTCAAGCCGATGCTCGCCCGGGGTGAGCTCCGCGCGGTCGGCGCGACCACGCTCGACGAGTACCGCAAGCACATCGAGAAGGACCCCGCGCTCGAGCGCCGCTTCCAGCCGGTGTATGTGGGCGAGCCGTCGGTGCAGGACACGATCGCGATCCTCCGCGGCCTCAAGGAGCGCTACCAGGTCCACCACAAGATCCGCATCCAGGACTCCGCGCTGGTGGCGGCGGCAACGCTCAGCCAGCGCTACATCGCGGACCGGTTCCTCCCCGACAAGGCGATCGACCTAGTCGACGAGGCGGCCTCGCGGATCCGCATGGAGATCGACTCCAAGCCGACCGAGATCGACGAGGTCGACCGGCACATCATGCAGCTCGAGATCGAGCTCCAGTCACTCGGCGATGACGACGATCCGGGCACGGCGGCGCGCCGCGAGCAGCTCGAGCGCGCGCTGGCCGAGGAGCGCGAGCGCTCGGTTGCGATGCACGCCGAGTGGCAGCGCGAGAAGGAGTCCGTCGGCGCCGTGGCCGAGCTTCAGGAGCGGATCGAGCAGGCCAAGACCGAGCTCGAGCGCGCCCAGCGCGAGGCCGACCTCGGCCGGGCGGCAGAGCTTCAGTACGGGACGATCCCCGAGCTGGAGAAGCGGCTCGCGGCCGCCGAGTCGGCCGAGCACGAGATCGGCGGCGAGGGGGTGAGCGGGCCCAAATACCTCAAGGACGTCGTCGACGCCGAGGACGTGGCCGAGGTCGTGGGCAAGTGGACGGGGATCCCGGTCTCGCGCCTGATGGAGGGCGAGATCGAGAAGCTCGTGCACATGGAGGAGCGCCTCCACCACCGGGTGATCGGACAGGACGAGCCGGTCGAGGCGGTCTCGAACGCGCTCCGGCGCTCGCGCGCCGGCCTTCAGGACCCCGACAGGCCGATCGGCACGTTCCTGTTCATCGGTCCGACCGGCGTCGGCAAGACCGAGCTCGCGCGTGCGCTGGCCGAGTTCATGTTCGACAGCCAGGACGCGATGGTCCGGCTCGACATGTCCGAGTACATGGAGAAGCACGCGGTGTCGAGGCTCGTCGGCGCTCCTCCCGGATACGTCGGCTACGAGGAGGGTGGTCAGCTGACCGAGGCGGTTCGCCGCCGGCCCTACTCGGTCGTGCTGCTCGACGAGATCGAGAAGGCCCACCCGGATGTGTTCAACACGCTGCTCCAGGTGATGGACGACGGTCGCCTGACCGACGGCCAGGGCAGGACCGTGTCGTTCAAGAACACGGTATTGATCATGACGTCGAACATTGCGGGCGGCCGCGCAGGCGTCGAGGCCCAGTTCAGGCCGGAGTTCGTCAACCGCCTCGACGACATCGTCGAGTTCCAATCGCTGAGCCGCGAGCAGATCTCCGAGATCGTCGACCTCCAGGTCGCACGGCTGATCAGCCGGGTGCGCGAGCGGGGGATCGAGGTCGAGCTAACGGACGACGCGCGGACGCTGCTCGGCAATCTCGGCTACGACCCGACCTACGGGGCTCGCCCACTTAAGCGGGTGATCCAGAAGCGTCTGGTCGACCAGCTGGCGCTCGCGATCCTCGAGGGTCGGTTCACGTCCGGCGACCTCGTCAGAGTCGATGCCGCGGGGGGCGAGCTGGTGCTCGAGCGGGCCGAGGAGCCGGCCCACGTGTAAGCGTGGAATGCTTCGGCGCTACCGCCCTCGCGTGGACCTGGATCCCCACCCACCTTTCCCACCCACCCTTCCCACCCACCCACCCACCGCCAACCGCCCAAGGAGGGAGCAGTGCCGACGTACATCATGCTTTCGACGCTCAGCCCTGAAGGCGTTCAGACGATCAAGAACAACCCGTCCCGGATCAAAGAGGTCAATCGCGAGGTCGAGCAGCTCGGCGCCACCGTGAAGGCACAGTGGGCGACGCTCGGGCAGTTCGACTTCGTGAACGTCGTCGAGGCTCCCGACGAGAAGACGATGGCGCGGATCTCGCTCGAGCTCGGCTCGCGCGGGACCGCGAAGTACGAGACGCTCGTCGCGATCCCGATCGACGACTTCATTGGCGCGATCTGACCCCTACCGCGTCCTCGTCGTCGGCGCGGGCGGTCGCGAGCACGCGCTGGTCCAGGCGCTCGCGCGCTCGCCCCGGCGTCCCGAGATCACCTGCGCTCCGGGGAACGCCGGGATCGAGCTCGAGGCGCGCGTCATCGGGGTTGGAGTCGAGGACATCGACGGGATCGTGTCCGCGGCGACCCACGAGCACATCGATCTCGCCGTGATCGGACCCGAGGCGCCGCTCGTGGCGGGCCTCGCCGACGCGCTCAGCGACGCCGGGATCCGCTGCTTCGGCCCGACCAGGGCGGCGGCGCAGCTCGAGGGCTCCAAGGCGTTCTGCAAGGAGATCATGCTCGCCGCCGGCGTTCCGACGGCTGCCTATGAGGTGGTTCGGGATCCGCAGGCGGGGCTGGACGCCATTGCCCGGTACCCGGCGGTGATCAAGGCGGACGGGCTGGCCGCCGGCAAGGGCGTGATCATCGCGCAGGACGACGCGGAGGCCCGCGAGGCTCTGCACCAACTCCTCGTCGAGCACAGGTTCGCCACCGAGCGGGTAGTAGTCGAAGAGCACCTCGAGGGCGAGGAGCTCTCGCTGCTCGCCCTGTGCGACGGACAGACCGCCGTGCCGCTCGCCTCGGCGAAGGACTACAAGCGGATCTTCGATGGCGACCGGGGACCGAACACCGGCGGCATGGGGTCGTACTCGCCGGTTCCGGCGGTCGACGACGCCCGCGCGCGCGAGATCTGCGCCGCCGTTCACCAGCCCGTGCTCGACGAGCTCGCGCGGCGGGGGACCCGCTTCCATGGGATGCTCTACGCGGGCCTGATGATGACGCCCGACGGACCGAAGGTGCTCGAGTTCAACGTGCGCTTCGGCGACCCCGAGACCCAGGCGCTGCTGCCGCGGCTGTGCTCGGACCTGGTCGGGCTACTCGAGGCCGCGACCGTCCCCGGCGGCCTGCGTGAGGTCGAGATCGAGTGGGCGCCCGAGATGGCCGTGAGCGTCGTGCTCGCGAGCGCCGGCTATCCGGCGATCTCCTCGCACGGGGACGTGATCAGCGGGCTCGAGGCCGCCAGTGCCGCTGCCCAGGTCACGCACGCCGGCACCGCGCGAAACGCGGAGGGTCAGATCGTGACCGCCGGCGGCCGCGTGCTGGGCGTGACCGCACTCGGTGCCGACGCGCAGTCCGCCCGCGAGGCGGCTTATGCTGCCGCCGACATGATCCAGTTCGACGGTCGGCAGCTGCGGCGCGACATCGCGCTGAAGGTCGCTCAACCAATCGCATGAGCGAGTTCCCGCGCCCCGCCTCCGAGTTGTTCGCCGAGCCGGTCGTCGAGCTCGAGGAGCTCGAGGTCGACGCGCCGCTGGTCGGGATCGTGATGGGCTCGAAAAGCGATCTCGAGCGGATGGAGGCGGCCGAGAAGGAGCTGATCGAGCGCGGGATCCGCTGCGAGGTCCGCGTCATGTCCGCTCACCGCGAGCCGGACAAGGTCGCCGACTACGCCCGCAACGCGCGTATGCGCGGGCTGCGCGTGATCATCGCCGGCGCGGGGCTGAGCGCCGCGCTCCCGGGCGTGGTCGCGGCGCACTCCGACCTGCCGGTGATCGGCGTCCCGCTCACGAGCCGGACGTCGGTGGCCGGCGGACTCGACGCGCTGCTGTCGATCGCGCAGATGCCGCCCGGGGTCCCGGTCGCGTGCGTCGGCGTCGACAACGCGCGCAACGCGGCCGTGCTCGCCGCGCGGATTCTCGAGAGCTGACGCTCGGCGGCGGTAGCCTTCACGTCGGGATCGATGCCCGACATCGTTCACGTGTCATCACTTGCCGGAAGTCCGCTGCTCGACTCATCAGGTCAGCGGCTCGGAAGGGTCGACGACGTGGTAGCGCGGCTCGACTCCAGCGAGGGCGTCGCGCCGGTGATCGGGCTGACGGCACGGATCGCCGGCCGCGAGCTGTTCGTGCCGGCCGATCGGATCCAGCAGCTGGGGCCGTACTCCGTGCAGACCTCGACGACCAAGCTCAACCTCGCGCAGTTCGAGCGCCGTCCCGGCGAGGTGCTGCTCCGCGCCGATGTCCTCGATCGCAGCATGATCAACGTCAACACCGCGCGCCTGATCAAGGCGCGCGAGGTCGAGCTGGTTCGCGACGGTGACATCTGGCGGGTCGCCGGCATCGACCCGAGCCTCCGCCCGCGTCTGTGGCGCTTCTTGCCCCGGCGATTCCGCGGTCACGACACCGAGCACCGGCAGTTCGTCGACTGGCACGACATCGAGCCATTCGTCGGGCACGTCCCCACGTCGCGCTTGAACCTCGCGGCGCGGCGCATCCTCCGGATGCACCCGGCCCAGATCGCCGATCTGGTCGAGGCCGCCTCCCACGAGGAGGGCGAGGAGATCCTCGAGGCGGTCGGCCAGGACAAGGAGCTCGAGGCCGACGTGTTCGAGGAGCTCGACGACGAGCACCAGGTCGAGTTCCTGCGCGAGCGCTCCGACGCGGAGGCAGCGTCGGTTCTCGGGCGAATGGCGAGCGACGACGCGGCCGACCTTCTGCTGGAGCTCGACCAGGGCCGTCGCCTGCCGATCCTGAACGCGATGCCCGCTTCGAATCAGCGCAAGGTGCGGGCGCTGCTCGGGTACAACCCGTCGACCGCCGGCGGCATGATGAACCCGGACTTCGTGTCGTTGCCGCCGGACGCGAGCGTGGAGGATGCGCTCGCCCGGGTCCGGGCCAGCAATCTCGGGCTGCAGCAGATCGCGATCGTGTGCGTGGTCGACGATGTCGGGAAGCTGATCGACACGCTGTCGCTGGCGGAGCTGGTGCGGGCGCAGGGGCCTCAGAAGGTCTCGGAGCTGGTCGACGACTTCACCCCGTGCGTCGGGACCGAGGCGGACATACCGGAGGTGGCTCGGCTGATGAGCGACTTCAACCTGATCGCGATGCCGGTTCTCGACCATGACCGCCGCCCGGTTGGGATCGTCGCGGTCGACGACGTGCTCGAACTGCTCGTGCCCGAGGAGTGGCGTCGCCGGGCCGGCGCGGCCCGGGATTGAGTCGGATGGTCGGCGGCGCCTGACGGCGGCGCCTTGAGTCGGATGGTCGGCGGCGCCTGACGGCGGCGCCCTGAGTCGGATGGTCGGCGGCGCCTTAGCGGCCGCGCACTCGCAGGAACTGCTCGCAGACCGCGATCGCGCCCTCGATCGTGCTCCAGTGCAGCGCCTCCGGGACATCGTTGGGCCAGTGGTAGTTCATCGGGAGCTTGGTCTCGTCGATCGAGGCGAGCGTCGCCACGGCGTAGCCGGCGCGGAGCGGGATGATCGCGTCGGTGGCAGCGGTCGTGCGCAGACCGCGGACGATCGGCTGGCCGGTGTCCGCGGCGGCGTCGGCGAGCGCCTCACGCATATGGGTCGGATAGTCCCGCATCCGGAGCATCCCCTCGCCCTCGAGGACGATCAGCGTTGGGCCGCCGAGGCACTCGAGACAGACCATCTCGGTCCGGTCGGGGTCGAGCTCGCCGAAATGACGCCGGCCGAACCCTTGCATGCCCTCGCTGAAGGATTCCTCTGAGCCGGTGGAGATCAGGAGCACCCGCACGCCCTCGACGGGCCGCTCGTGCAGGCGCGCAGCGAGCGCGATCACGGCGCCGACCGCGCTCAGGTTGTCGTTCGCGCCCGGCACCGATGCGCGCGCTCCGATGTCCGCCATCGCGGCGGTTGCCCCGGCCGCGATCGCGGTGCCGGCGGCCAGCACGCGCCGCGCCCCCAGGATCGAGCCGGCGCACACCAGCACCGGGCCGAGCCAGACGGTGTACATCAGCGGGAAGCTGCGCCCCGCTTGGGCGTGCAGCCGCGGGGAGAGCTTGAGCGGGATCCGCGGCAGGACGGGGTGGAAGACGAGCCCGGAATGCGCGGCATCGTGGTGGGCGATGAACACCACCGTGCGCTCGGCATCAGGGTCCCCGGTCTCCGCCACCACGTTCCAGGTCGCGCGGTGCGGCAGGAGCGCACGCCGAAACCACCGGCGGCCGTGACCGAGGTCGTCCCACAGGGCGCCGGCCCCGGCGCCGGCCACGGCCGCGGCGATCGCGCGTCGCCAGGAGCTGCCTCGCCGCAGGGTGAGCGCGCCTCCCGCGGCGGCGAGTGCGTTCACGAGCCCGATCGGCCACCAGTAGCCGCCGTGTGCGCGTTCCTCCTCGACGGTGGCCTTGCAACCGAGTGCCCGCAGGCGGTCGGCGATCAGCTCGGCGGCGCGGCGCTCGCCGTCCGAGGCCGACGGTCGCTCCATCGCCGCCAGCTCGTGGATCGCGGCCTTCCAGTCGTGGGCAATCTGGTCATTGGTAGTCACTAGCGGGACGCATTGTGCCGTGAACGCGGTGGTACCCTCGACCTGCCGCCTGCCGGCGGTAACGATCAACGCTGCGATGACTGACCGCGACGAGTTCCTGGACAACGACGAGAGACCGCGAAGTAGCAGGCTCGCGGCGGGCGTCGCGGGCGTCGCTTCCGTCCCCAGGGACTGATCCCCGGAACCGAGCGACCTCCCGCCGCCGCCGCGATGCGGCGACCGGCGAACAGAGGAGGTCGAGCTGATGGCCAACGATCCGACGCCGCGCCCCGGGCCGGGCGCGTCGACTCCGCCCGCCGCTGTATCGCCGTCCTCGCCGTCCTCGCCGTCCTCGCCGGCGCCGCCTTCGCCCCCGTCGCCTCCAGTCGCATCGCCGCCCGAGCCGCCGCCCCCGCCACCGGTCCAGCCGCCGGGCCCTCCGCGCGAGCGTGCCGTGCTCGATTCCGCCCACATCGGCGACATCCAGGGCGCGTTCGGCACGATCCACGAGCACGACGAGAGGAGCCGCAGCTGGCGTTCCCGGTCGCTGGCGCTGCTCGCGATCATCGGCCCGGGGCTGATCGTGATGGTCGGCGACAACGACGCGGGCGGAGTGGCCACCTACTCGCAGGCAGGCCAGAACTACGGCACGACCCTGCTTTGGGTATTGCTGCTGCTGGTGCCGGTGCTGATCGTCAACCAGGAAATGGTCGTGCGCCTCGGGGCGGTCACCGGCGTCGGCCATGCCCGCCTCATCGTCGAGCGGTTTGGCCGGTTCTGGGGCTGGTTCTCGGTGATCGACCTGTTCGTTCTCAACTTCCTGACGGTCGTCACCGAGTTCATCGGCGTGAGCCTTGCGCTCGGCTACTTCGGTGTGTCCGATCACGTCGCAGTGCCGATCGCCGCCATCGCGCTCGTCGCGATAACAGCCACCGGCAGCTTCCGCGCGTGGGAGCGATCGATGTTCGTGTTCGTGTTCGCGAACCTGCTCGTCGTGCCGCTGTTCTTCCTCGCCCACCCGGGCGGCGGTCAGGTTGCGCACGACTTCTTCGTCCCCGGGATCGAGGGCGGCGTAACGTCGACCTCGGTGCTGCTGATCATCGCGATCGTCGGCACCACGGTGGCCCCGTGGCAGTTGTTCTTCCAGCAGTCGAACATCATCGACAAGCGGATCACGCCCCGGTGGATCAACTACGAGCGGCTCGACACGTGGATCGGCGCGGTCGTCGTCGTGGTCGGGGCCGCTGCGCTCATGTGCGTATCGGCGTTCGCGTTTGCCCACACGCCGTACTTCGGGAACTTCACCAACGCCGGCGCGACGGCCGCCGGGCTCGAGAAGGTGCTCGGTCCGCCGGCCGGCGCGTTCTATGCACTGGTCTTGCTGAACGCATCGCTGATCGGAGCCGGCGCGCTCACCCTGTCGACGAGCTACGCGTTCGGCGACATCTTCGGGACCAAGAGCTCGCTGCATCGGAAGTTCTCCGACGCCAAGGGCTTCTACGCGCTGTTCGCGTTGGTGATCGCCGGCGCCGCCGGGATAGTGCTGATTCCCGGGGCCCCGTTGGGCGTGATCACGGAGGCGGTTCAGGCGCTCGCCGGGGTGCTGTTGCCGAGTGCCAGTATGTTCCTGCTCCTCCTCTGCAACGACCGAGGCGTGCTTGGCCCGTGGTGCAACCCGACGTGGCTGAACGTGCTCGCGGTCGTGATCGAGGCGATTCTGCTGCTGCTCTCGTTGATCCTGATGGCGACCACCGTCTTCCCGAACATTGATGTGACCGAGTTCGCGCTGATCGGTGGCGCCGTGACGGCCGTCGGTTTGCTCGCGTTCGGCGGGGTGGTGCTGATCGCGCGTTGGGGAAGGGCAGGTGCGACGCCGACCACGAGCAGCCCGGGCATACCCAAGGAGCAGTGGACGATGCCGCCGATCGCGCTGCTCGAGCGGCCCAAGCAGTCGGCGGGCCGGAGGGCCGCGATGCTGGCGATGGAGGGCTACCTTCTGCTCGCGATTGCGCTCCTGGTGGTCAAGGCCGTCCAGCTGGCGGGTGGATGAGCCGATGATCCCTCGCTACACGCGCCGCGAGCTTGCTGAGGTGTGGTCCGACCATGCGCACTTCGAGGCGATGCGCGAGGTCGAGGTCGCCGCGTCCGAGGAGCTCGACGGACCGACCGAGGAGGAGCTCGACGCGATCCGGGCGGCCGGGTTCACAGTGGAGGCGATCGCCGAGCGCGAGCGCGTGACCGACCACGACACTGCCGCGTTCGTAGATGTTCTGTCGGCGTCTGCCGGCCCCGCGGGACGGTGGATCCACCACGGGTTGACCTCGAGCGACGTGCTCGACACCGGTCTGGCGCTACAGCTCCGCCGGGTGGCCGAGCTCGTGCTGCCGGACTCGCGCCGGCTCGTCGAGGCGCTGGCGGCGGCGGCGCGCGAGCACGCCCACACGTTGTGCGTCGGGCGCACGCACGGCATCCATGCCGAGCCGACCACGTTCGGGATCAAGCTGGCCGGCTTCGCGTTCGAGGCGCATCGCAACGCGGATCGACTCGATCGGGCCTTCGCCCAGGCGTCGGTCGGTGCACTGTCGGGCGCCGTCGGCACCTACTCCGCGACCTCGCCCGAGTTCGAGGAGCGCGTGCTGGCGCGACTGGGGCTCGCGTGCGAGCCGGTCTCGACCCAGGTGGTCCCGCGAGACCGGCACGCCGAGCTCCTCGGTGCGATCGCGCTCGCCGGGGCCGGCATGGAGCGGTTCGCGACCGAGCTCCGCCACCTCGCCCGCACCGAGGTCGGCGAGGTCCGCGAGCCGTTCGGCCGTGGTCAGAAGGGCTCGAGCGCGATGCCCCACAAGCGCAACCCGATCAAGTCAGAGCAGGTCGTGGGCCTCGCCCGCGTGCTGCGCGGGAACGCTTTGGCGGCCTTGGAGGACGTGGCGCTGTGGCACGAGCGCGACATCTCCCACTCGTCGGTCGAGCGGGTGATCCTGCCCGACTCGACGACCCTGCTCGATCATCTTCAGCGCCGCACGATCGGGCTGGTCGAGGGAATGGTCGTCGACGTCGAGCGGATGCGGGAGAACCTCGAGCTCACGCACGGGGCGCTGTTCTCCCAGCGCGTGCTGCTGGCGCTGGTGGAGTCCGGGATGATCCGCGACGACGGGTATCGGGTCGTCCAGCGGCTGGCCCAGCAGGCGATCGACTCGAGGGTTCACCTGCGTGAGTTGCTCGCCGCCGATCCGGCCGGCGCGGGACTCGACCTCGATCCGATCTTCGACTACGCCCCGTTCGTGCGCTACGCGGACGAGATCGTGGGCCGGCTCGACGCGATCGCGCCGGTCCCCGCGCTGAGCTAGCGCGGTGGCTGCGCACAAGCACCAGGAGCTGCTGACGGCGGCGATCGAGCGCGAGGGGGAGGCGCAGCGACAGTTGATCGACGGTCACATCCAAGCGGCCAGAGCCGGATTCCGCGAGGTGGCGGGCCTCTACCGGCAATCCTGGGAGGCCGCGAATGCGCGCGCCTTCGGCCGGCTCGTCGGGATGCTGAAGGCCTCCGTGCTGGCCGGCGGTGGCGCGGAGGAGGCCGAGTACGTGCGCTCGGAGCTTGCCGGCGCCGACGAGGCGTCGGCGACCGCCAACTACGCGAGGGCGCTCGCGGCGCTGATCTCCGGAGACGACGAGGATGCCGAGGCCCGTGCCGGTGCCATGGACGCGGGAGGGGACGCGTTTGCGCGCACCGGGGCGGCCCTCGCGGCGCTTGCCGTACGAAACCGAGACGCCTACGCGCGGGCGCTCGAGGCCATCGTCCGCGACTTCGAGCAGCGCAGCGAGCACCTCACCGGCGTGGCGGTTGCCGACACGGCGGTGGTGCTCCAGACGCTCGCCGGCCGCCGGCGTTTAAAGGTCGCGATCGAAAGCCGCGTGGTGCCTGACTACGACTACTAGTTGCGAGGAGCGGCGCGGAGGCCGTCTCCGGGCTGCCGTGGCCGTTGCTAGGATCGGCCCAGTGACCGCCCTTGCCGACCTGCCCCTGATCGCTTCGGGCAAGGTCCGCGAGATCTACGAGGGGCGCGACCGGACGCTGCTGATCGTGGCCTCGGATCGGATCTCGACCTACGACGTGGTGCATCCGACGCCGATCCCGGATAAGGGCGCGGTGCTCACCGGCCTGTCGACGTTCTGGTTCGAGCGCACGACCGGCATCGTCGCGAACCACATGCTCTCGGTCACCGAGGGCGTCCCCGCCGAGGTGCGCGGTCGCGGGATGCTGGTCCGCCGGCTTGAGATGCTGCCGATCGAGTGCGTGGTCCGCGGCTACCTGAGCGGGTCCGGATGGAAGGACTATCAGCGGACCGGCGAGGTCTGCGGGATTGCGGTGCCGAAGGGACTGACCGAATCCGACCGCCTGCCCGAGCCGATCTTCACCCCGGCGACCAAGGCCCAGGAGGGCCACGACGAGAACATCGACTTCGACCGCGCCGCCGAGCTCGTCGGAGACCGGGCACTGACCGAGCACGTTCGCGAGGTCTCGATCGCGGTCTACGAGCACGCCGCCGAGCACGCGCGCGAGCGGGGGATCATCCTCGCCGACACGAAGTTCGAGTTCGGGCTGGACCCCGACGGCGAGCTGACGCTCGGCGACGAGGTGTGCACGCCAGACTCCTCGCGCTTCTGGCCCGCCGACGAGTACGAGCCGGGCCGCCCGCAGCCGAGTTTCGACAAGCAGTTCGTGCGCGACTGGGCGTCCTCGACCGGTTGGAACCGCAACCCGCCGGCGCCGGCGATCCCCGATGAGGTCGTCGCGCGGACACGCGCGAAGTACGTCGAGGCGTACGAGCGGGTCACGGGCGACTCGTTCGACTCCTGGCTGCACCGAACGCGATGAGAGCTCGCGTGCTGGTCAGGCCCAAGGCCGGGATCCTCGATCCACAGGGCCAGGCCGTCGAACGCGCGCTGCCGGCGCTCGGGTTCGAGGGTGTCCGCAACGTCCATGTCGGACGGCTGATCGAGCTCGACGTCGACGATCCCGACCGGCTCCCGGAGATGTGCGAGCGCCTGTTGACGAACCCGTTGATCGAGGACTACGAGATTGTGGAATCGCCTGGCGGCGATGTTGAATCCGCTGACGCGGATTCAATTGGGAGTTCGGCTGGCGCCGAACTCCCGGGCGCAGGCGCAGGCGCAGGCGCGGGGGCGGGGGCGGGGGCGGGGGCGCGGTGAAGGTCGGGATCGTTCGGTTCCCCGGCTCGTGCGACGACATCGACGCGTTTGCGGCCGCAGCCCGGGTCGGTGAGCCGGTGCTGCTGTGGCACGCCGATCGTGACCTGCAGGGCGTCGACGCGGTAATCGTTCCCGGCGGGTTCTCCTACGGCGACTACCTGCGGGCGGGCGCGATCGCGCGGTTCGCGCCGGTGATGGCCGAGGTCGAGGAGTTCGCGCGCGAGGGCGGGCTCGTGCTCGGGATCTGCAACGGGTTCCAGGTGCTGTGCGAAGCCCACCTGCTCCCCGGGGCGCTGCTGCCGAACGTCTCGCTGAAGTTCGTCTTCCGCCAGGTGGAGCTCGAGGTCATCCGTACCGACAGCCCGTTCACCCGTGCGTGCGGATTCGATCGATCCGACCATCTGTCGATCCCGGTCAAGCACACGACCGGTCGCTACTACGCTCCGGACGAGCAGCTCGACCGGCTCGAGCACGCCGGTCAGGTGCTGCTCCGCTACGCGGCCGGGCACAACCCGAACGGGTCGCTGCGAGACATCGCGGGCGTCTGCAACGAGCGCGGCAACGTGTTCGGGCTGATGCCGCACCCCGAGCACGCGGTCGATCCACTCGTCGGGTCGGTTGACGGCCTGCAGATCTTCGAGTCGATGCGAGCGCATGTCGAGCAGCACGTCCTCGCTTGACGAGCGCCACCGTCAGCTCGGGCTGACCGACGGCGAGTACGCGCGGATCCTTGAGCGGCTCGGCCGCGCCCCCAACGGCGTCGAGCTCGCGATGCTGTCGCTGATGTGGTCCGAGCATTGCGGCTACAAGCACTCGCGCCGCCTGCTCCGCCGCCTGCCCATCGAAGGTGCGCACGTGCTGATGGGCCCGGGCGAGAACGCGGGCGCGGTTGACGTCGGCGGCGGCCTCGCGGTCGCGTTCAAGGTCGAGTCCCACAACCATCCGAGCGCGGTCGAGCCGTTCCAGGGCGCCGCCACCGGCGTCGGCGGGATCCTCCGGGACGTGTTCGCGGTCGGAGCGCGGCCGATCGCCGTGCTCGACTCGCTGCGCTTCGGCGAGCCGGCCACCTCCGAGCGCTCGCGCTACCTGCTCGACCGGGCGGTCGCCGGCATCGGCCACTACGGGAACTCGATCGGGGTGCCGACCGTCGGCGGCGAGATCTACTTCGAGCACAGCTACGAGCAGAACTGCCTGGTCAACGCGATGTGCCTGGGGTTGGCGCCGCACGAGCGACTCACTCGCAGCGCGGCCGCGGGCGCGGGCAACGTCGTCGTGCTGCTCGGGGCCCTCACCGGCCGCGACGGGATCGGCGGCGCGTCGGTCCTCGCGAGCGCCGAGCTCGGCGAGGCCGACGAGGCCAAGCGGCCGTCGGTTCAGATCGGCGACCCGTTCACCGAGAAGAAGCTCCTCGAGTGCTGCCTCGAGCTGCTCGACCGTGAGCTGTTGGTGTCGTTGCAGGACCTGGGCGCGGCGGGGCTCACCTCGGCTGCGTCCGAGATGGCGAGCAAGGGCGGGGTCGGACTGTCGCTCGACCTCGGCCAGATCCCACTGCGCGAGCCGGACATGGAGCAGTTCGAGATCATGGTCTCGGAGTCCCAGGAGCGGATGCTGTGCGTGGCGACGCCCGAGCGCGTCGGCGACGTGCTCGGCGTATGCGAGCGCTGGGAGGTCCTGGCCACGACGATCGGGTGCGTCACCGAAGGCGACCGGTTCCAGGTGCTCCATCGCGGGGCCGTGATCGCCGATCTCCCGGTGGGCGTGCTCGTCGACGACTGCCCGTTGTACGACCTCGAGCCGGATCCGCCTTCGGTGGGCTTGTACGGCGAGCCGGAGGCGATCCTGACCGTGAGCGAGTCGCCGGCGCAGACGCTGCTCGCGCTGCTCGGTTCGGCGAACATCGCCTCGCGCCGGCCGGTGTTCGAGCAGTACGACCCGATCGTGCAGTCGCGAACCGTGCGCCGGCCGGACGAGGCGGACGCCGCCGTGCTCGTGTTGCCCGATGGGTCTGCGATCGCGGTTGCGATCGATGGGAATGGACGCCGGGTGGCCTGCGACCCTCGCCGGGGCGCCGCCGAGGCCGTGTACGAGTGCGCCGCGAACCTGGCCTGCGTCGGCGCCGAGCCGCTCGGGCTCACGAACTGCCTGAACTTCGGGAACCCCGAGAAGCCGCACGTGGCCTGGCAGCTGGTCGAGGCGGTCGAGGGCCTCGCCGAGGCTTGCGAGCAGCTCGGCGTGCCCGTCGTCGGCGGCAACGTCTCGCTCTACAACGAGGCGCCGAGCGGTCCGATCTTCCCGACGCCGGTGGTCGGCATGGTCGGCAAGCTCCCCCACGCCGCCGGCGCCGGCACGCTCGGGTTTGCGCAGGAGGGCGACATGATTGCGCTCATCGGCCCGTTCGAGCCGTCGGCCGTGGGGTCGGAGCTGTCGAAGCTGCGCGGCCTCGCCCCAGTTGGCGAGCTGCCGGTCGCTGACGCCGGGAGGATCCGGATCGCACACGAGGCCGTCCGGGCGCGCGTCCGTTCGGGCGCCTTCCACAGTGCTCATGACATCGCCGAGGGCGGCGTCGCCGTCGCCTTGGCCGAGTGCTGCATCGCCGGCGATGTCGGCGCGTCGGTGCGGTTGCCGGGGAGTTTCGATCCGTTCGGGGAGGCACCGGGGCGGGGTTTCGTCGTCTCCGGTCCGCGTGAGGCGTTGGCGGGCTTCGTCGTGATCGGGGAGGTCGGCGCCGATCGCCTCGAGATCGAGGGCCTGCTCGACCTCGCAGTTTCCGAGCTGCGCGAAGCCCGCGAGCGCGGGCTCACGGGATGGGTCTAGGGCCGCTGCTAGCCTCTACTCAGGCTGGGCTATGCCCCCTCCCGTGAACGACCATCGCGAAGGACCTCGCGACGAGTGCGGCGTCTTCGGCATCTTTGCGCCTGGACACGACGTCGCCAATCTCGCGTACTTCGCGCTTTACGCACTTCAGCACCGCGGTCAGGAATCGGCCGGGATCGCCACCGCCCCGCGCGGGCGCGAGATCATGGCGATCCGCGACCAGGGGCTCGTCGCCCAGGTGTTCGACGAGCACAAGCTTCGCTCGCTCGTCGGTGACATGGCGATCGGCCACGTCCGCTACTCGACCACCGGCGCCTCGGCCTGGGAGAACACCCAGCCGATCGTTCGTAACGACCGTCGCACGCTGGCGCTCGCGCACAACGGCAACCTGATCAACGCGGTCGATCTCCACGCCGAGATGCGCGAGAACGACATCGAGTTCAGCTCGACCTCGGACTCGGAGATCATCGCGGCGCTGCTCGCGACCCACCCGGCCGACCGGATCGAGGACGCGGTGGCCGATGTGCTCCCGCGCCTGCGGGGCGCGTTCTCGACCGTGGTGCTGACCGAGGAGTCGGTCGTCGCGTTCCGCGATCCGCACGGGCTCCGACCGCTCGTGCTCGGGATGATCGAGGACGACGAGACCGGGAAGCCGGCCTATTGCGTGGCCAGCGAATCGTGCGCGTTCGACCTGATCGGCGCCACGTATCTGCGCGAGGTGCTGCCCGGCGAGGTGATGACGCTGACCGACGGCGGCGTGCAGACGCGGATGGTGGGCGCCCCCGAGCGCCGCGCGTTCTGCGTGTTCGAGTACATCTACTTCGCGCGCCCGGACTCGAGGATGGCGGGCACGGTGCTCCAGGTGGCGCGCGGTCGGATGGGCGAGATCCTGTGGCGCGAGGCCCCGGTCGACGCCGATCTGGTGATCCCGGTCCCGGACTCGGGCAATCCGGCGGCGCGCGGCCTCGCGCGCGCGGCTGGCCTTCCGCAGGACGATGGCTTCATCAAGAACCGCTACGTGGCCCGGACGTTTATCGAGCCCGGCCAGGAGCTGCGCAAGCACGGCCTGCGGCTCAAGTTCAATCCGATGCCCGAGGTCGTCGCCGGCAAGCGTCTGATCGTCGTCGACGACTCGATCGTCCGCGGAAACACGACCCGGCAGATCGTTCAGATGCTGCGCGACGCGGGCGCCGCCGAGATCCACCTGCGGATCTCCGCGCCACCGATCAAGCATCCGTGTCACTACGGCATCGACATGTCGAGCCGCGAGGAGATGATCGCCCACGGGCGAACCGTCGACGAGATCGCGGACGAGCTCGGTGCCGACTCGCTGCACTACCTGTCGCTCGAGGGCGTGTACGAGGCGGTCGGCGTTTCGAGAGAGTCGCACTGCGACGCCTGCTTCAGCGGGTCGTACCCGCTCGAGGGCACCGAGGAAGCCAGCGGCAAGTTCGCGCTCGAGCTCCCGCTGCTTCGGGCTTAGCGGATCGCGAAGCGCGAATACAGCTGAGCGCCGGGGGCGCCGCTACAGTCGGGCGCCCCATGGATCCCGGTGACGCGCTCCGGCGGCTGTTCGGTTTCGAGCATTTTCGGCGCGGCCAGGCCGAGGTGGTCAGAGCCGCACTCGCCGACCGCGACGCGCTCGTGGTGATGCCCACGGGTTCGGGCAAGTCGCTCTGCTACCAGCTCCCGGCGCTGATGCGGGACGACCTGACCCTCGTGGTCTCGCCGCTCGTCTCGCTGATGCAGGACCAGGTGCAGGCGCTGCGCGAGGTGGCGCCCGGACGGGTCGAGCTCGTCAACGCCCAGCGGGGCCTTGGTGCCAACACGGACGCACTCGAGCGGGCGGCGGCGGGCGAGGTCCGGCTCCTGTACGTGGCGCCCGAGCGGTTCGCCTCGCCGCGCTTCGCCGAGGCCCTCGCGCGGGTCCGAGTCGGGCTGTTCGTGGTCGACGAGGCCCACTGCATCTCGCAGTGGGGTCACGACTTCCGGCCCGACTACTTCTTTCTGGCCGATGCTGCCCGCCGGGTCCGGGCCCGGGCGACGATCGCGCTCACCGCGACCGCGACCCCGGCCGTCGCCGACGACATCGCCCGCCGCCTGGCCCTACGTGATCCCGTCCGGGTGACGACCGGGTTCGACCGGCCGAACCTGAGCTTCGCGGTCGTCCGGTGCCGGACCGCAGTCGACAAGCGCCGGCGCCTCGCCGCGGCCCTGACTGAACTGGACCCCGCCCATCCTTCCCTGCCCGCGATCGTCTATGCCGGGACGCGCCGCGCCAGCGAGGAGCTGGCGGGGTTCCTGAGGCGTGCGCTGGGCGAGGAGGTGCTCGCGTACCACGCCGGCCTACCGCGTGAGGTCCGGGCTGCGACCCAGGATCGGTTCATGTCCGGCGAGGCGCGCGTGATCGTCGCGACCAACGCGTTCGGGATGGGGATCGACAAGGCCGACGTCCGGACGGTCTGCCACGCCACCGTGCCCGGCTCGCTCGAGGCCTACTACCAGGAGGCCGGCCGGGCCGGGCGGGACGGCGCGCCCGCCCGCTGCCTGCTGTTCGCCGAGCAGCGCGACAAGGGCCTGCATGTGTTCTTCATCCAGCGCTCGCGGCTCGACGCCGGCGTGTTCGAGCGCGTCGCCGAACGGCTTCGGTGGGCCGGGCTCGACGGGCGCTACGACGTCGCTGTCGGTGAGCTGGCCGCGGACGTCGGATCTGGCGGTGACTCGCCCGAGGAGACGGTCCGGGCAGTTATCGGCCACCTGACCCGCGCCGGGCTCCTTACGCCGCAGCCCGCCCCGCCCGATCGCGCCGCCGGACTCGTGGTCGGAGAGTGGGACGGTCGCGCGCTGTCGCGGTGCCTCGGGTCTGCCCGCGATGCCGAGCGCGCGCGCTGGAGCCAATATCGCTCGGTCTGGGCCTACGTCGAGGGCTCGAGCTGCCGGCGGGCGGCGCTGCTCGCGCACTTCGGAGACCGGTCGAGCGCAATGCCGTCGGTGGCGTGCTGCGACGTGTGCTCGCCCTCGGTGGCAGCGGCGTTGTCGGCGCCGGCCGAGGCCGGCCGGCGAGCGGCCGGGGTCCTCGGTGCCGGCGGGGTCCTCGGTGCCGGCGGGGCCCTCCGTGCCGGCGGGGTCCTCGGCTCCGGCGGGGACCTCGACGCCGCGATCCTCGACGTGGTCGTCTCGGCTGCACCGCCCGTCGGGCGGACGCGCGCGGTCGAGATCCTCCGCGGTGGCCGCTCGAAGGTCATCGCCGAGCACGCCTACGATCGCCTCGCCCCGTACGGCGCGTTCGCCCATCTGCACTCCACCGAGGTGCTCGGGCGGGTCGATCAGCTGCTCGAGGCTGGGAGGCTCCGCTCCACCGGCGGTAGGTTCCCGAAGCTCCGCGCGGCATGAACGTCGGCGTTCTGGCCTCCGGCGAAGGCACGAACCTGCAGGCGCTGCTCGACCAGGTTCACGGCCGCGACGGGGTCGAGATCGTGGCGGTTGGCTCGGATAAGGCGGGGGCCCGTGCGCTCGAGCGGGCCCAGGCGGCCGGCGTGGCGTCCGCGAGCTTTCCGCTAGGTCGCCCCGGCCCGGCGCGGGCGGACCGGGATCGGGCGATGGCGGACTGGCTCGCCGAGCGGGAGGTCGAATTGGTTGTGCTCGCCGGCTACATGCAGTTGCTCTCCGACGAGTTTCTGTCGCGGTTTCCCGAGCGCGTGATCAACGTCCACCCGGCGCTGTTGCCGGCGTTCCCGGGGTTGCACGCGGTCCCGCAGGCGCTTGCCTACGGCGTCAAGGTGTTCGGGGTCACGGTGCACTTCGTCGACGGCGGGGTGGACACCGGACCGGTGATCCTGCAGCGCGCTGTTGAGCTGCCCGACGTCCGCGATGCCGAGGCGGTGCTCGAGCGCCTGCACCCAATCGAGCACGAACTGCTCCCGGAGGCCGTCCGGTTGATCGCACGAGGGGCGGTCAGGTTCGACCCGGCCAACCCGCGCCGTGTCGTGATCGAGCGATAAAGTCGCAAACGTCATGGAGCAGGGAACAGAGCGCGCGAACCGGTTTGCGCCCGTCGCTTCCAAGGATGTCCAGGTCGCTCGGGCCCTGCTGTCGGTATCCGACAAGACCGGGCTGGTGGAGTTCGCCCGCGGGCTGGCGGAGCTCGGGATCGAGATCGTCTCGACCGGGGGCACCGCCCGTGAGCTTGCCGACGCCGGGCTTGAGGTACGCCAGATCTCCGATCTGACGGGCTTTCCGGAGATCATGGACGGGCGCGTCAAGACTCTTCATCCGAAGCTGTACGGCGGCCTGCTCGCGCTGCGCGACAACCCCGAGCACATGCACGCCGCCGAGGATCACGACGTCGAGTTCGTCGACCTCGTGTGCGTGAACCTGTACCCGTTCGAGCGCACGGCCGCCCGCCGCGGCGTGTCCGATCCCGAGGTGATCGAGAACATCGACATCGGCGGCCCGTCGATGATCCGCGCAGCGGCGAAGAACTTCCAGTTCGTCGCGCCGGTCGTCAGCCCCGAGAGCTACGACGCGATTTTCGCCGAGCTGCGCGAGTTCGACCGCCGTCTGTCGCCGACCACGCGCGAGAGCCTCGCGGCGGAGGCGTTCGCCTACACCGCGCGCTACGATACCGCGATCGCGCGCTGGTTCCAGGAGAAGGGCGCAGACTTCCCGGCGTTGATGGTGCGGGCGTTCGAGAAGGTGCTCGAGCTCCCGTATGGCGAGAACCCGCACCAGCGGGCGGCCTACTACTCACAGGTCGGGGCCCGCACCCACGTGCTCTCGATGATCTCCCAGCTCGGCGGCAAGGAGCTGTCGTTCAACAACCTGCTCGACCTCGACGCCGGCCGGCTGATGATGAGCGAGTTCCAGATTCCGGCGTGCGCGATCGTCAAGCACAATAACCCGTGCGGAGTGGCAGTCGGCAAGACCGCGCTCGAGGCCTATCAGAAGGCGTTCGAGTGCGACCCCATGTCGGCCTACGGTGGCGTGGTCTGCCTGAACCGGCGGGTCGACCGCCGGCTGGCCGAGGCGCTCGCGGACCAGTTCGTCGAGGTGCTGTTCGCCCGCGGCTACGACGAGGACGCGCTCGAGGTGCTCGAGGCCAAGCGGAACATGCGCATCCTCGACAACCGCGAGCGGCGCAACGCCGACATGATCGACCCCCAGCTCCATCAGGTCGTCGGCGGCATGCTCGTCCAGGACCGCGACTTCGACCTCGAAGAGCGCTCGGAGATGCAGGTCGTCACCCAGCGCATACCGACCGAGGCGGGGTGGGGCGAGCTCTCGTTCGCCTGGAAGGTGTGCAAGCACGTCCGCTCGAACGCGATCGTGATCTGCCGCGATCTGGCCACCGTCGGCATCGGCGCCGGCCAGATGAGCCGTGTCGACTCTGTGCGCCTCGCGATCGAGAAGTCGCGCAGCAGCCTTGAGGGCTCGGTGCTCGCGTCCGACGCGTACTTCCCGTTCCCCGACGGCCCGCAGCTCGCGCTGTCGGCCGGGACGATCGCGATCATCCAGCCCGGCGGGTCCGTGCGCGACCACGAGGTGGTCGAGGCGGTCGACGCCGCCGGCGCGGCGATGGTATTCACCAGCCGCCGCCACTTCCGCCACTAAGCGTCCGTTTTCGCGTTCTGGCCCCGATCGGGTCGCCGCGGCCGCTGGCCCACGTGAACTTTGGCGATTTACCCTCGTATACGCTGGGTCAGGCGCCAAAGTTCGCCGCCGGGCTCTGGAACCGCCGGTGCGCGATCATGGCGCCGACGCCGCCGTAGCTCAGCTGGCAGAGCAGCGGACTTTTAATCCGAAGGTCGTGGGTTCGATCCCCACCGGCGGCACTCGTGCTCCAGCAGTCGGCCGCGGATCGCCGGCGTCGCCTCCGACTGGCGGATTCGGCCAGCCGCAACGGAAACGCAGGTCTCGACGCGGGCGTGCCGGGAGTCTCGCAAGTCGCACCAGAAGCGAGGCGGCTGCGAGTCTCCGCCTTGCGGTCAGGAATCAAGCACGGTGGCCATTGCTCGCCGTACGCGCTGAAGCGAACCCGGGTTCCCGTTGAGTTGGAAGTCGCAGTTGGCTCCCACTGCGAGCGCGTTGATCGTGAACGCCACGTCCTTGGGATCGGTACCGACGGGTAGCTCACCGTTGTCGATCGCCGTGCGTGCCTCGCGCTCCAGGAGGGCCAGCCACCGCCGCATAACCTTCTTCACTGCATCGTTGACCGGTCCAGGACGGGCATCGAACTCCACCATCGCTGTGGTGAGAAAGCAGCCGCCGGGGAACGGGGGGCAACCTAGGTAGGCCACCCACGCGTCGCAGATTGCATTCAGGCGAGCCAGCCCCGGCGGCGCCGCAGCGGCGGGCTCATGAACGGTGCGGCGGAAGATGTCGGCGGCTTGGTCAAGCGTCGCGAGCTGCAGCTGCTCCTTGGACCCGAAGCGGCCCACCAGCCCGCTCTTGCTCATGCCGAGGCGATCGGCCAGCCGGCCGATGGTAAGCCCCTCGAGGCCCACGACCGACGCAAGCTGCACAGCCACGGCGAGCGTCTGAGCCCGCGAGCCTGCGACGGCTTTGGCGGATCGGCGTGGCATCGGGCCGATTCTATAAACCGAACGCCCGTCTCCTATATATTGCGAACGACCGTTCTGTTTACCGTCGATCGATTGGAGTGGCGATGCGGATCAGGTGGCTTGGGTGGGCCGGCGTGGAGATCGAAGCGCAACACGAGCGGGTGCTGGTCGATCCACTGCAGGATGCGGCGGCGGTGTTCGGGTGGCTCGGGGAGCGAGGTCGCGCGATCCCACTCCCTGAAGTCGTTCCCGCCCGCCCAGGGGCGGTTGCCGGGCTCCTCACCCATCTTCACCGCGATCACGCCGACGCCGGCGCGCTGGGCACCGCTCTGCGCGTCGGCGCGACGGTCTACGAGCCCGTCGACTACGGCGGCGTGGGCCGCGAGCGGCTCGCGATCGTCCAGGCCGACAATGAGCTAACGGCCGCTGGATTGCTCCGGCAGCCAGCTGCGGTATGGGCCAGCACCACGACTGGGGCGTTCACGCTCACCGCGCTGCCCGCCGTCGACGGGACCGGAGATCCGCAAGTGTCCTGGCTGATCGAGGCGGACCGCAAACGGGTGCTGCACCTCGGCGACACCATGTGGCACGGCTGGTGGTGGCGGCTTGCAGAGCGGTACGGGCCGCCTGATGTGGTACTGGCCCCGATCAACGGCGCCCGACTGACGTTCCCGCACCGCCGACCGGCCAGCCCGCTGCCGGGTGCGATGGAGCCCGAGCAGGCAGCCCTGGCCGCCGAGCTGCTACAGGCCGACCGGCTGGTCCCGATCCACTACGCCGGCTACGACCTGTCGGGCGTGTACGATCCGGTCGGCGACCCATTGGAGCGGTTGGCTGCCGCCAGCGATCGCGCCACACCGATGGCGCTTGGCGAGACGATCGAGATCTAGGATCCGGCGCGGAGCGCGCCTCTCGTCCTCGATCAGTGGCTGCCGCTGCGCCTCGCGAAGCGGTGTCCTTGCCGCGGCGAGCTCGGGCGCTGCCGCAACTCGTCTGAGGGGACAAAGCAGCGTCGTCGGCGCAGCGACCTGCTCGGTCGCGAGAGCGGAGGACTGGACGCAGGTCAGCGGATGGCAGTTGTGGACGCGCCAGGTATTGACTGGAGGGTTGAGGCGGCGGAGGGTGGCAGACGATGCTTGGGGGACGTGCTCTTAACGAGGATTCGCATGTCGGCCTGATGGCGACTCGGGCGCTGTCAGCAATAGCGGGCGCACATGCTGCGGGATCTCCGCGGAGGAGATCGTGTCTTGTACCGATGCCAGGAGGCCCCGCGAAAGCGATTCTTGACTTCGCAAACCGTGGAGTGCCAAAAATGTGTGCCGAGCACCGTCACGTGCTGGTGTGAGTTACCGCTCGCGCGCGATGCTTGTCATAAGAGTGTGTGTTGAGCTTCTCGACGCACTAGGAGGGATGCTTTATGGCAACCGTTTCTGCACCACGACCCCGGCAGGAGACTCAGCTCGACGCCGCGGAAGGGCGCGCTCCGACTCCTGAGGGCAATGGCGCGCCAATGCGCGCGACCACCTTGGACTGGGGTAACTCTGCGCCGCTCGCGCTACTGGCGTTCGCGGTCACGACGTTCATGCTCAGCATGATCAACGCGAACGCGGTCTCGATTGGCACAACCCCTGTGGTGTTCGGCGTCGCGCTGATGTTCGGCGGTCTCGCGCAACTACTCGCTGGTCTGATCCAGTTGCGGACCGGCAACACGTTCTCAGGAGTGCTGTTCGCGGGCTTCGGCGCTTTCTGGTTGTCGTTCTTCGCGATCGGTCAGTTCTTCCTGAAGGACGTGCCGCTGCTCCAGGTCGGACATGCGCTCGGCCTGTTCCTGTACGCGTTCGGGATCTTCGTCGTCGTGATGCTAGCCACGTCGCTGCGCACCAATGTCGTCGTCGTGGTGGCGCTGACGATCGTCACGGCGGCGTTGTTCCTGCTCGGTGCGGGCAACTACGGGGCCCACACGACCTTGATCCACTGGGGCGGCTACACCGGCCTCGCCGCCGCGGCGTGCGCCTTCTATCTCGCCCTGGCGGAGCTGTGCGAGTCCTCCTACGGCCGGGCCGTGCTCCCGGTATGGCCGCTGGCTAAGCGATAACACAACCCCCGTCCCTGAGCGCGCCGGCCACGCCGGCGCGCTCAGGTTGGGCGGCCTGCCCAGCCAAGCCGGGCTCATCGAACTCGCCCGGACGATGGCCGACGAGATGAAGGTCATGACGGTCCTTGGGACCACATCCAAGAACCTCGAGCGGGAGATCGAGCACGCGCTGAGAGGCGTCGCGCCAGAACGCGTAATCACGATCTCCTACAGCGTCTCGCGGATCCTCGGGCTGTGGCTCCAGCATCACGCCCTGATCGTATTGCGGCGCGATTAGCGTCAAGCCATCGCTGCCGGTTCGACCCGACCTTCATGGCCTCGGCCACGGCGCGTTCTACTCTCCCGTCAAGGGCGACAAGAACGACGCCGAGATCGCGCCGCGGGCAAATTCGGCGTCGGTGCGTTCCCGTCCGCCGGTGATCACGAGCATGTTGATGTCGCTCAGCAAGGCGGGGACGGCGTCGCCGTCATGCTCGGGGATCCGGCGCTCGACGACGAGCACCCTCCCGTGCTTGGCCATGGCGCGGCGGCAGTTACGCAGGATCAGGGCGCTGTCGACGTCGTTCCTGGCGGGGAGAGCGGCTAGACTGAAACCGGGCATTTCTCAGCTTCTGCGAAGCGCATTCGCGCAGAGCACCGTCGGTCAACCGCCGAACGGCGACCTCACGGACAGTTTCGTCTCAGCGACGGAAGACCCATCCGCAATAGAGCACAAGGACGCCTCCATCAGCGATCCTCGCTCGGGAAGGTCGTCGACGACATGCAGACTCTCCGTCATTCGGGCCCGCGGGCTCGCCGCTTCCTCGGCTCGGTGCCGATGAGCAACGGTGCCGGAACGAATGGGGACGCGCGGACGTCCGGCGAGCGGACGATGCGCGTCGGCGTCGTCTCAACGTACCCACCCCGGCCGTGCGGGATCGGGACGTTCTCGCGGGACCTGCGCGAGGCGCTGCTTGGGGCTGACGGCGTGTCCGCTGTCGACCTCGTCGCCATCGTTCGCGAGGACGACGTTGAGCCGGCGTCAGAGGTCGTGACCCGGATCCACCAGGACCAGCGCGGCGACTACGCCGCAGCCGCCCGCGTGCTCGAGCGCCGCGGCGATGACGTGGTCGTGATCCAGCACGAGTACGGCATCTTCGGCGGCCACGACGGCGCGCACATCCTGTCCCTTGCCGCGGAGTTGCGACAGCCGATCGTCTTGACGCTGCACACGGTCCTGAGCGCCCCATCGGTCCACCAGGCGGAGACGCTGCGCGCACTGTGCGATCTCGCAACGCTGGTGTGCGTTTTCACCGAGACCGCCCGACGAATGATCCTCGACGCCCGGTTGGTCTCGCCCGAGCGGGTCCGGGTCGTGCCACACGGCGGTCCGCCAGAACTGCTCCCGGGCGCAGACGTCCCCGGCCGGGCTGCAGGCCCACGGTACCGCGACGGCGGCCAGGCGCCAATGGCGGTTCGGACTGACCGCTCGGTGCTTGCGACCTTCGGCCTGATCTCGCCGGGCAAGGGGATCGAGGTCGCGATTGCTGCGATGCCGGCGATCGTCGCGCGCCATCCGACCGCGCTGTACGTCATCGCCGGACAGACCCACCCCGAGGTGGCAAAGCTCCATGGCGAGGAGTACCGGATCTCGCTCGAGCGCCTGGCGCGCGATCTCGACCTCGGGGATCACGTCGTGTTCGATGACCGCTTCCTGAGCATGGAGGAACTGTCGGCGATGCTGGCGGGTACGACGATCTACCTGACGCCGTACCGCTCTCGCGAGCAGATCGTTTCCGGCGCGCTGACATTCGCGATCGTGGCCGGCTGCCCGACGGTGTCGACGCCGTACTTTTACGCGGAGGACGTGCTGGCCTCCGGCGCGGGAGTGCTCGTTCCGTTCGACGACCCGGCCGCGCTCGCAGAGGCGGTCATCGGCCTGCTCGACAATCCTGAACAGCTCGAGCGAACACGCGCCGAAGCCCGCATGGTCGGAAGCGAGCTGACGTGGCCGCAGGTGGGTCGCCAGACCGCCCAGGTGTTGCGCGAGGCGGTAGTTCTCGGTCCGCCGAGGAGCATGCATAACCTGCCGGCTGCCACGTTGCCGCGGGCGCGGTCTTCGCACCTGCTGACAATGGTCGATGACGTTGGGATCATCCAGCACGCCGCCGGCGTCGTGCCGCTCCGCTCGTCGGGCTACTGCACCGACGACGTTGCCCGTCTCGCGATCGTCGCGTTGGGGCTCGGAGGCACGACCGGCGCCGAGGCGTACGACCGCGTGCTGGCGCGGAGCCTCGGGTTCCTGCATCACGCGTGGAGCGCAGAGGAACAGGGCATGCGGAACTTCATGTCGTATGACCGTCGCTGGCTGGACCGACCGCATACGGGGGACCATTTCGGGCGAGCTGCGTGGGCGCTGGGTGAGGTGGTGGCTGCTGCACCGGTCCCTGCACTGCTCGAGCCCAGTCTGGTTCTGCTGCGCGAGATGCTGCCTGCGCTCGCCGTGCAACGCTCGCCCCGCACGATCGCTTTTGCTGCGCTTGGGCTCGCGCGCGTCGGCGCCGAGGTGATCGGTGACGAGGGGACGGACGTGCTCGGTGTCCTCGCTGCGCGACTCGCAGATCAGCAGCGGGTGAACGGGTCGGCGGACTGGTACTGGGCGGAGGATGCCCTTGCGTACGACAACGCCCGGCTGCCGCAGGCGCTGATCGCGGCCGGAATGCGGCTCGGCGACCGCAACCTGGTGAGCGAGGGGATGCGCTCACTCGAGTGGTATGAAGGCCAGGTCGGTATTGATGGTCCGTGGCTGCAGCTGGTCGGACATCGCGGTCGCCGTCGTGGTGAGCCTCGTCGAGGCGACGGTGACGAGCAACCGGTCGACGCCGCCGCACTCGTCGAGGCGGAGGTCGAGGCATTCGGAGCCACGAGGGACGAGGCGCATGGGCGGCATGCGGTGCGTGCGTTCGAATGGTTCCTGGGCCGCAATCGGCTCCAGCGGGCCGTGTACGACTTCGCCACCGGGGGATGCCACGATGGAATCGGAGCGTCGAGCGTCAACAGAAATGAAGGGGCCGAGTCGACGCTCGCCTACCTCCAAGCGCTGCTCGTGCTCGATGCCGCCGGCCTCCAGGCAACGCTCCCCGAATGAAGATCGCGTTGCTCGGACCGATTGCGTGGCGCACCCCTCCCCGCCACTACGGACCCTGGGAGCAAATCACGGGACTCCTGGCCGACGGCCTCGCGCAGCGCGGCATCGATGTGACGCTGTTCGCCACGCTGGACTCGATCACGCTCGCGCGGCTGGAGGGGATCTGCGCCCGGCCCTATGAAGAGGACAAGGAGATCGACGGACGCGTGTGGGAGGCGCTGCACGTCGCCTACGCCCTGAGCCGCTCGGCCGAGTTCGACCTGATTCACAACCATCTCGACTGGCTGCCGCTTGCCTTTTCAGGCCTGGCGCAGACGCCGATGGTGACCACCATCCATGGGTTTTCCTCACCGCGGATCCTGCCTGCCTACCTGCGCTCGAACAGCGTCTTCGTATCGATCTCCGACGCCGACCGCGCACCCGAGCTCGAGTACGCGGCGACGGTCTATCACGGCGTCGACGTCACGACCCTACCGTTCTCGGCCACGGCGGGCGAAGCGCTCGTGTGCTTCGGCCGGATTCATCCCGACAAGGGCACGGCACTGGCGATCGAGATCGCTCGGTGCGCTGATCGGCCGCTCGTGCTCTGTGGGCCGGTGCAGGACGAGCCGTACTTCACCGACGAGATCGAGCCGCACGTTGACGGCGACAGCGTTCGTTACCTCGGGTCCGTTGGTCGCCTGGAGCGGGCACAAGTCCTGGGGGAGGCAGCCTGTTTGCTGCACCCGGTTGCGTTTGCGGAGCCCTTCGGCCTGTCGGTCGTCGAGTCGATGCTCTGCGGGACGCCGGTCGTCGCATACGCTCGAGGCTCGATGCCGGAGATAATCGAGGATGGCGTCACAGGTGTTCTCGCGGACAGCGTCGATTCGGCGGTTGAAGGCGTCGAGCGCGCGGTACGGCTCGACCGGGCCGCGTGCCGACAGACGGCGGAGCGCCGGTTCTCCGCCGACCGAATGGTCGACTCCTACCTCGATGTCTACGAAAGCGTCCTCCATGAGCGATAGCGGATCACTGTTCACCCGGCACCCAGGCAATCCAATGCTGACGCCGGAGCGCTGGCCCTACACCGTCAACGCGGTGATGAATGCGGGAGCGACGAGGATCGGTGACGAAACGCTGCTGCTGTGCCGCGTCGAGGACCGCCGTGGCTTCTCGCATCTTACCTGCGCCCGCTCCCGGGACGGGGCGTCCAACTGGGTCGTGGACGACCACCCCGCTCTCGCCTACGACCCCTCGTACCCCGAGGAGGAGTGGGGGCTCGAGGATGCTCGCGTGACCTTCGTCGAGGAGCTCGGACGATGGATCATCACCTACACCGCGTTCGGCCGCGAGGGCCCGGGCGTGTCACTCGCGCAGACCACGGACTTCAAGACGTTCGAGCGGCTGGGGATGGTTATGCCCCCCGAGGACAAGAACGCCGTGCTGATGCCACGCCGCATCGGCGACGACTGGGTCCTCTTTCACCGGCCAACCTCAAGGCACGGCGCCGATGTATGGCTGTCACGCTCCTCAGACCTGAAGAGCTGGCGATCGCCCGAGCTTGTCCTGGCTCGCCGGCAAGGCGGTTGGTGGGATGCAGCTCGCATTGGCATCGGCCCACCGCCACTCGAAACCGAGCACGGCTGGCTTGTCGTGTACCACGGTGTACGTCAGACCGTCGCCGGGGGGCTGTATCGCGCGGGGCTGGCATTGCTCGACCTCGAGGCTCCCGCGCATGTCTTACGGCGCTCGGAGGAATGGGTGCTCGGTCCCGGCGCAGACTACGAAGTCTCCGGCGACGTTCCGAATGTCGTCTTTCCGACCGGCCTCATCTATGACCAACAGAGCGACAAGCTGTTCCTGTACTACGGGGCGGCGGACACTCGCATCGGCCTTGCCACCGCTCGCTACTCGGACGTGATCGGCTACCTGTTGGAGTGCCCGCCGGGCTGAGCCCGACCACGAGCCCGCGTCTCGGGTTTGTTTGCACAGAGTAGAGCTGAGGCCAAAGAACGCTCGCCGCCTGCGGGTCCTCGTACGAGCCGAGGAGCAAGACGGACTCGGGAACCCACTCGCGGGGGCTCCTCGAGTTCGCGACCTGCACGCGCGCAGATGGTGTGCCGAGCTTCCCTGACCCCAAGGCAGGAGAGGGAGGATTCGACTTGGGCCCGCGGATCGGCCCAGGCGACGCTGTGCTCGGGTCGGCACGCGTTCCAGAGGACGCTATTGCCTGTCGGTGTCGTCGGCCATTTCGCCCAACAGGAACCCGGCCGCGTCGAGAACGCCCCGCCGATCAAGTCGGCGAAGATGCTCCCCCGACTCCGAGCCTTCCTCACCGGCCTCCCAAACCGCGACAGCTGCGGTTCCCTCGAGTTCGTGCAAGCCGTAAGCCTCGGGCTGGTCGATGGCCGCACGTAGCCAGCCGAGGTCGTCAGAGATCCGCCGCGGCCTGGACACGGGCGGGGGCGCAGTCCACGGATCCTGGCCAGCCCTCCGCTCAGACACGCCCGGCGGACGAGTCAACGCAACCCGGAGCGCCCCACCCCAATTCGGTCGCTCAGCCACAAGCTCGAGCATCAGCATTCCGGTGAACGTTACTCCCGTTCTGCCCAAGGCCAGCAATCCACTCTCGGGTGGTCGCGTTGGCGCTGGCCACCCCGAAGGTTCAGCGCCCTCGACTGGGGGGGAGGCCGCTCTTGGCGGGAGGCGAAGGTGGCTCTGGAGGTAAGTGGCGTCTCGGCCCTGTGAGGACCGCTACCCGTCGTATGACAGGGTCGTCGCGTTGGTGGCTTGGGTTTGCCGGCGCCTCCCATGCTGATCGCTTCTCGACCAGCGAGCGGATGGGGCGATTGTCCGGAGTTTGCCAAGACAGGAATCGCAGCCCGGTCGTTCCGTTCGTCAGGTGCATGACCTCGGCCACACCGGCGTAGTGGAAGGTCGGACCGCGCAGCTCAAACCCGGTGCTCTGTCCGACGTTGAGGGCGTCGTGGGCGACGAGCATGCCGCCCTCGGACAGGTTGAGCACGCGATCGACGCCGGGGGAGTCGCGGCCCGATCCGAATCTCGCTCGCAAATCATGGACACTGGTGATACGCGGGTGCCGGCGGGCGTTGCTCATCATCGCCTCCGATGTGGTGGGTTGAAAGGACCGACTCTTCCGCGAGGGTCGAGCCGATCGCTGGGCGCGCCGTTGTCATGTTGACACCTCGCGTCACTTCAAACTCAGAATGCTGCGCATGTGTACACACCATTTTCCGGCACAGCGAGCGCGTCGCCGACCGAATCCGCTATGGCGAGCTGATGTTGCCAGGCTACGCTCGACGCTTTGCGCCCGCACGATCGAATTCGTGCTCTCGGCGCGCCCCCGAGACGGTGTGCGCCATGAAGTCCGTGTCGATTACCGAGCGACTATGCGGCCTACCGCGGAGGATGCCTCGCGGTGGCGCGTCTAGGTAAGCAGATGTGAACTGGACGACAACGGGGTTGGGATGCACCCGCCTGACAAGCGCGGACGGTAGACGTCCTTCACCGCCGACTACTGCCTGACACGTCGATTCCAGGTAACACCGAAATAACGCTGTTATGAGCCTGTTATCGAGCCTGGCTTGCTTGGCAGCCCACACCACCGGGAGCGCGCTCAGCCGACGAGGAGCTTGAAGCCGTGGTCCCAGGCGCCGCGTGCGCCACCGATCTTGACCCACACGATGCAGATCGCCTCGAGCTCGCGCGACCCTTCGATGCCGCCGATGTCGAGGGAGTGAGACCAGCCGAAGTCGGCGAGCACGTCGGCTACGATGCGCTTGGCGTCCTCGTCGTCTCCCGCGATCAGCATAGTCGGCGACCCCTCGCTGAAGCTCGGGTCGACGAAGTAGGGACTGCCGATCGTATTGAACGCCTTGACCACCTTGGCATCGGGAAGCGCGCGCTGGACGCGCTCGCCGAGGGAGTCCTCGCCCGAAATCGAGAGCCGGGGCGGGAACCCGCCGGAGAAGTCGAGTGGGTTCATCGTTTCGATCACGACCTTGCCGGTGAAGTTGTCCGGGCCGGCGCCCGTGATCGCCTCGAGCGCGGCGTTGCCGAGCACCGCGAGGACGAGCAGATCGCCGTGCGCGGCCGCCTGCTCGAAAGTGCCGGCCTGCACGCCGGCTCCATCGCCCGCCAACCATTCGCGCAGCTCGGGTTTGTCCGGGTCGCGCGAGCCGATCATGACGTCGTGGCCGCGACTCCTGAACCCCGCTGCCAGGCGACGGGCAACCTCGCCGGTGCCGAGTACGCCAACCCGTGTCTCTGCCAGTCGCCGGTCGGGAGTGTCGATCGACATCGGCCAAGCCTAGCCCACCGTGAGCCCACGCGGAGCGGGCGACGAATTCCCGAGGTCGCCGCAAGGGCGCGACCTGCACAACTCGACAATTCAGCCGCGAGGCGTGGACGGTGGCCCGTGGTTTTGACCCGGCCGAGCTCGCCGAGCGCGTGATCTCAGTCAGTCTGAAGCAATTGCTGTGTGCTCATGGCTCCTGTCGATCCTTTAGCTCGAACAATAGCGCCATGATATCACGCCGATGATGGTGATACAATATGGCTGTGATATCAGATTCGGATAAGACGGAAGTGGCGCGCGAGCTCGCCCCGACCGGGAGGCGCGACGCGCACGAGCAGGTGCCCGCGTGGGTCATACCCGGCCTGCCGACGATGGTGGGGGCAGTCGCGGCGATCGCCCTGGGGATCGCGATCGCGGCCGTCGCCGGCAGCGACCACAACGGGGGGCTCGAGTTTTTCGGCATCGTCGTGATCGTGATCGCCGGCTTCTCGTTCGGCGGATTCTTCGTTGTGCAGCCGAACGAGGCGCGGGTGCTGATCCTGTTCGGGCGCTACATCGGATCGGTGACGCAGGCCGGCTGGTGGTGGTGCAACCCGTTTGCCAAGAAGCCGAAGGTCTCGTGTCGCATTCGCAACTTCCAGAGCGAGCGCATCAAGGTCAACGACGCGAGCGGCAACCCGATCGAGATCGGCGCGGTCGTCGTCTGGCGCATCACCGACACGGCCAAAGCAGTGTTCGATGTCGTCGACTACGAGCAGTTCGTGACCGTCCAGAGCGAGACATCGCTGCGCCACCTCGCGAGCGAGTATCCGTACGACGACTACAAGCCGGACTCGATCTCACTGCGCGGCAACGCAGACGAGGTACGCGGCGGCCTCCAGGCCGAGCTCCAGTTGCGTCTGCAGCTCGCCGGCATTGAGATCCTCGAGACGCGCCTGACCCACCTTGCCTATGCGCCCGAGATCGCCGAGGTGATGCTCCGGCGCCAGCAGGCCGAGGCGATCCTCGCCGCCCGCAAGACAATGGTTCAGGGCGCGGTCGGTCTCGTGCAGATGGCGCTCGCGCAACTGGCCGACTCGGACCTCGTCGAGCTCGACCCCGAGCAGAAGGCGACGATGGTGTCGAACCTGATGGTCGTGCTCTCCGGCGACCACTCGCCCACCCCGGTGATCAACACCGGGAGCCTCTACGCCTGAGCCTCGATGCCCGAGAGCAAGCGCTTCCTCCTCCGGCTCAACCCGCGCCTGTTCGATGCGCTGCACCGCTGGGCCGACGACGATCTGCGGAGCATCAACGCCCAGATCGAATATCTGCTCACCGACCAGGCCCGCCGGGCCGGACGGCTGCCGAGGCACAGCGGGCATCGGCCCCCTCCCGACGCCGCCGCGGATGAGTCAGCCGACCCCGACCCTGCCGCGATCTCGACCAGCACGGCCGGCAGACACATGGCACGCGCACCCGGCTGAGACCGCCGCAACCGCGCGAAGGGCGTCAGCCTAAGCCTGTGGTCCGCCACGGACAGCAGTAAGAATGAGTCCGTGACTGTGACCGCGGTGACAACCCCCGGGGATGGGCCGGCACGACCCGACGACCGTGGTGCTGAATGCCGGCGGGGCGCGTTTCCTCGTGGGGGCCCCGATCACGATGACCGCGCTCGACGTCGTCGAGTGAGTCTGCGCCTCACGGCGTGCGCGTCAACGCCGTCTGCCCGGGCGCGATGGACACACCTCGAGATGACGACGGCGGCCTACGCGATGTGCTTGACCTCCGCCATGTAACGCACGGCCGCGGCGGACGCTTCCTCTGGCGTGCTGCCGGTCTGGCGCGCGGTGAAGTAGGCGGCGTACCAGTCCCACCAGTTGTGCGGCGGCGACCTCTTCTCGTAGGGGTCGTGGTGCTCGGCGGTCTCGTGCAGGAGCTCGGCAACCGCTTCGACGTCGGGGGTCACCCGGCCTGGGATTCGTGTCGTGATCTCCTGGAGCAGCCACCCGTTCCCGTCGGGATCGCTGAACGACGCCCAAGAGGCGTACGAGCGGCCCTGGGGGTCCCGGCCGGCGACGCGACCCTCGGTGCCCGCGCGGTGGAACACGCCACGGCTTCACGTAGAAGGCCTTGGCCCGGTCGACGTCCGAGACGGGCAGGACCACGACCTCGAGCTTTGTGTCCACGGCCGCGGTTCCTTCGCCCGTTGCGCTGGTGCTCATCATTTACCTCCGCCCCGGTTTTGTCATCAACAATCCGCCGACTCTGCGTCGACCCCGACGATGGGCGACTATCTCACCTTGAGCGCCGAACAACCAGGGCATGCGGCCCGGGGGCCCACGGGTGCGACCCGGGCCGCGATCCGTCACCGTTCAAGGCGTCAGGCAAACACCGATCCGATCGGGGGTTCGATCACGCATGACAGACAGCGGAGGCATCCACACCGACTACGACGTCATTGTGCTGGGCGCCGGCGCGCCGGGGGAGCATTGCGCGGGTGCGCTGGCAGAAGGCGGGCTGCGCGTGGCGGTGGTCGAGCGAGAGCTGGTTGGGGGTGAGTGCTCGTACTGGGCGTGCATTCCCTCAAAGACGCTGCTGCGACCCGGTGAGGCCGTGCATGGCGCGCTCGACGACGGGATGCGGGCGGAGGTGGATGTCGAGGCGGCCCTGGCGTGGCGCGATTTCATGGTGTCCAACTGGACCGATACGACGGCGGCGAAATGGCTGTCCGATCGCGGGATCGAGCTGCTGCGCGGAAACGGGCGGCTGGCCGGGCCCGGGGTGGTCGAGGTCGATGGGGTTCGCCACACCGCCGCGCACGTGGTTCTGGCCAACGGCGCCGACCACGTCGTGCCTCCGGTTCCCGGGCTGCGGGAGCTCGAGGGTGTCTGGGGCACCCGCGAGGCGACGAGCATGAAGGCGGTCCCGCGGCGCTTGATCGTCCTCGGCGGCGGGCCGGCCGGGGTCGAGCTCGCGCAGGTCGTGCGCCGATTCGGCGGGGAGGTGGTGCTGGTCGAGGGGGCGGAGCGGGTGGCGCCGCGGGAGCCGGAGCCGCTGGGCGATGCGCTCGGCGAGGCGTTGCGCCATGACGGGATCGAGCTTGTGCTCGGGGTGCGCGCGACCGCGGCGCGCCGGGACGGCGAGGACTACGTGCTCGAGCTCGGGGATCGAGACGACGTGCGCGGCGACAGGCTGCTCGTTTGCACCGGCCGGCGGCCCCGCGTCGAGGGGATCGGCCTCGAGACGGTTGGGGTGAGCGCGGACGGCCACGGGATTCCGGTCGACTCGCACATGCGCGCGGGCGAGCGGCTGTGGGCGATCGGTGATGTGACGGGGATCTGGCCGCTGACGCACGTGGGGGAGTACGAGGGCGAGGTGGTCGCGTCGAACATCCTCGGCGAGGACCGTGAGGCCCATTACGAGGCCGTGCCGCGCGTGACCTACACCGATCCCCAGGCGGCCGCGGTCGGCGCGAGCGAGGCCCGGTTCACCGGGACCGCCCGGTTGGCGGAGGTCGCGAAGACCGCGACGTACACGCACGCGTACGCCGAGTCGAACGGCTTCATGACGCTGCTCAGCGACGGGGAGTGCCTGATCGGGGCCTACGCGCTCGGCCCGGAGGCGGGGGAGTGGCTGCAGCAGGCGACCCTGGCGATCCGCGCGCAGGTTCGGCTGGGGGTGCTGCGCGACACGATCCAGCCGTTCCCGAGCTTCTCGGAGATCATGGGCGCGGCGCTCAAGGCCTTGAGTCGCGAGATCGCGAGCGCGTCCGAGCCGGCCGGGGCGGGGTCGCTCTGAGCGGCGGGCTCACCGGACCCGATCGACCACGTGATGGTCACCCCCGGCGGGCCGCACTACGGGCCTCTCCTCGAGATGGAGATCGAAGACGCTCGCGCTGCCCCCGACGAGCACCTCATGCTGGCGGTCAGCGTCTCGCGCGCTGGCCGTCCACATCATGACCAACACGGCCCTGACCGGGGTGACGTACGACGTCGGCGGCGGCCAGCAACTGCTCGCATGAGCCGGCGATGAGCGATCAGCTACCCCAGCCGCGTCTGACCAAGCTGTACCGCCTGGAGGCGACGCTGGGCGAGCCGCAGAACCTCGGAGAGATCACAGGCGGTCGGCGGCGCATCGTGCCGCTCACCGGGGGGACGTTCACCGGCCCCGAGATCAGCGGAAGACTCGTGCCGGGTGCGAGCGCCGATTGGCAGACGGTCCTGCCGGACGGCACCACTCTGGGCGACATCCGTTACACCCTGGAGACCGACGCCGGCGCGTTGCTCTACGTCCAGTCGCGAAGCATCCGCCACGGGAGCGCCGACGTCCTCGCCCGCCTCGGTCGTGGCGAGCACGTCGACGCGAGCGAGTACACGTTCCGGACCACGACGCAAATCGACACCGCCGCGCCCGAGCTCGACTGGCTGAACAAGGGCATCTTCATCAGCGTCGGGGGCCGTCAGGCCGGGGCTGTCGTCTACGAGACATATCTGGTCGGATGAGCGGGGTGCCCGCGTCGGCCAGGGTCGCGATCGTCACCGGCGCCGATGGCGGCATCGGGGCCGGCCTCGTGGCCGCGCTCCGGGGAGCCGGGTACGCGGTGGTCGGGACGTCGCTGTCGCTGCCGGCCTCCGGTGAGCGCGACTACGTGACGGTCGAGGGTGACATCACACGACCCGAAACGGCTGAGCGCGTGGTGCGGCAGACGCTCGGGCGGTTCGGCCGGATCGACAGCCTCATAAACATGGCGGGCATCTTCATCGGCAAGCCGTTCACCGACTACACGTCCGATGACTACGAGGCGATGACCGGGGTGAACCTGGCGGGGTTCTTCCACATCACCCAGCGGGTGATCGCGCAGATGGCTCGCCGGGGCAGCGGTCACATCGTCAACATCACGACCAGCCTGGTCGACAATCCGGACAGCCAGCGGCCGTCCGCGCTGACCGCCCTCACCAAAGGCGGGCTCGCGGCGGTCACGCGCTCGCTGGCGATCGAATACGCATCGCGGGGCGTTCGGGTCAACGCGGTCTCGCCCGGAGTGATCGAGACCCCGATGCACGACCCCGCCTCGTACGAGGGCCTGGCGGCTCTTCATCCGCTCGGGCGGGTTGGCGAGATCGCCGACGTCGTCGACGCGATCCTCTACCTCGAACGCGCCACCTTCGTCACCGGCGAGATCCTGCACGTCGACGGCGGGCAGGCCGCCGGACACTGACGCCGGTGGTGTCTGAACCGGCCCGGATCGGCGGTCAGGCGGTGAATCTCCAGGCGTCGAACGTGGCGCGCACCGCCTGATCATCCTGCGCGGGCACGTTGACCTCCCAGTAGCGCCGCCGGTCCGCTGGTGAGACCCGTGCGATGCAGGAGCGGCGGGTTCGGCTGGGCCGCGTCAGCCTGCCCGCGGTTCCCAGCGAAAGAATCGGAGCGCGAAGAGGTACGCGTTCAGGGGGTTGGCGGGTGAATTGCCCGGGTTACGGACGGTGTCAGGGTCCGGCGGCGAGCGGTGAGGGGGTGGGCTGGCCGGCGTGCCAGGCGTTGGCGGCCTGGGGGTGATGGCCTTCATCATTCTGCTCGTGTTGCGGCTCACGCGGCACAACTCGATGGCTTCGACCACGATCCCCCACTGGCTGTTCGCGCAGCAGGACGGCTCGATCGCGGACCAGCTCAACGATGGCATCCACGGACTGCTGATCGACACGTACTACGGCTTCCAGGAAGGGGCCCGCGTCCGGACGGACCTCTCGCGCGTGTCGAAGATCAGAGCCGTCGAGCAGGAGATCGGCGCGCCGGCGGTCGAGGCCGCGCTTCGCATCCGCGGGCGGATGGGACCACCGCCGACCGGAAAGCCCGGGATCTTCCTGTGTCACGGATTCTGCGAGCTCGGCGCGATCACGCTGTCCTCGGCGCTCGACGACATCCGATCGTTTCTCGTGACCCATCCGGGCGATGTGGTGGTGATCATCAACCAGGACGAAGGGGCGACGCCCACCGACATCGAGCGCGCGTTCGAGCAGGCCGGCCTGCTCGACCTCGTGTACCCCGGACCGTTGGGGCCGTTCCCCACGCTGCGGACGATGGTCGACTCGAATCAGCGCCTGGTCGTGATGGCCGAGAACGACGCCGGCAACGTCCCCCCGGCGCTGCTCGACCGCGCCCGGACCTGCGAGCGAATCCGAGACCGCCTCCCGTCCCTGGTCGCCGTCGACTTCTACCGGGAGGGCGACTTGCTCGGCGTGGTCAACGCGCTGAACGGCATCGGTCGCTGAGGGGCGGGCGGATATCGTCCGGTGGCGTCGGATGCTCGTTGCCGTCACAGACCATGCCGCCCAGCGCTTCCGCCAGCGCGTGCGCGGAACGCTCGACGAGAAGACCGAGATCGCCTCTCGGGTTGCGCTGGCCCATGCCGCCGGCCGGATCGAGCCCGGCGACGGCGGAGCGATCCTGGTTCGCGACCTCGAGCGTCGCGACGTCGTCTACGTATGCCGCCCCGACGGAGTCGAGCTGGTCGTGATCACGCTGTGGGAGGAGGGCGAGGACGCGGCCGTGCCCCGGCGATTCACCAATGCGCTCCGCCGCGACGATCACCGCGTGAGCTGATGAGCTTCACCGCCGGACCGATTACTCGATAGTCAGCGGGGTGCCGATCGGGAGCAGCGTCGCGAGCTTGACGATCTCCCAGTTCGGCAAGCGGATGCATCCGTGGGACGGATGTCCGGGGATCAGCGACGGCTCGTCCGTGCCGTGGATCCCGATGACCCCGCCGCCTGGCCAGTCCGTCTCGACGTTCGACAGCGCCGAGGTGCCGAACGCGATCGGCCCGTAGATGCTGCCCGGGGGGAACCCGGTCAGCCGGTCGCGGATGTAGAACTGCCCGTGCGGGGTCGGCGTGCTCGCCTTGCCGGTCCCGACGCGCGTGGAGAAGATCGCCTTGCCGTTGCGATACAGCGTGAGCGTCATCTCCTCGGTCGAGACGACCACATAGGTGTCGACCCTCTGTGGCGCCCCGAGCACGCGCTGGGCCACCCATCCGATCTGTCCGGCCGGCCGCAGCGGCAGGCGCACCTGCACCCACCAGCTGCCGTGGACGAGCACGCGCTGCTGCTCAAGCATGAGCTCACTCGTGCCGTCCTGCGTCGTGAGGCCGAGGTAACCGAGCACGCGGGAGTGCTTGGAGGGCGAGGCGTATGCATCGGTGGCGCTCTCGAGGTAGGCCCACGTCGAGGTGAACCCGGGGCGCGAGAGCACCTGACTCTTGACCCGCGCGCTCTGGCCGGCGGCCGGCAATGCGAGCGCGGTCAAGGCGACGAGTGCCGACACCGCCGCGGCCCGAAGGCCGCGGCGGCTTGTTGCGAGGGGATCCCTCATGTCAGCCGGTGAAGGACGGGGTGCGCTGGACCGTCGCCGCCTTGGCGGCGAAGACCTTCACCTTGACCATCCCCTTGCAGCTCGGGCTGTGGACGAGGATGGTCCCACTCCGCGTCGGCTCGACGGTGAACGTCACCTTGCCGTTATTGCCGGTCGACTTCGTGATCGACTTGCCGCCCGGAAGGCCGATGCGCACCTTCGCGCCCGGCACCGCGACGCCGTTGCGGTTGACCGACACGACGATCGTGTCCTCCTGACCCGCGCGGACCTTGTAGCCCATCGTCGAGGCCCGGCAGACGCCCGGGACCAACTTGAGCGGAGGCACGACGGTCGTGAGCGCGCACACGCCGCCGGTCAGCGACTGGCCGGCCGGGCAGGTGGTCGGGGGCACGCACTGACCGCCCGAGAGCACCTGGCCGCTGGGGCAGGTGGTGGGAGGTATGCACTGGCCACCTGAAAGAACTTGCCCATTCGGGCAGTTCGTCGGCGGCGTGCACTGCCCGTTGACCAGGGTCTGGCCGCTGGGGCAGTTCGTCGGGGGCACGCACACGCCGCCTGACAGGGTTTCACCGCTGGGGCAGCTCGTCGGGGGCACGCACACGCCGCCTGACAGGGTTTCACCGGCGGGGCAGCTCGTCGGAGGCACGCACGACTTGCCGTCGACCAGCGTCTGCCCGGTGGGGCAGGTCGGAGGCGGCGGTGTGCAGCCACTCTGCGGCGCGGTGATCGTCACGTGCGAGGGCGAGCTCATGTAGCTGTTGCCGAGCACGTACGTCTCCGGAACCGAGGTCGTGACCGTGAACGTCTGCGTAGCCGCGCCGCCGCTCGAGGGCGACGTGAACGACGTCGGCTGCCCGAGGCTCTCCGGCCCGGCCAGAGTACCAACGGCCCCTTGCGTGAAGTAGTTCTGGTTGAGGCCCTTGTTGCCCGTGTCCGTGCTCGAGGGGAGCTCGAGCATGTTCCGGCCGACCGGGATGTTCTCGGTCGTACCACTGAAGTAGTTCTCAGTGACCGTGATCGTGGCGGTGTACTGGCCGCTGAGAGGCGCGACGCACTGCGATGACCCCGCGGACACCGAAAGGGTGTGCGCCGAAGACAACGCCGGAAACGCGCAAAACACCGAAAAAGCAGCGATCGTGCTGATTATCGAACGTCTGTTGACCATTAGCACTCATTCCTTGAGGTCGTTTCAGTAAAGTATAGGACGCGGGCGTTTCGAGAAATTCGCACGGCCTAGCGACCCGGAAGTACAGGCGTCAAGCGGCCGCCTACCCATGCGAGTGGGAGACACCGCGGGCCCCGGGCGCGTGGACGAGATGTTTGATCCGCGGCCGGGGGAAACGACGTTCACGCTCGAATTGCCGGCGCAGCTTCCGCGTGGCGGGCGCCTTGCGCAGGGTCTGAGCCCGCGTGGCGTCCTCGATAATCGGTCGATGGAAGTCAAGCCGTTCCGCATCGAGCGCTATTACGCCCAGTACGAGTTCACGACGCGCTACATGCTGTCGAGCAGCGACTGCGAGTCACGCACGATCGAGGACGTGCTCGCGCTCGAGCCGGGCGCGCACGCCCGGCTGCTCGAGACCTGGTGCGGCTACACCGAATCGCCGGGGTCGCTCGAGCTCCGCGAGGCGATCGCCGCAATCTACGACGGCATCGACCGCGACGACGTGGTCGTCACCTCGTGTGCGGAGGAGGGCATCTTCCTGATCTACCACGCGCTGCTCGGAACGGGCGACCACGCGATCGTCGAGTTCCCCTGCTACGAGTCGGCGCTCGAGCTCGCGCGCAGCACCGGTGCTGAGGTGACCGAGTGGTGCCGGCGCTACGAGGACGGCTGGGCGCACGACCTCGACGCGCTGGAGCGATCGCTTCGCCCCGACACACGGCTCATCTACATAAATCAGCCGCACAACCCGACGGGCACGCTGATGGATCGGCCGACGCTCGAGCGGGTCGGCGAGCTCGCGCGCTCGCGCGGGCTCGTGCTGTTCGGCGACGAGGTCTACCGCGAGCTCGAGCACGATCCTGGCGACCGGCTGCCCGCTGTCTGCGAGCTCGACGAGCGTGCGGTCTCACTCGGCAGCATGTCCAAGACGTACGGCCTTCCCGGGTTGCGTCTCGGCTGGCTCGTCGCGCGCGACCCGGCGATTCGCGAGGCGGTCATGCGGATCAAGGACTACACGACGATCTGCTCGAGCGCGCCGAGCGAGGTCCTCGCCGCGGTCGCGCTCCGGAACCGCCACGTCCTGATCGAGCGCAACCTCGCGATCGTGGCGCAGAACCTATCGTTGCTCGACGGCTTCTTCGCCCGTCACGCGGAGACGTTCGAATGGGTTCGCCCGACCGCGAGCCCGATCGGCTTCCCGCGAATCGACGGGGGCGGGGACGTGGACGGGATGTGCGAGCGGCTCGCGGGCCTCGGAGTGTTGCTGCTCCCGGGCTCGGTCTACGACCAGCCCTCGCACGTGCGCTTCGGCTTCGGCCGCGCGAACATGCCCGACGCGCTCGAGCTGCTCGAGGCATCCCTTCTCAGGACGGACATGTCGCTCTCAACAGGTGGGAGGAAAGGCGAGCGGCCCGGCCAGGTCCCAGGCGGTGACGCCGCCGCTGTCGGAGCGCAGGACGATGTCGACCACGACGAGGCCGATCGCCATCGTCACGATCCCGATGTGCATCGTCGTCCGCCCGATCTTGGCGAGCAGCGCCGATGACGTGATCGACCCTCCGATCGCCGTCACCGGAATCGCGACGGTGGCGACCGCGCACGCCAGCGGGCTCAGGCCCAGGCCGGTCTGGAACATCACGTTGAGCGCGATCATCATTCCGCCCATCGCGCCGATGAAGCCGAGCACGACCGCGAGTCCGGCGACGTAGGGACGCCGCCGGAGGATCGAGGGCTCTACCAGCGGAGTGCGGCGCTGGCGGGAGCGGCGAGCCTGGAGCGTGCCGAAGGCGGCGAGGGCTATGAGGCCGGTGCCGAGCAGCGCAAACGACCAGGCCGGCCAGCCGTGCTCGCGCCCTTCGATCAGCGGGTAGACGAGCGCGAAGCCGCCGACCATCGCGAGCGCCACGCTCGGCGCGTCGAGGCGCGCGCCCGGCGCGGACGGCGCGGTCCGGGGCAGGTAGCCGCCGATCCCGACCAGCAGCACCCGGCGGCGTCCGAACAGATCGCCAAGCCGGCTGCCGATCATGAGTGTGACCGCCATCGCGAGCGTGTAGGCGGCGGAGATCCACTCGAGCGCCGCGTACCAGCCGCCGAGGTCCCGGCGGATCGCCGGCGCGGCGGTCTGGGCGATCGTCGAGTCGAGCAGGTCCATCACCGAGGCGGCGAGGACGACGAGGAAGCCGAGCCAGATCGCCCGGCTGCGAGACCGTGGGGGAGCGACGGCCGCGGAGGAGGTGAAAGTGGTGGTTGACATGGATCCCAGGCTCGCGAAAATTGCGGCCGATTTCGGACCGCAATAGCTCACGCCGGGGCTCATTGCGGACAACTAGTGTCCGCAATGCCTGTCAGAGTGCGCGGCACCATGGTTCAGACCTCCGCACGCCTACTCGCCCTGCTGTCCCTGCTCCAGATGCGCCGGGAATGGACCGGCCAGGAGCTCGCCGATCGGCTCGAAGTCGGGCCGCGCACGATCCGCCGCGACGTCGACAAGCTGCGCTCGCTTGGCTACCCGGTCGAGGCCGCGCCGGGCGTCGCCGGCGGCTACCGCCTCGGCAACGGCGGCGAGCTTCCGCCGCTGCTGCTCGACGACGCCGAGGCGGTCGCGGTCGCCGTCGGGCTGCGAACCGCGGCCGCGGGCTCGATCGCCGGGATCGAGGAGACGTCGGTCCGGGCGCTCACCAAGCTCGAGCAGGTCCTCCCGAACCGGCTCCGGCGCCGCGTCAGCGCGCTCAGCGACGCGACGTCGGCGTTCGGGGTCGAAGGCCCTCGCATCGACGCGGATGTGCTCGCCACCCTGGCCGGCGCCTGCCGCGACCGCGCCCGCCTGCGATTTGCCTACGTCGCGAGGGACGAGCGGGACTCGCAGCGCAACACCGAGCCGCATGCCGTCGTCTACAGCGGCCACCGCTGGTACCTGCTCGCGTTCGATATCGACCGCGACGACTGGCGCACGTTCCGGATCGACCGGATCCGCGGGCGCCTCCGCCCCGGCGAGCGGGGGCGCCGGCGGACCGTGCCCGGCGGCGACCCGGCCGCCTACGTCAAGGAGCGGTTGCGCGGGTCCAGGGACAACGAGCCCGAGCGCGGGCCCGGGCGGGTCCGGCTCGCCGTGCCCGCGGGCCGTGCCCGCGATCGGATCCCGGCGCGATACGCGATCGTCGAGCCCGACGGCGAGCAGGCGTGCGTCGTCACCAGCCGCAGCTCCTGGTCCTACAGCTTCCTGGTGTGGATGGCGACGCTAGACGAGCCGATGGAGGTGCTCGGCCCGCGGGAGCTGGCAGAGGCGGCGCGGGTGCTCGCGGCGCGGCTGACCGCCGCGGCGTAGCGGCACTTAGATGCGGACGCCGGTCACCCGGGCGTCGATGTCGGCCGCTCGCGCTCGTAGAAGCGGTGGGCGTCGGGGCGGCTCTCGGCGGAATCGAGCTCGAGGTGGCTGGCGCCGCGCGCTTGCGCCCACTGCTTGGCCTCGTCGAGCAGCTGGTCCATCAGCCGATGATCGCGGCCAGCTCGCCGGCGAGGTCTCCGCGCGGCGCGACCGCGACCTCATCCAGACCGAGCCACGTCGCGACGAGTCGGAGCTCGGCCGCGAGCTCGGCGGCGACATGATCGACCGCGACCCCGGTCTCGGCAAACGCGCCCTGGACGAGCAGGGTGCTCCGCCGGCGGTCGGCCTTGAGGTCGACCCGCGCGACGAGCGTCTCGCCGAGCAGGAACGGGAGCACGTAGTAGCCGTGCACGCGCTTGGCCGCCGGCGTGTAGATCTCGATGCGGTAGCGGAAGTCGAACAGCCGCTCGGTGCGCTGGCGAAACCAGATCAGCGAGTCGAATGGCGTCAGCAGAGCGCGCGCATGGAGCCGGCGGGGCCGGCGGGCGTCTGGCCATAGGTAGGCGGGAGCGCCCCAGCCTTCGACCTCGACCGGGATCAGCTCACCCGCCGCCGCCAGCTCCGCAACGCGCTCCTTCGATGCCCCCCGGGGCAGGCGGAAGTAGTCGCCGATGTCCGGTTCGGTCGCTACGCCCAGCGCGCGCGCGGCGATCCGGGCGAGCTCGCGCTGCCCGTCGGCTGCGCTCGGCGTGGGCGCCCCGAGAATCTCGGCCGGGAGCACCCGGTCGATCGTGTCGTACAGCCGCTCGAAGTTGACCCGCCTGGCCGCGGCGACCCGACCGGTGAAGAACAGGTGCTCGAGCGCGACCTTGCCCTCGTGCCAGTTCCACATGTGCCCGGGCCGCGGCGGCGGGCGGACCGCGCCGGTGTCGCGGGCGCGGATCGGTCCCTGCTCGGCGACCAGCTCGAGGGTCTCGGCGACGAGCTCGGGCTGGTCGCGCGCGATCCGGGAGATCGACCCCCACGCCTCCGCGTCGACGTCCGCCATCCGCCACCGAAACAGCGGGTGGAGCTTGATCGGGAACAGCGACGCCTCGTGCGCCCAGTACTCGACCAGTCGCCGGTCGATCCTCCCGGTGCCGTGACCGGCGATGCGGTCCAGGCGCGCACGGTCATACGGTCCGAGCCGGGAGAACACCGGCATGTAGTGCGAGCGGACGAAAACGTTGACCGAGTCGAGCTGGAGCAACCCGAGCTGCCCCACGAGCGCCGCGATCTGGTTGACGCTCGGCGGCCGGGCCGGCCGCGGGCTGCCGAAACCCTGCGCCGCCAGCGCGATCCGCCGCGCGGCGGCGAGGCTGAGATGAGGCGTGCGACGCTCCACTGCGAGGCGTTCCAATATGTCAAGCGCGGTCGGGGCGCTGCCGATCAAACAAGTATGGAAGTCTCGTCGCTGCCGGTGGGAAGACCTGTCCGGCGGCGGATCGGCCGGCGGGCTCTCGCGGTGGGCGTGCTCGCGCTGGCCGGCCTGTGGCTCCTGATGCACGTGGACGTGAGCTACTACAAGGTCACGTCCGGGTCGATGGAGCCGACGCTGCAGATCGGGCAGCGTGTCGCCGCCGCGAGTTCCCACTCCCCGCGGGTGGGCGACATTGTCGTGTTCCATCCGCCCGCGGGCGCCCGCCCGAGCGATCCTCTGTGCGGCTCGAGCGACGAGGGGATGGGCCACCCGCAGGCCTGCGGCATCGCCATCCCGCGGGAGTCGAGCGCCACCTACGTCAAGCGCGTGGTCGCCGGCCCCGGCGACGAGGTCTCGATCGTCAACGGCCACGCCGTGGTCAACGGCGCCACCGAGGAGGAGTCCTACATCGAGCCGTGCGGCAGCGATGCCTCGGTCTGCAGCTTCCCGACCCCCGTGACGGTGCCCGCCGGCGACTATTACGTCCTCGGAGACAACCGTGGTTCATCCGACGACAGTCGCTACTGGGGACCGGTGCCCGGCGCCTGGATCATCGGCACGGTCGTGCACTGCTCCGACCTGCGCACCGACTGCAAGCCGGTCCACTGACCCGGCCGAGCTACGATCCCGGGCGATGAGCGACGAGTCGCCCGCGCCTGCGCCGAGTGAGGAGCCTCCGGCCCTCCGCGCCTCGGATGCCGACCGCGAGCACGCCGCCGAAACGCTCCGCCGCGCGATGGGGGATGGACGGCTGACCGTCGAGGAGCTCGGGGCGGTGCACGGTGCTCAACATCATGGGAGGCAGCGACATCGACCTGAACGACGTCGAGCTGTCGGACCCGCCCGCTACTGATACAGAACGAGGGCGTGCGCGCAGAACGCGAAGAACAGCGCGACCAGGCTCCAGGTGATCGGCCAGCTGATCGTGCGCAGGAACGCCACGTCGAAGTGGCCGAACCGAAGCACGTACACGAAGATGCCGGCCAGCATGACCGCGTAGACGATGATCGCGGGCACAGGCGAGAGCGCCAGGCCGATGATCGGGGCGACGATCAGGCCCAGGACAACCCACGCCGTGATCGTGAGGATGTCGACCGTGATGCCGGTCCGCTTCCGGCCGACGATCGTGATGAAGCCGGCTGCCCCCACGAGCGCGGCGACCATGAACACGCCAAGCGGCCAGCGCGAGCTGAAGCTGAAGATCGCGCCCATCAGCTTCCCGCCGACCCAGAGCAGGAACGGATCGATGACCGCGATCGCCAGGTAGCACGCGCCCATATCGGCGGTTGAGTCCCACGGATCCGCGAACACGGGGCGCCGAACGACGAGCGCCTCTCTGAGCGCGTCGGGTGCGAGCGCCTCGCGGAGGGTGGGCGTGCTGTCGGGTTCGGTCGCCAACGGTCGAGCCTCGACCGGGAATGGTAGTGAAGCCGGATGAGGTGAGGAGGCGCGGAGCACCTCCTAGTGGATCCGGCGCGTAAGCCCTTTGGCGCCGGTCAGCCGAGTGTCCTCGGGACGAAGCTCGCGCCGGGCGATCAGCGATTTGAGCGCGGCGAACGCGTCGGGGTCGAGGCGCGAGGGCACGTCGGAGCGCATCAGCTCGAGCGCCGACTCGGGCGTGTATGCCGGGCGGTAGGGGCGCTCGGAGACGAGCGCCTCGTACACGTCGGCGACCGCCAGCACGCGCATCGACATCGTCAGCTCCTCAGCGGCCAGCCCGCGAGGGTAGCCGTGGCCGTCGAGGCGCTCGTGATGCGCACTCGCGAGCGCGGCGAGCGCGCCGAAGCTCGGGACTCGCCCGAGAATCTGCTCGGTCAACAAGGGGTGCTCCCGGAACCTGGTCTGCTCCTCGTCGGTGAGCGCCCCGGGCTTGTCGAGAATCCGGTTCGAGATCGAGAGCTTGCCGATGTCGTGCAGCAGCGCTGCGCGACGCAGCTCGCGCACGGCCGGCTCGTCGAACCCGAGCAGGTTGGCCATCCCGGTCGCGACCTCACACACCCGATCGCAGTGCTCGTGCGTCCACGGAGACTTCGCGTCGATGACCGCGGCGAATCCCTCGGCGATCAGGTCGAGCCGGTCCTCGTCCACTATCAGCACATGGTCGGGCGGCTCGAGCGCTGAGACGGCCTGCGTCGCGAGCGAGCTCCAGAACTCCTCGTCGCGGCGGAAGTGCCCGAGGGCATCGACCAGCGCCGGATCGAACCATTGCCCGCGGCGCTTGACCGCGATCCGGTACGCGACCTGAGTCCCGCGGGCGGCATTGAAGACCTCGACGGTCTGCGCCAGGCACATGATCCTCGCCGCGATCGGGATCTTGGTTCGCTTCAGGCCAAGCGGCTGGCCGTGCCCGTCCCAGTGCTCGTCGAGCGCGCGGATCGCCTCGGCCGTCCCCTCGGAGAACCCGAGTTTCGTCGCGATCTCGGCGCCCCGGTGACACCGCGCCCGCATCAGGGACCGCGTTACGTGGCCCTCGTTGCGGATCGCCCGCAGCCGGGCGGTCCGGTCGATCAGAGACCCGTCGGGCGCCACGGTCTTCAGAGACCACATGAACGCGGACAGCGGGCGCGCCCAGTCGACGAGCTTCGACGTCCGCTTGGCCGCCTGATCATCGGCGCCGAACAGCGCGGCCATGTGCGCCGAGTTCGCCGAGCAGCCGGCGTCTTTGAGCAGCAGGGCGTAGAACAGATCGGATCGGGCCTGGGCCTCGAGCCCGATCTCGTCCGCCAGGCGCATGCCGATCAGGCACGACCGCGCAGCGTGCCCCGCAGGCTCGCCCTCGCCGATGTCGAGCGCGCTCGACAATGCGCCAATCAGCTCGGACAGCGCGATCTCGTGGGAGTCGGCCAGCACCGCAGAAGTATCTAGCCTTCCGGGTTCGATGTGCGACGCTCACCAGGAGCACGGGCCGCTGCCTCCGCTTGAGTCCGACGAGTACCGGTGGCCCTCGATGCTCCTCGTCGGTCACGGCCCGGCGATCGAAGCCGACGCGGCGGTCGCGCTCGACGATGCGCTCGCGCGCTCGCGCTCGGACATCCCGCGATTGGTCACGTCGCTGCCCCGGTTGGTGCGGGGCCGCTGATCCGCGTGAGCCCGGGATCTACGCTTCGGACCCCGGCGCCGCGCCCGACTCCGAGTTTTCGCCCGGCTCGCGTTCGGTTCGGAGCTGTGGGTGGCGGCCGGTCTCGAGGACGTGACTCTGTATCGGGGTGCCGCAGTCGACGGCCCGCTTCCGCCGCCCTCGGCTTCGTCGTTCATGTCGGCGACGTTCTCGAGCGAGGTCGCCGCGGCGCACTACGAGGGCGGGGCGTCGACCCACACCGCCGTGCTCTGGCGCCAGCGGGTCCCGGTCACCCGCCTGCTGATGACGTTCCTCGAGACGCGTGAGATGAACCGTCGCTTCCTCGAGGCCGAGGCGGTGCTGATCGCCGAGCCCGGCAACGGGGCGTTCTGAGGGGGCGGTCTGCTCGGCTACGCCGGCGGCCACGGCCCGGCGCCGGCGCCGAGGCTGTTGAGCCACGCGCGCATGTTCTGGCCAGCCGGCGTGATCTCGCCCTCCTCGTAGCCAGTGGTCGCGCGCGCGAGCGTGATCCCGTTGATCGTCGACCAGCCGTACTCGATCGCGGTCCCGCGCGATGCGTACTTGGCGATCGTCTGGCCCTGCTGGAGGATCGAGCCGGGGGGCGCGATGCCCGTGATCTGCTCGGCGACGTACTGGACCTTTCCGGCGTCGGGGCCGTCGAGCAGCTCGAAATAGACGAGCGGCTGCCCGGCGTACCAGTCAGGCTCGACCGCCAGGATCTTGAGCCGGCACGGCGCCAGGATCGGGGCCCCGACCGGCAGCTGGGCGTCGACTCCCTGATCGGTGCGCTCCCACACCGTGACGAACCGCAGTGGATCGATGTAGGTCGCGCTGTTCGCGCTCACCGCGATCAGCTCGAGCCGCAGCAGGCGCCTGACCTCGGACAGCGGTGGCGGCTTTGCGTTGGGGTCGCCGACCGGGTCGTCCGGGGTCACCGCCTGCGCCTCCTCGCCGGCCGTGGGCTCGACCACCTGGGGATGGGCGGTCGGGATCGTCGCCGACGAGGACGTGCTGTCGCCGCCGACGTTGGCCCCTCCGCACCCGGCGAGCGTGAGTGCGATCAGCGGGAGCGCGAGCCTGTGGCGAAGAGACATTCCGTTGCCGTCGACGAAGCGGTTCGAGAAGCGACACGGACGCTAGCAGCCCGGTTTCGGCATCAAGCCGGACGCGGGTAGTGTGCTCGCGATGGCCTTCGTCCCGCCCGCCCGTCATCTCCTCCGCGCCAAGGACCTCGCCGAGGCTCGCACCACCGACGACGTCCACGCCGACTACGAGATGCTCAAGAGCCGCGGCGTCGAGTTCTCCGAGGCTCCGGAGGAGCGGCCGTATGGGATCGACTCCGGCTTCCACGATCCGTCAGGGAACAGCTTCCGCCTCACGGAGGTGCGTGAGATGTCGGCAGTCTGACCCGCACCGGTCGAAGATGGATGGGCTCGCCCGTGGCCGTGGGGCGAGCCGCTCTCGAAGCCGCCGGCGATCAGCGTCTCGTCGCTCACCGATTCAGTTCGCAAAACGACGTCGATCCGGATCACTTCAGCCGTCGCACGACGGGCGAGGCTCTCTACCCTGTGGGTGTGTCGGAGCAGATCGTGTATGTGACGCGTGTGACCCGGCTCCCGCTGGTGGGGGCCGATGGCGCCGACGTCGGTCGCGTGGTCGACGTGGTCCTCGATCTCGGCGGTCGGCCGCCCCGGGTGAACGGCTTCGTCGTGGCCGTCGGGCGCCGCCGCGTGTTCGTCGGCGCGGGGCGGGTCGGCGAGATCTCAGGCGACGGGCTCCGGTTGCGCCGTGGGTCGATCAACCTCCGGCAGTTCGAGTTGCGCGCCGGCGAGCGCCTGGTGATCGGAGAGCTGATCGGTCGCCCGATGCGCGGGGGCCGGGTGGTCGACGTCGGCCTGATCCCGGCGCCCGAGCCGTTCGCCTGGCAGGTGGCCACGATCGCCGTGGGCAGCCGCGGCCTCGCGGGCCGGCGCCGTGCCCCCGAGGTGCTCGACTGGAGCGAAGCCGGCGAGCTGTTCGCCGACGAGCGCCCGATCGATCGCCAGGCCGCGGCGCTCGGCGGCCTTCATCCGGTCGAGATGTCGGCGGCGATCCGTCGCCTGCCGCTGAGCCGCCGGCGCGTGCTCGCCTCGGAGCTCGAGGACGACCGGCTCGCCGACCTGCTCGAGGAGCTCGACGAGGATGAGCAGGTCCGATTGGTCGAGGGACTCGATCAGGAGCGCCTGGCGCGGGTGCTCGACGAGATGGAGGCCGACGACGCGGCCGATCTGCTCGGAGAGTTCTCCGAGAGCCGGCAGGCCGAGTTACTCGGCGCGATGGATCCCGAAGAGGCCGAGCCGGTTCGCCGCCTGCTGATCTACAAGCCCGACACCGCCGGTGGCCTGATGACGCCCGAGCCGGTGATTCTCGACGGGCAGGCAACCGTGGCCGAGGCGCTCGCTCGCGTCCGGGATCCGGACCTGCCGGTGCCGCTCGCCGCGCAAGTGTTCGTCTGCCACCCGCCACTCGAGACTCCGACCGGCCGCTTCCTCGGCGTGGTCGGAATCCAGCGCCTGCTGCGCGAGGCGCCGAGCAAGCCTCTCGTCCGGTGCCTTGACGACGAATGGGAGGCGATCGCCGCCGACGCGAGCGAGCGCGAGGTAGCGGAGCGCCTCGCCGCCTACGACGTCGTCGCGATCCCGGTCACCGACCCTGCCAAGCGACTGGTCGGCGCGGTTACGATCGACGACGTGCTCGACCACATGCTCCCCGCAGACTGGCGCACCGTGCGCGCGAGCCGCTGATGGCACGACGCGACGACCTCGGCACCCCGCGCGGCACACCCGGCGGCCCGTCGTATGACCCCGATGCGTTCGCCCGCTTCGCGGAGAGGATGGCCCGCTTACTCGGGACGGGCCGGTATCTCGCCGCGCAGACGATGTTCGTGGTGCTGTGGATCATTCTCAACGGGATCGCGTTCACGAATGCCTGGGATCCCTACCCGTTCATTCTGCTGAACCTCGCGTTCTCCACGCAGGCGGCGTACGCGGCGCCGCTGATCCTGCTCGCGCAGAACCGCCAGGCCGACCGGGAACGCGCCGATGTCGAACGCGACCGGGAGATCAACGCCCGCTCGCTCGCGGACACCGAGTACCTCGCGCGCGAGATCGCCGGGATTCGGCTCGTGCTGGAGCGCAAGCCCGATCGCGACGACATTACCGAGGCGATCGAACGGCTGACGCGCACAATCGAGGAGTCGTACAGCGCCCCGTCGCCTTCCTACGACGGCGTGTCCTCCGGCGAGGCCGAGCTCGAGCAGACGAAAGCCGACTGAGCCGGGAGGGCGGGGTCCCTACGATTGTCGTGTGATCGCCCGCGTTCACCTGGCGTCGTTCATGACGGTGGTGGCGGCGGGGATCGTGGTTGGGTGCGGGTCGAGCGAGGGTGGCTCGAGCACGACGATTCGCCATGCCCAGCGGACGCCGGCGCATTCTGCTCCGGCCTTGCCGCCGTTGCCGCAGGATGGCGCGGGCGACCCCGTGGTGCCCACCCCTGGTCCCACCGGAATCCGGCCGAGCACGGCGGCGGTGACCGTGATCAAGGCGTGGTCTGACGCGTTGCGCAACGGAGACGTGCGCGGTGCCGCCCGGTACTTCGCGATCCCGAGCGTGATGATCAACGGAACCGATCAGAGCGGAGGGGCCGTGGTGATCACGATCGGGACCGTCGCTCAGGCGGTGGCCGCGAACGCGTCGTTGCCCTGCGGGGCGATGCTGCTGTCGGCCGACCAGCGCGGTCGCTACGTCAACGCGCTGTTCCGCCTGACCGGTCGCCCCGGCCCGGGTGGCAGCGACTGCGGCACCGGTGTCGGCTCGACCGCGCGGACGAACTTCGTGATCATCCATGGCCGCATCGTCGAGTGGATCCGAGCCCCCGACGATCCCGGGGACAACGGCTCGCCGGCGGTCCCGGCGCAGCCGTCGGTGCCCCAGGCGGCCGGCCCGAGCGTCTGAGCCCATAAGATCCAAGCGATGGATGGACGGGGCCGTCAACTGCGGACGCTCCAGGCGCCGCTCAAGGAGCGGTACCGGTCCGAACCGCAAGCCGCGTTCGTCACGCTGTCCGCGACCGGCGAGCTCGGCGACGGCGTGGCCTGCGCGGTTCAGACCGGGAGGGCGATCGCCGAGGCCGGGCTCCATCCCGCGACCGGAGGCGACGGCTCGCTGCTCTGCTCGGGCGACATGCTGCTCGAGGCGCTGGTGGCGTGCGCGGGCGTGACGCTGCGCGCGGTCTCCACCTCGCTCGGGATCGCGGTGCCGTCGGGACGGGTGCGCGCCGAGGGAGATCTCGACTTTCGCGGCACGCTCGGCGTCGACCGCGACGCGCCGGTCGGGTTCAGCGCGATCCGCCTCTCGTTCGAGCTCGACACCGACGCCGACGAGCAGCAGCTTGCGACGCTAAAGAAGCTGACCGAACGCTACTGCGTCGTCTACCAGACGCTCGCACGCGGGCCTGGGCTGACGACGAGCGTCGCCGCGTCCGCGTAGCGCGCTCGGCGCGAGGCGTCAGCGCTTGGCTTCAGTGAGCTTGCTCGGCGAAGCGCACGGTGACCACGAGCCCGCCGCCGGCGCGGGGCGCGGCGGTCAGCTCCGCGTTGTGCGTGACCGCGATCGCGCGAACGATCGACAGCCCGAGCCCGTGGTGGCCGTTGTTGGCCGTGCGCGTGCGGTCGAGCCGCTGGAACGGTTCGAACAGCCGTTGCGTCTCCTCCGGCGGGATCGGCTGTCCGGTGTTGCTGATCGTGAGCGCGGCGCCGGTCGCGAGCGTCTCGGTGCGGATCTCCACGCCGCCTCCGTCGACGTTGTGGTCGATCGCGTTCTCGATCAGGTTCGCGATCAGCCTCCGGATCAGCGCCGGATCGCCCGGGGTGCTCGCCGGCGCGAGCGTGCTGTCGACGGCGAGCCGGCGTTGCTCGAGCCTCGGCCCCAACTGGCGGAGCATCGGCTCGACGATCGCGCGCACGTCGACCGGCTCGCGGTGATCGAGCCCGCGCTCGCTGCTGGCCAGCGTCAGCAGGGCCTCGAGCAGCTGCTCGTGCTCGGATTGCGACGCGAGTAGCTCCTCGCAGGTCGCGCGCAGCGACTGCTCGGTCGCGTTCGGATTGGCGAGCGCCACCTGAAGCAGCGTGCGCTCGAGCGTCAGCGGCGTCCGGAGCTCGTGCGAAGCGTTGGCGACGAACCGGCGCTGCGCTTCGAACGACGCCTCCAGCCGGCCGAGCAGGTCGTCGAGTGTGTCGCCGAGCTGCTTGAACTCGTCGTTGGGGCCGGTGCGCGCGAGCCGCTGGTGCAGGTTCCCGGCCGAGATCGTTCGGGCGGTCGCGGTGATCTCGCGCACGGGTCGGAGCACCCTGCCGGCCGCGAACCAGCCGAGCACGGCGGCGCCGAGCGTCGTCACCGCGAGCACCACCCACGAGATCGTCAGCAACCGGTCGAGGTCGGCGTTGTGCTGCTGGAGCGCGATCACGGTCTGTGCCGGCGCCGGCGGAGCCGGACCGACGAACCCCGGTGGGAGCCGGACCCGGCTGTGTGCCGGTAGGGCGCCCGAGACGCTGATCGCGGACGATTGCCGCACGAGCAGGTAAGTCGCGGCGAGCAGCGAGGTCCCGAGCAGCAGGAACAGCCCGGCGTAGAACAAGGTCAACCGCATCCGCGCGGTCCGGGTCGGGCGAAGCCACGCGGACGGTGCGAGCAGGCCGAGTGACGGGCGCAACGGCGATCAGATCCGGTAGCCGCCCTCGCGGACGGTCTCGATCAATTGTGGCTCGCCCAGCTTCGCCCGGAGACGCCCGATCGTCGTCTTCACGGTGTTCGTGAACGGGTTGGCCGCCTCGTCCCAGACCCCCTCGAGCAGCTCCTCGGCGGACACGACCCTCCCCTCGGCGGCGAGAAGATACTCGAGCAGCGCGAACTCCTTGGGGCTCAGCGCGAGCGGGACGTCACCCCGCACCGCGGTGCGCCGGGCCGGGTCGAGCCGTAGGTCCCCGTGGGCGAGCGTCGGCGGCTGCGGCGGCGCCGACCGCCGGGCCAGCGCCCGCACTCGGGCCACGAGTTCCTCGAAGTCGAACGGCTTGGTCAGGTAGTCGTCGGCGCCGATCCCGAGACCCTCGACGCGGTCGCGGATCGTGCTCGCGGCGGTCAGCATCAGCACCCGAGTATTGCTCCGGTCCTCGCGGAGCCGGCGGCAGACCTCGTCGCCGTGGACCTGCGGCAGATCGCGGTCGAGCACGACCACGTCGTAGCGGTGCACCGCGACGTGCTTGAGCGCGTCGGCGCCGTCGAACGCGATATCGACGGCCATGCCCTCCCTTCGCAGGCCTTCTGCGATTGCGGTGGCGAGCCGCCCGTGATCTTCGGCAATCAGAACGCGCATCGTCTCTCCCCGCGGCTTGCGACCACAGGATGCCCGATCCGAGGTGACAACGAGGTCACAGCCTCCGTGACGGAGCTGTCACCACCGATCTTCTACAAAGATCGCCACGCGTCATCCGCTCAGAGGAGGCCGTAACCATGCATCTCATACCGCGAATCATCCCGGCGACGGGGACGATCGCAGCCATCGCTCTGCTGGCCGCCGGCTGTGGCGGCAACTCGCCCACCACCACCAACACCACCAACACCACCAACGCTGCGAGCAGCGGCGGCCCCAAGGACATCGCCTCGTCGGCGTACAAGTACGCCACCTGCATGCGCAACCACGGCGTGTCGAACTTTCCCGATCCGCAGGTGTCGACGTCGAACGGCGACACCGCCGTGGCCATGGTCGTGCCGCGCTCGGTCACGAGCTCCCCCCAGTTCAATTCTGCGCAGACAGCGTGCCGCGGGATCATGCCCGAACCCTCGCAATCCGACCTGGCGCAGCAGGCGCACGACCAGCTCGCCCACAAGCAGGATCTGCTGGCGTTCACGCACTGCCTGCGCGACCACGGTGTGACCGGATTCCCAGATCCGAACAGTCAGGGTCAGCTCTCGCTCCAGGTCGTTCAGGCAGACGGGATCGACCTCCAGGCGCCGAGCTTCAAGACCGCCGCGCTCGCGTGCGTCTCGTCGTCGAACGGCGGCGTCACGCGGGCAGCCGTCGAGCAGGCGACGAGCGGGAATCCGCCTCCGGCCGAGAGCCAATCATCATCATCCTCGTCGGGGGAAGCGGCTCCGTGAACACGGGGCGGGGAGTCGCGTCGACGGCCCACGGCGAGTTGACGCTCGGCTGACCAGGTACGCTGGGAGCGTGAGTTCGGCTCGCTACGAGGCCCGGCCTGAGCGCTCGGATCCGCCGCTCCCGGTGCGCCTCGGGATCTCGTGGTTGACGAACGCGCTGGTGCTGCTCGTCGTGACCGTGTTGCTCACCGGCGTGTCGGCCAGCGGAGCGGGCGCGCTGCTGCTCGCGGCGGCGGTGTTCGGCGTGCTGAACACCGTGCTGAAGCCGTTGCTGAGGCTGATCACGCTGCCGCTGGCGATCTTCACGCTCGGGATCGCGTGGTTCTTCGTGTCGATGCTGATGCTCGTGATCACCAAGGCGATCGTGAGCGGCTTCGACATCCATGGCTTCTGGACGCTCGTCGCGGCGACGCTGATCGTGTGGGTCGTGAACCTGATCCTCGACTACACGCCCGGTCCGTGGCAGGTCACGGGCAAGCGCCGGCGCCGGAATCGGCGCGGCGCGTAGGCTCAGGACTTCTTCGGCAGTGATCGCGCGCGGCGGCTCATCCCGTTCCATGGGTCGCCGGCCTCGAGCCGTTCGCCGATGTTCTCGACCGTCCAGCGGTCGGGGCGGAGCGATTCCTCGGACAGCTCCTCCCAGTGGAGCGGCACCGCCACTGGTGCCTTCGGCCGCGGGCGCACCGAGTACGGCGCGATCGCGTGCTGGGCGTAGGCGATCCGGTTGACGTCGAGGTAGATGCGGTCGCCGCGGTCGGCCTTGTGCCACTCGAGCGTCACGTGCTCAGGGTCGTCGGCGACCATCTCCTCCGCGAGCGCGCGGGCCAACGCGTGGACCTCGGAGAAGTCGGGCCCGCGCCTCAGCGGGCAGACGACGTGAACGCCGCGGGAGCCCGTGGTCATCGCGAACGGGACGAGCCCGAGGTCGCGCAGTCGGTCGCCGGCCGCCCGGGCCGCCGCCCGGACCTCGGCGAACTCTCCGCCGGACGGGTCGAAGTCGATCGTGACCCGGTCGGGCTGGTGCGGCTTGTCCGCGCGCGACAGCCACGCGTGCATGGCCACGACGTTCTGCCCGGTCAGGTACACGAGCGTCGCCGCATCCTCGGCGAGGACGTGGGTGATCGTGCCGCCCTTCTTCGGCACGGTCGCGCGCCTGATCCAATCAGGGAAGTAGCGGGGAACCGCCTTCATGAAGTAGCCGTCGCGATCGATCCCGTCCGGGAACGCCTGGAGCGCGAGCGGCCGGCCGCGCACATAGGGCAGCATCAGCGGCGCGACGCGCTCGTAGTGCCGCGCGAGGGCGAGCTTCGTCAGGCCGGCCTCGGGGAACACGACCCGGTCCTCGTGCGTGATCCGGACGGCACGCCCGCCAATCTCGAGCTCGGTGGTCATCCCTCGCGGATCACCTCCGACGCGTCCTTGTCGTCGCGCAGGCCAAGGAAGCGGGGGTGGCGCAGACGCCCGTCACGGGTCCACTCGGTGAAGCCGATCTGCGCCACGAGCTTCGGCTCGACCCAGGTCACCCCGCGCTCCTTGATTGCGGCCGGGTTCGTGAACGGCGGGTCCTTGCGTTCGAGCTTTCGCAGTTCTGCCGCGAGGTCGTGGAGGGTCGTAGTGTCGAACCCGGTCCCGACCTTGCCCGCGTACTCGAACCGTCCGTCCCGGTAATAGCCGAGCAGCAGCGCGCCGAACTCGACCCGCGAGCCGCGCGGCTCGGTGAACCCGCCGACCGCGAGCTCCTGGCCGTGCTCGCACTTGAACTTCAGCCAGTCGCGCGAGCGCGTGGTCACGTACGGGCTGTCGGCGCGCTTGGCGATCAGTCCCTCCCAGCCCTTGCGGCACGCCTCGATGAAGAACTTCTCGCCGTCGCGATTGCGGTGGGCGGTCCAGCGGACGTTTCCGTGGAACTGCAATGCGCTCCGGAGCAGCCGCTTGCGGGTCCGCAGCGGGAGCCTGCGCACGTCACGACCGTCGAGCCACAGGATGTCGAACACGTACATGAACACGGGAACGTAGTGCTGGCCACGCTGCGCGAGCCGCGCGAAGCTCGTCTCCGCACCGTCGAACGCGACAACCTCGCCGTCGACGACGAAGCGATCGCACCTCTCCTTAGAGAACGCCTCCACGAGCTCGGGGTAGCGCTCGTTCTGGGATATGTCATTCCGCGACAGCAGCGTTACGCTCGGGCCAGAGCGGATCGCGACGCACCGGATCCCGTCGAGCTTTCGTTCGAAGATCCAGTTGGGGTCCGAGAACCGCTCGTCGGTCAGCACGGCCTTCATCGCGCCCGCGGTCGTCGGCGGCGGCGTCTCCGGGGCAAGCTCGAGCTCGTCGGCGCTCAGTGCGTCGATCGCGCTCATCTCGGGACCAGCCGGATCATGCCGAGTGGACCGTATCTAGATCGCGAACTCGGGGCCGAGCGTGCTCGCTCGCGCCAGCGCCGTCTCGACGACCTCGCTGCTCGCACTCGCGGCGGCGGCGGTTCACGCGACCTGGAACCTGCTGCTCGCCCGCGAGGAGGACACGCGCGCCGCGAGTGCGGTCGCGCTCGTCTTCGGGACGCTCGTGTTCGCGCCGGCGGCGGCGATCACGTGGCGTCTCGAAGCGACGGCGCTCCCCTACATCGCCGGCTCGAGCGCGCTCGAACTGCTGTATCTCGCGCTGCTCGCCACCGGGTATTCGGTCGCGGCGATGAGCTTCATCTATCCGATCGCCCGCGGCTCGGCACCGGTGATCGTCTTGATCGCCGGGGCGGCGGTCGCCGGCGCCGGCGTGTCGGTGTTCGCCGCGGTCGGCGTGGTCCTCGTCGCCGGTGGGATCGTGCTCATGCGCGGTGTGGGCGCGTCCGCTCGCACGCGGGATCTCGCACCGGCGCTGGCGGTGGGCGCCTGCATCGCCGGCTACACGCTGGTCGACAAGCACGGCATCGCGCACGCGAATCCGATCGCGTACCTGGAGTTCGTGTTCGCCGTCACCGCGATCGCGTATCTACTCGGCGTCTGGAGGGCTCGTGGCGGGTCGGCGCTTCGCGCCGCGATCAACCGGTCGACGCTGCTGGCCGGCCTCGGCTTCTTCGGCGCCTACGCGCTGGCGCTCGCGGCGCTCCGGCCCGCGCTCTTCTCGCTCGGATAGCGCCGCTGCGGCGGAGGCTCGCGGCGTCGCTGATCGACGCGCGCCGTCGCGTCGCGGCACATCAGCGCAGAACGTGGGCCGCCTCGTGCGCCGGTGGCGACGCCGTGATCAAATGGACAACGATCACAACGGCCAGCACGATCGCCACTTGCCACATCAGCCCCCGGAACAGCGAGCTGACCGACGACCAGTTGACGAATAGAAGTGGATGCATCGGTTCCTTTCATCCCCGGCCGCCGGGAACCACCTGGCGATTTCCTGTTCTCAGGAGCTACCCGCTCTCGCGTCTGACACACGCCACGGGAGGCCGAGGCCCCGGAGCGGGCGCTGCGGGGCTCCTAGAATGAGCTTGCCGCCAAAGCCCCCATGGTCTAGCGGTTAGGACGCCTGCCTTTCACGCAGGAAATCGCCGGTTCGAATCCGGCTGGGGGTACTACCTACTCGAATCGTCCGCAGCTAGGGGCTTCCCGCTCGCCGTCGCGGCTCTTCATGGCGCGCAGACCCGCTCTAATGGAAGCGCTATGGAAGCGGTTGCGTACGCAACACTTGCCTTGCGGCAGGGGCCGTCGGTGCAAGCTGGCTGGTCGTTGAGTCCGCTCCCAGCCCTTCGCCCTAGCTACGTTCGCATGATCGCGTCGGCGATCTCGTCAGCCACTTCGTCGGGCTTCAGGTTGTGCGCGTCGATGCCTTGGAATCGAGAGACGACGGCCGGAGCCTCGTGGGCGCCCCTATCCTGAGATAGACCGGAAGTACTAGCTTGCCCTGGCCGACCGCCGCTCCGATTTCGAAGTTGACCCACGACGGGTGCGCGCCGCCGCAAGCCTGATCAAAGGTGGTTGTGTTACAACCGAACTGGGAGAAAGATGCCGGGAGCCGTGCAACCATCAGGCCGATCGCTCAGACACCTGATCTACACGATCGCCGGGCTCGTCGAGGAGCGCGCGTCCGGCTTCCGATCCCTGACTGACCCCGGGGCTTCGGATGTCCACTGATTGTCTGCGACGCACGTCGGAGTGGGGACACGCTGCCGAAGATGGACCTGGAACAAACTCTGACGCCATCGGCGCACCTCCAATCACCGGTTCGCTCATGGCGTGCTCGCAAGAGGGGATCACATGAAGTGCCAGCTCGTTCCGATTCTTGGCGGGTTCCTGCGCTCCCGGGCCCGAGTTGGTCAGTAATGGCGCTGCCCGCCCGCCCCGCTGAAGGCGGCGATTGCGGACATCTGGTCGAGTTCTACGAGACAGAGGGCCTTCTCATCGACGCGGTCAGCGCGTTCGTTGGTTCCGCGCTGCGCGACGGGGACGTAGCAATCGTGATCGCAGCCGTGACGCACCGCCGCGCGTTCGAGGCGGCCATCAGCGCGTCGGGGATCGACGTGGCCGCAGCGGTCGATGCCGACGACTACCTGGCACTCGACGCGGCCGACCTGCTTGAGGAGTTCATGGTCGGTGGAGCGCCCAACGCCGAGCGCTTTCGCGACACGATCGGCGCGTTGATCGAGCGCACGGCCGCCGGCGGTCGCCGCGTGCGGGTTTTCAACGAGATGGGGGCCCTGCTGTGGGACGCCGGTGATGTCGCCTCGACGCTCGCGCTCGAGGATCTGTGGAACGACCGTGGCGTGACGCACCGATATGCTCGGTTGTGCGCCTACCCGATCCAAGCCTTCGACGGGGAGGGGAATGCGGCTGCGTTCAAGCACATCTGCGAGCAGCACACGACCGTGATCCCGAGCGAGGCCTATTCACCGCCCGACGGCACCGACACGCCGCAGCGCGAGGTCGCACGGCTTCAGCAGGAGAACCGCGCGCTACGGGCTGAAATGGCAGGGCTCCGCGCGACGCGGGAGATGATCGACGAGCTCGCCCACGGCGACGCCCTGGCCGATCTCGCGAAGACGCGTGCGGCCCACCAGCTCGACACGGCAGAGCAGGTAGCGCACCTCGGTAGCTTCGATTGGCGTCCGGTGACGCGCACGTATCGGTGGTCGGAGAATCTGTATAGGATCTTCGGGGTCGAGCCTGACGAGATCACTCCCACTCGTGACTGGGTGTTGGAGCGGACACACCCGGACGATAGGGAGCGGCTCGCGAGATACTTCGAGTTGCGCCCGCTGGTTCCCGGGCCGCCGCCGATCGAGTGGCGCATTCGGCGACCGGCGGGCGATGTTCGGTACCTGCGCTCGACGGTCACGAAGATCGATCCGGGGCCGCGAGGCGCGAGGCGGATCATCGGCGTCGTTCAGGACGTGACCGATCAACGCATCGCGAGCCGCGAACTCGCCGCGCACGCCGCGGTCTCCGCGGCGTTGATCGATTGGAATAGCTTTGAGGAAGGCGCAAGGCGCCTGCTGCAAGACCTGGGCGTGGCTTGTGAGTTCATGATTGGGGCGCTGTGGCTTCCTCACGGCGACGTCCTCGCCGCGGAGCTGATCTGGAAAGAGCCCGTGTTCGAGATCAATGACTTCGAGGCGATGACGTTTGCGCTGCGGCTGCCGCGCGGTGTCAGTCTCCCTGGGCTGGCGTGGCAGTCGAAACAGCCGGAGACCATCTCCGATGTCAGCCATGAGCCCAACTTCCGACGCAGGGAAGCTGCGCGCGCAGTGGGCCTGCACGGTGCGGTCGCGTTCCCGGCCTTGAAGGCGGAGGAGGTGCTGGCCGTGCTGGAGTTCTACTCCCGCGAGCAGGACCACACCGGCCGGCTCAGGCAGACGCTCACGGCGATCGGATTTGAGCTCGGCGAGTTCTTCTCGCGTCGACGGGCCGAGCTCGCGCCGCCCCGGTTGACCCCGCGAGAACTGCAGATCCTTCAGCTCGCGTCGGTCGGGAACACCGTCCCGCAGATCGCCGAGTCGTTGGTGATCAGCGCCTCCACCGTGAAGACCCACATGGAGAAGATCTATCGCAAGCTCGACGTGTCCGATCGAGCCGCCGCGGTCGCGGCCGCGTTGCGACTGGGCGTAATCCACTGAGCCGACCCGGCGCGAGATCAGGCCGCTGAGCGGGCTGGCGCGATGCCGCGTGATCGCCGATGACACAGTGGCGCCGCGTAGCGTAGTAGTCGCCGCCTGGATCGGTGTAGGTCCTCCCGGTTCTGGAGCAGCAGTGGCGGGCGGTCTGACCCACTGGCCTCGATCTCCGCCCACGGCTGAGCTGGACATGCGCCGCGCGCCATGACCCAGCCGCAGCCTTCGCTAGCCCCGGAAGGTGCTCACTGCTCACCGGCAGAATTCAAAACCGCCGCCCGACGGGCCCGTCGTGCCGACATCACGACTCTGCTTCAGCACAACCTGCGCCGTTCGGATTGCGGAAGTGACGGAAGGTTCACGCATCAAAGCGTCACGCAGAGCGACAAGCTGGCGGTGGACGTAGATCCTTTCGCCATCTGCGGAAGCCGTTGCACGGGGATAGCCGAACTGGTGTTCCCAGTTCTGCAAGACGTCCGAGCTTACGCCAAGCAGCCCCGCTGCTTGTTCAGTCGTTAGCTCCCTCATTTCCTGGTCGACGCGTCCGAGCTGGTCTGTGTTCGCGGTAGTGGGGGTAGTCCACCGATCGAAAGCCGAACCGGGCATCGTGAGTAACAGTCGCATACCCGTCGAGCGTGTCAATCGGTCAAAAGGGGGATGCTCACCAGCGCGCGATTGCGCGGTCACCCGCCGGCGGTCCGCAACCATGAGTCGTTGCCGTCGCCGCCTTACGGGCCCGCAGCGGCGCTATTGAGCGCCGGTAACCGCCGGGAGTGCGCTATCGCCACCACTCCGGTGAACCTCGCACTGCTAGCCGTCGGTGATCGGGCGACACGGGACGAAAGACGAGCTCGCCGACGTGCTCAAGGAAGTCGGCGCCGTGCCGGGCTACGACGAACGCGACGTCGAGCGGCTGCCAGGCTGCGACGGTTCAGAGGGCTCGGACATCGACGAGCTTCCGTGGTCCCGAGATTCGCCAAACTCGCGTCGGCGTGACCTCGGTTACGAACGGAAGCGATCGTCCGTGCGATCGAGGGCGACCGAGCGTGGCGTGGTTTCGCTCAGATCAGAGCGACTGCAGGAATTCGATCAGCGGGCCATTGACCTGATCAGGGTCGGTCAGGTTGGAGGCGTGTGACCCGCCTTCGATGCGGACCAGGCCTGCACACCCCGCCAGGGCTGCGCACAACCGCTCGCCTTTCTCGATGTCGATCGACTGGTCGGCAGTGCCATGGAAAACGATCGCGGGGCAGGTGATCTCGTGGAGGCGATCGGTGATGTCGTCACGGTCGAACAAGCAGTCCGAGACGGGACCCATGTTCTCGCGCGGGAGCTGGCGCCACTTCCCGATCCAGTGCCGGTTCAGGATCGGATCGCCGATGATCAGGTTTGCGATCGCCTCGGCAAGCTCGTCCACGGGGCCGACCGCGAGCCAGGTCCGCGCCATCTGCGTGTATACGGGAAGCACCTCCGGATCCTCGGGTCCGGACTGGGTGTCGATCAGGACCAGCGCCCGGACGCGATCGGGCGACAGGAGAGCCGCACGGAGCGACAGAAACCCGCCCTGCGACATCCCGCCCATCACCGCCCGATCGAAATCCAGATGATCGAGGAGCCCGAGACAGTCCCTAGCGGAATCCCAGTAGGTGAATGGTTGACCGTCGAACTCCGTCTCCCCGAACCCGCGCTCATCCCACGTGATCACCCGGAACTCAGGCGACAGCGCATCGACCTGCGGCGCGAACATCTCGCGGTCCATCAGGAAACCGTGGGCCAGCACGACGGGCACCCCGTCGCCGCCGGTGTCATCGAAGCGAATCCGCTGGCCGTTGATATCGGCAAATGGCATGCGCCCGCCACTCTATCCGCTGTCCTGGGAGAATGGAGCTGCCCGGCGCTCCTCGCGTCCGACCCGCCGGTCTACCACCTCCCACCGCTCAGCCCCGCGCTCGACGCCCGCTCAGCAGGCAGCCCTCAACGCGCCAGGTCAGCCCGTTTTCGATCAGTAAATCGTCGCCAAAGAAAGTCGCGCGACGCGCTTCGCCCAAAGCACCCGCGCGCAGCTCCTCGGCATCGACTCGAACTTGTCCCGCGGCACTGTTGAGGTACTCCTGATCGACGTCGGTAAGGTCGTACTCCGCGATCACCGCGGCCATCGGGGTCAAGATGCATCGAAAGCGTCGAACCGGCTCATTCTTCTGGTGGAGCGGCAAAGACGGCCCGAAGGCCTAGCCGCCGATCTCGCCATGGAATTCTTCTGCTCGTCCAAGGGGCTGGCCGTGGCCGTACGCGACGCGGAGCCACCCCACGGCTCCCGTCCGAGAACCGAGGCTCTCGCTCGCATGCCGAGAAGCGCCGATCGCGCGCCGGCGCTCACGAGGCGACAATGGCGCTCGTGAGCGAAGACCGTATGAGCGAAAGCGGGGACCGCAACCTGATCGGACGGGATCGGAAGTCCGAGGAGTCCTTCGAGCCGCTCGCTGAGATCATCACCGGCGAGCTGCTCGCGGGAGGCGCACTGGGAGATCGGCTTGCGACCGCCGATGGTGCCCGTGCCGTTGGAGAGCTGATCGCCGCTGCGCTGCTGGATCGTTTCGTGGTCTCACCGCGGCCCGCCGAGCGCGTCCATGACCCTGTGAGTCGAGGGGTCCCAGCCGGCTCGGGCGTCATCTTGGAGGTCCGGGACCTGTCGGTTGTGTACGGCACCAAGACGGCCGTCGACGGCATCAGCCTTCAGATGACCCGTGGTGAGATCTTTGGGCTTCTGGGGCCCAACGGGGCCGGGAAGACGAGCACGCTGAGCGCGATCGAGGGACTGATCAAGCCGCAGTCCGGGGCGGTGTCCTTGGATGGCGTCGACATCCGCCGCCATCCTTCGCAGGCGAAGGCCAAGCTGGGGGTGCAGCTGCAGGCGACCAGCTTCCAGTCGCAGCTCACGATCAAGCAGATCGTGAGGTTGTACGCGGGGCTCTACGGCGTCCGGCTGTCCGACCCCGAGATCACCGCGGGGCTGCGGGAGATCGGGCTCGAGCGTGAGGCGAGCAAGCCGTTCAAGCAGCTGTCGGGCGGGCAGCAGCAGCGCCTCTCGCTGTACGTCGCGGTCGTTCACGAGCCTGCGCTGCTGCTGCTGGACGAGCCGACGGCTGGTCTGGATCCTCAGTCCCGTCGCCAGCTCTGGGGTCGGATCGAGCACATCCGACAGGACGGCGGGAGCATTCTGCTGACCACCCATTCGATGGAGGAGGCCGAAGCCGTGTGCGATCGTGTCGCGATCATCGACCACGGCACGGTGCTGACGTGTGAGACACCGCAAAACCTGATCGCCAAGCACAAGGACGACCCCGAGGTTCGCAAGGTCGCCCACGGCGAGGTGACCCTCGAGGACGTGTTCATTGGACTCACCGGGAGCGAGATCCGTGAATAGCTCTCAGCCCGCCTCCGGACCGCCGCTCCAACTGGTTATGAGCTCGCTGCTGCGGGCGGACTTCGCCGTGCTCCTGAAGAGCCGGCGGGCGCTGCTGATCAGCGTCGTCCTGCCGATCTTGATTCTGTTCTCGACGAACTCGAGCAAAGCTACGAAGAGCTTCGGCGGATCGCTGTTCATCATCGGCTTGGCGATCACCCTTGGGCTAGTGTCCAACTCGATCCTGGGCTACGCGCTCACGGTGGCGCGAGACCGGGAGCAAGGCGTGTTTCAGCGTCTCCGCGTCACGCCCGCCCCGACCTGGACGATCATGACCAGCCGGCTGGCGATGCAGGTCCTCGCGAACCTGGTGATCACGGTGATCGTCGTGATCGTCGGAAGTCGCATTCACCACGTCTCGCTGTCGGCCGGCACGTACGGACTGGTTCTCGTTGTCTCGATCGTCGGTGGCGCTGTCTTCCTCAGCATCGGGCAGGCGCTCGTCGGCCTGGTGAAATCCGCCGACAGCATCAACGCCGCCGGACGGGTGCTGGTGCTCGGCCTCGTCCTGCTCTCATCGCTGGGTCAGAGCGGGGCGCTCGGGAGCGCCTGGGAATCGATCGCGCGGTGGTCCCCCGTCGGCGTGGTGATGACGCTCTTCGCCGCAGTCCTCAACCTGTCCACATGGGACACCCATGACTCGCTCGCCCTGCTGGCGTGCGGCGGGTACGTCGTTGTCTTCGCCGCCATCGGCATCCGGTGGTTCCAATGGGACGCTCGATGACGCGCCGATCACAACCACCGAGGTGATCGAGCCGATCGCGCTTGACGACCACAGAGCCGTCGTTTCGCTGTTCGACGAGCACCTACTCGCCGGAGAGATCCTCGAACGCGCGACCCACGTGTCCGCACAAATCGACGTCACCCATTCATCGGCGTCTGGGTCGTGCGTTATCAGATGCGAGTGGACGTCCAGGCGCCTGGGGGCCCTGGGGCGTCACAGACCCGGCTGTACCGCCGGCGCGGGATACCGCTGGAGCGGGCTTACTGCGATGAGCGCCCGCCTCAGCCGATCAGCGGCAGTGCGCGCGCCTCGGCGAGCCCGCGCAGCGCGTCCTGCATCCGCCCCGTGACGAGCTCGTAGCCGGTGTCGGGATCGCCGCAGGCGCCGCCGAGTTCCTCGCGCAGGTCGATTGGCGCGAGCACCTCGATCGAGATCTTCGCCGGCAGCGGAAGGCGTCCCGGGAGGTCGAGCACCGTGACGCCCCACGGCGGCGCAATCTGGACCGGCGCGACGTCGATCCGCAGCAGCCGGTGGAGGTGCAGCAGCCGCGCGATGTGCTCGCCCTGACCGAGGAACAGCGCCGTCTCCTGGCCGCCGATCGAAACGACCGGGACGATGCGCACGCCGTGCTTCAACGCGAGCCGCACGAAGCCGGTGCGGTGGGCGAAGTCGATCTCGGCGGAGTGCCAACTCGCCCGGTAGGTCTCGTGGTCGCCGCCCGGATAGACCAACAGCGCGGCGCCGCGCGCGAGCGCGCGCCGCATGTTCTCCGGCGAGGCCGGCACCGTCCCGTACGGTGTGAGCATCGCCCGGATGCCAGGCACCTTGAACACGAGGTCGTGCGCGAGCTGGAAGAACTCGCGCTCGGGGCCGAAATGGTCGTAGAACGCCTGCGAGAAGATGAACGTGTCGGCGATGAGCGTGCCGCCCGAGTGGTTGCCCACGAGCAGCACCGGTCCGCGCGGCGGGATGTTCTCCAGCCCGCGCACATCGGCGCGGAACCACACGTCGGCCATGACGCGCAGGGCGGGGAGCGTGCGCGCGATGTACTCGGGGTCACGTAGCTCGAAAGGGTCTGCGGCCGGCGCCCTGCGCGCGAGATGGCGCGGGTCCGCAGCGTGGGCGACGTCGGCCGATATCGCGCGGAGCATCCGGACCTCCGCGGAGACGGCGCCGCGCATTCCGCTGCCACGGTGATCGCGCACGACCACTGGGAGCACGCGACGCCGAGCCGGCGGGTCCCTGGTCTGTGGCATGGAACGCCTCCTTGATCGCCTCCGACTCTACGGCCGGGGCGGCGCTGCGCATCGGTACCGGGTACTGACTGCGGTCAGTATGTGGCGATTACGCTCCCCCGCTGGACCTCGGGAAGCTCATCGGGCCAGCGGCTCGTTTCGAGGCGCCGCTCGAGCTCATTCACGTCGCGCTGCCGGATCGCGATCCGAAAGGGAAGAATCTCGGTCTCGACGCTCATGAGGGGGCACCATGCCAGCGATTGCGGTCTGGACCGGTCCGCCATGGCACTCGCTGCGAACCATCCCGGTGGGGTGAGAATACGGTGTGGCCTGGTGCACGAGCCGAATATCGCGCCAAAGCGGGCGTCCCGCGTCTCCGGTGGATCTGCCGCCGAGGGCATATACGTCGTCGTTCGGCACGTGCAATAGCCGTAGGATTCCGACCGCACACCGAAATCTAAACCTCAGGCGATATAGGGATGAGCTCAAGCGGCACAGGCGAAAGCTTCAAGATTGGCGCCCACGTCGACGCCACCGACGGGCGGTGCGGGAAGCTGACCCGGGTGATCTTCGACCCGGTTGCCGATGCGCTCACCCACCTGGTTGTCGAGCCCGGGCACCACGAGGAGCTTGCGCAGCTGGTGCCGGTCGACCTCGTGGTGCGCGTCGAGGACGACCTGATCCGGCTCAACTGCACAAAGCAGCGCTTCGAGCAGCTCGATGCGGCCGAGGACATCCAGTTTCTTCCGGCCGACCCGAACGCCACGGGGTACGGCACTCATGCCTCCGCGTGGCCGTACTACGGCTTAGGTATGTCGCTCGGCCATCATCGCGAGCCGATGTTCATCGACCGCGTGCCGCTCGGCGAGGTCGAGATACGTCGCGGCGACCCCGTGCACGCACGAGATGGGTGGATCGGGGCGGTACAGGGTCTCGTGATTGACCCTGCCGACCATCACGTCACGCACGTGATCCTGCAGGAGGGTCACGTGTGGGGGCGCAAGCAGGTCGCGATACCGATCGGGGCCGCGAATCGCGAGGGCGATGAGCTACGGGTTGACCTCACCAAGGACGAGATCGAAGCGCTGCCACCGGTGAGCCTGAGCTCTCGCCGATGATCCCCAAGCCCGTCTGGATCGCGCAATCGCGCACCCGTCGCAGCCGGGGTCTGCACGATTGCTTAGCCCGACGCCCGCCCCGGGTCGCGCAGGCGGGCGGATCGCGCCGCAGAGCCGCCGCCACATCAGTCACCTGCTAAGCATGCGATTCGCGATCTCGATCCCGCAGTACGCTCGCGACAGCCGCTTCGACGATAAGGCTTTCCGCGGGTATCTGCGCCGCGTCGAGGAGCTCGGGCTGTTCGAGAGTGCCTGGGTGCAGGAGCAGGTGATCGGCGCGGCCGGCAGCCTCGCGCCGCTCCAGACGCTGGCCTACGCCGCGGCGTGCACCGAGCAGCTCCGGCTGGGTTGTGCAGTGTTCGTGCTCCCGCTGCACAATCCCCTGCACCTGGCCAAGGCGATCAGCTCGCTGGACTGCCTCAGCCATGGCCGGGTTGAGGCGGGGGTCGCGACCGGTGGCCGGGGGCGCCCGTTCGGCGCCTTTGGCGTTGACGCGGACCGGCCCGTTGCCCGCTTCAACGAGGCCTTGGCGCTGATGAAGGCTTGCTGGACGGAGCGTGAGATCGACTTTGACGGGCGGTGGTGGAAGCTCCAGGGCGCCTCGATGGAGCCCAAGCCGGTGCAGAAGCCGCACCCGCCAGTCTGGTTCGGTGGCAGTGCGCCGGCCGGGATGCGGCGCGCTGTCCGGCACGCAGACGGGTTCTTGGGCGCCGGCTCTCAGACGACCGCTCAGTTCACCGAGCAGGTCAAGGTGGTGAGGGAGGAGCTGGGCGCGCAGGGGCGCGAGCCCGGCACGTTCCGGATCGGCAAGCGCGTCTACGTCCACGTCGAGGACGATGCCGAGCGCGGGCGCCACCGACTCGAGGACGCGCTCACGCGCCACTACGGTCGGGGCGGCTGGTCCGAACACATCCTCGCGGGCCCGGGCGAGGAGTGCACCGCCGGCATCCGTGCGGTGGCGGACGCCGGTGCCGAGCTGATTCTGCTCAACCCGCTCGTCGACGACGCGCAACAGCTCGAGCGGCTCGCGGCCGAGGTGATCCCAGCGCTCGGCTGAGCTCCGCGTCGCGCGGCTGAGCAGTTCCGCCAGCGTCGCTGTCGGAGTCTCTCGGATCGTCGCGTTCGCTGTCCCGCCCAGTTGTCCCAAGCGAGTGCATCGGCGACCAAGCACGCGCCCGGTCGCCGTGCCTGGATCCCGGGGAGCGCGAGCATCTGACCGAGATAACGGAGCACGAGCGGAATGCCGCTATGTTCGAGGAGCCCGAGCTCTACGCCGAGGAGCTGCGCGATGCGAGCGCAACCGCCTGTCCGACAATTCGCGTTATGAGCACGGTCACCCGCAGGGCCCTCACGGCCTGGCTAATCGATCACGGCTTTACCGAACTCGGCGGCAAGGCTACGAGCCATCGGCGCTTCCGCCACAAATCCGGCGTCGTCATCACGGTTCCAGGTCACGGGAGACAGAACCTCAGCCAGAAGCACGTCGGCATGATCGTGCGCCAGCTCGAGACGGCAGGGTTTGACCGCGACACCGTGCGCCGAGATCTCAACGCCGGATAGCGGATGCGCGGTCGACGGCTCCGCAAACGCCTCCATAGCTGACGTTCACGGCGCCGGGTGGCTCGGCAAGATCCTCACGAGAGCGCGATAATCGACGGTGTTCGCGTTGCGGTCGATCTTCACTGCCATCTCCTGCCGGGACTCGACGACGGCGCCCGGGATCTCGACGACGCGGTCGCAATGGCCCAGCAGGCACAAGCCGACGGCATCGCGGCGATCTGCGCGACGCCGCACATCCGTCACGACCACGATGTCCAGATCCCGGAGCTGCGGTCGAGGATGTCCGAGCTCGCGGCGGCTGTTCGAGCGGCCGGGTGTCGCACGCGCATCCTGCCGGGCGGCGAGGTGGCGGTCACGGAGCTTGACGCTCTCGACGATCCCGAGCTCGCGGCACTCTCGCTGGGAGGCGCAGGACGGTGGATACTGCTCGAGCCTGCTCCGGGACCCATCGACCAGCGATTCGAACGGGCGGTTTGCGTTCTCCGGTCCCGTGGCTTTCGCGCGCTTGTGGCTCATCCAGAGCGCCATCTCGGCCCGGATCTCATCCAGCGACTCGGGCGGCTAATCGATCAAGGGTGCCTCATGCAAGCGACGGCCGCTTTCTTTATTGACCAGCACTCTCGCGAGGGGATGCTGGCGCTCGCGCGCGCGGGCGTGATCCACGTGCTCGGTAGCGACTCGCATTCTTCACGCGCCGGGCGCCCAGTCGCGCTCGCCGCGGCCCTTCAGGTTCTCGGCACCGCCGAGCCCACGGCGGCGAATCTGGGTTGGATCGCCCGCACGGCGCCACGGGCGATCGTCGGAGGTCGAGATCTCACCGCGCCGTTTCCGGCGCCGCTTTAGCTGCCCCGCCTGGCAACCCCGAGCCAAGGGGCCGAATCGCGATCCGCTGTGTCAGCTCCTCCACGACCGCTCGCTTTCCGGTGCCCAGTCCATGGCGCAGAAAGTTGCCCGAGCCCGCGGCCGCACCGAGCACCAGCGCGTCCCGAAGCGACATCCCACGTGCCCAACCCGCCGCAATCGCGCCCATCATCGCGTCGCCGCACCCTTCGCGATATCCGCGCGGGAGCCGGGGCGGGACGATCTCGAACGGCTCGCCGGCGCTCGGCAGCGCGAGGATCGGCCCCTCGCCGCGCGTCACGACCACGTTGGCGGCGCCCGCCTCCATTAGGCGGCGTGCGGCGTCTAGCGCCCGTTGCCCGTCGACCGGGCCGCTCACGTACTCTGCGAGCTCCCAATCGTTGAGCTTTACGAGCTCGGGGCGGTACGCGAGAGTACGCTCGAGGCGAGGGCTCGAAAGGTCGACTATGACTGGGACCCCGGCGGCCCCAACATCAGCGGCGATCGTCTCGTACACCTCGTCCGGCAGGCCGTCTGGCGGAAAGGGGTTGCACATCACGAGCACGGCGCTGCCGAACGCGGCGGCGCACGTCGCAGCCACGAGGTCATCGACCTCGTGGCGCTGAGGCGCGGGACGCAGAGCCGTGGCCACGACTTGCCGCCCGCCACTGCGACGATCGACGACGTAGCTGCCCGTCGAACCGACGGTGCCGATGATGCGGCGCTCGCCGGTGAGCGCGTCGAGCAGCGGCCCCAACACCGCTCCTGTCTCTCCGCCCGAGAGGCAGCAGAGGATGGGCCAGGCCCCGAGTTCCGCCGCCATGCGCGCGACCCACACGCCCTGGCCCGCAGCATGCACATGCATATCATCCCCGTCTCCGCGCGACTCGATCGCCACGCTGAGAAGAGGATCGGGTCCAAAAACCGCGACCCGCGGCTGCTCACACGGAGCAATCATCGTACTGAGGACCGTTGACGATGTGACGTGGGAACACATCGGGACAAACCCGAAGTCGTGCGCCGTGCTCACCCACACGATTCAGCGAACATCGCCGCTCCGGGGGGACCCGTGGCGGAGGGTCAGCCAAGCGCTGAGATGCGAGATTACGAATTGCGGCTGCGGCGGTGGACCACCCGGAACCGGCCGCGGCTCAGTCCACTGCGGTGATGAGCAGCGGACGCTTGCCCCGCGGCGTGGCTACCTCGACGAGATCTCCCGCCTTGTGATGAAGGAGCGCGCCCGCCACCGGCGAGCCGATCGACAGAGTTCCCTCTTGCGGCTTCGCCTCATAGGAGGAGACGATCTTGAACTTCTGGTCGCGTCCGTTCCGCTGGTCGACAAACGACACCGTCGAGCCGAACGACACCTCGGCCGCGGGGATCCCACTCCCTCCGGCGCTTTCGAGCTCGTCGACCTCCGGGCCGCACGAGCCCGGGTCGATAGCAGTCATGTGGATGCTGGACATCTCTCACGCTCCTCACGCTGCGCTCGCGCGGGTCCTCGAGCAGAGCGGACTGGGTTGGTTGTCTAGCCCGTATGGTCGGCAGCTAGCCGAGCTTTTCGAGGGGGCAGCCGAGAGATGTATTTACTCGGCCGTCGCACGGGCGCGCGGGAAGTCGGCGTGTGGGTTTCTACCGGTCAGTTCTGGCTGCGGCGGGTCGATCTTCCCGTTTGTGGGTCACGAGGATGTCCTAGCCGTCGAGCTGTCTGGGAGCGGGACACTGATTGGCGGCCTGCTTGATCGACTGGGTGAGGTCGTGGGTTTGCGAGCTGCATGGTCGCGCGGCTCGGTGCTTACACGTACCCGGTTCGTGTTCTGGCTGTTCGCCGTCGTGGTGCTTGCCGCACTCCGTCCCATCGTCGCCAGCTCAAGCGTCCGCGTCGCGCTCAAACACCGACCAGATTCTACCAAGCGATTGGTCGCATGGTCATCCCCTAAAGCTGATCGTGTTACCAACGTATCGCAGCGAGTCAGCGAGAGCCGAGACGGGGACGCCATCGGTAATTGGCGCTCGAAATGTGTGCTGTTCTACGCACCGACTTGGACCGCCGGGGGCGATCACAAGGGAGGAGGATCTTGTTCCTCTCGCGCCCGCGCCGCGTAGACCCGGCAGGGCGCTGTTGACATGGTGACCGAACCGACAACCGAGGAGACCCCGGCGCGCTCTCGCAGCCGTGCCGTGGCAGCGCGCACCGCCGATCGCGGCGTGGAGCGTCCGCTGGCCGACGGCGAGCTGTTCTTCTCGACCACGGACGCCAAGGGCGTGATCACCTCGGGCAACCGGGTCTTTGAGCGCGTGAGCGGCTACCCGCTCGCCGAAATGATTGGTCGCGCCCACAACATCGTGCGCCACCCCGACATGCCGCGGGCCGTCTTTCAGATGCTGTGGGACACGATCCGTGCCGGTGAGCCGATTGCCGCCTACGTCAAGAACCGCACCGCCGACGGCGCCTATTACTGGGTGCTCGCGAGCGTCGTGCCCATCGCTGAGGGCTATCTCTCCGTTCGTCTCGTTCCGGGCAGCGAGCCGTTCGAGCAGGCAAAGGATCTGTACGCTGAACTTGTCGCGTTGGAGCGGGAGGTCGAGGGTGACGATCCGCGCCGGCGCAAAGACTCGATCGCCGCATCGACCGCCCGCCTCACAGAACGTCTCCGCGAAGCGGGGTATTCCGACTACACGGCGTTCATGCACAGTGCGCTCCCGGCCGAGGTCGCCCGCCGTGCAGCCTGTCTCCCTGACGGGCACCGCCACGCACGCGCGGCCGTACCCGAAGGCGCCCACCCTGCGATTGCCGACATCTTGAGCGGCTACGACGCGTTCAGCCGTTTCCTCGACGGCCTGGTCAGCGAGCTCGCGCACTACGGCGCCGTCGGCAAGGCACTCGCCGACCACTCCACCTACCTGCGCATGATGGGGGACGACGTCCGGCTGTTCGCCCTCAATGCGCAGATCGGCGCTAGCCGCCTCGGGGAACACGGCGCCGCTCTGGACGCCATCGCCCGTCTGCTCACGGAGCAATCACAAGCCACGTCGCCGCTGGTCGCGAGCGTCGCCGAGTGCGCCGCCGATGCCGTCGGCGAGATCGACGCGATGACGTTCCGCCTCGCGCTGAGCGCCATCCAGGCTGAGATGGTCGCCGTTTTCGCCCATGAAATCGCCGAGGACAGCGATCTGTCCCACCATGCAACCCGCAACATGCTCGCCCTGGCGAGCTCCCTCGAGAGCGGTAGCGGGCAAACCTTCAACGCGCTGCAGAACGTCGCGCAGCGCCTCGAGGAAGTCCTCCAGCACGTCGATCACATCGCCACTGGCGTCAGCTGCCTCGCACGACTCGCGCTCAACGGACGCATCGAGCTCGCCAGCGTCCCCGATGCCGGATCGATCGGAACCCTCTTCTCAGACGTCGAACGACAAGTCATCGACGCTCGCGACCGCCTCGGCCAATTCGCCGCGATCCAGCTGGCAGCACACGACCTCAGGGCCGCCGCCCACCACGACGCCATGCATACGGCAAACCGCATGCACTCAGACGCAACCAAACTTGCCGCTGAGTGAGATGGCGTTCGGGTTCCCGGGTGGGACTCGCTTCCGTCGAGACGAGACATATCGCTCGCAGGCGCGGTACGTGCGCCTCGCGCATGACCTCCGGCGCCCGCGACATCTGATCCTCGCCGCTCTCGCGCATACGCCCGAATACGGTCCTCTATCGAAGCGGTCGGAACGCTGCGCGCATCTCTTCGGAGAACAGTTGCGGCTGTTCCCACGCGGCGAAGTGCCCGCCCTTGTCGAGCTCGTTGAAGTAGATGAGGTTGTCGGGGTACGCGCGCTCGGCCCAGCTCCGCGGGGCCTGGTAGAGCTCGTCGGGGAACACGCTGATCGCGTACGGGATGGTGATGGGCTTGGCGTCGAAGAAGTCCGCCTCGTTCTCCCAGTAGAGACGAGCCGCGGAGACCCCGGTGTTCGTCAGCCAGTAGAGCGTGATGTTGTCGAGGAGATCGTCTCTTGTGAGGTCGCTCTGGTAGGTCCCCTGAAGGACCTTTTCCACGAGCCCGGGCTGGCCGGTCCCGTCGCCGTGGTCAAGCGCGAACGCCGCCAGGTCGACGGGGGAGTCCGCCAGTCCGTACAGCGTTTGTGGGCGCGTGGCCATGATCAGCGCGTAGGCGACGTGCTTGGCGTAGAAGTCGCTCAGCTGCTCGTACGCGCGTAGCTCGTCGCCTGAGAGTTCGGACGGCGGTGGGTCGCCGCGCTCGAACCCCTTGACGAGCTCGGCGGGGGCAGTGCCGGGTATGTTGGAGTGGATCCCGAGCAGCTCCGGGGCGGCATGTATGCCCATCGTCTGCGTGACCGCCGCGCCCCAATCGCCGCCTTGGGCGACAAACCGATCGCGAGTCGCACGCCCTGCGAGTCGTCGCTGACCATCTCGCGCTCGGGCCAGCGGATCGCGTTTATACGCCTGCGAAGCTCGGAGAGCTCCACCTCCGGAAAACCGACCTGAAACGGGCGAATAGAGGTGCTGCTGCCGGTCTGCTCTGCAACTTCAGTAGCGGACATCTGATCCTCCTGAGGTGAGGTTGGGGTCGTGCATCCAGGCCACGCTTCGCGGCTCGTCGGTCGGGTGCTCGCCATCGTGCTTGAACCGGCCGTCGATCGCGCCCGTGAACTCCCTGGTCGAACCCCCGGCCGGTGGTCGCGCCCGGCTTGCGGTTGGTGGCGGTGGGCGCGATAGGATCGGCCTGGGAGTTGCCGGCACCCACAGGTAAGGGAGGTCCCAGATGGAGCTCGACCCCGTCGAGTACGTGATCATCGAGTTCCCGGGAAACCGGTTCACCGGGGAGATCGCACCGGCGATCGCCGCGCTGGTAGATCGCGGGTTGGTGCACATAATCGACTTGGTGTTCGTGCGGAAGGACGCCGACGGGTCGGTGACGTACTTCGAGTACGACGACCTCGACGAGCTGTCAGGGTTCGCCGAGATCGACGGAGAGGCCGACGGTCTGCTGAGCGATACCGACATTGCCGAGATGGCGGTGGACCTCGCGCCTGACTCGTCGGCGCTGTTCGTCGTGTGGGAGGACACCTGGGCCGGCGATCTGGGTCGGGCTGTACGCAAGGTGGGAGGCGAGCTGATCGCCGGCGGGCGCATCCCCTACCAGATCGTGGACGAGGCGCTGGCCGGCGCCGCGCGACCGGCGGCGAGCGGGTCGACGAGTTAGAGAGGAGTCAGCATGAGACGTCGAGGGATTGGACGCGTCGGGCGGCCCAGTTTGGTGGGCACCGCGGCGCGCACTGCTGTGATCGCCGGAACGGCGACCGCCGTGTCGGGCCGGGTGGCCGCCAAGCAACAGGCCGCGGCACCGCAACCGGCGACCGCCGGGCAGGCTGCGTCTGCGCCGCCACCGCCGGTCGACGTGGCTCCGGCCGCAGCCGGCGCCGTCACCGACGATGTCGTCGACCAGCTCAAGAAGCTGGGCGAGTTGCGCGACGCCGGCATCCTCACCGAGGAGGAGTTCGCCGCTAAGAAGGCCAGCCTCCTGGGTATCTGACGCGCAGGCGGCCAGACTCGCGACAGGCGGTGGTGCCGGTCGACCGAGATGTGTCGCTCATGCGTCACGCAGCATGAGGACGAGTCCGCCGGCGACCATCGCCGTCGGGACTGGCCCGAACCCGCGGACGCGTAGGTGGCGGCGGCGGCGATCGCGCTCAGCGTTTACTGTCAGTGTGATCGCGCCGAGCAGCAGGCAAGCCGGGCCCGCGATGGTGGCTGCTTGGTCCACTCGGCGTGAAGCGCGTCGGTCATGCGTCCCGGAGGCGTCACGCCGGGATCAGGCTCGCCCCGCTTCGACACACCACGGTAGCCCCGACGAACGACCACAAGTGGAGCGCACCCAACGCGCGCGTCACGCGCGGCGCTTGCGCGTGGCTTCTAACTCGGCGGCGCGCGCGCGGATGCGGTCCTCGTCGGTGATCGTGTGCCAGCGTGTCGCGCGCCGTTGGCCGGTTCGGCGGATCCTGCCGGCGGTCTCCAACTCCCGGAGCAGCGCGAGCACGTGGTCGCGGTTCTGGCCGGTCTTCTCGGCAAGCGCGGACGTGGTCAGTCCGCCGTTCTCTGACAGCAGTGACTCGAGACGGTCGGCGGGTATGGGCTTCAACGCCCGACTCGCTCTCGGGCGTGATGTTGTGCGAGCGCGCTTGCGCGATCGCGGCGCCGATTCGTCGGAGACCTCGGTTGAGGTCTCGCGCTTTGACCCCGCGGAGGTCTCGCGCTTTGACCCCGCGGAGGTCTCGCGCTCAGACCCCGCGGAGGTCTCGCGCCTTGACCGCGCAGAGGGCTTCTTCTGGGAGCTTGCCTCGGAGGCAGAGTTGCCCGGGTTGGTCACGGCCGCCGCTCGTGACCGGGATCGCGCACCCTCACGGCCATCGAGTGCGACTCGGGCGTCGTCCAACGTCTTGATCTCGTCGTTCAGTGCGCGGAGCCGATTGTCTATTGACTCCACGATATCTTGGGTTGTTCGCATGCCACTGATGCTACGCACCTGCGCGGCGCGAGCCCGAATGGTGCAACAGCAGCTTCATGTTCGGGCGGCTTGGCGCTCGCGGCCGAGCTGTCGGCTCAGTGCGATCCGGTCTCGATGAATCCAGGACGAGCGAACGCCGGGTTCGGGCAGCTGTAGAAGCCTTTGCCGCTCTTCACGCCCAGTTCCCCGCGGTCGGCGTAGGCCTTCAGGAAGGTCGCGTTCCAGCGCAATTGAAGGTCGGAGCGGAGTTCGCGTGCCCAATGATCCGTGATCTGCCAGGCGGTATCCAGCCCGACCGCGTCCAACGCTCCGAACGGCCCGTGTGGCCACTTGCTCACGTGCATCCAGGCCCGGTCGATGTCCTCGATCGACGCTACGCCCTGCTCGGCCATCGTGATCGCCTCACGGTTCAACGCGGTGTACATCGCATTGAAAACATAGCCGTGGTGCTCTCGGCGCAGCTCGATCGGGACTTGACCAATCTGTCGCGCGAACTCGAGCACCAGCTCGGTCACCTCCCGCCGCGTCCCAGCGTGCGGCATCACATCCGCAAGGTTGGTGACCCACACCGGCAAGTGAAAATGCAGCGCGATCACGCGATCCGGCCGCCCCGTCACCTTCGCGAACTGGGACGGCAGCAGGGTGGAGGTATTCGTCGCAAAGATCGTCCGCGGCGGGCACAGCGGGTCGAACTCGGCGAGAACCCGGCCCTTGAGCGCGGGATCCTCCGGAACCGCCTCGCTGAGCAGGTCGGCGTCCTCGGCCGCCACCGAAGCGTCGGTGGTCATCACACGACGAACCTCTTCCGGGACCGGCGGTGGTACGGGAGTCGACCTCTCGCGGCCGGAAGGCCCGGCCCGCAGCCGCGGCTTCACAGCCCACCACCGATCGCGGCCTGCCACGCCCGATCGCCGCTCCTCGGCCCCCAACCTTTCTCAGCCCACGCGGCCACGGCGTCCACGCAAACACCCTACGCCATCGATTGATCCTTCATCAGACGGCGTTATTGGAATCGGACTCCTTACGCGGCGGCCTTCCAGTCAGACCGCCGGAGCTTGTGGAGCAGGAGCGGCGGGAGCAGGGCGACCAGGAGGGTTGCGGCCAGCAGCGCCAGGAGGTACGGGAGTGTGCTTATGTGCCCAAGCTGGCTCGGCGGGAGCAGGCCGACCAAGCAGGCTGCCGCAGCGGCGAACGTCCCGACGACGCAGATCGTCACGAGTGCGGGTGCCCGGTAGCCACGCTGGTGCTCGGGCTGTCGCCGCCGTAGGTTGATCGCCGCGACGAACATCAGGACGTACATGATCAGGTAGACCTCTGTCGCCAGGGCGGCGAACACCCAGTAGGCGCGTGAGACTGCCGGCACCACGGCGTAGAGCAGTCCGATCAGGGTGATGATGATTCCCTGGGCGACGAGAATGTGGAGTTGGACGCCGTTTGAGTTGAGCTCCTGGAAGTACGGCGGTAGGTAGCCGCGCTCGCGAGCGATGTCCAAGAGGCCGGTCGAGGGACCAGTTAGCCAGTCGAGCAGGCCACTGACCGAGGCGACCACGAGCCCGACGGCGATGATCGGTGTGACCACGCTCAGACCAAAGTGATCGAGCAGGCCTTTGAACGCCTGCATGACACCCGCGGTGAAGCTGATGTGCGTCGCCGGGACGGCGACCGAGATCGCGAGCGTCGAAAGGATGAAGACCAGCAGAATCAGTATCACGGCCACGAGGGTCGCCTTGGGGAACTCGCGTGGGGCGTCGCGCAGCTCGTCGACGTGAACGGCGTTGACTTCAACCCCGGCGTAGGTGAAGAAGCTGTTGACGATGAGCACGATGCTCGTCACTCCGTTCCACGCCGGGAGCACGTGGTGGGCGTTCAGCGGCGCCGCGGAGGCGTTGCCCTGCAGGAGGTAGATCGCGGCCAGCAGGACGAGAAGCAGACCCGGAATCAGCGTTCCGACGAAGATCCCGTACGACGCCAGCCTGCCGGTGGCGAGCACACCTCTGGCCGAGACGAACACCGCCGCCCAGAACAGGACGATGATCACTACGGTGGTGTACAGGCCACTGTGCGCCAAGCTAGGCGCGAACACGTACGCCAGCGTGCTCGCGATGTAGGCGAGCAATGCCGGGTAATAGAACGTCGTCTGGGCGAACTGACACCAAATCGCGACAAAGCCCATCCTGGGAGAGATCCCCTCGGACACCCAGTTGTAGACGCCGCCTTTCCAGCCTGACGCGAGCTCGGCCCGACACGAGCGACGCCGGAAGCAGGAACACGATCGCGGGCAGGACGTAGAGCACCACCGAGGCGAGACCTAAGACGGCCGTCGCGGGCGCGGCGCCGAGATCTCCCACCGACCCCAGGGTCAGCAACGCCATCGCCAACCAGCTGAGCGTCGCCTTCGACCCGGCCGGCGCACGACCCTGGCGCCTGGCAGGGGGCGGATCCGGCTCCTCGGGCGTGAGCGTCATCGGTTTCGGGGATGTGGATCAGCGCTGACGAAGCATTCTCGGGATTCCGATCGCCAAGTGTCGCCGGCCTCGGCGTGAACCCTAGCTACGGCTGCTTCATGTGCTCGTCACCGGCAACGCGTCGGAGCGCCGATCCGGGTTGACTTGGGCACTCCCCAGCCCGATTCAGAAACGACCGCCAACAAGACCCGATTCCGGTCAGTCGCCAAGTAAGCCCCGCGGCGATGAGAACTAAGGCCCCTGGTCCCTGCATCGGCTGCGTTCTGCCGATGTACGAAAGCGGGTCCCTGTTCATCCTGAGATCGCGTGATTTTCGACCCAGAGGAGCGCAGATGCCTGTCGCACGTGTCAACGGTGTGGAGCTGTATTACGAGCTGAGCGGCTCGGGCGATCCGCTCGTGCTTGTGCATGGTTCCTGGGTTGATCATCACAGCTGGGATTTCGTTGTCGGTTTGCTCGCCCGCTCGTTTCGAGTTCTGACCTACGATCGGCGTGGCCACAGCGAGAGCGAGCGGCCGGATGGTCAGGGCAGCGTGTTCGAAGACGCGGACGACCTCGCCGCGCTGATCGAAGAGCTCGATCTTGCGCCGGCACATGTGGCCGGCAACTCGTTCGGGGCGGCGGTCGTCCTCCGGGCGGCCGTACGGCACCCGCACGTGTATCGCAGCCTGATCGCCCACGAGCCACCGTTGTTTCCTCTGCTCGCTGGAACCGGGCTGGAGTCGTCGGTCGCGGAGGTGCAACGCCGAGTGGGTGCGATCGTCACGCTGCTGCAGCACCCTGACGACGAGGCCGCGGCGCGCCTGTTCGCCGACACGATGGCATTCGGCTCGGGTGCTTGGGATTCACAGCTGACACCGGAGATGCGGGACGTCTTCATCACGAACGCGTCGACGTTCCTCGACGAATGCCGCGATCCCGACGCGCTACAGATGGACCTGGATGATCTGGCGAGCTTCGACAAGCCGGCGTTGCTGACCAGCCGGACCGAGAGCGCGCCGTTCTTCGGGCCGGTCGTGGACATCCTCGCGTCCCGGATCCCGGCAGCGGATCGCATCACGATCCCGGGAGCGGACCACGTGCCGCACATGAGCATGCCCGACCGCTACGTCGAGCTAGTCACGACGTTCACCAAGCCGAGATAGCGGATTCAACTGCGCGCTTGTCTTGCGTGGCGTTCGACCTGGCGCTCGGTCGCGATCTTCGTGGACGGGACGACGATCACGGTGCGGTCGGCGTGTTGAATCACCGCGTGTGACACGCTGCCCAGGAGCAGCGACTTCACGCCAGTAAAACCGCGTGAGCCCATGACGACGGCGCTTGCCGATACAGCTTCGGCTTCGTCGAGTATCGAGTTTGCGACCGTACTCCGCTGTGAACAGGTGCGTGCCTGTGCGTCTAGGCCCCCCTGGCGCGCAAGCTCAGCGCCTTCCTCGGCGATTCTCTGCGCCTGCGCGCGTGCTGCCGCGTCGGTCTCCTCGATATCCAAGCCCGGGTCGACGGGAACGACGCCGAACGAGTTTCGGGCGATCACGTCCATGAACGGCTCCCACACGGTCAGGACGGTGGCCGGCTGCCCATGAAGCAGCTCGGCAGCGTGCTCGATAGCTGTGCGGGAGTCATCGGATCCGTCAAAGCAGATTAAAACCATGCAATTAGCTCCTTCACGTTTACGGAGAAGCTACTGAGGCCGGTGTCGTCAAGGCTTGCGGTTCTTACGGATTGGGCTTAGGGGAAAGGGCTGATGAAGCCGGCGGTGCCTGACTGGACACTGGAGTGGTTGGTTGTTCCCAGTCCGCCGAGACGCCCAACAAGGGCGGTTCGGCGGGCGATCAAGGAGGTTGCTCGATTATGTTTAGCGGTCATGGCAACTCGAGGGGTGTGCGTGCTCGCGGGCGGGATGGCCGAGACCGTCGAGATCGCCGCGGCCGCCGACGCCGCCGGCTATGACGCGGCGTGGACCAGTGAGTTCAACGATCGGTCGGCGATCGTCGCGCTCGCGGCGATGGCACAAAACACCGGCAGATGCCGGATCGGCAGCGCGATCGCGTACGGCGTCGGCCGCTCGCCGCTGATCCTCGCCAACGACGCGCGCGGGCTCGACGAGCTCAGCGGCGGCCGGCTCGTCCTGGGCATCGGCCTCGGCACGAAGGGGATGCAGATCGGCTGGCACGGCGTCAAGGACCCTGAATCGCCTGCGCTGCGCCTCGAGGAGCTGGTCCCGCTCGTGCGCCGGATCTGGAAGCTCCACGAGGCACCGGTCAAGCACGAGGGCCGCTTCTACTCGATGAACCTCACCCCGACCGCGGAGGTCCTGCCGCCGACCCGCGATCGGATTCCGATCGTCACCGCGGGCGTGAACCGGCGGATGATCGAGACCGCCGGCCGCGTGTCCGACGGCCTCGTGTGCCACCCAACGTTCAGCTCGCAGTACGTCTACGAGGTCGTCCGTCCCGCGATCGCCGCCGGCGCGGACCGGACCGGACGCGATCCGGCCGCGGTCGAGATAGTCGGGATGCTGCTCTGCTCGGTACACGACGACGAGGAGATCGCTCGCCGCGAGGTCGCCGCGCAAATCGCCTTCTACGCCGCACCGAAGGCCTATGCGCCGATGTTCGAGGCCAGCGGCTTCGCCGCCGAGGCCGAGCAGATCCGCACCGCGTTCGCCGCCGGCGACCATGTGGCGATGCTCGACGCGGTCACCGACGACATGCTCGACGCGATCGGCGTCGCCGGCACCCCGGATCAGGTGCGCTCGGGCATCGCCCGGCGCGAGAGCGACTTCGACCACGTTGCGCTCTACTCCCCGAGCTTCAAGATGACCCTCGAGCGGGTCCAGCAGAACACGCTCGACCTCATCCGCTTGGGCGCGCCGCTCGCGAGCTGAGCGCTGCCGAGGAGCCTGGAGAGCTGCGACCGATGATCGGGGCCCGCGTCGCCGGTCCAATGATGCAGTGAGGTCTCGCAATGCAACGAGAGGAGTCAGAGCATGGACTGGACGCTCGAGGTCGTTGTCCTTCCGGTCAGCGACATTGATCGGTCGATCGCGTTCTACCGCGACCAGGTCGGGTTCGAGCTCGACCACGACACCACCAACGAGCACATGCACGTCGCGCAGCTGACGCCGCGCGGATCGGGCTGCTCGATCGTGATCGGCGATCTGCCCGCGCAGCGCCAGATGAAGCCCGGTTCGATGAGGGCGCTCCAGCTCTGCGTGGCCGACGCGCAGTCCGCCCGCGCCGAGCTCGTCTCGCGCGGAGTCGACTGCAGCGAACCGATGTCGTTCGGCGAACAGGACGGCAGTACGTTCTTCGGGTTTTCGGATCCGGACGGCAATACGTGGGCCGTGCAGGAGCTGAAGGTACGCGAGGAGAAGCCGCTGATCCCAGTCGAGGCGCGAGGACGGTTCGCCGGGTAGGAGCCGGGATAGCCTCCGCCGCGTGGCAGAGGAGCTCGCTTCAATCGGCGGTCCGGGGTGAGGGCTGTGCGTGTCTCCGTTCAGGGCGCGCGGAGCACGACCACGGTCGAGCCGAGGTAACGCTCGCTCTCCGGTACGTACAGGTGAGGCTCGGCGATGAACCCGAGCCGGCGTGCCTCCGTCGCGGCCTCGTCGGCCGACACGCGGTCGAGGTGCACCACGACCTCACGGGCGTCGGTCCGATCGAGTGCCCCGGTGATCACGCGACGCCTGTGGATCGCCGCGCGACCACGGTCATCTGTTACTCCGAGCACTTGGCTCGCGTAGCGCACGCCGAGGATCTCGCGGGCCTCGGGCGGCGGCGGCACGTCGTGCTCGTCGTCGAAGCAATCCATCGCGTCGGCGAGCGCGGCAGCGAGCAGTCCTCCGGGGTTCAGGTGCTCGAGCGCGCGGCCGAGGAACGCCGAGCGGCCGGCGGGCCCGTCGAGCAGCTGCAGAGTCTGCATCGGCACCACGATCAGCGAAAACCGCCGGTTCAGGGAGAAGTCCCGCGCGTCCGCCACGACCGTCTCGACCGGGAGCGGGGCGGCACGGCAGGCGAGCGCCGCGAGCAGTGCCGCGTCGACGTCGAGGGCGACCACCTCGACGCCGACGGTCGCGAGCTCAAGCGTCACGCGACCGGTGCCGGCGCCGACATCGAGCACCGGTCCGCCGGTTCGCGCCGCGAGCGCGCACCACAGCGCGAGATCCTCGGCGTACGCGCCGCACTCGAGGTCGTGCCACACCGCATCGAGGTTCATACCCGGACTCGGCGATCATGGAGACGACGACGGGTCACTTCGGTGTGACCCAACTGGGCTCGGCGTGCAAGGCGGACCAGGAGCGCGCGATGTCGGCGCCGAGCCGGCAATTGCCACGGACGATCTCGGGGTTGACGCTCACGCTCGTGCGATCGGTGTGCTCGTGGATGTAGTCGAGCAGGAACGGGGTGAACTGCTTGCCGCGAACGGACGCAGCGCCGGCCTCCTCGAGAGCGTCGGCGAGCAGGCGGTCGTGGAGGGCGGGGTCGAGGTGGGCCGCCTCCGGCAGCGGGTTGGCAACCAGGATCCCGCCCGGCAGGGCGAGCACGTCGGCCGCGTGCATCACGGCGTGATCATGTCAGCATGGGGCCCGAGACCACCAGCGCCGATCAGAGCAGCCCGCTTTCGGTGTGCACGATCGGTGATCTGATCCTCGACGTCGTGGTCCTGCCTGACGCGCCGCTCGCACCGGATGCTCGGTCATCCACCGGATTGTGCCGATCCCGGCTCCGCGCCTCGCGAGCGCAACGGGCTGCGAACATTCGCGGATGCCTGGGCGCCTGATCTCGACCGGCTTCGGCTACGCGGCGATGACGATCTCCGACGACATGGCCGGCGAGGTGGCGTGACCGCAGCGGCGGCCAACGGCGGCTCGGCGGGCGGGATGCCGCGCCGGGTGCTGATCACCGGGGCCGCCGGCGCGATCGGGTCGTGCCTGCGCGAGGGACTGCGTCCGCTCGTCGACGAGCTCGTGCTCACGGATGCGCGCACGGTCGAGCCGGCCGCGAACGAGCGGTTCGTAGGAGCCGATCTCGCCGACCGTGACGCGGTCGCGCGAGCCGCGGAAGGTGTCGACGCGGTGGTCCACCTCGGCGCGGTGCCGACCGAGGTGCCGTTCGACGAGCTGCTTGGCCCGAACATCGTCGGCACGTTCAACGTGTTCGAGGCGGCGCGGCGCGGCGGGGCTGCCCGCGTGGTGTTCGCAAGCTCGAACCACGCCACCGGGTTCTACCCAGTCGAGCGGACCCTCACCGGTACCGAGCCGACCCGGCCTGACTCGCTCTACGGCGTCACGAAGGTCTACGGCGAGGCGCTCGGCAGCCTGTACGCGGACAGGTTCGGGCTCGAGGTGATCTGCGTCCGGATCGGCGGCTTCCTCGAGCGGCCGCGCCAAGTCCGTGACCTCGCGACATGGCTGAGTCATGGGGACACCATGCGGCTGTTCGCCGCTTGCCTGTCGGCGCCGGTAGACGGCTTTCGCGTCGTCTACGGTGCCTCGGCCAACACTCGCCTGTTCTGGGATCTGACCCCGGCGTGCGCGCTCGGTTACAAGCCTCAGGACGACGCCGAGCGATACGCGGGCGATGTCGCAGGCGAGCCCCATGGTCGACAGGGCGGCTCGTACACCGCACACGATGCCGGCGGCTGGGCCTCCTCAGCTGATTGATTGCACGGAGGACGGTCGAGAAGCCCCTACCCCGGTCCGGGGCGGCTCCGCCGGCAGGAGGAGGCGCCGGGACCTGCCCTGCATGACGCGTCATTGAGCAGGTTTCGCGCCGGTCCGACGGACCACTCCGATCCCCGCGACTATGGAATCAACATTCGAGAGCGCGCCCTCGGCGCTTCCCCGGCGCGGTTCGGCCTACTGGCACATCGGATCGGGCGCGAAGTCGGCGTTCGCGGCTGCGACCGACACCGGGCCGGCCGCCGGGATCATCTGGATGTGGTTGACCTCGGTGTTGTCCGGGTTGTCCGAGGGGTCGAACGGACGGTAGAGGCCGTATTGCGCGAGCTGGGCTTCGCTGATCCGAGCCGCACTCGACCGCAGGAGGCTGTTGACGCCGATGTCCTCGGCTTCGCCCTTCGTGTGGGGGTCGTCGGCGTAACCCCCGACGGCGACGCTGTGGGCCGGCGTGCGATAGCCGCTGATGCCGTAGATCGTCACGCGCAGCGCGAGCGCGAGCGCGTTGAGCCGCGCCGTGAGCTCCGGAAGCTGCCCCTCGGTTTGGCTCGTGCCCGGATCGGCGACGAAGCCCGGTCCCGACGATGCCGTGATCGGCTGTGCGTCGGCGGCATCGGTGACGCCACCGCACAGGTTCAGCTCCTTCAGCTCGCGCTTGACCTCGGCGAGCGAGCGCGCATGTGCGTTCGGATCGCCGACCACAGGCGAGGCGACGTCGGCGGCCGCGGCCGCCTGAACCCCCGCTCCGGGCTCGATCGCCTGCGGGCGAGCCGTGGGCAGTCCGGCGACAGAGGTCGTGGTGGCGGGGCTCGTCCCAGCCTGCATGGTGGCAGGGCTCGTCCCAGCCTCCGAGCCGCAGCCGGTGGCCGCGATCGCAAGAACCGCGCCTACGAGTATGTACACCGAAAAACGGCCCATCGAGGGATCCCGTGCGTCGGCTGGCGAGATCGACTCCACCGAGGACGCATACTCTGACATCGGCACCAGCTCGGGCTTCTTTAGCCGACCGAGCCGTTGACCCCCCGCGGCTGGCCGGCGCGCCGGCGCGACTACACCTCTGCGGAGACGATCTCGCCGCCTCAACTCTCTTCTGATGCCCGGCGCGCGTCGATCCCGCGCCGGCGCCGCGCGGTGACGAGGACGGCGACAATGCTCGACCGGATCGGCCGGCCGAGTCGCTCGTACATGTTGGCGTGCCCGCTTTCGATGGCCTGACGTTGGTCGGGTGAGAGCCGCGAATAGAAGGATGCGGTGCGGAGGAGGTCGTTGAGCTCGTCGGCGGTTTGCTCCATGACCGAGGGGACGCACGCGATCTGGGCGTCGCGGAAAAGCTGGCCGGCCCGGGCCCGGGCCACGTCGTGGCTTCCGATCCACGCCCATAGATCCGACACGTTCTCGCGGCGCTGCTCCGCTCCGGCGACGATCGCGGCGAGCTCCCGGTAGGTGGGCCAAGTCGCCGCGATCTCCGGCGCGATCGCAGCCAGCGCCGACAGGAGCGTCTGCTCGTCGTGGATCGTCCGAGGCTCCCGGAGTCCGCAGTACTGGATGAGCGCGAGCGTCCCACCGGGAGCGAGCACGCGAGCGGCTTTCTCCCAGCTTGCGTCGGGGTCGATCCAGTGAAATGCGGAGGCCGAGAACACCGCGCGGAAATGCTCGCTGGGAAGGGTCGCGTCCTCGAACCGAACGTTGACGAACTCGAGCTGAGCGCAGCCTTCCAGGTTGTCCTTGGCGAGCGATATCAGGTTGCTCCCCGGCTCGAGCGCGGTCACGTGCAGTCCCCGGGCCACGAGGCTGCGGGTCAGCTGACCGCTTCCACAGCCGACCTCGAGCACCGCATCGCCGCGACCGACGCCCGCGAGCTCGCACGCGCGATCGACGAGCTCGTCGGGATAGGCCGGACGGTGGCGGTCGTAGTCGGCCGCGATTCGATCGAAGGCCCTGCCGTGGCGCCGTGCGGAAGCCACCTCGCCGATGCCCGGAACCTACGTCACGTCCCGGACGTCATGACGCGCGTCGCGTCACGGGCGTTTGTATATTCAGACCGCTGGGAAGCACAACCGCCTCGCGTCCGACAGTGGCGGGCACGCCGAGCTTCGCGTGACGCCGGAAGGCGGCCTGGAAGCCGTGGTCGTCTGGGACTCCGGTCCTGCCGCGGCGGTGCTGGCCCGGCGGGTCATCGAAGAGCTCGGCGCGATCGAGCCGGCTCGGCTCCGGCGCTGCGCGCGCCCCGAGTGCGGCCTGATCTTCTACGACTCGTCCCGATCGGGCACGGTGTCAAGCGCCCTCTCGCCTCCGACTCCCGACGGCCATCGATACGGTTCGGCGGCGATGGATGTCGATGACGCGATCCGCAGCAGGCGCACCCACAAGGCGTTCGGCCCGGACCCGGTGCCGCGCGAGGTGCTCGACGAGCTGCTCGAGCTGGCGCGCTGGGTGCCGAACCACCACGTCACGAACCCCTGGCGGTTCCGCGTCCTCGGGCCGCTCGCGCTCGAGCGGCTGAAGGGCGCGGCCGGCGCCGAGGCGGCCGCCAAGCTCGAGCGCGCGCCGACGCTCATAGCCGCGACGGTCGTCCGCTCCGAGGACCCCGTCCAGGAGCAGGAGGACCTGTGTGCGGCCGCGTGCGCGGTCTACGCGGTTCTCCTATCGGCTCACGGTCGCGGCCTCGCCGGGTACTGGCGCACGCCGGGTGTGCTGAGAAGCCCGGACGGACTCGAGGCGCTCGGCATCCCCCCAACCGAGAGGTTCGTCGCTCTGATCCATCTCGGCCCGCCGCGGCAGGACAAGGATCCCCCGGCACGAGCGCCGGCCGCCGATGTGGTGACCTACCTGCCTTGACGCGTTGACCGACGGAGTCGAGTCCCGTCACGATCGCGCGCTCGGCCGCCGCGCCGTCGTCCCTGGCGGTCGAGAAGCTCAAGTAGTCCCGGCGAACCCGCACGGGACAATTGAGGTGTGAGCGAGCGGACGGCCAGGCGGATCACCGTTGCCGGCGAGGTGTCCGGCCTCTCGGTCCGCGAGGACGTGCGCACGCGAGCACATCGGCTCGGCCTGCTCGGATGGGTCCGGTTGGACGAGGACGGCACGCTCTGCCTGCACGCCGAGGGGGAGCTCGCCGCGATCGACCAGCTCGAGTCCGGGCTGCGGTCGACTCCGGGCGTCGACTCGGTTTCGGCCCGCCAGGTCCGGGTCGAGCGGCACGAGCAGTTCGCGATCCGCGGTGTGCCCGCCGGGGTGTTCGTGGTCCAGGAGCATCAGGCGACCGCGCACCACTTCGACGTCCGGCTCGAGGTCGACGGGGTGATGCGTTCATGGGCGGTGCCGAAGGGTCCCTCGCTCGACCCGACGGTAAAGCGCTTCGCGGTGCAGGTCGAGGACCACGGCTTCGCGCACAACGACTTCGAGGGCCGGACCGGCCGCGGCGGCGTCATCATCTGGGATCGCGGGCCATACGAGCAAGGGGGCCGCGTCGGCTGGCCCGAGGCGCTCGATCGTGGACACGCCGTGTTCGTGCTTCACGGCGAGAAGCTCCACGGCGGGTTCGCGTTGCAACGCACCCGCGGTGGCCAGAAGCCGCAGTGGCTGTTGATCAAGCGCCGCGACGAGCACGCCGCTCCGGGGTCGGACATCGCCGCCGAGCGGCCGGAGTCGGTCCAGAGCGGCCTGACCCTGGCCCAGCTGCTCGACGAGTAGTCGGTTCGGCGTGCCCAGGGCTTGACTTAGAGCGCGCTCTAAGTCAAGGGGTGTGTGAGAACCTATTCCGGGACCCGCGGGGTCTGACTATCGATGAGCGGCTTTTTCGACCGAGAGCGATTCGCGCGAGACCATAGATGGGCTCCGGGGCGCATGTCCGAGTACCTCGACGGAGACCTCGCCTCGAGTGCGCGGGCGCGGATGGAGCGGCACATCGGCGACTGCGAAGAGTGCCGCCGGCTGCTCGACGGCCTCCGCCGCACGCTCGATGGGCTGCATCGGCTGTCCGGCTCGAGGGAACGTGTCGACGGCCGGAAGCTGGCCGCGGCGGTGCGGGTCCGATTGAACGAGCCGCCGGCCTCTTGACTTGAACCGTTCCGAGGGCGCGGCGGGTCAAACACAGCATGAACAATGAGACTCACACCCAGAACCAGGCCGAGCGTCGTCGGGTCGAGAAGGCCGACAGCGAGTGGCGCGAGCAGCTGGCCCCTGCTCAGTACGAGGTGCTGCGCCGGAAGGGAACCGAGCGTGCGTTCACCGGGAAGTACTTCGACGAGAAGCGCGACGGAACGTATCGGTGCGCCGGCTGTGGCGCCGAGCTGTTCTCGTCCGGGACCAAGTTCGACTCCGGCACCGGCTGGCCGAGCTTCACCGAGCCGGCCGATCGGGCCAATGTCGAGCTGATCGACGATTCGAGCTACGGCATGCACCGGATCGAGGTGAACTGCGCCGCGTGTGGCGGGCACCTCGGCCACGTCTTCCCAGACGGCCCCGGGGTGACCGGCGAGCGGTACTGCATCAACTCCTGCTCGCTCGAGCTCGACCCGAGCGACGACCGGAGTTAGGCCAAGCACGTTCGGCGGGCGGCGCGATCGCGTGTCGCCCGCCGGCCAGGAGGTATAACCGCGCGGTGACCGGCGCCGCGAGCTCCGAGCATGAGCTGATTCGCAGAGCGCGCGCCGGCGATCAGGACGCGTTCTCTGATCTCGTCGCGCTCCACGCCGACCGTGTCTACGGCGCGTTGCGGCGGTTCGGGCTCGACCCGGGCGAGGCCGACGAGGTGGCGCAGGAGGTGTTCGTCCGCGCCTGGCGCGGCCTGGGCCGGTTCGAGGAACGCTCGCAATTCTCGACGTGGCTCTACCGGATCGCGTTCAACGAGGCCCAGCGGAGGCTCTCGCGCCGTCCGCCCCCGCGCGCGGAGCCCGATCCCGATCGCCGGGACCCGATCGCCTCGCTGCCCGAGTCGCCGGACCTCGGTCCCGAGGCGCAGACGCTTGATCGTGAGTTCGAGCGGACGTTGGAGCGAGCCCTCGACGAGCTGCCCGCCGACTGGCGCGCGGCCGTCATCCTGCGAGACATCGAGGGTCTCTCGGCGCACGACGCCGCCGAGGTCGTCGGTGTGCGCGAGGCGGCGTTCAAGAGCCGCCTGCACCGAGGGCGGATGCAGCTGCGAGCCCTCCTCGAGCCGTATCTGAAGCTCGAGGAGGGCTGAACGGCGGCTGGCTGGTCGACCTGCGCCGGGGTGGCGGCGACCGGCGCGTCGAGCCCGAGCGCCTGCTGCGGTCGGTTAGCGGATCGTGGTCGCGCAGACCGCGCCGCCGTGCTTCTCGAAGTAGCGCTGGTGGTACTCCTCGGCGTCGTAGAACGCTGGGGCGGGGACGATCTCGGTCACGATCGGCCTGGACAGATTGCTCTGGCGCTGCTCGCGAGCGGCGATCGCCAGCCGCTCCTGCTCGGCGTCGTGGAAGAAGATCGCCGACCGGTACTGGCTACCCAAGTCCCAGCCCTGCCGGTTGGGGGTCGTCGGGTCGTGGATCGACCAGAACGCGTCCAGCAGCTCGTCGTAGCCGACCACGCCGGGGTCAAACCAGACCTGCACCGCCTCGGCATGGCCGGTGGCGCCGGAGCAGACCTGCTCATAGGTTGGGTCGTCGGTGGCTCCGCCGGTGTAGCCGACGCGCGTCGCCACGACCCCTTCGGTCTCGCGGAACGAGGCCTCAACGCCCCAGAAGCACCCGGCGGCGAACGTCGCGCGCTGTGTGCCCTCCAGGTCCGAAGCGATCGTCTTGTGCTGCGTGTCGTTGAAGATCTTCAATTCAGATCCTTTCCAATCTCGGTTCACGCGGCGTTAGACCCAGCGTGCAGCGGAAAGGGTTCCGTCTGGAGGCGCGAACCGTGCAGTGTCGTGGTTAGGGTCCGCGACTGAGTCGCGGGCCTTAGACAGGTATCCCGACCAGCTGCCGGCAGGCGCGGGTCTCGGCGAGCGAGATCCCGAGATCGACGGATACGACATGCCGCAGCTCGCCCGCGATCCGCGTCCCCACGCCGTTGTCGTTCTCGAGGTCGCTGACGAGCGTTCCGATTGATGCGAGGTTCCCGTTCGCGACGCTGTCGGCGGCGCGCTTCAGGTTGTGCACGCGCGACTCGATGTCGGAGCGCAGCCGCTCGATCTCCGCTCGTGCCGGAGCGGTCTGCGCGGCGGGCGGCAGCCCGAGCTTGTCGAGCTCGTCCAGCATGCGGTTGGTCGCGGCGATCGCGTCTTTCAGCCGGGCCGACGGCCCGAGCCCGAGGTCGAGGCTCGTGCCGTCGCGCTCGATCTCGTTCTTCCAGTCGAGGATGTTCGTGCACGTCGCCGAGGCCCACTGCCGGTTCGCCGCCGTTCGCTGCGCGGCAAGCGAAGCCTCGCCGGTTTGCGAGCGGCTCTTGGCCCAGGGCAGCGGAATCGCCCCGGACGCGAACGCCAGCACGACGGCGGCGGCGATGGCGCCCATGGTCAGGGCGACGCGGAGCAGCCGAGTTCCGAGATGGACTTCGCGCGCGTTGTCGCCAGGTACCGGCATCAGTGGCAACCAGGATGCTCGGCGAACCGAAGAACTGGCGCAGAAGAATGGGCCTCTTCCTGGTACGAACGGACGAGGCTGGGTCCGGGATCGTCAGAATGTCGCCCATGACAACCTTCCCTGATTCTCACCGAGATCTGCTGGATGGTCAGGTCGCGTCGCTGGCTAAAACGTATACGCGGTCGACATGAGCGGCGGGTAGCCGGCCGGTACCGGTCGCATCAGGGAAGCCGGCCCGACCAGCGGGTCGACGTCATCGCGCCGAGCAGCAGAAACGCAATTCCGCCGATCGCGAACGCGGCCGTGACCTCGCGTTTACGCGCGACGGTCCCGAGCTTCTCGCCGAGCTGCTTGTAGATCGAGCTGAGCTGGTCCGCGGTCTGGGCATTGAACGCTCGCCCGCCCGAGAGCTGAGCGATCTCCTGCATCAGTTGCGGATCGGGCGGAACCGCCACCGGCGGCCCGAACGGGTCGGGGTTGGGGAGCGTGCCGTCCGGCGTGCCGAGCGCGACGGTGTCGATCGGGATCTTGTCCTTGGCCGCCTGGCGCGCGACCGTTGCCACGTCGACGCCGGCGTTCGCGGCGCCGTCGGACAGCAGGACGATCGCGGACGGCGGGTGTTTCGCGTCCGCGCCGCGGAGGAGCTGGAGCGCGAGCTGGAGCGCGTCGCCGGTGGCGGTCGCCCCGTTCGCCGATTGTGCGTCGATGATCGCGCGTGCGGCATCGTGGTTGGTGACCGGAGCCTGAACTGCATCGGGCGAGTCCGAGAACGCGATCGCCCCGACGAGCACGTTCGACGGCAGCTGATCGATGAACGTGTTGGCGGCCCGCTCGGCGGCGGCCAGCCTGGTCGGCTGGACGTCGGTCGCGGCCATCGAGCCGGAGTGGTCGGTGACGAGGATCACCGAGGCCTGGTCGACCGCCGCGCTGTAGCTGATGTGCGGCCGGGCGAGCGCGAGCGCGAGCGCGGCGATCGCGGCCAGCGCGAACGCGGAGGGAAGGTAGCGGCGCCACGAGCTGCCGGCGCCGGCCGCGAGCTGCAGCGTCGAGACCGCGGGAAAGCGGACCGCGTAGCGCCGCGCGCGCCGGCGAGCGAGGACCGATGCCGCGACTGCGATCGGGATCAGGGCGAGCGACGCCAGCCACAGGGGGGAGGCGAAGGTCATCGGAGATGGCGGCCGAGCGCCAGCAGCCAGTCCTGATCGGTGGCGAGCGTGACATGGTCCACCCGCAGGCGGCGGAGCTCGCGCGTCAGCGTCTCGCGGCGCTCGCGCTCGAGCTCGGCGAACCGCTCGCGTACGCGGCGTCTCGACGTGTCCACCTCGACGCGGGCGCCGCTCTCGGGATCGATCAGGGCGAGCCGCCCGACCGCCGGAACCTCGGCCTCGCGGGGATCGGCGATCTCGACCGCGAGCACCGAGTGGCGGATCCGGAGCGCCGCCAGCGGGCGGTGCCAGTCGCGCTGGTCGCGGAAGTCGGTGATGGCCACCACTAGGCCCGGCTGGCGCGCCATCCTCGCCACCCGCTCGAGCGCGTCCGCGAGGCCGCCGGCGTGGTGCTCGCCGTCGGGTGCGACGCCCTCGGCCAGCATCCGGCGCAGCGCGACGATCCCGGGCTTGGCACCGCGCGGCGGAAGCACTCGGGGCGTGGCCGCACCGAACGCGACGAGCCCGACGCTGCCAGCGCGCCGGACTCCGAGCCGTCCGAACACGAGCGCCACCCCCTCGGCGACGTCGGCCTTCAGCCGATATGCCGTGCCGAACGCCATCGACGGCGAGACGTCGAGGACGATCCAGGTCGTGAGCGCGCGCTCGGGCACGTGCAGGCGCACGTGCGGCTGCCCGGTGCGCGCGGTCGCCGCCGGGTCCATGTGCCGCACGTCGTCCCCGATCTCGTACGGGCGCAACTGCGCGAGCTCCGTGCCGGCGCCGACGCCGGCCGCGCGGCGGTCGCCGGGCAGCATCCGCGCGACGAGCCGGCTGACGGCGAGGTCGAGTTTGTCGATCAGCGGCTGCGCCAGCGGGCCTGGGCCCTGGCGGGCCGCGGGCGGCTCGAGCGGGCCGCCGGTCATCGCGCCCTGACCACCGTCGGCGACTCGCGCATCAGGTCCTCGACGCCGGGCTCGGACACCGCGCCGAGCACGCGATCGAGCAGCTCGTCGGCGGTCACGCCCTCGCTGAGCGCGTCGTAGGAGAGCACGATCCGGTGCCGGAGCACGTCGGCCGCGAGGTCGCGGACATCGTCGGGCACGACATGTCCGCGGCCGCGCAGCAGCGCGAGCACGCGGGCGGCCTGGACGAGCCCGATCGGGCCGCGCGGGCTCGCGCCGAACTCGATCATCGAGGCGATGTCCTTCAGGCCGTAGTGGGTGGGCCGGCGCGTCGCGTCGGCGAGCGCGACCGCGTAGCCGATCGTGTCGCGCTCGACCAGCACCGTTGCCGCCGCCGCGCCGTACCGCCGCAGATCGGCCAGCGCCAGCCGCTCCTGCACGTCGACCGGGTCGCGGAGGCTGCGTCCGACGACCGCCGCCTCCTCGCCGGGGCTCGGGTAGTCGACCAGGACCTTCATCAGGAAGCGGTCGACCTGAGCCTCGGGCAGCGGGTACGTCCCCTCTGACTCGATCGGGTTCTGGGTCGCCATCACGATGAACGGCAGCGGGACCTCATAACTGGTCCCGCCGATCGTCACCTGCTGCTCCTGCATCACCTCGAGCAGCGCGGACTGCACCTTGGCCGGGGCGCGATTGATCTCGTCGGCCAGCAGGAAGTTACAGAACACCGGGCCCAGCTCGGTCTCGAAGCCGCCGCTGTCGGGCCGGTAGACGCGCGTGCCCACGAGGTCGGCGGGAACCAGATCCGGGGTGAACTGGATACGCCTGTAGGAGCCGCCGAGCACCCCCGCCAGCGTCTTGACGGTCAAGGTCTTGGCCAGCCCGGGTACCCCTTCGAGCAGCACGTGGCCCCCCGCGAGCAGGCTGACCAGAAGCCGCTCGAGCATCGCGTCCTGACCGACGATCACGCGCTTGATCTCGTGAAGCGCCTCACCTAGGGCCGCGCGCGCCTCGGCGCGTAGCTCCGTCGCATTGTCGATTTCAGTCATCTGTTCTCCTTGGTCGCCACCGGCGATCTAGACCAGCCGTCCGAACCACGCGAGCGATGCGGCGCTGCCGAGCAGCAGCAGCACGAGCCCGCCGCCCGCGAAGCTCGCGGTCATCTCGTGCCTGACCTTCTTGTGCCCAAGCTCAGCGCCGAGGCGCTCGTAAACGGTGTCGAGGCCGTTCGCGTCGGTCGCGGTGAACGCCTGCCCGTGGGAGACGCGCGCGATCTCGGCGAGTTGCTGCGGGTTGGGCGGAACCGGCACCGTGACGGTCTCGTTGCCGCGCTTCTCCGTGACCGTCCCATTCGGCGTCCCGAGCTCGACCGTGTAGATCGGGATGTGCTCCGCGGCGGCCTGCTGAGCGGCGGTGATCGGATCCGAGCCGACGTCCGAAGCCCCGTCCGAGAGCAGCACGATCGCGCCCGGAGGCCGCTTGCCACCCTGGCGAGGAACGTGTGCGAGCGTGCGCAGAGCAGTTCGGATCGCGTCGCCGATCGCCGTGCCGCCGGTCACGCGCAGTTGCGCGAGCGCGGAGGTCACGAGCGCGTGGTCGGTGGTCGGGGACTGAAGCACAGTGACCCTGGTGTTGAACTCGAGCAGTCCGACCCGCACCGAGTCGGGCACCTTGGTCAGGAACCGACTCGCGGCTTTCTCGGCGGCGGCGAGGCGCGTGGGCGCCACGTCGGCGGCGGCCATCGAGCCGCTGGTGTCGTTGGCGAGCATGATCGACGCCGTGTCGATCGGTACCGCCACCGTTCGCGCCGGACGGGCCGCGGCGATGATCAGGACCGCGAGTGCGACCGCGAACGCGAGCATCGGGAGATGGCGGCGCCAGCGCGGCCGGCGCGGCGCCACCGAGGCGCTGAGCGCGGGAGACGCGAACGCCGCCGCAGCCTTGGCGCGCCCGCGCTGCTGGCTCGAGTACCACTTGATCAGCAACGGGATCGCCAACAGCGCGATCAGGAATGCCGGGTCGAGAAAGCTCATGGATAGCCGGCCGGCCGGGCGGCGAGCGTGATGTGCTGCGAGTAGCTCGTCCCGCTCCCGTGGTACTGGATAGCCAGTTGGTCGCCCGGGTGCTCGCCGGCGATCGCCGAGGTGACGTCGGACGTGGCGTAGATCGTGCGGCCGTTGATCTGCGTGATCACGTCGCCGGTCTCCATGCCCGCCCGGTACGCGGGGCTCCCGGGGATGACGTTCACGACCATCACCCCGAACGGCGAGCTCTCGACGTCGATCCCGAGCCACGCCCCCGACCCGCTCAGGGCCGCGGCGTTCGCGCCCGGCGCCTCCGAGCCGCCGCTGAGCGCCGAAGTCACCGCGTAGGCGGCGCCGGCGGTGACGAGCGTCAGGGCCGCGACCACGGCCGCGACACGACGCCGGCGCCGGCTCGGCATCCGCACTCGCGCGCGCGTGGCCCGCAGGCGCTCGCGGACGCGCCGGATCCACGAGCGACGCGGAGCGACCGGAGCGACCGAAGCGACGAGAGCGACGGGAAGCTCAGGCTCGTCGGGCTCTTCTCGCGGGCGGCGGCGCGCGGCGAGATCGTCCGCATGGGCGGACGACTCGAGCTCCCAATCGCCAGACCACAAGTGCCGAGGGCCGGTCATACCTCTCCGGCAAGCTAGGCGGCGTTCGTGAGATCTTCTTAAGAACCGGCCCGGCGGATTGGTTCGACGCGATCGTGGACGCCACGTCGCTCGCTGCTCCTAATTGTGCTTGGCATCTCCCAGGACCGGTTCCTTGCGAGCGCGCCGGATCGCCTGCCGGCGCCGCGCTCCGGCGGCCCTGTCCTCTTCGATCGCGCCAAGCTCGATCGCGCGCTGCCGCCCCCTGTGTCCGAGGTCATAGTGATCGTTCTCCGGGCGCCCGGGCTTGGATTGAAACCACTCGCGGCGCAGGCCGAGACCCTCGGCGAACTCGTGGAGCTCGTCGAGTGCGTCGGCCTGGAGGTGGCCGCCGCCGGTCCACCGGCCCCAGTCACCCGCCGCGAACGCGTTGTCGACGTAGACGCTCATGCCGGGCGGCCGGTGCCGCAGAAGAACGGACCGGGCATCTGCTCGACTGCGATCCGCCACCCGAGCTCGGCCAGGCGGGTCTCGAGGCGCTGCGGCGTGTGTGGAACCTTCACGGCGCGGTAGGCGGTGCCGTCGTTGAGGCGCCGGCGAATCGTCGACGACCTTGGACCCTCGATCAGCTCGTCGTCGGTGCGGTAGGCGTCGTCGACGAACACCACCCGCCCGCCCGGCTTCAGGCAGGTGCCGACCAGCGCCCAGAAAGACTCGAACCGCTTGAGCGGGACGTGCGAGAGCCAGAAGCCGAAGAACACGACGTCGTAGGCACGGTCTGGATGCCAGCCGAAGATGTCAGCCTCGATGAACCGGACTCGATCATCGCTCACCTTCGCCGCGGCCAGCGAGAGCATCTCGGGCGAGGAGTCGAGCGCGGTCAAGGTCGTCGCGTGGCGGAGCAGGAGCTCGGTCCACGTGCCGGGGCCGCACGCGAGCTCGAGCACGTCGCCGGTCAGGCCGAGCGCCTCTAGCTTCGCGGTCAGCGCGTGCCAGGCCGCGGACAGCTCGGCCTCGCCGACGTCCGGGATCGCGGTCTCGGTGTACTCCGGGGCTCGCGCCCGGTAGTAGGCGACCTGCTCGGCGAGCAGCGCCTCGACGCCGTCGTCGGGGCCCTCGTTCCTCATGTCTTCAGGAAGGGAACTCCATCGCTGGGTTCTGCCCGTCTCGGAGGAGAAAGTAGGCGAGAAACGTGGCGCCCTCCGGGCCGGCATCGAAATGAGCGATGCGGGCGCCCTCCGGCTCGTAGAAGACGTCGCCCGGTCTGAGGACCGACTGCGGCTCGCCCTCGACCTGGAAGATCACCGACCCTTCGACGACGCTGCCGACGACCGGCCCGTTGTGGACGTGAAGGCCGGCGGGATGGCCGGGCAGGATCTGGATGCGACGGATCTGCACGCGGTCGGTCGGGGTGGTCGCCGGCAGGCTGACGTCGAGGATGATCTCGCGGACGATCGGCTCCTCGGGAGTTGGCGCCATCGCCTCACCTTAGTGGGAGGCGTTCAGGCGAGGATGTTCACGAGCGAGCGCTCGTTGTCGAGCGCCATCCGCAGCACCGCGACACTCGCCTCCTCCACGGCATTCGCCGCCGAGGTGGCACCTGTGCCGCCGTTCGCGCCTACCTGTGTCGCGGCTTGTGACGTCGCGCTGAACATGGATTGCGCGGCGGCGAGACCGCTCATTGCGCCGTCGATGGCTCCGATGCTCATGCTTCGAACATCGGGCCGCGCGGTGCCGGCCGTGACTGCCCGGGTCCATGACTAAGCCAATGTCGTAGACGCGGGTCACGTCTGGGCGATCATGACGGCGGCGCCGCCCGTGGCGAAGGTTCCAACGTCCGCCGCGGCCGCCTGTCCCTCGTCGCTGCCGAGCGACGCCTGGAGCTCGCCGGCGTCTTCGAACCAGAGCTCGGCGAGCCCGCCTGCTCACAGCAGTGTGTACCTGGTAGCGGGTACAATTCTGTACCGGGTATGCGGTACAATGCACCGAGTGACCGGCGCATTGAATCCGTTCGTCTGGGACCGCCCGCTTGATGATCCATCGAAGATCATCGGGATGGACGCGTTCGCCAATCAGGTGGCGCTCACGCTGAAAGGCCAGACGAACGTCGCGCTGTTCGGGCCGCGAGACACGGGCAAGACCACGTTCACCAACCAGCTTGCGCTCGAATTGGGCAGGTCCCACGGTGACGACGGCCCGCCGTTCGACGTCGTCACGGTCAACCTGCAGCGGGTCGTGAGCATCCCGGGGTTCATCGGGTGCGTGCACGATGCCATGCTCGGCCATCCGGTCAAGCGAGTGCGGCGCGCGGCCGAGCGTCAGATCGGCGCGCTCGAGAAAGAGATCGGCTTTGACATCAAGGTCGTCAAGGGGAGGGTGAAGAGCCGGCCGACGAGTCCCGGCCAGGACGCGGAGACGCTCCACGCCCAGCTGGTCGCGTTGCGGTCGCTCTCGGACCACCTTGTCGTGATCTTCGACGAGTTCCAGCGGCTCCGCCACTGCCCGGGGGATCCGCTCGCGGTCATCCGCTCCGCGCTCATGAGCTCCGGCGCCAACCACGTGTCGCTGCTGTTCACCGGCTCGATCCGGAACGCCCTTCAGATGATGCTCGAGAGTTCCGAGCAGCCGCTATTCGGCGAGGCCGCGCAGATGCAGCTGCCGGAGATCGGCCGGGTCGAGTTCCTCGAGTATCTGGAGTTCCAGTTCGAAGCGACCGGGAAGCCGGCCGACGAGGCCGCGCTGACCTACCTGCTGAACGCGACCCTGGCGCACCCGCGCAGCACGCAACAGCTGGCGTGGGAGTGCTGGGTCAGCACCCCGGCCGCAGAGCCGGTCACGCTCGAAACGGTCATCGGCGCACATGACCGGCTTGTGCAGACGATCGAACGGTCCGAGTTCTCGGCGGTGCTCAACGTGCTGATGAGCGGCGACGAGGCCGAGTTCAACGAGGTTCGCGCGCTCCAGTTACTGGCCGATTGCGGCGGAGACACCGTGACCAGTCGTCCGGCCGCCACCCGCTACGGCTTCTCGAGCCACTCGAGGGTACCCACCTCGCTCGACCGGCTTCGGCGCCGCGGACTCGTCGATCAGCGGGACGGGAACTGGTACATCGTCGACCCGCTGTTCAGCGAATGGCTACGTCGGGCCTCGCCGCTGGCCGATCGGCCGGCGTTGCCCGAGTCGGTCGGCGAGGTATAGCTTGTATCGGGTAACCGGTACGATTCTGTACCTAGTGCCCGGTACGAAGTTCAATTTCGAAGCTCGGGCCGGTTAGAGGGCGTTGGCGCCCCGGAGTCATCGCTGAGCAGTCATCGCGCTCCCCTAGACTCGGAATCGAGATGCTCGTGTTCGAGACGGCGATCGGGGCGTGCGGCGTCCGGTGGAGCGAGGTGGGCGTCGCCGAGGTGCTCCTGCCGCGCACCCGTGGTCTGGGCGGCCGTGGGCCCAGGGACTTCGGCTCGGGCGATGCGCCGGAAAAGGTCTGCGAGGCGGTCGCCGGCATGGTGGCGGTGCTGGACGGGGAGCGGCGCGACCTGCGCTCGGTCGTGCTCGACGAGCGCGATCTCGATCCGTTCCGCCGGCGCGTGTACGCAGCGGCACGCGAGGTCGAGCCGGGGGAGACCGCCACATATGGAGAGATCGCGCGTGCGATCGGAGAGCCCGGCGCCGCCCGCGCAGTCGGCGCCGCGCTCGGCCAGAACCCGTTCCCGATCATCGTGCCGTGCCATCGCGTGCTCGCCGCGAGCGGCGCGCTGCACGGGTTCTCGGCACCGGGCGGGATCGCGACCAAGCGGCGGATGCTCGAGATCGAACGCGCGCCCGGCTTCACCCAAGAGGCGCTGTTCGCCTGACGGCCGGCGCGGGCCCGCGGCTGGGGCGTCGGCTCTCGAGCGTGGAAGGGGCCGGTCCACGCGCAGTTGGTCGGGACAGGGGTGCCGCATGAGCGAGGCGGTCCGCCGGCTGCGCGAGCAACACACCTACGACCAGCAGCATACGCGCGAACAGCTCAAGCGGATCAGCACGGCTCGGGCGCGGATGGCGGTGACTCGCGAACGGATTGCCCGGGACGTGGTCAGTCGCCGGCCGCGTCCATCATCATGATTGGGCGACCTGGGGCCATCGACGCGCCACCGCGAGGAACTCGCTGCCGAGCAGAGCGAGCCGCGCCGGCGCGGGCGCCCGGAACGCGAAGTCCTCGAGCCGGCGCCGCGGGTCGGGCAAGCGACGGCGTTGAAAACCAACCCCGGCTCGGCTCGCCCGGGGCCCGGCGCGGCGCGCCGGGGCCGCCGGCCCTCCATCAGTACCATCGGGGCGGCCCCCGGGCGGTTAGCTCAGCTGGTAGAGCGCCTGCCTTACAAGCAGGAGGTCACTGGTTCGAGCCCAGTACCGCCCACATCAGGAAAGGCCTGGTAATAGCAGTGTTTTTGAGCGTTGGATCGAGGTCGATCGTGACGCTAATTCTGCCGAGAGAATCTGCTTTTCGCGTGTTTCTCGGCAGAATTCGGGGCAAATCAGGGTCAAGAGCGGGCTGCTGCTGCCGACGCGAACGGCTTGTCGACGGTCTTGGGTCGCGGCCGTTTCGGCTCGCGAGGCCGGTATGCGGATCTTGGAGCGGTGGAAGTCGAGGTCCTGCCAGCGAAGCAGGCACAGCTCGGTGTTGCGGGTGCCGCTCGCGGTCAGGGTCGCGATGATCGCTCGGCGCTGTGAGACGATCCGGTGGCGGTGGCGGGTGTACAGCCAGCAGACCCCCCCCTCGCTCATCTTGAGTCGTTGGGCGATCTGCTTGACCGTCAGGCGTTCCTCGTCGCGCAGGCGGCGGACCTCGCGCGCCCTGCGCTCAGTCTCGGGCCGGACGGGGCTGTCGACCTGCTCGGCGGCCTCGAGCAGCGTGATCACCTCGTCGGGCTCGAGCCAGTCGCGAACGTTCTTCTTGGGGACCTTCACGCGCAGCTTCTTATCGCGGGCGGGGTTGGCGGCGAGATCGATGTCGGGTCGGCGAACGGCCTCGTCGAGGATCATCGCCAGCAGTCCGATCGACATGTTGATCGTCCGCTCGCTCAGCTTCAGCGGCCTGTTGTTCCAGTCGCGAAGGATCTTCCCGCTCGCGCGCGCGGCGCGAATCCGCTGCATGACCATCAGGCGTTGCTTCTTGTAGGCGTCGACCGCCGACCACGTGATCTGCGAGAGTCGCATCCGGTCGAACACCGGCGCGAGGTGATGCTCGAGCAGGTTCTCGTCGAGATCGCGTGTGTTGGGTTTGACCTCGATCGCGTGCTCGGCTAGGCACGCGCGGGCAAAGGCACCAAAGATCGGGTCGCGCTCCTCCGTCGGGACGGCATCGGGCGTCGGCCTGTACACGCCTGCTGCAACGAGCCGCTCGAAGTTCTCGAGCTCGATCTCCGCGCGCCGGCGCGACCATCCCTCGCTCGCGAGGCCGCATCGCTCATAGCGTCTGATGCCGTGCTGGTCGATGAACCGCACGCCGAAGCCGACATCGCCGTTCTTGCGCGCCCACGTCTCGACGCTCCCGGTCTTGGGGCGGCCACGGCGGCGCTTGTTGTTGGCGGGTGTGCGCTGCGGCCGGGCCTGGCCGGGTGTGGAGCGGTCGTGCCTCATTGTCATGAGCCGGAACCCTACGCCGCATCCGAACCGCGACCGATCGGCGGAAGCGGCCTGGAGAGGAGCCGCCGGCGCGTTCTCTTGACCTTCGCCTCGTGCGGGGGCTTGACGTCTGGGTCGGGCTCGATCTCACGGCCCGTCCCTTCGAGCTCGGCAACCGCTCTGGCGTCGAATCGCAGCCTCGCTTTCGGTCCGTCTCCGAGCTTGATCGCGCCCAGCCGGTGCTGGTGGGCGTACACCCACTTCGGGCTCGTTCTCAGACGTGCCGCAACCTCCGCGACGGTCATCAGCTGCCGAGCGTCGTGCTCATCAGCCGAGCGGTCGGCCAAGTAAGGACGAAGCTTCGCGGCCAGCTCCTCGAGGCCATCGTCATCCAGCGCGCCTGGCAGAGCGCGCGCAAGCTGGCGGACGAGTGCGCTACCGACCTCGTCGCTCATCATCTCTCAACAGCACGGCAATGGCTGGACATGAGAGTGCGCACATCAGACAGCTCGACCGGCCGTCGGATGTCACCAGCCCGCAGAGCGCTACACGCATCCTGATCGGTTGCCTGCTCACGGTCGGGATCCCTTCGCGGCGCTTCGCCGTGACCGCGCGACGTCAATGTGACGCCCGGAGGGGTCGGCGCGCGTCTGACGGGCGTGCGGCGCTCCGAGCTTCTGGCCGAGTCGCTTCTGCAGCATCGAGTGCAATAGGTGGCGTGGCAGCAGCGCGGCCGACAGCGACGTCGGCGAGAGCAGCCCAGCCAGCTGGTCCTCGTCCCATTTCGAGTGACGGGCGGCGAGCACCACCTCGACCAGCACCTGCTCGCACCATTCGCACACCTGCGCTTCGATCACCGCTCGCGCGCCCGGGACGCCCTCGTATCTGCGCCGCCAGTATCCGATCATGTCGGTGATCGCCCGGAAATCGGCGTTGATCGTCAGCTCGTGACGGGCCGGGTGATAGCGGGCGGCTTGGTCCTCGAGATCACCCTCGGCGCGGCTGCCGTCGCGCGCTGAGATCCACCCCACATCAGGCAGGCTCACGCTCGCTTCGCCACGCGCCTCTTCATCGGGACCTTCGCCAGGCGGCGTGCCGCTGAGCAGATCGCACGCAACGTCGTGAGCCGCAGATTGCGGCGCCGCGCTGGTGCTGGGCCGGTCTCGAGGCTCGTCCGCAGGCCGATCGTTGCGTGAACTGGCGTGGGCAGGGGCGTCCTCAGCCGGGCCAGCCTCTCGCTGTAGAGACGGTCTGCGGGGTAGCTGTGCGGGCCGGTAGGGACTCAGGCGGTAGAGCGGGATGATCGAAGCGACGCGGCTGCGGATCGCTTCTTGGCGTGGGGTGCCGTCGGTGCTGGCGGCGTGTTCCTGGAGTCGGCGGATCTCGCCGGGCATCGCGGCGGCGAACTCGTCGCCCCAGCGAGTCCAGGGGAGGGATTCGTGGTCGAGGAGCAGCATTGTGCGGGCGGTGTTGGCCTGCAGGCGGTGCGGTTCGACGGCGGGTTCGAGGTGGATGACGACGCGTTCGTAGCCGAAGCGGACCCCGAAATCCTGCAGGCGTCCGTACCCGCCGCGGGTCTGGGCGAGGGGGTCGTAGAGCTCGTCAGTGTCGGTGATCAGCCGTCGCCAAGCCGCTAACCGCTTGGCGGGTTCGCGCAGCTTGTCGATGTCGTCAGGACCGATGACATCGCTCTCGCCCACATCACCAAGTCGCGCGCGGGCGACGTGCGCGTCATCGAGCGCCGTGGTCAGCTTCTCCAAAGTCTCCTGGCTCACACGTCGGCCCAACAATCCAAGCTCGCCGAGCTGCCGGATACAGCGCTTGCCAGGTGCGCATCGCGTCGCGCACCCACTCGCGCGTCCGGGTCGGTGCGATCGCCCCGGGATGACACCGCTTGCAGTACTGGTACGCATCACCCTTGCCGCCGCGCGCCGCGGTCGGTCTCCCGCAGCCGCGGCAGACCCCCTGGTAGCGGCGCTTGACCGCCCGGGCCTTCTCGCCTGGCGGCCTCGATCTGCACCTCGGGCGAGTGAATGTGCTGGTCTCGCACTCACGCGCGACGGCAGACTCTCCTACGACCGATCGTCCTATCAAGGAGCAATGATGGAATCCGCAGCGAAAGGCAAGGTCCTCGTCAATCTCGCGACCGGGCTCGAGGACGCCGAGCGCGTGCTCGTGGCATTCCTCGTCGCGACCGCCGCGCTAAGCCAGGGCAAGCAGGTCGTGATCTGGGCAACGAAGGAGGCCGTCCGGCTTGGCCTGCCGGGCGAAGCCCAAGGCGTCGCCTGCAAGGGCTGCCCGCCGCTCGAGCGGCTCTTCGAACAGTTCGCAGACGGCGGCGGCGAGCTCTGGCTCTGCCCGATCTGCGTCGACGCTCGCGACCTCGGCGACGCCGAGAAGGTATCGAACGCCCGGATCGCCGGCGCGACTCCAGTGTGGGAGTGGGCCGGCAACGATACGACCGTGTTCAGCTACTGACTCCCGCCCGCGTCGGCCCCGGTTGCCGTGGAGTCACGGCGCCCGGCTTGTGCTTCGACGCGGAGCAGGAGCGCCGGCCCGCCGAATCGAGCCCCAATCTCTTCTCGTATGGAACGATCTCAGCAGCGCGCCAGCGGTCGCCGACTCGTTCCCCGGGACTTCTGCGTTCGTTCCAATCCGGCAGCCAGGAATGGCCAATTACAGCCCGCCGAGGCTTCTGCTACTGGGCGAAGGCACAAGCGCCGCCGACGAGCGAGCTGCCGGCATCTGCATAGGCAGCGTTGGACACGCTCTGCCTGGCGCCGCCGCGCCCTGCGTCCCGCGCGGAGCAGGCATTCGATTGGGGTGCCGTTAAGACCCGTGGCGGGATCAAAGCGGGTCCGTGTGCGGGGCCCTGAGACCCCTGGATGACGCGAGCGCAATTATGCGGCGGCGAGATCGCGTCGCTGGAAGGCGGCGAGCCCGGCGAGCGCGGTGATCACGCCGAGTCCGGTGAGTACCCCGATGGCGGTCCAGTTGAGGCTGGCTGCGGGTACGGGACCGAGATGTGAGAGCAGCGCTGTGTCTAGAAGCAGGCGGTTGTTCGTGATGCTCGACCCGATGATGTCGATCAGGAACGTCCATAGGATCACGGCGTAGAGGATCGGCGTCGCGATTCGCGGCAGGAGCCCGTAGAGGAGCGTCCCGAGGCCGAGGATGAATAGGGCGGCCGGCATCAGGTTCAGCCCCGCCTGTAGCATCGCCCAGAGCCCGACGTGGCCGTGCCCGCCCGCTACTCCGATCCAGCCGCCGAGGGCGGTGGCCAGGCAAGCGGCGACCACGAGTGCGGCGCCGAATCCGACGCGGCCGGCGAGCCAGGTTCCCCGCTTGAGGCGGCGTGCGAGGAGGTTGTCGAGGCGGCCGTCGGCCTCCTCGCCGCGCATCGCTGAGATCTGGCCAGCAGCGGCGAACGCGACGAGCGCGGCGATGAAGAGGAACAAGAAGCCGATCCACGCCGCTGCGGGGCTGCCATGATGGCCGCCGAGGCGAACCACGGACTGCTCGATCGACTTGTTCACCGCGGCGGCCCCGACGGCTGACCGCGCGACCAGTCCAAAGATCAGACCCAGCAGTGCCAACGCACCGATCCAGGCGAGGGCGACCCAGCGCTCGAGCCGGATGACGAGCCGGGCCGGACTGCCGAGCAGACGAGTGTCTGCCTTGACCGCGTTGTGGCGGGCGAGCACGGCGGTGCCGAGGTCTCGCCTGCCGGCGAATGTAGCCGCGAGCGTGGCGGCGCCGACGGTGAGCAGGATGATGGGCACGAGCGCAAGTGGTTGTGAGCCCGTGAATGGATGTAGGTTCTCGACCCATCCGACCGGGCTGATCCAGCGCATCCAGCCCAAACTGCTGACCGAGTCGGCGACCATGCGGATCACGAAGCACGTGGCGAAGATCGAGGCGGCGAGGCCGTTGGCCTGACGGCGAGTTGGGGCGAGCTGGCTGGTCAGCGCGCCGATCGCCAGGAACAGCGCCGCGCTGGCGGTTGCCGCGGTCGCGAAGAAGATCGACGCGGAGGTGGAGAAGCGGACGTTTGAGTTCGACCCGGCTGCGATTGTGAATGCTGCGGTCAATGCCCATAGCACGATCCATCCGACGGCGAGCCCGGCGATTGCCTGCGCGGTCGCGTGGCGGTGGGTGGTGCGACCTGCGAGCAGCAGTTCCCAGCGTCCGGCGTCCTCTTCCTTGCGCAGCAGGCGCGTTGCGGTGAGCAGGCCCCAGATCGCGCCGAGGATGATCACCAGGCCGAACGTCCGCCAAGCCATCTCGCCGCCCACGGTGTCCAGTCGCCGAGCGGGGCCGATGATCGCCGTGATGCCGGCGTTGTGGCCGAACGTGTGGGCGAACGCCTCCCGCGAGGCGACCGTGGGATAGTTCTTGGGGTAGCTGAGCGCGTCGTTCAGAAGGAGCGCGCCGAATAGCAGGCCCCAGACAGCGCCCGATCGCGCCGCGCTCTTCGCGGTGCTCAGCGCGATCACAGTCGCGGCCCGACGGTCACCGACGCCGAGCTCAGGCCGCATGGACCGCGTCCTTCTCGCCGGCCGGCTCGCGGCCGTAGTGCGCGAGGAACAGCTCCTCGAGTGATGGTTCGCGGCTGAGCAGCTGATGCACACCCGACGAGACGAGCGCATCGAGCAGCGGCTCGACCGAACCACCACCTGACAGCGGACGTGATTGCCCTCCACATCGACCGCGCTCACGCCCGGGATCCTCGACAGGTCCGGAGGAGTCCCATCGAAGGTCGCGTCGATCGACAATGCCGACAGGTGACGCATCTCCGCCAGCGTGCCCACCTCGACCAGCTCGCCCGCGCTAAGAATCGCGACCCTGTCTGAGAGCGCCTCCACCTCGCTAAGGATGTGCGAGGACAAGAACACCGCCTGCCCACGCGCCCGCGCCTCAGTGACGCACTCGCGGAAGACCTCCTCCATCAGTGGATCAAGACCGCTCGTGGGCTCATCGAGAATCAACAGATCGGCTCGCGAGCTCAATGCGGCGACGATCAGCACCTTCTGACGGTTGCCCTTCGAATACGCGCGGACCTTCTTGGACGGGTCGAGCTTGAACCGCTCGACCAGCTCCTCCTGATACGGCAAATCGGCCTGGCCCTGCACGCGACCCAGCAGGTGCAGCGTCTCGCTGCCGGTCAGCCCCGGCCACAGATTCGCCTCACCGGGGACGTAAGCCACCCGCCGGTGCGCCTCGGCCGGATGCGCCTGCGCGTCGACGCTGAAGATCTCCGCCCGCCCGGCAGTAGCCCGAATCATCCCCAAAAGGCACCGGATCGTGGTCGTCTTCCCGGCCCCGTTAGGCCCCAAGTAGCCAAGCACCTCGCCCTCGGACACCGCCAGATCCAGCGGCCGAAGCGCCACCGTGGCGCCGAACGACTTCGTCAAGCCAACGGTCCGGATCGCTGCCACCGTAGTCATCGGACTCCCTCCCAATCGCATTCCTCTCGACACTCGAGTCGATTACGCAAACAGTGACCCGGCCCGCTCGCGACCGCATCGGTACGAACCTGCCCCGCGGGTCGTCCGAACTACCGAAATTCCCGACTCCGCTCCGATCGGCGTCAGAGCAGCACAGTGGTCTGTGCGACTGCTGGCAGGAGCCGAGACATCCTCGACTCTCGGAGACTCCGGGCGTGCGGGTATCCGGCGAGCAGGACGAGCGGGACGTGGATTGCCGGAAGGTTGTGGGCGAACCAGCTCGGCAGGTAGGTGTTTGTGACCGAGCCGTGCTCGGCACCGACGCGCGCCGCGACCTGCGTCAGCGGACACCGGAATCCACTCAGGCCGGTGTTTCATTGGATCGCCGTCTCACTCTCCAACGTCAAGCGAACCGCCGCCAGGCTCCCATTGCGACGGTAGGAGCGGCAACGCCGACGCGGCCAGGCGTCGGTGATGGTCCTCGTCATGGAACAGGTGCGGCGAGTTTCCGCTCTCTGTGTTGCGTGTCGTCGCGAGGGGGCAGCCCTTCGGGGCATCGCAGCACATGACGCCGCGGCCTTGCCGGAGCGATCCCGACCGGTCGTCGGTCTGCCCCCACCCGGGACCGGTTGTACCGGGCGGCTCGCCCTCTACGGCTTCAAGTGGGCTTCGAAGAACGCGAGGATGCGCTGGCGTGCGTCGCGCGCAGATTCCTCGTGGTAGCCCGATCCTGGCGAGAGTATTCCGAACACCGGCTCCAAGACGGAGAACGGGAGCGGCGTCTTGTCTCCAGCTCCCTCGTGGTCGTTGAGAAAGGAGTGCCCGGCCTCCGGGTACTCCTTGACATCGTGCTCGACCCCGACGGCCGTCAATGCCCGGTCGAGGCGATCGGCGGCCCCCCGCAGTGCACGATCCTTGCCGCCGTAGCTTCCCACGATCGGGCAAGCCCGACTCAGGAAGCCGGCCGTGTAGGCGTCCTTCGGAGCGGTGCCGTAGTTGACGCTTGAGACCGCGAACCCGCGATCGGCTGCGAGCAGCAAAGCGAACCCCCCTCCCATGCAGTAGCCAATCACGCCGATCCTGCCCGTGCAGTCCTCCCGCGCCTCCAGCCACACGCGTGCCGCCTCGATCTCCTCGAACGACCTTCCCCGTCCGGCGCGCACGTCGCGCATGACCGAGATCATGCAGGCCACCCTCCCTCTCCCATGGAAGAGGTCCGGCGCTACGGCGAGGTACCCTTCGCCCGCGAGCCAGTCAGCCTGGTTGCGTAAGTCTTGGCTCATTCCCGATGCGTCGTGGATGACGAGGACACCCGGCCAGGGGCCCGGGCCCCCAGGTGTTGCCAGGTAGGACGGCAGCTCACCCCGAGTTGGGATCATCACCTCGGACATCACGTCCCCTTGGACGCGGGTGCTTGTCCCGGACGGTCCGCATCGCTGGCGCCGCTCGACACGACGCTTGCCGCGAGGCGTTTGCTCCATTCTTGGCCTCGGGCCTCCTCGCCCGGTTCGAGGTGATGCTTCGAATCGACCAAGAAGCTCTCGGGCTTGCCGACCACCTCGAACCCGTGCTTCCGAAGCGTTCGGCTGATCGCTTCGACGCCCTACCTGTGAAACCCGCCAGACCGTTGAAACGGGTGTCGAAGGCAGCAACCTTTGCGTGGCCGTGGCCGAGCGACGTGAGCCAGTCACGCACGCCCGCGCCTTCGGCGTTGCGATCGAGCACCAGATCGTTGCCGGGCTTCTGCGCAATGCCGGCCGCCCACTTGCGGGAGCGTGAGCGACTCATGCCGTGGAAATGGGTGGGCCCGCCCACCACGAGCAGGTCGGCGTCGCCCAACCGCTCGCGGCCTGCCTCAGCCAGTGGAACCACGACGACTTCCAGCATCGGTTCGAGGCCCTCGCCAACGGCATCAGCGATCGTGTACGTGTTAGCGACCATCGACTCGTAGACGATCACCGCCCGCATCGGTCCACCTCCTGGTTCATCGTGGTAATGCTCGTGTTTCAGTCCTTGTGGGAGGGCAGGTGTGGCCAGGCGGGCCGGCGTGTTGGTCGCACCGTAGAACCGGCGGTCGGGCTGGGGGTGGGGGCGGCTGTTGGCTCGGTGGTGATGTGCGGGATCCATTCGAGCCAGCTGGGCAGGTACCAGTTCCAGTCGCCGAGCAGCTTCATCGTTGCGGGTAGGAGGACGGCGCGGACGATCGTGGCGTCGATCAGGATGGCGACGGCGAGGCCGACGCCCAGCATCTTGAAATCGATGATCGAGAGTGTCGCGAAGATCGCGAACACGGCGACCATTACGATCGCGGCGCTGGTCACGACGCCGGCGGTGGCCTTGATGCCGTGCGCGACTGCGTCTTCGGTGCTCATCCCGTTGTCGTGGCCCTCGCTTATCCGGCTGAGGATGAACACGTTGTAGTCCATCGAGAGCCCGAACAAAATCACGAACAGGAACAGCGGTAGCCAGTCGATCACGCCGCCGATCGATTTGAAGCCGAGCAGCGATTGCAGGTGGCCTTGTTGGAAGATCAGCACGAGCACGCCGTAGGCCGCGCCGACCGACAGCAGGTTCAGGACGACCGCGTTGAGCGGGATCACGATCGAGCGGAACGTCACGAGCAGCAGCAGGAACGCGAGCCCGAGCACCCACACGAACACGATCGGCGCGCGGGACTTCATCGTGTCGGTGAAGTCCTTGGCGATCGCGGTCGTCCCCGTGGTGTGCACGGTGACCCCGGGAACCCGGCCGATCGTCGCCGGGATGACGCTGCCCCGCAACCGTTCGAGGGCGCTGATCGATGCCGAGTTGGTGCCGTTTCCCGACATCGGGATCATCACGCGCGCAGCCTGCCGCGAGGTGCTGACATCGACCGTGATCGGCTGGTGCATCTTGCCGGTCGCGAGCGCCGCGCGTTCGAGCGCGGCGATTCCGGCCGTGACTCGAGCTGAGGTCACGTTAGGTGCGCTGATCACGACCTCGGCCGGGATGGCCCCGCCGGGGAACTTTTGCTGGATGCGGTTGTAGACCTTCGTGACGGTCAGGTTTTGTGGGAGCCCCGCGATGCCCGACTCGACCGTGTGCAGACTGAACGCGGGGATCGCGAGCGCGACGAGCAACGCCGTGGCCGCTCCGCCCCAGAGCAGGGGTCGCCGCAGCACCACACCGACGATCGCCGCCCAGAACCGGGACTCCCCGTTCTCGGAGCGCAGCCGGTTCAGGCCAGGCACCCGGCCCCAGTCGACCCGGTCGCCGAGCCTGGCGAGCACCGCCGGCAGCACGGTCAGCGAGCCGACGAGCGCGATCGCGACCACGAGCACGGTCCCGATCGCGAACGAGGTGAAGATCTGCGAGCCCATCAGGAACATCCCCGTCATCGCGACCATCACCGTCAGACCAGAGATCAGCACCGCCCGACCGGAGGTCGCCGCCGCTACCTGCAGGGCCTCGGCGGGCGTGCGCCCACGGGCGCGCTCCTCCCGTTCTCTGCGCAAGTAGAACAGCGAGTAGTCGATGCCCACCGCCAACCCGATGCACAGGATCACCGAGGTCACCGCCGAGTTGACGTGCACCAGGTGGCTGAGCAGCTCGGTCAGGCCGAGCGCCGCAAGAACCGCGGTGAAGCCCAACAGCAGCGGCACGCCGGCTGCCACCAACGATCCGAACGCGAGCACCAGGATGATCAGCGTGATCGGCAGCGAGGTCACCTCGGCCTTGTGGAAGTCATCGGAGATGGCCTTGTCGCCCGCCTTGGTGCTGCTGGCGTCACCCACCTCGCCGATGAACAGCCCCGGATACGCGCGCTGCACCGCGGCCGTCGCCGCCAGCGCCGTGGCGACGCGATTCTGGGCGGTATCCGGATCGCCGGCGATCTGGAAGGTGACCAATGCCGCACGACCATCCCTGGAGATCTGCCCAGCGTCGCCGGGCGCCAGCGGCGACTTGATGTCCGCGACCGATGGGGTGCTGGACAGGCGAGTTACGAGCGCGCTTACCGCCGCGCGGTAGCCGGTGCCCGCGAGCGGGCCGCTCGGGTTCTCGACCAGCACCTCCTCGCCTGCGCGCTCGCGTGGAAACTGTTGCGCGAGGGTCTGGTCAGCGAGGCGTGACTGGCCGTTCTCCCCCTCCCCGGCCTTGAGCGTCACCAATCCCGCCGCCCCGCCTAGCGCGAACGCGACGAGCACAAACGCCAGCCACCCGCGCACTACCCCCTTACGGTGAGCGGCGCTCCAACCCGCCACGCGAGAGGTGAAATTCTCTGACTCGCGCACCGCTCCCTCTCCCTACTCGGGCGGCTTCGTGAGAGTGAGCATCGACCGCTCTCGGCGCGCTGTCATCGGTGGGAAGTGGCATCTCCGTCGCGGGTTTTCCGCATACGGCGTGCCCTCTCGTTCCGTAGCTCGGTACTCCTAGGCATGACCGAGCACGGGAACCGGGTCTGATGCCGGCTACCAGCTACTGGCCTGCTCCGCGCACGGATCGCAGGGCTCTGGCCGGCGTCCGCGACGTGCCCGCAACGCAACGAAGGCAGGGCTCTCGTCGCGGGAGCCGTTCGATCGGATCCCGCGGCTCGGAGACGGACCGATCTCAGCGGGGGGCGACGCCGCCGTCGACAGCGGTGATCGGAAGCTCTACCCGCAAGCTGGTCCCGGCACTGAGGGGGCTGTGGAGGAAGATCCGGCCGCCGAGCGCCTCCACGCGGTCCTTGAGGCCAACGAGGCCGGTGCCGCGGCTGAAATCGGCACCGCCGGCGCCGTCGTCGTGGACGGCGACGCGCAGGACAGCGTCTGTGGCGTCGGCCTCGACGGCGACCGTGAACGCCGAGGCGCGGGCATGCTTGGTCGCGTTGGTCAGCGCTTCGGAGACGACAAAGTAGGCCGCGATCTCGACCGGCTCAGGGAGACGGCCCGCGGTGCGCACGTCGAGTTCGACCGGGACCGCGGAGCGGCGGGCGAGTGCTTTCAGCGCAGGCCCCAGTCCGCCTTCGGCGAGGATGGGCGGGTGAATGCCGCGTGCGAGCTCGCGCAGATCATCGAGAGCGCTATTGAGTCCGGTCGTGACGCTGTCCAGCTCCCGGGCGAGATCGGGCGGCGCGGTCGCCTGCGCCTCGCGCAGCTGCAGCGCCAGCGAGACCAGCCGCTGCTGGGCGCCGTCGTGCAGGTTGCGCTCGAGGCGCTGGCGCGTCTGGTCGGCGGTGGCGACGATCCGCGCGCGCGAGGTGATGAGCTCGACCCGACTGTCGGCGTTCGCGACGGCCGTGGCGACGAGCTCGGTGAACTGCACCAGGCGCTCCTCGCTATCGGGCGGAATCACACGCTCCCCGGCCCAGCTGGCGAGCATCACACCCCACACACGACCCTCCACAGCGACGGGCGCCCCGACGGAACCACGGTAGCCCAGTCTGCGCAGCGTGTCCGACATCGGGCCCGAGGCGTCCTCGTAGACTTCAACGCGCGCCGGCCCGCCCGTGCTTTGCACCTGTGCGGCCGCCGTGCCGGCGTCGAGCAACACGCGGTCGCCGATATCAACCACGGGCGGGAGCGTGCTGTCGACAGCGAGCAGCGTCGCGCTGCCGTCGCTCTCGAAGCGAAGCAGCGAGCTCGTGTCGAGATCCAGCACCCGCCTGGCCTCAGTTGCCACCGCTTCGAACAGCTCACCGGCAGGCACACCTCGCGCGACGAGCGTAGCCAAACGCCGCAAAGCGGCCTGCTCGTCGGCCATCCGGCGGAACTGGGCGTATACCTGGGCGTTGTCCAGAGACACGGCGAGTTGGCCGGCGATGAGTCTGATCGCATCAAGCCGCTCGGTGGTGAACGCCGCGCGGATCAGGCGGTTCTCCAGCAGTAGCACCGCCCGCAACGTGCCGCGGCTGAGGATGGGCAGGGCCAGCAGCGAGCAACCGCTGATGTCCGTGAAGTAGGGGTCGCTGGCGAAGCGGTCATCGCGGGTGACATCCTCCACGACGAGTGGTTCACGGACGCGCTGGGCGTATCGCAGCACCGACATCGGCACCAGGGAGTCGTGCCCGCGTCCGCTGATCGAGATGTTGGCGCCGTCGGTGCCCGCTCCGGGCAGCAGCCAGCATTCTCGGTCCTCGTTCCAAAGCAGCAGGTGTACGCCGGTGGCGCCGGTCATCCCGCTCAGCACCTCGACGACGCGAGTGTGCAGCCGGTCGATGTCCGTCTCCGAGCTCAGGACCTGCGACGCCGACAGAATCCCAAGCAGGTCGATCGTTCCGGTCGTCACGGGCCGACGATGGGCAGGATCATCGGGCTGGTCGACGCCGTGCTGGCCGGAGGAAGTATCTGTATGGGGTCGCACGGTCGGGTACGCCCAGTCGAGCTGGGCGACCTTCGCCGCGGCGCCCCAGGCGAGGTACTCGGCGCGGGCGTGGGCGAGGAGCTCGTAGCCGGCCTGCTCGACACCATGGGCCAGGTAGAAGCGGGCGGCGCGTTCGGCAATCAGGGCTCGGTGCCAGGGCCGCTGACGGTGGGCGACCTCGCTTACGGCGGCGTCGAAGGCGATCACTGCAGCTCGGAAATCGCCGAGCGCCCACGCCCGCTCTGCTTCTAGCAGCCGCAGCAGGTGCAGGAAGTTGTCCGGCGCGTCCGCGGCGCGGGCGGCGAGCCAACCTGTCACCTCCTCCAGCTCAGGCATCCAACCTTCATGCTCGTCGCCGTGGCCACTACGGGCCTCCTCGGCAAGGGCCAGCCCGCGCAGCAGCCGAGCCGGAACGGCCAAGTAGCTGCCCATGACCGCGGGGAGCAACGGCATCGCCGCTTTGGTATGTGTCGCTAGACCGGCCGAATCGCCGAAGATGGCGGCGGCCGTGGCACGGCTGAGATGAGCGGCAAACAATGCCAAGGGGTTGTCGGAGTATCTGTCGAGGGGAACCGTCTCGCCAGGCGCTGCAGTTGCGCGTCCGCCGCGCAGCACGGAAATCAGCCACCGATGGGAATCGAGCGCTTGGCCGGTCAACTCGTTGCCGGTACGGCGCGTAAAGGCCAGCCCCGCCTCGACCTCGGCGACGTAGACGTCCAGTGTTGGCGCGCAGTCGAGCAGGTAGGGCACGCTGGGGTAGTAGGTGCTGCCTGCGTACGCCAGGTCGCCCATTGCACTCAGTCCTTCCCGGGCCCGTTGAGCTTCCTGAAGTGCGCGTTCGATGGGCTCGAACCAGCAGGCCAAGAGGGCGAACACGAAGCGCGCCAGCGAGGTATCGGGTGCGTAGCCGGCGGCCTCGCCCGATGCCAGGATCCGCCGCACCGCTCGGTAACCGCCAACGTGGTCGCCGCGCAGCGCTATCAAGGCGAAGGCGGCCGCGCTCGCTGGGCCCACGAGGCTACGAGCCGGTCCGTGCTCGCGCCAGATCCGCAGCGCTTCCAGACTCACCCACGCATGCACGGAGCCGTCGGCGGCGTGGGCCGCCGCCAAGGCCGCGTTAAGCAGGCGCGCACCTGCCTGCAGACTCAGGTCGCTTATCTCCGGCTGGGCCAGCCCACCTGCGGCTTCAGTCTGATCGAGCCACCGGTACAGAGCTTGGAATTGCTGATCAATCTCGGCGGGAAGCCGGTCCGTTGCCGGGACGGCGAGGCCCAGCTCGCGAAGCGACTCCAGGCAGAGTCCGACCGCGTCGGTAAAGCGCGTGCGGTGGGTGAGGCTGTGCACCTGAACGGAGGTCGCGTCGGCACGTTCTAGAGCCGTTGTCGACAGCCTTTCGATAGTCCGGTATTCCTCGTCGGCCTCCTCGAGGCGCCCCAGGCTGTAGAGCGCGGCGTGGCGGCGGGTGTGCAGCTCGATGAGAGTGGGCGTGTCAGCCGGGTCGACGAGCTGCAGCGCGGCGACCGAGAGCACGTTCACGAGCGCGTAGTCGCCGGTCAGGGCGGCCTGTTCGGCCGCGCGTCGAAGGAGCGCGATCACCAGGCTTCGCTCCGCGGCTTCATCGACCGCGTCAATGACCGGAAGGTACTGCTCGGCCGCGGCCGCGAACAGCTCCGGCGCCTCAGCAAGCCGCCGCGCCATCGCCAGCTGCAGGGCGCGTCGTCGCTGACCGTCCAGCCCGCGCAGGATCACCTCGCGAGTTCGATCATGGCGAAACCGCACCACCTCATGCGCCCCCGGCTCTAGCACGAGAAGCCCCTCGTCGAGAGCAGGTGCGAGCAACTCTTCCACCACGCTCGCCGCGTCGCCCGTCGCCGCCTGAAGCATGCTGAGCTCAGCGCTTCCGCCCAGAGCCGCCATTGCCTCGAGCAAGTGCCGAGAGGTCGCCGGCATCGCCTCAACCCGCGCCGCCACTAGCGTCGCGACCTCAGATTTGCCCAGGCGTGCACGCACGGCCGCCTCGTCCCATCGCCACCCTTCCGGTGTCGCGGTCAGCACGCCGTCGCGGCGCAGTGCGTTGACCAGTTCCACCGTCTCAAACGGGTTGCCGGACGAGTGCGGTTCGATCAGCTGGACGAGATCCGCCGCTGTGGCTGGGTCCACACGCAGCATCTCCGCGACCATTGTGACGAGACTAGGGGTGGTCAGATTGGCCAGCCGTACCTGTGTTACTCCGGCCTGTTCGGGCCATCGGGACAGCAGCGCCGCCAGCGACTCTGCCGCATCGTCGCCCTCGCGGTACGCACCGACGAGGAACAGGCCGTCGATCTGGTCTTCGCTCAGCACCAGGTCGACGACACCGAGCGGGGTGCGCCCCGCCCACTGCAGGTCATCGAGGAACAGCACCACCGGCCGCTTCCTTGAGGCGACCGCGCGCAGCACCTGCCCGGCGGTTCGCTGTGCCCGGACCTGGGCGGTAAGCGGATCGCCCGGTTCGGGCTCCACAGCCAGCAGCGCCGCGAATTCCGGCACTGCCGCGGTCAGCAGGCCCGCGTTAGAACCCACGGCGTCCAAGATCCGCTGGCGGACATCGGTGAGCTGATCGTCCGGCTCCGCCAGCAACCGCCGACCCAACGAGCGAAACGCTTGATTCACTGCGTCGAACTCGAGATCGCGCCGATACTGATCGAACTTTCCGGCCACGAACCAGCCATTCCTATCGGTAACCATCGGCCGCAGCTCATCGACCAACGCCGTCTTACCCACCCCTGCCGCGCCGCTGACCAGCACCCCGCGAGACCCGCCCGTCAGCGCGTCCACGAAAGTCGCCTGAAGCGCCCCAACCTCGTCATCGCGACCAACCAGCCGCGACGGCGCCAGCAACCGCAACGGAAAATCACGCTCACCAATGCGAACCGGAGCCTCTTCCGCACGCGCGCGAGCGTCCCGCAACCGCTCCAGGTCATAGGCCGCGCCTTCCGCCGTCTGGTACCGGTTCTCCGGCTCCTTCTCCAGCAGATGCATTACGATCTCTGACAACGGAATGGGTACGGCCCGGTTCAGCTCCACCGGTGGCAAAGCCACGCGTGCCAAATGATCATGGGTGAGCCGCAACGGATCCCCGGAACCGAACGGTGGCTCGCCCGTCGCCAGCTCATACAGCGTCGCTCCCAACGCGTACAGATCGGCACGCTGGTCCACCGAACGTCCGGTACGCCCGGTCTGCTCGGGCGCGAGATACGCGAGCGTCCCTAGTATCTCCCTGTGGTGCGTGAACTCGGGGCGAATCTCAGCCAACGACGTCGCTAAGGAGAAGTCCACTAAGCACGGGGCGCCGTCGCGCGAGATCACGATGTTCCCCGGCGTGATGTCGCCGTGCATCACCCCTCGGCTGTGCAGCCCCGCCACCACCCGAGCCAAACTCACGGCCAGCCCGATCAGCTCGTTGACTGCCAGCGGCTTCGCCACCCCCGCAAGACTTCGGCCAGCAACATCCTCCATCACGATCGACCCCGGTGACCGCGGCGCCTCCACCAGCTGCGCGACCCCCACCACACCGCGCAGCCGCTCTAGCATCGCGACCTCATGCCCCAGCCGGCGTTCCGCGTCCGGTCCCAGCGGCTCCTTCAGGATCACCGCGCGCCCAGAAAAGAACAGCCGAGTCACACGCGTCCGTTCGCTCTCGTGGACTATCTCAGTCGAGCGGGCCGATCTCCGTCCGGCGGCGCTCCTATTCCCATCCGACACGTTCACACCGCTACCCACCTCAGTGGTCGCAGTCTCGCCGAGTCGCTCGCGTACAAAGCGAACGGCGACCACGATACCGCGGGTGCCGATCAGGAGCGCCGCACGGGCCGCCTTCTGCGCCCGGGTGAAGGAGGGACGCCAGCGGCCGAGGCGGCACTACCGCTTTCCACCGAGGGGAGCCAGGCGGCCGGCATGACCGCTTGAGGCGTGATCCAACGGCGTGCCGTGGCTCCCGCCAGCAGTCGGACGATCACGGCGGCAGTCCTGCTCTGCCTGCGGCACGAGCATCGCGAGCGCGACGCCGCCTTCCCCGCTCCGCGCGGCCCGCAGGGACGTGGGGGTTGAGGCCCGCTGGAACGATAGGCGCGAGGATGCGTTGCCGGTTGCGACCGCGTAGAAGCAGGCCCAACCGGGGTTTCCCGCCGAGGTTCGCCGACACTTGGCGGTCGGAGTGCCGAGAATGCTCGCTCGAGCTTTCGTGCCGCTGACGCATCCCGAAACAGATGACACCTACACGCAAGCAGCCGGATCCGCCCCCTGCCAACCGTCGAACTCGTGCGCCGGCCGGGTCGAAGGCGACGCTCAGCTGGTTGGCGATGGCGTTGCTGACCCTAGGGGCGGTGGGAGATCTTGGCGCCACGCCCGCGACGGCCGTCCTAGGTCTCGCCTCGGTGGTGGTCTACGTCCTGCCCGCGATCGTGTTCCTCCTGCCGGCGTCGCTCGTGTCGGCCGAGCTCGCCTCAGGCTGGAAGGGCGGCATATACAACTGGGTGTCAGAGGGGATCTCTCCGAGGATGGGGTTCGTCGCTATTTGGTGTCAGTTCGCCCAGACGACCTTCTACTACCCGGCAGTACTCGCCTACGTCGCGAGCACGCTGGCGTACGTGTTCGCGCCGAGCTTGGCGCACAGCGGCCTCTACACGAGCGTGGTGATCATCGTCCTGTTCTGGGCGGCGGTGCTCGTCTCCGCCAGAGGAGTACTTGCCACCGGCAGGCTGGCGTCGTACGGGATCGTCATCGGAACGCTGGTCCCGGGCCTGCTTCTCGTCCTCCTGGCCGCGATCTACCTCCTGCAGGGCAACGCCTCCGCGGCGGCGCTGAACACCCACCACGTGCTCCCGGCGTGGAACGGACTGACGAGCATCGTGCTTGTCGTCAACAGCTTCTTCCTCTACGCCGGGGTTGAGGTCAACGCCGTCCACGTGGATGAGCTGCGGGACGCCCCGCGCGAGTTCCCCAAAGCGACCCTCGTGGCCGTGATCCTGATTTTGCTCGTCTTCATCTTCCCGACGCTCGCGATCTCGGTCGCCGTTCCCGCGGCGCACATCAGCTTCACCGCCGGTGTCATGCAGGCGTTCAAAAGCCTGCTCAATCACTTCGGTCTGAGCGTGCTCACGCCGATCATCGCCGTCGGGCTGGTGGTCGCCTCGGTGAGTGGCCTGCTTGACTGGCTCACTGGTCCCTCGACCGGCTTGTTGGACATCGCTCGCGAGCGTGGCTACCTGCCGCGGTACTTCCAGCAGCTCAACTCAAACGGCGTCCAACTTCACATACTCCTCGCCCAGGGAATCGTCATCACGCTGATCGGACTGCTTTACGCCGTGGTGCCGGAAGTGTCTCGCGCGTACTGGGTGTTCGCTGCCCTGGCGACAGAGGTCTACCTGATCATGTACGTCCTGATGTTCGTCGCGGCGATCAACCTACGTCGGCGAGAGCCCGAGCACCAGCGTGGCTACCGGGCACCCGCGCTCGTGACGATCTGCGTGGTCGGGACGTTCGCCTCCGCGGCCGCCTGCCTGATCGGCCTGCTCCCGCCGAGCCAGCTTGGACACATAGGCACACTGCCATACCTCCTGGCGCTGCTTGCCGCAACCCTCCTCGTCGGCCTCCTCCCGCCGCTCCTGCTCTACAAGCTACGCCGGTCCGACTGGAAGACCGCTGCCTGAGACGAGGAGGAAGGCAGCAGTACTCAGACGAACGAACCGTCGATTGCCGCGACCTGCTTCCACGCCACGACGGCCATCCCACGTCCGCGTCCGCGCCAGACCTGCAGGCGGGGAGGCGGGCATTCCCGACGCCAACGGGGGTAGCGCCGTCACACGAAGGAGGGCTCGCGCCCTAGACGGAGCTCGCCTACCTCGCCCCGCACCGCGGCGCCTCGACTTGTGCGGACCTAACAACGACCGAGGTAGCTGAGTCCGGGCGGTGGAGCATCGCTCGACCAGCCATTGCGTAAGCCCGGGGCGACCGGGATATCGCGCTTGGACCGGACGACACGCAGCAGCGCCCGGGCGCCACGCCGGTGCACAACTTCTGCCTACGCACGGCCCATGCTGGCAACGACATCGACCGCGCCGACCAGTGCTTTTGC
>CAVUPS010000004.1:0-919813 GCA_963743475.1 uncultured Solirubrobacterales bacterium
CCCATGCCGAATGCCGTCCCTTGGGGCATCATCCTGTCGGCTCCATAACGCCGCTCGTTTGCGGCTGGTGACACGTTTCTTACCAGTGACCCAACTGGCGGCGGCCGCACTCCGCGCTCAGGATGACGGCACCGGCCGTATTCGCTACCGATGCCACGAAGGAGATCACGCCGGCCGCCGCCTGGCCGGCCGTCGACCCCGAGGTGTGACGCTGGGTTGCCGCGGCGAGCGCGCCGCGGCCATCGCCGCTACGCCTCGCGGCTCCACCGCTCGGCTCCGCGACGATGGCCGCGCATCCCCGAGCCGGCCTCCTGGGTTCCCTCTCACGGCCTCTCCGATCCGACCGCCCTGGTCGCTACCTTCCTCGCGACTCGTATCCACCCACTTTCACTCGCGGTGGACCGAGAAACAGGGTCCGGTCAACTCCCCCCGATCGCTTCCGACCAAGAACAACACAACCCACCAAACGAGTGGCCGCCCACTGACGTCCGCGCGGTCGTTTCGTCTCTTAACAGTTCTCGCGGCAAGTGGCTTAGGGAGCGAGCTCCACCGCATCGGTCTCAATGACATCGGCGACGTGAGCCTGACGTGAGGTCATCGGCACCTTGTGCCGCATCGCGCGCGCCTCGACCAGATGATATGTGACCGCGGATAGGCCGGCCGTCACCGTGAACACCGAGAGCACGTTCAGGATGAAGCTGGTCTTCCCGTGCGCCAGCAGCCCGTGCTTGTGCAAGAACAAGATCAGCGGCTCATGCCACAAGTAGACGCTGTACGAGATCACTCCGAGGTAAACCATCACCCGCGTTTCCAAGACGCGCGTCATCCCTGGCCGGGAGGGGTCTCGCGGGAGGGCCACGTAGAGCACTAGCAGCCCGAACGCGAGCGCCATGGCGGTCGTGTCAGCGCGGGCCCCGATGTACTGCTTGGAGTTAAGCACGCTGAAGATGACCCCAGTGAGTAGTGCCCCTGCCCCCGCGTACGATGCCTTCCATCGCGGTAGCCGTCCGGCGTCGGCCGAGATCACGATGACCGCCGCCACCATCCCAAATGAGAACAGATCAGCCGACGCAAGGAAGCTGCGCTCGAACACGGCGTGCCAGGTCCCGGCCCCGCCCCAAGAAGCGGTAACGCCGTGGCTGGTGTCGGCGGCGATCACCTTCGACACCACACCTATCGTCAGCAGCACTGTGGCGGGCGCGAGCGTGGCAAGCGTCCGATCTCTCCGGCGAAGTCCACGTGCCAGACGCTCTGCGCTCAACGCCAGCAGCGGTAGCACCAGGTAGAACACCAGCTCCGCGCCCAGGCTCCACGCGGTGCCGATCCCGCTCGCGAGCCCGCTGGGAGTGAAGCCCTGCAGCAGGAAGAGGTTCTGAATGAACAGCCCGGGGCTGTGGAGCCCACCTACTTGGCTGAAGTTGTGCTCGACGAAAAACATGGGATTGGTGACTGCAGCATTGAGAACGAGCGACACGATGAGAAAGATCACGACATAGCCGGGCATGATCCGCAGCGCCCGGTTGCGCAGGTAGGCAGACGTTGACGGTCGTTTGAAGCCGCCGATGATCGCTGCCGCGAACGGGCGGTAGAGCAAGAATCCCGAGAGGACGAAGAACAGCGTGAGGCCACTGGGGGTGTTGGGGATCACCCACGGTCCCGCGAAGCCGAGGGTGGGGCTTGTTGGGTTGAACTGCCAGACGTGATCGACGAGTACGAGCAAGCAGGCGATGGCTCGCAGTCCTTCGATCCCCACTAGCCGCGACCCCCAGGCCGGGTTAATCGGTGCGACGCCCTCGCTCCTCATAACCTCATAACGGCCTGAGGTGCCGCTGGCTTTCACGCGGGATGGCGCCCGACCCCGGTCAGCACGAGCACCCAGTCGTCATCCCCGTCGTGGTGCTTGCCGGGCACCGTGAAGGTCCGCCTACCACTGGGCCTGAACGGCGAGCCCGGGATCGTCGCGTAGGTTCCGGTCGTCGGGTCGTACCACTGTGCCCGCACCCGCCGGTCGGCCATCGTCGTCATGTCGACGACGACCGGGTGACCGGTCGGCAGATAGGCGATCGCCAGCCTGCCGTCCGGCGTGCGAGCCGCGGTGACGTAGTCGTTGTCGTTTACGTTGCCACTGTCCGAGTAGGTGCCGAACCCCGACACCACGAGCCTGTGCTGGGTGTCGGGAACCAGGTCAAACCACGGGCGGTGAGAGAACAGGTTGACGAGGAAGGTGATCTGCCGCGACCCGATGGTGCTCACGTAGCTGGGCCATCCGGGCAAGAACTGCCAGGTGTATTTGTCGCCATAGAACTGCCCCGTCACTCCGCTCAGCATGCTCCAGTACTCCTGGCGTCGTAGCGTCTCCGGGCCGGTGTATGCGAGCTCACCCTCGTAGTTGGCCTCGATCAGGAACGCCTGGATGCGGTCGCGGTTACGGTACGCGTTCAGGACCTCCGCGTACGTCGGGCTGTACGTGTACGCGGCGTCAAGCCCGAGAATGCCCGACCACCTCGAGTCGTCGAGGGAGGCGCTGGTGTAGTAGTTGAGTTCGGTCGTCTGCAATGCGTTCGGATCGGCTGATTTGATGCCCCTGGCGACGGCCAGCACCAGGGCGTCGTCCCCGGGCTGCTCCCATGTCTGGAAATCGTTGCCGCTCAGCCAGACGATGTTGGGGTAGCTCCTGTACCGCCGGCCGAGGTAGCGACCGTAGGCGTAAGCCCTGGCCGTGCCGTTGCTTCGCAAGACCTTGAGCCAGCCGCCGGTCTCGATGGGGTCGAGGAACACCGCGAGGTTGTGCTTGGCGGCGAGGCGGATCATGGCGTCCGCGCGCGCGAAATAGACGGGGTTCGGGGTCGACAGGTCCCCAGGCTTCGTGAATGGAGCGATGCCATCGTATGTGTCGCCGTTGGCCCGACCGCCGGTGTAGGTGTCGCAGAGGAGATTGATCCACAACGAGTTGAACCCCGCCGCCTCACGATTGGCGAAGTAACGGTCAGCTTGTTTCTCGGACACGTTTACGATCAGCGCCTGCGGTGAGTCGCCGACGATCAGGAACGGGCGACCGTCCCGGTCGACCAGATAGCGCCCCGTCGGACCGTCCTTCAGAGGGAAGACGGGGGAACGCACCGGCAACAGCCTGGCCGGCGGGGCTGGGCGAACGCTCGCCGGGGGCGGGATTGCGCTCGACGCGCTCCGCACGTAGTGGACCAGACCGGCGATCGCCACGACGGCGACGAGCGCCAGAACAGCAAAGATTCGCCCACGGCTCGAAAGGATCGACATGGTGCGGCGCGGGCTCCGGCGATCATCCGCAGACTGTGCGGTTTCTCGGCCGGCCGTCATACCCCAACAACGTGAAGCGGGCGCATCTCTTTCTGCGCCGATGCCCAGGTCGAGACGGCGCCGTGGTCGACCATGGCCCCGGTCAGCCAGGGCGGTGCGGCGGTCGACCGGCCCTTCTACGTCGGGATCAGGCTATCTGGGTCGTCATTCGGCCCTGGGTGATCACCCGCCGGATCTCGTTCTCGGCCCTTGAAGCGTGTCCCGCTGATGTCGAACCTAGCCGCCACCGATCGCCGGCCGCGCAGTGCCATCCCGGATGCACTCTTCAGATCCCCAACGACGTCAGCGATTGCGCTCGCCAGGCGGTGAGGGTCTTCCGACGGAACCAGCAACCCGGTCACCCGGTCTTCGATCAGATCGTTCACCCCACCCACGCTTGCGGCCACGACAGGCTTCTGCAGCGCCATCGCCTCCATCAGCGACAGCGGCGTCCACTCGCCACGGGATGGGGCAATCACGACGTGAACGTGGCGCAGATGCCCGTGGACATCTTCTAACTCACCGACGAACCTCACGTGACCCGCGACGCCGAGCCGCTGGGCGAGTTCACGCACGCCCGTCGCGAATTCTGGGTCGATCTCTCGACCGACAAGATCCAGCTCGGCGTCGAGGCCTCGGTGTCTGAGCTCCGCCAGTGCCTCCACCGCGGTGTCTTGGCCTTTGCGTGGATCGACTCCGCCGACTAAACTAAGCCTGAATCGAAAATAGCGTTGCGTCGGGCGGACGCTCGGAGGAAAATGCCTGCTCAGGTGCCATCACTCTGGGCTTCCCGTGTGGTACGGTCTGCCGCACGTCGTGGCCATCGGGCCAGCGTGAGCCTGCCGTTTTCATGCGTTCCGGGTGGGCCCCGGCAGGGGCGCGTGGATCACTGAGTGGAAAATAGCGGTCGTACAAGCTTCTCCGGTTTCAGGGGCAAAGCGCCATTTTCACCCGCCCCGGGTGGGCGCGCCGGCCAGGGAAACTGAATCGAAAATAGCGTTGCGTCGGGCGGACGCTCGGAGGAAAATGCCTGCTCAGGTGCCATCACTCTGGGCTTCCCGTGTGGTACGGCCTGCCGCACGTCGTGGCCATAGGGCCAGCGTGAGCCTGCCGTTTTCATGCGTTCCGGGTGGGCCCCGGCAGGGGCGCGTGGATCACTCTTATGGAGAGACGTTTGTCAAGGGCTTAACGCCGGATGCCCGCGCGATGGCGGGCATCAGTGTCGGTCGGGGGGCGGCGGGCTGGCCTGGTGCGCGACGCGCGGTCAGAAGCTCCTTATCTGTGCACGCCCCGCGAGCTCGTCGCGCATGCGATACGCCCGTGTGTCGTAACCAGCCCCGAGGATCACAATCCGGTCGAGGCCCGCGGCCACCTCCCGTCGGACGATCGCATCCATGTGATGTACCCGCGCGAGGACGTATCCATATCCGCCCGGAGTCATGCGCTCTTGGTTGGGGCAACACGGGAAGAAGCGCCCTCACCCGCACGACGGCAAACTTCCCATCGCGCCAACTCAGCAACCGCGGCGCAACCGGATCGTCAATCCGAACCTGCGGATCGCGCTCCGCGCAGCCAGCACACACCCCCGCCAAGACCCCGACGGCAGTTGTAGATACCCCCTGGGTCCGCTCGCTCATGCCAACTCCATGGCAAGACTAGCTCCCACCGAACCTGCTGCTTTGATCGAGATCCGGCAGTCTCGGCCGCGCTGCTCAGTTTGAGCAATACCAGCAGCTAGGGGCGTCCGTCGGCCACAGTGCCGCTCCGCGGCGATTGCAAGAGACGGCGTCTCGACGCGTTAGCTGACCTGCGGCTCGCGAGCAAGCGTCTGGCGGATCCGCCGAGCGATCACCGACCCGCTTGCTGATGACCAAGATCAGCCGGGCGGAGCTAACGATGTCGCGGTCCCTGCGCGCGCTCGCAATCGCCCAGAAGGCGCGTTCGCAGTAGCCGCCGGCGCACGATCGCTCATCGACGGTAATGAGGCCCGCGGCCGCTGGCGCGAGGAGTATCGCGCGGGCAGGGAAGCGATCATCCCGGGTTGGGGGCGCGAGGGGGTCCGCGGAAACGACATGGGCCCCGCTCCTTGGTTTACACCAGCGGAGGCTTGTCAAACCGACGTCGGGCAAGCAGCGCTGTGCGAACAGCCGGCCGACCCGCGTGGGCCCGGATTTGGCGACGAAGGGGTCGCGATTCTCAACAAGCCAGGACCGCTCGACGAGCGCGAATGGGAGTTCATGCGCCAACACACGATCGTGGGCGAGCGCATCGTGGCCTCGGCCAGCTCGCTGGGCGACGTCGCCTCAATCGTCCGCTCCAGCCACGAGCGCTGGGACGGCGCCGGCTACCCCGACCGACTGGCCAGCGAGGCCATTCCGCTCGGCGCCCGCATCATCGCGGTTTGCGACGCCTACGACGCGATGACGACCACACGCCCGTACCGGCGAGCGATGAGCGATGCCGACGCCATGGCCGAGCTACGCCGGTGCGCCGGACGCCAATTCGACCCACACGTCGTCACAGTCTTCGAGCGCGTCGCCGCGCAGGAGCGCGCCGCCGAGCTCCACCGACTGGCCGCCTGAACAGATCCGTAAAGCACGTTTCGCGCCGGCGGGCCGGGTGCCAGGTGCCAAGGTACTCCACGCACGGCTCGGTCTCGCGTGAGCGGGCGCGCGACTCCGACATTGGAGACGACCGCAAGCTCAAATGAGCCACATGCGCGAGCGGTGGCCGGAGCCTTGAGCCCAGCCCTGTGCCAGCTGCTCGTTGAGGCTCACCATGTGGGCGCCAATCGTTGCGTGAGGAGGGCTTGGGTATGGTTTCCGCGTTGAGCCGTTCTGAGAACAGGAACCCGACGATCAGCTGCCAACCAACGGCAGCGCATCGAGCCTGAAGATCTCAAACAGCTCCCGAGCCTACCGGGCCAGCACCGGACACAGCGCCAACTCCTCCCTCCCCGCCCGCCCAGGCTCGCCGAACCGCCAGGGCGATCGCCTCAACGCCGAGGATAGATCCACGAACGACACCGATGAGAGCTGGCGCAACCCATCCCGTCTCTCCGTGATCTACGCGAACGGCGCCCGCTCGGGCGCCGTGTCAAGATCAACCTGCCCACGACCAGCGTCCTCACCGGTACCTCGCCCGAAACGTTCCCCAGCGGAGAACGGATCCTGCTCCTGACCGCAGCGGCTGGCGTGGATCCACCAGACAAGCACGCGGACACCTCCGGATTCGGCTGGGGTCAGGCGCGAGCAGCCCGTTGTCTAACCGGCGGCTCTAGGCAGCGAGATCGCTGCTGCCGTGATTTGGGTGGCTAGCGGCGATGTGTCCAGACTGGCTTGAGGGTCGGATCGTTCACGGTTGAGTCATCTTTTCAGTCCGCGAGTTGAGCGTCGGCGATGCGGGCGCCAAGGGCGTGCTCGGAGGTGCGCCCGGCCCGGGCGCGTGGGAGCGTTAGGCGATGTCGTCCGGGACGGCGGGGTCGAGTTCGGCCACCGATGGGTTGACGATTCGGATCTAGGTCTTCGTGAAGAAGGCGGCGATCTGCCGGCCGTGATCGTAGCGTTAGCTGCCGGGGACGCGGCGGATGTGACCCTTGCGGCGGAGGCGGGGCAAGTGGTAGCTCATCCTGCGTGGCCCGGACTTCCTGCCGATAGCCAGCGTCGGCCTCCGCCCGCCGTACCCCGCGGTCGGGCTGATCACCCCGATGCCAGCCGCTCGTGCTGCGACAGTGCGGTTTAGGCCCGCATTGGCTCCGTGAGCGCAATCGGGTGCACCGAGCGCCGGCCGGTCCGCCGGTTCGACGGCGGGCGACCCGCGTCGGTTCCGTTGGGGCTGGCTGGCCGGAGGGCGTGCTCGTGTCTCGAGGGGCGCGTTGACCGGGCGAGTGCCAGCCGCGAGCGAGGGCGACACGGCCCTACGAGATTGACCATGTCTGAATTCACACTCCGGCTTTCACATGCCGATAAGGCAGGCGGGATGTCCCACCGATCGGACAGCTGGCGGTTCTTGACCAACCACGCCCACGTGCTGGCGTGCCTGGTCGGTGATCCGCAGGCGCGTTTGCGCGACATCGCCGCCAGCGTCGGGATCACCGAGCGCGCCGCGCACGATCTCGTCGGGGACCTGCAGCGCGGCGGATACATCCGGGTCCGCAGGGTCGGGCGGCGAAACCACTACCAGGTCCGCGGCGTTCGCCCATACGGCGGGCCCGAGGAACCCGGAAGCCTCGGCGGGCTGGTCGGCCTTCTCATCGCCGAGCTCGACGGGACCCTCGAGACCGCGCTCCCGGGCGGGGACGGCGCGCGATGACTCCGGCCCACCCACCGGCCGCCGCCGAGCCTCCCGCGGAAAGGGTTCCTGATCCGCCGCTGTGGGCCAGGAGCCTGGACGGCGAGCTTCGAGAACGAATTGCTCGGGCGACCGTCGAGATTGGCTCGCTGCCGGTACTGGACGGCACCGTGCAGCGGATGCTGGCTCTGTTGGACGATCCCAATTCCTCAAGCACCGCGGCGGTCGCCGCGATCGAGCAGGACGCGGACTTCGCCGCGCAACTCCTGCGCCTGGCGAACTCCGCCTATTACGGCCGCAGATCGAACTGGCGCACGGTCCGCCAAGCGTTCGCGGCGATCGGCCGCGCCGCCACCCGGCGGCTGTGCCTAGAGTGCGCGACCTACCGCTTCCTGCAACGCGCGCCAGGTAACGGCTCGACCTCGCGCGGACAACTGCACCTGCACGCACTCACCGTCGCGACGTTCGCCGACGAGATCGCCCGCCGGACCGCGGTGCCGGTCGAGACGGCGCACCTGGCCGGACTGCTGCACGACTTCGGCAAGCTAGTGATGCCACTGGCGTTCGGGGAGGACCGCCTCGACAAGCTCGCCAACGCGTACCCGACCGGCGGCGTAGCGCGAGCGATCGCCGAATGGGAGCAGTTCGGGATCGACCACGCCCACGCCGGCGCGCTCTACGCCCAGAACTGCGGCGCCGATGCAGAACTGTGCGCATCGATCGCCTACCACCACGGCGGCCGCAGCGGCGTCCGCGTCCCCTCCCCCCTGGCCGCCTGCGTCCAGGTCGCAGAAGCCCTCGCAGGCATGCTCGCGGGCGCGCCCCCAGACTGGGCATTGACCGACGAGGCCCTCGCCGCCCTCGCCCTCGACCGCGCCATGCTCGATGAGATCGCCCGCACCGCCGCCACCGGCCAACCCACGGTCACCGACGTTCCCAGCGGACTGGCGGCGCAGGTCGCCGAACTCGAGCGGCTGGCCGAGAATGACGACCTCACCGGCGTGCTCAGCCGGCGCGCCTGGATCGAGCACGCCCGCCAGCAGCTCCACGCCCACCGGGCGGGAACCCTGCTGCTCTGCGACGTCGATGACTTCAAACACGTCAACGACACCCTCGGCCACCCCGCCGGCGACGCGCTGCTCACCCAGCTGGCCGAGATCCTCGCCCAGCACGGCACCGCCGGACGCCTGGGCGGCGACGAATTCGCCCTCTGGATCCACGACCCACTGAGCCCACCCATGCAGATCGCCGACACCATCCTCGCCCAGACCGCCACAGCGCTCGCATGGACCCGCGCCGCCGACCAGCCCGCCAGCACCAGCATCTCGATCGGGATCGCCAACACGCCCGCCGACGCGCACGACCTCGCCACCCTGCTCGAGCTCGCCGACGCCGCCCTCTACCAAGCCAAACGCGCCGGCGGCCACCAGCCCCGCACCGCACACCCGCACCCGGCCACGGAAACCGTACACCCCGCGAAGCGCACCGCTCACACACCCGGCACGAACCGGCGCGCTCACCGAGACGAGCCGAATCAAAGCTCCGACGCCCGGCCCGCCTGAGCACCCGCTGGTAGTTACGACACCGGCCACGCCCGAGTCGTCTGAACGATGGACGCCCTGAGGTCCCCTCCACCCGCCAAGCCCAAACGCAGAACCGGCTGAAACCCGCCCGATGTGCCAAGCTGCCAGCCTGCTACCACCTCAGCCGACCTAACCAGGCCGCAAGCATCACGTCGCTCGGATCCATCCGTCCGCCCCCGCCGCAGGTCGTTGAGGACCGGCGACGTCGCGACTTTCGAGATCAACGGATCGCGCTCGTCGGCACGGAGCGCGGTCGGTTTGTTGGTGGGCCAGGATCTGCTTAGCACGGCGCAGTCCGCGTCTCGTCGGAGCCGCAAAGGCGCGGTGTCGGGCGCTCGCTTCTCGCGCAACCCATAAGCGCGCCTGACGGCGCGAACTCGCCGCCCGAGGCCGGTGGTGTGGACCTCCCCCGCTTCGCCGGACACTCAGGCGCTTGAGTCGAAAGCCTAACGGGGCTCCGCCCCAGCCCGACGAGGCGTGTTTGCCGGTGGCCGGTGGCTGCGGTGGGGTGGGCGGCGGCCGGTTAGACGACCGATGCGCCCGCTTGGGCGTGGTGTGTAGGCTCCGGTCGCGGGTCGCTCGGGGCGGCTGGCCGTCCCGGTCATTAGCCGCGCAGTGCGGTAGGTGCCCCCGAGGGGGCGTGGACCGCGACGACCGGAGCTGATGATGAGCGTACCCCTGTCGGCCGCAACCGACGACCGGATGATCCCACCGCAAGCACAGCGGGCGATGGCCGAACGGGCCAGCGCGACCACGACCGAGGTGCCCGGCAGCCACGCCATCTATGTCTCGCAGCCCTCTGCCGTCGCCAGCCTCATCACCCAGGCGGCACGGTCCCGGCGCGACACTGCTGGAGCCCTCGCGTCCGCGAGAGGCGCCGCCTGACCCATCCAGCGGTTGGCCGGCGGGACACCCCAACGTCCTGCCGGCCACCGGCCGTTGGGCAACCCGCATGGCGAAGACAGGCCGCCCGCGCCGCAGCGGGACCTCCGGTCCAACTCGCCACACGACCCCGCGAGTCGCCAAGCTCGAGGATGCCGCGCTCCTCCCCCTGCCTGGACAGCAGTCGTGATCATCGCCGACCTCGTCACTGCTTAGGACGACCAGCATCAGCCCGGTGGTCGGCATCTCCTACGCCCGCTGCGCAACGGGGATGCAGAAAACGCTGGTCCCGCTTCACTCGCAGCACGCTACTTCGGACCGCGTTTGACCGGAGCCCTCGTTTGCGCGCGGAAAGGAGGGTCGGCACCGGCCACGGAATGCGACTTCCCGTGCCTGGCAATGCCTACGCACTTATGGCTTCAGCGATCGCGAGCGCGACGAGAACTGCGCGCTCGCTATCGCGTGGAAGCACGCTTTCGTGACGGTCAGCTGGTAGCCGAGCGGGCCGCGCGGAGCGGTGTCCGACACGCCGCCACCTGGGTTGGGCGGCCGGCTGTCTGGGTCGTCTGCCGGCTTATGGTCGTCACGTGACGCCGCGGGCGTGGCGGCCAAGCGCCTCGGCGTCGCGGATCTGAACGCTGCGCCGTCCAGTGCTGACACAGCCCAGCGTGCGCAGCGCGGCGAGCGCCTTGACGGTTGCTTCGCGCGAGGCTCCGCGCCAGCTCGCAAGCTGCTCTTGGGACAGGGGAAGCTCGACCACGATCCCGTCGACGGTGTGTTCGCCGAATTGGTCGCTGAGCTCGAGCAACCGTCAGGCGACCCGGCCCAGGGTATCCAGCGCCGCGAACTCCAGCCGCTTGCGATCAGCGTCGCGCAGCCGCGCCGCGAGCACCCGGATCAGCTCATTCGCCGTGTCCGCATTCTGAAGCGCGCGGGTGAGCACCGACGCCGGCGCGACGATCGCCGTCACCTCCTCGACCGCGAGCGCCGTCGCCGAGCGAGGTTCGCGATCGAGTGCCGAGAGCTCGCCGATCACATCGCTCGGTCCGCGAAGCCCGAGCACGATCTCCCGGCCCCCCGGAGCCATGCTGGTGATCATCACCCACCCGCGCTCGATAACGAATACGCGCTCAGCGCGGTCGCCCTGGGTGAACAGCGCCTGGCCGCGACGGAACTGGACGCGGTGGCCTTCGCCGCGCAGCGCGCTGCTCAGCAGGCCGCCCGGATCTGTCGGCTGGACCACTGCCACAGTTTCCTCGATCGCCGGCGTGAGGGCGTGCCACGCGCGCGCCACAGGTCCGGCGGCGTCAGCACAACCCGCCACTCAAGTCCCGAGGTTCAGGAGGGCTCGAGCCGCGAAGATCTGGACGACGGCGGGAACACGGGCTCGGGGCCCGAGCGGTCCCGCTCGACTCTCCTTTCGCGGTCCACGTCGAGATCTCAAACGATTTCGGCATGGCGGGTCACCTCGACCAGACGGTTGTCGAGCCCTTCGGTCGCGTCGGATGGGCACGATGCTCCTTCGCGAGCTGGCGCGCGCGCGAGCTGGCTCGCCCGCGCCGCCCGCATGCCCTGACGGGTAGCCAATCCCCTCGCCCTGTGCTGTGCGGTGCCAGGAGCGAGGCGCCGCTCGGCGGCCCCGAGCTCGGGCAGCCGCGAGCGTATTCGCTTGGGATCTGCCGCGGGGCCGAGAACGTCAGCTACTTGTGCCTCGATCAGCCCGAGCAACTCGGCCAACTCGACGTCCCGGCCGAGGCCGGCGAGCAGCTCCGCGACGCTCTCCATCTCAGTGAGAAGATGGAGCTCGCTGCCGCGCTGCTGCCACTCGTCGAGCGCTCTCGCGAGCCATTCCAGCGCCTGCTGCGGGCGATTGGCGAGCCTCTCGAGTTCGGCGCGAAAGCCGTAGCGCCCGCGAAGGCGCGTGGTGTCCACCTGGGCGCCGACGCGCTCCGCTTCGGCGAGTTGGGCAGCGGCCCGGTTGAGCTCGCCGGACCTCATCCGCGTCTGGGCCTCCATCACAAGGATCCCGGAATGCAGCGCGGGGCCGACCTCGCGTGCGAGCTCGCTGGCACGCGCGCTGTCGAGCACGGCCTCGTCAAGCTCGTCGCGCGACAGCCGTATCAGGCCGCGCAACATCAGCCCCTTGGCCTCGGTCGTCGGGTCGGGGGCGATCGCAAGTGCCGCGTCGACCGCCGCGAGCGCCTCGTCATGTCGACCGGAAACCTCGAGCGCATAGGCGTAGGAATGAAGCGCCTGGGCGTCAACGGACGCAACCCCGGTCACAGATCGCAGCACCGGCTCCAGCACCGCAAAGGCCTCGGCCACGCGCCCGAGGTCAACCAGCAAGGCGCCGCGCGCGGCGGCCAGTGGAGCGCCCACAGGATCTTCGGCGCTGCGCGCCCAGTCGAGCGCCATTGCGGCCTCCGCGTCCGCGGCGACCGCCGCGCTGTAGTCCGTCCAGGGCGCATCTCCGGTCGCCCGTGCCGCCCATGCGATCTGCCGCTGGCGCTCGGCGTGCGCGCGACGCCAGGTATCTGCCTCGCGCGAACCTTCCAGCAGCGAGACGGCGATCTGGCGCAACGCCTCCGGAAACCCAAAGCGAATCCGCCCATCGCCCGACTCGATCCGGCGGACCAGCGCGACGTCGAGCAGGCCGGCGAGCGCCTCCAGGACATCAACGCCGCCGCCGGCCGTGACCACCTCGATCTCCTCGATCTCGACCGGACCGGCAAACACGCCCAGTCGCATAAACAATGCATGCGACTAACAAGCTGGCCAAGAGCGCGCGGCAGCTGAGAGAGCTTGCCCACCAGCTTGAGTGGCTGAGCGGCAAGGGCGGCGTCTATCACACCTACGGCTACAGCGGCGATCAGCAGGTCGGCATTGCGAAAGCGCAGACGGACGCTGACCTGGACGCCATCAGAGGCGTAGTGAAGGCGATGGGCGAGTCCCCGCTGAAGTCCCACACGCCACCTGCGTTACCGAGCCTTAGGTACGGGACGCCCGCGCTCAACATGACGGGACCGGCCACCACCCAGTACTTCGGAGACTTGGGCGACGACGGCGATCCGTTCAGCATAGGCGCTACCACCATGGCGTCGGTGCTCAACTGCGTCGCGATCGAGGCAGTGACGCTGTGGGGGTGGGACGGCCAGGAGGGACCTTCAGTCGTCTACCAGATGCTGCTAGAGATGACTGACGGCAGCAAAACGACCGTCGGCACCGACCTCGACGGAGGTGTCCAATCCGGCCCGCTGACTCTTCGCTCGGGAGAGTTCATCAGGAGCGTGAGTGGCCTGAGCACACGGGGCGCCGTCGGCCGTCTCACCCTGGCCACGGCCTCACGAAAGGTGTCTTCGGGTGGCGACGATCTCGGCGGCTGGATGCCATTCGAGTACGACCTGAAGGAGAACGAGGTGCTCGTGGGGTTCAACGGGAGATCCGGTAAACGAATTGACAGGATCGGCCCATGCACGATCGAGTTCTACCCGGCGATATGGGACGGACCGTCTCCGGCGAAGGACGCGCCGTCGGCCGCGGACCGACCCGGCGAGACCGCGATAGCCTCCGTGCAGACCCGAGCCTGGGCTGACGTCGCGCCGCGGGCGCGAACGCCGCGAACGTTCGCGCCCGTGACGGCGCGTGAAGTGGGTCTCACGTGAGTGCTCACGTTCCAAGAGATGGCAGGGTGCTACGCATGAAGCGATCGTCTGGACCACGCAGGTCAGCGAGGCCCGCTCACAGTCGAGTTCGGGCGGAACGATCCGGGAGCTACCCGTGTTCAGGGCCCTCACCCCGACATTCCCGCTGCCACTCGGCACGTATCGCTACGGAAGAGGCGCGGGTGCGAGCTCTGGTCATCGGGTCACCAGCGGCATAATTCCGTTGACATGCTCGGCGTAATTCGCTTGACGGCGAGCTAGTCGATCCGAGCGGGAGCTGCGGGTCGCTTGAGGTACCGCACCGCCGCCAGCGACGCGACCAGCTCCGACAACGCGAGCAACCCTCAAGATGGAACGGCGCGCGCCCGCCAGCCACAACCACGAACGGATCCTCGGCACCGCATCGGTCCATTGCGCGGGCAATGAGACCAAACCGTCCGCGTCGTCACGCACCTACACGCGATCCGCCCGCCAGTTATGCCGGCGCTTGACGAACTCCAAGTCCCGACCAGCCCACGGATGGAACGGGTGCGCCACCCGCACCCGCGGAAAAACGCTCAGATCCGAAGTTGCGGGTTATCCGCGACGGGGCCTGCTTGAGTTGCGCGAAAAGCACACGCCCGCGGTGACCTTGACGGCTGTGACGGCGGCGCCCGACCGCCGGCGCGTTGTCTCCATTGAAGGGACGCGCCGGCGCCGAGACGTGGTCGCCGTCGAGCGCCGGGTCGCTCAACTCCGACGCCTGCTTTCTGGGAGAGCAGGTGTGAGGACCTGCTCTAGCCTATAGCCTAGCGCCCGCTCGCTTGCGGAATCGCCCAGTCTCGAGCGCCCAGCTGCCGCGGTCCGCACGATCGCTTTCACTCTGCCGCCGCGTCGCGTCGCGCGATCGCGTTGGCGACATCGCAGTCGTCCGATCGGCCGACACGACGGCGACGCGCGCGATCGCTTTCCCCGAGAGCGATCACCGCGCCTCGGATGGCGGAGTGATCGCTTGCGACGGCGAGCGCTCGTGCCTCTGCACGACCGGGCGTGATCCCTTTGCCGCAGTCGACGCGACTATCGGAACCGCCGTGTGCCGCGGCTGCGGCGCCCCCACCGCGGCCCGCGGCGGCAAGGGCGACGCCTACCAGTACTGCAAACGCTGCCATCCTGGGGCAATCGCACCGACGCGGACGCGCGACTGGGCGCACAACGCGATGCGCGAGTGGCGGCAGCGATACGGCGGGCCACCGTCGTCGACCGACTGGTCTGCACGCACGCCGCCTGGCGAGGCAGCGGCGCACTCAAACGGCTGCACGACGGGGACTGGCCGGCGCCCTCCACGGTCATCGACATGTACGGCACCTGGGCTGCGGCTCTGGCCGACGCCCTCCCAGAGACCTAATCCGGTACGGAAGGGGGCCTTCGTTGGCCTGGCCGGTACCTGTTACAGCAAGATGGCAGAGCAGCCCGCTCAGCGTGCCGACGCTCCCGACCGCGACGACTCGGGTCCTGACGGGTGGCACGAGCTCGCCGTTGCGAACCCCACATTCCTGCTCGAGCGACTAGGCGCTGAATGCACCGACCTGCAGGGCCTGGCGAGCTGACCGTCAACGGGCTCGACGCGATCAACGCCCAGGGCGCTGCCGCCAGCGGGCGGATCGTGTGGTACATGGACTGGCTGCGATTCGACGCGTCGGGCGGCCGCGTGCGCAAGCTGTCGGTGACCGACACGGGCACCGGGATGACCGCCGAGCAGCTGCACCGCTACATCAACCAGCTGGCCTCAAGCGGCCGCGAGCAGTCCGCCGCCGGCAACTTCGGTGTCGGCGCGAAGGTCGCCGCCGGCTCACGCAACCCCCACGGACTCGAATACCGCTCCTGGCACCAGGGACAAGGCTCGCTGGTGTGCTTCAAGCGACACCCCGACGGCCGCTGGGGACTCGAACCGCAACGCTGGCCGGACGGCCACACCGACTACTCGCGCCCACTCTCCGAGGCGGACAAGCCTTGGCTTTTGCGCGGCCAGGATCATGGCACCCAAGTGGTGCTGCTCGGCGAGCATGAGCGCCACGACACCACCCAGGCGCCACCGAGCGTCACCGACGCCCGCAACCATTTGGATCAGCCGCTACCTCAACGCCCGGTTCCTGCGCCTCCCAACAAAGATCGAGATCCTCGTCCGCGAGCAACACGACCGCCAGCAGCGCGGACAGCTGCAACCCGTCCACGGCGAGCAACACCACCTCGAGCGACATGCCCACGCCGCCGGCGTCGTGCAGCTAAGCGACGCGCTCGCTTACTGGTGGGTGCTCGACAACGATCATCGCGCCCGCCGGCGCGAAGCGACGCTTTGGGCCTCGACCGGTCACGCCGCCGCCGTGCACGGCGACGAGCTCTACGACGCGCTACCGCAGACCCGCGGCGGATACGGCCGCCTACAGGACTTCGGCATCCGCTTCGGCTACGAGCGCGTCGTACTCCACCTCCAGCCCCAGGTCCACACCGGCCACCTCGAGTGCAACACCGCCCGCACGCTCCTGCTCTTGGACCACGAGCCGCTCCCGTGGGCCCGCTGGGGCGAGGAGTTCACCGCCGCGATGCCAGACGAGATCCGCCAACTCCAGGAACGCGCCGCCACCGCCGACGGCGTCCCGCGCCAGCAGGCGATCCGCCAGCGCGTCAGCGCGATCATGCCGCTCTACCGCCTCAGTCGCTACCGCCCCACACAACCGCCGCGGCAACCCGCCACCGGGTCGGGTCTCAATGGCGCCGGCGATGGGCCTACCGATAGGATCAAGGCGCACGGCACCCCGCCGGCCGCAAACTCGGTGCACGCACACGCCCACGAGGAGCCGGGCCGCTACGGGTCCGCGAGCGAGCCCGCGCCAGGCCACGCCGACGGCCGCTCCGGCTCTGACGCGGCTGTGGATCTGCCCGATGTCGCGTTGGATCTCCGCGCGCGACGGCTCCAGAGCGCCGAGGGACCTCGAGGACCAGGCCGCCCGCTACCACCCGGGCCGCCACGAGCTGACGATCAACGCGGACTTCCGGGCGATCACCGACCTCATCACCCACTGGCAGGACCGCTACAAGAGCGTACCCGGAGCTCGCGCCGTGATCGAACCGCACGTGCGGGAATGGTGCGAGCAGATCCTCGTCGAGGTCGTCCTCGCCGCCCGCAACTCGACCAGGAGGGCAGAGCAGCTCGGGGCGCTGCTCTCACCGACCTCGTTCACCGCCGCGCTGCTACCCAGGCACCTGCTGCACGCGACGATGCAGAAACGGCTCGCCCAGAAGCTCGGGGCGCCACAGCCCTGACCGGTCGCCAATCGCAGGCGTGCGGCGATACCCGATCCCCGTCGCGAGCAGGCCCTACGCGAACCCGTCAGGACGGAGTAGGGATGGTCCTGTGCGGCCGCAGGACACTGCCGAACCGCGCGGCGATGCGGTCGCGCACTCCTCGTCCGCTCATGTGTCCACGCCGGCTCGCATTTCGACCATCGCACCCCCGGCTCCGAGCGACGTGTTTTGTCTCGACGGATGCGATATCCGGCTGCTCGTCTTGCACGGGGCAGGTGCGTGTGCGCCCCTTTTGCGCCCCTCCGAGGAATATCGCGGGCTTTGCCTCGTCTCAGAAGATCTCGATTAGCAGGGATTTTGTAGTCGGGGAGACAGGATTTGAACCTGCGACCGCCCGGCCCCCAGCCGGGTGCGCTACCAGACTGCGCCACTCCCCGTCGACGCGCCCATTCTACGCCGAAGCAAAGCGGGCGACGGGGCTCGAACCCGTTCCTAGAGCTTGGAAGGCTCCCGTGCAGCCGTTGACACCTCGCCCGCGATTGTGCCCAGATAGTAGGGAGTCCCAGATCAGGCGGTCGGTCGGCGCTCTTCGGTCGGCACTGCGCCGTCCCTGGTGAGACCCTCCGGCGGCCACGGACCGAACCAGTTGTCGAGGGCGCCGTCGAGTGTGACGACGGAGCCGGACATCGAGGCGCCGAGCGGCGTGGCGAGCAGCGCGATCAGCCAGCCGTACTCGTCGAGGCTGCCGAGGCGCTGGAACGGGACGCTCGCTGCCGCGCTTCGCCACAGCTCGGCCGGGTACTTGCGAAGCGAGACGGTGTCGAAGCGACCGAGCGCCACCGCGACCACGGGCACTCCGTGCGCGGCGTAGTCGGCCGCCAGCTCGCGAGTGAGCGCCTCGACCGCGGCGCGGGCCGCGCCCGTGTGGGCCATCGCGGGCATCCCGTGATGCGGTGAAACCGTCACGTTGACGATTGTGCCGGCGCCGGCGTCGCACATCGCGAGCTCGTACGCCGCCGTGGACATCGCGAGCGTCCCGTCGACGTTGAGGCGGTGAACGGCCCGCCAGCCCTTGGTGGCGAGGCTCTCGGCCGGGACCATGTACTGGCCGCCGGCGTTGTTGAGCAGGAGATCGACGCTCCCGAAGAGCTCGATCGCTGTCTTCACGATCTCCTCCGCGCCGGCCGGGTCGCGGACGTCGGCGGCCACCCAGGAGCACCGCTCACCGACCTCGGCCGCCGCCTCCTCGAGCAGGTCGGCGCGCCGTCCCGCGATCACGACCGACGCACCGCAGCGCACGAGCTCCTCGGTTGCGGCCCTGCCGAGGTTCGTTCCGCCGCCGGACGCGCCCTTCGAGCGCGCCGTCTACGAAGACGCTCGACGCCGCCACCCCTACTCGCCCAGAACCTTGATCACGAGACGCTTAGGACGCCGGCCGTCGAATTCGCAGTAGAAGATCTGCTGCCACGGGCCGAGGTCGAGCTCGCCGTCGGTGACGGGAACGATCACCTGATGATGAACGAGCAGATTCTTCAGGTGGGCGTCGCCGTTGTCCTCCCCGCCCCGATGGTGCCGGTAATCGCCCGGATCGGGAAGCAGCGCCTCGGCAGCCTCCCCGTCCGGCTCTTTCCAGCTCGGTGGCGCGACCTTATCGAGCCACTCGAGCGTGTCGGCCTGGAGCCCGGGCTCGTCGTCGTTGATCCATACCGCGGCGGTGATGTGCATCGCGCACACCAGCGCCATCCCCTCGCTGATGCCGGCGTCGCGAACCGCGTCGGCCACGTCCTCGGTGATCCGGACGAACTCCCGCCGCTGTTGGGTGTTGAACGTCCGATAGACGGTGTGGGACTTCACCGTGGTGATGGTATAAGCGCGCGATCTCGCGGAGCAGGCCGACTGTCTCTAGACTCCGGGCCACAGGGGAGTAGCTCAATTGGTAGAGCACCGGTCTCCAAAACCGGGGGTTGCAGGTTCGAGTCCTGTCTCCCCTGCTCGTTCGCTCGCTTGCTCGCTTGCTCGCTTGCTTGCCTCGCGGAGCCGGCAGCGCGTTCCGTCCGGCATCGGACGCGTGCGACGCGCTCGGCGTTGAGTGGTGTCTGAACGCGCCACCACGCGTCCGTGGCACGGCGGGACTCGGTGGCGCTGGTCGAGTTCGTCATCACACGGAGGTCTGAAGCCGATGCCACACGCGCCCCGGACAGCACCACAGCGAACGAATGCGGGCGGAGGGACTCGAACCCCCACGGGCCTGCGCCCACCGGCACCTAAAGCCGGCATGTCTACCATTTCATCACGCCCGCGAGACGATGTCGCGATTCTAGGGCGGTCGCCATGTCCGCCCCGAGCGACCGTCGCGCGGCGCCGATGGGCCGGGCGAGGCCCGTCCCGGTCAGAGCGAACCGTCGCATGCCGCGGCCCCAATTTGTAAGGTCCGGGCATGGCGCAGCACCGGACGCTGACTCCCGGCTACGCGGTTGTGTTCCCGAACCGCGAGAAGGCCGCGAGCAAGCTGATGAAGTCGTTCGTCGCGCTGGTCCTGCTCGTGTCGGTTGCGATGCTCCTGATCGTCACGATCGGCGGCTGGTCGCAGCTCGAGGGGATGAAGCCGCTGAACTTCTTCTGGTGCCTCGCCTACCTGATCATCGCGTTCTACATCTGGGCGCGGTGGGCTCGCGGGATGCTCCCGATCGCGGCGGGCCTGGCGATCCTGTTGCTGATGATCGCTCTGGTGGCCGGGCTGGGCCTGTCGGGGACGAGCTGGTTCGACCGCAACCACGCCGGGTTCGCGCAGGCGCAGTCGCTGTTCGGCGGCAACGGCCTGAGCGCCGACACGCTCGGGACGGTCACGCTGCTGCTGATCCCGGTGCAGCTGCTCCTGACCGTCGTCGCCATGCGGGCGTTCGCGCAAGGGTGGAACGTCGAGCAGGAGGTCCCGATCGACGAGGCGCGCCGGCGCGGTTACGACCCGCCGGATACGCCTCCCCGGACCCCGCCCGACGCGACTCAGCGAGAGCCCGCGCCGGTCTGAGGCCCGGACGAGATTAGGTAGTGCGGCGGGTGGGACTCGAACCCACACGTCCCGAAGGACAGTGCCTTTTGAGGGCACCGCGTCAGCCGATTGCGCCACCGCCGCTCATCGCGGCAGTTTAGTCCGCGTCTCGACCCGCGCGGCCGGGTCACCGTCATGCGGCCTTCGCCGGCCCGCAGCCCCCAGTCTGCCGGCCCCCAGCCGCCCCCGGCCCCCGGCCCACAGCCCCCGGCCCACAGCCCCCGGCCCCCAGCCGCCCCCGGCCCTCGGCCCACAGCCCCGGCCCCCGGCCCCCGGCCCCCAGCCCCCGGCCCACAGCCCCGGCCCCCAGCCCCGGCCCCCGGCCCCCGGCCCACAGCCTCAACCGTCCGCCCTATTCGCCGATCAGCGCCACCAGCTCGTCGATCAGCGCGTCCGGCGCCGCCACCGTGCCGGCCGGATCGCCGTCCCGCGCGGCGAGATCCCTGACCGCGAGCCCGGCCCGAGCCGCGATCAGGCTCCCTGCGGCGACATCCCAGGCGTTGAGCCCGCGCTCGTAATAGGCGTCGAACCGGCCGCACGCGCACCAGCAAAGGTCGAGCGCGGCGGCGCCGACGCGGCGGATGTCACGGACGCGCGGGAGCAGCGCGAGGAGAACCTCGGCCTGGCGCGCCCGGATCGCGGCGTCGTAATTGAAGCCCGTGGCCACGAGCGCGAGATCTAGCGACTGAGCTCGCGCGTCGGGTCGGAGCGGCTCTCCGTTGAGCGTCGGCTCGCCCGACCGCGTCGTCTCGAAGCACTCCTCGCGAATCGGGTCGAGGACCACGCCCGCGAGGGTGCCCGACCGGTCCTCGCACGCCACGCTGACCGCGAACGCCGGGATTCCGTACAGGTAGTTGGATGTGCCGTCGAGCGGGTCAACGACCCAGCGCACCTCGCCGGCACCGGTCGCGCCTCCCTCCTCGCCGAGGATCGCGTCGCCCGGCCGGCGCTCCGCCAGCACCGCGCGGATCGCGGACTCGGCCGCCACGTCGGCATCGGACACGAGGTCGGTCGGGCTGCTCTTGGTCCGCACACCGCGGGCGCGCTCGCCGAAGCGCCGGCGCAGCTCGACGGCGGCGGCGTCGGCCGCCTCCCGCGCGATCTCGAGCAGGTCGCGCTCGTCGCTCGCAATCACCCGACCGGTTGTATCGGATTCGGACTGCGATCATCGGGCCCGATGCGAACCCCAGAGACGACACTGCGCTGGAGAGGCGAGCTGGTGGCTCAGCGACGGCCGGCTCGTGCCGCTGCGCTACGCGCGCTCGCTGCGCGCGCTGTGCGCGCAGACCGGAGCGGCTCCCCACCCCGGGCGTGGTGCGACGCCCGCCCGGCCGGCGCGCGCCGCCGGCCTGCCCGCGATCGCGATCGGGCCCTGGACAGCCGTGGGCTCACGCCGCGCTCACAGCGATCAATCGACGCCCTGGAACGTATCGACATGGACGCGACCGACCACATCCTCGAACTCGGGCTCACCCTGGTCGACGCGATCGACGCGTCGCTCGAGACCGGAGCGCAGACCGCGGCGCCTACACCGGCGTGACCGGATTGCGCTTCTGCGGCCATTCCCGAGTCTTCCCGGCCGCGAGCGCGAACCGGCGAATCAGCTCGGAGCGCAGATCCTCGGGCTGGATCACCGCGTCGATCACGAGCTCAGAGGCGAGGTGGAGGATGTCGATGTCCTCGGCGTACTCGCGCCGGAGCTCCTCGGTCCTGGCAGCGCGCTCCGCCTCATCTGCGATCGCCTGCAGCTGGTTGTAATACACGGCGTTGATCGCGGCCGACGGACCCATCACCGCGATCGACGCCGTCGGGAGCGCGATGCAGCAGTCGGGGTCGAACGCCGGCCCGGCCATCGCGTACAGACCGGCCCCGTAGGCCTTGCGGACGATCACCGAGATCTTCGGCACGTTCGCCTCGGACACGGCGCTGATCATCTTCGCGCCGTGCCGGATGATGCCCTCGCGCTCCACCTGCGTGCCGATCATGAAGCCGGGGACGTCGGCGAGGAACAGCAGCGGGATGTTGAACGCATTGCAGGTCCAGATGAACCGCGCGCACTTGTCGGAGGAGTCGACGAACAGCACGCCGCCCTTGACCTTCGGCTGGCTGGCGACGATCCCGACGGCGCGTCCGTCGATCCGCGCGTACCCGACGATCACTTCTCGAGCCCACCGGGCGTGAATCTCCAGGAACGACCCGCCGTCGACAACCGCGTCGACCAGCTCGCGCATGTCGAATGGCTTGTTCTCGTCCGGCGGGATCAGCTCTCGAATCGAGCGCCCCGAGGACGACGGGGCGGGCGCCGCCGGCGGGGCGCTCGGCGGCTCGCCCAGGAACGACGACGGGAAGTAGCTCAGGTAGCGCCGGGCGAGATCCACCCCCTCCTCGTCGCTCGCCACCAGCGCATGGCCGACGCCGCTGCGCGAGGTGTGCATGCGCGCGCCGCCCATCTCCTCGAGCGAGACCTTCTCGCCGATCACCATCTCGGCCATCCGCGGCGACCCGAGGTACATCGATGCGTTGCCGTCGCGCATGATCACGATGTCGCAGAACGCCGGGATGTACGCGCCGCCCGCGGCGCTCGGGCCGAACAGCACGCACACCTGGGGCACGACGCCCGACAGACGCACCTGGTTGAAGAAGATCCGCCCGGCGTGCCGGCGGCCAGGGAACATCTGTACCTGCTCGTTGATCCGGGCTCCGGCCGAGTCGACCAGGTAGACGAGCGGCGCCCGGAGCGAGAGCGCGCGCTCCTGGATCCGGAGGATCTTCTCGACGGTCTTCGGCGCCCACGACCCCGCCTTCACCGTCGGGTCGTTCGCCATCACCGCCACCGGCGCGCCCCCGATCGTCCCAACACCCGTCACCACGCCCTCGGCGCCGAGCCCGTCGTCCTGCCACCCCGCCAGCAGCCCCTCCTCCGCGAACGAGCCCGCATCCAACAGCCGGGCGACACGCTCGCGCACGGGAAGCTTGCCCTGTGACACAGCCTTCTCCTGGTGGCGCTCCGGGCCTCCGGCCAGGGCTCGCCCAATCGCAACATCGAGCGGATCGCCGCGCTCCACCCCGGTCACAAGGCCCCCCACTCCACCGGGCCGGCCAGCAGCACGTGGCTACCGAGCTGCCGCCCGAGCACCTCCTGGGCCGCCCGCGAGGCCGCGATCAGCTCCCGCAGGTCGATCCCGGTCTCGATCCCCATCTCGTGGAGCATCGACACCAGATCCTCGGTGGCGATGTTCCCGGTGGCGCCGGCGGGGACCGGACAGCCGCCGAGCTCGCCGAAGCTCGACTCGAAGCTCTCGACGCCCGCCTCGAGCGCGGCCAGCACGTTGGCCAGACCCTGTCCGCGCGTGTTGTGGAAGTGAGCTGTCAGCTCGACCTCGGGGAGTCGCTCGCGCGCGGCTTCGAAGAACGAGCGGACCTGCACGGGATTCGCCATCCCGGTGGTGTCGCCGAATCCGACCTCGGACGCGCCGGCCTGCGCGAGCGCGGCCGCGATCGCCAACACGCGATCCACCGGAACGTGACCCTCGTAGGGGCATCCGAACGAGGTCGAGATCACACCCTCGCACCGCAGCCTCTCCCCCGTGGCCCGCTCGAATGTCCGCCCCAGCCCGGCCAACGACTCGGAAACCGAGCGGCCGACGTTCTTCTGGTTGTGGGTCTCGGACGCCGACAGGAACCCGTTGATTTCCTGGAACCGACCACGCACACGCAGCGCGCGCTCGAGGCCCCGCTCGTTCGGGATCAGCACGCTGACCGAGACCCCCGCAGGGAGCGAAGCCGACGAGAGGACCTCCTCCGCATCGGCCAGCTGCGGGATCACGTCCGGGCGCACGAAGCTCGTGACCTCGATCCGCGACAAGCCAGTCGCACCGAGCAGCTCGATCAGGCGAACCTTGTCCGCGGTCGGGATCACCTCGGGCTCGTTCTGGAACCCGTCTCGGGGACCGACCTCACGGATTCGAACCCGGGCGGGCAGCTCACTCATCAGCTCGAACCTTAGAGGGTGAGGGGCCGTCTCCTAGACTGCCCGACCTGTGACGGCACCCGTCTGCATCGTTGGAGGCAGCGGCGCGCTCGGGCTCGGGCTTGCGCTCCGATTCGGCCAGGGCTCGGCGGCCCGCGCCGGCATCAAGATCACGGGCCCGGCCTCGGGTTGACGATGCCGGTCGTCGTGCTCGCGGGAGGCACCGGTGGGGCGAAGCTCGCCCGCGGGATGCTCGACGTCGTCGGCGGCGACTCCCTGACCGTGATCGCGAACACCGGCGATGACATCGAGATCTACGGGGCGTACGTATCGCCCGACCCCGACCTCGTCACGTTCTGGCTGGCCGACGAAATCGACGAGCGCGGCTGGGGGCTCGCCGGCGACACGTTCGGAGTGATGGACGGCCTCAGGCGGCTGTCGGTCGACGTCTGGTTCAACCTCGGGGACCGGGACCTCGCGATCGGGCTCGAACGAGCCCGCGCGCTCGAGCGGGGAGGACGCCTCACGGACGCGCAGGCCGCGATCGCGAGAGCGGTCGGGGCCCGCGGCCGGATCCTCCCGATGAGCGATTCACCGATCAGGACGCGGGTGATGGCCGGCGACCGCTGGTGGCCGTTTCAGGAGTACATGATCAGAGCCAGCACCAGCGAACGGGTTCAGGACGTCGATTTCCGCGGGGCGCGCGCCGCCGCGCCGACGCCCGAGGTGCTCGAGGCGATCGCGACCGCGAGCGCGATCGTGATCGGGCCCTCGAACCCGGTCATCTCGATCGGTCCGATCCTGGCCGTGTCCGCGCTCCGCGCTGCGCTGAAGGACTGCCCGGCGCCGGTGGTCGCGGTGAGCCCACTCGTCGGCGACCAGGTCGTGAAGGGCCCAACCGCGGCGTTCATGGAGTGGGCCGGCCTCCCGCTCACGAGCGACGGGATCGCCGCCCGGTACGAGGGCGTAATCGACGGGCTCGTCGCCGACCGGCGCGCGCGAGCCGTGCCCGTGCTCGAAACCGACGTGCTGATGGACACGCCGGCCGCGCGCCGACGGGTCGCCGAGGAGACGCTCGGGTTCGCGTCCGCGCTCCGGTAGCCACATGCCAGCCGCTCCCCAACCCAGAGCGTTGGATAGCGTTCGCGCGACATGAGGACCCTGGCGATCCTGCCGATCAAGAGCTTCTCGCAGGCCAAGCAGCGCCTTCGGGAGGAGCTCGGCGCGGCCGACCGACGCGCGCTCGTCGACGCGATGTTCTCCGACGTGCTCGTGGCGCTCCGCCGGACTGGCTCGCTCGAGGGGATCGTCGTCGTGAGCGGCGATCGCGTCGCCCAGCGGATCGCCGGCGGCTACGGCGCGGCGATCATCGAGGACGACGAGCGCGGGCACAACCAGGCGGCCACCAGCGGGATCCGCGCCGCGCTCGAGGACGGGATGGAGCGCGTGCTGCTTGTGCCGGGAGACTGCCCGCTGCTCGATCCCAAGGAGCTCGAGCAGCTGCTCGCCCACGCCGCCGGCGAGCGCTCGGCGCTGATCGTCCCCGACCGCCATGGCACCGGCACGAACGCGCTCCTCCTCTCCCCTCCGGACGTGCTCGCGCCGAGCTTCGGTCCGGACAGCTGCCAGCGCCACATGGCCGATGCCGGCGCGGCCGGGGTGCCCGCGGAGGTCGTCGAGCTGCCGTCGCTCGCGCTCGACGTCGACACGCCCGACGATCTCGACGCTCTGCACGAACGGCTGGCGAGCATCCATGGTGGCGCCGCGCTGACTCGCGGCATTCTCAACCAGCTGATGCGCGCCCAGCAGCGGTAGTGGTCCACTAGTGCGGCGATCGCCGGGCCTCACCCTCGCGGCCCTCGAAGGAATCCCGGAGGTCGAGCCGGGCGACGACATCGCCGGCCTGATCGCGACCGCGCTCGACGCGGATGCCACAACGCTCACGAATGGTGACGTGTTGGTGATCGCGCACAAAGTCGTGTCGAAATCCGAAGGCCGGATCCGGCGCCTGACGGAGGTCGAGCCGACGCCGCGGGCGCAGGAGCTCGCGACGGCGCTCGGCAAGGACCCGCGTCAAGTTCAGGTCGTGCTCGACGAGTCCCGCGACGTGCTGCGCGCCGCTCACGGCGTGCTCATCTGCGTCACCCATCAGGGGTACGTGTGCGCGAACGCGGGCGTGGACGCCTCGAACGTACCTGGCGACGAGACGCTCGTGATGCTCCCCCGCGATCCTGACGCGTCCGCGAGATACCTGCGTGCCCGCATCAACAAGCTCCTGGATGCCAACCCCGCGATCGTTATAACCGACTCGTTTGGACGCGCCTGGCGCCACGGCCAGGTCGACGTCGCGATCGGCTGCGCCGGGCTGACCCCGCTCGAGGACTGGCGCGGCCGCACCGACGCGCTCGGCCGTGAGCTCAGGGCCACGGCGATCGCGGTCGCGGACGAGATTGCGGCGGCGGCCGATCTCGCCCGCACCAAGGACGGGTCGCTACCGGTGGTCGTGGTCCGCGGAGCCGACCGGCACGTCAGCCTCGAGGACGGCCCCGGCGTGGGGGCGCTGATCCGGCCGGAGGCTGAGGACCTGTTTCGGTAGGGCCGCGCGCCGCACCGCGAGCGCACGCCGCCCCGGGAAAGTGGCGATGATCACCGCGGCCAGGACGACCGCCACGCCGGCGTACGCGATCCCTGCGCCGAGACCGAACAGCGTCCCACGCGCCGGGTTGTCGGCGACTACTGGCCCCGATTCGGCGCGCCGACGGCGTGGAATCCGCCGTCGACATGTACGATCTCGCCGCTGATCGCCCGTGCGTAGTCCGACAGGAGGAAGCAGATCGTGTCAGCGACCGGCGCGGGATCCTCGGTGTCCCATCCGAGCGGCGCCTGGGCGCGCCACAAATCGGCCAGCCCCTCGAACCCGGGGATCCCCCGTGCCGCGACCGTCCCGAGCGGACCCGCGGAGACGAGGTTGACCCGGATCCCGCGAGGCCCGAGGTCGCGGGCCAGGTACCGCGCCACCGACTCGAGCGCGGCCTTGGCCACGCCCATCCAGTCGTAGATCGGCCAGGCGACGGTCCCGTCGAAGTCGAGCCCGACGACGCTCGCCCCCGCCCCCATCAGCGGCTCCAAAGCCACGGCCAGTGCCTTCAGCGAGAACGCGCTGGTCTGGAACGCCGCCGCGGCGCTCTCCGGCGGAGTCGTCAGGAAGCGTCCGCCCAAAGCGTCCTCGGGCGCGAACGCGATCGCGTGCAATGCCCCGTCGACGGAGCCCCACCGCTCGCGCAACGACTCTGTCAAAGCGACCAAATCGTCGGCGCTGTTAACGTCGAGCTCGAGCACGTCGACTTCGGCGGGCAGCCGCTTGGCAGCCCGCTCGGTTATCCGCCGCGCCCGCCCGAAGCTCGTCAGCACGACCTCGGCGCCCTCCTTCAGCGCGCGCTCGGCCACGTGGAACGCGATCGAGTCCTTCGTGATCACCCCCGTGATCACGAGCTTCTTGCGCTCCAGGATCACGACCCCGTCTCGGCGATCACCTGTGGCCGGCGAGTGTCCACAGTGCGTAGGCGAGGCGCTCGCGCGTCTGGGCCGGCTCGACCAGCTCGTCGACGAACCCGGCGGCGGCGGCCGCGTCGGCGCCCAGGTGCTCGCTCTCGTACTCGTCCGCGAGCCGGGCGTGCGTGGCCTCGGCGTCGTCCGCCGCGCGGAGCTCGCGGCGATGGACGATCCCGACCGCGGTGCGCGCGCACATGATCCCGAGCTCGGCATCAGGCCAGGCCAGCACCAGATCGGCGCCGAGATCGCGCGAGTTCATCGTGATGTACGCGCCACCGTAGGACTTGCGCAGCACGACCGTGAGCTTCGGGACCCGGGCCGCCGCGAACGCCCTCACCAGCGACGCCCCGTGCCTGATCACGCCCGCCTGCTCCTGCTTGGAGCCCGGCATGAACCCGGGAGTGTCGACCACGGCGATCAGCGGGAGCCCGAACGAGTTGCAGAACCCTACGAACCGCGCCGCCTTCTCGGAGCTCTCGGCATCGAGCACGCCGGCGAGGTAGTGGGGCTGGTTGGCCACGATTCCGACCGGCCGGCCCTCGATGCGAGCCAGCGTCGTGACGACGTTGCGAGCCCACCGGGGGCACAGCTCGAGCAGCGAGTCGGCGTCGACGATCCCGTTCAGCGCATCGCGCACGTCGTAGGCCCGTCGCGGCTCCGAGGGCACAACCGTTCCCGGGTCGTCGATCTCGGGACCCACCGGGTCGACGAGCGGCAGATCCGCGCCGGCGCAAGACGGCAGATACGCGAGCAGCTCGCGCACCCGGGCGGCCGCGCTCAGCTCGTCGCGCTCGACGAGATGGCAGACGCCGTTGTGATCGTGCACGCGGTGGCCGCCGAGCGCGATCGCGTCGATCTCCTCGCCGAGCGCCTCGCGGACGACGCCCGGGCCGGTCAGGAACATCGCCGCGTCCTCGGTCATGATGATCAGGTCGGTCAGCGCCGGCGAATAGGCGCCACCGCCGGCCGACGCGCCCGACACGACGGAGATCTGCGGGACGACGCCGGTCAGGCCGACGTTGTGGCGGAAGATCCGGCCATAGCCGGCCAGCGCCGCGGTGCCCTCCTGCATCCGGGCCCCGCCGGACTCGACGAACGCGACCACGGGAATCCGCGCCCGCTCGGCGGTCTCAAGCACACGGACGATCGTGTCCGCGTGCTGCTCTCCGAGCGATCCGCCCAGGTAGGAGCCGTCCTCCGCGTAGCACGCGATCGGCCGTCCGTCGACGCTCCCGGTGGCGCCGCGCACCCCGTCTCCGGCGACGGCGCGGACGCCCAAACGGCGCGAGACCACGCGCGAGCGCAGCGGCTGGACGCTGCCGGGGTCGCACAGCGCCTCGAGCCGCTCGAGCGGGTCGAGCCGCCGGACCTGCTCGCGCTCGACGGTCGCGCTCACGAATCCGCCCCCCTGAACACGAGCGTCACGTTGTGTCCGCCGAACGCGAACGAGTTCGAGATCGCGACCGGCGGGTGCCCGTTCGAGACCACGAGCGGCCGCGACTCGCCGGGGACGTAGTCGAGATCGCAGTCGGGATCCGGGATCTCGTAGCCGACGGTGGGGGGAATCACGCGCGTGGCCAACGTCTTGATGGTCGCGACCGCCTCGACGGCGCCGGCGGCGCCGAGCAGGTGGCCGATCGCGGACTTGGTCGAGGAAACCGGGATCTTCCTCGCGGTCTCCTTGCCGAGAGCGCGCTTCAGCGCGGCGGTCTCGGCGGCGTCGTTCAGCTGCGTGGAGGTGCCGTGGGCATTGACGTAGCCGACCTCATCGGGGTCGATGCCGGCGTCGTTCAGAGCCAGTTCGATCGCGCGCGTGGCGGCTTCGCCACTCGGCTCCGGAGCGGTCAGGTGGTAGGCGTCCGAGGTCGAGCCGTATCCGCTGACCTCGCCGAGCACCTTCGCGCCGCGGGCCGCGGCGGCTTGCGCCTCCTCGAGCACGAGCACGCCCGCGCCCTCGCCCATCACGAACCCGTCGCGGCGCGCGTCGAACGGCCGCGAGATCCCGGTCGGCGACAGCGCCTGCATCGAGTTGAAGCTTCCGAATCCGAACGGCGTCAGCGTCGCCTCGGCGCCGCCGACGACGACCGCGTCGGCGTCGTCGTACTGGATCATCCGCAGCGCGCATCCGATCGCGTGCGCTCCGCTCGAGCACGCGGACACGACGCTGTACATCTGGCCTTTGAGGCCGAACTTCATCGAGACCGCCGCCGCGGCCGCGTTGGGCATCTGCGCCGGGATCCCGAGCGGCGACATCCTGGCGGGCCCGCGGTCGCGGAGCACGTCGTGCTGGAGCTCGATCGTCTGAATCCCGCCGATCCCGGTGGCCAGGATGCAGCCAAGTCGCATCCGGTCGTACGGCAGGTCGCCGTCCCAACCGGCATCCTCGATCGCCTCGCCGGCCGCGACCAGCGCGAGCTGCGAGAAGCGATCGAGCCGGCGGATCTCCTTGACCGACAGCAGCTCGCTCGGCTCGAAGTCCGTGCACGCGCCGGCGCCGTCGAAGATTCCGCACTCGCCGGCCGCCCAGCGGTCGTACAGGACGTCGGCGCCGACGCCGAGCGGGGTCACGGCGCCGAGCCCGGTGATCACGACCTTGCGCCTCACGCGCCGCCTACCATCGGTCGGGTCCGTGCCGTGATCACTCGACGCGGCTGACGATCAGGTTGACCGCATCGCCGACGGTCTTCAGCTCCTTCATGTCCTCGCCCTTGAGCACCACGCCGTAGTCGTCCTCGACCACCTGCGCGAGCTCGACCAGGTCGAGCGAGTCGATGTCGAGCTCCTCGAACGTCGAGTCGCGGCTGATCTGGTCGGCGTCGGGGCCGAAGCTCGCGAGCGTCTCGACGACGCGGGCCTCCACCTGCTCTGCGGTAACCGTTGCCATTGCTGTTCTCCTTTCAGTTATCAGTGGTTGTCATGCATCAGTGGTTGTCATGCGGCCAGGCCACCGTCGACGGTCAGCACCGCACCCGTGACGTAGCTGGCTTCATCAGAAGTCAGGAAGCGCACGCACGCGGCGACCTCCTCCGGGGTGCCGACGCGCCTGGCCGGAATCGCCTGGATGATCTCCTTCGACGCCCCGCCGATGAACTCGGTGCCGATCAGTCCCGGCGCGACCGCGTTCACGGTCACGCCGCGCCGCGCGACCTCGACCGCGGCGGTCTTCGTCAGCGCGATCAGCCCGGCCTTGGCCGCCGAGTAGTTGGCCTGCCCGGGATTCGCGCGCAGGGCGACGACGGAGGAGATGTTCACGATCCGGCCGGACCGGGCCTTGAGCATCGCCCTGAGCGCACGCCGGGTGAGCCGGAACGCCGCGGTCAGGTTCGTCTGGAGCACCGAGTCCCATTCCTCGTCGCCGAGCGAGGGAGTGAGGTTGTCCCGGCTGATCCCGGCATTGTTGACGAGCACGAGGACGGGACCGTCGAAGTGGGACTCGAGCGCCCCGAACAGCTCGTCGGGCGCGCCCGGGTCGGCGACGTCCGCGGCCAGCGCGATCGCCTGGCCGCCGTCTCGCTCGATCTCGGACACGACGGCCTCGGCGCCGTCGCGGTCGGAGCGGTAGTTGACGCCGACGCGCCAGCCGTCGCGGGCAAGCGAGCGCGCGATCGCGGCGCCGATACCGCGCGAGGCGCCGGTCACGAGCGCTGACCCCTCGCGTTGCGGTGGGGACTCAGCCATTGTCGGCGCCTCCCCACTCGATCACCCCGGCGCCCCAGGTGAAGCCAGCGCCGAACGCGCTGAGCAGGACGTGCGCGCCGGGCTTGAGCCGGCCCTCCTGCTCGGCCGTGAAAAGTCCCAGCGGCAGCGTGGCCGCTGAGGAGTTGCCCAGGTTCTCGATGCAGTCCACGACGCGCTCGGACGGAAGCTGAAGTCTTTCCGCGAGCGCCCGGAGAATCCTTCCGTTGGCCTGGTGATAGACGAACAGATCGATGTCCTCGAGCGCGAGGCCGGCGCCGTCGACCGCGGCCAGCGTCGCCTCACCCATCCGCGCCACCGCGTGCCGGTACACCTCGGGCCCGTCCATCCGGAGCTTGCGGTCGCCGTGGGGAATCTGGATCGCCGGCGCACCCGAACCGTCGGCGCCGAGCACGATCGGGCCGATCGCGCCAACCTCGCCCGCCGCGTGGCCGAGCACCACGGCCCCGGCGCCGTCGCCGAACAGCGGTGCCGTCCGCTTGTCGTCCCAGTCGATGATCCGGGTGGTGAAGTCCGCGCCGATCAGGAGCACGCACTCGGCGCGCCCGGCCTCGATCTGGGCGGCGCCGAGCGACAGCCCTGACAGGAACCCGGTGCAGGCGGCGCCGATGTCGATCGCGCCCGCACGATCGGCGCCGATGGCGTGGGCGACGATCGGCGCCGCGTTCGGCATCAGCTCGTCCTGCGTGAGCGTCGCCACGAGCACGAGGTCGACCTCGGACGGCTCGACGGCGGCGCGGCTGAGCGCGCCCTGGGCCGCCCGCGCCGCGAGGTCGGACAAGCGCTCGTCCGCCGCGGCGACAGGACGCTCGCGAATGCCCGTGCGCGAAAAGATCCAGTCCTCGCTGACCCGGAGTCGCTCAGCGAGCTCGGCGGTGGTCACGCGGTCGGCGGGAACCTCGGCGGCGACCGACAGGATCGCCGGCCGCGCCGGTGCCAGCGCCGCGGACGCGCGCTGGACGGCCGCAAGGGGGCGCAGGTGGTTTCCGCCCGGATCAAGCATGGGCGAGCTCCACGTCCTTGAGCGTGCGCTTTACAAGTCCGGTCAGCACGCGTCCGGGGCCGACCTCGACGAACCGCTCGCCGCCGCGCTCGCGCATCGCGAGCAGCGTCTCGCGCCAGCGCACCGGCATCGTCAGCGCCTGCGCGAGCTGCGCGCGCACGTCCTCGAACGGCGCGGCGGTGACCGCGGACAGAACCGTCACCCGCGCGGACGAGATCTCGACGCGCGCGAGCGCCGCCTCGAACTCGGGAACCGCCTCGGCCATCATCGGCGAGTGGAATGCGCCCGTCACCGGAAGCTCCATCGGCCGCAGTCCGAGCTCCTTGGCCGCGGCGCTCGCGCCCTCGAACGCGCTCCGATCGCCTGACAGCACCACCTGCTGGGGCGAGTTGTCGTTCGCCACGGCGAGGCCGTGTGAATCGGCGAGCTCGGTCGCGTGGTCGGCGGCGCCGCTGCCGAGCAGCGCGAGCATCCCGCCGTCGCCGGCGCGTTCGCCGGACTCCTGCATCAGCTTGCCGCGGAGCGCCACGAGCTCAAGCCCGTCGCGCTCACTCAGGCAACCGGCCGCGACCAGCGCGGCGAGCTCGCCGAGCGAGTGGCCGGCCATCATGTCGCCGTCGGGGCGCCCAAGCGCCTCCCAGCCGGCGAGGCTCGCGCAGAAGATCGCCGGCTGCGCGAAGCGCGTGCCCTCCTCGGCACGCGCAAACGGATCCTGGCCAACGACCTGCTCCGAAAGTTCGAGCAGATCCGGGCGGACCTCGGACACGGTCTCGCGCATCTCCGGGGTCTGGCTGCCTTGACCTGGAAACAGGATCGCAGACACTCCCATTCTGCTATCACCCTACGCGGGAGCGCCGGTCCGGATACAGCCGCTCAACGGACTTCCCCCCGTTCGGGGGGAGGGCCGCAATTTCCTTCCCGGCATGCCCGTCAGCCCGTGAGCCTCCCGAAGCCAACTCCCTCATCCGCCGCCCTCGTGACCGGCGCGTCGGCTGGGATCGGGGCCGAGATCGCCAGGCTGCTGGCCGCCCGCGGGCACAATCTCGTGCTCGTCGCCCGGCGCAGGGAGCGGCTGGCGGCGCTCGCCGACGAGCTGAGCGCGGAGCGCGGAGTCCGGGTCGAGACGATCCCGTGCGACCTCGGCAAGGCGGCGCCGCGCGGCAAGATCCCGGGCCGCCTCGACGAGCTCGGCCTCGACGTCGAGATCCTCGTCAACAACGCCGGGTTCGCCACCGGTGGTCCGTTCTACGAGTCCGATCCCGAGCGCGAGGTCGAGCAGGTCCGGGTGCTCGTCGAGGCCGTCGTCGTGCTCACGCGGATGTTCTCGCCGGGGATGGTTTCGCGCGGGCGCGGCGCGATCCTGAACGTCGCCTCGACGGCCGGGATGCAGCCGATGCCCTACTCGGCCGGCTACTCGGCCGCGAAGGCGTACGTGCTGACGTTCTCCGAGGCGCTCCATCAGGAGCTGCGCGCCCACGGAGTCACGGTCACCGCACTCGCCCCGGGCCCGGTCGAGACGGACTTCTGGCAGATCGCCGGGTGGGAGACGACGAGCGGTAAGTCGTTCGCCCGGGCGGTGCCGGGCACGCTGATCTCATCCGAGCGGGCGGCGCGCGCCGGCGTCGAGGGACTCGATCACGGGGAGCGCGTGGTCGTCCCGGGGCTGCCGATCCGCGTCGGCATGCTCGCGAGCCGCTACATCCCCCACGCCCTGAAGCTGCCGGCGATCGCGCGCTTCATGCGCCCCCGCAATCCGTAACGCGACTTTCTCGACACACAGCATCGGCTGCCCACGTGAGTGTTGAGAAACTCGGGCCAGAGCCGAGTGAATCTGAATTCACCCGGGGGGCGGGCGGCGAGTGTTGAGTTGTTCGGGATGGGCCTCGCTACGGAATTCGGTGACATACACCGACGCGGAGCGCCGAGTGGCTATCCCAACAAGCCGATCCGCTGGGCTCGCTGAACGGCCTCGGCCCGATTCCGTGCGCGGAGCTTGCGGTACAGCGCGCTCGTGTGCTCCTTGACCGTGTGCGGGCTGAGATAGAGCTGCTCGGCGATCTCGCGGTTGGTCGAGCCGTCCGCGATCAGGTCGAGCACCTCGCGCTCGCGCTCGGTCAGCAGCGGCGCCGGCTGCTCGGCCTTCGGCGGGAACGAGGTCATCCCAAGCCCGACCCTTCGCACCGCCGCCGCGACCCGGCTCGCTTCCCAGTCCTTGGACACGAACCCGGACGCGCCCGCGGCTCGCGCGGCCGCCGGCGACATCCGCCCGGCCCCCGAGATCAGCAGCACGCGCGTCGCCGGCGACGCCTCGCGAAGCGCGGCGCACAGCTCGGCGCCGGACTCCTCGGCGAGGAACAGGTCGACGAGCGCGACCTGCGGCTTGTGGGTGCGCGCCAGCGCGAGCGCCTCGGCGCCCGTCCTCGCCTGGAAGAACCGCTCGACCCACGGCTGCTCGCCCAGCAGCACCCGGAAGCCCCAGTGGACGACGTCGTGGTCGTCGACGACGAGCACACGCAGCCGCCGGTCGTCGAGGCGGGCGAGACCGCTCTCCATCAGAGCTCCTCCAGCTCGACCCCGTCCGCGTCTCGCGGCACCTGCTGGAGCGGCACCACCAACCGCACCCGCCACTGCCCGGGGCCAGCCGGCCCGAACTCGACCGCGCCGCCCTGCTGGAGCGCCTCGAACGCGGCCAGCCGCAGACCCATCCCCGGGTCTCCATCCCCACCCCGGGCGCCGTCGTTACGCACCTCGAGCGTGAACGTGTCCTGGTCGCGGGCGACCGAGACCTCGACGCGCGAGGGTTCGGCGTGCTTGGCGACGTTGCGGAGCGCCTCCGCGAGCACGGACTGGGCGAGCGGCTCGATATCGGCGGGCACCGACGACTCGCCGTGCCAATCGACCTCGACCACGAACCCGGGCGATCTCCTGACGCGATCGAGCTCGGCGGCGAGCGTCGTGCCCGTCTCCGGGGAGAGCGGCGCGAGCGGGCGCTCGAGCGCACGCCGCAGATCGCTCAACGCCTCCTGCATCTCGGTCCGGCAGCGCTCGCGCTCGGCCCGGTCGAGCGGCTGCTCGGCGCCGAGCGCGAGCGAGACCCCGAACAGGCGCTGGAGCACGCTCTCGTGGATCTCGCGCGCGAGGTCGAGGCGCTCGCCGAGCCGCCGGGTTCGCTCCTGAGCGCGCGTCACGTTGCGCGCCGCGGCGACGAGCGCCGCGGTCTTGCCGAGCGTCCACAGCAGGTGGCGTTCGCCGTCGGAGAGGTCGAACCGACCGCCTCCGCGGTCGGCGCAGATCACCCCGTACGCGTACCCACCGGCGCTGAGCGGCGTGCACACGAGCGTCGTGATCCCCAGCAGCTGGGCGTACTCGGGCGGGACCTGCTCCTCGATCCGCTCCGAGACCACCACCACCTTGTCCTCGAGCAGCGCCCGCTGGGCGATCGGGGTGTTGACGAGCGTCGGTCTGATCCCCGACAGCTGGTCGAACTGGATCCCGTAGGAGCCGATCGCGCGCACCCGCCGGCGGGCGGCGTCGGCCATGAAGATCGCGGCGCGGCGCATCGTGGTCAGGCGGCAGATCGCCTCGCAGATGCGGTCGTAGAACTCTGTCGGCGAGGTGCGCATATCGATCTCGGCGAGCAGCTCGACGAACACCTCGAGCGGCTCGACGCCGGCGAACAGCGACGGCGCCCGGTCGGCAATTGGCTGATCGACGCTCACGCCGTCCGATCGCCCGCGCTCGCCATCCGGGCTCGCGAACGGCGCGGGCGCCCGGACCCATCCGGTGCCGACTGCGGATAGAACCGGACGATCTCATACAGCGTCGTCCGTTCCGCCGCCGGCCGGCCGGCCCGATGCGCGGCCGCAACGAGATCCGAGGGATCGAGCTTCACGCCGTGGTAGCTCCCGGCCATCCGTGAGATCGACTCCTCCATCAGCGTGCCGCCGAGATCGTTGACGCCCCACCGCAGCGACTCCGTGGCCGCGTCGAGGCCCATCTTGACCCAGCTCGCCTGGAGGCTCGGAATCGTCCTGCCGAGCGCGAGCCGGAACGCCGCGGTGTGCTTGAGGTTCTCCTCGCGCGAGATCTCCTCGACGCCGTGCGTGCGGCCGAGCAGCGTGTGGAACGGTATGAACGACAGTGGCACGAACTCGGTGAAGCCGCCCGTGCGCTCCTGGAGCTCGCGCACGACCCGCATGTGCGCGGCGAGCTCCCACGGCTCCTCGACGTGACCGAACATCACGGTCACGGTCGAGCGGATGCCCTCGGCGTGGGACGCCTCGATGATCTCGACCCACCGCGCCACGGGGAGCTTGTTCGGCGAGATCCGCTCCCGGACGCCGTCGTGGAGGACCTCCGCCGCGGTGCCCGGGGTCGAGCCGAGCCCCGCCTCGCGCAACCGCTCGAACACCGCCCGGGGCGACAGGCCGCTCACGTCGCACATGTGCGCGACCTCCATCGGCGAGTACGCGTGCAGGTGGATGTCCGGCGCGGCCCGCTTTACGACTCGCAGCGACTTCTCGTAGTCCTCGAGCCCCCAACCGGGATGGATGCCCGACTGCATGCAGATCTCGGTGGCGCCGAACTCGACCGCCTCGAGCACCCGCCGGGTGAGCTCCTCCTCGGAGTGCTCGTACGCGTCCGGCGAGCGGCGCGACTGCCCGAACCCGCAGAACGCGCATCCGACCGTGCAGATGTTCGAGACGTTGATGTTGCGGTTGACGACGAACGTCACGGTCTCGCCCGCCAGCTCGGCGCGGAGCTCGTCAGCGGCGCAGCGCATCTCCTCGATCACCTCGGGCCGGCGCTCGGCGAACAGCGCGGTCAGCTCCTCCGGGGTGAGCGCGAGCCCGTCCCGGGCCCGGGCGACCGCCCTCGGCGCGGCGTCCTCGGCCACGTGGAGCCCGACCCGGCAACCCGACCCGTGCCTGGGGATGAACGACCAGTAGCCGGCCTTGATCACGTCCATCACCGGCCTCGAGACCCAGTCCGGATCGATGTACTCGGGATACACGCACAGGCGCTCGGACAGCGCCACGCCCTCGGCCCGCAGGCGCTTGCGGACCTCGGTCGGCGACGGGAACGGATGCTCGGGCGAGATGTGATCGCCGTTGGCGCTGAGTCCGCCGAGATCGGTCGCGCCCGCGCGCACGAGCTCGACCCACCAGTTCGACAGGTTCGGCGGGACCTGGATCCCGACATCCGGCATCAGCCGCCGCACCTCGCCGATCAGCCGCTTCAGATCCTCGAGCGACACCGAGCACGCCCACGATGGGGCGTCCAACCGCGGCCCGCGGGTGGGCGGGTTCCTAATCCCGGTGCTCCAGTAATCGCGCGTCGCGGCGTCCGCGATCTGCGCCGGCTCCCGGCCGTAGTAGCTCTGGTGGGGCACGTAGTTCTGGAGGATCACCTCCTGGATATGCCCGTAGCGCCCATGCAGCTCGGCCAGCGCCTCGAGCGAGGCGATCCGCTCGTTCTCGGTCTCGCCGATCCCGACCAGGATCCCGCTCGTGAACGGGATCTGGAGCTCGCCGGCCGCGGCGATCGTCTCGATCCGCCGCGCCGGGTGCTTGGTCGGGGATCCCGCGTGCACGGTCTTCATCAGCCGCTCGGACACCGACTCGAGCATCAGCCCCTGCGAAGCCGTGACCTCTCGCAACCGCGCGAGGTCCTCGCGGTCGAGCACCCCGAGGTTCGTGTGGGGCAACAAACCGCGCTCGAGCGCCCGTTCGCAAACCCAAATCACATACGAGGTGAAGTCCCCGTGGCCGTACTCGGCCAGCCGGCGCGCGACCTCCGGATTGACCTCGGGCTTCTCACCCGTCAGCACCAGCAGCTCCTTGACGTGGTGGCGCAACACCGCGCGGTCAAGCAGCGCCTCGACCTCGTCGGGCGGGTACAGATGCGGCTGGTGCGTCGCGAACGCGCAGTACTTGCAGTAGCAGCGGCATGTCCGCGACAGCGACAGTGTGAGGTTCCGGCTGAACGTGACACGGCGACGCATGCGCGCGGCCCATTCTACGTAGCGCGCGGGACCGCCCATCCCGTGCCGCGCTATCGCCGTCCCGTGCCGCGCTATCGCCGTCCCGTGCCGCGCTACCGCCGTCCCGTGCCGCGCCACCGCCCATCCCGGGCCGCGCCACCGCCCATCCCGGGCCGGCTACCGCCTATCCTGGCCCGGCTGATGCGCGGAGCGTTGCTTGCGAGAGCTGCCGCGGCCTGCGTTCTGGTCGCCGCCGGCGCCGGCTGTGGCTCGGGCGGGAGCTCGTCCACGTCGGCGAGCGCCACGTCGAAGGCCGCCCACGCCCGGCCGGCGAGGAGCGCGACGCTGATCCTCGACTTCACCCCCAACGCCGTCCACGCGGGCATCTACGCGGCGCTCGCGCGCCACTACGACCGCGACGACGGAGTCCGCCTGCACGTGATCGCGCCGACAGCGACGACAGACTCGATCAAGCTGCTCGAGACCGGCAAGGTCCGGTTCGCGATCCTCGATATCCACGACCTGGCGATCGCCGATGAATCGGCCCCCACCCACCCCGGCATCGTCGGGATCATGGCGATCGTGGAGCGCCCGCTCGCGGCGGTGATCGCGGCCCCGGACGTCAGCTCGCCCAAGGCGCTCGAGGGCAAGACGGTGGGGATCACCGGCGTGCCGAGCGACACCGCGGTGCTGAGGTCGACGGTCGCCGGCTCGGGCGGCGATCCGGCCAAGGTCAAGACGATCACGATCGGCTTCAACGCGGTCGAGGACCTGCTGGCCGGCCGCGTCGCCGGCGCCACCGCGTTCTGGAACGACGAGGGGGTGACGATCCAGAGCAGGCGGGTTGGGCGGGGTCAATTTCATGTGTTCAGGGTCGACGACTACGGCGCCCCCTCCTACCCCGAGCTCGTGCTGTCCGTGACCGGCGCGACGCTGCACCGCGACCCTGGGCTCGCGCGCGACGTCGTTGACGCGCTCGTGCAAGGGTACGAGTTCACGTTGTCCGACCCGCGCCAGGCGGCCGCCGATCTCGACCACGAGGTCGCCGGCCTCGACCCCAAGCTCGTAAGCGCTCAGCTGACCGTTCTGCTGCCGGCGTTCAAGGCCCCCGACGGGCAGGTCGGCGAGCTCGATGGGGCGAGCCTCGAGAAATGGGCCGGCTGGGAGGCTCGGTTCGGGATCGTCAGCCACCCGCCCGACGTTCCCCGGATGTTCGACCCGAGCTTCGCCGCGAACGTGCCGCCCGCGCCGAGCGGCTGACCCCTGGCGGCGAGCGCGCTGCGATCCGCGCCCGGCGCGGCGACTTGACCGCGAGACCCGCGCGCGCGTAGGGTTCCTGACGGCACCCGAGGGAGGTACGACAGTGAAGATTCGGCTTTTCAGCGCGCCGGCGATGCTCGCCGCGCTGGTGGTCATCCTTGGTCTCGCGGCGAGCATCGGAAGTGCAGCTTCGGCCGCGCCCCGATCGACGGCCTCCGGGGTGACAAGCGCGGTCGCCGCCCCCGGCGCCCCCGGCAGCGAGAGCTACTTCGACCTCGCGCGCAAGGACTGCGTCGGGACCGCCCGCAACACGACCTCGAAGGTGTGGTTCACGGTCGCCGGCGGCGTGCTGTCCGACACCTACTGGCCGACGGTCGATGCCACCAACGTCCACACGCTCCAGTACCTGGTCACCGGGGTCAGCCGGGGGCAAAGCTTCACCGACCTTCAGACCCGCGACATGAACTACAGCGTGCTGCCCGACCCGACGGGCATGAGCTGCACCGTGGTTGCGTTCAGCGTCAACCACGGCTACCAGATCACCACCACCTACATCGCCGATCCGGCCCGCAACGCCGTACTCATGCGGACGAGCTTCAAGGGGCCGCGGCGCGATCAGCTGTACGTCCGGCTCGACCCGCTCGCGGGCGGCACCGGTGGCGGCGGCTCGGAGAACGCGGGCGGGAACACCGCCGAGGTGGCCAGGGTCGACGGCCAGAACGTCCCAGTCGCGTTCAACACGAACACCACGACGAACGCGGTCAACCGCGACTACGCGGTCCCGACGTACATGGCGCTCGAGTCCTCGAACGGCTTCTCGAGCGCGAGCGTGGGCTACGCCGACAGCGCCAGCGACGGCTTGAACATGCTCGACTCGACCCACTCGCTGGTCCCCTACACGTCAGCGCCCGACGGGCACGTGACGCTCACCGCCGGCCTCGCGCTGCCCCGCGGGCGCACCGTGGACCTCGCGCTCGGGTTCGGCGAGACCGCCTGGCAGGCGGAGTCGGTCGCGGGCGCCTCGGTCGGCCAGCGCTTCGGCGACGCGTGGTCCCGGTACGAGCGGCAGTGGCTGCGCTACGACGCCGGCCTGCGCCGCCCGTCGCCCAGGCTCGGCGTGGCCGCCGTGCACGAGTACTACGAGTCGGTCAACGTGGTCAAGGCGAGCGAGGACAAGACGTTCCGCGGCGCGATCGCCGCCGGTCTCGACTCGCCGTGGGGCCAGGCCGTGCCGGCCGGAAACTTCACCAACGGCGAGCCAACGTACTTCGGCTCCTACCGCGAGGAGTTCTCGCGCGACATGTACGAGGCCTTCACCGGGCTGCTCGTCGCCGGGGACGTCCGGACCGCGCAGGACGCGACCAAGTTCCTGTTCGACGACCAGCAGCAGGCCGACGGCTCGATGCCGCGCAACTCGCTGCCCAACGGCAAGCCAGCGCCCGATACCGGCGGCCTCCAGCTCGACGAGTGCTCGTATCCGATCCTGATGGACTGGCAGTCGGGGCTCGCGAGCAACAAAACGCTGTACCGCCAGCACGTGATCCCGGCCGCCGACTTCGTCGTCGCGCACGGTCCGTCGGACGGATCGGAGCGCTGGGAGGAGCAGAGCGGCTACTCGCCGTCGACGATCGCGGCTGAGATCGCCGGGCTCACGGCAGCCGCGGCGATCGCCAGGGTCAACCACGATCCGGCGCACGCGCGCCTCTACCAGGCGACGGCCGACGACTTCGCGCGGAACATCAAGGCCTGGACGGTGACCACCACCGGCACGCTTGCGCCCCGGTATTTCATCCGGGTCTCGAAGACCGGCGATCCGAACGCGGCCATCTCGTACAGCCTCGGCAATGGAAGCGGCACGTTCGACCAGCGATCTGTCGTCGATGCCGGGTTCCTCGAGCTCGTGCGTCTTGGCGTGCTTCCCGCGAGCGATCCGGACGTCCAGGCTTCGGTGAACGTCGTCGACGACACGATCGAGCGCACGACCCCGAACGGTCCGGGCTTCTACCGGTACGGGACCACCCCGACCGAGTCAGTGGACGGCTACGGCGACTGCTTCCAGCCGAGCGGGTCGAGCTGCAGCGTGACGGGTGCTCCGTGGCCGCCGACCGACACGGGAACGGGACACCTGTGGCCGGTTCTGTCCAGCGAGCGGGGCGAATACGACATCGCCAGCAGCGATCCCAGCGGAGCCTCGACGCTCCTCACCGCGATGCGCGCCATGACCTCGGGCCAGGGGCTCGAGCCCGAGCAGGTGTGGGAGGACCTGAATCTCGCGCCCTCGCCGTTCGGTTCAGACCCCTCGACGGCGTCGATCGGCTTCGTCGACGGTCAGCCCGCCGGCTCGGCCAGCCCGCTGACCTGGGCGCAGGCCTCGTATGCGCGGCTGGCGCTCGACCTCAGCGCGGGCCGCAACCTCGAGACCCCGGCCATCGTCACCGACCGGTATGTCGCGGACGGCATGCCGGGCTCGCTCCCGCTGACCGTGACCTCGCCGGCCAGCGGATCGACCGCGGCTCCGCCGACCGTCACGGTCACCGGGACCACCGCCGCCAAGGCACGCGTGGATGGCGAAGCGACCGGTCTCTTCGGTGCGCCGGGGGTTGTCACCACCAGGGCAGACTCGACCGGCGCGTGGTCGCTGACGCTTCCGGTCAGCTTCGGCACGACCACGATCACCGTGACCGCCACGCTCGGGCGCAGCACCGGCTACAGCCAGCTGTTCGTCACGAACACCGTCCTCCCCGGTACTTCCGTGCTCGACGTCACCGACCCCCTGAACGACGACAACGGGCCGGGCACATATCAGTATCCGACCTCGTCGTCGGACTTCCAGCCCGGAGCGTTCGACCTGACACGCCTCCAGGTCAGCCAGGACACAAGCAACGTCTACATCCGCGTCACGATCCGGAACCTGGCGCCGACGTTCGGCGCGGCCTTCGGCGCGCAGCTGCTCGATATCTACGTTCGCAACCCGAACGCGACGAGCTTCTCGCCCGACGGTGCGTACCCTCAGCTGAACTACGGCATCGCGCCCTCGAGCGAGTGGAGCGAACGGCTCGAAGCCCAGGGCTTCGCATCGCCGCTGTTGCTCGGCCCGTCGGGAGCCTCGCTGGGCTCACCCCAGTTCGTCGTCGACTCGACCGGCAACAGCGCGACGCTCGTGGTGCCCATCTCCCAGTTCGGGACGGTCGGCTCAGGATGGGTGTTCACGGTGGCGCTCACGGGCCAGAACGGCTTCAACTCCTACCAGGCACGCGACTTCACCCAGCCCGCCGGCGGGTTCACGTTCGGCGTGTGTCCCGCGACCGACACAACCGACGCGATCTGCAAGCTCGACCCGAACACGGTGCCGAAGGTGATGGACACGATCACGCCCCCTGGCGTCGATCAGGGAACCGAGCTCAACCCGACGCTCAATCCGACCGGGGTCCAGCTGCAGGGCGTGACCGTGCCCTAAGGCGGCAACCGCCGACAAATCCCCCTAAACGGCCGCCTCGAGGAGCCGCGCCACCAGGCTCGGGCCCTCGCGCGCCATCCGCGAGCGCGGGACGACGAGGTCGAACCCGGCCTGCTCGGCTTGGGCTTTCACGTCGGTCTCGACGTGCGAGTAGAACGCGAGTGTCCTGACGTCCTCGTGCGGGACGGCGTCGAGCTGCTCGAGGCGCTCTTTCGCGTCGGCGGTAAGGTCGACGACGAGCAGCTGCGCGTCCGGCAGTTCGCGCCGCACCCCGTCGGTGTCCGAGACCAGAACCGGGTCGTGGCCGGCAGCGCTCAGCGCGCCGACAACGTTTGAGCCGAACAGGAGATCGGGGACGAACGTGACGACTCGCGCCATGGTCGCTGGCCCGGGCCGGGGCGAACGCGCCCCTACTGGGCGCGGATCCGCCTGAACTCCTCGCGGACCGACTGCGTCCTTCCCCACATCGGGTTCACCTCGGCGCGGCCGGTGCGCACCTCGCGGACCGCGAGCTCGCCGTCGATCCCGGCGTCGTCGAGCAGCTTGAGCGCCGCGTGAACGGCATGGGCCGAGGCCGCGTGCCCGAACCGGTGCGCCACCAGCAGCCGCCAGTGCCAGTCGTTCCGCGAGTACGGCTGGGCGTTGCAGGTCACCAGCAGCACCGCGGCGTCGACGTAGCGACGCTCGTCGAAGATCCGCAGGTCGAACTCGAGGTCGGTCCAGTCGTCGGGCAGCGAGTCGACGATCTGCTGAAAGGTGTCCGAGAGCGGCATCAGAGGACCAGCTGGTACACGAGGAACACGTTCATACGGAGGGCGAAGGGTATCCCGAACGACAAGCCATTAGAAATGTTATGGTACGCCTAAATTTGGATTTCGCAACCCGTTGCGGGGCGGTTGGCCGGTGATCGGCGCTCCGTATGCTGTTCTTGAGATGGCCTCGATCGACACGCTCGCGCCCGACTACCGCACGATCACCGAAAGCTGTGGTCTGTTCGACCGTTCTGAGCGCGGGAAGCTCGCGCTGACCGGGCAGGACGCCGCGAGCTTCCTCCAGGGCCAGGTCACGAACGACGTCGAGGGGCTGGCCGCCGGCGGGGGCTGCTACGCGGCGTTCCTCACGCCCAAGGGCAAGATGCTCGGCGATCTGCGGATCCTCGCGACCGGCGAGGAGCTCCTGCTCGACACCGAGCGCGTCGCGCTCCAGGGCCTCTTCAACATGATCCGCCGGTTCAGCATCGGCTACGACGTCGAGCTGCACAAGCGCACGCTGGAGCGGGGCCTGATCTCGCTGATCGGCCCGGACGCCGCGGCGATCGCCGGCGCGGTGGATCTACCGGCGCACGAGCACGCACACGCTGTCCTGTCGGTCCCGGGCGCGGGCGTGCGCATGCGGGCGATCCGGACCGACGTCGGCGTGGACCTTCTGTGCGACGCCGCGGACACCGACGCGCTGCTGTCGGCGCTCGAGGATGCGGGCGCACCGGCGGTTGCGGCGCCAGCCGTCGAGTCCCTGCGGGTCGAGCACGGCCGGCCCCGGTACGGGATCGACCTCGACGACTCGGTGATCCCCCAGGAGGCCGGGCTCAACGAACGTGCCGTGTCGTTCACCAAGGGCTGCTACGTCGGACAGGAGACGGTCGCCCGCCTGTTCTACCGCGGGAAGCCGAACCGCCAGCTGCGCGGGCTGCGGCTGTCGGCACCGGCGGAGCTCGGCGACCCGCTCACGTTCGAGGGGCGCGCGGTCGGCGAGCTCGCGAGCGTCGCGGAGTCGCCTCGGTTCGGCCCGATCGCGCTCGCGCTCGTGCGCCGCGAGGCGCCACCAGGGACCACGGTGGCGGTCGCCGCCGACGGCGGCGCGGTCAGCGCCGAGGTCGTCGAGCTGCCGTTCGGTGGTTAGGGTCCGCGACTGAGTCAGTGGGGGCCTTAGCCCGGCTCGAGCACGAGCTGCGTCGTCTCGGGGTGCGACGCCAGGTAGTTGGACACGATCCGCAGCTCGTCGATCTCGTTGGGGGGAACGTGGGCGCCGAGCTCGCCGGCCCGTCCGCCCCGCCTGAGCGCCACCTGCGTTCGCTGTTCGAGCGCTTCGCCGTCGCCGGGCGCCTCCCCCCAGTCCACGAGGCGGCCACCGACGAGCCAGAACGCGTCCTGCCTGACGGCGTCCACGGGGTGTGGGGCAAGCAGCAGCCGGGCTCGCGAGTGCGTCGCCTCGAGCGCCCCGCCGAGCCGCTCCAGGATCACGCCGAGTCGGCCGAGGCGTCGCCGCAGCCACGCGGCCCGCTCGTATTGCTGCTGCCCCGCCGCGGCGTGCATCTGCGACCGGACGTGCCCGAGCAGGCGGTCGCGGCCGTCCGCTCCCCCGACGAACAGCCGCAGCGCCTCGTCCACCCGCCGCCGGTAGAGGTTCGGGTCCAGGTCGCCGAGGCAAGGCGACAGGCACCGTCCCATCTGGCCGTACGCGGACGGATGCTCGCGAAGCACGAGCCGGCGCCCGCAATGGCGCAGGCCGAACAGCGAGTCGAGCTGCTCGACGAGCTCGTTGGCGAGCCGGCGGCCGCGCAGCGGCCCGATCGTGACGCCGTGCCCGGCCGCCGGATCGGATGCGACCTCGAGGATCGGGAACGGGATGTCGAGCCGGCAGCGGATGTAGCAGAGCCGGTCGTCCTTTCTCGCCAGGCGGATGTTGCCGGGCGGGCGGTGCTGTTTGATCAGGCGGTTCTCGAGCACGAGCGCGCCGAGCTCGGAGTTCGTGCTCTGGTAGTCGACGACCGTGGCCTGGACCGTCCAGTCGGACGGCACGCTCGAGGGGGCGAAGTGAGCCCGGGCGCGGCTTCGGATCGAGATCGACTTGCCGACGTACAGGACCCGGCCAGCGTCGTCGCGGAACAGGTACACGCCGGGGTCCTTGGGCAGCTCGGCGAAGTCGAGCTGAGGCGGCGGCGTCAGGGCCGGGGTTCGGTGCTTTCGCCCGGTGGCGCGCCTGCGCCGCCGGCCCGTGATCGCGAGCGCGTCGGCGACGGTCACAGCGTTAGCGCACAGGCGTGGGAACATCGCGCACAGGACGCGGGCGCACGTCTCCGCGTCCGCGAGCGCTCGGTGGGCGGTCTGCACCTCGATTCCGAGCGCCTCGGCGAGCACGCCGAGGCCGCGCTGGCGCTGGAGCGGAAGCAGCTTGCGCGCGAGCGCGGCCGTGCACAGAACCGGCGGGTTCGGCCAGTCGAGGCCGATCAGCTCGAACGCCCGGCCCAGCACCCGGCGGTCGAACGGGGCGTTGTGCGCGACCAGCACGCGCCCTCGGAGCATCTCCTCGAGCGGCGGCAGGACCGCCTCGAGGCCCGGGGCGTCGGCCATCATCTCCTGGGTTATCCCCGTGAACCGCTGGATGCCCCGCCCGAGCGGCCGGTTGCAGCGCACGAGCGAGGACCAGCGGTCGTGCAGCTCGCCACCGCCGACGAGCACCGCGCCCACCTCGGTCATCTCGCACGCATCCCCGCCGAGGCCATTGGTCTCGGTGTCCACGACCAGGAACTCGCTGGTCGCGATCGGCTGCTCGAGCAACGTCACATGCGCGTGATACGCGCCGCACCGGACGGCAAGCAAGCAGGATTGCAGCGCTTTCCGTCGCAGCGGTCTCGATGACCGGATCCGCGGGTAGCATCGCCAGCTGGCGAGCGTCGCTGACGCGGACCTTCGACTGATCCGTCCCCCAGAGGAGGCAACGTCGAGGATGTGCAGCAGGACGACGACCGCGATGCTCGCCTGCGCCGCCCTGGCCCTGTCCGCGTGCGGGTCGAGCGCCACCGGCGCGATCACCCCGCGACCGCCGGCGCCCGTGAACGTGACGGTCTACATCGACAACAGGAGCGTGTCCGTGTCGCCGTCCTCGGTCGGCGCCGGGGCGGTCGAGTTCATCATCACCAACCAGGCCGCGCAGGCCGAATCGCTGGCGATCCTGCGCTCCGGGGCCTCCGCCGGCCAGCCGCTCGCCGACACGGGCCCGATCAACCCCCGGGCGACGGCCCAGGTGACCGTCGACCTCTCCTCGCCGGGGCGGTATTCGCTCGCCACCGCGGGCGGTGGCGTCGGTGGCGGCTCCGGCTCGGGGATCCGGGCGGCGTCGCTGCGGATCGGGCCCCAGCGGGCCAACAGCAACAATCAGCTGCTGCAGCCGTAGGCCCGGGCGCTCCGGGCGCTCCCCCGAGCGCCCCGGACCGCAACTCACGGACCGCGCCGGCTTCCCCCCGCAACTCACGGACCGCGCCGGCTTTCCCCCGCAACTCACGGACCGCGCCGGCTTTCCCCCGCAACTCACGGACCGCGCCGGCTTTCCCCCGCAAGTTGCTGTTGTGCAATACTTGCATGCGTGCAAGCAACTCAGGCTGAGACAGCGAAAGCGGCGACCCCGGACACGACCGCGGCGCCCGACACGACCCTCGCGAGCGATCTGTACGCGGTGATCGTGTTCCTCCACAAGAACTGCAACGCCGACCTGTTCGAAGCCGTCGGCGCACTCGAGCTGTCGCTCTCTCAGATCAAGCTCCTTCACCACCTCGAGGACCAGCCGCGTGAACTTTCGCTCAAGCAGGCCGCGGAGGTCGTCCATGTCTCGATGCCCGCCGCCAGCCGAATGGTCGACGACCTCGTCCGCCGCGGGCTCGCACAGCGCCGCGAGGACGAGGACGACCGCCGGATGAAGCGGGTGTGCCTGACCGACGGCGGGCGCATCGCGATCCGGCGGTTGAACGCCGCGCGCCTGAGCGGCCTCGATCAGTTCACACAGACCTTGACCACCACCGAGCGGCGATCGCTCGCCGACGCGCTCTCGCAGCTGCTCGAGCGCGACGACATCGCCGCCTGCCGCCCGGAGCGCTGACCTCATGACCGGCCGCATCCTCGCCCACCGCCACCGCCTCGTGACCGACGAGAACAGCAAGTGGTGGACGCTCGGCGCGATGTGCTTCGCGCTGTTCATGATCATGCTGGACAACACGGTCGTGAACGTCGCCCTGCCGTCGATCCAGCGCGACCTGCACGCCTCGCTCGCGGCGCTCGAGTGGACGGTCAACGCGTATACGCTGACGTTCGCGGTCCTGCTCGTCACCGGCGGCCGCCTTGGCGACATCTTCGGCCGCCGGCGGATGTTCATCTTCGGCGTCGTCGTGTTCGGCCTGTCGAGCCTCGCAATCGGGTTCGTGCCGAACGACAATATGCTCGTCGCCTTCCGCGCCGTTCAGGGTATCGGCGCCGCGTTCATGATGCCGGCGACGCTGGCGATCATCACCCAGTCGTTCCCGCCCGAGCAGCGCGGCACCGCGATCGGGACCTGGGCCGGCGTCAGCGCGCTCGCGCTCGCGATCGGCCCCGTCGTCGGCGGCTTCCTGACCGAGGAGGTCAGCTGGCGGGCGATTTTCTTCATCAATCCGCCGATCGCGGTCGGCGCGGTCGCGGTGGCGCTGTTCGCGGCTCGCGAGTCTCGTGACGAGACCGTCGACAAGACCGTCGACTTCGCCGGCATCGCCTCGCTCACGGTCGGGCTGACCACGCTCGTGCTCGCGCTCGTCGAGAGCAACAGCTGGGGTTGGGGCTCGGCGCGGATCATCTCGCTGCTCGTCCTCGCCGCCGTCGCGCTGACCGCGTTCGTGAGCATCGAAATGCGGGTCCGGGCGCCGATGGTCAACTTCGCGTTCTTCCGCTCGCGCACGTCGCTCGGCGCGAACACGGTCGGCTTCCTGATCTCGTTCGCGATGTTCGCGCAGTTCTTCTTCCTGACGCTCTACATGCAGAACGTCCTGCACTACTCGCCGCTCGAGACCGGCCTTCGCTTCCTGCCTTCGACGGTCGTGATCATCATCATGGGTCCGCTCGCCGGCCGCCTGACCGACCGCGTCGGCCCGCGTCCGCTGATGACGCTCGGGCTCGTGATCGTCGCCGTCTCGCTGCTCATCGAGTCGCGCGTGACCGTCCACAGCGGCTACGGCCTGCTGCTGCCGGGGTTCGTGCTGATGGGCATGGGCATGGGTCTGGTGATGTCGCCGATGAGCACTGCCGCGATGAACGCGGTCGACCGCGCCAAGGCGGGTGCCGCGTCCGGCGTCCTGTCGATGAGCCGGATGGTCGGCAGCACCTTCGGCGTCGCGGTGATGGGCGCGCTCGTGACCGGGATCGGCGGTGCGAAGATCGTTTCGCTGCTCCCCCACGTCCCGGCCGCGACCCGTGAGGCGATCACGAACGCGCTCGGCAGCGGGGCCGCGATCGGGGGCCACGCACCGGCCGGCGTCGTCGCCGCCGCGAACGACGCGTTCGTCACCGCACTCGGCACCGGACTGCTCGTCGGGGCGTTCGTGACGCTGCTCGGCGCGGTCGTCGCCTGGAGGCTGATCGAGCGCCGGGTGGCGACTCCGCAGCCCGTGCCGGCGCAGGCGCAGGCGGCGACCGAGGCCGACGAGGCCTCGCCAGAGATCAGCCTCGTCTAACGCACAGTGGGTCTCACCTCGACGTGTCGCCCGTTATGCCGGCCGGGATCGCCCACTGCTTGCTACACCCGGGTAGCATCCGGCGCGAACTCCGCCGACAGCCGGCGGCGAACTCCGCCGACCCTAGGAAGGTGCAATACGAGTGGCAGTTGACTTGAGACAAGTCGCAAACGTCGAGACCGAGCCGGGCGTGCTACCGCGCTCGATGGCTGCGTGGGTGATCCGCGAGGAGCGGTTTGGCGAACCGACGGACGCCTTCCAGATCGAGGAGATCGAGGTCCCCGAGCCCGGCGCGTTCGAGGTGATCGTGCGCGTGATGGCCGCCGGCGTGAACTTCAACAACGTCTGGGCGGCGCTCGGGGAGCCCGTCTCCGTGTTCCGCTACCACCCCGAGGAGGACCACCACATCGGCGGCTCCGATGCCTCCGGGGTCGTGTGGCAGGTTGGCCCGGGCGTGACCCGCTGGAAGCCGGGCGACGAGGTCGTGGTCCACTGCAATCAGGCCTCCTACGAGGATCCCGAGGTGCACGGGCTCGATCCGCTGGCCGCGCCGTCGCAGCGGATCTGGGGCTATGAGACGAGCTGGGGCTCGTTCGCGCAGTTCTGCAAGGTCCAGGCCCAACAGCTGCTGCCCAAGCCGAGGCACCTGGCGTGGGAGGAGGCGGCCGCATACGGCCTCACCTACTTCACCGCCTACCGGATGCTGATCGACCGCTGCCATCTCCAGGCCGGCGATCGCGTGCTGATCTGGGGCGCCGCGGGCGGACTCGGCGTGTTCGCGACGCAGCTGTGCGCGCTGACCGGCGCGGACGCGGTCGGGGTGGTCTCGAGCCACGAGAAGGGCCAGCTGATCGAGCAGCTCGGAGCGATCGGCTACATCAACCGCTCCGAGTTCATGGGCATGATGCGCCGCGGCGGCGAGAGCGTGGACGAGGAACGAACGCGCTTCAAGGAGTCCCGGAGGTTCTGCAAGGCCGTCGAGGAACTGCTCGGCGAGCCGCCGGACATCGTGTTCGAGCACGTCGGCAAGGCCACGTTCCCGACATCCGTGCTCGCGGTGAGGCCGTTCGGCAAGGTCGTGATCTGCGGCGCCACGTCGGGCTACCAGCTCGACTTCGACGTCCGCTACCTGTGGATGCGCCAGAAGGAGATCATCGGCTCCCACTTCGCGAACGCCTGGGAGGCGAACAAGGCGAACCAGCTGATCGAGGAGTCGAAGGTGCGACCTGTGCTCTGGCAGACGATGGGGTTCGACAAGGTGGCCGAGGCTCACCAGCTTCTGCGCGACAACAAGCACCTCGGCAAGATCGCGATCCTCGTCGGCGCGACCGAGGAGGGCCAGGGCAAGACCGCCGAGGGCCCGGGGGCGATCCGGGCGGAGGTGGGTGCCTGATGGCCGGCGTGATGCATGTCGACTGGTACGCGACGGTGGCGCGCCACGATCTGTTCGCCGCCGAGGTCAGCGCGGTGGCGGCGCTCGCGCTCCGCTACGGCGCGACCCAGTACTCCGTCCATCAGTCACGGGACGACCGCTACAAGATCACCCAGATGGCCTGGTTCGAGTCCCATCCGGCCTGGTACCGGTACTGGGAGGGCCCGGAGATGATCGAGTTCCGGCGCCGCCTCTCGGGCAAGTACCAGATCCCGATCACGTACACGTGGTACGAGGAGCTCGTCGAAGGCGCGCTCGGACCCGAGGTCGGGCTCGAACCAGAGCCGGCGCCACCCCCGCAGCCGGCGCCCGCGGCGGTGGCCTGATCCGTCGCGGATTGGCGCTACGCCGATTCGAGCGGCGCCATCGTCAGCCCGGCGCCGTTGAGCTCCTCCCAGTACCCCTCGGCCTCGTCCCGCGGGCCGCTCCACACAATCGCGCAGCCGCTCTTGTGGATACGGTCGGCGAGCCGGTAGCCCTGGGCGAGCGTGACGCCCGGTATCACCCGCGACAGCGTCTCCGCGACGTGGTCGAACGTGTTGAAGTCGTCGTTGAGCACGACCACCCGCCAAAGCCCGCCGAGGTCGCTGCCCGGTCCACCCAAGCGCGGCAGCTCAACCGTCTGCGACATCTAGCCCAGGATACCTCTCGCCCCGGGCTCAGCCCGCGGCCGCGGCCTCGGCCGCGGCTCGCTTGCGCCAGTAGCGCTCGAGCCCGGCGTAGAGCTGATCGGGAGGCGCGGCCTGCTCGTAGGTCTCGAGCAATTCCGGCTGCGCCCGCGAGGCGATCTCGGCGCGTACGCCGGCGATGAACGTGTCCATGTCCTGCTCGCGCGCACGCGCCGCCCAGTCGTCGAGGCGCGCGCCCAGCTCCGCGAGTTGAGCCTCGACGTCCTCGCTCGCGCCGAAGTGTGTCACGACGAGGCGCTCCGGCTTCCACGCCGCGATTCGCTCGATCGACTCGTGCCACTTCTCGACGTCGATGTCCGGTGGCGGGCTCGGCGGAACCGTCAGCGACGAGGTCGCGATCCGGACCCCGCCGGTGTCACCTACGAACGCCGTGCCGTCGTGCAGGTAGGAGACGTGGTGCGAGGCGTGCCCGGGCGTGTAGGCGACCTCGAAGGCGCCTCCAAACAGGCGCTCGCCGCCGTGCAGCACGCGCAGGTTGCCCTCGGGCACCGGGACCATCTCGCCCCAGCGCCGGTCCATGTCCTCGCCGTAGAGCATCCGCGCGCTCTTGATCAGCCGCTCCGGGTCCGCCATGTGGCGGGCGCCGCGCTCGTGGACGTACACCTCGAGGTCGGGCCAGCGCTCGACGAGCGAGCCGCTGGCGCCGGCATGGTCCAGATGGATGTGCGTCAGCAGCAGCGCCCGCGGACGCTCGCCATCGAGCCCCTCGAGCAGCGTCGGTAGGCACGACGTCGGGCCCGGGTCGATCACGACGCCGTCGACGAGCCATGCCCCGATCACGCGCGGACGGCCGAGATGCATGACGTCGATGAGCCGCATCGAGGAGAAAGCCGCGGCGAGCCTAACGGGGCTCGGCGTCGTCCTCGTCCTCGGCCGGCTCGAGGACCGGGAGGATCGCCGTCGGCTCGAGCGCCGGATCCGGCTCCTCGGCGAAGATGTCCTCGGGTTCGACCTCGCCCTCCTCGGCGGCAACCTCGTCGAGATCGGCCTCAACTGGCTCGGCTTCCTCGACGGCGACAGCCTCCGCCGGGAACCGGTCGGCCGCCGAATCGGTGATCGACAGCAGCTCTCGCGCGAGCTCGCGCGTGTCCTCGACGATCCGGTGGCGCTCGGCCCAGATTCGGTCGGCCTCGGCATCGAGCTCGCGGACCCGCTGCTCGGCGCCGCTCACGATCTGGGCGGCCTCCCGACGCGCGGCTTCGAGCCGGTCCTCGGCCTCGCTGCGCGACTGGGAGGTGATCCGGGTGGCGGTCTCGTGCGCGCGCTGCAGGATCCCCGACACCTCCTCCCCCACGCGCTCGAGCGCTCTCCGAACCGCCCCGTCGGGCGACCGGGTCGCCTGCAGCTCGGCGACGAGCCGGCTCGTCTTCCGCACGTACGCGTCGACCGCGAGCCGGTCGTATCCGCGAAGCGCGGTCGGAAACTCGACATCGGCCACGGCCGGCACCGGGTCGTCGGGCAGGGTCGCGAGCGGCGCGGTGATCTCCTGCATGATCGCGTGTTCAGTGGAGGCTGAGCTCTGATCGGGCATGTACCTGACCTTAGACCCTCAAAGGGTAAACCGCACCCCTTGGTGCACTCCGCAACAAACGACCCCTCATACAATCCGCGTATGCCTGATTCGCCCTCCCATCGCCTGCCCGAGCGCGATCGGCCGTGGATGATGCGGACCTACGCCGGCCATTCCGACGCCCGGCGCTCCAACGAGCTCTACCGCAAGAACCTCGAGAAGGGCCAGACCGGACTTTCGATCGCGTTCGATCTGCCGACCCAGACCGGCTACGACCCGGATCACGAACTCGCCAAAGGCGAGGTCGGCAAGGTCGGCGTCTCGATCGCGCACAAGGGCGACATGGAGACGCTGCTCGACGGGATCCCGCTCGACCAGATGAACACCTCGATGACGATCAACGCCACGGCCGCGTGGCTGCTCGCGCTCTACATCGTCACCGCCGAGGACCAGGGCGTGCCCGAGGACAAGCTGCAGGGGACGACCCAGAACGACATCCTCAAGGAGTACCTGAGCCGCGGCACGTACGCGTTCCCGCCGGCCCCGAGCATGCGGCTGATCGCCGACACGATCGCCTACGCGGTCGAGCACGTGCCGAAGTGGAACCCCATCAACATCTGCTCGTACCACCTCCAGGAGGCGGGCGCGACGCCCGTGCAGGAGATCGCGTTCGCGATGTGCAACGCGATCGCTGTTCTCGACGCGGTCAAGGTGCGCGTGTCGGGAGAGCTCATGGGCTCGGTGTTCGGACGCATCTCGTTCTTCGTCAACGCCGGCGTCCGCTTCGTCGAGGAGCACGCCAAGCTCCGCGCCCTGGCGATGCTCTGGGACGAGCTCGGGCGCGAGCGCTACGGCGTCGAGGACGAGAAGCTCCGGCGCCTGCGCTACGGGGTCCAGGTCAACTCGCTCGGCCTGACCGAGGCCCAGCCCGAGAACAACGTCTACCGGATCGCGCTCGAGGCGCTCGCGGTGACGCTCGGCCGGGACGTCCGGGCGCGCGCGATCCAGCTGCCGGCGTGGAATGAGGCGCTCGGGCTGCCGAGGCCGTGGGACCAGCAGTGGTCGCTTCGTCTCCAGCAGATCCTCGCCTACGAGACCGACCTGCTCGAGTACCCGGACATCTTCGAAGGCTCGAAGGTGATGGAGGGCCTCGTGGCCGAGCTCCTCGCCGGCGCTCGCGAGGAGATGCGGCGCGTGGCCGAGCTCGGCGGCGCGGTCGAGGCGGTCGGCTACATGAAGGCCGCGCTGGTCGAGTCACACCGCAAGCGGTGGCAGCGGATCGAGTCCGGCGATCAGGTCGCGGTCGGCATGAACCGCTTCACCTCGACCGAACCGTCTCCGCTGACCGCGGGCGCCGACGGCGGGATCCTCGTGGTCGACCCGGAGGTCGAAGCCGAGCGCCGCGAAGCGGTCGAGCAGTGGCGTGCGAGCCGCGACCAGGCCGCGGTGGACGAGACGCTGCGAGCGCTCGCGCAGACCGCCCGGAACGACCACGAGAACATCATGCCGGCGACGATCGCCGCCGCCCGCGCCGGCGTCACCACGGGGGAATGGTCGCAGGCCCTGCGCGACGCGTTCGGCGAGTACCGGGCGCCGACAGGCGTCGGCGAGGCCGCCGTGGTGTCGAGCGAGGAGGTGTCCGAGCTGCGCGACGAGGTCGAGCGCGTCAGCGAGGCGCTCGGCCGCCGGCTCAAGTTCCTGGTCGGGAAGCCCGGCCTCGACGGGCACTCGAACGGCGCCGAGCAGATTGCGGTCCGGGCCCGCGACGCCGGCATGGACGTGGTCTACGAGGGCATCCGGCTGACGCCGTCGCAGATCGCGACCTCGGCCGCCCAGGAGGGCGTGCACGTGGTGGGGCTGTCGATCCTTTCCGGCTCCCACCGCGAGCTGATCCCGGCGGTGCTCGCCGCGCTCCGCGAGGCCGGCGCCGGGGACGTGCCGGTCGTGGTCGGCGGGATCATCCCCGAGGCCGACGCCGCAGCCCTGCGCGAGGCGGGGATCGCGGCCGTGTACACGCCCAAGGACTGGCACCTGAACGGGATGATCCGGGACATCGTCGGGCTGGTGGCCGAGCGCCGCGGGGTGCAATCAGCCGTGGGCGCTTGAACCGCACCCAGGCCCCGCAAGACGGGCGCGAGCTCGGCAGACGGCTGCGCGACCGCGATCTGACCGCCGCCCCGGCGGCGCTCAACCTGATCGAGAGTCGGGCCCCGGAGGCGCGCCGGCAAGCCGAGGCGCTCCTCGCCCAGACATCCCCCGCCGCACTCGGCCAGGAACCAGGCGCCCACATCATCGGCGTGACCGGTCCTCCGGGCGTCGGCAAGTCCTCGCTGCTGTCCCAGCTCGTCAGGCACTGGCGCTCGGAGCACCGGTCGGTCGCGGTTCTCGCGGTCGATCCCAGCTCGAAACGATCTGGCGGCTCGCTGCTCGGCGACCGGGCCCGGATCAAGACCGATCCGAAGGATCGCCACGTGTTCATCCGCTCGACCGCGGCCGGCACCCGCCTCGGCGGCCTCGCCCCCGCCACCCGCGCCGCATCCGAGGCGCTCGCGGCCGCGTTCGACGTGGTCGTGATCGAGACCGTCGGCGTCGGTCAGTCGGAAACCGAAGTGGCCGACGCCGCCGACACCGTCGCGGTCGTGCTCCAGCCCGCCTCGGGCGACGTGCTCCAGTTCCTCAAGGCGGGCATCATGGAGGTCCCAGACGTGCTCGTGCTCACGAAGACCGACCTCGGCGCCGCCGCCACCCGGGCCATGGCCGATCTCCAGGCTGCCCTGCTCGCGCTCGGCGCCACCGGCACCGAGGTGTGCCAGGTCTCGTCGGTGCCGCCCCCGCAGGGCATCGAGCAGCTCGCACGGGCACTCGAGGACCACCGAAAACGCGCGGACATCCCAACACGCAGGCGACGCGCCCGCCGCCACCACGCGCTCGAGAACTTCGCGATCGAGCACGGCGAGCGGGGCCTGCGCGCCCTGGGAGGGCGGCTCCGGGCCGAACGCTGGCTCGAGCAGCAGGACCCCGCTCTCGACGCCCCGTCGTTGGAGCAGTTGCTCGCCAACCGTGCGCAGGCCCCGGGATGAGAGGCGTTCGCCGCCGCCAGGCGGCGCCCCGCCGGATCGTGCTCCCAGCCGAGCCGCTGACCGACGGCCCGACGGCGCTCCGCGCGTGGCGCGACTCGGATCTGCACCCGCTCGTGACCGCGTGCCAGGACCCAGAGATCTCGCGTTGGACGCGGGTTCCGCACCCCTACGGCCCGTCCGACGCCCGCGTCTACCTGCTCCAGCGCCACGACACGCTCCACGCCGGGGCGTCGGCGCCGTTCGCGATCGTGCTCGCCGATGATCGCGAGCACCTGCTCGGGTCGATCTCGCTGATGCGGCTCTCGTGGAAGCACGCCCGGGGCGAGGTCGGATACTGGCTGGCAAGGGAGGCGCGCGGCCAGGGACACGTCACGCGCGCCGTGAGGCTGATCACGCACTGGGGGTTCGCCCACCTCGGGCTCGAGCGGATCGACCTGCTCGCGGCCACCGAGAACCCCGCATCGCAGCGCGTGGCCGAACGCTGCGCCTTCACCCGCGAGGCCGTCCTGCGCTCGTACATGGTCGGCAAGAACGGCCGCGACGACATGGTCGCGTTCGGTCTGCTGGCGAGCGACGTCAAGGGCTGACCAGCGGATTGGGCTAGGCTCCTTCAGATGGAGCGCGAGCCACTCCGCGACGGCCACGGCCGCTACATCGGCGATCTGCGGGTGTCGGTGACCGACCGCTGCAACTTCCGTTGCCAGTACTGCATGCCCGCCGAGGGCCTCCCCTGGCTCGAACGCGCCGAAATTCTGCGCTTCGAGGAGATCGAGCGCCTGGTCAGCCTGTTCGCGGACATGGGCGTCCACGACGTCCGGCTCACCGGCGGTGAGCCCCTCGTCCGCAGGGAGTTCCCGCTCCTCGCGCGGATGCTGTCCCAGATCGACGCCGTCCACGACCTCTCGGTCACGACCAACGGCTTCCTGCTCGAGCGGGACGCCGAGGCGCTCGTCGCCGCCGGCATCGACCGATTCAACGTCTCGGTCGACTCGCTTCAGCGCGACCGCTTCTTCGAGCTGACGCGGCGCGATGCGCTCCCCCAGGTGCTGCGGGGCCTCGAGCATCTCGCGAGCTTCCCCGAGGCCCACCCGATCAAGATCAACGCGGTCGCGATCCGCGGGTTCACCGAGGACGAGGTGATCCCGCTCGCGGATTTCGCCCGGCGGACTCCGTACGAGGTCCGTTTCATCGAGTTCATGCCGCTCGACGCCGACCACGCCTGGACTGAGGACTCGGTGCTCACCGGCGCCGAGATCCGCGAGGCGGTCGACGCCGTCTATGCGCTCGAACCCGAGCCGCGGGAGCCCCACGCCACAGCGCGCGTCTATCACTTCGCCGACGGGCACGGGAAGGTCGGCTTCATCAACCCCGTCTCCGAGCCGTTCTGCGCCGACTGCAACCGCATCCGCCTGACGGTCGACGGTCGCCTGCGCACCTGCCTGTTCTCGCTGAACGAGACGGACCTGCGCGGCCCGATCCGCGACGGCGCCGACGACGACGAGCTCGAGCGGATCATCCGCGACGCGGTGTGGGAAAAGGAGCTCAAGCACCACGTCGGCGAGGCGGGCTTCATCCAGCCGGCGCGGAGCATGTCGGCAATCGGGGGTTAAGGCTTTCGCAACACTTTAGGCAGCATCATCTAGGGCGCAGATGCTGCTGCTGATGCTGTTTGCCCTGATCGCCGGCGCGGGGACCGCGATCACGCCCTGCGTCCTTCCGGTCGTGCCGGCGCTGCTCGCTTCGAGCGCCACCGGCGGTCGCCGCCGCCCGGTCGGGATCGTGATCGGCCTCGCGATCACGTTCACGATCGCGATCGTGCTGCTGGCCCAGCTCGTCAAGGGGGTGGGGCTGGCCAGCGGCGCCGCGCGGACGCTCGCGATTGTGGTCCTGATCGGCTTCGGCGTTGCGTTGCTGGTCCCTGACCTCACCGCGCGCATCGAGGCGCCGCTGTCGCGACTCGGCCGCTTCGGCCCGAAGACGCGCGGCACCGGCTTCTGGTCCGGCCTCGGCGTCGGCGCCGCGCTCGGCTTCGTGTGCGCCCCGTGCGCCGGCCCGATCCTGGCCGCGGTCACCTCGGTCAGCGCCTCGAGCGGCGCGAATGCGCGCGTCGTGCTGGTGGCGATCTCCTACTCGGTCGGGCTGTCCGCGGTGCTGCTCGTGTACGCGTTCGCCGGACGTGCGGTGATCGACCGGGTCCGCCGCGTTGGCCGCGGCAACAGCGTCAACCGGGCCCTCGGCGTGGTCTTGCTGGCGACCGGGGTCCTGATGGTGTTCAACGTCGACGTCCGGTTCGAGGAGGCGCTCGCCAAGGACACGAGCCTGCCGGCAATCCTCGTCGACCCCACCCGTTCGCTCGAGAGCTCGAACGCCGTCCAGAAGCGGCTCGCGTCGCTGCGCCCGACGTCCCGGTTCGTCACCGCGCAGCAGGAGGCATCGGCCGGGCGGGCGCGGATCTCAATTCCCACGGCCGCCGAGCGCGAGGTCGCGGTCCCCGGCGTGAAGACCCCCTCGCTTCCCATCCTCGGAACCGCCCCCGACTTCACCGACAACCAGGACTGGTTCAACACCCCCGGCGACCGCCCGCTGACGCTGGCGGGCCTCCGCGGTCACGTCGTGCTCGTCGACTTCTGGACGTACACCTGCATCAACTGCCTGCGCACGCTCCCGTTCCTGAAGGGGCTGTACGCCCAGTACCACAAGTACGGGCTCGAGATCGTCGGCGTCGAGACCCCCGAGTTCACGTTCGAGCAGGAGGCGAGCAACGTCCGGCAGGCGATCAGCTCGGACGGGATCAAGTACCCCGTCGTCCAGGACAACAAATACGGTACCTGGGACGCATGGAACAACGAGTACTGGCCCGCCGAGTACCTGATCGACGCCAAGGGGAAGGTCCGGCATTACCAGTTCGGCGAGGGCGACTACAAGCAGAGCGAGGCGGCGGTCCGCGCGTTGCTGGCCGATGCCGGCGCCGCGAGCCTGCCGCCGCCGATGACCGCGACCGCGATCATGCCCTCGTCGGGTCTCGGCACGCCCGAGACCTACCTCGACGACACCCAGCGCACGCAGGGGTTCGTGACGAAGCTGCTCGCCGGGAACCGCGAGTACCCGGGAGCGTCGGGGCCGCTGTCGATCAACCAGTTCGCGCTCAAGGGCCCGTGGGACGCCACGTCCGAGTCGATCACCGCGGTCGGGTCGGGCGCCTCGATCACCGGCGCGGTCCAGGCGGCGAAGGTCTACCTCGTGCTGACCTCGGCCGGAAACGTCCCCCGCGAGGGTCGCGTGCTGCTCGACGGCCAGCCGATCCCGAACGCCCACGCCGGCACCGACGTCAGGAACGGCGTCGTGACCGTCACCGGCCAGCGGCTCTACAACTTGATTTCGTTCGCGGACGCGCAGCAGTTCACGTTCACCGTGCAACTGCCGCCCGGCGTCAGCGCGTACGACTTCACGTTCGGATAGCGGCCCTCAGTACGGCGCAGACTGCCGCCGGCGGTCGAGCATCGCCGCCGCCAGAATCGCGCCGACTGGCCTCGTGCGGAGCCGCATCAGGCCCCCCGTGCCGTGGTCGTTCACACCGGGATCGTAGAATCAGAAAGATGGAGGGCTCAACGTCCGTACGGAGTTGGCTGCGCTGTTATCGCTGCTGGTCGCAGAACCTCGAGGTGCAGGTGCACTACGAGGGCATCCACCGGATCGATCCAGAGACCGGCGAGCGAGGCGAAGTGGTCGACGAGATGCAGGAGGCCGTCGTGCAGTGCCTCGAGTGCATGCACGACCAGCCGCACCTGGGGTTCCACAACGGCCGGGTCGAGCCGATCGAGGACCGCTGGGAGCGGATGATCGCGGGGACCCCCTGGGTCGCCTCCTGCACGGTCACCGTAGACGCCGACGACGTCGAGACGTGCTCGGGCCCTGAGGCCGGCGACGCTCTTTCATACGCGGCGTTCGGCGATCACGGGACGCGCGAGTTCTTCACCCACGTCCGCTTCCACAAGCACGACGACGACCGGATCGTCGTCCATCTGCTTGTAGAGCTCTACGCCCGCTCGGCCGAGGAGGCCACGGAGGTGCTCGAGGACGCGGCCCGCGGCACGCTCGCGATCACCTCGCTTGCCGAGGAATCGCGCCCGCCCGCATCGACGGGCGACGGGCAACACTGACCGTTCGCCACCGCTGCCATCCCTCGGTGACGAGCAGCGCCAGCGCCACCGGGACGGTCGCCGGCAGCTCGTTGACGAAGAAGAACAGCAGGTCGAACGCGCCTGCGATCACGAGCGTCAGGACCGCGGCCTGCCATTGCCGGCGCCACTGCGAGGCCAGCACCGCACCGAGCAGCGCGGCGACGAACAGGTCGCCGTAGCCCATCGTCACGGTCCCGAAGATCTCGCTCTGGAGCTGCGGCAGGCCCGCCGGGGGCTGAGCCGCCACCAGCGCCGTGTTCGGCGACTGGAGCAGGTCGGAGGCCACGAGCCACACGTCCGCGGCCGCCATCAGCACGATCCCGGCCTTGAGCCACCGCGACGGCGTCACCGCCGAGAGCAGCACGCCGAGCGTCACGCAGCTCAGCGCCGACAGGAGCGCGCCGGCCACTTCGCCGACCAGCGTGTTCTTGCTCGCCCACGCGACGATGAACAGCGGGATCGCCGCGAGCGCCGCGAGCGGCCTGGCGCCGCGCATGCCCCACCCAAGCGCGGCCGCGGCCAGGATCGGCACCGCGACGAGCGCAAGGTCGGTCAGCCCGGTCGCCGTGTCGGACACGTACCGGATCGCGAAGATCACGACCACGATCGAGCCGATCGGCACAAGCGCCCAGCCGCGGCCGCGGAAGCGCTCGAGCCAGGCGACTCTGGCGACCGGGCGGGGCGCCGCGACCACGCCGGCCTGCAACAGGAGCAGGCCGGCGTCCGACGGGATGAACGGGAGGGCCACGCACGTGAGAGTACGCGGCCTCCCGAAGAGGTTCTTCAGAGGTCGGTCTCAGCCCCCGAGTCGACGCTCGAGCTCGTGGAGCTGCTCGCGCAGTTCATTCGGCAGCTTGCGCCCGAACCGTCCGTAGTGCTCGTGGATCTGCGGGAGCTGCTTGAGCCAGAGCCCCGAATCGACCTCGAGCAGCTTCTCGACGGCCTCGGCCGAGATGTCCAGGCCGTTGGTGTCGATGCCCCGCGAGCCGGTGTGCGGCACGAACCCGATCGCCGTCTCCACCGCCTCCGCATCGTCGTCGCAACGGCGGAAGATCCAGGCGAGGACGCGGGAGTTATCGCCGAAGCCCGGCCACAGGAACTTGCCGTTCTCGTCCTTGCGGAACCAGTTGACGTAGAAGACCCGCGGCAGCTTGACGCCTTCGCGCCGGCCGGTCTTGAGCCAGTGGGCGAAGTAGTCCCCCATGTTGTAGCCGCAGAACGGCAGCATGGCCATCGGGTCGAAGCGGAGCTCACCCACGTTGCCTGCTGCCGCGGCGGTCTTCTCGGAGGCCATGATCGAGCCCAGGAACGTGCCGTGCTCCCAATCGCGGGCCTCGAACACGAGCGGCACCACGGCGGCCCGGCGGCCACCGAACAGCATCGCGTCGATCGGCACGCCGGCGGGGTCGTCCCACTCGGGGGCGATCGACGGACACTGGGCGATCTGGACGGTGAACCTGGCGTTCGGATGCGCAGCCGGGGCCTCCGAGTCCGGCGTCCAGTCGTTGCCGCGCCAGTCGGTCAGGTGCGGCGGCGCCTCAGACGTCATGCCCTCCCACCAGATGTCGCCGTCGTCGGTCTTGGCGCAGTTGGTGAACACGGCGCCGTGCTCGAGCATGGTCAGGGCGTTGGGGTTGGTGTGCCGGCCCGTTCCGGGCGCAACGCCGAAGAACCCGGCTTCAGGGTTGACCGCGTACAGCTTTCCGTCCTTGCCGAACTTCATCCAGGCGATGTCGTCGCCGATCGTCTCGACCTTCCAGCCGGGCAGCGTCGGGATCATCATCGACAGGTTCGTCTTGCCGCATGCACTCGGGAAAGCGCCCGCGATGTACTTGCTCTCGCCCTGCGGCGAGGTCACCTTGAGAATCAGCATGTGCTCGGCCAGCCATCCCTCGTCGCGCGCCATTACCGAGGCGATCCGCAGCGCGAAGCACTTCTTGCCGAGCAGCGCGTTGCCGCCGTAGCCTGAGCCGTAGGACCAGATCTCGCGGGATTCGGGGAAGTGCACGATGTACTTGTTCTCCGCGTTGCACGGCCAGGGCACGTCCTGGGCGCCGTCGACGAGCGGCGCGCCGACCGAGTGCAGGCAGGGCACGAACTCGCCGTTCTCGCCGAGCTGGTCGAGCGCGTCCTGGCCCATCCGCGTCATCATCCGCATCGAGGCGGCGACGTAGGCCGAGTCCGTCAGCTGCACGCCGATGTACGAGATCGGAGACCGGATCGGCCCCATCGAGAACGGGACCACGTACATGGTCCGACCCCGCATCGAGCCCCGGAACAGCTCGGTCAGCGCCTCGCGCATCTCGTCGGGGTCGCACCAGTTGTTGGTCGGCCCGGCATCGGCCTCGTCCTTGGAGCAGATGAAGGTCCGGTCTTCGACCCGGGCCACGTCCGCGGGATCGGACAATGCGAGATACGAGTTCGGGCGTCTGTCGTCCGAGAGCTTCTCGAACGTCCCCGCCTCAACCAGCGTCTGGGCCAGCTGGTCGTACTCTTCATCCGAGCCGTCACACCAGTAGATGTCGTCCGGTTGGGTCAGCGCCGCGACCTCGTCTACCCACCCCTGCAAACGGGCGTGGTTGGAGTTGGCTTGGTGCATCGGGGCGGTATGGGCCATGGGTTCTCAACGACTCCTAACGTCTGGATGGGCGGTCAAGCGTAACCGACGCCGTCGAATATGAACAGCTGGTGGCCTATTCCACGTTCGACTCGGCCGATCGAGTTGCCCCGGTCGAGCCGGGGTGGGCGGGGATCCCATCCCTGCGGGGAACGAGCACGAGGCGCTTGAACTCGGCCACGAGCAGGCCGTCCTGGTTGAGAACGCGCGTATGCACTCTGACCGTGCCGCGGTCGGGCTTGGACTGCGAGGGCCGGACCTCGAGCACCTCGGACTCGCAGAACAGCGTGTCGCCGTGGAAGACCGGCGCCGGGTGTTTGAGCTCCTCGGTGGCGAGGTTCGCGATCGCCTTCCCGCTGACGTCCGAGACGCTCATTCCGAGCGCCAGCGAGTAGACCAGCGGACCGACGACGACGTTGCGGCCCTGCTGGGACTGAGCGGCATAGACGTCGTTGATGTGGAGCGGGTGGTGGTTCATCGTCAGGAGGCAGAACAGGTGGTCGTCGGCCTCGGTGACGGTCTTTGCGGGCCAGTGCTTGTAGACCGCCCCAACCTCGAACTCCTCCAGATAGCGCCCGTAGGGATGGGCGCCCGAGGCCTCGCGGACGGTCTGATCGGTGTCGACTTGGTTCATGAGCCGGAGAATGTCAGGAACAGGGCGCCGCGTGCGGCGATCTCCCGGTGTACGCCTGCGCACACCGGCGGAGGCGCGCATGCGCGCCACCCGATACCCAACTAACGTTCTGGACATGCGAAACCCCCGTGACTTTCGAAAGCCCCTCGCGATCGGCGCCCCCGCGCCGGTCCTCGAGATCCCGTTCAGGCCCTCCCGGATGATCCATTTCCTGGACTTCTCCAACGAGAAGATGGTGGCCAAGGTGCCCGACATTGCGCCGACCGTCGACATCCTCCTCGGCAACCTCGAGGATGCGGTTCCGGTCGACCGCAAGGAGGCCGCGCGGGATGGCCTCGTGCGGGTCGGCAGGGAGATGCAGCTCGGCGAGACCCAGCTGTGGACCCGGGTCAACAGCCTCGAGTCGCCGTGGGCGCTCGACGACATCACGACGCTGGTGACCGAGATCGGCGAAAAGCTCGACGTGATGATGATCCCGAAGGTCGAGGGGCCGTGGGACATCCACTATGTGGACCGGCTGCTCGCCCAACTCGAGGCGCGAGCCGGGCTGGAGCGCCCGATCCTGATCCACGCGATCCTCGAGACCGGCCTCGGGGTGGTCAACCTCGAGGAGATCGCGACGGCCAGCCCCCGGATGCAGGGGATGAGCTTCGGCCCCGCCGACCTCGCCGCGTCGCGGCGGATGAAGACGACCCGGGTCGGCGGCGGCCACCCCGGCTACCGGGTGATCGAGGACCCCGATCCGTCCGATCCGGAGGCGCCGCGGGCGACCGCCCAGCAGGACCCGTGGCACTACTCGATCGCGCGGATGGTCGACGCCTGCACGTCCGCCGGCCTCCTGCCGTTCTACGGCCCGTACGGCGACATCCGCGACGTCCAGGGGTGCGAGACGCAGTTCCGGGCCGCGTTCCTGCTCGGGTGCGTCGGCGCCTGGTCGCTGCACCCGGTACAGATCGAGATCGCCAAGAAGGTATTCAGTCCCGATCCCGACGAGGTGCTGTTCGCCAAGAAGGTGCTCGAGGCGATCCCCGACGGTCGCGGCGTCCACATGATCGACGGCAAGATGCAGGACGACGCCACCTGGAAGCAGTGCAAGGTGATGGTGTCGCTCGCCGAGATGCTCGCCCACAAGGACCCCGAACTGGCCGAGGCGTACGGGTTCGCGCCCGCGGCGGCGTAAGCGATGCGCATCTCGGCCAAGGCGGACTACGCGGTGCGCGCCGCCGTCGAGCTGGCGGCAGCCCTGGACGAAAAGCCCGTCAAGGCCGAGCGGATCGCGACCGCCCAGGAGATCCCGCTGAACTTCCTCGAGAACATCCTCGGCGAGCTCCGCCACGCCGGGATCGTCCGCAGCCACCGCGGCGCCGAGGGCGGTTTCCGGCTGGCCAAGGCCCCCGACCAGCTGACGATCGCCGACGTGATCCGCGCCGTCGAAGGCCCGCTGGCGAGCGTCCGCGGCGGCCCCCCCGAGGACGCCGCCTATCCCGGCGCCGCCACCGCGCTCCCCCGCGTGTGGATCGCGGTGCGCGCGAGCCTCCGGGGCGTGGTCGAGCACGTCACGCTCGCCGACGTGGCCGCCGGCAAGCTCCCGGCGCCAATCGATCGACTCGCCGAGGATCCCGAGGCCTGGGTCACGCGCTGACTCCGGCGCGTTGCGCGGCGCCTGGTTCACGCGCTGACTCCGGCGCGTTACGAGGGGCCTGGTTCACGCGCTGACTCCGGCGCGTTACGAGGGGCCTGGTTCACGCGCTGACTCCGGCGCGTTACGCGGGGCCTGGTTCACGCGCTGACTCCGGCGCCTTGCGCGGGGCCTGGGTCAGGCACTGAGCGGCTGCGCATCGGCGTCCTCGCCGGCCGCGGCCGCGACCGCCTCGGCGGGGTCGCCCGACACGACGGACCGCACCGGCGGCCGGACGAACACGATGTCGCCGGGCGCGATCTCGAGCTCCTCACTCTGAGCCCGCGTCAGCTGCGCGCGCGCCGGCTCTCCGCCGGTCAGCTCGAGCTCGATCCTGACCTCGAACCCCAGGTGCACGACTCGCTTGACCATCGCCTCGATCAGTCCGGGCTCTGAGGTCAGGGACAGGGTCACGTCGTGCGGTCGCACGAGACGTCCCTCGATGTTGCTCACCGGCCCGAGGAAGCCCATCACGAACGGGCTGGCCGGCGTGTCGTAGACCTCGCGCGGCGCGCCGACCTGCTCGATCGCCCCCTTGTTCATCACCGCGATCGTGTCCGCGACCTCCATCGCCTCCTCCTGATCGTGGGTCACGAGTACGGTGGTCACGCCTTGCTCGTCGTGGAGCCTGCGCAGCCAGCGCCGCAGCTCGGCGCGGACGTTGGCATCGAGCGCGCCGAACGGCTCGTCGAGCAGCAGGACCTGCGGCTCGACCGCGAGCGCGCGGGCGAGCGCCATCCGCTGGCGCTGGCCGCCCGAGAGCTGGTGCGGCCGCTGCCCGGCCCATTGCGTCAGCCCGACGAGCTCGAGCAGCTCGTCGACGCGGGCCCGGACCTCGGCAGACTTGCGCTTGCGGATCTTCAGCCCGAACGCAACGTTCTCGAACACGCTCATATGCGCGAACGCGGCGTAGTGCTGAAACACGAACCCGATGCCGCGGTCCTGCGGACGCGCGCGCGTGACGTCGTGGCCGGCGATCCGCACCACTCCCTGATCGGGCTGCTCGAGGCCGGCGATGATCCGCAACAGCGTCGACTTGCCGGAGCCGGAGGGCCCGAGCAGCGCGGTCAGGCCTCCCTTGGGGACCTCGAGCGAGACGTCTTCGAGCGCCGTGAAGTCGCCGAACTGCTTGGAGATCGCTTCCGCCTCGATCCTCACCGCGCTTCCTTTTCTCTCGATCCGAACATCGTCATCAGCAGCAGCACCGCGATCGACAGCACGGCCAGCTCCGTCGCCAGCGCGTACACGCTCGTGGTCACCTGGCTGCCGATCTGCGAGTCCCGTTGGAACAGGAGCAGCGGCAGCGTCAGCGTCGATCCGGCGACGTTCGAGGAGACGACGAGCACCGCGCCGATCTCTCCGAGCGCGCGCGCTGTCGTCAGCACCACCCCGTATGCGACGCCCCATCGGATCGTCGGCAGCGTGACCCGCCAGAACGTCTGCCAGGAGGATGCGCCGAGCGTCGCGGCCGCCTCCTCCTGCTCGTCGCCGACCTCGCGCAGCACGGGGGTGACCTCGCGAACCACGAACGGGAGCGACACGAACACGGTCGCAATCGCCATCCCGGGAACCGCGTAGATGATCCGGATCCCGTTGTTCTGGAAGACGTCGCCAAACCAGCCTCCCTGGCCGTACACGAGGATCAGCGCGAGCCCGGCGATCACCGGCGAGACGACGAACGGCAGATCGATCAGCGCGTCGAGCACGGATTTGCCCCGGGCCTTGCTGCGCGCGAGGACCATCGCGGCGCCGACGCCGAAGATCGTGTTCAGTGGCACCGCGATCGCCGCGAGCAGGACCGTCAACCAGAACGCGCTGACCGCCGCCGGCGTGGTCATGTACGACCAGGCGGTGGCGAAACCGTGCTCGAACGTGCGCCAGAACACGATTCCGACCGGCAGCAGCAGAAGCAGCGCGAGGTAGGCCAGCGCGACGAACCGCAGGGACAGGCTGGTACGCCGGCTAACGATCAATCCGGGTTCCGATCCGCCGGAGGATGAACAGCACGAGCAGCGCCACCAGCATCAGCACCACCGACAGCGCCGCCGCCGACTGCTCGGACCCACTCTCGATGTCGTCATAGATCACGATCGAGGCGATCTGGACCTTGCCGGCAATCAGCGCGAGCGAGCCGAACTCGCCGATCGACCGCGCGAACGCGAGCGCCGCGCCCGAGAGGATCGCCGGCCGCAGCGCCGGGAGCACGATCCGCCGGAACGTCGTCGCGTTCGAGGCGCCGAGCGAGGCGGAGGCCTCCTCCACCTCGCGGTCGAGCTCGATCAGCACCGGCTGGACCGAGCGGATCACGAACGGAAGCGTGACGAACAGGAGCGCGACGATCACCACGCCGCGGGTGTAGGCGAGATGGATGCCGACTGGGCTATCGGGCCCGTACAGCGCTATCAGCGTCAGCCCGGCGACGATCGTCGGAAGCGCGAACGGCAGGTCGATCAGCGCATTGACGAAGCGCTTGCCTGCAAACGAGTCGCGGACGAGCACCCAGGCCACCAGGGTGCCCATCACCGCCCCGATCGCCGCGACGATCAACGACGCGACCAGCGTGATCACGAGCGCCCGCAGCGCGAGCGTGTTGTCGATCGAGCTCCACAGCGTCCCGAGCCCCGACGAGAACGCCTTTACGACCACCGCGGCCAACGGGATCAGGACGAACATGCTCAGGTAGATCATGCACACGCCGAGTCCGAGGTCGCCGGTGCCGATCGTTCTCGGCCGCGTCCTCGCCCGCAGACGAGGACGCGGGGTTAGCGGCGCCGTCGCCGGCGCCGACGCAGGCTCCAGCTCAGGAGGCAGTGGGAACCCCCGCGGCCTCCTCGATCTTCGTGATCGAGCCGGTGGACGGCGCGAAGAACGTCTTCGAGACGCTCGTCCAGCCGCCGAGGTAGTCGATCGTGAACAGGTCGGGCGGCGTCGGGAACTTGCTCGCGAACTGCCTGGCGACCGACGCGAGCACCGGGCGGTAGCCCTGCTGCGCCCAAATCGTCTGCCCCGCGGTCGACCACTGCCAGTTGACGAACGCCTGCGCCTGAGGTGAGTGCGAGCTCTTGGTGGTGACCGCGATCGGCGTCTGGATCAGGATCGTCTGCTGCGGATAGACGATCTGGACCGCGTCCCCGGCCTTCTCGGCCGCGAGCGCATCGCTCTCGTAGTCGAGCAGCACGTCGCCCTTGCCGCCGGTGAACGTCTGCAGCGCGGCGCTCGCACTCGAGTCCTGCACGCTGACGTTCTTGGTCAGGAGCGTGTTGATGTAGGCGAGCGCCTGCGCCGGCGTCTTGCCCTCCTTGAGCTGGGCGCCGTAGCCGGCGAGGATGTTCCAGCGCGCGCTTCCCGACGTCGACGGGTTCGGGGTGATCACGTCGACGCCGGGCTTGATCAGGTCGTCCCAGCCGGTGATGTGCTTGGGGTCGCCCTTGCGGACCACCAGCACGACGACCGAGTCGCTGGAGAAGCCCTGCTCGGGGTTGGCGTTCCAGTCCTTCGAGACGATCCCGTCCTTGACCAGGCGGGTCATGTCGGGCGTGGTCGAGAACGCGACCACGTCCGCCGGCTGGCCGGTGTCGACCGCGCGGCTCTGCGAACCCGACGCCCCGAACGACTGGCCGAACGAGACGCCCTTGCCGGCGCTGGTCTGCGCGAACGCGGTGGTCAGTGCGTCATAGGCCTTCTTCGGCGTCGAGTAGGCCACTAGCTGGAGCTTCGTGCTGCCGGCGCCACCCGTTGATGCCGAGTTCGTCGACGACGGCGAGGAGCTGCTGCTCGTGGAGTCCGAGGAGCCGCCGCACCCGGCGAGGGCAGCCGCAAGGCTAATCACGATGGCGGTGGTCAGCGCGGCAGCGGTCGTCCGGCGTGATCGTGCTCTCATTCAGGAAACCCCCTGGGGCGATGTGTTCTCATGCTGCGGCGGCGTCCGGAATCGATCGCCCCGCTCGATCAACTTCACTTACTTCATCGAGATTACCAGAATGATAGGAGTGCTCCGTTTCGCGTGGTTCCGAAGCTACGCCATCGTAGGCTGACTACTCCAGGCGGCCGGCTCCGCTACGCTCGGGCGCCCCGATGCGCTTCTTCGAGTACGAGTCGCGGGCGATCGTCGCCAAGGCCGGGATCCCCGTCACCAAGCACGGCTTCGCCAAGACGAGCGACGAGGCCCGTGGGGTCGCCGAGCAGATCGGCGGGCCCGTCGTGATCAAGTCGCAGGTGCTGAGCGGCGGCCGGATGAAGGCCGGCGGGGTGAAGTTCGCCGACACGCCCGAGGAGGCCGCTCGCCACGCCGAACACATCCTCGATCTCGAGATCGGCGGACACATGCCGCGGGGCGTGCTCGTCGACTCGCGCGCCGCGGTCAAGCACGAGTACTACGCCGGCGTGGTCTGGGACGGAATCCGCAAGCGGCCGGTGATGCTGTTCTCGGACATGGGCGGGATCGACATCGAGCAGGTCGCCGAGGAGTACCCCGACCACGTCGCTCGCCGGCACTTCTCGACCCGCGCCCCGTTCTCGGAATGGGAGGCCAAGCAGCTGATCGCCTCGCTCGGGATCAGCGGGAGCGCCTTGAATCGCCTGACCCCGATCGTGGCCCGCCTGGCCCGCCTGTTCCTTGTGTACGACATGACGCTGGCCGAGATCAACCCGCTCGGCGAGCTCGAGGACGGCTCGTTCGTCGCGCTCGACGCGCACATGGACATGGAGAACGAGGCGCGGCCCCGCCAGCAGCCGATCCTCCATGAGCTGGGCGTGGGCGACGAGGAGACGCGCCTGGCGCGCGAGCCGACGCCGTTCGAGCTCGCCGGCGAGCAGGTCGACTCCCAGGATCATCGCGGCGTGGCCGGAAACGTCACCGAGTTCGACGGCAACCTCGGCCTGGTGATCGGCGCCGGCGGGGGCTCGCTGACGCTGTTCGACGCGGTCCGCGCGCACGGCGGCGACCCGGCCAACTACTGCGAGATCGGCGGCAACCCCTCGGTGCGCAAGGCGTGCGGGCTGGCCAGGTTGGTGCTCCAGAAGCCCGGCGTCGACAAGATCGCGGTGATGATGTCGATCGTCTCGAACACGCGGGTGGACATCGTCGCCCGCGGCGTGATCAAGGCGTGCGTGGAGCTCGGCTACGACCCCGCCGAGAAGATCGCGATCTTCCGGATCCCGGGAGCGTGGGAGGAAGAAGGGTTCAAGATCCTCAAGAAGTACGGCGTCGAGTACGCCGATCGTTCGGTGTCGCTCCACGAGGCCGCGCGCCGCGCGGTCATCAAGATTGGGGGCCCGCCCGCCCCACCCGCCCCGCCCACCGCCGGAACGGTCGCATGAGCATCCTGATCGACGCGAGCACGACGTTCATCGTCCAGGGCATCACCGGCCGGGAGGCGGTGAACCTGACCCGGGAGTGCCTCGACTACGGCGCCGGCGCGAAGATCGTCGGGGGCGTGACGCCGGGCCGGCTCGGCCGCGACGTGCACGGCGTGCCCGTGTTCGACACGGTCGCGCAGGCGGTCGAGCACTACGGCGCGCCGATCGACGGCTCGGTCGTGACCGTCCCCCCCGCGTTCACCAAGGACGCGGTGTTCGAGGCGCTCGAGAACGGCGTCAAGCTCGTCGTGATCGTGACCGAGCGGATCCCGCGCGGCGACGTGGCCCAGATGGTCGAGCTCGCGTCCGAGCGCGGCGCCCGCATCATCGGGCCGAACTGCCTCGGGATCATCGTCCCGGACGTGATCAAGATGGGCGGTATCGGCGGCCCCGCGCGCGACGCGGCCAAGTCGTACACGCCCGGCCCGGTCGGCGTCATCTCGCGCTCGGGCGGGATGACCACCGAGATGTCCTCGACGCTGACCGCCGCCGGCCTCGGGCAGTCGACCGCGGTCTCGATCGGCGGCGACGCGATCATCGGCTCGACCTACGCCGAGCTGATGCCGCTGTTCGAAGCAGATCCGGACACTGCGGCGATCGTGATCTATACCGAGCCGGGCGGGCGGATGGAGGCCGAGCTCGCGCGGTGGGTGACCGACAACCGCTCGCGCCTGCCGATCGTCGCGTTCATGGCCGGACGGTTCATGGACGAGATGCCGGGTATGAGCTTCGGTCACGCGGGCACGATCGTCGAGGGCAAGGAGGACACAGCGACCGAAAAGATCGCGCGCCTGGCCGAGGCCGGGATCGTGGTGGCGGAGGAGATCTCCGAGATCCCTCAGATCGTCAGGGACAGGATCGGGGCGAAGGTGTGAGCCAGGCGCTGTTCATCGCGGTCGAGGTCGACGAGCCGGTCGCGAGCGATCCGGGGCTCGCCGCCAAGCTCGCGGAGGTCTGCCCGGTCGACATCTTCAAGGCGGGCCCGGACGGGGTCGAGATCGTCGAGGACAACCTCGACGAGTGCGTGCTGTGCGAGCTGTGCATCAACGCAGCGCCGGCGGGCACCGTGCGCATCGTCAAGCTCTACTCGGGCGAGACGCTCCCGGCTTCGGCGTAGCGGCCCGCGCGGTCGTGAACACCGGGCCATCGGCCGCGTGGATCACGTCGCCGATCCCGTCCACCCGCCAGTGGTCCCCGTCGGCGTCGCGCCGAAACAGCTCACCGGTCGCGGCCCAGGCATCGTCCCGGGCGAACAGCGGCCGCAGCGGGTGCCCGGCTGGATGTGCTCGAGCCGCGCGAGCCGAGGCAGCTGCGCGGCGGCCTCGCGGGTCAGCTCGCGCGCCCCGCGGACCGCGCGCCCGGCGGTGCCGATCGTTGTGCGCGCGACGCCGGCGCCGACGCCGGCCGCGAGCTCGACCCCGTACGCGACGCGGTTGCGCACCTGCGGCGCGAGCTCGACGGCGCCGTCGTCCCGGACGCGGGTGAGGTTCGCGGGCAGCTCGGCGACGCCCGCGCGCCAGTTGACCCAGCCCGCCACGGTCGGCCAGGTCACGTTGGTCGAGGTCGTGCCCACCACCAGGCCGAAGTGGCCGGCGTCCACGGCGAGCTCGTACACGTCCGCGCTCGGCGCGGCCCGGCGGATCGCCCGCACCCCGGGCGCGGGTGCGATCTCGTCGACGGTGCCGACCACGGACAGGATCGGGCAGCCCACGTCGGCCAGGCTGAGCAGACGATCCTCGACCACGAACCCGCCCTCGAGCATCCGGTTCGAGGCGACGAACTGGCTCACGAATTCCGCGAGCGCCGGTCCCGGCCACGCCACCCAGCCTTCGCCCTCGAGGAAGCGTCGCTGCCGCTCGCGCGGCAGCAGCTTCTCCCGATCGTGGAGCTGGAGCAGGAACTCGATCCGGCTTCGCGCCGACTTGACGGGATCGAGCAGCCGAAAGCCGGTGCGGCTGAACCAGGCCGGAACTCCCCCGTCCCCGAACACGATCGCCAGCGCCTCGGCGACCTCGACGGCGAGTTGCTCGGGCAGGCCGAACGGCATGCCGAGACGGGTGTCGACGGGGCTTCCGAACGTGATCAGCGACGCGAGGCCGTCATTGCGGCGATACGCCCGGGGCCGCCGGCGGCAGCTCCCGCACCGGCTATTGTCAGCTCGCCTTGACCATGGACGTCAGCATTCGCGACGCGCGGCGCGATGACGTCGCGTTGATCTTCGCCTGGATCGTCGAGCTCGCCGAGTACGAGCGCGCACCGGGGCAGATCACGGGCACTCCCGAGCTGCTCGAGGACGCGCTGTTCGGGCCGGCGCCGGCGGCCGAGGCGCTGATCGCACAGACGCGCGAGGCCGGTACGGCTGAGGCCGGTACGGCTGAGGCCGGCGGCGGAGCGTGGGAGCCCGCCGGCTTTGCGCTCTTTCACCAAACATTCTCGACCTGGGAGTGCCGCCCGGGCGTATGGCTCGAAGATCTCTACGTGCCGCCGGTCCACCGCCGCGCGGGCGTGGGCGACGCGCTCCTGGCCCACCTGGCCGAGATCACGATCGCGCGCGGGTACACGCGGCTCGAGTGGGCCGCGCTCGACTGGAACGAGCCCGCGCTCAGCTTCTACGACAAGATCGGCGCGACCCGGCTGGACGATTGGATCCTCCACCGTCTCGACGGCGCGGCGCTCGCGAGGGTTGCCGGCGCGTCCGGATCGGGGGCGTGATCGCGGATTCGGCCGCGGAAGCCGTTCCGCTGCGGACAGTCGCGCGGAACTGGACGCGAATCGGCGTCACCGGGTTCGGCGGCCCGCCGACCCACATCGCGCTGCTTCGCCACCTCGTCGTCGAGCAGCGGCAGTGGATCGAACAGCGCGAGTTCGAGGATGCGCTCGCGGCCTGCAACCTCCTGCCGGGACCCGCGTCCACGCAGCTCGCGATCTTCCTGGCCCGGCGCGTCGGAGGGCCACGCGGCGCGGTCGTCGGCGGTCTGGGGTTCATCGTCCCCGCGGTCGTCCTGATTGTCCTGCTCTCGACGCTGTTCCTCGCTGAGTCGCCGCCAGTGTGGGTGCGAGGCGCCGGCGCCGGCGCGGGCGCGGCGGTGCCGGCGGTGGCGGTGAGCGCCGCCGTGAGCCTGGCCGGGCCGAGCCTCGCGCGCGCCGGGCGGCGCGGACGCTGGTTCGCGTACGCGCTGCTCGGACTCGCGGCCGCGGCAACGATCGGCCGCTACCTCGTGCTAGTGCTGCTCGCATGCGGGCTGATCGAGCTCGGGCTCGCCCGGGGTCTGGGCAACCGTGGCCAGGCGGACGGCTGGGCCCCGGTCCTCGCGCCGGCCACCGCGGCGCTCGTCGCGGCCGGCGGGCTCGGCGCGGTCGCCTGGGTCGCGTTCAAGGTCGGAGCGCTGTCCTACGGCGGTGGGTTCGTGATCATCCCGCTGATGCAGGGCGACGCCGTCCACACCTATCACTGGATGACCTCGGCTCAGTTCCTCGACGCGGTCGCGCTCGGTCAGGTCACGCCCGGTCCCGTGGTCGCCACCGTGGCCGCGGTGGGCTACGCCGCCCACGGCGTCGCGGGCGCCGCGCTCGCAGCGCTGGTCGCGTTCCTGCCCTCGTTCGTGTTCGTGCTGATCGGCGGCCCACACTTCGACCGGATCCGCACGAGCGAGCGAGCGCAGGCGTTCCTCGGCGGCGCCGGCCCCGCGGCGATCGGCGCGATCTTCGGCGCCGCGATCCCGCTGGCCGCGGCGCTTCGTGAGACGTGGCAGTTCGTGGTGCTGGGCGCCGCCGCCGTGGTGCTGCTGATCGCACGCCGCGGGATCGTCTCAACGCTGGTCGCAGCGGCGATCGTCGGCGTGGTGCTGGCGCTCGCGGGCGCGCCGGTGCCGCGGTGAGGCTCTCCTGCTCTCGGGACCGCATTGGAGCCTCCGCCTCGGAGCGCAGTGGGCTCGGCCGTAAAGTCGCGCGGCACCGAGAGTGGTCACTGGTGGATGCTGCGCGAGGACGCAGGACCCGGCGCGGCTGGGGGATCGCGTTCCCCACCGTGGAAGCGCGCGCCGCCTACGATCGGATGAACGCGGTCGTGATCGGCGCCGGCCCGAACGGGCTCGCCGCCGCGATCCGGCTCGCGGAGGCCGGAGCGGCGGTGACCGTGCTCGAGGCGGCGGATCATCCCGGCGGCGCGGTGCGCACGGAGCAGCTCACGCTCTCCGGCTTCCACCACGACACGTTCTCGTCGGTCTACCCGGCGGCCGCGGCGTCGCCGGTGTTCGCGCGCATGCCGCTCGATCGCCACGGCCTGCGCTGGACGCACCCGGACGCCTGTTACGCGCATCCGCTCCCGGGCGGACGGGCGGTGGCGCTGTATCGCGACCTCGACCGGACCGAGGCGAGTCTCGATGCGATGCATCCAGGCGACGGAAAGCGCTGGCGGGAGTTCGTCGCGCCGATGCTCGACGAGTTCGACGCGATCCGCGCCACGATGCTCAGCGGCTTCCCGCCGGTCGCCGGCGCGCTGCGACTGCTGGGGGCGCTGGGGCCGCTCGGCACTGTCCGGTTCGCGTCGCTGCTGCCCGGTTCGGCTCAGGGGCTCGGACGGCGCCTGTTCGGCGCGTCCGGCTCCCGCGCCTGGCTTTACGGCTCGGCCGCTCACGGCGACGTCCCGCCGACGGACGCCGGCAGCGCCGTCGCGGTCGCATATCTGAACCTGATGGGCCACGCCGTCGGCTGGCCCAGCCCCACCGGCGGCGCCGCGCGGCTGATCGATGCTCTCGTCGGCTACCTCGTCGAGCTCGGCGGCGAGGTGCGCACCGGTGCCCGGGTCGAGTCGATCGAGGCCGCGCACGGCCGGGTCGCGGGCGTGCGGGTCGCGGGCGGGGAACGCGCCCCGACCGACTTGGTCGTCGCCGACGTGATGCCGCACGCGCTCGCCACGCTCGCCGGCGACGGGCTCTCGTCCTGGTACCGCGCGCTCCTGCGCCGCTACCGGTACGGGCCCGCGACGATCAAGGTCGACTGGGCGCTCGACGGCCCGATTCCGTGGGAGGCCGACGAGCCGCGCGGCGCCGGCACCGTCCACGTCGCCGGTGGCGAGGAGGAACTCGTGCAGACGATCGCGATCAGCCAGAACCGGCTGCCCGACCGGCCGTACATGCTGCTCGGACAGCAGTCGGTGGCCGATCCGTCCCGCGCGCCCGCGGGCAAGCACACCGCCTGGGCCTACGCGCACGGGCCGCAGACCGGGATCGACTGGAGCGCCGAGCTCGAGCCCCAGGTGGCGCGCATGGAGGCCCAGATCGAACGCTTCGCACCCGGATTCCGCGCTCGGATTCTCGCGCGCCACGTCATGGAACCCGCCGAGTTGGAGCGTCGCGACCCGAACCTGGTCGGCGGCGACGTCGGCGGCGGCAGCTACCGGCTGCGCCAGGTCATCTTCCGGCCCGTCCCCGGCCTCTCGCCGTACCGGACGTCGCTGCGCGGGCTCTACCTCGGGAGCGCCGCGGCGTTCCCCGGTGGCGCGGTCCACGGGGTCCCGGGCGACTCCGCAGCACTGGCGGCGCTCGCCGACACGCGATCCAAGGGTCCGCGACTGGTCCGGTTCCCGACGCGCCGGCGTTCACCCGCCCGCGAGCCGGCAGGCCCAAAGTAGAAAGACCCCGCCGGGGCGGGGTCTTTCCGTAGGAGGCCTGTAAGCCGGATTCTGTCTAGAGCAGCCATCCATCTGCGCGGCCTACCCGGACCTTGGCGGGTCACCTGCAAGCGGTCCTGCTTGGCCTAGCATCGAGTGGGGTTTACCTCGGCCGCCGCGTCACCGCGACGCCGGTGCGCTCTTACCGCACCATTTCACCCTTACCGGCCTGGGGCTCTGCAGCGGCTCCAGGCTTAGGCGGTGTCGTTTCTGTGGCACTTTCCCGCGGGTTTCCCCGGGTCGGCGTTACCGACCACCCTTGCCCTGTGATGTCCGGACTTTCCTCGAAGGCGCTCATCACCTCCGCGGCTGCTCGGCCTCCAGGGGCGAAGCATAGCCCGCGTTCAGCGCAGCGTCGAGCCGCACCCGGAGCAGCGACCTCCGACCGGGCGAGCATGCGCGCTGTACTCCGGCTTCATCTCGGCTGCGCACACCGGGCACGCCACGCTCTTGTGCGCGCCAACGCCCTCCCAGACCGCGACGATCAACTCGTCGAGCGTGCCTCGGTCATCCACCGTCTGAGACAGCGACGGTGCTTCCACAAGCGTGCAGGTTGTCACGTGATGCTCCGCATCAGCCCTACGACCTTCCCGAGCACGCGCACGTCCCGGCTGCGGATCGGCTCCATCGCCTGGTTCTCCGGCTGAAGCCGCACGTGATCGGCCTCCTTGAAGAAGCGCTTGACCGTCGCCTCCTCCCCCACGAGCGCCACCACGATCTCGCCGTCCTGCGCCGTGTCCTGCGGCCGCACGACCACGAGGTCGTTCTCGAGGATGCCGGCATCCTTCATCGACTCGCCTCGGACGCGCAGCAGGTACTCGCCGTCGGTCCCTCCCGCGTACGCCGGCGTCTGCACGTAGTCCTCGATGTTCTCCTCCGCCAGGATCGGCTGACCGGCCGCCACCTGGCCGACGAGCGGCAGCCCGGGGCGCACCAGGCTCCGCACGCCCGCGGCCGCGCGATCCAGCAGCTCGATCGCCCTCGGCTTGGACGGGTCGCGCCTGAGCAGCCCGATCTTCTCCAGGTTCGCCAGATGCGCATGCACCGTCGAGGACGACGCCAGCCCGACCGCCTTGCCGATATCGCGGACCGTCGGGGGATAGCCGTACTTCGCCGAATATCGCTTGATGAAGTCGAAGATCTCCTGTTGCCGTTTGGTCAGATCCATCGGACCGCTCCTAGCTCGATTTGCTCGGTAATTGGGAGTGGGTCGAACATGTGTTCGGCACTGTAGCGCGCCCCCAGGACGGACTCAACTCGGTCCGCGCGACGCCCAGCGAGCCAACGAGCGGGGCTATACTGGCCGCCTCCAGCGCCTGTGGCGGAATTGGTAGACGCGCAAGGTTGAGGGCCTTGTGGACTGATTGGTCCGTGGAGGTTCGAGTCCTCTCGGGCGCACTGGAAAAGCCCCGCACTGCGGGGCTTTTTTCTGTTCCGGCGGGCCTAGTTGCTTCTGTCCGAGGGTGGACGTACTGTTCAGACGACCAAGCGCGGCTTCGCCAGCGAGCGCGCCGCCCGCGACGCCAGGCGCCGGCTGAACATAGGTGGCCTCGCCTTGATCGCGGAGCCCGACAGGACCCAACGCTGGCGACGGAAACCCCGGCAGTCGAACGTGCCGACGAGGGCGTAGGCTCGGGCGGGAGCGATTGTGCTTCTCAGCTCCGGCAGGTTTGAGACTTCGCCCGGCCCAGAATGGGCAGACCAATCGCGTAGTGGGTGCCGTATCGTGCCTGACGGCAGTTGTCGCTGACGCTTGAGATGTCCGTCGACCTCCCGGCCCATCGGAGTCCGGTTCGGAAACCCCGACGTGAGTTGGGCTGGTGCGCGTGCTTGCTCGCGCTACTCACGGTGGTGCTGGTCGGGGTGCCAGCGTCGGCAGCACGTGCGGACGGGGATCCGGGGAGCGACGTGCTGGTGTACCAGAACCTGTTCGCGGGCTCCGAGGTCGGTCTCTCGGTGCAGCAGCAGGTCCAGCTGGGCGCGTTATTGAAGGCAGCCGCTAACCGGGGGTTCCCGATTCGGGTCGCGATCATAGGTGGCACGCAGGACCTGGGTGCGGTCACAGAGTTGTGGCGCGAGCCGCGGACGTATGCCCGGTTCTTGGGGTACGAGCTGTCGTTGGCCTACAAGCAGCGGCTGTTGGTGGTGATGCCGAATGGGTTCGGGTTCAACTGGCCCGGCCACTCGCCGGCTTCGGCGTACCGCGTGCTGGCCGGGATCTCGATCGGATCGGGTGCGGCCGGGTTGTTCGACGCTACCGAGGCGGCAGTGGGCAAGCTGGCTCGAGCAGACGGCGTAAAGCTGCCCTCTAGCGTGGTCACGTCCGCGGCGTCGGCCGCCCCGGCGACGGCCGCCGGTCCTGCCGGGCAGACGCAGGCGCCGCGGCGCAGTACCGACGAGGTGCTGGGAATGGTCGTGCTGGCGCTGGTGGCGCTCGCGGCGCTCGCGTTCGGGATCCGCTGGATTGCTCGTCGGCGGGGGTGGGCTCGACCGCGGTTCTCGGTCCGGTTGCGGCTTCGCCTACCTTCGCCCTCGATCGCCCGGTTGGCGATTCCGGGCGGTGCCGTGGTCCTGATCGTGCTCGTCGCGGGGGCCGTCATCGTGGTGCGGTCGAATTCGCCGGCTCAGTCCCAGGCGGACGCGCTGGCCGCGAACCCATACCTGGACCCCGGCACTCCGGTGTCGGGCGTGGCTTCCGATTTCACGCTGTCTGACCAGTTCGGGCAGCCAGTCTCGCTGCACTCGTATCGCGGGAAGGTGGTGATCCTCGCGTTCAACGATTCCGAGTGCACGACGGTGTGCCCGTTGACGACGACCGCAATGCTCGATGCCAAGGCGATGCTGGGCAAGGCCGGTTCTCAGGTACAGCTGCTCGGGGTCGATGCCAATCCGGCCGCGATCTCGCTCGAGGACGTATGGTCCTACTCGGAGCTCCACGGGATGCTCCACTCGTGGCGATTCCTGACCGGCACGCTGGCGCAGCTCAAGCAGGTGTGGAAGGAGTACGGGATCGAGGCGGCGATCGAGGCTGGGGAGATCACCCACACGCCGGCTCTGTTCGTGATCGACCGCCGCGGCAGGCTGTCGCGGCTGTATATCACTCAGATGTCGTACACCGCGGTCCCACAGCTGGGGCAGCTTCTGGCCCAGAGCGCCGCGGCTCTGCTTCCCGGTCGCCCCAAAGTCCATGCGGATCTTTCCTACTCGCGCATCCAGCCGTCCGCCCCGACCGCGCCGGCGACCGTGCCGCGAGCGGGGGGTGGGACGGTCAAGCTCGGTCCGGGCAAGTCCGCCCGGTTGTTCGTGTTTTTCGCGACCTGGGATCAGGAGACCAGCGGTCTCGGCGGGGAGTTGGATTCACTCAACCGGTATCAGGCGATCGCAACCCGAACCGGACTGCCCCACTTGACCGCCGTCGACGAGGCGAGCGTGGAGCCGAGCTCGACCACGCTGAGCAGCTTCCTCAAGCGCCTGCCGCATCCGCTGTCATATCCGGTTGCGCTCGACCAGAGCGGGAAGCTTGCCGACGGATACGAGGTCCTGGGACTGCCGTGGTTCGTTCTGGTCTCCTCGACTGGCCAGCTCCTCTACTACCGAGAAGTGTCGACCGGCGGGTGGCCGAGCACGAGCAATCTGGTCCGTTATGTCAAGGCGGCGCTCGACCGGGTCCGCGTCCCCTCGGGCGCCGCGGCCGTGAGTCACGCGCTCGCCGGCTCGCCGGCACCGCTCGCCTCGCTGCACCAGCAAGCCGACCAGCTGCTTGGAAACGAGTCCGCGCTTGCCGAGCGCATCCGCGCGTTGCGCGGCTATCCGATCGTGATCAACGCGTGGGCGTCGTGGTGCGGGCCGTGCCGTTCGGAGTTCGGGCTGTTCGCCGCCGCGTCCGCCAGCTACGGACGGCGGGTCGCGTTTCTCGGCGCCGACACCGACGACTCGGCCGGGGATGCCCGCACGTTCCTGGCGGTGCATCCCGTCAGCTACCCCAGCTACCAGACCAGCACCAGCAACATGACCAACATCGTCCCTCAAGGGGTCGGGGACCTTCCGACCACGATCTTCATCAACCGGGCGGGCAAAGTCGTCTATGCGCACACCGGCCAATACGATTCCGAGGGCACGTTGGACCAGGACATCAGCAGCTACGCCCTGTCGGGATGAACCGTCGCGACCGATCCGCAAGCCTCTCACCCACCGGCTAGCCCGATGAACGGTCGTCGACAGCTCCGCACCGACGCCCAGGCTCCGCGCGGGATCGGTGCTCGGATCGCCGGGTTCGCCTATATCGCGCTGCTCCCGCCGGCGGCATTCGCAGTGCATCAGCTGCGGTACTGGCTCGCGTATGGGAGCAGGGCCGGGATCGAGCTCCAGCGCACGGGGCACTCGTATCTTCACTCGGTCGTGCCATGGCTGGTTCTGCTGTTGGCACTGACGATCGGTGTGTTCTTGCGGGCGTTGGGCCGGGCGTTCGCCGGGCACACGTCGCCGGCTCGCTTCACGCTGTCGCTGACGGCAATGTGGCTTGTGTGCTCGGCCGCGCTCGTCGCGATATTCGCCTGCCAGGAGTTCCTCGAGGGGCTGTTCGCCACCGGGCACCCAGCCGGACTGGCGGGGATCTTCGGCTACGGAGGCTGGTGGTCGATCCCGGCCGCGCTGTCCATCGGCTTGGTGCTCGCGACGGTGCTGCACGGCGCTCGGTGGTTCGTGCGCAAGGTCGCCCGCCGGCGAGCGCGACCGTATCTGCTTGTTATCGGACCAGTGCTGCGTCTGGCGCGTCCCCGTGATGCGGTGGTCGTGCGTCCCGCGCCGCTGGTCAGTGGCTGGTCGGGTCGGGGTCCGCCGACGGTCATCTGAGACGCGGTGCTTGCTCGCTTGCGAGCCCGCTGCGGATTCTGCCTCCTCTGAAATCGCCGGTCAGCGGGCGCTTCTGCGTTCGCTAATGATTGTTTCAGAGGCGGCCACTGCTACCGAATAAGGAGTCAATGGTTCATGAGTACCGGAACCGCTGACCTGCCGGTGGGAACCGATGTCGGTGCGTCCCGCGGGTCGACGATGTCTGGGCTGCGCGTCTACTTCACGTCGGACAGCCGTCGCACGGTTCAGACCGTGCTGGGGTTGATCTGGCTGCTGGACGGGGCGTTGCAGTTCCAGGCGTTCATGTATGGGAAGGGTTTCATCCAATTCCTGACCAACCTGACGGCGGGTCAGCCGCATTGGGTATCGAGCAGCGTGACTTGGGGCGCGACCACGCTCCACAGTCACCAGACCGTGTTCAACACTGGGTTCGCGCTTGTTCAGATCGCGATCGGACTCGGACTGCTGTATCGCCCGACGGTCAAGCCGGCGCTGGCGGCGTCGTTCGGATGGGTTCTCGTCGTGTGGTGGTTCGGCGAGGCGTTCGGGATGATGTTCATGGCGACGACGCCTATGGGTGGCGCCCCAATGGCCAGTGCGCTGACCGGCGCGCCCGGAGCGGTGCTGCTTTACGCGCTGATCGGTGCGATGGTGTGGCCAAATGGACGCCCCGGAGGGTTGTTCGGCGTGCGCGGCGCACGAGCCGTGTGGGCGGCCCTGTGGCTGGTGATGGCGTGGCTGTGGCTGGTCGAGGCGGGCGGGGCGAGCGGGATAACCAACGCGATTAACGCGGCCCCATCGGGAATGAGCTGGCTGAGCAGCGTGCAGGATTGGTTCGCAAACGCCGCCAAGGGCGACGGCGTGGTGATCGCGGTCCTACTTGCAGCGCTGTCGGCGGTTATCGGTGTGGCGGTCGCCCTCAACTGGCGGCCGAAGCTGTTCCTCGCGCTCGCGATTGGCTTGAATCTCCTCTACTGGGTGGTCGGTCAGGGCTTCGGCGGCATCCCTCAGGGCGGCGCGACCGACCCCAACGCCGGCCTGCTGTTTGTGGTGTTCGCCTACGCGATGTACGCGCTGGTGCCGTACGAACAACCGGCTCCCAGCGCCGCGCGCGGAAGTCCGAACCCCCGCGAGATTGCCGTGGCGGGCTGAGCCGGGACCGACCACGAAATTCGATTGACAACGGTGATCAGGGTCCCGTCCACCTGACGGGACCCGATCGCCGGAAACCCACCATCTACCAAGGAGGCGCCACGGTGTTTGGACGCCATAGATTCAGCACTGCGGCACGGCGCGCCGCGGCGCTCGTCGGGTTCGCGATCCTGCTCGCGGGTTGCGCCAGCGCCGAAAAGAACCTGACCGTACCCTCGACAACGACCACGTCGGCGAGCTCGAACAGCTCCAGCAGCATGCCGGGGATGAGCATGGGATCGGGCTCCGCCAGCAGCTCCGGCAGCGTGTCGGTGAACGGGGTCAAGGCCGTGCCAACCCAGCTGCTTGGCTCGGCGCTGTGGCAGGGCATGAAGATCAGCGTTGAGGCGACGACCCCGCTGCCATTCGTGATCTACAACGGCACCAGCGAGCAGATGGTCAAGGCGGGCCCGAAGACGAGCTTTCACCTGATGGTGATGCTCAGCGACGCCCAGACCGGAGTCGCGATCCCGTACGCCAGCGTCTGGGCCACCATCAGACAGAAGGACAAGACCTACTACGACGCTCGCCAGTGGCCAATGATCTCCCGCTATATGGGACCTCACTACGGAAACGACGTGAGCGTTCCCGGAGCCGGCACCTACCAGCTCAGCCTGCTCGTCAGCCCGCCCGTGTCCGCGAGGCACGTCGAGTATCAGAACGTGTGGCTACATCCACACCAGGTCAACCTCACCTTTCATTGGACGCCGCCGTCATGAGCGCCCTGTCACTCCGCCGGAGGGTGCGGTCATGCTGAACCGGCGGCGCTTCCTGCTCGGCGCAGCAGCTGTCGCTGCCGGCGGGACCGCCGTCGGGATCGGCCTTGACCGTGCTCTCACGAGCCGCGGGAAGCCGATCCCGACGGTTCCGCTCGGCAGTCAGCCATCCGGCCTCCCGGCTCGGCAGCATGCCTGGACGGCGACACTCTTGCGCGACCCTAATGGAAACCCGGTCTCCCCCCAGTTCGACCGGCTGATTTTCTTCAACATCGACGGCGACCCGAGTCCGGCGCACGCTCGACTACTCGAGGCCGCACTTCGCACGCTCGAGCGCTCCTACCAATGGGGGCCGTCCGGGCTGCTGTTCACCGCGGGTTGGGGGGCGGGATACTTCGAGCGCTCACTCCGCGTCCCGTCGCCGATTCCGTACGCCATGGGGTTGTCCGACTTCGAGTCGCCCGCGATCGACGACTACGACCTCTGCATCCATCTCGCCGGTGACGACGAGCGACGCCTCGCGGCGATCGAAGCCGGCCTGCTCAACACCGCTCCGCTCCGCGGAGCGGACGGCTCGCTCGACATCTCGAGCGCGCTGCGCTGGCAGGAGACGAGAACCGGATTCACCGGCATCGGACTCCCCGCCCAACGTGAGGACGTCGGCGGGATCCCACCCGGCAACCCGGTCCCGAAGACCGCCCCACTGTTCATGGGGTTCAAGTCCGGCCTACGACGCAACCAAGCCAGCGAGGACGACGTCACCATCCAGAACGGTCCGTTCGCCGGCGGCACGACGATGCAGGTGAGCTACATGCGCCTCAGCCTCGACACCTGGTACCAGAACCTCACCGAGCGCGAACGCGTCGCCCGCATGTACGCGCCCCAGGTCACCCCCGATCAGGTCGCGCACTTCACGACAGACGCGAGCAGCGACCCCGACCTCCTCAACCAGGCAATCAACCGCTACGGAGTCATCGGACACGCACAAACCTCCGCCCGCGCTCGCCGTAACAACAAGCCGCTCATCCTCCGCCGAGACTTCAACACCATCGATGGAGGCCAAGCCGGCCTCCACTTCGTCTCGATCCAGCGCACGATCGAGGACTTCATCACCACTCGCAACGCCATGAACGCTTCCTCGGCACAGCTCCAGAACCCGAGCATCACCGACACTGTCAACAACGGAATCAACGAATTCATCTTCGTCGTAAAGCGCGCTAACTACATCCTCCCCACCCGACCCGACCGCTCCTTCCCGCTCCTCCCCGGCCGCGGGCAGGCCCTCGACTGACCACCGAGTTGCCGCCCGGACCGAAGTCATGCCGGAAGCGTCGTGCAGATACGGTCGCTGCGTCACGATTGTCAGCCCGGGACTGCTCGTCGCTGAGCGCTTCCCTGAGTAGTCGAAGCGGGAGCGTCGAGGAGGCAGCTCGACTCGATCATGACGCGTGGTCGGGTCCCGGACGACCCTCTGCTACTGCCGAACGGGTTCGAGCTCGAGAGCCTTACCCCGTCGAGTCCCACGGGCATGGAGGTCAACCACAACTCGTCGATGTACTACCTGAACGAAACTCCTATCGCCCAGACTCCTCCCGCGAACTTGAGCCCGACCGCCCGACCGAGCTGGCATCGGGTGACCAGCGGACACTCGTACGAGTGGCATGACGGCCGGCTGCACGCGCTCGCCTCAGTTGCCCTCGCTCCCGACGTCTCGTTCGTCGGTCGATGGAGGATCCCGCTTACTGTCGATGGTCAGCTGAGCTCGATCTCCGGCGGTCTGTGGCATGCGGACGACCCCACGATCGTGTGGTTCTGGGGGATCGTGGTGTTAGTGTTAGTTGCGTGTGTGCTGGCGGCCTGGCGAGTGCGGCGTCCGGCACTCGATCAGTTGGTCGCGCGCGGGCTCGCGGTCACGGCGCTGACTGCTACGGCTCGCTGGTGACGCTCGATCCGACAGGACTCGTGCTCGTCCGCCCCGACTCGCACCCCGTGCTCGCCGATCTCTTTCACGCGTGGAGTCGACACTCCCGAAAACCGACGAACCGCAGCTCAGCCAGCCGCCGACTGACGCCGACGGCGCCGCGGTGCAGCAAGCAGTCCGCTCGCGCGGTCGCTCGTCTCGATCGCCTCGGCGAGCTGAGAGGCCACGTCAGCGAGCTCGGCGTAGGCCCTCCCCACCGCCCGCAAGCTCCGACCCTCACTAACCCGATCGAGCTCGGCGACCGCCTCGTCGAATCGCTGCCAAACATCTTCCGGACCACGTCGACCGGTTCCGGGCTGCAGCTCGTAAGGCGGCTTCGCGCCACCACGCGCCGGCGGCCACTCGAACCCGTCCCGGTACGCGGTCTCGCAAGCCTCCGCCCGCTGACGGGCAGCCGCCGCCAGCGTCGCGAGCCGGGCGCTGAAGCCAGCATCGGGAGGGGCGAGCACGTGGCCCCGGAGGGCCACTCGCCACGCGGCGCGAGCCTCCTCGAAAGCCTGTTCGGATCCCGAGGTCATCCTCCGAGCAACCGTCCCTTTGGATCGGCCTCCGACCGCGTCGACGTCGCGCGGCGCAGCGGCTCAGCGGGCGCCTCGGGATCGGACTCCCAGGGGCTATCGAGCCTCGATCCGGCCACACCGCCGCGCAACCGCTCGACCTCGGCGCGCGGAACCAGAAACCGACTGCTCGGCAGGATGAGCGGCTGCCGCGGCCGCTCCCGCGCGCCGCGGCCTTGCCGGCACCGGCGATCGGCGCCCGCTTCGCCGTCACCGCAGCGGCCGTGTCCGGGGGCGAGCGTGCGCGGTCCCGAGCGCGGCGCGCGGGTCATCAGTGGCGCGCGGAGCGGTGAGTCATGCGGCGGCTGTTCGTGCTCGCGCCAGCTGGCGGACGGCAACAGCTGGACCCAGCGACAGCCCCCAGGACTATGAGAACACGCCCCAGCCCCAGAGCCCTGAAGCGATCGCTGCTCGCCGCCGTGTGCGTGCGCGCGATCGCATCCACCGACGTGCAACCCCCCACGACCCGGACCGGCACGCACACCCGCGCCGCGGCGCGCACGCTCCCGGCGGCCGTCCTCGCCCAGCCGACACGCAGCCCACGCAGCGCGCCGAGCGCACAGCCGCGCGCGGTCGCGGCCACAGTCGCGCAAGCCTACGCCCGCTACCTCGACGGTCAAAATCAAGGCGAGGCGGGGGTCGGCTTGTGCTGAGCCGCCTCGGGACTCCATCGCGGCTGTCCGATCGCCGGCCGGGGCGGCAACTGGCCGTATTCGCCGGTCAGTCCCGCGGCATCGGACCGAGCCGTTCGTATTGAGCTCTGAGCATCGGCCGGCGAAGCACGCCGTTACCCGGCCGGCGTGAACTCGGGCGCGACCACCATCTGTGCCCGCGAGGTGGTGCTAAGCCGGATCTCCTTCACCGGCTGGTAGCCGGGGTCGTTCAGAAAGCCCCAGGCTGCCTCGGTGTCGGCGAAGCGGATCACAACGGTGCTGTTCGGCGGCTCACCCTCGGCGGGCTCCGCGTCGGAGCCTGCGACCAGCATCTCAGCGCCGTACTTCTGCAGGAACGGCCTCACCCCGGGCAGGTACTCGCTGCGGTACCGGTCAACGTCATCGATCTCTTGCATCAGAACGAGATATGCGGCCATTCGTCTCCTCGCGCATCGTGTGAGCAACTACCAGCATGACAGCACGTCGAATCCGGCGCACCGGCACCTCGTATTTGGCGAGTAGCGGGACTGCCCGTCACGTCTTGTTGGCTTCCGCTCGGCTGCTGACCTCGTATTGCCATCGCCCGTCCCACTTTTGTGCCCAGGCTGCGGCGAGCCGGCGGGTGGCGGGTAGGCCTTGGCGACGATGTCGTCCAGGCGGGCGATCGCCGTGAAGTCCGGGGAGAATCGGTTGCGCATCAGCGCGATCGCGACCCCGGTGTCGATGTCGGCGTAGGCTGCCGATCCGTTGGTGCCGACCATCCCGAAGGTCGAGCCCGAACGCGAGCGGCGCCGCCGGGGCGGTAGGGGCTTTAGCCGAGCGACCAACTGATTTCCATCCCCATTACTTGATCTCTCCCGGTTGCTGGGGCGGTGTTGTGTGCCTTGATGCCTGTTGTGCTGATCGCGTCGCCTTCTCGCTCGTCCCGTCGTCCATCCCCGTGTCGGATCCGTCGCCCCTGTCTTGGTCTCAGCCGCACTGGTTCGAGTGTGCTGGAGCTGGTTGTCAGGTGCGATTCCGTGCGCGACGTTCCGGGTCGACCCACGCACCGTGCGGCCGACTGTGGCCGCCCCTGTCCGCCGGGTCGCGACGCTCGGTCGCATCGGCCGGCTGCCGAGGGTGTACCCCGGGCCTGAAGGGGCGGGCTCGCTAGCTCGATCCCTTCCGCAGTCGCCATCGAGCCGAGGCGTGATGCAGCGGTGAGCGCGATGAGTCCCGCCCAAAGGCGATCATCGCCCGGGTGCCGGTGGCGATGTAGCGGGATTCGCCGGGCGCGGGTCGACGGCCTGCCCGTCCACGGCTCGGCGGCCTCGGCTCCCGCGCGCCGTGAGCCGTCCGGATCGGGGGCGTTCGCCACGGCTGGCCGGATCGAAGACTCCTCGCAAGGAAGGCCCGTGACCCGTTCGCTCCTCGGGTTGTGGGCCGCTCGTCGTAAGGAGCGCCGAGCCGCGACGGTCTCGCGGCATCGCGAAATGGGAAGGAGGCTTGACGTGGCCGAACACACTGACGTGTGGTCGCGGGGCGGTAGCCTTGCGGTCATGGCGACGCTCGTCCGCGATCCCCAGCCGGTTGAGTTCGAGCGGCTGCTCGAGCGACGCCGGCGGCTGGGACAGGACCTGCTGGACGAGGTGTGGGAGGGTGTCCACCACATGAATCCCGCACCGCACAGCCGACACTCGGATATCCAGCAGCAGCTGGCGGTGCTTCTGGATCAACCGGCACGGCAGGCCGGGTTGCGTCCGCGTTTAGGCATCTTCAATCTCGGCGAGCCGGACGACTACCGGGTGCCGGACGGAGGTCTCCTGCGCCCCGGTGAGGAGGCGGTCTACCTGCCCGCCGCAGCGCTGGTCGTCGAGATCGTCTCGCCCGACGACGAGACGTGGGACAAGCTCGGGTTCTACGCGAGCCGCGGGGTGAACGAGCTACTGATCGTCGACCCGCAGGAGCGGCGCGTACATTGGCTGGGACTCGGGCCCGACGGCGAGTACCGTCCGCTTGAGACGAGCGGACTGATCGAACTCGGCCCGGCCGAGCTCGCAGATCGGATCGACTGGCCCGAGTAGACGCGGGCTGGCGACGGCTCGCGCCCGGTAACAAGCCGAAACGCACGGCAGGCCACGCGTGATCGGGCGCAGCATCGGTGAGCAGTCGATCCTCGCCGACCTATAGGCCGCCGCTCGCCTGAGCAGCCGACAGGCCACAGACGGCGCCCGTCCCTCGCGTTACCGCACGGCCACGCCGCGGCGGCGGCTCGTTGTGACCTGATCGCCGACGGCCCCGGCCCGGGCCCGACTCCCATCGCGAGCCCGCGACCCGGGGCGCGGGCGTGCGCCTGGAGCGACCGGCAGCGAGAGCGAGGCGCTGCGCTGGTTCGATAAGAGGTCCTAGTGTCCGAGGGCGACCTGATCGATAAGACCCGCGAGCAGATCCGCTCGCTGCATTTCCGTCGCGACCGCGACTGGCTACGGTCCTGACCCGGGCCGGCTGCTGATCGCCTGAGTGGCGATCGCAGGACATGCCGCGCGTGCGTGACCGCGCGCTGGCCCGCGCGCGCTGGCCGCGGCATCGCCCGCAAGTGAGGACCGGCTCGGGTTGGGGTGACGCGAGCCGCAGACAACTGGCGAGCCCGTTGGCACGGGCTCGCTCAAACTCGCAGTCACAGGAGGCCCGTCATGGGTTCGATGCTGAAGTTCGATTCCGATCGTCGCGAGCTGGTGCGCGAGCGCCGCCAGGCGCGGATGGAGCGCAAGGCGCTGCGCCGCGAGGACCGTGAGCGCAAGCGCACCGAAGCTACCCCGATCCCGACCGCGTCCGCGAGCTCGACGCTGTCGGCTACCCAGCGCGTCGCGGATGAGCGGGTGCGCGACCTTGTCGACCGGATCGTCGAGCAGGCGCTCGACCGCCACGACCAGCCCGCGGCGGCCGGCAGCACCGTCGCGTCGGCCACCCTGACCACGCCGGACATCACAACGCGGAGGCTGAGGGCTCGGCCGGTCCGGGTCATCGCAACCGCAGCGCGCACGCCGGCAACGCGACCGCCCGAGCAGACGCGCCGCTCACCGTCGACGGCGGCGCGAGGACCGGGCGCTGCCGGTGTCGCGTCGCGAGCGTGACTTCGCTCGCGCTCCGCGAGCGGCGCCAGTACGCGGCCGACGCGGCCAGGGAGGAGGCCCGCGCGAGGATCGCGCGCAGCGGGCATTTTCCGCAGCCGGACACTCAAAAACCCGGCTCAACTGCGGAACTCGGGTCAGAGATCTGGAGCGACTTGTCTAGGGAGATCCCGACGTAACGCTCCGCGAGCCGCGCGAGCCGCTGCTCTTCTTGGGGGCAACCGCAAGAGCTTGGCCGCGATCTTCGTGCATGAGACGTTCCTCGGGCAAACATCCCAGATCCCAGTGGAAAGCCATGAACTCCAAGTCGAACATCGCGTGATGAAACAACTTAGGAATGTCCGATCTCTCAAGTAGGCGTCGTAGCAACTCGGGGTCGGCCGGACGGCGGCTCGGCCTACTAGCTACCCGCGGTCAGGTCGCGGGACGACTGCTCGGCGGTCACGATGGTCACGGGAAGCCCAAGCGCTTGGAGTCGGGACGGGACGTCCCGACGCAGCCACCTGGAGACTCGCTCTGGGAGGGTCGACACGATCACCTCGTTGACCTCGGTGCCGGCCATCAGCTGACGGACTGCGTCCACTGGGTCCGAGTCGCCGATGACGGCATCGACGCGCCGCCCCACCGCTGCTTCAAGCAGTGGCACCGCGAGCTCGACGACGAGCTCGGCCTCCTCGGTGTCGGGATCCCAGTAAGGCCTCGGAACCAGCAGCGTCATGCGGCACCGCCCTGCCTGCGCCCGTCGGCGCACCTCGTCAAGCAACCGCGGGGTCGCCGCAGTGCGATGCGCTACCACGAGAACGTGCGGCTCGGCCTCGGCCACCACGCGATCGTATCGCCGAACGCCGCTTCCCGCCGGGTCCGCCAGAGAATCCAGAGAAACGCCCGGACTGAATCCACCGACCGGCGATTCGTCGACGACCGCGCCGTCGCTCGCCGCGTGTGTTGCGCTGCCCGCCGAGCAAATGCACGTTGCTGGCTCCCTCCGTGAGGGACTCAACAGATGGACTCTCACTCGGACCCGGCCCGGCGTCGTCGTCTACCTCACCCACAAGCCGTCTTGTCGCTGTTGAACCGCCACTGGCCAACCAGCTGGGCGTCTTGACCAGCCCTGAGATGTCTGAGGCACGTGGACCTGCGTTCAGCCGGCCGCGGAGTTGGCGCCGACGAGACTCGCACTCCCGCGTGAACGCGAGAGACGTGGCCGACCCTCACAACGGATCCCTGAGACTCGCCGATCGCCGGAAGCAGGGCAGACGCCACGGTGCGCAGAATCGAGCGACTACGGTAGGCACGGCTCGACGGCTGGATTCTCGAGATCGGCTCGAATGCCGGGGCCGCTGCCCGTGAGCACCTCGAGACCCGCTCTCCCTGACGGCGGTGCTCGGTCCGAGCAGCGGCCCGCTAGCCGCGAGCGCCCCAGGCCAGCAGCCGGGCCGGCCGCGGATCGTCGCCGGTGCTGTCGTGTCGCGTGGAAGCGGGAGCCTGAGTGGCCGCAAGCGTGCGTCTCCGGTCGCGCTGTGGCTGGTTCGGGGCACGGTCCGTAGCGCTGCTCGCAGGGGTGGGGTTACGGTCGGGGTGTGCGGCGGCGGTGGTCGAGGCCGTCGAGGATGAGGTCGAGCCCCCAGGCGAACTCGACGGCGTTGTCGTATCCGGACTCGGGGAGCTTGGTTGCGATCTCGGCGAGATACGGGTAGTCGTCGAGCACGCCGACCGCCCGCGCTCTTCTTTGCACGGCTTGTCCGGCGTCGGCGGGTGTTTGGAATCCGAGTGTCTTCTCCTGCAGCGCGAAGCCGTATATGTAGGCGTCCTGGACCGAGTAGGCGTGGATCGCCGTCTCGAACGAGAAGCCCGCCTCGCGTAGGCAGCCCATTACCGCGTTGTGGTTTCGCAGGTTGGCCGGCCCGGGGTTCCGCGTCTCCATCAGCCCGATCGCCCAGCGATGGCGCTTGAGCGCGTCGCGCGCCGAGATCGCCCGGCGTCGCATTGCCGACCTCCAGTTGTCGTCGATCGAGGGAGACTCGATCTCGCCGAAGACGATGTCGACCATGCCGTCGAGGAGCTCATCCTTGTTCGCCACGTGCTTGTAGAGCGCCATCGGCACCACGCCGAGCGCTTGCGCGAGCCGGCGCATGCTGAACCCTTCAAGTCCGTCCTCGTCTGCGAGTGCGACGGCAGCCTGGAGCACGAGCGGTCTACTCAGGCGTGTCCGGCCGGTGTTCGTCTCTTGGGTCACAGCGCTTGACAAGTGTACGCCGTACACCTATAGTCCCGCGGCAGAGTGTACGCCGTACACCTGACAGAGAGAGAACCATCATGGAAAGCTCAGGACAGACACCCGCACCTTCGCCGGGCGACGGGGCGCCGCCGAGCGGTGGCCACGACTACCCGCTGACCTTCTCGGTCGACTATCCCGACCGCAGCCTCAACCGCCTCACCTCGGCCCTTCGCATCTTCACGATCATCCCGATCGCGATCCTCGCCGCAACAATCGAAGGCGGAAGCTTCGGGGCCAACGCAGGAGGCAGCGGCGCCCGCTACGCCGGGGGCGGCATCGGGATCCTCGTCATCCCCGTGCTGCTGATGCTGCTGTTCCGCAAGAAGTACCCGCGCTGGTGGTACGACTGGAACCTGCAGCTGACCCGCTTCAGCAACCGGATCGCCGTCTACTTCGCACTGATGGACGACCGCTACCCCTCCACCGACGAGGAGCAGGCCGTCCACCTGAACTTCCCCTATCCCGACGCCGAACACGACCTCAGCCGCGGCCTGCCGATCATCAAGTGGCTGCTCGCGATCCCCCACTACATCGTCCTTTTCTTTCTCACGATCGGCGCGTTGCTCGCCGCCATCTTCGTCTGGTTCGCGATCCTCTTCACCGGCCGCTACCCCCGGTCGCTGTTCGATTTCATCGAGGGCGTGTTCCGCTGGCACAACCGCGTCGCGGCCTACGCCTTCCTACTGATCACCGACCGCTACCCGCCATTCAGCCTGCAGTCCTAACCGTCTATGGCTGGCGTGAACGCGCCCGCCCGGCGGCAACGGATGCCAAACACTCTCGCCCCACTAGCAGCCCAGCGGTACACGGCATCAGTTCGAGACTGCTCCTTCTCCAATTGCAGTCCGAGCGTCCGGCCCAGCCGGCGCTCGGTACTGGCTCCAACAGCGCGTCGAGCCACGCAGCGCCTGCTGCAACCGCGTAGAGAGATGCGGAAGAGATGCCGCTGGGGTCGCGTCTTGCCCCGCCGGCTGAGGCAGCACAACCTGCTTCCGCGATACCGCGCGCACCCGGATCGCGCCGGCGTACGCTCTCCTTGCGTGGAACTCGAGCACGACCCGGCCCGCGTGCTAGCCATGAAGTTGTGCAAACGCGGCAGGCCGCAGAGTCGCCCTGGCCGCGCAGAGCCGAGGCGCAACGCGCCCGGGCTGGGTGCTGGGGGTACGACAAGGGCAGGTCTCGGCGCTCCCGGTCGACGACGCCTAGCGCCGCGCGAGGTCTGGTCTCTCGGCGCCCTTGTGTGCGGAGTCGCGACGGCAAATCCTCAACGGACGCTCCGCGAGGCTCGCGAGGTGCTGACTCTGCTTGCGTACACGGTCGCGGGGCGGCACCGCGGGCATCGACACGCGTTTGTCAGCCGGGCCGCGAGAGATTTTGTCACGCGTCAAGGGAGACGTTCTTCGAATCAGTGGCCTCACGCGCTCGCGCCGGTGGGCACACTGACGAGCTGGGCGCTGCGTTCCCACAGGCTGTGCGCAAGGTTGTCGTCTTGGGCTTGGGCGCTGGGGGCGACCACCTTCTCGTCTTCGATGTACTCGCCGGTGAGAGCAGCGGCCTCGTCGGACAGCGCGAGCCAGACCAGCGAGCGGGCGCCGCGCTCCGGGGAGCGCAAGAAGGGCGCGCCGACCGTGGCGACGACCTTCCAGATCCCGTTTTCGTTCTTGGCGAAGCCGGTGCGCACGACGCCGGGATGAAAGCAGTTGGCGTGCAGCTCCGGCGCGCGCCTGGCCAGCTCGCGCGTGAACAGGACGTTGCACAGCTTCGAGGTGCCGTACACGCGCGGGGAGTACGACCTCTCCGATTGCAGGTCATCGAGATTCAGGCGCCCGGACCGGTGGGCGCCGGACGCGGTCGTCACGACGCGGCCGCCGGCAAGGCGATCTCGCAGCAGGTTGGTTAGCAGAAACGGCGCGAGATGGTTCAGTGCGAAGGTCCGCTCGAAGCCCTCGGAGGTCTCGTTGCGCGAGGCGAACAGCGCCCCAGCATTGTTGGCAAGGACGTCGACGTGCTCGTAGCGCCCGCGGATCTCGTCGGCCAGTACCCGGACGTTGGACATCAGCGTCAAGTCGGCGACGTGCCCGTAGACCCGCCCGCTGCCACTGGCCGCCGTGGCTTCTCGCGCGACTGACTTCACGCGCTCGGGATCTCGTCCCACGAGCGCGACTTCGGCTCCTCGCCGGGCGAGTTCGATCGCGGCGGCTCGCCCAATGCCGCGAGTGGCTCCTGTGAGCACGGCGACGGTCACGCAGCTGACCTTACCCTGCACCCAAGCGCACACGCACGCAAAACGACTCAGCTTGTCCATCCGGACCGGTAAGCGAACGCGGTGGAGGTCGTCGGCGACGTCGCGCCGAGGTGCCCGCCGTGCTCGCCGATGCGTCTCACTGCCCGACGGTCAGCGGTGGCTCCGCTGAGGGAGGTCTGGTCACGGCGCGGTCGGGGTCTCACAGCCGAGAGTGGAGCGGACACGCACGAGGTGATTCCAGAGCTGCGACGCCTTCTGCGGGAGTGGCGGCGGGTACATTTGGGAACCGACCCGCGTGCAGGTGCCGACCGGATATGGATTCGGGCACCGACCGCAGGGACCGCGCGCTACTCCGATCGCCCAATGCAGGGCGCGACGGACGGTTCTCGGCTAGTCCTCGGCATGGAAGGAGAAGCGCGCTGCGACGCGATACTCGGCCGATGAATTGCTTGTGCCCCAAAAAGCCGCGAGGACTCCCCACCGCGGGCTGGAAGTATGCGATGTGGCGGTGTCTGGTCGGTTCCGGCTGATTACCGCGGTCGCGCTTCAGGCGTGCGACCGGAGGCACGATGCGACGGGCACGGCCCGCTCGATCCCGCTGGCGATCCCGGTGGTATAGGCGTGGAAATTGAACCCGATGTCGCCGTCCTCGTTGTAAATCCACGGGAACCGTTGGTCGACGACCTGGACGATTGAGATGTTGCCGTAGGCCGGTAGACCACGGGACTCGGGGAAGCTCTCGTCGAGCGGAGCCACATCTACTCCGTCGCCGGCGGCGGCGCGGGCGCGTTGGATGATCTTGGCGTCACGCTGGGACTCGGCTGCGACGCGCGCGTTGGTGAAGCGGATAGTGTCGCCGTTGGAGACGTTGGTGCGGTAGCGGCCGACCTGTTGGGGAGTGACGCCGAAGTGGGCGTTGGCCTCTCCAAAGGGAATCCCGCCGGTGTAATGCAGGCTAACCGCGATGGTCGCGTGATCCCTAATGGCCTCGCGAACCCGCTCGAGCAGGCCGACATTCTCGTTTGCGCTCGACTTCGTGAGGTCCGCGATGTAGCCGGCGGAGCGAAGGACCTTCTGGATCCGAAGCGCCGCCCGCCACATGGTGACGAGCTCACCCGGAGCCCCACCGTTGTCGATAGACATGATGCCCGAGTCGTCGATGTCGACCGGGTGGAACGTGATGCCGAGGGCGGTAGCCGGCTTGGGACCGTCGACCTCGGCGGTGGAGTCGAAGTTCGGGCCACCCGAATGCCCCGGATCGAGCACCACGACCGGCCGCTTGGCCGTGCAGGCTGGCGCGGGATCAGCGTGCTGAGTCGATCCTGCGATGGCCGGACCAGGCGAGGGATTAGATACAGCGCCGGACGCGCCACAAGCAGCAGCCAAACATGCAGCGGCTGCAAGTGCAGCTGCGATTGCTGGTCCCCAAAGCCGTTCTATCTTCCGTCTCAACTTGGACCTCACCTCAATCTCTGGGGGCCGGCTCGTCGGCGCCACGTGAAGATCGGGCGTGAAGGCTACTAACCGGGCGTCCGTCCGTCTGGAATCCTGGCACCCGCACGAGCCGCTCGCCGCACTGCACGATCGATGCTCTGCCACCGACGGACTGCGGCGACAGAACTGCTGCTTCCCATGCAACGGAGCACTTCGGCGTGCGGGACACGGTCAGCCGCTTGAGCGGCGGGGCTACGAGTCGCTACTGCCCGCACAGCGGGCTTGACCGACGTGCGCCCCCTCGTCCTGAGGTCGGCGGCGGGGTCAGCGGGATCTTGCGATCGGCGGTATCGTCACGATATGGCCTCACATCGAGGCGCGGACTGGGATGAGCGGGCTTCAGCCGTTCCGCCCCAGGGACCGAGCGAAGGGGAAGATCTGACGATCGAGATGCTCGACCTGCCTCGAGAGGAATGTCTGCGCTTGCTTGCGTCACACAGCTTCGGGCGGCTGGCTGTGAGCATGGGTGAGACGGCCCCTGTGCTGCGTCCGGTCAACTACCTGTTCGACGAGCGGTCGCGGTCGGTGGTGTTCCGAACCGCGGTCGGCTCGGGGTTCCACGCCCTGGTGCGGTCGGCCGAGGCCACATTCGAGATCGACGGCATTGAGGGGCGCGCACGTACCGGTTGGAGCGTGATCATGAGCGGGGTGGTCGACGAGGTCACGGACCCGAACGAGATCAGCCGCCTGGACGGACTTGCTTTGGACTCGTGGGCGCCGGGGGACAAGGCCCATTGGATGCGTATCGGCGCGTCGCGTGTTTCCGGGCGGCGCATCGTCCTGCCCCCCGAGGAGGTGCTCGGTTACCCGGCATAGCCGCGTCCGTTATTGGGGGCGCGATCCCGGAGTCCGTTCGGCCAGCCGCATCGTCGAGACCTCGACGGCTTCGAGGCGAACTGACTGCGACAGGGAACAATGCGATCACTCCCTCGACACCGGCCGGCGCGGGACCCCACCCCGACCTCACCGACGCCAACCCCTTCCCCTCAAAGGTGAGAACTGAGCGCCATCGCCCTGGGCCGCGGGACGCGTCGCCTTCCGGAAAGCACGTCGTGCCTCCTGAGCTCCCTCAGCCGACGGCACGAGAATCTCCGATCCTCCGATCATTCCGGCGGCCGGCATCGCGCGACTGGGATGACGCTGCCAGAGCATGCGCGACGACTACCTTGGCTTAGATTGCTTGGATTGCCGTGGTGGCTATGGTGATGACCGTCGTCGTGGTCGCGACCGTTCAGGTCGCAGCGGCGCTTGTGTACCTGCTTCACGCGTTCAGATCGAAGATCCACGCTGACCGAAGATCCACACATTCCCGCGATCACATTCGTGTTCTAGCCGGCGCTGAGCTGGCGATCGGGTTGGCTACGGAACGCATCTACCGGCAAGCGTGGGCCACGCGCCCCGAGGTCAGAGCCGCCGTCTTGGAGTACATCGGGGGCTGCTAAAACCCCCGCCGTCAGCGTTCCACCGTCGGCTACGTCTCCCCAACCGGGTTCGACCAACAGCACAGCGAGCGGATTGCGTCGGCTCTCAACACCCCGAATTTCAGACAACAGATCGGTCACGTCGATCTTCCAAGGGCCTTGGACCGAAGTTCCCCACGCCGTCCTTTCCCGCGACACGAGCGTGTCCACGATGCTCATGTCGCCAACGCGGGGCCGCAGGGGTACTTCGATGCGTACTGCATGGCGGCTCCCGGACCGGCAAGAGAGAGATAGACGCCGAACCGGCACGGCGGTACGCTTTCCGCGTGTTCCGGCCACAGGCGAGTTTCCCTCTGCGATTCGCGCGGACCGTGCTGGTTCCCTACGGTCCGCTGATCGTCGCGATTGTTCTCGGGACTTCGGGGACGCTGCCTGAGCCGGTCGCCATGTTTCTCATCACGCTGGCGATGGCCTGGTTCGTCTGCTCGCTGATCCTCGTGCCGGCGCTGCTGTTCAGAGCTGAGTCTCCGCCGGGATCATCCACGGATGACCCCGGGGACGGGAGCGGTGGCCCGCAGGAGCCGCCGTCACGCGATCCGGGCCCGGCCGGAATCCCGCTCCCTGACGCGGAGCAGTCGAACGAGCGTGTCCGAGACCACGTTCGGCGCAAGCGCCGGTGGCCGCGGCGACGGACGACGCGCGAGCTCGAGCCGGCGTCGTCTCCGAGAGTCCACGGCTAGCCTCAGACGGGCTTAGAACGCGTCGGCTCCTCGACCGCCGGCCTCGATTTCGTCGCCGACCGCCCGATCTCTTCCGAGAACGGCCCATCCACCCATGTCGTGATGCGGCAACCTGACGTTGCGGCCGGGGATCGCGTCCGCGTAGAGGCTCGTCCGGCAGGCGTCGGCGCCGGCGGATAACTCCTACGTCGCCGCCATAGGAATGGCCAGCCCCCTCGTCTATCCCGATCGCTCGGGAGAAATGCATGGCGCCGCCGCCAGCGCGTTCCCCGCGTACGGCGCTGCTGAGTTTCGCGAATCCAACAGCGCGGCGCGGCGTCGGTCACTGTCGCTTCGCGCTGGCCACGACCGAAGCCGCGCGAGGGCGGCCGCTTGATGCGGTCGCAGGCGCGGCGCTGAGCAACCCCTTTGATCGCGTCCGACCCCGCTCCTGCTTCGGCTCGCGGAGCGGGCGCCCCAGAGTCGCCTGGGTGCGCTGCGGGCTGCATCGACTGCGAATGCCCGCCCGCGGCGTTTGTGAGATCACGCGTCCCTTCTTGACGTGGCTGGAGCGGGTCTTCCTGACCGTGCCCACCGCGCAATTGGCTTCTTTGATTGCTTTTTTTGCCGCCGCGAGCTTCTTTGCCTTCACGTTCGGAACCCGGTGCCGGCGAGCGTCGCGCGGCCGATCTGAGCGTCCGGCTAGGCGGACCGGACGCATGCTTGCGCCCAGAAACACGCGCCGGGCACCGCGGGGGGCAACGATCGCTTCGTCGTCGGTCCGCCATGCACCGCGCTTGTGCTCTGGCGTCGGGACGAGCGTGCCAATCGGAGCGTGCACTGGGTCGGCCGCATCCGCCTTCTCTCCGTACTTGCCTGGGTTTCAAGGTGGAGGGGCGGCGGTCAGATCCTGCAGGGGAGCGTTCGCGTCGCTAGTTGGCGATCAGGATCCTCGCGAAGAAGTTGGCCAATGCCTCGTGTCGGTCGAGTGGGAGGATGTGTGAGACGTACTGGTCAGGGCGCACGACGACCATGCACCCGGTCTCGCGGTTCACGCCACGCAACTTGAAAATGTCGTCAGCATTCGGGTCCGGGCAGAACATCTTCTCGTAGTCGATCAGGCCGAACTTGCCCTTCCTTGGCAGCAGGAAGGACGGCATTTTGTCGACTGCGAGTTCATGATGGCTTTGCTGGAAGATCGCGCGGACATCGATGACGGAATCGGGTTCGGCACCCGCTGGCGTGAAGCGCCTGACTGGAGACGCGTCCGAAGCGAGGAACTCGCACAGCTCCGCGGCGTGGGAGTTCGCGCTCGCCGGGTCGCTCCGGTCGGCGAAGATGTAGACGCGCCAAGCGCCGTCAGCCCGAGCCACGTGTCCCAGCTGCAGCGGTTTGGCATCCGCCAATCGTATGACCGGCGCGGAGTGCAGGCGCATCCCCACCGGGAAGCCCTCCGCGAGATCCTGGAACGACGCTTCGCCGGTGATCATCGACGGGGCGTACCTGGTTGCGACTCCCGCGGTGAACCGGCCTTGCGCGATGAAGTACTCCTGGAACTTCTCCGGGTCGGCACCCTGCTCGTCTCCGTTACCGGACTTCGTCGAGCGGGCGCTGAATAGCCTGGAGAACTCCCGGTCGAAATCGATCAGCTCCTTGGCGACAGCCTGACGTTCCTCGGAATACGTGTGCAGCAGCTCCGGCCTGGACATCCCCCTGAGAACTGAAGCGAGCTTCCACCCGAGGTTCCAAGTGTCAGCCATCGATACGTTCATGCCCTGACCGGCCTTCGCGCTATGCGTGTGGCAGGCATCGCCTGCGATGAACACCCTGGGAAGTCGGGTCGCCACCTCCTCGGCCGGCACGTCGTCGAACTTGTCGCACACACGCTGTCCAATCTCGTACACCGACCACCACCCGACGTCCTTGACCTCAATGCTGTACGGGTGCAGAACCCGATTCGCAACCTCAGCCAGCTTTTCTGGGGTGACGCTCCGGCCGGCGAGCATCTCCTTGTCGCTGGCTTCATCGAGCTCGATATACAGCCGGACCAGGTAGCCGCCCTCACGCGGAATGATCAGGATGTTGCCCTGGCTTGCCGAGTTGATCGCACACTTGACGCGGATGTCCGGAAAGTCAGTGACCGCCAAGACGTCCATTACACCCCAGGACTCGTTCGTCACATCGCCCTCAAGCTCACGGCCGATTGCGGTCCGGATGCAGCTGCGCGCGCCATCGCAGCCGACCACGTAGCTGGCCCGGATGGTCGAGGTCTCCCCGGTCGGCTCCCGCTGCTTCAGGTGCTGCAGCGTGACCGTCACCGGATAGTCCGACCAGCCGCTGGTGTCGACCTCGACGTCACTCGCCTGGAGGCCATAAAACGCCACCAACCTGCTGGGCGACCGAGCCATGTGATCTCGAAGATAGGCGAGCATCCGCGCTTGATTGACGATCACGTGCGGGAACTCCGACAACCCCGGTTCGACGTCCTGGACGCGGCCGGCCCGAATGACCTTGGTCGGCTCCTCCGGGTCCGGCCGCCAGAAGCACACCTCGTTGACCCAATAGCCCTCGTTCACTAGCCGATCGGCCAGACCGAACGCCTCGAACATCTCGACGGTGCGGCAGGCAACACCGTCGGCCTGTCCCACCCCAAGCGGACCGTCCTTACGATCGATGACCGCGGTCCTGATATCCGGAAAGTTCGCCATCTGCGCAGCCAGGACCAGACCGGCCGGACCGCACCCGATAATCAGCACGTCCACTTCCTCGAGAACGGTTTCTGGCCGTTCTGCAACGGTCGGATGAGGGTCCTCGAGGAGCGGGTCGCCGGGCCTATAACCGTTGAGATAGAACTGCATCGTTCACACCCTCCTCGACGATTGCGACGGTCGTATCGCCGCCGCGACGCGACCATCAACGCTAGCCGCAATCTTGGCGCCGTCTAGCAGACTAGAGCCCGACGAGTGGGATGTGGGCCGGCCCGACGAGTGGGATGTGGGCCGCATCCAGCATCCAGTCGCGCCCGCACGACCCCGGCCCGACGCAATCCAGGAAAGCCCTCGTCCAAACCTCGCTGCGACCGCGTTTTCGTCGGCAACGCACTCCGTGCCCCGTCCATGTCAATCTCGATTGGCGAGGCCGACGTCCAAAGGACGCAGATGTCTCGGGACCGCGTTTGCAACACACGAGATCGGTTATGGAGCGCGGGAGATGGATGGCGCTGATGCCCAGGGCCCGGACACGCTGTCCCTGTTCGATGCGAGCTCCGGTCGTCCGAGAGAGAACGGCGCGCTGGTGCTGAGCGCGCTTGAAGCCGTACTCGCAGCCCCTGGGGCGACATTGTGAAGGTGAGCAGTTCTCTAACGGGGCGCGCGGCCGGGTCCGGTAGGAGCCGAAAGTTGCGCGCGAGCATCGCGAGAGCGGCTTTCGCCTCGAGGAACGCGAGATTTCGCCCCGGGCAGAAGCGTGGAACCGACCTCAGCCCTGATGCTCGGTCGAGGACGCGACGGCGAGTCGTCTGAGTCGAGGTCGTTAGTCGTTTCGGTGAGCCCTGCGAATGCTAACTGCCGCGCCGCTCAAAGAAGGCGGCGTCCTCCCGGCCCAGCGGGGTTGACGGCGGCTGATCTGCCCAGTACTCCGCGGCGATCAGCGGCCAGTCGCCGCCCGCACGCAAGTCCCCCAGGAGCGAGAGCATTTGCACCTCCATACGTCGGAGCAGCAGCGTTCGCGGAGGAAGCGTCAGGTGCCGCAGCACCGTAATCCACGGGGAGCGCGGCGGATAACCCAACTCAACCGTGCGGCGGACATAACCGGGGTCGATCCTACGGAACCCCTTGGCGAGCAGCCACTCGCCCGCCGTCGCGAGGTGCTCGAGCAGCGCCGCGGGATCGGACGACTGGGTCTTGGCGAAATACCCGAGGTGCTCAAGGGCGGCATGGACGGCGTCCGGATCGGCGTCGATGACGGCCCGCATGACAGCTCGCTCGCCGTCGAGATACTCGCGTTCGAGCCCGCGGAGGAGCGCGAAGTCGAGCAAGCAGACGCGCCCGTCCGGGCACAGCAGGCAGTTATCCGGGTGCGGGTCGCCGGCGACGATGCGTTCGCGCCAGAGGAGACCGAAGAAGAAGCGGAACACGATCTCGCCGATGTGGTCGCGCTGCGCCTCGTCGAGTTGCGCGATCTCCTCAGACCGCAAGCCGTCCACATTCTCGGTGACGAGCACGCGTCGGGACGAGAGATCCGTGTACACGCGTGGCACACGAACGTGAGGGTGGCCCCGGAACAGCCGCGAGAGGCGGCGCTGCTGCTGCGCCTCGACCTCGTAGTCGAGCTCATCGGCGATCCGCTCGCGCACCTCACTCAGCAGGGCTCCGGCGTCGCAACCCGGCATGAGACGCGTGACGATCGGGCTGACGAGCCCGATCGTCCGCAGGTCGCTGTCGATCGCGTCACCGATGTCAGGGTGCTGAACCTTGACCGCGACGCGCTCGCCGTCGCAGGTGCGCGCGCGGTGCACTTGACCGAGTGAAGCGATCGCGAATGGCTCCTCGTCGAAGGCGGCGAATACATCCTGCACGCGCGTGTCGAGATCCTGTTCGATCACTCCTCGCACTGCGCGGAACGGAAGCGGCTCTCGGTCTTCAATCAGCGTGCCGAGCGGACGCGGCTCACCCGACGTCCTCTGGAGCTGGATCATCGAAAGGAACTGCACAATCTTCGGCCCGGCGCCCCGCATCCGCCGCAGCTGGGTGCCAAGTTCCTCCGTCAGCGCGACAAAGCGAGCGTCGCCGCGCTCCCCCGACCCCCCGCTTGCAAACGCGGCCGCCATGCGATCCGCTACGCCGCGTCACAAACCAAATCGTGTCCGCCGCGCACAGAGCGAGAATGGACAGACGACAAATCGCAAAGCGGACCGAGCATGCACTGAGCTGAGCATAACCGGCGCCCATGCCCGTCAGACTCCCGCATCCGATCCGACGAGCCGCGTCGAACGCGTAGCCGTCATTTCCGCGCCGTCGCTATCGAATCCCCTGCCGGCCAGTGTCGCTCAGCGCCTACGGTCCCTGGTGAGGGTGCGGTCCGACGGGCCGCCCCTGCGCCGGCCCGCCGTCGGCGGGCCGCGGAACCGCTTCCGGGCGGCGAGGCCGAGCTAGGGGGAGCCGCCGCGTAGTAGCTCGCCCCAGCGCCCGGCATCGACTCGCGCCGGGGGGGTAGTCTCGACGAAATCGATCATCACGCGGATGAATCGAATCGGATCGTCGAGGTGCGGGAAGTGGCCCGCGCCGGGAAACACCTCGAGCCGGCTGCCCGGGACGAGCTCGTGGGCCGCACGCCCGTGCGCGACCGGGATGATCGGGTCGCGTTCCCCCCACACGATCATGAACGGGATTGACTGGGCGAGGTAGATGCGATCGGTCGCGTCGACCCGCTGGCCGCGGACGTCGACGATCGGCCTCAACGTGTGCAGGAAGGCCGCGCGCGCGTCACCGGCCGACAACGATGCGTGACCGCGCAGAACCTCCCCGACGTCCGCGTGCACGCGCAGCCCGACGCGGCCGAGCAGACCACCGACTCGCCGGCCGACCCCGAGGACCCGCTCGTTGACCAGCAACGGCAGGACCAGCTCAGACCCCGGAAGGCTGGCAGCCCGCAACAGCACGCTGATCTCGCGACCCAGGCCGCCGCTACTCACCAGTACCAGCCGCTCGCACTGCTCGGGGAACAAGTAGGCGAGCTGCATCGCCACGCCGCCACCCAGCGAGTGCCCGACAAGTGTCGCCCGCTCATGCCCCAGCGCAATCAGCAGATCACGGATCCCGGCCGCATAGGCGCCCAGCGAATAATCCCCCCGAGGCTTGGCCGACTCGCCATGACCGATCAAATCGGGAGCGATCACCGTGAAATGCTCAGCCAGGGACGGGAGCACGTACGCCCACGTCGCCGAGGTCGACGTGATCCCATGGATCAGAACCAGCACCGGGCCGCTGCCCGCCGCCCGGTAAAACACGCGGTGACCATGAAGAACGATCTCGCAAAGCCCCTCTTCCCCCGGTTCGGCCACCGGCACGCTCAACGCCGGCGGTCGCGCCGAACCCGCCTCGATCCCGCGGTTCGCACCGGCTCTTGACTTGGAATCATTCACGAGGTCGGCCGCAGTCTAACTCCGCAGCGGCAGGCCCCCACGATCCCGCGCCTGATCCCCTTCCCGCGGCAACACCAATTCGCGCGGGCGGGTGGGCCTAATGTGGCAGGACCGGAGCTCCGGATCGTGCTCGTCCACGCCTCAAACGCTCCCGACGGAGCACGTGCCCGAGGACGAGCAGGCTCACCACCGACGCGCACAGACACTACAGCGACGTCAGATCGTCGGCTCGCACCAGCGGCCGTCGCAGCGCCCCGAAGTGCAGAGGCCGCCGTCCATGGGGTGCCGTTAGTGTTAGTTGGCCAGGCACCCACCCCGGCCGCAGCTCGAACCTGCCGACGAGCTGACTGCGAGCGGCGCCGCTGCGACGCCCGGCCCGCAACCCGCGGATGCTGGCGATGACGAGCATCGCCAGCGGCTCGTAGGAGTCAGCCGGTGTTGCGTAGGCCGCCCGCAATGCCGTTGATCGTTAGCGCATTGCCCGCACCAGGTCCTCTGAGGCGTTGCCGTGGCGCAGCCGCCGCAGAGGGAATCGCGCGCAGCCCCTCGATCCGCTGCGAGCCACCCCGCCGCGCGGGACGCGAGCCGAGCCGCAGCCGCGCGATCTCCCCGATCGGGGTCGCCTGCTCGAAAAAGCGCTCGAAGCCGGGCTGGCGGTAGACAAGGTCACGGTAGACCTCGCGCGAGTGGGATGCCATTTGTTCGAGCAACTCCTCGAACACGACGAGCCGCTCGGGAGCGGGCTGCGCCAGCAGGCGCGAGACCAGCGCGGCACCGGTGACAAGCTCGACTCGAGCTCGATTCGAGAGCTCCCCGCCGGAGGCCGAGGACCGTGCGGTTCCCGGTCACTGGGAGGGGGACCTGCTCAGGGGGGCGACGCCTCGAGGGCCTCGCGGGAGGCGGAGACTCGCGGATCCGTACTCCTCCCAGCACCGGGACGTGGATTGCGCGGATGCGGGTCGCCAGCGAGACGAGGAATCTACTGCTATGCCCGACCGATCAAGCCACGGGTCACAGCTACAGCACCTCCGGGTGCGCGATTGTATGCATGCCGGCGTACTGACCTGCTCGGCCGACACCCCACTCGTTGAGGTCGCGGGGATCATGACCAAGCACCGCGTCCACGCGGTCGCGGTGATCGACGACAAGCGGCGGCCGATCGGTGTCGTATCTGCGCTGGATGTCGTCGCGTCGGCCAGCCGAGACGAGCACGAACGGGTGACCGCCCGCGTCTGTACGGCGACCGAGCCTCTCATCACGATTTCCACGGACGCGCCGCTGGACCGCGCCGCGAAGGTGATGACAAAGCACCGCGTTCACCACCTGATCGTTGTCGATCCGGCCAACGGCTACCCAGTCGGGATCCTCTCGACACTCGACATCGCGGTGTTGGTCGCCGAGAACAGCGAGTGATGAGCCTGCTTTAGCCTGAGCTGTACTCCCATCGCAACTCCTCTCGTCAAGGTGTTGCGAGGACCGGTTGAGCCTGGGCTTTTTTGGGCAGCCACGATCTGCGTGGTGGATGATCCCCTCGCCGGACGGGCGCGTGCCTGTGGGCGGAAGCGAGTGCGCGCACACCGCTGCGGAACGGGAGGCAAGTCTCGTGGGGCGCAGCCCGTAGTTTCCCGCCGCGAACGGCGCGCTCTCACGGATGCAGGTGCTGGACGGTTGTCAAAGACTCATCGGCGAGGTGGAGAGGTGAGCTACGACATCGTCATTGTCGGCGGCGGTTCGGCTGGCTGCGTGCTGGCCAACCGGCTGAGCGAGGATCGAGCGATCCGAGTGCTCGTGCTCGAGGCCGGGCGCCCTGACTACCCGTGGGACGTGTACATCCACATGCCGGCCGCGCTGTCTTTCCCGATCGGCAATCGCTTCTACGACTGGAAGTACGAATCTGAGCCTGAGGCGCGCATGCACGACAGGCGCATCTACCACGCCCGGGGAAAGGTCCTTGGCGGCTCGAGCAGCATCAACGGGATGATCTTTCAGCGGGGCAACCCGCTCGACTACGAGCGGTGGGGCGCCGACCCCGGCATGGGCAGCTGGGACTTCGCGCACTGCCTGCCGTACTTCAAGCGGATGGAGACGTGCCTGGCGGGCGCCGACGAGTGGCGGGGGAGCGACGGCCCGCTCAAGCTCGAGCGCGGTCCCGCGACAAACCCCCTCTGCCAGGCGTTCTTCAAGGCCGTGCAGCAGGCCGGCTATCCGCTCACCGATGACGTCAACGGCTATCGCCAGGAGGGCTTCGCGGCCTTCGACCGAACCATCTTCCGGGGGCATCGCCTCAGTGCCGCCGGCGCATACCTGCATCCGGTGCGAGGCCGCCCCAACCTCGAGGTCCGCTGCCGCACCTTCGTCACACGCCTCCTGTTCGAAGGCAACCGTGCCGTGGGTGTCGAAGTGGTCGAGGGACGCAAGACCCATTCCGTTCGTGCCGGCGAGGTGATCCTTTGCTGCGGCGCCATCAACTCGCCGCAGCTGCTGCAGCTCTCGGGCGTGGGCAACGCCCGAGAGCTGAATGCGCTCGACATAAACTTGGTGCACGACCTCCCTGGGGTTGGCGAGAACCTGCAGGATCACCTCGAGGTTTATGTGCAGTACGCGTCGAAGCTGCCGGTTTCGGTCGCGCCGGCGCTCAAGTGGCGCAATCGGCCGGGCGTCGCCCTGCAGTGGCTCCTGTTCCGCAGCGGGCCAGGGGCGACCAACCACTTCGAGTCGGGTGGATTCATTCGCAGCAACGACGCGGTTGCATACCCGAACCTCATGTTCCATTTCTTGCCGATCGCGATTCGTTACGACGGGTCGGCGCCGCGGGGCCACGGCTACCAGGTGCACGTCGGCCCGATGTACTCCGATACTCGCGGCTCGGTGAAGGTGGTCTCGACCGACCCGCGCGTGCACCCGGCGCTTCGCTTCAACTACCTCTCGACCGATCAGGACCGCCGCGAGTGGGTCGAGGCCGTTCGCTGCGCGCGCACGATCCTCACACAACAGGCATTCGACCCGTATAACGACGGCGAGATCTCCCCCGGCACTCCCGTCGAAACCGATGAAGAGATTCTCGACTGGGTGGCAAGAGACGGCGAGACCGCCCTGCACCCGTCCTGCACGTGCAAGATGGGCACCGGGCCCGATGCTGTTGTCGACCCTTCGAGCATGTCCGTACAAGGCCTCGAGGGATTGCGTATCGTCGATGCGTCGGCCATGCCGTACGTGACGAACGGAAACATCTACGCGCCGGTCGTGATGCTCGCCGAGAAAGCCGCTGACCTCATCCTCGGGAGCTCACCGCTGGCGCCCTCCCGAGCCGAGTTCTATCGCCACCAACCCGCCGGTAGCGATGCGTCGGACCGCGGTCCCAGCCCGGTCTCCTTCGCCAGCTCGTAGCCGTGACGCCAGACGGTCGGGTCGTGCTCGAGTGCGCTCAGCAGCGACAGCGTCTGCCCGGAGAATCGGCGATCAGCCATCCCGCGCGATCCTACGTTTTCGGTGATCGTCGCCAGGTCCGCAGCGTTGTGATGTACGCCTCCTCAGGGCGGGCGACGGGAAGCAGGCGCCCGAACACCAGTGGAGTCCTCTCCCACGCAGGTTCCTCGAGCGGGGAGGCGAGTGGCGCGTGGATCGGCTCGCCGGGGCGGCGGCCGATGCCGAGCGTCAGTTCGCCGAGCGCGGCGCCGATGCCGACTGGGAGTAGCGCGAACAGCAGTCCGAGGACGAGCGTCAGATCGGCCGTTCTGGTCGTTCGGACGAGGGTGGCTCCGTACCGGTACTCGTGCGTGAGGCTGGCCGCGACCACGGTGTTGGGGTTGCTGCACGCGAAGCCTGACCGTTGGCAGGGAACGCTGTCTCGAGCGGCACGCTGTGAGGGAAGAGTGCGATTGAGACCGACGCGAGCGCGGCCGCGAGCAGCGCGGTCGTTCCGGTCGCGCATAGCGCGGCGATGCAGCCCTGCCCCATCGGACTCAGCCCGCTCGCGGGCCGCTCGCGGCCCACGAGTTGCGCGACCATGAAGGCCGTCACCCCGGAAGCGGCGGGGACTCAGACGACCAGGCGCGGGGGATCGGGACTCGACCTCGTGCGCGCAGTCAGCGAGCCTCTCGTTGGCGCTGGCGTAGCCAGAGTGCGGCTGCGCTGAGTACGACGGCTGCGAACACGAGTGCCCCGACCTCGATCGCGGTCGCGCTGCGGCCGCCCGCCGCGTCTGAGCCGCCGGACGTAGCCCTGATCGGATGGCCGGCGGCCGCGGCGAGCTTGGTCACCGCGACGATGGCCGCGCGGGCGAGATCGTCGCTGCCGGAGCTTGCTGGCGGTTTGAGCGTTGTGGCCGCCTCAGTCGCTGGACGGCTGAGTCCTTGAACCCCGTAGCCGTTGGGCATCACCACCAGCAGTAGGGCCTTGGTGGCTGCGAAGCTGATCTCCTGGTCGAGGAAGTCCGCGTACTGCTGTGGCTTGGCGAACAGGGACGGGATCGCCCCGAGATCTGCGGGCGAGGCGATCAGCGCCACCTTGATCGGGAAGTGGACGTCGCTCGCGGCCGCGGTTTCCGAGTTCAGCATCTTCTGTAGGCCGCCGGTAACGGGCGGGCTGAAGGGGTAGAAGACATTCGCGCCGATCAGCTCGTCGCTGGCGGGGTCACCGTCGGCCAGCGCGGAGGCGGGCGCCACGGTCGCGACGACGACCGCGAGTGCGGTGATCCACGCGATCGCGCGTCGCATCCGTCAGCTCACCGGCGGCGCCGGCAGACGCGTCCCAACCGAGACGGCGAGCAGGTCGGCCGGCGTCCAGTCCGGCTGGGGCAGCTGCTTGACGTGCTGACGGCCGAGCTCATCGACGAAGTTGTAGAGCTTGGGGGTCGCGAGCGTCCGGGTCATCCTCATCGCGACCACGACCGGGAAGAGGCGCGATCGGTCTGTTCATCGGTTCTCCCGTCACGCGCCAAGGGCGCTTCGCACGATCAGGATATCGGCGGGGGCTCGCACGTCTGTCCCAGGCGTGAGGTCGGGAGACGCTCGCTACCCGGTAGGAACGTCTGCGAAGCGGCCACCAGGCCGGCGTGGCTGCTGCAGGCGTAGAGCTGCCACGCCGTACTCGGTACCTGCTGATACCAGTTCTGCGATGCGGCGGCGGGCGCCCCGCTTGCTCGCTCGGCGTCAAGCCGATTCTCAGCGGACGTGCTGGGTGTCCGTTGGCGCTCGTCTGCCGGCGCAGCGACGGGACGCAGACGACCAAGCGCGGCTTCACCGGCGAGCGCGCCGCCCGCGACGCCGGCGCCGTCTGATGCCTCGCGAGCAATTGTCCGAGGTCAAGCGGCAGATTGTCCGGCCAATCCGTACAATGATGTACGGTGAATCCGTTCAGGTACCAAGGGCCAGTTGAGCCTCACGCGCTCATTGATCGGCGGCTCGAGCTCGATGCGCTCCAGCGAGCGGCCGCTGATCGCGTGGCGATCCGACTCGCGGCCCCGCGGCGATTTGGCAAGACCAGTCTTCTCGACGCCCATATCGCCTCGATGCGAGCCGTCGGGCATCGAGCGGTGCGTATCGATCTGTCGAAGGTCGCAAACGTCGGAGACGTGGCAGCACGCGTGGCGGAGAGCTTCAGCGCGCTCCCAGCCGATCCACGAAGGAGCGTTCGGCGCTGGTCAGCGCGGCTCGGCGTGACCGCGAAGCTCGCCGGCGTTCAGCTCTCAGTCGCTCCGAGTGCTGCGCGGCCGCGTGCCGATGAGGCACGCGCAGCGCTGCTTGAACTTCTCGACGTCCCGCTGGGCCTTCACGAGGCCGACGGCGGGGTGACGATCGTGTGTCTGGATGAGTTTCAGGACCTGCTCGTCGCTGACGACGCGCTCGACGGTCTCTTTCGTTCGGTGATCCAACACCACGCGGCGGCAGCTGCCTACGTCTTCGCCGGCAGTCAACCGTCGCTGATGCGAGCCTTGTTCTCCGAGCGGGAACGACCGTTCTACGGCCAGGCAAGACCGCTGGAATTACCGCCCCTCCCGGTTGACGAGGCAGCTCGCGACATCGAAGTCTTGCTGAGAGCTGACGGTCTGGATGCAGGCGGTGCGGTCGACGACCTGCTCGCGTTCACCGGCGGACACCCGCAACGCACGGTCCTGCTCGCCCACCACGTCTACAACCTGCTCGACGAGCCTGGCCAACCCGAGGACCTCGCGCCAGCCGCCATCGACCTCGCGCTCGCCGAGACCCGCGACGCCCACCAGGCTGTCTGGGATGGGCTCGGCCGAGTCGAGCGGATCGTGCTGCTGGCGCTCGCCGACGGCGAAGCGCCAACCGGCAGCCGCATCGCGGACGAACACCGAATCGCTCGTAGCACACTGCAAGACGCGCTCGAACGTCTGCTCTCCGACGAGCGCAATGTCCAACGCCACGCCCGGGATCGACCATTCGTGCTCGACCCCCTCTTCGGCGAGTGGCTAAGACGCCGCTGAGAGCGAGGAGCGGGACCACGACTTCCGGGAGCCATGGTTGGACTTGTTACGCCAGTCGACCTGTCCGCAGGCGACATGTCCCGGCCGGGCCCGCGCTCGAGGACACGGGCGAGCGCGAGCGACGCTGCGCCTCATGCTGATCGCCCGGGTGGTTTGCCACGAGGCGCACGAAACGCAGCTGGCACTCGTCTACGTGCGGGCTCGCGACCGGATGGTTGCTTGGGTCGCTCGAGCGCCGGAGCGGACGGGATCGGGCACCGCACGGAGTGGTCGGTGGTCACGGTCACGGGCTGTCCGTGGTGGTGGATGTCGAGTGGTTCGCCCATCAGCAGGCTGTACGTGGCCTGGGTCGGCTCGACTTCGATCCTCAGCTGCGTGCTCTTGCGACAACGGAGGCTGAACGCCAGGCGGGTCAGCGCCTGGGGGAGGCGCGGGGTGAAACTGAGCATCCCGCCGCGGTCGCGCAGCCCGCCGAAGCCGGCCAGCGCGGCGATGCACGCCCCCGCGAGCGAAGCGATGTGAACGCCGTCGCGGGTGTTGTGCTCGAGGTCGTCGAGGTCGAGCAGCGCGGCTTCGGCGAAATAGTCGTAGGCCAACTCAATGTGCCCGACCTCGGCGGCCACCACCGCTTGTATACAGGCCGACAGCGATGAGTCGCGGACGGTCAACTGTTCGTAGTATGCGAAGTCCCGCGTCTTCTGCTCGGCGGTGAACGCCTCGCTTGCGAAGAACAGCGCCATCACCAGGTCCGCCTGCTTGACGACCTGCTTGCGGTAGAGGTCGAAGTATGGATAGTGGAGTAGCAGGGGATAGTTCTCGGGCGGGGTCGAGTCGAAGCTCCACACGTCGTGTTGGGTGAAGCCGTCCGCCTGGGGGTGGACCTCGAGCGACTCGTCGTACGGGATGAAGATCGTTTTGGCGGCGTCCCGCCAGCTCGCGGCCTCTTCGTCGTCGACGGCCAGCTGCTTTGCCACGTCCGGGTGTCGTTCGACAGCGTCGGCAGCGGCGCGGAGGTTCCGCGCCGCCATCAGATTCGTATAGACGTTGTTGTCGGCGATCGCGCTGTACTCGTCCGGCCCCGTGACGCCGTCGATGCGAAACTGCCCCGCGGCGTCATGGTGACCGAGCGAGCGCCACAACCGGGCGGTCTCGACGAGCAACTCGGCGCCGGCCTCTCGCTCGAACGTCTCATCCTGGGCGATCAGTTGGTAGCGCTCCGTGGCGTTCGCGATCGCAGCGTTGATGTGAAACGCGGCTGTGCCCGCCGGCCAGTAGCCCGAGCATTCCTCGCCGGCGATCGTCCGCCACGGAAACGCCGCGCCGCGAAGCCCCAGCGACCGCGCGCGCTCGCGGGCCAGGTCCAGCGTCTGATGGCGCCAGCGCAACGCGTCCGCGACGGAGTGTGGCAGCGTGTAGGTGAGCAGCGGCAGCACGAACGCCTCGGTGTCCCAGAACGTGTGACCGTCGTAGCCGGGACCCGTCAGTCCCTTGGCCGGAATCGGGCGCCGCTCGCCCCGCGCTCCCGCCTGGAGCGTATGAAACAGGGCGAAGCGCACCGCCTGTTGAAGATCCGCGTCACCCTCGATCTCGATGTCGGCACCCGCCCAGAACCTGTCGAGATAGTCGCGCTGCTCCTGCAGCAGGCCGTCCCAACCGGTGTGTACAGCGCCTGCCAACGCCGCGGCAACCTGGTCGCGCACCGCCGGAACGCTCCGCGAGCCCGACCAGCCGTAGCCGACGAACTTCGTCACGCGCAGCGGCGCGCCCGGCGCCGCCGTCGCGGTGATCGTCAGCCGAGCCACATCGGGGCGGCTCGTCATCGTGGTCCCGGTATCCGCGGGTCCATCGACCCGGTGATCCATCGCCGCGCCGACGGTAAGGCCGCTGGACCTCGTGGTGTGGACCAGAATCGCCTCGAGCTCCTGTCCGTGGAACATGTCGGAGACCAGCGGCGAGCTGAGCGCGGCCGCGGCCCGCGGGTCCTGCTCGGTCACCGGCAACGTTTCGTTGGTGACGAGCTCGGACTGGACGACCACTTGCGCCGCATCCTCGAGTGGCTCGACCTCGTACGATATCGCCGCGATCGAGCGCTGCGTGAACGAGACGATTCGGGTCGAGGAAACGCGGACGAGACACCCCGTCGGCGAGACCCACTCCGCTACCCGACGCAGCACACCGGCCCGCAGGTCGAGCACCCGTTCGTGCTTGCGCAGCTCGCCGTAACGCAGGTCGAACGGCTCATCCTCGACCAGCAGCCGAATGATCTTGCCGTTCGTGACATTGACCACCGTCTGCCCATCCTCTGGATCGCCATACCCGGCCTCCGCGTACGGCAGCGGCCGAGTCTCGTAGAACCCGGCCAGATAGGTGCCGGGCAGCCCGAATGGCTCCCCCTCGTCGAGGTTGGCCCGCATCCCGACGTGCCCATTGCCGAGCGCGAACACCGACTCGGTCTGCGCCAGACGTTCGAGGTCAAGGGCAGTCTCGTGGACCGCCCACGGCTCAACCGCGAATCCCTCGTGCTGGATCACGCCGCGTCCGGAAGCTCGGCGAAACCACACGCACAAGCGGAGCCGGGCGGGGCGGGCGGGGCGGAGCGGGCGGAGCGGGCGGAGCGGGCGGAGCGGGCGGAGCGGGCGGGGCGGGCGGGGCGGGCGGGGCGGGCGGGGCGGGCGGGGCGGGCGGGGCGGGCGGGCCCCGAGTCCCGCGCGCCTCGTCCGGTGGGCGGCACGGCCGTCCTGCTGCAATCCCGAAATCGACACCCGAGCGTTTCGGCAGCCGGCGTATGCGGAACGTCCGGCGCCCGAGGATTCACGTCCGATCGCAGGCCCGTCATCCGCGCATTCCTACCACGAATGCAGCATGCGCGCAGCATCTGGCACCGGCCCTGCTTCCGCACGGATCGCGGCCGGCCAGGCAGTAGTCGAGAGGCGACCGCGCGCGGGGACGGGTGCCCCAGCCATCGACAGCCGCCGCGGGGCTTGGCTGGCTCGGCGATGATAAGCCTCAGCGCTCACCCGCGGGGCCAGTACGCAAGCGTAAACACCGCGCCCGGCAGCGAGCGCGCCTCCGATGACGCGCCAGACGGCGCGACGCGCGAGACTCTGATTCATGCGACCGAATCCAATCCACGCTAGCGACGATCGTGAGGTCGTGCGGCAACTCATCCGCGAGAACCCGTGGTGCACGCTCGTGAGCAGCAACGCCGGCGAGCTTGTCGCCTCGCACTATCCAGTACTCCTGGACGAGGCATCGGCCGAGCTGGCGGTGCTGACCCACGTCGGGCGTCCCGATGAACGAGTCCATGGATTCGGCGAGCAGGAGATCATGCTGATCGTCCAAGGCCGCCATGGCTACATCAGCCCGAGCTGGTACGAGCCCGGGACGACGCCCGCCCCGACCTGGAACTTCAGCGTCGCGCACTGCTACGGGGTGCCCGAGATTCTCGGCGCGGAGGAGAACCTGCGGGTGCTGACCCGGCTCGTGGAGCATTTCGAGCGCCATGTCGACCGGCCGCAATTCCTAGACCCCGAGTGGGGCGCGCAGTTGGCCAAGGGAACAGTCGGGCTGCGCATCCCGATCGCGCATTTTGTGTGCAAGATCAAGCTGAGCCACGACAAGAGCCCCGAAAACCAACAACGGGTGATCGCCGCGCTACGCGCGCCCGGCCCCTACCATCATCCGGCTCTGGCCGACGACATGGAACGCTCAATCGCCGCACCGCTCAGTAGCTGAATTCGCTGCGGGCCCCGGCGTATACGTCCACGATCCCGTCGAGCTCGTCGAGCTCGTTGCCGATCCCGAAACGATCTGCGCCGCGACCCGCGACGGGTCGAGCACGGTGTGGCCCTGACCGAGCACGTCGTTGAACCCGTAGCCGCCGGGATTACCCGCGGGCGCTCGAATCCGGGGCCCGAGTGAACTGTCCCGTGCTTGTGCGGCGGCTGGGCGACGGCGTCGGATTCCTGCAGGTCATTGGGGATGATAGGCGCGGTGACGGTCCGCTCGGCGAGGGCGATCCGGCACGCCCGGTCGACCAGATGCCGCCATCTCCTCGTAGCGGACTGGCCGGGGACTCCTCGCTCAGGCGCGAGGGCCGTCGGGAGGAGCGCAAGGGCGAAGCCAAGGAAGAGCTGAGCCGGTACCGGCACGCGTCGGGGCTGGCCGCCGCCCTCGGAGGTGGTGCAGCCGCCGCGCTCCTCGCGCGTTCTTCGAGATGGAAGATCGCCTATTTCGAGCTAATTTGAGAGCGCGGTCCGCGCCGTCTCGCCGGATGATTCCGGCAGAGAGAGGATTATGTGGCGATGGCCAACGTCAACCCAGACGAGCCGCTCGAGATCAGTCGCGGTGTGTTCAAGCGCCTGGGCGATTGCACCGGTTCGGAGATCGAGACCGCGATAAGACTGATCGCCCACAAGCGGATCGACCGGGCTTGGATTGCCGAGCATGCGGCCGGACCGGACGAGGGCGCGCCGACAATAGCCCGGCGCTTCTTTGCGAACGCGACCGACGCAGAGCGGGATCTCATCGCCTATTGGCAGATGGTCAGGCTCGTCGAGGAAGAGCGTCTCGATATGACGAAGGAAGGCGACGGCTGATGGCGTCTATCGTTCGGTGCCCGTGGAAGCGTGGGGCATCGCAAGCTTCGAGAACGATCGCGCAACCGATTGGTTCCTACTTGTGGAGGAAGCGGTTGAGCCGGGCGAGGTGATCGCATCAGCGCTGGACACCGCGTTGGGCGACGCCGACTACCTTGGCCTGGACGCGGCGTGCGAGGCGATCGCAGCCGCAGAGCTATCCGCTTCCTGTGCCGGTCGCGCTCCCGACCGCCTGCCAGATGATGTGCGCCGGTGGGTGGACACTCACCCGCATCGGCCTCACGACTCTGAGATAGAACACGCGATCCTGGCGGTCGAGCGCGTTCGCGCAGAGAGCGAGTTGCGCGAGCGGTGGGAGGAGGACGTCGACGGCCGGAAAGGCAGATGGCTCGATGAGGTCGATGATCTGATTGCGCGTCTGCGGCACTCCGGGGCGGGCGACCCAGTGACGCTGTCGCCCTGACACACGCGCACCGGCAGCGCGAAGTCGGGCCCAGCGCATATGCGGAGTACAGTCAAAAGCAGCCTTCCACCGCCTGAGTGCCTCGCTCCGCATTCTTCCTGTGGCCCTCTTTTCCCAGCGGAGCGATTAGGAGAGCAGCAATTTGTCGAAGCAGAGCGGAAAACCAAGCCCATCACGTCAAGAGCCAGGGCCAGGGCGATCGACCGCAGAACAGGCGTTCAATGATGTGCGAAAGGAGATCGCCCAACGTAACGAGCGTGCCCATCAAGAGGCTCGCAAGCTTCGCACGGCACGTGAGCGCGAGCAGCAGCAGAGGCGCCGCGAGCGGGACTTTTAGTCGCCGGCGACGACGGCGCCTCGAGTGGTGGCCACGCCGAAAGGTTGCTTGGGCCTGGCCTGTGCAAACGTCACGAGCTTTCCGTGCTCCTCGTCCCACAGCTTGAGCCGGACGCTGCGCAACCCATCCCATAACGACAGCGTCGGAACCTGGTGGAAGATCGCGTTCTCATCGTGAGCACGTTGAAGGTTGTAGTTCGGAATCCGCGCGTTCAGATGATGGACGTGATGGAGGCCGATATTGCCTGTGAAGAACTGCAGCACTCTCGGCAGCTTCAGGTAGGAGCTGCCGCGGAGCGCCGCGTCATCGTAGGTCCAGTCGGCGGCGCTTTGCCAGTAGGCGTCTTCGAATTGATGCTGCACATAGAAAAGCCAGATCCCGACCGAGCCGGCGAGCATCGCCGAAGGTGCCCAGACGATCAGGAACCGCTGCCAGCCGATCAACGAGCACAGGCCACCGATGATGATCACCAGCACGACATCGGTCGCAAATACGCTGTGGCGCATCCGCGGACGTTGTGACCGTGTAGCGATGCGGGGCCCGATGACCATGGCGATAATCGGACCGAGCCCGAACATCACGACCGGATTGCGGATCAGCCGGTAGGCGAGACGACCTCGCCATGGCCGCGCCCGGTACTCGTCGACGGTCAACGTGACGATGTCCCCGACGCCACGGCGCTCGAGGTCTCCCGACGTTCCGTGATGGACCGCATGATCGTGGCGCCAGCGCTGGAAAGGCGACAGAACGAACAGGCCGAGAAACCGCCCGGCCCATCGATTGGCTTGCTTGGAAGGCAGAAGCGACCCGTGCGCGCAGTCATGGAAGACGATGAACGTCCGCACCAGGAAGCCCGCCGCTAGAAGCATCAGCGCCAGCGTCAGCGGATACGAGACGTCGAGAGCTAGATAGATCAGAACGGAGAGGACCAGGTACGGCACGACCGAGGTGAGGATCTCCAACACGCTTCGCTTGAGACGAGGACGCGCGTACGCGGCGAGTTCCTCATGCCCGATCCGGCAATCCGATCCACGCGACATGACCCACTCCGATGCAGGGGTTGAAGTTGCTGAGCACAACCCCCACGGGCCGCCATAAGACCGCCATGGGCGCAAGCTTTTATTGGCCGAACCAACCCGGCCGAACAACAGTGGTTCCGCCAGTTTGTCTCGGAGACGATTCTAGGTTAGTCGATATCTCCCTCGGCAGCCGCCACCGAGAGTGCGGCAGTACCGGTCGGGCGAGCGCAATCGACCGGTGTCGCCGCCTCCCGGCTGACTACAAATCCTGCTCGGGACCTGCCGGGTCGACGAGCTCGAGTGCGCCGAAGCCCGGAACCGGGCCGTCCATCAGAAATATCTCGATCGTGAGATCGGGCTGTATATGGGCCTGGCTCAGGAACGCCAGCACCTTACGCCCGGTGAGCTGCTCGATCATCGTGCTGTATCGCTCTTTCATCATTCGCTGAAAGTCGCGGCGCATGTCGAGCACACGGCCTGGCTCGCCTCCTTCCACCATCGTTCGCTCGATCGCCGTGAACCCGTCGCTGAGCACACACACGATCAGGTTGTCGAGAACGTAGGTCTTGGCCTTGATCGGCCCGCGGCCGTAGTGCTCGCGCATCAGGGCGACGATCCGATTCGTAATCTCCGCGAGCAGCCTGCCGCCGACCAGTGGCAGCGACCCCTTCTCCGGGTCGCCGGCGGTCATGTCCTTCCTCCGGATGCTTCGCGCTGTGCGTTGCTCACTGGTGCTGCAGATATCGGGCGCCACCGCGCCCCGACGGGAGCCAGACCGCCCTCTTCAAACTCAAGGTCATCGTACCGACGAGCGCTCCCGGTTGCCACCCGCCCGAAAGGGAGTAAATTCTGAGAGGTTGGATGCCGACGGGCGGTGGCGTTGCAGTCAGGCCCGCGGGGTCCAGGATGTGAAGGCGCAATGGCGCGTCTGCGGCGGCCTTCCGGCGGCTAGCGGAGGCGTTGCAACAGGCAACGCCGACTCCTCAAGGAGCGAAAGATGCAGGCAGCGCGCGCCGATCTGAAGCTACGGACTGTCCCGTGACGGTGCCGCCGAAGCCGGAAGATCCGGAACAACCCATCTCGACGCGAATCCGCGGGGGCGTGGGCGCGCCCGGCCGCGCCCGGAGAGCGGTGTTGTCGCAGCTCGAGGGCCAAATCGTGCCGGCAGCCGCGTCGGACGTTGCGTTTGTCGTCAGTGAGCTGGTCACGAACAGCGTCGTTCACGCCGGCGCGCCACCAAGCGTGGGTTCGGGCTGACGCTCGGGACGAGCGCCGGCGACGACAGCGTGACGACGGCAATGTCCGAGTCCGAAGCGCAACCGCGTCGGCTGCACCTCGGAATGTTCGACGATTCGCCGGGATCGACGTCCGCGGATCGACGCGTTCGGGGAGGGCGGACGCGCTTGCAGCGGTGGATGAGCGGACGTGTGCTCCGGACTGCGCTGCTCGGACTGGCGTCGGTGGGCCTGTTGCTGTGGGTCGCGCCGCCCGGAGAGGTGATCGACCAGATCGGCGAGATGAGCCCGGCCTGGGTGCTCGCGGCGATCGCGATGGAGCTTGGCTCGTGCGTGAGCTACGTGATCGTGTTCCGACGCTTCTTTCCGGAGCCCGCGCCGGCTGTCAGTCGTCGGGTTGCGTGGATCTCGATGGGAGCCGGGGCGGTGCTGCCCGGCGGAAATATCTCCTCGGCCGCGGCTACGGGCTGGCTCCTGCGCCGACATGACATAGGGACACAGCGGCTGCTCGAGCGGTGCGCCGCGCTGCTGTGCCTGCTCACCGCGTTCGGCTTCTTCGTCAACGGACTGGCCGGCGTCCTGCTACTTGCCGGCGTGTCACGTGGTCCACACGACCTGCTCCATACCGGAGGACCGATTCTCGTCTCGATAGCCGTCCTCTCCTCGGCCGCGCTGGTGGCGATCGTCACCCGGCGGGTGGGCGAGAGCGCACCACGCCCCATTCGCGGGATCGCCGCCGGGCTCGAGGGCGCTTGGAAGTCAGTTGGTGCCCCGCACTGGCGGCTTCTCGGCACGGCGGGCTTTCTGTGCCTGGACATGGCGGCATTGTGGGCGGCATGCGCGGCGACCGGCCATCGAATCGGTTTCCTCGCGTTGGCGATCGCCTACTGCATCGGGTATCTGGCGACGGCGGTGCCGATACCCGCGGGCCTTGGCGTGCTCGATGCCGGGCTCGCGGCGTCCCTGGTGCTCTACGGGCTGTCGCCTTCGGCGTCCGTGGGCGCCGTGATCGTCTACCACGCGATTGCGATCTGGGTACCCGCCGTGGGCGGGCTGGTGGCATGGCTGACGACTCGTGGCCGGCGCTCACTCGCGGGCCCGACCGCCGGCCTGCCCGTGCTCGGCGCCGTCGCCGGGGTGGCCGACTCGGACGGCTGACGCGCACGACTGCGCTTCGATCAGCGGACCGGTAGACGCCAGGTGAGCATCGTCAGCGCGCGACGCAGCGAAACCCGATATGGCTGGTCGACGTGTCGATCGCCTCGGGTTGACGAGCTGCGGGCCGGTAGCGCAGGCAGTAGCTCGGCGCGCACAGATGTGAGCCGCCCTTGATCACTCGCCGGGGGATGTGGCTGCCCGGACGACCAACGTCATAGCTCGCGTCGGGCGTCTCGACGCGGGGGTTGCGCGGCGGCCCGCAGCAGGCACTCCGGGTCTCCTCGGACCCGGAGCCGCCCGGCGAGTAGTAGTCGCTCGTCCACTCCCAGACGTTTCCGGTGACGTCGTACAGCCCGTAGCCATTCGGCGGGAACACGCCGACCGGCGTCGTTCCCCGCCAGCCCTTCGCGCCCGTGTTGCGCCACGGGAACGCGCCCTGCCAGAAGTTTGACATCAGCTCACCGCCGGGGTGGGGCTCGTCACCCCACGCGAACGTCGCGCCGTCGAGCCCACCGCGAGCGGCGTACTCCCACTCCGCCTCGGTCGGCAGCGCTTTGCCCGCCCACTCCGCGAACACCTCCGCGTCCTCATAAGCGATGTGCGTGACGGGGTGATCGGAGCGCTCGGCGTTGCCGCTCTCGGGCCCCCACGGATGGCGCCAGTTGGCACCGGGGACGTAGGCCCACCACTGACCGGGATCATTCAGCGGCACCGGCCCGGGGGTCGGGTGAAAGACCGCCGATCCCTCGACCAGCAGCGACGGATCGGCGTCGGGGTAATCGGCGGGATCAGGCGCGCGCTCGGCAACGGTCACGTACCCGGTCTCCTCGGTGAAGCGCTCGAACTCCGCCACCGTCACCGGCGAGCGGTCGATCGCGAACGCGTCCACCTCCACTTCGCGCACGGGCCCCTCCTCGGCGTAGAAGTCGGTCGACCCCATCCGGAACCGGCCCGCGGGGATCTCGATCATCCCGGCCCTTATTCGCGCGCGATCATCGCCGCGGCGGCGCGCTCGAGGTCGACGTAAGGCTCGCCGCTGACGTCGACGGCGCCGAAGTGGATCGTGCCGCCGGTGAACGGCCACGGCCGCTGGCCGGGGTAGTCGTAGGTGATCGCGTGGAGGCTGCGCCCAACGGTCAGCCCGGATCCGGTCAGGCCGAACGTCGCGGGCTGGGTCTTGATTTGCCCCTCGCCGACCTTTTCTTCGCCGTGGTAGAGCGACAGGGTCCCCGTGCAGACGCCCGGCTTGCCATCGCTGTCCTTGACGAACTCGGCCGACAGAAGCACGTTGTCGCCGACCGGCAAGTCCTCGGTCGCGTCGATCTTCTGTTCGAGCATGCCGACGAAGTTGTAGACGTAGTGCAGCCGGTTGTCCTTGAGGTACAGCGTGTGGCCACCGAAGTGCGAGCCATGTGCGAACAGCACCCCGCTTGCCCCCGGCGCCGGAATGTCGAGCCACATCCCGATGATGTAGTCGCGGTTGCGGACGTTGACGGCCAGTGCCTCGGGAACTTCGGCCACGCCGGGGAAGTAACGGTAGCGGTCCCTCGGGCTGGTGATCTGAGGGCGCGGGGTGGTGATGATCTCGACCGGCGAGCGGTCATCGAGCGGGAACGCCCCGTTGCGTCCCGCTTCCGAGAACCACAGGTTGATCAGCTCGCGCAGTTTCTCAGGACGCTCGCCCGCTAGGTCGTGCAGCTCCGCGCGATCGACCTCGACGTTGTACAGCTCCCAGGTGTCCTCGTTGAAGTGGCTCCAGCCAGCGACCGTGGGGTGGGTGCTGACTGCTTTCCAGCCCTCGTGCCAGATCGCGCGCGAGCCGAGCATCGAGTAGAACTGCGTCGATCGCGCGTTTGGGATCGAGGCGTCATCGAAGCTGTAGCGCATGCTGATCCCGTCGAAGCTGCTCTGCACGTGTCCCTTGATCGTCTCGGGCGGCTCGACGCCGAGGCAGTCGAGGATCGTGGGCATGATGTCAATCGCGTGGTGGTATTGGTGGCGAATCTCGCCCCTGGCGTTGATCCCCTTGGGCCAGGAGATCAGGCACGGGTCGCAGCTCCCGCCGTTGAACTCGTAGCGCTTCCACATCTTGAACGGCGCGTTGAACGCCATCGCCCAGCCGTTCGGGTAATGGTTGTACGTCTCCGGACTCCCGAGCTCGTCGATCATCGCGAGGTTCGTCTCGATGTCATCGGGAATCTGGTTGATGAACTTGTTCTCGTTCAGCGATCCGTTCGGCCCTCCCTCGCCGCTGGCGCCGTTATCAGAGACCAGCACGATCATCGTGTTCTCGAGCTGCTCGGTCTCTTCCAGATATGCGAGCAGGCGACCGATCTGATCATCGGCGTGGGCGAGGAACCCGGCGTAGACCTCGGCCATTCGACAAAACAGCCGGCGCTCGTCGTCGGACAGCGAAGCCCACGGGCGGGTGAAGTCAAGCAGCGGGAACGGCTTGTCGTCCGGGCCCTTGCGAGACTCAGGCGTACCGATTGGGTTGAGCGGCGGGAGCTCTGTGTCTTGCGGGACGATGCCAAGCTTCTTCTGGCGCTCGAGCGTCTGCTCGCGCATCGCCTCGTATCCCATGTCGAACCGGCCCTTGTACTTCTCGATCCACTCCTTCGGGACATGGTGCGGCGCATGGCACGCTCCCGGCGCGTAATACAGGCAGAAAGGCTTGTCCGGCGCGACCGCCTTCGCGTCCATGATGAACTCCAGCGCCCTGTCGGTCAGGTCCACCGTCAGGTGGTAGCCGTCCTCCGGCTGGGACGGCTGGTCGACGGGATGATTGTCGTAGATCAGGTCGGGATGCCACTGGTTGGTCTCAGCGCCGAGGAAGCCGTAGAAGCGCTCAAAGCCACGACCGGTCGGCCAATTACGCCGCGTCGAGGCGAGGTGCATCTCGTCGGTCGGGCAGAGGTGCCACTTCCCGGTTATGTATGTGTTCCAGCCGAGCTCGCCGAGGATCTCCGGCAGCATCCCGTTCTCGGGCGGGATCGTCCCGCTCGCGTTCGGGAAGCCGATCGCGGCCTCCGTGATGCACGCCATGCTGTTGCGCGTGTGGTTGCGCCCGGTCAGCAGGCATGAACGCGTCGGCGAGCACAACGCCGTGGTGTGCCACTGCGTATAACGGACCCCGTTTGCGGCGATCCGGTCGATGTTCGGCGTGTCCACCGGGCCGCCATAGCAGCCAATCGCCGAGAACCCGACGTCGTCGAGCACGATGTACAGCACGCTCGCAGCGCCGTCCGGCGCCCGGGGCGGCTCGAACGGCGTCCAGTCAGGCTCTGAATCACGAATGTCTACGTTGATCGTGCCCCGGAACTCGGTCCTCGACATGGCTGTCCTCGCTTTCGATCCGGCGCTTCAGCTACGCGCGCGTGCGGTCACGCCCGGCTGAGCGTTCCGGGCTTTCTACCGGCGCGCCCGAGCCGAGTCGTCACCCGGTTGGGGTGATCCGTCACTACAGTCAGTCCGATCGCCACGCCGCATCCCGCAGACGCGAGCCTCCTGGCCGCCAGGCTGTGGTCGCAGAGACCGCCGGGGAGCCGGTGGCCGGAGCGCTCGAGGCGACCCGCTCGCTGCTGGCGATTCAGGCGCAGGACCCCCGCGCGCCGTTCGACCCGCTGCTCCTCGGCTGGCGCTCGCGTCGTTCGTCGTCGATCAAACGCCGGAGGTGGTCACGACCAACGGGATCATCCGCGCGATCGCACTCGTCGACGGCCGTGGCCGTCGGCCGGCCCGCGCCGGCCCGCGCCGGCCCGTGACGCGGCCAGTGCCCGGTCTGGGCTGAGGTAATGTCATGACGGACTACATCTGGCGGCCCCGGCCGGACGGCCGCACGACCCCGACGCCGCCGAGGACGCGATGCGAAGCCATCTCTACCACGTCGCCGAGGCCCTCCGGTCTCACCACGACGGCGCCGCACGGGCGCTCGCGCAGTGACGGATACGGTCGCTCCACGACCCGGGCGTCCGCCGGGGACATCGCGCAGAGCAGTCACCCACGTCGCCCTTGAGCTGTTCGCCGAGCGAGGATTCGAGGAGACGACGGTCGACGACATCGCCAACGCGCTCGGCGTGAGCCGGCGCACCCTGTTTCGCTACTTCGCGTCCAAGAACGACATGGTGTGGGGCGAGTTCGACTGGGTGCTCGCACGCCTGCGCCGGTGCCTGGAGGCGACGGGCGCCGATGAGCCGCTGCACGACGCGCTGCGCCGCGCCGTGGTCGAGTCGAACCGCTACGAGGACGAGCAACTGCCGGAGCTTCGGATCAGGATGCGGCTGATCACCGGGGTGCCCGCGCTCCAGGCGCACTCGACCCTGCGCTACGCGGAGTGGCGAACCGTCGTCGCCGAGTTCGTCGCGCGCCGGCTGGGGTGCGAGGCGGTGGACCTCATTCCTCAGGCCGTCGCGCATGCCGCGCTCGGAACCTCGATGGCCGCGTTCCTCGTCTGGGTCGACGACGCATCGAGCGACCTCGTGCAGAACCTCGACGCGGCCTACCGCCTGCTCGGCTCGGGCCTCGCCGCGCTGGCGGAGGCCTAGCTACCGCCGGCTCGGAGGCGGCGGGCGCCTCGGCGCGAGGGCCCTGAAGTCGCGCTCGCGGATGCACGCCACCCAGATTCCGACGCCGCGCGCGGACTCGTCGGCGAGGCGCAGCGCCGCGTAGCTGAGCGGGTCGAGCGCCGGTCGATCCTCGAGCCAGTCGGCCGCGACCAGCGCTGTGAGCAGCGCGGCCAACCTCCGAGCCAGACCGCGGTCGCCGCGAGCGACCAGCGCGGCGAGCGCGAGCGGAGACCACGGACCCACGACGGCGCGACCGAGGTCCCGCGCCTCCTGCATCGTGACCGCGACGGAGGCCCGGGCGGCCCACGCCGTGACGCCGGGTAGCCGCCCGGACACGGTCCGGCCCATCCGCACGGCGCGGACCCCGGTGAGGCCGACCAGCGCGGGCCATGCCCCGCTCAGCCACGCGCCCCAGCCGGCCGCGGTCAGCGGGGACAGGAACAGCGCCGGCACCCTGTCGGGATGGCGCGCGAGCAGCGGCGTCACCGACTCGTTGTAGGCGACCCGTCGCCGGTACCAGGCCACGGGGTCGACGCGGTCCTGATGCGCCACCTGAACCCGCGGGTCGTAGCGGATTTGCCATCCCGCGTCGTGCAGCCGCCAGACCAGATCGACGTCCTCTCCAAGTTCGAGCGCCTCGTCGAATCCGCGGCCAAGCGCCTCGCGCCGCGCGATCATCGCCGCGCTCGGCACGTACCACACCCAGGCGTAGGGTCGAACTCGCGACGGATGCGGGCCCATGTCGAGCGCCGAGTGGCAGCGCTCATACGCGGCGATCCGACCGGCCCGCTCGCCGAGGGAGACGACCCGGGGTGCGACGAGCGCCACCGCTGGGTCCGCCAGGTGGTCGATCAGCGCCTCGGGAAAGCCGGGCGGCGCGACGCAGTCCGAGTCGAGGAACGCGACGATCGGAGTGGTGGCCAGCCTGAGGCCCGTGTTCCGAGCGGCGGCCGCCCCCCGGTTCTCGCGGTGGCGGGTATACGCGGCTCCGAACCGGTCGGCCAGCGCGGCGATGGTTTCGCCGTCGGGGGACGCATCGTCGACCACAATCACCGGCGCACCGCCCGCGAGCGCGGCCAAGCAGCGTTCCAGCGGCTCCGCGGGTCCATACACCGGGATCACGATCGTCGCCTCTTCCCGCTCGTACGACGGCCCGGGCGGCGGGTCTGGGTGAGCCAGGCCGGCGTCGAGGAGGCGTCGGGCCAGGAGCCGCTCGCCGAGGTCGTCGCCGACCGGCTCGCCCTCCCACCAGTCCGCGACGAGCCCGGCTCCGCGCGCCGACAGCGTGATCATCCGCGTCGGCGAGCCGCCGAGCAGCACCTCGCCGCCCCGGCCCCGGCGCAACCCACGGGACGGCCGCAACCGCCACCCGACCGGGACGGGGACCGGCGTTACGGCGACAGTCCTCCATCGACGGGGATCACCGCGCCGGTCACCGCCGACCCACCCGGACCGCACAACCAGACCACGGCCGCGGCGATCTCGCTCGGCTCGAGCAGCCGGCGCATCAGCTGCTGGCGGCCGAACACCTCCTCGTCGTCGAGGCCGTACAGGGCAGCGCTCGCCGTGAGCATCGCTCCCTTCGTCGAGCCGGGGCAGATCGCGTTCGCCGACACGCCCGTTCCCGCGAGGTCCGCGGCCATCGAGCGGATGTATCCGATCATCGCCGCCTTCGCGGCCGAGTAGGCCCCTAGCCGGGGCATCGCCCGGAGCGCCGCCGCCGAGGAGATCCCGACGAACCGGCCGCGCCCTGCCTCGATCATCGCCGGAACCGTCGCCTCCGCGAGGCGCCGCGCTCCGTGGAAGTTCACCTCCATGACCGTCGACCACGCGTCCCGGCTCGTGGCCCAACCCGGCCCGCCCGCGATGACCCCGGCCGCCGCGACCGCGGCACCGACGGTCCTGCCGGACAGAGTCGCGTCGAGCCGGGAGACGAACTCGTCCGCACCGACATCCGCTTGAAGAGCCTCGGCCCCGCCGGCGCCGGCCTTCGCACATCGCTCGGCGACGCTTTCGAGGTCCTTGCGCGTCGGCATCGGATAGCCGATCCCTGGCTGATCGGCGCAGACGTCGGCGAGCACGAGCGACCAGCCCTCCGCGGCCAGCCCGAGTCCGATCGCCGCTCCGATGCCGCGAGCGGCGCCGGTGACGACCGCGAGCCCGGGCCCGCCGGTCATCGCGCCGCCCGTCGTTCGGACAGGAGCGCGTCGAGCGTGGCCACGGCGATCCACGTGTCGGTGTCGAGCGGCAGATGAGAACCGTGCTGCTCGAGCGATCCGACGGGAACGAGCACGGCCCGTCTCGGAGCGCGGTCGATCTCCGGCCAGGTGGCGTTCAGGAGATTTGTCACAGGGTGCTAAATTATCCCGCCGGATCGCCCGACCGCGCGCGAGGAGAGGAGAAGCCCGTGAGCATCACGCCCGAGCAGCTCGAGACGACTGCCGTGGAACCGGAGCCCGACGAGGCCGCCGCGACGCCGCCCCGTGACGACGAGCTCGTCGTCGAGGACCTGCTCGTCGAGGACGTCTCGATCGATGGCATGTGCGGCGTCTACTGAGTCGTCGCTCGTGCTCGACAGAGGCTGGCACGTGGCGCCGCAGGTGGCGCTGCGCCCCGAGCCGTTCGGCGGGCTCGTCTACCACTTCGGAACGCGCCGGCTGACGTTCCTGAAGAGCCGCACGCTGCTCGACGTCGTAACCACGCTCGAGAAGCACGACAGCGCCCGCGACGCGTGTCGCGCGGCGGGTGTCGACGACGACGAGATGGCGCGGTACGAGCGGGCGCTGGCCACGCTCGCCGACGCCGGCATGATCGACGCGACGGAGCGGCCTTGATCCCAAACACGACGCGGCTCGTCGATCAGCTCGAGACCGGCCTCGACGCGCCGATCTGCCTGACCTGGGAGCTCACCTACGCCTGCAACCTCGCGTGCGTCCACTGTCTCTCGAGCTCCGGACGACGCGATCCTCGAGAGCTCACGACCGCTCAGTGCATGTCGGTGGTCGACGAGCTCGAGCGCATGCAGGTGTTCTACGTCAACGTCGGCGGCGGCGAGCCCACCGTCAGGCGCGACTTCTGGGAGCTCGTCGACTACGCCGTCGCCCACCACGTCGGCGTGAAGTTCTCGACCAACGGCTCCCGCATCACCGCGCGAACCGCCGCGCGGATCGCGGCGAGCGACTACGTCGACGTGCAGGTGTCACTCGACGGGGCCACCGCCGAGGTCAACGACCGCGTCCGCGGACCCGGCTCATACGCCACCGCGGTGAGGGCGATGGAGCATCTAGCCGATGCGGGATTCGCCGGCTTCAAGCTGTCGGTCGTGGTGACGCGCGAGAACGTCAACCAGCTCGACGCGTTCAGGCAGCTCGCCGACTGCTTCGGTGCCCAGCTGCGGCTGACCCGCCTGCGGCCGTCGGGCCGCGGGGCAGACGTGTGGCACCGCCTCCATCCGACCGCCTCGCAGCAGCGCGAGCTCTTCGAGTGGCTGCTCGCGCACGGCGAGAGCGTGCTGACCGGGGACTCGTTCTTTCACCTCGCCGGCTACGGGTCGCCGCTGCCAGGCCTGAACCTGTGCGGGGCGGGGCGGGTCGTGTGCCTGATCGATCCGATCGGCGACGTGTACGCGTGCCCGTTCGTGATCCACGACGAGTTCCTCGCCGGCAACGTCCGGGATCCCGGCGGGTTCGCACGGATCTGGCGCGAGTCCGAGCTGTTCACCGAGCTCCGCCGGCCGCAGTCGAGCGGCGCATGCACGAGCTGCGGCCTGTTCGACAAGTGCCGAGGGGGCTGCATGGCGGCGAAGTTCTTCACCGGCCTGCCGCTCGACGGCCCCGACCCCGAGTGCGTGCTCGGGCACGGCGAGCGCCTCCTGGCGCAGCGTGGCGACTCCCCCCTTCCCAAGCCGTCGGTCGACATGTCGAGGAGAGCACCTCGGCGCGCGCGGACCCAGCCCCCACCCCACCCCTGCGACGAGAGCCCGCTCGCGGTCGTGCGCTCGCCGTGAGCCCCGGCGGGAACCCCTGGTTCGAGTCCGTCGCCGTCGCTCAGCGCCGGGCCCGGAGGCGTCTGCCGAAGTCGGTGTACTCGGCCCTGATCGCCGGGGCGGAGGCCGGGGTTACGCTCGCCGACAACCTCGCGGCTTTCGCCGAGCTGGGCTTCGCTCCGCATGTGGCGGGGGCGCGGGTGGGACGGGACACCACGACGACCGTGATGGGGCAGGAGATCGCGCTCCCCGTGCTGATCTCACCGACCGGCGTGCAGTCGGTTCACCCCGACGGCGAGCTCGCGGTCGCGCGCGCGGCGGCCGCCCGGGGCACGGCGATGGGACTCAGTTCGTTCGCGAGCAAGCCGATCGAGGACGTGGTGGCGGCGAACCCCCAGACGTTCTTCCAGATCTACTGGTGCGGCTCGCGCGAACAGATCGCGGCGCGGCTCGAGCGTGCCCGGGCCGCCGGCGCGGTCGGGATGATCGTCACGCTCGACTGGACGTTCTCGCACAGCCGCGACTGGGGCAGCCCGTGGATCCCCGTTCGCGTCGACCTCAAGGCGATGCTCCGGCTCGCGCCGGAGGCGCTGGCCCGGCCGCAGTGGTCGATCGAGTGGATCCGCGGCGGCGGCCCGCCGGACCTGACGGTGCCGAACATGGCCGAAGCGGGCGCGACCGCGCCGACGTTCTTTGAGGCATACGGAGGGTGGATGATGACCCCGCCGCCGAGCTGGGAGGACCTGCGGTGGTTGCGCGAGCAGTGGGACGGCCCGTTCATGCTCAAGGGCGTGATGCGCGTCGACGACGCCCGCGGCGCCGCCGACGCCGGCTTTACCGCGATCTCGGTCTCGAACCACGGGGGCAACAACCTCGACGGCACACCGGCCTCGATCCGGGCCCTGCCGGCCGTTGTCGAAGCGGTCGGGGATCGGGTCGAGGTGCTGCTCGACGGAGGCATCCGGCGCGGCAGCGACGTGGTGAAGGCGCTCGCGCTCGGCGCGCGCGCGGTGATGATCGGCCGGGCGTACCTGTGGGGCCTGGCCGCCGCCGGACAGGCCGGCGTCGAGAACGTCCTCGACATCCTCAAGGCCGGGATCGACTCGGCGCTGCTCGGGCTCGGGCATGCAAGCACGAACGAGCTCAGCCCGGACGACCTCGTAATCCCGGCGGGTTTCGCGCGCACGCTCGGCGCGACCTCGTCGCCGGCCGAGCCGGCCGGCCTCAGCCCTCGTGGATGATGGCGGCTCCGGTTCGGTCGCGAAGTCCCGGCTCGATCCGGGGGCTGTCACGATCTGGGTGGGCCGCTGATCTCGCCAGACGACCGACAGGAGACGAGCAATGAGATACGTGAACCTCGGCAACACCGGACTCCGCGTGTCCCGGATCTGCCTCGGGATGATGAGCTACGGCAAGCACGAGAGCCGGGAATGGGCGCTCGAGGAGCACGAGGCCGAGCCGATCGTGCGGCGGGCCGTCGAGGGCGGCATCACGTTCTTCGACACGGCCGACGTATACAACGGCGGTCAGAGCGAGGTGATCACCGGCCGCCTGCTGCGAAAGCTGTTCGGCATGCGCGAGGAGTACGTGGTTGCGACCAAGGTTCACGGGGAGACGATGCCCGGCGAGAACGGGCGCGGGCTGTCCCGCAAGCACATCATGGCGTCGATCGACGCGTCGCTGAAACGCCTCGGGACCGATTACGTCGACCTGTACCAGATCCATCGGTGGGACCCACGCACCCCGATCGCCGAGACGATGGATGCGCTCCACGACGTCGTCAGGACCGGAAGGGCGCGCTACATCGGCGCGAGCAGCATGTTCGCGTGGCAGTTCGCGAAGGCGCAGTCGATCGCGGTCACGCCGTTCGTCTCGATGCAGAACCACTACAACCTCGTGTACCGCGAGGAGGAGCGGGAGATGATCCCGCAGTGCATCGACCAGAGCGTCGGCGTGATCCCGTGGAGCCCGCTCGCCCGCGGGATGCTCGCGGGCAACCGCACGCGCGAGGGCGGGCGGCTGACGGCGAGGGCCAGCACCGATCGGTTCGGGGACCTCCTCTACAAGCCCGAGATCGACTTCGACGTGGTCGACCGGGCGACTCAGGTGGCCGGCGGACGCGGGGTGCCGACCGCGCAGGTCGCGCTCGCCTGGCTCCTCCAGAGGCCCGGCGTGACCGCGCCGATCGTGGGGGCGACCAAGCTCGGTCATCTGGAGGACGCGCTCGCTGCCGAAGACCTCACGCTCAGCGACGAGGAGATCGCGGCGCTCGAGGAGCCGTACATCCCGCACGCAGTCGCGGGTCACTCCTAGGGCGCCGAGCGTGGCCGCCTCGCAGGCAATCACCGTCGACGCCGGCGGCCGCGAGCTGCGGGTGTCCAACCCGGATCGCGAGATCTTCCCGGCGACCGAGCACTCGGCCGCGGTGACCAAGCTCGAGATCGTCAAGTACTACCTCGCGGTCGGCGACGGGATCATGCGCGCGCTCGAGCGCCGGCCGACGACGCTCGAGCGCTGGCCGAAGGGCGTCCACCCGGGCATCGTCCTGTCGACGCGCGAGCAAGGCGGCGGCGACGCCTTCTACCAGAAGCGGATCCCGAAGGGGGCTCCCGACTACGTGCAGACGGCACAGATCGCGTTTCCGTCGGGACGGCACGCAGACGAGGTCTGCCCGACCGAGATCGCGGTCGTCGGCTGGGCGGCGCAGATGGGCACGATCACGTTCCATCCGTGGCCGGTTCGGCGCGAGGACGTCGACCATCCCGACGAGCTGCGACTCGACCTCGATCCGCAGCCGGGGACCGACTTCGCCGACGCCGTCCGCGCCGCCGGCGAGGCGCGGACGCTGCTCGCCGAGCTCGGCTACACCGGCTTCCCGAAGACCTCGGGCGGGCGGGGCATACATATCTACGTCCGGCTCGAGCCCCGATGGACGTTCACCGACGTCCGCCACGCCACGATCGCGTTCGGGCGCGCGCTCGAGCGGCGGGTCCCCGACCGGGTCACGACGAGCTGGTGGAAGGAGGAGCGCGGCGAGCGGATCTTCGTCGACTACAACCAGAACGCGCGCGACCGCACGATCGCCTCGGCATACAGCATCCGGCCGAAGCCGGGCGCGCCGGTCTCGGCGCCGCTCGACTGGGACGAGCTCGCGGCGGTGGCGCCCGAGGACTTCACGGTCGCGACGATGCCCGCCCGCTTCGCGCAGGGCGGCGATCGCCACGCCGCGATCAACGACGTCGCCCATTCCCTGCAGCCCCTGCTCGACCTGTACGAGGCCGACGCCGCCCGCGGGCAGGGCGACATGCCCTACCCGCCCGACTACCCCAAGATGCCCGGCGAGCCAAAGCGGGTCCAACCTTCACGGGACCGCGACCGCCCTCGCTAAGGCGGCAACCGCCGACAATCCCCCAAGGCGGCAACCGCCGACAATCCCCCAAGGCGGCAACCGCCGACAATCCCCCAAGGCGGCAACCGCCGACAATCCCCCAAGGCGGCAACCGCCGACAATCCCCTAACCAGATGCGACTGAGGTTTCCGCTCAATATCAGCGGAAAGCTCAGTCGCATCGATCCGGGTCAGGGCGATTGGGGCAGCTTCACCTTCCGGCCGCGGGCGGCCGGGGCTGACGGAGGCGGCACGACCGGGCCGATGTCCCCGTCGGGCGCCTCGTCGAGATCGACGATCACCGGGGCGTGATCGCTCGGGCCGCTGCCCTTACGGGCCTGGCGGTCGACCCACGCGGCCTTGACGCGTCTGGCGACCGGATCGCCGGCGAGGATCAGATCGATCCGCATCCCGAGGTCCTGGTGGAACATCCCCGCGCGGTAATCCCAGTAGGTGAACACGCGCTCGCCCGGCCAGCGATCGCGCACGACGTCGTGGAGCCCGACGGCCTCGAGCTCGGACAGCGCCGTCCGCTCGGGCGGGGTCACGTGGGTCTGGCCGACATACGCCTCGGGGTCGAACACGTCCTCGTCGGCCGGCGCGATGTTCATGTCTCCGCACACGACCACAGCCTCCGGGCCAGTGGCGACGACGTCCCTCAGCGATGCCAGCCACGCCAGCTTGTACTCGTAGTGCTCGGAGCCGGGGGTGCGCCCGTTCGGCACGTACACCGACACCACGCGGATCCCGTCGCACGTCGCCGACACCGCACGCGCCTCAGGATGCGGGAAGCCGGGGGCTCCGTCGATCCCGGCCACGACGTCGTCGAGACCGACCCGGGACAGGATCGCGACCCCGTTCCACGTCGCCTCGCCGTGAACGGCCGCTGCGTAGCCGCGCTCGGACAGCTGATCGCCGAGCAGCTCGGCGAACGCGTCGTCCGCGAGCTTGGTCTCCTGGAGGCAGACCACGTCGGGACGACGCTGATCCAGCCACGGCAGCAACCGGGGCAGCCGCTGCTTGACAGAGTTGACGTTCCAGGTCGCGATCCGCACCGAAGCTACGGTAGCGGCACGCGCGCCGGCCCGGAGCCGCGTTTCTCCACCTGGCCAATCAAGCGCCCGTTGAGTTGGCCGGACGGTCGTGGCACCCCCGGCGCATTCCAGGTAAACCTCGACGATCATGAGCGCGGTGGACGAGGAGCGGCTCGAGAGCTACCGGGTTCCGGCCGGGTGCCGGGATGAGCTGATCGACGCGGACGGGACCCCGCGTCCGCACGCCGCACAGCTTCTCGCCGCGCTCCGGCGCCTCGGGCCCGAGCGCCTGGAGGCCGCCGGCCGGCGCCGCGACACGATCTTCATGCAGCAGGGGATCACATTCGAGGTCCCGACCGGCGACGGCGAGCGCCGCGACCGCGCCTGGCCGCTCGACCTCGTGCCCCGGGTCCTGACCGCGGCCGAGTGGACCGCGATCAAGCGGGGTCTCGCCCAGCGGATCCGAGCGCTGAACGCGTTCGTCGACGACGTCTACCACGCGCACGAGATCGTCCGGGCGGGCATCGTCCCGTGGTCGCTCGTGGTCAGCCGCCCCCAGTTCGCCCGTCCCGTCCACGGCGTGCGCCCACCCGGCGGCGTGTATTGCCATGTATCGGGCTGCGACCTCGTCCGTGGCGGCGACGGCCGCTGGCGGGTGCTCGAGGACAACGTGCGCACCCCGTCGGGCATCTCGTACGTGATCGAGAACCGGCTCGCGATGACGCGGCTCATGCCCGAGCTGTTCGAGGGCCAGCGCATCCGCGCGGTCGACAACTACCCCTCACTGTTGCTGGACGCGCTCAGGACGGTCGCGCCGGGTGTCGAGGGCGAGGCCACGGTCGTCCTGTGGACGCCGGGCCCGATGAACTCGGCGTACTTCGAGCATGCCTTCCTGGCCCGGCAGATGGGAATCGAGCTGGTCGAGGCCAACGACCTCGTCGTGCGCGACGCGCTCTGCTACATGCGGACGACGAGCGGCCTGCAGCGAGTGCACACGATCTACCGCCGGCTCGACGACGACTTCATCGACCCGCTCGAGTTTCGCCCCGACTCGCTGCTCGGGGTCCCGGGGCTGGTGCGGGCGTACCGCGCCGGGACGGTCGCGATCGCGAACGCGGTCGGGACCGGCGTCGCCGACGACAAGGCCGTCTACCACTACGTGCCCGACATGATCCGCTTCTACCTGAGCGAGGAGCCGATCCTCGAGAACGTCCCCACGTACCTGCTCACGGACGAGCAACTGCGACGGCACGTGCTCGAACGCCTCCACGAGCTCGTGATCAAGCCCACCTCCGAGTCGGGCGGCAAGGGCGTGTTCATCGGGCCGCAGGCCACCGCCGGGGAGCTCGAGCGCCAGGCGAAGCTGATCGAGCGGCAGCCCGAGCGGTTCATCGCCCAGGAGCTCGTGCATCTCTCAACGGTCCCGACCGAGGCGGGCGACGGGCGGCTCGCCCCGCGCCACGTCGACCTGCGCCCGTTCGCGGTGTTTGGCGAGGAGATCCGGATCGTCCCCGGCGGCCTCACGCGTGTCGCGTTGAACGAGGGCTCGATGATCGTGAACTCCTCCCAGGGCGGCGGCTCGAAGGACACGTGGGTGCTGGACGACGGCGGCTCGATCGACCTGGCGCCCGGCACGCTTCCGGCGCAGCGACCGCCGCGGCTGCCCGACGTGCGCTACGGCGGCTGGCACGGCCAGGCCCAGCAACAGCAGCAGCTAAGGCGCCGCCGTCAGGCGCCGCCGACAAATCTCCTAAGGCGCCACCGTCAGGCGCCGCCGCCGATCTAGATGCTGGCCCGGATCGCGCACGAGCTGTTCTGGCTGGGTCGGGACCTGACCCGCGGCGAGCACACCGCGCGCACGCTCGACGGCGCGTTTCACGCCGACGTCGCCGGCGCGCCCGGGGAGCGGAGCATCTCGCTGACGTGGGACGCGGTGCTCACGATCATCGGCGGCAAGCCGCCGATGCCGGGGGAGGACGCGCTCGAGGCGGCGACGGCCGAGCGAGCACCGCTCGGGCGGGCCGAGACGGCGCGGCTCCTGACCCTTGACGTCGAGAGCCAGGCCTCGATCGTCTCGTGCATCGAGCGGGCCCGCGAGCGCGGGCGAATCCTGCGCGACGTGATCTCCACCGAGATGTGGGAGGCGCTCAACTCGTTCTACCTGTCGCTCGCACGCTACGACCTCGCCGCGGCGCTGCAGACCGGCCCCTACTCGCTCTATCACGAGGTCAAGGAGCGGTGCGCGCTGTTCTGGGGCCTGGTCGACCGGACCATGCTGCACGACGACGCCCGGGCGTTTCTGGAGGCGGGAGGCAGGATCGAGCAGGCCGACATGGTCCTGCGGATGCTGCTCGTCACGGTCCCCGCTGACCCGGCCGGCGACGGCCACGAGAGCGAGGCGATCGCCCTGCTGCAATCGGTCGGCGGCGCCCAGGCCTACCGGCGGGCGGTGCGAGACGCGCCGACGGTCGCGCCGGTCGTCCGCTTCCTCCTCTACGACAGCTCGTATCCCGGCTCGGTCGCGTCGTCGGTGGCGGCGCTCCGCGACGCCCTGTCCGACGCCGACGCCCAACCGCGCTCCTCGCCGCCGGTGCTGCGGCTGGAACGGCTGATCGCCGACCTCGAGCTCCAGCGGCGCACGCCTGGCGCCGGCGACGCGTTACATGCGATCCTCGCGCGGGTACAGGAGGAGCTGGAGCTGATCGATCACGACATCGGGGACCGCTACTTCGCGATCGCAGCAATCGCCGCGGTGCATCTGTAGCTCGCGGCATGATTGACGCACCGCCCATCATGAACTTCGCGATCCGGTACCTCACTACCTACCAGTACGACGGCGACGTCGTCGACAACCTGAACGCGCTGCGCGTCAAGCCGGCCGCGACGGGCCGCCAGCGCTGCGACGAGTTCGGCGTCCGGTTGTCGCCCGAGGTCCGGCTGCACCGCCACACCGACTACTTCGGGACCGAGGTCGTCGAGTTCGAGATATCCCGCCCGCACCGCCAGCTCACGATCGACGTCCGGGCGCGCGTGGCCACGAAGGCGCCGCCCGAGCCGCCCCAGGCCACCTGGGACACGCTCGGCGACCCCAGCTACCGCGAGTCCGGCGGCGAGTTCCTGTTGCAGACCGACGACGCCGCGAATCACCCGGGGATGGTCGAGCTGCTCGCCACCACGCGGGCGGCGCCTTCGCCGCTGTCGATGCTGACGCTGATCTCCGATCTGATCCCCGACCGGTTCGAATACCGGCAGGGGGCCACGTACGTCGACTCGACCGTCCGCGACCTGCTCGACGGCGGCGCCGGCGTGTGCCAGGACTTCGTCCATCTCGGGGTGTGCCTCCTCCGTCACCACGGGATCGCCGCGCGCTACGTCTCGGGCTACCTGTTCGCCGGCGGAAGCGGCAACGGCCAGGAGTCGATCGAGGTTGACACCCATGCGTGGCTCGAGGCGCTGCTGCCCGTCCCCGACGGGGGCGAGCCCGTCTGGGTCGGCGCCGACCCCACGAACCGCGGCATTGCCGGCGAGAACCACGTCAAGATCGGCCATGGCCGTCACTACCCCGACGTGCCGCCGATCAAGGGCGTCTATCGCGGCAGCGCCACCTCGACGCTCGACGCGAGCGTCACAATGACCCGGCTCGACGGCGTCGATCCGGCGTCGATCGCTCGCGCGTAACGCGCATACGTTGCCGAGGAATACGACCGCGAACGGCGCAAGGAGATCACGTGGGCGTTCGGCGAGCTCGGCGCGCGGGGCCCAATTGTCACTACACGAGCGGGATCAGGCGCGTGTGGGCGGTTCACCCACATCGGATGATGCCCGCGGGCGCTCGGCCTCGATCCTTCCCGGTGTCGCCACCGTGTAGATCGAGACTGGAGCTGGAGGGTGCCTGAGGGCCTATCGGCGGCCGAGGTCGGCAAGGAGATCGCCGAGCACAGCAAACACGGCAAGGAGCACGAGAAGCGAGAGGACGGCGAGCCGTCGGACCGCTGGTTGTCGGTGGTCGAAGCCGTGCTGCTGTCGCTCGTCGCGCTGCTGGCGGCATACTCGGGCTTTGCCGCGGCGAAGTGGAGCACGGAGTCTTCGGTGTCGCTCGCGCGCGCGTCCGCGCTGCGGACGAAGGCCAATCGAGCCGACATCGAGGCGCTCGTGACGCGCACGCTCGACTCGGTCTCGTTCAACGCCTGGTTCGCCGCCTACGTTGCCGGCAACAAGCGAGCCGAGCAACTCGCGCAGGCGCGCCTCCGGCCGGGGTACAGACCTGCGTTCAAGGCGTGGCTCGCCACCGATCCGGCCCACAACCCGAAGGCCCCCCCGGGCCCCTCGTACCTGCCCCAGTACGTGATTCCCCAGCAGACCCAGGCAAACGCACTCGACGCTCAGGCCGACGCCGAATTCACCCATGGCTCGGACGCGGGCGGCACGGCGGACAAGTACGTCCGCGATACCGTGTTCCTGGCCACCGTCCTGTTCCTGGTCGGGATCAGCGGCCACGTCAAGATCCGTCAGGCCCGTTACGGCTTGGTCGGCGTCGGCATCCTCCTCGTGGCGTTCTCCGTAATCCAGCTGCTCGGCCTTCCGGCGCCACCGTGATCTGCGAGCACGGGCGATCGCTGTCCGCGGCCCGGGCCGTGCGATGAGCGAAGTCTTCCTTCTCTCCCTCACCTCGGCCCTCAATCTAGTGAGGCGCCCGTGAACGTTCACCCCACTAGACCCCGAACTCCGCGTCCAGCTCCCCCGCGGCGACGGCCTCGCGAAGCCGCTGGTAGTCGAGCTCGTTCTGATCGGCGTACGCGGTGGCGAACCGGCCGATCGCCTCATCGAACTTCGTCCCGGCACCGAGGTAGGAGGCGATCGCAAGACGGTCGCCGGACCGTGCGTGGGCCCGGGCCAGCGACCACCCGCAGGCTCGGCTGTAGGCGTGCAGGCCCGGGTAGCGCATGACCGACAGGTCCATCGACGCCTTCCAGTCCCACAGCTGGCGGATGTAGAAGTCGTGCTCGTTGCCGTCGAGCCCCTGGCTCCGCTGCCAGCCGAGGAACACGTCGGCCACCGCCTGATCCATCCGCTGGCCGCGGACCACGCGCTCGCCGTGGTGCTTGAACTTGCTCCTCCCCAGGTAGGGCTCGAGCACCGACGCCTGCGCCTCCTTCATCTGGAGCACGAGTGCGTCCTGCCCGCCCCGCCCCGCGAACAGGAGCACCCAGGCCCGCGTCCCCACGCTCCCGACGCCGACGACCTTGCGGGCCATGTCGACGAACTCATAGGTGCCGAACAGGTAGCGGCGGTCCTCGTCGAGGCTCGCGACATATCGCTCGAGCAGATCGCGGACGTAGTCGGCCTCGGAGCGGGGATCGGCCGGATCGTGTAGATCGGCGAACCGGACCAGCAGCGGCGGGACGCTCCGAAAGCGCGGTTTGCCGTCGACCTGCTCGGTGAGCTTGGTTACGGCCCGCAGGCTCGTCTTCCGCCTGGCCTTCGCGAACGGCTGCGCGAACAGGATTCGGCCCTTCGTGCCGAGCTGGCCGCCGAAGCGGTCGACGAGCTCGCTCGCGTTGATGCGCTCGTACCAGACGTCGAGATGGCTAACCTGCGCAAACCCGCGCATCGCCTCGCGATACTCGCGCACGCACGCCTCCACGAGCTGGGTCCGCCGGTCCGCCGGGAGCCCGACGTCGCGGCCGGCGATCTCGACGCTCGCGGCCATCCGCTTGACGTCCCACTCCCACGGGCCGGGCAGTGTCTCGTCGAAGTCGTTAGGGCCGAAGATCAGTCTGCGGTCGGGGGCGGCGAACCCGCCGAAGTTCGATATGTGCGCGTCGCCGCAGGCCTGCACGATGATCCCGGAGTCCGGCGTCCCCGCGAGATCAGCCCCCATCACCGCGGCGGCGCCGCGATAGAACGTGAACGGTGAGACGATCATCCGCCCGTACCGGATCGGTATCAGCTCCGGGAGGCGCGTCGCCGCCTGCCCCTGGAGCACCGCAACCGGATCGGGGCGGTCCGCCGCCGGGGCCCAATCGCCATGAGCCTCGCGCGGCGACCGGAGCCGGGCCGCGCGGCCGTCCTCGGCCGATTCTCCGAGCATCAGAGTGGCGCGAGTCCGGGCCGGCACGCGCGCAAGCGTCTGACAACGCCCTCGCCCGGACATCACCCGAATCGCATGAAAGGCCGGGGATCCGGCCCCTCCTATGACGCGGGCAGCGGAGCTAGGAACCGGGTCCCGGGTCCACGAGCGCCCGGAACCTGGCGTCGTCGCGCAGCCTGTCGAGGTCCGCGTCGCCGCGAGCCCAACCCGCGATCTCCGGCCTGATCTGGATCGCCATCTCGAGCGCGGCCAGCGCACTGTCCGGCTGACCCTCGATCGCATCCAGGCACGCGAGGTTGTAATAGAGCGACGGTGATCCGGGATGGCGCTCGAGTCCCTCCTCGAGGATCTCTCGCGCGCGCGCCGGATCGCTGCGCATGGCCGGCGAGGCCCGGAACGCCCACTCCCAGGCCGACGGCTCGAACGTCGGCGGACCCCCGAAGCTGAGCACGGTCGTGCCCGCCTCGACGGCGACCGCATGCCGGTGGGAGGCGGGATCCGGGATGAACACGTACGTCCCCGCCGGGGCGTCGTGGGAGCTGCCGTCGATCGTGAACGTCGCCCGTCCGGCGGCGACGAAGTAGAGCTCCTGATGACCGAGATCCGGATCTTCGGTGTGGGGCTCGACGACGTCGTACCCGGCCTCGCCGGCGGTGTACGCGTTACAGCCGAACGCGCGCACGCCCAGCGCGAGCCTGACCGGGCGCCAGGTCAGGCTTCCGGGGCCGGGAATCGATTCGAGCTGATCGAGATGGACGATCTTCGGCGGTTCGGGCACGGGACACGGCGAAGGCTAGTGGACCGTTCGCAAGTCCTACGTCATTCGACCGGCTGGTCGCCGCTTCGCAGGGGACGTGAACCGGTCGTGTCGGTGCCACACTTGCTGCGGTGACTGATCCATCGCAGCCGCTCCGGGAGGAGGACGTCGATCCCGATCCGGTCCGCCAGTTCGCCACCTGGTACGAGGCCGCCGCCGGCGCCCGGGTGTCTCAGCCCGAGGCCGCCGCGATCGCCACCGCGACCGCCGACGGAGCGCCGTCGGTCCGCATGGTGCTCGTCAAGCGCGCCGACCAGGACGGGTTCGTGTTCTTCACGAACTATGCGAGCCGAAAGGGCGGCGAGCTCGCCGCGACCCCGCGCGCCGCCCTGCTGTTCTACTGGGAGCCGCTTGGACGCCAGGTGCGGATCGAGGGTCGCGTCGAGCGCACCTCCCGCGAGGAGTCCGAGGCGTACGCGCACAGCCGCGAGCGCGGCAGCCAGCTGAGCGCGCTCGCGTCGCCGCAGAGCCGCGTGGTCGAGGATCGCGGTGTCCTCGAGCAGCACGTGGCCGAGCTCGACGACCGGTACGCCGGCGGCGAGGTGCCGCTTTCAGACACCTGGGGCGGCTTCCGGCTCACTCCCGAGACGTTCGAGTTCTGGCAGCGCCGTGAGAATCGCCTGCACGACCGGCTCCGCTACCGCAGGCGCACCGGAGCGGGCTGGCAGATCGAGCGGCTCGCACCGTAGTAGCCGCCGCGGCGTTCACATCTAGACTTGATGTGCGGGGGCGGCGCCGATGCACAACCGAGAACTGGGGACGGGCTTGGTCAGAGCGCGGATAGGTTTCGGCTGGATTGTCGCGTGTGCCGGCACGCTCGCTCTGGCCGCCGTGACCGCCGTGATCGGCGTCGGCAGCCCGATCGTCGACAAGCCGGTCGTGTTCGTGACCCTGCGAATGGTGTGCTGCGTGGGCCTGGTGCCGGTCGCGCTGGCGGTGGTCGCGCGCGGGTCCGGCCGCCGGATGGCGGCGTTGATCCTGGCCGCGTCGTACGCCTTAGCGCTGTCGGGACTGACCGAGGCGAACGCGCCGCTGCCATTCGCGCTCGGCCGGATCGCCGTCCCGCTCTCGATTCTTTCGTGCGCGTATGTGTCTTTCGCCTATCCAAGCGGCTATATCGAACAACGCGCGGCGGCTCGTCTGCTGGTCGGCTCCGGCGCCGTGATGGCCGTGCTACTCGCGGCGAACCTCCTCCTCTCCGACGTCCAGCCGGTGGCGGGCCCGTTCGTGCGCTGCAGCGGCAACGAGTGCCCGTCCAACCCGCTCCACGTCGTCGATGTCGGCGCCAGCGCCGGCAACGCGCTGTCGACCACGCTTGCGATTGCCACCGCGCTCACGCTCGCCGCCGTCGCGGTGCTCGTCGCGCGCCGGGCCGCGAGGACGACGCCGCTCCAGCGCCGCGGCTTCGCGCCCCTGCTGATGTGGTCGGGCCTGGCGGCGATCGGCTACGCCTTCTTCCTGACCGCTCGCGCGATCGATCAGCACGTGCCGCTGCTTACGCCGGCGGCGATCGCGACGGCGGCGATCATCGCGGCGATGCCGTTCGCGATCGCGCTCGGCATCGCCCGCGGCCGCGTGTTCGCGATGGCTGCGCTCGAGCGCATGGTCGCCACGCTCGCGGCGGAATCCAGTCTCGCCGGGCTCGAGCAGGCGATGTCGCAGGCGTTCGCCGACCCGCGCCTTCAGTTGCTGTCCTGGCACCCGTCCAACGAGCTTTTCACCGACATCGACGGCGTCCCGATCGAGCTCGCGGCGATCGACCCGCGCCGGAAGGTGACGCAGCTGCACCGCAACGGCGACAATCTGGCGGCGGTCGTGCACGATCCCGTGCTGTCCGAACGGGCGCTGGAAGCGGCCGCGTCCGCAGTCCGCCTCGCGCTCGACAACGCGCGTCTCCAGACCGACCTGTCCGCGTCGATCGACGAGCTCGCGGCCTCGCGCAAGCGCGTCGCGCGGGCGGCCGACGAGGAGCGTCGGCGGATCGAGCAGGACTTGCACGACGGCGCCCAGCAGGGGCTGGTGGCGCTGCGAGTCAAGCTTCAGCTGCTGGAGGAGCTGGCCGCCGAGGATCCGCAGTCGGTCGCCCCGGCGCTCGCCGACGCGGGCGAGCGGGTCGACAAAGCTCTCGACCACATCCGAAGCCTCGCGAAGGGCATCTACCCTTCGGTGCTCCGCGATCTCGGGCTCCGGTACGCGCTCGGCGCGGTCGTGCGGGACCTGCCTGTCCAGGTCGTCATGCGCGCCGACCTCGAGCGGCGGTTTCCGGCCGACGTCGAGACCGCGGTCTACTTCTGCTGCGTGGAAGCGCTCCAGAACGTCGCCAAGCACTGCGGCGACGGCACGAGGGTCGAGGTCCGTGCGTCCGAAGGGCCGGATGGCCTTCGGTTCGTAGTCGCCGACGACGGACCGGGCTTTGATCCCGCCGCGATCGTAACCACGCGTGGGCTGACCGGCATGCGCGACCGCCTCGAGGCGATCGGCGGCGAGCTCGCGGTCACGTCCGAGCGCGGAACGGGCACCACCGTGACCGGACGCGTGCCGGCGAGCCTGCTCTGCGCGACCGGCGCTGAGTAATAACGTCCCGGCCGTGAACCGCAAGCGACTCGGCTCGTCCCCACTGGAAGTGTCGCGCCCGGCGCTGGGGTCGTGGCGCACGTTCGAGCGGATCCCGGAGATCTGAGCGCGTGGACCTGCTGGAGGGGTCGGCCGGCGATGACCCCGCGCTTGACGTTTCGCTCCCGCACGCGCTGCTGGGCCTGGTCGCTCGAGGTCTCCGCGGTCCGGTGCTGAGGGTCTATCGGCCGCGCGCCACGGTCGCGTTCGGGCGACGGGACAGCTTCATGCCCGGATTCGCGAGCGCGGCCGCCGTGGCGAGGCGGCGGGGTTACGCGCCGGTGATCCGCGGGACCGGAGGCCGGGCGGCCGCGTACGACGAGGGCTGCCTCGTGTTCGACGAGATCATGCCGGCACATGACTCGACGGCGGGAATCCAGGCGCGCTTCTCGGGCGACGCCGAGCGGCAGGCGCGCGCGCTGCGGGGTCTCGGGGTGGATGCCCGCGTGGGCGAGGTCCCGGGCGAATATTGCCCCGGCGAGTTCAGCGTGAACGCCCGGGGTGAGACGAAGCTGATCGGGGCGTCGCAGCGAGTCATCCACGGCGGCTGGCTGCTCTCGAGCGTGGTCGTCGTCGAGCCCGCGGCCCGGCTGCGGGCCGTGCTCGAGGACGTGTACGCCGAGCTCGGGCTCGAGTGGCATCCGGCCACGACCGGGTCGGTCGCGGCCGAGGCGCCCGGGGTGGGCATCGACGAGGTACGAGACGCGCTGCTCGCGGAGTACGCGCGCCTGCACCCGCTCACGCCGGCCGGGCTGGGGCCGTCCGTGCTCGCCGCCGCCGGCGAGTTGCTCGCGCGCCACCGCGTCGCGGTCTGATCGCCCAGCGCCGCCCCCGGGCTCTCTCTGCCCGAAATCCTGACCCTGGGACAGATAGATCTACGCGGCCAGCGCCACGGGCTCCGTCGCGAGCTCGGGGTCGGCCAGCAGGTAGGGATCCAGGAGCGAGAACGCCTCGACGACTCGCGGGTCGAATTGCCGGCCCGCCTGAGTCAGAATCTCGGACACCGCGTCGTCGACGGGCCACCGGTGCTTGTACGGCCGCTCGTGAGTGAGTGCGTCGAACACGTCGGCGACGGCGGTGATCCGCCCGGCCAGCGGGATCTCCTCGCCGCCCAGGCCCTCGAGGTACCCGCTCCCGTCCCAGCGCTCGTGATGGGTGCGGGCGATCACCGCGGCCATTTGCAGTACCGGCGACCGGGCGCTGGACAGGACCTTCGCCCCGATCTCGACATGGCGCTGCATGCTGTCACGCTCCTCAGCCGTCAGCGCCCCGGGTTTGAGCAGGATCGCGTACGGGATGCCCACCTTGCCGATGTCGTGCAGCGGGGCCGCGTGGCGGATGGTCTCGACGGTCGTGCCCGGCAGGCCCAGGACCTCCGCGATCATCGCCGCCGACCGGCCCACCCGCTGGGTGTGGTGATGGGTGTCGTCGTCGTGATACTCCCCGACCGACGCGAGCATCGTCAGGCTCTCCATGCGCGCCTGCTCGAGCTCGAGCGTGCGCACGCGAACGGCGTGATCGAGCGACGCGTTGTGTCGCATGAGCTCGTGCTGGAGATGTCGCACCTGGAGGGCGTTCCGCACCCGAAGGCGGAACTCGGCCTGGTCGATCGGCTTGGTGATGAAGTCGCGCGCGCCCATCGACAGCGCCCGGTGGCGTGCCTCGGTCGCGCCGTCGGCGGTCACCACGAGCACCGGGAGGTTCTCGGGCTCGCTCATCAGCTCGCGAATCCCGGCCATCACCTCGAAGCCCGACATGTGGGGCATGTGCAGGTCGAGCAGCACCACGTCGGGATTCCAGGCCCGGCACAGGTGGGCGACTCCCTGCGGGTCTTGGGTGGCGAGCACCTGCTTGTAGCCCATGTGCTCGAATATCTGCTCGATGACATCGATGTTGGTCGCGTTGTCATCGACGATCAGCACTCGCATATCGGTCAGCCCGCGACCCATCACGCCACCGCCTCGACCGGCGGGTCGACCGTCTCGTCGACCAGCGCCAGCAGGCGGCGGATGTCGATCGGCTTGGTCACCACGTCCCGCGCCCCGGCGGATATCAGCTGTTCACGCCGAGCCGAGGCGAGCTCGCCGGCCAGCAGCACAACCGGTATCTCGCGGGTCGCCGGGTCCCGCTTGAGGTCGGCCAGGACGTCCTCGCCGGGCGTGTCGACCAGGTCCAGGTCAAGCAGGACCAGGCTCGAGCGGCGCTCGCGGGCCAGGTCGATTCCGGCCTGCCCCGTGACGGCGCTCACCAGCTTGGCGTGCGGCCTCATCCCGAGGACGTGCTCGATCAGCGCGAGGTTCGACACGTCATCCTCGATGCACACCACAGCCTCGGCGCCCGCGGCGTTCTCGGCGCCCCCGGCGCCCCCGCGCCGCGACGGCCGCGACGGCCGTGACGGTCGTGGGCGCAGCGGCGACCGACCGGTGCGGCGCTGGTGCCTGCATCGCCGCCGGCGTGACGCGCTCGAGCTCCACGGTGAAGACCGCACCCTGCCCGGCGTCGCTGCGCACCGCGATCGTTCCGCCCATCGCCTCGACCATGCCCTTGGCCAGCGACAACCCGAGCCCCGTGCCCTCGATCGCCGTCTCCTCGGCACCAAGGCGTTCGAACGGCCGGAACAGATCACCCAGCATCGATGCGGCTATTCCCGGTCCGTCGTCGGCGACGCTGATCTGCCACCGGTCTCCGAGCTGGCTCGCCGAGACGATGACGTGACCGCCGTCGCGGTTGTACTTGACCGCGTTCGAGAGCAAATTGAGGAGCACCTGCCTGAGGCGCCCCGCGTCGGCGAGGACCCAGGACCCCGCGACGCCCGGCCCGGTCGTGATCTCGACCCCCTTCGCTTCAGCCTGGGACGATACGAGGCCGGTCGCGTCGCGGATGACGCAGGCGACGCTCACGGGCTCGGCCGTCAGTTTGAGCCAGCCGGTCTCGATCCGGGAGATGTCGAGGATCTCGGTGATCAGCTCGAGCAGATGCCGTCCGGCACCAACGATCCGCTCGGCGTTGGAGTGCTGGCGCTCGCTCAGCTCGTCCACGGTCAGCAGCTGCGAATACCCGAGGATCGCGTTCAGCGGCGTGCGCAGCTCGTGGCTCACCCGGGACAGGAACTCGCTCTTGGCCTGGTTGGCGCGCTCCGCCTCGACCCGGAGGAACCGCTCGGTCACGTCCCGACAGGTGCCGATCAGCCGCGAGCGCCGGCCGTCCGAGCCGATCGTGAGCTCCACCTCTAGATGCATCAGCCGGTCACCGGATGGATCCTTCAGCCGGTAGTCGGTTTCGACCGCCTGGCCCTCCTCGAGTGCCGAACTGAGCTCGCGCCCGACGCGGTCCCGATCCTCCGGCTCCACGTTCGCGAGCAGCTGCTCGAGCGTCTGCGGGAGGCCGTCTCCAAATCCAAGCATCCGCGCGTGCTCGGCCGAGCAGAACAGGGTGCGCGAAGGGGCGTCCCACTCCCAGCTGCCCAGTCCGGCCAGCCGCTGCGCCTGCTGGAGGTGCGCCTCGCGGTCCCGCAGATGAGCGGCCAGCGCCTCAGCCCTCCGCCGGGCTTGGAACGAGCGTGTGTAGACGAACCCGAACGCGATCAGCAGGAGCACGATTGCGGCGCCCGAGCCCCACACGGCTTCGGTCGTGATCGACAAGAGCGTCGCCCCCAGCACCGGTATCAGGAACACGAGCCCGGCCAGCCACGCGCGACACCGGTGGGCCGAGGTGCGACGCGGCATCTCCTCATCGGGCAGCGCCGCGATCGGAGCGACAGCGGCGTCGTCGAGGTGTGGTTCGTACATCTCCCTGCTTCCTTCGCTTCCTACATCCAATCGCTACGCGTATTCCCCAGCGATCGGCCGTCGGGCGCGGCTCTTCAGTGGAAACGGACGCATGGCTTGCCGATCCGCTCGATTCCACGGCCGGCCCGCGGCACGGCTCCGTAACTCGCGCTGCCCCGCGCCTGAAACTACGCACCGCCCGGGGATCGCCCGCGATCAGCTCGACGGCCGCTACCGCCTGTGATGGACTCTCTGTAGCCCGTAAACCGGGGTATCGATCCCCTCCGCGCGAGCCTTCAGCTGGAGCGCCAGGTACAGCGAGTAGTGGCGCGACTGATGCAGGTTGCCGCCATGGAACCACAGCCCCTCCTGCTGGGTCGGCTTCCACATGTTTCGCTGCTCTCCCTCCCACGGCTTTGGCGCGCGCGGGTTCGCCACCGCCGGCATGCTCGTGTTCGGCGCGAGCTTCATCGGGCTGATGCAGCTGCCCGTCGACTTCCCCTACTGGGCGTTCGCGGCGCTGATCACGGTGAACGGGATCGGAGTCGGAATGTTCAGCGCCCCCAACTCCGCGTCGATCATGAGCAGCGTCCCCGCACGCTATCGCGGCGCCGCCTCCGGGATGCGGTCGACGTTCCAGAACTCCGGTACCGCTCTGTCGATCGGGCTGTTCTTCTCGCTGATGATCGCGGGCATCGCCTCCGCGCTCCCGTCGACCCTGAGCGCCGGCCTCCAGGAGCAGGGAGTGCCCCACCTGGTCGCCCACCAGGTCGCGACGCTGCCGCCCGTGTCCTCGCTGTTCGCGGCGGTGCTCGGAGAGAACCCGGTGGCGCACCTGCTCGCGCCGAGCGGCGTGCTGCCCTCGCTCTCCGCGGTCCACCAGCAGACCTTCACCGGGACCCTTTTCTTCCCGCGGCTGATCTCCGAGCCGTTCCACCACGGCCTCGTGGTCGTGTTCACCGTCGCGGCCGGGCTGTCCGTGGTGGCAGCGCTCGCCTCGCTGATGCGCGGAGGCCGGTATATCCACGACGAGACGCCAGCCGGCGTGCCGGTCCCCACACCCGAAAGGAACGCCGCGTGCCCGACGCCGTCGCATCGATAGACCCCGGGAGCGCCGCGCTCGTCGTCATGGACTACCAGAACATGATCGTCGGGCGGATCGCCGAGCCCGAGCCGCTGCTCGAGCGCGCCGCCGGCGCGATCGCCATGCCACCATGCGCCGGCACGGCGGCCAGGTCGTGTACGTGCGCGTCGCGTTGCAGGACGCCGACCTCGAGGCGATCCCGCCGACGAGCACGATGGGGCAGCGCGTGCGCACGTCGGCGCGGGCGTTCCACGACAACTCGGCCCCCACGACGCCCGGGCGCACCACCGCAGAGTGCACAGCTCGACAATCCGCGCCGTGCGCGTCCGGCCCTGCCGACCTGTGCACGATAGTCACGCGCAACACGGCACGGCTCGGCGTCGACGCGCCGATTGTCGAGTTGTGCACACGCCCGCCCGGTGGCGCCGGCAAGGATCCGCAGCCCAGCTCCAGGTGCCCAGTCGCACCCCAACGCGTCCGCAGCCCGCGTTCGCCACGCCGTGCCCACCCGCCACGGGCAACCTGCACAACGTTGTGCGCTCGGCAACCAAGGCTGACGCCGCGGGCGACCTGCCCGCCTACCCGAGGCCGGCGAGACGCCGCGCGGCCTCGGCGATCACTTCCTGGCGTTTGCAGAACGCGAACCGGACGAGCGTCGGCGCCGCCTCGCGGTCGTCGTAGAAGACGCCGGTCGGGATCGCGACCACCCCGCACCGCTCCGGGAGCGCGGCGCAGAACGCCACCGCATCGCCGCCGACGTCAGCGTTCACGAAGTACGTCCCCGCGGGGGTGATCGGGCGCAGGCCGGCCGCCGCCAACCCGGCGCACAGCTGGTCGCGCTTGAGACGCAGGTCGTCGCGGATCGCCTCAACCTCTGACCGCGGCAACCGCAGCGCAGCGGCGGCGGCGTGCTGGAGCGGCGTCCCGCCGGCGAACGTCAGGAACTGCTTGACCGTCCGCGCCGCGGCGACCAGCTCCGCGGGGCCGGAGCACCAGCCGATCTTCCAGCCGGTGAACGAGAACGACTTCCCGACGCTCGAGATCGTCAGCGTCCGCGATTCCATCCCCGGGAGCGTCGCCGGCGGGATGTGCTCGCCGTCGTAGACGAGGTGCTCGTACACCTCGTCGGTGACGCAGATCAGGTCGTGCTCGACGCACGCCGCTGCGATCAGCTCGAGCTCGGCGCGGCTCAGCACGCGTCCGGTCGGGTTGTGGGGCGTGTTGAGCAGCAGCACTCGTGCGCGCGGCGTGATCGCCGCGCGCAGCCCCTCCTCGAAAACCTCGAACCCGGGCGGACGCAGCGTCACCGGCCGCCGCGTCGCGCCGGCGAACGCGATGCACGCGGCGTACGAGTCGTAGTAGGGCTCAAGCACCACGACCTCGTCGCCGGGATCGCACAGCCCGAGCAGGGCCGAGGCGATTCCCTCGGTGGCGCCGAACGTGATCAGCACGTCCTCGGGCTCGAGCCCGTACCAGCTCCGCTGATGCTCGAACACGGCCTCGCGAAGCGCGGGCACGCCGGGCAGCGGGGCGTACTGGTTCTCGCCGCCGCGCAGCGCCGCCACCGCGGCGTCGATCACGGACTCCGGGCCGTCCGTGTCGGGGAACCCCTGGCCGAGGTTGATCGAGCCGGTCCGGACCGCGAGCGCGGTCATCTCGGTGAAGATCGTCGTCCCGAGCCCGGCCAGGCGCGCGGCGGGGCTCATGCCGGGTCCGCCGCGGCGGGCGGGCTCATGCCGGGTCCGCCGCGGCGGGCGGGCTCATGCCGGGGCCGCCGCGGCGGGCGGGGCTCATGCCGGGGCCGCCGCGGCGGGCGGGGCTCATGCGGGATCCGCCGCGGCGGGCGGGGCTCCAAATAATCCGGGACCGCGGTGGTACTCGTAGATCAGCGAGGTCTCGGCGTGCGCCACCGACGGGTGCGTCGCCAGGTGATCGACGACGAACTCGCGCAGGTCCTGCGCGTCGGCCGCGGCGACCCACACCAGGTAGTCGGTGACGCCGGTGAGGTGGAACACCATCAGCACGCCCGGTAGCCGGCGGACCGTAGCCGTGAAGTCGTCGATCTGGTCGCGCGCGTGGACCGCCAGTCGGACGGCGATCAGCGCCTGCAGCGGCCGGCCGAGCGCCGCGAGGTCGACCTCGGCGTGAAAGCCGCGGATCACGCCGCGGTCCCGGAGCGAGCGGAGCCGCGCCAGCGCCGTCGACGGCGCGACCCCGACCCGGTCGGCGAGGCGCTGGTTGGTGATCCGGGCGTCGTGCGCGAGGAGCTCGAGCAGAGCTCGGTCGGTGGCGTCGACACCGGGCTGTGGATGATTCGACACGGAACGGAACCCTCGACTCAAAGCTGAAGATTATCCGATCACAACGGTTATCCATCGCAGGATCTTCGATTCCTTGTGTAACTGCCGCAGGATCATCATCATCTGAGACATGCCCGAGACTGCAATTGCACCCATTCTGAAGGACTCGATCCTCGACACGATCGGCGACACGCCGCTCGTCCGGATGTCGCGCATCGGTGCCGGGGTGCGCCCGCGCCTGGTCGCAAAGCTCGAATCGTTCAATCCCGGTGGCTCGATCAAGGACCGGGTCGCGGTGGCGCTGATCGACGAGGCCGAGCGCGACGGCCGCCTGAGGCCCGGCGGCACGATCGTCGAGCCGACCTCCGGCAACACAGGGACCGGGCTCGCGATCGCGGCCCGGCTCAAGGGCTACCGCGTGATCGCCGTGATGCCCGACAAGATGTCGCGCGAGAAGATCGATCTCCTGCGCGCCTACGGCGCCGACGTCGTGCTCGCGCCGACCGATGTCCCGCCGGACTCGCCCCAGTCCTACTACCGGGTGGCCGACCGGCTCACCGCCGAGATTCCCGGCGCGTTCCAGCCCAACCAATACTTCAACCAGGCGAACCCGCAGGCCCATTACGAATCGACCGGGCCCGAGATCTGGGAGCAGACCGCCGGCCAGATCACCCATCTCGTCGCCGGCGTCGGCACCGGCGGCACCGTCAGCGGCACCGCGCGTTACCTGCGCGAGCGCAAGCCCGAGCTTGTCGTCGTCGGGGCCGACCCCGAGGGATCGATCTACTCGGGCGGGCCCGAGAATGTCCGTCCGTACCTGGTCGAGGGCGTCGGCGAGGACTTCTGGCCCGAGACGTTCGACCCGACCCTGATCGATCGCTGGGTGACCGTGTCCGACCGCGACGCGTTCCTGACCACGCGCCGGCTCGCCCAGCTCGAGGGCATCCTCGCCGGCGGATCGGGTGGTCTGGCGCTGCACGCGGCGCTCCAGGTTGCCGCGGAGGTCGAGGATCCGGACGCGCTGATCGTGGTCATCCTCCCCGACGGCGGTCGCTCGTACCTGTCGAAGATCTACTCGGACCCGTGGATGCGCCAGTACGGCTTCCTCGAGCGCGACTCCACGCTTCTCGTCGGCGACGTGCTCGCGCGCAAGCGCGATGCCGGCGAGATTCCGCCGCTCGTGACGGTCCAGACCCACTTCCGCGTCCGCGACGCGGTCGCGCTCCTGCACGAGCACCGCGTCTCGCAGCTGCCGGTGGTCAGCGCCCACGATCCGGCGACCGTGGTCGGCGCGATCGGCGAGCGCGGGCTGCTCAAGCGCGCCGCCGAGAACCCCGCGATCCTCGACGCGGAGATCGTCGAGGTGATGGAGCCTCCGTTCGGCGCGGTGTCGACCGAGGATCCCGTTCGCAATGCCGTCGAGCTGCTCGTCGGCGACCAGCAGGCATTGCTCGTGACGCGCGACGGCCGCGCCGAGGGTCTCGTCACGCGCACGGATTTGTTGGAAGCATTGGCGTCGTGACCGACTCCGCATCGCGGCGCGACGCGTTCGCGACCCGCGCCGTTCACGCCGGCCTGACGCCGGACCCGTCGTTCGGCTCGGTGATCCCCGCGATCCACCAGACCTCGACGTACGCCCAGCCCCGGCCGGGCGAGTTCGTAGGGGATTACGACTACGCGCGCTCCGCCAACCCGACCCGCGCGGCGCTCGAGCAGGCGCTCGGCGAGCTCGAGGACGGACGGGCGGTGTCGTTCTCGTCCGGCCTCGCCGCCGAGCACGCGCTGATCACGATCGTGTGCGAGCCCGGGTCGCACGTCGTGCTACCGGCCGATCTCTATGGCGGCACGTACAGGCTCGTCGACAAGGTCATGAGCCGGTGGGGCCTCGAGTACGACCTCGTCGACCAGACCGACCTCGACGCGGTCGAGCGCGCGGTGCGCGACGACACGCGGCTGATCTGGATCGAGAGCCCGACCAACCCGTTCTTGAACGTGATCGACATCGAGGGCGTGATCGCCCGGCGGCGCGGCGCCCTCGTCGCGGTCGACAACACGTTCGCCACGCCGGCGAACCAGCGCCCGCTCGAGCTCGGCGCGAACTTCGTCGTGCACTCGACGACGAAGTACCTCGGCGGCCATTCCGACGTCGTCGGGGGTGTGGTCGTGACTCGCACGGACGACTGGTACGAGCGCCTGCGGTTCGTCCAGAACGCGGTCGGCGCCGTTCCGGGTCCGTTCGACTGCTTCCTCGTGCACCGCGGGCTGCGGACGCTGCACCTGCGCATGGAGGCACACGCCCACAGCGCGGCCGCGGTCGCCGACATGCTCCGGGCGCAAGCCGGAGTGAGCGACGTGCGCTGGCCGGGGTTCAGCGGGATGGTCAGCTTCCGCCATCCCGCGGCCGCTCGGGTCGCGGCCCGCACTCGCCTGTTCACGCTCGCCGAGTCGCTCGGCGGCGTCGAGTCACTGATCGAGCTGCCACAGGCGATGACCCATCAGTCGGTCGAGGACTCGATCGCCGCGGTCCCGCCCGATCTCGTGCGGCTCAGCTGTGGCGTCGAGGACCCCGACGACCTGGTCGAGGACCTCCGCCGGGCGTTCGCTATCGGCGGCTGATTTCGGGCCTCGCGACGGAATCCGGCTCGGAGCAGTCGTCGTACGTACGTGCATGAGCCGGATTCCGCGCGCTCGGCATCCGTGGGACCGCGTTCCCCGTCCGGACGGGCCCGCACGGCCCCAAGGATGCCGCGAAGCGGCCCATCATCGTCCCGCGTCAGAGGATGTTGAAGCAGCCGTAGACGATGAAGAGCGGATTGGTGACGTTGCGTCCGGCGGCGTCGACCATCGTCTGCCCCCCGAGGAACGCCGGTGGCGACTGCGCCTTGTAGCACCCGTTGTACTGGACGCTCACGTCGTACTCCACCGAGGTCAGCTGGTAGGGCACCGAATTCGGCTGCGGAAGGTAGACGTAGATGTTGCAGTTCCAGTCGCCGGGCCCGATGGCTCGGGTTCCACGCCGGTTGCACTGAGGCTGGATGTACAGCCGGGCATTCGCGGGCACGCGGCGGCCGATCAGCTGCTGCTGCAGGAGTGTGACGCTGTTGAACTCGCGGCCGATGGCGTACGCGACGCGATACGCCGTCACCCCAGTGGGGCCGACGCTGCAGCCGAGCGCGAGGACCGCGATCCCCGCGGTGCTCACGGCCACCACCTTGATCGGGGCGGTCCAGCTGGGCCCGCGCCCTCCGACGCCGGTGAGGAAGTCGCGGCGGCGCATGATCCGCCAGCTTGCGGCCAGGCAGGCCGCAATCCAGATCACCGAGACAAGACTTCCGACGAGCACCTGACCGAGGAAGGGGTGGCTGGTGAACAGTCCGTGCCAGCCGTCGAAGGCCGAGCCGATCAGGAGCTCGTGGACGGTCACGCCCTTGCCGATCAGGTCGAGCAACTGGGTCGCGAGCGCGACGAGCAACGGACCGAGCACACCGAGGATGCCGTTGCGGGTGGCCACCGAGAACAGGATCGCGAGGCTGGTGTAGGCAAGCAGCGGCAGGATGCAGATCAGCCAGCTGACGGTGGTCAGCGCGAGCATCCGCCCGGGGGAGGTGAGGGCTCCGCTCAGGTTCACGAGGGCGTGCGGTCCGACCAGCGCGACCCCCGCGACCAGGCTCATCGTCGCCAGGATCAGCATCAGTCCGACCGCGAACGTGCCGACCGCGAGCAGCTTGCCGGCGAACACGTCCTCGCGGGTGCACGACCGGGTGAGGATCGTCTTCCACGTGCCGTGACGGTCCTCGGAGGAGAAGAGGTCGCCCGCCAGCACCCCGGCGACGATCGGGAATCCCCACGAGCCCGCGAAGCCGAGGATCACAAGCGAGATCGCGAACCCGGAGGAGTGGACCCAGACGCCGAACAGCGCGTCGGACGGCGTGCCGCTCTGGACGTTGAGGATCGCGGCGAAGGCGAGCGGGCCAATCGCGCACACGAGGACCAGGATGCGTGTCGTCAGCTGGGCCATCAGCTTGTGCAGCTCGGTCTCGTACGCGTTGCGCACGGGTCGGGGCGGGCGTGGCGGGCCCTGGCTCGCGCGAAGCTCCGAGCGGGCCGCCGGGGCGGTCGGGGTGATGGTGGTCATGCGCCGGCCAGGATCGTGTCGGCAAGCTGCTGGGGCTCGAGCGCGTCGAGCGCGGCGGCGCCGTGGTCTGTGGTGAGTGCGAAGAACATGCTCTCGAGCGGGCTGACCACCAGCTCGAGGCGGCGGATCAGTACGCGTGCGTCGCCGAGCGCGGCCACAAGCTCGTCGAGCTCCAGCGGCCGGGCAGCCACGGCGAGGCCGCCCCGCGCCGCCTGCTGGATCCGGACCCCCGGAATCCGGGACGCCAGCTCGAGCGCGTGCGCGTCGTCGCTGGTGAAGAGCGCGTAGGCCGAGCCGGGCGCCTGCGCATCGAGCTCGACGGCGGTGCCGTCCCATACGACCCCCCCGTGGCGCAGCATGGTGTAGGAGTCGCACAGCTTCTCGAGCTCTCCGATGTGGTGGCTTGACAGCACGACCGCGACGCCGTCGGCGGCGAGCTCGCGGACCAGCGTCGCCACGGCGCGAGTCCCGGCCGGGTCGAGCCCGCTGGTCGGTTCGTCGAGCAGGAGCAGCCGCGGACGGCGCAGCAGCGACGCAGCGAGGCCAAGTCGCTGGCGCATCCCGGTCGAGTAGCCGCTCACGCGGTCGTCCGCGCGGTCACTGAGGCCAACTCGCCCGAGCGAGTCGTCGATCTCGCAGCGCTGCGCATGCCGTCCGTCGAGCTTGGCCAGCAGCCTAAGGTTGGAGCGCCCGGACAGGTACGGATAGAAGAGGGGCTCCTCGACGAAGCCCCCGACCGCATCGAGCGCATCGCCGCCGAGATGATCCAGGGTGTGGCCCAGCAGCTCGACCGTGCCGCTGTCGGGGCGGATCAGGCCGAACAGCATCCGCAGAAGCGTCGTCTTGCCGGCGCCGTTGGGGCCGAGCAGCCCGCGGACCTCGCCGGGCTCGATGACCAGGTCGAGTCCGTCGACCGCGGTGGTCGCGCCGAAGCGCTTGACCAGCCCTGTCGCTCGGGCGGCGTGCACGGCGGCAATATAACCAGCGTCCGCGGGCGCTGTGAAAGCCCGTGACGCGATAGGTCGCGCCGAACACGGGTAAGCCACAACATGTATACGAGTCGGTAACACCTGGGGCACCGGGTCCGGCGAAAGTGTGCCGTCGGCGCTCCGGTCACCGCGCCACCACCCCGCAGCAGGGTGGCCAGCTCATACGGCTTCGTGGGAGGGAATACGCCGTGAGGCATCTCGTGTTCAGGCGGACGCGCCGGAATTGGCGCGGTCGGGTGGCGATCGCCGCGGCGCTGACATCGTGCGTCGCTGTCGTGGGTGTCGCATCTGCCGCGATCGGCGGATTTGGCTTCAACCCGTTCGGCACGCAGCGAGTGGACGGGCAGACCCACGCCAACGGCATCCTGCTCCCGACCAACCAGTGGATCTCGCCACTGGGAACCCGCATCCTCGACAACAGCGAGCGGCTCGTGTCGAGCACGATCAGCCCCGATGGCCAGTACCTCGCGGCGTTGGGCTGGAACGAGTTCTCCGGCTACCTGACCGTTTTCAACCTGAAGACCGGGGCGATCGTGCAGAAGACCGCGCTCAACACGGGCGGCACGCCGAGCGACCCGAACGACTCGACGGTCGCGGCCGACGGGCCGCTGTACTCGCCGGACGGCACCACCCTGTGGGTGCCCCAGTCGGAGTACCTGTTGCGCTTCAGTATCGATCCCGCTACCGGCGCGGCCACACAGACCGACGCGATCGCGCTGTGCGGCAACGGTGACGTCAACTCCGTCTTCTGCAGCGGCAACGACGCCGCCGGAGAGTTCGGCGAGAACAGCACCGACGCGGCCCAGGTCGCCAACGGCGCCGAGCTGCCGTCCGGGATGGCGCTCTCGCCGGACGGGTCGAAGCTGTACGTGGCACTCAACGGTGCCAACAAGCTTGGCGTGATCGACACCGCCAACGACACCGTGGCCAACGAGATCCCCGTCGGGAACGCCCCGCGCCAGGTCGTGCTCGCCGACAACGGCACCGTCGCCTACGTGTCCAACGAGGGCGGCCGGCCGGCTAACAAGACCGACTTCACCAACCTGTCCGACGGCACGCCGATCGTGTCGAGTCGGAGCACGGGCGGGGCGATCACCGGCACGGTCTCGGTGGTCAACCTGACGACCGGAACGGAGACGAAGGAGATTCCGGTCGGCCTCCAGCCAACCGCGCTCTACCAGGACGACAACGCTCTGTTTGTCGCCAACTCGAACGACGACAGCCTCTCGGTGATCGACGAGGACGACAACAGCGTCGCTCAGACGGTCCACACCAATCCGGTGCCGGGAGCGCAGGTCGGCAGCTACGCCAACGCGATCACCATGTCAGACCCGAACCACGTGCTGGTCAGCATCGGGCGTGACAACGCGGTCGCCGTGTACCAGTACCGCGGTCTCTATCGGCGCATGAGGTTCGTCGGGCTGCTCCCGACCGACTGGTATCCCGTAGCGGTCCAGCCGGACTCGGCCCTTGGCGCCGGCACGATCGTCGTCACCAACGACAAGGGCATCGGCGCCCGGGGCCCCGCGTCGACGATCAACCACGGTTATGACACGACCCCGGTCACCGACCACAACACCTACGACGACACCGGCAGCGTGACCACGTTCCCGATGCCGGCCGACTACCAGATCCCGCGGGACACCCAAACCGTGTTCACCGACGACGACTGGAACCAGATCAAGCCGATCAACCAGGGCGACTACGACACCGTGCCGAAGGTCGTCCCGACCCACCTCGGCGGGCACTCGCCGATCAAGCACATCGTCGTGATCGTCCGCGAGAACCGGACCTACGACCAGGTGCTGGGTGACCTCGGCGAGGGCAACGGTGACCCGGGGGACGTGCAGTTCGGTCAGCAGGTCACGCCAAACGCCCACGCGCTGGCCACGCGGTTCGGCGACCTGGACAACTTCTACGACGAGGGCACGCTGTCGGCCGACGGACACAACTGGCTCGTCCAAGCCGAGGCCAACGACTACACCGAGAAGGAGTTCGGGGCGTTCTACCGCTCGTACCCGTCACAGGGCGGTGACTCCCTCGCCTACCAACGCGACGGCTTCCTGTGGAACGCCGCCGAGAAAGCCGGCCTCAGCGTGCAGAACTTCGGCGAGTACATCTACAACCCCTACAGCCTCGCGTCGAACGCTCCTTGCGAGAACGTCGTGGTTAGCGGGAAGACGATCTGCTCTGCCTGGGACGAGTGGTACCTCGAGACGCAGTGGCTCGAGGATGGGCATCAGGGGCCCGAGCCGATCAGCGACCCGTGCCAGTACGCCTATGCGCAGTCCGACATTCCGTCGCTGCAGGCGATCACGGATCGGTGCTTCCCGAACTTCCAGCTGTCGATCCCCGACCAGTACCGGGTGGACCAATGGCTGCCGGTGTTCAAACAGCAGGAGCAGAGCGGTCGGATGCCCAACCTGACGTTCATGTGGCTGATGACCGACCACACGGGAGGCACTGGTGTGGCCGCCGGCTCCAGCTCGGTCCCCGACCCGGTCGCCCAGGTGGCGGACAACGACCTGGCCGTCGGCCGCGTGATCGACGCGATCTCGCACAGCGAATTCTGGAAGAGCACCGCGATCTTCATCGTCGAGGACGACACCCAGAACGGCGTCGATCACGTCGACGGCCACCGCGGCCCGGCATTCGTCGTCAGCCCGTACTCCAACCCCGGAGTGGACGACAACTACTACACGCAGCTAAACATGGTCAGGACGATCGAGCAGATCCTCGGCATCCATCCGATGAACCAGGAGGACCTGGCGGCGGAGCCGATGTACGACGCGTTCACGAACCATCCGAGCCCCTCGGACTTCGCGCCGTACGACCTGCAGACGGAACAGATCCCGCTCACGCTGGGCGCCCCGGGCTATCCGACGACGCTCACCGCGTCGGCGGCCGACGCCACCGCGGCCGAGCGCAAGGCGTTCAGACCGCAGGGCGTCGTCCCGACCGATATGCAGTCGGTCTATGGCGCCTGGACGGCTTGGAGCGCACAGCAGGTCGCCGAGCACCACTTCGATGGTCCGGACCGCGTCAACCCGCAGCTGATGAACCGGTTCGACTGGTACTCGGCGCACGACTGGCGCGTCGCGTATCCGGGCGATCCGAAGATCTACACGCCGGACCAGGTGCCCGGCCGTAAGCTGCCGGCCGCCTACCTCGGCGACGACTGACCGCGATTGTCGATGCGGGCGGCGGGCTCCGGCCCGCCGCGCAAAGCGCCGACCGGAGGCGCCCGCTACTACAGCTCCTGGATGTGATCCGCTTCGCGCGCCCCGGGGAAGGGGCGCGTCAGCCACGGCTCACGCCGGCGCTCGTCACAATTGTGACAATCGCCAGCATGGATGCCGCGACGACTGCGTACCGCCTGCTCAAGGGCGGCCACGCTACCAGCCCGGTGGCAGAGTCCTCCTCGTGCAACGCGCGTTGCGGTGGTCACCCGGCATCACCCATTTCGGAGGACGCGGCCGGGCGCCGGGGCTCCTATCGTGAGCGACCGATGGACCCGAACGGCCTCGACTTCGCGCTGATGGTGTTCGAGCACACCGAGGGAGCCGAGCAGGCTTACTCGCGCGCCCCCGCCTCGGTCGGCGGCGTCGCGTGGGCACAGCAGGTCGCGTTCGTCGAACACCACCGTCGCAACCGGATCATCGTGCGGGGAACGTTCGCCGGCCGCTACGTGGACGCCGACGACGAGCAGGAGTTCATCGGCAAGAAGACCGCGGAGGGCGCGGTGGCCGGTGGCGCCGTCGGCCTCCTGTTCGGCCCGGCGGGGCTCGCCGTCGGGCTGGTCGGCGGGGGACTCGCCGGCGGGGTCGCCCAGGAGCGACACTCTCCCCATCTGCGCAGCGCGTTCTTCGACGAGGTACGGCGAGAGGTGCCGGAGGGCTCCTCGGCGGTGATCATGATGGCGAGCCCCGAGCACGTCGACGCGATGGTCAGCGCGCTCGACGGACACGGCGGCCGCCTCGTCCGTCACCGCCTGAGCCCCGAGGACGCCAATGCGCTCGAGCTGGCGGTCGCCGGGGACCCGACCGCGACCCCACCGCCGGCGATCTGAGTGCGACTCGTTCTCAACGTCATCTGGCTGATCTTCGGCGGCCTGTGGCTGGCGATCCTCTACACGTTCGCCGCGCTGCTCGCCTTCATCCTGATCATCACGATCCCGTTCGGGTTCGCGGCGCTCCGAATGGCCAGGTTCTGCCTGTGGCCGTTCGGTCGGACGATCGTCAGGAGCGAGCACGCCGGGGTCGTGACCGGCATCGGCAACATCATCTGGCTGTTGCTGTTCGGGTGGGAGCTCGCGCTCGCTCACCTGGTCACGGGCATCGCCCAGTGCATCACGATCATCGGGATCCCGCTCGGCCTGGCGAACTTCAAGATGATTCCGGTGTCGCTGCTCCCGCTTGGCCGGCAGATCGTGTCGGTCGACGAGGCCCGGCGGATGGGAGTGCCTTCAGGCCTCAGCGTTCCGTAGCCGGCGCGGAAGGTTCTGCCCGCAGCCGGGGTCTTCATAGCTGACCGTCGACCTGACGGATCCAGAGAAAACCTCGAACTGGGAGCAGATATGGCCAGTCGGAGAACAGGCAAGCTGCGCGTGGCCGGCATCGCCGCACTGGCGACCGCGGCCGTGGTCGTCGCGGGATGCGGAAGCACGAGCAGCAGCTCGAGCTCCAGCGCGAGCACGCCCGCGCCGGCGGCGAGCGCATCGAGCTCGACGAGCTCGGCCACAACAACCACCGCCGCCGCGGCGCTCACCGGTGTCACGATCAAGACCGCGAAGGGGTCCGGCGGCACGTACCTGGCGGGCCCGAACGGGCACGCCCTGTACCTGTGGGTGGCCGACATGGGCGACAAGTCGAGCTGCTCGGGATCATGCGCGAAGGCATGGCCGCCGCTCGTGACCAAGGGAAAGCCGGCCGCCGGCACCGGCGTCGACGCGTCGGACCTCGGCACGACCACCCGGTCTGACGGCACCGAGCAGGTCACTTACAAGGGCCACCCGCTGTACTACTTCATCGCCGACACGAGCGCGGGCAGCACGAAGGGCCAGGGGACCGACGGGTTCGGCGCGAAGTGGTGGCTGGTCGCGCCCTCGGGCACGGCGATCACCGCCCGCGCCTCGACCACCTCGGCCTCCTCTGGTGGCTCCTCGAGCTCCTCGAGCAGTTCGTCGGGGAGCGGCGGCTGGGGCTGAGAGCTCCCCGGGGGGCCGCTCGATGTCACAGACGCAGGTAGGTGCCCGCGACGTCGCGGGCACCGCCGCGGTCGCCGGCACGGGCGCCCGTGCCGGACGGCCGCGGCCGGGCGCGGAACGGCCGATCAGCCCGTTGGCGTTCGCCGGCGTGGCGATCTCGTCGTTCGGCGGCCCGCTCGCGCTCGCCGCGCTGAGCGCACCTGCGCTCGCCGCCGACGCTGCGGACTCGGCCGGCCTAGCGATGGTCGCGGCGGCCGTCGTATTCATCGTGCCGCTCGCGATCTGGATGCGCTACACGCGCCACGTCCAGAGCGCCGGCGGCCTGCACGCGTTCGTCGAGGAGGCGGCCGGAAGACGAGTCGCGCTCGCGCAGGCGGCGGTCTGGATCTTCAGCTATGTGCTCTACGTCGTGTACACGACGGTCGACATCGTCTTCGACCTGCTCCCGGCCGTGCTCCCCGGCGAGCGCCAGTACCAGACGGCGCTGGCGCTGGCGATCCCGGTCGCGCTCGCGGGCGTGATGATCGCGGGGCGGGCCCCGGCGTTGATCGTCCTCTGTCAGCACCGCGGGCGTGATCCTGTGCGAGTACTTCGCGCTGACGCGGCTGATCCACGCGATCGGCCACTGGCGGATCCGGCCGATCGCGGCCGCGATCGGCGCCCTGATCGTCCTCGCGGCGCCGATCAGCCTGATCGACCCGGACGGCTTCTACAACGCCCTGCTCAAGCCGTCGCTGGTCGCGCTGTGGCTGAGCCAGCTGATCGTGTTCGCCGTCTATCCCCGGTTCGCGAAGCAGCACCGCCAGCGCGCGTGGCCGGCGTGGACACTGAGCGTGGTCGCGAGCGCGTTCGCGATCTATGGACTCGTGACCGTGTTCCAGAATGCGTCGAGCTGAGCCGTGCACCGACCCGCGCCACCGGAAGGTTCACCGATCGTCGAGCGTCCTACCTCTCGAGTGATGACACGTAAGCGCCGCCTGCCGCTGTTCGCCGCGTTGTCGATCATGGCCCTGGTCGCGCCGGTGCACGCTCTCGCGCGCGCGCATCCGACGCGATCGCAAAGGATGGTGGCGCAGTCGCGCCCGGTCGCCACGGTCGGGCGCACGCTGACCGTGATCGTGGCCGGCGCCCACCCGACCCGGGCCCATCGCGCCGCGCACCGCGCCGCGCACCGCGCCGCCGGCCTCCGCGCGCTCCGAGCGGCCGGCTCCGCGGTCCCCGCCGCGCGGATCGCGCGGCCGGCGACGGCACACGCCGCCTCGAGTGACCCAACGGTGACGATCGCCGACTTCCAGTTCACTCCCGCGACGATCACCATTCACGTGGGTGACACGCCTGCGGGGCCGAGTGATCGGCTCCGCGCGGGCTGTGGCTGGCGCGGATGCCGAAGCGGCTCGAGCGAGCCCCGCGCGTCGTGATCTACTCCGCCTACTGTGACGGTCCGCTCGCGGCGTCCTGCGTGGTTGCCGGCGCTAATCCGAACGCCCGCCTTCGAGTAGGCTCGTTCGATCACACGGATGAACGCGCAGTGGCGCCTGGCGGCGCGGCCGGTGGGCCTGCCCAAGGCGTCCGATTGGGACTACGTCGAGGAGCCCGCCGCGGAGCCAGCGGACGGCCAGTTCCTGGTCAAGCTCGAGTACCTGTCGCTCGACCCGGCGATGCGCGGGTGGATGAACGAGGGTCGCTCCTACGTGCCGCCGGTCGGGATCGGCGAGGTCATGCGCGCCGGCGGGATCGCGCGCGTGGTCGAGTCCCGCCATCCTGACTACGGCGCCGGCGACCGCGTCTTCGGCACGTTCGGCGTGCAACGCTACGCGACCTCTGACGGCACCGGCGTCTGGCCGGTGGACACGTCTCTGGCGCGACCCGAGGTGCATCTCGGCGCGCTCGGCATGACCGGGCTGACCGCGTACTTCGGGCTGCTCGACATCGGGCGACCCGAGCCGGGGCAGACCGTGGTCGTGTCCGGCGCTGCGGGGGCGGTGGGGAGCGTCGCCGGACAGCTCGCCCGGATCAAGGGCTGCCGGGCGGTCGGCATCGCCGGCGGCCCGGAGAAGTGCGAGTGGCTCACCGAGGAGCTCGGCTTCGACGCCGCGGTCGACTACAAGCGCGGAGACTTCCGCGCCCAGCTCCGCGAGCACACGCCTGACGGCGTCGACGTGTACTTCGACAACGTCGGCGGCGAGATCCTCGACGAGGTCCTGCGCCGGCTCGCCCGAGGCGCGCGCGTCGTGATCTGCGGAGCGATCTCCCAGTACAACGCACAGGAGCCGCCCCGCGGCCCGGCGAACTACACGCAGTTGCTCGTCGCCCGCGCGTCGATGACCGGGTTCCTCGTGTTCGACTTCGCCAAGCGCTATCCCGAGGGGGTCGCTCAGCTCACCGAATGGCTGCGCAGCGGCGAGCTCCATTCGCGCGAGGACATCGTCGAGGGCAACCTTCACCGTTTCCCGGAGGTGCTGCTGATGCTGTTCCGGGGCGAGAACACGGGCAAGCTGATCCTCAAGCTGACCGAGGAGGAGTGACTCGACCCTGGAACCTCAGGACCGAGATGGCCGGCTGGGTCCCGAAGTGGTCGGTGCCGGCGGCGATGCGGGCGGTGCGCGCGATGGTCGTCGCCACCGGCCTGTTCGCGCTGACGCACGCCGTGATCGGCAATCCCCAGATGGCGACGTTCGCCGTGTTCGGCACTTTCGCCACGCTGGTGCTGGCGTCGTTCGCCGGGACCTGGCGCGACAAGCTGCTGGCCCACCTCGCCCTGGCGCTGGCCGGAAGCGTGCTCTTGACGATCGGCACGATCGTCAGCTCGTCCACGGTGCTGGCCGCGATCGTCACGGTGCCGACGACGTTCGCGGTGTTCTTCGCGGGCATCACGGGCCCCAATGCCGCCTCGGGAGCCATCGGCGCGCTGCTCGCCTACGTCCTTCCCGCGGCCTCGGTCGGCACGGTCGGGATGATCCCGGACCGGCTGATCGGCTGGTGGATGGCCTCGATAGCGGGCACCGCCGCCGTCCTCCTGTTCTCGCCGCGACCCGCCGCCGGCAACCAGCTGAGCTCCGCGGCGTCGAAGCTCGCGGCGACGCTTGCCGACGGCCTCGACGCTGCGCTCCGCGGCGAGCCCACCGCAGACCTTCTCGCCGCTGCGCTCGCCGCCAAGCAGGACCTGATCGCGCGATTCACGGCGACGCCGTTCCGCCCGACCGGACTCGCCGCGAGCGACCAGGCGCTCGCCAACTGCATCGAGCTGCTCGAGTGGTGCACGGCTCTGATCGCCGACGCCGTCCGTGAGCGGCATGACCTCACCGACGCGGCGCCGTACGACCGCGAGCTCCTCGCGAGCTCGAGCTCGGTGCTGCGAGACACCGCCTCCCTGCTCGCGGGCGGCGACGCACGTCCCGACGTCGACGAGCTCGAGCGCTCCCGCGCGGCGCTCGTGAACCGGCTCGGGGAATCGGATTCCCGCCCACCCGACCCCCGCCGACCCGAGCCGGGTGGGCGGGTGGGCGGGGCGCATTTCCGTGAGGCCGCGCAGATCTCGTTCCACGCTCACGGGATCGCCGTCGCCGTGCTCGCGGTGGCGTACGAGACGCTGGTCGCGTCGCGGCTCGCCGATCCCGAGTGGCTCGAGGCGAGGCGACGCCGGTGGTACGGCGGATCGAGCGCGGCGGCGCGGACCGTGCAGCGGGTCTCGAGTGTCGCCACCGCGGCGCACACCCACGCGAGCGTCCGGTCGGTGTGGTTCGTCAACAGCGTCCGCGGCGCGGTGGCGCTCGCCGTCGCCGTTGCCGTCGCCGATGTCAGCACGGTCCAGCACGGCTTCTGGGTGGTGCTCGGCACCCTGTCGGTCCTTCGCACGAACGCGGCGGCGACTGGCGCTATCGCGGCGCGCGCACTCGCCGGAACCGCGCTCGGATTCGTGATCGGGGGGGCGCTCGTGCTGGCAATCGGAAGCGACGAAACCGCGCTGTGGATCGCGTTCCCGATCGCGGTGTTCGTGGCGGCATACTCGCCGGGCACCACGCCGTTCGCGATCGGTCAGGCCGCATTCACGGTGATGGTCGCGGTCCTGTTCAACCTGCTCGTGCCGGTCGGGTGGAAGGTCGGCGTAGTGCGGATCGAGGACGTGGCGCTCGGCTGTGCCGTCAGCGTCGTAATCGGTCTCGTTTTCTGGCCTCGTGGCGTGGCCGGCGTGGTCGGCGACGATCTCGCGGACGCGTTCCGCACGGGCGCCTCGTACCTGACCCAGGCGGTGCAGTGGGCGGCCGGAGCGCGCGGCGCCGAGCCCGACAACGCTGTCGCCGCCGGGACCGCCGGCCTCCGACTCGACGAGGCGCTGCGTGGCTTCCTGGCCGAGCAGGGGACCAAGCACATCGCCAAGCAGGATCTGTGGCGCCTCGTCGGCGGCACGCTCCGGCTCCGTCTGACCGCGCACGCGGTGGCCGAAATGCCGGGCGATGCCACCGGCCTCGACGCGGCACGGGCCGTGCTCGAGCGCCGCACCGCCACGCTGACGTCCTGGTACGAGCAGCTCGCCGAGCAGGTCGGGAGGCCGGATCACCGGGCCGTGTCCGAACTCGAGCCGCCGTCCCTGGCCGCCGCGGGCGTCGTCGACAGCTCCTCCGGGTCGTACTACGGCGTCTGGCTATGCGAGCACCTCGACCACCTGAGCGAGCACCTTGGGGAGCTCGTCCGGCCGGCCGCTGCCGTCGCAGCGATCCGAAGCCGGCCGTGGTGGCGCTAGCGCCCTACTCGATCGAGGCGCCCCAGCGCTCCTCGATCCGCCCGTAGCGCCAGACGAACAGCGCGATCGCCCACGTGACGACGAACAGCCCGACGATCACGAAGCCGAGCAGGTTGACGTTGATCGTCTCGAACCAGCTCCAGAACGACCCGGACAGGTTCAGCTCGGACGCGAGCAGCCCGCCGAGCTCGATCGTCCCGACGACGGCGGCGACCGCGACCGACAGGCCGGTGATCGTCAGGTTGTAGAAGACCTTGCGGACCGGCTTCGAGAACGCCCAGCCGAATGATCACCGCCGGCGCACCGGGAAAGCAGCCTCGGTTCAGCTCCTCGAAGCTCGGATTGCGCGCCGCCGTCATCGCGACCGAGTCGCCGTCGCAGCCGAGCCCGCTCGTCAACCACAGCACGCTAACGCTAACCGGGTGGCGGTCCCTGGCGACCATCCGCTATGCGATCGGGCGGGCGGACCTTCGTGAATGCGGCATGGGTCGCTCGATGAGCGCCGGCTCGCGCTCGGTGAGGACCTCGAGCTGGTGCTCGAGGGTCTCGTGCAGGTGGAGATCGTCGGTCGACCCAGTGACCAGTCCGGCCTGGGCGAGCCGCTTGAGCGCATGCGAAATCGACGGCCGCTCAGCCGCCACCAGCTGGCCGAGCAGGCGATGGGTGAGCGGCAGCGAGAGCCGGACACCGGTGGGCTCGACCCGTCCCCAGCGGGCAGCCAGATGCCACAGCAGCAGAACCAGACGAACTTCCAGTCGTGGCTGGGAGGTGATCGCCCGCAGGACGTCGAGCTCGAGCGTGCGCCGGCACGCTCGCCGCGCCACGATCCGCGTGACCTGCGGGAACGGCCGCACGCGCTCGACGAAGTCTCGGTCGAGCACGGCGAGCCTGGTCGGGCGCAACGCGCGCCAGCCGCAGGTGCTCACGAGAAGCCGGTCCGCTGCCGGGCCGAGCGGTTGGAGCAGGTCGCCCGGTCCGACCAGCTCGGCCGCAGTGCGACCACCGACCCGGACCTCGAGGGCGAGCAAGCCGTCGAGGATCAGCAGCCCGAGGCCCTGGGCGGAGGCCTCGAACCAGGGCTCGAGCCCGCACGCCCCGATCCCCACTTGGAGGACCCGCGCGGTCGCGAGCTGGCGTGCGGCGATCCTCGCGCGCACGTCGAACTCCTCGGCCAGCTCTCCATCGGCGTCGAGCAGGTAGGTGTACAGCGCACACGACTCCGGCTGCTCCCCGGCCAGCTGCGGGTGGCGGGGCCACCCCAAGGGTCCGGTCTGGACAAACCCTCGGTCTTCGACGGACACGACGCGGCCTCTCTGGTCTCTCCGACCTCCCAGCGTTGCGCTGCAGTCTATGCCTCTTTCGATCGCCCGACGCACTAGTTCCCAGGTTGATCGGTAACCCCGCTTACCGGGCTCAAACAATCGGCCCTGATCGAGTGATAGAACACCAGACGTGTGCTTGGCGATCCCCGGGCAGGTCATCGAGATCGTCGATGACCTGAATAGGCTGGCCAAAGTCGACGTGGCGGGCGTACGTCGCAACGTCAACGTGAGCCTCCTCGACGGCGAGAACGACGGCGCGGGCGTCGGGCCGGGTGACTGGGTGCTGATCCACGTCGGCTTCGCGATCTCGAAGGTCGACGAGGAGGAGGCCCGAGCGACGCGCGATCTGCTCGTGCGGATGGGCGCGGACTACGAGCAGGAGCTCGAGGAGATCAAGGCCAGCGTGATCGAGTGACCGCGGACGGTTATTCGGTCCCCGCCCACGCGGACTCCGGCGTCGCCGCCGAGGCGTGCGGCTCGCAGCACTGCATCACCTGCGGCGACGACGGCGTCCCGATGACGGTCGTGCGCGTCGACGCAGTCCGCGGTCTGGCGCTGTGCGCCGACAGGGACGACAGGCGCGAGACCGTCGAGACGGCCCTGGTCGAGCCGGTCGCGCCGGGCGACCGCCTGCTCGTGCACGCCGGCACCGCGCTCACGCTGCTCGGCGACCCGGGCGGGGTCGCGTCATGAAGTTCGTCGACGAGTTCCGCGACGCCGAGCTCGGCCGAGCCGTCGCCGTGGAGATCCTTTCGCTGGTCGAGCCCGGCCGCCACTACAAGCTGATGGAGGTATGCGGCGGACACACGCACTCGATCTACAAGTACGGGATCGACGACCTGCTCCCGGCCAACGTCGAGCTCGTGCACGGCCCCGGGTGCCCGGTGTGCGTGATCCCGATGGGACGGGTCGACGACGGGATCGCCGTGGCGCACGAGGACGGCGTGATCTTCACCTGCTTCGGCGACATGATGCGCATCCCGGGTTCGAACGGGAGCCTGCTCGACGCCAAGGCCGCCGGCGCCGACATCCGCATGGTCTACTCGCCGCTCGACGCACTGCGGATCGCCAAGCAGCACCCCGACCGCGAGGTCGTGTTCTTCGCGATCGGGTTCGAGACCACCGCTCCATCGACGGCGCTCACGCTCAAGCGGGCCCGCGCCGAGGGCCTTGCGAACTTCTCGGTGATGTGCTCGCACGTAACGATCGTGCCGCCGTTGCGGGCGCTGCTCGAGTCACCGGACCTCCGGCTCGACGGGTTCATCGGTCCCGGACACGTCTCGACCGTCGTCGGCGCGCGACCCTTCCACTTCATCCCCGCCGACTACGGGAAGCCGGTCGTGATCGCCGGGTTCGAGCCGCTCGACATCCTCCAGGCAATCGCGATGATCCTCCGCCAGCTCGCGGCCGGGAAGTGCGAGGTCGAGAACCAGTACAGGCGAGTGGTCCCGTACGAGGGCAATCTCCGTGCGCTCGAAGTGATGGCGGAGGTGTTCGAGCTGCGCCCACACTTCGAGTGGCGCGGTCTCGGCTTCATCTCCCACAGCGGCCTGAAGCTGTCCGACGCGTACGCCGATCTCGACGCCGAGGTTCGCTTCAGCGTTCCCGGCATCCGCGTCGCTGATCCGAAGGCGTGCCAGTGCGGCGAGGTGCTCAAGGGCGTGATCAAGCCCTGGGAGTGCAAGGTGTTCGGGACCGCGTGCACGCCCGAGCGGCCCATCGGCACCTGCATGGTCTCCTCGGAGGGCGCGTGCGCCGCCTACTACAACTTCGGCCGGTTTGCGCGCGAGAGGGAGGTCGTGTGATGGCGTGTGCGCGCAAACCGCACGGTTCTGCCCGCGAACGGGAGGTCGTGTGATCGCGTTCGCAGGGCAAACCACACACTTCTGCCCGCGAGAGGGAGGCTGTGTGATGGCGCGGCGGGGGCAAAGCGCGGGTTCCGCGCGGAAGCGGGAAGCAGTCTGATGAGCGATCCCGCCGCCGTCTCGGAGCGCGAGCAAAGGATCCTCGGAATCATCGAGACGGCACGGGCCAAGCGTGCCAAGTTCCGCGACGAGCGGATAACCATGGCCCACGGCGCGGGCGGGAAGGCGACCCAGAGCCTGATCGAGGGGCTGCTGGCGCCGGCGTTCGGATCGCAGGCGCTGAACGAGCTTGCCGACGCGGCGACGGTCGCCGTCGAGGACGTGGAGCTCGCGTTCACGACCGACTCCTATGTCGTCAAGCCGCTGCGCTTCCCCGGCGGCTCGATCGGCGAGCTCGCTGTCAACGGGACGGTCAACGACCTCGCCGTGGCGGGCGCCCGGCCGCTCGCGCTGAGCCTGTCGCTGATCCTCGAGGAGGGGTTCGGAGCGGAGGAGTTGAAGGCCGAGGTCGTGGCGATCGCGCAAGCCGCGCGGGCCGCCGGTGTCGAGATCGTCACCGGGGACACCAAGGTCGTCGAGCGCGGGCACGCCGACGGCATGTACGTGTGCACGACGGGCATCGGCCGCCGCGACCCCCGCGCGCGACTGTCGCCGGCGGCGCTCCGGCCCGGGGACCGGATCCTGCTGTCGGGGAGCATCGGCGAGCACGGCACGGCGATCATGCTGGCCCGCGGTGAGTTCGACCTCGACGCCGAGATCGAGTCCGATACACGGTCGCTGTGGCCGGTCGTCGACGCGCTGCTCGAGGCGGCCGGCCCCGAGCTCCGTTGCCTGCGCGACGCCACCCGCGGCGGCATCGCGTCCGTTCTGAACGAGCTCGCCCGCGCATCGTCGGTGGCGATGATCGTGCGCGAGCGGGAGATTCCGGTCAGGCCCGAGGTGGCCGGTGCGGCCGAGATCCTCGGGATCGACCCGATGTACGTCGCCAACGAGGGAAAGCTGGTCGCGTTCGTCTCGGCGCAGGGCGCCGGCCGCGCCCTGGAGGCGCTGCGGGCGGTGCCGGGCTGCGAGGCGGCGGCGGAGATCGGCGAGGTGCGGACGGAGCCGCCTGGGATGGTGTTGGTGGAGACGAGCTTTGGTGGCAAGCGGGTCATGGATCAGCTGGTGGGGGACCCGCTTCCGCGGATCTGTTGAGACGGAGCGAGAGGAGACGGAATGTCGGCGCAGGGAGTGATGGTGCACTGGTGCACGAGCTGTCGCTGAGCAGCGCGATCGTCAACACCGTCGTCAAGCACGCCGAGGGGCGGCCTGTCACGGTCGTCGAGCTCCGCGTTGGCAAACTGCGTCAGGTGATCCCGGACACGCTCGAGTTCTACTTCGAGTTCGTCGCGCGCGGGACCGTGTGCGAGGGAGCGCGGCTCGAGCAGCAGCTGATCGAGGCGCGCCTTGCATGCAACGGGTGCGGGCACGAGTGGGAGATCGAGATTCCGGCGTTCCGCTGCCCGCGGTGCGGCGGCGGCGACGTGGAGATCGTCGGCGGGAACGAGTTGGAGGTTGAGGCAATCGAGGTCGAGGAGGCCGAATGCATCGCACCAAGGTGAGGATCGTCGAGGACGCGCTCGACGCCAACAACACGATCGCGAGCGCCAACCGGGCGGACTTCGACCGAGCCGGAGTCAGGGTCGTCAACTTCATGAGCGCCCCCGGCGCCGGCAAGACGACGCTGCTCGAGCGCGTCGTGGCCGACCTTCCGGGCTTGCGGGTCGGCGTGCTCGAGGGCGACGTCGAGGGCTCGATGGACGCCGATCGCCTGGCCAGCCTGCACGTGCCCGTGACCCAGCTCAACACGGGCGCCGGCTTCGGCGGAGAGTGTCACCTCGACGCGAACATGGTCCGCTCGGCGATCCCGGCGCTGCCGCTCGACGAGATCGACCTGCTGCTGGTCGAGAACGTCGGCAACCTCGTGTGCCCGGCCGAGTTCCGGATCGGCGAGGACGTGCGCGTGATGGTGAGCGCGGTGACCGAGGGCGAGGACAAGCCGCTCAAGTACCCGCTGATGTTCCGGGCATGCGAGCTCGTGATCGTCAACAAGATCGACCTGCTGCCGCATCTCGACTTCGACCTCGACAAGCTCCTCCACAACATCGACGCCGTGCACCCGGATGTCGAGACGATCGTCCTGAGCGCGCGGACGGGCGAGGGAATCCAGGCGTGGCGCGACTGGCTGCTGCGGGTCGCCGCCCGCGCCGCCGAGGAGGCAGTTGCTTGACCGTTGCCGCCGACCCGGCCCAGCGGCTGCACGCGCTCCTGGCGCAGCGGACGGAGTGCAGCGCGCGGTTCTTCGAATCCGAGGCCGAACGGCTCGCGCGGCTCTGCCACCGGATGGCCGAGCGGTTCTCGCGCGGTGGCCGGCTGGTCGCGTTCGGCTGCTCGCCGGCGGCACGTTCGGACGCGCGACACGTCGCGGTCGAGTTCGTCCATCCGGTGATCGTCGGCAAGCGCGCCCTGCCCGCGATCGGGCTGGCCGGCGAGGGAGGCGACCTGGCGGCGCAGGTCTCGCTGATCGCCGCCCCGGACGATGTGGCGATCGCGTTCGGAACCGACTACGACGGCGGGGAGGGCGCGCGGGCGCTCGCGGTCGCGCGCGGTCGGGGCTGCCTGACGATCGCGTTCTCCCCGGCCGGCGCGGAGTGGGAGTTCGAGCCGCCGACGAGCGACCCGTACGTCCGCCAGGAGCTGATCGAGACGCTCTACCACGTACTGTGGGAGCTCGTGCACGTGTTCTTCGAGCATCGCGGGCTGCTCGAGGGCCGGAGCGAGCGCCGCGTCCACGACGCCGGCGCCTCGAGCTTCCTGTACCCGTTCCTCGACGAACGCGAGCGCGAGCTCGAGCCGGTGGTCGAGGACGTGCGCCAGTCGGTGTTGATCAAGGCGCGGGATGTCGCGACGTTGCGGGCCCAGACGCTGAACGAGAACGCCTCTGCGCTGGCGGACGCGGCTGGCGCCCTGCGCGCCGGCTTCGACGGGGGCGGAAAGCTGCTCGCGCTCGGGAACGGCGGCTCGGCCACCGATGCGATGGATGTCGTCGCCGATTTCCGGGCCAGCGGGCACCCGGCGATCGACCTGACCGAGGACCCGGCGATCCTGACCGCGATCGCGAACGACATCGGCACCGAAGCGATCTTCTCGCGACAGGTGATCGCCTACGGCGCCACCGGGGACGCGCTGCTCGCGCTGTCGACGTCGGGCAGCTCCTCGAACGTGATCGCGGCCTTGGCCGAGGCTCGCCGCCGGGGCTTGCTCACGATCGCGATGGTCGGCTACGGGGGCGGCCGAGTGGCCGGCGAGGGACTGGCGGACCACGTCGTGGTCACGCGGTCGGAGCACATCCCTCGCATCCAGGAGGCCCAGGCGAGCGCGTACCACGCGCTCCGGGAGCTCGTGGGATGAACGTCAGCGCGCCGGCGCGCGGGCGCCGTCGCACGCGCGCGCGGGTCCGCGGCACGGTCCAGGGCGTCGGCTTCCGCCCGTACGTCTACCGGCTCGCCGGCGAGCTCGGCCTCGGCGGCTTCGTATACAACGATTCCCACGGCGTCGTGATCGAGGTCGAGGGCAGCCCCGCGGCGGTGGACCGGTTCCTCGCGCGGTTGCCGTCCGAGGCGCCTCCGCTCGCCGTGCTCGAGGAGATGCGGTTCGAGGAGGTGGCCGCTTCCGGGAACGTCTCGTTCGCGATCCGCGAGAGCGTCGGCGGTTCCGCGCCCGATGCCCCGGTGACGCCCGACACCGCGACCTGCTCGGACTGCCTGCGCGAGCTGTTCGACCCGGCCGACCGGCGCTACCGCTACCCGTTCATCAACTGCACGAACTGCGGGCCTCGCTTCACGATCGTGCGCGGGGTGCCGTACGACCGCCCGCTCACGACGATGGCCTCGTTCATGATGTGCCCGCTGTGCCGGGCCGAGTACGAGGACCCGGCCGACCGGCGCTTCCATGCCCAGCCGAACGCGTGCCCGGCGTGCGGGCCTTCCGTCCGGCTCCTCGGGACCTCTCCGTCCGACACCGGGGATCTGATCGCCGCCACCGGGAATCCGATCGCCGCCACCGGGAATCCGATCGCCGCCACCGGGAATCCGATCGCCTCCACCGCCGCCGCGCTCGTCGCGGGCGCGATCGTCGCGATCAAGGGCATCGGCGGCTACCACCTCGCGTGCCGCGCCGGCGACGAGCGCGCGGTCGCCGCGCTGCGGGCGCGAAAGCACCGCGAGGACAAGCCGTTCGCGCTGATGGCGCCGTCGCCGGACGCGGCACGATCGCTCGTGGCGTTGGGGCCCGAGGCGGAGCGTCTTCTGAGGAGCCCGGCCCACCCGATCGTGCTCGCGCCACGGCTGCCGGCAGCGCCGGTGGCGGACGCGGTCGCGCCCGGGGCGCCGGAGCTCGGCGTGGTGCTGCCCTACTCCCCGCTCCACCACCTTCTCCTCGCCGACGCCGGCGAGACGCTCGTGATGACGAGCGCGAACATGTCAGACGAGCCGATCGCATTTGTCGACGACGAAGCGCGCGAGCGCCTGCGGGACATCGCGGATCTGTTCCTCGTCCACGACCGGCCAATTCAGACGCGGACCGACGACTCGGTCGTTCGGGTGTTCGCGTCGGGGGGGACCGCCTTCCTGCGCCGCTCCCGCGGGTACGTCCCGGCCGCGTTCACCCTGCCCGGCACCGGCGCGCCGCGGCCGCTGCTCGCCTGCGGCGCCGAGCTCAAGAGCACGTTCTGCCTCGCCCGCGGCGCCCGTGCATGGGTCAGCCACCACATCGGCGACCTCGAGAACTACGAGACGCTCCGCTCGTTCACCGACGGGATCGAGCACTTCGGCGCGCTGTTCGCCGTGGCGCCCGAGGTGGTCGCTCACGACCTGCACCCCGAGTACCTCTCGACGAAGTACGCCCTCGACCGCGACGGGGTCGAGCTGATCGGCGTGCAGCACCACCACGCCCACCTGGCGGCATGCCTGGCCGAGCACGGCGAGCCCGGTCCCGCGCTCGGCGCGATCTTCGACGGCACCGGCTACGGCCTCGACGGGACCCTGTGGGGCGGGGAGCTGCTGCTCGGCGACGTCCGCTCGTTCCGGCGGGTGGGGTCGCTCCTGCCTGTGCCGCTGCCGGGCGGGGCGCGCGCGATCAAGCAACCGTGGCGGATGGCGTGCTCCTGGCTGTCTCTCGCTTTCGACGGCGAGCCCGAGCTCCCGTCATCGCTCGCCGGCCGCGTCGACCCGCGGGCCTGGGCGCAGGTGCACCGGCTCGCCGTGACCGGCACCGCCGCGCCGGCAACGACGAGCATGGGGCGCCTGTTCGACGCGGTCGCGGCTTTGAGCGGGATCCGGACGGAGGTCAACTACGAGGGCCAGGCGGCGATCGAGCTCGAGGCCGCCTGTGCGGCCGGCGAGCGCGCGGCGTACCCGATCGGGCTGACGGGTTCCCCCGATTTCCTCGTCGTCGATCCGCGCTCGACGATCGCGGCTGTGGCCGCCGACGTCCGGGGGGGCGTCGCCCCGGGCGTGATCGCGCGCCGCTTCCATCGCACGATCGCCGGCGCCACCGTCGATGCGTGCGCCAGGTCCGCGGCGGCGCACGGTACCGATGTCGTCGTGCTGTCGGGCGGCGTCTTCCAGAGCCGCCTGCTGCTCGAGTCGGTGCGCAGCGAGCTGAGCGCCACCGGGCTGCGCGTGCTCGTGCCCGAGCGGCTGCCGGTCAACGACGGCGGAATCTCCTACGGCCAGGCCGCGGTGGCGGCGGCGCAGCTTTCATGACGAAGCCGTTCACGGGAGTCCGTGGGCATTCGTCGGCGGCACGATCAAGAAGGCGATGATCGACGTCAGCGGAGACCCGTTCGTCGATCTCGCCCAGAAGGCGCGAATGGCGTTCGCGCGGGACTGACGCATGACCACGGATACGGCTGACACCACGCTGGCGTCCTGGAACGACACGCCGACGCGCCAGGCGATCGTCGACTTCGTCGAAAGGGTTACTCGCGAGGGCGGAGCCGACTATGTCCCGCCCCCCGAGCGCGTCGCCGTCTTCGACAACGATGGAACTCTCTGGTGCGAGAAGCCGATGCCGATCGAGCTCGGGTTCGTGCTGCATCGCCTCGCCGAGATGTGCGAGACCGACGCGACGCTCAGAGACAGGCAGCCGTGGAAGGCGGCCCACGAGCGCGACTACGGATGGCTGGCCGCGATCATGACCAAGCACTACCACGGTGACGACAACGACCTGAAGGTACTGATGGGCGGCATCCTTCGCGCGTTTGCCGGCGTGACGGTCGAGGATTACGGTGGCGCGGCGGATGCCTTCCTGACCGCGAATCACCCCACCCTCGGTCGCAGGTTCCGCGACTGCGGTTACCTCCCGATGATCGAGCTCCTCCGCTACCTCGAAGCGAACGGGTTCACCAGTTACATCGCCTCGGGCGGCGACCGAGACTTCATGCGTCCAGTCACCGAGGAGATCTACGGGATCCCCGCCGAGCGCGTGATCGGCAGCTCCAACGCGCTCACCTACCAGGAGGACGAGCACGGCGGCACGCTCGTGTACCTCGCGCAGCCCGATGTGTTCGACGACGGGGCGATCAAGCCGGTGCGGATCTGGAGTCGCGTCGGCCGGCGGCCGATCCTCGCCGGCGGCAACTCGAACGGCGACATCCCGATGCTGCACTACACCGGCGGCCGAGCCCGGCCGGGCCTTCGTCTCCTGCTGCTCCACGACGATCCCGACCGCGAGTTCGACTACACGGAGGGCGCAGAGAAATCACTCGAGCGGGCGAACCGGGACGGTTGGACGGTGGTCAGCATCAAGAATGACTGGAGCACCGTGTTCGCCGATTCCGGAGGATGACGTGTCCGTCGTGACCGCAAACGCCGTCTATGGCAGCCGACTGTTCGGCGTATTCCTGTCCCGAAGGTCGCGGTCATCGGCTACCTCGCGGTCGCGGTACGCAGCGTGTTCGTCGTGGGCAGCGAAGGCCGGCTCAGCCTAGCCTGGATTTTCGCTGGCTGATCCCGAAGCGATCGTCTCGTCCGTAGTCGCCTGCCGTTCGCTCTGGCGCCTGCGGACACCGACCTGCGCCGCGAAGAACACCGCCCGCACGATTCCGACGAGCAGCACGAGGTCGAGCAAGATCTGGAACGAGACCAGGATCATCGCCGAATCGGTCTTCGGGGTGATGTCCCCGAACCCGACCGTGCTGATCACCGTGATCACGAAGTAGATCGCCGACACGCGGTTGAGCGGCTGGGAGAAGCTCCCGGGCGCGGCTCTCGACAGGGAGAGATAGGTGAACGCGAACACGATCAACACCACCGGAACGGCGATCGCCAACGCCTCCGCGGCGCGGAGCTCGGGATGCTCGGCCCCCATGATCTTGAGGACCTGCCAACCGAGCACGGCCGCGAACACGATCAGCCCGAGGATCAGCTCGGCGAGCGTTCCGAGGCCGGTCCGATCGGCTACGGGCACCACCGCGTACACCACGAACAGCGCGACGATGCTGACCAGGATCCGGGCCGCCGACCGCACGAGTACTCGCTGCCGTTGGCGGCGATCCAGATCCTCGAGTGAGGTCGGGCTCACAATTCACGGTCCCACACTTCCGGCTCGGGGGGTTCACCCGAATCGGATGACGACCGCGCTCGCATTCGGGTGCAAGCTGGGCGCTCGCCACCGAACCGAAGCGAGAGGAACCCCTATGTCCGCAGAGCCACCTGACACCCCGATCCTCGACCTGCTCGGCAGGATGACCGCGGACTCGATGGAGACGTCGACCCTCGACGAGCAGCTGCTGATGCTCGCGCGCGTGGCGGCGCTCGTGGCGGTCGACGCCCCGCCCGCGTCCTACCTCCTGAACCTCCGCGCCGCCGGCGAGGTCGGCGTCACCTCGGACCAGATCACCGGCGTCCTCGCCGCGATCGCGCCGATCGTCGGAACGACACGCATCCTGGCCGCCGCGGGCCGCATGGCCAAGGCGCTCGGCTTGGCCGAGGAGCTGGCCGAGCTGAGCGAATACGCCGACGCCGGGTAGGGGCGCTCAGACCGGCGCGCTCGCGCGCCGAGCGCCGACCACTCGCCGCCGGAACGGCTCGACGTGGCGCCCGACGCCGTCCGGATCGTGCGCGAACACGCCGCCAGCGGCCTCGATCCGCTCGGCCAAGACCGGTCGAGGCCCTAGTCACGAACATCCGAGCCTTGGAGCATGACCGACCGCCGCCTGCGGCGCAGCACGCCCGGCGGCCCCGCCTCAACGCCTCAACTGGCGGTCTCGGCCTCCTGCAACTGGCGCGCGAGCTCGTCCGCGTCGGCGTCGATCTCCTTGGAGACGAACTTGTTGACGGCCTTGATGTTTGCCGCGATCTGGTCGGCCATGTTCGTCGCATAGACCACGATCAACGCGGCCTGACCCTGATCGAGCACGTCGCCGAGCGCCTTCAGGTCGCCGTTGTCCATGCCCCCCTTGACGTGGCCGGTGACGGCCCCGATCGCCGCGCCGGCGCCGGCACCGACCGCGAGCCCTCCGAGCAATGCAACCCCTGGCAGGATCGCGCACGCCGCGCCGATCGCGAGCCCCCACCCGAGCCCGTGGACGGCACCGTGGCGGGTCGGCTGCTCGTGCTTCTTGACGACCTCGAGCTTGCCGTCCTCGTTCCGGGCGATCACGGCGGCGTCGAACTCGTGGGACGTCTCAATCTCGTGGTAGAGGGCCTTCACGGCCTCGTAGTCGGCTTCGGCCTCGGCGAGATCGTCGTAGGCGGCCGCAAGCACCAGCAATGTGTCGGGCTCGCTCATAGGGTGCGCATCTCCTGTCGGTAGGGCAACGGGTTGGCGGCGATCCTTCCAGCCGCCGGCCGGCCGGGCCTCACCCGGTTTGGATGACGACCGCCGGCGCGGGCGACGCCAGACTCGCGCCGTGCCCTGTCTGCTCGCCCTGCTCGCGCTGATCTCGCCTCGGCTGGTCCTGTTCCTGCTGTGGATCTTCAGCAGCGTTCTCAGCCACGCGTTCAACAGCTGGATCCTGCCCCTGCTCGGGTTCTTCCTGCTGCCCTGGACGACGCTCGCGTACGCCGCATTCTGGTCATGGGGCCCCGGGCACCACGTGACCGGGTTCGAGTGGCTCTTCGTGGTGCTGGCGTTCCTGATCGACGTGGGCTCCTACGGCGGCGGACGCTTCGCCGCCTCCAAGCGTTGACGAAACCCGCCGGCGCTACTTGGTGAGCGTGAACCGTGCCATGAGGCGGTTGAGCGTCTCGGCGTTGGCTGAGAGTTCCTGCGCGGATGCCGCGATCTGCTCTGCGGACGCGGACGTCTGCTCGGTGGAGGCCGACACTTCCTCGGTAGAGGCGGAGGACTGCTCGGCGACCGCGGCGACCTCGCCGATGTTCTCCTGCAGGCTGTGCGCACTCGCGGCGATCTGCTGCGAGACTGCGGCGATCTGCTCGATCCGCCCGGTCATGTCCTCGACCGAGGCGCCGATCTGCTGGAACGCCTCACGGGTCCGCTCGACGACCGCAGCGCCGTCCGCGGTGCGCTTGGAACCGCTTTCGACTACTCCGACCGCGTGGCTGGTCTCGGCCTGGATCGCGCCGATCAACCCTGAGATCTCGTGCGCGGCGGACTGCGAGTCCTCAGCGAGCTTTCTGACCTCTTCGGCGACGACGGCAAACCCGCGGCCCTGCTCACCGGCCCTGGCCGCTTCGATCGCAGCGTTCAGCGCGAGCAGGTTGGTCTGCGCGGCGATGTCGGTGATCGTCTGCACAATCTTTCCGATCTCCTCGGACTTCGATGCCAGCTCGCCGATCGCCGCGCTCACATCGCTTGAGGAGTCGCGCACGGAGCGCATCGCCTCGTTGGCTTGCTCCGCCGCGCCAACGCCCTGCTGGGCGATCTCGCGCGCCTCGTGAGCGACCTCGGCGGTGCGCTGCGTGTTCTCGGCCGCCTCGGTCACCGCGCGGCCGATTTCCTCCGCAGAATTCCGGGCGCTCTCGATCATCTGCACCTGGCGCTCCGCGCCGTGGGCGATATCGCCAACCGCGTGGGCGATCTCAGTGGTCGCCTTCCCGGATTCGTCCGAGGTCGCGGCCATCTCCTGTGAGGCGGCGGACACCTGACCGGCCGAATCGGAGACCTCGCCGACGATCTGGGTCAGGTTCGCGCGTGTGGTGTTGTAGGAGTTGAGGCTGACCGCGAGCGCTGCGCGGACTTCCTCCACAAGGCGCTGGATCTGCCCGAGTTCGTCGCCGGGGAACTCGGTCTGCGCTGTGGTGGTGAGCACGATCTCGTGCGTGAGGTCTCCTTGAGCAAGCGCCTGGAGCATCTCTGTGAGACGGTCCGCACCCTTGACCTTGCAGATCTTAAGCATCTCCACGATCTTCACGACGTTGCGCTTGATCGAACGCGAGACTGCGAACGCGAGCCCGACCCCGAACAGAACCGACAGCACGAGCACGAGGATCGTCAGCGTCTTGCCCGAGGACGCATTGGAGCTGATGCTCTGCGCGTCCGCACTCGCCTGCGTGTCGTTGATCTTGATCAGCTGGGCGGCCATCTGGTCAAGGCTGTTGTTCTCGGCGCCCGCCTTTGTGTAATAGAGGCTGGTCGCGGCCCGCCTGGCCTGCGTGGTTCCGTGGAGAGCCAGCTTCGACACCGACGCGCCGGCGGCCACATACTGCGGCCACAAGGACTCAAACTGGGAGTACACGTGCTGCTCAGAGGCCGACAGCGACCCACTGTGATATGCGCTCAGCGCCTTCTGCAGCGCCGCCGAATCGGTCTGGAACGCGTTCGTGTACTGCGAAACGCCGGTGGTCGCGCTGAGCGCGTGCAGCAGATCAGCGTCGACGTTGCCGAGCTCGGCGCGGACCGTGTCGAGTTGCTCGATCGGCGTGGTCGCGTTCTTATACAGGTCGCGCGACTGGGTGGCCGCCGAGGACAGATTTGAGATCGCCATCACACCGGTCAGGATCAGCAGCGCCACCAGGCCCCCGCTCAGGCCGTACAGTTTCTTGCTGATCGACAGGTCCGCGAACCACCGGACAATCCACACGCGACGTTTCATTGTTCCAGCTCCCATTTGTGATTGCCGATGAAGTCCAGGATCGAGCGAGCCTGCTTCGTCCCCGCGCTCTCATCCCACATCGCGGACGCTTATACCGTTGCGATCGACCGGCTTGCCGATCGCTGTACCCACGTGTGCGAGGACCCGTAGAAACCACGGTCCTTGCTAGCGGGAGAACGCTGAGGACTCGAGCCGCAGCGCGATCTCGCCTCGCTGCTTCGTGCGGACGTCGGCGGGTTTTCAGCGCCGCGATACGCGGCCTCACGGTCTGAGGGTGAGAAGTTTGTAAGCGAGCCGGGCCACGACGGGCTCCCTGGTTCGCGCCGGCTTGGGCGGAACCGTGCTCATGGCCAAGCCGAAGAGCACCGCGCCCATGCCGAACATCTGCGCGATCGACGCCGGCTCGCCCAGCGCGAGCCATCCGGCCGCGGCGCCGACAATCGGCTCGAGGTTCAGGAACGCGCCGGCGAGCTCCGCCGGGACCCGCGCCTGGCCGAACGCGAACAGCCAGAACGGAAGCGGCGTTCCGACGAGCGCCAGCGCTGCGAGCGCGAGCGCCGGGGTCGCGGCCCCGGGTCCGTGCGGCACACCACCGGTCGCAAGCGCGACGGGCAGGGCCACAAGCGCGCCTCCGGCGAACTGCACCGCGGTCACCGCGGCGGGGTCGCGGCCGTCGAGCAGGCGCGGCTGGATCGCGACGAACGCGGCTGACAGCACGACCGACGCCAGCACGAGCAGGTCGCCGCGCGGCGTCGAGCCACCGCCGCCGGCGCCCGCGACGAGCGCGATGCCGACGAGGGCAACCGCGTAGCCGGCCCAGGTGAGCGGGCGAGTCGCGGTCTGGCCAAGGCCGGCCGCGATCAGCGCGACCAGCACCGGAGCGGCGCCGATGACCACGGCCGCGTGGCTAACGCTCGTGCGCTCGATGCCGGCGTTCTGGAGCAAGATCACCGCGCCGAACCCGATCGCGCCCGACGCGAGCACCGCCGGCGTGAGCGCGTCGCGGATCCTGCGCCGGCCGACGAGCGCGAGCAGCGGTGCGGCGACCGCGAACCGCGCCACGGTCAGCCAGCCAGGCCCGAGCCAGCCGAGCGCAAGCTTCGTCAGAGGCACGTTGAGGCCCCAGAGCGTGCCCGCGGCGGCGAGGGCGAAGATCGCTGAACGGTTGTTCCTGCTCATGTGAATCAGCATCGTCCATGTGCCCCTGGAATCGAGCCACGATTTGACAGATGCGCCCTCTAACGATGAAATATTTTGCGATTGGCTATTTCGCTTGATTTGATTGATGTAAAGCTGCTCGAAGAGCTCCAAACGAACGCGGATCGCCCGAACGTGGAGCTCGCGCGAATCGTCGGCCTCTCCCCCGCCGCCACCCTTAACCGCGTGCGGCGTCTGAAGGAGTCCGGGATCGTGCGGAGCATCGTGGCCCGGCTCGACGCTGCCGAGGCCGGATTCGTCCTCCAGGTCTACGTCGCGGTGACGCTCCAGGCCCACGGCGACGCCGCCCACAGGCGCTTTGCCGAGGCCGTGAGGAAGATGCCCGAGGTGATCTCCGCCGACTGGGTCACCGGCGAGACCGACGCCATGCTTCTGATCGTCGCGCGCGAGGTCGCGCAGCTCCAGCGCGTGCTCGTGCGCCTGTCGACGCGCGGCGGCGCCGCGCGCGTGATGACGCTCCTGCGCCTCGAGGAGCTCAAGCCGTCCTCGCCGCTGCCGCTCGAGCCTTCGGAGCGCTGAGCGCCGGTCCGTGGTCGAAAAGGCCCCACACCGGGGCCAAATCGACCACGCGGGTTCCTTCTACAACACCAGCGGCGGCACCAGGTCGCGGTGCGCCCAGAGCAGCTCGTCGACAAGCTCTTCGATCTCGTCGAGCGGCAGCTCGGCGCCGGTGTGAGGGTCTAGCATCGCGGCGTGGTAAACGGGCTCGCGCCGGCCGGTCAGGGCGGCCGCGACCGTCAGGCTCCTCCATGTCGCGGCAGACGTCGAGCAGCACCGGGATGGTGCGCAGCCCGCGCATGATCCCGCCGATGCCGAGCGTGTCGGCAATCGTCTGGCGAACCCCGTAGCGCTTCGGGACGACGAAGTCGACGATCGTCGCCGGGTGCAGACCGCCGACCTGAAAGCACGTGACCACGCGCCGGGCTCTCTGGGCTCAGCCTCGCGACCAGCACGGTCTCGCCGCTGCTGAAGCACTCCGCTGAGCATGGCCGCCACACGGTCGCCGAGCGTCATCGCCTCGGTCTGCCGCTTCGCAAGGACCTTCCGACCAGCGTCGAGGCGCTCGGCCTTCCCGTCAACGTGATCACGCCGCCCGAGGAGCCGAGCGCACTCCAGCAGTTCACCGACACCTTCTCCGCAAGAGCGCGATGGGGCTTCCGCTTCGGTCTGGCGGATAGCGAATGTCACAGCGCCGCGACCAGACCCGTGTGGGCGACAAACCGGAAGTCTCGAGGCGCTTAGTGCTTTGGATTCAGGAGCCGGGCCATGCTCGCCGCGTGCCTGGCCATCGCCTCGTCGGCGATCACTCGGGCGTCATCGACGGCGGCATTGGCCTCCTCGATCAGGTCGCTTCGGTTGGCGGCCGTCTCCTCAGCTCGCTTCAGGACACTGGCGGCGACGTAGATCGGCGCGTCGGTCACGAGCGCGAGCATGAGCGCGTCGCTGGGTCTGGCGTCGACGCTCGTGTCATCTGTGAGGATCGCGTGCGCATAGAAGATCGACTCCGTCAACTCGGTCACTCGCACCTCGCGGAGGCGACCGCCAGCGCCGGCGAGTAGCGACGCCGCGAACTGATAGACGGAGCTCTTCGGCTGCCTCGGCTTGAGTGAGGCCGTCGATGTAGAAGAGCGCGACCGCCTGCCGTTGCCCGGCCGGCAGCGCATTGATCGCAGCGCGCACCCGGGCCGCGAGCTCGCTGGCGGCGATCCGTTCGACCGGATCCGCATCGACGGTCGGCTCGGTGAGCCGACCGTCCTGGCGCAGCAGGTCAAGTGAGATCTGCCTGTGACCGACGCCGACCAGGCCGCGTGACACGTTGAGGCCGATGCCGACGAGCCACGCTCCAAATCGGGCGTCGTTACGAAGATAATCCAGACCCAGCATCGCCCGCAGGGTCGCCTCCTGCGCCGCATCGCGTGCCAGATCGATGTCGGTGAGCATCCGCTGGCAGCTTGCAAGTAGCGTCGCGTAATGACGATCGACAAGCCTCGCGAACGCGGCACCGTCACCGGACCGCGCCGCTCGCACCAACCGCCGATCACTCCGACTGTCCATCTCTGAAGTAGTAGTGCGCGTTCGCGCGTGCAAGGTCACCTCGCCTCGGACACTGCCCCATCCACGAACCAGTGGCTGCCTCGTCTGCTGAGACGAGCGGCAGCGCGGCTTTCCGCTTCAAGCTGGCCGGCTCCGAGAGCGTTACCGCAGCTGGTGGACGGCTTTCTCGTCTGGCCAAAACCTTTGTGGAACCGGTTCCAGCGATCGCACGACGACTCGCGGTTAGTCAAGCCCAGCCGTTGACCTCGACGAGGGGTAGCCCCACTGTCTCAGCTGCGTCTCGACGACCGGCCAGCGGAGCTACGCTTGGCTTGATGGATCTGGTCCCCCCCAAGTCCCGGGATCACGCACCGACCATCCGCGATGTGGCCCGCCACGCGAAGGTCGGGGTGGGTACCGTGTCGCGCGTGCTGAACGACAGCCCGCTGGTCAGTGAGGATGCGCGCGTGCGCGTCAACAGGACGATCGACGAGCTCGGCTACCGGCGCAGCTCGACGGCGCGCAACCTGTCGCTCGGGCGCACGCAGATGATCGGCGTCGTCGCACCCTTCTTCACGAGCGCTTCGGTGCTCGAGCGGCTGCGCGGCGTCGTCGGGCAGCTGCGCGACCGCGGCGATTACGACCTCGTGCTGTTCGACGTCGAGACGCTCCCCCAGCGGGAAGACGCGTTCCGGGACTTCGCCCGCACCGACCGAGTGGATGGACTCCTCGTGATGTCGCTGCGGCCGACCGACACGGAGGTCGAGAGCCTCCGCCGGGAGAGGCTCCCGGTCGTGCTTGTCGACGTCCGCCATCCGGCCCTTCCGCGCGTGGTCATCGACAACGTGCGCGGCGGCGAGATGGCAACCGAGCACCTGCTCGAAAGGGGACACACGAGGATCGGATTCGTCGGAGACGAACCGACCCCGTTCGGCTTCACCTCAAGCGAGCAGCGTCGCCAGGGAATGGCCCGCGCGCTTCGCCGCGCCGGAATCAGGCGGGACAAAGGCTTCGAGCAGCTTGGAACGCACGGTCGCGAGCAGGCGCGCGACTTGGCCGAGAGGCTGCTGCGCCTCCCCGACCGTCCGACGGCGGTCTTCGCGGCGTCCGACGTGCAGGCCATGGGGGTGCTCGAAACCGCCTGGGCCAAGGGCCTCCGTGTGCCCGAGGACCTGGCCATCATCGGCTTCGACGACATCGAGGTGGCCGAGGTGCTCGGGCTCACGACCGTCCGCCAGCCGCTGCGCGAGACCGGCGCCAGAGGCGCCGAGCTGCTGCTCTCCGCGATCGAAGGCGACGGTGGCGAATCGATCGAAGAGCTCGCGCCGCTTGCCGTGATCGAGCGCCGCACGACGTAGCGATCAAGCCGGTCGTGTTCGCGATGCCAGAACGGCGCTGGGCTGCATGGCGCCCGAGCGATACAACGCGGTCGCCTTGACTCAGTCGACCGTTGCTCGGACCGCCGTTGACGACCCCGACCTGCTCGCCCGGGTGGCGTCGCTGTCGCTCGAGCAGAAGGTCCGCCTGCTCACGGGCGCGGACTTCTGGTCGGTGCACCCCGAGCCGGCGGTCGGCCTACGGCGCCTGGTCGTCTCGGACGGCCCTGCCGGGGTCAGAGGCGAGCGGTGGGACGAGCGCGACCCGTCGGCGAACCCTCGCCGGCCGCGCTGGCCGCGACATGGGACGAGGATCTCGTCGAGAAGCTCGGAGGCGTGCTCGCGTCCGAGGCGAGGCGCAAGGGGGTCGACGTCCTTCTGGCGCCGACCGTCAACCTCCACCGCACGCCTTACGCCGGCCGGCATTTCGAGTGCTTCAGCGAGGATCCGCTGCTCACCGCGCGGATCGGAGTCAGCTACGTGTGCGGCGTGCACATCCGGTCAAGCGGCGCGGTCGTACAGCTCCACGCAAGCCGGCCTGCCAGCGGCGTCGAGCGGCCCGTGCGATGGCTGGTCGGATTCGCGGCCGTCGTGGCGGATCCGGGAGGGTGCGCCTCCGCGGTGATCATCATTCCGCCGCGGGCATTCGAGCATTGGAGCGTGCAGGATCGTCGCTGGGCCCTCGAGCCCGGCACGTTCGACTTGGCCCGCGGCCCGTCCTCGGCGGTGTTGCCCCTTTCGGCGCCGATCACGTTCGCATGAACGGCAACGGAGCCCAGTACAACGGAGCTCTCTGGTGGCGCAGCGCGGTCATTTACCAGGTCTACATCCGGAGCTTCGCGGACGGCAACGGCGACGGCATCGGCGACATCGCGGGGCTCCGCTCCCGCCTGCGCTACGTCGCCGCTCTCGGCATCGACGCGCTGTGGATCAACCCGTGGTACCCGTCCCCGATGAAAGATGGCGGCTATGACGTTTCGGACTTCCGCGCGATCGAGCCCGTGTTCGGCACGCTCGACGAAGCCAAGGCGATGCTCGGCGAGGCGCACGACCTCGGCTTGCGAGTGCTGCTCGACATCGTCCCGAACCACCTCTCGGACCAGCACACCTGGTTCCAGGAGGCACTCGCGGCCGGGCCGGGCTCGCGGGAGCGGGCCCGCTTCGTCTTCCGCGACGGGCGCGGGCGCGGCGGCAGCGAGCCTCCCAACGACTGGATGAGCAATTTCGGTGGCCCAGCCTGGGACCGCGTAATCGAGACCGATGGTCGCCCGGGACAGTGGTACCTCCATCTGTTCACGCCCGAGCAGCCGGACCTCGACTGGACCCATCCCGACGTGCGGGAGGAGTTCGACGAGACGATGCGGTTCTGGTTCGAGCTCGGCGTCGACGGCTTCCGCATCGACGTCGCCCACGGCCTGGCCAAGGCAAAGGGGCTCCCGGACGTCGGCTCGATCGTGTGGCCCCCGGTCACCGCCGAGGTGGTCGACCATCCGCATTGGGACCGCGACGAGGTCCACGAGATCTACCGGTCGTGGCGCTTGCTGGCCGACACCTACGACGATCCGCGGGTGTTCGTCGCCGAGGCGTGGGTCCATAACCCCAAGCGCCTCGCGCGATACGTCCGTGCGGACGAGCTGCACACCGCGTTCAACTTCGACTTCCTGCTGGCGCCGTGGGACGCCGATGCGATGCGAGCGTCGATCGTCGCCGCGCTCGGCGCGCACGAGGCGGTCGGGGCACCGGCCACGTGGGTCCTGTCCAATCACGACACGGTCCGAGAGGTCTCGCGGTACGCCCGGCCGCAGGACGTACGGCCACTCAGAACGCTGAACGACGTCGCCGACCTGCCCGCCGACTACTCGCTTGGGCGCCGGCGTGCGCGGGCGGCCGCGCTGCTGATGCTGGCGCTGCCCGGGGGCGCCTACGTCTATCAGGGCGAGGAGCTCGGCCTCGCCGAGGTGGAGGACCTTCCCGAGGACGTGCTGCAGGACCCGGGCTGGGAGCAGTCGGGCCGCACCGAGCGCGGGCGGGACGGCTGCCGGGTGCCGATCCCATGGTCGGGAAACGAGCCGCCCTTCGGCTTCAGTCCCGACGATGCGAGCGCGCCGCCCTGGCTCCCCCAGCCGCGCTCGTGGGGCGAGCTGACGGCGGAGGCCCAGACCGGCGACGAGCGCTCGATGCTCGAGCTCTACCGACGCGCGCTCGCGATCCGACGCGGGCGTCCGGCGCTCGGCGACGGCACGCTGAGGTGGTCGGACGCCCCAGACGGTGCGCTCGCGTTCGCTCGCGACCCCGGATTCGTGTGCGTCGTGAACTTCTCCTGCGATCCGGTGCCGATGCCCGTCGGCGCGACCGTGCTGATCGCGAGCGGGCCACTGACCGAGGACGGCCGCGTGCCGGCTGACACCTCCGTGTGGCTCGCGGTCTGAGGCTGAGTAAGTGGCGGGCGGCCGGCGCTCGGTCGCCTAGTAGCCCTGCTGGCTGATGCTGTAGCCCTGGCTGTTCTTGTTGCTGTTGCTCGGCGGCTTGCCGTTCGCCGTCTTGGGCGCGGAAACGACCGGCGCGGGCGCGGAGGTCGTCACCGGCGGCGCCGACGTCGTCGTCACGGGCGGCGCCGACGTCGTCGTCACGGGCGGCGCCGACGTCGTCGTCACGGGCGGCTGCGTGGAGGTGGCCGTCGTGGTTGGCGCCTTCGCCGCGGCCGTCGTCGCCTTGTGGACCTGAGCCTTGTGGTGGTGGACCGTCTTGTGGGTGGTCGTCGTCGACGTGAGATCCGCGGCCGTCGTCGTCGTCTGGGAGGTCGACGTCGTCGACGGCGCGGACGCCGCCGACCTCGAGGTCGTGTGCGACGCCGAGTTGCCGCCGCAGCCCGCCAGTCCGACCGCGACCGCAATCATGCCCAGCATCGCTCGTCTCATAAAGCGCACTCCCATCTCGCTAGAAAACTTCGGTCTTCAGGGTACAAGACACCCCTGTCGGCGATTTGTTTCGCCTTCACCTAACAAGGGCCCGCAAGACCGCCCCGCCTGTTACGCCTCGTGACCAGGGTAAGGTATGGACGCGGATGGAGGCATCTGAGACTTCGTCTGCTCCCCGGGACACCGACGGCACAGCTTCGGGCGGGGCGGCAGTAGCAGACGGCGCGGCTCGCACAGGTGCGAGCGCCGAAGCACCACCGAAGCGGCCCGGCCGGGCCGGTTTGCGTGCCGGCGCGCCTGGATCTGACTCCCGTTCGACCTGGATCCTGGTCGTCTGCTGCGTCGCGCAGTTCATGGTGATTCTCGACCTGAGCATCGTCAACGTCGCGCTGCCCTCGATCCAGTCGAGCCTCAGGTTCACCTCGGCTGACCTGCAATGGGTGATCGACGCCTACGCGATCGCATTCGCCGGCTTCCTGATGCTTGGCGGCCGAGCCGCGGACCAGCTGGGCCAGCGCCGGGTGTTCGTGGCGGCGCTGCTCCTGTTCTCGGTCACCTCATTGGCCGGTGGGCTCGCCCCGACCCGCCAGGTACTGGTCGTCGCTCGCGGAGTGCAGGGCTTCAGCTGCGCGTTCATGGCCGCCTCGTCGCTGGCGATCGTCACGTCCTCGTTCCCGCCGGGTCCGCGGCTGCATCGCGCAATCGGCCTGTGGGCCGCGATGAACGGGCTCGGCGGCGCCGCCGGCGTGCTGTTCGGCGGGATCATCACCCAGGCGCTGAGCTGGCGCTGGGTCCTGCTGATCAATCCGCCAATCGGGGTCGCCACCGCATTCATCGCCTTCGCCGTCGTGGCGGACCGGCGGCGCGAGCGGGCAGGCCGAAACTTCGACATCCCGGGCGCGTTGACGCTGACCGTCGGTCAGATGGTGCTCGTGTACGGCGTCGTCCAGTCCGGGTTGCGCGGATGGCATGCGGGCCTCGCGCTCGGCCCGATCCTGGTTGGCCTGGCGATGCTCGCAGCGTTCATGGTGATCGAGGCCCGCTTCGCATCCGATCCGCTCATACCGTTCAAGGATCTGACCAAGGAGCTCAACGTCGCCAACGGGATCGTGCTGCTGTTCAGCGCGGCGCTGTTCCCGATGTGGTACCTGAGCTCGCTCTACCTGCAGCAGGTGCTCGGGCTCTCGCCGCTCAAGGCGGGACTCTCGTTCCTGCCGATGGCGCTGACGATCGCGGTCGTCGCCCGGAGCGCCGGCAAGCTCGTGAGCCGCTTCGGCGTGCGCGCCGTGCTCGGCGGCGGCCTGACGATGATGGCGTTCGGGTTGCTGCTGTTCACGAGGATCGCCGCGAGCGGCAGCGCGATCGTCTACGTCGTGATCCCGGGCGTACTGACCGCGGCCGGGATCGGCATGTCGATCGTCCCCTCGACAATCGCCGCGACCCAGGGCGCCAAGCAGGGACAGGCCGGACTCGCGTCGGGCCTCGTGAACACCTCGCGCCAGGTCGGTGGCGGACTCGGCATCGCCGTCCTGATCACGCTGGCCACATCGCTCTCGAGCCACCTGATCGGCCGGGGACACGGCGTGCCGCAGGCGCTGACCGACGGGTTCCGCCTCGGCTATTTCATCGGCGCCGGGCTGTGCGTCGCCGCGGCGATCATCACATTTGCGCTGGTGCCCAAGGCCGCCACCGCGCAGGGCCCGTTCATCCGGCGTCTTCCCATCGCGACCGGGGTCGTGCTCGTGATCGGCGCCTTCGTCATCGTCGACTTCGCCTTCGGCGGCTCGCACGGCGCCCCGCTCGGCGCATATACGACGAAGGACACCTACAGCTACGCGTCGGCGCCGACGCTCCATCCGCCGGTGATCCGCCCGACAATCACGCCGGTTACGAAGAAGCTCGCACCCGGCTACATCTTCATGGCGAACTTCTACGACCTGAACTACCCGCCGATCACCGGCCAGAGCGGGCCGTTGATCCTCGACGACCAACTCCAGCCGGTGTGGTTCAAGCCCGTCCCGGTGAACGATGTCGCCGGCAATCTGAGCCTCCAGATCTACGAGGGGAAGCCCGTGCTCGCGTGGTGGCAGGGCGACGTCACGAACACGGGCGCCACCGAGACCGGCGAGTACGTGATCGTCGACCAGCACTACCGCAAGATCACGACGCTGAAGGCGACGAACGGATGGGTCCTCACGCTGCACGAGCTGGTGATCCGCGGCCGCGACGCATGGGTGACCGCGAACAAGAACATCCCGATGAACCTGTCCAAGTACGGCGGCGCATACAACGGCGCGCTGATCGACTCGGCGGTGCAGGAGTACGACCTCACGAACGGCAAGCTCGTGCGAAGCTGGGACGCGCTCGATCACATCCCGCTCGGCGATTCGCAGGCGACGCTCCCGACCAACGGGTTCCCGTGGGACGCCTACCACGTCAACTCGATCGACGTTCCCGGCGACGGCACGTTCGTCGTCTCGATGCGCAACACCTGGGCCGCATACAAGGTCAACATCACCACGGGCGTGATCGAATGGACCCTCGGCGGCCGGCACTCGAGCTTCAAGCTCGGCTCGGGTGCCGACTTCGAGTGGCAGCACGACGTCGCGGTGTACCCCGGCTCTTCGCTGCTGACACTGTTCGACGATCACTGCTGCCAGATCACCGGCGGCGGCACGTACGTGAATCCGACCGCGCCGTCTCGCGGGCTCGTGCTCAAGCTCAACCCGAGCGCGCACACCGCCACCGTCGCCGGCGAGTACAGCCACGGATCGCACTTCGACGCCGAGTACATGGGCAACATCGAGCCGCTCGCGAACGGCAACGAGTTCATGGGCTGGGGATCCGCGCCGTTCTTCACCGAGTTCGACGCGTCCGGCAACATGCTGCTCGACGCGCGCCTCCCGGGGTCGGACATCAGCTACCGCGCGACGCTCGAGCCGTGGGTCGGCAAGCCCGACTACCCGCCCGCCGGCGCGGCGCGGAAGACCTCGGGCCGGATCACGGTGTACGCGAGCTGGAACGGTGCCACGAACGTCGCCTACTGGCGGGTCGTGGCGGGGAGGGGCGGCGGCCAGACCGCGGTGGCGAGCGCGCGCCGGTCTGGGTTCGAGACCGCGATCCCGGTGGTCGGGTCGTACCGGACGTTCAAGGTCCAGGCGCTCGGGGCCGGAGGCCGCGTGCTCGGGACCTCGAGCGCGTTCGGAATCGGCAAGTAGCGCTCGCGCGCAGGCCCCCGGCGGGGGCCGGCGAGCCGGGCGGGCGGGTACCACAGGCGCACGGGGGCCCAGGCACCTCATCCACCGAGCTCGACCACCGGGTCGGTTTCGACATCGGACGCTCCGGGCGCCGGCGATGAAGTCGCCAGGACCCGCGCGAGCGCCTCGCGCGAGTGGATGTCGAGCTTCTGGTAGACGTGGCGCAGGTGATACTCGATCGTCTTCGGGCTGAGGAACAGTGTCGCCGCCGCCTCGCGGGTCGTCCGGCCGCCGGCGAGCAGGAGCGCGATCTGCAGCTCCTGCGGGGTCAGCTCGTCGACCGTGCTGGGATCGCGCCGCCTGAGCGTCTCGCCGGTCGCGGCCAGCTCCGTCCGCGCTAGTTCGGCCCAGGGGCGGGCGTCGAGCCGCTCGAACGTCGCGGCCGCGGCTCGAAGCTGCTCGCGGGCGAGGACACGACTGCGGCCTCGCCGCAGGCGCTGTCCGTATGCCAGGCGCGTACGCGCGGTCTCGAATTCGTCGAGCGTCTGGGCGTGGCGGCGGAGCGCCTCCTCGAACAGCTCGGCATGGCCCTGATCCTCGGCCCGCAAGCCGCGGCAGCGGAGCGCTCGTGCCAGTGACCACGGCTGCCCCTTTGCCTCAGCCGCCGTCATGAACTGAGCCGCGACGAGCTCGGCATCGTCGTCGCGTCCGAGCCTCACGTACGCGTCGACCAGCTCGGGCGCCGGGGACAGGCCGATCGGGGACTTCATCGGCTGGGCGCTCGAGACGACGCCGGAGACGCTGGCCGACACGACCCGCGGGATCGCGGTGCCGCGCGCCGAGGAGTTCCGCGCGACGTGTGCGCGGGTCAGGTGCCCGACGCTCGTGATCCACGGCGACTGCGACCTCGTCCGCCCGCATGCGCAGGGCGAGGCGCTGGCCGAGGCGACCGGCGGAACGCTCGTGACGCTCGGCGGCTCCGGCCACCTCCCGAACGGCCGCGACCCGGTCAAGGTGAACCTGCTGCTCCGCGATTTCATCTGCGCGCCGCCGGCGGCCGGGAGCTTCACCCGGGCGAGATCGCGTTGCCGGCGCGCGCTCTACATCTCCTCCCCGATCGGACTCGGCCACGCCCGGCGGGATGTCGCGATCGCGCAGCACATGCGAAGGCTGTGTCCGGATCTCGAGATCGACTGGCTCGCCCAGCACCCGGTCACCGACGTGCTCGCGGCGCACGGCGAGCGGATCCACCCCGCCAGTGCGAGCCTGGCCGGCGAGTCCGCGCACATCGAGTCCGAAGCGGCCGAGCACGAGCTGAACGTGTTCGAGGCGTTCCGGCGGATGGACGAGATCCTCGTCGCGAACTTCATGGTCTTCCACGACCTGGTCCGCGACGAGCGGTACGACCTCTGGATCGGAGACGAAGCCTGGGACCTCGACTACTTCCTGCACGAGAACCCGGAGCTCAAGTCGGCCTCGTACGCATGGCTGAGCGATTTCGTCGGGTGGCTGCCGATGCCCGAGGGCGGCGCGCGTGAGGCGTCCCTGACCGCGGATTACAACGCCGAGATGCTCGAGCAGATCGCGCGGTATCCGCGGGTGCGGGACCGGTCGATCTTCATCGGCGAGCCAGACGACATCGTGCCCGAGCGGTTCGGACCCGGGTTGCCGGCGATCCGCGAGTGGACCGAGTCGCGCTTCCGGTTCGCGGGCTACGTCACCGGCTTTCCCGGCGTCGCGGACCGCGGCGCGTTACGTGAGGAGCTCGGCTACGCCGTCGACGAGCGAGTGTGCATTGTGACCGTCGGCGGCTCGGGCGTCGGCGAGCACCTCCTGCGACGCGTGATCGCGAGCCTGCCGGAGGCGCGGCGGCTCGTCCCGGGGTTGCGGATGGTCGCCGTCGCCGGCCCGCGAATCGACCCGGCGGCGCTGCCGGCGGCGGACGGACTCGAGGTCCAGCCGTATGTCCCCGACCTCTACCGCCACCTGGCCGCTTGCGACCTCGCGATCGTCCAGGGCGGACTGACCACGACGATGGAGCTGACCGCGAGCGGGCGCCCGTTCATCTACTTCCCACTCGCCCGCCACTTCGAGCAGAACCTCCACGTCCACCACCGCCTCCGGCGCCACCGCGCCGGGCGCCGGATGGAGTAAGACCGCTCGCCGCCCGAGGCGATCGCCCGGGCCATCGCCGAGGAGATCGGTCGCCCCGTCGACTACCGCCCGGTGCGCGCCGGCGGGGCGGCGCGCGCGGCCGAGATCATCGCCGAGCTGCTGTAGCAAGAGAGCGGCGGCCGGGGGGCCGCCGCTCTCTGTCAAGTCCGCGGTTGCTGCCGAAGCGATGGCGGGGGGCAGAGCCAGCGCTTCGCCGCGGCTTGGGGGGCACGACTAGCCGTCGGACGGCGAGGACGACGTGGACGACTGCGTCATCAGTTCGACCTTGTCCCAAACGGCTCCTGCATTGGAGATCCTAAGCTTGGACTCTTGCACGACCGCTCCCGGCGTCAACCGCTCCGCGTGAGCCCGGACGCAGGAGGCGCCTCGATCGGCCGCGCGGAGTTGAACGCGCCCCACGATTGCGTCATGAAGTGGGCGGTCGTGATCATCCCGATGTTCAGCACGCGCGGGTGGGTCACATCGATCTCCAACCGCAGCCACACGGTTCCGAGGCCGGGGATCCGGCTGACGGTCGCGATGTCAGCCCGCTCGCCCCCGCGAGTGCGCGTCCGATCGAGCAGCTGCGGCCGGCCGGCGAACGGCGTCCACCACCCGAGATAGCCCGCGGCCGAGAACGGCGGGCCGCCACCGCCGTAGATTCCCTCCTCCCAGCGCTTCTGGCCGGCCTCGCGGGTCCACTCGTGCGTGCCCACGATCGTCGTGTCGCTGACGAGGCGCCCCTGCCGGGAGAGACGGTATGCGAACCGGTCGGGCATCCCAACCCGGTAGAACGTGACCTCGGGCGCGCCGGTCCCGCTCCCGAGCGTCTCGCTGATCGCGACCGACCGCAGGTTCTGCTCGGAGCGTTCGACCTCCGCCAGCAGCCGCGCCGCGGCGGGGCCTGCGGACGGCTGATAGCGAATCGGCAGGGAGACGCGATAGCCACGCTCCCGGGCGCCGACGGCGACGCCGACGCCCACGTCGACGTCGAGCGTCCGGGGTGAGCCAGCGAGCACCAGCCGGGTGCAGCCGACGCCGCACGGGCCGGCCCGCTTGCTCCCGGGGACGTGCACCCGCAGGGCGACGGGATTCTGGAGCGCCGTGAGCGTCCGCACCTCGACGTTCACCCCGTGCGCCCCGCGGCTCACTACCGCGTTGACGATGTAGGGGCCGGCCTCGCCGGCCACCGACAGCTGCGTCCCCTCCGACGACGCTTCGCGCGCCGCGCCGGCAGCGACGGAGGCCACGGCCCGGGAGAGGTCGATTGGTGGCGCGTACGCGACGAGCAGCGCCGCGGCCAGGACGATCCCGACGCCGACCACCGGCTCTGACGCCAGCAGCCGCCAGTGCCACCGTTCGAGGCGAACGTCGACCTCTCGCGTGGCCAGCAGCCGCGGTCGCAGCCGCAGCGCGTGCTTGTAGGAGAGCAGCGCGACCACCGCGACGAGCGCGGTCTTGACGAGCAGCACCCGTCCGTAACCGCCGTCCCAGAGGGCCCGTGGCGATCCGAGCTCGGTCGCGGCGTTCAGCGCCCCCGCGACCACGAGCGTGATGAACGCCGGCAGCGCCACCCTGCCGAACCTCGGCAGCACGACCTCGACGATCCGGCGGCGGCCCGCGACGCCCACGGCCCTCAGGCGCGGAATCCACGCGATCGCGAGGTTGACGATGCCGCCGAGCCAGATCGAGGCGGCGATCAGGTGGACGAGGTCGCTCGCGAACGCGAGCCCGCTGAGATCGGCGGAGGTCGCGTGACCACCGGCCGCGACCGCCACGAGCGCGAGCACGGCCGGGCCACTCGCCCGCCCGGGAGCCCCCCGCGCGGCGATCAGCACGGACACGAGCAGCATCGCCGGGACGGCCAGACGCGCGTACCCGGCCGCGTCCGAGAGCAGGTAGGCGCGCAGCGCGCGGGCGCTGAGGCCGCCGCCCGCGTGGGCCGCGTCCGCGAGCGTCGCCACCAGCGAGCAGAGCACTGCCGCGCCACCGGTCGCGATCGTCACCCGCCACTGCCGGCGGGCAACCTCGCGCCGGCTAGGGTCAGGCAGGAGCCACGCTGCCGGACACGAGCCGGGCGCCGATAGGAGCGCGCTGCAGAACACGCCCCCGCAGAACAGGATCAGCGCCCCGTCGAACATCGCGTCCAGCAGCGCGCGCAGCCAGCCGCCCTCGGCCAGCGGGCCGGCGGCCGCCGACTGAGCCGGGCCCACCACCGCGGCTCGCACGCCGAACGAGTACGAGCCCTGGGCCGTGTGCCCGTCGTCGGCCGAAACGGTGCGCCACCGCAGCTCGTAGACCCCGCGCGCGAGACGGCGGACCGGCCTCAGCACGAGCCGCGTCGAACCGTCGCTGGTGACGGTCGCACGCACGGGTCGGCCCGCTGGCGTGGTCAGCCGCAGCGTGCTCAGCGGACGGTTGAGCGGCTCGCTGAACATGGCGATGATCGCCGCCGGTGAGCCGGCGAGGCCCGCCCCCGGTGGCGGGCTCGACTCGATCAGCAGGGCGTGCGCCGACGCGGCTGCCGGGGCGGCCAGCAGGCAGATCAGCGCAGCTGCGAAAGCGCGGATCGCGCGCACGTCATTGCACGGTGAGCGTTCCCTGCATTCCGGCCGCGCGATGGCCCGGAACGCTGCAGTAGAACGTGTAGGTGCCGGCCTTGAGCTTCAACGTCAGCGTCTTCGTCCCGCCCATGAACGTGGGCGTGGCGCCTACCACCGGGCCGCTCGTGCCCTGCTGAACCGTCAGGTTGTGTGCTAGCGGCGAGCTGTTCGTGAAGCTGATCGAGCGAGGGCACGGGAACACGCGAGCTCGCCCGTTCGGTTCCGCGACAGAAGTCGCGGGCCCTTGTGGAATTTGTCGGCGGCGCCTGACGGCGGCGCCTTAGCCCGGACGGCGTCAGGCGACCTCGAGCAGCTCGGCCTCTTCGACCTCGGCGATGTCGGCCTTGTAGTAGTACTTCGCGCCCCGCAGCCAGGAGGCGACCGCGGCGACCACGCAGCATCCGGCGGCGAAGTAGAACACGGTGTGGATCCCGGTGGCGAAGGGATGCGACACGAGCGTCGGGAAGAACCGATGCCCGGTGAGATACGCGGCGGTCGCGTGCGGGAGGTGCGGTAGCGTCGGCGCGAGCAGCGTGCCCAACGGGTTGTAGCCGAGGAACGACGCGAACAGGCTGCCGACCGGCGGAAGATGAGAGACCTGGCTCGCGGCCGCCTGCGGCACGCCGTGCGAGGCGAGACCGTGATAGAGGACAGTCGGCAAGGTCGACGACAGGCCGACGATGATCAGGCTGAAGAACACGCCAATCGAGAGGACCGACGCGGAGTTCTGGAAGGTGGCGGCCATGCCGGCGCCGGAGCCGCGCTGATTGGGCGGAAGGCTGTTCATGATCCCGGTCAGGTTGGGGGCGGCGAACAGCCCCATCGCGACGCCGATCAGGAAGATCACCAGCCCGAACTGCCAATAGGTGAAGTTGATCGGGAGCGCGATCAGAAGCAGGAAGCCGATCGCCGATCCGATCATGCCGCCGGTGGCGAACGGCCGCGCACCGTAGTGGTCGGCCAGGCGCCCGGAGATCGGCCCGACTACGAGGAATCCTGCGGACAGCGGCAGCATGTAGATGCCCGCCCACAACGGCGTGTCGTGGAAGCTGTAGCCGTGGAGTGGCAACCAGATCCCCTGGAGCCACAGGATCAGCATGAACATCAGGCCACCGCGAGACAGCGCCGCCAGGAACGTCGCCACGCTCCCGCCGCTGAACGCCCGGATCTTGAACAGGTCCAGGCGGAACATCGGCGCCTCGACGCGGCGCTCGATCACCACGAACACCCCGAGGATCACAATGCCGCCGACGAGCGCGGCGATCACGCCGGGGGCGGTCCAGCCCATGTCGTGCCCGCCGTAGGGCAGGATCCCGTAAGTGATCCCGACGAGCACCGCGACCAGCCCGACCGCGAACGTGACGTTGCCGAACCAATCGATCTTCGCGGGCGTCCGGATCCCGCGCTCCTCGAGCTTCAGGTAGGCCCACACGGTCCCGAACAGCCCGAACGGCACCGACACCAGGAACACCAGCCGCCACGCCACGGGCGCGAGCACGCCCCCGAGAACAAGCCCGATGAACGACCCGGCGATCGCGGCGACCATGTTGATCCCGAGTGCCAGTCCCCGCTCCTCGGCCGGGAAGGCGTCGGTGAGGATCGCCGACGAGTTCGCCATCAGGAACGCCGCGCCGATCCCCTGGACCACGCGCATGATGATCATCCACATCGCGCCCGCGCTCCCCTCGAGCCACGTCACCGACAGCAGGATCGAGCCGAGCGTGAAGATCGCGAAGCCGAGGTTGTACATCCGGACCCGTCCGAAGATGTCCCCCACCCGGCCCAGGCTCACGACCAGCACCGCCATCACGACCATGAAGCTGAGCAGCATCCACAGCAGGTAGCTCGTGTTCGAAGGGATCAGCGGGTTCAGATGGATCCCGCGGAAGATCGCCGGCAGCGCGATGATCACGATCGACTGGTTGATCACGGCCATCAGGATCCCGAGCGTCGTGTTCGATAGCGCGATCCACTTGTAGCGGTCAGGGTGCGCCGCCGGCCGGTGTCCGTTTCCTCCGGCGATCGCGCTCACCGCGAGAGCCTTTCGATCAGCTTGTCCAGGATCTCGACCGCGGCCGCGAGCGTCTCGACCTCGGAATCGTCCAGCATCGCCATCTCCTCGTGCAGGAGCGCGCGGTACTCGGCCCGCAGCTGCTCGAACACGTCCTCCCCCACCGGGGTGAGGCTGACCAGCACCGCGCGGCGGTCGCTCGGATCCGCGATCCGCTTGACCCAGCCGCGGTCCTCGAGGCGATTGACGAGCAGCGTGATCGCCGGCTGAGTCACGCGCTCCTCGCCGGCCAGCTCGGTGATCCGCCGCGGGCCTTCGCGGAGGTTGCGCAGCACCCCGACCTCGGTCCGCGACACGCACACGGTGCTCCGGGTCAGGAACAGCCGCGACAGCGCCGAGCTCCGCTGGGGCAGCGCCTCCGCGATCTCGTCCAGCTGGCTGCTTCGTTTGGCGCCGACCTGCTCCATGAGGCGTTTATATTACCCGCTAATGGGAGTGGGGCGGGCTCCGGCCGCGCCGCGGTGGCGCGCGTCACCCAGTGGCGGACTGTTCGCCCAGGTAGCTCGCGGTCAGCAGAGCCTCTGACGCCGGCTTAGCGCACGGGCGATCCGAGCTCGCTGTCCGGCGACCCCACTGGGCCCGCGCGGCGCTTCCGAGGGCATCGCGGCTTACTGTGTCACACGAGCGTCGGGCGGCGCGTCGTCGAAATGGTGGCCGGCGGTGAGGCTGGCGCTCAACTTGATCGCCCTGACCGCTCCGGTCGCGCCCGCCTGCAACGTGACGCCGATCGCGATCACGAACACGCCGGGAATGAAGAGGATCTTCGAGCCGAGCATCAGGATGCCGAGACGGCCGAGCAGGTACGGCGGCGTGCACACCGTGGCGCCGATCGCTCCCCCCACTGCGCTCGTCGTCAGCTTGTCGCGCCTGGATTGCCGCGGCTTCCCACCGATCAGACGGGCCGGCACCGCCACGTAGCAGACCATCATCAACCCTACCACGAGGCTGAGCACGATCCCGAACCACGGGCGCCCCCAGCGGGTCATGATCATCGTCGCGAACGCGAGCAGCGCCCCGACGATGGCGCCCGAGCCGAGGATCGCGCCCAGATGGTCCCTCGCCTGATCGACGCCGGGGCGCACCTCGGGGCGACCCGGCTTGGCGATCGCGAACGCAAACACGGCATTGAGGAAGAAGCTCGCCGTCGTGACCGCGACGATCACCAGGCAGATCGGGATCAGGATCGGGCCGCGGATCACGTGGAACGTGTGACCGTGCAGCACGTGGACCTTGAGGTCGAGCATCGCGAGCCAGATCCACATCGCCGGGAGCACCGTCACGAGCGTCAGCCTCCAGTTGGACACGAGCAGACGCAGCCCGTCGAACAGCAGGACGAACGCGCTGACCGCGAGCGCGAGCGGCGCGAGCGCGCGATGACGCCGGCTCAGGCGAAGGACGGCCTCCTCGATCCTCGCCTCGTCGTTCTCCTGGATCGCCGTGACGAGCGAACGGATACGATTCGCAGCCGGATCCAGGCGCCGCCCCAGGCTGACCATCGGGAATCCCCGGACCGGCCTATCCCGCTGGGTCCGCGCTCGTGAGCGCGGGCGCCGGACTCCGCAGCAACACCAGCGAGCGACGGCCGTCGTGATGAGCGCCGAGCCGCGCCCCGGCGGCAGGCTCGAGCCTTCTGATTGTCGACCCGGCGGTCATCGTGCGAGCGTGAGCGTCGCTCTACACCCTACCGGGCCGGAACGGAGGCGGACATGTGGGACTCGCGGCGGTTGGCATCCATATCGGCCGGCGGGGATGATCCCGGGATGGGTCCCGGCCAGGTCTTCCGCCTGCCGCGCCTACGGCGGGCGGCGAAACAGGTGGACAGCTTCTACTGGGCCTCGGGACTGAGCGACGACGTGCCCGCGCTCGCCTGGTACCTGGTCGGAGCGTGCGTGCCGCTGACCCTGGGCATCGCCGCGCTCGCCGCGCTCGTGCTCGGCGACGCCGCCCAGGCCGAGGCGGTGGCGACCAAGCTCGCGAGCGTGCTGCCACCCGGCGCGCGCGACCAGGTCATCGAGTTGGTCCTCCGGACCCATCGCAACTCGCCGTTGCTGCTCGCGGTCGCCGTCGTCTCGATGGTGTGGGCGGGCGCCGGCGCGACCGGGGTGATCGAGCGCGTCGAGTCGAGGCTGCTGTCGGCACCGCGGCCGGGTCCGATCGTGCTGAAGCTCCGTCATCTCGGCCTGGCCGCCGGCATGGTCCTGATGATCGCGCTGATGGCCGCGGCCGCGACGGAGTCGACCAACCTCAGAGGGCGCCTTGGGCTGGGGGTCCCCGGATGGCTGCTGTCGGTCGGCTCGGCGTTGTTGATCGCCGCGGTCTGCTCGCTGTTGTACCGCTTCGCGACCACGCGCCGGATCCGGTGGCAGGCGGCCGTGCGGGGCGGCGTCCCGGCCGCGATCGTGCTCGAGCTGACCCCGCTCCTGGCCGGCTATTACGCCCGGGCCGTCGCCGGGCGCACGCCCGTGCAGGTGTTCCTCGTGCTCGCCGGCCTGCTGTTCACCTGCTACCTGATCGCGCAGGGCCTGCTGATCGGGGCGGGACTGGCCGCCGGCAGGGAGCTGTCGCTGGACCGGGCCACCGACCGCGTCGCGGCGCTCCTGGGGCGCTGAACGGGTCAGTCCCGCGCGGCCCGCGGCTTCGCTCAGGGACACCGGTGGACACGCAGGACCGGTTGGTGCAGACACCGTTGCATGATCGCGCCCCGCGACGGAGACTCCGCGGCATGCCCGCGAGGCGAACCCCGAGCGCCACGCCCGAGCACAAGCGCCTCGAGCAGGCTCGAACGGGCACCGCCGCCTGGAAGGCGTGGGGTCCGTATCTGAGCGAGCGGCAATGGGGAACGGTCCGCGAGGACTACAGCGCGAGCGGCGATGCCTGGAATTACTTCACCCACGACCACGCGCGGTCTCGTGCCTACCGATGGGGCGAGGACGGCATCGCGGGGGTCTGCGACGAGCGTCAGCGGTTGTGCCTGTCGCTCGCCCTCTGGAACGGGGCGGACCCGATCCTCAAGGAGCGGATGTTCGGGCTCGCGAACGGCGAAGGCAACCACGGCGAGGATGTCAAGGAGTACTGGTTCTACCTGGACAGCACGCCGACTCACTCCTACCTCAGGTGCCAGTACAAGTACCCGCAGCGCGCCTTCCCATACCTAGACCTCGTCTCGACCAACGCCCGCCGCTCGAAGACCGAGATGGAGTACGAGCTGCTCGACACCGGCGTGTTCGACGACGACCGGTATTTCGACGTGGTCGTGGAGTACGCGAAGCAGGCCCCGGACGACATCGTGATGCTCGTCACCGCGTACAACCGCGGACCCGAGGCGGCGACTCTGCACCTCCTCCCCACGCTGTGGTTCCGCAACACCTGGTCGTGGGGAGACGCGGTCGCCAAGCCGGCGATCGCGGCGGTCGAACCGGCGGTCGGGGTTGCCGCCGCGCGCGCGACCCACGACGAGCTCGGCGAATGGGTGTTCTGCGCGGACGCGTCAGCCGCGCTGCTGTTCTGCGAGAACGAGACCAACAACCAGCGCCTGTTCGGAACGCCGAACGCCTCGCCGTACGTGAAGGACGGGATCAACGACTTTCTCGTCGACGGCGTCACCGGCGCCGTCAACCCCGAACGGACCGGGACCAAGGTGGCCGCCCACCACGCGCTCGAGCTGGGGCCGGGCGAGAGCACCCAGGTGCGCCTCCGGCTGACCGCCGGCCAGGCCACCGCCGACCCGCTCGGCCAGGAGTTCGATCGCGTACTGACCGCCCGCAAGGCCGAGGCGGACCAGTTCTACGCCACGGTCATCCCCGACGGCCTGGAGGAGGACCCGGCGATGGTGATGCGCCAGGCGCTCGCCGGGCTGCTGTGGGGCAAGCAGTACTACGAGTACGACGTCCACCGCTGGCTGGCCGAGCACGGCGCCGACCCGTGGCTGCGCAGTGCGCCGACGAGCCCGGTGCGCAACGTCCAGTGGTTCCACATGATCGCGGGCGACATCATCTCGATGCCGGATAAGTGGGAGTACCCGTGGTTCGCCGCCTGGGACCTGGCGTTCCACTGTGCGCCGCTGTCGCTGGTCGACGTCGACTTCGCCAAGGAGCAGATCGAGCTGCTGCTCAAGACCCGCTACCAGCATCCGAACGGGCAGATCCCCGCCTACGAGTGGAACTTCAGCGACGTCAACCCGCCGATAACGCCCTGGGCGGCGCTGTATGTCTACGAGCGCGAGGCCGAGATTCGCGGCGCCGGCGATCACGAGTTCCTGGCCCGCGTGTTCGACCGCCTGATCACGAACTTCACGTGGTGGGTCAATCGCAAGGACCCAGACGACCGCAACCTGTTCCAGGGCGGGTTCCTCGGCCTGGACAACATCGGCGTGTTCGATCGCTCGGCGCCGCTCCCGGGCGGCGGCTCGCTCGAGCAGGCCGACGGCACCGCGTGGATGGCCCTGTACTGCCAGTGGATGATCGCGATCGCGGTCGAGCTGGCGAAGTTCGAGCCCGCCTATGCCGACATGGCGCTGAAGTTCAGCGCCCACTTCATGTTCATCGCGGTCGCGCTGAACCCGCCCCGTGGCGACGTCGGGTTGTGGGACGACGAGGACGGTTTCTACTACGACGTGATGCGGATGCCGGACGGCGCCCAGATCCCGCTCAAGGTGCGCTCGCTCGTGGGACTACTGCCGCTGTGCGCGGCCACTGTGTTCGAGACCGAGACGCTCGACCGCTTCCCCGAGATGATCGACCTGCTCGCCGAGTTCATCGAGCGCTTCTCCGATTCGCTGCCGGAGCTGACCCATTTGCCCGGCCCGAATCCGCAGGGCCGCCGGATCTCGCAGCTGGTCGACGAGGAACGCCTGAAGCGGATCCTCGCGATCATGCTCGACGAGAGCGAGTTCCTCGGAGCTCACGGCATCAGAGCGATTTCGCGCCGCCACCTCGAGCAGCCGTACGTGTTCGACTGGGGCGGCCAGGAATACAGCGTGCACTACCTCCCCGCGGAGTCCGACACCGGGATGTTCGGCGGGAACTCGAACTGGCGCGGCCCGGTCTGGTTCCCGATGAACCTCGTGATCCTGCGCGGGCTGATTCAGCTCCACCGCTACTACGGCGACCGCCTGAAGGTCGATTGTCCGACCGGCTCCGGCAAGGAGATGAACCTGCTCGAGGTCGCCTCCGAGATAGCGTCGCGCCTGGCGGGGACGTTCCTCGACGACAAGGACGGGCGCCGGCCGGTCTTCGGCGGGATCGAGAAGTTCCAAACCGATCCCCACTGGCACGACCTGATCCCGTTCCACGAGTATTTCCACGGGGACAACGGCGCCGGGATCGGCGCCAGTCACCAAACGGGCTGGACCGGGGTCGTCGCGCTGATGCTCGCCTTCGCCGGCGGCGGGCGCACGCGCCCGGGGATGATCGCGGTGGTGAGCGACTGAAACGTGGGCGGCGGTCGTGAGCTCGACACCGGCGGAGCCTTCATTCCCTCAAACCCGCCACGACCCCCCGCGGATTCCGGCCTCGGCGGGAGCGCTGATCTTCGATCCGGACGGGCGGCTGCTGATCCTCAAGCCGACGTACAAGAAGGGATGGACGATCCCCGGCGGCCAGATCGACCCCGGCGGTGAATCGCCCTGGGACGCCTGCCGGCGCGAGACCGAGGAGGAGTGCGGGCTGGTCGTCGACCGCGGGCGCCTGGTGTGCGTCGACTTCCGGTCGCCGAGGCCGAGCCGGCCGGGCGGGGTGCGGTTCCTGTTCGATTGCGGCAAGCTCACGCGGGAGAGCCTGCGCGAGATCCGCCTCCAGGAGTCCGAGATCGAGGATCACCGGCTCGCCGAGCTCGATGCCGCGCTCGGCCTGCTCAGCGGCCCGTTGCGCCGCCGGATCTCGCAGAGCGCCGGCGGCGAGCGATTCGTGTACCTCGAGAACGGCCGCCCGGTTCCGGGCGTGGCGTAGCAGCGTCAGTGGATCGGAACGCGACCGCGCACCGACGTGCCGACTCCCTTTCGCGCGGTCACGACGAGCGTCCCGCCGACCGCCTCGATCCGGTCGCGCATGTTGAGCAACCCGTTTCCGCGCGGGGCCTCCGCCGGGTTGAATCCGATCCCGGAGTCGTGGACCTCGAAGCACAGCCGAGGCCCGTCCAGCGCGAGCGTGATCGTCGTCGCCGCGTCGGGACCGGCGTGCTTGACGACGTTCTGGATCGCTTCCAGGCAGCAGAAATACACCGCGACCTCGAGATCCTCCTCGTACCGCCCGATTCCGGGCGCCCGAACCGCGACCTCCGCCGGCGAGTTCCGCGCGGCCGCCCGCAATGCCTCGCGCAGACCACACCCGTGCAGGAGCGACGGGTAGATGCCCCGCGCGAGCGACCGCAGCTCCTGGAGCACGTCATCCATCTGACGCCCGACCGAAGCCAGCGCCCGTTCGCCGCGCTCCGGGTCCTGCTTGATCGTCTCGGCCGCCATGTCGAGCTTGATGCGAAGGCCGACGAGGTGTTGCTGGACGCCGTCGTGGAGGTCGCGTTCGAGCCGGCGGCGCTCGGCGTGAGCCGTCTCCATCAGGCGCACCCGCGACGACGCCAGATCGGCCGTCGATGCCTCGAGCTCGGCCTCGAGCTGGGTCTTCTCGAGCCGGATCAACGCGGCTGCGCCCGCCGCCTGGACGAACCGCTCGTAGCTCGCGAGATCCGCGTCGTACATCACGGCCGCGACCGGCCCCCGGTCGCGCTCGATCCAGGTGATCGCGGTGCCGGGTCCTGACGGCTGCTCCACCAGGTTTCCCGCCGAGTCCAGGTACGTTCCCCTCCCCGGCCTCCTGTAGGCGACCTTCAGCGAGGGGTCTCGAAGCGCCGCGGCCATCAGCGCCTCCGGATCGGCCGCGGGCATCCTCGCGAGCTGACTCACGAACTCCGCGAGCGCCTGGCCCATGAACAGGCGTTCGCTACCGAGACCAACCAGGATCGCGACCGGGAGGACGGCGACGAGCCCGACGTACGCGGCGCCGAGCGTGGCCCAGGCGTGCAGCCCCAACGCGTGCAGGATCGTGCTCGCTGTCAGCAGGACCGCCGCGGCGGCGGCGGTCACCCAGACCGGGGCCAGCGAGCGGCGCACCGCCGCGGAGGCCACCCGCGCTCGGCGAGCGAGCAGCACCGGGGTGCCGCAGGCGACTGCAAGCCAGGCGAGCACCATCGCCACTTGCACGGCCGCGACCGCCTGCGTGGCGGAGCCCAGCGAGAACAGGTTGTCCGGGCAGTGGGGCCCGCATTGGAGGAGCGGGGTCCGCAGCGGAGGCTGCAGCGTCATCGCGATCCCCAGCAGCCACAGCATCGCCATCGCCCCGCCCGTGAGCCACAGGAACCGCAGCTCGGTGCGCGAGGGCAGGTGCCCGGTCGGGTGGGCGAGGATCAGATACGCGACCACGAGCGGCATCAAGCCCGTGAAGACCACCCCGATGCTGAACAGAACGCGGTTGCTGGACCCGTTCAGCAGCCACAGCGACGCGATGAACCCGACTGCGATCAGCAGCCCGCCCATGCGGGGCTGGATCTTGCTCGTCTGCGCGTACAGGCCGGCCGCGACCAGCGTCACGATCACCACCACGCGCAGCTCAACCGCGACGCTGGCGGGCTGCGCGGCTGCGTTCTCCGAGGTCAGCAGACCGACGGCCGTGGCGGCGCCGGCGCCGATCACCGCGATGCCGGCAAGCCGGATCGGCCCCGGCACCGACATCCATAGCCGCGCGACCCCGGCGTCGATGCGCGCGACCCCGAGCGCGCTGCGCTGAGATTTGCTCGCGGCAATCTCGGAACTCAAGATTTAGCCAGTTCCCCGGTCAGGGGTTCTGTGCGTGGGCGGCACGTTGGAACACTAGTGGACTGCAACCTGTTGCAAACAGTAGTCCCTGCGGGTCTTCGGACTGTTGTCGCCCGGTCTGCCGGCACGGTTTTCACCCAGATGGGGTGATGTCGGCCCGGTCCCCGGGGATGACGATCTGCGGCGCCGGTTTACGCCACAGAAGGACGGACTATGACGACAGCAGTCGGCTCCGCCTCGCATACGACGACAGCGGGAAACGGCCAAGGCCGCGAGGTCGCGGACGTGTTCGTGATCTTCGGGATCACTGGCGACCTCGCCAAGGTGATGACGTTCCATTCGCTCTACCGCCTCGAGCAGCGAGGCCTCCTGAGCTGTCCGATCGTCGGTGTCGCGGTCAGCGACTGGTCGATTGACGACCTTCGCAGCCACGCCCGGGCGGCGATCGAGGCGAGCGGCGATCCGATCGACGAGAGCGTGTTCGACCGTCTGACCGGGCGGATGTCCTACGTCAGCGGCGACTTCGGCGACGCCGCCACATACGAGCGATTGGCCCGTGCGAGCGGGGACGCGCGGTGCCCGGTGTTCTATCTCGAGATCCCGCCGTTTCTGTTCGGCCGCGTGATCAAGGGCTTGACCGAGGCGGGCCTGACCAAGACCGGGCGCGTCGTGGTCGAGAAGCCGTTCGGGAACGACCTCGAGTCGGCCAGGGAACTGGCGCAGGAGATCCATCAGTACATCAACGAGTCTCAGCTCTACCGCATCGACCACTTCCTGGGCAAGATGGGCCTCGGCGAGTTCCTGTACCTGCGCTTCGCGAACTCGAACTTCGAGCCGATCTGGAACCGCAACCACATCGCGGCGGTCGAGATCACGATGGCGGAGAGCTTCGGAGTCGAAGACCGCGGGCACTTCTACGACCCGGTCGGCGCACTGCGCGACGTCGTCGTCAATCACCTGATGCAGCTGCTCGCGGCCGCCTCGATGGAGGCTCCCGCCGGAGATGACGCGGACACGCTCAAGGATGCGAAGTTCGCGGTCTTCCGCGCGATGCCCGACGCGGACCCGCGGCACTACGTTCGCGGTCAGTACGACGGCTACCTCGGCATAGACGGAGTCGCCCAGGGATCGACCACCGAGACGTACGCGGCGATGCGGCTCGAGATCGACAACTGGCGATGGTCCGGCGTTCCCTGGTTCATCCGCACGGGGAAGCGGCTGCCGGTCACCCAGACCGAGGTACGCCTGGTGTTCCGCCGCCCTCCGCGGCTCGGCTTCCTTCCGTCGACCGGTAGCCGTCCGCCCGTCGAGAGTCAGCTCGTGATCAAGCTCGACCCGATCACCGGCATCCGTTTGATCGTCGACGCCCACCGGGCGGATCGAGGCGGCCCGCAAGAGATCACGATGGACATGGAGTTCGCCGAGGAAGGCGGGGAGGGCCCGACCCCGTACGAGGTGCTGTTGCAGGCCGCGCTCGAGGGAGACAGCGCGCCGTTCACTCGCCAGGACAGCGTCGAGGAGACCTGGCGGATCATGATGCCGTTGCTCGAGGATCCACCGCCCGTACATCCGTACGCACCCGGCTCGTGGGGTCCGGACGAGGCCGATCGGCTGCTGAGCGGCTACGGCCGCTGGCACGGACCATGGGTGGCTTCGTGAGCTCGACCAAGGTCAAGAAGAACGCGGACCGCGACGGCCACACGGCCGTTGCCGCCGCGGCCACCGGCACGGTCGCGCCGACGGCGCAGAGCGCCGCGGCGCGGTCGCCGTTCACGCCGATCGCCGACTACGCGTTCCTGTCGGACTGCCACACCGGCGCGCTGGTGGCGCCCGACGGCACGATCGACTGGCTGTGCATCCCGCGGTTCGACTCGCCGAGCGTGTTCGGATCGCTGTTGGACCGCGGCGCCGGCGGGTTCCGCCTCGGGCCGTTCGGGATCAACGTCCCGAGCGGCCGGCACTACGAGCCGGGGACGAACACGCTGCTCACCACCTGGAACACGCGGTCCGGATGGGCGACCGTGAGCGACGCGCTCACGATGGGACCGCGCCGGGGCGAGGACTCGATCACGCCGCACACGCGCCCGCCCACCGACGAGGACGCCGACCACTTGCTCGTGCGCACGGTCAAATGCATCGAGGGCAGCGTCGAGGTCGAGCTCGTGTGCGAGCCCGGGTTCGACTATGGCCGCGCTCTCGCGGACTGGACGCTGACCCCGGATCGCCACCGTGCCGACGCGGCGGGCGGCGATCATTCGATGCGCCTGCAGACCGACATGCTGCTCGGGATCGAGGCCAATCACGTCCGCGCCCGGCACGTGCTCCATGAGGGAGAGGAGCTGTTCTGCGCGCTGTCATGGGATGAGCAGGCGCCGACGCCGGCGACTGTCGAGGAGGCCAACGCGCTGCTTGCGGCGACGACGCGCTTCTGGCGGCACTGGCTGTCGCGAGCGCGCATCCCCGATCACGAGCTCCGCGCCCTGATCCAGCGCTCGGCGCTCGCGATCAAGGGACTCACGTACATGCCGACGGGTGCGACCGTGGCCGCGTTGACGACCTCGCTGCCCGAGACCCCGGGCGGGGAGCGCAACTGGGACTACCGCTACACGTGGATTCGCGACTCGACGTTCACGCTCCAGGCGCTCCACTACCTCGACCTCGACTGGGAGGCGGATGAGTTCATGCAGTTCATCGCCGATCTCGAGCGAAACGAGGACGGCGGGCTGCAGATCATGTACGGGATCGAGGGCCGGCGCGACCTCACCGAGACGCTCCGGGAGGACCTCAGCGGCTACGGCGGCGCCCGCCCGGTCAGGATCGGGAACGGTGCGTTCGACCAACGTCAGAACGACGTGTTCGGCGCCGCGCTGGACTCGGTGCTGCTGCACACCCACCGCAGCCAGCGCCTGCCCAGGCGGCTGTGGCCACTGATCCAGGCGCAGGCGCAGTGCGCAAAGGCGGTCTGGCGCAACCCCGATCAGGGGATCTGGGAGGCGCGCGGCAAGCCCCAGCACTACGTGTCCTCGAAGCTGATGTGCTGGGTGGCGATGGACCGCGCCGCGAAGCTCGCGGAGATCCGTGGAGAGAACGCGCTCGCGACCGATTGGAGCGGGGTCGCGGACGAGATCAAGGCGGACATCCTCGAGCACGGAGTCGACAAGCGCGGCGTGCTCGTCCAGCACTACAACACCGAGTCGCTCGACGCCTCGACGCTGCTCGCGGCGATCTTCGGGTTCCTCCCGGGCGACGACGAGCGCATGCGCGCGAGCGTGCTCGCGGTCGCGGACGAGCTGACCGAGCACGGGTTCGTGCTCCGCTACCGAACCGGCGAGACCGACGACGGGCTGTCCGGCAAGGAGGGCACGTTCGTGATCTGCTCGTTCTGGCTCGTCTCGGCACTGGCGATCATCGGCGAGATGCAGCGCGCTCGGGATCTGATGACGCGCCTGACCAAGGTTGCGTCGCCCCTGCTGCTCTACGCCGAGGAGTTCGACGCGGAAACCGGCCGGCATCTGGGGAACTTCCCGCAGGCGTTCTCGCACCTCGCGTTGGTCGAAGCCGCCGGGCGGATCATCCTTGCCGAACGCATACAGGAGCTGGGCGCATGAGCGACTACGACGTGATCGTGATCGGCAGCGGGGCTGGGGGCGGCACGCTCGTGCAGCACCTGGCGCCGTCGGGTAAGCGGATCCTGCTGCTCGAGCGCGGAGGCTGGCTGCGCCGCGAACCGCAGAACTGGCTCGCCCAGGACGTGTTCGTCGACGGCCGCTACGTCACGCCGGACACCTGGTACTACGCCGACGGTTCGTCGTTCCAGCCGCAGGTGCACTACTACGTCGGCGGCGCGACCAAGCTGTACGGCGCCGCGCTGTATCGCCTGCGGGCGGAGGACTTCGGCGAGCTCCGGCACCACGACGGGATCTCGCCGGCCTGGCCGATCGCCTACGAGGACATGGAGCCGTACTACACCAAGGCGGAGCAGCTCTACCAGGTCCACGGCGCGCGCGGGGAGGATCCGACCGAGCCTCCGTCGAGCGGCCCTTACCCCTTCCCCGCGGTGTCGCACGAGCCCCGGATCCAGCAGCTGTCCGACGACCTCGCCAAGGAGGGCCTGCACCCGTTCCACGCGCCGTGCGGGATCCTGCTCGACGAGAGCAATACGCCCTACAGCAAGTGCGTGCGGTGTCAGAACTGCGACGGCTTCCCGTGCCTCGTGCACGCGAAGTCCGACGCCGAAGTCATCTCCGTCCGCCCCGCGCTCGAGCACTCAAACGTGACCCTGCTCACCGGTGCCGAGGCGGTGAGGCTCGAGACCAACCCCGCCGGCACCGCGGTCACGGGCGTGCTGGTCAATGTCAACGGCGGCGAGGAGACGTTCCAGAGCGACATCGTGGTCGTCTCGTGCGGGGCCGCGAACAGCGCCAAGCTGCTGCTCGCGTCCGCGACTGACGCGCACCCCCGCGGGCTCGCGAACGGCTCTGACCAGGTCGGGCGCAACTACATGTTCCACAACAGCCAGGCCGTGCTCGCGCTGTCCAAGGAAGAGAACCCAACGATCTTCCAGAAGACGCTCGGGGTCAACGACTTCTACTTCAGCGGCGGTGAGGACTTCGAGTTCCCACTCGGCAACATTCAGATGGTCGGCAAGTCCCAGGCGCCGATGTTCCGCGGCGAGAAACCCGGTGAGACGAGGTTCGCCCCGACCTGGTCGCTCGAGGATGTCGCGCGTCACGCGGTCGACTTCTGGCTCTCGACCGAGGATCTGCCCTCGCCCGCGAACCAGGTCAGGCTCGCGCGCGACGGCAACATCATGATCGACTACAAGGCCAGCAACGAAGAGCCGAAACAGCGCCTGTTCCACCAGCTCAAGGAGATGCTCGCGAATCTGGGCATGCACCACGACCACCTGCTGCCGCATCACGCCTACCTCAAGAACGAGATCCCGGTGGCCGGTTGTGCGCATCAGGCGGGCACCTGCCGGTTCGGCACCGACCCTGACAGCTCGGTCCTTGACGCCAACTGCCGCGCCCACGAGCTCGACAACCTGTACGTGGTCGACACGAGCTTCTTCCCGAGCATCGGCGCGGTCAACCCGGCGCTCACGGCGATGGCGAACGCGGTACGGGTCGGCGACCACCTGCTCGAGCGCCTGAGCGCCCACGAGCCGCAACCGGAGCCCGCCCATGCCTGATAACGGGTACAAGCACCGTGTCGTGATCGTCGGCGGCGGCTTCGCCGGTCTGGGCTGCGCGCAGAAGCTCGCCGACCACGACGACGTCCACGTCACGCTGATCGACCGCAACAACTACCACCAGTTCCAGCCCCTGCTCTACCAGGTCGCGACCTCCCAGCTCGCCGGCACCGATATCGCGCATTCCCTGCGCGACGTGTTCGCCGACCAGCACAACGTCGACGTCCACCTCGCCGCGATCACCGGCGTCGACACCGCAAACCGGACCGTGACCACCCAGGACGGAGAGTCGTGGAGCGGCGACGTGCTCGTCCTGGCCGCCGGCTCGCAGCCGAACTTCTTCGGAACCCCGGGCGCAGCCGAGCACTCGTTCCCGCTCTACGCGCTCGACGACGCCACCCGGCTGCGCTCGCGCATCCTCGGCCTGTTCGAGCAGGTCGACCGCGATCCGTCGCTCGTCGACCGCGGCGCGCTCAACATCGTCGTGGTCGGCGGCGGCCCGACGGGCGTCGAGGTCGCCGGCGCGCTCGGCGACATGATCAAGGTCACGGTCCCCAGCGAGTACCGCAACCTCGACCCCACGAAGGCACGCATCTGCCTGCTCGACTACGGCGACGCGCTGCTCAAGCCGTTCTCGGACACCGCCCACGGCTACGTCGCCAAGGTCCTCGAGGAGAAGGGCGTCGAGATCCACCTCGGGACCGGGGTGAAGGAGGTGGGGACGGGGCACGCCGTGTTCTCCGACGGCACCGTCCTCCCCACCCGCTGCGTGGTGTGGGGCGGCGGCATCAAGGGCGCCCCAATCGCCGCTGGCGGCGGCTTCCCGGTCGGCCGAGGAGGGCGCATTGATGTTCAGGGCGACCTGACGCTGGCGGGCACCTCCGGGGTCTACGTGATCGGGGACATCGCCAACATCCCCGGCCCCGCGGATGAGACGCTTCCACAGCTCGGCTCCGTCGCCCTTCAGAGCGGGAAGTGGACGGCGGAGAACATCCTCGCCGAGTTCGACGGGAAGGAGCGAAAGGACTTCGTCTACACCGACAAGGGCATCATGGCGATGATCGGGCGGGGGGCGGCGATCGCGGAGGTCGGCAAGCACCATCACGAGGTCCACGGGCAGCTCGCCCACGTGGCCTGGCTCGGCGTGCACGCGTCGCTGATGACCGGTACGCGGGACAAGATCGAGGCGATCATCGACTGGAGCTGGGATCGCTTCTCGAAGACGGGCGGCCCGCACGTTCTCGATCGGGGGGACGAGGCGGCCATCGACTGGGACGACGACCCGGCGGTCAGCGGGCCGATGCAGGCTCCGTCGCCTGCGAGCTGAGCGCGATGGCAAACGACCTGGCCCGCTGGCAGTTCGCCACCACGACGATCTACCACTTCTTCTTCGTCCCGGTGACGATCGGGCTGGCGTTCCTGGTCGCGATCCTCCAAACGGTCTGGTACCGCACCGACAACCCCGACTACAAGCGGATGACCCGCTTCTTCGGGACGCTGCTGCTGATCAACGTGGCCATCGGCGTGGTCACGGGGCTGGTCCAGGAGTTCCAGTTCGGGATGAACTGGTCGACGTACTCGCGCTACGTCGGGGGCGTGTTCGGCGCGCCGCTGGCGATGGAGGGGATCCTCGCGTTCTTCCTCGAGTCGACGTTCCTGGGGCTGTGGCTGTTCGGCTGGGACCGCCTGCCCAAGCGAGTGCACCTTGCCTGCATCTGGGCGGTTTCCGCCGGCACGATGCTGTCGGCGATGTTCATCCTCGTCGCCAACTCCTGGATGCAGCATCCGGTGGGCTACAAGATCAACAGCCAGGGCCAGGCCGTGCTGAGCAACATCTGGGCGCTGCTCGTCAACCCGACGTTCGTGTGGGGCTACGCGCACGTGCTGCTCGCATCGCTGATCACGGGATGCCTGGTGATGCTCGCCGTGTCCGCGTGGTACCTGCGCAAGGGAGAGCACGTCGAGTCGTTTCACCGCACCGCCAAGGTCGCGCTGATCGTCCTGATCCCCACGATCGTCATCCAGCTGTCGGTCGGCAACCAGCTCGGCGTGATCGAGAACAAGTACCAGCCGATGAAGATCGCCGCCGCCGAGGCTCAGTGGACGAACTGCAAGCCATGCTCGTTCTCGGCGCTCCAGATCGGAGGCGGGGCCAACGACAAGACGCCGAAGGAGATCATCCCGATCCCCCACCTCCTCTCGGTCCTGGCGACCGGCACGTGGAACGGCCCGGTCACCGGGCTGAACGAGCTCCAGGCCCAGTATGAGGCGAAGTACGGGCCGGGGAACTACGTGCCCGACGTGTTCATCCAGTACTGGTCGATGCGGGTGATGGCCTACCTCGCCACGGTTATCCTGCTGCTGGCGCTATGGGGAGGGTGGCTGGTGCACAAGGACCGCCTGCGCAACTCCCGGCTGTTCCTGCTCCTGTCGATATGGGCCGTGGTCACGCCGTTCTTGATGAACACCGCGGGCTGGCTCTTGACCGAGAGCGGACGGCAGCCGTGGATCGTGCAGGGCCTCCAGAAGACCGCCAACGCGAACTCGCCGTCGGTGAGCACCACCGAGATCTGGATCAGCCTGGCCGTATTCGTCCTGTCCTACATCGTCCTCGCCTGGGCCGACCTCGTGCTGATGTTGCGCTACTCGCGTCGCGGCATGGCTCACGCCGATGCCGAGGCGGCCGAGCCCGCCGGCGGCGCTGCCCCCGCCCTCACCTACTGATTCGATGCAGCTTCACACGATCTGGTTCATCATCATCGCGATCCTCTGGATCGGCTTCTTCGTGCTCGAGGGGTTCGACTTCGGCGTCGGCGCCCTGCACATGCTGATCGGCAAGTCGGAGACCGAGCGACGCGTACTGATCAACACGATCGGGCCGTGGTGGGACGGCAACGAGGTGTGGTTGATCGTCGCCGGCGCGTCGATGTTCGCGGCGTTCCCGGGGTGGTACGCGACGATGTTCTCGGCGCTGTACCTGGCGCTCGTGGTCCTGCTGGTGGCGCTGTTCGCGCGCGGAGTCTCGTTCGAGTACCGGGGAAAGCGCGAGAGCGAGCGGTGGCGCAATGGATGGAGTTGGGCGCTGACGCTCGGCAGCGTCGTGATCCCGCTGCTCGTCGGCGTCGCGCTCGGCGATCTCCTGCACGGCCTTCCGATCGACTCGGGGCACGAGTTCACGGGGAACTTCTTCAGCCTGCTGACCGGTTACGGGCTGATGACCGGGGTGACGCTGCTCGTGCTGTCGCTGCTGCATGGCGCGACGTTCCTCGCCCTGCGCACCACCGGCGAGCTCCGCGATCGGGCCCACGCGGCGGCGCGGTCGATCGGGGTCGTCGCGGTCCTCCTCAACCTCGCCTGGGTGGTCTGGACGCTGGTCGTGATCGGCGGCGGCACCGTGCCAGAGCCGACCCAGATCTTCGGGGTGCTCGCGGTGATAATCGCCCAGCGGCTCGCAACCAGCGAAAACGACGGCTGGGCATTCGTCGCCTCGGGGTTCGGGATCGCCGCCGCGATCGGCCAGCTCTTCATCTCGCTGTACCCGAACGTCATGATCTCGAGCACCAATCACGCCTACAACCTGACCGTGAACAACGCGGCCGCGGGCCACTACGGGCTGGTCGTGATGACGGTCGTCGCCGTCCTGTTCTTCCCGATCGTGCTGCTTTACCAGGGGTGGTCGTTCCACGTGTTCCGCCGCCGGGTGAGCGCACCTCCGACGTCGTCGGGCTAAAGAAGGTGCGCGCCCTCGACCCGCGCCTGCTCGGCCGCACGCAGTCGGTGCGGCCTCTGCTGATCGTCGACTGCGCGCTCGGGATCGGGACCGCCCTCGCGGTGCTGCTCGGAGCGACGATGCTCGCGCGGATCGCCGCGCGAGCATTCCACGGCACGCCGCTGCGCGAGCTCTGGCCCGAGTTCGCGCTGCTCGTAATCGCGTTCGCGGTGCGAGGCGCGTTCGCCTGGGCGATGGAGGTCGCGGGCCGGCGCGCGGCCTGGAGCGTCCTCTCGGAGCTTCGCCTGGCCCTCGTCGAGCGCCGGCTGCGGGCACATCCGACGGCGGTCGACGGCGCCGGTGGCGCCGAGATCACGGCCGTCTCCGTGCAGGGAGTAGAGGCGCTCGAGGGCTACTTCGCGCGCTACCTGCCGCAGGTCGTGCTCGCGTCGATCGTCCCGTTCCTGGTGATCGCGTGGGTCGCGTTCCTGGACCTCGAGGCCGCGGTGATCATGCTGCTGACGCTGCCGCTCGTGCCGGTGTTCATGTGGCTGATCGGCACGTACACCGCGGAGCGGACCCGAGAGCGGTGGCAGGCGTTGCGAGCGCTGTCGAACCACTTCCTCGACGTCGTGCGGGGCCTGCCGACGCTGCGGGCGTTCGGCCGGGCTCGCGAGGAGGCGGCGATCGTCGGCGGGGTCAGCGACCGATATCGCCAGGCGACGATGGAGACGCTCCGGATCAGCTTCCTGTCCGGCTCCGTGCTCGAGCTGGCGGCGACGATCGGCGTGGCCCTCGTCGCGGTGACGGCGGGCGTCCGGCTCGTCGACGGCAGTCTCGGCCTGCAGGCGGGGCTCGCCGTGATCGTGCTCGCACCCGAGCTGTATCTGCCGTTCCGCCGACTCGGCGCCGAGTACCACGCCAGCGCCGACGGACTGGCCGTGGCGGACCGGCTGTTCGGGCTGCTCGACGCGCCGGCGGCGGCCGGCGTCGGCGGCGCACTCCCGGCGCCGAGCCCCGCGCGGGCCTCGGTGGCGCTCGAGCGGGTGTCGTTCTCGTATCCGTCCCGCAAGGGCCCGGTGCTCGACGAGTTCAGCCTCGAGCTCACGCCCGGCGAGGCGGTGGCGCTGGTCGGCGAGAGCGGTGCCGGCAAGAGCACGGTCGCGGCACTGCTCCTCGGGCTGCTGTCGCCGAGCAGCGGTCGGATCACCGTCGGGGGCGCCGACCTGTCCAAGTGCGAGCTCGACGCGTGGCGGCGGCTCGTCGCGTGGGTGCCCCAGCATCCGACGCTGTTCCGGGGCACGGTTGCCGACAACATCCGGCTCGGCGACCCTGACGCCACCGACGAGTCGGTGGTGAAGGCGGCCCGGCTCGCGGGCGCCGACGAGTTCATCGGGGCGCTGCCGGACGGATACGCAACGCTGATCGGCGACGGGGCGCGCGCGTTATCCCCCGGTGAGCGCCGGCGGATCGGACTCGCGCGGGCGTTCGTGCGAGACGCGCCGCTCGTGATCCTCGACGAGCCGACGGCCGACCTCGACCCCCAGAGCGTGGCCGTCGTCGCCGGCGCCGTGCGGCGCCTGCAAACCGGGCGGACGATGCTCGTGATCGCGCACCGGCCCGAGCTGGTCCGCAGCGCCGATCGGGTGGTTTGCCTCGTCGACGGGGTGGCGGTGGCGGCGGATGTCAGGACGGCGGCGTGAACGGCGGCACGCTGCGCGCGCTGCTGAGGCTCGTGCCCGTCCCGCGGCGGCGGCTGGCCGGGGCCGCGGTGCTCGGAGCGCTGACGGTCGTGTTCGGCGTCGGGTTGATGGCGACCGCGGGCTATCTGATCTCGCGCGCGGCCGAGCGCCCGGAGATCCTGTCGCTGATGGTGGCGATCGTCGCGGTCCAGTTCTTCGGCATCGGCCGCCCCGTGTTGCGCTATCTCGAGCGACTCGCCTCCCACGACATGACACTGCGCGTGCTCGGCAGCCTGCGGGCGCGCTTCTTCGAGCGGATCGAGCCGCTGGCGCCGGCGGAGCTCGAGGGCTACCGCAAGGGGGACCTGCTGTCGCGGATGGTCGCGGACGTGGACGCGCTCCAGAACCTGTACCTGCGCGGTCTCGAGCCGCCACTGGTCGCGCTCCTGGCCGGCGCCGTCTCGGTGCTCGCCGCGGCCGCGTTCCTACCCGCTGCCGGCCTCGTGCTCGCCGGCGGGCTGCTCGCGGCCGGCGTGGCGGTGCCGGCGCTGGCGGGGATCCTCGGGGCCCGGGCGGGCCGCCGTCAGGCGTCCGCGCGCGGCGAGCTCTCGGCCGAGCTCGTCGAGCTGCTTCGTGGGGCACCCGAGCTCGTAGCGTTCGGCGGCGAGGCACCGGCGGTGGAGCGGGTCCGCGCCGCCGACCGGGCGCTGGTCAAGCTGGCCCGCGGCGACGCGCTCGCCGCCGGCGTGGCCGACGGCCTCGGGCTGGTGGTGACCGGCCTGACCGTCGCCGGCGTGCTCGCCGTCGCGGTCACCGCGTCCGGCAACGGCGAGTTGAACCGGGTGCTGATCGCGATGCTGGCGCTGCTCGCGCTGGCCGCATTCGAGGCCGTCACGCCGCTCGGCGCGGCCGCCCGCGAGCTGTCCGCGACGCTCGCCGCCGGCCGGAGGGTGCTCGAGCTCACCGATCGCACCGCGGCCGTTCGCGATCCGTCGGACCCGGCCCCGGCGCCCGCCTGGCCGTTCGCGGTGGCGCTCGAGGGCGTCCGGGCCCGGTACCCGCGCGAGGAGCGCCCCGCGCTCGACGGCGTCAGCCTCCGGCTCGAGCCCGGCGAGCGGGTCGCGCTGCTCGGCCCGAGCGGCGCCGGCAAGACGACGGTCGCGAACCTGGTGCTGCGCTTCCTGGATCCTGAACGCGGGCGGGTGACCGTGGCAGGACGGGATGTTCGCGAGTACCGCCAGGACGACATCCGGCGCGCGATCTCGGTCGCCGGCCAGGAGTCGCACCTGTTCTCGGCGAGCATCCGGGACAACGTGAGCCTCGCACATCCCGGCGCGAGTGACCGGGAGCTCGAGCAGGCGCTCCGTGCGGCACGGATTTGGGACTGGGTCGATCGGCTTCCGGACGGCCTGAGCACGCTCGTCGGCGAGGAAGGGCGCGAGCTGTCCGGAGGGCAGCGGCAGCGAATCGTCCTGGCCCGCGCGTTGCTCGCCGACGCGCCCGTGCTCGTGCTCGACGAGCCGACTGCCCACCTGGATCCGGGGACCGCGAGCGAGCTGGTGCGCGACGTGTTCGCCGCCGCCCGAAACCATACCGTGCTGTTGATCACGCACCGGACGGAGGGCCTGGATCTCGTCGACCGGGTGATCGAGCTTTGACCACGGTGCCTGCGGACACACGCGGCGCCACTGCGGAGCGGCAGGCGCAGTTCCGCTACGGCGTGGTCTTCGGGCTCGTTCTCGTCACGGTCGTATTCGAGGTGCTGGCCCCCGACGCCGACTGGGCGCGCGCGGTCGCCACCGCCTTGGTGGGCGCGGCGCTCGCGGTGGCGGTCGCCACCTCCCGGGCGCGCGCCCAGGTGCGCCGCACCCGCACGTTCATCGTGGGTGCGGTGGCGGCCGTCGTCGTCCTCGGCATAGCCACCGGGGTCGTGCATGCATGGGGGGCGTTTCTGATGGGGACGGCGATCGCCGTGTTGATCCCGATCTCGCTGGGCGGAGGGCTGCTGCGGCTGATCCGCGACGAGGGCGTCACGATCCAGGCCGTCGCGGGGGCACTCGCGGTCTACCTGCTGGTCGGCCTGCTGTTCGCATCCGCCATCTCGTTCGCGGCTTATGTCGAGGGCAGTTCGTTCTTCAGTCAAGGGCAGGTGTCGGGCGGCGACCGGGTGTACTACTCGTTCACGGTCTTGACCACGACCGGGTTTGGCGATTACACAACGGCTACGCCTGTCGGTCACGCGCTCGCCGTGCTCGAGATGCTGATCGGGCAGCTCTACCTCGTCACCGTGATCGGCATTCTCATCGGCAACTTCGTAGGGAGAAGAAGAACATGAAGGTTTCCTGGCCGATCCGGAGCGTGCTCGCGGGGATCGCCGGCACCGCCGCACTGTCGCTCGCGTACGTCGTCGAGCGAAAGCTGCGACCGCGCCACCGCGGCCCGCTCGACTACGACGACTCGCTCGTCCCCGGCCAGATCGTGGCCTCGATCATGCACCTCCCCCACGTCACGGCGCGCGAGGACCGCGACATCGGGTGGACCCTCCGCTGGAGCTACGGCTCGGCGTTCGGTCTGTGGCACGGCATCCTGCGCCGGAAGGTCGGGGAGCCGTGGGCGAGCGCGATCTTCGGGGGCACGTTGATGAGCGCGACGCTGACGCTGTTCCCGCTGCTCGGACGGACGCCACCGCCGTGGCGCTGGCCGCCCGACGTGATGGCCACCTGCGTCGGCACGCACGTCGCTTACGTGCTCGCGGTCGCGAACGTCGACGACGGGGTCCGCCGGCTGGAACGCTGAGCGGTGCTCCAGCTGCGGGTGTTCGGCTCGCCGCCGGCGATGGCCGCGGTGGCGGAGAGCCTCCAGCGGATCCCCGGGTCGCGGCGTGTTGTGCAGGTCGCGGTGACCGAATTCCCACCCTCACCCAGATAGGGTGACGACTAGCCCGCCACGCTCTGTGAGCATCGCCGACAGTGAGCGCGACGACCGCTGCCGAGCCCGCGCCGCCCGCGGAACCGACCGCCGAGCAGGCCGCCGCGACGCTGCGGAGCAAGCGGTTCGTCGTCCTGCTCGTAATCGTCGCGATCGTCGGGATCATCGTTTCGCTGGCGGCGTGGTGCTTTCTCGAGCTGATCTATCAGATCCAGCGCGAGCTGTGGACGCATCTGCCGCACGCTCTCGGCTACAAGAACGGCCCACCTCTGTGGTGGGCTCTCCCGGTGCTGGCGGTGGCCGGCCTGCTCGTGGCGCTGGCGATCACGCGGCTGCCGGGTGAAGGCGGACACCTGCCGGCCAGGGGCCTCGCCGTCGGAGGCAAGCCCGCGAGCCCGATCGACCTGCCGGGAGTAGCCCTGGCAGGGCTTGCCGCGATCAGCTCCGGGCTCGTTATCGGTCCCGAGGCCCCGTTGATCGCGATCGGCGCGGGCGTGGCCTTGCTGTCGATCAAGCTGACGCGCAGGGACATGGCACCGCAGGCACTCGTCCTCGTTGCCGCCGCCGGCAGCTTCGCGGCGCTGTCGTTCATCTTCGCCTCGCCGCTGATCGCGGCCGTGATCCTGATCGAGGCGACCGGGATCGGCGGGCCGCGGCTGCCCCTGCTCCTGCTTCCCGGACTGCTCGCCGCCGGCATCGGCACGCTCGTCTCGATCGGGATGGGGTCGTTCACGGGGTTGAGCAGCAGCGCCTACGCGCTAGGGCCTTTGACCCTTCCCCACTTCGCTCACCCGACCGTCGGTCAGTTCGGGTGGACGATCGCGATCGCGATCGCGATCGCGATCGTGACCAGAGCGATCATGATGGGCGGACTGAGCACGTACGGCGTCGTGGCTCGGCGCCTGCTGCTTTTCCTGCCGGTCGTGGGCCTGATCGTCGCGGGCCTGGCGATCGCCTTTCACGGCGCCACGGGCAAGAACGTCAACGAGGTGCTGTTCTCGGGCCAGGACGCCCTTCCCGGGCTCGTCGAGCAGGCCGGCACCTGGTCGGTCGGCGCACTCCTGCTGCTGATCCTGCTCAAGGGCATCGCCTACAGCCTGTCGCTGGGCAGCTTTCGCGGCGGGCCGACATTCCCGGCGATATTTCTGGGAGCCGCCGCGGGAGTCGCGGCCTCGCACCTCCCCGGCTTCTCACTGACACCGGCGGTTGCCGTCGGGATCGGCGCCGCGACCGTAGCGGTGCTCAGGCTACCGCTATCGGCGGTCGTGCTTGCCACGCTGCTGAGCGTCAAGTCCGGGACCGGCGACGAGCCGCTGATCATCGTCGGCGTGGTCGTCTCGTACCTGGTCACGCTGCTGCTCTCACCCAAGCCGTCTGGGTCCACCGCGCCGGCCTCCTCGGCGCAGACCGCCAAACCGGCTCGCTCCGCCCCGGCCGCCCCGGCCGAGCCCGTCTAGTGCTCGGCTCCGACGATGTCAGCAGGCAGCAGTTCGGCTCGGCGCCTCGATCGAAACGCTGACGGACGGACTGCTCGGGCGTGGCGTTGCTCGACGTCCCACGCGTCATCGTCGGCGGCACCGGCTCGCCGGTGAACCCGATCGCGGTCTTCTGAAAACAACCGCGGCCGCCCGCTCGATCGGCCGGCAGCCGCGGCTGAGATGCCGTTGCGGGATCAGCCGGCCTGCGCGGGCGTCGGCGGCGTGAGGGCCTCCTGGAGCTTCTTGGTGTCCTCATCGGACAGGGAGGTCTTGATCACGGTCCCGCCGTACTGCTCGAGCGCGGCGATCGCCTTATCGGGAGTGGCCTGCTCGATCACCATGAACAGCGCGGAGGTACCCGGCTGCAGGTGGTCGCGCACCTGCTGCTGGAACGCCTTGTCGATCCCCTTCTCGCCGAAGTGGCCGAACAGCGCACCCATCCCGGCGCCGAGCGCGAGCCCGAAGACCGGGATGAAGAACAACAGGCCGAACAGGAGCCCCCAGAAGCCTCCCCACATAGCGCCACCGCCGGCGGACGCGCCACCGTGGGAGGTGTGGACGTGATACTTGCCCTCCAGGTCGCGAGAGATCGACGCGACCTGGTCGGCCTGGATGATCAGCTCCGACTCCAGCTCGAAGACCGTCTGCCTGGCCTGCTCAGCGGTCCCCTGATCGGGGTAGCCGATCGCAACGAGCGTTGCCATTACCGATATCTCCTTTCGATGATCGACTCGTCCCGGCACGGCATTGCGGGCCGCACCTGGACGGACGCGCGTTGCACGTCCAAGTCAAGCATCTGAAGATTCACACCCTCGGTCATCACCCGAAACGGATGAGCACGCGCGCGGATCTGCAACATGCGGGCACCTGACGTCTGGCCGGTCGTGCACCAGAAGATCACGAAGTAGCATCCTCGACGTGCGCAGCCCCGAGGGGCGCCTGGCCCTCGGGCGCCGCCGGCAGCCCGCTGATCAGGTGCTCGAGTCAGGTTCTGCCGGGAGGATCCTCGGCTGGCGCCCGGTCAGCCGCCGCGCGGCCCGCTCCATCCAGTCGTCGGCCTTGCGGGATCGAGTCCGCACCTGGGCCCCCATCTCGTCGGCGAAGCCGAGGCCCTGTTGAGAGATTGCGGCCGTGACCGCCGTGCTCGAGGCGATCTCGTCGACGAGATTCCAGAGGCCCTCGCTGGTCAGGATCCGGTCGAAGAACCGGTCGAGCGCGCCGCTGTCGACCAGGCGTGCGAGGAACCGGTCGAGCAGCCCGCTGTCGAACAGGCTGTCGATCAGCTGCGTCGCTCCATCGCTCTCGAGCGCCTGCTTGAGCGCCGCCTGCATGTGCACGCTGTTGACCGCGACGGTCACGACCCGCTCGAGCTCGTCGCTCTCGAGCACGCGGTTGACCGCTCTCCGCTCGAGGCTCAGGCCCGCCTCGGCGGCGGCCTCGACCACGCCGGCGACCGGCCTGAGCGCCGTCGCGGCTGCGCGGGCGCCGAGGTCTGCGATCGGACGCAGAACCCCTAGCCGGGAACTGCCTTCGTGCTCATCGGGCATGGCTCACCCAGTCCATCTTCGTATGTCGGGGTCCCAATACCATCACCCGAATCGGGCGATGCGCAATTCGCCCCGCGCTTGGACGATTCGCCCCGTGTCCGTGAGCGAGGATCCCACCACATCGACGGACCCGGCGCCGGATGACGGCCCGGCTCCGGCCACGGCGAAGATCTCCCGCCGGCGGCTGATCGGCATCGACGTGCTGATCGGCTTGACGACCGTCCTCCTGGTCGTCGGCATCTTCGCGACGTGGGCCAATCGCCTCCTGTTCAGCCCTGACAACTGGTCGCATACGAGCACCCAGCTGCTCCAGGACTCGAACGTGCGCTCGACCACGGCCAACTATCTCGTCGATCAGCTGTACGCGAACGTGAACGTCACCGGGCTGATCAAGCAGGGCCTGCCTACGCAGTTGCAGGCACTGGCCGCGCCCGCTGCCGGGGCGCTTCGCAACGCCGCGGTGCAGGGCACCGAGCTCGCGCTCAGCCGGCCGCGGGTCCAGCAGTTGTGGGCGCAGGCCAACCGCGCCGCGGACCAGACCTTCATCGACATCGTGAACGGCCGCAAGGGCGCCGTCGGGTTCAACAACGGCGTCGTGTCGCTCGATCTCGAGTCGATTCTCAACAACGTCGCGTCGCGTCTCGGACTGCCGTCGGGCATCGCCTCGAAGCTCCCGCCCAGCGTCGCGAAGCTGACGATCTTCAAGTCCAATCAGCTCAAGTACGTCCAGAATGGCGGCAAGGCGGTGAAGGGGCTCGCGCTGTGGCTGACGATCATCGTTCCGCTTCTCTATGCGCTCGCATTGGTGCTCGCGCGAGGTCATCGGCGGCGAACGCTGATGACGATCGGCTTCGCCGGGATCTTCGCGGGCGTGCTCGTCATCCTCGCCCGCTCGGTCCTCCAGGGACAGGTCGTGAACTCGCTCACCAACGACGCGTCGCTGCAGGTGACGATCGCGCACGTCTATGGGATCAGCACGGCGATCCTGAAGGACGTCGCCAGCGGCGTCATCTTCATCGCGATCGTGCTGGTCGCCGCCGCGTGGTTCGCCGGTCCGGCCCGCCCCGCGTACGCCACGCGCAATGCGATCGCTCCGTTCCTGCGCGAGCAGGCCGTCGCGACCTACGGAATCGTGCTCGGGATCATGGTGCTCTTATTCATCTGGAACCCGATCCCCGCCACCGGCAAGCCTCTCGGAATTCTCGTGTTCACGCTGCTCGCCGTGTTGGGGACCTACATCCTGATCCGGCAAACCGCCCGCGAGTTCCCCGACGCTCGCTCGGGCGCCGCCGCGCAGGCGATGCGCGCCCGCATGGCGAGCATTCGTCCGAGGCGTCACCAGCCGGAGAACCCGCATCCTGCCGGCGCAAGCACGACCGCAGACCAGCTCACCCAACTCGCCGACCTGCGCGACCGAGGCGCGATCAGCCCTGAGGAGTACCAGGCGGCAAAGTCGAGGCTACTCGATGCCTAAACACGCCAAACCGTCCAGACACTCGCCGCGGTCGGGCTGTGCGCCGCCCTCGCCGCTTGCGGCGGCAACAACTTCCAGAGCGCGACCAAGTCGAAGTGCAGCTAAGAGGTCAGCTCAAAGCAGGTCAGCTCAAAGCCCGGTCTCGGCCTTGATTCGGCCGGATTTGACCGCTTGGACCAGCGCCTCGTAGTCGCTGTCGTTCTGATCCGCGTAGGCCTTGGAGAAGTCGAGGATCGCCCGATCGAACGTGTTGCCGCCGCCGAGGTAGGACGCGATCGCGATCCGGTCGCCGCTGCGCGCATGCGCCCGCGCCAGCGTCCAACCGCACAACCTTCCGTACGCCGCCATCCCCGACGGGACCATCTGCTCGATCTCCGCCGATCCCTTCCAGTCCTTCAGCTGGCGCCCGTAGAAGTCGCGGGCGACTCCGTCCATGCCCGCCTTGACGTGCAGCCAGCCCAGGAAGATGTCGCTCGCCGCCTGCATCAGCCGCTGCCCGATGACCACGCGCTGGCCATGGTTCTTGTACGCGCTCTTGCCGACATGCTCCTCGAGCACCGATTCCTCGGCCTCCTTCATCTGGAGGAATAGCGGGTCGCTGCCGTCGCGACCGAAGAACAGCGCGATCCAGGCCCGCGTCCCGACGCTGCCGACGCCGACGACCTTCCGCGCGAAGTCCATTAGCTCGAACTCCTCGAGCAGCTTGCGCCGGTCATGCTCAAGCGACTGGCGATAAACGCGAACCATCTCGTGCAGCCAATCGAAGACCTCGCCCCGCTCCGCATCGGGGAGGAGCGCTCGCAGCGGCACGATTAGCGGCGACTGGTCGACGATCTCGCTCCGTCCATTGACGCGCTGGGTGAGCTTTGAGAACGCGGACATGCTGTCGCGCGTCCGCGCCTTCGCGAGTACCGCCTCGGACCGCTTGACCTGACCCGGCTTGACCTGACCCGCGAAGTCCTGCAGCACCGACTCGATCTCCATGTGCGCGTACCAGACCTCCAGGTTCTGCATCCCGGCGAAGGTGCGCATCGCTGTGCGGTACTCGTTGACCGTGTCGAGGACGATCCGTTCCTGGTCCTTGGCACCGAAGCCGTCGTCACGCGCGGCGATGATCATGCTCGCGGCCAGTCGCTTGACGTCCCACTCCCAGGGCCCCGGAAGCGTCTCGTCGAAGTCGTTGATGTCGAACACGAGCCGCCGCTCGGGCGACGCGAACACGCCGAAGTTCGACAGGTGAGCGTCCCCGCAGGACTGGACGTTCAGGCCCGAGCGCGGCGTCCCCGCCAGGTCGTGGGCCATGATCTTGGCCGCGCCGCGGTAAAAGGTGAACGGCGAGACGAGCATTCGGCCGTAGCGGATCGGGACCAGCTCCGGCACGCGCGTCTGCGCTTGGGCTTCGAGCAGGTCGATCGGGTCGGCCCGATCCGCGGGCGCCTCGAACTCGGCGTGGCGTGATCGGGGAACCTCCGCGCGGGCGGCCTTGCCCCGCGCCACCCGCTCGTCGACGGTGAGATGAACGACAGCTTTTGGTCTGGTTGTCCGCGCAGTGGTAGCCATGACCGGCGATCGTGCCACAACGCCACGGCCATCCATCACCCGATGCGGGTGAAACGCCGCACGGCCATCCTCCGTTCGGGGTGATGCCGGTGCCGCCGCGGGGGGCGATATTCGCATCCGGTTGATGCAGGCGAAGGAGTCATACGGACACTCGGTGACGTGGAGCCCGCAGGCGCCGCGCTACCGGTTGCTGAACGTTCTCGTGTCCTGGCTCGTCGCCGGGATATCGGTGTTCATCGCGGCGGCGATCGTCCCGCACGTGAGCGTCGGCAGCTTCGCGGACGCGCTCGCCGCCGCGGTGCTGATCGCGGCGCTGAACGCCCTGCTCCCACCCGTGATCGCGGCGCTTCGCCTTCCGTTCACGCTCGCGCTCGGGTTCGTGCTCGTGCTCGTGCTCGACGCGGTCATGCTGCTGATCGCGTCGCATATCACGACGCGCACGATCCGGGTCGACTCGTTCGGGTGGGCGCTGGTGGCGTCGGTGGTGATCTCGGCGTCGACGCTCGTGCTCGAGGTGATCTTCGGCGCCAACGACGACGACACCTACTCTCTGCGCGTGATTCGGCGGATCGCGCGACGCCAGGGCGGGACGACGCAAACCGACGCCCCCGGGATCATCTTCCTCGAGATCGACGGCCTGGCACGGCCCGTGCTCGGGCGCGCGATGCGCGACGGCAACGCGCCGCAGATGGCGAGTTGGCACGAGCGCGGCACGCACCACCTCGACGAGTGGGAGACCGACCTGAGCTCGCAGACCGGAGCCAGCCAGGCCGGAATCCTGCTCGGATCCAACGAGGACATTCCTGCGTTCCGCTGGGTCGAGAAGGCGACCGCGAAGGTGATGACGTGCTCCTCACCGGCCGACTGCGCCGAGATCGAGCGCCGGCTCGCGAACGGCGACGGACTCCTCACCGGGGACGGTGCCAGCCGCGGCAACCTGTTCTCCGGCGAGGCCGACGCGGTGATCTTGACGGTCAGCCGGATGTCGGCCGAGAAGAAGGCCAACCCCGGCTACCGGGCGTTCCTGGCCAATGGGTTCAACGTCACCCGGCTGCTTGTGCTGTTCTTCTGGGAGGCCCTGCTCGAGAAGCTCGCGGCCATCCAGCAGCGACGGCGCAAGGTATGGCCCCGCGGCTACCGGGGCGGGCGGTACCCGTTCCTGCGGGCTGCGCTGTGCGTCGGCGTGCGCGACCTGATCGTGTTCGGGGTGCTGACCGACATGATGCGCGGACGCCCCGCGGTGTACGCGACCTTCTCGAGCTACGACGAGGTCGCCCACCACTCGGGGCTCGAGCGTCCCGACACGCTCGAGGCGCTGCGCAAGCTCGATCAGCAGTTCGGCCGGATCGACCGAGCTCGCCGGTTTGCGCCGCGCCCGTACGAGCTCGTGGTGCTCTCTGATCACGGACAGACCCAGGGCGCGACGTTCAAGCAGCGCAACGGCTACGACCTGCACGAGTTCGTGGAGCGCTCGATCGCCGGCGGAGAGGTTGCGCGGCTGTCGACCGGAGACGAGAACGATTCCGCGGTCGGACACGCGGTCGCCGAAGCCACGGGCAGTCGCGTGGACGCTGACCGCGGCGACCGCATCCGCGGAAAGGACGTGATCGTGCTCGCATCGGGCAATCTCGGTCTGATCTACCTGATGGACACGCCGCGCCGGCTGTTGCTGGAGGAGATCCAGGAGCGGCACCCCAAGCTGCTCGGAGCATTGCGGTCGCATCCTCACATCGGCTTCGTGCTCGTGCGCTCGCGCGAGCGTGGACCGATGGTTCTGGGCGCGCGGGGGACGCGCTACCTGGTCGACGACGCGGTCGACGGCGAGGATCCCCTCACGCCGTTCGGCCTCCGGGCGGCCGACCACCTCCGTCGGACGGACGGCTTTGAGCACGTCGCCGACATCATGGTCAACAGCTTCTACGACGCCGACCTCGAGCAGGGCTGCGCGTTCGAAGAGCTGATCTCATTCCACGGAGGCCTCGGCGGGCCGCAGACCGAGCCGTTCATTCTCCATCCCGTGGCGCTGCCGATGCCCCCGGAACCTGTCGTGGGTGCCGCCGCGGTCCACGATCTGCTCGCGGGCTGGCGACGATCGCTTCAGAGCGAGGAGCGGCCTGGGACGCCGGCGGCGGCCCAGGACCAAGACTCCTTCTAGGACACGCTGACCGGGTCCGGATGAGCGCCGGAGCTCGGGATCGGCGACGCCCACGGAGGGTCTCGGCGCCTAGCTGTCGTCGCGCGGGACGACTCGGTCGAAGTCGACCGCCGCGCCCGCCTGGTTGTCGAGGTACACGACGTACACCTGCGGCGGCCCGCCGAACCATGCGCTCGTCTCGGCCTGGCCGACGAAGTCGGCCGCGCGCTGCGAGCCGTCCGCCTCCATCACCCACACGGGCTGACCCTTGGTGAACGGGGTGAAGCTCATGATCGGAACCTCCTCATCGCGTACCGGTCATCGAGCCGGCTCAGAGTTGCCCGGCGCGCCGCGCAGCGCGAGTTTCGCGAGCGTCCCGACCGTCTGCCAGGGCTTGTCGGGCTCGAGCGCGGACGGCGAGGCGCCCGGGTGGTGAGTGGCGATCCGGACGCGCAGCGCCCCGGGGCGGATCCGGAAGCTGAGCGGCGGATCGAGCTGGACGGCCTCGCCGTCGATGCCGGCGGGCACCGCCGCCTCCGACTCGATCGCGAACGTCGGCGCGATCCACTGCTCCACCGCCAGCTTGCGCGTGACCGTGCCGCCGCTCGCGGTGCTCGGAGCCAGCGCGGTCACGCCGAGGACGGCGCGGTCGAGCCGCGGCCGCGTGCCCGACCCCAGCGCTCGCCCGAGACGGTACGCGTTGTTGGACACGAGGATCGCCACGGCGGATTCCGCCCCGTGCGGGCTCTGCCACCGGAGCGAAGGCGGCTTCGCGTCGGGTCCCAACGCGTCCGGCACGGTCTCGAGCAGCGTGTGCAGCTTCGCCTCTCGGTATCCCGGGCGCTGAACCGCCTCCGCGTATAGCCCGAGCGATACGTTGTTGACGAATACGCGCCCATTGACCTCTGCCAGGTCGACGCGCCGCTCCCCGCCGTTCACGAACGCGTCGAGTGCGCCCACCACGTCGTTCCGATCGACGCCGAGGTCAAGTGCGAAGTGGTTGCGCGTGCCGGCGGGGATACACGCGTACGGCAGATCGAGCTCCGCCGCGATCATCGCGACGATCGCCTGTGAACCGTCTCCGCCGGCCATCGCCAGCGCGTTGGCGCCGTCCTGCACCGCTCGCCGCACGAGCGTCTCGAGGTCCTCGCCGCGCCCCAGCTCGATCGGCTCGATACCGCGCCGGCGAGCCTCGTCGGCCAAGTGGAACCGCTCGGCCTTCCCGCCCCCCGACAGCGGGTTGTAGAACAGGACCGGGCCGCTCGGCCGCTCGGCGGGCGGCAGATGCGCGTGCGCCTTGAAGGCCTCGCGCGCTGCCGCGAGAGCAACGAGGATCGCCCCCACGACGAGCGCATCCTCGAGCACGCGGGCCTCGAGGACGACGAGTGCAATCGCGCCGGCGAGAAACAGCACCGCGGCGGCGAGGCCGGCGATCCGCGCCGTGCCGCTGCGGCAGATCCCAAGCCACGCGCAGCAGCCCGCGAGGATCAGGCAGGCCAGGACCGCCAGACCGCTCGGGAAGTGAGCGATCGCCGCATCGACCGCGAGCACGATTGCCGCGAGCCCCAGCAGAAGCGCCGCCGCGGCCCACAGCCTGCGGACCGTCATTCCTGACTCCTCCTCGAATCGCTGGCGTTCCTCCTCGACAAGGAGACCCTGCTCCGGCTGTCTCGAGCGGCGGCCACAGCGACGATCCTGCGTCCTCGCCAGAGTCCATTCATCACCCGTTTCGGACGACGCGGCGTGCTGCAGAGTCCACACAATGTTGGCCTGATGTCGACGCCCTCGCCGTCCACGGACCTCGTCGATCACGACCGCGCCCGGGCCCTGCACCTGCTGGCGCTCGAGTTCGGCTCGCGGTCCGAGTTCAGGGATCCTCGGCTCGCCTACCGGCGGCTGTTCTCCGAGACGCTGGGGACGTTCCTGCTCTTGCTCGCTGCCGCCGGCGGCGGGATCCTCCACGCCAAGGGACAGATAAGCCTCACCGCGGCGGTGGTCGCGCCCGGGCTGACGGTGATGGCGATCATCCTGTTCATGGGAGCGGTGTCGGGCGCTCACCTCAACCCGGTGGTTTCGCTCGCGTTCGCGCTGCGCAGGGACTTCCCGGCGCGGCGGTTCCTCGGCTACATCGCCGCCCAGCTTGTCGGCGCCACGCTGGCCTGCCTGTTCCTGCTCGCGGTGTTCGGCAACGTCGAGCACCTCGGCGCGACCCTCCCGGGTCCCGGCTATCACAACTGGCAGGCGCTGCTGATGGAGATCGCACTGACCGGCGGGCTCGTCAGCGTGATCCTCGGAACCGCCTCAGCCGCGCAGAACGTCGGGACGATCGGCGCCCTGGGCGTCGGCGGCTACATCGCGCTCGCGGGCCTGTGGGCAGCTCCGGTCAGCGGGGTCTCGATGAACCCGGCGCGCTCGTTCGGGCCCGCGCTGGTCAGCGGCGATTGGAGCAGTTACTGGGTGTACGCGCTCGGCCCGCTGCTCGGCGCGCTGATCGCGGTTGGCTTCGCCGTGATCCTCCGGGGCCGCGGCGGCGATCCGCTCTCGCGCGCGGCCGGATCGGGCAAGCTCGAGTAAACGGCCCGGCGTCATCCTGATCCTCGCCAACCCGCATCCGCTCCGCTCCGGATGCTGCTCGGATTCCCGGCGGGCGGCATCACGATCAGCGTGATCGCGGCGGTGTGGCTGATCGTGAACTGAAGGAAATCATCGACCTGTGAGCGCGGCCCGGTGAGCGGCTACGTCGACGTTCCCGACGGCTGGACGCGGGTGTCGACATCCGGGCCCGGACCGTTCGTGACCAACGAGGTGATTCGCGAGCCGGACGGCACCGCCGCAGCGGCCGATCGCCCATCACCTGATCCGGATGATGTGGCCGCTCCGAGGGCGCTCGAAGCTTCACGTGCTGATGCCCGCTGAGAAGGGGAGGGGTCCGATGAGCTTGCAGACGAAGGAAGACGGCGCCGGCACGGCCGCGATCGTCCTCGAACAGCGATTGCTGGACCTCCCGCACGACCAGCTCAACGAGCACGGAACCGGGACGCTCGAGTCGCCGCTGCCGCAGCGCCCCGAGGACGAGACCGCGTCGTTCAAGCACTGATCGCCGTCGCGGCGGCGGCGAGGAGGCCGTGCCGTGGTCACGCTCGCACTCGCGGTGATCGCGATTGCGGCGCCGGACTCGCTCAACCCGTCGCTGATCGTCGCCGCCGTGTACCTGGCCCTCGGCGCCGACCCCCTCCGGCGGACGGTCGAGTTCACGATCACCGCGTTCGTGGTCACGCTGGCCGGCGGCCTCGCGATCGCGCTCGGACTCGGTGACCTGATCCGGTCGCTGCTCCCGAAGCTCTCACACACGGTCAAGTGGGACGTGATCACGGTTGTCGGGATCCTCATGATGTGCGGCGGCGCCGTCGTCTGGTGGCGGCGCGACTCGCTCGCCGGCGCCGGCGCCGCCTCGAACCAGGCCCAACCCGATGCCGGCGGTTCAGCGGTGCTGCTCGGCGCGGGCATCGCCGGCGTCGAGCTCGTCACCGCGTTCCCGTACTTCGCGGCGATCGCGATGGTGCTGGGATCGTCGGTGGCGGACCCAGCGAAGCTGTTCCTGCTGGTCCTCTACAACATCATCTACGTGCTGCCGCTGATCGCGATCGTCGTCGTCCGCGCCACGATGGGAGAGAGGGGCGCGCAGCTGCTCGTCCCCGTCAGCGACTGGATCCAGACCCACTGGCCGGCCGTCGTCGCTCCGCTCGCCGGCGCCGTCGGCGCCGCGCTCACCGCGTACGGGATCACGCAGCTAACGTGACGGGTCCTGCGGCCTGTACGGGTCGTCTGGAGGCGAGCCCTGGCCCGGCCCCGCGCTTCGTTGCGCCGGTCCCGGCGCCCGCTTCTCGCCGCTGCTCCGTCCGAGCTGGAAGACCGCGACGGCGACGCCGACCGCGCCGAGCCCGATCAGCACCCACACCCACCAGGCCACGCTGCTGCCGGACTTGGTCCCGCTCGGGGCGGTCTGGGTCTGCGTGACGACCGTGGTCGTGTTGTTCTTGATCGAGGTCGTCTGTCCCGGCTGGGTGACGGTCTTCGTTTCGGTCGTGGTTTTCGGCGGCGCCGTGATCGTCGTCGACACCGTGGTAGTCACGGTCGTGTCCGTCGTGCTGGTGGAGCTCGTCGTCTGCCCGGCCGCGATCCCCGCGGTGCCCCACGCCACCGCCGCCCCCGCGAGTAGTGCCGCGGACGCCCGAACGAACAGCCTGGAAGCCGCCACGTTCATCGCGGTGAGCGTCGCAGGCTCCACTCGCGCGGGCAACACGGCCAACATGCGTGATCGCGGGAGGCGCACACCACCGTTTCCGGGCCGGACTGGACGGCCGCTCCCGGGGATGCGAGAGTTCGACCACACCGATGAGTACCGAGACAGACACTCGTTCGGGTTGGGCCGCGCTCTTCCGTGACGCGTTCAACCAGTCCCGCAACGCGATGGTGCTGCTCGACGATGACCGGCGTCACGTGGAGGTCAACGGCGCCTACGTTCAGCTGCTCGGCTACCGCCCGAGCGATCTGCTCGGCCACCCGCTCTACGAGTTCCGCGCCGACGGTCAGGTCGTCACCCCCGAGCGGTGGCACGCCGCGCTGCGCCAGAAGCAGTTCACGGGGACGGTCGAGCTCGCGCGCGCCGACGGCGGACGGGTGACCGTCGAGTTCGCGGGCCATCCCGAGACCGTCACCGGGCAGCAGCTCGTCCTGTTCGTGGCCCTCCGAGCGGTCCGTGGCGGGAGGTTGCGTGACGACACCCAGCCGTGGCCAGATCGTCAGGACCTATCCGGGCGCGAGCTCGAGGTGGTGAAGCTGCTCGCGATGGGCTTCAGCGGTCCCGAGGTCGCCGAGGAGCTGCGAATCGCCCACAACACGGTTCGCACTCACACCCGGAACGCGATGGCCAAGATCGGTGCGCGGTCGCGCGCCCAGCTCGTCGCCAAGTCTCTGGGCGACGGCCTGTGCTGGATCGACCTCACGTGAGCGCTCGCGCCGGTTGGTGCAAATGCGCCACGCGGAGCGTGCGGGTTCGTGCCAACGGACCAGCTCGCCCACGTCGAGTTCGCGCTCTTCTGGCCGAGCGGACGCCGGGCATGAGCCGTCTCTCATCCGATTCGGGGGATGCCCCGAGCTCAGCCCGCCATGACGATACACCGCGAACGATCGAGGAATCAGGACAGAGTCGTGAGCGAAGCCCGGGATCTACTTCGCCGGCTGGCGGCGGGAGACGAGCGCTTGCTGCGGAGCGCGATGGCGCCCACGCCAGAGTTCGAGCGCGACTACATGCTGGGCAATCCGGCGCTCGACCGCAGGACCCGGGTCCTCGTCCGTCTCGCCGCGCTGATCGCGGTGGGCGCCTGCACCGAATCGCTCCGCTGGGCGGTCGAGCTCGCCTCCGCCAGCGGCGCCGACGACGATGCGCTCGCGGCGGTGCTCGTCGCGACCGGCTGCGCCGCAGGCTCCGCGCAGCTCGTCGCCACCGCGCCCAAGCTGGCGCTCGCGCTGGGATTCGACAACCCGACCGGCGGCGAGTCCGATCCGCTACTGGCCGAGGAGCCCCGCGTCGGACGCCCGCATGACCGCCTCTGACCTGGAGGCGGCTCCGAGCTTTCGGTAGACGGCGTGGGCCTGCGTCTTGACGGTGTTGGCGGACACGCCGAGCTGAGCGGCGATCTCGCGGAACGATCGATGGCTCGGCAGGAATCGCAGGATTCGCAGCTCGGCGATCGTCAGCGACGACGGCCCCGCCAGGCTGGTCTCGGCGAGCGCGTCCATGCAAGACCACGCGTTGTCGAACCAATGCTCGAAGATCACCGCGCCCGACGTCCTGCGCGCGAGGCGCGAGGCATCGGCCAGTAGCGTGCGCGCGCCCACCACGTCGGCCAGCCACAGCGACGCGTGGGCGAGCAGGATTCGCGACTCGGCGCCGTACCAGGGGATGAAGTCGCCGAGCACGGCCAGCAGGTCGACACCGCTGCGGAGATCACGCTTGGCCTCATCGGCGCGACCGTGATGCGCGCGCGTGGCGGCCGCTGCCGCAAACGCCAGCGCGCAGATCGGATATTCGCCGAGGCCGGACTCCTCGATCACCATGATCGCGCGGTCGGTCAGGTCGGCCGCAGCTTCCCAGTCTTGCTGCTCGATCGCGATCATCGCGGCCTGCGCGAGGCACAGCGACGTGACGCTCGGCGCCGTCGCGGCGCTCAGATCGGCGCCCTCCTCGAGCAGGCGCGCGGCGCCGGCCGGGTCGCCGGACAGGTGGAGCGCGGCGCCCCGAAGGAACAGGCAGATTGGGCGCCAAGGGCTGTCGTTCGGCTCGAGCTCGCAGATCCGTCCGGCCGCTTCCCCCATGCCGCTGACCCCGCGCCGGGTCACCATCGCCTCGATGCCCGCCAGTCCCGCGGTCAGCGAGCGCGGGCCGCGGGCTCTCCGGTTGCGCTTCGCGGCCGCCGCGGCGGCGACGGCGAGGTGGCGGGCCTCGGCCGCGTTCCCCGCGGCCAGGAAGCTGTGCGCAGCCGCGAGCGCGAGCGGCGCGTGGCCTGCGAGCTCGTCGCGGCTGTAGCTCGTCAACCAGCCTTGGACGATCTCGTTGCGACCCTGGGTCACGTACGCGACGATGCCCGCCCACAGAAGGTCGCCGGTCCTGACCGGGTCGTGCGCGCGGACGGCGTGGGCGATCGCATGGTCCTCGTCTCCCTCTGCCTCGTACCAGGAGCTCGCGCGCCCGTGAAGCGCTCGCGCGAGCTCCGGGGCGGTGCGGCGCAGCTCGGCACCGAGCGCGTCCCTGAAGAGCCCGTGCCAGCGGTACCGGTCGTGTGCGGGATCGAGCGGGCAGAGCAGCGGGTTCGCCCGGGCCAGCCGGCTGAGCATCCGCGCCGAGCCCTGCCGGTCGAGCACGGCGTCGCAGAGCGGCGCGGACAGCTCCTCGAGCACCGAGGTCCGGACCGCGAAGTCGGTCAGGTCGTCGGGCAGCCCCGACAGCACCTCATCGCGGAAGTACTCGGCCAGCACATGATCGTCGCCGCGCACGCGGCCCAGCGCGCCGCTCACATCGACCTGCTCGCGCACCGACAGCGCAGCCAGATACAGGCCCACCGGCCAGCCTTCGGTTCTCTGCACGAGCGCCTGCACCGCGCCCGCGTCGAGCTCGAGCCCGGCGCGCCCCAGCAGGATCGCGGCCTCGGGCGGCGTCATCGCGAGATCCGGCACGCGAACCTCGATCAGCGCGTGGCGCGCTCGCAGCCGGCCGAGCGGGAGCGCGGGCTCGGTCCGCGAGCTGAGCGCAAGCATCGAGCCGGCGGGGAGCTCGTCGATCACGACCTCGAGCAGGTCGCGCAGTACTGCCGGCGACACGAGCTGGGCATCGTCGAGAACGAGCACGCAACCGTCGTCGCCCGCGACCTCGAGGATCGCGGCGATGTTGACCTCGAGGTCTTCGGCGGCGAGCGAGCCCGGATCGAGCGGAACGAACCGGCGCTGGTCATGCTCGGCCCATTCGGACAGAAGGCACGATTTCCCGTATCCCGGTGGAGCGACGATCACCGCCAGCGTCGCGTCCGGATCCTCGGAGAGACGGCGGACCAGCGTCGCGCGGGCGACAAACCCGTGACAGGCCTTGCCCACCTGCCGGCCACGCACGATCGCAACCTTGGCCCGGGGAGCCGAGGCCTGCGGGGACGGGCGGCGCGGAACGGCTGGAGCTGCAGCGGGGGGCATATGTTTTGCGCGGCCGGACAGCATGGGCTGCCCGTGCCAGGAAGAACCTCCCCCAATCCGGGTCCCGGAACAAGGTGGCCCACCCCCGTGTTGTAGGAGGCAGGCACCACGGTCGGTGCTCACGCCCGCAGGCAGGCCGACACGTCGATCTCGCGCCGACATCACCCGGATCGGAGGATGAACGCCGGGCGATCGCGACTAGCGTGCTGTCCGTGGAGGAAACGGAACGCCTGCTGCGCCGGTTGGCGCTCAACGATGAGGAATCCGTCGGAATGGTTCTCGCGAGCGGCTCGGATGCCGCCGGCACCGCGGTGCTGCTACCCAAGGTCGACCTGCTCGTTCAGCTTGGCGCGCTGCTCGCCCTCGGCGCGGCCACGAGCTCGCTGCGGGCGACCGTCGATCGCGCGGTCGAGGCGGGCGCGACCGAAGCCGAGATCGTCGGGGTGCTGATCGCGGTGGCCCCCGCGGTCGGACTCGCGCGGGTCGTCTCCTCAGCGCCTCGGCTGGCGGTGGCGATCGGTTACGACATCGAGGCCGACGAGTGAAGGGCGCTCGTGCCTGCGTGCGTACAACGACTGGATCGACGAGCTCGTGGCGATGGGCCTTCAGCCGCGTCCGGTGGCGAGCAGACCTACGGTGATGTCGGCGAGAATCGCTCCCAGCAGGGCACCGGCGAGCACGTCGCCTGGATAGTGGACCCCGGTGTGGACGCGCGAGTAGCCGACGAGCGCTGCGAGCACGTGTAGGGGAACGCCGGCGGCCGGCAGCACGCTCCCGACGCCGCTCGCGAACGCGACCGCCGCGGCCGTGTGACCGGACGGGAACGAGGGCGAGGTCGGCATCCGCACCTGCCGGGCGAGCGGGACATCCTCGGCGACGCGATCCGGGCGTTGCCGGCGTCCAAACGGCTTCACCACGAGGTTGGCGAACGCGGAGGTGACCGCCACCGAGGCCAGCCCGGTGGCCGCCGCGCGCCGTCCTCTCGGCCCTCCCGCCACCGTCAGCAGCACGCTCGAGGCCATCGACAGCCTCGAGTAGTTCGCGGCACGCGAGAGCTGACGCATCCTCCGGTCCAGTCCGGGGGTGGGCGTGTCGGCGATCGCCCCGTACACGGCGAGGTCAATCCGCTCCGCGTCGGCAAGCAGCGATCTAGCGCGGTCGGAGCTCGGGTTCGCCTGTCCTGATGTCGTGGCCGCCATCGTCCTCCTCCTCCGTTACAGGGTGGTGCGCTCGCCCGGGGCCAGGATGCGCACTTCCACCGCGGGGGCGTAGCGCTTGGTGAGCTCGGCGAACTCGCGCGCGGGCCGCTCGGGGTCGGGGGAACGCGGCGCCGGTCGGGCGAGCGCGAACGTTCCCCAGTGGATCGGGATCGCGACGGAGGGGGCGATCAGCGCCGCCGCCTCGGCCGCGCTCGAGGGGTCGAGATGACCCGCGCCGACGCTCGCGCCCCAGCCCCACACCGGCAGCAGGGCGACGTCTACAGAGCCGCGCAGCTCCGCCATGCCGACGAACAGATCGGTGTCGCCGGCGAAGTACACCGAGCTCGAGCCGCGAATCACGTAGCCGACCGGCTCCGCCGTAGGCCCGAACGGCCGGCGGCGAGGGTCGTGCACCGCGGCCGTCGCCGCTATCCGCAACCCTCCCACACCGATCTCACCGGTCGGATGAAGCTCGCGCACGTCTCGCAGCCCGTTGCCGGTCAGCCAATCGCGCGCCGGATAGGGCGCCAGCAACGGTCCCGAACGGTCGAGTGCGCGCAGCGTCGGAAGATCGGTGTGGTCGGCGTGGAGATGCGAGAGCAGCACGCAGTCGACCGGCCCGACGAGGTCCACGTGGGGGACGATGCGAACGAGCGGGCCGATCCGGTCGCGCAGCACGGGATCGGTGATCACGCGGACGCCGTCGATCTCGACCAGCACCGTCGCGTGGCCCAGCCACGTGATCGCCAACCCGGTCGACGCCGCGTCCGATTCCGGGGTGCGCGAGCGCGGGGAGCTCATCGCGAAGGATCGCACCGGAGGGCGCTTCGTTCGTCATCGCCCGATCAGGGTGACCGCGACGCGCACGTGCCGGGCGCCGGCCGGCTAGTGGGCGAGCGAGCCCGACTGTGGTGCGTGCTTCCATGGCGTGGGAGGCATGCGCCCTTGTGAACGAGGCGTTACGCGAGCACGATTGCAGTCCGGACGGCTGACGGAGGAAAATAAGGGCGAGTCCTATGAGCACGAGCGCCGAGCAGAGCACTCGCGTAGCAAGCGAGGGGCCTCCCCGTCAGATTCGGGTCGTAGTCGCCGAGGACTCCTACGTGATCCGCGAATTCCTCGCCGCGACGCTCAGCGCCGCCCCCGATGTGGAGCTGGCGGCCGTCTGCTGCAACGGCAAGGAGCTCAAGACGGCCATCAACACCTGGGATCCCGACGTGGTCCTGACCGATATCCGGATGCCGCCCTCGGGCGCCGACGAGGGCGTGCAGATCGCCGCGTCGCTGCGCGACACCCATCCCGGCGTCGGCGTCGTCGTGCTCAGCCAGTACGCGGAGCCGGCCTACGCGCTCAGCCTGCTCGAGCACGGAACGGGCGGGCGCGCGTACCTGCTCAAGGAGCGGATACGAAACAAGGAGCAGCTGCTCGAGGCGATCAAGGCCGTTGCCCGCGGCGGCTCGGTGATCGACCCGTTGATCGTCGACGTCCTGATCGAGGCGCGGTCCCGGGCGGCGAAGTCCCAGCTCTCACAGCTGACCTCGAGGGAGCGCGAGCTGCTCGCCGAGATCGCGGCGGGCAAGAGCAACAGCGCCATCGCAGAGTCGCTTGTGCTCACGAAACGGGCGGTCGAGAAGCACGTCAACTCGATCTTCTCCAAGCTCAACCTGCCCGAGACGCAGGACGTCAGCCGCCGCGTGAAGGCCACCCTGATCTTCCTCTCTGAAGAGGGACTCGACGGCCCCTGAACACGCTCAGAAGCGCTAACTTCGCAAACCCCCGCAGGACTCCACCCATGCAAGGCGGTGCGGCGTGACGCGATCGTCTGTCCAGCGTTCCGAGGAGGGCGCCCAATCCGGGAATCGGATCCGGGTCGTGATCGGGGAGGACGCGTTTCTGATGCGCGAGGCGCTCGAGCGGGTCGTGGCCGGCTTCGACCACATCGACGCGGTGGCGTTCTGCGGCGATCGCGACTCGTTGACCGCCGCGATCAAGCGGGAGCGTCCCGACGCCGTGCTCACCGACATCCGCATGCCGCCCACGGGCACCGACGAGGGTATTCAGGTCGCGCGAGAGCTGCACGTCAGCGATCCCGAGATCGGCGTGGTGATCCTCAGCCAGTTCGTCGACCCGAGCTACGTGCTCGCGTTCCTCGACTCCGGGAGCGCCCGCCGCGCGTACCTGCTCAAGGAGAGGGTCAGCGAGCCGGAGCAGCTGGTGGGGGCGATCGAGGCGGTTGTCGCAGGCGGGTCCGTGATCGATCCAAAGGTGGTCGACGTGCTCGTGCAGGCGCGCAGCGCCGGTGCGAGGTCGCCGCTCGCCGTGCTCACTCGCCGCGAGCACGACGTGCTCGCGGAGCTGGCTCGGGGCAAGAGCAACGCCGCGATCGCGAAATCGCTGGTGCTGACCAAGCGCGCGGTCGAGAAGCACATCAACTCGATCTTCACCAAGCTCGAGCTCGAAAGCCCCGAGAACGTCAGCCGCCGCGTGAAGGCCGCACTGATATTCCTGGCGAACGGGAGCGGGCAGGCTCCCGAGTAGCCGCCGCGGTCAGCGACCGTCCTGAGCGATGCCGCGGAGCGCGATCTCGGCGCCGCTCACTGCGGCAGCGTCATCCGCTCGACGTCCTGACCACGCCCGATCAGGACCTCGGCGACCATCGATGCGGGAAACAGCCCGTGCTCGACCACGCCTGGTTGCGTCGAGAGCCAGGTCGCGAGCCGTTCGCGGTCGTCGAACTCGGCCAGGTAGTCCGCGATCACCCCGCCGTCGGGACTGTGGGAGACCTCGCGCAGTCGCACCGAACCAAGCCGCGCGAGTGTCGAGGCCAGGCCGAATTCGGCCAGCTCGAGTGGGATCGGGGGCGACAGCCCCTCCACCACCTTGTCCGACGAGACGATCACGATGAACCGGTCCGCCGCGGCCGCGACCGCCTTCTCCCGGGTGTGCGCCGCGCCTCCTCCCTTCACGAGCCACCCCGACGGGTCGACCTGGTCGGCGCCGTCGATCGTGACGTCCAGCCGCTTGGGCGCTTCGAGTCCGGCGAACGACACGACCTCGATCCCGAGCGAGCGCGCCGCCTGCGACGTGGCCGGCGACGTCGCGACGCACGTGATATCGAGCGCGCGCGCCGCCAGCGGCGGCAGCAGGTACGCGGCGGTCGAGCCCGTGCCGAGCCCGACCATCATTCCGTCCTGCACCAGCTGCGCCGCCGCCTCCGCGGCGACCTGCTTCTCGCGTTCGATCGGGTCGGTGACGGTCAACTCGGGGCCTTCTCTCGGTGGCCGCCGAACATCATGCGCATCGCCGACAGAACCTTGTTCGCGTAGTCGTCGAGCCCGCGTGAGGCAAAGCGCGAGTACAGCGCGGTGGTCAGAACCGGCGCGGGGACGCCCTCGTCGATCGCCGCGAGCGACGTCCAGCGCCCCTCGCCCGAGTCCGACACCCGGCCCGAGTAGCCGTCCAGCGTCGGGGACTCCCGCAGCGCCTCCGCGGTCAGATCGAGCAGCCACGATGCGATCACGCTCCCGCGGCGCCAGACCTCGGTGACCTCGGCCGTGTTGATGTCGTACTCGTAGTACTCGGGGTTCTCCATCGGCGCGGTCTCGGCGTCCGCTTCCTGGACGCGCTTGCCGGCGTTCGCGTTCTGGATGATGTTCAGCCCCTCCGCATACGCGGCCATGATCCCGTACTCGATCCCGTTGTGGACCATCTTCACGAAGTGACCCGCGCCGTTCGGGCCGCAGTGCAGGTAGCCGTTCTCCGACGGGCTGGGTTCACCGGTACGGCCGGGCGTGCGGTCGGCGGCGCCGACCCCGGGCGCGATCGAGGCGAACAGCGGGTAGAGCCGCTCGACGACATCGTCCTCGCCGCCGATCATCAGGCAGAACCCGCGCTCGAGCCCATAGACGCCGCCGCTCGTGCCGACGTCGACGTGGTGGATGCCCTTCTCGCCGAGCTCCTTCGCGTGGCGGATGTCGTCGTGGTAGTGGGTGTTTCCCCCGTCGATGATCACGTCGCCGGGCTCGAAAACCTCGGCCAAGGCGCGGATCGTCTGCGAGGTGATCTCCCCCGCGGGCACCATCACCCAGGCTGTGCGCGGCTTCTCGAGCTTGGACGCGAACTCCTCGAGCGAGTTCGCCCCCGCGACCCCGTCGCCCTCGAGCGCCTTGACCACGTCCGCGTTGCGGTCATAGCCGACACAGTGGTGCCCGTCACGCGTCAATCGCCGCACGAGGCCGGAACCCATCCGCCCCAGTCCGACCATTCCGAGTTGCATCGGCTTGTCCGTAGGCATGTGATTCGCACTCCTGGCTGTCGGTGCTTGTCAGATTCAGCGCATCGCCCGGTAGCGGCGGATCAGCGCGTTGGTCGAGCTGTCGTGCCCGAGATCGGGCTCGGCGGCGCTCTCGAGCTCCGGGATGATCCGCGCCGCCAGCGCCTTGCCGAGCTCGACGCCCCACTGGTCGAACGAGTCGACCTCCCACACGACCCCCTGCGTGAACACGCTGTGCTCGTACAGTGCGACGAGGCTGCCGAGCGTGCGCGGCGTCAGCTCCTCGGCGAGGATCGTGTTGGTCGGCCGGTTGCCCTCCATCACCCGGTGGGGAACGATCTTCTCCGGCGTGCCCTCGGCGCGGATCTCCTCCGCTGTCTTGCCGAACGCGAGCGCCTCAGCCTGCGCGAACACGTTCGACATCAGCAGGTCGTGGTGCTCTCCGAGCGGGTTGAGGCTCTTGGCGAAGCCGATCAGGTCGACCGGGATCAGCTTCGTCCCCTGGTGGATCAGCTGGTAGAAGCTGTGCTGGCCGTTGGTGCCGGGCTCTCCCCAGTACACCGCACCGGTCTCGTAGTCGACATGCCGGCCGTCAAGCGTGACGTGCTTGCCGTTCGATTCCATCGTCAGCTGCTGGAGATAGGCCGGGAAGCGCTTGAGGTACTGGCTGTAGGGCATCACCCCGACCGTCTGCGCGCCGAAGAAGTCGCCGTACCAGACCGCCAGCAGCCCCATCAGCATCGGCAGGTTCTGCGCGAACGGGGTGCTGCGGAAGTGCTCGTCGACCTCGTGGAAGCCGGCCAGCATCTCGCGGAAGCCGTCGGGGCCGACCGCGAGCATCGTCGACAGGCCGATCGCCGAGTCCATCGAGTAGCGACCCCCCACCCACTCCCAGAACCCGAACATGTTGTCGGTATCGATCCCGAACTCGGCGACCTTCTCGGCGTTGGTCGAGACCGCCACGAAGTGCTTCGCGATCGCCTGCTCGTCTCCGAGCGCAGCCAGCGCCCACTCGCGTGCAGACCGGGCGTTGGTCATCGTCTCGAGCGTCGTGAACGTCTTCGAGGAGATGATGAACAGCGTCTCGGCCGGGTCGAGGTCGCGGGTCGCCTCGACGATGTCGGTCGAATCGACGTTCGAGACGAACCGGAACGTCATCTCGCGATCGGAGTAGTGGCGAAGTGCCTCGTAGGCCATCACCGGCCCGAGGTCAGAGCCGCCGATGCCTATGTTCACGACGTTCCGCATCGGCCTGCCCGTGTGGCCCCGCCAGTCCCCGGAGCGCACCCGATCGGAGAACGCCGCCATCCGGTCGAGCACCTCGTGTACCTGCTTGACGACGTCGACCCCGTCGACGATCAACGAGGCACTCTTCGGCATCCGCAGCGCGACGTGGAGCACCGACCGGTCCTCGGACACGTTGATCCGCTCGCCGCTGAACATCGCCTCGATCCGACCGCTGATCCCGGATTGCTCGGCCAGCGCCTCCAGCAACCCGACCGTCTCGTCGGTGATCCGGTTCTTCGAGTAGTCGAGGTACAGACCCGCGCCCTCGACCACGAGCCGCTCCCCGCGCGTCGCGTCGGCCGCGAACAGCTCGCGCAGGTGCTTGCCGCGCAGCTCGGCATAGTGGTTCTCGAGCGCCTTCCATGCGGGCCGTTCTGGAAGGTTGCGAACGCTCGGCATCACACGCGTGCTCATCAGGCCTCCGGAAGTCGGTGCGGCGGCGCGCCGAGTCAGGAGCCCGCCGCCGTTCGGTGTCTGCCCGCGGATCCTGACAGAGAGGCGCGCCCGTCGGGTGTTTACCTCGTGCGCCTCGCGGACCGATCAGCGGGACCGGCGGCGCTTGGTCCGGCGCGGCCGCTCGCCGCCGGCGTCGGCGAGCGCCCGCTCGAGCAGCTCCGGCCGGTAGGCGGGGTCGAGCAGCTCTGAGACCTCGAAACCGGTCCGGGCCAGGTGCGAAGCGAGCAGGCCGGCGCTCAGATCGCGGTCCTCGGCCCAGTACAGAACACGAGCGGTTGTCGAGCACAGCTCCGCTCGTCGCCGGAAGCAGGGCCCGCGAGGCGGTATGCAGAAGTTCGGGTTTGCATATGCAGGGCGCCTCGGGCGGGTTGGGTTAGCTGGCTCCCCGTCAGCCGGTGCGTTGCTGGGAGTTCGGCATCCGGTGTCGCTCGCCGAGCGGCTTTCCGGGTTCCGGGATTGGTTGAATCCCGCCAGATGGCTGTCAGCCCAACGCGGGTCACGCGCACCCGCTCTGGACTACGGCTATTCGCGGGCAGTTCGCCGAACGCGCCCGTCGCCGAAACCAGGGCCTGCCCGTGGCTGCTTTCGCGAATCACCGGCAGTGCCGACGGGGCTGCGATCCGCGCGGTCATGTCATCGATGGAGGAGCCGATCCGCAAAGAGCCTTCGCGGGTCTGCTGCGGCGTGCAGTGAGATCGGGGCTAAGTACGGATTCATTTCGAGGGTCCGCGTCCGACCACCGGGGAGTGATCGGCTCGCGAACAAAGGAAATGACCATGAACGCCCCCGGCCGCATGGCCACAAACTTCAAGTCCGCGACCGCAGTCAAGTTCGGCCTCGCGTTTGGTCTGCTAGGTGCGTGTCTGATTGTCGATGCTGTCCTGGGCAGCTCGCACGCGTCGTCGAGCGTGCTGTTCGGCGTCGCGGCAGCCGGCTTGGTCGTTATCGGTGGCGTCGTGCTTCTCACTGCGCGAAGGTTGCACACGGCACTCGCCTACAACATCGAGCGGCAGGATGCGATCCACGTCGCATTCGAGGAAAACCTCAAGCGCGGCCTCAAGGCGCTCGCCAACGGCGACCTGACGGTCCACCTGGAGGCCAAGACCAAGGCGATCGAGCCCGACCAGCGAGGCGATGATCTGGGCGAGCTCTCCCGAGCGACCGAGTCGATGCGCGCCCTATTTCTCGAGTGCTACGTCGACTACAACCAGGCAACCGAGAAGCTTCGGGATCTCGTGGCCCGCGTCTCCAGCACCGCCCGCTCGGTCGGCGACAGCTCCGGCCAGATGGCGGCCACCTCGGATGAGACCGGGAAGGCCACGGCCGAGATCGCACAGGCGATCGAGCACGTCGCGCAGGGCGCAGAGCGCCAGGTCCAGGTGATCGACACCGCCCGCCGGGCCGCCGACGAGGTCGCCTCGGCGGTCACCGAGAGCGCCAAGCAGGCTGAGCAGACCGCCGCGGTCGCCGGCCGCGCGCAGGAGACCGCTCAGCAGGGCGTCACCGCGGCCGAGCAGGCGGACACCGCGATGCGCTCGGTGCGAGACTCCAGCGAAGCCGTCAGCACGGCGATTCGGGAGCTGGCTGACAAGTCCGAGCAGATCGGTGAGATCGTGCAGACGATTACCGGGATCGCCGGGCAGACCAACCTGCTGGCGCTGAACGCCGCGATCGAGGCCGCCCGCGCAGGCGAGCACGGCCGCGGCTTCGCGGTCGTCGCCGAAGAGGTCCGCAAGCTCGCCGAGGAGTCCCAGAAGGCCGCCGAGCAGATCTCCCGGCTGATCAGCGCAATCCAGCACGACACGGCCGCCGCGGTCGACGTCGTCCAGGACGGCGCCAAGAAGACCGCTGACGGCGCGCTCGTCGTCGAGCAGGTCCGCAACGCCTTCCTGACGATCGTCGACGCGGTCGGAGACATGAACGCCCGCGTCGAGCAGATCGCCGCCGCGACCCAGGAGATCACCGCGGCGACAAGCACGATGCAGGAGAGCATTGCCGAGGCCGCGACGGTGGCCGAGGAGTCCTCCGCGTCGACCGAGCAGGTGTCGGCGTCGACCGAGGAGACAAGCGCGTCCACCGAGCAGGTGGCGGCCAGTGCGGCCGAGATGGCCAGCAGCGCCGACGCACTGCGCGCGCTGGTCGCCAACTTCCAGCTGCAGCTCGATACCGATGGCGGATCGCAGGCGGACGTTATGGCCGCCGCGCTCGAGGCGCACGAGGCATGGAACGCGAAGCTCCGCCAGGCGATCAAGACCGGCGACTGCCCGACGCCGGTCGAGCAGGCCGGCCGTGACGATGTCTGCACCTTCGGCAAGTGGCTGCACGGGAACCCGTCATTCCAGCGCGAGTACCCCGAGCAGTGGCAGAAGCTGCACGTTCTGCATGAGCAGTTCCACCGGCTCGCGGCCGGCGTCCTGGAGTGCGCGGTGAGCGGCCGCAAGGCCGAGGCCGAGCGGCTGGGCCGTGCGACAGAGTTCGAAACGGTCAAGCAGCAGCTCCGCTCGGCGCTCACCGCAACCAGGGTGTGACGCCGACGCTGAGCGCTCGTCCCCTGCGCAAACCAGCGCAAGGCCGCGGTTAGGGTGTCAGCGTGGTCTACCCGCCTCCCGCGCGGGCGCACATCGCGGCATCGACGGTCGCAGGCAACCCTAGCGCCGGGGACTGGGCAGCTCGGCGCGGGCTGCCAAGTATCAGACCCCGTGCCGACGGCTCGAGCCGCGGTTAACACATCGCTCCGGCATCGCTACTTTTTCTTCTGGCTGCCTGACCTGACAGCCGATTCTGGGTCGAGCCGATCACGCAGCCGCCCGCCGTTGCGAACCTGCTACTAAGAAGATTTCGGCATGGCTGATCCGGCTTGGAGAGCCGTCCCCGCGGCGAGAGGGCAGGTGCCCGCTGCCCGAGTGACGGTTGTCCAGGTTCGCGCTGGCGTGCTGTGGCAGGCGAGCGTGGGGGTCGATGTGTCTGTGGGGCTCGGAATTGCGGCCCCCGCAAGTGTCGCCTTGGAGGTCTTCGTTGTGTCCCGTGTCGTGATCGTTGATGACAGCCTGCTGATCCGCCGGCTGTTGCGGGAGATCCTCACCGAGGCGGGGCACCAGGTCGTCGGCGAGGCCGAGGATGGCTTACGGGCACCGCTGGTCGTCCGCGAGCTGCGCCCCGACCTGGTCGTGCTCGATCTGGTCATGCCGGGGCGAAGCGGGATGAGCGCCTTGCGGCACATGATGCTGGTTGATCCCGCGCTGACGGTGGTTGTGTGCTCGGCGTCGCTCAGTGAGAGCAAGGTGATCGAGGCGCTGCGGCTCGGCGCGAAGGGGTTCATCGTCAAGCCGTTTGACTGGCGGCAGGTCCTGGACGCCGTCCACGGTGCACTCGGCTGCGGCTCCCGTGATCGCGACTGCCCGCTCGCGGATCTCCGCAACGTCTGCGCGAACTCCTCGGGCTCCGGGCTGGATTCCGGTACGCACCCCGCGGTCGATGACAACGACACGATCGACCGTCTGCACGGCGTCTGCCGCGAGCTTGCCGTGAGCCTGCACGAGATCCTCGATGCGGTCGTTGATACCGGGCGCGTCAGCCTCGAGCGGGTCCTGGCGCTCGACTACCAGCCGCTGCAGGGGTCTCTGCTGCCCACGTTGAGCCGGCTGTTCGACGTCAGCCGCGTGCCCGTGCAGGGGTTCGACCCGCCCAAGTTCCAGACCGCCTATGACGCGTTCGTCGACCACGAGATGATGCAACGGATGGACGAGGTGCTGGCCGTTGAGCCGGGCCTCATGTTCGCGCTGCCGCTGGATCTCAACGCCTACGCGCCCGCGCACAACACCGTCTTTACTCGCGACTGCACCGGCGACACGCTCGAGGATCTGGAAGCGAACCGGACCAAGCGGTTCTTCCTGGAATCGGCCGCGCTGACGCGGGCGGCCCGGATGGACCTGGGCATCGAGGCGCCAGGCCGCAGGCTCTCGCGCGCGGACATCGAGCGCGCCGGTCGACACCCTCGCGAGTCAGCCGCGGACCCCGCCCAACGATTCCTGGTCACGACCTACACGCGTGACACCGGCGCGGACCTCACGACCCTGTCCGTGCCGCTGTACGTCAAGGGCCAACGCTGGGGAGTCGTCACCCTCGGCTGGAACGCGAACGCCTCCAGCCTCAGCGAGCATCTCACCATGCCCCACTGATTTCAGGACGATCTGGCTGAGACCGGCAGGCACCTCCCGCTGCCGCTCGTATCGGTCGGACATCAGGGAAATACCGGCGACACGCTCGAGCTGGCGCGCGCGGCCGGCGCGGCGCTGTGGCACATGAGCGCGTTCTTCGGCTGGCTGTCGTTCGTGCACCTCGACCATCCGGCCGCGTTCACGCTCGACGTCCACGCCCAGAGCTTCATCTACGCCGCCGGCGCCGCCGCTCGATCTGGGGCCATCTGACCGAGCACGGCGGTGGGCTGACCGACGCGATCGTGTTTGGGAGGATCGCGGGTAGAGGCTGCGCGACCGCCGCCGGCGCCGCGGTCGGGGGCGTCCTCTCACGGTCAAACCACGCGTGATACAAGGAGATGCGATGAGCCAGACGACAGTTGACGTCCGCACCCCGCGCGGGACGATGCCGGTGTACGTCTACCGCCCCGGCGGCGACGGGCCGTTTCCGCGCGTCGTCCTGTTCATGGACGCCCCCGGGATCCGGCCGGCGCTGTTCGGGCATGCCGAGCGACTTGCCGGCTCGGGCTACACCGCGATCCTGCCCGATCTGTACTACCCGTTCGACCCGGCCGACCGGCCCAACGCTGAGCGAATGGCGGCCGGCGATGCCGAGGAGTTCGCCCGGATGCGGAAGCTCGTAGAGCAGATCCACGATCACGACGTCCTCGAGGACACCGGCCTGCTCCTCGAGGCGGTGCCGGAGGGCGACGGCGGTGAGTGGGCATGCATCGGCTTCTGCATGGGCGGCCGGTTCGGGATGCGGGCCGCCGAGGCGTTCGGAACCGACATCGCGGCGGCGTCGCTGCTGCACCCCACGGGCCTGGTCACAAACGAGCCCGACTCGCCACATCTCGAGGTCGATCGCGTCGACGCGGCGCTCTACCTCGGCTTCGGCGAGAACGACGAGGTCACCCCCCTTTCGACGATCCCCCCACTCCGCGAGCGGCTCGAGCAAGCGGGAGTCGCCTACCAGATCGAGATCCTGGCCGGCGCCGAGCACGGCTTCACGATGCCGGACAGGGCGGCATACGACGAGACCGCCGCCGAGCAGGTCTGGGCGGGGACGCTCACGCTGCTGCGCGAGCGGCTGTGAAGCCGAGCTCATTCGAATACCTCGCGCTGGGCACGTGCGAGGAGTGGCCGGACGTTCGGCCGCGACTACCCGTGCGTCGTGAGCGTGTGACGACCCGCGGTCACCGTGTCTGCGATCCCACTCGACCCCCGCGGCCTGCCGAGTGTGGGGTTACTCCTCGAGCCGCTCGGGACGGACCGACAGCTGAAAGCAGACGCGCTCGCTCAAACCCGGTTGACCTCGACACCGGCGGCCTCGAGCACGCGGACGCCCGCCGCGGGCGGATCGGCCAGGTAGGCGATCTCGACCGACGAGGCCGGAACGATCACGTTCAGTCCCCGCTCGTCGAACTTGTGCGCGTCGGCCACGAGCGCCACGGTCCGGGCCCGTCCGATCATCGCGCGCTTGACCTCGGCCTCGAGCGGATCGGGATCGGTGAGGAAGCCCTCGCGTTCGATTCCCTTCACCGAGAAGATGACCCGTTCGGCGAAGAAGCTCTCGATCGCGCGCACGGTCTGAGCGCCGACGAAGGACCTCGTGAGCTTGCGAAAGCTGCCGCCGAGCCCGATCAGGTCCACCTGTGGCGCATCAACGCTGCCGACGTGCGCCATCACCGGCACCGAGTTCGTCAGCAGCGTCATGTGGAGACCGACGTCGAGAATCTCCCTGACCACGTAGTACGCCGAGCTCGAGGAGTCGATGAACACCGTCTCGTTCGGCTCGAGCGTCGCGACGACTGCCTTCGCGAGGCGGACCTTGGCGTCGACGTCCTGCGCGAGCCGGCTCTGGAACGAGTCCTCGTGCGCGGCCAGCTCGGGCAGCACCGCGCCGCCATGCGTGCGACGGGCGTACCCCGCGTCCGCGAGCATCGCGAGGTCCCGCCGCGCCGTCATCGGCGAGACCCGGAACTGCTCCTCGACCGCGGCGACGCTGACGCTCCCCTGCTCGCGCAGCAGCTCAAGGATCATTCGCCGGCGCTCCGCCGGCACCGCCGGACGCCTACCGTCGCCCCCGGCTCTCATACGCGTAGATTCGCACAAGAACGAACATCGGACCGTCAGCGCGGGTACGCGGCGGTGACCCCTCCGTCGACGTTCAGGAGGTTCCCCGTGCTCTTGCCGGAGCGCACCGGGGAGGAGAAGTGAAGGACCGCCTGCGCGATGTCCTCGGGGAGGATGTGGACGCCGAGCACGGTGCGGTTTCGATAGTGCTCCTCGAGCTCTTCGGGGGCGATGCCGTAAGCCGCGGCCCGCTCCTCGCGCCAGCTCGAGTCCCAGATCCGGGAGCCGTGCAGGACCGCGTCCGGGTTCACGGTGTTCACGCGGATCCCGCGCGAGCCTCCTTCCTCGGCGAGACAACGCGCCAGGTGCAGCTCGGCGGCCTTGGCGCTCGAATAGGCCGCCGCGTTCTGGCCGGCCACCAACGCGTTCTTCGACGCGACGAACACCACCGACCCGCCCGCGCCCTGCGCCCGGAGCACCCGGAACGCCTCCCGCGCCACCAGGAAGTAGCCGGTGCCGAGGATCGACTGGTTGCGGTTCCACTCGGCCAGGGTCGTCTCCTCGATCGGCGAGCTAGAGGCGATCCCCGCGTTCGAGACGACTATGTCGACGCCCCCGAAGGCGTCGACCGCCGCGCCGAAAGCGTCCCGGACGTCCTCCTCACAGGTCACGTCGCCGGCGACCGCGACCCCCCGGTCCTCGAGTGACCGGACCGCATCGACCGCGCCGCCGCCGTCGATGTCGAACGCGACGATGCAGGCCCCGGCGCCTGACAGGACCTCGACGATCGCACGCCCGATCCCGCCGGCGGCGCCGGTCACGAGCGCTACCTTGCCCTGCAGCTCGCCGGGCGCGGGCGCCAGCGACAGCTTGTACAGCTCGAGCGGCCAGTACTCGATCGCGAAGCTCTCCGTCTCGTCCAGCGAGACGAAATCGGTGATCGCACTCGCTCCCGCCATCACCTCGATCGCGCGGCGGTAGAGGTCTCGCGACAGCCCCGCGGTTCGGACAGAGGTACCGGCCGCCACCAGTCCGACGTTCTCTATCAGCACCACTCGGGGGTCGGGATCCGCGGGGACCGTGTCGGGCTCCCGGTGGCGCTCGACGTAGGCGGCGTACTCCTCGCGGTACGCCGCGGCACCCGCGACGACACGCTCGGACAGCGTCTGCAGCGAGTCCGTCGCCGGGTCGTACGGCACCCACAGCGGCATGCGCTTGGTGTGGACGAGGTGGTCGGGGCAGGCCGCGCCGACGGAGGTGACTTCCGGAGCCTCGATCGAGTCGACCAGCTCGAGCACGGCCGGCGACAGGTCGGCGATCAGGATCTTCGACCTTTCGCCGGAGATCGCGCCGCGGAGCGCGGGCAGCAGCTCGCGGAGCACCGTCGCCCGCCCGTCGGCGTCGAGGCCCCGGGCCAGCGCGCTCGGGCCGCCGAATCGCGGCAGCCCGTGCGTCCTTCGGTTGGCCAGCTCGGCGGCACGGTTACACGCCCAGATCGTGCGCTCATACGCCTCCTGGGCGCTGTCGCCCCAGGTGATCAGGCCGTGCTTGGCGAGCACCACGAGCCGCAGGCCCGGATCGGCGCGGACGGCCTTCCCCACCTGCCTGGCGAGCGCGAACCCGGGCCGGATGTACTCGACCCATGCGGCTCGCTCGCCGAAGCACTCCGCGATCAGCTCCGCGCCGTCGCGGGCGCAGGCGAGCACGTTGATCGCGTCCGGATGCGTGTGGTGCACGTGGTCGGCGGGGACGAATGCGTGCAAGAGCGTCTCGATCGACGAGCGCGGCGCGGCGGGGTCGAGCTGGCATCGCGCCAGGTGCGCGACCATCTCCCCGTCGCTCATGTGCTCGCGCTCGAACAGGGGCAGGATCTCGTCGAGCCGCAGCGGCGTGAAGTGCGACGCCGACATCGTCGCCAGGTCGCTGCCCGAGCCCTTGACCCACATCGCCCGCACCTCGCGCCCGACATGGTCGGTGGCGGTGCCCTTCGCTGACGTGTTCCCGCCACCGTAGTTGGCGAGCGCGCGGTTCGAGCCGAGCAGGTGCGAGGCGAACAGCACCTCGGCGAGCACGTCCGCGCTCGGCCTGCGATCGCCCGGCCAGCGATCCTCGACCGGGGCCACGATCTGGGTGATGACGCTCATCGGCTGGCCCTCCCGGAGAACGCGGCCTCGCCCGAGCGCCCGGCGGCCATCCTCTCCGCGTAGCCCGACGCTCTGAGCTCCGCCACCGGGTTGGCGGCTGCGCCGTTCCGGGCGCGGACCGCCGCGCACAGCGGCCGCACGTCGCAGTTGTACGCGTCGAGCAGGATCTCGTGGCCCGCGAGCACGTCGCCCGCTGCTTGCGCGGCCGCGAGCCCGGCCCGATCCACGATCAGCGCCTTGGCGTACGCCTCGTGGAGGTTCACGACGCTCAGCACCATCGCCTCCACCTTCGGCTCGATGTTGTGCGACTGATCGATCGTCAGGCGCGGCAGCTCCCGGCCGGCGCTCACCAGCTCGCAGAAGATCAGGAACAGCTCGAACGGATTGACCGATCCGACGATCAGGTCGTCGTCGGCGTACTTGCGGTTGTTGAAGTGAAAGCCGCCGAGGCGCTCCTCGTGGGCGAGCAGCGCCACGATCTGCTCGACGTTCACGCCCTGCGCGTGATGGCCGAGGTCGACGAGCACACGGGCGCGCGGGCCGAGCCCCTGGCAGAGCAGCACCGCCGACCCCCAGTCGGCGATGTCGGTGGCGTAGAACCCCGGCTCGAACAGCTTGTACTCGACGAGCAGCTCGTGGCCGTCCGGGAGGCGGGCGTACAACCGGCTGAGCCCGTCCTCGAGCCGGCGCCGGCGCGCGCGCAGATCGTCCTGTCCGGCGTAGTTGGTCCCATCGGCCAGCCACAGCGACTGGGCGTCCCCGCCCAGCTCGACCGCAACCTCAACGCACGCGAGCAGGTGCTCGAGCGCCCTGTCGCGGATCCGCGCGTCGGGATTGGTGAGCGAGCCGAGCCGATAGTCGTGATCCTGGAACAGGTTCGGGTTGATCGCGCCGACCCGCAGGCCGAGCCGGCTGAGATGGTCGCGGAGCGCGACGCGATCCTCGACCTCGTCCCACGGAAAGTGGAGCGCGACGGCCGGTGCCGCCCCCGTCAGCCGGTGCACCTCGGCGGCGTCCTCGATCCGCTCGAACACATCGCGCGGGCGGCCTGGCTGCGGGAACGTGCCGAACCGCGTCCCCGAGTCCCCGTATCCCCACGAGGGCGTCTCGACAGCGAAGCTCGCGAGCGCGCGCTCGATCTGAGCGACGTCGAATCCCTTTCCCGCGAGGCGGCTGGTCAGGTTTGCGTACTCGGGGGTCAGATCTGTCACATGGTCTCCTTGCTAAGCCGCGACTCGTGCCGGTTGCGGAGCCTCCAGGCCGGTGACCGACAGGAAGCGCGAGTACGTGTCCCGGGCCGCGGGGCGCGCCCCGCCCGGCTCGAACCGGCGGACCTGCACCGAGCGGCGAACGAGCGCGCGCATGTCCGCCAGCGATTCGAGCTCGCCTGAGGAGCGCGCCTGGACGAGCACGTTCCCGAGCGCCGTCGCCTCTTCCGGGCCTGCCAGGACCGGCAGGCTGAGGATGTCGGCGGTGAGCTGACACAGGAGCGTGTTGCGGACGCCGCCGCCGACGACGTGGACGACCTCCGCGCGGCGCCCGGTGACGAGCTGCAGCCGCTCGAGCACGAACCGGTACTTGCACGCGAGCGACAGCAGGATCGAACGGACGAGCTCCCCCGGCCCGGCCGGCGCGTTCTGCCCGGCGGCGGCGCACGCGCCGGCGATCAGCCCGGGCATGTCGCCGCCGCGAAGCAGCGACGGCTGGTCGGGGTCGAACAGCGGGACATCATCGGTGGCCTCCCCGGCGAGGCGGTGAAGCTCGTCGTAGCCGAGCTCGCAGCCGGCGGCGCTCCAGGCGCGCCGGCACTCCTGCACGAGCCACAGCCCCATGACGTTTCGCAGCAGCCGGATCGTGCCGTCGACGCCTCGTTCGTTGGTGAGGTTGAACGCTGCGGCCTGGTCGCCGAGCTGAGGCTCGCCGACCTCGAACCCGAGCAGCGACCACGTCCCGGACGAGAGGACCGCGGCGCCCGGCCCGTCGAGGGGAGCACCGACGAACGCGGACGCGGTGTCATGGGAAGCGACCAGATGAACCGGCGTGCCGCCCAGTTCCCGGTGCCCGTCGAGCACCGCGCCGAGCCGCCGGCCCGGATCGACGACCTCGCCCGCGAACGGCAGCTCGGGGAGCCCGAGCCGGGCGATCAGATCGCGCGCCCAGCTCCGTCCGGTCGCCTCGAGCAGGCCGGTGGTCGAGGCGTTCGTCGCCTCGTTCGCGAGCTCCCCGGTGAGCCACAGGTTGATCAGGTCGGGCACGAGCGCGATCGACTCGGCGGCGCGCGCGGCTCCGCTCCCGTCCTCGGCCACCAGCTGGTAGATGGTGTTGATCGGCATCGTCTGGATGCCGGTCCTCCGGTACAGCTCCTCCCGCGGCACGCGCGCGTGCGCGCTCGACATCACCGCGTCGCCGACGCGGTCGTCGCGATAGTGAAACGGCAGCCCCAGCATGCGGCCCGCGCCGTCGAGCAGCGCGTAGTCGACGCCCCACGAGTCGACGCCGATGCCGTCGAGCCGGCCCCGGCCCGCCAGGCCCGCGCGAGCAACGCTTTCGAGCGTGTCCGAGAACAGCTGCGGCATGTTCCAGTGCCGCCCGTCCGGCAGCCACAGCGGCCGGTTCGCGAAGCGGTGGACGACCCCGAGCGCCACCGACTCCCCGTTGAGACGCCCGGTCACCACCCGGCCGCTCTCGGCGCCGAGGTCGACCGCGGCGAACACGCGCGCGCTAGCCACGGGCGCGCGCCTCGCTGCTGTCGCCCGGTCGCGCCAGCGCCTCGCCCCGGAGTCTTCTACGCCCAGCCAGCTCGCGCAGCCGCTGCACGAACGACGGGACGTTCGGGATCAGCACGCTGAGGATCAAGAGGCCGCCGGACACGACCTGGAAGTCGTTCTCGTTGAACGAGCTGGTGAGGAGCAGCGCACTCCGCAGTCCGGCGTAGACGAACGCGGCGAGCGCGACGCCGAGGATCGTGCCGGTGCCGCCGAAGATCGAGACGCCGCCCAGCAGCACGATCGTGATCACCTGAAGCTCGAAGCCGATCCCGATGTTCTCGCCCGCCGAGGACAGCTCGAACGCGTACAGCATCCCGACCCCGGCGCACACGAAGCCGGACAGCGCAAACAGCATCAGCTTGATCCGCTTGACCCGGATCCCGGCGTGGAACGCCGCCTCCTGGTTCCACCCGATCGCGTACAGCGACCGCCCGAGCGGAGTCGTCCGGAGCACCACCCCGAACCCGATCGCGAGCACCAGGAATATCGCGACCGACCACGACAGCCACTGGATTCCGAGGAAGCCGCTCACCCCGAGGTTGCTGAACGGCGTCGGGAAGTTCGAGACCGTGTTCGGTCCGAGTACCACGTTCGCGAGCCCGCGGTAGAGCGTCAGCGTCCCGATCGTGACCGCCAGCGACGGCAGACCGACCCGGGTGATCAGCAGGCCGTTGACCGCGCCCGCGACGGTCCCGGCCGCGAGCACCACGACGAAGATCAGCGCCATCGGCCAGTGATGCATCCACAGGTACCCGAGCAGCTCCGCCGACAGCGCCAGGATCGACGCCACCGACAGGTCAATCTCGCCGGTGATGATGATGAGCGTCATCGGCAGGGCCATGATCGCGAGGTCGCCGATGTTCGTGCAGAGCGTGAACAGGTTGTAGCTCGAGAGGAACTGCGAGGAGATCTGCGTTCCGAGCACCATGACCAGCACGAGCGCCACCGCCAGCGCCGTGTCCCATCGCAGAAGGAACCCGAGCCTGTGGATCCCGGCGGCTTGGTCGGTTGTGAGCTCAGGGACCGAGGCGTCCGCGGCAGGCGGTTCGCGCTCGATCGTGGCGGGCGGCTCAGGCTCCAAGGTGGACCCTTCGCTTTCGCAGCGCCGCGGCCAGGCGCAGCTGGATCACGCGGTCGAGCGTGATCGCGACGAGCAGCAGGAAGCCGGCGATCGCCTCGGTCCAGATCGACGCCACCCCGAGCACGTTCAGCGCCGAGCTGATCGTCTGGAGCAGGAGCGCGCCGAGCGCGGCGCCGACCACGCTCCCGCTACCGCCGAAGATCGCCACTCCGCCGACGACCACGGCCGCGATCACCTGGAGCTCAAGGCCGGTGGCGGCGGTCGCGTCGATCGTGTTGTACTGCGTCGCCCACACGACACCGCCGATGCCCGCGATCGCGCCGCTCAGCACGAACGCCGCGAACACGCGCTTGGCGATCGGGATCCCGGCGAGCCGCGCGGCCGCGGGATCGGACCCGATCGCGTACAGATCGCGCCCGGAGCCGAACGAGCGCAGGCAGTAGGCCGCCACCGCCACCACAACCGCGGTCGCGATCGCGAGGTCCGGAATGCCCAGAATCGTCGCATGGAAGATGTTGATGAACGACTGGGGCAGCGCGTTCGCCACGACCTGCCCGCTCCCCACGATGATCGTGTCGACGCCGCGGATGATGTAGAGCATCGCGAGCGTCACCACGAGGCTCGGGACCCGGCCGATCGCGGTGATCGTCCCGGTGGTGATCCCGCAGGCGAGGCCGATCGCCAGCCCCACTCCGAACACGACCGGAATCGGGATGCCGTGGTGCTGCTGGAACATGTTCGCCGAGACGTACGCGGACAGCCCGACGACCGAGCCGACGGACAGGTCGACGTTTCGGGTCAGGACGACCAGCGTCTCGCCGACCGCGACGAGCGCGTACAGGCTCGTCTCGCTGAGGATGACGCGGATGTTCGAAGCGCCGAGGAAGCGCGGCTCGATCGCGGTCGTGATCAGCACGAACAGCGCCAGCACGCCCACGATCCCGAACGTCCGGGCGCGGAGCACGAAGTCGACCAGCCGGCGCGGGTTGGACGGCACCAGCGTCGGGTGGGACTCGGTGGTCGCGCTCACGGCGAGGTCGCCTCGAGCTTGCCGTCCGCCGGACGCTGGCCCGTCGCCGCGCCGACGATCACCTCCTCGGTCGCCTGCGCGTGGGTGAACTCCGCCGCCAGTCGCCCCTCGTGCATGACCAGGATCCGGTCCGCGAGCGAGAGCACCTCGGGCAGCTCGGAGGAGATCACGAGCACGGCGACGCCGTCGCGTGCGAGCGACTCGATCAACCGGTGCACCTCCGCCTTCGTGCCGATGTCGATCCCGCGGGTCGGCTCGTCGACGATCAGCAGCGCGGGCTTGCGGCTCAGCCACTTCGCCAGCACGACCTTCTGCTGGTTGCCGCCGGACAGGAACGTGACCGGGCTCGTGATCCGGCCGTACTTCACCTGCAGCCGCTTGGCCCAATCCGCGGCGAACGAGCGCTCGGTGCGCCCGAACAGCAGCCCGGCGCGGGTGAGCCTGTGGAGCGAGGCCAGCGCGATGTTGCGGGCGATCGAGAGCTCCATCACCAGTCCGCTCTGCCGCCGGTCCTCGGGGACGAAGCCGACGCCGGCGGCCATCGCAGCGGTGGGAGAGCCGCGCTTGAGCGCGCGGCCGCCGACGTGCACGGACCCGGCGTCGTAGCGGTCGATGCCGAAGATCGCCCGCGCGACCTCGCTCCGTCCAGCGCCGACGAGCCCGGCGAGCGCGACGATCTCGCCGGCGCGCACATCGAACGAGACATCGACGAACACGCCCTCGCGGGTGAGGCGATCGACCGTGAGCACGCGATCGCCGGGATGGTGGCTCTCGTGGGCGCCGGCCAGTACCTCGCGCCCGACCATTGCGCGCACGAGGTCAGCGGGGCTGAGGTCCTCGAGCACCTGTGAGAGCACGAGTCGCCCGTCGCGCAGGACGGTCACACGCTGGCAGATCTCGAACACCTCGCCGAGGCGATGTGAGATGAACAGGACGGCGGTGCCGTGCGAGCGCAGCGTCTGGACCACGCCGAACAGCCGCTTGACCTCGACCGGGGAAAGCGCCGCGGTCGGCTCGTCCATGATCACGACGTTGGCCTCGTGCGAAAGCGCCTTGGCGATTTCGACCAGCTGCTGCTCGGCGATCGACAGGCCGCGGGCGATCCGCTCGGGATCGAGCCGAACGCCGAGGCGCTCGAAGATCCCGGTCACCGACGCATGCATCGCGCGATGGTCGATTCGACGAGCGCTTTTGAGCGGTTGGCGGCCGATGAACACGTTCTCCGCCACCGACAGATCGGGGAACAGCGTGGGCTCCTGGTAGATCACGGCGATTCCGAGATCCCGGGCCTCGGCGGGACCGGAAAGGACAACCTGGCGACCGGAGATCACCAGCGCGCCGTGGTCGAGTTGATGGACGCCACCGAGGATCTTGACCAGCGTCGACTTCCCCGCGCCGTTCTCGCCGACGAGCGCGTGCGCCTCACCGGCGCGGAGCTCGAGCGAGACGTCCTCGAGCGCGTGCACGCCGGCGAACGCCTTGCTCGCGTGCTCGAGCTCGAGCACGCCACTCGGGGTGCCGTTGGCGTCCGTCGACATCGTCAGCTCACAGTTGCACAAGCGCGGGCCGCCGGCAAAGCCGCCGGCGACCCGAAGCTCGGTGTGACTGGTTTTGGATTGTCAGAAATTGAACTGGGCGATGTTCGCTTTGTCGAACACCGTCGGCGGCCCCAGGATGATCGTGTTGTCAGGGCCAACCGTGTAGCTGCCGAGCTTGCCGGCCGTGAACGACTGCCCCTGCGCACCGGTGACCTTCTTCGACGCGACGTTCACTGCCGCGTAGGCGGCGAGGTATCCGAGCTTCGACGGATCCCACAGCTCGAACGCGTCGATCGTGCCGTCGTCGACGAACTTCTTCAGCGACAGTGGCGTCCCGAGACCGGTGAGCTTGACCTTCCCGCGATATTGCGGTGTGTCGAGCACGGCCGCGGCGGCCGCGATGCCGACCGTGGTCGGCGAGATGATCCCGGCCAGGTGCGGGTACTTCTGGAGCAGGCCCTGGGTGACCTGGGTGGCGGTGGTCGGGTCGTCGTTGCCGTACACGATCGACACGAGGTGCATGTTCGGGAACTTCTTGAGCTCCTGCTTCATGTATCCGATCCACGCGTTCTGGTTGGTGGCCGACGCCGCCGCCGAGACGACCGCGATGTCACCCTTGCTACCGATCTGCTTTGCGAGCAGGTCGACCTCACTCGTGCCGATCGCCGCCGTCGACGCCTGATTGGTGAACAGCTGCCGGCACGTCGGCGCGTCGGAGTCATACGTCACGACCGTGACCCCGCGGGCCATCGCGGACTTGAGCGTCGGACACAGGGCCGTCGGATCGGTGGCCGAGATGATCAGGACGTTCGCGCCCTTGGCGATCGCGGCCTGGATCGCGGGGAGCTGCGACGCCGACGTGGCTGCCGAGCCGCTCGTCTCCGTGCCGGTCTCACCGAGCGTTTGGAGGGCGGCGAGCGCGCCACCGGTCTTCACGCTGTCGGCGACCGTGAAGTAGTTGTTCCCGAGGTTCTTCGGGATCACGAACACCTTCAGGCCCGTCTTCAACGAGCCACCCGAGCTCGCGCTGCTGGTCGAGCTGCTCGCAGCAGGTGCACTGCTCGCCGTCGAGGAACTGCTGCTCGTGGACCCGCAGGCGGCGACGGCCACGACGGCGGCTGTCAACGCCACCGCCAGTCCGAACGACCGTCCGATACGCCGCGCCGGCAATGGGCGCTTCCCGACCTCTTGCATATGACGACTCCTGTGCTCGTCTTTGCAGGACACTGAGAATCGTCAGCTCCGCGGTGACTCGAGGGGTTTGGTCGACAGCCGCCGGACTGCGGATCCCGCCGCGCGCCGGCGGCGACTCGGCACGCGATCGGGCGTGCGCACACGTGTTTGATCCCCTCGCAGGCGGCTCGTCACAGAAACCAGCACCGTCGCTCCCTCAGAGCAAAACGATCAGACTCGATCAAATCAGATCAGAAACGCGCCTGTCAAGAGGTCGAAAGTTACGATTCTGCAAGCTGGCGCTGTGGCTGCGCGTCCCGAGCGTGCCAGCTTGCGGGCCAGGCTCGCGGCGCGCTGGCATCCCCGGCGGCTCGACCTCGCGCTCGCCGGCGGGGTCGCGCCCGAGGCCACCGCGGCACTCGCGCTTCGCGCGCAGGAGCTGACCGATTTGGCCCGCCGGCGCTCGATCGCGGATTCGCTCCGCCGGGTGCTGCGCGAGGCCCGCGAGGGCGCGCCGTTCGAGCCGGCCCGGATCAGGCCCGACCGCCGGCCGTTTGCGCCTTGATCAGACGACGGACGCCGCGGGAGCCGCGGGGAGCTCTACGAGGTTGGCCTCCTCGTCTACCACTTCAACCGCCTTGCGCACATATTCGGTTGGCATCGCGACACGGGCGGCCCAGTAGTAGATCACGATGCTGAACACCGCGACCACGCCCAGATCGACCCAGAACGGGATGTCCTGCTTGGCGAGCAGCGCAATCCCGAACGGCCAACCGGAACTCGGCTTCGACGTCGGGTACTGACCGAGGTACGAGATGATCCCGAGCCCGATCAGCCACGGCGGGATCCACGACGCCGCCCTCGGGTTCAGCGCCAGCTTGCGCCCGGCCGGGGCGACCGCCTGGTAGACGAAGAACACGACGAACCCGGCGATGATGAATATGTACAGCCAGAAGATCGTGTTCCAGCCCGCCCAGTAGACGATGAAGTTCGCGCACACGAACGACAGAGGAGCGAGGAAGCCGGCCGCCGGCAATCGGTACGGACGTGGTCGGTCGGGATCGCTTCGTCGGAGCGCGGCCAGCGACACCGGCGCCATTGCGTACATCAGCACCGTCGCCGCCGTGACGAGCCCCACCATCCCGGCCCAGCTCGGGAACGGCAGGAACACGAGCATCCCGATCACCCAGCAGAAGATCAGCGAGGCGAACGGGACGCCGCGCTTGTCGACCTGGCCGAGCGCCGGCGGGACGTAGCCGTTGCGGGACAGGCTGTAGGACAGCCGCGACGAGGTGCCCGAGTAGACCAGGCCCGTACCCGCCGGGGAGATGACCGCGTCGATGTAGAGGATCGTTGCCAGCCATCCGACGCCGGCGGTTGTGGCGAGCGAGGCGTACGGACCGAACGAGCCCTGACCCGGGATCGGGTTGGTCCAGCCATGCGTGATGTCCTTTGGGTTGAGCGCGCCGATGAACGCGACCTCCAACAAGAGGTAGATGATCGTTCCGATAATCATCGAGATGATCACGGCGCGGTGAATGTCGTGCTGGGGATTTCGCGACTCACCGCCGACCTGGATGGCCTGCTCGAACCCCTCCAGGGCGAACACCACGCCTAACGGGAGCGCGGCGAAGATGCCCTTGGCGCCGAACGGGGCGAAGCCGCCGCCGCTGTTCGCGGAGAAGTTACTGCCGTTGAAGGTGACGATCAGAAGCACGATGATCGTGAGCGTCGGCACTGCCAGCTTCCAGATCATCGTGATGTTGTTCGACTCGGCCAGCCAGCGGACGCCCATCACGTTGATGAACGTGAACACCGCCATGCAGACCCCCGCGACCGCGATTCCCGATCCGGTCAGCGTGCCGTTCGAGTGCACAAAACCCGGGTGCAGCGAAGTCGACTCCAGGTACGTGAGCGCCGCCTCGACCTCGATCGGGGCAATCGTGACTGCCTGGATCCAGGCCATCCATCCACCGGTGAAGCCGCCCAGCGCGCCGAAGCCGAGGAACGGAAAGCGCGCCGTGCCGCCGGACAGCGGATACGTCGAACCCAACTCCGCGTGCACGAGCGCCAGGACTCCGAGGATCGATCCGGCGAGGATCCAGGACAGCAGCGAGGCGGGACCGGCGGATTGCGCGGCTCCCAGTGCGCCGAGCAGCCAGCCCGAGCCGATGATCGACCCGAGCGAGATCATCGTCAGGCCCCGCAGACCGACATCACGCTTCAGTTCCCCGTGGAAAACGTCAATCGGGAGAACTTCGACCTCTTCGGGCACACCCGCCACAGCTCTCCTCCGTCCCTCGGCTCCGGCCGCGGTCACGGCCTTTTACGGCCATCCGCGCGGGAACCTACAGCCGCGGCCGGTCGGTATCAAGACCGCGAGCGGTGAGGCTTAGCTCTTCCGAGGTTCTGAGCTCCGGGCGGGCGGGAGGCTCGGGGTGTTGGGGGCGTTGTTGGTGGTCCCGCTGGCCAGGTCCGCGACGAGGATCCCGTCGCGTATCTGAGCCATCAGATCGCCGACGGCGCTCGGAGAGTGCGGCAGCAGGATCGTGTTCGTCTTCGCGCTTTCGCCGAGTGCGCGGATCATGTCGGTGTACTGGGTGAGCGCAACGAGCGCCATCGCCTCCCGCATGTCCAGCCCATGTTGGGCGATGATCTCGAGCGACTCGTGGAGCCCCTCGGCGATCGCCTTGCGCTCGGCGGCGACGCCCTCGCCCTGGAGCCGCATCGTCTCCTTCTCGCCCTCGGCCTTCTTGACCGCGAGCGTCTTCTGCGCGTCGCCCTGGGCCGCGGCCGCGATCTGGTTGCGCTGTGAGGCGTTGATGTTGTTCATCGCGTCCTTGACCCGCTGGTCGGGCTCGATGTTCGTGATCAACGCCTTCACGATCTCATAGCCGTAGTCGGCCATCTGCCGATGCAGGGTGTCCTGGATGTGCATCGCGATCGTGTCGGCGTCGGCGTACGCCTCGTCCAGGTCCATGCTCGGGATGTGCGAGCGGACCACGTCGAACGCGTAGGACTGGATCTGGACCTCGGGGCTGTCGAGCTTGTAGTACGCGTCCTGGACCTGTTGTGCGTCGGGGCCGACCTTGTACTGGATCGCGAGCTTGACTCGGACGAACACGTTGTCCTTGGTCTTCGTCTCGATTTCGGAGTTCAGCTGCTCGACCTGAAGGCTCATCCGCCCCGCGACGCGCTCCACGAACGGCGTCTTCGTCTGCAGCCCGGGACCCGCGACCCGCACGAACTTCCCGAACCGCTCGACGATCGCCCGCTCTTGCTGCTCGACTGTGAAGAAAAACACCGGCATCTTTGCCCCCCTTTCCGGGGTCTGGACGAACAGGCGCTGGCCGACGTCCGGCGCATGAAATCTGGTTCAGTCAAGTGTAGGCACGGTTCCGGGGGCTCGGAGAAACACCTGGGTGTCGTTGCCCGACACCCTCGAGCCGAAGGCGATCGAGGAGTACCTTGACCGCATATGACTGCGGAATCGAACCCGGTGGATTTCGTCGACCGCGGGCCGGACGAGCGGCTGCTGTCCGACGACCTGTCCAAGCTTCCCGAGGCCGTCGGCCGCCCCGAAGCGCTCGTCCCGAGCCGGGCGCGCAGCCGGATCGTCGGCACCGGCGCGGCGCTGACCGCGGTGTCGCTGGTGATCGGTTGCCTGCTCGTCCTGCTGGGGTTGATCGACGCCGTGTCGAGCGGCGTCGACGGGCTCAGCATCGCAGTCCTCGTAGTCGGAGCGCTTCTCGTGATCACCCATTGGGGCTGGGTCCATGTCGCCGAGCTCACGGCCAACTCCGTCGAGGGCCGGAGCAACGCCGAGGTCGTGGACCACCGGCGCCAATGGCTCGCGACGATCCAGCCGTACACGCGCTTCGAGGTCTCCACCAGCGTCGGCCAGGATGGGTCGATCACGATCTACCGCGTCGCGCACCGCCCGATCTTCAGCGGTGAAAGCCACTTCACGTTCGCGCGCGAGATCGAACACCGGGAGGCCCACTCCGGCGACGAGCCCGCCGCCGGGGTCGCCGAGCGCGCCGAACTGCTCCGCCGCGAGGCCGCGCAGAACACCGAGCGCGAGCGGGAGCGCTACCAGATCGCCGCGGACGCTTACGAGTCCGTGCTGCTGGATCACGCCGACGAACAGCAACGGCTCCTGGCCCTGCGCGCAGCCTCGGAGGCGCTCTCGCACCAGATCAACTCGAACCTCCGCGACCCCCCGCTGATCGAGTAACGCACCGCGATGAGCGTCGGCACAGAGGCCATGCCGTTTGGCGGGCGGACCGCGTGGGCGCGGAACCTCGCCGCGCCCGTCCGGAGCTTCTTGAGCACCGAGGCGGGCGGGGCGTTCGTGATGCTGGGCGCAGCCATCGCCGCCCTGGTGTGGGCGAACTCGCCCTGGTGGCACACGTACGAGTCCGTGTGGACGACGGAGCTCTCGATCCGGGTCGGCACCACTGGAATCGCGGCCGAGTTGCGCACGTGGGTCAACGAAGGATTGATGACGCTGTTCTTCCTGGTGGTCGGGCTCGAGGCCAAGCGCCAGCTCGACCTCGGGGAGCTGCGGGAGCGGCGCCGGCTCGCAATCCCCGTGTTCGCCGCGATCGGCGGCATCACGGTGCCGGTCCTGATCTACCTGGCATTCAACGCCGGCCGCGCCGGCGGGCACGGTTGGGGGGCGGCGATGTCGACCGACACGGCGTTCGCGCTCGCGGCGGTGGCGCTCGTGACACCCCGGACCGCGACTCGGATCCGGGTGTTCCTGCTCACGCTGGCGGTCGTCGACGACCTCGCCGCGCTGGTGGTCATCGCAACCGTGTACACCAGCCACATCTCGGTGATGGCGCTGAGCATCGCGATCCTGCTGTTCGCGGCGCTCGTGGCGCTGCGCTATGCCCCGTTCGGGCGGGCCGCGATCTCGATCGGCCTCGCGGTCGCAATCTGGGTCGCGATGTTCAAGTCCGGGATCGACCCGGTGATCTCCGGCCTGGCCATCGGGCTCGGCATCAGCGCGTATCCACCGTCCCGCGAGGACCTGGAGCGGGCGACCGCGCTGACTCGCGAGTTTCGCGAGCAACCGACCCCGGAGCTCGCGCGATCGGCGCAGCAGAGCCTGCAGTCAGCTATCTCACCCAACGAACGGCTTCAGTACGAGCTGCACCCGTGGACCAGCTATGTGATCGTGCCGCTGTTCGCGCTCGCCAACGCGGGGATCCACATGACCTCGAAGCTGATGAGCGATGCGGTGTCCTCGCCGATCGCCTGGGGGATTCTCGTCGCGTATGTCGTGGGCAAGCCGATCGGGGTGTTCACCGGCTCCTGGATCGCCTCGCGACCTGCGCTGCACGGGCCACGGTCGCCGATCAGCGAACCGGTGCTGCTCACCGCGGGCGCGTGCGCCGGCATCGGCTTCACGGTGTCGCTGCTCGTCTCGAGCCTCGCCTTCAGCGGGACCGAGCTCGACGAGGCAAGGCTGGGCGCGCTCTGCACGGTGGTGGTGGCGCCCGCGGTGGCATGGGCCTTGACCCGCATGATCAGGCGGCTGCCCGAAGCGCTTCGCGCGCGCCAGGTCGCCCGCACCTCCGAGGACATCCTCGACCTGGCCGTCGACGTCGATCCCGAGTACGACCACATCCGCGGCCCTGACGACGCTCCGGTGACGCTGGTCGAGTACGGCGACTTCGAATGTCCGTACTGCGGCCAGGCCGAGGGCGCGATCCGCGAGCTGCTGTCCTCTCACGGCGATGACGTCCGGTACGTGTGGCGTCACCTGCCGCTGAACGACGTCCACCCGACCGCACAGCTCGCCGCCGAAGCTTCCGAGGCCGCAGCGGCCCAGGGGAAGTTCTGGGAGATGTACGACACCCTGCTCGGCCATCAGGGTGAGCTGACTCCGCGCGATCTCACGCGCCACGCCGTTGACCTCGGCCTCGACGCGGACCGCTTCAGGGACGAGCTGCGGCGCCGCGAGTACGCCCAGCGGGTCAGCGAGGACGTAGCGAGCGCCGACGAGAGCGGCGTGTCGGGCACCCCCACGTTCTTCATCAACGGCCGGCGCCATTACGGCGTGTACGACATCGACACGCTGACCGAGGCGGTGGGGGCCGCGAAGCAACGAGCGCGGCAGCTTTCGTATACCGAGATGCCGCAGATGGAGGAGAGTCCCAGCTGATCGCCGCCGAATCAGGCGTCGCGATCAACACCCATGCCCTCGTCGGGGCCACCGAGCACGAGGCCAACAGCGCCTTCGCCGCCTCCTACCTTGCGGTGATGAACCGCATCGGGCGCGAGCGCGGCTGGCCCCCGTCCGGGCGCCCCGAGTACGACGCGCTCCGGTCGCCATGCGGCGCGCTCGCGGTCGGCTCCCCGGAGCCGGTGGCCGAGAAGATCCTGTTCGAGCACGGGCTGTTCTCGAACCAGCGCTACGTGGGGCAGATGAGCGTCGGCGCGGTCGCGCACCGCGATGTCATGCGGTCGATCGAGCTGTTCGGGACGCGGGTGGCGCCGGTCGTGCGGGCGGAGGTCGAGCGGCGCGAGTCCGACGGCGCGCCGCCTGACGCTACTTATTCCCTGACCGTTCCAGGGCCCGAACCACGCTGACCAGCACCCTGGCGGGCTGATGGATCACGTGGTTGCGCGTCGGGCGCAGCACATCGAAGCCCGCGTCCCGGTACACGAGATCCTTTTCGCGGTCGTTCTGAAAGCCGGCCGGGCCTGCATGGAACTGATAGCTGTCGAGCTCCACGATCAGTCGCTGCTCGCGCCACATGAAGTCCGGCTCGTACCGCCCGAGCCTCTGGTTGACCTGCGGGGCGGGCAGACGAGCGTCGCGGATCAATTTGAGGAACGCCTTCTCCGCCCGCGAACGGGTGATCGTCATCGCCGACTCGTCACAGAGGATCTCGGCCAGCCGAGCCGCGCCGCGCCGCCCGCGGTTTCGCGCGAGCACGGCCTCGAGCTCACGCGGTGTGAACACGCGACCCGCCACGCCCCGGTCCACCACGTCGGCGAGCTCGTCCATCGTGGCGACGGCCGCCACCTCCAGCACCGCCCTCGCCGGCGAGCTCAGCCACAGACCCTCGTGCCGGCGCGGCTCGTCCCCGTGGATCGCCTTGATCCGGTGAACGCGTATCCCCTCGCGTGAGGCGCAGCAACGGCCCACCACCGAGACCTCGACCTGTGTCGGCGGCATCTTGCGAAGGCCCCAGACGAACGCGGCTGAGTGGTGGCTGATGAAGCTGTTCTTGCCGCACGCCAGCAGCGCGGCCAGTTCGAGGGCCAGCGGGGGGAGCTCGCCGCAGCCGACGAAGTAGACACCGTGGAATACGGGCTGAAACCGGCTGCTGTGGACCCGATAACCCACCGCGTCTTTGCCGAGACCGCACTGCGCCAGCTGTGCAGTCGTCACCAGCATCTTCTGGCGCGCTGCGACCTTCGCTACGGCGCTATCTCTCCAGCCGCTCATTGCGAGTAACTGCGCACTCGCCTAGCTCGGTGGCGCGACTGCGTCGGAACTCGAGCCAGGGCCGACTGAATCTGAATTCAGCGCGCGGGGGGCCGCGAGTGATGAGTTGTTCGGGGCGGGATCGAGGGGCATGGCGGCAGTGTGCAGCCCGAATCACCCCGCTTCGCCCGCCGAAGTGGAACTCTTGCGAAGTTGGTGCAAGGCCGTTGCGAATCGCCCCAAGCCGGCGCCGGCGGGCGCCACCGGGCATGATGCAAAGCCCATGCGCGTAGCTCTGTTCTCCACCTGCCTCGTCGACGCGCTGTTCCCCGACGCGGGAACGGCGACCGTCACGCTGCTCGAGCGACTCGGCCAGCCGCTCGAGTTCCCGCTCGAGCAGACCTGCTGCGGGCAGATGCACGCGAACACCGGCTACTTCGAACCGAGACTGGTACGGAGATACGTGGACGTGTTCGATCAGTACGACGCGGTCGTCGTCCCGTCCGGCTCGTGCGCCAGCGCTATCCGCCATCAGCACGAGATGGTCGCCAGGGCCGCGAGTGACGAGAGGCTCGCGCACCGCGCCCACGCGGTCGGAGCCAAGACATACGAGCTGTCCGAGTTCCTGATCGACGTCATGAAGACCGACGACGTCGGGGCCTACTTCCCTCATCGCGTCACCTATCACCCGACGTGCCACTCGCTCCGGATGCTCGGCGTGGGCGAGCGGCCGGTGCGGTTGCTCAGGAACGTCCGCGGCATCGACCTCGTCGAGCTGCCGCGCTCGGAGGAGTGCTGCGGGTTCGGCGGGACGTTCTCGATCAAGAACCCGGACGTGTCGGCGGCGATGCTGGCCGACAAGATGGAGTCGGTGATCGACACCGGCGCCGAGGTGCTGTGCGCGGGCGACCGGTCGTGCCTGATGCACATCGGCGGCGGGCTCAGCCGGATCCGCGCCGGCGTGCGCACGCTTCACCTCGCCGAGATACTCGCGAGCACCGACGCGGAGGCCACGCCGTGAGCACCGGCGAGCTGATCTGGAGCGAGGAGGGGTGGCCGGGGCCTGATTTTCCGCAGAACGCCAAGCGGGCGGTCAACGACTCCCAGCTCCGGCGGAACCTCCGCAAAGCCACCGGGACGATCCGGGAACGGCGCGCCGGCCAGGTCGCGGAGACCCCCGACTGGCAGCAGCTCCGCCATGCCGGCGCCGCGATCAAGGACGACGTGCTGCATCACCTCGACCGCTATCTCGAGCGGTTCGAGCAGGCCGCCAGCGCGCGCGGCGCTCACGTCCACTGGGCCCGCGACGCGCAGGAGGCGACGCAAATCGTCACGAGCCTGGTCCAGGCGACCGGTCACAAGGACGTCATCAAGGTCAAGTCGATGGCCACGCAGGAGATCGGCCTCGTGAAGGCCCTCGAGACCGCCGGGATCGCCGCGCACGAGACCGACCTGGCCGAGATGATCATCCAGCTCTCGAACGACAAGCCGAGCCACATCGTCGTGCCGGCGCTTCACCGCAACCGGGCCGAGATCAGACGGATCTTCCTCGACGGCATGGCTGACGCTCCACGCGACCTCACGGACGACCCGAGCGCGTTGGCCGAGGCGGCGCGCCTGCACCTCCGGCGCCTGTTCCTCCGCACCGAGGTCGCGGTCAGCGGTGCGAACTTCGCGATCGCCGAGACCGGCGGCCTGCTCGTCGCCGAGTCCGAGGGCAACGGGCGGATGTGCCTGACGCTGCCCGACACGCTGATCTCGGTGGTGGGGATCGAGAAGCTCGTCCCCACCTGGCGCGACCTCGAGGTGTTCCTCCAGTTGCTGCCGCGCTCCTCGACGGGCGAGCGGATGAATCCCTACAACTCGGTGTGGACCGGCGTGACGCCGGGGGACGGGCCGCAGCAGGTCCACATCGTGCTGCTCGACAACGGGCGCACGAGGGCGCTCGCCGACGAGGTCGGGCGTCAGGCGCTCAGATGCATCCGCTGCGCCGCCTGCCTGAACGTGTGCCCGGTCTACGAGCGGACCGGCGGGCACGCGTACGGCGCCACCTACCCGGGGCCGATCGGAGCGATCCTCACGCCGCTGCTCGTCGGGGTGGAGCACGCTCCCCAGCTTCCGTTCGCATCCTCGCTGTGCGGCGCCTGCTACGAAGTGTGCCCGGTCGAGATCGACATCCCGACCGTGCTCGTCAAGCTGCGCCACGACGCCGTCAGAGCCGAGCGGCACAAGGCACAGGACGCGGTGTTCGCCGTCGCCGGGGCCGCGATGCGCGGGCGCCGGCGCTGGACGCTCGCGCTGAAGGCCGCGCGGCTCATGCGGTTCATCCGGCACGCGGCGCCGCCGCCCCTGTCGGGGTGGACCCGGACGCGCGACCTTCCCGACCCGCCGGCGGAGTCGTTCCGCGCATGGTGGACCGAGCGGCGCCGATGACCGCCGCTCGCGACGAGATCCTGGCCCGCGTCCGAGCCGCGATCGCCCCCGCGGCGGTCCCGGCACGCGAGATCCCCCGCGACTACCGCGCGAGAACCGATGACGGCCTCGAGGCGTTCCTCGACCGTCTCGCCCACTACGACGCGCGTGCGATCCCGACGAACGAGAACGATCTCGCCGACGCCGTCCGCACCACCCTGAAGGACCGCGGCGTCCGCAACCTGGTCGCCCCCGAGGGGCTCCCGGACGCGTGGCTCACCGAGGTGAACCCGCTCCGAGACGGCCACCCCCCGCTCGACAACGACGCCCTCGACGCCTCCGACGGCGCCCTCACGACGTGCGCGCTGGCGATCGCCCAGACCGGAACGATCGTGCTGGACGGCGGGCCTGGCATGGGCCGGCGAGCGCTGACGCTGCTGCCGGACTATCACCTGTGCGTGGTCCGGACCGAGCAGATCGTGGGATCGGTGCCCGAGGCGCTGGCCCTGCTCGATCCCACCCGTCCGCTGACGTTCATCTCCGGACCGTCCGCGACCGTCGACATCGAGATGGTCCGTGTCCGCGGCGTGCACGGGCCGCGTACGCTCGACGTGATTCTGGTCGCGCGAGCGCACGAATAGACTCGCGCCGTGCATACCCAAGTCGGCATCGTCGGCGCCGGGCCCGCTGGGCTCACGCTCGCGATGCTGCTCCACCGCGAGGGAATCGAATGCGTTGTGCTCGAGGCGCGCACGCGGGAGTACGTGGAGAAGCGCGTGCGGGCCGGGCTGCTCGAGCAGAACACGGTCGACATCCTCCGCGACCTGGACGTCGCCGAGCGTCTCGACCGCGAGGGACTCGAGCACTCCGGGGTCTACCTGCGACACGACGGTCGCAACCATCACGTCGACATGACCGGGTTGACCGGCCGGCACATCACGATCTACGGTCAGCAGGAGGTCGTGAAGGACCTGATCGGCGCCCTGCTCGATCGCGGTGGCGACGTTCGCTTCGAGGTGGCCGACGTCCAGCTCCACGACATCGAGTCCGACGCGCCCCGGATCACGTTCGCCGACGACGGCGGCGAGCACGAGCTCGTATGTGACGCGATCGCCGGTTGCGACGGCTTCCACGGGGTGTCGCGGGAGACGATCGGGGCAAACCTGACCGAGTACGAGTACGTGTACGCGTTCGGCTGGCTCGGGATCCTGGCCGAGGCCGAGCCGGCCACCGACGAGCTGGTCTATGCCTGGCACGACAACGGGTTCGCGCTCTACTCGATGCGCTCGCCGAAGGTCAGCCGGCTGTATCTGCAGGTTCCAGCCGACGAGGACATCGAGGGCTGGCCCGACGAGCGGATCTGGGATGAGCTCCGGGCCCGCCTCGGACACGTCAACACGGGCCCCGTGTTCGAGAAGGGGATCACGCCGATGCGCTCGTTCGTGGCCGCGCCGATGCAACACGGCCGCCTATTCCTCGCCGGCGACTCGGCGCACATCGTCCCCCCCACGGGCGCCAAGGGGCTGAACCTCGCGGTCAACGATGTCCGTCTGCTGGCGCCGGCACTGGCCAAGCTCGTCCGCGAGGGCTCGACAACGCTCCTGGACGGCTACTCGATCGCGGCGCTCCGCCGCGTCTGGCGGGCTCAGGACTTCTCGAATTACATGACGCAGCTCCTGCACGACCTCGGGGGCGGCCCGTTCGAGCGAAAGCTCCAGCTCGCTCGCCTCGACTACATCGGGCGATCGGAGTCGGCCGCCCGGAGTCTCGCCGAGAACTACGTCGGCCTCCCGGCGCAAGCGGACTTCTGACTCGCATCATGTGGGGCATCATGTGGGGCATCATGTGGGCCGGGGCCTTCACCTTCGCCTGACCTGTCAGGATCATAAGCGCGGGAAGCAACTACGCCGGGAGGTAACTGATGGCGACCGAGGCGATAAAGGCCACCAACAGGACGATCGCGCGAGCGGCCGCGAACGCGGCGGAGCGCTACCGGGACCGGGTCTCGGTTCGCTACCTCGCGGACGGAGAGTGGCGCCAGCTGACGTTCGCCGAGGTCGCCGAGATCGTCGATGAGATCGCGCTCGGACTTGTCAGCCTCGGCATCGAGCGTGGGGACCGCGTGGGCCTGCTCGCGAACACCCGAGCGGAGTGGACATTCTCGAGCCTTGCGATCTCCCGGGCGGGCGCGGTCGTCGTCCCGATCTACCCGACGAACTCACCCGAGGAATGCGAGTGGGTGCTCGGAAACTCCGATTCGCGGATCGTGATCTGCGAAGACGCCGGTCAGGCGGCGAAGATCGAGCAGGTCCGCGAGCGGCTCGAGCAGCTCGCGCACGTCGTGCTGATCGAGCACGACGCTTCGAACAGCGAGATCTCGATCGAGCAGCTCCGCGCGAGCGAGCGTGGCGGTGACCGATCCGAGCTCGACCGACGCTGCGAGGCCGTCTCGCCCGCGGATCCGTACACGATCATCTACACCTCGGGCACCACTGGGCCGCCGAAGGGCGTGGTGCTCAGCCACGGCAACTGCGCGTCGGTCGGCGTGATGTGCCAGGAGATCGGGTTCGTCACCGAGGAGGACGTGAGCTACCTGTTCCTGCCGCTCGCCCACTCGTTCGCGCTGACCGTGCAGCTCGCGTCGTTCGACGTCGGCACCGGGATCGTGTACTGGGGCGGCGACGCGCAGCAGATCGTTCCCGAGCTGATGCAGACCACGCCGACGTATTTCCCGTCCGTGCCCCGGATCTTCGAGAAGATCTACGCGCTCGCGCTGTCGATCGCCGAGGACGAGCAGCAGCTGCGCGACGCGGTCGCGCTCGGCGTAAGGGTCCGCCTCATGCGCGCGCAGGGCCAGGAGGTCCCGCCCGAGCTCAGCGCCGCCTACGACCGGGCCGAGGAGGCGCTCTACGGCAAGGTCCGGCCGCTGTTCGGCGGGCGGCTCGAAAAGGCGGTAACGGGCGCCGCGCCGATCTCGAGCGAGATCCTCGAGTTCTTCTACGCCTGCGGCGTGCCCGTGCTCGAGGGCTGGGGCATGACCGAGACGGTGGCGGTCGGGACCGTCAACCGGCTCCAGAGCTTCAAGTTCGGAACGGTCGGACTTCCGATGCCGGGCGTCGAGCTGAAGATCGCCGACGACGGCGAGATCCTGATCAAGGGGCCGAACGTGTTCGGAGAGTATTGGCGCAACCCCGAGGCGACCCGCGAGGCGTTCACCGACGACGGCTGGCTCCGGACCGGTGACCTCGGCTCGCTCGACGAGGACGGCTACCTGTCGATCACGGGCCGCAAGAAGGACATCATCATCACCGCAGGCGGCAAGAACCTGGCGCCTTCGAACCTCGAGAACGACCTCCAGCAATCGCGCTGGATCTCCCGCGCGGTCATGTACGGCGACCGCCGCCCGTACCCGGTGGCGCTGATCGCGCTCGACCACGAGGAGATCGGCCCGTGGGCGAAGGAGCGCGGCCTGCCCGAGGAGATGGCCGAGCTGGTCGAGGTCGAGGAGGTCAGGCAGCTGATCCAGGACGTGCTCGACCGCGCCAACGCCAAGTACGCGCAGGCCGAGCAGATCAAGCGATTCGCGCTGCTCGACCACGACCTCACGCAGGAGTCGGGCGCGCTCACCCCGACGCTGAAGCTCAAGCGGAGCGTCGTGCACGAGCAGTACGCGGACGTGTTCGAGGAGCTCTATGGCTGAGCAGCGCTGCGACGTGGGCCGGGCGATCACGCTCTGCTACGAGACGTTCGGCAGCGATCGCGACCCGCCGATGTTGTTGATCATGGGCCTCGGGACGCAGATGATCGGCTGGCCCGACGAGTTCTGCGCCCAGCTCGCCGAGCGCGGCTTCCACGTCGTGCGCTTCGACAACCGCGACATCGGGCGCTCCACCCGGATTCACGGCCGGCCCCCGAGCGCCGGCGAGCTGCTGCGCCGGCGGATCAAGCCGGTTCTCTACGACCTCGGCGATATGGCCGACGACGCCGCCGGCCTGCTCGGCAAGCTCGATCTCGCGCCGGCACACGTCGTCGGGGTGTCGATGGGCGGCATGATCGCCCAGACGCTCGCCGCCCGGCATCCGGACACGGTTCGCTCGCTGGTGTCGATCATGTCGATGACCGGCAGCCGCAGGAGCGGCCAGCCGGCGTTCCGGATCTACCCGTACCTGCTGCGCCGCCCGCCGACCGGACGCGAAGCGTACGTCGAGCACATGTCGCGGATGTTCGCGACGATCGGCTCGACCGGATTGCCGCAGGACCCCGACCGGATCCGCGACATGCTCGCCCGCGCGTACGACCGAGGCCTCGACCCCGCGGGTCCCGGGCGCCAGCTCGGCGCGATCATCGCCTCCGGCAATCGGACCCCCGAACTGCGCACGATCAGGGCCCCGACGCTCGTCATCCACGGATCGAAGGACCCGATGGTGAGCCCGTCGGGGGGCAAAGCCACCGCCCGCGCGATCCCGGGTGCGCGGCTGATGATCGTGGAGGGAATGGGCCACGACCTCCCCGAAGCAGGATGGCCGCAGCTCATCCCGGCGATCGCCGACCACGCCCACGCCGCCGATCGGGCGCCGTCGGGCGTATCGCCGACCGCGTCTTGACCGAGCCGTCGCGCACCCTCCTGCGCGACGGCTCCTCGGTCGTGATCCGCCCGCTGGAGCCCTCGGATCGCGAGCTCCTGCGATCGGGGTTCGAGCGCCTCTCGGACCGGTCGCGGTATCTGCGCTTCCAGACTCCACTGACCGAGCTCAGCGACGACACGCTGACCCACCTGACCGCGGTCGACCATCACGACCACGAGGCCCTCCTCGCGCTCGACCCCGACGGCGGCGACGCCGTCGGCGTGGCCCGCTTCGTGCGCATCGGCGAGCACGTCGCCGAGTGCGCGATCGCCGTCGCCGACGACTGGCAGAACCGGGGCATGGGAACGCAACTGCTCGACCGGCTGGTCGAGCGCGCCCACGAGGAGGGCGTCGAACGTTTCACCGCGCTCGTGCTGGCCGAGAACACCGAGGCGCTCAGCCTGCTCCGGCACCTCGGGGACACCGTCCACCGTACGCTCGGCTCGCAGATCGAGCTCGAGATCGTGCTGCCGCCGGCGGACGAGACAAGCCCGCAGCTGCGGCTGCTGCTCGCCGGCGCCGCGCGCGGCCTGATCGTCCCCGCGATCAGCATGTGGCGGCTGGTCGCGGACTTCACCTATCGCCGCCGGCGGGCGGCGGCCGTGTCCGAGCCGGCCAACGTGATCGTCGCGCACGCGTACGCGGCCGATGGGGAGGCGCCGGCGCTGTCCCTCGCCGCCGGGCTTGCGACCGCCCGGCACGCCCACGTGCATCTCGTCGACAGCTACTGGCCGATCGTGTCGAACCGCGAGGAGATCGACCGACGCCTGTCCGCGGCGGCCGACGACCTACGTAGACGGGGGATCGGCGTGACCGCCCACCTGATCGGAGGCGACACCGTCGATGCGATGATCGACGTCGCCGAGGAAACGGACGCCGCGCTGATCGTGATCGATCCGCGAGCCGCCGGCGCGGTCACGCCGTGGCGCGCCTACTCGCTGCCCGCCCGCGTCTGCGCGCGGGCCCCATGCGACGTGCTGATCGCTCGAGCCGCCTAGAAAGCACGAAGCGGGCCCGAGCGATTCGCCCGGGCCCGCCCCGAAATCTGCTTAGGCCGCTTCGCCGAGGCCTTCGAGCTCGGCGGTCGCCGCGAGGCGCCGCAGGCCCTGCTCCTCGAGCTGACGCGCCCGCTCGGCGGTGATGCCGAGCTCGGATCCTGCCTGGCGGAGGGTCCTGGGCTGCTCGCCCGCCAGACCGAACCGCAACCGGATCACGCTCGCCTCAGCCGCCGGAAGCCGCCCGACAGCCTCGTTGACGCGCTCGTCGCGCTCGGCCTCGGCCACCTCCTGCATCGGCTCCGGTCGATCGCTGGCGAGCAGATCGCCGAGCGCGGTCTCGCCGTCCTCGCCGACCGGCTGGTCGAGGCTCGTCATCGCCCGGCTCAGCTCGCGGAGCTCCATGATCTCTTCCAGCGGAAGGCCGGCGACGGCCGCGATTTCCTCGTCCGTCGGCTCGCGCGAGAGCTTCGTGCTCAGCTCGCTCTCGATCTTGCGCACCTTGACCTGGCGCTGGGAGACGTGCACCGGGACCCGGATCGTCCGGCCGTGATTCTGCAGGCCGCGCTGAATCGCCTGACGGATCCACAGGGTTCCGTAGGTTGAGAACTTGAACCCCCGCCGCCAGTCGAACTTCTCGACCGCGCGGATCAGGCCAAGCATGCCCTCCTGGACCAGGTCCTCCATCGGGAGTCCGTGACCCTGGTAGCGCCGCGCCTGGGCCACAACAAGGCGCAGATTCGAGTTGATCATCCGCTCCTTGGCCGCCAGATCACCGCGTTCGATCCGCTTGGCCAGCTCAATCTCCTCCGCCGCGGTCAGCAGCGGGTGGACGCGAGCCTTGCGGAGGAACAGCTCCAGCGACTCGAGGGCGCCAGTCCCGCGATCGCTCTCGGGCGTGGTCCGCAGCTCTGCACCGGTGTCGGCGCCGGCATGGACACCACTGCGCCGGTTCTGGCGCTTGTTGCCCGCGGTCGCCCTCCGCTTCGGAGTAGCGGAGCGCACGCGCCGGGCGGTTTCATGTTCTCCGGACCGAGCTGAACCGGTCCTACCATCAACTTCAAAAGGTTCCAATTTCAGTGTCCTCTGTCATCCATAGTTCGACAACGAACGAATTATAGCACTTGTTCGACGGTTATCGAACCATGCTTTGAGCCTAACGCCACGCACATAACAACGGCGCGACTCAGTTATGAAAGACGCCTCCTCCCCCGCCTTTCTTCTAACGAATTCGCGCGTTCTTCTTGACTCCTTCATTTCGGGCGCGCCCGCGTGGGCGTATCCCGGGTACGCGCCACCGGGCCGGCGCTACCCTCCACGAGATGCGCGTCGTCGTCGTCGGTGGCGGAATCCTCGGCCTCGCCACCGCCCGCCAGCTCGCCTCCTCCTCCCCCGACGCCGACATCGTCGTGCTCGAGAAGGAGACGGCGATCGCGCGCCACCAGACCGCCCACAACAGCGGCGTGGTCCACGCCGGCATCTACTACGCGCCAGGCTCGCTGAAGGCCAGGCTGTGCCGGCGCGGGCTCGGGCTGCTGCGCGACTACTGCACCGAGAGGGGCCTGCCCTACGTCGCATGCGGCAAGCTCGTGGTGGCGAGGACGGAGCGAGAGCTCGAGCCGCTCCGGCGCCTCGCCGAACGGGCGAGCGCGAACGGCGTCCCCGGGTTGAGGTGGCTCGAACCCGGCGATCTCACCCAGATCGAACCTTACGCACGAGGCGTCGCCGCGCTCCACTCCCCCGAGACCGCCATCGCCGACTTCGCCGCGGTCGCGCGCGCGTTCGCAGCCGACGTCACCGCCGCGGGCGGCAGCATCAGGACGAGCGCCGGCGCCACCCGCGTGCGCCAGGACCGGGGCCACCCGGTCGTCGATCTGACGGACGGCGCGACCCTCGAGGCCGACCGGGTGATCGTGTGCGCCGGCCTCCAGGCCGATCGGCTCGCGGTCGCCTCGGGCGAGCCCGCCGAGCCCCGCATCGTCCCGTTCCGCGGCGAGTACTGGCAGCTCCGCAAGGAGCGCGAGCACCTGGTCCGCGGCCTGATCTACCCCGTTCCCGATCCTGCCCTCCCGTTCCTCGGCGTTCACCTCACCCGCAAGGTCGACGGCACGGTCGTGATCGGCCCGAACGCGGTCCTGTCGACCGCCCGCGACGCGTACGAGCGGCGCCGGTTCGACCCGCGCGACGCCTACGACGCGATCAGCTGGCCGGGGACGCTGCGGATGCTCCGCCACCACTGGCGCGCCGGGGTCGGGGAGCTGGCCCGGTCCGCCTCCAAGCGCCGGTTCGTCGCCGAGGTCGCGCGCTACGTCCCGGCGATCTCGCCCGACGACGTCGTGCGCGCCCCCGCCGGCGTCCGCGCTCAGGCGATCGACCGCGACGGCTCGCTCGTCGACGACTTCCGCATCGGCGTCAGCGGCCGCGTCGCCTGGGTCCGGAACGCGCCCTCGCCCGCGGCGACGTCGAGCCTCGCGATCGCCGAGGAGTTGCTGGAGCGCGCGGCCTGATGCCCGGGCAGGCGGCCGAAGTGCGCGTCACCGCCCGGGCAGGTGCCAGATGTCGAGTGTCCCGCTCGTCGAGTGGTCGTTGGCGTTCCCGACCGGCAGGATCACGCGACCGCCGACGACGATCGGGCTGTTCCAATGCCCGCTGCCCGCCGGGAACGACACCAGCCGGCGCCCGCTCGTCGGCACGTAGACGTCGAGCGACCCGCCCGGGTCGTACACGTACAGCAGCCCGCCGGCGAGCACCGGACTCGTCCCGCCACTCCCCGACTTCCAAGCGGCGTCGAGTCGCGGGCGGCTGGCGCCGGTCAGCACGTACGCCGAGGTGCCGGACCCGTCCGCGACGAACACCCAGATGTTGCCACCGTGGGTCCAGATCGCCGGCGCCGTGAACACGTCGGTCGACCCCGGGGCCGAAATCTCCTGTAGCTGGCCGCCAAGGCGGGGCCCCGGGCCGCCGGTCGTCCCGTCGAGCCGGTCGAGGTCGAGCAGGTCGAGCACGCCGGCCTTGCCGCCCTGGATCGCGAGGCGATGGCCCTGGAACGGGGGCAGCACCGCCGGCGACGTGCTCCCGAGGTCGAGGTCGCCCGAGTTCAGGCGGGCCTGGTCGGTCGGCGTCCAATTGTGGAGCAGCCGGCTCCCGTCGGGACTGAGCTCGAGCACGCTGTCGCCCCAATCGGTCGAGCCGTTGAACGGCGCGTTGCCGGTCGCGACGAGGATCCGCCCGGTGCCCGGCTCGATCACGGCGCCGTCCCGCCCCCAGATCGCGGCATCGCTCGCCGGGCACGACTTCGGCGGATCGATCAGCGTCGGCCGGTTCGAGCACAGCGAGTTCCACACCGCCGTGATGTTCCCGGTGGAGCGGTCGATCGTGACCACGTGGCCCTGGTAGGGCGGGATGTCCCCGATGTAGCCGCCGGTGGTGACCACGACCGAGTTGCCGCTGATGTTGAGCGCCGAGGCGATCTTCTCGTGCGTGGGATCGAACGTGACACTGACCGGCCAGCCGCCGGTGCGGACCTCGCGCCCGGTGGCGATCGCGAGCTTGTGGATGAGCCCGTCCGGCGACGCCGCGTACACGAAGCCCCGGTCTGGGTCGGCGATCGGCGTCGCGGTCGTGAACTGCGAGCTTCCCTCATACGAATCGATGTCCGCCGGCGTGAACTCCCACAGGAGCTTGCCGGTGGCGGGGTCGAGCGCGATCGTGCGCCCGTACGTGGTCGTCACCACGATCACGTCGCGCACGCGCCCGCCGACGCTCACGCCGTGGAGCTCGATCGCGGATGAGTCGACAGTGCCCGGGAGCCTGACCTTCCGTAGGCGCAGCTTGCCGACGTTGGCGGCGTTGATGCCGGTGGCCGCGGGGCCGACGCCACTGCGCTGGGCGTCATAGTCGAACCGGAGCCAGTCAGCCTCCGGAACCGGCTTGCCCGCCCGTGAGGCGCTCGCCTGTGACGTCTGGCTCGTGCTCGAGGACGACGCGACGGCGGCCATGCCGCCCCGCCCGCCACCGCATCCCGCGAGCAGGGCCGCACATGACGCGAGCGCCCCGACAGCGGCCGCGACCCGCCTCATGGCGCCGGCTGCCCGGTCGGAGGAAGGAGGCTGCCCACCGCCGCGCCGCCCTCCTGGACCGTCTGCGTCACGAGCGTCCCCGCCGGCGCCGTCGAACCCGCCGCCGCGCCGCCCTCCTGGACCGTCTGCGTCACGAGCGTCCCCGCCGGCGCCGGCGAACCCGCCGCCGAGCGCGAGCACGAGGAGCGCGGAGCGTTGCGGACGGAACGATCAGCGCGGCGCTCGAGGCGCCCACAAGCTGGCGCCCCCACAGCCGGGGAAGGCTCATGGCTCCCATGGTACCCCGGCCCCCGCGCGCACAAGCCGGGCCAGGAGGGCCCGAAGGCCGGGACCGTGGGTACGATCACGCCGGGGTACCCGCAACCCCAATCGTCCATCTATGCAGCATCTTTCGATCACCGGGCTGCCACACTGACGAGCATGACCCGCCGCGCCTGGCTGGCGTTCGCCGCCTCCTCGGTCATCTGGGGCGTGCCATACCTGTTCATCAAGATCGCCGTCGACCACGGCGTGACCGCGCCGGTGCTCGCGTGGGGCCGGGTCACGCTCGGCGCGGTCGTGCTGCTGACGCTCGCCTGGCGCGCCGGCACGCTCGGCAGCGTCCGCCGCATGTGGCGCTGGCTGCTCGCTTTCACGGTCGCCGAGATTGTGATTCCGTTCCCCATGATCGCGGTGGGCGAGGAGCGGATCCCGTCGTCGCTGGCGGCAATCATGGTCGCGAGCGTGCCGCTGATCGTCGCGCTGCTCGCGATCCGCTTCGACCCTTCCGAGCGCCCGACGCCGATCCGCGCGCTCGGCCTGGCGATCGGGTTCGGCGGCGTGATCGCGCTGGTCGGCCTCGACGTCGCCGGGCACCGGGGCGCACTGCTCGGAGTTGGCGCGGTCATGCTGGCCGCGGTCGGCTACGCGATCGGGCCGATGCTCCTCAAGCACCGGCTCGCCGGACTGGATCCACGCGCCACGATGGGCGCGAGCCTCGCGCTCGCCTCGCTGATCCTCGCGCCCTGGGCCGCGCTCGACACGCCCCGCGCGACCCCGTCCGCCGGCGCGATCGGCGCGGTCGTCGTGCTCGGCCTGCTGTGCACCGCGGCCGGCTTCGTCGTCTACGCGATCCTGATCGGCGAGGCCGGGCCCGGCCGCGCCACCGTGATCACCTACGTCAACCCGGTGGTCGCGGTCACGCTCGGCGTGCTGCTGCTCGGCGAGCACCCCGGCGCCGGCGCGGTCGCGGGGCTGCTGCTGATCCTCGCCGGCGGCTGGCTCTCGACCGACGGCCGCCTCCCTCCTGGGATCGCGCGCCTGGTGGCGCGCCGCGCACGGCCCGCGCAAGCCGAGGCACCGCCGGCACGCTCGGCCAACCTCGCCGCCCCGTGACGATCGCCGCCGGGTCGCCAGATCACGTGCATAACGCGACAATCGACCGCGAGCGCCGCAGCCCTGCCGTGTTAGGAGCGACTATCGCGCGCAAGTCGGCAAGGCTCGGACGGCGCGGCGCGGTTGTCGCGTTATGCACGTTCGAAGGCGCCGTTCCCGGCTCCAGGTGCCCGGCGTTGCGCCGGCCGCTCGCCGGATCCGATGGGCCTCGCAGGGAATTCGGCTCCGTCCCGAGATTCGAGGCGAGACGTCAACGAGCCGAATTTCCCACGCTCGGCGTCCCTGGGGCCGTGCGACCCCGTCCGGACGGGGTGGCGCGGCGTCGCGGGCAGGGCACGGACGCGCTCTGGACCCGGCCCCAGCGGAATCCGGCTCCGAGATGCGTGCGCACCGTCACGTGACGGAGCCGGATTCCGTTAAGGGAATCCGCCGCAACGACGTACGCAACACCTAGCGCGACGAGGCGGATTCGCCAGGGATGCCGGGCGTCAGCCCGGCCACACCCTAGGAGATCTTGATCAGGACGATCGTGTTGACCACGAACGCGACCGCGAACCCGACCGTCCAGCGATTCAGGTTGCGCTCGACGAGCGAGCCGCCACCAAACGGCCCCGCGCCCGACCCCACGCCGAACGCGCCCGACAGGCCGGCGTCCTTGCCCGAGTGCATCAGGATCAGGAACACGAGGACGACGCAGATGAAGACTTGGACGACGCCGAGGACCGAGGTCATTGCCCTGGCGATGGTAGCGCCCCGGGTTCAGCCGGGCTGCCGTTGCGCTCCTGCTCGACGTCGAGATCGTTGAGGATCGCGATCGCCTCGCCGCGCAGGGTCTGGTCGAGCTCCTCGTAGTCCGCGTCGGACAGCTTGCCGGTGCGGTGGTCGAGCTCGGCGTCGTGGAGCTCGCGGAGCTTGGCCTCGCGCGCGGCCTCGAGATCGGCGAGGTTCGCGGCCTGCACCGGATCCGCGGCCGGCGCGGACCTGCCGGCGGCCGCGGCGCGCCGGACGGGCGCGGTCACGAACACGACGACCGCGGTCAGGATCGCGAAGATGATCAGGTACTCCACGGCGCGCCCGCTCTCAGACCGGCTCGCGAATCGGCAGAGACGGCGGGGCCGGCTGCCGCGCCGCCACCGGGACGCTTGCCCGCCGGCGTGCGAACGAGGGCACCGGCCACAGCGCGATCAGGCCGCCGGTGCCCATGATCAGCGCCCCGAGCCACAGCCAGGTCACGAGCGGGTCGACGATCAGCAGGAACTCGGTCGGCCATGGATGGGTGACGAACCGCTTTGCGATCTCGGTCACCGCCAGGTCGCGCTCGGCCCACAGCGTGTTCATCGTCGTCTGGGCCTGAGCGGGCGGCTGTTTCGCCGCCTGGGTCATCACCTGCGGCGCGTACGCGGCGAACACGCTGTTGCCCTTGTTGATGAGCGGCGCGAGCGGCGAGGGGTCGACGTCGATGACCGTCCAGATGTCCCGGCGCAGGCCCGCGTTCAGCCCAACCTGGCTGTCGGAGTTGGCGGTGTCGAAGAACTTCCCGATGAGACCGTCCGCGGGGTTCTGGGAGGGATAGAAGCTGCGCGTGGTGGTGACGGTCGTCACATGCTTGCCGCCCTTGGTGACGTTCAGCAGGGCGCCGAAGGTGATCTTCTGGCTCGATACCGACTCGGTCGGCCGCACATAGCGGATCGTGTAGCCGTCGACGCTCGCGCGCTGCCCGGGCGAAAGGATCACGTCCTGGGAGTGCTGGAACGACGACGAGGCCGCAACGCCTACGAGCAGCACCGCCAGCCCGGCGTGGACGATGTAGCCGCCGTAGCGCCGGCGGTTGCGCCGGATCAGCCGCACGAACGCGAGCGGCACCGGATCGTGGGTCATAGCCCGCCGCGCGGCAACGCCGCGGCAGACCTCCTGGACGACGCTCGTGATCACGAACGCCGCCAGCGCGAACATGATCAGCGCGAACGGCCTGGAGCTCGGGCCGCCGTTCCAGAACAGCAGGATGAAGAACGTCACGAGCCCCGCGAGCACGGGAAGCGTGAAGTTCCGGCGAAGATTGGCGGTGGTCACCCGCCGCCACGCGATGATCGGCCCGATTCCCGACAGCAGCACGAGGATCAGCGCGAGCGGCACGATGAACGGACGGAACGCCGGCGGTCCGACCGACACCTTGGTGCCCGTGATCGCCTCCGAGATCAGCGGGAAGAACGTGATCCAGAAGATCACGAACACCATCCCGACGAGCACGAGGTTCTGGAACAGGAACACCGCCTCGCGCGAGAGCAGCGACTCCAGGTGTGCATCCGAGCGGAGCTGATCGCGGCGCCACAGGATGAGCCCGATCGAGCCGATCACCATCGCCGCGATCAGCAGCACGAACGGGACGCCGAGCGTCGAGGCGCCGAACGCGTGGATCGAGTCGAGGATCCCCGACCGCACGAGGAACGTCCCGAGGATCGACAGCGTGCCGGCGGCCAGGACGAGCGAGGCGTTCCACACCTTCAGCATCCCCCGCTTCTCCTGGATCATGATCGAGTGGATGAACGCGGTGATGCACAGCCACGGCATCAGCGCCGCGTTCTCGACCGGGTCCCAGGCCCAATACCCGCCCCAGCCGAGCTCGGTGTAGGACCAGCGCGCCCCGAGCAGGATCCCGATCCCCAGGAACAGCCAGGCCGCCAGCGCGAACCGCCGCGTCAGGGAGATCCACTCGGCGCCGAGCCGGCCGGTGATGAGCGCGCCGATCGCGAACGCGAACGGGATCGTCAGCAGCGTGTATCCGGAGTACAGCATCGGCGGGTGGATCATCATGCTCGGGTGCAGCAGGAGCGGATCGAGCCCGGCGCCCTCGGTCGGCGGGTTCGCGCTGGTCGAGAACGGGTTGGCCCAGAACACTGCCAGCGAGGTGAAGAACGCGGCGAACCCGAGCAGGACGGCGGTGGCGTATGGAGTGATCTCGCGCGCCCGCCGGCGGACCAGGAACAGGATCAGGCTCGACCACAGCGACAGCAGGAACACCCACAGCAGCAGCGATCCCTCCTGCGACGACCACGCGGCGGCGAGCTTGTAGAACGCGGGCGTCGTCGTCGACGAGTGGTTCGCGACGACGTTGAAGGAGAAGTCGTTGCGCCAGAAGGCGTCCTCGAGGATCGCGAACGCGAGCGTCGCCATCGCCGCCAGCGCGTACACCGACCTGCGCCCCGCGTCGACCCACTCGCGGCGGCCGGTCCGGGCCCCGTAGAGCGAGGCGCAGACGCCGAACGCCGCGACGCCCAGCGCCAGGATCAACAGCGCGCGGCCGATCACCGCCATCTCAGAGCCTCGCTCCAGCCATCGCTACGACGCGGCCGCCGCCTGATACTTCGATGGGCACTTGGTCGTGAGCGAGTTCTCCTGGCCGACGAACGTCGGCCCGCCGTGGTCCTCGACGGCGACCATCACCGCCCGCCCGGCCGCGAACGGGTCGGGGACGACCCCGGAGTAGCGCACCGGCACCGACACCCTCAGCTTCGGGTCGCGGATCCGGAACAGGAGCGTGATCCCCTCGTGCCGGACCGAGCCGTCGAGCACCGTCCCGGCGAGCTCGTAGGTCTTTCCGAGCTTCGCGCGGGCAAGGAGCTGCGACGCCGTCACCTCCTGGCGGCCGGCGGTGAAGCTCGTGTAGATCAGCGCTGACGCCAGCAGCACGGCGGCGGTCAGGGCGACGGTTAGCCGGATGGCGCGCTTGCGGCTCGGATCCATGCCGGCGCTGATTCTCCCATAACCGGGCCGCCGCTCACGGCCCGGGGGTTACCTGCCGATTAACGTCGCATTAGAGGGCCGCGCTCCTCGTCTTAAGCGCGAGAGAAACGAATGCCGAGCTCGTCTTAAGCGAGAGAAGAAAACGAATGCCGAGCCCGTCTTAAGCGAGAGAAACGAATGCCGAGCAGAAACGAATGCCGACCGAGCAGAAACGAATGCCGACCGAGCAGAAACGAATGCCGACCGAGCAGAAACGAATGCCGAGCGTCACGCGCGCGTGCGCGCGCGAGGCCGCGATCCGGGGGCGTGAGAGAAATCCCCGTGATCGCCGTTGATTACGCAAGTGGGTGAATCTCCGCAGCGGGGATCGCGCCTGCTTGGCCCTCGATGGACGACTACGCGAACATAGACATCGACATCGTCGAGCGCGGTGGCGTGGTGATCGTCGCAGTCGAGGGCGAGGTCGACCTGTGCGCCGCGGCCCTGTTCGAGAGATCGCTTGCCTTCGCCGCGGCCACCGACGCGCCGGCGATCGTGCTGGACCTCGACCGCGTCAGCTTCATGGACTCCGCCGCCGTCCACGTTCTCCTTCGATTCTCGATCTCCGAGGGCGACCGCGACCGGCTGTCCCTGACCCATATCTCGCCGCAGGTCCAGCGCCTGCTCGCGGTCACGGGCGTCCGGTGCTACCCCTCGTACCTGCCGTCGCTGGAGCGGATGCTCAGCGGAAGCCCGCCGACCACCCGGCGGCACTTGAGCGGGCGCTGAATCGGGCTCAAAGCGCGTCGAGCGCCGCGTTCAGAGTTGCGCTCGGGCGCATCGCCGCCGCGACCTTTTCGACGTCCGGTAGGTAGTAGCCGTCGATGTCGACCGACGAGCCCTGAACCGAGCTCAGCTCCTCGGCGATCTTGTCCTCGTTCTCGGTTAGCCGCGCGGCCAGCGGCAAAAACCGCTGCGCCAGCGCGGAGTCGGCCGTCTGCTCGGCGAGCTCCCGCGCCCAGTACAGCGCCAGGTAGAAGTGGCTGCCGCGATTGTCGAGCTCTCCGACCTTGCGCGACGGTGACCGATCCTCGTCCAGCACGCGGCCGATCGCGCGGTCGAGCGTGTCGGCGAGCAGCTTCGCCCGCGCGTTGCCTTCTTTCTTGGCCAGCAGCTCGAGCGACGGACCGAGCGCGAGGAACTCGCCGAGCGAGTCCCACCGCAGATGGTTCTCCTGGAGGAACTGCTGGACGTGCTTGGGGGCCGAACCTCCCGCGCCCGTCTCGAACAGTCCGCCGCCTTGCATCAGCGGCACGATCGAGAGCATCTTCGCGCTGGTCCCGAGCTCGAGGATCGGGAACAGGTCCGTGAGGTAGTCGCGCAGCACGTTCCCGGTGACCGAGATCGTGTCCCGGCCGTTGCGCGCGCGCTCGAGCGTGAACCGCGCCGCCCGCGCGACGTCGAGGATCTCGATCTGGGCGCCGTCGGTGTCGAGCTGCTCGAGCGCGGGGCGCACCTTGCGCAGGAGCTCAGCATCATGGGCGCGGGCCTCGTCGAGCCAGAACACGGCCGGGGTGCCCGTTTCACGCGCACGCGCGACCGCGAGCCGGACCCAATCCTGGATCGGCGCGTCCTTGGTCTGGCACATGCGCCAGATGTCGCCAATGGAAACCGCGTGCTCCAACAGCGTTTCGTCGTCGTCGGTGCGTACGACCCGCACAGACCCGGTTTCCACGATCTCGAACGTCTTGTCGTGCGACCCGTACTCCTCGGCCGCTTGGGCCATCAGCCCGATGTTCGGCGTGCTTCCCATCTTCGCGGGATCGAACGCACCGTGGATCCGGCAATCCTCGACCGTCTCGGCGTAAAGCGCCGCGTAGGAGTGGTCGGGGATCACGAACTTCGTGTCCTGCAACTCGCCGCGTGCGTTCCACATCTGCCCGGAGGACCGGATCGCCGCCGGCATCGACGCGTCGATGATCACGTCGCTCGGGACGTGGAGGTTGGTGATCCCGCGGTCGGCGTCGACCATGGCCAGTGGCGGCCCGGTCTCGTATGCCGCGTCGATCGCGTTCCTGATCGCGTCCCGCTTGTCGCCGGGCAGCGCCTCGATCGCCTTCAGCAGCGACCCCACCCCATCGTTGGGGTTGACGCCGGCGGACTTGAGGTCCTCGCCGTACTCGGCGAACACGTCGGCGAAGTAGGCGCGGAGGACGTGGCCGAAGATGATCGGGTCCGAGACCCTCATCATCGTCGTCTTCAGTTGCACCGAGAACAGGACGCCTTGTTCCTTCGCGTCGGCGATCTGTTCGGCGAGGAACGCGTCGAGCGCCGCGCGGCGCATCACGGCCGCGTCGAGGACCTCGCCGGCCTTGACGGCCGTCCTCTCCTTGAGCACCGTGATCTTGCCGTCAGCATCGACGTGCTCGATCCGGACCGTTCCCTCCCGGTCGACGGTGATCGACCGCTCCGTCGAGCGGAAGTCGTCGCCGTCCATCGTCACGACGTGAGACCGGCAGTCCGAAGACCAGACGCCCATCGAAGGCGGGTGCCGGCGGGCATTCTCCTTGACCGAGGCCGGCGCCCGCCGATCGGAGTTTCCCTGGCGCAGCACGGGGTTGACCGCGCTCCCCTTGACCCGGTCGTAGGAAGCCCGCGTCTCGCGCTGCTCGTCGTCGGCGGGCTCCTCCGGGTAGTCGGGGATCGCGTACCCCTTGCCCTGGAGCTCTTCGATCGCGGCCTTGAGCTGGGGCACGGACGCGCTGATGTTCGGCAGCTTGATGATGTTCGCCTCGGGCGTCTCGGCCAGCTCGCCGAGCTCGCCAAGCGCGTCGGCGACGCGCTCGTCGTCCTTGAGCCGATCGGGGAACTGAGCCAGGATCCGCCCCGCGAGCGAGATGTCGCTCGTCTCGATCTCGATGCCGGCCGCCCCGGCGAACGCCCGAATGATCGGCAGAAGCGAGTGTGTGGCGAGCGCCGGCGCCTCGTCGGTGAGCGTGTAGACGATCCTCATGGGCCCTGAGGACCCTATCCGCTACGACGCGGCGTCGAGCGCCTGCGCCAGATCGGCCCACAGGTCCTCGACGTCCTCGAGGCCGACGCTCAGCCGGAGCAGGCCGGGCGGGACGCGCTCGGGCTCCCACCGTGCGCGCGCCTCCAGTGTCGACGCCACTCCGCCGAGGCTGGTCGCGTTCTCGATCAGCGCGAGCGAGCGCTCGACCCGTGCGGCGCCGTCCGCGTCGGCGACGTCGAATGACAAGAGCGGCCCGAACTCCTCCACGTAGCGGGCGGCGACGAGATCCCCGAGCCCGGGGTAGCGCACGTGCTCGACCTTGGGGTGTCCTGCAAGCCGGCGTGCGAGTTCGAGCGCGGTCGCGGACTGGCGCTGCACCCGGAGCGCGAGCGTCCTCATCCCTCGCAGCATCAGCCACACCGGGTCGGGCGCGGCGACGATCCCCGAGGTGGTGCGGAATGCGTGCAGACGGGCGTGATCCTCCGGACGCGCGCAGGTGACGACGCCGATCAGCGCGTCGTGATGGCCGGCCAGGATCTTCGTCGCGCTGTGCAGCACGAAATCCGCGCCCTGCTCGAGCGGGCGGAGCAGGATCGGACTGAGCACCGTGTTGTCGACGACGACCAGGGCTCCGGCGGCGTGGGCCTGGCCGATCGCGAGGTCGAGATCGGGGAACGTCAGCATCGGATTCGAGCACGGCTCGAGCCACACGAGATCGGCGACCGGGGGCTCGCCGGTCTGGTCGAACTCCTCCACCTCGAGCCCCCACCGAGCCAGCTCCCGCATCAGCCCGACCGTTCCGTAGTAGCCGCCGCCGGCGACCGCGACCGTCGCTCCCGGGCCGAGCATCGACAGCAGCAGCGCCGTGGTCGCGCCCGTGCCCGAGGAGAACAGGAGCGCATGCCCGCCCTCGAGCTCACCGAGTGTGCGCTCCGCCTCCAGCCCGACGGGATGGGCCGTGCGCTGGTAGAAGACCGGCCCCGGGACCCCGTCGACATACGGGTGGATCGTCGCGCGATCGAGGCCCGGCAGCCCGCCGCGCACGACCTGAGTCTCCCGCTTCACGCCGCCGGTCTCGGAAGCTCGATCGCGGGACGGCGTTTCATCACGACGAGCAGTATGCCGCCGGCTGTCGCCGGTGGCACCTCGCGCGGGTTTCCGAAGACATTTCGACGGGTATCACAGTTTGCGCCTCGTAACGTTCTATCCCTGATGACCGTGGTCGCACCTGCCGCCGTCAGGGCCTCCCGCGCGCGGGCGACCCTGATCGGAGCGATCGCGACGATGGTCACGCTGTGGGCATCGGCGTTCGTCGCGATCCGGTTCGCCGACCGCGAGCTGGCGCCCGGAGCCCTCGCGCTCGGCCGGCTGCTGGTGGGCAGCACCGCGCTCGGGATCCTCGTCCTGGTGCGCCGTGAGCCGCTTCCCGGCCGCCGCGCGCTCCCGGGCATCGTCGTCTGCGGCGTCCTCTGGTTCGGCGTCTACAACGTCGCGCTCAACGCGGCCGAGCGGCGCGTCGACGCGGGCACCGCGGCGATGCTCGTCAACATCGGGCCGATCCTGATCGCGATCCTGGCCGGGGCGATCCTGCACGAAGGGTTCCCGCCGCGGCTGCTCGGCGGGTGCCTGGTGTCCTTCGCCGGAGTGGTCGTGATCGCCGTCGCGACCTCCCGCCACGGGCTCCACGAGAGCCTCGGCGCGCTCCTGTGCCTGGTCGCGGCGATCGCCTACGCCGGCGGCGTGGTCGCGCAGAAGCCGGCTCTCCGCCATGCCTCGCCGCTCTCGGTCACCTGGCTCGCATGCACGGTCGGGGCCATCACCTGCCTCCCGTACAGCGGAACACTCGTCCACGGACTAGGTCACGCCAGCGGCACGACGATCCTCTGGACGATCTACCTGGGAGTGGGCCCGACCGCGATCGGATTCGTCACCTGGGCCTATGCGCTCGCGCGCACAACCGCCGGGCGCATGGGCTCGACAACCTATCTGGTGCCGCCACTGGCGCTCCTGCTCGGCTGGATGTTCCTGGGCGAAGTACCGCCCCTGCTCGTCCTGCCGGGCGGCGTGCTGTGCCTGGCCGGCGTCTCGATCGCCCGCACCGGCGCCCGCCGGCCCCCCGTGCCGAACCTCACGCGGCCGCAGTAGCCGGCCACACCGCCCCTCAAAAAGCCGCTAATAGCGACCGTCAGATCCGCGCAAACTACGGATTAGTAGCGCGCAGCTACGGACGATGACCTTGATTAGAAGACCGCTAGTCACGGAGGCCCAAGGCGTTTCGTAATGACCGTCCGGTCAGCGGATTACACCAAAGACCACACGGAGGTTACTACTACTATGCAACGCAAGACGAGAAGGATCATCGTCGCTGTTGCCGTGATCGCTTTGCTCGCCGCTGGCGGCGCAGCCTTCACCCGCAGATTGACGGCCAGCTCAACGGCCAAACCGCCAAGATCGGCTTCGGTAGCGAGACCATCAAGGGCGCCACCGCGCAATCGATCAACTACGGGCTTGATTCGAATGGCCAGTTCATCAACGGGGTCGACGTGTACCTCACAGGTGACTACACCACAGCAACTCCTGCGGGCGACCCCTGGGTGTTCACGGGCAGCCTGACCAACAATAGCGGGATTCCGCTGGTCTGGGCGGAGACGACCCCGGGCGACTCCTCAACCTATACCTGGAGCCCCGACCCGATTACAGGCAATAGTGGCGGCGGTAGCGGTTATGCTATCAAATCCGGTGCCTGCGCCATCAACACAGCGACTGGCACAGGAGGTTACACCGATTCTGTCACCGGTGCCGGCACCCCGTACGCCGACAGTACCGACATCTTGTGCAATTTCGCGTCGGTGTCGGGTGGCATCGGTGTCCCAGTAACCCAGGTGCAGGGGTTCCAGCTGTCGGTGACCGGCAACAATAGCGACACCAACGGCAGCACGAGCGAGACGCTTGGCAACAGTACGCCAAGTTCCAAGACTCCTGTTGAGCCAACTCCGGGTCCGTAAGCGGATGGGGAGAGCCTGATCAGGTGGCACAGGCTCTCCTTTACCGCATCGACCGGAGAGCGGATGAGAACCCCTCGTGAAACGAATTCGTCTGCGCTCCGGCCTGGCTACGCTCGCGATCCTGATCGTCGCGGGCGTGGCCTGGTTCTACTTCGCCCCGACCCAGATCGGCGGGTCCTCCCGCTACGTGGTCACGAGCGGGGTGAGCATGGAACCGCGCTTCCACACCGGCGATCTCGCGATCGTGCGGCCCGTCTCGAACTACCGGGTCGGCGAGATCGTCGCGTACTGGAGCACCACCCTCCACGCCGTAGTGCTTCACCGCATCACCGCCAGGGACGGCAATTCGTATGAATTCAAGGGAGACAACAACCACTTCATCGACCCTGACCGTCCTACCCGTTCCGAGCTCCTCGGCAAGCTGTGGCTGCATGTGCCACGCGCCGGCCGGCTGCTCGAGATGCTCCACACGCAGAGTTGGCGCCGCGTTTCTGTGCGTCGTGGTCGGCCTCCTAACGCTCTTCGGAGTCACGGAGACCCGGCGGCGGCGCAGGCGCCGCCGCAAAGGCGAGGCGGGATCGGGTCGCGCGCGGAATCCCAATCGTGAATAGCCTTCCAGATCATCGTCCATTCAACCTCGGTGCGCTCTTCATCACGTCGGCCCTGGCCGCCGCCGCCTTTCTTGTGCTGGGCGTCATCGCCTTCACCCGTCCCGCCAGCCGAACGTTCCCGGTCACGACTCCCTACACCCAGCAGGTGCAGTTCGGCTACAGCGCACACGCGCGTCGCGGGCTCGTTTACCCCGACGGGGCGATCAGCACCGGGGACCCGATCTTCCTCACCCTTGTCCACAACGTGGCGGTCAGCATCGACTACCGCCTGAGCACCAACGCCCCGTCCGCGGTCACCGGCACAGAAGAGGTGCTGCTTCAGCTCACCGGGCCAAGCGGGTGGACCCATGACGTGGTGCTCACCCCGCCCACGCTGTTCCGAAGTAACCACACCAGCACCGAGGTGACGCTCAACATACCCGCCGTGGCGTCTATGATCGCGCGCATCTACAGGCTGACCGGCGGGGGGAGCTTCGCCGGCGACAGCTTCGCGGTCGTACCAGAGGTCCACCTCAAGGGCACGGTCGCCGGGCAGCCGATCAACACGAGCCTTGCCCCCGCGCTGAGCCTCGAGATCGGGCCAACGCAGCTGGTCTTCGCTGGAGTTTCGGCAAGCGCGTCGAGCGCTGCCAGCGCCGGCGGGACGTCTACCAGCTCGCCGACAGTCGGCTACAGCCAGACCGAGACGGGCGTCGTCACGACCGGAACCAATTCCGCGCCAACCAGTCTCACCGTGCTCGGGGTCTCGCCCACGATCAGCTTGCTGCGCTGGATCGCGCTGATCGGACTCCTGCTATCCGCCTCGGTCGCCGTGTATGCGTTTCTGCGCAGGCGCGCCGAGCCGTTCCAGGAGACCGCGCACATCCAGTCTCACTACGGGCACCTGATCGTCCCGATCGTCGCCGGCGAGGACCTCGGGTGGCCTGCGGTCGACGTGACTACGATCAAGGCGCTGGCCAAGCTCGCGGAGAGTGGGCAGCGGTTGATTCTGCACAGCCGCGCCGCCGGCGTCGACACCTACCTGGTGAACGACGAGGGCACCGTCTACCGTTACCAGGTGCGGCCGTCGAAGCTCGTGTGGGGCGAGTGGTCGAACCCGGCCCCGCCGCTCGAAGAAGCGGCTTGACCACGGCTGGCTGGCAGAGAGCCTAGGTCGGCGAGGCGACGGTCCAGCCGAGCGTCCTGGCGGCGTCCGCCTGCGCTCGCCATAGGTGCAGATCCGACTGACCGCCGACCCAAGCTGCCGAACGCTGGCGAGATGAATCGCGGCCAGAGAACAGAGCTCGGCCGATTCCATCCGACCAGCTTCAACACCCTCGCCTGTTTCACGCCCCCAGCTCGTACTGCCGGGGGATAAAGCACCCCGGGTCATGTCATGGACGTAGTTCGAGAGGTCCGGCTTCACCGCTTCCTCGAACTGCTCGACCTCGTGCAACAGCTGAGCCAATGCCTGCTCGCTGTCGGCTTGTTCGAACTGCTCCGTCACCGCGTCGATGACGTTTTCGACCTCGCCCGCAGTCATCTTTCGGCTCTCTCCGCGATGGACTCGTCTGGGGGCTGTTTGCGAGCACTGCGACCATCCCGGACGCGGGCAACTTGTCGTTCATGCTCGGATCCCTGAGCCAGAGCAGGCGACGAGCCCGTCTACGTCCGAAGGGGGCCCGATGCACGCGAAGCCTGAATCGAAAGGATCGACCACTGCGACAGTTCAGCTGTCACGTACTTGTGCTTGCGGTCTACGAGCGGGAGCGAGCCCGTCGCTTCGCTCTTTGAAAATCAGCGGTGGTCTGGGAGACGACTCGGCCGTGCTTACGTTCTCGGTGCGAATCCGCAAGCGCGACTCTTTTCTCGAGGTCAAGGGCGTAGGCGCCGCGCTCGATGACTGGACCAATCCCGAAGCCGTGGCTGGACTTCATCGCGCCCGCACCGAGCGCCCGTGGCCTTCGCGTGCGCCACGGCGCAGCCGGCAAGGCATCCGCTGTCATTCGACAGACGCTTCTCCAAGCGACGTTTCCGATACCAAACACGGTCCTTCGGACCGACTCGCCTTCCGGGCCTAGCGAGCTCCTCTGAGGTCGACCCGGGCCCCTAGCGAAGCTCAGCGGGGAGCCAGTGTGCCCAGCGCCCCGGCTCGGCGTTCGCCTTCGCCCATCGGTCCAGCGCGCCCGCCAGCGTCTCTGCCAGTGACGCAGCCGGCCACCAGGCCTTGCGGACCAGCAGAACCGGGCAGGCGCTGGTAGCAGCGAAGTCGCTGGCGTTCTCTGTGACGATCACCCGATCGTCCGCGGCGGCGAGCTGCACAAGCACGTCGTCGGGAAGGTTGTGGGCGCCAAGCTGCGTGGGTGTCGTCGCGTCGTGCCCGGCAGCGCCCAACAGCTCGGCTACCCGGGGTGGAAGCATCGAGTCGATCAGGAATCTCACGCCAGCAGGCGCTGGCGCTCGCCGGCGACGCTTTCGGCTTGCGCGAGCGCCCGATCGTTGGCGTCGACCCGCGCCTCGATCTCTGCTCGATGGGCGGCGGCGTAATTGAGCGCGATCACCACTTGGCGCTCGTGAACGCCAAACTGCTCAGCGAGCACTGCCACGCGCTCGGACTCTGAGCCGGCGGTGTGTCGAAGGGCTGAAACGATCTCCCACACGTCGGGTCCGCCGGCCAGCGCGGCCCGGCGGCCCGCGGGACCGGGCTTAAAGACGATCCCGGGATGCGCCGCGGACGCGAGGCCTTCGCGGACGAATCGCTCGATCAGCTCGGTGACGGTCGTGGTCTCGTTAGCTGCCTGCGCCGCGAGCCGGCTGCGTAGCTCGTCGTCGAGGCGGATGCTCGTCGTCGATCTTCCCATGGCCACTCCCTCGGTCGCAATACGGCGCAATCCATTGTAGTACACCTGAACGGGCAGGACTCCGAGTCAGCGCGTCGAGCACGAAACCCTCGTTTGTGCGGGGGGGCTGCAGCACTTCGCCGACGTCGTCGAACGCGGTGGCGGCGCGGATGTAGCGGCGCAGATGACCCGCATACGTCCCTGAATCCACGTTCGCCGCCGGTGGGGGCCGAGTGTGGGGTTATCGGGGTTGCGGTGGCGATCCCCCCCGATCCCCCCGCCGGACGCAGATCAGCCACGTTCGGGCGTGAGGCGATAGAGGACCGCGCTGTCGGGCGGTACGACACCACTGATAGCACCGGTCGACGTCGTTGTCGTCCCCGCCCACAGATCGCGAACCGTGTAACCGGCGGCCGACCGGAGACCCACCCGGGTGACATCGGTCGAGATCCGAAGCGAGTCCGAACCGCGGTTGAGCAGCGCGACCGCGGAATCCCCGCCGGCAAGCGGCTTGCTCCACACCTGCCCGGTGCCTTCCTGCTGGACGACCGTCCCCTGGATCCCGAGAGGATCCTGGTCGACCGCGATCACCTGCCGGTTCTCGAGCATCGCGATCGACGCGGGTGAGAGCGCGCGAGGATCGCTCCCGATGATCAGCGGCGCGGCGACGATCGCCCACATCGAAAGCTGTGCCTGCGCTTCGGCGCCGGTCATCCCGAGCTCGGGCCCGAGGTAGTCGGGATCGTTCCAGTGTCCGGGCCCCGCCGCGGTCGGCTCCGCGGCATCGTGGTCGAGGTTTCGCAGGACGTTCCCCCACAGGATGCTCCGGCTGAACCCGATGTCGGTGTCGGTCCGCCAGCTCTGCGCGATCTCCGGCGCCCACCGGTAGCTCGCGTACGCCGAGTTGGCGAGCGTCGGGCGGGTGCCGTTGATCTGGCCGGGGACCCAGAAGTTGCAGACGTTGAGCAGCAGCCGCCGGTGGCTCGAGTTGTCGGCGAGCGCCGCCGCGAACTTCGTGTACGCGGGCTTGGGGGTGAGACCGGCCTGGCCGGCGCCGCAGAAGTCGACCTTGACGGCGTCGAACCCCCACGCCGCGAAGCTGTCAGCGTCCTGCTGGTAGTGCCCGAGCGATCCGACGCCCTGGCCATGGCAGCCGCTGCTGCCGGCATCGGTGTAGATCCCGGCGAGCAGGCCGTGGCGGTGAAGCCACCCGGTCAGCCACCGCAGGCCATGGGGCCACTGATGTCGGTCGACGACGAGCTCGCCGCTGCGGTTTCGCCTGCCGCTCGCCCACCCGAAGTCGAGCCACACGATCCGGTAACCGGCGCGGGCGAGACCGCGGTCGAGCATCGCCTTGGCGACCGACAGGATCGTGCCCTCGTCGAAGATGCCACCGACCCCGTAGTACGTGTTCCAGCCCATGTACGGGACCGGCGCCAGCAGCGGGCTCGCGGCCCGTCCGGCCGGCGCGACGCCGCCCGACCCGGCCGGCCGCGGCCGCGGCCGGGGATGCTCGAGCGGCGTTCGCCGAGGCGGCGAGCAATCCCGTACCCAGCGCCAACAATGCCAGCATCGACGCCGGGATGACGCTGCGACTCACAACGAGGCGCGGGGGCTGAGCGTGGCCAGACGGCTCACGGGATCGGACTCGGGGTGGACGGCCTCCGGCCGCTTGTACTCAACGCCGGTCAGCGGGCTCGACAGCACGAAGTCGGCCGTCGCTCGGTTGCACGCGGTGGGCACGTTGCAGACCACGGCGATCCGCAGCAGCGCTTTGACGTCGACGTCGTGCGGCTGGGGCTCGAGCGGATCCCAGAAGAAGATCAGGAAGTCGATTCTCCCCTCGGCGATCGCGGCGCCCACCTGCTGATCGCCGCCGAGCGGTCCGCTCAGAAACCGGTCGACCTCGAGGCCGAGCTCGCTCGCGAGCAGCGCTCCGGTCGTCCCGGTCGCGTGGAGCTCGTGCTCGGACAGCGTGCCTCGGTTGAACCGCGCCCACTCGAGCAACTGCGTCTTGCAGTTGTCGTGCGCGATCAGCGCGATCCGCTTTCGCCGGGGCATCGATTTCGAGACCTCAACCATGGGGCCGTTCCTCGCAGCGTAGATTCCGACTCGCCGCAGACGCTAGACGACCGCCGTCCGCCCCGGACTCGCGGAGCCCCGCGATACCCCCCAAATGGCGGTCTGATGGCCGGCTCGCGCGACGCCGGACGGGACCGGGCCTCCGTCGTAGCGGGCCCGGTCCCGGCAGGTTGGCCGAGGTGAGAGAATCAGCCGCTGTGGTGCTGGCTCGGGGTGGCGAGCAGACCATCCGTGTTGCCCGCGGCGTCCGCGTAGAACCCGACGAGCTGGCCCATGTTGTTGACGCCGTTGATCGTGGTGGCGCCCACGCCGTACGGGTCATCGACGGTCTGGAACCCGTGCTGGGGCGTCCAGGTGAAGCCGTGCATCGTCGCGCCGTTGCCCGTGCCCACCTGATACACGCCGACGACCTCGTCGTTGTCGTTGATCCCGAGAGCCTGGGTCATGCTCGACCCGGGGACGTTCAGGATCGTCACCTGGCCGTTGCGCCGGAGCAGGAATCCCACGACCTGCCCGTTCGACGAGTCGCCCGTCGAGTCCGTCCCGAACCCGGCAATGTCGCCCCGGCCGTTGATCCCGGCGGCGGTTGGGTTGGTGACTCCGGCGGGAGTGACCGCGCTGAACTGGTTGCGGCGGATGTTGAACGAGTACGCGTTGGTGTTGCCGTCGCCGTCGTTGTAGAACCCGACTGCGACGTCGCGGTCGTTGACCCCGAGCAGCTGGTCGACCGGCGGAGACGCGGGATTGCCGGTCGGATAGTCGCCATCGATGAAGTATCCGTGGTAGGACACGAACGCACGGTTGTCGTTCATCTGATTCGCGGTGTTCGTGCTCGACCAGAACCCGACCGTGACACCGTGATCATTCAGTCCGGTGACCTGGGTCTGGGTCGACTCGGGCCAGTTCTCGTTCAGATAGCTCTGCTGACCGTGACGGGCGACCAGCAGATATCCCTTGTTGGGGTGGCCCATCGCGCCGGAGCCGAAGTAGCCGGCGATCAATCCGTTCTGATTGATGCCGAGCAGCTGGTTGAACGTCGGATCGGCGTGATTGTCGATCGTCCGGAACTGGTACGAGACCGAGTGAGCGTCGTGTGGCTTGGCCACGGCCGGGCCCGCCACGGCTCCGGCGCCGATGACCGGAGCCGCGCCGGCGAGAGCGACTGTGACCCACTTGGCGGCGCGGATCCTGCGGCTTGACTTGGACGCGGCCGCCCTGGAGCGAGCACGCTTGGTCGCATGCTTGGAATGCATGTCTTCCTCCTTATTGAGACGTGAGAGAGGTCCGCACCCGGCGGCAGAAGAACCGGCTGACCGAGGTCTTCTTCTGGCCCCCACGAGGTGCCAACACCCCGATAAGACGCGGCTCCCCGCGAGCGCATTCCATCCGCTTCGGTGAACAATGTCTTACGTGACCCGGCGTCGATCCGCGGGTTCGCGAGATGGAATAAGGCGCCCACCGATCGCGTCTTTCAAACTGTGGAGTGCGCTGTTTGCAGCCCTGCGCGGACTCGCGCGAGGCCTCCTAAGATCAGATCGACATATGCGACCCCAACCGACACCAGACGAGCAGGAAGCGCAGGCGATCACGAGACTCGTGGACGCCTCGCCGGCCGAGGCCAAGCCAACCGAGACTGGCGCGTGGGCCAACCGGCCTGAGATCCGCGATCAGGTGGCCGCTGAGCGACGCGTCTCGCGCGAGCTGCGCGCCGGCGGGCCGGCGGTTCCCGATCGGCTGATCAGCGCGGTCGACGCCAAGGTGCGCGAGCGATACGGCCCGCGGTCCGCGCGGTCCGGGCGGACGGCACCGCGGTGGGCGTGGCGACCGGTGGTCGCGGTCACCGCACTCGCGGCGGTGTGCGCCGCGGTGGTGATCGCGGTCGGCGGCAGCGGCGGCACGCCGAGCATCCCGGCGGCGGCGGCACTCGCGTTCGCGCCGTCGACCGGGCCGGCACCGTCGGCGCGGAGCTCCAAGCTGCTCGACGTCTCCTATGCCGGCGTCACGTATCCGAACTACGCGAAGTTCTCGGTCCCGCCCACCGGCCGGCGCACCGACCGGATCGGCGGCCGCCCCGCGCTTACCGTGTTCTACCGCCTGCCGGACGGGACCTCGCTCAGCTACACGGTGTTCTCCGGTACGGCGGTCCGGCTTCCCCGCTCGGCTCGAGTCGTCGTGTTCGACGGGGTCCCGCTGCGCGAGTTCTCGACCTCCTCGGGTCTGTCGGTGGTGACGCTCGTTCGGTTCGGCCGCACCTGCGTGCTCGCAGCCCGGACGAAGCCGGACGTGGTGCTGTCTCTGGCGGCGGCACCGGTGCTCGCGCAGGCATCGGCATAGCCGGTCACCCCTGGGCTTCGAGACGCTCGGCGATCTGACCGCGCCCGCGGTGCAGGCGGCTCATGATCGTCCCCTCCTTCGTGCCCAGGGCGCGCGCGGCCTCCCGGTAGGAGAGGCCGAGAACGTCGACCGCCACCAGCGCCTCACGGAGCGGCTGGGTCAGCTGCTGGAGCGCCTCGTACACGGCGGCGCCCTCGATCGACTGGGCAATCGGGTCCGTCGGCGCCTGGACCTCGTCGATCTCCTCGCCCGCAGGCGTGATCACGACGTCGCGCCTGGAGCGCCGTGAGCTGATCCATGTGTTGCGGAGCACGCGCAGCAGGTACGCGAGGTCCTCGTCTCGCCGCAGGAACCGCGGGCGGCGAAGCACACGCTCGAACGTGTCCTGCACCAGATCCTCGGCATCCTGAGCCGAGCCGCACAGACCGTACGCCGCGCGGTAGAGCCGCGCAGTGTGCGAGCCAAGCGAGTCGGGATCCAGGCGGTGCGGGGCGCCTTCCAAAGCACCGCCCAGTGTCACAAATTCCCGGCCCAAGGCGCAGCGGCCTCTACCTGTCAGATCGTCCCGCATGGGTGCCGACTGCGTAAGCTGAGTCGCAGTGGCGACGCGGACCGATCCCAACGAGGCGCCGCGCGTCGAGCCTCCCGCAGGCGCGGTGCCGCCTGAGCTGCACGCCCGCCGTCTCGCAGTCCGGGTGATCGAGGTCGCGGCGATCATCGGGATCGGGGCGATCGCGATCATCGCGCTCCCCGGACTGGACCAGGTGAAGGATCGCCTGACGAACGCCGAGCCGGTCTGGATCGTCGCGATCGCGGTGGCCGAGGTCGGCTCGTGCGCCGGCTATCTGCTCGTGTTCCGGGACACGTTCTGCACGCAGATGTCGTGGGGGCTGACCTACGACATCGCGATGTCCGAGCTCGCGGCGAACTCGCTGCTGCCGACCGGAGGCGCCGGCGGACTCGCGCTCGGCGTCTGGGCGCTGCGCGAGGCCGGGATGCCCACCGCCCACATCGCGCGACGGAGCGTCGCGTTCTTCGTCGTGACGAGCGCGGCAAACTTCTTCGCGCTGATCCTGGTCGGGATCGCCGTGTTTCTCGGCATCCTGGCCGGCAAGGGATCGGCCGCGCTTACGCTCGTTCCTGCCGTGATCACCGCGTTCGGAGCGCTCCTGGCCGGCCTGAGCCCGAGGCTCCTGCGCGCGCTCGGCATGCGCAACAACGCCCCGGCCGAATCGTTGGGCGGGCGCGTCCGTCATACGCTTCAGGCATGGCTGGTGGCGGCGGCGGACGGCGTCGACCAGGCGATCGCGCTGATGCGGTCGCATAGCTTCGGCGTGACCGTCGGCTCGTTCTCCTACATGGCCTTCGACATCGCGGCGCTCGGGTTCGGCTTTGCCGCCGTCGGGCACGTGCCGGCGTTCGGCACGCTCGTGCTCGGCTACCTGATCGGCCAGCTCGGCAACCTCGTGCCGCTGCCCGGGGGAATCGGGGGCACCGAGGGCGCGCTCGTCGGTGTGTTCGCGCTGTACGGAGTCAACGTGTCCGACGCCGCGGCCGCGGTCCTGATCTACCGCCTGTTCCAGCTCGCGATCCCGACACTGCTCGGCGCACCGGCGTTCGTGATGCTGCGACGCCGGCTGATGCGGGAGGACAAGCCGGCTTCGGTGTGCGCTCCGCTCGCGGTCGAAGTGGTCAAGCTGCCGGCTCGGAGCTGAACATGCGCCCGGACGTCGGGGGCGAGGGAGGGCTGACCTCGGCCGCCGCGGCCGCCAGCAGCACGAGCGCCCGAGCGCTTGGGCTACCGCGGAGCGCAAGAGCGGTAAGGCGGCGGCGCTAACCTCGAGTAAGCGGGAATTTCACCCGCGCTCATCTCTGAACAGAAGGACGCGGTTGGCCAAAGTCTGGGTGCTCGACACCGCAACCAAAGGCACCGGCGCGAACATGGTGCCGCTCGAACGAACCGTGCGAAAGCCGGGGTCTGACTCGGGGCCGAACCTCGTTCTCCGAAGGCCCAAGCCGCCCGCCCCGAAGCCGCCGGAACCCCGGCAGCCCAACCGGTTCAAGGTCGTCGACGTCATGACCAGGGAGGTGCTGGCCGAAGGCGCGGACACGCGGACGACGGTCAAGCTGCTCGAGGATGTGCGCAGCATCGTCGACGTGACGATCTGGGTGTGGCACGCCAACGCCGCGCGGTGGCGAATGCTGACCCTCGACGAGGCTCGGTCGCTTTGGGAGTACCGTGGCCGCCTGAATGACGTCGCAGCGCCCGCGAGTTGAGCTCAGGTCCCCGACGCCGGGGGACGGAGACGAGTTCCTTCGGGCGATGCGCGCGAGCCGCAAGCTCCACGGGCCGTGGCTGTCGGCCCCGACCACGCGGGAGGCGTACGAACGGCTGCTGATCCGCGTCGGGGATGACCGGTACGAGCCGATGTTCGTTTGCCGTCTCGACGACGGCGCGATCGTCGGGTTCATCCACATCAGCGAGATCGTGCGCGGGTCCTTCCAGAGCGCGTTCCTCGGATACGGAGCGGTCGCCGCGCACGCGGGCAACGGGTATATGAGCAAGGGGCTCGAGCTCGTCCTCGCCCGGGCGTTCAACGAGCTGCGCCTCCATCGCCTCGAGGCCAACATCCAGCCCGGCAACGCCGGCTCGATCGCGCTGGTCCGGAGAGCCGGCTTCGTGCGGGAGGGACTCTCCGAGCGGTACCTGAAGATCGGCGGGCGCTGGCGCGACCACGAGCACTGGGCGATCCGTGCCGAGCAATGGCGCGAGCGCAACCGCCGGCGCGGCTGATCGCGGCTCAGGTCCCCCGTCCGGGGTCAATTTCTAGACCTAGATCGAAGCGGCCGCCAGAACTGGCGATGCGGACCTGAGCCGGCGAACGAGTAGGTGGTGGTCGCTCCGCGGCCATGGACGTTGAGCACGCCATGCGGTACGAGTGCCTGCAGCGGCGTCAGACCAGGCTGTGGTAGAGCGCGGACGTCTGCTCGGCCATCATCGACCAGGAGAAGTGATCGATTGCACGGCGGCGGCCCGCGCGGCCCATCGCGGCGGCGCGGTCGGGCTCGCCGATGAGCGCGTTGACGCGCTCGGCGAAGTCGGCCGCGAACCGATCCGGATCGCGTGGGGCGCCGGTTCCGTCGTCACCGGGCTCGATCGGCACCAGCAGACCGGTGTCCCCGTCCTCGACGACCTCGACGATGCCGCCGGTGGCGGTGGCCACGACCGCCGCCTCGCACGCCATCGCCTCGAGGTTGACGATGCCCAGCGGCTCGTAGATCGACGGACAGGCGAACACGGTGGCGTGGCTGAGCAGCTGGATCACCTCCTGCTTCGACAGCATCTGCTCGAGCCAGATGACTCCGTCGCGCTCGGCGTGCAGCTGGGCGACGCGGCGCTCGACCTCGGCGCCGAGCTCCGGCGTGTCCGCGGAGCCGGCGCACAGCACGAGCTGGGCCGAGGGCTCGAACGAGGGGGCGGCGCGCAGCAGGTACTCGACGCCCTTCTGCCGCGTGATCCGGCCGACGAATACGACCGACGGGCGCCTGGGATCGACGCCGTAGCGCGCGAGCACGTCGGTGCCCGAGTTCCGCGCGTACTCCTCGGTGTCGATCCCGTTGTAGATGACTCGCACGCGGCCGGGATCGATTGCCGGGTAGACCCTGAGGATGTCGGCGCGCGTCCCCTTCGATACCGCGATCACGGCGTCGGCCGCCTCGAGCGCGGTCTTCTCGGCCCAGCTCGAGATCGCGTATCCGCCGGCGAGCTGCTCGGCTTTCCACGGCCGCAGCGGCTCGAGGCTGTGAACCGTCGCCACGTGTGGGATGCCGTGCACGAGCCTCGAGAGATGCCCGCCCAGGTTCGCGTACCAGGTGTGACTGTGGACGACCTCCGCGTCCGCGGTCCACGCGGCCATCGTGAGATCGATCGAGAGCGCGCGGAGCGCCGCGAGCGACGGCTCCTCGCCGGCGAGCGCGTCCCAGGCGCGGTGCGGCACGTCGCCGGCGTCCCACGCATGCACGGTGACGTCCTCGAGCTTCGAGAGCTCGCGCGCGAGATATTCGACGTGCACCCCCGCCCCGCCGTACACGTGCGGCGGATACTCGCGGGTCAGCAACGCGACCCTCAATCGACGACCTCGCCCTTGGGGATCACGACGACGCCCCCGGCCGAGATCTTGAATCGCTCGCGGTCGGCCTCGGGATCGACGCCGATCCTCGCTTCCGGCGCGATCCGGACGTCCTTGTCGACGATCGCCCGGCGGACCACTGCGCCCCGGCCGACGTAGACGCCGTGCAGCAGGATCGCGTCCTCGACCTCCGCGTGGGAGTGCAGGCGGACACCGGGCGACAGGATCGACCGCCGTGCGACCCCGCCGGAGAGCACGACGCCGGCGCACACCATCGAGTCGAGCGCGTGCCCGCGCCGGCCGTCCTCGTCGAACACGAACTTGGCCGGCGGGAGCGGATCCGGCCAGGTGTGAATCGGCCATTCCTGGTTGTAGAGATTGAACACCGGGGACACCGAGATCAGGTCCATGTGCGCGTCGTAGTAGGCGTCGAGCGTTCCTACGTCGCGCCAGTAGCCGTGGTCGCGGTCGGTGGCGCCCGGCACCTCGTTGGTCGCGAAGTCGTAGACGTGCGCCTCCCCGCGCTGCACCAGCATCGGGATCAGGTCGCCGCCGATGTCGTGCCTGGACGATTCGTCCGTCGCGTCCGTCGTGACCGTGTCGACGAGCGCCTCGGTGCTGAACACGTAGTTGCCCATCGATGCGTACACACGGTCGGGGGCGTCCGCGAGAGGCTTTGCGTCCGACGGCTTCTCCCGGAATGCGACGATCGTGCGGCCGTCGGCAGCGGTTTCGATCACGCCGAGCTGGTCCGCCTGCTCGATCGGCGCGCGAATCGCCGCGACGGTCACCCCGGCCCCGCTCTCGATGTGTTCCTGCACCATCTGGCGCGGGTCCATGCGATAGATGTGGTCGGCACCGAACACGATGATGTGGTCGGGCCGTTCGTCGCGGATCAGGTTGAAGTTCTGGTAGATCGCGTCGGCAGAGCCGACGAACCAGCGAGGACCGCGCCGCATCTGGGCCGGCACCGGGGCGACGTAGCTGCCGAGCAGCGGCGACAGCCGCCATGTCAGCGACACGTGGCGGTTGAGGGAGTGGCTCTTGTACTGGGTCAGCACCACGATCCGTCGGTACTCGGCGTTGACGAGGTTCGACAGCGCGAAGTCGATCAGCCGGTACACGCCGCCGAACGGCACCGCGGGCTTCGCCCGGTCCGCGGTCAGCGGCGCCAGGCGCTTGCCCTCGCCGCCCGCCAGCACGATCGAGAAGACTTGAGCCACGTCAGACCCCCAGCGCGGCGTCCACGACCCCTTGCGCCTCCTCGAGGATCCGCTCGAGGTGCTGCTCGCCGTTGAAGCTCTCGGCGTAGAGCTTGTAGACGTCCTCGGTCCCCGACGGTCGCGCCGCGAACCAGCCGTTCTCGGTCACGACCTTGACGCCGCCGAGCGGCGCGCCCGACGGCGCGGCCGTGAGCACATGGGCGATCGGCTCGCCGGCGAGCTCGGTCGCGATGAGGCTGTCCGGCGAAAGGCTGCCGAGAACGCGCTTCTGCTCGGGCGTCGCCGGGGCGTCGACGCGGCGATAGACGGGCGCGCCGTAGCGATCGGTCAGCTCGGCGTAGAGCCGCGCCGGGTCCCTGCCGGTGCGGGCGGTCATCTCGGCCGCCAGCAGGCACATGATCAGGCCGTCCTTGTCCGTGCTCCAGGCGCGGCCGTCGCGGCGCAGGAAGCTCGCGCCGGCGCTCTCCTCGCCTCCGAACGCCAGGGTCCCGTCGAGCAAACCGCCGACGAACCATTTGAAGCCGACCGGCACTTCCTCGAGCCTGCGGCCCAGTCCGGCCACCACCCGATCGATGATCGAGCTCGAAACCATCGTCTTGCCGACCCCGGCGCCCTCGGGCCAATCGAGGCGGACCCCTCCGAGCAGATATGAGATCGCCGCGGCGAGGTAGTGGTTCGGGTTCAGCAGCCCCGCCTCGCGAGTGACGATCCCGTGGCGATCCGCGTCTGGGTCGTTGGCAAACGCCACGTCGAACCGGCCCTTGAGCGCGATCAGGTTCGCCATCGCGTCGGGCGAGGAGCAGTCCATGCGGATCTTTCCGTCGTGGTCGAGCGGCATGAACGAGAACGTCGGATCGACCCGATCGTTGACGACCTCGAGGTCGAGCCGGTGGCGGTCGGCGATCGCCTCCCAGTAGGCGACGCTTGCGCCACCCAGCGGATCGACGCCGAGCCGGATCCCCGAGCCCGCGATCTCGTCCACATCGACCACCGCCGCCAGCTCGCCAACGTACGCCGAGCGGTAGTCGTGGTGGCGCACCCGCTCGCTCGCCTCCCCGAACGACAGGCGCTCAACACCTCGCAGCCGCGCGCGGAGCAGCTCGTTCGCGACGTCCTGAATCTGGCGCGTCACGTCGGTGTCCGCCGGGCCGCCGTGCGGGGGGTTGTACTTGAAGCCGCCGTCCTCGGGCGGGTTGTGCGACGGCGTGATCACGACACCGTCGGCCCGCGCGCCGCCGCGCGCGTTATGGGTCAGGATCGCGTGGGACACCGCGGGAGTGGGCGTGTACCCGCCCTCGGAATCCACGACGACGTAGACACCTCGCGCGACCAGCACCTCGACCGCGGTACGGAACGCAGGCTCCGACAGCGCGTGCGTGTCGCGCCCCAGGAACAGAGGCCCTTCGATCCCTTGCGCCGTCCGGTACCGGAAGATCGCCTCGCTGATCGCGAGGATATGAGACTCGGTGAACGTTCCTGCCAACGAGGTCCCCCGGTGGCCCGAGGTCCCGAACGACACCGCCTGGGCCGGATTTGAGGGGTCGGGATGCTCGTCGTAATAGGCCCCGACCAGCCGATCCACGTCGATCAGCATGTCCGGCGTCGGACGCCGTCCGGCCGTCTCTCCGTGCGGTTCGGTCATCGCGTGCGGGAGTTTGTCAGTCCGCGCCGCACGAGGCATGACTCGTCGTGATTCCCGGACGAGCGCGCCGGTCTACCCGTGCTCGACCAGCCCACTGAGTCGGTCGGACAGCACCGCGAGGCCGCTCCCGCGAGGACCGGCCTCGGCGACGGCGAAGCGGCTGACGACAGGGTCGCGATGGACCGCGCCCGCCACCGGAGACATGCACAACGCGACATTCCGTGCCGGGACCGCCGGACGTGCCGTGTTGCGCGCGATAATCGCGCGTAAGTCGGCACGGCGCAGCGACCAGCGTTCGAGTGTCGCGGTGTGCGCCACGCCGCGAGGTATACGACCGGGATCCACGACGGAACCTGCACGTGGCAGGAGGGCGGCAACTTCGTCCCAGGGACGATCGACCACTTCGTCGGCAGTGCCAACGTCGAATATGGCCGGCTGCTGCGAGTCGCGTTCCCGGAGGCGGGCTTCACGACCTCGGACCAGTTCGAGGACTTCAACAGCGGAGATCTCCGCAACGCCTGTCCCGTCGGGCCCGTATTCCACTAGCTCGCATGTGGGCCCAGGCGCACGGACGCGCCTGGGCGAGCTGATTGCGAACATTGGCGCTGTGACCGCAGCGCCAATTTCGCCCGACCCCGAGTTCGAGCCTGAGTTCGTCTACGCGGTCGTGGACCCCTCGGACGTCCGCAGCCCGGAGTTGCGCGAGCAGCTCCTCGGCATGTGGGTGGACGTGACCGACGCCGGCGGAGCGGTCGGGTTCACCCCGCCCGCCGACGTGTGCGAGGTGGGCGGCACGCTGGACGCGGCGCTCGATCGTGTCGCCGACGGAAAGGACCTGCTGGGCGTCCTGCGCCAGGACGGAAGCGCGGTCGGGATGGGGTTCCTCGTCGACGGCGGCTCCGGCCTGCGCCGTCACTGGCGCACGATCTTGCGCCTGATGGTGCGCCCCGAGCTCCAGGGCCGCGGGGCCGGCCGCCTCCTGCTCGAGGGATTGCACGGAACCGCAGCCGGCCTCGGGCTTGAGCAGCTGATGCTGACGACCCGAGGCGGCACCGGCGTCGAACGGTTCTACGAGCACTTCGGCTACTCGATCGTCGGCCGTCACCCCGGAGCGATCCGGCTCGCACCCGGCGAGGACCGCGACGAGTTGATCCTGGTGCTCCGGCTCTGACCGGTGGCACGCGGCGAGGTCGAGACCCGGTTGTCCTATCGAGCGCCGTGCGACGTCGCGGGCCTCGTGCAGTTCTTCGCCGCCCGGGCCGTCGCCGGCGTTGAGGAGATCGACGGCGGGGTCTATCGCCGGAGCCTTCCGCTGCCCCGTGGAGCGGGAGTCGTCGCGCTCCACCCGGGCCGCGACGGGGTGCAGGCGCGGTTCTGGCTCGAGGACCGCCGCGATCTCGCCGCGGCCGTGGCGGCTTGCCGGCGGCTGCTCGACCTCGACACCGACCCGGCGCCGATCGTCGGCGCTCTGGCCGGCGACGAGTTGATCGGCGCGATCGTCCGGTCGGCGCCAGGGCGCAGGGTGCCCGGCGTTGTCGACCCGGACGAGCTGGCGATCCGCGCCGTGCTCGGGCAGCAGGTCTCGCTGGCCGGCGCCGCGACGCTCGCGGCGCGGCTAGTGAATGCGTACGGCGAGCCGCTCGCGCGGCCGGTCGGGTCGGTGACGCACCTGTTCCCATCGGCCGCGGCGCTGGCGCGCGCCGACCCCGAGCGGCTGGCGATGCCCGGGTCGCGCCGGCGCGCGCTGATCGGGGTCGCGGATGCCCTCGCCACCGGTCAGGTCGATCTGCGCGGCGGGATGTCGGACGCGGAGACCGAGCGCCGCCTGCTCGCGCTGCCGGGGATCGGATCTTGGACGGTCGCGTACGTGGCGATGCGTGCACTCGCGGACCCGGACGCGTTCATGCCGACGGACCTGGGCGTCCGGCACGGCCTCGAGCGCCTCGGCGTCGACGGCCGCGCCCCCAACGCGACGGCGGTCGCCGAGCGCTGGCGTCCGTATCGCGCCTACGCGACCCAGCACCTGTGGGCGCAGCTCGCAGTGCCGGCGCGCGGATGACCTCACGGGGCGTGAGCACCGGGCGTTCTACGCATGCGATGACACTCACGAGTCACACATCACCCCGCCTGTACACGCACGTACAAAGTCCGATCGGCCCGCTGCTGTTGTCCGGCGACGAGCAGCGGCTGAGCGCCGTGTATCTCCCACCCGCGTCCGAGGACGCCGGCCTCGTCAGCGGATCGCGGCGCGCCGACGCCCCGTTCGCCCGCGTTCGCGAGCAACTCGAGGCCTACTTCGACGGCGAGCGACTCGAGTTCGACGTCCTGCTCGACATGGACCGGGCGACGCCGTTCCACCGGAACGTGTGGCAAGCCCTGCTCGAGATCCCGTACGGCACGACCACCAGCTACGGGGAGCTCGCCCGGCACCTCGGCAAGCCGGCCGCCGCGCGCGCCGTCGGCGCCGCGAACGGGCGCAACCCGATCGCGATCATCGTCCCCTGCCACCGCGTGATCGGATCCGCGGGCAGCCTCACCGGCTATGCCGGCGGGCTCGAGCGCAAGCGCTACCTTGTGCGTCACGAGGCCGAGGTGGCGAGCCGGTTCGTCTCACCACGCAAGTCGCGCCCCTGACCCTCAGCCGCTACTCCTCACTAATTCGCGCCCGGGGTGCGTTGCCTGCGTCGTGTCGACGCCCGGGGGACGACGCGGGTGGGAACCACGATCCGCCGTTGGGCCGGCTCCTTGGCTTCGACGAGGTCGACCAGGAGGTCCGCCGCGTGCTGGCCGATCAGCTCGGGATACAGGTTCAGGACCGTGAGCGAGGGCCGCATCCGGCTCGCTCCCTCGCTCTCGGTCGCGGTCGAGACGAGCAGCAACTGCTCGGGATCGCGCACCCCACGCGCCTGGGCCGCGAGCAGGGTGCCGTAGGCGAGTCGGTCGTAAGTCGCGTAGATCGCGTCGGGCGGGGTCGCGGTCCCCAGCAGCTGCTGCGCGGCGGCGAAGCCGGCCCGTTCAGTGAAGTCGCGCGCGTGCACGACGAGCGCCTCGATCCCGTGAGCGTCGCACCAGCTGCGGAACGTGAGCTCGACGTCGACCGCGTAGGACATCACCATGTCGCTGGTGATGAGCGCGATGCATCCGGCTCCGCGGCGGCGCAGGTGCTCGAGGCGATGGCCTTCCACGCGGGAGCCGGGGGCTGAGCCGGTGCGGGTGCTGATGGCGCAGCTCGCGCCGGTGCCCGGCGATCTCTCCGCGAATGCGGGGCGGCTCGAGCAAGAATTGGGCGCGCATCCGGACGCCGAGCTGGCGGTCTTCCCGGAGCTCTACCTGACCGGGTACGAGCTGCCCGGCGCCGCCGGGATGGCGCTGTCCGAACGCGATCAGCCGGTTCACGATCTCCGCGAGTCGGCGGGGCGCCACCAGACGGCGCTGATCGTCGGGCTGATCGAGCGAACCGTAGACGGCGCGGTCGCGAACGCCGCGGTGTGCATCGACCGCGACGGCGCGCTCGCCGGGATCTATCGCAAGACCCACCTGTTCGGCGACGCCGAGCAGCGGGCATTCGTGCCCGGCGACGAGCTCGTGGTGGTCCGGCTCGCCGGGCGGCTGGTCGCGCCGCTGATCTGCTTCGACGTCGAGTTTCCAGAGCCGGCGCGGCTGCTCGCCCGCGCGGGCGCGGAGCTGCTGGTGACGATCGCCGCCAACATGCACCCTTACGGGCCGGACCACGAGCTGGCGACCCGGGCCCGGGCGCTCGACAACCGTCGCCCGCATCTGTACGTCAACCAGGTCGGCTCCCACCGGGGGCTCACCTTCGTCGGCGGAAGCGCGGCGATCGACGCCAGCGGTCAGGTCGTCGCCGGCGCCGGGAGCGAGCCAGGACTGCTCGAGGTCGACCTACCGATCGGTTCATCGGCCGTACCCGACGAAATCGACTACCTCCTGCACGCGCGGACGGACCTGACTGTGCGCGTACCGGCCACCATCAGCGCGCAACGAGGAGGGTGATCAGATGACCACGTTCGAGAAGGCGGCTGTGGAGCGGCCGCCGGCGATGTTCGCTCGGCAGGCGACCGGACTGGTTCGCGAGAGCCGGACGAACGACGCGCTCTACTACAACGTTATGTGGTCGAGCGTCGCGCTGACGTTCGCCTTCTACGTCCTCTACGTGCTCGGCGCGATCCTGCTCCCGATCATCGTCGGTTTCACGCAGAGCCGCGGCGGCTTCCTCGCGAACCTCGAGCTCGCCTAGCGGGCGGGAGCTGCCGCCAGAGTGATCGGGCTCGGAGCGCCTCGACGGGACCGACGTCCGCGCGTCGAGGCGTGCGACGACCGGATCGTGGAGTTCGACGGCCACGCGATGGTTTCCCTCGGCTACTCGAACCGCACTCCGTTCGACTCGCCGCGCGAGCTCGACGAGCAGGAGCTCTATCGCCGCGTCGACGCGCTGGCGCAAGCGCTCGACGACCCCTCCCGCGCGATCTTCAACCTGCACGTCCCGCCGTACGACTCGGGACTCGACACGGCGGCCGAGCTCGACGAGGATCTGTCCGTGGTGATGTCAGACTCCGAGCCGAAGCTGATCCCGGTCGGCTCGACCGCGGTAAGGGAACTGATCGAGCGCTACCAACCGTTGCTCGGGCTCCACGGCCACGTGCACGAGAGCGCGGGAGTGACTCGGAGCCACGTTCACGACCACCCCGACTTCAGCACGCTCGCCGCCTCTGATCGGGGCCCGCCGCCTCGCCCGAGTCTCCGGGGACCGGCAGGAAGACCGTGTAGACCATCCGCCGCTTGCGGCCCTTCGCCGGCGGATTCGCGAGTCGCGGCTCGCACACGTCCGCGAGGTCGCGGAGCAACCCGGCGAACTCCGCGTCGCTGAGCCAGAGCGCGCCCACCTGGTAGTCGGCGCCGTCCTTGGCCGGGTCCAGTTCGCCGGAGGCCAGATAGCGGTCGGCGTCGGCGAGCATCCCGGCCACGTAAACCATGAACGCCCGGCCGTGCTCCTCGGCGCTCATTGCTCTCGCTTCGCCGGGCGAGATCCGGGCGGCGTACTGGCGCAGCGTGTAGGTGCGCTCGACCGCGCCGCGCACGCGCTGTTCGGCGACGACCTCCAGGACCCCGGCCTTGGTCAGCAGCGCGACGTGGCGATACAGGCTTCCCGACGGCACGTCGTCGAGCTCGGCCGCAAGCTGGCTCGTCGTCAGCGCCCGCTCCCCCAGGAACGCCTTGACGATCCGCAGACGCACCGGGTGAAGCAACAGATCCGCGCTCGCCATGCTTCCACCCTACCGCACCGTTCGCAAGTTTGCTAACGTTCGCGAATATGGGATCAGCTCGGACGGTTGCTTGGGAAGCTCCTCGACACGCTCGAAGTCCACGTCCGGCTGGCCGGGACGCCTTGTGACCTCGCGCCGTGCCAGGAACGCCGCGACATAGACCTCGACACCCGAAACCTCCACCGACCCAGGCTAACCGTAAGCCTTCGCTACAGATGTTCTCGAAGCCAGCCGGAGATCAGGTGCTCGGCCGATGGGGAGCTCGGGCGCGAGGTTGTCGCTGGGCGCCGACCCGCCTGACGTGTTCGCCGGGTACCTGCGGGCATTGCCGGCGGCGATCCGGCTGTTCGCAGCGGTCGACGAGGACGGCGCCGTGCGCGCGACGGCCGGCGCCGGCATGTTCGGAAACGAGGCGAGCGTGATGTTCGTCAACACCGACCCGGACTGGCGCCGCCGCGGCATCGGGCGAGCGATGACCGCCGCGGCGCTGCGCGCCGCGCGTGGCTGCGGAGCGCTCCGTGCCGGCCTCGACGCGAGCAAGGCCGGAACGTCGATCTACGTGCGGATCGGCTTCGAGCGTGTGAGCCCGACGACGCGCTTCTTCCGCGCCGCCTGACCGAACGCGCCCCCTTGGCGCGCTCGAATCGACGAAATCTTTACGGCCAAGGCCCAGTTCAGTTCGTAGCGCCGCTTTGGCGGGCCCTCGGCGAACATGTCAGCACAGGTGCCCGCGCCGGATGACTGCGATGCTGCGGCTGGCTGCGCTTCGGCGCGCCGGCGGCGTTGAGATGTCCGTTGCGCGCCTGGGCCGGGTTCTCGACTCGCCGTTCCCGCTCCGCCTCCGAATCGGTTGGTGGCAGCGCGTCCACCTTGGGTTGATCACGTCGTGGCGCGCCGCCGGGCTCGACCGCGACTGGTGCTGCTCACCGACGGCGACAGCCCACGTGTCAGCGCGGCGAGCGTGGAGCGCTCGGCAGCCAGCTTGGCGCCGCCGCCGCCGCCGCGGTCGAGCCTCCAGATCGGTACGCTCGGCAACCGGCGATGCCTGCTACTCACCAGGAGGCACTCGATTGACGCCTTCCCGCCGGCGCAGCTTCAACGAGGCGGCGCACAAGGCTGACGGAGTGATGCATGAGGAGCCCGCGGAACCGCCGGCGACCAGTGGGGTGAGGCGGACCTTCAACGAGGCCGCGCACAAGCTCGGATATCTGGCTCCGTCCGCGCCCAGCGCTTCCGAGCAGGAGTCGGAGGTGACGCGCAAGCGGTTCGAGGCGCTCGCCGATTCAGACCGAGACGTGATCGCGCACGCGGGCCGGGCCGTCCTCGTGCTCGGGGCACTCGGGATCGTGTACGGGGACATCGGCACGAGCCCGCTCTACACCGAACAGGCGATCTTCAGCTCGTACAAGGCCACCGCGCAGATCTCGCCGGCGACCGTGTACGGAGTGGCGTCGTTGATCTTCTGGGCCCTGATGGTCGTCGTGTCGATCAAGTACGCCGGTTTCATCATGCGCGCGCACAACCGCGGCGACGGCGGGATCATGGCGCTGACCGCGATCCTCCAACGCAACAAGGTCGTGCACGCAGCGCTGCTGGTGACGCTCGGGATCTTCGGCGCCGCGTTGTTCTTCGGCGACGGGATCATCACCCCGGCCATCTCGGTACTCGGCGCGATACAGGGAGTTCAGGTCGCCACTCCGGCGCTCGCTCACCTGGTCGTGCCGCTGTCGGTCGCGATCCTGCTCGGCCTGTTCGTGCTTCAGCGGTTCGGATCCGGGACGATCGGATGGTTGTTCGGGCCGGTCATCCTTGTGTGGTTCTCGGTCATCGGCCTGATCGGCCTCAGCCAGGTGCTCAAGGACCCGTCGGTGTTCCAGGGCCTGTCCCCGACCTGGGCCGCCCGGTTCTTCGCCGATCACGGCGCCGCCGGATACCTCGTGCTCGGTGGCGTGGTGCTCGCGGTGACCGGTGCGGAGGCCCTGTACGCCGACCGCGGACACTTCGGCGCCGGCCCGATCCGGACGGGCTGGTTCGGCCTCGCGCTGCCGGCACTCGTGCTCAACTACCTGGGCCAGGGCGTCTTCATCCTTCACCACGCGAGCCTCGCCAAGCACACGAGCACCTTCAATCCCTTCTACCAGATGACCCCCCACTGGGCCCTCTGGCCGATGGTCGTGCTCGCCGCCTTCGCGACCGTGATCGCCTCACAGGCCGTGATCTCGGGCTCCTTCTCGGTCGCCAAGCAAGCCATGCAACTCGGCTTCCTCCCCAGGTTACGGGTCCTGCACACGTCGAACGTCGAGGGCCAGATCTACGTCCCGGTCGTCAACTGGGCGTTGTGCGTCGGCGTTCTCACGCTCACCCTAGTGTTCCGCTCCTCCACCCGGCTCGGCGACATCTACGGCGTGGCGGTCACCGGGACGTTCATCCTCAACACCCTGCTGTTCCTGGCCGTGGCGCGATTGCTCTGGGGCACATCCAAGCGCCGGCTGGCCCCGATCGCGGTGCTGTTCCTGACGGTCGAGATCGCGTTCTTCAGCGCGAACATCGCGAAGGTCGAGCACGGCGCCTGGCTGCCCCTGGCGATCGGGCTCGTGGTATCGATTGTGATGATCAACTGGCGCCGGGGGCAGGAGATCGTCACGAGGAACCGCGTGGCGCAGGAGGGACCGCTGAACACGTTCCTCGACGGCCTCGCCTCACAGAAACCTCCGCTGTTCCGGGTCCCAGGCGTCGCCGTCTTCCTCTGCCGCGACAAGGACACGACCCCGATGGCGCTGCGGGCGGACGTGGCGCACACCCACACACTGCCCCAGAAGGTCGTGATCGTCTCCGTCGAGACCGTCAGCATCCCCAACGTCGAGACGTTCGAGAGGTGTACGGTCGAAGTCCTCGGCCACGGCCTGTTCAAAGTCGTTCATCTGACCGCGCGGTTTGGCTACCACGACAAGCTCAACATCCCCGAGGCGCTGGCGCAGGCGCGGAGACAGGGCCTGCTCGAGCGCAACCTCGACCTCGAGCACGCGTCCTACTTCGTCTCGCGGATCACGATCACCCCAACCGACGCTCCCGGCATGCAGCGCTGGCGCAAGAACCTGTTCATCGCGATGGCCCGAAACGCATCGAGCGCGATTGAGCACTTCGGCCTGCCGGCCGACCGCACCGTGATCATGGGCTCCCAGGTACCACTCTGACGCCCGCCTTTCGTCCGGGACTGACGACCCGCTGTCGGTGCGGCCGCCACCGAACCAGTGCGGCCCGGGCTAGAGCGGCGGAACCTGATTGTTGACCTGCGGGCCGTGGTACAGGTGGTCGTGGTCCTGGCAGGCGGCCGGGAACGTGAACTGCACGCTGTCGCTGCGCACACCGTTGTAACTGGCGAACAGGGTCATGTGGCCGTGGGTGCCGACCTTGCACCGCGGGTCGGTGCTGCTCTGCACGCGGACGATGATCTTCATGATGTTCCCGGACACGCCCCACAGCAGCGCATGGTGCGAGTGGTACACGAGGTGATGCTGGACCGTCATGATGATCAGCCGGTCAGGGCGGTGGCGGCCCCGGTCGACCTGGCAGAGGATCCCCGACACCGTGTTCGCGTCGAGGTTGATGTCGCCGTGGCCGCGGGCATAGCTGCCCGTCGCCCCGGTGATCGGGTCGCCCGTATGGAACCCCCACGGCGGAATCCCCTGAACGATCGGGACCTGAGAGCAATACTGAACCTGGTATGCGGCGCCCGTGCCGGCGCTGCCGATGATCGCGAGCAGCGCCACCAACATCACAACCCGCGAGTCCGACGCGCCACGTGACGTGGTTCCTCCCCATCGGGAAGCGACTATACCTCCGTAGCCGGGGTCCGAAACCGCGCCGGCCGCCCCGGGAAGGCCGAAGCCCGATCCTGGTCTCCGATCGCCAATCCATCAATCGCTAGCGCTAGCATTTCGGCCCCACTTGCGGACGTAGCTCAGTTGGTAGAGCGTCGGCTTCCCAAGCCGAAGGTCGCGGGTCCGAGCCCCGTCGTCCGCTTGTAGAAAGTAGCTGCAAAACGACACTTAACCGGCAGCTACTCATCCTCTGTCGACGCCCATTTCACGCCCATCTGCCGAGATCTCGCGTCCATGCGGGCGCGAATCTGCTGTTCTGAGTCCTGCGCGAGATGACCGTACGTGCGCTCGATCATCTCCACCGACGAGCCCATCAGGCGCGACAGCTCGAAGATCGACACGCCGGCGGCGAGGGCCTCGGTCGCGAACGTGTGACGCAGGCAGTACGGCCCGCGCTGGGCGATCCCCGCTGCTTCCAGCGCCGGATACCACTCGCGGCTGCGCCACGTATCGAGCCCGATGTGTCCGCCGCGTGAGGCCGGGAAGACAAGCTGCGTGTCGATCCGGCGCGGAAGAGCCTCCAGCGCGACCTGGGCACGCTCGCTGAGCGGGATCCGACGGCGAGACCGTGCCGTCTTGGGATACGGCGTCAGCCGTCCACGCGAGAACTGGCGCTGCACCGTGACCGCCTGGCCGCGATCAATGTCGCGCCGCTCGAGCGCGATCCACTCGTTCGTGCGCAGCCCGGTCGCTGCCACGAACACCGCCAGCGGACCGTAGACGGGGCCGAGCTCCTCGCCGAGTATGTCGATCTCTTCGACCGTGAACGGCTGCAGCTCCTCGGCGCGTGGCTGCACGTTGGGTCCTGCGTCGACCGCCGGGTTGCGGCTGATGTAGTTCCACCTCACAGCCGCCGCGAAACACTGTCGCGATGCGCTCGTCAGCCGATACCGGGATCCCTCCGGCAAGGTCGCTCGCCAAGAAGCGACGTCATCAGCTGCGTGCTCGAGCTCGGCGAGCGTCCAGTCGCCAAACACGGCACGTGCCGGTACCAGGCGCTCACGAAGAGTCGCCACAGTGCGTGGCGCACCCGCATGGCGCATCAGGAACAACTCAGCGAACGCATCGAACGTGATCTCCGCGCTGGGAGCCCGCCGATGCAGCCGTGGCGCGACGTTTTCGCGAAACCAAGCCCGCGCCTCGGTCTTCGTCCGGAAGCCAGACTGGAACCGCCGCTGCCCGCTCTCGCGCCAGCGGATCCCGTACCCGCCCCGCGTCGCGTAGACGGATCCCCGTTGTTCAGTCATCTTCAAAGCGCATCACGGTCAGGTGTGGCCTGTCAACTGTCGCGACCGACCGCTGCGCAAGCCACGATTCGACCTGCTCGGGCCGATACCTGATCTGTCCACTGGGCAACCTGATCGCCGGCAGCTCTCCACGGCGGGTCCATCGCAACACCGTGCTCGGGCAGACGTCAAGCAGTTCGGCGACCACTCGGGCAGTCAGGAGTCGGCCTGTCACGCTGCGTCCACATCGAGCGCCGAATGGCTGACACCCTCTGGCATCAGCCCGGCTTCAACGCCCGACCCATTAGCTGTCGCCGAGCTCGACCGACACGAGCACTGATGGACCACGGGCCACACGGCGTGCTTCGCTCGGTGTCGACCCATCAGAACGGCATCTCCTGGCCGTGCTCATTGCGCCGGGCGCGGGGCTCCAAAGTGCCCAAATCGGCGCCCGTTGACCAAAGGCGGCCATCCGTCTTTGCTTGGCCTCCTTCGGAGGCGTCGAGCCCGGAATCGCCCGTGTCTCCGGGGTTTCGCAAAGGGGGCCATCGCCCGAGTCACAAAGGGCCATGGTCGCTTGGCCCCCTTTGATCGACCGGATTTAGGTACCACTTCCAGGGTCCTTGGAAGCCGTCCTTGGCGACCTCGACGCCGACTTTCTGACGTGCCCGTTTGAGGGTCCGTTCGGCGATGCTGAGGCTGCGCGCGGCGCCCTGCATGTCCTTGGCACGCTTAGGCCCAGAGGCGAGCTCGGCGCGGAGGAACTCTTCGGCTTCGTCGAGTGCTGATTGCTCTTCGCCACCGTCGATCGCGGACTTGAGCCCGATCCACCAGCTCCTGGTCATCGAGCGCCACCGCAGCCCGCACGCCCGACTGGTTGACCTCCTTCGCCGTCGCCGGCAGCAGCTCGTCGACCACACGGTCCAAGTCGGCCTGTCGAGGCGCCGGCGTTCCTGCTCCGTGCTCGCTGATGGTGAAGTACCGACGCCGGTCGTACACCTCCAGCACGCCGCCCCACGGCGTGTCGCTGGTGCGATGCCGCTCACCGCGATGCTCAGCTCGCACGATGACGTGCAGGCCACGCCTGGACGGTGACGGCTCGACGTAGCCGCCTAGGGTCCTGACGATCTCTGCGGCGGCCTCGTGGATCTCGCCGGAACTGCTGATGCAGTTGTCGAGGTCGATGCCCGTGTATGGGTCCTCGGCGGTGAACACGAACCCGATCCCGTCGACGCCTGGCACGCGGCGCGCTTGGTGATAGGTCCCCCAACTCGTCGGATCGTCGACGCTCGCTCTGAGCTGTGGCGCGCCGGGCCTGTAGGGCACCTTCGTGACCCTGTCGTCGCGCGCCTCGGCGCGCCAGACGACCCACTGCTCCCATTCGACCAACTCGGGCGGAATCACAGCTCCATCCCCCTGCCGTCGTCGCGCTCACTGCGCAGCTCCCGACGCCGGTCGGCAAACCGCGGGTCGATCTCGCCGGCCTCGCGCTCAATGCTCGCGGGCTCGCACAGCACATACCCTCCGGTGACCGTCGGGTCGTCTGCCACCTGTCCGGTGACCCATTCGATTCGATGCCCTGCGGCTCGCAGCTCCTCGAGCGCGTCCCGCCATGCTGGCTGGGACATGTCGTACAGCTGGTTAGCGAACCCGCCCGTGATGGTGCGTCCTTTGATGTGAGCCAGCGCGCGTCTGGCATTCGCGCTCGGCTCGCGGTCGGCCTGCGCGTCCCACGACGCGCGCTCGCGCGGTGTCACGTCGTGCGTGGAGAGGCCGAACTCCTCGGCGATCAGGTCGGCCTCCTCCTCGGTCGCCTGCGCGTACATCACGCGCGTGGCGCACTCGTTGACCAGCCCGCGCGCGAGCTGCTGCGTTCGCGTGCCGGCGTCGGCCACGCTCGAGAGGTCCGAGAGCCGGTGCAGGATCAGCGCGGTCTGCACGCCGGTGGCGCGGGCGAGCTTCAGCGCCGCGGCGTAGCGCTCGGCCGCGCCCTCGACCGCGAGCGCCCGCCAGCTCTCATCCAGGACGCGGATCGTCTTGACGGCGTCCTGGCGCGCCCGCCGCCTAGTGTCCAGGAACCCCGTCACCGACAGCAGCGCGATCGCGATCGCTCGCGACTCGTCGGCCGGAGGCAGGTTGACCGCCAGCTGGCTGATGTCGATCGAGACGACCGGGTTCTCCCACACGGCGGCGCCGAGTGACGTCTGGGCGTCGAACATGCCCGCGAGCGGTCCGATGGACAGCTCGCCGAGCGCGAGCGCCATCTCGCGCAGCTCCGACGCGGCTTGCGCTGGGGAGCAGCGCAGCTGCTGTCGGGCGAGGGTTGTGCCCGGATCGTGCAGCTGCTCGACGACGTCGGGGATCGTCGGGTCGCGGTCATTCACGCGCCGGTCCACGACCTCCAGCGCGGCTGAGAGTCCGCGCTTCTCGGCCGGCGTGAGGTCTCGGTCTGTGAGCACGCGCGCAACCGCGCGCAACAGGCCCTCCCTGGCCGCCTTGGTGGCGCCGGCGCGCTCGAGCGGGTTCACCACGACGCCCGGCCGCAGCGTCACCACCGTGCCGCCGAGCGCCCGGACGATCGGGCCCCACTCGCCCCGTGCCTCCTTGCCCTCCTTGCGATCGATGATCTCCGCACGGCGGCCGAAAGCCCGCTGCCGGCACACGTAGCTCTTCATCAGCGCCGACTTGGCCGCTCCGGTCTCGCCGGTCACCAGCATGTTCGGGTTACGGACCAGCCGCCGCACGTACAGCCGCCACGCGTCGAAGCAGAACGCGCCGCCGCCGTAGAGCTCCTCGCCGACCACCGGTCCTTCGAACCCCAGGCCCGCGTGCGCGTACCAACCGTACACGGCCTGCGCGTGCGCCGTCGTGGCGATCACACCCGCCCGCTCGCCCCTGTAGGGAAGGCCGCGGTGCGTCAGCCTGCGCCGCGCCGGGCGCTGCGACCCATCCCGCAGCAGCCCGCCTGTGCCTTTGCCGGCGGGGCTCATGCGAGCCCCCGGCACAGCGGCAGGCAGTTCATCCCCGCGTGGACCTGCTCGCCGTAGCAGCGACGCAGCTGGATCCCGCACGCCGACGCCGCGACACGCACGTCACCCCACGCGTCCTCCAGCGCCGTCAGGCCAGCGTCGGCCGGGACAACGACGTCGACGTAGCCGGCGAACCGCACGAGCGCGTGACCTGAGGCGATCTCCTCCTCACGCTGCTCGGCGACCTCGCCGCGCTTGCGCTCGCGCGCGGTCGCGCGACGCTTCAGCCACGCGTTCACACCGCGGTCCGAGTGCGCGATCCCGGTCTCGTTCTCGGCCTTGCGGATCGCCCGCCCCTGCTCGAACACCTCCATCACCACGCTGACCGTCCGCGCCGCGCTGGTCTCGGTCAACAGCGGGCGCAGGAAGTCGCAGCGGAAGTCCTGACCGGGCCACTGCTCAAGACAGCCGGTTACGTGCAGGCTCCCATCCGCCTGCCAGTGCGCCCAGTGCGACAGCCGCGCCGAAGGTCCGAACGCCTCGGGCGAGACGCCCGGGTGCTGCCCCGCGGGCGGCTCCTGGCGCTCATCGCGGCCGAACGGGTCAAGCCCGTCGCGCAGCGCCGCCGCCACGCCGCGCGCGGACGGGATCGCCGCCGGCTGCCCGGCCTCGGTGCCGTACACGCCGATGCGGTGCAGCTCGCCGACCAGCCACTGCGTCTGGCGGGCGACGAGCGCGAGCGCGCCCAGCTCGCCGCCGCCGAGCATGCGGATCTGCCGGGCCGCCGCCCCGCGCTTGGCGTCGATCCGGATCGCAACGAGCACTTGATGCTCCTGGCCGGCGGAGTGGCGGTCGAGCAGCTCGTGGATGGCGCGCAGCGAGAGGTCCTCGTCGGCGATCGCGGGCCGCTTGTTGGCCTGCAGGTAGCGCCATAGCTCGTCCGTGCTCGCCGGCAGCGCGCCCTCGATCCACTGGATGCGCGCGATCGGCGAGCTTTCTTTCGCGAGCGCCGCCAGCAGCCCGCCCCACGCGCCCAGCAGCACCTCCTGCTGCCGTCCGCCACGCAGGCAGAACCCCCGCGGCGCGCAGCGAACGAACGACACATAGCTCTCGCGCCGCGCGTCGTGGACCACGCCGAGCGGCACGCCGCCGAACGCCAGCGACGTCTCCATGACCCGCAGGCCGGCGAGCTCGGCCGGCAGGCAGACGGGCTCCTGCACCGGCTGCGGGTCGATCGCCAGGATCTCCGGCAGCCGCACCAGACAGCCGAGCTCCGGCACGGCCGTGTAGAACTGCCACACCCCCCGCGCCCGCTCGAACGCGAACGCGCCCGCGAACGGAATCCACTCCAACACCGCCCGACCCTGAACCTGCCGGGCGACCAGGATCCAAGCGAGCACGCAGTCCGCCAGAATCCCCAGCACGACCACCGGCAGCGCCGCTCCGGCGCGCAGCAGCAACACGCCCAACAGCGCGGCGACGGCGACACCGGCGATCCGGGCCGCGCTGACGCCAAACAGCCAGCCGCCGTCCTGATGGCGGCCGATGCGATACGTCCGTCTCGTCTCCTCGATCACTTCAATGCCTCCTTCTCGACGCCGAACGAGTCGGCTACGGGCGCCGAAACCTCCGGCGCAGTTGTCGTCGCCGCGGTGGCAACTGGTGCTGCGTCCCGGGTCTCGTCGGCCACAGAGCTCGCGGGCGATCCGTTGCCAGCGGTCGCGGTCGCCGTCCTGGTCCACGCCGGCCTGGCCGGCACGCCGCCAGGACCACCGGCCGCGGCATGGACGCGCTCCGCAACGTGAGCTACCGCGAGCTGACCAGCGTCCGCGACCCCGCCGAGCCAGCCGGCAGCCGCGGCGATCGCGCCGCCCGCAGCTCGCTGACGGGCCTGACCACCCGAGGATCCCGCCCCCGGCGCGCTTGACCTTAAAGGGCTTGCCGCGAGGTCCCCGCCGGCCTCCTCGACGCTGCCGTAGTTGATCTGCCCTCCGCTCGCCCGGCCCGCGCCGCCGACTGGCGAGCGCTATCGCATCGGACTACATCATTTGGCGCTGAACACTCGGAGTCAGGGCGCCGTTGAGTCGGTCTGGGGTCTGGTGTCCGCCAACGGCATCGAAAACGACGGCGCGCCATGCGTCCCCTACACCGTTCCCTACTACGCCGTGTTCTTCCGCGGCCAGGACGCCATCAACGCCGAGGTCGTGTACTGCCCGACTGCTTGAAGGCGCGGCTAACCTCCACACAACCACCGTGACGAACGCCCGCCGCAGTCTTCCGGCGGAGCCGGTCAGAGACTCTCAGCCAGTTGCTCTGTCAGCGCTGTGCGGGTGGCATTTGTGCGGTCGGCGGGGAGTGCGACGTAGAAGACGGCTCCCTTGTCGGCGGCCGCTTCGGCCCAGATGCGTCCGCCGTGCGCTTCGACGGTCTGCCGTACGCTTGCGAGGCCGATTCCGCTGCCCGGGTACTCCGCGGGGGAATGCAGGCTTTGGAATGGCTCGAAGAGCTTGCCGGCGTATGCGGGGTCGAACCCGACGCCGTTGTCGCGCACGGAGAAGCCGTTTTCGCCGGTCTCGTCCGCGAGTGCGGCGAACTCGATGCGGGTCCGCTCACGCCCGGCCGTGAACTTCCAGGCGTTCTCCAAGAGGTTCCGTAGCACGGCCCGAAGCATCGGGCGGTCGACAGAGGTGGTGATTCCGTCCTCGACCTGAAACTCGGCGGCACGGTCAGGGTCTCGTTGGCGGAGCTCCGCAATCAGCTCGCGGGTCATCGCGCTGAGGTCGACCGTCTCGCGGCGTAGTTCGGTTGTTATTGAGCCGCGGGAGAGCTCCAGCAGGTCGTCGATGAGCGCGGCCATCCGTGTGGCGGCTTTCGTGATGCGCTGTGCGTAGTCGCGTCCGGCTTCGTCGAGCACGTCGCTGTACTGCGTGGCGAGCACGGTGGCGAATCCGGTCATTCCGCGCAGCGGCTGACGCAGGTCGTGCGCCATCGTGTAGACGAAGGACTTCAGGTTGCGGTTCAGGCGTTCCAGCTCGGCGGTGCGCAGACGTACGCGGTGCTCAAGCTCGTCGTTGAGGCGCCGCAGTTCCTCCTCGACCTGATACAAGGCCGTGACGTCGCGGGCGGCGGCGACCACGCCGCGCACCCGGCCGGTCGAGTCGCGGAACACCGACGCGTTGTAGAGCACGTCGTGGAGCTTGCCGTCGCGAATTGTCAGCGGGTAGTCGGTGACCGCGCCTTGCTCGAACGCGCGCTTCATGCCCTCGCGGGCCTTCTCGGGCTCGGTGAAGTAGTCCGAGAAGTCGGTCCCGATGAGCTGCTCGCGCGCGACACCGGTGGCCTTGGCGGTCGCTTCGTTGACGTCGGTGATTCTGCCCTCAGCGTCGATGGTCACGAACGGGTCGAGACTGGCCTCAATCAGGCTGCGCGTGTACTCGGCTGATTCGCGCAGCTGCTCCTGGGCACGCAACAGCTCCGTGACGTCGTGGGCGACTGAGGACACGCCGACGATGACCCCTGCGCGGTCGCGGATTGGCGACACCGTGAGCGACACCCGAACGGCGGTGCGGTTCTTGCGCAGCCGGACGGTTTGGAACTGTTCCACGCGCTCGCCGTCGCGGATTCTGCGCAGGATGTCCACCATCTCTGAGCTTCCGGGCGGGACCAGCAGCTCGATTGACTTTCCAATGAGTTCCTCGGCACGGTAGCCGTACAGTCGCTCGGCCGCCGGGTTGCAGCTCACGATTTCGCCGTCCAGCGACTTCGCGATGATGGCGTCATCGGAGGATTCGACCACCGCCGCCAAGAGGCCTGCGCTCTCGCCTCGCAGCACTGAACTCTCGATGGGGGTTTGATTAGTCTTAGTCACGGGGGCTACCCTCTGGTACGCATCCCCCATGGGTCGCAACCCCACCGTGGGCACGGCCGGAACCCACAGGGATTCCGGTCTACGCTGCCAAAGCCACCTAAAGTGGCGATTGACATCAGCGTAGCCCTCCGTCGCTCGCTTACATCGGTAGTTGCCCGAAGCCATCCATGCCGTCGTCGCGTTTGCCTCCCCGCAAACCCTGCCATAGTTGGAGGCGGTCGTGAACACGCCACGAGCCCATGCTCGCGCCCGACGCCGCATACCCGTGTCGCGCTCAGGCAAGCGCGAGCGCAGCGTCCAGCGCGACGAGACCCCCTTCGACTCGCAACCCCACCAAACAGAAGGCACGAGATGGCCTCCGCGCCGCCAAAGCCGATTCTGCACATCGAGGACAACCCCGACGACGTCGAACTGACACGAATCGCATTCGCCGCACACAACCTCGCAGACCGGTTGGTCGTCGCACGTGACGGCGTCGAGGCGCTCGACCTGCTCACCGGAGAGCACGCCGGCGAGTACGCGTTCGTGCTCCTCGACCTCAAGCTACCCAGGATTGACGGTCTGGAGGTCCTGCGACACATCCGCTCAGACCCCCGCACCAAGACGCTCCCCGTCGTCATCTTCACCTCCGCAGGACAGCAGGAGGACATCGCTGCCAGCTACAGGGAGGGAGCCAACAGCTACGTCCGCAAACCCATCGATTTTGGTGAGTTCTCCACGGCCGTCGCCCAACTCGCCCTCTTCTGGGCTGTTCTCAACGAGCCCATCGCGCCCTGGGCGTAGCCGCGTCATCGAGTCAGGCTGGGGACGGCCCCGCGGCGGCGGCTCCCGCCCCACTTGCACCCTTTCATCGACAGAAGACGTCCCGAGAGTAGTCCGCGACTCGGTCCCGGAGACTCATAGCATCCGACGGTTACGCTCGCCATTCGTCCGTCTGACGACGGCGCCACCGCTCTGCGCCTAGGTGGCCGCGAGCGACTGCTCAGGGGTGCAGATGTCTCTGAGAAGGCGATGACCGCGACACTCCGGCGCCACCGCTTCGGTCATGTCCCGCGTCAGCGTGTTCGTCGGTCTCGCCGTTGGGTCTGCGAACGCCGGCGCGCGAGGCGAGCCTCCTTGGCGTTCGCTTTGAGGTCGCGCGCCGGCTTGGACAGCAGCGACTGGTCTCCCTCGTGGTGGGCGATATGTCGTTTGGTGGACGGTGGGCCGCCCCTCATGCGTGAGTAGCCAGTCACGGATGGCGCCGGTGGCGTGGCCGGGAAGCGTCGCCTCGTGGCAGCGCGGGCAGACGGCACTTGCGCCTCGAGCTTCTGCACGCCGTGCTCGTCGTCGTAGCTCCAGACCTCGTGGCAGTGCAGCGGCGCGTCGCGCTTGCCGCCGCACGTCTCGCACCGCCAGCGCGCCCTCGCGATAGCTGCGCCTGCGCAGCGCGTCGCACTACTCGCGCGGCAAATGCCAATACAGCTTCGACCCCCACCACGTAGCCGGCACCAGCTCCACCGTAAGCCTCGGACCCCGAATCTCGCGTACCTCAACCGGTCGCAACGGTCGACGGAGCGTCAGAGTCCGCATCGCGACGGCGACAACCAGCGCGAGATACCCACGCCCGCGAGCCCCGAGCCCACCCAGACAGCCCAGACGAGCAAGCACCGTCGCAGTCAGTCAGTCAGACCGCTAGCGCGTTAGCCAAGTAGCGCCTCCCCAGCTAGCACGGCAAAACGGCAACAGCAGCATTCCTGTTCACCCCGTCCGGGGTGGGCGCTAGCGTCGGTACGATGGGACCCTCGGCTCCGCGACCGCCGCGCCAACTCTCTCGCGCCCCCAGACGGCGCGATCGTCGCCGCGGCCGTCCCGCTGGCGCGCACCTGCAAGGTCGGCGCGGACCTCCCGGCGGCCGAGGCCGTCGCCCCTACGAGCGACGCCATGGGCCCATCGGCAAGAGGGGCCCCGTGATCCCGTGCCCTGGCGAATGAGCGGCATCTGCACATGGGCGAAGCTGACCGCCGACCGCGTGACCTACTACGCCAACAGCGTGGCGGACGGCAAGGAGTCCTACTACTCCGGTAAGGGTGAGTCGCCGGGGGTATGGCTCGGCGAGGGCGCGAAGATGCTAGGGCTCGTCGGCGAGCTGGGCGACGGCGAGCTGGCGCGGATGGCCTCGGGCCAGCACCCGCTCACTGGCGAGACGCTGCGCGACGGCAACGGTGTGCCGACGGGGCACCAGCGCTGCGAGGCGCTCGACTTCACGTTCAACGCGCCGAAGACGGTGTCTCTGCTGTACGCCTCCGGGGAGCAGGATCTGTCCGCGCGGCTGCTCGACGCCCACGAGCGCGCGGTGCGCGCCGCCGTCCGGACGCTGGAGGCCGAGATGGCGATCGTCCGCAGAGGGAAGACCGGATCGCCGCAGGAGCGCCAGTACCGCGCCGCGGGCATCCTCGCTGCCGCCTATCGCCATCGCACGAGCCGCTCCGGCGACGCGCAACTGCACACGCATGTCGTCGTGGCCAACATGGCGCCCGGGCCAGACGGGCGCTGGACCGCGCTGCTGACCAAGAATCTGCCGAGCTACAAGATGGCGCTCGGCGCCGTCTACGCCGCTGAACTGCGAGCCAACTGCGCCGAGCTCGGCTTCGGCTGGTTGCCGCTCAACGGCAACGGCCTGGCCGAGCTGGACTGCATCGACCGGGCGACGCTGCGCCGCTTCTCGAACCGGCGAGTCGAGATAGAGCGCGCGGCCAAGGGATCCCAGGACAGCGCCGCAGCGATGGCTGGCGCAGCGCTCGCCACCCGACACGCCAAGCGCGAGGTCGATTGGCAAGCGATCCAACGCGAGGTCTCCGCCGCGCTCGGGCCAGAACTCCTCGGCGCAGTCCGTGCGCGAACCGAACACGACACCAACCACCATCTGAATGGCCGCGTCAAGCTCGACCGCCTCGCCGGCTCGGAGCCCGAACTGGAACCGCAAGCAGTTCTACTCGGTCACCCGGATCGAGAAGGGCCACGCCGAGGTGCTGGGCGAGAACCTGCCCTGCCCGCCCTGCAACGTCGGCGTCCTCTCGACGCCGAACTATGAGAACCTGGCGTCACAGGCGATCCAGAGCCTCCCGGGCGGCCGGACCGTGTTCGCGGGGCAGCGACTCGAGGGCTTCTACGTCGATCTCGGGTCGATCTTCGACCTGAGCGAGCGAGAGCCGAGGCGCACGACGGTCGCGTTGTCGCCTTGGACGAAGAGGAGGTGTCAGAAGCTGCTGATTTCGGTGCTCTCCAGCTTCTGCTCTCCGTCGAGGGAGCAGCAGTTTGTCCGGAGGACGCGGATGGCTGAAGGATCGCCGGGCTGGGTGTCGCCGGGACGGGCCGGGAGAGCGTTCTGCCCGTGTTGGGGAGGCGGCGGAAGGCTCCGGTCGTCCCCCGCGGAGTGGACGTGCTGGTCGAGGATGTCGGTTGTTGGTGGGGTCAGGTGCCGCAGCAGCGCTTGTATTTGCGGCCGCTGCCGCACGGGCAGGGGTCGTTTCGCCGGATCTTGACCGCCAGGCGGGCGCCGGCGAACGCGGCGCGGCTGGCGCGTTCCATCTCCTCGTGCGCTGCGCTCGCTTCGTGCTCGCGTCCGGGCTGATCTTGGAGGAGCCGGCTTAGCCGCTCGTTGGCGTCCGCGATGCCCTGCGCGTCTTCGCGTGCGCGCGCCGAGGCGAGCGCGTCGCGGAACGCTTGCTCGGCGCGCACCGGGTCGGACAACACGAGGTGAACGTCGCCGGCATGGATCTGCGTCCACAGATCGGCGGGGAAGCGCCGCAGGTTCTCTTCGACGCGGGCGAGCGCCTGCTTTCGGCGTCCGGCCTCGGCGAGGATCACCGCAACGTCGCTGGCGAACATCGCCGAGTTGTCCTGATCGAGCTCTGCCAGTGCGTCGCCGACCGCGACTGCCTCATCAGCGAGCCCGGCTGCGGCGAGCGCCATCGGCAGCTCGATCAGCCACGCGTCGCTGAGCACGTCTGCGACCATCAGCTCCGCGAACGCTTCCGGTCTGCCGGCGAGCCGCTTGGCGAGCTCGAGCGCCAGCTCGGCGTAGGAGCGCAGCTCTGCCTCGGACGGTGGCCCGCTCCGGTCGCGATCGGAGGCCCTCCCCAGGTCGCTTAGCAGCCAGAGCGGCAGCCCGAACGTCGGCTCGTCGAGCATCGACGATCCGCCGAGGATCGCGTCCCATCCCTGGCGGTTGCTCGCGGGCGCCCGCTCCAACCGCGCGGTGATGATCTCCTGCGCCTGCGCGGCGTGCTCTGGGCACATCCTGGTGCGCTGCTCGTCCAGCTCGCCCGGGAAGCCGAACCGCTCCCCGGCACACGCCGGACAACTCGGGAAGGGCTCCGCGACAGGGTCGAGTCGCACCTGCGAGCGGTCAAGCGCGACCGGCCCGTAGCGCTCCTGGGCGAGGTCCTGGATCGCGCCGAGCCCGATCGGCTCCCACCCCGCCGCCGCCAGCTCGATGACCGGTGCGGGGAAACCGCGCGCCGAGTCGGGCTCGGAGAGCAGGCCCGGAATCTCGTCGGCGAACGCGAGCTGCGGGTATGCGCCGGAGACGAGCAGCTCCTCGTGGGTGGCGCCGACGGTGAGCAGCGCGCCCGCGAGCTCGCCGATAATGTCGGTCAGCGTCGCCGCGGTCTCACCAGCGCGGCGCACGGCGTCGTGCAGGGTCAGATAGAGGACTACCTCGTAACTGTCGCCGTCGCCGGTCGCGGTCGCCCACGCCGCGCCGCGGTCGCGCATCCACCAGAAGGGATCCCAGGTCAGCACGAACACGCGCAATCGTGCGGCGATCCGCGCCTCGCGGTCCCGGAGCGCTGGCCAGGCCAGTCGCAGCTCCAGCAGCGACCGCTCGGTCTCCGGCGCGGCGAGGAGAGCCTCGCGCACATCGTCGGTGAGTTCGCCGTAGGGGTCCATGACCGCCGCGTAGGATAGACGCGGGGCGCGCGATCAAGCGGTTCTTGTCCGGCGGCCGTCGTAGGGTGCCGGGCATGCCTTCGCGCAACGAGCCGTGCCCGTGTGGCAGCGGCATAAGTACAAGCGCTGCTGCCTGGCTCGGCTTGAGGCGGTGGCGCGAGAGCTGCGCGACCGGGACGCGGGCGGGCTGATCGCGTGGCTTCGCTCCGAGCACGAGCAGGACATCGAGGAGGCCGGCAGGCGCGCCGCCATGATCAGGATCCTGCGGGGCCTTACCGGCCAGAGCATGAGCATGGTGTGGGCGATCAATGACTACCGCCCGGCGGATGGCGGGCTGCCGCTGATCGAGCGCTACGCGGCCCGGGCCGAGCTGAGCGAGGCGGAGCGGGCGATCGCACGCGGACTGGGCGACAGTGCCAAAGATCCGGCGCAGGCGGCGCTGGCGCTGCTCGAGTTTCACCCCGATGACGTCGCCGAGCCGCTGCCCGAAACGGTCGATCTGCAGGCGGTCATGTGGTCGATCGAGGACGAGGAGGCCGTGCTCGGGGCGATCGAGGACGACGGCTCATGGGAGTGCCTGGGCAAGGCGCTGCCGGACGGGGCTGGGCGTTCGCATGGCCCGATGATGCGGCGTCGAGCGCGATCGACCTCGGCGGGTGGCAGGAGCGGCCTGGGGAGATCGAGGCAGCACGGCTGATCGTGCGCGCGGACCACATCGCCCTGTTCGGCACAGACCCGCGCCTGGTGCGAACGATCGCGTCGCACCTCCAGGCCAGCCTTGGCGAGCGGATCGCTGCGCGCGCGGAGCTGATCGCAGCCTGAGGCACCGATCCATGATGAGATCTGCATGGACGACTGCTGCGGTACCCTGGCGCGCGAGCATGCCGACAAGCGAAGTCCGCTACGTCAGCGCACTCGGCGAGGATGGGCTCGCGGCATACCGCCAGGCTGCCGCGCAGTACACGAGCGCCGACTCGTTCGCGGTTCGCTACGCCCGCGAGCGGCTCGCGATCCTGGACGGTGACCTCGAGCAGATCGTCAACGAGCTCGGCGGTGACCTGAGCACGCCCTACCAGTTCATCCGGGTCGCCGAGGCAATGGCCGAGCTGGGGCTCGACGATGAGGTGCTGGCATGGTGCACACGCGGTGCGTGCGTTCGTCGACGCGCTGCTCGATGACGGCGACGTCAAGCTCGCCTGGAGCACGGCGACGGCCGCTCCGCCGGACGCGCTCGGGTCAGACCTGTGGCTGCGCCTAGCCGAGAGCCGCGAACGAGACCACCCGGCCGACGCGCTCCCGGTGTACGAGCGGCTCGCCGACGAGCAGCTCGAACGGGCCGACCGCCGCGCCTACCGCTCCGCCGCATGGATCCTCAAGCGCGCGCAGGCCGCAGCCCAGGCAGCGGACATGCATGATCAGTTCGGCGAGCACCTCGCGCGCCTGCGCGATCAGCACCGGCGACGACCAACCCTGATCGCGATCCTCGACAAAGCCGGTCTGCCCTGACCGCCTATCCAAGACGCTGAGCACCAACCGCGGGAGCGCGCGACACCGCATCATGTCTACCGTCATCGCTCGCGCCCGCTGGTCAACGTTCTCCGCCGCTACATGGGCATCTCCTACCCCATGTGCATGTGGATACCGCCTCAAGGCGATTCGCAGGATCTGATCGAGCGCTAGCGCTAGCCGTCACACGCGACGCGCTGGCGAGCAATCCTGCCCGGCACGAGCTGCTCGGCCGCATTCCGTAGTCGAAGATCGCGCAGACAAACTGCCGTGCTTTGTTCTCATGTTCACCGTCCGCGGTGCAGCGCCGGCGGCGGCGATGGTTCGAAGCAGCTCCTCGACCTCGCGGGTCGTGACCTCGCGAGCGGGGCGATCGCCCAGGGCGGCGGCCGGCGCGCGGCGTCTCGAGCGCGGCGTAGACTGACGCGGAGGCTCTTGCGGGAACATCTACGTCGAACTCCGCCAGGGACTGCATGGCGTTTCTGCTCGGAAGGGTTTTGGAACGTGCTGTGTTAGGCCGACACGAGCCGCTCGCCGCCGTCGATGGTGTACGTCGTTCCTGTCAAGGCCGTGTTGGTCATGATGTGGACGGCAAGCGCGGCGACATCATCGGGTCCGACGACCCGGCCGATTGGGAGCTTCGCGCGCAGCTGGTCACGCCGCTTTTCGAGGTCACTGCCGAGTAGCGATGCCGACAGCGGCGTGTCGACGAAGCCGGCGGCGATCAGGTTGACGCGGACCGGCGCGAGCTCCAGTGCCAGGTTGGCTATTAGCACGCGAACCGCGGCTGCGACCGTCAACTCGGCCCCGCTGCCGACGGTCGGCTGGCCGCCTTCAGGGCTCATGAACAGCAGCGTCCCTCCTGGCCTGACCCTGTCGGCTGCGTTGCGGGCGCTTTCGACGGCGAGGAGGAGGTGGTCGCTGAGGGCGTGGCGCAGGTCGTCTGACTTCGTTTCGAGCAGGCGTCCGTAGTGCGGACCGCCGGCGGTGACCATTACGTGGTCGATCGGTTTTGGTAGGCCCCCGAAGAACCGTTCAAGCGCCGCTGGGTCGTTGGCGTCGAACGCGGCGGTGCTGAGTGCGTCGAGATCGAGCGCGGCACGCTGCAGGGCGTCGTCGGGGTGAAGGCCGGTGAGGATCACGTCGGCGCCTTCGGCGCGGGCGCGTCTGGCTGTCGCTAACCCGATCCCCGAGCTGCCGCCGATCACGACGACGGTCTGTCCGCCAAGCTCAGGCTCGCGCTGGGTGGGAGCGGCTGTGGTTGCGGTGGTCATGGTTCCTCCTATGGTTGAGATCGATCAGCGGTCACGGCAGCGGCGGGTCTGACACGGGCACGGCGCAGCGATCGTCTGGAGCGTGCGACCCGATCCGGGGACCGGGTAGTGGGCTCTGAACGCTGAGCGTTGCGCGGCGTTACGACGCATAGGACGACGGCTTCGACCCAGGGGAGCGCCTGTTCCATCCGTGAAATGGCGAGTAGTCGCCCGCATCCCACGCTTCGCGCAGCCCAGGCTTGCTTAGATCCCAGTCGGGGCGGATCTCGCTGCTCACGGTCCGTAGGTCGTGCCACAGATCCACGAAGGAGGGACGTCCCCAGAACCAGTAGCCGTTGTAGATGCTGTGGATGACCAGCCCGGGCTTGAGCACGAGCGTGTAGGGGATCATCGGGTCGTGCTCGGGGTCGGTGTACTCCTGGATGTCGAGATCCTTCTGGACGGTCCGCTCCGGGTCGGAGAGGAACGGCCAGTGGGCGCCGACCGAGGCGCGGAACTCCTGGCTCGAGTGATGGGTGTCGGTCGAGATTGTGGCGATCTTCGTGTAGGCCACCGCGATCTTGGGGTAGTTGGCGGCGAGCTCGAGGTGCTGCTGGTGCTCCTTGGGGCAGTAGTTCCCGCGCGCGAGCGTGAGGATCAGCGGGTCGTCGCCTTGGATCTCGCTGAGCTTTCGAGGAAGGTTCTCGTGATCGGGCAACTCGTAGTCGGGGAACGTGCCGCCAGGGGCGATGTCGGGGCGCATGACCTACGCCTGTCCAGGGTCGACGGGACGGCGAGAGCGATGCCCGCCGGCCAGTCCACTCGCTCCCAGTGCTCCACGCGCCCGGACCCCGGGGACGTCCGTCGACGTATCACGGCTTGAGCCGGTGGTGCTCATGCTGACCTCCGATAGTTGATTGACCTGGGTCAGCGTGGCGCTTCGCGTCGTTCCTCGCGCCCGTGAAGTCCCTGGTTCGTCGCCTGGGTTTGACCACCGATCGCGCCTCTCGCTCGGATCGCTGCCCGTTGACCCGGCGGCCGTCGTCGCTGACTGCCCGCGGACTCGCGGACCGCGCCGACGCCGACGATCCCCTCGAGCCCGTGACCACCGCGGCCTGGTTCCTCCCCTCCCGGATCGACACGACGGTGGACCACAGACCAGGGGCCTCGCCGGGCGTTGCCCGGGCGCGAACAGCCGCGTCTCGGGGCAACATCGGGGTCACAGCGTTCTCCCCCGACGCCAGGAGCAGAAGCGTCATGCCCTCGGCAACGAAGGCCGAGGAAGTGAGCCTCAATCGAGTTAAAATCTGCACACTGCCGAGTCGTACTCGGCAACCCGCCGCTCAACCTCATGGACAACCGCCCCTCCATATGGGCGACGAAGGGGAAGTGACGGTCGGACTGGGGACGCGCTTGCGGGAGCCTCGCATTGTGTGGTGCAAAGGGCGGCCGTGGTCAAGCCAGTGCTTGGGCGACCGTTAGGTGATGGTCTCGCCCGACGCGGGCTTGAGCCCGGCGGCGATCGCGGCGAGCTGATCTCCGCTGAGCGTCTCTGAGGTCAGGAACACGAACGTGCCATCCGACTCGATGTGGGCCTGGGACTGGGGCCCGCCGCGTCGGACCTGCACCGCGTTCCCGTCGTGGGTGATCGTTCGCCATCCGTCGCTGGCAATCATCAGGTCGTATTGCTCGGGCTTGTTCGAAGCGCCGTACTGGGAGAGTGAGACGCTCTCGTGCCCGTCGTCTGAGCGGTAGTTCAGCGAGACGCTGGCCGGCCGCGGTGGCCTTTGCGACGGCTCGATGAAGACGCAATGGACGTGCCAGTTCGCCGGGATACGCTCCGGGATCAGGACTGTGAACGGGGCGCGCTGCTGCGCCTCGGTCGCCGTGATGTGGTGCGGGCGGGCACGTTGTCCGACGGGCTGCACCTGTTCGCCGGCGGGGGGCTCGAAGCGGAACAGATCGTCGCCAATCGGCTCATCGAACGCGATCTCGACAGTCGTGATCTCGTGAAATGGTTCTCCGCCATGCAGCGCGACAGCGCGGAGGAGAACCAAGCATGACCGACAGCTGTTCACCGATCCCGCTGCCGACGCTCGGGTCGTCCTCGTTGCTGACAGCGCCCATGCGCTCATCCCAGGACCACCAAGGGCGTTTGAGCTACACCAGCTCGGCAACGGCGCTGACCTATACACACTTGAGGTTGACGCCTGGATCGTGCTGAACGACCCGGCACCATGCAGCACCTCCAGCAGGGTGCCCAGCCCGGGCTCCTCGCCGCTGGTGTCGCCCCGCACCGACATGCCAGACAGCCTACGGAACAGCGAAGCCAGACCACCTCCTGCCCGGACGACCGACGCAACAACGAGACCCACCTCCAAGAGCAGAAGCGGACCGGTCGTCTCTGGATCGGCGACAAAGGGGCAGCGCTGCTCGCCGACGAGGCGCGTGAGATCGTCGCGGACCGGCGGCCCTGTACGCGACCGTGGGCGCGAGTAGCTGGCCACTCCCGGGGCGGCATTCCTCGGACCGCGTCGTCTTCGTAGGCATGCTCCACGAACAAGCAGCACTTTCACCACCACCGGATCCGACGCGTGACACTGCCCCTTCGATGCAGATCCACCAGCGTCGGCGAAGCTGCTCCGAGCGCGCTCATCGACCGATTCGTCACCACGACACGATGATCACGCTCGAGAGGCAAGAGCTACCGCCTACGAGAACGCGGCACCGGCCCGCAGCCGAGCGCCACGCCTGCCGTTGACGGAGCTTTTCGGTTCCGGAACACCGGCGTGGCTTCCAGTTCCTGTTGATAGCGGCCAGTGGTCCGCTGATGGAGCGTCGGACGCGGTACCTTTTCCCGGTGGAGACGATCAGTCCAGGTGAGCTCGTTAGGGTCGCGGGTCGCGGTCCGGATCTAGATGGGATCGTGTTCGACTTCCCGAGCCACTCAAAGGTAGTGGTGGCCGTGGTGGAACCCGGCCGAGGGCCGACATTCCGCACGGTCCATCCCGCGGCCTTGACTGAGCGAGCGAAGGAGGGTCCCGACGATCGGGCATTGCGTCTTCTCCTCGGTCGGACACCGTCGCCAGTCCGTGATGCAGCGCGCGGCGGGGGCCGCGGCGGGGGAGGACGCCCCGGCCACACGCGCGCGTCAACGCACCGCACGACCGGCCGGTAGCGAAGCTGAGCACCGGGGCGGACTGACGGCTCAACCGCGGCTTACGGCGAGCGGGACCGCCCTTGACGGGCGACCGGCATTGGAACGTGCTCGCCCGCAACTCCGCGGCAGCGGCGTTCTTTCCCGGTGGCTGGCCCCCGACTTCCGAACGCCGCCGCTGCCGATCATCCCGCTCGTGTTCGAAGACGATGGGCTCACGCTCAGCTACTTCTCAACCGTCACAACGCTCGGCACCCCGCAAGACGCGGCACTCCAGGAGATCCGGCTCGAGAGCTTCTTCCCCGCGGACGAGACCACTGCCGCCTACCCCTGGCCAACAACCGCGGCAGGGTAGTCGGGCCCTGTTCTGTCCCCTCCTAGGGCGAAGCAGTCACGATGCCGCACGCCATCGCCGGGGTCGAACGCTCGCTCCTCCGGACAAAGCCGGTAGCGCTGACCCTTGCCTCCGGCCACCGAGGTCGCGCCAGTCGCCGAATGCGGGACTCGCGCAGTGGCGAGCACAATCACCGACCTGCATAGGTAACGGCGCGGCGACGTGGCTCCGGTGGGCCGGCTCCCGAGCGGCAGTCTGGTGCCCGGCGCGCGCTGCTGCTTGACGCCTTTATGTGAGGTCGTCGCCAGACTCGCCTGTTCCCCGGTTGCGCGTCGTGCCTGCACTCCCCCTGTCCAGGTCTCGGGTTGGGGTGGTGCTGGTTCTCGGGATGACGAGGATGAGGCTTGGCGTGAGGCTTATGGATCAGGGGTTAGCGCATCGCGCCGACGATGGACCCGCCGATGCCGGCGATCACGATGCCGGTTAGGGCGGTTCTCGCTGCGCGTGTGCCTGGCTGTGGCACCTTGAAGATCCAGATGCCGACGCTTGCGTTGACGAGAAGGCTTAGCTGGGCGATGGTGAAGCCGACGCCGGTCCCCACTCGCGGTAGCAGGCCGAGGAGGGCGAGGTTGCCGATGCCGAATAGAACACCGGCTGCGATCTGGAGGGTCGTCACTCGCAAGCTCAGGCGGGTCAGTTCGCGCTTGGACAGCGCGAGCGCCGAGCCGGCTGCGAAGATGCCGATGGCGAGTGGAAGGTTGCTTATTCGTGCGGGGACCTTGGCCCACTGCGCCGGCACGAAATAGCTTCCCCACAGGAGGCCGGCGGCGACCGCCCAGAGCCAGCCGGTGTGAGACGTGTCGGCGTTTGCCGTGACCGGGTGGGCCGGGTGAGTGAGCGTAGGTTCGGGCGCCGGGTTGTCGGGGGCTGCTTGGACTGGTGGCTTGGGTGTGTTGGCAATGGGGGTGCGTTGCGAGCTCACGATCAGCAGCATTCCGATCAGGATGAGGATCAGCGCTGCGGCCAGGAAGGCGAAGTGAGCGGTGCTGACGTTGTCTAGCTCGCTGAACAGCAGGGCTCCCCATACGAATGCAACGATGATGTTGAGCGGCGTCCACGTTCCGGCCGCGCGCGCAAGGCCGATCGATTCCGTCGCCCGGAAAGCGGAGACGTTACCTGCCGTCCACAGGAGGCCACCGGCGAGGGGAAGCCAGAATGTTCTCCAGCCGAAATCGAGATGGCCGCCGCCGATGATGAGTGCACAGGTCGCGAAGGCTAGGTTGCCAAGGGTCACGTAGAACGTCCGGGTGTGCTGGGAGATGCCCGGAACGATCTGCGCCAGCGGGATCCAGACACCGAACGTCGCCACCGTGATAAGCGCGAGGAGTGCGGTCATGCTTGGCTCTGCTCGGTGGCCTGGTTCGCGGCCCGTGCTCCTGGGCGCGCTTGTGCTGTCCAGCCGGTGGCGGCCGCGCTCGCAATGGTCGCCGATGAGCCCCGCGGGAGACTCAGGCTCTCTGGGGCTGCCCGGCGTGTGCCGGCAGATCGTGGCCCGCGCGAGCGGTTCTGCCAGATCTGCCACGTCCGACCGTGAGCATCGTACCGTGGTATGCGTTCGAATATACTCGGTGAGCGAGGAAAATGGGTGAGGTCACCGATATCCGCGACGCGTCGGCTCACCAGGCTCGGTTCTCGCTTGCTGGTGAGGTGTTACGAGCCGTGCACGCTGAGCCGGGGATCACACGGGCGGGGCTTGCTCGCAGGCTCGGGATGTCCTCCGGTGTCGCAGCCGACACAGTCAGACGCCTGGTGGCCTCGGAGCTGCTGATCGAAGGACCCCCAATAGCAACGCGAGCGAGGGGAAGACCGACTCGCTCGCTCGGCCCGCACCCGCACGGCCCACTGGCGGCGGTCGCTGCTGTTGCCCACGAGTCCTGGGAGGTCGCAGCCGTCGAAGTCGGCGGCGGGATACTCGAGCGTCGCGAGCGCCCGCACGCTCGTGACCGTGCGGCGGTCCTGGGCGAGGTGGCGTTCGCACTGCGCGCCGTCTGCGAGCGCTACCGAAGTCGTGTTCGCGCGATCGCGATATCCGTACCCGGGACCGTCAGCGGCACACGGCTCATTCAGGCATCAAACTTGGGATGGCTCGATGTCGACCTCCAGGCCCTGCGCCCGCGGCGGGCTGCGGCGCTGCCTCTGGTGGCCGGTAACGATGCAACGTTCTCAGCCGTTGCCGAGGCCCGACGCGGCGCGGCCGTTGGAGCGGTCAGCTCAGTGCACATCTACATGGACTCCGGGGTCGGCGGCGCGATCATCGACGCCGGCCGGGTTGTGATCGGCGCCAACGGCCGCGCAGGCGAGTTCGGTCACATGCCGTTCGGGCGACGTGACGCGCTGTGTCGATGCGGCGCGCGGGGATGCTGGAACACGATCCTCGACGGGGCGGCGTGGGCGCGCGCGCTCGGTCGCCCGTCCCCGGTGGACGAGGTGAGCTTCAGTCGCGAGGTGCTGACCGTCGCCCGTGCTGGGCGTGGTTCGGAATCCCGCGTCGTCGAGCGCGCGGCAGCTGGCCTGGGCCGCGGTATTGCCGGACTCGTGAACGCGCTCGACCCCGAGATCGTGACCGTCGGCGGCCTTGCCCGCGAGCTCGTGGACATCGCCGGCGACCGCGTCGACCGCGCCTACCGGAAGGGACTGATGGCCGCGATCGCAGCACATCCACCGACGATCGCAGTCGGCGCTCTCGGAGAGCGAGCACCAATGCTCGGCGCCGCCGAGCACGCCTTTGATGCCGTCCTTCAGGACCCCGCGCTGGCAACCTGGAAAGCCGCATGATCATTGACCGCCTCCAGCCACCCGCGCGCTGGGGCCGAGGCGCTGCCCCGTCGATCCCGACAGGACCCCGGGGCCTCCAACCCGGTGCGCGCAACCGGACCGAGTCCCGCACATGCCACCGCCTCACAGCCCCGTGGACTCGCCCGGGACCAACTCGTCGACACCCCCGCGGTGTCCTCGCCCTCGCAGGCCACCTGCGCCAGCATCGCCCGCCACGTGCGACACCGGCCCCGCTGGGTCGCCGTGGCATCTGAGGCTACTGGCGGCGACCGCGCATCACCTTCGAGGGTGGTCTCAAAATCGGGATTCAAGACCTTAACCAAGCTGATGAGCCCCTGCTCCGCCACCGGACATGCGCGTGCCGCCGCCGACAGGAGGGCGCGGCCATTCCTCAATCTACCCCGACGGCGGCGCCGTACGTCTCACAGCCCAAGTGTCAACACTCGATGGGCTGGATGCGGCAAGGTCAGCGAGAGCAGACGCCATTTCAAGATCTGTGCTCGCATAAGCAGCCTGCCCAGCTGTCGCCTCAGGTGACCGGTGGCGCAAAGCTTGACAACCGGCTGGTCTCGTCGACTATCTGAAGACTACGTATTGTTCGAGAGGGGATGCTCAGCACATCAAAGCTGACCTTGCGCGTCGACAAGGGGTACTGGGTTCGATGAGCGCCGTAGCCTCAGCCAGGATCGGTGACGGGATCCGGATGGAGGGGCTGGCCAAGACCTTCCGCGGCCCCCAGGGACCTATCCACGCGGTGCGAGGGATCGACGTCTCGATCGCCGCCGGTGAGACCGCCGCCCTGCTCGGCCCGAACGGCGCAGGCAAGTCGACCACGATCGACATGCTGCTCGGGCTCGCGAAGCCTGACGGCGGCACGGTCTCGGTCTTCGGCCGCGCGCCGCGTGACGCCGTCGACGAAGGTCTCGTCGGGGCGATGCTGCAGACGGGCGAGCTGATCCGCGACCTCACCGTGCACGAGATCGTCGCGATGATGGCCTCGCTATATCCAGATCCGATGGGCGTCGAGGACGCGCTTGAGCTCACCGGGCTGAAAGGCGCCGGCGGGCAGAGAACGCAGAAGCTCTCCGGCGGACAGACCCAGCGCGTTCGTTTCGCGATCGCGCTGGTTAGCAACCCCGACCTGCTGGTTCTCGACGAGCCGACGGTCGCGATGGACGTCGAGGGCCGCCGGGAGTTCTGGGTGATCATGCGCGAGTTCGCGGCCCGAGGCAAGACGGTCCTGTTCGCGACCCACTACCTCGAGGAGGCCGACGCCAATGCCGACCGCGCCATCCTGATGGCCCACGGACGGATCGTCGCCGACGGACCGACGACCGAGATCAAGGCGCGCGTAGGCAGGCGAACGATCCGCGCGACCCTCCCAGGCGTCGATCCCGCCAGGCTTGCTGTGTTGCCCGGCGTCGCCTCAGCCGATCGGCACGGCGACGCCGTGATCCTGAGCTGCACGGACTCCGATCAGGCCATCCGGGCGCTGCTAGAGAACCACCCGCTCGCTCGTGATATCGAGATCACCGGGGGAAGCCTCGAGGAGGCGTTCCTCGAGCTGACGGGCGAGCCGGACGTCGACGAGTCCGGGCGGCTGGCGCGATGAGCGGGGCCGCCTACACACGCTACGAGCTTCGGCGCACGTTCCGCAACCGGCGCTTCTTCCTCTTCTCGTTGGGGTTTCCGCTGGTCTTCTACTGGCTGCTGGCGGTGCCGCAAAGGAACAACCACAACTTCGCGGGCAGCGGCCTGTCCGTGCCGCTCTACTACATGGTCGGGCTCGCCGCGTTCGGCACGATGGTGTCGATGATCTCAACCGGCGCTCGGATCGCCGGCGAGCGCCAGGCCGGCTGGACTCGCCAGCTGCGGATCAGCCCACTGTCGGTGCGCGCCTACTTTCGTGCCAAGGTGCTGACGGGATACGCGATGGCGCTGTCGAGCCTGCTCCTGCTCTACGCCTCGGGCGTCGCGCTCGGCGTGAGTCTGCCCGCCCAGCGCTGGCTGGAGATGACCGCCCTGATCCTGGTCGGTCTCCTGCCGTTCGCCGCGATGGGGATCCTCATCGGCCATCTCGTGACCACCGACTCGGTCGGCCCGGTGATCGGAGGCGGGGTATCGATACTCGCCTTCCTCGGCGGCACATGGTTCCCGATCACCAACGGCTTTCTGCACGCGCTGGGGCCGTTCCTGTCTTCGTGGTGGCTCGTTCAGGCCAGCCACATCGCGCTCGACGGCCAAGGATGGGGCGCCCGCGGTTGGATCACGGTCGCTGCCTGGACCGCGATCCTCTCCGCCGCCGCCGGTTGGGCCTACCGCCGGGACACGAATCGGGTGTAGTTGAAGGCCGGCTCAGTGGGCCGGTGAGCACGCGGCTCCCGTCATGCGATCCGCGGATCCGCGCCGCGGGGCGCGAGATTGGCGAGACACGTGAGCTCTCCACACGGCGCGCGAGACGCCGCCTTGTGCTCGCGACTGTGTTCGAGCCGACGGCGACCGCAGCCTCAGGGCGGCTCCGACACGTCGACTTCCGGATTCTCGGATGGCCGGCGCAAGCCCTGCCGACCGACATCGCGTTGCTGGTCCTCGTGCAGAACGGGCACGTGATCAGCGGCCGCGCTGGCTACCGCTCGCGCAGGGGTAACCCGGGCCCCCTGCTTGCCGCGCGGCGCGGGGCCGGCGACCAGTGGTCCGGGAGGCGCGTCCTGACAGGGAAGCCGGGCCGGTTCTGCGCGCGATCGCATGCGTAGCAAAGCGCCCGTCCCGCCCGGCCCTTACGGCTCCGCCGCCGCCCGTAGTAGCCGGGCCTTCTGTGCCTGGAACTCGTCCTCAGTGAGCACTCCGGAGTCGCGGAGCCTGCCGAGTCGTTCAAGGTGGTCCAGTAACTCTGTCGTCGGCGGCGAACTTGGCGGCGATGGGCCGGTCTGAGCTGGACTGGGATCGCCGACCGAAGTGGGTTCGGGACGCAGAGTGGGTTCGGCATACGGAGTGGGCTCGGCAAGCCGCATCGCCATTTCGTTGACCGTTGCCGCGAATTTCCGCGCTTCCCGGTGCACGCGCACTGCGCCGGCTGGCAACGCCGCTGAGATGGCGACGCGCGGCCCATCAATCGTCAGGACGACCCGGCGCGTGTCGCGGAGTCTGTGCTGGGTCCCGGACGAGTCAACGCGGGCGGTCGCGCCGATGATCGAGCCGGACTTCTTTTGATACTCGATGCGTCCGCTTTCGTAGACCCTGATCGAGCGGATCGACGGGGCAAACACGGCGGCGGGTCTCTCCTTATCGGCCATCGATCACTTGAATCCTCTGTCCTGGCTCAGCATGTCCCTGCCGCATAGCCTCCTCCTCCTCAAGGACGGAGGGCCGTATGCGCGCCGGCGCGACGATACGTACGGCGGGAGCCAATCACAAGCTCCGCGCTGTCGCGCAGGCGGCGAACCGCGCGGAAGCCCGCGTACCATCCGCAAATCGACGTCGCGGTGCGGAGGATCCGTACATGGTCGGCGGGCGCGCTCGGAGCCCGCTGAGCAGGTCGGCGAGCTCGACGTCGTAGAACTCGGCCAGGCGGGCGAGTCGGCCGATCGTGATGTCCGATTGTGCCTGCTCTATGAGGGACAGGAACGAGCTGGAGATGCCTCCCTTGCCGACGCAGGAGCGGTCCACCGGGGCCAACGCCGGACCAGAGTTTTGTCAAGAACGGCAGTCGCCCGGAGGCGACCGGCCCGGACGAGTGCAAAGGCGACGCGGGACTCGCGCCTCTGACGTTTTGCCGGTGCCTGGCGTGGTCGAGCGTGCAGATCCGCGCGGGGGCAGGCGCCGTCTGCGCGGCCGGGTTCGCGCGCGTCGCTAGCCTACTTCCCCCGGAAAAAATCAGGGGGTGTTATCCGGGGGAAGTAGCCTAGCCTGGCGTGGTCGTGAGGTGCTGGCTTTGTTGTCGGTCCGGCTGATTTGGGAGCGCGTGAAGAAGATCGGATTCCTTTCTTTCGGTCATTGGAGCCCTAGCCCGCACGCGCGGACGCGCTCGGCCGCGGATGCGCTGTTGCAGTCGATCGAGCTTGCGGTCGTAGCGGAGGAATTGGGCGCCGACGGCGCGTACTTCCGAGTTCACCATTTCGCGCGCCAGCTCGCCTCCCCGTTCCCGCTGCTGGCGGCGATCGGCGCGAGGACTTCGCGGATCGAGATCGGCACCGCGGTGATCGATATGCGCTACGAGAACCCGATGTATTTCGCGGAGGATGCCGGGGCGGCTGATCTGATCGCCGGCGGCCGGCTTCAGCTGGGAATCAGCCGGGGATCGCCCGAGCAGGTGATCGATGGCTGGCGGTACTTCGGCTACCAGCCTGCCGATGGCGATAGCGATGCCGAGATGGCGCGCAAGCACGCCGAGGTCGCGCTGGAGGTTCTGCGAGGCGACGGGTTCGCGCGCCCGAACCCGCGGCCAATGTTCGGCAATCCGCCGGGGCTGTTGCGGATCGAGCCGCACTCACCCGGTTTGCGAGAGCGGATCTGGTGGGGGTCGGGATCGAACGCGACGAGTGTCTGGGCGGCCCGGCTCGGGCTCAACCTACAAAGCTCGACGTTGAAGGACGACGAAACCGGCGAACCGCTGCACGTCCAGCAGCGCAAGCAGATCGAGGCTTACCGCGCGACGTGGAACGAGGCCGGGCATGACCGTCAGCCGCGGGTGTCCGTGAGCCGGAGCATCTTCGCGCTCACCACCGACGCCGACCGCGCCTACTTCGCCGACGACCGCGACTCCCAAGACCAGATCGGCATGATCGACGAGAACACCCGCGCGATCTTCGGCCGCTCCTACGCAGCCGAACCCGACGTGCTCGTCGAGCAGCTTCGGATGGACGAGGCGATCCAGGCGGCGGACACGTTGCTGCTGACCGTGCCCAATCAGCTCGGCGTCGAATACAACGCTCACGTGATCGAGAACATCCTCACCCACGTCGCGCCGGCGCTCGGCTGGTGCTGATCGCATCCTTCCGGTGGGGCCCGGTAGCGGCTTCGCGCCGCTTGGGCGGGCCGTGCGGGCAAGCACTCGGGCGGATTGCCCCGAGCGATCTCGCGTAGCGCTCTGGCACTTCTCTTGGATCGCGCTGGCCGCCGGCGTTCACCAGCCACGCTCCCCAGCTTCCACCAGGGCCGCCCGCGCTGCTCCTAGTCAGAGTAGTTATATGCGGTATCGATAATAGTGATCCGCAGCCGAGGGTCAGCGACGTCTTCTCGACCTCGCGGCGCCGTAGAATCGCGCGACTCAACGCGCATGCATAGTTCAACGCGCCGCTGCCGCTGCTGTTCCGAGCAATGACAACCCCCGCCACGCCGCTCCCGCCAGCTCCGACGGACGCGCAGATGAACCGGGTGGCGTCGGTCCTTGCACCACTGGAACACGTTACCGAGCCGAAGGTCTACGGTGTCGAGCGGATTCCCGAGCGTGGGGCGCTGTTCGTCGGCAACCATACGCTGTTTGGGCTGGTCGACGTCCCGTTCATGGCGACCCAGCTGTGGAGACGCCGGGGCATCCGCCTCCGGGGCCTCGGCGACCATGCCCACTACAGGGTCCCCGTGTGGCGCAATCTGCTGCAGCGCTCCGGAATGGTGCGGGGGACGCGCGAGAACACCCGCGCGCTGATGCGCGAGGGCCAGCACATCCTCGTCTTCCCGGGCGGGACTGGCGAGGTGTTCCATGGGCGCGGTCAGAAGTACCGGTTGGTGTGGAAGGAGCGCGTCGGCTTCGCCCGGTTGGCGATCGAGTTCGGCTACCCGATTGTTCCCTTCGCCGCCGTTGGCGTCGAGGAAATGTTTGACATCGTCGCCGACGAGAGGACTCCCGGCCTGGCGCACGTATATACGATTATCGGCCGGCTGGTCGGGTTGTCGCTGCCGCCGATCGCCCACGGTATCGGGCCGACGCTCATCCCGCGCCCGGAGCGGCTCTACTTCTGGTTCGGCGAGCCGATCGACACCGTGCGTTTCCACGGCCATGCCAAGGACGACGACGCGGCGCGTCAGCTCCGCGATGAAGTTCGGGGAGCGGTTCAGAGCGGCATCGAGTTTCTGCTCGCAGAGCGCGAGGTCGACCCGCGGCGAGGCGTGATCCGCCGGACGCTGCACATGCCGGCACGGCCGGTCGCAGACCCGGAGGCGCACTTCGTCGCCCGTGCGTTCGACGCCATGAACGAGGCGGGCGCCGAAACCGCGGCCGCGTGGATGTCGCGGTGGGTTCAGCTCGAGGATCCGCCTGGCTGGCCCGGTGAGGGGGTCTGGCGCGGGCGGGCCGCGGCCATCGCCCGGCTGGACGAGGTGATAGCCGCGCTTGGCGCGTCGCATGTCGAGGTTGAGGACGCGCGCAGCGTCGGCGAGGGAGTGCTGGCGCGTCTCATCGTCGTGACGAGAGATCCCGAGCCACGTCAGTTCTACGCCGCGATCGAGATCGACGGCAACGAGATCATCCGAATCCGCGTCTTCCTGGACGAGCAAGCGGCGCGGGTCGCGCTTTCGCAGGCGGCGCTGTCGTGACAATCGCCTGCTCGCCGGTATGCGCCCATGCCGGGTTGACTTGAGAACCTGCGTGAGCTCGGGCTGACGCGGGCTGTGTAAGAACGAACCGATCGGACTCCGAGGGGGCCCCGAAGCCGTGATTCTCACCGGCTAGCAGGCAGGAGGCGTGGCTATTGCAGCTCGTGGCGCGTGTGCTCCCATTCCTCGGCCTGATCTCCACGCGACGCGGTGACGTTTGGCTCGTACCTGAACGAGACGTCTAAGCGCACGCGGTAGCTCGTCACGGTGCCGTTCTCGATCGTGACGTCGAAGCGGTGAGCCTCGGCGATACGTAGGTCCCTCAGGGTCTTGGCGGCGGTCTCGATCGCGTTGCGGGCAGCTGCCTCCCACGATTCGGTACTGACGCCGATCAACTCAGTCACGCGATACACACTTTCAGCCATTCTCATCCTCCTTGTCTTGATTGCCTGACAGACTATTGCAGCGGCACTCATCGAACCCCGCAAGGCACAAGCGCGCGGAGCCTGATGGGCACGGCGTTCACTCGGGCGGTTGCGTGGCGCCACTGGTGACGGGCACCAGAGCCGCGCCCGCCGCGGCAGCTCGCTCCCAAGAGCTTCGGCAGCAGAGGGATCGCTCGGATTCGGCTCGATCGAGGTTGCGGCGGATGATTTGGTTCGCCTGGGTTCGGTGCTGCCAGACCTTTCCGGAACGGCAGCGTCGAGGCGGGCGTGGTCGGCGTCGATGACGTTGGAGAAGGCGATCCCGAACTGCGATCGTGTTGCTCCCCCGTCCGAACACGTCCAAAGTCGCGTCGATCTGGTCCAGCGCTGCCCGTGCGTCCGAGGCGCTGGCCCGACGGGCTTCCGCGGCTGCCAGCTCGCGCTGGAGGTGCGCTTCGGCGGCGTCCAGCTCGCGCTGGCGCTGCGCTTCGGCTGCGTCCAGCTCGCGATGATGCGGCCCCTCGGCGACCGCCTCGAGCCGCTCGCGCTCCGCTCGGGCCTCAGCCTCGAGCTTTTCCGCCGCGGCCGCGGCGCGCTCAGCGTTCATCGCCTCGCTGGCGCGCTGCGCTTCGAGCTGTCGGTTGCTCATCGCGTCGAGCAACTCGTTGACGCTGGCCGCGAGCACCGCCAGCTCGCGAGCTGGAGGGTCGACCCGACCCCCGAGCTCAGCTGCTTCGTGGACGGCCGTTTCGAAGGCACGATTACGGCGCCTGTGTGCCATTCGCTGAGCTTCAGTGCGCGGGCACACCACTGATACTGATCCGTATTTCTGCGCGATGCGGCGATCCCGCGGCTGCGCAAGGCTTCGTAGTTCCAGCAATGACCTGGTTGAGCCGGCGGAGGTGATGCTAGATGTCGATCGTTTCTATTGATCGTCCCAGCCGTGACTGCGTTCCGCGCTTCACGGATCTGGGCGCCGAGCGGGCGAGCTTCCGGGTCGAGGTGCCGGAGCGGTTCAACGCTGTGCGCGACATTGTCGACCGGTGGGCGGCGGAGGACCCTGGTGCCGTGGCGGTCGTTTCGGTGGATGCCTGTGGCGAGCTGGTCGCCGAGCAGTCTGTGGCTGATCTGGCTCGTGCCTCGCGTGAGGCAGCGCGGGCGCTGTTGGATCTCGGAGTTGGGAACGGCGACCATGTCTTCGTGATGCTGCCGCGGATCCCGGAGTGGTACGCGGCATTGTTGGGCGCGATGCGGATCGGAGCGATCCCGATGCCCGCCCCCAACCTGCTGACCCCCAAGGACATCGCATATCGCTTCGGCCAGACTGGCGCACGCGTGGCGATCACCGATCCGGCAGGTGCGGTGAAGGTCGATCAGGCGGTGCCGGATCTAGCCGTTCGCTTGTGCGTCGGAGGCGCTCCGAACGGGTGGCTGTCGTTTGCCGAGCGGTGTGAGGCGATCGGAGACGGCGAGACGCCGGCGGACCCCACCGGTCGTGACGATCCCCTGCTGCTGTATTTCACGAGTGGCACCGTCACTTATCCGAAGATGGTCCAGCATCCTCACTCGTACGCACTTGGCCATATCGGGACCGCGCGGTTCTGGCAGGACCTGCGCGCGGGAGATCTTCATTGGACGATCACGGACACCGGGTGGGCGAAGGCGGCGTGGGGCGGGCTGTTCGGCCAGATGCACGAGCGAGCCGCGATCCTCAACGTCGCACTGGGCCGCCCCGACGCCGACGTGATCTTCGGCATTCTGGCCCGATACCGCGTCAGTTCTTTCTGCGCCCCGCCGACCCTGTATCGCCGGCTCGTGCAGGAGCAGCTGTCGAGCTACGATCTCTCGGCGCTCCGCCATTGCACGAGCGCAGGCGAGCCGCTCAACCCTGAGGTGATCCGCGCGTGGTGCGACCGCACGGGCGGCCTGACCGTATACGACGGCTACGGGCAGACGGAGACCACGTGCCTGGTGGCGAACTACCGCTCCGTGGAGGTGCGTCCCGGATCGATGGGCCATCCCGTACCCGGCTACGACGTTACCGTCGTCGATGACAGCGGCCATCCGATCGCGCGCGGTGAGGTGGGCAACATCGTCGTGCGCTGTCAGCCGGACCATCCAGTCGGGCTGTTCCCCGGGTACTACCGAGATCCGGACGCATCAGCGGCGGCTTTCCGCGGTCCGTTCTATTTCACTGGAGACAAGGCGGCGTTGGATGAGGACGGGTACTTCTGGTTCGAGGGACGCGACGACGACGTAATCACGTCGAGCGCGTACCGGATAGGTCCCTTCGAGGTCGAGAGTGTCCTCGTCGAGCACCCAGCGGTGATGGAGGCGGCCGTCGTGGCCAAGGACGACGCTGACCGCACGCAGATCGTTATCGCGTTCTGCATCCTCACTCCGGGCCACGTAGGGTCACCCAAGCTCGCGAAGGAACTTCAGGACTTCGTCAAACAAGGCACCGCTCCTTACAAGTACCCGCGTGAGATCCACTTCGTCGACGAACTGCCAAAGACCATCAGCGGCAAGATCCGCCGGTCTGAGTTACGTGACCAACTCCGCAGCGGATACTTCGACTAAGCAAGACGAGCGTTACGACGACCTGAGTTGACGACGGGGCTGACGAGGTCGGCGTCCTGTGGCTCCCCAGTTGGACGCCTAGCGGTGTAGCGATCGACGACGTCTTCGACTGGGCAGCCTTCCTGTTCGACACCGGCGGTTGAGACCCGTCTTTCGGGAGTCTCGCTGGGTCGCAGCGGGGGTCCGGTCCGCGGGTCCGAGCGGACTTTTGTTTTTTCTTGCGGTTTCCTCACATAAGCGCCCGCGATCGGAGTACAGTGGAACACCGCTGGCCCTGCGGCCAGGACGCTCACAAGTCCGAATGCCACCAACGGCGCTTTCTTGCGCCACGCGGCGCGGAATATGGGTTATTGGTTTTGACTGCGGGGCCTGGTGTCGTACGTCTTAGGCGTCGTGCCGCCGATTCGGTGGACGCGTCTCAATTCGATTGACCGCGCGGGGTTCGACCCCCTCTTACTGGCGCGGGCGAGTCTGCGGTTCCCACCAAGGAGTGCAAGATGTCGATTGTCGAGTCAAGCAGTTATGTCGCGCCGGGCGAACCCGGCAGCGTGGTAGAGCTCAAGGAGCGCTACGAGAACTTCATCGGGGGACATTGGATCGCCCCGACCACCGGGGAGTACCGAGAGAACCTGACTCCGTCGACGGGCGAGCCGTTCTGCGAGGTCGCAAATTCAGGTGCGGACGACATCGAGCTCGCGCTCGACGCGGCGCATGCGGCTAAGGATGAGTGGGGCAAACGCTCCCCCGCTGAGCGTGCCGCTGTTCTGAATGACGTTGCGGATGCGATCGAAGAGAACCTCGAGATGCTTGCGGTGGCGGAGAGCTATGAGAACGGCAAGCCGGTGCGTGAGACGCTGGCGGCAGACATTCCGTTGGCCGCCGATCATTTCCGCTATTTCGCTGCTGCGGTGCGTGCCGAGGAGGGCCGGATCTCGGAGATCGATGATCAGACCTACGCGTACCACTTCCAGGAGCCGTTGGGTGTGGTGGGTCAGATCATCCCGTTCAACTTCCCGATCTTGATGGCGGCGTGGAAGATCGCGCCGGCGCTGGCCGCGGGTAACTGCACGGTGATCAAGCCGGCGAGCCCGACGCCGTGGTCGCTGTTGAAGCTTGCCGAGGTGATCGGCGACATCGTCCCGCCGGGGGTGTTGAACATCGTCAACGGCCCGGGCGCCGGGATCGGAAAGGCGCTCGCGTCGAACAAGCGGATCGCGAAGGTCGCGTTTACCGGCGAGACGGTGACGGGTCGGCTGATCATGAGCTATGCCGCGCAGAACCTGATTCCCTCGACGACCGAGCTCGGCGGGAAGTCGCCGAACATCTTCTTCGAGGATGTGATGGCGGCCGATGATGCGTTTCTCGACAAGGCGATCGAGGGTCTGGTGCTGTACGCGTTCAATAAGGGCGAGGTCTGCACTTGTCCGTCCCGGGCGCTGATCCACGAGTCGATCTATGACGAGTTCATGGGCCGCTGCCTGGAGCGCATCCGCGCGATCAAGCAGGGCGATCCGCTTGACCGCGAGACGATGATGGGCCCGCAGGTTTCGATCGCGCAGCTGGCGAAGATCGAGAGCTACGTCAAGATCGGACGCGATGAGGGTGCGGAGGTGCTGATCGGCGGCACTCGCCCCGAGGTCGGCAAGCACCTGGCCGGCGGCTACTACTTCGAGCCGACGGTGCTGAAAGGCCACAACAAGATGCGGGTCTTCCAGGAGGAGATCTTCGGACCGGTCCTGGCAGTCACCACGTTCCGTGATGAGGCCGAGGCGCTGGAGATCGCCAACGACACGCTGTACGGGCTCGGCGCGGGTGTCTGGACGCGCGACGGCAGCCGGGCGTTCCGGATGGGCCGCGCGATCAAGGCCGGTCGCGTATGGACGAACTGCTACCACAACTACCCAGCGCACGCCGCGTTCGGCGGCTACAAGAGCTCCGGCGTGGGCCGTGAGAACCACCGCATGATGCTCGAGCACTACAGCCAGACCAAGTGCCTGTTGGTCAGCTACGACCAGAACCCGATGGGGTTCTTTTAGAGATGGCGGCTTCGGCTCATGATGATGGTGGGCCGGCTGTTGGCGCTACCCCGGCGGCCCTCGAGGTGATTCGTCGCCTCGAGGGCGCCCATGGGCCGCTAGCGTTCTTTCAGTCTGGGGGCTGCTGCGACGGCAGCTCCGCGATGTGCCTGAAGGACGGTGAGCTGCCGGTTGCGCTCGATGACGTGCAACTCGGCGAGATCGGCGGCGCGCCGTTCTACATCGACGCCGAGCAGTACGAGCGGTGGGGCAAACCGCGGTTTCTGATCGACGTCGCGCCCGGCGCCGCCGACGGCTTCTCGCTCGAGGGATTGGAGGGTGTGCACTTCATTTCTCGCTCGCCTTGATGCCGCCCGCACAGAACCAGGGCCGCCCAACCAAACCTAGACCGACCTGATAGCCGCCGGCTACCTACAAAGAGGGACACACCATGGCCACTACACACGTTCCGGAACCCCGCACGTCAGAGGCTGCACCCACCACCTACCGTGCCGCGGTCGTCCACGACTTCGGCAGTCCGCTAAGTGTCGACCAGGTCCCAATGCCGAAACTCGCTCCGGGACAAGTGCGCGTGAAGGTCGAGGTGTGCGGCCTGTGCCACACCGACATCCACGCCGCGAACGGCGACTGGCCGATCAAGCCCTCACCACCGTTTATCCCCGGCCACGAGGGCGTCGGCATCGTCACCGAGCTCGAGCCCGGCGCGGTCGCCAACACTGACCGCGGCTTCGAGGTCCACATCGGTGACCGCGTCGCGATGCCCTGGCTCGGCTACGCGTGCGGCAACTGCAACTACTGCATATCCGGCTGGGAGACACTCTGCCAGTCGCAGCAGATGATGGGCTACACGATCGACGGCGGCATGGGCGAGTACGCCACCGCCTACACCAACTTCGTCGTCAAGGTCCCGGAAGGCGTCGACCCGTTCGACGCCGCGCCGCTCACCTGCGCCGGGGTGACCACCTACAAGGCGGTCAAAGTCGCGGGCACCCGCTCGTCTGATTTCGTGGCCGTGTTTGGCGTCGGCGGCCTCGGCCACCTCGCGATCCAGTACGCGGCGATCGCCGGAGGGCGCGTGGTCGCGGTCGACCTGACCGACGAGAAGCTCAAGCTCGCACGCGACCTCGGTGCCGAGTTCACCATCAACGCCAAGAAGGAAGACCCGGTCGAGGCGATCCAGCGGCTCGGCGGCGTCGATCAGGCGATCGCGCTCGCCGTCTCGCCCCGTGCGTTCGAGCAAGCCTACAGGTCGCTCCGTCCCGGTGGGAAGCTCGTCTTCGTCGCGCTGCCCGCGGACAACGAGATCACGCTCCCGATCTTCGAGACCGTGCTCAACGGGATCACGATCCAGGGCTCGATCGTCGGCACACGGAAAGACCTACGCGAGGTGTTCGAGCTTCACGCGGCCGGCAAGACACGCGTGATCCGCGAAACGCGACCGCTCGACCAAGTCAACCAGGCCATAGCCGACGTTGAGGCCGGCCGAGTCGCCGCACGGATCGTGCTCGAGCCGTAGACGACGACGGCCACGGAGGGAACCCCCGGGCGGGCGCCCATCGACCCTCCACACCTCGCGCGACGCACGGGTGGCGGCTCGGCCGCCCGAAGCAGCGATCGCGGCACCGGGGTAGTAAGGCAGTAGGGCGGCTTTCGGCCAGCCGCCCTACTGCGACGATTAACTTTGGTCGCCAACGCCGCCGAGCTATCATCAGCCGATCGACCCGCGACCCCTTCCCAGCCCCGCTGGTCAATTCGGCTGTCTCGGCGCGGTCGGGGGCGTCTGCGACGTTCCGTCCGGGCCGCCGATCGCGTGGATCGCGTCAAGGATGGCTGCTTTATCCGGACGTTGAGCTCTGAGATCCGGAAGTGCTGGGATTAGAGACCGCCTGCGCGACGTCGCTCTTCGTGATCTGGCCCTGACTGACGGGGACGCACGCGTCCCCCGCCTGTAGCACCGCCGGCTGCTGGAGGTTGATGCCGGCCTGTCTGATCATCTCGACCGTCAGCTGGCCCTGGCTGGTGGGATCGGGGAAGCTCGGGAAGCCGTGCTTGCGCACGCAGGCAGCGAACGCGAGCAGCCCTTCGGTACGAGCCTTCCCCTGCGCTGGGCTGCGGCCGTTGATCTGGCCCGCTCCAGCCGGCAGTAGATATGCGCAGACCTTCTGGGCCGACTTGAACGCCGGGGACCCGATGATCGACGGGGTGATCTGGAGTGTGAGGTGATTTCCGTTCACCTGCGGGTCGGGAAAGCTGGTGACGCCGTGCTCGCGCATGCACACCGGGTACATGTGGGCGTCCGAGGCCGTGGCTGCGTTGCGGGAGGATCCGCTCGGCGAGCCCGAGTTTGACGGCTTGTTCGAGCCGCCGCAGGCTGCCAGCAGCACGACGGTCAGAGCGGCGAGGACAGTCAGCGAGGGGAGGTGCGTGAGGCGATGTGCGTGCATTGGTAGTTAGGGGCGCCGTGCCGTGAGGGCCTGCTCCCCGTTTTCCTTTCAGTCCGTGCGCGTGCGGTTCTCCCGCAAGTGCCTCGTTCGATTTGTCGTGTGTGATGCCTTAGGCGAAAGGGCCACTTAGGCTGCGCGGCGGGTGAGATAGACCGAGGTCGCGATCGGGGCGAGCACGAGAAACGCGAAGAGTGCGACTCCGAGAATGTTCGAGCCACCGCTGTGTCCGGCGTTGGTGCAGTGCTGTACGCCGTCCGCGAAGCCATAGCAGTATTTCTTGGTGGTCGTGCCGATCCGTGAGTGCCTGCGCATCCGACGCGCCCGGGTCGATCGCCTCGGCTAGGTGCCCCTCGATCTCGGCGAGCAGTTCCCGCCGGCGCCCGGGCGGAAGACCACGTCCGGCGCGGCGCAGGCGCTCCAGGTACTCGGCAGCGAGGGGATGGAGGGTGTCGGTCCTCATCTGAGCACTCCGTTCCCGAGCAGGGCGTCGACCGAGTCGCGAAATCGCGTCCACTCGACCGCGAACCCGCCGAGCGCCGCTTGGCCGTCCGGGGTCAGGCGGTAGTAACGCCGCGGGGGCCCTGACGGCGATTCGCGCCAGGTCGTATCCACCACGCCCTCGCGACGCAGCCGGCCCAACAGCGGGTAGAGCGTTCCTTCCGTCGTCACCAGGCCGTCGGCATCACCGAGCGCGCGAACGAGCTCGTAGCTGTAGCGCTCGCCGTCGCGCAGCAGCGCGAGCACACAGAACTCAAGCACGCCTCGACGAAGCTGCGAGATCGCCGTTTCCCGGATCTTGGCTGCCATGCTACACAAGGTAGCAGGCTGCGCCAGCCGCGAGGCGCAAGCGGAAGTGCAGTAAGCGACTCGGGGCCTTCCGCTCCGGTCGGGCGATCCGGGAGTGTGGCAAGAGTTGCGCCTCCTAGGTGATCGATCGCATGCACATGCGCGAGGTCACGATCTGCTACGGCATGACCGAGACCGCCCCGGTATCGACCCAAACGACTGCCGATGACGACATCGATCACCGCACCGCGACGGTCGGGCGGGTGCACCCCCACGTCGAAATAAAGGTCATCGACCCCACCACGGGCGAGTGCGTCGAGCGTAACGCGCCAGGCGAGCTGTGCACCCGCGGCTACAGCGTCATGCTCGGCTACTGGAACGACAGCGAGCAGACCGCCGAAGCGATCGATCAGGCCGGATGGATGCACACCGGTGACCTCGCAACCGTCGATGAGGATGGCTACGTCAACATTGTCGGCCGCTCGAAGGACATGATCATCCGTGGCGGGGAGAACATCTACCCGCGGGAAATCGAGGAGTTCCTCTACAGCCACCCGCAGATCAAGGACGTACAGATCATCGGTGTCCCTGACGCGCGCTACGGCGAGGAAATCGCCGCCTTCGTAGTCGCGCGCACACCCGACCCAATCGACGTCGAGTCGGTCCGCGAATTCTGCCGCGGCAAGATCGCACACTACAAGATTCCACGCTACGTGATCCCCGTAGAAGAGTTCCCCATGACCACCAGCGGCAAGATCCAGAAATTCAAACTCCGCGACCAAGCAATCGAGTGGCTTGACCTGCGCGGCACGATCCTCCAAACCGCATAGACCCCCCCACCCCGTCGCTTTGTCCGGCGTGCCAAACTCCTTGGCTCCCGGGCGGAGCCGACCGCCCGCAACGATGGGGGGGAGCAGAGCTGTCCGAAGGTCGAGAAGAAGCGTCAGGTGGTGCGGCCGCGCGCCAGTCGGTCGCGGGTGGCGTCCGTGGGGCGGGTGCGGGTGATTCGCCCGACAAAGCGGTCCGGCTCGTTCGCGACGTGTTGCTTCGTGATGGCTCGACGCTGCGGCTGCAGGCGCCAGGCCCGGCGGATTATGAGGAGGTAAGGGCGTTCTATGAACAGCTCTCTCCGCAGAGCAGGTACTTCCGCTTCCACGGGATGGGACGTACGGACATCGTCGCGCGAGCCGCCGTGGAGTCGAGCGGCATCGACCGCGTTTCCCTGATCGCCCGTCGTGCCGGACGTGTGATCGCGGCGTGCAGCTACCAGGGGCTGCGCGAGCCGGGTGTGGCCGAGATCGCGTTGGCGGTGGCGGATGACGAGCAGCGGCGCGGGATCGGAACGCGGATGCTCGAGCAGCTGGCGGCGATCGGGGCGGAACGCGGCGTGCGCCGCTTCGATGCGGCCGTGCTGTCGACGAACCGTGTGATGCTCAGCGTGTTTCGGAACGCCGGCTTCGCGGTCAACCGTGCGGTCCTCGAGGAGCTCAACGTGTCGGTTGACATTACGCCGGTCGTGGCGGTGGTGCAGCGGATCGATGAGCGCGACCATTTCGCTGCGCTTGCTTCGCTGCGGCCGATCCTCGCCCCTTCGTCGGTCGCGGTCGTCGGGGCCGCGGACACGCCGGGAAATGTCGGGCGCGCGTTGGTCGAGAACATCGGCAATGGCGGCTTCGGGGGTGTGGTCGAATGGGTTGACCCGGCGGGTACCGTCGTGTCCGCCGGGCGGTCCTTGCGGAGCCTGGGCGAGCTTGAGGTCGCTCCGGATCTGGTCATACTTGCGGTCGAGGGAGCTGCCGTTCTGGATTTCGCGGCCGACGCTGCCGCCAGGGGGGCGAAAGCATTGCTGGTCGTCCCGGCTGGCCCAGAGCAGGACATCGAGGCATCGACCTGGCTTGACGCCAGGCTGCTGGACATCGTCCGGGATGCCGGCCTGCGGCTGGTCGGCCCGAACTCGCTGGGGCTGATCAACAACGCGCCCGAGGTTCGCTTGAACGCGATGTTCACGGGCGCCTCCGTGAGCTCGGGAGGGCTGGCGATCTGCTCACCCTCAGGCGCGGTGGGGATCGGACTTCTTTCTCATGCGGCAGCCCTCGGCCTCGGCGTCTCGCTGTTCGCCTCGCTCGGTAACCGGGCCGATGTGTCAGCCAACGACTTGCTCGAGTGGTGCGAGCAGGACAGGCGAACGGTGGCCGTGATCCTCTACGTCGACACGTTCGGCAATCCCGAGCATTTCACGCGAATCGCGCGGCGGGTCTCACGGAACAAACCGATACTTGCGATCAAGGGCCGACGGAGTGCCGCACGGGTCCTCGCCGAAGCTCGCTCCCACACCGCGGCGGCGCTGCGGGGCGACGAGGTCGCCGATGCTCTGCTGCATCAGGCTGGGCTGCTCCGGTTCCGCAGCGGCGATGAGCTGTTCAACGCGGCCGAGTTCTTCGAGCGCCAACCGCTGCCCGCCGGTCGGCGGATCGGAATTGTGAGCAACTCCGTCGGTGTGGCGACGATCGCCGCCGACGCGGCCGCTGCGCGGGGGCTCGAGGTGAGGGAGGCGGGCGACGCGCCAAACCCGCTCATCATGCCAATCGGCGCGGGACCGGACGATTACGGAACCGGGGTCACCAGGCTGCTTGGCGAGCCCTCGATCGATGCGCTGATGGTGTTCTACGTGGACGTTCACGAGGGAGACCCGGACGCGGTGCTGCAAACCATCTCGATGGCCTGTGACGGGCAGCCCAAGCCGGCTGTCGCATGCGTGGTGCGCTCCGACGGCCGGCCGCGACCGCGCACCCACGCTGGAGTCCCGAACTTCTTGTTCCCGGAATCCTGCGCGAACGTGCTCGCCAGCGCGGTCGAGCGTCGCGAATGGCTGTCGCGGCCGCTGGGCGAGGTCCCGGACTATCCCGATCTTGACGGACCGGCGGCGCGGGCGTTGGTCGAAGCATTCCTCGAGCGGAACCCGGCGGGCGGGTGGATCTCGCTTGGCGAGGCTGAGCGCCTGCTGGCCACGCACGGGATTCCGATCGTCGCGTCGCATGCCTGTGGGGATCTCGAGCGCGCGGTCGCGGTAGCGGCGGAGATCGGCAAGCCGATCGCCCTGAAGGCGGACTTCGAGGCGCCCGGTCCCGCGGGCGACATCGACGCGGTCCTACGTGGGCTGCTCGGTGAGGCGGCAATCAGAGCCGGCTGGCGGGAGCTGCAAGCGCGGATGCGAGTCGCCGGGTACCCGTGGATCGGCGCGATCGTTCAACCGCTCTACGACCGAGGAGTCAGCGTGCTGGTAGGCGCCGTAGCCGACCCGGATCTGGGGCCGGTGCTGGCGGTAGGGCTCGGCGGACGCCAGGCAGGCCTCGGCCGCAGCACCGCGTTCCGGCTGCTGCCGCTCACGGACGCCGACGCCGACGAACTGATCGATGCCTCGCGCAGCGTGGCCGCCGAGCTGGATGGATTTCGCGGCAGCGAACCGCTCGATCGCCACTCCTTGCGCGAGCTGGTTCTCCGTTTAGCGCTCCTGCTCCGATGCGTTCCAGAGGTGGTCGAAGCCGATCTCAATCCGACGCGGTGCACGACGACCGGGTGCGTGGTGCTCGACACCCGAGTGCGCATCGAGCGCCGAGGCCCGATCGAACGGGTCAAAACGTGGTGAGCCGCTGGCGCGCACTACGACCTCCAGGCGGCCGTCGACATCACGTTCATGGCCCGATGGGCGCTCTTCTTGGTGGCCGGCCCGGCGCAGGGCCCGGGTTGCCTCGGAGCTGCCGCCCCCGAGCCGCCGCCGCGACTACTCGGTGACCGTCGCGAGCCGGGTGTCGCGCAGGCTCTTGGCGGCCTCGTGGAAGCTTGGATGGATCGGGTGGTCGAAGTCGGCGTCCGAGCACGCTCGACGCAGCTTGCGGCGCTGGAGCGGATCGATGCAATACCACGCCCACGGGCGTGACCGCTCGTAGTCCCAGAGGAGCTCCAGGAACCGGAGCGCCCCAGGACGGCCGGGGTCGATGCCGTCGCCGTCGACGACCACGTTCTCACCGGACCCCAGCTCGCTGAGACGGCGGTCCAGGAATTGGACGATCGACTCGGCCTCGCCCATCTCTTCGATCGTCAAGCCGTCGAGGGTGAGCAGGACGACCTCGTCCTCGGCGCGGTACTCGATCCGCGCCTCGAGCGGCAGCATGAAGCGCTCCGCCAGGCCGAGTCGCGCGTGGCTGAAGATCGCGCCGTCCATTTCGCGCAAATCGCCGGCGATCGCGGGGCGGAAGCTCATCTTCGCCAGCACATCGCGCTCCAGATCCACGCCCGGAGCGATCTCGATCAGCTCGAGGCCGTCCGGTCCGAGGCGCAGGACGCACCGCTCGGTGACGTACAGCACGGATTGACCGGTGGCCCGCGCCCGCGTGCCACTGAAGGTGATCTGCTCGACCTCATCGACGAATTTGGCGACCGCGCCGTCGCGCCGAATGCAGAGCCGTCCGTGCGAGACGGTGATGTCCGCACCCGCTGTGAACGTCCCCATGAACGCGACGCTGCGGGCGGCCTGACTGATGTCGATGAAACCGCCGGCGCCGGGAAACCGCCGGCCGAAACGGCTCACGTTCACGTTGCCGTGCCGGTCGACCTGAGCCATCCCGAGGAACGCCTGATCAAGCCCCGCGTCGTAGAAGTCGAACTGGTAGGGCATGTCGATGATCGCCTCGGGATTCGCGGCGGCGCCGAAGCTCAAGCCGCCCGCGGGCACGCCGCCGATGGGGCCAGCCTCGACCGTGAGCTTGATGTCCTCGAGTATCCCTTCCTGCGCAGCCACGCCGACGACGCCCTCGGGGATCCCGATGCCGATGTTCACGACCGAGTTCGCCTTCAAGAGCTTCGCGGCACGGCGCGTGATCGCAGCGCGCGGATCGAGGCGAGGCGCAGCCGCCGTCTCCGTCTCCGTCTCGTCGGACGGCTCGCCGACGTACGTCGGGTTGTAGCGCTCGGCAAACGTCTGCACGTGAGCTCCGCCGTCCCCGGCGACGACGACCCCGTCGACGAAGATCCCGGGGATGCGAACATCGCGCGGCGGGAGGACGTGACGATCGGTTACGCGCTCGACCTGCACGATCACGATCCCCCCGGACGTCTTCGTCGCCTGCGCGAGCGAGAGCGAATCGAGCATCGCCGCCTCGTGCTCCATCGTTACGTTCCCCTCGGCGTCGGCGGTCGTGCCACGCACGAACGCCACATCGAACGGGCGACACGGGTAGAACAGGAACTCCTCGCCCTCGAGCTCGATCGATCGAACTACCTCGTCCGTCGAGATGTCGTTCATCCGCCCGCCATCGAGCGCGGGATCGACGAAGGTTCCCATGCCCACCTTGGTGATCAAGCCGGGCCCGCCGGCGGCGGTCTCCCGGTACAGGTGCGACAGCACTCCCAACGGCAGGCAGTAAGCCTCGATACGCGCCTCCAGTGCCAGCGCGCCGAGAGCAGGTACGAGTCCCCAGTGCGCCCCGATCGCGCGCCGGATCAGCCCCTCGCGCGCGACGCGGTTAAGCCCGCGATCGCCGCCGTCGCCTTGCCCCGCGGTAAACACCAGCGTGAGGTCGCGCGGCCCGCCCGTCTCCTGAAAACGATCGGCCAGCGCGATCAACAACGCTTCGGGCACCGCGATCCCGACGAAGCCCCCTATCGCCAGCGTGTCGCCGTCGAAGATCAATTGGGCGGCCTCCTCGGCAGCCATGATCCTCGTCCGCTTGCGGGGCTTGGCGCCGATTCTCGACTCGAGCTGCTCGAGTCCGTTGGCGGATGGTGCGATCATCCGAACTCAATCCGCGCCGAGATCGGCTCGCTCGGCCAACTCGTGGCGTAGCTCGAATTTCTGGAGCTTGCCGGTCGAGTTACGCGGTAGCGCGGTGAGAAACTCGATCGTGTCCGGCGCCTTGTAGTGCGCGATCCGCGAGCGGACGTGGTCGATCAGCTCGCGGTCACCGACGAGCTGTCCCTCTCCCAGGACCACGAACGCCTTCGGGCGCTCGCCCCATCGTTCGTCGGCGACGCCGATGACCGCGGCGTCGGCGACGGCTGGGTGGCTCAGCAGCGCTTGCTCCACCTCGACCGTGGAGATGTTCTCGCCGCCGGAGATCACGATGTCCTTGGCCCGGTCCATCAGCTCGACGTATCCGTCCGGATGCATCACGCCGAGGTCGCCCGAGTGGAACCAGCCACCGGCGAAAGCAAGCTCGGTCGCCCCCTCATCGCGGAAGTAGCCCTTCATCACGTCGTTTCCGCGCATCACGATCTCGCCCATCGTGATCCCATCGGCGGGAATGTCGTGCATGTCGGAATCGACGACGCGCAGGCGCTCCGCCGTCACCATGCCGACGCCCTGCCGCGCGAGCTTGCGCGCGCGCTCCGGGGACTCCAACTCGTGCCAATCCGGCTGCCACTCGCACAGCGAGTACGGCCCGTACACCTCGGTTAGCCCATAGACGTGGATGACGTGGGCCCCGAGCGCCTCCAGCTTCCCGATGATCGTCGGGCTCGGCGCCGCGCCGGCCGTCGTCACTGTCACCTTGTGCTCGAAACGATGTGCCTCTGGCGCACTGACGATCGACGTCATCACCGCCGGCGCGCCGTTGAGGTGGGTGACGCCCTCCTCGTCGATCAGTCGCCAAACCACGTCCGGACGAACGGCGCGCAGACAGACATGCGTTCCACCGATCGCGGTTACCCCCCACGTCGTGCACCAGCCGTTACAGTGAAACATCGGCAGCGTCCAGAGGTACACCGACGACGCCGAATGCTCGGAGTGGATCACCTCTCCGAGCGCGTTCAGGTACGCGCCGCGGTGGGTGTATGACACGCCCTTGGGGTCACCGGTCGTCCCCGACGTGTAGTTGATCGAGATCGTCGTCTGCTCGTCGTCGACAGCCCAGGGCAGCGGCTCGAGGCTCCCGCGCCCTCTCAGCTCCTCGTACGCTCGCAGCGGGAGGTCGCGGTCGGCGGCGCCGACAGAGTCGGAATCCGAGTCCGGGATCACGAACACCTCCCCCACGTCGCCCAGGCTCTCGGCGCCTGGCACGCTCGGCAGAAGCTCCTCGGCCACGATCAGCCGCTTCGCCCCGGAATGGCGACAGATATAGCCGACCTCGTCTGCGGACAGGCGCGTGTTGAGGGCCACGAGCACGGCGCCGGCGAGCGGCACCGCGAAGTGCGCGATCAGCATCTCGGCGATGTTCGGGCAAAGGTACGCAACCCGATCACCCGGGTCGATCCCAGAGGCTTGCAGCCCCCTCGCGATCCGAGTCGTCTCGTCGGCAAACTCGCGGTAGGTAAGGCGACGGTCGCCGCAGACGATCGCCGGCTTGCCGGGAAAGACCGCGGCCGAGCGCTCGAGAAACCTCAGGGGCGTCAGGGGCTGAAAATTCGCACGCATGATCTCCTCGACCTCCACATATCCGGGGCGAAACCCGGAGGTTCCGCGTCGAAGCGGCTTGCCATCACACTACGTGCGCGCGCGGCGACCCCACATCCGTAGGCTGCCGCCGGGGTGTCGGTAAAAGGCCGAATACGGGTGTGGTGGGGCTTCCTCGTTAGCTCACGCACGGACGATCCTCTACGCGCCGCTGAAGTTACCGTCGCGCCGTTCGAGGAAGCTGCGCACTCCCTCGGCGGCATCCTCGCTGCGAAGGACGCGCGGCACGGTTTCGCGTAGATGCTCGGCGGCCGCGTGCTCCGCGGCCGCTCGCGCGACGCGCGCATTCGCGAGCGTCGCCTGCACTCCGAGCGGCGCTTGCGCGGCGATCACGCGCGCAATCTCGGTTGCTCGCTCGAGCTGCCTGCCGGCGGGAACGACCTCCTGCACGAGGCCGATCCTCATCGCTTCCTCGGCGCCGAACTCGTCCGCGGTGAGCAGGTAGCGCATGGCGTTTCCCCAGCCGAGCTGGGCCGGCGCGCGAAACGTGGCCCCTCCGAACGGCATGATTCCGCGCGCAATCTCGAGCTGGCGAAAGCGCACGTCGTCGGCCGCGATCACGATGTCGGACGCGAGCGCAATCTCGATCGACAGCGTGAACGCGATTCCCTGTACCGCCATCACGATCGGCTTGGTCACCTGTTCCCCCCAGACGCCGAACGGGTCGTACCTTCCGGGGCCTGCAAGCGCGCTCGGTCCACGTTCAGCAACGGCCGGTCCCACCTCGGCGAGATCGAGTCCGGCGGAGAAGTGATCGCCGTGGCCGAACAGCACGCCCGCGCGAAGCTCTCGCTCGGCTCCGAGGCGGTCATACGCCGCTCCGAGCTGCTCGATCGTGGAAAGATCAAAGGCGTTGCGCTTGTCCGGCCTGTTCACGCCGATCAGCAGGATATGGCCGTCGCGTTCGGCCGTGATTGTGTCGGGCAAGGGTCCTCGATCCTCGGGGGTGCGTCCCGCTTGTAGGAGCTCGTTCTTAGGGTTGACGGGTTGGAGCTTTCAGAACTGCCGGACCCGAGACCGGAAGTAGCGGGGAACCGTACAGGAGCAGCCCGGAGTCGCACTCGCCGACAGCCCTGGCAGGTGGCGCTGCCAGGGCGGCGGAGCGGTCCAGACCGTCGTCCGGGGTCGTCTGTGCGTTCCCTTGCGACGGCGCCACGAGTCCCTCGGGCTGATCGTCGGACGCGATCAGCGTTGCCACCCGGCGGCGCGTGTCGAGCTTCACCGTCTCGGGCACCCGCGCTGCGAAAACTGCACAAATTCTGTAAGAATTCTGAAGATTGCCGGGTCGGGCAATCGCTTCCCAACAGCGTGGAGTACTTGCAAGGCGCGGCCGACCCACCGTGTCACTCGATAGACGGAGGTCTAGCTGTGTCGCATCGCAAGGCAGAGCGCCGCACCGGACGACGGTCGGCGCTGGTGGCGCTCGCGTTGGCTCTCTTCGGCTGCGTGCTCGTGCAGTCGGCCGTCGCGGCCACGCCAACGCCGGAGTCCGCGACCCTGTGCGGTGGGTCGCTGAAGCACGCCAAGCCCACCCCCGACGATCCCAACCTGCTGAGCTACAAGTTCAACTGCAGTGGCGGCATCAGCGCATACACGCTGATCGTGCTTCGCAAGCCCAACGACTTCAACACGATCGACGACTTCGCCACCAACCCGTTGGTGGTGGACCCGACGGGCAACCCGCTGTCAACCGTTGGCTTGAGCTGCGCGGGACAGATCCCGGGCAACGGCATCAACTGCAACGCAGGCGCGGGCGGGTCGATGGCCTCGCCGGACTGGGCCGAGGGCACGTTCGACACCACCGAGCCGTACTGCGCGAACATCCCGCCGGGCTCGCCCGCCGGCACGAAGCCGGAGCCCGCGGCGGTGGTGGAGCTCGTGGTCAGCGACAGCACCGGCGCCGAGGACGGACCCTTCAGGCTGCGGCTCGACGGGAAGTGCCCCGCCGTGCGCGTCAAGCCGAAGCCGACGACGAAGAAGAACGCCGCGGTCAAGCACACGGCGAGGAAGACCGTTCGGGACTAGTAGTGGACCCGTTGTCGCTGCCCGGCGGCGAGCGATCGCGCTACGCGCCGGGCAGCACCGCGGTCACGAACGAGCGGGCGCTGTTCGCGTGCACGAGCGGCGTGTAGCCGAAGAGATCCTCGACCGCACGGAGCACCGAGTAAGGATCGTAGGTGCCTGAGACTGTCCGACCGCGATGGGCGAGCGGCGACAGGATCAGCGCGCCGGTTCTGACCGGACCGTGGCGGGCCGCGCCGGCGTCGGCAGCCGGCCTCGCATCCGCAAACACAATCATCAAGACCCCGTCTTGCTTGTAGGCCTGAGAGGCGAGTATCTGCGGAACCCAGCGCTTGAGGAACGTGTCCTCGCCGGCTAGCCCACCGGGTTGGTTGCCGGCGCACGAGGTCGCGGACGGCTCGTCGCACAGACCGGGCGCGATGTACGTGTAGGTCGGCGTGCGCTTGGCCACGCGAAGATCCCGCGCCAGGTGCTGGATCCCGACGTCGTCGCTCTGGCAACCCCCGAGGTCGAGCAGCGAGTGGAAGTAGATGAACGGGTTGTGTCTCGTCGCGTAGTCGCTGCTGGCGCCGGTCAGTGGCGCGTCGTCGTCGGCGTTCGAGTTCGCGTGCACACAGGTGGAGGCCCCCATGCCGGCGATGTACGCCTTCCACTGCTTCCCGGCCGCGGTGACCTGGTCGGCGATCGTGAGTGCGGTGTTCGGGTACACGCAGCCGGGACCCTTGAATTGACCGTTGCTCTGTGCCTTTGCCGATGAGGCGAACTCCGCGTAGGTGGCGCAGTCGCTGCTCGTGTCGGTGTTGGGCGCCTGGCCGCTGATCATCGCGAGGTAGTCGGGTAGCTCGGTGTCGCCCAACGTCCGGTAGCCGCTGAGCAGCGTGCCCCGCCGGCGCAGGGTGCCGTTCAGATAGCGCGCCACCGAACCGGGTCCGAAGGCGGCGCGGTAGCTGTTGGTGGTGAGCGCGATCAGGAACACGTGCTTGACGGGATGGGACGCGGTCGTGGGGGTCGTCGTTGTGGCCGGTGGACTCACTCCGGCGCTCGAATCGGTTGTCGCGCCGTCTCCCCCACCGTCGCCCGTCGTGTCGTCAGTGCTCGTCGTCCCACCGTCGCCCGTCGTGTCGTCAGTGCTCGTCGTCCCACCGTCGCCCGTCGTGTCGTCAGTGCTCGTCGTCCCACCGTCGCCCGGGGAGCTCGACACAGGCGGGACGTTCCCGGCCGCCGCCGACGGAGTGCTCGCCGGCGGCGCTTGCGCGGGCTGCGTGGCTCGCCGATCCACCGGCCCGGGGGTGGACGTGTGCACGACGACGCGCCGTGTGAGCGCGGCCAGCTCCGTGTACGGGACGTGGTCGCGGCGATTGCCCGCGTGGATCACCACCGCCGTCGCGAATGCTGACGCGGCCGCGATCATCGCGATCTGCGGCCACGTCAGCCGAACCGAGCGAAGCCGGGCGATCATGGCGCGGTGAGCGGTTGCGCGCACTGGGCGCAGAACGCGGCGCCGCGGGCGTACGTGGCGCCGCACGCGGGGCACTCCCCGCCGACTTTCGAGCTCCCGGATTCGATGATCTGCTCGAGCTGGCTCAGCTCCGCGTCGACGCGTTGGAGTTCAGCCGCCTTGGGGATCAGGACTTCCATCCGCACGTGGTCGCGGATTGCCATCTCATAGAACAGGCCGCCGAGCTCGGACTGCATGATCGCGAACCGCTCGACCAGCCGGTCGCGCCGGGCCGCGAGCTCGGGGTCGGTCGCCGGCAGCGAGGCGGCGTCTTGCGCCGTCGGTCCGGATCGCCTGCGACGGAGCGCCGTCACGGCACGGAGATCGCGTCCGGCAGCCCCTGCTGCGATTTCACATAATTCCCGTTGATCTCCTTACTGACCTTGTTGACCTCTTGGGCGCCGGCCGCGAGCTGACTGGCGGTCGGCTTGAAGCCTGAGACCTCGTGGGCGGAGCCGTACTTTGTGGTGGAGAGCACCTTGCTGGAGCTGCCAACCGGGCCGACCGCGATCACCTTGGCGTCCCTGAACGCGTGCTCGAGCTTGGCGAGCGCCGCCGTCGCGTCCGCACTCGAGTGGTACTGACCCGAGTAGATCACGTAGTCGCCGGCCGGCGGTGCCGGCGTGACCTGGAAGTCCGCCTGGCTGATCAGACCGACCGCGGTCGCGCCCCGCGCCCGGGCCTGGCGTTCGGCCGCGGCGACGGTCGCCTGCGTGGTGCCGGAGCCCGGGAGCGTCTGGAGTTCGATCGCGTAGCCCTGCTGAAGTCCGAAGCTGCTGCTCAGCCGGGCGACCGGCGTGGCCGCCGTGGCCGCCGTGGCGCTCGCCTCGCTTGCGCTCGCCACGCCGTTGGCTGCCCCACCGCCGCTCACGTTCACGACCGTGGGCTTCTGCGCGCGCAACGCGGCCAACAGCTTGCCGTTGGAGTCGCCTCCGCGACCGCCGATGAGCACGCCGGCAGCAACCGCGAGTGGAATCGCGGCCAGCACCAGCGCGAGGGCCAGGCCCGGCGACCGCCGCGTTGGCGCGGCCGGGCGGCGCGCGACCCGAGCAGCGGACCGCGACCGGCTCATGGCGTCGGACAGAAACCGAGCCGCCGGGTCGTAGACGTGCCGGCGGTGGGTTCCGCACACGACGCAATAGCGTTGGTTTGCCTCGACAGGGGCCTCGCACTGCTCACACGTCTCGTACTCGGCCGGAGGCTGCGCCACCGACGTAGCCTCGAGGGTCTGTTCAGTGTCAGTCACGCTCATGCTCGCTGCTCCTAACTGAAGATCGTCGGTAGTGCGATCAGCCGCAGCGCGGCCCGCTGGGTCCCGCCCAGCAGAGTGATGCTCAGCGTCGTCGTCGCGTTTGTCCCGAGGTGAGTCACCGCCGTGCGTCCGGCGCCCACATCACGCCCGCCCCGGATCGCGACTGCGTAGACCTGAAGGTCGTACTGCGGAATACCGGAGCGGTTGGAGACCGAGACCGCGACTGTCGCTCTCCCGAGTGCCGACCGCCCGGCTCGGAGCGAGACATCGATCTGCGGCAGGCGTGCCCCGGCGGATGAATGCAGTTGCGAGACGCCGACCGTCGCGAATGGTCGGCCGCTGGGCACGCGCCGACGGGTCGTGAACACCCAGGTCGTGACCCCATGCGGCCCGATCGCCGCGATGTGGCTGTCGAAATAGTCGAGGTTCGCCGAGCGGTTCAGATACACCGCGTGTTTCCCATGAATGCCGACGGAGATCGGCAGATCCGTCAGCGTGCTCGACGAGTTGTTGCGGAGTGACGCCACGACTGCGGTCCCGGTCCGGGTGTGGATCAGTGTCAGCCGACCAACTGTCACATCGGCATTTGCTCGGACAACCTCGGTCGTGCTCTGGCTGGCCAGCTCACGCGCGCTCACGAGCCGGGCACGCGCGGCGATCCGCTGCGTCGACACGCAGCCGGTGAGGACGACCGCGACCGGCAGAGTGGCAACGCAGGCCGCGGACATGCGCCTAACCGAACGCACCGCTGACGTACTCCCGCGTTCGCTGCTGCCTGGGCGTCCCGAACATCTGGTGGGCGCTCCCGTACTCGACCAGCTCGCCCAGATACATGAACGCCACGTAGTCGGCGATGCGGTAGGCCTGCTGGAGGTTGTGAGTGACGATCACCACAGCGACGTCCTGGCGGAGCTTGATGATGAGCTCCTCGATCAGCCGCGTCGATTGGGGATCGAGAGCCGAGCAGGGCTCATCGAGGAGGAGCACCTCTGGATCCGCAGCCAGCGCGCGAGCGATGCACAGGCGCTGTTGCTGCCCGCCCGAGAGTCGGAGCGCCGGGTGGTCGAGATTGTCCGCAACCTCGGCGAGCAGCCCGGCGCGCGCGAGCGCGTCGCGCACCGCACCGCGTACGGCGGCCCGTCGCGGGCGGCGCGAGGCCTGCTCGCGCAGGACGTACGCCACGTTGTCGAACACGCTCATCGGAAACGGGTTGGGCTGCTGGAAGACCATCGTCACCCGGCGGCGGAGGGCGGTCTGCTCCATCGTCGCGATGTCGACACCGTCGAGCACGATCCGCCCGGACGCGGATGCACCGCGGGTCAGCTCCGTCAGGCGGTTCAGCGAGCGAAGCAACGTCGTCTTACCGCAGCCCGATGGCCCGATCAGCGCCAGCACCTCGCCCTGGCGGATCGGGAGCGAGACGGACTTGACGGCGGGCTTGCTGCCGTAGGTGACCGAGAGCTCCTCAACCTGCATGCGGTCGATCGCGATCGCCGTGTCGCGCGTCGCCCGGGACGAGGGTGCCGCGAACGCGGAGCTCGGCCCATGCCCGTTGCCATTGGCGGTGGTGGCCCCGACCGCGATCTCGGGGGGCGCCGGAGCGACAAACGCGCGGGGCGGGTAGCCCTCGTTCCCGCTCAAGCGCCTGACCGGCGGCGGCTTCCTCACTTCCACGTGACCGCCTTCCGCGAGCGATTCAGGACGACGTCGACGCCGAGGTTCAGCGCGAGCACCAGCAGTAACAGGACGAACGTCGCCGCATAGGCCTTCGACGGCTGGTTCCCGTCGCCGGTGGGCGCGTTGTAGTAGATGTAGCCGGTCAGCGTGTCGCCGGTGCCGCGGAGCAGGCCGAGGACCGGGGTGGAGTTCGCGGTGCTGAACGTCAGCGTTCCCCCGAGCAGGAGCAGCACGATTGCGGTGTCGCTGATCACCCGCCCGAGGCCGAGCATCGTGCCCGTGATCACCGACGGCCGCGCGGCCGGCAGCAGCACACGCCGGGTGGTGGCGATCTTGGTCTTGCCGACCGCGTAGGACGCCTCGCGCACGTGGCTCGGAATCGCCTGGAGTCCCTCCCGGGTGCTCGCCACCACCAACGGCAGGCCGACCAGGGACAGCAGCGCGGCCGCGGCGAAGAATGATTGCCCGAGCACGACGCCGTGCGTGGCCTGGCTCAAGAAGCCGAGCGCATGGAGCTCGAACAGGCTCAATCCGAACAGCGCCAGCACCACCGACGGCTCGCCGGCCATCATCTCGATCGCCGATTCCGCCACACGTGCCGCCCCCGTCGGCCGCCCGAACTCGCTGAGCCACACCGCGATGCCGACTCCGACGGGCAACGCGATGGCCATCGCCATCGTCCCCACGATCACCGTGCCGAGCAGCGGGTCTAGGAAGCCCCCGGTCTGGCTCTCGCTCGCGGCCGCTACCGGGTTGGTGACCAGCAGGTTCGGGCGGAGGTAGCGGATCCCCTCGACGAGGAAGTAGATGACGACCGCCGCGGCGATCGCGCAGAAGAGCAGCCCGAGCAGCCAGGCCAAGCCGAGCCCGAGTCGATCGGAAAGCCGCCACGACGCGCTCGACGAATCCGGCCGACGGACCGGTGCCGCCGTCGTCGCGCTCACGGGACCACCCCGTAGCGGCGCATCGGCTGCTTCGCCGCCCACCCGATCACCGACAGCATCGCCGAGGAGAACAGCAGCACGGCGGCGATCGCGTACAGCGTGTGCTTCATCGGTGGCGAGCTCAGCCCCTCCGCTGAGTTGCGGATGATGGTCGCCGCCAGCGGCTGGGACGGCTCGAAGAAGAAGATCAGCCCGTCGATCGGATTAGGGGCGAACCCGACGCCGCCCGAGACCATGCTGACCATGATCGCCTCGCCGAGCGCGCGGGCCGTCGCCAGCACCGTACCCGCGATAAGAACGGGCCGGGCGGTCCGCACCGCCACTTTCCAGAACGTCCGCCACTGGTTGATACCGAGCGCGAGCGAGCCCTCGAGCCATCCGCGGGGAACGGCCCGGAGTCCGTCGGCGAACACCGCGATCATGATCGGGGCGATCATCACGGTCAGGATCAGCACCGCGGCCAGCAGGCTCGCCCCGCTCAGCTGAATCGCAGGGGTGACGGACGCCTTCTCGCTCTGGGTGATCAGGTGGTTGCCGATGAACGGCACCAGGACGAGCACGCCCGCCAGCCCGTAGATCACGGACGGGACGCTGGCGAGCAACCGGACGACGGGCTCGAGGATGCGCTGCAACCAGGCTGGCGCGAACTCGACCATGAACACCGCGACGAACAGCGAGCCGACGAACGCGATCGCCACCGCGCTGAGCGTGATCAGGATCGTGCTCCAGATGAGGGGCCAGGCATGGAACGTGTAGACGGGTGCGGTCTTGTATTCCCCCGAGTTGAAGATCGCCTCGATCTGGCGGTCGACATCCCCGCCGCCGCCGAACCAGCCGAGCCCGTTGTGGGCGAACGACGGCCACGCCTCGTGGAACACGAACGCCAGCATCGCCAGCAGCAATGCGACCACCACGAACACCAGCGCGCCGAGCCCAAGCTCGGCGCGCTGATCCTGGCTGAGACCCCGGTCCCGCTCGAGGAAGACGTCCTCGTCCATTCCCCGCAGGGTCCTCCGCTACTTCTTATTGAACGCGGCAACCGCGCCACCGCGGTTGATGATCTGGCCCGCCTGCTTGCTGGTCCGGACCCAGTCGAAGAACTTCTCCACCGCGCGGCTCGGATTCTTCGTCGGCAGAACGCCCCAGGCGTAGCGGAACAGGGGGTAGTTCTCGCTCTTGATGTTCGCCTGGTTGCACGGCACCCCGTTCACGTCCAGGCTCTTGACGCCGCTGCCCTTGCCCGTGTGGGCGATGCCGACGTAGCCGATCGCATTCGGGTCCTTCGAGACCGCGGTCGCGACCAATCCGTCGGAGGTCACCTGCTCCACGTTGGACGATTGCGTTGCGGGTGCGAGCACCGCCTGCTGGAAGAACGTGTACAAGCCGGCGGTCGAGTTGCGGCCGATCGGATCGATCGTCGAGGTCAGGTTCGAGCCGGTGATCTTGCTCCAGTTGTTTATGAGCCCGGTGAAGATGTCCTTCGTTTGCGGGATCGACACGTTGCTCACGCTGTTGGCCGGGTTGACCGCGATGCACAGGCCGTCGAGCCACAGCTTGAAGTACGTGGTACCCGAGTCGCTCGGGAGCGGCGGTCGCGTGTTGATCGAGAACAGCCGCCGTCCGGCCTGGACGTCCACGACCCCGGCGTTGCCTCCGTCGGGGAGATAGTTGAAGCGGATGCTCTTGTGGAGCTTGTTGTACGCCCTGAACAGCACGTTCATGATCGGCTGCTCGGCGCTCGATCCCGACCCGAACAACGTCGTCGCGCCCGCTACGGCCGGCACGGCCATCGTCGCGACAGCTACCGAAAGCACGGCGAGACCTCTGACCCTTCGTCTCAATGTCATTCCTTTCCCATCGAAGGTCAATCCCCACAACTTCGATCAAAATTGCGGGGTGAGCGTATCAGGATTCCGCGCTTTTTCGATCCGGCTGCTGAACTTTGCTGTAGCGGGCCGGTTTGTGCTCGTGCCAGGAGCCGGGGACGGATCGTCCCCGGCGTGGAGCCGGCGCGATCCTTCTGTGCAGGCAAGCCCGGCTCCCCGAAGGTCGACGCGGCGCAGAACGCCTGCCGGAACGACAGCCCGGCGGTGCCATCGGTGTTATAACCTTTGTCGATCGATTTGGTGAAGTTAGCGTTTGTGAGTCCGGCCCTTTGCAGGCGTATCTCGTTTGTGCGACACCGCGGAGCGGCAGCACGCTGCTGTGCCAGATGCTGCGCGTGAGCCGGCGGGTAGCGGTCCCGCGGCTGTCCCGCCAGAGGGATGAGCTCTCAATGGCGTGGGTCAAGCGCTACCGGGAAGGGCGGGGCACAGCGGCATGAGCGCGACGGCACCCCGCGTCTCACAGCTCCGAGCGCTCGAGGCGGAGCATCCGGAGCTCCGGGTCGACACCGCGACTACCAGCGTGCAGGAAGCCGTCTCACAGATCATCGAAATACTGAAAGCCCGACCATGGGTCCTAGCGAAGGGGGCCACAATGAGGATCTCCGCCAAGGCGGACTACGCGGTGCGGGCCGCCATCGAGTTGGCGGCCGCGCCTGACAGCAAGGCGGTGCCGGCCGAGCGAATCGCGACTTCACAGGGGATCCCGCTCAACTTCCTCGAGCACATCCTGTCGGAGCTTCGGGTGGCGGGAGTGGTGCGCAGCCAGCGCGGCACCGACGGCGGTTACCGGCTGGCCAAGGAGCCCCGGCAGATCACGATCGCGGACATCATCCGCGCCGTCGAGGGCCCGCTTGCAACCGTTCGGGGCGGCAAGCCCGAAGAGGCAGAGTACCCCGGTGTTGCCCACCAGCTCCCTCGCGTGTGGATCGCGGTCCGCAAGAACCTACGGAACGTCGTCGAGCACGTGACCGTCGCCGACATTGCCAACGCCAGCCTGCCCGACTCGATCAACGTGCTGGCCGACGATCCCGAGGCGTGGGTGACTCGGTAGGGCCGGCGGCGCCCCTCTCAGGGTCTCCGCGTTGATCCACGCAGATAAGATCGAGCATTACACCACGAACGCGAATTTCTCCGCGGCTAAGAGCGGCTGAACCCTAGATCCACGCGCCGACCGCGGATTTCTCGTCAGGTCGTCCACCCGGGCGCGATCCAGAACGCGATCACGGCGTATTGCACGGCTGCCGCGACGATCACAAGGATGTGGAAGAGCTCGTGGTATCCGAACACCGCCGGCACCGGGTCCGGTTCTCTGATGACGTAGACCACAGCCCCCAGCGTGTAGAGAACGCCGCCGAGGCCAAGCAGCGCCAGCCCACCGATGCCGATGGCCGCCCCGATCTGTGGGAGCGCCACCACCGCGATCCACCCAAGCCCGACATAGAGCGCGGACTGCAACCACGTTGGCGCGTCCCTCCACACCAGGTTGAAGGCGATCCCAAGCCCCGCCCCTGCCCACGCGACGAGGAGGATCGCGACCGCCAGCGAGCCGTGTAGCACGAGCACCGCGAAGGGCGTGTAGCTGCCCGCAATCAGCACGAAGATCATCGAGTGGTCCAGCCGACGCATCCAGTCGCGCGCGGTCAGCGAGCGCCAATTGACGCGGTGATACAGGGCGCTTACGCCGAACAACGCGACGAGGCTGACCGAGTAGACAGTCAGCGCGATCCGAGCGCGCGACGACCCGGCGGCGATTACCAGCACCAAGCCGAGCGGCACCGAGCCGGCGCACGCCCACTGGTGAAAGACGCCACGCAGCCGTGGCTTGAATGGCGTAATCAGCTCAGGCATGGCACTAACGCTACCGCCCTCGAGATCCGCGGCTGCGAGGCGCCGCATCCGGACCTCGCCTCAGCCAACCACCAGCCGCTCGAGTTCGTCGAGGCACCCGTGCGATCCCTCGTCCTGGGCGTCCCGGCGCTCGTCGGTCGAGATGCCGCTGTTGACCATCAGCACCGTCGTCGAGCCGGCTTACTCTGAAAACGTAAGCTCGGGCGGAGTCATCGCTCACTCCCGCTCCTTCCCTTCCTCCAGATACTCGCCTACGACGTCGAACAGTCGCCCCCACCGGTTCCGCTGGCTTTCGATCCATTCAGAGGCCTCGGCAAGTGCCTCCGGCCGGAGCGCGAGGCGGTGGGTCCTGCCGTCGATCACGCGGCTCACGACACCTGCCTCCTCGAGCATCCGCAGGTGTCGCGAGATCGTGGGCTTCGAGACCCCGAAGCCGCGTGTCGTCTCGCCGACGGTCGCCGGTCCTTGGCTGAGGCGCTCGACGATCTCGCGCCGGAGCGGATGGGCGAGGGCACCGAACACACCATTAGCCATTTTGCTAACTATATATGGGCCAACCGCAGCCCGAGGAGGAGTCAGCCGATGCCACAGCACAGGACCGCAACTCGCAAGGAATGGGACGGTGCGCGCGCTGGGCTCCTGGAGCGCGAAAAGGAGCTTGCGACGCTGATCGAGGCATCTCGCACGCGTCTGGACGTCGTCTTGGGGTTGCTTGTGTCCGCGGGTGTCGCGTGGTGGTCGACGGCTGTGCGGATGGCCGGGATGGACGCGGGCCCGGGCACTTCGCTTGGCGCGCTTGGCTGGTTCACCGGGGTGTGGGCGGTGATGATGGCCGCGATGATGCTTCCGTCGCTCGCGCCAACGGCCGCCGTTTACGCGACGCTCGCGCGCCGGCGCGAGCCCAGCTGGTGGCTGCTGTTCGCCGGCGGCTATCTACTCGCGTGGAGCGCCGCGGGCGTGGTCGCGTACGGGCTGTTCGAGCTGGGAAAGGACCTGTTCGCGGGCGCCCTCGCCTGGCACGCCGGCGGGCGGTGGCTGACGGCTGGAGTGCTGGCGTTCGCCGCGGCGTATCAGCTCACGCCGATGAAGCATGCGTGTCTGGCGAGATGCAGAAGCCCACGGCAGCTGCTGGGGGCACGCTGGCTCGAAGGGCGGGCCGGGGCGCTGGCGATGGGCGTGCGCAGCGGCCGCTGGTGCATCGGATGCTCATGGGCGCTGATGGTCGCGCTGTTCGCGCTCGGCGTGATGAGCCTCACCTGGATGGCGCTCGTCGCGGCGCTCTTGGTGTTCGAGAAGCTGGGCCCCTGGCCCCGCGCCGCGAGTGTGGCTACCGCTGTCGTGCTCGTCGCCCTTACAGTCGGAATCGCCACCTCGGCTCACGAGATCCCCGGGCTTGTGGTTCCCGGATCGCACGCAGCGATGCACGCGATGAGAGCAATGCGCTAGCCAGACACGACGCTCTTGAGCCTCGCCGCCGGGACCGCCATCATCGCGATACGGGCTCGTGGCATGAAGGGCCCCGCCGCGAGCGTCTCGTTCCCCTCGTGCTCGCATACTGTCCGCTATGAGCGTCCTCCCCGAAAGCGCCGGCGATGCGCTGCCGATAGTACAGTCGGACCGTCATGGGTACGAGCGTCATCAGCATCAAGGACGTGGCCAGCGCCGAGTTCGAGTTCCGGGTCAAGGACTGGGTCGACCGCTCCCCCCGGGCGCGGGAGCTGGCCCTCAGCATCAACGGCTACGAGGTCTCGCCCCGGCCGCGGGGGTTCGCCTGCCACCGTCCCCGATGGGTGTGGGTGGAGGCCGACCCCGCCGGGCGGAAGGTGCCCTGGAGCGAATTCCGGCTGCTCGTCCCGACCGATGCGCTGACCCCGATCACGCTGCACGTCGCCAACACCGGCGCCTGAGCAACCATGGCACCGACACGAGGCAGGAACCTAGATGAAGACGATCGGCACTGAGGAGCACTTCGTTACCGACGAGGTCGTTGCGGCGTGGAGCCGGCTCGATTCCCCCGCGCGCGATGACTCGCGGGCCGGGGTCCCTCCAGGGGAGGTTGGGGACAGGCTGCGCGAGGTCGGAGAGCGCCGGATCGCGGCGATGGACGAGGCGGGGCTGGACGTCCAGGTGATCTCGCTCACCTCACCTGGGCTCCATAACCTTCCGGCCGACGAGGCGACCCGCCTGCAGGTCGAGACGAACGACCGGATCGCCGAACTCGTGAACGCCCACCCGGACCGGTTCCAGGGTTTCGCCACCCTCGCCGCCCCCGCGCCCGCCGCAGCCGCGCAAGAGCTCGAGCGCGCGGTCACCAAACTCGGCCTCAACGGTGCCCTCCTCTTCGGCCGCACCGGTGAGCGCAACCTCGACCATCCCGACAACTGGCCGATCTTCGAGGCCGCTGCGTCGCTCCGCGCCCCGCTGTACATCCACCCGCAGATCCCGCAGCCGCGGGTCCGGGCTGCGATCTACGCGGGCTTCGACGACGCCATCGACAACGCGTTCGCCACCTACGGCATCGGCTGGCACTACGAGTCCGGCGTGCAGTTCCTCCGGCTCGCGCTCGCCGGCGTGTTCGACCGCTTCCCTGAGCTCCAAGTCCTCCTCGGCCACTGGGGCGAGGTCGTCCTGTTCTATCTCGACCGGGCCGACGGCCTGGCCATGCAGGCCAAGCTCCCGCAGCCGTTCTCGGAGTACGTTCGCCGAAACGCCTACATCACAGCCGGCGGCGTCTACAGCCAGCGCTACCTGAGATGGGCAGTCGAGGTGGTCGGCGTTGAGCGCATCCTGTTCGCGACCGACTACCCGTACCGGCCCGGCCCCGACGGCGGCGTCGAGCACTTCCTTCAGACTGCCGGCCTTGATCGGGCCGACCAGGAGCGGATCGGCGCCGGCAACTGGGACGCGCTCGTGGCCGCCATCCGTCGCTGACCGAAGGTCCGCCGCACCGGCCCCGGTGGCCGGACATCGCCTCGACCGCGGCGTTCGCATAGGTCATCAAGCCGTTCCCGTCAGCTGTGACGATCGTTTCGGACGCGCCCTGGGCGATCGAGCGCATCATCCCGTCCACGCCGCCGCAGGCGTTCGCGGCACGCGACTCATGCTGCGCATGGGCGAACGCGGTCGACGGCACGACGGGCCGGCAGCGTTACGCGCACACTGGTGCCGGCACCCCGATCCGTGCGAATCGAAAGTGCGCCGCCGAGCGCCTCGACGCGCTCGGTTCCTGAGGCAAGGCCAATGTGGCCATGGCTTCGAGCCTCTCGCAGCCGAGCAGGAGCAAAGCCATTTCCGTCATCTTCAACCTCCAGGACGAGCTCGCTTCCCGCCCTTGTGATGCGAATCGCCACGCTGCGCGCGTGCGCGTGTCGTTCAGCGTTCAGGAGCAACTCTCGGGCCAGCGAGAACACGAGCCGGTCATGCGCGCCCGCCGCGTCGGTGGCGACCTCGCAGGCGACGCTGATGTCGCTGCGTGCGCTTATCTCAGCAGCCAGATCTCCAATCGCCGCCTCGAGACCGAGCTGGTCGACAACCAGCGGATAGAGGTCGAAGACCGCGTTGCGAAGCTGGTCGATGGCCCGCTGGATCGCGTCCTGCGCCTCGATCAGCGCCAACGGACGGTTCCGGTCAGCATCCTTGAGAGCCAGGACGGCGGCGGCTAGATCTTGCATCGGGTAGTCGTGCAGGAAACGAGCGAGGCGCTTGCGCTCCAACTCCTCGGCATCGAGCAACTGCGCCACGAGTCGCCGTACATGACGTTGCCCGGACCCGCCGGTTTGATTACGCACCTGCGCCATGACAGACCGCCTCCTTCACCAACTCGTGCGCCGCAGCCATCACCACGTCACCCGAAACTCTCTAATGAGGAGCGCTGATCCGGCCCCACACATGACTAACCTCAGCTCCATTCCACCTTTCCGCAGGGCCTCTCACCGCTTTGCTCGGAGCCGCGACTATGCCGAGCACCTCCCCGCCCGTCATCCGTAGTTATCCCGCCAAGAGCGGCGCCTTTCTGCGATCAGATAATCAGCCGATTGGAAAGTGCCGGTTGGCTGCTTCGGGGACGCGTGACTATGCAGGCTCACCGAACGAAGCGTGTTTGTCCTTGCTGATTCAGCGGACTGATCTCACCCATTCGAGCGGTCAAGACCTACCACCAAGCCCAACGCCCCGCGGGACACCGGCTCGCCCAGAGCGAGCGACGTACAACCGGTTCACGGCGCTTACACCGTCGCCTCCCCGAGCGCGACTGGCGAGGGTTACACGAGCGCCGGCAGGCGGCAGAGGTCGGGGCCTACCCAAACCTCGCGAGCGGATTCGCTGCGGATCAGCTCGCGCGAGTAGAAGTGCTCAATCAGCTTGCGGTTGAGCAGATCAGGGTTGCGCTCGATGAACTCCTCGAAGCTCTCCGCACCCCAGCGTTGGATATGCACGGCAACGAAGTGCAGCCACGCGCGCGTGATCGTCTCGTGATACTTGTCCTCGGCTTCGTGTAGTCGAGCGACCCGCCGTATCGCCGCGACCATCGCCTCGGCCGCTTCGTCGGTCGGATAAAGGCGCAGGTAGGTCCACGCGAGCTCCAGGTGCTCGCGATGGCCGAAGCCCCCGCGAGACTCGAGGATCTCGTGCAGGATCTGGAGGTCACGTGACACGTCACACCGACGGGGCGTCCGGCAACGAGCCCGGGCCCTCGACCCATGGATCGTCCATCCCGATCGGGACGAACGGCAGCAGGCCGACGATCTCCATCAGCCGGCGCGCGTGCCCCGGCAGGTCCGCGCTCAGGCGGAGCTCGCGGCCGGTGGCCTTCGCCATCCGGACCACCGCGGTCATCGCCCGAAGGCCGGCGGAGTCGATGAAGTCGATCCCCGAGAGGTCGAGCAGGACGTTGCTGTTCGCGAGCAGCTCGATCTCGACGGCCCGCTCGAGCGTCGAGGAGCTCGTGAGCGCCAGCTCGCCCTCGACGCGGACTCGCACCCAGCCGTCCTCCATCGGCTCCAGGTACAGCGAAAACGGCGCCGAGCCCTCGGCATCGGCGGCCTTTGAGAATGCTCCGGCGCGGGCGTTGGATGGATCGCTACCAGTCATGTTCTTTGTGAGTTCGGATGCCGGCTCGGGCCGGATTGCTGCAACCATCGCACGGGGAGCGGTCGCCTGGGGAAAACCGGCGCGGAAACGCGCGTATTACTCTCCGGTCCATGCACCGGTTCGCGATTCCCGCGATCGCCGTCGCCGTGGCGGTGGGGCTGCTCGCCTTGCTCACGTTCGGCGTCGCCCACCAGGGGACGAGCTCGTCGATCGACGCCTCGGTGGCGCGTGGCGACTTCCCGATCGCGCCGAACGCCCACACGCAGCTGCCGATCCTCGGGTCGTCGCGCACCGAGAGCCTCGCCGACCTGCGGGGAAAGGTCGTGGTGCTCAACGTGTTCGCCTCCTGGTGCCAGCCGTGCGTGGCGGAGGCGCCGATCCTCGAGTCCGAGCAGCGCCGGCTGGTCAAGGACAACGCGACGATCGTCGGAGTCACCTACCTCGACAACTCGAGCGACTCCGAGCAATTCGTCCAGCAGCACGGCATCACGTACCCGGTGATCCGCGACGTGAGTGGGAACTTCGTGAAATCGTTCGGCACCGACGGCGTTCCCGAGACGTTCGTGATCAACCGACAGGGCAGAATCGTCGCGCTCCGCCGCTACCAGCTCGCCGGCAACTGGCTCGAGCAGACGATGAACCGGATCCTCGAGAACTCGGCATGACCCGGACCGCCGTTCGCATCGCCGCGATCGCGCTGCTGGTTGCACTCGCGGCGGGCCCGTTCGCGCGGGTGCCGGCGCCGGCGGCCGCGTCCGCCGCGGCCACCCCTCGCGCGTCGCTGACCGACATCGAGGGCGACGTGATGTGCGTCGCGTGCCGGGAGCCGCTGGCCGTGGCCCAATCGCCGCAGGCCAACTCCGAGCGCGCCTACATCCGCGGGCTGATCGCCCAGGGCGAGACCAAGTCGCAGATCCTGCAGAACCTCGTCGGCCAGTACGGCACCGCCGTGCTCGGCGAGCCGCCGGCGCACGGATTCAACCTCACCGTCTACGTGATCCCGGTGGCAATCCTGGCGCTCGGCGCCGCGATCCTCGCGTTCACCCTCCCGCGCTGGAGGCGCCGGACGCGCGCGGCAGCACGCGATCGGACCGTCACCACACCGGCGCTCGAGCCCGCCGACGCGCAACGGCTCGAGCAGGAGCTCAGCCGGTTCCGGGGGTAAGCGGTCGTGGATCAATAACTGTCGCAGAATCGCCCCTCAGCACACGCGAAACGCAGGGTTTCGCGTGCCTAGCGCCCACAGTTATTGTTTCACGACGACTAACGGTCCGCGACTGAGTAAGTGGCGGACCCTGAGCTACATCGCGTCCGGTGCGCTCACGCCCAGCAGCGCCAGCGACAGCGCGATCGTCGTCCGCGCCGCGACCGACAGCGCGACCCGCATCGACTCCACCGGCTCCGGCGTCGCACCGACCACGTGGCACGCTTCGTAGAACGTCGTGAACTCCTGGGCCAGCTCGAGCGCGTAGCCGGCGAGCCGATGCGGTGCCCGCCGCTCGACGGCCTCGACGATCTCAGCCGGAAAAGCGACCAGCTTCTTGATCAGATCGCGCTCGGGGTCCTCGAGCGGCGCCACGCCCCAGTCCGCCGACAGCGCCTGCGCCACTCGTCCCTCGGGGACCCGCCTCAGCATCGAGGCGATCCTGGCATGCGCGTACTGGATGTAGTACACGGGGTTCTCGCGCGACTGCTTGCGCGCGAGCTCGACGTCGAGCTCGATCGTGCGGTCGTGCGAGCGCTGGAGCATGAAGTACCGGGTCGCGTCGACCCCGATCTCGTCGAGCAGATCGTCGAGCGTCACGAACTCCCCTCGCCGCTTGGACATCGCGAACACCTCGCCACCCTCGACGAGATGGACGAATTGCAGGAGCGGGAGCTCGACCGCCTCGGGATCGCCGCCGAGCGCCGCCATCGCCGCCTTCATCGCGCGCACGTACCCGGCGTGGTCGGAGCCGACTGGCACCATCAGGCGGTCGAACCCCCGCTCGCGCTTGTTCTCGAGGTAGGCGATGTCTGCCGCGAGATAGGTGGGCTCGCCGTTGGAGCGGACCACGACCCGGTCCTTGTCGTCGCCGAAGCTCGTCGTTCGCAGCCACATCGCCTCCTCCGACCGATAGACGTGCCCGGCCTGCTCGAGTAGCGACAGGGCGTGCTGCAGCGGGCTCGGCGAACCCTCGTGGAGCGTCCGCTCGCTGAAGAACACGTCGAAGCGGACCCCGTAGCGGTCGAGCGTCCCCTTGATCTGAGCGAGCAGGAGCGCCACCGCCTTTCGCGCCAGATCCTCGTCGCTCGCCTCGGCCGCCCCGTGTATCTCCGCCGCCAGGTCGGACACGTAGGACCCCTGGTAGCCGCCGTCGGGTACCTCCTCGCCGCGGGCCCGGGCCCTGACCGACGCGCCCAGCAGCCGGATCTGGTTGCCGGCGTCGTTGAAGTAGTACTCCCGCACGACCGAATGCCCATCGTGCTCGAGGATCCGTGCCAGCGCGTCCCCGTAGGCGGCATGCCGCCCGCTGGCGGCGACCAGCGGCCCGGTCGGGTTGGCGGACACGAACTCGACCGAGATCCGCTCGGCCGGATCGGCACCGCCGGCCCCGAATCGCTCGCCGGCGTCCAGCACCGACCTGAGCACCCGGCGGTGCCAGGCGTCGGTCAGCACCAGGTTCAGAAAGCCCGGGCCGGCGACCTCCGTACGTTCGAGGTCCTCGCCGAGCGTGCCCTCGAGCTCGGCCCCGATGCGCTCGGCGATCTCCCGAGGCGGGCTGCCGAGCACGGGCGCGAGCAGCATCGCCGCATTCGTCGCGTAGTCGCCCTGGCCCCGGTGCCGAGTGCGATCCAAGGTCGGCGGCACCGGCGGCGCCACGGCGCCGGCGTTCGCCCGAACGGCCCCCGCCGCCCGGCTGACCGCGGCGGCGAGCTCCTGGAGCGGGGCGTATGCCTGACCCTCGCTCACGGTCCGCCGATGGTCGGGCGGACCCCCGAGTGGACCCGCGGTGGCTGGAACATCCGCTCGAGCCGCTCGACCGCGGCCGGTGCACCCATCGCGACGATCAGGTCTCCGGAGTTGATCACGGTCTGCGGCGGCGGCTGGGTCTCGAGCTCACCGTCGGGGCGCCGGACGGCGACGATCAGGGCCGTTCCGCTCACGTCCGCGATCTTCCTGCCGACGCCCTCGCACACGGGCGACACCTCAATCTCCTCGATCCGGTAGTCCGCCACGTCGAGCGCGGCGCCCACCTGGGGGCGCAACGCCACGCGAGCCATCGCCGCGCCCGAGGTCTTGTACGGCGAGATCACCCGGTCGGCGCCGGCGCGGAGCATCTTCTTCTCGGAGTCCTCGGCCGAGGCCCTCGCGACGATGAAGATGTCCGAGCGCAGCTCGCGCGCCGTGAGCGCGATGAAGATGTTCTCGGCGTCGGAGTCGACACACGCGATCACCCCCAGGGCGCGCACGATCCCCGCCTGCTTGAGGACCTCGTCGTCCGAGGCCTCGCTCTCGATCAGCGGGGCTCCGGCCGTCCGCGCGGCCTCGCGATTGGCGGGATTGGGATCGATCACGACGCACCTGGCGCCGGCGGCCCGCAGGTCGCGGGTGACCTGGCGGCCCACCCGGCCAAAGCCGCAGACGATGTAGTGGTCGGTGAACGAATCGATCATCTTCTCTATCCGGCGCTCTTCGAGCACGCCACTGAACTGGCCCGAGACAAAGAACTCCGCGACGGTCGCGAGGCCATAGAAGAGCGTACCTATGCCGAACAGCTCGAGGCCGACCTTGAGCGCGCGGGCGCCCGAGTCCGCCGGGTCCGGGATCGAGCCGAGCGTGGTGATGGTGTCGATCGTCCACTCGAACCCGTAGGCCGGCGAGACGTGCTCGATCACCGCGAAGCCGATCGTCCCCACGATCACCAGCAAACCCAGCGCGATCAGCAGGATCCCCAGCCGTCGCATGAACAGCCGCACCTCGCGACGGGCGTGCTCTCGCTGCTTCAGCGCGCTGGCGCGGTCCTTGACGTCGTCATGGCCCGGAATACTCCAGGCGCCGCTCTGGCTCCAATTGGCCATCAGTAGTGATACGGCTCGCCGGCCAGGATCTTGTGCCCGCGGAAGAGCTGCTCGAGCAGCACGACCCGAGCGAGCTGGTGAGGGAGCGTGATGCGGCCCAGCGAGATGCGGTGGTCGACGTCGTCGAGCTCGAGGCCGAACGGGCCCCCGATCACGAAGCAGAGATCCTGAGCGCTCTGGCGGCGCTCCTCGAGAAAGCGGCTGAACGCGATCGAGTCAAGCTCGTCGCCCTCGCGGTCGAGCAGCGTGACGAACACCCGCTCGGGGATCCTCCTGCCGATGTGATCATCCTCCCGCACCTCGACTAGCTCGAGCTTGACGTGACGTGCAAGCAGCTTCTGATAATGCTGGACATCGTCGGAGAATGGAGGCCGCATCCTCCCGACGGCGACGACGAGGATCTTCACGATGGGATACTACGTTCCCATGGACGATCCCGGCCGCCAGGAGCGGCACATCAACATCCACTTCTCGCCGGACATCATGGCCGGCGTATACGCGAACTTCGCAAACGTAAGCCACTCCGACTACGAGTTCACGATCACGTTTGCGCGCGTGGACCACGAGGTGGAGGACGAGGAGATCCCGGGCGTCGTCGTCTCGCGCATCAACCTGAGCGCCAAGTTCATGCGCGAGCTGATCGACGCCATGCAGGACAACTACTCGAAGTGGCAGACACGCGAGGGCATCAAGAACCTGCCCGAGTACGGCGGCTCTCAGGAACTCGAAGAGTCCGAGGAATAGTCCCCGGCTGCCACGGAGCCGCTGTGGCTCCGGCCCGCGAAGCTGACCGCCGATCCGATCCGCTCGGCCGTTGGCGGGTGCGTTGCCAGCAGCGAGGTGAGCCAGCGCGGAGGCTTGAGATCGGCCACGTTCTGCACCGCGACCGCGCGCTCGAATGAGATGAAAGCCTCCGGAGCGTCGGTCAGCGCCAGCGAGTAGGCGTCCGAGCGGCGCTCGATCGCCCGCGACAGGCGGTTGCCGATCAGCCCGGTCGGCACTCCGACGGCCACCGCGGCGAGCGCGAGCGCGGGAAGCGCCCCGGCGGTTCCGCGCTCGGGCGAGAGCTCCCAGCTCAGCCGCTGCACGGCGAGCGCGAGGGCAGGCGCCACCAGTGCGGCGTAGAGCACGCCGCGGGGCACGTCGCGGCTGCGGACGTGGGCCAGCTCGTGCGCGACGACGACCCGGATCTCGTCACGGCTGTAGCGATCGAGCAGCGTGTCGAACAGCACCACCCGCTTGGTCGGCCCGAGCCCGGCCACGTACGCGTTGGCGGCAGTGGTGCGGCGGCTCGCGTCGATCGAGTAGACCTCCCCCACCCTCACGCCGGCGGCCCGAGCGACGTCGAGCACGTCGGATCGCGTCTCGCCCTCGGGCAACGGGGTGAAGTCGTTGAACACCGGGTCGAGCACGACCGGCGCCAGCGCGGCCATTGCTCCCCCGAACAGCACCGAGCCCACCGACGCGGGCAGCCACCAGCGGCGCGGATACCGCCGCATCACCGCCACCGCCGCGCCGCCGGCGGCCCCGGCGAGGCCCGCCTCGATCGCCCCGCCCTTCGCCAGATCACCGGCCCAGCCCCGCCAGGACTGGGTCACGAGCCCGACGGCGATCCCGCGCTTGCGGGCGATCGCCGAGAACGGGAGCGCCGGCAACGAAAGGCAGGCGGCGAGTCCGGCTCCGGTCACGGCGCCTGCGAGCACCGGCCGCTTGCTGCTGCGGGCGAGCCACCGGGGCGGCCGCCGCACGACGATGGCGAGCGCGCCGAAGCTCGACCGCGGCCCGGGTCAATCCGAGCGCGAGCTGAGGGCGCGCGAACCGAGTGCCGCGCTCGATTTCGGCGTCGCTGAAAAAACTGTGAAGATCTATCTTCGCGGGCTCGATCGGCGGTTCCCGCGGGGACAGCAGGCGGACGCCAGCTTCTGCCGCGGCAAGCGCCAGCAGAACCGATTCAACTAGACGGTGGCGCGAGGGGTGCCTCACCCGCAAGACTGTACCCGCGGATCCCACCGAGCCGCCTACCCAAATGCGAGTCGCAATCGTTTCTGACATCCACGGCAACCGGCACGCCTTCGAGGCAGTGCTGGATGCGATCGAGGCGTCCGAGTGCCAGGAGATGTGGTGCCTGGGCGACCTCGTCGGCTACGGCGCCGAACCCGACGCCTGCGTGGAGCTGGCCCGCCGGTACGCCGCGATCTGCCTGGCCGGCAACCACGACCTCGGCGTCCGGGGCTCGCTGCCGCTCGAGGAGTTCTCGCGGGGCGCGGCCCTGGCCGCGCGGTGGACGCAGGGCGTGATCGGGCCCGAGACCCGCGAGTACCTCGACAAGCTCGAGCCCGCCCATCTCGACGAGGACGTCGGCCTGTTCCACGCGAGCCCCAGGGACCCGATCTGGGAGTACGTGCTGTCGCCGTTGCAGGCCGAGCTGTGCCTCGATGCCCAGGTGCATCGGGTCTGCCTGATCGGCCATTCCCATGTCGCGCTCTCGTTCTCCCGCGCCGACGGCAACTCGGCCAGCGGGCAGACGCGGGCCGCCGAAGAGCAGCTCGACCTGAGCGAAGGCGAATGGCTGATCAACCCCGGCAGCGTGGGCCAGCCGCGCGACGGCGACCCCCGCGCGGCCTGGCTCGAGCTCGACCTCGGCGCCTGGGAGGCCGTTTACCGCCGCACCGACTACGACATCGCCGGGGCCGCCGCGGCGATCCGCGCCGCGCGCCTTCCCGATTCGCTGGCCGAACGCCTCGCGTACGGCCAGTAAGCAGGCTCTAACCCAGGCTCTAACCCAATGCCAACGGCATCACCCTCTAAAGTCGGCCGCGGATGCGCTTCGCGCCTCGCGCCATCCTCGCCGGCGGGCTCGGCTTCGCCGCCTCGTGCGTCGCCGCCTGCGGTGGCGGCGCCGGCCTGCTCTCAGCCGACCAGTCCCTGTCGCTCAGCGGCCAGGGCAACGAGATCAACGCCGCGGTGCAGTCGGGCAACTGCGGGGCCGCGGTCAACGCGAGCGCGGCGCTGAACCGCGATGTCCAGAACCTTCCAATTTCGATCAACCCCACGTTGCGCAGGAACCTCGACCAGGGCGCAGTCACAATCGCGAAGCTCGCGCAAACGGACTGCCGTCTGCACGTCGCGACCACCACACAGTCGATTCCGACGACGACGTCGTCCCCGAGCAGCAGCAGCAGCACCACCACCACCACCACCACGACGACGACGCCGACCACAACGACGTCCACCACCACTCCCACGACCACGACTTCGACGTCGACGTCCTCGACCTCTTCCACCACGACAACCACGCCGACCGGCACGGGTAGCACTTCTACGACCGGTGGAGCCGGGCTCGGCGGCGGGGGCACAACCACGAACAACGGCAATGGCAACAGCGGGGGAACAGGCACTGGAGATGGCAGCACTGGATCCGGCGGTGGCCATTGACTAACGGGACGTCAATCGTCGGGCGGTACCGAATCGAAGGCCGCCTCGGCGTCGGCGGGATGTCGACGGTGCAGCTCGCGTTCGACCAGCGCCTCGAGCGCTACGTCGCGATCAAGCTGCTCGCGGAGCATCTCGCCGACGACGCGACGTTCATCTCGCGCTTCCGGCGCGAGGCGCTGTCGGCGGCCCGGCTGGTGCATCCGAACATCGTTCAGGTGTTCGACTTCGGGTTCGACGAGCAGGCCCGCCAGCACTTCATCGTGATGGAGCACGTGACCGGCCATTCGTGCGCCGAGCTGCTCCGCGACCACGGCCCGATGGAAGTCGAGCAGGCCGTCGACGTCATCACCCAGGCCTGCCGCGGGCTCGACTACGCGCACCGCAACGGTGTGGTGCACCGGGACGTGAAGCCGGGCAACCTGCTCGTGTCCGACTCGGATGTCGTCAAGCTGGCCGACTTCGGGATCGCGCGCGCCACCGATCAGTCGAGCATCACCCAGGTCGGCTCTGTGCTCGGGACCGCCGCCTACCTTGCGCCCGAGCAGGCCCGCGGCGAGGAGGCCGGCCCGCGCGCCGATCTGTACTCGCTCGGGGTGGTCGCCTACCAGCTTCTGACCGGACGCCTGCCGTACGAGGCCGGCTCGCTGTCGGAGCTCGCGCTCAAGCAGCAGCGCCAGCCGCCGGCGCCGGTCGACGAGCTCAACCCGCGGGTGCCGCCCGAGCTGGCCGACGCGATCTCGATGGCGCTTGCGCTCGACCAGGAGGAGCGGCCGGAGACCGCGATGCTGCTGGGCGAGGCGATCGCGGCCGGCGCCCGGGGCGTCGAGCCGTCGCCGAACGGAAACCGGGCCCGTGGCGCCGGCGGGACCGCCACGACCCGCGTGCTCCCGGGGTACGGCACGCCGACGGCCCAGACCAGGGTGGCGCCGCGCACTCCGCCGGCAACGGGCCGGACCGCGGCCCAGCAGAGGCAGATCCGGCCGATCGAGGCCCGCCGGCCGGCGTATCCGCCGCCGATGAGCGGCTACGGCCCGGACGAGGCCTACCGCGCGCCCGCGAAGCGCTCGCGCGCGGCGCGCCGGTTCTTCGCGTTCCTAGCGATCGTGATCCTGTTCGTGGCCGCGGTGGCGATCGCGATCACAATCGCCGCCAGCACGTCGAACAACGTCGTTCACTTCCGCAAGGTCGTCGCGCACGACACGAACGACGCGGTCAAGCAGCTTCAGGGGATCATCAACCAGTACACCAAGTGAGGCTCCGGTGCGTGTCCGCACCGGGTGACGTGCGCACTCGGTCTGTGATCGTCGCCCACCGGGTCGGGCGCGAGTCACCCGGGTGGGACACGCACCTACGCAGCCATTGCGAGCGGACCGCTGCGCCGGGGCCGCTTCGCGGCATCCATGGGGAATCCGCGGCGAGGCTCTACGTGTTGCGGATGTCGATGCGGCGGATTCCCTAACGGAATCCGGCTCCGCCACGTGACGGCGCGCGCACATTTCTGAGCCGAATTCCCCGGGGCCGTGCGACCCCGTCCGGACAGGGGTCCAGGGCCCTCAGACGGACGCGCCGGCCCGCAGCGCCGCCGCCACCTCCGCGAACCGCCCCGCGTCGATCGCGTCCCGCATCTCTGCCATCAGCCGCCCCACGAACGACAGGTTGTGGAGCGTGACGAGCCGCAGCGCGGTGAGCTCGCCGGCCCGCAGCAGGTAGTGCAGGTAGGCGCGGGAGAAGCCGGCCGAGCAGGCCGGGCAGGGACAGCCGTCGAGGATCGGCTCGCGCGATTCGCGCCAGCGGCCCTTGACGAGATCGACGCGCCACCGCGCCTGCGGGTCGGGCACGAGGGCGACGCCGTGGCGCCCGAGCCGCGTCGGCAGCGCGCAGTCGAACGTGTCGATGCCCATCTCCACGCCGGCGATCAGGTCGTCGATGTCGCCGATCCCGAGCAGGTGCCGGGGGCGGTCGGCCGCCCGCCGCTCGAGCTCCGCCGTGGCCCAGGACACGACCGCGTGCATCTGGGCCTTGTCCCGCCCGAGCGAGCCGCCGATCGCGATCCCGTCGCACGAGCTCTCGGCGACGACGGCCGACGACACCAGACGCAGGTCCTGATCGACGCCGCCCTGGACGATCCCGTAGACGGCCTGCCCCGCCGGCCCGTGCTCGGCGTGCCAGAGCAGGCAGCGCTCGAGCCAGCGGTGGGTCCGCTCCATCGAGCGCTCGGTGTACTCGCGCGTGACGTGGAACGGCGTGCACTCGTCGAACACGAGCGCGATGTCCGAACCGAGCGCGGCCTGCACGGACATCGACGTCTCCGGCGAGAGGAAGCGCTCGCGCCCGTCGACATAGGAGCGAAAGCGGACGCCCTCCTCGTCGATCGAGCGGATCGCCCCGGCGGACCCGTCCGGCCCGGGACCCAAGCCGGCGCCACCGCCCCGCCTCCGGCCCTTGATCTCGTCGGCCACGCCGCCGTGGCCCATCGAGAACACCTGAAAGCCGCCCGAGTCGGTGACGATCGCCCCGCCCCAGCGCATGAACTCGTGGAGCCCGCCCTGATCGCGAACGAGCTCGGGGCCCGGCGCCAGCATCAGGTGGAAGGTGTTGCCGAGAATCAGCTCGTAGCCCAACGCGGCCACGTCGCGCGGCTCGAGCGTCTTGACCGCGCCCTTGGTCGCGAGCGGAACGAACGCCGGGGTCTGAACATCCCCGTGAACCAGGTGAAGCGCGCCGGTCCGCGCAAGCGCGCCCGGGACATGGGTCCGGACCGTGAACACGGCCCGGACCCTACTTTGGAGGTGGGCGCTTAGGCCGCCTGCGGGGACTCGGTGTCCTCCGCGCCCTCGATCGTCTTGGCCTCGCGGCCGACCGAGATCGCCACCTTCTGCGGCTTCTGCTGCTCGGGCTTCTGGATATGGACCTCGAGCACGCCGTTGTCGAAGTTCGCCTGGATGCCGTCGGCGCTGACGCCTTCGGGGAGGCCCAGCGACCGGGAGAAGCGCCCGAATGCGCGCTCCACGCGGTGATAGCCGTTCTTACGCTCCTCGTGCTCGGACTTGCGCTCGCCCGAGATCCTGAGGACGCTGTCGTCGAGCTCGACGTTCACGTCGCCCTCGCTCAGACCCGGCAGATCGGCCTTGACGACGTACTCGTTCTCGTTCTCGCTCACGTCCATCGCCGGAATCCAGCTACGCAGCGACGCGCGACGCCCGTTGCCGGGGGTCGGCGAGTCGAAGATCGTGCCAAACAGGCGGTTCATCTCGTTCTGCATCGTGTGGAGCTCACGAGCGGGCTCCCATCGAATTAGTGCCATGTCAAACCTCTCCTTATGGGGATGAGAATCATTGTCTGCGACCCATTATGAAATCTAAGTCGCTTGATGTCAAGTATAGTTCGTCCCAGACGCAGAGATCGACGGCAAGCGGCAACGCTCGCGCTCCGCGGTAGCGTCGGTTCAGCCCTGCTTCGTGAGCCCCTCAGCCGATGTGACTGAGGAAACCGGCCATATACAGCGGAAAACTCAGTCGCATCGTGCGCGAGCGCTACGAACCTTCGATCAGGGACTCCCCCGTCATCGCCTCGGGCTGTTCGATCCCGAGCACCTGGAGCACCGTCGGCGCGACGTCGGCCAGCACCCCCCTGGATGACCGCAGCGCGAGACCCGGCACCGTGACGATCAGCGGCACCGGGTTGAGCGAATGCGCGGTGTTCGGGCTGCCGTCGTCCTCGAGCATGTGGTCCGCGTTGCCGTGGTCAGCGGTGATGATGCAGGCGCCACCGGACTCGTGCACAGCCTCGACCACGTCGCCCAGGCAGCCGTCCACCTCCTCGATAGCCGCCACCGCGGCCGGGATCACGCCGGTGTGCCCGACCATGTCTGGGTTGGCGAAGTTGATGATCCCGAAGGTCGGCGAGTCCTCGCGCCAGGCGCGAATGAACGCGTCGGCGGCGCCGCGGGCGCTCATCTCGGGCTTCTTGTCGTAGGTCGGTACATCGCGTGGCGAGTCGACCATCTCGCGCCGCTCGCCCGCGTACGCCGTCTCCTCGCCCCCGTTGAAGAAGTACGTGACGTGGGGGTACTTCTCGGTCTCCGCCACGTGCAGCTGGCGAGCCGCCCGGTCCGCGAGAACGTGCGGCAGCGTCATCGCGGGATGCGCGGGCTCGAACGCCACCGGATAGCCCCAGCTCTCTTCGTACTGGGTCATCGTCGCGTACCGCTCCACGACTGGAGCGCCCCCGCGGTCGACGTCGGCGAACCCCGGGTCCGCGAGAGCCCGCGTGATCTCGCGCATCCGGTCCGGACGGAAGTTGAACGCGAACACCGAGTCTCCGGGCCGGATAGCCGCGGAGTCACCGACCAGCACCGGCGTGATGAACTCGTCGGTCTCGTCCCGCGCGTAGGCGTCGCGCGCCGCTTGCGCGCCGGACGAGGCGCGGTGCTCGGCGCGCCCGTGGACGAGCAGGTCGTACGCGCGCTGGAGCCGATCCCAGCGCCGGTCGCGGTCCATCGCCCAGTAGCGCCCGACGACCGAGCCGATCCGGCCCGCGCCGGCATTGTTCATCCAGCCCTCGACGGTCTCGAGATAGCCCGCGCCCGCCGTCGGCGGCGTGTCGCGCCCGTCGGTGAACGCGTGCAGCACCAGATCCGGAACCTCGAGCGAGGCCCCGAGCCGGATGAGCGCCTCGAGATGCCCCCACCCCGAGTGGACCCCGCCGTCGGACACCAACCCGATCAGGTGGACGCGCGGCGCATTCGAGAACGCCTCCCGCAGCACGGCGTTTTCCGCCAACTCACCTCGCTCGACCGCGAGATCGATGCGAGTCAGGTCCTGCATCACGACCGCCCCGGCCCCGAGGTTCATGTGGCCGACCTCGGAGTTGCCCATCTGGCCCTCGGGCAGACCCACGGCGAGCCCGCAGGCGGTCAGCTGGGTGTGGGGGTAGGTCGACCACAGCCCGTCGAAGATCGGGTGAGCGGCCAGCGACACGGCGTTGCCGGGGCCGTCCGGCGCGAGCCCCCACCCGTCGAGGATGATCAGCGCCGCCGACCGCGCGGGCAGCCCGCTCGGGCCGGGAGGGAGCGCCATCAGCCGGCGCCGTCGACGATCGCCGCGAACGACTCCGCGTCGAGGCTCGCTCCGCCCACCAGCGCCCCGTCCACGTCCGGCAGCGACAGCAGCTCGGCGGCGTTCTCGCCCTTCACGCTGCCTCCATACAGCACCCGTGTTCGCGCGGCCTGCTCGCGCGAGCGATCGGCCACCAGCGCGCGGATGAACGCGATCGCCTCCTGGGCCTGCTCCAGGGTTGCCACCCGCCCGGTGCCGATCGCCCAGATCGGCTCGTAGGCGATCACGATCTCTCCGAGCTGCTCGGTCTCGACGCGGGCCAGGTCCTCTTGAACCTGGTGGCGGAGCTTGCGCTCGGTGTCTCCGGCCTCGCGCTCCTCCTCGGTCTCGCCGACGCACAGGATCGGCTTCAGCCCGGCCGCGAGCGCCGCCGGGACTTTCAGCTGGAGGGCGCGGTCGGTCTCTCCGAACAGCTCCCGCCGCTCGGAGTGACCGAGGATCACGCCGTGGACGCCAAGCTCGAGCAGCATCGGCGCCGACACCTCGCCGGTGAACGCCCCAGAGTCGGCCTGGTGCATGGTCTGGGCGTACACCTCGACCCGCGAGCCACGGGCCGAGTCGACCATCGCCTGCAGCCCCGTGAACGGCGGGCAGATCGCGACGTCAACCCCATCGGCCGTAGACACTCGCGGCAGCAGCGCCTGGATGAACTCCTCGGCCTCCGCGACGGTCTTGTTCATCTTCCAGTTGCCCGCGATCAGCGGCACGCGGCCGCCCGCGGAGGACCCGTACGAGCTCATGTCAACGCCTCCACTCCGGGCAATTGTTTGCCCTCGATCAGCTCGAGCGTCGCGCCGCCGCCGGTCGAGAGATGGGTCACCCGATCAGCCAGCCCGAAGCGCTCCAGCGCCGCGGCCGAGTCGCCGCCGCCGACCACCGTGGTCCCCGGCGCCGCCGCCACCGCCTCCGCCACCGCGCGCGTTCCCGCCGCGAACGGGGCCATCTCGAACGCGCCCATCGGCCCGTTCCAGAACACCGTACCCGCGCCCGCGATCACCTCGGCGTACGCCGCCGCCGTCCGAGGCCCGATGTCGAGCCCCATCCAGCCCTCGGGGACGTCGAGCCCGTCGAGCTCGAGGGCCTCGGCGTCCTCGGCGAGCCGCTCTGCGATCACGAGGTCCACCGGCAGCTCCAAGCGAGCCCGCGCATCAGCGCCCGAATCGAGCGTGCGGCGAGCAAGCTCCACGTCGTCATCGGCACACAGCGACGAGCCGACGGAGTGCCCCTGCGCGGCCAGGAACGGGAAGCACATCGCGCCACCGATCAGGATCGTGTCGGCGCTCTCACGGAACCGGTCGATCACTCCGATTTTGTCGCTTACCTTCGCCCCGCCGAGCACGGACACGAGCGGGCGGGCGGGATCCTCGAGCACGCCCATCAGCGTGTTGACCTCGCGCTCGAGCAGCAGGCCGGCCGCGCGATCGGGGATCAGCCTGGCCGCGCCCTCGGTCGACGCATGCGCCCGGTGAGCGGCGCCGAAGGCGTCGTCCACGTATACGTCCGCGAGCGAAGCCAGCGACCGTGCGAGCTCCGGGTCGTTCTTGGTCTCGCCCGGCTCGTACCGGACGTTCTCGAGCAACAGCACATCGCCGGGGCCGAGCCCGTCGACCGCGGCGCGCACGTCGTCGCCGACCACTCCGGGCGCCAGCGCCACCGGAGTCTGAAGCAGCTCGCCGAGGCGCGCCGCCACCGGGGCCAGCGACAGCGAAGGCTCGCGGTCCTTCGGCCGGCCGAGGTGCGAGACGAGCAGGATTCGCGCGCCTCGCCGGCGCAGCTCCTCGATCGTCGGCAGCGCCGCGCGGATCCGCATGTCGTCCGCCACCGCTCCGTTGTCGAGTGGAACGTTGAAATCGACCCTGACCAGTACGCGCTTGCCGTCGAGGTCCCCCAGATCCCGGAGCGTCTTCACAGCAATTTCTGCGCTACGTCGACGACGCGGTTGGAGTAGCCCCACTCGTTGTCATACCAGGCAACTAGCTTGACCATCGTCTTGTCCATCACCACGGTCAGCTGCGAGTCCAAGATCGAAGATGCAGGGTTCTTGACGATATCGGAGGACACGATCGGCTTGTCGGTGTATTCGAGCACTCCCTTCATCGGGCCATCGGCGGCCGCCTTCATCGCGGCGTTGAGCTCCTCGACGGTCGTGTCGCGGTTAACCTCGACGGTCAGGTCGACGACGCTCCCGGTCGGGACCGGCGCCCTCACCGCGAACCCGTTCAGCTTGCCGAGCAGCTCGGGGATCACGAGCCCGATCGCCTTCGCGGCGCCGGTCGAGGCCGGGATCAGGTTGATCGCCGCCGCCCGTGCCCGGCGCAGGTCCCGGTGGGGCATGTCCTGGAGGCGCTGGTCGGCGGTGTAGGCGTGGATCGTGGTCATCAGCCCGTGGTTGATCCCGACGGTGTCGTGGAGCACCTTGGCGACCGGGGCCAGGCAGTTCGTGGTGCACGAGGCGTTCGAGATCACGTCGTGCCTCGCCGGGTCGTATGCCTCCTCGAAGTTCACGCCGAGCGCGACGGTCACGTCGGGCGCGGTCGCAGGCGCCGAGATCAGCACCTTCTTGGCCCCGGCCGTGAGGTGCTTGGCCGCGTCCTCGCGATCGGTGAACAGACCGGTCGACTCGATCACGACATCCGCGCCGAGCTCGCCCCAGGGGAGCGCGGCCGGGTCCTTCTCGGAGAGGAAGCGGATCTCCGCGCCGTCGACGCGAAAGCCCGTCGCGGTCGCCTCGACCTCCCCCGGGAACGGGCCGTAGTTGGAGTCGAACTCGAGCAGGTGGGCGAACGTCTTCGGATCGCCGATGTCGTTGACCCCCACCCACTCGATGTCGGCACCGGCCTCGTAGGCGGCGCGGAAGACGTTTCGGCCGATCCGGCCGAAGCCGTTTATCCCGACGCGTACCGGCATGCGCGATCCTTCTTTCGTTTCGTGTTCGTGACAGTAAGAGAACGCCGACGGCTCAACGCGGGTCAGTCGGCTACCGGAAGGCTACCGCCTCATCTGCGCGAGACGACTTCCACCCGCAGCCCGTCCGGATCTCGCATGTACGCCGCGTAGTACCGCGCGCCGTATTGCGGGCGCATACCGGGGGCGCCGTCGTCGCTGCCACCGTTGGCGAGCCCGCCCGCGTAGGCGGCGTCGACGGCGGCCTTGCCGCTCGCCTTCAGCGCGAGGTGTCCGTAGCTCGGACCCGGCGTCCGGGGCGGGCCGGGCCTATTCACGATCCACACCTGCGGCCCGTTCACCCCGTACGCGACCACGTGCTCGGACTGGAGTATCCGCCTGGCCCCGAGCGCATACAGGACGGCGTCGTAGAACCGGCTCGAGCGCGCCAGATCGCTGACCTCAAACCCGATGTGGTCGATCACGCCTGCCGGGTGACGTCTCGATGGACGACGTGCACGAGGTACTCGGGCTCGGGGTCGTAGCGGCTGGCCAGATGGGACGCGATCGCGACCGAGCGGTGGCGCCCGCCGGTGCAGCCGATCGCCGCGACCAAATGCGCCTTGCCCTCGGCCAGGTACTGCGGGAGCAGGTAGTCGAACAGCGGGTGGAGCTTCTCGTAGAACGCATCGAGCTCGCCGTCGCGGTTGATGAACGCGACGATCCGCGGATCGTCCCCGGTCAGGGGTCGCAGGTCGGGCTCGTAGTGGGGGTTCGGGAGGAACCGGACGTCGAGCAGCAGATCGGGGTCGCGGGTCGGGCCGTACTTGAAGCCGAAGCTCTGGAAGGTCACCGCGAGGCGCCCCGGCGTGCGGGTGGGGAGCAGCTCGTCCGCGAGCTTGCGGCGGAGCATCGCCGCGGTGAGGCCGGAGGTGTCGATCACGACGTCGGCGCGGCCCCGCAGAGGTTGCAGCAGCTTGCGCTCGCGGGCGATACCGTCGGTGACGCTCCCGCTCGGGGCGAGCGGATGGCGCCGGCGGGTCTCCTTGTAGCGCGTCAGCAGCGCCTGCTCATCGGCGTCGAGGAACAAGACCCGGTGTTTGACGCCGGCCCCCCGCAGGTCGTCGAGCATCGCCGCGAGCCCCTCGAAGTAGGTGCCGCCGCGGACGTCCGAGACGACCGCTGCCTGCTGCACCTTGGAGCCGGCGTGCATGAACAGATCCACGAGCGAGCGGATCATCTCCGACGGGAGGTTGTCCACGCAGAAGTAACCTTCGTCCTCGAAGGCGGCCATCGCGGTCGACTTCCCGGCTCCCGAGAACCCGGTGATGACCACCAGGTCGGTCAGGGCCGAGCCTTCCTCCCGCGGAATCCCGGCTTGCTCATCGAGCTGATCCACAGGCGAAACTTCCATAGTAGAAAGCTTGACGGGTCAAGCGGACAAGCCTGTTAAGTTCCGTGAGCTACACCCCGGTCTTGTGGAGCTCTCGATAGACCTCGCGGGCGAGTTTGCCCGGAAGCCCCGGCACCGCCTCGAGTTCCTCGCGGGAGGCCGACAGGATCGCGTCCGGGGAGCCGAAGTGCTTGAGCAGGGCGCGCTTGCGCGCCGGCCCCACTCCCGGCAGCTCGTCGAGGATCGACGCGGTCATCGCCCGGTCGCGCCGGATCCGGTGGTGCGTGATCGCGAACCGGTGGGCCTCGTCGCGGACGCGCTGCAGCAGCTGGAGCTCGACCGTGTCGTGCGGCAGCCGGAGCGGGTCGGTGGCGCCGGCGGTGAACACCTCCTCGATCCGCTTCGCCAGCGAGACCACCACCACGCCGCGGTCGCGGAAGCCCTGGAGCGCCCGCAGGCCGGCCGAAAGCTGGCCCTTGCCGCCGTCGATCACGATCACGTTCGGCAGCGCCGCGAAGCTGGCGTCGTAGTCCTTGTCGTGCGGCGACAGGTCGTGCTGGTGCTCCCAGCGCGCGAGCCGGCGCGACAGGACCTCCTCCATCGAAGCGAAGTCGTCAGGCTCGCCAACCGTGCCCGCGCCGTTCCCGTCGGCGTCGCCGCGGATCTTGAAGCGCCGGTAGTCGGACTTCTTGGGCGCCCCGCCCTCGAATACGACCATCGACGCCACCGTGTTCGTGCCCATCAGCGTCGAGATGTCGAAGCATTCGATCCGCAGCGGCAGCGCGTCGAGCCCGAGCGCCTGTTGGAGTCCGTCGAGCGCCTCGACGCGCTGCTGGCGGCGGCGCTCTGACCGCAACCGCTCCTGGTCGAGCGCGAGCCGGGCGTTCCGTTCGGCGAGCTCGAGGATCCTCCGCTTGTCGCCGCGCTCGGCGGCACGAATTTCGACCGAGCCGTCACGGCGGGCGCTCAGCGCCTGGGCCAGCACCGGGGCCGAGGCGGCGACCTCGCGCTGCACGACCAGCAGCGGCGGCACCATCATCGCGTTCGCGTAGTACTGGAGGATGAACGCCTCGGCGACGTCGGCGATCCCGCCGTGCGCCTCGTTGTCGAGGTAGAAGCTCTGACGGTCGGACAGGACGCCGTCGCGGAGCTGGAACACCTGTGCGTTGGCCTCGCCCTCGTGCACCGCCACGGCGATCGCGTCGAGCGTGCCCACGGCCTCGTTGGACACGCGTTGGCGCTCGAGCAGCGAGTGCACGGCCCGCACGCGGTTCCGCTCGCGGGCGGCGTCCTCGAAGCGCTGCTCGGCGGCCGCCTCGCGCATCAAGCGCTCGAGCGTGCGCTCGATCTCCCGGTAGCGCCCGGACAGGAAGTCGATCACGCCGTCGATCCCGCGGCGGTAGTCCTCGCGGCTGACGTACCCCACGCACGGCGCCTCGCAGCGCTTGATGTAGTAGTCCAGGCACGGCGAGCCGCTGCGCCGGCCCGGCTCGGGGCCCTCGCAGGAGCGGAACAGGAACACCTTGCCGAGCACCTCGAGCGTGGAGCGGACCCGCTTGGCGTTGCTGTACGGACCGAAGTACGCGCGGTCGCGCCGGTGCCGCTCGCGGGTGAAATAGACCCGCGGGAAATCCTCGTCGAGCGAGATCGCGATATACGGGTACGACTTGTCGTCGCGCAGCCGGATGTTGAACCGCGGCTTGTACTGCTTGATGAAGTTCTGCTCGGCGAGCAGCGCCTCGGTCTCGGTGTGGACGACGAGCGCCTCGATCTGGTCGATCATGTCGACCAGATCCCTCCCGCCCCGGGTGCTCGGATTTGAGAAGTGCGACGCGATCCGCTTGCGGATCGACTTGGCCTTGCCGACGTAGATCACCTTGCCGCGGTGATCGCGGAACAGGTACACGCCGGGCTCATCGGGAAGCTCGCGACGCCTGTCGGCGGGGACTACTGACACACGGTCGAGGATAGGCTGCAGGCGGGTGGAGCCATTACCTTTGCGCCGAGCTTCCCGAGCTCTCGCGCGCGACCGTCGACAACGCGCTCGGCGAGCTCGCCGAGGTCGGTCTGCTCGGCGTCGTCGAGGGTCCCGGGCCCCGGCAGTTCGACGCGAACGTCGCGCCTCACCACCGGCGGCGGGCTGAAACAGGTCAGTACTTGCGTGCGGACCAGAGCACGGCGAACACGGCGTAGGCCGCCCCGCCGAGCAGCAGCAGCCACACGACCGAGCCCGGGCCGCCGGTGTTCCACAGCCGCGACGTCGCGGTGAGCGTGAGCGCTCCCACCCCGATCGCGATGTACAGCAGCGCGCGCCGGCCGTCGCCGAGCGAGTACAGCCTGCTCCGGTGCTGGCGGTACATCAGCGAGGCGAACCAGCAGAGCGTCCCCAGGAACGCGATCGTCACCGCCTGAATCGCGACGTTGGCCGCGGTCACGCCGCCCTTGATCAGGGCCACGACGGCGGCGATCGCGAGCACGATCAGGATGTTGCGCACGGTTGGACTGATCCGCATGTGATCAGGGTACAGCCGCGAAGTCGTCGCGAGGGGAGACGGCCCCGGTCGGCCGCTCGACGGCTTCGGCCTCGCCGCCGGTCGGCTCCGCCGCGAACCGGTAGCCGACGCCGAAATGCGTGTGGACGTAGCGCCACCCGGGCGAGATCTGCTCGAGCTTCTGCCGCAGCTTGCGAACGAACACGTCGACCGACCGGTCGCCGCGCGCCATCGTGTATCCCCACACGCGCTGGTAGATGTCCTCGCGCTCAAGCACGCGGCCATCCGCGGCGGCGATCTGGCGGAGCAGCTCGAACTCCTTGCGCGACAGCGACGCGCCCTGCTCGCCGACGTAGGCGTCGTAGCGGTCAGGGCGGATCGCGAGCTCGCCTGCCTCGATCGTCGTCTCCTGCACCGGCAGCTCGCCGGCGCGGCGCCGACGCAGGACGGCCTGGATCCGGGCCAGCAGCTCCTCGGGGTGACATGGCTTCGTCACCCAGTCGTCGGCGCCCGCGCGCAGGCCCTTGACGCGCTCGGACACCGGAGCGGGCTCGCTGCACACCAGCATCGCCAGTCCGGGGAGGGCGCTCGCCACTCGCTCGATGTAGTCGAGGCCGGTCAGCGCCGGATTCACGATCAGTGCGTGCAGCCGCAGTGCCGCGAGATGGTTGGGGTCGGGGGGAAAGGCCAGAACCTGGGTCTCCCACCGGAGAGCTCCCAGCCGCCGGTCGAGAACGGTCAGCAGGCCGCTGTCATCATCGATCAGCGCAACCCGGATCGGCGACGCATCGCTGAGCGGTGCCATCGTTGGCACCGAGTGTAGAGAGTCCTCCCGACGCCCCCTCAATGAGGGCCCACGACTTCAATTACTGAGTCGCGGACCCTAAGGTATGACCGGGCCACGATGTCCACGTCCCATCCACAGACCGCGACCGCCGCCGGGCCGACCGAGCAGGTCAGGCGAATCGGCCTCCTCGTCCACCCTATGCGGAACGTCGACGAGCCCTTGCGGCTGCTGCGCGAGTGGACCGAGGAGCATGGGGTCGACGTGGCGCAGATCGCGGCCGCCTATCCGCAGCGGCGGGTCGCCGATGAGGGCGACCCCGGCGAGAGCGACCTGATCGTGTCGATCGGCGGCGACGGCACCACGCTTGCCGCGCTCCGCGCCGGCGCGACGGCCGGCCGTCCGGTGCTCGGGATCGCCTGCGGGAGCCTCGGAGCGCTCGCGAACGTGGTCGTCGACAACGTGATCCGCGCGCTCGACCGGTTCAGCGCCGGCGAATGGCGGCCGCGGCTGTATCCGGCTCTGTGGGTCGCGCGCACCGACAGCGAACCGCTGTTCGCGCTGAACGACGTGGCGTTCGTGCGCTCCGGCGGCGGGCAGGTGCGACTCGCCGCGTACGTCGACGGGTCACTGTTCGCGCGGATCGCCGGCGACGGAGCGGTCGTGAGCACTCCGATCGGCTCGAGCGGCTACGCCGTCTCCGCGGGCGGGCCGCTGCTCCTGGGGGGCGTCGACGGGTTCATGTTCACCCCGCTTGCCAGGCACGGCGGCTTCGCCCCGCCGCTCGTGATCGCGTCCCCATCGGAGCTGCTGCTCGAGGTCACCGGAGGGTTCGGCAGCGGGAGGCTCGAGATCGACGGCCAGATCGCCGGCGAGGGCGTCGGCTCGCTCACGATCACGATCAAGCCGGCGGTGGCGACGCAGGTCAGCTTCGACGATCAGGAGTCGCTGCTGGCGGGGCTGCGCCGGCGCGGGATCCTCCTCGACAGCCCGCAGCTGCTGGCCGAATCCGCCGGCGACTGCGTCAACCGACCCGCGGAAACGTGACCGTTACTTCGAGGCCGCCCTCGGCTCGCGGCGCCGTGGTCATGTGTGCGCCGTGGGCGTCGACGATCGCCTGAACGATCGACAGGCCGAGTCCCACGCGCTGCCGGGCCTCCGCGCTTCGGGGCGCGACCGCGCCGTTCCCGTTCAACCGGGTGAACGGCTTGACGAGCTCGTCGACCTGGCTCGGTGCCACGACCGGGCCCGGGTTCGTCACCTCGAGGGTCGGCTCGCCTTCGCGCAACCCCGTCCAGACCCTGACCCACCCATGCGGCTCGTTGTAGCGGACCGCGTTCTCGATCAGGTTCGCGACGAGCCGCTCGACCATCGCCTGGTCGCCGGTCGTCGACGCCTCACCGAGCTCCGTCTCGACCGTGAGCCCGTTCGACGGCACAGCGCGGGCCTGCTCCGCGGTGGCCTCCCGCAGATCCACCGGCGCGCGCGACGCGAGCCCGCGCTGGCTCCGCGCGAGCGTCAGCAGCGCCTCGATCAGGCGTTCCTGCTGCCCGCCGGCCACGAGCACGCGCCGGCATGTCTCCCGAAGCGACTCGACCGAGGGGTTCGGGTCGCTGAGCGCCACCTCGACCAGCGCGCGCTCGAGCGCGATCGGCGTCCGCAGCTCGTGTGAGGCGTTCGCCACGAACCGCCGCTGCGACTCGAACGCCGACTCGAGCCGGCCGAGCAGCCCGTCGAACGTGTCGCCGAGCTCCTTGAGCTCGTCGTCGGGCCCCTGGAGCGCGAGGCGCTCGTGGAGGTTACGCTCGGAGATGCCGCGGGCCCGCAGGCTCATCGTCCTTACGGGGCGCAGGGCGCGCCCCGCCATCAGCCAGCCGAGCCCGATCGAGGCGAGCGCCATGATCGCGAGCGCGAGGCCGGAGCGGGTGAGCAGCGTGGTGAGCTGTGCGCTGCGGACCGCGGCGATGCCTTTGTTGGCCTCTGCTTGCAGCGACGTCAGCTGCGCCTGATGGTCGGCGGCCAGCTGCTGGAACGTCGCGTTCACCTGGCCCGCATAGGTCTGTACCTGCACGAGCGTGTTCGCGCCGGCGGCCTTCTGCTCGAACATGACCGCAGGGCTCCTCCCGGACGCGGCCGTGGCGCCGATCGCGCCGGGAGGCGCGGGCAACGCCACGTCCGTCGTCGTCGCCTGCTTGGAGATGAAGAACGGCTTGTCCGCCGACGCGCTCCCGTTCGCCACGAGCACATACGTGATCGCGAGCAGCGCCGTACCCGCCACCAGGAACATGCCGCCGTACAGCATCGTCAGCCGCAGGCGGACCGTCCGTCGTGGCAGTCGGTGGCTAAATCCGATAGCCGGCACCGGGCACCGTCACGATGATCGGGGGCTCGCCGAGCTTGCGGCGCAGCCGGCTGATCGTCACCTTGACGACCGCCGAGAACGGATCGACGGCCTCGTCCCAGGCGCGGGCGAGCAGCTCCTCCGGCGACACCACGTTGCTGCGCGCGGCGAGCAGCAGCTCGAGCACGGCCAGCTCCTTGGCCGTGAGATCGAGCCGCCGGCCGGCGCGATGGGCGATCCGCCGGCCGGTGTCGAGCGTCAGGTCGCCGCTGCGCATCACCGGCCTGAGCGCCGGCTGCGCGCGCCGGGCCAGCGCGCGGATGCGGGCGATCAGCTCCGCGAACGCGAACGGCTTGGGCAGGTAATCGTCCGCCCCCAGGCTGAGCCCGGCTACGCGATCCTCGATCCCGGCCGATGCGGTCAGCATCAGCACCCGCGCGCGTGGTGGGTGGGCATCGGGTGGGTGGGCATCGGGCGGATGGGCATCGGACGGGTGGGCATCGGACGGGTGGGCATCGGACGGGTGGGCATCGGACGGGTGGGCATCGGACGGGTGGGCATCGGACGGGTGGGCATCGGACGGGTGGGCATCGGACGGGTGGGCATCGGACGGGTGGGCATCGGACGGGTGGGCATCGGACGGGTGGGCATCGGACGGGTGGGCATCCCGATTGACGAGCGTCTCGCACACGGTGTCGCCGTGCACGCCCGGGAGATCCCGGTCGAGCACGATCACGTCGTAGTCGTAGATCGCCGCGTGGCGGAGCCCGGCCTCCCCGTCGAGCGCGATGTCGACCGCCATCCCCTCGCGCCGCAATCCGAGCGCGACCGTCTCGGCCAGCTCAACGTGGTCCTCGATCACCAGCACGCGCATTGCCCTCGAACAAGTTTGACGGGTCGCCACGGGGTGACGGAGAGGGTGGCGCAGGGCAGGTTACGCGGCGGTAACAGCCCTCGTTCCCGTGACGTAACCGCCCGTCGCGTACCACTGTGGAACCACGACTCAGGAGGTGACAGTTGCGATACGTGATGCTGCTCTGTCTGGCGGGGGCGGGCCTCTCGCTCGCGGGGTGCGGCGGTTCCGCCGGCGCGGACACCGCCGGCGGATCGACGGCGGCTCAGGGCACAGCCGCCGGCAACAACCAGGCGCTCGAGTTCGCAGGGTGCATGCGCTCTCACGGCGTGCCGAACTTCCCCGACCCCACCGGCGGGCGGATCGACCTCCAGGTCCAGAAGACCCCGAACAGCACGTCGGTGAACGGAGTGCAGGTCAACGGGCCCGCGTTCCAGTCCGCGATGCAGACCTGCCGGTCCTACCTCCCGAACGGGGGCCATCCGTCGGCGGCGGCCACGGCCAAGGCGCGGTCACAGGCGCTCGCGATGTCGCGCTGCATGCGCTCTCACGGCGTTCGGAACTTCCCCGATCCGCAGTTCCAGGCCGGCCCGGGTGGCGGCGTCGGCGTCAGGATCAGCGGAGCGGGGATCGACCCGAGCTCGCCGCAGTTCCAGGCCGCGCAGAAGGCGTGCGGCTCGATCTTCGGCGGCGCGCCGGTGACGGCGAAGGCCTCGGGGTAGGCCGGCCGGCGCCGGCGGCGCCGGGAGCGCATTGCCGGGCCTACCCGGCGATGCGCTCCCAGCGCCGGTACAGCTCGTCGACCGTGTCCTTGGCCTGCTCGTGGCGGGCGGTCGCGCTCGCGCTCCGCTGCGGCGTCGACCACGCCCCCGGATCGGACAGCTCCTGCTCGAGCGCCTTGAGCGAGGCCTCCGCCGCCTCGATCTCGCGTTCGAGCCGCTGCTGCTCCTTCGCGCCGCTCGACTTGGGCGGGGTGCGGGCGGAGCGAGCCCGCGGCCTTGACGCCTTGTCGGGCCTGGTCGGCTTGGTCGCCTCCTCGCGGGCGCGGTCCTCGCGGGCGCGGTCCTCGCGGGCGCGGACGTACTCAGGCCAGCCTCCGAGGTAGCTGTGCAGGGTCGCATCCTCGATCGCCACCGTCCGCTTGCCAACCGCGTCGAGCAGCGCGCGATCGTGCGAGACCAGCAGCAGCGAGCCGCCGAACTCGTTGAGCGCCTGCTCAAGCGTCTCGCGGCTCTCGAGGTCGAGGTGATTGGTCGGCTCGTCGAGGATCAGCACGTTCGCGCCCGACTGAACGAGGATCGCGAGCGACAGGCGCCGGCGCTCCCCGCCCGAGAGCACCTCGAGCGGCTTCTCGGCGTCCTCGCCCGAGAACAGGAAGCGCCCGAGCAGCCCGCGCGCGTTGTTCGGGGTCAGCTTGGTCAGGTGCGTGGTCGCCTCAAGCACGGTGCGGGCGCTGCCCGCGGACAGCTCCTCGGCGTGTTGGGAGAGGAACCCGAGCTTGACGTTGTGCCCGGTCCGAAGCTTCCCGGTGACGATCGGGCCGGAACCGGGGTCAGGACCAGCGCCGGCACCGGGGTCAGGACCGGCGCCGGCACCGGGGTCAGGACCGGCGCCGGCACCGTTGCGCGGCTCCTCGAGGGCGCGCCGGCCGGCCAGCGTCTCGATCAGCGTCGTCTTGCCCGCGCCGTTCGGTCCGACCAGCGACACGTGCTCGCCGCGCTCGAGCCAGAGCTCGACGTCGTCGAGCAGAACGCGGCCGCCGGCCTCCATGTGGCCGTCCTCGAGCTCGAAGATCACCCGTCCGCTCCGCTCCGGCGGCTTGAACGAGAACTCGAGCCCGGCCCCGTCGGCGGGTCCGCGCGACAGCCGCTCCATCTTCGCGAGCTTCTTCGAGCGCGACTGGGCCTGCCGGGCCCGGGTCCCGGCGCGGAACCGGGTGACGAATCGCTCGAGCGCCTCGATCTCGGCCTGCTGGCGCTCAATCGCACGTCCGAGCGCGAGCTCGCGCGAGGCCTTCTCCTTACGCCACGCGCTCCACCGCCCCTTGAAGAAACGGCCGCGGCCGGCTTCGAGCTCGAGCACCGACGTGCCGACGGCTTCGAGGAACCAGCGGTCGTGCGCGACCAGCACGATCGCGGCGTCGAGGCTCGACAGGTGCTGCTCGAGCCACTCGAGCGACTCGATGTCCAGGTGGTTGGTCGGCTCGTCGAGCAGCAGCAGGTCGGGATCGCCGGCGAGCGCCCGCCCGAGCGAGGCGCGCGTCAGCTCCCCTCCGCTGAACGTCTCCAGCGATCGGTCCAGGTTGGCGTCCTCGCGGAAGCCGAGCCCCTTGAGGGCCGCAAGGGCGCGGTCGCGCCAGCCGTAGCCGCCGGCGTGCTCGAGCCGGGCCTGGGCCTCGGCGTAGCGGCCGAGCGTGCCGTCGTCGTGGGCGCCGGCGGCCATCGCCTGCTCTAGCTCTGACAGCTCCTGCTCGATCGCCACGAGCTCCTTCGCGCCACTGAGCACGTACGAGCGCAGCGACATCTCGCGCTCGCGGGGGGGCCGCTGGTCGTGGAGCGCGATCTTCGTGCCCCGCGCGAGCACGAGCTCGCCGAAGTCGATCGACGCCTCGCCCGACAGCATCCGGAGCAGCGTCGTCTTGCCGGCGCCGTTGCGGCCGGACAGCGTCATCCGGTCGCGGCGCTCGAGCTTGAACGAGATCCCGCGCAGCAGCGGCTCGCCGGCAATGTCCTTGCCGAGGTCGGATGCGATCACAACGGCCATCGCGCCCAATGGTATGCCGGGCCGCGCGAGCGTCCCGGGTAGCATCGTCCGTCGTGTCCGCATCCGCCTGGGCCCCGGTTCCTCCGCTCGAGCTCCCGCCCGCGCGGACGCTGCGCGTCCCGGAGCACGGCGAGCTGTTCCTGCGCGACACCGGCGGCGACGGTCCGGCGGTGATGCTCCTGCACGGCTGGATGGCGAGCGCGGATCTGAACTGGTGTGGTGCGTACGGCGACCTCGCGGACGCCGGCTACAGGGTGCTCGCGATCGACCACCGCGGCCACGGTCGCGGCCTGCGCCAGCTGGCGCCGTTTCGCCTCGCCGACTGCGCCTCTGACGCCGCCGCGGCGCTCCGAGCGCTGGGCGTGGCGCCGGCGATCGTCGTCGGCTACTCGATGGGGGGCGCGATCGCTCAGCTGCTCGCCCGCGACCACCCGGACGTCGTCAGCGGGCTGATCCTCAGCGGGACCGCGCAACACTGGCAGGATCCGCCGACCAGGCGGGTGTTCAAGGCGGTCGGCGCGCTCGGGCTGATGCTGTCGGTGGCGCCGCGTGCGACCTGGGCCGCCGGCTTCCGCCGCGTCGGCCTGCCCGAGTCCCCCGCGACCGCCTGGGCGCTGTCGGAGATGACGCGCCATTCGGCACGGGACATCGCCGAGGCCGGGCGCGAGCTCGGGCGGTTCGACTCGCGGCCGTGGCTGCGGCCACTCCCGGTCCCGACCGCGGTCGTGCTGACCGCTCGCGACGACGCGGTGCCGCCGCGCAAGCAGCACGAGCTGGCCGCCGCGCTCGGCGCGCAGGTGTTCGAAGCGCCGATCAAGCATCTGGAGATCACGAGCAACGGCGCCGTGTACAACCCGGTGCTGTTGCGGGCGCTGGCCGCGGTCGGCGGGCGCGAAGGCGCGGCGGTGGCGTAGGTCTCGCGGAACGTGCACAGCTCGACATTCCGCGCCCGAGCCGCTGACCTTGCCGAGTTGCCCGCGATAATCGTGCGTCACACGGCACAGCCCGGTCAGCTGGCGTCGATTGGCGCGCTGTGCACCACGCCAGCAACTATCCCAAGCCCTGCTGCAGGCGCCCCGTCGCGCCTCCGAGCCTCGGCAGCCTCCGGCGCCCCTCCGATGTGTATGACGGCGAACTGTCCGGTACCCTTAGCGACCGATGCGCCGCACTCGAATCGCCACCGCGATCCTGGCCTTCTCCGTGGCCTTCCTGGCGGCGGCCCCGGCCGCCCTGGCCGGCGTCTCCCACGGCGGCGAGGGCTGGTACGGCGAGACCACCGACACGGTGATCACGAACGCGATGTTCATCGTGATCATCTTCTTCCCGACGGTCATCATCATCCTGTCGCTGATCCAGTGGCGCCTCGACAAGCGCAAGCACGCGCGGATGGACTCCGCGAAGGCCCGGGCGGCGAACGCCGACTGGCGTGGCGGCTGGTAGTCACCGGGCCAACTACCCTGCACTCGCCGGGAATTTCGTCGCGCGGGATCCTCGACGCGTGCGAGGCGCTGGTCGACGGTGACCGGACCCCACCCGTGTGAGTGCGAGGATGGGGGTGGCTGTTCGATGTCAGGCCGGGTTGCGGACGGCGGAGAGGTTGAGGCGCACGTAGTCCAGCGGCAGTCGCACGCCTGCGACCACATCGGCTGCGAACTGGTCACGTCGTCCCTGTGGGAGGCGTGCCAGGTGCGCGGCCAGAATCGAGGTTCGTACGAACGGGCCCACGTCCTGCGGGTACGTCGGCCGTTCCTGCAGCCAGCACCGGATCGAGCCGAAGCCCGCCTGACACAGGCGTCGCTCGGTGTCTTCGGGGGTGGCGAACTCCCATGGCGACCAGCCGACGAGCTCCGGCGCGGTATCTCGGGCGACGGTTTCGATGACCTCGCGCACGCGAGCGATGTTGCCGGCTCCTCCGCATTGAACCTCGAGGATTCCTGCGGGCCGCAGCGCTGCCGCCAACCGCTGCCACAAGCGCTCGTGGTCTGTCACCCAGTGCAGCGCGGCGGTCGAGACGATCACATCGACCGGCTCGGCAAGCACGAGCTCGAGCACGTCCTGGCACCACACATCCGCTCGGTCCCCGAGTCGCGCACGGGCGAGCTCCACCATGTCGACGGAGGCGTCGATCGCCAGCACGCGCCCGGCCGGGACGAGCGCAAGCAGCGATTGCGTGACTCGCCCGGTACCGCAGCCGACGTCGAGGATCGTCGCGTCGGGTGCGATCCCGTCGAGTCGCGACAGCACGTCCTCCGCCCACGTCTGTTGCGGCGTGCTCGACACGTCGTATGTCCGCGCATCCCAGGGTGTGCTCATCGCGCGCTCGTCACACCTCCATGGCCCACGCGGCCAGTGTCAGGAATTCTTTAACGCGTCTGGTCCCAGCGCGTGTGATCGCTGCCTCCCGCCGGGGTGGGCCGGCCGCAGCGTGTTCCGCTGGCTCCGCGCGGAGAGTAGCGATCTTCGTCCGGTCGCGGCGGGCGCGTCGTGGGAGGGGCGATGCGCAGGGTCGTAGCCTCCGCGCCCCGCGAACGCGCGTACGAACGTCTCGCTGGCCAGCTCGTCGGCGAAACCCTTGTCCACGCGTCGGGCGAGCTCGGGCGGTGAACGGCCGCCGGAGGATCAGATCCGGAACACGGGGATTAGTCGCTGCTCGTGCTCGGCGTCGATCCGCGCGATCACCTCGAGGTGCTCCTCGAGGCCGGACCCGCGCAGCTTGGTGGCGAGCAACTCGTCGACCTGGAAGATGCCGGCGCTGTTGGACATCGCGATCTCCACGCGCACGGCCCGGTCGTCCCCCGGCGAGATCTTGACCTCGTCGATCGCATACGCCGACAGCGAATGAATGTTGTGGCGCCCGGACTCGAACGGCACGCGCGAGCGGCCGCGCGCCATGTCGAGCGCATCGGCGACACGGACGATGCCGGCCTCGACCGTGAACGGGGCTCCCTTTCGCCGGTGCCCGATGATCGCGTGCATCGCGTCCGAGGCGATCACCGTGCGCTCGGGCTCCTCGTACGCGCTCGCCAGCAACGTATCGAGCATGTCCGCGGTCAGGAACAGGCTGTAGCGCTCGTGGTCGTCGCGGTGGATCGACATCCCGACGCAGTGGAACAGGCAGCCGGCGGCGATCACCACCTCGGCGTCGTGGTCGCTCATCCCGTAGTCGGCGGTGACGCTCGGCGTGACGCCGCGGCGGAACAGGAGCCGGGCCAGGCGCAGGCCGATGTTCAGCACGATCTGGATATGGACCCAGCTGTGGTCGCTCATGCCGAGCCGCCGACTCGCGTTCACCGCGGACACGTGCCACAGCGCCTTGACGTGCGCGTCGGCATTCACGGCCTCGAGAAACCGCTCGAGTCGCCGGTTGCCGCGGGTCGGCGCCCGGATGCGCACGCCGGCAATCGCCTCGCGCGGCGGGATCGGCGGGTCGAGGCCCTGCACCTCGCCGGGTATGTCCGGCGGCCCGCCGGCGTCCTCGTCGTCGAATTCATCCACGTGACACCTCCAGCAGTAGACCTTCCCGCAACCCGCCGTTCGCGACCTCGAGCGGGCTGCCGAACCGTTCCGCGGCCGCCTGCAGCAGCAGCAGCCCGGCCGGCAGAAGCACGACTCGATCGACGTCGAGCGCAAACCGGTGTGCGAGCTCGGACGCACGCGCGCCGGCGAGAAGCGACAGCACCCGATCGAACGCCTCGGCGTCGAGCACCGGTCCCGCGATCCGCCGCACCGACGTCGCGCTGCCGCCGACCGCGACCACGCGCGTGACGTCCGGCGGGTGCACACCGCCCAGCACATCGTCCACGTGTCCCCGGGCTCGGGCCAGCTCCTCGGCCGTGGGCGGATCCGACCGCAGGTAGTCGTCGGCGAGCTGACCCGACCCAAGCTCGAACGAGGCGTACCAGCTCATCTGATCGGGCACGGTTCCCACCACGAGCTCGGACGACCCGCCACCGACGTCAACCACCCCGAGCGCGCCGCCCGGATCGGAGCCGAGCGTGCGCGCCGCCCCACCGAAGGCGAGCCGCGCCTCGTCCTCGGCGGACAGGACGTCTACTTCGAGCCCGCACGACCGTCGCACGGCGGCCAGGAGATCCTCGCGGTTCACGGCCTGCCTGACGGCCGCGGTCGCGACTCCGCGGACGTCGGCGGCGCCGAGCGCGTGGGCCGCGTTGAGCTGCGCGGCGACCACCAGCGTCACCTCGGCGATCTTCTCGGCGCTGATCTCGACGTCCGTGCTCAAGGCCCGCCGGAGGTGGGTGAAGGCCCGCTCTTGATGAACCTCGACGAGCCGTTCGCCCTCGCAATCCGCGACGAGCAGCCGGGTCGTGTTCGAGCCGATGTCGATGCAGGCACGCCGCACGGTCAGGAGACGGGCGACGCCCGAGCGCAGTCCGCGGCGATCGCTCGCCGCCTGACTCTACTGATGTCGCCCAACCGACGCCGGGGCAGCCCGGACGCGTGGATCGCCGCCCCGGTCGGGGTCGTCCTCGTCAGGGTCGGGATCGCCGCCGGCTGCATCCGGATCGGGACCCGGATCCGTGGGGCCCGATCCAGCCGGCGGCCCGCGGCGCGAGCCGAGCGGCGCCAGCGCGAACCAGGCGACGGCGGTGACCAGCAACGATCCGCCGGCCGCCACCGCCAGCGCCGCGCGGGGGTCCCACAGCGAGGTGATCGCGCCGCCGAGCAGGATCCCGACCCCGGGGACGGACTGGAACAATGACTCGTTCAGGGCCATCATCAGCGCCATCCACCGCTCCTCCACCTCTTCCTGGAGGGCGGTGCGCGCGGCTACCGCCTCCACGCCGTTGCCGACGCCGGCGATCGCCGCGCCGACGATCGCCACCGCCAGCGTGGGCGCCACTGCCATCACGAGGAACCCGCTCCCGAGCGCGCCCGCGCCGAGCACGATCAGCTGCCGCGACGGGAACCAGCGCCAGCGCGCGTAGATCGCGGCGCCGGCCACCGCACCCGCCCCCCATGCCGACAGCAGCCCGCCGTAGCCTACCGCGCCGGCGTGCAGCGTCCGCTGGGCGAACACGACCTCGACGGGGACCGAGATCGTGAAGAACAGCACGCCGAAGACCTGGAGGACCAGGAGCCGGTTGATCAGCACGTGCTCGCGGGCGTAGGCGAGCGCGGCGCGCACCCTACCCTTGGCGGAAGCGTGGGTGGGGGCAGGCTCGGGCAGCCCGACGGCGGTTGCGAGCGTCACCCCGATCGCACCGAATATGCAGCCGTCGGCGATCAGCGCCGCGCTCGTGCCCCCCGCGGCGACGACCGCGCCTCCGATCGCCGGACCGAGCATGAAGCAGACCGAGAAGGCCGCGTTCGCGACCGCATTGCCGTCCCGCAGGAGACCGGCGGCGGAGGTCACGCTGACGGTCGCGGCGCGTGCCAGCGACCTCGCGGTGAGCGCCGCGATGCCGTCGACGAGCGCGAGCGCGAGCACCGCGACGAGCGAGAAGTGCATCGCCACCAATGCCAGCGAGAAGAACACGAGCGCCTCGAACCAGTAGAGGGCCGGAAGCATTGTCCGCGGCCGGCGATGCTCGAGCCGCGCGACGAGCGCCGGCGAGATCAAGGCGGGCACGAATTGCGCGACCAGGAAGAACGCGGTGGCCCCTAACGCGCTGCCGGTCTTGCGGTAGACGAGCAGGGCAAGGGCCAGCGAACCGACCATGAATGCCAGCTCGTTCAGCGTGTAGGCAGCCAAAAGCCGCCGGTATGCGGGAATCCTCAGGACCCGTTTCACGGGCTACACCTCCACGGCGATCGTAGTACCGAGGGGAATCAGAGAACAGTCGCGATTGCTCCAGTATCAGGTGCGCCGCCGCAGAATCACCACTCGTATCACCGCGATCGTCAATCGTGTTCTACGGGACGGCTCGGGTCCGGCGGCTGTCATCCTCTGCGGAGATGTCGATCCGAGCGCGATCGTGGGATCGCACCAATACCTATGCGCACGGCGAGTTCTCGGCGGAGCGCCTCGCCGCCCGGCGGGAGGGCACAGTGTCCGTCTGCCTGCCCGCCCGCGACGAGGCGCGCACGATCGGCCCGATCCTCGAGCAGCTCGTGCCGCTGCGCGAGGTCGGCGCCGTCGACCAGATCGTGGTGGTCGACCGCTCGAGCGACGGGACCGCCGAGATCGCCCGCGAACTGGGCGCCGAGGTCCACGACCAGGACGAGCTGATGCCCGAGCTCGGCCCGGTGCTCGGAAAGGGGGACGCGATGTGGCGCTCGCTGCCGATCCTCAAGGGCGACGTGATCTGCTTCCTCGACGCAGACTCGGAGTGCTTCGGCGCGCACTTCGCCTGTGGCTTGATCGGCCCGCTCCTGTGCGATCCCGGGATCTCGTTCGTCAAGGGCTTCTACCGGCGGCCGTTCCGGGTCGGCGTGACCACCGTCCCGGACGGAGGTGGGCGCGTGACCGAGCTCACCGCCCGGCCGCTGCTCAACCTGTTCTATCCCGATCTGGCGGCGGTCCGCCAACCGCTCGCCGGCGAGGTGGCGGCGCGGCGCGAGCTGCTCGAGCGACTGCCGTTCGCGACCGGGTACGGAGTCGACATCGGCCTGCTGCTCGACGCCTACTCGCTCGCCGGTCTCGACGCGATCGCCCAGGTCGACCTCGAGGTGCGCCAGAACGCCCACCAGCCCCTGCGCGACCTCGGTCCGATGGCGTACGCGGTCCTGCGGGCCGTGGCCGAGCGGCTCGAGCGCGAGGGCAGGCTCCGGGGCCCGTTGCCGGCGACGTTCAGCACGGCCGGCCTTGCGACCGCGCAGGCGCCGCTCGCCGAGCCGGTCGAGCGGCCGCCGCTCCGGAGCCTCCGCGCCGCCGCCTGATCACGACGGCGCGAACGCGCCGCCGCCTGATCACGACGGCGCGAACGCTCCGCGCGCGGCTTTCGCACCTGCCGCCGTGCGCTCCAGGTACCCGTAGGTCCCCTTGTCGCGGAGCTCCTCGGCGGCATCGGACAGCGCACCGAGCGCCGCGAACGCGAACGCTCCGCCGACCGATATGCGCGCCACCCGAAGCGAGGCCAGCTCGGCGACCGTCGGCGCCCCGGGCAGCGCGAGCACGTTCACGGGGAGGTCGACCGACTCGACCACCCGCCGGATGTCGTCGGCCTGCTTGAGCCCCGGAGCGAACAGCACGTCCGCGCCGGCCTGCTGGTAGGCCTGAAGGCGCGCGATCGTGTCGGCCAGATCATCCCGGCCGCGGATGAGGTTCTCCGCCCGGGCCGTGATCACGAGCCTGACCGGCCCCGCGTGCGCGACCTCGACCGCCGCCGCGACCCGCGCGCGGGCAAGTTCGAGGTCATAGATGCGACCGTCCTTGCCGCCGGAATAGTCCTCCACCGAGCACCCGGCCAGGCCGGCCTCGAGCGCGAGGCCGACCGTCTCCGCGACCCCGGCGGGCTCGTCGGCAAACCCGTTCTCGAGATCGGCCGACACCGGCAGGTCGCTGCCCTGCGCGAGCGCGGCGGCGTGGGCCACGGCCTCGTCGCGGGTCACACCGCCGTCGAGGCGGCCGAGTGTCGCCGCGTGCCCGCTACTCGTGGTGGCAAGCGCTTGGAAGCCCAGCGATTTCAAGATCGACGCGGACCCGAGATCCCAGGCGTTCGGCATCAGCAGCGGATCGCCCGGCCGGTGCAACTCGAGGAACCTCTTGGCCTTCTCCGTCTGAGTGTTCGTCATGGCCCGCAGCGTAACGCCGCACCCACCGCAGTAGAGTCGCGGAGGGTGACCTCCACGACGCCCTCCCGCGACCCCGAAACCGGCGAAGACGGCTCGTTCCGCCGGCAGATCAGCCAGTTCCAGCGCTGGGTCGAGCCCGGTGGCGAGTTCGCGCCGGAGGCCGACCGATACCACCTCTACGTCGCCCGCGCCTGTCCGTGGGCGCACCGCACGATCATCGCCCGTCGCCTGATGGGCCTCGAGGACGCGATCGGTCTCTCGTTTGTCGATCCGATCCGGGACGACCGTGGGTGGGCGTTCACCGGAAGGGGGTACGTCGACACCGTCAACCACTTCGGCCACCTGAGCGAGGCGTACCTCGCGACCGACCCTGAATACCGCGCCCGCGTCACCGTGCCCGTCCTCTGGGACAAACGGTCGGGCGAGATCGTCTCGAACGAGTCGGCGGACATCCTGCGGATGCTCGAGACCGTGTTCGTGCCGTTCGCCGAGCACCCTGTCGATCTTTATCCCGAGTCTCTCCGGGATGACATCGACGCTCTCAACGACCGCATCTACGACACCGTGAACAACGCGGTCTACAAGGCCGGGTTTTCCACCAACCAGCAGATCTACGAGCGCGAGGTGGCGGCGCTGTTCGCGACGCTCGACGACCTCGACGAGCGGCTCGCCGACCGCCGCTTCCTGCTCGGCCCTGAGCCGCTCGAAACCGACTGGCGGCTGTTCACGACGCTCGTGCGGTTCGACGCCGTGTACCAGATTCACTTCAAGTGCTCGCTGCGCAAGCTGATCGAGTACGAGCGGCTGTGGCCATATGCGCGTGATCTGTACCAGTGGCCCGGGGTCGCTGACACCGTCGGCTTCGACGAGATCCGCCGTCACTACTACCTGACGCACCCGATGATCAACCCCAGCCGGCTGATCGCGGTGCGCCCGGCGGCGAGCTTCGACCTGCCACACGGTCGCGAGGCGCTCGCGTAGCCGCGGCGCCTCGGGCAGCCGCGCGCCACGACTGACTGGGACCGGGAAGGTGCTCAGCGCGGGAACCGCGCCGAGCCCCTGTCGGTGTCTCGTCGAGCCACGCTGTCAGCGCAGCTCATGAACGGCGCCCCGCTTCAAGTCCTTTCGGTCACCAGGCGACTGGAGGAAGCCGATCGGGGCGTCGCATCGGGACCCCTCCTGATTTTTGAGCGCTCCGCTCGTCGCCTGAGTGCTGAGGGCCCACGACTGAGTAAGTCCAGACCCTAATGCCGGCGCCGTCTGCGCCGCGCCATCAGCAGCACAACCGCCACGCCGGCGGCGGCGACCGGAGCCGGATTGCGCATAACCCGCTCCCACACGACCGAGCCCACCAGCGTGAGGCCCTTCACCGGCTCGCTCGGCTGTGGCGGAGTGTCGAGCGGCGGCCGCGCTTCGGCCGCGGTCGGCGGAGGTGGCGCGGCGGCGGGCGGTGGCGGCGGAGCCGGCGGTGGCGGTGGCGGCGGCGGCGCGACGGGCTCCTCAGGTGTTGCGGCCGCGGGCTCGTCGGGTGTGGCGGCTGCCTCGATCGGCGTCTCGATCTCCGGCGGCGGCACGACCTCCGTCGGTGCCTCGATCCCCGCCGGCGGCACGACCTCCGTCGGTGCCTCGCTCCCCGCCGGCGGCACGACCTTCGTCGGTGCCTCGATCTCCAGCGGCGGCACGACCTCCGTCGGTGCCTCGATCTCCGCCGGCGGCCCGACCTCGGTCGACGCCTCGGACGCGGGAGGTACGGGCACCTGCGAGACGACCGTATCTGCGGCCCGCGGCCGCTCCGGAGCAGCAGGCGCAGCTGCCGCCGGCTCGGCAGCGGCCGGCTCCGGGGCAGCAGCAGGCTCAGCTGCCGCCGGCGTGGCAACCGCCTCCGGCTGCGCGACCAGCGAGCTCTGGAGGCGCTTGGCGAACTCCCGGAGCAGACGCTCGGAGATGTCTTCGATCATGCCGCCACGCCCGAACCGGGCCAGCCGACCGGTGATGTGGTAGTCGGTAACGACCTCGACGCGGGTGCCCTGCCCGTCGATCTGGTCGAGTCTCGAGGCGATCGTCGCCTTCGCCCCGCCCTGCCCGCGCTTGTCGGTTCCCTGGGCCTGCATCGTCGCTGTGTGCGAGGTCTCGTCGATTGTCTCCATCTCGAGCTTGCCGGTGTAGGAGGCGGTGGTAGGCCCGATCTTGACCGTGAACGTCCCGTTGTAGCTGCCGTCATCGTTGCGGCCGGTGACGGCGGCGCCGGGCAGGCAAGGCGCCACGTGTTCGACGTCGATCAGCGTCTGCCACACCTGCTCGATCGGTGCGGCTACCTCAAACGACTGCTCTAGCTTCACGGCGTATCACCTCCAGGTCTTCGGGTGTGTCGACGTCGCGCGCCGAGCTCGAATGTCCGCATTCGATCGTCTTGCCGCCGATCAGCAGCGTCCGCGCGCCGGCGTCGCCGTGAAGGCTGCCGATCGCGCGCATCTGAACCGGGCCGAGTACGACCGGATGCCCGGGACGGCCGTCGTAGACCGCTCGCGTGGCGGGCGGCTCGCCCAGGAACCGTGCGATCAGCTCGGAGGTCATCCGCGGCTGGTCGCCGAGCGTGACGATCACCTTGTTGACATGCGCATCTGCGCTCAAATGCCCGATCCCGCATCGGAGCGATGCGGCTTGCCCGTCCTCCCAGTGATCGCAGATCACGGGTTCGGCACGCACGAAGTCGACCCGGCTCAGGATCTGCTTCGCGAACGCGCCGAGCACCACCGCGATCCTCTCCAGCTCGGTCACGGCGCATTGCGCGGCGATCGCGTGGTCCAGTAGGGGGCGGCCATCCAGCTCGGCAAGCTGCTTGGGTTGCTCGCCGAACCGGGTTCCAGCGCCGGCGGCGAGGATCAAGCCGCAGATCAAGCCGGCACCTCGTGGATCCGGCCCTTGCTCTCCGCGAGCCGGCCGCCGTCACGCCCGTGGCGGGCGGCGACGATCTCCGCGAGGATCGACAGCGCGGTCTCCTCCCGGTTGATCCCGCCGAGATCGAGACCGACCGGCGCGGAGATGCGCTCCATCTCCTCGTCCGAGACGCCGGCCGCGACCAGCCGCTCACGCCGCTTGGCCTGCGCGCGGCGCGACCCCATGGCTCCGACGAACCGGGCCGGCGACGCCAGCGAGAGCAGTAGCGCCGCGTCGTCGAGCTTCGGGTCGTGGGTCAGTACGACGATCGACGTCGCCGGGTCGATCCCGCCGAGGTGCGCGACGGCCTGCTCCGGCCACGCGGCGATGACCTCCTCGGCATCGGGAAACCGCTCGGAAGTCGCGAACCGTGCGCGCGGGTCCACGACGTACGGCCGCCATCCCGCTGCACGCGCGAGCGAGCAGAGCGCAGCCGCGATGTCGACAGCGCCGAACACGATCAGCCGCGGCGCCGGCCCGACCACGTCGATGAACAGACCGTCCTTGCGCTCGGACGTCTCGGCCCACAGCTGCTCGACCGCCACGCGGGCGCCCTCGTCGTCGAGCTCGGGCGCGCCGAGTGAGCCCTGGCGGGCGCCGTCGGCCTCGATCAGCAGCTTCGCGCCGGGACTCGCGCCCTCGAGCACGGTGACTTCGGCGGCCCGGCCTCCGGCTCGCGCGAGCTCCTCGAACCGGCCGGGCTCGTACGCCTGCACCCACACGTCGATCTCGCCACCGCACGGGAGCCCGACGTCCCAGGCGTCCGAGTCGGCGATGCCGTAGTGCAGCAGGCGCGGAGGCCCGCCTCGCAGGATCTCGTCGGCCACCTCGGCAACCGCACCCTCGACGCACCCGCCGGACACCGAGCCGGCGATCTCGCCGTGCTCGTTGACGGCCATCTTCGCCCCCGGCGGCCGAGGGGCCGAGCGCTGGACGTCGATCACCGTGGCGAGCGCGATCCGGTCGCCGCGCTCCCTCCACAATGCGATTTCGGGCAGGACCTCTTTCATGTTTCAGATCTCCTCAAGGATGACAGCTAGCCGCTCGAGCGAGGCAAGCGAGTTGCCCGCCAGCAGCTCGTCCGTATGCGGTATCGCCGCACGCATCCCGCGTGTCAGCGGCGCAAACTCGGGGTGGGCGGCGAGCGGGTTCAGCCACACCAAGCGGTGAGCGCTGCGCCGCAGGCGCGCCATCTCGAGCCGGAGCTGCTCGGGATCTCCGCGGTCCCATCCGTCGGAAAGGATCACGACCACGGCGCCCCGGCCCACCCGGCGACCATGGTCACGGTTCAACGAGGCCAGTGCAGTGCCTATCCGAGTTCCGCCCGAGAAGTCCGTGACCGCCTCGGCGGCTCGCTCGAGCGCGCGGTCGTGATCACGGCCGCCGAGCTCATGCGTGATCCGGGTCAGCCTGGTGCCGAACGCGAACGCCTCCACCCGGCGCCGGGCCGCAACCGACGCGTGCACGTACTGGAGCAGCATGCGGGCGTACGGCGTCATCGAGCCTGACACATCGCACACGAGGACCACCGGTCGCGGACGGCGCGACGGCGCCCGCCAGTGCCGGCCGACCGGCTCCCCGGCGGTACGGAGCGAGCCACGGACGACGCGCCGCAGATCGGGCGTATGTCCGCGCCGCCGCGACGGCCGCGTGCGCCGCGACAGCCGCGTTGGGCCACGGCGAGCGAGCCGGGCGATCAACAGCCGCGCGATCGCCATCTCGGCGTCGGTGTACGTGGCGAAGTCCTTGTGCCGGAGCAGCTCGACGTCGCTCCACGCGGCCGGTACCGGGCTCAGCTCGCGGTCCGGCGACGGCGGCGGCGGGGCCCCGCCGGCGGCGAGCCCGGCGTGAGGCAGCGCCTCACGCTCGATCCCGCCGAGCTCGTCGAACGGCGACTGTCCGAGCGGCGCGCCGCTTCCGTATACCGCCAGGAACGCCAACTCGAACCTCGCCAGGTCGCCGCGATCGGAGCACAGCACCGCCCGCAGCGCCAGCTTCGCGTCCTCGCGCGAGGTGCAGTCGACGGCCTCCAGCGCGCGGTGCGCGGTCAGCAACTCGCCCATGCCGACGCGGGAGCCCTGAGCCCGCAGGGTCGCGGCGAGCGACGCGAGCCCGTTCGTGACACCCTGGGTCAGCTCCGGCACCAGCGGCTCAGACACCGTCGAGGACTCCCCGCGAGATCACGCGATCCATGTCCTCGTGGACCTTCAGCGCGACGCCGAGCGTCTCCTCGAGGTCGGCTTCATCGCCAAGCTGAAGCAGGGCGCGGGCCCACACGATCGTCTCGCCCACCCCGGGCAGCTTGTACAGGTCTCCCTGCTCGCGCAGCCGCCCGACCGCGGTCACCACCCTGCTCGCGATCACCTCCGGCACACCCGGGATTCGAGCGCGCACGATCTCCCGTTCGAGCTCGGCACTCGGATAATCGATCCAGTGGTACAGGCAGCGCCGCTTCAGCGCGTCGTGCAACTCCCGCGTGCGGTTGGACGTGAGGATCACGACCGGACGCTTCGCCGCGGTGATCGTGCCGAGCTCCGGGATCGTCACCGCGAAATCGGCCAGGAACTCGAGCAGAAACGCCTCGAACTCGTCGTCTGCCCGGTCGATCTCGTCGATCAGCAGCACCACGGCCTGGTCGGGGTCGGCTTCGAGCGCGTCGAGCAACGGCCGGCGTAGCAGGAACCGGCGCGAGAACAGCTCGCCCTCGTCGACTCCCCCCTCCGCCGCCCGCAACGCGAGCAGCTGGCGCGCGTAGTCCCAGTCGTACACGGCGTGATGCAGGTCGATCCCCTCGTGGCACTGGAGGCGGATCAGGCGGGCTCCGGTCGCGGCCGCCAGCGCCCTTGCGACCTCGGTCTTGCCAACGCCGGCCTCGCCCTCGAGCAGGAGCGGCTGCTCGAGCGCCACGGCGAGATGGACTGCCAGCGCAAGCGGCCGGCCGGCGAGATAGCGCTGGGAGGCGAGCACCGCGCTCGCCTCCTCAACGGACCCGACGTGTGAAAGCGTCACACAGCCATCATGGCAGCCCTGCTGCCTCTTCAAGGGCGCGGCGGCAGAGGACCCGCGCCAGGTGGCGCTTGTAATCGGCGCTCGCGTTCAGGTCGGCCGGCGGATCGGTGTCCTCCGCCGCCTGCTCGGCCGCCTGCGCGATGCTCTCCGCGTTCAGCGGCTTGCCGCGCAGGGATCCTTCTACGGCACTGGCCCTGAGCGGCACCGACGACATGTTCGTGAGGCCCACGCGGACGTCCTCGCACACGTCGCCGGTCTGCTTGACGAGCGCGCTGACGGCCACCATCGCCCAGTCCTCGCTGCGGCGGTTGAACTTCTGGTAGCTGTAGCCCCAGCCGTCGAACGCCGGCAGCCGCACCTCGGTCAGGACCTCCTGCGGCTCGATTGCCGTCTCCATGTAGTTGCGGAACAGGTCGTTCGCTCCCACGCTCCGTTGCCCGCCGGCTCCCTGGAGGGTCACAGAGGCATCGCAGATCATCATCACCGCCGGCAGGTCCGAGGCCGGATCGCCGTGCGCGAGCGATCCGCCGATCGTCCCCCGGTTCCGGACCTGCGGGTCCGCGATCGTGCCGGCCGCTCGCGCGACGACACCCAGATCGGGGGTGTGCTCCAGCGCGGCGTGCGGGGTCAACGCCCCAATCCGCCAACTGCCGTCCTCGCGCTGGATCCCGTGCAACCCGGGCACCTTGCGCAGATCCACCAGCAGCGACGGCGCCGCCAGGCGGAGCTTCATCAGCGGCAGCAGCGAATGCCCGCCGGCCAGCAGCTTGGCGTCCTCGCCACCGTCGGCGAGCGCCCTGATCGCCTCCTCGAGCGTGTCCGGCGCGGTGTAGTCGAACTCGGCCGGAATCATGCCGGCACACCTCCCTTGGCTTCCTGAATGGCCTCCCAGATTCGCATCGGGGAGAGCGGCATGTTGATGAAGTCCACGCCGAGCGGGCGCAGTGCGTCGATCACGGCGTTGGTGACCGCGGGGGTCGCGGCGATCGTGCCGGCCTCGCCGACGCCCTTGACCTGGAGCGAGTTGACGGGGCTCGGCGTCTCGGTCCGATCGGTCTCGAAGCTGGGCAGCTCCGCCGCCGTCGCCAGCGCGTAGTCCACGAACGTGCCCGTCACCAGCTGCCCGGACTCGTCGTAGTGGATGCGCTCGTACAGCGCCTGCCCGATTCCTTGCACGACGCCACCGTGCACCTGGCCGTCGATCAGCATCGGGTTGATCGCCGGCCCGCAGTCGTCGACCGCCACGTAGCGGACGATCTTGACCTTTCCCGTCTCCGCGTCGACGTCGACCACGCACGCATGCGCGCCGAACGGGAACACGAAGTTCTCGGGGTCATAGAACGACTGTTCGTCGAGTCCGGGCTCCATCCCCTCGGGCATATCCATCGTCACGTACGTGGCGCCCGCCACCTCGGCGAGCGTCAGGCCCTTGTCGGGCGATCCCCGCACCGAGAACTTGCCGTCGCGCAACTCGATGTCCTCCGGCGCAGCCTCGAGCTGATGGGCAACGATCGCCTTGGCCTTGGCCGCGACCTTGTTGGCCGCCCGCGCGGCCGCCTCGCCGCCGACGGCGAGCGAGCGCGAGCCGTACGTGTCGAGTCCGAACGGACCCGTCTGGGTGTCACCGTGGATGACGTCGACCTGCTGCGGGTCGATCCCGAGCCGGTCCGCGACGATCTGAGCGAACCCCGTCTCGTGACCTTGGCCGTGAGGCGACGTCCCCGTGTACAGGGTGGCCGACCCGGTGGCGTGGACGCGGACGGTGGCTGACTCCCAGGCGCCGGCCTGCAGGCCGAACCCGCCGGGACCTACGATCCGCGATGGACCGAGGCCGCAGATCTCGGTGTAGGTGGAGAAGCCGATCCCCCGGTAGATGCCGCGCTCGCGCAGCTCCTCGGCCTCCCGGTGCACCTGCGCGGGGTCGATGTGCTCGAGCAGCTTGTCGAGCGTCAGGCCGTAGTTCCCGGAGTCATACACGACGCCGATCGGGGTCTCGTGGCCATTGGAGAACGGCGGGATGAAGTTCTTGCGCCGGAGCTCCAACGGGTCCATCCCCAGCTCGTGCGCGAGCTGGTCCATCGTGACCTCGATCAGATGGGTCGCCTCCGGGCGCCCCGCCCCCCGGATCGCGTCGGTGGGGAACTTGTTCGTCATCACGTCGACGACGTCGGTCTGCACCGCCGGCGTGTTGTAGATGCCGCACATCACGAACGCGCTGAACGGCGGGATCATCGGCGTCAGCAGCATCTGGTACGCGCCGATGTCGGCGATGATCTTCGTGTGCCACGCCGTGAGCGTGCCGTCGCGCTTGGCGCCGACCTTGATGTAGTCGATCTGGTCGCGGCCGTGGTGGGTGACCATCATCCCCTCCGAGCGCGTCTCGATCCACTTGACCGGGCGTCCGAGCTTGCGCGATGCCCAGGCGCAGCCGACTTCCTCGGCGTAGATCTGGAGCTTGGAGCCGAATCCTCCCCCGACCTCGGGCGCGATCACTCGGACCCTGTCCTCGCTGACGCCGAGCAGGATCGCGAGGAACAGCCGCAGGAAGTGCGGCACCTGGGTCGAGCTCCACACACCACGTCCTCGGCGGCGTCGACCACGCCGTAGCGGTCGTCGCCGACCACGAGCGCGACCGGGTCACCCACGTGCTTGACCTCGCCGTTGGCGAGAACCCAGTGATCGGGAGTGTTGACGGTGACGCCTGGCGGCACCCACGCCATCGGCAGGCCCGCCTCCATGTCGAGATCCTCGTTGGTGTAGACCGCCGAGACGCCGTCGCGCGCCTTGGCGGCGGAGGTGTCGATCGAGACGATCTTCGCGTGCGCCTCGGGCGAGCGCACCCACGCCGCCCAGAGTTGGCCGGTGAGGTTGATGTCGTCGATATAGCTCGCGCGGCCCGTGATCAGGCGCGGGTCCTCCTTGCGACGGAGGGCGCGGCCTACGTGCGGCTTGCCGTTCGTCGCGGCGCCGTCGATCGTCGCGCTCATGACGAGACCCCCGACTCCTGCGACACCGTCGGACCCTTCACCTTGGCGGCGTCGAGAACGGCCTTGACGATGTTGTGGTAGCCGGTGCAGCGGCACAGGTTGCCTTCCAGCCCGAGGCGCACCTCTTCTTCGGTCGGGTCCGGGTTGTCCGCGAGCAGTCCCGCGGCGGCCATGATCATGCCTGGCGTGCAGTAGCCGCACTGGAGGCCGTGATCGTTCCAGAAGGCCTCTTGCAGCGGATGCAGCTCGTTCTCGGTGGCGAGCCCCTCGATCGTGGTCAGCGCCGCGCCGTCGGCCTGCACTGCGAGCACCGTGCACGACTTCACCGGCCGGCCGTCCATGTGGATCGTGCAAGCTCCGCAGTTGGACGTGTCGCAGCCCACGTGCGTCCCGGTCAGCCCCAGGTGATCGCGTATCGCATGGACCAGCAACAGGCGCGGCTCCACCTCCAGGTGGTGCTCGACGCCGTTGACGTTCAAGCGGACGGGAACGGTTCTACTCATGCCTCTCCCTTCCAGTTTTGCTGGGCAAGCGCGACCTTACTCCAACGGCTGCGCCGCTGTGAAGTCGCGCCCGCCCGGGAGCGCGCTCGCCGGCACGCGCCGGTGCGCACAGACAAGGCACACGCTTCAACGGTGCGCCAGAACCTGGTAGACCGACGCCCAGCCGGTCTCGAAGCCCTGCCGGGCGGCGCGCAGGTACAGCCGCCAGATCCGCGCGCGCTCGGTGCCGGCAAGCCGGACGGCGTCGTCCCAGCGAGCATCGAAGCGCTCGATCCAGTGCGTGATCGTCGTCGCGTAGTCGCTCTGGAGGCCCTCCACGTGCGTCGTCGCCAGGTCCGCGCGCTCGAGCGCGCGCACCACCCGCGACAGCGGCAGCGGCACGCCGTCCGGAAACACGAACCGCTCCGAGAACGCACCCTCGTCCGGGGTGTCGAAGTCCTTGAGCTTGGCGATCCCGTGGTTGAGCAACCTGCCTCCGGGCCGGAGCAGGCTCCAGAGCCGCCCGGCATAGACGTCGATCTGCTCCTCCCCCACGTGCTCGACCATGCCGATGCTCGCGATCGCGTCGAACGGCCCGTCGCTCACCTCCCGGTAGTCGGCGACGCGGAACTGGACCTGGTCGGCCACGCCGGCCTCGCGGGCGCGCTCGCGGGCCAGCTCGGCCTGATGGTCGGACAGCGTGATTCCGACAGCGTGGACTCCGTGGCGAGTCGCCGCGTGAAGGACGAAGCTGCCCCACCCGCACCCGACGTCGAGCACCCGCTCTCCCTCGCGCAGGCGGAGCTTCTTGCAGACCAGCTCGAGCTTGGCCTCCTGCGCCTCTTCGAGAGTCACAGCGCCGCCCGCGAAGTAGGCACAGCTGTACGTCATCGACCGATCAAGGAACAGCGCGAAGAACTCGTTGCCGACGTCGTAATGGTGGCGGACGGCTCGCCGGTCGCGACCGATCGTGTGACGCTGCCCGCGGAGGCGGAGCTCGGTCGTCGGACGGGGCGGCGGGACGACGAGCCCGCACGCGCGGACCACGGCGAGGCCGAGGCTCGCGCGCTGGCCGAGCGTGAGGTCGGGCGGCTCGAACTCGTCGACCATCCGCAGCGCGGCCTCGAGATCGTCGACCTCGATCATCCCGGCCACGTAGGCGCGGCCGAGGCCGAGCTCGCCGGGCGCCCGCAGCGCGTGGGCGAGCGCCCGGGGCGTCAGCAACGTGAGCGTCGGAGCGTCGGGCTCGGTCGCCGCCACCTCGGTCCCGTCCCAGAAGCGCACGCCGAACGGCCGCTGCGGCAGGGCCGACGTCAGCGCGCGCCGCAGGGGAGCGGTCTGGGACAGCGCCACTTGAGTTCTTTCTACGCGGCCTCGGCCAGGGCCTTGTTGTCCCTGCGCTCCGGGCTCACCCGCACGACGTCCCACGCCAGGCCGGTCATCTCCATCATCCGGATGATGGCTGCCGACGGATCGATCTGCCAGCGCCGCAAGCCGTGGCGGTACGAGCACGGGAAGGCATGGTGGTTGTTGTGCCACGCCTCGCCCCACGTCGGAATCGCCAGCCACGCGAGGTTGCGGGACTCGTCATGGGTGTTGTAGTCCTGGCGGCCGAAGTAGTGACACAGCGAGTTGATGCTGAACGTCGCGTGGTGCATGAAGAAGATGCGAGCCGCGCCACCCCACAGCAGCGCGGTCAGGCCGCCCTCGACGTTTCCCGTGAGCGCAACGCCGAGTCCGAACGCCGCGGCGAGCCCGGCCAGCACCCACAGCACAAACGTGTCGTTGACGAACCGGAGCCACGAGTCGGCGAGCAGGTCCTTGGCGTAGCGGCGCTCGTCGGCCACCTCCATGTCGCTGAACACCCAGCCGATGTGGGCATGCGCGAGCCCGCTGATCGCGCCCAGCCAGCCGGACCTATGTCCGACGTGCGGGCTGTGCGGGTCGCCCTGGGCATCGGAGAACTGGTGGTGCTTGCGATGCGTGGCCACCCAGTCGATCACCGGACCCTCGGCGGCAGCCGAGCCGAGCGCGGCGAACGCGGCCCTGGTCACGCGGTGGCATCGGAAGCTACCGTGGGTCAGCAGCCGGTGAAAGCCGACGGTCACACCGGTACCGACGGCCATATAGAACACCGCGAGGATCAGGATGTCCTGCCAGTTCAGGAGGTTCCCGGCCCAGCCGAACCACATGCCGATGCCGACCATGATCGGTGGGACCGCGGTGACCACGCCGCTGGCGACGCGATCCACAACCGGCATGGTCACCGGCCGCACTTGGCCGGCGGGCGCGGTTGAAGGCGTCGATCCCATCTCTCTCCTTGTCTGTGAGGTTGTCGGCATCCGGGGCTGATCCCCTCGCGATCCACCTGCGTTTGCCAGCGACCTGACGTCGCGCGCCGCTCGACTCACGGGCCGAGCCACGGTGTCGCAGTTCGATCGTACCGGCTGCGGCAGACCCCCGCGTGATACCCGTCGTTAAGTTCCAGATAACCCGGATGCACCGCTGGGTCGGGCGGCTCTGCTTAAAGTTCCCGTGAGAGCCCCGCCACGACAAGGAGAGCCAATGGGTTTCGACCAGTACCACGAACCGCCCGAGGAGCTGCCGCCCGCGACTCGAACGTTCGCCCGGCTGTGCGCATCGCTCACCGAGGAAGCCGAAGCCATCGGCTGGTACGAGCAACGGCTCGCGGTCGACGAGCACGGAGAGACGGCCGAAGCCGACACGCTCGAGTCGGGTGGAGCCGAGGGCGAGGGCGGCTATCCCGCCGGCTCGCTGGGGATCGGTAGCCTGAAGGGAGCACGGCGATGAACCACCTGCTGCGCTCGCTGGCGCCGATCAGCGACTCGGGCTGGAAGGAGCTCGATGACGAGGCACGCGCCCGGCTGAGTCCCGCGCTCGCGGCACGCAGGCTCGTCGATTTCTCGGGTCCCCACGGCTGGGATTACTCGGCCACGAACCTCGGGCGCGTCAGCCCGCTGGAATCGGCTCCGTGCGAAGGGGTGACCGGGACCCAGCGGCGGGTGCTGCCGCTGGTCGAGGTTCGGGCAAGCTTCGAGCTCGCGTTGTCGGAGCTCCGCGACATCGACCGCGGCGCGGAGGATGCCGACCTCGAGCCGCTCGACAAGGCGGCCCATCAGATCGCAGTCGCCGAGAACAAGGCGGTCTTCCACGGCTGGGACGGCACCGTGGCCGGCGTCGCCGAGGCCTCGCCCCACAAGGCGATACCGCTCGGCGCCAAGCCGGATCACTATCCCCGGCCGGTGGCGGAAGCGGTCGAGCGGCTGCTCCACAGCGGGGTCAGCGGTCCGTATGGCCTGGCGCTCGGCGGGGAGCAGTACCAGCGAGTCGTCGAGACCGCCGAGCACGGCGGCTACCCGCTGCTCGAGCATCTGCGCAAGATCCTCGAGGGACCGATCGTCTGGGCTCCGGGCGTGGGCGGCGCGATCGTCGTCAGCCTCCGCGGCGGCGACTTCCTGTTCGAGTCCGGACAGGACCTCTCGATCGGCTACGAGAGTCACGACGGCTCGACGGTGCGGCTGTATCTCGAGGAGAGCTTCAGCTTCCGCGTCGCCACGCCGGAGGCCGCGGTGGCGCTGACGGACTAAGGGCTCGTCTTCGGCACGAGCGAGGCGAGCAGCGTCTGCACGCCCTCCGCGACCGTCAACCCTGCCGTGCGCGCGGAACCTGAGCTGCGCCGACCCCGTAGCACAGGTCAGTGCGGCCGCGCCGAGCTGCTCGATGACGCCTCGATCAGACCGTACCCGGCTCGGCCTCGGTCGCGCGCTCGGCCGTCGCGACGGCGCGCCGTGCGTACGGCTCGAGGCCCTCGATCGCGCGCGCGATGGCGTCCCGGCGGGAACCTCGACCGAGTCGCCCTCGGTGAGCACGTACTCCCAATCGTTCATCACCACCTTCATCGCCCCCGAGACGACCTCGAGCCGCTCGGCCTGCGCACCATGCACGTGAGGCTGCGACAGGAAGCCGCGCGGACGCCCGGTCACCTCCATCTCGAGCACCTCTCCATCGGTCTCCTCCGCGGTCCGCAGGAACCTGACCTGGAGCCCGAGCTGCTTCATTTCCAACACGCGATTCTTCATCCTGTTCGGTCACCTTTCGAGGATCTTGGGCGCCCCACCCCGCATCTGGTCGGCTATTCGCAACGACCGGGAGGCTGGATCACACGATGCGGACCGATGTCACAGACCGGCGTGAATCGCTATGTCGAGCTGTTCGTGCTGTGCGCGTTGACGCTGGCGGTGTTCGCCGGAGCGCAGGCGCGCCGGCGAAAGCCGACCGGACCCACGCTGACCGTGGTCCGCTGGTGCCGTGGTCCGCTGGCGCCGTGGTCCGCTAGTGCCGTGGACCACTAAGACCCGCCGATCGTGGCGTCGAGGTGCCAGGTCTTCCCGCCGTTCTTGGAGACGTACTGCAGCGTCGCTCCGCTCGAACCGCTGCCGCCCGTCTCACCGTCGACGAACGCGACCAGATGACCCTGGGGATTCCTGACGACCGCGACCGGCAGCCCGAAGAACAGCGCTCGGTACCACTGTTTGCCGCCGTCGCTCGTCGTGTCGATCACCTGGCCGGTGCCCCACGCGAAGATCGTCTTCGGACCGGCGGCGCCGATGTAGATCACCGCGAGCGGCGCTTGGGCCGCGTCGAGGTGGAGCGCCGGACCGTTCGTCTTCCAGGTCGTGCCGCCGTCCGTCGTCACCGCCGGGTATTGCGCCTGCCCGCCGTCGACGAGCGCGAATCCGCGCTTGGCGCCGGTGAACACGCGGTTCCCGAAGATCTTCGACGCGGCCACGGTCGAGCCGGGCGCAAGCGTTTGCCCCGGGCGGGCGATCAGCGTCGCGGTGACGGTCTGCTGCGGTCCGGCGGCGGCCGCCGCCGAGCGGGTGGGGGCGGCGGACGCGCCGGCAATGGTCGAACCGAGCGCGACGGCGCCGACCACAAGCACTACCGCGACAGCTCGCGGCGACGGTATGAGTTGCATGAAACCTCCGATCGACGAAGCCCCGTGAGGCGTGCCAGCCTACTAGTGAAGGATGAGCCTCAGCGCGATGATCAGCAGGCCGAACACCGCGCCGAGCGCGATCTGCGCCACACGCTCGCGCCCGGATTGCTTCGCGCGCGAGGCGGCGACTATCTCGATCAGGACGACCATCGCCGCCGAGGTGTAGAGAGCGGTCGTCACCGCGGTGGAGAGCGATGCCCCCACTACCCAATCGATCAGCAGCGCCACGAGCGGGATCGCCGCACCGAACAGGATCGGGACCTGGCGGCGCATGATTCGCCCGAGGTTCGAGAAGCGGAGTGGCTCGCCCTCCGCCAGGCGGTCGGAGGCGAACTCCGCGTAGGAGTGCGCGAGCCAGTACACGATCATGGTGATCGCGACCGCGCCGACGGTTTCGGCGTACGTCTCGCTGTCGGCCGACTCGGCCGCCAGCAGTGCTCCCACGGTCATGAGGCCGTAGATCGCGGCGCTGAGGTCGGAGAGCATGGGCCCCCGTGCGCAGTGTGGCTGCGGCGCGCTATGGCGTTGACTTGCTTGGCTTCGAACTCCCGGCGGGGGTGCAGGCCCCGAGCCACCGGCTCAGCGCGCGCCGACCAACCAGTGTGATCTCGCCGTCGGCCCCGAGCCAGTCTCGGACCCGCAGCTCGCGGACGATCCCGAGCGCGTCGCTGGGTCCCGGGCCGTCGCCTCTCGCGGCGAGCGCGTCGGTGCCGGGCTCGACCATCCACCGGCCGGACTCGAGCGCCGCCAGCGCGACGCCCTGCTCCTCGGTCGGGAGGTCCAGTGGGTGCGGGGCCGCGCTTCGCAGCGGGTCCGCGCTCCGCAACACGTCATCGCCGGCCGGCGGCCGTCGCCGGGGGGGCTGGGTTGGTATGCGAATCGGAAACTCGTCGTCGATCCGGTCCGCCTGCGAACGCAGCCAACTTCCCGCGTTCTCGACCCACTCCCTCGCCGCCCCGGTGTCCACGCCGAACATCTGCGCGAACTCGTCCACGTCGATGTTGTCCACTGCACGTTCAACGGAGCGCCCCAGCTCCCGCGCGATCGCGCGCAGCGTCTCCTCGAAGCTCTCGCCACTCGGTTCGTCTTCGGACATGACCACATGATGGCACGATCCAGATCGGTTCAATGGGCCATCGTGAGTTGCGACTGGCTCCTCGTCGACGGTTCGAGCATGATCTTCCGCGCCTACTACGGCGTTCCGGCGGGAGCGCCCGGCCCCGACGGCATGCATGTGAACGCGATCCGGGGGTTCCTGGAGCGGCTCGCTCGCCTGATCGGCCAGCGCCGGCCGCGTCACCTCGCCGTCGCCGACGACGAGGCGTGGCGACCGGACTGGCGGGTGGATCTGATCCCGACGTACAAGTCTCACCGGACCGCCGAGCCGGTCCCGGCCTTCCTCGTGCCACAGATGCCCGTGATCCGCGAGCTCCTCGGGGCGATCGGGATCGACATGGTCGGGGTGGCCGACCACGAAGCCGAGGACGTGATCGCGACCTGGTGCAGGCACGCCCCGGGCACGATCGAGATCGCCAGCGGCGACCGGGACCTGTTCGCGCTCGTCGAGGACCCGCGAGTGTGCGTCCTCTATCCGGAGAGGTCAGGGCTCGCCGTGATCGACGAGGACGAGGTGACGCGCCGCTACAAGATCCCGGGGAGGCGATACGCGGACTTCGCGATCCTGCGCGGCGATCCATCCGACGGTCTCCCCGGGCTCAGGGGAGTCGGCGCGGTCACCGCCGCGGGAATGATCCGCCGCCACGGCGACATCGCCGGAGTGCTCCGCGAGCGCGAGCTCCGCGACGCCGACCGCGAGTACCTCGAGAGCGCGATGAAAGTCGTCCCGCCGGTCGACGACCTGCCGATAGACCTCCCCGCCGGCCGGCGAGACCGATACCCGGCGGACGGAGCTGCGATGGTGGCCCTGGCAAGCCGGTACGGCGTTCAGGACGCCTGCCGGCACCTCGTCGGCACCGCCGGGAGCCTCGGCTCAGCTCGCTGACGCCGGCGCCACCGTCAGCACGAGCCGCGACGGGCGGACCGCGTCGTGGTGCAGCACGTTCCGCGCGATCACGCCTTCTGTCTCGAGCGTTTGGTCTCCGCCGGTGCCGAGGTTAACCGCGAACTTGGGATGCGCCGAGGAGGCGATCTCGAGCCGGATGCGGTGTCCGGGCAGGAAGCGCTGCGAGGTGTCCCACATCTCGACCTCGATCTCGTAGACCGCCCCGGGCTCGACCGGCACCGCGCGATCGTGACCGGCGCGGTAGCGAAGGCGGACGAGGCCGTCGCACAGCCGCTGCGCGAAGCCGTTCGGGCGCACGTCGAGGAGCTTCGCGGCGACGTCGGTGTCGGCTGCCGAGGTCGAGATATGCGCGACGAGCCGGACCGGCCCGATCGCGTCGAGCGGCTCGGCGAGCGGCTCGCTCGTGAATACGAGCACGTCACCGCGGGTCTCCACCCCGGCGAAGTCGTCGGGGCCGCCGATCTGCGCCGAGGACTCAGCGGTGATGAACGGGACCGGCCGGTCGGGATCGTGCAACCACTCGTCGGTCGGGCAGTCCGCGACCGGGGGCTGATCGACGAGCCGGCCGTCACCGAACCGGGAGGTGGCATGCCCGTCGCTGTCGAGGTACCAGCTTCGCTCGACGGCGCCCGAGGGCGGCCACATGGCCAAGTCGAGCCAGCGGTTGGCGCCCATCAGGAACCCCCGAACCGGCGCGACCGGTTCGGCGGGTGCCCTGCCGCGGACCATCTCGTCGAGGAAGCCGTTCATGATCCCGTACAGGTCGACGACCGCCTCGTGGCCGAAGTCGACCTCACCGAGCTTCCGGTCGGAGTTCACCTGGTGGCCCCATGGACCCATCAGCAGGCGCTGGCCGGAGCGGCCGGCGGCGGTCATCGCGGCGAAGTTCGCCGGCGTCGCGATCTCTTCGTCGTCGTACCAGCCGGAGATGTGCAGCACCGGCACGTCGACTTCCGCGATCCGGTGCTGGTAGCGCAGCGGCTCCCACCAGTCGTCGAGCGTCTGGTGGCGGCATTCCTCCCGCCAGATCTCGGAGCGAAATCCCACGGCCTCGTCGAGGTCGACCAGGGGCCGGCGCCGGTAGACCTCCATCCAGTCGATGGCGTCGGTGTATTGCATGGCTCGGCCGTCGGTCATCCGGGACCAGTGGATGTGCATCGGCCCGGGGACTCCGGTCGGATTCTCGACGAAGGGGTCGGCGGGAGTGACCAGCACGATCATCGCTCGCAGCGCCGGCGGCTGGTGCAACGCCGTCAACCACTGGATCCGGCCTGGATAGCTTCCCCCATAGGTGGCCACCCTGCCGTCGCACCAGTCCTGCACCGCCGTCCAGGCGATCACGTCGACCCCGTCGAGCCCGTCGTTGCGGTAGGGGTCGAACCGGCCGTCGGAGTCTCCCCGGCCGCGCACGTCGACCCACACCGCCACGTAGCCCGCCTTGGCGAAGGCGTCGGCACGCTCGGTCGCGCGATCGCCCCCGCGCCCATACGGCGTGCGCATCACGACCGCCGGGGCCGGCAGCTCATCCGGGAGCACGAGGTCGGCGGCGAGCGTGATCCCATCGCGTAACAGGATCCGGACGTTGAACCGGCGGGCGAGCGGCGGATGCATCAAAACGCGTGCGCTCCCGCCTTTGCGCTTGGAAGCGCGGCCGTCATGCCGACCAGAACGAGCACGACCGCCACCGCCGCCGCGGTGGCCGCCTTGTGGCGCAGGACGATCGCCTTGATGCTCGGCGCCTCCGGATTCATCGCACTCCAGGATGTCACGCCCCGGTGGCGACGCGGCGGCATCTCAGCCGCAGCCGGTGATGCCGCCGTCGAGCGGGATGATTGCGCCGGTCAGGTACGACCCGGCGCGCGAGGCGAGGAACACCGTAATGCCGGCGGCGTCGTCGGGGCGCCCGATTCGGCCGAGCGGCACCGTCCGCTCGACCTCGGCCCGGCTCTCGGGCGCGTCGAGCATGAAGGCCATCATCTTGCTCTCGAACGGCCCCGGGGCGATCGCGTTGACCGTGATTTGCTCGGCGGCCAGCCTCCGGGCGAGGTGGCGCGTGAGCATGTGGACGGCGGCCTTGCTAGCGCTGTAGCTGTAGTTCTCGATGAGCGGGACGCGGATGCCGTCGATCGAGCCGATGTTGATCACCCGCGCCGGGTCCTCCGCGCTCGCGGCCGCCCGGAGCGCCGGCAGCAGCCCGACCGTCAGATGGAAGATCCCTTCGAGGTTCGTGTGGATGACCCTGTCCCATCCGGACGCGGGGAACTCCTCGAGCGGCTCCCCCCACGTGGCCCCGGAGTTGTTGACGAGGATGTCGAGCGCATCGAAGCGCGTGCCGACGGCCTGCGCCAGTGCGCCCGCGCCCTCCGGCGTCGACAGGTCGGCGACGATCGCCTCGCACTCGCCGAGGGTGCGCAGCTCGGCGACCGCCGCGTCGAGGTTCGAGGCCTTTCGCGACGCGATCACCACGCGCACGCCGGCCTGCACCAGACCGCGCGCGATCATCAACCCGATGCCGCGGCCGCCGCCGGTCACCAGCGCCGTCTTGCCGCTCACGTCGAACAGGTTCACGCGCGGATCCTATGTCAACGCCTAAAGAACGCACTTGCGGCTGTCGATGATCTGGAGTGTTCGGGGGAGCCGGACAGTTGTCCCCCCCCCGCCAACTGTGACGGCCTGGCCGTGAGACGACTGAAGCATCATCAGCAAGTAGAGATCCATCTCGACAGCGACGAGCTGGCGATCAGCTGCCGTGTCGCTTCGGTCCAGGGCGGCGTCGCGACGTTGACTCGTGGTTACCAGCTCTCATCCGACCTCGTTGACAAGCTCACGCCGGGAGCGTTCGGCTACCTGCTGTTCGAAGACCGCCGCGGCATGACTGCGCTGAAGGGCATCGCCACGATCAGCCCGAGCGAGCCGTCCGAGCTCGCGTTCGTCGTGATCGACGGCGTCCAGCTCCCCGAGCGCCGGATGTCCGAGCGCGTCCAGCTCGACGCGCTGGCGCGGATCTCCCCGGTCGACGGCGGCGCGGGTGGGATCGAGACCGCGGCGGCGAACGTCAGCGCCGGCGGGGTACTGATCAAGCGCCAGTCAGGACTCGGCGACGGCCCGATGTTCAGGCTCGAACTCGTGCTTTCAGACGGCTTGGACCCGATCCGGTGCAAGGCGATTATCGCGCGCGAGACCCCCACGCACGTCGGTCTGAAGTTCGTCGGCATCGCAGACCCCGACCGCCTCCGGCTCGCCGGCATGATCCGCAAGCAGACCCTCGGGGTCGGCTAGAACCCCGTTCTCGACGGGCCGGCGCTCACGCGTACGCCCGCGCCTGCAGTTCGAACAACTCCGCGTAGGTTCCGCCGGCGGCCATCAGCTCCCGATGTGAGCCCCACTCGCGCACGCCCCCGTCCTCGAGCACGCCGATCAGGTCGGCCGTCCGGACCGTTGAGAACCGGTGGGACACGAGCAGCGTGATCGTCCCGTGCGCCGCCGCCGATCGCGTAGGGTTCGGGGCGCGGCCCGCGGTGCTCGAGACCGAAGCTCCGGTCCCCGACTCCGGTCGGGCATGATAAGCACCGCCTCGCTTGCCCATTTCACCCTGAGGAGAGGGAGCACCTAGATGAAGACCCAGGCCGCCGTCCTGACCGAGCGCAACGCACCGTGGGAGATCATGGAGCTCGACGTGCGCGACCCCAAGGAGAACGAAGTCCTGATCCGCTACGTCGCCGCCGGGCTGTGCCACTCCGACCTGCATCTCGTGACCGGGGACCTGCCGTCGCCGCTTCCGTACATCGGCGGCCACGAGGGTGCCGGCGTGATCGAGGCCGTGGGCCCTGGCGTCACCAAGGTGGCCAAAGGCGACCACGTGGTTTGCGCGTTCATCCCGGCCTGCGGCCACTGCCGCTGGTGCTCCACCGGCCTCCAAAGCCTCTGCGACATGGGCGCGACGATCCTTGACGGACATCTGCCCGACGGAACCTACGGCTCCTCGCTCGACGGCACCGGTGTCGGGGCAATGTGCATGCTCGGCACGTTCTCGCAATACGCCACGATCAGACAGGAGTCGGTGGTCAAGGTCGACGAGGACCTGCCGCTCGAGGTCGCGGTGCTGTGCGGGTGCGGCGTGCCGACCGGCTGGGGCTCCGCGGTCAACACCGGCAACGTCCAGATCGGCGACACCGTGATCATCTTCGGCATCGGCGGGATCGGGGCCAACGCGGTGCAGGGCGCATCGCACGCGGGAGCGACCCGGATCATCGCGGTCGACCCCCTGGCCAACAAGGGCGAGTTCGCCCAGGAGATGGGCGCCACTAATGCCGTCCAGACCGCCGAGGAGGGCGTCCAGCTCGCCCAGCAGAACCCCGCGGGCGGAGCGGACGTGGCGATCGTGACCGTGGATGTCGTCAATGAGCAGGTGGTTCAAGCCGCGGCGATGTCCCTGCGCAAGAACGGGACGCTCGTGATCACCGGACTCGCGCATCCGGAGGCGCTGACCGTTCACCTCTCCGGCGCCGACTTGGTGCTCAACCGCAAGCACGTCAAGGGCGCGCTGTTCGGCGACTGCAACCCGGCCCACGACATCAAGAAGATGCTCGAGCTGTACCGCGTCGGCAAGCTCAAGCTCGACGAGCTCGTCACCAGGCAGTACACGCTGTCGGAGATCAACGACGGATACGCGGACCTCGAGGCCGGCAAGAACATCCGGGGAGTCATCGTCCACGAGCATTGAGGCGGTGTGACGGCGCTCGTGAGAGACGTCGAGGCGACCGTCGTCGGTCTTCGCCGGGAGGCGGAGATCCTCGCGGTCGCGCTCGAGCAGGGCTGCCATACCGTGCTCGAAGGGCCACCGGGCACCGGCAAGTCGACGCTGTTGCGGAGCATTGCCTCCGCCAGCGGCCGCGGCGTGCAGTTCGTCGAGGGCAATGCCGAGCTGACACCGGCGCGGCTGATCGGCGCGCACGACCCGGCGCTCGTGCTCGACGGCGGCTACACCCCGGAGGCATGGACCGACGGGCCGCTCCTGAACGCGATGCGGGCCGGGGAGCTCCTGTACCTGGAGGAGCTCAACCGGATCCCCGAGGAGACGCTGAACGTCCTGATCACGGCGATGGCCGAGCGCGAGGTCGTCGTACCGCGGCTCGGGCGGATCGTGGCCGCCGACGGGTTCGTGCTCGTCGCGGCGATGAACCCGTTCGACGCGATCGGCACCGCGCGGGTCAGCCAGTCGATCGCGGATCGCATGTGCCGGATCGCGGTCGGCTATCTCGACGAGCAGCAGGAGCGCGAGGTCGTCGAGCGCCAGACGGGCGTCGAGGGGCCGGCCGTGACCGTCGCGGTCGCGATCGCTCGTGCCAGCCGCTCTCATCCCGCGGTTCGCATCGGCACCTCGGTCCGCGGCGCGATCGACATGGTCCGCCTCGCCCGCGGCCTCGCCGCCGTGCGCGATCAGTCCGACACCGAGCGGGAGGTCATGCTCGACGCCGCGATCGCGGCGATGTCCGGGCGGGTCAGGGTCCACGAAGATCAGAGCCGGACCTCCGAGGAGGTGATCGCCGAGCTGCTCGACGCCGCCCTCGCCACCGGGGACGGTCATCGGGCATCCTTACCGCGGCCTCCGCGTAGATCCCCCGAGCATCGCCCGCCGGGCCCGATCAGCGCCCCGGAGACGCGGTCCCGGATCGCCGAGTCGGCGAGGCAGACGCTCAGCCGCACGCAGCTGGCGGCTCGCCATCAGGCCTTCGCCGCGGTTTCGCCTCGGGTCGGGCGCATCGACCATGACGCGCTCTCCGGTGCGATGCGCCAGGACCCCGACGCCGCGGTGGCGCTGCTCGCCGACCTGGCGGTCGCGACGGACCCGGCCCTACGCGCAGACGCGCGGCGGCTCGCCGGCAGACTGCTGCCGCCGCTCGGACGGGTGGGGACGTCGCGCCGGCGGGGCACCCGGCGGATGGTCGCCCGCCCGGGGCGCGCCGACGGCGATGTCGACGTCGACCGCACGCTCGAGCGGACGAACGGGGTGCGTCCGCGCGAGGCCGGGACGCTGGTATCCAGGCAGTTCGCGGCCTCGCCGCGAGCGGTCTGCCTGCTCGTCGACCGCAGCGGATCGATGTCCGGGCACGCGGTCGCGCTCGCCGCCGTGGCAGCCGCCGCGGTCGTCCAGGCGGCCTCCGACCGTCTGCGGTGCGGCGTGATCGCGTTTGCCGCGGACACGATGATCCTGCGCGATCCCCGCGACGAGGTCCCGTCCGAGCGCGTCGTCGACGACCTCCTGTCCCTGCGCGGGCACGGCCGGACGGATCTCGCCCGCGCGCTGGCGGCCGCCTGGACACAGCTCGAGCACGTGCCGCCCGGCGGTCGCACCGCGATCCTGATGTCCGATTGCCTTCACACCCGCGGCGCCGATCCACGCGGTCCGGCTTCGGCGCTTGACGGCCTGCACGTGCTCGGCACGAGCTCCGAGCCCGGATCGGTGCAGGCCGGGCGGTCGCTGGCTCGCCGGGGCCACGGTCGCTGGCTTCCCGCCACGACGCTCGACGAGCTCGCGCGCAACCTCCAGGCCGTCCTGGCCTGACCTGACCTCACGGTTCGTAAGACCCCGGGACCCAGGCGCGAGTGCTGACGCTGATCGCGTTCCAGGCGTTGCGCCCCGCGTCCGGATCTCCGGAATCGCCGCCGGCCTGCACGCGCTCGTCAATCCGCGACCCCCAGGCCCCACCCCCCGTCGATCACGATCTCCTGCCCGGTGATGTACTCGGACGCCGGCGAGGCGAGGAACAAAGCGAGCGCCTTGATGTCGTCGGGGAAGCCGACGCGATGCATCGGGATGTCCTTCGCCAGCGCGGCCTGCACCTCGGGCTTGTGGGCGTGGCCGCCACCGATGTTCGTCACGAAGAAGCCCGGTGCGATCGCGTTGGCCGTGATGCCGTCGGCGGCGAGCTCGAGCCCGAGCATGTGCATCAGGTGCCTGGCGCCGGCCTTCGCCGCCATGTACGCGGAGCCGATCGCGGGCTCGGTCTTGGTGGCGGCGAGCGAGGTCGTCACAATGATCCGCCCGAACCGGCGCGGGCGCATGTGGCGAGCTGCGGCGCGCGCGGTGGCGAAGATCCCGTTGAGGTTGATGTCGATCACGCGGTTCCAGCGCTCGTCGGTGTAGCGCTCGAGCGCGCCCTCCTCCACCCGCGGGCGCGAGCCGCCGGCCCAGGCGCCGACGAAACCGACGCCCGGGTCGATGCCGGCGTTCGCGAACGCGACGTCGAGGCGGCCATAATGCCCGGCCGCGTCGTCGATCGCCCGATCGAGAGCCGCGTGGTCGGTGACGTCCGCGACCGCGCTCCTCACGTCGAGCCCCTCCCCCTCCAAACGTGACGCCTCCGCCGCGACCGCCTCACCGTCGAGGTCGATGAGCGTGACCCGCGCGCCGTGCGCCGCCATCACCTCACCGTACGCGAGGCCCAACCCGCTGGCACCGCCCGTGACGATCACGCCGAACCCGGCCACGTCGAATCGCGAGGAAACGTTCACGCTCACTCCTGCTCTCGTTCTGGGGGCGGCGAGCCTATCGCCCGGCCGGGAGCAGGCGCGTGAGGACCGCGACGCCGACGAGCAGCGCTGCGAGCTGGGCGAGGCTGAGTTGTACGCTGGATGCGGGGCCATGGACGAAGTGCGAGACCTAGGAGCGACGGAGCGCGCCGGTGAGGACGAGGCGCTCGACCCCCTGCTGCTCGCGCCCGCGGCGGTGCTCGAGGGCCTGCCGGATGCGGTCGTCGCGGCCTCGCGGGACGGCCGGATCGTGTTCGCGAACGCGCTCGCCGAGGAGCTGTTCGGCTACCCCCGGAGCGCGCTCATCGGCCGGCCGGTGCAGACGCTATGGCCCGAGCGCGTCCGCGAGCGCTATGGCCGGAACATGGAGCTCTATTTCGCCACCGAGCATCCGCTGCGGTTCTCGACCACGGCGTTGGGCCTCCGGCACGACGGCTCGGAGTTCATCGGCGAGATGAGCTGGGGGGTCGTGGAAACGACTGCCGGTTCCTTGCTGATCGCGGTCGGCCGCGACATCTCCGAGCAGCACGCCGCCGAGGCGCGCCTGCGGGCGGTGGCGGCACTGGGCGAGCGTGCGCTGACCGGCGCCGATCCGCGGGACCTGGCCGGCGAGGCGATCGAGCTGATGTGGGCCTCGCTTCCGCTCGGCGGCGCGGAGGTGAGGCTCGCGACGGGATCGGCGCTGGCGTCACATGGGTCGCTGACGGACGCGGACGTGTGCCTGGCGATCGGCGCCGGCAACGAACTGCACGTCACCCCCGAGCGCGAGCTGGCCGACGAGGAGTTGAGCTTCGTGCGCGCGGTCGCGCACATCCTCGCCACGGCGTTGGCACGGCTGCGCGACGAGGAACGGATGCGACACGAGGCGGTGCACGATCCACTGACCGGGCTCGCGAACCGCACGCTGCTCCGCGATCGCCTCGAGCATGCGCTCGCGCGGTCCGAACGCGGGCGCGGCGCGACCGCGGTGCTGTTCGTCGACCTGGACAACTTCAAGCAGGTCAACGACGCCCACGGGCACGCGGCGGGAGACGCGGTGCTGGTCGAGCTCGGCCAGCGCCTGCAGACCGCCGTGCGCCCGGGCGACACGATCGCGAGGCTCGGAGGCGACGAATTCGTCGCGATCTGCGAGCACGTCGACGAGGACTCGGCGTTCGCGGTCGGCCGGCGCCTCAAGGACGCGATCCGGCCGCCGTTCACCGTCGGCGAGCTCCGGCAGCAGCTGTCGGCGAGCATCGGGATCGCGCTCGGAGACCCAGACCCGGACGCGCTGCTCGCGAACGCGGACACGGCCACTTACCGTGCCAAGGCAGCGGGCCGCGATCGGATCGCGCTCTTCCGGTAGTCACGCCGTGTTCACCACGGTCGCCACGTAGGGCCGGCACTGCTCATCGCGCAGACTCGGGCACCGCAACACGCGATCGGGATCCGGTAGCTCGGCACCCGCTCGGGGTCGTGCAGGGGGAACGTGCAGGCGCGCCCGGCGATCAGGCCGGCGCGCTCGCGTCCGGCGCCAGACGCGACGCCTCGTGGCGGATCTGGTACATCGCCCATCCAACGGCAGCCATGCCGGCGCCGTAGACGATAAAGCAGATGCCCGCGATCAGCGCGAGCGTCGAATACCCGATGTGGGGACTGGACACGATCACGACGCCGAACACCGCGAGGACGAGCGCGACGCAGATGCGCCAGACGCGATGGTCGGGGGCGGCGAACGCGGCCACGAAGCGGACGACGCCCGCCGCGATCAGCCAGATGCCGAGCAATAGCGCGACCGCCTTGACTCCGCCGAGCGGATGGCGGATCAGCAACACGCCCGCGATCACGCTCAGCGCGCCGAGGATGGCGAGCAGCCCCCGGTTCTGCGTATCTGCGCTGATCGAAGCGACCAGCTCGACGATGCCGTCGATGAGAATGAAGACCCCGAAGATGACCGCGAGCGTCGACAGGCTGTGGCTCGGCTTCAGGATCACGATGACCCCGGCGACGATGCTCACCACCCCGATCAGCAAGGCAAGCCACCAGCCCCAAGTCACCTCGTGCACCTCACGGCTCTCAAGAGACGTTCCTGACACGTCTACCTCCTAGTGACGACAAGCCACCTGTTGGTCAGGGACCTTACAACGCAACGCGGCCATCGACCGTCCAGGGGCCTTCAGTAGTGCGGGTCCTGACCGATAAGCCGGGGAGATGCGTCGCTCACATGGCAGCGAACAGCCCGTTCCCGCCCGGTCCGACCGGAAGGGCTCGCCCGTGCCCGCGGGGGCCGATCCGCGCCAAGCGCTGCGGTGGGGCGAGCGCGTCCACGATCACTGGCTCGAGCGCTGGATCCGCTCGACCGAGGACCTGGCCCGCCTCCAGTACTCGCACCGCATGGTCGACGCCGTCATCGACGAGATCGACGGTCGCCAGATCCGCATCGGCGACCAGTGGCTGACCGATTACGCGTCTTGCAACTACCTCGGGCTGGATCTCGATCAGGAGATCATCGACGCGGTCCCCGACTACCTCCGGCGCTGGGGCACGCATCCGAGCTGGTCGCGCCTGCTCGGTAGCCCGATCCTGTACGAGCAGATCGAGGACAAGCTCACCGGACTTCTGGGCTGTGAGGACAGCCTGCTGCTTCCGACGATCACCCACATCCACATGTCGGTGATCCCGGTGCTGGCCGGCGGCGGCACAGTGTTCCTGGACCGCCGGGCGCATAAGACGATCTACGACGGGTGCGCGCTGGCCCAGGGGCGCGGAGCCGTCGTCAGGCGTTTCGCGCACGAGAACCTGAACCATCTCGAGAGCCTGCTGCGCGACTCGAGCTGGCGCCGGCCCGGGATGATCTGCATCGACGGCGTCAACAGCATGACCGGGAACGCTCCGGACCTCGCGGCGTTCGCCGCCCTGGCCCGCGAGCACGAAGCGATGCTGTACGTCGACGACGCCCATGGCTTCGGCGTGGTCGGCGAGCGCTCCCCGGATGAGCCGTGCGACTACGGCGTGCGCGGCAACAGCATCGTCCGGCACCTCGGCGAGAGCTACGAGAACATCGTCCTCGTCGGAGGCTTCTCGAAGGCGTACTCGTCGCTGCTCGCGTTCATCGCCTGCCCGACCGCGCTCAAGCAGGTGCTCAAGACCGCGGCGCCGCCGTACCTGTACTCCGGTCCCTCCCCGGTTGCCTCGCTCGCGACCGTGCTCGAGGGGCTGCGCGTCAACGAAGCGCGCGGCGACCAGCTGCGCGCAAAGCTCCACCACCTCACCGCCCGCGTGCTCGATCGGGTCCACGAGCTCGGCATCTCCACCCCGAACCAGTCCGGCTTTCCGCTGATCGAAGTCCCGCTCGCCGATCCCGACACCGTCGATGAGGTCGGGAACCACCTGTTCGACCGTGGCATCTACGCGACGATGGCGGTGTATCCGCTCGTCCCCCGCGACGAGGTCGGATTCCGCCTGCAGCTGACGGCCGCCAACACCGACGAGCAGATCGATCATCTGTGCGTCGTCCTCGGCGAGGTCGCCGAACGGCTCAAGCTCGAGCGAGCTCCCGAGGAGTAGTGAGCAGCGCGATGTCGCGAGCCCGACTGACGATCGCGGCCGACTGCCGCCACCTGTGGTGGATGTACCTCGGGTTCGGAGCGCTCGTGTGCGCGCTCTACGTGTTCGTGCCGCCGCTCAAGGGAAGCGGCCCGGTCATCAACGGGCTCGGCCTGTACGGCGTGCTTGGGATCGTCGCCGGCATCCGGATCCACCGTCCGCGAGCGCGTCGGGCGTGGTGGTGCTTCGCGGTCGGGCTGCTGCTGTTCTGGATGGGCGACCTTTACACGTACAGCTACCCGAAGCTGTTCCACGCTGACGTGCCGTTCCCGTCGATGGGGGACGCGATCTACCTGGCGGTCTACCCGGTCCTGATGGCCGGCCTGATCGTCCTCGTCCGCCGCCGCAACCAGCGCGCCGACGGCCCCGGCGCCGTCGACGCCGTGATCATGACGCTCGGCCTGTCACTGGTCTCGGGGATCGCGCTGATCGCGCCGTACGTGCACGACACCACGCTCCACCTGCTGCCGAAGCTCGTCTCGATCGCCTACCCGATGGGCGACATCATCCTGCTCGCGGGGGCGATCAGGCTCGCCGTCGACGCCGGCAAGCGCCGGCCGGCGTTCTACCTGCTGATCGGCAGCATCGTCACCCTGCTCAGCACGGACTTCGTCTATGGCCTGTTCACGCTCCACAACACCTACCACCATCAGCTGTGGATGGACGCGGGCTGGATCTTCTTCTACCTGCTGTGGGGGGCCGCTGCGCTCCACCCGTCGATGCAGGAGCTCTCGGAGGAAGAGGTCGATCGCCAGCCGCGGCTCACGTGGCTCCGGCTGGCGCTGCTCGCCGGCGCGACGCTGATCGCGCCCGCGCTCGAGATCATGAAGGTCATCCCGACGCGCAACTGGGACCTGCTGTTCGTGGTCGGAGCATCCGCGGTGATGTTCTCGCTGGTCGTCGCCCGAATGACCGGGCTCGTGCGCCAGCGCGAGAAGTCGGTCGCGCGCGAGCGGGCGCTGAGCGCCGCGGGTGGCCTGCTGGTCGCGGCCACCGACTCGCACGACATCGTGACGGCGGCGCTCCAGGCCATCGCCGATTTCGACGGTGAGGGGGTCGACGCCCGGGTGTGCCGGATCTCCGCCGGCCTGGCGCGGGCAATGGCACTGGAGGGGGACGGAGCGCTGTCCGAATGGGAGATCTCCAGGGACGCCTCCAACTTCCTGCTCACCTCCGGCGCCGGCGGCATTGCTGAGCTCCCCGACTACGTCTGCGAGGAGCTGAAGCTGCCGCGAGGCAACGACCCGGTTCTGTTCCTCGAGCTCCGTCCCGCCGGTCCTTCGAACGCGGGTCTGACCCTGATCCTCGCCGGCGATGCCGCCGACGACGACGAGACGCGGTACGCGCTGCGCACGCTCGCCCACCAGGTCTCGCTCGCGCTCTCAAGCGCCGAGCTCGCGGCCGAGGTCCACCGGCGCACGAGCGAGGAGCGTTTCGCAACGCTCGTTCAGAACTCGAGCGACCTGATCACCGTGCTCGACGCCGACAACCGGGTGCTCTACCAGAGCCCGTCGATCGAGCGAGTCCTCGGGTACACCGTCGAGGAGGTCATGGGCCACCCGTTCGAGCAGCTGTTGCATCCCGACGAGCACGGCCGCATCCTGAGGCGCCTCACCGACGGCGCCGGCGCGACCGGCCGCTCGGAGGTCATCGACTGCCTGCTCGCGCACAAGGACGGCAGCCTGCGCCACTTCGAGATCCTCCATGCCGACCTGCTCGGCGACAGCGCCGTCGGCGGGATCGTGCTGAACAGCCGCGACGTCTCAGAGCGCAAGGCATTCGAGGAACAGCTCGCCCACCAGGCCTTCCACGACCCGGTCACCCATCTCGCGAACCGCGCGCTGTTCAACGAGCGCGTCCGCCACGCGGTCGCGAGGACGCTCCGCGAGGACGTGGGAATGGCTGTGCTGTTCGTCGATCTCGACGACTTTAAGACGGTCAACGACAGCCTCGGCCACGCGGTCGGCGACCGGGTGCTGCTCGAGGTCGCCCAGCGCGTGTCCGCAAGCATCCGCGCCGCCGACACCGCCGCCAGGTTCGGTGGCGACGAGTTCGCGATCCTGCTCGAGGACGTGCCCGATCCGCAGGACGCGGTCGAGACCGCCGAGCGTGTCCTCGACTCGCTGAGCCGTCCGCTCGAGCTGGCCGACAACCACCTGATCATCCGCGCCAGCCTCGGCATCTCGGTCGTCGAACCGGGCAAGGTCACCGACGCCGACGAGCTGATCCGGAATGCCGATGCCGCCATGTACATCGCCAAGGCCGAGGGGAAGGGCGGCTACCGCTTGTTCGAGCCGGCCATGCACGACCGCGTCGTCGCGCGCCTGGAGCTTCGCGCAGATCTGCAGCGCGCGCTCGAGCGCGAGGAGTTCGTGCTTCACTACCAGCCCCTGGTTCGCCTCGACGACGGGGCCGTCACGGGCGTCGAGGCGCTGCTGCGCTGGCACCACCCGACCCGGGGACTGATCCCGCCGTTGGAGTTCATCCCGTTCGCCGAGGAGAGCGGGCTGATCGTCGACATCGGGCGTTGGGTGCTCCAGGAGGGCTGCCGGCAGGCGAAGGCGCTGCGCGAGCGGGTGGCGGGCCCGAACCTGCCGACGATCGGCGTCAACCTGTCGGTCAAGCAGCTGTTCCACTCCGACATCGTCGCCGACGTCGCCGCCGCGCTGGCCGCCGTCGACCTCGAGCCCGAGGCCCTGACCCTCGAGATCACCGAGTCCGTGATGATGACCGACATCGAGCTGGCGATCAGCCGCCTGAACCAGCTGCGCGCGCTAGGCGTGCGCCTCGCGATGGACGACTTCGGCACCGGCTACTCCTCGCTCAGCTCGCTGAGCTTGCTTCCGCTCGACATCCTCAAGATGGACCGCTCGCTGCTGGCCGCCGGCGCGTCGCCGGTGACCTCGGGCCTCGCCTCGGCCGTCCTCAGCCTCGGCGAGACGTTCGAGCTCGAGGTGGTGGCGGAGGGGATCGAGTTCCCCGAGCAGTCGGCAACGCTCAGGGACCTGGGTTGCGACACCGGGCAGGGCTTCTACTTCGCCAAGCCGATGGAGCCCGAGAGCCTGATCAGGTTCTTCGAGGAACGTGCCGGCGCCGTCGACGGGACGGTGCTGCCCGCAGGCTCGGATTAGCGGTCCCGGCGGGGACTGCCACCCGATGAATCAGAGCTACGAGGGCCTGGACCGGCCGGGAGGCTTCAGCCGCGTCCGCCTGCTCGCGCCGCTCGCCCACCGCGACTACCGGTTGCTCGTCGGCGGCATGTCGGTGTCGCTGCTGGGCGACGGGCTGTTCCTGTTGGCGCTGGCGTGGCAGGTCTACACGCTGTCGGACACCCCGACGGCGCTCGCGATGGTCGGGATCGCGATGACGATCCCGACGATCGTGTGCCTGCTGATCGGCGGCGCGGTGAGCGATCGCTACGACCGCCGGCTCGTGATGCTGATCGCCGACGCGGTCCGTGCGGTTGCCCTGGGGGCACTTGCGGCGCTCTCGATCACCCACGCCCTGGAGTTGTGGGAGGTGGCGCTCATCGCCGTCGTCTACGGCGCCGCGACCGCGTTCTTCAACCCGGCCTCGGACGCAATCCTGCCGCAGTTGCTTCCCACGGAGGCGCTGGCGCAGGCGAACTCGCTGGACCAGCTGATCCGGCCGCTTGCGTTGCGTTTGGCCGGTCCCGCGCTCGGCGGCGTGCTGGTCGGGGCGGTCGGTACCGGATGGGCGTTCGGGCTGGACGCCGGCTCGTTCGCGATCTCGGTCGTCGCGCTCCTGGCGATGTCGCCGGCGGCGGCGTCATCCGACCGAGTCGCTCGATCGGGTGCGCGCGAGATCCGGGCCGGCCTCCGTTACGTCCGCACCCACCCGTGGCTCTGGGCGACGCTCGTCAGCGCTGCGATCGCGTACCTGCTGTTCATGGGCCCGATCGAGGTGCTGCTGCCGTTCGTCGTCAAGCACCGGTTCGCCAACGGCGCCGACGACCTCGGGCTGATCTTCGCCGCCGGCGGTCTCGGCTCGCTCGTGTGCGCGCTCGCGATCGGCCAGCTCGGTCTGCCACATCGCACCCTCACGTTCATGTACGCCGTCTGGACCCTGGCCACGCTCGCGGTGGCAGGGTACGGCGTGTCCGATGGGCTGTGGGGCCTGATGCTCGCCAGCGTTATCTTCAATACGCTCGAGACCGCGGGCACGATCGCGTGGGCGACCACCAAGCAGCGTCACGTCCCGCGGCATTTGCTCGGCCGGGTGTCAAGCCTCGATTGGATGATCTCGATCGGCCTGCTGCCGCTCTCGTACGCGCTGACCGGCCCGATCAGCGCCGGCCTGGGGGCGCGCACGACCCTGATCGGCGCCGGCGTCCTCGGCGCCATCGTCACGTTCGGGCCGCTGTTGAGCCGTCGGGTGCGCCGGCTCGACGACGCCGCGATCAGCGGCTCGCTCGCCGAAGCGCCCGCGCTGAGCGCGAGCGCGTAACCCGCGCGCGCCGTAGCACTGGTCCCGGAACCCCCTGCGTGAACACATCTCCCTCACCTCCATCCCGTCTGCACATTAGCCGGGCGGCCCTGAGAGGATCGCTTCAGTGATCAGCTCATCATGAGAGGAGATTGACCGTGTTCCGTGCCGAGGTGGTGGGCTCGATGCTGCGACCGTCGTATCTGAAGGAGGCGCGCGCCGCGTTCGAGGGCGGCCAGATGCCGATTCAGCGGTTCAAGCGGATCGAGGATCGCGCGGTTGACCAGGTGATCGCCACGCAGGAGGCATCGGGCGTGGAGGTCGTCACCGACGGCGAGATGCGGCGGTTCCTGTTCATGGGGCCGATCACCGAGACCGTCGCGGGAATCGAGATCGTGGAGCACGGCACCTCGATGCCGTGGGCTTCGCCGGATGGCGAGACCGAATGGGTCGCGCCCGCCGCGGTTACGTCGAAGCTCCACAAGAAGCGCTCGATGGTGTGCGAAGAGTACAGCTACGCGCGCGCCCGCGCGCGGCTGCCGCTGAAGGTGACGGTTCCCAGTCCGCTCGTGCTCTACGGCTTCTGGAACACGGAGTACTCGACGGACGCATACTCGGACCCGTTCGAGATGTTCGCCGATGCGGCCGAGGTCGGCCGGTCGGAGGTCGACGAGCTCGTCGCGCTCGGCTGCGAGTACATCCAGGTCGACGCGCCCGAGCTCGCGACCCTGGTCGACCCGCGCATCCGCGACTGGGCCACCGCCCAGAGCATGCCGGCGGAGCGGATGCTGACCGACGGGATCGACCTAATCAACGGCATGGTGTCAGGCGTCTCGGGCACGCGGCTGGCCATTCACCTCTGCCGCGGCAACAATGCCGGGATGTGGATGGCGAGCGGCGGCTACGACGACATCGCGACCGCGCTGTTCGAGCGCGCCACCGCGTTCGATGCGTTCCTGCTCGAATACGACGACCCCCGCTCGGGCTCGTTCGAGCCTCTCGCGCAGGCGCCCGAGGACAAGCAGGTCGTCCTCGGGCTGGTGTCGACGAAGAGCGCCCGAGAGGAGACGGTCGGCGAGATCACGGCCCGGATCGACGAGGCAGCCCGCTTCTTCCCGCGCGAGCAACTCGGAGTCTCGACGCAGTGCGGCTTCGCCTCGGTCGCCTTCGGCAATCCGATCTCCGAGGAGACCGAGTCGCACAAGCTGCGCCTGGTCGCCGACGTGGCCGAGACCGTGTGGGGCTAGCTGCAATGGAGCGCAACGTGCTCGGCGGCCCGCTGGAGAGCTGCGGCAACGATCCGATAACCGGCTTCTATCGCGACGGATGCTGTCGCACCGGCCCCGGTGATTTCGGCAGCCACACGATCTGCGCGGTCGTGAGCGCGGAGTTCCTCGAGTATCAGCAGAGCATCGGCAACGACCTGAGCTCGCCCGCCCCCGAGTACGACTTCCCGGGCCTCGAGCCCGGGGACCGATGGTGCGTGACCACGCACGCGTGGTTGCGGGCCCATCAGGAGGGAGTCGGCGCGTTCGTGGTCCTCGCCGCCACCCACGAGCGCACGCTCGAGGCCGTGCCGCTCGAGCTGCTCGCGCGGTACGCGGTCGACGTTCCGTCGGATCCCGGACAGATCGCCGAAGGGTGGTCGTCCCCGTAAGTACGGTCGCACCAGCAAGGACCAGCGCCCCGACCGGCGTCCCCCATGCCGCCCAGTCCGTCATCCACCGCGGATGTCAGCCGCCTGCGATCTCCGTGAACGCCGGGTCTCCGCGGGTGGGGCCAGACTGGACGGGTCCGCTACGCGAGCGCCTTGGCCTTGATCGCGTCGAACTCGGCCTTGGTGATCGCGCCGCTGTCGAGAAGCTGCTTGGCCTTCTCGATCTCACTCGCGGTGCCGCCCTTGCCCGCCGTGGCGCGCACGTAGTCATCGAACTGCGTCTGGCTCGCCTGAACTTCCTTCAGGCGCCGCTCCGCCATACCGCTGTGGTTGATGATCAGGTACACGAGCACGCCGACCCACGGCAGGATCACGATGAAGATCGTCCAAGCCGCCTTGGCCCATCCGGACAGGTCGTGACGGCGGAAGACGTCGATCAGGACCGTGATCGCGATCCAGATGAAGATCACCCACGCGAAGAAGATCAGCGTCGTCCACAGGATGTTCAAGAACGGGTAAGAGCTCGCAAAGGGGATGTCGATGGGCATGTCGCTTAGCTCCGATCTGTCGGTTTAGTTGACTGCTGTGCTCCCAGCCACCAACTACGCCGCCTCGCGGGCGGCTCGAACGCGAGTCTCATCCCGAGCGGGTGCGGCGGCATCACCCTGATCGGGTGATGCCCGCGTGGTTGAATCGTCGCGTGGCGTTCGTGGATCCGAGCTTGCGGCGCGGCGGGATCAGCTGCCGAACCCCAGGCGATCGGACAGGAATGCGCGCTGCTCGTCGTACAGACCGGCGGGGAGCCGGGCGAACCACTCGCAGCCGTCAGGGAGCTCGCCGGCATCCGGCGGCCCCCCGACCGGCTCGGCTCGGAAGGCGAGCCCGACCGGCGAGTCGAGGCCGTTCTCGTGGTGGCTCGGATACTCGATGTAGCCGAGCAGCTCGCCGACGTCGACGTCGAGCCCGAGCTCGTCGAGCGCCACGCGCTTGACGGTCTCCGCGAGGCGCTCGCCGAACAAAACAGTTCCACCGGGGATGTGCCATGCCCCCTCGTTCGGAGGGATGTCCCGCAACGACAGGAGCACCCCGCGGTCCGGCGCCACGATCACGACCTCGACGCACGTCCGCGGAACCCGCTTGTAGATCGCGTCGAATTCCGCCTTGGGAAGCCAGCCCGGGGGCCGGCCGGGTTCAGCGATGGGCATCACCTCAGCTGAAGAACGCGAACGTGCGGCATTCGATGCTGTGCCGGGGCACCGCCGTCTCGACCGTCGGATCGCGGAACGCGGAATGGAGAACCCGCCACGCCCGGCCGTGGTCGGAATCGTCGGACGACGTGCGACACGCAGCTGCCGGTGTTGACGCTCGCGCCGGGTGCCGTGAACCGTCGCAGCAGCGTCGATTCGAGGGCCAGGTAGTGCAACTCGCCGGGAACGCTCGTGATCCGCTCGGTCGCACTGCTCGTGCTCATCGCCGGCCTCTCCCCGTCGTCATGATTGGCCCTTCTTCCTCGAATGTACTGCCCGGAGGGACGGTTCCAAATGGAGATCACGCGAAGCAGCATCGACACCGCCAAGGGACCGGCGGACTGGTTCACCGGAGACGTCTACCTCGACGCGGTCGCCGCCGCCCACGCTCCGGCCCGGGTGCAGGCCAACCTCGTGCACTTCACCCCGGGGGCGCGCACGGCATGGCACCGGCACCCACTCGGCCAGACGATCTACGTCACCGAGGGCGTCGGGCTGTGCCAGCGCCGCGGCAGCCCGATCGAGGTCGTCCGGCCGGGCGACCGCGTGCTGTTCGAGCCCGACGAGGACCACTGGCACGGCGCCGCGCCGGCCCGGTTCATGGTTCACCTCGCGCTCAACGAAGTGGACGGCGAGCATGTCGCCGCTCACTGGGGCGAGCACGTCACCGACGACGAATACGGCGCGGCGCCGCCCGCCGACACGTGAGAGCCGCTCAGGCGACGGCCCGGCGCGCCCGCGGGATCACCAGCGTGCTGAGCAGGCCGATCGTGAGCGCCGTCGCGCAGACGCCGAACGCCAGCGTGAACCCGTGGTCGGTCGGCAGGCCGTGGTGAGAGGAGGCGGAGATGCAGGTGGTTGCGAGCTGCGCGCCGAACGCACCGCCGAGCGTCCGCATCACGGCGTTCACCGCGGTCGCGACCCCGGTCTGGTCCTGGCGGACCGCGGGGACGATCAGGTTGGCGAGCGAGCTCAGACCGAGCCCGAGTCCGAGTCCTAGGATGACCGTCGCTCCAAGGAGCTCGAGCGTCGTCGCGTGCGCGGCGAACAGAGCCGCGTATGCGATCAGCACGCACGCCATCCCCACCTGCAGCTGGATCCGCGAGCCGAGTAGGCGCTCGATCCGTCCCGCACAGGGCCCGACGACGAGCTGGACCGTGGCGGTCGGGAGCATGAACAGTCCGGCGGCGATCGCCGTGCCACCGAAGCCGACCCCGCTGCTCCTGGGGAGTTCTACCAGCGCCGGGATCACCGCGATCGACGCGTACATCCCGACGCCGAGCAGGAACGCGGCCACGTTCGTCGTCCACACCGCGCGCACGGCCATCATCCGCATGTCGACGAGCGGCTCGCGCAAGCGCAGATCGTTGAGCGCCCATGCCGCGACGAGCACTACCGAGAGGGCGAACAGCCCAAGCGTCCTTACCGAGCCCCAGCCCCAGGTGTCGGCCTCGCTGACCGCCACGAGCAGCCCGGACAGGCCGGTGGCCATCAGCGCCACCGATCCCCAGCTCACCGTCGCTCGGCTGCGGACCGGGGACGGCGGCACGTACCGCGCGATCAGCGGCGTGGTGGCCGCGATGACCGCAAGCGGGAGCCAGAACAGCCAGTGGTACGACAGGTCCTGGAGGATCAAGCCCGGAACGATCAGGCCCAGGCCAGCGCCGATCCCGAGCAGCGAGGAGACGAGGCCGATCGCGCCCGCGACGCGCTCGCGTGGGAAGTGATCGCGGATGACGCCGAACGCCAGCGGGTAGATCGCGCCGCCGGCGCCCTGGATCGCCCGCCCGAGCAGCATGACCGGGAGCGAGCCCGCCAGCGCGCAGATCAGCGTGCCCGCGGCGAGCAGCAGCATGACCGCCGTGAGCACGCGGTCCTTGCCGAAGATGTCTCCGCTCCGTCCGAGGATCGGGGTGAGGACGGAGGTGCTGAGGAGGTTCACCGTCAGTATCCACGCGCCCCCGCTCGACCCTGCGCCGAACGCGTGCTCGATCGTCGGCAATGCCGGGACCACGATCGCCTGGAGCAGGGCGAACGTGGTGCCGGCGACGGCGAGGACCGCGAGGATCAGCGGAAGCCCGGCTTCGTCGGTCGCGGGAGTGTGATCGGGATGAGTCATCGCGGCCACCGTCACTGGGTGATCGTCAGGACGGCGATCTGCTCGCCGGCCAGCGTGAACCGATACGTGAGGTCCGCGACGCCGCCGGGGAAGTTACCCTCGACGTGCATCCGGACGATGTGCTGCCGGTCGCCGGCGGGCTCGTCGCCCGTCATCGTCCTCGTGAACTCCCATTGGGAGCTCAGGCTCTCGCGCCAGCCGCGGATCTGCTGCCGGCCCCGATACGTCCGGCCCTCGTCGAGCACGGTCCCGTCCTCGGTGAAGCACGCGATGGACGAGGGCGTGCCCGGAACCGTCCTGCTGGGAGGAAGCTATTACCTGGGCGGCGCCCGTCCCCATCCCCTGTTTCAGAGCCTGCCCGAGGTGATCCACCTACCGGCGCGGATCGGAGCGGCAGGGACGGTCCGCACGGTGGTGGAGCTGCTGGGCGCGGAGATGGACTCCGAGCGCCCCGGCGTGAGCGCCGCCGTCCCGGCGCTGCTCGACCTGCTCCTGCTCTACACGATGCGGACCTGGCTCGAGACCACCGCGCAGCCAATCGGCTGGGCCCAGGCGCTCCGCGATCCGGCGCTGAGCGCAGCGCTGCGCGCGATCCAGGAGCGACCGGCCGGGCCCTGGACCGTCGCCTCGCTCGCGCGCGAGGCGTCGCTGTCACGAGCCGCGTTCGCGCGCCGGTTCACCGCATTGACCGGTCAGCCCCCGCTCTCGTACCTGACCTGGTGGCGGATGACGATCGCGGCGCGGCTGCTCCAGACGAGCGACGCGTCGATGCGGGCGATCGCCGACCGCGTCGGTTACGGCTCGGAGTACGCGTTCAGCAAGGCGTTCAAGCGCGAGCTCGGCCTGGCTCCCGCAAACTGCCGCCGCCAGCAGCGAGCGGCCGCCGAGCGCCGGTGACCTGGCGGCGGCACCCCGACCGGCGCACCGGCGGGCAGGCGCGGGCTAAAGCTAAACTGGCGCGCCGGCAAGTACTACTGGCAGGCGCCTTACTACACCGCCGCGTACTTCAGCGGCATCGGCTCATTCGTCGTGAAGTAGCGCCGCGATGGCCCGCCTGCCCGCGGCCGAAGGACCAGTCCTCGCGTTCGTTCTCGATCATGATCACGGCGAGGTTCTCCGTCCGCGTCCCGGAGCGCTCCGCGCGCCCGCCGCTAACCGCATACGTCGGCGCGGGACTGGTTCGGCGCGTCCTGGAGCGGGCAGCCGACCGAGCTGGAGCGGGCCCGCCGGCGCACGCTTCTCGGTTACGTGTCGCGCGATGTAGGTTGCGCGCTGATGACACGAGTAGGGCTGACCGAGGTGCTCGCCGCGCTTTCGCTTGTGACGAACCTGGGCTCCGGCTTTCCACCCGAGCAGGGCCTGCGGGTGTGCCTGGCGGGGATGGCCGTCGGTTCGCAGGCGGATGTCCGGGATGGGGAGCTCGCCGACCTGTTCCAGGCGACCCTCTTGCTCGCGCTTGGCTGCACGGCCTTCGCGACCGAGAACGCCGGGTACTTCGACGACGATCTCGCTTTCCAGCGGGCGATGCACGGCCTCGACGTGACCGACCCGGCGTCGCTGAACAGCTTTGGCTCGTGGGCGGGCGAGCCACGCGCGGACGCGCTGCGGACGCTGTTCCTCCAGATCGCCCCGACCGTCGGGCCGCAAGCGACCGCATCGGCGTGTGAGGCCGCGCGGCTGACCGATCGCGAGGTCGACGTGCTCCGCCTCGCCGCTCGCGGCCTCTCGAACAAGGGAATCGCCGAGACGCTCGTCGTCTCGCCCCGAACCGTGCAGCATCACCTCGCGCACATCTACGACAAGACCGGCCGGCGCAGCCGCGCGGGCAACGCCTTGTTCGCGATGGAGCACGGCCTGCTCGAGCCGGCCGGCCCCGAGCGCAGATAGGCAAACTGGCCGATGCCGCCGGCGGGCGGCCCGGCGATCCATTCGGTCCACCAGCCACAACCAAAGGAGGACCGGATGTCAAACGAGAACGAGGCGCTCGCGCGTAGGTTCTTCGAGGACCTGTGCAATCGCCGCGAGGGCGCGGTCGCCGACGAGATCGTCGCGCCCGACTACGTGTCCCACGGGCCGCAGGCGCCCCCAGCCGAGGGACCGGACGGCGTCCGGGCCAGGATCGCCGTTTATCAGGAAGCGCTCGACGGCTACTGGGACATCCAGGAGATCCACTCGGCCGGGGACCGCGTCGTGGTGCGCTGGATCGGTCGCGGCACCCACAACGCCGAGCTGATGGCGGTCCCCGCGACCGGGGCCACGATCGCGGTCGACGCGATCACGATCCTCCGGGTCTCCGGCGGACAGATCGCCGAGGAGTGGACGGTGTGGGACGCGCTCGGCCTCCTCCAGCAGGTCGGAGCCGTCCCGGTGCCCGCTTGACGCAGCACCGGGGCGCGCGCGTCCACTGCCGAATTATGTGTCGTGCCGAGGTCCAGCACGCAGGTGATCGAGTTCGCCGTGGAGGAGCGGGTAGAGCTTGAGCGCCGGGCAGGTGCTCACGTTGCCGTTCGGGACGGTGCAGCGGGCGAGGATGATCCTGCACGCATGGACGGGCTTGGTGATCACGCACGGCCGGGTCGGCCGTGCCGTTTCCCCGGGAGCAGGCCGCCGAGGTCAAGCGATCGCGTACGAGCCACCGCGCAGCCACGAGCTGCCGCTATCACGCCTCTCCCCGGTTGAGCTGCATCGGCCGGTGATCGAGCGCGGCGTCACGGAGGCGTCGGCGTCGACGATCTGGCGCTGGCGGCACGAGGACGCGATCAAGCCGAGCAAGGGGTGGTCCGCCAGCGAGGCAGGCATGGCGCGCCGGCGAAGGGACGCCCGCGGACCTGCATAACTCGACAATCGGGCCGGGAGCGCCGGGCTCTGCCGACTTGTGCACGATAGTCGTACACAAATCGGCACGGCCCGGGTACAACGCCACGGCTGCCGCGTTATGCATGCTCCGGCGAAAGCCGGCGAAAGCCGGCGACGCCGAAGGCCGGCCGGGCTCTCGACCGGTACGCCCGTACCTTCCAGGGCAAGCGTCTTTACCCGGACGAGTACGTCATCAGCGCCGATGAGAAGACCCAGCCGCAGACTCTCGGTCGCGAGCACCCCCACCCTCGCGCCCGGACCTGGCCGGCCAGGGCTGACCGAATTCGAATACACCCGCGGCGGAACTCTCGCGCACCTGGCCCCCTGCGACGTCCACCACGCCACGGTGTTCGATCGCGTCGAGCAGACCGCCGGAATCGTTCCATTCGGCCGGCTCGTCGATCAACTGCGAGCGTCGAGCCCTACCGCCCCGCCCGCAGTCCCGCACCGTGTTCCAATGGACCTTCACCCGCGCCAGGCAACACCGTGATCAAGAACATCACCACTAGAGATGAAACCCGGTCCACTCGCGCTCGCCGCGTGAACCCATTATCACTTCCGGACACGTCCGCTAGCCTCGCGAACATGGAGCTGGCTGCCTACGAGGACGCCGACTTCGCGCTGACCGAAGCGCTCGAGACGGACCCGGTCGTGATGCGCGGGCTCGGCGGTCCGACCGAGCGCTCGCGCCTTCGCGAGAGTCACCAGCGTCGGGTCGCCGACCCGTGGTACTTCAAGATCGTCCCCGTCCCGGCGGGAGCCGGGGCGGGCACGATCAGAATCTGGGTGCCCTCTACCGGAAGTTCGACTTTTCACTGCTCGGCGAGCGTGACTTCACCTACGCGGGACGGACGCTGACGTGTAACCATTGGATGCTGCCGACGCCGGCGGCTGGGACCGGCGGCTGGGACCGGCGGCTGGGACCGGCGGCTGACGGTCACCCATAGGGCGCGTACCGACGGTGCAGCATCAGGTCGTTGCCGTCCGGATCGGTGAAGAACGCCATGTGACACACCCCGGTGTCGATCGTGTCACCCGCGAACGTCACCCCTTTGGCCTCCAACCGTGCCCGCGCCTCGTCGACGTCATCGACATGAAGCGCGAGATGCCCGTTCCTCTGGGGCGCGAACGGCATGCCGAGCCGTTCGGGTTCCCAGATACCGAGGCACGTCTCTCCCGCCCAGAACTCGAACTGGCCGTGACGGTCTGGACGCAGGCCGAGGGTCTCGCCGTAGAAGCGCCTCGAGCGCTCTGAATCCTGCGACGGCACGGCGACGAAGTCGAGCTTTGTGATCATCGGAGGGACCTCCCGGTCGGAACGTTCGCCGCAGCCTCGCAGGAATTGCGGTCAGGAACGGCCCGCCGATCCCGTGATCCGCCGGCGCGCGCGGTAATGGGCGGCCTTCACCCGGTTCTGGCACCCGGTGCTGCAGAACCGCCGGGATCCGTTTCGCGACAGGTCGACGAACGCGCGCTCGCACCCCGGACCCGCGCAGAATCGGTCCTGCACGTGGGCGAGAGCGCCGAGGTCGAGCCCGGGGTCTGGCATGACTGGTGGAACGAGGCCGGCGCCAACGCGATCGTGCGAGTCGAGGTCACCCCCGGCGAGCGCTTCGTCCACATGATCGAGACGATGTTCGGGCTCGCGCGCGAGGGGCACGTCAATGCCAAGGGAATGCCCCACCCACTGCAGCTGGCGCTGACCGCGCAGGAGTTCGCCGACGTGATCGTGTTCCGCAAGCCGCCTGCCGGCGTCCAGCGCATGGTGTTTCGGAGTGTTGGCGCCAGTCGCCCGGCGGCGCGGTTACCGTGCCACGTATCCGAGCCTGTCGCGCACCACGCTGGCGCCCCGGCCCACGCGCGTCGCCGCGGACCGGTAGCTGATCGCCGGCACGAGCCCGGGACTTCGACACCTCGTGTCAGTCCGCGAGCCCGTGCGTGTAGGCGTAGTGCACGGCCTGGGCCCGGTCGCGGGCACCGATCTTCGCGAACAGATGGTTGATGTGCGTCTTGACCGTGGCCTCGCTGACCACCAGCGTCGCCGCGATCTCGGCGTTGGACAGGCCGCGGGCGATCAGCGACAGCACCTCCGCCTCGCGCGGGGTCAGGTCATCGGGCAAAGTCGACGGAGGCGGAGTCCGCCGGCCCGCGCCCGCGGCGTCGATCAGGCGGCTCTGCACGACCGGGTCCAGCAACCCCTGATGGCCGGCGGCGGCGTGGACGGCCCGAGAGATCTCGGCGATCCCGGCGTCCTTGGTCAGGTAGCCCCGAGCGCCGGCGCGCAGAGCGTCGAGGATCGAGTCCTCGTCGGCGTGTGTGGTGAGCACCACGATCTCGGTGTCGGGCTGTGCCTCCCGGATTCGCCGGGTCGCCTCGACGCCGTCGAGCCGCGGCATCCGCAGATCCATCAGCACGACGTCGGGTCGGTGGCGCGCTGCCAGCGCCACCGCCTCCTCCCCGTCCACGGCGGCGGCAACGGCCGTGATCTCCGGCACCGCGTCAAGCAGCGTCATCAGCCCCTCGCGAACGAGCGCCTGGTCGTCGACGACGAGGACGCGCACCGGATCGCTCACCGCGGAACCTCCGCCGAGCCGGCGGCCCCGTGGGGTGAGGGAAGCCGCAACTCGACCTGCCAGCCGCCGCCCGCGGCTCCGGCGTCGAGCGTGCCCCCGAGGAGCTGGGCGCGCTCGCGCATTCCCTGGAGGCCGTAGCCCCCACCGGTGGCGGCGAGCCCGTCGCGAGCAGGCGCGGGGCGCCCGTCCGAGGGGCGGTCCTGCACGAGCAGCACCACCTCGTCACCCGGATACCGGCCGGCGTGGACGGCGACCGACACATCGGCCCCCGGCGCGTGCTTGCGCACGTTCGTGAGTGCTTCCTGGACGACCCGGAGCACGGCCTGCCCGGTCGGGCCGGTCAGGCGCGCCGGGTCGCCGTCGACCGTCAGCTCAGCGGGCGCGTCGGCACTCGCCCGGTATTCGGCGATGAGCGCTTCGATCCTGGCCGATGCCGACACCGAATCGCCCCGCAGCGCCCCGACCGCTTGCCTGGTCTCCTCGAGCCCCTGGCGCGCGAGCACGTGCGCGCGACGCACGCGCGCGAGGATCGTGTCTCGATCGGCGCCCAGCTCGACCAGCGAGCTCGTCGCCTCGAGCTGAATCGTGAGACCGGCCAGCGTGTGAGCCAGCACGTCGTGGATCTCCCGCGCGATCCGGGTCGATTCCTCGAGCCGCGCCGCGCGTAGCTGCTCTTCATGGGAGCGCTGCGTCTGCGCGAGCAGCAACTCGGCCTGCTCGGCCCGGACTCGTGCCTGGCGGCTGGTGGAGGCGGCGAGCGCGGTGGCGACGAACCCGAGCGTGTAGGCGAGCAGGCCGAGCGCGTTGCCGTCGTAGGCGAGGACCGCCGAGCCGAGCGCCAGCACTCCAAGGCCGACGATGAGGAACGCGCGCTCCAGTTCCTCGCGCACGCCGGTCGTCGCCACGGCGATGAACACGAACGCGCTGGCGGCGCTGTCGGGCGCAGCGCCGGCGAGGACGCCACCGGCCACTGCGAGCACGTACACGTCCGGGGTGGCGTGGTCAGCGGTCGGCCTGATCGTCCAGGCGAGCCACGCCACCACGCATGCGACGAAGCAGACGCCGACCACGAGCCCGCGTCCGCTGACGCTCGGGTGATGGCGGGAGTTCAGCACCGACACGCCGATCAGGACGAGCGCAACGAGCCGGATCACGGTGGCAAGCCGGTGGTCCAACCGGGAAAGAAACATCACGAAGGAAGGTACGGACTCACCAGGCACCGGTTCAACTTCGGCGAGCGCGCCCCGCGAGCGCGCCTGGCAAGCGCGCCTGGCAAGCGCGCCTCCGCAAGCGCGCCCCGCAAGCGCGCCCCGCAAGCGCGCCCCGCAAGCGCGCCCCGCAAGCGCGCCCCGCAAGCGCGCCCCGCAAGCGTGCCGAAGCGGGACCCGCTGTCCGCGGATCCCGCTCTCGCTCGCCGACCGGTCGGGAGGCGACTCGGCGTGGCGCTCAGGCGAGCTCCGGGGCGGCCGGGGCGATGAGCTGCTCGCGGCGAACCGCCTGTACCAGGGTGCGCCCGCACACCTCGCAGACGGCCATCGCCAGCAGCGCCACGGTCCATGCCTCACCGCTGGTGATCGAGTGCGTCGCGCTGAAGTGAGCGATCGTGGCGGCGCCACCGTTGTTGATCCAGATCAGGAACGCGAACCGCGAGCCCATCCCCAGCACCCAGAAGACGGCGGACAGCCAGCCGGCGCGGGCCAGTACTTCCCCGCTCGCGTCGCGCCGCATCATCACGGTCTGGCCGCTGGCGACGCCGATCGACAGGCCGAGCAGGGCCAGGACGGCGAGCAGCACCAGGTCGTTGCCGGCGGTGGGGATGCCGTGCAGGTAGTTGGCGACCGCGAGCGCCACGATGACCACCGGCCGGACCAGCGAGCGGGTGGTGAGCGTGCGCTCCTTGATCTGGAAGAGGACGAGGAGCACCAGCGCTGAATCGATGAGGTAATCGGTAAATGTCATGGCTGCATAGTCGTCCCGAAGCGCCGTTCGCACATCGGCGCACGGGTCGATTCGCGGGTGGATATCGCCGCCGTTCTCCACCCATGGGTGGAGGTGACAGGCTGCGCGCAGAAATCGGAACCTACGCTCGGTTTCCGCGTATTGCGTATGCTTCGCGCTCGTACTTCCCCGCCCGCGGCGAGCTCGTGGACGCCGCGGTCGCGGACGCTTTCGAGGAGCTGATCGAGATGGCGCAGGCCGCACTCGATGAACCGGATGCCTGGGCCGGGTTCACGCGATTCATCGAGCGGGCGCTCGCCTCTCACGCCCGCAACCACGGCCTCGAGGGCGTCGTCGAGACGCAGGCGCATGGGCACGAGCGGGCCGCCGCCATGAGGGAGCCGCTCGGCGTGCTCGTCGCCCGCCTGGTCGAACGGGCCCGGATCGAGGGCACGGTCCGCCCACTCACTTGCAACAGGTCGGCTCCCGTTAGCCGGCGTACCGACAGGAGGAGACGTGTCCGAGCAGGAAATCAAGATCGCGACGCCCGACGGCGAGATGACGACCTTCATCGCCCATCCGGACGGCGACGGCCCCTTCCCGGTCGCGGTCCTGTACATGGACGGCGTCGGCTACCGCGAGCAGATCAAGGCGAATGCGCGCCGATTCGCGGCCGCCGGCTACTACTGCGTGGCACCTGACCTCTTCTATCGCTCCGGCGAAAAGCTCACGTTCGACTTCTCGCGAATGGGCGACGAGGCCTACCGAAGCCGGCTGATGAGCATCGTCGCAAGCGTCAAGCCTGACGGTGTCGTCGCGGACACCGAAGCGATCTTCGAGGCGATCGCCGGCGACTCCGCCGCCTCGACCGGCCCGAAGGTCAGCGTCGGCTACTGCATGGGCGCGCGCATGGCACTCCATGCGGCGGCGGCGATGCCGGACGCGTTCGTCGCCGCCGCCGGCATCCACCCCGGCGCCCTCGTCACCGACCGGCCAGACTCGCCACACACGGTCCTCGGCGAAGTGCGCGGCGAGGTGTACTTCGCGTTCGCCGAGACCGACCAGTCGGCAACGCCGGAGAACGTCGATCGCTTCCGGCAGGCGCTCGGCGAGCAGGGCGTGAGCGGCGTGGTCGAGCGGCTCCCGGGCACGCACCACGGGTTCGCGATGGCCGACCTCCCCGTCTATGACGAGGGCGCGGCCGAGCGCCACTTCGAGCGCACGCTCGATCTCTGGCGCCGCAACCTCTCGCAGGAACGCGTGAGCGCTTGACCGAGCACGCGGGCGCCGCGCGCCGGCACTACCAGGTCACGTTCGCGCTGCTGGCGCTCGCCGGGATCGCCTACGCGCCGCTCCAGTCACTGGTGGCGCCCGCGCTGCCGGACATCCAGCACGCGCTCCACACCTCCGTCAACGACGTCAGCTGGGTGCTGACCGCTTACCTGCTGAGCGCGTCGATCGCGACGCCCGTGATCGGCCGCCTTGGCAACATGTACGGGAAGGAGCGGCTGCTCGTCGTGGTGCTCGTGCTGCTGTGCTGTGCGTCGCGACGACCGTCTCGGCGCTCGCGACCTCGCTGTCGGTGATGCTGATCGGGCGGGTCGTGCAGGGCGCCGCCGGCGGCATCTTCCCGCTCGCGTTCGGGATCATCCGCGACGAGTTCCCGCGCGAGCGGGTGGCCGGAGCGGTCAGGGTGATGTCGGCGCTGCTCGGCGTCGGCGGCGGCGCCGGCGTCGTGCTCGCGGGCCCGATCGTCCAGCGGCTCTCGATTCACTGGCTGTTCTGGTTCCCGCTGGTCCTGCTCGTGCCCGCGACGATCGCGGTGCATCTGTTCGTGCCCGAATCGCCCGTGCGCGTGCCGGGCCGCGTGAACTGGACGGGCGCGGCTCTGATGTCCGGCGGGCTCGCGGCCGTGCTGCTCGCGGTCAGCGAGGCGCCGGTATGGAATTGGCTTTCGGCGAAGACGCTGATCGTGTTCGCGGTTGGCGTCGTGCTGCTGGTGGCGTGGGTGCGTACCTGCTACTGGCGCTGGCCAGCACCGAGCGGTGGGAGATCTACCTCGCCGCGCTGCTGCTCGGGGCCGGAATCGGCTTTGCGTTCGCGTCGATGGTCAACCTGATCATCGAGAACGTCGGCCCGACCGAGACGGGCGTCGCGACCGGCATGAACACCGTTACGCGAACCGTCGGCGGCGCCTTCGGCGGCGCCGCCGTCGCCTCGATCCTCGCCTCCACCGTCGGAGCCGGCGGATATCCGTCCGCGCACGGGTTCACGATCGCGTTCGCAGCGTGCGCGCTCGCGCTCGCGCTCGGCTTCGTCGTCGGCCTCGCGATCCCGCAACGACAACCGGCGGATGCCTTCGCGCAGCATGAGACCGGCGACCTGCCCGAACCCGCTTCGAGGGTCCCCGTCGCCCCGGGTGGCGCGCCGACGAGGCGCTACTAAACTAAAGGGCCGGCGGGCCCTGGTTGATGCGCCGCAGCACCGGCGTCAACCGGTGGACGTCGTCGGTCGTCTGGAGCTGGCGCTCGTCCCACCAGGTGGCCCCGGCCTCGGCAAGCGGTTCGATCACGCCTCGCGACTTGGCGGGATCGCCGGGGCTGGCGCCGCCGAGCACGAACTCGAACGGCCGCTCGGCCCGGCCCTCACGGTGCCGGCGGATGTACGCGACCAGATCGCGGACCTGGTCGGCGGGCGGAACCACTCCGTGCCGCGCGTCGGTGAACAGAGGGACCGCGCCGTCCCAGCGCCCGGCTCGGCGCATCGGCCGGCGATGCGGCCAGAAGCCGCCGATCCAGACCGGCGGACGGGGGCGCTGCGTGGACGGCGGCAGCAGGGTGACGTCCCGCACCTGATAGTGCCGCCCCGCGTGGTTCACCGGCTCGCCGGACCAGTAGCGCTCGAGCAGATCGAGGCCCTCGTCGAGGCGCTCGGCCAGCACGACCGGGTCGGTCGTGTCGCCGAAGCTCCCGAACTCGTCCTCGATCGGCCCGCCGAGGCCCGCGGTGAAGATCATCCGGCCGCCGCTGAGGGAGTCGAGCGTGGCCACCTGCCGCGCGAGCTGCTCCGGCCGGCGCCGCGCCACCGGAGTGACCATCGTGCCGAGCCTGAGACGCGAGGTCGCGAGCGCCGCCGCGGTCAGCAGGATCCACGGATCGGCGAAGGCCTGGCCGCTCCGCGCGTGCTTGTCGTGCACCACGTGATCCCACACGAACAGCCCGTCCCAGCCGGCCTCCTCGGCCGCGATCGCGACCGTGGCCACCGCCCTCGGGTCGGCGAAGTCGCCGAAGTTCGGAATGTTCACCGAGTAGCGCACGTCGTCGGTGGAACGCTACTGTCTACTGCCAGGGCCCGAAATCGAGCTCGAGCGAGTCGGGGGGCGCTCCCGCCCGCCACCGCGCCCAGCCCGGCCCCCCGTGACCTGCACAACACGACAATCGGTCCGGGGTTCCGAGGCCGTGGCGAGGTGCGCGCGATTATCGTGCACAACACGGCAAGGCCGAAACGGTTGGCATCGATTGTCTTGTTAAGCAGGTAGTTCCGGTCCGGTGCTGGTAGACCGGGCAGGGTGCCTGGGTCGGCGCGTTCGCGTTAGCCGCCGTCGGACGGCGTCTGGCGAGCTCGGAGTTGGGCCTGCTCCTGCTCATAGGTGACGACGCCGGCCGGGAGAACCCATTTGCGTCCCTTGCGGGGCTCGTCCTCGGGCCACTCGCCGTGCTCGTCGAGATAATCGCGGGCCCGCTCCTCCGATCCACCATCACACGTGGGAGTCGTTCTCCCTTAACTGGAATGTCGACGTGCGCCTCGCGTTCAACTCGCTCCGCGAGGCGCTGCTGAAGCCGCTGCGGCCGGGTAGCCGGGTGTTGCTGATGAGCAGCGGCGCCACCCTCCACGGCTCCCCGTTGAGCGGCGGCTACGCAGGATCCAAGGCGACGATCCGGTTCATGGCCGCCTACGCCGACGACGAAGCCAGCCGCCGACAGCTCGGGATCCGAGTGCTCGCGGTGCTCCCGCGGCTCATACCGGCTACCGAGCTCGGCCTGCCGGCGGTGCGGGCGTACGCCGCCCGCCAGGGTGCGAGCGAGGATGAGTATGTCTCCGAGCTCGGTACGCCCGTGACCCCGGAGCGTGCCGGCAACGCGTTCCTCGAGCTGGCCGCCGGCGAGCTGGACGGCTCGGGCGCCCACATGCTGGGCGGCGATGGCCTGCGAGCCTTGTGACGGCTAACCCGGTAGCGGCAACGGAGCCCCGCGCCCTCGAGCTCGTGGCTCCGGAGCAATGACTTTCGCGGCCTACTTGATCCTGTAGCTGTAGGGAAGCGCGGCAACCTCGCTCCCGTTCGGCTCGGGGTTCCCCGTGTTCAGGTTCACGACGTTCGTGTTCACCTGGAACTGGAACAGGTCCTCAGCGTCGATGTACAGCGTGCCGCTGTTCCGGCTGCCGGGCGAATCCGACGGCGTGATCGTGACCGTAATCGTGCCCGTCTGACCCGGTCCGATCACCACCGGCGAGAGACCGGTCAGGACCGACGGGTTGACGCTCGCCTGCCACAGATCTCCCGTCGACGAGCTCACGGCCGGATCGAACGCGTTGGCGGTGGCGGTCATCGCCGTGGTCGCGTTCTCGTTCGGCACCCCGCCGGCGCCGAACGGGCCCACGACGTCGGGCGCGACGTCCCAGGCCCCGGGCGCAACCGGGTTGGCCGTGAACGCTCCGCTCGCGCTCGCACCGGTGGTCGAGCCGATGTCGGGGTCGCCGGCCGGCGCCTGGGCGTCGAACTGGATCGGCGTCGAGCCGTCCGCTTGTGCCGTTGCCGAGATCGCCGTGGTGTGCGTCGGGACGAGGAACAGCGGAAGCAGCGAGGCACCGGTCAGCGGCACCTGCGCCGTCGCGCCGTTCAACGAAACCAGGTTCAACGTCGTGCTGGTCGAGAGCCTCGGATCGGCGAAGTAGGCCGTGGGCGCCGAGCTCGTGTTCTTGATCTGCACCTGGTAGGTGCGCGGCTTGCCCGCCGGCAGGCGCACGCCACTCGAGTCCGGGAGACCGGACGCCGAGACGGGCACGGCGTTCTCGCTGGTGGCGACCGTGAACGGCTCGGTTATGGCCGTGCCGGACACCTGCGGTACGAACGCGACGATCAGCGTCCACGCCCCCGGCGCCGGCGAAAGCGCATGCACCTGAGCGCCGAGCTCGTTGGTGTACCCGGGCGCCGTCGAAACCGGGAGCTCGTTGGCCCCCTGGCCGACCGCATTGCCGTTCGGGCTGACCAGCCACATCGTGAACGGATTGTTGGGGTTGTCCGCCAGCGTCAGGCTCGCGTTCAGCTCCGGTCGACCAGGCGGGACGTCGAGCTGGTAGTAGAAGGTCTCGCCGGTCGACGTCGACCGGCCGTTGCCTCCGGTCAGCGTCTGACGGAACGACGTCGAGCCATTGGGAATCAGGCTGCGCAGCGTCACCGGAGTCGTGGTCTGCCGGGCGAAGCTCGGCCCGCGGTTGCTCGTGAACACGACCGACCCGGCCGCGTCTCCGGGCGACGGCGGCGTGGACGCACGCAGGGTCACCTGCGCTGACTGCCCCGGCGCGAGGTTCAGCGTTCGCGGAGTGACCCGGCCGAATGAGATGTACCGGGCGACGCTGGCGCTGTAGAGCACGGGCCCGTTCGTGCCTCCCGAAGACGTCTCGCGGCTCCACACGTACGCCGTCCAGGTACCGGGAGACGGGTCGGTGACCTGCACGTTTCCGTAATTGCCGTCGCCCTGCGGCACCGAGTAGGCGGCCAGCCGCCCGCGCGGGTCGACGAGGGTCAGCCGCACACGCGCGTCGAGGTCAGTGGTCGAGGCGTTCTGGAAGGCCAGCGACACGCTCAGCCTGTCCTCGCCCCCCGGCACCCGGAACGTGAACGGCTCGTAGTTCGATGGATGTCCCGCGTAGTCGATCGTGTGCGGGCTGCTGGTGTCGCTCAGCACCACGGTTCCGTTGGCGAGCTGGGTGTACGGGCCGAGCGCGCGGCTCGAGACGCCCACGGTCTGCGCCGTCGACCCCTCGTTGGTGACCGTTTCGGTCAGCTGCTCCGGCGTCGAGGGTGGGTCGATCGCGTTCAGCTGCGTCTCGCTCTTGACGAGAGTGTTCCCCGCCCCGCGAGGCTTGTTGCCCGGCGCCCTGTAGGACTCCGCCGCCAGCGTCGCCTGATAAGCGTCGATCAGGCCGGCGCCCTGCTGGTCTCCGGGCGAATTGATGTCCTGTGCCGTGCTCGTGATGATCTCCTTCACCACCTGCGGCGTCGGCCATGTGCCGTGGGTCTTCGCGTAGGCCTGGTAGACGAGCGCTGCCACGCCGGCGGTGAGCGGCGCGGCCTCGCTGGTGCCGCCGAACAGGATCGCCGGAGTCGGATTGTCGGCGTAGTTGACGCAGTCCTGGTAGACGTCGACGTTGGTCGAGCACAGCGCCCAGTTGAGCTCACCGGGGGCGACGACATCGACCGTACGACCGCTCTGCTCGAATCCCGAGGACGAGAACGAGCTGATGTCGTTGTCCAGCCAGCCCGTGATCCCCGGGAACTGGGCCCCGCCGTAGCCGGTCTGAAGGTATGACCGGTAGGTGGTCGTGGCGCCGGCGGAGATCACCGCCGGATCCGATGCCGGCGTGCCGATCGTGGTGGCGACGCCAGCGTCCCCGCTCGACACGGTAACCGTCGTGCCCGCGACGGTCGCGGCTTCGTCGGCCGCCTTGACCAGGTCGAGGTCCGCCTCATCGTCTGGGTAGTTGTTGACACCCAGCGACTCGTTGAGGACCTGAACGTGGTCGACCGTCACGGCGTAGTCGATTCCCTGGAGGAATGTGGAGTTGTAGTCGACGCCGTCCGGGTCGGCGACCACGAGCGCCACCAGGCTCGCGCCCGGCGCCACGCCCTGGATGCGGATCGGGCAAGAGGTCGTGACTCCGTTGGGCCCATAGCTCGAGGCCTCATACACCACGCGGCCCTGAGCCGCGATCGACGCGGCGTCGCCGAAGGCCTCCTCTCCACCGGTGGGGGCACTCGTGCCCGCACCGGTGAAGTCCTTGTAGTCGGTGAACACGGCTTGGCCGTTGGCACGGACGAAGTCGGGATTGTTGATATCGAGGCCGTCGGCCAGGATGCCTACGGTCACGCCGCTGCCATTGATGCCGAGCTTGCTGGCCGTCGGCGCAGCCGGGTCGTCCGAAGCGGCGTGGATGACCTGCAGGGCCTCGGGGTTCAACTGCACCTGGCCACTGGGAGCGCACACCCCCGAGGACGACGGGGCTGCGATGTGCGACCGGAGCCGGCCCCCGCCCGCCTTGGCGGGAGTGACGAGCGGCGCGAGGTGGATGGGCAGGTCGGGGACCACCTCGGCGACGGCCGGGTCTGCGCGCAGCTTCGACTCCTCGGCACTCGAGACCGTGGCAGAGATCGCATTCAGGACGGTGAAGCTGTGCACGTGCTTGGCCCCGGAGGCGGCCAGTGAGGAGGTCAGCGGCGCCTGCGAGCGCACGACCACGGCACGCCGGCTGGACTCGTCCCGAAGGGTCGCGGGCAGGTTCGAGACCTGATCTCGCAACACGATGATCACTCGGTGCGTCGCCGGCTGGCTCTGGGCTCCCGCGGAGACCGACCCCACCAGCTCGCACGCCGCGACGAGCAGCACCGACACGCAGACACCGATAAGAACCCTGACTCGCGTCCTCATCACATCCCCTCCCCTCTCCTGGTGAACGTGGCGACACCCTACATCAGCCGATCGAACGCAAAGCGCTAAGGCTGGGCGGGAGAAGGTCAGATTGTTGACAGCACTGAGCGCCGCTCCGCCCGCCGGGCATTCCGGGCGCGCCGGAGGCCCGGTTCGGGCGGAGCGGGGTCTCAGTCAGGCGCCGAGCTCACCGACAGCGATCACCCGACTCGTGGCCGAGCATCAGCTGAGCTCGAAGATGAAGTCGTACTCCTTCCCGCCGTTGCGGGACTTCAGCACCATTTGGCCGCGATCACTCCGGTAGGCGCCGGTCCCGCCGGTGATCGAGAGCACGCTGTTGCGCGTGTCGTAGTACGGCCCTTGGACCGTTATCTGCCCGCCCTTCAGGAACGTCGTCCACAGGCACTCCCAGATGCCCTGCTTGGGCGCGATCCGGGTACAGAACCCCTCGTCGTGGCCGACCTGCTTCTTGTTGGCGGCGTCGAACACCGGGTTATTGAACGTCAGGATGTTGCCTTTCACGTCCTTGCCACCGCCCGTGGGTATCTCGGTGTCGGTGATCGCGTGCTCGACCACGTGCACCGTCGTCGTCCCCGTGATCTGAGCCCGCGAAGTCTTGGCGGAGCTCGCCGTCGCGACGATCGCACCGGCGGTCAGCGCTGCCGTCGCGGCCACGGCGACGCCAGCTGGTTTTATGAGCCGCAAGGGCCCTCCCTCCTCGTATGGGACTGTAGGAACGACGGCGATCCTATTCGGGCGAGAGGACGCGGGCGGCGGGCGCGGCGGTCGCAGCGGCGTTGCTGAACTGTTCGCCACTGCTCACCGTGATCGTCGATCGGACGCCGATCTCAACCCCACTCTCAACCTTGATCTCCACCCGGGATCAACCCGGCAAATCAACCCGGCAAATCAACCCGTGGGGCGATGTGCGCGGGGCCACTTCGCCCTAGCGTCAGGAGCGTCAACGAACCTCCAAGAGGAGCTATCGAGATGTCCCTTCTGACAGTCGTCGCAATCATCGGAATCGTGGTTTACGTTATCGGGCAGCAGCTCGTCGGCAGCGCCGTATCCGGGAAGCGCCTGGTCGTCCTGCCTGTGGTCCTGACCGTGATCGGGATCGCCGACATCGGCGGCCACGGATCTCACCCGGAGGCGACGGATATCGTGCTGTTGATCGTGAGCGCGGTCATAGCCGTCGCGATCGGCGTCGCCCTGGGCGCGATGACGCGCCTGGAACGCCGCGACGGGCATCTGTGGGCGCAGCTGCCTGCACGGGGTCTGTGGCTGTGGGGCGGGCTCATCGTCAGCCGCCTGCTGGTCATCGGCATCGCCCACGGGGCCGGCGCGCACGTGGCCGCCGGCACCACCGCGATCCTGCTGATGCTCGGACTCAACCGTGCCGCCCAGGCGCTGGTGGTCGCCCCCCGCGCGATCGCAGCCGGAATCCCGTTCGCACCGGAGAAGGACGGCACCGTGTTCGGCGCCAGCTGGTTCTCCCGCTCCACCGGGCGCGAGGCTTGAGCAACCATGCCGACCTGACTGAAACGCTCAGATCGCGGCGCGGGCCTCACTCTCCCAGATGGTGCCGGGAGACCGCGCGATCTGACATTCGAGCCGCCCGGCTCGACCGTGGCCCATGGTCTGTCCAGGAGCGGCCGCCATGCTCTCACGTCGGTACGCGACGGCGGCCGAAGTCCGCGTACCGTCTCCCCAAGCGCAATCGCCGCCTTGGCAGACAGGGGTAAGCCGGACCAGCTATAAAGAAATAACTCGAATTTCGGCGTTTCAGGCGGCCGCTTGGGCTGACGGTGACGGGGCGGGCGTGATTTGTGGGTTGGTGGTCGTCTGGGGTGCTTGTGCCCAGTATTCGTGTCGGATCAGTTCGCGGCGGAGCGCGGCGAGCATGTCGGTGTAGCTGACAGTGGTCTTCTGGCGGTACCACGGCGCGGCTTCGCGTCGGGCTTTGAGGTCGGTCTCCGGGTTCCCGTGCAGTTGGTACCAGGCGATCGTGATCGTCTGGGTGAGGAATCCGAACGGGACGGTCCGCTCGACGGCTTTCTCGACGCGGTTGCGGGCGTCGCCGACGCCGTGCGCTTTCGCTTCTTGATGGCAGGTCTCGATCGTCCAGCGGCTGTCGTAGCGGGCGATCAGCACGGCTGCGGTGGCGGTCGTGTCGGTCGAGGCCAAGGCGACGTCGAACCCGTCGCTGGTGCCGGGGTTGCGGATCAGGATCACCTTCACCGGCCGGGTGTGGAACGGCCCGTACCATCGGCAGGAGAACTCGTGGATGTGCGCGGCCCGCTCGCGCCCCGCCGGGCTGAGCGTCTGAAACTCGTTGTCGCCCGCGCGCGTGATGACAACCACGCCGCCGGATGGGACGGCGACCTTGACGAGCACCCCAGCGCACAAGCACTGATCGCCGATCTGCTGCTGCACGCAGGACACACAGACGAGGCCGATATCGCCTGGCTCCAAGCCGAGCGCGAGGACCCACGCAACCCGTGGCTGCACCAAACGGCGGGCCTCGCGTACGCCGACGTCGGGCTGCACGGCAAGGCGTTGCCGTGGCAGACCAAAGGACTCACGATCGCGCTCGCCACCGACGCCGACAGCGACATACTCTGGATGCTCACCAACGAGCGAGCCGAAACCCTCGACGCGCTCAGCCAACCACCCGACGAACTGCAACTCCGTGCAGAACAACTCGTCGAACGCGAAGAGCAAGCCGAACAAGCACGCGTCGACGCGTTCTACCGAGACCAAAGCTCGCGGACGGTCGCGCCAGAGCGCGCGTCGGTCGGTCTTGCCTGGTTCCCAGCCGGGCAGTACCAGCGGGCGCTCGAGACCTGGCCGAGCTTCGCCGAGGACTACGAGCATGGGCCCTACGAGGCGTACTGCGCCCGATTCGAACTGCTCCTACGACAGCTCAAAGCCCAAGGCGTTGCGCGGCTCGCGCTCGTGCCGATCACGATCGACGACTACCTCTCCTGGTCCGCCGAGCACGGCCGCGATCCCGAGCAGTCCGACACCCGTGCGAGCTACGCCACCGAACTCCTCCAAACAACCGCGACACATCCCTGGCCACCAGAGCGCCGCCAGCCCTGCTGGTGCCGAAGCGAACGCAAGTACAAGAAGTGCTGCCTACGCGCCAGCTGACACCGCATGTCGGCCCGCGCCACCTCACCCAGCCACCTCGAAAAAGCCCGAAACTCGAGAAATAAAGATCAACCCGTAAATTTCTCATATCTACATAGCTTTTCTTCTATGGATGCTCGCCCGTGCTGGACCCTTCTCGGCGTTTGCGGCGTTTCTCCTGTTGTAGGCACTCGAGGAGGCGGATAACGTGCCCGCTTACCCGGCATGATCGATGTTGCACTCCACCCGGCCGACGTGAGGGCCGCCGATCTCGCAGTCGTCATCGACGTGCTGCGCGCCACTTCGACGGCGACGCAGGCACTGGCCGCCGGGTACGAGCGGGTGTTGTGCGTCGAGAGCATCGAGCGAGCGGAGGCTCTGCGCGGCCCCGGCCGGGTTCTCGCCGGCGAGCGGTCGTGCGTCAAGCCGGAAGGATTCGACCAAGGCAACTCGCCGATCGAAGCGACCCAAGCCTCCGGGAGCGAGCTGGTGCTGGCCACGACGAACGGCACGCCCGCGGTCGCCGCCGCGGCCCGGCACGCGCGCACGGTGTTGCTCGCCTGCATGCTCAACCTCGACGCCACGATCCGCGCGACCCTCCTACACGGGGCGGGGGCCGAGCTGGAGTTGCAGCTCGTCTGCTCCGGCACGAACGGCGCGGTCGCCGTCGAGGATGTCTACGTCGCCGGCCGTGTCAGCCTCGGGTTGCCCGGCCCCCGCACCGACGCGACGCTCGTGGCCGAAGCGGTGACGCGCGGGTTTCGGTCGCCGCTCGAGGCTCTCTCCGGCAGCGCCGACGCCCGCGCCCTCGAGGCGGCCGGGTTGAGCGACGACATCGCGTTCTGTGCGCAGGAATCCGTTCTCGAAATCGTGCCCAAGCTGCTCCGCGAGAGCGGCGGCGTCGCGATCGTCGCGCGCAGCGAGGACGCGACGCGCCGGCCACCGCCGGGTGCTTCAGCCCGAACCGGCGACCGGAGCGTTATCTAGCCGGCCGGCCAGCGTCCGGTTGATCGCGTCGAGCGATCCGAGGCCCCGGGCCTCCGTGCGGACGAACCCGGAGCAGTCCGACCACATCCTCGGCGTACGGCTTGCAAGCGCTACCGGCTTCGGTCAGGCGAATGCCCCTGATTCACCGTTATAGCCAGAGGCTAAGCATATCCGCCTTGGCATTGGCATTTGCATTTGCATATGCCGTCCGACGCGTGCGACTCCCATACGACGTTCGACCAATCCCGCGACGAGCAAACGTTCAGGGTCCTGGCCACCAACTACAGCGCGCTGATCCTCATCCAGCCGCTCATGCGGTCGCTCGGGACCGAGGCGCCGAACATTCGCATCTATCTCGAATCGCGCGACATCGCCGAGCACGCCGACCGTCTGCAGAGGAGCGAGATCGACCTCGCCATCGTTCCTGAACGCTTCAGCCGAACAATCAGGCTTCCGGCCCAGCCTATCCTCACGGACCTATTCACCTTCGCACAGCAAAGACTCGTGAGCTCACTCGAGCAGGCGGCCGAGCTACGGATGCTCCAGCCCTCGTGTGCGATCCCCCAACTTGTCGAAACGATCACCTGGCATCCGCGCTCCACCAACGACCCAGGCCATCGCTGGCTGCGGCAGCGGATAGTCGAACTGTGAGCGCCAAAGGCAAGCGCGTGAGCAACTTCAGCTTGCCGAACGACTACCCGGTCTACTGCCAGGCGGGGGGTTCGGCCAGGTGCAGGCCGGGTCGAGCGCGGTCACCAAGGGGAAGTTCACGGTCAAGCTGCCGATCTACTTCGCTCCCACTCATCAGCATCAGGGGTTCGTGTCCGTCACCGGTACGTTTGGCAAGCACGGCAAGGAGTCGGGCAAGGTGAAAACCGACTTCACCACGTCGCGCGTGTGCAACGGGACGGCCACGTACACGACGACCGGGTGATCGCTCTAGAGCCGTCCGGTGCTCCGTGGTATCACGGTGATCGCTCCGGCAGAGGCCGCGCTCATGTCCTCAAACCAGGGGCGCGAGGCATCGGTGTCGATCAGGCCCGGGCAGAGCGCCATCGCCCCGATCATGCTCGATGCACTGCCCGAAGGCATCAGGGTGCTAGCGGTTCGGGGTGAGCCACAGGAGATGCGGCGCTCTCAGGGCGGTACCGAAGACCGTCGAGGGCGATGCGAAGTATGTGCTCGACCTGGCTCGGGTCGACGGCCGGGATCTTGGCGATTCCCATGACCATCTGCATCACCTCCGGGAATTCGACGTCCTGGCGGACGACCCCGGCTTCCTGGGCTCGCTTCAGCAGCGGCTCGCCGGCGTCGTACAGCGACGTCCGACACACCTGGAACAACGGCGCGCCGGTGTCGAGGTAGTTGAGCAGCTCGTGCGCGAGCGCTTGCTTGGTCGCGAGATAGCCCATCAGGCGCTCGAACCATGCATTGAGCGCCTGCCATGGATCGCTGCCGTCGAGCTCGGCGGCGGACCGGCAAACCTCCTCGACCTCATTGACGTAGAGAGCCTCTAGCAGCGCCTGCCGACTCGGGAAGTGGCGGTAGAGCGTGCCGATGCCGACGCCCGCGCGGCGTGCGATCTCCTCGAGTGCGGTCGACTCCCCGCCCTCGGCAAACGCCTCCCGAGCCGCCCTCAGCACCTTCTCGTAGTTGCGCCGGGCATCCGCACGCTTCGGGCGGGCGATCAAGGTCTTGGGGCTGACTTCGGTCGTGTTCATGCGAATTCGCTTGACAAACGGAGGGGGCCTCCATATAGTTTCCGGAGGGACCCTCCAGTTATTTCGGAGGCGGCCTCCATTTTAGCGCCTCACTGAATCACCGACAAGTTGGGATCTGTATGAACCTCGCCTCTTCGCAAACCCCGAGGCGCCGCCGTCAGGCACCGCCGACAAATCCCCTAAGGCGCCGCCGTCAGGCGCCGCCGACAAATCCCCAAAGCCGCCGCCGTCAGGCGCCGCCGACAAATGCCACGTCCCCGAACCACCGTCGCTGGACGGCGCTCATGGTCGTGTGCCTGGCGCAGCTGATGATCGTGCTCGACGTCACGATCGTGAACGTCGCGCTGCCCTCGATTCAACACGACCTCCACTTCAGCCAGTCGAACCTCACGTGGGTCGTCAATGCGTTCCTCGTCACGTTCGGGAGCCTGCTCCTGCTCGCGGGGCGTATCGGCGATCTCGCCGGCCGCAGGCGGGTGTTCCTCGCCGGCCTCGTCACCTTCACCGCCGCCTCGCTCCTGTGCGGCATTGCGCCAAGCCAGGGGGCGCTGATTGCCGCCCGCTTCGTGCAGGGCGTCGGTGCCGCCGCCCAGGCCTCGGTGATCCTCGCGATCATCATCACCGAGTTCCCGATGCCGAGCGAGCGCACTCGGGCGATGAGCGCGTACGTCTTCGTATCGGTCGCCGGCGGCTCCCTCGGCCTTCTCGCCGGCGGAATCCTCACCCAGGCGCTGAGCTGGCACTGGGTGTTCTTCGTCAACCTCCCAATCGGCCTGGCCACGTTCGCCCTCGGTCAGAGGTTCATCCGGGCTGACAGCGGACTCGGGCTCGAGCACGGAGTCGACTGGATCGGCTCGATCCTCGTCACCGCATCGCTGATGGGCTTCATCTACGCGATCGTGCAGGCCACGGCCCACGGCTGGATCTCGGCTCAGGTCCTTGGGGTCGGCGCCATCGCCGCGCTGCTGATGGCGGCGTTCGTGGTGCTCGAGGCCCACATCGAGAACCCGATCATGCCGATGCGCGTCCTGCGCCTCCAGGGCCTGATCAAGGCCAGCCTCGTCAGGGGCTTCCTCGTGACCGGCATGTACTCGACGTTCTTCCTCGGAAGCCTCTACCTCGAGCACGTCCGCCACTACACCGCCGTGCAGACCGGCGCGGCCTGGCTCCCCTGGACGATCACGATCGCGATCCTCTCACAGGGCATCACCGCGCGACTCGTCGCCCGGTTCGGACCGCTTCGCGTGCTCACCGCGGGCATGGCGAGCGCGGTCATCGGTCTGCTCCTGTTCAGCACCGTCGGACCTGACACGACCTTCTTCCCGACCATCTTCTTCGCCTGCTTCGCGATCGGCCTGGGCATCGGCAGCGCGTTCATGCCCCTCCTCACGCTGGCCATGGCCGACGTTCCCGCCGCCGACTCGGGCCTCGGCTCGGGGATCACCAACGTCTCCCAGCAGGTCGGCGGCGCACTCGGCCTGGCCGTCCTCAGCACCATCGCCGCGAACCGGACGAAGGGACTGCTGTCCGCCCACCAGGGGCTCACCAGCTCCCTGATCGGCGGGTACCACCTCGCCTTCCTCGCCGGCGCGGCAACGATAACCGCCGGCATCGTCCTCGCCTTTGTGCTACTGCGGCCCGGCCGCCTCCAGCCCGGACTGCAACTCACCGACGCCCGCGCGGCAGACAAGGACGCGCGCGTCAACTCCGACATCGAAAGAGAAGCCGCATGACACACATCAATCGCCTCCTCGCTCACACCGCGGCGCCAAACCGAGAAGATCGCCGCTCGCCACACGCCCCGCCGCGGCCCGGCCGGCGGCCGAGCGTCCGCCTGATCTCTGACGCCGTCACGGCCAGCTACATCCACGACATCTCGCAACGACACCGCGACGGGCTCCGGCGGCGCGAACGCGGGACGGCCTCCTAACGAGGCAGCGTCCTGCGCAGCCGATCACTGCCCGCTGTCGTGGTCCCGCCGAAGCCGTGGCTCGCGCCGGCCGCCCATTGCTCGGCCGTGATCGCGTCCAGTTCGGCCGGAAGGTAATGCGTGAGGATCAGCTCGTTCACTCCTGCTCGCTCGGCCACGCCTCCGACCTCGCGCTCGGTCGCGACGGCCCGTACACGCGGACCGGCGCGAGCGGGCCGTGATCGCCGGCGCGGACGCCCCAGGGGTACAGAAGCATGCCAGGTAGGTCGCCCGTGTGGTCGGCGTGAAGGTGGGTGAGCAATATGGCCTCGAGACGCATGAAGTCGAGGCCGGCGTCGACGAACGAGGATGGTGACCCGCGACCGCAGTCGATCACGAACACTCGTCCATCGACGCAGCGCCGAGGAGATGCCTCCGCGGCCGGCGACGGGCATCGGGGCGCCAGCCGTTCCCAGCAGGACCAATTCGGTCGGCATGGCTCGCCTCTACCTTACGTGAAGCCCCTCGGGCCGCTCGATTCGACGCTGCTAGTCGCGGTCGGCGCCGAACAGCTGCAACATGAACAGGAACACGTTGAAGATGTCGAGGAAGATGCTGGCCGCGATCGGCACAGCACTCTGATTGCCGGCGCGGCGCAGGCGATTGAAGTCGAAGATCGTGAAAGCGCCGAAGATCGCGAGCCCTCCCATCGTCTGGCCGAACACCGCCCGGGCGCGATCGCCCGGGACGGCGGCCGTGCGGCCGGCGCTTAGCTCCGGATACTGGGGATTTTCGCGGACGCCCGATCTGAGGACGGCGAAGGCGAGCTCCATCTCCGACTGGAATCCGGCAGCCCGTATCACGGTGCAGCCCGACGCCTGCTCACCAACGTAATCGAGCAGTGCCGTCTTGCCCATGCCCGGCTCGCCGAGCACCACGAGCGCCCGGCTCTCACCCCCGCGCACGGCATCGACGAGCGCGGTCAGCAGGCTGCACTCCCCAAGCCGACCCCTCAGCTCCGAACTGCCAGCGGGGATGAAGGGACCGGTCGGGGTCGACACCGGCGCGGACGTTACACGCGCGCCCTGGCAAGGCCGCGACTGACCGGTCACACTGTCCCCTGGCGGATGCGAGCGGAGCCCGTGGAGCGCACACTCCCGAGACAAGGAACGCGCAGTGACCACAACCTCGAAACCCAGGGAGGCCTACCGTGAGCATCACGTCACGCAAATCGACCAAGGCGCGCCACGCTTCTGGTGAGCCGGCGCGGGCAGCCACCACCCCACTCGGCGCGGTCGCCCACGGACTCGTTGCCGGCGCGGCCGGAACGCTCGCCATGGACGCCTTGTGGTTCGCCCGGTACCGGCGCCAGGGAGGCGAGAGCAACTTCGCCGACTGGGAGTTCTCCTCGGGACTATCCAACTGGGACGACGCGCCGGCGCCGGCGCAGGTCGGCAGGCGCCTCGTCGAGGGGCTGTTCGAGCGCCAGATTCCGGCCCGGCGCGCTGCGCTCGTCAGCAACATCACCCACTGGGCGTACGGGATGCTCGGGGGCGCGCAGTACGGGATCGTCACCGGATCGCTCAGCACCCCCCGGATCCGCTACGGCGTGCCGTTTGGTGCGAGCGTGTGGGCGGCCGGCTACGCGGTCCTGCCCGCGGCCAAGCTGTACAAGCCGATCTGGGAATACGACCGGAAGACCCTGGCCAAGGACCTGAGCGCTCACCTCGTCTACGGGGTCGGCGCCGCCACCGCGTTCCAACTGCTGTCGCGGCCGAACGGCCAGGCGGCATGATCGCCAACAACTCAGGCGAAGCCACATGCGGCGCGGCCCGCGCCTGACGAAAGGAGCCGTTGTGTCATCCACAATCGCAGATGTCGTAGTCGCGACCCTGAAGGCGTCCGGCGTGCGCCGGGTGTACGGGCTGCCGGGAGACTCGATCAACGGGTTCACCGACGCCCTTCGCCGTGACGGCACGGTGGCGTGGGAGCATGTTCGTCACGAGGAAGCAGCGGCGTTCGCCGCCGCCGGCGAGGCGGCGATGACCGGCCAGCTCGCGGTGTGCGCCGCGAGTTGCGGCCCCGGGAACCTGCATCTGATCAACGGGCTGTTCGACGCGAACCGCAGCCGGGTGCCGGTGCTTGCGATCGCCGCGCACATCCCGCGGGCGGAGATCGGGCTGAGCTACTTCCAGGAAACGCACCCCCAAGAGCTGTTCCGCGAGTGCAGCGTCTACTCGGAGCTCGTCAGCGTGCCGGAGCAGATGCCGCGGGTGCTCGAGATCGCGATGCGCTTCGCGATCGAGCGCAGCGGCGTCGCGGTGGTGGTCATCCCGGGCGAGATCTTCCTCCACGACGCCGGGGACAGCGTTCGACCGGCCGTGATCCGGCCGACCTCGCCGGTGGTCCGCCCCAGCGACGAGGAACTCGTGGCCGCGGCCGAGATTCTGAATGCCGCCGAGCGCGTCACGATCCTCGCCGGCGCCGGCTGCCAGGGCGCGCACGACGAGGTCGTGGCGGTGGCCGGCGCGCTCAAGGCGCCCGTCGTCCACGCGCTGCGCGGCAAGGAGTTCGTCGAGTACGACAACCCCTACGACGTCGGCATGACCGGGCTGCTCGGGTTCGCGTCCGGTTACCGCGCAATGGAGCACTGCGACGCCCTGCTCATGCTCGGCACCGACTTCCCCTACCGGCCGTTCTACCCTGACGACGCGAAGGTGGTGCAGGTTGACCTCCGCGGCGAGCACATCGGCCGCCGCGTCACCGTCGACGTCGGGCTCGTCGGCACCGTCAAGGACACGATCCGGGCGCTGGTGCCGCACCTGACCGCGTCGCGGGACACCCAGCACCTCGAGCAGATTCAGGCGCACTACCGCCGGACGCGCGAGCGGCTCGACACGCTCGCGACAGGCCACGGCGACAAAGGCCCGATCCATCCGCAGCTGATCGCCACCGTGCTCGACAAGGTCGCCGCGGACGACGCGGTCTTCACCGCCGATGTCGGGACGCCCACCCTCTGGGCCGCGCGGTACCTGCGGATGAACGGCCGCCGGCGGCTGCTCGGCTCGTTCAACCACGGGACGATGGCGGACGCGCTGCCGCTCGCCATCGGGGTACAGGCCTCCCATCCCGGCCGTCAGGTCGTGTCGCTTTCGGGCGACGGCGGCCTGGCCATGCTGATGGGCGAGCTCTTGACGCTCCGCCAGCAACATCTGCCGGTGAAGGTGGTCGTTCTCAACAACGGAGCGCTGGCGTTCGTCGAGCTGGAGATGAAGGCGGACGGCATCGTCACCTTCGGCACCGACCTCGACAACCCGAGCTTCGCCGAGATCGCCCGCGCGGTCGGGCTTCACGGCGTGCGGATCGAGCACCCGAGCGAGCTCGAGGACGGGCTCCGGGAGGGCCTGGGGCACGACGGAGCGTCGGTGATCGAGGTGATGACGGTCCGTCAGGAGCTGTCGATCCCGCCGAAGATCTCCTACGACCAGGCGAGGGGGTTCACGCTCTGGGCCACGCGGAGCATCCTCTCCGGGCGCGGCGACGAGGTCCTCGAGGTCGCGAAGTCCAACCTGCGCGAGCTCGCCGTCGAGTGATCGCCGCTCGGGTCCCGCCGGTCGCACCCTCGGAGCGCCACGCGATCCCCCCGTCACGACGGAGATCGGCGCACGGCTGTCGTCAACGCCCAGATTGACGAGGCGCCAAGGCCGACGGCGATCCCGTGGAGCGGCGGCAGTCCGCCGCCGCTTGACCAGACGATCGACCCGAATCGCGGATGTGCTCACGGGGCGCTCCCCGCTATTGCCCGAGATAGCTCAGGCTTGCGGTTGTCAGCGTCTGGACCCCGGCCTCCAGCGTGGGATGCAGGACGGGAGCGAACTTCGAGCTGTGGTTGGTGGGGACGTCCTCGGCGATCCGTCCTGCCTTCTCGGCCTGCTGGTAAAGCTGCGGATCGGTGCCGCCCACGTACCAGAACACCGACGGGACGCCCCATTCCGCGCCGAGAGACCCGAAGTCCTCGCTGACCGGGAGCGGATCGACCAGCTCAGTGACACGGTGGGCTCCGAAATAGCCGCGCAGTGCCGTGGCGACGTGCCTTGTCGCTTTGGGCTCGTTGACGGTAAGTGGGAAATGGCCGAAGTAGGTGAACTCGGGCTCCTTCGGTGCGCCGGAGGCGGTCGCCTCGGCCTTGACGATGCGCTCGATTGCGGCCAGCACCCGCGTCCGAGCCCGGGCCACGACAGCCGCACTACGGCCGCGGCGGTGTCCGCGGCGCTCGATCAGTAGGCGTTGTGCATCAACTCGCGGATGTCAGCCAGTGTCGCCGCGGCGATCTCACGGGCGCGGTTGGTGCCCGTCGCGAGAACGCTTCTCAGGTAGGCCGGGTGTGGTCGACGCGTTCACCGCGTTTGTGGGTGAGACGGCCGCGCGCTGCGGCCCCGAATAGGACATCCGCACATTCACCCGCGACGACCCGGCGGCATGCGCAGAGGTAGTCGTCAACGCGGCCCGCACCGCCTGCAACGAGCTCGACGTGGAGTACATCGACATCGTCAGCGGCGCCTACCACGACGCGATGGTGCTCGGGGCGGCTATCCCGATCGGGATGATCTTCGTCCCGAGTCGGGGCGGGATCAGTCACTCACCGCTCGAATACACCACCCCCGCGGAGCTCGAGCGCGGGCTCGTCAACGCTCACTTCCACTCCCCGGGCAACTTCACCAAGGGCGCGGTCCCGAACCTGCCGCTGGAACTGTTCATGCTCTACGAGCTCCCGCCGGTGATGACCGAGCCCGCCCATCGGTCTCGCGACAATCGCCGGCCGATGAGGGGATCCGTAGGCTGCAGGGGCTGTACCGACCGCATGCAAATCACTGGCCACCAGTTAGGAGGCTGTAGATGGAGACCTGGGATGCCATCACCGCTCGGCGCAACGTCCGCGAGTTCGCCGACCGAGTGATCCCCGACGCGGATCTCGACCGCGTGCTCGAGGCTGGCCGGATCGCGCCCTCATCGCAGAACCACCAGCCGTGGGACTTCATCGTCGTGACCGACCGGGAGATGCTGCGGGAGCTCTCTACGGTGTGGCGGGGTGGCGGGCATATCGCAAACGCGGCCGCCGCGATCGCGCTGGTGATCCCTGACGAGGAGGAGCCCCGCGCCCGCGAGCGCAATCGCTTTGACATCGGCCAAGCGACCATGCAGATGATGATCGCCGCCGCCGATCGGGGGATCGGCACCGGTCATTCGGCCGTCGGCGATCACGACCTGGCGAGATCGGTGCTCCGTGTTCCCGAGGACAAGCTCGTCGCGTTCGTGATGGATCTCGGCTACCCGGCGGACCGGCCGCTCAGGCCCGGCACCCGCTTGAAGCGCCGGCCTTTTGATGACGTGGTGCATCGCAACGGCTGGTGAGCCGCGCCGGCAAAGAGCGCGCCCTTCTTTCGCCTACGCCGATGCTGCCCGCCTCGGCGTCGCCGGGCGTGATATGACGGGCCAGAGCGGAGAAACCAGCGAGAGGATTGCGATGCCACCCACAGCTGTTCATTTCAATGGTTCGGTCAATCTGCCCGACGCCGAGACCGTGATGCGGGAGATCAGCTCGCGCATCCCGAGTGGCGTCCGTCGTATGACCGACGGCGAGACGGGAGACCGCAACTATTGGATCAACTTCCAGACCCGGAAGTTCGAGCAGATGCCGGAGTTCGAGACCGTGTCGGTCGGAACGGCCTACGAGACTAGTCCCGACGCCCCGCTGATGCCTCAGCTGCGCCTCACCGACGGCGCGTCGGCCGAGATGATCAACTGGCCCAACCTCGGCTATGCCGATGAATACACCAAGTCGTTTGCGACCTTTGAGCGGATGCAGAACGAGGGCACGATCCCGGCCGACGTTCGCTTCCAGCTGCAGTACCCGACGCCCCTGGCCTCGATGGCGGGAACAATCGCGCCCGACGACCTGCCCAGGGTCGCGCCCTCCTACGAGCAGGCGCTGTTCGCCGACCTCGACACCGCGCTGGAGCGGCTCCCACATGAGCGGGTCGCCGTCCAGTGGGACGTCGCGGTCGAGTTCGGGGCGCTGGAAGGAGCGATGGGGCCAAAGGCGCCGATCGACCAGATCGCGTCCGGGCTGGTGCGCTGCCTGGAGCGCGTGCCCGCCGACGTCCCGGTCGGGATGCACCTCTGTTACGGCGACTACGGCCACCAGCACTTCAAGCAGCCTGAGTCGCTGCAGATGCAGGTCGACCTCGTCAACACCGTGGTCTCCGCAACGCAGCGCCCGCTCAACTTCGTCTCCTTCACCGTGCCCCAAGGCCGCAACGACAGCGCGTACTTCCAACCCCTCGGCGGCCTGCGTACGGGCTCCGAGACCGAGCTTTACTTCGCGCTCGTCCCCTACCACCCTGATGACCAGCTACCGGGCACGACCGCCGAGCAGATCGAGCACATCGACGCCGCCCTGATCAACTCCCCCGCGGGCGCTCGCCACTGGGGCATCTGCACCGAATGCGGGATGGGCCGGGTCGACGCGCGTGACGTGCCCCGGCTGCTGGACCTCCACAGCCAGATCCTCGCGTCGTAACGAGGCCGAGCTCCTTCGATTCAAGAATGGGACTGACACCTCGCTGATCGCCACGCCAGGCGCCGGCGGTCGACGAGACGTGCCTACCGAGGTGGGCGCGGACGACGGTCCGGTGTTCGCCCGTGCTCGCTTCGGCCTGGCCACGGACGTCGTCAGCATCCCCCCGACGGGCAAACCCCTGGCCCGCCACGCCGACAACTAAGGCACGCTCGCTGACCCTCCACCGCACGCCTCGGCGCCCCAGGACTACCAGGGATGCGCTCCGCCAGCACCCGCCGCGGACGGTCGGGGCCGATGAAAATTTCGTCATACGGGCTCCAGGCGAAACATCGTGAGGATCTTCCGTCAGGAGCTGCGCGCGGCGCCGTATGCGTTGCCGGCAGCGAGACGCATCCGTAAAGGACAGTCGATATCTCAGTAATTAGACCTGATAGCGGCTGATCGAACCTCTTCTTTGCGGAGTGTTGACGCCCTCGCCGGCGCCTGCGACGGCTCCGCGGGCGAAGACCGACCACAGTCCACCCATCCCGCCCACCTCGCCACCAGCCTGCGTCGGCGCCCCGGGCGGATCGGTAGCGCGTCTGAGGCTCGCGCCTCGGACGCACCGACACGATTCGAGAACGTCGGGTTGATCGATCCGGCGGGCCTGGTCGGCGACCTCACGCAGCGCACGTCCCGGAGCGGGTGGCGAAGGCCCGTCCGCGGCTCGGTGATCATGGTCCGACTCCTCAAGCGGAACCGAGGAGGATGTCCCGTCGGTCGTGGAAGTTTGTGTGCCGGCGGTCCTTGGTGTGATGGTTACCTAGTGACGGCTGTTGTGGCCTCTGCGGCTGATGTGTAACTGTCAAATTCCTCACGAGCTTGCTGGTTCAGGGAGACACCCAAGGGATCGCCGCGACCCGCGAGGGCGCCGGCCGGGTGTACCTTCGCCGACGAATCCGGCCCGGATACCTACCACTTGTTGATCGCTCCTGGTCGGCGATGGAAGCGCCGTGGAAGCGATTGCAGGCGCAACCGCAACTCAGGCCTTACTCGTACACCGCCCCGTCGATGAGCGCTCGATCGCCGATCGGATGCGCGAGGGCGACCCGGACCGGCGTCTCCGGGTTTGGTGTGCGCATCTGAAACCCTGACTGGGGCTTGACGTACATCGTCAGAACGAGTTCTTGCTCGTTCGCATAAAGATCAGGCGCAAGCACACGACCGTCAGCCCGGCGACCGCCGGCGAACGTCTGCTCTGTCACGCATATCCGCAGGGAGGTGTCCTCAGGCATGAGTTCGACAGCTTCGTCTAGGTGCCACGAGGACGCCCTGATCCCATCGCGCGTTGCGCGCAGCGGCCGGCCGCTGTTCTTGGCCACACACGACCAGGTGCCGCGTTTGGCCTCCTGGTTGACGACGACGGTCAGCAGCTCCGGTGGGAGTCCACGTCCGAACAGGGCCTCCTTGTCGGTCCGCGCGAGCAGTCGCCAGCCGGCGAGCCGACCGTCAAGCTGGCCGGCCAGGGCGCTCACAGCTGGATCGGTTGAGTCAAGCGGCTCGGGCGCCCCCTCCAGCACGAGCGGCGAGAACGGCAGACCGGCTCCATCACTCACAAACTCGGGTACCCGTGGCGCGGGGAGCGGCTCGAGCACGGCACAGCGATCCCAGTCCCGCCCGGTCGGCACGCCGCGCGCGCGTGCCACGAGTCGAGACACGAGACCATCACCCCGGTTCGGCATGGCAACCAGACTACCGCTCCAGCGATTGGCTGAACGATTAGTTCGACCGCGTGCTGATCGCGCATGCGCTCCACGACGACCTCGAAATACTGACCCGCGACGGAGCCTTCGCCACTTACGGCGTGCGTCTCGCGGTGCCGACGGTCGCGGCAGACTGACGCGCCCGGCGACTCGCGCTTCCCGCGGTCGGCACGATCGCCGGCGTCGGCGTCGACCTCGCCGGCTTGACGGGCTACGCTTAGTTCGTGCGCAACAGCACACTGGTCCTGGCTCCGCAGCACCTCTTTCCGACCGACGAGTGGAGAATCGTCGAGGCCCGGTTCAGCGAGGCGTACTACGGGCAGTGCGAGACGGTGTTCGCGCTATCGAACGGGTACGTGGGCGTGCGCGGCACGGTCGACGAGGGCCGTCCAGCGGACGAACCCGGCGTGTTCGTGAACGGCTTCCACGAGGAATGGCCGATCCTCCACGCCGAGGAGGCATTCGGCCTGGCCCGGACCGGCCAGACGATCGTGAACGTCCCGGACGCGACCGTGTTCCGCTTGTACGTCGACGATGAGCCGCTGTTCGTCGCCACCGCTCGAATGAAGCAGTACGCCCGCGTCCTCGACATGCGGGCCGGGACGCTGACCCGAGAGCTCCTGTGGGAGACCCCGGCTGGCAAGAGGGTGATGGTGCGCTCATGCCGGGTCGTGTCGCTCGAGCACCGGCATTTGATGGCCGTGATCTACGAGGTCGTGCTGCCCGAGCACTCGGCGCCGGTGGCGATCTCGTCGCTGATCCTCAACCGCCAGGACGTGCACCTGCGAGACGAGCCCGGGCGTCCCGGTGCGCGCGACCCGCGCCGCGCGACGATGCTTCCAAACCGCGTCCTGAACGCCCAGGTGATCGAGAAAGACGGCTCCCGCATGTTGCTCGGGTATCAGACCACCAACAGCCGCATGACGCTGGCGGTCGGGGTCGATCACGTGCTCGACACCCCGTCGGACTCCGATCTGCGTGTGAACCTCGACGCGGACGTCGGAGAGGCGGTGCTGACCGCGGACGCCAGGCCGGGCGTGCCGATCCGGATCATCAAGTACATCACCTACCAGTCCTCCCGCTCGGCTCCCTCGGCCGAGCTCGTCGCCCGGGCCGGACGCAGCCTCGACCGCGCGCGCCGCGACGGGACGGACGCGCTGCTCGCCTCGCAACGCTCGGAGCTCGACAAGTTCTGGGATCGTGCCGATGTCGTGGTTACCTCCGGCGAGGGCCCGGCGTGGACCGCGCGCATCCGCCAGGCGGTTCGCTGGAACCTCTTCCAGGTCTGCCAGGCCAGCTGGCGGGCCCACGGATCTGGCATCCCCGCCAAGGGCCTCACCTCGCAGGCGTACGAGGGGCACTACTTCTGGGATACCGAGGTCTACCTGCTGCCGTTCCTCGCCTACACGCAGCCGCGGATCGCCCGCAATCTGCTGCGCTTCCGCCATAGCATGCTCCCGCGCGCCCGAGCCCGCGCCCGCGAGCTCAACCAGCGGGGTGCGCTCTTCCCGTGGCGGACGATCAACGGTGACGAGGCCTCCGCGCCCTACCAGGCCGGCACCGCCCAGTACCACCTGAACGCTGACATCGCATTCGCCCTCCGCCGATACGTCAACGCCAGCGACGACGACGACTTCCTGATCGAGGCGGGCGCGGAGCTGCTGGTGGAGACCGCCCGGATGTGGGAGGACCTCGGCTTCTACGCCGACGACGCCCGCTTTCACATCCACAGCGTGACCGGCCCGGACGAGTACACGACCGTGGTCAACGACAACACCTACACCAACCTGATGGCGCGCCTTAACCTCAACTACGCGGTGGCGAGTCTGCGGGCGATCGAGAAGGAGCGACCGGAGGCCTATGCGGCGCTGGTGACCGAGCTCGATCTGAGCGATCAGGAGATCGAGGTATGGGAGCGCGCCGCGCACACGATGTTCGTCCCCTACGACGAGGGCCGCGGCGTGCATCCCCAGGATGCGAACTTCCTCGAGCGCGAGGTGTGGAACCTCGACGAGACGCCGCCCGACCACTTCCCCCTGCTGCTGCATTATCACCCGCTCGTCATCTACCGCTACCAGGTGATCAAACAGGCCGACATCGTGCTGGCGATGTTCCTGCTCGGCAACGAGTTCTCCCGGGAGCAGAAACGCGCGAACTTCGACTACTACGACGCACTCACCACCGGCGACTCGTCGCTTTCGGCGTGCATCCAGAGCATCGTCGCGGCCGAGGTCGGAAAGCCCGAGGAGGCACTCGACTACTTCCGCTCCGCGCTGCTCATGGACCTCGCAAACGCCGCCGGGAACAGCTCTGACGGGGTGCACATCGCCTCCGCAGCGGGCGTGTGGCAGTCGCTGGTGTTCGGCTTCGGTGGCGTGCGCGAATACGACGGCGAGCTGTCGATCACGCCGCACCTCCCTCCCCGATGGGAGTCGCTGGCGTTCTCGTTGCGCTTCCGCCGGCGCGAGCTACGGATCGCGCTTACGCATGAGGAGGAGACCTTCACGCTCGACGAGGGTGATCCGCTCGAGCTAACCGTCCGCGGCAAGCGTCACCTGCTGACGGCCCAGACTCCGCTCAGACTTGCGGTCGGTCCCGAGGAGCCGCTCGCGCCCGTTGCTGCATCGCGGGTGGTCACGCCGCAATAACCGGGCGTTCGACGATCGGCCGGTCGGGATGACCCCTGGGCCGCCGCCTACAACTGCGCGGCGGTCGTCGCCAGCGGTGGGCTGCAGCGGCGCCCTTTTTAAACCTGCTGGGACGCGCAGCTGAATCCGCCGCCGGCAGCCGCGGACGCATCCGAGGCGTTGCCCCCCAGCCGCGACATGGCGGGGGTTGCGGCGGCGAACCCCCCGACGGTGGCAACAACGGCCCCGATCGTGGCGACACTGGTGATTCGCTGACGAACGGTCATCTCCCTCTCCTTCACTTCTGGTTTGCAATCACCATGCGGTTAGCCGGAGCGGTGGCTGTCCACGGCTGCGAGGAATTGCTCGAGACTGGCCGTGAATACATCGTTATCGTCGCCTGCCACCATGTGCCCGGCGGCACCGACGTCCACCGCGGCAGCCTGCGGGATGAGGCGCTGCATGTCAGCCACGCCGGCGTCGCTGACAATGTCGGACTGGCGGCCGCGCACGATTAGCGTGGGGATGTCGATCCGTGCCGCGGCCTTGGCCAGGCGGTCAGCGTCGGCGTCGCGCACGGGCTCCTTGTCGATCTGCATGAAGGCTGGGTCCCAGTGCCAGTACCAGCGGCCGTCGTCGTGGAGGCGGACGTTCTTGCGCAGCCCGTCGAAGTTCGACGGGCGGTTGCGCACTGGGTTGTATGCGGCGATCGCGTCGGCGACATCCTCGAGGCTGGCGAAGCCGTCCTGATGGGCGCGCATGAACTTGGTGATGCGCGCGACGCCGGCCGGCTCGGCCTGGACGACGATGTCGACGAGGACGAGCCCGCGGGCCAGGCCCGGATGCTCGCCCGCGGCGGTGAGTGCGGTGATCCCGCCGAGCGAGGCGCCGACGAGCACCGGCCGCGCGTCGAGCGTGTCCACGAGCGTGACGAGGTCCGAGACGAACGCTTCCAGCGTGTAGTCCTGGCGCGGGTCCCAGTCGCTGTCGCCGTGGCCGCGGGCATCGAGGACGAGCGCCGTGCGGCCTTCCCGGGCCAGTCGACGCGCCGTGCTCTTCCACGAGTGACGGGTCTGGCCACCGCCGTGCAGGAGGACGACGGTTTCGTCGCCCGGGTCACCGCGCCAGCGCTCACCGGTCAGGTGGATGTCGTCGTTGCTCCATTGAAAGATCTCGGGCGTCGGTGTCATCGGCCTACACCGTAGCCGGGTGAGCTGCTTCGTAGCGGCCGGTACTTGTGAGCACCGCGTTCGCGCAGGCCGCGACAGCGACCGTCCTGCCAATCATGCGCGACGCTTGGTCACGGGCTCGATCGGCTCGGACGCACGAGACTCCTCGCCGTGCCACGCCGCGAGCATCATGAAGTTGTACCCCACCGCCGCGTCCCATCATCTGAGATATCAGTCGCTCCTCCGCGGCCGGGCCGAAACCAACCTACAGGAGCTTGGCAAGGCGAACCTCGGGCACATGAGCAGGGTCGAGGAGCGCCTCAAGGGCTGACTCATATGAAGGGAACGACAGGACGCCGCCGTCGTGAAGGACCATCAGGAACCGGTCCATGCGACGGAGGAATGCGCGGTCGTGAGATACGGCCACGACGGTGCCCTCGAAGCCGTCGAGCGCTTTCTCGAGCGCCTCCGATGAATCCGTGTCCAAGTTGTCCGTCGGTTCGTCGAGTAGTAACAGGTTGTGGCCCTCCAGCTCCAATATGAGGACCTCCAGTCGCGCCTTTTCACCCCCGCTGAGCACGTCGTGCCGGCGGCGGGCGGCATCGGCAAGCCCATAACGCGCCAGAGCGGCCATCGACGCCTGCGTTTCACCACGCCGCGCCAATACGATGTCGAGGACGCCGCAACCGGAGAAGTCGGCTCGCGACTGCAGTTGGGTGAACAATCCGGCGGAGACCCGCGGCCCGATCCGAAGCTCTCCACTGTCGGCCCGCTTTGCACCGGCCAGCACATGGATCAGCGCGGTCTTGCCCGACCCGTTTGGACCGATCACACCGATGCGCTCGCCGAAGCGAATCTCTTCGGAAAACGGTGCCACCAGGCCGGAGATCCCCACCGAGCGCAGGTCAAGCACGAGGCGCGCTGAGTCGCCACCGCGGATCCGCACGGCGATTGCCTGGTCCGCGACCGGCGACGGCGGCGGGCCGCCCGATCGAAAGCGGCGCCACCGAGTTTCCATGGCGTCGGCGCGCTTGGCCCAATCGGGGGCGTAGCGAGCGCGCTCCTTGAACGTCTTCATCAGCCGGAACAGCCGCCGTTCTTCCTGATGCCAGCGCTTCACGGCATCTCCTAGCCGGCGCTGGCGATCCGCCCGTGCCTGCGCGTACGTCGCATATGAGCCGCCATGCACCCACACGCCGTTGCCCTCCAGGGTCACGATCGTCCCCACCGCGCCGGACAGGACCTCACGGTCGTGCGAGATCATCACGATCGTCTTCTTCGATGCCCGCACGCGGCGTTCGAGCGCAAGCTTGGCCGGCACGTCGAGGCAGTTGTCAGGCTCGTCGAGCAGCAGTACGTCGGCATCGGAGCCGAACAGCACGTCGAGCACGAGCTGCTTGCGCTCGCCGCCGGACAGCGTCCTCGCCGGCCGATCGGCGACCTCGGCAAATGAGGCGTGGATGAACCGCCGGCACGCGGCGTCCCACTGGCCCTCGAGCTCATACCCGCCGAGCACGGACCAATCGGCGATCGCCTCTCCGAGCTTCATGCCCGCCGACGGATCCCCGGCCTCGAGCTCGGCCTCGAGGGCCATCATGCTCTCGCCGGCCTGCCGCACCGCCCGCGGCGCCAGCGACAACAAGAGTGCTCTGACCGTCCCCTCGCCGTCGCTCACACCAACGTCCTGCGCCATGTAACTCACGAGCCCACCGACTGCGTACTCGCCCTCATCGGGCGCCAACTCGCCGGCGAGGACCCTCAGAAGCGTGCTCTTGCCGACCCCGTTCGTCCCGACAAGCCCCACGTGCTGCCCGGGTGAGACCCGGAACGAGACCTCCGAGAAGAGGAGGTCACCGCCCGGATGGGCGTACGCCAGATTCGAAACCGCCACATGCGCCACCGCCGCATGTTCCCACCATCATCCCGACCGACGGACCCCGCGCCATAAGCTGCTAAGCCGAAGTTGCGGGTGCCGCAACTTCGGGCTAAGACATCGACGCGATTCGGATTCCACGCCGACGCGATCGGGTCAAGGCGCGACGAAGCGCTTAGGCCTCTGCACAAGCTGGGACGTACGAGCTCCGTGTGTGGCCGCTCACACCGACTACGAAAGTGTGGAGCGCACAACTCGCGGCGCGCCGATCCGCCCTCGAGGTCGACCCGGGGGAGGGTGGCCGAGAAACACACTCATATGGTCGGTTTCTCGACGAGCCTCTACGTCCCGGTCGTGCGCCCGTGACGCGGCCACAACAAACTGACCCCGCCCGGGCTTGGACTGCCTGCCACCATCGCGGGTTCCGCCTGTCCGCGCAGCGGCGCAATGGTCAGGGCGTGGTCGTTCTCACAGGGAGTGGTGCGACGGATTCTCGGTGGGCGTCAGTCAGGTCGAAACCGTGGGCTGTTGCGTTCGCCGCTTGTCGAGCTCGGCGACGATTGTCGCTCCGAGGCCGCGCAAAAAGAGTACGTCGCGCTCGCCCAGCTGTGGCCGCTGCTCGTGTGCGAGGCAGCAGAGCACGTAGAGGCGCGCGTCGAGCGTCGTGAGGGGAACGCCGAGGTAGGCGCCGATGCGACCGACCCGGGTGATCTGAAGGTCCCGCAGCTGGTCATCGGCGTGCGCATCGGGCACGACGTTCGAAAGCCTCCCCGCAAGCAGGCGGTGGCAGTAAGTGTCCTCGATCGGCATCGAGGCACCGAGCGCTAGGCCGAACGACCCCTCTCCGGCCACGAAGCGCACCACCTCGCGCCCGTCGCAGACCTCGCCGAGCACCGCGACATCCATCTCGGTTTCTGCTCGGGCCAGCTCAAGCGCGGCGATGATCGGATCCGCTGCCGAGGTCCGGTCGGACCGCCCGATCGTGTGGTCCGCTTGGCTGCCGGCAAACCGGCCTTGACCCAGGCTTCCGAGCTGCTGAGCTCCCCACGCCAGCAGCCAGAGCGCCGCGCGCTCGTCGTCGCTGAGGCTTCTGATCTGTCCGAGGTCCCGATCGATCTGTTCGAGCGACTCGCCGCGCTCGATTTGATCGATCACCCGGTCACGCCAAAACTCACTCACTGTCCGCCTTCGAGCAAGGGTGCTGGTGCCCGCCAGCGGGATCGAGAATCGCTCTGAAGGTCATGACGCGTCTTGACGGCGTGCTGCCCGATGGGAGGGCGGACGGACTGCGATCCTAACAATCGCGGGACGATGTGTGGAACTCGCTGAGCCCGCGCGTCTGGACGCTCATGGCAGTTACGTGAAGCGCGCGGCCGCTGGCCGTGCCGGGGCGATCACACTGGCCGCCGGTCGGAGTTCGCGGGCCGGTCGACGCCACCACAATGTGCTCGCTCACTGGGTCGCTCCGCGCCTGAACGCCAGTCAGTCTACCCGCGGGGCCCCGGGAGTCGAGAGGACCCACTGCCCGCCGACGCGGCAGCTCGATCAACGACGTCTTGCTCGCCGGCTCCGCGGCGCGTTCGCACGTGCTGCTGCGCCGCCGGGAGCCCTTGTCTGCCGAACTCATCGTACGCACGCTCGGCCGCTCTCGCTGGGCACCAGAGGCTCGCTGAGCCGGGTCGTCGTAGATCGGAGCGCGAGCTCCGTTGCCAGCAGTTTCAGCGGAGCGGATGTGCGCGCCCGATACAAATCCGCTGGATATGCGGGAAGTGCCCGCAGCTGGACGTCGCCCCCGCGCGCGGCGCGGACGCTGGTCGGCCGGTATGACCGCACCGCTTTCGAGCCGCCCGACGATGGTGCGCGCGTGCGTTTGGCGGCCCGCGGGCGGCGAGGCTTTGGACGCGGTGCTGGAGCACGGCGGCGCGTCATTCGCCCGCCTCGGTGGCGACCCCGATGCGACCCTCACCGCAGACGCGAGGTCGCCCTCCAAGCCCCCGAGCGTCTTCACCCCTGCGGGCCGCGCCGCGTTCTACGCGGCGGCGCGCCAGATCTACCTCGAGGCGCCCCACGGCAAGAACCGTTTCTGGACCAGGCTGCGCCGGATCCAGTCGTTTTCCGCCGCGCGCAGCGGTAAACAGTTTCATGGTCGCATGGCGGCGCGTTGCCAGGTCATCATGAACGCGAGGAACTGGGGGTGGCGGATGGGAGACGCTCGCGCAGCACCGGCTTGGCGATCTTGCCAATGGGGGTCGTGGGTAGGTTGGCCTCGATGAAGACGGCGCGCGGGACCTTGAACTTTGCCAGCACGCTCTGGCAGTGCTTGATGAGCTCGTCAGGCTCGGCAGCGACGCCGGGTCGCAGAACGACGAACGCGACCGGCTCCTCGCCGAACAGCGCATCCGGCCGGCCAACTACCGCTGCCTCGAGCACGGACGGATGCGTATGAAGGGCGTCTTCGATCTCCTTCGGATAGATGTTCTCGCCACCGCGGATGATCATGTCTTTGAGCCGGTCGACGAGCACCAGGTAGCCGTCCTCGTCAAACCGGCCGAGATCGCCGGTGTGCAGCCAACCTCCACGCAGCGTGTCGGACGTTTCCTTGGGCTTGCCGAGATAGCCCTGCATCACGTTCGGCCCCCGCACCGTCACTTCGCCCACCTGGCCGGACGGCAACGGCTCGTCGTCCTCGCCGACGACGCGGACCTCCTGCCCTGGCAACGGCAGACCCACCGTCCCGGGCTTGCGCAAACCGGTCAACGGATTTGCCGTCGTGACAACCGTCCCCTCTGATTGGCCGTATCCCTCGAGGATGCGAATGCCGTAGCGATCCTCGAACTCATGAATCGCCGCGGCGGGCATCGGCGCGGCTCCGCACACCGCGCACCGTAGCGAGGCGGTGTCCGGCCGAACCTCCGGCGGCAGCCCCGTCAGCATCGCGTAGATCGTCGGCACCGCGGAGAAATACGTGGGCCGGACCCGCTCGACTAGATCCCAGAACGTCTTCGGGTCGAACCTGGGCGCGATCACCGTGGAGCCACCCGCCACGAGCGGCGAGACGACACTGACCATGATCCCGTTGACATGGAACAACGGCAACACCAGCAGACAGCGATCGGCCGCGGTCATATCGAACCAGTCGACGATCATCGCCGCCGTCGCCACGAGGTTGGCGTGGTCGAGCATCACGCCCTTGGGGCGTCCGGTCGTCCCGCCCGTGTAGATCATCAAGGCCAGCTCGTCGGTTTCCGTCCTCGGCGGCATCACGTCAGTCCCGCCGTCCCGCCGCATGAGCTCATCGACAACGCACACCCGCGCGACGCCGCCCTCCACCTTCGACAACGACGAATCATCCCCCACGACCAGTCGGGCGCCCGAGTCGGTGAGCTGGTACTGCACCTCGGGTCTCGTCAGGGCAGGGTTTACCGGCGTCAGCACCGCGCCGAGCCGCCACGCGGCGAACATGATCATCACGAGCTCGACGCTATTGGGAAGCACTACCGCCACCACATCACCACGGCCGATGCCCATCCCGACCAGCGCGCCGGACACCCGGCGTACCTCCGCGGCGAAGGTCGCGTTGTCGAGCTCTCGGTCGCCGTCAGCGAGACACGGCCCTTCCGGATGTGAGGCGGCCCGCTCGTCGGGCAGCGCAGCCAGGTGCATCACCATTTGGTTCTCCTCCTCAACGGGACAGTGCGACTCATGGTAAGCGCCCAGCCTCCGCACCTCCGATCCGGCCCGGGACACCGAACGCTCCACCGCGCTTTGTCAGGAGTACCGACAAGGCGCGCATGCTCCGGCCTGAAGCGGGGGGAACTCTGGTTGGCCGCCGGCCAGCCGAAGGCGGCCCTTCCGCCACGCACAGCGCCGCCAAGGTGGCGTCGGACCCGACCAGTCGGACAACGAGGAGAGGGAGCACGTGGCGCCGACTGATCGACCTGTTCGGCCTGCCCCTAACCGGGCGGCCCGTGACGATGACCGGACAAGACGTGTTCCGCGCCCAGGACGGCCTGTTCGTCGAGGCCTGGCACCAGGAGGACCTGCCCGGCATGCCCGCGCAACTCGGCCTGCAGCCCCCACCCGTGCTGATGCGGCTCGCCGCCCGGCACAGCGCGTGGACGCCCGCGACCGCGTAGTTATCCGCTCTGTGCCGGGGTGTAGTACGGATGCGCAACCGGTCAGGCTTGGTGACCATGGGATGCCGCTCGACGCTTGCTCGTTTGGCAGCGTGGCGGTGCGGGGAGGTGCCGGTGGGCTGCTCGATCGAGGGACCGTCAAGAGAATGACCAGGAGGAGAGAGCCGATGGTCGCGGCGATTATGCGAGGGCTTCGGCTGCTTGTCGGCGGCGCCGTGCCGGCCGTGGCCGCTTTGATGATGACGACTGGCTCGGCGGCCGCTTCGCAGTCCGACTACGCCAAGGCGTATGCGCTCGGGCTGCAGGCGTACACCTACGGGCTGCCTCTCCTCGTGAGCGACGAGACGTTTCGGAGCATGACGAGCATCAACGTGTCCAACGGCACGGGCTTCGGTCCGGTCAACCGGTTCAACGACGTGCGCAGCCTGAACAATCCGAACAGCACGGCGGTTGTCGCCCCGGGCGCAAACGCGCTCTCCTCAATCGCGTGGCTGGACCTTGCGCGCGGGCCTCAGGTGCTGCACGTGCCGCGGGTCCGTGGCCATTTCTTCGTGCTCGCGCTGGAGGATCCTTATACCGAGGACTTCCTGAACCTCGGTAGCGTGCACAAGACCAAGCCGGGCTACTACGTCATCGCCGGCCCGGGCCAGCACCACGTGCGAATCCCTAGCGGAACGCATCGGATCGACTCCAACTACAGTCGGGTCTGGATCATCGGGTCAACCCAGCTGAAGGGCAAGAGCGATCTTGCCAACGTCCACCGGATTCAGGACGGCTACACGCTCACGCCCCTGAGCAGGTTCGGTACCGACTATCACCCCAAGCCCCCCGCGCATCCGCGCACCACGATCACAAACTATCCGCTGCCCAGCGGGCTACGGTTCTTCGACGTGCTCGGCCGGCTTCTCAAGCAGTTCCCGCCCCCGTCCGCCGACCGGGCCGAGTTGCGCAAGTTCGCCGCGGTCGGGATCGGCCCGGGGATGGCGCCGTCGCAGAACCGGCATCTCAACCGCAACACCCTGAAGGGCCTCAAAGCCGCCGTGGCGGCCGGCCCGGCACAGATCAAGGCCGATGCGACGGCTCTCTTCCTGTCCGGGTTCGCCAAGCACGACGGCTATCTGCTCGGTGGGTTCGGTCACTACGGCACGAACTACAAGTTGCGGGCGGTCATCGCCCAGAACGGGCTCGGGGCCTTCACGTCTGACCAGTCGATCTTCGCGCTCACCCTGACCGATCACAGCGAGGCGCCGCTGAGCGGATCGACCAACTACGTCCTGCACATGCCCGCGCCACCGCCGGTAAACGAGGGCTGGACGCTCACGGTCTACGACCTGCACGGCTTCCTGATCCCCAATCCGATCGACCGCTACGAGTTCAGTAACGCCTCCCGGCTCGCGCACAACGCCGACGGCTCGGTGGATATCTACCTACAGAGCACCCAGCCGGCGAGCGCGACGCAAGCCCAGAACTGGCTCCCGACGCCGGCCGCAGCCGGCTTCGAGGTGATCTGGCGGCTCCTCGCCCCGAAGCCGGCGCAGATCACGGGCATCCTCGCTGGCCGCGGGTGGGAGCCACCGGCGATCACCCCGGCGCCGTGAGTCGGACGACACGGCGGCGCCCGCGTCGGGAATCCGGGAACCCGCCGACCAGAGATCGGGTACGGCGAATGCGGAGGAGTACGATCACCTTCGCTGCCAGCACCGTCGCGATCGCAGGGGTGTCCGCTGTCGCTGCGTTTCGGACGCAGCCGGCCGGCGCCAAACGGACTGCGGCTGGCGCCCCACAGCACGCCGAGCGGACATACACGGGTGGCTTGCCGATGGATCTGCCTACTTGTTCGAGGTTCCGTCGCGCTGGAATGGTGTCCTGCTTCTCTACGCGCACGGGTACAACTTCGGGCCGAGCAACCCTCCCCAGGATGTCAGTACGACGAGCGGTCCGGTGCGCCCTGCGCTCCTTGCCCGGGGCCGCTGAGCGCTACCCCAAGCAGATCAACGGGGCTGTGGCGATGTGCCCACAGGTTGCCGGGGAGGTCCCGTGGTTCAACGCGTACTTGGACGTGGCGTACACCGAGCGGACGCTGCTCGATCCTTCATCTCACGAACCCCTCGTCGGGATCACCGATCCCACATCGGAGGCTGCCTAATGGACACAGCTCGCAGCGACCGCGCAACAGACGCCACTGGGTCGGGCACGCCTTGCGCTCGCCGCAGCCTTCGCGACCGAGCCCGGCTGGTCGAATCCGGGAACCATCCAGCCAGCGCCGACAGACTACGCAGAGCATGAGGTCAACCAGTACGACACGTTGATCGGCGACTTTCCGGCCTTTGAGGCGCTCGTGCGGGCCGATATGGAGAATCGAGTCGGGGGGCCGTTCTCCTGGAACACCGGGGTCGACTACCTGACCTTGTACAACAAGCTCGATTCGCGGCGGAAGGCGGAGGTGAAAGCGCTCTACAAATCGAGCGGAGCGAGTCTCAGAGCTGATCTGGATGCCCTCAACGGGGGCACCAGAGTTGCACCGAGTAACCCCACCGCGATCTCCCAGATGGACACATACGCTGAGCTGGGAGACCCGGAGATGCCCATCTTCACCATGCATACGACGAGCGACAACGTCGTTTTCACCAGCGAGGAAACGGTTTACCGAGCTCGAGTCGACCGCAATCACAAGGCGCAGTTGCTGCGCCAGACCTATGTTGCCGCTGCGGGACACTGCACCTTCTCAGCGAGTGAGCAGGTGGCAGCGTTATTGACTATCAGAGAACGGCTCAGCACAGGGCACTGGCCGACCACCACTGCGACCGCGATGAACGCGCGCGCAGCGAAGACCCGTCTCGACCGCTCCACGTTTGTTCAGTACACCCCGCCGATCTGCCGCGACCTAGCCTCTACCCGAGCCTACGCTGAACCAAGCCGGATCGACCGGGCATAGCAAGAGGTCCTGTCATCCCGAGGGGCGGCAGCGGCCAGCACGTAGACGTGCGACGCGGGCTGCGCACATCCGTGGCCGTCGCGGCGCGACGCTGGTGGGCTCGGCCGTAAGTCGTGCGGCACCGAGAGTGGTCACTGGTGGATGCTGGCGGGATTCACGCCTCGAGGAGGGCGTGCCCGACGCGCTGATTGCAGAGCCCGGCTTCTTCGCGCTTGTGCGGATCGAGAAGACCGGTCGGGGAGCGAACGCTGCCGGGCGACGCGGTGTCTCTCAGAATGCGATAGTCGAGAACGTGCGCCGGCTGGGGCTGCCTGCGACGGACGATTCCACCTGTTCCGGATGCGCCGCGATCCAGGAGGCCCGCCATCGCGGTCATTTTGTAGCGGATTCAAGGGATCGCCGTCACGGAAGCTCCACGGCGGTCGGGATAAGTCTCCCGGGGAGGAATATCGGTGTATGGATGGCGCGTCTTTGGGCTAGGGATGGTCGGAGAGCGGTTCTTTGCGGTGTCGCAGGACTTGATGTGCATCGCTGACCGCGATCGCAAGATCGTCGCGGTCAATCCGGCGTTTGAGACGGTGCTGGGATGGCCTGCTGAGGATCTCGTTGGGATGAGCTTCGCGGACTTTATCCACCCTGACGAGGTTGCGGCGATTGACCTTGCCCATATGGAGGTGCTCGACGGGAAGAGCCTGGTCGATTTGGTCAACCGGTTTCGCAAGTCTGACGGGAGCTATCTGTGGATTCTCTGGACGGCGAGCATCGATCGCGCGAGGGGGATGACGTATGCGGTCGGCAAGGATGTGACCGAGCGCAAGCAGACGATGCTGGCTTCGATCGTCAATCACTCAGCCGACGCGATCGTGGGCAAGGACCTCGACCTCAAGATCACCGCGTGGAACCCCGGTGCCGAGCGGATCTATGGCTACACCGCGGCGGAGATCATCGGGCAGCGCTTCGGGGTGCTGATCCCGCAGGAGCGCGACGGCGAGGACCGGGCAATCATTAGGCGGGTCCTGGCAGGTGAGACGGTTGACCACTTCGAGACCGTGCGGCTTCACAGGGACGGTAGGAGGCTCGACGTATCGGCCAGCGTGTCCGCGATTCGCGATCCGTCCGGGCAGATCATCGGGGCGTCATCGATCGCGCGCGACATCGGCGAGACGAGGGCGCTGGTCAGGGCACAGGATCAGGTGCTCAAGCGGCTGCTTCTGGCAGCGGAGTTCCGCGATGACGCGCTGGGCCAGCACATCGTTCGGATGCCCTGGCTGTGTGGGCAGATCGCCGTTGTGTTGGGATGGAACCGCAAGCGCGTCGCTGATATCGAGTCGGCTGCCACGATGCACGATGTTGGCAAGATCGCTGTCCCGGATTCGATCCTGCTTAAGCCCGGGCCGTTGACCGGCGAGGAGCGGGCCGTGATGCAGACCCACGCGCAGGTCGGCCAACGGATGCTAAGCGGAACGGGGATCGACCTAGTTGATCAGGCCGCCGAGATTGCCTTGACCCATCACGAGCGCTTCGACGGTGGCGGCTATCCGAGCGGACTGTCGGGTGAGGCGATCCCGATATGTGGAAGGATCGCCGCTGCTGCCGACGTCTTTGACGCGCTGATTAGTGATCGTGTCTACCGGCCGGCTTTCACCGACGACCAGGCGCTCGCGATGATGCGCGCAGAGTCGGGAACGCAGCTTGATCCGAAGATCCTCGAGGCACTGCTCGAGGTCCTCGACACCGAGCGGCAGCGGACCGCCCCCGAGGCCGCGTTGGACCCGGGTCAAGCCGCCGCGGGCCGCGACCGCGCCGCCGCCGACCGCGACCGCGCCGCCGCCGGCCGCGATCGGTCCCAGGCGGAGGCCGACCAGCGGTCCTTCAGCCGAGACCAGGCCGCCGCCGACCGCGCGCGAGCGGCCGCCTGATCGCGATAGCGCCGCCGCTGATCGCGATCGGTCTGAGGTCGAGGCAGACAAGCGGTCCTTTAGCCGAGACAAGGCCGCCGCCGACCGCGATGACTCGGCAGCCGACAGCGATCACGCGGCGGCTGATCGCGTTCTGTCCAAGGCCGATGCCGAGCAGCGGTCCTGGGATCGAGACGACGCAGCCAGCGACCGTGAGCACGCGGTAGCCGACCGCGACGAGGCCATGGCAGACCGAGCCATCGGTGTGCGCGATCGCGAGCGGACGAGAGCCGAGCTGCGACGCGCGCAGGTCGATGAGCTCACCGGCGCCCTCGGACGCGAGCTTGGAATGGTCACGATCGACCGCGAGATCAACCGCGCTCGGCGCGGAAACGGACGCCTCGTGCTCGCCTACGTCGACATCGACGGGCTCAAAGAGGTCAACGACAGCGGAGGCCATGCCGCAGGTGACGAACTGCTGCGAGACGTGATCGGCGCGATCCGGGCGCACCTGCGCGCCTATGATCTGATCGTCCGAGTCGGCGGTGACGAGTTCCTCTGCGTGCTGGCGGACAGCGTGTCCGAGGACGCTCGCCGCCGATTTCAAGCGATCGCAGCCACGATCGAGCAGACCCGGCAGGGCGCGTCGATCAGTGTCGGCTTCGCGGAGCTGCGCCCGGGGGACACTCCCGCGCAGCTCACCCAGCGCGGTGACGCAGCCCTCTACGAAGCCAAGCACGTGAGATAGCCGGGTCCCACCTCCCGCACGGAACCGCATCCCACGCTGGCTGCCAACGCATCAATGCGGCAGTCTTCAGAGCGAGGAGGCTCACTGCCGGTTTGGGCTGGGACAGGAGCGGAACTCTGGAGCGTCAGTGCCGCTTTGTGGGAATGCGGGAGTGGTCCCCGGCGACCGGGCCCGCTGCTGCATCGAAACGATTACGGCGCTCTGGTTCGCGCTCGACGGCGCTGCTGCTTCAACGCGACAAGGCGACAGTCGTCGCAGTCAGCCGCCCCTGCGCTCTGACAATCCTCGAACTGGCGCTCTTAGGCGTAGTCCAGCGTCTCCGCGGAATCCTCGGCGTGATCGAGCATGTGCGAGATCTTGGCCTCGGTGAGCGCTGAGATGCGGCCGGCAAGTCCAGGCGTAGCGGGGCTAGCGTTAGTCGTTGATGTCGAGGACCGGCGTGATGGCGGGCAACTGCTGCCCATCCTCGGCATGCTCGTTGGGCACGACCGCGGTGCCGACCGCGAAGAACTCGATTACGTGGCTACCCCAGCCGTGGTTGTTCTCGTGCAGTTTGACCTCCACGATCCCGAGAACCCCGCCACCGATCGCCTCGGCCTCTTTCTGCATGCGCTCCATCGCGAGCTCGCGCGCGTCATATAGCGCCTGGGTGTACTGCTCAAGCTCAACGTTCTGACCGGTCTGGCGCATCGACTGCATCATCCCGCGGTGAGCGACGTGGTAGACGCAGTTGCCGATGACCAGACCCACCGGGCGCTTGCCGGTCTGCATCAACGTCCAGAACGCCTGCCCGGAAAGGTCGCTGGTAAATGGGCGCCCGTTCGGCGCGCGGTGGACCTTGCCCCCCTTGTGCTTGACCGCTGTGCCGATCGCGATGAACTCCGCCATGTCCGCACCCCACTCGTAGCGCCCTATGTCCAGGCGGACCCCAACGATTCCGTCGGCTCCGAGCTGATCGGCCTCTTCCTCCATGCGCGTCATGGCGAGCTCGCGCGCGGCGTACATCGCCTGGGTGAGGACCGCCATCTCCTGGCTCGCCTTCCAGTTGGATGCCTGGAAGCCGATGTGATAGATGCTCGACCCGACCACCAGGCCCACGGGCTCGAACCCTGCCTTCTCCACACACAGGTACTCGTTCACGGACAGGTCAGAGGTGAACAACCCGCGAGCGTTCATCTGCAGGCGCTCGCTGGCGTGCTCGGCGAGGCCTTCGGTACTCGTCGGATCGTATGTCGACATCAGAGATCTCCTGAAATAGGTCGTGGACTACACGCCGAGGTTGATTGACAGGACCGGCACCCCAAGCGGAGCCGGATGAGGCTCGTGCGCGCCGAGCCGGATCGCAGTGCCCAGCACGTGCATGGAGACGATGAAGATATGCTGTCGGTTGCCGTAGCCTTCGTACTCGTGGTGGTCGATCGTGTGCTCGAGCATTGAGATCACCATGTCGTTCGCACCCGCCTCGCTGGCCTGGCGGCGCACCTGATCCATCGCGAGTTGGCGGGCCGCGTACACTCCTTGCGTGACCTCGATCAGCTCTTGGTTGCCCCACCACGAGCTCATCATCTGATTGGCCCACATGCTGAGCGCCACGCACACCACCGAGGTATGACCGATGACGCTCAACGTCTCGGCTCCGATGCGGCGAAGCTTGTCAACGTCCTGCCCGGATAGCGCGCACATCCGCGGCCCGGAGCTGCCGCGATGCACGAGCGTTGTTTCCCGCACCGCCGTGCCGAACACGACGAGCTCAAGATTGCCCGGTTCGCCGAGGAAACTGCTGGCGGTCATCTCGATGCCGATCACCGCGTCGGCGCCCGCCAACTGCGCCTCCTGACGCAAACGGTCGAACGCGCGCCGGCGCGACAGGTTCCACGGCATCGCGAAGGCCGGCATCTCCTGGATTCCTCCTCCGTAGGAGGACCATCCGTAGTTCTGCCAGCCGTGCTGAACAACCGAGGAGCCCATGATCTGCGCGATCGGCGTCAAACCGGACGCTTGCGCGATCGCGTACTCGTTGACACTCAGGTCGCTGCTAAACACCGGCGAGCTCGCCGCCGCGACCCTCTTCAGACGCTGCTCGGCTCCAAGCGGGATCCCTCCTCGCCGGATGCGCTCGAGATCGACCGCGGCCGCTTCACGCTCCCCTTCGTTGAGCGGCACCGGCCGTTTCCCAAACAATGGCAAAGCCATCCGATGGTGGCACATCTCCACCGCGATGCGCAACGAAAACTTGCTTCGACCCACGCCTCGACCCCGACTGCTGACGAGCAGCATGTCGCCCCTGTCGGCAGGAGGGCTGGTCGGATGGCAGCCGGCACGGCGCGAGGGCCCGAGGACGGCCCCGTGATCGCAAGGTCACGGCCGTACGGCGCGAGCCCGCGCCGACGTGACCAGGCGGCCACGTTGCTCGTCCCAGAGCTTCAGCCGCACCGCCCGCAGCCCGTGCCAGAGTCCGAGCGTGGGCACGTCCTGGAACATCTGCAGCTGCTCATGGGCCCGGTTGCAGGGTTCTAATTTGGGATGCGGACGTTGAGGTGATGAATGTGGTGATAGCCGATGTTGCCGGCCGCGAACTAAAGCGGCCTGGCGAGCTTGAGGAATGAGCTGCCGCAGGACCGGCTGAACAACATCCATCAGGTGCTCCAACAGCGGACCGAAAGTCCCATCAAGGTTCACGAGTCCACGAAGGAGAAGGTCCGCTATGCGGCCTCGATGACCGGCCTCCAACAGTCGGAGATCGTCGAGAAAGCCGTCGACGAGTACGTCGAGCGGCACCGTGACGAGTTTGCTGCGCGGATCGAACGGGCCCGCCAGGCGCTGCTCGGGGGCGAGGCCGCGACGATCGCGTACGCCTCCGGCGTCACCGTCGACGACGTCGAGCGTCTCGGCGGCGTCAAGCCTGACTGATCGGCTCGCGGAGCCCGAGGCGCGCGATGCCCAGATCGTCGTGCAGGCAGCGGATCGTCGGTCGTGTGCGCAGTTCAGGCAGAGCAGACATCGCCGCCGAAGCTAGCCACCGGCGCCGACGGATGGCCGCACGCCGAACCCGCGTCGCGGTTGTGGCCGACTCCGGCCACAACTTGGGCCGACTTGTGGCCGACCACCCCATCGACGGCCCGCAAACAGCGGGAATTCGTTCGTACGAACGACCCGAGTCTTCGCACGGTTAAACACCTGCAGCGGGGCGAAATCGAGAGGATTTCGCACCCGCTGCTATCAGTGGAGACGGCGGGAATTGAACCCGCGTCCGCAGTCGCGCAAAAGGTGGCGTCTACGAGCGTAGCCGGCGCTCTGATCTCACCCTCGACTCGCCATGCCGGCAGGGTTGTCGCGGGCCAGCTCCGAAGATGTCCCCGACGGGGCTGGAGCGGGCCTCATCGGGTGAGCCTGCTAATTGTCCCGGACCGCCGGCGCAGGCGTACGGCGACCGGTCTGGCATTGGCTGCTAGTTAGACAGCGATGCCAAAGGCGTGGGAATCTGAATGATTCGCACTTATTTGTTCCCGGGTGTTTAACGAGGCCTCCCGGGACCTCGACTCGCAGCCACCCCCACGAACCGACCACGTCGAAGCCTGTCGTCCCCGGGGATGTGCTACTTCGAGTATAGGCGGCGCGGTACCGAAGGGGATCGTAAGAGCGCCTGAGAGCGCCGGCGGGACGCTCCTACAATCTCTGCAATGGAAGCGAACACCCAGTGGCCGCCCGTTCCCGTCGGCCCCGAGTTCGAGAGCGTGCTGGCGCCGGCGATGCCGCCCGAGCCCGCGCCGGCGGCCGAGCCGCGCCGCCATGGGCCGATCAGGCGGCGGCTGTCGGCGATCGGCGCCGGGATCGTCGCGGCGCTGGCGAAGTTCAAGGCGATTCTGCTGCTGCTTCCGAAGCTGAAGCTGTTCGCCTCGACCGGCACGATCCTGGTATCGCTGGCCGCGTACGCGCTGCTGTGGGGATGGCCGTTCGCCGCCGGCTTCATCGCGCTCCTGTTCGTCCATGAGATGGGCCACGTGATCGCGCTCCGGCGCGAGGGCCTGAAGGCGAGCGCGCCGATGTTCATCCCGTTCCTGGGGGCGGTGATCGCGGCCCGGTCGCTCGGCGAGAACGCGCTCGCGGAGGCGCGCGTCGGACTCTCGGGCCCGATTCTCGGCAGCATCGGCTCGGCCGCGTGCATCCTCGTCTGGCACGCCACCGGCAACGATCTGTGGCGGGCGCTGGCGTTCACCGGGTTCTTCCTGAACCTGTTCAACCTGCTGCCGGTGGTGCCGCTCGACGGCGGCCGCGCGATGGCGGCGATGGCCCCGTGGATGTGGTTCCTCGGGTTCGTCGCGATGATCCCGCTCGCGATCCTGCTCCCGAACCCGATCATCGTGCTGATCCTGCTGTTCGCCGGCTACGAGACGTACCGGCGCTGGCAACTCCGCCGCGCCGGCGGCGCCGCGCAGGAGGCGTACTACCGGGTGAAGCCGCTCGACCGAGCGCTGGTAGCCGCGGTCTACCTCAGCCTGGTGGCGCTGCTAGTGGTCGGGATGCACGCCACGCTCGTGGCGCGCACGATCAGCTAGCAGTTGAGGGATCAACCACGCGGGCCCCGACCCGAGCCGCCACCCCAAAACTAGTGCGAAGCCTCGCGCAACTCGCGCTGCACGTCCCGGTTCATGTCGCGCTTCTTGATCGCCTCGCGCTTGTCGTATAGGTCCTTGCCTCGCGCCAGCGCGATCTCGACCTTGGCCTTCGAGCGCGGACCCGAGAAGTAGATCCGCGTCGGCACGAGCGTCAGCCCCCGCTCGCGGGTCCTGCCGATCAGCCGCTCGATCTCGAACCGGTGGAGCAGCAGCTTCCGGGGCCGCTCCGGGTCATGGTTCTCTCGCGAGGCGGGGCCGTAGGGGGCGATGTACAGCCCGATCAGCCACACCTCGCCGTTGCGCACGACCGCGTAGGAGTCCTTGAGCTGCGCTGTGCCCTCGCGCAGCGACTTGACCTCGGTCCCGGTCAGTACGAGCCCGCACTCGAACCGCTCGAGCAGGTTGTAGCGGAACGACGCCTGCCGGTTTGTGGCCACGTCACCGGCCGACGCCTTTCGCTTACGTCCTTTCGCCATGACCTCAGTCCACTTCCCAGCCGGGCAGCAGGTCAACCCGGCCGCGCGGGGCGTCGATCCGCGCGACGCGCACCTCGATTGGATCCCCCAGGCGGATCGTCCCACCGCTCCGCGACCCGACGAGCATCGTCCCCTCCTCGCCCAGCTCCCACCAGTCGCCTCGCAGCAGCCGCACCGGGAGCATCCCCTCGAACTCGCCTCTCGGCCCGAACGCGACGAACGCACCCGCGCCGACGAGCCCGACGACCTCCCCCTCGAGCGCCTGATCGCGCTCGAGCCCACCGAGCCATCGCTCGAGCAGGAAGCAGCGGACGACGTCGTCGGCATCGCGCTCGATCGACATCGCCGAGCGCTCGCGCGCCGAGCACCACGGCCCCGCGTCTGCGACCCAGGACGACTGCGGGGCGGGCACGTCGCCGGCGACCGCCGAGAGCAGCGCGCGGTGACAGATCAGATCGGGGTAGCGGCGGATCGGCGAGGTGAAGTGGCAGTAGCTCGCGAGCTGGAGCCCGGCGTGCCCGCGGTTGCGCTGGTCGTAGTACGCCTGCTTGAGCGAGCGGAGCACGAGGCTCGTGAGCGCCCGCCGGCCGCGCCCGTCCGTCGAGGCGGTCCACTGCTCGATCAGCTGCGAGGCCTGGCCGATCACGTCGGCGGCCTGCTGGGGAGTCAGGTGTCCCCTCGGCACCGGCGGCGTCGGCACGCCGAGCGACGCGAGCTGGTCGATCAACCGCTCGGCCGCGAGCCCGTCGGGACGCTCGTGGACCCGGTAGAGCGTGGGCACGCGGCGCGCGGTCAAGAGGCGCGCGACCTGCTCGTTGGCCGCGATCATCAGGTGCTCGATCATCCGATGGGACTCGGTCTGCTCGACGGGATCGGCAGCGGTCACGTCGCCGCGCTTGTCGAACTCGAACTCCGGCTCGCTCGACTCGAGCGACAGCGCCGCCTGCGATGCCCGCCGCTCCTCGAGCGCAGCCGCTGCGCCACGGGCGGCCTCGAGCGCCGGCCCCCAGCCCTCCCCCGCCGGCGCGCGTCCGTCGAAGATGCGGTCGACCTGCCCGTAGTCGAGGCGCTCGTCCGACCGGATCACCGAGCGGTAGAACGCGCTGCTCCGGACCCGAGCGCCGTCGAGGACGAGCTCGGTCGTGACCGCCAGCCGATCCTGCCCCGGGACGAGCGAACAGGCGCGGTTCGAGAGCGCCTCGGGAAGCATCGGCTCGACCGCGCCCGGCACGTACACGCTCGTCCCGCGCCGGTATGCCTCGCGGTCGAGCAGCGATCCCGGTCGTACGTACGCGGACACGTCGGCGATGTGCACCCACACCCGCCGCGACCCGTCCTTCTCGACGGCGGCCGAGATCGCGTCGTCGAAGTCCTTGGCGGTCACCGGGTCGACCGTGAATGTCGGCAGCGAGCGCAAATCGCGCCGGTCCTCGGGCACGCCGGAGCCGCCCGCAAACACCGAACCAGAGACCTCGCGCGCCTCGTGCTCGACCGCCGGGTCGAACGAGCGGCGCAGGCCGCGGTCGACCATCAGCCCCTCGACCACGTCGCGGGCGACGTCCGAGCGGCCGATCCGGCGCGCGATCGTCGCCCTCCCGCCGGCTCGCCCGTTGCGGCCCGAGCGCTGCCGAACCACGATCAGGTCGCCGATGGCGGCCTGGCGATCGCGACTCACGACGAGGCGGGAGCCCGCGCCGAAGAACGGCTCGGCGACGAGGAACTTTCCCTGCCGCGCCAGCACGGCGACGCGCGGGGCGCCGCCCGCGTCCTTTGGGGCTGGGCTCACCGCGCCTCGGCAGCTACGGTCTTCTCGGCCACGGCGAAGGCCGTGTCGGTCGTCGCGCCTGGATTGGTCGAGGCGTAGATGTCGGGCTTGATCCCCGCGCCCTCCTTGACCCCGCCGCCCCCGAGGTTATGCCCGCTCGGGGTGAAGTACTCGCCGACCGTGAAGTCGAGCGCGCCGCCGTTCGGGAGCGGCTCGATCTCCTGGAAGACGCCCTTCCCGTACGTGCGCGTGCCCACGACCTTCGCGCGCCCGCGGTCGTGCAGCGCGCCGGTGACGATTTCGGCCGCCGACGCCGTCCCGCGGTCGACGAGCACGACCATCGGAATGCCCGTCGGGATCGCGCCGCCCTTGGCCACATACACCTCGCGAGGCTGAGCGCGGCCGTCGGTCGAGACGATCGTGCCGTCGGGGATGAAGATGCTGGCCACGTTGACGGCCTCGTTGAGCAGCCCGCCCGGGTTGTCGCGCAGATCGAGGATCAGTCCCTGCGCACCCTGGTGCAGCACCTTCTCGACCTGCGCGCGCAGCTCGGCGCCCGAGCCGTCGGTGAACTGGGTCAGCGTGAGCGCGCCGAGCTTGACCCCGTGGTAGTTGACGACGGTCCCGCTCGCCACCGGGACGACGATGTCCTCGCGCACCAACGTCACGGAGTGCTTCTGCGTCCCGCGCAGGATCGTCAGCGTCACGCTTGTCCCGGCCTTGCCCTTGATCAGCCGCGAGCCGAACGTCGACGGCCGGCTGGCGAGCGAGCTTGCGCCGACCGCGACGATGACGTCGCCGCGGGCCAGCCCGGCCTTGGCGGCCGGGGATCCCGGGAACACATCGTCGACGCGGAGCCCTTGCGACTCGGCCTCGACGTCGACGCCGATCCCGCTCAGGTGCGGGTTCGACTGGTTCATGAACCCCTGGTACTCGGTCGGGTCGTAGTAGTGGGAGTACGGATCGTCGAGGCTCGCCACCATCCCGGCCAGCCCCTCGTTGACGAGCTGGCTGCGGTTGAGCGGGCGGTAGTAGTCCTGCTGGAGCATGCCCAGGACCTGGTTGACGAGCGGCGTGCTGCTGCTGTCGTCGACGAACGCGCTCCGCAGCGGCGAGGGCAGCCAGCCTGCATGGCCGCCGAGCCAGATGCCGATCACCAACACGAGCACGCCCGCGAGGACCGTGATCGCGATCCGCGGGCGCCGGGAGCTGCGCGAGTGCATGACAAGAGGGTAGAACGCGAGGCCCCCGAGCCGCCTCGTGCAACGGTGGGACGGCCCGCCCCGCTGGACGGCCTCGAGGCCGTCACGTGGCCCCGACCGGCCGGGCCACCCGGATGGCCCGGCCGGACGAGTCGATCGTGGTTGCTGGTCGGGCTAGAAGTTGTGCCGGAACCCGGGTCCCGCGGTCGTGAACTTATAGGTCGTCTTCGAGTTGAACACCTGGCCCGGATTCAGCACCACCGACGGCCACCGCGGGTCGCCGATGTGATGCGGGGTGTCCGGGTAGTGCTGCGTCTCGAGCGTGAACGCATCGCTCTGGCGGTACGAGTGACCGCTGGTCCCGACGAGATCGCCGACCAGGAAGTTCCCGGTGTAGACCTGCACACCCGGCTGGTCGGTGTACGTCCACAGCACGATCCCGTCACCAGGATCCTGGGCGACGGCGCCCAGCCTGAAGCCGGACCCGCGGAGCACCCAGTTGTGGTCGTAGCCGTGGGCGGTGGTCAGCTGGTCGCCTTCGGGCGCACTCGCCTTGTTGATGTCCCGGCCGATCGGCTTCATCGCCCGGAAGTCGAACGGAGTCCCCGACACGTTGGCGAACCCAGTCGGGATCAGGTTTGCGTCCGTGGGGGTGAACTGGTTGGAGTTGATCGACAGCTTCTGGTTGAAGATGTCGCCGGATCCTTCACCGGCGAGGTTGAAGTACGTGTGGTTGGTGTAGTTGATGACCGTCGGCGCGGTAGTCGTCGCGTGGTAGGTGATCTGCAGTGCGTTGCTCTGCAGAAGCGTGTAGACCACCGTCGTCGTGACGGTCCCCGGGAACCCGTTGTAGCAATTCGGGTCGGTGTAGCTGAGCTGCAGCGCGACGCCGTTGCCCAGCGTCTTCGGCGTCGCCGCCCACACCTGCGTGTTGTAGGACAGCGGCCCGCCGTGCAGCAGGTTGAGCCCGTTGTTCGGGAGGGTGGCCGAGCCGCACGAATTCGGACCGCGCCCCAGGCCGTACAACGTCCCGTTGAGCGTGAACGAGGCGCCGGCGATCCGGTTCGCGTACCGGCCGATGATCGCGCCGAAATACGTGTCGCCCGATCCGCCGGACGTGGGCCACGGTTGGTTCTCGAAGTCGTTGACGTAGTCACTGAGCTTCGGGAACCCGAGCGCCACGTTCACCAGCGTGCCGGTGCGGTCGGGCACCCAGATCGACTGGACGACGCCGCCGTAGTTGGTGATCTTGACGATCATCCCGTTGCTGTTGCGCAGCGTGTAGAGGTCGACGGCCTGGCCGTGCGCCGAGCCCCACGTCTGCTTGGTGATACTCAACGACCCGTGGTGCCGCTTTTGGCCATGCTTGGCCGCGAGCGCCAGGCTTCCGGTCCCCAGCAACACGACGACGGTCGCGACCACGACTCGCGCCCAGCCATGAGTGTGCAGCCTCCTGAGGCTACGTAAGGCAGTCTGCATGGATCCTCCCATCGGTTGTCTGCTTGCCCCGGCCGCGGGCGACTGCAAGCGGGATGCAGTGAAGGGGCGTACTTATAGCAAAGAATGTGAACGCTCACACGTCTCCCGCGAGCGCTAACACGCCGAGAGCGCGAAAGCACCCACCGCAAACGCCGGCCCGGCGAGCCGCCCGTCCGGCCCGGCGAGCCGCCCGGTCCGGCCCGCGCCCCGGCGTGCAGCGCGGCTCACCCCGACGTGCAGCGCGGCTCAGACCCGCAGGAAGCGCCGCAGCGACAGCCCGGAGCCGACCGCCGACACGAGCGCGCCGGCCGCGAGCAGCACGATGACGAGGAACGCGAATCCGATCGTCCTCGGCGCCGCGATCAGCGTCCATTTGCTCGCGAGCGGGTCAAGCAGGGCGATCTTCGTCGCTCCGAGCACGAAGATCGCGAGCAGCGCGCCCAACGAGCCGACGATCATGCCCTCGATCACGAACGGCCAGCGGATGAACCAATCGGTTGCGCCGACCAGCTTCATCACCTCGACCTCGCGCCGGCGCGCGTACAGAGACAGGCGGATCGTGTTCGCGATCAGCAGGATCGATGCCACCACCAGCAGGGCGGTCAGCACCGCGGCGGTGATCGTCACGAGGTTCGTGACCTCGAGGATCTTCTGGGTGTCGGTCTGCTGGTTCGAGACCTTCGCGATCGACGCGTCCAGCATCCGCGTGCCGCCGCCCGAGGCGGGCGGGGTGAGCGCGCTGCGGATCCCGAGCACGTCGCTCGGATTGGCCGGGATCACGTGGAACGTGTCGGGCAGCGGGTTCGACCCGAGGAGGGTGTAGGCCGCGGGGTTCTGGGCCCGCTGCTGGTTGTACGAGGCTTGCTTGGAGACGAACTGAACCGACTTCACGTGCCGAACCGCCAGTAGTTCGTTGCGCACGCGCGTGTCGTCGGCGGCGGTGGCGTTCGTGTTCATGTAGACGTCGACCTCGACCCGGCCACGGACGCTGTCGGCCGCCGTGTTCGTCGCCTGGACGATCGGGATGAACACGCCGAGCACGAGCATCGTCACGAGCACGGTCGCGAGCGCGGCGAAGCTCGGGGCGGCGCTGCGCCGCATCGAGCGCGTCGCCTCGCGCAGGAAGAACCCGAACCGCATGGCCTACGAGACCCCGGGCGGCCGCGTCGACGGGGCCCGCATCCGCCGCGCGAACTCGCGCGTGGTCTCGTCGCGCGCGTACAGGCCGGTGGCCTCGTCGCGGATGATCCGGCCCTGCGAGAGCTCGAACACGCGGCGGCGCATCTTGTCGACCATCGTCTGGTCGTGGGTGGCGACGAGCACGGTCGTGCCGGTCCGGTTGATCCGATAGAGCAGGCGCATGATGTCGACGCTCGTCTCCGGATCGAGGTTCCCGGTCGGCTCGTCGGCCAGCAGCAGCGGCGGGTGATTGACGAACGCGCGCGCGATCGACACGCGCTGCTGCTCGCCGCCCGACAGCTGGTCGGGGGTGTTGTGCAGCTTCGTCGAGAGCCCGGTCAGGCGCAGTATGTCCGGCACCTTGTCGCGGATCTCCCGGCGCCCGCCGCCCGTGACCTGGAGCGCGTAGGCGACGTTGTCGTATACGGTCCGCGACGGGAGCAGCTTGAAGTCCTGGAACACGACTCCGAGGTTGCGGCGGTAGTAGGCGATACGCCGGCGCGTGATCTCCGAGAGATCGCGCCCCGCGACGCGGATCGTGCCGCCGGTGGGGTCAAGCTCCTTGATCAGCAGGCGCATCACGGTCGACTTGCCCGAGCCGGTGGCGCCGACGAGGAACACGAACTCGCCCCGATCGATCGAGAACGTGACCTGGTCGAGGCCGATGTCGCCGCCCGAATAGCGCTTGGACACGCCGCGGAACTCGATCACCGGCTGGGTGCTTGGACCTGCTGCGACGTGCCGTGCCTCGCGCACCGCGGGTACCGCGGCCGCGACGCTCTCGCGCCGGCGCCTGGTTCGCTGCTTGGAGTCTGTTCTTGCCATAAGTTCGCCGCAGCGTAGCGGCCGCCATCCCCGAACGCGGCCTCATCCCTCCCCTTGCAAGCAGATTTGCACGGGCACGCTATTTTCTTTCGCGGTGGCCTCGATCAAGCAAACCCCTCTGTCCAACGGTCTCCCGCTGTACCGGATCGCGCTCGACGGGACGCGCTCGGTGACGATCCTGGTCGCGTTCGACGCCGGTGCCCGGACCGAGCGCGAGGACGAGAACGGGATGGCCCACTTCCTCGAGCACCTCGTGTTCAAGGGCGGCGAGAAGTACCCGACCTACCGGGACGTCAACGAGGCGGCCGAGCGGATCGGCGCGGTCCTCAACGCCTACACGAGCCACGACCTGGTGGCGTTCCACATCACCGCGCGCGCGAACAAGGCATTCGAGGCCGCCGACCTGCTGACGGACTTCGTCGGCCGGCCGCGGATCGACGGCGACGAGCTCAATCGCGAGCGCGGCGTGGTCGTGCAGGAGATCGCGCGCGCCAACGACCAGCCCGCGGTCATGGCCGAGCACCTGATCGACGAGGCGGCGTTCGGCGACCACCCGCTGGGCCGCCCGGTGCTCGGGCCCGCCGAGCACATCCGCGACGAGTTCACGCGCGACGGGATCATCGCCTTCCGCGAGCGCCGCTGGGCGCCCGATCGGGGCGGCGCGTTCCTGGTCGGCAACCTCGACGACCTGCCCGAGGACGACGTCGAAGAGCTGTTCACCCGCTTCCCGAACCGGCCCGATCCGGATCCGTACGAACCCGCACCGCCGGCGAACCCGCGGATCCTGGTGCGCGAGCGGGAGTCGAACCAGTCGCATCTGCGGATGTCCTACCGGCCCGACGTCGAGGCCACCGATGCCAAGCAGCGCGCCGCGCTCGCGATCTACTCGACGCTGCTGGGCGGCTCGATGGGCTCCCGGCTGTTCGACGAGATCCGCGAGCAGCGCGGCCTCGCCTACTCGGTGAACTCGGTCGCCCACGCCTACGCCGATGTGCCGGTCCTCCAGCTCTCCGCCGGCCTGGACTCGAGCAAGATGCTCGAGGCCTACCGCCGGATGCGCGACATCGTCACCGAGCTCCGAGACGACGGCCCGACCGAGGCCGAGGTCGAGCGGGCCCGCGCCTACGCTGCCGGCGCCCGCGCGATCGCGTTCGAGAACAGCGGTGCGATCGCCCGTCACGCCGCCCAGCAGACGATCGTCTACGGCGAGGACGTAGACCCCGACCGGACGATCGCGCTGCTCGACCAGGTAAGTTTCACCGAGGTAAGAGAGGTGGCCGCCCGCGTTGCCGACGAGCTGTCGGTGGCGTGCGTCGGTCCGCACACGGTGGAGGAGCTCGAGTCAGCCTGAACAGCCGGATTGTCGGGGGCATCGTCCTGGTGGCGATGATCGCTGGGTGTGGCGGCGGGGGCCACGCCCCCAAGCCGAGCTCGGATGCGGCGGTCGGTGCCCCGATCCCGCACACGTCGAGCACGAGCACGCAGCTGCGCGCCGCCACCGCGCCAAAGCCGGCGCCGTCGCCCGAGCTGATCGCGCTGCAGTCCTCGCTCGAGAACGTGTTCAAGAAGGCCGGACCGACCAGCGGCGCGATGGTCTACGACCTGACCGCGAAGACGCCGCTGTTCGAGCTGAGGTCGGACGTCGGTCGCCCGCCGGCGTCGGTCGAGAAGATCTACACGACGATCGCGACGGACAGCGAGCTCGGTCCCCAGGCCCGGTTGACGACGAAGGTGCTCGGCGCCGGCCACCTCGGGCCGGGCGGTGTCTGGCACGGCGATCTCTACCTGGTCGGCGACGGCGACCCGACGTTCGGGGACGGCGGCTTCAACCGCACCTGGGAGCACGGCTACGGTCCTACCGCGAACGAGATCGTCGGCCAGCTCGCCCACGACGGGATCAAGCACGTCACCGGCTGGGTGATCGGCGACGCCGCGCTGTTCGACGAGCTTCGAGGCGGGCCGGCCACGGGCTACGGTCCCGATATCCCCGACCTCGGCGGGCAGCTGTCCGCGCTGAGCTACGACCACGGCTCGACGTTCAAGAAGCTCAGCCCGGGAGCGTTCGCAGCCAAGGAGCTCGTGCTGACGATGCACGGCGCAGGCATCGGGGCCCGGCCGCTGAACCGGACGCTGCCGGCGCCCGGCGACGCGCAGGAGCTCGCGTCGGTGCAGTCTCCCCCCTGTCGGTGATGCTGAAGCTGATGGACGTCCCGTCCGACGACTTCTTCGCGGAGATGCTCACCAAGCAGCTCGGCGTGCGGTTCGGCGACGGCGGAAGCATCAGCGCCGGCGCCAAGGTGATCTCGCAGGTGATCGACTCCTACGGCGTGCACCCGGCGATCGTCGACGGCTCGGGCCTGTCGCGCTCGGACCGCTCGTCGCCCGTACAGGTGGTCGACCTGCTCCGGACGATCTGGAACACCCCGATCGGGCGCGTGCTGGCGAACTCGCTCCCGATCATGGGGGTCAGCGGCACCGTGCAGGGGATCGCCGCCCACACCGCCGCCCAGGGCCGCTGCATCGCGAAGACCGGCACGCTGAACTACGTCACGAACCTCGCCGGCTACTGCACGACGCCCGAGCACCACGTGCTCGCGTTCGCGCTGATGATCGACGGGCCGGGCAACTGGACCGCGATCGAGCTGTTCGATCAGATGGTCCCCGCGATCGCCAAATTCTGAAACCGTTGCGCCCAGCGCCCGGCACCGGGACAATCGAGTCCGTGGAGGTGATCACAGCCGTGAACAGGCGCGAGCTTGAGCGGTATCTGGCGCGCGTCGGGGATCGCTGGCAGATCGACGTCGCGGTCCTGGGTGGCGCGCGCGTCGACGACGAGCAGGGGGCGCCGCCGCAGCGCGAGCGCGGCCCCGAGTTCATCGTGATCCTCGTCTCGCACGCGTTCGAGGGCATGCCCTGGCTCGAGCGCGTCTACCACGCGGGGATGCTCTGGGACGGCCTCGAGATGGGCGCACCGGCCGACGTCCACTGCTACACGCCCGACGAGTTCGAGCGCAAGAGCATCTCGCTCCAGCGCGTGCGCGACACGGTCGATCGCGGGATCGACCTGATGGCCCAGCCGGCGGCCTGATTCTGGGCCGCGCAAGCGCGGCCCTACGAAATCGCCACCATCCGCTCGATCGGGAGCCGTGCCCGGTCGGCGACCTCGGCCGGCACCTTGACCTCGAACACTCCGTCGCGCAGCGCGTCGCGGAGCTTCGGCAGCGTGATCATCTTCATGAAGCGGCAGTGGGCGGCCTCGTTCGCCGCGATGAACTCGACGTCGGCGGCCGCCTGGCGAAGCGGGTAGAGCATCCCGGTCTCGGTGGCGACGATGGCGGTGATGTGGGTCCCGCCCGCCCTCCCGCCCGCCCTCCCGCCGACCCTCCCGCCCGGCCGGCCGTCAATCCCGCGCGCGTACTCGAGCATGCCGCCGGTCGAGAGCATGTACACGCCGCCCGGGTCGATGTCGCCCGCCGCCACGTACTCCATCACGCTCGTCGAGCAGCCGCACTCGGGGTGGATCAGGAAGTCGGCGCCGGGATGGGCGGCCCTGACCGCGGCGATGTCGTCGGGCTTGATCCCGGCATGGACGTGGCATTCGCCGTCCCACACATGCATCGAGCGCCCGATCGTCTTCTCGACGTAGGCGCCGAGGAACATGTCCGGGCCGAACAGGATCTCGGTGTCCTCGCCGTGCTCTGAGTAGATGTGCTCGACCACCTTGACCGCGTTCGCCGACGTGCAGCAGTAGTCGGTCTCGGCCTTGACCTCGGCGGTCGTGTTGACGTACATCACGACCACCGCGGGGTGGACGGGATCATCAAACCGGGCTTTCCACGCCCGGAGTTGCTCGGCGGTGATCGCGTCCGCGAGTGAGCAGCCGGCGTCGAGGTCGGGGATCAGCACGCGCTTGTCGGGGCACAGGATCGAGGCCGTCTCGGCCATGAAGTGCACGCCGCAGAACACGATCAGCTCCCCCTCGGCCCTGGCGGCCTGCTGGGAGAGCCCGAGCGAGTCTCCGACGTAGTCGGCCACGTCCTGAATCTCGGGGAGCTGGTAGTTGTGGGCGAGAATCACCGCGCCGCGCTCGCTCGCGAGCGCGCGCACCTCTTCCTGCAGGGCGGGGATATTCTCGAGTAGCAGCGGCGCGTCGGATGCGCCGAACATCGGCAGGTTCATGGAATCGGCTCGAGGAGGAGGGACAGGTCGAGCGCCGGGGCGCTGTGGGTGATCGCACCCACAGAGATGAAGTCTACGCCGGTGCCCGCGACCGCCCTGAGCGTGTCGAGCGTGACCCCGCCGCTCGCTTCGAGCTTGGCGCGCCCGTCGACGTGGCGCACGGCGTCGCGCAGCTCGTCGACGGACATGTTGTCGAGCAGCAGCATCGGCGCGCCGGCCCCGAGCGCCTCGTCCACCTCGGCCATCGTCCGGCACTCGACCTCGAGCGGGAGCTGGGGAGCCCGGGCGCGCGCCTGGCGGACCGCCTCCCCCACCCCGCCGGCAAGCGCGGCGTGGTTCTCCTTGATCAGGATCGCGTCGTACAGGCCCGCCCGGTGGTTGGTCGCCCCGCCCGCCGCCACCGCGGCCTTCTCGAGCGCGCGCAGTCCCGGAGTCGTCTTGCGGGTGTCGAGGATCGTGGGTGGGCGGGGTTCGACATCGGAGACCGCCTGTACGCAGCGCGCCGCCGCCGTCGCCACGCCCGACAGCCGCTGAAGGAAGTTGAGCGCTGTCCGCTCTGCGGTCAGGATCCCTCGCGCCGAGCCCTCCAGCCGCAAGACCGGGCCGCCGTCGCGCCACTCGCCCTCGACCGTCAGCCGCTGCACCGCGACGTCGGGGGCGAGCTCCCGAAACGTCTCGGTCGCCACTTCGATCCCGAAGATCACGCCCGGCGCCTTCTGGGTGATCGTCGCACGGGCTCTGGCCTGCTCTGGAACCGTGGCCGCGGTCGTCACATCGCCGTCCCCGACATCCTCGGCCAGGGCACGGGCCACCACTCCGACGTCGCTCACTTGGCGGCCTTGAGCAGATAAGCGCGGGCGAACCCGTCGAGGTCGCCGTCGAGCACCCGGGCGGTGTCGCCCATCTCGTGATCGGTCCGGTGATCCTTGACCATCGAGTACGGATGCAGCACGTATGAGCGAATCTGCGAGCCGAAGTTGACGTCCTGGGCCTCGCCCTTCTCGCGGGCGATCTCCTCTCGGCGCTTGCGCTCCTCGAGCTCGAGCAGCTTGGAGCGGAGCATCGTCATCGCCTCGGCCTTGTTCGAGGACTGCGAGCGCTCGTTCTGGCACTGAACCACGATCCCCGAGGGCTTGTGCGTGATCCGCACCGCCGAGTCGGTCTTGTTGACGTGCTGGCCGCCGGCGCCGCTCGCGCGGTAGGTGTCGATCTGGAGGTCGTCGTCGTCGATCTCGACGTCGTCGATCTCCTGCACGACCGGCGACACCTCGAGGCCGGCGAAGCTCGTCTGGCGGCGATGGGCGGCGTCGAACGGCGACAGCCGCACGAGCCGGTGGACGCCCTTCTCGCTCCCGTACAGGCCGTAGGCGTTCTCGCCCTTGACCAGGAACGTGGCGGACTTGATCCCCGCCTCCTCCCCCGGGGAGGCCTCGAGCAGCTCGACTTCGAACCCGCGCTTCTCGGCCCAGCGCATCTCCATCCGCAGCAGCATCTCCGCCCAGTCCTGGGCGTCGGTGCCGCCGGCGCCGGCGTTGATCGTCACGAGCGCATCGCCCGAGTCGTAGCGGCCGGAGAACAACCGCTGCTCTTCGAGCTGGCCGAGGCGCTCCTGGACGTGGCTGACCTGCTCCTCGAGCTCGGAGGCGATCTCGGGGTCCTCCTCGGCGAGCTCCGCGAGCGGCGCGAGATCCTCGACGTCGCGCTCGAGGTCACGGTAGACCGACAGCCTGCGGCTCGCGCGGGCGTGCTCGGAGCTGACCTTCGCCGCCCGCTCCTGGTCCTCCCAGAAGCCCGGCACGCCCATCTCCGTTTCGAGCGAGTCGAGGCGCTCGCTCAGCTCAGCGGGGTCAAAGGTAGTCCGCAAGCAGCTTGAGCTGCTCGAGGATCGCCGCGAGGCGCTGGGAGAGAGGCTCTGAGGGGGCGGTCGTCATCTACTCCCACACTAGCAACGATCGAGCAGGGCTAGGCAGCGGTCCCGCTACTGACGTCCGCCGTGCCGCCGGGAGTGCCGGGCGGCACGGCGTTCGCGTAGCTGTCTGCGGACGTCCTCGCTGACGTCACCGTGGACGTCGCTTTCGATCTGGTGACGGAGCATGTCGCGGCGCCGGCGCGAGTCGAGCTCGCGCTCGACGCGTTCGAGCTCGGGCGCGGGGCCGTACAGGCGCCAGCCGTTGCGGAGCAGCGGAACCAGCGCGACCACGAGCACCCAGATCGGCCAGAACTGGCCGTGGCCGTGCTGTCCTCCGGACATTAACCAGATCACGGTGCAGAGCACGAACAGTCCCAGCCCGCCACCGGCCTCCTGGACCAGCCGGCGCTGGAGCATGCTTCGCCGCTGGGCGAGCTCGGCCTTCTGCTGCGCGGGGCTCGCGGGCAGCTTCGGCAGGTCGTCCAGCACCTTCCTGAGCTCCTGCTCGGTGCGCGCGCTGTAGACCGCCTGCACCCGGTCGCTCAGCTCCTCGTCGTCGAGGCGGCCGGCGGCGAAATGCTCGCGAATGTCCTGCGCCGCGCGCTCGCGTTGCTGATCGGAGACGCGCAGGTCCGATGGGTCCGGCATCAGGGCTACGCGCCGTGGCAGCGCTTGTACTTCTTGCCCGACCCGCACCAGCATGGGTCGTTGCGCCCGATCTGCTCGCCCGGGTCGACGCGGCGCTGCTCGACCACCGGCATCTGCGGCTCCTCCATCGCAACGCCGGCCTCGGCACCTGCCGCGGCCGCGATCGCCATCGCGCCCTGCGGCGCGCCGCCGCCGCCCGAGTACGTGACCCGGCCCGCACCACCGGTTGCCGAGCTCGCGGCACGGCTCGGGCGCCGTGTCGGCGGTGGCTCGGGCGGCCCGCCGTTCCCCGCCACGACCGGCGTCACCTCGACGTGGAAGATCAGCCGCGCGTAGTCCTCCCAGACGCTGTTCATCAGGTCGCGGAACAGGTCGAACGCCTCGTTCTTGTACGCGACCAGCGGCTCGATCTGGGCGAACCCGCGCAGGTGGATTCCCTCGCGCAGGTAGTCCATGTCGTACAGATGCTCGCGCCAGCGCTGGTCGATGATCTGGAGCAGCAGGAAGCGCTCGACGTCACGCAACAGCTCGGGACCGAACTCCTCCTCGCGACCGTCGTAGGACTCCAACGCCTGCTCCTGGAGGCCCTGGATGAGCTCCTCCCGGTCGACTCGGTCCGGATCGACGTCCATGACCCCGGCGCCGGTTGGGAACATCTCCTCCATCCGGCGGAGCAGACCCTCGATATCCCAGTTCTCGACGAAATCGCCCGCCGTGTACTCCTCGACGAGGCGCTCGATCAGGTTCGCGATCTCGCTGCGGGCGGCGTCGCTCATGTCGCGCCCCTCGAGAATCTCGTCGCGGTAGGTGTAGATCACCTCGCGCTGCTGATTGAGGACGTCGTCGTACTCGAGCGTGTGCTTGCGGGTCAGGAAGTGCTGCTCCTCGACCTTGCGCTGGGCCTTCTCGATCTGCTTGGACAGCATCCCGTGTTCGATCGGCTCCTCGTTGCCCTCCTCGTCGATGCTCCCGAGGCGGTCGAGGATCTTGTAGATCCGCTCGCCGGCGAACAGCCGCACGAGGTCGTCCTGGGCGGAGAGGAAGAAGCGCGACTCGCCGGGATCGCCCTGGCGCCCGGAGCGGCCGCGCAGCTGGTTGTCAATCCGGCGGGACTCGTGGCGTTCGGTGCCGAGGATGAACAGGCCGCCGAGCTCGAGCACCTGCTTGCGGGCGTCCTCGACGCGTGCCTCGATCGCCGAGAATGCCTTCCGATAGTGCTCCTCGTAGTCCGGGTCCCCGGGCCCGAGCCCGAGCTTGGCCATCTCGAGCTGGGTCAGGTGCTCGGCGTTGCCGCCGAGCTTGATGTCGACGCCGCGGCCCGCCATGTTCGTCGCGATCGTGACCGCGCCCGGGGCGCCGGCCTCAGCGATCGTCTCGCCTTCGTGCTCGGCGTGCTCGGGCTTGGCGTTCAGGACCGAATGAGGGATACCCTTGCGCGTGAGATCGGCCGACAGCTGCTCTGAGACCTCGACCGAGATCGTCCCGACGAGCACCGGCTGGCCGGCCGCGCTTCGCTCCTCGATCTCGCGGATGATCGCGCTGGCCTTGCCCTCCTTGGTCTTGTAGACCTGATCGTTGTTGTCCGCGCGGACCATCGGACGGTTGGTCGGGACCTCCACGACCGGCAGGTGGTAGATCTTCATGAACTCGTTCGCCTCGGTCAGCGCCGTGCCGGTCATGCCCGCGAGCTTGTCGTACATCCGGAAATAGTTCTGGAGCGTGATCGTCGCGAGCGTCTGGTTCTCCTCCTGGACGCGAACGCCCTCCTTCGCCTCCACCGCCTGGTGCAGCCCCTCCGACCAGCGCCGGCCCTCGAGGATCCGGCCCGTGAACTCGTCGATGATCTTGACCTCGCCGTCGATCACCGCGTAGTCGACGTCGCGCTTGTAGAGCGACTCCGCCTTGAGCGACTGAATCAGGTGGTTGACGAGGTGACCGTTCTCGGCCCGGTACAGGTGGTCGATGCCGAGGAACCGCTCGGCCTTGCCGACGCCGCGCTCGGTGACCGAGATCGTCTTGTGCTTCTCCTCGAACTCGTAGTCGAAGTCCGCGACGAACTCCTTCTTCATCCTGGGGTCCATCCCCTCGGGCGTCTCGCCGGACGTCATCTGCGGAGCGAGCCGCGCGAACCGCGCGTACAGATCCGCGGCCTGCTCGGGCGCGCCCGAGATGATCAGCGGCGTCCGCGCCTCGTCGATCAGGATGTTGTCCACCTCGTCGACGATCGCGAACGCGTGGTAGTAGGACTTGCCCTCCCCGGGCTTCTCCCGCCCGCCGTGCTGGACCTTCTCGTCCAGCGTGGTCGCCATGTTGTCGCGCAGGTAGTCGAAGCCGAACTCGGAGTTCGTCCCGTAGGTCACGTGCGCCGCGTAGGCGGCGCGCTTTTCCTCGTAGGCCTGCATGTTCTGGAGCACACCCACGTTCACTCCGAGCGCGTCGTAGATCGGCTTCATCCACATCGCGTCGCGGCGCGCCAGGTAGTCGTTGACGGTCACGACATGGACGCCACGGCCGCCGAGCGAGTTCAGCACGACCGCGAGCGTCGCGGTCAGCGTCTTGCCCTCGCCGGTCCGCATTTCGGCGATCGCGCCGTCGTGCAGCACCATGCCGCCGATCATCTGCACATCGAAGTGGCGCATGCCCATCGCGCGCTTGCCCGCCTCGCGCACGAGCGCGAAGCATTCGAACAGGAGATCGTCCAGGCTCTCGCCGCGGGCGGCGCGCTCGCGCAGCTCGTCGGCGGCCTCCCTCAGCTCGGCGTCGGTGTAGTGCTCGAGCTCGGGCTCGAAAGCATTGATCCGTCCAACCCGCTGTTCGTAGACCTTGAACCTCTTCGCCTCGCCAATGCGAAGCGCGCGGTCCAGAATGGACATAGGGCTAGCGTAGCAGTGGGGGGTGAGGCGTTCTACGCGGCCGTGGACACGCCCGGCGGCCCTGCGTCGGACGTCAATCCGGCGACCGATTCGTCATCGACCGGCCCGACGCCGGCCTCGACCGTGTGGGCCGCCGCCGCCCGCGCCTCGCGCCGCTTGCGCCGCTTGTCGCGGTGGCGCTTGACCTGGACCGCGACCTCGTCGGCGCACATGTTGATCGAGTGGACGATGTCGGGTGACGCGTCGCGCGCCCGCAGCGTCACCCCCTTCAAGTGAAGCGTCGCCTCGGCCACCTGATTGTCCGCGATGGCGGGGTTGCGCTCTTCAAACACCTCCACCTCGAGCTCGGCGAACTCTGAGACCTGCCGCTCGACCTTGCGAAAGCGCTTGGCGACGTGCTCCCTAAGGTCGTCCGAAACAGGCAGGTTGCGGCCCTTGACCTCGATGCGCATCGACCTACCTCCTTGCTGCGAAGGATGGATGTGCGTGTGCCCTTTAGCGTAGTCCTCGACCGGGCATTTGTCGATCGGGCATCCCGCAGCGAGGCTGCGCATAATCCACATTTGTGAGCCCCGAGACGTCGTGGACGTTCGACTGGACCGCGCTGCTCTCCGTGGTGATCCTGGTCATGCTGTACGCGGCCGGCTGGCGCCGCGCGCGGCGGGAGCAGCGCCACCCGCCGAGTCCGTGGCGCCTGCTGCTGTTCGCCGCGGGGATCGTGACGATCCTGGTTGCCTTGGTTTCGCCGCTGGACTCGCTCGGAGACCAGATGATGGTCATGCACATGGTCCAGCACATGCTGCTGCTGGACATCGCGCCGATCCTCTTGATCCTCGGGCTCACGAAGGTGCTGCTGCGGCCGGTGACGCGTCGACTGCAGACGGTCGAGCAGCGCGCGGGATTCCTCGCGCACCCGGCGTTCGCGGTGATCTTCTACGCGGGCGTGCTGTGGCTCTGGCACGTCCCCGCGCTGTACGACAAGGCGCAGGGCGACGGGTTCATCCACGCATGCGAGCACATGACGTTCTTCCTGGCGGGCTCGCTCTACTGGTGGCACGTGCTCTCGCCGATCCGCAACCGCCGGCGCCTGGCCGGGCTCGGCCCCGTCGTGTACATGGCCGGCGGGAAGCTGCTCGTCGGCCTGCTCGGGATCGCGCTGGCGTTCGCCCCGCGCGTGATCTACCCGTTCTACGCCCACCAGCCGGCCTACTGGGGCCTGACGCCGCTCGAGGATCAGATGATGGCCGGCCTCGTGATGGCGCTCGAGCAGTCGATCGTGATGGGGATCGCGCTCGTCGTGCTGTTCGTGCAGATGCTGAACGAGTCAGAGCGCAGCGCCCAGCGCGCCGAGCGGTTCGAGGTCGCCTCGTAGGCTGCCCGCCCGCCCCGCGGCCCCGCGCGCATCCGATTGTGTCGGCCGGTCGTGCGTTATCGGGCGCGAGTGCCGCGGGCCGGGCGGCGCAGCCTCGCTCACAGCGTCGTCGCGACCCTGCGGCTCCGGTCCGGACGGGCCCTCGTGGCCTCGCGGCCGCGGCCCGCTCGGCATCCATGCCTCGCTTGACGGCCGGCCGCGAGGTCATCCGGAGGATGCCGCGAAGCGGCCCCTTACCGGCGGGTCCCACCCCACCCCACCCCACCGCCACCGGAACCCCAAAAACGCAACCGCATCCCCAGCGCCACCGGACGATCGACTCCCCACGCGCGTCCGAACCCGCCCGGACCAACCAACATGCATAGTCCGCCATTCGACGCCCGCGACGCTGGCCCTGACGTATTAGGCACGTATGTCGTACCTAATACGTCACGGCCGGCACGAACGCGTTGTGTTGGCGCGTTAAGCATGTTCAGAACCGGCCGCTCGACCCCGGGCCAGCGACCCCCGTGACACCTCGAAAGCCCGCCCCGGGCCAGCGACCCCGTGACGCCTCGAAAGCCCGCCCCGGGCCAGCGACCCCCGTGACGCCTCGAAAGCCCGCCGCCGCCGGCGCCCTTGAACGACCTCGCAAGGGCGCCAGCGCAGGGACGGAGACCTACTTAGTGCATTTCTGCGTGCCCGTCACCGTGTCCGACGACGGAGCGCCGCCAGCACCGGCTTCCGCGGTGAACGTCTCGCTGTATGGGCGCTTGCCGCCCTTGCAGGCAACCGAGACACCGTAGTGAACGGTCTTGCCGTTCGAGAGCTTCTTGCTCAGGTTCTTCCATTTGAGGCTCAGGCTCGTGAGCGAGCCCTCGAGCCCCACAGGAAACGAGACGTAGTTCGGGATCGGGGTGTCCATCACGAGTGTCTTGCCGACCGTCTTAACGCTGCCGGGGTACGGTCCAACTTCGCCGGTCGTGATGCCGCCGTTGAGGCAGAGATGATTGGGCCCCTGGTCGACGAAGAAGAACACGAGCTTGCCCTGGCCCGCGTTCCAGACATCGAGCAGCGGGTCGCACGATCCGAGCGCAGCTGCCGAGCTCTGATCGGCCTGGGGGCCGATCACCGCCGTGATGGAACCCGTGGCAACAAGTGCGCCCTTCGGGCAACCGGTGTCACTCCCGGCCGCAGCGACCTTGGCCAGGCTGCACGTCGGGAAATCCTTCCCATCGGAGACGACGCCGTAGATCTTGGTCGTGATGTCGGTAAGCGGCGCCGTGCGGTTTCCGTTGATGCCGCCGGCGGCGTAGTTCTGGCTGAACCCCAGCGCGAACGGGGCCTTGCCCGAGCCCGCCTTGTTCGGCGAGAACTTCAGGGTCGCCGAGTAGGTGTTGATGCCGCCGCTGGCGGCGAACGCCGACGCTGCGGCGATGAGCACGACTAGCGCGGTGGCAACTACGACAATCCGTCGCAATTGATTTCCTCCTTTTTGATCTGTACTGCAAGCAGAGCCGGCCATGCTCATGGGATTGGTTGTAGTTGGGGGAACGTCTGAAGTTGGCCTGTCGTCGCCTCGCCAAGCGGCTCCTGCGCCTTGCACGGCGGACCGCTCGGGTCCGCGGTGTAGTACACGGCGCTCAGGACCGCGGCGAGTGAGGCCGGGATAGTAGGGCCAATCGTCGGTTGAGGGTTGCTCGTGCACAGATAGTTGCCGAAAACGGGCAATCCCTGCTGAAGGCTGCTGTAGCCGCTCGGCACGAGATAGGGGTTGCCGCGGTTGCTCGAAAGGCGGTTCGGGTAGTCGGTCAGCGTCTCGGGGTTGAGCGGGCTCGAGACGCGCACGTAGTGGAGCAGCTTGTTGCCGACCGCCGCGGGCACCGTGGCCTGCGTGGCCGCGGTCCCGTTCGCGAAGAACGCCGCGATCTCGCGCCGGTAGGTATTGATGTAGTCGACGACCGGGATCACCCCGCCCAGATACGGCGTCAGCCGCGTGAGCAGCGGCACGCTGTCGTTCAGGAACTGCTGGATCGCCGGCACCCCTGCCTGCGACGCGCTCGTCAGCGGGCCGACGTTGACGAGCAGGCTGCGGAGCTCGGGAGCGAGCACCGCGAGCGACTGAAGCGCGGGGGACAGCTGCACGGCAGCGGGGCGCAGCTCGTCGACGAGCGGCTTGGTGCTCACCGAGAAGCGCGTGACCCGGTTGATCGTCGTGCGCGTCGCGACGAGGAACGGCGGGAACGCCCTGATCGTGGCCGCGAGCGCGGCGCCCTGGGCGGCGGTCGCGGAGAACGCGGTGTTCGCGTTGCCGATCAGCTGCTGCAGCTGCGCCGGCGAGCGCGTGACCGCGGCCAGGACCTGCCCCCCGTCGTTCAGGAGCGTGCTGGTCGCGGCGCTGTCGCGCCTCAGCACGGCCAGCACCGAGTCGACGTTGGTCGCGAACGGGTACAGCTGCGCGAGCGCGGCGTTCAGGTCCTGGCCGCGGCCGGTGAGCGCGATCCCCTGCTGCTGCATCCAGGTCTCGAACGCGCTCCGCGTGGCCGGGTCGAACGTCGACAGGATCTGATCCAGCTGCACCGTGGGCGCGATCTGACCCCGCGGCAGGCTCGCCCCGTCCTCGAGCTTGGGCGCGCTCTGCGAGCCGGGCGAGAGCTCGATGTACGTCTCCCCCAGCAGCGTCTTCTGGCGGAGGATCGCCCGCGTGTCGGCCGGACGCGGCGCGAACTGGGGCTCGATCTCCATCACCGCGCGCGTCAGCCCGGTGCGGCGGTCGAGACCCACGCTGACCACGTTGCCGACGTCCACCCCAGAGATCCGCACGTCCGCCTGGCTCCCGAGGTTCTCCGCCTGGGAGAACTCGGCGCTGATCTCGTAGCCGCGCGGGCTCAGCGAGGTCGTGCCGCCGAACGAGATCCACAGGAACAGGAGCAGCCCGATGCACGAGGCCGCGAACGCGACCATCGTCAGGATCCGGGCGGTGCTCGGTGCCTGGGTGTTCATCCGCCCGACCCCTCTCGACTCCCCGCGTGCCGGGTCGCGCTGGGCAGCACCGGCGGGCAGTACGGCGACTTGATCTGGCTGTAGTCGGGGGCGTTCAGCAGGTCGAGCAGCGGTGCGATCGAGGGACTGCCCGCCTGGATGGTGGTCTCGAGCAGGTTGAGTTGGCGGCACGTCGCCATGAAGATCCCTCGCACGGTCGGCCCCTGCGAGTCCTGGAGATCGGTCAGCGAGGCGGCGATGTGGGCCAGCCAGGAGCCCCAGAACAGGTATCCCTGCTCGCTGCCGGACGGCTGGTAGGCGAGTGTGTTCAACAGCGTGTTGATGACTCCCACCGACCGTGTCAACGGCGGCACCGCCTCCGACAGCTCCGTGGCCGCGGGCTTCAGCGCCTTCGCAAGCGGCTGCACCGCGGTCGAGAACGGCCGCAGCTGACTCTGGATCACGGGCGTGGTGTCGTGGAACAGCGGCCGCGACGCTGCCAGCGCCGGCGCGAGCGCGCGCGCGAACGGCTCGAGCCGGCCCAGCGCCGGCCCGAGCTGGGCCGCGAAGCCCTGGACCTTGGCGAGCGTGTGATTGGTCTGCGTGAGCGTGCCCGGCAGCAGCGTGAGCCCGGCCTCGAGGTTCGCGTCCTGCGAGGCGAACGCCGCGAAGTTCGTGTTCGAGGAGTCGATCAGCGACGCGAGCTGCCCGTCGACGCCGCCGAGCGCGGTCGCGACCCGCTGGAGGTTGTGGATGGCGAGGCTGAGGTTGCGGCTCCGCTGCGATAGGAGCGTCGCGAACGTTCGCGTATCGCGGTCGAGCGGCTCGAAGCGCTTGAGCGTGGCCCGCAGGGCCGGGACCGTCGATGCCGGGTGGTTGAACGCCTGGGCGCCGCCCGCGAGCAGCAGCAGCAGGTAGCTGCGCGTGTCGGAGTCGAGCGAGGCCAGGATCTGGTCGAGATCGATGTCGGGGCTCGTGCTGCCCGCGCCGAGCATCCCCCCCACCGGCACGGCGCCGGCCTGCTTGGTGCCGGGGTCGAGCGCCAGGTACATGTCCTTCAGCGGGGTCCGCGGACGAAGCAGCACGGTCGCGTTGTGGTAGATCGGCGCGTACTGCTTGAAGATGTTCATCGTCACCACGGCGCGACCGTTCTCGAGCGTCACGCCGCCGACCAGACCGACCTGCACGCCGGCGATCGTGACCGCCTGTCCCTGCCCGGGGGTGACCGCCGCGCTCGTCGCGAACTCGGCGCGCACGGTGTAGTAGCTCTGCCCGAACGTGAACGACGGCTGGTGGTAGAGCACGTACGCGGCGACGCCGATCGCCCCGGCCACGAGCACCAGGATCGCGATGAAGTCCCTGCGGTGGGTCGCGAGCGCACGCCTCATGGCCCCGCCCCCGTGCTGACGCGATTGAGGTTCGGCGCGGCGTTCTGGAAGCAGGGCGTCCCGCTCTTCACCGGCGGCGCCTGCCCGGGCCACGCCGGTCGGGTGCCGAGCGGCGGGACCACCGCGTTGCCGAACAGCGGCCCTTGCGAGCCGAGCACGCTGGTCTGCACCGCCGTCGAGCCGCCGGCGGGGGTGGAGCGCAGGTAGCGGCCGTTTCCGTCGAAGTTCTGGCCGGCGCCGGCGATCCCCACCGCGGACTCGAGCAGCTCCTGGTAGACGGGGACGCCGGTGCTGAGCGGCGGGTCCTGGATGACCGTGTTCCCGGTCGGGACCAGGTTGTGGACGACGCACCGCGCGAGCGTGTCGCTGCCCGACACCAGCGCCTTGCTCGAGTTGACCGTGCTCGCGGTGGCCCCGACCGCCGGCGTCAGATCGGACACGAGCGCGCCGAGCTCGCTCGGCCCGAGCAGCGCGGTCGCCTGCGCCAGCCACGGCAGCGCCTGCCCGATCGTCGGATCGAGCTGCTCGATCCCGGGCAGGATCTCCTTCGCGAACGTCTTCGTCGGCCCGAACGAGGCGTTCAGCGCGGTGAGCGCGCTGTTCGTGGTGCGCAGCAGCGGCGGCAGCGCGGCGATCGTCGCGCTGAGGTCCTGCTGGCGCGCGGCGAGCGCCCTGAGCGTCGTGTCGAAGTTGCCGACGAGGCTCTCGAGCTGGCTCTGGCGGGACGCGAGCGCGCGGAACACCTCCTCGTTGCCCTGGACGTACGTGCTGAGGTCGTGCGGCTGGGTGCCTAGCAGCGCCTCGTTGACGATTGCCGAGGCCCTGAACGCGCCGGCCGAGTACCGCAGCGACTTGTTGAGCGCCTGGCCGGCCGTCAGGCCGCGCACGCTCGGATCCTGGGAGGAGTCCTGCGCGGGCGTGGGCTGCCCGTTGAGCGAGGCGCCGAGGCCCTGCACGAGCGTCTGCAGGTTGCCGCGGGCGTCGGAGTTGAGCGCGGCCAGGACCCGGTCGAGCTGGACGGGTCCCGAGGTGTTGGCCGCGGGCAGCGTCTCGCCCGACGAGAGCACCGGCGCGTTCGGAGTACCCGGGTGCAGGTCGACGTAGAAGTTCCCCTCGAGGAAGATCCGCGACAGGATCCCGGCGGTGCCGTCCTTGTGGATCGGCAGGCCGTCCGAGTTGATCTCCATCGTGACCACGGCCGCTCGCGAGTTGCCCCCGAGCGGCTTGACCGAGGTCACCTCGCCGACGTCGACGCCCGCGATCCGGACCGGCGAGGGGATGTGCAGCTCGGTCTCGGTGGTGAACACCGCCTTGAGCACGAACGGCGAGCTCGAGAACGGCGTCGCACCGCCGAACGTGAGGTAGACCGCGGCGGCGATCACGAGCGCGGCGATCAGGCCCGCCGCGAGGTTCGGGATGCCCCGGCGCCGGCGCCGCCTCATTTCTTGCCCCCGCTGTTCTTGGCGCTCCCGGTGGTTTGCCCGGACCGCGTGGTCTGCTCGGTCTTCAGGCCCTGGTCGCCGGGGACGTTGCCGATGTCCGCCGCCCCGCCCGAGTAGGGCTCGTTGCCCGCCTCGCACTCGGCGGTCTCACCGGGCGAGTCGGTGTTGGGATACGGGTTGACGTGAAGCGGCCCGTGCTCGACGGTCGTATTCGTCTGGGGGGTCGTGTACGGCTTGTTCGACGGAACCGATTCCGCGCCGAGGACGTCGTCGATCGCGACCAGCGAGAACCGCAGCGAGGTCCCCGACGCGGTGTTCTCGGACAGCATGCTCTCGACGTTGCGCAGGAGCAGCGACACGTAGTTGCACGGCGCCTGGACCGGGGTCAGGAACGCGAGCGGCGGGCGCAGGCTGGAGAAGGTCAGCGTCAGGCGATCGAGCCCCTGCTGGACGGCGGGAGTCTGCGTGTAGCTCTCGAGCGTGCCCGACAGGCCGACAAGCCGCGTGTCGAGCGCTGCGGTCCCGGGCAGGTTGCGAACGCCGGCGGCGAACGCGTCGGCGACCACGGGGGCGCTCGTCGGCAGCGTCGCGAACCCCGGGCGCAGCTCGCTGAACAGCGCGGCGCTGTCGGTGAGGAACGGCCGGATCGTGGGGCTGCCGGCGATGACCGCGTCAAACGCCGGAGGCGTATCGCTGATCGCGTCCCGGAGATAGGGCACCGAGACGCTCGCGAGCGCGCGGAACGTGCCGTCGAGCGAGACGAACAGCGCGGCCTGCGTGTTCGCGACCGGCGCGAGCGTCCGCGCGAGCGCCTCGAGCCCGTGCAGGAAGCCGGCCAGGTTCGTGTGCCGCGCGGCGAGGTTCCGCGCCACCGGGGCCAGATCGCCGAGCAGCGGGACGAACGCCCCGATCGCGTCGTTGACGCCGACGCCGCGACCGGCGAGGCCGTCGCTGAAGCCGATCGTCGACGCGGTGACCCCCTGTCGCGTCGGAGCGTTGAACATCGACAGGACCTGGTCGAGATCGACGGCCGCGCTCGTCTGGCGGAGCGGCACCGTGGCGCCGTCCGCGTACGTTCGGCTCGAGCTCCCGAGGCCGATCGCGAGGTACTTCTGCCCGATCGAGCCCTTGAGCCGGATCGCGAAGGTCGAGTTCACCGGCAGCTTTCCGATGCTCTTGTTGAGCTTGATCCCGAGCACGGCGATCGGCTGACCCGACGGCGAGCGCTCGGGCCGCACGCTGTCGACGAACCCGACGAGCGCGCCGCCCAAGTGGACCTCGGCGCCGTGAGTCAGCTCGCTGGCGTTGGCCACCTCGACGTTCAGCGTGTAGCTCGGAACGAACGGGAGGCCGTTGTTGGCGTTGTAGGCGAGGAATACCGCGACGATCACGACGAGCACGGTCATCGCACCGATCAGGACCGGGTTGCCGAACCCGCCGGGCCTGCGACGGGCGCTCATCCGCCGGGCCCGATCAGGTAGTCGAGCAGGCGCGTGAGTGGCGCCGCGGTCGCGCGCGTGATCGAGGCGCCGGCCACTGCCGTCGCCTTGCGCAATAAGTCTGCGTCTGCTCCGGCTGAGGCGTTCGGGACCGTCGCCGCCGTAGCCGACGCCGCCGCGGCGGCGGACCCTGTCGCGAACTTCGCCGAGCACCCGGGCACGGGGGTGATCGCGTAGCCGGTGCAGTCGCTGACCAGCAGCTCATCGCGAACGTAGTGGCCGAGGCTGTCGAACCCGTTCGCCGCGGTTGTGCCGTAGAACAGGACGGCCATCAGCTGGCCGATCGCGCCGGTCTTGTCGAGGCTCGCGGTCAGCTTGTCGAGCTCGTTCGCGGCCGGCGCGGCCTGGTTTCCGAGCCGGCCGAGTTGCTGGGCGAGCGGCAGCGTCGCCACCAGCGGCCCCTGCGACTCCTGTGCCGCGGCGCCGAGGTTGATCAGCGCGGTGCGGGCCGTGCTCGCAAACGGGGTCAGCTCCTGGAACTCGCGGCCGAGCGCGGCGGCGCTGTTACCGAGGTCGGTCGCGAGCGGCGTGCCCTGGTCGGCGAGCGTGCCGAGGTCCACCATCAGCGGTCGCAGCTGGCGCAGGAAGCCGGGCAGCAGCTGGATCGAGCGCGAGATGTCGCTCGCTCGTTGGGCGCCCGCGACCGACGTCGTGTTCGCCTGGACGATGAAGTCCGCGAGCGCCTTTCGCTGCTGCGCGAGCGGCCCGAGCACCGTGGCCGAGTCGGTCGCGAGCGTCGCCAGGTCACGGTTCTGGCTCGCGAGGATCCTCAGGACCTGATCGGTGTTGTCGAGTGCCGGGTCAGCACGGTGGATGACCGCGTTCAGGTCCGATCCCCGCGCGGCGAGTCCGGTTCCAAACTCGTTCAGGATGATCGCGAGCCGCTGCGCGATCGGCTCCTGGTAGATGTCCTGGACGATGTCGAAGTCGACCGGAGAGGTGGTCCTCGTGACCGGCAGGTAGTACGACCCCTTTCCCGGACCCGAAGCGATGCGGGTCAGCGCCGGCGCGGCGGCGGTGCCGGGCTCGCAGTCGACGTACATCTCGCCGATCAGCGACTGGGGCCGGATCGCGCACGTCGCGTTCGCGTGGAACGGCGTGAAGCTCGCGTCGTCGATCTCGATCGTGACCGCCGCCTGCTTGGACTTGGTCACGGCGAGCGACGCGATCGACCCGACCGGCGCGCCGGCAATCCGGACCTGCTCGCCCTGCACCGCGAACGATGCGTCGTCGAAGATCGCGCGCACCCGGTAGGGCCCGCCACCGGGTCCTCCCGATGCGCTCGCCACCGCCGCGATCGCGACCACGGCCGCGGCCACCAGCAGCACTGCGATCAGCGCGAGCCGTCTCACGGGCCGGGCGGGGTCGAGCTCGGCTGGCAGCCGGCGACGGCGACGGGCGACGATCCGTCGGGCGAGGGCTGAACGGCGCCACCGGGGCAGCGCGAGCGCACCATCTCAAGGCCCTGGTAGCGGTCCGCCGGCGGGCGCGCGGTGAGCTCGTTCGAGCCGTCGGTGCCGAACGCGAAGAACGTCGGCTGGACCCGGACGTAGTGCCCGTTGGCGTCGTAGTAGCCGCTGGCCTGGCCGACGTCGGTGAGCGCCGCGACCACGTCGGGGGTGTACTCGCGCAGGTTGTCGAGCTGCGTCTGCGACGCGTCCATCGCCTGGATCAGGCGCGGGAACGCGACCGCCGCGAGCTGCGCGAGCTTGGGCGCGTCCTGGAAGAGCGTGGTGAGGTCACCCGTGCCGGCGACGGGATTGTGGATCAGGTCGCTGAGCGCGCCGACGGTTGGAATCGCGACCTGCGTGAGCTTGCGCAGGCCGACGGCGAACGGCTCGAGCCGCCGCGCGGCCACCTTCGACTTCGCGACAAGCGGATCGAGCGCGTCGAGGGTGCTGTCGAGCCCCGCGAACGTCGTCGTCGACCGGTTGAGCGTGCCCGGCAGGAGCTGGAGGGCCTGCTCGAGCGCGACGGTCTGGCGCGCCACCGCGCCGGTCGTCGTGTTCGCCTGCACGATCAGGTCGCTCAGCTGCTGCGCCCGCGACGCCAGCGCCTGCATCGTCTGCGCTCCCTGGACCAGCAGCCCGTCGAACGCCGGCTCGTTGCGGTCGAGCTCGGCGGTCAGGTTGCTCGTGCTCGCGAGCCCGGGGGCGAGGTACTCGAGCGTCTTCGACGCCTGCGCAGCGCGGCCCTGGATGCTCGCCGCCTCGCCCCGGATCACGCCGCGCAACCCGGCCTGGGTCAGCGGGTCGATCGCGTCGAACAGCTGGTCGAGGCTGACGAACGAGTACGTGTCGTCCTCGCCGATCGTCCCGCCGTCGGCGATCGCCGGCGCCCCGGTGGCGCCGGGCTCGAGCACGACGTACTTGGTGGCGATCCCCGACAGCGAGTTCTCGTAGACCCGCGCCACCGTGCCCTCGTGCAGCGGCGCCGCCCCCGAGTCGATGCTCATCGTGATCTGCGCCTGGCCGTTGGCCGTGAGCGAGATCGACTGGACCGACCCGACCCGGGCCGGCCCCATCAGCACGTCGTCGCCCGTGACCAGGCCGCCCGCGTCCTGGAAGTCGGCATGGAGCGTGTACGACCCGCCCGCGCCCAGCACCACCAGGACCACGACGACGATCGCGGCCGCCAGCGCGGCGACCGCGGCGACGCGCGCGATCATGACCTCTTCAGCATCCGTTGTCTGGGCGTTCTTGCCGTTCTCGCGGGAAGCATGGTTGCAGCGCTCTCTCCCCCACTACCGCGCAGTCTCGTCCGACGGCGCGATCATCCTGCCAGAGACGGCGACCGACTACCAGGGACGGATGTTTAGGCGGGGTTAACGGCGCCCCGGGCGAGCCGTCATCAGCTCGCGTCCGCGGTCGCCGGGGTCGTCTGCCGCGGCCGGCGCGCCGCCTGCCGTCGCGGTGGCGGCTTGACCAGCAGCGCCGCCCCGAGCGAGCCGCCGAGGTCGCCGAGCGTCGCCGCCAGCACGTCGGGCGGATTCGAGTCGTTGAACAGATGCGGCTGCATCGCCTTGCGGATCCGCTTGACGTAGGGCTGGCCGAGGCGCACGCCGAGACCGCCTCCGATGATCACGACCTCGACATCGAGCAGGTTGCACGCAGACGCGACGCCCGCGCCGAGCGCCTCGACGGCTTCGTCGATCAGCTCGGTGGCGAGCTTGTCGTCGCGTTCGAGCGCGCGGGCCCAGACCGAGCTCGTCAGCTTCGTGCGGCCGCGCTCCTTCATGATCTTGAACAGATCGGTGGGCTTTTCCTTCTGGCGCTTCCGCGCTCGGGCCTCCATTGCGGCGCGACCGGCGTAGGCCTCCATGCAGCCCCGGCGGCCGCAGGGGCAGCGAGCGCCGCCCATCTCGACCACAACGTGTCCGATCTCGCCGGCGCCGCCGCGCCCGACCCAGGGCTTGCCGTCGAGGATGATGCCCCCGCCGACGCCCGTCCCCCACATCACTCCGAGCAACGAGTGGTACGTCCGACCGGCGCCCAGCGCGAACTCGGCGTCGGTGGCGACCTGAACGTCGTTCCCGATCACGACCTTCGTTCCGAGCTTGGACTCGAGCTCCGGCCCCAGCGGGAACGACCCGTCCCAGCCCGGAAGGTTGCGGGCGGTCGACACCGTCCCGGTGGCCTCGTCGATCACGCCGGGCGAGCCGAGCCCAATCCCCTGGAGCCCGGGCGGCTCGATCCCGGCCGCCCGACATGCGCCGATGACCGCCTGGACGATTTCGGCCGCCACGTCGGCGGGTCCACCGCTCGACGGCGTCGGATGCCGCGACGACCCGAGCACGGTGTTGCCCGGGTCGACGACGATTGCCTCGATCTTGGTCCCGCCGAGGTCGACGCCACCCCGGAGAGGCTTGGTGGGGCTTGCCATCACCGGCATCTTCCCAGAAGCGCCACGCCGGCCCCAACTGCGGACGGGTCCACTACCCCCAAGACTCCTTGTATTGCTGCTGCTCGGGCGTCGGCTCGTCGATCGTCACCCCAAGCGCGGCCAGCTTGAGCGTGGCGACCTCCCGATCGATCGATTCAGGCACCGGCTGTACGCCGGGCGCGATCTCGTCGCGGCGTCTGACCAGGTCCTCGACGCACAGCGCCTGCAGCGCGAACGAGACGTCCATCACGGCCGCGGGATGACCCTCGCCGGCGGCCAGATTCACGACACGCCCGCGCGCGAGCAGGTTGAGCCGGCGCCCGTCCTCGAGCTCGTACTGCTCGATCAGCGGCCGGACGTCGCGAACGTCCACGGCGAGCGCGCTCAGCTCCGCGAGATCGAGCTCGACGTCGAAGTGGCCGGCGTTCGCGAGCACCGCCCCGTCCTTCATCCGCGCGAAGTGCTCGCCCCTCAGCACCCGGCGCGAGCCGGTGACGGTGACGAACACGTCGCCCCGTTCCGCCGCCTCGAGCGCCGGCATCACCTGGTAGCCGGCCATCCGCGCCTCGAGCGCGCGCAGCGGGTCGACTTCACAGACGATCACCGCGGCGCCGGCGCCGCGGGCGCGCTCGGCGATCCCCTGGCCGGCCCAGCCGTAGCCGATCACGACCAGCGCGTTGCCGGCGAGCAGCACGTTGGTCGCGCGGACAATCCCGTCGATCGCCGACTGGCCAGTGCCGTGGCGATCGTTCAGGGCGCGCTCGGTGCGCGCCTCGTTCACCGCCAGGACCGCACAGGACAGCTTCCCCTCGGCCTCGAGCCGGCGCAGCCGCACGAGGCCGGTAGTCGTCTCTTCGGTGCCGCCGATCAGCTCGCCGAGCGCCTCGCCGCCGAGCGCGTGCGCGGTCACGAGCAGGTCGGCGCCGTCGTCGACCGTGATCTGCGGCCTGTCCTCGAGCAGCGCCCGGACATGCCGCGCATACGTCTCGACGTCCTCTCCGCGGAGCGCCCTGACCTCGATGCCGTGCTCGTACACGAGCGCGGCCGCCACGTCGTCCTGCGTGGACAGCGGGTTCGCCGAGCACAGCGCGGCCCGCGCGCCGCCGGCGGCGAGCGTCAGCACGAGGTTGGCCGTCTCGGCGGTCACGTGCAGGCACACGGCGATCCGGACGCCCTCGAGCGGGCGTTCCTCGGCGAACCGCGCGCGCAAGCTGGCGAGCACCGGCATCTGCCCCTCCGCCCAGGCGATACGGGACGCGCCGGCGGGGGCCAGGCCGAGGTCCGCGATCTCGTTCGGCGGCAGCTGCGCGCGCGCCATCGCGGCCTTCCGCTGCCTGAGCCCGGTCCGCGGCGGCTCTAGTACCGGTAGTGGTCCGGCTTGTACGGACCCTCGACGGGGACTCCGAGATACGCGGCCTGACCGGAGCTGAGCTCGGTGAGCTTGACCCCGAGCGCGCCCAGATGCAGCCGCGCCACCTTCTCGTCGAGGTGCTTGGGCAGCGTGTAGACCCGCCTCTCGTAGTACTCGGGGTGGCCGAACAGCTCGATCTGCGCGATCACCTGGTTCGTGAACGAGTTCGACATCACGAAGCTCGGATGGCCGGTGGCGTTTCCGAGGTTCAGCAGCCGGCCCTCGGACAGCACGATCACCGAGTGTCCATCCGGGAACACCCACTCATCGACCTGCGGCTTGATGCCGATCTTGTTGATACCGGAAATCCTCGACAGGCCGGCCATGTCGATCTCGTTGTCGAAGTGGCCGATGTTCCCGACGATCGCCTGATGCTTCATCCGCGACATATGCTCGGCCGTGATCACGTCACGATTGCCGGTCGCGGTGACGAAGATGTCCGCGCTGCCGACAACGTCCTCGAGCGTGAGCACCTGGTAGCCGTCCATCGCCGCCTGGAGCGCGCAGATCGGGTCGATCTCGGTCACAACCACGCGAGCCCGCTGTCCGCGCAGCGACTCGGCGCAGCCCTTGCCGACGTCGCCGTACCCGCAGATCACGGCGAGCTTGCCGCCGATCATCACGTCGGTGGCGCGGTTGATCCCGTCGATCAGCGAGTGGCGGCAGCCGTACTTGTTGTCGAACTTGCTCTTCGTCACCGAGTCGTTGACGTTGATCGCGGGGAACAGCAGCGTGCCCTGCTCGGCGAACTGATACAGGCGGTGAACGCCGGTCGTCGTCTCTTCGGTCACGCCCTTGATGTCCGCCGCGGCCTTGGTGAATCGCCGCGGATCCTGCTCGAGCGAGCGCTGGAGCAGCCCGAGCACGACCGCGAGCTCCTCGGTCTCGGCAGTCGCCGGATCCGGCACTGCGCCGGCGCGCTCGAACTCGACGCCCTTGTGGACGAGCAGCGTCGCGTCGCCGCCGTCGTCCAGGATCATGTTGGGTCCGGTCCCACCCCCGCGGGCGGGATCCGAATCATCAGGCCAGGAGAGCGCCTGCTGGGCGCACCACCAGTACTCCTCGAGCGTCTCTCCCTTCCACGCGTACACGGGCACGCCGCGCGGATCCTCGGGCGTCCCCTCGAGCCCGACGACCACCGCTGCCGCCGCGTGATCCTGCGTCGAGAAGATGTTGCACGACGCCCACCGCACCTCCGCGCCGAGCGCGACCAGCGTCTCGATCAGCACCGCGGTCTGGATCGTCATGTGGAGCGACCCCGTGATCCGCGCGCCCGCGAGCGGCTGCGTCTCGGAGTACTCGCGCCGAACCGCCATCAGCCCAGGCATCTCGTGCTCGGCCAGGCGGATCTCCTTCCGCCCGAACTCGGCCAACCCCAGGTCGGCCACCTTGAAATCTGCCTTGGCAGCGGTCGTGCTCATATTCCCTCCACGGTCGGGGTCATCGGGCGGTCGCCGTCAGGCGACTGCCAGCAGTCTCTGGTGCTTCTCCTGCTCGAAGCGGAGCCAGTCCTCGGGACCGACGTCCTCGGGCCGGCGCGCTTGCGCTTCGAGCCACGCCTGCACGGAATCGCTCAGGTCGCGGCTGTCGGCCATCCGGGCGGCGAACGCGACGTCGGACAGGCCGATGTCGAAGCGCGCGAGCAGTTCCTTGAGCGTGCGCAGCCGCTGGAGCTGGGCGGGCCCGTAGAGGCGGTACCCCGATGCCGAGCGGGCCGGGGACACCAGCCCCGTCTGCTCGACGTATCGCAGCATCCGCGGCGACCAACCGGTCGTCCGCGCCGCCTCGTTGATGGTCAGACCCTCCATCGACACCCAACCTTACCACGACACTGTCAAGGTTCAGATCCGGCCCGTAGAAAAGTCATTCAATTCGGGCTCAAGTTCGATCGGACATTTGTCGAAATACCTCCTGAGTGCTGAAGCCGCGCATAGCATGCACACGAACCTCGAAATAGGAAACCGGAGGCCGACGATGGAACGGTCCCCAAAGAAAAGCCCGAAGATTCATCGCAGGACGGCAGCCTGCACGGTCGCACTGGCCGTCGGGTTCGCTTGCGCAGCCTTCGGCGTGGGCGCCGCGGGAGCCGGCGACGGCAGCTACGTCCGCCACTACCAGCAGGCCAGGCTCGAGGGCATCGCGCTGTCTCAGCGCTCGCCCGAGCAGGTCGTCCTCGCGATGAAGCCCAACCTGAACGCGGTCTCGAGCGCCGACAAGACGGCCGCCACGACCACGACGCCGCCGACGACCACCACGGCAGCGGCGCCGGCCACCACCACGACCGACGCCACGACGTCGACGACGCCCTCGGCGACCACGACGGCCGCGACGACGACGCCCACGACGACGGATCCGGCCACCGACACTTCGACCACGGGCACGTCGACCACCCCCACGGGCACGACGACGACCGGCACGTCGACCACCCGCACGGACACGACCGGCACGTCGACCACCCCCACGGACACGACCACGACCGGCACGTCGACCACCCCCACGGACACGACCACGACCGGCACGACCGACATCGGCACCACCACCACCGACGGTCACGGTCGGGCGGCGGTGACCGCGAGCACAGGCTCGACCTCGAGCGGCACCCCCTGCCACGGCCGCTGCACGACCAGCTCGGGCACCACCGGCGTGCTGCCGGCATCCCTGCCGTCTTCAACATCTCCCTCGAGCTCGGGCAGCTTCAGCCTGGCCACCGCCACGGTCACGCCGGCCGCGGTCGTGTCGAGCACCCCGGCCACCGCGGTCGCCTCGGCGCCGGCGAGCACCCCGTCTTCCCCGACGGCCCCGAGCACGCCGCCGACCCCCCCAGGCAACGGCGCCAAGACGAACAAGGGCTTCGGCAGCCTCCCGACCCTCGAGTCCGAGGGCAACGCGCTCAAGAACGCGATCAGCGCCACCAGGTCACATCGGTCCGGCGCCTCGACCGGCGCCGGCACACGCACCGGCACTGCCGCCAGCACCGGCACCGGCACCGGCGCCGCCACCGCCGCCGGCACGACCGGCACGGGCTCCGCGGGCACAGCCGACACGAGTGCTCCGGCCGCAACCGCAACCGCGCCCACTTCCCGTCACACGGCGACGCACAGCTCACCCAAGCAACAGTCCTCTAGTGGGTCTGCGCTGTCGGCCACGATCCCAAAGCTCGTCTACCGCTTCGTCAACGTCATCCCGACCGCGGTCTGGATTGCCCTTGGTGCCGCGTTCGCCCTCGCGCTGGCCTTCGCCGGCATGGCGCTCCGGTCCACCCGCCGGGCCCGCCGCCGGGAGAAAGAGTTTGCGGCGATCTCCGCCGCGGCGCTGACCGACGCGCTGACCGGGATCCTCAATCGTCGCGGCTTCACCGAGGCCGCCGAGCGCGAGCTTGCTCGCGCCAGCCGCTACGCCCGCCCGTTCGTCCTCGCGTACGTCGACGTTCGAGGGCTGAAGGCGGTAAACGACACCGAGGGCCACCTGATGGGCGACGAGCTGATCAAAACTGTCGCCGGCCTGATGAAGGAATCGGCTCGCGCTGACGACGTGGTCGGACGCATCGGCGGTGATGAGTTTGCGCTGCTGCTCGGCGAGCAGACGACCGAGAGCGCGGGCCCGGTGGTTCGCCGCATCGGCTCGCGCGTCGCCGAGGCTCGCGCCGAGATGGAGATTTCAGTCTCCTGGGAGCTGACGATCGGGATCGCCTCATTCCCGGACGACGGCACGACCCTGGACGAGCTGCTCAGTGTTTCTGACCGCCACCTGTACGAGCAGCGAGGAATTGAACTCAGGTAAATAAAGGGCTGGGGCAGCAGGGACTTGGGGGTTGGGCACCGTTCGGGCCTCTCACCATGGCGGGTGAGGGCCCGAACGGTGAGTTTCGGGGTCAGCCGCGCGCGAGCGCGCTCTTGAGACGCTCGATCGACGCGACCGGCGTGGGATCGACCTCGCGCAGGACGGCGAGGTAGAGCGACACCAGGTCGCCGAGCAGGACCAGCGAGATCAGGCGCTCGGTCCGGTTCTGGCCGATGCTCTCGACCCGGTAGGTGCCGGCCGCCTCGGCCTCGATCAGGCCGCGGGTCAGCTCGATTCGCTGCCGGATGCGCGGATGCAGGTCCGAGTCATCGAGGAACACGGCGCTGAAGCGCCCGAGCTGAGCGGCCCCCTGCCAGCCGACGATCTCGTTGTGGTCGAGCTCGGGAAGCTCGTGTGAAAAGCACGGGATCTTCGCGTTCTCGTTGATCTGGGTCTTCCACCGGTACGCGATCGGCGACGTGAGCCCCGAGCCGGCGACCTGCGGGATCGTGCCGTGAAGTCCTCGCGCCAGCTCCTTGGCGAGCGAGTCGTCGGGCGCGTCCGGCCCCCACATCGACACGATCTGCTCGAGATGCGCGGCGGCGACGTCGATCTCGGCGTGAAGCCGCTCGCCGGCGCCGCACAGCCAGGCGACCTCGAGCGCGACCACCAGCGAGTAGGCGACTGCGGCGCGCGGCTGGAAGCCTCCTGGAAGCGGGATCACCGGGACGTCCTCGGCGCGCGCGGCCTCGGCCAGCTTGCCGCCAGTGGTCGCGACGATCCGCCGAGCGCCGAGCGCCCCCGCGGCGTCGTAGACGGCAAGGGTCTCCTCGGTGTTGCCGGAGTAGCTCGCGCACAGCACGGCGGTGTCCGGCGTCGTCCATGCGGGGAGCGCGTAGCCACGAGCGATCACGATCGACCTCGAGGCACGGTCCCCGAGCGCCGCCCGCGCGAGCGTCCCCCCGATCGCGGATCCACCCATCCCGGCGACGACCATGCCGCCCGGCGCGTCGTCGGGCTCGAGGTTCGCGGACTCGACCCGCCACAGCGCGTCGCGCATCTGCTCGGGCATCGCGAGGATGTCGTCGATCTGGCGCGATGCATCGATCGACGAGATCGCCTCAGAGGTCAGATCCACGGTCCTACTCAAAACCTGATCGCTCCGTCGGGCAACTCCACTCCGGGGAAGATACGCGCGCCGGCCGCAAGCATGTTCCCCGAGCCGATCTTGACCCCCTCCCCGAGCACCACGCAGCCTCCGATCTGGCAGTTATCGCCGATCTCGACGCCCGGGCCCACGATCGACGAGCTGATCCTCGTCTCGGCTCCGACGCGGACGTCATCGAGCAGCACCGAGCCCTCGATCCGGGTCCCGGCGCCCACCGTGACGCGCTCGCCGAGCACGCTCCGATCTCCGACTAGCGCCCGCAGCGCCACCGAGCAGCCCGCGGCGACCAGCACCGGGGCGAGGAGGCGGCCCTCGACGATCGCGTCGTCGACGAGCATCAGCCCGGAGCTGCCGAGCTGGCGGCCGACCTCGGTGGTGACCTTCCCCTCGAGGATGTCGTAGGTCGCTCGCAGGTAGCGCGCGGGCGTGCCGATGTCGAGCCAGTAGCCACTGCACTCGTACCCGTGCAGCCCCCGGCCGACCAGCATCGGGAACACGTCGCGCTCGATCGACACGTTCGTTCCCGCGGGCGGCATTCCCTCGAGCACGCTGCGCTCGAGGATGTACGCGCCGGCGTTGATCAGATTGGTGCCGGTCTGCTCCGGGCCGGGCTTCTCGACGAATGCGCTGACGGCGCCGTCGGAGCCGAGGCGCACGAGCCCGTACGCCGACGGATCGTCGACCGGCACGAGCGCGAGCGTCGCGCGAGCTCCCGTCCGCTCGTGCGCCCGGAGCTGGGCGGTGAGGTCGAGATCGGCGAGCACGTCGCCATTGAGCATGAAGAAGCGCTCGTCGAGCAGGTCCTCGGCGAACTTGAGCGCGCCGCCGGTGCCGAGCGGCCCTGGCTCCTCGAGATAGCGCAGCCGGATCCCGAGCCCGGACCCGTCGCCGAGCACGGCGCGGACCTGACCAGCCATGAACCCGCAGCCGAGGATCACGTCGTCGATGCCGTGGCAGCGGAGCCACTCGAGCATGTACACGATGAACGGGCGGCCCACGAGCGGCACCACCGGCTTGGGGATGGTCGAGGTCAGCGGTCGCAGGCGGGTGCCCTCCCCGCCGGCGAGGATCAGCGCCTGCAAGTCAGCGGCCCCGGCGGCCCGGCATCAACGCCCGACGCCTTCGTAGATGAAGCCCGCGGCCCGCACCACATCGGGATCGAGGAAGTTCCGCCCGTCGATCACGAGCCGGCTGCGCATCCGCTCCGCGACCGCCACCCAGTCGAGCTCCGCGAACTCGGGCCACTCGGTCACGATCACGCACGCATCCGCGCCGTCAACAGCGTCGAGGGCGCCCTCTGCGAATTGGATCCCGACCATCAGCTTCCGGGCCTCCTGTTCCGCGACCGGGTCATACGCTGTCACGGTGGCGCCGTCGGCCTGGAGACGGGCCGACAGCACGAGTGACGACGCCTCGCGCATGTCGTCGGTGTTGGCCTTGAAGGCGAGGCCGAGCAGCGTCACGCGCTTGCCGACGAGCGACCCGAGGTGCTTCTGGAGCTTGCCGATCACGCGCCGCTTCTGCAGCTCGTTGACCTCGATCACCGCGGTCAGCAGCTGGAAGTGGTAGCCGGAGTTGCCGGCGAGTTGTTTCAGCGCCGACACGTCCTTGGGAAAACAACTTCCGCCGAAGCCGATGCCGGGCTTGAGGAAGTGGGTCCCGATCCGCCGGTCGAGGCCCATTCCGCGAGCGACCTCGAGCACGTCCGCGCCGGTCTCCTCGCACACGTTCGCGATCTCGTTGATGAACGAGATCTTGGTGGCGAGAAACGCGTTCGCGGCGAGCTTGATCATCTCCGCGCTCGCGATGTCGGTGCGCACGAGCGGCGCGTCGAGCGGGGCATACAGCTCGATGACCGCGTCTCCGGCCCAGTCGCCGCCGTCGCCGACGACGACCCGGTCGGGGTTCCGGAAGTCCTCGAGCGCCGAGCCCTCCTTGAGGAACTCCGGGCAGGACACGTAGGCGAACCCGGTCTTGCCGCGCTCGACGAAGCTCCTGCGGATCGCGGCCCCGGTGCCGACAGGCACCGTCGATTTCATCACGAGCGCGTGCCGGTCGGAGTTCGGCATCGCGTCGACCACCGCGTGCACGGCCGACAGATCGGCGTCGCCGGAATAGGTCGGCGGGGTGCCCACCGCGACGAACAGGAGCCGCGCCTGTTCGAGCGCCGGCGCGAGCTCGGTCGAGAAGTGCAGCCGTTCGCGGCTGGCCGCCACGGAGTCGGCGAGGCCCGGCTCGTAGATCGGGATCTCGCCTCGCTCGAGTCGCGCGATCTTGTCCGCGTCGATGTCGACGCACCAGACGTCGCTCCCGAGCTCGGCGAAGCCGGCAGCGGTCACGAGCCCGACGTAGCCTGTCCCGATCACCGCGATCGGTTCGCGTGCTGAGCGCATCGGTGGGGAGGGTAGCGTCCTACTTGCCACCGCCGCGCGTGAACGAGGCGGCGATCGCAACCAGCTGCCGGTTCGGGATGTTCTCGGTCAGCGTGTTCGACACCCAGTAGGCCGCGTTCGCGGTTCGCCACGCCACGAGGCTCAGCTTGCCGCCGTCGGCGAACAGCAGCAGCTGCTTGCCGTTGACCGTCTTCGTCTCCGTCGGCTTGTTCAGGATCGGCGGGTTGAGCCAGGTCGTGCCCTGGACGCCGTAGTACTCGCCCAGCACAGGGTTGATCTCCAGCGTCATCCGGTACGAGTAGTGGGCGATGCCCTGCCGGTCGTGGAGCAGGTAGGCACGGGGGTAGGAACCCGGGCTTGCGATCTGCAGCGGGCAAACGCTCGTGTCATTGGAGCAGTAGCTCGCGCCGGACACGATCAGCTTCGGGTAGTAGATCGGGATGCCGATCGGGCCGAGCGCCTTCGCCTGGGCCTGACCGTCGCTCACGTCGGCCGTGAGGCCGGGCACAGCGCCGCCACCGCCACCGCCACGGGACCCGTGTCCGCCCCCACCGCCGGACACGTGCGGGGCCGCCGGCGGGAGCGGCGAGCCCTTGGTCGGCGCCATGAACGCGCGAAAAGCGCTCTGCTCCGCTCCGGTGCTCGTCGCCCCCACGTAGCAGGGTGTCTGCTGCGTGGCGCTGCTCGCGCCCGGCGCGACCGGCGCGCACGGCAGCAGCAGGGCCGGGAATGGAATCTGCTTGATCGTGCTCCCGGCCGCGAACGCGACCAGGTCGAACAGGTTGATCAGCCCGTCGGTCGTGTGCAGGTTGTGGTCGGTGGTCGCGTTCTTGCCGAAGATCTTCAGCAGCCCGTCGCGCTGGGTGACGATCTGATCCTGGCTGAACTGATCCTTGGCCCAGCGGATGAAGTCCTGCTGGCGCGCGTTGCGGACGATGTCGGTGTCGGTGTGGCGGAAGCGCACGAACGACAGCGCGTCGGATCCGCACAGCTTCTGGTATCCGGGCTGTAGGTCGATGCTCGAGTAGTCGGTCACCGCGGTGTTGTTGTAGTAGCGGTGGTCCACATCGGTGTAGACGCATCCGATCGCGTTGATCATCTGCTCGAAGCCGCCGAACCCGACGTCGACGACGTGGTTGACGTTCAGGCCCGGGAACACCTGCTGCTGGAGGATCTTGATCAGCAGGTTGGGGCCGCCGAAGAAGTAAGCCGCGTTCAGCTTGCCGGTGACGAGCGCCCCGCCCTCGGGGATCTCAACCTCGAGGTCGCGCGGCACCGACAGGAGGTTGATCGTCGAGGAGCTCGGATCCATCCGGACCAGCATCATCGTGTCGGTGTTGACGTCCCTGAACGGAGTGCCCGCGCGGTGGTCCGAGCCGACCAACAGAATCGTCTGCGGGCTCCCGGGGTCGGGAATCGTCACCGACGGCGAAGCCTTGAACGCCGGGGTCAGGTTCAGGTAATGGGTGATCTGCCGGACCTGGAGCAGCCCGGCGACGGCGGTCGCGGTGGCGGCGAACGCAACCACGACCACGCAGGCGCAGGCGAACCGAACGAACGTCCCGAGTCGAGATTTCGGTATCAGCCGTCTCAACCGAGCCCGCCGTCGATCGCCTTCAGCCCGGTCCACGAGTCGCCCTCGAGCCGGTCCCGGTCCCGGTCCCGCTCCCGGTCACTGGGAACCCCGTCCAGCGCCGGCGGGTCCCGCCCTTCCTCGGCCGCCGGCCGCTCGAGCCACAACGGCAACATCCGCACAAACGATACGAGCGAGCGGCGATACCTCGACATCGACGACACCGAGACCCATTCCTCAGGCCCGTGATGCCCGGCGCCGTCGGGACCGAACTCGACCGCCGGGATCCCGGCGGCCATGAACGCGACGGCGTCGGAGGCGCCGTCGCGGCCGACGCTCAGCACCTCCGTGTCGGGGATCGAGCGCATGACCGCATCGCGAAGCGCCCGCACGAACGGGTTGGAGCGGGCCACGCTGACCGGGGGAAAGATGAACGTGTTGGTCACGTCGATGTCCGGGATCCGGCCGATCTGGCGAAGGATCTCGTCAGGATCCTGACCGGGAAGGAAGCGGATGTCGACCGACATCGTGCACTCGTCGGGGACCTTGTTGATCGCGTCTCCGCCCGCGATCCGCCCGAGGTTGATCGACGGCCGGTCGAACACCTCCGAGGACTCCCTCGAGAACGGGAGCGACTCGATCGCGCGAAACACGTCGACCGCCTTCAGCACCGCGTTGTCGCCCAACCAGGGCGTCGAGCTGTGCGCGGCGCGCCCGTGGACCTCGATGAGCATCGCCAGCACGCCCTTGGCCTCGACCCCGATGTGCAGGTTCGTCGGCTCGCCGGTGATCGCGAAGTCGCCACCGAGGCCGAGGGCGACGACGGCGTCGGTCGAGCGGTCCTCGATCTCCTCGGATTCCTCGTCGGGAACGCACACGAGCCTCACCCGCACTCGTTCCTGGCACTCGACGTCCTTGACCGCGCACATCATCGCGGCCAGGCCGCCCTTCATGTCGTAGGCGCCGCGGCCAATCAGGCGGTCGCCGTCGAGGCGCGGGGTGAACTGCTCGGGCCGGCCGGGCACGACGTCGAGATGGCCGTGGAAGACGATGCACGGATGCTCGGCCCCGTCATCGGACGGTCCGACCTCCGCCACCAGCACGGGCAGCCCGTTGTGATCGTGGTGAAGCACCTCGATGTCGCGGGATTCGAGCCATCCCTTCACGAATCCTGCCGCCGCGACGATCTCCTCCGGCTTGGAAGTGTCGTATGAGATCAGCCGCTCGGCGAGTACCAACTCGTCAAGCATGAACAGAGGAGGATAGGCGCAGAGCCGACGCCAGGCCGCGGCCCGGCCCACCGCGCATCATCCCCCCGCGATCTTCAAGAACTGCTCGAGCCTCGTCTGGTCCCGTTCCGCGAGGCGCCGTCTTTCGGAGTCCTCGCCGGCGGATTCGAGCTCGCGCTCGGCCTGCTCAAGACGCTCGCGGAGGTTGCCGGCGTCGAGGTCGCCCGGCGCGATTGCCTCCTCGACCAGGATCAGCGCATGGTTGTCGACCACCTGGATGTAGCCCTCGGCCTGGGCGAACCGGACCACCTCCGAGTCCGTCTTGTAAAGGCGCAGCTCGGTCGGGTCGAGCGTCGCCAGCACGGGCTCGTGGTTGGCGAGGATGCCGATCGACCCGACCGCGGTCTTGGTCGAGATCATCTCGACCTCGTCGTTGAAGACCTCGCCCTCGGGGGTGAGGACCTCCGTGCGGAACTTGGAGTGGGCCACCGGCGCCTACTTCCTTGTCCTTGTCCTTGTCCTTGTCCTTGTCCTCGCCGGAGTCGGATTCGTCCTTGGCCTCCGTCTCCTCGCCGCCCCCGGCGTCGCGGGTCACCTGGTCGATCGTGCCCTTCATGAAGAAAGCACGCTCGGGGAGATCGTCGTGCTTCCCCTCGAGGATCTCCTTGAAGCCGCGGATCGACTCGGCGATCGGCACGTACACGCCCGGCGTGCCGGTGAACTGCTCGGCGACGTGGAACGGCTGGGACAGGAAGCGCTCGATCTTGCGCGCCCGGTTCACGGTCAGCCGGTCCTCGTCTGACAGCTCGTCGATACCGAGGATCGCGATGATGTCCTGGAGCTCGCGATAGCGCTGAAGCACCTGTTTGACCTCGTTCGCGACGCGGAAGTGCTCCTCGCCGAGGATCTCCTCCTTGAGGATCGTCGAGGTCGAGTCGAGCGGGTCGACCGCCGGGTAGATGCCCTTCTCGGCGATCGACCGCGACAGCGTCGTGGTGGCGTTGAGGTGCGCGAATACGGACGCCGGCGCCGGGTCGGTGAGGTCGTCGGCCGGAACGTAGATCGCCTGGATCGATGTGACCGAGCCCTTCTTGGTCGACGTGATCCGCTCCTGGAGCTCGCCCATCTCGGAGTCGAGCGTGGGCTGGTAGCCAACCTGGGAGGGCATCCGCCCGAGCAGCGCCGACACTTCGGATCCGGCCTGGACGAACCGGAAGATGTTGTCGATGAACAGGAGCACATCCTGCCCCTCCTCGTCGCGGAAGTACTCCGCCATCGTCAGGCCGGACAGCGCGACGCGCATGCGGGCGCCCGGCGGCTCGTTCATCTGCCCGAACACGAGCATCGTCTTCTCGATCACGCCCGATTCCTTCATCTCTAGCCACAGGTCGTTCCCCTCGCGCGAGCGCTCGCCCACGCCGCAGAACGCCGACAGTCCCTTGTGCTCCTCGGCCAGGTTGCGGATCAGCTCCTGGATGATGACGGTCTTGCCCACGCCGGCGCCGCCGAACAGCCCGACCTTGCCGCCCTTGGCGTAAGGCGCGAGCAGGTCGATCACCTTGATGCCGGTCTCGAACATCTCGGTGGTCGGCGTCAGCGCCTCGACCGTCGGCGCCTTGCGGTGGATCGGCCAGCGCTTGACGTCATCGGGCAGCGGCTCGCCGAGATCGATCGGGTCGCCGAGCAGGTTGAAGATCCGGCCCAGCGTGATGCCACCGACCGGCACCGTGATCGGCGCGCCGCTGTCGATCACCTCGATCCCGCGCGCGAGACCGTCGGTCGTGTCCATCGCGACCGCGCGGACGCGGTCGTCGCCGAGGTGCTGCTGCACCTCGCAGACGAGCCAGGGGTCGTGTTCGGCGGCCACGTCGAGCGCTTCCTCCTCACGCGTGACCGCCGGCCGCCGCACGAGGATGGCGTGGTAGATCTCGGGCAGCCTGTCGGGGAAGACGGCCTCGATCACGACGCCCTGAATCTCTTCGATCCGCCCTGTGTTCCTCTTGTCGGGCTTGCCCTGTGAGGCTTCGCTGCGCTGTTCTGCTGCTACTGACATAGCTTCTCCAGTGTAGGTCTACCCGGACAGCCCTTCTGCTCCCGCCACCACTTCCAGGATCTCCTGGGTGATCTCGGCCTGACGGGCCCGGTTCATCGCGAGGGTAAGGTTTCGAATCAACTCGCTCGCGTTGTCCGAGGCGTTGCGCATCGCCGTCATCCGCGCGCCGTGCTCGGACGCGGTCGACTCGAGCAACGCCCGGTAGACCGAGATCTCGACGTAGTCCGGGACCAGGCGCTTGAGAATCTCCTCCGGATCGGGCTCGTACTCGACCAGCGCCCGCTGCTCGGACCTGGTTCCGTCGCGCCCCTTCTGCTCGTCCCTGTCGGGCTCCTCCAGCACGGTGGCCTGCTGGAGAGGCAACAGCGTCTCGCGCCTGACCTGCTGCGTGACCGGCGAGATGTAGCCGTTGTAGAAGATCTCCACCTGGTCGACCTCGCCGTCGACGTAGGCGGCCATCAGCCGCTCGGCGATCCGACGGGCGTCGGCGAAGGCCGGGCGGTCGGTGAACCCGGTGAAGATCTCGGCGGGGTCGAGCCCGCGGAAGGTCAGGGACGTCGCCGGCCGGCGCCCCGAGGCGAAATACACCGCGGTGCGCCCCCCACCGGCGTGCTCACGGCCCGCCGCCACGCCCGCGCGCACGATGTTCGAGTTGAAGGCGCCGGCGAGGCCGCGGTCGCCGGCGATCAGCAGCAGGCCCACCCGGCTGACCTGATCGTGCTCCAGAAGGATCGGCAGGCTCGGAACGTTGCCCGCCGCTTCGGCCGCCTGGCGGGTCATCCGCCGGATCGCGTCCGCGTAGGGGCGCAGCGCCTCGATCCGCTGCTCGGCCCGGCGCAGACGAGCGGCGGCGACCAGTTCCAGCGCGCGAGCGATCTTCTGAATGTTCTTGACCGCGCCGATGCGGTTTCGAACGTCGCGCTGCGAAGCCATGAGTCCAGGTCAGGCCGCGGCTTACGCCGGCTGGGCCTGCTCCTCTCGCTGGCTCCTGGCGCCGTTTCCGGAGGCTCCGGGCTCGCCGTCGTCGATCGGATGGCCCTCCTCGTCGAGGTCGAAGCCGAAGTCCTCGGCGAACCGCGAGACCGCCGACTCGACCTCCGTCTGCGTCTCGTCGCTCCAGTCGCCGTCGGCGATCTTCTTGAGGAGCTCGGGTTCGTTGGCCCGCATCGACTCGGTGAGGTCGGCCAGGAACCGATTGACGTTGTCGATCACGATCCGGTCCAGGTAGCCGTTGGTGGCGGCGTACACCTGCACCACCTGGTCCTCGACGGGCATCGGGTGGCGTTCGGGCTGGTTGAGCGTCTTCACGAGCCGCTCGCCGCGAGCGAGCGTCCGCTGGGTCTCCGGGTCGAGCTCGGAGCCGAACTGCGAGAACGCCTCGAGCTCGCGGTACTGCGAGAGCTCGAGCTTCAGGCGCCCCGCCACCTTGCGCATCGGGGTGATCTGGGCGTTGCCGCCGACCCGGGAGACGGAGATGCCGACGTTGATGGCCGGGCGCACGCCCGAGTTGAACAACCCCGGCTCGAGGTAGATCTGGCCGTCGGTGATCGAGATGACGTTCGTGGGGACGTATGCGGACACGTCGCCCGCCTGGGTCTCGATGATCGGAAGGGCGGTGTGGGACCCGGCACCCAGGTCGTCGTTCAGCTTGACCGAGCGCTCGAGCAGACGTGAATGGAGATAAAAAACGTCTCCCGGGTACGCCTCGCGGCCGGGCGGGCGGCGTAACAGCAGCGACATCTGGCGGTAGGCCACGGCGTGCTTGGAGAGATCGTCGTAGACGACGAGCGCCGCCCTGCCGTTGTAGAGGAAGTGCTCGCCCATCGCGCATCCGGCATAGGGGGCAAGGAACTTGATCGGCGCGGCCTCGTCGGCGGCGGCCATCACGATGATCGTGTTGTCGAGTGCGCCGGCGTCCTCGAGCGTCTTGGCGAGGGCGACGACCGTCGCCTTGCGCTGTCCGATCGCGACGTACACGCACAGAAGGTCGCGATCCCGGTTGTTGATGATCGCGTCGATCGCGATCGCGGTCTTGCCCGTCTGGCGGTCGCCGATGATCAGCTCGCGCTGGCCGCGGCCGATCGGGATCATCGAGTCGACAGCCTTCAGCCCGGTCAGCATCGGCTCCTTGACCGGCTGGCGCTGGACGACGCCGGGGGCCTTGAACTCCGACGGCCGGGTTTCCGTGGCGTTGATCTCGCCCTTGCCGTCGAGCGGATTGCCGAGCGGGTCGACGATCCGCCCGAGCAGCTCCTCGCCGACGGGAATCTCGAGCAGGCGCTTGGTCCGCTTGACGGTGTCGCCCTCGACGATCCTCTCCCATTCCCCGAACAGCACCGCGCCGACGTTGTCGGATTCGAGGTTCAGAGCAAGCCCGGTCACGTCATGGGGCAGGTCGAGCATCTCGAACGACATGCAGTTCTCGAGCCCGTGGATCCGGCAGATCCCGTCCGCCACCGACAGCACCGTTCCGACCTCGGTCAGGTCGGCGCTCGATGCGTCGAGTCCTTCGATCCGGTCCTTGAGGATTGAGGTGATCTCGTCAGGCTTGATCTGCATTCATTACTCCTTGGCGGGCGAGGGTGGCTAGGCCCGCGCGACTTGCTTTCGAAGTTGTTCCAGTCGGTTCCGGATCGAGGCGTCGAGGATGACGTTGCCCACTCGCAACACGATCCCGCCGAGGATGTCGGGATCGACGGTGCTCGAGAGCTCGACGGTGCGTTTCGTCTGCTCTCCGATCCGCTTCCCGATGCTCCCGATCGTGGAGTCGTCGAGCGCGACCGCGCTCGTCACCTCCACCGGAAGCAGATCGCGCTCATCCTCCCACATGTCCTGGTAGCGGGCTCTGATGCGGAAGATCGCGGGCATCCGGTGGCGCTCGATCAACGCTTCGAGGAAGTTCATGAACACCGGCTCGGCGCCGGTGACCGCCTTCTTCAGGCCATCCTCCTTCTCCTCGGTCGAGAAGTACGGCGAGAAGAAGAACACGGCGAGCTCGCGGTTCCCGGCCAGCGCGTCCGCGAACTGACCCAGCTGGTCGCGCACCTGGTCGAGGAGGTCGTGCTCCTTGGCCACCTCGAACAGCGCCCGGGCGTAGACCTGAGCGATCTCTTCCACTAACCGCTACCCCCTCGACCGCGCACGCTAATGGCCCTCGGCCGGGGCCAGCGTACTGAAGTCGAGCTCCGAGAGCGCATCCTCGACGAGCCGGCGCTGGTCCTCTTCGTCGAGCACCTTGCGCGTGACCTTCTCGGTCGCCAGCACGGTCAGCTCCGCGACCTCGCGGCGGATCTCCTGGATCGCACGGCGGGTTTCGGTCTCGATCTCACGGCGCGTCTGGTCCATCAGCTGCTCGCGCCGCTCGGTGGCGTGCTCCTGGGCGTCACGCTCGGTCGTATCGGCCGTCTTGCGCGCCCGCTCGAGGATCTGCTCGGCCTGACCCCGGGCCTCCTTGAGCCGCTCCCGGTACTCGGCGAGCAGGTCGTCGGCCTCGTGGCGAATCCGCTCGGCGTGGTCGATCGACTCCTCGATCGCGTGCTGGCGCCGGTCCAGCGCCTCGGAGATCCGGGGGAAGGCGAGCTTCCACAGGATGTACATCGAGATCCCGAACAGCAGCAAGGTCCAGATCATCAGCCCGACGTTCGGGGTGATCAGGAACGAGCCGCTCGAAGCGGCGACCGGGAGGTGAGAGACCGCGGCCATTTACTTGAGCACGTAGGAGAGCAGGCCGGCCACGAGGCCGTAGAAGAACACGGCTTCTGTGAGCGCGAAGCCCAGCCATTGGATGGCGGTGATCTCGTCGCGCATCTCGGGTTGGCGGGTGACCGCCTCGATCACCTTGCCGAAGATGATGCCGATGCCGACGCCCGCGCCGACCGCGCCCAGACCGCCGCCGACGGCGATCCCGAAGCCGGCCGTTATCCCAGAGGCCGCGATAGGAACGATGTGGAAAACAGCAAGCATCAGGGGCTCCTTCTGGTGTTAGTGGTGAGTGACCGAGCCGCCCAAGTAAATTGCGGCAAGGGTCGCGAAGATGAATGCCTGCAGCGTGGCCACCAGGCCCAGCTCGAACATGTAGATGAGGATCCCGGCCGGGAGCGCGAACCACCCGAGCGCCTGAAGCCCGAGGATCACCGCGAGCCCGCCGGCCAGGAACAGGAGGATGATGTGCCCGGCGAAGATGTTCGCCCACAGCCGGATGGTCAGCGACAGCAGCCGCATCAGGGTGGAGATCACCTCGATCGGGAAGATCAAGAGCAACATCGGGCCGTGCACGCCGGCCGGAATCAGGCTCTTCATGTATCCGATCGGCCCCTGCGCGCGGACGCCCACCCAGTTGAACGCGACGAACACGACGAGCGCGAGGACGAGCGGCACGGAGATGTTCGCGGTCGCCGCATACAGCGCGAACGACGGGATGTGGGCGCCGAACACGGTGAACTTCTCCTGGGTATTCGTCGGCAGCGGCAGGTAGCCAACCAGGTTGCAGTACCAGATGAACAGGAACAGCGTGCCCAGGAACGGGAACCAGTTGGCCGCCATCGAGTCCGGCATGTTCCCCCGGGTGATGTTGTCCCGCATCAGCGAGAACAGCACCTCCACCGCGGTCTGGACCTTGTTCGGACGGGCGTGCATCCGCCGGGCGATCCACACCATCGTGACTATCGTCAGCAAGGCCGAAATGAACAGGTAGAGCACGGCGCGGTTGATGCTGAACACCCCGAGGTGGACCCAGTTGATCAGCTTGAACTCGTTCTGGATCTGGAACACGTTGTTCTTGTGCTGGGCGAAGCCGTAGATCAGGATCAGCAGGACGAACACGCCCAGGTAGATCCCGAAGCCGATCAGGACGATCTTGCGCGTCTTGCTCATCGCCGCGACCTCGGGCGGCTCAGGAACGAGAGCAGCAGCTGCATCGTGAACGCGAACACGATCACGACCAGCGCGGTCAGTCCGTCGTCGCGGCCGGCGCCGTTGCGTACGAGGATCACTGCGATGGCGAGCGTGAACAGCCGCCCCAGCAGGTATGCCAGACGCAGCGTGACCTCGCCACGGGGGTCGCGCAGCGATGGGACGACGCGCTCGATCGCCACGCCGACCGCGCGCAGGACGATCCAGACACCCGCGCCAACCAGGTAGCCAACCGCGGGAACCCCGATCAGCAGCATGATCGGCGCCGCCACGACGAGCACCACCACGTCGAGGTACGCGAGCAGCGCCGCGTGGCCGTCAGAGGTTGCGGGAGCGCTCAGCGACACTGGGGATCCTGTGTTCGTGATCGTCAAGGTGAAGCGGGTTGAAGGAGGTGGAGCCGGTCATGCGTGGTCAGAGGGCCGGAAGGGTAGCGGCGCGTAGAGGGAACCGTCGCGTTCAAAGCCGTTCGCCTGCGCACGCGGACGGCCCCACCTTCGCGCTGATCCGGAGGGAACTACGTTAGCGCTACGTTAGCGCCGCCGCGTTGCCCCCAGCAACCCACTTTCCGGTTCCGGAACTGTCAGCGGGGAGCCGACGGGCGACCGATGCGGGGCTTGGGGAGCTGGCCCTCCGCCCACAGCGCCGCAATCCCGGCGCGCGGCAGCCCGAACGCCCCTTCGTAGACCAGGAACCGCGGCTCCCAGCGCGGGAAGAACTTGGCGTTGAACCGATACAGGCTCTCGATCTGGAAGAACGGGTTGCCGAGCGCGATCAACCTGCCGAGCACGCGCTCGAGCCGCTTCTCGGGGCTGTGCATCCATTTCGCGAACGCCGCGAAGTTCAGCGAGAGCTCCTGCACCCCGCGGTCTCTCAGGAGCTCGATAGCCCGCACCACGAGGAACTCGGTCAGCCCGTTGGGCGTCGACGGATCGCGCCGCATGAACGACAGCGACACCGCGGGGCGCCCGTAGCAGGGGACGAAATGCAGCACACCGCGGATCGCGCCGGCGTCGTCGCGCGCGAGCACCACGAGCGTCTCGTGGTCGTGCTCGCCCTGGAGCGAATCCATCGCCATCGAGAAGCCCCGCTCCGGGGCGCCCTGACGACCAAGCTCGACGACCTCTTCGACCTGCTCGAGAGTGTCCTCGTCGAGCGCCCGCAGCTCGCGCAGCTCGGCCACGTATCCCGCCTTGCGCAGACGCGTGACCGATTGGCGCACCTTGCGGATCGGACGTCCTTCGAGCGAGAAGCAACCGAGGTCGACGACCGCCTCGTCGCCCACGTAGATCGTGCGCAGCCCCAACTCCTCGTACAGCGGACACAACCCCTGGCTGGCGCCGAGCGCGCCGAGCTTGAGCCCGCGCGAGTCGGCGAACCCCCGAACGTAGTGGAGCAGCCCAGGCAGCGCCTCCTCGGGGCCGACGGGGTCTCCCGACAGCAGCAACACGCCGTTCTCGATCGCGTAGCCGACGAACGCCCGCCGGTCCTCGCTGAACAGATAGTGCTTGTCGGCACGAAGGTTGAAGAACGCGAGCGTGTCCCCGCCGTGCGCGCGGACCAGATCCGACACTACCTGGCGGGCCGCCGGGGTCGGGAGCGCCCGCGGCGCGGCCAGCGGCCGGAAGATCACGTAGGCGATCACCAGCAGCGTGCCGAGCTCAAGCATGTGGACGCCGACCGGGATGTGGTGGTGGTAGTGGATCGGGCCCTGGTGCCAGCGGAGGAGATCGAACGTCTCGCTCGTCACGGTGCTCGACGACGGATGCCCCTGCGTGGCCCAGGTCGCGACGGCCGCGCCGGCAATCCCCACCAGCCCCAGCAGCGGCACGCGCCAGATCGCAGAGCGCAGCGTGATCGGGTCGTGGCGGACGTTGAACTCGTCCCGGCTGGCGATGAGCACGGCGGCGACCCCCCAGGTGAGGATCGTTTCCTCGAAGTCGAGGCCCTTCAGCAGGTCGAACAGACCGAGCGCGAGCATCAGCCCGACCGCGGTCTCAAGCGCCCGCCACCGCCGCTTGGCCAGATACGGGGCCACGAGCAGCAGCGCGACGCCCGCGGGCAGCGCGAGCGCATGGAACAGGCGGATCGCCTCGACCGGCTCGAACTCGAGCAGCAGGTGGCCTCGCCACCGGATGTTCGGCGACAGCGTCGAGGCGATGTTGATGATGCCGACGAACGCCGCCGCAATCGCCGCGAAGATCGGCACGCGCTTGGCGACGCTGTGGATGGAGAAGGTCATGTTGTCCTGGATCTACCGTTGCCGCTTCGGGCGCGATCGGTGGGGATGCGTGTCCTTTGTAGTAGCCCTTTTCGAGGCGACGGCTGTTGCGCCGCAGACCGGCTCAGCGACGGCGGTCGCGCCGCAGACCGGACGGCTATCGCGCCGCAGACCGGCTCGGCGACGGCGGTCGCGCCGCAGACCGGACGGCTATCGCGCCGCAAACCGGCTCAGCGACGGCTATCGCGCCGCGGACGGCCTCCCGCCGACAATTACCGTCCCGCCGGCTGTTGGTTACGCCAGCGGGGGCGGCGATCCTGCCGCGAATATCGAACGCGCCGACCCGGCCCGTCCTTGCACTGCTGATCGGGCGTCCGTCTCCCGGGGCGTGCGCCGCGGCAGCGCCAGCGGTCGCCTACGCCGCGCTCACTCGCCGGGGAGCTCTGAGATCCGCTTGTGGATCCGGCGTCGCTTGGCCACGAGCTCTTCCTCGAGCTGCCCGAGCGCCTGCCGGCGGCTGCGCACGAGGTCTAGCTGCGTCCCTATGTGCCCGAGCGCCTGCTCGAGCAGGCCTCTGATCCTGGACGGGTCCTCGGCGTGCTCCAGCTCGCGCCTGAGCTCGGCGCGCGCGGTCTCGGCGTCGAGCAGCACGCCGAGCTGATCGAGCGACAGGCCGAGCAGGTCACGAAGCCGGATGATCTCGCGCATGCGCTCGACGTCGGCCTCGCTGTACGCGCGGTGCTGGCCCTGCGTCCGGTCGCGAGCGCCGGGGAGCAGGCCGATCTCCTCGTAGTAGCGAATCGTCCGCGGCGTCGTGCCGGTGAGCTCGGCCACCTCCCCGATCCTCAACGGCTTGCTCGCGGTCGTCGTCACGCCGCCACCTCCCCGTGGGGCGCCTTGGCCTCGTCGCGACGCCGGCTTTCCTTGAGCTCGGCCTCGGCCTGCACGTGCGACGGACGCGCCGCCGAGATCGCGGCGCCCAGCAGCGAGATCCCCGACAGGCACCACAGCGCCGTGTGCATGTTCGACATGAACGGGACCAGCTGCGCGTTCGTGATGTGGTTGGCCAGCCCCGAGAACACCGCGAACAGCACGCTCTTCGGCACCGACGAGGTCACGACCGCGAGCACGAACGCGATCGATATGACCGCGCCGGTGTTCTGGACGAGCACCCGGGCGCCGGCGGCGATGCCCCGGCGGTGCGGGGGAACGGTACCCATCATCGCGGCGGTGTTCGGGGAGTTGAACATCCCCGACCCGACCCCGACGATGAACATGTACACGCCGCTGGCCAGGTACGTCGTGTCGCGCTCGAGGGTCGTCATCAGCGCCAGGCCGGCGGCCTGGACGAGCATCCCCGCCACCGCCATCCCGCGCGACCCGCGCCGGTCGGCCCAGATGCCGGCCAGCGGCGAGGAGATCAGCATCCCGATCGCCAGCGGAGCGAGCTTGATCCCCGCCAGGATCGGTGAGTCACCCTGCACGCCCTGAAAGTAGAAGACGAACACGAACATCAGCGCGAACCGCGCGAGCCCGTTCGTGAAGGCCGCGAGCGACGCCGCCGAGAACAGACGGTTCTTGAAGATCGAGAGGTCGAGCATCGGCGAGCGGACGCGGCTCTCGATCAGCACGAAGCCGGGCAGGAACACCGCCGCGGCGATCAGGCTCCCGATCACCCCCGGGCTGCTCCAGCCCGAGATGCCGCCCTTGGAGATGCCGTAAACGAGCCCGGTCAGCCCGATCAGGAACGTGATCGTGCCGAGCGCATCGAACGACCTGTCCTCAGAGCGGCCGGTGACCTCATGCAGGATCAACCACGCCCACGCGCTGCCGCCCAGCGCGAACGGCACGTTGAACCAGAACACCCAGTGCCACGAGATCGCCACCAGGGCGCCACCAAGCACCGGACCGATCACCAGACCGACCGCGGCCACCATCGTGTTCGTGCCCATCGCGAGGCCGAGCTGCTCGCGCGGGAACGCGTCGGTCACGATCGCCGCCGCGTTCGCGAACAGGAACGACCCGCCGACGCCCTGGAGGATCCGCCACAGGATCAGCTGCGTGCCGTTGCCGGCGAAGCCGGCGCCGAGCGACGCCACCGCGAACAGCAGGAAGCCGCCGATGTAGGCCTGCTTTCGGCCAAACTGGTCAGACAGCCGGCCGGCGCTCAGGACAAGCACGGTCGAGGCGATCATGTACACCAGGATCACCCACACGAGCTCGAGCAGGCTCGTGTGCAGGCTCCGCTCGAGGTCGGGCAGCGCGATGATCAGCGTGCCCGAGTTGATCGTCGCGAGCAGCATGCCCAGGCTGGTACAAGAGAGCGCCCACCACTTGTATGAGTCGTGCCCCGCGTGGACGCCGATGCGGCGGGCTCGAGCTGCTTGGACTGCCGACATGATCCTCCGGCTGCTCTGAATCTGATTCTTACGTTAACGTCAGAATACCAGGGTGGCGCGGTGGCGCGGTGGCGCGGTGGCGCGGTGGCGCGGTGGCGCGGTGGCGCGGTGGCGCGGTGGCGCGGTGGCGCGCGGGTCGCGGTGGCGCGCGGGTCGCGGTGGCGCGCGGGTCGCGGTGGCGCGCGGGTCGCGGTGGCGCGCGGGTCGCGGTGGCGCGCGGGTCGCGGTGGCGCGCGGGTCGCGGTGGCGCGCGGGTCGCGGTGGCGCGGTGGCCCGCGGGTCGCGGGGGTCGCGGTGGCGCGGTGGCGCGGGTCGCGGGGGTCGCGGGGGTCGCGAGAGTGTCGGGGCCGCGGCACAGGGCGTCAAAACTTCGACACGCCCCTGTTCCAAATCACACGCGATCGCGGTCCGGGCCCTCGCCGAGCTCCGATACTGGCGACGTGAGGCCGAAATCACCTGCACAACACAACATTCCGGCGAGCCACGGAAAGCCGCGCCGAGTTGGGCACGATTATCGCGCGCAACCCGGCACGACGAGACCGACAGCGCGGGGGTGACGAGCTATGCACCCCGTGGAGCGGGCAATCGCGAGGATCGCCGGCCGGCAGGACAACGTGATCGGTCATGATCAGCTCATCGCCGCCGGCCTGACCCGCGCAGCGATCGCGTACCGGGTGCGCGCGGGGCGGATGCAGAGATGGCACCGAGGCGTGTACATCCTCGGACCGGCGCCGCCCACGCCGATGGCCAAGGCGCGGGCAGCGGCACTCGCCGGTGGCGCGAACGCCGTGGTCAGCCATCGCTCAGCCGCCTGCCTGTTCGGCCTCGTGCCCGACATCGCCGGCGATGTCGAGATCACGGTGGCTGGACGGAATCCGGGCAGCCACCCCGGGATACGGCTCCATCGTGTCCCCGAGCTTCCGCGCCAGGAAATCACCGCCATGAACGGCCTCCGGATTACGACCATCGCCCGCACGATCTGCGACCTCGCCGCGACCGAGTCCGCCCGAGAAACCGAGCACGCCCTTCAGGAGGCCCTGTACCGCCGCGTCGTGACACCACGCGCAATCGAGCGTGTCATCGCGCGAGAGCCGCGACGGAGGGGCGCCCCCGTGATCCGAGCGCTCATCGAAGACCCGCGCCTCACCCGCTCCGAACGCGAACGCCTACTACTCAGGCTGATCGAGGCCGCACAGCTCCCAAAGCCACTGACGAACGTCGCCGTCCACGGCTACCCTGTCGACGTCTTCTGGCCGACCGAAAGCCTCGTGCTCGAGTTCGACGGATGGGGTGCCCACGGCCACCGCCTGGCATTCGAGAGCGACCGAAAACGCGATCAAGTCCTCCTCGCGGCCGGGATACGCGTGCTGCGCATCACAGACCGTCAGCTCAAGCACGAGCCGATCGCCGTCGCCGCGCGGATCGCCCAGGCACTCCAATAACCACACAGTCCTGCTCCCCTGCCATGCTTCCCGAACGGCATGGCTTACTGGGACGCCCTGTTCGCATTCCTGGTGGCGATGGCGGTCGCCACCGTGCTGACGCCGCTGGCCGCCAGGCTGGCGCGGCGGGTGGGCGCTGTCGTGTTGCCGAGCGAGCGAGGCTTGGCCGAGCGCGCCACCCCGACCCTGGGCGGCCTGGCGATCCTTGCCGGAGTGCTGGTCGCCTCGGCGCTCTGGCTGCCGAGCACGATCCAGCTGCGCCACACGCTCGGGACCGCCCCCGGCTCGTCCGGAACCGTCCACACGTGGGCGATCATTGCCGGCGCCTGCCTGATCACGCTCGTCGGCGCGATCGACGACTGGCGCCCGCTCGCGCCGCAGTGGAAGCTGCTCGGGCAGATCGCGGCGGCGCTGATCGCGGTCGAGGGTGGCGTGGTCGTGACGGACGTCACGGTCCCGTTCATCGGCACGCTCCAGCTGCCGAACACCGGCGGCGTGCTGACCGTGATCTGGCTCGTCGGCCTGATGAACGTCGTGAACCTGTCGGACGGCGTCGACGGGCTGGCGGCAGGGCTGTGCACGATCGATGGGATCGCGTTCGCGATCATCGCGTTCGACCTGCACATCGCCGGCGCCGGGGTGCTCGCGGCGCTGACCGCGGGGGCGGCGCTCGGCTTCCTGTTCCACAACTTCTATCCGGCGTCGGTGTTCATGGGCGACTCCGGGGCGAACCTGCTCGGCTATCTGCTCGGCGTAATCGCGGTCGTCGGGTCCGTGAAGACCGGCGCGGTGGTCGCGCTGGCCGTGCCGCTGATCGTGCTCGCGGTACCGTTCCTCGACACCGGTTTCGTCGTCGCCAAGCGCCTGAAGTACAAGCGAAAGCCGTGGTCGGCCGACGCCAACCACTTCCATCACCGGATGGCCCGGATGGGGTTCAGCCAGCGCCGCACGGTCGCCTACCTGTATGGCTGGACGCTGATGCTCGCGGGCGTAGCGCTGGCCCTGCGGTTCATCCCGTACTCGAACCATCGCGGCACCTACCACCTCGGGTGGATGCTCGTGATCGTGGCGATCGGGCTGATCGCGATCGCCGCCAGCGTCTATCTGATCTATGTGCTCGAGATCTTGAAGTTCAAGAACCGCCGGTCGCGAGAGCTCAGGACCGAGGACCCGGACACGAGCGAGCACGACATCGATGAGAAGGTGCAGCGCGAGGTCGAGACCGGGGAGTTCGAGCGGGTGGGTTAGCTGGCGGCAGCGACTCGAACCAGCGACGAGCAACTGGCCGGGCTCACCCGGATCGAGCGCGCAATCCTCGGCGTGGTCGTCGTGCTGATCGTGCTCGCCGGCGTCACGCGCTACGTCCACCGCGTGTCGAGCGTGGTGGCGTTCGTGTTCTCGACGCTCGCGCTCGCCGGGGTGGCCTGGGTCGTCGCGCTCTCGATCGAGCAGGTGGGACGCCGCGTGGGTCCGTCGGTCACCGGCGTGATGCAGGCGACGGTCGCGAATCTCCCCGAGTTCTTCGTCGTGATCTTCGCGCTCCGGGCCGGTCAACAGGTGATCGCCGAGACCGCGATCCTCGGCTCGATCCTCGTCAATGCGCTGCTCGTGCTGGGGCTCGTGATCATCGCCGGCGCCCGGCGCGAGCGCGACGGAATCATGCGCTTCAGCCCGAAGCTGCCGAACGACACAGCGACGCTACTGCTCGTGGCGTCGTTCATCATCGTGCTGATCGGGCTCGACCGCTCGTCCGGCAACTCCGCGAGCCGGCACGCCGAGACGATCTCGATCATCGGGGCATGCGTGATCCTCGCGGTGTACGCGACCTGGCTTCGCCAGTACCTGACCAGCTCTGACGCCGCGAGGCCGGAGTACGCCGAGCCGCCCCGGCTCAGCCTGTCCACGAGCATCGTGCTGCTGCTTCTCGCCGGCATCGCGTCCGCGTTCGTCTCGGACTGGTTCGTCCACGCGCTGCAACCAACGATCGAGAAGCTCCACATCTCACAGGCGTTCGCCGGCTTGGTGATCGTCGCGATCGCCGGCAATGCCGTCGAGAACGTGGCCGGGATCGTGCTCGCCCACAAGGGCCAGTCCGAGCTCGCGATCTCGATCGTCAAGAACTCGGTCTCGCAGATCGCCGCGTTCCTGTATCCGATGCTCGTGCTCGTGTCGCTGTTGACCGCCACGCGGCTGTCGTTCAACCTCGCTCCGGTGTACATCGGAGCGCTGCTGGGGACCGCGGTGATCGTGTGGCAGATAACCGGCGACGGCGAGGCGACGGTATTCGAGGGAACCGCGCTCGTCGCCACGTTCGTGATCATCGCGACCGTGGCCGCGTTCGAATAGCCGCTTCGGCTGATCGCCCGCCTCGCGGGCCGTGCGCTCCGGTCCGGACGGGCCCGCTTGGCCTCGCGGCTGCGGCCCGCTCGGCGTCCGTGCCTCGCCTGGCGGGCCGGCCGCGAGATCATCCGGAGGATGCCGCGACGCGGCCCCATCTCTAGATGATCGCAGGCGCGCCGACCCGCGTGTACAGCGGATACCGGTCGGCGACCGCGGCGGCGCGCTCGGACAGCTCTACGTGACGCTGCTCGAACGCCTCCGACCCGAGAGTCTCGGCGATGATCGAGCCCACCTCGACGAAGTCCTCGAGCTGGAGCCCGCGAGTGGCGAGCGCCGGCGTTCCGATCCGCAACCCGCTCGAGACCGCCGGCGGACGCGGATCGAACGGGACCGCGTTCCGATTCACGGTGATCCCGACCGAAGCGAGACGATCCTCGGCCTGCTTGCCGTCCAGCGCGGACTCCCGCAGGTCGCACAGCACCAGATGCACATCCGTGCCGCCAGTCAACACGCTCACGCCACCGCCGGCGCCGAGCAGCTCGTCGGCGACCGCCTGCGCGCCCGCCACCGTGCGCTCCTGACGCTCGCGGAACGCCTCGCTCGCGGCGATCTTCAGCGCCACCGCCTTGCCGGCGATGATGTGCTCGAGCGGGCCGCCCTGCTGTCCGGGGAAGACCGCGGAGTCGATCGGCTTCGCGAGCTCCTCGGTGCACAGGATCATGCCGCCGCGGCCGCCGCCGATCGTCTTGTGGGTCGTGGTCGTGACCACGTCGGCGTACGGAATCGGGTTCGGGTGAAGCCCAGCCGCGACCAGGCCGGCGAAGTGCGCCATGTCGACGACCAGGCGGGCGCCGACCTCGTCCGCGATCGCGCGGAACCGCTCGAAATCCAGAAAGCGCGGGTACGCGGACCAGCCCGCAAGGATCATCTTGGGCCGGCGCTCGTGGGCGATCCGCTCGACCTCGTCCATGTCGATCCGGCCGGAATCCCGGTCCACGTGGTACGGGGCGATGTCGTACAGCCGGCCCGACACGTTGATCCGCATCCCATGGGTCAGGTGGCCGCCGTGCGAGAGCTCGAGCCCCATCACGGTGTCGCCGGGGTTGAGCAGCGCGTGGTACACGGCGATGTTCGCCTGCGCGCCCGAGTGCGGCTGCACATTCGCGTGGTCGGCTCCGAACAGTTCGACCGCGCGCTTGATCGCGAGCCGCTCGGCGACGTCGACGTACTCGCAGCCACCGTAGTAGCGCTTGCCCGGGTAACCCTCGGCGTACTTGTTCGTGAGCACCGATCCCTGGCACTCGAGCACCGCCATCGGCACGAAGTTCTCGGATGCGATCATCTCGAGCGTCCGCTGCTGGCGCTCGAGCTCCAGCGCCAGCACCTCGGCGATCTCCGGATCGACCTCGGACAGGGGCCGGTTGAAGAAATCCGCTGGGAGATCGGCGGCGCTCACTCGAGCTACGAGCCTAGCAACGGAAGCGGTCAGCGTTGCAGTCGCCGGGCGACGATCACGGGCGGTCAGGTTCGCCGCGCCGCCACGACCGCCAGATCGCCGTGCTCCCACACCACCCGCGGCTCCAGCCCCGCGTCGGCCAGCCACCGGATCTGATCGGCCAGCGGGCTCGGGCGGTCGTAGCCGGGCGTCAGCGGCGTCGTCGCCAGAGCCGGGTCATCCGGGACAACGACGTCGGCCAGCACGAACATCCCGCCCGGGGCGAGCACGTCCCGGATCCGGCCGAACAGGCCGGCCTTCGCGACGCCGAAAAGGTGGTGCACGCACAGTGCGCTCGCGACCAGGTCGAACGGGCCGGGAGGGAGCGCATCCTCGATGCGCCCGACACGCAGATCCACGCGCGCGCCCGGCAGCTGATCTCCCGCCACCGCGAGCATCTGCTCGTTCTCGTCGATCCCGACGAGCACCGCGTCCGGGTGGCGCGCGAGCAGCCGGCGCGCCGTCTCGCCGGTACCCGTCCCGAGTTCGAGGATCCGCCGTGCGCCCGTTCCGCTGGCGCCCGCCAGTTCCTCCTGGAGCGTGTCGTAAGAAGGCAGGTCGGCCCGGATCTCGTCCGCATACGACCCCGCGTCGAAGTGGTACTGCCAGTGGAGCGCCTCGGTCAGCTCGCGCTCGCCGACGGCACCCTCGCGCACGACCTGCCACTCGCCGTCGGCCTCGTAGCCGCGCAGGTCGACCACGGTCGACGGCATGCCGGGCAGCTCGCCGGCGTCGATCACCAGATCGACCGCGGCCCGCAGCAGCGTCGGAACCTCCTCGACCGACCGCGGATCGGGACCGCCGGCCCGGTTCGCGCTCGACTGCAGCACCGGGCCTCGCACCGAGGCCAAGCGCCCGAGCGCCGGGACCCGCACTCCGAGAGTCCCCAGATCGCTCCCGCAAGCGAGCGCAAAGCGACCCGCCGGGTTCGGTAAGAGCACTGTCACTGCACCGGGCAGCAGCCGCGCCATCGCGCCGCATGTCCGCTCCCCGATCTCGGGCACCGCGTGCAGCGCGCCCTCGAGATCGAAGAACATCACCGCCGAAGGCTTGTCGAGGCTCCGCCGCTTCAGCAGGTACAGCCGCGCGACCGCGAAGCGGTCGTTCGGATCGCAGGCCAGGCCGTACACCGTGTCGGCGGGGAACAGCGCGATCCCGCCGTCGCCGATGCAGCGCTCGAACGCCTCGGCGTCGGTCACCGCCGCGCGAGGACGACCCGCTCGTGGTCGGCCAGGTCGCGCAGGATCTGGACCGACGGATAGCCCGCGCGGAGCATCATGCCGGCAACCGCCTCGGCCAGCCCGACCTCGAGCGCGACAACCGGAACCCCGGCGTCCGCCACCGTCACGATCAGCCGCCGGATCAGGTCGAGCCCGTCCGGACCGCCGAACAGCGCCATCGACGGCTCGTACAGCTCGATCTCGGGCGGCAGCCCCGAGCCCTCGGCAACGTACGGGAGATTCGAGAGAACTGCGTCGAACCGGCCGGGCACGCCATCGAGCAGGTCGGTGCACACGAACTCCACATCGAGACCCAGCCGCAAGGCGTTCCCGCGGGCGACCTCCAACGCCTCGACGCTCGCGTCGAAGCCGACCACCGACAGGTCGGGGCGCTCGTCCTTCAGCGCGAGCGCAACCGTTCCGCTGCCGGTCCCGACGTCGGCCACGCGGGCCCCACGACCGAGCGTCAGGCCCACCTCGACGAGCAGCTCGGTCTCGGGCCGCGGGATCAGCACGCGCCGGTCGACCGACAGATCGATCCGCCGAAACGCCTTGTGTCCGAGGATGTACGCGACCGGCTCGCGGGCCTCGCGCCGCGCCACCAACGCGCGAAACCGGTAGAGCACATCCCCCGTCAGTTCCACGCGCGCGTCGATTACGAGCCGCTCGCGCCCCACGCCGAGGACCGACGCGAGCAGCAACTCGGCGTCGAGCCGGGGCGTGTCGCACCCCGCGGCCGACAACGCGGCCGACGCGTCGGACAGCACGCTCGAGACCGAGCCCCCGGACCCGACGACGGCCTCAGGCAACTGCCTTCTCCTCCAGCCGACGGCGCTTCTCGTCGTCCTGCAAAGCGGCGGTCAGCTCGTCGAGCTCGCCCATCAGGATCGCGTCGAGGTTGTGGACGAGCAGGTTGATCCGGTGGTCCTTGACCCGCCGCTCGCCGTAGTTGTACGTGCGGATCTTCCCGGCCCGCTCACCGGTGCCGACCTGGGCGGCACGGGACGCGGCCACCTCGGCCTGCTGCTCGGCGAGCGCGCGCTCGTAGATACGGGCCCGGAGCACGCGCATCGCGCGCTCGCGGTTCTGGAGCTGGGATTTCTCGTCCTGCATCGAGACGACGATCCCGGACGGCTTGTGGGTGATCCGGACCGCAGAGTCGGTCGTGTTCACCGACTGCCCCCCCGGCCCCGAGCTCCGGTATACGTCGATCTGGAGATCCCCGGGATCGATCTCGACCTCGACCTCCTCGGCCTCGGGAAGCACCGCGACCGTCGCCGTCGAGGTGTGGATTCGGCCCTGGGACTCGGTCTCGGGCACGCGCTGGACGCGGTGCGTGCCGCCCTCGAACTTGAACACCGAGTAGGCGCCGTCGGGTGGGCGGGCCTTAATCGCGAACGTGTAGGCGCCGTCGCCGATCGACAGCGGCTCGGTCTGGAAGCCGAGGCGCTCGGCGTAGCGGGTGAGCATCCGGTACAGGTCTCCCGCCCACAGCCCGGCCTCGTCGCCGCCCGCGCCCGGGCGGATCTCGACGATCACGTTCTTGTCGTCGTTGGGGTCGCGCTCGACCATCACAAGCCGGATCTCGTCCTCGAGCTCGCCCAGCCGCTCGCGCGAGGAGTCGAGCAGTGCGCGCAGCTCCGGGTCGTCGCCGTCCTCGGCCAGAAGCTCCCGAGCGCCCTCGAGGTCATCCGCGGTCCGGCGATACTCGACGGCCAGCTTCGCGGCCGGCTCGAGCTCCCGGTAGGCGCGACCCGAGGCCGTGAAACGGGCACGGTCGCCGATCACCTCCGGATCGGACAACTCCTCCTGAAGCTCGCCGAAGCGCGTCTCGATCTGTAAGACCAAATCGTCAATCATCTCGCTCCGAGTTTAGGACGCGAACTCGTACTCACCAGGGTCTAACACGCGCAGCCGCTCCGCGTACTGACTCATGTAGCCGGGCCAGTTCGAGACGATCCGGCCGTGCTCGTCTCGGTACCAGGAGTCGCACTCGGTCCACGCGGTGCCGGCGAACGCGGCCTGCACCTCGCGGTCGCTCGCCGCCTCGACCTCGGGCAACACCGAAATCGACGCCGCGCGTAGTAGTAGATGAACCGCCGCCGGAACGCCTGAACTCCCGCATCGGCCCGCCAGCTCCGCCCGTCGGCAGAAGACACCGTCCACGACGACGAGCCGCGATCCCATCCACACGAGACCACGTCCACGCCGTGCCGCACGCGCCCCGCGACCCCCTCGGCCTGCGCCACCTCCTCGAGATACCGGAGGATCTCCGATTGCGGCGAGCAGATCCGCGACCAGTGCCGGCGCTGCGCGAACGAGAACGAGTACAGGTGGCTCGGCACGTCGCAGGCGCAGCCCGGGTAGTCGTTGTAGTGCCACGTGCCACCGAGGCGGGGCGCGCGCTCCAGCACGGTCACATCGCCGAAGCCGTGCCGGCGCAGCTCGATCGCCGCCGCCAGGCCGCCGAACCCGGCGCCGACGATCACGACGCTCAACGCGCGTTCCTCGGGCACGGACCGGGAAGCTACGCGACTACTTCCAGACCTACAAGATCCGCGGGCGTGACGTTCGTCCCGGCCTGCATGTCCAGCACGGCCCGGAGCGAGGAGATCGACACCGCGAGCTGGTCGAGGTCGGGCTCGGCCGTGGTCAGCCGCTGGAGCTGCATGCCGGGGTACATGATCGCCCGGACCCACGCGCGCCGGCGGTTGCGGCCCGCCCATTTGATCACCTCGAACGACAGCCCAGCGATCAGCGGTACGCCCACGATTCGCGTGATCACGAGGATCCACCAAGCCGGCAGCCCTACGGGAGCGAACACGAAGATCGCCATGATCATCACGACCAGCAGGAAGCTCGTGCCGCACCGCGGGTGGAAGCGCGAGTAAAGCGCAGCCCGCGCCGGGGTCAGCTCGTCCGAGGCCTCGTAGCACGAGATCACCTTGTGCTCGGCGCCGTGGTATTCGAACACGCGCTTGAGATCCCGCACCCGGGAGAGCAGGAACAGATATCCGAGGAAGATCGAGGTCCGGACCACGCCCTCGACGGCCCAGAACGCGAACGAGGAGCCGAGCTGGTGCTTGATCAGGCTGGTCACCCCGACCGGCACGACGAAGAACAGCCCGATCGCGAACACCGCCGCGACCGTGACCGTGCCGACCCAGGCACCGCTTGAGATCCCCTGCGCCTCGTCAGGCAGCTGCGCGTTGGCCGAGATCCCGAGCGCGCGGATCCCGATCGCGAGCGACTCGACGAGCGCGACGACGCCGCGGATCACCGGCCAGCGGTAAATCCGCCGGCGCTTGATCCACGACTCGAGCGGGAACGTCTCCACGGCGATCTCGCCGAGCTCGCGGTCCTCGGCCGGCGGCTTGCGGACCGCGACGGCCCACGAGTTGACGCCGCGCATCATCACGCCCTCGAGCACGGCCTGACCCCCTAGGGGGGCGTCGCGCGAAGCGGTGAGGCGCCCCTCCTGCACCGCCGCGCTCATCAGCCCCGGGCTACGAGCCCGTTGTGGTTGCCCGAGCGGCACGACGGCCCTTGGCCACCCGCCGCTGGAAGCGCTCAACCCGGCCGCCCGTGTCGACCAGCTTCTGCCTGCCGGTGTAGAACGGGTGGCAGGCGGAGCAGATCTCGACGTGGATCTCAGGCTTGGTTGAACGGGTCATAAACTCATTCCCGCACGTGCAACGCACGTGGGCATCTACATACTCTGGATGTACGCCGGTTTTCATATCAGGATCGAGTTTAGCGGCCCGCCTGCGACGCGACCGCTCCTTTGATATCGGCAATTCGCGCCGGATGCGTTAGCCCGAGGACGCGGCCGGGCAGGTCATCGTCAGCGCGTTGTTCGCGAAGTCGTACTCGTCGATGCTCTGCGTCGGATCGACCGTCACGGTCAGGGTGCTCCCGGGGGTGCACGCCGGCGCGATGAACCGCTGGCGCGTGGTCGACCTGGCCCCGACCCACGCCACCGTCGCCGGCAGCGGCGTGGCCGTCCCGTTGGCGAAGTCGACCTCGACCGGCCCCGCCCCGGTCAATCCGCGGTTCGCGATCACCGCCGTGTACGCCGTCTCGCCGGCGGACGGGCCCGCGCTGATCGGGGTCAGCGACAGCGACTTCACGAGCAGGTCGGCCCGGAGCTCGGGCTGGTAGCAGGTGGGGCTCATCGCGGTCGCCGTGCTGAGCGTCTGCGCCGCTGAGCCCACCCACCGGAAGCTGACGCGGAACTTGTACGTGGCCGGGCCCGACAGGTCGACCACGGGGTGGTTGACGAGCCAGACGTCGGCCGCGCGCTGCCCGAGCGTCGGATTGTCGGGCGTGATCCAGCTGCCGAGGCCCCGCCCTTGCACGGCCGCGAAGCGAGGGTGGGTCTTGGTCTGGCGGAGCAGCTCGAACTTCATCTGCATCTTCGACGTGCCGGTCACCGGCCGCATGACGGCCTGGACCGAGACCGCGCGGGCCGGCGGGTCGAGCGCCTTCTGGCATAGGAACGAGCGGAGCTGGTCCAGCGGCAGCGGAGTCGACCCCGCGGCCGCAGGTCCCGCGCCGAGCGCCAGCGCGCACGCAGCGGCGGCTCCGACCTCAAATAAGCGCTTGCACTTCACGCGCAAATACCAACAGATCAGGTTCGCCAAAGTTCCGTGACCGTCGGCAGGCAAACAAGCTCTACGCGAGCCTGCGGCGCCCAGCCCGCGGCACTCGCGCCCGACACGGTCCGCAGCGCAATAGGTGTCGGAAGCGCGCGGTGTCCGCGGGACGGATGTTCAAGTGAGCGTATACAGCGGGCCGTCGCCGCCCTCGGGCGGGGTCAGCCGCCCGCCCTTAGCCGTGATCGCGCCGCACTGAACGCAGTTGGTGTAGTTGACGATCACCTCGACGCGTCCCGACTCGGGAGCGTCGTCGGGGATCTCGTACACGCCGGCCGGGCACATCCACTGCCACGTCTCCGCGATTTCCCGCGGTACCTGCTTGCGCACGCGGATGTGGTTGGGGGCGTCGTCGCGTGTGGCGTTACCCGAGACGTACACCGACGAGAGCTTGTCGAACGTGTACTTGCCGTCGTGCTTCGGATAGGAATTCTTCTTGTCCTCGATCGACATGCCCGCGTCGGCGTCGCGGTGGTTTACCCACCGCCCGCCCGGGAAACGGCCCTTGCTGATCACCATCGCGTTGGTGATCGCGGCGCCGACGAAGAAGCCGCGACTGAACGGCTGCTTCATGTTGCGCGACTCGTAGAGCTCCTTGCCGATCAGCGACTCCTCGACCCGCCGGTCGTAGTCGGACAGATCCGTCCCGCCGTCCTTCAAACGATTGAAGATCGTCTCCGCGGCCATGATCCCGGAGTGGATCGCGTAGTGGATCCCCTTGAGGATGGGCACGTTGACCATCCCGGCGCTGTCGCCGCAGATCACCATCCCGGGTGCCGAGGGCTTGGGCATCGCCCAGTAGCCACCCTCCGGAATCGCCTTGGCGCCCCAGGCGACGCGCTTGCCGCCCTCGAGGATCCCCCGCACGAGCTTCGAGGTCTTGAACAACTGGAGGATGTCGTGCGGTGAGACGGTGGCGTCGGTGTAGTCGAGCCCGACGACGAACCCGATCGAGACCCGGTTCTCGTCCTGCGGGTAGATCCACGACCCTCCGAACTCGTGCCACTTGGCGCCATACCTGAGCGGCCACCCGAGCGTGTGGATCACGCGGTCCAGCGGCTTCTCCACCTCCCACACCTCCTTGACCCCGAGCGCCCACACCTGCGGCTCGCGGCTCGCGCCCAACCCGAACTCCTTGATCGCCGGACCGGCGAGATGTCCCCACGTCCCCTCGGCCAGCACGGTGGCGCGCGCGGTCACGTCCGAGCCCGGTTCGAAGTTGCCGAGCTCCTCGCCCTCCTTGCCGCGGCCCTTGTCGCCCGAGCGGATCCCGCGGACCACGCCGTCGGTGACGAGCAGCTGGTGGGCACTCGTCTCGGTCAGGATGTACGCGCCCGCCTCCTCGGCCCGCGCCGCCAGCCAGCGCGACAGCTCGGCGACGCTGACCATGTGGTTGCCGTGGTTGCGGAACGGCGGCGGCGTCGGCTTCAGCGGCAGCTTCCGGTCGGGGCCGAGCATCCAGTAGACGCTGTCCTTGGCGACGGTCCCGTGCGAAGGCCACTCGGACTCGGGGACGTCCGGGAACAGCTGCTTGAGGCCGGAGGGGCGCATCATCGCGCCGCTCAGGTTGTGCGCCCCGCACGCCTTGCCCTTCTCGATCACCGCCACCGGCACCTCGCCGAGCTTCTCCATCAGCTCCGGTTCGTTCTCGAGCAGCTGGAGCAGCCGGTTCGCGCAGGCGAGTCCGCCCGGCCCGCCGCCGACGATCACCACGCCGACGTCGATCCGGTCCTCCTCGGGATCGAGCTCGCGCTTGACGAACTCGCCGACCGAGTCGACCGGGGGCGGGAACTGGCTCGGCGCGACGCCGCCGTGTCCGTTCATAGACGACACAACTCTCCTCAGCCCTTCTTCGCCTTGATCGCCTCGACCAGCTTCGGCAGGATCTTGTTGAGATCACCGACGATCCCGAGGTCGCAGAACTCGAAGATCGGCGCGTTCGCATCCTTGTTGATCGCGACGATGTTCTCCGAGGACTGCATTCCGACCTTGTGCTGGATCGCGCCCGAGATGCCCGCGGCGAGGTACAGCTTCGGCGAAACGGTCTTCCCGGTCTGCCCGATCTGGGCCGCGTACGGGTACCAGCCGGCGTCCACGACCGCCCGCGTCGCGGCGACGGCGCTGTTGCCGCCGAACGCGCCGGCGAGGTCTTCGCACAGCGTGAAGCCCTCGGCCTTGCCTAGGCCGCGGCCGCCGGCGACGAGGATGTCCGCACCCTCGATGTCGACGTCGGCACCCCGCTGCTCGCCGCGCTCCACCATCTTCGCCTGCGTCGACCACGGCGAGTAGTCGATGTCGACGTCGACTACCTCGGCCGATCCGCCGTTCGAGGAGACCGTCTCGAACGCGTTGATCCGCCCGATGATGATCCCGAGGTCGCCGCGGTATTTGGACACCGAGATCTGCGAGTCCTGGAGGATCGGCCGCTCGGCGACGAGCTTCCCGTCCTCGGCGCGGACGGAGATGACCTCCATCGTGACGCCGGCGTGCTGGCGCGCGGCCAGCCCGGCGCCGATCTCGAACCCGAGCAGGCCGCCGCCGAACAGCGCGTACGAGTGCCCGTGGTCGTCGATCACTTTCGCCATCACATCGATCACCGGCTGCGCCAGTCCCTCCTCGCCCTTGGCGCGGAACACCTTGGTGGCGCCGTAGGCGCCGAGCGACTGACACAGCTCGTCGGTCAGATCATCGCCGCCGACGACGACCGCGTGGCATTCGCCGCCGATCTCCTTGGCGCGCGCCGAGCCCTCGGACACCGCCCCGAGCGAGTTCTTGTTGAACGCGCCCTCGTAGTGCAGAACGTATGTGAGAACGTCAGGCATGGTGGTCTCCTTCGTGCGTGCGGTCGTCGCGGTCGAATCCGAGCGTTTGTACGAAGGCGACCACTAGATCAGCTTCCTTTCCTCGAGCCACGCGACGATCTTCTCGACGGTCTCGTTGGTGTCCTCGTCCTCGATGATCTGCCCCGCGGGCTTCGCCTCGGGGGCATGGAAGTCACCGCACTCGACGCGGGAGCCATCGGCGCCGACCATCGACGCGTCGATCCCGACATCGCCGGAGCCGACCTTCTCGAGCGGCTTCTTGCGCGCGCCCATGATCGCCTTCAGCGACGGGTAGCGAGGCTCGTTGATCGCGTCGCCGACCGAGATCACCGCGGGGAGCGCGATCTGGACGGTGTCGTAGCCGTACTCCGCCTGGCGCTCGCAGCGCAGCGCTCCGTCCGCAATGTCCATCTTGATCACCTGCGTCAGCGACGGCATCTTGAGGTAGTCGGCGACCACCGCGCCGATCGTGTAGCACTCGCCGTCGTCGGATTGCTGCCCGAGCAGCACGAGGTCGGGCTGCTCCTTCTCGAGCACCTTCGCCAGCGCGTAGCCGGTCGCGGCGACGTCCGAACCGGCGAGGCCGTCGTCGGTCAGGTGCAGCGAGCGGTCCGCGCCCAGCGAAACCGCCTTGTGCAGCGCCCGCACCGCGGACTCGGGCCCCATCGTCACAGCGACGATCTCCTCGACCTCGGCGTTGCCGCCCTCGCGGACCTGCATCGCCGCTTCTATCGCATGGGTGTCGTACGGGTTGAGGTTCTTCTCCCCCGAGCGGTCCAGACGGCCCGTCGAGAGGTCGATTCGCTTCTCGACGGCGGCGTCCGGCACCTCTTTGACGAGGACGCAGATTTTCAAGTAGGGCCTCCTAAGGGTTCACCGAGATTCGCATATTACCCGGTTGACTGACGAGTCAATCGGTTGGGAGATCGAGGCGTCAGACCCGGACGGCGCTGCGAATGAAGTCCACCGCCTGCTGCGTCGATGCGCCGGGCGTAAACACCTCCGCGACGCCGAGGGCCTTCAGCTCCTTGACGTCGTCCGACGGGATCGTTCCCCCGAGCGTCACGATCACGTCATCCGCGCCCTGCTCCCTGAGCAGCTCGAGCACCCGAGGCACGAGCGTCATGTGCGCCCCGGACAGGATCGACAGCCCGACCGCGTCAGCGTCCTCCTGGATCACGGTCTCGACGATCTGCTCCGGCGTCTGGTGAAGGCCGGTGTAGATCACCTCCATGCCCGCGTCGCGCAACGCCCGCGCGATGATCTTCGCGCCGCGATCGTGCCCGTCGAGACCGGGCTTGGCCACGACAACCCGGATCTTTTTCTCGGTGGCAGCGGCCATGACGGTCTGGAGTGTAAATCTTCCAGCCCGTCGCAGGTTCACTGAGGCCCTGCTAGAAGACCGGCGCCTCGCTGTAGCTGCCGAACACCGCCTGCAGCGCGCTGACGATCTCGCCCTCGGTCGCCTCGACGCGTGCCGCCTCGAGCAGCAGCGGCATCAGGTTCTCGTCCTGGTCGCGCGCCGCCTCGACCAGCGCGGCGAGCACCCGCGCGACCGCGCCGTCGTCGCGCCGCTCGCGGATCACCTGCACACGGTGAATCTGCTCGCCTTCGAGCGCGGGGTCGATCCGGAGGATCGGCGTTGCCAGATCATCGCCCTCGGTGTAGGCGTTGACGCCGACCACGCGGCGCTCGCCCGAATCGACCTCCTGCTGGTAGCGAAACGCGGCGTCCGCGATCTCGCCCTGCGGGAATCCGCGCTTGACCGCCTCGACCATCCCGCCGAGCTGGTCGATCTTCTCGAAGTACTCGTACGCCTGCTCCTCGATCCGGTCAGTCAGCGCCTCGACCAGGTAGGAGCCGCCGAGCGGGTCGATCGAGTTCGCCACCCCGGTCTCCTCCGCGATGATCTGCTGGGTGCGGAGCGCCAACCGCACCGCGTCCTCGGTCGGGAGCGCGAGCGCCTCGTCGAAGCTGTTCGTGTGCAGCGACTGGGTCCCCCCGAGCACGCCGGCGAGCGCCTCGATCGCGGTGCGCACGATGTTGTTGAGCGGCTGCTGCGCGGTCAGCGACACCCCGGCGGTCTGGGTGTGGAAGCGCATCCGCCAGGACTCGGGCTTCTTCGCCCCGAACGTGTCGCGCAGCTCCTTGGCCCAGATCCGCCGCGCCGCCCGGTACTTCGCGATCTCCTCGAAGAAGTCGATGTGGGCGTTGAAGAAGAACGACAACCGGGGCGCGAAGTCATCGACGTCGAGTCCGCGCGCGACCGCCTGCTCGACGTAGGTGAGGCCGTCCTTCAGGGTGAACGCGAGCTCCTGCGCCGCCGTCGATCCCGCTTCGCGGATGTGGTAGCCGCTGATCGAGATCGGGTGCCAGCGCGGCATGTGCGACGCGCACCACTCGATCATGTCCCCGACGAGGCGCATCGCGGGATCGACCGGGAAGCACCATTCCTTCTGCGCGATGTACTCCTTGAGGATGTCGGTCTGGATCGTCCCGGCCAGCGCCTCGGGCCCGATCCCGCGGCGCTCGGCCGCGACCACGTAGAACGCCAGCATGATCGCGGCCGGAGCGTTGATCGTCATCGACACGCTGACCTGCTCGAGCGGGATGCCGTCGAACAGCGTTTCCATGTCGTCGAGCGAGTCAACCGCGACCCCCTCTCGCCCGACCTCGCCCAGCGACCGCGGGTGGTCGGAGTCGAGGCCCATCAGCGAGGGCATGTCGAACGCGGTCGAAAGGCCGGTCTGCCCTTGGTCGAGCAGGTATCGGAAGCGAGCGTTCGTCTCGGCCGCGGTGCCGAAGCCGGCGAACTGCCGCATCGTCCACAACCGCCCCCGGTACATCGAGCCGTACACGCCGCGCGTGTAGGGGAACTCGCCCGGGAACCCGATCACCGCGTCTGGATCGGCGGGCAGATCCGCGTCGGTGTAGAGCGGCTTGATCGCCTCGCCCGAGATCGTCGAGAACGGCGCCTCGCGCTCGCGCGTGCGGCCGAACGTCTCGCGTTCCCACCGCTCCTGGTCCGACACACGCTCGCGGGTGGCCATGTCCTAGACAGTCTAGGACGTTGTCAGCGGAGCTTGGCGACCAGGCCGCGCCGGTTCCGCGCGCGCGCGGCCAGCGCCGCCGACCCGACGCCGCCGGCGACCGCGGCTCCGAGCAGCCCCGCGGCCGCCTTCAGCCGGCGCCCGAGGCGGTCGAACCGGAGCACGTCCCACCGCTCCTCGCGGGCGGCCGCCGCGAGCTCCGAGTCGGGGTTGACCGCGACCGGGTGACCGACGAGCCGAAGCATCGGCAGGTCCGAGGCGGAGTCCGAGTAGGCGTATGAGTTTTCGAGGTCGAGTCCCTCGCGCTCGGCCAGCAGCTCGATCGCCCGCGCCTTCTCGCGGCCGTAGACGAACAGCCCGGTCGGGCGGCCGGTGTAAACGCCCTCGACCACCTCGGAGAACTCCGAGCCGACCGCGCCGTCGAGCGCGAGCACGGCGGCCAGCATCCGCGCGAGCTCCTGCGAGGCGGCGGTGACGATGTAGACGCGCAGCCCATCGTCCTGGTGGCGGTAGGCGAGCTCGAGCACCTGCGGGTAGATCCGCGGCAGCACTCCCGCGAGCACGTCGGCTCCGAGCCGCTCCATGTCCCTGACCCGAGTGCCCTCGAGCGACCCTGAGATCCGGTTGCGCAGCTCGTGCGAGGACTCGTCGCTGGCTCCCCGCAGCCTGAACATCAGGTTGGCCCAGCCGTCGGCAACCAGCTGGCGCCGGCTCAGTAGCCCCGCCTTGCGTGCCGCGCGACCGAACTGGAAGGCCGAGGAGCCCTCCATCAGCGTGCGGTCGAGGTCGAAGAAGGCGGCTGATCGCCCGGGCGCGGATCCACCGGGGGCCGATCCACCGGGGGCCGATCCACCGGGGGCCGATCCACCGGGGGCCGATCCACCGGGGGCCGATCCACCGGGGGCTGATCCACTGGGCGCGGATCCGCCGGGGGCCGATCCGCTCGGAGTCTGCCTGGCGGCAGACTCCCCGGGCGCGGATCCGGCGGGGGCCGATCCACCCGGGGCCGATCCACCGGGGGGCGATCCGCCGTCTTCAGCGTCGCGAGCGACGTCAGCCGCCATTGACCTCGACGATCACGGCGTCGCCCTGGCCGCCGCCCGAGCAGATCGCCGCGCACCCGAGCCCGCCACCGCGGCGACGAAGCTCGAGCACCAGCGAGCCGAGGATGCGTGCGCCCGAGGCTCCGATCGGGTGGCCGAGCGCGACCGCGCCACCGTTGACGTTGACCTTGTCCTCGTCGATGCCGAGCATCCGGACCGAGTTCAGCGTGACCGACGCGAACGCCTCGTTGATCTCCCACAGGTCGATGTCGTCGGCCTTCAGCCCGGCCTTCTCGAGCGCGATCCGCGCGGCGTTCGCGGGGGTCCGGGCCAGATACGCGAAGTCGTCGGCGACCTGGGCGTGCACGACGATCGTGCCGAGCGCGGTCTTGCCGTTGGCCTTGGCCCACTCGTCGCTGGCGACGACGAGCGCGCCGGCGCCGTCGTTGACGCCCGGCGAGTTGCCGGCCGTGTGCGAGCCGTCCTTCATGAAGATCGGTGGGAGCTTCGCGAGCGTCTCGAGGGTTGTGTCGCGCCGTGGCGCCTCGTCGATCTCGACGACGGTGTCGCCTCTCTTGCCCTTGATCGTGACCGGCACGATCTCCTCGGGGAGGCGCCCCTCGTCGGTCGCCTTGACCGCAAGCTGGTGCGAGCGGAGCGCCCACCGGTCGAGGTCCGGCCGAGTCAGCTCGAGCTCGGCCGCCACCTCGCTCGCCTCCTGGGCCATGTGCTTGCCCGAGAACGGGTTCGTGAGCCCGTCGTTGATCATCGCGTCGATCGCCTTCGCGTCCCCCATCCGGAAGCCGAACCGCGCCCCCTTGAGGATGTAAGGGGACTTCGACATCGACTCCATGCCGCCCGCGAGCCCAACCTCGAGGTCACCCAACCGGATCGCGTTGTCGAGCAGGCAGGCCGAGCGAATCCCCGACGCGCAAACCTTGTTGATCGTCTCCGAGGAGACCTCCTTGGGGATCCCGCCCTTGATCTGGGCCTGGCGCGAGGGGATCTGGCCCTGGCCGGCCTGGAGCACCTGGCCCATCACGACGTGCTGAATCTGATCGGGCGAGACGTCGGCACGCTCGAGCGCCGCCTTGATCGCGGTGCCCCCGAGCTCTGTCGCGTCGACGTTGGACAGGCCGCCACCGAGCTTGCCGATCGGCGTGCGTGCCGTCGAGAGGATCACGGTTTTGGGCATCTTGTCTCTCTCTCCGAAGGGGGTTTGAGGCGGTAAGCGTTCATCCTAGACGCACTGGTATGTTCGCCTCGTGGAAGTCGAGGCGACGACCGGCGGTCCTCTCGACTCCGGCGCAGACACGATCGTGGTTGGCGTGTTCGAGGGAGAGGACGTCGCGCACGACCTGCCCGGGGGCGTGCTCGGCGCGCTGCTCGCCTCGGGCGAGGCCCAGCGCGAGTGCGGGCGTCTCGCGGTCACCCACGCCGACGGGGCTCGCGCGATCCTCGTCGGTCTCGGCGACCGGGACCAGTTCGACGGCGAGCGGGCCCGCGCGGCCGCTGCGGTGACGCACCGGCGCGCGCGCGAGATGGGAGCGACCACGCTGTGCTGGGAGGTCCCCCATCACGTCGGCGACGACGTCGTCGAGGGCCTGGTAGAGGGGACGCTTCTGCACGCGTACCGGTTCGACCGCTACAAGCCGAAGGAGGACCCGCGGCAGGTGCAGACGCTCGTGCTGAGCGCTCACCACGACATCTCGGGCCCGGTGGCCACGGCCGCGATCCTCACGGGCGCCCAGAACCGCGCCCGCGACCTCGGCAACACCCCCGCCAATGACCTGCCGCCGGCCGCGCTGGCCGGCTACGCGGTCGAGCTCGCGGAGCGGCTCGGGATCCAGGCGACCGTGCTCGACGAGGCCGCGATCCGCGAGGCCGGAATGGGCGCGTTCGCGGCCGTCTCGCAGGGCTCGGTCGAGCAGGCCCGGCTGATCCGGCTCGACTATGACGGCGCCGGCGCCGGCGACGGCGACGGCGACGGCGACGGCGAGATGCCGCTGGTCGCGCTGGTCGGCAAGGCGGTGACGTTCGACTCGGGCGGGATCTCCCTGAAGCCCGCGGCGACGATGCACGAGATGAAGTTCGACATGTGCGGCGGGGCCGCCGTGATCGAGGCGATCGCGGCACTGGCCGAGCTGCGGGCCCCGATTCGCGTGCTCGGCGTGATCGGGGCGACCGAGAACCTGCTGAGCGGCACCGCGGTCAAGCCCGGCGACATCATCCGCGCGTTCGACGGCACGACGGTCGAGGTCAACAACACCGACGCCGAGGGCCGGCTCGTGCTCGCCGACTGCATCTCGTACGCTCGCGGCGAGGGAGCGCAACGGCTCGTCGACATCGCGACGCTGACCGGCGGGATCGTGGTCGCGCTCGGGTCGACCTACGCGGGGCTGATGAGCAACGACGACGCCTGGGCGTCGCGCGTGGAGGAATCCGCGGGCCGCACGGGAGAACTCGTGTGGCGGATGCCGCTCCACCGCGACTACGAGGAGATGATCAAGGGCCGCTACGGCCAGATCGTCAACTCGACGACCAAGCGCGCGGCGACAGCGCTCACCGCCGGCGAGTTCCTGCACCACTTCGCCGGCGACGTGCCGTGGGCGCACATTGACATCGCCGGCACCGCCTGGAACGTGCGCCGGCCGTACTTCGCCGACAAGGGCGCGACAGGCTACGGCGTGCGGCTACTGGTGGACGTGGCGCGCAACGGGGCGTAGTGGGAATCTGGACGTATGAACTTCGACCTACCCGACCATCACCGGCTGCTCCAGCGAACCGTCCGCGAGTTCGCCGAGCAGGAGATCGCCCCAATCGCCGAGGAGCTGGACCGGACGAAGGCCTTCCCGTACGAGATCGTCCGCCGCCTCGGCGAGCTCGATCTGATGGGGATCCCGTTTCCCGAGGAGTACGGCGGCGCCGGGAGCGACTCGCTCGCCTACGCGCTCGCTGTGGAGGAGCTGGCCCGGGTGGATTCCTCGGTCGCGATCACGCTGTGCGCCCACACCTCGCTCGGGACCCAGCCGATCTACCTGTTCGGCTCGGAGGCGCAGAAGCGGGAGTGGCTGCCGAGGCTCTGCAGCGGCGAGCGGCTCGGCGCGTTCGGACTGACCGAGCCCGAGGCGGGCTCCGACGCCGGCAACACGCGCACGCGCGCGGTGCTCGAGGACGGCGAGTGGGTGATCAACGGCGCCAAGCAGTTCATCACGAACGCCGGCACCGACATCTCGGGGGTGGTCGTGATCACCGCGGTCACGGGCGCCTCGAGCGGGAATGACGGCTCGGACCGCGAGATCTCGAACCTGATCATCGCGAACGGCACCCCCGGCTACGAGCCGGGCGAGCCGTACCGCAAGATGGGCTGGAACGCCTCGGACACGCGCCCGCTCACGTTCGCCGACTGCCGGGTGCCCGAGGAGAACCTCATCGGCCAGCGCGGCGCCGGCTTCCGCCAGTTCCTGCACGTGCTCGACATCGGGCGGATCGGCGTCGCGGCGATGGGCGTCGGGCTCGCACAGGGCGCGCTCGACCAGGCGCTCGCGTACGCGAAGGAGCGTCGCGCGTTCGGGCGCCCGATCTCGAAGTTCCAGGCGATCCAGAGCAAGCTCGCGAACATGTCCACCGAGATCGAGGCCACCCGGCTGCTCGTCCACAAGTCCGCCTGCCTGAAGGACAGGGGCGCGAACTTCACGCTGACCGCCGCCCAGGCCAAGCTGAAGAGCGGGCGGGTGGCGGTGCGGGTGGCCGACGAGGCGGTCCAGATCCACGGCGGCTACGGCTACATCGAGGAGTATCCGGTCTGCCGCTTCTACCGCGACGCGAAGATCCTGACGATCGGCGAGGGGACGGACGAGGTGCAGGAGATGGTGATCGCCCGCGCGCTTGGCGCATGAGGCGAGGCGGGCGGGCTCGCGCAATCGCCGGGGCCGCCGTCGCCGGCGCGTGCCTCGTGGCCGGAGTGGGCTCCGCGGTTGCGCAGCCCGAGTCTCGCCTCGAGGGGAGCTTTGAGATGACCGGTCGAGTCACGGTCGCCGACCACGTACTCGGCGAGCACGCCGGCGAGTTCGTCCACCGGACGTGGACGTTCACGCCGCTGTGCGCCACCGGTCCCTGCGCCCAGGTCCGCCTGGTCCGGGCGCGCGCCGCCGGCGCCGACACGCTGATCTTGACGCAGAACTCGCCGGGGCAGTACGCCGGCTCGGGAAGCTTCTTCGCGCCGCTGCAGTGCGCCGGCAGGGTGTACCCATCGGGCGTCGAGATCCCGTTCCGGGTCGCGGTCCGGGTCACCGAGACGGCAACCGCCGCCGACGGGACGGTGGTGGCGAGCGCGGTCGACGCCACCTACGTCAACAAGTCGCGACTGAACCTGACGCCGTGCGTGTTCGTTCCCGGGCACGACTCCGCCCGCTACAGCGGCTCCTCATCGCCGGCTGGCTAGCTGATCTGAAGGGTCCGGAGCACGGCGCCGAGCGTTGCGAGCCGGCGCCGGCGCTCGGTCCGCGCGCCCGAGATCACGACGTACAGGCAGAACGGCCGGCCCGCGGCGGTGAAGAACTCCTGGCCCCCGAGTTGACCAGGGCGGGGGTGGGCCATCCCCCTCGCGCTGAAGCTGGTCGGATCGAGCGTCCGCGGGATGCGACGCGCGGCGAACAGGCCGTGCCCGGGTTCGAGCCCGGCGCCCGGGCGGTATTCGGTCAGTGCCAGGAACGAGCACCCGTGCGGCATCTGCCCGGTGCTCCGATCGCCGAACTCCCCGTCGTCGAGCGCGAGCTGGAAGTCGCCCGCGTGCAGGGTGGCGCCGCCGGCTGCCCGCTTGAACACGCGGCCGCTCCAGCCCCGGGGCAACTCGATCCGCAGCCCGTGCGCCTCGAGGATCACGTGCTTCCGACGAGCGCCAGGACCAGCACGAGCACGAGCGTCTCGAGTCCGACCGCACCCCACCGCACTCGCCCGCGCCACCGGTCGAGCGCGCCGTGGAGCTCGAGCAGCCGGCACTGGCTGTCCACGCGAGCGGCCGCGAGCGGCGTGAGCCCGCGCACCAGGCCGAAGCACCCGAGCACGAGGGCGCCTGCCGCAGCACTCCCCGCGAGGAGCGCGGCGAGCAGCGCCACGTAGGTGGCTGCGCTCGAGACGACGGTCGTGACGGCGAGGCCGAGCTGCGACCCGTAGCCGGCGCCGTACACCCACCCCCGGTACTCGTCGAGCCAGCGCTCGTTCACCTGCCGGCGGGGGCCCGGGACCGCGCGCGGGCGCGCGTCGAGCCCGATCGCCACCGCGAGCGCCGCGGCCAGCACGGCCACCCGCGTCTGCGCCGACCATCCGCCGGCGGGCTCGAGCGCGAGCGATCCGAGGGCTCCGAGGGCGGCTCCGGCGGCCGCGCCGGCGACCGTCCCGCCAAGCAGGAACGCGGTCACGGTCACTCCCCAGGTCGAATGGCGGCCCCGCTCTCCGAGCGGGGTGATGCTCGCGAGCATCGACTCGCCTCAGGGAGACCACACGGACGCGAGCGCCCCGATCAGCGCCGCGGCGCAGCCGAGCACAACGGGCCCGGTCACTCCTTGCCTCCCGGGTAGAGGCTCTGGTGGTCCGGGCCGATCCCGGCCGCCGCCAGCGTGTCGTCGATCTGCCGGTGGCGCGAGCCCGCTTCTCGCTGTTCGTCGATCGCATCGCCGACCAGCGATAGCAACGCCTGCAATGTGGTTGCCACGCCCTCGCCGCGGACCTCGCCGTCCTCGACCAGCACGAAGTAGGGCGACCCGGGGACGCCGTAGTCCTCCCAGGCCTCGGACGACATCAGCACCGGGACGCCCGCCGGCGCCAGCGAGCGCAGCTTGGAGCGTTGCTCGCGGTCCGCGCCGCGGGTCACGATCATGTTCCGTACGCCCGGCAGCGCCCGGCGGTCGTCGAGGGTCTCCCAGAATCCGGCGCAGCTCGTGCAGCCACTGGACAGGAACGCGAGCAGCGTCGGCCCCGCGACGCCGCCCTCGAACGACAGCTTGACCGCGTCGCCACTCGGCGTCACGCCGGCGAGCTCGGGCGCGGCGGCTTGCGCGCGAATGCCGTCTCGAGGCGCGGGCACGGTTCGTGCGTGGTCCTCGGGGCCGAGCCGGCGGAGGATCTCGGCGTGGCTTCGGAGCAGCGCGGCGACGAGCACGATCAGCAGCACAAGCAGCACCGACTCGACCGACACCAGCACGGTCACCTACGCCCCGCCTCCTCCGGGGAGCTGCGTCCCGAGGCCCTCGAGGCACGGGTTGTTGTGGTCGCACGTCCGGTTGTCGACCATCTCGGTCCCATTGCAGTTCATCGAGGGCACGGTGGCGGGGTTCTGGCAGACGACGAGCCGGCAGACCACCTCGGTGGCGCCGGCGATCTGGGTGTTGCACTGCCCGTAGCGGAAGTGGTTGCAGTCGACGGCCCGGTTGCGGCAGTCGCCGTGGGCGCATTGGCAGCCGCCCGGGAACACCGTGCCCGGGATCCGGTTGCAGTCGATGTAGTAGCGCACGCCCTGCTCGTGGCAGAGGCCGTGGCCCGTGTAGCTCGTGCACTTCCACCATCCCGCGATGTACGTGTCAGGCGGGCACGCGTTGTTCCCCTGCTGGATCTCGCAGCAGAACGCGGTGTAGCCGTCGGTGCACTTGGCGCCGTGCGCGCACTGCTCGGGGCGGAGCACCGCCCACGCGGTGCCGGGGCGCACCAGGTATCGGATCGGCGCCACCGCGAACGCCGAGCCGGCGACCGCGGCCCGGGCCAGCGCGCCGCGGCGCGACGTCCGGCGCTCGAGCAGCATCCCGAGCCGGCCGGCCACTCGCTCGGCGGCGCTCACTCGCTCTCCCAGGCTCCCCAGGCACGCGGCACGAGCGTGTACACGAGCACGACCGCGTACAGCGCCCCAGCCGTGCCCACGAGCGCGACGACCGCGGTGGCTGCGGAGCGGTGAAGCAGCCACCCGAGCCCTCGCGTCGGGCTCGTCGCCGCTGCCGCCGCGAGCGCCAAGCCCGCCAGGATCGCGCTCGCGGCCGAGTGCAGCGCCGACGCCGGCGTCTCGTCCTCGCCGAAGCACCCGCACGCGGTCCGCCTGCGCGCGAGCAGCCACGCAGCGACCGCGAACGCCGCGTAGGCGCCGGCCAGCACTCCCGCGGCCGCACGCGAGGGATGGAGCGTGCACAGCGCGCCGAGCGCCAGCTCGCCGGTCGCCAGCGCGCGGACGAGCCACGCGCTCGCCGGCAGCCCGAGCGCGGCCAGCGCCCCCGTGGCGACGCGTGGCGCGCGCAGCTTGAGGACCCCCGCCACGCACAGCAACAGGGAGGCGACGATCAGCGGCGGCGTGAGCGCGGCGCTCATCGCGCGAGATCTCCGGCTCGCCGCTCGAGCACGGTCGTCGCCGCGCTGGCCGGGTCGAGCTCGCGCGCGACGACGCGGTCGAGCAGCTCCTGGACCTCGGGATCCTCGCGTATCGAGGCCTCGAGCTCGCGCCGCATCCGGTAGGTGGCAAGCGCCAGCACCTCGTTCATCAGGTTGCGGCGCCGGCGTTCTGACAGCGTGCCCTCGGCCTCGACGTAGGCGCGGTGCTCGGCAAGCCTCTTGGCCAGCTCGGGGACACCCTCGCCGCGCACGGCCTCGGTCTTCACGATCGGCACCTTCCAGCCACCGCGGGGGCCGAGCGCGAGCACGTTCCTGATCTCGCGCACCATCGTGTCGGTCAGCGGATGGTCGGCCTTGTTGATCACGATCACGTCGGGGATCTCCATCACGCCCGCCTTCAGCGCCTGGATCGAGTCGCCCGAGCCGGGCATGAGCACGAGCACGACGGTGTCGGCGTGGTCGATCACGTCCACCTCGGCCTGGCCGACGCCGACGGTCTCGAGCAGAATCACGTCGCGCCCCGAGGCGTCCATCAGGAGAGCGGCCTGGAGCGCTGCCTCGCTGAGTCCGCCAAGCGCGCCACGGCTGGCCATCGAACGGATGTACACGCCGGGATCGAGGAAGTGCTCGGACAGGCGGATCCGGTCGCCGAGCAGCGCCCCGTGGGTGAACGGGGACGTCGGGTCGATCGACAGGACGGCGATGGTCCGGCCGCGGGCCCGCTCGAGCCTGGTGAGCGCCGCGAGCAGCGTCGACTTCCCTGCCCCGGGCGGCCCGGTGACGCCGATGACCACCGCCCGTCCGGTGCGCGGATAGACCTCCTTGACGAGCGCCCAGCCCTCGGGGTCGTCGTTCTCGACCAGCGAGATCGCGCGAGCGAGCGCCCGACGGTCCCCGGCGAGGAGTCGTTGTGCGAGCGATTCGTCTGCCCCAGCCATCCTTACGGAGCAAATCATGTCACCGGAACGGATGCAGTCCGGACGTCGACGCCCTACGATCCGTCGGCGTGCAGTCCGTGAGCACCGAGCAGCTCGAGCGCACGGCGGGCGGGCGGGATCCAATTTCAATCCCGCCGCTGGTCCGCTCCGGCCCGCCACCGCTGCACGGCGGCCTGCTCGCGTTCCTGCGCTTCGCGGCGAGCAACCACATGCTGAGGCCCGGCTATGCGCTGCTGATCGCGCGCTGGCTGTGGCTGAAGCTCCGCTGGCGCGGGCGGCTTCAGACCGACGGGCTGTGCTTCGTCTGCCCGGGCGTGAAGTTCGAGATCGGCCGCTCGGCGACGGTCTCGCTCGGGCGCTGGTGCTGGCTCGGCCACGGCAGCAAGGTCCGCGTGCACGAGGGGCGCGTTTCGATCGGCGCCAAGTCGGTGCTCGGCCAGGAGTGCACGATCTCCGCCTACCAGCACATCTCGATCGGGCGCGAGTGCATCATCGCCGACCGGGTGATGATGATCGACTTCGACCACGGGACGGTCGATGTCGAGCGCCCGATCCGCCAGCAGGGAATCCACAAGCGCGACGTCCACGTCGGCCACAACGTGTGGATCGGCTACGGCGCGTGCCTGCTGCGGGGCGTGCAGGTCGGCGACAACTCGGTGATCGGCACGAGCTCCGTCGTCACCGTGGACGTCCCGTCTAACGGGGTAGTCGCCGGCATCCCTGCGCGGCTGATCCGCATGCGCAAAACCCCAAAGACCTTCCGCTGGGGTTAGCCGCCCCGGGATCGTCGGTCGCGTTCTCGGCGATCTTGTAGATGTCTGGATCGGCGAACCCGCGAGCACGTCGTGGGGGAACCAGACGCGGCTGCTGCGGTTCAGTGCCGGCAGACGGCCAGGAAGTCGAGCGCCCGCTCGAGCCGCACGGTCCGCAGCGCGAAGTCGCGCGTCGCGATCGCCGGCGTGAACCGGCCGTAGAACGCGTCGGTGATCCCGATCCGCTTGTGGACCGAATCCCAGCCCAGCGCGAGCGCCGTCTCATGCGCGCGGAGCTTGCGCGCATGGAACAGCCCGAGCATCTCCACGTCCGCGAACACGCCGCGACACAGCCCCTCGAACTCAGATGCCCGGTACTCGCGGAGGTGCCACGGGTTGTCGGACTTCGCATGACCCGCCGGCGCCAGCTTCAGCACGTTCGGCGTCGACACGTACGCGACGCCACCGGGCCTGAGGATCCGGCGGAAGTGCGCGAGCACGGCCGGCGGGTCGATCACGTGCTCGATCGTCTGCAGGAACACGACAGCGTCGAAGCTGCCCGGCTCGCCATACGAATCGACCCCGCCCCACTCGAACGTCAGGTTGGGGCCGGTGTACCGAAGGCGGGCGTGCTCGTGCGCCTCGGGATTCCCGTCCACCCCGACCACCCGCGCCGCCGACCGGGACAGCACGTCGGAGCCGTAGCCCTCGCCGCACGCCATGTCGAGCACGACCCCTCCCGCAACCCGCGCGGCGATCCATTCGTACACGACCAGGTGCCGTCGGTACCAGTAGTTCTCGGCCGGAACGTCGGGCAGCGTCCGCTCACCGGTCAACTCGAGCGGAGGAACTCCCGGAGGTTGGTTCTGCTGAACGTAGAGACTCATCGGCGCGGGCCCTGTGGTCGACGACCACTAGGGTAATGTGCCCCCGCCATGGAGGCGCTGCGGACGGCGGACGAGATCCGCGATGTCAACACCCGCTATCACGACGTCGCAGCCTCGAGCTACGACTCGAAGTGGGGAATCGACTTCGGCGAGGTCGGCCAGACCCAGGTCGTCGGCAAGCTGCGCAAGCTGCTCGGCTCCGCGACGCTGAAGCGAGGGTTCGATCGCTCGCTCGAGGTCGGCGCCGGCACCGGCTACTTCAGCCTCAACCTGCTCCGCGCCGGGATCGTTCGCGAGGCGACGTGCACGGACATCTCTCCCGGAATGGTGCGAACGCTGGCCGCGAACGCCGAGCGCCTCGGGCTCACGGTCAGGACCGCGCGCGCCGACGCGGAATCGCTGCCGTTCGCCGAGCAGAGCTTCGACCTCGTGCTCGGGCACGCCGTGCTCCACCACCTCCCGGACCTCCAGCGCGCGTTCTCGGAGTTCCATCGGGTGCTGAGGCCGGGCGGGCGGATCGTGTTCGCCGGCGAGCCGTCGCGCGTCGGCGACCGGATCGCGTCGATCCCCAAGCGCAGCGGGGTCGCGCTCGCGCCGGCATGGCGCCGGGTACTCCGGGTCGGGCCGCAGCAGCCTTCAGCGCCAGCGGGGTCGTCGAACGGAGCCGATCACCGGCTCGAGCAGGTCGTCGACATCCACGCGTTCGCGCCCCACGACCTCGCGCGCCTCGCCGGCGCGGCCGGGTTCGACGGCGTCCGGGTGCGCGGCGAAGAGCTGCTCGCGAACTGGTTCGGGTGGTTCAACCGCGCACTCGAGGCAACCGCGGATCCGGCCGACGTGCCGAACCTGTGGCGTCAGTACGCGTTCCGCGGCTACCTGCTGCTCCAGCAGGTAGACGAACGACTGCTCGAACCGCTGCTGCCGCCGGCGATCTTCTACAACCTGCTGGTCACCGCGCGGCGTCCCTAGACTGGCGGGGCAGTGCCCAAACGCCAGTCGCGTGAGTTCCCGCTGTTCCCTCTCGGCCTCGTGGCGTTGCCCGGAGAGCTGATCCCGCTCCACATCTTCGAGGAGCGCTACAAGACGATGATCGAGGTGTGCATCGGCGAGGAGCGCGAGTTCGGGATCGTGTGGCTATCCGACGACGGCCTGCGCGAGGTTGGGTGCGCGTGCGCGATCGACCGTGTGCTCGAGCAGATGGACGACGGCCGCATGAACCTGCTCGTCCGGGGGACCCGCCCGTTCCGGGTGATCGAGCGCCAGGGCCATCTGCCCTATCCCGCCGGCGTCATCGAGTTCGTCCAGGACCGAGAGGACGAGATCGACGCCGAGCTGGCGCGGGTCGCCCACGAGGCGTACGCCGAGCTGTTCAAGCGCGCCACCGACCGCGACCCCGATCCGGAGGAGCTGGCCGGGATGAACGCCTACGCGATGGCCGGCACCGTCGACTTCGGCCTCGACGCCAAGCAGGGGCTGCTCGACATGCGCTCGGAGAACGCGCGCCTGCGGCTGGTGACGCGGCTGTTCCGGGCGGCGATAAAGCGGCTCGAGCTCGTCGACAAGGTGCAGGAGCGGGCGAAGTCGAACGGCAAGGTCCGCTTCGGCGCGAGCTGAGCGCCGGATCCGGACCCGGCGGCGTCACGCGTTGTAGATCACCATCGCGAGCCCGAACAGGACGCAGTAGATCCCGAACGGCGTCAGCGTGCGCGTCTTGAAGTACCTCGTGAGGTAGTGGACGGTGATCACGGCCGTGATCGCCGCCGCGATCGCGGCGATCACCGCGTCGCCGCGGATCCCCGCTCCGAGCGACCCGGTCAGATCGCCGAACTTGAACAGGCCGGCCGCCAGGATCGGCGGCGTGGCGAGCAGGAACGCGAACCGAGCCGCGTCCTCGTTGTCGAGTCCGCGCACGAGTCCGGTGGCCATGCACAGCCCGTCGCGGCTCAACCCCGCGATCAGGGCGAAGCTCTGGGCAACCCCGATCACGCCGGCCTCCTTGTACTCGAGCGTGTCGAGCCGCCGGCCGCCGTCGCGCTTCATTCCCTCCCGGGCGGCGAGCTCGCGCACCTCCGCGCGTCTTCGGAACCGCTCGGCGCCGAGCAGGATGAAGCCGTTCACAACCAGGAAGATCGACGCCGCGAGCGGCTTGGCCAGCGCTACCCGGATCGGATGCTCGAGCAGCAGCCCGAGGATGCCCACCGGGACCGTCGCCACGATGATCAGCCACGCCAGCCGCTCGGTCGAGGTCTCGACCTTCCGCTTGCGCAGCGTCGAGAAGAAAGCGCGGATGACCTCGACCCAGGTCTTCCAGAAATAGATCAACAGCCCGACCGCGCTCCCGACGTGCAGCATCACGACGAAGGCCAGCCACGGTGACTCGGGTTCGGACTGCCAGGCGACGATGTTGTCCCAACCGAACAGGTTCGGGAATATCACCGTGTGGCCCAGGCTCGAGATCGGGAACAGCTCGGTGACGCCCTGGAGCACGCCCAGGACGATCGCCTGAAAAGTGGTCATATGAGCTGTCGTGGCAGCGAGGTTGATCACGAGCGTGGACGGTACCGATCGTTCTAACCAGGCAGTAAGGCTAAGAGCATCCTCAGGAGCTGATCCCGCATGGATTGGCGGCCGCCTGTACTACAAACAACTCCAACTGAGCCAATTCCTTGCGCGTGGATGCCGCGGTATCTGGAAATGACATCGTGCCGGTCTGCACATTCACCGAGTATGAGTACACGCTCCGGGGACTGCCGGTGAACTTCAGCTTGTTGCCCACATCCTCGTTGAGACTGGTCGCCAGATCACGCGCCTGAAGCAACAGCGGGTCGGACAGCATCTTCGGTTTCCCCCCGTTGCAGGAGACCGTGCCCGAGTCGTTCACGAGCACTGTGAGCTTCTGCCCACCCGCGCCGGTGCGGGTCACCTGGAACAGATCGGGCGCCTCGACCTCGAGGCCGCAGCCCGCGAGCCCGATCGCGAGGAGCAGTGCCGCGGCAACGCGGATGCTCATCGAGCCCGAACCACGAGCGCCGCCCCTCCGCGCCGCGGGTCACCGCCGCCAGAGAACCGCCCGTGGCCGTCGCGCGCCGCGGCCTGGGCCCCGCCGAAGAACAGGTTGAGCTCCCTGAAATGGGCGATCGCTCGCCCGTCGCGCTCGAGCGCCCGCGTGTCGATGCCCGGCTCCGCGTACACGACGCCGTCCTCGAAATGGACCCGTGGCGCCCGGACGGCGTCGCCCGCCTCGAGGCCGTCGTCGACCACGCGGATGACCGTCTGCAGGATCGCCGACCGGATCCGGTTCGAGCCGGCGCTCCCGAGCACGAGCTCCGGCGTGCCGTTCCGAAGCACGGCGGTCGGCGACATCATGCTCGGCAGGCGACGTCCCGCGGGATGGCTGTGGAAGCCGAGCGGGTTGAGGTCCTGCTCGCCGAGCATGTTGTTCAGATGGACGCCGGTGCCGGGCACGACCACCCCCGAGCACGACCCGTTCGAGCACGTGCACGAGCATGCCCATCCGTCACGATCGAGCACCGCGACGTGCGTCGTCGACCCGAGCGGAGAGCGTCGCGCGAGGAACCGCTTGACGAACTCCGGATCGTCGAGTCCCGCGAGGAACTCCGGGGTGCGCTCGGCCTGTGTCCGCTCCATCGTCGCCACGATCCGCTCCAGGTCTGGTACCTCCGGGTCTGAGTCAAGCAAGGCGAGCGCGCGGGCGATCAGGATCCCGCCCGCCGAGGGCGGCGGGTTCGTCACCACGTCGCGGCCGCGGTACGACGCCCGGATCGGTGTGCGGTCGACGACCTCGTAGGCCGCGAGGTCCTCGCCGGTCACGAGCCCGCCCCGGTTAGACAGCCACTCGACGATCGCCGCCGCGATGTCCCCCGTGTAGAACGGCGCCGTACCCTCCGCCCCGAGGCGCTCGAGCGCGTCGGCGAGCTCGGGCTGGCGGACTGTGTCCCCCGCTCGCAAAACCGATCCCTCGGGCGCGAACAGCGCCGCGCACTCGGGCGTCGAGGTGACGATCCCGGCCAGGATCTCGATCACGTATGCCTGCGCCGGGTTGAGTTCGACGCCGTCCCGCGCGACCCTCGCCGCCGGCCTGACCAGCTCGGCGAGCGGGATCCGCCCGAACCGCGCCGACGCCTCCGACACGCCCGCCGCGACTCCGTAGGTCCCGACCGAGGCCGGCCCGATGTTGAACACCTGATCGGCGTCGCCGAACGAGACGCTTATCGGCACAAGCGTCGCCATCGTGCCGCCTTCGCCGCCGCGCCCGGGGGCCTCGACGAAGAAATCCAGCAGCACCGGCGGTCGGCCGGGCTCGACCACGAGCATGTAGCCGCCGGCGCCTAGGCTCGTCAGCAGCGGCTCGCAGGCGAGCGACGTGAGCATCGACGCGACCGCGCCGTCGACGGCGTTCCCGCCGGCGAGCATCGCGTCCGCGCCGGCCTGGGCGGACAGCGGATGACCGGCGGCGATGACGCCGAGCGGCTCGCCCATCACGACTCGTTCAGCTGGCGGGCTAGAACCAAGCATGGCAAGGACGCAGGGAGCGACGTGTGCGGACGCACACGAGCGACCGAGGACGCCGCCGCGCAGGTTATAGCCCGTCAGCGGCGCGGGATGAACTCCGGGACGTCCAGGTCAAGCGTCCCGGAACGCTGCCGCACGCGACTCACGCGCGGCTCGCCGATGGGCTCGCGCAGTGACGGTCCCCGCTCGGCCGGCCGGTCCGAGCGTGACGTCGCACGCCCGGCGTCGCGCCGGCGAACGCGCGGGTCGCCGTATCCGGTGGCGATCACCGTGACCCAGACGTGGTCCTCGAGCTTATCGTCGACCATCGCCCCGAAGATGATGTTCGCATCCGGGTGCGCCGCCTCGGCCACCGTCTTGGCGGACTCGTTGACCTCCCACAGCGACAGATCCGGGCCGCCCGTGATCGACAGCAGGATCGAGTGCGCGCCCTCCATGCTCGTCTCGAGCAGCGGCGAGGCCACGGCCCGCTCGGCCGCCTCGATCGCGCGCCGGTCGCCGGTGCCCATGCCGATCCCCAGCAGCGCGGTGCCGGCGCCGGACATGATCGTCCGCACGTCGGCGAAGTCGAGATTGATCAGTCCGGGGAGCGTCACGAGATCGGAGATCCCCTGCACGCCCTGACGCAGCACGTCGTCGGCGACCCGGAACGCCTCGACCATCGAGACGTTGCGCTCGAGCACCGACAGCAGCCGGTTGTTCGGGACGACGATCAGCGTGTCGACCTCGTTGGCGAGATCGGCGATCCCCGCCTCGGCCTGGTCGCGCCGGCGCGTCCCCTCGAACTGGAACGGCCGTGTGACGATCCCGACGGTCAGCGCGCCGAGCTCGCGGGCGATCTGCGCCACGATCGGCGCCGCGCCCGTCCCCGTCCCGCCGCCGGCGCCGGCCGCGATGAACACCATGTCCGACCCGCGCAGTATCGCCTTGATCCGGTCGTACTCCTCGCGCGCCGCGGCCCGCCCGAGCTCCGGGTTCGAGCCCGACCCGAGCCCGTGCGTGATCGCGTCTCCAATGTGGAGCGTCTCGTGCGCGGCCGACTGCTGGAGCGACTGAAGATCGGTGTTGATGGCCAGGAACTCGACGCCCTCGATCTCGGCCTCGACCATCCGATTGATCGCGTTGACGCCGGCGCCACCGACACCGACGACCCGCAGCACCGGCCGGCCGATCGGCCTGTCGGCGACGGGCTCCTCGCGCGTCACCCGCGCATACACGTCCCGCTCGGGCGCGGGCGCGGGTGCCGGCGCGGGCGCAGGCGCCGGCTCGGGCGCAGGCGCGCGCGCCGGCTCGGGAGCTCCCGGCCGCTCGAGCACGTTCTCGGGGATGTCGGCGGAGAAGGCGTGGCGCAGGCGCTCGTGCGGCAGTGGAATGCGAGGTTCCTCGACCTCGGGCTCGGGCAGCGCAACGGGCCTCTCCTCGGCGACGGAGGCCTCGGGCGGCACCGCAGCCGGCGCCCGCCCGGAGTCCCGTCCGGGCTCGAGGTCCTCGGCCGTCTTCCGAAACAGTGCGGCGAGTGGTCCCTCGCGCATATTCGCGCGCTTACCAGTTGGCATTGGCTAGGACCTCCTTCGCGAGCTGCCGGTAGGCGTGAGCGGCCAGACCGTCCGGATCGTACTTCAGCACCGACATCCCTTTCACGGGAGCCTCGGCGAAACGGATCGTCTTGCGGATCCGCGACGCGAACACGCGGTCGCCGAAGTTCTCTTCCAGCAGCTCGATCGCCTCCTTGGCGTGCAACGTTCGGGTGTCGACGAGCGTCGGCAGGATTCCCTCGATCTCGACGTCCGGGTTCAGGTTCTCGCGGATCATCGCGAGCGTGTTCTGCAGCTGGATCAGGCCGCGCATCGACAGATATTCGCATTGGACGGGGACGATCACCTTGCTCGCGGCGGTCAGAGCGTTGATCGTCAGCAGCCCGAGGCTCGGCGGAGTGTCGACGAACACGAAGTCGTAGTCGTCCTCAACGGGCTTCAGCGCCTTCTGCAGCGAGCGCTCCCGGCCGATCATCGTCGACATCGCGATCTCCGCGCCCGCAAGGTCGATCGAGGAGCACGCGACGTCGATCTCGCGCTTGCGGATGACCTCGCGAATCGAGATGTGGTGCACGAGCACGTCGTACATCGACTTCTCGAGCGTGTCGGGGTCGATGCCCTGAGACATCGTCAGGTTGCCCTGGGGATCCATGTCGACGCACAGGACCCGATGCCCTTCCTCGGCGAACGCGACACCGAGGTTGAGCGTAGTCGTGGTCTTGGCGACGCCACCCTTCTGGTTGGCGAACGCGATCACGTGGCTCATATCGCCGGAGTATTCGCAGAAGCCGGGCGGAATCCTCTCGGTTGCCCACGCTATTTTCGGGTCCGGTGACCGCACTTCTCGACAAACGCCTCGTGTTCGTCATGGGCAAGGGCGGCGTCGGCAAGTCGACCGTCGCCATCGCGCTCGGCCTGCTGGCCGCCCGCCGGGGGCTGCGCACGATCGTCGCCGAGCTCGCGAGCCAGGATCGGATCCAGGGGCTGTTCGACGCCGAGCGCGAGCAGTTTCGCGAGATGGAGCTCGAGCCGGGACTGTTCACGATCTCGATCGACCCGCAGCAGGCAATGGAGGAGTACCTGCGCGTGAAGGCCGGGACGCTCGGCCAGGCGCTCGGCGCGAGCCGCCTGTTCCAAGCGTTCGCGATGGCGACGCCCGGGATGCGCGAGCTGCTCAGCATCGGCAAGGTGTGGGAGCTCGCTCAGCTCGACCGTCGCACTCGCGGTGCCGCTCCGTACGACCTGGTGATCGTCGACGCTCCCGCCACCGGCCACGGGGTCGGGCTGTTGCGTACGCCCAAGACGTTCGCCGACATCGCCCATGTGGGCCCGATCGCGCATCAGGGCCGGACGATCGCCGAGACGATCGCCGACCCCGAGTTCACCGGCGTGATCGCGGTCGCGACGCCGGAGGAGATGCCCGTGAACGAGACGCTGACGCTCGCCGAAGAGCTCGCACGGGACGAGCTGTCGCTCGATCTCGTGGTCGTCAACGCGCTCTATCCCGCCCGATTCGAGGAGGCGGAGATCGCCGATCTGACCGGGGCGCTGTCGAGGACGCGCTCGCCGCTGGCGCGGTCCGCGCTCAGAGCCGCGCTGTCCGAGCACGCACGAGCCGTCGCCCAGCGCGAGCAGCGGGACCGCCTGCGCGCGCAGTCGGGCAGGCGGCTGGCCGAGCTGCCGTACGTATTCGCCGAGCACCTCGGCCTGCCGGAGCTCGGGCAACTCGCGCAAGCGCTCGAGGCCGCGCTGTGAACGTCGCCGAGATGCTCGAGGGCAAGCGCGTGTGCGTGTGCGCCGGGTCGGGCGGCGTCGGCAAGACGACGACGTCGGCGGCGATCGCGCTCGGGATGGCGGCGCGCGGGGCCAAGGTGGCGGTGGTGACGATCGACCCGGCGAACCGGCTCGCGAACGCGCTCGGGCTCGAGCAGCTCGAGAACGAGCCGCGCCGTGTCGAGCCCGAGCGGCTGACCGCGAGCGCGCTCGCCGTCGAGGGCGAGCTGTGGGCGATGATGCTCGACCCAAAGCGGACGTTCGACGAGCTGATCGAGCGAATCGCGCCCGATCCCGAGCGCGCCGAGGAGATCAAGGCCAACCGCGTGTATCGCGAGCTGTCGACCGCGGTGGCGGGATCCCAGGAGCTGACCGCGATCGCCAAGCTGTACGAGCTCAACGAGGACAAGCGGTTCGACCTGCTGGTGCTCGACACGCCGCCGTCGCGCAACGCGCTCGAGTTCCTCGACGCGCCGGGCCGGCTCAACTCGTTCCTCGAGGGCAGGGCGCTCAAGGCGTTCCTGCGTCCGACCGGATTCGGGGTGCGCGCGCTCAGCCGCGGAGCGCTGCCGCTGCTCGGCGGCCTTCGCCGGATCACCGGCATCGATCTGATCACGGACCTGACCGTGTTCTTCGGCCTGCTCGGCGACATGACCAACGACTTCAGCCGGCGCGCGGCTCAGGTCGAGCTGCTGCTGCGCGCAGACACGACCGCGTTCGTGCTCGTCAGCTCGGCGGCGCGCGAGCCGATCGACGAGGCAATCTGGTTCGGGCGTCGACTCGAGGCCGACGGCCTCCCGTTCGCGGGCGCGATCGTCAATCGCGTCCATCACGACCTGCTCGGAGATCGGGAGCCGCGCGAGCTCAGCGCGGCGCTCGCGAGGACGCTCCCGCCCTCGCTCGCCGGAAGGGTCGCGGACAACTTCCGCGACTACCACGTGCTGGCCGACCGCGACGCTCAGAACCTCGTCCGTCTGGCTGCCGAGCTCGACGACCGCCGGCTCCTGCTCGTGCCCCAGCTCGACGACGACGTCCACGACGTCGAGGGCCTGGCCCGGGTCCACCGCTACCTGTTCGCGTCGCAGGCCGAGCGCCAGCGGCTGATCGACGACCTCGTTGCGTGAGCATCCGCGCGGGAGCCGTCCCGATGCGGGCTAGAGCGGACCCAGCGTCACCGCATCGGGTCCATCGTCGGTCCAGGTCGCCCAGGTCAGCAGCACGTGCTGCCACTCGTACGCCGGCACCTGCTCGTCTCCCCGGGACAGCTCGACCGGCACGGAGTGGAGCAGCTCCCACACGATCCGCTCGCACAGCGCGATCCGCTCGCTCACGCGGGACTGCGGGTACCACTCGCCGGCGATCTCCACCAGGCCCGCGATGGGGATCGCCCCGGCGCCCGCGCGCGCGGCGATCTCGGCCCGGAAGTCCTCGGCCGTCGGCACGTCGCTCCCCACCGCGCGTGACTCCGTCAACAGCTGCTCGGTCACGTCCTTGCCCCTGCGAGTCACGTTCTGCCACCCCCGGCCCATGCCCATCTCGTTGACTCCGAGCATGGGGCTCTCGTAGATCGCAAGGGTCGCCCGGTCGGGCGCCCACCGGCGATCGTTCACCTCGACTCGCTCACCCGACACCCAGGGCCTCAGAATCCGCGCGTCCAGCTCCTCGCGCGTGAGGTTGAACGCGCGCGTCTGATGCGGAAACTGGCGCAGCTCGACGTGGAACACGACGGTAGAGTCGCACGCTCATGACCGACAGGCCACTGTGGGCGCCCTGGCGCATCGAGTACGTGACCGGCCCCAAGGACGGCGACTGCGTCTTCTGCGCGGCCGCGACGAGCGCGGCGCACGACGCCGCGCACGAGCCGATCGATCGCGGCGATCACTGCCTGACGATCCTCAATGCGTACCCGTACGCCCCCGGCCACGTGATGGTCGCTCCGTTCCGCCATGTCGCCGCGCTCGAGGACCTCGGCGACGACGAGATGCTCGACCTTGTGCGCCTGACCCGCCGCGCGATCCTCGCGATCCGCCACGCGATGAGCCCCGATGGATTCAACGTCGGGCTCAACCTCGGCAAGGTCGCGGGCGCCGGAATCGCCGATCACCTCCATCAGCACGTGGTCCCGCGCTGGAACGGCGACACGAACTTCATGCCAGTACTCGCCGACACGAACGTGATCCCGCAGGCGCTCGAGGCGAGCCGGGCGATCCTCGCCGACGCGATCGACCAGCTAACGTGATCCTGGTTAATGGTTAGGGCACGAACGTAATGTCTGCGCACATCTAGAGCGGCCTCAGGCGACGGCGATCTCGCCGGCCGGACCATCGACCAGGCGACCGATCAGAGCTCCCGGCACCTCGCCCGCCCGCAACGGGTCGAGCGCCACCAGCAGCCCGCCGGACGTCATCGCGTCGGTCACGAGCCGGCGGCGCACCTCGTCCACGCTCGGGTCAAACGAGGCGAATTCCTCGGCGTAGCGACGGTTGTTGCGGCTTCCGCCGGCGAGCGAGCGATCGTCCTCGAGCAGCTCGAGCACGCCGGCGATTGCCGGCACCGCCGCGGCTTGCACCACGGCGGTGACTCCGCTCGCGAGCGCGAGCTCGTGCAGATGCCCGAGCAGGCCGAAGCCGGTGACGTCGGTCATCCCGTGTACGCCGGCGGCCCGCGCCGCGCGCGCGCCGGCGGCGTTCAGCTCGGTCATCACCGTGACCGCGCCGGCCAGCACCGACTCGTCCGCGAGGCCCTTCTTGAGCGCGGTGGTGACGGCGCCCGACCCGAGCGGCTTGGTCAGCACGAGCGCGTCCCCGGCCCGCCCGCCGGCATTCGTGATCACCTCGGCGGGGTCGACGACCCCGGTCACCGCGAGCCCGTACTTGGGCTCGCGGTCGTCGATCGTGTGGCCCCCGACGATCACCGCCCCGGCGGCGGTGACGACATCGTTCCCGCCGCGCAGGACCTCGCTCAGCATCTCCGATCCGAGCTCGTCGATCGACCACGCGACGAGGTTGAGCGCGCACACCGGACGTCCCCCCATCGCGTAGACGTCCGACAGCGCGTTGGTGGCGGCGATCCGGCCGAAGTCGTACGGATCGTCGACGATCGGCGTGAAGAAGTCCGCGGTCTGCACGAGCGCGAGGTCTTCGCTGATGCGGTAGACGCCGGCGTCATCGGACGTCGAGGTTCCGACCAGCAGGTTCGGATCCGAAGACTGCGGGAGCGCACCGACGACCGGCGCGAGCAGCGCCGCCGGCACCTTGCACGCGCAGCCGGCGCCGTGGGACAGCGAAGTGAGCCTGACCGCGGTCATGAATTGGATTTTGGCGGCGGCGCCTGACGGCGGCGCCTAGCGCGATGATGGCAGAGCGCGGGGGTTGCGCGGGGTAGGGTCTGCATCGTGCTCGACCCCCTTCTGGCCGCCTCCGCTCCCCCGGCGCACCTGCCGGGCGTCCTCCACAGCCTGGAGCCGACGCTCGACCGGTTCGGGTATCTCGCGCTCGGGTTGATATTCCTCGAGGACTTCGGCGTTCCCGTCCCCGGCGAGACCGTCCTGATCATCGCGGCCGTGTACGCCGGCACCGGACGGCTGAACGTCTGGCTCGTAGCCCTGATCGGGTTCTGCGCCGCGATCCTCGGCGACAACCTCGGGTTCGCGATCGGCCACTTCGGCGGCCGCCCGCTCGCCGAGCGCTTCGGCAGGTACGTATTCCTGACCCCGGAGCGGCTCGACAAGACCGCGACGTTCTTCGACCGCCACGGCGGCAAGGTGATCGTGATCGCCCGCTTCGTCGAGGGGCTTCGCCAGGCCAACGGGATCATCGCCGGCATCACCGGGATGCACTGGAGGAAGTTTCTCCCGTTCAACATGCTCGGCGCCGCGCTGTGGGTCGGCGTCTGGGTCTCGATCGGCTACTTCTCGGGCAGCCACATCGAAAGCATCTACCGGACTGCCACGAGGTACGAGCTGTTCTTCGGGATCGCGGTCGGCCTCTTGATCCTCGCCTGGGTCGTCCACCGTGTGTGGAAGATACGGCGTAAGCGGATGGCGAAGGCGAGCGAACCGTCGCCGCCGCGGTCAGAGCCCGTGACGCCGGACGCCGCGGAGCCCGTGACGCCGGACGCCGCGGAGCCCGTGACGCCGGACGCCGCGGAGCCCGTGACACCGGACGCCGCGGAGCCCGTGACACCGGACGCCGCGGAGCCCGTGACACCGGACGCCGCGGAGCCCGTGACACCGGACGCCGCGGCGCCAGGGGGCCCCCATGCGTCCTCACGGCGATGTCCGCTCGCCTAATGCGCCACCGGCAGGCGTCAGTCAGTTCATGTCTCCGCGGGCGACCGCCAGGCACGCCTCGCATCGGGGCCAGGGCGGGTTCCACGGGTAGCCGGCCACGTCCTTGCCGCAGAGCGCGGTGTCCGGATCCTGCTCGGTGACGAGGTGGCAGAGCTCCTCGAAGCCGTCGTCGCCGACCCGCGGCGTGTTCAGGCACCCCGGGTGGACGTTGGGGGCGACCGAGGGTCGTACGGCGGGCGGCACGGGTCGCAGCATAACGGCCCTACAAACAGCACGAGCGGGCAAGGCCCGCTCGAAGCTGCGATCGCGCTCCCCCTGACTGCATGAGAGCCCCAGGACTTATATGTCGAGCCTGGCGGCAGGACACTCCCGGCCCCTCGCGGGACCGAGTAGGGAGCGGTCTGACTCCAAGCGTAGCGCGAACGCCCTCGTCCGTGGGACTATTGGACCCGTCCGTAAGTCCTAAGGACGAGCCCACTGGACTTCAGGCCGCTGCCGGGGCGGCCAGCAGTTCGTCGGCGACCGCACACAGGTCCGCCTCGAGGTGGCCGCACAGGACGTCACGCAACAGCGCGCGCAGCTGTTCGGCCAGCTCCCCGACGAGCGCGTCGACCCCGGGCTGCGCCGGCGCGAGGCCGCCGATCACGGCACGTTCGAGCGAGATCGCATGCGCGGTTCGCTCGGCCGCCGCGGCGCGGTCCTCAGGCCTGGCGCAGATCGCCGCCAGCCGTCCGGCGAGGCGCCCGCTCGACGGTCCTTCGGGCTCGAGCAGGGCCCGCAGCGCCAGCAGGTAGTCGGTCAGCGCCTCGAACTGAGCCAGGCGCTCGCAGCCCATCTCGTACCGCGCCAGCGCCCAGGCGGTCTCTCCACTCCCCGGCACGCGCCTCGCGGCCAGGTTGCAGAACGCCCGGAACTCGTCCTCCTGCTGCGCCGGGATCCGCCTCGCCAGCCGTGGCCGGCCACTGCCACCAAGCGGAACCGACCGCCAGGCGCCGGCGTCGATCCGCGTCCAGGCCACCGGCCCGAGCGCGTAGCCGCCGCGCTCGAACAGCCGCAGCGCGGTCAGCGTACGGCGGAAGCGGGCCCGCGCGACCGACACGGGTGCCGGCGACGAGCGATCCTGGGCGACGGTCAGGACGATCAGCACGTTGGGCTCCTCGGCATCGCCCCAGAGGGCATCGGCGGGCGCGTCGTCGAACGCGTCTCCCCGGACGAGCGACAGCCCCTCGCCGAGCGGGAGCTCGGTGGTCGTCAGGTCAAGCGCGATCCCGAGCAGCGGAGCCACCACGGTCGTCACGGTCCGGCCCTCGTACAACGCCTGTTCGAGCTCTTCGTAGACCAGGTCGAACCGATCCTGGTCGAACTCAAAGTCGCTGCGCTCGGCGTACAGCACCGACAGGAACGTGCGCAGCCCGTCGTCCGCGCGATCCCGGGGGTCGGAGGGGACGCGCGACTCCCCCCGCTGGCGCAGATACGCCTCGACACCCTCGAGCCCGCTCAGCGCCCTCACGGCCGGCACATAGGTGGGCAGCGCCGACAGCAGCCCGCGGCGCTCCAGGATGAACTGCCCGGTGAGCGCGCGGTAGCAGTAGAGCGGGACGCGGCCGCGAGGACCTGCGGCCGTGTCGACGAGCTCGAACGGGATCTCGGCGCCCGACGCGGTCTCGGCGCAGAGCGCCATCGCCGCCTCGGTCGCGAATGCCTCGATCACCCCGCACAGCGTTCCGTTGCGCACGTCTGCCGGTTCGCCCCCGCCGCGCCCGATCCTCGTCGCGAACGCGCAGTTGCAACCGGCGCTACCAGGCGGAGCGCTCGATCTCCCGGGGTGGGCGATGTTCTCGATGTCGTCCGGCTCGGTGCTGGAGCTGCCCCCGAACCAGGCGTCGAGGATCTCCTCGAGCTCGGCCGCGGCGGGTCAGACCGCCACTATCGCCGGCTCGAGATCCTCGTCCCGAGCTTCGTCGGCGGCCGGCTCCTCGCAGTCCTCGAACAGCCACTGGAGCCCGTACGTCCGCATGTCCTCGATCAGCGGCACGAGCGCGCGGCCCTTGTCGGTGAGCGCGTACTCGACCCGCGGAGGCACCTCGGGGAACGTCTGACGTTCGACGATCCCCTCCTCCTCGAGCGCGCGCAACCGCAACGACAGCGTGCGGGGGCTGATCCCGTGCAGCGAACGCTCGAGCTCGCAGAACCTCGACCGCCCCTCGGCGAGGTCACGGATCACCAGGAGCGTCCACTTGCCGCACACGATCTCGGCCGTGCGGCAGACCGGGCACGTCGCATTGGAAGAGGCCATCAAAGCCCAGTCTAGCGCAATGCTTCACCAACTGAAGTAACCGGCTGCCGCCCCCGGTGGTGGGGCGGCAGCCAAGGCGCTTCTCGTTACTTCACGGTGTAGCTGTACGGGATCGCAGCGACGTCGTTGCCGTCGAACCCGAAGTAGCCCTGGAACCCGAGCTGGCTGGCGTCGTCGATGTACAGCGTCCCGGACACGCGCGTACCGGACGGAGCGCTCGGCGTGATCGTGACCGGGATCTTCCCGGTCTGACCCGGTCCCACCACGACCGGTGACAGACCTGACAGCTGGGACGGATCGGTGCTGGCCAGCCAGAGGTCACCCGTCTGCGAGCTGACCGCGGGGTCGAACGGCGCGGTCGCGACGTTCATCGTCGTCTGCACCGGCTCGCTTGGCGCGGCGGTGGCGCCGAACGGTCCGACGACCGTGGGCGCAATGTCCCACACCCCCTGCGCCACCGGGTTCGCGCTCAGCGATCCGCTGACGGTGCTCCCCACGGTCGAGATGATGTCCGGGTCGCCGAACGCCCAGCCCGAGTCGAACTGAATCGGCGTGCTTCCCGTGGTGCCGGCCACCCCGGTGAACGCCGTGGTGTGGCTCGGCACCAGGTACAGCGGGAAATTCTCGTTGACGTTCAGCGGGACCGTGGTGTCCGGACTGGTGAACGACGTCAGGCTCAGCGGCGTGCTGCCCGGCAGCCGGGCATCGACGAAGTACTCATCCGGCGAGGATCCGTTGTTGGTGATCCGCACGTCGTACGTCTGAGCTTGACCCTTGGCCAGCCCGGTCCTGCTCGTGTTCGGCAGACCGCCGGCCGAGGCGGGCACAGACCTGTCGTTGGTGCTGACCGTGAATGGCTCGGTCAGCGCCGTCCCCGATACCTGTGGGGCAAACGCCACGATCAGCGTCCATGTTCCCTGCGCCGGCGAGAGCACGTGCAGCTGAGCGCCCATCGTGTTCGTCTGCGATCCGACCGGCCAGCTCGTCGGCAGCTCGTTGGTCCCGAACCCCTGAGCCTCGCCGCTCGGGTTGACCACGAACGCCGTGAACGGGTTGTTCGGATTGTTGGCCAGCAGCACGGATGCGTTCAGCTCGGGCCGCCCCGACGGGACGTTGAGCTGGTAATAGAACTCCTGCCCGATGAACGGCTCGCGGCCGTTGCCGCCGGTCAGGGTCTGCGTGAACGACTGCGAGCCGTTCGGAATCAGGCTGCGCAGCGTGACCGGGATCGTGCTCTGGCGTCCGAAGCTCGGGCCGCCGCGCTGGTTGAGCACGATCGCGCCGGAGGTATCACCCGGCGTGGCCGGCGTGCCGACGGTCAGGGTCACCTGCCTCGACTGACCCGGAGCCAGCGTCATGCGCTGCGGAGTGACGTGTCCGAACGGCGCGTACTGCGCCACGTCGGCGTCCCACAGCACCGGACCGGTCGACCCCCCGTTGCTCGAGGTGGCGCTCCAGATGTAACCGGTCCACGTGCCCGCCTTCGGGCTCGTGATCTGGACGTTCCCGTAGTTCCCGTTGCCCTGGGGCACCGAGTAGGCCGCCAGGTTGCCGCTCGGGTCCACCAGCGTGAGGCGCACCCGGGCGCTGAGATAGCCCGGATCGAAGTCGCTCAACGCGTTCTGATAGGCGATCGACACGTTCAGGCGATCCTGACCCGCCGGAACCTTGAACGTGATCGGCTCGTAGTTGGCCGCCACCCCCAACCAGTTGGTCGTCTGCGGGCTGCTGCTATCGCTGAGGACGACCTTGCCCGACCCGACCGTGGCGTAGTCACCGATCGTGCGCGTCGAGAGCGAGATGGTCTGCGCGCGCGACCCGTTGTTCGTGACCGTTCCGGTGAGATGCTCGACCGTGCTCGGATTGTCAACAGCGTTCAGCTGCGTCGGGTTCTCGAGCAGCGTCTGCCCGGCCGGCTTGGTCGCGAATGTCGGCGTCTTGTAGGACTCCGCCGCCTGCACTGCCTTGTAGGCGTCGATCAGGCCGGCGCCCTGCTGGTCGGCTGGAGACCCGATGTCGTCGGTCGTGCTGACGATGATTTGCTTGACCACCGCCGGCGTCGGGCTGGCGCCGCCGTGGCCCTCGCGGTAGGCCTGGATCACCAGAGCCGCCACACCGGCCGTCAGCGGCGAGGACTCGCTGGTCCCGCCGAACGGCAGCACTGGCGTGCCCTGGCCGTTGTAGTTGGTGCAGTCGCCGTACATCGCGGTGTCGGTCGAGCACAGCGCCCAGTTGAGCTCGCCCGGCGCGACCACGTCGATCGTCCGGCCGTCCTGCTCGAACCCGCCCGAGCTGAACGAGCTGATGTCGTTGTTGAGATAGCCGCTGATACCAGGGAACTGCGCTCCCCCGTAGCCGTCCTGGAGGTCGATGCGGTAGGTCGTGGTGGCTCCCGCCGAGATCACGTTCGCGTCCGTCGACGGAGTGCCGATCGTGCTGGTGACGCCGGCGTCGCCGCTCGACACGGTGACCGTCGTACCGGCGGTCACCGCGTTGTCGTTGGCCTGCTTGATCGCGTCGAGGCTCGCCTGGTCGTCGGGGTAGTAGTTGTTCCCTAGCGATTCGTTGAGGACGTTGACGTGGTCGGTTGCCACCGCGTAGTCGATGGCCTGCAGGAATGAGGAGTTGAAGCCGGCGTCCTCGGCGCCGAAGATGTCGAGCCCGACCAGGCTCGCACCCGGCGCGACGCCCTCGACGCGGATGTCGCATGTGCCGGTCACGGCGTGCGGCCCAAACCCGGCCACGTTGTAGACCTCGCGGCCCTGCGCGGCGATCGAACTGGCGTCGCCGAACGCCTCCTCTCCACCGGTTTGGACATTCGTGCCCTCGCCGCTGAAGTCCTTGTAGTCGACGAACACGTGCTGCCCGTTGGCGCGGATGAAGTCGGGGTTGTTGATGTCCAGGCCGTCAGCGATGAACGCCACCGTGACTCCCGCGCCGGTGAAGCCGAGCGAGCGCGCGGTCTGCGCGCCCGGCTGATCGGAGTCGGCGTGGATCGTCTCGAGAGCCTGCGGATTGAGCTGCACCTGACCCTTCGGCGCGCAGACGGTCGACCCGGGCAGACCGCCCTGCGACCCGCCCGCCCCCCCGCCCAGTGCGGGTGCCAGTTGGATGACCTGGTCGGGAATGACCTTGCTGACCGCCGGGTTGGATGCCAGCTGGGCTGCCTCGCTCGGCGAGACGGTCGCCGACACCGCGTTGAGCACCGTGTACGAGTGGATGCTCCTCGCTCCGGATGAGGACAGCGAACTCGTGACCGGCGCCTGGTCGAGCGCGATCGCGCGCCTCCGGGCATTGACATCCGCCCGGGTCGGCGGCAGGTTCGTCTCCTGGTTCTTGAAGACGACGATCACTCGCTGGCTCGCGGCCGGCGACTGCGCCGTCGCCGCCACCACCGAACCCGCGAGTTGGCTGAGCGCGATCAACGCCGCGACCCCACCGAACCCCAACAGCAGCCTACGTGTCCTCCGCACGATGCCACCCCTCTCTTTCTCCCCACGCCGGCGCGTTGCAGCTTGTTGCAGCGGCGGAAGCCTATACCCCAGGCAACATCGGGATATGTCAGAAAGGTGACCGGGTTATGGAACCGGCGGTGATTACGCGGCCATGCCCGGCGGCGGTGCGGACCCCCGCGTGCTCGCCGGAGCGACGGTGGGCGCCGGCCTGACGGGCTGCACCTGCGGCGTGGGCTCGGGCGAGGCGGTCGCCTGGTCCGATCCCGCGAGGTTCTTCATCGACGTCCCGGTGCGTCCGTCGCCGGCAACCAACAGCTTGAAGTCGTGCGGGCTCGTGGCGACGCGCAACGCGTCTTCCATCGACACCCGCCCCGCGTGGTGCTGGTACAGCAGGGCCTGGTCGAACGTCTGCATCCCGTAGTACTCGCCCTCTGCGATCACCTCGCGCAGTCGGTCGGTCTGCTCGGGATCGAGGATCATGTCGCGGGCGCGGCCGGTCATCCGGAGGATCTCGCACACCGCGACCCGGCTCGCGTGGTCGACGGTCCGCACGAGTCGCTGAGACACCACGGCCCGCAGCGTTCCGGCGAGCATCGCGCGCGCCTGGATCTGCTCGTGAGGCTGGAAGAAGTCGATGATGCGGTTGACGCTCTCCGCGGCGTCCAGCGTGTGGACCGTCGAGAGCACGAGGTGGCCGGTCTCGGCGGCCGACAGCGCGGCGCGGACGGTCTCCTCGTCGCGCATCTCGCCGATCAGGATCACGTCGGGGTCCTGGCGGAGCACCCGGCGCATCGCGCGGCCGAACGACGCGGTGTCCATCCCGACCTCGCGCTGGTTGATGATCGACTTCCGGTCGCGGTGCAGGTACTCGATCGGGTCCTCGATCGTCACGATGTGCCGCGGCATCGTCGCGTTGATGTGGTGGATGATCGCGGCCAGCGTGGTCGATTTGCCCGAACCGGTGGTGCCGGTGAGCAGGATCAATCCCCGCTCCTCGTCGGCGATCTTCTCGATCACCGCCGGCAGCCCGAGCTCTTCGATCGTGCGCACGGTGAACGGGATCACGCGGGCGACGATCGAAACCGACCCGCGCTGGCGGAACGAGTTGACGCGGAACCGCGCCAGCCCGTCGACCGTGTACGAGAAGTCGATCTCGTTCTCGCTGTCGAACGCCGCCATCTTGTCGGAGTGCTCGGCGAGCATCTCGCGCAGCACGCGCTCGGTGTCCGCCGGGAGCAGCGGCTCGTACCCCTCGAGCGGCTCGAGCTGGCCCTGGAAGCGCGCCATCGGCCGCGCCGGCACCTTCAGGTGAAGGTCCGAGCCATCGTTCTCAACGACATGCGCAAGCGCCTCATGGAGATCGAACATCACAACGACCATCGACCCAGTGGCTTCATGCCTTTAGCGAAACGAGGCGGGCTGGACGGAGGGCAAATCCGTTTCACGGGACTCGCGCCGAAGGCGCCCGTGAAATGGATTGCCCTCCGAATGAACGCCTAAATCAAGCTACGTCCCGAAGCTTCTGAGCCTCGGCGAGAGACTGAAGCTTCTTCAAGGATTGGTTCTCGATCTGCCGGATCCGCTCGCGCGTCACGTTGAACGTCCGGCCGACCTCGTCGAGCGTCCGCGGATGCTCACCACCGAGCCCGTAGCGCAGTTCGAGCACGCGCCGCTCCCGGTAGCTCAGGTTCTCGAGCGCCTCGCGGAGCGCCTCCTTGGTCAGGATCTCGGCGGCCCGCTCGTACGGCGACTCGGCCCGCTCGTCCGCGATGAACTGGCCGAACTCCGACTCCTCCTCGTCGCCCACGGGCTTCTCGAGGGAGACCGGCGCCTGCGCCGAGCGCTTGATCGACTCGACCTCCTCGGGCTCGATCCCGGTCACCTCGGCGATCTCCTCCGCGGTCGGCTCGCGTCCGAGCTCGGTCACGAGCTTGCGCTCGGCCCGGCCGATCTTGTTGAGCTTCTCGACCACGTGCACCGGTATGCGGATCGTCCGGGCCTTGTCCGCGAGCGCGCGGGCGATCGCCTGGCGGATCCACCAGGTTGCGTAGGTCGAAAACTTGAACCCCTTGCGGTAGTCGAACTTCTCGGCGGCGCGGACGAGCCCGAGCGTCCCCTCCTGGATCAGGTCCAGGAACGGAAGGCCCTGGTTGCGGTAGTTCTTCGCGATCGAGACGACGAGCCGGAGGTTCGACTCGACCATCTTCTGCTTGGCGTCGAGGTCCCCGCGCTCGATCCGCTTGGCGAGGTCGACTTCTTCCTGGGCGGTGAGCAGCCGCACCTTGCCGATGTCCTTCAGGAACAGTTGAAGCGAATCGGTCGTCATGTCCGGCTTGAGGTCCAGCGCCGTCTTCGGCTTGCGCCGGCCGCGCTTGTCCGGCGCGCGCTCGAGGTCCGCCGCTGCGATGGCGGGGTCGAGCTCCTCGACCAGCTCGATCTCGGCGCGCTCGAGGAAGCCGTGCAGCTCCTCCACATCAGCCTCGTCGAGGTCGAGCTCCGAGACCGCGCCGGAGATCTCGGCGTAGGTCAGGACGCCGAGCTGCTGACCGCGCGTGACGAGGCCCTTGATCTCTTCGAGTTCCTGCAGTTCCGCTACTGACATCTGATTCCGTTTCCCGTCGTACCCGCCGGCCCTGGACACCGCCGGCCTGAGAGAGGATGACAAACGGGCGCGGGCCCCGAGGGCGCACGCCCGCTAGTTAAACACCTGTCGCAAGTCTAGTCGCTATACTTTTTGAAGTCAAGGAATGGATACACTCGCGGCGTTCCAACGGTGCGGTAACCGCGAACGTAATACGCGGAACGGCAACGGCGGTTTCAACTCTTCGGATTTTTGGGAGCGGTGCCGGCGACGCAGACCCGCGCTGCGACCGCGCCGGCAACAGGATTCTGGAGCATCGACGAAGACAGGCGGCGATGTTCGCGTTACGCCATCATGGGCCCAGTTGAGCGACGAACGCCCCTTAGACGTGCTCGGCGCTCTGCCGCGTAGACGGCCGCACCGACGCAGCGAGAAGCGCTCCTCTGCCACCCCGGCCGGACGGTCCGCACCGGACCGGACAGAGGCAAGCGACGGCGTCGCCGAGCGAGAGCCGGCCGCCAACGGCGGCGTCGCGCCGCGTGCCCGCGGAACGCGACCCGCGTCAAGCGCCCGCAAGGCGCCCGCGGCGCGTAACGCCACCCCGGCCCTGGGCTCGGAGACGATCGGTGCCCGCCGGCCCGAGCGCCTGCGCCAGCCGGCGCAGCCCGCCGGCGCCCCGCCAATGCCTCCCCGCACCGAGCCGCCAGATCCTACGACCGGAACCGCGATCCTCGGAATCGCCGCTCAGGCAGCGGCCGAGCTCGCCGAGATCGGCCTGTCGGTCAGCGCCCGGGCGCTGCGCAACGCGGTCAGCCGCCTGCCCCGCCCGTAACGGCCGGGCGGCGCCGCCGCCGCTGCATCTGGTTAGAATCCCCGGCGTTCATGCCGAGCGACCGTCCGTCCGCGGGCGGTCGGCGGGGGAACCACTTGCGGATCCAAGGATCCGCAGGGGCGAATCGACCCCGGCCGGGGCCGTAGCGCTCACAAGGCGCGAGCCCGTCAGCTCACCCCGTAGGCGCACCACGAGAGGATCGACCAGTTGCTCGCGAGAGTTCGAGCGAACCGCTTTCTCGCCCCAGTGCTCGCCGCCGGGGCCGGCGCCCTGCTCATTCCGGGCCTCGCCTTCGCCGGCTCGGGCGGGGCCGAGACCGGACCCCAGACGAGCCCGAGCCTGCCGGTCAGCGCCGGCAACGTCCCGGTCAGCTCGAGCAGCGACGGCATCACGATCACGACCCAGGCCTCGGCGTTCCTGCGCGGCGGCGTGTCGGTCACGGGCACTGTTCCGGGCTCCGATGCCGGCGACGTCGTCGAGATCGATCAGCTCGCCTCCGGGAGCGCGGCGTCCTGGGCGCCCGTCGCGGACACGAACGCGTCGTCGAACGGCTCGTTCGCGGCCGCCTGGCACCCCTCCCGCGCCGGCCAGCTGACGATCCGGGCGGTGATCCAGGGGTCGGAGGCCTCGAGCGCCGCCGCCGCGCCGACCGTGTCGCTGACGGTGTACAAGCGATCGACCGCGACCCTGTACGGCCCGGGCTTCTACGGCCACCGGACCGCGTGTGGCCAGATCCTCAGGCGCCGCACGATCGGCGTGGCCAACCGGACGCTGAAGTGCGGAACGCCGGTCCAGATCTACTACCAGGGAAGCGTGATCACCGTGCCGGTGATCGACCGCGGACCGTACGCCCACGGCGCGACCTGGGATGTGACAATGGCCACCGGCCGCGCGATCGGGATGCTCGGGACGCAGGTGATCGGCGCCGCCGCGCTCCCGCCGGCGTCGACGAGCAGCGCCGCGGCTCCGGCCGCCCAGGTTCCGGGCGCCCAGTAGCACCCGGTAGCGCCCTCCGCTCCATTCCGGGCGCTTTTGCCAAGCATCGAGCCCGTCCATTCGAGTTCGGGCCATCCCCGCGCGGTTGTCCGCGAGAATGTCGCCGTGCCCGCCCCCCTGCTGACGATCGCGCAAGCCCGCGAGCGCGTGCTCGAAGCCGTCCGGCCGCTAGGCTCCGAGCGGATCCCGATCGGCGACGCCCGCGGCCGGGTGCTCGCCGCCGATCTCGAGGCGGCCGGCAACGTGCCGCCGTTCCCCTGCTCGGCGATGGACGGCTATGCGGTCACCGCCGGCGACGCCGGCCGGACGCTGACGGTCGTCGGCGAGTCCCGCGCCGGCACCCCCTCCCCGCTTCACCTCACGGACGGGAACGCGATCAGGATCTCGACCGGCGCCGCGATCCCGGACGGCGCCACATCGGTTATCCCCCAGGAGAACGTCGAGGTCCGCGGCGGCGCGATCCTCACCACGACCGCGGTCACCCCCGGCGACCACGTGCGCGGCGCCGGCGAGGACATGCGCTCGGGCGAGACCGTGCTGCACGCGGGCGTCACGCTCGGGGCCGCCGAGCTCGGGGCCGCCGTCTCGGCCGGCGCGGCCGAGCTGTCCGTCGCCCGGCGCCCGAGGGTGCAGGTCCTCTGCACCGGGGATGAGCTACGCGCGCCTGGCGAGCCGCTCGGCCCGGGGGAGATCCACAACTCGAACGCGGCCATGCTTGACGCGCTCGCCGCGCACGAGGGCGCCGTGGGCGAGCCGGCGCGGCGCCTCCCCGACGACCGCGCGGCGACCGAAGCCGGGCTCGCCTCGGCGCTCGAGCGCTCGGACGTCGTGATCATCACCGGCGGCGTCTCCGTCGGCCCGCACGACCACGTCAAGCCGGCGCTCGCCGACCTCGGGGTCGAGGAGCTGTTCTGGCGCGTCGCGCTCCAGCCGGGCAAGCCGACCTGGTTCGGCCGGCGGGGAGGCGTGCTCGTGTTCGGCCTGCCCGGCAATCCGGTCTCGGCCGTCGTGACGTTCTCGCTGTTTGTGCGCCCGGCGCTCGCCGCGCTCCAGGGGCGAAGCGAGCCGCACCTGCTCGCGGCCGAGGCGATGCTCGGGTCCCCGGTGCGGCGCAACCCCGACCGCGAGCAGGCGATCCGCGTCCGCCTCGAGCCGCGCGACGGTAGGCTCGTGGCGCTCCCCAACGGACCGCAGGGCTCGCACATCGTGACCTCGCTGCTCGGCGCCGACGCGCTCGCGTTCATCCCCGCCGGCGTGGGCGAACTCGAGGTCGGTGTGGCAGTGGCGCTCGAGCCGCTTCCGCACTGACAGAATCCGCCCGTGGCCGTGTTCGTCGCAGTCCTGGCCGCGCTCAGCGCCCTGGTCGCGTCCCGCCGGCGGCGACGCGGCCGGTTCCCCGCTCACGCGGTGATCGTCTCGCCGCCTCGCTCGACCGTGATCGCGCTCGACGGCGCGGTCCACTCGGTGCAGTCGGCCGAGCTGACACTGGCCGAGCAGGACTGGAAGCGGATGTGGAACGCCGCCGACCTCGAGAACCTGGCCCGGACCTACTGGCGGTTCCTCTCCCGCGTGACCGCCTGGACGATCCGCGTCGTCTATGGGGAGAACGAGCGGTCGGTCGTGTTCCTCGCGCGGCCGCTCACGCTGCTGCGGTTCGACGCGCCCGAGTACGTGCTCGAGCGCGAGCACGGCACCGTCCGCTGGCGGATCAGGGACGGGCTGCTGGTCGCGCGCGCCGGCCGCGGCTGCGGCTTCCTCTCGCTCGACGTGCGCCACGTCGGCCAGGACGCGGACGGGCGCGTGAAGCTCCGGATCGAGGTCGAGGTCGCGAACTTCTATCCGGCGATCGCGGCCGGCTTCAGCACGCCCGTGTACGAGGCGACGCAGTCCTCGATCCACGTGCTGGTGACCCATGCGTTCCTGCGCTCGCTGGCGCGGCTCGACCTGGCCAAGTCCAAGGTAGGCCGGTTCGCCAGCGCCGGCGCCGCCGGCCGGGCCGCGCTCGAGCGCGCGCGCCACATCCGCGGCCACAACTAGGTCCCCACCCACCCTCCACGGACGCCGAGCGGAGCGAGGCCCAGCTCAGCCGTAGCGAACGCCGGTGAGCGTCCGCAGCTTGGCCCGGTCGTGGCGGGCCGACACGTGCCGCACGGTGCCCGAGCGAGAGCGCATCACGAGCGACTCGGTGGTCGCGCCCTGGTCGCCCTGGTAGCGAACCCCCTGGAGCACGTCGCCGTCGGTCACCCCGGTGGCGGAGAAGAACACGTCCTGGCCCCCGACCAGGTCGTCGCACGTCAGGATCTTCGACAGGTCGTAGCCCGCCTGCTCGGCGGCGGCCCGGTCCTCGTCGTTGCGGGGCCACAGCCGCCCCTTCAGCTCTCCGCCGATGCACTTGATCGCGGCCGCGGTGATCACGCCCTCGGGCGTGCCGCCGATCCCCCAGAGGAGGTCGACCGGGCTGTTCTCGCTGACCGCGAGCAGCGCCGCCGAGACGTCCCCGTCGAGGATCAGCCGGACGCGCGCTCCCGCGTCCCGGATCTGGGCCATCGCCTCGTGGTGGCGGTCGCGGTCGAGCATCACGACCATCACGTCGCGGATGTCGATCTTCTTGCGCTCGGCGATCAGGCCGAGCGTCTCGGGCAGCGGCCGGTCGAGGTCGAGCAGGTCGGCGATCTCGGGACCGCCCGCGATCTTCTCCATGTAAACGATCGGGCCGGGGTTGAACATCGTGCCGCGCTCGGACAGCGCGATCACCGAGAGCGCGCTCGGCATCCCGAGCGCGGTCAGCCGCGTCCCCTCGAGCGGATCGACGGCGATGTCCACGAGCGGGGGGGTCCCATCTCCGATGTGTTCGCCGTTGAACAGCATCGGCGCCTTGTCCTTCTCCCCCTCTCCGATCACGACCACGCCGTCCATGGAGACCGAGTCGAGCACGTGCCGCATGGCGTCGACCGCGGCCTGGTCGGCACCCTCCTTGTCGCCGCGCCCGACCATGCGCGCCGCGGCGAGCGCCCCCGCCTCGGTCACGCGGACGAGCTCGAGCGCCAGGTTCCGGTCCGGGCGCGTGGTTTCCCGGTCGAGCCGACTGAAGTCCATCAGAGCGCAGCCTATCCGGTTTCGCCCGGACCAGGCGCAACTCGACCCGCATTTCAGAGGTCAGTCGTCGCGCGTTCCGGACGCGCGATCCCGCTGCGCTCGGCCGCGGCCTTGACCGCGCCGGCGACCGCGTCGTGGACGTGCTGGTCGAGCGCGTTCGGGACGAGCTCGCCGTCGCCTGCCAGGTCCGCGATCGCGACCGCGGCCGCGAGCTTCATCTCCACGTTGATCCCGGCCGCGCCCGCCTTCAGCGCGCCGCGGAAGATCCCCGGGTAGCCGAGGACGTTGTTGACGCTGCGGCCGTCGGCGGCGAACGCGGCGCCGGCCGCCTCCGCCTGATCGGGCTCGATCTCGGGATCGGGATTCGTGAGCGCGAGGATCACCTGGCCGGGGCGGATCATCTCCGGTCCGATCAGCCCGGCACGGCCGGTCGTCGCGACGACCAGGTCCGCCTCGGCCATCACCCGCTCCATCGAGCTGATCTCGACCCCGTGCGCCCGCGCCCGCGCGTGCGATGCCTCGAGCGGGTCGAACGCGATCACGCGGCGCGCGCCCGCGTCGACCATCAGCGCCGCAATCCCGTATCCGGCGGCGCCGAGCCCGAGCTGGCCGACGGTCGCCGAGCGCAGCTCGATCCCGGCGTAACGGCACGCGACGATCGCCGCCGCGACCGACACGACCGCGGTCCCGTGGACGTCGTCGTGCATGACCGGCTGGGGCAGCCGCTCGATCAGGCGGCGCTCGATCTCGAAGCACTCGGGAGCCGAGATATCCTCGAGGTGGATCCCGCCGAACGTCGGCGCGATCCGCACGACCGTCTCCACGAACGTGTCGACGTCGGTCGAGTCGAGCAGGATCGGCATCGCCGAGATCCCCGCGAACTGGTCGTAGAAGACCGCCTTGCCCTCCATCACCGGCATCGACGCGACCGGCCCGATGTTGCCCAGCCCGAGCACGCGCGTGCCGTTCGTGCAGATCGCGACGCTGCGCGAGATCATCGTGTACCGGGCCGCGAGCTCGGGCTGCGATGCGATCGCGGTGCACACGCGCGCGACGCCGGGGGTGTACACGTCGCGCATCTCCTGCACGGTCCGCACCCGCCAGCGGGCGTCGATCCGAAGCTTGCCGCCCAAGTGGCGAAGCAGCGCCCGGTCCTCGTGCCACAGGACCTTCACACCGTCGAGCGCGCCGACCAGCTCGGCGATGCGGTCGGACTGGTCGGTGTCCCGCACCTCGACGGTTATATCCCGCACCGAGTGCTCGCGCCCGAGCGAGATCGTGACCACCTCGCCGATCAGGCCCTCGCCGTCGGCGATCGCCTGCGCCACGCGGGCGAGCTCGCCGGCATGGTGGGGGATCTGGACTCGATAGGTGCAGTCGAGCATGGCGGTACCTACCTCAACCGGTGACCCACCACCCTATATGTTTGCGGCGGTGACGCCCAACTCGCCGTCCAGCGAGGCCCCCACGCTCCGGCAGCTCCTCCCCGAGCCGCGGATGATCAGCCCTCGCCAGTTGCTCGAGTCCCTCGACCTGGCCGCGCACGCTCACGCCGACCGTCCGTACACGATCGCGAACTTCGTGGCCAGCGCCGACGGCCGCGCCGCCTTCCAGGGCCAGTCGCGCGCGCTGAGCGACCCGGCCGACCGGGAGATCTTCCATGGGCTGCGAGAGCACGTCGACGCGATCCTGGTCGGGACCGGCACGATCCGCGTCGAGCGCTACGGCCGCATCGTCCGCGACCCCGAGCGCCGGCGCCGGCGCGCCGCCTCGGGCCTCGCCCCCGAGCCGCTCGCGTGCATCGTCACGCGCACCGGCGAGGTCCCGGTCGAGACTCCGCTGTTCTCAGAGCCAGCCGCTCGCGTGGTCGTGTTCACGCCCGCGCCGCTCGACACGGCGGGCTTGGCCGCAGAGGTGACCGTGGTTGCGCTCGACCCCGGCGAGCTCACGCTGACCACGATGATGCGGCGGCTGCGCTCGGCCTTCGACGTCCGCTCGCTCTTGTGCGAGGGTGGCCCGACCCTGTTCGGTGCGCTCCTGCGGGAAAACCTCGTCGATGAGCTGTTCCTGTCGCTCGCGCCGAAGCTCACCGGCGGCGGCACCGCCCCCACGATCTCGAGCGGGACGGCATTGACGGAGCTTAGCGAGCTGTCGCTGATATGGGCGCTCGAGCACGAGAGCGCGCTTTACATCCGCTACGCGGTTCGCTGAACCGCTTCACCAAAAATGGTTAACCGTTTCACCTCGGTGGTGAATCGTTTCACCTGTTGTCACTTCGGGTAAGTGACCCAAAATTCCCCCGGAGTTAATGAACCGCGCGCTTACAATGGACTCAGTGAGCAGCCCGATCGCAGCCACGGCGCCACTGACAGCGGCGCGGGTCGTCGAAGCGCTCCAGGAAGCACGCCGGCGGACATTCGCACTCGTGGCGTCGGTGTCAGACGCCGACCTCGAGCGCGTCCACTCCCCGCTGATGAGCCCGCTCGTTTGGGACCTCGCGCACATCGCGGCATACGAGGACCTGTGGCTCGTGCACCGTTATGGCGAGCGCCCGCTCCTGCGTGAGGACCTCGCCGCGATGTACGACGCCTTCGAGACTCCCCGAGCGGTCCGGGGTGACCTCCCGCTGCTCGGTCCCGCGCAGGCGTGCGAGTATCTCGACGAGGTTCGCGCCAGAACGCTCGAGGTGATCGACGAGCGCGGCGTCCGCGACGCCACGCTGCACGAGATGGTCCTGCGTCACGAGCACCAGCACGACGAGACGATGCTGCAGACGCTGGCGCTCGCGCGGCTCGACAGGTACGAGCTCGCGGGCCGGCGGCCGCTGCCCGATGCACCGCGCCCCGCCCCGACCGGGCTCGAAATGATCGAGGTGGCGGCCGGCCCCTGCACGATCGGCGCCGGCGCGAAGGGCTTCGCCTATGACAACGAGCGCCCCCGGCATCGCACGGACGTGCGCGGATACCTGATCGGGCAGACGCCGATCACGAACGCGAGCTATCTGACGTTCGTCGAGAGCGGCGGCTACGAGCGGCGCGAGTGGTGGTCGCGCGAGGGCTGGTCGTGGAAGGAGCAGCACGACATCACGCGCCCTGGAGGCTGGACGGTGGACCTGGGAGCCGAGTGGCGCCTCGGCGGGCTCGAGCCACTCCACCCGGACCGGCCGGTCGTTCACGTGTCCTGGTTCGAGGCCGACGCCTTCGCGCGCGCTCACGGCGCCCGCCTTCCCACCGAGATCGAGTGGGAGAAGGCGGCGACCTGGGACGAGATAACCGATCCCGCCCACCCGCACGCCCGGCGCTACCCGTGGGGCAACCGCAGGCCCGTGCCCGGTCAGCACGCCAACCTCGACCAACGTGGTTGCGGGACCGCCCCGGCCGGCGGCTACCCGGACGGCGCCTCGCCGTACGGCTGCGTCGGGATGATCGGAGACGTCTGGGAGTGGACGAGCTCCCGGTTCGACGGCTACCCCGGGTTCGTCGCCTATCCCTACCGGGAGTACTCGGAGGTGTTCTTCGGAGGTGACTACCGAGTGCTCCGCGGCGGCTCGTGGGCAACGCGCGCGCGCGTCGCCACCGCCGCGTTCCGCAACTGGGACCATCCCCAGCGCCGCCAGATCTTCTCCGGCATCAGAATCGCGAGAGACGCATGAAGCTCGTGGCCCGATGCCGCGGCATCAGAATCGCGAGAGACGCATGAAGCTCGTGGCCCGACGGCGCGGCATCAGAATCGCGAGAGACGGATGAAGCTCGTGGCCCGACGGCGCGGCATCAGAATCGCGAGAGACGCATGAAGTTCGTGGCCCGACGGCGCAGCTTCCGGATCGCGAGGAGCGCATGAGGCCGCTCGCGCAGGCCGGCGAGATCCGGATCGAGTCGTTCCTGTCCGAGACCGACGAGCGCTCGCTCGCCAACGACGTGCTCGACGGGCTGACTCGTCCGTTCAAGGAGATCCCGGCCAAGCACTTCTACGACGCTCGCGGCTCGGAGCTGTTCGAGCGGATCTGCGAGCTGCCCGAGTACTACCCGACGAGGACCGAGCGCGAGATCCTGACCGCGCACGCCGACGGGATCGTGAGGCGCACCGGCGCCGGCGAGCTGGTCGAGCTGGGGTCGGGATCGGCCGAGAAGGCGCGGATCCTGCTGGAGGCGATGTCGCGAGCGGGGACACTTCGCCGGTACGTTCCCCTCGACGTGTCCGAGAGCGCGCTCGAGGCCGCCGCGGTCGAGCTCGTCGAGGAGTTCGACGGCCTGTCGGTCCACGGCGTCATCGGCGACTTCGAGCGGCATCTCGGCCAGGTCCCGCCGCCCGGTGCGATGGGCGGCGTGGGCGAGGTGGGCGGCGTGGGCGGCCTGGTCGGCGTGGGCGGGTCTCGCATCGTCGCCCTGCTCGGCGGGACGATCGGGAACTTCCTGCCGGGCTCGCGCCGGCGCCTGCTCCGCGAGATCGGGAGGCTGCTCGGGCCGCGCGATCACCTGCTGCTCGGAACCGACCTCGTGAAGAACCCGGCGGTGATCGAAGCCGCCTACGACGACTCCGAGGGCGTCACCGCCGAGTTCAACCGCAACGTGCTGCACGTGATCAACCGCGAGCTCGACGCCGACTTCTGCCCCGAGGCGTTCGAGCACATCGCGTTCTTCGACCGCAAGCACGAATGGGTGGAGATGCGCCTGCGCGCCCGGCGGCCGTGCACCGTGCTCGTCGCCGACCTCGGCCTCCGCGTCGACTTCGCCGCGGGCGAGGAGCTGCGCACGGAGATCAGCGCCAAGTTCACGGCCGAGCGGGTCCGGGCCGACCTCGAGGCTGCCGGCCTGGCGCTCGAGGCGTGGTACACCGACCCGGACGAGCTGTTCGCGCTGTCACTCGCCTCGCGACAGTAGGGTTCCGCGCGATGCAGATCGATGGCAGTGGCGCGCTCGTCGCCGGCGGCGCCTCGGGTCTCGGGGAGGCCACGGCCCGCCGGCTCCACTCCGCCGGCGCCCACGTCGTGATCGCGGACCGCCACGAGGCACGCGGTCAGGCGCTGGCCGAGGAGTTGGGCGAGCGCGCCGGATTTGCCCTCACGGACGTCGCCGACCCCCATGCGGTCCAGGCGGCGGTGGACAAGGCCACCGAGTTGCCGGTGCCCTTGCGGATCGCCGTCTCGTGCGCCGGCATCGGGGGGGCGGGCCGGGTCGTGGGCAGCAAGGGCCCGCACTCGCTCGCGCGGTTCGAGACCCTGATCCGCGTGAACGTGATTGGCACGTTCAATGTGATGCGCCTCGCGGCGACCGCCATCGCCGAGAACGAACCAACCGTGACGGGCGGCCGGGGCGTGTGCGTCAATACGGCGTCGATCGCCGCCTTCGACGGTCAGATCGGTCAGATCGCCTACTCGGCCTCGAAGGGTGCGATTGTCAGCATGACGCTCCCAGCCGCACGCGATCTGGCCCCGTTCGGCATCCGCGTATGCGCGATCGCGCCCGGGGTGTTCGAGACCCCCCTGCTAGGGAACCTGCCCGGGGACGCGATCGGGGCGCTCGGAGAAGTGCTGCAATTCCCGGACCGGTTCGGACGCCCGCACGAGTTCGCCGCCCTCGTCGCGCACATCGTCGAGAACGAGATGCTCAACGGCGAGGTGATCAGGCTCGACGGCGCGCTGCGAATGCCGCCGAGGTAGCGCGAACCCTCAATACGGCGCAGCACTCTGGCCAAGCCGCGGCGGCACAAGTAACGGCAGGCGGCTACAACCCCAGGCCGCGCACGCCCTTCTCGTCCCAACCGAGATGGTGGGCGAGCTCGTGGCGGAGCGTGCGGGTCACCTGCGCTCTCAGCAGGTCTGGGTCGTGTCCGAAGTCGCGCAGCAGCGTGTCGCGGAAGATCACGATGCGGTCGTGGAAGTAGTCCTGCGCGATCGTGTCGCCCTGGTAGAGGCCGTACGCGCGCTGTCTGCGCCCGCTGTCCGAGATCACGACTGCGACGTGCTCGAGCGCACGGTGGAACTCGAGCGGGAGGTCGTCGATCGCTCCGCGAACGAGCGCCTTGAAGTCATCCTCGTTGTGAGGATCGAACAGGTCCTCGTTATCCTCGTCGTCGTCCCCGAGGTCCTCTCCCTCGCCCCATGAACCCTCGGCCGCGAGCCGCTCCGTCCGGAGCACGAGCGCCTCGAAGTCGGTCTCGGACTCCGGGTCTCGCCATCCGGCCAGGCGGATCAACACGAGCACGACGGCGCCGCCGACGATCACCGCGCCGCCCCCGAATACGGCGATCCCCTGGAGCAGGCGGACCGGGGGCGACTCGCTGAAGCCGACGACCAGACTCACCGCGCCGAGCCCGACGGTCAGGGCGCCGAGAGCGGAAAGCAGAATGCGGCGGGCGGTGGGGGGTTCCGGATTCACCTACCCCGATCTGGTTCGACCCGTCATAGCCCTATGGATGCTACGACAGAGGAGCGGGCATCCGACGGCCGTCGCCGTCGGATGCCCATGCGTAACCTCCTCCTACAAGCCGAGCGGGTGCCGGACGATGTAGCTGCCGCCGTCGGCGAGGTTCCCGAGCGGGTTCCGCCGCCAGCGCGGCCCGGTCCCAGACGGGATGTTCGGGCCGCCGTAGTCGGCCGTATCGAACGCGATCCCCCCGATCACGATGAACGCGTGGCTTGGATCGGAATAGATCGAGATCCACTTGCCCAGACCCGGGCTCCCGTACGTCTCCAGCTCGGTGGAATCCTCCGAGGACGACAGCAGGCCGGCGCCGTGGAGCGCGAAGCTGACCGAGCCAGAGCAGTCGTAGCAGCTCGACTGCCACGTCCCATGGCCTCCGCCGACGCAGTATGAGGTGTCGATGATGCTGTTCGCCGCCGCGATCGCGGACTGGACAGCAGCCGGCGCGCCGGCCGGGGCGGTCGCGGTGCCGTCGGGATTGATCGTCGAGGTGCCCGTCGGCACGTCGGTCTCGACCGCGCTGATCGCCGCCTGCAGCGCCTTGACGAAGGCCGGGCCGGCAACTCCGTTGGCCGGCGTCATGTCGTGTGCCTGCTTGAACGCCGCCACGCTCGCCGCCGTCTCCGGCCCGAAGTCGCCGTCGACCGAGGTCGGGAACCCCGCGATCGTCAGGTAGCCCTGGAGGATCGTGACATCGTTGCCATGGAGCCCCTGCCGGAGTAGCCGGCGGCCGAGCTGGTTGGCCGTGCTCGCCCTGGTCAGCGTGCCGGCGGTTTTGACGGTGGCGGCCATCGCCGCGCCACCGGACGCTGGCCGCGTCTTCGTCGCCGCGCTGGCGGATGTGCCTCCGGCGACCATCGCAGCGGCGATGGCTACCGAAGCACCTGCCCTACGGGCCAGGCGTTGAAATTGCAAGTACGACAAGCACAACCCCTTCTCTTTCTGCGCCTACGGGGTTAGCTGTCGGGCTCGCGCTGAAAGAGTGCGCTACGCCGGAAGTCCGGCGATTCGCCCCCCGGAGCCTCTCGGCTCCATCGGGTTCCCCGCTTCCCGGCGCCGTGGCGACGGGAACTCGGCTGGGCTTCTATGTCGGCGCGTGAGCCTACACCACGAGCACGACAAATGTCACACAACTAGATATCGGCCGACCGCGGCATAGACCTTTAGTGCGGCCGAAATCTTGCAATCAGGGCCAGATCCGGGGCGGATCCGGGGCCCCTCAGGCCACGTAGCCGCCGGCGGGCTCGAGCGGCAGCCCCGCGGCAGCCCACTCGACGAGACCGCCCAGCATGTTGTGCGCATCGAACCCGGCGCCGCGGAACGCCTCGCTCGCCATCGCCGAGCGGCTGCCGCTGCGGCAGTAGAACACGACCGGCCGGTCGCGGTCGATGCTGTCCGCCTCGCCGGCGAGGTCTGAGAGGACGACAAGACGGTCGCCGGCGATCCGGCCCGCGTCGTGCTCCTCGGGCTGGCGGACGTCGATCAGCTGGATCTCGCCGTGCTCGATCAGCTCGGCCACCTGCTGCGGCGTGTAGTCGTCCATCGCTACTGCTTCCATTTGATCGAGCAGCCGACCGGCTTGGTCTCGGGGCGAGCCGGCTGCTCCCCCGCCAGCACCGCGTCGAGCGCGTCCCGGAGCCACTCGGCCCGCTGGTTCGGGTCGTCGTAGCCGCCGTCGGGCGCACCGCGGTAGCGCAGCCGGCGCCCTGCGTCGAGCACGAACAGGTCCGGCGTGACCTTCGCGCCGTACGCGTGCGCGACCTCCTGAGTCGCGTCGTGCAGATACGGCATCGGCCAGTCCTCGCCGGCGACGCGCGCCTTCATCGCGTCAAACGAATCCCGTGGGTACCGGTCGGCGTCGTTGGCGTTGATCGCGAGGAAGCGCACGCCGCGATCGGCGTAGTCCCGCGCGGCGTCGGCGAGCCGGTCGTGCCAGGCGAGCGCGTATGGGCAGTGGTTGCACGTGAACACGATCACCGTGGCCGGCGCGGGCGGGGCGGGCGGAGCGGGCGGGGTGGGCGGGCCTGAACCAAACGCGGACCAGGTGGCTCCGCTGGTGTCGGGCAGCTGGAAGTCGGGCGCCTGCGCGCCGATCGAAATGCTCATGGCTTCACCTCCGCGCGCTCGGCGGCGTCACGCAGCGCCTCGCGCAGATCGTCTGGGTCGGGAATCGGGCTCACGCGGCCGTCGCGCCGACGGTACACACGGCAGCTCAGGCCGATCGGCTCCTCGGCGGCAGCCGGGACGAGGTCGGCGCCGTCGATCAGGATCGTCGGCGAGCCGACGAACCCGGCCTCCTGGGCGTCGGCGTCGCTGCGAACCTCGCGCATGCGCACCTCGACGTCGTCGAGCCCGAGATCGGTCAGCGCCTCACGCACCGCGGCGAGCGCACGATCGGTGGAGGGGCACCCCTCCCACCACAGCAGCTCCACGTCGAGGTCACGCATCCGGCCTCAGCGTAGCGGCGTGCCTCGGCGTCAGGCGACGGTCCAGCTGTCGGCGCCGAGCAGCAGGTCCGCGAGCTCGACGTCGGTTGCCGAGACCGTGCGGACCGGGCCGCTACGACCGTACACGTGACGCTCGACCGCTCGGAAGATCCCGATCGGCGTCGGCACGGTGGGGTCGTCGGCAAGCCGCGCGAGCGAGAACGCGAGCCCTGGATCGGGACGCGACGGATCGTGCACGATCAGCTTGTCCTCACCCGCCTCGCTGATCTCGACGATCTCGAGGCCGCCGTCGGCGGCTCGTGCGACGCCGCGCTCGGACTCGGCGCCGAAGCGGATCGGCTGGCCGGCCTCGAGCCGGATCTGGTTGGCGTCCTTGGTCTCCTTCTCGGTCAGCGCCGAGAACGCGCCGTCGTTGAACACGGGGCAGTTCTGGTAGATCTCCACGAGCGCGGCGCCGTCGTGCGTTGCCGCCGCGCGCAGCACGTCGGTCAGGTGCCGGCGATCCCGGTCGATCGTGCGCGCCACGAACGTCGCCTCGGCGCCGAGCGCGAGCGACACCGGGTTGAACGGGTGGTCGGCGACCCCGAACGGCGTCGACTTCGTGATCTTGCCGAGCTCGGAGGTCGGGGACGCCTGGCCCTTGGTCAGGCCGTAGATCTGATTGTTGAACAGAAGGATCTTGATCGGCACGTTTCGCCGGAGCGCATGGATCAGGTGGTTGCCGCCGATCGAGAGCGAGTCGCCGTCGCCGGTCACGATCCAGATCGACAGGTCCTCACGCGTCGACGCAAGCCCGGTGGCCAGCGCGGGAGCGCGACCGTGGATGCCGTGCATCCCGTACGTGTTCATGTAGTAGGCGAAACGCCCGGCGCAGCCGATGCCGGTGATGAACACGATCTTCTCGGGCGAAATCCCGAGCTCGGGCATGAACTGCTGGACCGCGGACAGGACCGCGTAGTCGCCACACCCCGGGCACCAGCGGGTCTCCTGGTCGGACTGGAAGTCCGCCTTGGTGATGGTCGACAGGCCCCCGTCGGTGGTCCCGTTGCCGTTGCTGACCGCAGCGCTCATTGCCGCTCCGCGATCTGTTCCTCGATTTCCGATGCGAACAGCGGCTGGCCCTGGACCTTGCAGTAGGACTCGACGTCGACCAGGTACTTCGCCCGCAGCATCAGCGCGAGCTGGCCGGTGTTCAACTCCGGCACGAGCACTCGATCGAACGACCGCAGCACGTCGCCGGTGTTCGCGGGAAACGGGTTGAGGTGGCGCAGGTGCGCGCACGCGACCACGTGACCCGCGCCGCGCGCGCGGCGCACGCCGGCACGGATCGCGCCCTCGCTCGACCCCCAGCCGAGCACGAGCAGGCGCGTGGGATGGGTGGGATCCCGACTGATGTCGACGTGCAGCGGCGGGATGTCGCGGACGATCCCCTCGACCTTTGCGGCCCGCAGCTGGGTCATCCGCTCGTGGTTCGCCGGGTCATACGAGATGTTGCCGCTCCCGTCGGCCTTCTCCAGGCCGCCAATCCGGTGCGCCAGCCCGGGCGTCCCGGGGATCGCCCACGGACGGGCAAGCCGCTCGTCGCGGGCGTAGGGCATGAACTCCTCGTCCTCGCTCGCGGCGGCGAAGGCCGGGTCGATCGACGGAAGGTCGGACACGACCGGCACCAGCCACGGCTCCGAGGACGAGGCCAGGAACGTGTCGGACAGCAGGATCACGGGGGTCCGGTAGCGGATCGCGATCTGCGCGGCCTCGAACGCCGCCGCGAAGCACCCGCCCGGGGTGCTCGGCGCGATCACCGGGATCGGCGACTCGCCGTGGCGCCCGTGCACCGCCATCAGCAGATCCGACTGCTCGGTCTTCGTCGGCATCCCGGTCGAGGGGCCGGCGCGCTGGACGTCGATCACGATCATCGGCAGCTCGAGCGCCGCCGCCAGGCCGATCGTCTCGGCCTTCAGGTCCATCCCCGGCCCGCTCGTCGCGGTCACGCCGAGGCGGCCGCCGAACGCGGCGCCTAGCGCCATCCCCGCGGCCGCGATCTCGTCCTCGGCCTGGATCGTCCGCACGCCGAGGCTCGCGTGGCGCGAGAGCTCGTGCAGAAGCTCCGATGCCGGCGTGATCGGATAGCTCGCCAGCAGCAGCCCCAAACCGCTCCGGACGCTCGCCGCGATCAACCCGAGCGACAGCGCGGTGGTGCCGTTGACGTTGCGGTACGTGCCCGGCGGGACGTCGGTCGCCGGCTTGACCAGGTACTGAACGTCGAGCAACTCGGTCGTCTCGCCGAACGACCATCCCGCGTTGAACGCCGCCAGGTTCGCGAGCAGCACGGCCGGCTTGCGCGCGAACTTCTGCTCGATCCACTTCTTGGTGACGTCGGTCGGGCGCCCGTACAGCCACGACAGCACGCCGAGCGCGAACAGGTTCTTGGCGCGGCCGGCATCGCGGGTCGAGGCGCCCTCGATCCCGTCGACCGCCGCCACCGTCAGCGACGTCATCGGGATCCGGTGCAGGCGGAACGCGCTCAGCGAACCGTCCTCGAGCGGATTGGAGCGATAGCCGGCCTTTTCCAGGTTTCGCTTGCTGAACGCGTCCTCGTTGACGATCAACGTCGCGCCCCGGTCAAGCTCGGCCAGGTTCCCCTTCAGCGCGGCCGGGTTCATCGCGACCAGCACGTCCGGCCGATCGCCCGGCGTGAGGATGTCGCGAGAGGCGAAGTGGATCTGGAACGCCGAGACCCCCGCGAGCGTGCCGGCCGGCGCGCGGATCTCAGCCGGGAAGTCCGGGAGCGTCGCCAGATCGTTGCCCCACATCGCGGTCGCATCCGTGAACCGGCTGCCCGCCAGCTGCATTCCGTCCCCGGAATCCCCCGCGAAGCGGACTACGACTCGCTCGCGCTCCTCGACCGTCTTAGTCATGTGCTCGAAAGCCGTGCGCCCAATGTCAAACCGCTCTTGCCCATAGTACGCGCGCGGCACGACGGAGTTGCGCGGCATCCATCAGCTTGCCCCCCGAATGGGTGGTACGCGGTCCGGCCGGCCGTACGCGATCCGCCCGCCGCGGGGCGGGCGGGCGGGCGGGCGGGCTACAGCTTGGCGACGTTGACGGCTTTCGGACCCTTCGGCGAGGCCTCCTCTTCGTAGGAGACCTTGCTTCCCTCCGACAACGACCGGTATCCGTCGGCGGTGATGCTCGAGTGGTGCACAAATAGGTCGCGGCCGCCGTCATCCGGGGTGATGAAACCGAACCCCTTCTCGTCGCTGAACCATTTGACTGTGCCGGTGGGCATGTGGAGTGGTCCTCCGTGGCTAGAAGTGCTGCTACCGCGGAGGATGCGCTGCACACACCCCGGAGCCTGCAGCTGCTTGGCGCCGTCCGATCGGCCGGACGGCCTGACGAACTGGGAAGGTACAGGACATGGAGGACCCCATGTCACTCGGCCGTGACGCAAAGCTCCCCTTGCGCGAGATCACGATCAGGACCTCGCGCTCGTCCGGGCCAGGCGGCCAGCATGCCAACGTCACCGCGTCCCGGGTCGAGGCGGTCTTCGACGTCGAGGCGTCAACCGCGCTCACCGACGAGCAGAAGCGGCGCGTGATCGCCCGCCTCGGCCCGCGCGTGACCGCGGTCGCCCAGGACGCTCGGGGCCAGGCCCGCAACCGCGAGCTCGCGCTCGAGCGGCTGCGCCGGCGCCTGACTCAGGCACTCGCCACGCCGCGCCGCCGGCACGCAACCCGTCCGACCAGCGCGTCGGTACACCGCCGGCTCGAGAGCAAGCGCCGCCAGGCCGCCCGCAAGCGCGACCGCCGACGCCCGGCAACGGACGACTAGTCCTAAACCAAGCGTAGGCGATCCCGGCCCGTGAACCGACCTCGCACACCCGAGATCGCTTGTTTTGGGACTAGTCTCGTAGCGATGCGGTGGCTCGTCGACGGCATGAATGTGATCGGCACCCGGCCGGACGCCTGGTGGAAGGACCGGGACGCCGCGATGCTGCGGCTCGTCGACATGCTCGAGCGGTGGGCCGCCACCGGCGGCGAAGACGTCACGGTCGTGTTCGAGCGGCCGCCACGGCCGCCGATCCGCTCGACCGTGATCGAGGTCGCGCACGCCCCCCGGCCCCGCCCCGATGCGGCCGACGACGAGATCGTGCGCCGGCTGCGCGCCGACCCGGATCCCGCCGAGGTACGGGTCGTGACCTCGGACCGGTGGCTGGCCGACCGCGCCTGGGCCGCCGGCGCGAGCGTCGAAGGCTCGGATTCGTTCCGGACCCGTATCGAATAACCCCGCAAGAGTTGCCTGCCTCGGCCGGGCACCTTGCCACAATCACCTGATGGCCGAGCAACCACGCCGGCGTGAGAGCAGCCCCCGGCTGCGCCCGGGCGGCCCTCCCCAGGCGCAGCAGCCGCCCGGCTGGCGGGTGACTCCCGCGCCGGACGGACGCGGCAAGCCCGGCAAGCCGCCGTCCGGGCCGAACATCCGCTGGATCGCGGTACTCCTCGTGATCGGCCTGATCGCGCTCAACTTCTGGATCTCATCGGAGGCGCTGAGCCCGAGCCCGCGGGTCCGGATTCCCTACAGCCCGACGTTCCTGACGCAGGCCCAGGACAACAACGTGAGCTCGATCTCCTCGACGGGCGCGTCGATCCAGGGGACGTTCAAGCACCCGGTCAAGTACCCCTCGACCGGCGACAGCTTCGTCTACTTCTCGACCCAGATCCCGTCGTTCGCGAGCAACTCCCAGCTGTTCGCGCTGCTGCGGAAGAACGACGTCACGATCAACGCCCAGCCGACGAACACCGGCCCATCGTTCTTCACCAGCTTGATTTTCGGCTTCGGCCCGACGCTGCTGTTCCTGCTGCTGCTCGTCTGGATCTTCCGCCGCGCCGCGGCGTCCGGTGGCGGCGCCGGCGGGCTGATGTCGTTCGGCCGCTCCCGCGCCCGCCGGGTCGAAGGCGCCGACCAGCACGTGACGTTCAACGACGTCGCCGGGATCGACGAGGCGAAGGATGAGCTGTCGGAGATCGTCGACTTCCTCAAGCACCCCGACAAGTACCAGAAGCTCGGCGGCCGGATCCCGCGCGGCGTGCTGCTCAGCGGCGCCCCGGGGACCGGCAAGACGCTGCTCGCCCGGGCCGTCGCCGGCGAGGCCGGAGTGCCGTTCTTCCAGATGTCCGCATCCGAGTTCGTCGAGATGATCGTCGGAGTCGGGGCCTCACGAGTACGTGACCTGTTCTCTCAGGCGAAGGCGGCGGCGCCGGCGATCATCTTCATCGACGAGCTCGACGCGATCGGCCGCTCTCGCTCCTCGGGCGGGCCGAACATCTCCGGGGGCCACGACGAGCGCGAGCAGACACTCAACCAGATCCTCACCGAGATGGACGGGTTCGATCCGAGGTTGGGGGTGATCGTGCTCGGCGCGACCAACCGGGCGGAGATCCTCGACCCCGCGCTGTTGCGCCCGGGACGGTTCGACCGCCGGGTCGTCGTCTCGCCGCCGGACCGAGCGGGTCGCGAGGCGATCCTGCACGTGCACACGCGGTCGGTGCCGCTCGCAGCCGAGGTCAGCATCCGCGACCTCGCCGCGGCCACGCCCGGCATGGTCGGCGCCGACCTCGAGAATCTCGTCAACGAGGCGGCGCTGCTCGCCGCCCGTCGCAACCACGAGAAGGTCAATCGCGAGGACCTCACGGACGCGCTGGAGCGGATCGTGCTCGGCGCGGAGCGCAAGGTCATGATCTCCGAGGAGGACCGCCGGCGCACCGCCTACCACGAAGCCGGCCACGCGATCGTCGGGATGCTCACCCCCGGCGCCGACCCGGTGCGAAAGGTGTCGATCATCCCGCGTGGCCAGTCGCTCGGGGTGACGTTCTCCGCGCCCGACGCCGACCGGTTCAACTTCGAGCAGCAGCACCTGCTGGCCCAGATCAAGGTCGCGCTCGGCGGCCGCGTGGCCGAGGAGCTCGTGTTCAGCGACATCACTACCGGCGCCGAGTCTGACATCCAGCATCTGACGCGGATCGCCCGTCACATGGTGGGGCGTTGGGGAATGAGCCGCGTGATCGGCCCGATCGCGGTGATCCCGCAGGACGGCATGGGCCCGCTCCTCCCGGGCGTCGCGGAGACGTCGGAGTCGACTCAGCGGCTCGTCGACGAGGAGGTACGCCGAATCGTCGAGTCCGCCTACGCCGAGGTCGGCGTGCTCCTGCGCGGGCACCGCCCGAATCTCGACTCGCTCGTCGCCGGCCTGCTCGAGCAGGAGACGCTCGACGAAGCCGACGCCTACGCCGCCGCGGGGCTCCCGCGCAACCCGCTGGCCGAGCCCGAGCCGCACGTGACGCTCGACGCGCTCCACGCGGGCTCGGCCGCCGACGGCAACCCGCGCTGATGGGTCGGGCCCTTAGATTAGGTCCGTAGGAAAACAATTTGACGGTTTTGACGGCGTCTGGACGCGCCTAGCCACTCGTCAATTCCCGCCACTTATTTCCCTACGGACCCTTAGATTTCCCTACGGACCCTTAGATTAGTCGCCCAGGCGGGTCAGCCGGGCGAGCGCCTCGTGGCACTGGACGACTCTGCGCTTGACCGGATCGTCGTCGCCGCGGTCGTGCACGAGGTCCCAGGTGCGGTCGGCGATCTCGCGCGCAGACTCCGCCGTCGCGCTCTGCCACAGCCGATCGACGAGCTGGATCTCGAAGCTCTGGATCTGATCGGCGGGATCGCCGGGAGGAAGACGCGGCAGCGGCTCGGCGATCGTCTCCTTCCACATCGCGGTCGCGACCAGCAGTCGGTTTCGCAGCATGATCTGATCCATCGGCGGCATCGTCAGCAGTCGCTCGCGCAGGCGCAGCGCGACCCTACAGCCCCTGGGCCAGTCAGCGTAACGAAATCTGCGGCGGCGTCCTCAGCGCAGCGCCGGCAGCTCCTGTTTGACGCCGAGCACCGCGGCGAACAGGTCCCCCTGCTCGTCGGCGCGCATCAGCAGATCGTCGGCCTCGAACGTCAGTTCGCGCTCGTCACGGCGCTCGTGACAGACCTCCACCTCCTCCCAGGTCACCGGCGTCGACGCCGTCGGGCGCTCGCGCGCGCGTAGCGAATAGACGGTCGCGGTCGTCTTGTGCTCGTCGTTCTGGCTCCAGTCGACCAGCACCTTGCCCGGTCGCAGCCGCTTGGTCATACGGGAGACGACGAGCTCGGGGATGCGCTGCTCGAGCAGCTCGGCCACCCGGCGGGCGAACGGCTTGGTCGCGCGGTAGCCGGTGGGCGTGTTCAGCGGCACGTACACCTGCAGCCCCTTCGACCCGGACGTCTTCGCCACGCTCTCGAGCCCGAGCTGCTCGAACAGGCCGCGCAGGACCAACCCGACCTCGCAGCACTCGACGATCCCGGCCGGCGCACCCGGGTCGAGGTCGAACACCATCATCGTCGGCCGGTCCGGGGCCGCCGCGAGCGCGAGCGACGTGTGCAGCTCGACGTCGGCGAGGTTCGCGAGCCAGATCAGCGTCGGGCGGTCCTGCGCGAGCGTGTAGTTGAGGTCGCCGATCCGCGCGGTCTGGACCCACTCGGGACGGTGCGAGGGCGACTGCTTCTCGTAGAAGTAGGGCGACTGCACCCCGTTCGGATAGCGCTTGAGCGTCAGCGGCCGGTCGTGCAGGTGCGGCAGCACGACCGGCGCCGCCCGTGCGTAATAGGCGATCAGGTCGCCCTTCGTGAATCCCGTCTCGGGGTAGAGGACCTTGTCCCAGTTGGTGATCTTCAGCCGGCGGCCCTCGGTGATCACCGCGAGCGCCCCCTCGGCCAGGCGCTCGACCTCGTCGAACAGGGCCTCCGGGGAATTGGACCCCCGCCCACCCCCGGCCACCGGGCGCGGTTCACCGCCGGCTCCGTTATCACGCTCGGCGACCACCTCGATCGCCGGCTTGTCGTCGCGAAGACCCTTGAACGACGGCGCGCGCATCACTCGCTCGCTCGTCCACTCCCGGAACTCGACCTCGGCCACGAGTGCAGGCTCGACGAACCCGGCCTCGCGCGGAATTCGGACCCGCCCACCCCTCTCGTCGAACGGGTTCGTCTCCCGCCGGAGGGGCGCGAGGCGCCGCTTGAGCTCATCCAGCGTCTTCTCGGTGAACCCGGTGCCCACCCGCCCGGCGTAGCGAAGCTTCCCGTCCTCGTAGTAGCCCATCAGCAGGGCGCCGATCCGGTCGGTCCGCCGGCCCTCGCCGGGCAGCCATCCCCCGATCACGAGCTCCTGGCGCCTCGTGTTCTTGATCTTCAGCCACGCGCCGCTTCGCCGACCGGGTTCGTAGCGCGAGTCCAGCCGCTTGGCCACGACCCCCTCGAGCTCCTGCTTCTCGGTCGCCTCGAGCAGCCGCACCCCTTCGCCCGGATGGGCGGCGGGGACGCGCCACGCCGGCCCGGCTAGCTCGAGTGACTCGAGCCGCGCCCGGCGCTCGGAGTACGGGAGGTCGATCAGAGAGTGCCCGTCGAGATACAGGAGGTCGAAGATCGCGTACACGACCGGCGTGGTGCTCGCAAGGCGCCGGACCGCCGCCGGCGCCGTCACGTGCATCCGGCGCTGGAGCCGCTCGAAGCTCGGCCGGGGGTGGGCGGGATCCGATTCATCGAAGGCGACGATCTCGCCGTCGAGCACTGCCTCGTGCGTCCCCAGCGCCGCCACCAGCCCCCGGACCTCGGGATATGCGGCGGTGATCTCGTTCAGGTTCCGGCTCTCGAGCCGCAGGCGGCCGGGTTGGACGTAGGCGATTGCCCGCACCCCGTCCCACTTGACCTCGAACGACCATCTGCGCTGGTCAGCCGGGAGCGCGTTCGACGGCCTGGCCATCATCGGCACGAGACGCTCGGGCATCGGCTCGCGGTCCGGATCCGCCGGCGGATCCATCCGGTGGATCATCCAGTCGTTCGCGGAGTCGCCGGTCTTCCCGATCGGAAACAGCCCGTAGCGCCCGCTCAGCCGCTCGCCGTGGAAGGTAACCTCCACCTTCTTCGCCTCCCACTTGTGCATGTCGAACGTGCCCTGGTCCCAGATCGTCATCGTGCCGGCGCCGTACTGACCCTTGGGGATCTCGCCGTGGAACTCCAGGTACTCGAGCGGGTGGTCCTCGGTGCGCACGGCGAGCCGGTTCTCGGCCGGGTCCGGCGGAATGCCGTTCGGGATCGCCCACGATGCGAGCACCCCGTCGTGCTCGAGACGCAGGTCCCAGTGCAACCGCGTCGCGTGGTGCTCCTGGATGACGAACCGGTGGCCGCCTGCGGCGCCGTCGGCGCCCGACGGCTCCGACGTGGCGGCGAAGTCGCGCTTGGCGCGGTAGCTCGACAGCTTGTCGTTGTCGTTGTCCTTGTCCTTGTCCTTGGCTCGAGGCACCGGCCCTGATGATCGCTGGTTTCTGGTGGCAGGAGTCCGCGATGGACGTGGGCAAGCTCACTCGGTGAGAGCTCGGGAGCGGGGCCGCCCCGCGAGTCTTCACAAACGTTTACCTGAGCGCGGCACAATTGCCCGCATGGCGCGCGTATTGGTGGTCGACGATGAGCCTGCCGTCAGGCGCGCGCTCGAGCGTGCGCTGAGGCTCGACCGCTACGACGTCGAGCTCGCCGGCGACGGCGAAGAGGCGCTCGACGCGCTCGCCAAGTCCCCGCCCGACGCGGTGATCCTCGACATCGGCATGCCTAAGCTCGACGGCCTCGAGGTCTGCCGGCGGATGCGCCAGGCCGGCGATCGCACCCCGATCCTGATGCTGACCGCGCGCGACGCGATCGACGACCGCGTCGAGGGACTGGATGTCGGCGCCGACGACTACCTGGTCAAACCGTTCGCGCTCAGGGAGCTTCAGGCGCGGCTGCGCGCGCTGCTGCGCCGCTCGGTCGACGGCACCGACGGGGAGATCCTCAGGTACGCCGACCTGGTGCTCGACCCGGTCGCGCACGAGGTCCGTCGCGCCGATCGCCTGATCGAGCTGTCGAAAACCGAGTTCCTGCTGCTCGAGCTGTTCATGCGCCATCCCCGCCAGGTGCTCACGCGATCCACGATCTTCGAGAACGTGTGGGGATACGACTTCGGTCCGACGTCGAACGCGCTCGGCGTGTACATGGGCTACCTGCGCCGCAAGACAGAGGCGGGCGACGAGCAGCGCCTCCTGCACACGGTGAGAGGCGTCGGCTACGTCCTGCGGGACTGACGGGGGTCGGTAGTGCCGCTGCGCCGGAGACTCGCCCTAGCCTGCGCCGCGGCGGTCGCGCTCGCGATCCTGCTGGCGGCGATCGTGGTCTACGTGGTCGTCCGCGACCAGCTGCTGGGGCAGGTCGACAACGAGCTCCAGTCGCAGGCTGGGCTCGTCTCCCAGCTCCGGTCGTGCGGCAACGACAGCGTCCCGAGCCCGCCGGCGAGCGCCGGCGGCGGCGCGCCGATCTGGCAGGTGGCGACCGCCGGCGGCCAGGTCGTGTGCAGCGACGGCAACGTCCCGCTTCCGTTCGACTCCCGCGTGCAGTCGATCGCCAACGGGAACGGCGGCGCCTATCTCGAGGACGTTACGGTGAACGGGACGGTGCTGCGCGAGCTGACCGTCCCGGTCCGCGTCGGTAGTCCGTTCGGGCCGCTCGAGCCGGCCGCGCTCCAGCTCGCAAGACCCCTCTCGGGCGTTCGCAACGTCCTCTCCGACCTGCGCCTGGTCCTGTTCCTGCTGTGCGCGGGCGGCGTCGCGCTCGCCGCGTGCCTCGGACGCCTGGCTGCCGGCCGCGTGCTGGCGCCGCTGGCCGAGTTCGCCCAGACCGCGCAGCACATCACCGATACCGAGGACCTGACCAGCCGCATCCAGTACCGCGCCGACGACGAGGTGGGTCAACTCGCCACGCGCTTCAACGCGATGATCGAGCGGCTCCAGGGCTCCCGCTCCGCGCTCGACGAGTCAGTGCGCGCGCAGCGCCAGCTCGTGGCGGACGCCTCGCACGAGCTCCGCACGCCGATCACGAGCCTGCGTACGAACATCGAAGTGCTGATCGCGGGCGACGAGCTGAGCGAGGACGACCGCCACCGGCTGCTGGCCGACGTGCTCGAGCAGAGTGAGGAGCTGAGCGCGCTGATCGGCGACGTGATCGAGCTCGCCCGCGGTGACCTCCCGATCACCTCCGCCGAGGACGTCCGGCTCGACCGGGTCGTCGCGGAGTCCGTGACCCGGGCGCGGCGGGATTTCCCCGAGGTCCGGTTCGAGACCTCGCTCGAGCCGGTTGTCGTCGACGGCGTCCCCGAGCGCCTGGCCCGGGCGGTCAACAACCTGCTCGACAACGCCTCGCATCATTCCGCGGCCGGTGGGGTCGTCGAGGTGATCGTCGACGACAAGGGCGTCCGCGTGCGCGACCACGGCACCGGCATCGACCCGGCGGACGTCCCATACGTGTTCGACCGGTTCTTCCGGGGCGCCAACTCGCGGCATCGCCAGGGCAGCGGTCTCGGGCTCGCGATCGTCCGACAGGTCGCCGTGCAGCACGGCGGCTCCGTCGACGCCGCGAACGCCCCGGACGGGGGCGCGGAGTTCACGCTGCGGCTTCCGGTCGGGGCCGACGACGACGCGGAGCGCCTCGGCGAGTCGTTCCCGGTCGCCGGCGACCCACTCCCGCTGTCCTAGGGGGATTGGTCGGCGGTTGCCGCCTTAGGGGACTAGCGCTTCGCCGGCCTGGCGATCCGCGCCTGCCGCGCGGCCTGGAAGCGCCTGTGCAGGAACCACGCGCAGACCGCGAACACGGCCGCGACGGGCACGAGCAGCAGCAGCCGGACGGCGGGCGCCCCGACCGTCAGCACGATCGCGAACTCGACCACGACGGCCGGCATCGCCGCCAGCAGGACCGTGTGCGAGCGGTAGCCCGAGAAGTGCTCGCGCGAGGTCACCTCGCTCACCCCGAGCAGGCAGATCACCACTCCCGCGATCAGCGCGGGCCCGCCGTGCCGGATAACGCCGACGACAAGGGCCACGAGGCCGGCGAAGATCGCGAACTCGGACACGGGAAGCCCGCCGAACGGGCCCGGGGGACGCTCGCCATAGGCCCCCATCGGACTCGCGCGCCGGCGCGTGGGCAGCGGCTGATCCGTCCGCGGCACCGCTCGAGGCTCCCGGCGCGCCGCCGGCGGCGCGGCAGGCGCCGAGCCCGGACTACGTCGCTTTCGCGAGCGCCGCTTCGACCTCTGGGAAGCCACTCCGGCGCGAGGATACCTATGGTGCTCGCGCCGTCTCAGATGCGGAGGAGGTGTCCGCGAACTCGCGGAACAGCCCGGTGACCACGAACACGGTCTGCTCGGCGATGTCGACGGTGTTGTCGCCGACCCGCTCGAGGCAGCGGGCCACGAGGATCATGAACATCGCCCACTCGCGCATGTCGAGGTTGTCCCCGACCTCGACCGCGCGCCTGAAGATCTCCCGGTTCAGGCGGTTGATCTCCATGTCCTGGCGCACGAGATCCTGGGCGAGCTCGACGTTCCGGCCGGCGAACGCCTGCTTGGCCTGGGAGACCTGCGAGCGCGCGAGTCGGCCCATCCGCTCGATCGCGTCGAGGATGTCCTTGTCCTTGGGCGCCTCGTAGCCGGAGAGCGGCACCAGCTTGGCGATGTTCACGCACTGGTCGCCCATCCGCTCCACGCACCGGATCACATGCAGCAGCGCCGCCACGATCCGCAGGTCGCCCGCGACCGGCGCCTGGCGCGCCAGCAGGGACAGGATCCCCTGGTGGACCTCCAGGTAACGGCCGTCGATCCGGTCGTCGTCGGCGACTACCATCCCGGCCAGCTCGACGTCCTGGTAGGAAAGCGACTCGAGCGAGCGGTCGAGCTGCTGGATGACGAGGTCGAGCCCGTCGAGGGCCTGGGCCTCGAGCTGCTTGAGGTTCTCGCGGAACTGGTGTCGGGTCTCCTGCATGCTCACCCGAACTTCCCGGTCACGTAGCGCTCGGTCCGCTCGTCGTTCGGGTTCGTGAACATCTTGTTCGTCTCGTCGTGCTCGATGACCTCGCCTTCGAGCATGAACACGGTCGAGTTGGCGATGCGGGCGGCCTGTTGCATGTTGTGGGTGACGATCACGATCGTGTAGCGCTCCTTGAGCTCGTCGATCAGCTCCTCGATCTTGAGCGTCGAGATTGGATCGAGCGCGGAGGCCGGCTCGTCCATCAGGATCACCTCCGGCTCCACCGCGACCGTGCGCGCGATGCAGAGACGCTGCTGCTGTCCACCGGAGAGCCCGATCCCGGGTGAGCCCAGGCGGTCCTTGACCTCGTCCCACAGGCCGACCGCCTGCAACGCGTGGTGGACCAGCTCCTTGAGGTCGCGGCTCTTGGTGCCGGTCAGCCGCAGCCCGGCGGCGACGTTGTCGAAGATCGACATCGTCGGGAACGGATTCGGCTTCTGGAACACCATCCCGATCAACCGCCGCACGGCGGTCACATCGACGCTCGGGTCGTAGATATCGAGCTCGTCGAGCGTCACGCTGCCCTCGGCGCGGGCCCCGGGGATCTCCTCGTGCATCCGGTTGATGCAGCGGACAGCGGTTGACTTTCCCGATCCCGAGGGCCCGATCAGCGCGGTCACCTCGTTGGCGGGGAAGTTGATCGTGACGTCCTTGATCGCGTGCTCGGCTCCGTAGTAGGCGTTCAGGTCTTTGAGGTTGACCGTGTGCCCTGTCTTCTCTGCGGAGGCGTCCTTGGAGGCCCGCGCCACTGTTTGCGGCCGCTGCGGCGTCGGCCCCCCGGCGGTGGGCATATCGGATTGTTCCTTGCTTGTCGTGTCCGGCGGGATCATGCCATGCGGCTCCTTGAAGCGATGAATCGGGCGACGAGGTTCAGGATCAGGACGATTACCACCAGCGTCAAGGCCGTGCCCCACGCGATGGTTTGTAGCGCCGCGCGCGGCGACGTGATGTCGTTGTAGATCAGAAACGGCATCGTGTTCATCTGCTGGTTGAGGCTGAACGTCAACGTGAACGCGGTCGACACGGTGAACAGCAGCGGGGCGGTCTCGCCCATGCCGCGGGCGATGGACAGCAGCGAGCCGGTGAGGAGGCCGGGGGCCGCGGTCGGCAGCACGACGCGGAACACAACGCGCCACCGTTGGGCGCCGAGCGCCAGCGCGGCCTCGCGCAGGCTGCTCGGCACCAGCAGCAGCACGACCTCGGACGAGCGGATGACGATCGGAAGCATCAGCAGCGACAGCGCCACCGCCCCCTTCCAGGCCGCGAACCCAGTTCCCCCGAAGCGGCCGATGACCAGCACGATGTAGACGAACAGTCCGAACATGATCGAGGGCACGCCCGTCATCACGTCGACGAAGTAGCGCACGGTGTTGGCGAACCATCCCTCCTTCCCGTACTCGGTCAGGTAGAGGGCCACCCCGATCCCGATCGGGATCGAGATCAGCGTCGCGAGCAAGACGATCTCGAGCGAGCCGAGAACCGCGCTGCGGATGCCACCGGGGCTGCCGAAGAAGCTGCCGGTGGGGTCGGTCGTGAAGAAGCCGCTCTGGGTCCACGCGCTCAGCCCCTTGCGGAGGAGGTAATAGACGATCAGGATCAGCGGGATCAGCGCGACGATCGTGGCGGCGAACAGCGAGCCGCGCATCACCTTGTCGGTGCGCCGGCGCCGGGCCGATATCTGTGGGATCGAGTTGGCGCTCATTTCTCGCTCGCGGGGCCCGAGGCGATCGTCATGCCGGTGGCGCCCGTTCCCCTCGTGCCGTGCGAGCCCCGAGAGATGAACCAGCGCGCGATGATGTTCACGATCAGCGTGAGTACGAACAGCACCAGCCCGGCCGCGAACAGCGCCGAGGTGTGGATCCCCGTGGCCTCGCCGAACTCGTTGGCGATCACCGCGGCCAGCGTGTAGCCCTGGGCGAACAGGTGGCTTCCGATCTTCGGCGCGCTGCCGATCACGAGCACGACGGCGATCGTCTCGCCGATCGCCCGCCCCATGCCGAGCATCGCCCCGCCGGTAATCCCGGAACGCGAGTACGGAAGGACGCTCATGCGGATCATCTCCCACCGCGTCGCCCCCAGCGCCAGCGCCGCCTCCTTGTTCTCGGACGGAACGGTCGCCATGACCTCTCGCGAGATCGCCGCGACGATCGGCAGGATCATGATCGCGAGGATCAGGCCGGCGATGAAGTAGTTGTAGAGGGTTGGGATGCCGCCGCCGATCCACGGGATGAACGAGAACGTGCTCGCAAACCACTTCTCGGCCGGCAGCAGGCGCGGCGCGAGCACGAACACCCCCCACAATCCGTACACGACCGACGGAACCGCGGCGAGCAGGTCGACCAGGATCGACAGTGGACTGCGCAGCCGGCGCGGACACAGCTCGCTGATGAACAGGGCGCTGGCAACGGCGATCGGGACTCCGATGATGAGCGCGATGATCGACGTGACGATCGTGCCGAACAGCAGCGCACCGCCGTGGTAGATGCTGCGCGAGACGTCCCAGTCGTTGCCGAACACGAACTTCAGCCCGTACGTGCTGAACACGTGGCCGGACTGACCGACGAGGCGGATGAAGAAGTAGACGATCAGGATCAGGATGAGCGCGGCGAGCGCGCTTAGCCCCCACTTCAGGACCCGATCAGGAAGACGCCCAGCCGGCGACCGCTCGAGAGCCGAGCGGCCGCCGGGGACGGGGGTTGCGCTTGCTTCCACCTATGCCTCTACGAGATGGCCGATCCGTTACAGACCATCGTCGCCAGCTGCGTGTTGTCCTTGTCGGCGAGCGCCGAGGGCAGCGGCGCGTACGGCAGCTGGCCCGACCCCGCGCCGAGCGTCGCCTGCCCCGCTCCGAACGCGTAGGTGAGGAACTTCTTCAGCGCGGCGGCGGTGCCGGAGTTGGCGCCACCGTCCTTGCACGGGTCCTTGTAGGCGTCGAGGAACGTCTGCGAGACGACCGGATAGGCACCCGGGCTCGACGAGTTGATCGTCGAGATACCGAGGTCCGGCGGAACTTTGATCCCCAGGAACGCGGCCGAGGTGTTGGGGATCGTCGGCAGCACGTACGAGCCGGCCGAGTTCTTGATCGCGGCGTACGTGAAGCCGTTCTCGAGCGCATACGCCTGCTCGATGTAACCGATCGCGCCCTGCGTCTGCTTGACCACCGCGGCGACGCCGGAGTTGCCCTTGCCGCCCGTTCCTGTCGGCCAGTTGACGTCCTTGCCCTCGCCGACCGAGGACTTCCAGGCCGGATCGATGTCCGACAGCCACGTCGTGAAGCCCTGGGTGGTGCCCGAGGAATCGGAGCGGTGGACGACGGTGATGTTCGTACTCGGGAGGCTCACTCCCGGATTCAGCGTCTTGATCGCCGAATCGTTCCAGGTCTTGATCGTGCCCTGGAAGATCTTCGCCACCGTCGGCCCGTCCAGCTTCAGCCCGCTCTTGACTCCGGACAGGTTGTAGGACACCGTGATCGCGCCCGCGGCAACCGGGAACTGGAGGACCGGACCCTTCATCTTGGCCTTGTCGGACGGCTTCAGCGACGGGTCGCTGCCCGCGAAGTCGACCGTTGCCGACGCCAGCTCGGTCTGGCCGGCCCCTGAGCCGACCGGGTTGAAGTTCACGGTCAGCCCTTGGCCCTTGAGCGTCGATCCCCACTGCTGGTAGATCGGAGCCGCCAGCGTCGAGCCGGCGCCGTTGATCGTGCCGCCCCCGCTGCTGCTGCTGCTGCTTTTGCTGCTGCTGGAGCCTGAGCCTGCCGACGATGACGTTGAGCTGGAGCTCTTGCTGGAACCGCACGCGGCGACCGCCAATGACGAGGCGGCCACGACCGCGACCGTTGCGATAAGTCGTGGTTTCAAAGTTACGTCTCCTTCACTAGATGTGCGCCAGAGTCTTGGCCCAACGATCCGCGCACGTGTTATCCGGTTGTGAACGAATCGTTGGCGTTCTGTGCTCTTTCGGCTGCGAGTCGATAGCCGAACCCGAAATGCGTGTGGATGAACCGCCAGCCTGGAAGCGCTTCCTCAAGCTTGACGCGCAGCTTTCGCACGTACACGTCGACCGACCTGTCGCCGGCCCGCATCTCGCGGCCCCAGACGAGGCGAAACAGCTCCTCCCGGGGCATTATCCGGTCGGCGCGCCGCCCCAGCTCGGTCAGGAGACGCAGCTCCCGGATCGAGAGAACGAGCGCGCGGCCGTTCGCCCGGGCGAGATGCTCCTCCGGGAGGATCTGGAGCGGACCCACCTCGATCACTTCGCTACCCGACCTCGCGGTTGCCGGCATGGGTGCCGATGCTCTCGCCCCGATCTCGCCGATGCGTTATCGAGTCGTAAGCGCGATGTGAAGAAGTTGTGACCGAAGGCTGTCCGGCCCGCCCGGATCGGCGGTCGTGAGTGCGCGCGGCGACGCCGGCGTCGGATCAGAAACTGAGTGCCGCCGGCAGCTCTGGAGCCGCCTCGACCGCACGGCCCGCCACCTCGATCTCCTCGCCTTCGGGCTCGGGCGCGAACCGGTAGCCGACCCCGAAGTGGGTATGGATGTAGCTCCAGGACGGGGATATCGATCGAAGCTTCTGGCGGAGCTTGCGGACGAACACGTCGACCGAGCGGTCTCCGTGCGCCATCGCGTAGCCCCATACCCGTTCGTAGATCTCCTCGCGGCGCAGGACGCGATCGGACTGGGCGAGCAGCTGCAGGATCTCGAACTCGCGCGCCGTCAGCTCGAGGCTCTGCTCTGCCACGTACGCCTGATAGAGGTCGGGACGAATCGTTATCTCCCCGATCGTCGCGGCCACGTCAACCTGGGGCAGCTCGTGCCGGCGGTGGCGTCGCACGGCGGCCTCGATCACGCAGATCAGCTCCTCGGGATGACATGGCTTGGTGATCCACGCGTCCGCGCCGAGCCGGAGGCCGCGGACTCGCTGCGCGACCGACGACGGGCCTGTGCAGACGATCACCGGGAGCCCGGGAAGCCGTCCGCACACGCGCTCGAGGTAGTCCCAGCTCTCCGGCCCGACGACCGAGAGGTCGAGCACGAGGGCGTTGAGCCGCATGGCCACGAGCGTCTCCATCGTGGCCGGGCTGGACAGCGCCCGGTGATCGCAACCGAGCGCGCTAAGCCGGTTCGCGAGGACCTGCATGAACCCGGGATCGCGGTCGATCACCGCAACCCGGAGCCTGGCCGGGGCGCGCTGCGGAGGCGCCTGACCCCCGGGCTGCGCGTCGCTTCGCTCGTGCGACATCGGGGGCACTGTAATGGACGCGACCGCGGACTCACGGTGGCGCGGCATTCCGATCACAAGATGTTTACACGCAAACAGCGGAGAACCAGCCGTGCGCAGAGCCGGCGCAGCACCGACGGGGCGGCGCCGGGCGGCTCCGCGATCCTAACCGACGGCAAATCGAAGAGCTGATTAAGACTGCGGGCACCCGGCCTGAGGGGGCATATCTGCCGCTATCCTCAGCTGCGAACGCGCCCCCCGGGGGGCGCGGCCTTACGACGATGGCTTCTCGAACCAAGCAGAAGGAGGAGGCGCGCGCCCGCCGCCTCGCCGAGGAACGGGCCCGCGCGGAGCGCTCTCGCCGCGACCGCCGCATCCGCACCACCGTCGGAATCGTGCTCGGCGCGGTGATCGTCGTGGCGGTGCTGGTAGCCGTCAACAGCGGCGGCAAGAAGGGCGGCCTCAAGACGGGTACGAGCGCGATTCCGACCGTGACCACCGTCAACAACCTTCTGGCTGGGATCCCGCAGTCGGGCGCCCGCCTCGGGAACCCGAAGGCGCCGGTGACGATGACGTACTTCGGCGACTACCAGTGCCCCGTGTGCGCGGATTTCACGCTCCAGGGCGGTTTCCCCCAGTTGGTCTCCAACGACGTGCGCCAGGGGAAGGTCCAGGTGATCTACAAGTCGTTCTGCACGGCGACGTGCAACGGGCCCGATCCGAACGTGTTCCCGACCCAGCAGGTCGCGGGACTCGCCGCCGGCAAGCAGAACAAGTTCTGGCAGTACACCGAGCTCTTCTACCACGAGCAGGGCCAGGAGGACACGGGGTATGTGACCGATGCCTACCTGACCGGGCTGGCCAACCAGGTCACGGGCCTGAACGCCACGACGTGGAAATCTGATCGCAACGACCCGACCCTCACCGCCCAGGTCAACACCGACCAGACCGACGCCCGCAGTCTCAGCGTGAGCGGAACGCCGACGTTGATCTTCAAGGGCCCGAAGGGGCAAGCCCAGCCGAACGAGGCCGTCCCGACCTACGCTCAGCTCGAGCAGGCCGTCAAGCAGGTCTCATGACCACTGCGGTCAGCAGCGCGACGCCGCGGCGCATCAGCACCGACGGCAAGCTGCGGATCGCGATCGGCATCCTGGCGGCGATCGGGACCGGGATCGGGATCTACCTGACCTACACCCATTACGCCGGCCTGCACGTGCTGTGCCTCTCCAGCGGCGGCTGCGAGACCGTCCAGCATTCGCGCTATTCCAAGCTCGACGGCATTCCCGTGGCCACCCTCGGTCTCGCCGGCTACATCGGGATCCTGATCTCCCTCTGGATCCGCGGCGAGCTTGGCCGCGCGATCGGCTTCGGCCTCGCCCTGGTCGGCTTCCTGTTCAGCCTGTACCTCACCTATCGCGAGGCGTTCACGATTCACGCCTACTGCCAGTGGTGCCTGGGCAGCGCCACCGTGATGACGCTGCTCGTGATCCTCACGACGGCCCGGATGCTCCGCTCCGAGCCCGAGCCGGTGGCGCCCGCGAAGCCCATGGACCGGGCGGAGCGCCGGCGCCGGACCGCGGCGCGCCGCTGATCGCGTTCGGACCGGTCCCCGCCGGCGGTCAGGTCCCCGCCGGCGGTCAGGTCCCCGCCGTGGTGTGGGCTCAACACGACAATCGGTGTGAGGCGCCCCAGCCTTGCCGTCTAATGCACGATAGTCGCGATTAGCGCGGCACGGCTGCTCTGCTTCGGCTCCCGTGACGCGTTATGCACGTTCGTGCTGACGTCTTGTGTCCGGGCTCACGTTCGCCGGCCGCGGGGTGTCGCTTCCGGCGGCCGGGGTGCCCCGACTGCCGGCGCCACCGCGCCCCAAACCCCGCGTGTGGCATCCATCTGATATATCAGGACACCAAGCGAGATGCCCGGGGCCGGCAACAACATACGAGTCGTCGTGATCGGCGCCGGCATCGTCGGCAACAGCGTCGCGTACCACCTCACCCGGCTCGGGGTCACGGACCTCACGATGCTCGACAAGGGCCCGCTGCCGAACCCGGGCGGGTCGACTGGGCACGCCTCGAACTTCATCTTCCCCGTCGACCACTCGAAGGAGATGACGCTGCTGACGCTCGAGAGCATGCGTCAGTACAAGGATCTCGGCGTGTTCGTGCAGAGCGGCGGGATCGAGATCGCCCGCACCGACGAGCGGATGCAGGAGCTCACTCGCCGAATGGTCTCGGCGAAGTCCTGGGGCATCGAGCCCGCCGAGCTGCTGACCCCGCTCGAGGTCAAGCACGAGGTCCCGTACATCAACGAGCAGCTGATCCTCGGCGGCTTCTTCACGCCGGGCGCCGGCGTGGTCGACTCGCTCCGCGCCGGGACGATCATGCGCGAGCGCGCCCAGGAGGCGGGCATGAAGGTCTCGGCCAACACCGAGGTACTCGGCATCGACGTCGAGAGCGGCCGCGCAACCCGCGTCCGAACCACCAGAGGGGACTTCGACGCGGACCTCATCGTGATCGCGTGCGGCGCCTGGAGCCCGAGGATCGCCCGAATGGCCGGCGCCTCGATCCCGCTGACGCCGATGGTCCATCAGATGATCGACATCGGCCCCGCGCCCCGGTTCGCGAACACGACCGGCATGATCGAGTACCCGATCGTCCGCGACATGGACACGAACATGTACGAGCGTCAGGAGGGAACGGGCCTCGAGATCGGGTCCTACGCGCACCGCCCGATCACACTCGACGCGGACGACATTCCGAGCATCGAGCAGTCCGCGCTCACTCCGACCGAGCTGCCTTTCACCCAGGAGGACTTCGACCCCCAGATGGAGCTCGCGCTCGAGCTGATGCCCGAGATCGTCGCCGACGAGACCGTCGGCGTGAAGTACGCGATCAACGGCGTGCTGTCGGTCACCTACGACGGGATGCCGCTGCTCGGCGAGACCCCGGAGGTCAAGGGGCTGTGGTCGGCGGCGGCGATCTGGATCAAGGAGGGCCCGGGCGCCGGCAAGAGCGTCGCCGAGCTGATCGTCCACGGCGAGTCCGAGATCGACGTGTACGAGTCCAACATCGCCCGGGCCTACGACTGCCAGCGAACGCGCACCCACATAACCGCCCGCGCCGGCGAGGGCTTCAACAAGATGTACGGGATCGTCCACCCGGCCGAGCAGTGGGCCTCGGACCGCGACGTCCGTCTAGCACCGTTCCACGAGCGCCAAAGACGACTCGAAGCGGTGTTCGTCGAGACCGCCGGCTGGGAGCGCCCGAACTGGTACGAGTCGAACGCGAGCCTGCTCGAGGAGTACGGCGACCGCGTCACCCGCCGCGAGGCCGAGTGGGAATCGCGCTGGTGGTCGCCGATCATCAACGCCGAGCACCTCGCGATGCGGGACCGGGCGGCGATGATCGACCTGAGCGCGTTCGCGATCTTCGACGTCACCGGGCCGGGCGCACTGCAAACCGTCCAGCGCGTCGCCATGCGCCAGATGGACGTCCCAGTCGGGCGCGTCGTCTACACGCCGCTGCTCACCCCGGCCGGAGGCTTCAAGCAGGACCTGACGATCATGCGAATCGCCCACGATGTGTTCCGTGTCGTCACGGGTGGCGCGTACGGGATGTCCGACAAGAAGTGGTTCGCCGACCACCTGCCGGGCGACGGCGCGGGCGGGTGGGCACAAATCCACGACCAGACGAACGCGTGGACCACGCTGGGCCTGTGGGGCCCGCGCGCACGCGACATCCTCAGCGCCGTCACCAGCGACGACGTGTCCCACGAAGGTCTCCCGTTCGGCCGCTGCAAGCAGATCGAGGTCGGGCCGCTCCGGGTGCTCGCCTCCCGCATCTCCTACGTCGGCGACCTCGGCTGGGAGCTGTATGTCCCGTTCGAGCAGGGCGCGCGGCTGTGGGACCTCGTCGCCGAGGCCGGCGAGCCGCACGGGATCATCCCGGCGGGGATCGGCGTGTATGGCACCACCGGCCGGCTCGAGAAGTGCTACCGGGCGTACGGCGCGGAGCTCGAGGGCGACTTCAACGTCGTCGAGGCGGGGATGGCGTGGGGCAAAGTCAAGGACGAGGAGTTCGTCGGCAAGGAGGCGCACCTGCGCCACCGCGAGGAGGAGCCCGCGGCGATCATGTGCACGCTTACGGTCGACGACCACACATCGAAATCCGGGGTCAAGCGGTACATGCTGGGGCACGAACCGATCCTCACTCGCGCGGGCGCACCGATAACCGACCGCAAGGGCCGCCGCTCCTACGTCACGAGCGCCGGCGCCGGCCCGTCGATCGGCAAGCACATCCTGATGGGCTACCTGCCGCCCGAGCACGCCGTCGTGGGCGCGGAGCTCGCGGTGCAGTACATGGGCGAGCGCTATCCGGTGACCGTCGCTACGAGCGACTCGACGCCGCTGTTCGACCCCGACAACGCCCGCGTCCGCTCATGAGATGAACATCCTCGTCTGTGTCAAGCGCGTGCCGCTGACGGGCGGCAAGATCGTGCTCACCGATGACCAGCGCGCGATCTCGACCCGCCATCTCGGCTTCACGGTCAGCCCTCACGAGGAGTGCGGCGTCGAGGAGGCCGTGCGGCTGATCGAGAGCCACGGCGGCTCCTCGACCGTGCTTACGCTCGGCCCGCCCGAGGCCGAGGAGCAGCTGCGCGACATGATGGCGCTCGGGATCGACCGGGCGATCCATCTCGTCACCGACGGCGAGGAGTGGGACCCGCAAGCGACCGCACGGGCAATCGTGGAGGCGATCGCGAACGAACCCGAGCGGTTCGACCTGATCCTGTTGGGCAACGAGTCAGCGGATGCCGGCAACTACCAGGTCGCGATCCGGGTCGCGTACAAGCTCGGCCTCCCGTGCGTCACCGGCGTCAAGGGCATCACGGCGAGCGACGGGCAGCTGCGGTGCGAGCAGGAGGTCGCGGGCGGACGCGACGTGTACGTGATCCCCACTCCCGCAGTCGTCACCGTCAGGGAAGGTCTCAATCTGCCGCGATATCCCTCGGTTCCCGGAAGGCTCAGGGCCAAGCGCAAGCCGGTCGAGAGCTCATCGCCCGCTCGCCCGGAACCGAGCCTCGAGATGGTCAAGCTCGTGCTCCCACCCGGTTCGGGCAAGCAGGCCCAGGTGCTCGGGAGCGGGCCGGACGCGGCGCCGGCGGTGGTCGCGGTGCTGCAGGACCTGGGGCTCGTGGACGCATGATCCTGGTCTTCGCCGAGCGCTCCGATGACGAGCTGTTCCGACAGGCGGTCACGTTCGCGCGCGGGCTAGGAGACGGCCAGCTGCGAGCCATCGGGATCGAGGACGAAAACGGCTATTCCCCCGACGCCTGGGCCGTCGCGCTCGCCGCCGCAACCACCGACCGCGCGCCCACGGCGGTGATCGCACCCGGCACCGACCGCGGCAACGAGGTGCTCGCGCACGTGGCGGCCCAGCTCGACCTGCCGATGGCCGCGAACTGCGTGTCGATCACCCCCGGCGACCCGCTCACGCTGACGCGCATCCGATGGGGCGGGAGCCTGCTCGAGGAAGCTCGCCTGCACGGCTCGCCGGCGCTCCTGACCGTCGCTCCGCACGCCGTCGCCGGAAACCAGGAGGCCATCGACGTGGAGCTCGTTCCGCCCGCCCCCGACGCGAGAGCCAGGGTGTCCGAGCATGCCGAGACCGTCACCGCCGGCGTGTCGCTCGCGGACGCCGACATCGTCGTTTCGGGCGGGCGCGGAGTCGGCTCGGCGGAGGGGTTCGGGGTGATCGAGGAGCTGGCCGCGCTGCTCGGGGCGGCGGTCGGCTGCTCGCGCGCCGTAACCAGCGCCGGCTGGCGGCCCCACACCGATCAGGTCGGGCAGACCGGAACGAAGATCTCGCCGTCGCTGTACATCGCCTGCGGGATCAGCGGCGCCACGCAGCACATGGCCGGCTGCAAGGGAGCCAAGAAGCTGATGGCGATCAATCCCGACGGAGAAGCGTCGATCTTCGCCAGCGCCGACTACGCGGTGTTCGGCGACCTGCACGAGGTGGTCCCGGCGATCTCGGCCGAGATCGGAAAAGTGAGGGGCGGATAGCCTCCCCCGGCGCCGCGGTGGCGCTCGCCGCCGCCCTCGCGGTGAGCGGCACGCTGTTCGCCACGCGAGTCCGCCTCCTGGCCGGGCTCGTCAGAGGCGCCACGCCGACCCGGCGCTCGGGCGACGTCCCGCGCCGCGCTCTCAACGAGGCCGAGATCGTGCTCGGACAGAGCAAGCTGCTGCAGCGGCTCGGACCGGGGCTGATGCACGCGTTCATCTTCTGGGGCTTCCTCGTGCTCACCCCGACGATCCTGATCGCGCTGATCGGCATCATCGCCAAGGACTCGACGCTTCCGTGGCTCGGTCACCAGGGCTGGTATGCGCTGCTCGTCGACATCTTCTGCGTGCTCGTGCTCGCCGGCGTGGTCGCCGCGCTCTGGATTCGCAAGGTGCAGAAGCCGAAGCGCTTCGAGGGGAGCCATCTCGGCGAGGCCGACCTGATCCTGGCCATGATCGCGACGATCGTGATCAGCCTGCTGCTCTGGCACGCGACCCGGATCGCCCTGCACCTGAACGAATGGCCCGCGTCCTGGTCCCCGGTCTCCAACGCCCTCTCGCACCTGTTCGCAGACAACCAGACCACAAAGGTGCTCGAGCGCGTGTTCGTGTGGATCCACGTGCTGACGATCCTCACGTTTCTCGCCTATCTCCCCCGCTCCAAGCACCTCCACATCTTCGTCGCCGCGGTCAACGTGTGGTTCGGACGCACTCGCGCCCGCGGCCGGCTCGAGCCGCTCAAGTTCGACGACCCCGACGTCCCCGAGGACGAACTCCGGTTCGGCGCGGGCGTGGCCAAAGACCTCACCTGGAAGCAGGTGCTCGACACGTTCTCGTGCACCGAGTGCGGGCGCTGCCAGGACGCATGCCCCGCGTTCGCGACCGGCAAGATTCTGTCGCCGAAGCTCGTGATCATGGGGCTGCGGGATCTCGTGCTCGCCCGGGACGAGGAAACGCCGCTCGTCCCCGAGGCGGTCCCGGCCGACATGGTGTGGGACTGCGTGACCTGCGGCGCGTGCGTGCAGGCGTGCCCGGTCTCGATCGAGCACGTCGATCACATCGTCGACCTGCGCCGGCATCTCGTGATGGTCGAGTCGAGCTTTCCGGCCGAGGCCGAGCCGATGCTCCGCGACGTCGAGCGCGCCTCGAACCCGTGGGGGAAGGCCCAGTCCGAGCGCGCCGACTGGGCGGCCGACCTGGGAGTGAGGATTCTCGAGCCGGGCGATCCGGCCCCCGAGTACCTCTACTGGGTCGGCTGCGCGGGCTCATTCGACGAGCGAGCGCGTGCGAGCGCCGCCGCCACGGCCAAGCTGCTGCGACGGGCCGGCGTCGACTTCGCGATCCTCGGCCCCCGCGAGAGCTGCACCGGCGACCCCGCCCGCCGCATCGGCAACGAGTACGTGTTCCAGGCCTTCGCCGAGCAGAACGTCGAGACTCTGAACGACTCGGGCATCACCAAGATCGTCACGGGCTGCCCGCACTGCTTCAACACGCTCTCGAACGAGTACCCGGACTTCGGCGGCAGCTACGAAGTGATCCACCACTCCGAACTCCTCTCGCAGCTCGTGAGCGACCGCCGGATCAAGCCGTCCAAGCAGGCCGGCGACCTACCGATCACCTACCACGACTCCTGCTACCTCGCGCGCCACAACGACGTCGTCGAGTCCCCGCGGGAGCTCGTGTCCGCCGTCGGAAACACCGTCGAGATGAAGCGCTCGCGCAAGACCACGTTCTGCTGCGGCGCCGGCGGGGCGCACATGTGGATGGAGGAACGCGGCAGGGCGATCAACGAGGAGCGCGTCCGCGAGGCCGTCGCGACCGGCGCCGGCACGCTCGCGGTCGCCTGTCCGTTCTGCACGGTGATGCTCGACGACGGCGTGCACAGCGCCGGCGCCGACCTGCGCGTGGCCGACGTCGCGACGCTGCTGGCCGAGTCGATCGACCGCGCGTCAGGCGCCGACTAGTGGACCCGTCCGCAAGTCCTGGCCGACTAGCGCTTCCAGCTGACGCTCCAGGCCGGCGTCGCCGACCTCGCGCATAACCAGCGGCAGCCCGATCCGCGACGCCGCCCACGAGGCCGCGGCTCGGGTCGCCGGCGTCGGGCGCTGCGCCAGCCACAGCACGCGCGTGTAGTTGCGGAAGTACTCGTCGCGGAGCTCGGGGTGGCGATCGAGGCCGAGCTCCCGCCAGACCGTGTGGTCGAACGTCCGCGCCAGGAAGTCCGTGAGGATGTACGTGCCCGGCTCCTCCTCCAGCGCGGCGCGGACCTCGGCGCGCGCGAACACGTCGTAGCAGTGCTCGCCGTCGAGGCGAGGGAACCGATCGAGCGCGCCGTACGTCCCGCAGTCCCCGTAGGCGACGGCCACGACGTCGTGGGCGGCGCATAGCGCGGCGACCGCAGCCTCGATGCGGTCCGGCCGGTTGTGCAGCAGCGCCGGCACGGGGATCACCTTCAGGTCCCATCCCCGGCGCCGGGCGATGCGGCGCACGTCGAGCGCCACGGCCCCGCATGCGACGACTGTCTTCATCCGGGGAACGCGAGCTGGTCGACGAACATGTCGTTGAAGTCCGCCCGGCCCGACAGCTCGACGTATTCGACCTCGCGCAGGATCGAGTGCGCCTCCGCGCGCTCGCGGACCGACAGCGCCGCGATCTTCGCGCCCTCGCCCGCGACGTTGCCCGCGGACACGATCCGCGGCAGGGCGATGCGGGGCACGAGCCCGATCCGCACCGCGCTCAGCGGCGTCAGGTACGCGCCGAAGCTCCCGGCGAGCAGCACCTGGCTGACGTCCCCGGCATCGACCCCGAGCTCGCCCATCAGGATGCTCCACCCGGTCGCGATCGAAGCCTTCGCGAACTGGAGCTCGCGGATGTCGCGCTGGGAGAGGAACACCGAGCTCTCGGGATCGGACGAGCCGCGCCAGTCGAGCACGAACACCCGCTCCTTGTCGATCTTCGTCAGCCGATCCGCCAGGCCCGGGTGCGACGCCGCCGCGTCCTCGTCGGGAATGAACCGTCCTGAGTGGTCGAGCAGCCCGCATTGGACGAGCTCGGCGACCGCATCGACTAGCCCCGAGCCGCAGATCCCGGCCGGCTCGACGTCGCCGATCACGTCGAGCGCGACGCCGTCGTCCGAGATCTTGACGCCCTCGATCGCCCCCTCGGAAGCGCGCATGCCGCACCTGATCTGCGCCGCCTCGAACGCCGGCCCCGCCGGCGCCGCCGTCGAGACCACGCGGTCGACCGATCCGAGCGCGATCTCACTGTTCGTGCCCACGTCGATGAACAGCCGCAGCCGGCGGTCGCGGGTCAGGCCGGTCGCGAGCATCCCCGCGACGATGTCGCCGCCGACGTAGGCGCCGAGCGACGGGAACACGAACGCCGGCGCGCGCGGGTGCACGTCGACGCCGAAGTCGCGTGCGAACACGTCTGCGAACGAGTGCGTCGAGACCACGAACGGCGCCATCGAGAGCGGCTCGGGGTCGATGCCGAGCGCCAGGTGCATCATCGTGACGTTGCCGCACACGGTGATCTCATAGACCTCGCGGGGCTCGACCGCCCCCTCCGAGCAAACCTCCGAAACCAGCTCGGCAAGCGTCTCGAACACCCGCGAGCGCAACGCGTCGAGTGCGTCGGGGTCCATCATCGTCGCCGAGATGCGCGTGATCACGTCGGCGCCGTACGGCTGCTGGCGGTTGAGCATCGAGCGAACGGCCACCGGCTGGCCGCTCTCCAGGTCGAGCAGCGTGGCCACGACCGTGGTCGTCCCGACGTCGAACGCGATCGCGAACCGCCGCGCGGTGGTGTCTCCGGGCTCGACGTCGATCAGCTCCTGGTCGCACACGACCGCGGTGACGTCAAAGGAGGCAGCGCGCAGAATCCCGCCGAGCGACCGCAGCACCTCGATCGACGCGTGCGGCTCGAGGTCCTCGAGCGCGTCGAGCACCCGCTGGAGGTCCGAGCGCTGGTCCTCCATCGTCGGCTCCTCGAGCACGAGGTGGCGCTTCTGGACCGCGGGGCGCAGGATCACGTGCCGCCCGACGCCGGCCAGCGCGGCCTTCGGGCGAGTCTGGAGCGGCGGCACCTCGACGACCAGATCCCCGCGGGCGTTCGAGCGGCACGCGAGCCGCCAGCCGTCGCGCAGTTCGTCGGTCGTGAAAGCCCGTGGGTCCAACGGTCCGACTGGAACGTCCCCCGACACGATGCGAACGCGGCACTTCTTGCACGTCCCGTGGCCGCCGCAGGTCGAGTCGATCGCGATCCCGTTCCAGCTCGCCGCGTCGAACACCGGAGTGCCGCTCGGGACACGGACCTCCGCGCCCTCGGGCAGGAACCGCAGCCTGACCCGCTCGGCGCCGTCGGTGGGAGCCGGGTCAACCGCTCCCGGGCCGGTGAACTCGAGCCTGCGTCGCTGGGGTGCGGGACTGCTCACGACACGTTCGCCGCCTGGGCGACGGTCGCCTGGCGCGCCCGGTGGGCGGCGATCCAGCTCGCCCCCCACTCGTCGTGGCCGAGCAGCAGATCCGCCGCCCTGACCGCGTCGACGCACACCTCCGCGGTCGACATGATCGCGCTGGTCAGCCCCGCCGCCATCGCCATCGGCAGGAACGACGCGTTCAGCGCGAGCCGCTGGGGCAGCCCGAACGACACGTTCGAGGCGCCGAGGCTCATGTTCACGCCGAGCTCGTCGCGGATCAGGCTGATCGTCTGAAGCGTCGTCCGCACCGCCGAGGGATCGGCGCCGACGGTCATCGCCAGCGGGTCGATCACGACGTCGTCCCGCGCGATCCCGTAGTCAGCCGCCACAGAAACGATCTTGCGCGCGCACTGGAGCCGCTTCTCGGGCGTCTCCGGGATCCCGGTCTCGTCGTTCGCTAGCCCGATCACGGCGGCGCCGTGGCGAGCCACCAGCGGCAGGATCTCCTCGAGCCGCTCGTCCTCGGCGGTTACCGAGTTCACGAGCGCCCTGCCCTCGTACACCGACAGGCCCGCCTCGAGCGCCTCGATCACCGAGGAATCGATGCAGATCGGCGCGTCGACCGCCTGCTGGACGGTCCGGAGCATCGTCTTCAAGAGCTCGGCCTCGTCGACGAGCGGGATGCCGGCGTTGACGTCGAGCATGTCCGCGCCGGCACCGACCTGCGCCACCGCATCGTGGGTCACGGTCGACAGCTCGCCGGCGCGCAGATCCTCGGCGAACTTCTTGCGGCCGGTGGGGTTGATCCGCTCACCGATGATGCAGAACGGCCGGTCGCGCCCGATCGTGATCTCCCTCGACCGCGACCGCAGCACGGTCTGAGCCGGAGTGACGGGTCCGGACGTCATACGAGCACCTTCTCGCGCCGCAGCTGGATCAGCTCCTTGGCCTTCTTCACCGCCGAGGACGCGTCGGCCGAGTACCCGTCGGCGCCGACGGCGTCCGCGTACTCCTGGGTGACGGGCGCGCCGCCGACCATCACGATCACCCGGTCGCGCATCCCGGCCTTCTGGAGCGCGTTGATGTTCGCCTTGAACATGGGCATCGTCGTCGTGAGGAACGCCGAGAACCCGACGATGTCCGGGTTGTGCTCCTCGATCTGCTCGATGAACTTCTCCGGCGGCACGTTGACCCCGAGGTCGATCACGTGGAACCCAGCGCCCTCGAGCATGATGTTGCACAGGTTCTTTCCGATGTCGTGGACGTCGCCCTTGACGGTGCCCATCAGGAACGTCCCGACCTGCTGCGTGCCGGTCTCGGCCAGCAGCGGCCGCAGGATGTCGAGCGCGCCCTGCATCGCCCGCGCCGCGATCAGCATCTCGGGGACGAAGAAGTCGCCGCGCTCGAAGCGTGCGCCGACCTCCTCGAGCGACGGGATCAGCGCGTCGTACAGCATCCGTTCGGGCTCGAGGCCCTGGGCCAGTCCGTCCTCCACCCCGTTCCTGACCACCGGCGCATTGCCAACCAGCGTCTCGTCGTACAGGAGCTGGAGGATCTCTTCGTCGGTCACGCGGCTTTCTCTCCTGTGTCGCGGTGTCCGAGGCGGAGGCTCAACGTCCTCGCCTCGCCGGTCAAAATCGGTTGCAGCTCGCCGATCCGCGCCGGTGTCATCCGGAGCGTCGGACCCGAGATGCTGAGCGCGGCGATCACCTCGCCCCGGGCGCCCCGCACCGGCGCCGCCATCGCGGCCAGCCCAATCTCTAGCTCGTCGATCGATGTCGCGAAGTCCTCCCGCCGAACCGCCTGGAGCTCGCGGCTCGTCGCCGCCCCATCCGCCTTCGCCGGCGCGCGGCCGAACGCCGCGAACACCTTGCCGTTGGCGGAATGCTCATAGCCCACCGAGCGCCCTAGCCACTGGCCGGCACCGAGGAAGTGCCGGCTGTCCACCTGGGCGACGTGCTCGACTCCATCGAGCCCGGGCACGGCCAGGTTGATCGTCTCTCCGCTGGCTTGCGCGAGCGCGTCGAGGGCCGGCTTCGACACCTCGACGATGTTGCGCTCGAGCATGCTCCGCTCGGCGACTCGCAGGATCGCCGGGCCCGGTCGCAGGCGCCCGCGCTCGCCGTCCTGCTCGATCAGCCCGCGCCGCTCGAGCGCGCTGACGAGCCGCGAGGCGGTGCTCTTGGGAAGCCCGGCGGCAGACGCGAGCTCGGTCAGCGCCACCGGCTCCTCGCTCTCAAGCACGCGCACCAGCAGATCGGCGCCGCGATCGATCGCGGCGGTGCCGTGAGCTGGAGGCGAGTCAACTTGGAACTGTTGTTCCACGCGTTATAGATTACGCACACAAGTCGCCAGGTCAACCCCCCAAAGGCGCCGCCGCCAGGCGCCGCCGACAAGATTCCAAAGGCGCCGCCGTCAGGCACCGCCGACAAGATTCCAAAGGCGCCGCCGTCAGGCGCCGCCGACAAGATTCCAAAGGCACCGCCGTCAGGCGCCGCCGACAAACTCCAAAGGCGCCACCGTCAGGCGCCGCCGACAAGATTCCAAAATCGCGAGGAGTCGCCTTGTTCGTCAACGCCATGCCCCGCTACGAGATCCTCAGCGAAGACGCGATGGCCGTGATCGATCGCGGCTGGAGGCGGCTCGTCTCGGAGATCGGGATCGAGTTCCTGCTCCCCGAGGCGGTGGAGCTGCTCCGCGGCGCCGGCCAGATCGTCGAGGACGAGAACCGCGTGCGGTTCGATCCGGAGTTCATCCTCGAGCAGCTCGCCAAGGCGCCACGCGAGTTCGAGCTCCAGGCCCGCAATCCGGACAACACCGCGCACATCGGCGGCGACCACATGGTGTTCGCGCCGGTCTACGGCTGCCCGTTCATCCGCGAGGGCGACACCAGACGCGACGCGAAGATGGCCGACTTCGAGAACCTGGTCAAGCTCTCCCAGGCCTACCCCGAGCTCGACTCGCCGGGCGGGACGATCTGCGAGCCCGAGGACCGGCCGCTCGACTCGCGCCATCTCGACATGGTGTTCGCGCTCCAGACGCTCTCGGACAAGCCGTACATGGGCTCGGTCACGTCCGGCCCCAACGCCGCCGACACGATCAGGATGGGCGAGATCCTGTTCGGCGGCCGCGAGGCGATCGAGCGCGCCCCCGTCTCGATCAGCCTCATCAACGTGAACTCGCCGCTCCGCTACGACGACCGCATGCTCGCGGCGATGTTCGAGTACGTGAAGGCCAACCAGGCCGTGGTGATCACGCCGTTCCTGCTGATGGGCGCGATGTCGCCGGTGTCGCTGCCCGCGACGCTCGTCCAGCAGATCGCCGAGGCGCTCGCCGGGATCGCGCTCGCCCAGCTGATCCGCCCGGGCTGCCCGGTCGTGTTCGGGAGCTTCCTCTCGAACACCGACATGCAGTCCGGCTCGCCGTCGTTCGGCACGCCCGAGTCGGGGATGGGCGTGCTCTGCACGGGCCAGATCGCGCGGCGGTTCGGACTGCCGTGGCGCGGCGGCGGCGGGCTGAACGCCTCCCAGACCGTCGACGCACAGGCCGCGTACGAGTCGCTGATGACGATGCTGCCGACGTTCCTCGCCGGCACGAACTTCGTGATGCACTCGGCCGGGTGGCTCGAGGGCGGGCTCGTGTCCTGCTACGAGAAGTTCATCCTCGACATCGAGCTCCTGCGCGAGCTCCGCCACGAGTTCACGCCGCTTGAGATCGACGACGCGTCACTCGCGTTCGACGCCCACACCGAGGTCGGACCGGGCGGGCACTTCCTCGGCGCCGCGCACACGCTCGAGCGCTTCCGCGAGTGCTTCTACCGTCCCCTGCTGTCCTCGACCGAGAACTTCGACCGCTGGTCCAAGCGGGGCGCGAAGGACACGGCCGCGAGGGCGAGCGAGATCTGGCGCACGGCGCTCGAGAACTACGAGCAGCCCCCGCTCGACGACGCGGTTCGCGCCGAGCTCGAGCAGTTCGTCGTGCGGAGGCGCGCCGAGCTCGGCGACTAGTACTACCGTGACGCATCTTGAACGCGCGCGAGCTCCGGCTGCTGTTCGTCGTCGCCAGCGCGGTCGTGTTCGTCGACACGATGTTCTACGCGGCCGTCGTGCCGCTCCTGCCGACGCTCACCCACGAGCTCCATCTGTCGAAGGCGTCGGCAGGCGTGCTCACCGCCGGTTACGCCGCGGGGACGCTGGTCGGCTCGATACCCGGAGGGATGCTCGCTTCGCGGGCCGGTCCGCGCGCGACGATCTACGCCGGCCTGGTTCTGATGGGGTCCTCGAGCCTCGCGTTCGGGCTCCTCCACAACATCGCGGGGCTCGACGCCGCGCGCTTCGTCCAGGGATTCGGCGGCGCCTGCACGTGGTCTGGAAGCCTGGCCTGGCTGATCGGCGAGGTCGAGGTCGGACGGCGCGGAAGCGTGATCGGCGGAGCGCTCGCGGCGGGGATCGCCGGCGCGCTGTTCGGTCCGGTGATCGGGACCCTCGCGCACGCGCTCGGCCGCGCGCCCGTGTTCTCAGCGGTCGCGGTCGCCGCCGCCGCGCTGGGCGTGGCGGTGGCGCTGCTGCCGGCGCCCTCGGCGCGGCCCAACCTTGGACCGATGAGGCCGCTCGACCAGCTCCGGCGCCCGGTGATCGTGCTCGGGATGTGGCTCACCGCGCTGCCCGCGATTGCCTCGGGCGTGGTCAACGTGCTCGCGCCGCTTCGCCTCAGCGCGCTCGGGGCGAGCGCACTCGCGATCGGCGCGACGTTCCTGATCGCCGCCGGCGCCGAGGCGGTGATCAGCCCGGCGGTCGGCCAGGTCTCGGACCGGCGGGGACGGATCTTCCCGCTGCGAATCGGCCTCGGGTCCGCCGCGATCGTGTTGGCGCTGTTCACGATCCCCACCAAGGTGGTGGCGGTCGCAGGAGTCGTCGTGCTCACCGCGGTGACGCTCGGCAGCTTCTGGGCCCCGGCGATGGCGATGCTCTCGGATGCCGCCGAGACCGGTGGTCTCAGCCAGGGGTACGCGATGGCGCTGATCAACCTCGCCTGGGCGGCGGGCCAGATCGTCGGCGCCGCCGGGGGCGGCGCACTGGCCAAGGCCACGAGCGACGCCGTCCCGTTCGCGCTCTCGGCGGCGATGTGCGCCGCGACGCTCGGGCTGATGCTGGTCCGTCCGATCCGGGCGGCGCTGCCTCGTTAGTGGGGGCCTCGCTGCGCTCGGCGTCCAGCCGAACGACTCCCGGCCGGCCCGGCCTTGGCGAGGCCGGATGCTGAGCGGGCCGAGCCGGGAGGCTATGTACCCCGTCCGGACGGGGTCGCACGGTCCCATGGATGCCGCGAAGCGGCCCCCGCTAGATACACTCACTAAACGATGACTGATATATCAGTCGTCTCCAGACGGCGCGAGACTCCGCGCGTCCTGCTCGCCGAACGGGCGTACCGCGAGCTGCGCGACCGGCTCGTCGCGCTCCGCATCGCACCGGGCGAGCCGATCGACGAGGACCTGATCGGCCGCGAGCTGAAGATGGGCCGCACCCCGGTGCGGGAGGCGATCAAGCGCCTCGCGCTCGAGAACCTGGTGACGGTGTTCCCCCGCCGCGGGACGTTCGCGTCGGAGATCAACATCACCGACCTTGCCCACATCTCCGACGTGCGCGCCCAACTCGAGGGGCACGCCGCTTATCGCGCCGCCGAGCGGATCACCGACTCCGAGCGGGCCGAGCTGTCGGGGCTGCTCGACGAGCTCCAGGCCAGCCGCGGCAACGACGACCTCGAGTCGCTGATGGCGCTCGACACCCGGGTTCACCGGTTCGTCTACCGCTGCGCCGCGAACCCCTTCCTCGAGGAGACGCTCGAGCGCTACTTCAACCTGTCGCTTCGGATCTGGTACCTCGTGATCGACCGGCTGCCCCACCTGTTCGCGCGGGTGCACGAGCACCAGGACGTGCTGCTGGCGATCTCAGCCGGGGACGCGGAGCGAGCCCGGGACATCCTCGTCGGGCACATCGCGACGTTCGAGCGGGAGATCCGCGCGGTGCTCTGACGCCGAGGCGCCGCCGGCAGCGGCACCGATAGGACGCCGAGGATCACCGACACGAGCTCCGGAGGATCACGGACTGATTAGCTGTCAGCGGCGGGACACGTGAGGTGTCAGAACGACCGTCTGCAGCTCGGTGAACGACTGCATCACGTGCGAGCCTCCGACCCGCCCGATCCCGCTGTCGGTCCCGGCGCGGCCGCCGAACGGGAGGTGCGCCTCCCAATAGTTGCTCGACTCGTTGATGTTGACCCAGCCGGTGTGGACCCGGTCGGCGAACTCGAGCCCGTCCTCGAGGTCGGGGGTGAAGATCGCCGCCAGCAATCCGTAGGGGGATGCGTTGGTGAGCTCGATCGCCTGCTCGAGGGAATCGATCGCGACCACCGGAGCGATCGGGCCGAACGTCTCCTCGACCGCGACCCGGGCGTCGGCGGGCACGTCGGTCAGGATCGTCGGCTGCCAGTACAGCGAGGTGGCGAAGCCACCGGCGCGCGAGCCTCCGCTGACCACGGTCGCGCCCCGCTCGAGTGCATCGCCGACGTGCTCATCCATCTTGGCCGCGACCGGCTCGTTGTTGAGCGGGCCCATCGTGGTCGCCTCCTCGAACGGGTCGCCGAGCAGAACTCGTTCGGTGACTCGCCGCGCCAGCAACTCGACGTACTCGTCTCGCACCTCTCGGTGGACGAGGATCCGCTCGCCCGCGGTGCAGCTCTGCCCGGCGCACAAATAGCAGGCGGTGAGCGTGGCCTCGACCGCCGCGTCGATGTTGGCGCCGGCCATCACAACGACCGGGCCGTTGCCTCCCATCTCCAGCAGCGTCGCCTTGCCGGCGGCCGCCTGCGCCACGATCCGGCCGGTCGCGGTCGACCCGATGAAGGCCACGCCGTCGGTTCCCGGATTGCGCGCGATCTCGTCGCCGACGACCGGGCCCGGCCCGGTCACGAGGTTGAACGCCCCTGCCGGCAGGTCGGCCTCCGCGATGCACTCCGCGAGCGCCACCGCACAGACGGCGGTCGAGGGCGCCGGCGTCCACACGACGGCGTTGCCACAGGCGAGCGCCGGGGCGATCAGCTCCGCCGGCATCGTGTACGGCCAGTTCCACGGGCTGATCACGCCGACCACGCCGCGCGGCCGGCGCATCAGCATCACCCGCTTTCCCGGGGAGAACGAGTTCGGCAGCTCGCCGCCCAGGCGCTTTGCGTCCTCGGCCGCCATCCGCCAGTACTCGATCAGCTCGTCGACCTCGTCGAACGCCTCCGCGCGCAGCGGCTTGCCCTGATCGAGCGTGAGCGTGCGCGCGAGCTGATCGCGGCGTGACTCGATCACGTCGCCGACCGCGTGCATCTTCGCCGCACGCTCGAACGCGGTCAGCTTCGCCCAGCCCTCCGCGGTGCCGCGCGCCGCCTCGATCGCGCGCGTCGCATCGACCCGGTCACCCCGCGGTACAGTCGCGATCGGCTCGCCGGTGGCCGGGCTCGTGGCCTCGAAAGTCTCGCCGCTGGCGCTCGGTTGCCAGTCGCCGCCGACGAACATTTGCTGCACGGTTTGCGTCGCCATGGATGCCTCGCCCCGGTCGCGTTGACACAGTTCGACAACTGATATATAACAGCCCGATCAGGCTCGGGTCAATGGATTTGAGGGTGCGCTCAGGGCCCCAGACACGGGCGAGGCCGTGGTGTTCGATCGGTCGCGTACGGCGCTGCGCGGATCGGGGAGGTTGATCGATGGCAGCTGTAGGAGAAGCCCCGCAGGCGAGCGGTGTTTCGTCGGACAGCAACGAGCTCGCAGGCTTCGGCTACAAGCAGGAACTGGATCGCTCGCTGGGGAGCTTCTCCGCATTTGCGGCGGGCTTCAGCTACATCTCGATCCTGACCGGCGTCACCGCGCTGTACGGGTTCGGCTACCTGAATGCCGGGCCGGGCGTGTGGTGGACATGGCCGGCGGTGGTGTTCGGGCAGATCCTGGTGGCGCTGTGCTTCATGGAGATGGCGGGTCAGTACCCCATCGCCGGGTCGGTGTACCAATGGTCCAAGCAGATCTCGAGCGGTTTCACCTCGTGGATGACCGGCTGGATCTACATCGTGGGCGCGATCGTCACGATCGCCGCGGTTGCGGTCGACTGGCAGATCGTTCTGCCGCAGGTCACCGCCAAGCTCCAGTTCTTCGGAACGTCGGCCGACGCCGGCACTTACCTGACCAAGCATGGGGCTCAGAACGCACTGCTGCTCGGAGGGATCCTGGTCTGCATCACGACCACCATCAACATGCTCGGCGTCAAGCTGATGTCGCGCATCAACAACGTCGGCGTGACGTGCGAACTCGTCGGCTCGAGCATCCTCGTGATCCTGCTCCTGTTCAACGCGCACCACGGGCCGCAGATCATCTTCCACTCCTACAAGTTCGGCGCCGGCCATCCATGGGGCTACTTCGGCGCGCTGCTCGTCGGCGGCCTGCTGAGCGCGTACGTGATGTACGGATTCGACACGGCGGGAACGCTCGCCGAGGAGACCAACAACCCGCGCAAGCACGCGCCGCCGGCGATCATCCGCGCGATCGCCGCCGCCGCGATCATCGGCGGCCTCGTGATCCTGCTCGCGTCGATGGCGAACAAGCATGTGCTGGACAAGAACATCGGACTTCTCGGCCTTCCCTACGTCATGAAGCAGGCGTTCGGGAACACAGTCGGGAACATCTTCCTGATCGACTGCGCGATCGCAATCTTCGTCTGCTGCCTGGCCGTGCAGACGGCGACGATCCGGATGATGTTCTCGATGGCGCGCGACAACCGCCTGCCGGCCGGCTCCGCAGTCGCGCGCGTCTCCGGTCGCCGCAAGGTGCCGATCGTGCCCGCGCTGGTCACCGGATTCTTGACGCTTGCGCTGCTGCTGATCAACATCGGCAACCAGAGCGCATTCCTCGTGCTCACCTCGCTCGCGATCATCATGTTCTACATCGCGTACCTCGGGGTCACCGGCCCGATGCTCGTCAAGCGCCTGCGGGGCCAGTGGCCAAAGCCCGATCACGGCCCGTACTTCTCGCTCGGGCGTTGGGGGCTCCTGGTCAACATTGCGGCCGTAACCTACGGCGCGCTCGTCACGATCAACATCGCCTGGCCGCGCAACGCGATCTACAACTCGCTTGGCACGCCGCATTGGTACTGGCAGTGGTCGCCGTTCCTGTTCGTCGGCGCGATCGTGATCATCGGCACGATCTACTACTTCACGGTGCAGGTGAAGAAGGGCGGGGACGTGCTGCAGGAGCACCGCGCCGACGTCCCCGAGCTCGAGCACCTGCCCGCGATGGGTGAGATGGCGCCGTGATCGACGCCGGCGAGTTCGACTATGTGATCGCCGGCGGCGGGACCGCGGGCTGCGTCGTCGCCGCGCGCCTGACCGAAGACCCCTCGGTCACCGTGTGCCTGCTCGAGGCCGGCCCCTCGGATGTCGACGACCCGCGAATCCTGCGGCTCGAGGACTGGATGTACCTGCTCGACTCCGGCTACGACTGGGACTACCCGATCGAGCCGCAGGCCAGAGGCAACAGCTTCATGCGCCACGCTCGGGCCAAGGTGCTGGGCGGCTGCTCGTCGCACAACTCCTGCATCGCGTTCTGGACGCCGAAGGAGGACCTCGACGAGTGGGCCGCGATGGGCTGCGAGGGGTGGAGTTCGACCGACTGCTGGCCGCTGATCAGGCGCCTTGAGACCAACGACGGTCCCGGCGACCACCACGGTCGCGACGGTCCGGTCAACATCCGCACGGTGCCGCCCGAGGATCCGTGCGGCGTCGCCGTCCTCGAGGCCGCCGCCCAGGCCGGCCTTCCGACGAGCCGGTTCAACGAGGGGCACACGGTGACCAACGGGGCGGGTTGGTTCCAGATCAATTCGTCCGCGGACAACACGCGGATGTCGTCCTCGCACGCGTACCTGCACCCGATCATCGGGAGCCGGCCGAACCTCGAGATTCGCACCGGCTGCTGGTGTAAGCGCGTCGCGCTCACGGACGGACGCGCGACCGCGGTCGAGTACCTCACCCCCGATCTGCTCACGCAGGCGTCGGTCAAGGCCCGGCGCGAGGTCATTCTCAGCGCGGGCGCGATCGACACGCCGAAGCTGCTGATGCTGTCCGGCATCGGCCCAGGCGAGCACCTGCACGAGTTCGGGATCGAGACGATCGTGCAATCGCCGGGCGTCGGCGCCAACCTCGACGACCACGTCGAGGGGATCGTGCAGTGGGACGCGAAGAAGCCGATGATCCGTCACTCCACGCAGTGGTGGGAGATCGGGCTGTTCTCGACCTCCGAGGAAGGGCTCGACCGGCCCGACCTCATGATGCACTACGGATCGGTGCCGTTCGACATGAACACGGCACGGTGGGGATATCCGACGACCGAGAACGGGTTCTGCCTGACGCCGAACGTGTGTCGTGGGCGCTCGCGCGGAACCGTGCGGCTGCGCTCATCCGATTTCCGGGACCGCGCGCGCGTCGATCCGCGGTACTTCACCGACCCCGAAGGGCACGACGAGCGGGTGATGGCGTACGGGATGCGGCTCGCCCGGAAGATCGTCTCGCAACCGGCGATGGCCGAGTGGGCGGGGGCCGAGCTGGCGCCGGGCCCGGAGGCTCAGACCGACGACGAGCTGATCGACTACATGCACAAGACCCACAACACGGTCTACCACCCCGCGTGCAGCTGCCACATGGGCCCCGACTCGGATCCGCTCGCGGTCGTCGACTCGCGGCTGCGCGTCCGGGGCGTTCGCTCCCTGCGAATTGCCGATGGCTCGATCCTCCCGTTCCTGCCGGCGATCAACCCCTGCATCACGACGATGATGGTCGGCGAGAAGTGCGCCGACATGCTCAAGGCGGACGCCCGGTGGGGAGCTGAACGGGAAGCGCCCGCAACCGTGGGGTAAGTGGTCCGAGCATGAGCGCCACCGCGGCGCCCGTGGTATCCCGCTTTCTGCGCGAGCACCCGCCGTTCGATGCGCTCGACGCCGCGGACATCGAGCGCGTTGCCGTGGCCGCGGAGGTGGAGTTTCACCGCGCCGGCTCGACGATCTTCTCGCAGGGAGCCGGGCCCGTCGAGCACCTTCGCGTGGTGCGGGCCGGCGCGGTCGAAATCGTGTTCGACGGCCGCGTGCTCGACCTGCTCGGCGAAGGCGAGCTGTTCGGCCACGCCTCGATGCTGTCCGGTCTTCCCACCGGCTTCGAGGCGAGAGCCGGAGAGGACACGGTCTGCTACCGGATCCCTGCCGAGATCGCCCAGGAGCCGCTGTCGCGCCCCGCCGGGTTGCGATTCGTCGCGCGCTCGCTGCTCAATCTGCGCAATCAGGCCCCCACCCACCCCGGCGCCGCCGTCACCACCGAGCCCGGCCTCGATCCTCCGCTGCAGCCGGTCGGCTCGCTGCTTCACGCCGACCCGGTGCTCTGCCGCCCCGACACGCCGATCCGCGAGGCAGCCGAGCTGATGACCGCGGCCCACGTCACCTCGGCGGTCGTCGACCTCGGCAACGGTTCGCTCGGGATCCTCACCGACCGCGACCTTCGCACGCGGGTGGTCGCGACCGGCATCACCGGCGACGCCCCGGTGTCCTGCGCCATGTCCGTGCCCGCGTACACGTGCCCACCCGACAGGCTCGGAGGCGACGTTCTGCTCGACATGCTCGACCGCGGCTTTCGGCACTTCCCGGTCGTGTCGGCGACCGGCACCGTCCTCGGGGTCGTCGAGGAGATCGACCTGGTCGCCGCGCAGACGCGCTCGCCCTTCTATCTGCGCCGGCGGATCGCCCGGGCGCAAACCGTCGACGAGCTGGCGGACGCCGCCCGCGAGCTCCGCCCGATGGTGATCGCGATGCACGACGCGCACGTCGCGCCGGCCAACGTCGCCGCGGTCTACTCGGTCGTGGTCGACGCCTTGACCCGGCGCATGCTCGACCTGTCGGTCGCGGAGGCCGGTGACGTCGGCGTCGAGTTCGCCTGGCTCGCGCTCGGCAGCCAGGCGCGGCGCGAGGCGCTTCCCGCCTCCGATGTCGACAGCGCGATCGTCTGGTTAGGCGCGCCCGACGACGATCGCGTGAGGTCGCGGCTTCACGCGATCGGATCGACCGTCGTCTCGCGGTTGGAGGCGTGTGGGCTGCATGCCGACGAGCACGGCGCGACCGCCTCCGATCCGCGGTTCGTCCGCTCGCTCGATTCCTGGCAGCGCGCCGTCCGGAGCTGGATCGACGACCCGACGCAGGAGAAGGCTCTGGTGCTCGTGTCGGTGCTCGTCGACAGCCGGCCCGTGTGGGGCGTCCATACCGGGACGCCGGTCGCCGACAGCTTCCGCCTCGCGCCGAGCAATCCGGCGCTGCTCCGCCTGCTGGCGCGCTTCGCGCTCTCGCACCGCCCGCCGACCGGCTTCTTTCGCGGCCTCGTGGTCGAGCCGACCGGCGAGCACCGCGGCCAGCTCGACCTCAAGCAGCGCGGTGTTCTCCCGATCGTCGACCTGGCCCGCTGGGCCGGGATCGCCGCGGGCGTCACGAGCGCTTCGACCGGGGAGCGGCTGCGGGCGGCCGCCGTCGGCGGGACGCTCCCAGAGGCTCACGCGCGGACGCTCGACGACGCGCTCACGCTGATCACGGGGCTGCGCGTGGAGCACCAGGTCGACCAGCTCCGAGCCGGGCGCGAGCCCGACGACTTCGTCAACCCGGCGCAGCTCACCCGGCTGACGCGCAGCTACCTGAGAGAGGCATTCCGGGCGGTCGCGTCGGTCCAGAAGCGGGTGGCGGCCGAGCTGAAGGTGGGCCCGCGATGACGGCCCGCAACCGAGTCACTGGCGGGTACTGAGGGTCGGTAGGCTGCTGTTGTGACCGGAGACTGGCGCGACTGGAGACCGGCGATCTGGCTGACGATGCTGGGCATCGCCGTCATGCTGCTGTTCAGCCCGTTCTACCTCGGGGCGCTGTTCTTCGGAGCGGCGCTCGGGGCCGCGATCCGAATCCACCAGCGCCGGCGCCGCGCCGGTCCACCAGCCTGACCTCGGCGCCGGCAACCTCGAGGCGCTTCGCCTCCGGGTGGTAGGCGGCGCGCAGCGGCCACCGGTGCGCCGGCAACAGCACGAGGCCGAAACCGCCGGCCGCCAGGAACTCCGTCAGCGTCGGCCCGGCGCCTTCGATCAGCAGCCGGAAGCTCGCCCGCTCGGCGACCGGGCCGAGGCGCTCGCGCGCGTGCTCCAGATCGCGCACCACCGAGTCCGCGACCGCGTTGTTGTACTCGGTCGCGGAGTTGCCGCAACGGGGGCCGGACGGCGCCTGCGGCGCCACCGCCACGACGGTCACGGCGGCATCCTCGAACTCGGCGAGCTCCCGGGCGAGGTCGACCGCGGCCGCGCCGGCGCGACTGTGCTCGCACACGACCAGGACGCGCTCAGCCGATCTCACGGATCACCCGGCAGGGATTTCCGAAGCACAGATGCCCCGCCGGCAGGTCCTTCGTGACGACGCTGCCGGCGCCGACCACTGCGTCAGGGCCGATGCTCACGCCAGGGCATACGATAACCCCGCTGGCAAGCCACGCGCCGTCCCCGATCGTGACCGGTTTCGCCGTCTCGGTGCCGCGCCGGCGCTCGACCGGGTCGAGCGGGTGGAGCGCCGTCAGCAGTTGCACTCCGGGACCGATCTGGACGTCCTGACCGATCGTCACGCTGGCGCCGTCGAGCACCACGGCGCCGTAGTTGATGAACGTCCGAGCACCGATGCTGATGTGGTATCCGTAGTCGCACTCGAACGGCGCCATCACCTCGGCATCCTCGCCGAGCTCGGCCAGGAGCTCGCCCAGGATCGCTCGCCGTGCGGCCGTGTCGCCGAAGCTGGTGGCGTTGAACCGCTCGCACACGAGCCGGCATCGCTTGCGCTCCAGCAGCAGCGCCGGCTCGTTGGCGAGATACGACTGACCGCGCAACATCCGCTCTTTTTCGGACCGCATCGCGGCATCCTGGCACGCTTTCCTGGTTTCGTCCGCGGCTCACCCGAGAATGCACAGAACGTGAGCTGGCGATCGACCCGAGCGACCGGGCAGGCGGGCGAGGACGTCCGACAAGTCGCGGTCATCGATCTCGGGTCGAACTCGTGGCGGCTGGTCGTCTATATGTTCGCCCCCGGCGACTGGTGGAAGCTCACCGACGAGATCTTCGAGACCGTGCGGATCAGCGCCGGCCTGGCGGAGACCGGGCGCCTGAGCGACGCGGGGATGGGTCGCGGTCTGGAGACGCTCGCGGTGTTCGAGCGCTTCTGCGCCGCGCACGGCCTCGGTGCGGAAGCCGTGCACGCGGTCGCGACCAGCGCGATCCGCGACGCGTCCAACGGCCCGCGGTTCCTCAAAGCCGCCCGCGCCGCGAGCGGCCTGAACATCGAGGTCATCTCCGACGAGGACGAGGCGCGGTTCGGCTACGTCGCCGCGATCAACAGCTCGACGATCACCGACGGCGTCGTGCTCGAGACCGGCGGCGGCAGCATCCAGCTGATCGAGGTCGCGAACCGGCGCCCGGTCTCATTGCGCTCGTTCCCACTCGGCGCGGTTCGGATCACCGAGCAGTTCCTGCCGGAGTCGGGGCCCGCGAAGAAGAAGGACCTCCAGAGGGTGCGCGCGCACGTCCGCGAGGCCCTTTCGGACGACCCGGTCGCGGGCGCCGGCGACCGCATCGTCGGGATGGGCGGCGCCGTCCGCAACCTCGCCGCCGCCGCCCAGCGCATGGCCGGGCAGCCGGACATCGGCGTCCAGGGGTTCGTGATCACGCGGGAGATGCTGGGCGAGCTCGTCCAGACGCTCGCGGCGCTCCCGGTGGACGAGCGGGGCGACGTGCCCGGGATCAAGGTCGGGCGCGCCGACATCATTCTCGCCTCCGCGCTCGTGATCGAGACCGTGGTCGAGGTCGGGTCGTTCGCCGGCATCGAGGTCACCGAGGCGAGCCTCCGAGACGGCGTGTTCCTCGCGCGCGAGTTCCTTGCCGGCGGGGAGCCGCTGTTCGAGGACGTGCGCGTGGCCGGCGTGCGCAACCTTGCGACCCAGTACGAATCCGACCTCCCCCACATCGAGCACGTCGCGCTGCTGTCGCTGCAGATGTTCGACTCGCTCGCCGGCGCCGGCCTGTTCGTGCCCGAGCCCGGCGAGCGCGAGCTGCTGTGGGCGGCCGCGATGCTCCACGACGTCGGGATGACGATCTCCTACGACGACCATCACAAGCACTCGTACTACCTGATCGTCAGCGCCGAGCTCCCCGGGTTCGATCCCCGGGAGCGCGCGCTGATCGCCCAGATCGCGCGCTACCATCGCAAGGGCGCCGCCAAGCTCGGCGAGCTCGCAGCGCTCACGGGCGACGGCGATGACGAGTTGCTCGATCGCTGCTCGGTGGTCCTCCGCCTCGCCGAGCACCTCGAGCGCGGGCGCGATCAATCGGTCCGCGAGGCGCGGCTGCGCGCCAACGGTCACGGGGTCGACCTCCACCTCGAGGCCGCCGCCGACGACCTGACCCTGCCGCGCTGGAGCGTCGAGCGCTACGGCGATGGCGAGGCGTTTCAGCGGGTGTTCGGCCGGCGCCTGGTCATCGGCTAGCGGGGGTGACAGGCGAGTTGCCACTCCCACTAGAGTTGTCTGCATGCTCTGGCTTCTGCGACACGCCGAAGCACAAGACGGCCTGCCGGATGATGAGCGCGCGCTCACAGAGCGTGGCGCGATGCACGCCGACGCGGCCGGTCGCACGCTGGTGGCCCTCGGCGTCCATCTCGACGCCTGCCTGAGCAGTCCCAAGCTTCGTGCGGTCCAGACCGCCGAGCGGGCGTGTGGGCCACTCGGCACACCGGTCACGATCGAGCGCGCGCTGTCCGGCGAGCCGTTCGACGTGGAGGCCCTGATCGCCGGACTCGGCGACGTGCTACTGGTCGGGCACGACCCTTCCTTCTCGCTGCTCCTCCACGATCTCACCGGGACGCAGGCGCGGATGAAGAAGGGCGGCCTCGCGGCCATCTCGAAGGGCGAGCTGGTCGCGCTGCTCCGACCATCCGAGCTGAGCGCGATCGCCAAGGCGAATGTAGGAGTGACATGAGCGACACACAGTTGGAAGCGGACCAGGCCACCACCGCGGAGGGAGCGACGGACGGGCGCTCCGTTGAGCCCGCAGCGCTCACGGACCCGGCCGTCTACCTCAACCGCGAGCTGTCCTGGCTCGACTTCAACGACCGTGTGCTCCAGCTGGCCGAGGACGAGTCGCTGCCGCTGTTGGAGCGGTTGAAGTTCCTCGCGATTTTCACGACGAACCTCGACGAGTTCTTCATGGTCCGCGTCGCCGGCGTCCACGACCAGCTCGATGCGCGGATCGACGCCCGCGGACCGGACGGCCTGTCGCCGACGCAGGTACTCGAGGGCATCGCCGACCAGGTGCGCGAGCTCGACCGCCGCCATGCCCGCCAGTTCACGGAGGTCGTCCGACCCGAGCTTGCCGGGCACGGCATCCGGATCGTCGGCTGTGAGGACTCCTCAGCCTCGGCGACCCCGATCGCGCGTCACTTCCGCGAGGAGATCTTCCCGGTGCTGACCCCGCTCGCGATCGGCCCGGGCCGGCCGTTCCCGTACATCTCGAACCTGTCGCTGAGCCTGATCGTCCGCCTGCACGACCCCGATGCGGAGCACGACGTCTACGCCCGTGTGAAGGTCCCCAGGGAGGTCCTGCCGCGGTTCGTCGAGATCTCGCGCGACACGTTCATCCCGCTCGAGCAGATCATCGCCCGTCACCTCGACGCGCTGTTCCCCGGCATGAACATCCTCAGCTACGACCTGTTCCGGGTCACGCGCGATGCCGACTTCGAGGTCTCCGACGAGGCCGACGACCTGTTACAGGCAGTCGAGGACGAGCTGCGCCGGCGCCGCTTCGGCGAGGTCGTGCGGCTCGAGGTCGGCGCGAGCATGGAACCGGCGCTTCGCAACCGGCTGATCGAGTGGCTCGGCGTCGAGGAGATCCAGGTGTACGACGTCCAGGGCATGCTCGACCTCAGCGACCTGTGGCAGATCGCCGGGCTCGAGGGCCATTCGGACATTCGTCAACCGCCGTGGACGCCCATCACCCATCCGGCGTTCGGACCCGGTCCCGGAGACCAGGACGACGACCATCCCGACGTGTTCGCCCCGATGCGCAGCCGGGACGTGCTCGTCCACTACCCGTATCAGTCGTTCGCGACCAGCGTCGAGCGCTTCGTCAAGCAGGCGGTCGAGGACCCGAACGTGCTCGCGATCAAGATGACCGTGTACCGGACCTCGGACGATTCGGCCCTGGTCCCGTCGCTGATCGAGGCGGCCGAGAAGGGCAAGCAGGCCGTGTGCATGGTGGAGCTGAAGGCTCGATTCGACGAGCGCCAGAACATCGGCTGGTCCCGCGCACTCGAGGAGGTCGGCGCGCACGTCGTCCACGGCATCCCCGGGTTGAAGACCCACGCCAAGGCGATCCTCGTCGTCCGCCGCGAGCGCCGCGGCGTGCGCCACTACGTGATGATCGGCACCGGCAACTTCCACGCCAAAAACGCGCGACTGTATGAGGACTTCGGCCTGTTCACGACCGACCGCGAGATCGGCCAGGAGGTCGCGAACCTGTTCAACACGCTGACCGGCTACGGCCATCCGGAGCGCGAGCGCAAGGTGCTCGTCGCCCCCAACTCGATGCGTGGGCCGCTGATCGAGGAAATCGAACGCGTCGTCGCCGCCCACGAGGCGGGCGAGCCGGCCCGGATCGCGATGAAGATGAACTCGCTCGTCGACCAGCAGTGCATCGAGGCGCTGTACCGCGCCTCACAGGCCGGCGTCCCGATCGACCTCAATGTTCGCGGGATCTGCTGCCTCACGCCCCACGTGCCGGGCGTGAGCGAGACGATCAACGTCATCTCGGTCGTCGGGCGCTTCCTCGAGCACTCGCGGATCTATTCGTTCCATCGGGGCAGCGAGCACACGTACTACATCGGCTCGGCCGACCTGATGCCGCGGAACCTCGACACCCGCGTCGAGCTGCTCGTGCCGGTCGAGGACGCCGAGCTTACGCTTGAACTCGAGGACACGCTCGAGCGGTGCTTCGCGGACGACACGTTCTCCTGGACGCTCGACTCGGAGGGCGCGTGGACCCGCCGGGAGGGGCGGACCCGGAGCGTGCACCGCGAGCTGATGGAGCGAACGATCCGGCAGGCCTCGAACCCCGGGTAAAAGGAGAGCGGCCGCGACCGGCTCTCTGGCCGACCGCGGCAGTCTCTCCTGCTGCTTACCGGGGTGTGCTCTAGGGAGTGCCGAAGCCGTTTCCGCCCTGGCCCTGCTGGCTCTGACTCTGGCTGGTCGCGCTGGCCGGCTGGACGCCGAGCGTCAGCTTGATGCTCTTGGTCTCGCCACCGCGCTTGACGGTCAACGTCACGGTGTCGCCGGGAGCGTAGTCGGCGATCGCGGCGACGAACTGGTTGACCGAGGTCACCGTGCTGCCGTTGACGGCGGTGATCAGGTCGCCGGCCTGCAGCCCAGCCTTGGCCGCCGGCGATCCGGCCACGATCGGGCTCGTCCCGCTGGTCGTGCTGTTCTGCGCGATCGCCGCGCCACCGGAGACGGTCTGGTCGAGGCTGACGCCAACCCAGGCGTTGTGGGCCTGGCCGGTGGCGATAATCTCGCGGGCGACCCGCGCGTCGCTGCTCGACGGGGTGGCGAACCCGACGCCCGAGCTCGAGCCCTCGCCCTGGCCGTTGGTGTTGTTCGTCTCGATCTGGTCGTTCAGCCCGATCACCTCGCCGGCCGCGTTCAGCAGCGGCCCGCCCGAGTTGCCCGGGTTGATCGGAGCGTCGGTCTGGATCGCGTTCGGGATGGTGAACTCGTTCGGCGCGTTGATCGTGCGGCCGACCGCGCTGACGATTCCGGCGGTCACCGTGCTCGGCAGGCCGAACGGGCTGCCGATCGCGATCACGCTGTCGCCGACCTGCACGGCGTTCGAATCGCCGATCGTGAGCGGGTGAAGCTCGGAAGCGTCAACGCCCTGAACCCGGATGACCGCGAGGTCGGCGCCGGTGTCCGAGCCCACGACGGTCGCCGAAGCCTTGACGCCGTCGGGGAAGTTCACGATGATCTTCGAGGCGCCGGACACGACGTGCTCGTCGGTCAGGATGTCGCCCTTCTTGTCGAACACGACGCCGGCGCCCTCGCCTTCGGTCTGCTGCGACTGACCGAAGCCGAACACACCGCCCGTGTTCTGGGTGGAGGAAGTCGTGATGTCGACCACGCCCGGTCCGGCGGCGCGGTAGATCTGGTTGATCGACTGGGCGCGGCCGTTGCTGAAGCTGGTCGGCAGCGCCGGGGAGCTCGATGGCTGCACGACGGTCGTCGTCGTCACCGAGTGCGTGGTCGTGCTCCCGCTCGCGACGGCGAGCGCGATCGCCCCGCCGGCAACGGCGCCGGCGATGATCGGGAGCAGACGGCTCAGGCCTTTCATTGGTTGGGTTCTCCTAGCAAAGCGTGACTGTTGTTTCGGTCATCCCAGTACAGCAGCTGCCCATGAGAAACCCGTCAGAAATCAATGAGAAGCCGATAAGAGTGCTCTGCTCTGCCGCTCTGTCCCTGCCCTGCCCTGCCCTGCCCTGCCCTGCGACGGCTACCGCTAGGCGGAAGGCGCCGACGGATTGGCCGGCGCCGCGGGGAAAACAGGCCCCTGGGGAGGATTCCCCGGTGCCGGCGGACGAGCCGGGCCCCGGAATGCGGGGGCACGGAACGTATGGAGGCCCTTCTGGTTGACCGCCTGCTTCAGCCGGGCTGACAGCCGACTGAGAATCTGGCTCTCCCTGGCGGCGGTGACCGCCTTGGCCGAAACCGCCGCGTCGAGCGCCTTCTTGGCCTGCGCGGTGATCGCCTGCTCCAGGCCCGCGACGGTCTTCCCGTTGGCGGTGGCGATCTCGGCCAGCGACTTGCCGGCGCTGAGCTGCTGGAGCAGTTGCATGTTGGTCAGCCCGAGATAGCTCGCCGCCGGGCCCAGGCCGGCGCCGGGGAAGCCGAACGGGCCGCCGAACGGTCCGCCGAGAGGTCCACGGAATGGTCCGCCGAGACCCGGGGCCGGGGGCCACCGCCACCGAACAGTCGAGGCCGCCCGGCGAGGCCCGGGGTGAGCGGCAGCAGCGGCGCGGTGGCGCTGCTCTTGAGCCGCTGCTCGAGTGCGTTCGCCTGGGCCTGGGTCAGCATGCCCGCCTTGACCTCGGCCTGAATCTCGTCCTGGGTCGCGCCGCTCAGCGCGGAGCTGAGCTCCTTCGGCGTGACGTGCAGGCGCTTGGCGACGTCGTTCAGAAACGCCTGGCGCGTCGTCGGCCCGGAATTCTGGGTGGCGGCATATGCCCCGCCGGCACAGGCGGCCACGACCAACGCCACCAATCCGATCACGAGGTTTCGCTTGAGACTGCGATGCAACGGGCGCTCCTCAACTGGCCGGGCGCTCCGACGTCGGCGCGCCCGTGCGATGCATCGTCTCAGCGAAGTTTGAGAGAAGCGTAAGAACTTAGGGTCCCGCGACTGAGTAAGTGACGTGGGGCCCTCAGGATCCGCGTGGGCCCTGAGGGTCCGCGTGGGCCCTCATGCGGCGCGCCGGCGCGCACGCAGGATCGCGTGCAAGCGCTCGGCCTCGAGGTCAGGCGAGCCCGTCAGCCGCTCCTCGGTGACGCGGACGGTCGCAAAGCCGGCGGCGAGGCGCTCCGCGTCGCGGTCACGGTCGCTTTCGAACGCTCCCCGGTCGGAGTGGTACTGCCAGCTGTCGATCTCGACGATCACGCGCTCCTCGGGGAACAGAATGTCCGGCTCACGCCGGCCCATCGGCGTGTTGATCACCGGTTGCGGAAGGCCGTACCGGCGGGCGAAGGCCACGAACATGTCTTCGAGCTCGGACCTCGTCGGCCCGCCCGTCTCGCCCAAGAACGCCATCAGGCGCTTGGTGGCGGGGTGGCGCGGGTGGCGGTCGAGCAGTTCGGCGAGGTCCGCGAGGTGGAACGTGTGAGTGAGGCGGGCGTCGTTGACGAACCGCCTGAGCGCCCGCTCGCTCGTCAGCCGTGGGGTCATGTCGAACACCGTGCGGGCGGGGCTCGTGACCGGGATTCCGAGCTCGCGCGTGGTGTCCCGGCGGGTAAGCGCTTTGGTGCGATGGACCCGGATGTTGGGCCGCCGGCGCTTGGACGGCACCGTCACCTCATACGGCCCTGTCCATCGCGTGCCGTATTTCCACAGGCTCGCGGCAGAGCCGTGACTGAGCACGGCGGCGTGACCGCATGCCAGCACGGCGGCGTGGGCACGGGCCTCCGGGGCGACCGGGAGATGTCCGACGGCGTAAACGCCGGCATACACAGGGATGAGATCTCCGGCCGCGATCCTGTATTGGATCGCCCGCCGTCCGAGGCCGATCGCCAGCAGTTGCTCTCGGGTGACATACCCGTGCTGCCGCCGCGCCAGAGCCGCAATCGCCTTGTCGATTCGTGCCGCCATCGCCTCGGGCGTGGCCGATTTGGCCCCAATACGGGGCCTTTTCGACCGCCCGCACTCCTAAGAGTCGGTGGCGGGCCGGCTTTCCCCCTCCAGGCGGACGAAATAATCGAGCGCCTCGGGGTTCGCCAGAGACTCGCGGGAGGCGGCCTGCTCCGGTGGCGTCCCCATCAGGATTCGTTTCACCGGGACCTCCAGGATCTTCCCGGACAAGGTGCGCGGCACCTCGGCGATCTGGCGGATCTCGTCCGGCACGTGCCGGGGCGAGCAGTCCTCCCGGATCCGCCGGCGCACCTCGCCGATCAGCGCGTGATCGAGCGAAGCCCCCTCGCGCAGCACCACGAACAGCGGCATCCAGCCGTCACTGCCCTCGCGCGGGATGTCGACCACGAGCGCGTCGACCACGTCGTCGACGGCCAGCACCGCGCGGTAGATCTCGCTCGTGCCCATCCGGATCCCGCCGCGGTTGATCGTCGAGTCCGAGCGGCCGTAGATGATCGCGGTCTCGCGCGGCGTGATCTCGATCCAGTCGCCGTGGCGCCAGATCCCCGGGTATTGCTCGAAATAGCTCTCCCGGTAGCGCGACCCGTCGGCGTCCCCCCAGAAGTACAGCGGCATGGACGGCATCGGCCGCGTGATCACGAGCTCCCCCACCTCGCCGATCAGCGACACGCCGTCCGGGTCCCACGACTCGACCGCCGCGCCCAGCGCCCGGGCCTGCAGCTCGCCCAGGTACACCGGCAGCGTCGGCACACCGCCGACGAACGCAGTGCACAGGTCGGTCCCGCCGGAGGTCGAGAACAGCCACGTGTCGGCGCCGAGCTGGTCGTAGATCCACTGGAAGCCCTCGGGCGACAGCGGCGACCCGGTCGACCCGACGGCCCGCAACGCGCTGAGGTCCCGCCCCTCCGAGCGCAAAACCAATCCGTCCTTCATGCACGCGCCGATGAACGCCGCGCTCGTGCCGAAGCACGTCATGCCCGTGTCCGCGGCGAGGTCCCACAGCGTCCCGAGCGACGGATACCCGGGGTTGCCGTCGTACAGGACGATCGAGGCTTCGCTCAACAGCATTCCGACGATGAAGTTCCACATCATCCAGCCGGTCGTGGTGAACCAGAACAGACGGTCGCCGGCCTGGGCGTCAACTTGCAGCCATGCCGTCTTGAGGTGCTCGAGCAGGATTCCGCCCTGGCCCTGGACGATCGGCTTGGGCAGCCCGGTGGTCCCGGACGAATAGAGAACCCACAGCGGGTGATCGAACGGGAGCTGCGCGAACTCGAGCTGCTCTGAATCGCCCAGGAAGCCGTCCTCCCAGCCCGACCCGGACAGATACCCCAGCCGCACGACCCGCTCCAGCGAAGGCATCTCGCCGGCGATCCGCTCGACCGTGGCGGAGCGATCGAAGTCCTTGCCGCCGTAGCGATAGCCGTCGACCGCCAGCAGCACCTTCGGCTCGATCTGCAAAAAGCGGTCGATCACGCTCCTCGCGCCGAACTCGGGCGCCGCCGAGGACCACACCGCGCCGATCGATGCGCATGCCAACAGCGCCGCCACCGTCTCGGGGATGTTCGGCATGTACGCGCCGACCCGGTCGCCTTCACCGACCCCCGAAGCCCGCAGCCCAGCCGCGATCGCCGCCGTCAACCCCCGCAGCTCGCCCCAGGTCAACGAAGCCAGCGGGCGCGATTCCGACACATGCTGGATCGCGAGCCCGTCAGGGTCCTTGCCGGCGAACATGTGCTCGGCGTAGCTGAGCCGCGCGCCTGGGAACCACGTGGCGCCCGGCATCGCCGAACTGCCAAGGACGCGATCGCCGCCCTCCGAGAACCGGACGCCGAGGAACTCGACCAGCGAGCCCCAGAACCCCTCGACGTCGGACACCGACCACCGCCACAGGTCGTGATAGCCGTCGAAACGAAGCCCGTGCCTCTCCTCGAGCCACGCCTGGTAGCGCGTCAGCGTGGCGCGCTCGATCCGCTCCGGCGAGGGCTTCCACAGAACCTTGGGCTCGGCATCCGGCACGACAGCGAGTATCCCGTAGTAGCGTTGGGAACGCATGGCCGCCGGCAAACAACCGAGCGCGCCGCCGCGGGCGGACGAGCTCGCCGAGATTGTGTTGCCCGACCACGAGGCCCACGACGTCCGCCTCGGCGACCTCTGGAGCGAGCGCCCGGCCGCTGTCGTGTGGCTACGCCACTACGGCTGTCTGTATTGCCGCGCACACGCGATGCAGTTGCAGCGCGCACGCAACGAGTTCGAGGAGGCGGGCGCCACGCTGGTCCTGATCGGCCAGGCGACCCCGCACGACGCCGCTCAGTTCCGCCGGCGCCAGGGAATCCAGCTGCCGGTGCTCGCGGACAAGGACCGCGTCAGCTACCGGGCCGTCCGAGCGAAGGTGGCCGGCATCTTCGACCTGTTCGGGCCGAAGGTCGTCGCGAAGGGCGCGCTCACCGGCGCGCGGAACAAGACGATCCAGGGGCGGACCGTCGGTCACGCCGCCCAGCTCGGTGGCGCGATCGTGGTCCGGCCCGACGGCTACATCACCTGGTCGCACATGTCCACGGACGCCGGCGACAACGCCTCGCCGGACGAGATCCTGGCCGCCGTCCGCAGCGTCGTCGCATAGCGCTCGGCGTCAGCGTCCCAGCCGCAGCGCGCGCGCTCACTCACACTGGTCGCAGGCCCCGCGCAGTACCACGTCGTGGTGCTCGACGCGAACCCCGAGTCGCTCGGACAGGTCGTCGATCGCCCGTTCGAGCGCCGGATCGTCGAACGCGACGAGCTTTCCGCACTGCTCGCACACGAGGTGATGGTGATGCTCGCCGCCGGCCTCTGACCGCTCGAACCGCGCCAGGCCGTGGCCGACCGCGACCCGCTCGACCAGCCCGTGCTCCACGAGCAGGTCGAGCACGCGGTAGATGCTCGCGCGTCCCGTCGGCTTCCCCTGCGCGCGCAGCGAGTCCTCGATCTCGACCGCGGTCAAAGCACAGGGCTCACTGGCGAGGAGATCGATGATCCGCTCGCGCGCGCCGCCGCGCTTCATGCCGGCCCGAGCCAGTACCGCGTGCACGTACTCGCTCCAGGTCGGAGCCCCGCTCGCCCGACCGATCGCCTGAGAGCCTGCCATACGCAGCAGAGCTTACCCACCGCGCCGGCCATACGGGAATAATTCCGAGACTCAGTCTCAGCTTTGTAATAGGTTGTGGACGGACAGATGAGAGTCGCCGGCGCCCTACCTCGCCGGCACGTTCATCGCGCTCGCGTGCGGGGTGGTCGGCTGGTTCGTGGTGCTGCGCGGGCAGCTGTTCGCCGGCGACGCGCTCACCCATGTCGCGTTCGTCGGAGCCGTCGCCGCCGCCGTCGTCGGACTCGACGAGCGCGTCGGTCTGTTCGTGCTGACGCTCGTGGTCGCCGGCGGGATGGCCGCGCTCGGCCGCGCGGACAGGCCGATGACGTCGCGATCGGGACGGTGTTCGCGTGGATCCTTGGGATCGGCGTGCTCCTGCTCCCGGTGCTCGCGACGAGCGCCGCCGGCGGCACGGGGATCGCCGCCGCGAACACGCTGTTCGGCTCGATCTACTCCCTCACTCCGGGTGGCTCCCGCTTGGCGGCGGCGATCGGGCTGGCCGTGTCGGCGGGCGCGCTGCTCGCAGTCCGGCCGCTGCTGCTGAGCACGCTCGACGGCGAGCTGGCCTCGGTCCGCGGGATCCCGACCCGCGCCCTCGGCGTCGGGTTCCTCGCGCTCCTCGCGGTGGTCATCGCCGAGAGCACGCAGGCGGTCGGCGCGCTGTTGCTGCTCGGCCTGCTCGCCGCGCCGGCCGGCACCGCGCACCGGCTCACCGCGAGTCCATACAAGGGGGTCGCGCTGTCGGCGCTGCTCGCCGTGCTGTCGATGTGGGGCGGGCTTGCGATCAGCTACTGGGTCGCGTCGCTCCCTCCGAGCAGCGCGATCATCGGCCTCGCCGGCGCCATCTACGTGGCCGCCGCGCTGCTGAATCGCCGCCGTTGAGAACGGACCGCGGACCGGCTGGCGGGCCCGGGCGGGAGTCACGACCCGGGGCCGCCGCCGGTCCCCAGCTGCGGGGTTCGGGGAGTCCGTCCGCAAACGACGAGGCGCACGTTCGTCGCGCGAGCCAGCCTAAGCCCCGCACCGTCAGGTCTCCGTAAGCCGTTACGGGACCTGACTACCGCCCGGTGGCAGCGCGAATTCCGCCCGTGGCCTCGGGACGTAGTACTGGTAGTAGTAGGGGCTGAGGCCCCCGCCGGCGCCGGTGACGCCGGTGACGCCGTCCCCTGGCACCGGCACCGCTGCCGCGAACAGCCGCGACAGGACGACGAGCAGCACCAGGCTGCCGGCGACGATCCACGCCACGACGACCGCCCGCCTCAGCCATACCGCCCCTGCCATCTGCGACCACGACACCGCGGGCGAGAACGCCGCCGAGAGCACCGGCGCGCCCGGCGCGGACACACGTCCCGGAGCGGCCCTCTGAACGACTGCCTCGGGCACGCGCGCCGCAGCCGGACGCCGAAGCGCCGGCGTCGGCCCGGGATAGCGCTCGCTCAGCCGCCCGTCCGACATCAGCGCGCGCAACGCCCGCTGCCACTCGCCCGCCGGCGGACGATTGATCGCATCCGGCGCGAGCGCGCGGGCCACGAGACCGCGCAGCTCAACCGGCACAAACCGCTCGTGCGCAGCCGGCGATCGCGCGTCGTGCGATCGCGCGAACAGCCGCAGCACCACGAGCCCGAGCTTGTACGCATCCGCAGCGCGCGTGCTCGGTGACTCGCCGAAATCCGGCGGAATGTCCCAGTCGCCGGTCTGCACGGACGGGAGCGCCTGGCGCCCGTGGAACACCATCGAGTCGCAGTCGATGAAGCAGACCGCCGGCTCGTCGGCGTCGCCGAACGCGACGAGCAGATTGTTGGGCGCGATGTCGCTCGCGACGACCGCGTGCCGGTGCAGGAATGCGAGCGCATCGCAGATGCGCTCGGCCACCTCGGCCCGCGTGAATGTGTCGAGGCGAACGCCGAGCCCGCGAAGCTTTAGATAGTCGTCGGCGCCGAGCAGATGCTCGAGCGTCAGCAGCACGCGCTCACGCCGGCCGCTCGGCATCACGAACGGCGCGGCGAAACGAGCGCTGACGTCGCGCATCACGATCCCGGCCGCGACCTCTCCGGCTCGAACGATCGCGAGCGGCCATGCCGCGACGCGCTCGAGGGCGATGCGCTCGGGCACCGGGACCGAACGCCGCCACGCCACCATCGAGGCGAGCACGCTCTCGGCGCCTGCCGGCGGCGCCCGCCTGTAGACCTTCACGACTAGCGGGCCCTCGTCCGACCCGGCGGGCACGACGCCCGGGCGGTAGACGCGGCCCTGCCCGCCGAACCGGGAGATCGGCGTGAGCTCTCCGAACTCAGCGAGCGCGTACGCCGCACGGCGCTCGATGCCCACGGCCACCGCGGTCACGGCGGGCCCCACACGGCGATCAGGCTCCGATCGTCGTCGTACGTGCTCCGGCTGAAGTCGAGCAGCCGCGCGAAGTCGACCACATCGGGTGGCCGCGCGAGCTCGCGAGCAAGCGCCGCGCCGACCTCCCCGTCCCCACCGGCGAGCGGCATCGCCAATCCGTCGGTGCACAGCAGCAGGACCGAGCCCGGCTCGAGCGAGCGCCGCGCCACCTCGACCGACCCCGAGAAGCGCGGGAGCGACTCGACGCCACCGCCGACCAACCCGTCAACGCTCTCGGACCAGCCCACGATCGCATCGTAGTCCTTGCCTGTGAGCACGAATGCCGGCGAGTCACCGACGGCCCCGAGCTGGGCGTCGGTGCCGGCCACCGCGGCGACGAGCAGAGTGCTCGCCAGCGTCCGCGCCGCGTCCTCGACCCCCGAGCTCAGATCCCCCGAGACACGCCGATGCTCCTCGACCAGGGCCCACGCCGCCTGTTCGAACACGCCCCCCCAATCGACCCCGCCGCCGTCGCGAGCGTCGAGCTGACGAGCGACGGCCGCCGTCGCGTAACGAACGGCGAGCGCCGCCCCGAGGTCGGAACGCGGCGCCCCGGACACGCCGTCGGCAACCGCGGCGATGAGCGTCCCGGAGCTCTCGTGGAGCCGCAGGCAGATGTCGTCCTGCCGCGGCCCTCCGGTGTAACGCTTGTACAGGCCGCGGACCGAAGCCGCCCGGACCGTCAACCCGAAGGCGCTGCCGCCGTCGGCTACGGTGTCCGGGCGGTACGGCTCACCGCCCGCCAGCCGCGCCTCGATCGCCGCGGCCGGCTCTCCGATCGTCATCGGCCCTCGCGCCAACCTTACGCGGCGCCGAACCGACGCGGGGCGTCCGGGGGCGCTCATCGGCCACTACACGAGCGGTGCGTCCAGCTGGACGAACCCCTCCGGCTTCTCGAACTCGATCGTCTGCTCGCCCCGATCGAGCCGCTCGGCCGACGCGACCATCGAATTGAGCATCGAGGTCGCGAACTCGGCGATCGCGCCGGCGGTCGACGCCCCCCGGGTCATCATGAACCCGTACCGGGGCGCGCTCGCGAGCTGCACGATCACCTCGGGATCCGCCTCGCCGACGCCAAACGCGAGGATGTTGGGACGCTCCCGGAACGTCGGATCCTTCAGCTCCTCGAGGCGAGTGCGCCACTTCTCGGTCTTCTCGGTGGGCAGTCCGTCGCTCAGGAAGAACACCGACGGACGGTGCACCTGATAACCGTTGCCCTTGAGCAGGGCCACGTCGGCCGGGATCGTCTGGCGCAGCGCCTCGAGCGCGCTGGCATAGCTCGTCCCCCGGCCCCGCGGGGCCAGCGTGGGCAGGACGAGGTCCTCGCTCAGCTCAGAGAGCTCGAGCCGCGTCTGCGCGGTCTCGGCGAACGTGATGATCCCGAACCGGACCTTCTTGCCGATCAGCGGATGCTTGGCGACCTCGTCGCGGAGGTCGACCAGCCCCTGGTTGACGGCGGCGATCGGCTCGCCGGCCATCGAGTGCGACTCGTCGCCGACGAAGTACATCGGCAGCACCTGCCCGACCACCGCCGGCGCCGGTCCACCAGCCTCGGGCGCGGCCGCAACCGGCGGCGGGATCGCGGGCGGGGCCGGGTCCGGAACGCCCGCCGGCTCGGCAACGCCCTCGTTCGTCCGGATGCTCGACGGCAGCTTGATCTTCATCATGGCCACTCCCGCGACTCAGGCCCCCGATGTCGTACTGGTTCCGCCGCTTGGACGTGGCGGGATCAGCAGGCTCTGGCATGCCTTGCTCGCGGCCTGGAACTTCGCGTTCGACCGGATGTTCGCGGGGAAGATCGGCCCCTTGCCCGAGAAGTTCGGGCTCGGCAGGTGGTAGCCGTGCTGGCGCACGCACGTCACGTACTTCGTGATCGCGGTGTGCGAGACCGGCCCGCCGGCGAAGCCGCGACCGGCGCCGAAGCCGAACCCCCCGCCGCACGCCTTGAACGCCGCCTGCATCTTCGGCGAGAGGTTGCGAGCGCCGCCGGCGCCGCCGCCGAACAAGAATCCACGCCGCGGAGTCGTGCCAGTACCGGTCCCAGTGGTGCCGGTCCCCGTGCCGCCGCCGCTCGCGCTGCCGCCGCCCGGAGGCGGTCCGCTGCCGGCCGGCCGCGCCGGCAAGGTGACGCCGTGCGACTTCAGGCACGCGACGAGCTGAGCGCGCCGGGCGCTCCCGGCCGCGCCTCCCGCCGCCGAGGACGACGACCCGGCAGCCGAGGCTGCGGCCGTCGTACTGCTCGTGGTGGTACTCGAGCTGCTGGCGCTGCCGCAGGCAGCGATCAGGCACCCCGCGGCGACCACGGCGACCGCAGCGGCGGTGCGCCCCGATCCGATTCCAAACAATTTGCGTTTCAAGACTGCTTCCTTTCGTAAATGGATAGGCTCATCCGCCCCCGCCCCCGCTTCCGAAGAGCGAGCTCACGGCGGACGACCCGGTAGTACTGCTCGAACCGCTACCGCTACCGCTACCGCTGCCACTGCCGCCGCCGGCTGCGAGGCCCGCGCCGGTGTCGCTGAGCGTGGTGGCCGAAACGGTTCCGTTCGAGTTCTTCGCGCCGGCGACGACGACGGTGTCGCCGGGGCGCACCGCATTCTTGCCGACGGTCACGCTCTTGGTGACCTTGGTCGCACTCGAGAGCGTGACCTTCACGGTGTTGCCCGATGTCTCGGTGATGTAAAGGGAGTTGCCGCTGACGGCGCTGACCGTTCCGAACGTCGCGTTCGCACCGCCGGCGCCGGCGAACCCGCCGCCGCCCGCGCCGAACAGCGACCGCGCGCCCGTGCCGCCCGCGGCTGTGCCCGTGCCCGTGCCCGTGCCCGTGCCCGTGCGTGAAGCAGCACCGCTGCCCGTGGCACCGGTCGCGGTGCCGCCGCGGGCAGCCGCAGCCCGCAAGGCCGCGGCGCCACCGCCGGCCGCGCCCGTCGTCGCGGTCGAGTTCGACACCTGGCTCTTCTCGACGCGCACGCCGGCGTAGAAGCCGATCGCGCCGAGGACCACCGCGAACAGGGCCGCGCTCTTGCGGTTGAACCACTGCCGTCGTGGCCGCCCGGGGCGGGCGAACTCCTCGGTCCCCTCCTCGTAGCTGTCCCACTCCTCCTCGGGCCCGTCGTAGGGGATGGCGTTCATCTCGATTCCTCTGGTTTGTTGTTCAGATTCATCACTCAAAGCGGAGTGCCTCGATCGGACGGAGCGCCGCGGCGCGGCCGGCCGGATAGGTGCCGAAGAAGAGCCCGGTCAGGACCGCGGCGCCGAACGCGAGCACGATCGAATAGGGCGCGATCACCGGCTCGACGCCCGCGATCTTGAACTGGCTGCCGACAATCCCGGCGATCACCCCCGCGATGCCGCCGAAGAAGGAGACGAGCACGGCCTCGACCAGGAACTGGACGAGGATGTCGCTATGGCGGGCGCCGACGGCCTTGCGGATCCCGATCTCGCGAGTCCGCTCGGTCACCGACACGAGCATGATGTTCATCACGCCGATCCCGCCGACCAGCAGCGAGATCGCCGCGACCTCGCCTAGCAGGGTCGTGAACACCTTGCTGCTCGCGGTCGAGGTCTGGAGGATCGAGCTCTGGTTGACCACGCTGAAGTTGCTCGTGGTCAGAGACCCGGCCGTCGGTGGATCGAGCTGGTTCAGGATGCTTGTGACCTCGGTCTGCGCGGCGTTCAGCCGATCGCGCGACTTGGCCTGGACGACGATCTGGCTGATGTTTCCGTAGCCGGTCAGCGTGTCCTGGACCGCGGTCAGGGGTGCGATCGCAACGTCGTCCTGGTTGGAGGTGCCGTTCGACCCCTTGGATGCGGTGACGCCGATGACCTGGAAGTTCGTGCCGTTGGCCTGGATCGTCTGGCCCACCGGGTCCTGCCCCGAGAACAGCTCGCTGACGACGGTCGGCCCGACCACCATCACGCGACTGTGATTCTGCTCGTCGGCGCTCGTGAACCACGACCCCTCGGCCATCGTGTAGCTCCGCGCCGCCTCGTATGACGGCGTCGTCCCGACGAACGACGAGGGCGAGTACGTGGTCTCGCCCGAGGTCAGCGTGACGCCGTTCGCGGTGACGACCGGCGACGAGCTCTGGACATCGGGCGCCTGGTAGGGGTTCTCGAGCGCGTTCGCGTCGGCCACCGTCAAGCCGCTGCTCGCGGTTCCCGTCGCGCGGCGGAACAGCCCGCCGAGCGTCGGCGCCCCGCTCACCAGCAGCACGTTGCTCCCGAGCTGGTCGATCTGCTTCTCGACCGCGGCCGACGATCCAGTGCCGACCGCGATCAGCACGATCACCGAGCCGACCCCGATCGTCAACCCGAGGATCGTCAGGCCCGAACGCAGCTTGTTCGCGGCCAGCCCCGCGAGCGCGATGCGAATGGTCTCGATCAACTCGCACGCTCCGCCGCGCCGGTCAGCTCATCGGAAAGGATCGTCCCGTCGCTGATCCTGATCACGCGCCGGGCGTGCGCGGCGACCTCCTGCTCGTGGGTGATCAGGATGATCGTCCGCCCCTGCTCGCTCAAGCGACTGAAGATGCCCATGACCTCGGCCGAGGAGACCGTGTCGAGCGCGCCGGTCGGCTCGTCGGCGAGGATCATCGCCGGATTCGTAACGAGCGCCCGGGCGATCGCCACGCGCTGCTGCTGCCCGCCCGACAGCTCGGACGGCAGGTGATGGACGCGGGGACCGAGCCCGACCTGGCGCAGCGCCGCCAGCGCCCGCTCGTGGCGCACCGAGCGGTGCACGCCCGCGTAGGAGAGCGGCAGCTCGACGTTCGCGAGCGCGCGCGTGCGCGGGATCAGATTGAAGCTCTGGAAGACGAAACCGATATGGCGGTTGCGAACGTCCGCGAGCGTGTCCTCGTCGACCCCGCGGACGTCGAGGCCGTTCAGCCGGTAGATGCCCGACGTCGGCAAATCGAGGCACCCGATGATGTTCATCAGCGTGGTCTTGCCGCTGCCCGACGCGCCGACGATCGCCACGTACTCGCCACGCTCGATCCGCAGCGTGACGCCTCGCAGCGCGTGCACGGCGATGTCGCCGACCGCGTAGGTCTTGTGTACATCGACCAGCTCGATCACGGGCGCTTTCCGCGATCCGATCCAAACCACCGGGGGTCGCGGGGCCGGCTCGGGCGACGGACGCGCCGCCTGCTCACGCCTGACCCGCAAGACCCGCTGCGCCCGCGCCACCGCGTCGCGACGCTGACCGCGTGCCATCAGCCTCCGCCTCCGCCGCGGAAGGCCGCGCCGCCGCCGGCGCCGCCCCGGAAGAGTCCAGCGCCGCCGCCGCCGAGCCCCCCGAGCCCGGTGCCGCCAAGCGTGCCGCTACCACTCGAGCCACTGGTCGACGTCGAGCTGAGCGAGGGCAGCGCGATCGTGATCACGAGCTGGTCGCCGGCGTTCACGCCGCTGATGATCTGCGTCCTCGAGTCACCTCGGAGCCCGACCACGACCTGCTGGGAGACCTGCTTGCCGTTCTTCATCAGGTTGACGGTGCCGAGCGAGCCGCTGCCGGTCACGGCCGCGTTCGGGACGGTGACCCCCGACGCCTGGCCGGTGATCACCGATGCCGACGCGCTCATGCCGGGCTTGACCCGAGCGTCGTTCTGGTCGAGCGTCAGCGTCGCGTCGTAGGAGACGACGCTGCTGCTGGTCGTTCCGACGAGCGCGATCGAGCTGACGTGGGCGGCGAGCTCGACCCCCGCCAGTGCGTCGAGCGTGACGGTCGCGGGCTGCCCGACGTGGACCGTGCTGATGTCCGACTCGCTGAACGCGACGGTCATCGTCAGCGAGTCCGTGTTGACGATCTCGGCGAACCCGGAGCTCGAGCCGCTCGAGGACGACGACGAGGAGGAGCCTCCGAGGCTGCCGGCGGTCGTGGCTCCTCCGCTGGTCGCGGCGCCGCTCCCGGAAGAGCCCGAGGAGGACGAGCTGCTCGACGAGCTGCCCGAGCCGCCGCCGGACACCGTGTCGCCCGGAGTCAAGCTCGAGAGCGAGGCGATCGTGCCGCTCGTCGGCGCATAGAGCTTGGTGTCGTTGACCGCGGTCTCGGCCGTGTGCACGGCGGCCTCGGCGCTGTACACCGCGGCCTGGGCCGAGGCGATGCTGCCGGGCGAGGGCGTCGTCGTGGTCTGGGTGGTGGTCGTCGTCTTCGCGGCGCTGGACCCGCTCCCGGACGTCCTCGAGCCGCTCGAGCCGCTCGAGCTGCTCGAGCTGCTCGAGCCGCTAGAACCGCTCGAACCGGAGGTCGACCCACTGCGACCACTCGAGCCCGGCGAGGTCGAGGTCGTGGTCGTCCGCGACGAGCTCGGACCGATCGTCGTCACCGTCTTGGTCGTGGTCTTCGTGATCGTGGTCGTCGTCCCGCCGGACCCCGTGGTCGTCGTCCCGCCGGACCCGGTCTTCGGCTTCGGCTTCTTGGTGTTGCTCGGTCCGGTCGTGGTCCCGGGCTGGAACGACGCGAATTCAACCGTGCCACCCGAGCTCCCCGTGAAGCTGGTGCTGCTGGTGGACCCCGAGGACGCCGAGCCGGACCCGCTGCCAGAGCCGCTGGCGGACCCACCGGAGCCGCAGTCCGACGTCTCGCCCTCGAGGCAGTTCAGCTGGTCCTGGGCCGCGGTCAGCTGCAACTGCGCCTGGCTCAGCTGGAGATTCGCCGAGGTCGGATCGAGGTCCGCGAGCAGCTGGCCACCGGTGACGTGCTGGCCTTGCTGCACGTAGACGTCCTGGAGCGTCCCGCTCGCGTTGAAGTTGACGGTGACGTCGGTGCCGGCGGCGATGTTCCCGCTGCCGGTGACCGTCGACTGCACCACGCCCTGCTCGGCCGTGACGATTTCCTTGGAGGTCCGCGCCGAGCTCGTCGGCGGGCCGATCTCCGATACCGCGAGCGCGGCGACCGCGATCGCCACCACCCCCAGCACGTACAGAAGCCAGGGCCTAGAGGGTCGATCCCGGCGAGTCTTCATGGGAGTGGCAATCCGTTGCCGCGTGGAGGGCAGGAAGACCGCGCACGGGCTGAGGCGAAGCGGAGGGCACTATGCATCACCGTTGTAGCGCCGTGTGTATCAGCTCTGCGTAAGCGCTCTCACGCTCCTCTTAGGTACGACCGTGACGCTCACCCGCGGCACCGCCGGCAAATCGACCCGCACCTCCAGGCCGCCCGTTTCCGGTGCCCTGAGCGCCATCGTGCCTCCGTGGGCCTCGACCACCGAGCGCACGATCGAAAGGCCCAGGCCGAACCCGCCGGCGCCGCGATCCAGGCGCCGGAACGGCTCGGTCAGCGTCTCGGCGTCGGCCGGGTCTATCCGCGGCCCGCCGTTGGAGACGACCAGCCGCACGCGGCCGTTGTCGGTCCGCGTTGAGACCCGCAGGAACCCGCCGGGGAGGTTGTGCTGGATCCCGTTGTCGACCAGGTTCGCGATCATCCGCTCGAGCAGCGAGGGCTCGCCCCGGGTCCACGCCGGCTCGAGGTCGTCGCGGACCTCGACCTCGGCCTCCCGTGCCCGCGCGCGCAGGTCGGTGATGCAGTCGGCGGCCAGCGCGGCGAGGTCGGCCGGCTCCTCGCGGCCGGTCGCGGCTTCGCTACGTGCGAGCATCAGCAGGCCCTCGATCAGGCGCTCGCTGCGGTCGACGGTCTCGCGGACGGCCTCGCCCATCCGGCGAAGCTCCTCGACGTTCGCGTCCGGGTCGGCCAGCGCCACGTCGACCTCCGTTCGCATGATCGCCAGCGGCGTCCGCAGCTCGTGCGACGCGTTCGCGACGAAATGACGCTGGCTGGCGAACGCCCCGTCGAGCCGCCCGAGCATCCCGTCGAACGTGTCCGCCAGCTGCTTGAGCTCGTCGGCCGGGCCCTTCAAGCCGATCCGCTCGCCCAGGTTCTCGCCCGACACGCGGCGCGCGGTGGCGGTGATGTCGCGCAGCGGGCGCAGCGCGCGGCCCGCGAGCAACCAGCCCGCCGCCACCGACACCATCGTCATCGCGCCGAGCGCGACCACGTACTCGATCAGCAGCCGGTGGAGCGCGTCGCTGCGCAGCTGGGCACGGATCGCGTCGGCGATCCGCGCGCCGGTCGACCCGGGTGCGAACCCGGGCGGACGGAACGGCGGCGTCAGTCCGAGCCTCCGCAGGTCGTTGCGGTAATCCGAGGTCCCGTTCAGGTTGTGACGAACCAGCTCATAGCCGATCGTCAGCAGCACCGCGCCCGTGATCAGGAACACGAGCCCGTAGAGCAGGGTCAGGCGCAGGCGGATCGTCGGCGCCGGCAAGCGGATCGAAGCCGGCCCGAGGCGCATCAGGTCATCCTGTAGCCGACCCCGATCACCGTCTCGACGACCGGCGGGTCACCCAGCTTGCGCCGCAGCGTCATGATCGTCATCCGCACCACGTTGGTAAAGGGATCGGTGTGCTCGTCCCACACGCGCTCGAGTAGCTCCTCGGCCGATACGGTAGCCCCATCGGCGTCAATCAGCACCTCGAGCACGCCGAATTCCTTGCGGGTCAGCTCGATCCGCTGCCCCTCGCGGCTCACCTGTCGCCGCGCGGGGTCGAGCTCGATGTCGCCGAGCTGGAGCACCGGCGGACGGCTCGGGGACGAGCGGCGCGCGAGCGCGTGGATTCGCGCCACCAGTTCGGCGAACCGGAACGGCTTGGGCAGATAGTCGTCCGCGCCGAGCGACAGCCCCTCGACGAGGTCCTCGAGCGCGCCGGCCGCGGTCAGCATCAGGATCCCGGTCTCGGGACGCTCGCCCCGGACCGCCCGGCACACATCGTCGCCGTGCAGCCCGGGCAGGTCGCGATCGAGCACGAGCACGTCGTAGCGGACGACGCGCGCCTTGACGAGCGCGTCGGTGCCGTCCGGCGACAGGTCGACGGCCATCCCCTCGCGGCGGAGCCCCCGTGCGATTGCCTCGGCCAATCGCTGCTCATCTTCTGCTATCAGCACGCGCATGACGCAATCCAGGATGACGGCCGGCGCATAAGAAACCCGTAAGAGGCAAGATTCGCCCGCGCTACATGGGGTGCCCGGCGGCGGTCGTCACCGAGAACACCGCGCCGGCCGGATCGGCGAGCACCGCCTGCCGCATGCCGAACGCATCGGATGGCGCCACCACCACGCTCCCGCCGAGCCCGGATGCCCTGTCCGCCACCGCGTCGGCGTCGTCCACCCAGAAGCCGACGCTCCAGTACGACTCGGCGTCCGCCGGCGCCATCACCGCCACCACGTCTCGCGGCACCGGCTGCTGCGGCTCACCGCCGGCATGCCCAACCTGAGCCCGGACGTCCTCTCGCAGCGGTTGCGTGAGCTCGAGCAGGCGGGCTGGTCGGCTCGAGCTTCGAGCTGCGCCTCGGCGAGCAGCGATTCGACGCCCGCCCCGGCGACGGCCGGCTCGAGGTCACGCGTGGACCCGCCGCCGATCCGGACGCGACGATCGCCGCCGATCCCGGGACGCTCGAGCGGATCCTCTGGCGTAACCATCCCCTCACGACCGACGATCTGACGATCACCGGCGACCGCCAGGCGGCGGTGCGATTCCTGACTTTGTTCCCGCTGCCTGCGTCACGCCCCGGGTGAGGGGGCGGCGCTCACTCATCGCCACCCCTCACCGCCCGGAGAGCTTCTACGACTTCATCTGCACGACGGTCTGCATCATCTGGTCGGCCGTGGTGATCGTGCTCGCGTTGGCCTGGTAGCCGCGCTCGGCCTCGATCATGTTCGTGAACTCGGTGCCCATGTCGACGTTCGACTGCTCGAGCTCGCCGCTGATCGTCTGGCCGTAGCCGGCGGTGCCGGGCTGGCCCGTGGTCTCCGGTCCGGAGGCCGCGGTGGCGCTCCACAGCGACCCGCCGTTGCGCTGCAGCCCGGCCTGGTTGGGGAACGTCGCCAGCGAGATGTAGCCCGCCGTCACCGACGTGCCCGCAGGGGTCTGGTAGTTGACGCTGCCATCCGCGCCGATCGTGACGTTCGTCGATCCCGGCGGGACCACGATCGGGTTGTTCGCGGTGCCGCTGGGGCTGTACGCGCCCGTGATCGGGTTCTGGGTCGCGCCGTTGCCGAGCACGAACTGCCCGGTCTGGCTGCACAGGTAACCGCTCGAGTTGAACGTCAGGTCACCCGCCTTCGTGTACTGGGTCGCGTCGAACGTCGGCGGCGTGGCGGCCACGTTGCCGTTGGCGACGCGCAGCCAGCCCTCGCCCTGGACCGCGATGTCGGTCGCGTTGCCGGTCGTGGCAACACCGCCGGTGGTCATCACGTTGTCGATCGAGCCGACCTGCACCCCGAGCCCGACCTGGACCGGGTTCGTTCCGGCGCTGAAGCCGTTAGCGCTCGTCCCGGCCCCGATCAGCTGCGAAAGCTCGTCGGAGAACACGGTGCTCTGCGCCTTGTATCCGACCGTGTCGACGTTGGCCAGGTTGTTGGCCGTCACGTCGAGCATCGTCTGATGCGCATCCAAGCCGCTGATCGCGGCATACATCCCTGACATCATCGCGACATCCCTGCCTTTCGCGGCCTCCTCGATGAGGTCCAGCCACTGTTGGTCCCTGCCTCCCGTAGCCAACGTACTCGGCAGCTTCCCCCTGGGGTTGAGTGTGGAAACCACAAAGTGCCAGGCAGACGTCACACCCGCGCGGCCTCCCGCACCAGCACCTCCCGCGCCCGGCGCACGTCGCCGGCGGTCGTGCGCTGCTGGCCGATCGCCAGCCTCAGCACGTAGCGCCCGTCGAGCGCCGCGTGGGAGATGAAGATCTCCCCGCTCGCGTTGACCCGGGCGAGCAGCTCGCGGTTGCGGTCATCGTCGCCCTCGAGCCGGAAGCACACGAGCGAGAAGTGGCGAGGCGCACACGCCTCCCACCCGTCGGTCTCGTCCACCCAGCGCTCGAACTCCGACGCGAGCTCGATCCCGTTGCGGATGTGAGCCTGCAGGCCGCTGCGGCCGAAGCAGCGCAGCACCGCCCACAGCTTCAGCGCGCGAAAGCGCCGGCCGAGCGCCGGCCCGTACTCGCTCAGGCTGAGCGAGTCCTCGGCGTCGGGCGTACGGAGGTACTCGGGGACCACGCTGAACGCGCGCCGGAAGTCGTCGCGGCGGCTGGTCCAGAGCAGCGAGCAGTCCATCGGCGTCAGCAGCCACTTGTGCGGGTTGACGACCAGCGAATCGGCGCGATCGACGCCCGCGAACGCCCACCGGTATTCCGGGCAGACCATCGCCGAGCCCGCGTACGCGGCATCGACGTGCAGCCATGCCCCGCTCGCCGCGCACGCATCGGCGATCGCCGGCACCGGGTCCACCGCCGCCGTCGCGGTCGTGCCGACGGTGGCCACGATCACGGCGGCATCCGACAGATCGCCGAGCTCGTCGGCGCGCATCCGGAACTGGTCGTCGACCGGAACCTTCCGCAGCCGCATCCCGAGCATGCGTGCCGCCTTCTCGATCGACGAATGCCCGTGCTCCGCGCACACGATCAGATCGCGGCCGGTCGCCTCCCGCGCGGCCACGCACGCCGCGAACGTCGAGGTCGACGCGCTGTCCTCTATGTGCCCATGCCAGCCGGACGGGAGTCCGAGCAGCTCCGCGGTCCAGTCGAGCACCACGCCCTCGAGCTCGGTCGCCGCCGGCGCGGTGCGCCAAAGGATCGCGATCGAGTTCAGCGTGGCCGCGAGCAGCTCCGCCAGGATGCCCGGCTCCGCCGCGCTCGTCGCGAAGTACGCGAAGTAGCGGGGGTGCTGCCAGTGGGTGACCCCCGGCAGCAGGATCTCGTCGACGTCCCGGAGCACCGCGGAGAACGGCTCGGGATCGTCCGGGGCGTGACCCGGTAAGCGGGCCCGGATGTCGCCCGGAGCCACCTGCGCGAGCACCGGCAGCTCACCGACCCGCTCGAGGTAGTCGGCTGCCCACTCGATCGCGGCGTGGCCGTCGCTTCGGAAATCGCTCACGCCGGCACCCGCGGAGCCTCGAAGTCGTAGTGCACGCCGGTCAGCTGCTCGGACACCTCCAACAGCCGCCGCCACACCTGCTCGTCGTACGTCTGGTCGGGAATATCGGCAGCGGTCCACTTGGACTCAGCCATCGAGCACCTTGAACTCGATCCCGGCCACCTCGAGCCGGCGGCGGAGCGCCGGGCCCATCGCCACCGCCGGCGTCAGCTGCCCGGCGCGCTCGGGCAGGTCGTCGTGGGCGAGGCACAGCGCGGACTCGGCGAGCATCTTCGAGGTCTCGCCGTAGCCCGGGTCGCCGCCGGCAACCTCGGCCCGCACACGACGGCCATCCCCGTCCGCGATGAACCGGATGCTGAACCAGGACTTCGCGCGCTGCGCCTCGGACGGCCCCTCGCCTGAGCTCTTGAGCTTGCGCAGCGCATCGCGAGCCGGCGGGATCTGGGCCAGCGTGACGGCCACTCCGGCCGCCGCACCCAGCCCGACGAGCATCGGAAGCGGTCCGACGACCACGTAGTGGCTGTAGCTGAAGTCGGGCCCGTACCGGTCGAGCGCGCGTGCCGAGCGGAGCACGGTCACGGGATCGATCGTCGGGAACGGGGCGACCCAGCCGCCGGCAAACTCGTCCCGGCGGGGCCTCCCCGTCACGCCTTTGACTCGCCGGCCGGTGGGGTTTCCCTCGCGGGCACGCCGCTCTCGCGCCAGCTTCGCGCTGGACCGCAGCCCGCCGAGGATCTCGATCGTCGACTGGTAGGTGCCGCCCGAGATCGACGCCTTCGTCCGCATGAAGCCCTCGACCGAGATCGGCACGTGCTCGGGCAGGTGCTCGACCGCGAACTGGACGCCGAGGTCGTAGGGGATCGAGTCGAAGCCGCACGAGTGGACGATTCGCGCGCCGCTCCGCTCGGCCTGCTCGTGGTGGCTCAGCCACATCCGGTCGACGAACTCGGGCTCGCCGGTCAGATCGACATAGTCGGTTGCGGCCGCGGCGCACGCCGCAACGAGCGGCTCGCCGTAGAGGATGTAGGGGCCGACGGTCGTGATCACGACCTTGGTCGCCTCAGCGACCGACCGCAGCGACCCCGCGTCGCCGGCATCGGCGTGAAGCAGCGGGAGCTCGGCGTGCGCGGGGTCGATCGCACCGAGCCGCGCACGCACCCCCGAGAGCTTGTCCATGTTCCGTCCCGCCAGCGCCCAGCTCATCCCCGCCGGAGCGTGTTGTGCCAGGTATTCCGCGGTCAGCGCGCCCGTGAACCCGGTCGCGCCGAACACGACGATGTCGAAGCGGCGATCAGCCATCGCCCGGGATCAGGCGTCCGCCCTGATTTCGCGCGCGATCCGGAGCGCCTCGTCGAGGTCGACCCCGGCTCGGGCCGCCACCCAGGTCGCGGCGGGGGCCGCGACGCGCTCGGACGAGTGCGCCGCCGCACCCGCCAGGTCGAGGATCGTCTTGAACTCGTCGGTCGTGGGCGGCTCGGTCCCGAGCTTCTCGGCATATGCGGCCAGCCATTCGCGCGCGTTCATCGCGCCCGAGACTCTAGTGAGGGGAGCCCCAGTACTGCTTCACGACCGAACGGCGAGCTCCTGCTCCGGCTCGGGCGTATCGGGCTCGGACATCGCCAACGGCTGGGCCGGGTTCATCGACGGGGCGATCGAGTCGGGGCTGCGTCGGGGCGCAGTCGCCGCCGCGCTGGCATGATGGCCAGCCTCCCCTGCGAATATTGGAGGCCCGTACATGGCAATCCTCGATGACAAGGTGGCGATCGTCACCGGCTCGGCCCGCGGAATCGGACGCGCGACCGCCGAACTGCTCTCGGAGCACGGCGCAAAGGTCCTGATCAACGACCTCGACGGCGACGTCGCGGAACAGACCGCGGGCGAGATCGCGGGCGAGACGATGGTGTTCGCCGGCGACCTCACCAAGCCGGGCGTCCCCGACGAGCTCATCCAGGCGGTGATCGACAACTGGGGCAAGGTCGACATCCTCATCAACAACGCCGGCTACACGCTCGACGCGCCGATCCACAAGATGAGCGACGACTGGTTCCAGAGGATGCTCGACATCCACACGATCGTCCCGTTCCGGATCTGCCGCGCGGTCGCGCCGCACATGCGGGAGCCCGCCAAGAAGGAGCGCGAGGAGGGCCGCGAGGTCTTCCGCAAGATCGTCAACGTCTCCTCGATCTCGGGCACGATGGGCAACGCCGGCCAGGCCAACTACGCGTCGGGCAAGTCGGCGGTGGTCGGGCTCACGAAGACGCTCGCCAAGGAGTGGGGCCAGTTCAAGATCAACGTCAACGCCGTCGCGTTCGGCTTCATCGAGACGCGCCTGACCGCGGCCAAGACCGACGAGAACGTCGTCGAGATCGGCGGCGAGAAGGTCCAGCTCGGGATCCCCGAGCAGCTCCGGGCGATCGGCCCGGCGCTGATCCCGCTAGGACGCGCCGGCACCCCGAGCGAGGCCGCCGGCGGCGTGTTCCTGCTGTGCACGCCCTGGGCGAACTACGTCAACGGCCAGGTGCTGAGCATCACCGGCGGACAGTTCGGCGGGATGACCTCGTAGAGCGACCTCAGACGCCGCGCGCCGGCCTATTCCGAGCTCTAGACAGAGTTCCGCCACTCAGGTAGAACTGTATTTGAACATATTTGTGCAGAGAGCTGTCGTACTCGGACCAGGAGACCGGCTCGCACTTCTGGTACCCGATCTCCTCCTCGGGCGCCGAGCGCTCGAACGGCGGCTACAACGTCCGCAAGAAGGCTTCGTGGACCACATCGGGGGGGTTCGCGGATTTCTACGTCGTCCAGACCACCAGCCCCGACTTCACTGGCCGAGCAACTGCTCGCCGAGGTCGAGAAGGCCTCGGCCGGCGCTCCCTCGTAGCTAAGTTGACCACCTTTGTACAAACTGGTATAAGCATGCCGACAGCGGGGAGGATGACTTCACAAGGAAGGGTGGTCTGATGGCGACAGCCGTAGTCGAGGAGCGTCAGTTGCTGAAGTCGCGGCACCTGGGGCGACTTTGCGATCGGCGTCGGCGTGCTGGTCGGCTCGGTGCTGCTGTTCATCTTCCGCCGTATCGTTCAGGACAAGGAGCACGTCCACTTCCGCGAGGCGATCCCGCAGACCCCGGAGGAAGAGGCGGCGCTACTCGGAGTCGAGCCCACACCCCCGGCCGCGTTGCCGGTGTAAGGAGGACAGACGATGGGCACGATAGTTGCGACGTGCTGATCGTCCACGCCCCGCACGACTAGTAGTGTGGCTAGACCCACCCACTATGCGGCCGGCGGCTCCCACTCGGCCCGCTCGAGCAGGCCCTCGAGCGAGAAGGCGGCGGCGTTGATCCCCGCATGGGGATCGCCGATCGCGGCGAACCGGGCCGGTACGGTCGCGATCGTGAACTCACGTGGGTCGACGTCGCCGAGCTCGTTCCACGAGATCGGCGTGGAGACGGTTCCGAGAGGATTTCCGCGCACCGAGTACGCGCTCGCGATCGTGTGGTCCCGCGCGTTCTGGTTGTAATCGACGAACACCTTGTCGGGTTCGCGGTCCTTGCGCCACCAGGTCGTCGTGGCGTCCTGGGGAATCCGGCGCTCCACCTCGCGCGCGAACGCGAGCGCGGCCTGGCGCACGTCCGCGAACCCCCACCGCGGCTCGATCCGGACGTAGATGTGCAGGCCGTTACCGCCCGAGGTCTTCGGCCAGCCGACCGCGCCGATCTCGTCGAGCACGTCGTGCGCGACCCGGGCGACGCGGCGCACCGCGTCGAAGCTCGCGTCCGGCATCGGGTCCAGATCGATCCGCCACTCGTCGGGCCGTTCGATATCGGCCCGACGCGAGTTCCAGGGGTGAAACTCGACGGTCGCCATCTGCACCGCCCAGATCACGCTTCCGAGCTCGGTGACGCAGAGCTCGTCGGCGGTCCGGCCGAACCTGGGGAAGTACACGTTGACGGTCTCGACCCAGGACGGGGCGCCTTTCGGCAGCCGCTTCTGGTGGACCTTGTCGCCGTCGACCCCCTTCGGGAAACGGTGCAGCATGCACGGTCGCTCGCACAGGGCGCGGACGATCCCCTCCCCGACGCTCACGTAGTACCGCGCGAGGTCGAGCTTGGTCTCGCCCCGCGCCGAGAAGTAGACACGGTCGGGACTCGAGATCCGCACGGTCCTGCCGTCGACGTCGAGCTCGACGGCCTGGCGTGAGTCGATGGCCACGGTCATGCCAGGTTAGCTATTCGGGCTCGATCGACCAGCTCGGGGAGTTGATGGGCCGCGCTTGCGGCCCCGTCGATCCGTTTCGCCGGACGTGCCGTATAGGGCGGGCCGATCGGCTCGATCGACTCAGGTCACGTGCGCGACGATCACCGGCGCGGACGTGGGCACAGGCGTCCCCCCGGACGGCTCCTGCGTGACCAGCACGGCGCTGACCCCGCTCAGGTCGCCCGGTACGCCGACCGCGGCCGTTCCGTTCGAGCGGACGCCGAACAGCGTGCCCGTCGGGGCGGGCGGGTGGTCACCGCGCTGGACCCACATCTCGTAGATCCGCCCCGCGGGCAGCTGCGGCAGGCGATGCACGACGAGGTCCCCGTGGTCCCCGGCGATCCGCAGCTCCGCGCTGCCCGCGGATGCCTGGATCACGCGGGTACCGCTCGACCCGCCGGAGCTGATCGCCACCGCGACGATGACCGCCACGACCAGCACGGCGAGCGCGCCACCCCAGGCGAGGACCGGGCGCCAGGAGCGCGCGGACCGAGCAGGCGCCTTCGCGCCGGCGGACGCGGCCTGCGCCTTCGGCGTCGCCCTCACCTCCTGGAGCACGCGCCGGCGGAGGTCCTTCGGCGCCGGATACCGGGCGGTCGCGTCCGAGAGCGCGCCGGTGATCTGCTCGAACTCCGCGACGTCCCTCTGGCACGCGGGGCAATCGGCGATGTGCCGGCGGAACGCCTCGGCCTCGGCCGGCTCGAGCGCCCCGAGCACGTACGCGGCCGCGTCGTTCCCGCACTCGCGTCCGTTCGTGATCCGGCCCTGGCCGCTCATGCCGTCACCCTCGACCCCTCGCCGAGGAGCGAGCGCATTTTCGTCAGCCCGAGGCGCATTCGTCCCTTCACGGTACCGGCCGGCAACTCGAGCATCTCGGCGATCTGGTTGTGGGTGAAGCCGCGGAAGTAGGCGAGCTCGATCACCTGCCGCTGATCGGGCGGGAGCTCGTCGAGCGCGGTCCGCACCTGCCGGGCGTCGTCGCGGCGCTCAACCTCGGCGTCGGTCGAGTCGGGCGCGGGCAGGCGCTCGGCGATCCCGTCGTCCTGCACGTCGCGCCTGTCCCTCGAGGCGTGGCAGCGGAACGCGTCGACCGCCCGGTTGTGGACGACGCTCAGCACCCACGACCGGACGCTGCCGCGACTCGCGTCATAGCCGGTGCCGCTCCGCCACAGCGACAGGAACGCCTCCTGGACGATGTCCTCGGCGGCCGCCCGGCGGCCGCACATGCGGTAGGCGAGCGAGAACGCCGCGGAGGCGTGCCGGTCGAAGATCACCTCGAACGCCCTCACCTCGCCGTCGAGGACGAGCAGCATCAGCTCCTCGTCAGCGAGGGCGCGCAGCTCCGTCGATCGAAATCGGCCCCGCGATCCGAGCATGCCCCATCCTATCCGGGTCCTCCGAGCGAGCGCCCGAGCTCGGCCGCCGCTCGGTGTACGCGGCGAGCTCGCCCGCCGGAGCTGCCGAACCGAACGCGAGCATCACCTTGCCGGCCGCGGTGGCGTGGGCGACACTCGGCCGGCCGACCCGCGCCGACGCCACCCGCTGACGCGACCCGGAGCTCACGGCCGGCGACTACGCGGACCGCCGTCGCGCGCAGTCCGGGAGCCGCGGAAGTTCGCGATCGGCGTCGGGCGAGTCGACTCGAGCGAGCGCGTAACGGCGACGTCGAGCCCGCCAGGGGCGAACAGGTCCCGGGAGTACGCGACGCGCTCCTCGCGGCCGGCATAGATCAGCTCCTCGAGCTCCAGCACGGCGGTGGTCCGCTTCACCCCGAGCAGCTTGCCCGCTCGCTCGCGCGGGCTCAGCAGCGACGGGATCACTCGCGTGCGCGCATACGTGACCGGCACGCCGAGCCCGATCAGCACGTCGAGCACCATCTGGCCGCGCTCGAGCGCAGCGCGGAGCGCACCGTCGCCGGGCAGCGACACCTTCGGGTGCACGACGTCGAACATCACCGCCACCGGCGCCTCGTTGGCGACGAGCGTCCGTGACACCGTGAGCGCCGGGGCGATCGGCGCGAGCCCGAGCGCCTCGCCGACCCCGGCGTCGACCGCGCGGCGCTCGATGTTCAGATCGACCGAGGACAGCGTCAGGCCACGGCGCTCGGCCAGCGACGAGTACGGCTCGAGCCGCTCGAGCCGCTCGCCGAGGGCGGCCGGAACCGCGCTGCGCCCGACGCCCGAACGTCGTTCGAGCCTTGAGACCGTCGCCATCGGGACGCCACGTCCTCGCGCGCCACCCGTCGCTCTCCTCCCCACAGCTTTTGAACCTATTGTCTCAAGTTGTGCAAACGGCAGCGCGGTGCTACCGCACGCAGATTTAGGCTCTGGTCACATGCTCGATGCGGCGGCGATCGTGTTGGCGGGCGGGCGGTCCTCGCGGATGGGCTCGCCGAAGGCCTCGCTCGACTGGCACGGCTCAACGCTGCTGCGGCGCGTGACCGGGATCGTCGCCCGATCGGTCGCCGGACCGGTGGTCGTGGTGTCGGCCCCCGGACAGGAGTTGCCGGCGCTCGACCGGGCGGTCGAGATCGTGGCCGACGGGCGGGAGGGTCGCGGTCCCGTCCGGGGGCTCGCGGCGGGTCTCGCCGCAATCGGCGACCGCGCCTCGGTCGCATACGTGTCGTCGACCGACGTGCCGCTGCTTCACCCGGCGTTCGTCCTTCGGGTGCTCGGCGCCCTCGCCGATTGGAACGATATCGTGCTGCCCGAGGTTCACGGGTACCGCCAGCCGCTCGCGGCCGCGTACCGCGTCGCCCTCCTCACCGTCGTGCAGGAGCTGATCGCGGCCGACCGGATGCGTCCCGCATTCCTGTTCGAGCGCTCGCGGGTGCTGCGACTGACCGAGGCTGACCTGCTGGCGGACGGTACGCTCGCTCGGCTCGACCCGACCCTGCAGTCGGTCAGCAACCTCAACGACCCGGTGGAGTACGAGCGGGCTCACGCGTTGCGCGCCCCCGAGATCGTCGTCGAGAAATTCGGACCGCCGTCGGCCAATCTCGCGAGACGCCGGGAGACCGTCCGAGCCTGGTCGCTCGGCGGGGTCGCGGCGGCCGTCGACCTCGCGCTCGACGACCACGTCGTCGCTGCGCTCAACGGCGACCGGATCACCCGCGACCCCGAACTGCCGCTCGTCGCCGGCGACATGGTGGCTTTCGCGGTTACCGATGGCTGAGGCCGACGGGTTCAGCCGTGGATGTGCTCGAACCCGAAGCGCCCCTTGATGCACAGGTTGCCGAGCGTCACGTCGTGGTCGGCCGACGATGTCACCTTGACGATCTGTTCGTCCTGGACGTGCAGCGTGAGGCTGCAGCCGACGCCGCAGAACGCGCAGATCGTGTCGGTCGTCGTCTGGCGCTCGGGGTCCCAGTCCCCGGCCTCGCGCAACTCGTGCTCGGTCTTGGCCATGAGCGCACCGGTCGGGCACACCGCGATGCAGTTGCCGCAGTACACGCACGCGGACTCGGGCAGCGGCACCGCGTACTCGGTCGAGATGTGCGCATCGAACCCGCGGCCCGCCACCGTGATCGCAAACGTGTTCTGGTGCTGGTCGCCGCACGCATCGACGCACTTGTAACAAAGCACGCACTTGGAGTAGTCGCGGACGTAGAGATCGTTGTCGACCTTGACCGGTCCGGCGACCGTGGCCGCTGTCTGGCCGTCGGGAACCGCGTGGTGGCCGGCGCGTCGGCGCTCGCGGCCGGAGTCGGGTGGGGCCGGCGGCCCGTATCGCTCGGGCCGGACGTTGTAGCGAACCAGGTACACCTCGAGCGACGGCGCGGTCGAGAGGTCAACCGAGGACGCGAGCAGCTCGAACACCATCCGGCGGTTGAGCCGCACGCGCTCGGAGTCGGTGTGCACGACCATCCCGTCCTCGGCCCGTCGCGAGCACGCGGGCACGAGCGTGCGCGCGCCCTCGAGCTCGACCATGCAGACGCGGCACGCGTTCACCGGCCGCAGCGTCTCGCCGTAGCACAGCGTCGGCGTGTCGATGTCGAGCGCGCGGCACGCGTCGAGCAGCGTGGCGCCCTCGGGGACCGAGACCTCGGTGCCGTCGATCGTGACCGTGACCGTACGCTGATCCATCAGACCACCTCCTCCTTGAACAAGCCCAGACGCGAGATCGCCGAGCCGATCGCGTTGGCGGCGGTCTGTCCCAGTCCGCAGATCGACGAGTCGCGCATGCACACGGCGAGGTCGTCCATCAGCGCCAGCTCATCGGCGACGCTGCCGCGGGTGCGCCCGGAGACCAGTCGCGCCAGTGCCTCCTCCTGGCGCACGGTGCCCACCCGGCACGGCGTGCACTGACCGCAGGATTCGTCCCGCATGAACGCGGCGATGCGCTGAAGCACGCGGCGCAGGTCGACTGTGTCGTCGAACGCGATCACCACGCCCGACCCGAGCGTGGCGCCGGCGGCCCGGACGTCCTCGAAGGTCAGCCTCAGATCGAGCTCGGCGGGCGAGACGAACCCGCCGGCGGCGCCACCGAGCAGCACCGCTTGCAGTTCGCGCCCGTTGGGGACACCGCCCGCGCGCTCGAGCAGCGCTCCGAGCGTCTCGCCGAACACGGCCTCGTACACGCCGGGGCGAGCCACGTGGCCCGACAGGCAGAACAGCCTCGTGCCGGTCGACTTCTCGGTGCCGGTCCCAGCGTAGGCGCGCCCACCTTCGGCCAGCACCTCGAGCACGTTCACCAGCGTCTCGGCGTTGTTGACCACCGTGGGCTTGCCGAACAGCCCGCGCTCGACCGGGAACGGCGGCTTGGAGCGAGGCTCACCGCGGAAGCCCTCGATCGAGTTGAAGATCGCGGTCTCCTCGCCGCAGATGTACGCGCCGGCGCCGCGCCGGATCTCGATGTCGAACGAGAACTGGGAGCGCAGGATCTCGGCGCCCAGGTAACCGTGGTGGCGCGCGCTGTCGATCACCTCGTCGAGGATCTCGAGCGCGAGCGGATACTCGCCGCGCAGGTAGATGTAGCCCTTCGTGCAGTTGGTCGCATAGGCCGCAATCGTCATCGCCTCGATCACCGAGAACGGGTCGCCCTCGAGCAGCACACGATCCTTGAACGTGCCGGGCTCGGACTCGTCCGCGTTGCAGATCAGGTAGTGCGGGTGGGCAGACTGCTTGGCGACCGCCTCCCACTTGACGCCGGTCGGGAACGCAGCACCGCCGCGACCCATGAGCCCCGAATCCTTCACTTCGCGAATCACGCGCTCCGGGCCGAGTGCCATGGCCCGGCGCAACGCGTCGTAGCCGCCGCGCGCTCGGTAGTCGTGCAGGCTGCGCGGGTCGACGACGCTGACGCGGCGCACCAGCCAGAGGTCGGTTGCTCCTCCCTGCTCAGGCACAGGCTCGACAGCCACCTCGGATACTTCCTCGCCCCGCAGCGCCGCGAGCGCCTCTGTTGCCCCCACCGGGGAGAGAACCCGTTCGCGCGGGTGCTCGCCGGCCTCGGTGAGCAGTGCGGCGGGGGCGCGGTCGCACTGGCCCAGGCACGGGCTCCGCAGCCACGTGCAACCGCCGGCGTCGGAGTCCTCGGGTCCGACCTGTTCCTCGAGGGCCGCGATCAGCTCGTCGCCACCCCGGAACTGGCACACGATGTCGTCGCACACGTGCAGGGCACGAGCCGGGCGCGGGTCCATCGACAGCAGCCCGTAGAACGTGGCGACGCCGTACGCGTCGGCGGGCGGGACCGTCAGCTGCTCGCAGATGTACCCGAGCGCGCCCTCGCTAATCCAGCCGATCCGGGCCTGCACCTGCTCGAGCACCGGCAGCAGGAGATGCCGCCGGTCGCGGGCCTCGTGACCGCCGTGGGCGGCACGGCCGTCGACGTCGAGCGACGGCGCCGACCCGTTGTGCGATGCGTCCGACCCGAGGGCCCCGTCGACGGCTGCCCGCTCAGCCTCGGTTGGCGCAGCGAGCAGCAGACGAAGGTCCATCAGGAGCGCTCCCGGACGGGCCGGGGATCCCCGTTTCCGACGCCGACGGGATCGCCGTGCTCCGAGGTGGCGAGATCGCCGTTCCCCGACCTGACGCGATCGCCGTTCTCCGCCGCGGCCGGTACCGCGGCGAGCAGGGCGTCGCCGTCGCCGACCGGCAGCTTCTCGACCCGGATCGCGCTGGCCTTGAACTCCGCGGTGCCCGACCTGGGGTCGGTGGCGTCGATCGTCAGCACGTTGGTGTCGACCTGGTCAGGGAAGTGGAACGTCATGAACGCCAGGCCGGTGCGCAGGGTGCGGTCGATCCGCGCCGGCGCGCGCACCGATCCCCGTCGGGACGACACGAGCACGATCTCGCCGTTCTCGATCCCGAGCTCCTCCGCGTCCTCGGGCGAGATGTCGAGCGACTCGCCGCGGTGCAGCGGCGAGCGGTACATGTTCGACTGCGCGCCCGTGTTGTACGACTCGAGCCGCCGCCCCGTGGTCAGGCGGATCGGGAAGTCGCGGTCGAGCTCGTCGACCGGGGGCTCGAACGGCGTCACGCTGAACGGCGCGAGCGGGCCCTCCACCGGGTCCTTCCAGAGCCGGTCGTGGAGGAACTGCGATCCCGGGTGATCCTCGCTCGGGCACGGCCACTGCAGCCCGTTGTGCTCGGCCAGCCGGTCGTAGCGCATCCCGCGGTGCATCGGGCTCAGCGAGCGGAGCTCGTCCCACGCCTGCTCGGCAGTTGGATCGCCCCAGTCGTAGCCCAGGCGCCTGGCGAGCTGGGCGATGATCCAGATGTCGTCGCGCGCGTCGCCGGGCGGGTCGAGCGCCTTGCGGCAGAGCTGGACCCGGCGCTCGGAGTTCGTCACGCTCCCCTCCGCCTCACACCACGACGCCGAGCCGGGCAGCACGACGTCGGCCATCTTGGCCGTCCCCGTCAGGAAGATGTCCTGGACGACGAGGAAGTCGAGCCCTCGGAGCAGGTCCCGCGCGTGCTTGACGTCCGCCTCGGACTGCGCCGGGTTCTCGCCGATCACGTACAGGGTTCGGAGCTCCCCGCGGTCCATCGCCTTGAACATGTCGGTCAGGTGCCAGCCGTAGTGCGGGCGGATCGGGACGCCCCAGGCGTCGTTGAACCGGTCACGCGCCTCCGCGTTCTGCTCGATGTCCTGGAACCCGGGCAGCTTGTTGGGGATCGCGCCCATGTCACCGCCGCCCTGCACGTTGTTCTGCCCGCGCAGCGGGTTCAGGCCCGATCCGTACCTGCCGACGTGCCCGGTCAGCAGCGCGAGGTTGATCAGCGCAAGCACGTTGTCGACGGCGTTGTGGTGCTCGGTGATCCCGAGCGTCCAGCACAGGATCGCCCGGTCGGCTCGCCCGTACGCGTGCGCGAGCTCGCGGATCGACGCTGCGGGCACTCCCGAGAGCCGCTCGCCCTCGGCGAGCGTGTACGGCTCGACCGACGCCGCAAACGCGTCGTAGCCCTCGGTGGCGTTTGCGATGAAGCGATCGTCGCACAGGCCCTCGTGGATGATTTCGCGCGCCACCGCGGAGGCAAGCGCGATGTCGCCGCCGACGTCGATCCCGAGCCAGAGGTCGGCCCACTGTGCCGACGCGGTCCGCCGCGGATCGACCACGGCCAGCCGCGCGCCGCTGTGGATCGCCTTCAACACGTGGTGGAAGAAGATCGGGTGCGTTTCGCGCGCGTTCGATCCCCACAGCACGATCAAGTCGGCCTCTTCCACCTCTTTGTAGGACGACGTTCCGCCGCCCGCCCCGAAGACCGTCGCCAGACCGACGACGCTAGGAGCGTGTCAAGTTCGGTTACAGGAATCGATGTTGTTGGTCCGCATCACCTGCCGGGCGAGCTTCTGCGCCAGGAAGTTCATCTCGTTGGTCGACTTCGAGCACGAGAACATCCCGAACGAGCGGCTGGCGTCGGCCGCGCGTGCGCGTTCGAACGCCGCCGCGGTGCGGTCGAGCGCCTCTTCCCAGGACGCCGGACACAGCTCACCGTCGCGGCGGATCAGCGGAGTGGTCAGTCGAGTGCGAGAACGCATGTCTCCCTCCAGTTCGACTCTTCGTTAGTCAATTTAGTACCTGATCGCGCGCGACCTGCGCCCCGCGAGCATATTCGGTCGCCTCGCTGACACCCGGACCCTCGGTCAGGTTGATCATGACCAGCCGGGCGGCGGCTTGGGCGGCGGCCTCGGCTAGCAGGGCCGCGGTGATCGCGTCTCCGGCGAGGTTGCTGTTTCCGGTGCGCGCGACGTCCGCGGCACGCTCGGCCAGCTCCGCGCCGACCCGCGCGATTTCGAGCGGGGATTTCGATGCCTCGACGCGCGCAGCGTCGACTCGAGCGGATCGCTCCGCGTCCTCACGCGGCAGCCTGAGCGCCTCGAGCACCGGCTCGTAAGCGTGAAGCTCGATCTCGGCCAGCTCGAGTGCGCGCACTCGCAACTCGCCGGCGCGGTGCGCGAGCTCGTCGCCGTCCGGCGCGAACGCCGCGGCCATCTCGACGAGCGAAGCCGCGATCGCGCATGCGCAGGCCGCGCTCGAGCCGCCACCCGGCGCGGGCGTCCGCGCGGCGATCGCATCGAGCAGCTCGCGAACTGATCGATCAGAAAAGGCCGATGGTCCGTCCCTCGGAGTCGATGTCGATGTTGAGCGCGGCCGGATTCTTGCCAAGGCCCGGCATCTGCATGACGTCGCCACACAGCGGCACGAGCCAGCCGGCGCCGGTGTACGCGCGAATATCCCTGACCGGCAGCGTGAAGTTCTCCGGCGCATTGAGCAGCGACGGGTCCGCCGACAGCGACAGGTGCGTCTTCGCCATGCACACCGGGAAGTGGCCGTGACCCTCGCGGGTGAACTGGGTGAGCTTCGCCTCGGCCTCGGGATAGAAGTAGACGTCCTTGGCCCCGTAGACCCGCTTGGCCACCGCCTCGATCTTGTCCTGGATCGGCTCGTCGTCCTGGTAGATCTGATGGAAGGTGTTCGGCTGCTCGCACGCCTCGACGACAGCCGAGGCGAGGTCGGCGACGCCGGCGCCGCCCTTCGTGAAGCCCTCGTTGGCCTCGGCCGCGAACGCGCCCGCCTGGAACGCGAGGCGCTTGACCAACTCGACCTCCTCGTTGGTGTCGCCGGGCCGCCGGTTGACCGCGACCACCGCGGGCACGCCGAACGTGCCGATCGTGTTGAGATGGCGCCGGACGTTGGCAAAGCCCGTCTCGATCGCCTGCAGTGCCGCCGAGCGTTCGGCGCGCGGATCGTCCTCGAGGCCGGCGTGATGCTTGATCGCGCGAACGGTCGTGACGAGCACCGCCGCCGACGGGGTCAGCTTGCCGAACCGGCAGACGATGTCGAAGAACTTCTCCATCCCCATGTCGGCGCCGAACCCGGACTCGGTGACGACGTAGTCGCCGAGCTTCATCCCGATCAGGTCGGCGATCAGCGAGTTGTTGCCGTGGGCGATGTTCGCGAACGGGCCGCAATGCATCATCACCGGCTGCCCCTCGAGCGTCTGCACGAGGTTCGGCTTGATCGCATCCTTGAGCAGCACGGTCATCGCGCCGGCGGCGCCGAGATCCTCGGCGGTGATCGCATTGCCGCCGTCGAAGGAGTACGCGGCGGTGATCCGCGAGATCCGCTGGCGCAGGTCCTGGAGGTCGCGAGCAACGGCCAGGATCGCCATCACCTCCGACGCCGCGGTGATGTCGAAGCCGGTCTCCCGGGGGTAGCCGTTGGCACGGCCGCCGAGGCCGACGGCGATGTCGCGGAGCGCCCGGTCGTTCATGTCGACGGCGCGTCGCCAGGGGATCCGCAGTGCGTCGATGTGATGCGGGTTGCCGTGGAGGATCGAGGCGTCGATCATCGCCGCGAGCAGGTTGTTGGCGGCGCCGATCGCGTGGATGTCGCCAGTGAAGTGGAGGTTCAGGTCCTCCATCGGGACGACCTGGGTCAGGCCGCCGCCGGCCGCGCCGCCCTTGATCCCGAACACCGGGCCAAGCGACGCCTCGCGCAGGCACGCCACCGGGTTCTTGCCGATCACTCCGAGGCCTTGCGTGAGCCCGACGAGCGTCGTCGTCTTTCCCTCTCCGGCCCTCGTCGGGGTCATGCCGGTGACGCACACGACCTTGCCGTCGGGCCGGTCCTTGAGGCGGTCGAGCACCGACAGGGCGACCTTCGCCTTGTAGCGCCCGTACGGCTCGATCTCGTCGGGCTCGAGCCCTGAGCGCTCCGCGATCGTCTGGATCGGAACGAGTTCGGCTTCCTGGGCGATCTCGAGGCTGGTCTTCATCTTCGTCCCTTCCTCAGTGCGTGTGTCCATCCAATCCCTCTGCATGTCCCTTCTAATGGCTGACCGCCGCCGCTGCAAGCTCTGAGACGAGCTTGTCCCGATAGAAGCGCTCGACCTCGAACGGCGCGATCAGGGCGGGCGTGCGACCGGTCGCCACGAGCTCCGCAAGCGTCGTGCCGACGATCGGGGCGGCCTTGAAGCCGTACGTGCCCCAGCCTGCGCTGATGTGGAAGTTCTCGACCTCGGTCCGGCCGAGGATCGGGCTGTAGTCCGGGCTGAGGTCGCACAGACCCGCCCAGCTCCGGAGCAGGCGCGCGCGCTCGAGCTGCGGGAACAGCTCGATCGTGTGCCGGCACACCTCCTGGAGGAAGTTGAGCGTCCCCTGCATCCGGTACGTCGTCCAGGGCTCGATCTCGGCGCCCATCAGGAACTCGCCGCGGTTGGTCTGGCTGATGTAGACGTGCATCTGGGAGGACACGATCACCACGTCGAGCAGCGGCTTGACCGGCTCGGTCACGCACGCCTGGAGGATGTGGGTGGTGATCGGCAGCGGCACGCCGACCATGTCGCAGATCCGCGTGCTCCAGCCCGCGGTGCAGTTCAGCACCGCGCCGGCGCTGACCGTGCCCCGGCTGGTGCGGACCCTCGTGATCCTGCCGTTCGAGCGCTCCATCCCGAGCACCTCGGTGTCCTGGTGGATCTCGGCGCCGCCCTGGTCGGCGCCGCGCGCGAACCCCCAGACGACCGCGTCGTGGCGGATGATTCCGCCGGGCGGGTGGTACAGCGCGCCCATGATCGGATACGTCGCGTTCGGGTCCTCCACCTGCATCGCCGGTGCGAGCCGCTTGATCTCGTCCGGGTCGATCACGCGCGAGTCGATCCCTTGCAGGCGGTTGACCTCGGCCCGGTTTGCCATCACGAACATCGCCCGGTCGGAGTGGGCCAGCGTCAGATGCCCGCACTGCGAGAACAGCAGGTTGAAGTTCAGCTCCCGAGAGAGGCCTTCGTACAGCTTGACGCTCGCGTCGTAGAAGCGCGCGCCCTCCGGGGTCTTGTAGTTCGAGCGCAGGATCGTGGTGTTGCGACCGGCGGCGCCGGAGCCGATGTAGCGCTTCTCGAGCACCGCGACGCTGCGGATCCCGTGGTTCTTCTGGAGGTAGTACGCGGCCGCGAGCCCGTGCGACCCGCCCCCGACGATCACGACGTCGTACGCGCTCTTCAGCTCGCCCTGGCGGCGCCACATCCGGCGCTTGCGGAGGATGTCAAGCACCGAGCGCTCCGATGCCGACCGGTGCGCCGCCGAGCGGGCGCGCGGCGTCCTCGACGACGGTCCACATGTACTCGCCGACCGCCCAGCCGAACAGCAGCAGGAAGCGCCGCTCGTCCTCGACCAGGATCATGCCGGGCTGGCGCGCGATCGATCCGGGGCGGAAGCTGCCGGGCGGAGCGACGTTCGGGCGCAGGTCCAGCGCGCAGAAGCGGGCGATGACCTCCCTGGCGCTCGGGCCGAAGATCGTGAGCGCCGCGAAGCAGGTGGTGACGTCGACGGCGTTCTCCGGCGGGTCGTCCGAGCCACCGATGACAAGCGCCCTCGACGGGGTCAGCGGACAGATCCGGGCGTCGCCGGCGCGCCGCGCCGCGCGAAGCTCGCCGCCGACGCCCTCGCCCTGGAGCTCGAGCTTGCGCAGGTGCGAGACGTCGGCCCAACCGGTCTCCGTCGGCGGCGAGGCGTAGTCGACCGCGACGTTCCAGCCGTCGCGGACCTCGAACCGCGCTCCGGCGGCCTTGGCCTTTCGCTCCATCGGGCTGCGCGCAATTGCGGTGGCGCCGGCGCCGGGGGCGCTCACGAACGCGAGGCTCACGAGCGGAGCACCTCGCCGTCGGGGTCGTAGAACGGCTTGGTCCGGATCTCGGCAACCGTCGTCCGGCCCTGGTCGGAGATCGTCACCTGCGACCCGTCCTGCGCAAGCGGGCTCGGGACCCACGCCAACCCGATCACCTGGTCGAGCACCGGCGAGAAGCGCGCGCTCGTCACCTGGCCCGCGGGCTCGCCGCCACCGTCGACGATCACCGCGCCCTCGGTCGGAACGTAGCCGTTGCCGAGCGTGAACCCGACCAGGCGCGTCTCGGGCTCTTCGCCGGCGTAGTGCTCGAGCGCCCACTTGCCGATGAAGTCCTCGCCCTTGTCGAGCTTGACGATCCACGGCATCGCGGCGCCGAACGGAGTCGACTCCGAGTCCGTGTCCTGCCCGACGATGATGTGCATCTTCTGCAGGCGAAGGATGCGCTGCGGCTCGAGCCCGAACGGTCGGATGCCCTTGTCGCGGCCGGCCGCCATCAGCGCGTCCCACACGTGCTCGCCGTAGGCGGCGGCGGAGTGGATCTCGTACCCGACCTCGCCGACGAATCCGATCCGCAGGATCAGGCACGGCACGCCGGCGACGTTGGCCTGCTTGCCGTCGAGGTACTTGAACCCCTCGGGCGAGCAGTCGATCTCGCTCAGCTCGGCGAGGATCTCCCGGGCCCGGGGTCCGGCGAGGTTGACTGCAGACAGCCCCTGGGTAAGGTCGGTCAGCTGCACCTTCATCCGCCAGTCCGCGAGCCACCACGAGAACCACTCCTCGACCGCGCCGGCGCCGCCTGAGGTGGTCGTGACGTAGAACGTGTCGTCCTCGATCCGGCAGATCGTCCCGTCGTCGACGATCCGCCCGGCGTCGGAGCTGATCACGCCGTAGCGGATCCGGCCGGCCTTCAGGTCGCTGACGCGATTGGGATACAGACGGTCGAGAAACTCGCCGGCCTCGGGGCCGCGGACGAGCAGCTTGCCGAGCGTGGAGACGTCGATCACCCCGGCGGCCTGGTGGACCGCGAGCGCCTCGCCCTGGGGATCGCCGTAGTCGTACGGGCGGCGCCAGTCGCCGGCCCACTTAACGTTCCCGCCGAGCTCGCGATGGCGGGCGTGGATCGAGGATCGCTTGGCGGGCTCGAACGGCCGGCCGGCGAGCACGCCCATCGGCACCGACACCCACGGCGGGCGCGCGGTCGTCGTGCCGACGTCCTGGAGGCTCTGCCCGGTCTCCTTGGCCATCAGCCGGATCGCCGGCAGCTGGCACATCCGCCCCTGGCACGGCCCCATCGTCACGGTCGTGTACCGCTTGGACAGCTCGATCGAGTCGTAGCCCTCCTCGACGCTCAGTTTGATGTCCTTCGCGGTCACGTCCTCGCACAGGCACGCGAAGCACTTCCCGTGGCCGGCGCCGGCGACGGGTGGCGGTACCGCGACCGGCGCGCGGTCGGGCTTGGGCTGCAGCTCGTCCGGCCCGTGTGGCCCGTGTGGCCCGTGTGGCCGGTGTGGCCGGTGTGACCCGTGTGGCCCGTGTGGCCCGCCTGGCTCGTCGACCGGCGCGCCGGTGGCCTTCAAGCCCGCGCGCTCGCCGGAGCGCGACACCGCGTCGGGATCGTCGTGGCCGGCCACCTCGCCGGCGGCGAACACGCTCGGCGGCAGCTCGGAAAGCGCGAAGTGACCGCGGGCCGGGTCATAGGTCGTGCGGGCGCCGGCCTGGAGCAGCAGCGAGGTCGCCGGCGCGAACCCGCCCGAGACCGCGATCAGGTCGCACTCGAACGTCCGCTGCACCGATGCGCCCTCGACCCCGATCGGCCCGAGGACCGCGGCCTGCACCCCCTTGCCGCCTCGCGCCTGGAGGATCGTGTGGCCGATCAGCACCTCGATCCCGCGCCCCGCGATCTTCCGAGCGCCGCGGCTCCAATGCTCGCGCAGATCCGCGACCGCCGCGATCTGGACCCCCGCATCGGCCAGCTTCGCCGCGGCGTCGAGTCCGCGGTCAGAGGTCGTGGCGAGCACGGCGCGGGTGCCGGGGCTGACCGCGTAGAGCTGGGTCAAGCGCAGCGCCCCGCCCGAGAGCATGACCCCGGGGAGATCGTTGCCGGCGAACACGAGCGGCTGCTCGATCGTGCCGGTGGCGAAGATGTGATTGCGGGCGCGGATCTGGTGGAGCGTGTCGCCCTGCCACACGGGGACGATCCCGTCGAAGTAGCCGAGCGCGGAGGCCCGGGTCAGGGCCTCGACGCCGGCCGGCGCCTCGATCGGGTTCGGTCCCTCGTCGACGAGCACGACGTCCGCGCCCTGCTCGGCCGCGGCCCTGGCGGCGGCGACGCCGGCGATCCCGCCACCGATGACGAGGACGTCGGCGTGGCGCCGGCGGTACTCGGTGCGCCACTCGCGCTCGGGCTGCTCCTTGCGCAGGACCCCGAGCCCGGCGGCGTGCCGCAGCACCTTCTCGTAGACGGGCCACAGCTTGCGAGGCCGGATGAACGTCTTGTAGTAGAAGCCGGGCGGTGTGAACTTCGCTCCGACGAGGTCCGTGGCGCGCATCACGTCGAGGTCGAGCCCGGGGCGCGCGTTCAGGTGCTCGACCTTCATGCCCTCGCGCACCGGCTCGGTGCAGGCGCGCGCGCCGGGAGCGCCGTCGACCGCGACGATGCAGTTCGGGCACTGGCCGGCGCAGCACATCAGCCCCCGCCGGCGGTGGTACTTGAAGCTTCGCGAGAACGTGCGCTGACCCGCCGCGTACAGCGCCGACCCGACCGTGTCGCCCTCAAACGCCTCGACCGGCTTGCCGTCGAACGTGAAGCGGATGACCTTGGCGCGGTCGATCAACTCGCCGGGCTGGCTGGGGAGACGGCTCATGAGGCGCCGGCCCCATTACCGGGGTCGGCGGGCAGCTCGGTCAGCAGCACCTCGTTCGTCCTCGTGTCGCGCTCGGCGATGAACCAGGCGCGGCAGCCCGAGCGATGGAACCACCACTCGCGCTGGACGCCGGCGCGGTTGCGGCGGAAGTAGTTGTATTCGCCGAGCTCTCGGAGCGTGGGACGCGAGGCGGGGCGCGGAGAGATCTCGCCGCCGTAACCGAAGTCAGTCACTTCGCGGACGCCGCAGTTTGGACACGTGAGCAGGAAAGACATGAGGCGTCTCGCGCGGTCAACGCTACGCCTGACCCTGTGATCTTGTCCAATATGTAATTAAGCTCTATTGATTCGCTGATCGAATCATGGAATTCCGCCAGCTTCGCTACTTCATCGCGGTCGCCGAGGAGCTGCACTTCCGGCGTGCGGCCGAGCGCCTGCATATGTCCCAGCCGCCGCTCAGCCAGCAGATCCGGGCGCTGGAGGACGAGCTCGGGTTCGCGCTCCTGACCCGGACGCGCCGGCGCGTCCAGCTGACCGCCGCCGGCGATGCGTTCCTTCGCGACGCGCGGGCGATCCTCGGGGAGCTCGACGGCGCCGTCGCCACCGCGCGCCGGATCGACGCCGGCCAGACCGGGCGGCTGCGGATCGGGTTCGTCGGGTCGGCGCTGCTCTCGATCGTGCCGGGGACGGTCGAGCGGTTCCGGGCGGAGCGGCCTGGCGTCGCGATCGAGCTGCGCGAGCGCTCCACGGTCGACCAGCTCCGCGCGGTCAGCGCCGGCGTAGTCGACGTAGGGCTGGTGCGGCCGCCGATCGAAGACGACGGCGAGCTGCGCGCCGAGACCGTGCTTCGCGAGCGGACCGTGGCGGCGCTGCCGGCCGGGCACGAGCTGGCGGCGTTGTCCCGCGTGTCGCTGCGCCGCCTCGCCGCCGAGCCGCTCGTGCTGTTCCCCCGCGACCAGGCGCCGGGCTACCACGACCTGCTGATCGGGGCGCTCGCCGACGCCGGCGCGGGCCCCCGGGTGATCCAGTACGCGCCCGAGATGCTCACGATCATCGGGCTCGTCGCCGCCGGCACGGGGGTGTCGCTGGTGCCGGCGTCGGTCGGCCGCCTCGCGCTCGACGGCGTCGCGTACCGGCCGGTGAGCGGGGCGCCGAGGTCGGAGCTCGTCGCGATCACGCGCGTGGGAGACGACTCGGCGCTCGTGCGGGCGTTCGTGGCAGACGCGCTGGCCGGCTGATCGTCCGGCGCGGCCGCTCCGAGCTCCAGGGAGGGATGGAATAGCCGCGGTCATCGGTGCGTCTGTTGGTGTAAGCGCGCGTTTGGCAGTGACAAGTTACGCCGGCACCGTCCCCGCAACGAAAGGTCACACCAATGAGTAAGGTCGCGCCGCACTGAGCGCGCGGTCGCCTTGCACTCAGCGCTCGGTTGCGAGCGTGGTGTCGGCGCGGCCACGTGATCGGCGGCGGCTCGTGCACACCGTCGCCACAGCCCTCTTACAAACCGAGCGACCGCGAGATGATTTCGCGCTGGATCTCGCTCGTCCCGCCGTATATGGTCATGACCAGCGTGTGCCGGACATGGCGCTCCATGTCGTACTCGGTGGCGTAGCCGTACCCGCCCATCATCTGCATCCCCTCGAGCGCGGTGCGCTTGGCGGTCTCGGTCGACTTGAGCTTGGCCATCGACGCCTCGCGCGGGAACATCTGACCCGGGTTGGCGTCGACCTTCTCCGCCACGCCGTAGACGAGTGCAGACGTCGCCTCGATCTCGGTGGCCAGGTCGGCGAGGCGGTGCGCCACGGTCTGGAAGCTGCCGATCGTCTTGCCGAACTGCTTGCGCTCCTTCACGTACCCGAGCACATCCGCGAAGGCGCGCTCCGCCATCCCCAACGCCTGCGCCGCGATGATCAGCCGCTCGTTGTTGAGCCCGGCCATCAGCTGCATCCACGCCTGGTCGACCCGCCCGACGACCCGCTCGGCCGGCACGACGCAATCGGTGAAGAACATGTCGTTGACCTCGCGGCCGCCCATCGTGTCGATCGGGCGGATCTCGAGACCGGCGGCCTCGCGCGGGACCGAGATCATCGTCAGCCCCTCGTGCTTGTTGCCGGTGCGCGAGGTGCGGCACACGAGCAGGATGTGGTCGGCGGCTTGGGCGCCGGTGATCCAGGTCTTCTGCCCGTTGATCACGTACCCGCCGTCCACACGCTCCGCGCGGCATGACAGGTTCCCGACGTCCGACCCGGCCTCGGGCTCGGACATCGCGATCGCGTAGACCGTCCCGGCGACGATCCCGGGCAGGATCTCCTCCTTCAGCGCGTCGCTTCCGAACAGCTCGACCGGGCGGGCGGACATCATCGTCACGGGGAAGAAGCCCATCGGGATCTGGCCGCGGGAGAACTCCTCGCACAGCAGACACAGGTCGACGGCGCCACCGCCGGAGCCGCCGTGCTCCTCGGGGATCGCAGCGCCGAGCCACCCCAGCTCGGCGATTTTCGCGTAGATCGCCGCGTTGTGGGGCTCGCGCCCGTTGTCGGTGAGCGCGTCGCGCTGCTCGCGCGTGCCGCACTCGCGCCGGGCGAAGTCGCGGATCGCCTCGACGAACGCTCGTTGCTCGTCGGTCAGGGTCAAGTCGCCGTTCCTCCTTGCGCCGCCATTTGTGTCGGGGGCCGAGACTACCTTCCCCTATCGCGGCCCGCGCTCGCCGAAGGCCCGCTGGGATAATCGGCGGCGATGGCGGAGCCGAGCGTGTTCAGGCCCGGTGGGATCTCGTACCTGCGCATCCCCGCCCCGGACCTCCAGACATCAGCCGGCAACGAGATCGGCGTCTGGCAGCAGGGCGTCTCCGCCTGAGACGCATGCTCATCCGCCCCGCGAACCCCGCCCGCGACGCGGAGGCGATCGCAAACATCTACGCGCCGTACGTCGCCGACACCGTGATCTCGTTCGAGTACGTGTCTCCGACCGCCGCGGAGATGGCCGCGCGCATCGAGCGCCTCACGGAGACGCACGCGTGGCTCGTGGCCGAGGACGCGGGCGAGGTCCTCGGGTACGCGTACGGATGCCCGCACCGGGAGCGCGCCGCGTACCGGTGGGCGACCGAGGTGAGCGTGTACGTCGACCCGCGACACCAGCGCCGTGGCGCCGGGCGGAAGCTGTACGAGTCGCTGTTCGGCCTGCTCGCCGGGCGGGGCTACCGGCTCGCGCTCGCGGGGATCGCGCTCCCGAACGACGCGAGCGTGGCACTCCACGAGGCGTGCGGGTTCAAGCCCGTCGGCGTCTACCGCGGGATCGGCTTCAAGCAGGACGCGTGGTGGGACGTCGGGTGGTGGCAGCTCGACCTCGCCGGCGAGACGGGGACGACCTAGGCTTCGTCAAGCAGCAGCGCGAGCGTCGGGCAGGCGTCGACCGCGCGCCGGGCGAGGCCGAGCAGATGCGGCGGCACCTCGGACTCGTCGAGGATCGGATAGCCCCAGTCGTCGAGCCGGATCAGCTCGGGCAGCAGCTCGGCGCACAGCCCGTGCGCCTCGCACGTGATCGGGTTGACGCGCAGCCGAGCGCTCACCGGAGGCGGCCCCCGGCCACCGTCTTCCCGCCGAGCGGAAGTCCGGCCGGCACGCCGTTGCAGCGCCCGTCCCGGTGCCAGTCGATGTCCTCGTCGAACACGGTCAGCGCACTCTCGACGAACCGCACGGCGCCGTCGGGGTGATGGCAGGCGCCCCTCCCGCGGATCTCGGAGGCCCATCGGCGCACGCGATCGCGCTCGCTGGGACCCGCCACACCGGCGGCGAGCGCGCCGACCGTCTCGGCAATCGCCCGCAGCCCGTACACGCACGGCCCGCACTGGCCGGCGGACTGCGCAGCGAGATACGCGATCACCCGCGCGCTCTCGTGGAGGCCGCAGGCATTCTCGCCGAGCGCGATAAGCACACCCGAGCCGAGCGAGCACCCGACCGACCGCAGGTCCTCGCGGGCGAGCCGCAGCCCGGTCGCCTGCGAGGCCTCGACCCACGTGCCGAAGTAGCCGCCGACGAGCAGTGCCTGGAGCGGCTGGGAGGGATCCCCGGCGGCCGCCAGCAGGTCGCTCATCGACGTCCCGAACGCGAGCTCGTACACGCCCGGCGCGCGCACCGCGCCCGAGATCGTGACGAGGGCCGAGCCGGGATCGGCGACCGTGCCGAGCTCGCGGTACCACGACGAGCCGAACCGGGCCACGAGCGCCAGCTGCGCGAGCGTTTCGGGGTTCTGGATCAGCGTCGGGCGGCCGCGGTAGCCACGCTCGTACGGACGCGGCGGGACGAACGTGGGCAGCTGCGTACCGGCGTTCAGGTAGTGCACGACCGCGCTCTCCTCGCCGGCGACATACCCCTCGGGCGCCGTGACCACCTCGAACGACACCGGGTCGCGATCTCGCACGGCAACCGCACCCTCGAGCGCAGCCACCGCGTCGGCCGCGTCGACGCCGACCTTGACGATCACCTGCCGGGACCCGACTGCGCCGGCGGCGAGCACCGCGCCGTCGAGCACGAGGTGCGGGAGCCTCGAGAGCAGCAGGCGATCCTTCGCGCTCGCCGGCTCGGTCTCCGAGCCGTTCACCACGACGGGCCCGACGCGCCGGCGCTCGGCGACCGCGCGCAGCTTGCGCGCAGTCGGGAAGTCGGCGCCGCCGCGGCCGCGCAGGCCGCTGCGCTCGACCTCCTCGATCAGCAGGTGGGCGGGAACCCGCGGCAGCGGCCCGTGGGTCTGCGTGTGGGCGGCGAGCGTCATCGCCCTGCCGCCCGGCTCGAGTCCCGCGAGCAGCCGCGGCAATCCGTGGTGTCCGCCGTTCGAAAGGCTCACGCCGGAGCCCCCGACAGCGTCCCCGTGACCACGTTGTTCCGGTCGTTGATCTGGAGCGCCGCGTGCAGCTCGACCACGAGTCCCTGGCTGTCGGCCAGGCGGGCACTGAACTCGGTGCCCTGGAGCGCGTCGATCCTTCCCTCGAGCACCGACGGCACCCCGGCCACGGCCAGGTCGACCTGGCTGCCGGTCATCGACAGCCCGCCGGCCGCGACCGGCTCGCCCGCGATCCTGACCCGCATCACGCCCCGGATCTGGCCGCTGACGCGCACGGACAGGTCGACTACCGCCCCGCCGGGCGCCCGGCGCTCGCTCACGCTGCCAGCGAGCTGTGCCGTGAAGGGACGCGAGACCGCGGACGCCCCACCGCCCGCCACAGGCGAACCGCCCGCGGCCGGCGCGCTCGAAGCCGCCGAAGCGCGGGCCGCGTTGAGCAAAGAAGAAGGGGTCCCGGCGCGGCGCGCCCAACCGCGTTGCAGCGGCCCGGCGAGCGTGAAGATCATCAGGCCGATCGGGGTGATCACCGCCAGCGCCGTCGCCGGCGCACGCAGGCCGGCGTGGTCGGAGGACACGTGCGCGATCCGCGTCCACACCGCGACCAGCACGGCCACGATGCAGGCCACGGTCAGCGCGAGCATCCACCATTGCTTGACGTCGCTGCCGGTGCCGAGCCCGTGCAGCACCGCGATCGGCCAGCTTCCATACGCGAGCCAGTGGATCGCTCTCCAGGCACGGTAGCCGACCCGCCGGCGCAGGATGCTGGTGGCGGCGATCGCGACGAGCAGGTCGAACGACAGCGTTCCGAGCCCGAGCCACAGCGGCCGGTAGGGCGAGTTGAACGGGATCACCCCGTCGAGCAGGGTGATCGGAGCGAACCCGTCGAGCACGCTCGTGATGATGTGGATCACGAGCACGACAAGGACGAGCAGCGAGATGTCGCGGTGGACCGCGTCGATCGCGAACCGCGGCCAGCGCTCGGCCACGAACCGGACCGAGCCGAGGATCCCGATCACGACGCTCGCGGTCAGCAGCACGAGCGCGACCGCACCGGTGCCGCGAGCCAGATACCAGTAGGAGCTCGGCGCGAGGGTCGCGCCGACGGCGGGGCTCATCGAACCGGTCGCTCCGGGACTGCGCTCAGCACCGCCGGACCGCGCTCGGCGAGAGGCAGGTCGTCGCCCTCGGACGGCCACCCGCCCAGGTGGCGGACGGTTCCGTCGGTGCGCACGAGCCGGCTCGGCAGCCCGAGCGCCTCGAGCCACGGCGCCGCCTTGTCGCCGCGGATGATCGTGGCGGTGCTGGCGATGTTCGCGTCGAGGCAGCAACCCGCACACACGCTGACCGTCCGCCACACGCTGTCGGCCGGCTGGCCCGTGAGCGGATCGACCAGGTGATGTGCGATCCCCGCCGGCGTTTCCCAGCGGCGCACCGTGGTGCTCGACGTGGCGAGGCCGCCGGAGCTGAGCGCGATCCACTGGCCGGGCGCGTCGAAGCCGGAGCGATGGTCGTCCGTGACCCGGATCCGCCATCCCTCCGCCGGCGCCGGCCCGGCGATCGAAAGGTCGCCGCCGAGCGACACGAGCACGCCGCACCCGGCGGCGGCGTACGCGTCCACGGCCGCGTGGTCGGCCGCGAGCGCCTTCGCGGTCGCGCCGAGGTCGAGAGCGACCCCACCCGCGACCTTCACGGTGCTGCGCGCCGAATCGACCGAGACCGTCCGCCACCCGGGGACTGATGCGAGCGTCCGCGCCGACGACCTCGAAGCGAGCGCACCGGCCGCCGGACCGTCCAGCGACGGGAAGTCCCGGTCGTACCCGAGCGAGATCAGCGCCTGCCCGACGGTCGGGTCGACGTCGCCGCCGGTCAGCCGCGCGGCGCGGAGCGCGACCGTGACGGCCTCGAGCAGGACGGGCCCGACGTGAACCGCCGCGCCGGCCGCGGCATTGACCACCGCCAGCTCGGAGTCGTCGCGGAACCGCGAGCAGGCACGGTCGAACTCGGCGATGACGCGCTCGACTGCGGCCAACGCGCTATCGAGCGCTGCGGGCTCGGTGACCGCGACGAGCGCGATGCTTCCGAACGCCTCGAGCGTCGCGGATTCCTCGGAGTGGCTCATGTCGTTCGCTCACGAGCCCCCCGACACGACCCCACCCCCACCCCCGCCTCCACTCCCGCCTCCGGAGGACTGCGGCGCCGGGGACGACTGAACGGGCGGCGCCGGAGACGACTGAACGGGCGGCGCCGGAGACGACTGCGCCGGCTGCGCCGGCTGGCTGGGGATCGACTGCGGCGGCTGATCCGGTCCCTGCAGGCCGAGCGTGCTCGGATTGGCCGCGGGCGGCAACCGGGGGATCGCGGTGGATGTGGATGAGTCGCGCGCGCCGACGCCGCTTCCGGCACGGACCGGCTGCTTGGAGGCCAGCGACCGTCCCGGCGCGACGACCGAGACAAGCGCGGCGAAGCCGGCGGTGAGCGCCGCGGTAGCGGCGATCGCCCATCGCCGCGCTCGCCCCACGCGGGCGAGCGCGGCGTCGCGCGCAAGCACGGCTCGCGATCGGTCGCTGCCCCTGGTCATCCGGTCATCCGGCCATCAGTGGGAATCATGGTCAACTCTCCGAACAGGGAATCAGCGCCAGGTAAGACCAATATGAGAATTCTTGATAGCTCGTCAATCCCCCTCGACCCCCGGCAGGTCGAGCGTGAACGCCGACCCCTCGATCGCGACCTTGCCGCCGTGGCGGTCGACGATCGCCGAGACGATCGACAGGCCCAGCCCGGAGCCCGGACGGCCGGAAGCGCCGGAGCCGCGCCAGAATCGCTCGAACAGCCGGTCGCGGTCGCCCGGGTCCGGACCGGGGCCCTCGTCGCGCACGGTGACGAGCGCGCGGCCGTTCACGCGGGCAAGCTCGATCGTGACCCGCCCGCCTTCGGGACCGTGAACCAGCGCGTTCTCGACCAGGTTCTCGAGCGCGCGGGCGAGCGCGCGCCGGTCGCCGCGGACCACCGCGCGATCGACCCCGACCGACGCGACCCGGGCGGCATCCCCGCCCGCGTGAGCGCCCACGACCCCGCGCACGACCTCGCCGAGATCGACCTCGCCCTCCGTGGCCACCCCGGCGTCGGCCCGTTCGAGCGCCAGCAGATCGTCGACGAGCCGCGCCAGCCGGCGCGCGTCGCGCTGTAGCTCCTCGAGCACCTCGGGGTCCGCGCCGTGGCGGGCGGCGTACTCGACGTTGCCGAGCAGCGTGGTCACGGGCGTTCTGAGCTCGTGCGAGGCGTCCGCGAGGAAGCGCCGCTCGCCGGCGCGGGCAGCCTCGAGCGAGGCCAGCATGCGGTTCAGCACCCCGGTCAGCTGCCCGATCTCGTCCGCCACGGCGCGCTCGGGGAGCCGCGTGGACGCGTCCGCGGTCCGCTCGATCTCGCCGGCGCCGGCCGCCAGCCTGCGCAGCGGGCGCAGTCCCCGCCTGGTGAGAGCGGCGGCGAGGAGCGCCGCGAGGAGCGCGGCGCCGGCTCCGGTGATCACTACGAGCACGCCAAGGTGAGCGGTCGTGTGCGAGATGTCGCTCGTGTCGGAGGCGACGAGCACCGCGCCCCCGCCGGCGGGGCCGCTCAGCGCGATCGGGGCCGCGTACAGCCGGAACGGGCGGCCGTCGAGGTCGACGTTCTCAAAGCCGGTGGCGCCCGACACCCGGGCGGCGCGCGCAAGGCGGTCCTCGGGCAGCAGCCCCGCGCCGAGCGTCAGCGACCGGGCGAGGATCCGGCCGCGGGCGTCGATCACCTCGACCGCGATCTCGCGTCCGGACACGGGGCTCTCGAGACCGCCCGGGGCGTTCAGCACCGCCGGCGCGGACACCGCGAGCTCCGCCACCTCCTGCGCCCGCTGGTGAAGTGCACTGTCGAGCGAGCTGCGCAACTCATGGCCGACCAGCAGCACGGTCGCGCCGCCGAACAGCACGATCGCGACAAGGATCGATCCGGCCGCCGCGAGGACGAGCCGGGAGCGCAGCGTTTGTGGCCGCCCGAGACTCATCCGATCTCCCACACGATTATCTTCAGGCTGACTCACAAGTCTTATGGGTACCGACCCACGCGGCGTCGAGACCGAGGCCCAGCTCGAGCAGCTCCGAGAGCTCGGTTGCGATGCGGCGCAGGGCCCCCTGATCGGACCGCTCGTGAGCGCTGAGCAGGTCGAAGCGCTGCTGGTCGCCGGAGCGGCCTGACCGCCTCACGCCCGGAGCGTGAACCCGCTCCCCCTGACCGTCTTGATCAGCGGCGGCGACCCGAGCTTTCGGCGCAGGCGGGTCACGTAGCGATCGACGACGTTGTCCTGTGCCCCGTCGGCCCAGATCTCCTCGAGCGCGCGCTCGCGCGTGACGACCCGACCGGTCTCGCGCAGCAGCAGCTCGAGCAGCGCGGTCTCCCGCCCGGTCAGCTCGATCTCCCGGCGGGCCCGCGTCGCCCTCCGGCCCCCCACGTCGAGCGTGAGGTCGGCGTAGGAACGCACTCCGCCGGAGTGCCCGTCGCCACCCCGCCGGGTGAGCGCCCGCAGCCGCGCGATCAGCTCCTGCACCGCGAACGGCTTGACCAGGTAGTCGTCGGCGCCGGCCTCGAGTCCGGCGACGCGGTCGGGCACGCCGTCGCGCGCGGTGAGCATCAGAATCGGGGTCGGAAGGCCCTTTCCCCGCAGCCGCCGGCACACCGCGAGCCCGTCGAGCGCCGGCATTGCGACGTCGAGCACGATCACGTCCGGCGCCGCCCGCTCGGCCTCCGCCAGCGCCGCCCCGCCGTCGGCCGCGACCGTCACGTCGTATCCCTCGGCGGTCAGGGTGCGGGCGAGCATCCGCCGCAGCGGCGGATCGTCGTCGACCACGAGCACACGGTCGCGCACTCGGGATCAGCCACCGGCGACGTCGCGCCGCAGGAAGACCAGGAACGCCGTCGCGAGCGCCGGCACGCCGTACATCGCGCACACCCAAGCGGCGCGGACGATCGGCGCCCAGTCGATCGGCTGGCGCAGCAGGCCCTGCCACGCGTTGAACTGGGTGCTGAGCAGGTAGGGTCCGAGCGCGCCCAACCCCGGCAGGATCCCGATCAGCTGGAACAGCAGCGAGACCATCAGCGTGCCCACGACCGCGGCGGCGCTGTTGCGGGTGATCGTCGACAGCAGCAGGCCGATGCACACCACCGTCGCGATCGGAATCAGGTAGACGAGCAGGCTCAGATACACGAGCTCGAGGCCCTTCGGCGCCGACACGATCGTCCCCGACAGCGTCTGCACCGAGTTGAAGCCCGACTGAATGCTGCCGGCGACGACCGCCACCGTGCCGCTGATGAAGATCGCGAGCACCGCGTACGTGGCGGTGGCGAGCGTCTTGCCCGCGAAGATCTGCCAGCGCTCGAGCGAGCGCGTGAAGATCGTCTTGAGCGTCCCGTTGTGGTCCTCGGCGGCGAAGATGTCGCCGGCGACGAGCGCGGTGATCAGCGGGAACAGCCACACCGCGCCGAACAGCAGCATCACCAGCGGGACGACCAGCCCGCTGCGGGTCAGGTAGGAGGCAAACGCGAAGTCGCCGCCGCCGCGGCGGTCGTGCCGAAAGTGGATCGCAACCACGAACAGGATCGGGACGAGCGCGGCCGCGCCGAGCCCGAGGTAGGTGCGCTTCTGGTAGCGGAGCTTGGTCAGCTCCCACCGGTACACGACCCCGACCCCGGGCCTGTCGCGGCGGCCGGCGACGGCGCGTCCGCGAGGGGTCACCTCGATCGTGGACGCGGCCGAGCTCACGGCGATGCCTCCGCCGCCGCCGGCGCGGGCTCGCCGGCGAGCAGACCTCGCTCGACCACGCCGTCGCCCTCGGTGAGCGAGAAGAACAGGTCCTCGAGCGTGACCGTCTGGGGCGCGAGCGCGCGGATCAGCGCGCCCGCTTCGACCAACGCCTGGGACAGGTCCGCGACCGCCGGCTCATCAGCGGTGAAGCAGATCCTCGCGTGTTCGATGCGCACCTCGGCGATGCCCGGCTGCGCCCGGCAGACCGCGATCGCCCGCTCGTCGTTCGTCGTCGACAACCGGTACACGGCGCCGGCGCCGCGTTTGAGATCGGCGATCGCGCCCTCGTACACGATCTTGCCGGTGCGGACGATCGCCACCCGGTTGCACAGCTCCTCGACCTCGGCGAGCAGGTGGCTCGAGAGCAGCACGGTCATCCCGTGGTCGGCGAGGCGGCGGATCAGCAGCCGCATGTCACGCATCCCGGCGGGGTCGAGCCCGGTGGCCGGCTCGTCGAGCAGCAGCAGCTTCGGATCGCGCAGCAGCGCGGCGGCGATCCCGATCCGCTGGCGCATCCCGTGCGAGTAGCCGCCGACCCTGTCACGGGCGCGGTCGGTGAGGTCGACGGTCTCGAGCGCCATCTCGATCCGGTCGGCGGCGTCGCCGCCGTCGAAGCCGGCGAGCAGCTCGAGGTTGCGCCGGCCGCTGAGGTACGGGTAGAACGTTGGCGCCTCGACGAACCCGGCGACGCCGTCGAGCGCCTGCACTGTCTCCTGCGGATCGCGCCCGAACAGCCGCACGGTCCCCTCGGTCGGGCGGATCAGCCCGAGCATCATCCGCAGGCAGGTCGTCTTGCCGGCGCCATTCGGACCGAGGTACCCGTATACGTCGCCGACGTGGACGGTGAGGTCCACGCCGGCAACGGCCGCTAACTCTCCGTAGCGCTTGACGAGTCCGCGGACCTCGACCGGGGGCGCGCCGGGATCCGTGCGCTCCCCGGGCGGCGAAGCGCCTGAGGCCGGGGCGGTCATTTGGCTCAGGGCACCAGCGCCTTGGCCGCCATCTCCGCCGCGGTCGGTGGCACCGACCCGATCAGGGTGTACTGGACGCCTCCGCTCGGGATGCGGAGCATCGTCCCGAGCGCGGTCGGGAGCTCCTGGGCGCTGTGGCCGTTGATCGACACGGGCGGCAGGCTCAGGCCCTGGTGGCCGTCGCCACCCTGGGTCGGCAGCTGCGCGGACGTGCCGCTCGCTGCGGTCTGCTCGATCACCGCGATCCCGCCGAGGCCCTGCCCGTATGTGACGAGGGCGGCGGGCTGTCCGCCCCAGTCGAGCAGGTCGACCGACTGGCGCCGGAGCCCGACGAGCGAGGCCGGGGCGGCGAGCTTGAACGGCAGATGAGCCGCCACCGCGACCGGACCGGTGACCTCCGCGTGCGCCCCGGCCGCGCGCCTCGCGTTCGCGTGCAGCGACTCGCGGTGAGCCGCGGCCGCACCGGCGGCGGGCGAGGACACCTTGACCACCTTCGCCCCGAGCGGCGCGCCGACCTTGAAGACACCCCGCGAAACCGGGCCGTACGAGATGTCGGTGGCCTTCAGCTCGAGCACCGGCTTGTTGCTGTTGACCGAGTAGAGCGCGATTCCGAGCGGGATGCCGTGCGACGCGTCCCAGGCGAGCTGGACGTCGCCGAGCAGCCCGCCGGAGTGTTTGGGCGAGATCCTCACCTTGTACGCCGGCCGGCCGGCGACGTTGCGCGCCAGCGGCCCGACGACATCGACGTTCTGCATCAGCCGGCTGAGCTGGGTCTGGATGTCCGCGACCGTCGGGAGCTTGCCGGTCCCGGCCTTGCCCCCGGTTCCGGCCTTGCCGCTCGACGAGCCACCCGACTCCGCCGGCAGCGTCCCCTTGTAGACGGTGTTCGACATCGGGTCGTAGATCGAGAACGCTCCGTTCTTGACCACGACCTGGGCATCACCGTTGTCGCCCTGGAGCTCGAGGCGCAGCTCGTCGGTGCTCGGCGACAGCCACAGCCGGCCGGTGGCGCCGGTCAGGATCGGGTCGGTCCCCTGGATGTCGGTGGAGTCGATCAGGTTGTCGGTGAAGCTGATCCGGGCGAAGATCCCGCTGACCTGTGGCGTGGCGGCCGCCTGGTGGAGCGCCTGCGCGAGCGACTCGCGCGGCGGGACGGGGCCGCTCCCGACGGCGGCGAACGCGATCGCGGTGCCGCCGGCGACCGCGATCAGGAGGCCGGCGATCATCGCGAGCAGACGGCGGGTGGAGACGGTGCGCAGAAGCTTCATCACGGCATGACCTTTCTCGTGTCCTGCTGGTCACGATAGGGCACGACCTTGAAATTGCTCTGACAGTTCCCGAGGCCGGGAAGCGGTAACGTCGCCCTCGTGTGTCGCCTGTTCGGAATGAGCGGCGGGCGGGAGCCCGTCCGCGCCACGTTCTGGCTGCTCGAGGCGCCCGATTCGCTCGCCCAGCAGAGCCGCCGGGAGCCCGACGGCACGGGCCTCGGCGTGTACGACGACCACGGGCAGCCGATCGTCTACAAGCAGCCGCTGGCCGCCTACGAGGACCAGCAGTTCGCCCAGGAGGCCCGGGAGGTCGGCTCGCGGACGTTCGTCGCGCACGTGCGCTACGCGTCGACCGGGGCAATCAGTCCCGAGAACACGCATCCGTTCGAACAGCAGGGCCGGCTGTTCGCCCACAACGGCGTGATCGAGGGCCTCGACCGGCTCGACGCGGAGCTCGGGGACGCTGCGCAGCTCGTCCACGGCGAGACGGACTCCGAGCGGTACTTCGCGCTGATCACCCGCGAGATCGAGCGCGACGGCGACGTGAGCGCGGCGATCGCCCGCGCGACGAGCTGGATCGCGGACAACCTGCCCGTGTTCGCACTCAACATCGTGCTGATCACCGCCACCGAGCTCTGGGCGCTCCGGTATCCCGACGTGCACGAGCTGTACGTGCTCGAGCGCGCTGCCGGCGGCCCATCGGGCGCTCGCCATCTCGAGCACGCGAGCGCCCGCGGCTCGATGCGGGTTCGCGCCGGAGAGCTCGTCGGGCGGCCGGCGGTGATCGTCGCCACCGAGCGGATGGACGAGGACCCCGGCTGGCGCCTGCTCGAGCCGGGCGAGCTCGTCCACGTCGACGCGGACCTCCGCGTCAACGTCAGCCGCCCGCTGCACCGCGCGCCGACCCACCAGCTGACGCTCGCCGACCTGGGGGGCAAGGCCGCCGCGTCGCAGGCCCCCGGCCGTCCGAGCTGAATGCTGAATGCTGAATGCTGAATCGGCCGGCACCGGCGGTATGCAACTATCGCGGGTGAGGATGGCTCCCCGTCACGGCAACGGACTACCGCCCGGCCCGCGGCTCCCGCGTGCCGTCCAGACCGCCGGCTTCATGTTCGCCGGCCCCCGGTTCATCGACGCCTGCCGGCGCCGGTACGGCGACGCCGTCACGTTCAGCACGCTGTTCGACAGCAAGTTCGTGATGCTGTTCCACCCGGAGCTGATCAAGGAGCTGTTCCAGGGACCCCCCGAGCAGCTCCGCGCCGGAGAGGCCAACGTCATGCTCGGTCCGATCGTCGGCGAGCGCTCGGTGCTGCTGCTCGACGGCGCCCAGCATCTCCGGCACCGCCGCCTGATGTCCGGCCCATTCCACGGCCGGCGCATGCAGGCCCACGCCGACGCGATGCGCCGCTCGACCGATCTCGAGATCGACTCCTGGCCCGTCGGCGAGCCGTTCGCGCTGCTGGGAAGCATGCAGTCGCTGACGTTGCGGGTGATCCTGCGCGCGGTGTTCGGATACGAGGCCGGCGCTGAGGAGGAGGATCTCCGCCGGCGCCTGCGGGCGATGCTCGAGCCGCTGTCGCGGCCGCGGGCGATGATGCTGCTCGCGGCGCTCCCGTTCGCGCGCGGCGACCGCGCAGCGGTGACCGCGCGGTTCGAGGCCGCCCGCCGCTCGGTCGACGAGGTGCTGTACGCCGAGATCGCGCGCCGGCGCGCCGACCCCGGCGCGCTCGAAGACCGCGACGACATCTTCTCCGCGCTGCTCCTCGCCGAGGACGAAGACGGGCAGCGGCTGTCCGATCGTGAGATACGCGACGAGCTCGTGACGCTCCTGCTCGCCGGCCACGAGACGACCGCGACCGGCCTCGCCTGGTGCTTGGACCTGCTGCTCCACCATCCCGCCGCGCTCGACCGCGCCCGCACGGGCGAGGACCGCTATCTCGACGCGGTGGTCAAGGAGACGCTCCGGCTCCGTCCGGTGATCCCGGGCGTCGGACGGGTCGTGCGCGGCGAGCCGTTCCGCCTGGGGGGCTACGAGATCCCGCCCGGGGTCGAGATCAACCCCTCGATCCGGCTGCTACACCGCCGCGACGATCTGTACCCGGACGCCCGCGCGTTCCGGCCCGAGCGCTTCCTCGTCGAGAACCCGCCCGACACGTACACGTGGATCCCGTTCGGCGGCGGCACCCGCCGCTGCCTCGGGGCGAGCTTCGCGCTGACGGAGATGCGGATCGTCGCCGGCCGCATACTCGAGCGGGCCGCGCTCAGCCCCGCCGACCCTCAGCTCGCCAAGGTTCAGTTCCGCGGGATCACGCTGGCGCCGAAGGACGGCGTGCGGGTCATCCAGGACCGGGCCCCGGTGCCGGCAGTCACAGCAGTAGACGGCAAGGCCAACGTCCTTCACGCCGTTTGTCGTGTTTTGCAGGTTGCTCCCGATCGCGCGTCCGGCCGTCAGCCCTCCCGCGCCACAGGCCGCCGCGGGTCCGTGATCCAGTCGCTCCAGGACCCGACGTACAGCGCCCCGCGACAGCCGGCCAGCTCGAGCGCCAGCACCTCGTACGAGGCGGCCACGCCCGAGCCGCAATAGGCGCCGGCCGAGCCGCCGGAGCCGGCGATCCCGACCTTGGCGAGCCGCGAGCGCAGCACGTCCGGCGCCAGGAACCGGCCGTCCGCACCCACGAGCTCCGACACCGGCAGGTTCACCGCGCCCGGGATATGGCCCGCCACTGAATCGACCGGTTCGTGCTCGCCTCGGAAGCGCTCGGGCGCGCGCGCGTCGAGCAGCACGCCGGCACGCGCGAGCGAAGCCGCCCCGTCCGCCTCGAGCAGTGGCATGCCGCCTGGCCGCGCGACGAAGTCGCCGGGCGGAGCCGAGACCGGCTCGGACGACCCCGGGTTCCCCCCGGCCACCCACGCCGCGAACCCGCCGTCCAACACGAGAACCCGCGGGTGCCCGAAGTAACGAAGCGTCCACCACGCCCTCGCCGCGGCCACGGAATCGCCGGCGTCGTAGACGACGACGGCCCGTGAGCCCGACACCCCGGCCGCCTGCATCGCCTCGGTGAAGTCTCCGGCCGCGGGCAGCGGGTGGCGGCCGCCTAGCCCCGGCGGCCCGGCAAGCGCGGAGTCGAGGTCGACGAACACCGCGCCCGGGATGTGGCCTTCGGCGTACAGCTCCCGGCCCGGCGGCCCGCCGAGCTCCCAGCGCACGTCGAGCAGCGCCGGCGGCTCGCTCGCAAGCGCCTCACGCAACTCCTCAACCGTGATCAAGCCCATTGCCTCTTCCCGATCGCATATTGGAGGATCCAGAGGTCGGCGCGTCGCGGCTCTTCGTCGTCGCGCTCACGTAGGCGACAAAGCGTAGTGACAGGCCAAAAGTCGGTCAGCATCCGAACCAGAGGGTTCAGGTTCTCGCGCGCGGCGTCGATACGCGAGTGGGGTGATCCGAGGCCCCCCCACACATGGCAGAGGTATTCGTCGCACGGCAGCCGATCTTCACCCGGACCCTTGAGGTCGCCGGGTACGAGCTGCTGTTCCGTGATGGAGACGCGACCACCGCGCTGGTCGGTGATCCCGAGGGCGCGACCGCGTCCGTCGTCCTGAACGCGTTCACCGAGATCGGGCTCGAGCGGATCGTGGGATCGAACCCCGCATGGGTGAACGTCACGCGAGAGTTCGTCCTCAGCGGGCTCGCCGAAACGATGCCGCCATCCGTGGTCGGGCTCGAGATCCTCGAGGACGAGCTGCTCGACGAGCGCTTCGTACACGCGTTGATCGACCTAAAGCGCCAGGGCTACCGGCTCGCGCTCGACGACTTCGAGTACAGCGTCAGCGCCGAGCGACTGCTGTCGCTGGTGGACGTGGTCAAGCTTGACCTGGTTGCGCTGGGACGCGAGCGCTTGTCCCGCGAGATCGCTCGCGTCAGGCCGTACGGCGTGACCGTGCTCGCCGAGAAGGTCGAGACCCACGAGGATCACGCCTGGTGCGTCGAGCAGGGCTGCGACCTGTTCCAGGGTTTCTTCTTCTGTCGGCCCGAGCTGCTCCACAACCGCGGGGTCGTCGCCAGCCGCGCGTCGATGCTAGAGGTCGTCGCCGCCCTTCAGGATCCGACCGTGCAGCTGGCCCAGGTCGAGCGCATGATCAGCCGCGACGTCGCGCTCAGCTTCCGCCTGCTTCGCTACATCAACTCGGCGTTCTTCGGGCTTCGGTTCGAGATCAGCTCGATCGGCCAGGCTCTCGCGCTGCTCGGGGTCGAGAACCTGAAGCGCTGGGCGACGCTCACCGTGCTGGCCAGCGTCGACGGCAAGCCGCCGGAGCTGACCGTAACCGCGCTCGCCCGGGCACGCTTCTGCGAGCTCGCCGGCGAGCGGCTCCCCGGGCCGCGGCCCGGAGAGCTGTTCACGCTCGGGCTGTTCTCGGTGATCGACGCCCTGATGGACGCGCCGATCGCGGAGCTGGTGGCGTTGATCCCGTTCCCGTCCGACATGCGCGAGGCGCTCGTCTCCCGCACCGGCGAGAAGGGCGACCTGCTCAAGTGCGTGACCGCGCTCGAGTCAGGCCAATTCGATCAGGCCCAGAGGCTGGTCCGCGGAGCCGGAGACCTGTACCTCGAGGCGCTCATGTGGGCCAACGACGCGGCCGCTCCGCTGTTCGGGTCCGCGAAGGCCCCGGCAGGGCGAGCGCACGCTGCCTAGCCCTGGAGCGCCTGTCGTTGTTGGTAAGCGTGCACGAACGGTAAGCATAGACTTACCGAGTCGTCTGTCAAGCTATCGCGCGCAGCGCGAAGTTCGCACCGTCCCCGTCGCGGACGCCGCCCCGCCCGGCACCTGCTCACCGGGGGACACGGGTCGTCCGTGAGCTCGACCGGCACCCGAAGGACGCGGAGGCTCAGGTAGCGAAACCGCCTGCTCGATCGCAAACCGACGACGCCACGCAAGAATCGAGGTAGCCGGAGCGTAGTGTCTGCGGGCAACCACGGATGGCCCATGGCACGCCGATCAGAGAACCAAGCCGATGGGGGGCATCGAGGACGCGCAGCTGCGCGTGTCCCAACTCCAAAAGAGACGGGCTTGAGACTCAAGCGGTTCGACTAGCCGGTTAGCATCCCGGCTCGTGCTCCTCTACAACAGCGCCGTCTCGGGCAACTGCTACAAGGTGCGGCTGCTCGCAGCGCAGCTCGGGCTCGAGCTGGAGCTGCGCGAACTCGACGTCGTCGATCGGTCGAACCGGAAGGAAGTCCTCGGCGGTCTGAACCCCGCGCTCCGGGTGCCGACGCTCATCCTGGACGATGGCCGCCCGCTAGCCGAGTCGAACGCCATCCTCTGGTACCTCGGGAACGGGACAGAGTATGTCCCGCAGGACCCGTATGAGCGGGCGCAGGTGCTCCAGTGGCAGTTCTTCGAGCAGTATTCCCACGAGCCCTACATCGCGGTCGCCCGGTTCTGGGCCATCGCGGGGATCGAGCCGAGCGAGGAGCAGCGGGCCGAGAAGATGAACTGGGGTAACCGTGCGCTCGCGGCCCTCGACGGGCACCTCCGAGATCGTCAGTTCCTGGTCGGCGACCGGTACACCACCGCGGACATCTCCCTCTACGCCTACACCCACGTCGCGGACGAGGGCGGCTTCGAGGTCGAGCGTTACCCTGCCATCGGCCGCTGGCTTGAGCGTGTAGCCGAGCAACCGGGGCACATCGCAATCACGGACTAGCCGCGGACAGCGCTGTACGCGTACACGCACGTCGCCCCCGAGGGCGGCTTCGAGCTCGGCCCCTACCCCGTATCAACGCCTGGCTCGAGCGCGTCGCCGCGCAGCCAGGCCACATCCCGATCACCGACTGACCGGCGCCTGCCAGTGCGCTAGACCGCGCTAGACCCTCACGCGGTGTGAGGGTCAATCCCTGGGTCAGCGCCGGCCGCCAACGATCCGCCCGGGCAGCGGCACCGGCGAGAACTTCTGCGCGACCAGGCCGGCGAACAGCCTCGGGTTGGCCTTGGAGATCAGCCGCGCGAGCTCGAGGCGCTCGCCGGGGGTCAGCCTGCCTCTGCGCCCGCCGGCGACGCGGACGAGCGTGATCAGCCGGGCCCGCTCGGTCGGCTCGAGCCGGTGCCAGTGCCGGCGCGCGAGCGTCACCACCTGGGCCGCCGCGATCAGTCGCGCCATCGGGATCGCGCGGGAGGCGCTGAGGAGCTTGTTGGCCATCGGGTCGAGTGTAGGAGGCCACGGCCACCCGTGGCCCGCCCCGCAAATACGGGGACGACCACTACTCTCCACGCGTGCCCCTCGCCGCAATCGAGCGACCCGCCACCGAGAACCCGGACGGACTGCTGGTGCTCCACCACGGCCGCGCCAGCGACGAGCAGGACCTGATGGGGCTCGCCGGGGTGCTCGACCCCGAGGGCCGGCTGCACGTCGTCACGCCGAGGGCCCCGCTGCGGCTGGCGGGCTCGCCCGGATATCACTGGTACCTGGTCCCGCGGGTCGGCTATCCCGATCCCCACAGCTTCTGGGCCGCCTACGCCGAGCTCGCGGCGTTCCACGACGAGCTGTGGGAGCGGACCGGCATCGGTCCCGAGCGCACCGTGCTCGGCGGCTTCTCGATGGGGACCGTGATGAGCTACGCGCTCGGCCTCGGCGGCGATCGGCCGGCGCCGGCCGGCATCCTCGCGCTATCGGGGTTCATCCCGACCGTCGACGGCTGGCAGCCCTCGCTGGCCGACCGCGTGGATACGTCCGTGCTGATCTCGCACGGCCGCCTCGATCCCGTGATCCCGGTCACGTTCGCCCGCCGGGCCCACGAGCTGCTCGAGCAGGCCGGGCTCCAGGTCGACTATCGCGAGTCGGACGGGGCACACAACGTCGATCCGAACGACATTCCGCGGGCGGTCGCTTGGCTCGCGGCGACGCTCGAGGGCTAGTCGGCCCGGCATCGGCTCGCCGACGGGCGTGTGTGCGAGACACCGCCGGCGAATCCGTTACAGACGAACTTCACAACATGGCCACACGGCCGCCGTAGCCCGGCTGGAAGACTGCGCGGCGGGGCTTTTGGAATCAAGCGCAAGGAAAGGATCGTGATGGTCACTCGGTTCGTCCGGTCGCGCGCTGGCGCGCGCGACCCCTCTGGTGCTGCGCGGGTTGCGCGGCGCCGGATGCTGGGCGTCGGAGCCGCCGCGGTGGCGGTGCTCGGTGCGGGGATTCCGTTGGTGCTTTCCGGATCGGCCGGCGCCCGCGGGACCTCTCACCATGCGAGCGGGCAGGCAGCGGCGATCGCCAAGCTGCCCGCCCAGGCGCGCACCGCTATCCGCGCGCACGAGCGCGTCACAGGGCGCACCTATTTCGACGGTCTCGGCATCCGGCCGGGGAAGATCAAGCACGTGTGGCTGATCATCCTCGAGAACAAGTCCTACGACGCGAGCTTCACCGGCCTGAACAACAACACGTACCTGTGGAAGACGCTGCCGTCGCAGGGCATCCTGCTGAAGAACTATTACGGCACCGGGCATGACTCGCTCGACAACTACATCTCGATGGTGAGCGGGCAGGCGCCGATGACCGACGACCAGTCAGATTGCCCCGACTACGACGCGATCACGGGTTCGGTCGACTATTCGGGCAACCTCGACAGCAATACCAACTACGGGCAGATCGCCTCCGCGGCCGGCCCAAACGCCGCTCCGGGGCAGAACGGCTGCGTCTATCCAACCTCGGTGAGCACGCTGTTCAACCAGCTCGACTCCGCCGGCGTGAGCTGGAAGGGATACGCCCAGGACCTGGGCAACCAGGACGCGTCCGGTCCGACCCACGACGCCGGCACGCAGTACTGCGGCGCGCCCTACGCGTCCCCAGGATCGACCGCGAACACGGCCCAGCCGAACCCCGGCTCGGCCAACTCGACCGACCAGTACGTGCCCAAGCACTTTCCGTTCCCGTGGTTTGAGTCGATCCTGCAATCCGGCGACTGCAACGCGGCGCACATCGCCAACGTGTTCTCGCCGACCGACGGCCTCCACCACGACCTCCAGCGCGAGAGGACGACGCCGACGTTCAGCTGGATCACGCCGAACAACTGCTCCGACGGGCACGACGCCGTCTGCCACGGCAACAACCTGTCGGGCGGATTCTCGGATCCCAACACGGCGAACCCGCCAGCCAACTACACGGGCGGGCTTTACGCCGCGGACCTGTTCCTCGAGCACGTCATTCCCGAGATCGAGGCCTCGCCGGCGTACAAGGACGGCGGTCTGATCGACATCACCTTCGACGAGGCGTTCCCGCCGTTCACATACACGGGCAACAGCTTCGCGGACTCGACCGATCAGGCGCCGAACTACACGAGCTCGCTGATCTCCGACAGCGCCGGTGAGACGCTGTTCGGCGAGGGCGTGGACTACGAGCCGACCGGCCCGAACGTACCGCTGCAGACCAACGCCCAGGGCGATGAGCTGTATCCGGGACCGGGCTTCAACGCCTACATCGACCGCCCGGCGGACTGCGTTGAGCAGACCGTCCCGGCGCAGCCCGCCGGCACGTGCCTGCTCGGCTCGGGCGGCACCCCCGCGTCGGACTTCCCGGCGCGCACCGATCCGCTCGCGACCGCCCCGGCGGGGACGAGCACGATCACCGACAACCCGGCGGTGGCCAACCCGGGCGCCGTCCCCCCAACCCCCGCCAACAACGGCATCCAGGCCGATGACCAGGGTCGCGCGGTCACCGGCTCTGGGATCCCCGCGGGCTCGTTCGTCGGGCCCGTGACCGCCGTGCCGGCGACCGCCACCGGCGCCAACGGCGCTCCCGGCGGGACGGCGTACACCGCCTCGTTCGAGCTGGTGGACGCTAACGGAGATCCGGTCACGACCGCGGGACCGGTCAGCGGGATCACGCTCGCGGCCGACACCGCTCAGACCGATCCGCTGTTCACCGCCACTGGCGAGACGAACGGCGGCGGCGATACCGGCAGCGTGCTGATCAGCCGGTACGTCAAGCCGGGCACGAACAGCTACGACTACTACAACCACTACAGCTGGCTGCGCACGATGGAGGACCTGTTCGGCGTCGCCAGCACCAACCCCGGGCTCGACGGGCTCGGCCACATCGGCTACGCCGCCCAGCCCGGTCTGGCCCCGTTCGGACCCGACGTGTTCAACAACCCCAGCGGCGGGTCGCGCCGGGGCGGGTTCGGCTGGAGCGTCAAGAGGGGTCGCGATTCGGGCCACGGTTCTCGGTCCGACTCGCAGCACCACAATTCAGACCGGCGAGGGGCTTGAGCGCCAGGATGAAGTCGACGGTGGACGCAGGCCGGGCCCCTGGGCCCGGCCTGCGCCGCCTCCTCGACCTCCGCCGGGCGATGCTCCCGGCCGCTCTCGCAGCCGGCCTGGTGGCCGGCTGCGGCACGGCCACGCCCACGCCCTCGCCCGCGCCCTCGCACGTGGAGGCAAGTCCGAAGCCGCCCACCGTGTCCAAGAGCATGCGCGCCGAGGAGCAGGCGATTCACCAGCAGGTGCTCGCCTCGCTGCGCCAGGACGGCGACGCCAACGTGAAGTACGGAAGCATTCCAACTGACCTGCGCAACAAGCAGGCACCGCCGGCCGACCAGGTGCTGAGCGCCTCCGCGGCCCATCCCGCGATCGCCATCCAGGGCAACAGCGTCATGCTGCACCTGGCCGGCGGAAGTGCGTTGGCGACCGCGGTCGGCCCCGACGTGCCCGATCGGATTCAGGGTAGCGCCGACCTGCACACCCCGGCGACGTGGGACCTGACGTTCGCCGACGTGCACGGCACCGTCCCGATCTCGACCCGTCTCTTCACGATCACCGACGAGCAGGGAATGCTGCTGTTCCCGCGCGTGAGCGTCGTGGGCGGAGGGCCGCTGCCGAGGACCGTCCCGGCCGGGCGCCCATTCACGCTCCAGCTGAGCACCGTGGTCTCAGTCGGCGACGGCAAGCTGCGCTATGCCCCCTCCGGCGCCGCCTGGCTGGCCGAGTGGGATTTCGACGTCGAGACGGATTAGTGGAATTCTCGGCTGCGCCTGACGGCGGCGCCTTTACTGGAATTCTCGGCTGCGCCTGACGGCGGCTTTAGTGGAATTCACGGCGGCGCCTTTAGTGGAATTCACGGCGGCGCCTGACGGCGGCGCCTTGGGCGACCGGCTGTTCGCCTGAACCCCGGCCTCCCTGACCCACCCCTCCGCCGCTGCGCAATCCGTCAGTCTGCGCCGAGGCGACTATCCTCGCCGCCGGGATGCTCGCCGCCGAGCTCGAACTGCCAAGTTTCGACCACACCGACGCCGAGCTGCGCGGCGACCGCTACCGCGCGGCGATGGCGGCGCTCGAGGGGCACGACGGCTGGCTCGCGGCCAGCCCGTTCGGCTACATCGTGCTCGACCGCGAAGCCGGCGAGTTCTTCCTGCGGACTCGGGCCGCCGCGTTTCCCGGGCTGACGATCGCCGACCTGTTTCAGGTCACAGAGGGTCCGCTCCGCGAGGAGATCGTCAAGAACATCATCAACACGGGCGGCGACGACCACCGCCGGCTGCGCAACCTCGTCAACCCGGCGCTGGCGCCACGCGCGGTCGACCGCTACCGGCCGGTCATGCGGGGATTCCTCGAGCAGCTCCTGGACCAGGTTCCGGCCGACGGCCGCTGCGAGTTCATCGGCGCTTTCGCCAAGCCGTACCCGTCGATGGTGATCGCCGCGGTGATGGGAGCCCCACTCGACGACGCCGCCCGCCTCCACCACTGGTCGAACATGATCCAGCGCCAGTTCGACCCCACCAGCCTGATGACGGAGCGGGCGGAGATCGAGCAGGCGGTGGCCGAGTTCTACGCGTACGAGGACGAGCTGATCGCGCATCGCCGGCCGGCGCCCGGCGACGACCTGATCTCGACGCTGATAAAGGCCGAAGAGGCAGGCGATCGCCTCAGCGACGACGAGCTCCGCAACCTGATCCTGAACATCCTCGTCGGCGGGGTCGACACCAGCCAGAGCCAGCTCGCCCATGCGATCCGCCTGCTCGCCGCGAACCCCGACCAGTGGGAGCTGCTCCGCTCGGATCCGCGGAGGCTGGCGTCGGCGGCGGTCGAGGAGGCGCTCCGGTTCGAGCCGATCACGCCGTTCACCGCGCGGATCCTCATCGACGAGGTCGAGCATCGAGGCGTGACCTTCCCGGCGGGCTCGATCGTGCTCATCTCGGCGTGGCATGCCAACCGGGAGGGCGTCGAGCCCGACCGGTTCGACCTGACCGCCGAGCGCGGCGGCACGCGCCTGCTCACGTTCGGCGCGGGCATCCACTACTGCGTGGGCGCCAACCTGGCCCGCGCGGAGATGCAGGAGGGGCTCGCGTTCCTGGCCGAACACGTGGTCTCGCTCGCACCCGACGGCGAGCCCGAGTTCGGGACCCCGTCGGGGATCTACGGCCTGGAAAGGCTGCCGTTGAGGCTCAAACGAGAGGAGTAGTCGACGTGTCCTACGAGACGATCATCTGGAAGCAGTCGGGGGGCGTCGGACGGCTGACCCTCAACCGGCCCGATTCGCTGAACGCGTGGGTGCCGCAGCTCGGCCGCGAGCTCCGGCAGGTGCTCGAGGGCGACGCCGCGGCCGACTCGGTTCGCGCCGTGCTCATCACCGGCGCCGGCCGGGGGTTCTCCTCAGGCGCGGACCTGAAATCCGGGTTCGAGCCCGCCGACGACGGGATGCCCAACCTCTACAAGGAGCTGCACGAGCTCTACCACCCGGTGATCGCGGCGGTCCGGCGGATCGAGAAGCCGGTGGTGGCGGCGATCAACGGCGCGGCGGTCGGAATCGGCTGTTCACTCGCGCTCTCCTGCGACCTGATCATGGCGGCCGAGACGGCGTTCGTCGGCCTCGCGTTCGTGAACATCGGCCTGATGCCTGACGGCGGCTCCACCGCGTTCGTGCCCCCCGCGGTCGGGAGGGCGCGGGCGTTCCAGATGGCGATGCTGGGCGAGCGGATCCCGGCACCGCAGGCGCTCGAGTGGGGCCTGGTCAACTGGGTCTACCCCGACGATCGACTGATGGCGGAGGCGGATGCGCTGATCGAGCGGCTCGCCGCCGGCCCGACCCGCTCATACGCGAGCTCCAAGCGCGCGCTCAACCGGTTCATCTACGGCGACCTCGACGCCCAGCTCGAGCTCGAGGCCGAGCTCCAGCACGCGCTCGGGCGCACGAAGGACTTCTTCGAGGGCACCTCCGCGTTCGTCGAGAAGCGGGCGCCCGCGTTCACCGGCCGATAGTCCCGATGGCCGACTGGGTGACGATCTCGTCGCTCGCCACCGCGGGCGGGACGCTGGTCCTGGCCGTCGCGACGTTCGCCTCCGTCCGCTCGGCCAACCGCTCGGCCAACCGCTCGGCCCGGATCGCCGAGGTCGCGTTGCAGGAGCAGCGCCGGCCGCTGCTGGCCGGGTCGCGGTTCGAGGACCCCGAGCAGAAGATCATGTTCGTAGACCAGCACTGGGTCCACGTGACCGGCGGCCATGCCGTGGTCGAGCACATGGACGGGATGATCTACCTGGTCATGAGCCTGCGCAACGTCGGCGCGGGGATCGGCGTGTGCCAGGGCTGGGGCGTGTGCGCCGGGCTGACGCGGACCAATCTCGACCACTTCCCCGAGGCCGAGTTCCGGACCTGGATCGCCCAGGGCCGCGCTGATCCCGCCCTCGGGAAGAAACCCGGAATATGTCCGAGTTTCTTCCCACGCCGTCACGGCTCCGGGCGCAAGCGCGCGTTGACGCCGGCGAGGACCGCCCGCGCCTGCGCCGCCATCTCGCGCACGATCTCGCCCGCTGGCCGCGCGTGCACGAGCTCGTGGGCCTGCCCGGCCCACAGGTTGAATGCGTCGGCGTCGCCCTGACGCCGGGCGGCGGCCCGCAAGGGGCTTGTCACGTGGTGGATCTCTGGGTAGCCGACGGGCGCCACACCGTCGTGCTCGACCATAAACCGGTTGACGATCCCCCGAGCGGGGCGACCGGTGCAGGCCCGGGTGACGCGGGTCGGGGCGCGTCCGGCCAGCCGCGGCCGTGCGCGTCTGGCGTTCCCGCCTCGGGGGCCAGCATCAGCGCCGTGCCGACCTGAGCCGCGCTCGCCCCGGCAGTGTCTCCGCGTCGAACGTGCCGGCAGAGTCTAGTGGGCCGCTTCGCAGCATCCGTGGAGGGTGGGTGGGGACCCGATCTCCGTCCGGACGGGGTCTGACGGCCCCGCGGATGCCGAACGCGGGGCCCTACGCGAGCTTCAGCAGGCCGATCAGATGACCCTCCGGGTCGGCGAACTGGCCGATCTCGGGTCCGCCCGGGACCGCCTGGGGCCCGAACAGGCGTTTGCCGCCGAGGCTTTCGGCCTTGGCGAGCGCCGCCTCGACGTCGGGCACGCCGACGTAGAACGTGACGTGGCCCTCGTAGCCGTCCATTGCCGGCCCCAGGCCGCCGCCGATTCCCGCGCCCTCGGCGTCCTGGTAGCGCGGAACGATCCCGTAGTTCATCGGGTTGCCAGCGTCGATCTCCCAGCCGAACATCTCCGAGTAGTACCCACGGAGCTTGTCCGCGTCCTTGCCGATGATCTCGAAGTGGAGCACAGGCTGTCCCATTCGTCCCTCCTGTCCCGGGCACGGCGAGGCAACGCCCCGCGTTCGGGAATCAGTTTACGGCGAGCGCGTGGGCTGAGCCGAAAACCATCGGCTCCGGGGCGGTGGCCGATTGCCACACGGCGTCGTCGCCAAGCGGATTGCGGATCGCGTCGCCGGCGGCCACGAGCTCGAGCAGCGCCACCTCGGCGGCGGCCCGGTCGGGCTTGTCGTTCCCGCGCGCCATCAGCGCCGCGACCTCCTGCGTGGTCAGTCCGTCCGTGAACCTGTCGAGCAGCGGACCCGGGCGCTCGGGTGGCGGCTCGCGGTGGAGCTGGGGATCGATGTTCGCCACGAGGATGTCGTAAGCCTCGACCGGCTGGAACCCGCCGGCCACGAGCGTCCTTCCGTTCTGCTCGAAAACGATCGATGGCGCCGTGAACCGGACCGGGCCGTCGGAGGTCGACGTCTTGCCCTGCAACTCGGCGGCGGATCCGGCCGCCTTGCGGGTCTCGTCCTTGTCGACGTGGTAGGCGTCGATCACCTCGGCAGCGTCGATCATGGCGACCAATTGGTCGGCGTCGATCCCCGGTATGCCCCGCAGCGCGTCGGCCAAGTTTGTGTCGTCGTCGAGCAGCAGCGGCGTGTTGAAGTTGGCGAGCTGAATCGCGCGGAACACGCGCCACTCGCTACCCGGCTGCGTCAGACGTGCGGCCACCACCGCCCGGCACGCCCGTGACGTCGCGCTGAGTCGCGCCTTGGGGGCCGGCGAGAACGGCATTCCGTAGCGACGCCGGAAGCTGGCCTGCCCGAGTGCGCCACGGATCGGCGTGTAGCCGCGGTTGGCGTATTGGGAGGCTTCCTCGGTCAGCCCCACGAGCACGAGGCGCCAGTCGAGCTGGTCGCCGTACCGCCACTCGGTCACTCGCAGGGCAGGGCTCTCGGAATATGCCCACGGGCACGCGGGATCGCTGTACAGAGTGGCGGAAATCATGCGGTTGACGCCTCCGGAGGTAAGGTGATTGACGCCTCAAGGATGTTAGCGAGTCGGCTTCCTGCTACCCAGCAAATGCTCGAGGCGATCGAGCAGCGGCACCTGCCCGGCGTTGATCTTCTCGCGCGCGGCTTCGAGACCGAACCACTCGGCCCGGTCGACCTCGGGGATCTCGATCATCCGGCCTGAGCGGGGCGGCCACTCAAACTCGAAGGTGTTGCTGAAGACCGTGCTGACATCGAGATCGCCCGCCAGCGCCCAGCCGTGCACGCGCTTACCGCTGCGCTGGCGGATCTCTCCCAGATCCTCGGCCTCGCCGGCCGGCGGCGCGCTCCCGAGCTCCTCTTCGAACTCGCGGCGGGCCGCATCGAGCGGATCCTCGCCGTCGGCGCACTCGCCCTTCGGGATCGACCAGGCGCCGAGATCCCGGTCCGACCACGCAGGCCCGCCGGGATGGACGAGCAGCACCTCGATCGCGTCGCCGTGTCCGCGATGCAGCAGGATCCCGGCGCTTCGGCGCGAGCGTCGCGAAGCCAATACCGCTCAGCTCCTGCGGGTGGTCACCGCGAGCCTTAACCCGAGCGGCGCGAAGCCGCTCTCGTTGCCGGCGACCGTGGCCAGCGCCGACCGGCGTCCGAGCGAGACGCCGCGGCTGACCACGAACAGCACGCTCGGGCCCGGGATCAGGATCAGCACGTAGACCGTGAGCAGGAACGCGGGCAGGTGCTGCGTCGGGAGCATGGGCGGCCCTCATCCTAATCGGGCGGCCGTGCGGCCCGGGCTCACTTGAGCCCGAACAGCTTCTCGAGCACTCTGCCTGGCCGAGCAGCTTCCCTTCATCAACCGGCCGGCGGGTCAGTCAAGCAGCCAGCGCCTCATGCTCGGCCTCCTCGTTCTTCGTGGTCGGCAACCGCACGACCTCGGTGTCTCCGGGATCACGCAACAGGAACGCGGCGATCGCCGCGCCGGCGAGCGCGATCACGGTCCCGACGTGGAAGGCGAGCGAGTAGCCGTCGGTCGCCGCCACCGCCGCCCCGCTCGATCCGATCGCCGCGCTGGTCTGCGACGCCGCGATCGTCGAGAGCACGGCCAGGCCCAGCGCGCCTCCGACGAGCCGGGAGGTGTTGAGCAGGCCCGATGCGACGCCGCTCTGCGAGCGCTCGATGCCCTGCATCGCGACGATCGTCGCAGGGACGAGCGAGAAGCCCATCCCGAGCGCCGAGAGCAGCGCCCCGAGCAGGACCGTGTTGACGTACGTCCCGCCCGGGGTGACGTCGCTCAGCAGCAGCAGCCCGATCGCCGAGGTCAGCATCCCCGTCGCGATCACCCGGCGCGGTCCGAAGCGAGCCACCACTCGCGGCGCCAGCGTCGAGGCCGCGAAGATCGACAGCGTCATCGGCAGGAAGCCGAGTCCCGCGTCGATCGCGTCGTAGTGGAGCACCTGCTGGAGGTACAGCGTCAGGAAGAACCAGCCCGGGAACTGCGAGGCGTAAAGCAGCAGCACAACCGCGTTGGCCGCGCGGAGATGCCCGACCCGGAAGATCGACAGCGGCACTAGCGGCTCCCGCGCGAACCGCGCCTCGACCACGAGGAACGCCGCCATCAGCGCGACGCCCCCGATCAGCGGAGCGATCACGCCGGGCGCGCCCCATCCGAGCGTGTCGGTGCGGACGATCCCGAAGGTCAGGCTGACCAGGCTCGCGGTGATGAGCGCGGCCCCGGTGAGGTCGAAGTGGCGCGTCCCCTCGGCCGGCGCCGACACCGGGATCAGGCGATAGCCGAGCGCGACCACGACCGCCCCGAGCGGGACGTTCACGGCGAAGATCGCCGGCCAGCCGAATGTCTGGGTGAGGATCCCGCCGAGCAGGGCGCCCGACGAGGCGCCGAGTCCGCCGACCGCGCCCCACGCGGCCAGGCCGTGGTTGCGCTCGCGTCCCTCGGCGAACGAGGACGTGATGATCGAGAGCGTGGCCGGCGAGAGCACGGCCCCGCTGAGGCCCTGGATGCCCCGGGCGGCGATCAGCAGACCGCGCGAGTCGGCGACCGCGCATCCGAGCGAGGACAGCGCGAACAGGGCGGTGCCGACGAGGAACACGCGCCGGCGCCCGAGCAGGTCGGCCGAGCGGCCGCCGAGCATCAGGAAGCCGGCGAACGTGAGCGTGTAGGCGTTGACGACCCATTGCAGGCCGGTGGTCGAGAAGTGCAGCCCAGACCGCATCGACGGCAGCGCGACGTTGACGATCGCGACGTCGAGGATGACCATGAACTGGGCGAGGCAGACGACGAGTAGGAGCGCGTTCTTGGAACGGGCGGATTCAGTTTTCATGGGGGCGGTTGCGGTCACGGTTGGTATGGTGCGATAATGTCTATCCAGGTACAAGAGAGGGGTTTATCCTGGTAGTGGAACTCACACCCAAGCGATCAGACAACGGCGGAGCTCCGGCCGGCGTGAGAGCGAAATCGGGCTCGTCGGGCAAGGCGGCAAACGGCGAGCGCCGGCGCGAGGAGCTCGCTGACTTCCTGCGAACCAAGCGCTCGAGCCTCCAACCCGATGACGTCGGGCTTCCCGATGGCGGCCGTCGGCGCACACCCGGACTGCGCCGCGAGGAGGTTGCGCTGCTCGCCGGGGTCGGCACAACGTGGTACACGTGGCTCGAGCAGGGACGCGACGTCCGCGCGTCGCTCGACGTGCTCGAGGCACTCTCGCGCGCGCTTCGGCTGACTCCCGCGGAGCGCTCGCACCTGATCCTGCTGGGCCGCGGCGAGCAAGCGAAGCCGTGCAAGCCGCCGGCTGAGGAGGTTTCCCCGACGCTGCGCCGGCTGGTCGAGAACGTCGGCCCGGGCCCGGCGTACCTGCTCGGCCGCCGCTGGGACTACCTCGCGTGGAACAAGTCGTTCGAGCGCGTGTTCATGTGGGAGCCGGGACCCGAACCGCTCTCCCGTAACCACGTCTGGCTGTGGTTCATGGATCCGTCGCGCCGCACTCTGTGCTCGGGCGATTGGGCGACGAGCGCGCGACTCCTGGTGGCCAAGTTCCGGGCCGACTCAGCGAGGAACATCGGCGATCCGGCGTTCGAGGAGCTGATCTCGGCGCTCAATTCATCGTGCCCCGAGTTCCGCAAGCTGTGGAAGCGCCATGAGGTCGCCGGCAGCGGTGAGGGACGCAAGCAGCTCACCCATCCCGCGGTCGGCCCGCTCGCATTCGACCATGCCGTTTTCCTCCACGGAGATTCCGGTGAACAGCGTCTGATCCTCTACTCGCCTGCGTGTGACTACGACACGAGGGAGAAGCTCGCGCGGCTGCTCGAGGACGAGGACGCGCGGGTTCGGGAGCTCGAGCTCGCGATCGCTGTTAGCTGAGCGTGACCCTTGTCACATTCGCGTCAGCGATGTCTTCGCAACCTCTTAGAGTGGCTTGACGTTGTCCTGCCGGGCCGGTGATGAGATGAACGCATGACCACGGAAGCACCCCTCCAGATCTCAGAGCCAACTGTCGTTCCGCAGCGCGAACAGGACACCGCGCGACTCGAGGCCGGCGCCACCGCGCCGATCCTCGACTCGCTTGCGTTGCTCGACCATAGGACCCGCAGCCGCGTGATCAACCGGCGTCTGGCGCCGTTCGGCCATTACCTCGCGTTCGCCGATGGCGGCACCGAGTGGCTTATCCCGCTCGACGCCAAGGTCACACACATCGGCCGCGGCCTCACCTCGGACGTCCGCATCGAGGAGCACGGCGTTTCGCGCAGCCACGCAATCCTCGTGCGCCACGGACACCAATCGCGCCTGCTCGACAACCGCAGCGCGAACGGCACATTCGTCAACGGCCGCCAGATCATCGCCACGAACATCGCCGACGGCGATGTGATTCGAATCGGGCCTGTGGTGATGACCTACTTGCAGGTCCGCTAGAGCCGATCTGCTCAGGTCGTTTGAGCCCGCACCGCGCGCCGCGGCCCCCGCCTAAGGGGCCTGCGGCGCGGTGCGAGGCGACTTTCGGCGCCCCGTGGCGCCGGCACCCCCCGGAACGTGCATAACTCGTCAGCGGCGGCGGCGTGCCAGGACCGTGACGAGTTGTGTACGACTGTCGTCACCAACGCGGCAGGGCACGACGCTTCGGGCTCGATTGTCGAGTTGTGCAGGTCCGCGGCGCCGACCCAGCCGGGATCGATTCAGGCCTCCCAAACGTATTAGCGGTGACTCGATAGCTCCGAGGGAGGATGGCGACGAGGTGGATCTCCGCGATCGGTTTGCTGTTCGGCGTTGCGCTGCTCGCGCCGGCGGGCGCGCTGGCGGACGGCGGGCCGGTCCCGCCGCTTCAGGGAGGCGACGGGCCTGTCCGCGGACGGACGCACGCTCGTGCTCGCCGAGCTTCCCGGAAACGGGACCCCGCGGACCTCGCGACTGCTCGTCCTCGACGCGCCACGTCTCGCGGTCCGGGTGCGGATCGCCCTTCCCGGCTGGTCGGTCGTCGACGCGATCTCGCCGAACGGGCGCTGGCTGTACCTGATCCACTACGCGGCGTCGAACGTCGGCGAATACGAGGCGCTCGCGTACGACCTGGTGGCGCGCCACCTCCTGCGCAAGCCGATCGTCGATCCGCACGATCGCGGCGAGGCGATGACCGGCGCTCCGGTCACGCGCGTGATGAGCGCGAACAGCCGCTGGGCGTACACGCTCTATGTGCGCGCGTCAGGGGCCCCGTTCATCCACGCACTCGACACGGCCGGGCGCCGCGCCGTGTGCGTCGACCTGCCGTCATCCGCGGACGCCGACATCGGGAACGCGACGCTCAGCGTGGGGGACGGGGGCGCGACGATCCGGGTCGACGCCGACGGGTCCACGGCGGCCGTGGTGAACACGCGGACGTTCGCCGTCACCACGGACCCCTTCGTCGCCCTCAACCCGAGCGCCGTCGCGGCGTCGCCCGTGTCGATCCGACCGGCGTCGCACAGCGGAGGCACCGGCGGCGCCCGCAACGTCCCGTGGCTGGTGCTCGCGGCGGCCGCCGCGCTCGCGGTGATCGGCGGCGCCATCAGGCTGCGCGCGAAGCTCAGGATCGGCTGACCGCGATCCCACCGGCGCGTGCCGATCCCTGATCGACCATGTGCCGCTGCTGATCGGGACCAATCACGACGAAGTCGGCGGGTCGGACGGTCGCTCGCGCGAGCCGGCGCCGGAGACCGCCGGGCCGAGCCGTCCATGCTGCTCCGTCTGTCGGTTGCCGCCCCGCGCCACCATCTGAAATCGTACTTCGCGATGTGGCCGGCACCCGGGACGATCGCGTTCGCCGGCGGCACGCTCGACCGTGCCGCTCACCTGCGCGAGGACGTGAGCATCGAGCGCCTGCGCTCCCTGCCCAGCTCGCGGGTCGTGCTCGTCGGCGAGGGCCAGGAGGTCGCGGTCAGCGGCGAGGGCTCGCTCGCACTCGTCCCCGTCGCCGCCGTCCCGGACGGCGCCGAGCTCACGTTCCTCGGCCTCGATTCCTCGCAGCGCGCGCGGTTCGCGTACAACGCCGCCGCCGGCGATCCCGCGGCCGCGGCGGCCGGGGCTCCGGCAGCCGCGGCGGCCGGCGCTCCGGCAGCCGCAGCCGGACGGGACCTTGCATTCGTCCCGCTCCGGACCCTCGCCGGCGAGCTCGAGTCAGGCCAAGCCGCGCTCGCGGCCTACGCGGTCGCGATGATCGGCTGGCATCGCGTCCAGCTCTACTGCGGACGCTGCGGCAACGCCACCGAGGTGCAGGCGTCCGGCCACCGCCGCCGCTGCCCGGTGTGCGGCCTGATGCAGTTCCCGCGCACGGACCCGGCGATCACGATGCTCGTGCAGTCCGGCGATCGGTGCGTGCTGAGCCGCCGCACCGGCGCGCCCCCGAGCCGGTGGTCGGCGCTGGCCGGGTTCGTCGAGCCCGGCGAGACGCCCGAGGAGGCGGTGGTCCGCGAGGCCCGCGAGGAGACCGGCGTCGAGGTCGTCTCGGTGCAGTACGTCACCTCGCAGCCGTGGCCGTTCCCGCAGGCGCTGATGATCGGCTTCTGGGCGTTCGCCGCGCCGGCTGCCGGCGACGACCCCCCGCTTACACCCGATCCCGCCGAGCTGGTCGAGGCGCGCTGGTGGGGACGCGACGAGCTCGCGTGCTCGCTCACCGCCGGCGCGATCGTGCTCCCCCCGCCCGGGACGATCGGGAACTACCTGATCTCGACCTGGCTGGAGTCCGACGGCCACGGTGACGCGCTGCCCGCCGCGCGCCACCGCATGTGAAACGAGGTGCTGGCCGCGGTGGCCGCGCGATCAGGAGCTGGTGCTCCCGTCAACCCCTGCCCTGCCGGGATCTCGCGCAACGAGATCTCCGAACAGCTCGACGCCGGCCGGGAACGCCTCGTCGGCCGAGCGCGCCGGCAGACCGCCGACGAGCAGCAGCTCGCTCGCCGCCCGCCCGCTCACGACGCCTCGCCGGCGATCTCGTCGATCACGTCGGTCACGTCCCGCGCCACCAGCGCCGCGTACGCCCCACGGCGCTCCATCAGCTCGTCGTGGTTGCCGCGCTCGACGATCCGGCCGTGGTCGAGCACCACGATCTGGTCGGCGTCACGGACCGTCGAGAGCCGGTGCGCGATCGTGATCGTCGTGCGCCCCTCGGCCAGGCGCTCGAGCGCGGCCTGCACCGCCGCTTCCGTCTGGGTGTCGAGCGAGCTCGTGGCCTCGTCGAGGACCAGCACGGGCGGGTTGCGCAGGACCGTCCGCGCGATCGCCATCCGCTGCTTCTCCCCGCCCGAGAACCGGTAGCCCCGCTCGCCGACGACGGTGTCGTAGCCGTCGGGAAGCGACGCGATCAGATCGTGGATGCGCGCGGTCCGCGCCGCGTCCTCGATCTGCTCGTCGGTAGCATCGGGCCGGGCGAAGCGGAGGTTCTCGCGGACGCTCGCGTGGAACAGGTAGGTCTCCTGCGAGACGACGCCGACCGTCGCCGCCAGCGAAGCGAGCGAGGCGTCGCGGACGTCGACCCCGTCGATCGTCACCCGCCCCTCCTGGGGCTCGTACAGCCGCGCGGCCAGGTAGCCGATCGTGGTCTTTCCGGCGCCGGTCTCACCGACGACCGCGGTTCGGGTCCCTGCCGGGACGACCAGGTCGATGTCGCGGAGCGTCCACTCCTCGTCCCCATTCGCTCCGTACCGGAACGAGACGCCCTCCAACCGCACCTCGCCAAGCAGCTCGTCCGGCCGGAGCTCGACCGGATGCTCCGCCTCGACGATGTCGACCGGCAGGTCCAGGTACTCGAAGATCCGGTCGAACAACGCGAGCGAGGTCTGCATGTCGGCCTGGACCCCGAGCAGCGACTGGATCGGGAACAGCAGCCGCGTCTGCAGCGTCGTGAACGCGACCACGGTCCCGATCGAGATCGACTTGCCGATGAACGTCTGCCCGGCGAGCCAGTAGATGATCGCCGGCTGGACCGCGAACGTGAACTGGATCGTCGCCATCATCCAGCGCCCGGCCATCCGCGAGCGGACCTCGAGGTCGGCGATGCCCTTCGACTCGACGGTGAAGCGACCGGCGAGGTCCGCCCCGCGACCCATGGTCTTGCCGAGCATGATCCCGGACACCGACAGCGACTCCGCGACCAGCGCCGACATGTCGGCCAGGCGGCGCTGCTGCTCGGTGGTGATCTTGCGGCGCATCTGGCCGACGCGGCGGGTCATCCACACCGACGGCGGCACGAACACGAGCGAGATGATCGCCAGGCGCCAGTCGAGCAGGCACATCGCGACGAGCGAGGCCACCACCGTGGTCGCGTTCTGAGCGATCGTGGTCGCGGTTGTCGTGACCACGCTGTCGAGGCCGCCGATGTCGTTGGCGATCCGCGACTGGACCTCGCCCGTGCGGGTGCGAGTGAAGAACGCGAGCGACATCTTCTGCAGGCGGTCGTACACCGCGGCGCGCAGGTCGTGCATCACGCGTTGACCGACCACGTTCGACATGTACGTCTGCCAGACGCTGGTCGCGTTGGTGAAGATCGAGATCGCGATCATCGCGAGCACGGACAGGGTCAGCACCTTGTCGTTGTGCTTGAGGATCCCGACGTCGAGCGCTTCCCTGAGCAGGAAAGGCTGGAGGATCGCGATGCCGGCCGAGAGGACGATCAGCACGAGCACCGCGGTGAGCCGGAGGCGGTAGGGCTTGAACAGCGCGAGGATCCGGTGCGTGTCGCGCTCGCGCGAGGGGTCCATCAGCGGCGGCGGCTTACGCGAGCCTCGGAGCGAGCGCATTGCGCCGCTGCCGCCGGCTCCATGAGAAGCCGCGAACCCATGGTTCCCGGAGCTCATCCACCCACCATGATGACAGCGCCGCACGCTTCGTCCGGAGACGAAATGTGGTGGCGCTACCGTATGGGGTGTGCATGGCGACGCGGACATCGCGAGCATCGGCGCGCTGATCGCCGATCAGGGGCGGGCCCGGATCCTTCTGGCGCTCGGGGACGGACGGGCACTGCCGGCGAGCGTGCTCGCCCACGAGGCCGGCGTCGCCGCCTCAACCGCCAGCGCCCACCTCGGCAAGCTGGTCAAGGGTGGACTGCTTGGGGTCGAGCGCCACGGCCGCCACCGTTACTTCCGCATCTCAGGCCCCGAGGTGGGCGAGCTGATCGAAGCGCTCGCGCGGATCTCGCCCCCCGCCCCGGTGCGCTCGCTCAAGCAGGGCGACAAGGCGCAGGCGGTCCGCTTCGCGCGCACGTGCTACGACCATCTCGCGGGGATGCTCGGGACGCAGTTGATGGAGGCGCTGCTCGAGCACGAGTTGCTGACCGGCGGCGACGGCGTGTTCGACCCGGATTCCGCGGGCGAGGACCGGCTCTCTGCGCCCGGCCTCGACCTCGACTACCGGCTGACGCCGGCCGGATTGCGTGAGCTCGCGGCGTTCGGGATCGACTTCGACTCGATGCCGTCGCGTCGGCCCTTGATCAAGTACTGCGTGGACTGGAGCGAGCAGCGGCATCACCTCGCCGGATCGCTCGGGGCCGCGATCGCGGCGCGGATGATCGACCTCGGATGGGTACGCAAGGCCGAGCGCAGCCGTGCGGTGCACGTCAGCGACGTGGGGTACGACGGACTCCGCAAGCAGTTCGGCCTCGAGCTGAGCTCGCCCTAACCGGGGCGAGCCATACTGCAGCTCATGTCCGGCGCGGAGATCGGCCTTGCCATATCCGTGTTCCTCGCCTGCGCCGTCGAGGGCGTCGAGGCGCTCACAATCGTGCTCGCGGTCGGCGTCACCCGTAGCTGGCGCTCGGCGCTGACCGGCGTCGGAGCCGCGACACTCGTCCTCGCGTTGCTCGTCGCCGCGCTCGGGCCGGCGCTCACCACGCTCCCGATCGACGCGCTGCGCGTCGTCGTCGGCGCGCTGCTGCTCGTGTTCGGGCTTCAGTGGCTGCGCAAGTCGGTGCTTCGCTACGCGGGCCTCAAGGCGATCCGCGACGAGTCGAAGGAGTTCGCGTCCGAGACCGACGCCGCCCGCTCGGCGGCGCGCACCGGACCGGGGTTCGACGGCTACTCGTTCACGATCGCGTTCAAGGGTGTGCTGCTCGAGGGGCTCGAGGTCGCGTTCATCGTGATCACGTTCGGGGCCAGCCAGCACCGGATCGGGCTCGCGGCCGCGGCCGCCGGAGCCGCCGTGGCGCTCGTCGTGCTCGCCGGCGTCGCCGTCCGCCGGCCGCTCGCGCGCGTGCCCGAGAACACGTTGAAGTTCTGCGTCGGGGTGATGCTGACCTCGTTCGGGATGTTCTGGGGGGCCGAGGGCGCGGGAGCGTCCTGGCCGGGTGGCGACGCCGCGCTGCTCGCGCTGATTCCCGGGGTGGCGATCGCCGCGCTGGCGATGGTCAGGTGGCTGCGCAGGACCCCGGAGCGCCGCGCGCTGGGAGAGCCCGCGTGAGCCGGCTCGTTCAGGCCGCGCGTGCGGTGTGGGAGTTCGTCGTCGGCGATGACCCGCTCACCGCGCTCGGCGTCGTGGTGGCGCTCGGCGCGACCGCGCTGATCGCGGACGCGGGCTCGCCCGCGTGGTGGGTCATGCCGCTCGCCGCGCTGGCGCTGCTCGTGCTGTCGCTCCGTCGAGCGGCACGATGAGCTGCCGTGCCCGGGCTGCCGCTGCGGCGGGGGCGCGATGATCCTGCCGCGATCCGCCGCGGCTACCTACGCTCGCCGGTGAACCCCGGCGACTACATCCGCTGCCGTTCGAATTCGGTCGAGCCCGCGGTCTCGAGGCAGACCTCGACCGTCACGCAGCGCACTAGCCTCCCCGGTGTGAGCACCACCCCTGCCCTGCTCGTGGCCGCCGCCGGGGTCGGGTTCGGCCACGCGATCCTGCCCGATCACTGGGTGCCGCTCGCGGTCCTGGGCCGGACTCAGCGGTACCCGCTGTCGAAGGTCGCGCGCCTCTCGAGCCTTGCCGGCGCCGCTCACGTGCTCGTCTCGATCGTGCTCGGGGCGGTGATCGTCGTGATCGGACTCCAGCTGCGCTCGACGGTCGAGCATGCTCAGGACGCGATCGTCGGGCTGCTGCTGATCGCCACCGGGGTGGCGTTCCTCGTGCTCGAGCTCACCGGGCATGGCCACGTTCACTCGCACGAGCACGGCGAGGGCGATGCGCACCACCACGAGGACCACGACCACGACCACGGGCACGACCATGCGCCCCGCGGCTCGCTGCTCTCGATCATCGTCCCGTTCGGTGCCGCCGCGTCGCCGGACCTGACGATCCTTCCGGTGTTCCTCGCCGCCACCACCGCCGGCGCCGGCGCCGCGATCGGCTCCGTCGTCGTGTTCGGGGCGGTGACGATCACGACGATCGTCGGCCTCACGCTGTTCGCCGCCGCGGGCGGCTACCAGGTGCGAGGCCGCTGGCTCGATCGGTGGGGGAACGCGTTCACCGCGGTCGTGCTCGTGTTGATCGGAACGCTCGTGCTGACTGGGGTCATCTAGCCCCCTTCAGCGTCGCGATCTTCGCGGTCGCCCGGCCGGTGCCGTTCGCGAGTGTGCAGTTCGCGCCGGCGATGTCCTGAATGCCGCCGTCGCGGCCAGCCCGGCGCGAACGACCCTGATTCGAGTACGCATCGTCTATGCCCTTTGAAGTCGATCGTTGAGCGGACCGGGCTACAGCGAGGTGCTCGTTCTCCGGGCCCCAGCCCCAGCCCCAGCCCGCGCCCCAGCCCCAGCACGAGCCCCAGCCTCAGCCCCAGCCCCAGCCACGGCTGCGGTCGTCGGGGCGCCGGCCGCACCCGGAGCTGCGGTCCCGAGCGCCGCATCGCCGTCGACGTACCGCTGCCCCCGCGACCACGACGCGACCGCGGCGATCAGGCAGGCGACGATCGCAAACGCGAACGCCTCGTGCAGGCCGTGCCGGAACGGCCCCGAGATCAGCTCGGGGAAGAACGACCGGCCGCTCAGCAGCGCCTGCGTGTGCGCCGGCAGCTGGCTGAGCACCGAACTGCCAAGCAGGTGCTGGATCGGGTTGTAGCCGAGGAAGGCCGCGAACAGGATCGACACCGCCGGAAGGTTGGCGGCGTGCTGAGCGGCCCCCGGCGCGACGCCGTGCGCCTCGAGCCCGCTCGCCATCGTGTGCGGCAGCGTCGCCGACAGCCCGATGATGATCAGCGTGAAGAAGATCCCGACCGACAGGACCTGGGCGGAGTTCTGGAAGGTCTGGTTCATGCCGCCGCCGGCCCCGCGGTCGCCCGGCGGCAGGCTGTTCATCACGGCGGCGCGATTCGGCGAGGCGAACATCCCCATCGAGATGCCGCTCAGGAACAGGATCGCACCGAACGCGAGGTAGGAGAAGTCGGTCGGGAGCAGCGCGAGTAGAAGGAAACTGAGCGCGGCGCCGATCATGCCGCCGGTAGCGAACGGCCGCGCTCCGAAGCGGTCGGACAGGTAGCCGGATGTCGGGCCGGCGATCAGCATTCCCCCGGTGAGCGGGAGCATGTAGAGCCCCGCGTACAGCGGCGTCTTGGTGAAGTCCACGCCGTGCAGCGGCAGCCAGATGCCCTGGAGCCAGATGATCAGCATGAACATCAGGCCGCCGCGCGCCACCGCCGAGAGGAACGTCGACAGCGTCCCGAACGTGAACGCGCGGATCTTGAACAGCGGCAGGCGGAACATCGGATCGGTGACCCGCCGCTCGATCGTCGCGAACGCCAAGAGTGACAAGAAGCCGAGCGCCAGGAGGATCAGCACGCGCGGGCTCCCCCATCCGGTCGCCGAATCCGCGTAGGGACGGATGCCGTAAGTGATCGCGACCATGATCAGAACGAGTCCGAGCGCGAAGGTGATGTTGCCGCCCCAGTCGATCCGGGCTCGCCGGGGCGTCGAGATCTCCTGGAGCTTGAGATAAGCCCAGACCGTCCCGAACAGCCCGACGGGCACCGAGATCAGGAACACCAGTCGCCAGTTGATCGGCGCGAGGATGCCGCCGAGCACGAGGCCGACGAACATGCCGCTGACCCCGACGATGTTGTTGATGCCGAGCGCCATCCCCCGCTTGTTGGACGGGAACGCGTCGGTGATGATCGCGGCCGAGTTGGCCAGTAGGCACGCGGCTCCGACTCCCTGCACGATCCTCCACACAATCAGGTACGTCGCGCCCGCCCTGCCGTTCAGCCAGTCGATGGTCAGGATCAGCGACGCGGTCGTGTAGATCACGAACCCGAGGTTGTAGATCCGGACTCGCCCGTACATGTCGCCGAGCCGGCCGAGGCTGACAATCAGCACGCTCGTGACGATCAGGAACCCGAAGATCATCCATAGCAGGTAGAAGCTGTTGGCGGGCACGAGCGGATCGAGGTGGATGCCGCGGAAGATGTCCGGCATCGCGATCAGCGTGATCGACGCGTCGAGCGTCGCCAGCAGCACGCCGAGCGTGCAGTTGGACAGCGCGATCCACTTGTAGTTCTCGCCCCGAGCGTCGGACCGGCGGAGAGCGAAGCTGCTCGCGCGCCGCCCGTTGCCGACCGAGGCCATGCTTCTACTGTACGCACACCGGATTCCGGTGCAACACCACCCACGTCACCCACGTCACCCACGTCACCCACGTCACCCACGTCACCCACGTCACCCACGTCACCCACGTCACCCACGTCACCCACGCCACCCACGTCACCCACGCCACCCACGCCACCCACGCCACCCACGCCACCCACGCCACCCACGCCACCCACATCACACATCACCCACGTCACCCACATCAACCGGGGTGAGGTGGCACCGGCGCGACCCGACCGGGTGGTCCGGCCGGGTCGTGCCGGTTGCGGCGTCGTCGCGACTACGCGCGACTCACATGTTGGGACAGTTGTGCGAGCCGCTGCCGCCGGGGGCCCCGGAGCGGGCATGGCTGCCCTGGCCGGGGGCCGCCGGAGCGGTCCGGGCCGGGGCGGTGCCGGTCGTCGTCGAGCCGGCGCCGGTCGAGCCGGTCGACGTGGCCGCGCTCGCGATTGCCGCGCCGCCGCCCGCGAGCGCGGCGGTCGCGGCGACCGTCACGAGGAGCGGTTTGATCCTGCGCATCTGCTTACCTCCTTTCTCGGTGGACCTCCCAGACGTTCCTCGCCCGGCGTCGGACCGTGGTAGGAGGCGCGTAAGAGTTGCCTACGAGCGCGTGTACGCGTCCGGCTGGCGAGCACCGCGCTCGTGCAGGCGCTTGGCGGTGGCCGCGCCGATCCCCCGAGCCGCGCCCGTGATCAGGACCCGGCGACCGGACAGATCTGCGCTCACACGATCTCCCCGGGACGCTGGAACACGATCTCGGGGATCAGGCACGTGGGCGAGACGCGCAGCAGGAACTTCAGCGCCTCGGCGATGTCGCTCACCCGGAGCATCTCCTCCGCCGGCACCTTCCCCTTCACGTAGTCGGTCATGTCGGTGTCCACGAACCCGGGCGCGAACGCGACCGATTTCACGCCGTACTTCGCCAGCTCCTTGTTCATCGAGACCGAATAAGCGGCCACGGCCGCCTTGGTGGCGGAGTACACCGACAGCCACGCTTGCGGCGACTTGCCGGCGATCGACGCCATGTTGACGACGAGCGCACTGTGGTGCTCGGCGCCGGCGGCGCGCAGCAGGTCCACGCACTCGCGGTAGAACAGGACGATCGCGCGCACGTTGACGTCGAGCTGGAGGTCGATGTACTTTGTCTCGTGCTCGGTCGCCGACGCGCCGACCCCGACCCCAGCATTGTTGACGAGCACGTCGAGGCGGCCGTACCGTGCGCGGTGACGCTGGACGACCTCACGGATGCCGTCTTCCTCGTTGAGGTTCGCGGCCACGTGCTCGACCTCAAATCCACGGTCCCGGAGTCCGGACGCCGCCTGCTCGAGCGTTTCGGGTTTGCGCGCGGTGATCGTCAGGGCATAGCCCTCCTCCCCGAGGGTTTCGGCCAAGGCAAGCCCGATCCCGCGCGAGGCTCCGGTGACGATCGCGGCACGGTCCGCCATGTGCGAGAACCCTAGTGCACCCGCCCACGTCAAGTGTCAGCACCGCTGTTCCGCTAGAGCGCTCCCTGGACCCGGGGGCATCCGGAGCGCCGGGCGCTCATCGAGTCACGCTGCGTAAGCTGGTGGACCCGACACGAGAGGAGCGACATGCGCGTTGATTGGTACGGCCAGGCGGCGTTCCGCCTGCGCGGACCGGAAGGCACGGTGTTCATCGACCCCTTCGGCGACATGTCGCCGATGGCCGACCGAGGCATCCAGTTCGACTACCCCGCGCTGGTCGACGTCGACGCCGACCTGCTGCTGGTCACGCACGAGCACCTCGACCACAACGGGGTCGAGGCCGTCGGCGGCGATCCGACGATCCTGCGCTCGACCGCGGGACGGCTCGAGTCCCCGTTCGGCGAGGTGGTCGCGATCGCATCCGAGCACGACGAGGCCGCCGGCACTGAGCGCGGCCCAAACACGATCTTCGCGTTCACGCTTGACGGGATCCGCGTTGCCCACTTCGGCGACTTCGGCCAGCGCTCGCTGCGCGACGAGCAGGCCGATGCGATCGGTCAGGTCGACCTGCTGTTCCTGCCGGTCGGCGACGGGCCGACGATCGGGGCCGAGCAGGCGGCGGCGATCACCGAGCGCCTGGGCCCGCGCTGGGTCGTGCCGATGCACTACCGCACTCACCGGATCGGGTTCCTCGAGCCGGCCGACGCGTTCCTCGAGCGCCTGCCGCACGAGCGGCTCTCTGACACCGGCTTCGACACCGAGTCGCTCGACGGCGACGATCGCCCGCGCGTGGTGGCTCCCGCAGCCCCGTAGCGCTAACGGTTCGCGTCTACGCTCGCGGTCGCGGTCGCGGTCACGCCGTGCGCGAGCGCTTCACGTCCGACGCGTTGCAGGTCGCTCAGGTAATCCAGATGCGCCGCCCATGCCGGGTCTCCGTCCAGGTCGCGAGCCATCCGCATGGTGTCGATATGGGCGTCCAGCAACTCGTATAGGAGCTCCGTGACGTATCCGCCTGTGCTGACCACACTCGTGTTCACGCTAACATCGCTCAGCCCTCCGTCAGATAGTACACAGAGGATGAACGTCCGCTCGGACGTCACGCTTACGCGAAAAGCCGGATTTCGAACAATCGTGCGCCTGGCGGTCGCTACGGCCGGCGCCTCTCCCCCGGTTCGAGCGCCGGGTTCTGCCAGCCGCCGTCGGCCGGATTCAGGTTCGTCCCCGGCGGCACGACCTGATCGATCCGGTCGAGCACCTCGGCCGAGAGCGTCACGTCGACCGCCGGCAGCTGCGACTCGAGCTGCTCCATCGTCCGCGGCCCGATGATCGGCGCGGTCACCGCCGGATGCGAGAGCACGAACCCGAGCGCAAGCTCGATCATCGTGGTGCCCGCCTCCTCGGCGAGCGATGCCAAGTCGTCCGCCGCCTCGAGCTTGCGCTGGTTCCCCGGCAGTGACATGTCATACCGGACCGGGATTCGCTGAGCGCGGTGCGTGTCGGGCAGATCCTGGCCCTTGCGGTAGCGCCCGGTCAGCCACCCGCCGGCGAGCGGGCTCCACGGGATCACGCCCATCCCGTGCCGCCGGCAGGTCGGGAGCACGTCGTTCTCAACGCCCCGGACCAGGATCGAATACGGCGGCTGCTCGCACACGAACCGCTCGCGGCCGCGCCGGTCAGCGACCCACTGCGCCTCGACGATCTGGCTAGCCGGGAACGTCGAGGAGCCGATGTAGCGGACCTTCCCCGCGCGCACCAGGTCGGTCAGCGCGCCGAGCGTCTCGTCGATGTCGGTGTCGGCCTCCGGACGATGGATCTGGTAGAGGTCGATCCAATCGGTCCCGAGCCGGCGCAGGCTGTTGTCGACCTCGCGCGCAATCCACCGGCGCGTGTTGCCGAACTCGTTGGGGTCGTCCCCCATCGTTCCGTGCACCTTGGTCGCGAGCACCACGTTGTCGCGCTTGCCGCCGGCAAGCGCCTTGCCGACGATCTCCTCCGACTCGCCTCGCGAGTACACGTCGGCGGTGTCGATGAAGTTGATGCCGGCGTCGAGCGCGCGGTGGATGATCCGGATGCAGTCGTCGTGGTCGGTGTTGCCCCAGGCACCGAACATCATCGCCCCGAGGCAGAGCGGGCTGACTTTCACCCCTGTGCGGCCAAGCGTTCGATAGTTCATGGCTTTCACTCTAACCTGGCCCCATGAGCCCCTACGACGACGACGATGATGACTGGGTCGGCACCCCGCCCGAAGGCCGCTACAGCCGCGACCGCGCGCATCCGGAGTTCTGGTCGCGCCAGCGGCCGGTGGCCTTCGGCGGCGCCGCGCTGATGGTGCTCGTGATCGTGGTGGTCGTGATCGCGCTGCTGCGCTGAGCTACGCGCTCGCGTCGCGCACCGCTGCCTCGGCATCGCTCAGCGCGTCCTCGGCGGCGGCGAGCTCCGCTGCTGCCGCTCGCAACCCTTCCTGTGCCTCGTCCAGCGCCTCGGCGGCCTTGTCGCGCCGCTCGAGTGACAGCTTCGCGGCGCGCCCCGCGCGTTCGGCGCGGCGCCGGGCCTCGCGCTCGGTGGCGCGCGCCGCCCGGCGGGCCTCCTCGTGGGCCTTCGTCTGCTCGCGCACCGTGCGTTCCGTTTCAGCGCGCGCGCCGGCCTGCTTCTTCTTCTCGTCCGCGTCCGTCTTCGAAGTCGCCGGCCGCTTCGCCGGCCGCGTCGCCGGCCGCTTCGCCGGCCGCGTCGCCGGCCGCGTCGCCGACCGCGGGGCCCGCGCCCCGCTCCCGCTCCCGGTCCCGGGCCCGAGCCCGAGCCCGAGCCCGCCGAGCCCGACGTGGCGAAGCTCGCGCTCGAGGCGTCCTGCGCTGACCTGCGCCCGCGCCTCGTCGTCGAGCGCCGCGGCGTGCAGGGTGTCGGCGACGCGCTCGATGACCGTCGCGCTGAGCTCGTGCCCCTCCGAGGTGAGCAGGCCCCGCCCGGCCTCGCTCAGCTTCTGCACCGCCACCCGCTCCCGCTCGACCGCGGCCCGGAGCGACCTCGCGTCGCCGCGGCCGGCCAGCACGTCGTCCTGAGCGCAGCGCAGCCCGTCGCCGGCCTCGAGCAGCTCGTGAATCGCCTCGCGCTGGGTCCGGACGAGCTGGTTGACCGCCCAGGCCGCCACCGAGGGCTTCCGCAGCCCCGCCACCTCGCTCGCCTGCTCGCGCTCGCCGGCCTTGCGCAGCTCGCGCGACAGCGCGGTCCGCTCGGGGACGAAGCGGCCGAGCGGCAGACCGTAGAGATTCACGTCCACGTCCACGTCCACGTCCACGTCCACGTCCACGTCCACGTCCACGTCCACGTCCACGTCCACCCGCCCATGTTGCCAGCCCACCGAACACCCCGAGTAACTCATCACTCGCCGGCTCGGCCCGTGGTGAATGTCGATTCACTCGGCCCTGAGACGAGTTTCGCCTCACTCGCGCTCCGGTGATGGTCGAATGGCGACTTACTCGGGGCGGCGCTTACGTGCCCGCCACCAGGCCCGGGATCCAGGATGTCCCGGCGAGCGGCACCCGCGCCATCGCCGCCGCCTCGATCGTCAGCGCCACCAGGTCCTCGGGCTCGAGGTTGAGCAGGTGCGACTTGCCGCAGGCCCGGGCGAGCGTCTGCGCCTCGAGCGTCAGCGTCCGCAGGTAGTTCGCGACCCGCCGGCCCCCCTCCACGGGCTCCAGACGTGCCGCAAGCGAAGGCTCCTGGGTCGAGATCCCGGCCGGGTCGAGCCCGGCCTGGTAGTCGTCGTAGTAGCCGGCTGCGGACCCGATCTCCCGATAGGCTACGTCGTGCTCGGGAGCGTTGTCCCCCAAAGCGATCAGCGCCGCCACCCCGATCGATACCGCGTCCGCACCCAACGCCAAAGCCTTCGCCACGTCGGCACCCGTCCGGATCCCGCCGGAAACGATCAGCTGAACCTTGCGGTGCATGTCGAGCTCCACCAGCGACTCGACCGCCTGCGGGATCGCGGCCAGAATCGGGATACCGACGTGCTCGATGAACACGGCCTGGGTGGCGGCGGTCCCTCCCTGCATCCCGTCCAGGACGATCGCGTCAGCGCCGGCCTTGACCGCCAGCGCCACGTCGAAGTAGGTGCGGGTGGCGCCGACCTTGACGTAGATCGGGATTCGCCAGTCGGTGATCTCGCGCAGCTCCTCGATCTTGATCTCGAGGTCGTCCGGGCCGGTCCAGTCGGGATGGCGGCATGCGCTCCGCTGGTCGATCCCCTTGGGCAGGTCGCGCATCTCGGCGACCCGGTCGGAGATCTTGTGGCCGAGCAGCATCCCGCCGCCGCCCGGCTTCGCGCCCTGGCCGACCACGACCTCGATCGCATCCGCGCGCCGCAGATCATCCGGGTTCATGCCGTACCGCGAAGGCAGTAGCTGGTACACCAATACCCGCGAGTGCTCGCGCTCCTCCGGCGTCATTCCCCCGTCGCCGGTCGTCGTCGAGGTCCCGACCGCGGTGGCGCCGCGCCCCAAGGCCTCTTTGGCCGGCCCTGACAGCGCCCCAAAGCTCATGCCGGCGATCGTGATCGGGATATCGAGCCGCACGGGCTCGCGCGCGTACCGGGTTCCGATCACGACCTCGGTGGCGCACTTCTCGCGGTACCCCTCGAGCGGATACCGGGACACCGAGGCGCCCAGGAACAGCAGGTCGTCGAAGTGCGGGACGTGTCGCTTGGCCCCGAACCCGCGGATGTCGTACATGCCCTCGCGGGCGGCGCGCTGGATCTCGGCGATCGTGTCGCGGTCAAACGTGGCCGACTCGCGCAAACCCGGATGCCAGCCGTTCGAGTTCGCGCTCAAGTCAGTAGCTCCCGAGGTTGTCGGGGTGGAAGTTGTAGAGCCGGCGCGCGGATCCGTAGCGGCGAAACTCGCCCGCGTCGACGTCGTCGACACCGGCCTGCGTCAGCAGCTCGGCGACCTGGGCCACGTGCTCGGACCGCATCTCCTTCTGGACGCAGTCGGCGCCGAGTCCGGCGACCGAGCCGCGGACGTACAGCCGCGCCTCGTACAGCGAGTCGCCGAGTGAATCGCCGGCGTCGCCACACACGACCAGGCAGCCGCGCTGGGCCATGAACGCGCTCATGTGCCCGACCGAGCCGCGGACGACGATGTCCGCGCCCTTCAGGGAGATCCCGCACCGCGCCGACGCATCGCCGTGGATCACCAATAAACCGCCACGCGCGGTCGCGCCGGCGGATTGCGACGCGCTTCCCTCGACCACCACAAGACCCGACATCATGTTCTCGGCCACGCCGACGCCACAGTTGCCGCGGATCCTGACCGTGGCGAGCTTGTTCATGCCGGCGCAGTAGTAGCCCACATGCCCCTCGATCTCGACCTCGTACACAGCGTCGAGCCCGACCGCGATCGCGTGCCGTCCGCCCGGGTTCAAGACCACGACCCGTGCGGCGACCGCGTCCGAATGCAGCGACTGGTTCAGCTCGCGGACGGAGAGCTCGGCGAGGTCGAACGACGACAGCGCCTCGTGCGTGATTTGAAACTCGCCTACCCCGGCCATCACGCCACCAACGACGCGGTGCCCCAGCTGTACACGTGGCCGGGCGCGGGCTCCCACATGACCGCGTCCTCCGCGCCCGGAAGCACGGCGATCGCCCGGTACTCGGACGCCATCGCCACCCACTCGTCCGTCTCGGCCATCACCGCGGGCTTGCACGCGATCGGATCCCGCAGCACCGCGAAGCCGTCGGCGGTCCCGACCGCGAACGTGTAGAAGCCGTCCAGATCATCCAGACACCCTTCCAACGCCTGCTCCAGCGACGCCCCCTCCCGAAGCCGCCACGTTAGGTAGCCGGCCGCCACCTCGGTGTCGTTCTCAGTCCGGAAGACCATGCCCTCGCGCTGGAGCGTGCGGCGCAGGCGGTTGTGATTCGAGAGCGAGCCGTTGTGGACCAGGCACAGATCCAGCCCGGTCGAGAACGGATGCGAGCCCGCGGTCGTGACCCGGCTCTCGGTCGCCATCCGGGTGTGGCCGAGCGCGTGGCTGCCGGCGATCTCGTGCAGCGCGAACTTCTCGACGAACCGCGTCGGCAGATCCGCCTCCTTGTAGATCTCGATCGAGCGGCCCGCGCTCATCAACGTCAGCTCCGGGTGATGGTCGAGCAGCCATGCCTGCGCGTCCTCCGCTTCGGCGGCGATCACGAACACCGCGTGCGTCGCGCGCACGCGAGGCGGCAGAGCCTCCCCAAACTCGACCTCGAGCTCGACCCTAACCGCCTCCCAGTCGGGCGTGGCCGCCGGCGAGTACAGCGACACCTTGCACCATCCCGGCGGCGCCGGGTCGCGGTAGAACGCTACGCCGGCACTGTCCGGACCGCGGTCCGACAGCTGCCCGAGCATGCTCGCGAGATACGTGCCGAGCTGCTCACGAAGCGTGGCCGACTTCGTGTAAAGACCTGCTATCCCACACACGTCGGGGTGAGGCTAGAGCCTGGGCAATGCCGGTCCAATGGCCCTCACGCGCACACTTTCACCTACGAATGTGGTTGCGGGCTCTACTCCTTTACGCGTTCTTAGCCCGCGACGGGCGAATCCCACACCCCCGCACCGGCCGAATCGCACTTCCCCGATCAGGGCGGCGACCAGGCACCGACGCGCTTCTGGGCCCGCCGCACCACGTGCAGCGCCTCGCGCAGATCGCTGCGCGCGATCGGCGCCAGCTCCTCGGGATCGACGAGGTTGTCGGGGGTCACGCCCGCATGCACCTGAGCCGCGTGGTGCTCAAAGCGAATGCCGTTGATCACGACGAACGCCTCGCTCAGCGCAGCGGCGGTGGCGCGGTCGAGCTCGCCGACGCTGGCGACGGCCTCGATCCGATCGAGTGTCGGCGAGATCGTCACGCCGGCCGCCAGCGCGTGGAATCGCACGAGGTTGACCAGCGGGATGATCGCCCCGCGCTTCAGATCGAGCTTTCCCGGCGGATCGCCGTCGTGGCCGGTTGCGAGCTGACCGCGAAAGCCGAGCGCCACCGGGTATCCGGTCGCGGTCCGCGCCATCAAGCGCATGAACTGTGGGTGCTGACGCGCGGCGCGAATCCGAGCGGTCAGCTCCGAGGCGACCGCGAGCCCGCCCGCCGTCGGGCGAAAGTCGAAAGACACCGTGGCCCGGATCAGGTGCGACTCGTCGGGCTCGCGCAGGCAGTCGTCGAACGTCCGCAGCCATGCGTCCTTCGACATCCGCCACTTGCGATTGCCGGCGAGCACGCCGTTGTTGTCGACGCCGATCCCGGACCGGACGAGCCCATCGTTGACGTCCTTACCGAGCCGCTCGAAGTAGGCGTCCACTTCCGAAGCGCCCTCCGGCTCCACATTCCCATAGGCGAGCGCGTTGTCCTGGTCGGAGGCGAGCGTGAACTCCCTCCGGGCCGCGCTCCCGAGGTCGAGCCACGCCCACGGGATCGGCGCCGGCCCGCGCCCCCAGATCGAGAAGTCGATCAGCCGTCCGACGATCGTGTCGTGCTGGAGGCTGAGCACCCGGCCGAGGTCGCGCGGGAGCACGCCCGCCCGCGACAGCAGCAGGAACAGCTTGGGAATCTCGCCGGCGGCGCGCACGAGCGTGTCCTCGTCGGGCGCCCCCAGGAGCATGTGACGGAGCGCGATCGGGCTGCGCGTGTCGAGCCCGAGCAGGTCGGTGGCCGACAGCAGACCGCAGATCTCGTCGCCGTCGAGGACCGCCAGGTGCTCGGATCCGGCGGCGAGCATCTCGACGGTGGCCTCGATCGCGAGCTGGGTCGGCGGTACCGTCGGCACCGGGCTCCGCGCCACGGCGCGCGCCGGCGCGTCGAGTGATACGCCGTCGACGGCCACCGCCGCCCGCACCGAAGCATCGGTCACGATCCCGAGCTTTCCACCGTCCACCCGGACCAATAGCGCAGACACCCCACCCTGCCCGAGCCGCGCCGCGACCACGCGCAGCGGCTCGTCGGGCTCGCAGAACTCCGCCCGGCTCATCACCAGCGACACCGGCGTGGTGCCGACGTCGGGCAGCCCGTGCACGGTGTGGCCGGCGATCGTCAGGCGCTTTCGCATCGAGTCCGCGACGTACGCCGCTCCCGCCTCGGTCCCGAGGATCCGCCGTCCTGCCTCGGCGCCGAACAGCGCGCACGTCGAGGGCTCGCGCGCGCGGACGGTGAACGCGGGTGCCATCCCGGTGAGTAGCGACGGGTGCCCGAAGCACTCCCCCGGTTCGAGCACCTGGATCGACTCCCCGTCGTGCACGATGTCCATCGACCCGGTTAGAACCACCCACAGCCCCGAGGTCGGCAGGCCGTCCTCGACCAGCACGGCCTCCCCGGTGTCGTAGGCGTGCTCCCGAGCGGTGGCGGCGAGCTCCCGTAGCTCACCCGGGTCGAGCGCGTCAAATGGGGAGTATCGGCCGAGAAATGTGTCCAGCTGCTCCATGTCGAGCCCCGCAATTGTGTGCGCATCAAGCCTGGGACGTGCCGCGGCCAAGTGGGAGCCTAACCGCGACACTTACAACGGGGTCAGGAGCGCATATGGCGGACGCGTCCGCGACGGAAGTCGACGAACTCAGCTACGAAGGTGGCGGGCTGCCGAAGACCGGCAACTGGTGGAGCGCGTTCGTCATTGGCCTGGCAGGAACGATTCTCGTTACCGGGATCGCTCCGGTGATGGTGACCTCGCTGGGCGCCGCGGCGATTCCGATCACCTTCCTGGTCACCGTGAGCGGCTGGCTCTTGTGCATGTTCCTGGCGGAGCTAGCGGCGATGATGCCCGACCGCTCGGGCGGCTCGCCTACCTACGCGTACGTGGCCTTCAAGGACCGCTGGCCAACATTCGCCGGCCACTTGAACGGGATCACGGCGTGGGGTTACTGGCTCGGCTGGTTCCCGGTCGCGCCGCTGAACATGATCCTGGCCTCGTTCTACATCGCCGACCTGTTCAAGCTGAACACGAGCAGCGGGATCTCGCCGCTCGGCACCCCGATCGCCTGGTGGACGATCGGGATCGCGGTCATCGGAATCGTGTTGCTGTGGATCCCTTCCTACCGCGGCCTGCGCTTCGGAACGGTGTTCGCAACGACGCTCGCGATGCTCTCGATGATCCCGCTGACCTTTCTCGCGATCTCGTGGATCTTCAACCCCTCGGTCGTCGACTTCAGTCAGCTGACCCACTTCCGTCACACCAACGGCAGTGGCTTCTTCTCGCCCTCCTACGGGCACGGGTGGTTGACGGTCTCGATCGCCTTCTGCTTCCTGCTGACGTGGAACGTGATCGCGATGGAGGCGGCGGCGTGCTACATCGGCGAGACGCGCAACCCCGACCGCGACGCGAAGATCGCGATGAACCTCGAGGGCGGCTACGGCGTGTTCATCTACACGATGATTCCGGTCGCGTTCGTGATCGTGCTCGGCCTCCACGCACTCGGCAACACGGCGCTGGTCGACCCCAAGACGATGTTCGTGACGTTCGCGTCGAAGGTGTTCGGTACCAGCAGCGCATCGACGGTGCTCGACTGGCTGATCGGCTGGATGCTGATCATCGCGTTGATCCTCTCGGCGCTGAACGCAATCACCGGCACGGCGCGTTCGTTGCACCAGATGTCCGCCGACGGGCACTTCCCGAAGTTCTTCTCGCGCACGAACTCGCACGGCGTGCCCGGCCACTCGATGGCGTTCAACGTCGTCTGCTCGATCATCGTCGTGTTCATGGGCGGCGCGGTCCAGATCTACACGTTCTCGAACGTCGGCTACCTGTTCTCGTTCATCCCGGTGCTGATCGGTTACTACTGCCTGCGTAACTGGCGGCCCAATGTGCGACGGCCATACAGGCTGCCCGAGTGGATGAAATACCTGGCGCTTGTGATCGCTGCCATCTATGCCGTGATCTACGTTTGGGGTGGTCCCGTGTACGCGAACTGCGCGTGCAACGCGGCCGGCAAGAAGACGCTCCCGTATTACTTCATCGGGCTCGGCACGCTGCTGGCGTACCTACCGCTGTACTGGTACCGCAAGCACGTCGAGGACAAGCGCGCCGCGCCGCCGACACCCGAGCAGGCGACCATGATGGCGGCCACCGGCAGCGGTCCGTGATTAGTGCCATCCTGACTTCGGTGCGCGAGCAGGATCCTCCCGAAACGGGACCGTTCGAGCGGATCATGCTCGCCTCCGAGGGGCGAGACATCTCCGACGCCGCCGTCGCCCGGGTGCTCGAGCTTCTCGACCGCTCGGACGCAAGCGTGTATGTCCTCTCGATCGCGCGCGTCCACGGCGTGGCGTTCGGCCTGCCCAACCCCGGACTGCTGCCCACCAAACGCGAGTGGGACGAGCAGCGGGAGATGGTGGGCAAGGTCGTCAAGCGGCTGAAGCGCAAGGGGATCGAGGCGGACGGTCGCGTGATCGGCACCCGCAACGCCACCAAGAAGATCTGCGAAGAGGCCAAGATCTCCGGGGCTGACGCGATCGTGATGACCGCCGATCCCGACCGCAACCGCGTGGTCGGCGACTTCATCTGGTCCCAGGAGCCCCAGCGGGTCCGCCGCAAAGCGAAGATCCCGGTGCTCCTCGTGCCCGAGGATTCGCTACCGCGCTAGCGGTGTCGCGCGGCGTCCCCCGGCCGGCCATGTAGTCGCGCGAGCTTGATCGCCAGCTCGAGCGACAAGAGATCGTCCTCGTCGAGGTTGAGGCCGGTCAGCTCCTCGATCCTCCCCAGCCGCTGGCGCAGGGTGTTCGGGTGGATGAACAGCTCGCGCGCTGACTCGATCACGCTGCGGCGCTCGGCGAGATACCGCTCGAGCGTGTCGAGCAGCGACGTCCGTCGCCTGGCGTCGTAGTCGATCAGCCGGTCGACCGCGGCCCGCATCCGGTCGTGCGGGGCGTTCTCGGCGGCGATGTGGACGAGGTACCGGTACGCACCGACCTCGGCGTATCCGATCGCGCCGCCCTCGCCGAGCAGCGCGCGGCCGATCATCGTCGCGTCGAGCGCCTGGCGGTACGCCCGCGCCGAGTCCGCGGCCGAGGAGTGCAGCTCGCTGAGCCCGATCGCGGCGCCGCGGCGCCGGCCGAGCTCCCGGCACGTCCGCACCAGCTCTTCGATCCGCTGGGGTGCGCAGGCGCCGAGCGACAGTACCGCCCTGACCGGGCCCGGACCTGCCTCGATCGCGGTCAGCGGCGCGAGCTCCGCGAGGTCGCGGCCCAGTACCTCTGCCGTGGCCCGCCACTCGCCAGAACCCTGCTCGTGGCCGGCGGCCGGCTCGGCGCACATCATCAGATACGGCCGCGACAGATCGCAGCGGACCTCCCCAGCCTTGGTGGCCGCGAACGTCGTCGCCCCGGCGGCGAGAGCCTCGAACAGGTCCTTGACGATGTTCGCGTTGGTCAGCCCCTCGATCAGCTCAGCGCGCTTGATCGCGATCGCGGCCAGGTGCGCGATCGCGCGCACCATCTCGGTGTCCTCACCGGTGAACGGTCGCCGCGGCGGGGCGCCGACGCACAGCAACCCGAGCCGCTCGCCGCCGGAAACGAGCGGCGTCACGAGCAGGTCGGCCACGTCGAGCGCGGGCCACAGCGTTCGCGCCGGCGGCCGCGACGCGCTCGCGTCGAACGCCGCCAGCAACAGCGCGGTCGCCGACAGCGCCTCCGGCTCGGCGGTCGTCTCGGGCGAGGAGGAAAGCAGCTGAAGGCCGCTCCCGTCGCGGTCCAATCGGTAGAGCTGGCAGACCTCGGCCCCGAGCAGGCGTCGCATCCCAAGGGTGACCGCGCGCCCGATCTCGCCGGCCTCGCCCGCCGTCGCCACGTCCTGCGCGAGCCCCGACAGGCTGGTCAACGCGTCCACGCGGCGCCGCTGCTGGTCGTACAGCTGCGCGTTCTCGATCGCGCCCGACACGAGCGAGGCGATGTGGACCAGCAGCTTGAGCGTGTCCTCGGTGAACTCGCGCGGCGCCTCGGTGTGGAGCACGATCACGCCGATCGTCTCGTTCGCGCGCGAGACGATCGGAACCGCGACCATCGACTGGAACCGCTCCTCCTCGAGGATCGGGAAGAACTTCGTCCGCGGGTCCGCCATCGCGTTGTCACGGATGAACTCGGGCTGGCGGTGGCGGGCCACCCATCCCGTCAGTCCCTCGTCGAGGCGCATCTGGACGACGCCGACGGCAGTGGCGTAGACGGGCGACGCGGCGCGGATCGTCAGCACGCCGTCCTCGAGGAGGTAGATGAAGCAGGCGTGGCAGTCGGTCGCCTCGGTGGCCAGATCGACGATCCCCTGCAGCATCGGGCCGAGCTCAATCGATGAGCCGACGAGGTTGATCACCCGGTACAGGGTGCGGTTCTCTTCGCGAAGCCCGTGGGCCTCAGACGTAGCCGTCAGGAATTGCCTCCCTGTCTATGTGCGAAGCGCACATCCTAGACCCCGATACCGGTGCCCGTGGCCCATTGCCGGATACCGGTGCGTGGGGATATACCTCGCAGATGGCTATCTCAACTGAGCATCTTGCAGAGGGCGCGCCGCAAGTCAGCGACGCCGACGACGTCCGGCGAATCATCAGCGAGCGGCAGATCGAGTTCCTGTTCGCTCAGTTCGTCGACATGCACGGCAAACCGAGCGCCAAGCTCGTACCGGCGCACCACATCGATGACCTGCTCACCGATGGAGCGGGCTTCGCGGGGTTCGCCGCCGGCGACATCGGCCAGGGGCCGCAGGATCCGGACATGATCGCGATCCCCGATCCCAAGACGCTGACGATCCTGCCGTGGCGGCCCAACGTGGCGCGGTTCGCCTGCGATATCACGGTCGAGGGCGAGCCGTGGCCGTTCTGTCCCCGCACGATCCTGCGCAACCAGCTGGAGCGCGCCAAGGCGCTCGGGTTCGAGCTGAAGATGGGCGCGGAGCTCGAGTATTTCCTGGTCCGCCGCACCGAGGACGGCGGGATCGAGGTGGCCGACAAGCTCGACACGCTCGAGCTGCCCTGTTACGACATGCGGGCGCTGACCCGCAACCTCGACTTCGTCTCGCAGGTGTCGAAGGCGGTGACCGGTCTCGGATGGGACAACTACGCGACCGATCACGAGGACGCCAACGGCCAGTTCGAGCAGAACTTCGAATATGCCGACGCGCTGACCACGTGCGACCGCGCTGTGTTCTTCCGCTACATGGTCGAGTCGCTGGCGCAGGAGCGCGGGCTGATCGCGACGTTCATGCCCAAGCCGTTCGCGAACCTGACCGGGAACGGCTGCCATTTCCACGTCAGCCTGTGGTCGAACGGCGAGAACGTGTTCGAGCGCGATCCCGCCGGCGATCCTCGCGGCCTGGGCCTGTCCGACCTCGCATATCAGTTCATCGGCGGCCTGAAGGCCAACGCCAAGGCCTACATCGCGGTGACCGCTCCGACCGTCAACTCGTACAAGCGCCTGATCGTCGGCGCGCCGACGAGCGGCGCGACCTGGGCGCCGGCGTACGTCAGCTACGGCTACAACAACCGCACGCAGATGCTCCGCATCCCGGACGCCGGGCGGATCGAGGACCGGACCGTCGACGGCTCCTGCAACCCGTACCTGGCGGCCACCGCGATGCTGGCGGCCGGACTCGACGGAATCGAGCGGGGCCTCGACGCCGGCGAGCCGAACTCGGCGAACCTGTACGAAATGCACCCCGACGAGCGTGACGCGGCCGGCATCGAGCTGTTGCCGGCCAACCTGCTCGACGCCGTCCGTGAGCTAGAAAAGAACGACGTCCTCCGCCGCGCACTGGGTCAAACTCCCCGCGGCGACTACGTCGACTACTTCGCGAAGGTCAAGCGGCGCGAGTGGCAAGCGGCGCACGAGCAGATCACCCAGTGGGAGCTCGACCGCTACCTGCAGTTGTTCTGAACGACCCGAGCGCGGCCGCCGACTCCTGACGGAACTTCCCAACCGATCGGATCCGGAGACGATCATCCCGGTCCGAATCGCCGCACCGCCACCGGCGGCCGGCTGGCGGCCACGAGCGAGCCGACGGTCTGGGGCGCCACCGTGTCGAGCAGGCTTGCCAGCGCGATGAATGTCTTCGCCGTGGTCAGCGCGTCGCCGAGCGCGTGATGGGGCGCCTCGGCCGGCTGCCCGAGCGCGCGGGCCAGCCGTCCCAGCGAGATCCCCTCGGGCGCCGACCCGTCGCGGTGGCGGAGCCACTGCCTCCCGAGCACCTCCGTGTCCGCCACCGCCGGCAGTCGCACGCGCCGGCGCGCGAACTGGCGCTCGAGGAAGCCGATCTCGACCGCGGCGGTGTGGAACACGGGCACTCGCCCCGTGAGCATCTCGAGCACGCGGTCGATCGCGTCCGCCAGCGGCGGCGCGTCGGCGAGGTCCGGCACCCGCAGCTTGTGGACGAGCACGGCTCCGTGCTTGGAGCGCGTGGTGGTGCGCACGAGCGTGTACATGCCGGCGCCGAGCACGATCCGGCCCTCGTCGATCGGCACCGCACCCACCGCGATGATCTCGTCGTTGCGGGGATCGAGCCCGGTCATCTCGAGGTCGAGCGCGCACCAGGAGGCCTCGCGCCACACCGTCTGATCCGCCGGCCGGGACGCGCCCGCGAACTCGGCCGCCGCGCCCTCGGGGGCCCGCCGCAGCCTCACGACCGCAGCCTCACGACCGCAGCCTCACGACCGCAGCCTCACGACCGCGAGCCTCACGACCGCGAGCCTCACGACCGCGAGCCTCACGCTCGCAGCCTCACGACCGCGAGCCTCACGCTCGCAGCCTCACGACCGCGAGCCTCACCCTCGCAGCCTCACGACCGCGAGCCTCACCCTCGCAGCCTCACGACCGCGAGCCTCACCCTCGCAGCCTCCGCTGGACGGACGTGACCGCCCGGAACACGTCCCGCAGGTGATCGCGCATCAGCGGGCTGATCTCGGCGGGTTCGATCTCGTCGTCGGGCGGCTGGCCCGCGGCGATCCGCCCCATGTGATGGCCGATCCGCAGCTCGAGCGCGAGGTCGAACGCGTCGACGAGCGTCCGCGCCTCCCCGTCGCTGAGCGCTCCCCCTGCCGCGGCGGCCAGCAGACGTTCCGGCGTCGATCCCTCGAACACGCCGACCGCCGCCGACCCCCAGCGGGCGAGTTCGACGATCGGCGCGACCGCGGCGAGCCGAATGTCGAGCCGATCGCTGCGCCCGCCGCCCGCCTCGAGCACGGAATCAGCGTCGAAGCCGGTCGGCGGCACGGCCGCGAGCACTCGGCCGGCCAGCGCGGCCACGACTGCCTCGCGCCCGCTCCCGTCGGGCACCGGCAACGGATCGATCGGCGTCCCCCACAGCGCCCGGCGCTCGATCAGCACCGACAGCTCGAGCTCGTCCTGCCCGTCGGTGCGGCTCCACTCCTCGGTGCTGCGCGCGACCACCTCGCCGGGGAAGCCGCACGCGTGCAGGACCTCGCCCACCAACCGGGTCCAGCCCGGCGGCGGCGGCCGGCTGCAGACCACGGCTCCGCGGGCAATCGAAGCGGGCGTCAGCTCCCGCCGCGCCTGAGCACCGACCGCGACCCACACGACCCCCTCGCCCGGCGCCGGCGCGACCAGCTCGAGCGCGCGCGTGGTCAGCGCGTCGACGAGAGCCGACACCACGCGCACGACCTCGGGCGCGCGCAGGCGCGCGGCGTGCAGGTCGGCCACGACTTCGGGGAGCCGGCGCGCGACCGCGGCGAGATCCTCCGGAGAGTCCGCGCGCGAGATCGAGCGCCGCGCCCCGAACCACGATCCCGACTGGGCCGGGAACAGGTCGGCGTCCTCGATCACGCCGACCAGCTGACCATCCTCGGAGACGATCGGCGCGTGTCGGATCCCGCGCTCGAGCAACTCGAACAGCACCTCGCCGCCGAGCCGGTCGGGTGTGACGGTGAACACCGGCACGGTCATGACCGTCGACACGGGCGCACTCAACGGCAGGCCCGCCGCGACGATCTTGGTCCGGATGTCGCGATCGGTGACGATCCCGAAGCCGCCGACGCGCAGATCGACGATCGCCGAGGTTGCGCCGGCGTCGGTCATCCGCCGCGCGATCTCCCGGATGCTCTCCATCGGCTCGCAGCGCACGGTCGGCGAGCGGAGCAGCCGCGTGACCGGGCGGTGATTCGGCGGACCCGCGCCGAGCTCGATCTCGCGCCGCTTGACGCGGTCCAGCAGCGGGCGGGCGACGGTCACCGCGATCCGGTAGCAGAGCGTGTCCTCGGCGGCCCGCGCCTCGAACCCGGGCGGCAATCCGGACAGCATCGCGGCGTGGCCGAACGTGTCGCCCGCGCCGAGCATGTCAAGCAACCGGCCGTCGTGGATGATGTCGACCGCCCCCGAGTGGATCACGCGCAGGAACGTGACCGGGCCCCCGTCCTCGGTCAGGATCGCCGCGCCGGCCACGTGGAACTCGATCTCGGTCTGCGCCGCGAGCTCGCCGAGCTCCTCGGGCGCAAGCGCGTCGAACGGCGCGCGCACCGCCAGGAACCGCGCGATCTCGCTCAGCGCCGCGTCCACGGGGTGCTCCTCGCCATCGCGGTAGGCATGTCCCTTACGAGACTACGACAGCAACCCGAGCCGCTGCCCGCGCTGGACCGCTTCGGTCCGGTTGCGGACGCCGAGCTTGCGGTACACGGAGCTCGTGTGCTCCTTCACCGTGTGCTTGGACAGGTGCAGGTGCTCCGCGATCTCCGGGTTCGTCGCGCCGGAGGCCATCAGGTTGAGCACGTCGCGCTCGCGGTCGGACAGGCCGAGCGCGACCGGGCGGTCCTGGTGGTCGAACACGGTCTTGCCGAGGCCAACCATCCGCACGGCGCTCGCGATCTTGCGCGCCGGCCAGTCTTTGTAGGCAAACCCCGACGCGCCGGCAGCCCGCGCGGCCGGAGGCGAGATCTCGCCGGCGCCCGAGAACAGCAGCACGCGGGTCATCGGCTCGGCCTCGCGCAGCTGCTCGCAGATCTCCGCGCCCGACTCCTCGCCGATGAACAGGTCGACGAGCGCCACGTGCGGCCGGTAGCGGACCGCGAGCGCGATCGCCTCCTCGCCCGAGTGCGCGCTCAGGCAGCGGTCGACCCAGGGCTGCTGGGTCAGCATCAGGCGAATCCCCCAGTGGACGACGTCGTGGTCGTCGACGACCAGCACGCTCAGCTTTTCGGGGCTTCGGAGCGCCGAGTCAGAGCTCATCGGGAACCACCAGCCGGACCTGCCAGGTGCCGGGCTCGCGCGTCCCGAACTCGACCACGCCGCCGCTCTGCAGGGCCTCGAGCGCGGCCAGGCGCAGCCCCATGCCGGCGCGGTGCCTACCTCCGATGACGCCGTCGTTGGCCACCTCGAGGACGAAAGCGCTGTCCCTGCGCCCGACCCGCACAGTCACGCGGGTGGGGCTCGCGTGCTTGTGGGCGTTGCGAACGGCCTCGGCCAGGACCGACTGGGCCAGCGGCTCCAACCCGGTCGGGACGTCCCCCTCGTCGCCCGCTTCGAGCGTCACTCCCAGGTCCGGGTGCACCCGGGCGAGGCGCTCGACCTCGGCGACGAACGTCGTCTGGGTCGGCCGCGGGGCGCGGCCGAGCGCGCGCTGGAGCGCGGTGCGCAGATCCGAGAGCGCCTCCTGGATCTCGGTCGCGCAGCGGTAGCGTGCCTCGGCGGGGAGATCCCCCTCCCCGTCGAGCGCCATCGAGATGCCGAACAGCCGCTGGATCACGCCCTCGTGGATGTCGCGGGCGAGGTCGATCCGCTGCTCGCGCTGTCCCGCCTCCTCGGCCTGCTTGGCCACGAGGCGGGCCACCGAGGCGAGCGCCGCGGCCTTGCCGAGCGTCCACAGCAGATGCCGCGCGGCGTCGTCGAGCGGCGGCTCGGTCAGCGGCCGGTCGGCGAAGATCACACCCATCGCGCGGCCCGCCGCCGCCATCGGCGCGCACACGAGCCGGACGGGCTCGGGGAATACGCTCGCGTACTCCTCCGGGAACTGGCCGGTCATGTCCCCCTCGATCTCGATCACGCGGTCCTCGCGCAGCGACTGGGCCGCGATCGGCGCCGACTCGACGGTCAGGTGGGCGCCGGCGAACTGCTCGAGGTTGAGCCCGTGCGCGCCCGCCGCACGCACGCGCCGGACCGCGCTGTCGTAGCGAAAGATCAGCGCCCGTCGCATGTGCGCCAGCCGGCACACGGCGTCGCACAGCCGGTCGTAGAACCCGTCGCCGGTCGACGCGCCGGACGACGTGCGGTCCTCGGATTGCGACAGCACCTCGACAAACAGCTCGAGCGCGTCGATCCCGACTTCGGACGTCGAGCTCAGGCCGGGTCCATCAGCGCGAACCGCAGCGCCTGCTGCGGTTCCAGGTACACCCTCCAGCTCTCCTCGCAGCGTGGGCATCGGCACTCGACGGACGGATCGTATCCGTCGAGCGCCGCGTGCCATTCGACCTCGTCGCTGCGCAGGCAGATCGGGCACGCGAGCGAGGCGATCACGAGCGCGTCGGGATCGTCGCTGCGGAACCTTGCCGTGTCGGCGAGCATTACCATCCTTTCGAGGATCCTCGCGCTCCGGGCCCCGGGCAACCCGCCGCCAAGGTCAACCCCCCGGCTGGGGGGCGGGCTGAGCGGGGTTTCGGTGCGGGTGCGAGCGTGGTGATGCTCACGAGCGGCCCCCGAGACACAGCACCGCGTTGTGGCCGCCGAACCCGAACGAGTTCGAGAGCGCGACCGGCCTGGGTGGGTGGGATCCATTTCCGTTCCCGTCGACCACCAGCGGCCGCGGACCGTCGGGCACGTAGTCGAGGTCGAGCCCCTCGTCCTGCTCCCCGTAGTTGAGCGTGGGCGGCGCCACCCGGGCGTTCAGCGCCAGCACGGTGGCGATCGCCTCGACCGCGCCGGCCGCGCCGAGCAGGTGGCCGATCGCCGACTTCGTCGAGGACACCGGAATGTCGTAGGCCCGCTCCCCGAGTGCCAGCTTGATCGCCACGGTCTCCGAGCGGTCGTTCAGCGGCGTCGAGGTCCCGTGCGCGTTGATGTAGTGGACGCCCGCGGGGGTCACGCCGGCATCGGCCATCGCGCGCGTGATCGCCAGCGACGCCGGGCGGCCGGTGGGCTCGGGCGCGGTCAGGTGGTGGGCGTCGGCGGTCGACGCGTAGCCGAGCACCTCGCCGAGCACCTTCGCGCCGCGCGCGTTCGCCAGCGCTTCTGACTCGAGCACGAGCACGCCCGCGCCCTCGCCCATCACGAAGCCGTCGCGCCGCGCGTCGAACGGCCGCGAGATCCCGGTCGGCGAGGTCGCCTCCATCGCCGCGAACGCTGCCTTTGCGAGCGGGGTGAGCGTCGCTTCGGCACCGCCGGTGACGACCGCCTTCGCCTCTCCAGATCTGATCATCCGCGCGGCCTCGCCGATCGCGTGGGTGCCGGACGCGCACGCGGACATGACCCCGAACACGGGTCCCCGAAGGTGGTGGCGCATCGCCACCAGGCCGGCCGCGGCGTTGCCCATGATCAGCGGGATCGCCAGCGGCGACACGCGCTCGGGACCGCGGTCGCGAAGCACGTCACATTGGCTCTCGAACGTCCACATCCCGCCGATGCCCGAGCCGATCACGCAGCCGAGGTCGGCGGTGTCGGCGGGCGGGTCGTCCGCGTCCCAGCCGGCGTCCGCGACGGCCTGCGAGCTGGCCGCGATCGCGAGCTGGGCGAAGCGGTCGCTGCGGCGCGCCTCCTTGACCGTCATAAATTCCGTCGGGTCGAAGTCCGTGCAGGCGCCGAGACCGTCCTCGATGCCGCTACGGCCGGCGACCCACCCCTCGTAGAGCTCGCGCGCGCCGACGCCGAGCGGCGTCACCGCGCCGACACCCGTGATCACGACGCGGCCGCTCATGCGGCAGGGGGGGGTGGGCCCCATTCAACGACGGTCGCCCCCCAGGTGAAGCCGGCGCCGAAGGCGCCCAGGAGCACGCGCTGATCGGCTTTCAGCCGGCCCTCGCGCTCGACATGCGCGAGCGCGAGCGGAAGCGTCGCCGCCGAGGTGTTGCCGTACTCGCCGATGCAGTCGACGACGCGGTCGGCGGGCAGGCTGAGCCGCTCACCGACGGCGCTCAGAATCCGCCCGTTCGCCTGGTGATAGACGAACAGGTCGATGTCGTCGAGGCGGATGCCGGCGGCGCGGACGGCCTGGACCGTCGACAGCGACAGCCGGGCGACGGCCTCGCGGTAGGTCTCGTGGCCGCGCATCCGGATCACGCCCTCCTCGCGCGGGACCTTGATGTGGTCGGCGCCGGCGCCGTCCGCGCCGAGCACGATCGGGCCGATCCGGCTTGCCTCGCTCGTCGCCTGGAGCACGACCGCGCCGGCACCGTCCGCGAACACGGCGGCGGTAGACCGATCCTGCGGATCCAGGATCCGCGACATGAGGTCGGCGCCGATCACGAGCACGCACTGGGCGCGACCGGCCTCGATCTGCCCGGTGCCGACCGCGAGCGCGGACAGGAAGCCGGTGCACGCGGCGCCGATGTCGAAGGCGCCCGCGCGCACCGCGCCGAGCGCGTGCGCCACCAGCGGCGCGGCGTTCGGCATCACGTCGTCCGGGGTCGTGGTCGCGACCAGCACGAGATCGACCTGCTCGGGCGAGAGCCCGGCGCGCCGGAGCGCGGCGGCGGCCGCGTTCGTCGCGTGGGTCGAGAGTCGCTCGGTCGGCCCGGCCACGCGCCGGCTGCGGATCCCGGTCCGGCGGACGATCCACTCGTCGCTCACGCCGATTCGCGCAGCGACCTCGGCGTTGGGGATCACGGTCTTCGGCAGGCTCGCGCCGACCGACGCGATCGCGGCGCCCTCGGGGACGCCCGGGACGGTCGTGTCCTGCGCCACGAGGTCCCGCTGGAGCGCTGACATCGTCGTGCTCATGAGGGACACGTTCGCCAATGCCGTGGGCGATTCCAACCGCCGGCAGGCCGAAACCCCCTACGCGGGGGGTTACGTGCAGCCGGCGTAACGCGAGCCTCTCATTTGGGTAGCGCAGCGGGTGAGGCGACCCCCACAGGGGCGCCTCACCCTTTCCGCAACCGAGCCGCTGCGCCTACGCTTTGGCAACCTGCTCGCGGCTGTTCGCCATCGGGCCGGTCCGGTCCCACACCGGGCGTACTTCCACCGAGCCGAACCGGATGTTCGGCATGTGCGAGGCATGCTCGAGCGCCGTGTCGAGATCGGGGCAGTCGACCAGGTAGTAGCCGGCCAGGAACTCCTTGGTCTCGGCGAACGGCCCGTCGGTGAACTGCGTCTGCCCGTCGCGCTCGCGGACCGTCGTGGCCACGTCGGGGCGCTCGAGCGCGTCGCCGGCCACCAACGCGCCGGTCTTCTGCAGGTTCTCGGTGAACTCGTTCCAGCGCGGCGCCATCTCCGCGAGCTGCTCGGGGCTCACCGGGCTGTCGGCCGGCTGGTAGATCAACAGCATGTACTGGGGCACGTCGCCTCCTTGGGATCGGTTGGCCGCTCAGTTCGTCGGCTTCAACCGTATGACGGACGAGCGTGCCGTGTTTCGACACGCCCGTCCATCAAATGTTCCGCCTCGACGCTAGCTGCCTTCGTGACCGCGGCGGATCCCGGGCAGCACCTGCGTGCCCTCGATCTGGACCGCCTGCAGCGCCCTCGGATCGAGCCCGAGCAGGCTCAGGACCGTCGGCGCGACCTGGGTCGTCTCGACCCACCTGTGCGACGAACCGGGCCGGACGGCGCCCGGGGCGTAGACGAGCAGCGGGACGTCGCGGTCATTCGGGTTGTCGCCACCGTGCTCGGCGATCTTCGTGCCGCCGGTGTACACCGTGCCGACCTGCACGCGACCGAACACGTCCGGGTAGCGCGGATCCGAGTACGGCACGCCGAAGAACGCGGCCGCCTCATGACCGGCGTAGATCTTCGCCAGCCCCGAGTGCGGGACCTGCTCGGTGCAGGTTGGGTTGGGGCAGGCCGAGGTCGCCGGGTCGTTGTTGTAGAGGACCGCCGTCGCGGGGTGGTTCCACAGGTAGTCCTTGACGAAGTCGGCCGCTGCCTGCGTCTTGACCGACAGGTAGCTCTGCCAGAGGTCGTCGTCGGTACCCGCGACGATCAGCTTGTTGTTGTCACCGGTCTGCGCGGTCCAGGCCGCGTTGATCGCCTTGATGATCGGGCCGTCGGGGATCCGCTTGAGCAGTCGCGGATCCTGGGGCGACTGACCGTGCTTGGCCGTGACGATGATCGCGGTCGAGTTTCGCGTGTTCGGGTTCGCCTGGATCGCGGCGTCCATCGCCGCGAGCTGGTCATTGACGTATTCCAACGCGCTGGCAAGTAGCGGGCGCGGCGTCGTCCCGCCGGGGTAGTAGCCGGCGAACTCCATCGGCCCCTCGGTGTAGGTGCCGTTCGGGTTCTTGGTGAGCGTGCTCGGCGAGTCGACCTTCTCGGCGACCGACACGACCTGGAAGTTCATCCCGAGGATCGCCGGCGTGCCCACATAGTGCTGGCCGCTGTGGTCGTAGCCACCCAGCTCGTTGATGACCGCCTGCACCTTGTAGCCGTCGTACTGCTTGGTGGCGGCGTCGTCGTGCGCCCAGTCGGTGTCGGTCGGGTACGGCACGCCGTTTGGCTCGACGGCCTGGGAGTCGATCTCCGGGCCGAAGAAGTCGTCGATCGCTGTGCCACCCGAACCATGGCCGTTGAACGACGTGTAGATCGCGTGCTTGTCAGACCACGCGGTCCGCAAACCGGCGTTATGGATGACGCCGAAGATCGAGTTGACCTTCAGGTAATCCCACGGCTGGATCGGCTGGCAGGTCTTCGGGTCCCTCGGGAAGTTGCCCGGGTCCAGGCCTGACTGCGGAGTCGGGGTCAGGTTCATGATCGCGCCCGGGTTGGTGTCGACGTTCCCAGGGCCGCTGTAGATCGAACCACCCTCGTCGAACGACGGGAACGTCTGGTAGGCCGGGTCGCTGGGGTTCGGGTGCAGGAAGTCCGGCACGGCGGGCAGCGCGTCGTCCGGCGAGTCGTAGATCACGTCGCCACCGGTGGCCGCCTGACCGGGGGTGCACGTGACGCCCGTCGGCACACCGCCGATCTTGCTCGGCTCGACGACCCCGTGGCTGTACTCAACGTCGTAGTACACGCCGGTCGCCCGCGGGTCGCCGCCGGTCATGATCGCCGTGCCGCCCGGGTCGGAGTCCGACGGGTCCGACGTGTGGTTGTTCGTGAACTCGGCGCCACCGGAGGCGAGCTTGGCGAGCTCTGAGTTGGGATGGTTGGCGATGTACCAGTCGAGGTCGGACTGGTGCATACCGTCGACCGAGATCAGCAGGACGTGCTGGATCGAACGCCGTCGGTGACCGTGGTCACCGTAGCCGCTGTGGTCCGAGTGCGCCGAGACGACGGCTGCCGAGCCGCCGATCGCGCCGGCGGCGATCACCGCGACCGCCCCGAGCTTTGTGACTCTACGCATGCAGATAACTCCTCTCGTTGCGAGTCAGGAAACGGGGACTTATATGGAGGGCCCGATCCGCGGTCGTTACGGAGCGGTGTCCCGAGGGTGTGCGTCGTCTTAGACGCGGCTACTCGTCGGGCCGCCCGCGAGCTCGTCGATCAGCGCCGCGAGGCGCAGCAGCAGATCGGGAGCGAGCTCCCGCTCCGCGGGCGGCAGCGAGGCGTAGAAGGCTCGCTGCCGGCCGCGCAGCCACTCCTGCTGGGCCTGGAGGAGCTGCTCGCCCTGGGCGGTGAGGCTGACCGCCACCGCCCGGCGATCCTCGAGCGAGCGCGCCCGCTCGACGATGCCGCGGCGCTCGAGCGCGTCGAGGATGCGCGTGGCCGTCGACGGGGTGACGCCGGCGTTGCCGGCCAGTTCCTGCACGCGCGCCGACGGCTGCGTCGTCAACCCCTCGAGCAGCCCGTATTGGGACAGCGTCAGGCCTCCGTTCGCCGCGACCGCACCCCGCGCCCGCCGCACGGCCTGCGCGAGCGCGTCGAACGCGGTCAGGAAGTCCGTGCCGGGCGGTTCCATCTACGACTTGAGACTATCGCGGTTGCGATGCTAATATTTGGCATGCTAACGATTGTCGATCCTGGAGCACGGCCATGTTCCGAAACATTCTCGTCAGCGTCGACGGTTCCGCCCATTCGGACCGAGCCATAGACGAAGCGATCGACATCGCCCGCGCCGATCAGGCGCGGATAACGATCCTGACCGCGATCAACCAGCCGCCCGTCTGGGCCGCCTCCGCGATGGCCGCCGGCGCCTGCGCCCTGACCGGCGCCGAGCTCGAGAAGGAGGCCGTCGATGTCATGCGCCACGCGGTGAGCCGGATCCCCGGCGACATCCCGGTGACCACGATCATCAGCCGCAAGCCGATCAGAGCCGCGCTCGTGAGCCGCCTCACCGACTCGTCGAGCTATGACCTCCTCGTGATGGGGTCTCGCGGCCGCGGCGCGCTCACCGCCTCGCTGCTCGGCAGCGTCAGCCAATACGCAATGAACCACAGCCCGATCCCGGTGTTGATCGTGCACGCCGACCCGGACCGCAGGCCGTCGGACGCCGGGCGCGCGACGGAAGCGTCCGGGCGCACCGCGGGCGAGCCGGACGCGCCGGCCGGCCCGGGAGCGCCGGCACCGCTGCCGGCGTAGGCCCGACTGGTACAGCCCGGGCGGCGGCCCCGCGAACCCCCCGCCGCCCAGCGACGAGTCATGGACCTCTTCAATCCGCCGCCAGCAAAGCGACGGTCGCGTCGATGATGTCCTCGAGCGGCGGAAGCGTCGCGCTCGGCAGGGGCATCTGGGGCTGGGCCGAGCGCGTGTAGCACGCGCCGATGAACATCATCGCGATCGCGTACGGGTCGATGCCGGGGCGGGCCCGGCCGGCGGCCTGCTCGGCGACGAGGTAATCGCCGATCGCTCGCACGCCACGGTGCGGACCGAGATCGTGTTCGGCCATGTACGCGGCCATCGACTCCCGTAGCTCGGTGTCGGACTGGGCCGCGGTGATCACCGGCAGCGCCTGCTCGAGGAACGTCTCGAGCGTGTGCCCGTACAGCGTCAGGACCTCGTGCGGGTCAGCGCCCGCGGAAAGGTTTCGCTCGGCGAGGGCGTGCAGGGGCCTCAGCCCCTCCTCGAACACCGCCTGGAGCAGCCCGGCGCGATCCTTGTAGTGATAGAAGACGCTCGCCTCCGACACGCCCGCGAGCCCCGCCACCTCGCGCGCCGTCAGCCGCCCGATCCCCTGCTCCCGGATCACCTGAAGGGCCGAGGCGAGGATCGCCTCGCGGCCTCCCGCCGGCGGCCGCCCGCGGCGCTTGGGTGTCTCGTTGACCATGTTCACGGAATCGTGACAGATTACTGAGCGAGAACTCAGTATATGTTATTCTCAGCCGAAGCTCAGGAACGGAGGTACGTCCGATGGCCCGCAAGTGGTGGACCCTGCTCGCCGTCTGCACCGGCGTGTTCATGTTGCTGCTGGACCTCACGATCGTCAACGTCGCGCTGCCTTACATCCAGCAGGCCTTCCATGCGTCGCTCGCCGACCTCCAGTGGGTCATCGACGCGTACGCGTTGACGCTCGCGGCGTTCCTCCTGACCGCCGGCTCGGTCGCCGACCTCGCCGGACGTCGGCTCGTGTTCGCGATCGGGATCGTGGTGTTCACGGTCGGGTCCGCCCTCTGCGGAGTGGCCGGCGATCCTACGTTCCTCGCGCTCTCGCGCGCGTTCCAGGGCATCGGCGGCGCGATCATGTTCGCGACGTCGCTGGCGCTGCTCGCAGACGCGTTCCCACCCCGCGAGCGCGGTGTCGCGTTCGGGGTGTTCGGCGCTGTGACCGGCATCGCCGTCGCGGTTGGTCCGGTGCTCGGCGGCGCCCTGACCAGCTGGCTGTCCTGGCGGTGGATCTTCTTCGTGAACGTTCCGATCGGGTTCCTCGCGCTGGCGGTCACGCTGCGGGAGGTGGCGGAGTCCAAGGCACCGGTCGCGACCCGTCCCGATTGGGCTGGCTTCGTGACGTTCACGCTCGGCCTCACCGCGCTCGTGTACGGGCTGATCCGGAGCCATCCGGACGGCTGGGGCTCGACGACCGTGGTCGGGTCGCTCACCGCCTCGGTGGTCCTGCTCGCGATCTTCCTCGCGGTCGAGGTGCGCTCGCGCGCCCCGATGCTCGACCTCAAGCTACTGCGCGTCCCCACCTTCAACGGCGGGTTGGTCGCTGCCTGGGCGATCTCCGCCTCGATCTTCTCGCTCCTGACGTACATGGTGCTCTATCTCCAGAACGTCCTCGGCTCCTCGGCGATCGACACGGGCGTGCGGCTGCTGCCGTTCACCGGAGCGATCTTCCTCACGGCGGGGCTCGCCGGACGGCTGACCGGCCACGTCCAGACGCGGTTCCTGATCGCGCCCGGATTCGTGCTGATCGGCGCCGGCCTCGTCCTGATGCGCGGGATCACGCCGACCGACGACTGGACTCATCTGCTGCCGGGGATGATCGTCGCGGGCGTCGGTTGCGGCCTGGTCAATGTGCCGCTCGCGTCGACCGCGGTCGGCGTGGTCGAGCCGGCACGCGCCGGGATGGCCTCGGGGATCAACTCGACGTTCCGCCAGATCGGGATCGCCACCGGCGTGGCCGCGCTCGGGAGCATCCTCGCCACGGAAGTCTCGAGCTCGATGATCTCGAAGCTGTCGGCGGGCCCGCTCGCGAGCGGATCCCATGCGCTCGCCTCGGCGGTCAGCAACGGCAGCATCCTGCAGGCGATGCACGGGGTGCCGTCGCATTTGCGCGTCCTCGCGTTCGACGCGGCCCGCAGCAGCTTCGTCGACGGCCTGAACACGATCATCCTGATCGGCGCGATCATCGCCTTCGTCGCCGCCGTGCTGACGTTCGTGCTGATCCGCCAGCGCGACTTCGTCGGGGTGCATGATGCGGCGCCGGACGCCGCGCCGGCGGCGGCGGAGAGCGGCGCATCGACGGCAACGGTCGCCGCCGGCTGACGCCACGGTCGCACGGCGTCCGTCGATGACGAGGCGACGGACCGTGGGCGAGGCGCGGCTCGGCGCGGCTTGGCGCGGCTTGGCGCCGGCTTGGCGCCGCTTGGCGCCGCTTGGCGCCGCTTGGCGCCGCTTGGCGCCGCTTGGCGCAGCTCGGCGCCGCTCGGCGCAGCTCGGCGCAGCTCGGCGCAGCTCGGCGCAGCTCGGCGCAGCTCGGCGCAGGGGGCTAATGCCCGTGTACGGCGCCGCCCGCCGGCGCATGCGCGTGCGCGCCGCCCCGCGGGCTCAGCGCCATCAGCGCGCCGAACACGGACAGCCCGATCAGGTTGAGGAACAGCTTGTAGTCGACCTGGACCGATCCGAACACGTCGGCGCGCGTGGGGCGCGGCCCGGCCGGGACCAGCCCGAGCAGGCTGAACGCGCCGTCAACCAGGAGCGCCGCGATCATCATCGTCACGAACATCAGCGCGACGATCCGGATCGTGAACGCCCCGCCGTAGTACTTGCGGTAGATCGCAACGATCGGCAGGACGATCAGGTCGGCGAACAGGAACGCCAGCACCCCGGCAAAGCTGATCCCGCCCGACCACAGGACCGCCGCCAGCGGCACGTTGCCGACCGAGCACACGAAGCTGAGCACGGCTATCAGCGGGCCGACCACGGCGTTCTCGAGCGCCGGGATCGGCCGCGGCGCGTGGGCGACGAACAGCGAGGTGAAGAACGAGTTGCTGAGCTGAGCGACGAGGCCCGCCAGCAGGAACCCCGCGGTGATCTCCTTCCACAGCATCTGCACGTCGCCGCGGAAGTTGGCCGCGACTTCCGCCCACCCCTGGGCGCTCAGCAGCCGCTCACGCCAGCCCAGCTCCGGGGAGGACCCGTGATGATGATGATGGTGGCCGCTGTCCGCCGCGAGTGCGTGCCGGCGCGCCCGCTCCTCCACCCGGCGGCTCACGAACAGCCGCAGCATCGCCGCCATCAGCACGATCATCACGAGCCCGCCGGCGTACTCGGCGACCGTGAACTGCCAGCCGATCAGCACCCACAGGACGACGCCGAGCTCCCACACGAGGTTCGTCGAGGCGAACTGGAACGCAAGCGCGCTCACCGCACTCGCGCCTTTGGTGAACAGCGACTTGGCGATCGCGACCGCTGCGTACGAGCACGACGACGAAGCCGCCCCGAGGCCCGTGGCCCACGCCACCGGCCTCGGGCCGCCGCCGCCGAGCGTGTGCTCGATGCGCTCGCGCGGCACCCAGGCCTGCACGATCGCCGAGATCGCGAACCCGAGCACGAGCGCCCACCACACCTCCCAGGCCATCAGGAGGCCGTCCCGGAGCACATGCCAGATGAAGTCGAACACGGATGTCATCGTCAAGCCACCTCAACCACACTCACCAGGATACCCCTAGGGGGTAGTGGTATAGTTGGCGGTCGGATGGCTCCCACTCGCGGCTACACCGCAACCAAGGACGAGCTGCTCGCGCGGCTCGCCCGCGTCGAGGGCCAGATCCGCGGCATCGAGGGCATGGTGCGCGACGACCGCTACTGCATCGACATCCTCACGCAGATCTCCGCCGCCCAGGCCGCGCTCGACAAGGTCGCGCTCGGGCTGCTCGATGACCATGCGCACCACTGCGTGCTCGGCGCGCGCTCGGCGCGTGAGCGCGACGAGAAGACCGACGAGCTGATGGCGGCCGTCGGCCGGCTCATGCACCGCGGCTGACCGGGCCGAGTTCCCGCCGCTGCCATGATGGCCTTTATCGCCTGACCGAGGAGGACACATGAAGATCGCAGTGGTGGGCAAGGGCAACGTCGGCGGCGGCCTCGCCGACCTGTGGGAGAGGGCCGGACACGAGGTCCAGCGGATCGGCACGGAGGGCGGCGACGTCGGCGACGCCGACGCGGTGCTGATCGCGATTCCGGGCGCGAGCGTCGCGGGCGCGTTCGACACCGTGAGCGGCCTCGAGGGGAAGACCGTGATCGATGCCACCAACCTGATCGGCGCCGGCGCGCCCGGCGGCTTCGCCTCGAACGCCGAGTACATCAAGTCGCGGACCGGCGGCCCCACGGCGAAGTCGTTCAACCTCAACTTCGCCGCGATCTACGACAAGATCGCGGACACCGGCGCGACGCCGGGCAACATCTGGTGCGGAGACGACGAGGCACGCGAGGTCGTGGAGCTGCTCATCCGGGACGCCGGCTATGACCCGGTGTACGCGGGCGGCCTCGAGAAGTCTGCCCTCCAGGAGACCATGCTCCAGTTCTGGTTCGCGATCGCGCAGGGCGGGATGGGCCCGTTCTTCTATCGGATGGCCGCGCCCGGCAGCTTCTGAGCGTCCAACCGGGCTTTCCTAAGATCAGTCGTATGCGCCTCTCCGTTCTCGACCAGTCGCCGATCTCCGAGGGCTCGACCGGCGCCGACGCGCTTCGCAACACGATCGACCTCGCCCGGCTCGCCGATGAGCTCGGCTACCACCGCTACTGGGTCGCAGAGCACCACGGCGGGCCGATGCTCGCGAGCGCGAGCCCGGAGGCGCTGATCGGCCCAATTGCGTCGGTCACCGACGGAATCCGGGTCGGGAGCGGCGGCGTGATGCTGCCGCACTACAGCCCGTTCAAGGTCGCCGAGACGTTCACGATCCTCGCCGGGCTGTTCCCGGGCCGGATCGACCTCGGCCTCGGGCGGGCGCCCGGCACCGATCCGATGACGACGTACGCGCTCCAGCGCGACCGCCGGCAGGCCGCGCCCGACGACTTCCCCCAGCAGCTTGCCGAGCTGCTCGGGTACCTCGACGACAGCCTCCCCGACGACCATCCGTTCGCTCGCCTCGCCGGGATGCTCCCGGGCCGGCCCGAGCTGCCCACGCCGTGGCTCCTCGGATCCTCCCCCCAGAGCGCGATCTGGGCCGGTCAGCTGGCGCTGCCGTACGCGTTCGCGGACTTCATCAACTCGGAGGGGGCCGACATCGCCAGCCTCTACCGCGAGCGGTTCGTCGCCACCGACGCCGCGCCGGTTCCGCGGACCGCGGTGTCCGTGTGGGTGCTCTGCGCGCCGACCGACGAGGAGGCGCATTTCCTGGCCTCCAGCAGCCGGATGAGCTTCACGCTGCTGCGGCGCAACCAGCTGATTCCGGTTCCTGCACCCGAGCAAGCCGTCGATTTCCTCGAGCGGGAGGGCAAGAGTCCGTCGGGCGGCCGGCCCGGGCGCCGGAGCATCATCGGCTCGCCCGAGGTCGTCCGGGCCGGCGTCGAGCAGATCGCGGTCGAGTATGGGGCCGAGGAGGTGATCGTCGTGACGATCACCTACGACCATCAGGCGCGGCGACGCTCCTACGAGCTGCTCGCCGAGGCGATGGGCCTCGAGCCGCGCACGCTCACGACCCCAGCCTTCTCGTCGCCGCGTTGACGAAGCCGGCGGCCATCGAGTCGCCGGCGTCACCGAGCGGCAGGAACCGGGGAACGTGGAGGTCCGCCGCAAGATCGAGGTGGATCCGGGTGGGCCCGTCTCCGCTCAGCCGCCAGATCACATCGAACTTCTCGCCGTCGCCTCCGTGGTGCGGGATCCGGCTCAGCTTCACGATTTCGGGGCGTTCGATCTGCACGGCCATCGTGAGGTCGAAGCTGTGGCGCAAGGGACCGCGCTCGACGTGCAGCTTCGCCTGCACCTTGGTTGGCTGACCGCCGTCAGCGCGCTCGAGCACCCCGACCCACCTGATGACGTCGGAATGCCAGCTCGGATACTCCTCGACCGCCTCGAGCAGCGACAGGCACTGCTCGCGCGAGGCAGGGGTCGTCCCGTCGGCGTGTCCGGTGAGCGCCTTCACTCGAGGCCGGATGCTACGCCGTGGCCTCCTCCAGCGAGCGGCCGGTGGCGGGGATCCCGAGGATCAGACCAGAGGTCACGACGCCCGGCCACGACTCGACGGCCTCCGCGATTTGAGCTCCCGTGGAAAGCTGTGTGCCATGTGTCATGAGCTCAGACTAGGCACGGTGCGCGATGAGCGCCAGGGGTAATTGGTCTTAGGTCCGATGGCTGAACGATCCCGCTACGACATCGTGATCGCCGGCGGCGGCCACAACGCGCTCGTCGCCGCGACCCTGCTCGCGCGCGCCGGCCGCTCGGTGCTCGTGCTCGAGCGCCGCGGCGAGCTCGGCGGGGCCGCGGTGTCCGCCGCCCCGTTCCCGGAGTTCGGGGCGCGGCTCTCGCGCTACTCCTACCTGGTCAGCCTGTTCCCGGCCGCGCTCGCGCGCGGCCTGGGGCTGGCGGTCGAGCTGCGTCCCCGCCGGGTCGGCGCCTATCCGCCGCTCGAGCAGGACGCGGCGTGGCGGAGCTTCCACGGGATGCTCACCCGCGTCGCCGAGCGGGTGTTCCCGACGCTGACCGAGCCGCTCCGCTCGCGCGCGGACGTGCGGCGCATGGTCGGCGACGACGTCGCCTGGAACGCGCTGTTCGAGGCTCCCCTGTCCGAGCTGATCGAGCGGACGTTCGACTCCGATCTGACCCGCGGCACGGTTCTGACCGACGGGCTGATCGGGACGTTCGCGCCCGCCGACGATCCGAAGCTCCGCCAGAACCGCTGCTTCCTCTACCACGTGATCGGCAACGGGATCGGCCGCTGGGACGTGCCGGTGGGCGGAATGGGCGCGATATCCGCAGCCATCGCCGGCACCGCCCGCGCCGCCGGCGCCGACCTCGTCACCGGCGCAGAGGTGGCCGCAATCGCCACCGACGAGCGGGCCGCCGAGATCACCTGCGCGGACGGGCGCCGTTACGCCGCGCGCCACCTGCTCGCCGGCGTCGCGCCGGACGTGCTCGCCGGATTGCTGGACGAGTCTCCGGCCGTCGAGCGGCCCGAGGGCGCCCAGCTCAAGATCAACATGCTGCTCGAGCGCCTGCCCCGAGTCCCCGGAGCCTCCCCGGAGGACGCCTTCACCGGGACGTTCCACGTCAACGAGGGATACGAGCAGCTCGCCGATGCCTATCGCCAGGCATCCGCCGGCGAGATCCCCGCGCTGCCGCCGTGCGAGGTCTACTGCCACTCGCTGACCGATCCGAGCATCCTGTCCGACGAGCTTCGAGCGCGGGGAGCGCAGACGCTCACTCTGTTCGGGCTGCACATGCCCGCACGGCTGTTCACGGGCCCCGCCGCCAAGGACCGCGCCGTCGCCGCCACACTCCGGTCGCTGAACTCAGTCCTCGCCGAGCCGATCGAGGACTGCCTGCTCGCGGTCGAGGCGCTGACGCCGCCGGAGATCGAGGCGGAGCTCGGGATGCCAGGCGGCCACATCTTCCATCGCGACCTGGCCTGGCCGTTCGCGGAGTCCGACGACGACGTCGGTCGCTGGGGGGTCGAGACCGAGCACGCGAACGTGTGGCTGTGCGGCGCCGGCGCGCGCAGAGGCGGCGGCGTCAGCGGCATCCCGGGGCACAATGCGGCCCGCGCCGTGCTCGCGGCGCTGGGGAATTCGGCTTAGAACGTGCGCTCCACGTCACGTGACGGAGCCGAATTCCTCAAGGGAATCCACCGCATCGACATCCGCAGCCCTCGCGCGTCGAGGCGGATTCCCCATGATCAGAACACAATCACGGCACGGCCGCGGAGCCCGCCCGCGTCCATCAGGCGCTGGGCCTCGGCGGCCTCCTCGGGCGGGAGCTCCCGCGCCACCCGGAGCTGGAGCCGACCGGCCGACGCGAGCTCGCGGAGCTCCTCGAGCCAGTCGGTGCGGTCCAGCGCAGTCCGGACGAACACCGGACGGACGCGGATCCCGCGATCCTCGACCTCGTCGCCATCCCAGCCGCGCACGACCACGATCTGGCCCCCGTCGCGGATTGCCGGAAACGCCGCGCGCCGAAGCAGCGCGGTGTCGTACACGGCGTCGGCGCCGTCGGGCGCGGCCTCGAGCACCGCGTCGGTGAAGCCCTCCCCGCGCGCCACCACCACGTCCGCGCCGAAGCTCCGGACGAGCTCCTCGTCCTCGGGCTTGGCGTCCGCGATCACTCGCAGGCCACGCTGCTTGGCCAGCGGGATCACATAGGAGGCGAGGAGGCCGGCGCCGCCGGTGACCGCGAGCGTGTCGCCTTCGCTCAGGCCGAGGAGCTCGAGCCCGAGTCGCGCGGTGAGGCCGTTCATCGGCAGCGTCGCCGCCTGCTCCAACGTCGCCCCGTCGGGCACCGGCACGACCGATGCCGCCGGCACGACCAGCAGCTCCTGCTGCGCCCCGCCCTCGGGCCGCCCCGGGCTGACCGCGGCCATGACCTGGTCGCCGACCTTCAGCCTGTCGACCTCGGGCCCGACCGACTCGACGGTTCCGGCGCCGTCCATGCCCGGGACCCATGGCGCCGGCAGATCGCCGCCGCCTCCGCGCGCCCGCAGCACGATATCGGTCGGGTTGACGGCCGCGGCCCTGACCTTGATCCGGACCTCGCCCGCGCCGGGCTTGCGCGCACGCCGGTCGGCGACCTCGAGCACATCGAGGTCCCCGGGCTTGGTGATGACGACGGCGCGCAATGTCATGCCTCCTCTGTCGCGATGATCAAAGATGCGTGGGTCTCGCCCTCGGGATCGACGATCCAGCGCCGCGCGCCGTTGCGCAGCACGCGCATCTCGCCGGCCTGCGCCGGCGAGCGGTACTCGATCTCGATGTCGATCGATTCCGGCTCGGGCTCGGGAATCAGCTCCTCCTCGAGCGGCTGGAGGTACGCGGCGTTGTTGACGTGGCCGGCCAGATCGAGTTCGGTGTTGCGGAACCACCACGCGAAGCCGTCCCGCACGCCGTTGGGAGCCGGGTGCCGGAGCCGCGCGTTGACCGTCCTGCCCGCGGTCGATTCGCCCCACATCGCGATCTCCTCCTCGGCCAGCTTCGTCGGCCGCCCGCTCAGCGGGTCAAGATGGACCCAGAGTGAGACGATCTCGACCGCGCCGGCGGCCTCACCCTCACGCGTGATCGAGGTCCGGCGCTCGGCCCACATCCGCCCGAGGCCGCTGCAGAACGTAGTCAAGACGAACTGCTCCCCGAACCGGGGGAACCGGGTCACCCGCATCCGGGTCCTGCGCACCACCCACGCCGCGCGGCGCGACAGGTCCGCGTGCACCGCGTCGGCATAGGCGACGTCCTGGGCCCACCGCGCGATCGCGTCGAGCCTGATCCTGCCCGTGGGCGCGCAATCGGCGAGCGTCGGGCGCACGGTCTCGGTGAACACGCGCCCGCGCTCGGGCGGCGCAACCAGCTCGCTCAACTTGACCGCGTGCACGGCCATCAGCCTACGAGGTGCCGCGGTACTAGGGGGCGTGGCCGATTTCCCCCGATATTCGGGGGAGATCAACCACCGATGCCCTTCAGTGGAGCTCCCGGTAGGCGAAACAGCCGGGGATCGGCGGTAGCGATCCCGTGCACGCCGAGCGCCTGCAGCCGGGCGATCGCGGACCGTTCGTTCACGGTCCACGCGTACAGGCGCCCGCCCCGCGCGATCACCTCGCCGAGCAGCGCGTCGTCGACAAGCTTGTGCTGGACCATCAACGCGTCCCAGCGGCCGCTGGAGAGCCCCGCCAGCGCCGCCGCACGCCAGTCGCGCCGGCGGTGGCTACGTGGCCCCTTTCGCGAATCCGACGACATTCGAACGAGACCACTAAGCCGGGCCAGGCGACCACCGATCGAGAGGCCGACGCGGGCGCGCGGTTCGAGCGCACGGACGCGGTCGAGCACGCCGGGAACCTGCGAGGAGATCAGGGTCCGCTCAAGCAGATCCGCGGCACGTAGGCGGTCGAGCAGCGCCGGCTCGCAGCCGGCGTGCTTGACGTCGACGTTCAGCCCGACCTCGCCGAAGCGCCGGCTGGACAGGTGGGCGAGCGCCTCGTGCAGGCACACGCTGCCGCCGCGCCGGGCGTGCAGGATCGTGTGCGCGAGCACGAGCTCGCCGTCCCACGCGCGGACGTCGAACTCGACCATGTCGACGCCGATCTCGCAAGCGGCGTCGAAGCTGGCGAGCGTGTTGGCAGGAGAAAGCGCGCTCGCGCCACCGTGGCCGATGCGCTGACAGATCATGCTCATCTGAGGTCAGCGTAGCTGGGCGAGCCAGTCGCCGACGGCGATCTTCACCGCGCCGATGTCGCCGCGCAGGCTGTGGTTGCCGGCGACCGTGACGACCGTCCGGGACGGCCCGGGCGCCGGCATGCCGAACGGATCGCTCGCGCCCTGAACCACGAGCACCGGCACGTCGACGGCGTCGAGCTCGTCCTGGCGGCTCGGCGCGTCCGCACGCCCCGGGGGGCGGAGCGGGAAGGCCAGGCACAGGACCGCGACCGCGCCGGTCTCGGCGGCGGTTCGGCAGGCGACACGGGCACCGGAGGAGCGGCCGCCACAGACGATCGGAAGGCCCGTCAGCGGTTTCGCGCGCAGATGCGCCACCACCGCGAGCCAGGCGGCGTCGAGCTGGCGCGCGGGCGCCGGCGAGCGCCGGCCGGCGACCCGATAGGGCTGCTCGACCAGCGCGACGCTCAGCTTCTGCGCCTGCGCCACCTCGGCCGCCGCGACCAGGTCGCGCGAGCTCACGCCCCCGCCGGCGCCGTGGCCGAGCACGAGCGCGCCCACGCCTCCCGGGACGTTGGTGAGGTGCGCCCGGGCGGGCCCGTGCGGGGTGTCGATGTCGACGATGGGCACAGGTTCCCGACGATTGTCGCCCGGATCGCGGGTCGGCGGACATAATCGATGGGACACGGCGGACATAATCGACGGGACACCATTCGTCGGCGATGGAGGAGGTCTGAACCGATGGCGAACCTGACCGGAAGCTCAACCGCGGAGATCGATGCTCCGCGAGACCGTGTGTGGGCGCTCGTCGAGGACGTCGCGAGGGCCCCGGAGTGGCAGGGCGGGCTCAAGGCAATGCACGCGCTGGAGAGCGACGGCGAAGGCCGGGCGATCCGGTGCGAGGCCCACAGCGACGTGAAGGTGCGGACGGTGAAGTCGATCGTGCGCTTCAGCTACGACGGCCCGGGCCGCCTGAGCTGGAGCCAGGAGAAAGGCGATCTCAAGTCGGTCGACGGCAGCTGGACGCTCGATGATCTCGGCGGCGACCGCACCCGGGCGACGTACTCGATCGATGCCGACCTCGGGCGGACGCTCGGGATGCTCATCCGCGGACCGGTCCTCGACCTGGTCCGCCACATGCTCGTGGGCGCCCGCGCCGACGAGCTCAAGAAGCAGATCGAGTCAGCCTGATACGGCCGCGGCGAGGTTGTCGAGCATCTCGCCGAAGATCCGCTTCAGCCCCATCGGGGCGAACGTACGCTCGAACACCCCGCCGATCCCGCCGGCGCCCTGCCAGGACGCCTCGACCGTGACCTGCGACCCGGCCGGATCGGGCGCGACCGTCCACCGCGAGACGAACGAGGAAAGCTGGTCGCGCTCGGACAGGCCGCCGTCGTCCTCGACGACGCTCAGCCGGTAGTCGCGCTCGCGACCGCCGGCCGCGAAGTGGTAGCCGATCACTGTCCCCTGCCCCTGGCCTCCCGACTCCACCCGGTAATGGGTGTAGTTGTCGGTCAGGATCCGAGGTCTGGACTCTCGGTAGTCCCGCAGGAAGCTCAGGATCTGCTCCGGTGAAGCGCCTACCGCCCTCGTGGCGCGCGCGGTGACGGTGGCCATGTGCCGGGGATTGTGACACTACGGCATGATTGGCCGATGCTCGCCGTATACGCCGCCGGCATCGACCGCGACGATCCGCTCAGCGGCCTTCGCATCGAGGACCGCCCGGAACCCCACCCCGGCGACGGCTGGACCACGGTCACGGTCAGGGCCGGCTCGCTCAACCACCACGACCTCTGGTCCCTTCGGGGCGTCGGCCTGCCCGTGGATCGGCTGCCGATGATCCTCGGATGCGACGCCGCGGGGCTCGACGAGGACGGCAACGAGGTGATCGTCCACTCGGTGATCAACGACCCGTCCTGGCACGGGGACGAGACGCTCGACCCACGGCGGTCGCTCCTGTCAGAGCGCTACCAGGGGACGTTCGCCGACCGGGTCGCGGTCCCGCGCTGGAACCTCGTACCCAAGCCGCCCGAGCTGTCCTTCGAGCAGGCGGCATGCCTGCCGACGGCATGGCTGACCGCCTATCGAATGCTGTTCACGCGCGGCGCGATCGCGCCCGGTTCGACCGTCCTGGTCCAGGGCGCGACCGGCGGCGTCGCCACCGCGCTGACCGTGCTCGGCAGCGCCGCCGGGAGCCGGATCTGGGTGACCGGGCGCTCGGAGGAGAAGCGCGCTCGGGCGCTCGAGCTCGGCGCAGACCAGGCGTTCGAACCCGGGGCGCGCCTGCCCGAGCGGGTCGATGCGGTGATGGACACGACCGGCCAGGCGACCTGGGCCCATTCCGTCCGGGCGCTCAAGCCCGGTGGCAAGATCGTGATCTCGGGAGCGACGACCGGAGACGCCCCGCCCGCGGAGCTGACCCGGATCTTCTTCCTTCAGCTCTCGGTGATCGGATCGACGATGGGGACGCGCGACGAGCTCGACCGGCTGATCCGGTTCTGCGTCGACAAGGGCGTCCGCCCCGCGATCAGCGCGACGTTGCCGCTGGCCGACGCTCGCGAGGGCTTCGAGGCGATGCTCCGGGGCGAGACGTCCGGCAAGATCGTGTTCACGAATTCATAAGCGCTGATCACCCGCCACGCCCCGGATCACGACTGCCGCCGACGCACACGTGGCGAGCGCGAGCGGCAGATCGGCCGGGTCGACGCCGCTCAGGTCGGGGTGGCTCAGATCGACCTCGATCGTCGGCTGCTCGACCTCCGCGGCGACGCCGAGGCTGCGGTGGCCGTTGCGGCACAGCTCGGCCCACAGATCGCCCACCGACGCGAGCAGTCCCGATCGGAGCTCGCGCTCCCGGCGGGATCCCGTCTCGAGCTCGCGCGCCTCCTCGAACGGGTCGATCCGCACCTGCGAGTCGCTCCCGATCGCCAGCGGCACGCCCGCCTTGGCGTAGGCCATCGCCGGCAGGTAGCCGTCGCCGAGGTTGCCCTCGGTCGTCGGGCACGAGACGACCGTCGTCCGGGTGCGCGCCAGCGCATCGATGTCGGACGCCGACACATGGATCCCGTGGACCACGCTTGCTCGCGGGCCGAGGAATCCGGTCCGCTCGAGCAGCTCGATCGGCGGGCAGCCGTGCTCGGCGCCGCATTCGTCGAGTTCGCGCCGCTGCTCGTGGGCATGGACGTGGCGGACGATCGCGTGGCGTTCGGAGTACTCGGCAATCGCCTCGAGCCACGATGCCGGCACCGCGCGCACGCTGTGCGCGGCGACGCCCACCTCGACGCCGGGCCGCGAGCCCGCCCACGTCCGCAACGCGTCCACCCGCGCCAGGAACGCCTCGATGTCCGGGTCGCAGAAGCGCCGCTGACCCGGAGCCGGCGGCAGATCCTCTCCGTCCCAGCCGCCCCGGTGATACGCCGCCGGGAGCAGCACGATCGGCAGGCCGGCTTCCGATGCCGCCTCGGCGACGGCGTGCGCCATCGCGTTCGGCTCGTCGTACGGGGTGCCGTCAGGCTGGTGGTGGACGTAATGAAATTCGCCGACGACCGCGTAGCCGGCGCCGGCCATCTCCCGGTACGTCTCGAGCGCGACCTCGCGCATCCGCTCCGGATCGAGCGTGGCGGCGAGGTGGAACATCTCGGTGCGCCACGTCCAGAAATCGTCGTCGCCGCCCGGCCCGGGACGCTCGGCGCGGCCGCGCAGGCCACGCTGGAAAGCATGCGAGTGCGCGTTGGGCATCCCCGGAATCGATCGCGCGAGCACCGCCGTCACAACCCCCCGTCGATCAGCGCGAGCGCGTGCTCCACGACCTGCGCCGCGATCGCCGCGTCCGCCAGTTCGACCTCCTCCGCCGGCGAATGGCTCACGCCGGTCCTGTTGCGGACCAGCACCATCGCCGCCGGCAGCCGCTCGGCGACCACGCCGGCGTCGTGACCGGCGAAGCACACGAGCTCAGGCGCCGGGTGGCCGAGGAGCTCCTCGGTGGCGCGCGCGAGCGCGGCCCGGAGGTCGGGCGAGAACTCGCGGGCGTCGCTGCGCGAAGCGAGACGGAGCTCGATCTCGACCCCGGACCGCGCGGCCAGCTCGGCGGCCATCCGCTCGAGGCGGGCCCGCCACGAATCGATCGCGGCAAACCCGCCCGGCGCGCGCGCGTCGATCCACAGCCGCACCTCGGCCGCGATCGTCGTCGGCGCGTTCGGCTTGGCCAGGATCCGAGACGTCGTCACGGTCAGCGACGGATCCGCCTCAGCCAGGTCCTCGGCGCCGACGATCAGGCGCGCCGCCGCCGACAGCGCGTCGCGCCGCTCCGACCTGGGCGTGGTCCCGGCGTGATCGGCGCGACCGCCCAGCACCACCTCGAGCCTGGTTCGCGAAGCCAGTCTGGTGATCACTCCGACCGGCTCGCCGGCGCGGGCCAGCTCGGTCGTCTGATCGATGTGGACCTCGATGAACCCGGCCAGCTGCTCGAGCCAGCGCGGCGCCTCGCCGATCCGACCCGGGTCGACCCCGGCGGCGCGCATGGCGTCGCCGAGCTCCACGCCGGCGTCGTCTGGCCGCGACAGCACGGCGGGAAGGTCTAGTCGCCCGCTCAGCGCCTTGCTGCCGAACGTCGGCGTGTTGAACCGAGCGCCCTCTTCGTCGGCGAACGACACGACCGCGATCGGCTGCGCCGCGTCCGCCGCGATCTCGAACGCGCACGCCACGCCGAGCGGCCCGTCGAAGCGACCGCCGCCCCTGACGCTGTCCAGGTGCGAGCCGATCCCCCACCACGGCGGCTCGCGGTCGGGGCGCGCCCACAGGTTGCCCGCGGGATCACGGTCGACGCGCAGGCCGATCTCCTCGGCCTGCCGCTCGAACCAGGCCCGCGTGGCGGCGTCCTCCTCGGTCCACGCCAGGCGGCGCACGCCCTCCGGGCCGACGCCGATGTCCCCAAGTTCGCCCAGGCGGGCAGTCAGGCTTTCAGCCGTGATCACACCCGTACCGTAATTGAGCGAAGATGCAGCCGTGGCGATCGAGGCTCGCAGCCACCCGGCGTTCCTGTTCGATCTCGACGGGACGCTGATCGACAGCGTCTACCAGCACGTCGTCGCCTGGCGCGAGGCGATGCAACAGGTCGGGATAAATCTGGCGGTGTGGAAGATTCACCGGCGGATCGGGATGAGCGGCGGCCTGTTCGTGACAGCGCTGGCGCGCGAGCTCGGCAGCGAGTTGGACCCAGAGGCGAGCGCCGCGCTGCCCAAGCTGCATCAGGATGCGTTCCTGCGCCGCTACGACAGCGTCCGGCCGCTCCCGGGAGCCGCCGAGCTGCTCGAGACACTGACCGCCCACGAGGTTCCGTGGGCGATCGCCACCAGCGGCGTGGAGCGGTACGCCCGGCGCGGGCTCGACCTTCTCGGGCTGCCGGCAGATACGCCGCTCGTCACCCGCGACCAGGTCCGCTATGCCAAGCCCGACCCGGACCTGTTCCTGACCGCCGCGGAGTTGATCGGCGTCGACATCCGCGACAGCATGGTGGTCGGGGACAGCGTCTGGGACCTGCTCGCGGCCAGGCGCGCCCGGGCGCTCGGGATCGGGTTGCTCTCCGGCGGCTACGGCCGCGAGGAGCTCATCTACTCAGGGGCCTACCGGGTGTACGACGACCCTCGAGACCTGCTCGCCCATATCGACGAGGTCGGGGTGCGACGCCCGCTGTAACGCGATCGCGGTGCCCCCGCCCCGCACGGGCTGGCCGCCGCGCACGCGCTCAGCATCCTCGCGCTCGGGGTGCGCCGGGGGCGGCTCAGCGCTCGACGAAGTACGCGAGCCGACGAACGACACCGCGGGTTCAACACGTCCAGCACGTCGGTCGGGGCCGCGCCGGCGTCCACTCGCCGTCGATGTAGTTGTCAAGAAGGCGGGTTGCTGTGACTGCCATCAAGCGTCCATTCGTGGTCGGGGTCGTTGACGACCGCCCACAGACGGCTGGGGCCGGCCATGACATTCAGGTAGTACAAGTCGTAGCCGGGCGGGGTCGACACCGTGTGGTAGCCGCGTGGGACCAGCACGCAGTCGCGGTCGCGGAACGTCACCGCCTCGTCCAACGCGGTCTCGTAGTCGTACACGCGCTGGAGCCCGAACCCGCGCGCGGGCTTGATCCGGTGGTAGTAGACCTCCTCCAGCAGCGACTGCCGCGGAGGATCGTCATGGTCGTGCTTGTGCGGCGGATAGCTCGACCAGTGACCGGCCGGGGTGAGCACCTCGACCACGAGCAGCGACCCGGCCCCCTCGTTCTCCATCAGGATCGGGCGGATGAAGCGCTCGTGGGCGCCGTGTCCGCGGGTCTCGACCTCGATCAGCGCACCGGGGAGGACGCGCGCGTGGGCGCCCCTCAAGGCCGGCGCCCAGCACAGGGCGACCTCGGCGCCGCCTTCGCCGGCGCGCAGTCCGACGTGCGACTCCGGCGGCAGGTAGGCGGCGTCGGGAAGGCCGGCCCACGGATCGGCCCGGCCGCCGATGTCGAACCACTCGCCGTGCTCGGAAGCGACGTGCACGGTGCCGGAGATGACGACCACGCACAGCTCGCGGAAGCCGCACGCCCGCTCGGCGGTACCGCCGCCCTCGAGCGCCAGCACTTCGAAGCCGACGTAGTCGAACCCAACGGACTCGGGGGTGACCGACAAGATCGCGCCGTCGGGCCCGGGGGCAGAGGCGCCGGAAATCAGGAGCTCAGTCATGCGGTGAGCGTAGATACTGGCGCTGGCGCTCGTGGTCGCGCTCGTATCCCGCCCGCGCCGCCCGCACCGCGTCCTCGTCGGACACCTCCGCGACCGGCACCTCCCACCAGCTCTCGTAGCCCGGTACGCCCCGGTAGCGATCGGCCTCGATGTGGAGCACGACCGGCCCGTCGGCGCCGCGCGCGCCGGCGAGTCCGTCGCGCAGCTCATCGATGCTCGTCACTCGCATGACCTGGGCGCCGAGGCTCTCCGCGTTCGCCGCGAGGTCGAGCGGCAGCACTTCCGTCGACGCCGGGTCGACCGGCACCGACCCGTTGTCCGAGAACCGGTAGAGCGTCCCGAACCCGGACGAGCCGACCGACCGCGACAGCGCGCCGATCGACGCATAGCCGTGGTTGTCGACGAGCACGATCACGATCGGGACGCGCTCGGCGACCGCCGTGACCAGCTCGCCGGGCATCATCAGGTACGACCCGTCGCCCACGAGCACGTACACCTCGCGCTCCGGCGCGGCCAGCTTCACGCCGATCCCGCCCGGGATCTCGTAGCCCATGCACGAGTACCCGTACTCGACGTGATAGCCCTTGCCGTCGGGGTCGCGCGCCACCCAGAGCTTGTGGAGGTCGCCGGGGGCGGAACCCGCCGCGCACACGACGACACCGGTTTCGCCGGCGGCGTCGTTGATCGCGCCGATGATCTCGGCCTGAGCTGGCGGGCCGTCGCCGTCCCCGACAGCCACGAGCCGCGCAACTTCCTCGCGCCACACCGACGCCTCGGACCCCGCCAGCCGCTCCCAGTCGGTGTCGACCCGCCAACCGCCGAGCGCGCCGCGCAGCTGCTCGAGCGCGACCCGGGCATCGCCGAGGAGCGGCAGCCCGCTCTGCTTGCCCGCGTCAAACGCGGCCACGTTCACGTTGACGAAGCCCACGCCCGGATCCTGGAACGCCGACTTCGACGCGGTCGTGAAATCGCTCCACCTCGTCCCGATGCCGATCACGAGGTCGGCCTCGCGCGCGAGCCGGTTCGCCGCCGAGGTACCCGTCGCGCCGACCGCGCCGAGGCTCAGAGGATGCTCGGAGACGAGCGCGCCGCGGCCCGCCTGCGTCTCGCACGCCGGAATCCCGGTGGCGTCCACCAGCTCCCGGAGCGCCCCCACCGCCTCGCTGTAGATCACGCCCCCGCCGGCAACGATCAGCGGCCTCCGCGAGCTGCGGATCAGCTCCGCGGCGCGGCCGAGCGCCTCGGGCGCCGGCGGCTGGCGATACACGGTCCACACCCGCGGCTCGAGGAACGCGTCGGGTACCTCGAATGCCTCGGCCTGCACGTCCTCGGGCATCGCCAGCGTCACCGCCCCGGTCTCGGCCGGATCGGTCAGCACCCGCATCGCCTCGAGCGCGGCCGGGACCAGCTGCTCCGGCCGCTCGAGCCGCTCGTAATACCGCGACACCGGCCGCAGGCAGTCGTTCACCGACACCGTCGAGTCCCACGGCACCTCGAGCTGCTGGAGCACCGGATGCGGGGTGCGCGTCGCGAACGTGTCGCCGGGCAGCAGCAGCACCGGCAACCGGTTGATCGTCGCGAGCGCCGCGCCGGTCACCATGTTCGTCGCCCCCGGTCCGACCGAGGTCGTGCACGCGAACGCGCCGAGCCGGTTTCGCTGGCGCGCGTACCCGGCGGCGATGTGGACCATCGCCTGCTCGTTGCGCGCCGGGCGAAATGGCAGCACGTCCCGGTACTGGTGAAGCGCCTGCCCGAGCCCGGCGACGTTCCCGTGCCCGAAGATCCCGAAGCAGCCCGCGATCAGCGGACCGCGCCGCCCATCCCGTTCGATCTCCTGCGCGGCCAGGAAGCGCACCAGGGCCTGGGCGACGGTCAGGCGACTCATGCGACGCTCGACGACGCCTCGAGCTGGCGCTTCAGCCGGCCGAGCATCCCGGTCAGGTAGATCCTCATGTTGGCTCCACCTCCTCTACGCGCACGGGACGACCCTCTCGCAGGGACCGCAGCGCCGCCAGTCCGATCAGCAGCGGCGCACGGGCATCGCTCGTCGACACCGGAGGGTTGACGCCGCCGGCGACCGCCTCGACGAATGCCTCCCACTCGCGGATGTAGCTCGGGAGGTAGCGCTCGAGGAAGAAGTGCGGAAGTGGCGGCCGGTCCGCGCCCGCCGCGGTGAACACGGTGCCGGTGTGGGCGAGCGGGTTCTCCGACACCGCCATTCCGGCCGAGCCGAACACCTCCACACGCTGGTCGAAGCCGTACGCGGCCCGGCGCGAGTTGTCGATCGCGGTCAGGCACCCATCCTCGTGCACCAGCGTCACGAGCGCGGTGTCGATGTCGCCCACCTCCGCGAACGACGGCTCGACGCGCACCGCGCCCCGGGCGAACACCTCGACCACCTCGGTGCCGGTCACGTACCGGGCCATGTCGAAGTCGTGGATCATCATGTCGAGGAACAGCCCGCCCGAGGTCCTCACGTACTCGAGCGGCGGCGGCTCGGGGTCGCGACTCGAGATTCGCACGAGGTGCGGCTCGCCCACCGCGCCGGAGGCGACCGCGTCGCGGACCGAGGCATGGGCCGGGTCGAACCGGCGGTTGAAGCCGATCTGGAACGGGACCCCGGCGATATCGATCGCGCGCAGCGCGCGGTCGACCTCGGCGAGGTCGAGCGACAGCGGCTTCTCGCAGAACACCGCCTTGCCGGCCTGCGCCGCCGCGATCAGCAGATCGACGTGGGTGTCCGAGCTCGAGCAGATCGCGACCGCGTCGAGTTCGGAGTCGAAGATCTCCCGCACGCTCCCGGCCGTGGGGACTCCGAGCTCGGTGGCGACGTCGTGCGCCGCTGGCTCGTACGCGTCGAAGACCGCCCCGACCGCGGCCCCGGGTACCTGATGGGCGAGCAGTTCCGCGTGCATCCGGCCGATCCGCCCGACGCCGATGATCCCGATCCGCAGTGGTGTGACCGCGGTGGTCACAGTCACTCTGCCTCCGCGTCCAGGAGCGGGACGACCGGCTCCCAGCCGCCGCTTTCGCTCGATCGGAGCAGCGCGGCCTGTACGGAAGCCCACGCGAGCGCCTGCTCGAAGCTCGGCTCGTACGGTCGCCCCTCCGCCACCGCGGTGCAGAACTCGTAGTCCTCGATCGTGACCAGGTCCTCGAACCCGATCGCATTGCCGCCGCCGGGCACGAACGCGCCGTGGTGCCCGAAGCGGTCGCCGCCGAGCACGCGCGTGTAGCCCGAGCCGCGATCCTCGGTCACGCGGTACAGCCTCAGCTCGTTGAGCCGCTCGAAGTTCCATCCGACGGCGCCCCGGGTCCCGTACACGTCGAACGCGTTCTCGCTCTCGGGACCGATCATCGTCCGGCTGACCTCGAACGTGCCGCGCGCGCCGGACGCGAACGTGCACAGCATCGCCGCATAGTCCTCGTTGGTCACCGGCGTGCGAGGATCGTCCGGCCGTCCACGGCCGTAGTGACTGGCGCCGCCGCCGGGCGTGGGGCGCTCGCGGATGAACGTCTCGACCGTGCCGGTCAGCTCGGTGATCGGGCCGAGCAGCATGTGGGCAAGGTCGACCGCATGGCTCATCAGGTCGCTGGTGACCCCGTTTCCGGCCTGGTCGAGCTGGAACCGCCACGAGTTGAACGCGAGCGGATCGGCGCCGTACATCGAGAAGAACCGCCCCCGGTAGTTCGTGATCTCCCCGAGCTCGCCGCTCTGGATCAGCTCGTGCGCGTATCGCACGAGCGGCGCCCACCGGTAGTTGTAGCCGACGCCGCTGATCACGCCCGCCGACCGCGCCGCCCGAGCGGCCCGCGCCACCTGTTCGGGCGTGCCGCCGACCGGCTTCTCGCAGAACACGGGCTTCCCCGCCTGCGCGGCGGCCTCGACAAGCTGAACGTGGACCATGTTGGGCGCGGCGATGAACACCACCTCGACGGCGGGATCCTCGATCACCGACTCCCACGCGGGGCAGGCGCGCTTGAACCCGAACGAGCTGACCGCCTGCTCGACCCGCGCCGGCAGCGCATCGCTGCACGCGACGAGGTCGGTGTCGAACGCGCGCTGCTCGAACAGCGTCGGGATCCGCAGCAGCGAGCGCGTATGGGCCTGGCCGAGCCAGCCGAAGCCGATCACGCCGACTCCGATGCGCCGGCGGGCGGCGCCGGCGCGCCCCGGCGCGGTCGTGGCGCCCGCCGCGGTCGTGCTCATGCCGGCGACCCTTCGCACGGCGCCGCCGTCAGGCGCCGCCGACCATTCCCCCAAGGCGCCGCCGTCAGGCGCCGCCGACCATTCCCCCAAGGCGCCGCCGTCAGGCGCCGCCGACCATTCCCAGTAATCCCACCACCTCCTGTTCGTAGGGCATCGCCTGCGAGCACAACAGCCGCGACGCGACGATGCCGCCCGCCGCGTTGGCGAACGCGACCGTGCGTTCGTGCGGCCACCCGCTCAGCAGCCCGTGGCACAGCGCGCCGCCGAACGCGTCACCGGCTCCGAGCCCGCACAGCACCTCGATCGGCGGCGGCTCGATCTGCCGCGCTCCCTCGTCGCTCGAGAGCAGCACTCCGTCCCCGCCGAGCTTGACGATCGCAAGCTCGACGCCCCGCCCGCGCAGCCTGGCCGCCGCCTCGTGCGGGTTCTCGGTGCCGACCGCGACCGCGCACTCCTCGCGGTTGCCGACCGCGATCGTCGCGAGCTCGACGGCCGCTCCGATCCGCGCCGACGCCTCCTCGCGAGAGCGCCAGAAGGTCGGGCGGTAGTCGAGGTCGAGCACCGTGTGGCGGCGGCGGCCGCGGGCCTGCAGCATGCCCGCCACCGTCGACGCGCTCGGCTCCTGCGAGAGCGCGCTCCCCGTCACCCAGAGGATCGGCACATCGCCGACGGTCGCGGCGTCGACGTCATCCGGCCGGAGCTGGAAGTCCGGGACCGGCGGGTCACGGCGGAACAGCAGCTGCGGGTCCTCAGGCGGGTCGAGAACCGCGAACGCGACCGGCGTCACCGTCCCTGGCTCTATCCCGGCGAACCGGGCGTCGACTCCGAGCTCCCGCAGCTCCGCCAGCGCCACCGCGCCGAACGGATCGTCGCCGACCTTGGTGAACACCGCGCTCCGGTGCCCGAGCCTGGCGGCGGCGACCGCCACGTTCGTCGGGCTGCCGCCGATCGCCTTGCTGAAGCTTCTCGCCTGGACCCAGCCGGCGCCGATCTGATCGCAGTACAGATCGATGCTGATCCGTCCGACCGTCAGCAGCTCCAGATCGGGTCGCATCGATTCAAGCCGGCCCCTGCGCCTCGGCGGCAAGCACCTTGGCGACCTCTTTCAGCTCAGGGTCGGCCACGGCCTGGAGCTCGTGGCTCAGCTCCTCGAGCTCGGCGCCGCCGGCCATCAGCGACGTGAGCTGCTCGAGCGTGGTCTCCGACTTGGCGTAGGAGCCCAGCATCCGGCCGCGCTTGAGCAGCACGAACCGGTCACCGACCGGGAAGGCGTGATGCGGGTTGTGGGTGATGAAGATCACCGCCCGGCCCATCGACCGCGCCTGGACCACGTACTTGAGCACGATCCCCGACTGGCGGACGCCCAGGGCCGAGGTCGGCTCGTCGAGGATCAGCACCTTCGCCCCGAAGTACACCGCGCGCGCGATCGCCATCGCCTGGCGCTCTCCGCCCGACAGCGTCCCCACCGTCTGGTCCGGGTCGCGGACGTCGATGCTCATCTTGGACATCTCCTCGCGCATGATCCGCTGGGCCCCTCGGACATCCATCCGCTGGAGTGGACCCCGGCCGCGCGTCGGCTCGTTGCCCAGGAAGAAGTTGCGCCACACCGACATCAGCGGCACCGTCGCCAGATCCTGGAACACGGTGGCGATTCCCCGCGCTCGCGCGTCGCGCGGGCCCGCGAAGCTCACCGGCTCGCCGTCGAACCACACCTCGCCCCTGTCCGGCACATGCACACCCGAGAGGATCTTGATCAGCGTCGACTTGCCGGCGCCGTTGTCCCCGAGCACACACGTGACCTCCCCGGCGTACACGGCCAGGCTGACGTCCTCGAGCGCGTTCACACTCCCGAAGTACTTCGATACCGAGCGGACCTCGAGCGCCGGGGTTCCGTTCGCCTCCGGATGCTCCGCGGGGGCCGTCTCGGCCGAGCGCCCGGCACCGGCGCCGGGCGTCACGTCGCTCATGTTCGACCCTCCTTCGCTCATCGTCGCGCCTTCAGCGCCCGCCGATAGATCAGCGTGTTGACGACCACCGCCAGGAACAGGATCACCCCGAGGAACGCGAAGTCCCACGAGCTGTCCCACCCGGCGTAGATCACCCCTTCGAACGCCATCCCGATGATGCACGCGCCGAGCGCCGCGCCGACCGCCGACCCATAGCCGCCGGTGAGCAGGCAGCCGCCGACCACCGCCGCGATGATGTAGAAGAACTCGTAGCCGACGCCCTGCTCGGACACCGCCGAGGACGCCTGGGTGAACGAGATGATCCCGACCAGCGCCGCCGCGAGCGCCGTCCCGACGAACAGCAGGACCTTGGTGCGGTCCACGGGAACGCCGACGTTGCGGGAGGCGTTCTGATCCCCGCCGACGGCGAATATCCAGTTTCCGAACACGGTCCGGCTGAGGATCCACGTCCCGACGACCGTCACGCCGATGAACCACAGGATCGCGGTCGAGTAGCCGCTCGGAAGCGAGCCGCTCGAGAAGAACGAGCTGCCGAATATCGACTTCGCGCTGCTCAGGCCCGCGGGATGCGCCTGGGTGACCGTGATCTGCGTGCTCCCGTTGTTGAGCAGCAGCACGCCGCCCGTGCTCGCGCCGCGCAGCACGAAGAATGTCGCCAGCGTGACGATGAAGCTCGGCAGCTTCGTGAGCACGACGATGCAGCCGTTGAGCAGCCCGATCGCGGTCGCGAACGCCAGCGTGATGACGATCGCGATCCACGTGTTCACGTGCCACTTGCCGACCAGCAGCGCCATCACGATCGCGGTCACGCCGGTCATCACCCCCGCCGACAGGTCGAACTCGCCCCCGATCATCAACAGGCCGACCGGCACCGCGACGATCCCGAAGAACGCCGCCTGAGTGGTCCAAGCCGCGATCCCCGTCTGCTTGAGCCACAGATGGTTGGAGCTCGCATCGGTGATCGCGAACAGCACGAACACGAACACTGCGGCCAGCAGCGAGCCAAGCTCCGGACGCCTGAGCGTGCGGGTGAGCCGGCTGATCGGAACCAGCCGTTCGTCGTCCGCCGCCGGCGCTGCGGGCGGCGTCGCTATCGGAGGTGAAGTCGCACTCATCTCGATGGATGGGTGGGTGGTGGTGGGTGGGTCGGGTGGTGGGTGGGTCGGGTGGTGGGTGGGTCGGGTGGTGGGTGGGTCCTGATTCAGGGTGTCGCCACCGGACGGGAGGGGATTCGCGCTCGGTGACCTTGCGTTGGGTGACTATCTTCCTCTCCGTCAGTCCTGTCCGGCGGCGATCGCGGCCGCCACCTTGCCGATGTTCGCCTTGGTCACGACGAGCGGCCCGCTCGCGACGGTGGTCCCACCGCCCACGGTCTGGCCGTTCTTGCGGTTGTACAGGTCGAGGAACACGATCGGCAGGTACCCCTGGAGGTACTGCTGCTGATCGATCGCGAACGCCATCGAACCGTTCGTCAGATCCTGTTGCACGCCCGAGTTCAGGTCGAACGTCGCGATCTTCGGTTTGCTCGCTGGGTTGCTCGTGACCAGCGCCGTGCCGATCGCGTTGTTCAGCGTCATCACCGCGTTGATCCCCGTGTGGGTCTGCAGGTACGCGGTGACCTGCTGGATCGCCTGCTGCGGGTTCGAGGCCGCGTTCGGCGTGGACAGCGTGAGCTCGGTACAGGCCGGGCCCTTGGAGGGCGCGCTGCCGGTCTTGCACTGCGAGCCGACGCCGAGCCCCATCGCGATGCCGTTGCAGCGGTCGAGCAGGTTCTGCCCGGACTGGTGGATCACGCACAGCACGTTGTTCGCGCCGAGCTTGGCGAACGCTGCGCCGGCCGCCTGTCCGGCCAACTGCTCGGGCTGGCCGACGCACGTGAGCGCCTTGCTCGCGGCGATGTCCGCGTCGTCGCACCCCGCGTTCAGCAGCACCACCGGAATCCCCGCTTCCGCCGCCTTGGCCAGCGTCGGGTTCATCAGCGAGGGATCGTGGTCAGACACCGCGATCCCGTTGACGCGGGCGTTGATCGCGTCCTGGATCTGCGCATTCTCGGCGTTGTCGTCGGGCTCCGCCTGACCCTGCTGCTGGGACCCATAAGTCTCGGTGAGCGTGCACCCGAGATCCGCGGCGGCGTCCTTGGCACCCTTGTACACGACGCTCCAGAAGCTGCCGTTGTCACCGTGGGTGATCAGCGCGAACTTGTACGGGCACAACTTGCCGCCCGTCGAGGCCGCGATGTTCACCGCACTCGTCGTCGAGCCGCTGCTGCTGGCGTTCTTGCTGCTCGAGCTGCTGCTACCGCACGCCGCCACCAGCAGGGCCGCGGCACCCACGGCAACGACGATGCCGATAGTGCGAGGCAGTCGTCTCATCGATAGATCTCCTCCGTCGTCCGAGCCGTATGGTGAAGGAAGGCGATGCTCTCGCGAGCGTCGCGCATCGGGCCGCCTGCCACCGTCGGCTCATCCCCGGTGATGGCGGTGTCTTGTTCGAGCACGAGCCAACCGTCGTACCCATGCGCCTGGAGAGCGTCCATGACCTCGGCGACCCGTGCGTCGCCCTTGCCGAGCGGCAGGAACAGGCCGCCCCGCGTGGCGTCCACCAGTGAGCGCCGCCCAGTTCGCACCTCGGATGCGAGCGTCGCATCGACGTCCTTGAGATGCACGTGAACGACCCGGTCGCCGTGTCGTTGTGCGAACTCGACCGCGTCCGTCCCACCGATTGCGAGATGCCCCGTATCCAGGCACCATCCCACTTCGACGACGTCCATGGCGCGCTCGAGCTGTTCGGCCGTCTCGATCAGGGTGCCGGCGTGGGGATGCACCGCCGCCGTCAGGCCGTGCTCGGAGACCAGCGCCTCGATCTCGTTCAGGTGCTGGGCGAGGCGAAACCAGCCCCGGTCGTCGAGCTCCTGCGGCGAGCTCCACCGAAGGTCCTGGACCACCCCGATCACGAACATCCGGCCACCGGCCCGCGCGATCAGCTCGGCGGACCTCAGCGCCGCCTCGATCGTCCCCACGAGATCGTGCTCATGCAGCACGAGCGGAACGAACCCACCGACGAGCGCGAGCCCGTGACGCGCGAGCTGCTCGGAGATGCGCGACGGGTCCTCGGGAAGGAACCCGACCGCGCCGAGCTCCGTGCCACGGAGTCCGAGCTCCGCCATCTCGGCGAGAACCACGTCGGCCGCCGGCATCACCCCCCAGCCGGGGATCTCGCAGGCTCCCCATGAGATCGGCGCACCGGCCAGCCGATCGTCGATCGGGGCCGTGGGACGGATCGTCGGCGCGGGCGTCTCTTGCATGTATTGGGCTTCCTCTCTCTCCCAAGCCCTAGATCACGCTATTACCGTCAGCAATTAGAGCGCTCTAACAGCGAAGTGCGGCGAATATATCCCGTGGCTTCCAAAGAAGTCAAGGCCGCGCTCGGAAATGCCGCATCGTCAGTGTTTCCTGTAGAGCGCTCTAACGGGATTGCAATGTTGTCGCGCTCTAAGTAAGGTGCACGCGCTATGCCGCGATCCGCACGCCCCCCGTGACGCAATCCCCTTCCCGCCGGGCGCCCACCATGGAAGACGTCGCGCGCGAGGCCGGCGTCTCACGCGCGCTGGTGTCGCTCGTGATGCGAGAGCGACCGAACGTGAGCGAGGAGCGTCGCCGCCGCGTGCTCGACGCCGCAGCCCGGCTGGGCTACCGGCCGAACGCGATGGCGCGCAGCCTGGCGAGCCGGCGCACGAAGACGGTCGGCGTGATCCTCGACGATCTGCGCAACCCGTTCTTCGCGGAGATCGCAGGCGGCGTCGAGGAGCTCGCCTCGGATCTCGGTTACCAGCTGCTGCTCGCCGCCGGCGGGCGGCTGGCCCGCCGCGAGCGCGCCGCGCTCGGGGCGCTGCTCGAGCACCGGGTGAGCGGGATCATCCTCGTGAGTCCGCGTATGCCGCCCGGCGACATCGCGGCGGCCGCGGCGGAGGCGCCGCTGGTGATCGTCGGGCGGAGTCTGCGCAACGTCGACGCCGACAGCGTGCTGGTCAACGAGGTGCACGGAACCGGCCTCGTGCTCGATCACCTGGTCGAGCTCGGCCACGAGCGGATCGCGCACGTCGACGGCGGCACCGGCGCCGGCGGGCCACAGCGGCGCTCGGCCTACCTGCGCGAGATGCGCGCGAGGCGTTTGAGCCGGCACGCGCTCGTGATCCCCGGTGACTTCACCGAGGAGGCGGGCGTGAACGCCGCGGGCGAGCTGCTTGGCCGACGCGAGCTCCCGACCGCGATCTTCGCCGCCAACGACATGGTCGCGGCGGGACTTCTGGGCGGCTTCGACCGCGCCGGCGTCGACGTCCCTCACGACGTGTCGATCGTCGGCTACGACAACATCTCGATCGCCCACCTCGCGCACGTGTCCCTGACCACGGTGGATCAGCCGCGCACCGAGATGGGCCGGCTCGCACTCGAGCTCCTGCTCGACCGGATCGACAATCGCCGCCCGAACGAGGTGCGGCTGCTCGAGCCCTCGCTGGTGATCCGGTCGACCACCGCGCCCCCGCGCGCGCTGGCCGCGCCGTCGGTCGCCGCGATCGCGTGAGGGCCCGGCCCGACTGCCCCGCCGGCCGGCCCTGGCCCACCACCCCCGCTGATCTGATCGACACCCAACGAGCGCTCGCGGCCGCCAGACCCAAGCCGTGGGAGCCTCCCGCCTCGGGCGCGCCGGCGATCGGCGCGTGCGTGGTGGTGTTCGCCCGCGGCCAGAGCGGGGGCGGCGCGCGCGGCGATCCCGCCTGGGCCGCGGCGGCGGTGCTGCGGGACCGGCGCGTCGTGGCCGAGGCGACCGTCGAGGGTGAGGCCGCCGGGCCGTATCTCCCCGGGCTGCTCGCGCTGCGCGAGGGGCCGTGCCTCGAGGCCGCGGTGCGCGCGCTCACGGTCACGCCGGATGTTCTGCTCGTCGACGCGACCGGCGCCGATCATCCGCGCCGCGCGGGGCTCGCGCTCGAACTCGGCGCCGTGCTCGGCATCGCCACCGTCGGCGTCACCCACCGGCCGCTGGTCGCCGCCGGAGCGTGGCCCGCTGACACCCGCGGCGCACACTCCACGCTGTCGCTCGATGGGGCACCCGTCGGAGCGTGGGTGAGGACGCGAGCCGGCGTCAGGCCGGTCGCGGTTCACCCCGGGTGGCGCACAACGGTCGACGCCGCGATCGAGGTGGTGCTGTCGTGCTCAGCCGGTCACCGCACGCCTGAGCCGTTTCGTCACACGCGCCGGCTGGCGCGCGTTGCGCGCGCGACTCGCTAGCTTGTGGCCAGGTCAGCGCCTCCATGCACGCGGGCTGCCAGGCGTTGGTCACCGGGCGGTGTCGAAAACCCTGCTAGAACGCTGTGCGATCGTGCCGCGAGCCGTGATCTTCGACTTGGACGGGGTCCTGCTGGACTCCGAGCAGCTGTGGAACCAGGCCAAGGAGGAGTTCGTGCGCGAGACCGGCGGCCGATGGCGAGACGAGGCCGCTCGCGCGATGATGGGCATGAGCTCGCGCGAGTGGTCGCAGTACATCCGCGACGAGCTCGGCGTCGACCGCGACGTCGAGGAGATCGATCGGGCGGTCGTCGGGAGGATGGAGGAGCTCTATCGCGAGCACCTGCCGCTGCTGCCGGGAGCGGTCGAGGTCGTCCGCGCGCTTCATCGCCGCTGGCCGCTCGCGCTTGCCTCCTCGTCGAATCGCGAGATCATCGACTTCGTGCTCGACGCGGCCGGCCTCGCCGGCGAGTTCGAGGCTACCGTCTCCTCCGAGGAGGTCGACCGCGGCAAGCCCGCGCCGGACGTCTACCTCGAAGCGGCGCGCCGGCTGGGGGTCCAGGCGGACCGCTGCGTAGCGGTCGAGGATTCGAGCAACGGCGTGCGCTCGGCCGCGGCCGCCGGCATGGCGGTGATCGCGATGCCCAACGAGCACTATCCCCCTGGGGAGGACGCGCTCGCGCTCGCCGCGGCATGCGTCCACGGGCTCCCCGAGATAACGCCCGAGCTCGTCGAGCGCCTACGCTGAGCGGCGCCGCGGCCGGCGGTTCAGGCCACGTCGAGGACCTCGCCGTCGGGGATCGCGGCGATCAGCGCGTCGATGCCTGCCTCGAACACGGCGTGGGGAGTCCCGGCGGCGCACCACACGGTGGCGAAGCGCCGGAGCGACTCGTCGATCAGCGTGTCGAGCGGCCGGTCATGGGCGAGCGGCGGGATTCCGCCGATCGCGAACCCGGTGGCGGCGCGCGCCTCGTCGGCGCTCGCGGCGCGCAGGCCGAGTCGCTTCGCGCCGACCCGCCGGTCGCCGGCGCACAGCACGATCACCGGCTCCTCGTCGCGCATGAACACGAGCGACTTGACGATCTGACCGACCTCGCACCCGACCGCCGCGGCAGCCTCGGCGGCGGTTCGGGTCGAGTCGGGCAGCACCTCGACCGACACCTCGAGGCCACGCTCGTGCAGCCGCTGCTCCACTCTCGCCGCCGTGGGGTGCATCCGCGCGGCCCCGAACGTCAGGTCCGGAGCTCGCCCGGGTGTAGATCCGGCGGCATCTGCAGCTCCTGCGGGCTGGTGGGGTTCTCGTCGTTCCAGGACGAGAACGCCTCGCCGTCGCGCCCCTGGTGCTCGGCCGCGCCGCCGAGCGCGAGCAGGACCACGCGATCCGGGCCGTAGTTGACGAGCTGGCGCCGGATCTGCGGAGCGACTCGGATCAGCTCGCCCTCGCCGAGCTCCGTCGGCTCGGACTCGATCACCAGCGTCAGCCGGCCCTCGAGCACCAGGTAGACCTCCTCCTGGCGAGCGTGACGGTGGATCCGTCCCCGCTGCCCGGGCTCGAGCACGATCTGGTTCATCCCGAACGCGGTCACCCCGAGCTGCCGGCGCAACGGCAGGAAGCGGTCGCCGAAGTCGGGGTCAAGTCGGGCTCGCGCGGTCCCGTCCTCCATCGAGCGAACGATATTCGAAGGCGGCTGTTGCCCGACCCGACCTGCGCAACTCGACAGTGTGTGCGAACTGGACGAGCCCTGCCGACTTACGCGCGATTATCGTGCACAAGTCGGCAAGGCCCGGGGCGTACCGGTCGATTGACGCGTTCTGTGATGTGGCGAGTTCGAGAAGCCGGATTTTCCGGCGACCCTGCTGGCCCGAACGCGGCCCATCTATGAACCGCGCGTCGCGGGACCCGTCGAATCGCGCACGACCAGCTTGGTCTCGAGCTGGACGTGCAGCGCCTCGATCGTCTGGTTCTGAAGCTGGCGGACGAGCAGGTTCACCGCCATCCGCCCCATCTCGGCGAGCGGCTGGCGCACGGTCGTGAGCGGCGGCGTGACGATCGACGCCTCGAACGTGTCGTCGAAGCCGACCACCGACAGCTGATCGGGGATCCGGACGCCGCGCAGCCGCGCGGCCTGCATCACGCCGATCGCGAGCATGTCGTTGAAGGCGAAGATCGCGGTCGGCGGCTGGGCCTGGTCGAGCAGCGACAGCGCCGCCTCGACCCCGCCCTCGGCGTGGAAGTTCGACTCGACCACGAGCGCTGGGTCGGGCATCACGCCGGCGGCTGCGAGCGCGCCGCGGTAGCCGCGCAGCCGCTCTTCGGTCGCGATCCACCCTCGCGGCCCCGTGATCGCCGCGATCCGCCGGTGCCCGAGCGAAAGCAGGTGCTCGACCGCCTCGCTGGCCCCCGAGGAATGTGCGGCCGACACCGTGGGAACGCGTTCGTCGAGAGGCTTCAACGGGTCGGCGATCACGAACCGGTAGCCGTGATCGTGCAGCGCCGCGAGCTCGTCCGGCGACTCCTCGGGCAGGATCAGCAGCGCGCCGTCGGTCGTGCCCTGCATCAGTCGCTCGAGCAGCGACACCTCGCGGTCGTGCTCGTGGTGGGTCGGGCACAGGACCATCCGCATGTCCTGCTCGTACAGCGCCTCGCCGGCGCCGTCGAGGATCACCGCGAAGTAGGAGTGGTGGACGACCGGCGTGGTCACGCCGACCAGCCCGGTCCGCCCCGCCGACAGGCCTCGCGCCGTGCGGTTCGTGCTGTAGCCGTGCTCCCGGACGACGCGCAGCACGGCCTCGCGGGCCTTGTCCGACACCTCGGCGCGCCCGTTGATCACACGCGAGACAGTCGCGGTCGAGACGCCAGCCAAGTCGGCCACCTCGCGCATCGTGAGGCGGCTGCCCCGGCCGTTCTGGAGACGCGTGCTGGAACTCATACCCAGCATTGAATCACAATTTTCTGAAACATTACAAGCACTCTCTCAACTGCGACAGCAAATTGCTGGCTCGTTAAGCCGACAGATACTGGCGAAATCCGTAGAATACGCGCTTGACATCGCCGAAATTGTTCCGGTAGCGTTTACCATCACCCGATCACCCGATCACCCGATCACCCGATCACCCGAACCGGAGAGGAGCAAGCAGACGATGTGGTTCATCACCCGCCGGTTGACGTTCTACGCCGTCGCGGCCTGGGTGGCGATCACGGTCAACTTCGCGATCCCGCGCGTCATGCCGGGCAACGCGGTGAACACGATGCTGGCCAAGTATCCGCAGCTCGACCCGTCGTCGCTGAAGGCGCTCCAGGCCGAGTTCGGGACCCACACCCACGGGAGCCTGATCAGCCAGTACTTCTCCTACCTCGGCAACCTGGCCCACGGAAACCTCGGTCTGTCGATCAACCAGTACCCGGCCAAGGTCACCACGGTGATCGCCCAGACCCTGCCGTGGACGGTGATCCTCGTCGGGACGGCGACGATCATCAGCTTCGCGCTGGGCACGCTGCTGGGGATTCTCACCGCCTGGCGACGGGGCGGCTGGCTCGATCGGCTGTTGCCGGCCTTCACCTTCCTGCAGGCGACGCCCTACTTCTTCCTGGCGCTGATCGTGATCGAGCTGTTCGCGGTGAACTGGAGCCTGTTCCCGTTCGGCCAGGGCTACAGCCTGGGGACCTCACCGGGCTGGAACTGGTCGTTCATCTCGAGTGCCGCCTACCACTCGTTCTTGCCGGCGCTCACGATCGTGCTGACCTCGATGGCCGGGTGGATGCTGCAGATGCGCAACGTGATGATCACGACAATCGCGGAGGACTACGTCTTGGTCGCCCAGGCCAAGGGTCTGTCTCCGCGCCGGGTGATGTTCACCTACGCCGCGCGCAACGCGATCCTCCCCAACCTGGCCGGATTCGCGCTGTCGCTCGGCTTCGTGGTGGCGGGCGCGCTCGTGATGGAGATCGTCTTCTCCTACCCGGGAGTCGGCCTGACGCTCTACAACGCGGTCACTTCGGACGACTTCCCCCTGCTTCAGGGGATCTTCCTCGTCATCTCGCTGGCGGTGCTGGGCGCCTGCATGATCGCCGACATCGTGTACTTCTTCGCTGACCCCCGAACCCGGACCAGGAACGCGTACTGATGTCGGCCCTGGCCACCCCCGCCGATCCGGTTCCCGAGGGCTCCGCTCAGGTTCCCGCGACCGTGATGACGAGCCGGGGCGAGGCGCTGCGCCGCCTCCCGCCCAAGGCCAAGGTGGGAGCAGCGATCCTCGGACTGTTCATTCTCGTCGCGATCATCGGCCCGTGGATCGTGCCGTACGACCCGTCGGCGACGATTCCCGGCCAGGCGCTTCCCACCGCCCCGAGCCTGTCTCATCTGATGGGCACGACCGCGACCGGACAGGACGTGCTCTCGCAACTGCTCGTGGGGACGCGCTCGACGGTCGTGCTCGGCCTGCTCACCGGGCTGATCGCGACAACGCTGTCGGTGGTGGTCGGAACGTCGGCCGGCTTTCTCGGCGGACTGCCTGACGAGGGCCTCTCCCTGCTGGCCAACGTGTTCCTCGTCCTGCCGGCGCTGCCCCTGCTCGTGGTGATCCTCGGCTACCTGCCCCACACCGGCGAGCTGCCCACCGCGATCGTGCTGAGCGTGCTCGGCTGGCCGTGGGGCGCCCGGGTGATTCGAGCACAGACGCTTTCGCTGCGCGGACGCGACTTCGTGGCGGCCGCGCGCGAGTCCGGCGAGAGCACCTGGCGGATCATCTTCTTCGAGATCCTTCCCAACGAGATCGGTCTGATCGCTGCGAGCTTCGTCGGCACCGTTCTGTACGCGATCCTGACGTCGGTCGCGCTGGCCTTCCTGGGCGTCTCGGATCTGTCCAACTGGAGCTACGGGACGATGCTCTACTGGGCGCAGAACGGGAACGCGGTGCAGCTGAACGCCTGGTGGTGGTACGGGCCGCCGGGCGTGCTGGTCGCGCTGCTCGGCATGAGCCTGGTCCTGCTCAACTTCGGGCTCGACGAGCTCGGCAACCCACGCCTTCGGACGGCGGGCAAAGTCCGGCTCGGCCGCCGCGCGTGGCGGCCGTCGGATCCGACCCCGGTTCTCATCGAGACGCGTGGAGGCGACGCGTGAGTGCCGGCATCGAACCTCGAGATGTGACCGTGCCCGCACCCGCCACCCCGCGCCACGACACCCGCGAGCCGGTCTTGGAGATCAAGGACCTGTCGATCGCCTACCGCACGGGCGCGGCAGACGTCCGGGCGGTGCGCGGCGTCGACCTGACCCTCCACCGCGGCGAGGTGGTGGGGCTGGCCGGCGAGAGCGGTTGCGGCAAGTCGACACTGGCGTACGGCTCGCTCAGGCTTCTTCGCCCGCCGGCGGTCATCACCGGCGGCAGCGTCACCTATCGCGGGCGCCGCGCCGGGGTCGGATCCGTCGAGGTGCTTGGCGCGAACCCCGCGCAGCTGAGGGCGCTGCGCTGGCGAGAGATCGCGATCGTTTTCCAGAGCGCGATGAACTCGCTCAACCCGGTGCTACGCGTGCGCGACCAACTCCTCGACGCGCTCGGGGCGCACATGCCGCTCACCTCCGAGCAGCGCCGGGAACGGGTCATCGAGCTGCTCGAGATGGTGGGGATCCCCCGCACCCGGTTGCAGAGCTATCCGCACGAGCTGTCGGGCGGGATGCGCCAGCGGGTCATGATCGCGATGGCACTCGCCGCCGACCCGGAGGTCGTCATCATGGACGAGCCCACGACCGCGCTCGACGTGGTCGTGCAGCGGGACATCCTTGCCGAGATCTTCGAGCTCAAGTCCCGGCTCGGCTTCTCGGTTCTGTTCATCACCCACGACCTGTCCTTGCTGCTCGAGATCGCCGACCGCGTCGCGATCATGTACGCCGGGCAGCTGGTCGAGTCCGGTACGCGCGAGCAGATTCACCTGCGCGCCGCCCATCCGTACACCCGCGGACTGCTCACATCGTTCCCGCGCCTTTCCGGTCCCCGGGTCAAGCTGTCGGGCATCCCCGGTTCGCCACCCGACCTGCGTGGCGCCCTCACCGGCTGCCAGTTCAAGCCGCGGTGTGGCTTCGCCACGGACCCCTGCGCGACGATCGACATGTCGCTCGTCCCGGTCGAGCGCGACCACGTCACGGCCTGCCCATTCGTCAATGCGGCTCACGTGGAGGGCGCGCCGGCCGCTGTGCAGGCCGACCCCCGCGCGACGCAAGGTCCCGTGGCGCTCGAGGCAGTGGACCTCACCAAGCGCTATCGGCTAGGGCGACACGCCGTGGTCGACGCGGTCCGTGGTGTCTCCCTGCAGCTCCGGCGCGGCGCGATCACCGCGCTGGTCGGCGAGAGCGGATCTGGCAAGACCACGGTCGCGCGCATACTGGCCGGCCAGGAGCGGCGCTCGGGGGGACAGATCCTGCTCGACGACAAGCCCATCGACCCGGCCGCGCGCCGCGGCTTCCGCGCCTACAAGGGGGCGGTGCAGATGGTCTTCCAGGATCCCTTCGCCTCACTGAACCCGCTGCACCCGGTCCGCTACCACCTCGAACGATCGCTGCGCCTGCACCAGCAACGCACCGGACGCGAACGGACCGAGGCCGAGCTGGATAGGCTGCTCGAGCAGGTCCGGCTCTCACCACCAGAGCAGTTTCGCGACGCCTACCCGCACGAGCTTTCAGGCGGTCAGCGCCAACGCGTGGCGATCGCCCGCGCGCTGGCCGCCTCCCCGGGCGTGCTGCTGGCGGACGAGCCGGTCTCGATGCTCGACGTGTCGATCCGGCTCGAGATGCTCGACCTGATCGAGGAGCTCCGCGCCCGGCTCGACCTCGCCGTGCTCTATATCACCCACGACATCGCGTCGGCTCGCTACTTCGCCGACGAGATCCTCGTGATGCACGACGGCGAGATCGTCGAGCGCGGCCCCGCCGAGGAGGTCACGCAGGCGCCCACCCATGCCTACACCCGGCTGCTGATCGAGTCCGCGCCCGATCCCGAAGCGTTTGGCCGGCAGCTCCAGGTCCGAAGGGAGGATCGAGCGATGAAGTGATGCTCCCGGTCGATCACGAGAGGCGTAAGAGCCCGCGCCCCCGGGCGTCATCCCGGGGGCACGTGACCGTCCACATACGCGACACGAATCCTGGCCTGCACCAGGGAACGTGAATTTCTACATACGCGACACGAGTCTTTTATCAGACACAGAGAGGTGTTCTCCGCTATGAAACGCCAGATCAACCCACAACGCCTGCTGGCCGCCTGCGCGGTGCTCGGCACCGCGGCGCTCCTCGCCGCCTGCGGAGGCAGCTCGCACAAGAGCTCGAGCGGGAACGCGACCAACGCCACGGGCTCGGCCGGCAACAGCTCGGCCGTGCTGACGGTGGAGTCGAGCCAGCAGAACGCGATCACCCAGAATTTCAACCCGTTCATCCAATCGTCCGCGGCGTCGCTGCTCGGCGCCACGTCCCTGCTGTACGAGCCGCTGCTACAGGCCAACGCGGTCAAGCCCGGTCAGTACTACAACTTCTTGGCCACCGGCTACAGATGGTCGGGCGGCGGCAAGTCGATCACGTTCACGATCCGCCCGGGGGTGAAGTGGTCCAACGGCACGCCGATGACGGCGGCCGATGTGGCCTTCACCTTCAACATGATCAAGAAGTACCCCGACGTCAACACGACCGGGCTGGCGGTCGGGAGCGTGAGCTCGAGCGGCAACCAGGTCACGCTCAACTTCAGCACGCCCCAGTACGCCAACCTGCAGAACATCGCGGGCCAGACGTACATCGTTCCCGAGTCGATCTGGAGCAAGGTCGGCGATCCCGGCAAGTACGCCGACCCGAACCCGGTCGGCACCGGCCCGTACACCCTCTCGCAGTTCAGCCCGCAGGGCATCACGCTGAAGGCCAATCCGAGCTACTGGGGCGGTAAGCCGGAGGTATCGACCGTGCAGTTCCCGACCTACGCGTCGGCCAACACGGCCCTGGCCGCGCTCCAGACCGACCAGCTCCAGTGGGCGGGCAACTTCATCCCGGGCGTGCAGCAGGTGTTCGTCAACGGCCACTCCAACCATCACGTGTGGTTCGTGCCGATTCAGACCAATAGCCTGGAGCCCAACCTGACGAAGTTCCCGACAAATCAGCTGGCCGTGCGCAAGGCGATCAGCCTGGCCATCGATCGGACCGCGCTGAGCGAGCAGGCGGAGGGCGGGATCGAGCCAGCCGTGTCGAACGCCTCCGGGCTGACGCTGCCGATCTTCCAGCAGTTCCTGTCTCCGTCGGTGGCGAACATGACCCTCAACGCGCATTCGGACATCGCCGCAGCCAAGCAGGTACTCCAGCAGGCCGGCTACGTGATGGGGTCCGATGGCCTGTTCCGCAACAAGTCCGGGCAGAAGCTGACGATCGACGTCACCAACCCCTCGTCGTTTAGCGATTACGCGACCGGCGACCAGATGATCGCCGGCTGGCTGCGCAAGGCGGGCATCGACGCCACCTTCGTCGGACAGTCGGTGACCGCGTGGTCCTCGGACATCGCGACCGGGAACATGCAGCTCACCTCGCACTGGTCGCAGACCAGCGTCTCGCCCTACCAGCTCTATAACAGCTGGCTGAACGGCGCGCTGGTCACGAACAACGCGGCGGGCAACTTCGAGCGGCTGAAGGACTCGAACGTCGACGCGGCGCTGAACACGCTCGCGCAGGCGAACAGCGTCGGGGAGCAGCAGGCGGACGTGGCTCCGATCGAGCAGTACGTGGCCAAGAACCTGCCGGTCATCCCGACCGTCTACGGCGTGGTGTTCGACGAGTACAACACGAGCAAGTTCACCGGCTGGCCCTCGGCGAGCAACCCGTATGAGTCGGGAAGCCCGAACGCGCCGACCAACGAGGTCGTGATCTTGCACCTGCGGCCCACCAGCTAGACCTCCTCCCCCCAGCGCCCGCTCCCCGTCTCCTCTCACGCGGGGAGCGGGCGCCGCGGCCGCGGAGTCTTCGGGCGCCGCGGTTGCTGAATCTTTCGATCACATCGACTAGGAGGACCACATGACTGGGATCTCAGCGCCCGACGCACGCCGGTTTCCGCCCGGCTTTATCTGGGGCACCGCGACCTCGGCCTATCAGATCGAGGGGGCGGTCGACGAAGACGGCCGCGGCCGTTCGATCTGGGACACGTTCAGCCACACCCCCGCCAAGGTGCACGCGGGCGACACGGGCGACATCGCCTGCGACTCGTATCACCGCTACGAGGAGGATCTCGACCTGCTGAGTGCGCTCGGCGTCGGGGCCTACCGCTTCTCGGTGGCGTGGCCCCGCGTCCAGCCGACTGGACGTGGACCGGTCAACCAGCGAGGACTCGACTACTACCGGGCGCTGGTCACCGGGCTGCGCGGCCGGGGCATCGTTCCCGTGGCCACGGCCTACCACTGGGACCTTCCGCAGGCGCTCGAGGACGAGGGCGGCTGGGCCAACCGGGATACGGCGAAGCGGTTCGCGGAGTACGCCGAGGTGCTGGCCCGCGCGCTCGGCGACGAGGTCGGCATGTGGATCACGCTCAACGAGCCCCACCAGGCGGCCAACCAGGGCTACCGCATCGGTACGCACGCCCCCGGCAAGACCGACCTCCCGCTCGCCGCGGCGGCCACGCACCATCTCCTGCTCGCCCACGGGCTGGCCGTGGACGCCATCCGCGGTGCATTGGCGCCACCGGTCCCGGTCGGCATCACGATCGACCTGCACCCGGTCCGAGCGGTGGGAGTGGACGCGGCACACGCCGCCGCGGTCCTCGACGCAGAGCAGAACCGTATGTTCCTCGAGCCGGTTCTGCACGGCTCGTACCCAGACGCGGCGCGCGCGGAGATGCTGCCGCCGGAGGATCTGATCGAACCCGGCGACATGGCTCGGGCGTCCGTGCCGCTCGACTTTCTCGGGCTCAACTACTACTGCCCGCACTACGTGCGCCTGGGCGACTGGGACGATCTGCGCCGGGGCGAGAGCCCGCTGCCCGGATATCCCGGCGTCGTCAACTACCTGCCGCCGGAGATTCCCCGCACCAACATGGGCTGGCTGATCGAGCCCGACGGCCTCTACGACGCGCTCCGGACGCTCGACCGCGAAGCGCCCGGGTTGCCGCTGTACATCACCGAGAACGGATGCGCCGCGGACGACTACGTCGACCCGGAGGGAAGGATCAACGACTACTCGCGGGTGGAGTATCTGCACGGCCATTTCGACGCGGCGTGGCGGGCGATCCGCGACGGCGTCAACCTCGCCGGGTACTTCGTCTGGTCGCTGCTCGACAACTTCGAGTGGGCCCGCGGCTACCAGCGCCGGTTCGGCCTGCACTTCGTCGACTTCGGCACGCAGCAGCGCATCCCGAAGGCGAGCGCCGGCTACTACTCGGTGGTCGCGAGGACGAACGCGCTTTCGCCGCCGTCCGGGAACGGCCCCGTTCCGAATTCCTCGTCGGTCGGCTCGATCGACGCCAGGAAGGCGTCCACGACGGTCGGGTCGAACTGACTCCCGGCCCAGGTCTCGCCACGATCAGCGGGCAGATCGAGCGGCGTCCGGCTCAGCGGCCGGACAGCGCGATCGCGGCCTGCGCGGCCGCGATCCGGGCGATCGGCACCCGGAACGGCGAACACGACACGTAGTCGAGGCCGGCGGCATGGAATAACGCGATCGAGTCGGGATCGCCGCCGTGCTCGCCGCAGATCCCGAGCTTGATCCCCGGCCGCTCCTCCCGGCCCACCCACGCCGCGAGCCGAACCAGCCACCCAACTCCCGGGCTGTCGATCGTCTCGAACGGCGAGCGGTCGAGGATCTTCCGCTCGATGTAGGTCGGGATGAACTTCGACTCGACGTCGTCGCGCGAGAAGCCGAGCGCGGTCTGGGTCAGGTCGTTCGTGCCGAACGAGAAGAAGTCGGCATGCCGGGCGATCAGGTTCGCGATGAAGCACGCGCGCGGCAGCTCGATCATCGTCCCGACCGTGTAGTCCTCCCGCTCCCGCATGCCGTACTCGTTCCCAACCGAGACGACCAGAGCGCGTGCGATCTCGATCTCGTGCTCGTAGGCGACGAGCGGGATCATGATCTCGGGATGGGGCGGCTCGTCGACCGCCTTGGCGGCGCGCATGATCGCGTGCACCTGCATCTCGTAGATCTCCGGATAGAGGATCCCGAGCCGGACACCGCGGGTGCCGAGCATCGGGTTGCCCTCGTGGATCTCCTCGACCCGCACGAGCAGCTTCTCCAGCTCCTCGAGGTCGTCGGTCACCTCGATCCGCGCGCGCTCGACCTGGGCGCTCAGCTCGGGCAGGTTCGGCAGGAACTCGTGCAGCGGCGGGTCGAGCAGCCGGATCGTCACCGGCAGCCCCTGCATCGCCTCGAAGATCCCGATGAAGTCCTCCTGCTGGAGCGGCAGCAGGTCGGCGAGCGCCTTGCGCCGCCCCTCGCGGTCGTCGGCCATGATCATCGCCCGCATCTTCGGCTGTCGGTCCTCGGCCATGAACATGTGCTCGGTCCGGCACAGCCCGATTCCCTCGGCGCCGAGCTCGCGCGCCCGCACCGCGTCGTGCGGCGTGTCGGCGTTGACCCGCACCCCCAGCCGGCGGAGCCCATCCGCCCACTCCAGGACGGTGTCGAACCGCTCGTCGATCTCCGGCTGGATCAGCTTCGCGCTCGCCTGCACGACCGTGCCCTCGGAGCCGTCGATCCCGATCCTGTCGCCGGCCTTGAACACCTGGCCGTCGATCGTGAGCTCGCGGGCCTTCAGGTCGACCGCTATCGCCGCGCCGGTCACCGCCGGGACCCCCATCCCCCGGGCCACCAGCGCCGCATGTGACGCTTTTCCACCCTCGGACGTCAAGATCCCGCGAGCGGCATAGAATCCGGCGACGTCGTCGGCCTCGGTGAACGGACGGACCAGGATCACGTCCTTGCCGGCCGCCGCCTCGGAGATCGCATCCGCCGCCGTGAACACGATCTCGCCGGTGGCCGCGCCGGGCGAGGCCGCCACCCCCCGCGCCAGCACCTCATAGCCATCGCTGCGATCGAAGGTCGGGTGAAGCAGCGCATCCAAGCCATAAGCGTCGATCGTCCGGAGCGCCTGCTCCCGCGTCAACAGCCCCTCCGACACCGCGTCGACGGCGAACCGCACCGCAGCCTGCGCCGGCCGCTTGGCGCTGCGGGTCTGGAGCATGTACAGCCGCCCCTGCTCGACCGTGAACTCGACGTCCTGCATGTCCTCGTACTCGGACTCGAGCGTGCGCATGATCTCCATCAGCTGCTTGTGCGCCTCGGGCATCACCTCGGCCAGCTCGGAGATGTCGCGCGGCGTGCGCACGCCCGAGACCACGTCCTCGCCCTGCGCGTTGACGAGGAAGTCGCCCGACGGCTCGGGCGCCCCCGTCACCTCGTCGCGGCTGAAGGCGACGCCGGTCGCGGAGTCCTCGCCCCTGTTGCCGAACACCATCTGCTGGACGTTGACCGCGGTCCCCCACTCATCGGGGATCCGGTTGATCCGCCTGTAGGAGACCGCGCGCTCGCCCGTCCAGGAGTCGAACACCGCCCGGATCGCGCGCCTGAGCTGCTCATGCGGGTCGTCGGGGAAGTCGTAGAACCCCTTGAACTCCCCGACCAGCCGCTTCAGCGCGTCCGCCGACAGCGACGCGTCGGTGTCGACCCCGGCGTCTCGCTTGGCGACCGCCAGCGCGTCCTCGAACCGCTCACCGGGCACGCCCTCGACGACGTTGCCGAACATCTGCGCGAGCCGGCGGTAGGAGTCCCAGGCGAACCGCTCGTTGTCCGTGACGCTCGCCAACCCAGCCACCGACCGGTCGTTCAACCCCACGTTCAGGATCGTGTCGAGCATCCCCGGCATCGACTCACGGCCGCCGCTGCGCACCGAGACCAGCAACGGGTCCTCGTCGTCCCCGAACCGTTTCCCCGCCGTCTCCTCGAGGCGTCCGAGCGCGTCGGCCAGCTGCTGCGCCAGCCCCTCCGGCTCCTCCCCCGCGCGCATGTAGGCGACGCACGCCTCGGTCGTGATCGTGAACCCGGCCGGGACCCGGTCGGGGCCGAGCACGCGCGTCATCTCGGCGACGTTCGCGCCCTTGCCGCCGAGCAGCTCGCGCATCTCCTTCGAGCCCTCGGCGAAGTCGTACACCCACTTGTGCTCTGACATCGCTGGTAGCACGACACTACCGCTCCGGTCGCAAGCGTTGCAACAGGAAACTCGACCGGCCCTTGATAGCTTGGAAGACATGCCCTCGATCGGTGTCTCAACTCCCCGTCGCGACTCCGAGCCGAAGGTTCGGGGCGCCACCCGCTATGCCGCGGATGTTCCCGTCACCGGCCTGCTTCACGCGCGATTGCTGCTCGCTCACGACGCGCACGCCCTGATCAAGTCGATCGACACAACAGCCGCCCGCGAGCTTCCCGGTGTCGTCGCGGTGCTGACCGCGGCCGACCTGCCGATCGTCGCCACCGGGCCGGGGCGCTCGAAGGCGCCGCTCGCCCGCGAGGAGATCATGTACGCCGGGCAGCCGGTCGCGATCGCCGTCGCCGAGACCGAAGCGCTGGCCGCCGACGCGATCGAGCTGATCGAGGTCGAGCTCGAGCCGATCGACGCCGTGACCGACATCGAGGCCGGCGCCCGGCCCGATTCCCCCCGCACCCGCCTCCACGTCGCGGACGCGCGCGCCGAGGGCGACCTCGGCGACGCCCACGCCTCGGTCGCCGCCGGCGGGGTCGGCGAGGAGGAGGAGCTGTCGGAGAACGTGCTCGGCACCGCCCGCCTTGCGAACGGCGACGTCGACGCCGTGCTCGCCGCCAGCGAGGTCGTCGTCCGCGGCCGCTTCCACACGCCCTGGGTCTACCAGGGCTACATCGAGCCCCAGACCGCCACCGCCTGGTTCGACGTCGACGACGAGCTCGTCATCAGCACCTCGACACAGGCCCCGTTCATGACCCGCGACGAGGTGGCGTCGCTGTTCGGCCTGCCCGTCGAGAAAGTCCGCGTGCGCTGCGCTCCCCTAGGGGGTGGGTTCGGCGGCAAGATGATGATTCCCGAGCCGCTCGTGGTCTCGGCGGCACTCGCCACGCGCCGGCCGGTGCGCCTCGCGATGACCCGCAGCGAGGACTTCGCGGCCGCCAACCCGGCCGGCGCCGAGATCCTCGACGTCGAGCTCGGCGCCGACCGCGAGGGAAACCTGACCGCGATCCGCGCCCGCATCTGGTGCGACCGCGGCTCGACCGAGAGCATGGGGGTCGAGTCGATCGCGGCGATGCTCAGCGCCGGCCCGTACCGGTGGCGCGCCCACCACCTGACCTGCTACGGGGTCTCGACCAACCGGGTGACGTTCGGCGCCTATCGCGCCCCGACCGCCCCGCCCGCCGCATTCGCGGTGGAGTCGCTGATCGACGAGCTCGCCGGGCGGCTCGGGCTCAACCCGCTCGAGCTGCGTCTGCGCAACGTCCTCGTCGCCGGCGACACGACGGTCGCCGGCCAGGAGCTCAAGGTGTTCGGCGCACGCGAATGTCTCGAGCGCCTCGGCAAGCAGCCGCTGTGGGCGAATCGCCACTCGCTGCCCAAGGATGAGGGCGTCGGTCTCGCGATCGGCTGGTGGCCTGGCGGGTACGAGCCGGCCGCCGCTGCCTGCCGGCTCGATTCAGACGGGCATCTAACCGTCATCACCGGTGTGGCCGACATGACCGGGGTCCAGACGACCTTCGCCGCGATCGCCGCCGAGGCGTTCGGCGTGGGCACGGATCGGGTCCGCGTCGTCCATGCGGACACCTCCAGCGCACCGTACGCCGGCGTCAGCGGCGGAAGCAAGATCACGTACACGGTCGGCCGCGCGGTCGAGATGGCCGCGCGCCAGACGCGTGAGCGGCTGCTCGACGTCGCCGCCGAGGAGCTCGAGATCGCACCCGAGGACCTCGAGATCGTCGACGGCTCCGTGCAACCCGTCGGAGTGCCCGCCAAGGCGATGGCGATCGAGGCGCTCGCGCAGAGGGTGCTCGCGTTCGGTAGCCCGTATCCGCCGGTCGAGGGACAGGGACTGGTCTCGCTGCCACAGGTGCCCCAGTCCGCCGCCCACCTCTCGCACGTGCGCGTGGATCGCGAGACCGGCGCGGTGACCGTGCTCGGCCACGTGGTCGCGCAGGACGTCGGCCGCGCGCTTAACCCCGCGCTCGTCGAAGGCCAGATGCAGGGCGGGGCCACCCAGGGGCTCGGCTGGGCGCTGCTCGAGGAGATCGCCTACGACGAGCACGGGCAGCCGGTCGCCGGCTCGTTCGTCGACTACGCGATGCCCACCGCCGGCGGGGTCCCCGCGATCGACACTCAGGTCGTCGAGGTACCCGCGCCCGAGGGGCCGTTCGGCGCCAAGGGCGTCGGCGAGGCTCCGGTGATCGGCGTCGCCGGCGCCGTCGCCAACGCGGTCGCCGCCGCGACCGGCGGGGTGCGCATGCGCCGGTTGCCGATGACTCCCGAGCGGGTGTGGCGCGCGATCGATGGGAACGGCGACGGCCGGGCTCGCTGACGAGCTCGCGCGCTGGGCGACCGAGCTCGATCCTTCACAAGAAGACCTCGCGCTGGCCCGGCGCGCGCTGCTCGACACGATCGCGGTGATGTTCGCGGCGCGGACGCATCCGCTCCGCCAGGTGTTCGGGCAGCTGTCAGAGCCCGGGGGCTGGTCGGCGCTCGCGCACGTGCTCGACTACGACGACCTCCACCTGCCCTCGACCACGCATGTGAGCGCGGTTTGCGTCCCGGCTGCGCTCGCCGCCGGCGGCGGCGAGCGCGCGTACCTCGCGGGCGCCGGCGCGATGGCGCGGCTCGGCACCGCCCTCGGGTGGCGGCACTACCGCGCCGGTTGGCATGCGACGTGCACTGCGGGCGCGCCGGCAGCGGCGGTGAGCGCCGCGGTCGCCCGCGGGCTCGACGCGCAGGCCACGGCGAGAGCGATCGCGCTCGCGATCCCCGCCGCCGGTGGCGTCCAGCGCTCGTTCGGGACCGCGGCGAAGTCGCTCCAGGTCGGGTTCGCGAGCGAGGCCGGCGTGCGCGCCGCCGCGCTGGCACACGCGGGCGCGAGCGCCGACCCGAGCGCGCTCGATCAGTGGATGGAGCTTGTCGGCGGCGACGCTTCGGCGCTCGTGGGCGGAGACCCGCGTGCGCTCGAGCACCGATCAGCCGACGGCCCTGCCGTCCCCGGCGGGCTCGCGATCAAGCTGTTCCCGTGCTGCTACGCGCTCCAGCGCCCGATCGCGGCGCTCGCCGATCTCGACCGGCTCGACCCCGCGCGAATCCGCCGCATCCGGGTACGGACGCCGGAGTGCTCGCTCGCGCCGCTGATCCACCACTCCCCCGCGACCGGGCTCGAGGGCAAGTTCAGCCTCGAGTACGGGATCGCGGCCGCGCTGCTCGACCACCCTCCGGGCTTTGACAGCTTCACCGACGCGGCCGTTGCGCGGCCCGAGGCGGCGCGGCTGATGCCGAAGGTCGAGGTCCTCGCGACCGCCGGCGGCGATCACCTGCTCGCCGGCGAACTTGAGCTCGAGCTCGAGCTCGAGGACGGGCCGGCCACGCGCGCCGCGCTGGCACTGCCGCCGGGAGCGCCCGGTCGTCCCGTGGGCGACGGCGATCTCGCGGTCAAGCTCGAGCTGTGCGCAGGAGCCGACGCCGACAGGATCGCGGAGCTTTCCTGGGAGTCGGCAGCGCGTTGGCTGCGCTGCGAGCTAGGGGGCTGAAGTTCGGATTAGCGGGCCACGCTCGCCAGCTGCCCGCGCCACTTGGCAAGCTGGGCGCGCTGGCAGGCGGCACACGTGCCCACATGGGCGGAGTGGCCGCAGGCCTTCGTGACCCGACCAAGCTGGAGGCGAGCGGAGGCGGTACGGGCGGGGCGGATTGGAGTGCGGAGCATTTTGATCGTGTCCCGGTCTCGAGGGCTCGGACTACGTCTGAGCCCTTAATCGACCGCACTCGCCTCGGGTGTAGTGCAGCGCGGAGCTTCTACCCGCAACCAGAAGAAACTAGGCCCGCGAGCTCGTCCAAACGTGCAAATTAATTAGGCTCCGTGGTCGATGGCGCAGCAGACGCCCGCCGAACTGAAGGAGATCATCGCCGCCGAACGGAGCGGGTATCCGTTCCTGGTGTGGCGGACCGGGGACGGCGAGCAGCGGCTGCTGGTGCTCGACCACGCGAACTGGCGCGTGACGATCGGGCGTGACGACACCGCGGACGTCCCGCTGCCGTGGGATGCCGAGGTATCGCGCACGCACGCGCTGCTCGAGCAGGTCGGCCGCGGCTGGACCGTGGTCGACGACGGCTTGTCGCGCAATGGCTCGTTCGTGAACGGCGCCCGCGTGATCGGGCGCCGGCGTTTGACCGACAAGGACCGCCTCGTGCTCGGAGCGACGCAGGTCACCTACCGGGAGACGTCGGGCGGAACTACCCAGACCGCCTCGGCGATCGACGCCCCCTCCGCGATCCCGCTCAGCCCGATGCAGCGCAAGGTGCTGATCGCACTCTGCCGCCCCGTGCACGAGTCCGATTCGGCGACCGCCGCGACCAACCGCCAGATCGCCGAGGAGGTGTTCCTGACGGTCGACGCCGTCAAGGCCCATCTCCGCGTGCTGTTCGACCGCTACGGGCTCAGCGAGCTTCCGCAGAACGAGAAGCGGGCCCGGCTCGTCGCCTCGGTGCTCGAGGCGGGCGTGCTGGTCCCGCGCGACTTTTGAGACTGGTCACCAGGTGTGAGAGTCACACCCTAGGGGTGGGTGTAATCCCGCCTGCGCGGACCTAAGGTTCCACCCATGACGAGAAGCCAACGAAAGACCGGACAGGGGAACGAGTCGGTAGGGCAAGGAGTTGGCTTCCCGCATAGGGGGCCTGGCGAAGAGAACGGGATCGGGAGCCAGACCTGCGGGCTGGGGGCCTTGATCGGGGGCTGCAGTGAAGCGGTCGATGCCCTTCCGGAGCGGGGATACACGATTCATGTCGCGTCTCTCCAAGAGCTGTCGGAGATGCTCTCTCCGGAAGGGCGCCGCCGCTTCAGCGCACCCGGAAGTCCATGAACCTCGCGGTGGTGCTCCATGTCTGGAGCCCCGAGGCATGGAACACGCCAACGTCCTGCTTCCCCGAAGCCGCTGCGCCGGCAACCATCACGGTCGCGACCGGTTCCCACGTCTTGCCGAGGTCGGTCGAGTAGTAGCCGCTGTAGCTGCTGCCCTTCCGGATCAGGCGTAGCCGCACCGGACCCCTGATGATCACCGACGGAACCGCGTAGTTCTGGTCGACGTACGCGCCACCGCGCGCGTTCCAGGCCATCACGATCGTCGAGTTGGCGCTCACGAACAGCACCACCGCCGGAAGCGAGTGCCTCTTCGAGGCCGTCATGTCGTCGCGCTCGATCAGCCCGGCGCCACCCGCGACGCCGCCGGCCCGGTCCGCGACGACCGTGACCTCCGCGACCGACGAGAACCGCGCCTTCGCGCGCTCGTAGATCGCCGCGTACGAGTCGCTCGGCGTCGCGCCGGACGGTGGATTGAACACGCCGACCCCGCGGGAGCTGATCGCAAGCTGCGATCGATACGCGCCGAACTCAGCCGGATGCGTCGTCGCATCGACGGTCTGGAACGGTGCGCCGACCGGGGTCGAGACGGTCTCGCCCAGCTTTGCGGTCGTGCTGTGCCCGCCGTCGGGAGCGTCGTACGACGCCGTGCCGGTGAACAGCGAGATCGCGAGCGGCGGCCCCGATGACGGTGCGGTGACGCGGTAGGCGACCGTGAAGCGCCTGCCGGGCGCGAGCGCCGCGACGGGCGCCCGGCCGAGCGCCGTGACCTGCCAACCGGCCGCGCCGGCCAGCGCCAGCCGGAGCCGCTTGACGCCGGACACCCCGTCGTTCGTGAACGACTCGTTCACGGTGGTCGAGCGCCCGACCCCGAGCCCGCTCGAGTTGGCGCTCAGCGACAACACCGTCTGCGGCGCCAGCGTGCGCGCCTCCCGCTTCGCGATCGCGGCCACGGTGAACATCGCGACGCCCTGCCCGGCGACGAACGCGCGGATCGCGCCGCTGGTCTGCGTGACGGCGTTCGTCCACAGGTTGTGGAGCGCGTAGATGTGGCGGGCGCGCAGACCCACCGCCGCGGCGGTGGTCGCGATCGTCGCCGCCGTGTTCGTCGAGTTGAACAGGACCACCGCGCGGCCACCGCCGGTCAGCCGCTTGGTCAGGACCCACAGCCCGTGCGCGCTCGATATCGGCACGCCGGGCACGCCGAGCGGATCCTGGTCGACCGCGATCACGTTCGGGTTCTCGTAGACCGCGAGCTCGGCGGGCGTGAGCGCCGCGATGTTCGTGCTCGCGATCAGCGGCGCCGACATCTCCGCCCACAGGCTGAACTCGCTCGTGTAGTCGAGCAGGCTGCTGCCGCCGTTGCCGATCTGGAGCAGGTCGGGGTCGTTCCACGCCCCGGGCCCCGCGTCCCCGAACAGGCCCACGGTGCCCTCGAAGTTCGCGAGCATCGAACCGAAGTTGTCCTGGATGTCGCTGGTCGTCCGCCACAGGTTCGAGATCGGCGCGCCCCACTGCCAGGGGTCATCGCCGGGGTCGGGGTTGCACATCGAGAAAACGATTTCGCGGCCGGTCGCCGTCAGCGCGTCGCTCATGCGGGTGTAGAGCGTCTGCTGGACCTGCTGCTCTGACTCGCCGGGGAAGTCCGAGTACGGGATGTCGCAGCGGTCGTACTTGACGAAGTCGACGCCCCACGATGCGAACGTGGCCGCGTCCTGCGCCTCGTGCCCGAAGCTGCCGGGCAAGTCGGCGCAGGTGGTCGTGCCGGCGTCCTCGTAGATGCCGAGCTTCAGTCCAAGGCTGTGGACGTAGTCAGCGACCGGCGTGATCCCACCCGGGAATCTCGTCGGATCGGCGACGAGATTCCCCGAGGAGTCGCGGCTCGGAGCCATCCAGCAGTCGTCGATGTTGACGTAGTCGTATCCCGCCGCCTTCATCCCGTTCGAGACCATCTCCTGCGCGGTCTGCTCGACGAGTTGCGCGCTGACCCCGCAATAGGCCGAGTACCAATCGTTCCAGCCCATCGGGGGTGTCGGGGCGAGACCGTTCGCCTCGGCGGACGCGCTCGCGGCGAACGTGGCGAAGGCCCCGGCGCACAGGCACAGAGCGGGCAACATGACGCGCAGGAGCGACATCCGCATACGATCCCGGTCACGACGCCTCACGAGCGATCCGCACCCCACGGGATGAGATTCTCCGCCAACCTCAGCTTCTTGTTCAAGGACGTGCCGTTCGCGGAGCGCTTCGCCCGCGCCCGCGACGCCGGCTTTCGCGCCGTCGAGTTCATGTGGCCCGGGTCCGATCAGATCGACGCGGTGCAGCTCGCGATAGCGGATACCGGACTCGAGGTCGCGCTGTTCAACTTCGACGCGGGCGACATGGCCGCCGGCGACCGTGGGCTCGCGGGCGTCCCCGGTCGCCGCGCTCAGTTCCGCGACAACGTCCCGGTCGCGCTCGAGCTCGCCGACCGGATCGGCTGCCCGCGCCTGAACGCGCTCGTCGGCGTCCGGCAACCCGGCCTCGAGCTCGAAAGCCAGCTCGCGGTGGCGCGAGAGAACGTGGCCTGGGCCGCCGAGCAGGCCCGGGCGCAGGGCGCCACCATCATGATCGAGGCCGTCAACTCGTACGAGAACGGACCTTACCTGCTCGACACGACGGCAAAGGCCGTGGACTTCCTCGACGCCGTCGGCGCCGTCGGCGCGGACAACGTCAAGCTCCAGTACGACGTCTACCACATGCAGCGCATGGAGGGGAACCTCGCCGAGACGATCTCGCGACTGCTGCCGCGGATCGGCCACGTTCAGATCGCCGACCCCCCGTCCCGGGGCGAGCCCGGCACCGGCGAGGTCAACTTCGGCTTCGTGCTCGGGCTGCTCGACCGCAGCGGCTACGACGGCTGGGTCGGGCTCGAGTACAACCCGTCGACCGCAACGACCGAGGAGAGCCTGCACTGGATGATGGAGCTCGGCTATGCCTGACACCACGATCGGCTTCATCGGCCTCGGGATCATGGGCCGCCCGATGGCCGCGAACCTGCGGCGGGCCGGATACCCGCTGGTGGTCCACAACCGGACATCCTCGAAGGCCGAGGAGTTCGTCTCCGAGTTCGGTGGGGACACCGCCGCGACGCCACACGAGGTGGCCGAGCGCTCCGAGATCGTGATCACGATGCTCCCCGACTCCCCCGACGTCGAGCAGGTGTACCTGGCCGACGACGGCGTGATCGCCGGGACCGGCGCCGGCATGCTGCTCATCGACATGAGCTCGATCGCGCCGGCGGTGGCGCGGGCGGTGGCTTCTGCCGCCGTCCAAATGGGGGCGGTCGCCCTCGACGCCCCCGTCTCGGGCGGCGATGTCGGCGCGCGCGAGGGCACGCTCTCGATCATGGTCGGCGGGCCCGAGGAGGCGTTCGAGCGGGCGCTCCCGGTGTTCGAGGTTCTCGGCAAGACGATCGTGCGGCTCGGCGAGGCCGGCACGGGACAGACGGCCAAGGCGTGCAACCAGATCCTCGTGGCGGTCACGATCGAGGCGGTCAGCGAGGCGCTCGTGCTCGCGTCCAAGGCCGGCGTCGATCCCGAGCGCCTGATCGAGGTGCTCTCGGGCGGCCTGGCCGGTAACCGCGTGATGGAGGTCAGGCGGCGCAACTTCCTCGAGCACGACTTCACGCCCGGTTTCAAGCTCGCGCTGCACCACAAGGACCTCGGGATCGCCCTGCGCACCGCCCGCGAGCTCGGCGTGTACGTGCCGACGACCGCGATCGTCGATCAGATGCTGGCGGCGCTCGAGGCCGCCGGCGACGGCGGTCTCGATCACTCCGCGCTGCTGACCGTGATCGAGCAGCAGTCCTCGCACCGGATCACGTAAGCGGGCTCGTCCGCAAGTCGTGCGGCAGCCAGGGGCCGCTCGAATGTTGCGGCCGAGTCGACTAGCTCCACGCCTCCGGATTGAGGCAGCTCGCCGGCAGCCGTCCGGCGAGCAGCTCGCGAAGGTTCGCGATCACCGCCTCGCCGGTGCGCGACAGGCCGACCTCCGAGAACGAGGACAGGTGCCCGGTGAGGATCGCGTTCGGTGCCGACAGGATCGGATCGTCGCGAGCCGGCGGCTCCTGCTCGAGCACGTCGAGCCCGGCTGCCGCGATCTTTCCGTCAACGAGCGCGGCGGCGAGCGCCGCCTGATCGATCAGCTCGCCGCGCGCGGTGTTGACGACGACCGCGTTGCGCGGGAGCAGCGCGAGCTCGGGGCCGCCGATCAGGTGGTGCGTGCGCTCGGTGTGTGGCGCGTGCAGGGTGAGCACGTCGACGCGCGGCAGCATGCCTTCGAGCTCGACCAGCTCGATCTCGTATTGCTTGCAGAACTCGCGGTCGGGCTTCGGCTCGACCGCGAGCACGTGGCAACCGAACGCGTGCAGCCGTCGCACGACCGCGCGCCCGATCGCCCCGAGCGCGACGACGCCGACCATCGCCCCGGCCAGGTCGCGGCTCGGGTCCGGCACGCGCCATTCGCCGGAGCGGACGGCCGCGTCAAGCTTCGGCAGCCGTCTCAGGGACGCGAGCATCAACGCGAGCGCCATGTCGGCGACTGCCTCGGCGTTGACGGCCGGAGTGGTCACGACCGCGACGCCCGCGTCGGTGGCCGCCGGGACGTCGACCGCGTCCGAGCCCGTCCCCCAGCGCAGGATCGCGCGCAGCCCGCCGGCCGCCTCGAGGACGCGGCGTGTGTACCGCTCGCCGCCCGCGACGACTGCCCAGGCCCCGTCGAGACCGCGGGCGAGCACGTCGTCCTCGTCTGCAGCCGCGAGCTCGTAGCGCGGGATCACGCTGAGGTCCGGGATCTGCTCGAGCTCGTGCCGGATGTGCTCGGCGGCCGCGGTGGCGAGGACTAGGCGGCGGCCGGGACCGCGAATCACGTGATCAGAACCAGTCCTCGACCTCGACCGACCAGCGCGCGCTGTCCCACCCGGGCTTGATGTTGATCTGGTAGAGGCCGGGCCCCGTCTTGAACACCCGGGTCTCGCTGCCGCCGTCGTTCAGTCCGAACGATTGGTCGGTCGAGTCGGCTCCGAGCCCGAGCACCTGCGCGTTCGGACCGTTGCAGAAGAACACGAAGTCGCAGGTCCCGTCGTAGGACATGCTGTAGACGACGCGCCACTGCGAGCCCTGGATCCGAAACGGGACCGAGTGGCCTCCGTCGACGCCGGTGAACGACGTGACGGCCCGCCACTGCGGCGTCTCCGCGACGAACAGCTCCACGGTCATGCGCGGCTTCAGATCGCCCCCGGCCGCGGGCGATTGACGGGTGACGACGCCCGGCGCAACGCCCGGGGCCGGAACGGCGCTGACGCTCGCGTTCAGGCCGAGGTGTCGCACGGTCGAGCTGGCGCGGGTCGCGCTCTGCCCGGTCAGACGCGGCACCTGGACCGGCTTGGGACCCCTGCTCAGGACGACGTGGATCGTCGACCCGTCCTTGACGAGCGCTCCGGCGGCGGGGTTCTGGGCGATCGCGGTGCCGACCCTGGCGGCGTCGAAGCGCTTGTCGAACGTTGCGCTCAGATGGCTTCGATGCAGCTTGGCGCCGACCTCGCTCCGGGTCAGGCCGCGGAGCTGCGGGAGGATCACGGTGGCGCGGGCGCTCAACACCTTCGACGCGAACAGCAACGCCCCGAGTACCGCCAGCGCCAGCACGAACACGGCGACGGCGCGACGGCGCGCGGCCGGGTTCGCGGTCCGGCGGGGGCCCATCTTCGGCGCGACGCGCGTGCGGTCGACGTCGCCATGTGTGCGCCGGCGAGCGTCGTGCGCGACGATCTCGGTCGTCCCGTCCCGGACCTCGGTCGGCGTCTCCCACCAGCCCTGCCCCGGTGTCTGCGGTGCGGCCTCGGGGATCGCGGCGCCGGGGTCGGTTTGCTTGTCGGCGCCGGCGCTCGGGCGGGCCCGCGCGAGCGCGTCGGCCATCGCCGCCGCGCTCTGATATCGATCCGCCGGGTCCTTCTCGAGCGCGCGGCGAACGACCCGCTCGAGCGGGCGCGGGGTTCCCGGCGGGAGCGGCGGCGGCTCGATCTGAACGTGCTGGAGCGCGATCTCAACCGCGGACTCCCCGCCGAACGGAGGGCACCCCGCGAGCATCTCGTACATCACGATGCCGGCGCTGTACACGTCGGTCGCGGGGGTGACGGGCTGGCCGCTGGCCTGCTCGGGCGCCATGTAGCGTGGAGTGCCGACGATCGTGGCGGTCCCGCCGTCGGTGCTTCCCTCGGCCAGGCGCGCGATCCCGAGGTCGCCGACCTTGACCTGCCGGCGATCGGAGATCAGGACGTTCGCCGGCTTGATGTCCCGGTGGACGATGTGCTCGGCGTGCGCGTGCTCGAGCGCACGGCACAGCTGCTCGGCGATGTCGCAGGCGTCCCACGCGGCGAGCGGGCCGCCGCGCTTCAGCCGAGCCGACAGGCTCTCGCCGTCGACGAGCTCGGTGACGAAGTAGAGGCCCTCCTCGGCCTGGCCGACGTCGAAGATCTGCACGATCCCGGGATCGCTGACGCGGGCCAGGAGCTGGGCCTCGCGTTCGAAGCTCTGGGCCCCGTCGGGGTCCTCGGCCCACCACGGCTTGATCACCTTGATCGCGACCGGGCGCGCGAGTCGCCGGTCATAGCCCCGGTAGACCCGGCCGAACGTGCCCTCGCCGATCAGCTCGTGGAGCTCATAGCGGCCGTCGAGGGCGCAGCCCGCGAGATCGGGAGCGTACGGCATGCCGGCTCACGCTCCCCGCGCGATGTCGAGCTCGCGCCGCACCGCCGCCTTGTACCAGCTCGAGTCGCCCCCGACCGTGATCAGCTTGAAGCCGTTCCTGGCGTACAGCGCGGCGGCCTGCCCGGCGGCGCAGTGTATGCCCGGGATCAGCCCGCTCGCCTCGCACGCCTCGCGGACCTGCTCGATCGCGTCGGCCAGCGCCTGGCGATCGTCGCCCGGGTCGACCGCGACGCCGCGCGGCGGCAACCCGAGCGCGATCGAAAGATCCGCGGGGCCGATGTAGAGCCCGTCGAGGCCGGGGGTGGCGGCGATCTCGTCGAGGTTGTCGAGCCCATCGCGCGTCTCGATCATCGCGATGCAGAGCGCGTCCTCCCCGAGCTCGTCGGGCGACGCGGATCCGAAGACCAGCTCGGCGCGGATCGGCCCGTACGAGCGGCGGCCATGCGGCGGGTAGCGGCAAGCCTCGACCGCGCGGCGGGCCTCGTCGGCGTCGTCGATCAGCGGCAGGATCACGCCGGCGGCGCCGAGGTCGAGCGCGCGCATGATCAGCCACGGCTCGTTCCACGCCAGTCGCGCCAGCGGCACCGCGCCGCCGGCCTGAGCCGCCTGGAACATCGAGACGAGCGTCGCCTCCGTGCTCAGCCCGTGCTGCAGGTCGACGCACACGTAGTCGTAGCCGGCGCGCGCCGCGAGCTCCGCCGTGAACGAGCTCGGGATCCCCGCCCACAGCCCGAACACCGGCTCCCCCGCCTCCCATTTCGCACGCAGCCGCTTGCCTGCCGAGATCACAGAGCCCTCCATAGAGCGGTCAATGGTATTAGGGACCGTGGCGAGGGGTTTTTCGCCAGGCCGCCGGACGCATCACCAAACGATCGTGACGGGCCGCTCCCCCGCCCGCCACACCCCGCGCTCGAGCGCTGTGCGGTACTCGGACTCGCGCTCGCAGCCAGCCGAGTCGGCGACGAGCGCCCGCAGCCCCTGGCCGGCGCCGCGGAACTTCGCCGAGGCTCATCGACGGCCTACAGGTTGACGGACGCCATCCCTGTCTGGTCGTAGCGGTCGCCGGCGACCGCCGGCAGCTCGGCATCGATGCGCGCGAGGTCTTCGTCGGTCAGCTCGACGTCGACCGCGCCGGCGTTCTGCTCGAGGTACTCGCGCCGCTTGGTCCCGGGGATCGGCACCAGATCCTCGCCCTGGGCCAGCACCCAGGCGATCGCCAGCTGGGCCGGCGCGATCTCCTTCTCCTGCGCGATCTCGGCGATCTTCGCCGCGAGCTTCAGGTTCGCATCGAGGTTCTCGCCGGTGAACCGCGGCCCGCTCTTGCGGAAGTCGCCGTCCTCGAGCTCGTCGGGGGAGGTGAAGCGGCCCGAGAGGAAGCCGCGCCCGAGCGGCGAGTACGCCACGAAGCCGATCCCGAGCTCACGACAGGTCGGCAGCACGCCGGCCTCGGGGTCGCGCGACCATAATGAGTACTCGGTCTGCACGGCGGTGATCGGATGCACGGCGTGCGCCCGCCGGATCGTCTCCGGCGCCGCCTCGCTCAGCCCGATGTGGAGCACCTTGCCCTGCTCGACGAGCGCGGCCATCGCTCCGACGGTCTCCTCGATCTCGACATCCGGGTCGACCCGGTGCTGGTAGAAGAGGTCGACGTGATCGGTTCCGAGGCGCTTGAGCGAACCCTCGATCGACGTGCGCACGTGGTCGGCCGAGCCGTCGAGCCTGCCCACCGTCGCCATGTCACCGGGCGTCGCGTCGTCCATCCGACGGGCGAACTTGGTCGCGATCACGTACTCGTCGCGGTGGCCCTTGATCGCGCCCCCGACCAGCTCCTCGTTGGTGAGCGGCCCATACAGCTGTGCGGTGTCGAGGAAGTTGATGCCGAGCTCGAGCGCCCGCTGGATCGTGGCGATCGCCTCGCCCTCGTCGGTTGACCCATAGAACGCGGACATCCCCATGCACCCGAGCCCGAGCGCCGAGACCTCGAGCGATCCAAGCTTGCGCGTGTTCATTCCTGCTCCAATCTTTCGCGGTAAGAACCCTGCATATCCAAGATAGAACTTAGGGTGCGCTCCGAGGGAGACCCTCGAGACGCTGACCGCTCACCGGCGCCGGACGACGAACCGCAGGCCGCGCTTGGGCCCGAGCGTCGGCGTCGTCACTATTTTCGGGTCCGTCTCCGACACCGGCTCGAGCCGCACCCGCGTCAGCAGAACGCTCGCGAGCGCGCGCAACTCGTACTCGCCGAAGCGCTTGCCCAGGCACATCCGCGATCCCCCGCCGAACGGTATGTAGGCCCCGCGCGGGAGCGCCGCCTCGCGCTCGGGCAGGAAACGGTCGGGATCGAAGCGGAACGGGTCCGGATACAGCTGGGGAAGGTGGTGGGTGGCCCACGAGGAGTACTGGACGCCGATGTCCGCGGGCACCGGCACCCCGCCGAGCTCGAGGTCGCGGGTGCTCCGCCGCGGCCCGACCCACGCTGCCGGATAGCACCGCAGCGTCTCCTTCAGCGTCCGCTCGAGCACGGGCAGCGCCGCCCCGTCGAGGCCGGCGGGCGTCGGATCGGTCCCGGAGAGCACCTGATCGAGCTCGGACTCGACTGCCTGGCGCGCGGCCGGCGTACGTCCGAGCTCGTGCAGCAGGAACGTGAACGTGGTCGTGGTCGTGTCATGGCCGGCGAACAGCAGCGTCACCGCCTGGTCGCGGACGACGCCCGCCGGCAACGGAGATCCTCCGTCGTCGGTGGCGGAGAGCAGCAGCCCGAGCACGCCACGTCCGGGATCGCCGCGGCGCCGGCGCTCGTCGATCTCCTCGCGCACGAGCGCGTCGAGCCGCTTGCGCGCCGCGATCGCGCGCGCGAGCGGAGTCCGCGGGAGCGCCAGCAACTGCAGGAGCACGGGCTCGCCGTGGATCGCGAGCGACTCCTCGAACGCCTTCGCGAGCGGTTGCTCGCGCCCGCCGGTCACGTCGAGCCCGAGTAGGCCGCGGAGCGCGATTCGGAGCGCCAGCTCCCGGGTCCAGCGGTAGATCTCGACCACCTGCGCCTCGCGCAGGGCCTCGGCGGCGGCGACGGCCTCCTCGATCATCGTCTCCGCCACGCCCGCCACGTAGTCGCGGTGAAACGCCGGCAGCATCAGCATCCGGAAGTCGCGGTGATAGGCGCCGTCGATGTTGAGCATCCCGTCGCCGAGCAGCGGCCACAGGTCCGCGAACCGGCCCTCGCGCCACTGGAACGCGTCGAAGTCGCCGACGAGGATCTGATGGTTGACCTCGGCCCCGATCGCCCACACGATCGGCTCGTGGAGTAGCCGGATCGTGAACACCGGGCCGTACCGGCGCTCGTGCTCGAGCAGCAGCCCGAGCGGGTCGGAGATGATCCTCCGTGTGTTCGCGATGCTCGGGGCGACGCTGCCCGGGGGCAGCTCCGCCCGCCGGCGAACCCGCCGCTCGCGCCGCACGTCGTCGGCGATCCGGTGCAGCAGCCGCATCTCCATCGGCGCCGGGCGCTGGGCGCCGATCGTGCGCGTCGGGCTGAGGATCTGTGAGTCGGCCACCATCCCGAACGCTAGCTCGATTGATCGCACGGAGGACGGCCGAGAGGGCCCCAAACCCCCGGTCGCGGGCGATGTTTGGCGGACTATGCGCACCGATGGCCGGCGCCGGCGGCCGGCTGGGCAGAAACTACGGCAATGCTGACGTCTTCCCCAGCGCGCCGGCTCGCGTCAGCGACCCCGTCGCACGACCACGATCCGGACCCGCCCTCGCATCGAGACCGGAAGCCGGACGCTCGCGTGCGCGCCCAGCACGATCCGGGCCGTGCACTTGGGCGGGCGAGCGCCGAGCTCGCCGGCAACCGAACACACCCACCCGGTGACGGTGCCGCTGACTCCTCGCGCGCGGCTCAGCTCGAGAACCCGTGACCCGCGCCGCCCCTGGCCGGCGCCGGCGGTCGCCGACACCGAGCCGATGTGCGCGATCGCGAGGGTGGCGCCGTGGGAGTTGCGCAGCGCGGTCTGACCCGCGGACAGGATGACGGCGGCCGCGGAGACCGACTTCACCGGACCGACGGGTCGCGCCGACCACGCGACCGCGCCACCGGTGGCGTTCGTCGCCGTCTCCTGCACCCACAGCGTCGAGCCGATGTCTGCCGGCGTGATCGTGTAGCGGGTCAGGTTCGACGGACCGACCGCGACACACGTGTTCGTGCAGCGCATGACGCGGATGACGTCGCTGCGCAGCGGCGAGCCGGTCCACGTCCCGCGAGTGACCTTCACCGTGTCGCCGACGTGTCCCGGATCCGCGGAGATCTGCGGCAGCCACTCCCAGCGCGGCGCCGCGATCGCCGGCGACGGCACCGGACCGAACGCGGCGCTGGCGGCAGACGATTGCCCGGCGGGGTTGGCGCCGGTCACGACCACTCGAACATAGTCGCCGGCGTCAGCCGCGCCGAGCGTGTACGTGGATCCGGTCGCTGCCGCGATGTTCGTCCAGGCGCCGCCGCCGGCCCAGCGCTGCCACTGATAGGAGAATGAGCCGGCGGCCGTGGTCCAGTTGCCCGGATACGCGTACAGCGTCTGCCCCGGCAACGCCGTCCCGGCGACCGTGGGGAGCACGGTGTTGACGGGTGGGCCGAGGGTGGTCAGTTGCGAGTCGTAGCCGTATGTGGTTCCGTCGCTGTTCTGGGCGACGAGCCGGTAGTGGTAGGTGGTACCGGGCGCGAGGCCCGATACGGGGACCGTGGCCATTGCCGGCGCCGGGCCCGTGCCGATGTCGACGCCCTGGGTCTGGCTCCCGTACGCGGTGGTGGGTCCGTACTGCCAGTAGTAGGTGGTGCCAAGTCCATTCGGGTACACGCCGCCGCTGAGCGTCGCCGACGTGAAGCCGAGAGCTGCCGTGTACGTGCCGCCGAAGGAAGGTCCGCCGATCCCGGGCGCGCCCGCGACGACCGCTCCCGAGATCGAGCCGATCCCGGTCGGGCCGTCGTAGCCGGGGCCGGCATCGCAGATGTAGAGGATGCTCGGGTCGCAACCGTCGCCGCTCGACCCGGTGACCGGGTCGTTGAGCAGCGTGCTGTCGTCGTAGGCCCACTCGGGGGTGGTGCCGTCGACGCCGGTGATCGCCTCGTAGGCGGCGATCAGCGGACTCGCGAGGCTGGTGCCGCCGACCTGACCCCAGCTGCCGTCCTCGTAAACGTTCAGACCGGTGTCAGGGTCGGCGTCCGCGGAGACGTCAGAGTAGGCCCGCCCGGTGCACCCGCCGGCGGGCTGATAGCTCGGCGGCGGCTTCTCCGAGGTGTCGCAGCCCGACGACCCACCCCAGAGGCCGTCGAGCGACCACGCGGACTCTCCGAAGCCCCGTGCGCTTCCCGAGACCGGCGCGAGGCTGGTCCCGCCGACGGCGGTCACACCGGGCAACGCTGCCGGATAGTTATCCCGGCTCTTGTTATCCGGGCCCGGGGCGAGATACCCGTCATCGCCCGTGGCGGCGAGCACGGCAATCTTGGGGAAGGTGTACGTGCCCGCGATCGGCGAGGAGGCAGTGGTGCTCCAGCTGTTCGAGATCTGTTTCGGGGCCGGGCTGAGGTTTGCTGCCGTTTGCACCGCCTCCGAGAGGTTCGTGACGCTGTTGTCGGTCGCCTCGACCAGTACGATGTAGCAGTTCGGGCAGATCGCCGAGACCGCGTCGAGGTCGAGCGACTCCTCGGTCGCCCATACCGAGTCCGGGTCCGGCAGCGGCGAGGCCTGCCCGTTCTGGTTGACCTTCGTGAAACAGCCGTTCCCGGTCGTGCACGCGGGCAACCCATACGTGCTCCGGAACACGCCCAGGTCGGACTCCGCGGTCGGGTCGTCGTAGGCGTCGACGATCGCCACCGTGTCCCCCGCCCCGCCGGTGTCCGATAGGTAGGTCAGGTCGTAGGCCTGTTGGAGCCATGCCGGAGTACCCGGTGAGGGCTGCGACCCACCACCGGTCACGGCGGCCCGCGCCGACGCGATCCCGCGCCTGCCCCTCGGGAACACCTGGGTGAACGTCGGTCCTCCGTGCACGCGCGGGTGGACGCGAGCGTGGTCCGAGCGGAGCACGAGCGCCTGCGCCTCGCAGCGCGCGAACCCCGGCCCCGCCGATGGACAGGTGGCCTCCGAGGTCACCTGCGACGAAGCCAGGCCCGTCGCCTGCGAGAGCACGCCGGCAATGGCCTGGGCGGTCGCCGCCTGCGAGCGCACGCCGGCCTGCGCCGGCGAGGCCAGCGTGCAGGCTGCGAACAGCACCAGGGGGGCGATCGCGCCACGGAGCCTCGGGCCCGACGCGATCCTTGTCGAGCGACGCATACTCATCTAGCGGCCGGCGCCCGTCCACGGGCCCGCAAATCGGCCCCCATCTGGACGCATGTCCTGGGCCGCGTGCCCGCACGGCGGGATCTACCGGCGGATCGGCCAGTACCAGCTGCGCGGAACGTCCATCACGCGGTGCACCACGGGAGGAGCCTAGTCCCGCCTTCGTGGCGCGGGACCAGGCTCTCCCGGATCGTGCCTATTCGCGATACGCCTAGCACCGGCGTCCGAGGTACGCGGCCTCGGCCACGTACCGCCCGGAGCGCCGGGCGGCCCGCTCCTGCGCCTCGAGCCGCTCGATCACCTCGATCCGCTCTTCGGCGGTGAGGCGCGGCCTCCGGCGTGCCGGAGCGGACCACGAGGACCTTCGCCGGCCGGGCACGACTGCGAGCAGGCGGGAGCTGACCGCCTGCGGATTGCCTCTCATGAGAGGTCTCCTCTGGTTGGTTTGGTGAAGCTGGGGCCGACGGCTTTGGCCAGCCCGATATGTCACGCGCGTGTCACCACGTGCGTGTTTTCAAAAGCCACTCACCTGTGTCACCTCAGGCGAAAAGGCAACAAAAAAGGCGACCCATTGGGTCGCCCTCGCGATTCGGTTCGATATGACGCGCCGGCTCTAGCGCGCATGCCTCTCCGCGAGGGTGACATTTCCACATGGGTTGGCGACGTCGAGACCGCGCAGATGCGCCGTCTGACCCGTCGTGCCGAAGAATGAATATGTCGCGATGGGCATGAGCATTTGACTCTTCTCCTTGCTGCATGAGCAGGGTAACCCAGCCGTCGGATAATTACAAGGGAAAACGCCGAAAAAAGGCACCCGGCCATCCCCGCGCACGCGGATCGATAGCCTTCCAACCGAAATGGCTCCCGTAACACGCGTCGTGATCATGGTGCAGGAGAACCACACGACCGACAACTACTTCCGAGGTCTCGCGCCGTACGGGGCGGCCGTCGCCACCGACTGGCCGATCGCGGCGAACCCCCCGGCGTCGGACAACCCCCACGATCGCAAGGCCTACTACGAGTGGCTCACGGGCGCGTCAACCGGCGCGCACGTCCAGTTCGACACGGCGGCGGTGCTCCCCTACTACCTGTATCTGTCGATCACCGGCGCGTTCCTCGAGAACCATTGCGCCGGCTTCGGGACCAATTCCACCCCGAACCATCTGCTGATCGTGGGCGGCCAATCTCCCACGCTCAAGAATCCCTCCGAGACCGCCCCGGCGCCGCTGTGGGACATGCCGTCGCTCCCCGGCCTCGCCGAGGCGCACGGCATCGCCTGGCGGGCCTATGCGGCGTCGGGCGACTTTCCGGTCACCTTCTACACCCAGCTGAAGGGCTCGCCGAACGTGGTCGCGTCATCGCAGTTCCTGGCCGATGCCAAGGGCGGGCAGCTACCGGCGCTCGTACTCCTGTGGCACAACAGCCCCGACGATGAGCACCCGCCGGCGAACGTCACCGACGGGATGGATCTGATCTGGCAATCCGTCGATGCCGTCGTGGAGGGCGGCGCATGGGACGAGACGGTGTTCATGCTGACCTGGGACGACTGGGGCGGCTACGACGACCATGTGAAGACCCCGGCCCTCGAGTACACGCCGGACAACGTCCAGCTCGCGCTCGGCCCGCGGGTGCCGCTGCTGATGTTCGGCGGGGCGGTCAAGCCCGGCATCGACAGTCGCTGGTGCAGTCACGTCAGCATCCCCAAGACCGCAATCCAGCTGCTCGGGCTGCCCGCGCTCGGAGTTCCGCGCCTGGACGACGACGCAGGCCTCGCCGACCTCGTCGACCCGGCGCAGCCGCCGACCGCGCCGCCTCCGGGATACGGCACGACGATCGAGATCCCCCCGGCGCCCGACCCGCCGATCGCCCCGCACCCGCCGCCCCCAGCGCCGGCGGGCAGCCCGGAGCCCGTCGGCGAGATCATCTTGCGCGACGGCAGCACGCTCCCGCCCCCTAACGACGCCCCGCTCCCCCGGCAACCGAATCCGCCGAGCGGCTAGCGGCCGCGATCTCGGCCAGTGCGATCGCCGTGGCGACGGCCGCGTTTAGGCTCTCGACTCCCTCACGCCCTCCCGGAATGCTCACGAGCGCATCGCACTTGGTCCGCGTGCGCTGGCGCAGTCCCTGACCCTCGGCGCCGACGACCAACAGCGATTGGCGGTCGAACTCGGTCTCGCGGAGCGTGTGCTCGCCGCGCTCGTCGAGCCCGTACACCCAAAAGCCGTATTCGCGGAGGATGTCGAGGCTGCGCGCGAGGTTCGTCACCCGGAAGACGTCCAGGAACTCGGCGCCGCCGACCGCGATCCGCGCGACCTTGGGCGTCAGGTCGGCCGACCGGTTCTTGAGCAGCAGCACCGCGTCCGTGCCGAAGAACGCCGCGGCCCGCAGCACCGCCCCGAGGTTCTGCGGATCGGATATCTGGTCGAGCGCGATCACCAGCCGGGCGTCCGCCAGGCGGTCGAGGTCGTGCTCGCCGAACACGCGCCGGCGGGAGGTGAACACGCACTCGCCCTGATGCTTGTCGTCGTCGGTGAGGCCGGTCTCGCGGCGAAACTCCGGCCACGCCACGAGCTCGGGCTCGATGCCGGCGCGGCGCGCCGCCTTGATCACGTCGGTGTGGTACTCGGCCTTGCCGCCGAGGATCAGGCGCTTGACGTCCTCGGGCCGCTTGAGGAACACCGCGCGCACCGAGTGCTTGCCATAGACGATCTCCATCGGGCGCACAATAGCCCGCCCCCTCGCGCCGGTCCGGGCGGGCTCGTGGGCGCTCGCGGCGACGGCCCGCCCGGCATCCATGCCTCGCACACGGGGCCTGCTGCGCCACATCCGAGGGACGCCGCGAAGCGGCCCAGGGTGGGGCGGGACCTAGGGTGGGCGGGACCTAATTTCACGCGCGGGACAGGTACCTGCCCTCGCGCGTGTCGACCTTGATCGACTCGCCGGTCGATATGAACAGCGGCACCTGGACCACGACGCCGGTCTCGAGCGTGGCCGGCTTGGTGCCGCCGCCGGAGGCGGTGTCGCCGCGCAGCCCGGGGTCGGTCTCGGTCACCTCGAGGTCAACCGAGCCGGGGACCTGGACGTCGCTCGGCTGGTCGTCGATGAACAGGATCTCGACCTCGTCGTTGACCTTGACCCACTTGAGCGCGTCCTTCAGCGCGGCCTCCGGCAGCTCGATCTGCTCGTACGTCTCGGTGTTCATGAAGTGGGCGGCCTCGCCGTCGGAGTAGAGGAACTGCATCCGGCGCGCCTCGCTGCGAACCGAGCGCAGCTTCTCGCCGGCGCGGAACGTCTTGTCGATCACCGCCCCGTCGCTCGCGCGGCGCAGCTTGGTCCTCACGAACGCAGCGCCCTTGCCGGGATTGACGTGCTGGAACTCGATCACCTTGTAGACGGTGCCGTCCACCTCGACGTGATTTCCGCTCTTTAGCTGGTTTGTGCTGATGGACATAGCGCGGCCGAGGATAGCGACGCACGCGGGGTTGACACCGGCACAGCTGTTGGAGAGGCTGCGCCGCAACAGCCGGCCGGCAAGGAAAGCGAGGGAGACATGGGTCCCGCAACAACGTAGCGGCGGCTTCCTCCAGTCACCCGCAACCGGCTCGCCGCCGCTGACCGGAACGACGGCCGCCGCGGCCTCTGGCTCAGAGCGCTCGACCGGCTCGGTCTCGGCTTCGACAGCTAGAGAGGCCGAGCGACCGCCTGCGCTCGGCTACGGCCGCCCTCGCTACTGGACCTTCCCGCGCGCCGCGACCCGCCACGCCGCCTCGATCCGTCCGGCACGATGCGCGTACATGACGTCGTGGAGGTTGATCGTCGGGTCGATATGCGACGGCAGCACGGCCACGCGCTCGCCCACGCGCAGATCGCGGCGTTCCGGCTCTCCGGTGGGCGTGAGCACGCCGTGCTCGTCGCCCCCGTGCCGGTAGGCCCAGCCCGGGGCGTCGACCAGGCGCGCCGGCCCGGAATCGTCGGACAGCGTCTTCAGCCCGGCGTCAATCACCGCGCGGTCCGGCGCCGGACGGCTGATCACGGTCGCGACCACGGTGAGTGAGGACCGGTAAGGAACGCCGCCGGTATCGAGGTAGTCGGTGTCCATGAACATGAACGAACCGGGCTGAACCTCGGTCACGGCTTCATGGGCTGCGCAGAACTCGGCTGTGCCGGTGCCGCCGGTCGTGACGATCTCGACCGTGTGGTCGCCCGCGCGGAGCCGCCCGGCCGCCCCCGCCAGGAGCTGCATCGAGCCGTCGCACCGCCTCCGGCGCTCCTCCGGATCGCGCACATGCTGGAGGTTGCCCTCGTAACCCTGGAGCCCGACCAGCCGCAGCCGCTCGAGACCCCGGATGCGATCCGCGAGCGCGAGCGCATCCTCGGGCGCCACCCCACAGCGGTCCTGCCCGACGTTGACGTCGATCAGCGTCTCGAGCGCGCGCGGCAGCGCCGCGTCGATCGCCGCGGCTCCCTCCCACGAGTCGACCACGATGCGCAGGCTTGCCTCGGGCCGCTCCGACACCAGCCGCGCCAGCCGGCGCACCTTCACCGGACCGGCGATCTCGGTCGTGATCAGGAGGTCGTCGATCCCGTTCGCGAGCATCACCTCCGCCTCGCTCAGCTTGGCGACGCAGATGCCGCGGGCGCCGGCGTCGAGCAGCAGCCGGGCCACCTCGGGGCTCTTCGCGGTCTTGAAGTGCGGCCTCACGCGGACCTTTGCGAGCCGGTCCAGACACGACCGCACGTTGCTCTCGAACACGTCGAGATCGACGATCACGCACGGCGTGTCCAGCTTGTCGACGTGGTTCGGGACCATCGCTCAGCGGGTGATCGAGAGGAGCACCGCCACCGGGACGGATGTCAGCACTGTGTGAAGCATCCCGTCATCCTAGGATCCCGTGTGATGCAACCTCGCGTCGCCTTCGTGACCGGTGCCAGCTCCGGGTTGGGTGAGGCGATCGCCCGACGCTATGCGGCGGCCGGCATCAAGGTCGTCGCCGCCGCGCGCCGGGCCGACCGCCTCGACGGCCTGGTGGCCGAGTTCGGCGAGGACTCGGTCCTCCGCGTCGTCCTCGACGTCCGGGACAACGACGCGGTCGAGCGCGTCGTCGAGGTGCTGCCGCCGGCGTTCGCCGAGGTCGACGTGCTCATCAACAACGCGGGGCTCGCGCTCGGACTGGAGCCGGCGCAGGACGGGGTGCTCAACAACTGGGAGCGCATGATCGACACGAACTGCACCGGCCTCGTGTACGTGACCCGAGCCCTGCTGAGCCGGATGGTCGCCCGCGGGCGCGGTCACGTCGTGAACATGGGTTCGATCGCCGGCACCTATCCGTACCCCGGCGGGAACGTCTACGGCGCGACGAAGTCGTTCGTGCATCAGTTCAGCCTCGGCCTCCGCGCCGACCTGCACGGGACGGGCATCCGGGTCACCTGCATCGAGCCCGGATTGATCGGCGGGACGGAGTTCTCCGAGGTGCGGTTCGCCGGTGACGCCGAGCGGGCGGCCGGCGTCTACTCGGGCACGGAGCCGCTGACCGCCGAGGACATCGCGTCGGCCGTCGAGTGGGTCACCTCGCAGCCCGCCCACGTCAACGTCAACGTGATCGAGCTGATGCCGGTCAGCCAGAGCTTCGCGGCGCTTCCAGTCGATCGCCGGGGCGGCTAGACCGCGACTCAGACTGCTACGGTTCCCGGCTCAAGCTTAGGCGGACGCGGTGGGTTATCGTCGTGCTCGATGGCTGGTCGCCACCAAGTTGCGGGACCTCGCGGACGGCTCGAGGTCGAGCTCACCGGTCCGGACGACGGCGACGCGTTGATCTTCCACATGGGGACGCCGAGCGCCGCCAGCATGTACACCCCGCTGGTCGAGCTCGGAGCCGAGCGCGGCATCCGCCACGTGCTGTACCTGCGCCCGGGGTACGCCGGCAGCGTGAGGTGCCCAGGACGCACGGTGGCCGACTGCGCCGCGGACGTCGCGGCGGTCGCCGACTCGCTCGGGGTCGAGCGGTTCTACACGGCGGGCCGCTCGGGCGGCGGACCGCATGCGCTCGCCTGCGCGGCACTCCTCGGAGAACGGGTGATCGCCGCCGCGACGATCGCCGGCTGCGCGCCGCGCTCCGCCGACGGGCTCGACTGGCTCGACGGGATGGGCCAGGAGAACCTTGACGAGATCGCGGCGGCTGATGCCGGTGAGCAGGAGCTGCTCACGTTCCTCGAGCCGTTCGCGGCGAAGCTCTTGTCAGCCGACGCGGCGGAGCTCCACGCCGAGTTCGGCGATCTGCTGTCCGATGTCGATCGCGGAGTCATGACGGGCGAGTTCGCCGAGTACGAGGCCGCGTCGATGCGCGCGGGGTTGGCACATGGGGTGTGGGGGTGGTTCGACGACGACCTGGAGCTGATCCACGACTGGGGCTTCGAGTTCTCCGACATCTCGTGCCCGGTGACGATCTGGCAGGGAGCCCAGGATCGGATGGTGCCGCTTGCCCACGGCGAGTGGCTGGCAGCGCATATCCCCGGCGCGCGAGCGAAGCTGCTGCCCGACCAGGGGCATCTGTCGCTCGCGCTCGGCCACTACGGCGAGCTACTCGACGACCTCATCGCCCGCGGCGGCGCGTAGTGGTCGACTCAGTCGGCCCAGACCGCGCGGGACACACGCATAACGCGTCACCCGAGCGTTCGACGCCGAGCCTTGCCGCGTTGCGCGCGATTATCGTGCACAGATCGGCAAGGCCGGACGCGCACGCGCGGAATGTCGAGCTATGCACGTCTGCGGCCGTGGGCGTGGCCTCGTGCGACCTGCACGACGCGCCATTCGGCGGCATCGCTGGTGCCCTCAGCGTGCCTTGCCTGCGGGGCATGCGCAACACGCCACCGCTCCGCTCGCGGGTGTCAAGTGGCGCGTTATGTAGGTGATCTTCGACCGCCGGCCCGGCCCGGCCCGCACTGCCCGGCCCGCACTGCCCCGCCCGCACTGCCCCGCCCGCACTGCCCCGCCCGCACTGCCCCGCCCGCACTGCCCCGCCCGCACTGCCCCGCCCGCACTGCCCCGCCCGCACTGCCCGGCCCGCACTGCCCCGCCCGCACTGCCCGGGAGCCGTCTCAGCCGCCGGCGCCGGCAGCGCCGGCCACCGACGCCTCGCCGGCGCCCCCCGAGGTACTGCCGCCGAAGAACGCCACCGGGTTCGCGACCATCATCTGGTCGATCTGCTCCTGGGTGACGCCGGCCTCGAGCAGCGCCGGCAGCACCCGCTCCGAGATCAGCAGGTAGTCGGGCTTCTCGTCGGCGAACAACGGGTTGCCGACGAAGAAGTCCAGGAAGCAGGCCGCATCGTGCGAGAGGTGAATGCGGTCGGTGACGCCCTCGCCGATCAGCGCGATCAGCGTCCGGATGCGGTCGTCCAGCGGGTTGAAGTGATCGATCCCGAACCGGTCGCATCCGAGCCACGCGCCGGCATGCGCGATCGTCCTGAGGTACTCGAGGTCGTTGCTGTCGCCGGCATGGGCAATCACGATCCGTCCGGGATCGACACCGTGGCGGGTCATCGCGTCGAGGGCCAGCAGCCCCGTCCGCTGCTCGGCGTTGGTGTGGATCATCACCGGAGCTCCGGTCTCGACCGCTGCCATCGCGATCGCCTCGACGATCCGTGGGACGTCGCCCACGAGCCCGTGCCGCTCGACCGCGCACTTGAGGAACGCGGCCTTCACACCGGTGTCGTCGATGCCCTCGCGGATCTCCCGGACGAACAGCGCCGCGATCGCCTCCTTGCTGCGGTACGCGAGGAAGTTCGGGAGCTCGAGGAACGCGTACACGCCGGTCGCGACGATGATGTTGACGTCGGCCGCCTCCGCCACCTCGCGGATCCGCGGGATGTACCGGCCGAGCCCGGGAGCGGTCGGATCGACGATCGTGCTGATCCCCGCCTCGCGCACGCGCGTCAGCTTCTCGACCGCGTCGGCGACCCGCTCCGCCTCGTCCCAGTAGTTCGGACCGAACGCGTGGCCCCAGTTCTGGAGCGCCTCGGGCTGCATGATGAAGATGTGCTCGTGCATGAGCGTCCGGCCGAGCTCGTCCAGCTCCACCGGCCCGCGTACCGTCTCGACAGTTGCCACCGTCTCTCCTCTCCTCGCGGTCATGGCTGGGCCGCGGACGCGGACAGCACGGCGTCCGACAGCGACCCGACGCCGCCGTGGGCGCTCTGGCCGCCGTCCACCGCGATCCTGGCGCCCGTGATGTATGACGACTCGTCGAAGATCAGGAACACGACGAGCGGCGCGACGTCCTCGACGCGGCCGAGCCTGCCGAGCGGCGTGACCTCGATGGTCGCCCGCCGGAACGCCTCGGGCGCGCTCGCGGTCATCGGCGTCTCGATGAAGCCCGGGAGAACCGAGCTGACGTGCCCGTATTCCTCCCGGAGCCAGCCCGCGATCGAGCGCCATGCCTCCTCGCAGGTCACACCGAGCGCCCGGCCGACGACGCCCTCGTGATCGAGGTCGGGGACCGACAGGTCGGTCGCGATCACGGTCGCGCCCTCGGCGGCGAGCGCGCGCGCCTCGGCCGCGCCCTGCCCGCCGGCCGCGCCGGTCACGACGGCGATCTTGCCCTTCACACGTCCCACGTGCCGGTAGCGTAATCCTCGACTAGAGGACGCCCGGCGGGATCGTGATCGTGATGTTGCCGCGCTTCTCGGCCGCGGTATTGCCGACCCGCTGCGCCCAGGCGGCCGGCGACCGCATCCACTCCGGGATCCCGGCGGGCGTGTCGAACTCCGGGATCTCGATCCGCTCGCCCGGCTTGAACGAGTCGCCGTAGGGAACGAGCGGTCCGGGCACGTCGGGGTGGGTGATCAGCGGGTGGAGCGTCGCAAGCGCGCTGTTCCAATTTGCGAGCATCGCCGCGATCGCCGCCTTCAGCTTTGCGGGATCGCCGCCCGAGCTGCTCTCGGGCTCCGTCGGGTGCGTGACGCGCGCGTAGGCAGGCGAGTACGTCGCACCCACGGGCGTCTGCGTCCACTTCTGCCATGCGTCGTCCGCGAGCGAACCGAGCGACACCACCACCTCGATCGCGTTGTCGCCGAAGATGCTGCGCAGCCAGCTGTTTCGGTAGTCGACGATGCCCTGATCGTCCTTGTGGGCCTCGCCACCGGACTGGCCGTAGACCGGGAGGCGCATAGCTTATCTCTATCAATCGCCCCGAATGCTTGGTAGGTGTTTGACTAACCGTATGGCCGGCCCGATCGATTCCGCCACCTGCGTTGCGGTCTCGCCCATCGCCCTCGACGCGCTCACGGTCGCGGGCGACGCCGGATGGCTCGACCGCGTCGCTGCGGAGGTCAACTTGCCGGCGTATCTGGCCCCGGGGCTGAGGGCGCTGTACGGGGCCTGACGCCGCGCTTGCGCGCGACCCAGAGCTCTTCGTATGGCCACTGGCTCGCCCAATCCGGGGCGGGGTATCCCCCGGTTACGCGGTTCAATAGCTCGTGCTCGATGCCGCGTCCCGCCGCCCCCCTTCCCGCCTCCGCGTCCGTCGTGATCGTCGGCGGCGGGGTGATCGGCACGAGCGCCGCCTTCCACCTCGCGGAGGCGGGCGTCGACGTCGTGCTGCTGGAGCGGGAGCAGCTCGGCAGCGGCTCGACGTGCAAGGCCGCGGGCGGCGTCCGCACCCAGTTCTCGGATGTCCTGAACATCGAGATCGCAAGGCGCAGCATGGCCGCGTTTCGCGACTTCGGCCGCCGCCCGGGGTGGGAGATCGAGCTCAAGCAGGTCGGCTACCTGTTCGTCCTCTCGCGCGAGTCCGATGTCGAGGAGTTCGAACAGAGCGTGGCGCTCCAGAACGAGTGCGACCTCGATTCCCGGATCCTCACCGCCGGCGAGGCGCGCGCGCTGTGCCCCTTGCTCGACGGCGACGACATCCTCGCGGCCGCGTTCTCGCCCGGCGACGGTCACGCCACCCCTGAGGGAGTCGTCCAGGGTTATGCGTTCGCCGCACGCGCCCACGGCGCGCACATCCGGGTCGGGTGCGAGGTGCTCTCGATCGAGCGCGACGGAGATGCGATCACGGAGGTTGTGACCGACGGCGGTCGGGTCCGGACCGGCGTCGTGATCTGCGCGGCGGGACCGTGGTCGCGCAGCTGCGGCGCGATGGTCGGCGTCGAGTTGCCCGTGAGCCCCCTGCGCCGCCAGATCCTGTTCACCGAGGCGATCGACGGGCTGCCCGCGCATCTGCCGATGACCATCGACTTCTCGTCGAGCTTCTACTTTCACCGCGAGGGACCCGGCCTGCTGATGGGGATGTCCGACCCGGAGGAGACGCCCGGGTTCAACGTCGAGACGACCGAGGACTGGATTCCGGGACTGATGGAGGTGGTGCGCCGGCGCGCGCCTGCAATCGCGGACGTCGGCATCCGTGGCGGCTGGGCCGGGCTGTATGAGATGACGCCCGACCACAACGCGATCATCGGCGAGGCCGCCGCCGTATCGCGCTTTCTGTACGCGACCGGGTTCTCCGGCCACGGATTCCTGCAAGGTCCCGCGGTCGGTGAGATCCTGCGCGACATGGTCCTCGGGCGCACACCGTTCGTCGATGTCGCGCCGCTCAGCGTCGAGCGGTTCGACGCCGCCGCGCTCCGTCCGGAGTACAACATCGTCTAGGGAGCCCATGTGACCGACACACTGTCAACGACCGCGACGGGCGCGACGCGCCTCCTCGAGACACTCGAGCAGCTCGGCGTCGAGCTCGTGTTCGGGCTGCCGGGGGTCCACAACCTGCCGATCTGGAAGTCTCTGTCCGAGTCAGACATCCGGCTCGTCGGCGTCCGGCACGAGCAGACCGCGGCGTATGCCGCCGACGGCTACGCCCGCGCCACCGGCCGCCTCGGCGTCGCGCTCGTGACCACGGGGCCGGGGGCGGCGAACACTCTCGGCGGGACCGGCGAGGCGATGGCGGCGGGCTCTCCCGTACTCGTGATCGCCACCGACGTCTCGACCGCGCTCCGCCGCGAAGGCGTGTACCGCGGCACGCTGCACGAGACGCGCGACCAGACCGCGATGTTCGGCCCGGTCACGAAGGCGGCCCGTCTCGTCGCGAGCGCAGATGAGATCGCGCCGGCGGCGCTCGAGTCAGGATGGACCGCGCTGACCGCGCCGACCGGACCGGTGTATCTCGGCATCCCCACCGACCTTCTTTCCAAGCCGGTTCCCGAAGCGCCGCCGGCAGTGCCGCGACCGGTCGCGGAAACACCGCTGTCTCCCGATGACGTCGAGCGCGCCTGCGAGCTGCTGGCGAACGCCGAGCGTCCGCTGATCTGGGCCGGTGGCGGCGCGCTGCGCGCCGACGCCGGGGCGCTGGTCGGCGAGCTCGCGCTCAAGCTCGCCGCGCCGGTCCTCACCACGTACATGGGCCGCGGGCTGCTCGCACCGGATCATCCGTGCGCCGTCCCTGGCCCGGCGCACGCCCGCGAGGTCGGGGATCTGTGGGACGAGGCCGACGTCGTGGTCGCGATCGGAACCGACTTCGACGGTACGAACACGCAGAACTGGCAGATGCCCGCGCCGCCGACGCTGATCGCCGTCAACATCGACGAGGCCGACGCGAACAAGAGCTACAGGTCCGATGTCACGCTCGTCGGCGATGCGCGGGCGGTGCTGGAGCAGCTGTTGCCGGCCGCTCCAGTCCGCACCGGGCTGCCCGAGCTCGAGCGCCGGCTGGCGGAGATCGGAGCCGCCGTCGCGGCGTGGGTGCACGACGACGACGAGCAGGCCGCGCGCCTGCTCGACGTCGTGCATCGGGCCCTGCCGCCGGACGCGGTGATCGTCACCGACATGTGCATCCCCGGTTACTGGCTTGGCGGCTACTGGCAGGTGCCTCGCCCCCGCAAGCTGGGTTACCCGCTGGGCTGGGGCACGCTCGGGTTCGGGTTCCCGGCGTCGCTCGGCGCCTGTCTCGCGGGCGCCGGCCCGACCGTGTGCCTGGCCGGTGACGGGGGCTTCATGTACGCCTGCGGCGAGCTCGCGACCGTCGTCGACGCACAGATTCCGCTGACGATCGTGCTCGTCGAGGACGGGGGCTACGGCATGCTTCGCTATGACCAGGTGCGGGCCGGCGAGGAGCCGTTCGGCGTCGACCTCTTCCAGCCGGACTTCGCCTCTCTGGCCTCGTCTTTCGGCGTGCCGTCGATCGTGATCGAAGGCTTCGGCCCGGAGTTCGAGCGGGAGCTGCGCCGGTCGGTGGCGAGCGACGAGCCCGAGATGCTGGTCGTCCGGGCCCGGCTCAAGCCGCCACCGACGACGTCGCCACGGTGGTACCGGGGCCGATGAGCACCAGCTCCCTGTCCGTCTCCTCGACCGAAGAGCTCAGAGCGCGAGCGCGTCGGAGCCTCGAGCGCTGCGGCGCCAACCCGGTGCTGCTGCCGGGGCCGACCGTGATGGCGCGCTCGCCGATCACGGGCGAGGACCTGTTCGAGGTCCCCGCCGCCGGCAGCGCCGAGATCGACGCCGCGATCGCCGCGGCGAGGTCCGCGTTCGGGGCCTGGCGCGTGGTCCCTGCACCGGTCCGCGGCGCGCTCGTCAAGCGGTTCGGCGCGCTCATCGGCGAGCACAAGGCCGACATCGCCGAGCTGATCACGATCGAGGCCGGCAAGATCCCATCCGAGGCCCTCGGCGAGGTCCAGGAGATGATCGACATCTGCGACTTCGCGGTCGGGCTCTCGCGCCAGCTCGAGGGTCGCACGATGCCGTCCGAGCGTCCGAGCCACAGGCTGATGGAGACGTGGCACCCGCTCGGCGTGGTCGCCGTGATCTCGGCGTTCAACTTCCCGGCGGCCGTGTGGTCGTGGAACACCGCGGTCGCGCTCGTCTGCGGCGACAGCATCGTGTGGAAGCCCTCGCCGATGACGCCGCTCACGTCGATGGCGTGCGCGGCCCTGCTCGAGCGCGCCGGCGCGGAGTCCGGCGCGCCGGTCGGTCTGCACCAGCTCGTGATCGCCGATGCCCAGGAAGGGCAGGCGCTGATCGAGAGCCCCGACGTCGCGCTCGTGAGCGCTACCGGATCGGAGCGGATGGGAGCGCAGGTCGCGCCACGGGTGGCGGCGCGTCTCGGCCGCTGCCTGCTCGAGCTCGGCGGCAACAACGCCGCGGTGGTGGCGCCGTCCGCCGACCTCGAGCTCGCGACCCGCGGGATCGTGTTCGCGGCGGCTGGCACGGCGGGCCAGCGCTGCACGAGCCTGCGCCGCGTGATCGTGCACGAGGACGTCGCCGACGAGCTCGTGGCCGCCCTGGGCAGCGTGTTCGCCCGGCTGCCGATCGGCGACCCCTCCGCCGACGGCACGCTCGTCGGGCCGCTGATCGACGAGCGCGCGTACCGGGGAATGATCTCCGCGCTCGACGAGGCTCAGGCCGACGGTGGCGAGCTCGTCGCCGGCGGGGACCGCCGCCCCGTCGCCGACGCGCCCGGCGCCTACTACGTCGAGCCCGCGCTCGTCCGCATGCCCGCCCAGACCGCTGTCGTCCGCCGCGAGACGTTCGCGCCGATTTTGTACGTGATGACCTACCGCGAGCTCGAGGAGGCGATCGCCCTGCACAACGGCGTTCCCCAGGGCCTGTCGTCGAGCATCTTCACCCGCGACCAGCGTGAGGCGGAGCGTTTCATCGCCGCCGACGGCTCGGACTGCGGCATCGTCAACGTCAACATCGGGACGTCCGGGGCCGAGATCGGCGGCGCGTTCGGCGGTGAGAAGTCCACCGGCGGCGGGCGGGAGTCCGGCTCAGATGCGTGGCGCGCCTACATGAGGCGCGCCACCAACACGATCAACTACTCCGACGAGCTGCCGCTCGCGCAGGGCGTCGAGTTCGGCTGAGCTCTGTTGCCGGCGGCGGGCGCGCCTCACTCCGACGCGGGCTCGCGCAACACCGTGATTGTCTCGTCCGGGAAGACCGCCTGGACCTCGAGGTGACCCCCGAGCGCGGCGACATACCGAGCGATCGTCGTGAGGTAGACGTCCTCCTCACGGCCGCGCGCGCTGCTCGATTCGCTCAACTCGAGCGCGTCAGCGAGTGCCGTCTCGCTGACCCCGCGTCGCCGGCGCACCGCGTCGAGGCGCGCTTCGCTGTCCATGAGCCGCCGATACATGGCGACTCGCGTTTCGTTCAGCGGTCTCTGCTCGCGGATCGCTCGCCAAGTCTTGTTCTGCTCGGCCATGGTTCTCCGTTTCCGATCGAACGCAGGTGCCTGTCGTAGAGCTTGTCAGCAACCGGGATGTTTCGCGCGTACCACCCGTTCCAGTCGTTGGTCTTGTCACCGCCGAGCAGAAGCACTGCGCGCCGGCGCGGGTCGAATGCAAACAGCGCCCGAAGGTGACCCCCGATCGAACGTAGCTCTTTCATGTTGTGGTGGCGCGACCCGCGAATCGAGTCCCCGTGCGGTCGACCGAGGCGCGGCCCGCGCGCCCGTAGCTCCTCGATCGCCGCCCCGATGCGGTCGGCGTCCTTGGCGGCCAAGCCTTTGAACCACCGCTCTGCCTCGGGTGTGAACTCGATCTCCCACGTCCGTCCAGACGCCATCCGGGCAGCGTCACGTCACCGCCTGTTACAGAACAAGGCGCATTCGTTCCAACACTGACAAATCACGCCACACCGCGCCGCTGCGATCGCGGTGGACGTCGGTGCGGCGGGGGGCCGGGGCCCGAGGCCGAACAACTCGACACTCGGCAGCCCCCTCCCAGGTGAACGGCGATTCACTCGCCTATGGCGCGAGTCACGACGCACTCGGCGCCGGCGCGACGTCGAGTGGCGACTTATTCGGCCTGCCTACACGCGCATAGCATAGGCGCGGCGCGCGCGTCACCCTCCCGTGCTTCCGGGCCTCGGTTCAGCTGCCACCCAGCGCCTTCAACAGCGCCGCGCCGTCCGGTGAGCCGTTGCCCGAGCACGCATCCCACCCGGGCCCGGCTTGATAGGCCGGGTTGTTGCCCTGGGTTATGTCGTGGAATCCGGGATCGGCCGAGGCGGTGTAGATCTGCGGCTGGAGGAACCCGACCGGCTTTCCCAGCGACTCGTTCAGCAACACGATCAGACCGGCCCACAGCGGCGCCACCGCACTCGTGCCGCCGATCGTCTGCTGGCTCCCGTCGACGAGAACCTGGTAGCCGGTTTCGGGATCGGCGTTGCCGCAAACGTCGGGCACGCCGCGGCCGGCGTTGCCGGTGTCGACGTTGGTCGGCATCTTGATCGCGCTCTGATAGGACGGAACCGCGAACTCGATGCTGATCCCGCCACCGCCGGCGCCGGCATTGGGCAGTTCGTTCCAAACGGTCTCGCTGGCGATGTTGCCGTTCTGGATCTCGAGCGTGGTCCCACCGCATCCGAGTGAATGTGGCGCCGAGGCCGGAAAGTCGACGTGCTGCTTGCCGTCGTTGACCCCGTCGGTCGAGCCGCCGTCGCCCGATGCCACAGTCACGGTCACCCCGACGGCCGCTGCCTCGGTGAGGATCTGCTCCATCTGCGTCCGTGCCTGCTCGGTCCAGGAATCCTCGGGGCCTCCCCAGCTGATCGAGACGACCGAGGGCTTGTTGGTGGTGTCGTGCACCGCCGTCGACAGCGCATCGATGAAGCCCTGATCGGTGTTCGGCGCGAAGTACACGACGATCTTGGCGCCAGGGGCGACCGAGCCGAGCACCTCGATGTCCAGCATCACCTCCCCGTCGGCGTCCTGGTCGGTGCCCGGCGAGTTGCTCCCGCCGTCGACGCTGACCGCGCTTACGGTCGGGCTGCTCAGCCCGAGACTCTTGAAGTAGTTGTCGAGATCGGTCTGGCTGTAGCCGCCGCCGAGCTCGAGGATCGCCGCGGTCTGCCCGGAGCCGTTGACCCCGGAGGGGAAGGCGTAGGCTGCCGCGACCTGCGGCGGCGTGTAGGACTGCGACGCGGTCGCGCTGCTGGCCATGCGCAGGTGCGCCCGAGCCTGCGGGCGCTCGTCGATTCCGAACACGCCGATGATCACACCCGCTAGCTCGCTGGGAACCGTCAACGACCCCTGCCGCCCGCGGTACCGCCCCGCGGTCGGATGCTCGAACAGCTCTAGCCCCTGCGCGCCGAACGCATCTGCGACCGCCTGGACCGTGCCGCGTAGCGACACCGCTCGGCGTGCCTGGTCCACGCCGCTCACCTCGAGGCCGTACTGGCCGGCGAACGAACGAACGGCCGCAATGTCCGCATCGCTCGCGCCGGTGGCGCTCGCCAGCTCCTCTCGGGACATCGTGCGCCGCTCCGCCGGAGCACGGCCGGCCTCCTGATCGACCCAGTCGAGCGATCCGGACGGGCGTAGGTACACCGTCACCTCGATCGCCTTCGCCCGGTCCACCTCTCCGACACGCTGATGCCGCTGGTCGGCCTGCCGAGCACTCCCCGGTATCTCCACACGCTCCGCCATCACACGGTCCTCCATCGTTGAACCCTCCGAGGCCGCCGTCCGTGGCATCCGTCATCGCGCTCCTACCACCCCGTCGGAGCGGTCCAATCGTATGCCACAGCAAGTCGCCGCAGGGATTTCGAATTCGGCCGCCGCAGGTGTTCGGATTCTCGCGCGAGGCACCCCGGCCTAATCCGCCCCCTGCCCCCCGCGTCCAGATCGCGGGCCCGGAATGTCGCGAGCTCCGCCCCAAAGTCTCTCGCGGAGCCCCGACGCGCGCGCCACCGGCCGCCCGACGGCGGCGCGAACCGCCGCCTCGGTCCCAACCAGGATCAGCTCGCTCCGCGCGCGGGTCACCGCGGTGTAGAGCAGCTCGCGGGTGAGGATGCGGGAACTCTCGGGCGGCAGCAGGACGACGGCGGTGTCGAACTGCGAGCCCTGGCTCTTGTGGATCGTCATCGCATAGACGGTCTCGACGGCGCCGAGCCGGAGCGGGCCGAACCGCAGCACCTCACCGCCGCGCTCGAACGCGGCCGTGAGCCGTTCGCCGGGGCCAGCGACGATCACGCCGGTGTCGCCGTTGTAGAGCCCCAGCTCGTAGTCGTTCTCGGTCACGAGCAGCGGGCGCCCGGCGTAGTCGCGCTGCTCGATGTCCTCGATCTCGCCGGCGAGCCAGCCCTGCACCCGAGAGGTCCAATCGCTGACCCCGTACGGGCCGCACCGGTGAGCGCAGAGCAGCCTGAACCCGCTGAGCGCGCCGAGCGCCTCCAGGGCCGCTCCCTCGCGGGCAGCCGTCGCGACCTCGATCGCGACGGCCACGGACCGGTCTCGCACCAGTTCGAGCCCGGCCTGGCTCTCGTGCACGTCCGTCGGGAGCCAGGTCAGCTCACCCGGCGCGGCGCCGAGCGCCGCCACCGCCCTGTCGCCGTCGCCGTCGCGGATTGCGTTGGCGAGCTTCGCGATCCCGCCGCCGTACCGGTGCACGCGCTCGAGCACCACGATGCCCTCGCCGGGGGGGCGGGGACCGGAATCAACGATGTCCCCGAGCACGACGCCGGCCTCGATCGACGTGAGCTGCCCCGGGTCGCCGACCAGGATCAGCCGCGCCTCGGGGCGGACCGCCTCGACGAGCCTCGCCATCAGCGACAACGAGACCATCGACGTCTCGTCGACGATCACGACGTCGTGGGGCAGGCGATTGCCGCGGTCGTGCCTGAAGCGGCTGTGGCTGCCGGGCTTCCAGCCCAGAAGACGGTGCAGCGTCGATGCCCGAAGGCCGATCATCACCGCTCGGACCTCGTCGCTGACGGGCAGCCTGGCGCTCTCGCCGTGGACCGCCTCCTGCAGTCGCGCCGCCGCCTTGCCGGTCGGCGCGGCGAGCGCCACGAGCGGCGGCCGCGGTGGGTGGGTGGGGTGGGTGGGGTGGATGGGGTGGATGGGGTGGGGACCGGGTCGAATCGCCTGCTCGATCAGCTCTGCGACCATCCGAGCGACCCGCGTCGTCTTCCCGGTACCGGGGCCGCCGGCGATCACGTGCAGCCGTCCGCTCGCGGTCAACTCGTTCAGGTCGGCCGCCACCGAGCGCTCCTCACGCCAGTAGCGGTCGAGGTACAGCCGCGTGCCGAGCAGGCGCAGCGGCCTCGGGTCGTCGTCCTCCCCGACCGCGACCAGCTCGCTCGCTCTCAGCTCCCGGATCCACTCCTCGACGACCGGCCACGGCAGCGCCGACAGATCGACGGGCTCGTCCGATTCGACGCTCGCGATGTCGCTTATCGTGGCCAGATCGACGAACACGTGACCGAGCCGCGGGCCCCGCACGGCGAGCGCCGCGGCCAGCCTCACCGACTCGCCGTGATCCCCGACGAGCTCGGCCAAGCGAACCGCCACGTGCACGTCGGCCGCCGACAGCACGCCGATCTGGTTGAACTCGCGCAGGACCCCGGCGGCGCTCGCGGCCCGCCGCGCCTCGAACGAATCGCGCTCGGCGGTCGCGCTCACGCGTCCGCCTCGAACGAATCGCGCTCGGCGGTCGCGCTCACGCATCCGCCTCGAGCGCACCGCGCTCGGCGGTCGCGCTCACGCGTCCGCCTCGAACGCACCACAACTCGGCGATCGCGCTCACGCGTCACCCCGATCGAGCACGTCGCTGAGCGCCGTGACGAGGTGTCCCGATGGGCGCCACGCGAACACACCGGCGTCCACCTCGCCGGCCATCCCGCGCACGAACAGGTAGAGCACAGCGGCGAGATCGCGGCCGGGTTCGTAGCCTGGCAGTCGCCACCGCAGATAGCGGTGCAGGGCGACGCTGTACAGGAGCGCCTGGAGGCAGTAGTGCGCGCGGCTCATCTCGGCCGCGAGCGCTTCGGCTTGGTAGTGGGCGAGCGTCAGCGGCTCGCCGGCGGGTCCGAGCCAGTTCGTCTTGTAGTCGACGATCGCGAACCGCGGGCCCGCCAGGCGGACCACGAGATCGATGCTCCCGGTGAGGAACCCTCGCACGTTCGCCCGAAGCGCCGGGTCCTCGAGCCGAGTTGCGTACCGAGCCATCGGATCGTCGCCCGGAAGCTGGGCGCGGAGAACGGCGGCGATCGCCCGGAGCGTGAGCCGGCCGGTGGGCTCATCGCCGCCGGCAAGCGGCAGCTCGAACTCGAGCTCGTCGAGCCGGTCCGCGCGGGAGACGTCCCGCAGCCGCACCCCGTCGAGGAGCGACCCGAGCGGCGTCTCGATCGCCGCGCGGAGCCCGTGAACCACTCGATCGGGCTCACCCAGGTCGAGCGCTCGCCGAGCCTGCGCCGCTGAGACGTGCTCGGCGAGCTCCGCGTCGAGGTCGAGCGTCGTGAAGTCGGTCGCCTCGAGCACTCCGTGGACGAACGTGCCGAAGTCGACCCCGACCGGCATCGATCCCAAGGGAGACTCCCGCGCGAGCCGCAGGTTCAGGACGCTCGGCGTGTCGGCGGCGACCGGCATGGGCGTCTCCGGCTCGTCGCTCAGGACCGGCCGCTCGGGCTCGCTCGTCACCAGCGGGTCGTGCGCCTCGGCGGTGATGTCGCTGTACGAGGTCCGGCGCCACCACAGGTCGAGCCGGCGGTGCAGGTGCGCGGCGGCGAGCTCGGCCGGCGCCTCGACGGGCGGGCTCCAGCCGGCCGGCACCCCGAGCCTCGAGTGCTCGACGCCGATCCGGCCGGGCGCCCGAGCCGCCAGCTCTCGAAAGCGCTCGGACACGGCGGCATCGGTCGGCGTGGAGCGGCCGAACGGCCTGATGCTGCCGTCGTCATCCTTGGCGAACAGCAGCCGCGCGAGCGGTGAGTGACAGCTGTCCCTCGAGCCGGCCCACCAGATCACGGCCTGATGTTTGGCGCGCGTGAGCGCGACGTAGGCGAGGCGCAGGTCCTCGCCGCGCTGCTCGATCACGTACTGGTCGAAGTGGCGCTTGAACGTCCGGCCCTCCAGGCCCACGTCGACGGTGTGCTTGTAGCCGGCCGCCGGATCGTGGAATGCCACCGGCTCCTTCGGACGGATCCAGGTCGGATCCCACAGGTACGGGCAGTACACCACCGGAAACTCGAGGCCCTTGCTGCGGTGGATCGTCAGCACCTGCACCGCCTCGGCGTCGGACTCGAGCCGTCGCGCGCGCTCCTCTTCACCCTCGTCCCGTTCGGCGTCGGCGACCCGCTCCGCGAGCCAGCCGCGGAGCGCGGTCACGCCGAGCCGCTCGGCGCTCGCGGCTCGGTGGAGCAGCTGGGCGAGGTGGCGCAGATCGGTCAGCCGGCGCTCGCCGTCGGCATTCGCGAGCACGCGCGCGGCGAGGTCCTCGCCGATCGCGATCGCCTCGAGCAGGGCGGCGACCCCGCGATCGCGGAGGATCCGACCCCAGCGGTGAAGGCGCCGGTGCACGTCCTCCCACTCCTCCTCGGGGACGATCGCGATCCGCTCCGCGTCCCACCCGATGAACGGCGTCAGCGCCGCCGTCCTGGCGCGGACCGGCGACGCGGGCCGCTCGATTGCCTCGAGCAGAGCCAGCCAGTCGCGCGCCGTCGGCGTCGTGAACACGCTGCCGGCGCCGTTGATGACCACGGGCACCCGCGCGGCTCGGAGCTCATCGCGGACGAGCTCCGCGGTGGCGTGGGTGCGCACGAGCACAGCGATGTGCCTGGGGCAGATCGCCTCCTCACCGGTGGGCTTCCCGTCGGGGCGGCGGTGCTCGATCCGCGCGCCCGAGGACAGCAGCGCCACGACATCGGCCGCGAGGTCGCACGCGATGTGCCGGCGGGCCGAGCCCGTGCTCGCGAAGCCGTTGTAGGTCAGCTCGATCGAGGGCTCCTGACGGTCGACGACTCGCACCCGCAGCGCGGCATCGCTCGTCGCGCCGGTCAAGCGGGAGGCCCGATGCGCGGGCGTCGCCTTGACCTCGCGGTAGGCGATCCCCTCGTGTCCCAGCGTGGCGCCGGCGAACAGCGCGTCGTAGGCGTCGATCAGCGGCTGATCGGCGCGCCGGTTCTCGCGCAGCGTCGCGCGCGCCCGAGCGGTGGCCGCCGCGGTCAGGTACGCGTACACGTCCGCGCCGCGGAACGCGTAGATCGCCTGCTTGGGGTCGGCGACGAGCACGAGCGTGACGCCGCCCGCCGCGAACGCGCGATCGAGGATCTGCCACTGAATCGGGTCGGTGTCCTGGAACTCGTCGACCAGCACCACGTCGAACCGGGAGCGCAGGCGCGCGCGGGCGGCCTCGCAACCCGGGCCGTCGAGCGTGTCGTTCAGCCGCGTGAGCAGATCGTCGTAGGTCATGATCGCGAGGCGGCGCTTGCGTTGCTCGAGCTCGCTCCGCACCGCCCGGGCCAGGCGCAAGCGCATCGCCGCCGTGGTCGCCGCGGGCTCATCGCGCGGCTCGAGCTCCGCCATCGGGTTGTCCACGGCGGCCTGCGCGATCTTGCGCGCCTGTGCACGAGAGAACCTGGCGGCCTCGCGGCGATGAAAGCGCCGGACGTAGAGATCGTCGAGCGCCTGGTCGAGCAGCTCGGACACGTCTTCGACAAACGCGGTCTCGCGATCGAGATCACCGACCGTGCCGAGCTCGGCCAGCACCTCCTGGCAGAAGCCGTGCGTGGTCGCGATCGTCGCGGCGTCGAAGTCCGCCACCGCGCGCGCCAGCCGGTCGCGGCGGGTGGCGACCTCGTCCGGCGAGCCGGTCGCGAGCAGCGTCAGCACCGGGTCGGTGTGCGGGTCGGGCGCACCCGCGAGGATCCCCGACAGCGACTGCTCGCAGCCGACCAGCCGCTCCCGGACTCGATCGCGGAGCTCGCCGGTGGCCATGCGCGTGAACGTGATCAGCAGCAGGCGGTCCAGCGGCGTGCCCTCGGCGACGTAGCGCACGGTCAGCGCGGCGATCGTGTAGGTCTTGCCCGTCCCGGCGCTCGCCTCGAGCACGGTCACGCCGGACGGGAGCGGCCCGCAGACGTCGAAATCCGTGTACGCCGCGACGGGACTCATCGGTCGCCGATCACCTCGCGCCCGAGCAGTCCGGCCCATAGCCGGCGGGCGTATCGCCCGAACCTCGTCGGCTCGTCCGAGTCCCAATGCTCGTCGGCGCGCGGGCCTGTCGCCATCAGCTCGGCCAGTGGGATCTCGCCGCCGTACACGAGCACGTGCTCGGGTTGGCTGTCCTCCTTCGGATACTCGAACGTGCTCGTCCAGGCGTTGTCGGCCGCGGCTTCTCCGTCGTGTCCGGTCACGACGGCCTGAGCGTAGGCAGCCGAGGCGTCGCACGCGAGCGGCAGCGGCTCGCGCATCCCGCGCTCGTACAGGTCGATCAGGATCGCCAGCTGGGCGAGCGCGGCGTCGCGCCGCCCGACCGCGTCGTCTCCGAGCGGCGGAACCCGCGCCACCGTCACATCCGCCCGGTACGCCCCCACCCGTGCCCTCCCGATCACGACTGATTCGAACGGCCGCTCGGGGCGGGCGGCGGTCAGCGCGAGCAGCCGCACCCACGCCCGCAAACGGTCACGCGGCCGCACACGTGAGTAGGAGATCGCGCGGATCGTCTCGCCGCACACGCCGGTGACGGTCCCGGCGAGCGTGCGCCCATCCGCAAGCGCGACGTTGACGTCGAGCGACCCCGGCGGCTCCCGGGCGCCGAGCGCCTTCGCCTCGCCCGCGAGCTGCACGACGACCGCGGCGATGCGCTCGAGCACCGGCAGCGCGAGATGGCCCGGCGGGAGCGTCCCGCGCGCCAACTCGGCCTTCACGCACGCGTCGACATGAGCGCCGGCGATCACGCCATCGAGCAGCCGCTGGCCGACGCCCCACTCCTCGAGCGCGTCGAGCTCGACCGGCAGCGCGTCCTGCACCTCGTCGAAGAAATCGCCGACGTTGACCCCCAGGCGGTCGCGCAGGAACGCCTTGACCGGATGCTCGACGAACCGCACGAGGTTGTCGAGCTCGATCACGGGGTCGAGTCGCGGCGGGAGCGGCGCCGGCAGGAACTGCCTGTCGGGGTGGCGCGGGCTGGTCAACGCGAGGGCGCCCGCGAGCGCCTGCGGATCGAAGCTCCACGGCCGGCCCGGCACGATCTTCCCGGACGCGAAGTTCCGGGGATCGAACGGCTGGAGCGGATGGTGGACCACGACCTGCTCGCGTGCGAAGCCGTGCTCGCAGCTCACCGTGCGCTCGACGATGTCGAGCAGCTCGCCGACGGGAACCGCCGGCGGCCGGCGCAGGTTCGTCCGCTCGTCGTTGCCGGTGTACGTGATGATCAGCCGCTCGGTAGCGGCCATCAGCGCGTCGAGAAGCATCTGGCGGTCTTCGGTGCGCGGGTCGCGATCGCCGACGTGCGGCTCGGCAAGCAGCAGGTCGTCGCCGTCGCGCCGGGTACGCCGCGGAAACTCGCCGTCGTCGAGGCCGAGGATGCACACGACCCGATGCGGCACCGAGCGCATCGGCACGAGCGTGCACACCGTCAGGTTCCCGGTGCGGAAGTTCGCCCGCGTCGGTCGGCCTCGCAGCCGGTCGGCCAGGAGCACCCGGACGTCGGCGAGCTCGAGCTCGGAGCCGGCCGGGGTCCCGTCGCCAGCCTCCGCGTCGACGTCGCCGAGCAGGCGCTGGAGCTCGCGCCGCTGCCACGAATCGCGGTCGCTGGTGGCGGTCAGCGAATCGGCCGCTTCGGAGATCGCGGTGATCCAGCGCCCGATCGGCTTGGGCTCCGTCAGCGCGTCGGCGGCAACCCTGGCCCGCTCGACGAACTCGGCGAATCGTCCCGCGAGGTCGATCGCGCCGCTGTCGACGTCGTCGAGCGGAAGCACGCCGTGGACGAGCCGGCGGTCCTCCTCGGTCATCGCGACGCCGACGAGCAGCCGATCGAGACCGCGACGCCACGTGTTCGCGCCCAGCGAGCCGAGCTTGAACGGCTCGCGGTGCGTGGCGTCGAAGCCCCAGCGGATCCCGCTCGAGGCAACCCAGTCCTGCATCCGCGAGAGGTCGTCGTCATCGAAGCCGAACCGCCGGCGAACCGGCTCTCGCGCGGCCAGGTCGAGCAACTGCGACGCGGTCGCCCGCTGGTCGGCGAGCGCGAGCAGCTGACTGACGACGGCGAGCACCGGGTTCGTCTGCCGAAGCGAGCGATCCGCGAGCCTGACCCGCAGGTCGGGCACGCTCTCGCGCCCCCCGGCGGCGGGGTCCTCGTCGTCCTCGTCCGCGTCGCGTCCGGACCCGAACGTCGCCTGGATCAGCGGCGCGAACGTCTCGATGTCCGGGCACATCACGATCACGTCGCGCGGCTCGAGCGTCGGGTCGTCCTCGAGCAGGTGCAGGACCGCGTCGCGGAGGACTTCAACCTGCCGGGCGCGGCCGTGGCACGCGTGGATCTGGACGCTCCGGTCGCCTGCGTCCAGGCGCGGCCGGGGGTCCGGCTCGCCCGGCAAGGGCGGCCCCGGTGGCTGGCGGTCATCGCGAACATCCGCCTGGATCCGCTCGAGGAGCGTGTTCGCGACGGTCGCCGGCAGCGCGTGGTGGTGCTCGGACGTCCTGCCGATCCCGGCCAGCACCAGTTGCAGCTCGCGGACGTCGCGACCCCAGGATGCGAGCAGGCGGTTCGCCGGGAGGTCCGCGGTCCGGTCCGCGTGCCGGTTCGCGATTCCCGGACCGCCTCCGAGCACGCCCGTCACCTGCGCCCACAGCGACGGCGAGGGATGCAGCACGAACAGGTGCACGTCTCGCTGATCCGCGATTGCCGCCAGCACGTCGAGGTAGGACCGCGGGATCCTCGTCAGCCCGAACAGCGACAGCCTCCGGGGGAGGTCGAGCAACGCCGGGTCGTCGCGGATCCGCTCGCACGCCGGCGCCAGTCGCTCGGCCGGGCTCGCGCCGCCGATCCGGGAGCGCAGGCGCCGCCAGAGCTCCGCCTGCCAGTCGTCGGCGGCTCGGTCCGACGCCGCCGCCCACGCCTGCACCATCGCCGGCCGGTGCACCGCGTAGCGATCGAACAGGTCAGCGAGGTGCCGCACCACCCCGAACCTGCGCATCGGGTCCTCAGGGTCGCCGCGCGCGCCTTCCAGGTGCCGCGCGAGCGTTGCCAGCCATGGCTCGCGGAGGCACTCGTCGACGACCTCGAGCAGCGGCCACACCGAGCGTTCGGCCAGCCACGGGTCGTCTTCGGGGTCGACCCCGGTCGCGGCGGCGAGGGCGGCGAGGATCAGCCGGCCTGGGAACGGGAACTCGACGTTCGCGCACACGCCGTCTTTTCGCCCCTCGGTCGTCCCGAGCCGGGTCGAGAGACGCTGGGTCAGCCACCGCTCGATCCCTCGAGTGGGGACGGCGATCACGTCGGGGGCGAACGGATCCTCGAGCGGATCCAGAAGAGTCTCGGCCAGACCGTCGGCGAGACGGTCGGCCCGCTCGGCTTTGTGGACGTGCAGCATCGATCATGACCCTACGCCGCCGGTTGGCGGCAAGAGGGTCCGATCGGCGCCGGCACGGCGCCGCCGGCAGCTCACTGTGCCGTGAAGCCGCCGTCGACCGGGCGGCGCGGCACCGCGCCGTGCGATGCAGACTGATCAGACATCCTGATAGACGGTGACCTCCTCGGTGTAGAACTGCTTCGCGGCGCTTCCCTGCTCGTGCGGCCCGTAGCCCGACGCCTTGGATCCGCCGAACGGAACGTGCACGTCGGCGCCGGCGGTCTGCGAGTTGACGTGGATGAGCCCCGCCTGGAGCTCGTTCACGCACCGGGCGGCGGTGGCGATGCTCGTGGTGAACACCGCCGCCGAGAGGCCGAAGCGGACGGCGTTCGCGCGGCCGATCGCCTCCTCGAGCGTGCCGTAGCGGTACAGCGTGGTGACCGGACCGAACACCTCCTCGCACGACAGGAAGGCGTCGTCGGCCACGTCCTCGAACACCGTCGGCGCGATCAGGTAGGCGTCTGGATCGGCGCGCTCGCCGCCGGCCAGCACCGTGCCGCCCTGCTCGCGTCCGCGTACGATCCCTGACAGCACGTCCTCGAACTGCGCTTCGTTGACGACCGGGCCGACCTCGGTGTCCGAATCGGCGGGGTCGCCCACCTTGCCCTGATCGATTCGCGCCAACAGGCGCTCGCGGAACTCGTCATAGATCGCGTCCTGGACGTAGATCCGTCGCGTCGCCGTGCACTTCTGGCCGGCCGACCAGAACGCGCCCACATAGGCCGCCTGGACCGCGGCGTCGAGCTTTGCGTCCTGCGCGACGATCAGGGGGTTGTGGCCCCCAAGCTCGAGCTGGACGCGCTTGCCGAGCGAAGCGGCGCGATCGCGGACACCGTGGCCGACCGGCACCGAACCCGTGAACGAGATCGCCGGCACACGCGGATCGGTCACCAGCGGCTCCCCGACCTCGCCGCCACGGCCGATCACGACGTTGAGCACCCCGTCGGGCAGCTCCGCCTCCTCGAGCGCGCGGGCGAGGTGCAGGCCGGTCAGCGGAGCGTCCTGCGCGAGCTTGAGCACGACCGTGTTTCCGTAGGCGAGCGCCGGCGCGGTCTTCCAGGCCGGGATCGCCGCCGGGAAGTTCCACGGAGTGATCAGCCCGACGACGCCGAGTGGCCGCCGTCGCGTGAACACGGTCGAGCCGGTCGCCGACTGCTCGAACATCTCCCCCGTCGGGCGCCAGCCCTCGCCGGCGAAGAACCGGAAGATCTGCGCCGCCCGGGCTGCCTCCAGACGCGACTCCCGCAGCGGCTTGCCCATCTCGCGGGTCATGTCCTGGGCGATCTCCTCCACCCGGGCTTCGATTGCCTCGGCGGCGCGGGTCAGGATCGCACCTCGCTTCGCCGCAGGTAGCGCACCCCACTCCGGGAACGCCTCCATAGCGGCCGCGACCGCCGCGTCCACGTCCTCGGCGCGCGAGCTCGGGAACTCGCCCACCACCTCGGACGGCCGCCAGGGATTGTGGCGTTCGTATGTCCGCCCTCCCGCGCTCGGCGTCCATCTCCCGGCGACGAAGTTCGCCGCACCGGGGGCAATCGTCGTCCCAGCCATTGCTTTCAGTCCTCCTCGGATCGTGGTCGTCCACGTAGGTACGGTCGCACATGCCCGAGGCCCAGGCGGGGGGTTGAGCTCCGGGCCGTCTGCGACTCTTGGGAGTGATGTCGATCATCGACTCCGAAACAGTCGCGGCGCTCGCCCTCGAGCGGCTCCGGCTCCTCACCGACGACCCTGACGCCGGATTCCGTGATGGCCAACTCGAGGCGATCCGGGACGTCGTCCTCGATCGAGCCCGTGTGCTGTGCGTGCAGCGAACGGGCTGGGGCAAGTCGGCCGTGTACTTCATCGCCACCGCGCTGCTGCGCGACGCGGGCGCCGGCCCGACGCTGATCGTCAGCCCGCTGCTCGCTCTCATGCGCAACCAGATCGCTGCGGCCGAGCGCCTCGGGCTGCGTGCGCACACGATCAACAGCACGAATCGCGACGAGTGGGACGAGGTCCGCGACCGGCTGGCGGCCGGCACGATCGACCTGCTGCTGATCAGCCCGGAGCGGCTCAACAACCCGCGCTTCCGCGAGGAGATGCTGCCGCTGTTCGCCGCCTCGGTCGGGCTGCTCGTGATCGACGAGGCGCACTGCATCTCCGACTGGGGTCACGACTTCCGCCCTGACTACCGGCGGGTGAAAGACATGCTCGAAGCGCTGGCCCCGGGGGTGGCCGTGCTCGGCACCACTGCGACCGCCAACGATCGGGTCGTCGCCGACGTGGTGTCGCAGCTCGCCGCGGACGGCGGCAGCAAGCCGCTGCGGACCTACAGGGGGCCGCTGGCCCGGGCCAGCCTGAGGCTGGAGGTGCTCGAGCTCCCGCGACCCGCCGAGCGGCTCGCCTGGCTTGCCGAGAACCTACCTTCGCTGCCGGGATCGGGGATCGTCTACACGCTCACCAAGCGCGACGCCGAGCAGGTCGCGACGTTCCTGTGCGCGCGCGGGATCAGCGCGGTCGCCTACAGCGGCGAGCACGAGACCGAAGCCCGGATCGCGACCGAGGATCGGCTGCTTCGCAACGAGATCAAGGCGGTCATCGCGACGAGCGCGCTCGGGATGGGCTACGACAAGTCCGATCTGACGTTTGTCGTCCACTACCAGGCACCAGGTTCGGTCGTCTCCTACTACCAGCAGATCGGCCGCGCCGGCCGCGGCGTCGAGCACGCCGACATCGTCCTGCTTCGAGGTGGCGAGGACCGCCGGATCCAGGACTTCTTCATCGAGCAGGCGTTCCCGGATCGTGAACGGGTGTCGGCGGTCCTGGCCGAGCTGTCGGATGCGGGTGCGGACGGGCGCACGGTTCGCGAGCTGATGGCGGTGGTCAACCTCGGCATGGGCCGGATCGAGGCGATGCTGAAGATCCTCGACGTCGAGGGCGCGGTCACGCGCGCCGGCAGCCGCTGGAGGCTCGTCCCCGGCGCGGACTGGAGCTACGACGACGAGCGCTACGCCCAGGTGACCGCGCTGCGGCGCGCCGAGCAGCGCTCGATGGCCGCATTCGGTTCGGACGGCCGCTGCCTGATGCGCGTGCTCCAAGAGGAGCTCGACGACCCCTCGCCTGAGGACTGCGGCCGCTGCTCGGTCTGCGCCGGGGCGCGCTTCGACGCACCACCGGATCCGGCGCTGATCGAGGCGGCTGGACGGCACCTGCGCTCGACGCCGATCGAGCTCGAGGTCAAGAAGATGGCGCCCGACGCCGCCGGCGTCATGCGCAAGATCCCCGACGATGTCCGCGTCGAGCCCGGCTGGGCGCTGGCGCGCTTCGGCGATGGGGGATGGTGGCCGGCGATCGAGCGGGGTCTGACCGCCGGCGAGTTCTCCGACGATGTGGTCGAGGCGATAGCCGACCTCATCCGCGCCGGGGGCGGCGACTGGCTGACCTGTGTGCCGTCGGTCCGCCTCGGCGGCGTGCTCGAGCGACTCGGCGATCGGCTCTCGGTCCCCCACGTCACCCTCGTCGCCCGCGTCGCCGAGCGCCCGCCCCAGCGCGAGATGGCCAACGCCGCCCAGCAGACGGCCAACGTCCGCGGCGCGTTCCGCGTGATCGCGAAGCCGCCGGCAGGCGTCGGCGTCCTGCTCGACGATCGCCGCATCTCGGGCTGGACACTCGCGATGGTCGGGGGCCAGCTTCGGCGCGCCGGCGCCGAGCGCGTGATCCCGGTGGCACTGGCCACGCTCCTGTAGGCGCCGCGCGCTTCTCGCACGTCGGTCGGCAATCTGCTCGCCGACCAGATCCTCTGGCAGGCACGGATCTCTCCGGTGCGGAGCGTCTCCGATCTCTAAACCGGCGATCTCGACCACCTGCGGCGCGAGCTGCGCGCGGCGGTCCGCTCCTCATGCGGCTTGCCGCACTGCGTCCCGGATCGCTTCGGCCGTGACGGTCGCCGCCACGGCGCCGAGCACCGTCAGCGCCCACGTCGCGGCCGGACTGGGCGGAGTCGGCGGCTCGCGCCCCGACGCCAGGGAGAACACGACGTCTCCGTCCACGGGCGTGAACGCCGGGTTGACCGCGCGCGCGATCCCGGCGGTCGCCATGCGCGCGAGGATTGCGCACCCGCGCTTGCCGAGCGAGGCGTCGGTTAACACGCATGCGAGCGTGGTGTTCCCGTCGGCGGTCTCGGGCGGCTGCCGGCGATCCGGCGGCCAGGGCACACCCAGAAGCTCGTCGGCCGTGTGGATCAGCCGGCCGCGGTCGTCGTGGGGACCGCCGAGCACCTCGCCGTCATCCGCGATCACGTCGCCGAACGCGTTCGCGACGGCGACGGCCGCGACGCAGCCCCCGCCGGCGAGCGTGGTCGCGGCGTAGCCGACTCCGCCTCGAGTGGCCCGCTCGCGGCCGAGCAGCTTGCCCACCGCCGCTCCCGCCCCGGCCCCCACTCGGCCGCGCTCCGGTACGGCCGCGCGCGCGCTCTCACACGCCGCGTAACCATCGTCGGGTCTGGGACGGCGTGTGGGGTCGCCCTCGGCCAGGTCGTAGACGACAGCGGTGGACACGAGCGGGACCACCCCCATCGGGGTCAGCCGGCCAAGCCTTCTTTCCTCGAGCCATCGGGCGACGCCGTCGGCGGCAGCCAGGCCGAACGCGCTCCCGCCGGTCAGCAGCACCGCGGTCGGACCCTCCGCGTTCGCGAGCGGCGAGAGCGTCTCGAGCTCGCGCGTCCCGGTGCCGCCGCCGCGGACGTCCACGCCACCCCGCGCCCCCGGCGGCGGGATCACGACGGTGCAGCCGGTGCAGGCGGCCGGATCGGTCCAATGTCCGATCCGAAAGCCGGCGGGCAGCGGCGGAGAGGCAGCCACGATCCCTCATGATCCCGCAGGATCACGAGGCGCACGACATCAGTGCTCGCATCTTTTGAGTATGCGAATTCGGATGCCGGCGGCCTTCAATCGGCCGTTGGAGCGGCAGCGCGCCGAGGCGGCAGAGGATGCCGGCGGCCTTCAATCGGCCGTTGGAGCGGCAGCGCGCCGAGGCGGCAGATCATCGTGTCGTCGAACGCACCTCCCGGCCGACCCGCTCGGGGGCGGTCGCCGCCGATCGCGCCAAGCTCATTCCGTCCGACCGCGTTGCGATGCTGCGAAGGATGGGTGACGTGTCGGATCGAGGGCGGGAGCGCCACTACGAGGGGTTCGTCGCCCGCTGGCTCGCCCCGCTTGTTGCCGTTTACCTCCGCGCCGTTCGCGACCCGGTGCTTGCCTATGACCTGGCTACCGAGACCCTGGCAGCCGCCCGCCTGCAATGGGACGTCGCCCCGGCCGGCGAGGCCGCGGTCGCTTGGGTGCTGCAGCTCGGGACGAACGTGCTGGTGGCCACCGTCGAGCGAGGCCGTGTGCCGGCGACGGAGCGCCGCCGTGGCCAACAGCCCGCTCCGCGCCGGCTGACAGTCGGCGAGCAGCGGGAGATCACGTCCCTCGCTGAGCAGCACATCGAGCTTCCGGGCCTCGCCCACGACGCAGCGGACGCGCTCGCGCGGATGGCCCCGCCGCCGCACGTCCTCGCGAGACTGCGCAGCTCGGACCTGGTGGGGGCCGAGCCGCTCCCAGAGCCCGCAGCGCTTCCGACCCACGAGGCTCACCACGGCCCGGAGGAGCATGGCGCCTGAGCTCTCGCCCGCGTTGGTTCGCTCCGCGCTCGAGCTCACGGGTGCGACGCGGCCGACCGAAGGCACCGCCATGCAGTCGCAGTCGACCCCCGCCACGAGTGAGCGTCTCGGCGCCCACCAGGTCCTCCGTTATGCCACTGGCGAAGAAGCCGAGACGTACCGGAGGATCATGCGGGTCCTCTACCTCGAGCATCAGTCGTTCGGGCTGCGCCTCCGGCCGGCGCAGGTCGCGGACCGCCTGCGGGAACGGTACGCGCGGACCCTCGACCTGGACTGGCTAGAAGAGCGCCTCGCGATGCTCAGCCACTGGGGCGCGATCGAACGCGACCACGACGCAAGCCTGGCGTCGACCGCCGCCGAGTGGCGACGGAACCGCTACACCTACGACGTCACGCCGGCGGGCAGGCTGACCGAGGAGCTCCTGACCCGGCTCGACGCGCTCGGTGAGGAGATAGGCCGGCTCGACACCGCCCGTCTGCCCGCGATCCGGGACGCGCTCGCCGCCCTTGCGCAAGAACTGGAGCGGGACCAGCCAGACGGGGCTCAACTACGCCCGTTGTTCGAGCGTCTCCTGACCGAGGTCGAGGCGCTGCACGCCGGAGCCTTGACGTTCATGCGATCCCTTGGCGACCTGATGCGAACGGTCGAGCAGGTGGGCGAGGCCGAGTTCGAGCGCGGCAAGGGAGCGCTGCTCGAGCACCTCCAGGGCTTCCGCAAGAGCCGCATGCGGCACTCGGCCGAGATCCTGACGCTGATCGAGCGGATCGAGAAGCAGGGGCCCGACGGGCTCGTCGGCACGATCGTCGCCGCGGAGACGTTCGTCGCGCTGCCGGGCGGTCCGACGGTCGAGGACCAGCGGGCTCGCCGAAGCGCCGAGCTACTCGGCCGGTGGGCCGGGCTTCGCGCTTGGTTCGTCGGCGATCAGGACAGCGGCTCGCCGTGGCGCACGCTCAACGACCAGGTCGTGGATGCGATTCGCGCCGTGCTCGCGATCGCCGAACGGTTGATCGAGCGCCATTCACAGCGCATCGATCGTGCCGCGGTGCTCCTCCATCTTGCCGCTCAGGTCGCCGCCGCGCCCGCTGGAGACGCGACCGCATGGCTACGGGGAGCTTTCGGGATTCGTACGCCTCGGCACGTCGGCGCCCCGCACAGCGATGACGAGCAGCTGGCGGACCGCGGTCGTGTCTCATGGCTTGAGGCGCCGCCGGCGCCGGTCGTCGCGCACCTGCGAACGCCGGGTGCCCGGGCGCCGGGGCCGGGGCGCGGTGCGCAAATAGCGGACCTGTCAGAAGGTCGAAAGCGGTTCGAGGAGCGACGGCGCGCCGAGCGACGCGAGCTGGCGGAGTTGCTGGCGCGCTTGTCCACCGGCGGACCGATCAAGCTCTCGGCCCTTGCCCGTGTCAATACACAAGAGTTTCGGCACCTGCTCGCGTGGATCGGCCGGGCGTACGAATCGCCGGCGGGCGCTGACGGCGCGCGGCGCGCGAGCTCGACCGACGGGGGGGCAACGATTGCGCTCCGCGAGCCGCGCGAGCCGCATCGCGAACGAACCCGCCTGAACGCTCCCCACGGGACCCTGGACCTACCCGACTTCGAGCTGACGGTCCTGACCAGATGACCCTCCGCGACATCGATGACCGCGACGAGCGCTCCCGAGCCCTGCGGGCGCTCCTTGGCGCGCCGTTCGTCGGCGCCGACGACCCGGCCTACGCACTGATCCGCCGCCACGAGCGCGAACTCGCCAGCACCCTGCAGGTGACCTACGGGTACCAGCTCGAAGTCGGCAGCACGGCCGCCCGCGCGTCCGGCCTGCCCACCCCCAACGGGCTGCGCCGTCCGCTGCGGATCAGGCCGGCCTCGACCAGCGGCCGCAAGCGGCCGCCCGACGAGTGGCCGGCGCTCAGCGACCGCGCGTGCGTGATCCTGCTGGTGACGCTGGTCGCGCTCGAGCGGGGCGGCGCGCAGACCGCGATCGCGGAGCTCGCACGGGACGTCGAGCGAGCCGGTGCCGACGTTCAGCCCCCAATCAGCGTCGACTTCCGGCAGCGGAGCGAACGCGTGGCATTCGCCGACGGGCTCGACCTTCTGTGCGTGTGGGGGATCATCAATCACACTTCGGGCTCCCGCGAGAGCTACGCGCGTCGAGAGCAGGGCGATGATGAGGCGCTGTTCACGGTCGATCGCCGGCGCCTGGCGCTGTTGCTACGGGACCCGGCGGCTGCGCTCCAGGCGACGGCTTTGGGTCAGCTCGCGGACGAGAGCGGACGCCATCCCCCGACCCCCGAGGGTGAGAATCGCGCCCGCGCAGAGGGTCTCGCGCGACGGCTGACCGAGGACCCCGTGCTGCTGCTGGCCGATCTCGACGAGGATGATCGCGCCTACTTTCTCAGCCAACGCGCGCGGATCGAGGGTGCGGTGGCCGCCGCGACCGGTTACGAAGTCGAGCGACGTGCCGAGGGCAGCGCGCTGATCGTCGACGACCGCGCGTTCACGGACGTGCCGTTCCCCACGAACTCGACCATCAAGCAGGTTGCCCTGCTCCTGTGCGACCTGCTCGCCGACGCCGGACCGAGCGGAGAGCTGAGCTCAGAACGGCTGCGCGACGCCGTCGCGGATCTCATCCGTAAGCACGCCCACCACTGGGACCGGGACCCAGCGGACATCGACGAGGTCGCCGCGTTGACGACTGCCGCCATCGAGGTCCTGCTGGCCTGCGAGCTCGCCCGACCCGCCGGGGCATCGGGGTTCAGTGCCAGTCCGCTCGCCGCGCGGTTTCGCTCACCCGTGCTCCACGCCACCGGGAGCCGCGAATGACTCCCGGCTCCACGCGCTGGCGCCCCCGGCGAGCCGGCCTCATCAACCTCTACGAGTACGCCAATCAGGTGTTCGACTTCGCCGGAGGAAGGCTGCTGCTGCGCGGCCACAACACCTCGGGCAAGACCAAGGCACTCGAGTTGCTCCTGCCGTTCTGCCTCGACGGCGACATCAGCCCGAAGAAGCTCGATCCGTTCGGCGCCGGCTACAAGGACATGAAGTGGAACCTCACCGGCTGCACGGCCGACGTCAAGCGACTGGGGTATGCGTGGCTCGAGTTCGAACGCATCGGCGGACCAGGCACTGCGCAACGGCTCACGGTTGGGGTCGGCATGCGCCACAACAAGGACCTCCCGGACGTCGTGCGCTGGTACTTCGTCGCTCGCAACCGCACGATCGGCTCCGATCTGTCTCTGTTGCGAGGCCGTGATCCAATCACCAAGGCGGAGCTCGCGGCCGCACTGGGCGATGACGGCGAGGTGATCGAGACCCAGCGCGACTACCGGAACCGGCTCAACGACCTGCTGTTCGGCTTCGCGGGCGAGGAGCAGTACCAGACGATGCTGCGGCTGATGCGCGACCTCCGCCGGCCCCACCTCTCGAAGACGCTCGATCCCGAGCGGGTCGCCGCACAGCTCAGCGTCGGCTTGCCGGAGATAGACGAGGCGCTGATGCGGAAGCTGGCCGGCGGCCTCGAGCAGCTCGAGACCCTCGAGCGCGGGCTCGCCCGGCTGCGTGACGTGCGCGAGCGCGTGCGTCGCTTCCATCAGCGGACATACAGCGCCTACGCGCGCGCCGTGGTCCGCGAGCGCGCCGACGCGCTCCGCCAGGCCCAGACCGCGGTCGACAACGCCGCCGAGCGGCTTCGGACCACGACCGCCGAGCTCGAAGCCGAACGCGAGCGTGCGCAGCGTACGAGCGAGGAACGCGACGCGGCCCAGGCTCGGCTGGACACTCTGACCGCCGAGGAGCATGCGCTCGTCGCGTCAGCGGCATGGTCCTCGGTCGCCGAGGTCGAGACGCTCCGCGAGCTCGCCGACACGCAGGCGCGGGCGGCCGCAGCGGCCGTCCGGCACGCCGACGACGCGACTGCGGCGGTTGCCGCGCGCGAGGCCGAGTTGATCACCGCGCGGGCGGCCGCCACCGACCGTCAGGAACGTGCGAGCGCTGAACTGGGTTCGCTGCTCGAGCTGGCGGCGGACGCGGGGCTCGGACGGCGGGCGGCGATCCTCGCCGAGCAGCTGCGCGCCGGGTCCCTGCCCGTCGAGACCTGGAGCCCGCTGCTGCGCGAGCTGGCCAGCGACTGGCGGGACGTGCTCCATCGCCACCGCGAACTGGTGCGCGAGCTGAGACAGGCCGCGGCGAGCGCCGAACGCGCCCGCGCCGATGAGCGCGAGGCTGCCATTCGGGTCGAACAGGCGGCAGCGAAGAGATCAGCGTGCGAGCAGCAGCTCGACGAGGCTCGCGCAGCGATCACATCCGCGTTCGCGGTTTGGCGCTCCGCACTGGCGCAGCTCGAGCTGGACGAGGCCAGCGCTCAGGACGCACTCGAGCTTGCGCACGCCGGCTCCTCGCCGATCCCGGCGCTGACCGCGCTCGTGGACCGCCGCCGGGCCTCCCTCTCCGACGAGCGCTCCTCGCACGTGGCGGCGCGGGAGGCGTCGGCCGCGGCGGCCGCGGCCACGGAGGCGGAGATCGAGCGACTTGCCGGCGCGCACGACGATGGGCCGCGGGCTCCGGAATGGCTCCGGGCCGACCGCACCGAGCGCGAGGGGGCGCCGCTGTGGAGACTGATCGACTTCCGAGCCGACGTCGCCGCCGAGACTCGCTCAAGTCTCGAGGCCGGACTTGAGGCCGCCGGCCTGCTCGACGCATGGGTGACGCCGAGCGGCGCAGTCGCGGACCCCGCGATCGCGGACGTCGTGTTCGCGGGCGCTCAGCCCGCGCACGGCCGCTCGCTGCTCGACGTCGTCGAGCCGGTGCCGGACCAGCCGGTAGCCGCCGCCGTCGTCACGAAGCTGTTGCTCTGCTTGGGCCTGGGCGACCGCGAAACCGGCCCCTGGGTCGATGTCGACGGCCGGTTTGCGCTCGGCCCGCTTCGGGGCCGCGGCTCCAAGGAGCAGGCGGAGCACATCGGCGCCGCCGCCCGTGAGACGCGACGCGCGGCCAGGATCGCCGAGCTGCGCGAGCGCATTGGTTCGCTGGAGGCCGCGGTCGCGAGCCACGACGCGCAGATCGCCGAGGTCGACAGTCGGCGAGAAGCGCTCGACGCCGACCTGCGCGCGCTGCCGGCGGTCGACGCCGTCAGATCCGCCATTGACGCGGTGCGCGTGTGCACCGCGCTCGAGTCCGAGGCTGAAAGGGGCTACGAGCGCACCGCGGCGACCGCCCGCTCCGCGGCTGACGCCGAGCTGGCCGCCGACGCAGCCCGCCGCGAGCACGCCGTCGCCCACGGTCTTTCCCCCGCGCTGGAGGAGCCCGCGCTCGACGCGCTCCGCGACGCGACCGCCGAACTCGCAGGGGCCTGCGGCGGGGTGGCGCACGCATGGACCATGGCGCAGCGCGAGGCGCAGGCGGCGGACGCTCTCGCGACGCGGCTGTGCGAGGCCCAGGAGGCCGCCTCCGAGCGTGGCCGGCGCGCCCGGGACGAGGAGGCTGAGGCGAGCCGCCTCGCCACGGAGCACGCTGCACGGGAGCGTGCGCTCGGCGCGACCGGCGTACAGATTCGCCGACGCCACGAAGAGGTCGTGACGGCCCTGAAGGCCACGCGCGAAGCGCTCCGGCACGCGATCGAGGCGGCTCAGAGCTCGGCGGTCGCGGTCGTCGGGCTCGAGCGCGATGAGCGGTCCCGCACCGAGGAGCACGAGACGGCGCGCGAACAGCGGGAGCGCGGCAGCATCGCGTTTCGCGAGCTTGCCCTGGCCGGAATCCTCCAGCTCGTCCTCCGGGACCAGACCCCAGCCGACGCCGAGCAAGGTGCAAGCTGGACCTTCACCCGCACGCTCGAGGTGGCTCGCGCGCTGCCGCCGGGGCTGCTCTCGGTGCGCAGTACCTCGGGCGAGCTTGGCATCGAGGTTCAGCGCGGAGTGCAGCTGCTCGACCGCGAGCTGGCGGAGGCCGACATGGGCGCGTACGCCAGCCGCGGCAACAACGAGCTCCTACTGGTCCACGTCACCGAGGGCGGCGGCGTGCAGACGCTCGGACAGATCCTCGACACGCTCGAGGCGGAGATCGCCGACCGCGAGCAGGTTCTGACCGCCGAGGAGCGCCGGGTGTTCAACGACGCGCTGGTCGAGGAGATCGCCGACCATCTGCGCCACCGAATCCACGACGTGCGCGGCCGCGTAGACCGAATGAATGCCGTGCTTCGCCGGAGCCCGACCGCCGCCGGCAAGACGGTCGAGCTCGAATGGCAGGCGCTCGACGACGACGAAGGCACTCAGCGCGCGGCCCTCGCGCTGCTGCGCCGGGACGTGCGCCACCTCGGCGAGGACACCCACGCCGACCTGGTCGCGTTCTTCAGAGGCAGGATCGAGTCGGCTCGGCGCGAGCACGCGTTCGGTGGCGAGCCTAAGCCGATGGCCGACACGCTGATGGAGGCGTTCGACTATCGCAACTGGTTCGCGTTCGCGCTACACGAGCGCACCGGGGCGAACCGGGTCCGGCTGACCAAGCGCCGGCACGCGGTCGGCTCCGGTGGCGAGCAGTCGGTGCTGATCCACCTGCCACTGTTCGCGGCCGCGGCGGCCCTTTACGCGGAATCGGAGGCGCCGAGGCTGATCATGCTCGACGAGGCACTGTCAGGAATCGACGACGAGACCCGGGAGCGGGTGCTCGAGGCGACCGTCGCGTTCGATCTCGACGTGGTCATGACCTCGCACGAGCTGTGGGGCACCTACAGATCGGTGCCGCAGCTCGCGATCTACCAGCTCCATCGCGAGAACGGCACCTTCGGCGTGCACGCGATCCCGTTCCTGTGGGACGGGGCGGTGCTGCGCGAGTTGGAGCAGGACGAACTGCTGGTTTGAGCCCGGCGACGGTTGACCCGGCGTTAGACCGCGTGATCCTGGCGGCGCGCGATAGGCGCGAGCAGCGCGGCGCCGTGGGCGACGGGAGGATCGCCGTCGCCGACCTGACGGCGGAGGAGGCGTTGGCGCTCGACGGGCTCATGTATCCGCCGCGGCGAAAGCCAGTCCTGGCCGGCGCGACACTGCGAGTGGCGCTCTCGCAGTTCGAAGCCGCGCTCGAGTCGTGCGGGATCGATCCCCGTCGCGAGTACGAACGGGTCGGCGGACGGCCGCTTCGCGACCTTCCCGCAGAACGCGCTGCCCGGCAAGAACGGCGCAGCGAATTCCGCTCGTGGCTGATGGCGCATCCAGTAACGATTTCACGCCCGCCTGTGGCCAACTGGTTCGAGCACGCGCTGCGCCAGGGCCGTGTCCACGAGGGAATACGCGCGCTGGTTGCGCAGTCGCTGCGGATCCTCGCCGTCTTGCCCGCTGACGAGACGGTCCAGCGCACGGTACTCGCGGCAAGGGTGCTCGACGGGGATCCGCACGCGCTCGATGTCGGCACACCGCTGCACGGGTTGACCGTGTCGCTGCTTGCGGCAGCAGCGGGGCTTGATTCGGCGGCGACCCCGCGCGAGGTGTGGGCGGCCTGGAACGTGCTCGTCGACCCGATCTCGTCCAACGTGGCGGCGCTCAACCTCCCGTTGCTCGGAGAGGGTCCCGCCGCGGTTGCCGCTCGAGCCATGCGTGGGATGCACGTGGTCTTGACCTACGGACAGCTGGCGGCTGCCGATGTGTCATGGCCGCCCGGGACACCGTGCTTCAGCTGCGAGAACCCGTCGGTGCTGATCGCCGCGGAGCACAGACTCGGTGCGGCGTGTCCGCCGCTCGTGTGCACCGCCGGACGACCGTCGGACGCGGTGCGGCTGCTGTTCTCGACCGTCAGTCGAGCCGGCGTGCGAGTGCGGCACCACGGGGACTTCGATGAGGCCGGCGTGCAAATCCTTCGGGACCTCGAAGATAACTACCACGCCCTGGCGTGGCGATTCGATGTAGAGTCGCTGTGGGACGCGGCTGGCGCGCGGGCGCTTGAACCGCAACCGCGGACTCTGGAAGGCGCCTTCCGCGGACTGCCCGGTGTTCTGGCCGAGGAGATGGTGATCGACGACCTGATCGCGGACCTCCGCAGGGCGGGCGGTGCGCAGCCTCGCCCGAATCCGGAAGCACCATCCCCGCGTGAGAACCACTCAGATCCGCGACGCGCCCGTGATCCGAGCACTCGACGCCGCCCGTGACGAGTTTGGTTCCTGATCAGCCGGCGAGAGCACTCGTCGTTCACGCATCAGCCCTTGTCGAAGCGCTGATCGGATCAAAGCTCGGCAACGCGGTATGGGCGCGGATGCGTGGATGCGAGCTAAACGGCCCGGCACACCTGGATGCGGAGGTGCTTTCCGCTCTTGGACGGCTGCATCGCGCTGGCGAGCTCTCGGCCGACGCGGTCTCGGCCGCCCTTGGTGAGCTCCAATCCGCACCAATCACACGACATCCCCTCGCCTCTCTCCTCGCCGGCGCTTGGCGAGCGCGCGACCGTCTGCGTCTGGTGGACGCACTCTACGTGGAGCTCTCCGAGAAGATCCCAGCAGGCTTACTGACGACCGACGCGAGGCTCGCTGGAGCTTCGGCGATGGTCGAACTTGTCGCTGCGCCATGAAAGCGGCGCCCTTCATCGGATTCTCCCCTCAGATCGGCGCCGGCGCGTTGCCGTCCGCGCCGCCGCGAGCAACCGCACCGACCGACGCGATCCGAACGCGGGTTCCGGAGCAACGCCGTCGGCTCAAGGCGAGGGCAACGCGACGATCGGGAATCCCAGGGTCGGCCTCCGGAACGCGCTAACTTCGCGCTCAATGAGCCTCAGTGGCGAGCCGCCCGCCCGCCCAGCGCAAGCTCGCAAGCGTCAAATGCAGATCACGCCAGGACGCATCGCAGCGGTCGGATCGTTGATCGTGGTCGCGGCAGTTGCGGCGATGATCGTGCTCGACTCCCTCCCCCGCTCGAGTATGCCCCGGGGGCCATCGACCCCGACCGGGTCAGCCACGCGGCCGCGCACTACGACGTCGGCGTCGCCCACGACCCCTCAGCCCGGCAGCACGACCGTCCCGATTCTCGTCTACCACGTGATCAACACGCAGCCGGCCCAGAGCTCGGCGGTCCCGGCGCTGTATGTCCCTGCCGACGAGTTCTCCAGCCAGATGCAGGCGCTCAAGACCAACGGCTGGCATGCGGTGACGCTCGACCAGCTCGAGGCCTACTGGACGCGCGGGGCCCCGCTGGGACCCGGCAAGCCGATCGTCATCACGTTCGACAACGGCTACGCCTCCCAGTACACGAACGCCCTGCCGGTTCTGCGGGGACTCGGATGGACGGCCGTCGAGAACCTTCAGCTGAGCGGCCTGCCGCCCTCGGAGGGCGGCCTCACCGACGCGCAGATCCGCGGCCTCGTCGCCGCGGGCTGGGAGCTCGACACCCAGGGCCTCACGCACGCCGATCTCATCACCCTGGGCCCGGCGCAGCTGACCGATCAGATCGTGACCGCCCGGCAGATGTTGCGCGGCCGCTACGGAGTGCCCGTGAACTGGTTCGACTACCCGTCGGGGGACTACGACACGACGGTAGTCGCCGCGGTCCGGGCGGCCGGGTACGTCGGCGCCACTACCGTCAATCCGGGGTGGGCGAGCCCGAAGCAGGACCGCTTCCGCCTGCCGCGCCTGGTGGTGATGGGCGGGACCAGCCCCTCCGAATTGCTGGCGCAGATCGCGTCCGCGAATGCAACCACCTCAATCCCGCCGGCCTACAGCGGCCCGGGGCTTGCGTGAGTGTCCCGCGCCGATCGTTCTCGCCCAGGTCAGCATCACCGACATCGGGAACGGCCACGCCGGATCGGTGCGGGGAAAATGCTGCTTGTCACAGGCTGGGCACGTGCGCGAGAACCCGAGGAGCACGAGCCTGTCGTTGGCGGTGTTGGCGATCGCGTTCAGACGGGTCATCGCCGCCGGCAAGTACAGTCGCGCCGTGTGTCCGAGCCTGGCCTGGGCCGCGTCCCTTGACCGCGAAGCCCTCGTGGCCGCTCGATACGAGCTGGTCGAGTTTGGGGCGCTTCGACGCGAGGTGATCGCCCGCGCCAGGAAGACCCGGATGCGACGGACGAGCATCGAGAACCCCGCGCAGGACTGGCTTGAACGGGTTGGGCAGAGCGGTCGGCTGGCCGTTCTCGGCGTGAAGTTGCGCGATCTCGATGACCTCGCTGCGCTCCACGGCTACGTCCTCGAGCCGGCGCTTCGTGCGGGCGTCGCGCTCGCGATCGAAAGCGAGCAGCGCCTCACCCGTTTGCCCCCCGAGCGCTTCATCGATCCGGATTTCGCTTATCCCTACACGCTGGAGCGCGCGATCGACGCGGCCACCCGGCTGTACCGTGGCTCGCCGGCGCCCTATCCCACCCAAACGCCCAACGTCGGGGAAACGCGGTTCGAAGCCGACCGCGAGCAACTGCGCGCCGTTAGCGCCCACGACGGCATCGTGCAGGTCATCGCCCCGGCGGGGAGCGGCAAGACCGCGGTCCTGATCGAGCGCGTGCGAGAGCTGCTTCGCCGTGGCGTCCCAGCCAACCGGATCCTGTGCACGACCTTCAACCGAGACGCTCGCTCGGAGCTCGAGCAGCGCCTTCGCGCGACCGGGGTGCCGTCGGTCGCCGCCCGCACATTCCACAGCACCGGCTGGTGGCTGATGCGGGAGGAGGGGCTCGCGCGACGGAACGGCGTCCGCGAGGCGTCGTTCAACCAGTGGCGCCGCCTCTGCGCGCTCGCGCTGCGCGAGACGGGCACATGGCTCGACCCGGCCGACGCGCGGGCGGCGATTGGCGCCGCCAAGCTCGGGCTGCTGGCCACGCCGCGCGAGTTCGCCGAGCAGGCCCACAGGCATCCGGACGGCGAGACGGTGGCGTACCTCTACGAGCTCTACGAGCGCCAGCTGGCCGAGGACCGGGTACACGACTTCGACGATCTCGTTCTCGGCGCCGTCCGCGCGCTCCGCGACGACGAAGAGCTTCGCCGGCGCTGGCAGAGCCGCTTCAGTCAGGTGCTGGTCGACGAGTATCAAGACATCGAGCCGGCACAGGAACTGCTGGTCCGGATCCTGGCGGCACCGCAGGACGGCTTCTTCTGCGTGGGCGACGAGGACCAGACCCTCTACGGATGGCGCCGGGCCAGCGTGCGCCGGATCCTCGACCTCGACCTCGCCTATCCGGGGCTCGAGCGGATCGCGCTCGCACACAACTACCGCTGCCCGCCCGACGTGGTCGACGCGTCCCGGCGGCTGATCGAGCACAACGACATCCGCTTCCCCAAGGAGATCCAGGCCAAGTCGGCGCCGACGGCCGAGCCGGCGCTCCGACTGTCCATGCACGAGACCCAGCCGGACGGCGCAGACGAGATCGCCGCGGTGCTGGCGGGCCGCAAGCGCGGTGAGATCGTGGTGCTCGCGCGGACGACCAACCTCCTGCGAACCGTCGCGCTCGGGTGCTCGGTGCTCGGCGTGAGGATCGCCGCGCCCGAGCAGGTGTTCGAGCCCGCGGGCGCCCGCGGCGCAGTCGAGGCATACGTGCGCCTCTGCGCTGAACCCACGAACGCGGATGCCGAGGATGTGGCCCGCGTGTGTCGCGCGCCGGGGCGCAGCCTGCCGCTCGACGCAGAGCAGCAGGTCGCAGCATCGCTGAGAGCGGGCCGTTCGTTCACAGAGACCTTTGCGACGGTCGCGGCGGGCGCTCGACAGCGCGCGAGGCTCGATGAGGCCGGCGTCATCCTCGATGCGCTTGCGCGGATTACGGACGCCGTCCGGTTCGTCCGGTATCTGCGTGGTCCCGGCGGGCTCGAAGACTATTTTGGAGAGCACGAGCGCGCTTTCGGAGGCACCGAGCGGATCGAGGTCGAGGTGCTCGAGCAGGCAAGCCGCGAGGCGTCGGGCAAGACCGTCGCCGAGTACGCCGCGCTGCTGCAGTCGCGCAGAGATGCCCTCGCGGCGATTCGCGATGACGAGCACGGCATCCAGCTCACGACGATTCATCGGGCAAAGGGCCGCCAGTGGCCGGAGGTGCACGTGTTCGGGTGCGACGAGGGCCAGCTGCCGCATGCCCGTTCGCTCGAGCTGAGCCCGCAGGAACGCTCGGCCGGAGAGGGCATCGAGGCGGAACGGCGGCTTGCATACGTGGCGTTCACCCGGGCCCAGCGCGGGCTGACGCTGCACTGGACCACCGGAGCGGCGAGCCGGTTCCTGACCGAAGCCGGGCTGGTGGCGCCGGTCACGGTGGCGCCGCCACCCCCGCCACCCCCGCCACCGCGCTCGGAAAGGCGCCGGCGGGGGATTGGACGCCACCGCGACGGCCCTGCCGCTCATGTTGTGGCCGAGGCGACGCGCGTCGGCCTCGCCGACGCGCTCCGCACGGCTCCCAGCCGTGAGGCCGCGCTCGGCGGCGCAGCAGACGTCATCGAGGCACGGCTCGCCGGACCCAAGACCGCGTCCGCCCGCATGTCGGTGCTCGACTTGCTCGGTGCGATCGAAGCGCTTGACGAGCGCGCTGGTGCGGCGCTGCTCGGGTCGGCCGGCATCGACAACGGCCACCGCCGTCTCACTCGCCTTCACGCGCGGACCCGAACTCGACTTGTGAGCGCCCTGCGTGACCTCGCTGCCCCGTCACCGGACTCCGCCCCGGGCGAAACAAGGGACCCGTAAGGGCGCGAAACGTCCGGAGGGCCGCCTATGCTGCGAGCCATGCCAGTGAGCCTGGACGATGTGCAGATCTCGGAGTTCGACGCGTGTTTCAGCGCGACGGCGTTCACTCGAGGCGCCAGGTACGCGCGTGAGGACCGAGTGCTGTCCCTGCACTGGGACGAGGACGAGTACGCGCTGTCGGCCTCGGTGGTGGGGCACGGCGCGAGCTACTCGACGACCGCCTACTTCGAAGATGATGGCGACCAGATTGCGTTTGTCGAGGGCGAGTGCAGCTGCCCGGTCGGCATCAACTGCAAGCATGTCGTCGCCGCCGTACTCGCTGCCAGCGCGAGCTCCGGGACGACAACCCACGCAAGACCGGCCGCCGAGCTGACCGCCTATCGGCAGGCGCTCCAGACATCGACGCTCCAGACATCGGCGTCGCCTCCGCACCCCGCTCCATGGGAGCGACCACTTCGGGCGCTGTTGGCCGCCCGCACTCCCCCGGCGACGGGTAACCCGCTGGCGATCGAGCTGCGCCTTGCCGCTTCGCGCTATCCCGATCCGGGCGCACCGCGCCTGATGGCAAGGCTCATGCGCCCGGGCGCACGCGGCGGCTGGGTGAACGGCTCGCTCGACTGGGGCGGGCTCGACGCCTGGACGATCCGGGAAGGCGGCTACCGCGAGGACCACCTCTCGCTGCTCCGGGAGCTGCACGCGGCCTTCCGGACAGCACAGGGCTACAGCCGCTACATGTACGGCTATTCTGCCGAGCGGTCGATCGACCTGTCGGCGTTCGAAACCCAGCAGCTGTGGCCGCTGCTGGACAAGGCGGCGCGCCTCGGATTGCCACTGATCCACGCCAACGCCTCGCTCGGCGAGCTTCCGCGCCCGGAGGCGGGCACGCTAGTCCTGGACGTCACGCGTGAGGGGCCTGACCGCTTCGGCATGGATGTCATCCTCCGGGTCGGCGGTGGTCCAGTCGAGCAGCTCGTTCCGGTGCGGTTCATCGGCAGTCCCGCGCACGGCGTCGTGTGCGCCGAGCGCTCAGATGTCGACGGCGGCCTCGACGCCGACCGCTGGCGGATTCGCCTCGTGCGGCTCGAGCGCCCCGCGGTGGCGCAGCTCCAGCACATGCTCCTCGATGGCGAGCGGATCGCGATCCCCGCCGCGGAGCTGGACCGGTTCGCGTCGGAGCTCTGCCCAGCCCTCCGGCACATCGCTCCCGTCGTCTCCTCCGACGGATCGTTCACGCCACCGACCGTTTCGGCGCCGTCGCTCGTACTCCGCGCCGAGCACGGTCCGGAAACGCTCGTCACGGTCGGCTGGGAGTGGGAATACGCGGTCGGCGACTCGGTGCACCGAGTGCCGCTCCACGCCGAGGGCGACGGCTCTGGGGTTCGCGACCACGCCGCCGAGCGGGCGCAGCTTGCTGGGTCCGTGCTTGACGAGCCCGCACTCCAAAGTCTTTCGCTGCTCGATCTCACCGGCCGTCCGGCGAGCCGCCCACCGACGGTCATGTCCGGGCTCGACAGCCTGCGCTTCGTCACCGAAGTGCTCCCGCGGCTGACAGCGCACCCGGAGGTCCGTCTCAAGGTGCTCGGAGAGCCGCCGGACTACCGCGACGTGGGCGAGTCGCTCGAGGTCGGCGTGTCGACCTCGGAGATCGCCGGTGAGCGGGACTGGTTCGACCTCGGCGTGACGATCAGCGTCGACGGCCGAGAGCTGCCGTTCGTGGAGGTGTTCACGGCGCTGGCCCGTGGCGAGTCGCGGATGCTGCTCGATGACGGGGCGTACTTCTCGCTGGCTGATTCCCGCCTCGAGTCGCTTCGCCGATTGATCGAGGAGGCGCGCGCGCTCAGCGACTCGCCCGCGTCGTCCCTGCGGATCAGTCGCTACCAGGCAGATCTATGGTCGGAGCTCACAGCCCTCGGCGTTGTCACGGAGCAGGCCGAGCGGTGGCAGCGGATCGTCGCGCCCCTGCTGGAGCTCGAGACGCTGCCGGAGCACGAGACGCCCGCGTCCCTCCAGGCGCACCTGCGGCCCTACCAGCGCGAGGGCTTCTCGTGGCTGGCCACGTTGTCGGACCTTGAGCTGGGCGGGATCCTCGCCGACGACATGGGGCTCGGAAAGACGGTGCAGGCGCTGGCGCTGGTGTGCCACGCGCGCCATCGAGACCAGGCGGTCGGACCCTTCCTCGTGATCGCACCCACGAGCGTGGCACCGAACTGGGCGGCAGAGGCGAAGCGGTTCGCGCCCGAGCTGAACGTCGAGGTGGTGCTAGACACCCTGCGTCGCTCAGGGCGCGCGATCGAGGAGATCGCGACGGCTGACGTCGTGATCACGACCTACACGCTCTTCCGGCTGGACAGCCACGCTTACGGATCGATTCCGTGGGCAGCGCTCATCCTCGACGAAGCGCAGTACGTCAAGAACCACCGCGGCAAGACGTATCGGTGCGCCCGAGAGTTGCGCGCGCCGTTCAAGCTGGCGATCACCGGCACGCCGATGGAGAACAACCTGATGGAGCTATGGGCGCTGCTGTCGATCACCGCTCCCGGGCTGTTCCCCGACCCGGTCCGCTTCGCGGAGGACTACGCCCGGCCAATCGAGCGCCGCAGCGACGGCGAGCGGATGGCGCGCCTGCGCCGGCGGATCAAGCCGCTGCTCAAGCGGCGAACGAAGGAGCTCGTGGCGTCCGAACTTCCGCCGAAGCAGGAGCAGACGCTCGAGGTGGAGCTTCACCCCCGGCACCGCAAGCTCCACGACACTCACTTGCAGCGCGAGCGTCAGAAGGTCCTGCGGCTGCTGGACGACTTCGACCGCAACCGGTTCACGATCCTGCAGTCGATCACGCGCATGCGCCAGCTGAGCCTCCATCCAGCGCTGGTCGACGCGCGCCACTCTGACCTTCCCTGCGCAAAGCTGGACGCCCTCGTCGAACAACTGGACGACGTGATCTCAAGCGGCCACCGCGCGCTCGTCTTCAGTCAATTCACCCGCTTCCTCTCCCACGTACGTGGACGCTTCGAGAAGGAGGGCATCGGCTACTGCTACCTCGACGGGCGTACCCGGCGGCGCGACGAGGTGTTACGCAGCTTCCGGGATGGGACCGCTCCGGTGTTCCTCATCAGCCTCAAAGCCGGCGGGGTCGGGCTGAACCTCAGCGAGGCCGACTACTGCTTCCTGCTCGATCCGTGGTGGAACCCAGCGATCGAAACCCAAGCTATCGATCGCGCGCACCGAATCGGCCAGACGCGCCCGGTGATGGTCTACCGGCTGATCGCTCGGGACACCATCGAGGAAAAGGTACGTGCACTCGCCGAGCGCAAAGCCGACCTGTTCCGAGGCGTGCTCGACGATGGCGAACTGTTCGCGCGCGGTTTGACCGCCGAGGACATCCGCGGGCTCCTCGCCTGACCGACCGGAGCGGCCCTGGAGCTCTCAGCCCGGCGCGTGCCCGACCACTGAAGCGTCTCGCGCTCACACAGGCGAGCCTCGAACTCCTGCCGGGACGCGTCCCGGCAATTCAAGGAGCTAGCGATCACCTGCCACTGACGCGCGTCAGCGCTAACGGGAAATAACGGCGGTTCTTGGAACCGGCTCGCACAAGGCCAACTCGAGCTCGCACATCGCCCGCACTTCGCCCGTACGGCAGTTGCGGACCGTGAGCCAGCCGCCCCCGGTCAACCCGAAGTTCTGGCACCAGCCGACCTCCTCGTACAAGTGCACGCGGTCGGTCAGGTAGCTCACAGGCGCGCTTCCCTCTGGGCTCTCGGAACGCGCTCAGTTCCCAGACGAGCGGGCTGAGCGACGGGTGCGGCTGCCGCCTGCTGGAGCTTGGATGAGCACAGCGAGCCAGTCACCGCCGGAGGCGAGAAAGCTCGCGCTGGCGGACGTTCTCGTCTCCCACAATCAGCGCTCCGACCGGCGGCGCGGGCGACGCCGGGATCTGTGCCCACATACGAAAGCGCCAGCATGGTTGTGAGAGTCGCAAACCGATGAAGCCGCGTCATCGTCCACGCGGCTAAAGACGTCGCTCCACTTGGAGCGACGCGGCTCGTGTGCCGCGCCTCGCAGCGATAGCGAGAGGCTCCGCCTCGGGGGAGACGGTTCAGCTGTTCGCGAGCCACGCACTCGTGGATCACCGCCAGCGCTGAAAAGGGGTAGCGAGACTCGACAGCCGATCGCGAACAGCCGTGACGATCCGTGCGGCGGCGGAACGAGCTCTCGCTGATCGTCCAACGCGACAACGAGCGCTGGTGCAACCGGACAGCGTGTCTGTCGCCCAGCTCCGTCATGCGGAGGCCTTGGTAGTCTGGCCGTCGGCGCGCGACACTGCTGCTTCTGGTTCTCCGACGGCGTGAACCTGCCTAACAGCGCTGATGCTGCGGTCTCCGCCGGTCTATACCCTCGTGCCTTGTGAAGCGCATACGGTGGGTCGCAAGGCGCTCGGTGGTGTCCTTCTACGACGATCAGGCCACACACCACGCCGCGGCGCTCACCTACTACGCGCTGATGTCGCTGTTTCCGGTGCTGCTTCTGGCTGTCTCGCTATTGGGAGTGCTGGGCGAGTTTCCGTCCACCTACAACGCGATCGTTCGACACCTGCGCGGGGTTGTCCCGGCGGTCACGTTGGCGCCGCTCACGGCCGCAGTGAAGGCGGCGCTAAAAGACAGAGGCACCGCCGCTGCAGCCCTCGCCCTAGCAGTAGCGACCGCCCTGTACGGGGGTACCGGCTACCTCGAAGCCGCGCGGCGAGCCCTCAATGTCGTGTTCGCGGTGCAGCGCGGGCGCAGCTTCGTTCGCCGGAAGCTGACCGATGTGGCGTCGCTGTTCGTGCTGCTCGCGCTGGTGCTCACCACGCTCGTGCTGATGTTCGCTGGCGGAGGGGTCGCGCACAGGGTGCTCGGACCCGAGGCAGCCTTGGCGTGGCGGATCGCGCGCTGGCCCGGAGCGTTCGCGAGCGCGCTGCTGGTGTTCTCGTTCATCTACTACGTCACCCCCGACGTGCGCCACCGGGCGTTCCGATGGGTCATGCCGGGAGCGTTTGCGGGAGTAGCAGTCTGGCTCGCGGCATCGGCCGGATTCTCGGAATACCTCGCCAACTTCAAGAGCTTCAACGTGACCTATGGCTCGTTTGCAGCAGCGATCATCTTGCTCGTGTGGTTGTGGCTCACCAACCTCGCCCTTCTCCTCGGTGCCGAGATAAACGCGCAGATCGACCGCGCGAGCCAAATCGACGAGGGAACGCCGGAACCCGAGACGGTCAACCGCCCGCCGGCACACTGACACGGGAGTCGACGGCGGCGAGGACGGGGGTCCGGCCGGGATCCGTTGCTTCTTGCGAGGGTTGCTATCGCGGTCTGACAAGATGACAGCCCCGTGAAGGTTTCAACGACCTAGCGGAGCTAGATTGCGCGGCAAAGGGTGTCTCTACTTCCCGCAGGGTTTGCAATTTCGTGGCTAGCACCGAGTACCTGACCTCCTCGGCCTCCGTCATCAGCCGGATCATAAGCTCGTGAGCGGCCGGGGTCGCGGCGATCGGACGGTCGCGAATCTAATTCTAATCGTGCGGTTCGGCGACGCGCTGACCACGGGAGCGGTCGTCCGTCGCGGGAGTGCTTTCCTGCTGGTGGAGCGTGCGGGATGCCTTACCGCGCGATGCTCGAGGAGCAACTCTGCGCTCCGGCGCCGGCGGTCCGTCGAGCGGGCGGACCGCCAGCGCCGAGCCGGGCTTCAGGAGGCGATAGTTGAGCCGAATATGGTGCAGACGTTCTGCCTGCCGAGTGTCGTCGCGTTGTCAAATCCGTAGCTGACGGTGACTACCTTCCCCGTGGGCGTTTCGAACAGGACGCTACCGCTCGCGTCGAAGTCTCCGCTGGTGGTCGACAGAGCGACGCTCACGTTGGGGCCGAACGACGTGTTGCGGATGACGTGTAGGCGACCAAGCCCGTCGAAGATGCGACCCAAGATGTCCGTCCTGGCTACGCTTGTGAACGCGAAGATCACGGGTTGGCCGGCCGTGCCACAGCGTGCATTGATCGTCAGCCCGTCGATGCTGACAATGTTGGCGGTCTTCGATCCGCGAGGCCCGATGAACGAGAACGTTCTCGTCACCGGTCCGGCGCTCCCCTTGACGATCGCGCGGTGAACAGTCGTCTTGACGGTCGCGTGCTCGCTGCTCGCACTCGCAGTCCCGGCACCGGCGACACCCACCGCGAGCATCGACACGACCAGTGCGGCGATGCCGCGACCCCTCATCAAAAGCTTCATTTCAGCTCCTCATCTTCGTGGCTCGGCCACGACTCGTTTGGGGGCCTTAGCGGGCCCGGTGTCCAACTTATCCAATGGTTCCCTCACTTCCTCACCCGTTCCCGGTCGCCGCGTCGGCCGAGAGCAGGCAACCACAACCCGCCCGCCGGGTCAAGCTTCGCCGCTAGCAGCTAGCCCAGATGACCGAGGCATCCGTGCTTCGCATGATGAGATCCATGTCCGGGAACGTCACTCCGCGATTTCATTGGTCGCGACACCCCGTGCACTCTACGGCGCACGCGCTCCGCGCCATCGCTTCCGTCTCTCACGGCCCCTTGGGGCGCGCGATCGCGCGTTGGCGACTCGCGCCGTGGCGTTCACCAGGTGGTCGCGAGCCTCCACGACCGCGACCGTCACCGACGTACCTGGGCTCAGCGGTCGTTCCAGCCGGCGCCGGTCGCTTTGTACTCCTCTACCCGTGCCTGCATCAGCGCCTTCAGAAGCTCGGTCGGCAGCTCGCGATCGTAGGGGAGCTTGATGAAGCCCGCACCGGCCTCAAATCCAGCGGCCTCAACCGCGGCCTTCTGGGTGGCGAAGAACTGCGGCGGGAACCGCAGCGAGCAGTGGTTCTTGAAGTTCTGAAGCATCCACAGGCTCGTGTTCTCGCCGCCGACGAACACCGGCAGGTTCCACTTCAGTTCCTCCCGCGCCTCGGGATCGGCATCGCGGCTTAGCTCCCTGAGCGCCTCGAGGTGCGGCCGCTGGACGTCCCTGAGCTGCGCGAAGAAGTCATCGACGCTAGACCGCTTGGGCATCGGCATAGCGTCAGCGTACCCCCCCCCCGCAGATCGCGCTGCTGGTGTTCTTCGTCCTCGGCCCAGTCCTCTCGGCGATCTTCCTGCACGTCGTGCACGCGGTCGCCCGACCTTGGTCGGCGCCCCGGGAACCAGGCCTACTTCCCCCGGAAAAAACCTAAAGCTCCCGAAAGACCTGCCGATTACCGCTCTTAGCCGTAGCTTGTTCTCATGCGCACAACACCTAACCCCCCCGCCCACAAGAAGGGCACGCCGGGCAACAGGACGCTGTGGGCCCTCCTCGCGGTGCTGGCGGTCTTAGTCCTCCTCGGCTTCCTGGGTGTCGGCGCCCACAGCGGCGTCAACAGCTCGCTTGGCCAGGCGCTGCAGGCCCCAACACAGACCACGCCTTAGGGTTAGGCAAGGGAGCTTGAGCGAGAGGTCCTGCTGTCAGCCGGTGACGGTCAAGACACCGGAGCGCGAACGACCTCAATCTTGACGCCGTCGGGGTCGCGAAGCAACATCGTGTAGTACGGCTCGCCGTAGTACAGGCGCGGAGCGCCCTCATGCTCAACCCCCGTAGCGCTGATGAGGACAAGACCCCTACACCCATTGCGGTGCGCTGGTCGCTGCCCGGGTTCCCAGGATGCCTCGACGATGTAACCGACCGGATCTCGGCACTTGATGCTGACGTAGTCGGGGTCGTTCCACTCCTCGACCAGCTCGATGCCATCGCCGACAAACCGCTCGCGCAGAGCCAGAACGTCTTCACGACTGGGGAGCCCGACTCCGAAGTGCATCCAGGACGGCCTGGCGATGGGCTCCGTGCTCGGCCCTCTAGCTAGGCGGATGCACGGTTTCCCAGATAGGAGGACGCTGTGCGAGACCGTCCAGGTGCTCGCGACGTCACGTCAGCGGCGCTTCTCGGCTCGTTTCATAGAATAGGCGGGTGTAGGCTCCGTCGTTGTGTCCGCTGAGACGCATTCGGTCAAGCGTCACCTCCGCGTCGATGCTGGGGGCTACGACGTTCAGATCCGGCGGTTCATCCCGTACTACGACGAGATGATCGCAACCGGTGTCGAGGTGCTCGCGGCGCTCGCTCCGGCCGGCGGTCACGTCCTCGATCTGGGCGGCGGCACGGGTGCGCTTTCGTCGGCGGTGTTGGACGGGCTGTCGGGCGTGCGTGTCACGGTGCTTGACGTCGATGCGGACATGCTCGCCGAGGCTCGCCTGCGGTTGGCCGGGCATGGGACTCGGGTCTGCTTTCAGCAGGCAAGTTTTCTGGATCCGCTGCCGGCGGCGGACGCGGTTGTCGCTTCATTGGCGCTTCACCATGTCCATGATCTCGAGACCAAGACCGCGCTGTACCGGGCGATACACGATGGGCTGTCGCCGGGCGGGGTGTTGTTGAACCTCGACGCCGCGGTGAGCGAGGGCGCCCGACTGAACGGACTGGTGTTTGACCGGATGGCGGAGCGAATGGGCGATCACGGGATCAGTGACGCGGAGGCGCGCGGCCATTTCGCGTCGTGGGCCGAGGAGGATCGCTATTTCCCGTTGGACGCCGAGCTTGGTGCGCTGCGCGAGGCGGGGTTCGACGAGGTCGAATGCTTCTGGCGGCGCGGGCTAAGCGCCGTCACCTGCGCACTGCGCGCGGGCTGACTCCGCGCCGCCGCCCGCCGCAACCACATCACCGAGCCACGGGCACCAGCCAGGCGCCGTATGGCAGGCTATGCCCGGAATGACGACTGGCCAGGGCTACGGGCGAGGCGGAGACGCGGCTCGCCACGGCACTCTGACACCAGGGCGTCGGAACCACGGGGAACTCGGCGATCTGCCCGGACGGTTGATCGTCGGCCATGGGTGCGCGGCACGCTGATCGAAGCCGGTCGTCGTGCCAAGTTCGGATACCCGGGGCTGATCCTCGACCCCGACGAGGCGCCGATCGAGGGCTTCGTCTTCGAGTCCCGCGCGCGGCCCAACCACTGGCACCGGCTCGATGCGTTTGAGGGGCCCGGCTATCGCCGCATCGCCGCTGACGTCTGGACTGCCGAAGGCGTCTTGCCAGCCTCGATCTACGTCATAGCGGACCCGACCGAGCTCCGCTCGATTGCGCGGAAAGCGCGTCTGGCGCACGATCGCTTCGACGCCCCGGAGTCCGCGCGCGCGATCGGAATGGCGACGAAAGGCAGGCGAACCGTAGCTCGTTCACCAGTCCGGCAATCAGCGGGCGATCGGACGGCTCACCCCGTCGGGCCAGATCGTCGAGTTCACCACCGGTCTCAATGACGACCTCCCCCTCGACATCACCGCCGGCGCCGACGGCAACCTGTGGGTCCCGCAGGCCTCGATGGACCCGATCACGTCATCGACGGTTGCCGAGATCACACCCGCCGGCAAGATCACCGAGATCACCAAGGGCGTCAACCCGACGGGCCTCAGGGACGGCGACTCGGTTCTCGCGGGTGCCCACGGCGCGTTGTGGTTCAAACGGCGCGTTGTGGTTCACCGACAGTGGGTCGCCGAACGCCATCGGCCGGATCGTCATCCCCCCGGTCGCGACCACCGGTCCGACGACCGCCGTTTCGACTACCAGGGCCACAATCAGCGGGTGGGTCACGCCGCTCGCGGACACCACGGCGGTTTCAATCCAGTACGGCGCGAGTCCGTCGCTCGGCTCCTCGACCGCGGATGGGTCGCTCTCGGCGGGCACGACCAAGGAGCCGGTAAACGCTCTCGTACATCGAGACCGTCACCAAACACGGCCATAAGACTAAGAAGACCGTCAACAAGACGCTGACCGTCAAGTTCAAGGTCTGCTGAGGGCCTGCAGGGCGATCTCGCCAGTCCGCGAGTGACACGCCGCTGGGCGCCACCCCTGAAAAGTGCGGAACCGACATCTCGCAGATATCGCGTTCGTCCTGTGCCCCCACTGGAACCGGCGGCGGGTTTGGCGAAAGGAGGATCGCGCCGCGCTGCCGTTGAGCTGAATCCGCGAGTGCGTAGCGCGTTCTGCCGAGCTGCAAATGCGCCTCCGCGCCCAAGACAAGGTTCGGCTGCCCGAGGCTCTGAGTGATCGAGCACCCCGCCGCGGCGAAGCGCCAGACGCTTCCCGGCTACCGAGGGGCGGGGCACGATGAGTAGTGGCTGGCGATCGCCACGCTCGCGGCACAGCGGCAGAGCGGCGTCCAACAGGGCGGTGCCGATGCCGCGGCGGCGAGCGTCCGGTGCGACCATCCCAGCCAGCTCCGGTGAAGACTCGAAGCCGTAGGTCCCCAGGAAGCCAAGCAGACGATCGCGATCGCCCTCCCACCACAAGAGGTCCGCGACGCGGTCGCCGCGGCGCCGTCGAAGCGTTCCCCACTCCAGCTTCAAGCGGCCACCATTAGTCTCGATCACCCGCTGCTCAAGCTCAGCGATCGCTTGCAGGGCCCGTGAAGACAGACCGGCGGCTAGCTCCAGCACAGGAGGGGAGCAAACCAGATCGTCCGTTCCGCGACCGTTCGTGCACTCTCCCTCGCATAGGACCGGCGCCACTGGGCGTGCATCGCTCTCTGCCCGCGACAGCTCGGCTGTCCCGCGGTCCGGGCTCGGATCAAGGCCACCACGTTTGCGCCGTACCGACGAAATCTCGAACTCCACGTGTTGCCCGCACTCGGAGACCGGACCGTCGCCGAACTCACGCCGGCGATGCTCGACGTCCTTTATGTCAGTCTGCTCAGCGATCGAGGCGCTCGGCCAACGGTCAGCGCGAAGACCCGACTCCGAATGCTGGTCTCGGACGCGGCCTACAGGCTGAAGGCGGCGGGTGAGGTGCGGGCGGGCGGCCTGAACGCCGACTCAAGGGAGCGTGCTTTGGCGTCCGGAGGCCCCGTCCGGCCCGATCATGCCGAACGTCGTCCTCGTGATGCCGCGGATCGGGCCAGGGCGCGCCGGCGCGCCCACCACTTACACAAGCACCCAGAGTCGCTGGTCGGCTCGCCCAGGTGGGAGGCGGGGCGGAACCGTCACAGGACGACGAGCCGTTGCTCGCGGGTGGCGCGGCGCGCGGCCTCGAGCACGCGCAGTGTCTCCACGGCGTCTCGCGGGTCGACCGGTGGAGGCCCGCCGCTCCGAAGCGCATCCCTCAGCAATGTGTAGAAGCGGCGCCAGTCGCCCGGTTCTGGGGGCACCGGGACGCTGCGCTCGCCGGCGATCAGGCGCCCGTAGTCCCATTCCTCTGGCTTTCCCCATTCGTCGACCGTGTCCGGTCGGGCGCCGGCGCGCAGTGCCGCCTCCTGCGGATCCAGATGGGGGACGAGGAACGCACCGTTCGTTCCCTGCACGCGCAGCCGCGGCCCGGGTGAGGGCGTGACCGCGGAGGCATGCAGGTGGCTGATGGTGCCGCTCGCATGGCGCAGGGCGAGGAACACGTCGTCCTCGGCGGGCGCCCCTCGGCGCGAGTCGATCTCCGCGTAGACCTCCGTGACCGAACCGAACAGCACGAGCGCCTGATCGACGAGGTGAACGCCGAGATCGAGCAGCACACCGCCCCCCTCCTCTGGCGCCAGGACCTCGCGTGGCTTGGTCTGGTCGACAGTTGGGCGCCAGCGCTCGAAGCGCGATTCGTAGCGGGTGACCTCGCCCAGCGCGTCCTCCTCGATGAGGCGGCGAAGCGTCAGCTGATCGGTGTCCCAACGGCGGTTCTGAAACACCGTCAGCATCACGCCCGCACGGTCCGCCTGCTCCACCAGCGCCTCTGCCTCATCCGCGGCGACCGCCGCCGGCTTCTCGACGACGACCGGCACACCGTACTCGATCGCCGCCAACGCAATCGGCACATGCATCTCGTTCGCCGTGGCGACGACGACGAGCTCCGGCGGAGTCGCCGCCCAGAGATCCTCGACGCTCGGGACCACCTGGGCTTTGGGATGCTCGGCGGCCGCCTGCCGAGCCCTCGTCGCATTCGAGGTGACGATGCTGCTCACGTCCAGACCATCCGTTGCCGCGATCAGCGGGGCGTGGAAGAACCGACCGGCCAGGCCATAGCCGACGATCGCCACCCGCATCTCACGCACGTTCAGACCGCACTCGGAACATCACCCGCAGACGGCGCAGCCCGGCCCGCCGAAGCGCGCCCTCACAGCGCTTGCTGAGCGCGTCGCCGTCGAGCGGGAGCCCAGCCTGCCCGTCGCACACGACGTCGTCCTCACCGGTGAACCACTCGCGGTCACTGAGCCGCGCAAGCGCGCTGGCCACGTCGGGCGCCATCGGCACCGGGCGAACCTTGGGCCGACTTCGGCGTGGTGATGTACCCGCCGGCATCGCTCGCCCGCACCCTAATGGTCGAGCCGGCGAAGTCGACGTCGCGCCAGCGGAGGGCGAGCAGCTCGCCGCGGCGCAGCTCCGTGAAGGCCGCGGTGAGGAAAATAGCCGCGCCCACCTCGAGCCCGCCCGCGCGCACCAGTGCCCAGACCTCCGGGTTGAGCACACCTGAATAACCCCCGATGACCGCACCCGGAAGCGGTCGATCTCGGCGATCGGCGGCTGCGACTTGCCATTCCGCTCGGTGGGCGGCTTCAGCCATCCATACGCCCGGAATGCCTTGTCAGCCCGTCGGGCGTCAGCCTTCACATCATCACGTCCCGAAACAGCTGCACCGAACGTGACGATTCATTCGCCGGGCGGCGAGGAGAGCTGCGCCTCGGCTCCCTCGATTGGGCGACCCAGGCAAGCGCAGCTTCTGCCAGCGCCCGGTCGGTGTGATCGCGACACAGATTGCGAAGGCGCTGAACACTCACTAAGCGCTCGTTTAGGGCCAGCCAGTCGAGCACCTCGTCGAACAGACGGGCGTCCGCACGCGCGACCTCCAGCGTGAACAGCAGCAGTGCCTCGGGATCGGCCGTCCGATCCGCGCGCCGGGCGGTTCCGAACGCACCCACCTGCGCCCACTGATCCCAGGCGAAGGCCAGCAGGCGAGCTCGTACTTCTCGTCTAAGGTCCGAGATCTGCATCCTCGACTCCGAGATACTGCACAACGCACGAAGATCCTGCGCTGCCGAGATGCTCGACGTCCCGATGGTGATCGGCGACGACGTTTGAGCCATGCGCCCGGCCACACCGCGGCACGTTGAGCTGTCGGCCGATGAGCGAGATCTGATCGTCCGGAGCCGCTGCGATCATCGCCCACGAGAGATGCCGCCGCGAACCGCCCGCCGCCCTTCTGCTTCCTCCGACACCGGTCCCCCCCGGCTGGCCCGAGGGTGGCTCCCGTCGACGGGGGCTGCTGGGGCGGCGCGGGATCCCTATACCGTGCTGCGGCGGCGCTTGCAAGGGGGCTCAGGCGTGCACGATGAACGCTCGTCGCTCGTCGACCAAGCGGTAGCGATGTGGGCGCGACCGGGATTCGAAACGTTCATGTGCATGCCGCGGCTGCGATTTGAACCGTTCCCGTATCAACTGGAGGCAGCCGCGCGCGTACTGCGCCACATGCAGGGCCGGGCGATCCTGGCCGATGAAGTCGGCCTCGGCAAGACGATAGAAGCCGGCATCGTGTTGAGCGAACTTCGCCTGCGCGGGCTGGCGGGGCGTGTCCTCGTTCTCGCCCCCGCCGGCCTGGTCGGACAATGGTCCGAGGAGCTCGAGCGCAAGTTCGCCCTGCCATGCGTGGTCGCGGACCGTCGGTTCGAGGCGCCGTCGGCCGAGGACGTCGCCCCGATCGTGGTCGCGTCGCTCGCGTCCGCCCGACGAGATGGTTTGCGCGCCGAACTGGCGGAGATCGACTGGGACCTCGTCGTCGCCGACGAGGCCCACCGCTTGAAGAACGCGCGCACGGCGTCGGCACGGCTGGTTCGTTCGCTGCGGACGCGATACATGCTGCTGCTGACCGCCACTCCGATCGAGAACCGGCTCTCGGACCTGTTTCAACTCGTCAGCTTGGTCCGCCCGGGGCTGCTCGGCAGCCCTGCCGAGTTCCGAGCCAAGCACGGTCACGGCGATGCACCGGAGGTCCGTAACGTCGCTTCGCTGCAGCTTGCCTTACGTGAGCTGATGGTCCGCCATCGCCGCAGTGAGATCAACGTGATGCTGCCGCGCCGGATGGCTGAGACGATTCGAGTGGCTCCTTCGGCCGCGGAAGCAGAGCTGTATCGCGCGATCTCCTCTCGCGTGCGGGAAGCGGCGCGTGAGGCGACCACCGCGAAGAAGCTCGCGTTGCGCAGCGTCCAGCAGCTCGCCGGTTCGAGCCCGTGGGCATGCGCCGGCACTCTCGCGAGGCTCGGATGGGACGATTTGGCCCTGGGTGCGGCCTGCGTGTCAAGCAGCGCCAAGGCCGCGGCACTGGTCGAGCTGCTAGAACGCCTCCGGTCACGCAGCGAGAAGGTGGTGGTGTTCACCCAGTTCCGCCGGACGCTCGAGGCCTTGCACGGCATTCTGACCGGCCACGGCTTCGATTCCGCGATCTATCACGGCAGTTTGACCCGCGTGGAGAAGGATGCCGCGATCGCGCGCTTTGCTGGCGACGCGCAGGTGCTGCTGAGTACGGAGGCGGCAGGCGAGGGTCGCAACCTGCAGTTCTGTCACGTGATGGTCAACTTCGACCTGCCGTGGAACCCGATGCAGATCGAGCAGCGACTCGGGCGAATCCACCGCATCGGGCAGCAGCACGATGTTCAACTCACCAACCTTGTCTCGCGCGGCACGCTCGAGGAGCACCTGATCGAGGTGCTTCAGGCCAAGGTCAACCTGTTCGAGCTGGTGGTCGGCGAGCTCGACATGATCCTCGGGCGGCTCGCCGACGAGCTCGATTTCGAGTCGCTCGTGTTCGAGCAGTACATCGCGAGCCGTGACGACGACGAGTTCGCGACCAGGCTCGAGCGGGTCGGCGACGACCTCGCCAGCGCCCGGGTTGCCTACCTTGGCACCCGCGAGCGGATCGACGAGCTCGTGGAGGCCGGGTGAGAGAGGTGGCCCCGTGTCGGTCCTGACCGGCGAGCCCGCGCTGAGCTTCTGGCTCGGGTACGCCGAGCGCGAGGGTGCTCTCGTCGAGGATCAAGGCGATCACGCCCTGGTGCTCTTGCCCGACGTGCTGCGACAGGACAGCGGACTGCCCGAGGAGGCGACAGTCACAGCCAACCCGGACGTCGCTCGGGAGGATGGGGCGACCTTGTTGATCGCCGGGCACCCGGAGGTCGAGCGGGCCGCCGCTGCGGTGCTGTCCGAGGGGGACACGGGCTACGGGTATCTACCGTGGCCGGCCTCGCGGCCGCCGACCCGCTCGACGCTGGAGGCTCGCGCGCGCGAGCTGGTGTCGGTTGAGCACGGGCGGATCGATGCCGCCGGCGAGCCGATCGCCGCTTACCTGCCGCTGCTGCGCGTGGGTGCGATGGTCAGCTATGCAGCCTCGCTGGCGCTCCGGTTCCACGAGCAGGAGGAGGTGTGGGTCGACGCTCGTACCGGAACCTCGGTCAGCGAGTGCCTCGTGAGCACAGTGCGCGGTCGCGCGCTTCTGCCCGACCCGGACGGCGCAAGGCGTAGGCTTGAGGCGGATCTGACTGCGGCGATTCCGGCCGCCCACGGGCAGCTCGAGGAGCGCGCGCTGAGGCGGGAAGCGTCCCTCGCCTCGCACGCACGGCGCGCGCTCGACACCGAGCTGGGCAGGGCGAACGCGTACTACGCATCCGCGCTGGAATCGATTGCCCGCCGGCGCGCCAACGCGCCGCCCGATCGCGTCCGTCTACTCGATGCCCAGGCCGACGCGACGCGTGCCGAACGCGACCGGCGGTGCCGCGAGATCGAGGACGAGCATCGCCCCCGTCACGAACTGCGGCCCTTCCGCCTGCGTCTGGAGCACCTGCCGGCGTTCGTGCTTCCGGCCGAAGTCCGCCGCGGAACACGGCGGTTCGGGTTTGAACTGACCTGGGTTCCGGCCGCGGGCGAGTTCGCCCCCGCCCGCTGCCCGGCTTGCGACGCGCCCGAGCCGCTCGTTGCGACGCGCGAGCGGCTCGGCTGTCAAGCATGCACCGCGCCGAGCGGTTCCGCGCCGACGGCGGGCGCAGCCGCGCCATCCGACAACTCGAGGAGTTCGGCATCGACGCGGAGTTCAACGTCAAGCGAGCCCGGGGCGGATGATCCGTCCCTCGGCCGCACGCGCGATGTCGAGGTCGTGCCAGAGCGGCGGGCATCGGAGGAGCCGCGCGCTCTCCCCAACCGATCGCAATTCACCGAGTCGCCGAGCGCCAATGCCCGGCTGCTCAACCGGCGGTCGAGTCCGGGACAGGTGAAGCGAACTGGCAACAAGGCTGCCTTCGCGTTCTGGGATTGCGCCGCGAACGGCGGCCGCTGGCCCCGACAGAAAACCGCACCCGACTCACCGCTTCGCGCCCTCTACCGGCTGTACGGCCGCGCCGGTCCGCTGTATGCAATCGGCGTTCCGCCCGGCGCTTACGTGGAGGAGATGGCCGCGTCCACCTACCCGAGCCAGCCAGGGGCTCCCGAGCTGACGGTCGGGAATGTCAAGGCAAGCGGCGAGGTCTACCCGTATGCGATGCTCTGGTGGCTCAGGGCAGGCAAGCCCGTCGTCGGCGAGATCATGCCGGCGCCGCATCCTCTGGCCCTCCCCCCGCTGGACGGTGAGACGGCAGAGATCGGGTGGCGCCTGAGGGAACGAGCCCCGGCACCGATCGTCGCGCTCGATCCCGTCGCCTCGCTGCTGTGGCGGACCGGGCTTCATCAGCACGGGCTGCCGTTCGCCATTCGCTGCCTCGCGGTATGGTGGCGACTACCGGAACCGTGTGGTCCCATCCCGGCGGACGAGGCGGTCGCAGCCGCGGTGACGAGCGCAGTAGCGCGAGCAGCCGGGATCGAGCGAGCGCCGAACGAGACCGCCGCAAGCCCCAAGACCGGCCGGCTGCTCATGACCCTGACCGAGCAGGCGCTGGAGGCCGGTCTACGTATCGATCCCGGTCGCGGCTGGTGACGAACCGAGGCTGCGCCGCGCGCGAAGTGCATTCACGCCGTGCCCCCAAGCCTCACCCTGGACCGCGTCGGTTGACGGCCGTGAACTGGCGGCCGCGGGGCATGAGCTGATCGAGTTCACCACGCTGCGACGCGAGGTCGTCGCGCCCCCGCGCACCGAGGCTTCACCAGACCGCGGAAATTGCGGTGTCACTCGCATCGATGATCCGGAGCCGGCGCTAGCTTCCGGCCATGTCCAAGTCGCGTCGTCCATCGAGGAGCAATACACGCGCCAAGCGCCACGCGAGAGCGAAGGCCACACGAGAGTCGCGCCGCGAAGCTGTCGCCGTGCGCGAGGCCGAACGCCGGCTCGACGAGCTGTTCGGTGCCGAGACTGCGCCGGAACGTTCGGCAGGGTTGATCCTCGAGCGTCTCGAGGGCGGTGCCGTGCCGGCGGGTGTCTCGCGCTTCTTCGCCCTCGCCGGCTCGGCCGAGCGAGCGCGGGAGGTCTCCCGAGCGATGACCGAGCTTGCGCCGGACAGCGTTTGCGCGCTGACCCTCGCGGCCGATGTGGCGACGCATGTCGAGAGCGACGACCAGCTGGCGAGTGGGCTGCTCGACCGTGCGCTGGCTCTGACCGACGACCTGGACGATCGGGTCCGGATCGCCATGCAGCTCACGCGTCTCGGCCGCGCGGCGGATGCGCTCGCGATCGTCGAGGAGCTCCATTTGGAGGAGCCCGAGGACGAGGATCTCCAGACGATCCGCGCGACCGCGCTGATGGTCGCCTACGAGAGGATCACCGCCGAACCGGATGATCCGGACATGCCGGCGGAATGCCCGTGCCGGTCGGGACAGCCGTGGTCGGAGTGCTGCCGGCCGGCGGAGGCTGCGGCGATCGAGCGCTTCGAAGGCCGTGCGGCATTGGACGGTCTTTGGCTCGGGATCGAGCGCTACGTCGACAGCGATCGAGATCTTCGCTCGGCGGTTGCGGACGACGTTCGACGGTGGCTGGAGGCCGCGCGGAGCGCCGGCGAGTCGGTGGCCGACCCGAGGGCGCTGCGGCGCCTTGCTGCCGAGCACGCGTGGCTGATCGGCGCCGAGGATCGCGACCCCGAACCGGGTCAACAGTTCGACCCGGATTCGCCGCTGGCGTCGTTTGCGCTCGCGCCCTCGACACCGAGCCCTCAGGCAGCAGCGGCACGCCGCTGGCTCGAGCATCACGCCTACGGGCTCTGGCAGGTGCGCGAGCCGATCGCGGACCCGGGTGTGTGGCTGACCGAACTCGTCACCGGCGTCGTGCGCTACGCGGCGATCCCGACCGAGCTGCTCCAGCACGCGAGCCGCTGGAGCGTGCTCCTCGGCGGCCTCGTCGCGGTCGACGGGACCTGGCGTCCAGGCGCCGGCATGCTCCTGCTGCGACCGCGCGAGGCAGACGGCGCGGCCGACCTCGTCCAAGAACTGACGTACACCGTCGCGTCGACTGCGAGCGGCAGGCGGGCGCCCCATCGCGGTGGGGGCGATCTCGGAGAGCCGCACGGAGTGTTCGCGTCGATCGCCGAACCGAGCTCGCCAGAAGTAGCGCGGTTCGTCAGCATGGTGATCGGGAGCGGTATGCCACAGCTGCTCGCGCACCTCGCAGAGGTGCGCAACGCCCAGCCGAAGCTCGTCAACACCGACAAGCACCCGTTGTGCCTGATCAAAGCTACGGTCACCGTCGACGACCTCGCCCGGGTCACGGCGCGGCTCGCGGACCACGCCGAGTTCGACGTCGACGGCGACACGATCACGTGGTGGGGGCGCGAGCTTGACTCGCTCGAGCGCGAGACCTCCCTCGCCGAGGTCCGAGCAATGCTGAAGGAGCGCGGCGACGATGCGGAGCTCACCGAGCCTGAAGGAGCGGGCCGGTGGCTGCGCGGATCGATCACGATCAGCGCCGAGGGCCTGGAGGTCGAGGTCAACTCGCGCGAGCGGTTCGAGCGGTTGCTCACTGTGCTTGGCGCCGGCGGGACCGCACCGCGCGTCGTCAACAAGCTCGTGATCGACCCAGCGCAGGACATGTCGCTACCACACGTCGGCTCGGTCCTACCCGGTCCCGGCTCGGCAGAAGCAGGCGAGGCGTGGCGGCAGCACTGGCCCGATCAACAGCTGCCGGCGCTCGGAGGCATGACTCCCCGTCGCGCGGCGCGCAGCGAGGCCCGTAAGCCGTGGCTCGAGGCGTTGCTACGGGACATGGAGCACAACGCCGATCGGCTCGCGCGCCAGGGCAGGCCCGCACCCGACATCGACAGCCTCCGAGCCGAGCTGGCGATGCCTGTTACCGCCTTCACCTAATCATTGTCATGCGGGTCCTCGATGAGCTTGATCTCGTGCTCGACATCTCGACAGAAGCTCAGACGACGAGCGCCTCCGCAGACACGGTGGACCTGGACGCCCTTGCTCGAAGAGCATCGCGGCGGCGGATGACCGTCGCGCCCCGTGGTCAAACACCGTTTCAGAGTCGGCTCGGTCCGTAAGGGTCGTGCGCAACCACTTCGACCGTTGAGGTCACAAACATTTCCCAGCATGCACGGATTCGCTTCGTCCGGACATGCGCAGCTCGCAGGCAGCTCGGCGTAGGTCGACGGCAACAGGGGCAGCCTCGCGCCCGCGAGCACGTCCTCGATGTCATTCGGCATCTCGCCGGCCAGCAACCGGGCGAGCGTCAGCGCACGCGCCGCGATCGCCTTCTCGGCCCGCCGCCACTGGTATTCCGAGAACGTCTGAGGACGAATGCGCACGCGGTAGGGCGTGAACCGGGAGCCCTGCACCTTCGCCAGCGCGATTCCCGGCTCGATGTCCAGCTCTAGCACCTGACCGGTCCGCGCGTACTCGCGGCCGCGCTCAAGCCGCGTGCCGAGCCCGAACGACTCGAGCAGCTCAAGGAACCGCCGCGACCACCAGCTGTTGCCGAACTCGGCGCTCGACTTCTCCAGGGCGACACCACCGCCGGCCGGCAATGGGCGGGCCACCGGAAACCCAGCTCTGTAGCCATTGGCGAGGACCATCAGGGCACCACCATCGCATCGCCAGTCAGCGCGACCAGCTCTCGGAGCTGCGAGGTGTCGAGCTCGCTCAACCAGGCCTCGCCGCTGCCCACGATCTGCTCGGCCAGATCCTTCTTCTCCGCGATGAGTTGATCGATCCGTTCTTCGAGCGTGCCGACACAGGTCAGCTTCCGCACCTGCACGTTCTTCGACTGCCCAATCCGAAACGCCCGGTCGGTCGCCTGGTCCTCGACCGCCGGGTTCCACCAGCGGTCGAAATGGATGACGTGGTTTGCGGCCGTCAGGTTGAGCCCCGTCCCACCTGCCTTCAGCGACAGCAAGAACAGCGACGGCCCGTCCGGCGATTGAAAGCGCTGCACCATGGGAGCAGGTCGACAGCGCCAGTCGCGGGCAGGCGGAGGGCATCCACCTCCCATGGCTCTAGACGCAACGCCCGCTCTCTCGCCGTATCGTCCTCGACGACGCGGAGCAGGTGCGGAGAGGCCTGAGGCCCGAGCTCCGAAGATGGCAGTCGCAGCGCCAGCCTGCCCTCCGCCACTGCTTCCGCTGCGACGCCCGCACTCAGGCGTCCGAGGGCCTGTCTCAGATTCGCCCCGCGGCACGCGAACGGATGCGCACGCGAGCTCGGTGCGTCGCGCGGTCGCCCAGGCCGCCTCCGCGAGCGTGTCGGCATCGATGATTGCTCTCCCCAGACGCGCAGCTCTCCGTCCTGGGACCACAGCGCGTGCGAGGCGATCACGCCGAGAATAGTCTCGCTCGGCTCGGACGCGACGAGCAGTAGGCTGCCGAGTGCCCGAGGATGAGCTCGCTGCGACAGGACTCGCGCCTCTGTGAGGTTCCGTTTCCGAGAAGTCCCAGATCCGGGCGCGACAAGACGTCCTTTGCTTTGATGGCCTTCGAGGCAGTCAGGCGTCGCCATACCGACCTTCGCCTCGCCGTCTTCGTGCCCACCTTGGCACTGCCCGACCAGTGGGAGCGAACTGGCCGCCTTCCTGGACTCCGTCCAGGAACGCGGCTTGAAGCGGTATGGCGTCTCCAGTACGCGCATGTCATCCCGGGCATGCAGGCGGCCGCAGCCGCCGTTGGTGCGGACCTGATCAGAGATCAAGCACTCCCGGACCGGGACGCTGCGCGATCAGCGACGGCCGTCGACGAGAGCCACGGGTCTCGTCGACGGCCGTCTTGCTACGCCGCGGCGACGCTGCGTGCGACCTCGAACAGTTCTTCCGGCATCGGGAGCGGCAAACGCCACGTGAAGGCGACCGGCCGCTCCCCGCGATGATCGACGTAGGTCACTGCGCCGAGGAACGTGAACGGTTGCGTCCCGAGCTCGAACGTCTTCTTCGCGCGAACGAACAGCAGCACGTTCGTGCCTCGCGCCTGGTGCTCGATGTAGCGGCGGACCGTCCGCTGGCCCGGATGCTGCCGGGACTGCGACTCCCAGTGGAACAGCTCGCGGTTGATCGCGTAGTCCTTGTACATCGTGGTCGGCGAGTAGTCGCGTTCGGCCTTCTGCAGATCGATGAAGAACACATCGCTCTGAGCCTGCGGCACCCAGAGGATTCCGCCCTGTGTGATCTTTGCCTTCACACCGTCGCCAAAGCCGAGGGCCGCGATGACCTCCGCTCGGGTGTACCGACCGTGCAGCGCAAGCGGCACCTCCGGTGCGAGTGACGAAGGTCGGCTCCGCGTCGTTGAACGCTTGTCGAGGACGCCGAGAAGCTCCCGCAACTCCTCGCGGGCTGCCCGCTCGTTCCACAGCGCGGCGAAGTACTCGTAAAGCGTTGAGTGCGTTCCGTCCCCGGATCCCAAGTCCCACGCGAGCATCGTCAGGAGGCGCACGCGGCGTTCATCGGTGAGGTGCCCGTTTGGGGGCGCCTCCTGGATGAGAAGGCTCCTGTAGAGCTCGACTCGCTCAGGGTCATCGATATGGGTCATTCGACCAACGGCGCGCAGCGTCCGTCGTTCGAGCTCGGTATTCGCCGGCGACGGAGTCGGGTGCCCCGCTTCGCGCTGAAGCTCGGTCCAAGAATGCCCACCCCGATAGACGTCTTCGAGCCGAAGGTCGTGGCGATCCAGAAAGTCTTTGAGCCCGATGCCGGCCGGTTCGACTCTGAGGTCGGCAACGAGGGTCATCCAGCGGGAGCGCCTCACCGCAGCTCGCAGGTTGTCGAGGATAATCTCGCGGCTCTGACGATCGAGATCGACGGTGCAGCCTGCGGGGAGAAACGGGAACTGATTCTCGACCTGCTTATCGATCGGACCCCGCCGAGCGTCCAGAATCGCGCGAAGTCGATCCTCAAAGCGGAATTCCCGGTGCTGCTGTCCGATCAGGTCGAGGACCGTGAGGCTGCTCTTGTCCCGCGCTCGTCGCATGCCACGCCCCAGCTGTTGCGTGAAGAGCGTCGCTGAAGCAGTGGGCCGGAGTAACAGGATGCAGTCGACGTCCGGGACATCGACTCCCTCACCGAGCACCTCGACCGAGAACACGCAGCGAAGCCTGCCGGCCTTCAGGTCGCGCAGACTCTGATCGCGGCTATCCGGCGGATCGTCGCCGGTCAGCGCAACGCTCTTCAGGCCGGCCTCCGAGAACTTCCGAGCCATGTACCGGGCGTGCTCCTTCGACACGCAGAAACCGAGGGCGCGCATCCGGCCAGGGTCGAGGACGATTCGCTGGATGGCTTCCAGGAGCTTGGCAACGCGGAGGTCGTCGTTCGTGAGGAGGTTGCTCAGCTCCTCCGGCGCGTACCCCCCGCGGCGCCAAGTCAGCTGGCTCAGGTCGGTCCCATCGGCCACGCCGAAGTACTGGAATGGGACGAGGAACCCCTGGTCGATGGCTTCCCACAACCGAAGCTCGACGGCAATGCGCTGATCAAACCACTCGGTGACGTCCCGACCATCCAGCCGTTCTGGTGTCGCGGTGAGCCCAAGCAATTCCCTTGGCTGCAGACGGCTGAGAAGGCGGTCATAGCTCGTGGCGGCAGCGTGATGGAACTCGTCCACCACCAGGACGTCAAACTCGTCCGGCCGAATCTCTTGAACCCGTTCCGACCCGAGCGACTGGATCATCGCGAAGACATGGCGACCCTGGGCGACGCGCCCGCCGCCGTGGATCTCACCGAAGTCCTCGCGCCGAAGGACCGCCCTGTACGTCGCCAGCGACTGCTGGAGAATCTCCTCCCTGTGAGCCACGAACAGCAACGAGAGGTCCCCAAACCGGTCGCGCAGCTGGCGATAGTCGAGAGCGGCGACGACGGTCTTGCCGGTGCCGGTTGCCGCGACGACGAGGTTACGGTGGCGGTCATGACGCTCACGCTCGATCATCAGCGCGTCGAGCATGCGCTGCTGATGCGGGTACGGTCGGACGTCGAGGTTGGCGAACGAGATCGTGGACACCTCGCCGAGGGACCGCCGGTCGTATTCCCGGAGCGCCCGCTCTAGCTCGTCGCCATTGACGGCCGGGTCGTAGGAATCGAAATGCTCGGACGCCCAGTGGCTCTCGAACATCATCCGGACACGATCGATTACGTGAATCGCATCCATCGAGGAGAGCCGGACATTCCACTCTAGGCCGTCGAACAGTGCCGAATGCGAGAGGTTCGACGAGCCGACGAAGGCGGTCGTGAGGCCAGATGCCCGCTCGAGGAGCCATGCCTTCGCGTGGAGCTTCGTGGTTCTGGCGTCCATTGCCACCCGAATCTGCGCTCCGAGCGAGAACAACTCATCGACCGCCCGCTTCTCTGTGGTGCCCATGTAGGTGGTCGTGATGACCCGGACGCGACCGCCACGGCCGACGACCTCTGCCAGCGAGTCGCGCAAGTGCCGAACGCCGGTCCAGATGACGAAGGCGCAGATCAGGTCGACCGAGTCGGCCGTCGCCAGCTCGGCCTTCAGCTCGGATCCGATGTTGGGCTGGCCTTCTGCGTTGACGAGGAGATCGCTCTGGCTGAACGGGGTTGCCGGCGACGGCGGCACGGGCAACGGGTCTCCGAGCGGGGATCGCCGCTTAATGCCGGACAGGATCCGCGGCGGCAGCATGACCTCCGCGGCGTCCCACTCGTCGTCCTCCCGGACCAGTTCCCGGAGAACTCCATTCAGACGCTCGGCCTGAGCCTCGGCGGACTCCTCACCCCCGAGCTCGCGCCCGACCTCCCGCATGGCGTGCCGAGCGAGCCGTTCCGGTCCCTCGGCTGGATCAAGGGCTTCCTCCTCGCGCAGATCAGCATCGAGCTGCCCAAGCTCGCGCGCGAGCGATCGGGTGATGAGGTGGTCTCGCGGCCCTGGTTGCAGTCCGTCCACGGCGAACTTGGTGCTTAGCAGCCCTACCGCGCGGCGCGGTCCGCCACGACGACGGCCAATGGAACAACTTCCTTGATGGCCCCGCCGGCATCCACGTGGATGTGGGCATCTCCCTGAATCGCAGGCACATCCCGTGGAGCCCACCCGCGTGCGTAGCCAAGCGGACGGTCATGAAGTTGGACCGGCAGGAAGTCGTCTCCCGCGACCGCCCAGTCCGCGATCGTTCCTAGTGCCGCCGCGCTGATTTCCATCGTGCCCACCTGCGCAGCCTACTGCGCCGTTCGGCCCGACGACCAGCCGAAAGTCACGTTTGACACGCGTTTGACACGCCCTCAAACACCGAGGCCCCAATCTCTCGGAGGCCTCGATTTCCAGCGGATTTGTAATGGTAATTAATACCTAACTCGCGATGACAAACATCATGATTCGAGCGGCACACGTCTTGAAATCGCTCTCGCGACCTCTTCGGACCGCTTCTCCTCGAATCGCGCGAGGTCGCGTATGGCGCGCGTGGGCTCGAGTCGCATCGCAAGGCCCACGTCTCGAGACTTCCGGACTTGGACGACGACGCACGCAGTCGTCCTCGTCTGCATTTGGGATGGAGTGGTTCCCATCGGCGCGCCGCCCCGCACTCTGCGACGCGGCCGCGACCGAGCGTCTCGACCGCTGTCCTACGATCCGCCGCCGGAGGCGCGAAGCCGGATCGGGGGGAGAGTCCCGGCCGACGCGTGCCACTCGAGCTCGGCGAAGCGATCGAACGAGACGAGCACCGCTCGCATGCGATTGCGCTGGGTCAGCACCACCTTGTCGAGCTCGCCGCGCTCGAGCGCGTCAACCATACGATTGAGCTCCCGCATCGCATCGCGGATGGTGGCGAGCTCGTCGTTGGCGACACGAACGGCGGCGGCTGAAGCCTCACCCATGAGGCGGACAACTTACGCCGCCCAGCGGACGACAACTGCAGTACAGCGGCCTCGGAGGGTGCTGCGACGAAATGCGCGACGGATACGTCGCGGCGATTCCGTCCGAAGGCCCCATCACGATGTACCGCAGATGGCACCGAGCCTGCACCCGACGGCCGCGCCAGCCGGGCCGAGCAGCCGCCATCCGGATCGGCACCTCCTGGGGCGGCGCTCGTCGCAGCGCCGGCCGATACTCCCCCCAACCCGCCGGTCGCGTCCGCGCGTTTGCATACCTGGACACCGAGAGCACGCGCCGCAGCCGTCAGCTGATGGGGGTGCTGCTGGCCAACAAGCGCCGGTTCGGGCCGAGTACCGGGTCGATCGTGCCGCCGAGTACCGGGCGCTCGCGCTGCTGTTCGACCGCGCGCCGTCGCTCGCGGATTGCCACGCCCTGTACGCGGCGGCGTTGGGCCCCTTCCAGCCGCGGCACTTGTCGGTGCCCGATACCGACCCGGAGCTGACCGCGCCTACCGCGTCCTGGTGGCAGGGTGCGCTGGCGCCGGCCGAGGCTTCTCTCTACCGTCGGGGAACACGCCCGCCGGGAGCGGGACGCGTCACCTCGCTTCCCGATTACAGCATGCCGCGCCAGGCTCTCGCAACCCGGCGCGAGCGCGAATGGCAGGAGTTGCGCACCGGGGCGCACGTGTTGAACGGGCTGCTCACGCCACACCCGCCCTTCGTGCCCGGCGGCGACGCCCGGATCCGGCTGCCAAGGCTCGACGCCGCGTTGCGTGAGTCCCGCTTCGCGGTGTCTCTCGAGGACGCGCTGGTCGCGATCGACGGACCGCTCGGTAACCGCCGCGCCGAGCGCGAGGCAGCCGCCGCCGCGCGCGATGCCGCCTGGGCGCGGGTGCTCGCCCATCCGCAGGCCTCCCGCCCGGAGCTGGCAGCCTGGCTTGAGCACGCCCGACGTCGATTCGGCGCCAGCGCCCCGGAACGAACCGCAATCGTGCTCCAGGCGCTCGACGTGCTGACCGCGCTTCCGACGGACGGCCAGCCGCTGGCGGCGCTGGCGGCACTTCGCGCGGGTGGCGACGCTCATGCTCTCGACCGTGGCCGCCCGCTCGGCCGCCTGACCGCCGCGGCGCTGTTCGCGCTTGAGGGCATGCCCCCACGCGAACCGCGATCGACCGATGAGTGGCGCGGTCTATGGGCTCGGGTCGGCGTGAGCTGTGACGACCTCTCGTGCACCGCGCTTACGCTCGGTCTGCGCCCCCCGCGGCTCGCCCGCGGTTACGTCGCCGGGCGGCTGCGCGCCGCGGCGCGCGTCGGCCTTCCGCTCGTGCTCACCCTCCAAGAGCTCCGGCGCGAGCCGCTGCGCCTCGCCCCTGGGACCTTGTTCGTGTGCGAGAACCCTTCGATCGTCGTCGCCGCGGCTGCGGCTCTTGGATCGAGTTGCCCGCCGCTGCTCTGCACCGAGGGCTGGCCGACCACGGCGGCGGCAGCCGTCCTCGACGCCGCCGAAGCGGCGGGGATGGTGATCCTCGTGCACGCCGACAGCGACGAGGCGGGTGCCGCCATCGCCGCGCGGGTACTGGCCCGTCCCGGAGCGCGCCCGTGGCGCGTCGTCGATCCCGAGGCCCGCGTGCACGAGGAGGCGGTGCTCGACGAGCTGCTCGAGGATCTCGGGAGCGGTTGGGTCGGTCAACGACGGCTCGTGGCGTGAGTCGCACGGCGCTTCCGCCGCTGCTCGGTTTTGTCGATAGATACACGCGATGGCGCGCGTCTGTGCCAATCCAGTTTCGACTCTGTGCCAATCGGGGTCTTGATCGTCTGAGGGTGCGGTCAGTGCTACAGACTGCACGCATGACCACTGTTTCTCATAATCAACCAGCTGACGGGTTGGATCGCCCCTGTACACGCCGTATTACCTGAACACCGTCCCCCAGCCGGACCACGGCTATCGACCCGCGAACCGACGTCGCGCGGCTCCGCGTCCCTGACGGTACGCCGGCGTAGACGTCAGGACCGCGAGCCGATGGCGAGCTGAACGCAGGCGCGATCCACCCCTGTGGCAACGGTCAGCCGAGCGCGACGGCCTCCTGGATCGAGCCGAGCCAGAAGGATCGCTTGTCACCGCGCGAGTGACAGTAAGCATGAACGGCGGCCCCCTCGACCTCATACGGCGTGATCTGACGCTCGGTGATCCCCTCGGCGCCGGCGTACACGATTAAAAGGTCGGTACCGCGCTCGATCGCGTCAAGAACCGCGTCGATCGGATCCTCCGTCTCGTCCCCGGCGTACCGCGGCGAGCCGGCCGGCGATACCAGGACCGGCGACACCGGCGCCCGCGACGCGGCGGCATTATCAAGCGTGGAGACCTGCCTGCCCTGTGGCGGGTTGTCAGACGTGACCGGCTCCCAGTGCAGCTCGGCCTCGCTTCGCACCGGCTCGCGCTCGCTGAACCGGCCCGACAGCCGGTCGATGCCCGGGTCGAGCGAGTGGCCCACCCGGCCCAGCGCGGCCTCCACGGCCTTCAGGTTCTCGGCCGGGATCGCCAGCTGCGAAGGGCCCAGTCGCTCCACCACGTGTGCCCCAAACTCGCCGGCCAGCAGCGCGTCGGCGGTCCCGGAGTCACCGGTATCGATCAGCATCGCGGTCCGCAGGCGCAGCGGGCGGTGGACGGAGGAGCACCAGTCACTGAGCGAGCGAGCGACGTTCTGGGGCAGCTCGCTCACGACGTGCTCGAGCGCGGCGATCACGCCGCCGTCGAGCACGCCGCTGCGCTGCGCACCCTGGACCGACGCGCGAGTGAGCCGAAACACGTGCGCCTGGCCGGGCACCGACTCGCAGCTGAGTGCCAGCAGGAGTCGCTCGGCCGGGCTCGGCGGCGCGAGCGCGACCAGCTCGAAGTTCGGCTGGCAGACGATGCGACCACACCCTTCGTCGGGCAGCGCGGCCGGCTCGACCCGGACCGACGCCGGCAGGCCGTTCTCGCCCAGCCCGATCACGACCTCGCCGGCGAGCCAAGCGAGGTGCAGGCCACCGAGGCCGAGACCGAAGTCGGAGGTCTCGGGCACGCCCACGCCGGTGTCCTCGCAGAGCGCGCGCAGCGCCGCCCCGAAGCTCTCGAGCGTCACGACGGTGCCGGGCTCGAGCGCACCCGCGAGCGCCATCGCCGGGGCGCCCAACACCCAACGGCGCGCATGTCCGACGAGCCGCCTTCGCAGTCGCTCGGGCTCGGCCGAGAGCAGCGCGAGCGGGTCGCCGGCCGTGACGAGCTCGCGCCGGCCGGCTGCGCCAGGGCGGTCATCGACGCGCACGCGGACCAGCCGCTCGTCGCGCAGCAGCGCGAGGAGGAAGCCCAATCGCGGCCTCTCCATCACGTCGTGCGGACCGTGCAGCTCGAATGGCGGCAGCGCGTCGAACAGCTTGGGCACGTCGCGCTGGTAGACGATCCCGTCGGCCTTCACGCGGACGGGCGAGCGCGCGAGGTACGCCCACAGGCTCGCGATGTCGTGTGCGAGCTGCAGCGGCGCTTCCAACCAGCGCGCCGGGGCAGCGGCGACACGGCCGGCCGCGGCGAGACGACGGGCATACGGCGCGGCCAGCGCAGCGGCGAGCAGCGGACGGAGCTCGGACGGCACCCAGTGCTCGAGGTTGTAGGTCCCCCCGAAGGTAAACACGATCCCCTGGCGCTCGAGCTCGACCACCGCCGCCGCCACGCGCCCGCCCCGGCTCTGCTGCACGACGCCCTGGTCCACGAACGCGGCTTCGGCGGCGAGCTGACGCGCCCCGGGCGTGAGCGCCCCGACGACACCGCCCATGCACTCGGGATCACAGAGCGCCGCGGCGATCCCCTTGACCGACGCGGCCCGGGCAAGCCCCAGCTGGGCCGCCACCGCATCCCGGTGCGCAGCCGGCGCCGCGGTAAGAAGCTCGACGACGCTCGGACCGTCCGACTCGGCCACGGCCGGAACGTTGCCTTCGGCAATGCCCGGATCGCTCACGCCGCGCGCCGTAGCGGGGCGGCCTCGAGCTCCTCGGGCGCCAGCACCGTGTACCGGTAGCCCTGCTCGGCCAGGAACAGCTGCCGGCGATGCGCGTATTCCTGCTCGATCGTCTCACGCGAGACGAGCGCGTAGAACCAGGCGCGGTTCTCCCCCGGCTTGGGGCGCAGCAGCCGGCCCAGCCGTTGGGCCTCCTCCTGGCGCGAGCCGAACGTCCCGGACAGCTCGATCGCCACACTCGCCGACGGCAGGTCGAGCGCGAAGTTCGCGACCTTGCTCACGCACAGCACCGCCAGCTCGCCGGCCCGAAACCGCGCGTACAGTGCCTCCCGCTCGTGGCGCGGCGTCCTACCGGTGATCAGGGGGGCATCCAGTCGCTTCGCGATCCGGGCAAGCTGCCCCACGAAGTAGCCGATCACGAGCGCCTGCGCGCCGGGATGGCGCGCGAGGACGGTCTCGACCAGCCCGTCCTTGGCCGGGTTGCGGCTGGCCAGCCCGAACCGCTCGCGCTCGTCGGCGAGCGCGTAGTCCATGCGCTCCCGCGCCGCGAGCCCCACCCGCACCTCAGTGCACTCGGCGCTCGCGATCCAACCGGCGTCCTCGAGCTCGCGCCACGCCATGTCGTAGCGCTTGGGACCGACGAGCGAGAACACCAGCGGCTCGGCGCCGTCCTCGCGAATCAACGTGGCGGTCAAACCGAGCCGGCGCCGTGCCTGGATCCGTGCCGTCGCCCGGAACACCGGCGCCGGCAGCAGATGCACCTCGTCGTAGATCACAAGGCCCCACTCGCGGCGCTCGAACAGGTCCAGATGCGGGAACCCTGCATCCCGCCTGGGTCGATGCGTGAGCATCTGGTAGGTCGTCAGCGTGATCGGCCGGATTTCCTTGGCCTGGCTCGAGTACTCGCCGATCGCCTCGGGTGCGACCGTGGTCCGGGCCTGCAGCTCATCCCGCCACTGCTGAAGCGAGGCGGCGTTACTGGTCACGATGAGCGTTTCGCAGCCCTGAGCCGCGATCACCGCCAAGCCGACGATCGTCTTGCCCGAGCCGCACGGGAGCACCACCACCCCGGCGCCGGCCGCCTCCCAGGCCAGCGCTGCCTGTTGCTGGTAGGGGCGCACCTCAAGCGTGTCGCGAAGCTCCACGTCGAGCGCGTCGCCGTCCTCATAGGGCGCCAGGTCCTCGACCGGCCACCCCAGGCCGATCAGCGCCTGCTTGAGCGGCCCGCGCGCCGGGGCGGCAAGCGTCGCCTCGGTCGCGCTGGGGCGCCCCCGCAGCAGCTTGGCCACGGGTTCCGCGCGCGCCACCTCGGCCAGGAGCGCGGCGTCATCGCAGGTCAATCGCAAGAGTCCGGCCTCGCCCTCCACCAATCGCAGACGGCCGTAGCGGGCGCATAGATCCCGAACGTCGGCCAGCACCGCCTGCGGAACCTCGTAACGCGAGAGCTCGACGAGCGTCTGGGCGATCTCCTCGGCGCGCAGGCCGGCAGCCGCCGCGTTCCACAGCGACACGGCCGAGATCCGGTACGTGTGCACGTGCTCCGGGCTCTTCTCGAGCTCCGCGAACCGGACCAGCTCGGCGCGAGCGCCCTCGAACTCGGGGTGCGCGACCTCGAGCAGCACGGTGCGGTCGCTCTGCACGATGGCTGGGCCCGGCATACCCGTGCACGCTAACCAAGGGTCCGGATGGCATCGACCCGCCGGCAACGACCGTCCGGCGGGTCGATCAAGCTACAGCGCCATGGCCCCTGACCGCTCCGATCCCGTTTCAACCGTTCACGCCGCCCCGGCTGGGCCGACGGCCGTGGAGGAGCTGCCCGAGGAGATCGAGCAGCGTCACACCTTCTACGACTACGCGACCCGCGCACGGCAGACGGCGGTCGAGTTCGTGCCGCTCACCGTGCGCGAAACCGAGCGCGCCGCGCGGCACGACCTGGAGGCGGTGTTCCGGTTGGCCGACTCGGGCAAGCTGTCGGTCAGCGACAGGACCCGCCGTCCATCCGCCGCCACGACGCGGATCGTGGCGCAGGCGTTGCTCGGAGGCGAGCCATATCCCGAAGACTCCGGAATCGGCCCGATGACGTCCTTCGCCTGGCCGATGCTGATCCAGGTGGCCGGCCTCGCTGAGCTGCGCGGCTCGCGCCTGGCGCTGACGAACGCCGGCAGCAAGTCGCTCACCGTCCCCGCCGCCGACATGCTGCGCAAGATCTGGGACCGCTGGCTGGCCACTCGGCTCCTCGACGAGCTGTCGCGCATCGATGTGATCAAGGGACAGACCGGCAAGGGCAAGCGCGGCCTGACTGCGGTCGCGAGCCGGCGCGAGGTGATCGCCGACGCAGTCGCGGAGTGCCCCGTCGGAGGATGGGTCACCACCGACGAGCTGTTCCGGTACATGCGCGCCGTGGGGCATCGGTTCGAGGTCACGCGCGACCCGTGGCGGCTGTACATCGGCCATCCGGAATACGGCAGCCTCGGCTACGACGGCTACGGCGGCTGGAACATCCTCCAGGCCCGCTACGCGCTGTGTCTGCTGTTCGAGTACGCCGCCACGCTCGGAATCGTGGACGTGGCCTACGTGCCGCCGGCGGGAGCCCGGCCGGACTTCCACGACATGTCGGGCACCGATGACCTCGAGTACCTGAGCCGCTATGACGGCCTCACGTTCATCCGCCTGACGCCACTTGGCGCCTACATTCTCGGCTGGGCTGAGTCTTACGAGCCCCCGGCGCCGGAGCAACGGACCCTCTTCACAGTGCTGACCAACCTCGACGTCGTCGCGACCGGCGACGGGCTCACGTTCGCGGATCGCATCGTGCTCGAGCGCTACGCGCAGCGGACCGCTGATCGCGTGTGGCGGTTGGACCGCGACGTGCTGCTGACGGTCGCAGAGCAAGGCGAATCGATGGCCGACGTGCGCGCCTTCCTCGCGGCGCGCACGGCAACGCCGCTGCCGCAGGCGGTCATCAGCCTGCTCGACGACCTCACCGACCGCGCGCAGCGCTTCGTCGACCGCGGCACCATGCGGGTCATCGACTGCGCCGATCCGGCGCTCGTCCTCCGGCTCGCAAACGACCGCGCCACGCGCGGGCTGTGCATCGCCGCCGGCGAGAACCGACTGCTCGTGCCCGCCGGCTCGGAACAGGCGTTCAGGCGCGCAGTCCGCAAGCTCGGCTACGCGGTGCCGGTCGCCGACCAGCGGCGTGCGGCGTAGGCTGTTTCCACCGCGACGGTCACATTGCCGTCGTGTTGGTAATGGGCCTCGCTTGGGAATCCGGCGCCATATGGTGGTCCTTCGCACCTCACTGGGCCGGATTCCCCTAGCTCGGCGTCCGTGGGTCCGGGGAGCCCGTCCGGTGCGGAGCCCAGTCCATACGGCGGATTCCGCGCGGACTGATCTGCACCGAGTCCGCCGAAGGACGCTCCCGGGGCGGCTGGCTCGCGGACTGGCCAGAGGTCCAAGTGTGTCTGTAACGCAAAGTCATGTAACACGCAATTGTGCGACGGAGTGGACGAGCTGGCAGGCCGGTTCGGCCCCGTTCGTTTGACAAATGTTTGACGCGCCGGGCCAACTCGACACAACGCTAGAGTTGTGTTGTGATACCGTCGTTCGACGAGTCTTGAGTCTGGGAACCTGCCGTCTGGGATACACGACGCATGGTGGAATGAGTTCGCGACAGATTATGGGACCACGCCGCACCGTCGGAAGCTGCTCGCCGGACTCAAGCGCGCGCTCGAGTCGCTCCGTCGAGCTGGTTGCGGCCGCGCCTACATCGACGGGAGCTTCGTGACCGACAAGGAGGAGCGGGCGGACTTCGACGGTTGATGGGAAGAGAGCAACGTCGACCCTCTCCTGCTCGATCCGGCGTTGCTGGACTTTTCTGATCGCAGGCGCGCTCAGAAGGCGAGATTCGGTGGCGAGTTGTTTCCCGCGAAGGTGCCTGCCGGTTCCGGCTACCCAGACTTCGTGGACTACTTCCAACACGACCGGAACACCAATGAGCCGACGGGCGCGGTCGCCATCAACCTCAAGGACCTCCCATGATCACCAACGAGCGCCAGTACAGGATCACCAAGGGGTGGCTGAAGAAGTTCGAGGCGTCCATCGCCGTGCACGAACAGCGCGAACCGCCGCCTGATGTGCACCCAAGAATCCACGCTGCGGCCGGCGACGCTCTGCGAAGCGAGGCTGAGGTGCTGCGGGACCAACTCCGGGCGTACGAGCGACTGCGCGCCGGACGTGTGAAGCAGCGGACTCTCCGCTCGCTCAACGGGCTCCCTGAGGCGATCATCGAAGCCCGGATTGCGGCGCGCATCACTCAGAAGGGCCTCGCCAACCGACTCGGCGTCGCAGAACAGCAGGTCCAGCGCTGGGAAGCGACCGAGTATGCGGGCGTAAGCCTGCAGCGCGTGCAAGCGATCGCGGACGCGCTCGGCGCTACCGTCACGGAGACGGTCCACTTCCCACTCTCCAGTCGGGGCCGGCGCTCAGCAAACCAAGCCACTCCCAGGCGACCCCGGGCGCGGAAGAGCTCCGCCCCGGCCAGCTGATCGCCCCTCCTGTCTCAGTCCCAGCGATCCGCCATCACCTCCGAGCCCGACGGTTATCGTGCGTCAGGATCTCTTCCTGATCGGCCGGATGCTCCTTGGTCCGCGCGTCCGTTCAGCTCTCATCTCCTCTGTGTTGGCTAGTGATTTGCGATCTGGGTTCGTTCGTTTGCCTCGGGTTTGACGCGCCCGGTCCACGCGCATCGACCAGCCCGCTTCGCGACAGGATCGTCATCGACATAAGTGTCGATGGGGAGCCCCGGCCCTCCACCCGCCGCATCTTGCCAACGTGCAAAGCCCTCCCGCGAGTATCGGCGGCGCAACGTGCTCAAGCAGCCACGAGGTGGGCTTGACGCCAAGCCCGAGCTGCATTGACCTCGCGTCCCCGCGGGCACAGCGCCGGTCACGACCGCCCGCGCCCTCAGAGTGACGCAGTGGCGCGCACCGATGCCTCTCGGCGTCAGCGGGGGAACGGTCCGCGCGGGTGAAGCATTACCAGAGCGTCTCGACCGAGTACGTGGCGAGACGACGGTCCGCGGTGACCAGGGCGCAGCCCTCAACCGAGGCTTGAGCGACGAGCAACCGGTCAAAGGGATCGCGATGATGCCACGGTAGATGCTCGACCGTGGCCGCGTGGATGGCGGTCACCGGCATCGGAGCGAATCCGAGGCGCCGCACAGCCGCCGCCCAGCCGTCTGGAAGTGTCACCTTCCCGAGCGATCGCTTGATCGCGATCTCCCACACGCTGGCGGCGCTGAGCGCGACCTCGTTGATGGTGTCCTCGAGCGCCTGAACGGCGTCGGTCGAAACTCGTTTGCGGTCTCCAAGAAGGAGCCAGACCACGACGTTGGTGTCGAGCAGAAGCCGCTTCACGTGTACGGGTCGAAGTCGCTCGGGACTTCGTCGAAGTCCGCTGCCATCGATCCTTCGAGGTCTCCCCAGATCTCACGCCGTACCCCCTCATCCTCAACGCGGACAAGCATCGCCACACGCTCGCGTCCGCGACGGATCACCACTTCCTCGCCGGCTTCTACGCGACGCAACAGCCGTGACAACTGCGTCTTTGCTTCCTGAACGGTGACCTCCACGGAACGAATTGTAGCAAACTGGTCGACTAACTTGACCTGGTCGCCTACCACAGGATCCGAAAGCTCCGGCTGCCGCTCGGAGACAGACTCCTCCTGGACTTCATCCCAAACGTCGAAGCGATGAAGCACGCGATCGAGATCGGGACAGCTGGCAAACCGCTCACGACTTCGGACATCGAAGACATTCACCGGACATTGCTGCGGTTCACCGAAGACGCAGACATCGCCGGCGTCGTGCGGGAGTCACAGAACTGGATCGGTGGGAACGACTACAACCCGATCGGCGCCGCCTACATTCCGCCCCCGCCAGAGTACGTTCGGCCGCTGCTCGACGATGTCTGTGCGTTCGCTACACGAACCGATCTCGCGCCAATAGTCCAGGCCGGGATCGTGCACGCCCAGTTCGAGACCATCCACCCGTTCGCCGACGGCAATGGTCGCGTGGGCCGAGCGCTCATCTACGCGGTGCTTCGTCGCCGTGGCGAGATACCGAACTACGTCCCCCCGATCAGCCTTATCCTGGCAGCGGAGCCGAAGGGGTACGTCGGCGGGCTCACTTTGTACCGAGAAGCCGACATCAGCTCATGGATCGCGCAGTTCGCCGACGCAACTACACGGGCGGCGACAGAGGCCGAGCGACTTGCCGACGAGATCGAGCAGCTCCAATCAACCTGGCTCGACGACCTCGGCGAGCCACGCCGGGACGCCGCCGTCCGCCAGCTCATCAGTGCGCTGCCTCAGCAGCCCGTGATCGACGTCGCGGTCGCCCAGACCCTCACAGGCAAGTCCCACGTCACCGCTGGCAAGGCTCTGCAAGAGCTCGAGCGCGCGGGAATCCTGCAGAGGCTCAACCAGCGCAAGTGGGGCCGCGTCTGGGAGTGCGACCAGCTGCTCAACTTGGTCGATGCGTTCGAGAAGAGCATCCGGGTACCCGTCCCGTAGCAACTCCCAGTCGTCGATTTCCTGGACGTGGAGGCGTTGATGCGCATCGCTGTGATCTCCGACATCCACGGCGACCTCGACTCGTTGCGCCGCGTGCTCACCGCGATCGATCGGGCGACCACTGAACAGATCTGGTGCGTGGGCGACATCGTCGGGCTCGGCGCGACCGCGCCGGTCGAGGTCGTCGACGTCGTTCGCGATCGCTGCGCACTCGCGCTCGCCGGCAACCACGACCGCTGGGTCACTGGCCAGCTCTCGCTCAGCATGCTGCGACTGCCCCGGCAACGCGGGCAGCTGCAATGGCAGCACCGTGTGCTCTCCAATGAGCAGCTCACATGGCTCGCAGCGCTGCCCGCCCAGGGTCGGGCTTACGACGTCGAGCTCTGGCACGGGAGCGGCCAGGACCCAATCACCGGCTGGATCTCAAGCCCGCAAGACGCGGCGGATCATCTCGCCCGCCAGCAAGCCAGGATCGGGCTCGTCGGGCACACCCACCGACCGTTGATCGCCGAGCACAACGGCACGACGATCGACTACGACGAGAACCCGGACAGCCACGACCTCGCCGACGACCATCGCGCAGTGCTCAACCCCGGCGCCGTGCTCGAATCACGCAGATGGCTCGAACTCGACCTCGCAGCGGGAAACGCGATAAGGCACACAGCCTGACCGGTCGGTCAATCCCGGCGCTGCTTGAGGCTACGGAGCCTCGCTGCGCGCGTTCCAGCCGGCCATGAACGTTCCCAGGCGTCGCCATCCTCGACGGCGATTCCGGCCGCGTTCGCAGCCGTCAGGAATTGCTTGCCCAGACCGTCAGCCGCCGGATCGCTGCCGCTCACGGTCATCTCTTCGCGCCAGCGCGGAATCGCGTTCCGGGTCGCCTCGACAGCCCAGTCGGGCGTGCCGGCCTTTCGGCCCGCGAACCGCACCCAGGCGTCGAGTGCTGCCGGAAGCCGTTCGAACAGGCCCTGGTCGGCGAGCACCTTCCTCGGGATCCAGTTGGCCATGAACAGCTCGACGACGACCGGGCTCCAACGAAGCGGGCGTCCGTCGACGTAGTCCGCACAGAAGTTGATCGCCAGCGACGCGGTGTAGGCCTCATCACTGTCGGGCGCGAAGTCCTTTCCCTCAGGCGACGACAAGAACTCGTCACGGCGCCGATCGCGCTCCTCGTACGGCAGCTCCTCCCGCTCGGGCACGGCGACGACATGGGACACCTCATCCACCCTCAGCATCGCCAACGCCCGCAATCGCGTGTAGTCGTCGGACACCGGCGGATCCAACGTCATGTCAGTCAGCTCGATCGCCGCGCCGATCCGTCCCGCCGCGACTCCCGGCGCGATCCGCTCGAGTGTTAGCTCCCCATCGCCCCGCGGGTGCTCGCGCATCGCGTCGGCCACGCGATCGATCGAGTCGGCGAGCAGGATGTCCTTGGCCATGTGATCGAGGTTGTTGTCGATCAGCACGCCGATCGCGTGCGTTTCGCCGCTCGGATGGCAAGCCTCGAGGAACACGGTGGACGCGTCGTCGAATACGTCCTCACGCATCACTGCCGCGCCGGTGATCTCCGCCTCGCCGACGTCGCGGAGCCAGCTGGGCACCGCCTCTTCCAGTTCCAGCTTCTGCGCCAGCACCCCGGCGCGGATGCCAAGCTCGCCGTCGTCCACGATCCCGATGACGCTCAGCGCGGTCTGCGCCCCGTCGCCGCCGAGCCGAGCGACCGCCTCGATCAGTGGCTCGCCAAGAATCAGGCTGTAGTCGGGCGACGCCGCCTCCTCCAGCGGCAGCGTATTTCGCTGGTTCCAGAACACGCCAAGCAGCTGTGACGCCCACAGCTCGGCGTCGAGCGCGCTCGTCAGCTCGTGCGCCTGATGAACGATCCGCCAGTTCGAGGTCGCCCGCCTCGCCCAAAAAGAAAAACCCCGGATTTCAGGGGCTTTCTTATCTTACTTATTATAGCGGGGGCGGGATTCGAACCCGCGACCTTCGGGTTATGAGCCCGACGAGCTACCAGACTGCTCCACCCCGCGGCGGACCGCCGATTCTAGCACTTGGCTCCATGCTGAGCTAGCTTGGGCCTAACTGGGTCAAAATGATTCTAATTGGCACTAGGACGACTGAGATCGATTGAGGTTAGTTGACTGGCGATCGTTGCGAGCGTCCGGTCCCTCGGTCGCCAGTACGCGGCTGTCATCGTCTGATCGCGCGCAACAACTCGATCCGAGGCCCACGACTAGCCTTTCGCTCCCACTCTGGGCGGACGAAGACCTGGATCCGCCGGCAAGCGATACGCACGAACAAGGAGGACGAGGTGTGAAGGCTGTCCGCTTCGTCGACCCGAACGGCGAGACCCGGGTCGGGAGACTCGCCGATAACAACACGATCACGGATGCGGGCGAGGCCGACCCCCGCGGGTTTCTGCCGACGGAAGCGGGATGGGCGGCCATGGAGAGCGCCGAGGGTCCCAAATACGGGACCAACGAGGTCCGCCTCCTCCACCCCGTGCACCCGGGCAAGATCCTGGCGATCGGGCTGAACTACCGCACGCACGCCGAGGAGTCCGGGGTGAAGATCCCGTCGGTCCCGGTGGTGCTCTCGATGTGGCCCTCCTCGCTGATCGCCCACCAGGCCGAGATCGTGATCCCAACGGAAGAGACCCGCCCCGACTACGAGGGCGAGGTCGCGATCGTCATCGGCCGGCGTCACCCTCGAGCCGGGCGACGTGATCGCCACCGGCACCCCCGGCGGCGTCGGTGACTCGCGCAATCCCCCGCGCTACCTCAGAGAGGGCGACACGGTGGAGATCAATGTCACCGGCGTCGGGACGCTCACCAGTCCCGTCTGCAACGAGCTCTGATCACGAACCCCTAAGAGCCCTTAAGAGCCTCTAAGCCGAGAGCTCATCGAGCACCGCCGCCGTCGCGGCCACTAGCGCGTCGACCTCCTCGTCGGAGATGATGAGCGGAGGCGAGAAGGCCACGCTGTTGGCGTAGCCCAGTCCGCGCCCGATCACCCCGCGCGCCAGCAGAGCCTCGGTGAACGCCCCATGATTCAAGGGCGGCGCCAGCGCGATGGCCTGCATCAGCCCCTCGCCACGGACCTCCGCAACACCCGGATGCCCAGCCAACCCATCCAAAGCCGCTCGCAACCGGGCGCTGGCAGCGGCCGCGCGCGAGGGCAGGTCCTCGGCCCGCATCAGCTCCACGTTGGCCACCCCGGCCGCGCAGCAGACCGAAGCTGGTGATCACCTCGTCGAACACGAGCAGCGCGCCGCACTCATCGCACAGCTCGCGCAGCCCCGCCACGTACCCGGGCGGCGGTGGGAACACGCCGCCCGCGCCGATCACCGGCTCGGCCATGATCGCCGCGATCCGCTCCTGGCCGCGGTAGGCGACCGCGTCGCGCATCAAAGCGACACTGTCCCGGTCGACCTGGAAGAAGTCGGGCAGGAGCGTCCCGAACGGGGTCCCGGTTGGCCGGAAGCCGCCGGCGGACGTGCCGCCCAGCATCACGCCGTGGTAGGCGTAGTGGCGGCTGAGGAACACCGAGCGCCCGCCGTCTCCGGCCGCCTTTTGGCCGGCCCGCACGAGCTTGATCGCGGAGTCGATCGCCTCCGATCCGCCGCACGTGAACAGCACCCGCGAATCCGGAATCGGCTCCAACTCGTCAACCAAAAGCGAGGCCAGTCGGTCCTCGGGACGGTTGGTAAAGCGCCTTTGCCGTTCAGGAGATACGGCCTGCCCCGGTTTGGATCATTCGGTGGCGATCGCGGCCAGGACGTCGAGGTTGGCCGCCCGCCGCGCCGGCCACGTGGCCGCGGCCAGGCCGAGCAGGGCGGACAGGATCACGAACCCGATCAGGCTCGCCACCGGCACGGAAATCGTGGTCACGCCGTTGTTGCGCAGCGCGTAGGCCAGCGCGGCGCCAATCGCGGTCCCGCGCACGATCCCGAGGACCCCGCCCAGCAGCCCGACGATGACGGACTCGGAGCGGATCATCGCCCGGACCTGGCGGCGCTTCATGCCAACGGCCCGGAGCAGCCCGATCTCGCGGGTCCGCTCGAACACCGACAGCATCAGCGTGTTGACGATGCCGATCAGCGCGATCAGGATGGCCAGCGCCAGCAGCACATAGACCAGCCCGAGCAGCTGGTTGACGCTGGACTGCTCGGAGGCCTCGAACTGGGCCAGCGTCTTGACGCCCACGTTGGCGTACGGCACCAGCGCGTTGTTCACGGCGGTGAAAACTCCGTGCGCCCTGGGAGCGCTACTCAAAAGCACCGCGATCGGGAGCGGATTGTCGAAATGCGACAGGAAGAACCCGTCTCCGGTGAGGTAGCTGCCCAGCAGTGGGTTCGACTTGTAGATGCCGCCGACCGTCATCGTGGTCGAGCCGGTCTGGGCGAACTTGACCGGAACGGTCGAGCCGACGTGGAGGTGGTCCTTACTCGCGGTGTTCTTGTCGACCAGCAGCTCGCCGGCCGCCATCGCCGCGGCTCCGCTGCCGGCGGTGATGTGCAGGCTAACCGTATTCCCCAAATCGGCCGGCGTCGCCGCCACGAGCGTCGAGAGCGAGCTCCTGACCTCGAACTGGCCCTGGTAGACGACCGTTGTGGTCCTTACCCCGGGCACCCGCGACACGGCGGGAACCACCGATTTGCTGAAGCCGCCGTTGCCGGTGACGATGTAGTCGGCGCTGACGGCGCTGTCGACCTCGTTCTTGGCCGAGGCGCTGAGCGATGCGCCCAGCACCGCGATCGTCGAGACCAGCGATAGGCCCACCATCAGCGCGGCGGCGGTCTGAGCGGTCCGGCGCGGGTTGCGCGTGGAGTTCTCTCGCCCCAGCCGCCCCGGGACACCGAGCGCCCCGACCAGCGGACGCCCGAGCGCGTTCGACAGCGGGCCGGCCAGCAGCGGCGAGAGCAGGTTGGTGGAGATCAGGATGGCCAGTCCGCCGAAGCCGACCAGGACGAGCGACGCCTTGCCCATTCCGACCACGATCAGGACAACACCGACGATGCCGATGACCACGCCGCGCACCAATGTCAACCGCCGCACCGCCAAACTCTGCGCGTCGGGCTGGTCGGCCAGCGCGGCCACCGGCGCGATCCGGACGGCGCGGCGGGCCGGGACGATCGCCGACAGCAGGGTCACGCCGACCCCGACGGCGATCGCGACCACCGCGGTGCGAGCCTCGAACACGAGCGGCGCCGAGGGCAACACGATGCCGAACGCCTTGAGCAGCGCCTTCAGACCGAGCGCCGCGACCACGCCCAACCCGAGCCCGATCAGCGACGCGATCACCCCGGTCACCGCGGCCTCGGCCAGCACGGAGCGGAACACCTGGCGCCGGCTGGCGCCGACCACACGCAGCAGAGCAAGCTCGCGGGTCCGCTGGCCGACGGTGATCGAGAACGTGTTGTAGATCGTGAACGCCCCGACCAGCAGCGCGATGAACGCGAAGATCAGGAGCGCGGTCGAGATGAACGAGAGCTCGTTGTTGATCGCGGTCGAGAGCTCATTGGCGACAGTCTGGCCGCTCACCACCTCGTCGCCGGCGGGCAGGGTCGCGGCGATCGCGCGCTGGAGCTTGACCGTGTCGGCGCCCGGGGCGGCCAGCACGCTGATCGTGTTGTAGTAGCCGCGGAGGTTGAAGAGCGCCTGCGCGACCGCCGGGTCGAAGCCGGCCAGCGTCACCCCAGCGAGGTTGTTGTCCGATCCGAACGTGACGAGCCCGGTGATCGTGAACGTCTCGGGCCGGTTGGGCAGGTTGATCAGCACCTTGTCGCCAATCGCGAAGTCGTGCTGGGTCGCCGTCGCCTTGTCCATCACCACGTCATCGGGCGCGGTGGGCGCATGGCCGGCGACCAGCCGGTAGGGCGACAGCTGGGCGTTCGGGTCGAACGCGAAGCCCAGGGTAGAGCCGCCCCCGCCGCCGATCGCGTTGTCGTCCCGCGTCATGAACTGGGCGTAGCCGCCCACCGAGCCGAAGGCATAAGAAACGCCCGGCACGCGGCGAACGGCTGTGAGAACCGACTCCGGGACCGGCTTGCGGTCGGCGGTGCTGTCGACCGCCGCGGCGGCACCGTCGTTGTTGAAGGCGGCTTTGCCGCGAACCTGGAAGCTGACGTGCTGATAGGCGGTGCCGACCACGTTGTCGAAGGTGCGGTTGAGCGTGTCGCCCAGCACGAGCGTGCCGGTGATGAAGGTGACTCCGAGCACGATCGCCAGCGCGGTCAGGGCCATGCGGAGCTTGCGGGCCATCAGGCCCCGGACGGTGATCCGGCGCATCTCCTCAGCCCCCCAATCGCTTCATCTGCTCAAGCACGGCGTCGGCAGTGGGCGAGCGAAGCTCGGCCACCAGCTTTCCGTCGGCCAGGAACACCACCCGCTCGGCGTAGGCCGCCGACCGCGGGTCGTGGGTGACCATCACGATCGACTGCCCGTGCTCGCTGACGGCGCGGCTGAGGAACTCGAGCACCTCGGCCGAGGCATTCGAGTCCAGGTTGCCGGTCGGCTCGTCGGCGAAGATCAGCTCGGGGCGGCCGATCAAGGCCCGCGCGCAGGCCACCCGCTGCTGCTGCCCGCCCGACAGCTGACTCGGACGATGCGAGAGCCGATCGGCCACCCTGAGCTGGTGGACGAGGGCCTCGAACCACTCGCGGTCCACCGGCTCCCCCCCGAGGTCGGCGGCGATCGTGATGTTCTCGGCGGCCGTGAGGGTCGGGACGAGATTGAAGGACTGGAACACGAACCCGATCCGGTCGCGGCGCAGCTGGGTCAGGGCGGCGTCGTCGAGCCGTCCGACCTCATCGTCGCCGACGAACGCGCGTCCCGAGCTCGGGACGTCGAGCCCGGCCATGCAGTGCATCAGGGTTGACTTGCCCGACCCGGATGGGCCCATCACGGCAGTGAAATGGCCGCGTTCGAATTCGACGGTGACGCCGTCCAGGGCGCGGACGGCGACATCGCCACTGCCATACGTCTTGACCAGGTCGACGGCGCGAGCCGCCGGCGAGGTCGAGCGTTCTGAAGTGAGGGTCATTGCGGCCTCGAGTGAGTTAGTGAGCATGGGTAGCAAGCTACGTCCCGGGCTCCGCCCTGTCATCGGCGCGCGGGACGAACTGAAGCGTCCACCCGCGGGTGGAGTTCCGGGGCCTGTCCATCCACCCGCCGGCCGATGACATACACGCGCGCGCGGCCTATCGTTTGCGGCGTCGATGATCCGCGCATTCGTCAACTGGTTCCGGCGCAGCTGGTTCGCCTCCGGGTACGACGGCGAGGGCACGGCGCCGCTCGAGGCGATCGCGTGGCGGCTGTTCGGCGTGGTCGTGCTGGCCGCGTTCGTCGCGATCACCTTCGCAACCCATCCCTACCCAGGGCTGCACGGCCGCGACATCGGCGTCCTCGCCTCGTTCGTCGGCTTTGTCGTGTTCGCGATCGCGGCCCACCCGGAGCGCAGGGACCTGCCCGCCCGCCACCGGGTCCTGGCCCTGCTCGGTGTGATCGTCGCGTCGGGCACGCTGGGCGCCTTGCAACCCCACGGGGTCTGGGTCCTCGGCCCGTACTACGTCGCGATCGTCGCGGCCCTCAACCTCGATCGCCGGGCCGCCTGGCTGATCTTCTTGGGCACCATCGCGCTGTTCCTGGCCGGGTACCTGGCCAAGGGGCAGGTCGCCGGCGCCGGGACGTTCCTGTCCGGGATCCTCCCCTGGTTCTTTGCCATGCGGCTGCTGCACTACGTCAGCAAGCAGCGCGACGAGCTCAAGGCCTCCCGGGCGTCGGAGGCGCAAGCCGCGGCGGCGGCCGAGCGCGGGCGGCTGGCCCGGGAGATGCACGATGTGCTCGCCCACTCGCTCTCGGCGCTGGCCCTCCAGCTCGAGACCACGCGCCTGCTCGCCCGCGACCGCGGCGTCAGCGACGACATCGCGCAGTCCATCGACCGCGCCCACCACCTGGCCGCCAGCGGACTGGACGAAGCGCGCCGGGCGATCGCGGCGCAGCGCGGCGATGAGCTGCCCGGGCCGGAGCGGATCGGCGCGCTCGCCGACGCGTTCAAGGAGCAGAGCGGCCTCCCGGTCGCGCTCGAGGTTCGCGGCGAGCCGCGCGAGCTCCCGCCCGAGGCGCGCCTCGCCGTGTACCGGACCGCGCAGGAGGCGCTCACCAACGTCCGCCGTCACGCCACCGCCGAGCGTGTCGACGTCAGGCTGGACTACGCCCCCGACAGCACCGTGCTGGTGGTCGAGGACCACGCTGTCCCCGGATCGCCTCCCCCCGCGAGCGTCGGCCTGACCGGCGGCTACGGGCTGACCGGAATGCGCGAGCGGGCCGAGCTGCTCGGCGGCGAGCTCCTGGCGACGCCCACGCCGCGCGGGTTCCGCGTCGAGCTCCGCCTCCCGGCGGTCCGATGACCGACGACCCCTCGCAGCGCGCGCCGGTCCGGGTGCTGCTGGCCGACGATCAGCGACTGGTGCGCGAGAGCCTCGGCACCCTGCTCGGGTTGCTGCCAGGCATCGAGATGGTCGCCTCGGCCTCGGACGGCCAGGAGGCGCTGGCGCTGGCCGACGAGCACAGCCCGGACGTCGTGCTGATGGACCTGCGTATGCCGCGCATGGACGGGATCGAGGCCACCCGCCGCCTGCGCGAGCGCCGTCCGGATGTGCGCGTGATCGCGCTGACGACCTATGCCGACGACGAGAGCGTGCTCGGGGCGCTGCGGGCGGGCGCCCGCGGCTACCTGACCAAGGACGCCAGCAGCGACGACATCCGAGCCGCGATCCTCACCGTCGCCGCGGGGGAGGCCGCGCTTGACCCCTCCGTGCAACATCACGTGGTCGCGGCGCTGGCCGGCGACGACGCGCGACACGCTGCCGCCGGCGCGGCCGCGGAGTCCGAGCTCCCCGATGACCTCACGCCGCGGGAGGCCGAGGTGCTGGCCCTGATTGCCGAGGGGCTGACCAACGTCGAGATCGCCGAGCGGCTGTTCGTCAGCCCTACCACGGTCAAGTCCCACATCAACCACCTGTTCACGAAGGCCGGCCTGCGCGACCGCGCCCAGGCGGTCAATTACGCCTACCGCACCGGGATCGCCCTGCCACCTAGCTGACAGCGGCGTCTGCCGGCCGGGTAGTGACTACGGTTGGCCCCACCCAAACAGGCGTGGGAGCATGCGAGAGTTCAGCGGTTCCAGCGACAGCGTTCTGGGTGGAAGAGCGCCACGCCGCGCCGCGCGTTGCAAGTGAGGTAGAGAGATGTGCGTTCGTCGACTTTCGGCCCGGCGTGGTTGGCTGGGCGCTGGTGTGTGTTTGTGTTGGTCGCTTGCGATGCTTGCGTCGAGCGCGAACGCGGCGGCGTCGGGCTTCACTGTCTATGTCACGAGCTGGACGAGCGGGGCCGTGACGCCGATCGCAACGGCGACGAATAAGCCGGGAGCCGCGATCGGCATCACTCCGGGCGGCGTTGCGTTGACCTCCTCGGCTTCGCTTGTAAGCACTGCACCTTGCCGGACGACGTCCGCGGCACGTCCTCGGCGAACTCGACCAGGTGCGGGTACTGGTAGCGGCGCAGGTGGTCCTTGCACCACAAGCGCAGCTCCTCGGCGAGCGCGTCCGGATCGGCCGGCGGGCCCGCGGTGCAGATCACGAACGCCTTGATCCGGCTCACGTCCTCGATTTGCACCCCGATCACGGCCGCCTCGGACACCGCCGGGTGCTGGACGAGGCAGCCCTCGACGTCGGCCGGCGAGACCTACAGGCCACCCACCTTGATCATGTCGTCCGAGCGACCCTGATAGACGAAGTGCCCGTCGCCGTCGACCACGTAGCGGTCGGTCGCCCGTGTGGAACCACTCGCCACGCATGCAGAAGCGGGTCTTTTCGCGCTGATGCCAGTAGTAGGCGGCGCAGCTGTCGCCGCGCGGCGGCGGCCGCGGCGCCCCCGCGTGCCTGCGCGCGCGCCGGCTTTACCTTCACCCGGATGCTCGAGGTCGCCCGCGCACTTCCGCCGGAGCTGCTGTCAGTCCGCAGCACGTCGGGCGAGCTCGGGATCGATGTGCAGCGCGGGGTGCAGCTGCTCGACCGCGAGCTGGCGGAGGCAGACATGGGCGCGTACGCAAGCCGCGGCGAGAACGGCCTGGTGCTGGTCCACGTCGCCGAAGGGGGCGGCGAGCAGACCCTCGGGCAGATCCTCGACACGCTCGAGGCCGAGATCGCCGACCGCGAGCAGATCCTCACGGCCGAGGAGCGCCGGGTGTTCAGCGACGCTTTGGCCATGAACAGCTCGACCACCACCGGGCTCCAAACGCAGCGGACGTCCGTCGACGTAGTCGGCGCAGAAGTCGATCGCTAGAGGCGCGGCCCAGGCTTCATCGCTGTCGGACGCGAAGTCCTTTCCCTCCGGCGAGGAAGGCACTCGTCGCGGAGCCGATCGCGCTTCTCGTGCGGCATCTCGTCCCGCTCGGGCACGGCGACGACATGGGACACCTCGTCAACTGTCAGCATCGCCAACGCCCGCAATCGCGTGTAGTCGTCGGGACCTTCGGGTTATGAGCCGGATTTGCGCTGTTCGTGCGGTCCGAGCAGATGCCGATAAATGCCCATGAATACTGGGCTGTCGACATCTACGCGGCCCTCTGATGATGCCGAGAACGGCCTCGTTCGGCCCCGTTCGTTTGACGCCGCGTTTGACAAAAACAGCGTCCTGGCGAGCGTCGCGGTGCCGCGCGTGCTGAGGCGATCGGCGTCGTGCTGCGTGGGCTGCCGACCGCCGCCCTCCGGGTCCGTCGAGCCGGACGGCCGGATCTTCATAACGTCGGGCACAGCCGATACCGTGGTCACGTGAGCACGACCGTCGAGGATGTAACCAGAGGCGCAGAGCGGCCTCTCGCGGCGCACCATCCGACCGGAATCTCGACGGGCGTGTTCGCAGGGGCCAGGGGCGATTGGCCTGAGCTTGTCGCCGAGGCGTGTCGAATCTCGACCTTCACCGTCGAGCTGTCAGCGCTCTCGGGGGATGAGCTTCCCGGACTGATCGCCTACCTGCGGGCGAAGCCTCCGATGCCCTTTCGGTACGTCAGCATTCACGCGCCGGTCAAGCACCGAGATCCAGATGAATCGACGACGATCGCGATGCTGGACGCGCTACCCCTCTGGGTCCGGTCTGTCGTTGCTCATCCGGACGCCCTTTCGGACGTAAACCGGTACCGAGCGCTCGGCACGAGGCTCGTGCTCGAGAACATGGACGATCGCAAGACCACGGGCCGCGTCGCCGAAGAGATGGAGAGCTTCTTTGAGGAGCTGCCTGACGCAGGCTTCTGTCTCGACGTGGCGCATGTTCGCTCAATCGACCCGACGATGGATGCCGCTCACGAACTCCTTGATCGCTACCGCTCACGCCTACGACACGTGCACCTAAGCTCGCTCGACGACGGACATCACGTACCGCTTACCGAGGGCGACGAGGGACTATTCGCCAAAGTCTTGAGCCGATGCCGCGACGTGCCCTGGATCCTGGAAGCTCTGCCACCGGATCGTTGGGCGACGCAGCTGAAGACGACGGCATTTGCGCTACCCGGGACGGCGCAACCCGGCTCATAACTGTGACCGCTGATCGGGGAGTCTCCGGACTTGAGGCGGCGACCGGCCAGACATTCCCTCATATCAATGCTGCGCGAGCCGAGACGGACCGTCGCCTTCGCGAACGCCGCGAGACATTCGACTTGGTCGAGGTAGATCCAGACGCGACCCTCGTGCTCACGGGATCATGGGGCCGACGCGAGGTCACGAGCGAAAGCGATGACGACTTCCTGGTCGTGTTCGAGGGGCCTGCGCGAGACGACGCGGGGCCGTCGGTAGAGCAGGTCGCTCGCGCTCTCGGCGGTCCCGCGCCGAGCGTTGAAGAAATCTTCGGACGGGCGGTCGCACTCGACGATCTGCGCGGGAAGATCGGACGGGACGAGGACACTAACGCGAATCTCACCCGCCGGATGCTGTTCATTCTCGAATCGGTGGCCGTCTGCGGCGCGGATGTCCACGCGCGTGCACGCGCGGCACTGATCAGCGGCTACCTCGCCGCAAACGTGAAGGACTACCGGCCTCCTCGGTTCCTCTTGAATGATCTCGTTCGCTACTGGCGAACAATCGCGGTTGATTTCAAGAGCAAGATGCGGGCGCGTAAGGGGGAAGGGTGGGGTCTTCGCAACGCGAAGCTTCGCCTCTCACGTAAGGCTCTGTTCGCAGGTGGCCTTTTCCCCGTGCTCGGCTGCTACCGCTATCCAGCCGCCGACATGCTCGACTATCTGGACGAGCGGATGTCGGTTCCTACACTCGACCGGATCGCGGATGCCTTCCTCGATCACGGCGCCCCCGACCCGGGCGTACGAGCGCTGAGCGCCTACGACGAGTTCCTCGCCATCCTCGACGACGGCGAGCAGCGCAAGCAGCTGAGCGCGCTCGGTGTGGATGAAGCTCGCGAGTCGCAGCTGTTCACGCGGATCGCGGAGCTCGGCAAGGAGTTCGAAGCGGGCCTCCTCACGCTGCTGTTCGACGATCCCGAGCTTCGCGGTTGGGTACGTGACTAACTCATCTTCTGAGCGAACCCGGCCAGCCCGGGACGGTATTCAGAATGGCGGCATGGCCATCGACCTCGACACCGAGATCGAAGCGGCCCGGCAGGAGCTCGCTGAGCTTGATCGTCGGCGAGAGCTCGCCACGGCACACTTGGCCGAGTTGGACCGCCTCCGGGGCTCACGCATCGCGACCGGTGCAGATAGCAAGAGCTGGACACCGGCGTCCAAACTCCGGCTGTTTCGCGATTTGTTCCGTGGCCGCGAGGACGTCTTCGCCGTCCGCTGGGAGAACCACGGCCGCAGTCGATCTGGCTACTCACCGCGGTGCGCGAACGAGTGGCAACGCGGCGTCTGCGGCAAACCCAAGGTGCGCTGCGGCGAATGCGGCAACGCAGCGTTCGTCACGCTCGACGACCGTCAGCTCCTGGCCCATCTTCAGGGACGCGAGGTGATCGGGATCTATCCGTTGCTTCCCGACGACCGTTGCTGGCTGCTCGCGATCGATCTTGACCGCGGCTCATGGCGCGCCGACGTGCAAGCGCTAACTCGGACAGCTCGCTCGCTTGGCCTCCAAGCGGCAATCGAGCGATCCAGATCCGGCAACGGCGCCCATGTCTGGTTCTTCTTCACCGACCCGGTCCCAGCCGTCGAAGCGCGACGGCTCGGCTTCACCATCCTCACGGCCACCATGGCTCTGGGTGCGGCGCTTGACATCGACTCCTACGACCGCCTGTTCCCAAGCCAGGACGTACTTCCGAGTGGGGAATCGGGAACCTCATTGCGCTACCACTGCAACGCGGCGCCCGCAACGCCGGCAACACCGAGTTTCTCGATGAGAGGCTCGAGCCACATCGCGATCAGTGGTCCTACCTCGCATCGATCCCCAAGATCACGCCGGACCGTCTCACTGAGCTGATCGCCGACAGCGACGAGGACGGAGCTCTCGCTGTACGCCCGGCCGGGGATCGCAGCGACCCACCATGGCGACCGCCGCGCACCCTGCAAGAGCGACTCTGTACGTGCGCAAGCGCTTCGCATACATGCGGCCGAGCACCGGCACCTCGGGCAAGAATTCAGTCTTTCAGTGTGAGTGGGTGCACTCAGGTCGTACTGGTTGGCGCCGCTTTGGCAACCTTTGCAGCCCGGACGGTCTACGCGCCCGTGTTCTGGTTTCAGCCCGAAGACGGCGAGGTTATGACCTCGTTTTGGTTCAGTTGTTGCATCGAAAATCCAGATGGACCTGGTCGCCGACCTGCGGGACACGCGGAGGTGAGCCGCCGTTCGTTCCTTCTCTGCGACCACGCGTTCCAAATTCGCATCGAGTTAGCAACAAATCGGGCCGTTTCCAGCACACTCATCGAGCCGTGCCCAAGAATGGCCGGTGTGACTGATCCTCTGCACAACCTCTCACCTCAGTATCCGGAGCGGTGGCTGTCGCGTTGGGAGCGGTGGGCAACCGACGAGACCGGTCAGCCGATCCTCGAATTTGACGCGGAGGCCCACGGCGAGTGGTGCGCGCAGTGGACGCCGCCATGCCCGGTCGGATGCCCGGTGCGTGTGTCGTTGGACCGGCCGCTCGGCGAGCGAGCCGTGATCGACGTGGACCACGACGAGGAACTCCCTCTGTACGTACCGAAATATCTGAACAACGTCGTCCAGCCCGACCATGGGTATCACCCGGCCAATCGGCGACGCCGACGCCCGGAGGCGCTCGACGACACACACGATGTCGAACCGTCGTCGCATCGTGGTCACCGCCTAGGCTGACCGGCATGAATGAGTTCTCCGTGCGGGCGACCGCGTTATTACGACGGCTTGAGGCGGGCCGCTCGGACCCGTTGGCGCAGTCGGAACTGAGCGAGCTGCGGTCGCTGTGGCGCACGCTGTCCGCTGAAGAGCGCGATCAGGCAGCGCCCCTGGCCTCGGCGCTGGCGGCTGCTCAGTCCAGCGAGCCGCGGCAGATCTCGATGGTCGAGGAGGACACGGCGGCGCGAAGGGCGCTCGCCGGTCTCGATCGGATCGACGAGCTGGACGACACCATCGATCACCGTTACCACGGCTCACGCGACCCGGATGCCCTGCTCGCGCACTTCGGTCTCGACGCCTTCCGGCCAGGACAACGCGACGCGGTCGCGGCCGTGCTTGCCGGCCGCGACAGCCTGGTGGTGATGCCGACCGGCGGCGGCAAGAGCCTCTGCTACCAACTGCCCGGCATCGCCTCGGCTGATCTGACGGTCGTCGTCTCACCGCTCATCGCGCTGATGGCCGACCAGTACCGGCGTCTGCTTCGGGGCGGCCACCCCGCGGCGATGATCGCCTCCGGCATGGACGGCGGCACGGTGACCCGAGCGCTGGCGGATGTGCGCGGCGGCCGCAGCCGTATCGTGCTGTGCTCGCCGGAGCGGTTTGCGTCGGCGTCGTTCATGGACGCGCTGGCCGCGCGACGCGTGGACCTGTTCGCGGTCGACGAGGCCCACTGCGTGTCCGAGTGGGGCCACGATTTCCGCCCCGACTACCTGCGGCTCCGCAGCGTCATCGATCGGCTTGGCTCTCCGACCGTGATGGCCTGCACCGCGACGGCGACCGAGGAGGTGGCCGATGAGATCCTCACACGGCTCGGCCTGCGGGACCCGTTCGTCCTGCGGGCGGGGTTCGACCGGCCAAACCTGTCGTTCGACGTGATTGGGGTCGACGGGGCGGGCGCCAGGGCACGGAAGGGAGCGCTCCTGTCGCTGGCACTGTCGGACACGTCGATGCGTCCCGCAATCGTCTACTGCGGGACCCGGCGCGACGTGGAGGAGGTGACCGAGCTGCTGCGGTCAGAGCGACTGCTCGCGGTCGGATACCACGCCGGCATGGCCCCCGACGAGCGGGCCTCGGCTCAGCACCGCTTCATGACTGGAGATGCCGAGATCGTCGTCGCGACCAACGCGTTCGGGATGGGCGTTGACAAGGCCGACGTTCGCGCCGTGATCCACTGGGCGATACCGACCAGCGTCGAGGGCTACTACCAGGAGGTCGGACGCGCGGGCCGTGACGGTGCGCCCGCGCGCGCGATCCTGCTGTCGAGCCGTTCCGACCTCGGCCGGCTGATCAACTTCATCAAGCGCGACGCGATCGAGCCGAGCGACGTGCTCGCGTTCGTCCGCCGGCTCGAGTCGCGCGGCGCCCGCGACACGCTCGAGCTCGACCCGTTATCCGACGACCGCGAACGAATCTGCCTCGGAGTCGCTGAGCGCGCCGGCTACTGTCGATTGGGGCCCGCTCGTGGCGGCCGTTTGGCCGTGACATTGACCGGCGCCGGCCCGACCGCCCGGCTCACCGTGATCTGCCGCGAGGCCCGCGACCGAGCGTGGCGCCACTACCACGCGGTCCAGGCCTTCGCGTGCGCGCCCGATGCCTGCCGCCGTCGCACCCTGCTCGACCACTTCGGCGACCACCGCCCAGGCGCACCGACTGGCCGCTGCTGCGACATCTGTGACCCCGACACGATCGGTCTCCCCGAGCCAACGACCCTCGCTCCTGCAAGGCGATCCCCACGCCGCCATCACGCCGCAATCGGCGGCTCGGTTCCGGAGATGCCGGCGCGACCAGCCGACGAGGCGCTGTTCGCCGCGCTGCGTGAGTGGCGCCTGCGCGCGGCGGACGGCAAGCCCGCGTTCACCGTTGCCCACGACCGCACCCTCACCGCGATCGCAGCCACTCGCCCGAACTCACTCGACTCGCTCGCGCGGATCAGGGGCGTCGGCCCCGCGTTCATCGAACGCTACGGCGCCGACATTCTCGCGCTGCTCGCCACCACCGCGGCGGGCGACGCCAACCGCTACGGTCGCTAAGTAGGCCCGTATTCGCGGGCCTTGTTATGAGCCCGACGAGCTACCAGACTGCTCCACCCCTCGGCTGCTCCGCCCCTCGGCGGATCAATGATCCTAGCACCGCCGGCAACGGGCGCGTGGTTGGGACGACCTGCTCGAGAACCTCCACGCCACGCGTCGCAATACCCGGGTTGGATGCGGAGCAGGCAAGCACCTGGACCAGCTATCGAGCTCGGAGCACCTCTCACGGGCCATCAGAACTGTGGCGTAGTTGGCACAGAGTTGTGACGACTATGTCTTGATCCGTTACAGGCGTCCGAAGGATGCTGCGGGCATGGCAACCCTGGCCCAGAAGATCGAGGCAGAGAAGCGAATGCGGGACCTTCTCGAGGAGAACGGCCTTCCCCGGCCGGACCGTGTCGAATACGGCTTCACCTGCGTCAGACTGTTCTTCAACCGCACCAAGCACGTGGTCATCATCGATATCGACGAGCCCGACGCCATCGAAACGACGATCGACACAGACGCTGCCTAGTTGGGCTGTCCGCTGCCGCGGACGGTCGGGGCCGATGAAAATTTCGTCATACGGGCTCCAGGCGAAACATCGTGAGGATTCTCCTGTCAGAACCGGGCCGACAGGCGCGACTGTCGCTTCGTTCACAGGCCTGCTGCGCCACGAGGTGATCGTCTCGACAAACTACCGGCTGGGCATCTTCGGGTTCTTGGCCAACTCGGCGTTCGGCCACAATGCCGGCGACTACGGCCTCCAGGACCAGCAGGCCGCAATGCGCTGGGTGCAGCAGAACATCGCCGCGTTCGGCGGGGATCCTCGCCACGTGACGATCTTCGGCGAGTCGGGCGGCGCGTCGAGCGTGTGCGACCAGATCGCCTCGCCGACGGCCCGCGGCCTGTTCGAGCAGGCGATCGACGGCAGCGGCGAGTACAACACGCTGTTCGGGGGCCCGGGCGTGCGGCTCGGGGGTCAGTACGACCTCGAACCGCAGGACTGCAAGTCATCCCTGCCGTCCGAGCCTCAGGCGGAGAGCATCGGCGCGCGGTTGAGACCCGGTACGGCCGGTACGCCCCGCAGGTCCTGGCTGTATCCGCTGTCGCGATTCGAGACACCGTTCATCGCGTGATCGCGCGCCTGACGACATTCGTCCGCACGGGCAACCCGACCGCGCAGGGATTCGCGGTCTGGCCCGAGTTCAACCGGTCGGGCGATGAGATGGAGCTCGAGCCGGCGGGTGACAGCGAGGTGATGTCAATCTCGCAGATCTCGGCCGATCACAACTGCCGCTTCTGGGACTCGATCTCCCCGGGAGTGGGTCAGCAGCGACATAAGCGCTAACCCCCGCTGACGAACAGAACGGGGCCGGGTTCGTCCCGGTCCCGTTCGAATGATCGGAGTGACACCGGACTTCTAGAGCCGGGCGCGCAGCGTCGTCCGCAGACTTTCGTCGCAGAACGCCGCGTCGATCGCGGTCCGCGTGATCGCAACAAGCTCATCCGAGCTGAACCCCATCCGCTCCGCGCACACTTCGTACTCGCCGTCGATGGTGGCGCCGAAGTACGGCGGATCGTCGGAGCCGAGCGTGACCCTGACGCCGGCGTCTCGCAGCCGCGGGAGCGGGTGCGCCTCATACGACGGGTACACGCCGAGGACGACGTTGCTCGTCGGGCAGCAGTCGAGCACGATCCCGCGGGCCGCGAGCTCGGACACGAGCGACGGATCCTCGATCGCGCGAACGCCGTGGGCGATCCGGGTGACCGGGAGCTCGAGCGCCGCGCGGACGCTGTCCGCTCCGGCCCACTCCCCGGCGTGGATCGTGCAGCCAAGGCCGGCGCCGGCGGCGACCTGAAACACCTCGACGAAGTCGTGCGGCGGGAAACCGGCCTCGTCGCCGGCCATCGAGAAGCCGACGACGTACGGGTGGGGGTGCTCGGCGGCATGGCGGGCGACGCGGAGTGCCTGCTTGACCCCGAAGTTGCGCACGGCCGAGATCAGGATCCGGCCCTCGATGCCGGTGTCGCGGCCGGCGTCGTCGATGCCCTGACCGATGCCTCGCAGATGCTCTTCGTCGCTGAGCCCGACGAGTCCCGCGTGGTCGGGCGAGGCGGTGAGCTCGACGTAGATCGCGCCCCCCGCGGCGCACGAGCAGAGGTACTCGTACGTGATGTCCCGGTAGTCCTCTCGCGTGCGCATCACGCTCGCGGCCATGTCGTAGGTGCGCAGGAAGTCGAGGAAGTCCGTGTAGCGGAAGCGCCCGTCAGCGCCGAGCAGCCGGTCCGGCAGCGCCATGCCGTTGCGCTCCGCGATGCGCCGCACCAGGTCCGGCGGCGCGGTGCCCTCGAGGTGGACATGGAGCTCGGCTTTGGCGACACCCCCCATGAGGGGCTAGGTCTATCAGGTGGTTCTGATATGTCTGGGGACGTGAGGATCCTCGTCACCGGCAGCTCGGGGCATCTCGGCGATGCGCTGACGCGCACCCTCCCCGAGGACGGCCACGAGGTCATCGGGCTCGACGTGCTCGATTCGCCCTCGACCAGCGTGGTCGGCTCGATCGTCGATCGAGCCTGCGTGCGCGGCGCCGTCGCCGGCACCGACGCGGTCGTGCACTGTGCGACGCTCCACAAGCCTCATGTGGGGTCGCACGATCGCGCGGAGTTCGTGGACGTCAACATCACGGGCACGCTCAACCTGCTCGAGGAGGCGGTCGCGGCGGGCGTCAGCCGGTTCGTGTTCACGAGCACGACGAGCGCGTTCGGACGGGCGCTCGAGCCGGCGCAGGGAGAGCCGGCGGCCTGGATCACCGAGGACATCACCCCGGTTCCCCGGAACATCTACGGCGTGACCAAGACCGCCGCCGAGGACACCTGCGAGCTGATCGCAAGAGACCACGGTCTTCCGTGCCTGATCCTGCGGACCTCGCGCTTCTTCCCGGAACCCGACGACCGCCACGACGTTCGCAGCACGTACGACGACCTCAACCTCAAGGTAAACGAGCTGCTCTATCGCCGCGTCGATCTCGAGGACATCGTCGATGCCGTCAAGCTCGCCCTCGACCGGGCACCCGTAATCGGTTTCGGCCGCTACGTGATCAGCGCGACGACGCCGTTCACGCGCGAAAACCTGACGGCGATCCGGACCGACCTGCCCGCGGTCGTGCAACAGCACTTCCCAGACTACGCGGACATCTACGCGGCACAGGGATGGACGATGTTCCCGTCGATCGAGCGCGTATACGTCAACGAGCGCGCGCGGCGCGAGCTCGGCTGGTCCCCCCGCTACCACTTCCGTCACGCGCTCGATCGCCTGAGCGAGGGCGAGGACCCGCGCAGCCCGCTGGCGCGAGCGGTCGGGGCGAAGGGCTACCACCCCGTC
>CAVUPS010000005.1:0-88806 GCA_963743475.1 uncultured Solirubrobacterales bacterium
CCAAATCACGGCAGCAGCGATCTCGCTGCCGGAGAGCGAGCGTCGGATGACAGCATCAGCGCCAAGCGCTTGATCCGCTCGACCGCCGCGGCGGCGCCGGATCGGAGCGATCATGCGCCATCACGGTCGCGCTCGCCGATCAGACTCTCAGGGACGCAAACGAGCTGGTGCTCGATCAGGAATCGCCGCTGCTCATCGTGCATGTTCTCGGGAAGCGCTTGGAACCATCGGCAGCCCCGCGGCAGCTCAACAGCGCCAGTGGTCGCCGCGGCAAATGCGAGTCCGACGGGTGAGTCGAGGCCGTTGATGTAATGGCTCGGATATTCGATGTAGCCGAGCAGTGGCCCGACGGTGACGGCCATGCCCAGCTCGGCATTCGCGACTCGCTGGACAGCGTCGATAAGCGGCTCGCCGAACCGCACGGTCCCTCCGGGCAGATGCCACATGCCCCTGCACGGCTCGATGTCGCGCAGCGACAGGAGGACTCCCCGGTCGGGCGAGCTGATCACGACCTCGACCGTGAGCCGCGGCACACGGCTGAAGATCCAGTCGAACTCGTCCTTGGGCAGGGGCGGTCGCACGTCAGCCCGGTATTGGGGGTGGGAGACCCCGTGGGGAGCTCGGTGCTCCGCCTTCGGGCCCCAGCCCCTCGCTCCTATCGAAACGCAACGCGGGCCCGGTTGCGTTGATCAGGAAGTCGGTGCGCACGTTCGAGCGCGTCCCGTCGGCCGCCTCGGCGACCGCATACGGCGAGGGATCGTCGCGCTCGCCCTTCGGATGGATCTCCACCACGGTCACCGTGTGCTCGCGCCCGAGCCACCTGCGGGCGAACGCCGCCGCAGTGTGCCCGGCGATGCCCGCTCCGAGGCCCACGACCCGGGTCACGGCGACCGCCGTTCGCTAGGATTGACAATCACGAGGTGCACGGAGACCACCTCTCAAACGTCCCGCTCCAACGCGCCGGCGTTCGACATCGTCCGCGAACGCTAGGCCTAATGGTCCGTTCCCTCATCCGTGAAAACCACCGCCGAGTTGGCGGGCTTTCCAGCCTGTCGACGCTGCGGCTTCGGCGTCGGCGCGCGCGGCCGATCGCATGCGACCCAACGACCGGCACCGGGTTGACCCACATCCGCCGCAGCTGCTCGACCTCGAAGCCCGCGACGGCGATCGCGCCGGAGGTGTCGCGAGCGGTGTGACACCCCCCGAACGCGCGCGGCCAGAACATCCTGTCCACAGCCCGCTGGGTGAACGCGAGCGCCGGGCGGTCAGACCGGACGTGCTCGTAGAAACGCAACTCGCCGCCGGGGCGCAACACGCGAAGTAGCTCGACCAGCGCGCGCGCCTGATCGGGCACTGTGCAGAGAACCAGAGACGCGACAGCGGCATCGAACGACGCGTCATCCGAAGGCAACTCGTCGGCGACGCCGTCGATGACCTTGATCGGGACGTGCGCGCCGGCAGCCGCGAGGCGGGCTTGTCCCGGCAGATAGGGCTCGGGCTCCACGAAGTCGGGTCTCGCAGGCTCATCAGCAGCGACCGGTCGAGCCGCAGCCGCAGCCGCCGGGAATTGCGGGTGCTGGCACCGACTCGCCCACGAGGTCCAGCACTCCGGCGAGGTGCTCGCGCGACGGGTAACGGCCGTGCATCACGATGTCGCCGTTCACCAGCACTGTCGGGTGGCGCGTGGTCGCCGAACGCGGTCATATCAACTTTTGTTGATGAGACGGGTTCGCGCGGGCGGCGGAGGCCACCCCTCGGGCAGGACGTTGAAACCTTGTCGCGCCTCTACAAGCACTTCGGCTCGTGGCGAAAACTCCACTTACCAACTGCTCCCCCGCGCACTACTCGCTGAGACGTCACGCAACGCTCAGAGAGTTGATCTAGCGCCCTCGCTAACGCGCCGCGCGGCGCCTCACGTCGGTGAAGCCGCTTGTGGCTCGACCTGCGAGTCGGGAGGTGCTTCGGGTTCGAGCGGACCGAGGGCGACTGCGGCTTCTGAGGCATCATCGTTCAGTCGCGCGGAATAGATCGATGGGGCGCCGAGCACGCGGGCGACGATCGTCGCCTCGGCGACCGCGAGCAAGATCGGCACCATCAGTCCGTCGGCGGTGTGCGTGAGCTCTAGCATCAGCACGACCGCCGACAGCGGCCCCTGCATCGACGCTGCGAGGACTGCCGCTCCGCCGATGATCGCGTAGCTGCCCAAAGCCGCACCAGGCCAGACCGCGGCCCAGCCATGGCCGAGCAGATCCCCGAACAGCACCCCCAAGGTGAGCGTGGGTGTGAACAGTCCGCCGGGGGCGCCGCTACCGAGACAGGCGGCGGTCGCGAACGGCTTGAGCACCAGCAGCGCGGCAACCAGCCCGACCGCGAGTTGATTGGTGAGCGCCTGCGCCACGGTGTCTTTGCCGTTGCCCAGGAGCTGGGGGTACCTGATCGACACGGCGCCGAGCGCGGTGAAGATGATGATCGGAGCGAGCAGCCGACCTCGTCGGCGTGGCTTGAGCGTGTTGACCGCCGCGATCGCCCGGACCCATCCGACCGCCACCAGGCCGGCGAGCGGACCGATGATCACCGCCCACACGACCTGTGATGCCCTCAGTCCGAAGACCGCGACCAGGTACGTGGGCCGGTCTGGAACCACAACCCAGGCGACCACGGTCGCGATCGCGCTCATCGCCACCGCCGGCAGCACGACAGGGAGCGACAGGGTGCCGAGCAGGACCTCGACCGCAAATAGCGCGCCGCCCAAGGGGACGTTGTACACGGCGGCCATCCCCGCCCCCGCACCGCAGGCGACCAGGAGCCGGCGCTGCCAGGTCGGTAGCTTCGCCCATTCGGAGAGGACGGTGGCCACCGCCGCGCCGGTGAGCTGGGGTGCGCCCTCGCGCCCGAGCGAAGCGCCCATCCCGACGATCACGATCGACAGAACCCCCCGCGCCTGGCTGCGCCAGAACGACAGGCGCCCGCCACCCAACCACAGCGCCTCCGATATCTCCCCGGCGCCCGAGCCCCGTACCCGCCTGATCAGAAGCCCACCGACTCCCGCGATCACCCCGGCCGCCAACAGCACGACCACATGACGGGCGGGCGTGGCGCTCATCACCGCGTGGAGGTAGCTGCCCGATCGGTAGTCCCACGCCGCGTACTGGACGGCGTTCAAGAGCAGCGTCAGGATTGCAGCGCCGACACCGGCAGCGATGCCGATGAGCGCGACCAGCCCCCAGAAGCGGGGGCTGTACCCGGCGACGATGCCCCGTCCAGGGACATTGGGCTGGTGCGAGAAGTGCCGGCGCACCTAACCGACCGGCAGGCCCCCGCGGCCGGCGCCCATGCCCGACGTCAGCGCGACTGCGGCTTCGGGCCTCACGCCGCTGAGGACTCGGCAGCCCACGGCAGCGATGGTTGCTTGACGCGTCTGGGTGACAGCTCGACGACGAAGCTGTAGCGATCCCCGCGTACGAGGCTCTGCCGCCACTCGACCGGCGCACCTTCGCTGCACACGAGGCGCTCGATCGCGAACGCGGCCACATCGGACGGGATCGCCAACGCACTTCGCTCCGCCGCCGTCGGGATCACCGGACGCACCCGCTCCATACCCCCGTCGATCCTGACATCGCACAGCCGCGCGAGCTCGTCATACAGCCCGGCATGCGTCAGCGGCGCCTCGAGCAGGCGCCGTGCCACGCGCGCCGGCAGCCAGCTGCGGTCAAGCGCGAGCGGCTCGCCATCGGCCAGCCGCAGCCGCTCGATGTGGACAAGCCGCGCGCGAGCGGGCAACTTCAGCCGTCGCGCGATGCCGGCGTCGGTCGTTTCTTCACGGACCCGCACGACGCTCGTCTGCGTGGCCCCCTGGGCCTCCACCTGTTGAAAGAGGCCTTCAAGTGTTCCGGCCGTGTGCTCGAACTCGACCGTCCGGACACGAGTGCCGCGTCCGCGCTCGCGCGCCAGCAGACCGCCGTCCGCCAGGCGCCGCACTGCCTCCCGGACGGTCTGACGCGACACACCGTAAGCCTCCACCAGCTCCTGGTCGGTGGGAAAACGTTCGTCGAACTCGCCTGCACCGAGCCGGTCCGACAAGTCAGACAGCACCTGCGCCCAAAGCGGCATCGGACTCGCACGATCCACCGCCCCCCCAGTGCCCCCACTAGTGCTGGACGGGAACGACACGCCAAGTCACCATATCAGAATGTACGTACAAAGCAGATGTGGAGCCTCCCTCAGGCAGTCCGACTGCTCCAGCCGATCTTCAGGTGCTGGACCGGCCGCTGTCCAACCTGCCAACAGCCGGTCAGCATCGACCGGCTTCAGCTGCATCCAGACCGCCACACCAAGTGACAAGACCTAACAAAGCACTACTAGCTGGGGGGATGAAGTCGTTGTTGGCGAGCCGATGAACTCCGGCCGGCCGTGAGCTCGGTTTAGGACGGTGGCCCGCGGACCTAGGTGATCGGCTGGAGGATCGTCTCGAGCTCCTGGAGCTGGCGGCGCACGCCGCCGCAGACCTGGTCGCAGAGGTCGAACACGCTGGGGTCTGAGATCGAGTAGCGGATGTGGTTGCCGTCCTTGGTGCGGCTGACCATGCCGGCGGCGTGCAGAACGCCGAGGTGCTTTGAGACGTTCTGCTGGGACGCGCCGAGCGCTTCCTGTAGCTCGCTCACGGTCGCGTCTCCCTCGCGCAGGCGGTCGAGCAGCTTGATCCGCATCGGCTCGCCGAGCACCCGGAAGCGCTGTGCGACGAGCTCGATCAGCGGCTCGGGAAGCGGATGCGGAACGGGAGGGAGGGATGCCACGTCTGAATCGTATCACAAGCGCACAGTTGTGCGGTTGACAGAGTCTCGAGCGGGTGATACTCTCCAACAAGTGTACTACTATACAGTTGTTTAGTCTCTCGCGGAGGTGTTGATCGGCCGAAACCGGGCTTGTCGTCCTCTGACTCCATCGACTCGACCAAGGAACACCCCAATGGATTCAACGATCGAACACCTCCCCGGCGCGTCGTTCGCCGACGCCGTGAGTGAGGGCATCACGGTAATCGACTTCTGGGCCGCCTGGTGCGGTCCGTGCCGGGCGATGGCGCGCCAGTTCGAGCGTGCCGCGCGGATGCGCCCGCAGTACCGCTTCGCGAAGGTCGACGTCGACGCCGAACCAGAGCTCGCTGGCCGGTACGCGATCCGCTCGATCCCCGCTCTGTTGGTGCTGCGTGACGGCCAGCCGATCGCCGCACAGGCGGGGCTGATCCCGGCGGAGCCGCTGGTCGAGGCGCTCGACCGGCTCGCCGCCGCCGGAGCGGAGGCGGCTGGGGCGAGGGAGGCAGCGTGATGAACGGCACCTGGCAATGGCGGCTGCTGCGTCGCGCCTGTCGACTGCGCTCGGCGATCTACGAGAACGGGCGCGGCTCCCGCGGGAGCTTGACGGCGGTGGAGATCTGATGAGCGTCGTTGAAGAAAGGCAGCTTGGCGAGAGTCGGATGGGGGAGGAGTACCCGCACGTCGTTAACGTCGGGCCGATCGGTCGGCTCGGCCGCTATACGGCCACGCATTTTCGGGTGGTGCTCGTCGGTTGGCTGCTGGTCGCGCTCGTGCTGGGATTCTTCGCCCCGCGGGTGGAGACGGCGCTGTCGGGCGCGGGTTGGGAGACGACTGGTTCCCAGTCGGTGCAGGCCCGGCAGCTGATCGACAAGAACTTCCGCGGCCTCTCGAGCTACGGGCTGATGACTGTCGTTTACTCGCCCACGCAAACCGTCAACGACCCCACCTTTAGAAGCACGATTGGAAAGGTGGAGAGCATGCTCCGCGCCGACAGCGCTGTGCGCAGCATCGTCGCGCCATCACCGGGTGTCTCGATTTCCCGGGACGGGCACACCGCGATCGTTCAAGCCGGCGCGGCCAAGAGCTCCAACGGGATGGTCAAGGCGGCCGATTCGCTCAAGGGCAGGCTCGGAGCCCTTTCGGAGGGCACGATTCAGGTTCACCTGACCGGTGCGTCGGGGATGTGGTCTGATTTCAATGCCGCCAACCGCACGGCGATGATGAAGTCCGAGGTGATCTCATGGCCGGTGACCCTCGGCATCCTGTTGCTCGCGTTTGGGTCGCTGGTGGCCGCCGGGCTGCCGCTGATGCTGACGATGATCGGGCTAGCCTGCACCGCCGGCCTGCTCTCCCTGGGCACACTGGTCATGCCGATCTCGATCTGGGCGATGAACTTCGCGCTGATGTTCGCGCTCGCGCTGGGGATCGACTACGCCCTGTTCGTCGTGCACCGGTTCCGCGGCGCGTTGTTCGGACACGGGATGTCGGCGATCGACGCGACCGCGGTGACGATGGACACCGCCGGCAAGGCGGTGCTGTTCTCGGGCGTCACCGTGCTGATCTCGCTGTCCGCGGTGATGCTCGTCCCCTCGCCGGCGTTCCGGTCGATGAGCCTCGGGATCATGCTCGCGGTCATCTTCGTTCTCGCGGCGACGCTGACGCTGTTGCCCGCGGTGCTGTCGAGGCTCGGACCGAAGGTCGACAAGCTGGCCCTGCCGTGGGCGCATTCAGGCGAGCATCGGTCCGCGCGGTTCGCCGCCTGGGGCGAGCGGCTGTGGCGCCAGCCCCTCCGCTGGGGCATCGTAGCGACCGCGGTCCTCGTCGGCCTTGCGTTGCCGGTGACCCAGCTCAAGACGGCGATGCCCTCGATCAAGGTCGTGCCGACCTCTGACGCCTCCTACATCGGCTACCAGCAGGTGCAGCGGGCGTTCGGTCCGGGCGCGGTTGGCCCGCTGCAGATCGTCACCCCCGCCGCCGAGGCCACCACCGCTGCGCGGATCGCGGCCAGCGACCTGGGCGTCGCTGCACTGATGCCTACGCAGACCGGCGGCGGCTATGCGCTGATCACCGCGATTCCCATGCAGGACCCGTCCAACCCCGCCGTGGGCCGGACGATCGATCGGCTGCGGTCCGTGCTGCCCGCCGGATCGGTGATCGGCGGGGCCGTGGCGGAGAATCACGACCTGCAGGCGGCGCTGTCGGCCAAGACGCCGCTAGTGATCGGGGTGATCCTCGGACTCGGCTTCCTCCTGTTACTGATCGCGCTCCAGGCGCCGTTGCTCGCGGCCGTTGGAGTGCTCACGAACCTGCTGGCGACCGGCGCGGCATTCGGTGTCGCCAAGTGGGTCTTCCAGGACGGCGCGCTGCACTCGCTGTTCGGCTTCCAGTCCCAAGGGTTCCTCGACGCCTGGGGACCGGTGTTCTTCTTCGCGATGATCTTCGCGATCTCGATGGACTACACCGTGTTCCTGCTCTCGGCGGCCAAGGAGCACTGGGACCACACCCACGATCCCCGAGAGGCGATGGTCGGAGCAGTCGCGCACTCGGGTCGGGTGATCTTCGCCGCGGGCGCGGTGATGGTGGCGGTGTTCTTCACGTTCGCGCTGTCGGGGCCGCTGCCGCCCAAGGAGATGGGGATCATCCTCGGTGTCGCGGTGCTGCTCGACGCGGCGCTGATCCGGCTGCTGTTGCTCCCGGTCCTGCTGCGCCTGATGGGCCGATCGGCGTGGTATCTGCCGCGCTGGGCGCGCCGGGTGCTGCCCAACGTCACCTTCGGCCACGCCTGAGATCGAGGCAGGAGCGAACCATGTCCGCAACATCCATGCTCGAGCTGTGGCAGACCGAGTGGTGCCCGGCTTCGCGCCGCGTGCGTCAACGCCTGACCGAGCTCGGCCTCACGTACCTCGTCCACCAGGTCCCCGTCGACCGTGACGAGCGAACCGAGCTCGAGGTGGTGACGGGGCAGCGGTCGATTCCGGTCCTGGTCGCCGGTGGCGAGATCGTCGACGGCGAGCAGGCGATCCTCGGCTATCTCGACGAGCACTTCACGGAGCCGCCGGGCGCGCAGCGCCAGCGCGCCAAGGCGGTCAAGGCAAAGCAAAAGGAACTGGAGGAAGCATGTCCCAAGTTGACAGTCGCTACGCACTGAGCACCACGACCGCGCTCGGCTTCACCGAAACCGTGGCTCGGGTGCGCGAGGAACTCGCGATTGAGGGCTTCGGCGTGTTGTGCGAGATCGATGTCCAGGCGACGCTCAAGCAAAAGCTCGGCATCGACCGCGAGCCGTATCTCATCCTCGGGGCCTGCAACCCGTCGCTGGCGCACGCCGCGCTGGAGGCCGAGCCCGAGCTCGGCGTCCTGCTCCCGTGCAACGTCGTCGTCTACGAGCAGCGAGGTCAGACGCACATCGCCGCGGTCGACGCCGAGCAGATGCTCTCGATCGTCGGAAACGACGAGCTCGCGGCCACGGCCAGCGACGTCCGCCGGCGCCTGTCCGCGGTCGTTGACCGTGCCGCGCAAAGCTGAGCGGAGCGACCGTCGCAGCCCACGTCCCGGCACCGTCGTCAGGAGTCAAGTCGATGCTCTTTAGCCGTAGCCCTACCATCACCCCGGAACGTGCCGCCGCGCGGCTGACGAGGAGCGATCTCGTGCTTGTCGACGTCCGACAGCCGGCCGAGCTGCGAGCCGGCCGCGTGCCCGACGCCGTCAACATTCCGCTGACCCAGCTCCCCGGCCGGCTGGACGAGCTCGATAGTGGCCGTCCGGTCGCCTTTCTGTGCCACTCGGGGCTGCGCAGCTCGCGTGCGACTCGGATCGCCATCAAGGCGGGCTTTGACGCCGTCAACGTTCGCGGCGGGGTGAGGGCCTGGACTGCCGCCGGCCTGCCGTTGACGCGCTAGCGGGGGCGACGCGCGATGGCTGCAGCCGCCATACCGTTCGGCCTCGGGATCGGCCTGAGCCTCGGGATGCTGGGCGGCGGAGGCTCGATCCTGGCGGTGCCCGTTCTCGTCTACATCCTCGGCCAGACCGTCCACCAAGCGACCACCGCCTCGCTGGTCGTGGTCACCGCCGGCGCGGTCATCGGCAGCCTCAGCCACGCGCGCGACGGGCGCGTCTGCTGGCGTCACGCAGCCGGATTCATCGCTGCCGCACTCCCCGGCGTGATCGCAGGCACCGCGCTCGGACAGGCGGTCAGCGGCCGGGCCCTGATCGCAGGCTTCGCGGTCATCATGCTCGCCGCCGCAGCCGCGACCTGGCGCAAGGCCACGCGCGAAGCAATCGGTCCCCCGGCCGACCGATCACGACCCGGCTGCCCGGCCCTCCGGCTCGCCCGTGTCCTGACGGCCGGCTTGCTGGTCGGCGCTATGACCGGCTTCTTCGGGGTCGGCGGCGGCTTCCTCATCGTGCCCACCCTCGCCGTCGCGCTCGCCTTCTCGATGCGCATGGCCGTCGGCACCTCACTGGTCATCATCACCGCCACCTCGCTCATGGCCCTCAGTGCCCATCTCGCGGCTGGCCGCACGCTCGATGTCGGCGTCACCGTCGCGATGACCGTGTCGGCGATCGCCGGCGCGCTGGCCGGCGTGCGTCTCGCCGAATACGTTCCACAGCGCCAGCTCGGGCAGGGCTTCGCGGCCCTCGTTGTCGTCGTCGCCGCGTACCTACTCATCTCAGCGGCCCTCCTTGGCGGTCCCCCCGGCACATCCTGACAGCGCGGTCCCCGCTCCGCTGCGAGCGCCTCCGCCACAGCCGGCCAGCCCGACCGACGTGTCGAACGCGCGCAGCTTCCTCCGGTGTCCACGACATGTTCGCCACCAGCTTTACTACGTCCCGATCGCTCAGCGCTCGCGGCTGAGCACCGGCCGGCGTCGAGGCCGACGGGGCCTGCCGATCGGGCAGAGGCATCAGGCAGCCAATCGCCCAAGAGAGGATGAAGCGATGAACCGCATCGAGCTCGAGCCCGTCGACCGCGTCGAGATCACGCTCCTGATGGACAACGTCACCGACCCGCTGCTCGTCGACCAGGAGGCGATCGCGCGGATGAACTGGCCGAAGGCGATTCTCGGAGGACTGCCGACCGCCCAGGCGCGCGTCAGCCCCACCACCGGGGTGCCGGACGCGCTGATCGCCGAGCCGGGATTCTCGGCGCTGGTGCGGATCGAGAAGGCGGGCCGGAAGCGCACGTTGCTGTTCGACACCGGGGTGTCGCCGAACGGGATGGTGGAGAACATGCGCCGGCTCGCGATCGATCCGGCCGATATCGAGGTGATCGTGCTCAGCCACGGTCATTGGGATCACGTGACGGGGATGGAGGGGCTGGTGCGCGTCCTCGGCTCGACTCGACTGCCGGTCATGATCCATCCGGAGTTCTGGAGCCGCCGACGGATCAGTTTTCCTGGGCTGCTGACGGCAGAGCTCCCGGTCACCAGTCGTGGAGCGCTCGAGGAGATGGGGTTCACGATCGTGGAGGAACGCCAGCCGTCGTTTCTGCTCGACGGAGCGGTGCTCATCACCGGTGAGGTCGACCGGGAGACGCCGTTCGAGACCGGTTTTGCCGGGCATCAGGCGCTCCGCGAGGATGGCTGGCAGGCGGATCCGCTGATCCTCGACGACCAGGCGCTGGTGCTCACCCTCGGTGATTGGGGATTGGTGGTGCTGAGCGGGTGCGGCCACGCCGGCATCGTCAACACGGTGCGGTACGCGCGCAGGCTCACCGGCCAGGACAAGGTCGGCGCGATCGTCGGCGGGTTTCACCTCAGCGGTCCGATGTTCGAGCCGATCATCGGACCGACGGTCGAGGCGCTGGCCGAGCTCTCGCCGGCGCTGCTAGTGCCGGCGCACTGCACGGGCTGGAGGGCGTGCCAGCAGATGGCCGTGCGGTTCCCCGACGCGTTCGTCATGGGCACGGTCGGAACGACGATCACGCTGGGCTGAGCACAGCGTCGATCGGCTCGGCGACGGCTTGCGAGACGCGGACCGTCTCGATCGCCGGCGGAACGGCGCTCTTGCCGGCTCTTGTCTGCGGGCGCCCGTCGCGCCCGACCGTCACATCCCGACGCGATCGCATCGTGCCGCGGCTCGGCTCGCGCGCGCGCAGGCCGGCTCGCGCCGGCTGGCGATCAGCCCGTCCGGTGGACCTCGATCACTCGGTACGGGCTGGAGACGCGGAACGCTTGCGGATCTTCGTTGCTCTGGCGCAGGATGCGGAGAGCTTCATTTCGCACCTGGCCGTAGGTGCCGGCACGCTCGAGCACGGGTCGGCCAGCGACGCTGACCGGATGTTGCTGCTCGTTGGCTTCGAGGTAGGCCTCGGGTGACGCAGCGGTGATTCGGAGCAGTCCTTCATGGATCTGGATCTGTGCGCGATGGCGGGCGGCGAGCCCGCCCACCGCGTCGGCGTCGTGCCAGGCAAAGCGACGCGGCCTGCGTCCCGTGGCGGTGGCGAGGGCGCGGCCGAACGTGGCGACCATCGCGTCGAACGGCCCGGCCGGCGCCCACACTGAGAAGAGTGCCCGCCCGGCGGGACCGAGTACGCGGATCATCTCATCGAAGGCTTGGCTCGCGTCGGTGGCGAAGATCAATCCGAACACCGACAGTGCGACGTCGAACGCGCCGTCGTCGAACGGCAGTGCCTGGATGTCTCCGACGACGAACGAGGCGTCGACACCCTCGGCGACAGCGCGGTCGCGCGCGACGTCGATCAGTCTGGGCGCGGTATCCAGACCGGTCACGAGAGCGCCCGCGCCGGCGGCCAGCAGGGCGGCGTTGCCGGTGCCTGTTGCGAGATCCACTACTCGCTCCCCGCGCTGTACATGAGCGAGAGCGACCACATGCTCGGCGACCGGCTCGAGCTCGACGGCCATCTGCTCGTAATAGCCTTTGTCCCAATCGAGCGTGCTGCTCATGACCCCACCCGGGGCGCGTGTTTTATTCCCCGTGCCGCTTGACCAGTGGACCAGTGGAACGCGATGAAGGACGACTAGCGGTACGAGCTGGGTGTGATTGGACATATGACTGTGCTGGAACGGACATATGTCTTGTCTATAATGGACCCATGACGGAGCTGGCGCTCTTGGCTCGCGAGGTGGGCGTGCATGAACGCACGCTTCGCCGCGCGATCGCGGAAGGGAGCCTTCGCGGAGTCCGGCCGACCCCGAGGACTCTGGACATCTCGTTGTCCGAGCGGGAGTACGTGCGACGCTCGTGGAAGCTGCTGTCGACTTTGCGGGCAGCGCTGCGGACCGAGCACAACGTTCGCTTTGCGCTGCTGTTCGGGTCGGCGGCGAGAGGCACCTCCGCGCCGGGAAGCGACGTCGACGTGCTCGTAGCTCTTCGTGATCCACACCTCGAGCGGATCGTCGAGCTCAGCGCCAAACTAAACGCGGCCACGGGCCGTCGCGTGGATGTGGTCCGGATCGAGGACGCACAGAGCGAACCATCGTTCCTCGCCGACGTGATCGCGGACGGGCGAGTGCTCGTCGACCGCGAGCGGCTGTGGCCACGACTTCGCGGTCAGGAGCCGAGCCTGCGACGAGCGAATCGGCGAGCAGAAACGCAGCGCGCCGAGGCCGCCTTGGCCGGCATTGACCGCCTGCTGGCGCGGTGACGATGCCCGATCCCGACGTCAGGCCGGTGGACACGAAGCGATGGCGTCTTGCGACGGTCCGCCACCTCGAGGACCTACCGCGACAGTACGCAGCGCTGGAGCACGCGATGGCAAGCTTCGGGGCGGACTTCGACCTCCAGCAGTTCAAGGCGGCCTACAACACCGCCGACGACATGGATGCGTACAACCGCGTGCAGGCGGTCGAACGCGCGCTTGGGCGAGTCCAGAACTACGTGGGCGAACTCGCCGAAGCCGGCGTCAAGCTCGCGGCTTTGCCGAGACCGGCGGACACGCATCGGTCGTCGACGGAGATCGCCTTCGAGGCAATGCGCGACGCCAAGATCATCAGCGCGAGCCTCTGCCGGCGATTGGTCCAGGCCCAGAACGCCAGGACACGGATCGAGCACAGCTACGTACAGACGCCGGCCGGCGATGTGCATCGCGCGGCGATCCTCGTGCGCGACACAGCTCGCGACTTCATCGGTTCCTACAGGGGCTGGATCGAGCCGTACCTCGCAGAGCCAGAGCCCTGACCGGTCCGACGAGTCCCTATTCACGCGAACGCTCGATCGACGGCGTCGGCTTCCTGGTCGCTGGGCTGGTAGTGGGCGTAGATCTGCGTGGTCTTCGAGTCCGCATGGCCCATCCAATGCTGGAGGGTCCTCATCGGCGTGCCTGCGGCCGCCATCCGCGTCCCGAACGTGTGGCGCAGCTCGTGGAACGTGATCCGGTGGACACCGGCACGGTCGATCGCCTGCTTGAAGCGGCGGACGAGCTTCGAGCGGTCGAGCGGCTTGCCGGTCTCGGGGTGGCAGAAGACGAGGTCGCGGTCGCGCGAGTAGATCGACTGCGAGCGCAGCTCGCGGAGCGCGACGGCGACGCGCTCGGCCATCGGGACAGAGCGGCCCGAGCCGGCCGACTTGGGATCGCCGAACTCACCGCGCACGTACGGGGACACGACCCGGACCTTGCGGGCGTCGAAGTCGACGTCTCGCCAGCGCAGCCCCAGCAGCTCGCCCTGGCGCAGCCCGGTCATGGCTGCAATCAAGTACAGCGTCGGCTCAACGCGACCGAAGGCATCATCGGGGTGTGGCGCGGCGAGCAGCTGCTCGAGCTCCGGCTGATCGAGGAACTGGATCCGGGTCTCGGTCTTTTTCACCGTCGGCCGGTCGGCGAGCTTGACCGGGTTCGATGAGCACCAGCCCTTGCGCAACCCGAGGTCGAAGATGGAGTGCATCGTGTTGACGTGGTTGCGGATCGTCTTGATCGCCAGCGTCCGCCGCTTCGCGGCTACGTAGCGCTCGATGTCCGTCGGCCGGACGCGATCGAGGGTCTTGTAGGCGAAGAACTATCTTGGCGACAGCTCCCAGGGATCCACTTGGACACTCCAGCGCGGCGCCGGCCATTGCTCCCGAGCCCACGTGAAGAAGTCCATGCCGTCCGGCAGCTTGATCGTTCGGTGTTCGCTTGAGAGAACCATCCACGGGCGATCCGGGTCGTGCTCGGTGATGGTGAAGCCGTACTCGCGCATGGAATCGAACATATGTTCGCATTCTCGTCAAGGCGGCTGCTCCGCGCCGACGGCGGAAGTCTCGGGCGCCGCCATAAGGTCGACGAGACTGCCCCAGCTTCGTGGAAGGAGCAGTCTCGTCGGGCGCGTTCCTGGCTGCCGCGACCCCCGGGGCGGCAGAGTTTTCGGACGCGAAGGTCGTGGCTGCTGCTCTTATGAACACGACAGTCTCGACGACCCGCCGAGCTGCCGCAGCGGCCCGCTCGCGCTCGGCACACGGTTGATCCTTGCGCAGGCGCCGAGCTTGCTGTTTCTGCCGCGGCGTCACTTAACCGTAAAGGTCGTCCGGCCGACGGGCAGTGAGCCGGGGATTTTCCATCGGCCCGTTGCTTTCTTGGTTGAGCCCGCCCGGGCCGACGTTGGCGACGAAACCGACGTCGACGGTGTAGGTACCGCGACAGGGCGCGAGGAACCACTCTCGGAGACATTGCCCAGCATGCACACTGCGGCCGGCCGCCGCGATGCCGCCGAGGTACGAGGTCCCCCCGCCTGAGGCGCACGGATCCTGTTCGACGAACTCGTAAACGCTGTGGTGGCCATCGGCGGGGACTCGCGCGGGCCAGCTCACCTCCACCAGCAGGTGATGGGCGCTCTCCCCCGGATAGACCGAGTACCCGCTGGGATCTTGCCCTCGCGCGACCCCTCTATCGGGCAGCGGCCTCGATGGCTTCGGTAGCGTGAGCGACGGTAGCTGGGGCGGCTACTGGGGCAAGCAGGGCCCCGAGCTGCTGGCCCACCGCCTCGCCTCATTCGGCGAGGGGCAGCGGATGGTCTTCGGGGCCAATACGTATCGGGCGTTCGCGTAGATGCTGGCCTCGAGCACCGAGGAGTCCGAGGTGCATGACGCATGGGTCACCCAGATAAGGAGCATGCCGGCAACGGTGGTGTCGACCACACTGAAAGGACCCCTCGACTGGCCCGACGCGACCGTCGTGAGCGGTGACGCCGTCGACATCGTCGCCCGGCTCAAGGAGGAGTCCAAGGTGCCGGTGCGCTCGCACGGCAGCCTGTCGATGAACCGGGCGCTGATGGCAGCCGGGTTGGTTGACCGCGTCCAAGTGACGCTCTTTCCACTATGGATGATCCCGATCAGCAGCACGACGGTCGCCTCTCACCGCTTCGCGGCGCCGCCGCCGCACTTGTCGTGGCGGGGACGATTGGCGCCGATCAGGCGTGGGGGGTGATCGATGACTACCGCACCGCGATCGACATCGGGACCGGCGAGCCGCGCTTTCTTCATTTCGGCCCGCCCTCCCGTCGCCGCAAGGCCGGCAGCCTCACGCCGCGAAAGACCATGGTGATCGACCAAGAGATCCCGGTCGGTCAGGGTCAGCAGGTGCTGCTGCGCGACCTTGCCATCACCGCCGAAGGGGGAATCCTGCGTTACCGCCGGCGCCTTGACGCTCCGGGCTCAAGCCAAGTCGCACGCTTGTTCGGCTTCGAGCTCGAGCTCGAGGTCGCTCCTAACGTGCTGGCGGCCGGCGCCCTCGATGAGCTGCCGGTCGCCTGGTGGGCGCGTGATGACCGCGAAAACCACTACCTCGGGGGTGTCGACCGGCTGGTACGCCAGCGACGACAGGGCGCAGGGGACGATGCGCTACTGGCCGGCCCTGGATCCACGCGCCAAGCGCCTTGACCTGCTGGTGTGCGTCGACGCGCACCAGGCGGTCGTCTCGGTCTCACTCGACCAGGACCTGGAGGACAGCCGATGAGTCAATGGTGGACCGGCATCCCGACGGCCGAAGCCACGATCTCGTGCGGCGGACACACCCACACCCTTCGGTGGCAGGCCGGTCAGCTCATCGCCCTCAACCACAGCGATCCTGACGGGGAGACCACGCTTGCAGGCCAGACAATCCCCTGCCTTGAGCTGCTGCGCACATGGTCTCGACGCCGCGAGGATCCACACGTGCTCACGCTGGCCTCCCGAGGCCCGACAGACCCCTCGACATCGACGTCGACCAGCTCAAGTTCGACCTCGACGGGCCGCAACGGCGGACCGAGGAGCAGACCCTGCGGCTGCTCGCAGCCGGTGGCCGACTGCCCCACCGGCTGCAGGCCACCACCGCCGCCATCTGGGCCCGGCGCTTGCGAACCGGGCACGCCGCGCTTGAAACCGCCCGGCCCCAGCTTGAGGCCGCGCTCTACGGACGGACACTCAGAACGCTGCGCGCCTGGCTCGGCGAGCCTCAGCTCGCGATCCAGCTCACCATGATCGAACCTGCTGAGCAGCGCACGGTCGTCCGCACCGCAGCGGGGATCAACGTCTCGCTGCCGTTCAGCTGGCTATCCGACGTCTGGATGCGAGGACTCGCGGTCACCCGCTAGCTCAACCACCCGCCGGCCAGTGCGCTTCCGCCGCTGGCGCCCGATCTGATCGACGACCACCTAATGGATTGGGCGGTTCTCCCGACTATCGTTCGACAGGTGGAAAATCCCTGGCTGCCGTCTAGTTCTCACGCCCGGTGACAGTGCTGCTTTGATCGGTGCGCGGTCACGGTCCGCATGTGCGTGGGCATCGAATCGGCGGCGGGACGCTCGATCAGGCTGGTCTACGCCCGCGTTGTGTCATGTTCCCCTGCATCCGGTCCGGGATGGCCGAAGCTCCACTTGCGCCTGGCTGCCTCGTCGCCGCGGGTAAGGTCGCAGGGGACCGATCGGCTTCCGAGAGCGGCTCGCCGGACTAAAGGAGGAACTCGTTGACCGTCACTCTGACCACGCTGTCGAGCCAAGGCGTCACCGTCGACGTCGACCCTTCGCCGCTGTCCGAGGCCGGACCGGGCGGCGTGACGGTCACGCTCGGCCTTCAGGACGGGCCGCTCGCCGTCACCTTCACCGCCGATGAGGTACGTCGGTTCATGTCCGAGCTCTTTGCGGTCGTCTCCTTCGCCGATTAAGCGAGACTGCGTCCGCGCTGCGAGGGTGTTTGACGACGTGCCGCGGCGGCAACCCGGAGAACCGGCTAGGACGGTCCTGCCGCGAGCTACGGGGGAGGACAGGACGATTACGCGCCGATGATCGCTTGTGTTCCCCGCGCGCACGCCAACCGTCGTGATTCGATTCGGCCAGAGCTAATCGGCCCGGCGCTTTCGACCTGGGACGACAAGCGATAGCTCCTGAGGCGTCGGTCGACCAACGCCAGACTCGCCCACTCATCCGGCTGAGCACCAGCATCCCGACCCGCGACCAGGAGGTCTCGTTCGCACGACGCGGACTGCCGCAACGTCGGCGGCGAGCAGCAACCATCCGGCGCGCAAAAGGCCCGCCAGGAGCTCGTGCTCGCCACGCGCACGCGGTCGAGCTGCTGCACGAGGGCATCCCGCTGCCGATGATCCAGCGCCAACTGGGCCACTCGCACCTCTCCACGACCGGCACCTACCTACAGGGGATCTCCTCGGAGCACTCCGTGGCGGTCAACCGGCAGGGGTCACCTGATCGGAGGGGCAATATCGCCCGGACTGAGGACGAACGGGTGGTCGCGCTCGAGTACCTGCGTGCGATCGCGGATCCGCACCTGCAGCGGGTCGCCCTCGTCGAGCACGTAGCGTTCCTCGTCGTGGGTCAGCCTGATGCGCAACTGGCGCTGGCGGACGCGCAGCGAGAATTCCAGGTGCGTCCACATGGACGGCAGCCGCGGAGCGATCGAAAGCTCGCCGTCGTAGTCACGGACGCCGCCGAAGCCAAACACGAGCGACTGCCAGACGCCGGCGGCCGAGGCGATATGCACACCGTCGGAGGTGTTGCCCTGGGCGTCGGCCAAGTCCATCAGTAGTGCAAATCGGAAGTACTCCAGCGCCGTGGTCTCCTGGCCGACCTCGGCGGCGATGATGCTTTGTACGCAGGCCGATAATGACGAGTCGCCGGTGGTCAGCGCGTCGTAGTAGTCGAAGTTCCTCTGTTTGCGACCCTCGTCGAACGCGTCCCCGAGCAGGAACATCGCGAGCACGACGTCGGCCTGCTTGATCACCTGCCGGCGATAGACGACCAGCGGGTGGTAGTTCAGCAGGAGCGGGTAGTCCTCGGGCGGCGTGTTCTCGAAGTCCCAGCGCTCGTGTTCGAGGAACCGTGTGTCCTGCGGGTTGATGCCGCGGCGCTCGTCGTACGGGACGTACATCGCGGCGGCGGCGCGCCGCCATGCGTCGGGTTCGTCGGGTGCCAGCTCCAGATCGGCGATGAGCCCGGCGTGGGCGGCCGGGCGCTCCGTCGCCAGCCTGGCGAGCACGTCCGCCGCGAATTCGAGATTCAACCTCGCCATGAGGTTCGTGTAGGTGTTGTCGTCGACGACGGCGGTGTACTCGTCGGGTCCCGTGACGCCATGGATGTGGAAGTGGCCGTCATCGGCATAGAACCCGAGATCGGCCCACATGCGCGCAGTCTCCACGAGGATCTCGGCCGCGACCTCGACGAGGAAGTCGACATCCCCGCACGCCTGCACGTAGCGGCGGATCGCGTAGGCGATGTCCGCATTGAGATGGAACTGCGCGGTGCCGGCCTGGTAGTAAGCGGAGGCCTCGTCGCCGTTGATCGTGCGCCAAGGGAACATCGCCCCGCGCTGGCCGAGTTCGCGCGCGCGTGCGCGCGCCCTGGGGAGCATGCTATGCCGGAAGCGCAGCAGGTTGCGCGCGATCCGCGGCTGCGTGTGAGCCAGGAACGGCAGAAGATAAACCTCGGTGTCCCAGAAGTAGTGGCCCTCGTACGCCCCTCCTGTCAAGCCCTTGGCGGGCACCCCGGACCCCTCGGCCCGCCAGGTGGCCTGCGCCACCTGGAAGAGGTTCCAGCGGATCGCCTGCTGTATCCGCGGCGTCGGGGGATCGATCTTCACCCGCACGTCGGCGCGGTCCCAGAAGCGGCTGAGGTTCGCCCGCTGTGCCTCGCGCAGCGCACCCAAGCCGACCCGCGCCGCGTGGTCGAGCGTGCGCGAGCAGCGGGTCACCAGTTCGACCGGTGGTTCGGTCCGCGACGTCTGGTAGGCCACCAGCTTCACGAGGCGGACCGGCGCTCCGGGTTGCGCGTCGACCGTGACGACCACCTCGCTGCTGTCGCCGTCCACGACGAGCTTCGTCTCGTACGGCACCTCGGTTTCGACGACGTGCTCCACGCCCACCCCGAGCGACATCCCGCTCGTGGCCGTGCGGTAGCCGAGCAGCAGCCGCTCGCCACTGGCCTCCGCGATTTCCGACACGAGCACGCGATGCGCAAGCGGCGTCGCTCGCCGCGGGTCCTCGCGGCCCCGTGAGCGCGAGCGCTCCCGAAGGTCCCGCCGGTTGACGACGCGCGAGGACAGCACCACTGGTGCCGGACGGTCGCCCATGACGACCTCGAAGGAGATCGCAGCGAGGTGCCGGTGTTCGAGCGAGACCAGGCGCGACGAGCGCACCAAGACATGCTTACCCGCCGGCGTCGACCACTCGAGCTCGCGCGTAAGCGTCCCCTCGCGCATGTCGAGCGCACGTTCGTAGCGGGTGAGGCGCGCGACGGACAGGACGAGCGGCTCGTCGTCGACGTACAGCCGGATCACCGTCGCGTCCGGGACACTGACGATGGTCTGACCCGTGCGCGCCAGACCGTGGGCCTGCTCGGGATGCAGGATCGGCCACGTCTCGTGGAAGCCGTTGACGAACGTGCCGGGCTCGAGCACGGGGCGCCCCTCCTCCGGTGTCCCGCGCATGCCCAGGTAACCGTTGGAGAGCGAGAAGGCCGTCTCGGCGCGGGCGAAGTAGCGCTCCGACAGTCGCGTCTCGACGATCCGCCAGTCGTCAGTCGGATACAGGTGCTCGGGCGGGATGTGAAGAGTGCGTTTGATCACGGCCGGCGGTGCAGCGCATTCATGTCGCAGGCTACAGACGGGACGATCGCGACACTGAGCGCGGAGGTCGAGCAGCGGCTCGGCCGCTCTCGCTCAGAAGGCTGAGCTGCCGACCCGGATCCTCGGCGATGCCTGTGTGAAGCTGCGCAAATTCAGCATGGACGGCACACAGCTCGACAACGCCAAGGTCTCCGACTACGTCGGCCTGTCACTGATGCTCGTCACCGCGCTCAACCCGCACATCGGCTACGACAACGCTTCCGCGATCGCTCACAAGGCCGACGACGAGGCACGACGCTCAGAGAAGCGGCGCTCTCCCTTGGCATAAGCGCGGCCGATTCCGACCGAATCGTCAACCCCAAGATGATGGTCGGCGATCCACGTCGGGATCTCGGGCTCGAGCAAAGCGCCAACGGGACCGCCGCGCCCGAAGGAGACCGCTAGCCATGCAGACCATCGGATTCGTCGGCCTAGGTCACATGGGCCGTTGCCCGCGGGTTAGGCGCGTGGAGCGGGCGAGGGCCTACAGGTCCCAGAAGTGCCCGACGTGTGCGGCGACTCGGGAAGTGATGAGGGGGTCCGGCGCGATCGATTCGGCTCGAGTCTGGCCGGCGAGCGCCCCGATCGTCGCGAGCACGCAGTCCGCGAGCGCTTCAAGGTCGTAGCCGCCCTCGAGCACGGCGCCGACAGGTGCGCCGACGCGCGAGGCGAGGTCCATCACATGCGCGGTCATCTGGGCGTAGGAGCCGGACTCAAGCGCACAGCCCGCGAGCGGGTCAGCGCTGTGGCCATCGAAGCCCGCGGAGATCAGGATCAACCGCGGACGGAACTCCAGCGCGGCCGGGATGATGACGTGCTCGAGCACCGAGACCCACATCTCCTCGTCAGCACCGTGGGGGACCGGAGCGTTGATCGTGTAGCCCAGACCCTCGCCCGACCCCACGTCGGACAGCGCGCCGGTGCCGGGGTAGACGCCGCCTTGGTGGATGCTCGCGAACAGCACGTCGGACCGCCGGCGGAAGAAGTCGGCGGTCCCGTTGCCGTGATGAACATCCCAATCCAGGATGAACACCCGGTCCAGCCCCAGCTCGCGGATCGCGAGCTCGGCCGCGATCGCGACGTTGTTGAACAGACAGAACCCCATCGCCTGTCCGCACCCGGCATGGTGCCCGGAGGGCCGAAGCCCACAGAACGCCGCCTCAGCGTCGCCGCGCAGAAGCGCGCGGACCATCGCGCACGCGCCGCCGGCGGCGTGCAACGCCGCCGTGTACGACGCCTCTCCAACGAACGTGTCCTCGTCGAGCCGACCGCCGCCGCTCAACGACATCCGACGGATGAGTCCAACGAGCATCGGCACGTGCACGAGCTCGAGCTCAGCCAGCGTCGCTGCCGGCGCCTGCACCCTCAGACACCCCGCCCAGCCGGCCCTCTCGAGCGCCGACTCGATCGCGTCAATCCGCTCAGGGGTATCAGGATGCCCGGGCAGAAACGTCCGCGGGTCATGCTCACGGGACGAGCCGTGATGGAAATACAGCACCTCACCCACAACACACCTCTCCTCACATCAGACCTCTCGCAGATCGCACACAGCACACCATACGATCGCGTCGACTGCGACCGCTGGAGTCCGCATCACCGCTGCGGTCAACCACCCAGCCGCGGAGTGTCCCCGCCCCACGCGATCGCGGACCCGTCCGACTATCTCACCGACCGCGGTACCCCAGATGCCTGCGGCGCCGCCTCTCGAGGTCACTTCGGGCAGTCCCGGACGGCGCTCGCGCGACTTTCCGCAGGATGCCGGCGAGCGGGTCAGTTCGTCAGGACGACTTTCAGCGCATCGTTTTCGCCGGCGGCGGTGAAGATGTCGTAGGCGTGCATGATCTCCTCGAGCCTGGTAGTGGGTCCCGAGCTTCTCCGGTTCGATCCGACCGTGGCGTACGAGCTGCATGAGGGTCGGGATCGTCGAGCCGCTGACCGGGCCGGTCGTGATCGTGATGTTCTTGATCCAGAGCTCCTCGAGATGCAGCGTCGTCGGCGCGCCGTGCACGCCGATGTTCGCGGGGAGGCCCACCGTTTGCTCGTCCTCCTCACTGAACTCCTCTCCCTGGGGCTTCTCAGTCAGATAGACCGCGTCGATTTGCCGGTGCGTCGGCTCATCCAGGCCCGCGGTGATGACTCGCTCAAGCTTGCTGCGGGAGCGGTCGAGGATCCCCAACGCCGCATATCTGGCCCCGGTCAGCTCGCACGCCGCCTCGAGGACGCGCTCGAGCACCACGTCAACGTCCAACGCAGACCCGCACGCCAAATCCAGCACCCCGAGCATCCCCCGAGCCAGCGCTTCGGTGGCGGTCAGCCACGCTCGCCACCCCGCGTGCGCCGACGTCGGCCAGCGCTGATCGAGAATTGTTTGCTTCTCGGGTGAGGCGATCATGGGGCGTGGATCGTGGGGTCATCGCGTGATCTGCGCTTATGGCTGAGTCGGTGAGGTCTGCCAGCGCCGGAAGGGGCCGGCCGCTCGTAGCCGGTCCCGAGCTACGAGCGGCTCCGTGCGCGTCCGAGAACGAGCCAGCCGAGGCGGTCGAGAGGCCGCGGTTGATCGCCGCCACTTCAGCTCAGCGAGCTTGTCGGAGGCTTCTACAGCTCGAACACGATCCTAGCTGCGACGCGCCCGGCCTCCACGTCGGCGATCGACTCGTTGACCCGGTCGAGAGGTCGGACCTCCCGGATGACCTTGGTCTTGCCGGCGGCGTGCAGTTCGAACACCTCGCGCAGGTCGGTGCGCGTCCCCACGATCGAACCCTGGATCGTGATCCCGTTGAGCACGGTTTCGAAGATCGGGAGCGTGATCTGGTTGTCAGCCGGTAGGGCGACGAACACGAGCTTGCCGCCGCGACGCAGCGTCCCGTAGGCTTGCTCGAACGCCCGCGGCGACACCGCGAGAGCGATCGCCTCGTCCGCGCCGCCGAGCGCCTGAATCTCCGCCACCGGATCCTGCTTCGTCGCGTTGATCGTGAACTCTGCGCCGAGCTCGCGCGCCAGCTCGAGCTTCTCGTCGATGAGATCGACCGCGATCACGCGGCCACCAGCGATCGCCGCGTACTGGATGGCCAGGTGACCAAGCCCGCCAACGCCAAAAACCGCCACCAGGTCAGAGGAACGAGTCCCGGCGACTTTGACCGCCTTGTACGTCGTCACACCCGCGCACGTCAGAGGCGCAGCGTCAAGTGGATCGATGCCATCGGGCACCTTGACGACATAGCGGGCGTAGGCGGTGGCGTACTCACCGAAGCCCCCATCGATCCCGTAGCCCATGTTCTTCTGCTCTAGACACAGCGTTTCCCAGCCGGATACACAGTGCTTGCAGGTACCGCACGCGTAGCCGAGCCACGGCATCGCCACGCGATCGCCGAGCGCTACCTCGGACACGCCCGGACCCAGCTCGACGACCTTCCCCACACCCTCGTGACCCGGGATGAACGGGGGAGAGGGCTTGACCGGCCAATCGCCATGGGCGGCATGGATGTCCGTGTGACAGAGACCGGACGCCTCCACCTTGACGCGGATCTGGCTCGGCTCGAGCTCTGGGGCGCGCACCTCCTCGAGGCTGAGCGGCGCGTCGAAAGCGCGTACCACCGCGGCGCGATAACCGGCGAGCGTGTGGTCGGATGCAGTGGGCTTGGGGGTGGTGACAGCCATGTGGCCCTCTCCTCTTGACCGTGGACGAAATACCGATGCCGGTTCTACGTCACGGGGAGTTGCACGCGCGTTGCATCCCGGGCGATCGTGACGTGTACTGGTGACACGTTCAAGCTGCTCGGCCGAGACGAGCGGGCCCATTTCGGTGCCGGCCTCCAGTCCACGGCCGAGTCTGATGTGCTCCGCACCATCGGCGACCCCAGCGAGCACGTCGTCGTAGACATCGTGCTCGATGTAAAGCCGCGCACCCGCACAGCAGCATTGCCCTTGGTTTGAAGAAGATCGCGTTCGCCGCTCCCGGGATCGTAGTCTCGAGATCGGCGTCGGCGAACACGACGGAGATCGGAAAGCTGATCGTCAAGGCGCCCGCCGAAGCCGGAACATGGTCGATCACCTCATCGGCGATCTGATCCTCGAGAACGCAGATGAGCTGGCGACGCTGAGCGCGCTGCGGCTGCCGGATCGTAGACCTCGAGGGTACGGCCGTGGCGGGCCAGGACCCATTCGCCGTCGATCAGCATCCGCTTGGGCTGCGCCAGAAAGCGCGCGGCCACCGACGGCGTCTCCGTCGCTGTTGCCATCTCATGACTCCTTCGGCAGAGTGGCAGGAGCTGGCACCGTACGAGCGGGCGAGTTGCACCTGCGTTGCAGGCAATCGGCGCTCTGGTACGCGACCCGTCGGCAGGTAGAGATCAGACGCCGGGCTGCGACAGGCGGCGTGCGATGGCCGCCGCAGCGGCAGTCGCCGCCGCCCGCCGCGGATCGCCGCATGGAAGTACCGCGACAAGCGCGCGAGCCGCCGCGAGGTCATCTGCGCCAGACGGGTGAGCGAGCCAGCCCGAGAGCAATTCGGGGTCGGCGGTGGTCAGGATCGAACGCCGCAATGACTCCTCGAGCAGCGCTCGGGCGTCGGCGATCTCCGGGGCTTCGGAAGCCGGCAGCAACGGTCCCCGATAGGCCCTGAGGGCTTCACGCGGCTGGCCGGCGGACACGAGTCGGCCGACCTCAAGCCAATCTGCCTCGACCGGAACGTTCAACCGGTACGGGTGCGTCTCGATCGACCGCACCCCCAGGTACATCCGGATGCGGTGTACCTGCCCCCTGATCGTCACCGCCTTTCCCCGCTCGCCGTACAACGCGAGCGCGAGTTGCTCCGTGGTCATTCCCTCTGGGTGCATCGCCAGCACGGCAAGCAGCTCAAGGGAGCGCAGCCCGCGTTCGCGGCGCCCCACACCGAGCTGGGCACTTGGGCCCTGCCCGAGCAATTGCAGCCGCAGACGCGGGGGCCGCGCCCGTGATCGCCGTCGCAGCCAGAAGATCGCGCCGCCGCCCGGAAGCGGCTCCAGCTCGCCGCCGCGTCCGTCCGGGAGCGCCGCGGTACGGTCGCCGTTGTCCACGGTCAGCTCGAGTCGACTCGGCAGTTCGCCCATCCCTCGAGCTGCGATCACCCAACCGTTCCGGTCGAGCAGCGCACTGGGGGTTCGCCGCCCAGTGATCGCCGCCTCCCAGTGCTCGCGGAGACACTCAGAAATCCGCACCGACCTGAGGTGGAGCGCGGTCTCCGCCGTGAGTGCCGCGAGCGCCGCGAGCGGCAGGGTGTGCGGGTGGTGCGTTCGCAGGTCGGCAGTAAGGTCGACCACCCCGATCAGCTCACCAGTCCTCGGATCGTGGATAGGTGCCGCCGAGCAGGTCCACGGATGCACGGCCTCGAGCACATGCTCGGCCGAGAAGATTTGGACGGGATGATCGAGCGCCACCGCAGTGCCGACAGCGTTCGTTCCGGCTTCGGTCTCCGACCACGCTGCGCCCTCCTGAAAGTGCATCTCATGCGCCAGCTCGCACGTACCGGGATCGCCCCTGACCCACAAGAGGTTTGCCTCGGCGTCCGCGACGGCAACGATGTGCTGCGCATCCTGGTCGAGACTCGAAAGCTCCGAGTGGATTGCGCCGATCGCCGGTTTGAGCGGCGAACGCTCCCGCGCTCGCTCGAGCTCGCTGGGCGTCAGCCGCACTGGTGCCCCACCCTGGTCTGGCGCAACCCCTGCCGCCCGGCTTCGCCGCCAACTGTCGCGCACCAGATCACGCACATCTCTTGATGACTCTGCCCCGCCCGCCAGCTCCCGCTCGTGGACGCGACGAAGCATGCGAGAACGCTCGACCGGATCGGTCTTGACGTCCATCGCCACCCACGGATTGTGTGACGGACCGGCCACTGCTTCCTCCGCTCGATGATCTTGCAGTGCGAACCGCATCGCTCTAAGAGCCCGCGTCGCGATCCACGATTCCGGAGGCTATGGGTTCGATGACCCGAGGCCATCCGGCCGAACTCACAGCCCGCGTCCGTAATTGGCCGCTGTTACTCGTCCGCCGGCTCACTCGATTTGCTCGGTGCCGACGCCACAGGTTCGACGTGGTGAAGCCGCCGCCGAACGCGCGCATCCGCGGACTCCGAAAATTAGCCTGCGTGGCGAGCCGCAGCCGTCAGTCGAGCACGATCTCCGCAGCCTGGCGAACGAGCGCTCGGTCAGCGTGGATCATGAGCGTCGTCACGAACGAGTCCTGCCATGCCTGCAGGTCATTGCGGATCTTGTCCGCCGGGCCCAAGAGCGACATCTTCTGGATCAGCTCGAAGGGGATCCTGGCGGCCGCTTGGTCCTTCTTGCCGTCGAGGTAAAGACCCTGGATCTCGGCGATCTCCCGCTCGTATCCCATGCGGATCGCCACGTTGGCGTGGAAGTTTTGGCCGTTCTTCGCGCCCATGCCGCCGAAGTACAAGGCGAAGAACGGGCGCACCATGTCGACCGCGGCCTCGACGTCGTCGTGGACGAGGAATGGCACCATCGCCGCGACCTCGAATTCCTCCGGGGTGCGGCGCGCGCCGGGACGGGCAAACCCCTCCGCGAGGGCGTCGGCGTAGAACCGCTCGTGGGGGCTGAGCAGCATCGCGATCCAGCCGTCGCACAACTCGGCGGCAAGCGCAACATTCTTCGGGCCCTCGGCCGCGAGAAACACCGGGATGTCCTCGCGCAAAGGATGGATCGAGGCCTTCAACGGCTTGCCGAGCCCGACCACCCCCGGCCCCTCGCGGAGCGGAAGCGGATAGTGCGAGCCGCCGCTGGTAACCGGGCCCTGGCGGGCCCAGATGTCGCGTAGGATGCCAACGTACTCGCGGGTCCGCGCGAGCGGCTTCTCAAACGGCATTCCGTACCAGCCCTCAACGACCTGCGGGCCCGACGCGCCCAGGCCGAGAATGAACCGCCCACCAGACAAATGATCAAGGGTCATCGCCGCCATCGCCGTCGCCGCGGGCTGACGTGCGCTCATCTGAACGATCGCGGTACCCAGTCGCACCCGCTCGGTCCCGCTGCCCCACCACGCAAGTGGTGTCAACGCGTCCGAGCCATACGCCTCAGAACACCACACCGAATCAAACCCCAGCCGCTCCGCCTCGACGATCACCTCGACCACACCAGCCGGCGGGCCTCCGGCCCAATACCCCGTGTTCAAACCCAGCTTGAGCCTCTTACCCATCTCTCACCCCCAACTCGGTCGACATCACGTCCGCCATGATGACGCAGCGACGCAACACCGCCCCCTGCCGTAAACTCCGCGCGCTGGGCCTCAACAGGCGGCCTTGAGTTGGCATGCCTCGCCGGACAGCGAGTGGGTGACGAAGTGGGCGTCGCGCAGCCCCAGCGAGAAGCCTTCAGGAGCGCCGCTGGCGACGTCGAGCAGGAATTCGGGCTCGCCCCAGCGCTCATACTGCTCGGCGTCGATGTAGAACGGGACGCCTTCGACGTCGCCGAGGTGCAGGTCGTTCGGGCCCTGCCCGAGCTCATCGGCGAGTAGGCACAGTGGCAGTGAGCCGTCGCAGCACCCGCCGGACTGGTAGATCGCGACCGGGCCGTGTTCCCGAACGATCTGCCTGACCATCACGATCGCCTCGGCGGAGGCGGCAAACGGGGTGGGGCCGGCGTTGAGACGAGTGACGCTGTCTGCGGTGAGCATCCGGTCTTCTTTCCTGAGCGGTCTGAGCGGTTCTGTCTGATCTCGCCGTCGTGTCGTCGGCTTGATCAGTCGCACTGCAGCGTAGATCCGCGCTTGCAGCTGCGCATCCGGCATCGCCCCCCGAGCCTTCTCAGCGCCAACCGCCGATTGTGGACTGCGGTTTGCGGAGTTGGTCGCGTAGTTGCCCGCAGCCTCTCTCCGTACTCGACGCTCCGCGAGCGGTGTGCGGACAGCGACGCGGCGGTTGTCGCCACAGCGCCGCAACACCGCGGACGGCGCTGGCAAGAGGCACCGTCGGCCACGACCGCATCGCCGGCGAGCATGCAGCCGTTCTGGAGTTTCGCTAGCAACGGCGCATCCAGGACCTCAGGATGGCAGCCTGGTTGTTCGCGAAGAGCGCGCCTCGCGGCCCCAAGAGTGGAGCTGCTTGCGCCACACCGGCGTCTCGCAACGTCCCCGGATGCCGACGGTTGCAACGAGAGTGCAACCCTGGGTCGGCTGGAATTTGGAGTGCTCTGCAGTCCGCAACAGGAGAGGTTCCAGATGGCTCTCATCGAATCCACCACGTACGCAGCACCGGGTGAGCCCGGCAGTCCGGTCGAGCTGCAGTCTCGCTACGAGAACTTCATCGGCGGTGAGTGGACCGTCCCGACCACGGGCGAGTACCGGGAAAACTTGACGCCGTCGACGGGCGAGCCGTTCTGCGAAGTCGCGCACTCTGGCTCGAACGACATCGAGCTCGCGCTTGACGCCGCGCACGCTGCGAAGGATGAGTGGGGGCGGCGCTCTCCGGCCGAGCGCGCTGAGGTACTGAACAAGGTCGCCGACGCGATCGAGGAGAACCTCGAGATGCTCGCGGTCGCGGAGAGCTACGAGAACGGCAAGCCGGTGCGTGAGACGCTCGCGGCGGACATTCCGCTGTCGGCCGATCACTTCCGTTACTTCGCGGGCGCCGTGCGCTCCGAGGAGGGGCGGATCTCGGAGATCGACGAGCAGACCTACGCGTATCACTTCCACGAGCCGCTCGGTGTCGTCGGCCAGATCATCCCGTTCAACTTCCCGCTGCTGATGGCGGCCTGGAAGATGGCGCCCGCGCTGGCGGCCGGCAACTGCACGGTGATCAAGCCGGCCAGCCCGACCCCATGGTCGATCCTGAAGCTGATGGAAGTGATCGGCGACATCGTTCCCGCTGGCGTCTTGAACGTGGTCACCGGCCCCGGCGCCGAGATCGGGAAGGCGCTGGCGTCGAACAAGCGGATCGCGAAGATCGGGTTCACCGGTGAGACCGTCACCGGCCGCCTGATCATGTCCTACGCGGCCCAGAACCTGATCCCGTCCACGACCGAGCTCGGCGGCAAGTCGCCGAACATCTTCTTCGAGGATGTCATGGCGGCCGACGACGCGTTCCTCGACAAGGCGGTCGAGGGCCTCGTGTTGTACGCGTTCAACAAGGGCGAGGTCTGCACCTGTCCGTCCCGCGCGCTCATCCACGAATCGATCTACCCGGAGTTCATCGAGCGCTGCTTGGAGCGGATCGCCGCGATCAAGCAGGGCGACCCACTCGATCGCGACACGATGATCGGCGCGCAGGTCTCGACCTCCCAACGCGAGAAGATCGAGGGCTACGTGAAGATCGGTCGGGACGAGGGCGCCGAGGTTCTGATCGGGGGCAAGCGTCCCGGGCTGAACGGCCGTCTCGCCGGTGGCTACTACTTCGAGCCGACGGTGCTCAAGGGTCACAACAAGATGCGAGTCTTCCAGGAGGAGATCTTCGGCCCGGTGCTCGCGGTGACGACATTCGGTGACGAGCAGGAGGCGCTTGAGATCGCCAACGACACGCTGTACGGTCTCGGCGCAGGTGTGTGGACTCGCGACGGCAGCCGTGCGTTCCGGATGGGGCGCGCGATCAAAGCGGGGCGCGTGTGGACCAACTGCTACCACCAGTATCCGGCGCACGCCGCCTTCGGCGGCTACAAGGCCTCCGGCGTCGGCCGCGAGAATCACCGGATGATGCTCGAGCATTACACGCAGACGAAGTGCCTGCTTGTCAGTTATGACCCCAACCCGCTCGGGTTCTTTTAGAAATGAGCCAACCGGCTCACGAGACGAACGCTCCGATAGCAGCCACCCCGGCGGCCATCGAGGTGATTCATCGCCTCAAGGCCGCCCACGGGCCGCTGATGTTCGTCCAGTCGGGGGGGTGCTGCGATGGCACCTCCCCGCTGTGCCTCAAGGAGGGCGAGCTGCCGCTCAGCCAGCGTGACGTGCTCCTGGGAGAGATCGGCGGGGCGCCGTTCTACATCGACGCGGAACAGTACGAGCGCTGGGGGAAGCCGCAGTTCCTGATCGACGTCTCGTCGGGGGCCGCCGACGGTTTCTCGCTCGAAGGGGCCGATGGCGTTCACTTCTTGACGCAGACGCAGAGGTATCGCTGTTGTTCAACCTAATCCTGGGAGGCTGTCGGGGCTGTCGGGGCGGTCGGGGCTCTGAACCAGGAGGATGTGATGATGGAGAACGGCAGGTCTCGCAAACGGCGGCAGCTGACGCCGGAGGAGAAGTGGGAGATCTTCTTGGAGGTGACCTCGCAGGAGATCTCGCAGGCAGATGCAGCAGGAGATCGCCCGCTACGAGCGCGGCCGCGTCACGCCGTCGCTCGAGCGGCTGCGGTCGCTGAGCGCCGCCTGCGGCCTTGAGCTGACGTTCGGCCTCGCGCGCGCGGACCACTCCTACGCTACGACGAGCAGATCACCCAGGCGCTCGCGCTCACGCCCGAGGGACGGCTCGAGCGCGCACTGCGCGACGCGCAGCCGCTCCGAGCAGCCCGCGCTCACACGGCCGGCACGTCGGCGCCCGGGCCCGCCGACGTGCTGCGCGTGCTTCGGGCACTGATACAGAGAAGCTGTGCAGCACGTGCTGATCGGCGAGCTCGCCGAGGTGCTGCACGGCTCGCCGCTGCCGCCGGTCAGCGGTACCGTGATGATCGTCGCGCGCGCGGGCCAGCGCGAGCACCTCGGTGCCGCGATCGCGACTGCCGGCGGCCAGCCCACTGACCAAGCGAACCTGCAGCGGCTCGCCGACGCGCTCGACGAGCTGCACGCCGCGATCCGCGTCCGCTCGGGCGAGCCCCCAGTCCCCCTCCCCGCCGACCCACGCCTGCTCGCGCGCGCCGAGATTCTGAACCTCGAGCCCTGATCCGCTCCAGGATCGGCAGCATCGTTTGCGGGCCGCGCGAGCAGTTGAGCCCGACGACGTCCGCACCCCTCGCCTCGAGCTGCCTGCAGGCCTCGTCGAACTCGTACCCGTCGATCGTCACATCGTCCGTCGAGGCGAAGGTGACGATCGATGGCAGGCCAGACTCCTGGATCGCCTCGAGACTGACCAGCGCCTCGCCCAAGTAGTCGTGCGTCTCGGAAATGATCACGTCGGCTCCCTCCTCGGCCGCCCACCGGACCTGCTCGCGGTACATCTCCCGCACCATCTCCCCCGAGCTCTCCGGCGCGTCCGGGTCATACACCCAGGTGTTGCAGATGTTGCCGGCCACGAGCGCGTCGCCTTCGGACGCGACCTCCTGCGCTAGGCGCAGCGCGTGGCGGTTGAGCGGCTCGAGGTCGGCCTCGGGTCCGATCGACCGCAACTTCTCCCGGTGGCCGTAATACGTGAATGCCACCATCACCTCCGCGCCGGCGCGGAGCATCTCGCGATGGAGCTCTCGCACCGCTCCGGGAAAGTCGAGCACCACCTCCGGCACGAACGGGCCCGCCTTCACGTACCCCCGACGCTCCAGCTCGAACAGATATCCCTCCGCCCCGACTACAACGCCCTCGTCAAGCCGCTCCCGAATCCCTCTCATAGCGTCGATCGTAGTCACCCGTCACGGCATCTTGGCGATAAAGCTCCATCGTGACGCCCCTGCCCAGCACCTCAGCGCGGCAATCGCTCGCCCGATGACGGAGCGCAATTCACGATCGGCGGTGGTCGTCGAGGAGGAAAGCCGAGCCGTGGGTGTGATCACGCTCGAGGTACGCCGTCTGGTGGTCGTCGATCCAACGGCGGCGACGGACGCGCCGATCGGGATCGCGTCCACGACGGACAGCATCGCCGAGACGGCGCAGCAACACTCGTTGTGGCAGCACGCGGGCAGCTCAGCGACGTGCTCGAACTGGGAGCCCGGACCGGCATCGTGGGCGAGCTCGCGACGGTCGCCGGGGTCTCCAGCGGTATCGGCCTGGATGCGCTCGAGGCCGGCCGCATCGCGTGCCTCCGGGACCGGCCCGGTATCTACAGCGACTACCTCGTCGGAGATCTTGCGGCCCCGTCGTCCGCACTGCTCGCGCGCCTGCGCCGCCACCGCCCGACTGCAGTCGCTGGCAGGTAGCGGGGCGCTCTGGCCGGCCGCCCCGCTACTGCTGGTTGTGGCCGGACGGGCGTTCGCAGACCGTCACTAGGCGGGCGAGCGATCAGGTGCCGGTCACGCGGAAGACTGGATGATCGGGTGCGATGTGACGCAATTCCTCGTCTGAAGAGTCGGGTCCAACACCGGCGAAAAAGACGCCGACCTCGAACTTCCACTTCTTCAAGTAGGCTCGGAGCAGCGGTGGCTTTTCGTCGTCGGCGAGTTCGACGGCGTGGAACGACTGAGTGCGCCTTCCGACGCGCAGCCTCCCCTGACCGCTAGCGCGAAGGTTCTTGACCCATTGCGTGTGACCACGAGGCGCGACCAGATATTCGGCGCCGTCGTAGCGCAGGAGATTCACCGGGGTCTGTCGCCACTCCCCGGACTTGCGCCCCCTGACCTCAAGCACGCGCGACCCGTATACGCTCACGCCCAGTCGCGTTAGTACGGCAACGACCCGATTGAAGACGTTCGTCGTGAACCAGCCCGGACGCTGGTAGTGCTCGGCCACGTGAGCCATTCTCCCACCGTTCGTCTGCTCAACCACACCCGCGCCGTCCTCGGTCCGCTTAGCGCCATCCTCAACAACCGCCACAGCACGACTCGTCTCGGTCTGGATCGCGCCGATCAACCCCGAGATCTCATGCGCAGCGCTCTGGGAATCCTCAGCCAGCTTCCTGACCTCCTCAGCCACGACCGCGAACCCACGCCCCTGCTCACCAGCCCCTAGCGGCCTCGATCGCCGCGTTCAAAGCCAACAGGTTCGTCTGCTCCGCGATTCCCGTGATCGTCTGCACGATCGTGCCGATCTGCTCAGACTTCGACGCCAGCTCACGAATCGTCTCAGACACCGCCGCAGAAGAGTCACGCACCGAACGCATCGCCTCATTCGCCTGCTCAGCCGCGCCAACACGATTGCTCGACCTGGACCGCTTCAAGATCGTCAACGACACGCTGGGCCACGGCGCCGGTGACGCGCTGCTGCGCAAGGCCGCGGCGCGGCTTGCCGGCTGCGTGCGCGAGGAGGACCTCGTCGCGCGCCCCCGGCGGAGACGAGTTCACCGTCATCGCCACCCGCATCGGCAGCGACCACGCGATCGCCGAACAGCCTCCAGCGCTTCCCGCTAGATACCCCGGGTTGCTCGCGGAGCAGCGCCGGGGCACGCTCGGCGCAGACCACCGCAGCCACGGCGGACGCGGCTCGAACTCATGCGCGTCGCGCGTTCGCGCTCGAGCAACTCGCGTTCAGCGACCCCTTGACCGAGCTGTGGAACCGCCGCGCGCTCGATGAGCGCTAAGCCCCGCCGTGACTGTCGACGTCGATCATCAGGATCGTCGGCGCCCGGGTCGCTGGCCACGGTGGCGGATCGACTGAAGGGGACGGCAGTGGATGGCGAGCATCACGTGCTGGGATTGCGGATGGTCGCAGACGTGTTTGAGGGAGCCGGGTATGACGTGCGCTTCCTCGGCGCCAACGCGCCTGAGAGCTCGCTTGCGGCGTGAGTGTCTGGGGCCTAACGCCGGATGCCCACGACTGTGGCGGCATCGTGTCGATCATCAGCAGCCGCAGCACCCGCTCAGCGTCCCGCTGATCGGTCTTGACCTTGTCCTGCGCCTGGTGGCGGCGGTCGGAGGGATCATCCGGTTTGGATGATGCCTGCGGAGCGTGTCTGTGGAAACGTCGTCGCGTGGCGAATTCGAACCCGACGCAGAGTAGGGTTCGCCCGCCGAGGGTGTCTGCTGGCGTCGGCGCTGTTGGATGGCCGGAGAACGGCGCGTGGGTCAAGTCTTCGTCTTCTCACTGACGGCGGCGCTGAACCCTTCGCTGCTGACCGCCGTGACGGTCATGCTGGCGTTAGACAGACCAAGGCGGCTGCTGGCGGGCTACCTGCTCGGGGCGCTGGTCACAAGCATCACCTGCGGTCTCGTGCTCGTGTTCGCGCTACCGGATTCGAGCACGTCGAGCACCGCCAAACACGGTGTCGACCCGGTCCTCAACATCGCGCTCGGGGCGCTCATCCTCCTGATCGTCTTTGTCGTCGCAACCGGTCGTGACAGGCGACGCCGGGCGTGGAGCGAGCGCAAACGCGAGCGAGCCGAGGCCAAGGCACCGCCCCGGTGGCGGCGCCAACTGAGCAAGGGCTCGGCCCGCGACACGTTTGTCGTCGGGGTGCTGCTCAGCTTCCCGGGGGCGTCCTACATCGCCGGGATGGATCTGCTGCACAAACAGCAGCTCGGGACCGCGGTCACGGTGATTGCCGTCCTCGCGTTCAACCTGATCATGCTCAGCCTGTTAGAGCTGCCGCTGCTCGGGTACGCGACGAGACCGGAGTGGACCGCTGCCGCCGTGCAACGCTTCGGGGACTGGCTCACCCGCCGCGGCGGACGGGTCGCTGTCATCGCTGCCGCAGGAGCCGGCGTTCTCCTGATCGCCCGCGGACTCATCAACTGGTGAGCTCAACGCAGCACGACTCGCCGACCGGCGCTCGACGACCAACGAGATCCGCTGCGGTTGCGGCCGTCGTCATCCTGATCGGGTGATGCGTCGAACGCGATCGCCGCACCGGATCGAGCGAGACCAATCAGGGATAGGGCCGACACGGCTAGCCGGGGGAACGGGGAGGCGCATGTGAGAGGCCCCATAGCGCACGCTCGCCGTCGGTGACGATCACCCAGGTGCGGCGGCGACGGGAGTCGCGTCTTGTCATCTCGGCACGGACGTCTTGGATGAAGGTGTCCTTGTCTGAGGTGAGGCTTGCCCACACGCGCTTGTGGCGGGGGCGGGGGCGGGGGGGCGGCGCTCGTCTCGCTGGCCGGTCTCAAACACGCCGTCGAGCACCTGTTGTCAAGTGTGCACGACCGGCGCCTGGTTGTCGAGAACGCCTCGATCGGGCTCGCCGGTGAGGGCTGAGCGCCCATGCCAGCGTCCAGTATGATACGGAACGATGACGGAACGCAGACCCTCGCCCAAGCAGCCAGAGCGCCGGCCAGAGCGGCTGCACGCCGACTACGAGCAGGCGAAGACGAGGATCGCCGAGATCGGCTTCACCTGCGAGGGCTCACTGATCGAGCGCTACACAGCCTGCAATAACCCCAACTGCCGCTGCGCCGATCCCAAGCAACGGCACGGCCCCTACTGGCAGCTCTCCTGGAAAGAGGGCGGCAGGACCATCTCCAAGATCCTCTCGCCCGAGGACGCAGCGCTGTATCGCGAATGGATCGCCAACCGCCGCCGCCTCGAGGCCGCCCTCGAGCAGATGCGCGACCTCTCCCGCCAGGCCGGCGAGCAGATCCTCGCCAGCCGCGGCCGCCCCTTCCACGGCCCTAAGCGCCCCCGCCCGCGCCGCCGGTCAACCGGCTAGACACCACTCAAACCCGGGGACATCGCGACATCCCCGGGTTCAGCTCGCGAGCTCAGCTATGCCCTTCACGACGAGCGCGCCGCCGAGCACCGCGAGCACGATCACCGCCGCCTTGTGCCCGTTGCGCCCAGCCCACCCTTTCGCTCGCTCCACCGCGCCGGGGGTCCAGTCCGGAGCGAACGTGTACCCGAGCAGCGGAAGCTCAAGCAATATCAGCATCACCAGGTTGAACCCGATCACCGTCAGCACGGTGGCCGGCGTGCTCAGCTTCTGCTTCTCGATCTGATTCAGTCCCGCCAGATACGAGCCGCCGGGGAGGGTCAACACGGCTCCAACGACGAACGTGGTCCGCGCCGAGCCTTTGCTCAGAGCCTGCTGCCAGCGCGGCGGGCCCTTGTCCTCCTTCGGGCCTTTGCGCGCTTGTCGGCGTTCGGCGATCTGCTTGTCACGTCCCGTACCGAGCACCACGGCGGCAACGAGCAGGATCGCACCGAGAGCGAGGTCGACGGCCGGGCTGATCGTGTTCTGCGTCGTGCTGACCGCGCTTGAACCCTTCAGCGCATGCACAATCACGAGCCCGAGCGTGATGCTCGTCATCAGCGCCCCGAGCAGATAGCCCAGCATCAGCCGCTTCGGGTTCGGCAGCAGCAACATCACCGTCGAGGCTCCCACGAGAACCGGGTTCAATGCCGCGAGGAGAGAGAGAAGAAAGACGTGGCCCATGGACGTGTCAGACCTGCACAGGAATCGTGGTTCGTGGCCGAAGCCTGGTGACGGGCGGTGGGTTCAGTCGTGGGACATCTGGTCGATGCAGACCACAACAGCGAGGATCAGCGCGTCGTCCTGGCCGGGAGCAATCTCGACGCCATAGGTGTCCCGAACGCGAAACCAACGCTTGGAGACCTCGGCGACGTGGTCACCGGCGCGCTCGACCTCGTACTCGTGATCGACGATATTCCCCTTCGCCTCGAGGTCCTCGCCGCCGTCGACCTCGACCGAGAATCTGTCGCGCACGACGTGGACGAGCGCCTTCTTGACCGTCGCGATGGTGTCGCCGTCACGCTCGATCTCCATTGTGTCCCGGACGTGCAGGGCCTTCTTCTGGACCTTGAACAGCTCGTTGCCGGACGGGTCCTGCAGGATCAGCGTGTCCCGGAGGCGGAGCGCCTTGCCGTCGACCTTGAACGCCCGTTCGCCCGCCTGGTTCTCGATCCAGAAGTCCTCGCCGATCGAGAACAGCTTCTCGCGCATCCGGTACTTCGTCTGATCGGCATCATGATCTCGTCGGAGTAATGGCATCGAGGCCGTCGAGAATCCCTCCAGAGCGCCAGCGTGGCATCACCCCATGCGGGTGATGCCACCGACACACTGACGCGTGGTAGGGGTCGTGAACCGACCCCGACGCCCGCTGACCACGCCGCGGCGCTGCTGCATCTCAGCAGCAACGGCCACGCTGGCGGCGAGGGCCTTGCTGGCGCGGCATCGACGCGAGTGACGTGTGGCACGGCCCGCCGTTCCCCCTCGAGGCTCGGCAACCCGCGTCGATCAACCCTTCCAATGCTGCTGGTTTGGAACGCCACCAGTCACGCCGACCCGCACGGCCACGGCTGCCCGTCCGCCCCGGCGATGCAGCACTCCGGCGGCGCCGACTGACGGTCGCCCTCCACGGTTAAGTTAGCCACGAGCTCCTGAATAGACGCACACGAGCAGCAGCCGCGCCGGCATCGCCTTGACTGCTGCCTTCGGACAAACCCGGCCACGCCGGGCCCGTCCCGGGCGAGCCGCCGGGAGCGCGCAGCTCGCCGATACCGGGGCGGGCGGAACACCGTGCAGGATCGGGATCTGGGTACGTACACCCGTCCGGCGTGGGCGTGCCGGCTCGGGCGACCAGACTCGCCCTTCGGCGCCGGCCTGCTCGGGCTACGGGCGCTGCCGGATCGCTGGGTAAGCGGCAGCCACTCCCCGAATTCAGGGCCACGGTTCGCCCCACCTGCCACGCCCCAGGTCGACACGAACGCTCGAACGCTTGCAACAACCCGCGTTACGGGCGCTCCAGCTAGCACCCCGATGTGCTTGCCAAGGACCGTCGAACCAGCAAGCAAGGGCGTGAGAGCGCTCTCGTCCCCAATGTCTGCCCCGGTCCAAGTCAGCCATCCGGTCAGCGTGGATCAATACCAAGCCCCGCATACGCGAGGAGCTGAGCCGAGCGGGACGGCTGGAGGGGGCGGCGCCGCCGTCCGGCGTGGTGGATTGAATGCGCACGTGGTTGCCTTGCGTCGTTCGACCGAGGGAGTTCGCATGCCGCTGACGCAAGTCCAGCTATCGCCCGCGCTCGCTGACCGCGCTGAGATCTCTCGCGCCGAGGCCAAGCGGGTGCTCGGCGCGCTCGAGGAGGTGGTGCTTCAGGAGCTGGGAAACGCGCAGAAGGTGCGGATCGGCGGTCCGGTGCAGTTGACCGTGCGCGTCAAGCCGGCGTAGAAGGCGCGCATGGGCCGCAATCCGGCGACGGGCGAGGCGATCAAGGTCGCGGCCAAACCGGCGAGCGTCGACGTGCGGGGGGCATGGTACCCGCCCGGCGGGTGTGACCGACTGGTGACCGGGGTGTCTAATGATGGTCTCACTTGGTGGTTGTGGGTGGCTTGGGCGGGGTGCTCTCCTGCAGGCCGGAGTGAGCGGCATTCAGGAGCGGCCCGCTCGGTCCGATATAGGGGCTGTGACCACATTTCCCTCAGCAACGCTGCCCGCGTCGCGCCCGGCTCGGCGCGATGCTCCTACTCGTAAAACGAAGATTGTCGCCACGCTCGGGCCGGCCACCGACGGCCGCCTGGGGGAACTCATCGACGCGGGCATGGACTGCGCCCGCCTGAATTGCTCGCACGGCACGCCCGAGGAGCTGCGCCGCCGCTGCGGCGAGGTCCGGGACGCCGCCGCCGCGGCCGGACGTCCGGTGTCGGTCATGTTCGACCTCCAGGGACCGAAGATCCGCCTGGACGGCACCGTCCGCGAGCGCAGCTTGCGCGAAGGCGAAGAGGTGCTGCTGACCGTCGCCGGCGAGCCGTGCGAGGACCCGGACGCGCTCGCGGTCGCCTACGACGACCTGCCCCAGTTGCTCACGGAGCGCTCCGAGGTGGTCATCGGCGACGGCGCGCCACGCCTGGGAGTGCTGGAGGTGGATGGGACGCGCGTGCGGGCCGATCACTCTCGTCCCGGGAGTGGTGTCGGCGCGCAAGGGCGTGAACGTCACGCACGCGCAGCCGCTGTTGCCGGCCATCACCGAGAAGGATCGCGCGGACGTCGCGCTCGCCGCCGAGTGCGACGCTGATTTCGTCGCTCTGTCGTTCGTGCGCCACGCCGAGGACGTGCTTGCGCTGCGCGAGCTGCTCGCCGGCCTGGCGAGCCCGGCCCGCGTCGTGGCCAAGATTGAGAAGGTCGAGGCCACCGACCATCTGCGGGCCATCATCACCGTCTCAGACGGGGTGATGGTCGCCCGCGGGGACTACGGGGTGGAGGCTGGCATCCCGCAGGTACCGGCCATGCAGAAGCGGACGATTCGCCTGGGCGAGGCGCTCGAGGGTCGCTTTGACGCCCAGCACGCGCTCCTGATCGGCGCGATCCTCGCGCACCTGGACTTCCTCGATGAGCAGATCGAGCGGCTCTCGGACGCGATCGAGGAACAGCCGCGCCCTTCCCAGAGCGCGGTTGAGCTGTTGCGCACGGTCGGCGGGATCGAGACCCGGACCGCGCAGAACATCCTCGCCGAGATCGGCACCGACATGACGGTATTCCCCAGCCGGCCACCTCGCCTACTCGGCGGCGAGCGTTCAGAGCGGGCGGGCGTGTTCGGCCCGAGCGGCACTCGCGACGAGTTGGAAGCGTGGCTCGCTGAAGCGGGCATGCTCGACGTGAGCACGCGGAGCGACGGTGCGCCGGCCCACTTTTCCGCCCGGGGCAATCCCGAGCATACGTAGCGTAACCGGCGACCGCGCGCGGTCGCCGACGACCAGCAACACGCAGACGTCGGATTCCGACAGCGTCGCCCAAGCAGCGGGTCGATGCAGAGCCCTCCACCACCGCTTGACACGACGGGTCGGCTGCCTGAGCTGGTCGTGGTCGCGGGTGTGACGGTGTTCGATCGCGCGTGACTGGGTCGGCGTGATGGGATCGAGGGCGTATGATCGAATTTTGCGGGACACGGATTGATATCGTGGGGAGCGCTGGTAGATGAATTCGCAGCGCGCAGTCAGGACTGCGGCTCCTCACGGGCGTGGCGCCCTGCTGCGATTCGGCGCGCAGTGGTGGTCGGTCGATAGCTTGGGGGGGTGTGATGTCAGCGGCTGGTGAGTCGGAGCCGCTCGTGCGGGACGTGTTGCTGCGCGATGGGGGGACGTTGCGCCTGCAGGCTCCGACGCCGGCGGATTTCGACGAGATCAAGGAGTTCTTCGATAGCTTGTCCGCCGAGAGCCGCTACATGCGTTTCCACGGCAGTGGGCGGACTGAGATCGCCGCGCGCGCGGCGACGGAGGCTGGTGGTGTTGATCGAGTCACGCTGATCGCCCGGCATGACGGCCGTGTAGTGGCAGTGGCCGGCTTCGATGGGTTGCGCGAGCCGCGCGCTGCCGAGGTCGCGTTTGCGGTGGCCGACGATTTTCAGCGCCGCGGCGCGGGCACTCGGATGCTCGAGCAGCTCGCGGAGATCGCGGCCGAGCGCGGGATAACCCGGTTTGATGCGGAGGTCCTGTTCGGTAACCGGGCGATGTTGGGGGTGTTTGAGGGCGCGGGATTTACGGTGCGCCGCCGGGTTTGGTTTGGTGAGTTGACGGTCTCCCTCGATATCACGCCGACGGAGGCGGTGCGGGAGCGGATCGATGAGCGTGATCATTTGGCCGCGGTCGCTTCGTTGCGGCCGCTGCTCGCGCCGTCGTCGATAGCCGTCGTGGGTGCTGCAGCGAAGCCGGGAAACGTGGGCCATGCGGTGCTGGCGAACATCATGGCCGGTGGCTTTCAGGGGGTGGTGACGCCGGTTCACCGCGCGGGGGGTGTGGTGTGCTCGAGGCAGGCCGCTCGCAGTCTCGCCGAGCTGGAGATCGTCCCGGAGCTTGTGATCATCGCGGCCGCCGGCGACGAGGTCCTCGAGTTTGCCGCCGAGGCCGCGGCCAGCGGAGCAAAGGCGCTGTTGGTGCTGCCTGCTGGTCTCGAAGACGACGGTGTCGCGTCCGTCGAGCGGGACGAGCGGCTGTTGGAGATCGTGCGGGGCTCGGGCTTGCGGATCGTCGGTCCGAGTGCGCAGGGGGTGGTCAATACGGCCGCTGAGGTGAGCTTGAACGCGACGTTCAGTGGCGCGAGCGTGCTCGAGGGTGCGCTGGCGATCGGCGCGCAGGCGGTTGCGCCCGGGCTCGGTCTGCTTGGACATGCGGAGGCCCGGCAGATGGGGGTCTCCGTATTGGTCTCGATGGGGGCCCGTGCTGATGTCTCGACTAACGATCTGCTGGAGTGGTGCGAGGCGGATGATCGGACGGCCGTGGTGATGCTGTATGTGGAGTCGTTCGGTAATCCTGGGCACTTCATACGGATCGCGCAGCGCGTGTCGCGGCGCAAACCGATTCTCGTTATCAAGGGGCGTCGCAGCGCGGAGCGGGCGCGCAGCCAGGCGCGCTCTGACACGGTGGCGGCGTTGCGCGGCGATGCGGTTATCGACGCGGTGCTACAGCAAGCCGGGGTACTGCGGTTCGATAGCAGCGAGGAGCTGTTCCACGTCGCTCAATTGTTCGAGAGCCAGGCGTTGCCGAGCGGACGGCGGATCGGGATTGTGAGCAACTCGGCGAGCCTGGCCACGCTTGCTGCCGACGCGTGCGCGACGCGCGGGCTTGAGGTGAGAGACGTGCGCGGGGCGCCGTATCCGGTGCCGTTGGCCTTTGGCGCCGGGTCGCACGAGTACGCCGCACAGGTGCGCGAGCTGCTCGCCGATGCCGGCATTGACGCGCTGATGGTCTGTTATGTCGATCGTCTCGAGGGCGACCCGGAGGGCGTTCTGGAGGCGATCTCCGTGGTCTCCTCGGGGCAACCCAAGCCGGTTGTGGCATCTGTCGTGCGCTCCGACGGCCGACTGCCCGTGGTGGCCAGCGGTTCGGGTGTGCCGAACTACGTGTTCCCGGAGTCGTGTGTGGCGGTGCTCGCGCGTGCCGCTGAACGTCGCGAATGGCTGTCGCGGCCCTTGGGCGTGCGCCCGGACTACCCTGGCCTGGACGCGACGGCGGCGCGCGCGCTGATCTCCTCGGTGCTTGATCGCGAGCCTGAAGGCGGCTGGCTCTCGGTGTCTGATGCGGAGGCACTGCTGGCGACCCACGGAATCCCGGTCGCCGTCTCGTGTCGTTGCCGCGATCTCGAGCGCGCGCTTGCCGTGGCGCAGGAAATCGGCGACCCGGTGGCAATGAAGGCTGACCTTGCGACTCCCGCGCGAGCGGGTGAGATCGACGCCGTGCTGCTGGGGTTGGAGGGCGAGTCGGCCGTGCGATCTGGTTGGCGCGAGCTCGAGCGGCGTGTTCGGACGGCCGAACGAGAATGGATGGGAGCGATCGTTCAGCGTCTCGCGGCGCCAGGTGCCGATGTGCTGGTCGGGGCGTTCAGCGATCCCGATCTGGGTGCAGTGATCGCGGTCGGCCTCGGCGGGCGCCAAGCCGGACTTAGCGAAACGGTTGCCTTCTCGCTGCCGCCCGCGACGGACGTCGAGGCCGACCAGCTGATCGACTCCTCCCACGGCGTCGCCACTCAGCTGGACGGTTTCCGGGGGTCCGCCAGGCTCGATCGCGCGACGTTGCGCGAGCTGATCCTGCGCTTCTCCCTGCTGTTAGCAGAGGTCCCCGAGGTGGTCGAGGCTGACCTCAACCCGGTCCGATGTACGACCAACGGCTCCGTCGTGCTCGACATGCGAGTGCGAATCGAGCCCTTGCGCCCGGCGCCGCGCGTCAAGACATGGTGACCGGCTTCGTCTCCGCAGACGCGCAAACTGCTTCCATACGCGACCCTAATGCAACTCGAATTCCACCCGGCCGCTCTAAACGACATCCCGCAACCGAGCCGCGTACCGCCCGGCGTTGTCGCGAGGTTGCGGGTGTCCATGCCTCGGGACGCGTCTTCCCGACGATCGCCATAATCGCCATGATCTGATGCCCAATCCTGTAACGATTCTACTTGTCGAAGACAACCCGGATGACGCGACGCTCACCGAGCGGGCTCTCAGGGGCGTGCCCGCCCACCTCGAGATCGCCCGCGACGGCGAGGAGGCGCTCGACTATCTGCTCAATGACGGCAACGACCTGCCACGGCTGGTGCTGCTGGACCTCCTGCTCCCGAACCCCGACGGGCTCGAGGTGCTGCGGCGGATCCGCGAACACGAGCGCACATCCCTGACCCCGGTCGTGATCTTGACGAGCTCCAGCTCGCCGAACGATGTCGCCGCGGGCTATCGGTGCGGAGCCAACAGCTACGTCCGCAAGCCGGTCGACTTTGACGAGTTCGCCAGGCTCATCGGTGAGATCGGCTCGTACTGGCTCGTGGTCAACGAGCCTCTATCGAGCAATCGCGACCGGTAACCGTTGGTCGCGGGATTCGGGCGCTGCTAAAGCGTTCGCCGCGCACTACGCGGAAGATCCATACGAGCAACCGGACCAGAGCGTGGCAGCGCGGGTGCTGCTCGCGGGGTAAGGCGCCCCTGCCCCGCTACGAGTCCCGATCCGCTGCAGGCCTTTCGTGGCCGCCCTTGTCTGCTTCGGGTCGTCGCCCGCCGGCGGGGCTGGTTCGTTGACGATCAGCCAGTAAACGCCTAGCTGGGCGATTGCGGTGGCGAATTCGTCGAACTGGATCGGCTTGCAAACATAGCTGTTGGCCCCGAAGTCGTATCCGTTCATGAGGTCGCCGTCTTCGCTTGAGCTCGTCAGGATCACGACCGGCATGCGGCGGGTGCGCTCCTCGGCGCGAATGCGCATGAGGACCTCGAGACCGCCGACCCGCGGGAGTTTCAGGTCGAGCAGAACCACCGCTGGAACGGGCTTCGCGGCTCGTCCGTTTGTCCCGAAGAGATAGTCGAGCGCTTCTTGGCCGTCGCGGACGACATCGACCGGGTTCTTCAGGTTCGTCCGCTCGAGCCCCCGGAGCGTCAGCTCCTCATCATCGCGGTTGTCCTCGACCAGCAGAACCGCTGCCACGCCCTTGATCATCGGCCGTCTTCTCTGGCCCTTGGCTGCCACGCAGGGACGACATCCTCGCCCGTCGCGGCAGACGCAGGCGGATCCGCACCGGGCAACAGGCTGAAGTGAAACGCCGCGCCTTCGTTCACCGCGCCCTGCGCCCAGATCTCGCCCCCGTGGCGGTGCACAGCTCGCGACACGGTCGCCAGGCCGATCCCGTCGCCGGGAAACTCGGTCTCGCGGTGAAGCCGGTGAAACGGGCGAAACAGCTCCTTGGCATGCGCCATGTCAAAGCCGGCGCCGTTGTCGGCCACGAAGTACACGGGCACGCCGTTCTGCTCGACCGCCCCAAAGCGAACCTCGGGACTTGCGGCCTTGGAGGTGAACTTGTAGGCGTTGGCGAGCAGGTTCTCCAACACGTTGCGAACGAGCGTGGGATCCGCCTCGGCGAGCAGCCCGGCCTCAATCTCGACCTCAACCCGCCGGTCGGGCTCGGCGGTTCTCAGCTCGGCGACAACCTCGCTCGCCAACGCGCTCAGGTCGACCGGCACGCGCTCAAAGCGCCGTCGCGACAGGCGCGAGAGCTGCAGGACCGCGTCGATCAGATCGCCCATCCGCGCTGCCCCCGCGTGTACCCGCTCCAGATAGTGACGGCCATCCTCGCCCAGCTTCTCGCCGTAATCCTCGAGCAGCGCCTTGCTGAACCCGTCCACCGCTCGCAGCGGCGCCCGGAGATCGTGCGAGACCGAGTACGCGAACGTCTCAAGCTCCTGATTGATCGCGCGTAGCTCCTCAGTCCGCTGCGTGACCCGCTGCTCGAGCTCCATATTGAGCGTGCGGATCTGCTGCTCGGCCTGCTTGCGCTCGCTCACATCCCGCACGAACAGCACGAACTGGTCCTGCTCCCCGTAGGCCATGCTGATCTCGACATCGAACAGATGGCCGTCCTTCGCGCGGTGCACAGTCTCGAAGCGGTCACAGTCCCCTTTGGTGCAGCGGCGAAGGCGCTCGACGATCTGCGGTTCGGTCATGATCGCCTCGATCTCCGCGATTCGCATTCGCAGCAGCTCCTCGCGACTGTACCCGCTCATTCGACAGTACGCGTCGTTGACATCCAGGAGACCCGCGGCCGGGTCATAGACCAGAAACCCGTCGCTCGTCGTTGCGAGGATCGCCTCGTACTGCTGGGCGTGCCGACGGGCGGCCTCCTCGGCCTGCCCGCGCTGAAGGGCAGTGCCGATCACATTCGAGACCGCCGCCAGGAACGAGATGTCATCGCGCGTGAAGTGACGCTTGGTAGTTGTGTGCGCCCCGAGCACCCCGAACAGGCGCTCGCGCCGCCCGATCGCGACGCTGACGCCGCTGCACACGCCGTGATCAGCGAGCATCGCGGCCGGATGAAACCGGGTCTCGGCGCTGAGGTCCTCGACGATCACCGGCTCGCCCGCGAGCAGCACATAACCAGCTTCAGACCCCATCCCGCCCGGGATCACGGCGTGACCGACCAGTCCCTCATCGAAGCCGACCTCCGCGCGCAAGATCAGATCGCCGTCTGAGCGCAGCTCGAGCACCTTCGCGAACTCCACCTCCAGCGCGCGCGCCACAGCAAGCGCGGCAGCATCCAGCAGCGCTTCGAATCCGGGGTCGGTCAGCGCCAGATAGCCAAGCTCGGCGACCGCCTGCTGCTGGCGCTCGCGCGCCTGCAGCAACCGCTCAGCTCGGTTGCGGTCGGTGACGTCACGCGCGGCAGCGAACACACCGCGCACGTTCCCGGTCGCATCGCGATACACCGTCGCGTTGTAGAGCACATCCGTCGCCGCCCCGTCGCGGCGGCGGATCGTCAACGGATAATCGGTAACCGAACCTTCGGAGAACACGCTGCGGTATCCCTCTCGCGCCCTCTCCGGCTCGGTGAAGTAGTCAGAGAAATCGGTCCCGATCAAGCGCTCGCGCTCGACGCCGGTGACGCGCGCCGTCGCGTCGTTGACATCAGTGATCTTCCCCTCCGCGCTGATCGTCACCAGCGGATCCAAACTCGCCTCGATCAGGCTACGCGAATACTCCGACGCCTGGCGAAGCAGCGCATCGCGTCGCACCCGCTCACTGATATCCGTCGCGACGATCGACCACGCTGAACCGGTTCCGGCCGGAAGCGGCGTGATCGAGAGGTTCACCTCGACGCAGTGGCCATCCGCGGCCAGGAGAGTGAATTCGCCGCTATTGCGACGCTCTCCGTCACCGCCGCCTACCAGGTCAGCGAGCGCGGCGCGCTGTTCGGCTGCGACGAGCCGCTCGATCGGCGAGCCGACGAGCGCCGACAGCGGAAGCGCGAGCATATCCGCCAGCCGGTGGTTGGCGTACAGCACCACGCCGTCGCCGGAGATCCTGGCGGCGCCCTCGGACATCTGCTCGAGCATGATCCGGTAGGGCTCATCCGCGCCCGTCAGCGTGAACACGCGGTCGCCTTCGCTGGTCGACACCACCAGCCCGTCGACCTCGCCGCCGCGAATCGCGCGTAAAGTCTCCTCCGCTTGCTCTGCTCGCGAGCGGAGCTGATCTATCGACTCAGCGGCCTGGGCGCTGCGGTCAACCTCAGAGCCGCCGTCACCGCCGCGCATCTAAGGCTCGATCGGCCGGAGGTCCAGTCCGAGCAGCACGCGCTCGCGGTCGGACATGTCCCCGACCAGCCGCCGCACCGGGAGCGGCAGCTCCTTGACCAGCGTCGGCGCGGCGATGATCTGCTCGCCCTCGGCGAGCCTTGGCTGCTGGTAGATGTCGATCACCTCGAGCTTGTAGCGGCCGGCGAGCTCCGTCTCGCAGATCGCGCGGAGGTTTGAGATCGCGCGCTGCGACCCCGCCGTCGCGCCGACGACATACAGGCGCAGCAGATACCTGCGGTCATCGAGCTCCCGGATCGCCTCCGAGAAGCGGGCGGCTGTGTCGTGTTCGTTCATCGCCGCTCACCGCCTCGCGTGGGAACAAGTTGCAGCCCGACCAGCACGCGTTCGGTGTCCGACAGATCGCCAATCAGCTTCGTGATCGGCTCGGGGAGCTTGCGCACGAGCGTCGGGACCGCGACGATCTGATCGCCGCTGGCCAGCTGCGGGCGCTCGAGCAGATCGATGACCTCGGCCTCGTAGCGCCCCGCGAGATGCGTCTCGCAGATCTTGCGCAAATTCGAGAATGCCGCCAGCGACTTCGGGGTCTGACCGGCGACGTACAGCCGCAGCAGGAACTTCTCGCTCGCGGCGGCGTCCGGGGTGTTCGTGGCTGTCATCAGCTCATCTCCTCGTGCCCGTCCTCAGCGCTTCTGCCGCTGCGCGCGGAGACGATCGCCTGCCGGTCCTGGTCGAGCTGGCGCTCGAGCCGCTCACCCGCCTCGATCTCGCTAGACAGCATTTGCGTCTCCGCCTCCAACTGGTCGTGCAACGCCGCGATCTGAGCCTCCAGCATCGAGCGGCGGGACTTCAGCTGCTGGCGCTTGGCCTCGAGATCTTGTGTCCAGCACCACCCGGTTCGCCCCGACCGAGTCGATCGCCGCACCCAGCCGAATGAACAAGCCCTCCAGATCCCACGCCCCCGTCGGCCCACGTAGACAAACACCCTGGCCAAAGTCCGACAACTGCTGGCCGAGGCGCGCGCGTCCAGAGCCTGCGCACTCCATCATCACCGGCATCGATGCCGCAGGCCGCGAGCGCAAGTCTTCGAGCGTCAGCACGAGCGGCGCGCGGACGCGCCCGTCAACGCGCACCTCGTGGGCCGCAGCGTCGATCTCGGGAACGTCGAAGTCGACAAGCACGTGATCCATTCCGATCGGCGTGACCGGGTAGCGCCGCACCTTAAGCGGCATTCCAGGGTCGGGCAGCGCGAGCGCAACCTCCTCGCGCGTGAGCCTTAGCCTCACGGTGATCGCCATCTCTCGACTCTGGAGCATACGCCGAGCTGGGCCCGACACCGATCGCGCCGCATGGCACCGGAAAGCTGAAATGCTCGGTACCCGCCACACCACCCGTGGCCCGTCTTTCCGTTCTCGGCGTTGCAAAAGAGACTTGTTCGCTCCTGCTTCGTGGCGATGGGACAGTCCGAGAACGCTCTATCGCGCTCTCTGACACGCTTGCTGCCCAGGGACCGCAGCACCCCTCTTGAGGGACAAGCAGCTGTCTGCGAGCCCGCGGCGCCGACACTGCTCCTCGGGGGCTATCGCAAGAGCCGATGCCTCCTGGTGCTAACCAGACGACCATGTTCGAGCAAACGCCGACCGCCTGCTCATGACCGAGCTCAGTCGCGCGGAGCTAACAGTCGCCCCAACCGTGAGCGCGCTCGCATTCGCCCAGATCCAAGCGTGCGCAGCCTCGGCTCGGCACGTCCCCGACTCCTGCGGGCTGGCGGGACATGGCGGCGGGGCACCGCGCGCGGCTTGGTGTCGAGCTCGCTCACGAGCCGTCGGCGTGATTCTCCGACGCGGGGTCGGGGCTGCGGGTGTCGATCACCCAGCTCGTTGAGGGCTTCAGCGCTTGCGGGCTCGTCGGCGACGGCCGAGATCCCGTTGCAAGCCGCCGCGCGTTGGCACGGTGGAGGCACCCCGAGTCAGAACCGCCGTAGCGTGATGCGAAACACCGTCCGATCGACGTCCGCCCGCCGGTGGTCGTGCGTCGCCGCCCCCCGGGGGCCGCCCGCGCCGGCCGAGCGCGACGCGGACCCGCGGAATGGAGCGGTGCTGATACGCACCGTGCACCAGATCCCGCGAGTGATGTCGCGCGCCCCGGTACTCGTCTGCGGTTCAATGTAGCCTTCTGTCCCACGGCGAAAGCGATGGACCACCGTGACCGACGCGTTGCTAGACCGGGTGATGAGGCTGCTTATGTGGAGCATTGCGCATCTCAACGACCGGGTCCTCGAGCTGACCCTCGGCAGCCGGCTCGCAATCCGGGTCATCTTCGCCAGCATGAGCCGGCAGTTCGTGCCGTCCGCTGCTGAAGGATTCGAGGGCTCGATCTGCTACGAGCTGCGCCGGCACAACGGAGCCGTCATCGAAGGCTGGGCCCTGCGCATCACGGCATCCGTGGCGGAGGCGTCGTTTGGGTTCCCGACCGACCCGGCGGTCACGCTCAAGCTCACCGTCGGCGACTTCGTCCGCTTCAGCCTTGGCGCGGTCTCGCCGGTCACTCTACTCACCGAGGAGCGGCTCAAGATCGACGGTGACCTCACGGTCGCCGCCAAACTCGCCCCGATGTTCGGACGACCCCTCCCTCAGTCCTGATCCGGGTCCAGCTGCTCGGTCGATCCTTCATGCACAGCGTGGACTCGACGTAGCGGTATATCGTCGCGTGCCGGTGCTAGACCGACTCGAGTCGCCGTCGTGCTTCGTCAAGCGCCTCACGCAGTACTCCTGCGCCCACCGCGATCGTCTCCCCGTCCGCCGAAGGCGTGAAACGCAGGAGAATTCGGCTGTCCTGCTCGTGGGTCGTGGCGAGCAGACGGTCGTTCTGCCACAACTCGGCGACCCCGACATCGGCTTCTTCGGGACTGACCAGGACGACAGAGACGGGCGCAAAGGGATCGATGGCAATCACATCCTGAGTTGTGAGTTGGTGATGACGGACGAATGCGCGCAAGCGGCCTAGGCGCGAACGCTACCTCGCCTGCATGTGCCTCCTGGTAGACGCCGTCGGGGCCCGTCGGCCAGCGGTTGCTCACGCGGCAGCAGCAGGCCGCTGGCCACGCGCCAGCACAACTGCGCGCCGGTCTCCATCGCCCGCGCACGCGGAAACGCGCACAACGTCGACGAGACGAGGGGCACCGGAGACCGCGATCCCTTGCCCCACCACCGCACTCACCATTAGTCTCGTGACATCGGCCCCGCATATCGGACCGAAGGACCAGAGCCAATGTCAGCAGTTCGATCAGACGCCCTCGTGAGAGACCTCATGACGCGAGATCTTGTTACGTGCTCGCGAGATGCGGATCTCGCGAGCGTGGCGCTAACGATGGCCCGGCGACACGTTCATGCGGTGTTCGTGCTGGACGAGGCGGGACGGCCTGAGGGCGTGGTCAGCGACTTCGACATGCTCGCCGGTGAATGGCTAGGGGACGACGAAGACGGCCTGAGCACGATGAAATCGGTGACGGCCGGGGAGCTCATGACCTCTCCGATCGAGACGATCGATGCGGAAGGTGACCGGCGTCGTGAGGTCGAGATGGGTCTCTGGGCCCGGTCGGTCTTGGCCGGCTGAACCGTGCCGGGATCGGAGCCGCTACCAGCGATCGTGAACGAGCGGTCGAAGCAGCCGCTCATACACGTTCCGGACACCGGCCAACTGGTCGTCGCGTAGCGGCGGGAGCGCCGCGGTTGCCGTGTTGCCACGCACCTGTTCGGGATTGCGCCCGCCCGGGATGACCGTGCTAACCCCGGGCTGGTCGATCACCCAGCGCAGCGCAAACTGGGCCAGCGACTGCCCAGGGTCGAGCAGCGTCTTGAGCTCGCGGACGGCGGCCAAACCGACCTCGAAGGGCACACCTGCGAACGTTTCGCCGACGTCGAACGCCTCGCCCTGCCGGTTGTAGCTGCGATGGTCATCGGGGGCGAACTCCGTGTGCTCGTCGTAGGACCCAGAGAGCAGCCCGGACGCGAGCGGCACTCGAGCGATGATCCCCACCCCGGCCTCCTGTGCGGCGGGCAGCACCTCCTCGAGCGGCTTGAGCCGAAAGCAGTTCAAAATGATCTGAACGGTCGTCACGTGCGGACGCGCGATCGCCGCGATCGCCTGGGCACAGGTCTCCACCGACACGCCGTAGGCCCGAATCCTCCCCGCGTCCACCATCTCGTCCAGCGCCTCGAATACGGCGTCATTCTCGAACACCGGGTCGGGCGGGCAATGAAGCTGGACGAGATCAAGCTGCTTGACACCGAGATTGGCGCGAGAGCGATCGTTCCACTCGAGGAAGCTCTGCCGGTTGTAGTTCTCAGGTACCTGCTCGACCCGGCGCCCCATCTTGGTCGCGATCAGCACCTCGGGATGACGCCGATGCAGTTCGCCGCAGAACTGCTCGCTGCGCCCATCGCCGTACGCGTCCGCCGTGTCGAAGAACGTCACACCCTCCTCGACCGCGGCCTCAAGCGTGGCGCGCGCGTCGTCGTCGGCCACAGACCCCCAGTCGGCACCGAGCTGCCAGGTGCCCAGACCGACAACGCTAACGCTGCGGCCAAGTCGCTCGACAGTACGCTGCTCCATCCGCATCCGATTCTTCCAGATCGACGCAGACGGCTCCACCTCGACGACCCCAGCCGCCTGGGGATCGCGCTTGGAGGTGGTTGGCCTTCGCATGGTGCGGTGTCGCACCTCTGGCACCCAGGTGCTACCTCGATCCCGACGGCAGCTCCCCTCCCTTGCGAGGATCTTAGGCGGGTCGCGTATGAGGCCGGCCCGACAGGAAATTCGTGACGCCACCCATACAACCGGCTCTCCGTATCAGATAGCAAGCCTCACCGGGGTGAACGCCAGAACGTGAGTAAGCGTCTCGTAATGCCGGTCCACGTGAAGCAGGCGGCTTGATGTTGTTGGGCACACGCGGCGATCAGGAGGTCAGGGATCGGTATGCGATGCCGACTGTCTCTCGCGAGCTCACGCTGAGCTGTCACCGCGGTTTCGATCGTCTCGGCGTCGACTCGGAGCTGATGGAAAGTGTCGAGTTCGATCTCGAGCTCCTCGTAGGCACGAGCGGAGCGGGCGCTGTAGAGCAACTCGAGTCTCGTGACCGCGCATAGGCATGGCTCTCCGTACGCTCCGTCGATCTCCGGACCGCCAGCTCCTTTCTCGCGCCGCCGGGGCTGGATGCGCTGCCAGCGCTACTGCGAAGTCGTGGGGGAGCTGCCCGGGCCGGGCGGGCCTATGATGCCGCTCGCTCCGCAAGGCGGTGAGGCCGAGATCCCCGGTCCGGTCGGGGCGGAGCCTGGTTCGCCGAGCACTACCCGGATGTGAATGCCTCGACCGTCCGAGCTCACATATTGGGCCTTACTGCGAACGATCGCAGCCGACACCACTACGCCTGGCTCGCCAAGCGCGAGCCGTTGTTCGTCCGGAAGGAGAGCGGCAGCTGACCGCGGTCGACGCCGCTGAGAACACGAGACCTGATGACGGGGACTTGGCCGAGTAGGAGGGAGGGCTTCACCGCTCGAGTTCGCGCTCGAGGCGTTCCTCGAAGAGTTCCTCCTCACGAACTGGGAGGGATCGACTGGGGACGCCCACTCGAGCTGCGAGAGTCCGCACGCGTCGACAGGAGACCCGGACCGCTGGTCAATGCGCCGACCGCTGCCTTCGATGGTGCGGCCGCGCGTCGCGCCGTCCACGGCACCAGTGCGGTGCACAGCGGTGACGGCGCGCTTGATCACGCGAAAAACACGTTATCGACGTCTAGCTCGGCCCCACGCTAGGAGTGGGCTTCGCCAACGTCCTGAGGCTGTCGGCGACTCGGCTGGACAGGATTAGACCGCGCTGTGCGGCAGGTCCGCCCTGACGGCGTCCAGGTCTGCGCGTGTCCTAGCCGCGTGCGCCGAGCCGATGCGGCTCTCGAACTCCTCCGCGGTAAGCCTGCCAGCAAGCATGTGCCCACGCAGCTCCTCAATGGCGCTCTCGCGGTCCGAGTCGGCGACGAGCTCGCCCGGCGAATAAGCCGGCCGGGTCAGCGCTGAGATCTCGGCAGTGGCCGTAGCCGCCACGATCGTCGCGGCTGACGCCGCCGCAGATCCCTGGATCGTGCCCATCAGCTCGCGGTGTCTAAGCGCCTCTGCTTTGCGTTTCCGCGCCCCCCGGCGCAGCAGCCGGTACGGGACAAGCAACAGGCCCCACGTTAGGTACCACGCAGTCACCAGTACCCAGACCATCAGGATCAACACGATCGCAAGAACCGTGATCGCTGCGAGCTTGCCGCCGTCGTCAGCACGGCGGCGAATGCGCATGATCCGCTGCGCCGACCCCACGTAGCTCATCGGCGCATTGATGATGACGTCTTCGCTCGCCAGTCGGCCGGGCCGGTTCGGCGATGTACTCATACCGCTTTCTCCCCGTTGATTCGACTGCTCCTCATGGTTTTCTGAGCTGGCTCGGCCCGACAACGATTGTCGCCCCAGCTGATCAACGCTGAGCTTGGTCGCTCGCTTTCGCTGCTCCGCGTCTGCTGGCGCCGCCGGCTCGATGATTCGCGCGCCCGTCGGCTCGACTCAGGTTTGCAAGAAAGCTACTCCGGTTCCCGGGACTTCGTCCGGAACCGGTGGGCCCTTCGGGGCAGTCTGGCCGACGCGCCCGGTTGAGTCCTGCGCCCGGTCGGGCCTGCGCCCGGTCGAGCCCCGGCCGGGGATGAGCCTAGAGTCGGCGGATGACCGACCTGTTCAGCGAGCGGTGCGGCGATCTGCTGACGGGCAGCTACGACTGCGTGGACCGGATCGTCCTCAACGCCGTCCGGAAGCCACCCGGCGAATGCCCCATAGAGAAATACGCGTCGACGCCAGCACCGAGATGGACTGTCTTTACCTCGGCGCCACCCCTCCACAGGCGGGAACCCGCGACTCCGTCGCAGCGCAGCAATGATTGACATTCTTCGTCGCGCGATGGATGGAGCGCTGCGGCCGTGTTACGCATCGACCGTCGTTGGCGGGCTCGGAAGCAGCGGGCCCGACTCGGTTTGAGTGCTCCTTGTCTGAGTCTCCGTGCAATCAGTTTCGCGATGGCTTTGTCGATCACCGGGATCTGAGTCTCCGTGCGATCAGTTTCGCGATGGCTTTGTTGATCACCGGGATCTGAGTCTCCGTGCGATCAGTTTCGCGATGGCTTTGTTGATCACCGGGATCTGAGGGGCCGCCATTTGGCGGCCCCTCAGTCCTTGTACGGGTCGTGGACGTCGCGTCCGGCCATCGCCACGCCTAGCGGGCGCAGCGTGTGCGTGACGCGGATCGAGCCGGCGTGTGCGTCGAGGACGTCCGGGAGGTGCTTGTATACCTCCGGCGCCTCGTCCGCGCCGCCGCCGATGAGCACGATCCCCTGGTCGCGCAGGCGTGCCTGGACGGCCGGCCAATCGACCTTGCCCGGCTTCAGCTGCTCCTCGATCCACACCTTTATCACTCGCGAGTCCGGGTGCTCCGGGCAGACGCCACGCCTGGCTCGGATTCACATAACCAAGCTCGAGGTCGTTATCCGAGCCGCAGAACGACGCACTGTTATGACTAGCAGAAGTAGGAGATGAAGGCATAGAGTGGTCCTTTCGGCCAGCCTCACACGGTCCCTCTGACACTCCCCAGCGCCATGCGAATCGATCAGCGACGGCTCGGGATTCCTGCGGCGTGAGCGAAGCGTCGAGGGATCGCGCGTCACGTGGGCCTGCGACCCAACACGACGATCCTGGAGCTCATCCGGAACTCCTCGAACGGTGCTTCCTGCTCCAGCTCATCCAGATCGGCGTCGAAGCGATCGGCGTCCATGACGCCTGCCGCCATCACGCGGGAACGCACGGCGTGGAGCTGCTCGATTATCAGCGACCGCTCCGAATCGCCAGCATCGACCACGCGGTGCTGAGCCTCGGGTAACACGACGACAGAGTTGATCTCGAAGCCACCGGTGCTGAGATAACTCGTGAGCTTGCGACCGACATGGCGGTCGCCACCACGTTTGTGCTGCACATCCGCTACGGCCGTCACCAGGCGCTCGAGAGCAGGGCTGGCCGGCGGCCAGGTGATCCGCAGCTGGTCGTCCATGTCGCTGACACAGAGATACTGCCCGGGCCGAAGGATCCGGAAAAGCTCACCGACGGCCTGCGCCGGGTCCGGTAGGAACTGGAACAGCTCCCGCACGAACACCAGATCGAAGCACTCGTCCGCCAGATCAAGCGCACGCACATCGCCCACCGAGAACCCAATCCTCGCCCCCTCGTCAAACAAGCCGATGGCGGCGAGGCGGTCTGACAGTGTGTTGGCGTGTTCGACGAACCCGCGCTCGATGTCGACACCCTGGACGCGAACGGGCAGGTTCGCAGCCAACTCGAAGGCGAGGATCCCGAGCCCTGACCCAACATCGAGCACCGACGACTCCGGCGGGACGGGCAACATCCGCAGGATCGTGCGCCAGAACCGGTGAAGGCTGTGCGTATAGGCGAGCATCACCGCCGCGATGGCCTCGCCGGCGCTGCGGAGCTCGTCCACGTACTTGTCAAGTGCTGCATCGAGCAGGAGAGCTTTATTGTCGTCCAGGTTCATGACCGAGGGTCGTCGGTGAAGGCCAACCGCAGCGTGCGCGTCTCTGGCCGCAGACCATAGCTCCCGTCGCCGGTCGCCGGTCGCCGGTCGCCGGTCGCCGGTCGCCGGTCGCCGGTCGCCGGATGCACGAGGCTTGACTCGGTCGCGATGCTCCACGCGCGGGTGCTGCGAGGCGACCGTCATCGCGGGACTTGGGGCGACGCCTCCTCGTATGCCCGACGCTTGCGTGAGGGCGTCGCCTCTGTGAGTACCGCCCGAACAGGACACCGATACCGACCACCAGCAGCGAACCGATGCGCATAGAAACCCCCTCGCGACTCCGAACCGCCGCACACCCCAACCCACACTCGCCCTCCTGCCATTACGACGATGAGCATCAGCCTCACCGCACACCGAAGCGACCGCGTCAAGACGCCAGCCAACTATCTATTGGCGGGCCTTGTCCATTGCAGGCACCAGATCGGGCGCCACGCTGAGCGACCTCGCGCCCGGTGTGGTCCCCGCCGCGAATGATCCTGGGCCCTGATCGGCCCTATCGGCGGCGATCTGACGGGCTCTTACCAGAGCCCGACGGTCGGGGGTTACATTGCCGGCGGCGAGCACGCCGCCCAGCGCCATCGGCTTCGTCGTGCCCGGGAAGCTCTCCACCATGGTGACTGCCGATCCGGAGTAGTTCGCGATCACGCTCAACACCGACGGCACGATCGACGACCCAGCCGGGATCGCCGGGAACGCCACCGACGCCAAGGACAACATTTCACTCGACGCCTCGGCTACCGCTGCGCTGAGACCACGGCCTCGATCGCGGCCGGGACACGGGTGTTCAGGCAGCAACCGGGTCGGCGCACGGCCCGCGAGCCGGATCCCCGCAGCTCGGAGCGTCTCGGCGCCGCACGACTGGTTCGAGCGGAGACGGCGCATGCGGTGCTCCACGAGCGCATGGCCGAGGCTGTCGAGATCAGGAACCCTCGCTTGCTGAGATGAGTACTTCTCTTTGGTTGAAGGGCATGCGCGTCTCTTTCGTTCAGGCCCAGTCAGATCCTCGGACACTCCCCCGTTCGTCTTGACCTCCTATTTGGGCGCGGCAAGGCGCGGGAAGATCTGGGCTGTGATGCTCCGTAGGAAGGCGATGATCTGTGCCGCCGACGGGGGCGATGCCGGGTCGGTGAGCTCGGGCGGGATCGTGGTCCCGGCCTGTTTGGCGTGCTCGAGCATTCCGTCGCCCATCGCCCGGCCGAGGGTGCTGAGCGCCTTGCTCATCAGCGCCTCGTCCATCTGGTAGGCGGGGACCGGGCGTGGCTGCACGTCCGGCCAGCCGGCGGGGTCGCGCGGGCTCTCGCGGGAGAGCAGGTGATCGAACGTACGGCCGGCGGCGTCCCGGTCGGTGAACGGCTCGCCGAGGTCCCACACCTTGCGCAGCGTCGCGATCATCGACGTGTGCCGATACTCGTCATTGACCACGATCCCTTCGTCCACCCACGGGGATACGATGATCGCTGGCACCCGGTAGCCGGAGCGGTCAAATTTGAAGTCCATCTGACCCGCGGGTGCGCTCGGGTCCGGTGGAGGCACCGGCCCGGGGGCCACATGGTCGTAGGTGCCGCCCGGTTCGTCCCAGCCGATGAAGAACGTCGTGTTGTACGCATTGGAACCCTCCGGTGAAGCGGCCGACCTGATCGCCGTATAGATCCGGGCCAGGAACGCCTCGCCGCCCAAAATCGACGACGGCGGGTCGAGTGGGAGCTCGATACCCCCGCCGAGCGCTCGGCTGCCGGCTGGGTGGTAGTCGCTGTGGCCCATGAGCAGGTTGGGCTCGATCATGCTGAAGTCGGGCAGGGTGCCGTTGGCCGCGTCGTGCTCGAACTCGGAGAACGGCACGAAGTTCGTCGCTAGGCGATCCTTCAACCGCGACATGTGAATCAGGGCAGCGGCCGACAACGACATCTCCTGCACGTACACCTTCCAGGTACGGCCGTGCGCCTCGAGCCGCTCAAACAGCGTTTCGGCGGTGTTGTGATGGATGAAGTTCGACGCCGGCTTGTTGACAACGAAGCCGGACGAGGTCGCGGCGGTCCAGAACGACCGGTTCATCAGCGTTTGTGAGGGGACCTCGCAGAACCAGTGGTCAAACACCCCGAAGCCCTTGGCGAGCCCGTTTAGGACCGGCACTTGCTCCGGGGTGTAGCCGGTCATGATTTGTGCATACTCCTCGTAGGTCGGCTGACGGCCCATTTCACCGGTGAACGTGCTGATGTAGTCGGTCACGAAACCATCCATGGTCGGCACGGCCCCGGGCTCGGGGGCGTTCCAGGGCGCGGTGACCTCATCGCCGAGCTTGAAGCGGTTGTGCGCGTCAAGGACGTTGAACAGCTGCGTGTTGGTATGGAAGTACTCCTCACCGGAGTCCGGGTTCGGCGCGTCCATGTCCGTTGCGACCGTGTACGGCACGATCTTGCGCTCGGCCCCGTGCTCGGCCCACTCCGGGATCGGGTTGCTCAGATCCTTGCCGATCACACCCGCAAACGTCTTACCGTCCTCGGGGCCATACAGGTGGCCCAGAAGATTGTCCAGAGACCTGTTCTCGAACAGCACCAGAACAACATGGTCCATCGCATGACTTCGATCAACAGGCATCGGGAACCCCCCGTTTATGGCGGCGATGTTGGTGGCGAACAACGAGCCCGGCAGGCTCAACGCCGCGACGCTATCCCGACCCCACTCGCGCCGCGTCACCCAATCAGGATGAAAACAGCACGTGGCGCCATGTCACGCAGGCGACCGCCCACCCGACTGAGCCGGCACAAGCAACACTCTCGCGCCGTCCTCTGGAACTCGCGACACTTCCCGCGATCACTTCGCGGACGTCTCGCTGAACCAGTGGATGGCACTCACGCCCCCGGAGTTGGTGCGGGCGCATCTGAACGTCGACGACGCGACCATTGCAGCTCTGCAAAAGGACAAGCAGATCGTCGTGCGCTGAACGAGAGCCCGACGACGACTAGACAGCGAGGTCAAGGCCCCACGATAATGCGCGCAAATGTCAGCGCTGCTGCTTGGTCGCGACGCCGAGCTCGATGTGCTGAGGTCCGCGCTGCAGGGGGTTGCCGCTCGCGGGCTGGCGCTGGTGGTTCGCGGCGAGGCCGGAATCGGCAAGTCGGCGGTGCTGGAGGTCGCGAGCGCGGAGGCCTCGGAGCAGGGCATGGTCGTCATGGGCACGACCGGCGTCCAGGCCGAGGGCGATCTTCCTTTCGCCTGCCTGCACCAGCTGCTGCGGCCCGTGCTCGGTCAGGTCGATGACCTGCCGCAGACCCAGCAGGCGGCGATCGCGACGGCGTTCGGCGCTGCCGAGGGCTCCGCGCCCGAGCTGTTCCTCATCGCGTTGGCCACGCTGCAGCTGCTCTCCGACGCCGCAGCCCGGCGGCCGCTGGCGCTGGTCGTCGAGGACGCTCACTGGCTGGACAGACCGAGCGCGGACGCGCTCGCGTTCGTCGCGCGGCGGCTCGCGTCGGACCCGATCGTGATGTTCGTCGCGATCCGGGACGGCTACGAAAGCCCTCTCCTCAACGCGCACCTGCCAGAGATGGTGCTGCACCCGCTTGCCGAGCCCGAGGCGCGAAAGCTCATCCGGATACGCCATCAAGACCTCGCCCCCAGCGTCAGCTCCAGACTGCTCGACGACGCGCGGGGCAACCCGCTGGCGATCCTCGAGCTTCCGACCGCCCTCGAGTCCGGAGTCCGCGGAGGCAGCGTGCCGCTGCCGGACCACCTACCCGTCACGGCACGGCTCGAAAGCGCCTTCGCATCGAAGGCCGAGGGCCTGCCCGGCCACACCCGCACCCTGCTGCTCGTCGCCGCGCTCGAGGACCAGGGGCAGTTCGCCGAGATCCTCCAGGCGGCCGAGGTCGTCGCGGGCTCGCCGGTGACCGTCGCCGACCTGGACCCCGCCGTCTCCGCGCGCCTCGTGCGCCTCGATGGGCCGACGCTGCGCTTCCGCCACCCGCTCGTGCGCTCGGCCCTGCATCACGCCGCTCACGTCGCGGAGTTGCACGCCGCTCATGCTGCGCTCGCCGAGGTCCTGGCGAGCGAGCCGGACCGCAGCATCTGGCACCGCGCCGCCGCGGTGATCGGCGTCGATCCGGAGGTCGCCGCGGGACTCGAGGAGGCGGGGCGGCGAGCCGACATGCGCGGCGCCGTTGAGACCGCGGCGATCGCGTTCGAGCGGGCGGCGGCGGTCGCCGGAGACCCCCAACGGCGGGGGAGCCTGCTGCTCGGTGCCGCCACAAAGGCCGCCGAGCTCGGCCGGACGGCGACCATGCGGCGCCTCGTGGTGGAGGCCGAATCGTTGCCGCTCGGAGAGGGCGAGAAGGCGCGCGCCATTTGGCTCAACGAGCTCCTCGACACCGGTCCGGCGGGCGACCCGGCCCGGGTCGGCAGGCTCGTCACGACCGCGGGGCGGGCTGCTGGGGCCGGTGAGGTCGATCTGGCGCTGCAACTGCTCGCGGCCGCGGCCTTCCACTGCTACTGGGGTGATCTGGGCGATCGCGAGGCCTCCGATGTCCTCCACAAGACCGAGGGGCTCGGTCTGGATCGCGGCGATCCGCGGCTGCTTCAGATCGAGGCCTATGCGGCGCCGCTCGAGCGCGGCGCCGAGGTCAGCGCCCGGCTGCGCGAGACGATCCTGCCGCACAGCGGCGAGGATCTCTACCTGCTCGGGACCGCGGCCTCGCACGCTGGGCGGTTCGACGAGGCGGTGGCACTGCTCGGCCAGTCGGCGGTGCGACTGCGAGAGAGCGGGCGCCTCGGGCGTCTCGCGCAGGTGCTGCAGACCCAGGCGTGGTCGGCGATCTTCACGTCGAACTACGCCGTCGCCATGCCTGCGGCCGAGGAGGCCGACCGGCTCGCGAGCGAGACGGGCCAGCCCCTGTGGCAGACGGGCGCCCGGGTCGCCGAGGCCATGCTCGCCGGACTACGGGGCGAACCCGACGTTGTCGCGGAGCTCACCGCAGGCGCCGAACGCGTGGCGCTCCCTTCCCAGGTGGCCGGCCTGCTCGCGCTCGTCCAGTACGCCCGCGGCCTGTCGGCGCTCGGACTGGGGCAGCCCGAGAAGGCCTACGAGTACCTCCATCGCCTCACCGAGCCGGGCGATCCCTCACGCCACACGCTCGTCTTCTCGTACGCGATCGGCGACCTCGCCGAGGCCGCGACACGGATCGGCCGTACCAACCCGGTGCGTGAGGAGGTGCGGCGTCTCGAGCCGTTGGCCGGTCCGTCAGCCTCGCCGTGGTTTCGCATCGCGCTCACCTTCGCCCGGGCCCAGCTCGCGGCCGACGACGACGCAGAGGAGGTCTACCGCGACGCCCTGTCCGGGGAGCCGCACGCCTGGCCGTTCATGCGCGCCCGGCTGCAGCTCTCGTTCGGGGAATGGCTACGACGCCACCGCCAGGTCGCCGCGGCACGGCCACAGCTCCGCCAGGCGCGCGACGCCTTCGATGCCCTCGGAGTCCGCGCCTGGGGCGAACGCGCCCGGCAGGAGCTGCGGGCGTCGGGCGAGAGCAGCCGGCGCCTGCCGGCAACGCTCGAGGAGCTGACTGCGCAGGAGCTGCAGATCGCGCAGATGGCCGCAGAGGGGCTCTCAAACCGGGAGATCGGCGAACGTCTGTTCCTGTCGCATCGCACGGCCGAGTCACACCTGTATCGCGTCTTTCCGAAGCTCGGCATCACCTCCCGCGGCCAACTCACCGAAGCGCTCATCAGCACGCGGTCCCCGTCCCTGCCGGCGGCACTCAGTGACAACACTGACGACCCGACGCCGACGCCCGCGACATCACAGTGACGACACGCTGGAGCGCGGCGGCGCGCGGATCTAGAACAACGGCATCAGATCACCGCCCGCCCTCCTCGGCGGGCCCAGCCCTCGAGGGAGGCGCACGATGCCGTTCGTCGACGTCGGCGAGGAGAACTCGTCGCACATCAGGATTCATTATGAGGACCTGGGCTCCGGTCAGCCCGTCGTCCTGATCCACGGCTTTCCGCTCAGCGGGCGCTCGTGGGAGAAGCAGACCCTCGCGCTCGTCGACGCCGGCTACCGGGTCATCACGTATGACCGCCGGGGCTTCGGCCGCTCAAGCCAACCGTCGCGCGGGTACGACTACGACACCTTCGCCACGGATCTGTCGAAGATCCTCACCGCGCTCGATCTGAACGACGTGATCCTCGCCGGGATGTCGATGGGCGGCGGCGAGGTCGTGCGGTATCTGGGCACCTACGGCTCCGGGCGCGTGAGCAGGGCGGCGGTCATCTCCGGCGTCCCACCGTTCCTGCTCAAGACCCCCGACAATCCGGAGGGCGTGGACCAGAGCGTCTTCGACGGCATCCTCGCGAGCATCGCCGAGGATCGCCTCGCCTACCAGACCTCCTTCCTGCGCGACTTCTACAACCTCGACGTCCTGCTCGGCGATCGCATCAGCGAGGAGGTCGTACGCGACAGCTGGATCACGGCCGCCGGCGCCTCGCCGATCGGCACCGCGGCTTGCGTACCCACCTGGTACACCGACTTCCGGGCCGATCTGCCGAAGATCGATGTGCCGACGCTCGTCGTCCACGGCGACCAGGACCGCATCCTGCCGATCGCGGCGTGCGGGGCCAAGACGCACGCGGGGACGGCGGGCAGCCGCTACGTGGTGGTCGAGGGCGCCCCCCACGGCCTCCTCTGGACCCACGCCGAGGAGGTCAACAAGGCGCTCCTGGAGTTTCTCGCCGCGACGGAGCCGTCGGCACGCCAACCCACCCTCGCCAACGCCTGAGGAGCGTTCCCATGTCCCATCATCTCGATTCGCCGATCGCGCGCCAGGACGTGCGACTCGACATCACGGACCTCTACGTGTTCGATGGTCAGACGGGCACGGTGTTCGTGATCAACGTCTGCCACTCGCTTGGCAACCCGCCGGTTCCCGGGTACCACCCAGAGGGCATGTACGAGTTCAAGATCGACCTTGACGGGGACGCCGTCGAGGACCTGACATACCGCTTCGTGTTTGACGAGCGGGACGCGGAGGGCCGCCAGAGCTTCGTCCTCACCCGGCTCGCGGGGGCCGCCGCCGCGGATCCATTCGCGGCGGGGACGACGATCGCGAGTGGCTCGACCGACGAGACGGTCATCGGCGACCACGGTGTCCGGGTATGGACCGGCCGGGCGGGCGACCCGTTCTGGATCGAGCCGGACGTCCTGCACGCGGTCGGTCACGCCTTCCAGGATGGAACGAAGGTGCAGCTGGGCGACTGGACGCCCGATCGAGCAACCAACTTCTTCGCCGGTCGCACGGTTCACGCCGTCGTGCTGGAGGTTCCCGGAGACCAGCTCGAGAGCACGGCGAGCGATGGGCGCCTCGGCGCCTGGGCCGTCGCCAGCCTGCGGACCGACGCGGGCGGATGGCGCTCGATCAACCGAGTCGGCCTACCGATGATCCATCCGCTGTTTACGCAGTACAACGAGGATCTCGGCAACCGGCTCGACGCGGGTGATCCGGCCGACGACTTTGCCACGTACGGCGAGACCGTGATCGGCGAGGTCGCCGGTGTGGTCGGTGCCTACGGCACGGTCGAGGATCCGCGCGCGTACGCCGAAAGGGTCGCTCACATGTTCCTTCCGAACGTCCTGCCCTACCGGGTCGGAACGCCGGCGGCCTTCGGCTTCGCCGAGCGAAACGGACGCTCACTCACCGACAACGCTCCGGACGTGATGTTCACGATCGCCTCCAACACGCCGATCCGCCTCGGGATCGGCAAGGAGTCGATCATCTCCAAGCCGCAAACCGAGTTCCCCTATGTCCCACCCGTGCCATGAGCTGACGCACTCCGGGCCCGTGCGCTGCTGATGGTTGGCCTCGTCGTGGACGAGCGCCACGTCGCCGGATCGTCACCCTGGTGGCATTGATGGCGCTCAGGCACTTCGCGTTGGCATTCCTGATCTCGATCGGCGTCCACGCGCTGGACGGCCCGGTGAAGAACGGCAACTCCGCGCTGCACCAGGCCACCAACTACATCGGGACCGGCGTCTCGGGCGGGTTCCTGTACATCATCGCCGCGCTCAACATCGTGATTCTGGTCGGGATCATGAGGGTGTTCCGCGAGATGCGAGCCGGCACCTTCGACGAGGCCGAGTTCGAGCGACAGCTCGACAGCCGCGGGTTCATGAACCGGTTCTTCGGGCGCCTCACGAAGGCCGTGACCAAGCCACAGCAGATGTACCCGATCGGGTTGCTGTTCGGGCTCGGGTTCGACACGGCGACCGAGGTCGCGCTGCTCGTGATCGCGGGCAGCGCGGGCGCGGCCGGCCTCCCCTGGTACGCGATCCTCTGCCTGCCGATCCTGTTCGCCGCCGGAATGTCGCTGATGGACTCGATCGACGGCTCGTTCATGAACTTCGCTTACGGATGGGCGTTCTCGAAGCCGGTCCGCAAGGTCTTCTACAACATCACGATCACCGGCCTGTCGGTCGCGGTGTCGCTCGTGATCGGGACGATCGAGATCGGCGGACTGCTCGCCTCGGAGCTGAACCTGTCCGGGTCGTTCTGGAGCTGGTTCGAGAACATCAACGTCAATCTGCTCGTGTTCGTGATCGTGGGGATGTTCGTCGCGACCTGGGCGATCGCCCTGTCGGTGTGGCGGTTCGGGCGCATCGAACAGCGTTGGACCGCACGGGCCGAGGTCGGGACCGATGAGTGACCGCGGTGCGCGAGCACCACCCCACCCGCACGTTCCGGTGCACGGACATGATGCCCGGGGAATCTGGAGTCAGGGTCGATGGCGCGTAGACGTCCTTCACCGCCGATTACTGCCTGACACGTCGATTCTAGGGTCGAGCTGGCGCCGCCGTGTCGTTTCGAGCCGGTAGCCGCTCGTGGGTATGCGTCGTTGCGATCCGCGACCCGAAGTGCGCGGCTCCTGCTGCGACGCTCAAGAGGTCTCCTCGGCGATCGTCGCCGACCTCGTCTCCGCGGGCACCGCGACGTTGCGGACGATGGCATTTGTCCACAACCGACGGGACAGCCCGCGATCGCTTCGTCGACTTCCGATGGTCCCTCGCCGGGACGGTGGGCGCTAGGGCGCCATCGGCAGCTGCGTTCGTGCGCGCGGCTTGCGGGCGCTTTGGCGCGCCTGGCAGTAGGCGGCCAGCTCGTCGTAGACAGCGGCGCCGCACACGCGTCGGAGCTCCGCCTCCATGCTCACGTACACCAGTTGATCGGCGCTGAACGCGTCCTCATGCTCGGTGCACCACCAGTCGATGATCCCTTCCCCGCCCCAATCGACAGTCCGGGATGCCCGGACCGTTGTGGTCTTCGTCTTGTCGTCGATGTCAAAGAACAGCGGGACCTGCCAGCAGATCTGCGGCTTCCAGTCCATCGGATTCTCGCCGCGGCGTAGCGCCGCGAGGTGAAGCGCGCAGCCAGTGCCGCGGGCGTGGTCGATCCGGTTGTGGAAGATGCACGCGTCGCGGTGCACGCGGGTGTGGACGCTGTCGCGCTTGAACCGCGCCTTGCCCCACGGGTCGCGGCCGCCGTGGCGCAGCGCCACCTGCCGGTTCTGCCAGTCCTCGTCGGTCATCTGCTCGACGCGTCCGCGGATCATCTCGAGGTCCTCGCTGCCGGGCGTGTCGCCGTCGCCCTGGTAGATCTCCACGCCCTCCACGCAGCAGCCGCGGGCGCTGTGCTGCAGCCTCGTGTCCGGGCATCCGTGACCCCAGATGCACCGGTAGTTCGATAGCAGGAATGTCAGGTCGAACTCCCAGTTCCACCCGTCGCTGTCCGTGAACGTGACCGTTTCGCGCGTGAGCATCAGCATCTTTCTCCGTCGATGACCCGCAGCACAGGACGGCGACGATACCGCCCGCCAGCGTCCGCAGCCCGCGAGCGGAGCACACCGACCGGGTCGTTCCCACGCTCCATCCCGAGCGTCCCCGCCCGGTCCTGCGCTTGGCGAACAGGAGGTGCGCGCCTACGCGCGCCGGTCGAGACTCGCTTTCGCTGCCGGACGGGTATCTGGCGCGTGATGTGGCTGCTGCGTCGCGGAGCCGATGCGACACGAGCGTGTTACGCGCGTGTGTTACGAGAAGCCTGGACGGCGGGCGGCTGTTCCGTTCGCTGCGGTCAGCTGCGTGCGCAGATCTTCTGGCTTGTTGGAAGGCGGGTGATTGGGGGCCGATGCCGCCGCCGTCGGAACTGACCGTGATGCCGCCGCCGGCGCCGCTGACGGTGGGGTCGGGGAAGCCCGAGACGCCGTGGACGCGCATGCAGGCCGAGAACTTGTCCAACGTTGCGGTTGTGCTCGAACCGGCGTATAAGCTGCACGCCTGCTTGCCGTAGACGGACACGAGCCCGCCGGGGAAGTGCCTCGTAGACGACTAAGCTCCGCCCCGAAGCCCATCTGCTTACAGCCGCTTTCACTCGCTCAGCTGAGCATTGTCGGGCTGATCGGCGACCACCGATCGGTACTGGCGCTCGGCCGCCGGCAACGCACCCGCGTCCAACAGGGCCGAGCCGAGCATGAAACGCACCGTCGGGGTGACCGACTCGACCCTGCGCTCGACTTCGGCGACGGCGGCCTCCGCTCGCATTCCTGCACGGAGCAGCAGGCTCAAGTAAGGAGCCACGACCCCGTGGAACGTCGGGCAGCGCTCCAGGCACCCGGCCAACAACTGCCGCGCCACCTCGTTATCGCCGTCCTTCAGCGCCAGCTGAGCCAGCGCGATCCTCGGCAGGTAGGTGCCGGAGCCGACCATGGGCCGGTAGCGCGCGGGCGCGTCGCCGAGCGCGATGCACCGGCGGTAGTGCTCCCGCGCGTCGTCGAATGCGCCAGTCTCAAACGCAATTCTTGCCTGTGCGAAGACGAGGTCCGTGAACCCCGGATAGCGCCGCAGGCCCTCGGCCGCCAACGAGGCGGCATCGTCGAGCCGGCCACTCTGACGCATCGCCTCGACCAGCCGGGCAACGAGCGGCGGGGCATATCTGTAGTCGACTCCACTGCCCTGGGCGACGATCATCGACCACGCGCGTTCGAACTCGGTCAGTGCCGCGGCGGTGTCACCATCGGCCGCGTACGCCGACCCCAGGTTGAAATGCAGGAAGGCGTCGAGGGTGCCCTCATCCGCCTGCTTGCGCAACAGATCGATGTTGCGCTGAGACTTTGCCTTGGAGCTACGCACGGCCTCCAGGTAGCCGTAGTGTCGGAGCCGGATCGTTGTTTGCTTGATGCGTCCGGGAGCGTAGACCGGCAGGGTATGCGTGATCTGCTCATGCACGCGACCCTCGAACCTGTACTCGGGCCGGTTTCTAAACACCCGCAGCTGAACGTCGGTCGCGGCGAAACCATCGCCCGCCTCGCCCAGGTAGCTGGTCTCGACCAGGTAGAAGGCCTCCCTCCAGGTGTGGCCAAGCAGCGCTCGTAGCCGCTCGGCATCCTCTGAGACCAGAACCTGGTCGGCGTCGAGAAACTCACCTATCGCGTCGGCGAGCACGTCTAAGAGGACCATGCCGGGCCTGAGATCGCGCGTACCTCGGACGCCCGTTGGCGTCGAAAATGCTCGAGGATCAGAACGCTGACGATCGCGACGTACACACACCACAGCGAAGTCAGCTCATCGACTCGAACCACCGCGGTCACGATCACCCCCACGAGGCTGACCATCCCGAACCATCGCAAGTACCGACGGCTCGATATCAGCGCCGGCCCGCACGTCGCGGTGATGTACAGCAGCCCGATGAGGGCGTCGTTTGGGGTATGCGTCGTGTAATCGATGCAGCGAGCTTCCTCGTGTGCTCCGACTGGATACGCCGTGACTTGCCACAGCAGGTAGGCGCCCAAGAGCGCACCGAGGCACGCCATCGCCAGCATCAGGCGTGAGCGTCGCCGGTCTGGCTCGAGCAGCATGAACCCGAGGGGGACGATCGCCGGTAAGACTGCGTGCGCGTAGAGGATGTAGGCCTCCTTCGCAGCGTCACCCAGCCCACGCGAGACCTGACCCCGGAGCCCGAGCCAGACAACGCCCTCGACAAGCTGATGGATGCCAAAGAGCAGCGGTAGCGCGCCGACGATCAGTTCGCGCCGCGCGCGCACGCGGCGCAGAGTCTCAACTCCAACGCCAGCAACGACCGCGCCAGCGACGAAGTCAGCCTGCGGCGAAAAGCACATGCGCTTGACCCTAACGCCACCCACACGCCGGCCATCCATCAACCCACCCGTAGGGGAGCGGCCCGCGAGCTTGATGACCGGCTCAGAGCCGCAGGCGAGCGGGATACCACCGGGCCAGACTCGACAACGTCGAAATCCAACGAGGCACCTCGCACAACGGGCCTCACACCCATCTCGTAGCGGCTGGTTCTCGGCGGCTCGGTCGCCCTGTTATGAGACTCCGGAGACCGCCCGGTTCTCTCAAGCCAAGGCGCGGGTGCGGACCGGCGGGCCGCTCGGCGTCGCTTGCCGTCGTGGTATGTCGCTGACCGGCGGGTGCCTTCTGAGGGCGGGGCGCGGGCAGAAGCGTGCGAGCAGGAACGCGAGCGCGAGTGGCAGGGTAGCCGGGAGCGGGTCGATGACCTTCAGCAGCAGGCCGTAGGAGAACACCAGGCAAAGGACCAGCGCGGCCGCCCGGCGCTGGTAGGGCTGGCCGGCAAGGAACGCGCCGATAACGGCCGCCAGCAGCAGGTCCGGGTAGTCGGTGGTGATGGGCCCGAGGCTGGCCCGGTCAAACTGCGGGCCGTGGAAGTGAATGTTTGCGGCGGCCATAGCGTGAGTGCTCGCCTGCCCCAGCCCGGTGGGCAAAAGGACGGCGTCGAGCGCGCACATGCACGCGACGCCGGCCAGTGCCCAACGGGCCGGCACCACCCGCACGAGCGCGGCGCCGACGGTCAGGCAGCCGAGCGCGGTCAGTGCGCTCGCCGACAGTTGGCCGACCCAGCCGCGGTAAAGCAGGCCGGCGCCGACAGCTGCTGCCAGCGCCAAGCAGGCCGCCCAGGCCAGCGGCCGGCGTACCACGGCCAGCGCGGCCACGGCGGCCAGCAGCGGCGTGGCCAGGGCGGCGAACACCATCAGGTCGCCGCCGGCGGACCGGACCAGCCCCAGGCCGAGCGTGCCGGCGGCGATGAGCGCCGGCATCAGCGCCGCCCAGGCCGGCGAGCGCAGCCGCCCGAGACGCCTGAGCGCGTCGCGGCGGGGGAGGGCGACCAGCGCGCCTTGAAGGGCCGCCAGGCCGAGCAACGCGGTCAGCGTCGAGAGACTCACCGCCACCACCCCGGTGCTGTTGCGAACACGATCACAACATGAGTGACGGTAATTCGGCGCTCCGCCGCGAGCGTGGTTATGCGCAACATTCGGCGCCGACCCCTGAGTCCAGGTCGTGCTCCTCGCACGAAGACGAGCCCGGTGTGCGGGACTCCAGCGACGTGGGAGGCAGCCAGCGATGAGCCCCCAGCTCTTGGCCAAGCCGAGCTCGGACGCGCTCTCCTCCGCCGGACAGTCAGAGTTGGCGGGGCGGATCACGAGCGAGTCCGGACGGCAGCTCGATCGCGCTGGGGCTGCCGCTGGCTGTTCTTGGTTGTGCCGGCGGCGATCCTCGCCGGAGCGGGCGCCGTCTGGCTCGCGGCGCACGGTGGCGCCGACCGACCCACCGAGCCGGGGTCATACCTAACGCTGCTCGTCGGCGCCTCGCTGATCGGAAGCGGACTCGCCTCGTGGCAGGCCAGGGCGGACAACCGGCTCGCCTCGCTGATGGTGCTGACCGGCTTTGCCTGGTTCGCCGGGCTGTTGAGCGAGGCCATGTTCGGAACCGTGACCGTGCTCGTCCCGGCCGGCGTCCAGTTCGACGTGGAGGGGAGCGCAGGGTTCGCGAGCCAGGTCATCGAACCGGCGTCCCGGCGGCCTCCGGCCGGGGCGCCACGGCTGCGAATTCGCGCCTCCGGTCCCGGGGGCACGCTGTACGTGCGCGCGCCCGAGCACGACTGAGCCCCGCCGAGAGCCGCCAGCACCTGCTTTGCTGTCTCGGACTCGGCGCGGCCGGGGCTGTAGAAGGGGTGCGTCGGGTCAGACGAGGCAGCGAGTAGGCGTTTCGATCACCCCGCTGCGCTCACTCCGTGGCGATGATCACGTCGGAGGCCTTGACGATCGCGGTGATCTCGCTGCCTTCCTTCAGCCCGAGCTCGCTGACGGCCTCGACCGTGATCGACGCCACCAGTCGCTGACCGGCGACGTCGAGCACGACGTTGGCGATCGCCTCGCCCCTGTTGATGCTGGTCACCGTGCCCGCCAACTGGTTGCGTGCGCTGAGCTTCACCTGGCCTCCTGACATTCGGGTAGCTTCACCACGGGACTGAACCTGAACCGTCGCAGAGGAGAACATGCGTGTCCAGCAATCCCTCGCTTACCTGGTCTCTCCTGTCGTGTCGTACCCAGGGGCTCTGAGACGAAGACCGCATAACCAATTCGTCCGTAATCCACACCATCAATCGATTTGGCAGATTCGAGGGCACAGGCGGCATGACATGAAGCTCGACGGACGCACCGTTGTCGTCACCGGCGCTGCCCGTGGCATCGGGCGGGCATTGGCGTTACGCTGCGCCGCCGAGGGGGCTCGCGTTGCGGTCACAGACATCCAGACCGAGTTGCTCGAGCGGGTTGGGAACGAGCTCGGCGCGGGTCACCTGGCGCTCGCGGCCGACGTCACCGACAAGGCCGCGATCGGGGCTCTGCTCGACCGCGTCGAATCGGAGCTGGGTCCGGTCGATGTGTTCTTCGCCAACGCCGGCGTCGCGATCGGCGAGGATCCCGTCGACACCCCCGACGAGGTGTGGGACCTCGCGTTCGGGGTCAACGTCCGCGCGCACATCCTGGCGGCCCGGAGGCTGCTACCGGGGTGGCTGGAACGCGGCGAGGGCTACTTCGTCGCGACCGCTTCCGCCGCGGGCCTACTCACTCAAATCGGCTCGGCGCCGTACGCGGTGACCAAGCACGCCGCGGTCGCGTTCGCCGAGTGGCTATCGGTCACATACGGAGGGCGGGGCATCCGAGGGTCCGCGGTTTTTGTCCGGACGGGGTACCCGGCCCCATGGACGCCGCCGTAGGCGGCCAATACATGCACAGCTTGACGATTCGTCCGCGAGGGAGTCGCCTTGCCGATCTATGCACGACTATCGCGCGTAACTCGGCAAGGCTTGCGACCGGCGCGCCGACTGTCGCGGGTGTGCACGTCGCCGTCCGGCTTGCGACAACGCTGTAAGCGAGGCGGCGACGCCCGGCCCGTGGCCCTCGCGCCTGACGCCGGCAAGCCGCGGCAGCAGAGGTAAGCGCGCGGACCGCGGGACGGGTGTGCGGCCCAAGCCGCACTTGTGATTTGATCGGCCGGCGATGAGGGAGAGTGCTCGTTGATCGTGCGCTGGGGCCTCGAGGCGCTTCCCTGCGTGCTTGAAGAACTGTCGGTGAGCGATCCGCTGCCGATCAGCACCGAGCGGTGGCGCGACCTCGATCCCTCGGTGGCGCGCCGGTTCGACGGAGCCCTGCCGCCGGCCAAGGCAAACCCCCGGCCGGCGCCGCCCGAGGCGGTGCTCGTGCTGCTCGAGGAGGTCTGGTAGATGACCAAGATCCTCACCACCCACGTCGGCAGCCTCCCGAGGCCGCCCGAGCTGGTCGAGCTCGTGTTCGCCGAGGACCGGGGCGAGGAGGTCGACCGCGAGCGCTACGACCGCCTGCTCGAGGACGCGGTCCAGGACCGCGTCTGCCAGCAGGTGCAGGCCGGCGTCGACTTCGTCAGCGACGGCGAGATGAGCAAGATCGGCTACGCCACGTACATCCGTCATCGCCTCAGCGGGTTCGAGCTCGGGGAGGTGCCGCGCGCGACGCCCGCCGACCTCGACGCGTACCCCCGGTATCGCGACCGCCTCGCGCAGGAGGGCGGGAGCGCCCGCTACCTGCGCCCGATCTGCCGGGGCCCGATCACCTACGAGCACCGTGAGCCGGTCGAGCGCGACCTGGCGCGCTTGACGCGGGCGGTCGAAGGCCAACCGATAACCGGCGCCTTCATGAACGCGCCGTCGCCCGGGATCATCGCGCTGTTCCAGCCGAACGAGTACTACGGAAGCCTCGACGAGTACCTCGAGGCGATCGGCGAGGCGATGAAGACCGAGTACGACGCGATCGTCGAGGCGGGGTTCATGCTGCAGATCGACGCTCCCGACCTGGCCATGGGACGCCACATCATGTATCGCGACCGCTCCGACGAGGAGTTCGTCGCCGGCGCCGCCCGCCACGTCGAGGCGATCAACCATGCGCTCCGCGATGTCCCGGCCGACCGGGTCCGGCTCCACCTGTGCTGGGGCAACTACGAGGGCCCGCACCACCTCGACATCGGCGTCGAGAAGATCATCGACGTGGTGCTGCGCGCCAAGCCCTCGACGATTTTGTTCGAGGCGGCCAATCCCCGCCACGAGCACGAGTGGTCGGTGTGGCGGGACGCCGCGATCCCCGACGACAAGACGCTCGTCCCCGGGGTGCTCGACTCGACCTGCAACTACATCGAGCACCCCGAGCTCGTCGTCCAGCGGATCCTCACGTTCGCGCGGATCGTCGGCCCCGAGCGCGTGATGGGCGGTACCGACTGCGGCTTTGGCACGTGGTCGGGGTTCGGCGCGGTCGACCCCGACATCTGCTGGGCCAAGCTCGGCGCGCTTGCCGAGGGTGCCCGCCGCGCGAGCGAACGCGCGTAGTCCGCATCCCGCTCCACCTCTACTCAGGCGCCGACGAGGTGTCCCCGGTCTCGCCGGCGGCTGCGTGCGCGAGCGCCCGCAGATCGGCCGGAGCCTCCCCGGGGAGCACCCACGTCTCGCCGTCCGTCCGGATCAGGCCCCGCCTGGTCAGCTCCGAGAGCGCCGTGGTGACGGTCGGCCGGCGCGCCGCCACGAGGTCGGCGAGCACGGCGTGGGTCAGGCGCAGGCGCAGCACGGTCCCGTCGCTGCGGACCCTTCCCCAGCGGGCCGCGAGGTGCCACATCAGCATCTGAAGGCGAACGTCGACGCGCGCCTGGTGGACGATCGCGATGTTGACCGCCAGGCTCTTCGAGCGCTGGATCGCGCGCGCGACGAGCGCCCGAGTGAGCTCGGGGTACAGCGCGATGCGCTGTTCGAAGCCGTCGTCCAGCGCCGCGACGCGAGTGGGACTCACGACCGTCCAGTCGGTCGTGAGCGGCAGCAGCGGGGAGACATCCTCCTCGGTCGGGCGAAGCAGATCCCCCTCGCCGATCAACTCGGCTCCGAACCGGCCGTCGATTCCGACCCGGCGAATCATCAACCCGTCGAGCACGAGCACGCCGATGCCCCCGCGGTAGCCGAGCGCTCCGCCAGTACCGAGCGGACCGGGCTGGATCCACAGCTCCGGCGCCGTGCAGTCCGCGATCGCCTTGGCACGGCGCTCGGGCGGGATCGGATCGGCCAGCTCCGGATCCTCTTTCAACACGTGACACTGCGACGACATATACGGCCCGGCGCTCACTCCCACCCGCACACTGTCTCAGAGTTCGTCAGGTCCCGACGCGCTCGGTCACGAGCGTCACGAGCTCGACGAGCGCCCCGGTCACCTCGTGAGGCCGCTCGAGCGGTGCCATGTGTCCCGTGTCGGGGAGAACGATCAGCCGCACGAGCTGGGGCAGCATCCCCGCGATCCGCCTCGCGTGGGACGGCGGGGTCAGCCTGTCCCGCGCGCCGGCGAGCACGATCGTGGGGACCGTCAGGCGTGGGAGCACGTGGTGGAGGTCCATCGCGGACATCGCGATCCCGATCTTGGCGCGAGCGTCGGGCGGCGAGGTCACCAGCATCCGCTCGTAGAACGCCACCTGGGCGGGGGACGCGTCGGGTCCGAACGCGACGTAGCGGACCGCCGCCGAGCTGAGCGGCGTCGAGAAGCGCGGAAGCGGTGCCCTGTTGCCGAGGATGCCGCGAGTCGCAAGGGTCCGGTTGAGTATCTGCGCGATCTGCGGGAGCGGGAACAGCAGTTGCTCGGAGATCAGGTCGCCGACGCCGGTGTTCAGCAGCGCCGCGGCGGCTGCGTGCCGCTCGACGTCGTGGTGCTCGGCCCAGGCGGCGATCGACATCGCGCCGAGCGAATGACCCGCTATGACCGCGCGCTCTCCCTCGGGGACGCACGCGGTCAGGACCGCCTCGAGGTCCTCGCCGAAGCGCTCGAGCGCGTAGTCTCCGCCGCTCGCGGATTCGCTCCTGCCGTGGCCGCGGTGGTCGTAGGCGACGACCCGAACCCTCCGCTCCGACAGCGCTCTGATGATGTAGATCCAGTACTGGAGCGCCTCGGTCCAGCCGTGGGCGAGCACCACCGTCGCTCCGGTCTCCGGGCCGAACACCTCGACGTGGAGCGCCGTCCCGTCGGCGGAGCGGACCGTCTCGGGCCGGCCCTCGGGGGGCGTGCTGAGCGCTTCGTGCTCGGGGTCGTGGGCGATCCGGCGCATGTGCGCGGTCTGCGCCAACCCACTCGCGGCGAGCGCGCCGACCCCCGCCCAAAGCCAGCGATTTCGCTCGATCTCGTGCAGCGACGGCAGTTTCATGCCGGGCCTGGACTGACCGTCATGGACGGGCCTGGACTGACCGTCATGGCCTGTCAAGCGTACAGGCCGTAGGATTACGGTCTATGCGGATCGGAATGCTCACCGGCGGCGGCGACTGTCCCGGGCTCAACGCGGTCATCCGGGCGGTCGTGCGCAAGGGGATCGACGGCTACGGCGACGAGATCGTCGGGTTCCGCGACGGTTGGCGCGGCGTGCTCGACGACTCGCACAGCGAGCTGACGATCGAGTCGACGCGCGGGATCCTTCCCCGCGGCGGCACGATCCTCGGTAGCTCGCGCACGAACCCGTACAAGCGCGATGACGGACTGGACCGGGTCCGCGAGATATTCGAGAAGCTACGTCTCGACGGCCTGATCGCGATCGGCGGGGAGGACACCCTCGGGGTCGCGAACCGCCTGCACGGCGACGGCGTCGACGTGATCGGCGTCCCGAAGACGATCGACAACGATCTCGGCGGGACCGATGTCACGTTCGGGTTCGACACCGCACTGCAGATCGCCACCGAGGCGATCGACCGGCTGCACACGACCGCCGAGAGCCACCACCGGATTCTCGTGGTCGAGGTGATGGGCCGCACCGCGGGCTGGATCGCCCTGCACTCGGGCGTCGCGGGTGGCGCCGACGTGATCCTGATCCCCGAGATCCCGTTCGACATCGACGAGGTCTGCCGGCTGATCCAGCGCCGTCACGCCCGGGGTCGGTACTTCTCGATCGTCGTCGCGGCCGAGGGCGCGGCGCCGAAGGAGGGGACGATGACGGTCGCGGGGGCCGGATCCGTGGACGAGTTCGGCCACCCGCGGCTGGGCGGGATCGGCTATGCGCTCGAGCGCGAGATCGAGCACCGGACCGGCTTCGAGACCCGCGCGACCGTGCTCGGACACATCCAGCGTGGCGGCACCCCCACGGCGTTCGACCGCGTGCTGGCGACCCGGCTCGGCCTCGCCGCGATCGACGCCGCGCACGACGGCGCGTGGGGGACGATGGCGGCGCTGCGCTCCACCCAGGTGGAGATGGTGGCCCTCGCGGATGCGGTGGCCGAGGTCCGCCACGTCCCCGTCGAGGAGTACCGGCACTTCGATGTGCTGTTCGGGTGACGGACGCGGTCGCACCCGCGTTCACAAACGCTCCTGCTCCCGCGAGCCTTGATCGGGTTATGCTGCGGGGCGTGGCCTCGTCCCTAAGCACGGCAACGGCTCGGTGACGGCGACCGACACCGCCACCGGGCTGGACAAGCTGTGCGTGGACACGATCCGCACGCTGTCGATGGACGGCGTGCAGAAGGCGAACTCCGGGCACCCCGGAACCCCGATGGCGCTCGCGCCGGTCGCCTACGTGCTGTACGCGCGGGTCATGCACCACAGCCCACGTCACCCGGGCTGGCCCGATCGCGATCGGTTCGTGCTCTCGTGCGGCCACGCGTCGATGCTCCTGTACTCGACCCTGTACCTGGCCGGCTACGACGTCAGCCTCGAGAACGACCTCGAGCGATTCAGGCAGCTTGGATCGAACGCCGCGGGCCATCCCGAGCACCGCGATCTGCCCGGGATCGAGGTCACGACCGGTCCGCTCGGGCAGGGGATCTCCCATTCGGTGGGGATGGCGCTGGCCGAGCGGATGCTGGCCGCGCGCTTCAACCGCCCGGGCCACGAGATCGTCGATCACCGGACGTTCGTGATCGCCTCCGACGGCGATCTCGAGGAGGGGATCTCGGGCGAGGCGTCTTCGCTCGCGGGCCATCTCGGGCTCGGCCGCCTGATCTCGTTCTACGACCAGAACCACATCTCGATCGAGGGCGACACGAAGCTTGCGTTCACCGAGGATGTCGGCAAGCGCTACGAAGCCTACGGCTGGCACGTGCAGGACCTCGAGGAGAACATCGGGCTCGACAACCTCGAGCAGGCGCTGCGGAACGCGATCGCCGCCGACGACAAGCCGTCGCTGATCATCGTCCGAACCCACATCGCCCAGGGCAGCCCGCACAAGCACGACACCGCCGGCGCCCACGGCGCGCCGCTCGGCGAGGAGGAGGTGCGGCTGACCAAGGAGCACATGGGCTGGGCGTCGCTGGAACCGTTCTTCGTGCCTCCCGAGGCGCTCGAGCACTTCCGCCGCTGCATCGACCGTGGCAACGAGCTCGAGCTGGACTGGCGTGAGCGGTTCGACGCCTACGGCCAGGCGCACCCGGAGCTGGCGCAGGAGCTCGAGCGGATCATCGCCGGCAAGCTGCCCGAAGGCTGGGACCGGGAGGTGCCGCGGTTCCACGCCTCGGGCTCGATGACCGCGACGCGCAAGTCGTCGGAGACCGTGCTCCAGTGGGCGGCGGCCAACGTGCCCGAGCTGGTCGGCGGCTCTGCGGACCTGGCGCCGTCGACGCTCACGCTGATCGCCGACGCGGGCAGCGTCGAGGCGGGCTCGTACGAGGGCCGGAACCTCCACTTCGGTATCCGCGAGCACGCGATGGGGGCGATCGTCAACGGCATGACGCTCCATTACCTGCGGGGTTACGGGTCCACGTTCTTCACGTTCAGCGACTACATGCGCGGGTCGATACGGCTGGCCGCGCTGATGGCGCTTCCGTCGATCTTCGTGTTCACCCACGACTCGATCGGGCTCGGCGAGGACGGCCCGACGCATCAGCCGATCGAGCATCTGGCCAGCTTGCGGGCGATGCCGACACTGCGGGTGGTCCGGCCGGCCGGCGCGAACGAGACGGCTCTGGGCTGGCATTACGCGATCAGGTCCACCGATCATCCGACCGCGCTCGTCCTCTCGCGCCAGGGCATTCCGACCTGGGATCCGGATGCGATTCCAGCGGACGCGATCGACCGCGGCGCGTACGTCCTGCGCTACTCCCACAACGAGCCCGAGCCGCCCGATCTGATCCTGATGGCCACAGGGACCGAGCTGCACATCTGTGCCCGCGCCGCGGACCTGCTCGAGGCCGACGGGATCGCGACCCGCCTGATCAGCATGCCGTGCATGGAGAACTTCGCCGGTCAGGACGCCGATTACCGCGATCGGGTGCTGCCGCCCCAGGTCCGCGCGCGCGTCTCACTCGAAGCCGCGGCGACGTTCGGCTGGCACCGCTGGGTCGGCGAGTTCGGGGAGGCCATCGGGATGGAGGGGTTCGGCGCGTCGGCCCCCGCGGGCGCGCTCTACAAGCACTTCGGCTTCACGCCCGAGCGCGTCGCCGACACGGGACGAGAGGTCCTCAAGCGGGTCCGGGCAAGCGCAGGCTAGACCGAAGGAGGGCAGTGAGCGCTATGACCGAGCTGAATCCGCGGTTGTCAGCGATGACCGAGGCTGGCGAGAGGAGCTGAGCGCATGCAGAGCGCAGCCGTCGCGACCGAGCTACAACAGGACAACCCGCTGATCGAGGGGCTCGAGCGCCTCCCCGTCCGCCCGACCGCGCTCGTGATCTTCGGCGCAACCGGTGACCTCGCGCACCGCAAGCTGCTTCCGGCGCTGTACAACCTGGCCCACGAAGGGGCGCTGCCGGAGCGATTCGAGATGGTCGGCGTGGCCCGTCGCGACCAGGCGCACGACGACTTCAGGGAGATGGCGCGGGAGTCGATCGAGCGCTTCTCGCGCCGGAGTCCGGACGCCAAAGTCCTGACCGGCCTGATCGACGACATGCGCTACGTGCCGGGCGCGTTCGACGACGACGAGGTCTACGCCCAGCTCCACAAGGTTCTGCGCGAGTTCGACAAGCGCGCCGGACAGGACCTGAACCACATCTTCTATCTGTCGACCGCGCCCCAGTTCTTCCCGGTGATCGCGGGCAAGCTCGGCGCCGCCGGCCTCAACCGGGCCAGAGACGCCGACACGAGGATCGTGATCGAGAAGCCGTTCGGATACGACCTCGCGTCCGCGCGCAGGCTCAACGCGGACGTCCTGGACGTCTTCGACGAGTCCCAGGTTTTCCGGATCGACCACTACCTGGGCAAGGAGACCGTCCAGAACCTGATGGCGTTGCGGTTCGCGAACGCGCTGTTCGAGCCCGTGTGGAACCGGAACTTCATCGACTACGTGCAGATCACCGCGGCCGAGGACATCGGGATCGGCAGTCGCGCCGGGTACTACGAGGGCGCCGGGGCGCTCCGCGACCTCGTCCAGAACCACATGATGCAGCTGCTCGCGCTGCTGACGATGGAGCCGCCGACATCGTTCGACGCCGATCGCGTGCGCGACGAAAAGCTCAAGGTGCTCGAGGCGATCGTCCCGCCTGCCGTTTCCGAGGTGTCCTCGATGGCGGTCCGGGCGCAGTACGGCCCGGGAACGGTGGGTGGCAAGCGCGCGGTCGGCTACCACCAGGAGGAGGGCGTCGCGGCCGACTCCCGCACCGAGACGTATGCCGCGCTGCGCCTGCACGTGTCGAACTGGCGCTGGGCGGGAGTTCCGTTCTACCTTCGGACCGGCAAGCAATTGGCCCGGAAGGTCACCGAGATCGTGGTCACGCTGAAGCCGGTGCCGCACCTGGCGTTCCAGAGCAGCGGATCGGTCGGCGTCCAGTCCAACCAGATCGTCCTGACCGTCCAGCCCGACGAGGGCGTGTCGGTGTCGCTCGGGGCGAAGATCCCGGGCACGCGGATGCGGATCCGCCCGGTCAACATGGAGTTCCGCTACGGGACCTCGTTCATGTCCGAGTCGCCGGAGGCGTACGAGCGGCTGATCCTCGACGCGATGCGCGGCGACGCGACGCTGTTCACCAGAGGTGACGAGATCGTGGCGCTGTGGGCCATCATCGACCCGATCCTGACCGCGTGGCACGAGGACACGACGTCGCGGGTCCCGCAGTACCCGGCGGGATCCGCGGGGCCGCCGGAGGCGGACGCGCTGCTCGAAGGCGAGCGCAGGTGGCGCCGGCTGTGAGCGAAGACGTCTGGTCTGAACGCGACACGAATCCCGACGCGATAGAGGCGGCCCTGCGCGAGATGCTGCGCGAGCGCCACGCCGCCAACCAGGCGCTCGCGCCCGCGCGGGTGCTCAACCTGATCGTGGTCGTCGACCGCTCGTGGAAGGGTGAGATCGCGAACCGGCTCGAGCGCGTCGGGCGCTACCACGCGTCGCGCACGATCCTGTGCACGGTCGAGGACGGGCGGGACACGCTCGACGCGGTCGCTGTGATGAGTTACGAGGACGCGGTCGCGGGCGGCATCGGCGTGATGCGCGAGACGGTCGAGATCGACATGGGCCCCGACCATCTGAGCGGGCTCGAGACGATCGTCGATCCGATCGTGGTGTCCGAGCTCCCGACAGTCCTCTGGTGCCCGCACGGGCACGACGACGCCGTGAACGCCCTGCGCGGCATGATCGACGTGACGCTGCTCGACACCGACGACGTACCGGATGCGGACGAGGGACTTGCGCGCTCGGAGGAGGAGCTGGGCACGTCCTATGTCGTCGATCTTGCCTGGCTGCGCACGACGCCGTGGCGTGAGCGCCTGGCGGCGAGCTTCGATCCGCCCGGACGCCGGGGCGCGCTGGCGGCGATCGATGGCTTCACGATCCGCCATCAAGCGACCTCGAAGGCGAGCGCGCTGCTGCTGGCCGGCTGGCTGGCGTCGCGGCTGCACTGGGACATCCGGCCGCTCGTCGACGCCAACGGCGCGGGCATGCGCGGGCGGGCCTACACGAGCAGCTCGCGATACATCGATATCAGGCTCGAGGAGGTAGACCAGAGCGTGCCCGGGCTCGCCGGAATCACCGTGTCAGGCGAGGGTCTCATGCTCTCGCTCGACCGCGCGGAAGGCGGGCTGCGCGCGCGCGAGGTCGTTGCCGACCATGGCGATCACACCTGGCTCGTGCTCGGAGCGTCCCGGGGTGAGGGCGGGATCCTCGGGGAGGGCGTCCGGCAGGCACTGCTCCGCGACCCGACCTACGGGCCGGCGCTCTCGGCTGCCAGGGAATTCCTCTCGCATGCCGCTTGAGATCGAGGTCGTCGACGATCCCGGTCGAGCCTGCGCGGCGATGCTCGTCGGGGTGGCCGTGAGCGGCGGTCACATCGTGCTCACGGGAGGATCGACCCCGCGCGCGGCATACGGCGAGTTCGTCGACGCGATCCGGACGGTCGGTGTGGACGTGTCCGGGAGCACGATGTGGTTCGGCGACGAGCGCTGCGTCGGGCCCGACGACGAGCGCTCGAACTACGCGATGGCGAAGGCGGCGATGTTCGACCGGCTCAACCAGGGCGCCCTTCCGGCGATCCACCGGATGAAGGGCGAGCTGGGCCCGGCTGACGGAGCGATTGATTACGAGCGCCAGCTCGTCGACGCCGGGTCGCCGAAGTTCGACCTCGTGCTGCTGGGGATCGGGTCCGACGGCCACTGCGCGTCGCTGTTCCCCGACCAGGCGTCGCTGTCGGAGCGCTCGCGTTCGGTGGTCGGCGTGGAGGAGGCCGGGCTCGAGCCGTTCGTGCCTCGCGTGACGATGACACTCCCGCGGTTGATCCGGGCTCGACAGGTGTTGTTCCTGGCCACCGGGGAGTCCAAGGCCGCAGCGGTGGCCGCGGCGTTCGGTCCGTCGGCGAAGCCCGACCCGCACGTGCCTTCGTCGCTGGTGGCCTCGCTGGCCAAGGACGTCAAGGTGCTGCTAGACCGGGCCGCGGCTGCTGGGCTGCGGCTCTCGGGGGAGCGCGTGTGAGCTCGGTCATCGGCGTCGATCTCGGCGGCACCAAGGTGGCGGTGGCGCCGCTGCACGGGCGCGAGTTCGGCGATTCGCTGCTGCTCCCCACCGACCGGTCGGGGAGCGGAGCGCTGATCGACCAGCTGGTGGCGATGGTCAACAGGATCCGGCGCGACGACCTCGCGGCGGTAGGGATCGGCGTTCCGTCGATCGTCGAGTTCGACACCGGACGGGTCGTGTCCTCGGTCAACGTTCCGTTGAAGGACGTGTCGCTGCGCCAGGTGCTCGGCGAGCGGCTCGGCGTGCCGGTGTTCGTCGACAACGACGCGACGGTCGCAGCGCTGGCGGAGGCGCATGACTTGAAGCTCAGGTTGGTCGCGCAGAACCTCGTGATGATCACGGTCGGGACGGGCGTCGGCGGCGGGATCGTGCTCGGCGGCAGGATCTACCGCGGCGCCACCGGCGGCGCCGGAGAGCTCGGCCACACGCTCGTCGGCCTCGACCTGGCGGGATCGTCGGTGGCGGCCCCGACCAGCTTCCCGCAGCCCGGGTCGCTCGAGAACGCGGCCTCGGGTCACGCCCTCGACAAGCTGACCGCGCAGGCCGCCGGCGATCACCCGGACTCGGCGCTCGGGCGGCTGAAGGGGGAGGGGAAGCTCGTGCTCGGCGCCGAAGCGGTCGGTGCGGCCGAAGCGGGCGACGAGACCGCCCAGCGGATCATCGAGATCTGGGCCGAGCGGGTCGGGATCGGCGTCGCGAACGCGATCAACACGTTCGACCCAGAGGATGTCGTGATCGGTGGCGGCGCGGCGCGCGCCGGCGAGCGGCTGCTCGAGACCGCCAAGCGGGTGGCGCTCGGGTACGTGGTGCCGGGGCTCGGCCGGCGCACGAGCATCCGCCTCGCATGGCACGGCGTGCACGCCGGGGTGCTCGGCGCGGCGCTGCTCGCCGCACACGAAGTCGAGGCGGGTTCGGACCGATCGAATCTCGCGGACGCAGCGCCGGCGCGCGAGGCGCGCGCGTGAGCGAACAATCTCCTGTAAGCCCAGAGGAAGTGAGCGGGTCATGTCCAAGCGAGTGATCGAGTGCAACATCTGCGGCGAGCCGCTGTCTGCGGCCACCGACGACGAGCTGCTCAGGCAGGTCCAGGCGCACCACGAGTCAGAGCACGGCGACGAGGCCGCGCTCGGCGAACACGAAGCGCGCGAGACGATCGCGCGCGAGGCCTACGACGCGGCCGACGCCTGAGGCGCTGGCGGGACCGGGGAGTATTGGGGGATGCAGATAGTTCTCGTTCGCCATGGCGAAACCGAGTGGAGCCGCAGCGGCCAGCACACGAGCCGCACCGATCTGCTGTTGACCGAGAAGGGGCGAGAGCGAGCCAAGCTGCTCGGCCCTGCGCTCGCCGCGTGGAACTTCGGGGTGGTGTTGACAAGCCCGCTGCGGCGCGCCCGCGAAACGTGTGCGATCGCCGGCTTCGCCGGCCGGGCGGCGATCTGCGAGGACCTGCGCGAGTGGGACTACGGCGAGTACGAGGGGCTCACGACTCCGCAGATCCGCGAGACGAACCCCGGGTGGAGCCTGTGGCGGGACGGGTGCCCGGGAGGTGAACAGCCGGGGGAGGTCGGCGCGCGGGCGGATCGCGCGATCGAGCGGCTGTGCGCAGGCGCCGGCGACGGGGATGCGCTGGCGTTCGCGCACGGTCACATCTTCAGGGTCCTGACCGCGCGCTGGCTGCAGATGGAGCCGGCGGGCGGGGCTCGGTTCACGCTCAGCGCCGGCGCGATCTGCGCGCTCGGGTACGAGCGCGAGATCGAAGCCCTGCAGCTCTGGAACTTCGAGGCTCGTTCGGCGAGTTAGGGTCCGCGACTTACTCAGTCGTACGGCGAGGTGGAGAACGATCTGACCGTAGCCGAACTGGTCGAGATGTACGGCCGCTACCAGCCGCGGCGCCGTCCGATCGACGAGGTGGTCGAGCTGGTTGAGCTGGGCGAGAAGCGCGACGTGCGCGCCCGGCAGCTGTCGGGCGGTCAGAAGCGGCAGCTCGATCTGGCGCTCGCGCTGGTCGGCGACCCGGATCTGATCTTCCTCGACGAGCCGACGACGGGCTTCGACCCCGGCGCGCGCCGTCAGGCCTGGTCGACGATCCGCACGCTGTGCGACCTCGGCAAGACCGTGTTCCGAGCGGCGTGCCCTGCATGCGCTTGAGCACTCCCTGGTCGCGGAGGATCGCGGTGCTGATCGCCATGTTGACGAACGTGGTCCCGATCACGCCGTCGCCGCGCTGGGCCTACGTCGCGGCGCGGATCGGCTCGACGCTCGTGATCGTCCTGCTGATGACCGTGATCACGCTCGCGCTTGGCGTCGGCGCCTACGGGGTGCACGTCCGCGGGTCGACGCTCCCGGGCCTGCTCGTCACGTTCGCCCTCGGAACCGCCGCGTTCACCACGCTCGGGATCGGGATCACCCGGTTCATCCCCAACGCGGAGGCGGCGCCGGTCGTCGTCAACCTCGTGATCCTGCCGTTGACGTTCATCTCGAGCATCTGGTTCCCTCCCGATGGGATGCCGAAGGCGCTGATCGACATCGCCAAGATCTTCCCGATCCGGGCGCTGGCCGATGGGCTCCAGTACGCGTTCGATCCAAGGACCGCGGGCGCAGGCCTGAACGGCCAGGACATCCGGACGCTGTTGATCTGGACGGCCGTCGGGATCTTCATGATGCTCAGGTTCCTGCGCCAGCCACAGGGCGAGGTGAGATGAACGTAGAGCGGAGCAACTGTGGATCCGCCGCCGCCGCCTCGTCGGCGGCGGACCGCTCCCGCCCGGCCGTTCGGCGGGTTCTCCCCGGTAGACAGCCACAACGCGCACTCGGTAGGGGCGTGCGGCGCTCGATCCCGCCGTCGAGGCCGTGCCGGCCTGGGCAATCCGAGAGGGCGCGACGGACGTGATCCGCCACAGCGGCGCGCGCCACTGCAAGTTCAAGATCACCGCCAGCCTGACCCGACGCGGGCGTCGAGGTGGTCGACGATGGACGCACGGTCACGGCCGGGGCCACGCTCAACCGGAACGGCCCGGCAATGGCGGCGGTGGCGCCGGGGTTGGGTTGGCGCCGGCGATGGGGGCGGTGGCGCCGGGGGTTGGGTTGGCGCCGGCGATGGGGCGGTGGCGCCGGGGATGGTGTTGTCGGGGGTGGCGCTGGGGGCGGTGGCGCCGGGGGTTGGTTGGCGCCGGCGATCGCGTCACCGCCGGCCATGGACTCGCCGCACTCGCCGAGCGCGCGCGCCCGTTGAACGGCACCGCCGAGGCGGGCACCATGCCGGCCGGCGGCTACCGCCTCGCCGTCACCGTCCCGGTTCCGCGCCCGTGACGCGGGTGCTGCCGGCGTGATTGCAGTGGTGCGGCCGTGATCCGCGTACTCATGGCCGAGGACCAGACGATGGTGCGCGGGGGCTCGCGAGCCTGCTCGACCTGTAGCCCGACATCGAGGTGGTCGCCCAGGCGTCGCGTGGCGACGAGGTCGTCGCGGCCGCGGTCGCGTCCACGCCCGACATCGCGCTGCTCGACATCGAGATGCCCGGGTCGACCGGTCTCGACGGCGCCGACGAGCTCCGCCGCGCGCTTCCCGATTGCCACGTCCTGATCTTGACCACGTTCGGACGGCCCTGGGCTGGCTGTAGGCCGAGCCCCAGGTGGCGTAAATGCCGCTCGGATTCGCGCCGGCGGTCGCGAACTCGAGCACTCCGGCGTCGGTGCCGCCCGAGTGCGCACCTCGCTCCAGTGCGGCTGAGAGGACTCGAACCTCCAAGGGCTTTCGCCCACACGGACCTGAACCGTGCGCGTAGACCAATTCCGCCACAGCCGCGGACAGCCGAAAACTAGCAGGCCGGAGATAGCGAGTGGGGTGAATGCCGAGCGAACACATGTTCGCATAGTACGGCCAGCTTCGGACGGAAAGTCCTGGAAAGGCCAGGATTCGAACGTGACGTCCACGATAGAATCCCCGCCGCGCGCTCCCAGACCTTCACGTCATGGTTCGCCACGAGCCGCGGAGCGTGGCGAACGACGACCTCGCAGCGCCACGGCGGTTCCGCCTTCTGATCCTCTCGGAGCACGAACCGAGCGAGGCCCCGCACGACATCCCGCGCCTCGCCACACTGGCTGCGGCGTCGCTCGACGACCAGCTCGCACCGCTCGGGTCCGTGCGCGTCCAACGCGAGCACACCACGCGCGATAGCCTTGCCGCTACGCTGAATCAGGCTGATCGCGGCCCTCGCGCGTTCCGTCGAAGTCAGAGGCGCGGCGCGAGCCGCAGACGCCGCCTTCAGTCCGTTCCTCGCCGCTATCGTCTAGGGGACTAGGACGCCGCCCTCTCACGGCGGAAACCCGGGTTCGAATCCCGGTAGCGGTATCTAACAAAAGTCCTGCTAATGCGGCGCTTTTCGCATCAGCGAGACGGGCGGAGGGACCTCACTAGGCCCCATGACACACTCGTGGCACACGAGCTTTACGCGCCTTAGCGATTTCTTCCTCGGCGTCGATGGGCTGGCGGTCGGCGTACTCGTCGATCAGGTGCGCATAGGTCGAGAGCAGCACCGCCAGCGAGTGCCCTAGTTGCTTGGCCACGTAAAGCGGCTGGTGCCCCTCGGCCAGCAGAAGCGAGGCGAAGCTGTGTCTCAGGTCATAGGGCCTCGGCACGGGGTCCAGGCCGACCGCGCGGCACGCGGGGCCCCAGCGGTCGACGCGCCACATCTGCCAGGCGGTCTTGTCCCACGCCTCACCGTGGTCATCGACCAGGAGGGGGCTGGCCTCGGCAGGGCGGCCGATCGCGAGCCGGTACTCACGCAAGTCCTGCGCGAGCGGCGCGAGCAGCCGCACGGCCCGGAGCTGCTCGTTCTTTGTCGCCTTGATCGTCCCGTCCGGGTTGGCCGCCCGCTCGACCAGCAGCGTCTTCTCGCGCGCGTCCCCGAGGCGCTGCGCGCGCAGCTCGCCGGGGCGGACCCCGGCGTAGGCGAGCAGCGAAACGATCAGCGCGTCCCGTTGGCGAGTCTGCGGCGTGCCGGGCGCCGGCATCTCGTAGCGGCGGCGATTCCGCCGCCCGGGGCGGGAGGCGGCTACCTCGCGCGCCGGCGGGTCCAGCAGGGCGCGGCGGATCGTCTCGACGGTCGCGGGCGCGAGCGGCTGCACAGCGTCCCGCTGCAAGGCTTTCGGCGGCCGGACCAGTGACAGCGGGTTGCCGGGAATCGCCTCGCTCTCGGCGGCGTGACGCAGGACGCTCGAGAGAAACGTGCGGGCCTTGTGGATCGTGCCGGGATTCACACCGGCCTTGACGAGCTCCGCCTGCCATCCGCGGAGCCGCGCGACCGTGAACTCGCTGAGCGGCACGTCATCGAGTCGTGGAGCGACATGGCAAGCGTGCACATTCGCGTAGCGGTCGCGTGTCGACTGCTCCAGTGTCACGGCATGCTCGGGGGCCCAGCGCTCCACGATCCACTGACCGAGCGTCGGGCCGCCGCGGGCCGTGAGCTGCTGCACGGCGAGCGGTCCGAGCTGGCCTCGGCGCTTCACCTCTCGGTCGAACGCCTCCGCGTCGCGCTTCAGCGCGAATAGCCGGGAGCGGGGGTTTGGGCGGCCTGGCTCTCGCCAGCGGGTCACCCAGCCGTTTCCGTTCCGATCACGCTCGACGCTCATGACCCGCGCTGGCTGGCGTAGCGCCGCTGGTTTCTCGCCCAGTTGATCCCGAGCGCCTTGGCTACGTCGCGGACGTCAAGCCCATGCTCTCGCGCCCGACCGGGAAGCCGCCCCCCCTCAGGCATAAATACGTCGACGGGCAACGCCTCACGGCCGAGTTGGACAGATCGCAGCCGCCCCTCGGTAGTCACCCTCCCGGGCGGACCTGCGATCGCTCTACCTACGTTTGCGTGTGTGTGCATCGTGCGTACGTTGAAGGCGCCAAGGTCTACATGAGCCGCAGGCGCACGCTAACGACGGCCGCGAATGGCGGCAACCGAGCCGGGAACGGTCGTCGGCGGCCGGCGGAGGGCAGGCCGCAAAGCCGAAGAGGCAGGAGCTCCTTCACGCGCTGGGGGCAAAATCTCGAGGCTCTCGGACGGGAACCGCCACTCCCGCCCCACCTTGATGGCGCCTCTGCAGCGACCGGCGCGCGCCATTTTCACGAGCGTCTCTGGGTGCAGGCCGAGCTGCTGCGCCTTCTCGCTGGCGTCGAGTAGTCGGCCAGGGCTATCAGCGAGGTACGGACGCAGATACGCAGCGAGCTCGCGCTTCAGGGCATCGTCGGCTTGCGCGAGCGACTCGAGAAACAGCGCGACGAGGGAATTGTCCGGTCTTGGGCTCATTTTCCCGCGTTGCGTTTGATGAGGTTCGCGCCGGTGCCGAGCCACGCTTCCGCGCCGGTGATTGGGAATCTGCTGCGGTAGAGGTTCGTCGGGTCCATTTTGCCTCTCGAATGCTCGGAAATTGCGCCACGACGTAGGTATCCGATCCGCAGCGTTAGGCCCCTCCGCGGCGACGAAGTATTTTCGGCTCTGGTTGCTTGCCGGATCTGGTCGGGACTTGCCGACCTGGTGCGGTGGTGCTGCAGCATGCAGGAGGCCGCGTTCACCGGCTCGTCCCGGTTCGTGGTGCGCCGAGTTTCTGCGCCAGGCGCTTCTGGAGCATCGCGTGCAGGAGATGGCGCGGTAGGAGGGCGGCGGTGAACGCCGTGGGGGACAGGAGCGCGTCGAGCTGGTCTTGGCTCCAGGTGGAGCTGCGCGCGGCGAGAACGACCTCGACGAGCACCTGTTCGCACCATTCGCGGACGTGGGCTTCAATCACGGCGTGGGCGCCGGGTACGCCGGTGTAGCGGCGGTGCCAATGGGTGGTGAGGTCGTTGATGGCGCGAAAATCGGCGTTGACGGTCAGTTCGTGGCGGGCGCGGTGGTAGCGGGCGGCCTGGTCTTCGAGGTCGCCGGCCGCGCGGGTGCCGTCGCGCGCCGAGATCCAGGCAACGTCGGGCAGGTCGACGATCGGGTCCGCGCCACCCTGGCTGTCGCTGTCATCACGTCGCAGCGCGCCATCCGCGGGGTTGGGCGACGCGGCGTCGTCGGTAATGATGCTGTCGGCATCCCGGGTCGGCGGCGTGGTGGACGCCATCGGCTTGGCTCGGCGCGTCTCGGTCGGCGGGTCGTCGCGGTCGGCGGTGGCGGGTGATGGGCGGGATGGTCGTGTGGGTCGGTAGCGGCTGAGGCGGTAGAGCGGGAGGATCGACGCGACGCGGCTGCGGATCGCGTCCTGGCGTGGGGTGCCGTCGGTGCTGGCGGCGTGTTCCTGGAGTCGTCGGATCTCCTCAGGCATCGCGGCGGCGAACTCGTCGCCCCAGCGGGTCCAGGGGAGCGGTTCGTGGTCCAGGAGCAGCAGGGTGCGGGCGGTGTTGCATTGCAGACGCCTGACCTCGACCTGGGGCTGAAGGTGGAGCACGACGCGCTCGTAGCCGAAGCGGATGCCGAAGTCCTGAAGGCGGCCGTAGCCGCCTCGGGTCTGCGGCAGGATGTCGTACAGCTCGTCGCCGTGCACCGCGGCGACGTGACCGATCGAGCCCCAAATCGTCGCTTCCCGGCGGCGGGCTCGATGATCGTCGTCGAGCACCCACCAGTGCGCGAGCGCGTCGCCCAGCTGCACGACACCTGAGGCGATGGCGTGTCGCTCGAGATGATGTTGTTCGCCGAGGACGTGGTGCAGCTGTCCGGGCTCTTGGCGCGAGCTTTGCTCGCGGACGAGCACCTCGACCTCGGCGGGGAGGCGCAGGAACCGGGCGTTGAGGTAGCGGGTGATCCAGTGCCGGCGGGCGTCGGTGACGCTGGCCGGCGCCTGGGTGGTGTCGTGGCGCTCGTGCAGGCCCAGCAGTACCACCTGGGTGCCGTGGTCCTGGCCGCGCAGCAGCCATGGCTTGTCCTGCTCGTCGAGGGGCCGCCAGTAGTCGGTGTGGCCGTCCGGCGAGCGTTGGGGTTCGAGTCCCCAGCGCCCGTCGGGGTGTCGCTTGAAGCACACCAGCGCGCCTTGGCCCTGGTGCCAGGAGCGGCATTCGAGTCCGTGGGGGTTGCGTGATCCGGCGGCGACCTTCGCGCCGACGCCGAAGTTGGCGGTGTGGGATTGCTCGCGGCTGCTGGAGGCGAGCTGGTTGATGTAGCGCCCAAGCTTCTCGGGGCGCATGCCGGTGCCGGTATCTGTCACCGTCAGCTTGCGCACCTTGCCGGCGGAGGCCTCCAGACGCTGCCAGTCCAGGTCCCAGACCACGCGACCGCTGGCGGGACCGGGCTGCGCGGCGATTGCGTCGAGCCCGTTGACGGTGAGCTCACGCAGGAACTGGAGATCGCCGCATTCGCTGCCTAGGCGTTCGAGCAGGAAGGTGGGGTTTGCTACTGCGAGGTCCTGCCAGCCGTCATCGCGCTCAGGTGGTTCGTCGTGGTTGGCGAGGTGCTCGGCCATCCTTACCGGCCAGGTACCGGGCCGGGCCGCCAGGCCCCCCTTTCGTTTCGGTTCAGTCCTCAGGGAAGGCGTCGGACCGCGCCGCCGCCCAGGTGCCGTACAGGTCGATGACCGTGGAGGGCGCGGGCCAATCCCGCTCCCGCAAGCGTTTGGGCGCCTCGCCACCCCGCCGTCGCGCGTGAGTGCGAGACCAGTCCGTCGACGACGGCGGACTCCCGTAGAGCGCTCGTCAGGTGCGCATCGCGTCGCGCACCGACTCGCGGGTCCGGGTCGGTGCGATCGCGCCGGGATGGCAGCGCTTGCAGTGCTGGTACGCGTCGCCCTTGCCGCCTCGGGCTGCGGTCGGCGCGCCGCAGCCGCGGCAGACGCCCTGGTAGCGGCGCTTGACCGCCCGCGCCTTCTCGCCCGTCGG
>CAVUPS010000006.1:0-501512 GCA_963743475.1 uncultured Solirubrobacterales bacterium
TCGGATGGTCCTCCGGGGTGGGGATCACGTCGGCATCGCCGTATAGGGCACCGCCGGTCGAGGTGTTGACGAGCCGGCGCGCCCCGACAGCCCGCGCGGCCTCAAGCACCGCGATCGTTCCCAGCCGTTGGTACGCGCGTCGTCGGCGGGATCCTCGACCGAATGGCGGACGTCGATCTGCGCCGCGAGATGAAACACGAGGTCCGGCTCGGGCGGCGGCGAAGATCTCCGACCACTGCGTCCGCATTCCGTAACATCTGCCACATGCGAGCTTGCGCCGCCGCGGACCGCCGGCTCGAGATTCGACCGCTTGCCAGTCGAGAGGTTGTCGATCACCGTCACGTGATCGCCGCGGGCGATCAGCGCGTCCACGACATGCGATCCGATGAATCCGGCGCCACCGGTCACGATGCAATTCATACGGTCGGGACTGAGCCTTTAAGTACAAGCGCCACTAGACCTGTCGTTCGCTGCCCGGGCCGAAGGTTGGCGGGCCCGCACCGCGAACGCGGTACGGGCCCGACCGAAGGACGACCCTGGTAGGGCTGGGGGCCGTCCGAAGACCCGCGAGAAAGGGGGCGATGCTCGCGGGCCAGAATGACCTCCGTGTCAAGGCAAGCATAGCGCTGTCTGGGCGGCAAAGGTCAAGCATCTTGGACATAAATGGACGCGCTGGTACGCCATCGCGGGGGCCAATCGCGCAACTCCCGCGACTCGATCTCGTTACAAATACGTTGATCGCGACGCCCGCGGTAAGTTTGCGCTCGCCGCTCCGCGGCAAGGCATGCACACGTGATACGCCCGGAAAGCTCCGTCCAATCCCGTCCCAATCCAGTCTCGCAACCCGCGACGGTCGACGTCGTCGGCGTGCCGCTCGGCGTGACCGACTACGAGCAGACGCTTCGCTGGATCGACGCGATGGTGGCCGAGCGCCGGCGCGGATATGTGTGCGTCTGCAACGTGCATACCGTGATGGCCGCCAGGGAGGACCCCGAGCTGCGCGCTGCGCTGCTGTCCTCCTCGCTGAACGTGCCGGACGGCCAGCCGCTCGTGTGGGCGATGAACGCGCTCGGGCACTCCCTCGAGGACCGGGTATACGGCCCCGAGCTCATGGCCCGCGCCTGCGCGCGGGCCGCATCGACCGGACAGCGCTTCTACCTGTACGGAGGACGTGATCAGGGGGCGCTCGACCAGCTTGCGGTGAACCTTCGCACGCGGTTTCCCGGCGTAATGATCGTGGGCGGCTACTCGCCGCCGTTCCGGCCGCTCACAGGCGAGGAGCAAGCCGTGATCACCGCGGAGATCAACGAGTCCGAGGCCGACGTGGTGTGGGTCGGCATCGGCGTGCCCAAGCAGGAGAAGTGGATGGCGATGCTGCGCCCCCAGCTCGAGGCGCCCGTGCTGATCGGGGTCGGCGCCGCGTTCGACTTCCACGCCGGCCTCGTCCCACAAGCGCCGCCGTGGATGCAGGGCGCGGGGCTCGAGTGGTCCTACCGGCTGGCGCAGGAACCGCGCCGTCTGTGGCGCCGCTACCTTAGGTACAACCCACGTTTCGTGGGCACGATCTTGCGTCAGCTCGCCGACCGCCGGGCCCGCGGCGAGCGGTCCTGAAACCGCCGCCGGTGAGGCTGCCGGGTCGCGACCTCAAAGAGCTGCTCGGCGACGCCGTGCCGCGGGATCATGCGAACCAGACGCTCGCGGACCGTTACGTCGAGCGGGGGATCGGACGCGCCGAGGGCCGGCCGTGGCGGGTCCTCGACCTCGGGTGCGGGACGGGCAGCTCGCTCGACGTGTTTCGCGCACGTGATCCGGACGTTGAGTGGGTCGGCATCGACGTCCCCGGCTCGCCGGAGGCGCGGCTCCGGACGCGCACCGATGCGCGGTTCGAGACGTTCGACGGAGTATCGATGCCGTTTGCCGACGAGGCGTTCGAACTCGTGTACTGCAAGCAGGTGCTCGAGCACGTGCGCCATCCGGAGCCGCTGCTCGCCGAGGTGCGCCGGGTGCTCGCGCAGGGCGGATGGTTCGCCGGCTCGACCTCGCAGCTCGAGGCCTACCACTCGCTGAGCATGTGGAACTTCACGCCGTTCGGGATGGCGGAGCTCCTCGAGCAGGCCGGGCTCCGCCCCGTCGAGCTGAGGCCCGGGATCGACGGATTCACGCTGATCGCCTGGCGCGTCGCGGGCGGCCACCGCTGCTTTCACCGTTGGTGGGGGCGAGAGTCGCCGTTCAATCGCGCGCTGAACGGCTGCGGGCGCGTCCTGCAGGCCGACATCCGCACGCTCAACACGGCGAAGCTCCTGTTCTGCGGACAGTTCGCGTTCCTGGCCCAGCGCGACGGTGCGTCGACGTGATCGCCTCCGAGCACCCGCGCGCCGCGCCCCACGAGCCCGACAACCTGCTCGACCGCATGAGCCGGCCGTCGACGCTGGAGGTCCACTACCGGCAGATCATGCGGCGAGAGCAACTGCTGCTCGCCGCCCGCCTCGGGATCGGACGCGGCGACGTCTTGTCGGTCGGGTCCGGCTGGCATCCGGGCCGCCACCTGTTTCCGGCGCCGGCGTTCCGGCTGGTCGCTGTCGACTCCAATCCCGAGCGGGTCGCGGGCGTCGAGGAGACTGGTCGCGCCGACGAGGCACAGGTCGGATACGCCGGCGGGCTCGGCCTACCGGCTGGGTCGTTCGATGTCGTCCTGTACCGGCTGGTACTCCATCACGTTGCCTACCAGGGGCCGCTCGCACCGTGCTTCGCCGAGGCGGCGAGCCTTCTGCGCCCCGGCGGCGCGATGATCGCGATCGAGCCGGGGCTGTGGCACCCGGTCGGGCTCGGCCTCGCGATCGCGAACAAGTCCGGCGCCGCGACCGCGATCCACGGCACCCCCGACGACATCCCGCTTTCACCGCGGCGCCTTGTTTCCGAGGCCCGCGCCGCCGGCCTGACCCCCGAGCTTCACGCCGTCACGTTCACCTGGCGGCGCTTGGCCCCGTCGCTTCAGCGCGCGCTTGCGCCGCTCGACGCGCTCGGCTCCAGGCCGCGGCTCGCCCCGTTCGGCCACACGCTGATGCTGATCGCGCGGAGGGAGGCATGACGCCGCCGGCAAGTGGCGTCACCGTATGCATCACGAGCGCCGATGCCGGCGACCTGCTCAGCCTGACGCTCGACAGCGTCAAGGCGCACACGCCGCCCGAGGTATCGGTCATGGTGCCCGGCTCGGGGACCACGGGCGGCCGCGGGCGAGGCGCGTCGGTTGAGAACGACCTGGTGTTGCTCGAGCCCGGGTGTGTCGTTGCCGGCGGTTGGCTCGACGGAGTGCAGGACGCCGCCGGATCCGACGCCGCGGTGGCCACCGTTTCCGCCCTCACCGAGCAGGATGTGAACCTTCGGCGGGGACCTGGGTTCAGCGAGGCTGCGGCGGCGGCGCGCACGCGATCGCTTCGCCTTCTCCCCCGGCTTCCCGCCGCGCGCGGGCCGTGCGTTTATGTGCGCCGGAGCGCGCTCGAGCTGATCGGAGAGACCGGCGCCGACGGCCTCGTCCTCGTCCTCGCCGAGCTCTCCCGGCGCTGTACGGACAGCGGACTTCTGCATCTGCTCGCTGACGACGTGCTCGTGCTCGACCGGCGCCCGCGCCCAGAAACCCCGATCGCGGCGGACCAAGACGGAGGCCCGGCCGCCCGCGCCGCCGCGAAGATCCGTCGGGTCCTCACCGGCCCGTCGGCGGTGATCGACGCGCGGATTCTGTACGGGCCGACGACCGGTACGCACGTCCACGTCCTCGAGCTCGTGGCCGGACTCGCGCGAACCGGGAGGCTGCGCCTGACTATGATCGTGCCCGACGACCCGAGCGAGTTCGCCGCCGGGCGCCTGCGGTCGCTGCACGGCGTCTCGCTCGTCACCTATCGCGATGCCTCGAGCGCGCACGGTCCGCGCGCCGACATCGTCCATCGGCCGTTCCAGCTCAGCAACGCGGGCGATCTGACGTTCCTGACGGCGCTCGGCGATCGGCTGATCCTGACCCAGCAGGACCTGATCGCCTACCGCAATCCCTCGTACTTCGCGGCGCCCGAGGCCTGGCGTGAGTACCGGCAGTTGACCGCGATCGCCCTGAGCGCCGCCGACCACGTCGCGTTCTTCTCCGCTCACGCCCGCGACGACGCCCTCGCCGAGGACCTCGTCGATCCGGCGCGCGCGAGCGTCGTCGGGCTGGGCGTCGACCATCGGGTCGCACCGGCCGATCAGCGATCGTCTCCGCCGGCGGGAACGCAGCGGCTCCAGGACGGCGGCGATGTGATCCTCTGCCTCGGAACGGACTTCCACCACAAGAACCGTCTGTTCGCGCTGCGGATGCTCGAGCGGTTGAAGCCCGGCCGGGGCTGGCACGGGATGCTCGTGCTCGCCGGAAGCAACGTCCCTCACGGCTCTTCGCGCGAACAGGAGGCCGGGTTTCTCCGAGCGCATCCGGAGCTCGTCTCCTCGGTGCTCGATGTCGGCGCGGTCAGCGAGGCCGAGAAGGCATGGCTGTTCGCGCGCTCAGCGCTCGTGCTGTATCCGTCGGTGGTCGAGGGGTTCGGGCTGATCCCGTTCGAGGCGGCGGCCCACGGCACGCCGTGCATGTGGGCCGCCGTGAGCTCGCTCGGCGAGCTGCTGCCCGCCGATGCCGCCGAGATCGTCCCGTGGGACGCGGGCCTGAGCGCTGAGCGGGCGCTCGCGCTGATGCGTGATGAGGGCGCGCGGGCGCGGAACCTCGAGGTGGTCCGCGCGGCCGCCGAACCGCTGACGTGGGACGCCACGGCGGCCCGATTGATCGAGCTGTACGAGGCCGTCGCTGACGCGCCGGCGCGGACCGCGAGCGCGCAAGCGCCCGGCCCGCTCGCCGAGGACGCGATGCGGCTCGTCGGGCCTGGGGGGGAACTCCCCGCCGACGTGCATCGACCGCTCCTGGCGCTCGCCACGCATCCCCATATCGCGGCGCCGTTCTTCGGTGCGCTCAAGCTCGGCTATCGCGCCTCCCATCGGCTGCGGAGCCGGGCTCACATGCGCAGGTAGGCGAGGCCCTGGTGCGCGGCGGCGAACGCCCGGCGCGAGGGCCGGTCCTGGAAGTGCTTCGCGAAGAAGTAATCCGAGGCCGCCGCGAGCTCCTGACGATGATCGGCCACCACCGAGCCGTGATGGCGCACCGCCGCGGCCGGTTCGTAGACCACCTGCCAGCCGGCCTCGCGGAACCGTAGGCACAGGTCCTCGTCCTCCTTGTAGAGGAACAGCTTCTCGTCGAACCCCCCGACTGCGACGAACGCCGCCCGTTCGACCACCATCACCGCCCCGGAAACCCAGGCGACCTCCTGGCGGGTTGCGGTCTGGCGCCAGTAGCTGTGTCCACCGCGCAACGCGACCTGCGCCCTGGGCCCGTGCAGGCGGCCGTGGTCGTATGGCTGAGCGCCGCCGTCCACCGTGAGCAGCTTGGGTCCGGCGACCTTGACCCGGTCGACGCACGCGACCGGCGCCAGCAGCCGCCTCGTCGTATCCGGGAACAGGAACTCGATGTCCGGGTTCAGGATCAGCAGATACGGGGATTCGGTCCGGCCGGCCAGGAGGTTGTGGCCCCCGCCGAACCCGAGGTTCGCCGCCGCCGTGTACGCCCGGCAATTCGGGACCCGAGCCGCGAGATCGTCGAGGTCCTCGCCGGAGGCGTTGTCGAGCAGGTTGACCTCGTACGGAAGGAGACTGCCCTCCAAGTCCGAAACCACCGTCTCCAAGCATCGTTCTAGGTAGCGACGCGTTCGGTAGTTCACGACCTGGACCGCAACCATTGGGCAAGCTCGCATCCGGCCGACAGTATCCGAGGGTCCGCCTGCCCCCGCCCTCGGTTAGGAATCTGTGATGCTCGAACGCGGCCCGGCACCCGGCCAGGAGGTGCATTGCTACGCTCGCGGCGTGTCGACTCTCGCCACGGCGGCCAGTGGCGCCACGCCCGAGCCGGCCGGAGCGGCGCCTTGGAGCCGTGCACGCCGCGTGGGCCTGACCGCCGATGCGGTGCTCGGAACCGCGCTCGCAGCCGGCTTCGCGCTGATCGTCTTCGTTGCCACCGGCGGCACCGACCTGGCCCAGAACACCTGGGTCGAGATCGCGCTGACCGCGCTCGGGGCCGCGTGCGCGGTGGCGGTGGTGCTGCTCGGGGCCCGCGGGCGCGCATCGGGCGTCGTGACCTTGATCCTGTTCGCCGCGCTCGCGGCGCTCACGTACGTGTCGATCGCGTGGTCGGTACAGCCGGCCGACTCGTGGGTCGAGGCGAACCGGACGCTGTCGTACCTCGCGGCGTTCGGCGCCGCGATGGCGCTCGCCCGGCTCGCGCCCGCGCGGTGGCCGGCGCTCGTCGGCGCCGTCGGAACGGTGTCCGTCGCGGTGTGCGGGTACGCGCTGCTGACGAAGGTGTTCCCGGGCAGCCTGAACGCCGGCGACACGCTCGGACGGCTGCGCGTGCCGTTCGACTACTGGAACGCAATCGGGCTGATGGCCGCGCTCGGGTTGCCGGCCTGCCTGTGGGCCGGCGCGCGCCCCCGCGCCGGACGGACGCTCAGGGCGCTGAGCGTCCCCGCGATCGCGGTCCTGTTGACCGTCATGATGCTGTCCTACTCCCGCGGCGCATTGATCGCCGCCGCCGTCGGGCTTGCGTGCTGGTTTGCACTCGTGCCGCTCCGCCTCCGGGCCACGCTGCTGCTCGGGCTCGGGGCGCTCGGCGGCGTGATCGCGACGGTCTGGGCGCTCGGGCACCACGCGATCACTCACGACGGCGCGTCGCTCGCGGCCCGGACCAGCGACGGCCACGGGTTTGGGGTCGTGCTGCTGTTCGTGATCGCGCTGATGGCCCTGGCCGGGCTTGGCGCGGCCCAGGTGCTCGACCGAACCGCGCTGCCGGCGCAGATGCGCCGCCGCATCGGCACCGCGCTGATCGTCCTCGTGGCGCTGGTGCCGGTCGCCGGGATCGCCGCCGTGGCCGCGTCCTCGCGCGGGCTGACCGGCGAGATCTCGCACGTATGGACCGAGCTGACGAGCCCGACCAGCCCGCAGCCCGGCAACAACCCCGGCCGCCTCGCGGCGCTCGGGAACAGCCGGCCGCTGTACTGGAGCGAAGGGCTCAAGGTCGGCGAGCACGCGATCCTCGCGGGGGTCGGCGCGGGCGGCTTCGACACCGCCCGTCCCCGGTACAACAGCAGCCAGCTCGACGTCGCCCACGCCCACAGCTACCTGATCGAGACGTTCGCCGACTTCGGGTTGATCGGGATCGCGGTCAGCCTCGCGCTGCTGGTGGCCTGGGGGATCGCGGCCGCTCGGACGCTCGAGATCCGCGACCGGGCGCGCGGACCCGCCGCCGCCCGCGACGACTCGCTGGACACCGCGCGCAAGCACGCCGCCGAGCGCGCCGGCCTGATCACGATGCTGGCCGTGGTCGTGATCTTCGGCGTCTCGTCGCTGATCGACTGGACCTGGTTCATCCCGGGCGTGGCGGTGCCGGCGCTAGCGTGCGCGGGCTGGCTCGCGGGACGCGGGCCGCTGTCGACGCCGGTCGGGCGGGCCAAGGCCCGGAGGGGCCTGCTCGCCTCCCCGGGCGCCGCGGCCGGCGCGATCGGGATCGCCGCCGCCGCGCTCGTGGCCACCTGGTTCGTGTGGCAGCCGCTCCATTCGGCGAACGAGTTCGGCGCCGCGATCACCGCGATGTCGCGCGGGGATTCCGCCACGGCGCTGACTGACGCCCAGAGCGCCGCCGCAGCCGATCCGGTGTCGGTCGACCCGCTGATCGAACTATCTGAGATCTACCTGGCCCGCGGCAATCCGACCGCCGCCCGCCAGGAGCTGCTCAAGGCAACCTCGCTCCAGCCGTCGAACCCCCAGACCTGGCAGGAGCTCGGACAGTTCGACCTCAGCCAGCACCAGGCTAACCTGGCGCTGCTCGAGCTCCAGGCCGCCCAGCAGCTCGACCTGAGCTCCGTTTCGCTCGGGCAGCAGGTCGCCGAGGCGCAGCGAGCGCTGTCGCGGTCCTCGTAGACCGGGCCTCGCGCTCTCACGCCCCGCGTTCTCACGCCCCGCGTTCTCACGCCCTGCGTTCTCACGCCCCGCGCTCTCTCGCCCCGCGCTCTCACCGCACGGCGCCCTCACCGCACGGCGCGCGCGAGGAGCGTCCGCTTGAGCAGCGGCGGACCTTCGACCGCCCGCACCTGGATCTCACCAAATCCGAACTCGCTGAGCAGGGAGCCGAGCGAATCCCTCGTATACAGATGCAAATGATCTCCGAGCGGCTCGGAGAATCGCCTAACCCCGCCGAGCACGACCCGCAGCCGGCCGTGCGAAGGCGTGGTCACGAGCAACCGCCCCCCCGGCGCGAGCACCCGTCTGACCTCCGACAGCCACCGCGCCGTGTCGGTCACGTGCTCGATCACCTCGCTGGCCCAGACCAGGTCGAACGACGAGTCCTCGAGCGGCAGGGGACCGTCGATCGGGACGAGCCGGAATTCGATGCCGGGGTGCCCGGCCCGCGCCCGGTCGAGCGCCGCCTGGGCGACGTCGACGCCGATCGCTTGAGCGCCCGCCTGCGCGAGCGCCGCTGTGAACTCCCCGGTTCCGCAACCAACGTCGAGCGCCCGGTCGCCGGCGCGAACCTCGCCCAGCAGAAAGCCGATCCGGCGCTCGAACGACGGCGGCTCGAGGTCGGCCGGAAGCCGCCGCCACAAGTCCTCGTAGTAGTCCCTGATCGCGGAACCGTACTTGGGGACCGCCCCGCCGGGCCGCTGCCGGGCCCGAAGTGTCGAGATACCGCGCCTGCAGGAGTCGACATCCACCGACACTCGCGGCTACAGTCCGCAGACCGGACTACCGTGCGTCATCCGGACGATCCGTGAAAGTCGCCTTCGACAGCCGACCCGCGAAGAGCACCCACGGAGTGGGCCGGTATTCCCGCTGCCTGCTCGAGGCACTGCGCGAGAGCGGGCGCTGCGAGGTCGTCGAAACGCACGAGCCGCGACGCTGCGAGGTCTACCACTCCCCGTGGATCGACGGCGCGATGCTGCGCTGCCCGGTCCCGATGGTCGTGACCCTGCACGATCTGGCTCCACTCAAGCGGCACGGCCAGTACCTCCGCTCGATGCTCCGCTTCAAGCTGCGCTACCTGGCGGTCCAGCGGGCCACGCGCGTGATCGTCCCGACGTGCGCGGTCGCCGACGAGGTCGAGAATGTGCTCGAGGTCCCGCGAGCGCGGATCGCGGTGATCCCCGAGGCCCCGGCGCCGGTGCTCTACCCCCGCTCCGATCAGGAGGTTGCGGCGGTCCGACACCGATACGCGCTGCCGGACCGGTATCTGCTGTGGGTGGGCGCGATGCAGACCCCGGATCCGCGCAAGCGAGTCGCGCCGCTGACCCGCGCGGCCCGCTCGATGCCGCTCGTGCTGGTCGGGCCGACCGCGCCGTGGGCGCGCGAGCTTCCCGGCGTCAAGCTGACCGGCGCCGTCAGCGACGACGAACTCGCCGCGATCTACACCGGCGCACACGCGCTCGTGTTCCCGAGTGACGACGAAGGCTTCGGGCTTCCCCCGGTCGAGGCGCTCGCGTGCGGCACGCCGGTTGCCGCCTGCGACGTGCCCGCGCTGCGGGAGGTTCTGGACGGGCGCGCGACGCTCAGCGCCGTCGACGATCTCGACGGCCTCGTCGCCGCGGCCGAGTCAGCGCAGCGTCCAGCGCCACCGCCGCCGGCCTGGACGTGGCAGGACGCGGCGGAGGCGACCTGGCGGGTGTACGGCGAGGCGGCGACCGAGAGCGGCTCATGCCAGATCGTACGCCCGCAACATCGGGCCGCCCGGCTGGTTAAAGACGCGTGACGTTCGTCCAACGTCGTCTTCCGCGCGTGGCCGGCGCGGCGCTCGCGGCCGCGCTCACGGCGATACTGGCGGTCTGGTTCCCGGCCGGCGCTCAGGCAGCCCGGGTCCTGGTGATGGGGCCCGGCGGCCACGTGACCGCCCGCCAGGACCCGTTCGTGCCCGCGGTGGCGGTGACCCCGGAGCCGGCGTCTGCGCCCTCGGCCCACACCGCCAAGACGCCGGCGTCCGCGCCCCCGGCCCACACCGCCAAGACGCCGGCGTCCGCGCCCCCGGCCCACACCGCCAAGGCCGCGAAGAAGCCGCCGCAGAAGACGGTCGCCTCGGAGCTCAAGCGCCTGCGCAACTCGGGGGCGATCACCCCCGCCGCGTACAACACCTACAACGCGGACTGGGGCGCGGCCCTGGCCGCCGAGCGCCGGCTGCGCGGCACGCGCCAGCGAGAGCTCGACGCGGTCACCGAGAACCTCCACAACATCGCCGCCGCGGGCAAGCTGACCCCCGGCCGGCTGCCGGTGCTGTTCGAGACGCTCGACCGCAACCGCGAGTGGTGGACGACCGGACCACTGCTGAGCTCCGGTCAGTACGTCGAGTTCTCGGACTCCGATCTGGTGTGGGAGTACTACGGCGGGCAGGGGATCGAGCTCCAGGTCCTGGCCACGTTCAGCAAGGCCGACGGGATGTACACCGCCGGGCCGGCTGACTACTCGCAGATGGAGGCGCTGCTCGCGCAGATGATCCCGCTCGCGGCCAACCGGGCCGGCGGGTTGGCGTGGGAGTATTACTTCCAGTTCGACGGCGGACAGCCGCCTTGGACGAGCGCGATGTCACAGGGCACCGGAATCGAGGCCCTCACCCGCGCATATTTGGCCTCCCACGACGCGAACTACCTCCAGCTCGCCCACCAGGCTCTGCCGATCTTCACCGCCCCGCCACCGATCGGCGTGCGGGTCGCCACGCCGCTCGGCGCGCGCTACGTGCAGTACGCGTTCACGCCGGGGACCTCGATCATCAACGCGTTCCTCCAGTCGCTGATCGGGCTCTACGACTACGCACAGGTCAGCAGGGACCCGCTGGCCCAGCAGCTGTTCGCCGCCGGCAACGCCGAGGCGCAGGCGGAGGTGCCCCAGTTCGACACGGGCGCCTGGTCGCTGTACCAGCCCGGGGTCGAGGACACGCTCAGCTACCACGAGCTCGTGACGGGATTCCTCCAGCAGCTCTGCACCCGCACGCAGGCGCCGGTGTACTGCGTCACCGCCCAGCACTTCACCGACTACCTGACCACGCCGCCCACCCTCCAGCTGCTCACCCAAACCGTGCCTAAGGGCAAGACCGCGTCGATCTCGTTCCGGCTGTCGAAGGTCTCGCGCGTCGGGATCGTGGTCGTCGGGCCGGGCGGCAACACGCTGTTCTCGACCAGTGCGAGCTTCGGCTACGGCACCCGCTCGTTCACGGTGCCGCCGCTCAAGCACAAGGGCGCCTACACGATTCGCCTCGCCGCGACCGACCTCGCCGGCAACTTCAACCGGATCGTGGGGACGATCCAGGTGTCGTGAGCGCGCTCTCGAGCAGCAGCGTCACCGGGCCGTCGTTGACGAGCTCGACCGCCATCATCGCGCCGAACACGCCGCGCTTCGCGCTCAGGCGATCGCAGAACCGCTCGTAGAGCAGCTCCGCGAGCTCCGCCGGCGCGGCGTTCACGTAGCTCGGCCGGTTTCCGCGGCGCGCGTCGCCGTACAGCGTGAACTGGCTGACGCACAGGACCTCGCGGTGGCCGAGCGGCTCGTTCATCCTGCCCTCGGCGTCGGGAAAGATCCGCAGCGCCCGGACCTTGTCGGCGAGCCGGTCGGCGTCGCGCTCGGTGTCCTCGTGGGCGACTCCGAGCAGCACGAGCAGACCCGGGCCGATCTCCGAGATCAGGCTCCCCCCGACCGACACCGAGGCGCGGTTGACGCGCTGGACGAGCGCCCTCACTTGCGGCTAATCGCGCAGCTCGGACGCGGCCTGCTCGGGCGAGACGATGTTCAGATGCACGCCCGTGCCGAGCTCCAGGCCCGCCATGGGCACGAGTCGCGGCAGGATGTCGATCCGCCAGCAGAAGTGGTCCGAGCCGCGCGGGGCCGTGCGCACCCACATGTTCAGCGGCGGGCTCGCGCCGAGCCGCCGCGCCAGCCGCCGGAGCGCTTCGTGCACCATCCGGGCCCCGGTCGGCCCGTCGTCCTCGAACCGCTCCCGCGGCGTTCGCGGGGCGATCAGCAGCTGGAACGGCACGCGGGCGCCGTACGGCGCCATCAGCACCGTCTCGTCGTCGATCGCGACGATCCGCTCGCGCCGGCGAACCTCTTCCTGCACGAGATCGGCGAGCAGGTTGCCGCCCATCGTCCGCGTGGCGTACGCGCCGAACCGCTCCCGCTCCCGGGCGATCGCGGCCGGTACGAAGTCGAGCGCGTACAGCTGGGCGTGGGTGTGCGGGAGCGAGGCGCCGGCCTCCTTGCGCTCGTTGACGATCAGGTGGACGCACGCGGCGCCGCGGTGGGCCCGCATCCGCTCGCGCCACACCTCCATCGCCTCGACGACCCGATCCGGGGCGAGGTCCGACAGCGAGGACACGGTGTCGGGGGCGTTGACGATCACCTCGTGCGCGCCGTGCGCCGGCCCTGCCCAGAACAGATCGGGCTTCGCGTCCGGTTCGGGCTGACTGGGATCCTCGCTCACCGCCGGATACATGTTCGGGACCACGCGAACCGTCCATCCGGGTGTGTCCGGGGGCCCGCCGCCGGGGCGCACCGCGTACACCTCGGGAGGCGTGAGGTCCTCGTGCCCCTCCGCGAACGGGTCGGTCTCCGAATCGAGCGCCGGCGCCGGCTCCGCGCTCAGCCCGGCTGCCGGACGGTGGGCGCGATCGCCCGCCACGATCGCCCTCAAACCTGTCAAAGGGTCGATCCGGATCTCAGGCATAACGCACCTCGCGGCGTCCCCGAGGTGGTCAATCAACCAGCTTCTCCATCGCGACGTGCTCGATTCCGGCCTCCCAGAACAGTCGCCCCCGGGGTCGGTATCCGTGGCTCTCGTAGAGCTCGCGAGCATAGGTCTGGGCATGGAGCACGATCCGCAGCGCCCCGCCGGCCCGCGACTCGATGTCCGCCGCGTCGAGCAGCGCGCTCGCGATCCCCTGCCGGCGCGCGGTCGTGCGAACCGCGAGCCGGCTGAACTGGGCGGTGCTGCCAACCAGTAGGATCCGGCAGGTGGCGAGCAGCTCGCCCTCGCGGACCGCGACGAGATGGATCCCTTCGTGGTCGCGACCGTCGAGCTCGTCGCGTTCCGGCACTCCCTGCTCGACGCAGAACACGGCGTGCCGGAGCTCGAGCGCAGCGGCCAGCTCGTCCCTACCTCGAGCCCGTCGGATCTCGATCACGGCGGCTCCCGTCGACCGGAGCGAAGTCATCACGCAACAGCTTGCCACACGAGCCCGGCGCCATCTGCGCCCGCGGACTTCGCACCTGCTTTAATAGGGAAAGTCATTCCTCCGAGCCGGGTGCGGCAAGGGGGGCGTCCGCAGTTGAGGGTAGGCCCTCGCCGTCCACGGCCTCTAGCGAGACCGCCTGAGTCGCCACGCTGTACCTCCGCGGCTCGCACTTTCTGAAACACAACCTTTCGATTTGTATGGGTGATTCCACCCCCTTCCCGAGTCCTGCCGCGATTGCACGCGCGGAGTTGTTCACGCGTGAACGCTTCGTATACGAAGGCGAGTCGCTCGAAGACGCCCTGGCGCCGGCGTCCGCTCGCCGGCGCGCGCTCGACGCGGCACTGACCGAGCTCGACGCGGGCGCGGACCGGCCGTCGATCGACTGGCGGCGCCAGTTCTCGCTGCTGCTCGGGCTCGAGCGGCTGCTCTCCGAGGAGGAGCCGCACCTGGCCGACGACACCGTGCTCTCGGCCCATCAGGTCGATGCGCTCTCCGGAACGCTGACCGCGCTTCTCGCGGAGGCCCAGCGCAACGGCAACGGCGCCGCACCGACACCGCCGCCTCCGGAGCCCGCCGAGCTCGTCTCCACGGCGATCCCGGGCGAGGAGGACGCCGAGCTCGACGACGAGGCCGAGCTCGACGATGAGGCCGACGCCGAGGACGAGGAGCCCGAGGACTGGCAGGACGGCGGCGAGCTCGACGCCGACGTCGACGCCGAGCTGTCCGAGGATCCGAACGCCGACCGCCGCTTCTGGTTCGAGCACGCGACCGGCGCCGGCAAGACCGTCGCCGCGCTCGGCTTCGTCGAGGCCTCCCGCACGGGCGGCGTGCTGATCCTCACCCATCGCCGCAACCTCGTCGACCAGTTCAACGGCGAGTTGCGAGACCGCGGCTACCGCGACCGGATCTGCGCCCCGCTCCTCGGCGCCAAGGACAGCGCCTACGGGCCGGTGACCGTCGAGACCTACCAGTGGTTCGTGCGCAACGCCGGCAAGATCTCGGACGCCTACACGATCGTGATCTGCGACGAGGCCCACACCGCGCTCGGCGAGAAGACGTCGGGCGCGATCCGGGCCTGGTCGGGCCCGGTCTTCGTCGGCATGACCGCCACCGGCGCGCTGATCGCCCGGCACGTCACCGACCTGTTCCCGACCCAGACTTCGCGCTTCGACCTCGCCCAGGCCGCCCGGCGCGGCGTGATCTCGCCACTGCGGTGCATCCGAATCCCGCCCGGCCCGGGTGTTCGCACGATCGCCAAGGTTCCGTTGCGGCGAGGCGAGGTGGACACCGAGTTCGACCAGGAGATGCTGGCCGAGCTGCTCGACCAGACGCCGTTCAACATGGCGATCGCCGACCTGTACAAGACCCGGTTCAACAACGTTCCCGGCGTCGTCTACTCGGCCGGCGTCCGCCACGCCTACAACGTCGCCAAAGCCTTTCAGGACATGGGCATGAAGGCCAAGGGCGTGTCGGGCGAGACCCCCAAGCGCGAGCTCGCGCGAATCCTCGCCGACTACGAGTCGGGCAAGATCGACGTCCTCGTGAACGCCCAGCTCCTGGCCGAGGGCTGGAACAGCCCGCGCGCCACGATCTGCATGCACCTGGCGCCGACCGCGTCCAAGCGGATCTACCAGCAGCGCGTCGGGCGCGTCACCCGACGGCATCCGGGCAAGGAAGCGGGGATCGTCATCGACTTCGTCCACCCGGCGACCAAACACGACGACCCCGTGGTGACCCTGCACTCGCTGCTCGACCGCGACGTGTACCGGGGCGGCGCGATCGTCGTCGGCCCGGTTCGCCGTGGCCGTGGGCGCCGGGTCCGGGTCGAGCGCCGAGTCCTCCCGGTGACGCCCGACCCCGAGCGGCGCGCGCAGGTGTTCGAGCGGGAGTTGTGGCGGATCGCGGTCGAGCACCTGGACTACGGCGAGCAGCACGTGTGGGCGGCCCTGGCCGGCGCCCGCGTCGCGCCCAACGGCTGGCGGCGGGCCAAGGCGATGCTCCACTTCGACCGCGGCGGCGAGCTCAAGCGCAGATTCCTGTTGACCGCGATCCAGCGCAACCGCAACTCGCAGCTACGCCTGCGCGCGCTCCAGGAGATCGCGGCGAGTCGCGACGCCGAGGCATTCGACACCGCGATCGACATCATGGCCGGCTGGCCCCGCGACGAGCGCCGCGAGGGCGTGAAGATCATGCTCCAGGCGCTCGCTGAGCGCCGCATCGGCCGCCGCGATCAGGCCAACGCGTGGATCTGGAGGATGGCCGAGTACACCCGCGAGGTGCACGAGGAGTACGCCGTCCAGCGCTGGCCCGAGACCAAGCGGCTGCTGGGGTTGCTCGTGAACTCTTCGGGCGCCGCGCACGCCCGGAACGCCCGCCGGCTCGTCCACGCCGCGCGCAGGGAGGATCGCCGGCTGTCGGCGGCCCTGCTCGCGGCCGCGCTCGCGCACACACCCGAGGCCGAGGAGGCGCTCCGCGGCGCGCGGACACGGATGGCCCGCAAGCCCGCCGCGCTCGCTCGCGAGCTGCTTCGCAACTTCCCGAAGGGGCGGCGCAGCAAGAGCCGGCGAAGGCGCCGGGCGCCGGGCGCCGGCGGCGCCGGTGCAGCGGCGGGCGAGGCGATCGCGGCGACCGCGGCGACCGCGGCGACCGCGGCGCAGAACGGCGATGAGCAGTCGATCCCCGACGAGGACCTCGTCGAGATCGATCTCGAGGTGGACGTCGACGACGATGACGACGATGAGCTCGACGTCGAAGCCGGGCGCGACGACGACGACGCAGCGGACGACGACGACGACAGGGACGACGACGATGACGAGGACGACGACCTCAAGGATTCCGCCGCGGACGACGACGACGACGATGACGAGGACGACGACCTCAAGGATTCCGCCGCGGACGACGACTCGCACGACGCCGAGGCCGCGGCCTAGCCGAGCGTCACCCGCCACCGAGGTGCACCTCGCCGGCATCCAGCGCCACCGGGCCGGCCTCCGTGCGCACGACCAAGCGCCCGTCGCCGTCGATGCCGGCGCCAACCCCGCCCCCACCGTGCCACCGCACCTCCTGACCGAGCAGGGCGTCGCGAGCCCGGACCGCTTCGAGCACCGCGGCGTCCCGGGCGCCGATCCACCGCTCGAGCCCGCGCAGCAGCCGCTCGAACGTCGGCTCGATCGCGCCCGGCTCAAGTCCGAGCGTGCCGGCGCGATCGCGGAGCTCACGCGGGAAGTCCGCCTCACCCACTGCGACGTTCACCCCGATGCCGAGCACCGCCCACCCCTCCTGCGACCGGGCCTCGACGAGGATGCCGGCGACCTTGCGCCCGGCAACCAGAACGTCATTGGGCCATTTGATCCGCGCGTCCGGGCCGACGAGCTCCGCCACCGCCACCCCAGCCACTAGCGGCAGCAACCGCGGCGGGTCCCGGATCACGATCGAGCACAGCAGCGCGCGCCCGGGCGGCGCGGTCCACGTCCGTCCCTGGCGCCCGCGGGCGGCGGTCTGCTCGGCCGCGGTTACGACCGTGCCGTGCGGGGCGCCCCGGCTCGCGAGCTCCCGGGCGCGGGCGTTGGTCGAGTCCGTCAGGCGAAAGTGGACCCGCGGGTGACCGAGCGCCACCGCGCTCACGACAGGCGGATCCGGAGCTCGTCGTCGACCGCCAGCCCGAGCCGCGCCGCGGCGTCGCCGCCGTTGACTGCCACCGCCAGGCGCCGGTAGGAGTCCTCATACAGGATCAACTCGCCGGCGCCGGCGTCGGCGAACGTGCGCGCGTAACGGGCGCGCTCGGACCGACCCGAGCCCGTCGCCACCTCGAGCGCCCGGCCGACCTCGAACGCCGGCTCTTTCACGTCGAGCTGGGCGTTGCCGAAGCAGTCGACGTACAGGACGTGCGCCACCAGGAACCCCTCCGCGATCCGCGCCACCGGGAGCTCGATCGCCACGAGCCCGACCGGATCGCACGGATCGCCCGCGTCGCCCAGCGCCGCGCCGGCCGCCAGCCGCGCCGCGACGGGGGCGAAGATGTCGCGCCCGTGGAATGTTGCGGATACGTACGGCAGCACGAACGGCGAGCGCCCGATGTCGACCGCCTCGACGACCCCGCCGGCGCGCTCCGCCGCGAGCGATAGCAATCCGTTGTCCGGACCGACCAGCGCCCGCCCATCCGCTAGCCGTAACGCCACGCCCCGCCGCTCACCACCAACCCCCGGGTCGACGACCGCGAGATGCACCCCGACCGGCAGGTAGGGCAACGCCCCGCGCAGGACGAGCGCCCCCGCTCGCACGTCCCCGCGCGGCACCCGGTGCAGGAGGTCGATCACCCGCGCCTGTGGGCAGATCCCCGCGATCACCGCGTGGCATACGCCGACGAAGTCGTCGTCGAGCCCGTAGTCGGAGAGAAACGTGATGACCGGCGCGCTCACGTCCCCCCGCGGGCTCGGGCGGCCGCGTCCCGGACGAGCGCCTCGACCAGCCCGTCGATGTCGTGCCGGCTCGCCTCGACGTCCGGCTCGAGCCCGTGCTCGCGGAGCGTCGCGCTGGTCACCGGGCCGATGCTCACGAGCCGGGCGCGCAACACCGAACCACCCTTGCCCACAGACTGAAGGAAGAAACGCACCGTCGAGGACGACGTGAAGGTCACGTAGTCCGCATCCCCGACCGCGGCCAGCCGGTCCTCCCTCAACGGCTCCGCGACGGTCTCGTACAGGGTTAGCACGTCGACCTCGGCGCCGCGCTCGCGGAGCGCGTCGGGGAGCACGTCTCGCGCCTCCGCGGCCCGCGCCACCAGCGCCCGAGTGACCGGAACGTCCGCGAGCGCATCCACCAGCCCCTCGGCGACGAACCGCTCGGGGACCACGTCAGCGATCACGCCATGCTCGCGCAGCGCAGAAGCGGTCCCGGGTCCGATCGCGGCAAGGCGCGCCCCGGCGAAAGCCCGCGCGTCCAGACCGGCGGCTTCCAGACGCGAGAACAGGAGCCGCACACCGTTCGGGCTGGTCAGGCACACGAGGTCATAGCCGCCCACGTCCGGGGCCGGCCCGTCGCGCGGCACGATTCGGATCGCCGGCGCTTCGACAACGCTCGCACCGAGCCTCGCCAGTCGCTCGACCAGCCCGCTCGCCTGGGCCCGAGCCCGCGTGACCGCGACGGTCACCCCGGCCAGAGGCCGCGACTCGAACCACTCCAACCGATCTCTCAACGCCGCGACCTCCCCAACGACGATCAGCGCCGGCGCCCGGACCCCCGCGTCGCCGGCGACCGCCGCGATCGTCGCCAGCGTTCCTGTCACGACCCGCTGCCCGGGTAGCGTCCCGCGCTCTACGACCGCCGCCGGCTCAGACGGCGAGCGACCGCCCGCGACCAGCCGCGACGCAATCGCCTCCAACTGCGCCACCCCCATGTAGAACACGAGAGTCCCCGGGAAGTCCGCCAGCGCGCCCCAATCAAGCGCGGACCCGGACGCTTTCAAAGGGCTCTCGTGGCCGGTCACGAACGCCACCGCGCTCGCCGCGTCCCGGTGCGTGACCGGGATCCCGGCATACGCCGGCCCGGCAACACCGGCGGTCACTCCCGGCACGACCTCGAACGCAACACCCGCGTCCCTCAGCGCCTCCGCCTCCTCGCCGCCGCGCCCGAACACGAACGGGTCGCCACCTTTCAAACGCACGACGGCCTCGGACGACAAACCATGCGACACCAACAGCTGTGAGATTTCGGACTGGGGCATCGACGGCCCGCCGCCCTCCTTGCCGGCGTAGATCAGCGTCGCCCCGGCGCGCGCGCCCGCGAGCGCATCCACGGGGATCAGGCGGTCGTACACGATCACGTCGGCGGCGGCGATCAGCTCTAGCGCCCGCGCCGTCATCAGTCCGGGATCGCCCGGCCCGGCCCCGACCAGGTACACGGTCACGACAGCAGCTCCGCCGCCCCCGCCGCCAGCAGCCGGCTCGCGACGAGCGCGCCCAGCCCCTCGGGGGTGCCCCGCAGGCGATCGTTCACCCACGCCGAGCCGTCGGGACGCCCGACCCAGGCCGTGAGCTCGAGCGCTCCGTCGGCGACCACGCGCGCGAACGCGCCGACGGGTGTGTTGCAGGAGGCGCCGAGTACCCGAGTCAACTCGCGCTCGGCGAGCACGCACGCGGTGGCGTCGGCGTCGATCAGCCCATCGAGCGCCAGCCGGCCGGGGCGCGCCTCGAGCGCGAGGGCGCCCTGCCCGGCCGCCGGGACGAGCTCAGGAAGGACGCCGTCGAACTCGCGGCCCAGCCGCCGCAGACCCGCGACCGCCAGCACCAACGCGTCGCATTCGCCGTCGGCGAGCTTGCGTAGACGGGTGTCGACGTTCCCGCGCAGCTCAACCACCAACAGGTCATCACGAACAGCACGGATCTGCGCCGCGCGCCGCAAGGAGCTCGTCCCCACCCGCGCGCCGGCCGCCATCGCGGTCAGCGACGGGGCGCCGCAGATCGCATCATGCGGATCTTCGCGCGGCGGAATCGCGACGAGCTCGAGCCCGTCGGCGATCTCGGCGGGGACGTCCTTGGCCGAATGGACCGCGACGTCGATCTCGTCCTCGAGCAGCGCACGCTCGAGCTCGGACGTCCACCGGGACTTGTCTCCGACCGCGACGCCCCGATCGCCGGACGTCGTCACCGTCACCAGCTCGAACGCCGCACCGAGCCGCGATCCGACCCATGCCGCCTGCGCGAGCGCCAGCGCGCTGCCACGCGTGCCGACCCGGATCAACGGCTTCGCTGTCGGAGCTTCCGCACCTCGGCAAGCTCCTGTACCGGCTCACCGGCCGAAGCCGTGCCCTCGCGCTCGACCTCGGGGCCCTCGCGCTCGACCTCGGGGCCCTCGCGCTCGACCTCGGGGCCCTCGAGCCCGAACAGGTCGCGGATCATCGCCATCCGGGCGTGGACGCGGTCATCCTGGAGCTCTTTCAGCCGCGCCGTCGGCCCATGCAGCAGCCGGTTCACGATCGACCGTGCCATCGCATCGACGCGTTCGAGGTCTCGCTCGGACAACGAATCCCACTTGCCGGCGTTCTCGGCCACGACCTGCTCGGCGATCTCCGTCGCATGGGTGCGCAGCGCGGTCAGCGTGGGCAGCACCTCGAGCTGCCCGAGCCAGGCCGCGAACTGCTGGATCTCCTGCTCGATGATCCCCTCCGCCTTGCGCGCCTCGGCCTGGCGGACCTTGCGGTTGCGGGCGATCACCGCTTGCAGGTCGTCGATGTCGTACAGCGACACCCCGTCGATCTCGGCGCAGGACGCGTCGATGTCGCGCGGGACCGCGAGATCGATCAGCAGCAGCGGGCGCCCGCGGCGCAGCCCCATCACCTCGGCGAGCTCCGCGGCCTCGAGCAGGAGGTGCGGCGACGCGGTGGCGGCAACGAGCATGTCGGCGCGCTCGAGCGCCTGGGGCAGCTCGTCGAAGCTCGCGCTGTCGCCGCCGTAGTGCCGCGCCAGCGAGATCGCACGGTCCCGCCGGCGGCTCGCGACGAACAGCGGCCGCGCGCCGCTGTCGGCGAGCGCCCGTGCGGCGAGCTCGCCGGTCTCGCCGGTCCCGACGATCACGACCTGGCGGCGGTGCAGATCGCCGAGGCGCTCGCGCGCGAGCGCCACCCCGACGGCCGGCAGCGTCAGGTGCCGCTCGCCGATCGCGGTCTCTCTGCGCACGCGCTTGCCGGTCGCGAGCGCCGCCCGGAAAAGGTGGTTGGTCAGCGGCCCGACGGTCTCGCCGGCAATCGCTCCCTCGTAGGCGCGCTTGACCTGGCCCTGAATCTCGGCCTCGCCGACGATCATCGAATCGAGCCCGGCGGTCACCCGGTAAAGATGGCGGGCGGCGTCGCAGTTGCGCAGCGAGTAGATCGCCGGCGCGAGCTCCGTCGGCCGGATGCCGGCCTTGCTCGCCAGCATCGACAGCGCGCGGCTCTCGGCCTCGACCGGGTCGCCGACGACCACGTACAGCTCCATCCGGTTGCAGGTCGAGATCGTGACCGCTTCGTGTACCTCCCCGGTCCCGCGCAGGTCGCGCACGAAATCGGCGGCGCGGGCCTCGGGCAGCGCAACGCGCTCGCGCACCTCGACCGGCGCGGTCTTGTGCGAGACGCCGATCGCGAGCAGCTCGCTCATGCCACCGGCTCTCGCTCGCGGCCAGGATCCCGAGACTCCTCCTCGCGGCGCCGATCGAGGTCGCGCCGGAGCTCCGCGATCTCGCGCTCGGTCCGGGACAGCCGCGTGGCCATGATCGCCACGTAGATCAGCACGAGCGCGAGGAACACGATGTACGCGGCCGCGACGTATTTGCCCGCGGTGTGCAGGGGTAGCGCAGGAGCGACAGCGAGCATGCTCATGACGGCGCCGCGCTTCGCTTGGGCGGCGCCAGCGAGTCCTCGCCGAGCAGCGCGCGCCGCAGGGCGCGAACCTGCATCCGGGTGCTCTTGGCCGCCATCTCGTACTTCCACAGGGTCGCGTACAGGAGCGCGACTCCGATCAGCGCCACCAGGAACGTGAGCCGCATCGACCCCGGCAGGTTCCCGCCGGTGAAGGTCAGCACGCGTGGGTGGACGTACGCCTGGGCGGCGCGGACCGCGATGAAGTTCAGTGGCACGAACGCGCCGGCGACGACCGCGAACACGGCCGCGTAACGCGACTGGCGCTCGCGATCCTCGATCGAGAAGCGAAGCGGCTGGTAGGTGGCGAACAGCAGCATCACGATCAGGAACGAGGTCAGGGTCGGGTCGCTCCACACCCACCAGTGGCCCCACGACGCCTTGGCCCAGATCGCGCCCGTGAACAGCGTCCCGATCCCGAAGATCAGCGCCATGTGGATCGCCACGTAGGAGCGGATGTCCCATTTGCCCTCGCCGGTGCGCAGGTACATCGCGCCGAGGATCCCGCCGAACACGAACCCGCACAGCGTGGTGATCGCCAGCGGGACGTGGACGTAGAAGATCTTCTGGATGAAGCCCTGGTCGGCGTCCAGCGGCGCGTAGAAGAACACCAGCGCGAGCGCCACGGTGATGGTCGCGGCGGCGGCGAGGGAAAGGCCGCGAAGCCCGCGGCCGTAAGTCATCAAAGCAGTCAGTCCTCCAAGAGAAAGTCGAAAACAGCGTATGAGAGGAGGGCGAACACCACATCATAAAGAGCGAGGATCACCACCCACCTCCCCGGCGGCCAGCTCGGGCCGTGCACCGCGAGCAGCGGGCCCGCTCCCCGCGCCATGCCGATCAGAGCCGGAAGCAGCAGCGGCAGCCCGATTATCGGACCGATCAGGTCCCGCGCCCGCGTCTGCACGGCGATCGCCGAGACGAGCGTCCCGATCACCGCGAGCGCCACGTTCCCGAGCGCGAGCACCGCGATCAGGCCGGGCAGCGGCGGCCCGAGCGACGGCCCGAGCAGCAGCAGGCCGAACGCTGGGACCGCGATCACCTCGAGCGCGACCAGGAACAAGAACAGGGCTAGCGCCTTGGCGACGAGCAGCGCGGACCGGTCGACCGGCGCGAGCAGGAACGCGTCGAAACCGCCTTGCTCGCGCTCGGCGACGAACAGCCGGTTGATCCCGAGCATCGCCGCGAACAGCAGCGTGACCGTCAGGACGCCGGCCGCGAGCTGCCCGCTGATCGTGTCCTGGTTCAGGCCGAAGTGGAAGATCACGAACGTGGTGATCGCAAACAGGATCATCGCCGGCAGCGTCTCGAGACCGCGCAGCTCGAGCAGCAGGTCCTTGCGCAGGATGGTCACGACGGTCCTCATCGCGCGGACGTCATGCGTACAGGCGCTTCACCGCTGCCGCGTCCACCTGGTCGGGGCTCGTCACGAACGCCGCCCGCCCGGCCTCCAGCCCGAGCACCAGGTCGGCCTCGGCGAGCGCGGCCTGCGGATCGTGGCTCGTCAGCACACGCGTGGCGCCGGCCGCGCGCCCGATCAGCGGCCCGACGAGGTCGGTGGCCGCAGGATCGAGGTTGGCAAGCGGCTCGTCGAGGAGCAGCAGCCGCGGACTGTGCAGCACCGCCCGGCACACCGCGAGCCGCTGCACCATCCCCCGCGACAGCAGCCGGACCGGCTCGTCGGCGCGCGAACCCATTTTCACCGCGTCGAGCAGCTGCTCCACGCGTTCAACCCCCACCCCGTGCAGCCGCGCCTGATATCCGAGGTTCTCGCGACCGCTGAGATCTCGGTACAGCAGCGGGTCGTGCGCGAGCAGGCCGACGTGTCCGCGGACCGCGAACGCGCGGCGCGGTAGCGTCTCGCCGAACACACGGACCTCGCCGCCGTGCGGCCGCAGCAGCGTCGCCAGGATCCGCAGCAGCGTCGACTTGCCGGCGCCGTTGCGCCCCAGCACGGCGAGCGTCGACCCCGCGGCCACCTGCACCGACACGTCCCGGAGCACCGTCCGCTCGCCGAAGTGGCGGACCACGCCCCGCAGCTCAATGGCCGGGGGTTGGTCCACCCTCGTGCTGCAGGGTCGTCACCACGTGCCCGAGCGTCGGGCCGATGACCGGGAACAGCTCGCCGATCGCCTTCGGGTTGCCGGGGAAGTTCACGATCAGCGTGCGACCCGCGATGCCCGACACGCCGCGCGACAGGATCCCCATCGGGGTGTGCTTCAGAGCCTCCGCCCGCATCGCCTCGGCAAAACCCGGGGCGTCGCGGTCGATCACCGCCTTCGTCGCCTCGGGCGTGACGTCGTCGTGGGTGAAGCCGGTTCCGCCGGTCGTGAAGATCAGCGCGATCCCGGACCGGCTGTGCTTTCGCAGCAGCTTCTCGATCGCGTCCCGGTCGTCGGCGACGACCTCGGTCGCGACGATCTCCGCCCCCGCGGCCTGCGCCAGCTTGGCCAGCGCCTGACCCGAGCGATCCTCGGCCCGGCCGGCCGCGACCGAGGTGGAGACTGTGATGATCGCGGTCTTCATGCTGCGACAGGGTAGGGATCTCGCGTCCCCGAACAACCACCCCCCATTCGGCGGGTCTATTTCCGGCGGCACGCTCGTCGCGTGAAGGCGACGTTATGCTGCCGCCGGTGCGTCTGCTGGTAGCGAAGGCCCAGGCTCCGCTCGTAGGGGAGCTGGCGATCCCACCCTCGAAGTACCACGCCCACCGCGCGCTGATGCTCGCGGCGCTCGCCCCTGGGCAGAGCACGATCGTCGAGCGGACGGCCGCCAGGCACGTCACGTTCACGGTCGGGGCGCTGCGCTCGCTCGGCGCCAAGATCGAGGCCGTTGGGCCGGGCTGGCGTGTGACCGGCGGTCAGTTCTCGCCGGTCAGCGAGGAGGTGTCGGTGGGCAGCTCGGGCACGACCCTGTACTTCCTGCTCGGCCTCGCCGCGCTCGGGGACCGGCCCGTCCGGTTCGTGGGCCAGCGTTACTTCCGCCGGCGGCCGATCGGGCCGCTGCTCCGCGCGCTGAGGCGCATGGGGGTGCGGCTCGACTACGAAGATCAGCATCTGCCCGTGACCGTTTACCCGGGCGCGCCCCGCGGTGGCCGGATCCGGATCGACGGGACGCTGTCTCAGTGGATCTCGGGGCTGCTGATGCTCGCGCCGTACGCGCTCGAGCCGACCGTGATCGAGATTCGGGGCGAGCTGAACGAGCGGCCGTACCTCGAGCTGACGATCGACATGATGCGCCAGTTCGGGCTCGAGGTGACCGCGCGCGAGGACTGGCGGGAGTTCTACGTCGCCCCGGGCCAGCGGCCGACGCCGACTGACGTGGTGCTCCCACCCGACCTCGGCTCGGCCGTGTTCGGGCTCGCGGCATGCACGCTCAACCCCTCGAAGGTGACGTTCCGCAGCTCGACGCCGATCGCCGGGCACCCCGAGGCGTCGGTGCTCGACTCGCTGATGGCCGCGGGCGTGCCGTTCCGCTTCGCGCAGGACGGGCATTCGATCTCGATCGACCACGACGGGACGCCCCCCGAGGGCGGCCCGCTCGACTGCCGCGACACGCCGGACATGGTCCCGATCCTGTCGGTGCTCGCGAGCCGGGCCCGGGGTAAGAGCGCGCTCGGCCACGTCGCCCACGTGCGGCTCAAGGAGTCAGATCGCGTCGCCTCGATGCTCCAGCTTCGCAAGATGGGCGCGAGGGTCGAGTTCGACGGCAACGACATGACGTTCGAGGGAGTGCAGCGGCTCCGCGGCGCGAACCTGTCCTCGTTCAACGACCATCGCGTGCTGATGTCGCTGGCCGTCGCCGGGTCGATCGCCACCGGCGTCACCGAGCTCTCCTACCCCCACGCCTACCGGATCTCGTATCCCGAGTTCCTCGACCACATGAACGCGCTCGGCATCCCCGCGGCGGTGTCGGACCCCGCCCGCGTGCCCGCCGTCGGGTGATCAGCGCGTGAGCGCGCAGCTGATCGTCGACGACCTGTACAGGCACGCCATCGAGCGGCCCGACGCGCGCGCGATCGCCGAGGTCAACGCCCACGGCGAGGTCCGCGAGCTCAGCTGGTCCGAGCTCAGCGCCGAGACCGACCGCGTCGCCCGGGGGCTCCTGTCGCTCGGCGTGGGCGACGGCGAGATCGTCGCCTTCCAGCTCCCCAACCGCCTCGAGTTCGTGACGATCGCGCTTGCGACGCTCCGGATCGGCGCCGTATGCGAGCCGTTGATGCCGATCTTCCGCGAGCGCGAGCTCGAGTTCATGCTCCGTGAGAGCGGCGCGCGCGTGCTGTTCGTCCCGGACAGCTTCCGTGGCCGCGACCACGCGGCGATGGCCGAAGCCGTGCGTGCGGCCCTGCCGTCGCTCGAGCACGTGGTCGTGCTCGACCCCGGCTTGAATTTCCCGGCCCCGGACGGCCCTGCCGATCTGGGCGCCCGGAGCCCGGGTCCCGATCAGATCGCGCAGCTGTTGTTCACCTCGGGCACGTCCGGCGAGCCCAAGGGGGCGCTTCACCGCCACGATGTGCTGATGCGCGCCGCCGACCACCAGATCGAGCACTTCGGCCTCGGCCGCGACGACGTCGTCTACATCCCCTCGCCGCTCGCCCATCAGACCGGCTTCCTGTACGGGATGTGGATCGCGATCCGGCTCGGCGTGCCCCAGGTGCTCCAGGAGGCGTGGGATGCCGAGGTCGGGCTCGAGACGATGCGGCGCTTCGGCGTGACGTTCGTTCAGGCGGCCACCCCGTTCCTGGCCGACCTGACGCGGGTCGCGGCCGATTCCGGAAACGGGCGGGTGGGATCCACATCCCTGCGGACGTTCGTGGCCACCGGCGCCGCGATTCCCCGCGAGCTCGCGCGCCGCTCCCGCGAGGTCCTCGGCGCCGAGGTCGGCGGGGCCTGGGGCACGACCGAGAGCTGTCTCGGCTGCGCATTCGCCCCCGGCGATCCGCCCGAGCGGGCGTGGGGCACGGACGGGCGCGCGCTCGATGGCGTCCGCCTGCGCGTCGTCGACGACGACGGCCGTCCGCTGTCCGCCGGCGAGGAGGGCAACTTCGAGGTCCACAGCGACTGCCTGTTCGTCGGCTACCTGAACCGGCCGGAGCTGACCGCCGAGGCCGTCACCGAGGATGGCTTCTACCGCACCGGCGACCTTGCCCGGATCGATGCCCACGGCTACGTCCGGATCACCGGCCGGGTCAAGGATGTGATCAATCGCGGCGGCGAGAAGGTGCCCGTCGCCGAGGTCGAGCAGCTCCTGCACGCCCATCCGGCCGTCCGCGACGTCGCGATCGTGGCGATGCCCGACGAGCGCCTCGGCGAGCGGGCGTGCGCGTTCGTCGTGCTCGAGGAGGGCGCGGAGCTCGACTTCGACGCGATGCTCGAGTACCTCGACTCCCGCCGCGTCTCGAAGACGTACTGGCCCGAGCGGCTCGAGCTCGCCGGATCGCTCCCGCGGACGCCGTCGGGGAAGATTCAGAAGTTCGTGCTCCGCGCCCGGGTCCGCGAGCTCGCGCGCAGCACCCAGGTGACGACGTGACTACGGCTCCAATCACAGATTTCGAGGCGCTGCGCGCCGAGGTCCGCGCGTACGTGGAGGACGAGGGCGAGCGCTGGTCGGAGCTGATCGAGCGCGAGCATCGGGTGCCGCCGGCGCTGTGGGACGAGCTTCGCGACCGGGGATACCTGAAGTTGGCCGCGCCGGTGGAGTACGGCGGCGGCGCCGTCCCATTCACCCGCTACCTCGAGCTGCTCGAGCGGTTCTCGATGTCGCACGCGTCGCTGCGGATGATCGTCCACGTCGCCAACGGCATCTGGCGGCCGATGGACTCGCACGCCAACGAGGACCAGCGCGAACGCTTCATCAAGCCGGTGGTCGCCGGCGAGATCAAGGTGGCGTTCACGCTCACCGAGCCTGGTGCGGGCAGTGGAGCCGACATCCGCTGTAGCGTCGTGCCGGAAGGCGACACCTACTACCTGAGCGGCGAGAAGCACCTGATCACGTTCGGGACGATCGCGGACTACCTGCTGTGCTTCGCCCGTGTCGAGGGAACCCGAGGCACGGATGGGACCGTCGCGCTGATGGTCCCGACCCGGGGAGAGGGCGTCGACGCGCGCGAGATGGCCGAGACGATGGGAGTGCGCGGCACCGACCACGGCCACATCGTGTTCGACCGCGCGCCGGTCCCGGTCGCCGACCGCTTCGGCGAGGAGGGGCAGGGCGTCGAGATCGCGCTCAGCGGCTTCCTCGGTCCGAGCCGGATCTCGCTGGCGACGACGTGCGTCGGCCTCGCGCAGCGCGCGCTCGATCTCGCGCTCGACTACGCACAGCGCCGCGAGACCTTCGGTCGCAAGATCGCCGAGCGCCAGGCGATCGCGTTCAGGCTCGCGGAGATGGCGACCGACGTCGAGGCCGGCCGCCGCCTGGTGATGCACGCCGCGAGCAAATGGGAGCAGACCGGCCACGCCCCGACCGAGGCGGCGATGGCGAAGCTGTTCGCAAGCGAGATGCTCCAGCGCGTGACCGATGGCGCGCTCCAGGTGCATGGAGGCGTCGGGTACTGGTCGACGAGCCCGATCGAGCGCGTGTACCGCGATGCGCGCGCCCAGCGGTTCGAGGAGGGCACCGCCGAGATCCAGAAGACGACGATCGCCCGGGACCTCTTGAGACGATGAGCAGATGAGCACTCCCGCCTCTGACGACACCCTGCTCCCGGACCCGCGCCGAGGCTTCGAGGGCAAGATCGCGCTGATCACCGGCGGAACCCGCGGGATCGGACGCGCGCTCGCGCTCCGCCTCGCCGCCCGCGGCACGACGCCGATCGTCAACTACCGCCGCGACGAGGAGGCCGCGGCCGACACGGTCGCCGAGATCCGGCGACTCGGCGCCACCGGGCTTGCGATCCGCGCCGACCTCGAGCGCCTCGAGGAGATCGAGGCGATGTTCGACCAGGTGCAGGAGCGGTTCGGGCGCCTGGACTTCTTCGTCTCGAACGCGTCCGCAAGCAGCTTCCACCACTTCATGGACCTCAAGCCCCACCACCTCGAGCGCACGTTCAACCTCAACGTGCGGGCGTTCGTGGTCGGGACGCAGCGCGCGGTCGGCCTGATGCCCGGTGCCGGCCGGGTCGTCGTGCTCTCGAGCTACGGGAGCATCCGTACGTTCCCGACCTACGCGAACCTCGGGTCGGCGAAGGCCGCGCTCGAGGCCTGGGCGAGGTACATGGCGGTCGAGCTCGCCCCGCGCGGCGTCAACGTCAACGCGGTCAACGGCGGGATCATCGAGACCGACTCCTCGAGCTACTTCTACTCGACCGGCCGCGTCCCGTCGCTCGACACGGTGCTGCCGAAGATCCCCAAGAGGCGGATGGGGACGGCCGCCGAGGTGGCGGAGTGTGCGCTGTTCCTGCTCTCGCCCGGAGCCGAGTACGTGACCGGGACGTCGCTGGTCGTCGACGGCGGCCTGACCGCGATCTCGCCGCCGTTCCACGCGGACATCGGGGCGAGCGCCGACGCCGGGACGCTGAGCGCGCTGTCCGAGGCGTTCCGCTAGCTGCTAGCTGCTAGCTACTGCCCCGGATCGGGGTTTGCCGTCGCGAGTCCAGTGGCCGGACCGGCCGCCGGACTTCTCGAGCAGCACGATCTCGCCGATCTCCGCACCGCGCTCGATCCCCTTGACCATGTCGTAGACGGTCAGCGCCGCGACCGAGGCGGCGGTCATCGCCTCCATCTCGACCCCGGTCTGCCCGGTCGTGCGCGCTTGCGCGACGAGCGTTATCCGCCCGGCGTCGGGATCGACCGACCCCTCGACGCCCACGAACGTGAGTGAGAGCGGGTGACACAGCGGGATCAGCTCGGCGGTGCGTTTGCCCGCCTGGATCCCCGCGATCCGCGCCACCCCGAGCACGTCGCCCTTCGGCGCATCGCCGGCAAGGACCGCTTCCGCGGTCCGGCGCGACACCCGCACGGTCGCGCGCGCCACCGCGCACCGCTCGCTCGCGGGCTTCGCGCCCACGTCGACCATCCGGGCGCGCCCGGACGCATCCAGATGCGTCAGCTCGCTCACCGCGCCGCGGGGGCGCATGAGCGTTGCGCGTCCTCGATCAGGTCGCGCACGGCCTCGACGTCTCCGGCCCGCAGCAGCTCAATCGGGTCGGGGTCGCCGTTCACGATCGTCTCGAAGAACTCCTTGCGGTCCTGGTAGGTGGGGAGCGTCGCCTTCGCCCAGCCGCGCGCATCGTTCAGCAGGATCGCCAGCAGCGCGTACGGCTCGCCGAACAGCTCCCCGATCTCGCGCTTCATCCGCTTGGCGAGCGCCGGCGAGGCGCCGGCGGTCGAGATCGCGACCGCCAGCGGGCCGGTGCGGACGATCGCCGGCAGGATGAAGTTGCACAGCGGCGGCACGTCGACGACGTTGACCAGCATCGCCCGCGCCTCGGCGTCCTCGAACACTCGGATGTTGAGGTCGGTGTCGTCGGTCGCCGCGATCGCGATCAGGCACCCGTCGAGGTCGGCGTCGGCGTACCCGCGCCGGTGCCACTGGATCGAGCCCTCGAGCGCGAGCTGTGCCAGCTCGGGACCGGCCTCGGGGGCGATCAGCGTCACGTCGGCGTCGCACGCGAGCAGCCCCTCGACCTTCTCGAGCCCGACGTCACCGCCACCGACGACCACGCACCGCCGCCCGCTCAGCCGCAGGCACGCGATGTAGAACGGCGTCTCGAGCATCCCCCGGACGCACGACTGGTCGCACGTCCCCTTACGCAGCTGGCAGACGCATTCCTTGCCGGCGTAGGCCTGAGCGGGCATCGGCTACGAGGGTACCGCGACCCGACTTTGGCGCTGGAGGTGCGTATTTGTCACCCTGCTCGCCAAGAGTCGGCCGCGCTACCGCTTGACCACGTCGCGGGCCATGCGGGCCCCGACCTTCATCAGTGGCCCGAACCCGTCGCGCAGCGCCCCCGCCCGGTCCGACGATCGGCCGTAAAGGATCTTCGCGCTCTGACGGAACGCCTTGCCGAGCGTCTCGTCGTAGGGATGCCACCACGGATCGCGCATCGTTGCCCCCTCCCAGACGCGCAGCTTGACGTTGACGCACTCGTACAGACCGAACCTCGAGTGCGTTCGGCCCAGACCCGAGTCCTTGACCCCGCCCCACGCGCACTGGCAGGCGCCGTGGCTGAACATGTGGTCGTTGATCCAGACCATGCCCGCCTCGAGCTCGTGAGCGATCCGCTCGCCCTTGGCCCGATCGGCGGTCCACACCGAGGCGCCAAGTCCGAAGTCCGAGTCGTTGGCCAGCGCCACCGCCTCCTCCTGGGAGTCGACGACCACGATCGGGAGCACCGGGCCGAAGATCTCCTCGCGCATGATCCGCATGTCGTGGGTGACGCCGGTCAGCACCGCCGGGGCGTAGAACGCGCCGTCCAGGCCCGCCGGCGGATCGACAGGGCCGCCGCAGTGCAGCGTGGCCCCGGCCGCGACCGCGTCGTCGACCAGGTCGCGGACGATCTCGAGCTGCTCGCGGGAGACCATCGGACCGATCTCGGTGTCCCAGCTCATCGGGTCGCCCACCCGCAGCTTTCGCGCGCCGGCGACCACCTCGCCGATGAAGCGGTCCGCCACCGAGCGCATCACGTACACGCGCTCGATCCCCGCGCACGTCTGGCCGGCGTTCGCGAACCCGCCCCAGATCGCCCCCGCGACGGCGTGCTCCATGCGCACATCGTCCAGAACGATCATCGGGTCCTTCCCACCGAGCTCGAGCACGCAGCCCTTCAGGCGGCGCGCGCACGCCTCCGCCACCGTCCGCCCCGTCTGCACCGATCCGGTGAAGAACACCTTGCCGACACTCGACTCGGCCAGCGCCGCCCCGGTGCCCGGACCGTGCACGACCCGGACCAGCCCCTCGGGCAAGCCCGCGCTCTCGAACACGCGCGCGATCCGCTCGCCGATCAGCGGCGTCAGCGACGCCGGCTTGAGGACCACACCGTTGCCGGCCATGAGCGCCAGCGCCACCTCGCCCATCGGAATGCTCCACGGGTAATTCCAGGGCGAGATGACACCGATCACCCCCACCGGCTCGTACACGAAGGCCGAGCGCTTCGTCTTCAGGAACCACTGCGACATCGGGATCTTCTCCTCGGAGAGGATCTCGGCGCCGGCTTTGGCGACCCATTGCAGCGCGTCGATGGTCGGCAGGACCTCCATCGAGAACGCCTCGGTCCGCGGCTTTCCCTGCTCGCGAGCGAGCAGGTCGCGGATGTCGTCGTCCTCGTCGAGCAGCACCTGCGAAGCGCGCTCCAGGTAGCGCGCGCGCTCCTCGAGCGACAGCCGACCCCAGGCCGGCTGCACGGCGGCGACGGCATCGACTACGGCCTGAACATCCTCCGGCGCGGTGACGGGAACGGACCCGATCGGCTCGCCGGTGGCGGGGTTGAACGACTCGAGCTGGGCGGTGGCGGTGGCTGTTTCCATGGGCCGAGACTAGCGGTCGGCTCCGCTCTCAGGCGCCCGCCCATCCGCGGTCAAGCCCGCCCCCTGGCCCGCCGGACCTGCTCGAGCCGGGCTCGGAGCGCCGCCTCGGCCTCGTCGGGTTCGTAGAACCGCTGCCCGATCGCCGAGTCCGGCATCAGCTCCTGCGGCGATAAATGGCCCGGACGGCGGTGCGGATTGTCATAGCCACCGTCGCTCCGGGTCGACGAGCGCAGCCACGGCGGCGGAATCTCCGCGCCACGCTCGCGGATGAACTCACGGGAGGCGATCACGGCGCGCTTGGCCGCGTCGGACTTCGGTGCGAGTGCCAGGTAGATCGCGGCCTGCGCGAGCGCGAACTGACACTCGGGCATGCCGACGTGCTCGACCGCGGCGGCCGCGGCCGTCGCCACCGTCAACGCCTGCGGGTCCGCGTTGCCGATGTCCTCGGAGGCGAGGACGACCATCCGGCGGACGATGAAGCGCGGATCCTCGCCTCCCTCGAGCATCACCGCGAGGTAGTACAGGGACGCGTCGGGGTCCGAGCCCCGGGTGGCCTTGATCCAGGCCGAGATCGTGTCGTAGTGGCGGTCGGCCTGGCGGTCGTAGAGCAACGCGCGTCGCTGGAGCGCGTCCTCGGCGTGATCCAGCCCGACCCGCTCTCCCGGCCCCACCGTCTGACACGCAAGCTCGAGCGCATTCAAAGCGGTCCTTGCGTCCCCGCCCGACCGCTCGGACAGGAACTCGACGGCAGCCGGGTCGACCCGATCCGGCGGCCCGCATTCCTCCCGAGCGAGCGCTCGCTCGATCAGCACGCGCACGTCCGCGGCCGTCAGCGGCTCGAGCTCGTAGACGCGGGCCCGCGAGAGCAGCGCGGAATTGACCTCGAAGTACGGGTTCTCGGTCGTCGCCCCGATCAGCGTCACCAAGCCGTCCTCGACCGCCGGCAGCAGCGCGTCCTGCTGGGCCTTGTTGAAGCGGTGGATCTCGTCCAGGAAGAAGATCGTGCGCCGGCCGCCGGACGCGAGCCGTTCGCGCGCCCGGTCGATCACGCCCCGCACCTCGGCGCGGCCGGCCTGCACCGCGCTCTCCTCCTCGAACGCGGCGTCGGACGCCTCGGCGATGAGCCGCGCCAGCGTCGTCTTGCCGCTCCCGGGCGGCCCGTGGAGGATCATCGAGTGGGGATGGCCCTCCTCGATCGCACGGCGAAGCGAGGATTGGCCCCCCGCCCGCCCGAGCAGCCGGTCCTGGCCGACGAACTCCTCGAACGTTCGCGGCCTCATCCGCGTCGCCAGCGGCGCCCCGGGCAGCGTCGCCGAGCGGCTCCGGGCCGGCGCTTCATCCTCGCCGAACAAGCGATCCATGTCACAAGTATGCGACGGGAGCCGTTCTAGGCCGAGCTCCATCCCGGCCGGCACGGAGCCGACGCGATCGACGCCCCCTCACTGGTGGCTCTGCTCCGCACCGACCGGGCCCCGCTGGCCCCGTTGTTGCACGGCTCGGCGCGAGCTCAATAAATCGCGGGCGTGTCCGATTACCCGGAATGTGCCGCCCGGTAGGGGCTGCCGGGCGGCACAAGTTCGACCCTCGCCACGTGGCATAGTCTGGGACCCATGGGCGACGACTGGCGACTCGAGGTCGGGCTGTTCGAGAAGGGCACGGCGCGTGCGCTCACCGAACGACTCGCGGCCGGCAAGCTGAGCGACGACCTCGAGGAGGTGTTCGGCAAGCGCCTGGTCGTCTCGGCGGATCCCCCGAACGTGTTCGTCTACACCGGCGACCGCGAGCAGGCCGAGGCCGCGGAGAGCAAGATCCGTTCGGTCGCGGCCGAGCATGGCTGGGATATCGAGATCGAGCTCAAGCACTGGCATCCCACCGCGGAGGAATGGGAGGACCCGGACAAGCCGCTGCCAGAGAACGACGCCCAGCGTCTCGCCGAGCACCAGGAGCTGGTGGAAACAGAGCGCGAGGACTCCGGCATCCGCGGCTACCCCGAGTACGAGGTGCGGATCGAGTGCCACTCGCACCACGACACCGTCAAGCTCGACCAGCACCTTCACGAAGAAGGGTTCCCGACGGTCCGGCGCTGGAAGTACCTGCTGGTCGGGGCGGCCGACGAGGACACCGCGAACGCGCTGGCCGACCGCCTGCGCGCAGAGGCCCCGCCCGGCAGCACGGTGACGGCTGAGGCGAGCCTGCGCCAGACCTACGACGACGAGCCGACGCGAGGCTCGTTCGCCATATTCGGCGGCCTAGGCGGCTGACCGCCCGTATTACCCTGGTGCGAAGCGGCGGCGGTCGCGACGTCCTCGGCATAGGTGAAGCGCGCCCGCGCCAGGAACAAACCCGCAGCGAAGAGCGTTGCGAGCAAGATCAGGAAGCTGATCTCGAGTCCCCGGGCCTCGTTCGCCGATACGCCAGCGGCATGGGTGCCGATTGGGGCCTGCGCCGGCACGATGCCCGCGATCAGCTGGGAGAGCCCGCCGAACACGAGCGGGGCCAGGGCCTGGGCGAGCGAGCGCACGAACGTCCGGACGCTTTCTGCGCGGCCCCACAACAGGGCCGGCATGATGTCGAGCCGCGCGGCATCGAGTGGCGGGTTGGCAGCCGACAGAAGCGAGGCGCCGACTACGTCAAACCACAGCGCAGGCGTCAGGTGGCTGCCGAGCACGCCAGGGATGAGCAGCGCCGTGGCGCCGAGGTAGCACAGCGCCGGAACCCAGACCCGTGCCTCGATGAACCCGCGCCGCACCATCGTGTCCGTGATCCGACCGCTGATCAGAGTGCCGATCATCGCTCCCCCCACCAGCGCGGCGAGCGCCACCTCGGCTGTCGCCTGGTTGACGTGATAGTGACCGCGGACGAACAGGAGCGCGAAGGTCGTCAGTCCTGAGAAGTAGAAGTAGCCGAGCGACGAGCTGATGATCAGGTGGATGTTGGTCGGAACCGACAGGATGTACCTGATCGCGTCACTCAGCGACATCTCCCGCGGATCCTCGGTGAGCACCCGGTCGGGATTGGGCTTGACGCCTCGTTCCTCAGCCGCCTGACGGGCCAGGTCGTCTTCGGCCGGCGCGCCCTCGCCGGCCCGCTCCTGCTCGGATCCTCGGTTGGAGGCGGCCTGCGCGGCCGCCTCGTGCAGATCGAGCACCCCAGGCTCGAGGCGATTCTGGCCGCCCCGTACAGGTTCCGGGACGGTCCGCCACAGCTCACGCGCGAGAAAGAAGCCCGGGATAGCCAACAGCACGAATGCGGCACGCCAATCAATCAGGCTTGCCACGCTGCTCGAGATGATGAAGCCGACGGCGGTCCCGGCGATCTCCCCCCCGAGGATGTAGGCGTAGACCTGCCCGCGCTCGCGCGCCGGGAAGTAGTCGCCGGTCAGCGACGCGATTGCGGGGCCGGCCGAGGCGGCCACCGCGCCCAGGGCGAGGCGAGTCAGAAGCAGCCCGCTGTATGTGCTGGCGAACGCGCTCAGCAGCGACGCGATGCTCCACAGCACGATGCTCCCGGCGAGGATCGGCATGCGCTTGAAGCGGTCGACGAGGAGCCCGACGGGGATCGTGAACAGCGCGCCGACGAGCAGCGACACCGACGCGAGCAGGCCGATCTTGGTGTTTCCGATGTGGAACGCGTGCTCGAGCTGTGGCGCCACCGCTCCGATCGTCGCCGTGTCCGCGCCGTTGAGCGCGAGCACCGCGCCGAACAGCACGATGACCCGTGCGCGCGCCGGGCCGCCGACGCGCTTGACCACCTCGCCGCGGAGCAGCCGGCCGGCCCACCGCGTCGACCGCGCGGAAGCGCGTGCCGCTCGAGCGAGCGACCCCCGGGACTCGCGACTCGAGGTCACTGCCTCAGTCCTCTTTCAGCCCCTCGCGTATCTGCTCGTCGGCGAGGCGCCACCCCCGAACCGTAGAGCGCAGCGTCACGTAGCCCCCGATCCCCGGCAGCGTGGGCAGCCAGAACGAGATCGCGCGGTACGCCAGCACCGCGATCACCGCACGGCCGGCGGGCTGGCCGAATGCCGCGAACGCGCCGATCATCCCGCCTTCGACACCGCCGATGCCGCCGGGCAGCGGCAGCAGGCTCCCGAGCGTTCCGAGGAAGTACCCCATCACGAGGACCGCGACCGGCACCACGGTGCCGAACGCGCGGAACGACGCCCCGAGGCACGCGATGTCGAACGCCCAGTACGCGACCGCCCCGAGGACGCCCAAATGGCGGCCCCGGATCAGGCCGAGCGCCGTGCGGACGCCGGCGCCGAGCGCGGCCGGAAGCGTCGCGAACCGCGCCGCGAGCCGGCCGATCCGCCCCGAGCGCTTGGCGAGGTTATCGAGGCGGCGCTCGAAGTCGCCCGGCACGAGCCCCATGGCCGCCCCGAGCACGAGCGCCACCGCGCTCAGGACCGCCGGCAGGAGGGTCAGCGCCGTCGGTCCCCCGCCCGCGAAGGCGCCGCTCCAGAGCCCCAGCCCGCACACGACCAGCGCCAGCAGATACAGCGAGTACTGGATCGAGTAGTTGGCGGCGATCCGGCAGGCGATCACCCTCGACGACATGCCGGCACGTCGCAGCGCCCACACCGTGACCGCCACGCCCCCCGCCCCCGCCGCGGCGAGCAACCGGATCGCGGCGATCCCGGCGAGCGGGATCTCGATGCTCGCACGCCAGCTCAGTCTCGTCATCCCGCGGGCGAACACCGTCCGGAACAGCACGGCGTAGCCGGCTATCGAGAGGACTTCGAAGCCGGCGGCGATCGCGAGCCACACCGGGTCCCCGCGCTCGAGGCGACCCCACGTCTGGTTGAGCCCCGCGAACTTCGGGACGAGGAAGTACAGCCCGACCAGCGCCGCGGTGATGAACAGCGCCCCGAACACCAGGTTGCGCCGGGTGAGCGGGCCGGTCGGCCCCTCCGACGAGAGCCCGGTGATGTCCAGCTCGCCGTCCTCCAAGCCCGGGGCGAGGTCGAAATCGACGCGCTCCTCAGCGGCGGTGGCCGCCTCGTCGCGGTCCCTCGTCGGGTGAAGTTCGCCGCCCATGCATCACTCTCCACACGTCAAGTTACCCCCCGGGCTCCGCCGGATAGGCTTCCCGGCCGTGGCGGCTACATCGAGGGTCGAGCGGGTACGCACCGCTGATGCGGAACCAGGGCCTGGAGATCCGCTGCCCGGTCCTGTTCCACTTCGGCGGGCAGGACCCGTACATCCCCCGTGAGCAGTCCGAGCGGGTGGCGGCATTCAGCGCCCGACGATCGCCAGCGTCTCCTCGTGCAGCAGCCCGTTCGTCGCGAGCGAGTCGCCGCCGTCGGCAGTGGGCACCCCTGCGAGGTCGGTGAAGATGCCGCCGGCCTCCTCGATGATCACCTGTGGCGCGGCGAGGTCCCACAGCGAGACGACCGCCTCGCAGCCGATCTCGGCCACGCCCTCGGCGACCAGCATGTAGGTCCAGAAGTCGCCGAACCCCCGCGTGCGCCAGCACCGCCGGCTCAGCGACAGCAGCTGCTCGAGCCGGCCCTGCTCCTCCCACCCGTCGAACCCCGAGACGCACAGCTGTGCGTCCTCGAGCACGCGCACGGCCGAGACCCGCAGCCGGCGCGGCTCCTCTGACAGCCCGTCCGCCCCGAACGCGCCGACCCCTCGAGCCGCCCACCACCGCCGCCCCAGCGCCGGCGCAGACACCACGCCGACCGTCGCCTGATCGCCCTCCTGCAAAGCCAGCAGCGTCGCCCACACGGGAATTCCCCGCACGTAGTTCTTGGTCCCGTCGATCGGGTCGACGATCCAGCGGCGTCCACCACCGGAACCCTCGGAAACCCCGTACTCCTCGCCGACGATCGCATCTTCCGGCCGCGCCTGCGCCAGCCGCGAACGCAATGCCCGCTCGACGGCCGTATCGGCCTCGCTCACCGGCGTCAGGTCGGGCTTCGTCTCGACCACGAGGTCGTCGGCGCGAAAGCGCGCCACCGTGATCGAATCCGCGACGTCGGCAAGAGCGAGCGCGAGCTCCAGGTCTTCGGCGACGCCGGGCATCGATGCGGATCCTACGCATGATCCCGCTACGCTCACGCCCTGCATGGCTACGAACGAGCTCGAGCGCGAGACGACCGGAGTCCTGCAGGAGCTCGTCCGCTTCAACACGGTCAACCCTCCGGGCAACGAGCGCGCGGCGATCGAGTTCCTCGCCGGATACCTCAACGACGCCGGCTTCAAGACCGAGCTGCTCGCCGATGACGAGGACCGCCCGAACCTTGTCGCGGACCTCACCGCCGACACGGACCTCACCGCCGACAAAGACGGCGGCCCCACCCTCTGCTACCTCGGCCACGTCGACACGGTCCTCGCCGACCCGTCCGAGTGGGCCCACGATCCGTGGTCCGGCGACGTCGTCGACGGCTTCCTGTGGGGACGCGGCGCGATCGACATGAAGTCGCAGGTGGCCGCCGAGGCGGTCGCGGGCGCGACCCTCGCCCGCGGCGGTTGGAGACCGCAAGCCGGCGCCCTCAAGCTCGTGTTCGTCGCCGACGAGGAGACGGGCGGCGACGTCGGCGCCCGGTGGCTCACGAAGGCCCATCCGGACCGCACCCGCTGCGACATGCTCCTCAACGAGGGCGCCGGCGACGTGTTCGAGTTCGACGGCACCCGCCGCTACGGCGTGTGCTGCGCGGAGAAGGGGATCTTCCGCTTCAAGTTGACCGCCCGCGGCATCGCCGGTCACGCGTCGCTGCCGAGGACCGGCGAGAACGCCCTGCTCAAGCTGGCGCCCGCCCTGCAGCGGATCGCTGAGGCCACGCCGACGTTCGATCTGACGGAGGCACCGGCCGCCCTGCTCGCCGGCCTCGGCGCGGACCCGAATGACCCGGCGCAAGCGCTCGAAAGGATCGCCGCCGTCGACCCGAGGCTGTTGACGCTGGTCGAGCCGATGCTCGGCGTGACCCTGACGCCGACGATGGCCCACGCCTCGGACAAGATCAACGTGATCCCGTCCCGGGCGTACGTCAAGATCGACTGCCGCGTGCCTCCCGGTCTCGGCGAGGTCGCCGCCCGCCGGCGAATCCAGAGCGTTCTCGGCGACGAGGCCGGCAAGCTCGAGATCGAGTTCACCGAGATGGTCACCGGAAACGCGTCGCCGATCCAGAGCCCGCTGATGGACGCCATCGACCGCTGGGTCAGGGCCAACGACGAGGGCGCAGACACCGTGCCGGTGATCCTCCCGGGCTTCTCGGACTCGCGCTGGTTCCGCGAGGAGTTCCCCGAGTGCGTCGCTTACGGGTTCTTCCCCCAGCGCCACATGACCCTGCTCGAGACCGCTCCGCTCATCCACAGCGCCGACGAGCGCATCGACGTCCGCGATCTGGGCTTCGCGGCCGCCTGCTACCGCGATCTCGCCCGCGACCTGCTCGGCTAACCCACGATGCGACCGAGATTTCCGCTGATATTGAGCGGAAACCTCAGTCGCATCGATTGGCGGGTCAACCGCGCCGGGTGAACCCCGGACATCGAGTAGCGGGTCATAGACTTCCCCCATGGCGACGCAGCTCTCGACGCGGCTGGACCCCGCGATCTTCAGGTTGCCGGTCGACCGGATCAGGCAGGGCTATTACTCCGACCAGTACTTCGTGTACACGAAGTCGCTGCTCGAGGCCGAGGACCATCATCCCCGCGTCCTCATGCAGGTCTTCCAGAAGCGCGACTCGGTGCTCGGCGGGATCGACGAGGCGATCGCGGTGCTGAAGCTGTGCTCCGGGTACAAGCAGGACGGCGAGTGGATCCTGGGGTGGAACGAGCTCGAGGTGCACGCGCTCCGCGAGGGCGATCAGCTCGACCCCCGCGAGACCGTGATGACGATCGAGGGGGACTACAGCCTGTTCGCGCACCTCGAGACCGTGTACCTCGGTTCGCTGGCGCGGCGCTCGCTGATCATGCGCAACGTCCTCCGGGTGGTCGAGGCCGCCCGCGGAAAGCAGATCTTCTACTTCCCGGCGCGCCACGATCACTGGCTCGTCCAGACCGGTGACGGCTGGAGCGCCCACGTCGCCGGCGCGATCGGCGTCTCGACCGACGCGCAGGCCTCCTGGTGGGGCGGCCGGGGCATCGGAACGGTTCCGCACGGGTTGATCGCCGCGTACGGCGGCGACACGGTCAGGGCCGCGTCGGTGTACGCGAACCGCCACCACAAGGAGATGAACATCACCGTGCTCGTCGACTTCGAGAACGATTCGGTGCGCACGGCGCTCGAAGTTGCCGAGGCGCTCGGACCGAAGCTATGGGGCGTGCGGCTCGACACCGCCGAGGACCTCGTCGACCGCTCGCTGCTGCACGAGATGGGCGGCTTCAAGCCCACCGGGGTCAATCCGCGCCTGGTCGAGAAGGTGCGAAGCGCCCTGGACCACGCCGGCTACCCGGACGTGCGGATCGTCGCCAGCGGCGGCTTCACGGCCGAGCGCATCCGCGAGTTCGAGGCCGCCGGCGTCCCGGTCGACGCCTACGGCGTCGGCTCATCGCTGATCCGGGGCGACAACGACTTCACCGCGGACATCGTGTGCGTCGACGGAAGGCCCTGCGCAAAGGTCGGAAGACGCTATTCGCCGAATCCACGCCTGGAGAGGGTTGAGTGATCCCGCCCCCGTGCCGATGAACGATATTGCCCCATGATCCGAGCCCTGAGCATGATCGACGGTGCGCTGACCACCAACAAGGTCGCGCATCCCACGACCCAGCACCTGCTCCTACCGATCTTCCACGCGCCCAGCACGTTCATGGGCTATCCGGACGTGACCTCGTTCCTCCAGGCCTGGCTGCCGATCATCTTCATGGGTCTGCTGGTGGTGGCCGTGTTCGCGCTGATGCGATTCATGCCGCGCACGCGCCCGGCCGAGACCAAGCCGGACACCGCCCCCTCGATCGCCTGGGCCGACATCGCCGGCGCCGAGGAGGCCAAGGACGAGCTGCGCGAGGTCGTCGACTACCTGCGCGACCCCGCGCGCTTCCGCGAGCTCGGCGCGACGGTCCCAAAGGGCATCCTGCTGCACGGGCCGCCGGGCACCGGCAAGACACTGCTGGCGAAGGCCGTGGCGCACGAATCCGGCGCCACGTTCTTCTCGGCGTCCGCGGCCTCGTTCGTCGAGATGTTCGTCGGCGTGGGCGCCGCCCGGATCCGCCACCTGTTCAAGGCCGCGCGCAAGAAGGCGCCGGCGATCGTCTTCATCGACGAGCTGGATGCCGTCGGCGGCCACCGCGGCCACGACGTCTCGGGCGAGCGAGATCAAACCCTGAACCAGCTGCTGGTCGAGATGGACGGCTTCACCGCCCGCAAGGACGTGGTGGTGATCGCCGCGTCGAACCTGCTCGAGAAGCTCGACACCGCGCTGCTGCGCCCGGGGCGCTTCGACCGCCAGATCTTCGTCTCGCCGCCCGACGTGATCGGCCGCGAGCGCATCTTCCACGTCCATTCGCGCAACAAGCCGCTCGGCAACGGCGTTGACATGAAGCTGCTCGCGCGCCAGACATCGGGCCTGACGGGCGCCGACCTCGCGAACATCTGCAACGAGGCGGCGATCTTCGCGGGCCGCCGAAACGCCGACCGCCTCGAGATGCGCGACTTCGACTCGGCGCTCGAGCGCGTGATCGCGGGGATGCAGTCGCGCCGGGCGCTGACCGACCACGAGAAACGGGTCGTCGCCTACCACGAGGCCGGCCACGCGCTGTGCAGCGAGCTCCTCCCGAGCGTCGACCGCGTCCACCGGATCTCGATCGTCCCGCGCGGCCGCGCGCTCGGCTACACGCTGAACCTCCCCGAGGAGGACCGGTACCTGAAGACGCGCGAGGAGCTGATCGATTTCATGACGATGCTGCTGGGCGGCCGCGCCGCCGAGCAGCTCGTGTTCGGCTCGATCACGACCGGCGCCTCGGACGACCTCAAGCGCGTCGCCGAGATCGCCCGCGCAATGGTCCACGACTACGCGATGGGCACCGGCTCGAGCTCGCTGCGTGCGATCGACGCCGGCGCCGCCGAGTCCACGCGCCGTGTCCGCGACGTCGAGGTGCAGGCGCTGGCCGACGAGGGCTACCGGGCGGCCCAGGCGATCGTCGACCGCCACCGGGTCGAGCTCGACGAGCTCGCGGCCACGCTGCTGACCAACGAGGTGCTCGAGCGGCCCGACATCGACCGGATCATGGGCGAGGTGCCGCGCGCCGCGCCGCCCCGGATCGGGGAGCTGTCGGTCGCGGCCGCGACCGCGGTCAAGCCCTTCCGCCGCTGAGGCCCTATGCTGCGGCGCGATGCTGTCCGCCGTCGACCACGTCGGCGTCGCCGTCGAGTCGATCGACGACGCGCTGGCGATCTACCGCGATGCGCTCGGGATGCCGCTCGTGCACCGCGAGACCGTGCAGGAGCAGGGCGTCGACGCGGCGCTGCTCGACGTCGGCGACGGCCACGTCGAGCTGCTCCAGCCGCTCAGCCCGGACACCGCCGTGGGCAAGTTCCTCGCGCGCCGCGGCCCCGGGCTGCACCACGTCGCCTATCGCGTGGAGTCCGTCGAGGAGACGCTTCGGGCGCTGAGCGCCGCCGGCGTCCGGCTGATCGACGAGCGACCGCGGACCGGGATTCGCGGCTCCCGGGTAGCCTTCCTCCATCCTTCCTCCACCGGCGGCGTGCTCACCGAGATCGTCCAGCCGGCGCACTGAGGCGTCGCCGTCAGGCGCCGCCGACCATCCCACTCCGACCATCCAACTAAGGCGCCGCCGTCAGGCGCCGCCGTCAGGCGCCGCCGACCATCCCACTCCGACCATCCCACTAAGGCGCCGCCGTCAGGCGCCGCCGACCATCCCACTCCGACCATCCCACTAAGGCGCCGCCGTCAGGCGCCGCCGACCATCCCACTGACATGGCAGACGAAAAACCTCAGAAGATCAACATCGGGTTCGACGGCGGACAGGTCCTGGTCGCGCGGGTACAGCCCGACGCGCTCGCGGAGTTTCGCAAGGCGCTCGGGTCGATCGGCTGGCACGAGCTGACCGCCGAGGACGGCACGGTGGCGCTCGACCTCAGCCGGGTCCTGTATGTGCTCGTCGACCACGAAGAGCACCGCGTCGGGTTCGGCACCCGTTAGCACGGATACTGGGCCGCTTCGCGGCGTCCGTGGGGCCGTGCGACCCCGTCCGGACGGAGTACAAGGTCTCGCGGCTACGGCCCGCTCGGCGTCCGGGCCTCACTATATGGGCCGGCCGCGAGGTCGTCCGGAGGACGCCGCGAAGCGACGGTGCCGTTCGATCAGCTCGAGGCCGCGGTCGCGCGGCAGGCCGGAGAGCTTGCGAGCCTGCTGCGGCCGACGCTTGAGAGCGCGACGTCGTGTCCCTCGAGCTACCCGTCTGACGGCGCCCTCAGCGCATCAGCGCGTCGACCTCGGCGGCCGTCGGCAGCGACGGCAGCGCGCCGGCACGCGAGGCCGCGAGCGCGCCGGCGACGCAGGCTCGCTCGAGCGACGGTCCCCGCTCCCTGCCCTCGAGCAGCGACACCACGAGCGCGGCGCAGAACGCGTCCCCGGCCGCCGTCCCGTCCACCGCCTCGATCTTGGGCGGTGTCGCGCGCGCGACCTCTTGTCCGCGTTCGAGCAGTACCGCGCCCTCGGGGCCGAGCGTCAGCGCCACCAGCCCGGCTGACCGGGAGACCTGCTCGTACTCGTAGCGGTTGACGACGAGCAGATCCGGCTCGAGCTCGATCGGACCCCGTGCCGGCGCCGCGTTAAGGCAAAAGAAGCGCGCCTGGGCGGCGGCCGCGGCCACCGCCTCGAACGGGATCTCGAGCTGGGAGATGACGGCATCGGCCTCGCCGACTTCCACGTCGGAGGCGGCGAGCCGCCGGTTGGCCCCGGGCGCGACCACGATCACGTTCTCGCCGCTCTCGTCGACCAGGATCACCGCGACGCCGGTCTCGCCGTCGTCGCGGACCACCGCGCTCGTGTCGATGCCCTCGCGCTCGAGTGAGCGCAGGACGAGGTCGTCGGTGCCGATCCGCCCGACGAACCTGACGGTGGCGCCGAGCCGAGCCGCCGCGACCGCCTGGTTCGCGCCCTTGCCCCCCGGGATGCGCTCGAACACCGCATCGGTGAGCGTCTCGCCCGGGCGCGGCAGCCGCTGGCATCGGGCGACGTGGTCGATGTTGGCCGAGCCGACGACGGTGATGCGAGGAGGCACGTCCGGGGACACTAACCCCGATTATCGGTAGGAGGGTTTGGTGAACCGATAATCCAGGCTAGCCACGGTGAGCCAGACTCGACAGCTTTCCTACGGCGGTGCCGGCGACTCCCAGGCCGGGCGTCTCGGGCATCGGGCTCCGCCGTCTGCGACGACCACGGGGACAAGGGTCTGTGGCGACGTTGACGCGTACATTCCGGCCCTGTGTCATCCCCCGGTCACGACGCCGAACCGCCGCTCCCCGCTCGCGCCCGCGGCCGTCCAGCCCCGACCGACGTGACGATGGCGGCGAGCTCAGAAACCGGTGAGCACGCGCGGAACACCGCAGGAGCCTTGGCGTGAAGGTGGGGATCGTCGGCATGCCGAACGCGGGCAAGTCGTCGCTGTTCAGCGCGCTCACCGGCGTGGCCGCCGAGGCCGCGAACTACCCGTTCACGACGATCGAGCCGAACGTCGCGGTCGTGCCGGTGGCCGACGAGCGCCTCGACGAGGTCGCCCGCACAGTCAAAGCGTCGAAGATCGTCCCCGACACGATTGCGTTCCACGACATCGCGGGGCTCGTCGCCGGCGCCCACCGCGGCGAGGGCCTCGGCAACAAGTTCCTCGCCAACATCCGCGAGACCGACGCGATCCTCCACGTGGTCCGGGTCCACAACGACCCGAACGTCGTCCACCCGGAGGGCCGGGTCGACCCGCTCGCGGACATCGACACGGTCGAGACCGAGCTGATCTACGCCGACCTCGAGCAGGCCGAGCGGCGCCTCGAGCGCGTGGCCAAGACCGCCAAGAGCGGCGACCGGCGCGCGATCGCCGAGGCGGCGTGGCTCGGGCGGCTGGTCGAAGCGCTCCAGGCGGGCCGGGCGGCGCGGACCGTGCCGCCGCCGGCGGACGCGCCCGACGCGATGACCCTGCTCCAGCCACTGACATCGAAGCCGGTCCTGTTCATCGCGAACGTCGACGAGGGCTCCGGCGAGGTCCCGCCGGCGATCCTCGAGCATGCCCGCGCCCAGGGCGCCGAGGCGGTCGCGATCTCCGCGCGCCTCGACGCCGAGCTGGCCGAGCTAGATCCCGAGGAGGCCGCCGCGATGCGCGAGGAGCTCGGCGTCGCCCACTCCAGTCTCGAGACGGTCGTCCGAGGCGCGTTCTCGCTGCTTCAGCTGATCGCGTTCTTCACCGCCGGCGAGGACAAGCCGGCGCAATCCTGGCACCTCCGACAGGGGCTCTCGGTGTGGCACGCGGCGGGCATGATCCACTCGGACATCCAGAAGGGCTTCGTCCGCGCCGAGGTCGTGAGCTGGGATCAGCTGGTGGACGCCGGCGGGTATGCCGGCGCCCGCGACCGGGGGACGCTCCGGCTCGAGGGCCGTCATTACGCCGTGGCCGACGGCGACGTGATCACCGTGCGCTTCACCCCGTGAGAGGCCCGAATAACTCCTCACTCGACGCCGCCCATCCGGTGAACGGCGATTCAGTCGGCTATGGCGCGAGTTTGCGCACACTGGGCCGGCGTCGGGCGTCGAGTGCTGCGTTAGTCGCGCTACAGGTCCGCGATTGAGTCCGCGTCCCCGAGCCGGTCCGCCAGCCGGCGCAAACCCAGGCCCCGGGCGGCCGAAGCGCCACCGTCCAGGTCGGTCTGCCGATCCGCCGGCCGGTCCACGGAAACCGTCCGCAACGTCGCGATGTCCCGGAACGCGCGCAACTCAGAAGCCGAATCCTTCAAAGCGGCCGCCACCCGCGGCTTCTCGCCGTCGGCACCCGCGATCGCTCCGTCGAGCGAGCCGAAGCGCGAAAGCAGCGACGCGGCGGTCTTGGGACCGATCCCCGGCGCGCCCGGAAGCCCGTCCGACGGATCGCCGCGCAGTGCGATGAAGTCGGGGACGAGCGCCGGTTCGACGCCGTAGCGCCGCTTCACCTCGCCCGGGTCGACCTCCTGAAACCCCGTGATCCCGGATTTCAGGAACAGAACCGAGACACCATCGGCAACGCACTGGTACATGTCGCGGTCGCCGGTCACGATCAGCGTCCGGCCGCCGGCGCAGGCCTCGACCGCCGCCAGCGACCCGAGCAGGTCGTCCGCCTCGACGTCCGGCGAGGACTCGACCCCCCAGCCGAACGCGGAGAACAACTCGGGCGCATGCGAGAACTGCCACGCGAGCGCCTCGGGCACCGGCGGCCGGTCCGCGTGGTAGGACGGAAACAGCTCAACCCGATACGAAGCGGCGTCGGCGCCGAAGCACATCACGATCGCTCGAGGCCCATAGTCCGCGGCAGCTCGCAAGAGCAGGTTCACGGCGCCGAGCAGCGCGTTGACCGGACGGCCGTCGAGCCCCAGGATCGTGTCCGGGAGCGCGAAGAACGAGCGGTAGAGCACGTACGGCGCGTCGACGGCGATCAGCGGACCGGGCATTCGACGCCCGAGCCTAGTGGACCCGGCAAAGTCCTAGTGAACGAGGATCGACGGCCCGGCCAAGCCCCGAAAGACGACGCGGTACATCCCCGCGCTCGTCAGCCGCGCCGCATACGAACCGCCGGCGCCAAGCCGGATAAGGGAACTCTTGCGCCAGTGCTTGCCGACGCGAACCTCGATCTTCGCGAGCGCGCCCTTGCCGGCGGGAAAGATTGTCCCGCGGAGCGTCTGCGAGGCGTTGCCCATCTGCCCGAACGCGCGCTTCATCTGCGAGATGATCGCGAGGTCGCCCTGCGCCCGGCTCGGCCCGGCGGCCGGTGTCGGACCGGCGCTCGAGGAGATCGTCGTGAACTGCGCCCAGGTGCTCAGCAGGCCGAACGCCGCCTGAAGCTGACCGCCGGTAACCGAGGACGTGCCGCCGGTCCCGATCACGTTCGCCGACATGACCCGGGGGGAGGCGCCGTGCTTGGTCACGCGAATCCCGACGAGCTTGCCCTTGACGAGCTTGCCGAGCTGCTTGGCGGCCGCGCTCAGGGTGATCTGCCGGGTCCAGTGGTGATAGGGATCGCCGCCGGCGCCGTCGTAGGGATCGGGCACGCCGCGCAGCCATGGATCGGCGGTGGCGCCGGGCCACGCGTCCTCGATGTTCTCGGTGTAGCCGCCCGAGCTCGCGAAGAAGTAGGTGACTGCGGGGGCGCCGTTGTACGTGACGATCTGGCCTGACGTGGCGGCCACCGCCGCATCCGTCGCCGGCGTCTCGGCAGCCACGCCCCGATACATCTGCGAGCGGGTGTCGGGATAGAGGCTGTAGAACCCCCCGGCGACGTCGGTCGTGATCGCGTACGTGCGCGCCGCGACCGCCTGGGCCTTCAGCGCCTCAGCGGACCAGGTCGAAGGCATCTCCGCCGAGATCACGCCCTGCACGTAGTCGTCGAGGCCGACCGCGTTCACGATGTAGACGCCGCCCGAGACGTTCGGCCGGAACTCGAGCGAGCCACGGTAGGAACCGAGCCCGGCGACGCCGAGCGGGCCCGGGCCGGTGGCCGTCAAAGGCGCCGAGAACGTCCCGAGCGCCTTCCGGGTCGTCTGGTTAAAGAGCTTCAGCGACCCGCTGGGTAGTGGAACAACCTGGTAGGTGATGCTCGGGTTCAGCTTCTTGTTGCCGGCCGCACTCGCGCCGGCGAACGCCGCCGGGCCGCTCCCGAGCAGGACTCGGACGATCTGATTCGGATTTGCCGTCCCGAGCGCCGTGCCCGTGTAGTAGTGGGCGAGGATCTGCTGGTAGCTCCAGCCGTGCAGCGCGTAGCCGTACGCGCCGTACTGGCTCATGCCGATGCCGTGCCCGAAACCGCCACCACTGACGTACAGGGTGGTCGCGGGGGAGCTCGCGGCCGACGCCGTCCCGGCAAGGACCAGCGTCGCCGCCAACGACAGACCCACTGCCAGCGCGCGCATCCTCAGGGCAAGACACATAACACGGCGCCGCGTTGCGGCGTGGGTCCATGTTGATTTCGTTATGTGGGGTGTCGATGTGGGAGAGCGCAAAGCTTCTGAGGTTCCCGTCCGCCACGAGCAGGGCGAGGCGTATAGACCTCATCGGCATCATGCGCCCGATCGTCAAGTGGAACGCTCGCGTCTCGACCCCGCAGGTTGTGACCGCGACGTCCGGCTACAGGTTCCCCTGCGCCATCTTGCGCAGGTCCATCGCCTTGTCGTAGGTCTCCTCGTCGACGCCCAGCTCGAGCGCGACCTCGCGCAGCGCCCGGCCGGACCCCGACGCGGTCTTGACGATCTCGGCGCCCTTGTCGTAGCCGATGTGTGGGTTGAGCGCGGTCGCGGCCGCGAGCGTCATCTCGGCCGACCGGCGCAGCCCCTCCTCGTTGGCCCGGATCCCGTCGACGCACTTCTCGGCGAAGATCCGGCACGTGCTCGACAGCAGCTTGATCGAATCGAGCAGGTTCCGCGCGATCAGCGGCACGCGGACGTTGAGCTCGAAGTTGCCCTGCGTGCCGGCGATCGTGATCGCGCCGTCGTTACCGATCACCTGCGCCGCGACCTGGAGCACCACCTCGGGGATCACCGGGTTGACCTTCCCGGGCATGATCGAGGAGCCCTTCTGCAGCTCGGGGAGGAACACCTCGCCGATCCCGGCGCGGGGGCCGGAGCCGAGCCAGGCGATGTCGTTGGCGATCTTGGTGAGCGACACCGCCAGCACCTTGAGCGCGCCGGACAGCTCGACGAGCGCGTCGCGGTTGCCCTGGGCCTCGAACGGATCCTCGGGCGGCCGGATCGCGAGCCCGGTGGTGTCGATGAGCCTCGCGCGTACGCGGGCGGCGAAGTCCTTGTGCGTGTTCAGACCGGTTCCGGTCGCGGTCCCGCCGAGCGGGATCTGGCCGACCTGCGGCAGCGCGTTCGAGATCCGCCGGGCGCCAAGGCGCACCTGGGCCGCGTAGCCCGAGAACTCCTGGCCGAGCGTTACCGGCACGGCGTCCATCAGGTGTGTGCGCCCCGACTTGACCAGGTCCTTGAACTCGTCCGCCTTACGCTGCAGCGAGGCCTCGAGCTGGTCGAGCACCGGCAGCAGGTCGTTGGTCGCGGTGTCGAGCGCGGCCAGGTGGACGGCCGACGGGAACACGTCGTTGGAGGACTGGCCCATGTTCACGTCGTCGTTCGCGTGCACGGGTTGGGCGGGATCGTTCTCATTTGCGAGCGTGGCGATGACCTCGTTCGCGTTCATGTTCGACGAGGTCCCGGAGCCGGTCTGGAACACGTCGATCGGGAACTGGTCGTCGAATTCACCCGCCGCGATCCGATCGCCGGCGGCGGCGATCCGAGCGGCCTTGCCCTCGTCGAGCAGCCCGAGCTCGGCGTTGACGTGCGCCGCCGCGCTCTTGATCCGCCCGAGCCAACGAACCACAGGCATCGGGATCCGCTCGCCCGAGACCGGGAAGTTGGCCACCGCCTTCGTGGTCTCCCCGCCCCAAAGTTGCTCCTGCTCCTGTACGCCCATGTTCATCCTTTCGAAGGCTCGATCTGGCGTGCTGCCGGTGTCTCGAAGGCTACTCAGACGGCCAACGACGGAGCAGCTCGCGTGCGGCCTCGACGTCCTGTCCGAACGCGCGGTCCTCGACCTCGGCGGGTAGCACCCGCGTGGCCGCTTCGGATAGTGCCCTCACGCCGGCGCCGGCGGGCCTCGGGGGCGAGCGTGACGCTCCGACTCTGACGGGCGACCGCGTCAACGGCGCCGGGTGCAAGCGAGACGCCGTCGAGGACGATCGCCGGCCCGGTTAGCATCGACCGGCGTGGCTGCAAGCGAGACAGCGGCGCTGCCGCACCGCTCCGGAATGTTGGGCCGGGCGCCGTCGGGCGGCCTGGTGATCGGCGCGATCGCCTCGGTGCAGTTCGGCTCCGCGATCGCAACGACGCTGTTCGCGCAGATCGGACCGGCCGGCGCCGTCTTCCTGCGGCTGGTGTTCGGGACGTTCGTCCTCGTCGCGCTGTGGCGGCCGCGGTTCCGCGCCCGCACGCGCTACGAGCTCGCGCTCGCGGCGACGTTCGGGCTCGTGCTCGCGTGCATGAACCTGAGCTTCTACGAGGCGCTGCACCGGATCCCGCTCGGAATCGCGGTCACAATCGAGTTCGTCGGGCCACTGGCGGTCGCGGTCGCCGGCTCGCGCCGCGCGCTCGATCTCGTCTGGGTCGGGCTCGCGGCGGCCGGGATCATCGCGCTGACCCGCGGCGGGACGGGCCACCTGGACGCCCTCGGCATCGCCTTCGCATTGCTCGCGGGCTGCTTCTGGGCCACGTACATCCTCGTCAACGCGCGCGTCGGCCAGATGTTCGAGGGCGGAACCGGGCTCGCGCTGGCCATGTGCGTGGCCTCGCTGGTGATGCTGCCGTTCGGCATCGCACAAGGCGGCCGCGAGCTGCTCGAGCCCCGGTCGCTCGCGCTCGGCGCCGCTGTCGGCCTGCTTTCCTCGGCGATTCCGTATTCGTTCGAGGTCGAGGCGCTCAGGCGGATTCGCCCATCGGTGTTCGGCGTGCTGATGAGCATCGAGCCGGCGATGGCTGCGCTCGCCGGCTTCATCGTGCTCGGTCAGGGATTGGGTGCCCGGGCCTTGCTGGGGATGGCGTTGGTGGTGATCGCCTCGGTGGGCGCGGCGCGTCGAAGCCACGAGGCGCCGGTGGCCGTCTGATGAAAAGATGCTTCATTCTTGCGAGATGACGGGCGCGGCGTCCACATCCGCCTTGCGCTGCAAAGGCTGGCACCAGGAGGCTGCGCTGCGCATGCTCGAGAACAACCTGCATCCCGACGTGGCCGAGAAGCCGTCGGAGCTCGTCGTCTACGGGGGGATCGGCAAGGCCGCGCGCAACTGGCCGAGCTACCACGCGATCGTCCGCGAGCTCCAGCGCCTGGGCGACGAGGAGACGCTGCTCGTGCAGTCGGGCAAGCCGGTCGCGGTGTTCGAGACCCACGAGGCCGCGCCCCGCGTGCTCCTGGCCAACTCGAACCTCGTTCCGGACTGGGCGAACTGGGACGAGTTCCGCAGGCTCGACGCGGCCGGGCTGATGATGTACGGGCAGATGACCGCCGGGTCGTGGATCTACATCGGCTCGCAGGGGATCCTCCAGGGGACGTACGAGACGTTCGCCGCGGCCGCGCGCAAGCGCTTCGACGGGACGCTCGAGGGACGGCTCGTCGTGACCGCGGGCCTCGGCGGGATGGGCGGCGCGCAGCCGCTCTCGATCACGATGCTCGGGGGAACGGCGCTGTGCGTCGAGGTCGACCTGCAGCGGATCGAGCGGCGGATCCAGACCGGCTACCTCGACGAGCGGGCGGCCGATCTCGACGATGCGCTGCGTCGTCTGGACGCGGCGCGGCGCGAACGGCGCCCGCTCTCGATCGGCCTCGCCGGCAACGCGGCCGAGGTGCTCCCCGAGCTCGTCCGCCGCGGAGCCGAGATCGATGTGGTCACCGACCAGACCTCGGCCCACGATCCGCTGAACGGATATATCCCCGCCGGCGTCACGCTCGAGCAGGCCGGGGTCCTGCGCAACCGCGATCCCGACGAGTACCTGCGGCGGGTCGGCGAGAGCGCGCTGGCACACGTCGCCGCGATTCGCGATCTGGCCGCGGCCGGCGCGGAGGCGTTCGACTACGGCAACGCGCTGCGGGGGCTCGCGGCCGAGCACGGGGACACGAACGCGTTCAGCTATCCCGGCTTCGTCCCGGCTTACGTGCGACCGCTGTTCTGCGAGGGCAAGGGGCCGTTCCGCTGGGTGGCGCTGTCCGGCGATCCGGCCGACATCCACGCCACCGACCGGGGGATCCTCGACCTGTTCGGGGACCAGGAGCACATCGCCCGGTGGATCAAGCTCGCGTCCGAGCGCGTCCAGTTCCAGGGACTGCCCGCACGGATCTGCTGGCTCGGCTACGGCGAGCGCCATCTCGCCGGGTTGCGCTTCAACGAGATGGTCGCCTCGGGCGAGGTCAAGGCACCGATCGTGATCGGGCGCGACCACCTCGACGCCGGCTCGGTCGCGTCGCCCCAGCGCGAGACCGAGGCGATGAGAGACGGCTCGGACGCGGTCGCCGACTGGCCGCTCTTGAACGCTCTGATCAACACCGCCACCGGCGCGAGCTGGGTCTCGATCCATCACGGCGGAGGCGTCGGCATGGGCAAGTCGATCCACGCCGGCCAGGTGTGCGTCGCGGACGGCACCGAGCTCGCAGCCAAGCGGCTCGAGCGGACGCTGAAGGCCGACCCGGGCATGGGCATCGTCCGCCACGTCGACGCCGGCTACGACCTCGCGGTGTCGGCCGCACGCGAGCACGGGCTGCGGATCCCGATGCTCGCCCCCGAATGACCACCTCGTTCGAGAACGCGGCCCAGGTGCTGACGCCGCCAGAGCCCGGCCTCCGCTACCTGCGAAGCAGCCGGGCCGGCGAGATGTCGCTCGAGCCCGGCGGCGTGACCGTCGAGCACGGCCGGATCGCGGCGGTGGAAGCCACCCCCGACGCGGACATCCGCGTCGATGCGAGCGGCTGCGCGGTGCTCCCCGGGCTCGTGGATTGCCACACGCACCTGCCGTTCGCGGGCTGGCGTGCCGGCGAGTACGAGCAGAAGGTCACGGGCGTGCCCTATGAGCAGATCGCGCGGACCGGCGGAGGGATCGCGTCGTCCGCCCGGGCCCTGCGCGAGACCGCCGACCCCGCCGTGCTCGCGCAGGCGCAGAAGATCGCCGGCGAGATGCTCCGCTCGGGAACGACCACGTTCGAGTGCAAGTCGGGCTACGGTCTCTCGACCGCGGGCGAGCTGCGCGCGCTGCAACTGGCGACCGAGCTCAGCGGGATGGTTCCGCAGGTCACGACGCGGACGGCGCTGCTCGCACACGCCGTGCCGGACGGCTACACGGCCGACTCCTGGATGGACGAGGTCGAGCAAATGCTGCCCGAGGCGCTCGAGCACGCGAGCGCGCTCGACATCTTCGTCGAATCGATCGCGTTCGGCCTCGAGCAGCTCGACCGGATGGGGGAGCTCGCGAGCGCCGCCGGCGTCCGGCTGCGCGCGCACGTCGAGCAGTTCACGACGATGCGCGCCGTACCGGTGGCGCTGAAGCACAAAGCCCGCTCCGCCGACCACCTCTCAAAAATCCACCCCGATGACATCGAGCCGCTGGCGCGCTCGGAGTGCGCCGCGGTCCTGCTCCCCGGCGCCGAGCTCATGGGCGCCGAGGCGACCGCGCCCGCGCGCGAGTTGATCGACGCCGGCGCGATCATGGTGCTCGCGACCGACGGAAACCCGGGCACGTCGCCGATCTTCTCGCTGCCGCTGATCGTCGGGCTCGGGCTCCGCCGCTACGGACTCAGCACGCGCGAGGCGCTGCTCGCGGTCACGCTCAACGCCGCCTGGGTCCTCGATCTGTCGGGCGATCTCGGGTCGATCGAGCTCGACAAGCGGGCCGACCTGGTGCTGCTCGACTCCCCGGCGGAGCACGTCGCTTACCGCCTCGGCCGAAACCCCGTCGCGGCGACGTTCGTCGGCGGTGAGCCTGCCTACGTGCGCCCCGACGCGGCGTGGCGCATCGCCAAGCGGTGAGCGGCCCGTCCGCCGGCTCATGTGATCAGGCTGCCGGCATCGAGCGCCGCGATGGTCACGCTCGCTCCAGCCGTAGCCTGACTCCCGCCAGGTCCTCGTACAGCCGCACCGCGCTGATCTCGCCGGCGTCGTCGCCGTAGCGCGCGCGGGCGCGGCGGTGGATCTGCTCGACGAGCGCGCTCAGCTCGACGGGCACGCCAACGTCGCGCGCCAGCTCGACGGCCAGCCCCAGGTCCTTGGTGACCAGCCGCAGCGGGAATGCCTCGTCGTAGTCGCCGTCGTCGAGGACCTTGCGAACGTCGCGCTCGAGGAATACCGAGTTCGCCGGCGACCCGACGAGCGCGGCATGCAGCTTCTCCAGCGGTACCCCGGCGCGCACGCCGACGGTGAGCGCCTCCCCGGTTGCCACCGACTGGATGAACCACAGCAGGTTCAGCAGCAGCTTGACCGTGTAGCCGGCGCCGTTCGGACCGAGGTGGAAGATCCGCTCGGGGTCCCCCATCGCCTCCAGCAGCGGCCGCGCCCGCTCGAGCACGGCCTGCTCGCCGCCGACGTAGATCGCAAGTGTCCCGGCCTTCGCGCCGATCGACTGCCCCGCCACCGGCGCATCCAGCGCCCCGATCCCCCGCGAGAGCGCGGCCGCCGCCACCCGCGCCCCGACGGCGGTCGAGCTCGTGCTCATGTCGATCGCGATCGACCCCGGCTCGAGCGCCGCGATCGCCCCGCCCTCGCCGAGTAGCACCTGCTCGACCTGCGGCGGCGCGGGCAGCATCGTGATCAGCGCGTCCACGCCGCGCGCGCAGTCCGATACCGAGGTCGCCGCCCGGGCACCAGCGTCGCGCAGGCGGGCCAGCGCAGCGGCATCGAGGTCGAACGCGGTGACCTCGAATCCGGCCGCGACGAGGTGCCCGCACATCGGCCCGCCCATGTTGCCGAGCCCGATGAAGCCGACCCGCCGGACGTCGATGAAAGCGTCGCGCTTCAGATGCGCACCGCTTCCCGGTCCGCTCCGTAGAACGCCACCGCCTCCTCGTCGAGCCGCACCCCGAGCCCCGGGGCATCGGGCACGCGGACCAGTCCGTCCGGGCCCACGCCGACCGGCTCGGCCAGCATGAAGTCGCGGCGCGCCGGGGTCCACCCCGGCGGGTCGTACGGGTACTCGAGGAAGGGCCCGCCGCCAACTCCCGCGCACACGTGCAGGTTCGCGAGCACGCCGACCCCGTTCGTCCACGTGTGTGGCGTGAACCACCGGTTCCGCCGGAGCGCGAGCTCGGCGAGCGTGCGCGCACCCGAGATCCCGAGCGCGAGCACAACGTCAGGCTGGTACACGTCGAGCGCATCGACCTCCAAAGCAAGGCGCAGCTCCTCGAACGTCCGGGCCATCTCGCCGCCTCCGATCCGAACCCCGGTGTGCTCGCGAAGCGTTCGCATCCCACGAACGTCCTCACCCGGGAGCGGCTCCTCGACCCACAGGACGCCGTACTCACGCAGCCGCTCGACGATCCTGCCCGCGCCGGCCGGATTGAGCCGGCCGCCGAGATCGCCCGGCATCCGCCACCACTGGTTGAGGTCGACGATGATCTCGAGGCGATCGCCGACCGCCTCGCGGACCGCGGCGACCACGCCGATCCCCTCGTCGGCGCGCTCAGGCGCGATCCTGAGCTTGACCGCGCGAAACCCCTGTTCGAGCAGCGTATGGGCGTCCTCGGTGCGCCGGCCCGGCGGGCGCTCCTCGCCCCACGACGCGTATGCGGGCAGCTCGGCCCGGGCGCCGCCGAGCAGCTTCGCCACCGTCTCCCCGCAGGCCTGGCCGAACAGGTCCCAGAGTGCCGCCTCGAGCGGCCAGTAGCGCCCGGCGTGGAACGAGATCGTCTCGAGCGCCCGGGCGTGGCGCGCGACCCGAAGCGGGTCCTCGCCGACGAACACGTGCTCGAACTCCTCGAACCCGGTCATCGTGTCGCCGCTGCCGATCCCGACGAGGCCGGCGTCGGTCTCGACGCGCACGATCGTCACCTCGAACGAGGTGCGCGGCACCGGGTCCCAGGCCGCGAAGAACGGCGGGTCGAGCGGGAGGCGCAGCCGCTGTGTGCGGACCGCGGTGATCTTCACTCAGCGGCCCTCGTAGAACGGGCTCGTGAGCTCGTCCCGGCGCTCGACGAGGGCCTGGGCCGCATCGGGGTCGCGGCCCTCGACGGCGACGCCGATGGCACTTCGTGTGGCCTGGCGCGCCGCGTCCCTGACGGCCGTCTCGTCAAACGCGCCCGGGTCGAGCCACACGCATACGAACACGAGCAGGTCGTCGGTCAGTTCGAGCAGCCCGTCGGCGACCGCGTCGAGCACTCCCTGGGCGATCCCCAGCTGCCCGGCGCCCCAGGTGATCTTCTGGTGGCGATCGGTTTCCGCGGTCGCCTTGTTGATCATGATCGTCGGCGGCCACACCGGCTCGTACCGATCCTGGGCCTCGCCGACGACGACGAGGATCGGGCTGTGGCCCGGCACCGGCCTGGTGAACGTACCGAGCAGGGCGGCGGCGGTCGCCGTCCCGCGGACGCCGAGCACGACATTGATGTGGCAGCCGTTCGGCCCCGGGTCGCCGCCCCACCCTTCCCCGACCCGCCCGTCGAGATGGTCGTAGCTCATAGTCATAGCGCCACCCCCGCCCTTTCCTCGTCGATCACGATCACCGAACGCGCGCCCTGACCGCGGCGCAGCCGCTCGAGCGCGTCCTGCACGTCGTCGAGCCCGATCAGGTGCGAGACGACGTCGCCGAGGTCGAGCCTGCCGTCGACCACGAGTTGCACGAGCTGGCCGAGCGCGGTGTGGACGTCGGTAGAGCCGTAATAGCTCCCGGTGATCGTCTTCTCGCTCAGGAACTCGATCGCCGGCAGGCTCACCTCGACGCCCTTGGGCGCGAGCCCGACCACGGTCGCGGTCCCGCCCGGCATGAGCACATCCCAGGCCTGCCGGATCGTGTCCGCGCGGCCGACGACCTCGAATGCGTGCGCGACGCCGCCTCCGGTGATCGACAGGACCTCGCCCACGACGTCGCCCACGACGTCGCCGGGGCCCGCGAGGACCGCGTGCGTAGCGCCGCGCCGGCGGGCGAGCTCGAGCTTGTCCTCGTCGGTGTCGACGGCGACGATCATGCCGGCGCCGGCGAGCCGCGCGCCCGCGATCACCTGGAGGCCGACGCCGCCGCACCCGATCACGCAAACGGTGGCGCCGATGCGCACCCCGGCGCGGTTGACCGCTCCGATTCCGGTGACCACGCCGCAGCCGAGCAGCGCGGCCTGCCACAACGGGATCGACGCCGGCAATCGCACGGCGCCGGCAACCGGCACCACCGCGTACTGGGCGAAGCAGGCGACCATCAAGCCGTGCTGAAGCACGGTTCCGTCGAGCGCGCGTAGCCGCGAGGTGCCGTCCATCAGCACCCCTGCGCCGCCGTTGCGTCCGGCCGTGTCGCACAGCGTCGGGCGCCCCGACCGGCACGCGCGGCAGGCCCCGCACGACGGCACGAAGCAGAACGCGACGTGGTCGCCGACGGCCACGTCGGCGACGTCCTCGCCGACCGCCTCGACGACGCCCGCGCCTTCGTGGCCGAGCACCATCGGCCACCGGCCGCCCCCGAGCAGCCCGTCGGCGAGGTGGACGTCGGAGCGGCAGACGCCGGCGGCCGCGACGCGCACGAGCACTTCACCGCGGCGCGGCGGCGCGAGCAGCACGGTCTCGATCGACACCGGCGCGCCCGGTTCGCGCAGAACGGCGGCTCGCATCTGGACGGGCGCTGATGACGACGTCGCTTCGGGTGGCTCGCTCATCGACGCGAGCCCGCGACGGTTAGCGGTCTCCGTCGACATGGACCATCGTCGGCGACTCTACGGAGGGCGGGCCGACCTGGATGCGCCGCAGCTCCGCGATTGGGATGTGACAGCGAATAGCGTGACCGGGCTCGGCGGCGAGCAGCTCCGGTTCGGTCGTCTCGCAGATCTCGCCGATTTTGCGCGGACAGCGCGTATGGAACACGCACCCGCTCGGCGGGGCTGCGGCGCTCGGGATCTCGCCATCGAGGCGGATGCGCTGCCGGTCGACCGCATCGATGCTCGGCACCGCCGACAGTAGCGCCTCGGTGTAGGGGTGGTGCGGGAACGAGAAGACCTTGTCGGCCGGTCCGAGCTCCATCAGTCGACCCAGATACAGCACCGCGATGCGATCCGACAGGTAGCGCACCACCGCGAGGTCGTGACTGATGAACAGGTAGGCGACGTCCTCTCGGGTCTGGAGGTCGTTCAGCAGGTTCAGGATTGCGGCCTGCACCGACACGTCGAGCGCCGAGGTCGGCTCGTCGCACACGACGATCCGGGGATCGCCGGCGAACGCTCGAGCGATCGCGACGCGCTGCTTCAGCCCTCCCGACAGCTGGTTGGGTCGCATCGGCAGGTAGCGATCGGTCAGCCGCACCGACTGGACCAGCGCCAGCAGCCGGTTCTGAAGGGCCGCGCCGGTGTAATGGCCGAGCTTGGACAGCGAGCGGCTGATCAGGCGGCGCACCGAGTGGCGGCGGTTCAGCGCCGAGTCGGGGTTCTGGAACACGATCTGCAGGGCCTTCTGCTCCTCGGCACTGCGCTTCTTGGTCAGGTACGCCAGCGCCTGCCCATCCAGCTCGACCGACGACCCGGCGTCCGGAGCGGTCAGCCCCATCAATACCCGCGCGAGCGTGGTCTTGCCGCTGCCCGACTCGCCCACCAGGCCGAGCGTCTCGCCGGCCATGATGTCCAGGCTGACATCGGTGAGCCCGTGAATCTCCTGGCCGGACAGCCGGAAGGTCTTGCCGACGTCACGGGCGCTGATCAGCGGTGTTGCGCCATTCGACTTGGGCTTGGCCGCTTCGGTCTGCGCCGGCTCGGCACGCGGCAGCGTCTGCGCGCGCTCGTGGAAGTGGCAGCGCGAGCGCCGCTCCGGGCCGACCTCGTACAGTGGCGGCGCCTCGGTGCGGCAACGGTCCCGGACGAGGCCGCAGCGGCTGGCGAAGATGCAGCCGCTGATGGTCTCACCCGGCCGGGGGAGAAAACCGGGGATGGTGTCCAGCGCATGGCGACGCTTGTCGGCGTCGCGGCGCGGGATGCACCGCAGCAGGCCGACGGTGTACGGATGGCGCGCGTCGTGTAGGACCTCGAGCGCGGGTCCCTCCTCGACGAGCTCGCCGGCGTACAGAACTCCGACCCGGTCGCACATCCTCGCGATCACGCCGAGGTTGTGGCTGATGAACAGCAGCGAGGTGCCGAACTCCTCGCGCAGCGCCTTCACGAGATCGAGCACCTCGGCCTCGACGGTGGCGTCGAGCGCGGTCGTCGGCTCGTCGAGGATCAACAGCGACGGCTCGGATCCCAGCGCCATCGCGATCACGGTGCGCTGGAGCATGCCGCCGGACAGCTGGTGCGGATACCGGCCCATGACGCTGACCGGATCGGAGATGCGCACCTTGCGCAGCATCTCCTCGCTGAGCTCGAGCGCCTCCTTGTCGGATTTGCCGGCGATCTGGAAAACCTCCGCCAGTTGCTGTCCGACGCGGAGCGACGGGTTGAGCGCGCGGCCCGGCTCCTGGTAGACCATCGAGACCGTGCTCGCTCGCAGTCGCCGCAGCGCCGCCTCGTTCATCGCGAGGACGTCCTGGCCGTCGATCACAATCGAGCCGGCGCTCACGCGCCCGTTGCGGGCCAGGTAGCGCACGATCGCGAGCGCCATCGTCGACTTGCCGCAGCCCGACTCCCCCACCAGGCCGAACGACTCCCCCCGTCCGATCCGAAAGGAAACGTCGCGCAGGACCGCCTGGTCGCGGCGGCGCACCTGGTAGGCGACGTCGACGTGCTCGACGGTCAGCGCGTCGGTCGAAACCGTGCTGGCGGCGGGCGCAGTCTCGGCGGCGTCGGTGCTCATTGATCGATCGCCCCCTCGACGGCATCGGCGATCAGGTTGACGCCGATTACCAGTGAGGCGAGCGCCAAGGCGTCGAACAGCACCTCCCACCAGTAGCCGGAGCTCACCAGCACATAGTTGGTGGATATATCCAGGGCCCAGTCCGGCGACGGTGGCTGCACCCCAAAGCCCAGGAACGACAGCGTGGCGATCGCGAATACGGCGTAGCCGATCCGCACGGTGAACTCGACGACGATCGGCGACATCACGTTGGGCAGGATCTCGACGAACATGATGTACGGCGTCTTCTCGCCGCGCAGCCGCGCTGCGGCCACGTAGTCGAGCTCACGCTCGAGCAGCACCGAGGTCCGCACCGTGCGCGCGATCAGCGGCGTGAACACCAGCGCGATCACGAGGATGTCCACCAGGTTGCTGGCACCGATCGCGGTGATGGCGGTCAGGGCGAGGACAACCAGCGGCAGGGCGAGGAAGGCCTCGAGGACGCGGGCGATCGACTCGTCGATGACCCCGCGGAAGTAGCCCATGACCAGGCCCAGTGCCGACCCGAGCACGGTGCTCAGGATCACCGCCAGGGGGGCAATGATGAGGATGTCGCGCACGCCGGTGATCACGCGCGAGAACATGTCGCGCCCGAGCTGATCGGTACCGAACCAGTGTGCGCCCGACGGCGCCTGGTTGATCGCGGTGAGGTTTTCGGCGGTTGGATCGTGTGGGGCGATTGCGTAGCCGAAGATCGCGCACACGATCCAGAAGCCGACGATGATCGCTCCGGCGATGAACGTCTTGGAGCGCACGATCTCGCGCAGGAGCTCGCCGCGGGCGCTCGGGCCGGTGCGCTCGGCGGCGACGGCGCCGGCGGACTCGACGGGGATGACGTCGATGCTCATTCGAGGCCCTGGTAGCGGATCAGCGGGTTCAAGTACGAGTACAGGAGGTCCGCGACGAGCGTCGCCACCATGTATACGACGCCGATCGTGAGAATGCCGGCCTCGAGCATCGGGTAATCCTTCTGCGTGGCCGACTGGAGCAGGAGCGTTCCGACCCCGTTGTAGTGAAACAGGGTCTCGACCACGAACAAGCCTCCGATCAGGTAACCGGTCTGGCTGGCGATCACCGTGATCGTCGGCAGCAGCGAGTTGCGCAGGACGTGGCGCCGGATCACGGTGCGGCGCGGCAGCCCCTTGAGCACCGCCGTGCGCACGTAGTCCGAGCCCAGGGCCTCCACGGTCCCGGCGCGAGCCATGCGCGCGATGTAGCCGAACAGGACCAGCACGAGCGGGATCGCGGGCAGGATCAGGTGGTAGATCTGGTTGAAGAAGCCCGCGCCCGGCGGCGGCGTGGCCGAGATCGGGAGCACGTTCAGCCAGATCCCGAACACGAGGATCAGGAAGATCCCGGAGACGATCTCGGGGGTCACGGTCGCCGACGTTCCCGCCACGACGATCAGTCGGTCAGAGCTCTTGCCGACGTGCAGGGCGGCGAACACGCCGGCGAAGATGCCGAGCGGCACGACGATCACGAATGCCAGCAGCGCGAGCTTGAGCGAGTGCCCGATCGCGGTGAACAGCAGCGGTCTCACCGCCGTGTGGTAGATGTTGGACGTGCCCATGTCTCCCCGCACGAAGTGGCTGATGAACAGCCAGTACTGGGTGAGCAGGGGCTTGTCGGTGCCGTACTGATGGTCCAGCGCCTTGACCGCGCTCTCGGGAGCCAGCGGCCCCAACGTGGAGCGACCCGGGTCGCCCGGGAGCAGGCTGCCGAGGATGAACACAATCGCACTCAGGATCAGCAGCGTGATCAACGCGAGCCCGACGCGCTTGGAGATGAACTTGGCCATGTTCCGGAGAGTTCGCGACGCGGCGGGGCGACGCTGGGCCGCCCCGCCGTCAGCTCAGCTTATGTACGCCTTGTCGAGGTAGATCTGCGAGATCGACGTCGGATTGAGGCCGTGGATGTTGGACTTGCTGGCGGTGAGCCCGTCGATGAAGTACGGGATCACGATCGGAGTCTCCTGAAGGAGCAGGGTCTGGATCTTGCCGGCGATCTGTTTCTGCGTCGACAGATCGACCGCCGCCACGTATTGCTTGACGAGGTTGTCGTAGGTCGGGTTCTTGAACCGCGCGGCGTTCCAGGTCCCGGTTGAGGTGAGCGTGCTGGTCAGGAACACGTTCGGCACGCCGCGGCTGCCGTAGTCGACGAGGCTCATCGTGCCGTCCAGCCAGTCCGAGTTGCCGACCGTCGACTTGCCGTAGTACTGGGTCTGGGTCTCGACCTTCAGGCTCGCATTGATGCCCGCCTTGGCCATGTCGGCCTTCATCACCTGCGCGAGCTGCGGGATCTCCTCATAGATCTCGGTGACGAGCGAGGTGCTGAAGCCGTTCGGGTGTCCGGCCGCCGACAGCAGCTGTTTGGCCATCGAGATGTTCTGCGTGCGCTGGGGCACCGACGTGTCGGTGGAGGGGAACACCGGCGAGAACGCGCTGTCGTTGCCGAGGATGCCCTTGCCGGCCAGCAGGGCCGCCACCATCCCGGGACGGTCCATGGTCAGCGCGACGGCCTGACGCACCCGCGCGTCGGTGAACGGCGCTTGGTCGTTACGCATCGACAGCTCGCGGTGGTTGGAGGACTTCAGCGTGATGATCGTGAAGCTGGGGTTGTTGAGCAGGCCCTGCGCCCCCTGCACGACGAACTGGGTGATGACGTCGACCTGGCCGCCCTGGAGGGCGAGAATCTGCGGAGGCTGACTCGTGTAGAAGGTGAAGTCGGTTCCGTCCAGGTAGGGCGCGCCGCCCCAGTGGGACGGGTTGGCGACGAACTGGGCGCCAACGTTCTGCGTGTAGCCCTTGAGCTTGAACGCACCGGTGCCGATGAACGTGCTCTGCCACTTGGTGAAGTCGGTGCCGTTGGGGACGATGATCGCGTTGTAGTTGTCGGATGAGACGAGGTAGGGGAAGTTGCCGTTGGCAGCCTCGAGGTGGAAGGCGACCGTCATCGCGTCGACCTTCTGCACGCCGCTCGGCGTGAGAACCCCTCCGAGAGCCGAGAGCGCGTTGGAGGCGTTCTTGGGATTCGACAGCTCCTGGAACGTGTAGACGACGTCGTCGGCCGTCATCGTCTGGCCGTTGTGGAACGTCACCCCCGGGCGCAGCTTGAACGTCCAGATGGTGCCGTCGCTGTTGGGGCTCCAGCTCAGGGCGAGCATCGGCTCGAGCATCAGCTTGAGGTTGTTGTCGAAGGCGAGGAACTCGCCGGTCTGGTTGAGCATCGCCAGGCCGCCGGAGTCGGACACGGTCAGCGGGTTGACAGCCGCAGATGGCGCCTGGGTCGCCACCCTCAGCGTGCCGCCCTTCTTGGGGGTACCCGTCGCGGGCGCCGCGCTGGACGACGAGGTCGCCGAGGACGTGCTGTTGGCGCCACCGCACGCGGCCAGGATCGCCCCCAGCAACGGCGCCGACATGCCGATTACGGTGCCACGCCGAATGAAGTCTCGGCGGCTCAGGTTTCCGGAGGCAAGCTCGTCGATGTAGTGGTTCTCGAGCTCGGTGCGCCCGCTGCGGAGCCGATCCAGCTCGCTGTTGCTGCGACTCATTGAGCCACCTTTCTGTTGGAGTCGAGCCGGCGCCGTCCCCCGGATCTCGGGGCAGGAGCGCCCATCCTTGCTAACTTACTTGATTGACTTTGTGAGGCCGCCTCGCGGGTCGCCCGCGACCCAGCCGCGCTCGAACATCATCGAGCACACCGCGGTGGAGCGTGCTCTTCGCGGTCCCGGTCTCACGGGCGAGCTGGGCAAGCGTCGCCGGCCCCTCTCGGTCGAGCACGTCGAGCACGTCGAGAACAGCGGAGATCCCGGGCGCGGGCCGCGCACCCTCTGATAATCGATAGCGGCTGCCAACTCCCACCTGATGGGCCGCTGGTAGAACGACGTTCAGCCAATGGACCGAATACGTTTCTTTCACACCGCTCCGGCAGTGTCAAGTTTAACGAAGCTTTAGGAGCCCACTAGGGTGCGCGGGATGCCGACCGTCCTGCTCGAGCGCCACGACCAGCTCGACCTGCCCGCGTACTGCCGGGTCGCGCTGTCGCGCGACCCGGTGGCGATCGCGGCGGAGCTGCTCACGCCGGCGGAGCTGCGGTCGCTCGCGGATCAGGCGTTCGTGGAGATCGCCGCCCGGCTCACGCAGCCAGGCTCCCCTCGCTCATCGACCAGCGCCTCCAGCTCGCCGCGGTCGAGGTTACGCGCGGGAAGCGATTCCCACATGATCGAACACCTCCTGGGGGTAGAGCAGACGCATTGCGTTGGCGCTGCGGATCGCGTGCAGCGCCGCGGGTCCGAGCTCGAGCGATGCGGGGTCGGCGTAGGGCCGGTCAGATCCGTTCACGACCACGTCGATGCCGAGCACCCTCACGACGGCGTCGACCGCCCGGGTGCCGTACGAGGAAATCTCCAGGAACACGTCCCGGTCGACGACGCTGCGCTCGCCGCTGCGAGCGGCAAACCGCTCGCCGTGGAGCGGTGCCAGTCCCGCCAGCAGCGTGAAGCACACCCGCAGCCGGGGATGCCGCGGCCGGCCGTGCACTCGGAAGGCGAACCAGGCGGCGTGCATCTGCTGCACGTAGTCGACCACCGCCGGCCACCAGCTCGGTTGGTCCTCTTGAGCGTCGCCCAAGCCGTGTCCCGGCGGGCCGGGGTGGATCAGGAGCGGCAGCCCCGCCTCCTCGAGCACCTCGAGCAGCGGCCCGGCGTCGTCGTAGCCGACGCGGTCGAGCAGCGCGGTCGCGGGCAATTGCAGCCCGACGAAGCCGCGCTCGAGCTCACGGGACAGCGCGCCGGCGTCGACGTCGGTCAGGCAGGCGGCCGCCCAGGCGCCGAACGGCTCGGGCAGGCCGACCGCACCGTCGTGGTAGGCGTCGAGCAGCTCCAGCGCCTGATCGGGCGGGAGCGACTCGATCCCGAGCGCGCTCGAAAGCGACACGAGCGCCAGATCGAGACCGTCCTTGATCGCCACCTCGGCACGCGTGCCCGCGTCCTGCGAGCGCGGATCGACTTCGTAGTCGGGCTCGCCGTCGAGCTCGAGCGTCCAGCCGAGCAGGCGCGGCGGCGTGCTCCGCGCCCTCATCGCCGCTATCAGCGACTCGGGCCACACGTGCTGGTGGACGTCGACGACCGGTATCGTGCCTGCACCGGTCCCGGGGTTCGAGGGGATACCGAGCCGGTTCATTGAACCGCTTCAGTGAATCGGTTAAGAACGCGGTTGTCAATATCCCTGTTGGCGCACGGCTTCCGCCGGCCGCGAACCCCTGCGAGGGCCGAGGCCCGCACCCGACTACGCTTGCGGGCGTGAGCCCTCCCACCAAGCGCGTCACGATCCGGGAGGTGGCCGATGCCGCGGGGGTCTCACCCGCCGCGGTTTCCTACGCGATGCGTGGGATTCAGGTCTCGGAGGAGACCCAGGTGCGCGTGCGCAGGGTCGCAGACGAGCTCGGTTACGAGGCCCACCCGATCGCGCGGGCGCTGGCCAGCGGCCGTAGCGGGCTGATCGGGATCCTCGGCCCCTCGCTCGAGGATCTTTGGCAGCAGCGCCTCGTCGCCGAGGCCGGCCGCGCCCTCCTCGCCCACGATCGGTATGCGCTGATCCTCGATGCCGGCGGCGATCCCGTTCGCCAGCGCGCGCTCGCCACCCAGCTGCGCGACCAGCGGGTGGACGGGCTGATCCTGTCCCCGGTCGACCCCTCGGACGAGTTTTGGTCAGAGCTGGCGGATTCGCTCGCGGTCGTGTCGATCGGCGACGCGCTCCCCGGCCGCGGCGCCGCCGGCGAGGTACTGTTCGATAACCGCTCCGGCGTGCGGTGCGCGCTCGAGCACCTGCACGCGCTCGGCCACCGCCGCATCGCTGTCGTGCGCCCGCCCGGCTCGCCGACCAACGACCGCCCGGCCGAGGTGTACGTCGGCTCCGAGGCCGACCGCCTCGGCCTCGACGTCAACGTCGTCAGCGCGCCGTACGAGCTCCAGGAGGCGACCGAGGTCGCACGCTCGGTGCTGAGCGCAACCCGGCCCCCGACCGCGGCGTTCTGCTTCTCGGACTCGATCGCCTACGGCGTGTACGCGGCCGCGCGCGAGCTGGGGCTCGGGATCCCGAACGACCTGTCGGTGATCGGCTACGACGACCACCCCGTGTCGATCCTCCTCGCGCCACCGCTCACCAGCTTCTCGTGGGACTCCGAGCGGCTCGTCGAGGTCGCCGTCGGGATGGTGCTGGCGGCGATCGACGGTCACCCGCGCCGGCGCCGGCGCGTGGTCATCGAGCCCGAACTGCGTGAGCGGGCCTCGACGGCGCGCCCGCGGTGACGGCGCCCACCCCCCACCCCGACCCCGACCCGACCCGACCCCGACCCACCCCACCCCGACCCCGACCCGACCCGACCCCGACCCCGACCCGACCCTGTAAAACGCGTCTAAGCGCGCTCGCTCGAACCGCAAACCGCCACCGCTCACCCGAAGAACGAGATGAGCTCCCGCGCCACCCCGACCGGGTCGTCGTAGGCCATCAGGAAACCCGTCCCCGCCAGCGTGCGCAGCTGGCAGTTCGGCAACAGGTCGAGCGCCTGGTAGGCGCCGATCAGCGGATGCGCCGGATCCTCGTCCGCCCACAGCAACAACACCGGCATGTCGATCCCCGGATACGCGTCGAGCAGCTGGCGCTGCGGCTCCGCCGGCCAGCGCCGCGCGAACTTCGCCCACGACCGGGCGCGGTTGCCGTTGCCCGCCACGTCCGCGAACGCGTGCCGGACGAGGTCGGGAGCCAGAGGATTGTGCTGCGCGGACAGGCGCTCGCCGATCGAAGGCCGGAACACCAGCGTCGCGCCCCGCGCCAGCGTGCGGTCGAATCCCGGCAGTGCCGCCGCCCGGCACGCGACGCGCCACGCGGCGCGCTTGCCGGCGAACTCGTCTCGCCGGTGCAGGCGATTGGGCATCAGCACCATCCGCGCCGGATGCAGCCGCCCCGAAATCACCGCTCGAAGCGCAAGCTCCGCCCCGATGTCGTGCCCCGCGAGCAGCGGCCGCGGACCCCCGACCTCGCGGCAGAACCCTGCGATCACATCCGCCATCCAGTCGGGCGTGTACGGGTGGCGCGGCCGGTCCTCTGAATCTCCGTGCAACGGGAGATCGGGCAGCACGACGCGGAAGCGGGCCGCAAGCTCATCCACCACCGGCTCCCATTCCCGATGGGAGAGTCCCAGCGAATGCAGGAGGGCGAGTGCCGGACCCGTGCCGGTTTCGCGGTACGCTACCCGTGCGCCGTCGTGATGGTGATAGAGCCTTAGTCTCATCGGCCTGGCAGGGTCACATGGTCGCAGCCGCAAGTTTCCCGGCGTGTGAGGCGGCTTATCTCGCGCTTCAGAGCCAAGGTTGTGCAAATGCTGCACAACCCGCGGCATCCCTCGTAAATGTCTCTGAAATGTAGATATGGACAAGATAAGGAACAGTCCGCTGGGTTTGTCCACGTCGCAGGCGGCAAACGCGCTCGGGGTTTCCCTTGGCACGATTCGCCGCTGGGCCGACATGGGCTACCTCGAGTCGTACAGGACACCGGGAGGACAGCGGCGCTTCAGCCTTGAGCAGATCGAGCAGTTCCTGAAGACGCTGCAGCAGCGCCGTGCTGGTCAAAACCAGCCGCAGGAACGCCTCGTCAGCTAGTTCTTTGACGGGCGCCGCGTCGCGCGCCGGCCGGTCTGCACCGGCGTGGCGATGGCGGACTCTCCGTGGTCGATTTCAGCCGGCCCCGGCCTGCTTGATCCGGCGCTCCATGTCGAGCTCGGAGTCGAAGTTCGCCTCGTCGGCATGCCGGTATTCCATGCCCTCGCCGCTCAGTAGCCCGGCGAGCACCTCCACGCATCCCGAGTCGAGCTGGCTGCCGGCGACGCGCCGCAGCTCCCGCAGCGCCTCGAACGAGCTCATCCGAGTCCGGTAGGTGTCGGCGGCGGTGAGCGTGTCGTAGACCTCGGCCACCGCGATGATCTTCGCGATCACGGGGATCTCGTCGCCCGGGAGCCCGTACGGATAGCCGCGCCCGTCGATACGCTCGTGGTGCGCGAGCACGATCTCGGCGATCGGCCCGTACATCCCGAGGTCGCGCAGCATGTCCGCGCCCAGCTCCGGATGCTGCTGGATCGCGACCCAGTCCTCGTCGGTGAGCGAGCGGCCCCGCTCCGCGACGCGATCCGACAGCGCGAAGTGGCCGATGTCGTGCAGCAGCCCCGCGGTGTGCGCGAGCTCCTGGTCGTTCTCGCTCATCCCGAGCGCCTCGGCCATGTCGCTGGAAAACCGAGCAACGGCGGCGGCATGCCGCGCCGCCCGCTGATCGCGCGTGTCGAGCGCGCGCAACAGGCCCGCGAGCACGCCCCAGGAAAGCGACACGTACTGCTCCGCCCGCTGGCGCGAGTTGTGAAGCAGATGGGCCATGTACGAGAACGCGATCACCGCGGCGAGCGCGAACGCGATCCCGCCGAGGCCGACCTCGACGTAGATCGCTGCGCCGGCGACGGTCAGCGCCACCGTGATCAGCGCGCTGGGCAGGTGCTCGATCAGCGTCCGCGGATTCCATACGGCGCTGTAGCCGTCATACGCGATGTAGAACGGGGCGATGATCAGCCACGTCAGCTCGAGCATCGCCAGCGCGAGCGCCGCCAGCACCAAGTAGAAGTCCGCGGTCTGATCATGCGGCGCCAGGTCGCGGATCAGCGTGCCGGCGAGCAGCGCCGCAAACCCGGCCGCGACCAGGTTGAAGAGGAACGCGGCACGCCGGGTGCGGATGACGCGCGTCGCGGCGAGCTCGGAGATCACCGCGGCGACGAATGCAGACGCGGGGCCCAGGAAGGCCCCGGCGAGGATGTAGACGACGAAGGAGGCCGACACCTCGACGCGCTGGCGGACCGGCGCGACACCGAGTCCGGCTGCGACAGCAGCGACAGCGAGCACAGCCGACAACCCGTTGACGTGGTCGTCGGGTGCAACCAGCACCGCCCAAACGACGCATCCGGCCAAACATGCCCACGCGATGCCCAGCGCCAATACCCGGCGAAGCGCAAGCGACCGCGTGCGACGGTCATCGCCCACACACGCAAAGTAGCGCGTTAGGCCCCGGAGCGCCAGGTTTGCGGCGGATTCCCGGCCGCAGGGATCAGCGAAGCTTGGGTCACGAACCGCGGTAAGACATGTTCCCCCCAGACTCCGCATGCCGGAACTCGCCGGTCCGTTCACATCTCTACCCCGAAAACTGGAGGTTTAAATGTTACTTTCGGCGAAAACTTGTGCAATTCTATGCTGGGGCATTCAGGAGAGCAATGGCTCGGGCGAAATAGCAACGTCTACGTTCCGTTAACTGCGCATGCGCTATCTCAAGACAAGCGAAGCTGCGTCGCTCCTGAATGTCAGCCCGAACACGTTGCGGGCCTGGGAGCGACGTTTCGGGTTCCCCAAACCCCAAAGGTCGCCGGGTAAGCATCGCCTATTTACCCACGGAGAGGTAGCTGCCCTCAAGGACGCCCTCCAGGAGGGCCTGTCAATCTCCTCGGCGATCTCCCGCGCCCGCGAGGGCCTCGCCGCCGATGCGAACTCGCTCGTCGGAGCTCTCTCCTCCTACGACAGCGAGCGGGCGGACTGCGCGATCGAGGCGGCGCTCGCGCTGCGCTCGGTCGAGCGCTCCGTCGAGGAGGTGCTGCTGCCGACGCTCGACGAGATCGCCAGGCGCTACTCGGTCGAGTCGGCCGCCTGGGCGTTCGCCTCGCATTGGGCCACCGACTGGCTCCGACGCGCGATCCGGCTGACCCCGCCGCCAGTCCGGAACGTCTCGATCGTCGTCGGCGACGCCTCGCGTGACGAGCTCGACCGCGACGCGCCTTACATCCGGGCGCTCGAGCTTTTCTGCGTGCGCGCCGGGATCAAGGTTCTCAGCCTGTCCGCTCGCGGCGTGGCCGGGATCGGGGACGCCGCCAACGTCCACCGGCCGAACCTCGTGGTCGTCGCCGGCGGCCACCTCGACGACGACACGGTCGCGAGATGGGCGTACGCGATCAGGCTCGCGGTCGGCGCGATGCCGCTCGCGATCTACCGTCGCGGCGCCGAGCGCCCCCGGACCCGGGGCACCGGCACAACCGTCCTCCCGTCGGGCGCGGGCGACGCCCAGCGGCTGCTGCTCGACCTGCTCGAGTCCGATCAGCTCGCGGCGACCCCCTCGGCTTCCGTCGCGGCCGCCGCGGCGCGCGCTCAGCTCCGGACGGCCCGAGGCGGCGAGTAGGCGATGGTCGAGCGGACTGCCAGGAGCGACCGGCCCGCTCTGCGGCTCGTCACACCCCAGGCGGAGCCCGCCGCACCGAGCGTCCCTTTCTGCAGCCACTGCGGCGACCGCCCCACCGCCCCCCCGAACACACCGGCCTCGCGCGTGTGTGGGTCGTGCGGCCTCGGCTTGATTCTCGAGGCGGCCGAGACGATCGCGCCCAGCGCGGGTGATGCCTTCCTCGTCCTCGACCGCGCGCTCTCGGTGTGCGCCGTCTCTCGCGGCGCCGAGCGACTGCTCGCCACGAGCGAGCCCGACGCCGTGAACCGGCACATCAGCGACCTGCTGACGCCGGCGGACGCCGAGGAGGCCGGCGGCGAGAGCTTGGCCGTCGCGGTCACGTGGGCCGCGCGCGGCGATGGCCCGATTCGGAGCACGATCGTGCGGCCGGCCAACACGTTCGGCATCCGCCTGAGCGCCCGCATCGGCGGGTGCGGGCCACCGCGAGCGGCGCTGCTCGTCCTCGAATAATCCGCCCCCGAGGGGGCCGGACCGAGCCGCTCCTCGACGTCCGCCGGCATCCCCCCGGCGATCACCGCCCGCCACTAACCCGGCAGCTTCCTAGAATCGGGCGCCCATGCCCGCTACCGCGCACCGCCCGGTCGACCCTCGCGTCTCGTTCCCCGAGCTCGAGCTCGCCGTGCTCGAGCGCTGGCGCGAGCGGAACGTGTTCGCCGAATCGATCCGGCGCCGGCGGGACGCTCCCCGGTGGGGGTTCTACGAGGGCCCGCCGACGGCCAACGGACCCCCGGGCATCCACCACGTGCTCTCGCGCGTGTTCAAGGACATCTTCCCCCGCTTCCGAACGATGTGCGGGTACTTCGTCGAGCGCAAGGGCGGCTGGGACTGCCACGGTCTGCCGGTGGAGCTGGCGCTCGAGGCCGAGCTCGGCTTTACCTCCAAGGACGACATCGAGCGCTTCGGGATCGCCGAGTTCAACGCCCGCTGCCGGGAAAAGGTCCTCAGCCACGTCGAGGACTGGAACGCGATGACCGAGCGGATCGGGTTCTGGATCGACCTCGACGACGCCTACCGCACGCTCGACCCCAAGTACGTCGAGTCGGTGTGGTGGGCGCTCAAGACGATCCACGACAGGGGGCTGCTGTACGAGAGGCTCAAGGTGGTCCCGTACTGCCCCCGCGACCAGGTCACGCTCTCCAGCCACGAGCTTGGGCAGCCTGGCGTCTACCAGGATGTCCTCGACCCCTCGGTGTACGTCCGCTTCCCGGTCACGGACGCGCCGGACCCCCTGCACGCCGGCGACGAGCTGCTGATCTGGACCACCACACCCTGGACTTTGGTGTCCAACGCCGCGGTTGCCGTCGATCCCGAGATCACGTACGTCAGGGCCAAGCGTCCCGACGACGACCAGATCTACGTGCTGGCAGGAGCCCGCGTGCAGGAGGTCCTCGGTGAGGGCGCGAGCATCCTCGACCGGTTCGCCGGCAGGCAGATCGAGGGCGCCGCATACAGGCCGCCGTTCGACTTCATCCCCGGCTACGAATACGGACCCAGGGGGCACCAGGTCCTCACCGCCGACTTCGTCACCGCCAACGACGGCACGGGCCTCGTGCACACGGCGATTGCGTTCGGCGAGGACGACTTCCGCCTCGGCGAGCAGTACGGCCTCGAGGTGATCAACCCGGTCAGGCTCGACGGCACCTACGACGAGCGCATCGGCCTGTACGCCGGCCGCAGGGTCAAGGACGCCGACCCGGACCTGATCGAGGACCTCCGCGCGCGCGGACGCATCCTGAGAGCCGAGTCCTTCGAGCACTCCTATCCGCACTGCTGGCGCTGCAACACGCCGCTGCTCTACTACGCCAAGCCCTCCTGGTACATCGCCACCAGTCAGGTCAAGGATCGGCTGCTCGCCGCGAACGAGACCGTCAACTGGGCCCCCGAGCACGTCAAGCACGGGCGCTTCGGCAACTGGCTCGAGCACAACGTCGACTGGGCGCTCTCGCGCGAGCGCTACTGGGGCACGCCGCTGCCGGTGTGGCGCTGCAACGACGGCCACGCCCGCGCGATCGGCTCGCTCGCCGAGCTCAACGAGCTCGCCGGTACCGAGCTCGCCGATCCGCACCGCCCGTTCGTCGACGACGCGACGTTTCCGTGCCCGGACTGCGAGCAGCCGATGCATCGCGTCCCCGAGGTGATCGACGTTTGGTTCGACTCGGGCTCGATGCCGTTCGCCCAGTACCACTCCCCGCACGAGGGGACAGTGCTGTTCGAGGAGCACTTCCCGGCCGACTTCATCTGCGAGGCGCTCGACCAGACGCGCGGCTGGTTCTACTCGCTGATCGCGGTCTCGACGCTCCTGTTCGACCGCTCTCCGTACCGGAACGTCGTCTGCCTCGGCTTGATCCTCGACGAGCAGGGCCGCAAGATGTCCAAGTCGCTCGGGAACACGGTCGCCCCTCAAGCGGTGATCGACCGGTTCGGGGCGGACGCGCTGCGCTGGTACCTGTTCACCGCCAAGCAGCCGTGGGACGGCTACCGGTTCTCGCTCGACACGATCGGCGAAGCCGTCCGGCAGTTCCTGCTTCAGCTGTGGAACACGTACAGCTTCTACGTGCTGTACGCGAACGCGAACGGGATCGACCGCGACCCCGGCCCCGCCGACGACGCCGCCACCACCGAGCTCGACCGCTGGGCCCGCTCGCGCCTCCAGGCCACGATCGAGATCGTCCGCGAGCGGATGGAGAACTTCGACGCGACCGTCGCGGGCCGCGCGATCCAATCGTTCGTCGACGAGATCTCCAACTGGTACGTGCGGCGCTCGCGCCCGCGCTTCTGGGACGGCGATCCGGCCGCGTTCGAGACGCTCCGCACGTGCCTGCTCGCCACCGCCAAGCTGCTCGCGCCGTTCTGCCCGTTCGTCGCCGACGAGATCTACGACAACCTCGACGGCGCCGAGCCGAGCGTCCATCTGTGCGATTTCCCGACCGCCGCCGCCCGCGACCTCGAGCTCGAGGGGGCGATGGCGGTAGCGCGCGAGACGGTCCGGCTCGGGCTCGCGGCCCGCGGCCAGGCGAAGCTCGCGGTGCGGCGGCCGCTGCGCGCGGCGGTCGTCGTCGCGACCGGGTCCGAGCGGGAGGCGATCGAGCGCATGTCCGACGTCGTCCGGGAGGAGCTCAACGTCCGCGAGCTCCGGTTCGTCTCCGAAGCCGACGAGCTCGGCGAGGTCGAGCTGAAGCCGAACTACCGCACGCTCGGTCCGCGGTTCGGCAAGCGCATGCCGCTCGTGGCGGCCGCGGTCGCCGGCCTCGACGCGGGGCACACCGCCACGAGGCTGCGCGACGGCGGTCAGGTCGCGATCTCGGTCAACGGCCAGGACCACAGCCTCACGAGCGAGGACTTGCACGTCTCGATGAAGCCGCTCGCCGGCTACCAGGTGGAGCGCGAGGGCTCGCACGCGGTCGCGCTCGAGCTCGAGATCGACGAGGAGCTGCAGGTCGAGGGCTGGGCGCGCGAGATCGTCCGGGCGATCCAGCGCGCGCGCCAGAACGCGGGGCTCGAGGTCACCGACCGGATCCACCTCACGCTCGACGGCGACGACTCACTCGTCGCGGCCGCTCGCACGCACGAGCCCTACATCGCCGGCGAGACGCTCGCGGTGCAGGTGAGCTACGAGTCGCTGGACGGGTCCCCGGCGCCCGTCAGCATCGACGGGCGCGAGCTGCGCGTGGCGGTGGCTCTAGCCTAAGCCCCCGAGTTCGCCCCCAGGGCGAACTCGCAAGCTGATCGGCGCCAGCCGATCAGCCACGAACTCGCAAGCTGATCGGCGCCAGCCGATCAGCCACGAACTCGCAAGCTGATCGGCGCCAGCCGATCAGCCACGAACTCGCAAGCTGATCGGCGCCAGCCGATCAGCCAGCCAGCGCCGGCTCGAGCTCGGCTACGAGCTTGCGCTTCGGATAGGCCCCGATCACGGTCTTCGCCGGCTGCCCGTTGCGGAACAGGATCAGCGTCGGGATCGACATCACGTTGAACTGGATCGCGGTGTTCTGGTTCTCGTCGATGTTCAGCTTGACGACCTTGAGCTCATCGGCGCGCTCCTGCGCGATCTCCTCGACCACCGGCGCGACCATCCGGCACGGCCCGCACCACGGCGCCCAGAAGTCGACGAGCACCGGGACCTCGGACTCGATCACCTCTGCCTGGAAGTTGTTGTCTGTGACTTCTGAGACGCTGCCTGCCATGACCGCTCCTTGGGGTGTCTGTGCGGGGTTACTTCAAAAAGTATAGCGAACAGCTTCGACTGCTCGCCCCTCCGGCGGCCCCGCGCGCCTCCAGCCTCTGACAGGGTCCGATTCGGATCGGGCGCGAGTGCCGCCAGACGGGCGCCGCAGTCTCCGCTTCAGCGATCGCGCGACGCGGCCGCCCGGTACGTTACGCACTGAAGATGTCAGATCCGACCAACACCGAGATCGCCGACGCTCTCGACGAGCTCGGCGACCTGTACGAGCTCGACGGCGCGGCCATCTACCGGATCGTCGCCTACCGGAACGCGGCCAAGGCGATCAGGGACGCGCCGATGTCGGTGACCGCACTCGCCCGCGAGGGCCGCGCAACCGAGCTCGCCGGGGTCGGCCAGATCATCCAGGAGAAGATCATGGCGCTCGCCGACGAGGGCGAGATCCCCACGCTGGTCAAGATGCGCGCGAAGTTCCCGCCGGGTCTGATCGCGATCACACGCGTCCCCGGACTCGGGCCCAAGCGCGCACGACGGCTGTATGACGAGCTCGGGATCGACTCGCTCGAGTCGCTCCGGACCGCCGCCGAGGGCCACAAGATCCGCGAGCTGAAAGGGTTCGGCCCCAAGGCCGAGGAGGCGATCCTCGCCAGCCTGCGATTAGACGGCGCCGGCGAGCGACCGGCCCGGATCGTGCTGAGCCGGGCGCTGGCGGTCGGCGAGCCGCTGGTCGCGGCTCTGCGCGCGCACCCGTCCTCCGAGCACGTCGAGCTCGCGGGGTCGGCGCGCCGGATGACCGACACGGTCAAGGACCTCGACGTGATCGCCACCGCCACCGACCCGCTCGCGCTCTCCCTCGCCGCCACCGAGCTCGACCTCGTCGAGGAGGCGGGCACCGCGTCGGCGGCCGGCGTCCAACTCCGCACCCACACGGGGATCCGCGTCGACCTGAGGATCGTCGAGCCCGACCAGTTCGGGAATCTGCTCCAGCACCTGACCGGCTCCAAGCAGCACAACATGGCCCTTCGCGACGCGGCGGTCCGCAAGGGCCTGCACGTATCCGAGTACGGCGTGCTCGACGACGCCATCGGCGAGACCCACCGCTGCGCCACCGAGCACGAGGTGTACGCGCTGCTCGGCCTCGAGTACATCGAGCCCGAGCTCCGCGAGAACCGGGGCGAGCTCGAGGCCGCTGCCGCCGGCACGCTCCCCAAGCTGATCGAGCGCGGCGATCTCCGCGGCGACCTGCACTCCCACACGACCGCGTCGGACGGCACCGCGTCGATCGAGGAGATGGCGCTGGCCGCGCGCGACTTCGGCTACGAGTACCTGGCGATCACCGACCACTCGGCGAGCTTCGGGTTCGGCGACGAGGTCACGCCCGAGCCGCTCCGCGAGCAGATCGCCCGCATCCGCGCCACCGAGGTCGACGGGATCGAGCTGCTGGCCGGCTCGGAGGTCAACATCCTCCCTGACGGCTCACTCGACTACTCCGACGAGGTGCTGGCCGAGCTCGACTGGGTGATCGCCTCGGTCCACTCCTCGTTCCGGATGTCGGCCGAGGCTATGACCGACCGGATCGTGCGCGCGATCGAGCACCCGCTCGTCGACGCGATCGGCCATCTCTCGGGCCGGAAGCTCGAGCGCCGCGCCCCGTACCGCTTCGACCTCGAGCGCGTGATCCACGCGGCCGCCCGCACCGGCACGGTGCTCGAGATCAACTCGAACCCGGATCGGCGCGACCTCAACGAGACGAGCGCCCGCGCGGCGGCGGCCGCCGGCGTACCGATCGTGATCAACTCCGACTCCCATCGCGTGGCCGGGTTCGAGGTCGCGCGCTACGGGATCGCGACGGCCCGGCGCGCATGGCTGACCGCGGCGCAGGTGGTCAACACCGGCCCGTGGGAGGAGATCGAGGCGATCCGCCCGCGCAACCGGGCCGGCGCGCGCCGCTGAGCGGCTACTTCTTGCCGTACGTCGTCGCGGGCGGCTTGCGGTAGCCCGTGCTCCGCTTGGGGCGGACCGGGCGCGAGCCGGCGCGCGGCGGCTCGTCCACGTGCCCCGGTTCTGTGGTCCCGCGCCGCTGGATGAGCACGAACCACACCAGGCCCGCCAGGCACAGCAGCGACGCGATCCAGAAGTTCAGCCGCATCCCCAGGATGTGGTTCGAGTAGTCGATCCGGATGGTCTCCTCGAAGATCCGATAGCCCGAGTAGCCCGCAACGTACAGCGCGAACAACCCCGGTGGCTTTATCCGCCGGTGGTTGCCGAGCCAGATCAGGCCTCCGGCCAGCAACAGGTTCCAGATCATCTCGTATAGAAACGAGGGCTGGAACGTGGCGAAATTCGCGTAGGCGGACGGGCGGTGGGCTGGCGAGATCTTCAGCGCCCAGGGAAGGGTCGAGGGCTTGCCGAACAGCTCCTGGTTGAAGTAGTTTCCGATCCGCCCGATCGCCTGTGCCACCAGCAGCCCCGGCGCGGCCGCGTCCATGAATCGCAGGACGTCGGGGGTTCTCAGGCGCCGGCGGAGCACCCACAGGCCGGCGAGCACGCCGCAGGCGATCCCGCCCCAGATGCCCAGACCGCCCTTCCAGATCGCGAAGATCCCCCAGAAGTTGTGCGGCTCGATCTGGCTGGGAGTGGTGATCACGAAGTACAGCCGCCCGCCGATCAGCCCGGCCGGGAACCCCCACGCCGCCACCTCGTAGACCAGGTCGGGGTCGCCGCCGAGCTTGCGCCAGCGCCACCGCGAGACGAAGATCGCGCCCGCGACCGCGAACACGTACGCGAGCCCGTAGGCGTGGACGAACAGCGGCCCGAGGTAGAAGCCGTTCTGCGCAGGGCTTGGAATGAAGGACGGGGCGATCACGCGCGTGGCCGGGCGCGCCGGTTGTGGCCCGACGCCCCGTTCAACTCGAACAGGTTAGAGCGGAAGCCGGGCGTGCGGATCAGACGGATCGGCTTCAGCGGCGATGTCTTCTCGAGGTAGAAGCGCGCGCCGTCCCGTTCCTCGATCGCGGTCACCGCCGATGCCTGCCGGCGCCACGCCAGCGACCAGATGATCGCGAACCCGGTCGCGACCGCCGGCACCTGCGGGACCAGAAACGCGAGCGCGCCGGCCCCGATCGTCGAGAACAGCAGTGGCCACAGCCGGTTGAGCACGGTCCGGGTGGGGTTGACCTCGGGCAGCGAGGCCTGCGTCCGCGCGCTCGCGAGCAGCGACGCAATCGGCGAGGACGTCTCGGCACGGCGCCCGAGCCAGACCCCGATCAGACCGGCGATCACCCACCAGCCCGCGGCGAACGGCACGAGCAGGTCGTCGCTCGTGCCCGCGGCGGCCGCCACCGTCACGGCGCCGAGCGCGGTCGCGGCGGCGGCGCTGATCAAGACCGTGGTCCGCAGGAAGTCCGAGAACCGCATGACAGCCGCCCAGTCAGCCCTTAGTCCGCGGCCAGGGCGATGAGCAGCTTGGCGACGCCTTCGGGCCCGTCGACGACGACGTCGGCTTCGGCGGTGATCTCGGCCGGCCCGTCCTCCGAGCGGACGCCCACCCGGATCGCCCTCGAGATGCGCCCCTCCTCGGCGAGCGCGACGAGCGCGTGGAAGGCGTCGAGATCGGTGACGTCGTCGCCGACGTACATCGCGACGTCGACATCGGTATCGGCCAGGAACGACGCGATCCCGGCGCCCTTGTCGATCCTCACCGGCGGACGAACCTCGAGCACCTTGCGCCCCCAGTGGGTGCGCAGCCCCGCGGCCTGCGCGTTCGCCGCGATCGAGTCGATCGCGGCCCGCGCCGCCTCCTCGTCGGGCGCGCCCCGCCAGTGGAAGGCGACGATCGCGCCCTTGTCCTCGATCCGCACCCTAAGCCGGCGCAGGTCCGCGGTGTCGGCCTCGTGGGCGAACTCGCGGATCCGCTCGGTCCAGTCCTGGACGCCCTGATCGACCACCGACTCCGTCCACCCCGCGCGCAGTACCTCGGCGCCGTGCGAGCCCAGATAGGAGATCGCGCCGATCGCGACCATCGCCCGCGCCTCCGATGCCCGGCGGCCGCTGACGCACGCGACGACGCCGTACCGGCGGGCGATCTGGGCCAGGAGCCCGCGCGTGCTCTCGGGCACGCGCGCATCGGCGGCGTTCACGACGATCGGGGCGAGCGTCCCGTCGATGTCGAACAGGATCGCCGCGCGGGCCGGGTCTGCACGGAGCGGCCCGAGCGCGTCAGACAGGAGCGCTGAGCACACGGCTCTAGTATGCCCTCTCCGAGGTGTTCGCCGCGCCCTCCGATCCCGTTCTGTTGCTCCACGGCCAGCCGGGCGCTGCGATGGACTGGGAGCGGGTGAGAGCGTCGATCGGAGACGATGCGCGCACGATCGCGATCAACCGCCCTGGCTGGAGCGGGCGGTCACCCGTGAGCGATCTGGCCGGCAACGCGAGCGCAGCGCGGGCGGCCCTCGATGCCGCCGGGGTGTCAAGCGCGACGGTCGTCGGGCACAGCCTCGGCGCGGCGGTGGCGGCGTGGCTCGCGTGGGCGCATCCCGAGCACGTGGCGCGGTTGGTCCTGATCGCGCCGGCGGCCAACGTGGATTGCCTGAGCGCCGTCGACTATCTGCTCGCCGCCCGCGTCGTGGGATGGCTCGCCAGCGTGGGTGCGATGGCGGGCAGCGGCCTCGTGCTCGGAACGGGTCCGGTACGGCGCTGGGTGGCGGAGTCCACCGCGCTCGACGACCGCTACCTGCAAGCGGCCGGACGCATGCTGCTCACGCCGTCGGCTTGGCGGGCGTTCGTGCGCGAGCAGCGATTCCTGGTCCGGGACCTGCCCGTGCTCGAGCGCCGGCTTGCCCACATCTCTGCACCGACCACGATCGTGGCGGGAACGGCGGATCGCGTCGTGCCGATCGCCGCCGCCCGCCGGCTCGCGACCCAGATTCCTGGAGCCGACCTGGTCGAGCTCGAAGACGCCGGCCATCTGCTCCACATCAAGCACGCCGGCGAGCTGGCGAACGTGATCGCCGGCTAAGGGTCCGTCGTGGGCCCTAAGTTTCGTCTGGGTCTGGACTGCAGCATTCGGGCCGCCCTGTGTAGGCTCGTCCGTCCAGCGACGCAACAGGACAGGAGGACCAGCGATGCCCAATCTGAGAGTCGGATCCGCCGCGATGGCGACGACGGTCAAGCGGCGTCGCTTGCGGCGCCGAATTGGGTGGTGGCTGACGATCAAGGTCATGTTGTTCCTCGAGCGGCGGCGCCGGAGCCGGCGCCGCGGGCGAAGCTCGCCGTCGCTCGGGCAGATCGCGCTCGTGGTCGTGAGCGCAGGGATCGCGATCGTGCTGATCCGCGGCGCGGCGCGACGGGCGGCGAAACGGGGCGGGGAGGGTGCCGGCGCGCAGGATGCGCCTGCGAAGCCACCGGATGCGCCTGCGAAGCCACCGGTGCAGACGACCCCCGGCCCCGACAGCGCGTTCACCGAGCGGGTCCGCGGCGAGATGTTCGGGCGTTCCGATGCGCCCGCACCGTCGTCCGGGACGGGGTGATCGTCCGGGCGGCTTGCGCTTCGTCCTGACCCGCGACGCGCCCGAGTTCGCCTCCCGCACCGAGCGCCTGTTCTCCGAGCGGATCGAATGCAACGTGATCGCAACCGTGCTGATGAACGTGCTCGACGGAGCGCACTCCGACTCGTCCGCGTTATTCGCTTACGGGCTGGCCGAGGGCGGCGAAGTGCGGTTCGCGGCACTGCGCACACCGCCCTGGCCGTTGCTCGCGAGTCCGCTCGAAGAAGGCGCCGGCGACCTGGTCGAGCTGTGGCTCACGGAGGACCCGGAGGTCGGGGGCGTGACCAGCGTGCCCGAGACCGCGCGGGCGATCGCGGCGGCGTGGGAGCGGCGCACGGAAGGCACCGCGCACCGCACGCTGCGCGAGGCCATGCACATCCTCGAGGAGGTGCGAGACCCGCCGCGTCCGGCCGACGGTGAGCTCCGCCTGGCCGATCCGGCCGAACGGTCGCTGCTCGTCGGATGGATGCGGGAGTTCGTGGCCGAGGCCGGCCTCACCGGGGCCGCGCAGGCCGAGGCGATGATCGATGCCCGCATACGTCGGCAAGGGCTGTTCGTGTGGCATGACGGGCAACCGGTCTCGATGCTCGGGCTCACACCCGAGGTCGCGGGCGTCGTGCGCGTCGGCCCGGTCTACACCCCGCCGCCCCAGCGCCGGCGCGGCTACGCTGGCAGCGCCGTGGCCGCGGCCAGCCGGCGGGCGCTCGCGCATGGAGCGAGGCGGTGCATGCTCTACACCGACCTCGACAACCCGACGTCGAACAAGATCTATGCCGAGGTCGGGTATGTCCGGTCGGCCGACTGGGAGGAGATCGCCTTCGAGCCGGCGGGCGCGTGAGCCGACGTGCAGCACGCTTCGCCTCCGACGATCAACGGGACTCCGAGCACCGACTCGATCCTTCTCGCGCAAGATCGGGTTCAGCACGTCGGCGTGGTCGACGTCCGCGGCCACGCCGACAGCGTGACCACGCCCACCCTGAAGTGGCGCGCTATCCGATCGCTAGAACCCGACTGGAACGCCCGAGGGGAGCACCAGTACCGAGCCGCGCGCCGCGTTGAGCATTGTGCGGGTCGATCCGCTCAGCGTGATCCGGCGCGATGAGGCATTCGGCTGCGAGCCGACGACGATCAGGTCGATCGCGGACGCCCCGAGCGCCACGACCTCCGCACCGAGCTTCCCCGCGAGCGCATCCGCGGTCTGCTGGGCGACGGTGTCGCCGTCGACGGAGGAGACCGCAATCGACTCGATCGCCGCATCGCCCGCGCTCCGCAATCCGGCGGCCGCGACCGCGATCGCAACCGATCCGCCCTCGAGCAGTCGTTGCGCGCTGGTGCCGGGCTCGGCCCGCCCGGGCGGCGTGCGGTAGTCGGATCCGAACACGATCACCGACGCCTGCTCGGACTCGGCCAGCTGCTCGAGCCCTTCTCCGGTCGATCCGCTGAACACGACGCGCTTAGGAATCTGCGGATCGCCGAGCCATGCGGCACCCTGCTCGAGCCGCCGCTCGGCGTCGTGCTGAGCGAGCTGCTCACGGCGCGGGTCGAACTCGCGCGAGTGACGGATGTACGCAAGCTCGAGCGTCGCCCCGGTCCGCGCCAGCAGCTTGCCGAGCGCCAGCGCGTCGTCGTCGTTGGGCGTGCCGTCGTAGGACACGATCAGGTTCGTTGCCACTGCACCGGCATCCTGCGCGAGCGCGGGCCCGGCCGCATTGGCCATCGGGATAAGGATCCGCGCTCGGCGCTGTCCAAATGCCCTGCACCACTGCCAGCCAGCCGCCGGTCAGGCCCGTGGTCCGGCGCGACCCTCGAAGCAGCATCAGCCCGCCGATCACCGCCGCCGCGCCGGGCAGGATGTCGAGGCACAGCCGCTCGGACGTCTAGTGCCAGGTTTGGAAGCTGCCGACGAACCCCCGCCGTTTATGATCGGCTCATGCCCGATCGCCTCTACTTCACAGACTCCGACGAAGCCAACGCGCTGATCGCGTCCGACCCGATGGCGCTTCTGATCGGCTTCGCACTCGACCAGCAGGTGTCCGTGCAGAAGGCGTTCGCCGGACCACTGGTGATTCGCGAACGGCTCGGCACGCTCGATGCGGCCGCCCTCGCCGCCGCCGATCTCGACCCGATCTTCCGCGAGCGGCCCGCCATCCATCGCTTCCCCGGCTCGATGGCCAACCGAGTGCACGACCTAGCGGCCCACATCCGCGACGAATACGACGGCGACGCCGGGCGCGTCTGGACCGACGCCTCCGACTCCGTCGCGCTGCGCGCGAACCTCTCGGCGCTGCCGGGATTCGGCGAGATGAAGATCAAGGCGCTCGGAGCCGTGCTGGCCAATCGGTTCGGCGTCGAGGCGGCTCGAGAGCTCGTGCCGCCGCACCCCACCCTCGGCGACGTCGACTCGCCGCAGGCGCTGCTCGATTACCAATCGGCCAAGCGAGCGCACAAGGCGGAGTGGCTGCAGATGACGGCCGGCGCCTAGAACCGACTCGGGTCGATGGCACGCCTCGTGGGCATCAACCACATCGCGCTCGAGGTGGGTGACGTCGACGACGCGCTCGCCTGGTACGGGCGCTTCTTCGAGTTCGAGCTGCGCGGCCGCGCCGGCGCGAGGATGGCGTTCATCGACATGGGCGATCAGTTCATCGCGGTGGCCGCGGGGCGCTCGCAGCCATCCGACGACGACCGGCACTTCGGGCTGGTCGTCGACGGGAAGGAGGCGGTCCGGGCCGCGCTGCGCGATGCCGGCGTCGCGGTGCAGGCGTCAGGCTCACTCGACTTCGACGACCCGTGGGGCAACCACGTGCAGGTCGTCGACTACCGCGACATCCAGTTCACGAAGACGCCCGAGGTCCTGCGCGCGATGAACCTCGGCGGGCTGCAAAAGACCGCGGCGGCGCAGCGCGAGATCCGCGACCGCGGACTCGGTGGATAACCGCTACGCGGTCTCGACCGCCGGGGCGCCGGTCGCGGGCCCGAACACGAGGTTGACCGTCAGCGCGCTCACGCCGCAGATCGAGGCCGACGCGCCGACAGCGACCCCGAACCGCCGGCGAAGGTCATCCTTGGTGCCGAGCCGGTGGCCATCATCGACAGCGATGATATTCCCCGATCTGCGTCGCCCCGACATGCCTGCCAGCGCACGACGGCTTGACCTCGAGCGTGCCTACGCCGCGCCGACCCGGACCTCGATCGTCTCGACGGGCGCGTCGTGGTAGGCGCGCGCTGCCTCGTCGGCTGACTCGTAGCGGCGGTCTTCGAGCGGGCGGGCCGAGAGCTCGAGCTCGAAGCTCGGCTCCGAGAACGGATACGGGTCGACGACGACGGCGCCGCGCCCGGTCACCGCCAATCGCAGCTCCGTGTACGGACCGCCGGGCGCGATCGGCACCGCCGGGATCGACCGCGCCCCTTCCGGCTGCTCGACGCGGGCGAGCGTCGACGGCACCGGGACTGGGTCCCCATTGGACCGCTGTCCGAGGTCGATCAGGCCCAGTGCGAGCGACATCAGGTCGAGCGCTTGGAGCAGCTCGTACGCGTACCAGGTCTGGCGCTCGAACTCGCTGCGGAGCCCGTGCCCGCCCCAGGCCTCGCGCAGCGCGGCCACCCGCCGGTGATCCTGCTCGGCCACGACCTCGACCGCCAGCGGATGCGCGACCGGCGCGCCGCCGTGCAGGCCGAAGCGCGTGTGATACAGGCCCGCCCAGTGCATGCTCACAAGCGCGCCGACGTGGCGGTCGCGCGCGTAGACGCTGTCGACGCCGCGGCCGTACGGACCGACCGTCACCTCCAGCGGCAGCTCGAGGAAGTGCGCTGGCCGCGCCTGCTCGGCGTTGAACGACGGCCGTCCGTCGAGCTCATACCAGCCGTCGTCGTGATGGGCGGCGGCGAGCTCGAGCGTGTCGGCATGGTCGGGCCGCTGGAAGCGCTCGTTGCCCCAGCGCCGGCAGAGCTCGGCGGCGATCCGTCCGTGCTCGGGGTGCGTGATCAGCCACAGGCTCCCGTGCCGGCGGGTAACGAGCATCGAACGGCTAGCGCTTCGGAGGGAGGCTACGCGCGAGCGGTGCAGCGTGCGGGTCCTGCACGAACATCTTCTTCTCGACGACGTCACGATCCGTCGCGAGCAGCGCGCGGATGCGGTCGGCGAGATCCTCGTCGTACGCCACGGGAGGATTATCGCGATCTCCGAGGAGGTGAACGATGGCGACCTGGTGTTGCTCGAGGACCGCGGTCTGCGTTGGATCGACAGCCCGAGCAGCGACGCCGGCGCGAGCCGGGGTTTCTGGTGCGAATGCGGCCTCGCGGACCGGCCTTGCATCCGTAGCGGCCACATATAGACCCGACTCATCGGGCGGCGGGCGCGTCGAACTCACCGGCTCGGCGGCGACACCGGGCGCTCCGCGAACGCGCGTCCACCAGCGCTCCTCGGCCTAGGGGCTGAGGAGCTTCAGCCCGGCGAGCAGCTTCGAGCGGCCCTTCTTGTCGGTGTTGACCGCGGCGTTCACCTGCGCGGACGGGACCGGGCCGCCGTGGGCGGTCTGGACGTCCTTGCGGAGCGCGCCGTAGGCCTTCGCGATCAGACCCAGACCCTTGACGATGTCGGTCTTGCCCTTGCCCCCCCGGGCCGACGACGCGGACTCGTGGGCGAGCTTGGACTTCAGCTTGTGGAGGTCGGATACCTCGTGGTTCAGAGCGCGCACGAGCGGCTTGACCTTGCCCTGCGAGTAGCCGTTCAGGCCGGCCTTGACCGCGTTCTCGTCTTTCACGATCTTCGGGGCGTAGCTGTTCAGCGTCGTGCGCAGCGAGTTGTCGCTGGCTTGGGCGACGGCGAGTGGGCCACCGAGAATCGCACTGAGTGCTACCCCCGAAAGCACCGAAAGACGACGAACTGCACGTGGCACGTGACTCCTCCTGTTATGCGCATGTCCTTGCGATGACCTCAATACCCTGGCCCGTCTTGGTCGTAACCAGCCGTAACGAACTAAGTTGCGCTCCTGCAGACGATTGTCGCGCGCGATCCTTCCAGGCGCGAGTTCCCGCCCGAGCAACGGTGATCCCGAGCACACCGATGGCGTTTGCCGGCGCCCGTGCCGGCCCGAGGCGGCTACCCGGCTGGCGGGAACCGCGGCGGCGCCGACCGGTAAGTCGGCGGCGTCGCCGATAGCCTGATCGGGTTGCGGGCCAGCTCGAGCGTGGTGCCGTCCGCACGCGCGATGCTGACCACGGGCTCGAGGCCGAGGGCGCCCGCGAGCTCGAACGCGGCGCCGATGTCGTTCACCACGCCCGCCGGGACGCGCGCGGCGGTCAGCAGCTCGGCCCAGTCGCCGGCGGTACGAGCGACAAGCCGATCCTCGAGCGCGGCGCGCATCGCGGCGCGGTTGGCGACGCGCGCCGTGTTCGTCGCAAATCGCGGATCCCGAGCCAGATCGGGGGCGCCGAGCACCTCGCACAGGGCGCCGAACTGTCGGTCGTTGCCCACCGCGACGACGAGCTCGTGATCGGCGCAGTGCAGCGATTCGTATGGCGCGACGCTCGGATGCTGGTTGCCCATCCGCTCGGGGACGACGCCGGCGACGGTGTAGGCGGACGCCTGGTTGACGAGCCCCGCGAGCAGCGCCGATAGCAGGTCGACTTCGACTCGCTGCCCCTCGCCGCTGCGCCCGCGGTACTCGAGCGCGGCCAGGATCCCCACCGTCGAGAACAGGCCCGCGAGCACGTCCACCAGCGCGACACCGACCTTCTGGGGCTCGCCGTCGCGCGCGCCCGTGATGCTCATCAGCCCACCGAGAGCCTGCACGAGGAGGTCGTAGCCCGGGAGCGTCGCGCCCTTGCCGGCGCCGAAGCCGGTGATCGAGCAGTAGATCAGGCCGGGATTCGTCTCCCGCAGCGAGTCGTAGTCGAGGCCGAACCGCTCGGTCACGCCGGGACGGAAGTTCTCGACGACGATGTCAGCTTCGCTGGCCATGCGCTTCGCCCGTGCCAGATCCGCCGCGTCGGTGAGGTCGAGGACGAGGGTGTCCTTGTTGCGGTTGACCGCCTGAAAGTACGTCGCGTCGCCGGCCTCGTCGTACGGTGGCCCCCACTGGCGGGTGTCATCCCCCGCGGGCGGCTCGACCTTCGTCACGACCGCGCCCAGATCCCCCAGGACCATCGTCGCGAGCGGCCCGGCCAGCACGCGCGAGAAGTCGAGGACCTTTAGTCCGCCCAGTGCAGAAGGCATCAGCTCGTACCGGCGCTCACAGCCTCAAGGCCGGCGATCAGCACGTCGGGACCGAACTCGAATCGCTCCTCGCCATCCGGACCCGTGATCTCGTTTGCGATCGAGGCCGAGCGCGGTCGCGCGGTCGGACAGCCCGCCGGCCCGCGCGACGAGCGTCTCGGCGGCGCCCAGCGTCTTCGGGGTCGTCGGGATGCGCCCAAGACCAGCGAGCGCCGCGTCGCGGTGGGAGATCAGGACTGCGCGGAAGTCCGGGAGCATCTGACGGGTTCGTTGAACGAATATTGTTTGGAACAGTATTCGCCTAAGGAGGAGCTTCGGGTGTCAACCCGGGGTCGGCGCGGCCGAGACGCTGTAACGCGCTGCTCCGCTCGACCGGGCGGGCGAACGTGGGACCGCTGCGGTCGTGGGCACGATCATGACCGACCCGAGGCTGGGATCGCCTTTCTGGTCGCCGGCCGCGGCCTCAGGTTGCTTCTCGCACCGCGGCGTCGGACCTGTGCTCGGGTCCGGGCCCAGGCAGGGCTTTGTGATCAACGGCCACGGACGCCGCTGCGGTCGGCGTCCGGGGCGGCATCTGCGCTGCCGCGTAGGCGTCGAGCTCGTCGAGCGTCTCAGTCTTGAGAAGCGCCTGGGCCAGCGTTTCGAGTCGCTCCCGGTGCTGGGCCAGCGCGGCCGTCACGTCCAGATGGGCGGCGTCGACGAGCTGGCGTACCTCTTCGTCGAGGACGCGCTGGGTGGCCTCGGAGCTTTCGCCGGAGCTGCCGAACAAGGATCCGCGTCCGTCGGAGGGGAGCACCCTGACGAATCCGATCGCGTCGCTCATCCCCCAGCGACCAACCATCTGGCGCGCGATCATCGTGACCTGATCGATGTCGGACTCGGCTCCGGTGCTGATTGTGCCGAACACGGCCTCCTCCGCCACCCGGCCGCCGAGTGCCACCTTGATCTTGGCGAGCAGGTCCTCGCGGGTGTAGGAGACCTGGTCGTCATCGGGCGCGGAGAGAGTGACGCCGAGGGCGGAGCCGCGCGGGATGATCGAGACCTTGCGCACTGGATCTGCACCGGGGGTGAGCATTCCGACCAATGCGTGACCGGCCTCGTGATAAGCGGTCCGCTCGCGGTCCGCGGCTGATAGCACGATTCTGCGTGGAGCGCCGAGCAGGATCTTCTCCAACGAGTCGTTGAAGTCGGACATATGGACCGTGTGGTGGTTGCGGCGGGCGGCGAGCAATGCCGCTTCGTTAGCGAGGTTCGCCAGGTCGGCGCCGACCATGCCGGGAGTCGTGGCCGCGAGCGCTTCCAGATCGACCCCGGCGGCCAGCGGGATGGACCGAGTGTGGACCTCGAGGATCTGCCGCCGCCCAAGTCGGTCCGGTGGCTGAACGGCGACGCGGCGATCGAAGCGTCCCGGTCTGAGCAGCGCCGGATCCAGGATCTCGCCCCGGTTGGTCGCGGCGAGCACAACGACCGCCTCGACCGACTCGAATCCATCCATCTCGGTGAGGATCTGGTTGAGGGTCTGCTCGCGCTCGTCGTTTGAGCCCGCGATCGACACCGACCCCTGACGCGAGCGTCCGATTGCATCGAGCTCGTCGATAAAGATGATCGACGGCGCGGCCTCCCTGGCCTTGGCAAACAGATCCCGGACCCGCGAAGCCCCGACCCCGACGATCGCCTCGATGAACTCCGAGGCCGAGATCGAGAAGAACGCCGCGTGTGCCTCTCCGGCGACGGCGCGTGCCAGCAGCGTCTTGCCCGTCCCCGGCGCGCCTGACAGCAGCACGCCGTGCGGCATGCGTCCCCCGAGCCGGCCGAAGCGGGCGGGGTTGCGCAGGAAGTCGACGATCTCCGTCAACTCCGACTTGGCCTCGTCGATCCCAGCCACGTCAGCGAACGTGATCCTGATCGTCGCCGGGTCGATTCGTCGTGCCTTGGAGCGCCCGAAGTTGCCCAGTGCACCCATGCCCCCGCCCTTGGCGGCACGGCGGGCGAACACGACGAACAGCCCAACGATCAGCAGCGTCGGCCCGAAGCCGAGCAGTAAGGACTCAATCAGGGGCGTGGTCTGGGTCGTCGATTGCGCGTTGACCTCGACTCCCTCGGACCTGAGCAGGGCGGTCAGCTGGTCGTCGTTCCAGAAGCTCGGGACCTGGGTCGCGAACAGAGTCGTCGGCGTGGCCTTCGTGTCCGAGGCCGGATAGCGTTCGGCCGACTTGAACGTTCCCTGGATCGTGTCGCCCTTGGAAGCGATCGAGACCACCCGGCCGGACTGCACCGCGGACAGGAAATACGGGCTGAACGGCACCTTCACCCGTTGCTGGCCGCTGGGCGAGAGCACGAACACCGACGCCAGGTTGAAGGCCAGCAGCCCGGCCGCGAACCACATAAACCGGCGCGAACGATGTGGCGCCCGCGTTTGCGGCGGATCGGGCGCCCCCCGCCCGTCCGGGCTGGGGGCAACCCGCCAGCCGCGTTGATCAAGCGGCATCGGCTTTCGAGGGTCGGGCCCTGATCGTGCGTCCCCGGACATCAGTCCGCCTGCACGCGGGAGCGCCGCATCGCTCAGCGCCTCCGTGCGCTCGAGCCGGTGTCGCCCGACGCCGCAGGATCGCCGCGGCTCACAGTTCGGTCGGGAGCTGCGCCGTCGCCCCTGTGAACTGGGCCAGGCATGATCCGGGGCGCCGGCGATCGGTCACGCCAGCTGATGGGGGTCATGAGGGGACAGCTCTCCATTCGTAGAACCCTTCGTCGAGCCTGGGCCGGCTGGTAGCTCGCTGGCAGCTTTGCTTTCGCGGGCCAGGAACGCGCCGAGCTCGCCGATCGTGCTCATCAAAGGGGCGGGGAAGACGACGGTCGAGTTCTTGTCGACCGCGACCTCGACCAGGGTCTGAAGGTTGCGCAGCTGGAGCGCCAGCGGGTGGGCCATCATCACGTCAGAAGCGTTCGCCAGCTCTCCGGCTGCGAGCGCTTCGCCCTGGGCGGCGATGATCTTGGCGCGCTTCTCGCGCTCGGCCTCGGCCTCGCGGGCCATCGCGCGCTTCATGCTGTCGGGCAGCTGGATGTCCCTGAGCTCGACGACCGTGACCTTGACCCCCCACTCCTCGGTCTGCACATCGAGGATTTCGCGAATGTTCTGATTGATCGCGTCAGTCTCGGACAGCGTCTGATCCAGCGTGTGACGTCCTACGACGGCGCGAAGCGTGGTCTGCGCGATCTGGTTGATCGCCGCTCCGACATTCTCGATCGCGACCACCGACCGGATCGGATCCTCCACCCGGTAGTAGGCCACCGCGGACACGTCAATACTCACGTTGTCCTTGGTGATGATCCCCTGGGACTGGATCGGCATCGTGACGATCCTCAACGACACGCGATGAATGCGCTCCACGAACGGCATGATCAGGATCAGACCGGGTCCGCGCGCCTCGCCCGTGATCTTCCCGAGCTTGAACACCACCGCCCGTTCGTACTGTTTGATGACGAAGAAAGCGATCATGGTCTTGCCTTTCTGGGCGGGGTGATTGTGGCGCCGCAATCCCCAGGTGGCGTCTCGGCGGAGCGTCGCGCGCCGGGCTCCTACGGTCTTGGTATCGCCGTGACCGTTAGATGTCGCGGATGCCGGCCGATTGCTGGAGCCGGAACAATCTGGCCGCCGAGGGTTGGGGCGGACCTGTCACTCATAGTACTCCGGGCGACCGACCATCTGCGGGTGCTGATCGCCAATGAGCGCAAGGACGGCCCGTTAGCCAATCGAGCCCTCCATCTGCAGCTCTATCAGGCGGTTCATCTCGACCGCGTACTCCATCGGGAGCTGCTTGATGATCGGCTCGATGAAACCATTGACGATCAGCTTCGAGGCCTCGTCCTCGCGGATTCCGTGAGACATCAAGTAGAACAGCTGCTCGTCGCCGACCTTTGAGACCGTCGCTTCATGGCCGACGTTGACGTCCTCCTCGCTGATCCGGATGGTCGGGTAGGTGTCTGAGCGCGAGTGCTCATCGAGCAGCAATGCGTCGCACACCACCTTGGACCTGGAGCCGTGGGCGCCCTTCGCGATCTCGAGCAGGCCCCGGTAGGACCCGCGGCCGCCGTCCTTGCAGATCGACTTGGCAAAGATGTTCGAGGTCGTGTTCGGCGCGGCGTGGATGATCTTGGCGCCCGCATCCTGGTGCTGCCCGGCACCTGCGAAGGCGATCGAGAGAACCTCGCCATGGGCTCGCTCTCCGAGGAGGTAGATGCTCGGGTATTTCATCGTGAGCTTGGAGCCGAGGTTGCAATCGACCCACTCGACCGTCGCATCGGCATGTGCGATCGCGCGTTTGGTGACCAGGTTGTAGACGTTGGTCGACCAGTTCTGAACCGTCGTGTAACGGATGCGTGCGCCTGGGAGGGCGATCAGCTCGACCACCGCCGAGTGAAGTGAGTCAGAGCTATATGTGGGAGCCGTACAACCCTCGACGTAGTGCACGTACGAGCCCGGCTCGGCGATGATGAGCGTCCGCTCGAACTGGCCCATGTTCTCGGTGTTGATGCGGAAGTACGCCTGCAACGGCAGGTCGACGTGGACGCCTTCGGGCACGTATACGAACGATCCGCCCGACCACACCGCGGAGTTCAGCGCTGCGAGCTTGTTGTCGTTGGGCGGGATGACGGTCGCGAAGTAGCGACGCAAGATCTCCTCGTGCTCGCGCAGTGCCGTGTCCATGTCCGTGAAGATCACGCCCTGCTTTTCGAGGTCCTCGTGAATCTGGTGGTAGACGACCTCTGACTCGTACTGCGCGCCGACTCCGGACAGGAACTTGCGCTCCGCCTCGGGAATGCCCAAGCGGTCAAAAGTTCGCTTGACGTCCTCGGGCACGTCGTCCCAAGAGCGGCTGGGCGTCTCGGAGGCGCGCACGAAGTATCGAATGTCGTCGTAGTCGAGCTCGGCCAGCATCGGGGAGCCCCACGTGGGCTGTTTGCGGACGAGGAAGTGGGCGAGCGCCTTCAGTCGGAAGTCGCGCATCCACCGCGGCTCGGACTTGAACTCGGAGATCTTCTCGACGATCTCCCGGCTCAGCCCCTTGGGCGCCTTGTAGAGGTAATGCTCGGCGTCGTGGAACCCGTAGCGCTGCTCGTAATCGGCATTGATACCGGCAAGCCCGTCGTTCTCGGTCGGGATGGTTGTTTCGAGAGTGGCCACTTCTCCACCTCCAGCTTGGTTACTCATCGACTGGCGCAGCCGCGATTAAACGGAGTCGCACATTTGGTTGGGGTCGCGAGCGGCTCTGCCGGCGCGATCAGCGCGGTGCCGGCCACTTGCCCACCGCCTCGGTGCTCAAGCTGCCGCCTTTATCCAACCGACGCTCGGCGTCTGAACCATCGTCCGGAGCAGCGCGACGCGCGGCGAGATCGACTGGGCCGTTCGCATTCCCGCGACGCTCGAAACGCGCCGAGGCGGCGCCGTCAACGATGTCCTGGGCGGCTTGTTCCGCGTCATCGTAGGAACCGAAATCCCCCGACCGCCCGAGGGCGGTGCCGTCGCCGGCCAGGATCCTCCAGTGATAGCAACCGCCGTTGTCCTCAAAGATGAGGAACTCCATCGGCGCCCCCACCTGAGCCGGAGAATGCGCGATCTGTCCCGTAGCGCGGGACCTCTTGGTTGCGGTGGCCATCGCCAACCGCCTCTCTGCCCTTCTGACCGAAGATGTCGCCCGGGAAGCGAGAAGAGCAAGGGCTCACTGAGCGCCGTCTCCACGATAGCACAATCCGACCTCCGTGGTCGGAATTGGCAATCGCGTTCTGGTCAAGCGGGCAAGGGTGGCGCCGACAGGGCTTTCCCCCTTTCGGGCCTATCGCGCACGGCCGAGCGTCGCTAGCCCCGCCCGAACAGTAGTAGTTACCAACGCGGGAGGTTCGGGACTTGTACGGATGCGCGAGTCCGACTCTTGGAGGTGAATCTAGCGGTATGGGTGTTCCGTGTTGCAGCTCAGCGATCGGTCCGGGGGCCGTCAATGCTTCGCCGCAGTCGGCTCGCGGTCGTTACCGACGGAGTCGGTGCGATCGTTCCTCTTATGGCAGGGGTCGTCGTGACTTGGGGAAAACGATGGTGGATCATCCGGGGGTTGGTAAGGTGTCATCGGCGAGCGGGCTGACCTCCGCCGTACGCGCGCGCCCGTGGTTCACCGGAGTCGTTTGGTTGGTTGCCGCAGCAGTGCTCGCGTCGTGCGGGTCCTCGGTGAAGTCAAGCCACGCCGCGCGCGCCCGATCCGACGTCCGCTGGTCCGCGTTGCAAAGCTGCATGCTCAACTCCACGCAGTCGGCGCTCGAGCACGGCACGGTCTCCAACGAGCCAAAGCTCATCCGAATCTACAATGGCGACGGGCGGCTCTCGGCCGGAATCACATACGAGGGAACGTTCACGCGAGCCGAGACTCAGGCGAGGCTCCATGAGGCGTCGACCACGGCCGTACCGTTTCAAAGCCGCACCGGCCAGTGGCTAGCGATCAGTAACGTCGCATACTTCTTCTCGTTCGTGATCTCGCAGCAGGAGATCGACCTCGTCGTTGGCTGCCTGGAAAGGACCTACCCAGGCGCGCCCAGGTGGCCGCCCAGCGTGACACTCCGCAGCTTGAGCAACCCGCACTCGCCCTACACATAGAGCGCGCTTCTAGCCCCACCCGACGCAGGCGGATCCCCGGTGTATGATCGGCATCGACCCGCTCTAACCCTCGGCGGGCGCGTAGTCCCGGCTCCAGCGATTGGCCGGCGTGAGCGTTTGACCAAGGCGGTCAGCGCTAGACGACCGACCAGGAGTCGACCTTGGAGAAACGCGAAAGTCGGTCATATGTCGGCCTCGGCGCCGCGTGGTTGCCGATGCGAGTCCGCGCTTGCTGTGCTGACGGTCGTCGCGATGTGCTTCGCACGCCCGCCCGAGTCGTCCCCAAGCTCGTGCTGAGCGAACCCGATGTCCAACAACCTAGAGCCGTGCTGAGGCACAGCCGGCCGCAGGTGTGTCAACAGCAAGCGAGGGAAGCGACATGACGGGAGTACGACGGACCGCCCAAGCTACCGAGCGGCGAGGGGAGCACGCCGGGACGAGCACGTCGGGGGATGGGAGCGGGGACGGTTTGAGCCTAACGACGAGCGGCGCTGATCTGACGCCCACCGCCGCATGGTCCAGACGCGTTCGGTGGGTCGGCGGGTTGATTCAGGCGGCCTTCGCCGCGTTTTGGCTGCTGCGGGGGAGCGTCGTGCTCGGAGGTGGCGTGGCCGCTGTACTGATCGCGGTGTTCGGCGTGATCGTGATCGGCGTATTCGTGTACGCGATCACGGCCGCGGCGGGCACGGCCCCGCGGCCGCGAAGCCCGGAGGGGAAGCGAATCGAGCGGGCCGTCACGATCGCGACAGTGATCGAGTTCGCCGCGGCGATTGTCCTGCCGGTGATCGTCAGTGGGGCTGGTCATTCGGACTGGGTGCTGCCGTCGATCGCGATCACGATCGGACCGCTGCTGCTGTGGCTCGACTATCGAGTCCACATCCCGCGCTACCAGCCGGTCGGATGGGTGTTGACCGTGGGGCCAGTGATCTTGGTGGTTGTGTTGTCAGGCACGCCGCTCGTGGCGACGACCGGCCTGGGCGCCGGTGGCCTCCTCCTTGCGACTGCCGTGGCGGGGTTCCACGACCTCGCCGGAGTTCGCCGCGCGGCGGCAGACACGAAGGCTGGCGATGCTGTCGTCCCTGCGAGCGCGGGGGCTAGGGCATGAGCGAGGATCGGCTTCATGTGGTGTTCGGGGCGGGGCAGGTGGGGCGTGCGCTGAGCGCCCGCTTGGCTGACATGGGGTTGGCGGTCCGAGCGGTGTCGCGGAGTCGGCCGTCGGATTTGGGCGAGGGTGTCGAGTGGCGGGCAGCTGACGCGGCCGATCCGGTCGCGGCCACGGATGCGGCCGAGGGCGCGTCGGTTGTCTACCAGTGCCTGAACGCACCCTACACCGACTGGCCGGAACGCTTCCCACCGCTGCAGCGAGGGGTGCTGAGCGCAGCCGAGCGCAACGGCGCGCTGCTGGTGACCCTCGAGAACCTGTACGGCTACGGCCCGACCGCAGGTCAGGCGATGACGGAGGACCTTCCGCTCGCCGCGACGACGGTCAAAGGCAGAACCAGGGCGGCGATGACTCAGGAGCTGCTGGCTGCGGCTGCTGCCGGTCGGGTCCGGATCGCGATCGGCCGCGCTTCTGACTTCTTCGGTGCCGGGATCACCACGGGCACGACACTCGGCGAACGGGTCTTCGCCAACGCGATTGCTGGCAAACGCGCCGACTTCATCGGCAACCCCGACCTCCCGCACACCTACAGCTACGTTCCGGACATCGCCGTCGGTCTGGCCACGCTCGGCACCGAAGAGCGCGCGGTTGGGGGCGTGTGGCACCTGCCGGGGCCTGAGACGGTCACGACCCGCCAGCTCTTCGAGTTGCTTGCCGGTGATGTTGGACACCCGGTCGGTGTGCGCAATCTGCCGAAGCTGGCGGTGCGCGTCCTCGGCGTGTTCAACCCGCTGTTGCGCGAGCTCGTCGAGATGTCCTATGAGTTCGACGAGCCGTTCGTGCTGGACACGACGAAATACGAGTCCGCATTCGGGAAGACGGGCACGCCGCTCGCGACTGCCATCGCCGCGACGGTCGATTGGTATCGCACGCAGAACGGCTCCTCCACTCCTGCCAAACGAAAGACCTGAGCCCATGACCAGCACAGATGCCGCGACTGCCCGGTTCCGACGGTTCTCCAACCCGGCCACCGGCGAGTCGATCACGTTCACGGCGACCGGTCAGGACGGTCAGGAGGATGTCGTCCGCTTCGACTGGAGCAGCCGGCCCGGCGGTTCGATCACCGAGCACCTGCACCCTCACCAGGAGGAACGCTTCATCATCACCTCAGGCGAAGCGCACTTCACCGTCAACGGCGAGGAGCGCGTTATCGGGCCGGGCGAGACGATCGTTGTCCCCATCGGCGTCCGTCACTCCGAGTCGAACCCGGGATCGGTGGCCATCGAGGGCGTCGTCGAACTTCGCCCCGCACTCCATTCCAAGGAGATGCACGAAGCCTTCGGTGGTCTGGCGTCCGAGGGCAAGACGACCTCCCGGGGTGCGCCCAAGAACCCGCTCCAGCTCGGCGCGACGCTCTGGCACTTCCGGCGCGAGAACCGCGTCACCTCACCCCCGTCCTGGGTACAGAACCTCATCCTCCCGCCCCTGGCGGCGCTGGCGAACGTCTTCGGCGTGCGCCCCTACTACGACCGCTGGGACACCCGGATCTCGGCACTCGAGCCGGAAAGGATGTAATGAGCACGACCCCGCTGACCGCGGTGCAACTTACCGTCTGCGGGACGCCGGCTACCGCGTCGCGACCACTGATCTCCGTGGACAGCGCGACCGCGATACCACGTTCAGCTCCTACGGCGACGTCGAGACCGCCGTGCGTGGCCGTGTCCTCACTCCTTCCCGCGCGATCCCGGACTCTGGCGACTCGCCGCCACCGCTCGTCGTCGAACGAATGCAGAGCGACTACAGGAACGGCACCTGGGTGATGACGCCCGTGACGGCGGGGCCGCTTGACGGCGTCACGACGACCGTGATCCGCAGGCGGGGAGTGCTCCGCTGCAGCGAGCGGCCCAGGCCGGTGAGCGTGTAGTGGACGATGCCGCCCTTGTTGGCCCCGATCGTGAAGTGCAGCCGCTGAGCGATCGTCGCGCCGTTGTGGGAGATCGTCATCTTGCCGGTGCAGCTGGTTCCACCGATGCAGCCGAGGAAGATGCCGCCGACCCCCTGGGCCGCGACGAACGCCGTGTGGCCGAAGAACGTTAGCTTTGAAGTGCCGGGCGGCGGCGATCCGGTCGTGAAGGTCGCGTCGGCTCCGAGCGTGGTCCCGCCCGAGCTGACAGCGACGATCCGGTAGTGATAGGTCTGATTGGACTGCAGGCCCGCGAGCGACCGGGTCACCAAGACCGCCACGGTTCCGGATCCGGCGCTGGTCGGCGGGGTCTGCAGACCGTAGGCCGAGGTCGTGCCGAACTCGAAGTAGTACTGGGTGAGCAAGCCGTTGGGGTTCACGGTGGCGTTGACCGTGGCGCCATTGACGCTCGCGCTGGCGGTTCCGGTCGTCGACATCGGCTTGGTCGGTGGTGGTGGCGGCGGCGTGCCCGTGGTCTTGAACGTCAGATCGCCGCCGGTCGCGGTGCCGGAGCCGTTGAGCGCGATGATCCGGTAGTGGTAGGTCGTGCCCGACGTCAGTCCCGTGATCGACGCCGAGACGGTCGAGGGGGTGGTGCCACTCCCGGCCGAGGTCAGCGTGGTCTCGTGGCCGAACCCGCTGGTCGTGCCGTACTGGAAGGCGTACATCGTCGCATCGCCGTTCGGGTTGACGGTGCCGCTGACGGTCGCACTGCTGGACGTGATCGAGCTCGCGCTGGCAGTCGTGACCGACGGTGATCCGGCGGCCGCCGCCTGTGAAACGAAAACGACTGGAACGGCGATTAGCGCCAAGACGGTCCCGAGCAAGGTCGCTCTTCTCATTCCCACCTCCATATGCAGCGGTCGAGTACTTGGTACTTGGACAGTGGGCTTAACCCGTCCGAGCGCCCAGAGTCTCGCTGTAGACCGTCGCTGGGATGACAGCCGTCGGACGTCACCGAGCGGCGAAGGAATCGAACCTTCCAGGCCGGGGGCTGCCCGGCCCTGCCAGTTTTGAAGACCGGCAGGAACATGGCGAAATGCCCCGTGGATGCCGAGGTCGCGGCTTCGGGGGAATGGAAAAGGGAATGACGGCTCAGGCGCTGGCCGCCTGCGCGCCGCGACCCGTCAAGCAGCACATACCCCTCCGTAGCGAGCTTCGCGCGGGAGCCGATGCGTTCACTCGGTGCTCGCGGAGTCACGACCGCTCCTGCCAAGGATCAATTACCTCGATGCCTGTGTGCTCGAAGTCCGCGCCATTACGGGTCGCCAACGCTGCCTGGTGCTCGCGGCAGATCGCGGCGATCTGCGCATCGAAGCCGTCGATCGGGCGGCCGACGCGGTCGCGGGCGGACACGATCGCGGCGTACTTCAGAGCCGCTCTCGCGTCGAACGGGAGCACCTGCTCCTCGAAGTCGCCGAAGACCTCGTCCGCGGTGGCGCTGAGCAACTGCTTGCGCCGGCCATCGAGAAGACGCTCGATCCCATAACGGATCTCCGCCAGCGTGATCGCCGTCGTGTACAGGTCGGCGTCGACCTGTTGGCGCAGCCAAACTAGAACAGTTGTATTCGGCGAGGTACGCATAAGCTCAGAGACCACGTTGGTGTCCAGCACGATCATCCGCTGAGATCGGCGCCTCGCGCTGGGGTCGAGCGACGTGGTGCCTCAAGCTCTATCCCGCCTACGGCCGCGAACCGGTCAACGAGCGTTGCGAATAGTCCCTCGGGACGGTCGGGCTCGCTGACCACCCGAGCGAGGATCGCGCGAACCTCGGATTCCATTGATCGGCCATGTTGGGCGGCTCTGATCCGCAGGCGTTCCTTTACGTCGTCGTCGAGGTTTCGAATCGTGATAGCCGCCACTGACCGTCTCCTTTCACTTGCGCTATCAATGCTAGCATGCAATGCTAGCGGGCGAACCGTGAGCGACGTGGCCCCCGTGAGCGACGCGGCGAAGGAATCGAACCTTCCAAGCCGGGGGCTGCCCGGCCCTGCCAGTTTTGAAGACTGGATGGGCCACCAGGCCCGTGCCGCGCCGCGGCCGATCCTAATCAGTGTCCGACCGGTGGGCGGGCCCGAGCCCGAGGCCGTGCTCGAACGCACCCTTGACGGCGGCGTCGAGCGCGTTCAGCCGGTACAGCGTGAGGGCCTCGACCGAGCCGAACCGCCCACCGGGGGCTGCGGCCGCGCCGTGGTGACACACCACGCAATGCAGCAACTCGAGCCGGCGCCGATCGTCGAGACCGCCGGCGCGCGCCGACACGATCTGCTCGCCTAGCACGAGGTGCCCGAGCAGCCTCCCCTCCTCGGTCAGACCGATCTCGGCGCCGTACGTGAACTCGCGCGCCCGGCCGAGGTCGTGGGCGATCGCGGCGGTCAGCAGGAGATCCTGGTTCAGGCGAGCGTGCAGCTGGCAGACCTCGTAGGCGAGGGTCGCCACCGCCACCGTGTGCTCGAGCAGGCCGCCGAGGTAGGCGTGGTGCCCGGCCCGCGTGCACGGCGCTCGGCGCCACGCAGCGCGCAACTCCCGATCCCCGAGCAGGCCGTCCAGGAACGCGTGATAGCCCCGATCGTGGACCTCGCCGGCGAGGTGCTCGAGGAAGCCGTCGAGCTCGTCGAGATCGCGGTACGCGGTGGGCAGAAACCGCGCCGGATCCTCGGCCGACCCCGAACCGCCGGCACCAGGCTCCACGCGCGCGATGTCCACGACCTCCACCACCGGCTGGTCGCGGAACCGCTCCACCCGCCCCGACACGCGGACGAGCTCGCCGCGCTCGAACCGGCCCGCCAGGGCATCCGCGTCCCGAAACGCCCGGGCCTGGATCGTCCCACTGCGATCCCGCAACTCCAAGGCGAGGTACGGCGCGCCCGTACGCGTGAACAGGCGGTCCTTGCGCGAGCACGCGAACACCCCGTTGACCTCCTGTCCGGGGCGCAAGGCGCTGATCGCGCCGGCGGTCCAGTCGCCAGGATCCATGGGCCCATGATGTACGGTGAGGCGGATGCAGCCGCTGCAGTGGGAATATCGCCCCGACGGGCTGAGGGCGCCGGCGCTCATCTGCGCGTTCAAGGGCTGGAACGACGCCGCCGACGCGGCGTCGAGCGCGATCACGTTCGTCGCCGGCGCGCTCGGCGGGCGGCGGTTCGCGACGATCGATCCCGAGGAGTTCTACGACTTCCAGAACACCCGGCCGCAGGTCAAGCTGACCGACGGGCATGCGCGCCAGATCGTGTGGCCGGCGGTCGAGCTCTACGAGGCCCGCGTCCCGCGCGCGACCCGCGATCTCGTGCTCCTGGTCGGCCACGAGCCGTCGCTCAAGTGGAGAACGTTCAGCCGCGTGATCGTCGAGCTCGCCGAGGCGCTCGGCACCCAGCTCGTAGTCACGCTCGGCGCGCTGCTCGCCGACGTCCCCCACACCCGACCGATCTCGGTCACGGGGATGGCGACCGACACCGAGCTGGTCACCCGCCTCGGCCTCACCCGATCCTCGTACGAAGGGCCGACGGGGATCGTCGGCGTCCTCCACGCCGCCTGCCAGGAGAGCGGCTTGCCTTCCGCGAGCCTGTGGGCCGCGGTCCCGCACTACATCGCGGCCGCGCCCAACCCCAAGGCCGCGCTCGCGCTCGTCCGCAAGCTCGAGGGGCTGGTCCAGGTCGCCGTGGACGCAAGCGACCTCGAATCAGCCACCGCCGACTATGACCGCCAGGTCAACCTCGCCGTGCAGAGCGACCCCGACGTGCAGGCGTTCGTCGAGCGCCTCGAGGCGGCGGCCACGGAGGACTCAGAGCACGGTCCGCTCCCGTCCGGCGACACGATCGCCCGCGAGCTCCAGCGGTTCCTCCGCCAGCGCGACGACGACGACCCGCCCGGCCGCGACGGCTGAGCGCCCTCCGTCGCGGACCCTCAGCCCTCGGCCGCGGGGCACACCAGGCGGTAGTCGCACACCGAGCACGCCGCGAACGACGGCGTCGGCTCGAACCCCTGCGACATGATCCCGTCGGCGACCTGCATCGCGACCTCCTGGATCCACTTGAACCGGTCCTCGCGGTCGGCGGGCACAGTCACCTTCTGGTCGTCGAGCAGGTAGTAGTAGGCCTGCTGGGAGGCGTCGAGGCTCCACGCCTCGCGGGCGCCGACCGCGTACAGCGACAACTGCACGTCGTCGATCAGCTGCGTCGGGCTCTTGGGGCGCCCGGTCTTGTAGTCGATCAGCTCGTATTCGCCGTCCGGGAGGCGGTCGACCCGGTCGACCCGTCCGCGCAGCAGGTGCGGCCCCAGCTTGAACGAGAACGCGCGTTCGAACCACATCGGCTCGGCCTCCTCGGACTGGAACCGGCTGTGGTACCGGGTCATCGCCGAGGCCGCCTTGCCGCGCAGCTGGCGCTCCTCCTCGGATTCGCCGAATCCGCCCCGGCGCCAGCTCGCGTCGAGCAGACCGAGCAGCTCGGGGAGCGTCCCGGTCGAGCCGTCGCGCCCGTGGAACCGCTCGAGCACCTGGTGCACGACGATCCCGAAACGCTGGTGGATCGTCGGCTCCTGCGGGATCCGGAACACCCTCGCGAACTTGTATTTCAAGGGGCAGGTCCGGTACGTGTCGATGTCGGAGGCCGACAGCACGACCCCGTCTCCGCGGGTGGGCAGGAACGACTCGACCGACGGATCGTCGCGCGCCACTACGGCCTGCGCCCGCCGCCTCGCGTCGCGCTCGGCGTCGAGCAGGTAGTCGTCGAGCGCCGAGGACGTGTAGATCTCGCGCTGCTCGGCGGTCACCGCCTGGAGAATCCGCGAGTTGACGTCCCGTACCGCCTCGGCGAGCGATTGACCTTCCGGCCGTTCGATCAGAGCGGCCAGCTTGAGCAGCTCGAGGTACCGCACGACCGCGTGGGACACGTCGAGGTCGGTGTCGAGCCGGAGCTCGCCGAGCCGCCCGCCGGCGCGCATCGTCCCCTCGAGCACCTCGTCGCGGAGCAGGCGGTAGGTCGAGTGGAGCGTCTCGGCAGGACCGAACATCTCCTCCTCGCGGTCCTCCCAGGCTCCCGCCACCGCGCGGCGCATCGTCTCGACAAGCGCCGCCGGCGTCAGCGCGGCGCTGCGGTCGTTCGCGCACGGGTACGCGAGCACCACGCGCCGGCGTGTCCTGGTCACGGCCAGGTACAGCACCTGCCGGACCACCGGCGCGCGGCCGTCGTCGCCCCGCTCGGCGTCGGGCGCAGGCATCGCCCCGTCGACCGTCTCCGAACCCGCCGGCCCGATCGGCTCGGGCGCCGGAGCGGACAGCCCGGCATGGAGCCCCAGCACGTAGACGTGCTCGGTCTCGAGCGCGCTCGCGCTGTCGAGTGCCACGATCTGGACGAGCTCCGGGCCGAGCAGATCGGGCTCCTCGTGCTCGCGCAACCCGAAGTCGGCGACCGCGGCGATGTGGCGGGCGAACTCGCGCGGCGTCGCCTGCGGAGACCGGCGCGCGTACGCGCCGGCGAGCTCGCCGAACCTGGCGAGCGCCCGCAGCCGCTGCACAACGTCGGCGTGCGCCGCGAACAGCTGCTGGCGGCGGAGCCCGAGGCGGTCGATCAGCCGGTGCACGTACATGTCGGGGCGTGTGGAGTCGATCGACGAGATGCCCGCGCGGTACAGCTTGAGGAACACGCGGATCCGCTCGCGCGCCTCCGGGGGCACCTGCGGCGATTCAGTCGCGGCCGCGAGCGCGGCGACCATGTCGAGCTTCCGCCGCCGCGCGATCTGGGTGCAGCGCGCGATGTCGACCGAGCGCAGCTCGACGGGCGGTCGCGCCAGCGCGCGGACCACGGCCGACGCATCGGTCGGGTCGGCCAGGAGCCGCATCCACGCCAGCACGTCGCGGATCTCGGCGCGGCGGAAGAACGCGTTCTCTCCGACCACGCGGTGCGGCACGGCGCGCTCCTCGAGCGCCACCGCGACCGCCTGGCCCTCGCGCAGGATCGACGGTACGAACACCGCGATCTGCCGGGGCGGCACCCCCTCTGAGACGATCAGGCGCTCGATGTCTGCCGCCGCCGACTGGGCCTGCGCGCGCTCGTTCGCGCAGCGCCAGAACTGCACCTCGCCCTCGGCCGAGGTCGGCTCGCACGTCACCGCCACCGCGGCGGAGGCCGCGCGCAGCACCCGGCGCGGGAGCCGCAGGCTCTGCTCGAGCGTGATCACGTGGGCGAACTCCTCCCGCGGCGTTCCGCGGCCGGAGTGCGACGGATCGGCGGCCGCGGTCAGCCGCGACCCGGCCACCTCGCGGCCGAGAGTCGCCGACGCCAGGTCCAGGTCGTGCGCATCGTCGATGAGCACGTGCTCGAACCGCTGCGCCGCGGCCGGCCGCTCGCGGACCACCCTCAGCGCGTCGCGGATCAGGTCGCCGGCGTCGCGAGCGCCGGCCTCGGCCAGCATCCGCTCGTGCACGCGGTAGACCTCGGCGAACTCGCGCCCGACCTCGGCTTCGGACTCCGCCAGCCGCGCCGCCCACCGCGCGTAGTCCTCGGCGCCGACCAGGTTCGCCTTCAGCCGGTCGATCCGCCGGATGAACCCCGCGAGCAGCGCGTTCGCGCTGCCGCCGAAATCGTGGCGCTCGAGCGACAGCTGATCGATCCGCTCGAGCAGCATCGCGAACCGCTCGGCGGGGCCCAGCACCGGCTCGAGGGGGTCGACGTCCGTCCCGGCAGCGTTCAGGATCAGCGCCGCCAGCTCGACCGGCGACATCACGAACAGCTCGTCGTAGCCGCCGTCGAGCACCCGCTCGAGCCGCGCCCGCGTCGCGTCCGCGCGCGCGGCCGACGGGGTCAGGAGCAGCACCCGCTCGGGGCGGCAACCGTGCTCGACGAGCCGCGCCAATCTCGCCTCGAGCGTGCGAGTCTTGCCGGTCCCCGCGGCGCCGAGCAGGAGCAGCGGCTCGCACTCGCAGGTGACAGCCTCGCGCTGGATGGGAAGCAACGGATCCAGGGTGAGCCCCACGTCTGACAGCATAGGGTTGGCGATGACCTCCACCCGCTCGGCACTCGACGCAGATTGGCTGGGCGTGTGCAGGCGCGCGGTGACCGGCTTGGAGCGGATGCTGGCGCGGGTCCCGACCACCGAGGAGCGGGCGCTCGAGACCGGCACGCGCGGCCGGGGCGGCGACCGCACGCTCGAGATCGACCACGACGCCGAGCAGCTCGTGCTCGACGAGCTTGACGTCCTCCGCGAGCAGGGCTACCGGTTCGTGGTCTGCTCCGAGGAGCGCGGCGAGATCGACTATGGCGACCGGGACATCCGCGTGATCGTCGATCCGATCGACGGCTCGCTCAACGCCAAGCGCGGGATCTCCCACTACGCGCTGTCGATCGCGGTCGCCGACGGGCACACGATGGCCGACGTCGCGTTCGGGTTCGTCCACGACTTCGGCCCGTCCGAGCAATGGTGGGCCTGGCGCGGCCGCGGTGCCTGGCTCGACGACGCCCTGCTCGACCCGACGCTGCCCGAGCGTCGCGGGCGCGACGGCCGGCTCGAGGTGCTCGGGATCGAATCCGCGGACCCACGCTGGGTGGCCAAGTCGATCGAATCGCTCGAGCAGAACGCGTATCGCCTGCGTGCGCTCGGCACGATTGCCGCCTCGCTGTGCCAGGTGGCCGCGGCCCGGTTCGACGGGATGGTGTCGCTCCGCCGATCCCGCGGCGTCGACGCCGCCGCCGGTCAGCTGATCGTGCGCGAGGCCGGCGGCCTGGTCAGCTTCCCGTCGTGCGACCAGCCGCTCGGCGCGCCCCTGACCGCCGAGCCGAGCTCTCCGGTGATCGCCGCGCGCTCGGCCGAGACGCTCGCGATGCTCGAGAGGATTCCCGTGTGATCGACTGGATCATCGCCCAGCGAATCGCGACGTTCGTCGCCGGCACTGGAAGCGCGAGCGAGCCGACCGCCGACCTGGCCGCGCTCGCGGCCGAGTCCGAGGAGCGCGTCGTCGCGTACACCGGGCTCCAACCCGCGCGGCCGCTCCCGCCCCCCGAGGGGATCGGCCGCCGCGAATGGGTGTCGACCAACATCCAGTCGATGCGGCTGCTGCTCGACCCCGTCCTCGAGCGCGCCGGCGAGAACCTCGGGCCGATGAAGCCGGCGGTCGAGATCGGGATGGGGATCGTGCTCAGCACCGAGGTCGGCGTCGTACTCGGGTACCTGGCCCAGCGCGTGCTCGGGCAGTATGAGCTCGTGCTGCTCGACGAGGCGGTCGAGGATCGCCCGCCTCGCCTGTTGTTCGTGCTTCCGAATCTCGGCCAGGCCGTGCACGCGTTCGGCGCCGAGGAGCAGCAGTTCATGACGTGGGTGACGCTCCACGAGGTCACGCACGCGGTCCAGTTCGCGGGCGTGCCGTGGCTTCACAGCCACGTCGCCGGCCTGGTCCGCGAGCTGCTGAAGAGCGCGGAGGTGCGCCTCGACGCGCCGCGCAAGATCAAGCTCCCGACCCCCGACGAGGTCAAGCGCGTGCTGGGCCACCTGCGCCAAGGGGACCTGATCTCGATCATCACGACCACTCCCGAGCGCGAGACGCTCGACCGCGTGCAGGCGGTGATGGCGGTGATCGAGGGCCACGCCGAGCACGTGATGGACGCGGTCGCGCCCGATCTGCTCCCGTCGCTGCCGAAGCTGCGCGCCGCGCTCGACCGCCGGCGCAAGTCGCAATCGGGGCTCTCGCGCCTGGTCGCGCGGCTGCTCGGGCTCGAGCTCAAGATGCGCCAGTACGAGCAGGGCAAGTTCTTCTGCGACGCGGTCGTGCGCGAGCGCGGACCCGTCGCCCTGCATCATCTATGGTCCAGTCCCGAGGCGTTGCCGACGCTCGCAGAGCTCCAGAATCCGGACGCTTGGCTTGCGCGGGCGATGCCGGCGCAGCTCGAGGAGCCGTGGCGCTCGAGCCCCGACGCGGCGGCCTGAGCCCCTCGCTTCTTCCGTCAACTGCGGTTGACGACCCACCCAAGTCAGACCCAATTCACAAACTTTTCATCGCGTCGGCTGTAACGGCCGCTACGCTATGGTTTACAAACACATGTTCGATATCTCACGGTAGGGAGAACCCCATGTCAACCATCACGTCGGGCGATTCGAAGCCCGCGTCCGCGACAAAGCGAACCACGACGAGCCGCAAGCCTGCGACGGCCGGATCGCGCACCACCAGGACCGCGGCCGGCACGCGGCGCACCCCGCGGGCGACGTCGTCGACCCAGCCCAAGAGCCGCTATGAGAGCGCTCAGGTCATCGCCGAGCGGGCCGTGCTCGTTCCCGTCGGCGCCAGCCTCCTGGCCGGGGACAACCTCGTCTCGACGGTCAAGGGCTTTGCCACCAAGTACCGGACTCGCAGCAACTTCGAGCGCGAGCTCAAGCGCTACGAGCGTCGCGGCGTCACCGCCCGCAACCGCTTCGAGCGCCAGGTCCGCCAGGCGCGGACGCGCGTGGAGCGGGAGATGCGCCAGCGCCGTAGCCTGGTGGAGAAGACCATGCGCCAGAACCGCCGCCGACTGGGCCGTGAGATAACCTCAGTGCGTAGGGATCTCGAGAAGCAGTCGGGCATGGTCGGCGCGCGCGTAGAGAGGCTCGTCGCGAACGCGCAGGACTTGATCGGCTCCTCGTAACCAAGCTTCCCCCGCCGGCGCCCAGGAGAGCGCCGAGACGGGAAAGGTTCGCCGGCCTCATAACCTCGCCGGCGAATGCAGCACCCTCTCCTCCCTCAACCGCCGGGGCGTCACGGAAGTGGCGCCCCGTCGGTCCTTAAGAGGGGCGCTCCCGCGTGCTGGCGCCCCGGAGCGCTTCCCGCCGCCGCGGTCCGGGCGCCTCTGCGTCGTGCGCGAGGGGCGCCAGACACGGGCCGCGCCCCTCGGACCAGCGCCGGCCGCCGCTACGTGCACAGCGCGGCAATCCGTTCCCCCGCCGGCAGCCCTGCCGAGTTACGCGCGATAGTCGTACACGAGTCGGCAACGCCGGCGTCGATCGCCTCGATTGTCGTGTTGTGCACGTTCCTGGCGCAGAGACGACCGCGTCAGGCATGTCTGGCGTGCCACGCATGGTCCGAGGGCGGACAGGTGGCGCCACCTACAATCACCTTCATGCCTACCAGAGACCAAGTAATCGACTCCCTGCGCGTCGTGATCGACCCCGAGCTTCGCCGCGACATCGTCGAACTCGAGATGGTCCGCTCCGTCGAGGTCCACGAGAACGGCGTCGTCGACGTGATGGTCTCGCTGACCACGCCCGGCTGCCCGATCCGGTCGCACTTCCAGACGGGCGTGACCGAGGCGGTCCGCAAGCTCGACGGCGTGAGCGGCGTCAACATCAGCTTCGACGTGCTCTCCGACAACGAGAAGCAGGCGCTCGGGCGCAAGCTCGGCCGCGGCTCGCTCCCCGAGGGCGCGCTCGCGCAGGTCAAGAACGTGATCTGCATCGGATCCGGGAAGGGCGGCGTCGGCAAGTCGAGCGTCACCGCCAACCTGGCCGCGGCGCTCGTCGCCGACGGCAAGCAGGTCGGAGTGCTCGACGCGGACGTGTGGGGCTACTCGCAGCCGCGCATGCTCGGGGTCGGGGCGGAGCGCCCGCAGGTGAACGCCGAGCGCAAGATCGTCCCGCTGCGCGCACTCGACGGCATCAGCGTAATGTCGATCGGGTTCTTCGTCGAGCAGGACGCCGCGGTCGTGTGGCGCGGCCCGATGCTCCACAAGGCGCTCCAGCAGTTCCTCGAGGACGTGGAGTGGGGCGAGCTCGACTACCTGCTGATCGACCTCCCGCCCGGCACCGGCGACGTGTCGATGACGCTCGCCCAACTGCTCCCGCAGGCCAAGTTCGTGATCGTCACGACCCCCCAACCAGTCGCGCAGAAGGTGGCGCGACGCTCGGCCGAGATGGCGACCAAGCTCAAGCTCGAGATCGCCGGCGTGATCGAGAACATGTCCGGCTTCGTGACCCCGAGCGGCGAGCGCTACCAGCTGTTCGGCGAGGGCGGCGGCCAGCTTCTGGCCGAGGAGCTCGAGGTGCCGCTGCTAGGCAAGGTGCCGCTGACGATGGGGCTCCGCGAGCAGTCCGACGCCGGCGTCCCGATCGTCGTATCAGATCCCGACGACCCGGCGGCGCAGGCCATCGCTCACGCCGCGCGCGGCCTGATCGCGCTGTCGCCGATCGAGCTGCCGGTCATGCAGATGCCGTCGCCGGCCGCGGCGCCCAAGCCGGTCGGCATGTCCTTGCCGATGGCCTGATCTAAGTGCCCGCCCCACCCCGGGCCGCCTTCGGCGGCATCCGTGGGACCGTGCGGCCCCGTCCGGACGGGGGGGCACCCGGCCCCACGGATGCCGAGCGTGCGGAATCCGGCCTCACGCATTCGAGCGACGGGCGGCGTCGCACCGGATTCCGTAGCGAGGCCCCGGAGCGTTCAGCCCTTGTTAGCGTAATAGTCCGCGTTCAGCTTGACGTACTGCTGCCACTCGTCGGGCAGCTGGTCCTCGGCGAAACAGGCATCCACGGGACAGGCCTCTACGCATGCATCGCAGTCGATGCACTCCTCGGGGTCGATGTAGAGCATCGGGACGTCGTCGTAGTCGGGCTCGTCGGGCGTCGGATGGATGCAGTCGACCGGGCAGACCTCAACGCACGAGTTGTCCTTCGTGCCGATGCAGGGCTCCGCGATGACGTAGGCCATAGGGTTTCGTGTTCCTCTTGAGGTTCGGGGGTGTGCGGATGCCGATTCTACGTGCGGAGGGCTTTGGCCGTTTCTGCGGGAATAGGGTTCGGGTGCCTCCGTCACACCGCGGCGGCGTCGAGCAATAGACTGGCGAATGGTCGAACAGCCAGCGTCCAGTGGCAACGCCTATAGGCCCGGCGGCACCCGATCGGCCCACGGCAACGCGCGCTCGAGCTGCGTCGCGAGCCCGAGCAGCACCTCTTCGCGTGCCGGCGGCCCGATCAGCTGCACCGCGGTCGGGAGGCCGTCCTCGCCGTGGTAGAGCGGCAATGCGATCGCGGGCTGCCCGGTGATGTTGATGATCGCGGTGAACGGCGTGAAGGCGCCGGAGCGGCGGTAGTTGCCCATCGGGTCGGGACCGCGTCCGTGAATCTCGCCGGTCGCCACGGGCCGGCTCGCGAGCGCCGGCGTAAGGACCGCGTCGTAGCCCGCCAGGAACCCGATCAGCGAGCGCGCCACCGACTCGATCCGGCTCTGGGCGCTCAGATACGCGATCGTGTCCTGCGCGCGGGCCCGCTCCCACAATGCCCACGTCAGCGGCTCGACATCCTCGGCGGTCGGCTCGCGCCCGGCGATCTGACCGCCCGACCACAATCCCATCGACACCGCCGGCCCGAACGCCCGGGTGAAGTCGGGCAGGAGATCGAGGTTCGACCAGGGGGGCGTGATCTCGTCGATCTCGTGGCCGAGCGAAGCGAGCACCACCGCCGCGTCGCGGGCGGCCTGCGCGCAAACCGGATCGACGGTCGCGCCCTCGAGCGGCGGGTTGAGCGCCAACCCGATCCGCAGCCGTCCCGGATCGACCGCGGTCAGCGCCGCGTAGCCGGCCGCCGGCGCGGGCGACGCCCACGTGGCGTCGCCGAGCTCGGGGCCCGCGAGAACGTCGAGCACGTTCGCGGTGTCCGCGACCGTGCGGGTCAGCACGCCGTCGCAGACGAGGAAGCTGTGGCCGCTGTCCGGGGCGCAGGAGACCCGCCCCCGCGCGGGCTTCAGCCCGACCAGCCCGCAGCACGAGGCGGGGATTCGGATCGATCCGCCGCCGTCGTTGCCGTGGGCCACCGGAACCATCCCGGCGGCGACGGCCGCGGCGGCCCCGCCGCTCGACCCACCGGGCGTTCGGTCGACGTTCCACGGGTTCCGGGTCGGGCCGAACCGGCGCGGCTCGGTGGTCGGGAGGATCCCCATCTCCGGCATCGAGGTCTTGCCGACGATCACGAACCCGGCTTCTCGGAGGCGGCGGACGCAGGCCGCGTCGTAGCTCGGGGTGAACTCTCCGAACAGGTCGCTGCCCATCGTCAGCGGCATGTCCGCGACCGGCCGGTTGTCCTTGATCGCGATCGGAACGCCTGCAAACGGGCGGGAATCGCCGGGGCCGACCGCGTCGGCCCCGGCAAGCGCCGAAGCGTGCGCGACGTGCGTGAACGCATTGATCGTCGGCTGTAGCTCGTCGATCCGGCGCAGCGACGCCTCGACGAGCTCACGCGCGGACAGCTCACCCGAGCGAACGAGCGCCGCCAGCTCGGTGGCCGGGCGGAACAGGAGATCGGGGGAGGCCGCTGACATGGACCGGAAGGCTATCCGGGTACGCTTCCAAAGCACCTGCGCCCCCGGCGTCGATCCAGGAGACATCGCCCATGAGCGTCACCGCCGAAGTCCAGTCTGGCCTCGAGGGCGTAGTCGCCTTCGCCACCGAGATCGCCGAGCCCGACCGCGCGGGGGGCGCTTTGCGCTACCGCGGCGTCGACATCGAGGAGCTCGTTGGCGCCGTCCCGTTCGAGCAGGTCTGGGGTCTGCTGGTCGACGGGCACCTGCTGCCCGGGCTGCCTCCGGCCGAGCCCTATCCGCTGACCGTCCGCTCGGGCGATCCGCGCGTCGATGTGCAGTCCGCGCTCGCGATGCTCGCGCCGCAATGGGGGTTCGGACAGCTGATCGACATCTCCGACGAGGAAGCTCGCGACAACCTTGCGCGGGCGTCGGTGATGGCGCTGTCGTTCGTGGCCCAGTCGGCGCGCGGGATCGGCCGGCCGCCCGTGCCCCAGCGCGAGGTGGACAAGGCGAGGTCGATCCCCGAGCGCTTCCTGATCCGCTGGCGCGGCGAGGCCGACCCGCGCCACGTTGAGGCGATCGACGCGTACTGGATCTCGGCCGCCGAGCACGGGATGAACGCTTCGACGTTCACCGCGCGGGTGGTCGCCTCGACGGGGGCGGACGTCGCCGCGGCGCTGTCGGCCGCGGTCGGCGCGCTTTCGGGCCCGCTGCACGGTGGCGCGCCGCTGCGCGTGCTGAAGATGCTCGACGACCTGGCCGAGGTGGGCGACGCCGACCGCTACGTCAAGGAGCTGCTCGATCGCGGCGAGCGGCTCATGGGCTTCGGGCATCGCGTCTACCGGGCGGAGGATCCTCGAGCCCGGGTGCTCCGGCGTACCGCCAAGCGGATCGGGGCTCCGCGCGTCGAGGTCGCCGAGGCACTTGAGGAGGCCGCGCTCGCCGAGCTCCAGGCGCGCCGGCCCGATCGCGTGCTCGCCACCAACGTCGAGTTCTGGTCGGCGGTCGTGCTCGACTTCGCCGACGTTCCGCCCGAGCTGTTCACGCCGCTGTTCACGTGTGCCCGCACCGCAGGCTGGTCGGCCCACATCCTCGAGCAGAAGCGCGAGGGACGGCTGGTCCGCCCGACCGCCAAGTACGTCGGGCCCGGGCCGCGGCCCTTGTCGGACCTCAACACCGCCTAACACAGCCCCCAGCGCGCCTCCGTATGCTGGGGCCGCGACGGTATGAACGTCGAACGTCAGCTCGATCCAGAGGCGCTGGGCGACCACATCGATCGCTTGTATCGCGCGGCGTGGAGCCTCTGCGGCTCGCGCGAGGAGGCCGAGGACCTCGTGCAGGAGACATTCGAGCGGATCCTGCGCCGGCCCCGCTTCCTGCGCTCCGAGGACGACCTCGGATACCTGCTGCGCGTCCTGCGCAACACGTTCTTCAGCCAGCGCCGGGCGGCCGGACGGCGGCCGCAGACGACGCCGCTGCCCGACGACCTCGATCTGATCGAGGACCGCACCGCGCCCGCGGCCGACTCGCGGATCGAGACCGCGGAGCTGTACGCCGCGATCTCCCGCCTCCCCGACGACTTCCGCGACGCGCTCGTCGCGATCGACGTGATCGGGCTGTCCTACCGCGAGGCGGCGCGGGCGCTCCGCGTCCGCGAGGCGACGATCACGACCCGGCTGCACCGGGCGCGTCAGCGCGTGGCGGCGGAGATGGTCAGTGGCGGTCCGCCGGGACCTTCCACGCCGCCAGCCTCTGCAGCTCGGCGGCCGTGATCCCAGTCCCGGAGAGCACACACGTGTCGCCGGCGCGGCGCCAGGTGACCACGAGCCGGCCGTTCGTCGCGAGCGTCCGGAGCTCGGTGCCATTGAGGTCGGTCTCCGTCGCGGACGGCTCTGTCAGCGGCGGGGAGTGCACGATCGTGTACGCGATCGTCAGGTCCTTCCACTTGTAGTAGACGGTCACCGCGGTCCGCCCGCCGAGCTTGTCGGTCCGCGCCCCGATCGCGTCCCATCCGAACTTCGCGGCCCAGTTCGGGAAGTAGACGTCGCCGACGCTCTGGTGAAGGCGGGCGCTCGGGTTGGTCGGGTCCGGGATCGGGGCGGTCATCGTCGGGCCGCGACCGGCGAGCGCGGCCGCGTCTGACACCGACGGTCCTCCGGGCGCCCCGGAGGGCAGCGCCAGCACCAGTGCGAGCACGACCGCGGCGAGCGCGACCGCCACGCCGCCGGCATAGGCGAAGCGCCGGCGAGCCACCGAGGCCCGGCTCGGGCGCGCGGCGTCGATCCGGGTCCGCAGCGCCACGGGAGCGCGCTCGGTCGCGCGCGCCTGGTGGAGCGCCTCGACCACACGCCGCTCGCGTCCGTACAGCGCGGTCAGCTCCGGCGAGGCCGCAATGCGGGCCTCGACCGGCGCCCGGCGAGCGGGATCGAGCGTGCCGTCGGCGAGCGCCGACAGCTCGGCCAGATCAGCCGCTGTCGGCTTGGTGTGGTCGGCGCTGGAGGCCATCGTTCCCTGCTGCGGCGTTGACGGAGATCATTCAGCTTAACGACGCCGATATCAGCCGAGACCTTCCCGCCGGATCAGGCTCCGCGGTATGGGCCCGAGATGTACTCGGACAGCATCCGCGTCGCGCTGAAGCGCGGCCCCAGCGTTTTCAGGGACGCTCGGACCAATGTCAGCCACGCCTCCGGCAGGCCCTCGTCGTCGCGCTCGTAGAACGCGGGCACAACCTCTTCGTCGAACAGACGATGCAGCTTGCGGACGTCGCGCCTGTCCTGGGCGCGGTGGTCGTCGTCGACCTCCCCCGGGATCGCCCATCCGTTGCTGCCGTCGTAGCCCTCGGCCCACCATCCGTCGAGCACGCTCAGCTGGAGGCCACCATTGATCACCGACTTCATCCCGCTCGTCCCACTCGCCTCGAGCGGCGGGCGCGGCATGTTCAGCCACACGTCGCAGCCGCGCACGAGCCACGCCGCGGTGGCCAGGTCGTAGTCGTCGAGGAACACGACCCGCTCGCCGATGACTTGCGCTCGCTTCATCCCGAACAGCCGCCGGAGCACGCGCTTGGCCTCTTCGTCGCGCGGGTGTGCCTTGCCGGCGAGGACAACCTGCACGGGACGCTCGCCGCCGAGCAGCGACAGCGTCCAGGCTGGGTCGCGGGTGAGCAGGTCGAGTCGCTTGTAGGTCGCGACGCGCCGCGCAAAGCCGAGCGTGAGCGTGTGCGGGTGAAACGCGGTGGCGGCCGCACTGACGTAGTCGCGAACGTCGCCGCGAAGCAGCCTGTCGGTGGCGCTGCGGGAGCGGACCCGGGTGACGAGCTCGGCGCGCTGGGTGCTGCGCGCGGCCCACAGCTCGGCGTCCGAGATCGCGTCGACGCCGGCCCACGTCGCCGGCTCGGCCGCGTGCGCCATCCACCCCTCGCCGAGATGGCGGTCGAGCAACTCTCGCATCGGGGTTCCGATCCAGCTCGGCACGTGGACGCCGTTGGTCACGTAGCCGATGGGCACCTCGTCCACGGCCAGCTCGGGCCATAGCGGCTGCCACATCTCCCTCGCGACCTCGCCGTGGCGGCGGCTGACGCCGTTGGCGGCGCGGCTCATCCGGAGCGCGGCCTGCGTGATCCCGAACGGCTCGTCCTCGTCGGCGGGGTCCGTGCGGCCGAGCGCGATCACCTCCGCCGCGTCGCAGCCGAGGTGGGCGATGAGGCTCCCGATCGCGTCCTCGACCTGCTCGGCGGGGTACGTGTCGTTGCCGGCGGGCACCGGCGTGTGGGTCGTGAACACGGTCCGGTCGCGCGCCGCCGCGAGTCCAGCCGCCAGTTCCTCGCCCGAGTGCGGCTCCTGGCCGGCGAGCTGGACGGGCGCGAGCATCCCGTGGCCCTCGTTCAGGTGGATCACGCCGGGCTCGAACCCGAGCGCCGTCAGCGCCCGCACTCCGCCGGCGCCGAGCAGGACGTACTGAGCGACCCGGATGTGGTCGTCTGACTCGTACAGCCTCGCGGTGATCCACCGCTCGACGACCCCGTTCTTGGGGAGGTCGGTGTCGAGCAGGAACAGCGGGACGCGCCCGACGTCGACGCGCCAGATCTGCGCGGTGACCTCGGCGTCGTAGATCGGGACCTCGATCGTCAGCGGCCGGTCGCCGGCGCCGGTGGTGACGAGCGCCGCCGGAAGCCGCTGCGGATCCGTGTCGACCCAGTACTCGTGCTGGAGCCCGCGGATATCGATCCGCTGGCGGAAGTAGCCCTTGCGGTACATCAGACCGACCGCGACGAGCGGGACGGCGCAATCGGAGGCCTCCTTCAGGAGGTCGCCCGCGAGTGCGCCGAGGCCGCCCGAGTAGACCGGCATCGAGACGTGGACCCCATACTCCGCGCACATGAACGCCACCGGGCGCCCGGGATCGATCGACGGGTAGGGCGGGCGGTCGAGATCGGCCTTGACCTTGGCCTCGATCGCCGCCGCCCGCTCGAGCAGGGCCTCGTCGGCGGCGGCACGGCGCAGGGTGCTTGCCGACGTCTCCTGGAGCAGGCGGACCGGGTTCTGCCCGGCGAGCGCGAAGCGCTCGGGGTCGATCGACGCGAACAGCTCGGGCCCGCCGGGGAGCCAGGACCAGCGGTAGTTGTAGGCCAGTCGCGCCAGGGGGGCGAGCGGGGCGGGAAGCCGCTCGGCGAGATCATCGGCAGCGCGCCGCATGTCCTCGCGGCCATCGTTCATGGTGACCCTGCCATAGCTCACGCTCGCGGATTATCCGGCAACCGCTAGTCTCGCGCTTCTTGACCAGCCCGGCTAGCGCCGACCCTGACTGCCGCTTGGGCGTTCTCGCGTTCGGCGACTCGATCACCAACGGCGGCGGAGAGCTTCAGTGGGGCGTCGCGCTGCAGTCCTGGGCGCTGTGGGTGGCGCGAGCGATGGGCGTGCCGTTCACCAGCTACGCGGTCGACGCGGCGCGGATCGCGGACGTGGTCGAGCGGCAGATTCCCGCGTTCTCGCGGCTGACGGCGGGGGCCGGCCTGGGAGGTGATTTTCAGCTCGGGTGCCTCTACATCGGGGTCAACGACGTGCGCTCTCCGGATTGGGACGCCTCGGCGTTTGCGGACGGATTCCGGCGCGCTCTCAGCTTCCTGGATGGACGCTGCGAGCGGGTCCTGACCGTGACCGCGCCGCTCGACCTCGGGCGCCCGCGCGCGGGCGACAAGGTCGCGGAGCTGAACGAGGTCGTGTTGCGCGTCGCCGGTGAGGTGGGCGCGCTCGTGCTCGATCTGCGCACGTGGGGCGCCCGCAACCTCGTGATGACCGACCACGTCCATCCCACCGCGTTCGGGCAGATCGACATCGCCGAGCGCGCGCTGGCGGTGATCGAGCGCGACGGCGCCGGCGTCCAGGTGCGGCCGTCGTCGCTGATCGCGTTCCAGACGACCCGCCGCCAGCGGCTCCAGAACGATCTCAGGTACCTGTACCGCCACGCGAAGGTGAGCACGCGTTCCGCGATGCTTCGCGCGGCCGCGGCAGTTCGCGGCGCCGGGGCCTAAGAGCGGCCTAGAGCGTGGCCTGGAGCGGCCTAGAGCGTCGCCTCGAGCGGCCTAGAGCGTCACGTCGCCTGGAGCGGCCTAGAGCGTCACGTCGCCTGGAGCGGCCTAGAGCGTCGCCTGGAGCGGCCTAGAGCGTCACGTCGCCTGGAGCGGCCTAGAGCGTCACGTCGCCTGGAGCGGCCTAGAGCGTCGCCTCGAGCGGCCTAGCGCGTCGCCTGGAGCGGCCTGCTAGAGCCCGGCTGGGTGGAGCACGGTCGGGAACGTTGCGAGGTATGACGCGGACGGCGTGCCGATCTTCTCGACGCCGCCGCCACCGCCCCAGGCGCCGTGCGATCCGCCGGACTCGTAGAACTGGCCGTTGATATCGATGATCACGTGGCCGCTCTCGCCCGAAAGGGCGCGGTCGTAGACGGTGACGTACTGGCCCGGGCCCGCCTCCATCCCCGCCTGCTGGGGCAGCGCGGTCGTGTCGACGGGCTGGCTCAGATAGCCGCCGGCGTGGAGCACCGCGGAGACGAATCCCGAGCAGTCATAGCCCGACTGCGGGCCCCAGCTGCCGTGGCCGCCGCCGTACACGTACGGCTTGCCGACGAGCGAGTCGGCCATGCTCGTCATCTCCTGGACCTGCGCCGGCATCGCGCCACCGGTCCCCGCGAGCGTCGAGCCGGTGCTGAGGCCGAGCGAGCTCGTGGTCGGGAGCAGCGCGGCTAGGTCCGACGTCAGCGCGGAGGAAGTGTCGGTGTCGTCGGTTCCGTCGGTGTCGTCGGTTCCGTCCCCGATCGCCGAGGCCATCAGCGAGTCCGGGGAGAGAGCGGAGTTGACCGCTGTCGAGCCGCCGGTGGCGAGCGCCGAGGACAGGGCGTCGCTGAAGCTCGTCGACGTGGAGCCGGTGGTGGCGCCCAGCGTGGCGCCGGCGGACGCCACCCCGGACGTCGTCTGGGAGCCGAGGGCGCCGGCAGGATCCGAGAACTGCTGCTGCATCGCCAGGATCTGGCCAATGCGGCTCTCCACGGCATCGATACTCATTCTCCACCGGGATCGGCGGCGGCGGCGGCAACTTGAGCCTGCGGCGCGACCGGGAGTGGGTCACGACGCCAGCCGCCCCGCGTCCTCGGTTGCCTCCCGCAGCCTCCGCGCCAGCGCCGGCGTCAGCGCGCCCGTCTCCATCCGCCACCGCCAGCTGCCACCGGACCGCCCCGGGTCGTTCATCCGCCCCTCGCTCCCGAGCCCGAGCACGTCCTGGGCCTGCAGCATCGCGATCCGCGCCGGCGACCGGAGCGCCAGCCGGATCAGGCTCCACCACGGCTGGCGCTCGACCACGCCGTACCGCGCGAACTCCGAATCCACGAACGACCGGACGCGAACCGGCAACGACGAATACCACCCCCGCGCCGTGTCGTGGTCGTGCGTCCCCGTGTACACGACCCGGTTCTCGACGTGGTTCTCGAACGCGTGCGGGCTCCATACGACATCCGGGTCGAAGCCGAACTGGAGCACGACCATCCCAGGAAACCCGAGCGAGTCGCGAAGCGCACGCACCGCCGGCGTGATCACCCCGAGGTCCTCCGCCACCAGCGCCACCGGTCCCAGCTCGCGATCCACCGCATCGAACAGCGCCCGCCCGGGCCCCCGCTTCCAGGTGCCGCCACGGGCCGTGCGTGCCCCCGCGGGCACCGCCCAGTAGCAAACGAACCCGCGGAAGTGGTCGATCCGCGCAAGGTCGAACAGCGACAGCGTCCGCCGCAGCCGCTCGACCCACCACCGGTACCTCCGCCGGCGCATCGCCGGCCAGTCGTAGAGGGGATTGCCCCACAGCTGCCCGTCGTCCGAGAAGGCGTCCGGTGGCGCGCCGGCCACGAACCCGTCGCGGAACAGGTCCGGATGCGCCCGTTGGTCGGCGCTGTCGGGCGCGACGTAGATCGCCACGTCCCCGAACATGTGAACGCCCCGCTCCGACGCGTACGCTCGCAAGGCGGCCCACTCACGCGAGAACCGAACCTGGTCCGCCAGCGCGCCCCGCGGCGAGAACCGCTCCCAATCGGCGGCCCAGAAAGACTCGCGCTCGCGAAAATCCGCAACCGATGCCGCCGACACAGGAGCCCGCGGATCGGCCAGGAGCCCCGGCCAGGCCGCGAACGCCGACCGCGACTTGTACGGAGAGCGGTAACGATCGGGCGGCCCAAGCGGGAGCACCTGCCACCAGGTCTGCCCCGCCGCGGCCAGCCAGTCGACGAAGCGGTAGGCCTGGGGCCCGAGCCGGCCGCCTGGAAGCGAGGTTAGATGAAGCTGAACACCACTTGAGCGCGGTAGCTCGATCATGTATGAGCCAACCTGAGACGTGCCCGCCGAATCACCGATCGTTGTTTACCCATCGCGCTGGCGGATATTTTCGACTCCACGGATGCGCCGAAGCGCGACCAAGCCCCAATTCCGTCCCCCCATCGCACGAGCCCTGACCCGTCCGTCCACCGGGAGCACGCCTTGACGAGCGCAGCAACAGAACTCCATCCCACTCTGACCTCGAACAAGCGCGGGGGCAAGGCCGAGCAGCCGCCGCGAGTCGTTATCCAGTACCCGACCCCCGCAGTCGACGGCGGCCGCTATCCGACCAAGCGCTGCGTCGGGGACACCGTAACGGTCGAGGCCGACATCTTCCGCGACGGCCACGATCTGATCCGGGCTGTCGTTCGCTACAGAAACCCCGGGACAGATGACTGGCAGGAGTCCGAGATGCGCCAGATCGACGCCCACCTCGGTGGCGTGCGCTGGACCGGGGGCTTCGACGTGGACCGGCAGGGCACCTGGGAGTACACGGTGCAGGCGTGGACCGACGTGTTCGGCACGTGGCGGGACGAGCTCGAGCGCAAGGTGGCCGCGCAGCAGCACGACCTCGCCGGCGAGCTCTCCGAGGGCGTCCTCGTGCTCCAGGCGGCAAGTAAGACCGCCACCGACAACGCGGACAAGGCGCTGATCGATCACGCCGTGACCACGCTCACCGCCGACGACATCCCCGAGTCGACCAAGCATGACGTCGCGCTCGGCCCCGAGCTGTTCGCCACCGCCGAGCGGATCCAGCCTCGCCACGGCAGCGTCACGCTCCCGGAGCCGATCACGATCGAAGTCGACCGGCTCAGGGCACGGTTCAGCAGCTGGTACGAGCTGTTCCCCCGCTCCTGGGGCGGCCTGCAGGGCGTCGAACAACAATTGCCAAGGCTCGCCGAGCTCGGCTTCGACATTCTGTACCTGCCGCCGATCCACCCGATCGGCCTGACCAACCGCAAGGGCGCCAACAACTCGCTCACCCCCGGCCCCAACGACCCCGGCTCGCCATGGGCGATCGGCGACGAGACCGGCGGCCACGAGGCCGTCCACAGACAGCTCGGGACGATCGAGGACCTCAAGAGCCTCACCAAAGCCGCCAACCGACGCGGCATCGAGATCGCGCTGGACTTCGCGATCCAATGCTCGGCCGACCACCCGTGGTTGCACGAGCACCCCGAGTGGTTCCACCACCGCCCGGACGGCACGCTCAAGTACGCCGAGAACCCGCCCAAGCGCTACCAGGACATCTACAACGTGAACTGGGACTCGCCGGACTGGCGCGGGCTGTGGGACGCGCTCCTGAAGATCGTGATCCAATGGGTCGACTGCGGCGTCACCGTGTTCCGCGTCGACAACCCGCACACGAAGCCGTTCGAGTTCTGGCGGTGGCTGATCGAGACCGTCCACGAGCACAACCGCGACGTGATCTTCCTCGCCGAGGCGTTCACCCGCCGCTCGGTGATGCGCCAGCTCGCAAAGATCGGCTTCACCCAGTCCTACACGTACTTCACCTGGAAGAACTCGCGCTGGGACCTGACCGAGTACGTCTCCGAGCTCGCGCTGACCGACGAGAGCGATTACTTCCGTCCGAACTTCTTCGCGAACACGCCAGACATCCTGCACGAGTACCTCCAGCGCGGCGGTCGACCCGCGTTCGAGGCACGGCTCGTGCTCGCGGCTACGCTGAGTCCCACCTACGGGATCTACTCGGGCTACGAGCACTACGAGAACGTCCCGGTGCGTGAAGGCTCCGAGGAGTACCTGAACTCCGAGAAGTACGAGCTCAAGCACCGGGCACTCGACGGCCCGATGCTCCCGATGATCCAGCGTATGAACCGAATCCGGCGCGAGAACGCGGCACTCCAGGAGTTTTCCAACATCACCTTCCTCGACACGGCCAACGATGCGCTGATCGCGTACGCGAAGCGCTCGCCGGGCAATGCCGTGATCACCATCGTCAACATCGACCCCCACCAGGTCCAGGAGGGCCTCGTGCTCGTGACCGCAAACCTCGGTCTTCCCCCGAGCTTCACCGCACACGACCTGCTGACCGACGATCGCTACCAGTGGCGGATAGGTCCGAACTTCGTCCGGCTCGAGCCCGGCATCCGGCAGGCGCACGTCGTGCGCGTGGAGATCTAGCGCCCATGGGCGTCGGACCGCCCACGCTGACGCATCTGATCGCGCGCGAGACCCGCGCGGTGCCGCGACCCGGCCCGCAGCACGACGCCGGCACCGAGACCCAGGCCCGGCAGTGGTTCGAGGCCGAGCCGCTGTGGTTCAAGCGCGCCGTGTTCTACGAGATCCACATCCGCGGCTTCTTCGACGCCAACGGCGACGGCTCGGGCGACTTCCGCGGCCTGACCGAAAAGCTCGACTACCTCCAATGGCTGGGAATCGACTGCATCTGGCTCCTGCCGTTCTACCGCTCCCCACTACGAGACGGCGGATACGACATCGCCGACTTCACGGCGGTGCACCCGGACTACGGCAACGTGGACGACGTGCACGAGCTGATCGACGCCGCGCACGCGCGGCGCATCCGGGTGATCGCCGATCTCGTCATGAATCACACCTCGAGCGACCACCCGTGGTTCCAGGAGTCGCGCTCGGGCGGGCGTGGACCTGATAACCCCAAACGGGACTGGTACGTCTGGTCGGACACTGTCCACCGGTACGAGGACGCCCGGATCATTTTCGTTGACACCGAGAGCTCGAACTGGACCTGGGACGACACAGCCGGCGCGTACTACTGGCACCGATTCTTCTCGCACCAGCCCGACCTCAACTACGACAACCCCGAGGTCCGGGAGGCGATGCTCGAGGTGCTGCGGTTCTGGCTCGACCTCGGCCTCGACGGGTTCCGGCTCGACGCGGTGCCGTATCTGTACGAGCGCGAGGGGACGATCTGCGAGAACCTCCCCGAGACCCATGCGTACCTGAAGCGCGTCCGCCGCGAGATCGACGAGCGCTTCCCGGACCGGGTGCTGCTGGCCGAGGCCAACCAATGGCCAACCGACGTGGTCGAGTACTTCGGAGACGGCGACGAGTGCCACATGGCGTTCCACTTCCCGGTGATGCCGCGCATGTTCATGGCGATCAGGCGCGAGGAGGCGGTCCCGATCTACGAGATCCTCGAGCAGACCCCGACGATCCCCGAAAGCTGTCAATGGGGCCTGTTCCTGCGCAACCACGACGAGCTGACGCTCGAGATGGTGACCGACGAGGAGCGCGACTACATGTACGCCGAATACGCGAAGGATCCGCGGATGAAGCTCAACCTGGGGATCCGCCGCCGGCTCGCGCCGCTGCTCGACAACGGCCGCGACGAGATCGAGTTGCTCCACGCGATCCTGTTCTCGCTGCCGGGCTCGCCGGTGCTCTATTACGGCGACGAGGTCGCGATGGGCGACAACGTCTTCCTCGGCGACCGGGACGGCGTCAGAACGCCGATGCAGTGGACCGGCGACCGCAACGGCGGCTTCAGCCGAGCCGACTTCGCCCAGCTGTACGCGCCGCCGCTGATGGACCCGGTTTACGGGTTCCAGGCGGTCAACATCGAGGCCCAGCTCCGCACCGCGACCTCGTTGCTGCGCTGGCTGCACCGCTTCATCGCGCTCCGCAAGGAGCATCCCGTGTTCGGGTTCGGCTCCTACGAGCCGATCGAGCCCTCCAACCCGCGCATCTTCGCGCACCTGCGCTCTTTCGAGGATGATCTGGTCCTGTGCGTTCACAACGTTGCCCGCTCGGCCCAGGCGGTCGAGCTCGATCTGAGCCGCTTCGAAGGCCGCTATCCGGTGGAGCTGTTCGGCCGCTCGAGGTTCCCTCGGATCGGCGAGCTGCCCTACCTGCTCACGCTCGGCCCGCGCGGGTTCTTCTGGTTCCAGCTGGTCGAGGCAGACGACGATGCCGATGAATGAGCGCCTTCAGATCACCGCGGAGGAGATCCGCCGCGCCCTCGACGAGGAGGAGCTGCGCGACTGGGTACAGCACCAGCGCTGGTATGCCTCGAAGGCGCGCTCGGTGGCCGGGATCGACATCGTCGAGAGCATCACGCTCCGCGACGACCCGCTGCTGCTGCTCGCGCTCGTCCAGACCCGGTTCGCGACCGGCACGCACGAGCTCTACCAGCTCCCGCTCGCGCTTCGCCCCCCGGAGGAAGTCCCGCGCGGGGACTCGATCGCGCACACCGAGGAGTGGGCCGTGTACGACGCGCTGGCCGAGCCGGCGCAGGCGCTCGAGCTGCTCCGCCGGATCGAGGCCACCGACGAGATCACGACGGCCAACGGCCACTTCGCCTTCCACCAGTTCGACGGCGCCGGACCACGCCTATCGGACGCCACTGACGTCCGCTTGATGGGCGTCGAGCAGTCGAACACCTCGATCGTGTTCGACGACGCGATCGTGCTGAAGGTGTTCCGCAAGCTCGAGCCGGGTGTGAACCCCGAGCTCGAGGTGCTGCGCTTTCTCACCTACCGCGGCTTCCCGAACATCGCTCCCCTGCACGGCTGGTACGACTACGAGGGCCAGGCGTTCGCCTGCACGCTCGGCGTGGCGCAGACGTTCCTGCCCGATGCGGTCGACGGCTGGGAGCTCGCGCTCGACGAGATCTTCTCGGCACCGGAGATTTTCCTCGAGCGGCTCGGCAGCCTCGGCACCGTGACAGCGCAGCTGCACACGTGCCTGGCCTCGGATGCGGGCGACCCAGCGTTCTCGCCCGGGCAGCCGAGCCAGGAGGCGCTGTCGCTGCTGACCGCGACGATCGACGAGGACATCGAACGGATCTTCCTGCGCCTCCCCGCCGACGAGCGGCTCGCGCCGATCGCCGGGCGCGGGCAGGACGTGCGCGAGCGCCTCGCCACTCGCGCTCAGATCGGCGTGTCCGGACGCGTGATCCGGACCCACGGCGATTACCACCTCGGGCAGACGCTGCACACGCCGCGCGGCTGGGTCATCATCGACTTTGAGGGCGAGCCCGCGCGAACGCTGCCCGAGCGCCGGCAGAAGCGCTCCCCGCTGCGCGACGTGGCAAGCATGCTCCGCTCGTTCGCGTATGTGAGTTCCGCGCTCGAGATCCTGCGCAACCGCCGCGCCCCGGTGGACTTCGAGCAGCGGGCCCGCCAGCGCTTCCTCGAGCACTACTTCGCCGCGGTTGACCCGACGCTGATGCCCGGCGGCGAGGCCGTGATCGAGAACCTGCTGACGATCTACGAGCTCGAGAAGGCGATCTACGAGCTGAGTTACGAACTCAACAACCGTCCGGACTGGATCTCGATCCCGGTCGCGGGCATCGGGCGGATCCTGGAGAGCGCATGACTGTCGCCACCGCTGAGCTCGATTCGCTCGTCCGCCGCGAGCACTCAAACCCCCACAGCGTGCTCGGCGCGCACCCGTCCAACGATGGCGTCGTCATCCGCGCGCTGCGACCGGGCGCAAACTCCGTCACCGTGCTGATCGTCGGAAAGCCCGCGGTCGAGCTCAAGCAGATCCACCCCGGGGGCGTGTTCGAGGGCGTGGTCGAGGGCGCCGAGCTCCCGCTCCGCTACCAGCTCGAGGTCGACTACGGCGACGCCGGCACGTTCACGATCGATGACCCGTACTCGTTCCTGCCGACGCTCGGCGAGCTCGACCAGTACCTGATCGCCGAGGGCCGTCACGAGGAGCTCTACGAGAAGCTCGGCGCGCACGTGCGGGAGATGGCGACCCGCCCATCAGACCCGCCTGTCACCGGCACCGCGTTCGCGGTGTGGGCGCCGGCCGCGCGGGCGGTCAGCGTCGTCGGCGACTTCAACTCCTGGGACGGCCGCCTCCACGCGATGCGCTCGATCGGATCGACCGGGATCTGGGAGCTGTTCCTGCCCGCCGTCGGCCCCGGTGCGCGCTACAAGTACGAGATCCTGACCCAGGACCATCACCTGCTGCTGAAGGCCGACCCCTACGCGTTCGAGACGGAGCTGCCACCGAAGACCGCATCGGTCGTGTTCGAGCCCGAGCACGCCTGGAGCAGGGGCGACGCCGAGTGGCTGCGCAAGCGCCCGCAGCCGCGACCGCCACTCGAGCGCCCGATCTCGATCTACGAGGTGCATCTCGGCTCCTGGCGGCTGAATACGCTCGACGGCAACCGGTCGCTGACCTACCTCGAGCTCGCCGACGAGCTGTCCGCGTATGTCAAGGACATGGGCTTCACCCACGTCGAGCTCCTGCCCGTGATGGCCCACCCGTTCAAGGGTTCGTGGGGCTACCAGGTGACCGGGTACTTCGCCCCGACGCCGTTCTACGGCTCGCCCGACGACTTCCGCGAGTTCGTCGACCGCCTGCACCAGAACGACGTCGGCGTGCTCCTCGACTGGGTGCCGGCGCACTTCCCGCGCGACCAGTTCGGGCTCGCGCGGTTCGACGGCACCGCGCTGTACGAGCACGCCGATCCGCGCCGCGGCGAGCACCCGGACTGGGGCACGCTCGTGTTCAACTACGGACGCCACGAGGTCCGCAACTTCCTGATCTCGAACGCGCTGTTCTGGCTGCGCGAGTACCACGTCGACGGGATCCGGGTGGACGCGGTGGCGTCGATGTTGTACCTCGACTACTCGCGCAACGAAGGCGAGTGGGTGCCGAACCAGTTCGGCGGCCGCGAGGATCTCGACGCGATCTCGTTCCTGAAGGAGTTCAACGAGGTGATCTACGGTCGCGAGCCCGGGATCATCTCGGCCGCCGAGGAGTCGACGGCGTGGCCCGGCGTCTCGCGCCCCACGTACCTCGGTGGGCTCGGGTTCGGGTTCAAGTGGAACATGGGCTGGATGCACGACACGCTCGCCTACTTCAAGCAGGACCCGATCTACCGCCGCTACCACCACCACGAGCTGACGTTCAGCCTGATGTACGCGTTCAGCGAGAACTTCATCCTGCCGCTGTCCCACGATGAGGTCGTGCACGGCAAGGGGTCGCTCTACGGGAAGATGGCCGGCGCCGACAAATGGCAGAAGCTCGCGAACCTCAGGGCGCTGTACGCGTACATGTGGGCGCACCCCGGCAAAAAGCTGCTGTTCATGGGCTCAGAGCTCGCTCAGGAGCAGGAGTGGAGCTACGAGCGCTCGCTCGACTGGCACCTGCTCGAGCAGCCCGGGCACTCCGGCATCCAGGCGCTCGTCCGCGACCTCAACCGCCTCTACAAGGACGAGCCCGCGCTGTGGGAGGTCGACTCTGATCCCGCCGGCTTCTGGTGGTTGGAGCCCAACGACGCCGACAGCAACGTGCTCGCGTTCGCGCGCGTCTCCAAGGGCGGCGAGCGCGTGGCCGTGTTCGTCGCGAACCTGTCTCCGGTGCCGCGTGAGGGATACCGGCTCGGGCTCCCGCGGGCCACCCGCTGGAAGGAGGCGATCAACACCGACTCCAAGTTCTACGGCGGCGGCGACATCGGCAACCTCGGCGGGCTCGAGCCCGAGCCGATTCCGTGGCATAACCAATCGGTGTCGGCGTTGGTTACGCTGCCGCCTTTGGCCGCGATGTGGCTCGTGCCTGAATCCCAGTGAGCTTCGCATTTCCCGCGTCGCCCGACGCCGAGGTCGCCGAGTATCCGTGGGAGCGCCGGCTCGGGGCGTATTCCCGGGGCGACGGCACCGTCGAGTTCCGGGTCTGGGCGCCGCGCGCGGAGTCGCTCTCGCTGGTGCTCGGCGAGCGCGAGATCGAGCTCGAGGACGCCGGCTATGGGGTTCTTGAGGTAGTCGCCCCGGCTGGCGCCGGTAGCGACTATGTCTTTCGCCTCGACGGGCAGCCGCTGCCGGATCCGTGCTCGCGCTGGCAGCCCGGGGGCATTCGCGGGCCCTCGCGGATCCTCGAGCTGCCTGGTGCGGAGCCGGGGTCGTTCACGGCACCGGCGATGCGGGACCTCGTGATCTACGAGCTGCACGTCGGGACGTTCACGGCCGAGGGCACGTTCGAGGCTGCGATACCCTATTTGCGCGAGCTCGCTGAGCTCGGCGTGAACGCGATCGAGATCATGCCCGTGGCGGAGTTTCCCGGGAGCCGCGGATGGGGATACGATGGCGTGTACATCTCGGCCCCGCAATCTTCCTACGGTGGACCGCTCGGGCTCTCGCGGCTCGTGGCCGGAGCGCACGAGGCCGGTCTCGCGGTGATTCTCGACGTCGTCTACAACCACATCGGCGCGTCTGGAACGCAGGTGCTCGAGGCGTTCGGCCCGTACTTCACGACCATGTACGCGACTCCGTGGGGAACCGCGATCAACTACGACGGCACCGACTGCGATCCCGTCCGCGAATGGGTACTCCAGAGCGCGACCGGCTGGGTCCGCGACTACGGGATCGACGGCCTCCGGCTCGACGCGATCCATGCGATCTTCGACTCGAGCGCCGAGCATATCGTGGCCGCGGTGGCGCGGCGCGTCCACCAGACGCGAGAGGATGCCCTGGTGATCGCAGAGAGCGACCTCAACGATCCTCGGGTGATGCGGGAACCCGCCGTCGGCGGATGGGGTTGCGACGGCGCGTGGGCCGACGATTTTCACCACGCGCTGCGAACGCTCGTCACCGGCGAGCTCGACGGGTACTACTCGGACTTCGGCACGGTCTGGCAGTTCGGCAAGGCGTGGCACCGGCCGTACGTCCACGACGGCGCCTACTCGCCGTTTCGCCGCCGCCGGTTCGGAGCGCCGGCCGACGACGTGCCGCCCGAGCGGTTCGTGGTGTTCTCGCAGGACCACGACCAGGTCGGGAACCGCGCGTTCGGCGATCGCCTCCCGGCCGCCGCGCGCCCGCTGGCCGCGTTCTGCACGCTCCTCTCGCCCTACGCGCCGATGCTGTTCATGGGCGAGGAGTACGGCGAGCAGGCGCCGTTCCAGTTCTTCTCCGACCACATCGACGAGGACATCGCGCTGGCCACGCGTGACGGGCGGCGCGCGGAGTTCGCCTCGTTCGCGGAGTTCTCCAAGGAGGAGATCCCCGACCCCCAGGACTGGGCCACGTTCGAGCGGTCCAAGCTGACGCGCCGGCGCGACCCGGCACTCTCGCGTCTGTATGCCGAACTGCTCGCGGCCCGTCGCCGGCTGGCGCCGGGGGACGTCGACGCGATCGAGTTCGACGAGGAGTTGCGGTGGCTGCGAGTCCGGCGGGGCGCGTTCGAGCTCGTCATGAACTTCGCGTCCGAGCCGCGATGGGTGCCGTGCTCCGGCGACGCAGTGGTGCTCGCGACCGCGGCCGCGCCTTCGGTCGTCGGCGACGGATACGTGGAGCTCGAGGCGATGTCGGGAGCGCTGATCACTTGACCGACGAGGTCTGGCCCGGTCGTCCGTTCCCGTTGGGGGCGGCGTGGGACGGGGGCGGCACGAACTTCTCGGTGTTCTCAGAGCACGCCAGCGGCATCGAGCTGTGCCTGTTCGACGACGACGACAACGAGACGCGGATCGAGATGCGGGAGCGGACCGCGCTCAACTGGCACTGCTACGTCCCGCGCGTCCAGCCCGGACAGCGCTACGGCTTTCGCGTCCGCGGGCCGTACGCGCCGCTCGAGGGCCACCGCTTCAACCCGTCCAAGCTGCTGATCGATCCGTACGCGAAGGCGATCGACGGCCTCGTCGACTGGGGCCACGGCACGAATGTCCTGCCCTATGTCCCCACCGGTCACCCGGACGCCGATCTCGAGCCCGACGACGAGGACGACGCCGTGGCGATGCCGAAGTCGGTGGTGATCGATGACGCGTTCATCTGGGAGGGGGACCGCCCTCCGCGGGTTCCGTTCGCCGACACCGTGATCTACGAGACCCACGTGAGGGGCTTCACGATGCTCCATCCCGACATCCGCGAGGACCTGCGGGGCACGTACGCCGGACTCGCCTCCGAGCCCGCGATCGCCTACATGCACCACCTCGGCGTGACCGCGGTCGAGCTGCTGCCCGTCCACCACATCTCCAACGAGTCGTTCCTGGCCGACAACGGCCTGACGAACTACTGGGGCTACAGCACGATCGGATATCTCGCGCCGCACTCCGAGTACGCCGCCACCGGCCGCCGCGGCGAGCAGGTGCGCGAGTTCAAGGGAATGGTGAAGGCACTCCACCGCGCCGGCATCGAGGTGATCCTCGACGTGGTCTACAACCACACGGCCGAGGGCAACCACCTCGGGCCGATGCTGTCGTTCAAGGGCGTGGACAACCTCGCGTACTACCGGGTGATGCCGGACGATCCGCGGCACTACATGGACTTCACCGGCACCGGTAACTCACTCAACCCGGTTCATCCGAACGTGCTGCGCCTGATCATGGACTCGCTCCGGTACTGGGTGACGGAGTGCCACGTGGACGGCTTCCGGTTCGATCTGGCCTCAGCGCTCGCGCGCGAGTTCTTCGACGTGGACCGGCTGTCGGCGTTCTTCGACGTAATCCATCAGGACCCGGTGCTGTCCCAGGTCAAGCTGATCGCCGAGCCGTGGGACGTCGGCCCGGGCGGCTACCAGGTCGGGAACTTTCCGATCCTGTGGTCGGAGTGGAACGGGGTGTACCGCGACACGATGCGCGACTACTGGCGTGGCTTCGCCAGCAACGGCTCGTTCGCCGAGCGCCTGTCCGGGTCGGCCGACCTCTACGAGGCCGACGGCCGCGACCCGTTCGCGTCGATCAACTTCATCACCGCTCACGACGGCTTCACGCTGCGCGATCTCGTCTCCTACGACCACAAGCACAACGAGGCGAACCTCGAGGACAACCACGACGGCACCGACGACAACCGCTCGTGGAACCACGGGGTCGAGGGCGAGACCGACGACCCCGAGATCACCGCGCTTCGCTTCCGCCAGCAGCGAAACTACCTCGTCACGATGTTCCTCTCGCAGGGCACGCCGATGCTGCTCGGCGGCGACGAGATCGGACGGACCCAGCGCGGCAACAACAACGGCTGGTGCCAGGACAACGAGATCTCCTGGTACGACTGGAGCGAGAACCCGGAGAAGGCCAAGCTGCGCGAGTTCACGCGACGGCTGATCCGCCTGCGCAAGGAGCACAAGGTGTTCCGGCACGATCATTTCCTGCGCGGCCAGGAGGTCAAGGGCTCGGGGCTGCCCGACGTGTGGTGGTTCCGCGCCGACGGGAACAAGATGACCCGGCGCGACTGGCAGAGCGGCGAGCGCGCGCTCGGCCAGTTCCTCAACGGGCGCGAGATCGCGACGCCCGGCCCCCAGGGCCAGGACATCGAGGACGACTCGTTCCTGGTGCTGTTCAATGCCGAGCCCGAGAATCGCGTGTTCACGCTCCCGCGCCGGCGGTTCGGCGCGCAGTGGCTGCTCGAGCTGTCGACCGCGGAGCCGTCGGCCACGGCCGGAAGCGCCCGGTACGGCGCCCGCACCGAGGTCAACATGATCGCGCGCTCGGTCGTGGTCCTGAAAAGGGGCCACGTGAGGTGAATTCAGGGATCGAGCTGCGGGCGACGTACCGCCTCCAGCTCTCATCCGAGTTCGGCTTCGCCGACGCGCGAGCACTCGTCCCGTACCTGCGCGACCTCGGGATCTCGCACCTGTATCTGTCGCCGTCGCTCCAGGCGCGGCGTGGCTCGACCCACGGCTACGACGTCGTCGATCCGCGGCGCTTCTCTCGCGAGCTCGGAGGGCCGGAGGAGCTGGGGGCCCTATCGGGCAGCGCACGCGATGCCGGCATGGGGATCGTGCTCGACGTCGTGCCGAACCACATGGCGGCCGACGATCAGAACCGCTACTGGGCCGACCCTGAGCTTCGCGCGAGGTTCTTCGACATCGATCCCGACACCGGTCAGTACCGCCGGTTCTTCGACATCGACGAGCTCGCGGGCGTGCGTCAGGAGGATCCGGCGGTGTTCGAGGAGACGCACGAGCTCGTGATCGCACTCGTCCGCGAGGGGCTGATCGACGGCCTCCGCGTCGATCATCCGGACGGGCTCGCGGATCCCGCCGCCTACCTGAACCGGCTCCGCGAGCACGGCGTGGGGCGAGTGTGGATCGAGAAGATCGTCGACCCCGACGAGCGGCTGCGCGATTGGCCGGTGTGCGGAACCGTCGGCTACGAGTTCCTGAACGACGCCTGCGCGCTGTTCGTCGACCCGGCGGGCGAGCCCGCGCTGACCAAGCTGTGGGAACAGGTGTCCGGGGACCGGCGCCCATTCTCGGCGTACGCGCACGAGGCCAAGCTCGAGCAGATCCGCGGGCCTTTCTGGCAGGACGTGGAGTGGCTCGGACGGGAGCTCGGTGACGTCTCCTCCGTGCCCGGGGGCCTCGACGCGATCGCGCACGCGCTCGCCTCGCTGCCGGTCTACCGGACATATATCGATCCGGTTGCGGGTCGCGTCGACCCTGAGGACCGTCGCGTGATCTCGGCGTCCGGGATGGACCCGACGATCGCAGCGATGCTGCTGCTAGACCGCGACGCGCCGGCAAGGTTCGTGACCCGCTTCCAGCAGACCACGCCGGCGATCATGGCCAAAGGGGTCGAGGACACCGCGTTCTACCGCTACTGCCGGCTGATCTCGCTCAACGACGTCGGCGGCGACCCCTCCCGGTTCGGGATCGACGTGGCCCGGTTCCATGCGGCGTGCGTCGAGCGGGCCGAGCGGTTCCCTTTGAATCTCCTCACGACCCAGACCCACGACGCCAAGCGCTCCGCCGACGTCCGCGCGCGGATCGACGGGCTCTCGTCGATGCCCGACGAGTGGGCCGAGCACGTCGGTCGCTGGTTCGAGATCACCGAGAGCCGGCGGGCCGGCGGCGCGCCCGACGATGTCGAGCGCTATTTCCTCTTCCAGACGCTCGTCGGCGCCTGGCCGATCGCGGTCGACCGGATCGAGCTCTATATGGAGAAGGCCTTGCGCGAGGCCAAGCGGAACACGAGCTGGGTGCAGGAGAACGCCGATTGGGAGGAGGCGGTCAGGCGCTTCTGCCGCTCTCTGTACACCGACGCTGCGTTCCTGGCCGACTTCGAGCCGTTCGCTCGGCGTGTGGCAGCGATCGGCGAGCGCGCGTCGCTCGGTCAGCTCGTGCTGAAGCTCACCGCCCCGGGGCTTCCCGACATGTACGAGGGCGACGAGCTCGCGTTCCGGGCGCTCGTCGACCCCGACAACCGCCGGCCCGTCGACTTCGACTGGCGCCAGGCGATGCTGCGCCGGCTGATGGGCGGCTCGCCCCCGGCAGGCGAGACGCGCAAGCTGTTCGGGACGCTGCGGCTGCTGGGGCTCCGCGCCCGTCGCCCCCTGCCGTTCGCCGGCGGGTACGAGCCGATCGACGCCGGCCCGTCGGCGTGTGCCTTCCTGCGCGGTGGCGACGTGCTCGTGGTCGTCACCGTCCGCGCCGGCGCGATTACGGGCACAATCGACGGGCCGGGCGGGCAGTGGCGCGACGTTCTCCGCGGCGAGGAGCGCTCGTTCGATTCCCGCACGCCGGTGCGCGACATCGTCGGCGAGCGCGGGATCGCCGTGTTCGAGCGGCTTTAGTGGAGCCCCGCTACTCGGCCGTGCGCGTTCTACTGATCTCCTGGGAGTACCCGCCCGTGATCGAGGGCGGCCTCGGGCGCCACGTCCGCAAGCTTTCCGAGCATCTGGCCGCCTACGGCGTGGAGGTACACGTGCTCACCCGCGGCGGCGGGCGCCTGCCGGCCGAGGCCGACCAGCACGGCGTGATCGTGCACCGGGTGCCCGTGGGCGGGTGGGGCGGGGGTGGGTGGGGCGGGGGTGGGTGGGGAGCGCAATTCCCGAAAGACCCGCGTGCCTTCGTGCGCTGGGTCGACGCGATGAACCGAGACATGCACGCGCTCGCCGCCGAGCTGCGGCACCGGTTCGAGTTCGACCTCGTGCACTCTCACGACTGGCTCGTCGCCGGCGCGGCCGGGGTCGCCGCCCGTGACATCGAGCGCCGCTGGCTCGTAACCGTTCACGGCACCGAGTACGGGCGCCACCAGGGCTGGGTCCAGAACCACCCGCAGTCGCACATCCACGCCGCCGAGCGCGCGATGGTCCGCCGCGCCGACCACGTGATCACCTGCTCGCGGTACATGCGGGTGCACGTCGCCAACGTGTTCGGCATCCGGCCGTCGAAGATCACGGCGATCCCGAACGGGATCGATCCGCGCGAACTCGAGCCCGTCTCGTCGGATCTGCCCGCATTGCGTGCCAAGTACGCCGCGCCCGACGAGCTGCTCGTCCTGCTCGTCGGTCGTCTCGTCTACGAAAAGGGGTTCCATCTCGCGCTCGACGCGCTCGCGCCTGTGCTGCGCCGGCAACGCGGAGTCCGCTTCGTGGTCGCCGGCACCGGCACCGCGGAGGCCGAGCTCAAGCGCCAGGCCCGCCGTCTGCGACTGCTCGAGCACGGCAAGTTCCTGGGCTGGGTGGGCGACGACATGCTCCATTCCCTCTACCGCGTGTCCGACCTCTGCATCGTGCCGTCGATCTACGAGCCGTTCGGCTTGGTCGCGCTCGAGGCGATGGCGTCGGGATGCCTGTGCGTGGTCGCGGACACCGGCGGGTTGCGCGAGGTCGTGCCGGTCGACGGCACCGTCGGGCTGCGCTTCCCCTCGCGCGACGCCACCGCCCTGCGCGCGCTGCTCGAACGGGTCCTGACCGACGACGCCGAGCGTGACCAGCTGATTGCAGAGGCGCGCGAGCACGTGCTGCGGTTCGACTGGGCCGAGGTGGCGCGCCGGACCGCCGAGGTGTACCGGGCCCTCGTGGGGGCCACCACACCCGCGGGATGACGCCGCCGACCGGCTGCCGGGCGGTGTTCCTCGACGCCGGCGGGGTAACCGTGCTCCTACATCGCGAACTCGTCGTGAGGCGTCACCGACACCGGTTCGAAGCGGGCGGTGGGCCGCACCTTGGAGCCCACCGCCACCGCTGCCAAAGACACCGTCAACTGGTCCTGACCCTCGCGATTGCCGTACGCCTACGTTCCTGCGAGCGATCGCGCCGGCCCAAGAACAGAGGGCCCGGCGTCGGCCGGGCCCTCTATCAACTACTAAGCGTCCGCTTGTCGCAGCGGATTACATCATCCCCGACATGTCGGGCATGCCACCGCCACCGCCGCCGTGGCCATCCTTCTCCGGTACCTCGGCGACGATCGCCTCGGTCGTGAGGATGTTCTTGGCGATCGACGCTGCGTTCTGGAGCGCCGAGCGCGTGACCATCGCCGGGTCGATGATGCCCTCCTTGACCAGGTCGACGATCTCGCCGTTGGCCGCGTTCAGGCCGTGACCCTTCTTCGCGTGGCGGACGTCGTTGACCACGACCGAGCCCTCGAGCCCGGCGTTCTCGGCGATCTGGCGCATCGGCTCCTCGAGCGCGCGACGCACGATCTTCGCACCGGTCTTCTCGTCGGCGTCCTCGAACAGGTCGAGGTTTAGCGCCTTCTGGGCGTTCAGCAGCGCGACGCCGCCGCCGGGCACGATGCCCTCCTCGAGCGCCGCCCGAGTGGCCTGCAGCGCGTCCTCGACGCGATGCTTCTTCTCCTTCATCTCGGTCTCGGTCGCCGCGCCGACCTTGACCACCGCGACACCGCCCGACAGCTTCGCGAGGCGCTCCTGGAGCTTCTCCTTGTCGAAGTCGGAATCGGTGTTCTCGATCTCGGTCTTGATCTGGTTGATCCGACCCTTGATCGCGTCGCTCTCACCGGCGCCGTCGACGATCGTCGTGGTGTCCTTGGCGATCACGACACGACGAGCGCGGCCGAGCTGCGAGATCTGCGTGTTCTCGAGCTTGAGCCCCATCTCCTCGGTGATCACCTCGCCGCCCGAGAGGATCGCGATGTCCTCGAGCATCCGCTTGCGGCGATCGCCGAAGCCCGGAGCCTTGACCGCGACGCCGGTGAAGGTGCCGCGCAGCTTGTTGACCACGAGCGTCGCGAGCGACTCGCCCTCGACATCCTCGGCGATGATCAGCAGCGGCTTGCCCGACTGGATCGTCTGCTCGAGCACGGGCAGCAGATCGCGGACCGAACCGATCTTCTGGTTGGCGATCAGGATGTACGGGTCCTCGAGGACCGCCTCCATCCGCTCCTGGTCGGTGACCATGTACGGCGAGATGTAGCCCTTGTCGAACTGCATGCCCTCGGTGAACTCGAGGTCCATGCCGAACGTCTGGCCCTCCTCGACGTTGACCACGCCGTCCTTGCCGACCTTCTCGATCGCATCGGCGATCACGTCGCCGATCTCCTCATCGCCGGCCGAGATCGTCGCCACGCGCGCGATCTGGTCCTTGCCGGAGATCTCGGTCGACTGCGACTCGATGTTCTTGACGACTTCGTCGACGGCCTTCTCGATCCCGCGCTTGAGACCAAGCGGGTTCGCGCCGGCGGCGACGTTCTTGAGGCCCTCGCGCACGATCGACTGCGCCAGTACGGTCGCCGTCGTCGTGCCGTCCCCGGCCACGTCGTTGGTGGCCGTCGCGACCTCGCGCACTAGCTGTGCGCCCTGATTCTGGAAGACGTCCTCGACCTCGATCTCACGCGCGATCGTCACACCGTCGTTGGTGATCGTCGGCGCGCCGAACTTCTTGTCGAGGACCACGTAACGGCCCTTGGGGCCAAGCGTGACCTTGACGGCGTTCGCCACCGCATCGACGCCCTGCTCGAGCGCCTTACGGGCCTCCGCCTCGTACTTCAGTTCCTTGTGTGCCATATCTGTTCAGGTTCTCCTGGGGGTATTACGACTGGACCTTGGCCAGCACGTCGGACTCGCGGAGGACGAGGAGCTCCTCGCCGTCCACCTTGATCTCGGTTCCGCCGTACTTGCTGTAGAGGACCTCGTCGCCCTCTGAGACGTCGAGCGGAGTGCGCTTGCCGGTGTCCTCGTTGACCTTGCCGTCGCCGACCGCGAGAACCTTGCCCTTCTGGGGCTTTTCCTTCGCGGTGTCGGGCAGGACGATGCCACTGGCGGTCGTCTCCTCTTCCTCGATCGCCCGCACGATCAACCGATCGCCAAGGGGCTTGAGCTTCATGTGATGCAACCTCCGATTGAAGGGAATGAGCCGGTGTTCAGCCTTTGGCACTCCTCCCACGAGAGTGCCAAGCGCAAATATAGCTTCTATCGGGAGCGTTTCAAAGATTTTCTTGGCACTCGGTGGGCGAGAGTGCCAAGAAAGCTCACAACGGTTGCCGCGATCATCACGAACCGCCCACATCCCTTGAGCCGCTCACCCCCTTGAATTTATGCCAACGCCGCGATGCGGTCACCGCATTGGCCGGCCACGACTTGTCGACGGGGAAGCTGTCGATCACGGCGTCGGGCTCGGCGTGTCTGAGACGCGAGCGACTTCCCCATACAAACGCTTCCTCTATCCTCGGCCGTCGATGGCGTCCGACGACTTCGAGCGCCACAAATCGAGCGAGGACGGTACCGATCGGGTCCCCTGGCTACGAGGCGCCGCTGTCAGTCTCGACACTCAGCCGGCGCTGCTCGCTGCCGCCCACCGGCTCAGGCGACGTCTCCCGGGAGACGAGAGGTTCGGCGATCCGCTCTCGACCGCGGGAGTGACCCCGGTGCAGATCCTCGCCCGCAGCGTCTCCGCTTTGCGGCCGAAGCGTGAGAGCGTCGTGCATGAGGCCGGCCTCGCTGTGTTGCAAGTTTGGCAGTCGCTTTCGGAGGCCATCGGCCGTGGGCGCGGTGATACCGAGCTGGCGATTCTGTTCACCGATCTCGTCGAGTTCTCCTCGTGGCAGTTGACGGCCGGCGACGCCGCCGCGCTCGAACTGCTGCGCGAGATCGACACCGTCGTCGAGGCCTCGATCATCGCGCACCACGGCCGCATCGTTAAGCGGCTGGGAGACGGCCTGATGGCGACGTTCCTCACCGCGCGGGCAGCGGTGGACAGTGCGCTCGAAGCCCAGGACGCACTGCAGCATGTCGAGCTCGACGGGTACCGGCCCCGAATGCGGGCAGGCATACATTGGGGACAGCCGCGCAGGCTCGGCGGTGACTACCTCGGGGTCGACGTCAACATCGCCTCTCGCGTCGGCGAAGCCGCGAAGGCGGGTCAGGTCCTGGTGTCCGACCGTGCGCTCGCGCGTCTCGACCCTCTCGGCCTTCAAACGGGCAGGCGCAGACGGCTTAGGACTCACGGCGCGCCACGCGACCTGCGCGTGGCGACGGTTTCCCACACCTAGCCGAGCTCATAGTTTGGGTGCGCTGCGCTTAGACTTAGCCGCCGCTCGCGGCTTACGCGCAGGGCTCGGCTCAGGTCGCTGTGGTAATCGCCACGTGATCGGCCTCGCCCCGCTCCGCGCGCTCGGAGGTCCTGTGGGTGCTCTTGGGCTTCGTGGTGGCGGTTGAACCGGCGCTCGACGCGGCGGCCGGTTCAGTTGCGGGCCGCGCCCAGCCCGTGCATCCGATCCCGGAGCTCGGGCGGGTTCTCGATGATCTGAGAGAAGCGCACAACCGTGACCGTGTCCTCCATCGAAACCTTGCGCCCGTAGATCTGCTCCAGGAAGTGGATCATCTCGTCCACCCGCCGGAACTCGGGGTTGTCGTGCTCGATGTCGCGCGGGGACAGGTCACGAACCCGTTTGACCTCGACCTGGTCGATGACCGCATTGAAGATCTTCTCGCGCGGAGAGTGCTGATAGCCGATGGTCACGAGCACACAATCGTTTTTGCGGTACTTGTGTGACTTGTCGCCGAGGCGGATGGTGGCGGTCTTGCGGCCACGTCGAAGCTGGTCGGCAAAGACCGACGAGTAGAAGTTGAGGACGCGCACGGGGGCCAGCCTACCGATCCGGGGACAGGCGCGACAACGCGCGGCGCACGATTTCCCGCTCCCCGGCGTACGTGAGAGCCTCGGCGGCCTGCTGGAGCGGCATCCACCGCGCCGCCTCGATCTCCTGGTCGTGGTCCTCCAGGGTTCCAGAGCGGTACTCGAACAGGTAGAAGGCGACACGTTTGGCGCGCGGGCGGCCTCGGCGCTCGTACGTGTACTCGACGTCGCCGAGCGTGTCGATCAGCTCCCCGGTCACGCCGGTCTCCTCCGTCACCTCGCGCTTCGCGGCCGCCTCGGGAGTCTCACCGTCGTCGAGATGGCCCTTGGGAAGCCCGAGCACCCGCCGTCCGTTGGCGTCGCGCTTGACCGGGACGATCACGATCACCTCGTTGTCGCGGACGACCGCTCCCCCGGCGGAGAGCTCGACTTCAGCTTCCGGGCTAATAGACGTATCGCCCGAGCGCCTGCGGGTCATGCACAGTGAGCCTTCCCCTTCCTTGACTGATTATTCCGGCGCGCTCGAGCACGGCCAGGAATCGGCTGGCGGACTCGCGTGAGGACCCCGCCAGCTGGCCGAGCTCAGCCTGGGTCGCCGTGATCACGACGTCGCCCTCCGGCGCGCCCTCGGCTTGCGCCGACTCCACGAGCTGAGCGAGGACGCCGGCCACGCGGCTCTGAACGGTCTGGAACGACTGGCGGGCGAGGCGCTCGTTCGTCTCGCGCAGCCGCCGGCCGAGCGCAGCGATGAGCTTGACCGAGATGTCCGGGTACTCGCGGAGCAGCCGGCGCATGTCGGCGCCGAGAATCGCGATCGCGTCCGTACTCTCGATCGACTCCACTGTCGCCGACCGCCGCTCCCCGTCGAGCATCGCCATCTCGCCGAACACGTCGCCCGGCCCGAAGTGGGCCAGCGTGATCGAGCGACCGTCGGGGTGCTCGCGGACCGCGCGTGCCCGGCCCGAGCGGACGACGTAGCAAGTGCAGCCCTCGTCGCCCTCCTTGAACACGATCTCGCCCGCCTGGAACCGCCGGCGCGCCACGACCTGCGCCACGCGCGACAGCTCCTCGGGCGACAGCGTCGAGAAGACGGGCACGCGATGCAGCAGCACAATCGTCTCCTCGGTGCTTCCGGGCATCCCGCGCATCCATACCACACGCCCAGCCGCCCGCGGGGGCTTTGCCACGCCCCCGGGCTGTGCGATCAGACGGAGTCGAGCGCCTGGTCGCGACGCCGGCGCTTCAAGGTCGAGCCGACCCACCACGCCAGGGCGACCACGAGCGCGATCGGCGTGAGCGCGGCGAGCGCGATCAGGGCCACGCCCGCCGCGACCATCAGCACACGCCCCGCGTCGCGGGCCGCGTTCCCGAGCGTGAACCCACCGCCGCCGTGCGAGGCGGGCGCCGGAACGGCCCTGGCGTTGACCGTCACCTGCAGCTGGCTGTAGTCGACCTGATGGTTGAGCCGGTTGAGCGTGGCCTGATCGCTCGAGATCGACGCCTCGGCGTCGCGAATCTGGGCCTTGAGGCTGTCGATCTCCTCGGTCGTGGTCGCGACCGCGAGCTGCTTGAGCAGTGAGGTCCTGAGCGCCCGCGAGTCGGCGAGAGCGCGGCCCGCGCCCCCGACCTGGCCGGTGATGTCCTGGCTCGCGTCGGTGCGCGAGACCACCTGCGCGGAGTTGAGCGCAGAGAGCCTGCTCATCGTGTCGCCGAGGGCCGAGCTCGGCACGCTCAGCTGGAAGTTCGCGTAGCCTCCGATTCCGCCCGTCTGGGTCACGGTCGAGCTGTTGACGACCCCGTTCTCCTGGCCGATCACGTTGTAGACCTCCTGGGCCACGTTGTCGACCTGGTTGGGGGCAGCGGCCAGGCTGAGCTGCGCGGACTGGACGACCTTGCGGCCCGAGGTCGGCGGCTGGACGCTGGGCGGGATCGACGCCGCGGATGCGGATCCATTGACCGATCCCGCGGTTCCAAACGCCGGAGACGAATGCGCCGCCTTGGCCGAGCCGCTCGCGGGCGGCGCGGCCGAAAGCCTCTGCGGCGCCGGCGTCGCCGCCGTCGCGGCCGCCGTGGAAGAGGACGAAGCCGACGATGCTCCGTGGCGACCGCCGGCGACGACCGCGATCGCCACGAACAGCGCGGCCGCGGCGGTCAGCGCGCCCACGCCGTGCCAGATGCCCGAGCGCCGGCGGTGCCGGCGGCGCCGGGGACGCTCCGACGCCACCGACGCGAAGCGACGTCCGACCTTCTGATCCAGCGACTGCGCGAACGAGGGCGGGATCTGTGGCTTCTCGGACGCCAGCAGCAGCGCGATCTCGGCGACGTCGGCGTAGCGGCCGTCGACGGGCTCGCCCGCGAGCGTGGCGTCGATCGCGTCGAGCGTCGCGGCGACCTCGGGATCGATCGGGTCTTGATCAAGCAGTGGCATTGCAGGCCTTCCGGAGCTTCTCCATCGTGCGGTACAGCAAAGTGCCCGCGTTCGATTCGCTGACCCCGAGCACGCGGGCGAGTTCGGCGTTCGACATCCCGGCGTGGAACTTCAGCGCGACGATCTCGCGCTCGCGGGCGGGCAGCTTCGCGAGCGCGTTCTGTACCGCGGTTCGCCGGAGCGCCACCTCCGCCCCGTCGGCGTCCTCCACGTCCACCGTGTCGACCGGGTCGGTCACGAGCGCCGCGACCCGCGTCCGCCGGCGAATCTCATCCAGCGCCGCGTTCCGAGCGATACCGAACAGCCACGCTCGCTCTTCGCCGCGGCGCCGATCGAAGGTCCGCCGGCGCCGGTAGGCCCGCTCGAACGCGAGCGCCGTGATGTCCTCGGCCGCGGCCGGATCGCGCAGCAGCGTCGACACGTAGGCGTAGACGTCGTCGCGGCTGGAGCGATACAGGGACTCGAAGCGCTCCCACGAGGTGTCCCTTGTCTGAGAGGCCGGCGCCGTCAAGATCTCGCTCACACGCCCACTACGGACGAGGGCATGATCCGTCACACGGCGAGCTCCGCGAACAATCGCGGGTCGTTCGTGATCACCCCCGTCACCCCGAGTCGCTCGAGCTGCCGCAGCCGGGGAAGCTCGTCGACGGTCCACACGTACACCTCTCCGCCGGCGCTCCGCACGCTGCGCACGAGCCGGGGCGTCACCAGCCGCCAGTGCACCATCAGCGCCTCGCAGCGCCCCGCCCTGATCGCGCGCACCGCCCGCGCCGGCAACGCGATCCGCAGCGCCTGCACCGCGACCAGCGCGAAGAGCGCGGTCGCCCGTGACCGAAACGGGTCCTTCGTGACCTTCGGCACCGACCATCCGAGGCGGACGGACGGCTCGACGGCTCGGATCAGCTCGAGGCTCGAGCGGTACTGGCTCGAGATCAGCGCCCGGTCGAGCACGCCGGCGTCGCGGAGCGCCTCGAGCACGCGCAGCTCGTACCCGGGCAGCTTGAGGTCGACGTCGAGCTCGACCTCTGCGAACGCGTCCGAGCCGAGATGCGCGATCCCCTCCTCGAGCGTGTGCGGAGCGCGGCTCGCGGCGTCGTGATAGTCGTGCGCGAGGATCAGCCGATCGCCGTGCTCCTCGCGCAGGACGTCGAACTCGATCATGTCGACGCCGGCCTCGAGCGCGGCGTTGAAGCTCGCGTACGTGTTGCCGGGCACGATCAGGTCGGCGCCTTTGTGACCGACCCGCCGCAGTCGCGATTTCAGCTCTGACATCCCGGGCACCAGTATGTCGTCCGGTTGGCGTCGCCCTGGCCTTTTGACGCGATCCGGAGGCGCTCACGCGCTCAGCGTCAACCGCCGCGGGCCCTGCTGGAATCCGAGCGCGATCAGCGAGGGCCCGAGCGGCGAGTCGATCGCCGGCTCGCCGTCGACCTTCTCGAGCGCGAGGCGCCTCAACTTGCCGGCGCGGACCTGCTCGATCAGCGCCACCAGCGCCGGCTCGATCCGAGGGTCGTCCGCGCCGACGAGCGTCGTCAGCGCGCGGCCCCCGCGCTCGACGTACAGCACCGGGTCGCCCTCGGCCAGCACCACGTACGCGCCCGGCACCCGCGCGGGGCGTCGCGACTCCTCGGCGCGATCCGGACGTGCCGGCCATGGCAGGCTCGCGCCATACGGCTGTGCCGGGTCGACCGCGGCCAGCACGATCGGCGCCTCCTCGTCGCCGATGACGGCGCGCAGGCGCTCGACCGCGCCGGGCAGCGCGAACTGCGCGCCACCGAGCCCCTCGACGAAATATCCCCGGCGCGCCGCGCCCAGGGTCTCGAGCTGCGAGAGCTCGGGATAGATCGCCGAGAACCCGCCCGGGATGCCCTCCGCACGCACCTGCTCGCGGGTCAGGATCCCGTAGCGCTCGAGTAGCAACTCGGCGTGCGCCCGCCTCCGCGCGACCGGGTCGGCCGTGCCGCGGAACAGCGACCCGGTCAGCGACCAGCGGCCCTGGACCTGCGCCCCCACCCCCCCCGACGCGCCTGCTCCGCGCCGGCGCGCCGCAAACCGCCCCGGCCGTGCCGAGGTCCGGACGCGCTCGCGCTGGGCCCGGGCCAGGGTCAGCCTCGGCGCCCGTAGCGGCGCGAACGCGTCGTTGGTCGCCTCGCCCGCCCAAGCGAGATCCCACAGGGCCTCTTGGAGCTCCTCGGGGGGCAGGTCGACGTCGACGAGCAGGTCCGTGAAGAAGCAGGCGCCGGCCGCCAGGCGCGCACGGACCGCGTCGTGAGCCGGAGATTGATGACCCACCCACCCCGCGCCTCGCGCCGGCGGGGGGCCGAGCGCCGACAGGTCCTCCCTGAAGTAGAGCGCCACCCGTCCCGACGAGCGCCCGAGCGCGCCCGCGCCGATCCACACGAGCTCGCCGCTCGCGCACAGCTGATCGATCCACGCCGGCGAGTATGCGCCCGCCCGGCGCGGGAGGACGTCGCGCTCCCACACCTCGGCCGGCACCGCCAGCCCTTGCAGCGGGACCAACACCTCGCGCAGCCGGTCGACGCCGGCACCGGTCGCCGGGTGGCGGTCGACCCCCTGCCATGCGGGCAGGAACCGGGCGAGCGCACGCGGGTCGACCGGTTCGACCTCCTTGCGCAGCACCGCGAGCGAGGCCCGGCGCAGTCGCCGGAGAACCTCGGGGTCGCACCACTCGCGCTCGGTGCCGCCCGGGCGAAGCTCCCCTCGGACGAGCTCACCGGAGCGCTCGAGCCCGCCCAGCACGGCGGAGCAATCGACGTGGTAGCGAGCCCGCAGATCGTCGACCCCGAACGGGCCGTGTGTCGCCGCGTAGCGCCGGACGAGCCGCGACAGCGCGTCGGGAACGTCTTCGAGGAACGCCGCCGGCAGCCCACCCGGTGGGGCCGCGCCGAGCGCGTCGCGGTACAGGCCGGCGTCGGCGGCGTCGATCCAGCGCTGCTCGCCCGCGAGGCGAACGGTGATCGCGCGCCGTTCGCGCCGCAGGTCTTCGAGCATCGTCGAGGCATCGAGCCCGTCGACCACGCGCAGCTGCACCTCGGCGGCGGTCATATCGCCGACCCCCCGCAGGACGTCGTGCAGGCCGTCGCGAGACGTCGCACGGCGCGTCTCCAAGAGGAACTGAAGGTCGGCCTCGACCTGCTTGAGCGCGCCCGGGTCGATCAGATCGCGCAGCTCCTCCTGGCCGAGCAGCTCGCGCAGCAGCTCGCGATCGAGCGACAGCGCCGCCGCCCGGCGCTCGGCGTTCGGCGTGTCGCCCTCGTACATGTACGTCGCGACGTAGTCGAACAGCAGCGAGGACGCGAACGGCGAGGCGGTCGCGGTCTCGACCTCGACCAGCGTCAGCTCGCGTCGGTGAAGCGCGGTCAGCAGCTCGACCAGCCCCGGCACGTCGAGCACGTCGCGCAGGCACTCGCGGTAGGTCTCGAGGATGATCGGGAACTCGCCGTACTTCTTGGCGACCTCGAGCAGCGATTGGGCCTTCAGCCGCTGCTGCCACAGCGGCGTCCGCTTGCCCGGCCTCGCCCGCGGGATCAGCAGCGCGCGGGCGGCGTTCTCGCGGAAACGAGCTCCGAACAGCGCCGACGCCGACAGCTCCGCCACCACGCTGTCCTCGACCTCGTCGGGCTCGAGCATGACGATCTCGGCGCCCGGAGGCTCCTCGGCGTCGGGCAGGTGGACGATGATCCCGTCGTCTGACCAGATCGCGTCGGATTCGAGCCCGAGCTGATCGCGGATCCGCGCGCTCAGCGCGAGCCCCCATGCCGCGTGGACTCGCCCGCCGAACGGGCTCAGGACGCACAGACGCCAGTCGCCGATCTCGTCTCGGAAGCGCTCGACCACGATCGCCCGGTCGGACGGGACCACGCGCGTGGCCTGCTGCTGCTCGCGAAGGAACGCGACCAGGTTGTTCGCGGCGCGCCCGTCGAGGTCGTATTTGCTCTCGAGAACCTCGGCCGGCTGCTCGACCGCCCAGCGCGAGAACGCCCCGATCGCCTCCCCGAGCTCCTTCGGGCGCCCGATCCCGTCGCCCTTCCAGAACGGGACCGCGCCCGGCAGCCCCGGCGCCGGCGTGACGATCACGCGGTCGCGGCCGATCTCCTCGATCCGCCATGTGCTCGCCCCGAGCAGGAACGTCTGGCCGGGGCGGGCCTCGTACACCATCTCCTCGTCGAGCTCACCCACGCGCCGGCCGTCAGGCAATGTGACGGAGTAAAGGCCCCGGTCGGGGATCGTGCCGGCGTTGGTGACCGCGAGCTGGCGCGCGCCCGGCCGCGCCCGGATCGTGCCGGCGACCCGGTCCCAGACGACCCGCGGCCGCAGCTCGGAGAACTCCGAGCTGGGGTAGCGGCCGTCGAGCATGTCGAGCACGTTCTCGAGCTGGGCGGCGCTGAGCTCGGCATACGAGTGCGTCCGCGTGACCAGCGCATGCAGGTCCTCGACCGGGACGGGCCGGTCCTCGGGAGCCGCGGCCGCGATCGCCACGATCTGCTGGGCGAGCACGTCGAGCGCGTTGCGCGGCACCACCGTCGTCTCGATCAGGCCCTCCCGCATCCGGTTCGCCACCACCGCGCACTCGAGCAGGTCGGCCCGGAACTTCGGGAAGATGCGGCCGCGGCTGACGTCGCCGACCGAGTGGCCGGCCCGCCCGATCCGCTGGAGCCCGCGCGCGACCGACTTCGGCGACTCCACCTGGATGACCAGGTCGACCGCTCCCATGTCGATGCCGAGCTCGAGCGAGGACGTCGCCACCAGGCACGGGAGCTCGCCGGCCTTGAGCATCTCCTCGACCACCTGGCGCTCCTCGCGCGCGAGGGACCCGTGGTGGGCCCGCGCGATCTCGTGCTCGGCGAGCTCGTTCAGCCGGAGCGCGAGCCGCTCCGCCGCGCGCCGGTTGTTGACGAACAGGATCGTCGACCGGTGCGCGTTGACCAGCTCGACCAGCTCGGGATAGATCGCCGGCCAGATCGACCGGCGCGTGGCCTCGCTGCCGCCCACGAGCGGGTCGAGGTCGGGGGCCGGTATCGTGTCCGGTTCGACCATCGAGTCGACCGGCACCTTGATCTCGAGGTCGAGCTCCTTGCGGATCCCGGTGTCGACGATCCGGCACGTGCGTGACGGCCCGACCAGGAACCGGCCGATTTCCTCGAGCGGCTTCTGCGTCGCCGACAGGCCGATCCGCTGCACCTCCCGCCCCGCCGCCGCGCTCAGCCGCTCGAGCGTCAGCGCCAGGTGCGCGCCGCGCTTGGTCGCCGCGACCGCGTGGATCTCGTCGACGATGCACGACTCTGTGCCGGCGAACAGCTCCTGCGCCCGGCCGGTCAGCATCAGGTAGAGCGATTCCGGCGTCGTGATCAGGATGTCGGGCGGCTCGCGGAGCATCGCCTGGCGCTCACGCTGCGGCGTGTCCCCGGTGCGCACCGCCACCTTCAGGTCGGCGCCGATCCCGCGCAGGGGCACGCGGAGGTTGCGGTCGATGTCGTAGGAGAGCGCCTTCAGCGGCGACACGTACACAAGGCCGATGTGCCCGGCGCCACCGCCATCCCGGAGCCCCGCGCCCTCCTCCCCCTCGCCTGGCCGGCCGGCCAGCCGGTCGATCGCCCACAGGAACGCGGCCAGCGTCTTCCCCGATCCGGTCGGGGCCGAGATCAGGACGTGCTCGCCCGACGCGATCGCCGGCCACGCCTGGGCCTGCGCCGGCGTGGGCTCGGTGAACGCGGCCTTGAACCAGTCTCGGGTGCGCCGGCTGAACTGCTCGAGAGCCACTGTCAGCCGAGCGTAGCGAGCCGCCTGGCGCGCCCGAAAACCTCGTCGATCATCGGCTCGGTGAGCTTCCCGGTGAACGTGTTCTGCTGGCTCGGGTGAAAGCAACCGAGCAGCGTGAAACGGGGAATGTCGGCGGTGGCGCCTTGGGGACTGTCAGCGGTGGCGCCTTGGGGACTGTCAGCGGTGGCGCCTTGGGGACTGTCAGCGGTGGCGCCTTGGGGACTGTCAGCGGTGGCGCCTTGGGGAATGTCAGCGGTGGCGCCTTGGGGACTGTCGGCGGTGGCGCCTTGGGGAATGTCGGCGGTGGCTCCTTGGGGAATGTCGGCGGTGGCGCCATGTGCGAACTTCGGCCGCGGACGGGGGATCGCGACCCCGAGAGCGCCGATCGTGCGCAGCGTCGCGTCCCACGCGAACGACCCCAGCGTCACGATCACCCGCACGGATTCGAGGAGCCCCAGCTCTCGCACCAGAAACGGCAGGCAGTTGTCGCGCTCGGCGGGCGTCGGGCGGTTCGCCGGCGGCGCGCACCGCACCGCAGCCGCGATGTAGCACCCGGTCAATCGCAAGCCGTCGTCGCGCGCCACCGACGTCGGCTGGTTCGCGAACCCGGTCCGCCACAGCGACCCGAACAGCCAATCGCCCGAGCGGTCCCCGGTGAAGATCCGTCCGGTCCGGTTGCCGCCGTGCGCGGCCGGGGCGAGCCCGATCACGAGCACAGCGGCGTCGGCGTCGCCGAACCCGGGCAGCGGCCGGCCCCAGTACTCCTCGGACGCGAACGATGCGCGCTTCACGCGCGCGACCTCTTCCCGCCACGCGACCAGCCGCGGGCAGCGCCGGCATGAGATGACCTCGCGCTCGAGCTCGCGGAGGCCCGCGCCGGTCAAGCCTTCAGCGCCCGCCCGTATTGGCGCTCGTAGTACTCGCGGTAGGCGCCAGAGCGGATCGGCTCCCACCACCATTCGTTATCGCGATACCAGTCCACGGTCCGCGCGATCCCGTCCTCGAACCGGACCCGGGCCCTCCACCCAAGCCCCATCAACTTCTCGCTCGAGAGCGAGTAACGCCGATCGTGCCCCGGCCGGTCGGTCACGAACTCGATCAGCGACTCGTCCCGACCGGTCAGCTCGATGATCTTCCCGACCACCGCGAGGTTGTCGCACTCGTCCGGACCGCCGCAGTTGTAGACCTCGCCCGGCACGCCGTGCCCCAGCGCGTGCCCGATCCCCCGCGCGAAGTCCTCCACGAACAACCAGTTGCGTACGTTCTTCCCGTCCCCGTACACCGGCAGGCGATCGCCCGCGAGCGCGTTCAGGATCATCAGCGGTATCAGCTTCTCCGGGTACTGATGCGGCCCGTAGTTATTCGAGCCACGACAGATCACGGTCTCCAGCCCATACGTGTGGAAATAACTCGAGACCAGGAGATCCGCGCCGGTCTTCGTCGCGCTGTACGGACTCGACGGCGCAAGCGGCGACGCCTCGCTGAACGAACCCGTCTCGATCGAGCCGTACACCTCGTCGGTCGACACCTGCAGGTAGCGCAACCCACGCTCGCGCGCCGCCTCGAGCAGCACGTGCGTGCCCTGCATGTTCGTGACGATGAACCCCTCCGGATCGGCGATCGAGCGGTCGACATGCGTCTCCGCCGCGAAGTTCACGATCGCCTCCGCATCGCCGATCGCGCCCGCGACCGCAGCCAGATCCTCGATCGCCCCGTGCACGAACCGGATGTCCGACTCGACCTCGTTGAGGTTCTCCTTGCGACCCGCATACGTCAGCTTGTCCAGCACGGTCACCTCGTCGCCGTGCTCGCGAACGCGCTCGCGCACGAACGTCGACCCGATGAACCCGGCGCCCCCGCAGACAAGCAGCCTCATCGCGGGCTCACCGCCCGGGTCAAGGCCATGTACTCGGCGAGACCTTGCCGCCAGTCCGGGAGGACCGGAGCGTCGCGTTCGCTGCGAAGGACGCTGTAGGCAGGCCGCGTCGCCGGGCGCGGCATTTCGGCTGTGCTGCACGTTTGCACTCCACAGCTAACGCCTGAAACGGCGACGATTTCTCGCGCGAACTCATACCAGGAGCAGATTCCCCCGCCGGCGACGTGCAGGATCCCGACCCGTGGCGACTCGCCCGCGGCCACCTCCACGAGCGCCTGCGCGAGGTGCCCGGTGAACGTCGGACAACCGATCTGGTCGTCGACCACCTTCAGCTCGTCCCGTTCGGAGGCGAGCCTCAGGATCGTCGCCGGGAAGCACGGGCCGCCGGCTCCGAACAGCCACGAGGAGCGCACGATCGTGTGGCGCTCGGGGGCGCCCGCGGCGACCTCCCGTTCCCCCGCGAGCTTCGAGCGGCCGTACGACGACAGCGGTCCGACCGCGTCGGATTCCAGGTACGGCGAGCGCTTGCTCCCGTCGAACACGTAATCGCTCGAGACGTGGATCGTCCACGCGCCCGCCCCGGCGGCGGCCCGCGCCACGTTGCCGGCGCCGGCGCCGTTGACCGCCAGCGCGCCGTCCTCGTCGCGCTCGGCGCCGTCGACGTCCGTCCACGCCGCGCAGTTGACGACCACCTCGGGGCGCGCGGCGCGCAGCGCGTCCTCGATCGCGGCGCCATCGACGATGTCGAGCTCGGCGCGAGCGAACCCGGCGACGTCATGCCCGGCGCCCTTCGCCGCGGCGGCCAGGTCCTGCCCGAGCATCCCGGCAGCACCGGTGATCACAAACCGCATCCGGTGGAAGGGTAGAAGGATGCGGCATGATGCGCGCGTGAACGAAGGCGACTGCGGACCGGAGCTCGAGACCCGGCCCGTGCGGCTGCTCGCGGCCGGCGGCACGATCGCGATGCGCGGCGAGCGCGCGGTGCCGGCGCTCGACGCCGGCGAGCTGGTCGAGCAGCTCCCCCAGGTGGCCGGGTTCCACCTCGAGGCGGAGACCCTGCTGTCGGTCCCGAGCACGTACCTCACCCTGGCCGACGCCTTCGGCCTCGCGCGCCGCGCGTGCGCCTCGGCGGCATCCGGCGAGGGCGTCGTGCTCACCACCGGCACCGACACGATGGAAGAGGTGGCCGTGCTGTGCGGGCTGATGCACGGCGGCGATGCTCCGATCGTGGTCACCGGCGCCAACCGCCCCGGGAGCGCGCCGGGGGCCGACGGGCCCGCGAACCTGCTAGACGCGATCATCCTCGCCCGCGCGCCGGCGGCGGCGGGCCTCGGCGTCATGGTGGCGTTCGGCGGCGAGGTTCATTCTGCGATGACCGTGCGCAAGATCGACAGCACCGGCCCGGTGGCGTTCGGATCGCCGACCGCGGGCCCGGTCGGCCGGATCGTCGAGGGTCGGGTGTGGTTTCACGCAACCCCGCGCCGGCCCAGCCCGATTGCCGTCGAGCGCCTCGACCACCGCGTCTACACGGTGACCACGGGACTCGGCGACGACGGCGCGTTGCTGAGTCACGCGGCCGAGGTCTCAGACGGCGTCGTGCTGGTCGCGCTCGGCGCGGGTCATCTGTCGCAGGTCACGCTGCGCGTGTTGCGCGACGCCGCGGTGCGGGTGCCGGTCGTGCTCACCTGCCGCCCGGACCGCTCGTCGATGCTGTTCTCGACCTACGGCTTCGAGGGCGCCGAGCGCGACCTGCGCGCGAGCGGCGCGATCTGCGCGCCGTTCCTGTCCGCGCCCGCGGCGCGGATGGCGCTGCTCGCCTGTCTCGGCGCGGGCCTCGACCGCGCCGGCATCGCTGCCGCGCTCGCCCCGTTCGACGCCCGGTAGCACTTTCCTCACACACGTAGGGCCTTCTCCAGGTAGGGTCGCGGTCATGGCTGAACGAACCAAATACGCACCGGGAACCTTCTCCTGGACCGACCTCACCACCACCGATCAGGCGGCGGCGAAGGCGTTCTACAGCGCGCTGTTCGGCTGGGACGCCGTCGACAACCCCGTCGGCGACGGCATGGTCTACTCGATGATGCAGATCGCCGGCAAGGACGTCGCCGCGATCTCGGCGCAGATGGAGGCCCAGCGCGACGCCGGCGCGCCCCCCAGCTGGAACTCGTATGTGACGGTCGAGAGCGCCGATGCCTCGGCCGAGCGCGCCGCGCACCTGGGCGCGAACGTGATGGCGCCGGCGTTCGACGTGATGGACGTCGGGCGCATGGCGGTCATCCAGGACCCCCAGGGGGCGTTCCTGATGCTGTGGGAGCCCAAGCAGCACATCGGCGCATCGCTCGTCAACGCCGCCGGCGCGCTCTCGTGGAACGAGCTCGCCAGCCCGGACATCAACGCATCGGCCGACTTCTACCGCGAGCTGTTCGGATGGGAGGTGACGCCGATGGAGGGGATGGCGATGCCGTACCTGGTCATCAAGACGGCCGCCGGCAACTCCAACGGCGGAATCCGGCCCGCGCAGGAGAACGAGCCGTGCTACTGGCTCGTCTACTTCGGCACCGACGACATCGACGCGACCGACGCGAAGTCGACCGAGCTCGGCGGCACGACGCTCGTGTCGCCGATGGACATCGGGGTCGGCAAGATAGGCGTGATCCAGGACCCGCAGGGAGCCGTGGTCGCGCTGTTCGGCGGCGACTTCGACGACTGATTCAACTGATTCTTAACTAACGCGACCGCGCCGGCGAGCCGACATACTCGGTATATGCGCCGAGCATGTCCAGTGCTCGCGATCCTGGCCGTGATCTGCACGGGGTGTGGGTCGCAGAGTCAGCAGAGAACGCAGACGGCGACGCCGGCGGCGGCGATCGTCGCGCCGGCGCTGCACGCCCACCCGCAGGCGGTCGAGCCGGTCGCCGGCACCGGCGCCCAGACCAGCTCCGATCAGGCCGCGCCCGCCGCGGTCAGCGTCGGCCCCACCGACGGCAGCCTCGTGCAGCCGACCTCGCTCGAAACCGTCCGCAAGCAACTCGCCGCCAGCGGCCTGTCGGCGAACCCGGATCAGGCCACGCTCACCCCGGACGGGCTCGCGATCGCCCCGATCAACGCCCCACCGGCGGTCCAGGCCATCATCGCGGCCGGCAACGAGATCGCGCACCTCCCGTACCGCTACGGCGGCGGCCACACCACCTACGAGGACACCGCCTACGACTGCTCGGGCTCGATCAGCTTCGTGTTCGGAGCCGCCGGCCTGCTCCACTCGACGGTCGTCTCGGGCCAGCTCATGAACTGGGGCGCCCCCGGCCCCGGCAACTGGATCACGGTGTTCGCCAACGCCGGGCACACGTTCATGTACGTCGCCGGCCTTCGCTTCGACACGGTCGCACTCGCGGAGACTGGGTCGCGCTGGTCGAACCGTCCCGCGGACGAGCCCGACATCAAGACGTTCGCAGTCCGACACCCAATCGGGCTCTGAGCGCTCACACCGTCGCCGGACTTTGGCGCTGCACCTGACGTATGCGAGGTTGGATCGCCAAAGTCCTCCTACGCCCTGCCATACACCGGCACCGCCGCCCCGCTGACCGGCGTCGCGTCACCGCTCACCAGGTAGGCGACGACCCCCGCGATCTCCGCCGGCTTCACCCATTTCTCGAAGTCGGCCTTCGGCATCGACGCCCGGTTCGCAGGCGTGTCGATCACGCTCGGCAGGATCACGTTGCAGCGGACCCCGTCGTTCTTGTACTCGACCGCCACCGCCTGGGCGAACGCGATCACCGCGGCCTTCGAGGAGATGTAGCCGGCGGCGCCGCTGAACGGCTGCAGCGAGGCGCGCGTGCCGACGCACACGATCGACCCGCCGCCGCCCTCGATCAGGTGCGGCAGCGCCGCCTGCGTGACGAGGTACGTGGGCCGGAGGTTCAGCTCGAACTGGCGCTCGAACTCGTCGACCGGGGTCTCGTGCACGCGCCCTCCGGCGGCGAACCCGCCGACGAGATTGGCGACGGCGCGCAGCGGCGCGCCGGCGTCACCGGCCCCGATCGCGACCACCTTCGCCACCGCGTCGGCATCGGACAGGTCCGCCTGCACCGGCTCGAGTCCGTCGCGAGTCTCCAGCCGCTCCAGCTCGCGCTCGACGATCCACGGCACGACCACGCGCCACCCGTCGTCGAGCAGGCGCGCGACCACCGCGGACCCGAGCCCGCCCGTTCCTCCGGTGACGATCGCTGAGCGTTCCATTTCGTGCTGTCCGCAGGCCACTTTATCTTCGAGCGGCAATGAGAGTTCGGGAATTTGCGGAAGGAAGCGACGTTTCCCAGGCGCTCATGGTGCGCAAGGTCGAGCGCCACGCCGACCACCTGAAGCTGGTCCTCGGGGACCGTACCGGGAGCGTGCCGGCTGCGGTGGCCCACGCCGCCGGCGAGCTCTGCCGCGCCGGCGAGGTCGTGTTCGTCACGGGAACGTATAAGGGTGCGCAGCTGTCGGTCCACAGCCTCCGCCCGGCCCGCGACGGCGAGTTCGCCCACGCGGAGCTGCGCGACGGCCCCGCGCACGAGCTCGACCAGATGGAGCGTGATATCCGCGAGCTGCTCGCGACCGTCCAGAACCCGCACCTGCGGCAGCTGCTGAGCTCCGTGTTCGCCGACAGCTGGTCCGGCTACCGGGACGCGCCGGCGGGCAAGCGCTACCACCACGCCTACCGGCACGGCCTGCTCGAACACTCCCTGACCGTGGCCCAGGCGGTCAGCGCGATCTCGGCCACGTTCCCGGGGATCGACCGCGACGTCGCGGTGACCGGCGCCCTGCTTCACGACATCGGCAAGCTCGACGCCTACGAGCTCGAGGGCGGCGCGATCTCCATGTCCGACCACGGCCGGCTACAGGGCGAGATACCGCTCGGCTACTACCGGGTTCGCCGCGCGATCGAGCGCCTCGACGGCTTCCCAGCCGAGCTGGCCCAGGCCGTGCTGCACATCATCCTGAGCCACCACGGCGCGCTCGAGCACGGCAGCCCCGTGGTCCCCTGCACGCGCGAAGCGACGCTCGTGCACATGATCGACAACCTCGGGGGGCGGCTCGGCAGCTTCGACCGGCTCGAGAAGGAGCTTCCCGCGGGGGAGCAGTGGTCGGCGTACGACAAGGCACTCGGTGGTGGCGCGTACTTCGCGTCGAGGCCCGACGCCGACCGCGAAGCCGCGTAGCTCTGGGCCTGGCTGTAACACGCCCGACACGCCCCGCCTCAAAACTGCGCAAATAGCGCACGGCCACCGCTCGGCCACCGGCAGCCGGGGTCACCTCCGGGCCCGCCCAACTACAGTTGCAGGGGGCATGGCAAAGGACACCGAAAAGCTGATCCGTCAGCTCTCGCTGATCTCGTATCTGATGGCGGAACGGCGTCCGGTGACGGCCCAGGAGATTCGCCGCGACGTCGAGGGCTACAGCGCGATGAACGAGGACGCATTCGCGCGCCGGTTCTACGCGGACCGGTCCGAACTCGAGGCGCTCAGGATCTTCCTGTCGGTCGAGAAGCCGATCGACGGGCTCGTCGAGCAGGAGACATATTCGCTCGCGCCCGAGAACTTCCACCTGCCGGCGATCGAGTTCACCGATCAGGAGCTGGCCGGGCTCCACACCGCCCTGCACCTGCTCGACGGCGAGTTCGCGTACGCAGAGCCGCTCCGGCTTGCGCTCCAGCAGATCTCATGGGGCCGGCCGAGCCCGCTCTCCTCGCCCGAGCAGCACACGGTCGCGCTCGGGATCACCGGATCGGCCGGCGGCCACGAGCTCTCCCAGCGCCTCGCCAAGGTCGAGACCGCGATCTTCCGCCGCAAGACGATCGTGTTCGACTACTACACGATGGAGCGCGGCGAGCTCGGCTCGCGCAGGGTCGATCCCTACCAGCTGCTGTTCCAGAGCGGCCAGTTCTACCTCGTCGGGCACGCGCACGAGCGCGACGCGATCCGCGTGTTCCGGCTGTCCCGGATCCGTGGCAAGGTCGGCTACGCGACCAAGGCCGAGCACGACTTCCAGCGCCCGGCCGGGTTCGATCCGCGTGCCTACGCCAACCGGATCGACTGGCAGTTCGGGGATCCGGATCCCGCCCACCCCGCGGAGGTGTGGATCGGGCGCCGGATCGCGTGGCAGATCGAGCGCCACTTCGGCCGCTACGGCGAGACCCGCCCGGGCGAGGACGACGGCGACCTGGTGTTCATCACGCCCTATGCGAACGCGCGCCAGCTGGTCGCGTGGGTGCTCGGGCTCGGCGAGAACGCGCGGATCATCGGGCCGCCCGAGCTCGCCGACGAGCTCCGCGAGCGGGTCGAGCTGCTGATCGAGCGCCACACCGGCGAGCCCCGGGTCGCGCCCGTTGTCGACGCGCCGGCAGCGGACCCGGGCAGCGTCCCGGACCCCGGCGCGACCGACGCCGGCAACGGCCATCACCCCGACGGCGCGATCCGGCCCGAGCGGTTCGCGCGGCTGGTGACGCTCGCGAGCATCCTGATCGACGCCGGCCGCGCCGGCCGGCGGATCAACGCCGAGGAGCTCTGCACCAAGCTCAAGATCTCAGAGCAGGAGCTGCGCGAGGACATCTCGGTGCTGAACCTCGTCAACTTCGGCGCGGGCACGTACGTCCTGTACGCCGAGCTCGGCGCCGACGGGATGATCGAGATCGATCCCGAGCCGTACGGCGATTCGTTTGCCCGCCCCGCGCGGCTGCTGCCGGTCGAGGCGAAGGCGCTCGTGGCGGCGATCGACCTGATCGGCGAGCACATCCCGGAGGGGTCGCTCAGCTCGGTGCGCGAGAAGGTGGTCGCCGCGCTCGGCGAGGATCCCGTCCACGAAGGCCTCCAGATCGCAACTCCCGGTGGCGACGACGCCGAGATCGTGGCGGTCGTCTCGAGCGCGATCGCGGCACGGCGGATGCTCTCGTTCGAGTACTACAAGGAGAACGAGGACGAGTTCTCGAGCCGCACCGTCGAACCCTACGCGCTGATCAACGGCCGCGAGGGGTGGTACGTGGCGACGTTCGACCCCTCGCGCGACGACGTCCGCCACTTCCGGCTCGACCGGTTCAAGTCCGCGACCGTCACCGACGAGTCGTTCGAGCCGCGCGCCGACGTCGACCCCGCCGCCGACGTCGACGGCTGGCCCCGGACCGGCGAGGTCCCGGCCGCCCGCCAGGCGCGCGTCTGGATCTCGCCCGAGCGCTCCCGGTGGGCCCGCGAGGAGCGCACGGTCACCGCCGAGCTCGAGGACGGGGCGGTGGTCGTCGAGCGGGGGTTCGCGAGCATGCGCTACCTCGTACGCGACGTGCTCAAGGAGGCCGGCGATGCGGTCGTGCTCGAGCCCGCCGATGCCCGCGACGCCGTCCGCGCCGCGGCCGGAGCGATCCGCGACGCGACGCAGGTGGTCAGCACTCACTGACTCGCCGCGGGGCGGGCGTGGGTACGCTCCGCACCTATGCAACACCTCAAAGGCCTGATCCTGTCCGGCGGCAAGGGCACTCGCCTGCGCCCGATCACGCACACGCCGCACCTATGCAACACCTCAAAGGCCTGATCCTGTCCGGCGGCAAGGGCACTCGCCTGCGCCCGATCACGCACACGAGCGCCAAGCAACTGGTTCCCGTCGCGAACAAGCCGGTGCTGTTCTACGGGATCGAGGCGATGGCGGAGGCGGGGATCGAGGAGATCGGGATCATCATCGCGCCGGAGACCGGGGAGGAGATCCGCGTCGCCGTCGGCGACGGGTCGCGGTTCGGGGTCAGGATCACGTACATCCTTCAGGATCGCCCGGCCGGGCTGGCCCACGCGGTCCTGACCGCGGAGGGGTTCCTGGGCGAGTCGCCGTTCGTGATGTACCTCGGCGACAACCTGCTGCAAGGCGGGATCGGAGACATCGTGACGGCCTTCCAGGCGAGCGGACCTGACGCGCTGATCCTGCTCACCCAGGTCCCCGACCCCGAGAACTACGGGGTGGCCGAGCTCACCGAGGGCAGGGTTACGCGGCTGGTCGAGAAGCCGCCTGAGCCGCAGACCGACCTCGCCCTGGTCGGCGTGTACATGTTCACCTCGGCCGTCCACGCAGCGGCGAAGGCGATCCGGCCGTCCGCTCGCGGCGAGCTCGAGATCACCGACGCGATCCAGCGGCTGGTCGACGACGGTCTGCGGGTCGAGCCGCATGTGGTCAAGGGGTGGTGGAAGGACACGGGTCGTCTCGAGGACATGCTTGCGGCCAACCGGCTCGTGCTCGACACGATCCAGAGTCAGGTCGAGGGTGAGCTGATCGATTCGCGCGTCGATGGCCGGGTCGTGATCGAGCCGGGCGCACGGCTCGAGCGCTCGGCCGTCCGGGGCCCGGCGATCATCGGCTCGGGCGCGAGGCTGAGCGACTGCTACGTCGGGCCGTACACGGCGATCGGCGAAGGCTGCGAGATCCACCATGCCGAGGTCGAGCACTCGATCCTGCTGGCGGGATCCTCGGTCAGGGATCTCGACGGCCGGATGGAGTCATCGCTGCTCGGGCGCAACGTCAAGATCCGACGGGACAACCGCCAGCCGCGGGCCTACAGGTTCCTCGTCGGCGACCAGTCCGAGATCTCGATCCTGTAAGCGCCGGTGGTCGTCCGCGCAAGTACGTGAATGCGAGCGCACTTGCCGGGGCGACCACCCACTACCGCGTGACGGTCAGCTCCTGGAGCATCGGCAGCTTCGTGGAGCTCGACGCGGTGGCCCGAATCCGGACGACTTCGCGTGGGAATTGCCGACGCTGTCGCGCTCTAACGCGGGTATGGTCAGCGATCGAGGAGCTCGTCGAGCTCGGCGCGGAGGGCCGCGACCTCGGCCTCGAGCGCGGCGACGCGGTCGGCAAGGCTGCCGTTCGCCGGCGATCCGACGGGGGTGGGCGATCCGTCCGAGGCCGCCACCGGCTGCGCCACCTGCGCGGGGCGGATCGTGCTCCCGGGCGGGCCCGATGGCGCCGGCACGGTCGCGTGCGGCTCGCCCCGCGGGCCGAGCAGGTGCTCGAAGCGATCTTCCTTCTGGCCCGGACGGCGCCCGCTCCGCCGCGCATAGTCGTGCTCGGCGAGCGTGCTCAGGATCCGCTCGACGTCGTCGAGCGAGTCGAGGCGCGCGATCCGCTCGGTGCGCGCCTTGAGCTCGCCCGGCGTCTGCGGCCCGCGGAGCAGGAGCACGGCGAGCACCGCCAGCTCCTCGCGCCCGAGGCCGAGCGCCTCCTCAGCGAGGTGGCGGTACTTGGCCGCACGGCTTCCGTGCCCGCTCGCCAGCCGGGCGAGGCCGTACAGGCAGAGCCGCTGCGCGGCCTCCCTGACGGTGGCCTCGTCGTAAGACGTGACGGGGTCGCGGTTGGTCGACTGGTTGCATGCCAACCGCAGGCCGTTGAGCGATAGCGGGTACTGGTCGGGCGTGGTCCAGCGTTTCTCGATCAGGCACCCCAACACCCGCTGTTCGGGCGGCGTAAGCTCGGCGAGATGCATCGGGGCGAGGATATCGGCGACGACGGCCGCTGGGTGAACGCCGAGCGATGCTGACGACGGACGACTCGCGCCGTCTCGCGTTGTCACTTCCCGAGGCGGTCGAGCAGGATCATCACGGCCGTCCCTCGTTCCGAGTCGCCGGCAAGATCTTCGCGACCCTCCGGGACGAGGGGTACATGAACGTGATGCTCGACGAGCCCGGAATCCTCACCGCCGTGCAGACGCACCCGGCGATCTGCAGCGAGGTGATGTGGGGAAAGCGTCTGGCCGCGGTCCGCGTCGACCTGGCCGCCGTCGACCAAGGGCTGCTGGGCGAGCTGCTCGCGGACGCCTGGGAGCAGAAGGCGCCCGCGCGGCTCGTCGGCGGGTAGCCGGCCCCGCGGGCCGGAGGCCGGCGGCGTGCGGTGGCGGCCTGAGAATGATGCACAACACGACACTCGAGGCCCGTCGCCCGAGCCCTGCCGAGTTATGCGTGATAGTCGCGCGGAACGCGGCACGGCTCGGGCGACGCGCCGCGATTGTCACGCTATGCAGGTCGGATAGGGCGATGCGGGGCGACCCGAACCGCCAACGGCTGGGCGCGAGGCTGCGACCCCCGGACCCGCGGCGCTCGCATCAGATAGCCAACCGCCGGCAGACGCGGACCGGAACAACCTCTGTTCACGCTGAACCTGCCCCAGACGCGGACCGGAACAACCTCTGTTCACGCTGAACCTGCCCCAGACGCGGACCAGAACAACCTCTGTTCACGCTGAACCTGCCCCAGACGCGACCGGAACAACCTCTGTTCACGCTGAACCTGCCCCAGGATGTCGCGAGCGCTGCGCCGCGGGCCGGGGGTGCAGCCGAAGCAACCTATCGACAGATATCACACCCCGATATATCGTGCCGCTATATGCCGGGCGGATATATTCCCTCGCTGAATGTCACCGCCAGCCCTGACACCAACAGGCCGGGTGATCCTCGGGATGATCGCGCTCGGTAGGCAGACCGGATACGACATCAAGCAGTTCGTCGACAAGTCCACCCGTCACTTCTGGGCCGCGAGCTACGGGCAGATCTACCCGGAGCTGCGGCGACTCGAGGAGCAGGGGCTGATCACCGGGCAGTCGGAGCCGACCGGCGGCCGAGCCCGGACCGTGTACGAGCTCACCCAGGCAGGGCACACAGCACTCCGGGACTGGCTCGAGCCGGAGGCCGACCCGATGTTCGAGGTGCGCGACGAGGGGATGCTCAAGCTGTTCTTCTCGGACATCGGCACCCCTGAGCAGCGCATCGCGAACATCCGCGCGATGCGCGAGTCGCACGAGCGCACGCTCGCGCAGCTGCGCGCGCACGAGGAGCACGCGAACCACCTGCGCGCACACGAGGAGCACGCGAACCACCTGCGCGCATACGAGGAGCACGCGAGCCACCTGCGCGCACACGAGGAGCACGCGAACCACCTGCGCGCATACGAGGAGCACGCGAGCCACCTGCGCGAAGGACCGCGGCTGACGCTCGAGCTCGGGATCGGCCTCCATCGCGGGATCGTCGAGTGGTGCGAGTCGACCGAACGCAGACTGAGAGAGGAGCCAGCCTCCGATGCTGACTAGGCTCGCCGGGTTCATCTACCCCCACCGCCGCGCGGTCCTGTACGTCACGGTGCTCGGCGCCGTCGTTGCCGGCGCGTTCGGCAGCTCGGTCGCCCAGCACCTGAGCCCGTACGGCGCCACCGACCCGGCCACCCAGAGCGTCCAGGCGACGAATCGCTTTCAGGCCGCGACCGGGCGCCAGATCGACCCCGGCGTGGTGGCGCTCGTGAACCTCGGAGGAGCAAGCGTCCACAGCAGGACCGCCGAGGACCGCGTCAATCAAGTCGCACAGCAACTGAAGCAAGGCCCCGACGTCGCGACCGTCGTCGGCTACTACCAGACCCACAATGCGGCGATGCTCTCGCGCGACGGGAGCTCGACGTACGTGCTCGCGTACTTCAGGCCGCAGTCGGACACGACGCTGAAGAACGACGCGCAGAAGATCGAGGACGGCTTCGCCGGCCAGCGCGACGTCGAGCTCGGTGGGCAACAGATCGCGAACGCGCAGGTCAACACGCAGGTCGGCCACGACCTGACACACGCCGAACTGCTCGCGTTCCCGATCGTGTTCCTGCTCTCGCTCCTGTTCTTCCGCTCGCTTGTCGCCGCACTGCTGCCGCCGCTGCTCGGCGGGCTCGCGATCGTTGCGACGTTCTTCGCGCTGCGGATCATCGCCGGCTTCGTCGACCTGTCGGTGTTCGCGCTGAACCTCACGACGGGCCTCGGGCTCGGGCTGGCGATCGACTACAGCCTGTTCATGGTGTCGCGCTACCGGGAGGAGTCGGCGAAGTCCGGGTTCGGCTTCGAGGCGGTCCGTCGCACGCTGCAGACGGCAGGACGGACGATCACGTTCAGCTCGATGACGATCGCGGCGGCGATCGCGTCGCTCGTGATCTTCCCGCAGCGCTTCCTGTACTCGATGGGGATCGCCGGCGCGCTCGTGGCGCTGCTGGCGGCGAGCCTCGCGCTCGTGGTGCTGCCGGCGCTGCTGAGCGTGCTTGGTCCGCGGGTCAACGCGTTCGCGCCGTCGTGGCTCGCGCGAGCCGCGCAGCGCGACGCCCGGCCGGCCGAGCGGGGCGCGTGGTACCGGCTGTCGCGCGTGGTGATGCGCCGGCCGGCGCTGATCGCGGTCGCGAGCACCGCGTTGCTGATTGCGCTCGGGATCCCGTTCTTCACCCAGATCAGGTTCACGTCGGTCGACGCGAGCGTGCTGCCGGCGAGCGCATCGGCCCGCCAGGTGAACGACGCCCTCGACACCCAATTCCCGCCCAACCGCGGAGCGCCGCTCGATCTCGTCGTCGGCGCCCCCGCGGAGTCCCAAGCGGTCACGGCGCTCGTGACCCACCTCGACACCCTCCCCGGCGTGTCAGCGGTCGAGCCGCCGATTCCCGCCGGACCGAACATGTCGCTCGTCACGGTCGCCCCGGTGCGAGCGCCGCTCTCGACCACGACTCAGAGCCTCGTACGCCAGGTCCGCGCGATGAAAACCCCGTTCTACCTAGGCGTCGCCGGCGAGACCGCGGCTTACCTCGATCTCGAGCACAGCCTCGGGGCGCACCTCCCGGCCGTGCTGGCCGTGATCGTGGCCACGACCGTGATCATCCTGTTCCTGATGACCGGCTCGGTGATCCTGCCGATCAAGGCCGTGATCATGAATGCGCTCGGACTGTGCGCGATGTTTGGGATCCTCGTGCTGATCTTCCAGGACGGGAACCTCGAGGGACTGCTGTCCTACCGAAGCCTCGGCGCGCTCGACGCCACCCAGCCGATCCTGTTGTTCGCGGTCGGGTTCGGGCTCGCGACCGACTACGGCGTGTTCCTGCTCTCGCGGATCAAGGAGGCGCGCGACGCGGGCGCGTCGGACAGGGACGCGGTGGCGATCGGCCTCGAGCGGACCGGCCGCGTCGTCACCGCGGCGGCGCTCCTGTTCGCGGTCGCGCTCGGCGCGTTCTCGACGTCCGAGATCGTGTTCGTCAAGGAGCTCGGCCTCGGCGCGGTGCTCGCGGTCCTGATCGACGCCTCGATCATCCGCGCGCTGCTGGTTCCGTCGCTGATGATGCTGCTCGGCCCGCTCAACTGGTGGGCGCCGCGACCGCTCCGGCGGCTGCACGAGCGCTTCGGGCTGCTCGAAGGCGCCCCCCCGGTCGTCGCAACCTCGCCGAGCTGAAGGAAGCGGGCGTGCCGCGCTACGCGCTCACCAACATGGAGCGCGAGACATTCCCGCTCCGGCGCGAGCGGTTCGAGTTCCTCGGCTGGTTCGACGGCACGGTCGTGTCGGCGTTCGAGGGCGTCAGTCTTCGTCGTCCCAGCTCTCCGAGCGCGGGTCCTTTCCGGTCAGCAGGTCGACGAACCGCTCCCAGCGACTCGGCTTGACCCCAGGCTCGTTCAGGCGCCACGCAGGGGCTCCACCACCCGGGACGTCCAACCCGGCGACCGCGGACGCGTCGAGTCGCAGGTCGACGCCGCGCGCGTGCAAGGACGCGACCTCGTCGGCCGGGAGGAAGCGCTGGCCGTCGCCGGTGGCGATCACGAGCCCGTGGAAGATGTCCTCCTCGGGCGCGGCGATCACGTGGTCGACCGTTCCGACCTGCTCCCCGCCTGACGCGTACACGGGCACCCCGCGCTCGAGCACCTCGTAGGCGATCGGCAAGCCCTCATCCACGACCGATCACACTACAGCCATGACGCGCATCGCGGTGGTCGGCCACGTCGAATGGGTGGACTTCGTCTCGGTGGCGCAACTGCCGGTTCACAGCGAGGTCCTGCACGCCGACAGCGCCTTCGCGCGCGCTGGAGGGGCGGGCGCGGTCGCGGCCACGGTCCTCGTCGAGCTCGGCGCCGAGGTCGACTTCTACTGCGCGCTCGGCCTGGACACGGAGGGTCGCGCCGCGGTCGCCCAGCTCGAGGAGCGTGGGGTGCGCGTCCACGCGGCGTGGCGCGATCGGCCCACGCGGCGCGCGGTGGTGTTTCTCGAGCCCGGCGGCGAGCGGACGATCGTCACACTCGGGGACCGCCTGGAGCCGCGCGGCTCGGACGACCTCGATTGGCGACACCTGCGCGACGTGCAGGGCGTGTACTTCACCGCGGGAGACGACGGCGCATTGCAACACGCGTACGCCTCCCCGATCGTGATCGCCACCCCGCGCGCGAGGGACGTGCTCGAGGCCGACGGCGCATGGGTCTCCGCGCTCGTGTTCAGCGAGGGCGACGACGACGAGCGGACCTGGGCGAACCGGGTCGCGTCGCACACCCGGCTGCTGGTGGCCACCGAGGGCGACCGCGGCGGGCGCTGGTGGGGAGAGTCTGAGGGCCGCTGGGCCGCCGCGCCACTACCCGGCCCGCCGCGCGATGCCTACGGGTGCGGGGACTCGTTCGCGGCGGCGTTCACGCTCGGGCTCGGGCGCGGCGACGGCGTCGCCGGCGCGGCAGCCTTCGGCGCGAAGGCCGGTGCCCGCGCCCTGACCCGCGTCGGCGCGCCCTGAGTGCGCCGCGTGCGCACCCGTCAGGTGCCGATCGACCGGAAGCTGACCTCGCGGCCCGATCCCGACGAAGGCGCCACCGACCACTCGCCGTGGCGCCACGAGATCCGAGTGCCGTCGGCGAGGCGGACCGCCGTCCGACCCAGGCGCGGCTCACCCCAGAGCGTGGCGAGCAGCGGACGCTCCGACTCGGGGACGTCACCGAGGCCGCGACGAACATGCGACGCCGGGTACGTGACGACGATCGATCCCGCGCGAACCCACACCGGGATCCGCTCGAGCGGCGCCTCGACCACGACCTCTCCGCCGCCGTCGACCTGCGAGCCCGACCAGGTCTCGATCCAGGCTCCCCTCGGAAGCGGCACCTCGCGCTCACGCGCCTCGTCGTCGAGCACCGGCGCGACCCACAGCGCGGGCCCGAATCCGTAGGCGTCGCTGATCTCCCACCCGCGCGGATCGGCCGGATCGGTCAGGCACAGCGGCCGCACGATCGGGAGCCCGGCGCGAGCCGCGGTCGCGGCGGCGGCCCTGACGTAGGGCACGAGCTGCTCGTGCAGCAGCACGTACGCGCGGTAGAGCTCGAGCACGCGCCCCGAGTAGTTCCAGGGCTCCTGCGGCATCCGGCCGTGCGCGTGCATCAGCGGCGTGAAGCAGCCGAACTGGAGCCAGCGCACGAGCAGCTCGGGCGGGCAGCGCTCAACCAGGCGGTGCCCGAGGTAGCCGCCGATGTCGTGCGACCAGTTCGAGAAGCCGCTGCACGCGGCCGACAGCGTCGCGACGACGAGCACGCGCAGCGACCAGAAGTCCGACGCCTGATCGCCGGCCCAGGTGTGGCCGACCGCGTGCTGGCCGGTCCACCCGCTGCGCCCGAACAGCACACCCCGCCCAGGATGGACCTCGTCGAGTGCGCGCTGCATGCTGACGCGGTGGAGGCCGCCGAGCGCCCACGCCGCCTCGGCGCCGGTCCGCCCGTCGGCGAGCCGCACCCCGTCCGGGAGGTAGTAGCCCTCCCCGTCGTCGGCCTTGATCCCCTCGACGCCGAGCGCGAGCAGCCGCTTGGCCTGCTCCCGCCACCACTCCTCGGCCACCGCGCTGGTGAAGTCGATCGGCGACCCGCTCCCCATCCACCATTGCGTCACGAACGGCTCCGAGCCAGAACCGGAGCCCGAACCGGAGCCCGAACCGACGAACGCGCCGGCGGCCGCGCCCGGCGCGTAGTTCGGCGCCGGCTCTCGGTGAAGGCGCTCGGACCCGGGCTGCGGCGGGATCTGGCCGTCCCGCGAGTCGATGTTCACCCAGGGCGTGACCCACACCACGGTCCTGACCCCGTCCTCGCGCATCCGGCGGATCAGCCCGGGGCCGTCCGGGAACTGGTACGGGTTGATCTCCCACGTGTTGTATTGCGTCGCCCACGGCGAGTCGAGCACGATCGCGTCGACCGGAATCTCGTGGCGGCGCAGACCGTCGAAGTCGTCGAGCACGTCGTCCTGGTGCCCGTACACGTCCCGGCTCTTCCAGAATCCGTATCCCCACTCGGGCAGGACCGCCGGGAAGCCCGTAAGGCGGCAGAACGCCCGCAGCCGCGCCGCCGGCGTGGGATCGCACAGGAACTCGAGGCGCAGCGGGCCGGCGCGCGAGCGGGTCGACGCGGACACCCGTTCGCCGGCGAGGTCGAACCGGATCCCGTTGGAGTCCGATCTGACCCAGACTGCGTAGCCGCGGCTCGAGACCAACCACGGCGCAGGCGCGCAGTCGCCCTGGGGGATTCCGCCGCCGGCGAGCAGCTCGGCGGGGCAGTCGGGGCCCGTGTAGCGGCGATCGGCGCCGAGCTGGACCACTCGCCCGGCCTGGTTGAACTGCGTGCAGTGCCGGGCACCGAGGCCGACGAAGTGCTCGTCGGCCCGGCGGCGCCAGTCGACCGCGACCCGCAGCGGGTCTCCCTCGGGCTCGAGCTCGACGGAGACCCGGTCGTCGGCGAGGACGCGAACCTCCAGGCGCGCGCGCCGACCACCCCTCAGCTCGACCGCCAGCGCCACCCGATCGGCGCCGAGACGCCGCACCCGCGCCGCCGCCGCTCGCTCGAGCGGCGCCAGGTCCTCCCCGGCCACGACCCCTTCGGTGAACTGGATGAAATGGTCGTGGACGGTCCCGTCGGCCACCCAGGCGCCCATCGACCACACCAGCCGCCGGCCAGCGCGACGGATCGTCAGCTCGATCGGCGCCAGCGCGACCTCGACCTGCACCGGACCCCGCTGCACGATGACGGCATCCGTCTCGCCGACGGCCCGTTGACTCGACCTCGTCATCCACGGAAGGTTCTCCGATCGCGAGGCGATCCCATGCCCCCAATAACCAAAACGTCACAGGACGTGACCTCGTTCTTCACTGATCCGGCGGTTTGCAGGGTGATCCTGACTTCATGAACCAAATGAGTCGCGCCGACCTGCACGTCCACTCCTCGGCCTCGCAGATCTCCAAGCTCGGCATCCAGCGCTCGCTGCGGATCCCCGAGTGCGCCACAGCCCCGCTAGAGGTCTACGACCTCGCCAAGAGCCGCGGGATGGATTTCGTGACGATCACCGATCACGACACGATCGACGGAATCCTGTCGCTGGATCACCTGCACGACACGTTCATCTCCGAGGAGCTGACGGCCTCGTTCAAGGGCGAGCCTCAGGCCGTGCACGTGCTCTGCTACGGCATCAGCCCGGACGATCACGAGTGGCTCCAGGCCAACCGGGGCGACGTCGAGGCATGCGCGGCCTACCTGCGCGACCACGAGATCACGGCTGCGCTCGCACACCCCTTCTACGCCGTCGCGGCGCCGCTCACCGCGCGCCACCGGCGGCGGCTGGCCGAGCTGTTCCCGATCTGGGAGACGCGCAACGGCTCGAGGGCCAAGGAACTGAATCTGCCGGCGTTCGTGTACATCGAGACCCATGGGGGAACCGCCATCGGAGGGTCCGATGACCACGCCGGAATCGATGTCGGGCGCACGTTCACCGAGACCCCGGGCGCGCGAACGCCCGAGGAGTTTCTCGCCCACGTCCGCTCCGGACGCGCCTCGGCGCATGGCCAGCAGGGCAGCGCGGCCAAATGGGCGCATGCGGCCATGGCGCTGGCGATCCGATCGCTCGGCGACGGCGATGCGCCGGACCGACCCGACCCGGCGACCGTGCTGGGAATCGTCGAGCGGGTGCTGCGCGAGGGCGACGCTCGCCACGGCAGCGCAGGCGCCGACCTCGAAGCGAAGGACGCGCTCGCGTTGCTGCGCGCGTGGCTGCTCGCGATGGACCTCGACGTCGACGAGCACAAGCTACTGACCCAGCTCCAAGAGGGAGAGCTGGGCCATGCGGACCTGGACCGGCGCGCCCGGCGCGTGCACGAGCGAAAGCTCGCGGACGTCGTCCACGAGACCGTCGCGAGCCTCGAGCAGGGCCGGCCGGACGGGGTCCGCAGCGCGCTCTCTCTGTTCGACGCATGCATCCCGGCGATCCCGTACGCCGCCGCCTCCGCGTTCCTCGGACGCGAGAAGGCCAAGCTGGCGCGCAGCGACGGCGACCGTCCCCGGGTGGCGCTCGTGGCCGACGGCATCGGCTCGATGCACGGCGTCACGCACACGATCCAGCAGATCCGGGCCCGCGGCGTGCGCGGATTCGACGTCGAGGTGATCGGCACCGACGCCGATGTCGACCGCCGGCTCAGCGCGGTCGCCGAGATCGACATCCCGTTCTACCCGGGGCTCGAGATCGGCGTCCCCACCGTCCCCGCGCTCGTCGATGCGCTCGCGGAAGGCCGCTACGACATCGTCCACGTCTGCTCCCCCGGGCCGGCCGGAATCGGCGCCTGGCTGATCGGGCGGGTGCTCGAGCTGCCGCGAGTGGGCAGCTACCACACCGAGCTCGCCGCCTACGCCGCGCTCCGCACCGGCCACGCCGAGCTCGAGCCGCTCGCGAACCGGGGCCTCGGCCTGTTCTACGGCGCGTGCGACGTCGTCCTGTCGCCGAGCCGGGCGAGCGACGAGCGACTGAACCAGCTGGGGATCCCGCCCGAGCGGATCCGGCGGTGGGATCGAGGCGTCGACCTGCGCCGCTTCGACCCCTGTCACCGCGACAACGAGCTTCTGCCCGGCGAGGTCAACGTGCTGTACGCCGGACGCCTGAGCATGGAGAAGGGAGTCGATCTGCTCGCGGAGGCGTTTCTGGAGGCCGGTCGCCGCGACCCGCGGCTTCACCTCGTCCTCGCCGGCGGTGGACCTGAGGAGGAGCTGCTTCGCGCCCGCCTGGGCGAACACGCGACATTCCTGGGCTGGCTTTCCGCAGAAGCGCTTGCTCGCGCCTACGCCAGCGCCGACGCGTTCATGTTCGCGAGCTCGACCGAGACGTTCGGCCAGGTGGTGCTGGAAGCGCAGGCGAGCGGGCTCCCCGTGGTCGCGGTGGACCGCGGCGGGCCCGCATGCCTGATCGAGCATGGTGAGACGGGGCTGCTCGCGCCCCCGGACGTCAATGCCCTCGCAGACGCCGTGGTGTCAATGACCGGTACTCCACTTCTCGCTGAGCGCATAAGTCGCGCCGCGCTGGCGGCGGTGCGGGGGCGCAGCTGGGAGGCTGCGCTTGACCGGCTCGCCGCCGCCTATCGCATCGCGCTTTCCGCCCGCGGCGATCACCAGCTCGCGCGCGGCGTCGCATAGCCGTAGCTGTCGGGATCAGAAGGAGCTGTAGCCATATCCGTATCCGTCGCCATAGCCGCCGCCGTAGCCACCGTCGCCGTACCCGCCGTACCCGCCGTAGCCACCGGCGCCGTAGCCGTAGCCGCCGTAGCCGCCCGGATAGCCGCCGTTGCCATAACCGCCGCCGCCGTAGCCGCCGTCGCCGTAGCCGCCGGACGCTCCACTCGTCTGTGACGACGAGGACCCGTCCGCGCTCTGCTGCCAGCTCACCGAGAACGACGAGCCGTCAGAGGAGAGCGTCGAGGGCGTCGCGCCCGCGCTGTTGTCGCTGCCGCCGAGGCTGACGTCGTAGGAGCCGCCGGCCCCGAGTGCGACCGGCTCAGCGGTCCAGCTCGGGTCCGAGATCGTGCCGGTGTGGCCGTTCGCGGTCGCCGAGGCGTTCGTGAAGTCGACCGCGCCGAAGTCGGACAGCGCCAGCGGGGTGCAGTTGCCCGAGCCGTCGCACTGCGACGGCGCTTCGGCGATCCACTCGGCACTCGAGGTGTCGGGATTGTTCGCCTGCAGCGTCTTCGTGAACGACTGCCCGGTGGTCTTGTCCGTCAGCGAGAACGCGATATTCGAGCCGTTCACGCCGACGCTGGCCGAGATGTGGTCGCCCGGATGGATCGCGAGGCTGAGCTGGACCGGCGCCGCGGGCACGAGCTCGTACCACGCGTAGTACTCGGTCCCGTTACCGGTGCAGTCGCCCTGCGTCCCGATCTGCTCGAGCGATGTCGACTGCCCGTCTCCGAGCGACGACCCATAAGACGATGACTGCCCGGAGCCGCCGATGCCGACCCAGAAGGCGGCATAGTCCTGCGCCCCGCTGCATTTCGACGTGGGCTGCACCCAGCTGCCGGAGACGTTCGAGAACTGCGTACTCGAGTCCGATCCTCCGACGACGTATCCAGCCCAGTTTTGGCTCACCTGGGCATCGGAGGCGCTCGTCGCAGCGCCCGCCGAGCCGGCCGACGCGCCCAGAAGCGCGGCGCCCGCGGTGAGAGTTGTCAAGACGGTGCGAAATCTCATGCGTTCCACTCTCGACAGCGCACCGAAGAACGGCTGAGGAACTCGCGAAGAGGCTCTTATGGACGCGCTTGTCAACCCGCTTGGGCGCGCTCCCCGAATTGGTTGTCGTCCTCGCCGCCGGTCCCGGGCGCAGGCAAAGGCTGGAGCTGGGGTGGCGCGACGCTCGTGCAGCCGCGGCCGTTGCCTTTGGCCGCGTACAGCGCGAGGTCGGACCGCCGGAGCAGGTCCGGGATGTCCTCCTTGCGGTCCCAGATCGCGATGCCGGCCGAGAAGCCCTCGAGCGCCGGGGTCGTCTCCCGCAAGCGGTCGACCGCGGCCAGCGATCCGGTCAGCGTCGAATTGGTCAGGAGCGCGATGAACTCGTCGCCGCCCAGCCGCGCGACGACGTCGCCCGCGCGGAGCGTCGCGCGGATGCGCTCGGCCGTGTCGCGCAGCGCGCGGTCACCTTGCTCGTGACCCCGCTCGTCGTTGAGCTCTTTGAAGTTGTCGAGGTCGAGCGACACGAGCGTGATCGGGTTCCCGCTGCGGGCGCCCCGGGCCAGCTCGCGCGGCGCCGTGTACCGCCAGCCTCGGCGGTTGAGCAGGCCCGTGAGGTCGTCGACCACGGCTTCGTGCGCGAAGCGCTGGGCGAGCGTCCCGAGCTCGCGCGTGACCGCGCGGAGCGATCCGGCGACCGCGATGCCGACCAGCGTCAGCAGTGCGGCATGGCCCCAGCTGCGTGGATACGCCGGCACCCCGATCAGGACCATCGGCAGCGCGCAGCACGCCGCGAGCACGAGCATCCCGGCGACCAGCTCCAGATCCGTCGCCTCCAGGCCGAACCAGACCATCGCCATGATCACGAGCACCGAGTAGCCTGACGCGGCGCCGCCGCTGTATGCCTGCATCGCCGTCAGCGCGGGTATCAACCCGAACGCCGCGCCCCAGAACGCGAGCCGGTGCCGGCGCGGGACAAGCGCGACCACGAGCGACGCGATGCACGCCGCGATCGCGCCGGCGAAGAAGACTGGACGATGCGTCGAGGTTCCCGTGCCAGCGGCTATCGTCACCGGCGCTACGTTGCCGATGAGGGCGAACACGATCAGGCGGAGCCTGCCGTGGGGGCTCAATGAACTGGATCCCATCCAGTCTTCGCATCGGCGTTCTACGGAGAAACTTGAGTAGTTAAGAGAAGCTTTGGTGCGCTCTCCCTGAGCCTCGACGACCGGCTCCGCCCCGCCGGGTCACGCGGTGATCCCGCGCCACGCGCGACAGGAGCGGCACGGTTCGCGGCGAACCTGTCGGCGTGAGCACGGGCCGGCTCGAGGCGTTCTCCGACGGCGTGATCGCGGTGGCGATCACGCTGCTCGTGCTGAACATCGAGGTGCCGGTTCCACCGCTGGCGGCGGGTCAGTCGCTCGGCCACGAGCTCGCCGCTCAGTGGCCGGCGTACGCCGCCTACGTCACCTCGTTCGTGACGATCGGGATCATCTGGATCAACCATCACGTGATGATCGGACGGCTGCGGGAGCCCGACCACGCGATCCTGTTCTTGAACCTGCTGCTGCTGCTCAGCATCGGCGTGCTGCCATTCGCGACGAGATTGATGGCGGCCTACCTCCAGCAGAGCAACGGCCAGCACCTGGCGGCCGCGATCTACTCCGGAGCGTTTCTGATGATGTCGCTGTTCTTCGCGTCCCTGAACGCGCACATCCTCCTGCGCAAGGCGGACCGGCTCGCGACGGAGCTTCCGCTCGAGCAGCGCCGTCAGATCCTCAGCCGCAGCCTCACGGGCCTCGCGCCGTACGCGATCGCAACCGCGCTGGCGGTCGTCTCGTCGTATGCGACGCTCGGGATCTGTGCGGCGATGGCCGTGTTCTACGCGCTCCCGATCGCGAGCAGCCCGACGGCCGACGCGTAGCCCGCTCAGCGCCACCAGGCGCCGAGCACCCGCCGCCAGTTGTCCCATGCGATCTGGGCGAGCTCGGCCTCGCTGAACCCCGCGCCAGCGAGCGCGTCGAGCAGCCTCGGCGTTCCCGCCACGTCGCCGAGCGGCGCCGGGATCGTGGCGCCGTCGTAGTCCGAGCCGAGCGCGACGTGCTTGGCGCCGATCCGGTCGGCGACGTACCGCGCGTGCATGGCGATCAGCTCGAGCGGGGTGTCGGCGTCATCGGCGAAATCCGCCCGCAGGAACGAGACCGCGAACACGATCCCGACGAGTCCGCCCGAGGCCCCGATCGCGTCGAGCTGAGCGTCGGTGAGGTTGCGCGAGGTCGGGCACAGCGCGTGCACGCCGGAGTGGGTGGCCACGATCGGCCCGAGCTCGAGGCGCGCCAGGTCCCAGAAGCCGGCCTCGTTCAGATGGCTGACGTCGACCAGGATCCCGAGCTCGGCGCAGCGGCGCACGAGCGCCTGACCGGCATCGGTCAGGCCCGGGCCGGTGTCGGGCGAGGACGGCGAGATGAACGGCACCCCGTGAGCGAACGCGTTCGACCGGCTCCACACCGGCCCGACCGAGCGCAGCCCGGCTTCGTACCAGAACTCGAGCGCCTCGAGCCCAGGGTCGATCGCCTCGGCGCCTTCAAGGTGCAGCACAGCCGCGGGCGGCCCTCCGTCGTCGCGGACCCGGTCCAGGTCCGCGGGCGACCGGGCCAGGCGGACGTGCCCCGCCCGCTCGAGCGCGAGCAGCCGCCCTGCCACCGCGGTCGCGTCGGCCGCCGCCACCGCATGCTCCACGGGCGGGGCGAGCTCGAACTCGACCACCCCGTCGTCGCGGGACACCTGATGTTCCCGACTGCCGCCGGCCGAGCGCGTGAACACCGAGAAGATCGCCCCACGCACGCCACCGGCGCGCATCCGCGGGAGATCGAGATGACCGCGCGACCGGCCACCGGCGATCAAAGCGTGGTCGTCGTTCGTGAGGGCATCGTTGTGCCCGTCGAACACCGCGAGCACGGCCACCTACTCGGGCACCCCCAGCGGCACGTCGACCGCCAGCAGACCGTCGATGCTGCTGCCGTTCTTCTCCCGCTGGTAGACGAGCGCGTCCGGCCCGCCTACCCAGAACATCGGCTGCGCGGCGATCCACCGCTCGAGCCGCTCGTCGATGGCGTCGAAGATCTTGCCCATCGGTTTCAAGCTTACGGGGCGATTAGGATCACGTACGTGGCCACGACCGCATCCGCCTCGCTCGAGCGCGAGCTGACGGCGCTCCTCGGCGCCGATGCGGTCCTGCCCGGCAACACCCGCGCCTACCTGAGCGACGCCACCGAGAGCCGGAACCTCCGGGGCAAGGCAGACGCGATCGCGCTGCCCGCCGACGCCGAAGCGGTAGCCCGGACCGTCGCTTGGTGCTACGAGCACGACGTCCCGATCGTGCCCCGCGGCGGCGGCACGGGCTTCACCGGCGGCGCGGTGCCGCTCGACGGTGGCGTCGTGCTCAGCCTCGAGCGACTGCGCAAGACCAGGCAGCTCGACCCGGAGCTGTGGCGCGCCGCGGTCGAGGCCGGCGTGGTGACCGCGGACCTTCGCCGCCGCGCCCGCGAGAACGGACTGTTCTTCCCGCCGGACCCCGGCTCGGCCGAGCAATCCCAGCTCGGTGGCAACATCGCCACGAACGCCGGCGGGCCGCACGCGTTCAAGTACGGCGTCACCGGCGCCTGGATCACAGGGCTCGAAGTGGTGCTGGCGCCGGGCGAGCTGGTCAGGATCGGAGGGCCGCTGCGCAAGGACGTCGCCGGCTACGACCTCAAGTCGCTCCTGATCGGCTCCGAGGGCACGCTCGGTGTTGTCACCGCGGCATGGGTGAAGCTGATCCCCGCCCCCGAGGCGGCGCTGCCGCTCGCCGCGCTCTACCCCGACAGCGAGACCGGCTGCGCCGCGGTCGAGGCGATCCTCGCCAACGGCGTGGTCGCGGCGGCGATCGAGTACCTCGACGAGGGCGCGGTGCTCGCGACCCGCGGCGCGTTTCCGCTCGACCTCCCGGACGAGGCCAGGTTCATGGTGATCGCGGACGCCGACGGGACCCCGTCCGAGGCTGCCCATGTCCGCGACGAGCTGACCGAGGTGTTGGGCGAGGACGCCCTGGTCGTCCACGCCCCCACCGACAGCAAGGAGATCAGCGCGCTCTGGCGCTGGCGCGACGCCGCGTCGATAGCGGTCACCGCGCAGCGGGGCGGCAAGGTCTCGGAGGACATCGTGGTCCCCGTTGACCGCCTGCGCGAGGCGATCGACGGCACGGTCGAGATCGGGCGCCGGCACGACCTCGAGGCGTGCAGCTGGGGCCACGCCGGCGACGGCAACCTCCACTCGACGTTCATGATCGACCTCGACGACCCGGCTGAGCTGGAGCGGGCCGAGCACGCCGCCGAGGACCTGTTCGCGCTCGCCGTGGAGCTCGGCGGATCGGTCTCGGGCGAGCACGGCATCGGGCTGGTCAAGAACGGGCAACTCGCGCGGCAATGGCAGCCAGCGGCGGTCGCGATGCACGAGGCGATCAAGCGCGCGTTCGACCCGAAGGGCCTGCTGAACCCGGGCAAGAAAATCGCTCGGCTCTGATCAACGGAGGTGGTGGCGGTGGGCGACCGCCGCCGCCTGGGTCCGGCTCCGCACGCCGAGCTTCGCGAGGATCCGCGAGACGTGGACGCTGGCGGTCTTCTCGGCCATGAACAGCGCGGCCCCGATCTGCCGGTTGGTGGCGCCCTCGGCGACCAGCGCCAGCACCTGCCGCTCGCGGGCGGTCAGGCCGAACGGATCCTCGCCGGCACCATCCGCGTCAGGCCGCGTGCGCTCGTCGGACTTTTCGCCCAGGTCGAGCCGTGCCCGCTGGGCCAGCCCGCTCAGCTCGTCGGCGAGCCACCGCGCGCCGAGTCGGCCGGCGATCTCAACCGCCTGCTGCGCGCTGGCGCAGGCCGCCGTCCGATCCCCGGCCTCGACGTATGCCTCGGTCGCACGCCACAGCGCGAGCGCTCGCTGGAACGGTCGGGACATCGCCTCCCACTCGCGCGCCGCAACCGTCCACAGCTTCGCGTCGCTTCGGCCCCGCGCCCGGGCCAGCTCGGCGGCGCCGATCGCGCGCCACGCCCGCTCGACCGGTCCGCCCTCCGACGCGGCCGCGCGGAGTCGCTGCATGTGAATGCGCGAGCGCGCGATCGCGTCGCGCTCGTCGGCGCGGTCGCGCAGGTCGCGGGCGCGCTGCGCGATGTCGGCCTCGACGCGCATCCCCGCCGCGGTCACCCGCGCGATCCGCATCACGTCGTCGGTACACAGCTCGATCCGGTCGAGCGCCTGAGTAACCGCGGCCCGCGCACCGGTCAGGTCGCGCTGGCGGCGTCGCAGCTCGGCGAGCAGGGTGCCGAAGGCGCCGATCCATTGTGGCTCCGACGACCTCGCGACGAGCGGCTCGGCCGCTTCGAGGCACTCGGTCGCCCGCTTGTGGTCTCCGACCCCGAGGGCGAACTCGGCCTCGCGCAGGTGGCGGAAGATCAGCTGCCGGCCGGCGAGCTGTGGACTCGCCGCCGGGATCAGGTTGGCCCGCGCCACCTCCCACTCCCCCGCCTCGAACGCGAGGTCCGAGACTGTCAGCGACATCCAGTCGTGCGGGCGCGCCAGGCGGCCCGACACCGCGGCGAGTCCCTCCTTGGCCGTCTCGAGCGCCTGCGGCGTGCGGCCGGCAAGGCTCAGCGAGTCGGCCAGGTTCGAGTACGCGGTGATGACGCCATCGACGTCGTCGTCTTCGCGCGCGATCTCGATCGCCCGGCGCAACCTGCTGATGCCCTCGTCGATCTTCCCGAGCACGATCTGGGTCATCCCCAGCGTGTTCAGGACCTCGCTCTCCGAGCGCCGGTCGCCGGCGGCGACGGCCGTGACGAGTGCGTCCTCGCCCTCGGTGAGCGCGTGGCGGTAGCGGCCGCGAAGGTGGCGCGTGCGCGCGGCCCAGGCGAGCAGCGAGGCGCGCTCGCGGCTGATCTCGTCCGGCGGCAGCATCGACAGCGCCCGTTCCGCCGTCTCGATCGCCTCGTTTCCCCGATTGAGCGACCACTGTGCCCGTGACAGGCGGGCGAGCAGCTCGGAATAGCGGCGGGGCTCTGCGTCCGGGTCGAGCTCCTTCAGCGCGTGCTCGAGCAGCACCTCGGCGCGACCACGATCGCCGGCGACGCTGTGCGCAGCCGACGCGATCCCGAGCAGCTCGACGTGATCGAGCGGGATCATCTGGTCCGCGTTGGGAACGCGCGGCCAGAGCTCTAGCGCGCGCTCGGCGAGGTCGGCGGCATCGCCGTAGGCGTGGACCTCGCGCGCGGCGAGTGCCGCCTGCACGGTCGCGCGCAGGGCGGCCGGCTGGTCACCGGCCGTCGCGTAGTGACGAGCGATCGCCGAGGCCAGCTCGACGCCCCGGTCGTTCTCGCAGTCGGCCCGGTCCTCGAACGCTCGCGCGAGCGCGAGATGGAGCTCGCTTCGCTCACCCGGGAGCAGATCGTCGTACAGGGCCTCGCGCAGCAGCGCGTGACGGAAGCTGAGTCGACCCGGATCGCAGGCCACGAGCACCTGCTCGGCCACCGCCTCCCGCAGCGCCGCGTGGAGGGCGCCGGGCTCGATCCCGCTGACCTCGGCGATCATCGGCTCGTCCAGCGATCGGCCGGCGGCGATCACCCGGGCCGCGGATCGTGCGTCGGCGGACAGTCGCTCGATTCTCAGCATGAACGCGTCGCGCAGGGTCTGGGGAGCGGCGCCGCGGCCGTCGAGGCCGGCGGCCAGAAGCTCCTCGGTGTACAGCGGGTTGCCTTCGCTGCGCTCGTACAGGCGCTCGACGAGCTTGGCGCTCGGCGGCTCGCCGAGGATGTCGGCGAGCGCCTCGGCCAGCTCCTGGCGATCGAACGGCTCGAGTTGAATCCGGCGCGCGCGGTCGATTCGGTCGAGCTCTGAGAGCAGCGTTCGCAGCGGATGCCGGCGATGAAGCTCGTCGGTCCGGTAGCTCAGCACCAGCACCACCCGCTCCCCGCGCAGGCTGCGCGCGAGGAAGTCGACGAAGGTCCGCGTCGAGCGATCGGCCCAGTGGAGGTCCTCGAGGACCAGCACCACGGGGCTCTCCTCGCTGAGCAGGTCGATCAGCTCGAGCAGCGCCTCGAACAGCCGGACCTGCGCGGACGGGTCGGTGCCGTCGGAGGCGGCGGCATCCTCGTCGAGCCCCGGCAGCAGCGCCGCCAGCTGCGCTCTGCTGCCCCGGCCGAGCGCCTCGAGCGCCGGATGCCGGGCCCGCACGAGCGGCCGCAGCGCGCCGATCAGCGGCGCGTAGGGAAGCTCGCCGTCTGCTTCCTCGACGGCCTCTCCACGAAGGACGAGCGCCTCCCCCTCCTCGGAGCGGCGCTCGAACTCCCTGAGCAGCCTGGTCTTGCCCACGCCGGACTCGCCGCCGAGCAGGACGACGCCCGGGCATTCGGCCGCCGCTTCACGTAAGGCGAGCTCCAGCTCCGCGAGCTCCCCGATGCGCCCGACGAAGCGACTTGAGGTGACCCGCGTGCGCACGGGAGAAGTATCGCGAGATACCGCGACGGCGTCCGTCGCTCGACTCGCGGGCCATCCGGGTGGCCTCCCGGTGCTGGCGCGCGACGCGCCGTGCGTCCTCGATGTGCTCGGCGGCCACGGCTTGGGCGATGGTGGGATGCATTGCTCGTTCCTCCCGATCCGGTCCTGGTTTTCCACTGGGATCAGGATGAACTGAGAGGCGTCGTCCGACATCGGGAGAACGGAGCCGATTCGGGCCCCAGACGCCTTACTTCGCACGTATCACCCCTTACGCGGATTAGCAGGGATTTTGGGCGTCTACGGGCTACGTTTCGGGGCGCTCGTCGCCCGCGCTGAGCGGGCTCGCCTCAGACCGGGTCGCGGTCGTGACCTCGGCCGCGGTGACGTTCTGAGGATGGTGGCACGCGGCCAGGTGACCGTTTGCGAATTCGGTCAGCTGGGGCTCGGCCGCCTGGCAGATCTCGGTCGCGCGCGGGCAGCGCGTGTGGAACCGGCAGCCCGAGGGCGGGCTGATCGGGTTCGGCGGCTCACCACTCACGAGCGGGCGCTCCCGCGCGCGGTTCTCTTTGGGATCGGGGATCGGGATCGCGCTGAGCAGCGCCGACGTGTATGGATGGATCGGCTTGTCGTAGAGCTCCTCGGCCGGGGAGATCTCCATCAGCTTGCCGAGGTACATGACGATGATCCGGTCCGACACATGGCGGACGACGCCGAGATCGTGCGCAACGAACACGTACGTGAGGTGGAGGTCGTCCTGTAGCTCGTCGAGCAGGTTGATCACCTGCGCCTGGATCGACACGTCGAGCGCCGAGACCGGCTCGTCGAGCAGGATCAGCTTGGGCTCGACGGCGAGCGCCCGGGCGATCCCGATGCGCTGGCGCTGACCCCCCGAGAACTCGTGCGGGTAGCGGTTGACGTGCTCGGGAGAGAGCCCGACCTTGTCGAGCAGGCCCCGGGTCTCGGCCTCGAACCGGCCCTTGGGCACACCGCGGATCCGCAGCGGCGTGGCGATGATCTGGTTGACGCGCTTGCGAGGGTTCAGCGACGCCTGCGGATCCTGAAAGACCATCTGCATCTCGCGCCGGATCGGCGCGAGCTCCTTGCGATCCGCGTGGGTGATGTCGGTACCGCGAAACCGGATCGTGCCGGCGGTGGCGTCGACCAACCGCACCAGCGTGCGGATCAGGGTCGTCTTGCCGCACCCCGACTCGCCGACGATCCCGAGCGTCTCGCCCTCGTGCAGCGCAAACGACACGTCGTCGACCGCGTGGACGTAGCCGACCTTGCGGGCGACCACCGTGCCCGCCTTGATCGGGAACAGCACGCGCAGATGGTCGACGGCGAGCAGCGGGGAGCCGTCCGGCGCGCGCGGCCGGTCCGCCTGCGCGCCGGCCTCGACGCTGACGAGATCACCGTTTCCTTCGACGCTCACGAGATCACCGTTTCAGCGCTGGCGAGCCCGATCTGGTCACCGACCTGGCGGAGCGTCCGCTTGCGCTCCGGCTCGAGCCAGCACCGATCCAGGTGGTCCGGCGCGTCCGCCAGCCGCGCCTTCAGCTCGGGCACCTCGCGACAGCGGTCGAACGCGTGCGGGCAGCGGGGTCGGAAGTGGCAACCCTCGGGCGGGCGCAGGAGCGACGGTGGTAGGCCGGGGATCGCAGGAAGCCGCTGGGAGCGGTCGCGGTCGATCCGGGTGATCGAGCCGAGCAGCCCCCAGGTGTAGGGGTGCTGGGGGTCGTAGAAGATCTCGTCGAGCGTCCCGTGCTCGACGACTCGCCCCGCGTACATGACCACGATCCGGTCGGCGATGTCCGCGACCACCCCCAGGTCGTGGGTCACGAGGATGATCGCCGCCCCCGTCTCGTCTCGCAGCTGGCGCAGCTCGTCGAGGATCTGCGCCTGGATCGTCACGTCAAGTGCGGTCGTGGGCTCGTCCGCGATCAACAGCTTCGGCGAGCACGACAGCGCCATCGCAATCATCACCCGCTGGCGCATGCCGCCAGAGAACTCGTGTGGGTAGGAGCGCAGGCGCTCTCGCGCGCGCGGGATCCCGACCCGCTCCATCAACTCGGCGGCCCGGTCCAGCGCCTGCGCCTTGGATACGGACTTGTCGTGGACGCGGATCTGCTCAACGATCTGGTCGCCGACGCGGTAGACCGGGTCAAGCGAGCTCATCGGGTCCTGGAACACCATCGCGATCCCGGCCCCGCGGACCTTGCGCAACTCTGCTTCCGGAGTGCTGACCAGGTCGCGGCCGTCGAACATCGCTCGCCCTTCGAACTGGGCGTTGGGGCTGCGCGTCAGACCCATGAGCGTCATCGCGGTGACCGACTTCCCCGAACCGGACTCGCCGACGATCGCCATCACCTCACCGGGCCTGATCGCGAACGAGACCCCGTCGACCGCGCGCACGACTCCGTCCTCGGTCCGGAACGAGACCTTCAGATCCTCGACCTCGAGCAGGTGGCCGCCGTCACGCGACGGCGCGCGCGCGTCGGCGCTCACAACCGGATCCGCGGATCGAGGTAGGCATAGAGGACGTCGACGAAGGCGCCGATCAAGACGACCACGAACGCCCCGAACAGCGTGATAACCAGCACCGGCGGGATGTCGAGCGCCTCCACGGATTGGGCCGCGTACTGCCCGACGCCGTGCAGGTTGAACACCGTCTCGGTCAGGATCGCGCCGCCGCCGATGACCGCGGCGAAGTCCAACCCGAACAGCGCGACGATCGGGATGAGGCTGTTCCGGAGCACGTGGCGGACCATTACCTGACGCTCGGTCAGTCCCTTGGCCTTCGCCGTCCTCACGTAGTCGTCGTTGACCGTGTCGAGGATCGTCGAGCGCAGCACGCGCGAGTACACGCCGATGAACAGCACCGACAGCGCGAACCACGGCAGGATCATGTGCTCGAACCATTGCCACGGGCTTGTCGTGAACGCAACGTAGTCGCCGGCGGGCAGGATCCCCCACTTGTCGCCCAGGTAGTACGAAAGCACCGCCCCCAGGAAGAACACCGGCATCGACACGCCGATCATCGACAGGACTGTGAGCGAACGGTCGAGCCAGCGGCCGGCTCGCCAGGCGCTGAGGACGCCGAACAGGATCCCCATCGACAGCCAGATGATGCCGGCGCCGATCGCCAGCGACAGGGTAACCGGCAGGAGCACCCAGATCTCGTGCACGACGTTCAACTGCTGGGTGTAGGAGATGACCTGGCCGGTGAAGATCAGCTTCATCGTCTTCAGGTATTGGATGTAGATCGGCTTGTCGAAGCCCCACTGCTGGTTGATGTGCTCGATCGTCGCGGGGGTTGGAAAGCGTCCGGCCAGCCGGACAGCGGGATTCGGGATCGCCTGGAAGATCAGGAACGTGAGGACCGAGATCGCGAACAGCACCCCGATCATCGAGAAGAGCCGGCGGACGATGAAGCGCCCCATCAGTGCTCGATCCGGATCTTCGCGCGCGGGTCGAGCGCGTCGCGCACGCCGTCGCCGAACACGTTGATGCCCAGCACGCAGAGGACGAGCATGATCCCCGGGACCAGCATGGTGTGCACGGCGGCGGGCAGCAGGTTGATCCCGTCGCTGATCATCGTCCCCCACGACGCGTTGGGCGGGCGCACGCCGGCGCCCAGGAACGACAGGCCCGCCTCGGTCAGGATCGCGTTGGCCATGATCAGCGGGATGAACACGATGATCGTCGACGCGACGTTGGGGAGGACCTCCGCGTACATGATCCGGAGGTTCCCGAGGCCCTGCTGCCGCGCGGCGTCGATGAACTCCCGTTCTCGCAGAATCAGGACCTGGCCGCGGATCGCCTTTCCCACGTAAGGGATGTAGATGAACCCGATGATGATCGCGGGGATCTGCAGCGAGTTGCCGCTGACCTTGACCACGCCGAGATCGAGGCCGCTGATCGCGAGCACGACGCCGAGCGCGATCCCCAGCAGGTACACCGGATACGCCCAGATCAGCTCGAACGCTCGAGAGATCAGGCCGTCGAGGGGTCCGCGGAAGTACCCGGCGACGATGCCGAGCAGCGTGGCCAGGATGATCGTGATCACGGTCGCCTCAGCCCCGATCTGGAGCGAGTTGCGCCCGCCGTAGAGCAGGCGGACGGCAACATCCCGCCCGACGTTGTCCGCGCCGAGGAAGTACTTGGCGTGCCAGGTCGGCCCGATCGGCAGACCGAACTGGTTCAGCGCGGTGTCGACGTGCTCGTCGTTCGGGCCGGTGTGCGCCACGTACTTCGAGTACACCGGCGCCAGCACGCACAGGATCACGATCACCACGAACAGCCCGCCGAACGCCAGCGCCACCTTGTTCCGTTTCAGCCGGCGCCAGGCGAGCCGGTAGGGGCCAATCCCGGGCGGCAGATCCTCGCCGTCGGCCGACGGCCATCCTTCGTGCGGCAGCGACTCTTCTATGACCGACGCAGGAGTGGACCCTGTTGCACTCATACCGCGCGAAAGCCTATGTCTTATGCCTCTCAGTGTGCGCGGGCCGGGGCGCATGACTGCGCCCCGGCCCACAACGCCTCTACTTGAACTGCAGCGAACTGAAGTCGTTGCCCTCGAGGGGGCTGAACACCAGCGCGCCGAAGTTGACCCGAGTCGACACGAACTCCGGCGAGGACAGGTAGCCGTACGGCACCACGTACGCCTTCTGCGTCACGTAGTAGTCGAGCCCGGCCCACTTGGACGCCACGCTGTTGACCTGCGTCCCGGGCACCGGGTACAGCGAGTCCAGCGTCGACTGGATGTGCGGGTCGTTGACCTCCTCGTAGTTGGAGTTCCCCACAGGAACGATCGCCCGCGCGTCCACCAGGTTCTGGTAGAAGTCGGTCGGGTTCGGGAAGTCCTGCTGCCAGTCGGCGAAGCCCGTCTGCGGGTGGTTCTTGAGCGTCTCGATCGTCGAGAAGTACTCCGCATCGGCGATCGTCTTGAGCGTCGCCTTGAACCCGATCGCGTTGAGCGTGGCGGCGTAGTTCTCCGCCCACTCGAGGCGCGGCTGGCGGTTCTCCGCCCACACCGTCACCGGCTGCCCGGCCATCCCCGACTGCTGGACCAGCTTCTTGGCTTGCGCCACATTCGGAGCCGCGTTCGGATCGATGCCGTACGGGCACGGCTGCCCGGGATGCCCCGCCATCTGCGGCGGGAGCAGGTAGCAGCCCGGCACCAGCGCGCCGCTGCCCAGCTTGGCCAGCGCCGGCCGGTCGACCGCGATCTGCACCGCCTCGCGGGCCAGCTGGCTGCTGAACGGCTTCTCGGTGACGTTCAGGAACCAGTAGAACGTCTTGTTCGTTTCGACCGCCTTGAAGCGGCTGGTCAGCCCGCTCACCTGCTGGATCAGCGCCGGCGGGATCGTGTCGCCCCAGTCGAACACGTCCGCCGAGTTGTTGAGCACGTCCGAGGCCTCGGTGGTCGTGTTGGACTCGATCTTCACGTCGATGTTGAGGTGTCCCGCGGGAATCCCGGGGATCGCCTGCGCCGCGTAGCTCGGGTTCTTGATGAGCGAGAACGAGACGTTCGGGACGACGTTCTTGATCACGTACGGGCCGAACCCGACCGGCGGGCTGTTCGGCTCGGGCTTCAGCGGCGTCGTCGCCGCCGGCATGTAGCTGACGCCCGGCACCGCGAGCACGTCGAGGAACGCGCCGTACGGCGAGACCAGGTGGATCGTGGTCTGCCCGGTGGCGTCGTTGGTCGTGATGCCCGAGACCGTCTTCGCCTTGCCCGTGGAGTACGCGGTGGCGCCCTGGATCGTGGTGGTCAGGAAGCTGGCCGCGCTCCAGCCGAGCTTCAGCGCGCGCTGGATCCCGAACGCCAGGTCCGACGCCTTCACCGGCGCGCCGTTCGAGTACGTCAGACCCTTGCGGATCGTGAACGTGTACGTCTTGCCGCCATCGCTGATCGTCGGCAGGCCGGTCGCGACCGCGGGAATGATCTGGGTTCCGGCCGAGCCCGACGCGTGCGCGAACGAGTACGGGCCCAGATACGTCAGCCAGTGCACCTCGCCGCCCTGCGTTGTGAAGTCGATCGACGGATCGAGCGACTGCGGGAACGTCCCCGACACCACCGTCGCGGTCGTTCCACCGCTGGTTGTCGACGAGGAGCTCGTCTTCGATGATGATGCCGCCGACGAGCTCGTACTTGAGCTCGAGTTCGAGCTACCGCACGCCGCCAGCGCCACCACCACCGCGAGCGCTAACACGCCCGCCGTGATCGGTCTGGTGAGTTTTTGCATAGTGCCTCCTCCTCAGAAGGTCGTTTCTAGCGGAGAAATCTATTGGGAGATGGAAGTTTGCGCAGGGTTCCTAATCAAGCCACAACACGGCCGCTCGATCGTTGCGATCCCGCACGTGCGTTCGGGGGAATCCCTATACCTGGCCGTCGACAACAGCTCCGACCAGAGCTAGTCGACCGTGAGGACGGCCTTGCCGTTGACGCGCCGGTCGAGCAGCGCCTCGATCGCTTCTGCCGCCTCGCGCCACGAGAGCGCGAGGTCGATCTGCGGATCGAGCTTGCCGGCGGCGACCAGGTCGGCGAGGCGCCGCAGATCCGAGCCGCCGGTGCGGGTGTGCGCGAGCTCGGCGAAGATGTAGAGGCCGTAGACCTTGGCGCGCGGCGCGCGCGCGAACAGCTCACGGGCGGGATAGGAGACCGGCTCGGGCACGGTCGAGGCAAAGCTCACGACGGTGCCGCCGGGAGCGACCCGCTGGATCGCGGCGCCGAGGACGGATCCGCCGATCGCGTCGACGATCAGGTCGTAGGTCGGCCCGCTCAGGTCGATCTCTTCGATCAGTGCGTCCGCCCCGAGCTCGCGCAGCCCGTCGGTCCGGCGCGCCAGCGCGGTCACATGGGCGCCGGCAAGCTTGGCGAGCTGGATCGCGAACCGTCCGACGCCGCCGCTCGCGCCGGTCACGAGCACCGGCTTTCCGACGACCAAGCCGCCGACCTCGAGCGCCCGCAGCGCGGTCAGCGCCGCCACGGGCAGCGACGCGGCCTGCTCGAACGAGACGGCATCGGGCAGCTCGGCCAGCCAGTCGGTGCCGACCGCGGCGAGCTCGGCCCAACTGCCGGCCATCACCATACCCACGACGCGGGCGCCCGCGGGCGGGCCGCTGCCGTCAGCCGCTGGCCGTCGGACGACGCCGGCGAGGTCCCAGCCGGTGACGGTGCCGGGCTCGAGCGACTCGAGCCGCCGGGTCTCGCCGCGGTTGAGGCTGAACGCCTTGACCTCGACCAACGCCTGGTCGTGGGCCGGCGACGGCTGCGGAACCTCGGCCAGCTTGGCGAACGGTGGCGACTGCATCGAGACGAGTGCACGCATCGTGGTGGTCGATTTTGCCCCATATCGGGGGAAAGCGACCGCACGTCGCCGTCGGCGCGGTCGTACGGAGCGACGCTCACACGCTGCCCGCTAGCGTTAGAAGGCATCGCACCCGCCGGCCCAGGAACAGCCAGAACGCTCTCATGCGACCGATAAGTATTCGCGGACAGGACCGAGGAGCAGTGGTCGCCTACTTCATGGGCGGCGTCGTGCTGTCGGCCGCCACCTCGGCGCTGTACTCGAGCGGCGGATGGGAGGCGGTATGCGCGCTCGGCGCGGGCACGGCGGCGCTCGGGCTCGTCACCTGGCTCGTGACTGAGCGAGTGATGCACGGGCGGCTCCCGATCGGCGCGGACAGCACCGCATGAGCGAGCCCGAGCGATCGACGCGCCCGCGCCCCCGACTCGTCGCCTCCGATCTCGACGGCACGCTGCTTCGATCCGACGGCACGCTCGACGACCGCTCGCGCGACGCGATCGCCCGCACGGAGGATGCTGGCGCGCTCGTGGTGTTCTGCACGGCGAGACCCCATCGATGGCTCCGGCCGCTCGCCGAGGCGACCGGCCACCACGGAGTCGCGATCTGCGCCAACGGCGCCGTGCTGTACGACCTCCACACGGAGTCGATCCTCGAGGCCTGGCCGCTCGAGCCCGTGATCGCTCGGCAACTCGTGGCGCTGCTCGGAGCCGAGGTGCCCGGCGGGGCATGGGCGGTGGAGCGCGCCGGCGGCTTCGGCCACGAGCCGTCTTACGCGCCGCGCTGGCCCGTTCCCGACGGCACGATCGTCGACGTCGTCGAGGCGCTGGTCGAGCAGCCCGCGGTCAAGCTGATGCTCCGGCACGACCGCTTCACGGCGGATGCGCTGCTGTCGGTCGCGCGCGAGGTTGCGGGTCACCTGGCGGAGTTCAGCCACTCGAACTCCGAAGACGGCCTGCTCGAGATCAGCGCCGCAGGCGTGAGCAAGGCCACCGCGCTGGCTCGGCTGTGCGAGGAGCGAGGCGTCGACCGCACCGACGTGATCGCGTTCGGCGACATGCCCAACGACCTGCCGATGCTGACCTGGGCGGGTTACGCGGTCGCGGTCGCGAACGCCCATCCCGACGTGATCGCCGCGGCCGACGAGGTGACGGCGTCGAACGAAGAGGCGGGCGTCGCTCGCGTGCTCGAGCGACTGTTCGACCTCAGCTGACCGTTCCGTTTCGGAGCGGCACGTACCGCCGGCACGGCTCGTTCCGAAGCCCGGGACACGGCGGCAACCCGGTCGGGACCGCGACGCCCGCGACCACGGGCAGGATGATCCTCGACGGCATCGACGGCGAATGGGCGAGCTCGACGGTCGCGTGCCCCTTCGGCACCAGGTCGGCGAACGCCCACGTGGGCAGATCGCCGCCGGGCGCGGAGATCGTGATCCGGATCCGCGATCCGGCCCGGTACACGTGGCCCTCGTAGTAGAGCGGCACCGTGACCTCAGTGAAGCGGCCGTGCGGCAGGGGCGCGACGTCGGCGCGCCGCAGGCTGAGCACGGGCTCGAGCAGGGTGCTCGCGGCGGCATCGAGCTTGCGCTCGCTGGCGCGCAGCCACCCGCTCTGGACGAACGTCTCGTTGCCGTCCGGGCGCACCTCCGACACCGTCACCTGTAGGTCGACGTCGGTGGTCGAGGCTTTGATCCAGGCGTGCAGCGCCCCCGCGCCGACCACGACGACGTTCTGCGTGAGCGGCGCCGTCACGTACGAGAGCGCCGTGCCCGCGGGATTCTGCGTCCAGTGGAAGTGAGGCGACGTGCCCCACAGGCCGCCGGCGCCGGTGTTGCCCGTGAACGTGGTCGGCGGCCGCGCGCGCGGAGACCAGGTGAATGCATCGACCCCGAGCGCAGCCCGAGCGACCGGCGCACCGCGGAGCGTCCCGCCCGATCCCAACCACCACGACACCGCGCGCGTCCCCGGCAACGGGAGCTGCGGGAACGACTGCTCGAACGCCGCCTCCGGGACGCCGGGCTGCGATCCGCCGGCGCCGTTGTCGAACAGGATCCGGACCGGCGGCAGGCGCTCGAACGCCGCGAGCGCCGATGCGTAGTCGGGCTCGTCCTCGATCGGATCGTCGGCGGGGAACGACACCCCGCTGATCCCCATCGCCGTCTGATACAGCAGAGGCGCGAGCGCTCGGACGTCCGGCGAGAGCACCGGCAACCGGCGCGTCACGAACAGCGTCAGGAAGTCGTACCAGCGCACGGCCGTGGCGGGATCGAGCGAGTCGATGTGCGCGCCGTTTGTGAACGTGAACCACTTCAGCCGGGTGCCCGTGAAGTGCTCGGCGAGCTCGGGGCAGTGGCCGCCGGTCTGCTCGTCGGTCCACTGGCAGGCGAGGTATACCGGCACATGGATCTCGTGCACGAACCTGTCGGGATCCAGTGGGTTGGCGACCGACGGTATGTAGTAGCGGTTGGCGGCGATCTGTGCGACCTCGTTGACGGCGGCGGTGTGAAGCACCTGGTTGGCCCGACACACCCGGTCACGCCCGCGGATCCGTGCCAGCGCCCACGCCTCACCGTGACCCGGCGAGGCCGGCTCGGCGTCGAAGTCGCGCGCCCGCGCGTACGGGACCGCGAACCCCGTGTTGAGAATCCCGCCCGGATAGAGGGTCGTCGCCGTGTTGTCGATCACCGACAGTGGCGCGATCGCGGCCAGATCGGGCGGATCGGTCGCCGCCACGAACAGCTGGCTGATCCCGCCGTAGGAGACCCCGACCATCCCCACCTTGTGGTTCAGGACCCACGGCTGGTGCGCCACTGTCTCGATCACGTCGTAGCCGTCGAGGCTCTGGAGGGCCTCGAAGAAGCTGAACGCGCCACCGGAGCAGCCAGTTCCTCGCATGTTCACGTCGACGACCGCGAACCCGAGCAGCGTGGCGATCGGGCTGATTCCGTTCTCGGCCCCGGCCGGATCGGCGTAGCCGTACCCCGAGTATTCGATCAGCGTCGGGTACGGCCCCGGTCCGGCGGGGAGCCGGACGTCGATCGCGAGCTTCGTCCCGTCGCGCGTGGTCAGGTAGCCGTAGCCCGAGCTCGTGATCCGCTGGTCATAGATCCTCGTGTCCGGAGGCGCGGACCGGTCTGGCAGCACCGTCACCGGCGCCGACGCGGCGCCGCCCACGGCCGGTCGCACGCGATAGCCGGGCCCCGCCTTCACCCCGCGGAAGATCAGGCCGCCGAGCGCGCCGGCGGTCTGGATCCCGACCCGAGCCCCGCGTCGGTTCACGAGCGCGAGGTGCTCGCCGGGTCGCGCGCCCGTCACGTAGACCTGGTTGACACTCCCGCCCACCCTGAGCTGCGCAGCGCCGACCGCAGACGCCGTCGCTGGGATCGCCACCCAGGCGGCCACCAGCGCCGCCACCAACAGCGCTCTCCTCACCCGTTCGCGCATTCCGGACATCGCGTGGGGAGGCAGGCTACAGACGCCTTGCCGGCTACATCGGTGCGGTACTAGGGGTTCCTGATGGCCGTCCCGGCCACCGCCCGTGAGATCGCCGGGCAGCTCGCTTCCGGGCGGGCGTGAAGGAGCAGTAGCTTTCTTCCCGTGATGTCCGAGGAGACCACGTCCGTCGCAGCGGCCGGGCAGACCCGGCACTCCGACCCCGCCGGCCTCGGCGTGCTCGAGGCCGCGAATCTGCTTCGCTCGGGCCGGCTGTCGTCGGTCGAGCTGACCGAGGCCTGCCTGCGCCTGATCGAGGAGCGGAACGGAGGGCCCCCGACGGCCGACGGCGACCCGGAGGCGATCAACGCGTGGGCCCGGCTCTATCCCGGGCTCGCCCGTGAACAGGCCGAAAGCGCCGATCAGCGCCGCGCGAGCGAGGGCGACGCGACGCCGCTGTTGTGCGGCATCCCGATCGGGGTGAAGGATCTCTACGCCGTCGGCGGCCTGCCGCTGACGGCGTCGAGCCGCGTGATCGAGGACAATATCGCGGGCGCCGACAGCGCCGCCTGGTCGCGGCTGCGGGCGCAGGGGATGGTGCTCCTCGGCCACACCCACACCCACGAGTTCGCGGCCGGCGGGACGACCGACCAGGTCGGAAACCCGTGGTCGCTGCAGCTGATCGCGGGCGGCTCGAGTGGCGGTAGCGCGGCCGCGCTCGCGGCGCGGATGACTCCGGCGGCGCTCGGCAGCGACACGTGCGGCTCGCTGCGGATCCCGTCGGCCTGCTGCGGCACGTGCGCGATCAAGCCGACCCACGGTCGGATCCCGGTCGACGGGATCTTGCCGCTGGCGCCGTCGCTCGACCACGCCGGCCCGATGGCCCGGACGATCGCCGACTGCGCGGCGCTGCTCGCGGGGATGGCGGCCGGCGGCTCCGAGGTGACGCCTCTGATGCCCCCGCCGACGGCGATCGACGGCCCGCCGCTCACCGCCCGGCTCGGCGCGCACCCCCTCCAGGGGGTCACGATCGCGCTCACCGATCGCACGCATGGGGTCACGACCGCGCCGGCGGTCGGGATCGGCCTGGACGAGGCCGTGCGCACGTGCCAGCGCCTCGGCGGGCGGATCGTCGAGCTCCCGGCGCCGTGGACGTTCGAGTGGGACGACCTCAGCTGCGTGCTCCTCACCGACGCGTGGACCTACCACTTCCGGCATGCGGCGCTGCTTGATCGCTACCGGCCCGCGATCGCCGAGTTCGTCGAGGCCGCCGCCAACTTCACCGACGCCCAGGCGTACCTCGCCGCCCAGGCTCGCCGGGCTCACGGGACCGCCGCGTGGGAGGCGTGGTTCGACGAGCACGGCGTCGACCTCGTGCTCGAGCCGACGCTGCCGATCCTGCCCTACGAGCGGGGCCCAGGCTACGACCGGGGGCACGCCGGCGGCCCCGGCGATCCGCTGATCGAGCTGACCGCGCTCTGGGACATGACCGGGATGCCGGTCGCGGCGCTCCCGGTGAGCTGGAACGTCGGGGTGTCGCTGGTGGCGCCGCGCGGACACGAGGCGTCGCTGATCCAGACGGCGATCGACATCCAGGAGCACGCCCTCGGGATCCCCGGAGATCCAGCCGGAGGGTCCACTCCGTGAGCCTCGCGGTCACGGGCGCCCTGCTCGAGCGAGAGCCGGTCGGGCTGCGCGCGGAGAACGGGCTGATCGCGGAGCTCGGACCCGGCGTCGAGCCCCAGCCGGGGGACGACCGGATCGACGCGGCCGGGGCGATCCTGGTGTCGCCGCTCATCAACGGCCATACGCACGCCGCGATGACCCTGTTCCGCGGCTACGGCGACGACCTGCCGCTGATGCGGTGGCTCGAGGAGAAGATCTGGCCGGTTGAGCGCAGGCTCGAGCCCGAGGACGTCTACTGGGGCACGCGGCTGGCCTGCCTGGAGATGATCCGCAGCGGGACCGTGCGGTTCTGGGACATGTACTGGCACCCGCAAGCCGCGGCGCGCGCAGTCCGCGACGCGGGGATGCGGGCCACGGTCGCCGCGCCGCTGATCGACGTCGACGGCAAGACCGAGGCGCTGCGCGAGGCCGCCCGCCGTAGCCTCGAAGAAGTCGCCGGGATCGGCGAGCGGATCGACGCCGGGCTCGCGCCGCACGCGATCTACACGGTCAGCGAGGACAGCCTGCGCTGGATCGCCGAGCTCTCGGCCGAGCGCGGCTTTCCGGTTCAGATCCACCTGTCCGAGACCGAGCAGGAGGTGATGGACTGCCTGGCCGCCACCGGTCTGCGGCCGGCGCACTACCTCGACCGGGTCGGGCTGCTGGCGCCGCATACGGTTCTCTCGCACGGCGTATGGCTCGACGAGGACGAGCTCGAGCTGATCTCCGAGCGAGGTTCGGTCGTGGTCACGAACCCGGTGGCGAACCTCAAGCTCGCGGTCGGCGCCGTGTTCCCGTATCCCGCGGCGCGCGGCGCCGGGGTCCGGGTCGGGCTCGGCACCGACGGACCCGGCTCGAACAACTCGCTCGACCTGTTCGCGGACATGAAGGTGCTGGCGCTGCTACAGAAGCACGCCGCCGGGGACGTCGCGGCGATCGGCGCGGCGGAGACGTGGGAGATCGCGACCGGCCGGCGCGCGCCGTTGCTCGGCGCCGCCGCCAGCCTCGCGGTCGGCCAGCCGGCCGACTTCCTGCTGCTCCGCGCTCGCGCGCCTGAGCTCAGCTTCGGGGAGCTGCCGGCCGCGCTCGTGTACGCGGCCTCCGGCGCGGTCGTGCAGACGACCGTCGTCGCCGGCCGGGCGCTGATGCGCGACGGCGAGATCGACGGCGCCGACGAGGTGCTCGCGCGCGCGCTCGAGCGCGCGCGCCGGCTGGGCCTGGCACCACCGATCGCATCCACGTGCGTGGACCGGACCGACTAGCCTGAACCCCGATCCCGCGCCATGACCGCGACCGTCTCAGAGACCGCCGCCGATCGACTCGTTCGCGCCGCCGTCCCGGCCGGCGGCGTCCCGTGCCTGCTGCTGATGTTCGGCGAGCTCGCGCTCAAGAAGCGCAGGCGCACGAGCTTCGCCGCCGTGCTCCAGCGCAACCTGGGGCGCGCAATGCGCCGCGCCGGCGACGTCGAGATCCATCGCCGCGGCTGCGCCTTCCTCGTGTTTCCGCCGCCCGACGGGTTCGCGACCGTGCTCGAGATCGCCACCGAGCTCCCCGGCCTGAGCGTGGTCCAGCCCGCGCTGCGAGTCGGGCCCGAGGTCGAGCGCGCGGCGTATGCCGCGGTCGAGCTGCTCCGAGGCGTCCCGGCAGCGTCGTTCGCCGTCCGCGCGCGCCGGCGGGAGAAGAGCTTTCCGGTCGGCTCGATGGACATCGCGCGACTGGTCGGCGCGGCCGTCAATGAGCAGCTCGGGCTGGCCGTCGATCTGTCCCACCCGGAGGTCGAGTTGCGCGTCGACGCGTACGCGCGCGAGCTGTTCGTGTCGGTCGACCGGATGCGCGGAGCGGGCGGTCTCCCGGTCGGCACGAGCGGGCGCGCGCTCGTGCTGCTCTCGGGCGGAATCGATTCGCCCGTCGCCGCCTACCGGATGATCAAGCGCGGGTTGCGCTGCGACTTCGTCCACTTCTCGGGGCAGCCCCTCACGGGACCCGAGTCGGCCTATAAGGCCTACGTCTTGGTTTCACGGCTGAACCGCTTTCAGGGTCGCTCGCGCCTGTTCGTGGTGCCATTCGGGCTCGCGCAGCGGCTGCTCGCGAGCTCCGGCGCCGGCCGGCTTCAAGTGCTCGCGCAACGCCGCCTGATGGTGCGCGTCGCCGACGCGCTCGCCCGCAGCCACGAGTGCGAGGCGCTCGTCACCGGCGACTCGCTCGGCCAGGTGGCGAGCCAGACGCTGCGCAACCTCGAGGTCGTCGAGGGCGCGTCCACGCTGCCGATGCTGCGCCCGCTGATCGACCGCGACAAGTCCGAGATCATCGAGGAGGCGGAGCGGCTGGGCACGTTCGAGATCTCGATCCTGCCCGACGAGGATTGCTGCACGCTGCTCGCCCCCGACCGCGCGGTCACGTGGACGGACCCAGAGCCGCTGATCGAGCTCGAGCGGCGGGTCGACGTCGAGACCCTGGTCGAGCGGCTGGTCGAGCATGCGGTCGAGATGTGGCCGCGGCTGGATCAGGCGGCCAGCGAGTTCGAGCCGACCGCGAGCCCGTGCTCGGGCAGGGTGCTCACGTCGGTGACGAACTCGGGGTGCGTGTGCGGTCAGTGAAGTGACGCGCGGCGCGCCAGCCGCTCGCAGATCTCGGCCCATAGTTCGCGGAACGCCTCGGCGCCACGGCCATGCGGCGCGAACTCCTCGAGGGGTGCGCGCGTCGCCCCCATTCGCTCCACGTCGGCGGCGAGCGGCACGACCGTGTGCAGCATCTCCGGCCGCTCGGCGACGAACGCGTCCATCACGTCCCGGTGCATCCGCTTGCGCGCGTCGGCCATCGAGAAGAACGCAAGCCGTTGCACGTCGGCGCCGGCGACCTGGTCGATGTAGTCGAGCGTGCGCGCGGACAGCGTCGCGGGCAGCAGCGGGATCAGCAGCGCGTCGGCGGCTTCGAACACGCTCTCCGATACGAGCGAGATGCTCGGCGGGCAATCGAGGAACACGTAGTCGTAGTCCGGCACGAGCGGCGACAGCACACGGCCGAGCCGCCGCGTCGGGCGCTTGGTCGAGTCGAGATCGAGATCCATGTGGCGGTAGGAGAAATCGGCCGGGAGCAGGTCGAGCCGGTCGTAGTCGGTGCCCTTGATCCGGGTCGAGGCGTCGCTTTCGCCGCGCACGAGCTTGCGGCCGCCACCCTTCACCTTCGGCTTGACGCGCAGCAGGTAGGTGCTTCCGCCCTGGGGGTCGAGATCCCACAGCAGCGTTGTCGCCCCCGCACGCGCGGCGAGGTACGCGAGGTTGACCGCGGCCGAAGTCTTGCCGACCCCTCCTTTGATGTTGTAGGTGGCGAGGACCACGATGCGCTTAAACTAGCCGCCGGGGTGACCGGAGGAGCGACTGTCTGCCCGCAGTGTGGTACCGACAACCTGCCCGGTGCCAAGTTCTGCATGGAGTGCGGGTCCGGGCTGTCCGGCTCGTGCCCGGCGTGTGGTCACGCCACCGTGTCCGGGCAGAAGTTCTGCTCCGACTGCGGCCAGGCGCTCGCCCCCGGGCGATCGGGGACGCACGACGTCCCGCGGATGGCGCGCGACGGTACGCACGCCTCTGCGGTTCTCGCGCCGCGCCGGGACGAGGCCGAGCTGCGACGCGTTTCGGTCCTGTTTGTCGACCTCGTCGAATACACGTCGCTCGCGGAGACGCGGGATCCCGAGGACGTCCGCGATCTGCTCGGTCACTACTTCGACGTGGCGCGCACGACTGTCGACCGCTACGGCGGGACGATCGAGAAGTTCATCGGGGACGCGGTCATGGCGGTGTGGGGAACGCCGGTGGCGCGCGAGGACGATGCCGAACGGACCGTGCGCGCCGCGCTCGATCTGGTCAAGGCGGTCGCCGCGCTCGGGGACGAGGTCGGCGCGCCCGACCTGTGCGCGCGCGCCGGGGTCGTCACGGGGCAGGCGGCGCTGCTCCCCAACCCCGGCGAGGGCGTGGTCGTGGGCGACCGCGTCAACACGGCGGCAAGGATCCAGACCGCCGCGGAGCCGGGGACGGTGCTGGTCGACGACGTCACCCGCCAGGTCACCTCGGGCGCGATCGCGTACGAGGACGCGGGCCGTCACGAGCTCAAGGGGAAGGCCGAGCAGCTCCAGTTGTGGCGAGCGACGGAGGTCCTCGCCGCCGGCTCGGGCCCGGACCGCGAGGCGCTTCAGGCGGCGTTCGTAGGGCGAGACGCGGACCTGCGGCTGATCAAGGAGCTGTTCCACGCCGGCGTGAGCCGGCGCTCGGCCCGCCTCGTCGCCGTGTCCGGGGCGGCGGGGGTCGGGAAGTCCAGGTTGCGCTGGGAGTTCCTCGACTATCTGCTGAAGCTGCCGGACCGGTTCCTGTGGCACCCGGGGCGCTGCCTTCCCTACGGCGACGGCGTCGCCTACTGGGCGCTCGCCGAGATGGTGCGCCACCGCTTGGGCATCCGCGAGGACGCCCCCGAGGAGGAGGCGAGAACGAAGCTCGAGGCAGGCCTCGAGCGCTGGATCGCCGACGCCGGCGAGCGCGAGTTCATGTCGGCGCGCCTGGGCGTCCTGCTCGGAGTCGCGCGGTCGGGCCCCGGGCGCGACGAGCTGTTCGCGGGATGGCGGCTGTTCTTCGAGCGGCTCGCCGAGCACGACCCGGTCGTGATGGTGTTCGAGGACATGCATTGGGCCGACGACGGCCTGCTCGACTTCCTCGAGTACCTGCTCGATTGGTCGGCCCAGCACCGGATCTACATCCTGACCTTTGCCCGGCCGGAGCTGTCCGAGCGGCGGCCGGGATGGCCCGCGGGCCACCGCAGCACCACCGCGATCCAGCTCGAGCCACTCGGCGACGGGGCGATGGAGGACCTGCTCGAGTCGGTGGCGACGCTGCCGACGGCGGCCAAGCGGAAGATCATCTCCCACGCCGAGGGCATCCCGCTGTACGCGATCGAGACGGTTCGGGCGCTCGCGGATCGTGGCGGACTGGTCGAGCGCGACGGCGCGCTCGTGCTCGCCGGGGAGCTCGGAGAGCTCGACGTTCCGGCCAGCCTGATCTCGCTGCTCGGGGCGCGGCTCGACGCACTCGGGTCCGCCGAGCGCGAGCTGGTCAAGTCGATGTCGGTGTTCGGAGGAAATTTCCCCCTTGCCGCCGCGCAGGCCCTGTCCGGGTTGCCCGCCGACAGCGCCGACGCGGTGCTCGCCGGCCTCGTGCGCAAGCAGGTGCTGACCGTCCGGGCCGATCCGCTCTCGCCCGATCGCGGGCAGTACCGCTTCGGGCAGACGCTGCTGCGCACGGTCGCGTACGAGATGCTGTCCAAACGTGAGCGCAAGTCCCGGCACCTCGCGGCAGCGCAGTACCTCTCGCAGGCGTTCGCGAACGAGGGCGAGGACGTGGCCGGGGTCATGGCCGCGCACTACCTCCAGGCGTACCGGTGCGCCGCGAACGACTCGGACGCGAACCAGCTCCGCGCCGAGGCGGTGGCCGCACTGCGGCGCGGCGCCCAGCGCGCCGCCGCGGTCGGCGCGCCGCAGACCGCCGAACGGGCGTACCGGACGGCGATCGAGCTCGCCGCCGGCGAGGAAGAACGCGTGGATCTGCTCAAGGCCGCGGGCGACATGGCATTGGTCGACGGTCGCTACGAGGCCGCGCTCGAGCTGTTCGAGGACGCCGCCGCGCGATTGGACGGCCTCGGCCGCGCACACGACGCCGCCCGCCTGGGCTCGAAGATCGGGCAGGCGCTCCGCCGTGTGGGTCGCGCCGCCGACGCCATCGACCGCATGCGCCGCGACCTGGGCGTGCTGAGCGACGACGTCCAGGACCCCGACAGCGCGCAGGTCAACGTCGAGCTGGGCGTGGCCCTGCTGTCCTCCGGGCGGGTGCACGAGGCCGGCGAGCCGTTCGAGCGGGCGCTCGAGCTTGCGCAGGCGCTCGAGCTTCCCGGCGTCCTCTCGGGGGCGCTGACGTACAAGGCCCAGCTGTGCGACGCGGTCGGCCGCGTCCAGGAGGCGCGCATCCTGTTCGACGGCGCGATCGAGCTCTGCCAGGTCCACGACCTCAGCGACAGGCTGTTCGTCGCACAGCTCAACGGCGGCGACTTCCTGCGCCGGTTCGACCTGCCGGGCGCGGCCGAGCGCACCAGCGATGCACTTGCCACCGCCCGGCGCATCGGAAGCCGCTACTACGAGAGCGTCGCCGCATCGAATCTGATGCGCGTGTGGGAGTACGACGGCGCCTGGGACGACGCCGAGGGGCTCGGGCTCGAGCTGCTCGACGGAGCTCCCGAGCGACCCGGCGCCGAGTATCTGCACCTCGGACTGCTGCTGCTGGCCGCCGGCCGCGGCGATACGCAGGCAGCCCGCGCGCACCTCGAAGGGATGGCCGCCTGGCGCCGGAGCGACGCCAACCAGCCGCGCTGGACCCACGCCGCTTGCGAAGCGACGATCAAACTCGCTGCCGGTGACTTCGCCGCCGCCCTCGGCCTCCTCTCGGGCACGATGGGCGAGATCATCGCAATCGAAGGACCCTCGAGCCAGGCCAGCCGGATTGGCTTCCCCTGCGCGCTCGAGGCCGCGCTCGGCCTCGGCCGGACCGGCGAGGCCGCGGATCTGCTGTCGCTGCTCGCCGACCGGCCGCCGGGCCACGTCCCGCCTTACCTGCGCGCTCAGCTCGCGCGCGGCGACGGTCTGCTCGCCGCGGCCGACGGAGACCGGGCGACCGCCGAGGCCCGGCTCCGCGTCGCGGTCGACCGGCTCGGCTCGCTCGCGTATCCCTACTGGCTCGCTCGGGCGCAAGCCGACCTGGCGGGGGTGCTGCTCGACGGCCACCGCCCAGACGAGGCCAGGCCGCTGCTCGAGGACGCGACGGGAGTCCTGGTGCGTCTGCGGGCGCTGCCGGCGCTCGGGCGCGCCGAGGCCCTGCTCGCCGGCCTGTCGATCCCAGCCGGGAGCCGAGGGCCCACGACTTCGTAATTGATGGTTCCGTCGGATCCCGCCACTTACTCAGTCGCGGACCCTGACTACTCGAGCGACGCCAGCAGCTCTCGGCCGTTGGGGACGCCCCAGCCGCTGACCGCGTCGAAGCCCTGCGTCGCGTCGTAGCCGAACCCCGGTTGGGGCGAGGTGTTGTTGCCCTTCGTGATGTCGGCGAACGCGCTCACGCCGCGCACGCGCTGGTCGGGTGCCTTCTGGTAGAGGAGCGGGGTCAGGAACGCGGGCGTCCTCGCACGCGCCTGCGCGGCGATGCGCGCGATCAGCGACGACCACACCGGCGCCGCCGCGCTGGTGCCGCCGTTGAGCGTCGCCTGGCCGCCGAACACGAGGCTGTAGCCCGGCGGACCGGCGAGGGCCGCCACGTCGGGAACCACCCGCCCGTCGATGGCGCCGGCGTTCCGCGACTCGACGCGCACGTCCTGCCAGTCGGGTCGCTTGAACCTGACGCTCACGCCTCCGCCGGTCGATCCACCCCGGGGCTGGCTCCGGTCGCCCGGCGCGTTCCACCAGACGACCTCGTCGTCGCCGTCGAGCATCGTGCCGCCGACCGCGAGCACGAACGGGCTCGACGCCGGGAAGTGCACGTGGGCATGCGCGTCGTGCATCTGGTCGCCCGATCCGTCGTCCCCCGCAGCCACGCATACCGTGATACCGCGTGCGGAGGCCGCGCTCAGCCGCTGGTTGATCGCATCGATCGCCGCCGACGACCAATCCGGCGAGTCCTCCGCGAGGCCCCAGCTGACACAGAGAGTGACAGGCGCGGAATCGACGCAGACGACACGGTCAAGCAGGTCGATCCACCCCTTTTGGTCGAAAGGTGCGAAATACACACAAATCTTGGCGTTTGCACACAGCCCCGCGATGATCTCCACGTCCATCATCACCTCGTGGCTCTCGCCCAGCGCCGGCCCCTGCTGCTCGGCCGACAACGCCGCGATCTGCGCGGGTGACAGCGGGGCGGCGCCGACTGACACCGTCTCGATCTGCGGCACCGGCCGGCCATGCGTCTGACAGAACGTGGTCACGTCGTCGGGGTAGTAACCGCCGCCGAACTCGGCGATCGCGATCGTCTGGCCGGCGCAATCTCCGTCGGGAAAGCTGTAGCGGCTCTCCAGATCAGCGGGCCCGAGCGGGTCGCGAGCGGGTGCTGCGGTGGCGTGGCCGGTCAGCCGGTGCGCCACCCGTCGCCGATCGAGTCCGAAGACGCCGGTGACGATTCCGGCGAGCTCCGAGGGAACTCTCACGTTGCCTTCGCGACCGCGGAGCACCCCGTCCCTGCCGTGGCTGTACATCCCGAGCCCGGGGTGGAATGCCGCCTCGATCTGGGCGGCGGTTCCGGTCATGACGAGACTCCCGGTGACCGGGCGTTCTGCCTTCGTGGCCAGCCCGAAGCGCGCCAGCACGCGCTTCACCTCGCAGGCGTCGTCGGAGTACGTTCGGGGGTCGCGAAGCGTCACCGTAACCTCCACGGGCGATGCCGGGTCGACCTCGCCGACGCGCTCGGCATCGCGCTTGCGCGCGCGCTCGCTTCCCCCCAACACGACGTGGGCGCCGGACGTCAACGTTGACTCGAAGCCGGGAAATCGCGAGGATGCGCTCTCGCGATTTCGAAAGGAGAGCCCATGAGCCGGACTGTATTCGACTGCGCTCGCGTACCCGGGGACACCTGCTCGGTCCAGATGATCGGCGAGCGGAATGACGTGCTGGCCGCCGCGAAGCAACATCTCGTCTCGGCTCACGGCCACGACGACGACTCGAATCTCGACCAGAACGTCACGAACGTCGTCGACAGCCACCAGCAGGAGACGCCGTACTCCAGCTGGATCTAGACGCCGGCCCTCGGCGGGCCGGCGCTCGAGAGCGACACCTGGTCGACGTAGCACCACGACCAGCTCTCGCCGGGCATCGCCGAGCTCATGATCGCGTGCCCGGTCTCCTGGTAGTGCTTGGTGGCGTGTGTACCCGGCGATGAGTCGCAACATCCCACGTGGCCGCACACGCGGCACGCCCTCAGCGCGACCCACGTCCGACCGGTCGCCAGGCACTCCTCGCATCCTTCGACTCCCGCGGGTATGTCGACCTTGATCTGGTCGACGTGGGCGCATTCGGCCATCTCGGCTCCTCTCCGGATCGGATACCTACTTCTCGCCACAGACCATCGCAGGTCGACCGGAACTCCGCACGGAAATCGGACCGGACGGCTGCAGCGAGACCCGGACTCAAGGGTCGGCGGACGGGCAGAAGTGACCGCGGGCGAGCACGAGGATCATCGGATCGTTCCCCTGCAGCTCGCCCAGCTTGCGCCGGGCCTTGGCGTGGTCGGTCAGCTCATAGGGGAAGATCCCGCCGGGTCCGCGCCGACGGCCGGATCGTGTGACTGGGGACGGTCGACGTATCGAACGGGCAGGTCCGAGTCACGGCGTATGGCGCCTAACGGCTACGCCGGCGCGGCATCCCGGTCTGGGCTCGGCAGAGCGTCGTGGAGGCTCCGGCGTGAGCTGATCCCCAGCTTCGCGAACACCTTCCGCAGGTGCCACTCGACGGTGCGGGCGCTGATGAACAGCTCCGCGCCGATCTCCGGGTTCGTCCGTCCGTCCCGGGCAAGTCTCGCGATGTGCTCCTCCTGAGGCGTGAGCTCGTCGCGCGTGTCGTCTTGACGCTTGCGCACCTTCTCGCCGGTGGCCAGCAGCTCGCGTCGGGCGCGGCCGGCGAACCCCTCCGCACCGAACGAGACGAGCGCGTCATGCGCGCCGTGCAATTGCTCGCGCGCGTCAACCCGACGGTTTTCGCGGCGCAGCCACTCGCCGTAGCTCAGCCTGGCACGAGCCAGGTGCATCGCCATACGACACCGGCTGAGCCGCTCGATCGCTTCGCGGTGGAGCGTCTCGGCCGCTTCGCCGTCTTGCACGAGCGCGCGCGAGCGCGCCTCGATCCCCATCGCCCAATCGGTGCCGCTCGTGCTGGTGCGCTCGGACAGGCGATCCAGCGCGTCGGATGCGACCTGCCGCCGGCCGGTTCGCGCGGCTGCCTCGACCAGCTCGGAAAGCGCCCAACTCGAAATACCGATGTCGTCGGCCGCGGCGGCCCGGCGCGCCGCGTCGAGCGCAAGCCCGTACCGGCCCAGGCCGTTGTAGAGGATCGCCGTGGCGTACTCGGTGACGGTGATCGCCCAGCCTTCGCCTCGGGCGTAGGCGCCGGTGGTCATCACTTCGATCAGATCCAAGGCCGTCGACTCATCTCCCCGCCAAGCTGCGAGCTGAAGCGGGATGTATGGCAGCGTCTGTGCTCTGATCCCCGCGTCCAGACCCTCGGCTTCGGTGATGAGCCCAGCCGCCACCGATAACTCTCCGGCTTGGATGTGATTCCCGGCGAGATAGCCCAGTGCGTAGGTGAGCAGGCTGAGCGTTCCGGTTGCGCGCGCAAGCTGGGCCTGCCCGGAGGCGTGCTCGAGCCACGCCTGGTCGTCCCACAGGTCCATCGCGACGACGTTGTAGGCGACGGACAACCAGTCGAGTCGCCGGAACTCGTCGCGCTGTGCGTGCAGCGCCTGCTTGAGCATCGGCGCCGCGGCGCCGTAGCCATCGGTCAAACGGGTCGCCAGGCCCAGCAGGAGCAGCTGCCTCGCGGGCAACGGCTCCGGTCCGAGGGGCGCCGTCTGCGCGGCCCGGGCAATGTCGGCCACGTCTGTGGCGGTGGCTAGTCGGGCGGCGTAGATCGCCGCCAGCAGCGCCTCCAGGTAGGTCTCGCGCGAGAGCTCGGCGTCGAGCGACCCTAACCGCTGCGCGGCGCGCAGCAGCAGTGGCGGGGCGTCGCGACCGCGTCGCAGGTCAAAGACAATCTGAGCCCGCACGCGCTGCACCTGGGCTCGACCGAGTTCGTCGAGCGGACCGGCGTCCGCGATTGCAAGCAGCGCCTGCGCGGACTCGAGGTCGCCCGCCGCGAACTTCGCCTGGGCCGCCGAGAGGGCGCGGGAGGCGCGCGCGGCGGGATCGGGCGTGAGCAACACCGCATGCCCGAGGAACGCGGCCGCGGCGGCTACGCCGCCCCGGCGGTGCGCGCTGCTCGCCGCACGCATCAACTCGTCAGCCACGGTCCGGTCCGGGGCGCTCGCCGCGTGCGCTCGATGCCAGGCGCGCCGATCGGGATCGAGGTCCCCATCGGTCGCGACAGCGAGCGCGGCATGCGCGGCTCGTCGATCCTCCGCGGTCGCTGCGCGATACGCCGCCGATCGCACGAGCGAGTGGCGGAACCGCACCCGCGCTCCGATCTCGAGTAACTGCTCGCCGGCCGCGGGCGCCACCGCATCGACTCCGACCCCGAGCACCTGGGCGGCCCGCCAGACGAGCGTCGCGTCCCCAGTCGGGTCGGCCGCGGCCAGCAGCATCAGCCGCTGCGTCGCCTCAGGCAGGTCCCTGAGTCGGCGCAGATATTGGGTCTCGAGCCGATCCGGCAGGCTGACCGCGTCGGGAAGCATGAAGCCACCGGCCAGCTCGCCTGGGGTCAAACCTCGCGGGAGCTCCAGCAGCGCGAGCGGGTTGCCACGCGTCTCGGCGACGATCCGGTCGCGCACGCGGTCATCGAGTCGGCCCGGAATGACCGCCGCCAGCAACGCCCGGGCATCGTCTTCGTGGAGCCCTTCGAGCACCAGCTCCGGCAGGTCCGCCAAGGCTCGCTCGTCGCTCGGCTCACGGACGGCGAAGACGAGCGCCACCGACTCCGCCAGCAGCCGCCGCGCGACGAATTGCAGTACCTGCGCCGACGCCCGATCGAGCCATTGCGCGTCATCGACGATGCCGATCAACGGGCACTCCTCGGCGACCTCAGACAACAGGCTGAGCACGGCCAGGGCAATCAGGAAGGGGTCGGCGGGATTGCCAAACGACAAGCCAAACGCGATGCTCAACGCGTCCCGCTGGGGCTCGGGCAGGACGTCGAGGTGGACGAGCATCGGGGCACACAGCTGATGCAGCCCGGCGAACGGCAACTCCATCTCAGATTCGATGCCCACGCTCTGCGCGACCCGGAAGCCGGCGGCCTGCCGAACGCAGTAGCGCAAGAGCGCCGTCTTGCCGACACCAGCCTGACCGCGGACGACGAGCACCGCGCTCTGACCGCCGCGAACGTTCTTGAGCAACCGGTCGAGCACTCTGCGCTCGCTCGTCCGGCCCCGGAACCCAGGCAGGCGTTGGGTCGCCATTTCTCTGGAAGGCTAAACAACGCGCCACGTGTGCCGGGTCAACGGCCCGCTGCGAAGCCTCGGATCGAGCCCGTGGCATCGGGCTCTGGGCGGGCCAAGGCGCTTGAAACCGGTCAATCGCACCGGTGACGGCGTGACGGCGAGGACTCCAGTGACCCCAGCCGAATACTCACCGGCTCTTCCGCCGCGCCGCGCACAGGTCCCCGACGCTGATCCTCGCGACCCGAAGGCTCAACCGTCCCAGCGCCGCGCGCGTCGGAACCGAGAGTCCTGGCGACTTGTGTCCCCCGATCCGCGCGGGGCGTGGTCGTCGGACCTTGCCGACGGCCGCCTCGCCGGCGGCTCGTATCAGCTCCGGTGGTACACGCTGTTCGAGCGCGGGAGCGCCCGCGATCCAGTTCAGCATGTTGTGGAAGCCGGCCGCAAAACGGCTCTGGCGACCTTGCCGTTCGAGGAAGGTCAGTGTCGCGCCCTTGGGCGAGACGGCAAGCGCGGGGTCGGGCGTGACGACCGCGACATCAACTTGTTGTTTGCCGCCAAGTCCGGCGGCCGCACGCAGCACCGCCTCCAGAAGCTCGGCCGTGCCCTGCACGTCCCCGCCAGCCAACCCGGCGGGGTTCGCATCGCCTAACGCGCTGCCCTCGGCCCGGATGCTCGTGAGAAGCTCGCGCAGCTCATCGTGAAGTCTCTGATCTTCGCCGAGGAATTCCGTGATCGTCGCGGCGGCCTTCTCGGTCCACCTGATCCGAGCGTTGATCTTCTCGACTCCGAGTAAGTCTTGCGCGCTCGCGTGCGTCGCCAGAATGTCGAACGCACGGACAATGGTCTCGATCCAGCTTGGCTGCTGCGCATCGGCCCAGGCCGGGTTGCCCGAAGCAAGGACATCTTGTGCGTTTGAGCGCACCAGCATCACGAGCCGAGACGGCGTGCGGGCCCCGTCGAGCTGCGCTACCTGCTTCAGGCACCGGTGGAGCGGCTCGTTGTTGACGACGCCGCCGTCGCTGTACCACAGTTGCAGCGGCGCCGGCGGCAGATCCGCGTAGTTCTGGCGCTCGTATTCCTGACGCATCGCCTCACGGTTCAAACGTCTCGCCGGAAACAACAGCGGATGGGATGCTGAAGCCAGGGCGGACTCGATGGCGCCGAACCATTCGTCCGGAGCCGATACCGCGCCAGACCGAGCCTGCGCGAGGGTGTACGAGGACCAGTCCAGATACGTCGTCGCCTGCAGTGGCGCGCCCTGCGGGCCGCCGAGCCCCTCGTGCAATATCGGTCGGGAGAAGCCCCGCAGGCAGGCGAGAGCGATGTCGACATTCACCGCGGTCTGCTGTGGAGGCAGCGGCGGAGCGACGCTCGGCGCAAACAGGACCGCGTTTGCCACCACTCGCGCCGGGCGCAGGGATAGCGGCGCCGTCGAGCCGGTGCGTTCGAGTGCGTGGAGCGTCGGCTCAATGACCCATGCGCGGCGAAAGGCCGGAATCGCGTCGTCCCCCGCGAGCAGCACCCGCGTCGCGAGTAGTGCCGTCAGCGCGCCTGCTGACGCGCCGGTGATGCTGTCGATTACGACTGATCCGGGCGCGCGCGCATTGACCTCCTGGACCCAGGTGACCAGCGCGCAAACGCCGCCAGCCTCGAATGCCCCTGGGGTAACTCCGCCGGGCAGCGTCAGCGCGATCCGCAAGTCGGGCTCGGACACTCGCTAACACGTATCACAAATGACCCTTGACGGGATAGGGCTCGATCGCCTAGCGTGCGACCACCTGCAAGTCCGGGGCGCAACCAGGAGACCTGAATGGATCACCTCGGCACGACGAGCGCCTTGACGACGCTCTCCCCAATAATCCCGGAGCGCATACGGGATCTCAAGAACCGGCTGCGAGTGGTCAGGTATACTCCCGGTTTGGGGCGACCCTTGCTGCAGCTTGGGTTCGTTCACTACGCGCGCTGGATCGTCCTCGAGTGGTTGCCGCCCGCCGACGGGTCAGGCGGCTGGCACGGCTTGCGATCGAAATACCTACTTTTCGAAAGCAACTACGACGGCACGCAGGCCGAGTACCTTCGAACGTTCGCCGACATCCTGCCCCTTCGTCTGACGAAGCTCTGGGGCGCCTGCTTCGGCTTCGAGACCGAGGTTGAACGCGGCGCAGGCGGGCAGATCCTCGTTCCCGGCCGCTTTCAATCGTTCGTCCGGGAGAACCAATTGCAGGTGCTGGACTTTTATGCCGCATACCCCGACGCCACCGCAATCGACGTCCGGCAGGCCATCGGCATCAACGACCTCATGGCCGAAGCGTCGTCCCGCCCCGACGGCGAGGACTCGGCGGTGAATCGGGTCGAGCTGGTCGGGGCGATGTCGCTTGGTCCCGTTTCCGCGCCGCTGACGCTCCGCGAGCGGGTGGAAGCGCTGTACGAACCGTGGCGGCGTGCGGTGCTCGGACGGTACGGGGTGAACCCGCTCACCGTGGTGACGCCGATTTCAGATCGCGAGGTGGACGGCCTCCGGAAGGTGTGCCACGATCGAACGCTACTCGATGGGCTGGCAGGGACCGACACCCACTACGCGCGCTTGTCGGTGATCCCCCGCTCCGTGCAGGACCTGGGTCAGCCGGACCCCGACCTGCTTGACACCCCATACCTCTTGTTCAGCAGTGACGCGTGGGGACATCCTCACGATCATCTCGAATCACTCCGAGTGAACATCGGCGGCACGCTTGATCAGATTTGGGGCGCATGCGATGGCTATCCCGGTCATGGCGACGACGTCCGAGCAAGGTTTCATGCCTGGGTCAACAGTCGCGCGCTGCCGACGCGGTACTACGTCGCCGGCTATCCGCCACGCCGCGTTTGCGAGATCGATCGTTACCTCAGGCGACGCGCAAATCTCGGTGCCACTTATGCGGATGAACCGTATCCATCCGCGCTTCGTTTGCTCGCCGCACTGGATGCCGAGCCGTGATCGAGGCGGATGAGGTACAGGGCAACGTCCTCTACGCGTATGGCGACTGCTTTCCGTACGCGCGATACGTCCTGCTCCGCATCGAAAACGAATCCACGGCGCGCACGAAGATCCGCTCGTGGCTCGACGAGGTCACATTCGGGCAGCGCCCCGGGAGCGCAGGTCCAGTCGGTCTCTCACCCGACAAGGCCGAACAGGTACCGACGGGGTTCCTCAGCCGGCCTCACCTCAACATCGCATTCACATTTTCCGGACTCCGACGGCTAGGCGTTCCTGACGATGTGGCGTACGCGTGCCCAAGGGAGTTCGTCGAAGGCGCCCGGGCCCGCGCTGGAAAGAACGGCGATTGTGGAGAGAGCGCACCAGAGAACTGGATGGAAGGGCTCGGCACCGGCGATGTCCTGATCGTGGCGTACGCCCGCGACAAGGGCGAGCTCGACGAGTTCGTCGACCGCCTTCTGCTCGGGACGGACCGGTACATGCCGACGCTGCACGACTTGGCGGCAGCGCGGCTGGAATCTCGCACGCGAGAGAAGCTGCATTGGGACCCGCCGTCGAGCCAGGGGTGCGACACGGAGTTCGACCGGGAACACTTCGGCTTCGCCGATGGCTGCTCGCAGCCTGCGATCAAGGGAGTCCACGACGACCCGGTCGGCGGCGGGGTGTACAAGCGCATGCCGCTCGCTTGGTGGCGGCCGATCCGGTGGCTCGAGCAGCTGGTCCAGGATCTGGGGATCATGCGGGTGCCCAGGCGGTGGCGCGCCGTGAGCACGGGTGAATTCTTGCTCGGGTACGAGAACGAGGACGGGGAGCTACCGACGGGCCCCCCGAGTCCGCTCGGCCCGAACGGCACATTTATGGTCTACCGGCCGATCAGGCAGGACGTCGCAGCGTTCGAGCGTTACGTGGCCGAAGAGGCCGTGCGGCTCGAGATCGACCCTGAACTGCTGCGCGCCAAGGTCGTCGGCCGGTGGCCGGACGGCACGCCTCTCAGTCTGTCGCCTGATCGCCCGGATCTCACGATCGCCACGAGTCGCAGGCGCGCCAACGACTTCCTCTATGACGCACAGGGCAACGGCTACCGCCCCGACGCGGATGGCTACAGCTGTCCGCTCGGCGCGCACATCAGGCGAAGCTATCCCCGTGACGCGCTGCCCGGGGGTGCTGAGCGGACGATGCGCCATCGCATTATCAGGCGGGGCATGCCCTACGGCCGTCGGGACTCCGACGACGAGTGCGGCCTGGCGTTCGTCTGCTACAGCGCGAGCATCCGCGACGGATTCGAGTTCATTCAACAGATGTGGTGCAACGGCGGTGAGGCGTTCGGGCTCGGCGCCGAGCGCGATCTCCTGCTCCAGCAGGGAGCGCCGAACGATCTCACCGGCATGGTGATACAGGGCGCCGGTAACACGAGCGTCGTGCTCGAGCCGCCACCGCACCCGCTCGTGACCGTGCGCGGCTGCGAGTATCTGTTCCTGCCTTCCCGCCGAGCCTGCTCATGGCTGACCAATCTCCAATAAAGGACCTCGGGCACGCCGACGGACCGACTGCCCGGCTGATTGGAACACGCGTCGCGGGCCGCTACGAAGTGCGGCGGCTGCTCGGCAGGGGCGCCAGCAAGGACGTGCTGCTCGCACGCGACACCCGCCTCGATCGAGACGTCGCACTTGGCCTGATTCAGACGGCCGGCGGCGTCGGGAGCCTGCCACCACGCGCCCTGCACGAGATTCGCACGACGGCTCGACTCGATGAACATCCACACATCGTCACGGTCTACGACGTGCTCGAGGAGGACGGTGCCACCTGGATCGTGACGCAACTGGTCCGCGGAGGCTCCGTTGCCGACCGGCTAAAGACGCATCCTGGCGGACTTCCGATTCCGGATGCGATCCGGATTGCCCGTCAGGTCGCGGACGCTCTGCATTTCGCGCACGAGCACGGCGTTATCCATCGCGACGTCAAGCCGGCCAACGTCCTCGCCGGGCCCGATGACACCTTCCTGCTGGCGGACTTCGGCGTGGCGCTCCGCCTCGACCATCCGCGTCTCACCGCCAGCGGCGTGCCAATTGGCACTCCCGCTTACATGTCCCCCGAGCAGGTCCAGGGTGGCACCGTCGATCGGCGCTCGGATCTGTACGCGCTCGGCGCGATGCTGTTCGAGTTGGTGTGTGGCCAGGCTCCCTTCAGGGCCGAGAGCGTCGTCGCCGTGCTGGTGAAGCACGTGAACGATCCGGCCCCCAATGCCATCGACGTAAATCCTGCCGTCCCGGAGACGCTCAGCCGCCTGATCGCGCAGCTCATGAGCAAAAAGCCGGACGATCGGCCTGCGTCCGGGCGCCTCGTCTGCCAGGCGCTTGGGGCGCTCGAGCGGCAACCGCCGACAAGTAGGTCGCCCGCAGCCGACATCGGTCCGCTGCTCCCGGCGCCACTCGCTACTGACCCGCAGCGGCCGTTCGTCGGTCGCCGTGACGCTTTGGCGGAGCTTGACGCGGCTTGGGCGCGCGCGGCGACGGGCCGCTCGCAGTTGGCGGTGATCACGGGTGAGCCCGGGATCGGGAAGACCAGCCTCGCGGCGGCATTCGCCCAGAGCGTGCATGAGCAAGGAGGGTGTGTGCTCTACGGCCGCTGTGATGAGGACGCGCTCGTCAGCTACCAACCCTTCGTCGAAGCACTTCGTCACCTGATTGTGCGTAACCCGGGTCTGGTCAGCGAGCTGGAGCCGGCCTGGGGCGCTGAGCTTGGCGAGCTGGCGAGGCTGATACCGGAGCTACGCGGTCGACCACTGCTCAGCCCGGCTGGTCAGCCGCGCGAGACCCTGGAGCGCTATCAGTTCTTCGAGGGAGTGCTTGCGCTCCTCACGCCGGCGATGCGTCGCTCCGGGATGCTGCTCGTAATCGACGACATGCAATGGGCGGACGAGCCGACCGAGCTGCTGCTGCGCCACGTCATGCGGGCTCAGTTGGCCGGCCTGCTGGTCCTGGTCACCCGGCGCACGCCCAAGCCCGCGCACCGCGATCCACTCGTGAAGGTGACGGAGGACATCAGGCGGCGTGGCGGCGGGGATCGCCGCATGGTTGCGCTGGACCTCACAGGTCTCGACCTGGAGGAGACACACGAACTGGCGAGCACACGCCGCGAGCACCAGGTGGACCGGACGTTCAGCCGCCTCCTGCAATCCGACACCGAAGGCCACCCGTTCTTCATCGAGCAGGTGCTGAACGGTCTGCGTGATGCCGATCTCGGAGCCGAGGATCGCGCGACCGCCGCACTGAAATCGCTGCGGGTGCCCGATGGAGTGCAGGACTTCATCGAGTATCGCCTGGCTGGATTCACCACCGAGAGCGGAGAGCTGTTGACGCAAGCCGCCGTTTGCGGGCCAGAGTTCCGACTGAACGTTCTCGCAGAGCTGCGCGGCCTGGACCCAGAGTCCGTTATCCGGCTGCTCCGCGAGCCGCAGGCCGCCGGCCTGATCCTCGAGCCCAGCATCGGGCGCTATGCGTTCTCTCATGCGCTGGTCCGCGAAACGCTCTACCACCGCCGGCTCGGGTTGAGCGAACGCGCTCAGCTACATCTGCGAATCGGAGAGGCACTCGAGCGCATCACCTCCGAAGGCGCGAATGCATCCGAGCTGGCGCTCCACTTTCACGCGGCACGCGAGATCGGAGGAGCCGAGCGAGCGGTCATCTACTCGCTGGCTGCGGCCAGGGATGCCGCCAACGCACTAGCCTACGAGGAGGCAGCAGCGCACGCAACGAACGCATGCGAGGCTCTCTGCTCCCTCGGCTCAGACCGCGACGTCGAGCGCTGCCGTCTCCTGCGATTGGCGGGCCGGCTGTACTGGCAGGCAGGCGACCAGAAAGCCGCCCAGGAGGAGTTTCGTCAGGCCGCGAGCCTCGCGCGCCAGTTGGGCGACCCGGTGCAGTTCGCGCGCGCCGCGCTTGGCTACGCCGGCCGGTCCTACGACGCCGAGGCAATCGATCCGGACCTGCGCCGGCTATTCGAGGAGGCGCTGGCCAAGCTGCCGGCGAGCGAGACGGCTACCCGGGCAAAGCTGCTGGCCCGGCTCGCCGAGGCGCTGCACCCGGTCGATGGTCAGCGTGCGATCGCGCTGACATCGGAGGCGCTCGAGATCCTGCGCCGCGACCCCAACGACGACGCGTTGGCGACGGTATTCGCCGCCCGCCACATTGCTCTCCTGCACGTGGATCACCACGAGGAGCGCTTCGAGGTCGGAAAGCAATGGGTCAGGCTCACCGAAGGCCGTCCGGACCGCTTGGGCCTTGCCTTGCACTGGCGCTTGTTCGATCTGCTGGAGCGCGGTGACCCGGGTGACATCAGTGAGGCCCGGAGCATCCGGGAGCACGTCGCCGCGCTCGCCGACGAGCTCAAGCAGCCGTTGTTCCGTCACTTCGTGGCGGCCTTGGACGCGAAGTGGCTGCTCATGGAGGGCAGGTTCGACGACGCGGAGCAACGGGCGCGCGACGCCTACGACCACGGCCGTCGCGCCCAGGGCAGTCACGTGGCGTTGCTCTTCGGCGGACAGCGTTTCGTCCTCCGGCGCGAGCAGGGACGACTGGCGGAGCTCGCGCAGGAGATGTCGGGGTTCATGGATCCTGGCGACCTCACGTTGCCCGCGTGGCGCGTGGGCCTCGCGGTGATCTGGTGCGAGTCCGGCGACCCGGAGCGAGCGCGGGCCGAGCTCGACGACTTGGGCCGGGACGGGTTCGCGGCGATCCCCCAAGACATGTTCTGGCTGAGCTCGATGTGCATGCTGGCCGACTGTTCCGCCGAGCTGGGCGACAGCACGCTCATGGGTGATGTGCTCACAAGACTCGAGCCGTACGCGCAGTACAACGCCCAGGCCGGGCTAACCTCGGTAATCGGTCCTGTACACCAATTCCTCGGCCGACTGTCGGCGCTGCTCGGGGACCAGACCTCGGCAGAACGTCACTTCGAACTCGCGCTCGACCGTTGCGCGGTCCTCGGAGCCCGACCCGCTGCAGCGCGTGTCGAGTGTCACTACGGCGAGTCGCTGTTGGGGCGCGACGGCGGGCATGAACGCGCGGCGGAGCTCCTCCAGCGGTCGCAGGCGACGGCTCGAGAGCTTGGCATGGATGGCCTTGCCGACCGCGCTTCACGAGCGTTGGCGCGCGTGGAGCGGTCGCAGAAGCGCGGTGTGGGCGCACCGCCGTGACGACGAACAGCCGACCGCCGAAGTACGTCACACCACGTCCGCTGGCCGAGCTTCGTAGCGCGCTGTACCGGCTTGGAGTTCCGAGTGAGCTAGTCCTCCCGGATGGCGAGGTGATGAAATTCGGGACCGACGCCGCGGCGTTTCGCATCTTGATCCGAAGCGACGTACCGCTGACGCAGCCTCTGAGCGACTACTCGCTGGCCCGGGCTTACGTCAACCGCGACATCGACGTCGAGGGCGACCTGATGTCGTTGCTCGGCCTCCGGGAGCTGCTTCATTTCGACATCCCGGTGGGCCAGATCCTGCGGCTCGGAGCGGATCTGCTGCTCCCGCCGACGCTTGCCAACGCGCACGCAATCGATTTTCACTATTCCCTGGGGGACGACTTCTACCTCACGTTTCTGGATCGCAGGTACCACTTCTACTCGCAATGCCTGTTCCAATCCGACGAAGAGACGCTCGAGCAGGCCGCCGAGCACAAGCTCGAGCGAATGTGGGCCGCGCTCGACGTTCAACCGGGCATGCGTCTCCTCGATATCGGCGGCGGCTGGGGAGGCTTGGCGGCCTACGCCGGCGCGCGCGGCGTGCATGTGACGTCGCTGACTCTCACGCACGAATCCGCCGACTACATCCGCCGGCACACGAGCGCGCTCCCGGTCCCGGCGGAGATCCGTGTGGAGGACGTCCTTGACCATTTTCCCGGTCGCCCTTACGACCACGCGGTGATCTTCGGGGTGATCGAGCACGTTCCCAACTACCGTCGCTTCTGCCAGCGCCTATGGGCGGCTCTGCGCCCTGGCGGCCGCCTCTACGTCGATGCTTCCGCCACCCGGGAGAAGTACGCGAGCTCCGCGTTCACGCGCGAATATACCTGGCGCGGTCCGCACTCCTGCCTGGCGCTGCAGGATCTGATCGAAGAGCTCCTGTTCCACGGATTCGACGTCCTAGGAGTGCGACAGGAGAGCCGCGACTACGAGCTCACGATGGGCCACTGGGCCCGGCGGTTTGACGAGGCTCACACCGAGATCGCCGATCGGTGGTCGGAGGAGATCTATCGCGCCTTCCGGGTGTTCCTTTGGGGCGGGACCTATGGGTTCAGGACTAACCGCCTTCAGGCCTACAGTCTGGTTGCCGAGCGTCGGCCCGCCCCCGGGCCTCGGCCCGGCGGACTGCGCCGTCTGGCGCACTTCGTCGCCTCGTCGGTCAGCCGCTAGAGCCGAGCGTCAGGGATGCTGCCGACGGAGGCGGAGCCAGCTGCCCCGGCCGTTGGCGCCGCCCTCGTCGGCCGCGACGTCTTCCTCCCGGTCGCGGCGGCTCCGTTGCCGGCGCTCCTCGAGCGACTTCGCGAGCGGGAACACCACCGTGCGCTGCACCCCTCGCGGAAGCCACGGCCCGAACGTCTGCTGTTCCCGGCCGGCGAACACGGCCATCGCGACCACGGGAGGGAGATCGCCGCGGACGTCGCGACCCTCGTCGATGTAGCACGCGAGCGTTTCGACATACCGCTCCGCAGCCTCCATAAAGGACGACTTGAAGGTGTGCAGGAGCACGAGGTCAGCCGTGGATCGATTGCAGGGGTTGACGTGCATGTCGTACCTCGGGACGCAGAACTCCTCCCCCTCGCCGAGGCGGATGGCGCGGTGTCCGACGCGAGCGTCGCCTACGCCGACCTCGATCTCGAACGTCTCGTCCAGATCGAGGTGAACGTGGGGGATCGGAAAGCCCATCCCCGGCCGCATGACCCGCCTGATCTGCAGCTTTCCGGGGCCTGCGACCTTCGGCCACGCCGTGATCTCGATGATCGCGCCGGTGCGCCGGCTGACAAACCACTGACCGATCTCTAACACGGGGCAATGCTATCCGGAGCTGCGATGGCGCTGGGAGTTTGGCGCCCCCGCTCGCCCCGTCAATAAATATCGCCCATCCGGGTTCGGACGGTTTAGCGTAGTCATCGGCGTCTCGCGGATACCCCGGGGAGGGGGCAAGGGCGAACGTCACATACGGTCACAGCGGTCGCTGCAGTCGACCGCCGCCAGCTTCCAACCAGCAGCCATGGGTAGGAATAGGGGGAGATTATGAAATATCAACCCGATGAGATATGGGATGCCGCTACCTGGGCGGAGATCGACAAGGCGGTGGCGGAGGAGGTCAAGCGCGTCGGCGTGGCGCGGCGGGCGTTTCGCGCCGAACGGGTCATGGCGGCGGACGGCACCGCACCCAGCTGGATTTCAGGCGCCGCGATAAGCCGCGGTGCCGCTAACCGGCTGTTCATCCCCGAAGGCGACGCCCACCCATTCGTCGAGATCTCGGTCGGGTTCACGCTTACCGGCGCGCAAGTGGAGAATGAGGGGTCCCTTCACATGGGTACGACGCTCGCACGGAGGGCGGCCGCGCAGCTGGCGCAGGCTGAGGATGCGCTCGTCCTGATGGGCACAAGGGCAGGGTGGCAAGGGAGGTTGGCAAGCGTGGCAGCTTCAGCCACCGTCACCGGCCCGGGGCAGCTCGCGGAAAGGGACGGCGTGGCGTTCGACGTGGACGAGGACGGAAAGCCGGTCCCTGGTGGCGATCAGGTGACGGCGCATCTTGAGCCGCCCGAAGATAAAGCCGGCGAGGGACAATCCGGATCGCCACCCGAGACGGACGAGGAGGCCTGCGCCAAACCGAAGTGCTGCTGCACCGGCCCAACCCCGGCAACGCGGCTCCTGAACGGAGTCGTGGACGTCGCCTCACGGTTGTCTGCTCAAGGCTGGCCCGAGCCGTACGCACTTATCCTCGGTTCAGACCTGCACGCGCGTTTGTCTGCTCAGCTCGTCACGGGTTCGACGGAAACTCCGGCAGACCGTCTCGCATCGCAAGCCAGGCACATCCTCACGAGCAGCGCCCTCGATCCGACTCACGGTGTGGTTGTGTCCCTTGCCGGGGATGCGACGACGATGTACATCGCACGTGAGGCCACAGCCGCGTTCGTCACCGAGGAGTTCGGTGACGAAGGCGTTTACTACCACTTCCGGGTGTTCGAACGAATTCAGTACGCCGTGCGGGATCGGCACTCGATAGGACTGCTGCTCCCGTGACGGCATCAGGTGCGGCGCCACGCGCCGGCAGCGTTCGGACGAAGTCGCAGACGCGTAAGACCGCGGCCGTCCGGCGTATTCCGACGAGCTCGTCGACCATCCGTGCCACGTCGCGGGACTCGGCCGCGGTGATCCGGTGCTCGGGCCGATTGGTCACGGCATAAGCGCGTCTTGGCCACGCGTGGGTCTGGTTTTAGGTGCGTGGTTGGTCGGCTTCGAGGCGTTCGATGCCGATCTGCTCGAGTCGGGTGAGGAGTTCGCGGATGCGGTGGTCGTTGTCGATCCAGCGTTGGGCGTCGTGGGCTTGGTGTTGGGTGATCGCGCTAGAGCTACCTCATGCCAAGACCCCGCCTGTAGCCACGTCGACCGTCCGTCACGCGGCTTTGCGGATGCTGTCGGGCGGATCGTCCGCGCCGTCGACCATGCACGGGAGGAGCGGAGTCAGCTGCTCGACCGTCATCGGACGGCCGAGCAGGAAGCCCTGGATCTCGTCACATCCGAGGGCTTTCAGGTGCTGCCAATTCCCGGGGGTTTCGACGCCCTCGGCGACGACGCGTAGGCCAAGGTTGTGGGCGAGGTCGACGGTGGCGCGAACGATCACAGCGCTGTCCTCGTCTTGGTCCATCGCCATCACGAATGACCTGTCGATCTTGAGCTCATCCACGGGCAGGCGCTTGAGATAGCCCAGCGAAGACGCGCCGGCGCCAAAGTCATCGAGAGACAGTCCCACGCCGAGCGCGTGTAGGCGCGAGACGACATCGCGAATCCGGGTCGGATCAGCCATCACGATGTTCTCGGTGATCTCGAGGATCAGGCGCGAGGGAACCACCCCGGCCTCGTCCAGCAGCAGCGAGACCTCGTCGGGTAGTCGAAGATCGAGCAGGTTTGGCATCGCAAGGTTTACGGCGATGCACAAGTCCGGGTTGCTTTCGTTCCAATGCGCCAGCTGCCCGAGCGCGCGCCGCAGGACGTAGCTGGTCAGCTGGCGCATCAGACCGGCGCTCTCGGCGACATCGAGGAAGCGGTCCGGGGTGAGTAGCCCATCGACTGGGTGCTCCCAGCGGATGAGCGCCTCGGCGCCTGTGATCTCACCGGTGCGGGCGTTCGCCTTCGGCTGATAGCGGAGGACCAGCTCACCCTCGCGCAGGGCGCGCTGAAGCTCGCCGACGAGGCGTAGTCGATCTCGGGAGTTGAGGTCGCGTTCGGGGCGGTAGAGCTCATAGCCGGTCCGGGCACCCTTGGCGTTGTACATCGCGACGTCCGCGTGTCGCATCAGCTCCGTCGCATCGCGGCCATCGTGCGGATACAGCGCCCCGCCGATGCTGGCTCGCACGTGAACGCTCAGGTCTTCGAATTCAAACGGGATCTCGAGTGCCGTTTGCAATCTGTCCGCAGCCGCCTGCAGGACGTCGGCATCCGAGCGTCCGGCGACCACGATCGCAAACTCGTCGCCTCCCAGGCGTGCGACAAGATCAAGCTCATCGACTGCGGCGAGTCGCGGCCCGAGACTCTTGAGCAGCAGGTCGCCCGCGTGATGGCCGAGCGTGTCGTTGAGCTCCTTGAAGCCGTCGAGGTCGACCAGCAGCAGGCCGGCGAAGAAGGAGTCGCCCTGGCGCTCGGCGAGCGTGCGAATGTGCTGGTTCAGTCGTCTTCGGTTAGGCAAGCCGGTGAGCTCGTCGGTGAGCGACGCTTGCCGGCTGTCCAGCAGCGTGAGGTTCTCACGGAAGGTCAGAGCCGTTCGGATCATCACCAGCACCAGCGTCGTCACGGCAAGCCACGCGCCGACGCCGGGCAAGCGATGCGTCTGTCCGTAAGCGAGCAGAGCCGTCGCGACCAGCGCGAACGTCAGCGGGACGGATAGAGCGGCGAGACCCTCGAGGCGCACTCGCGGCACGGGTCCGCGGTCCTCGTGCCACGCGCCGAAGCCGATCAGCACGAACGCGAGGATCCAGAACGGGGCGATGCCGATCGAGTAGGGGTGCCCCAGCGCCGCGGTGTAAGCATAAGCTGCGTCCGCGCTGGCAAAGACCGCCAGTCCAGCACCGATGAATAGCCACATACCGCCGGGATGCCATCTACTCAGGGCCATCGCGGCGATCACCTGCGCGAGTAGCAGCACATCGAGCATCGGGTACGCCACGTTCGTGGCGACCGTGGAGAAGCTCCCGCCCGTGTGCGCCAGGACGTAGTGAACGACCAGCGACTCCCCCACCGCCGCCACGCCGGTGGCACCGATCAGCCCGTCCAACCACATGCTACGTTGAAATCGTGACGCTCGCGCGCGGATCAGGAGCCATAGGCCGATGTAGGCGCCCGGATACAGAAGGAGATAGCCAGCGTCGGCGGCCGAGGGATAGAAGCGGTGCGTCCCGTCGGGGAACGCGACCGCGGTGTAGACCTCTCCGGCCGTCCACATCAGCACGCCGCAGCCAAGCGCGACCCACGCCCACCGGTCGCGCTGCACGCGTACGGCGCGCAGCCAGATCGCTGTAAGAGCACCGGCGAGGACAAGCCCGCCGTAGGCCGGCAGAACGACGTCGGAGAGCATGTGGCCCCCGAAACCGACGGCGGCGTTCAGCTGAGCCGCAACAATGCCCACGGCAAATGCAGCCGCGGTAACTACGCGCAGGCGGTTCAAGCCGGGCATGGGGGCCCTCATACCCGACTTATCGGCCGCGGCCGCCGATCATGGACCCACAGTGCACGGCAGGATGAGCGTTGGCGACATGACGCCAACGGGCGAAGGTGGTAGTCGCCGGCAGCCGCGACGAGACATCGCCCTCCTTGCGGCGAAAAGCGGCCCGGGCCGCCGGTTGGGCCAGAGCCCGCTCGTCGCCAAACCCAGCACCGAGTGCGGTAGCTGCGAATCGAATCCCAGCGATCAAGCTGCGGGCGTAGATGGGGCGCCGCCGGCCAAGGTCGCGTCCGCGTCGCGGTCAGCGGACCGTCCACTCCTCCGTCGCGGGCTCTGCGACGCTCAGTGGAAGTTGCAGGTCTTCGCGGCCGCCTCGAAGGCCGGCGAATTCACATTGATCGAGGTGGGGATCCCGATCAACATTCCGTTGCCGTACTCGGCTACGCTGTACTCACCCGGGTTGATCGCCGGTGGCGTGGCGGTGACGATCGGGTCCGGGAAGCCGGTGACGCCGTGGTTGCGCATGCACTCGGCGGTTTGGGTGGCGTCCTTGATCTGCTGAGCGCTGGCGTGCGTCCCCGGGCCGCCGCCCGGCATCAACTTGGAGCATGCTGCCTGTGCAGACTTGAAGGACGGTGCCTGCGGGTTGATGCCGGTCCCGGCGATGTTCACCCCGCCGCCCCCGGATGGATCGGGGAAGTTGGTGACGCCGTTCGCGCGCATGCACTTGCTGAACGCGATCAGCGCGTTCCCACCGCGGTCGGCGACGGGCTTCTTGCTCGATGAACCGCAGGCGGAGAGCGCCACCGTGCTCGGTCGTCCACCCGCCGTCGGGGCATTGCCGCTGGACAGATGCCGTAAGCCGATCGTCGCCAAAGCGCAAGCGCGCTGCGTGGCGGACCCGCGATGAAAGCGATCGTTGCCCCTCGCGGTGCCAGGTGCGTGCTTCTGGGCGAAAGGAGAAGCCCGGCCCGGGAATCTGGCTAACGATTGAGCTGACTGGCCCGGCGCCGATCGGTACCCCTGGTGGCGCCTGAGTTCAACTTCACCGGTTGCCTGCCGATCCTGTGTGTATGTGTGTGGTGGCCGCTCGGCGGTGTTGATGTCCGCACCCATCGCCGCCCGATACGGGCGCGGAAAGGATGCGTTGGAATGGTTCGAATCGGAGATCTCTCGCTGCGTGTGCGGCTGTTGGGCGCGTTCTTGGCGATGGCAGCATTGCTGGTCTGCGTAGGCGGTTTGGGCTTCTGGGGATCGCTGGTCCAGAGCAACAGCGCCGGGCAGCGCACTCATCTGACCATCGTAGCTCGGCAGGCTGATCTCATCCGCTACTACGACGCGGACGTGTCCGGTTGGCAGGTGGCGGTCGGACTCGACGCACATACGGCGCACGGATCGCACATCACCGCCCAGGATCCAAACCGCGTTGCGGAGATGGTCGACAAGGCCGCGCTTGATCGCATGCTGCCCCGCTTCCCAGTGCGCTACCTCACGTCGTCGGAGCGGCGTACCTATCTGGCGATCGTCCACGATTGGGCCGCGTTCTGGTCGCTCGACACGCAAGCGTTCGCGCTGTATGTCAACGGCGATCAGGCCAGCCTGGCGACAGGCGACAAGATCGTCAACGGTCCTTCGACCGTGGTGTTCACCTCCCTCTCGGACAAGAGCGCTGCCCTGTCTGGATCGGTGAACGCTCGCAGCGACCGACTGGCCGCCGATGCGGCCGCGACCGGAAGCACCGTCAGGATGCTGACGCTGATTGCTACGGTGCTGGCGTTGGTGGCAGCGATCGCGCTGGCTCTGGTCGTGACGCGCTCGGTCGTACGACCGGTCATGTTGCTGGTCGAGCGCCTGACCAGCATCGATCGTGATGATCTCGAGTCGCTTCGAGCCGGCCTGGGCTCCATCGCCGACGGTGACCTTACCGCCACCGCCGATTCAGTCACCGAGTTCATACCCGATCCGCGCCGTGATGAGATCGGCACCGCCTCGCGCACCGCCAACAGCGTAATCGAGAAGGTTCGCGGATCGCTTGCGGACTACAACACCACCCGCGCGGCGCTCAGCGACATGATCGGTCAGCTCTCGAGAACCGCTGGCGTGGTGGCAGCAACCTCGCAGCAGATGTCCTCGACCTCCGAGGAGGCCGGTAACGCAACCGGTGAGATCGCGCAAGCGATCAGTGCGGTTGCGGAGGGCGCTGAGCGCCAGGTGCGGATGGTCGAGACCACCCGGCGGGCGGTCCAGGAGGTCACGGGCGCCGTCAAGGAGAGCGCTGAACAGACTGAGCACACCGCTGAGGTCGCCACGCACGCGCGCGCGGCCACAAACGCGGGTATGAACGCGGCTGAGCAGGCGAATGGAGCGATGCGTTCGGTGCGAGAGTCCAGCGAGGCGGTGACCGAGGCGATCGGCGAACTGGCCGCCAACTCACAGCAGATCGGCGCGATCGTCCAGACGATCACGGGGATCGCGGAGCAGACCAACCTACTCGCGCTAAACGCTGCGATCGAGGCAGCGAGGGCGGGGGACCAGGGCCGGGGCTTTGCGGTCGTGGCTGACGAGGTACGCAAGCTCGCCGAGGAGTCCCAGCATGCCGCGCACGAGATCTCCCAGCTGATCGGCTCGATTCAGCAGCAGACCAGCAAGGCGGTGAGTGTCGTCGAGGCCGGGGCCAGGCGCACCCAGGATGGTGCCGCGGTGGTAGAGCAGACCCGCGAGGCGTTCCAGACGATCGGCCAGGCCGTGGAGGACATGACGGCGCGCATCGAGCAGATTGCCGCCGGCGCCCAACAGATCACCGCCAGCGCGAACAGCATGCAGGACGGCATCGGTGAGATCGAGGCGGTCGCTGAGCAGTCCTCGGCATCCACCGAGCAGATCTCCGCGTCCGCCGAACAGACGTCCGCTGCCGCCCAACAGATCGCCGCGTCAGCCCACGACCTAGCGACCAACGCCGAGCAACTAAACCGACTCGTCGCACGATTCAAGACCTCCGCCTAGACTGAGACTCAACTACTCCGGTGCCCGGGACTTCGCCCGGAACCGGTGGCCCTTTCGGGCAGTCTACGGCGGTGTCGTGCACCGCATCCCTTGCCTGCACAAGAGCGGCGGTTTTGGTCGACGAAGTGAGCCGCCGACGAGCCGCTTACGTCAGCGGCAGGTCAACCGCTCGACCTAGCCGCTTGCGCGAGGAGCCTACCGTGTCCCCCCGGTGACACGGGGACCCGCGCGCTGGGGGGCGGTCGGAAAGTCACCTCGCGCGCCGTAGTTGGGGCGACCTTGCGGCGTATCGGACGACGCGCCGCGGTCGATACGTTTGTGACCGTGGCGAGCAGTTCGTCAAAGCGCTCGCTGAGTGGGTGGTGGCCCATGTTGTGCCACACCTGGATCACCGCCTGCGGGAACGCGGTCTTCACGCCATGCCGATGGGAGACCGGGACGAGGCGGTCACGGTCGCCCCAGACCGCGAGCACTGGGCCGTCGTAGCCGACCCGCCGGCGGTGAAACGCATCCTGGTCGCGGCCGGCATGCACAACGGCGCGGGTACCCTCGCGGGCGCCATCGACGAGTTGACCGCCGCGGCTAATGACGCGCTCGACGACGTCGCGATCGGGACGGTTGCCATTGGTAACCATGGTGCGGAATCCCGCGGTCACGGCAAACCGGCTCGAGAGCACGAGCGGGAGGGTCGCCTGCAACACGTCGCGCACACCCGGGATCGAGGCCGCCTCCGCAAGATGGATCCGACCGAACCCGGCCGGAGCGAGAAGCACGAGCGAGCTAACCTGAGACGGCATCAGCTCAGCCACCGCGGCGGCCACTGCGCCGCCGAGGGAATGCCCGACAAGCGCAAAGCGCTCGACACCGAGCACAGCCAAGCTCTCGGCCACATCGTGTGCGTAGCCTGTGATCGAGCCGCGCGAGGGATCTGACTGCCCGAACCCCGGGAGGTCAAACGCGAGCACCGGAATCGAGACGCGTTCGCACAAGCAGGTCCACCCTTCGGAGGAATCGAGCAACCCGTGCAGGATCACCACCGGATCACCCCGGCCGGGCCAGCGGCGGACGGACAACCGACGTCCGTCAGCCAGCAGCAGCGACTCCACCAACGCGGTGCCCCGACGGCCCGATCCTCGCGAGCCGCTGCTGGAGCGCGACTGTCGCGCGCGACTCGCCTCGGCGCTGGGGATCGCTGGCGAGCCTCCAACTGACATTGTCGATTTGTATTCGCGCGCGACGGCCTTGACCAGAGGGTTCTACCCGGGGCGTGACCGTGGGCGCGACCCGGATCAGATGCGGACCAGTCCTGATGCCACTACGTAGTTCCTACCCGGGTGGCCCGATCCCGACCGACGCTCTCGCCAAGCACACGTCGATAGCCTCCCCAACGCACGGAGTCGCCCCGGAGACGACCGCCATCACCATTGCTGATCCGAATCAGCAGCGGCCGGCGAGCGTCACCCGAGCGGCGATACACAAGGCCGCGTCCGCCGTCGAGCAGCCACGACCGCGCGCGAGCCGATGAACAGTCGCCTCGACCGCGCAGACCCGCATTCACCCGGTCACGAGCGTCGCGCCAGCACCGACGGCTCACCTGCATCGCGCGGCAAGCAGGGCGCCGCTTACCCTGCGCTAGCGCTAGCGCTAGCGAGCGCGGCCGCTGATCACGTGCTCCCTCCGCTGGCCCGACGGGCGCCCGACCGCGACGGCGCGGCTCCATCCGCCGATCCACTTACCCTTCACGGCAACCGACAGTGACCACGGGAGCAGCCGATGAACCAGCACAGCCCCGCCCACAACATCATCCTGCAGATCAAAGTCAAGCTACTGGGCGTGACCAAGCCGCCCGTCTGGCGGCGAGTTCAGCGACGCGCCGACACCCGGCTGGATCAGCTGCACGAGATCCTCCAAGCAGCGCTCGGCTGGGAGAACTACCACCTGCACGCCTTCTCCTTCGTGGACGAGGAATTCGGACCCCGCGATCCCGAACTCGGGCTCGACTTCAGCGAAGAGCGCCGCGTCACACTCGGCGAACTCACCGACCTCGGCGCTCGCTTCCGATACACCTACGACTACGGCGACAACTGGGAGCACGAGATCCTCGTCGAGGATCTGCTCGACCCCGACCCCGACCCCGAAACCCGCTACCCAATCCTCGTGGCGGGCAAGGGAGCCTGCCCCCCAGAGGACTGCGGCGGCACCTGGGGATACGCAGACCTCAAAGAGATCCTCGCCGACCCCGGCCACGACGAACACCAAGAACGGCTCGAGTGGCTAGGCCTGGAGAACGCCTCGGAGTTCGACCCCAACGCCGTGACCCTCGAGCAGCTCGAGGAAGAACTCGCACTCAACGACGCAATCCGATAGCACCAGCCGGGACTCGCTGACTGAATAGGGTGCGGGTCTTCTGGAGCGAAGGAGAAGATGACTTTTAGCGGGACTTTTGAGCCAGCTACGGGGATGAATCATCGATAGCTGGCGTATTCCTTCTCCTCGCGCTCAAGCTGGCCGGGGTGAGCCTGAACGATTCGGTCCGTGTGGTGATCTGCACCAGCGCGGCCTCGCTAGGATTCCGTCGGTGCGGATGGTCGAGGGTCAGTGGATCTGCGCCTTGATCAGTGGGAGTAGCGTCGCTGCAGACGTTCCGCGGATGCGCTTGAAGAACATCCGCCCGCCGGGCGAGGAGGCCCGAGCCCAAGAGTGGGGCAAACGGCTCGTGGCAAGCGTCGTATCGAGTGCCGTCACCGATGCGGACCGTCCGGGACGACCAACCGCGTCCAAGGGGACGTGATGTCCGAGGTGATGATCCCAACTCGGGGTGAGTTGCCGTCCTACCTGGCAACACCTGGGGGCCCGGGCCCCTGGCCGGGTGTCGTCGTCATCCACGACGCAATGGGGATGAGCCAGGACTTGCGCGACCAAACTGACTGGCTCGCGGGTGAAGGGTACCTCGCCGTAGCGCCGGACCTCTTCCATGGGAGAGGGAGGGTGGCCTGCATGATCTCGGTCATGCGCGACGTGCACGCCGGACGGGGACGCTCGTTCGACGAGATCGAGGCGGCACGCGTCTGGCTCGAGGCCCGGGAGGACTGCACGGGCAGGATCGGCGTGATCGGCTACTGCATGGGAGGGGGGTTCGCTTTGCTGCTCGCAGCCGATCGCGGGTTTACGGTCTCGAGCGTCAACTACGGCACAGCTCCGAAGGACGCCTACACGGCCGGCTTCCTGAGACGCGCGTGCCCGATCGTGGGAAGCTACGGCGGCAAGGATCGCTCACTGCGGGGTGCCGCCGATCGCCTCGACCGAGCATTGACGGCCGTCGGGATCGAGCACGATGTCAAGGAGTACCCGCAGGCCGGGCACTCCTTTCTCAACGACCATGACGGAGCCGGAGACAAGACGCCGCTCCCGTTCGCCGTCTTGGAACCGGTCTTCGGAATACTCTCGCCAGGATCGGGCTACCACGAGGAATCCGCGCGCGACGCACGCCGGCGCATCCTCGCGTTCTTCGAAGCGCACTTGAAGCCGTAGAGGGGCGAGACCGCCCGGAAAGCCGGTGCCTCGCCTCTGAGTAGGCAGCGGGCCTTCGGTCGGCCGGCCCGTCCTCCGCAAGCGCTTCTCGCGGTCAGCGATCTAGTCGGAAGCGGACTTCCCGGCTATCGTCTGCCAGAAGCCCGACCCCGTTCGGCGGTGCCGGACGCGCGTTCACGTGGCAGCGGGCGGAAAGGAACGGTCCGCCGCCTAGCTGTGCGGGTAGCGGAAGAGCGATGTCCAAGCGCGCAAAGCAGGACCAAGTGGCAACGTTCGAGATGGCTCAGCAGCGTTTGTTTGCCGCATGCTCGATGCAGATCGCCAGCCGACGCGTCCGTCTGGCTGACCCGCCGCTTGCTGTGCGCGTGCTCGAGGCGGGCGACGGTCCGCCGCTCCTTCTCGTGCACGGCAGCGGCATGAGCGCGTCGACCTGGGCACCATTGCTGCGGTACCTCGCCGGCCACCGGCTGATCGCCCTCGACCTGCCTGGGTTCGGGCTCAGTGACGCGTTCGACTACGCCGGCCGGTCGCTGCGCGCGCACGCGGTTGCGCAGCTCACGTCGCTGCTCGATGCGCTCGCCCTCGAACGGGTCCCGGTCATCGGCACCTCGCTGGGCGGCATGTGGGCGCTCTGCTTGGCCGTCGATGCGCCTGAGCGGATCACCGCGCTAGCCTCGCTCGGAGTTCCGGCCGTTGCCCTGCCCGGCATGCGCGGCGACGCCGCTTTCACCGCGCTCTCGACGCCCGGGCTGCGTCAACTGGTCGCGCGGATCGGCTCGCCCAGCGTCGCTGTCACCCGCCGGGCTTTGGCGCGCGGCGCGATCGGACCCCGTGCGACCGAGCTCGCGCCCGACGGCTTTTTCGATGTCGTCCATGAGGGCATGCGACAGCCAGGCTTCCGTACCGCGATGTTGAGCCACATGTGGCTCGCGATGCGGCTTGGACGACCCCGTCCGGAGAACTTCCTCTCCGACGCCGAACTTCAACACATCGCCGCGCCCGTGCTCATGGTCTGGGGAGACGAGGACCCCTACGGCGGCCCGGAGATCGGCCGGCGCGCCGCCGCGCTGATGCCAAACGCGCATCTTGAGGTCATCCCGGCGCGCCACGCTCCCTTCCTGGACGACCCTCAGCGGTGCGGCGCCTTGATCAACCAGCTGCTCGGCCCATGACGCACGAGCACGGCTCGGACCGGCAGGGCTGCGGCTCCGATGGCCACGCCCTGGGACGCGCGGACCTACGACGTCTCGAGCACACCGCAGCAGGCGTGGGCCTCAGATGTCCTCGCCCGGTTGAATGGCATTCCCCCGCGACGCGACGGTCCTCGACGTGGCCTGCGGGACTGGGCGGGTGACGAGTCACTGCTCGCGCTTGTGTCCGGCGGTAGCGCGCTCGCGATCGATGCGTCTGAGGACATGGTGACGCTCGCACGATCGCGGCTCGGCGATCGCGCCCAGATGCGGTGCCAGCTCGATCTCGATCTCGCCGAGCCCGTCGACGTCATCATCTCGACGGCAGCGCTGCAATGGGTGAGGGACCACGATCGCATGTGGGGACGGCTGGCCGGCGGGCTGCGCCGGCGCGGGATCCTCGAAGTGCAGTCTGGAGGCGAGGGCAACATCGCTCGTGTCCGCGAGGTGCGAGCTCGCGCGCGAGCCCCTAGCCGGTCGGGCCGGCCTCGTACGCCGCGCGCACCGGCTCGGCAGCCCCGCACAGAACGCCGCCGCCTCCTTGCCCTCGCCGCTCATCCCGAACGTCCCAAGCTCGCCCGCCCCGGCGTCTAGCACCGCCGCCACGATCGTCGCGGCATGCACGCTCGATGAACCGATCCGATTCACCCAGGGCAAGACCATCGGGGTCAAACGTGGTGGCCTTTAGCGGTGCCTCGGAAAGAGATGGAATCCCCGATCGTCACAACATCGGCTGCCGACCCCGTCGCAGGCGGGGACCAGACCCGACCAGTGGAGGTACCAGATGGCCGAGCTCCCACCGCCCCCCGAGGGGATTGTGGTGACCCACTTCATCGTCTCACAAGATGTCGAGCGCTCACGGCGCTTCTACACCGATGTACTCGGCGGCAGGGTCGTCTTCTCCGGACAGCCGTCCGGAGAGCCGACCAATGTCGCACTATCCAACAGCTTTATCGTCATCAGCGTGGGCGGTGGACCGACGGACGACAAGCCGGCGGTCACCCTGGAGGCGCCACGCGATCCCGACCGGGTCAGCAGCTTCCTCAATATCCGGGTCAAAGACATCGAGGCCGTGTACGCCGAATGGAGCGCCAGGGGTGCGAATTTCCTGACGCCGCCGAAACAGCACCAGTACGAGATCCGTTGTTACATCCGCGATCCCGACGGTCATCTGATCGAAGTGGGGCAAACCACGGATCCAGAGGGGGACTGGTCGCCCCCTCACTGGCCATCGAGTGCGCCTGCCGAGGAGTCCGAGTGAATGCCGAGATCACGGGCGAAAGCTCTCACATCGACGGTGGCCAGTCCCGCGGACACTGAGATCCCTACCAGCACGGGCGCTCCTCTTCTACGCGACCGACGACGACCGCGCCGGCGAAGAACTCGAGCGGTTGATCCGAACCGCCGGCTTCCAGCCGCTGAAGGTCGACGGGATCAAGCAGTCGGGTCGACTCGAGGTGGGCGGCGACCTTCACGATCTCGTAATCGGCCCCGCAAAGGCGCGGTGATTGATCGGTGGGGCTTGACCGCGTCGCCGCCCCGGCCGGTGGCACCTCTTCGGTCGGGCCTAATGCATCCTCGGCGACGGCAAGGCGCACCTGCATAGGCGCGGGCGACGCTGAGCCCGGCCGACCGCGCTGCCGCGATCGGACACAGGCAGCCACGAAGACATGCTGGCGTTCCGGGCCTGCTCGAGCGCGAAAGCAAGAGCGACTTCAGCCCGCTTGGCGATGAGTTCGGCCGCGTGCGAAAGTCTGAGGAGTCATGTTGCGAGAGTTCGACGCCCAACTTCAGAAGGGCGAGAACCCAGGCGCATGGACGTGCGTGGTGATGGACGATGTGCCCGAGCTGTTCGGTACCCGCGGGCTCGTGAAGATCCGCGGTGCGATCGATCGCGAGCCGTTCACCGGCGCGTTGATGGCGCAGGGCGACGGCACGCACAGGCTCCCGGTCAAGGCGACGTTGCGGAAGGCAATCGGCAAGGAGGCGGGCGACACCGTCCACGTCCGGATCGACGAGCGGATCGGGTAGCTGCTGCCACACCCGCCGCGGGGCGGCGAAGTTGCCCCCCGGTTGGCAGCCAGGAGAGCCGGCGTTCCGGAACGCGCGCGGCAAGCGGTGGACGCGCAACGCGATCGCGCAGCACGTGATCCCGCCCGCCCGCGAGGAGGCCAACCGGCAGCGCGCCCAGGCCGGTCTCCCGGGCCATCCGCGAGGAGGTCGGCCGGCGCCGTCAACTGGCGATGCGCGAGTCTGCCGCAGACGTCGGGGCGCCGGAAGGCGTGGCCTCCGGTGCGCGAGCGTGCTGAGCCTCGCTAGCGAGGCACGACGGGCTCGGAGCAGCTCGATGAGCGCGGAAAAGGCCAGGGAAGGCCAACGAGCCCCGTGAAGCCGCCCGGCGCCTCCGTCACCCGACATCGGAAGTGCCCGCTTTGCAGGCCTTTCGGCGAGCGATGGCGAGACCCGGACTTGAACCGGGGACACCACGATTTTCAGTCGTGTGCTCTACCAACTGAGCTATCTCGCCGTGGCCGAGCGATCGTAGCGACTTGCCGGCCTTCCGCACCGCCGCTGCGGAGGTCAGAATGATTCCGATGCCACCGACCAAGCGCTTATTCGTCCTGCGTCACGCGAAGTCGAGCTGGGATGACCCCGGGCTCGAGGATCACGAGCGGCCGCTGGCGGCCCGCGGCCGGCGCGCCTGCGTGGTGATAGCCGCGCACATCCGCGCCGCCGGCGTCGAGCCGCAGCTCGTGCTCTGCTCGAGCTCGCGGCGCACGCGCGAGACGCTCGAAGGGATCGACCCCCCAGGCGAGCGCGTGATCGAGAAGGAGCTCTACTTGGCGAGCGCCCAGGACGTCCTCGAGCGCCTTCGCCGGTTGCCCGCGGAGCTAGGGTCGGTAATGCTCATCGGGCACAACCCAACCTCGCAGATGCTCGTCCTCCGCCTCACGCATCGCGACGACGCCGCCGCTAACGGCCCTGAGCGAGCCGCGGTGGAGCGCAAGTTCCCGACGGGCGCCCTCGCCACGCTGACGTTCGAGGGCGAATGGAGCGAGCTCGCGCCGGGGCGCGCCCGGCTCGTTGAGTTTCTGACGCCCCGGGGTCTCAGCGAGGCCGGGACAGACGGCGGAGGAGCTCCAACGAACCGCGCTTAGACAGCGGCTCGTTCAGGTTCCCGCACTTCGGCGACTGCACGCACGATGGGCAGCCCGAGCGGCATGGGCACTCGCCGATCAGGCGCCTCGCGTCGCCGACGAGCCGCTCGAACTCGTCGTAGCCGCGGCGGGTGATCCCGACCCCGCCCGGATGGCCGTCATAGATGAAGATAGTCGGCACGCCGGTCTGGGGATGGGCGTTGGTCGAGAGTCCCCCGATGTCCCAGCGGTCGCACATCGCGATCAGCGGCAGCACCGCGATCTGCCCGTGCTCGAGCGCGTGCAGCGCCCCGAGCAGCAGCTCGGGCGGAAACGGCTCTGACCCGATCAGGTCGTCGAGCTCATACCAGAGCGCGCGGGTCGAGAACTCGACCGTGGGCAGGTCGAGCGGCTGGAAGTCGATGAGCTCGTGGTCCTGCAGGCGCTTGCGCTGGTAGCCGAGCACCGTCTCCTCGTAGACGATCTCGCCGAACGACAGGGTCACGCCGCACGGCTCGCGCTGGGCGTGCATGCGCGTGATGTAGATCATGCTCTCGCGCTTGGCCTGGGTGAAGTAGTCGCCGCTGAACGGCTCGAGCAGCGTCCGGCGTCCGGCTAGGTCGAGCTCGAGCACGTGGTACGAGCGCCCCATGTGCAGGTACACCGCGCCATCGTGGATGGTGCTGTAAGCACGCGCGAACTCGACCGTCCCGAACAGCTCCCCCGAGCTCGAATCGATCAGCGCGAAGCTGTCCGGTGAGGCGGATCGGAGCGCGGTCCGGGCGGCCGGATAGTCGTCCGCGCGCCGAGGCACGAAGCCGGTGACGCGCTCGCGCAGAAGCCCGGCCTCGGTCAGCTCCTCGGCGTACGAGCGCCAGTCGGGCCCGAGCACGCCGGCATCGTCGTCCGTGAGGGGCGCTTCGTGCGCCGCGCAAAGGAGGTGCTCGGCGAAGATCTCGGGGCTGTGCGGATCGAGGATCGCCGCCTCGACCGCGCGGCCGAGGAACTCCTCCGGGTGGCGGCAGAAGAACTGATCGAGCGCGTCCTCGCCGGCGATGTACACGGCGAGCCCGCGGCCTCGGCGGCCGGCGCGGCCCCACATCTGTCGGAGGCTCGCGACCGTCCCCGGGAATGTCACGCAGATCGCCGCGTCGAGTTCGCCGATGTCGATCCCGAGCTCGAGCGCGTCGGTCGCTACGACCCCGAGCAGCTCTCCGGCGCTCAGCCGCCGCTGGATCTCCTGGCGCTGCTGTGGGGTGTAGCCGGCGCGATAGGGGGCGATCCGCTCGGCGACGTCCGGTTCGAGCCGGTCGAGCGAATGCCTGAGGATCAGCTCGATGCCCTTGCGCGACTTCATGAAGCAGATCGTCCGGGCCCCCATCGACACGAGCTCCGAGAACAGCTCGGCGGCCTCCGCCAGCGCTGAGGCGCGGATGCCGAGATCCTCGTCGAGCAGCGGTGGATTCCACATCGCCACGCGGCGGCTCGCGCGCGGCGCGCCGTCGTGGTCGACGAGCTTGAAGCCGGTCAGACCGGTCAGCCGCTCGGCCAGGTCGACGGGGTTGGCGATCGTCGCGCTCGTGAGCAGGAAGCGCGGCTCGGTGCCGTGAATCGCCGCGACGCGACGCAGGCGCCGCAGCACATTGGCGACGTGGGAGCCGAACACACCACGGTAGACGTGTGCCTCGTCGACGACCACGAACGCGAGGTTCGCGAACAGATCTCCCCATGCGGGATGGTGCGGCAGGATCCCGACGTGGAGCATGTCGGGGTTGGTCAGGATCAGGTTCGAGCGCTTGCGGATCGCGGCGCGCTCTGCTCGCGGCGTGTCCCCGTCGTAGATCGCCGGCCGGACCTGCTTGTGCAGGCCGAACGAGTGCAGCGCGCGCGCCTGGTCCTGCGCGAGCGCCTTGGTCGGGTAGAGATACAGGGCTCGCGCGGTGCGGTCGGACGTGAGCACTTCGAGCGTCGGCAGCTGGAAGCACAGCGACTTGCCCGACGCCGTCCCGGTCGTGACGATCGTCGGCGCCTCGAACGCGTCGTACAGGGCATCGCGCTGGTGCGAGTAGAGCTGGTCGATCCCGGCGGTCGCGAGCGCACTCTTGACAGCCGGTCCGAGCTCGCCCGGGACCAAAACAGGGCGCGCGGAGCGTGCCCCATAAAAATCGTCGTGAACCAGACGTTGATCAGTGCGGCCCTGTTCGAGCAGGGCCGCCCAAGGTTCCGTATCGTGCGCGATCGCCATCACGGACCAGTATGGCGGCGGCCGCGGGGGTGCTACGGTCGCGCCCGCCATGCGCTGTCTCTACGTCGATCTGGACGGGACGTTGCTCGGCCCCGGTGGCTCGCTGCTCCACGGCGCCGACGGCGGCTTCGCGCTCGACGGGGTGCGCGCGCTCCAGGCCTGCTGGCGGGCCGACGTCGAGGTCGTCGTGTACTCGGGGCGCCGGCAATCGAGCGTGTTCGAGGACAGCCGGCTGATCGGTTCGGGCTCCTACATCTTCGAGCTCGGTTGCGGACTCGTCGTCGACGGCGAGCTCGAGTGGCTGACGGACGGCGTCGTCCCCACCGACGAGGGCGGCACGATCCATGAGCAGATCGAGCGGTCGGGCGCGCCTGCGCTGCTGCTCGAGCGGTTCGCCGGCAGGCTCGAGTACCACACCCCGTGGTCGGTCAACCGGGACGTCTCCCACCTGTTCCGCGGCGCGGTTGATCTGGACGAGGTCCGCGAGACGCTCGACGGCGCCGGCGTCGGCTGGCTGCGCCTGGTCGACAACGGGGTCGTCCGCGCCGCATCCGAGCAGATGGACGGGCTCCCGGTGGTTCACGCGTACCACCTGATTCCGACCCGTGCGTCGAAGGTCCGCGCGGTCGCGCGGCACATGCGGGCGCGCGCCTACACGCGCGCGGACTGCATCGCGGTCGGCGACTCGCGCGAGGACATGGACGCCGCGTCGGTCGTCGGCACGTTCTGGCTGGTGGCCAACGCGCTCGATCGCGATCCCGATCTGGCGTCCGAGATCGGCGGACGCCAGAACGTCCGCGTCACCTCCGAGCGCTACGGCGCCGGGGTGTACGAGGCGGTCGTGACTACGCTCGCGACGGAGCCCTGAGCGGCTCGGCGGGGTCGGCTGGGTCGCCGGGGTCGGCGTCCGGCTGCGCTTTGATCGGCTCGCCTACGCGTTCAACCTCGTTCGCATCGCCCACCGCCCATCCGAGGCGCTCGACAAGCTGATTCGCGAAGTGCTCACTTTCGAAATCGGCGACGGTCACTCGCTCACGCAACGTCACGGCGCCTTCCCCGAAAGCAGCCCCGTGATCCGCGGTCACGATGATTTGAGGCATGTCTTTCTCCTTCGTCGTCGTTCGAGTCGCATTCTGCGACGTCCACCTTCGGGCGGCGTAAACATCTTGTTTTGATCGTGTAGGTGGCCGGGGTCCGCCGAGCCGCCACCTTATGCAGCGTCACGCGCGGCGGGCCGCGGCTGGGGCTCGTCCTCGCCGGCGACGGCGTCCGCAAGGCCGCTCGCCGCCTCGGACAGCTCGCCGAACGCGTCGGCGACATCGGCGGCGCTCGATTCGGTGATCGCCCGGTTCAGCGCCGCGACCGTCTCGTCGAAGCGCGCCCACAGTTCCGGGGGACCGCGGCGTCCCGTGCCGGGACGAAGCTCGTACGGCGGCTCGGCGCTCTCGGCGCCCGGGATCGGGCGCCACAGCAAGCCCACCGCGTGGGCGTGCTCCCACGCCACCTGCTCGCGCGCGGCCGCCTCGGAGAGCCCGCGCAGCCTCCCCGCGAAGCCGGCGTCCGGCGGGGCGAGCTTGTGCACCCGCATCGCGTCCGCCCAGTCGTTGCCGGCCTGACGAACGGCGCGCATGATCTGCGCTCGCCGGCTGTCGAGGTCGTCGCGGAAGCTCATCCGTCGTGATCCGGCCCGAGCCCGGGATCGACCACGCCGATCGGCTCGCCGCCCCAGAAGTCCTCGGCGCTCGGCCCGCCCTCCTCCACGCCCGCGCCGGCCGTGTACGCCTGAGCCAGCACGCGCTCGAAGTCAGAGCGCTTGATCCGCACGCGGCGACCCACGCGCAGCGCGGGCAGCGACCCCTGATCGATCCAGTTCCGGACCGTCTGCTGATTCAGCTTGAGCATCCCCGCGACCTCAGCCACGGTCAGAAACGACTCTTCGGGTTCCCCGGGATTCATCAAAAAGTTTGCTAATTGAGTCGAACTGGAACTAAATCAGGGTTATACTACCGCGTGGTTGGGACGGCATTGCGGCAGTCGGGCAGAAACCCGCTGGAAAAGGACGGTCATCGGGGCTATGGAAGGTCGGCGAAGCGAGGGAGGCGAGCACGAGGCTCAGCCGAACGTGGTGCGCCTCCCCCGCGACTGGCTCGGACCGCGCGACGAACTGGTGCCGTTCGGGCCGCGCGCGCGGACGCCAGCCGACGACCGGCCCACCAGCGCGGCGGATTTCTGGGGCGAGCAGTCGGCCGCCATCCATGACGCGCTCCAGGCTCCGGATCAGGATTTGGAAAACGATGCTCGGCGTTCGGTCGAACCGGGCGACGACCACGACGCGCCGGCCACGATCGGCCGTTTCGCCGCCGTGCGTGCGCGGCTCCGTCCGGGCTCGATGCCGCGGCGGGCGGTGCTCGGCACCGCGACCGGGCTGGCCGTAGCCGTCGCGATGGTCATCGTGCTCGCGTCGCATGCGTTCTCGCTCGGTGGGGCACGGCACCCTGCCCCCTGGGCGTCGAGGATAAGCGCTGCCGCGGTGCTCAGCAGCGGCATTGCCCAGATCTCGAACCCCGCCCTGTGGAACCACGCATCGGCCGTCGCGCCGAGTCGCTCTCACACTGCGCGTCGCCCACCGCGTCGTTCGCCGGCGCCGAAGCCCAGCCACCGGGTCGCCGCCGAGACGCGCCGGACCACCTCGTCCCGGCCTGTCTCGGAACCAGTCGCACAGCCGACGACGTATCACGAGACCATCAGCGGCACCTCCGAGGCGCAAAGGCCGGAGAGCGTCTCGGCCCCAGTGCCAACCAGTCACCCGCTGGTCAGATCGGCTGCGCCCAGCAGCCCCACTCAGGCAAATTCAGCTCGCGCGACGGTCAGTCCGACCGGCGAATCCGGCGCGCTCGGCCCTATCAACTCTCCGAACGGCTAAGGACACGGATGAGACACCTCTTTGCACACGCGCGACGCCAGACTCTCCTATACATCGTGCTTGCCCTCGCCATCGGGCTCGGCGTCGGAGGCGGGTACGCACTCGCCGCCAGCACGACGAAGACGATCACGGTCTGTGCCGACAAGGGCACGGGCGTGCTGCACCTCAAGACCCACGGCCGGTGCAAGCGAAGCCAGACTCGGGTCACCTGGAATCAGCGCGGGCCCCAGGGGCCTCAAGGTGGCCAGGGCCCGGCGGGGCAGCCAGGGGCGCCGGCGGTGAGTATCTGGGCGAACGTGACCAACGCAGGCGCGGTGCTGCGCCGGACAGGGCATCTCGGTCCAGCATCATCTCTGCCGGCACGTACGAGGTCACGATCACCGCTCCGGCATGCGCCCATGGATCCAACGCGCCTGTGGTCAGCGTCTCGGACACAAATCCCCCGGGCGGACAGAGCGTCCGGTACGTTCCCGGTAGCGTGGTACGAATCGACCGCCGCCAACCAGCAGTTCAAGGTGTTCACTGGCGTTGTCGTGAGACGGCACGTTCACAGCCGACTGACCATACGTTCGACAGTCATGGACAGCTGTATGTAGCCATCATGCGTGGCTGGACGCTCAGGAGAGGGGCAGCAACGGTCGCGGCCATGCGTGCTGGCGCTGCTCGTCGCGCCGACGGCTGCCGAGGCCGGCACGATCTGGGTGACCGACGGCAACATGAACGCGGGCCAGACCGGTGGCTGCAACGCGTTCAGCTTCTACGGCGACCTGTCGGTGTTCCACACCAGCGCTGGCTGCCCAATGTCGATCGACGTGGCCGGGGGGGTTCCCGCAGGGGAAAACGCGTTCTGGATGACCACTGCTCCCCCAGGCATCACGATCAACCACGCGTGGACTGCCAACCCCGACGTCACTGCTAGCGGGATATCCGATGGCTTCGTGGTCGGCGACTTCTGGGAGAACAGCAGCGGTGTGTACGGCGGATCGACACTCGGGCCGGGCCAGGAGTGGTTCAACACGGCCCTAGAAGGGACCCCGGACATCAACAGCCAGATCTACGGGATCCAGCTTGTCTGCACGCATTCAGTTACCCAAGGCCCGTGCTACGGAACTCCCTATCTAGCGTCGGCGGAGTCGAGCTCGAGGGCACCGAGAACACGGGGCCGTCAGTGACCGGAGTTGACTCGCTCTCGAACGAACCGGGCGGTGCGTGGGTGTGGAACCCATCGGGTGACGCCTGGGCGGTGACAATGCAAGCCAGCGACGTATCCGGCATCTGCAACATGTCGGCGACCGTCGGAAACGTAGTAGCGTGCAAGGTCCCGTCGGAGCCGCGGGACGACACCGTCTGGCAGCAGTGCCCGACCCCAACGAGCTGGAGTTTCGGCGTCGACACCCGTTCCTACGTGCCCACCAGCGGCTCACTGCCCATTCAGCTATACGCGGCGAACGCCGCCGGAGTGGTATCCGCTCCGTCCAAAACCATCGAGGTCGACAACGATCCCGTCGCCGTGGCGCTCAGCACGGCGAACGACCCGAACCCGAGCGTCTGGATCGATCATGCCGTCACAGTCGATGCCAGAGCTACTGCAGGTCCTTCCGGTGTGGGCGGGATGAACTGCAGCGCGGACCGGGCGAGCGCGAAGGCGTACTCCGCCAGCGGCGTGACCGTCAACGGCGACGGCGTCCACACCGTCTCATGCACTGCATGGAACACCGCCGTTGACCCACAAGGACAGCCAAACACAGGGAACAGCTCGATGACGATCCACATCGACGAGGCGCCACCGTCGCTCTCGTTCGAACCGCAGAACCCGGCGGATCCAACCGCGCTCATCGTCGACGCCAGCGACGGCGAGTCCGGCGTCGCCGGCGGGTCGATTCAGATGGCCCCCGCTGGAACCAGCGCGTGGACGAGCTTGCCGACCAGCTTCAACGGCCAGAGCCTGGTCGCGCGATTCGACGACGCGGGTCTCCACGGCGCTTACACATTCCGGGCAACCTCGTGCGACAACGTCGGGAACTGCTCCTCCACCAGCGAGGGGCTGGCACTTCCTCTGCGCGCGGCGTCCGACTCCCAGGTCAGTCTGACGAAGATCGTCAACCCGCTGCAGCGCCGGGTCGTCAAGGTGCGGGTCAAGCGCGGCGGCCACATGAAGACGATCAAGGTCGTCGAGTACGTGAAGCGGTGCACTACGAGGCGCGTCCGTACCCCGTCACAGGGCGTGCGCACCAAGCGTGTATGTAAAGCGCCGAGCGTGCACGTGACGACAACGCTGCGAGTTGCCTATGGCCACAAGGTCACGATCGCCGGGCTCTACACGACCGCGCAGGGGGTACCGCTGGGCGGGCAGCAGGTCCACATCTTCTCCGCGCCGAACAACGGCTCAGGCAGCTTCGCCGAGGCCGCGGTCGTCACGACCGCGAGCGATGGAAGCTGGACGGCGACGCTGCCACCAGGCCCCTCTCGCATCATTCGCGCAGTCACCGACGGCTCTGCCACGATTCTTCCGTCGAGCGGCCAGGTGACAACGATCGTGCCCGCGAAGGTCCGGTTGCTGCGTGTCTGGCCCAGGCGTGTCCCGTGGGGCGGCACGGTCCACCTCCTCGGGCAGCTTGTCGGCGGGTACCTGCCGCCGGGCGGAGCGCTGGTCCGTCTGCGCATCGGCTACGGCTCGACGTACAACACCTACGGAGTTGAGGAGCACGTGAGCGGCGACGGCCGCTTCTCGACGGTCGCGTCGTTCGGACCGGGTGACCCCAGCGTGTTCCGAACTTACTGGTTCCAGATCGCCTCGCTTCCGATGGGCAACTACCCGTACGCGCCCGCCGCGAGCCGCCACGTGAGCGTGATCGTCGGCGGCCACCGCTAGACTGGTCGGTGCTCCGCACTGGCAGCGGCTTCATCCGATCATTCGACTGGAAGGACTTTCATGTCCGTCGCCGTCCGTGAGTTTGAGCGTCGCGATCGCGATCAGCTGACCGCGCTTGTGAACCTGCACGTTGCCGCCGTCATCCCAGGCATCGTGCTCTCGGTCAATACGGTGCTCGCGCAGCTGGAGCGCGAACCGGATGAGACCGTTGTCGACCCGTGGGTTGCGGAGCGTCGTTGCTTGGTTTCCGAGCGTGACGCGGAGATCGTCGCCGCGGCGCTCCTACATCGCTTCCGTCGCGACGAGGACGTCCAACCGGGCTATCGCGAGGCAGGCGAGATCCGCTGGCTGGTCTGCAAGACCGATGCCCTGGACGCCGGTAAGCAGCTACTTCGCGACTCGCTCGTGCAAATGGCGCGCTGGCAGGTGACCAGAGTCGGCGCCGACGGAGCGCTCCCAGCGCTCGGCTGCTACGGCATCCCCGACACGCTGCCGCACATCCGCAACCTACTCGCCGACGCAGGCTTCGGAGATCCGAAAAGGACAGAAGTGGTACTCGTCGCCCGCTGCGATGAGCTAACCGGACACGACCTCGATGGGATCTCGACCGTGCGGACGCTGGGGTTGCTCGGCGCTCGCTTCACCCTGCGACGAGACGGCCACGAGCTCGGCTTCATCGAGGTTTGCGACCAGACCAGCACGATGGCGCGCAGTTCCGTGGCTGTGCGCTGGGCCGACATCGGCAACCTCCTCATCCGCGACGAGAGCGACCTGAGCGCAACCATGTCGATGCTCCTCTCGACCGCCGCGGAGTGGCTGCTGCTCGGAGGTATCACGCGCCTCGTGGACTACTGGGCCGAGGACGTCGACTCGCCCGAGCATCTCGCGGAGCTCGAACAGCGGGGATTCCGCCGACTCGTCACCAACGAACGCGGATTCCAGCTCGCGGCCTGAAGCGGCCGTGGGATCGTTTATCTTGGCAGCTGGCGTCGGAGGACGCCTCCGGGTCCGCGGAAAGGACTGAGTCCACCTCTGAGCGTGGCTGTCGATCGTGACGATCTCCTGGGCCTGACACGCGGACCTTGGGCGCGGCGAAAGGAGACGTCATGCCGACACTCCCGGCGAACCCGAACCTCGATCAGCTGCGCCGTCAGGCCAAGGAGCTGGTCCGTGCCGCCCGTGCGGGTGACCGGAGCGCGCTCGAGCGGATCGGCGTCGTGTCAGGCGAGGTCACGCTCGCGGCCGCGCAGCTGGCGATCGCGCGCGAGTACGGGCTGGGGAGCTGGCCGGCGCTGAAGGCCGAGGTGCAGGAACGCAGCCGCGATCTCGAGGAGGCGGTCGAGGCGTTCTTGGCCGCGAGCGTCAGCTACCGCGTTGGCCGGGCCGCGCGGCTGCTGGCCGAGCGTCCGGAGATCGCCGAGCACGGTCTCGGGACGGCGGTTGTGCTCGGCGACGCCGGGCGAGTCCAGCGCGAGCTGGCGGATGATCCGGGGCTGACGAGCAGGCGCGATCGTCGAACGGGTTGGACGGCGCTGCATGCTGTCTGCGCCTCGCGCTGGCATCTTGACCCCGCCCGCGCCGAGGGCCTGCTCGCCGTCGCGACCTTGCTGCTCGACGCCGGAGCGGACCCGAACGGCTTGAGCGATAACGGTCGTTGGTCTCCCCTGGGATGCGCGGTGACCAGCGCAAACTCCGGTCGCGCAAACGAGCCGATCGTCAGGCTGCTGCTCGATCGCGGCGCGACGGTCCGCGACGATGATCTGTACGCCGCGGGGTTCGCGGGGAGCTGGTGTGTGCGGATGCTGCTCGAGCGCGTCCAGAACGTCGCCGAGATCGCCGAGCAGGCGCTCGGGGCGCCGGTCAGCACCGGGGACGTGGAGGCGGTGCGGCTGCTGCTCGATGCCGGCGCCGACCCGAACCGCTACCGCAATGGTGACGGCGATCCAGCCGCGGTGATCCCGGAGGCGCTCGCCGAGGGCGCCCCGGCCGAGACGTTCGAACTGCTGCTCTCCCACGGCGCCAACACGGCCGCCCCAGGCCCGGACGGCCGCTCGCCCTACCGGCTTGCGACCGCGCTCGACCGCGACGACGTCGTTGCGCTGCTGGCCCGCCACGGCGCCCGCGACGACAGGACCACAATCGACCTGCTGCTCGGCGCCTGCCGGCGGGCAGACCGCGAGGCGGCGATGCGACTGCTGGCCGAGCATCCCGGGCTGGCGGGGCGGCTGACCGCCGCCGAGGCCGCCACGATCGTGACCGCCGCGGAGGCCGGCGACGCCACCGCGGTCACGCTGATGCTTGACGTCGGCCTCCCGATCGACGCCCGCAATGACGCGCACGGCGCAACCGCATTGCACATGGCCGCGCACTCCGGCAGCGTCGAGACCGTGACGCTCCTGCTGGCCCGCGGCGCCGACATCGAAGCGCGCGACGCAACCTTCAAAGCCAACGCCCTCGACTGGGCAGTCGTCGGCAGTGGCGAGCAGCCCACACATGCCCCGACTCCCGACTGGGAAACAGTCGTGCGCATCCTGCTCGATGCCGACTCCTCGACCGACGGGATCGTCCTGGCTGCCGGCGAGCCCAAGCAGCCGAGCCCCGAGGTCACCGCCCTGTTGCAGGCTCGAGGCGTCACCGGCCGCACCTAGCGCGAGAGATCATGGACCGATGCCAGGTTCCGCGCACATAACGCAACGGGTCATGGTCGAGGCCGCCCGGGCGGTGCACTGTCCAGCGCGTTGCCGGTTCGATCGTGGTCTTCGAAGGTGATGCGTTGCTTCCAGTCGGAGCGCCGGAGCGGACCGGCCGAGAATGTCGGATCTAGCCCGGCGGGCGGCACCGCCGCGCCTCGCGCGAGCCGATTGGACTCGATCTTGACCTGCCCGGAGGGCAATAGACTCGGCTCAATGAGCGCCCGGGAAGGTGAATTTGAATCGTTACGTGAATCCTTACGGCTCGCCGCCAGGGCCGCCGACCGAGGGAAAGCCGCCCAACAGGAGTGGCCCGCCTTCGAGGAGCGCCTGAGGGAGTTGGGCTACGGCGCACGAGCGATTGCGCATGCGTTCAGCACTCTGAGCGGCCCGGGAAGTGTCGCCGAGGCGCTGGAGGTGCTGGAGGTGCTTAGCGCACCCACGCCCGAACCGCATCCCATTGCGCTGAGCTTCGAACTGACCGAGACTCGCGGCGGTCCCTCGCCGACGAACCGTGTCACGATCACGTCCGTCGAGCGCGACAACTTCGGGATCCACGTCAACTACGAAATCGTCCCGCCGGTCGGCGTCGGTTCTCACAGACCCCGAGGCGAGGGCAAGGACGATCTCGGCAATGAGTACAGGGCTCTCGGCGGCCATTTCGGGCTCACCGCAGACAGAGGGAGCACCGACCACCCTTACGGCGCCAACACCCGCGCCCGCGGCAGACTTACGATGCCGCTGCCGCCCGGGGCGGCAACAATGCTTCGCATCCGGATCACCTGGGACGCGTCCGTGATCCGGATGCCGTGGGACCCGTCCCTCTCGTCGATCTGGGAGAGACCAGCGCACGAGGTCCACGTCTCGCTTCCGGACTGATCGAGTTCGAGAGGCCTGAGCGAGCGGGCCGGCAAGCGGACGAGCCGCGACGATGCGTGAGACGCCCGAACCACCCAGAGACCGGATCGCCTTAGTCGGGGCGCGCAACTGCCGGAGCTTGGGGTCGTGATAGTCGGGGTCCGCGACCTCGAGCTCTACCAAGCGCGAGCGGTTGGACGGCTCCGACCTGCTCTCGATTTCCCGGCTCGGTCGATTCCGGCCCGGCTGGAGGAGGCGATGGCGAGCTGTCCTCCCGCGTCACGCGCGTTTACCTACGTTTCGACCTGGACTCGATCGACGCCGGCGACGCGCGCGCGAATGAGTACGAGGCCCCCGGCGGGCCGAGCGTCGACCACGTGTCGGAGTGTGTCCGCCTGGTCTGCCAACGGCTCCCGGTAGCCACGGCGGCGCTCACTGCGTACGCCCCGCGTTCCAGGACGAGGACGACCGGACGCTCGCCGCCGCCCGACGCATCTCCCGCGAGATCGCCGGCGGAGTCCGTCGCTAGTACGGGCTCACGTTCATGGTGACCGACCAGCGCTGCACGTAGCAGGCGCCAAGCGGCTCCGGCACGCCGCGCACCTTGAACGTGCCGGCGACGACGTCAGCACGCACCGTGGCGACGATTTCGCGAGCCTCCCCGCCCTGGCGCACCCCGAATGCGACCGCCCGGTAGTGCCCGAACGGCAGCTCGAGCTGCTGTGCCGGCGAGAACTTCTCCTCGATCAGCGGCTTGCCGCGGCTCGGCCCGACGATCCGGACCGCGAAGTTGCGTCTCGCGACCGCGCCGGCGCGGATCGTCGCCTCTTCGGTGGCGACGGCCGAGCCCATGTTGAAGAACGGCTGCACCGTCCAATCGCGACCACAGATAAAGCCCGCGGACCCGAGCTGCGGAAGCGCGAACACGGCCGGGGTCGAGCTCGTGCCCTCGGCGCCGGCACGGAGGCGACGCGCGACATCGGCAGGCTTGGCCGCGACACTCGTCGCCGCCAGAAACGCCGCAATCGCACCGATGAACGCCTTGATCACGTGGCCTCATGGAGCCATACGGAGCCAGAACACCGAAAAGTCCCTTGGCCCGCGGCGATCACCGGGTAAGCTTCCTCCAATGCCATTCGTGGACAACATCCTTCAGCCCACTCACCTGCTCCTGATCTTGGTGGTCGCGCTGCTCGTCCTCGGACCCAAGCGACTGCCCGAAGCAGGGAGGGCGCTCGGGAAAGGTCTCCGCGACTTCAAGAGCGCGGTGAGCGGCGAGGAGACCCAGCCCCACCAGGAGATCGTGAGCCAGGCGAGCAGCGTCGAGGTGGCGGAGCAGCACGAGGCGGCCCGGCAGCACGAGCCGGCGCAGGCGCAAGAGCCTGTTCAGCCGGTCGGCTGAGCTCCTCACAAGCGCATCTGTTCGGCACGCTACGCTCGCCAGGTGACAGCTGCCGGCGAGCGCGCTGCGATGGTGGCCCTGCTCAAAATGGGCAGGCGCCCGTGGGTCGAATACGCCGAGTTGGTCGAGGAGCGGGGGAGCGCCGCGGCCGTGCTCACGACCGAGCTGGAGAGTTCGGACGCAGCGGCGACGCAGACCAGCCTGCTCGAAGCTCCGCCGCCGACCGCTGACGAGCTGCTCGCCCAGGCCCAGGCGGATCTCGACCGCTGGAGCGCAGACGGGATGCAGCTGGTGACGGTTCTCGAGGCCGGCTACCCCCCGAACCTCCGCGCCGTCCACGACCGCCCGCCGATGGTGTTCGTCGCCGGCAGACTGACCACGGCCGATGCCCGTGCGATCGCCGTCGTCGGGTCGCGGAAGGCAACCACCGCCGGGACCGAGCGGGCCGGGACGATCGCTGGGCATCTCGTCGACGCCGGGTACGCGGTTGTCTCGGGCTTGGCCGCTGGCATCGACACGGCAGCGCACACCGCCGCGCTCGCTCGCGGGGGAAGGACGGTCGCGGTGATCGGGACCGGGCTCGCTCGCTCCTACCCGCCCCAGAACGCGAGCCTTCAGCGCCGGATCGCGTCCGAGTGCGCGGTGATCTCGCAATTCTGGCCTGATGCCCCTCCGAGCCGGCGCAGCTTCCCGATGCGGAATGCCGTGATCTCCGGGATCACGCTGGCGACCGTGGTGGTGGAGGCATCGGACACGAGCGGTGCCCGGATGCAGGCTCGCCTCGCTCGAGCCCAGGGCAGGCCCGTGTTCCTTCTTGCGTCGCTGGTCGAGCGGCAGGCGTGGGCGCGGGAGTACGCGGCGCGGGCCGGAACGCACGTCGTGCGCTCGCCGACGGAGATCACGACCGTCATCGATCGGCTGATCTTGCCCGGGTCGCTCGTCGCGTAGATCGAGGCGCGCGCGATGCCGTCGGTCCGCGAGCTGAGTGCGCTGTACGAGAACGTGATGCTCGGGCCGCGGCGCGGCTCGGACGTGTGCCGCACCTGCTTCAACTTCACCAACGGATACGAGCGATGCTACGCGTGCGATCACGGCCGGCTGGTGCTCGACGCGATCGCCCCCATCTCCTACAGCGTCGCCCGCGAGCAGCTCCATCACGCGCTCGCGAGTTACAAGCGGCTGGACGGTGACGTCGCGCGGCGACTCGGAGCGAGCCTCGCGGCGATCCTGTGGCGCTTCCTCGCCGAGCACGAGCGCTGCCTGGCCTGCGCGGCCGGGACGGATGCGTTCGAGCTCGTCACGACTGTCCCCTCTGGGGATCGCGCCCGCGACGAGCTCCACCCGTTGCGCTGGATCGTCGGCGATCTGGTCGCGCCTACCCGAACTCGTCACGAGCGCCTGCTGCGGCGGTCCGATGTCGAGGCCCAACCACGCGCGTTCAGCCCCGGCAGGTTCGTTGCCACTCGACCGCTGCAAGGCTCATCAGTGCTGCTGATCGATGACACGTGGACGACGGGGGCCAGCGCTCAGAGCGCCGCCGCGACGCTCAGGGCTGCCGGCGCGGGACCGATCGCCGCGGTCGTGATCGGCCGGCACCTCAACCGAGAGTGGCACGAGAACGACAGGCGCATCCGCGGGATCGCGCGACCGTTCGACTGGAGCACGTGCGGGCTCTGCGCCGCCCCAACCGCTCCCCGGCCGAGCTGACCCGAACCCGAACGGGGCCCGCGAGCGAATCAACCTCTCCTGGCCAGGCCGGCCAGCTCGCCACGCAACCGTTGGCCGCAACTGACGAAGTTACGGTTAGTCGGCGACCCATGGCGGGTACGAGGGATCCGTCGTTGAAGGGACGGAGAGGAGGGAGAGGGAGAGTCTTGGTGAGGAGACGCTCTCGCCGGAGAGGCGGAAGACGATTCGGAGCGGCGCTTGCCGCAGCCGGCGCGATTGTCCTGCTGGCAGCGTGCGGGTCGTCGGGCAACGGCCCGGTGACGCTCAACTGGTACGTGTTCCCCGAGCCGTCCGGCTCGTTCCAGGCGGCCGCGACCGAGTGCAGCCAGGATCGCACGGCGCCTGCAACATCAAGATCAACTTCCTATCGACCTCGTCTGACCAGCAGCGGGTATCTCTCGTAAGACGCCTGGCCGCGAACGACTCCTCGATCGACATTCTCGCGATGGACGTCGACCAGTGCCTGATCCAGGACAAGAACCAGAGCCGCGACGCGATCAAGGGCGGCCTCGCGCCGGTCGCCGCGAGCATCTACGACCAGCCGGCGTTCGACAAGGCGTATCCGTTCCACCAGCTGATCAAGCAGCAGTTGCAGACCTATGGCATCCGGCCGCAGACGCCGGCCTACGCCGACGTCACGCTCGCGATCCAGAAGACGCTGTCGCCCAGCTCGAACATCAACCCGAACACGGTCGTCAGCACATTGCGTAACGAGATCAAGCTGTCCCTGTCCTCATCGGCCCTGATGTGAGCGCCGTCACCGCCCCACCCAGCGCTCCCAGCGCGCAAACCACGAGCCGGCGCAAGCACCTGAGCGACCGCGCCCGCGCCGAGCGCCGCCTCGCGTTCTGGCTGGTCGCCCCCGCCGGCATCGTGATGCTGCTGGTGACGGCGTACCCGATCATCGACGCGGTCGCCCTTTCGCTGCAGCGAGCCGACCTGCGCTTCCCGAACGCCACGAAGTTCATCGGCCTGTCCAATTACGGCCACGTCCTGACCGCACCCGTCTGGTGGCAGGACGTGTTCCACACGGTGATCAGCGTCTCGATTCAGCTCGTGCTCGGCATGTGCCTGGCGCTCGTGATGCACCGGGTCATCTTCGGCCGCGGTCTCGTGCGCGCTATCGCCCTGGTCCCCTACGGGATCGTCGCTGTGGTGGCAGCCGAGTCGTGGCAGCTCGCCTGGTCGCTGCAGAGCGGCTGGATCCCCAAGCTACTGGGGCTGACCGGCGATCTTGCCGCTGATGAAGCCGGCGATCGTGGTGGCGGTGCTGTTCCGGGCGCTCGACGCGTTCCGGATCTTCGACACGATCTACATCTTCAACCAGGGCGCACAGGACCGGTCCGAGGGAACCGTGTTCAAAGCGAAGATCGACGTGCTCGAGTCGATGGGCTCGGAGTGCTACGCCTACTTCGGCTGCTGCACGCCGTATTCGAGCGCGAGAAGCGGATCTCGCTCGCGCAGCTCGCGCAAGTCGTGCCCCAGCAACCGAGCGGGCACGAGCCGGGCGACCTGCTCGCAGCAGGCCGCCCGGATAGTGCTGACCGATCCGCAGCAATATCCGCGCGAGCGCTACGAGCGCTTCATCAAGCAGTTCCTAGACGCTGCTCGTGCCGGTTAAAGACAACGGGGACCCCGTGAAGGGTCCCCGTCGCTGATCCCAACAACGCACCCACGGCCGGGTTGGGTGCGTCCTCCGGAGATCGATTCCGACGCTGAAACTCGCGGGCGGCTCGAAAGTTGCGCTTCGGCCCGACGAACCTCGACCCAGACGGTCCTGCGATACTAAGCAGTCCCCTCCGGGGGCGTAGCTCAGTTGGTTAGAGCGCCGGCCTGTCACGCCGGAGGTCGCGGGTTCGAGTCCCGTCGCTCCCGTACCCACGTATTTGCAGCGATTTCATCTCATCGCGCCGCGCCCCCTGCGCTCGCCAATGCGTCCCCATTGCGTCCCGCTCACCCGCTCGCGGGCCTGCCGGATCACTTCGGCCGCCGGCACGCGCGCCTTGCCCTCGAGCTCCTTGATCACCCCGGCGTAGTGCCGGGCCAGGGTGGCGACCGAATGGCCCGCCTGCTCCGCCACGTACGGCAGCGATCGACCCTCCCAGAGCAACAGCGAGACGAACGAGCCGCGCAGCCGGTACGGGCGCAGGTCGCCAGTGACGCCGGCGGCAACCGCCGCCGGGCGCCAGATCCGCCGCCGCCAGTTCGCCCAGTCCTCCCGCGTCCACTCGCCGCCCGACGGACGGGGAACGATCAGTTGCCCGTCGCCCGGTCGGCCTGACACGAGCCGCCACTCGGCGAGATCCTGCGCGAGCGGGGCGAGCAGGTCGACGTCGCGGGCCCGTCCGGTCTTGGTCGCGTAGACGTGCAGCGTCCGGTCGCGCAGGTCGCCCCAGCGGCTGCCGCGGTCCTCCACGGGACGCAGACCGCCGTAGGCGAGCAGGCTGACGACCATCGCATCCCGCTGACGTAGCCGCGCGCGGATCGCCTCGACCGTCTCTGGCGCCAACGGCCGCGGCGGTTCGGCGGGCGGAAGCTTCGGCTTGGTGACGAGCTGGACCGGGTTGGCGGGGATCAGCCCGCGGATCACGCTGCGCTTCAGGATCCCCTGGAGTAGCGTGACGGCCCGCCGCTGCGCGTCCGGGCTGGCCCCTTGGCCGGCCAGCTGCGCCAGCAGGTCCTCGACCACCAGCGGCGTGATGTCGCGCAGCGGGTAGTCGCCCAGGCGCGGCAGAAGCTGCGCGCCCCAGATCTCGAGGTAGCGGCGACGCGTATCCGGCGCGAGGTTCGGCACGGCATATCGGGGCCACCACTCGTCCTCGACGAACTCGGCGAGCGTGATGCGGGATTGAATGACGCTCGGGGCGAGTCCGCCGAGCTGCTTGCGGCGCTTGACGTCGATGTCGAACGCCTCGGCATCGCCCTTGCGCAGAAACGTCCGCGAGGGTTTGCGGCCGCCCTCCTTCCAGCGCACCTCGTACATGTCGCCTCGCTTGCGGACGCTCATCCCGTTCTCCCTTCGATCGCCTTCAGCCGGGCCACACTACGAGGCCCGGCTCCGCTGGCAGAACGGGTCCGGCGAGCGGCGGGCGCACGTCGGGCGCGTGGCCCCTCGCCGGTGGCTCGCCGCGCGTCGAACCATTCGTCGACGGCTTGGTCTCGGATGAGCCACTTGCCGCCGATCATCGCGGCCTCGAGCTGACCGGAACGGATCGCTCGGCGGACGGTGCGGTGCTCGCAGCGCATCCGCTCGGCCACCTCCTGCACCGTCAGATAGACGCTGCGGTCACCCATCGTGCGCCTCCTCGCGAGACAGCGGCCGGTGACGATCCCGGACGGGCACGTGCTGAGGCGCGCCGAGCTTCTGGCCGAGTCGCTTCTGGAGCGTCGCGTGCAGCAGCTGTCTCTGCGGCAGCGCCGCGGTGAACGAGGCGGGCGACAGCAGCGCGTCGAGCTGCTCGGCGGTCCAGCTCGAGCTGCGGGCGGCGAGCACGACCTCGACGAGGATCTGTTCGCACCATTCGCGCACCTGTGCCTCGATCACCGTCCGGGCACCGGCGACCCCGCGGTAGCGCTCGTACCAGTGGGTGAGCAGGTCGGTGATCGCGCGAAAGTCAGCGTTGACTGTCAACTCGTGGCGGCCGGGGTGGTAGCGGGCGGCCTGATCTTCGAGGTCGCCCGTAGCGCGGGATCCGTCGCGGGCGGATATGCACGCGACGTCGGGGAGGCTGACCGTCGGATACGACTGTTGCTCATCGTCCGGGTCCTCGGCCGGCGGCTCGGGTAAGGCCTCTTGCGGTCGCTCGCCTGGGGTCGGCGCGGCCGCTGCATCGGCGACCGTCCGTCGGCGGGACGCCGTGGGCCTGGGGGTGAGCGTGTCGGGCGACTCGTTGCGTCCCTCGGTCGGGGGCTGGATGGGTGCCTGGCGGGGTCGTGCGCTTGGGCGGTAGCGGCTGAGGCGGTAGAGCGGCAGGATCGCCGTGACGCGCTGGCGGATTGCCTCCTGGCGCGGGACCGCTTCCACACTCGCTGCTCGTTCTTGCAGTCGCAGGATCTCGGCAGGCATCGCGGCAGCGAACTCCTCACCCCAGCGCGCCCACGGCAGCGGCTCGTGGTCGAGCAGCAGTAGTGTCCGCGCGGTGTTGCAATGCAGACGGCCGACGTCGACCTGGGGCTCGAGGTGCAGTACGACCCTTTCGTAGCCGAAGCGGATGCCGAAGTCCTGAAGGCGCCCGTACCCGCCGCGAGTTTGCGGCAGGATGTCGTAGAGCTCATCGCCGTACACGGACGCGGCGTGACCGGTCGAAGACCAGAGCGAGGACTCGCGCCGTCGCGCGCGATGATCGTCGTCGAGCACCCACCAACGGGCGATCGCCTGGATCAGGTGCACCGTCCCGGTCGCAATCGCGCGCTGCTGGATGTGGTGCTGCTCGCCGTGGATGGGCTGTAGCTGTCCGGGCTGGTCGTGGCCGTGCTGCTCGCGGACGAGCACCTCGACCTGGGCGGGGAGTCGGAGGAAGCGGCCGTTGAGGTAGCGGGTGATCCATTGCCCGCGAGCGTCGCTGACGCTGTCCGGGGGCTGGGTGGTGTCGTGGCGCTCGTGCTCGCCGAGCAGTACGACCTGGGTGCCGTGATCCTGGCCGCGCAGCAGCCACGGCTTGTCCTGCTCGTCGAGTGCTCGCCAGTAGTCGCTATGCCCGTCGGGCCAGCGCTGCGGTTCGAGGCCAGCGGCCGTCGGGGTGGCGTTTGAAGCACACCAGCGCGCCCTGGCCGTGATGCCAGGAGCGGTATTCGAGCCCGTGCGGGTTGCGGAAGCCGGCGGCGACCTTCGCGCCAACACCGAAGTTGCCGGCGGCGGATTGCTCGCGGCCGCTCGAGGCCAACTGGTTGATGTACCGGCGCAGCTGCTCGGCGGTCATGCCGGTGCCGGTGTCGGTCACCGACAGCTTGCGCACCCGGCCGCCGGAGGCGTCGAACCGCTGCCAGTCGAGGTCCCACACGACCCGGCCGCTCGAGTTCATGCCCTGGGCGGCGATCGCGTCCAGGCCGTTGACGGTCAACTCGCGCAGGCCCTGCAGGTCCGTGCATTCACTACCGAGGCGCTCGAGCAGGAACGTGGGGCTGGCGACCTGAAGCTCGTGCCAGCCATCGACCGCCGCCGTGTCGCGGTCGGCTGCATGGTTGCGCTGCGAAAGCCGGTCGGGCACCTCGGTTGGTAGGTACCGGACGCGTCGGGCGATGGCCCCACGGCAGACGCTGTCCGTCAGTCGTGAGGGAACGCGTCAGCGCGAGCGGCGGCCCAACTGCCGTACATATCGACCACGGTCGACGGCGCAGGCCAGTCTCCGGCCTGAAATCGTTCGAGCGCCTCGCCGCCGCGTCTGCCCGCGTGCGTGCGTGACCAGTCGGTTGACGACGGTGGCCTGCCGTATCGCTCGCGCCATTCGCGCATCGCGTCGCGCACCAGTCGCGCGTGCGGGTCGGTGCGATCGCCCCGGGATGACACCGCTTGCAGTACTGGTACGCATCACCCTTGCCGCCGCGCGCCGTGGTCGGTCTCCCGCAGCCGCGGCATACCCCCTGGTAGCGGCGCTTGACTGCGCGCGCCCTCTCGCCGGTCGGGTCATATAAGTACGCCTTGACCGTGGCCGGTGCGCGTCCCAGCCGGCGCGCAATCTCCGCGGTCGGGGGCCTCGTTGTCGCGATAGTGACGAGCCAGCGCAGCCGCCCGTCGGCGCTCCTGCACACGATCAACAGCAGACATCGCCGGCGACGATACCGCCCCCAACCGACAGTAACCGCAGGCGCTCAACGACGTCACCCGGCCTACCGACCAAGGCCTTGGCTTTGGTTGCGAAGCGGCCGAGCCCGAGCAGATGCGCTGTCCGGGCATCCGCAAGTCCCGTGACATCGCGCTGCAAGATCGAGTACATCTGGTCTTCGTCTTTGCGATCAGTTCGCCGCCGCACCGGCCGGTGCGGCGGCAAGGCAGCGCTGATTCCGAGCGTGCCCTAGAGCGTCTGCTTGCTCGTCGGCGGTTAGCAACGCGTCGTCGCGCAGTTGCCCTTGGTCGCCAGAGCACTACTTCGAGGGCGGGTGGTCGCAGAGCGAAAGGAATCGTCCGGCTCGCCGCCGCGGCACGATCCAATCCCGCGCAAAGCTATAGCGCGGCGGACGGCGCCCGGTTCGAGCTGCGGGACTACCGCGTAGCCGGGGCGATGCGGTAGTCCGCGGTGCATGGGAAGGCCACTCCTGGCGTGGCGAAGCGGTGGCGAGTTGGCCGCCGTCCGAACGATCGAGACGACTCAAGAGCAGTAGCTCGACCCACGGCGGCGGAAGCAGAAAGGGATGTCGGTCAAGCCACGGCTGCGCCCTCCGAGATGCGGGCGCGGGCCGGGCGCCTGCGGAGTAGTCGTCTTCTCGTTTGCGAGCAAGGAGAAGTCTGGCCAGAGTGCTGCTCCTCGTCCAACGCGACAACGCGGACACCGGCGAGCCGGTCCCGCACAATCCCGGGCAAAGCAGACTTCGCGTCGCCTCGAAGGCGACTGGTGGCTGCTTCTGGGCGAAGGCACGAGCGAGCCAAGAGTGAGGGGCGGTCCGGTCGCTTGGTTTCTGGGAGAGCAGGAGCGGCGTGCGCGACCGAGTTCCCTGGACCCCCGCGCGTGAGTCGCCAGCGCGTGCTTCCACGCGATGGGAATCGTCAGCCGGGGGCATTGCCGGCGATCGCTTTGCATGTAGGCCATTGCGGAAGGCTCCGGCCAGGATCACTACAGGCGCGTAACGGCAACATAACGGCGTTACGGCGCTGTTAGATGTTCGCGAGTACAACCCTGCAACAACAAGATGGGCAAGCCGGGCAACCACAACGTCTGGGGGTGTCTCGCCGTCGTCAGCTGCGTGGTCGCGGTTGCCGCGTGCGGGTCGTCGCACACGACGGGCCTTGGAAGCGAGTCCCAGGGGCTGAAGTTTGCGGACTGCATGCGCGCAAACGGCGTGCCGACCTTCCCCGACCCCAGCGGGGGAGGCGGCGGGCTCGATCTCGCGGGCACAGGGATCAACCCACAGTCCCCAGCATTCAAGTCAGCACGCAGGGCATGCGCACGGCTCGCTCCCGGAGGTGCGCCGGGTGGCGTCAAGGCAACCGAGAGCCAGTTTCTTGCGGCGCTGAGGTTCGCCAAGTGCATGCGCGCGCATGGCTTTTCGAGCTTCCCCGACCCTACGCGCGTTGACTCCCCGCCCGGTCCAATCCTCATTATCGGACCCGGCTTGTTCTTTCGCGTCAGTCCGAATTTCGACCCAAATACCCCGGCGGTCAACCGAGCCGTCGCCGCATGCGGTCAGCAGTAAGCCCCGTACTAGCGAACCTCCTCCCCTAAGAAGGCCGACTCCGGGTTCGGCAAACACAGTCGTGCGTTGATCAGAAAGGAATAGCCAGGCGCCACGAGTCGACGCGGCTGCTTCGCTAGGGATTGCGAGCGCGCGGCTCGCCGCTGCCCGCGTTGTCGCGCTGGACGAGGACCGGCGCTCGCGCCGGGAAACGCGAGACGCCCATGGCACGATGGACCCGGCGTGCCGGGGTCGCCGTCCTGGCTGCGGTGATGGCCGTGGTCGTGCTCGGGACGGTTTCGATCGTGGCGGTACTTGTGCCCCTCCTCAACGCGTTGTGATCAAGAATCCGCGATTGCCCGGGCCGGCGACTCGCGCCGCTCCTGGTTGACAACCCGCTCGCCCTAGTGCGCCGCGCGTTCGGCACCGCGGTGCAGGCAGCGGCCGTCGAACGCCTAGTCGTGGACGTTGGGACACGACGCCGGCTGGGGCTCGCGCGCCGTCCGTCGCCGCGGCCACCGACGCTCGCCCCGAACGTGGTCTCGGACGCGCTCGCTCGACTGCTCTGCGTCCGGCAGCGGGATTCTCGCCGGGCCCGGATCACGCGACGGCGGTTCCCGCGGGCCGCCGCTCCCGCCCCCGTCTTCATCGGTGGATGAACCCGGCGAGGACTCCGCTCTGAAAAGCAGCGCCGGGACGATAATCAGCGAGCAGAAGAACCAGGCCATCGCCCCAGTGAGGAGGAACCCGTAGACCTGCTCACTCACACCCAGCCTCACCGAGCTCCCGAGAGTAATCACGACGATCAGCGGACCGAACGGAAAGAGCACGGTCCGCGCGAAGCGCAGAGGCAAACTCGCGTCTGGTCGGAACACGCAGAAAGCGTACCGGCGCGCCGGCTCGGCGTCTATCCCCTGCCGGCCCGGGAGCCGCTATGCAAACGCGGCAGGTTAATCCCTCCGGCCGCGCACATTGGCGACTTCGGACTAGACCCCGAGAGGATCGAGGCGACCGATCCATCGTCCGAATCGCTGTGGTTGAGACCGCGGCGATCCGCTCGGAGAGCTGTTGCTCGAACCCCGTTGGGAGAGATACCCGAGGATGGCCAGGTCGTACCACCCCGCGCTGTACTCGAACACGGCGGCTCTAGCCTCGGCGCGCGTGGCCCACGATTCGCCGGTAGATGCGCTCCGTCACCGTCGCACTCGCCCCAGCGGGTCAGCGCCGGGCGGCTGGATTCGTGGCTTTGCAGTGGCGCCGTCACGAGAGGCCGCGCGATCGCATTCACGCGGCCGAAGTCGGGGCGACGGCGAGTGCGAGACCGGTCCGCTTGCTCGCTACTGGTTAGCATCGCGCCGTCGCGAGATTACGTTTGGTCGCCAGAGCACAACTGCGAGGTCGGCTGGTCCGATAGCGAAAGGACTAGTCCGGCTCGCTGCCTCGGCACGATCGCATCCCGCGCGAACCAGTAGCGCGATGCACTACGGAAGCAGTAGCGCGGCGGGTGACGCGGGCCTCGCGCGGATCAGCTTGCGGTTCATCGGGGCGATGCAGCGTCCGCCGCGCGCGGGAAGACAGCTGAATGCGTGTGGCAAAGCAGCAGCCGGATCTACGCCGGCGAGAACACGAATGCGATCGCGCGGGACGCCGCGCTCGGACGCTTGCTCGTGGGCGGGAGCGCAAGTCGCAGTCGTCCGCGTCGTCATCGCTGGCGGTGGCGCGGTGCGTAAGCAGAGGCTTGGTATCGGTGCGCAGTCCCGCGCTTCCGCTGCTCGTCCTTAACGCAAGCCGACGCGGGTCCCACGGCCATCGTCGACGCTGATGCTTTGCCTGCGTGAGTGGGCGTCTCGTCGTCCGGATCCGCGACGCTGATGCTCGTGCTGATAAGCAGTAGTGAGGTCCGGCTCTTCCGCTTCGCCCGAACGGATCAGGAGCGCGTCCACTGACAGCCCGCTCGTCGTCCTGGGGAGGAGTTGTGCGGTACGGCAGATAGGAGCAGGCGGCTGGTCAAGGTCGATCGGGGCTCGCGCTTCGACGCGTCGCGCTGCTTGCTCGATGCCAGTTTCTCGCCCGGTCGAGCTAGCACGCCGGTACTGCTTGACCGTCAGTGCCGGATTTCGAGGCGTAGCGGCACGCGTCCAGCTCTCGCTTCTCTTCTGAGGAGCTGTGAACGCGATGTCGGCTGAACCCTTCTGCGTTGCGCGGCGGAGGGCGAAGCGTGACGCGAATTACCCCCAATTATTGTCAGAGGGGCGTGTCGAGGATGAACACATCGGCCTCGATGTCGGGGTCGGTGTGGTTGCCGCTGATGAAAGCAACGACCTTGCGGCCGGTGAGCCGTTCGACGGCCGCTCGGGAATCGGCTTCCATCGTTTCTTGGAAGAGTTGGCGGATGTTGTTCACGACGTGAGCGCGGTCGGTTCGGGCGAGGGACTTCTCCGCGCGCGTGAGAACTCCGTGCATCAGTGTCACCAGGACGTTGCCGTGGTGAAACGTCGACGCAGTCGTGGGTCCACGGCCGAGGTATTCGGTGTGGATCCCAACGAGCGCGCTCGTGACCGCGGCGTTCAGCTCCCCGCCTGCGAGCTGCTGTGACTCGGGCATCAACTGACGCGACCCTCTCAGGGGAGGAACGGATGCTGGATGGGGCAGCGCGCTGGGTCGGCCATGCGGTTCGGGGGGCTCCTTGCGACGAGCCGACGCGAGGGGCTTGGGTCCCCGCGCGCACCCATCAGTCAGAATGGCGCGTAGACGGCACCCGGGGGAACACGCCGCGCGCGGGGAACGTAGCACAGAAGCCCGCTGGCGCATGGCCTCCTCAGAGCGCGTCGTCGAGGATGAAGATCGCCGCCGCAACGTCGGGCTCGATGTGGTTGGCGCTGAGAAGAGCGAGTACCTTCTGACCGGTGAGCCGCTCCACGACTGCTCGGAAGTCGGCTTCCATCTGTTGGCGGAAGAGGCTCCGCAGTTCGGTCACGTCGCTCCCCCTCCCTTTCTGCGCGAGGACCTTCTCGGCCTTCGTCAGCACGTCGTGCATCAGCGTGACGATCACGCTGCCGCGGTGAAATGTAGACGCGGTCGTGGGCCCGCGACCGAGGTGCTCGGCCTGGATGCGCACCAGCGCGTCTGTCAGAGCCGCGTTCAGTTCGCCACCTCGCAAACGGTGTCGGTCTACCAACTTGCACATTCCTTTTCCGGCGCTCTCAGCTTGGTTAGGCCTGCGCGGAGGATTGAGGGGGCCGGAAAGACCCAACGAACAGGGGGATTTAGTGTAGACGTCGTCGTCCGGTGACCAATGGGATTGATCGGCCCGGGGAGAGACGCTAGAGTGGTCTTGGCGTTTGGCGTGCTCTTCGGGTGGCGCTGGCGTCGCTTCTGGATGACGGGCGCGGCCGGGTTCAAGGGATCTGGATCGGCTCGTCGGACCAAGGCTCTGAGGAGAGGTCAATGGTGGAACGAGCCCGGGTCCGCTGCCCCGTCTGTCGATCTGCGGTGCCCGTAACCGTGTTGTGGGCAGTCGGCGATACTTGTCCGTGTTGCTCGCAGCCGCTGTACGCCGCTCGTCGTCGGCCCAACCCCGATGGCGTGCTGGGCAAGGCGATCGCGTTGGTACACACCGAATCGCCGGCGAACCCCGTGGTCCCGGTAGCGCGAAAGCGATGACCACGGTGCAGCCGGACTCGCGCGAGGAGCGCGCTTCCAAGCATCTCGCAGCCGTGGCGAGGGGGCTGCAGTGGGCTGATGAGCCCGCCGAGCACGAAGGCGATTTCGATGCTGTCGGCTGGCTGCACGCAGTCAAGCCGGCCGGCGACGAGCTCCCGCATCGCTACGAGACGAAGCCTCACCCGTGGCAGCTAGCCGTCGGCGCGGACCGGTCACGAGGCTGAGGTTCGTCGATGGAGGCGCGCAATTCCACTGCGAGCGGTCGCGCCGCTTCATTTCTGAACTGTCCTCGATGCGGCCTGAGCCTCAGACCGAAAACCCGCGGGTTGACGGTCGAGCACTGCCCGCGGTGCATGGCGGTTGCAGGGATCCAGGTGAAGTTGTTCTCCTCCGCGCTGCCTGCAGCCGAGCTGTACCGCGACGGCTTGACGCCGCGTGCCGAGCAGCGCGGCGTCGCCGCGGCCAACCCGACCGGCTCGAGAGGAGGAGCGAGCCCGCACCCAACATGGGCCTCGCGATGAGTGTCTGCGGTCAGTCTCTGCGGTTGCGAGCGGCAGCCAACGCCGAGGCTGCGGTCGCTGCAGATCGCGGGTGCTCGCACCGCCGTGGATCCCCGTGCCGCCGAGCGGCGATCGCGGAATAGAGGCGTTCGCCGATTTGCTGTGTGACGCGCTCATGACCCATGGTCACGAAGTGACGATGTTCGCGGCGCCGGGCTTTCGCTCGCCCGCGCGCGCACCCTCGGCTAGAGCCAGCGCACCCCAACACGATCGGCTCGGCGCTGCACGAATCGCACCACGTCGCCCGCGCATCGGGGCCGATCGACCTGGCAACCGCGAGGGCTTTCTGCTGGATGCGTTTCATTGCGGAGGTCGCCCAACCAACGGCTGCCTATGCACCAACGCTACCGGCGACCTGCCGGGGCCCTGCTAACGCTGTGCGCGCCCGTAGGCACCGCCGCTGACCAGGAGCGTCGACGATGAAGCCGCCATCTGATCGGGTTACAGCGAACGATTCTCGGAGAAGCTCCGGTGTGGACGTCGCACTGCTTGCGAGCATTGTCGATTCCTCCGATGACGCGATCGTCAGCAACACGCTCGACGACGTGATCACGAGCTGGAATCAGGCTGCGGAGGAGATGTACGGCTATACCGCGGAAGAGATCATCGGCAAGTCGATTGGGCTCCTGACGCCCCACGGCAGCGGCGAGATGGACGAGCTTCTCGGCGAGATCCGGGCCGGACAACGCGTCGATCATTTCCAGACCGCACGGTTGAGGAAGGATGGGAGCGTGATCCCGATCTCGTTGAGGGTCTCGCCGATCTACGACCAGGACGGTGCGATCATCGGCGCGTCCTCGATTGCGCGAGACATCACCGAGCTCACGCGCGCCGACGCGTTGTTCCGTGAGTCCTCGGAATATGCGCGGAGCTTGATCGAGGCGAGTCTGGATCCCTTGGTGACGATCAGTCCGGAGGGCAAGATCACGGATGTCAACGAGGCCACCGTAAAGGTCACGGGCGTCGAGCGTGGGCGGCTGATCGGCACCGATTTCTCGGATTACTTCACCGAGCCTGAGACGGCGCGGGAGGGCTATCGGCGGGTGTTTGCGGAGGGTTCGGTGACCGACTATCCGCTGACGATTCGCCACCGGGACGGCGGGTTGACTGACGTGCTCTACGGCGCCTCGGTGTACCGCGACGCGGCCGGGAACGTGCTCGGCGTGTTCGCTGCCGCCCGCGACGTGACCGCCCAGCGGCGGGCCGAGGCCGAGATCGCGGCGCAGCGGGCGAAGGACCTCGAGCGGCTGGCGGAGCTCGAACGGTTCCAGCGGCTGACCGTTGGGCGCGAGTTGAAGATGATCGAGCTCAAGAAGGAGATCGCGGAGCTGAAGAAGCTGCTCCCGCCCGACGGGGGGGAGGTGGCGTGACACTGGGCGAGGACGGCTCCGGCCTGCTGGCGGTCGAGACCTCGGGCTACGCGCGGGCTGTCTTGAACATGCTCGAGGACCTCAGCGAGGAGCGCGAACGGATGGGGGACGGCCAGCGCGCGCTGGTCAACATCCTCGAGGACAGCTATGAGGAGCAGGCCCGTCTGCGGGACACACAGGCGGCTGTCCTGAACATCCTCGAGGACCTCGAGGGTGAGCGGGAGGAGATTCGGCGGCTGAATGCGCAGCTGGAGGACCGGGTGCGGGAACGCACCGAGGATCTCCTGCAGCGGACCGCCGAGCTGAAGGCCGCTAATCAGGAGCTCGAGGCGTTCGCGTATTCGCTGGCTCACGACCTCCGCACGCCGATCCGCGCGATCAGCGCATTCGGCGCAGTGCTGGCGCGGAACGAGGGCGTCCAGCTTGGCGATCAGGGCCGGCAGACGCTCGAGCGGATCCGCCGGGCGAGCGCGAGAATGGGCGAGCTGATCGACGCGATGCTGCTGCTCTCCCAGCTCACCCGACGGGAGCTGTCTTTCACGAGCGTGGATCTCAGCGCGGCGGCCAGGGAGGTCAGCGAGGAGCTACGCGCAGTGGATCCGGGGCGCAGGGTTGAGTTCGTGATCGAGGGCGGGCTTGAGACGGTCGGCGACCAGCGGCTGGTGCGCGTTCTGATCCGCCATCTCCTCGGGAACGCATGGAAGTTCACCAGCTCCCGGGAGCACGCCAGGATTGAGGTGGCGCGCGCGGGCGCCGGTGTGTTCGCGGTTCGCGATAACGGCGTCGGGTTCAACATGGATTTCGCCGGGCTGCTGTTTAAGCCGTTCGCGCGCCTTCACCGCGAGGGCGAATTCCCCGGCATCGGCGTCGGCTTGACCACCGCTGAGCGGATCGTCCGACGCCACGGCGGCGCAGTGTGGGGAGAGGGCCGACTCGGCGAGGGCGCCACCTTCTACTTCAAGCTCGAGCCACCAACAGAAACCGGACCATGACTTCCACGAGCAACATCCTCCTGGTCGAGGACAACGCCGATGATCGCGACCTCACGATCATGGTGCTGAAGGAGAGCAAGATCGCCAATGAGATCGACATCGCGGGTGATGGAGAGGAAGCGCTGCGGTACTTCGAAGATCAGTCCCGACCGCTCCCGGCGCTCGTGCTGTTGGACCTCAAGCTCCCGAAGATCATGGGTCTCGACGTGCTCAAGCGCCTCCGCGCGGACGAGCGCACCAAGCTCGTGCCGGTAGTCGTGCTGACCAGCTCAAAAGAGGAGAGCGATCGCTACCGAAGCTACGTCGAGGGGGTCAACGCCTACGTCGTCAAGCCGGTCGAGTTCGACGCCTTTTCCGAGGCCGTCAAGGCACTCGGACTGTTCTGGCTAGTGATCAACGAGCCGCCGCCCAACTGGCAGAGCCCGGGATGAACGCAACCACGAACCGCCGCTCAGCCCGTCGTGGACCAATCGGAGAATTGCGACGTTCTTCTTCACCCCGTGAAGCGACGCGTGAACGTGGCTGTAGAGCGAAGAGGGTGAGATAAGGTCTCACCACTGTTGGCCCGGCAGCGACCACGACCACAACACGCGGATGACATCCCACCGCTCGCAGAAGCGATCGCCTCGAGTCCCGGCCAATCTCTCTCGCTACCGGGCCAGAGCACAGACCGATCGGCCCGCGACCGTTCCGAGGCCTTCGACGCTGCAAGCGCCTCTCCGATCCCAACCAACAGCTGCTACCCGTGAACGAGCTCGGCGCTGGCCGCCCGACGTGGATCCGAGGAGCGGTTTCGCGGGGGGGATCGATGCCCGACGGGTTTGCTGTCTGCTTGGCGGTCAGAGGCGAGGAGGGCTGGACCGTCGACTTCTACTACGAGTACGTCAACGACGCAGCGTCACGCTCAACGGGCTGGCGCGCGAGCAGATGCTTGGTCGCGGGATCCGGGGAGCTGTTCCCGGCTTATCTGGATCGCGAGCTGTTCCAGGCCCAGCGTCGAGTGCTCGAGTGACGGGCGAGCCGTCTCGGAGGGAGGAGATCGTCTACGACCGCGACTGGCATGCACGTACGTCGGCCGTGCGCGGTTTGAGGGCAGCATGGTCGCGTTCGGCAACGGTATCGCCGTCAGTGGTCGCGAGGTGACCGAGCGCATGCGGATCGAGCGGGCGATGCGTGAGAGCGACGAGCGGCTCCGAGCCGCGGTCGACACGCAGCTCGACGCGTTCGCGATCTACAGCGCGGTCCGCGACAGCGCGGGGCGCGTCGTTGACGTTCGTACCGAGTTCATCAATCGAGCGGCGTGCGAGTTCAGTCAGATCGCCGCGGAGGACCAGCTCGGACGCGGTCTGCTTGCGCTGTTCCCTGAGCTCGGCTCGAACCGGATCCTTGAGCTGTATCGGGAGGTGATTGAGACAGGCGAGTCGTTCGCGGAGGACGGGCTTGAGCTGAACGCGCTGTTCGGCGCCGTCGGTGGCCCCCGTCACTACGACGTCCGGATCGTTCGTGAGGGCGATGGTGTGGTTGTGAGCTGTCGCGATGTGACCAGGCGCGTACTCGCGGAGCGGCGAGCGGAGCGGTTTACTTGCATCTACGCGACGCTGTCCAAGGCTGACGAGGCGATCGTGCGGATCCGGCAGCGCCTCCCCCTGTTCGAGCAGGTCTGCCGCGTGCTGATCGAGCAGGGGCGGCTGAGGATGGCGTGGGTGGGTGAGATCGACCAAGAGGGGTGGATCGTCCCCGTCGCCCACGCGGGAGCGGTGCAGGGCTACCTCGACTCGCTCCGGATCTCCGTGCTCGACGTTCCGGAGGGCCGGGGGCCGACCGGCATCGCCGCGCGGGAGCGCGATCACGTGTTCACGACGGACATAGCAACGGACGACCGGATGGCGCCGTGGCGCGACGCCGCGCTCGCGCGGGAATATCGATCTTCGGCCGGTTTCCCGCTCGTGGTCGAGGATCGGTGCGTGGCGGTGCTGACGGCTTACGCCTCAGAGCCGGGGTTCTTCGACGAGGAAGAGGTCGAGCTGTTCGACGGGCTGGCGGCCGACCTCTCGTTCGCGCTCGAGGCGATGGCGCTTGACGAGAAACGCCGAGCGGTCGAGGACCAGCTGCGCCGCCTCTCGGAGGAGCTCGAGCAGCGCGTGCAGGACCGCACACAGGAGCTTCGGGCCGCAAACGCAGAGCTTGAGGCGTTCAGCTACTCGGTCTCGCACGACCTGCGCGCGCCGCTTCGCGCGATCGACGGCTTCAGCCAAATTGTCCTCAGCCGCTACGCCGACAAGCTCGACGCCGACGGACGTCACGCGCTCGAGCGGGTACGCGCCGGCAGCCAGCGGATGGGAGAGCTGATCGACAGCATGCTCGAGCTTTCGCGGCTCGGCCGGCGGCCGATGGAGTTCCGCGATGTCGATCTGAGTGCGCTGGCGGCCGAGATCGTGCAGGAGCTGCGTGCCGGGGAGCCCGAGCGCGACGTGGAAGTTCTGATCGAGCCGAACCTGTCGGCCGTGGGTGACAAGGAGCTGCTGCGCGTCGCGCTGCAGAACCTGCTCGGCAACGCGTTCAAGTTCACCTCACCAAAGCCACACGCGAGCGTGCAATTCGGTTGCACCGAGCACGCGGGCCAGGCCGCCATCTACGTGCGCGACAACGGCGTCGGTTTCGACATGAACCACGCCGACAAGCTGTTCCTCCCGTTCGAGCGCCTGCACTCCGAGAGCGAGTTCAGCGGCACCGGTATCGGGTTGGCGACCGTGCAACGCATCATCGCTCGCCACAGCGGACGCGTCTCGGCGCAGGGCGCCATCGGCGACGGCGCCACCTTCTACCTCACGCTCGCCCCAGGCGATCACCATCGGTAAAGCGCGCTCAGCGCCGACGAGAGTCCGCTCCGCTCGCGAAGCAGTAGTGCAACCCAACTGGTGGGATATCCATCTAACTCAGGTTCCACGGAAGCCGGACCGGCGAGCACAACCACGCACGAGCGCTCGCAGAATGCCTGGTGAGCGCCAGCGTCGCGCCGCGGGAGACGCAACCACCTCGTCCACCTTTCGAGCCCCCGCCTCGCCGTCTACCTGATTCAAATGGATATCCCATCCCGCAACTGTTGCGCTTCTGAGCACAGAGCATGAGCATGAGCATGAGCATGAGCATGAGCATGAGCATGAGCATGAGCATCGCGGATCCGGGCGACGAGACGCCCACTCACGCAGGCAGAGCATCAGCGTCGACGATGGCCGCGTCGGCTTGCGTTAAGGATGAGCAGTGGAAGCGCGGGACCGCGGGCCGATGCCAAGCCTCTGCCTACGCACCGACGCCACCGCCAGCGATGACGACGCGGACGACTGCGACTTGCGCTTTCGCCCACGAACAAGCGTCCGAGCGCGGCGTCCCGCGCGATCGCATTCGTGTTCTCGCCGGCGTAGATCCGGCTACTGCTTGCCCACGCACCGAGCAGCGCGGGCTGGCTGCTGGTTACGCGCGGAGCGGGTCGTCCGGCCGGCGGAGCGGGCGTTGATTTTGATGGCGTCGCGACCGGGCGCGTCTAGGCCACGCGGGCGGTGATGCGATCGGCAACGGCTACGGTTTGCGCATGGCCGCGACCGCCACACGCTCGCCGACGCCGATCCCCGTGCACATCGGGCTTGCGACGCCGACCACGCCCGCCGAAGCGGATGAGGCGGGAGCGCGGCGACGCTCGGGGATGATCGGGCGGGATCGTCGTGTGTCGCCGCTCGAGGATCCGAGCTTCGACTGGGCCGAGCACGATCTTGAACCGCGGTGGCTGGGGATGGAGAGCAGCGACTGCGCGGCCGCGCTCGATCCGAGCATCTACTTCGGGCGCGGGATCGACGAACTGCGGCGGTTCCTCGCCGGCGCGCAGGCTCGGGGCGAGCTTGCGTTGCTGATCGCGACGATGGGCAACGTCAACGACAACAGCCCGCGGCGCCCCGGCGCGACAGCCGATGCCAGCATCTCGCTGCCGGGCGTGGAGGAGTCCATCAGCGGCGCGCGGCTGCCGGCCGGAGCAACGATCTCGCTCGCAGAGGATCTGCAGGGCGCCGATCGGGATCTGGCGTTGCGTTTGCGCAACGGGCGCGGTCCGGATGCACCCTGGTGGAGCCTGGCGTTGAGCGGATCGGAGGTGTGGTCAGGCGCGGGCGGGCCGCCGACGCGCTATGAGACTACCGGAGCCCTGGAGCCGATCCTCGTCGATGGGCTCGGCCGACCCGTCGTGGCGGCGTACACACCCGCGGCGGACGGCCAGCGGTGGTTCATCGTTCCCGACGTCTGCGACTGGCACAGCATCCTCGATTGGCTCGTCCAGGCGGCGTTGCCACAGTACGTCCCCGGGGCGCTGCGACGCGCGCGCTCGCCGGTTGCGCTCGACCCGGCGTTGCAGACCGCGGCGGAGATCGTCGGCAGGCGTGCGCTCGAGGAGCTCGAGATCAGCTACGCCGAGCGACGCCGCGAGCTCGAGGGGGCAGCTGGAGCAGGCCAAGGCGGAGGCGGAGCCGATCCGCAACGGCCTGCTGTACGGAACCGGCAGCGAGTTGGTGCACGCGGTCGCCGCGGTGCTGGGAGCCGCCGGACTGACGGTGGTGAACGTGGACGAACTGCTCGACGACACCTCGTCTGCGGATCTGCTCGTGTCCGGTGGCGGAAGGCGTCGGTTGGTTGAGGTCAAGTCGGCGAGCGGCAGCGCCTCGGAGGCATTCGTCAGCCGGCTCGAGACGCACCTGCGAACGTGGCCGCAGCTGCGTCCCGCCGAGTCGGTCGACGGCGGGATGCTGATCGTCAACCACCAGCATCGGCTGGCGCCCGAGGAGCGCACTACCTCCGTGTACGGGCGGCCGGAGTTCGTCGCCACGCTCCCCGTGCCCGTGCTATCGACGCGCCAGCTGTTCGATTGGTGGCGGGCCTCGGACTGGGCGGCGATCCGCGAGGCGGTGACCGGCAAGCCGAGCGCCGACGCGGAGAACGACGAGCCGGACTCGCCAGCGCAGGCGCCCACACCGGCGGGCGACGTGCCGACAAACAACTCGGAGTCGCGCCGACGGCGCAGGCGGTTCGGCTGGCGCCGAACAGCAGACGGGTAAGCCGAGAGCCGCTCCCATGGTCGTGATCCCGAGCAGCCGATCCGCCGTTCGGGTTGACCTCTCTGCCCGACCCGTGCGCCAACATTGGTTGATGAGCTCACAGCTGGCATCCAAGCGGCTGCCGCCATCGCTATTCGAGGTTCGAACCCGCAGCGGCTCCCGCGCCTACCACGCCGACCTACCGCGTGCTCAACGAGCGCAGCGGACCATTGTGGGAACGCGTGCGCACGACGCTCGACGAGTGGTTCGCGCGGGTTCCGCCGCACGCGCGAGCGCAGATCCGCGAGCGGTTCGCCAGCGACAAGGAGATCGTGCACCACGGCGCACTGTGGGAGCTGTACCTGCACGAGGCCTTCGTGCGCCTGGGATACGACGTCGATCTCGACGTGGGGCGCGACAGCGAGGCGAGACGACGTCCCGACCTCCTCGTTCGACGCGGAGATGATGAGTTCTTCGTCGAGGCAGCGGCCGTGCGCGGCGACGATGTGATCACTCCCCAGCAGCGGCAGCTCTCACGGCAGCTGCAGGATCTGATCAACCTCGTGCGCACGAGCGAGTTCCTCGTCGCGCTCGACGTGATCACGTATGGTCGATCTACCCCGAGCAGGCGCGATGTCGCGCTCCCGATCGAGCGTTGGCTGTCTGGGCTCAACGCCGACGCGCTGCTTGCGGCCGAGAGCGCGGGAGCCGATCCGCAGTCGGGCGAGTTCGCATTCGACGGTTGGCGGATTCGGCTCGAGGCGCTTCCGCTCAAGCCCGAGCATCGGGGCGGCGTCGACCACCGCACGCTGGGCTACACCGGGGAAGGCATCGCGCAGCTGGACGACATCGGTCCGATCCTGCGTAGGCTGAAGCGCAAGGCGTACCACTATGGCGAGCTCGATCGAGCGTACGTGATCGCCTTGCTCTGCGCCGGCACCTTCGTCGAGCCCACTGACATCGAGCAGGCGTTGCTCGGCGAGATCGTGGGGTCCCACAGCCCGGACCAGACCTTCAGGTGGGTCCGGCTCCGGAACGGGCTGTGGATGCGCCCGAACGGACCGACGAACACGCGCGTCTCTGCCGTGCTGACCGCCATCGGGCTGAACGCAGCGGCCATCACCGCAGTCGAGCCTCTCTGGTGGACGAACCCATGGGCGCGCCATGCGGTGCTCAGGGATGTCGCCTGGGAGCGGGCGGACGCGGACGCGCACGGGGTGCTCAGTCAGACGCCCGCAGCGGTGAGCTCGGCGGCGCTGTTTGGGCTGCCGGAGCGATGGCCGGCCGAGTGAAGTTTCAGACGCGAAGCCGTCCGGTCGGGGGGCGCCGGGTGCGGCCTGTCGAGGCTGTGGACTGCCGGCGGCCTTTTCGAGCTCCAGCTGACCGGGCGTGTCGCTGGGCACGGCGGCACCGACGCCCCGGCGTCTCGCTGGCACGCTTCCGTTCCATCGTCCGGCGCAGCATGTGACAAGAAGGACACCGGCCTCACCCCCAACGCACATGAGCCGCTGGCTTGCGCTTTACATTTGCCGATCGTCGGTCCCGACGAGTGCTTTGTGATCGACCCCGGTGGCCGGTGCTCGTCGCACGCCTCCGAGGCGTCCAAACGCGGGGCACGTCACCGACCGTCGCCCGCGGCGTCGCGATTGCGTTTCTGGGGGAGCTATCGCGAGCGGCTGCACGGAGGTGGCTATTCCTAAGGCGACGTGGGGATGACGCGGCCCGCCCTCACCGTCGTGATTCCTTTGCTACGCATTCAGCTGTCTTCCCGCGCGCGGCGGACGCCTGCATCGCCCCGATGATCCGCAAGCTGATCCGCGCGAGGCCCGCGTCACCCGCCGCGCTACTGCTTCCGTAGTGCATCGCGCTACTGGTTCGCGCGCGATGCGATCGTGCCGAGGCAGCGAGCCGGACTAGTCCTTTCGCTATCGGACCAGCCGACCTCGCAGTTGTGCTCTGGCGACGGACCGCGCGTCCGCCGGCAGCCACTACGGCGATCGGATCGCCGGGCACGCGCTGATCCGGGCTCGGCCCGTCGAGACCCTCGCGATGCTCGAAAAGGAGCGGCCAATTCCCTGGCGGCCGAGACAGCCGCGAAGCTGCTGGAGGGCGACGCGAGACGCTATGCGCACGTGGCCGCTCCTCGCCGAACCCGGCCGGGAGCTGTGGCCCGACGGGGTGACTGCCTCATTGAGGCGTCGGACAGCGGCGCGTGGCTGGTCCGATAAGCCAGCGGAACGCCCGTCCCGCCGTTAGGGCGCGAGTTGGTAGTGGAGGAGGAGTGTCATCTGGGCGTTGGCGACGCTGGCGATCGGCCCGAACGGGTTGCTGGGGCCGGCGGCGAAGATGTTGGTGTTCGCCGGGGCTGAGTGTCGAGTTGGGAAGACGAGGACTCCAGCGACGCCTGAGTCGCCGCCTGTCAGCAGCCCGAGCCAGTAGGTGCCTGGGCTCAGGTGCAGCGCCTGGTGGAAGAACAGCGGGTAGAGCGTCGACGCGCTCGTGCGGCGGATTGTCACCGGCTTCGTCGCCGCGACGAGCGCGCCGGGGGCGCCATTCTGGTCGGCGTAGACGATGCCCTGCACCTGCTCTGAGCCGGGAGCGCCCGTCGGCGTCAGTGCCAGTCCCAGCCACTGCGCGATCGCCGGCGAGAGCAGCGAGTAGTCGTTCACGAGCTTGACGTTCGCGTGAAGGGCGGCCGTGTCCGGCCCCTGTTTCAACTGGCCGAGGAAGCTCTGGCACGGCCCGTGCCCCAACCGGATGTGCGGCGCCTGATAATCGAACGGAGAGCCGAGCGCCTCCCCGTCGAGACGGTAGGCGATCCGATAGAGGCCGGGACCCTGACTGGCGGGGCAGGCGACGTTGAGGTCACGCAGGCCGAGGTCGGTGGGATGCGACAGTGGGTACGTGGTGCACTCTGGCGTGGCGGCGCCCGGCGGTTGGACGCAGAGCTGGGCTGACTGGGCGGGATTGGTCGTGGCCAGGAATGTCGAGAAGGCCGGCTGGTTCGGCGCCGGCGCGTTCGAGGTCAGGACGACGACGCAGTACGCCTTTCTCACCGGGCCTCCGGCGCGCGTGGCGCACCGGTAGGTCACCGATTCGCCCGCCGTCAGCGGCACGTGCACCGACTCCGGGAGCGTGTTCGCCGTCGTATCGACCGTGTCCTTCTCGGAGGAGATGGTCGTTCCCGCGCACGTGTCGGCCGTGGTCCAGATCGTGCCGCGGACGGTGGCCGCCGCGTAGCGCCCGCGAGTCGTGAACCGCCCGCGGGCACTGGCGTGCAGCAACCGCAACACCCGCGGCGATACGTTGGCGGCGCGGGCCGAGCTCCCCCGCCCGGACCCACAGACGGCGGGGCGCGTCCCGCCGGTCAGGATCAGATTCGTCTGGCCGCTGCGGGGCTGCTGCACGATGAACGCGCCGCCGCCGAACACGCCGTTCTGGAGTCCGGCCACGGCGGGACCCTCAGAGGTGAGATCGACCGTGCCGTGGGCCGCGTCGATGCGCGATCCGACCGGTACCACCATCTGATGCACGAGCGCCACGGAGTGAGACGCCCCCGGCAAGCGCACGAACACCTGCCCGCTGACCGGTGCCAGCTCGATCGTCCTGCCGAAGCTCGGCCCGCTGACCGTGCTGCCCGACGCCGACCAGACGCCGAGTGCGCCCAGGGCAGCAGCCAGCGCTCCGATCAGCGACGCCACCGCCCAGATCGCACGCCTCACCAACGGCTGTCCAGTTGATTCGTCTTTCACGCCCGGTCGCGCGACGAGCCTAACCCGCGCCGGCGACCTGGTGCAAACGCACACGCCCGCCGCCAGCAAGCACGTCAGCCCAGCCCGTCAGTCTGCGCGGTCGTCCATGGGCGCGAGCGCCTCGCGTCGCAGCGGACGCTCGCATTCGCCGTCCGGCGCCGCTCGATGCGGGCGACCGCCTTGGCGACGACCGGTACGTTGCTTGACGTCAGCCCACTGTGGCCTCGGTTGGGGAATAGCCTCACCTTGTGCCGGACCCCGGCCCACAAACGCGGATCAAGGACGACCGAACCTGGGCGGTGGGTGCCGACGAAGACGTTGCCTGGATCAACGACGGCGTTAGCCCGGGGCTGTCAATCAGCGCGAGCATCCCGCCGATCTTCGCGGCATACGCGACCCTGGTCTTCCCCCTGGGCCTCGAGTCGAGCCGTGACCAAATGCGTCCCGCCGAGGATCGCTTTGACGACGCGTTGCTGCGCGTTCTCTGCGCGCACACAGAGCCCCAGCCGTGGTGGCTCGGGTTCCTTGACACCGGCGCCAGTGATGTCGTCCTCGACGATGCTCCACGCGTCGTGATCTACTCAGGCTGGAACTACGTCCTCGTCCAGGCCGGCCCCCGTGAGGCCGGCACCTGGCGCACCGACATGGGTCGCTGGTTCACCGCGCTGCCCGAGCTGATGTTCCCTGCGGATCGCAGCTGGCTCGTGTCGAGTCTCTGGGATGACGCATGGGCAGGCGTCGGGGGGTCGGCCGAACTGATCTCCGCGCTGCTCATCGAACCCGAGCTGCACCCCGGAGCGGAAAGAACGAATCCCTCGATTCCAGATATGTGGCCCTCGAGCCTGCCCGACGTCATGCACGAACGATTGAAGCGCTAGCCGACGACCGCTTTCGCGGTTCTCAACGCTGCACTTCTCCTACTGCTTTGGCGACTGCGCAATGGCGCGGGATCAGTCCGACGCCCGTCCGTGGAAGGCAGCGCATGAAGCGCGTGTATCAATCCACTGAGTAGCGAAACGGTTCTCGGCCTGGAAAGCTCTGCCGGTGGAGATCGATCTTCTGCGAGCCCTCCTGGTGATCCTGAAACAGGCCGACGATGCCGGCGACGGCACACAACGTCTCTTTGAGCGGCGGACGGAGTTCCTCGTGCCGCTCCGAGCCGGGGATGCTGAGCTCGAAGCTGGTGTCCTTGATCGGTTCGCCCCTGCCTTCGACGCCCTCGAGTTGGCGATCCTGATCTGCCGGGCCTTCGCAAACCTCTACCAGGAAGCTGATCTCCGGCTTCTGGATGAGATCGACGTCTCAGAATGGGGTGCGCACGCACTGACACGGCTCTTCTACTCGGGCGTACTGATTGCTGCCGAGGTGTTGACGCTGATGCGGGGCGGCTATCGCACCGGTGCGTTCGCCCGATGGCGTGCGCTTCACGAGGTAGCGACCCGCATCGAGGTGATCAGCGGCGCTGGCGATCTTCTGCTCGACACGGCTGAGCGCTACGTCCGCCACGAGCAGTTCCGTGAGAACGGTTGGCTAGCGCTTGTGCGGGGTCTCGATCGCAAGCGCAACCCGGACGACAGCACTGTTCGAGACGTTCTTAGGGAATGGGAGGCCGAAAACGCCGACGGGATCCACGAATACGGCATCGCCTTCCAAGGCGAGTACGGGTGGGCGGAGCAGCTGCTGCTGGCCCGGAGTCCCGTCTACGTGAAGCGGACTGACCGCGGGAAACGCCCTCGAGGACCCGTGTTCGACGATCTTTCCGAGCTTGTCCGCCACGACGGCGAGGATCCTCCGCCCGTGCACTGGCGCATCCTTTACACGCTCGCGAACGGTGCCGTGCATGGCTCCGCCTTACGGCAGTGGGGAGCTGGCGAAGGAGGGCAGACGTTGCTGATCGGTCCTCAGCTCGGGGCTTTCGGGGAGATCGGATTCCTCTTCGCCGCAGCCATGCGTCAGCTCGAAGCGTTCACGATCGCTTTTGGCTCTGGTCGTCGTCCACGGCTGCGGTTCCTTTGGCGACATTCCGCGTTCTGGCCAAGGCGACCTCGACGTCGACGCGTCGCTCGCTTCCGCGGTGGGCTGCTCGCCGCCGCCGAGGTCGCTGACGCCGCCCCGGCGACCGCTCTCAGACCAGAGGGGTCGTGCTGCGCGAGGGTGCAGCGCTGCCGAGATTGTCCGGAAGCGGTAGCGTCGCAAGCTCGCCGAAGCGGTCGTGGGACTGCTGTTGTTGGGCGGATGCAAGAGTGTGCGCCGACTCGGGTGCGTGCCAGGTCGTGCTCAACGGGCGTTACCGTCGTCGAGACTGCTCGAGCCCGATCAACTGTCGTGCTAGGCTGCGGAGGCTGATGTTGGTTACGCCTCGACAGAAGAATCTGCTCAGCGCTCTAGCCGTCCGCTAGCGCCCGTTCGCAGCCGCCCGCACTAACGCGGCTGCCCGCAGTTTCGTTGTTGTCGTTGTGTCGAGAGTGAGTAGCCGTGAATCAGTACCTGCGCATCCTGCGCCACCGAGACTTCCGTTATCTGTTCGCCGGTCAGGCAGCCAGCGCGGTCGGAGACCACGTGGTCGTCGTCGCGCTGGCGCTGTTCATCACGATCCGGACAGGCTCGCCGACCGATCTCGGCCTGGTGCTCGGCGCGCAAGGTCTGACGCTAGTCACGCTTCTGCTCGTCGGCGGCGTGTGGGCGGACCGCGTTGCGCGCCATCGGATCATGATCGCGGCCGACGCGATCCGTGCGCTGCTGCACGCGACACTCGCGGTGCTGATATTTGCGGGCGCGGCCCGGATATGGCAGATCGTCGTGATCGAGGCGCTGTTCGGCGCCGCGCAGGCGTTCTTCCAGCCCGCTTACAGCGGCCTGCTCCCGCAGACCGTGCCCGAGTCGCTGATCCAGGACGCCAGAGCGCTGACCGAATCGACGGCGAACGTGGCGTTCCTGGTCGGTCCCGTGCTCGCGACCGCGCTCGTGCTCGGCGTCGGCGCCGGCGAGGCATTCGTGTTCGACGCCGCGACGTTCGTGCTGAGCGCAGTCCTGCTAGCGCGCGTTCGGCCGCGGCCGCGCGGCGAGGAGCGAGCGCCCGAGTCGCTGCGCGCGGGGTTGCGCGGCGGGTGGCGCGAGGTCCGCTCGCGGACCTGGGTGTGGGTGACGATCGCGGTGTTCGCCGGCGCGGTGATGTGCGTGTACTCGCAGTGGTACGCGCTCGCGCCCACGATCGCGCGGGATCTGTACGGCGGCGCGGGCGTGTTCGGGGTGCTCGAGAGCTTCGCCGGCGTCGGGGCCGTGCTCGGCGCGATCGTGGCCATTCGCTGGCGTCCTGCCCGGCCGCTGCGCGCCGGGATGCTGCTCGTGCTCGCGTGGCCGGTGCAGGATCTGGTGTTCGCGGTCGGCGCGCCGCTCGCGCTTGTCTGCGTATGCGCGTTCGCGACCGGGTTCGGCTTCTCGCTCTTGATCATCTGGTGGGAGACAGCGCTCGCGCGCCACATTCCGCCAAACGCGCTGTCGCGCGTGAGCGCGTGGGATTGGATGGGCTCGCTCGCGTTGATGCCCCTGGGCTACGTGATCGCTGGCCCGCTCGCGGCGACGTTCGGCGCACGCACGGTGCTCGGCGTCGGCAGCGCGATCGGACTTCTGTTGCTCGGACTCGGGCTCGCGCCGCACCAGACGCGCGCGCTCTGCGACGGCGCCAACGCCGCCTCAACCGAGCAGTTCGCGCCCGAGATCGCCGTAGAAGCCAGCACCGAAGCCTAGGTCCGGACGTCGATCCGCTCGTCAGCGCCGTGCACCAACGGAGCCGTGTCCTGCAGCGTCATGTGCCGCTGCGGGAAGAACCCGTATGCCACGCAATCGGGGAACGCCTCGCGGAACCAGCGCAAGTCCGAGAAGCCGGGCAGGATCACCGGCACGGTCACGGCGCCGCGATCGTTTGGCGGTGATCCAGGGGTCGAAATCCAAGCGGGCATCCGACCGCCTGCTGGCAGCTCGGCTGCTCGCGATCGTGTCGAAGCAGAACTCTGCGCCGCGCAGCCGTGACGGCTGCAAAGTCGCCTGTGCAGCCACGAGCTCGGGATTGCTGCCTTAGGCGTCAGGCAGCAGCAACGGCCGGTCGCCTCCCGTGGCTGCATTCGACGGACGGCGGTCGTCCTTAGCGGACGATCGCTTCGATCGCGGTGACGGTCCCGCGCCAGCTTGCGCTTTGGCGACCAACCGCAGCTTCGCGAGGACGCGGTGCTAGCCGCCGACGAGCAAGCAGGCGCCCCGGGCCGGGCTGCGTTTGGTCGCCATTGCAATCGCGCGAGGCGGGGCGGCGAAACAACGAAAGCGGTCGTCCGGGCTGCCGGTGGGGCGCGATCGCGTTCCGTCGGTTGCGATCACCCCGTGCTGCCGAGCCGGACGAAGGCTCCTTATCTGTGTAGCCGTCGCTTGTCAAGTGCGATTCTGGTTTCGGTGGTTGAACTGCTGGATGGGTTGGTGGTGCGCGGTCGTGGTCGGGGCGAGGGATGTGGTGCGCGCGGGCGCCCAGCCTTATCTCGGTCCGCGATCCGGGGTGGTTCCGGGTCGGCGACATGATGGTTGATGGGGTGATCCCGCTGGGGGAAGCGTTGCGGCCGCTCGGTCTATGATGGCCGTCCAGGTGTGGCTGGCGGCAGGAGCTTGGCGGGAGCTGGCCGCGGTGCATCGGTGTGACGTAGGGCTTGGCGCGCACCGGCGAGGTCATGCGGGTTGCAGGGCCTCCTCGCCGAGTTCGCGCAGTGTGTGGTAGCTGCGCTTGAGCAGTTTCCGCGCCACTGATAGGCAGGCACGGTTGCCGCCTAGTCGCTTCGCTGCCTCCTGGTAGTAGGTGTGGTCGGGTGAATTTGGTCGTCGGGCGCATTGGGCGGCTTCGAACAGCGCCCAGCGCAGCGCCGGCGGTCCTTGGCGCGACAGATGCCCGGGCGCGCGCCGCTTGATCGGACGCGTGCACGGTGATGTCCAGCCCAGCGAAGCGGACGGCTTCTCGGGAGGAGGAGAAGCGGCCGGGGTCGCCGAGCTCGGCCAGGATCGTGACCGCGGTCAGCGCGCCAATCCCGTAGTGGCGCATCAGCGCCTTGCAGCCGGGCTGGCGGCGGGCGTAGCTGCGCAGCTCCTTGTCCAGCGGCGCGAGCTGGCGCTCGAGCGCGTCGATCATCGCCAGCCCGGCCGTCACCTGCTCGCGCGCGCACGCCGGCAGTGGCTGGGCGGCCAGCCACGTGAGACCGGCGCGGTTGATCAGGTCGCCTCGCTGCGGGCAGCCGTGGTGATAGAGCACCGACTGGATCCGCTGCTGCCACTCGCCACGCTGCTCGGACAGCGTGTGGCGCAGCCGCACCCGCGCGCGCAGATCGAGGATGTGCGCCGGCGCGATCCAGGACTCGGGCAGCCGGCCGGCCATCAACAGCTCCCGCAGATGCCGGGCGTCGGCACGGTCGTTCTTGGCGTGCTTCTTGCTGCCTTTCAAGGCGACGCGCGCCCTGGAGACCTCGCCGGTCGACGTGTCGACCCACTCGGTGGTGATCTGTGCTCGATGCTGATCGAGTCCCATTAGGATTGCCATTCGGGGCCTCCTCAAGCTCCATGGTTCGCAAGCCTGCACGGCCCAGCGCCGCGCTTGAGCTGAGGGGGTCCCTACACGACCGGCCGGACGGAACGGGGATGGGTGGCATTGCACATGCCCTCTATGTCAAGCCCCTCCTTGCGAGATGGTGGCGCGCGGCCACCGATCGCCGTCAAGGGATGCCGCTGGCGCGGCTCGCTGGCGCTCGGCCCTGTCGGGCCACCCTTGGACTGCGCGGCGCCCGCGCGGGGTTAGGCAGCGAGGAGGGGCTGGGCGGGGTGTGAGGCCAGGTCACGGATCATGTGGCGGTAGATGACGTCGGAGAGGTGGCGCTTGAGGACGCGGCGGGCCTCCTTCTTGGTATGCGGCTTGGCGCGCGCGTTGTTGTAGATCGCCTGGGCGCGTGGCTCGCAGCGCAGCTGCGTGATCGCCATCGTGATCCCACCCGGGTGCGGAGCCGGTTCGGCTCGCCGCGCTCCTCATCGAGGCGATCGCCGAGACCGAGCGGCCGTGGACGCGGGGGAGGGACGACGGTCGCGAAGGGAAGCCCTGCCGTCTCGGGCTGCCGGCGAGGGGCGGGCTGCAGCGCAGGTGGCGAATCTGGGGTCTGCCCTCGTATCGTGGAGAATCATCGTTCCAGTGGGCCCCTGCCGCCTTCCCGTGAGGAGACTAAACAGGTATGCCAGGCACCCCGGACCGCGCCCGCCGTCTCCGGCGCCGCCCCATCCTCTTGGGTGTCGCCTTCGTGCTCGGTGTCGCGCTGGCGCTGGGCGTCGCCTGGTTACTCGCTGGCGGCGGGCCGAAATCCGCCAGCCGGACATCCGCGGCGGGCCAGCCGGATCTCGGGCCGAACGTCTACGTTTTCAGCCCGGGAATGCCGCAGAGCCGCATCGAGGCCAGGGTCAACTCGATCGCCAGCAGGCAGGCCGGCAACCAGTTCGGCGCCCAGCGCTACGCATTGCTGTTCGAACCGGGCACCTACGGCTCGGCCGCGCACCCGCTGTTCCTCCAGGTCGGCTACTACACGAGCGTCGCCGGTCTCGGGACCTCCCCGGGCGATGTCATCATCAACGGCGCCGTCGATTCCTTCAACCAGTGTCTACCGGCCGCGCCGCCGGCTGCCAGCAACTGCACCGCGCTGACAAACTTCTGGCGTTCGCTGTCGAACCTGACGATCAACGTCCCGGCGGCGCCAAGCGGCGCACCGTGCCGGCAAACGGCTGAATTCTGGGCGACGTCCCAGGGGTCACCCGTGCGGCGGGTCGAGGTCAACGGGTTCACCTCGCTGATGGACTACTGCTCGAAGCCCGGATACTCCAGCGGCGGATTCATTGCCGATTCGAAGCTCTCCGGCCGCCCTGTCCTCAACGGCAGCCAGCAGCAGTTTCTCGTCCGGAACAGCACGCTCGACGGCTGGAGCAACAGCGTGTGGAACCAGGTCTTCTCCGGTGACGTGGGCGCGCCCGCGCAGGAATTCGGCTCCGGCGCGCAGTACACCACCCTGGCGGCCAGTCCCATCACCGAGGAAGCGCCATTCCTGCAGGTGGACTCCGGCGGGACCTACCGCGTATTCGTTCCGGCGGTGCGTCACGGCTCGGTGGGACCGTCCTGGGCCAGCGGTCCGGCGCCGGGCACCGCACTCCCCATCCAGCGCTTCTTCATCGCCACCCCCAGCGACCGGGCGGCGGTGATCAACGCCGCACTGGCCCGGGGGCAGGACCTGATCCTCACCCCCGGCGTGTACAACTTGGACCAGACCATCGACATCACCCATCCGGACACGGTGGTGCTCGGGCTGGGCTTTCCCACCTTAGTGTCGGCGAACGGCACCGTCCCGATGCGGGTGGCCAGCGTTCCGGGCGTGAAGCTGTCCGGGATGATCTTCGATGCGGGGCCGGTTGACTCCTCGGTGCTGCTACAGGTGGGCAGCCGCCCCGGGCTCGGGTCTGCGGATGCCCAGGACCCGACCCTGGTGCAGGACGTCTTCTTCCGCATCGGCGGCACCGCGCCGGGCCGTGCGACCACCAGCGTCGTGATCAACAGCTCCCGGGTGATCCTCGACGACGTCTGGGCGTGGCGGGCCGACCATGGCCACGGGGTCGCCTGGAGCGACAACATCGGGGACACCGGCGTCGTCGTCAACGGGGACCACGTGACGGCCTACGGACTATTCGTCGAGCACTACGAGAAGTACGAGGTGATCTGGAACGGGACGGACGGAACGGACATCTTCTTCCAGAACGAGATGCCGTACGACCCCCCGAGCCAGGCCGCCTGGAGAGCCGGGCCTGGAACCGACGGCTACCCCGCGTTCCTGATCACGCGTGCAGCGGTCGGCTTCCACGGGTACGGAATGGGAAGTTACAGCTTCTTTAACCGGGGCACGCCGATCTTCGCCACCAGCGCGTTCGAGACTGCCAACCCTCCCGGCAGCGAGCTCTACCACCTGCTTACGATCTTCCTCAGCACCGCCGGCTACGGCGGCATCGATCACGTCGTGAACGGCACCGGCAGGTCGTCGACGGCGGCGAACCCGGATACCGCGGTGGATGTGCTTAGCTCTCCCTGATCCGCCCCGTCGGAGCATTGGGCAGGCAAGTCCGAAAACGGCGGACGGCCTACGACGGCGCTTCGGCCGGGTCCCTTGGCCTCCTTGACCGGCCAGCCTCCGTGGTGAGGCTTTGCTAGCTTTTGGTAGGTAAGGCGTCGGTCACACGATGGGGACGGACGTGGGGCCCGGGTGAACGTGGCGCTGAGCGGTGGCCCGCGTGGCGGCTGCTCACCCAGAAGGAGCAAGACATGATCGATGATTGCGGGGCTGGCAGCCGGCGCGGGCGCGCCGGGGCTTGGGACAGCGGGGCTCGGGTGGAGCTCAGGCTGCCCATTCGAGGCGCCGGACTGCGCACGCGCCCACCGCAGCTCGACTGGCACGTTCAGCATGACGCTGACGAGCGCGGACGAATGCACCGGCCGTATCCCTCCGGCCCGAAAGTATTAGCCCATCTCTCAGCCTCGACGTGCAGGCGGCGCCGACGGGGGATCCGCTCGATGAGCGCCGGCGGGACCGGCGTTCCGGGGGCTCCGAGCGATCGCGGTGTCCTCGGCGGGTGACTTAGGGTGCTACTCCACTTCAGACCGTACGATCTGTTCGTCCTTTCCTTCGTCCAGCTGATCGTGTCGACCGTGCTCGTCCTGAGCCCGGCGCGGGAGATCGGGGTCCGGTTTCGCTGGACGGGGTCGAGGATCACGGAGGTCCTGGTCGGCAGCGTGGGGGCGCTAGCGATCTCCGCCGTCGCCTGCGTGCTCACCCACCTGCTGTTCGGGTTGCCGATCGGCGACCTGGAGACTGCCGCTTACCCGCTGGTGATCGTCTCGATCGTCGTGATCGCCCTGCAGCCGGAGCGCAACATGCTCGGCCAGGTCTTCTACGCCTCCTTCGGGTCAGCGTCCCTCGCCTTCATAATCTGGGCGGCCGTCATCGCCGTCGTCGCCCCCCGCTCGACGCTCGAGACACTGACGGCTTCCTTCGTGCTCCTGCTCGATGTGGGGGCGTTCCTGGTCTGGATGTCCAACATCAACTATCAGAGCGATGTGTTGTGTCGTTCGCGCCGGGGGCGACCGCTGCCCAAGGCCGACCCGAGCTACCAGCCGATGGTGTCGCTGCACATCCCGGCTTATAACGAGCCTCCCGAGCTGCTGATCGAAACGATCAAGGCGGCCGAGCGGATCGACTACCCGAACTTCGAGGTAATCGTCATCGACAACAACACCACGGATTCGGCCGTGTGGGGCCCGGTGGAGGAGTACTGCCGTGATCGCCCGCGCGTCAAGTTCGTGCACGTCGCCCCCTGGCCCGGCTACAAGGCGGGCGCCTGCAACCTTGCGCTCCGCCGGTACACCGATCCGCGCGCCGAGATCATCGGCCTGGTCGATGCCGACGACCTCGTCCAGCCGCACTATCTGCGCGAGACCGTCTCGTACTTCTCTGACCCGAGCATCGGTTTCCTGCAGACCTTCGAGGGCAACCGCGAGTTCGAGGGGAGCCCGTACTACACCGCGTGCGTCGACTCGTTCCAATCCTTCTACCTGTCGGTCATGTCCTCGCGGAACGAGCGCGACGCGGTCCCGTTCGTCGGGACGATGGGGCTGTTCCGCCGCAGCGCTCTGATGGCCGTCGGCGGGTGGAACGAGTGGTGTATCTGCGAGGACACCGAGGCATCGCTGCGGTTGGCCAAGAATGGCTGGTCCGGTCTGTACATTCCCCGCTGCTTCGGCCGGGGGGTCGTGCCGCCCAGCTGGGCCGGGATGCTCACCCAGCGGCACCGCTGGTGCTTCGGGGCCATGCAGATTCTGCGGCTGCACTGGCGCAGCCTCATGCCCTGGGACCGCTCTCCCGACAACCATATGACGAGCGCGCAGCGCCGCGACTACCTGATGGCCTCGCTCGGTTGGTTCCGGGACCTCCTCATGCTGGCCTTCAGCCTGCTGCTGCTGGCCATCGCCGGGCTGCTGGCCACGCATTCCGACTTCGCGGTCGCACCGCTGGACGGCTCCCGGTCGCTGCTCCCGATGTGCCTCATCGTCATCGCCACGATCTCCATGATGTTTACCCAGCGCTACTGGACGACCTTGTCGTATCGCCGTGCACTGCTGTCGCTGGTCATCAGCCTCGGGGTTACCTTCGTCATCGCACGCGGCTGCATCGAAGGGGTGGCGCGACGGAACGGGGTCTTTCTGCGAACCTCCAAGGCCGGGGGCCGCCGCACCATCCTTACCGCGCTCAAGCTGACCCGGTGGGAGACAGCCCTGGCCGTCGCCTTGTACATCTCGGTCGGACTCCTGGTCGGCCTGCGGCACCGGCCATGGCTGCTGATGTTCCTCATCTTCGCGCAGGCCACCGTTTATCTCTGCGGTCCGATTGTGTCGGTGTGGAATCTGCGGGCTCAGGCAGTCCCGGGTCAGGCGCAACGGCGCCGCTTCGCCGAACGCCGCCTGCGCGCGCAGCGCCGCCGCCGGGCCGCCTGGGCCCCTTTCACGCGGCGCGCCGCCGCGGGCCTGACCGCCTTGTGCGTAGGGGGAGTGACCAGCGCCTTCGCGTTCCCCATCCCGCTGCTGTACGCCAACCGGGTGGCGCAGAGGGACTTGTCGCCATGGTCGCTGCTGGCCTCCGCGGGCACCGAGGTCTATCTCAAGCTGGATTCGTCCACCACGGGGGCTGGCCGCGTCTTCTATCCCATCATCCCGATGAACCTGTCCGACCTGGCGGCGTCCTCGCCGGGTGGGTCGGCGAGTGTCGGGCTCACCTTCGACACGTCCTCGGTGGTGCTGCTCGGCGAGATCCTCCAGGCGGCCGCGGACGGCGGGCGAATTTCGCACGTCAGCATCGCGTTCCTCGCGCCGGGCCGGGGTGGCCCGCCGGCCACCGAGCGGGTGGACACGTTTGCCACGGTGGCGGTCACCTCCATCGCGGAGCAGTTGTCCGGTACGCCCACCGGCAACTTCTCGCTCCTGCTCCCCGCGGCCAGCGACGTGACGAGCACGCCGGGCACGTTGGAGTACGCCGGCCGGTCCGCCCCGCGCTCCGCCGCGCCGACAAAGGCGTACGTGACGCTGGGCCAGGGTTTGCCCTCCTACGCCGTGACGGACTTCAACCTCTCCCCGGCGGCGGCGCCGGGGGCCGACCTCAGCCTGGGCTTAACCACGTCGGCGCGGCCGCTGCTCGACAGGATCGAGCAAGCCGAAGGCGCCGCTGCGGCCGTCCCGGCGCTCACGCTGTCCGTCGGTGATGGGTCAGACGGCAGTCTGGTGCGGCACGCCTTCTCAGGGTTGAGCGTCAGCTCTTTCGACGAGAACCTCTCGGGGCCGCTCTCAGGCACCGCCACGCTCACGGGCCTCCCGCGATAGCCGCCCGTCCGGGTCGGCGCTCCACCGCTGGTTTCTATCCGCAAGCGGCGTCCAGCACTGTGCTTCGCACGTCGAGGCAGTAGGCGGAGATCTGCGCGGAGAAGCGCGACGGGCCCGAGTCCGTCGGATTGCCGCTCGCCGGGCCGAACTCGAGGCCGAAGGACGCGGTGTCGAGCCAGTAGTGGCGCCCCAACTCCGGCCACCCGTAGTTGTCATGCAGAAGGAGTCCCGCCGCCGAGAGCACAGCACCCAAGTCGACGCTCACTCGGCCGTGCCCGACGACGTCGGCTCGGCTAGGCACGAACCAGAGGGTGCCGCCCCACGGCGCGGTCCGTCCATTCCTGTCGATGTTGCTGGCGTAGATCGACCACACCTGCCTGCCCGAGCGGGCGACCCGCTCGACGGCTAACGGGATACTGGCCGTCCCGACCTGCATGCTGGCCGGCAGGAGCGCTCGGGCGTCATAATCGGTCCATACCAGTATCTCGAGCGTGCCCTCCGATCTGCACGGCCGCTTCGTGCCCGTGTGGTGCAGCCACAGATCGTACGTGACGTCGTAGGTGACCTGAGACGTCTGCGCGGAATAGGCGGTCACGCCGATCAGGTGGCGCGGGATCGAGTCCAGCCGCATCGGGAGCGGCAGCCGTGGCGAGCGCCGAGGCGAGGTGCCGGCGTAACACTGGTTGATGCCGTACAGCACGTTCGGGTAGCCCCGCACCCAGGTGAAGGCGCTCGGCGCGAGGCAGGCGGACTCAGTGCATGGCGCCGTGCGAGCAAACTGGCCCTCGATCGTCACCGCACCGCTCGATCGCACCGACATGTCAAGGGAGCCTGCCTTTCCACGACCACCGAGGTTCCACTCGTCCCCGTTCAGCTGGGCGAAGCCGAGGATTGGGCCTGCCGTTCCGCAGCCTTCGGTTGCCGCGGGGCTAAGGGGGCACTGGCCCGTCCAACGCCACACGTGACTGCCTGCTCCCCGAGTCGGCAGCAGCGCGACGTCGGGGCGAGGCGGTCCTGAGGAACCGCATGCGGCAACAACTAGCGTCACGGCGAGCACTGCCATCGTTAGTGCGGCCGGTGCCCGTGCGCGTGGGGCGTGCCTCACAAGGCCCCGAAGAACACGTGATTGTGGCGGCCGACGATGGCGATTCCCTCGCCGACGACGGACGACTTCGAGATCGGCCCGAAGACCCGCGAGTCACAGGCGTCCGAACGGTTATCGGCCATCACGAAGTACTGACCCGGGGCCATCGTAGTGCTGCGGATTGGTGTCGCGCCGACCTGGCCGGAGCTGCGGTCGTACCAGCCCCGTTCGTGAAGCGGCCGCCCGTCGAGGAAGATCGTATCCCCGACGGACCGGATCACCTCGCCGGGCAGCGCCACGACTCGGAGCACCAGGTCACCACCGCGGCCCCCGGCCACGGCGCACGGCAGGGACTGACGCGGATGGAAGACGACGATCTCGCCGCTGCGGATCGGGCCCTCGAGGAGGCCCGACTTGAGCACGAGGATCCGGTCGCCCCCCTGGAGGGTCGGCGCCATCGCGTCCCCGGGCACAGCGAAGGGCTGGACCACGAAGGCCCGGAGGAACAGCACTGCGAACGCCGCCACGGCAACGAAGACGGCCACCTTTGCCAGGAGCGGGGCGAGGCGGTGCTGCTGCCGGTGATCCGTTCGTCCCGAAGGCGCGGGAACGTCGTGCGTCGGCTCGCTGCCAAGACCCCGCAGGCGGTGGTCGAGTTCATGCGCGGACGGGACCGCCCGAGGGGCGGCTGCGCCGTGAGCATAGCTGCCGGTCCCGACGGCGCCTTCGGACCACGGGCGGCCCTCCGGGTAGTCCGGATGGCCCTCCCCGAGGGCCGGGGAATCGCCGTTATCGGAGGATGACTGGCTCATCGCTGAGCTCGGCTCCTGCCGGCGGCAGCGAGGAGCCGTTGCACCCCTTCGGTCTCGCCGTTGGCTAGCTCCTCGAAGGCGATGCCGAAGTGCGTGCCGGCCTCGGTGCTGCGATGCCAGCTGATCCGGCCCGCCACGTCGAGGCAGATCCGCGATGCGGCCACCTCGGCTTCGAGCAGGAAGGGCCCCGTAAGCGTCACGCCCGACGCGACCACCGAAGACGCCTCGGGCAGTACACACCGCACACCGCGATCGCCGAGATCGACCAGCCCGGCGGAAATGGTGCTGTGCTCATATCGGATGTGTGCGCGGCCATCGAGCCGCACCCGTACCTGGCGTCGGCGCTCTGTTGCCACGCTCCCGAGGCCGCTCGTCACGTGAGCGAGCTGATGACGGCCGTTGGTAGCCGGTACATCGACGCCCGCGCCAGGGTCTCCTCCCGGTCTCGCGAGCGCACCTGTCTGCCCATTCGCCCGTGCGGCGGCGGATGAGCCACCGATCTTCGCTTGGAGCGGTCGCAGACGACGGATGCGACGAGCCGGCGCCCGCCGTCTCCCGACGAACTCGATGCCCCACGTGCGCCGCTCCGAGGGCGACAGATCGGACCAGGTCGCCGGCATACGCCGGATGTACGACGGCACGTTCTCGGCTGGCTCGGCGTGGAGTTGCCTGCCCCATCCCGCCGCCACTGAGACCGCCTGGGGGAAGCTCACCGTCACGACGCTCGGGTCGTGGGGCAGATCGAACAGGCCCGGGTCGTCGAGCCAATCGGGCCTGGCGGCGCTGATCGCCTGGGCAACGTCCGGCCAGCGCACTCTGGCGAGGAGGTACGGGACTGCGCGGTCGGCGAGCACGAGGTACTTCACGTCGCTGGTATCGGGCATCTACTGCCGCCCTGGGTGAGCCGCTGACGCCGGCACAATGGCGCGCACGGGCCTGCGACCCCGGCGCGACGCGCGGGGCGCAGGGCCACCGCGACAGGGCGACCAACCTTCCCGTGCAAGAGCGACGACCATCTTCTCGCCCCGTGCACATGACGGCACCGCTTGCTCGGTGCCGGTAGCCGCAGGCGCGAATAGAACGCCAGCCCGTCGGGCGTGACTCCCGCACGCATCTCGTCGCTCGCGCCGGTACAGCGCCGAATCTCGCGGCAGCGAGATCGCATGCACGCGCCGGCTGCCAGCCCCGCAATCATCGATCATGTCTTGCTCCTTCTGGGTGAGCAGCCGCCACGCGGGCCGCTGCTCAGTGCCACGTTCACCCGGGCCCCAGGTCCGTCCCCATCGTGTGACGGACGCCTTATCTGTCAAAAGCTAGCAAAACCTCACCACGTAGGCTGGCCGAGATGCGCCGACGCATGCATCACCCGATCCCCGAACAAGGACGCTGGCTCGACAGCGTCCAGCAAGGGCACTACAACTACTACGCGGTGCCCGACAACAGCGAGGCCCTGCATGGATTCCGACGGTTGATCCGACTCTGGCTGCAGGCACTTCGGGCTCGGCGACCGCGATCGCCGAGCCGACACGCAACCCACGCACCGCGCCGAGCGCTCAGCCGCGCGCCGTCGCGGCCACAGTCGCGCGCGCGTACGCCCGCTACCTCGACGGACAACTCCCCGCACGACAGCTGCCGGCGCTCACACCCCAAACGCTCGCGACCGCACGCAACAGCGGCCCGCTGCCCGCACGCCTGTACGTCATCAAAGTGCGGCTCACCTCGGTCGTCTCATAGTCCTGGGGGGTGTCGTTGGGTCCACGTGTTTCCGTCGGCGAGCTGGGAGGGGAGGGTTGATGCGGGTTGCCAGCGGGGTCCGGTGCCGGGTGGGGTGGTTGGTGTCCAGTGGGCGGTGTCGAGCACGATTCCGGCGCTCTGGAGGAAGGCGTGGTTGGCGGAGGCGTAGACGGTGATCCAGTGGCCGGGTCCCGGATCGCCGTAGCTCTCGAGCAGGGTGGAGTCGCCGGCGATACCGTTGCCGACGTCGACCTGGGGGCTGTTCAGGCCGGCGTTGTAGAGCACGAAGTCGGTCGAGCCCAAGCAGTCGTAGGAGGCCATCACGGTGCTGAGCATGTTTGGCTGGCGTTCGGTGCTGTAGGAGGTGTCGATGATCCGGTTGCCGGCCGCGATCGCGGCCTGCACTGGCGCCGGCGCGTCCTGCGGGACGGCGGCGAGCCCGTCGGGCAGGATCCGCGCAGTTGGTCCAGGTGTGGTGGGGCCGGCGGTAACGCACCCGACCGGCGGCGCGCCGTCCGCCAGGACTGCGCTGTCGGCGGTCTGGGCGTAGTGTTGGGCGAGTTGCCCTGCTTGGGCGACGTACCAGCCGGCGTGGTTGTAGGCGTACAGCGCCGTCTGCCAATCGCCGGGGGCGCCGCTGGCGTGCAGGTAGCGGGCGGCCGTGAAGATCGCATCCCACGGGTCGTCGGGGTCCGGCGGCGCGGCTGGTTTGGCGGGGTCGGCCGAGACCTGGTATTGCGCCCAGGTGGCGGGCGTGAACTGCATCCAGCCGATCGCGCCGGCGGTTGATACCGAGAGGTTGTGGCCGAAGTTGGTCTCGATCTCGTTGATCGCGGCCAGGTAGGCCCATCCCGATGGTCCCAGTTGGTAGCTGCCGGCGGCCTGCTCGTAGATTGCCAGCAAATTCGTGGGAACGCCGGGCGCGCTGCCGGGAACCGCGCCGCCGCATTGGGCTTGGGAGCTGGCCGCGCCGAGGGCGAGCAGCACCGCGAGCAGCGGCAGCAGGATCGTCAGCGACAGCGCGAGCGCGAACACCCTACGCATGACTCACGGCTCCACGCGCCAGCGCCGGCCCGCGCGGCGGTCGGGACCGCGCACGCTCGGCGCCGGACACGGCCGCTCCGGTGACGGCGAAGCGAGCCGCGATCGCCTGTGCCGGGGCCCGGAGGCGCACGGAAGCGCCGGCAGCACCCGCTCATCCGGCCGAGCGCCCGCCCGATGACCGATGCCGCTGGCCGCGAGCGCGAACGCCGCAGCCAGCGCGAGCAGCGGCAGCGGCAGCGGCAGCGGCAGCAATATCCAGCGGCGCTCCGGCACTCCCAGCACGGCCCGGCCGCTCGCCAGCCGCCCAGTCATCCGACCGTGGTCGCGATTACGTGGAGCACGAGCAGACGCGCTAGCCCGTCGGCGAGCTCGCCGGGCACGAGCATCGCCTCGCCGGCGGTGGCCGCGATCGCGCGCGTGAGCGCGATCGCGCACCGCCGCGCCTGGTCAACGAGCACGAGTTCGGGATCGCCGCACAACTCCATGCGGGCACGCTCCACCGCCCGCACAACCCAAGCGCCGGTCTCGTAGCCGAGCTCGTGCGCGTGGGTCTCGAGCGCGCGGTGCGCGAGCCGCAGCGCGCCGGCAGCGATCTCGGAAAGCCGCGAGGTGACGAGCGGAGGGACCGGCTCGACCGTGGGCTCCTCGTCGAGCGCCTCCAAGAGGTGCGCGTGCAGGTAGAGGTCCGGTAGCCGCAGCGTCGCCAGTGTCAGCAGCCGCAGCGTCCCGTACGCGCGCTCCTCCTCGGGCGTGCACAGGGTGTCGGCGGCGCCGTGCGAGACTGCCCGCTCGTAGAGCGACCGCAGCTCGGTCTGATCGGTGGCTGCGGCGATCGCGACCGCCCGGTTCACGCTCATGTTCATCTCGACGCGCGTTTCTTCATCGCTCACAGACCAGGTACCGGGCCCGCGCCGCGTTGGCCCCCACCGCCTCGACGGCCAATGCGCCCGAGCCCGCCGCCCGGACGGCGGTGATCGCGCCGCCGGCAACGGCCTCCCGATCCGTCACCAGTGCCGTCCGCGAGACTCCCGCAGGCCGTGCTGAGCCTCGACGCCGTCTACCGCCAGCTCGCCCGCCCATGGCCGGACGGCGAGCTCGCCGAGCGCCACCACGCCGCCTACAAGCGCGGGGCGGGCGACCTACCTGCCAGCGAGGAGCCCCCCGAGCGGCCGATCACGCTGCTGGCGACCGCGATCCCAAGGCTGATCAGCCTCGCCGTAGCCACCAACGTCCTGCACCTCGTACCGGCCGGCACCAAGCGTGGCGCGGGCGTCGCCGGCGAGCTGGTCGCGACGATCGACACCACCGCCACCGGCAGCCTTCACCGCTGCCACCTCGCCCTCCAATCCGACGGCGAATCCCGCGGCTACGAGCCCGACGAGTGGTTGCCGCTCGCCTACGAGCAGGCCGCCGACTGGCTCGAGCACGCCTCGCCACGGGCTGATCCGCCGTCGTTGATCGAGCACGCCCAGCAGTCCGGCCGGTTCGCGGCGCTCGCGATCGGCTCCCTGGACCGCGACGCACCCACGGTGCCCGAGGCGATCACCGACTGCCTCGCACACCTCCTGTTCACCTGCGTGTTCGCCGATACCGCCGCCCGCTCCCGACCGAGCGACTGATCCCCTGAGCAACTCCCGCTCAACACGAAGACGTCTGCGGGGCCAGGAACCGGGGGCGGGGTGAGGTGCCGGCGCCGGCTCTCAGCGCCGGCGCCAGGCGGTCCAGCGACACCACGAGCACCTCGTCCTCGACGTGCTCGACCCCGCGGGCGCGCACCACGCACAGCACCGGGAGCGCCCCTCGACGGCACCAGCGCCGCCGATGGCGGTAAAGCCGCGCGGCGGTCTGGCGGGCGTGGACCAGGTGGCGTTCGTCGAACTTGCGGCACTTGGTCTCGATCGTGAACGCGACCCCGGTCGGGGCGATCGCGACGCTGTCGATATCCCCGCGCCCACCCCAGAGCAGCGAGTGACGCACCCGCCAGCCCTCCGCCTTCAACACGCTGAGCGCTCGTCGAACCTGAGCCTCGGACTGAGCGCCGACACGGCTGCGAGCGGCCAGGCGCACCCAGCGGCGAGCGTCCACTACCAGCGCTGCCATCACCAGCGCCAGCAATCCAGCCAGCGCGGTAGCGCCGGCGACAGCGGCCGTTGCCGCCAGCGCGCCGGCCACGATCGCTGCCGCGCCGCTCGCGGCGGCGCGGCGCGCGCGCCGGGCCTGCTGACGGCGTGGGAAGCTCACCGTGAACATCGCCACAAGCTGGCAGGGGCCTCGGACACGCCGCCTCCCTTGTCGAGGCGCCACCGCCTTGCGAGTGGCGGTCGTCAATCGTGACGCCAGCCCTCGACCCGACAAGCTCGTCGACGTCCCGGCTGCGGCGATCATGCGCTCCTCAGGCGGCACCTCATCGGTAGGGAAAGGTGCGCGACTGGCGAGGTAAGCCATATTGCCCGCCAGATGTGCGGCGCCGCGAGAGCGCCGGACGCTTCCGCAGCCGACTCATCCACACAGGGGGGCGTGATCCTGCGTCGAGGCTGGAGCGCCGGCTAGCCGCTCGGTCGTCGCCTGCGTCCCCGGTGCGTCCCGCAGGATCGCCAACGCAGGTATTCCAAGGTTCTCGGCGGCACCGCTGCAGCACGAGAATTCCCTGCATCGAGCGACATTCGACGCCATCTGCTGGCATCTGATGACCGGGCGGTTCCGGCCTGTCACGCCGGAGGTCGCGGGTTCGAGTCCCGTCGCTCCCGCTGAATGAATGCCCTGCAATTCGCGGGTTTGCGACAAGCTCGTCCAGTCGCTAAAGCTTCTCGGACGCCACATCAACGCCGCTACGTCGGGAGCGCACGTCGAGCTGAGCGCCCTCATCGGCGACGACTCACAGATCTGCCAGAACACAGATTCGTCCGAGGCGCCGACGGCTGGGCGCGCTCCGGAGGCGAAACCGGGCGCGAACGCCGACCCTGACCGGGCCGCCGGGGGGAGGGCTTATGTCGCCATTTCGCTCGTCCCGGCCGGCCGGCGCCGGGCGAGTGCATTCGTGGCATAGCGCAAGCCCGCCCTCGGCGGGCCGGCACGTCTGCGAACGCTTGCTCGGGAGTGGCGGATCAGCTAATTCCGGGCGAGAATCGCCGTGGCCCCGTTCAGCGGCGAGGCGACGATCTTGCCGGCCGAGCGAAGACGACGGTTTCCGCCTCGTGCTTGCCGGCGAACGGGATCGCGGCTAGCGATTTCGCCCGCGTGCAGGCCGCGCGAGCGAAGAACGGCGCGGCGCGAAGCCGCGGGGCACAGCCCTCCTCATCGCCGATTGCAGGGCTAGCGGGAAGGGGTGAAGACTCTCGTATTGCATAGGCAACCTCCGTCGTGCACGGCTTCGGTGCACCAGGGCAGCAGAGGGAAGACCTGCTACGTCGCGCGCGCTCTCGCTTCACGCCTTAAGGAGCCACGCCGGTGGCGTGGTCGCTTCGCGTGAATAGCAGCGGCGCGCGCTGCAGGGTTTGGGGGGTGGCTCGTGGCCTTCGGTAGCGCTGCGATCGCTTCCGTAATCGCGTTAGCCAGCGTGGAGCCACCCGGCTAACGCTGTGTGGCCGTGCTCGTGTCCGGGTGGGCGAGTAGGGTCGACGACCCTCGAGCTTGCTTAGCTCGAATCGCGGGTTCTACGTGGTGGGCGCGGGTTGTCGGATGCGGTATCCGACGTTGGTGATGGTCTCGATTGGTGGTGGTTCTCCGAGTTTGCGTCGTAGGCGGCTGATCGTGACGTGGACGGTGTTGGTGAAGGGGTCCACGGTGTCGTCCCAAACTTGTGAGTAGAGGTCCTCGGCGCTGAGTACGCCGCCGTCGGCTCGAAGCAGCGCTTCGAGCACGGCGAATTCTTTGGCTGACAGGTCGAGGGACATTCCGTCGCGTTTGGCGAGATGGCGGAGGGGGTCGAGCTCGACGCCGGCCGTCCTGAGAATCCTCGGCTGTGCCGTCGGGCGGCGGCGGGCGAGCGCGCGGATGCGGAGCACGAGCTCGGGGAAATGGAAGGGTTTCGCGAGGTAGTCGTCGGCGCCGAGCGCGAGACCGCTGGTGCGTTGGTTGGGGTCGCCGGATGCGGTGAGCATGAGGATCATCGCGGGGTTCTCTGTCTCGGTGATCATGCGGCAGATCGTGTCCCCGTGGAGTGTGGGGAGATCGCGGTCGAGGAGGACGACGTCGTAGGTGCCGAGGTCGAGCTTCGTCGCGGCCTGGAGGCCGTCGTAGGCGACGTCGACGGCCATCTGTTCATCCCGCAGCCCTTCGGCGACCGCGTCCGCGAGCGTGCGCGAGTCCTCGACGACAAGGACCCTCATGCCGTCGCTCCTGCTGTTGTTCTGAGGGCGAGGGGAATGCTGATCGCGACGTGCAGCCCGCCGTCGGTGAGGGCTTCGAGGTCGAGCGCGCCTGCGTGAGCGTCCACGATCGTGGATACGATCGCGAGGCCCAGACCGGAGCCGTTGTCCGATCCGGTTCGCTCCGCGCCGATACGACGGAACGGCTGGGTGAGTTGCTTGACCTCGTCGGCGTCGAGAACCGGGCCGCCGTTCTCGACGACAAGGTGCGCGCTGGTGTCCTGGATCGTGGTTCTCACCTGGATCCAGCCGCCCGGGTGGTTGTGGCCGATTGCGTTGTCGATCACGTTGCCGACCATACGTGCGAGTAGCGTCTCGCTGCCGGCGACCAAGGCGTCGGCACCCGGCTGCAGCTCAACCTCGAGTCGCTTTGCCGAGATCGCGTCGGTTCGGCGCTGGATCGCAGCGTGGGCGAGTTCGCTCAACGAGACCGTCGACTCCTCGCCGGGCGGGCCTTGCTGGGTGTGGGCGAGGGCCAGGAAGCTCTCCAGCAACCGCTCGACGTGGTCCAGTTCGCGGCGCAGTCGGTCGGCGAGCGTGCGGATGTGCTGGGGTACTGGTTCGGGCTTGGCCATCGCGACATCCAGGGAAGTCCTGATGCCGGCCAGCGGCGTGCGCAGCTCATGGGACGCATTCGCGACGAACTGGCGCTCGAACGCGAACGAGCGGTCCAGCCGGTCCAGCAACTCGTTGAATGTGTCTGCGAGGTCTTTGAGCTCGTCGTCAGGGCCGGTCAGATCGAGGCGCTCGTGCAGGTTGGCGGCCGAGATCTCCCGGGTCGTGGCCGTGATCGTCCGTAACGGCCTCAAGAGCCGGCCCGCGAGCAGCCAGGCGAGCGCGAACGTGGCAGCGGCCAGGATCGCTAGGGCGATCCCCGAGGCGATCAGCAGCTGACGTGCATCGAAGCCGACCTGGGTGACCCCGCTCGCGCTGCTCCCATCTGATACCGGAACCGCGTGCAGGAGGCTGTTTCCGGTCCTGCCCTGCCAGATCGCGAACGTGACGGCGAGCAGCACGGCCCCGGAGACGAGAAAGACCGCGAACAACAGCGCGGCCAGACGCACCCTAACGGTCCGCCGTGGCAGACGAGCCGCGAGGCTATGCCAGGCGCGGTTCGGGCGCAATCGTCGGTCTTTCCTTCATGAGGAACTGAGGATGCCTGAGCTCACCTTACAGCGACATAACAGCCGCTGTTAGGGCCTTGTCAGGACCGCTGGCCTAAAACCGAAGGAGAAGATCCCCGACGGGAGGAGCGAAACGATGCGCAGCGCCTACGAGCATCGCGACAACCACGACCACGTTCGATGCCGGGCCGGTGCACGGTGGTCGCTTTTGCTCAAGCGGACGGCAGCGACCATCGGGGTGCTCGCGCTCATGGTGCTTGCCACCGTGCAGCCGGCGTCAGCCTCCTCGCGCCCGACGCACGCTCAGTACGTCGCCTACACAAACTGCATGCGCCGCCACGGCGTCAAGGACTTCCCGGAAGCCACCCCGATCCCGCCGCATGGCTACGGCTACGTCATCACCCGCCAAGTGGGGACCAACCCGCATTTCACATCGGCCACCAAGGCCTGCCAACGACTGATGCCCCATTAGACATCAACCGGTCCGGACCTTGCGATCGGACCGCTATCGCCGCCAGTCAGTAGGCAGCGCCCGCCGACCTGACAACGATGCAACAGGGGTCGTTAGGTCCGTATCAGAAGCGGCGACGTAGAACCGATCGAAGTCACCACAAATCGGCTAGGAGCTAATCCATGACCAAGGACTTCAACTGCTCACATCACGGACCGGACAGTCGTGTTCTCAGCGGGGCGCACTGGCGATCGGCGACTGTGCTCACGCCAATGGCAGCGATCGCCGCTGTGGTTGTGCTCGCGGTCGCGGCCGCTGGCTGCGGAAGCTCGAATGATCCGCGTCCGCCCTCAGCTGCCACGGACGGGACGCAGGGCCCGGGCCTGGCCTACACACAGTGCATGCGCGGCCACGGCGTCCACAACTTCCCCGACCCCGGCGTCTCGGGGAACTTTGATATCAGCGTCAACGTCGGCGATAACCCGGCGTTCACCGCGGCGACTCACGCGTGCCGTGCACTACAGCCCGGTCAGACGCAGGCTCCGACGGTGTCCGCCACGAAGCTCGCCACCGAGGTGCGATGGGCTCGATGCATGCGCTCGCACGGCCTCCCGGGTTTCCCTGACCCGAACGGCAGCGGCCAGATTGACAGCGCCAAGTTCGATCCCCAGTCGCCGACGTTCCAGAGGGCGAGCGTAGCATGTCAGTCCTTGCAGCCGTCCGGGGCGGTTTCCGTTGCCCCAGGTGCGCCATGAGCGCGACAACGGAAGCCGAGGAGCGCAAGCGACCCGTGCGGCTGCGTCACCGACGAGGCAGGACGCTGGCCGGTGTGGTCGCCGTGGTGCTCGTCGCCGCGCTCGTCGAGCTGGCCGCTGGCGCGTTTCAGGGGCACAGCGCCCGATCGAACGGTGTGAGTGACAACGGCGACCCCACGTCGCTGGCGACTGTGACGCTGGGCTCTCTGTCCTCCCAGATCAGCGCCGACGGCACCCTTGAGTACACGGGGCCGCAAGGCTCGTCCTACAGCGTCGTCAACCAGGCGTCGGGCACCTTCTCCCAGCTGCCCGCTGCGGGCGATATGTTGTCCCGCGGCGAGGTGATCTACCGGGTGTCGAACGAGCCGGTGATCCTGCTGTACGGGGACACGCCCGTGTACCGCTCGCTGTATGAGGGCGACACCGGCCCGGACGTGCGAGAGCTCAATCACAACCTCGTTGCGCTGGGATACACCCCGCGATCAGAGGTTGACTGGGACTGGAGCTACTTCGGCTACGAGACCAGCTATGCGCTCGAGAAGCTCCAGAACCGCCTCGGCGAAAGCGAGACCGGGGCGCTGAGTGAAGGACAGGTCGTGTTCCTCCCCGGCCAGATCCGGATCACAACCGTCAACGCGACCCTCGGAACCAGTGCGGGCGCCGGCCAGGGCGTGATGGAGGCGACCTCTAACCGCCACCGGGTCGTGGTCGATCTCGACGCCTCCCAGCAGGGCGAGGTCAAGATCGGCGACGCGGTGCAGATCACGCTGCCCGACAACGACACGACACCGGGGGCGGTGAGCGCCATCGGCACCGTCGCCAGCGGCGGCGCGAGTCCGACGCTGCCGATCTACATCAAACTCAAGCGCTCGCGTGCTGCCGGCACCCTGGATCGGGCACCGGTCACGGTGCAGATCACGACCGCCGCGGTCAAGCACGCACTGATCGTCCCGATCGACGCGCTGCTGGCGCGCTCTGCCAGCCGGTACGCGGTCGAGACCGTGGACGCGCACGGCCGCCACCACCTCGTGGCAGTTACGCTCGGCGCGTTCGACGACGCTGCCGGAACCGTGCAAGTGACCGGCAACCTCACCGCCGGGCAGCGAATCGTGGTGCCCAACATATGAGCCCGCAGAACACCGATCCCACCACCATCGATGTCGCGACGAGCAGCGCGGACGGCAGAGATGAAGCGAACGGCGATCGCATCGCCGTCCTAGAGCTACACGAGGTCACCAAGACCTACGGATCGCAGCCGCCGGTCCTGGCCCTGCGCGGGGTGAATCTGACCGTAGGCCAAGGCGAGTTGGTCGCGATCGTCGGGCCGTCCGGATCGGGCAAGACGACGCTGCTGCACATCATCGGCACCCTCGATCGGCCCACCGGCGGCACCGTCCGGATCGACGGGATCGACATCGCCGGACTCGCTGACCGCCAGCTCGCCGCTCTGCGCGCGCGGAGTATCGGGTTCGTGTTCCAGCAGTTCTTCCTCGCCGAGCACCAGACCGTCCTCGAGAACGTCGCCGACGGGCTACTGTACGCTGGCGCGCCTGCCCGTGAGCGCCGCCACCGCGCCGCCCGAGCGCTGGGCGCGGTTGGGCTCGCCGACCGCCAGCACGCGATGCCCACCAGGATGTCCGGCGGTCAGCGCCAGCGGATCGCGATCGCCCGCGCCCTCGTCAGGGCGCCAGCGATCCTGCTGGCCGACGAGCCGACTGGCAACCTCGACAGCGTCTCCGGCGAACAGATCCTCGAGCTGCTGCAGGAGCTCAATGCCGGCGGCGCGACGATCATCGTCATCACCCACGACCGCGACCTCGCAAACCAGCTACACCGCCAGGTCCTCGTCCGTGACGGGCTGATCGTCTCAGACACCAGCGGCGATCCACCGCCCGCCAACGACCAGGAGGCTCGGCAGTGAGCGCCATCGCGCAACTGATTCCCGCGCGCCTGCGGTCAGCTGACATGGCCCGGATCGCGAGCGTCGGCCTCAGAACCCGAACGCTCAGGTCCGTCCTGTCCGCGCTTGGGATCGCGATCGGGGTCGCCGCGATCGTCGCCGTGCTCGGGCTGTCCTCATCCTCCCAAGCCGGACTACTCGCCGAGATCGACCAGCTTGGCACCAACCTCCTGACCGTCACCAACGGCCAGACATTCAGCGGCCAAAGCTCGCAACTGCCGCGCACCGCCCCCGCGATGATCGGACGGATCTACCCCGTCACCAAGGTCGCCGACACCGCCAACGTCTCCAACGCCAACGTCTACCGCACCCCGCTGATCCCCTCGATCGACACCAACGCCCTCGCCGTCCAAGCTGCCAGCCTCAACCTCCTCCCAGCCATCGGCACCACGGTCGCCCAGGGCTCCTACCTCAACGCCGCGACCGCGACCGAACCGGCTGTCGTGCTCGGCGCCGCAGCCGCTGCACGGCTCGGGATCGACCGCCTATACCCGCACGAGCGGATCTGGCTCGGCGGCATGTGGTTCTACGTGATCGGAATCCTCAACCCAGCCGTGCTCGCACCCGAGATCGACTCAAGCGTCCTGATCGGCTACACCGCCGCCGAGTACTACCTCAACTACAGCACCATCACCGATGGCAACCTCACCGCCGGCCCACCAACCGAGATCTACCTCCGCACCCAGGACAACAAGGTCAACGCGGTCGACGACATCCTCGCCGACACCGCCAACCCCGAAAACCCCAGCTACGTCGATGTCAGCCAACCCTCAGCAGCCCTCACCGCCCGCGCCGACGCCCAAGGCGCGTTCAACGGCCTGTTCCTCGGCCTCGGTGCCGTCGCGCTGCTCGTCGGCGCGGTCGGCGTCGCGAACATCATGATCATCAGCGTCCTCGAGCGCCGCTCCGAGATCGGCCTCAGACGCGCACTCGGCGCGACCCGCAGCCAGATCCGCATCCAATTCCTCGCCGAAGCGATCCTGCTCGCCCTGCTCGGCGGCACCGCCGGCGTCGCAATCGGCGCACTCGCGACGATCATCTATGCACACACCAAGCACTGGGCCGTTGTAATCCCCACCGAAGCATGGGCCGGCGGAATCGCCTCCGCGATCCTCATCGGAGCCATCGCCGGAATCGCGCCAGCGATCCGTGCCTCCCGCCTCTCACCAACCGACGCGCTCAGGACCACCTGAGCGATAACGACTCGGTCCGACATCTCTCACCACCACGCATCCTCGTCACCCCTGAGCCACCGGCCTGCCTCTGCGCGGGTCGCACGGGGAAGCTGGCGTTAGCCGATCGGCCCTCACCGGCCAGCGCGATCACAGCAGCGATCGCAACGCTACAGATCGACCCGTCGGCCACCCGCAGCGAAGCAGTCGTCTCGCCCGACGACGCGAACAACTCTCTCGCCCCACGATAGCCACAGCAGCCCGAGTGCTAGCTGGAAGCCCATGGGGTTGGGCGATTTCCAAGCCGTACCCGCCTGGCGACTTGGCCGCCATCCTGGCGCCGACGGTCCGCCAGTTGACGGAGCTCGGCATGCTCGTTCTCGAGTGTTCCGGCAGCGATGCCGACCCCGCCACCGGCCAGACGCTGCTGCTCCTTGCGGACAGCCTCGATCACGCCGGAGCGCTCGACCGGGCGACTGCTCCGGTCAAGAAGGGCCATGCCGCACCTGGCGACCGCCGGCCGCGGGGTGCAGCAGCGTCGGCCGCGGCGGCGTCTCGGCCGGTCGACGCCTGGACGGGCAGCGACTGGTCGGTGGCTGCCCTGCTGGCTGAGCAGTCGCGCGCCGCAACGTCGCCGAACCTGCTCATGGCGAGCGGCGGGGAAGCTGCCGCCACCGGGCGATAGACCCGCAACACCGTGAGCGCGGTAATCGGCGCCTGCGTCGGCTGCTTGGCGCGGTGAGACGGGCCACCCGTTTCCAAAGGGCGAGCCGGCTGCCGCTTCGCGGTGAAGCGGCAGCCGCGTGAGGCAACACTCCGACTCGGATTTGGGCTGGAGGGAGTCGGCGGTGATTGACTGGCCAGAAAATATGCCTACGGTGCGGGCTTGACCTCGAAGTTCAATTCAAAGAACTCCATCGGCGGGAGCTCGGCCCCCGGCGGCAGCTTTGGCGCGAAGTGGCCCTCGGCGAACGCCTGGCAGTCATCGCGCGAGTCCCACAGCTCGATCGCCCTGTAGCCCGAGCTGGCGGCGCCGCTCCAGTGGCCGCGAAATCCTTGGGCCGTCTGCAGCTCGTCGAGGACTCCGGCGTGGCGCATCCCTTCCGCGAATGCTGTGTCAGCGCCGGGGATTTCGACCATCATCAAGACCGGCATTTGCGCCTCCTGGTGTCTGCCGGCTGTGCCGGCATTTAGCGATTACGAAGCTTCTGACACCGGAGCGTCCACAAAAGGGGCGCTGGGTAGATCGAACCGCTCCAGGTAGCTGGGGCCGAGGAACCAAGTCAGCTCAGAGACCCTCCCGCCCGCCAGCGACAGCACCAACAGCCCGGACTGGTGGACCAACCCCGAGCGCGGGTCGATGTAATAGGTCGCGAACGCGGGCTCCCCGTTCGCGCGCGTGGCGATCAGACGGCTCGACTGGCCCGAATGCCCCTCAGAAACCGCCGCGAGGAACGCGCCGATCAGCTCCGGGCCGTGGTACTCATGCTGCGCAGGCGGCATCCGGAACCACGCGTTCTCAGTGACGAGAGCGACCATCTCGTCGATGTCATCGGCGAGGAACGCGCTGGCGAACTTCTCCACCAGCTCCTGCTCCTCCACGGAGGCGGGGGGCGGCGCAGCGATCCTCTGGGTCGGATCACCGAGCTCCTGCTCGATCGTCGCCCGGGCGCGTTTGAGCGCACTCTTGACGGCTTCGAGCGAGGTCTCGAGCATCGCCGCGGTCTCCGCAGCGTGGAAGCCCAGCACGTCCCGGAGCACAAGCACGGCGCGCTGGCGTCCAGGCAGTCGCTGCAATGCGCTGATGAACGCCAGCTCGATCGCCTCACGGCTCTCATACCGCGCCGCCGGCCCTGGCTGGCTGTCCGCCAGCCACCCGAGCCGGTCATCCGGATACGGCTCCAACCAGCAAGGATCGGACATCCTCGTCGGCGCCGGAATCTCAAATGTCAGCGGCGGTATCGAGCGCGGGCGACGACCGCCGTCGCGCAGTACGTTCAGACATCGGTTCGTCGCAATCCGGTAAAGCCAGGTCCGCAAGCTCGAGCGCCGCTCGAAACTGCCCAGCGCGCGCCAGGCGGCCAGCATCGTCTCCTGCAGCACCTCCTCGGCATCCTGCAGCGAGCCGAGCATCCGGTAACAGTGGAACTCCAGCTCGCGCCGGAAGGGCTCCGTGAGCTCGCGGAACGCAAGCTCGTCGCCAGCGGACGCCCGCTCGAGCACGGTCGCTGTCACGCCTTCAGATCCTCCCACGTTGAGCCGTCGTCTGCTGGCGACGGCAGGCGTCCCGGCCCTGCTCCCGTGTCCAGGCGTGCATTTCAGCGCCTGTGGTGCCAGCCTCGTCTGCGCGGAAACCGCGCATCTGTCGCTGATGGTCCGCTACCTCCTGCACAAGCAGAGGGGCCACCGTCATGGGCGTAGCAGAGCCGGCTGGCGCTGCCCCAAACGGACATTGTGAGTCGTCGGGTCACCGCGGCTGCTGGTGACCCCTTCACGTCGTGGTGAGGACCCGCGCGTGGGGGCGGGCCGTGATGCGCCGCTCGCGAGCCCGCCGTTCGAACGCGGTTACGGGCGCAGGCCGGCGCTGGCTGGAATCACCGGTGGCCGGCGGTGATGGACGGTGTCTACGATCTCGCGGGTGTCGATCCCTTGTAGGTAGATGCTGGTGATCCCGAGGTGTGCATGCCCGAGTTGCCGCTGAATGATCGGCAGCGGGATCCCCTCGTGGGCCGTCTCGATCGCGTGCATGTGCCTGAGCTGGTGGGGCGCAAAGCGGCGTCGCACCCCGGCATCTGCGGCCAGTCGGCGCAATTCTCCGCGTGCGGCGGTCGCCGACCAGCCACGGCCCTGAGTTGGTCCCGCGAGGATGCAGAACAGCGGGCCGATCGGCAGCTTGACCCGATGCTCGGTCCAGTGAGCGACATGCTCCCAGCCCCAGTCGTCCATCCCGACCATCCTGCGCTTCCCGCCCTTGCCTGAGCGCACGAGCACGGCGCCGGTCTTCGGGTCGAGGTCTGACTCGGTCAGGGCGAGCGCTTCGCTGATCCGCAGCCCGGCGCGCCAGAGGATCGCGATCAGCGCCCGTGTGCGATCTGCGTAGCGGCCGGCGCCGGCTTGGCGCATCACGATGATGATCTCCTCAACAGTGGGCGGATCTGCGGGGTAGCGTCGTCCCTTGTTCGCCGGCGTGCATCCGGCGGAATGGCCTGGGGTCGCTGCGGGGGATCGCAGGCGACCGGTTACGTCGACCAATCGTGGCTCGGACATGATGTCCTCCAAATCGTGTCGGCCCGGCCGATGGCGGCGCCCAGGAGCCGGGGCGCTTGCATGATCGGTGAGCTTCCCATGCTCCCGGGCAGCGGGTGCGACTGGCGAGCGACGCAGTTCGGACGCCGGGTCGCGCTCGACAATGCGCGTAATGCCGCGTCTGTCGTCGTTCTACGGAATCGTGATCTACATGTATCGGCCCGACCATCCGCCGCCGCACTTCCACGCCCAGTACGGGGAGCATGTCGCTCAGATCGACCTGGCCTCACTGGAAGTGCTGAATGGTTCGCTGCCGGCGCGGGCGGTTCGCCTCGTGCGCGAATGGGCACAGCTCCATCGCAGCGAGCTCGCGATCAATTGGGAGCTCGCCCAAGCGTTGGAACCACTGGTCGAGATCGACCCGCTCCCGTAAGATCGATGCATGCTGAGCGTGACCGCAGCCAAAGCGCTTGACGGCTACAAGCTTGAGATCGAATTCAACGACGGGGTCGTGCGCGTCGTCGATTGCTCCTTCCTGCTGCACGGCACGCTCGGCGAACCGCTCAGGGAACTCGACTACTTCCGCCAAGTTCGAGTCGATCACGACGCTCGCACGGTCGTCTGGCCAAACGGGCTCGATCCGGCACCCGAACTCCTCCACGGTGGGCAGGAAGCAATCGATGCCCTCGAGCACCACCGCACGGCCGCATAGATAGAGCCCCTGGCGTAACCCATCTACGCCTGTTTGGGCCACGCCGACGCCGTGAGCGCTTCGATCAGCGAGCGTCACCCGGACCGGCGGCGAGCTCGCTATCGAGATCGTGGTGGCCATGCACTCGTCGCGACTCGGGTGTGCTCGGACAAGTGCAATCCACATGAGCGCTACCGCCGATTACGAAACAATCTGCGCCGCCTCTTGACAGCCCTTACAGCTGGCCCGTCCTGCAGGATCGTGAACGTGTTCTCAGGCAAGGGCTCGTCGAACACGGCCTTTACAGCTTCGACCACCATCCAGTCTTGGTTCTCGAAAACCGAGGCGATACGCAGAATCACACCAGTTGCGACGTCGACCTCCACCGTGAACTCGTCCTCGCCGTTCGCAAACACCGGGAGATACCCGAACCAACCGCTTCGGTTGACCGCGACGATGCCGCTCTTGAGGTTCGCCGAGGGCCGCGGCGGCAGACGGCGTGCTCTGGCGCAGATTACCTCACGGCCGGCTCGCAAACCGGCCCCGAGGACCTCGAAGTCGAGTCTGGAGGTCAACGGCTCTGGTATCACGCACATCTCGTATCGGCCCATGGCCGCTACCGACTGCTCACCGTCCGCTGCATTCCCAGCCGACACTTGATTCGCACGGTCACGCCACCATCTGATTCCATCGCGCACAAGCAGCGTCGGCTCGTCCTCGTCAAAGTCCTGCTCGCGGTAGCAGTCGGGCCGCTTGACCCAGACCAGGGCACGATACTCAGCGACCTTGCCGGCGAGCTCGTCCCAGTCTCGAAAGGCCTCCTCAGGGCTGAGCGCGACGAGCTTCACCTTCCCGGACTCGACTTGTTGCCGCTCGGCCTTCGCAGCTACGTCTAGATGAAAGAGAACGGTGAACTCGCAGCTGAGCGTCGAGTATCTCCGCTCCGCGTCGCAAAGCAGTCTGGACAGCTCCTCGGCGTCCACAGCAACGTAGTGTTGCAATGATCAAGAGGACTCGCCCACTCAAGTTCTCGCGCGACGACTGGGCCACGATCTCGATATCGAGCCCGCCGCCGCTGCGGGTGCCGCTCGCTGATCGAAGCGGTCGCGACGGCGATGTCAGCCGGTCGGCCCCGCGCTGCCGGAACCGGACAACGCGGATCGTCTGACAGGCTCCAAGCCTGGTGACTGCTTTGTGCGGTGTGGGGTATGAGGATCGAGGCGGGCCGTTGATGCGCCGCTCGCCGGCCCGCCCCGGAGTCGATTACGGCCGCAGGCCGGCGCTGGCGGGGATCACCGGCGCGCGCCGATGATGCACGGTGTCGACGATCTCGCGCGTGTCGATCCCCTGCAGGTAAATGCTCGTGATCCCGAGGTGTGCCCGAGCTGTCGCTGAATGATCGGCAGCGGGATCCCTTCGTGCGCCATCTCTATAGCGTGAAGATGTCTGAGCTGGTGCGGGGCGAATCGGCGTCGCACTCCGGCTTGGGCGGCGAGGCGGCGCAGCTCACCGCGTGCGGCGGTCGCTGACCAGCCGCGTCCGCGGGTCGGGCCAGCGAGGATGCAAAACAACGGTCCGATTGGCAACTGCATCCTGTGCTCGGTCCAGCGCGCGACGTACTCCCAGCCCCAGTCGTCCATGCCGACCACTCTGCGCTTTCCGCCCTTCCCTGAGCGGATCAGCACAGCTCCGGTCTTCGGTTCCAAGTCTGACTCTGTCAGGTCGAGCGCTTCGCTGATCCGCAGGCCTGCACGCCACAGAATCGCGATCAGTCCACGGGTCCGATCTGCGTACCGGCCCATCCCGGCTTGGCGCATCACGAGGATGATCTCCTCGACGGTCGGCGGGTCCGCCGGATAGCGCAGACCTTTGTTCGCCGGCGTACATCCAGCGGCGTGACCAGGGGTTGCTGCCGGGGATCGCCGGCGGCCGGTGATGTCCACCAATCGTGGCTCGGACATGATGTCCTCCAAGAGATTGGCCCGGCCGGGGCGGCGCCGATCTGCCGGGCGCTTGCATGATCGGCGAGCTTCCCACCACGAGTACGCTGCTGGTGATGACTTTCACGCGCATCACCGTCCGTGCCGATCAGATGAGCGGCGTCCCGTGCATCCGCGGCCTGCGGATTCCGGTCGCGACCGTCGTCGGGATGATCGCCGACGGCATGAGCACCGACGAGCTGCTCGACGCCTACCCGGATCTTGAAGCCGCCGACGTGCAGGAAGCGCTGCGCTACGCTGCCGAAGCGGTCCGCGAGCGCGAGCTACCGCTCGCCGGGTGAAGTTCCTGATTGATAACGCGCTCTCGCCCGCGGTTAGCGAGCAGCTCAACCGCGCCGGCCACAACGCCGTTCATGTCCGCGAGCTGGGGATGCAAGCCGCCTCCGACGACGACATCTTCGATTGCGCCGCCCGCGAGCGGCGCATCGCGGTCTCCGCGGAAACTGACTTCGGGACGCTTCTCGCGATCCGGCAGGAAGCATCGCCGTCAGTGATCCTGTTCCGACACGGCAGCCAACGCCGACCCGCCGACCAGGCAGCACTGCTCACGGCCAACCTGCCGCAGCTCGAGCAAGCGCTCGACGACGGCAGCATCGTCGTAATCGAGCCAGGCCGCATCCGGATCCGAGCGCTGCCGCTGATCCCGTAGTCGCGAGCGCTACTCCTGGACGCCTGTTGCGGCAGCGACGCGCTCCTGGCCGCTCTGCTGTTTGACCGGTAGCGTCCGAGGAAGTGGCGGAACCCGCTTCTGGCGGAGCGAGACGATCGGCTTGGGTTCCGAAAGACCTGCTCTTGCAACGGCGGGCAACCTTTGTTGTGGTGACGAGCGCGAGAGAGTGAGGAGGGATGGCCTCCAGCCAAGCCGTCCTCGGTTCACTCGCGCAAGAATGGGCAGGGCCCGCGGGCATGCTCCAGGGGGTCTGGCAACCCGTAGGTGCCGGCACCGCCGGCGGACGGCCGTAGAACCGAAAGGACCTGTGAGATGGGAAAAGTCATCGTGATGAACGGGCTCTCGCTTGACGGCGTCATGCAAGCCCCGGGCCGCCCGGACGAGGACACGCGAGGCGGCTTTGAGCACGGCGGCTGGGCATCGCCATACGGCGATGAGACGATGGTCGCCACATGGGGCCAGCGGCTGGCCGAGATGACGGGCGGGAAACACGAGTGGCTGTTCGGGCGCTGGACCTACGAGCAGCTGCTTGCCCATTGGAACAAACAAGGCGGCCCGTTCAAGGACCCGCTGAACAACATCCCCAAGTACGTCGCCTCGAGCAACCCCCAGATGACGCTTGAGTGGCCGAACTCGACGCTCTTGCACGGCGACGTTCCCGCCGCCGTCCTGGACCTGAAGCAAAGCTCTGACGCGAATCTCGTGATCATGGGCAGCGGCGTGCTGGTCGGCGCACTTATAGCGGCCGATCTCATTGACGAATACCTGTTATCGATCGCCCCAATCGTGCTCGGCACGGGAAGGCGGATGTTCACCGACGGTCTCCACACAGCCCTACAGCTCACCAGCAGCACAACCACCGACAAAGGCGTGATCATCGCCACTTACAAGACTGTCCACACATGACTGCCTTTCATGGCCGCGCGCGACGCTCGCCCCGCGAGATCAGCACTGCATAGCGCGGCACTAGGACGATCTCGTCCCGGCCTGCGCGCGGATATCGGGGCGCGCTCGTTCCGCGTCGCGCCGAGGGTCAGGGGCGATGTGAGTTTGGCGAACAGGAGGTCTGACGCCAGAGTGGCCGCTCGGCCCCGCTTTCGACTTGGCAGGTACCCGATTTTCTTGGGTCCATGTGGACCATCCGCGGTGCCCGACCCGGCGCATGACAAGAGCAGGCTGTGGCGTGCCGGCTGGTATCGCACGCAGCCTCATCGTCGGAGGCGGTGGTGGTGGAAGCCGCTCGGGGCCTGACGGCGGCGCCGTCGCTCCGCGACGCAACACGCGGCTCTGCGCGCTGGCCGGCCGCGCTCAGCCGAGGTGAAGCGCGTGCCGGACGCGGCGATGCCAGGCGGCCAGGTGCTGCCGCTTCTGGGCGCCGACGTCGGCGAGGCCCTCCCGCTTCTGGGCACGGGTGTCGGCCAGATGTTGCCGCTTCTGGGCGCGGATGTTGGCGAGGCCTTCCCGCTTCTGGGCACGGGTGTTGGCGATGTGTGTACGGACGCTCATGGCTGCTCCTTAGTCGGGCCAAGGTGACCCGGGCAGGAGGCGCGCTCGCCGCCGCCTCGGCTTCTTGAAGTGCGGGGTCATCGCCGTTTGCAGCCTCCTTGGGCTCCCTACGAGGATAGACTCATGCGTGGAGCGGCGCGTCAGTATTTCGGTGCAGGTCGGTGCGCTTGGAGCCGTCCTGCGTTTGACGGAGACTCTGTCAATCCCAGGGCATTCCAAGCAGCATCTCGCTGCCCAGACCCACTTTCGCGTCAGCGCGACATTTGGCTAACGGTCGCTCTGAAGACCCCAAATGCGCGGAAACCGCTGCACCGCATTGAATCGTCGCTACCACCGCACGAGCAGAGCGGCCACCGACACGACCGGGCCAACGCTGGCTCTCGCGACCCCTGTCGGACAAACCCGGTCACGTCTGGCCCGTCCCACCGGGCCAGCGGAATCGTGCCGGTGGCCGTAGCAGTGGCTCGTGGCCCGATATGCAGCATGTATGGCCGGGCGGCACGGCAACCCCCCAGCGGTCAAAGCGATCTTGGCGTCGGCGGTCGTTCGCGAGCAGATTCGGCGCAAAGGCGCGTCATCGCCTTCACGCGGTAGGGGTCGCCCCGGCTGCGTCGGTGGCTGGCGAGCGTGTTCGTCAAGTAGCGATGGCCCTGCGGCGCCGACGCGCGTGATCCGGATGGAAGTACTGGCCGGGCTCTGGTCGTCAACGATCGAAGCGATGCTTCGTCGTCGGTCGAGCGGGAACTGCGGCTCCTCGCCAGAGGGGTCTCGTGCTACCGGAGCCGGCCTTGACGAAAGCGCTGGCTCGGGCGGCCGATCTGTCGATCGAGGTGGGCGCGGATTGGTACGTCAAGGCGGCCGACTCATAGGGCCTCGAGCCGGTTGGCGAAGCCGCCTAGGATGTCTCGCTGGAATGACCCCGGACGAACAGCGCGTCGGCTTCGGAGTCCGGTGGGCGCGTGAGCACTACAAAGAGATGATCGTCTTGCGCTTGCTTGTCGCGGTGTGGATCGTCTTCGTGACCGTGTTCGCCTGTGTGAAGGGCTACTGGTGGGGACTCGCGTTCCTTCTGTTCCTAGCTCTCGACCTTTGGCTTCTACGTAACCTTGTGCATTCCCGTCGCGCGCAAGGCCGTTGACGTCGCCTCGCGCTGCCGCCCAGGTCCACTCGCGTCAGCGAATTCGCCGCGGATCATCGTCACGCGATAGCGACGCGGCGGGGCGCCAAAGCCTGACGCGACAGTGCGGGAAGCGAACCCGGTTACGCGAGAGCGGGAGTTCCGCGGGACCGATGGCCGCCCGTCGCCGATCCATCGGTTCGGCGCGCGCTTCCTGGCCGGTCGAAGCGACGACACGGCGGTCCTCGAGCCGAGGGATGCGAGTTGTCGCCGCGGCGATGCTCAGCTCCGCGCCCGCCGAATCGTGCATGCGATCTCGGGCCGACGTGCCCGTGCTCGGCCCTCGACGATCGTCAGGTCCTCGCCGTTGCCCTCGTCCGACCTTTCGAGACCTGCCGACGGAAGCAATGCCCGGCCACCTGGGGCGTCTGGACCTACGCGGGCCTCCTGCTCGCCGAAACCAGGGCTCGCACAGCGCGAGCAGAATAACCGATCTGCATAGGTAGCGGAGAGCTGGTGCAGCTACGGCCTGCCAGCTCCTGAGCGGCGGCATGGTCCGCGGCGCGCACTGTCGCTTGACGCCTGAATCGGACGTGTCAGACCCGTGGCCGCGTTAGCGACCAAGCAGCAGCCGTGTCTAGCCAACGCTGCTGCTCGGATTTGGTCCGGAGCGGTGCCTACCGTCTGGCGCGCCCGTTCCGCGACGAGCCGCCCCAGCCTCCGTCCGCGGCTTCAGGGGAGGTGCCCGACCCGAAGATCGTCGCCGCCAAGCGCGAGCAAAGCGAACCAGTTCGAGGGCGGCGAGCGGCCGGAAGTAAGCCTCGCCGCGCGCGATCGTGAGCGGCGGGTCTAGAGGATGTCCAGCATCACGGCCGCCACGGCGGGCGCCATCTGGTACTCGACCCTGTTGCCGGCGCCGAACTGCCAGCGGATCGGCCAGCCGAGATCGCGGTTCAAGAGGTACCTGCCGAACGGCCCGAACGCTGACGCGACGCGCGACGGCGAGTCGCTGATGGCAGCCGCGATGTCGTCAGTGGTCATCCAGCTGTTGTCGTCGGCATGCTCGGCGATCGAACGGAGCATCGCGTGGACCAGGGGGGAGCGGTCACTGACGTGCTCTCGGACGTTGTCAGGAGCGGTCCAGAAGGCGTCCCAGCGCTCGTCGTCGCGGTCGTCGTCCCGCTCGCCGGGACGGGGGGGCGACTCGTGGGGCCGGTCATTGTCGGTTGGCTGCGTTGGCGCCGCCGCTCGATCGAGCGTCTCGGTGCTCAGGAGCTTGAACACCTCGGCCAGTCGGTCTTCGCGGACGGGAACGTCGATGTAGATAGCCATGTTGGTCTCCTTTGGCGATAGCTTGCCGTCAGGTCGATTATGTACCTACGGTAGCCTCATCTGGCTAGTTAGAAAGATACAACGTCTTTTCAGGTGGATAGATTCCCCCCTTGGCTGGCAGCCATCTAGCTAGCGCTTGGTAGGTGTCAGCTAGCTAGCTGGAAGCAGCGTCGCTCGTCGGCTTGCGACGACTTCGCGGGCGGCGGGCCGGGGCACTGCCCTCATCGCGACGTCTGCTGCCTACCGACACGACGGTCCCGTCGGGTCCAGCTGGCGACGTCGATCTTCAACTCGCACGGCCCGCAGTGCCAGCGTTGGTCCCCAACGCCTGTTCCGGCCACGACGTGGGTGGTTACCGCTCGGCGCGCAGAGCAGCAGCGTCGCCCGCGATCCAATCTGCAGACGAGACTGCCGCAGGTTCGTGAAACGGGAGGTCTTCGGTCCTGTATGGCTCGTCGTGACGATGGTGCGTCCCCGGCGCGCTCATCGGGTCTGCGTCGTGGGTGAGCAGCCCGGTGGCGACTTGGACGCCGGATGCGGGTTTGACGGGCGAGGTCGTGTAGCCGTTGAGACCGTGATTGCCTTGATCCGCTGTGATTCCGTGCCGCGCGGTGTGGTTCGGGTCTGTCACGCTAGGCAGTCATGGTGGCTTTTGATGCCGAGGTCTACCTGCGCCGGTTGGGCGAGCGGCTGCTTGATGATCCTGGTCAGCAGCAGCCCGGTCACTGGTCAGCGCTTCGGGGTGCCGCTGCCGCCTTGGTCGTCGCGAGCGCGATTGCCGCCGATGAGGCGTGGTGGGTGATCGATGACTACGCGACTGCGACCCGCATCCGGTCTGGCAAGCCCGGCTTTGTTCATCTCGCCCCGCCGCACCGTCGCCGCAAGGCCGACAGCCTCATCCCGCGACACTTCAGAGTGATCGGCCAAGAGATCCCGGTCGGTGGAGGTCAGGTGCTGGTGCGTGACCTTGCCATCGCCGCTGACGGGGGAACGTTGCGTTACCGCCGCTACCTGGACGCTCCGGGCCTAGGCCAAGTGTCACGCTTGCCCAGACGACCCGGCGGTTTCCCATGGAATGTCACGCCCCCCGACATCATCGACTCCGACGGTCATCGACCCGCGGTCCGGTTTGGCGACGGTGGCCGAGACGGCGAAGGTTACGTGGATGGGCAGTTGGAGTTGCGCGGAACGATCGCCCCGGAGGCGGCGTGGCTTGAGGTCGACGGCACCCGGGTCGATCTTCACGGTCGTACGGCGCGCTGGGAGGTCGGCGTCGAGGCGCTCGAGGATCGAAGTCCGGTGGAGCGGTTTCTCTGGCGACATCTCGCCGTGGCCGACTCACGGTCCGGGCTGACCACCGATCTGGAGCCCATGATCCAGGCGCTGGTTGCCGAGGGTGCACTTGAGGAGGGGTCGCTGCTGTTACAGGACCTGCGGGCGGTCACAGCCCGGATGCCGCATCGTCCGCTCCATCAGCGCCGAATGGCGCGCGCGTCCACCCCCGGTTTAGTCGAGCCGTGGGGATCTCTGGTGGACCGTCTCGGATCAGACGATGGTCCGGAGTGGGCGCTGGTTCTCGGCGCCGTGACGCCTTCGTGTGACGGGGTTCAGTTCGCCGCGAACTCGATCACCTCTGACCTGGCCGGTTTCGAGGTCGAGTTCGAGGTCGCCCCCAACGTGCTGGGCGTCGCCGCTCTCGACGAGCTGCCGGTCGCCTGGTGGGCGCGGGATGACCTTGAAAACCAGTACGTCGGGATCCCGACCGGCGGGGGCGTCGGCGGCGACAGCGCGCAGGGGACGATGCGCTACTGGCCGGCGCTGGATCCACGCGCCAAGCGCCTTGACCTGCTCATGTGCGTCGAGTCCCACCAAGCGGTCGTCTCGGTCTCACTCCCAGAGAGCTCGGAGACCAGCCGATGAGTCATTGGTGGGCCGGTATCCCGGCGGTCGAAGTCACGGTCCTCTGTGGCGGGGACACCCACACCGTGCGTTGGGAGGCCGGTGAGTTAATTGCCGTCGACCACGGCGATCCTGACAGGGAGGTCACGCGTGCCGCGCTGGCCGGCGGGACCGTCCCCTGCCTTGAGCTGCTGCGCACATGGTCTCGACGGGCCGAGGATCCACACGTGCTCACGCTGGCCTCCCGCGGTCCGACCGATCCCCTCAACGTCAACATCGACGGGCTCAGGTTCCACTACCGCGGGCGGCGCCGGCAGACCGAAGAGCAGACCCTGCGACTGCTCGCGCCCGATGGTCGACTGCCGGACCGGCTGCAGGCCACCACCGCCGCGATCTGGACCCGGCGCTTGCGAACCGGGCACGCCGCGCTCGGGACCGCCCAGCCTCAGCTTGAGGCCGCTCTCTACGGACGTGTGCTCAGAACGCTGCGTGCGTGGCTCGGAGAGCCCCAGCTCACGATTCAGCTCACCATGATCGGACCCGAGGAGGCGCGGAGGATCGTCCGCACCGCAGACGGGGTCGAGGTCTCGCTGCCGTTCAGTTGGCTATCCGACGTCTGGATGCGAGGGCTCGCGGTTACCTTCGGCCGGCTCTGTATCGCCGCCACGACGGCCGATGGATCCAGCTGGACCCTGGACACCCTCGGTCCCGACCTCGCCGACTTCACCCAGCTGACGATCGTCACGCACTAGCTGAACCACACGCGGCTCGGTGTCGTTCACACCCGACCGCCGAATCCAGGATCCAACCCTCGCGGGGTACCAAGGGCTCGCTGGCCTCTAGGCCGGGCTACAAGACTTCTGCAACGTCGCCCACGCGGCACTCTCGGCCGCGCTACTGCTGTCCGTCGACACCGGCAGCCTCGCGACAACCGCGTCGCAGCCTCCGCGCAGTGCTGCGTGCAAACAGACCCGGCCACGCCGGGCCCGTCCCCCGCCTCAACAGCGACACGCTCGATGCGCTGCTTGGCAAGCTCGACCGCGGCGAGATCGCGCTCTCGTGGAAGGACGTGATCGTCGTCGACGAGGCCGGCATGGTCGGCACACGCCCCGGGGCGCCCCTGGAGCGCTACGCCAAGCATGCAGGCGCGAAGATGATCGAGATCGGCGACCGCCGCCGGCTACAGAGCGTGCTCGCCGGCGGCGAGGTGCACGGCGCCTGGGAGCGCCTGGGGTGCCGGAGGACACGCCGATCGCCTTCGCGGCGATCTCCACCGGCATGCCGGCGCGTAGGAGCACAAATCGTCGTCCTCAGGTTCGTCGGGCCGTCGTCAGACGGACCAGCGCGCGTGGCCACAGCGCGACGGCTGGAGGGACGACCCGCACTACGCTGCCGGTCAGCTCCCGCTGGCCGCGATCCGATGTTCGTGCCTCTACGCCCCGGATGAGGTAGTGGAGCTCGCGCCCCTGCGATTGACGACAAGACTCAGGTGGACGGCCGAGCCAGACAATCTTGCACGAGGTACTCTCGCTTCGAGGGGCTCGTTACAGAGACTGCCACCTCTCAGATCGAATAGGAGATAGGACATGACTTCTGACTACTGCATTGCAATGACGACCTTGGAAGACGAAGACAGCGCCTCACGGCTCGCGCGAGCACTGGTCGAGGCTAAGCTTGCGGCCTGCGTACAGCTAGTGCACATTCGGAGCACGTTTAGTTGGCAAGGCGCTGTCGAAGATGCTAGAGAGCTGCTCGTTCTCATGAAGACTCGGGCTAGCGTCTACGACCGACTGGAGCAGTTCGTTTGCGATCATCACCCGTACGACGTGCCGGAGATCCTTCAGATCCCCGTAACCACTGGTTATGGCCCGTACCTGTCATGGGTCAACGCCAACACAACACCGACGGTGTAGCAGGACCGCACGGTGCACGCATCCGCAGCGATTTCCGCTCTCCCGCGTCGCTCACCCGCTGTTCGCTTCCCAGGGGCTGCTCCCGCTCTCCACCGCTCGGCGAGGAACCCGACGAGTGCCCAACCTCGTGGCGAGACAGGGTGACGACGATGGGTCGGCGCCGGGCGTGCTCGCCGGTGGCGCGCATCGTCAGCAGATAGCGGCCCGCGGTCTCGTCGTAGGTGAGCTCGGCAAGTCCCGTCTGGTTGCGGCCGCTCTGCGACCCCGTCATGGTCCCTCCACGAGCCCTCCTGGGAGAAGGAGTCGCCGCGCAACGCCCCGCCGAGCCGACCGTGCCCTTGCGGGCGGCCCAGACATTGAGATGCTCGTCGGAGATAAGTCCATCACCTCGCGGCGGAGTTCAAAGCTCACCGGGTCGTGTTGTGCTGTCCGGCACCGAGAAGCGGGATTCGGAGTCGCGGGCGCAGCCGGGACGCGAGTCGTTGGCGTAACTTTGGACGTCGGTTGCCTGACGTGGCCGAATTGGCACTGCGCACTGACTGCCTTTGCCCTATCCGGGCGCGTTGCGCCGAGTCGCCTGCCTCGGGCGTGGGGTGTCGCGCGCGCGAAGGTTGCTTCGACGTTTCGCGCGAGGCGGTTGAGCGCGGGTGGGATCGGCGCTTGGGAGGTGTACGGGCCGGACGCCTGCTTGAGGTGCGATGACGCACGAGCCTTTTCGTGTGCACCGCAACGGCGCTGCCGGCGTCAGCGATTGTCTCCCTGAGATTGCAGCCACTGGCGTTGATGGTAAGTGTGAATGGGCCGAAGGTCAGCGTCCGGGTCGTGGTGGCGTCTTTGCCGACGGTGACCGTGAGCGTGCTCGGGGCCGAACTAGAGTAGCTTGCCGTGATGGTGACGGCGCCGACAGTCTGCTTTCGGGCACCGGTTTCGACGAAAGGTCGCGCCTTGAGTGGCGCTGTATGGCACCCGGTTGCCGGACGAGTCCAAAAACGTCACGTAGAAGGTCGCTGTTGGCCGTTCACGTCCGAGTCCAGTCACGTTGCACGTATCGCTGGCTTTGACTGGACCGCAGGACAACTTGCCGTCGCTTCCAGCAGCGAGGCCGATGCCGAGGCCAACGGGAGCGATGGCAGTGACTGCCTCCACCTGGGTCGCGGCGCTCAGACCTGTGCCGGCCGCGGTGACGGTGGGCGTCGATTGTGAGCGTCGAGGTGTCCGGCGAGCGCGCGGGGATGCCGTCCGCGAGCTTGTCGGCGGCGCGCACGTAGAGCGTGTGCTGCCCGTCGGGGGGCAGCGGCAGGCGGTAGAACCAGCTGACGAGTACTTTCCTGACTTGGGTTACTTTCTGAAGGCCTCTCATCGAGGGCATGTCGGCCGGTGGTTTGCCTGGAAACTCGGGACAGGCGGCCATCCTCGACGCGGCCGTTTGTGTTCCGAGTTGGTTGTGGGTTGTCAGCTGGCCGTGACGGTGACTACGGGGCTAGCGCCCTGGCAGGCATCCTGGTCGGGGCTGCCGGAGCCGACATCCCCGTTGTTCATCCTCACATCGACGTAGGGATTGCCGGTGGTGACCGTGAAGCTCATGACCTCCGCCGCTCCACTGGGGAAGCGCGGGCCGCCGCGGGATTGGATAGGAGCACTTACGCCGAACGCAGTCCCGTCAGTCGCGTTACCGCTCCCGAAGCCAGCGGTGAAGTACGCGTACGCGCCGGCGGCCAGGGCCCGCCCTGCGACGACGGCGAGCGCGGCGAGAACCGACCGCTTCGTGAACTTTTGCAACATGATGGAGCCCTCCTGTGGGTGTGAGGTGGTGCTGTGAGCACCGCGCCGGGTGGCGCAGTGGTGTGGCCCGCCCCTTTCAGGGTTGTGCGGTAATGCTGTGAGCGCCGCGCCGGTTGGCGTGGTGGTGTGGCCCGCTCCACGCTAACCGGCACGGTGCGAATGTCAAGCTCGATGCCCCGAAGGGAAGATCTGCGACCCCGTCATGGTCCTCGACGAGCCCTCCTGTGAGAAGGAGTCGCCGCGCAGCGCCCCGGCGAGCCCGGCGGCCAAGTCGCCGGCAGGAACCGGCAGGCGCAGAGACATCGAACTGACCGCCCCTGAGGTCGCGCCGTTGTGGATGCTCAGCCGTGTCTCTGACAGTTCGACCGAGACCGTACCCTTACGGGCACCGACCTAGACATTCGAGATGCTCGTCAGTCAGGACCCTCCCTTCGTCGCCAACCGATTGGGGTCGGCCACCGCGGGCCGCGAAAGGGATCGCCTGACCCACCGTCGGCGACGGAGCGACAGGAGTTCGACCGGGGTCGCCTACCGGAGCACGCATGCGCCTGGGCCGATCTCCATCGCGACCCTCAAAGGAAACCCTCGCCCGGCGGCGAGAAGAACGGCGGGCTCCTGGGAGGGGGAGAGATTGGGATCGAACCTTGGGAGGCCTCGGCTCGTCAAGCGATGACGCAACCCAACGGGATACCGACGCCCTCCGGGCGAGTCCCGCAGCTGTCATCCGAGACTCCACGGCGCGGCACCGGTGACCAGAACCTCCGATGCACCGCAATTGTCGCAGTAGCTTGGGCGATGTGACCGCGGTTTGCAGGGACTTCGTCCGCAGCGAGCGCGGTGTGTGGTCTGCTGACGAGCTCGAGCACAGCCGAGCGGCGCTTTGCGGTGTCCGCGGGCGGCGGGAAGCCATGGTGGGTGTCCGCCATCCGAGCGACGGAGACGAAGGGCCCTGATCGTGCATGGCGCTCGTCGCGTACGCTTGCTCGTTATCGGCGAGGACGAGGACAGGCGTGGCGAAGTCCAAGCGCAAGCGGCAGCAGCGTAAGCGGCGACCCGGGGGGCATCCGGCCCGGCGGACACCCGCGCCGTTGCGCTCGCCTGCTGAGATCGCGATGGAGCGGGCGGCGGAGCTCGCGTTCGCCGGGACCCAGCGGCGGTATGAGGAGGCGCTTTCGCCGGACACGCCGACGGAGCGGGTCGCAGCACTCGTGGTCGAGGAGTTCGAGGATCTCCCCTCGCCGCCGGGCCTCGCGATCCGGTTGAGACGCGATGGATCCGAGGAGCGGGCACGGGCAGTGGCGGCGGAGGTGCAGCGGCTCGCGCCCGGAAGCGTCACCGCGCTGACGCTCGCAGCCGAGATCGCCGGCGTCTTCGACGAGGACCACGACCGGGCCGCCGACCTGCTCGACGAGGCGCTCGACGCACCCGCCGACCCGGCCGGAACCGTGGAGCTCGCTCAGCACATGCTCGCGGCCGGCCGGCAGCTCGACGCGATCGAACTGGTGCGGGAGGTCCTGGACGACGAGCCCGAGGAGGAGGACGCGGAGGCTGTCTACGGCTGGGCGCTCGAGGAGCTGCACCGCCGCTGGGGGGCGGGCGAGAAGCTGGGTCCTGCCGAGTGCGCGGAGCTCGATCGGTTCGCGGACCGGACGGGCCTATACGCGCTGCGGGATGCGATGCGGGTCCTCGTCGAGGAGCGCAGGCCGGAGCTGCGGGGGCTGGTCGCCGGCAGCGTCGGGGGCTGGATGGAGCAGCTGCATGCAGCCGAGGGCCGCGACGCCGACGACGACTTCGGGCCCGAACCCGTTGACGCGGAGCGCTCCGAGGCGCTCCTGCGGTTCGCGATCGAGCATGCCTGGCTGATGGATGGTGACCCTGATGAGGACGAGGGCGACGATTTCGAGCTCGAGCCGGAGCTCGAGCAGTCGGGCGCGCCGCTGGCGCTGCTCGCGACCGACCCGGACGTCCCTCCGGAGATCTCGAGCGCAGCGGAGGAGTGGCTGAGCACCGTCACCTACGGCCTCTGGCAGATCTCCGACCCCGAGCCGCGTCCGGGCCTGTGGCTGACAGACATCGTCACCGGCGCTCGTCGGTACGCGGCGATCCCGCCGGAGCAGCTTCCGGGGATGAGCCGCTGGAGCGTCCTGCTCGGGGCGCTCGTGTTGCTCGACGGTGTCTGGCGGACAACTGGCGCGGTCGTGCTCCTGCGCCCGTCCGAGGGCGACGACGCCGCCGACTTGGTGTACGAGGCGAGCGTCGCGCTCGCCGAGGAACTGACCGGCAAGCGCGGACGGGGCCCCCGCCGGCGCCGCGAGCCCGACCCCCACGGCGTCATCGTCGAGATCGCCGAACCGATCCGCCCGGAGATCGCCGCGCTGATGAGCAAGGTGCTCGGCAGCCTGCTGCCTGGGATCGTCGGGGACGTGTGGCGCCGGCGCGCGACCGGCCCGAAGCTGACGAACACCGACGGCCACCGCCTTCGGATGATCACGGCCCACGTGGCCGTGAACGACCCGGCGGCCGTCGCCGGGACGCTGGCTGCGCACGCGGACTTTAGGGTCGAGAATGCGGGGGAGTTGAGCTGGTGGGGGCGCGAGCTCAGTGAGATCGAGCGCGAGGGCGCGCTCGCGCAGATCCGCTCGCTCACCGGCGAGGGCGAGCCGATCGAGGAACCCGACGAGCCGCAGCGTTGGCTGCGCGGGCGACTTGAGCCCAAGCCGGATGGGTTCGAGATATCGGTCAACTCAGACGAGCGGCTGGAAGCGCTGGTCGAGCTCCTGCGCGGGCTGGGGGCCGAGCCCGAGCTCGGTCGACGATCGGTGATCGACCCGGCGCAGGACATGCCGCCAATCCGGCTCGGGATGCCGATGCCGTTCGGAGCATCGCAAGAGGCGGTCGACGCCTGGCAGGCGCTGTGGCCTGAGGAGCGGGTGCCGGCGCTGGGCGGCGTGACCCCACGGGCGGCGGCGCGGCGTGTGCAGAGCCGGTCGCGGCTCGAGGCAGTGCTGCGGGAGTTCGAGCACGATGCTTACGTGCTCGCGCGAGCGGGCCGGCCCGCTCCGGACTTCGAGCGACTCCGGGCCGAGCTCGGGATGCACCGGTGGCGGGAGCCACCAGCACGCGCGCAGCGTCGGACCTGAAATCGGGTAGACGCCTGCGAACCCGGCGCGTACCCGAACAGACAGCGGCGACTGGCCCGGCGACAGACCGCAGGGCGTTGGCGAGGGTCGAACGGATCGGGCCGAGTCCGGCTCGGGAGTCCCTACGCGGTCGATCTGGAGCTTGAAGGGATGCTCGCTGGGCTTGCTGAGATCGTTGTCGGGGATGCGCATGAGCCGAACGATTCGCTGGAGGCCGAGCACTGGGCGTCGTGTCTACTCGGTGCGCTGAATGTCGGGCGGATCATCGACGCCGAGATCCGGGACCGATTCCGAGAAGATCTGGTGCCTGCGGTGGAGGCGCTTGGGTCCGCGGAAGCGCTGGCAACGTTGCGGGCGTTGAGCGGCGTTGGTTGGCGTCAGCCGCGAGCGCGCGCGCACGGGCGGCTGCGGACCGCCTCGCGGCATGCGGTGTTCGCGAGCCGGTCTGGTCCAGCGGAGTCGGAGCCGGTCGCGCGGTCGCGGCGGCCTTGCAGTGCGACGAGGCGTTCGATGACGGGGTCAGCGTGATCGTCGAGTTCGACGGGTATGGCGAGGAGCCGCACACGCTTGGGATCTACATCGACCACAACCTCGGCGGGCTCGTCAGGGGCGTGTTTCTGGCGGGATCGCTGAGCGACGTGCGTGCCAAGCTCAGTGTGCGGGCACCCAACGGCGTGCAGTTCGCGGTCCGCGATCTCGAGCTCGCCGAGGCGCGCGCACGTATCGTGGCCGCACTCGACGTCCTCGACCACACCTACGAGACTGCCCTATTTGTCCGACACCAGCAGTCTGAGGGCCGAGCGTCTGTGGCTGCATCGCCGCTGCAGCGGCCACCCGCGGCGGCGACGTTGCGCTGCTGCAATAGGCGTTGATCCGGTCACCCCTTCGGCCGAGGGACGTCACCCTCATGGCGCTCGCAGACGACACGGTCGACGCGCCCGGACTGCTTGCTCGGCATTAGGGAACTCGCATCCTCAGCGAACCCCGGCCACATTGACCGAGGCGACCAAGGTCGGGGAATCAGCCCGAGCCGGCGCGCTTCATCCTGAAGCTCCGGTGGAAGTTGATCTGTCCGGCGGCGTATATGACCCCAGCGGCCCAAATCCGAGCTGGTGTCGCCCACGAGGAGGCGTCCGGATCGAGACCTGCGACGGCCTGCGATGGCCGAGGCTCACCGGCGTCCGGCGACGGTGACGCGCTTCCGCTCGTCGCCAACCCGGCAGTCGCGGTTAGCCGAGCTTGCGCAAGCACCGGTCGCAGGGCTGCGCCAGACGGACCGGGGTGCGGGGGTCGAGGGCGCCCTCGGCTCCCCGGTCCCGCGCGCGCCCAAGGACGCCCGGTTCATGGTCGGGCTCGCCGACCGGCGGGTGCCGGCGATGAACGGCGACCGGCTCCAGGAGGAGGACGCCCGAGCTCCTGCGGACGCTCCTGTCCTCGTTCCGGCAGTTCCGCGAGTACCAGCAGGCGGCCACGCTGTCCGGCGCCGCCGTTCAGTAGTTTGCCCAACTGGTCTGGGGCGACACCCCGATGCTCCCGATCGTCCGCTCGGTCACGCTCGCCACGCAAAGCCTCGACTCCGGGAGCATGAAATGAAGGCAATCGTCGTCTATGAATCGGTGTTCGGAAACACGCACGCGATTGCCGAGGCAGTGGCCGAGGGCCTGGGTGGCGTGCCCGTCCTGTCAGTGCGCGAGGCGGTCGAGCGCGCCGGAGACCTCGACCTCCTGGTCGTCGGCGGCCCCACTCACGCGCACGGGCTGGCGACGGACCGAACCCGTCACGTCGCCGTCGACAATGCGCACGAAGGTGCCGATATCGAGCCCGACGCTACCGAGGAGCCCGGTCTGCGCTCCTGGCTCGGTGATCTTCGCTCCACCACGGGCCGCCCCGCCGCAGCCTTCGACACTCGGGCCGACGGCGTGCCGCTACTCACCGGTTCGGCCGCCCGGGGCATCGCGCGACGCCTACGGCAGCACGGCTTTGACGTGCTCGCCACCGAGAGCTTTCTGGTCAAGGGCACCGAGGGACCGCTCAAGCCAGGCGAGCTGGAGCGCGCGCGGGCGTGGGGCGAAAAGCTCGCCCACTCGATGCCTGCTGCCACCGAGATACCCGCGCCACCCGCGTGATCTGAGCACTCAGGGAAGCGCTTCGCTTCTGAGGCGACGAGGCGCTCGCGTTATCGGCGGAGGAGCAGCCCGGACCGGCCGGGTACTCGCATGGATCCAGCTAACCCTCCTGTCGCAATGGAATGCGAGCGCCTCGTCAGTTCCGGATCGGGTGACTGCTCCTGCGGCGGAGCATCAGTCGCGATCCATTGCTAACGGAGGCACCGCGGACTGCTCCGGCTACCACCTCGTTCGGGTGTCTGCTGCCGCTTTGCCCCCGTGAACGCAGCGCGAGGAAACACCCGGCCGTCATGCTGCACCCGTTCCGAGTGAGCAGCGGCCCCGGTTGGCAGTCGGCGGGTGCCAACAGTGCCCACCGGCTCCCAATCCCACGGATTCCGAATGTGTCGGAGTGCGACAAAGCGCGCCGCTGCTCGATGCAACTCGGGCAAGCGCGAGCGCTATCGGCTTACCCTGCCGATACGTCGGGTACGGGAGAGGCAGTTCTCTTCGTGCCGTGCGGTTCGTGGGGCGACGGTTGGCGGTGCTTGCGCAGGTGCGACGCCCCGGCGGCGGACAGCGAGATGCACGCGCCGCGTCCAGGCACATGATGGCGCGCGATGAACCCGCGGTCGTTGGCTGTTTCCCACACAGGGAGGCGCGGACACGAGGTTCGCCACGCCTCGAGTACCTCGGCGTAAGAACGCGCGCCTGGGCCGATCCACTCGAGGAGGCCAACGATCAGGGCGTCGACGGTGTCAGACACGAGCGGAGACGTTCAGGCGAACATAGTCCAGAGGCGGGCGCACGCCGGCTACGACGGCGGCGCCGAACGGCTCGCGTTGGTTCTTCGGGCAGGCGGGCGAGGTGCGCCCCCCACGATCGAGGTGCGAACGGAGCTACCGATGTCCTCAGCAGGATACGTCGGCCGGTCGGCCAGCCAGCACCGAATCCCGGTGAAGCCTGCAGCGTGCACGCGTCGCTCGGTATCTCGCGGGCTCGCGAACACCCACGGGGAGAAGCCCACGAGTTCCGGGAAGTGGTCCCGGGCAACGCTGTCGATCACCTCCCGAACGCGCGCGATGTTGCCTTCGCCTCCGCACTGCACCTCGAGAATTCCGCCTGGGCGCAGCGCCTCCGCCAGCCTCACCCACATGCGGTCGTGGTCGGTGACCCAATGAAGCGCCGCGGTCGAGACGATCACGTCGACTCGATTGATGAGATCGAGGTCAAGCACCTCCTGGCACCACACCTCTGCGCGATCGCCGAGCCGTTCTCGGGGTTCCCGGGTGTCGCCGCGGTTCTCAGTTGCTGCGAGATCGACGTTTGCCGCCGGGCGAGTGAAGGGGGTGGCTCTGGCCGCGGGCGGCTGCCGCCCCCTGCCTGGGGGGGGACCAGCTAGAGACGGGTTCTCTGGCAGACTGCTTGTTCGCGGCCTGATGGCGGCCGGGGAACAACGACTCTAAAGGGGTGTCGGGGTAATGGCGCGTTTCGCTGGACGGACGGTGCTGGTCACCGGGGGTTCGAGGGGCATTGGGTTGGCGACCGCGAGGCGCTTTCACATAGAGGGAGCGCGTGTCGGTCTCGTCGCGCGGGATGCGAACCGGTTAGCGTCGGTCGTGGCTGACCTGGATGGTTCCTGCTGCGCCGTCGCGGCGGATGTAGCTGAGCGAGGAGAGTGTGTACGCGCGGTTGACGAGATTGAGGATGCGCTTGGGCCTGTGGATGTTCTGGTCAGCAACGCCGGGGTCCTTCGGCGTGACTTTGTCAGGGACGTCAGCGTCCAGGATTTCGAGGAGAGCTATCGGGTGAACGTGGGGGCGGCGCTGTGGCTGACCCAGCGGGTACTCCCGGGAATGCTCGAGCGTGGGTACGGGAGGATCGTGCTTGTCGCTTCGGAGCTTGGGTTGTTCGGAGGGCCATCCTATGCCTCGTACTGTATGAGCAAGTTTGCGCTCGTCGGGCTTGCCGAGGTCCTCTGGCATGAGCTGGCCGGCAGTGGCGTCCGGGCGTGCGCCGTCTGCCCCGGTGATGTCCGCACCGATCAGCTCGACCAAGAGCACCGGTGGGGACCGACTGGTGGTGTCCCGCCAGAGAAGTCTATGTCGCCCGACTATCTGGCAACAGCGATCGTCCGGTCGCTCGACTCACGTAACGCCGTCGTAATCGTCGATAGGCCGCACCTGCGGGCGCTCTTCAACTTGTGGGGAGGCTCGCGACGGCTGCGCCTCGCAGCGGTACATGGCGCTTACAAGGAACTCCTGAAAACGTGAAGCGAAGACCGACGCTTTCGGCCGATCCTCGAAAAGCAGTTCATGAGGCGTGTGAAGAGCGCCTTCCAATCATTCTGACTGCGTAATTCGCACAGACGCTCAACTTCCTTATCGATAGCTCGAATTCGAATTGAATGACACACCTATCAAAATCATCCAACGTCTGTCTCTGTCGGTAGCTCTTGGGAATGAACCTTTTGCCCCGGCTGACCTGTATCCGGATGTCACGGCCGACCTTCCATGCGTCAGCGCTGTCCCAGTCAGTCAACGCGGCGGCGTACCGCTCACCGCTCCTGTCCCCTTGTTGTCCGTAATTAATAGGAGACCCGGTGAGCGAACGACCAGTACGTCCAGAGGCCAGTCGCGAGGACGTCAAGCAACGCGACTGCGCCGTCTAAGCGTGCGCTTGTGCAGTCCATTGCTTGCTTCACGATTGGCACAAGCAAGCCGCCGAATAGTGCGGTCAAGATCACGCCAACTATCACCTGGAGCATGTAATACCCTCCTTTCGAAGCGTGTGCGGCGAGGCTATCGGCCGCGGCTCACCCAGGGCAATGTCGCAGCAGGCGGGGTCGGTGCGACTTCACGCTCTCAGGCCACCCACTCCGGGGCAGCCACGCCCCGCCGTTGGGTGGAGTCAACCCACCAGCAGGCGATGTAGATGGTGTCGAGCCCAGCCTACACCGCCGCGAGGCTCAGATCGTGTTGACACGACGTCCTGCGGGCACGGTGCGGACCCGCACATCGTGCGCCCTGAGCTGGTATGACTGCTCAGCTGCGGTGGAGCCGGGAGGTGGAATTAGAGACGAAACGATTGTTTCGTCATCATGCGCCGGGCTACTGCTTTCCATGCCAAGCGGAGCTAGAATCGCCGGCTTGAGCGAACACGAAGGGGGCAATCGGATGCATCGGACTACGTGCTGCATCACTCCGGGGCGCGGGCGGTGTTCGTCGAGGACGCCGAGCAGCTGGCGAAGGTCCGGGCCGTCGAGGCTGACCTGCCGGAGCTGGAGTTCGTGATCGTGATCGACCCGGCGGACGCCGACGGCAGCGCGATCTCGCTTGCTGCGCTGCGCGAGCGGGGGCGAGGGCGGGCCCAGGCCGAGCTCCAGGAGCGCCTTGACAGTGTCACGCCGGACGCCGGGTGCCTGTTGCTCTACACGTCGGGGACGACCGGGCCGCCGAAGGCGTGCGAGCTGACGCACGGCAACTACCGTGCGATCACGTCTGCGGTGGAGACGCAGGGGCTGGTGCGCGAGGACGACTGCGTGTACCTGTTCCTGCCGCTGGCGCACGCGCTCGCGCTGATCGTTCAATTCCTGGTGCTCGACGTCGGCGCCACGCTCGCCTACTGGGAGAAGGACCCGCAAAAGATCGTGGCCAACCTGATGGAGCTCAAGCCGACGTTCTTCCCGTCCGTGCCGCGGATCTTCGAGAAGATCCATACGCTGGCCACGACCGCCGGCGACGCTCGAGAGCTCGAGCAGGCAACGCGGGTGGGCATGGCCGTGCGCCAAGCGCAGCATCGCGGCGAGGAGGTCCCCGCCGACCTGCAGGCGGCGTTCGAGCGCGCCGAGCAGGCCCTCTATGCCAACGTGCGCAACCTGTTCGGCGGGCGCTTGCGCCAGGCGGTGACCGGCGCCGCGCCGATCGCTCCCAGCATCCTGGAGTTCTTCTACGCCTGCGGAGTGCCGGTGATGGAGGGCTACGGAATGACCGAGACCGCCAGCGTGGCGAGCGTCAACACCCCCGACGCGTTCCGGTTGGGGTCCGTCGGCAGGCCGCTGCCAGGCGTCCAGGTACAGATCGCCGACGACGGCGCCATCCTGATCAAAGGCCCCAACATCTTCAAGGGCTACTACCGCGACGCGACCGCGACGCGCGAGACGCTGGTGGACGGTTGGCTGCACACCGGCGACCTCGGGCGACTCGACGAGGACGGCTTTCTGTTCATCACCGGCCGCCAGAAGGACATCATCATCACCGCCGGCGGCAAAAACATCACCCCCGCGAACCTCGAGCACCAACTGCAGCGCAACCGCTGGATCTCGCAAGCCGTCGTGATCGGCGACGGCCGCCCCTACCTGACAGCGCTGATCACGCTCGACCCCGAAGAGCCTCGTCACTCGCTCGAGTAGCGCGGTCGATCTGGCCCAACCAAACTCGCCGCCAGGCGCGACGCGGCGAGCACGCACGCCGTGATCACGCGGCAAAGATCCTGGGCCCGTGGCCGCCGCGCGATCAGCGCGCCTCACGGGAAAGCAGCCGGTCCTCATGAAAGGGTCCGCCTCCCCGGTGCAATCGGCGCCACGCTCCACAGCCAGATCAGCCGGGTTCGCTGAGGTGGGGTCCGAACACCTGCCTCACTCCCGCGTCCGAGTACACACAACCCAAGGCGTCGTTCCGCCGGACGATTCCGGGCGCGACGTTCCGTCACGGTTGCCGCACTGGCTCGGAGGCCCCTTGAGCAATAGGAGCAGTCACGACGGCCATGCGCGCGGCGCCTGCAATGGGCGGGAGCGCGGGCGTCGGCGCTCGGCAGTGGCCGACTTCACAGGCGACATCGCAGGTCTGAACCCCGCCGCGCCGATCGGACCGGAAGACCAGCAAGAGCGGATCGGGCGCGGCGCGGAAGGTGTCCAGAGTGCCTTGCCGCTCACTTCCTCGCGTCGACGAGGTTCAGGACTCTGTCGACATCCTCGATGGAGTTGTAGAAATGGCATGATACGCGCACGCCGCCGACATTCGACGTGTAGCGCACGGAAACCAGCACTCTGTGATCCAGCAGGTATTCCATCAGCGCCAGGTTGTCCTGCGCCCTGCCGACACTGAAGGTGACGATGCCGGACCGGGTCTCGCGGTCAACTGGCGTGACGACGTCGACGCCCAGCGTCTGCAGGCCTGCGATCAGGTGATCCGTCAACCGGTAGACGCGCTCGGCGAGCCGGGACGGGCCCAGCTCGTTGATGAGCTTGAGCGACGCGCCGAGCCCGACGGCACCTGGGTAGTTGGCAGTGCCGCCGATCTCATAACGGGACGCGCCGTCGATGAACTGGTAATCGCGTACAGGTGTGATCGATGGCGTGTGGAAGTAGTTCCCCCACCCTCCGGCCGGCGTCTCAAGACTCAGGTAGCCCGCCAGCGAGGGCCGCAGACGCGCCATCACGTCGCGTCGGATGTAGAGAAACCCGGTGCCAAACGGTGAATTCAGCGACTTGTGGCCTCCGCAGGCGAGCATGTCCACCGGCGTGTCTTGTACATCCAGGGGCATCGCGCCGAGATGCTGGATCGCGTCGACGACCAACCACACCTCTCGCTCGCGGCACAGAGCGCTGAGCGCCTTCAGATCGCAGCGAAAGCCATTGCTCCATTGCACGGTGCTGATCGCCACGAGCTTGGTCCACGGTGTGAGCGCCTCAGCGATGTCCTCGACGCGAACGACGCCGTCGCGACTGGGCACAACGTCGATCTCGATGCCCGCCTGCGCGCGTTTCTGGCACCAGGGAACCGCAACCTCGACAAACTCCAGGTCACACAGCACGACGCGATCGCCCGCTTGTAGCGGAAGAGCGTCAGCGGCGATGCTGAGACCGTGGGTGGTGCTCTCGGCGAGGGCGATCTCGTCGTCGTGCGCGTTGATGAGCCGTGCCGCCTGGGGCCGGGCTTCGCCGCGCAGGCGGTCCATCTCGATGTGGTGGTCGGTTGATGAGCGCTCCAGACAAGTCGAGGCCATCTCGAGAAACCGCTGAATTGCTTCGGTTGCTACGCGCGGCGCAAGACTCACGCACGCGGCATCCAGGAACGTTTTGCCGTCGAGTCCTGGGAATTGGTCACGAAGATCGGCGGCGTCCATGCTCGGCGACTATGCCCGACGCCGTGATGCGCTTGTGGTTGAGTACCCGCCATTGCACCTCGGGCGGCCCGAGACCCGATCGGCGGGTCTGAGCCACTCGGGTTGCGATCCGTCTACGGGCACTCCCGAGTGCCGCTGCCTGGAAGGGTCCCGCACCTCGCCTCCCACCCTACGACTACGACAGCGCCATGCTCGCCTATGTCTCGCGCAAGATCGGAGTCCGCGACGTCTCCGCCATTCACAGTCGAGCTGCTCGCCACTGGGTGGCTTGACCCGGCGAAGCCGGGACAGATGAGTCAAGTTTCAGGTAGCGAGGTTGAGTTGGTCGATGTGGTCGCGGACCGCTTGGTCGAGTCGGTCGAACCGGCGGCGTAGCGGGGTGGTGGTTGGTATCGGGTCGCAGATCTCCGACAGGCCGGCGCCCGCGGTGACGCCGGCCGGCAGCGAGCTCGGCGACGCCATCGAGGCGATCATGCGCGCTGTGAGAGCGCATGTGCCGCGGTTCGGGCGCCGCAGCAGCACCCGCATGGCTCGCCGCCAGCGTCGCTCGGCGCTTGACGCCAGCCGACGGCGCAGCTACCACGACCGACTACGACAGACGGAGCGACTGGCGTCCCCCGGGGGCTTTTGAACGTTTGAACGTTCGCCTCTGCCGACCTTACTTCGTTCGTTCATTGGCGGCGTCGATCCCGGACTTCAGTGGCACCAGCGTGCCGAAAATGAACGGCGCGCAACAGCCGTTTCGGACCTAGCTCCCATAGGCACGACAGATAGGACCGATGCAGCTAGCTTCTCGGCCGCGAAGCAAGTTCTTCCTAGTTATCGGCACAGGAGCCTCTATTTTTTCAAGCCGGCTGCCAAGATCATCGGCCGGATTACGCCCGAAGCACCGGCTCGGTCAGAGTCGACAGGCTGAGTTGACAACGGGTCGCGCGATCCGTCAAGATCGGGGCCGCCAGACTACTTGCGGACGGCCAATATGTGACCGCGCTCGTGCAAGGTTACGTTCAGGTGTCTCAAACCTCACTGGATCGAGCAGTCACACGTGGTACCTATCTGACAACTGCGGCCGCAGCGATCGCTACGGCTTACACCGCGCTCGTTGGAACTCGATTCAGTGTATCCAGCGGGACAACGCACCTGACCGCTCCCTGACCGCGACCGCATTGATACCGGCAATCTTTTTGGGAGCGGCGATTGTCTTTTCGGTCGCCTACATTGCTTTCTTGAAACAATCCAGCACACAAATTGCTCGAGTTGGACGATTCCAATCAGATTGGAATCCCGGCCTTGGAAACCCGGCTGAGCGAATTCTGCAACTGGACCTACGGCGGAGTAAGAGACCGAAGCGGCTTCTTGCACTTAGCCGTGTATGCGCTGGCGCTGGGCGTAGCGTTCCTACCCATGCCCTTTTTGTCCTTGTCGAGCAGCTTAGAGTGGATCTTGTTCGGGGTGGGCGTGATCATCCTCGTCGTCGCCGGCGGCGTCTTGATTTTGGTTAGGATCCTCCTCCGGGGTGAACAGTGAGCATCGCGGACTTGACTACGTGCCGAAATCGATGTCCTGGAGGCCCGGGATCGCGGTAGCGGATCCGAACAGCCCCTCGGCGCTTGTGGATCTCGCCAGCAGCCCCCTGGCAGCTTCTGCGCCGCAGCGTCCTCGAAGCGGTCGCGGTACGCGTCCGCGCGGTCCGGACGCCCGGCGGGCTCATGGTCGCCGCCTAGCACGCCTGTTGCGGCCACGCTGGCGGTGTGACTGCTTTCCGGGGCGAGCGTAATCGTCGAACCCGCGCGGGGTCTGCGTAACGGTCAATGTCGACCTTCGATCTCTGCTCTTCTTGCCACCCAGGTGGCGTGTCGTCGGACGCAGCGTACGCTCACTGGACGGTCGTCGGCGGCGCAACGTCGGGACTGCAGGATGATGCCCGAATCGGGCCCCGGGCGGTGTGTTGCTCGTTCGCTTGAAATGCGATCGCGGCACGGGGCTCGTCAGGCGCCGTCGCCGGCCCAGACGGCAGGCCCGGAGGGAGGGCAGACTGCTGGTTCCCACATGCGATCCAGCAGCCGTCGACTGGGCTCATCCGGACTTGGCCGGGCGATCGCTTCGCCCATCGAGGACCGCATGAGCGCCCCATCGCATTGGCGACGAAGCGCAAGCCCGTGCCGTCCTGTTCTGAGGCATCAGCCCGCGGTCTCCGTCGATCCCGGTTCAGTCAAGCAGCGACGGAAGCGTGATGACGGACGCGGGCCGGCAGCTCGCACCGAGCTCCGCCCGCGGCCGGATATCAGCGCCCGGACCGAGCGGCGTTCCGCGTGGCGGCGACCGCCAGCACGTCGGCTCGCTCGTTGAGCGCGTGGCCGATGTGCCCCTTGACCCAGTGCCAGCGAACCTGCTCGTGGTCTAACGCTGCAGCGGCGAGCTGAACCCAGATCTCCTTGTTCTTAACCGGGTCGCCCGAAGCCGTCTTCCAGCCCTTGCGCTTCCAGCCAGCCATCCAGGAGGTCATGCCGTCGTGCAGGTAACGCGAGTCGGTCACGACGCAGGCCCGCGACCCGGACGGCAGCGTGCGCAGGCCCTCCAGAGCGGCGGTCATCTCCATGACGTTGTTCGTCGTGTGGGCCAGCCCGCCGCTGTGCTCCTCGACGACCCCATCCTCCCAGCAGACCACCGCAGCCCACCCACCAGGGCCGGGATTGCGCTGGCATGCACCATCAGTCCAGACGAGCACCTCGCCAGGGGCGGCTTGCGGGAGGTGGCCGGGCAGTGACCTGGATCGGCGACGCGGGCTGACAGCCATCTGGCGGGATTCAATCAATCCCGGAACCCGGAAAGCCGCTCGGCGAGCGACACCGGCTGCTGTACTCCCAACCGCAACGCCCCGTATGCGTGCTCCTCCTGATAGGAGGGCGGACTTCGGGCGCGGCGTGCCGGTAGAGTGGCAGCGGATGAGCCGCGTGGGGATCGTCGGCGTCGGTGCGATGGGCAGCGGTTTTGCCGAGCGGCTGCTCGCTCACAATCACCGGGTGCTCGTCTGGAACCGCACTCGCGCGGCGCTGGATCCGCTGGTCGCACTCGGCGCAGCGGCGGCGCAGTCACCGGCCGAGGTGTCTGCTAGTTCGGACTTCGTGATCACAATCGTCAGCGACCCCGTCGCGCTGCGGGCCGTTAGCGAGGGAGCAGACGGGATCGCCGCCGGAGCGCATCCGGAGCTGATCGCGCTGGAGATGTCGACGGTCGGACCGGACGCGATTCGTGCCCTGCGCGAGACCTTACCCGCGTCCAGCGCGCTGCTTGACGCTCCCGTGCACGGTCCTCCCGACGCGGCCCGCGCCGGCTCATTGGCGATTTTCGTCGGGGGTAACGCGGACGTGCTCGAGCAGGCCCGGCCAGTGCTCGAGCTGCTCGGTTCCGTGCTCCATGTCGGACCGCTGGGATCGGCGGCCGGCGCGAAGCTGATCGTGCAGACAACGCTGGTTGGCACGCTCGCGCTGCTGGGCGAGGCGCTCGCGCTAGCCGAGGCGTTCGGCGTGCCCCGCGGGGTGATGTTCGACATCCTTGCCCGGACGCCGCTGGCGTCGCAGGCGCAGCGACGGCGACCAATGGTCGAGTCGGGCGACTACTCAGCGAGCTTTCGCCTGTCGCTGGCGCGCAAAGACATGGTCCTGGTGGCCGAGAACGCGGAGCGCGCCGGACTGCATCTGCGGCTCGATGAAGCGGCGCACAGCTGGCTGCTGGACGCCGAACACGACGGCCGCGGCCCCCAGGACTACACGGCGATCATTGCGACGATCCAAGAGCGCGCGCGATCGGCTCCCACCGCAGGAACCGGGCAAGCCTAAGCCAGGGCTAGCTAGCTGGGAGCGAGGCGCGGGTCGGGCGCGCCGCACCCTCCGCCACCGGCAAGATCGAGGCTTGAGCGAGCCGACGAGGATTATTCGTAATCAATCTCAACGGCGATCCCGATGACGCGGCCGTTGGTGGCCACGATGAATTCGGCATCGCGCGTGCCGCGGGCCAGCGGAGCACCCTCATAGAGCTTGCATATCGAGGCATGGCAGCTGATATGCGGGTAGGTGCGCTTGAGCTGGCGCTTGGTAGAGCCAAGATGAATGCCCTGCGGCGTCCGGAAGGGTCCCACGTTGAGCAGAATCGAGTCGGCCGGGTCGCCCGGCTGCACACTGTCGAAGCTGATCGAGAACTGGTCAGCTCCGAAGTACGAGTAGCCGGTGACCTTGCCGTCGAACCGGTCGACCGCCGACGGACGTCCCAGAGCCAGTCTGACCCGCGCGGGGGTCATCCCGAGCGAGACCTTGCCGATCGACTTGAACAGCTTGATCCCGCCTGAGTGGCTGCGGGCGGCTCCAGCCTGTGGGCTCGCGGCCAAGGCGCCGGCTGGGGCCACCGCCACCAAGAGCGTCAGGCAGACGGTCGTCAGGAACCCGGGTCGCACAAACGTCCAGATACCCGCCAATCGACGCCCTCACTCAACAGCTGGCGCTCGCTCGAACCGGCGGCGAGCGTCGGCGACCGGCCGTACCGCCCGACTGCCCACGCTCGCCCCATCGCGACATTCCGAAACTCACGGTTCGATGCTCACAAGCGGGAAGCGCTCAGCCAACTCATGGACATAGTAGTGGCCCGCGAAGCGCCGCCCTGACGTGGGAGCAGCCGTCGCCCAATTGGAGCGGCTGAGGTCGTTGGTGCCCGTCAGCTCGATCGGAAGGCGGTTGAAACCCACAACGGGAGTTCAAGAACCGATTCGCCGGCGCCTTCGTCCCATTTCGGGCCAGGCGTTGCGGCAATGTCGTCGGCATGGAGCCGTTCTCAGAAGTCGAACTTGCGAGCCCTCACGGAGGCACCGTGAAGGTGACCGCTGTGCACGCGCAACATGGCCCGGACGGCAGCGACGAGATTCAAGGCCCGGTGGCGCCGGCGAGCTCAGAGCAGCGTTCTCGGGAAACGGGATCGCTGATCGCCTGATCATTCTCGAGCGCGGTCAACGCGCCGAGGTCTGAAAAGCGCCACAGACGGCGGCCCGCTTGAACACCGGCGAGCTGGTGTTGATCGTGCTCGGGACAGCGAGCACCGACGCGGCCCGTCGTTGACCAAGCTGTACTCGGCCCGGTTGGAAAGGGAGGGCTGCATGGAGACGGCAGACGACACTCGCCCAGTCATCGCGCGCGACATGCGAGCGCCCAAGCGGCGCAGGTCCCAGCTGTGACCGGCCACGTTTTGGTGCTGCGTTCGGGTTCTTCGTCGACATGTACGACGTGTATCTGCCGACAATTGCTCTAAACGCCGGCACTGTCGTACTTCACGCCGGCCCAGGTATCCGGCACGACGAGTGCGGTGTCAGAGTTCTTGCTCGGGTTAGCGGTGAGACTCGCTCGGGTTGGGCCACGGGACGTAACTGAGCCGGCCGGTGTGTGGATCCTGGCCGAACAGTCGGCATAGCTCGGCGAGGACATCCTCGTGGGCGAAAGCGACATTCATGACTGTGTCGTTACCGGCGTAGTAGATGACCAGGCTGCCATCGTCGCGGCGAAGCATGCCGCACGAGAACACGACGTTGGGGACGTGCACGTAGTCGGCGTCGGCGACACGGCAGTCGGCGCGGGACGGGAACAGTATCGGGATGCTTGACATCGTGACCTTGCGCGGATCGTCCAGTTCGTGCAGGGCGACACCAAGGACGTAGGGGTTACCGTCCATGGTCGTGCGGACGCCGTGGAAGAGGTTCAGCCAGCCGTGGCGAGTCTTCACCGGGGGCGCGCCCGGGCCGATCTTGTCGGAGAATGGGCTTGGTCCACCTCCGGTGCGCATAATCGGCTCGTCATCGATATCCCACGGGCCGGTTCGCAGGTCGTCTGCGTAACCGATGCGGATCTGCGTGTACGCACCCTCGGTGTCGCCGGCGGTCGTGTCGTTGGGGCGAAAGAGGGCGACGTAGCGTCCGCCGAGTCGCTCCGGGAATATGACGACGTTGCGCATGTCCTGCCCCAGCAGCGGCCCGTGCCGGGTAAGGCGCGTGAAGTCCACGGTCGTAGCGAGCGCCACCCGGACCCGGTTCTTCACCTGCGCGTGATAAGCGCTGTACGTGATCGCATAGGTGCCCTCGACGATGTTGATCCGGGCGTCCTCGACCCCGCCGGATTCCATCGCCACGATCTCGGTGGGATCGGCGTTGGCGCCAAACACGTCGACGTTCGATGCCGGCGTCAGCACCGGCCGAGGATCGACCGTCCAATTGTGGATGCCATCGCCGCTGCGGGCGACGCCGACCACGCTGATGCCGCAACGCAGATGGGCGCGAAACAGCAGAACGGTTTGCCCGTCGACCATGCACGCACCGGCATTGTGGACAGTCACCACCTGCTGTTGAGGTTCCCGCCACACGTTGTTGACCTGGTGCCGTGTCAGGATCGGATTGCCGGCGTAGCGCAGGACGGGGTCGTGCAGCGACACGGCCCCGTAGCCACCGTCGCCGGTATCGACGGTCCGCTGCATCATTTACTGGTCCCTGCTAGCCTCGCGTATGGGCCTCAGCCGGATCGCGGTTGCGGGCAGCCGAAGTCACACACCAACGATACAGAACGCGATCGGACCCCCAGCACGACGCTCGAACGCGGCGGCCTGGTTGGTGGCTCGCCGAGACGACGCTCGGTGCTCGCGGACGGGGCGCCGACAGGTTCTCGATGCAGAGATGCGGTCGGCCGCGCAGAACGGTTCGCGGCCGGCGCCAGCTCTTGACCGCCGGCGGAAGGCGAGTGGAAGCGCACCACCTCGAACATGTCGCTGCCGTCGGGGGCGCGAGCCATCACGACCTCGACCGTCACGTCCTCGAGACCGATGATCCGACCGATCCACTCGCCGCTGAACACCCCGGGCTTGCCGTGCTCACGGAGCAGCGCGCGGCCGATAGCCCTCGATTACCGGCGCTTGCGCTCGCAGTAGGCATTGCGCTGCGCGGCATCGGGGCCGATGACCAGGTTTGAAGTTAGTGAAGCGATCAGCCGCGCCCGCCCCGCGGCGCCGAGTTCGATCGTCCGCGCGACCCGGGCGCGTTGCGCCGGCGTTCGCGCCGCGAGCAGTCGCTCTGCGTTTCGCCAGGCCTCGCCGCGCCACGCGCTCAGCACCTGCTGCAGGTTTGAGGGATCGAGCTGGATCGCGGGCAAGACCGTGCTCGTCAACGTCGGGTCGAAGCGCTCGGCCTCCTCCCGCAGCATGCCAGACGTGACGCCGCCGAGCAGACCGTTGACGCGGTTGAAGTCGGCCTGGCCGCTCCTCCCATCGGGCTCATCGAGACCGGTACGCGCGAGCGCGAACGGGAGATCGCGACTGATGTGAGCGTTCATGCCCAAGAGGATGTCGCCGAGGGTGGCGACGGTCTCGTGATCGGCGGCGTCGAACGCGATGCGCCAGGCCTCGGGCACCAGCTTCGTCCGCCCAGCCCGCCAGTTGTCGTACGCGGTGAAGTAGAGGTTGGCGAAGGCCGCATCGAGATGGTTGAGGTACTCGCTGCTGCGGAACCGGCGGGCGCCCTGGACCTCGACCGCTTGCGTAACACGGAGATACATGAGCGCAAACGGCGCCTCGTGGCTGCACTGCCCGGCGAGCACTTCGTAGCGGCGTGTCATCTCGGCCACAACGTCTTTGATGCATGCCGGCGACCCGACGCCACAGGCGTTCGTCGAGGTCGTGGCCGCGACCGCAGGCATCGTGCGGATCAGCGACTTCCAAGCGAGGTCTCCATTGACGAGCAGCGGCGGGGTCACGACCGCGGGGCCGCAGCCGGATAGAACGAGCGCGGCGACGACGGCGACGAGCAGTCGCAGGCTGACGCGCATCACTACGCCTCGGGCCGGCGGCGGCCGACCGCGAGTCCTGCTGCGAGAAGCGCCAGCCCTGAGATCAGGACGACGGCGCCGACATCCTTGAGCCAGGCGCTCGGCTTGTGCTCCCAGCTCGACGGCTCTTGCAGGCTGGTCGCGAGCAACTCGAACTTGCTGATCGGATCATCGAGCCGAATCGTCGGTGCGTCACGGCCGACGCTGTCGAGCGCCTGCATGCGCCCGAGGTCGACCGACGAGGCCGCGGCGGCGAAAGACCACTGGGTGCTCGCCGCGTAACTCAACTGCTTCAGTACGGGCTTGTCGACGACGTCTGGAAACAGACCGCCCATCGCCAGCAGCAGCTCGAGCAGCAGGACGACGGGCAGAACGGTCACGGCCTGGTCAGCCGTAGAGGCAAGCGCCGAGATCAAGAGACCGAGCGCCATCCCGGCCAGCCCGGCGAGTACCGCGGCGATGACCAGCTCGAGCACGGGGCTCGGCAGCACGCTGCCCTGATCGTGTGAGCCCGCGCGGGCGAGTGCGAGCAGCGTCATGACCGCGCATTGAACGACGGTGAGCGTCCCCAGGACAGCTACCTTCGAGGCGATGTAAGGGACGACCCGCAGCCCGGCCGCCCTCTCTCGCTGGAGAATCGGCAGCTCGCGGACGATCTCGCGCACCGCGTTCGACGCGCCGATCCACGTCGCCGCGACAAGGACCACGAGCAATACGAGGCCGGCGCGAGAGACCGCGCGCACCTGCCCCGCTCCAGGCGCCGCGAGCTCGTGCGCTGGTAACGCCACCAGCATCAGCAGACCAAGGATCAGCGGCTGGAGGACGAGGAGGGCGGCGTTGCGGCGGTCGCCGACGATCACGTGCAGGTAGCGGCGCACGAGCACACTGAACTGGGAGCTCCATCGCTGCGCGTCTCCGATCAGTGCCCGCGGCCCGGCGGTGAGCGACCGTGCCCGCTTGCCAGGCTCGGCCGCCGCCGGCTGCTCGAGGAGTACCGCCTCGAGCTGACCCGTGTAGCCGGGATCGGCGCGGAACGCGGCACTCCAGTCACGCCCCTGGTCGGCGTTGAGCAGCTGAAAGACCTCCTGGAGGTCCTCGCACTCAAAGAAGGCCGGAGCGAGCTGGGGTGCCCCGAAGTAGGCTGGGATCCCGCCGCGAGCGAGCACGAGGAGCCGATCGCACAGGCGGATGCTCTGCATGCTGTGCGTGACCACGATGACCGTTCGCCCGCCGTCGGCGAGCTCACGCAGCATCATCATCAGAGCGCGCTCGTTGCCAGGATCAAGTCCCGACGTCGGCTCGTCGAGGAACAGAAGCGAAGGCTTGGTGACGAGCTCGACGGCGACCGCGACCCGTCGGCGCTGACCTCCTGACAGACGCCCGACAACGGCGTCGGTCATCGCGGCGATGCCGAGTTGGTCTAGCAGCTGGTCGATCTGCAGACGGCGCTCGGCGCTGCTGAGGTCACGGGAGAAGCGCAGCTGCGCGGCGTATTCCAGCGTCTGGCCGACCGTCAGCGCTTCGTGTAAGACGTTGGCCTGTGGCACGAAGCCGAGGCGCAGGCGCAGCTCGTCATAGTCTTCGTAGAGATCGCGTCCGTCGTAGAACACGCGGCCTGCGCTCGCCGGGCGAAAGCCGGTGAGGGCGTTCAAGAGCGTCGACTTGCCCGCGCCGGATGGTCCGACAACGGCGAGGAACGAGCGCTCGTCAAGGCTGAACGTCACGTCGCTCAGCAGCGCGTGTCCGTTCGGGACGCGCACCTCGAGCCCGGCTGCCTGAAACGTGATCGAACCGGTGTCGATGTATTCCGCGAGGCCAGAGCCGACGAGCCGGAACGTGTGGTGCCCGACGCTGACGAGATCGAGCTCCTCGAGGATCGCCCGGTCGACGGCGCGTCCGTTGACGAACGTGCCATTGCGGCTGCCGAGATCGACCAGCTCGTGGCGCCCATCGGGACGGGCTCGCAGCTCCGCGTGAAAGCGCGAAACCAAGGGATCGTCGACGACGATCTCGTTCTGCAAATCGCGGCCAATCTTCGTGCGCCGGCCGACGGCCTCGTGGATTCCGCTGAAGACGCCGCTGACCGCGCGGACGCCCAACGCCACGGCACCGCCGGTCAGGCCGCGCGCACCTTCAGGTTGTTCACTCGGCGCAGGCACGACCTCACCGGTCCGTCGCTCGTGCGCCGTGAGTTAGCCGGGTGGGCACGCCTGAATCATGACGTTGCGAGCACGCGATCGCGATCGCGACGACGGCGAGAACCTGAATCCGGCGAGAGCGAGTTACGATCGGTGTCTGGTGCAACCGAACCCGGAGAGCGCGCTCACGATGCCTGAAGCAACGCCTGTGCCCGAGCTCGTAGCTTGGGACGACCTCCCTGGCCTGAACGGCCAGCCGCTTGACAGCGAGCAGCTCGCCGGTAAGGCGGTGCTGGTTGTGAACGTCGCCTCGAAGTGCGGCCTGACGCCCCAATACGAAGGACTCGAGCGGCTCCAGCGCACCTACGGCGATCGGGGCTTCACAGTGTTGGGCGTCCCCTGCAATCAATTCGCCGGTCAGGAACCCGGAAGGCCGGACGAGATCGAAGGCTTCTGCAGGACGACTTACGGGACGACGTTTCCGATCACCGCCAAGCTGGAAGTCAACGGTCGCCGGCGCCACCCGCTGTATCAGCGCCTGACCGCGGTTCCCGACGCGGACGGGGAGGCCGGCGAGATCGAGTGGAACTTCGAGAAGTTCCTCGTCGCACCGTCGGGTGAGGTGCTGGCCCGCTTCCGGCCAACGGTCGTACCGGAGGACGAGCGGCTCGTCGAACAGATCGAGCGGGCGCTGCGGTGACGACGACGGTCAAGGCGAGTGACGTGCGGGTCGGCGACCGGTTGCGCACACGCACCGGCTTGGAGCTCACGGTCACGCGAATCGATCATGGGCTGCTCGGCCAGCCGGATTTCTTATCGTTCGTGGAGGACTCCGACGAGCAATGGCTGAAGATGCCGGCGCCGCGGGACGGGGAGGTTGAGCTCGTCAAGCGCGGGACGCGATAAGGTACCACTGACCGCCGCCGAGCACCTCGCCAGGGCCCGTTCGCCCCTCGCATCGGGCTTAGACTGGCGCGCATGAACGAGCCCACCGCGGGGCAAATCGAGAGCTACCGGCGCGATGGGTTCCTGGTCGTGCGGCAGTTTCTGGAGGCCACCGAGGCGGTCCGATCAGCCGCACCGCCGGAACGAGCAGAGGCCGACTCAACCAGCGTGCTCGCCGCCTGAGCGCCGCGCCCGCGCGCCGGCGCCGGCGCTTGCGCCGGGAGCACGCTCAGGCGAACAGGACACGCAGGTGGTCGTTCAGGAACATGCCGCCGGGGTCGAGCTCGCGGCGCAGGTCGATGAACCTGTCGGCCTCCGGATACAAGGCACGCAGTCGCTCGGGAGTGAGGAAATGCAGCTTCCCCCAGTGAACGCGCGCGGAGAAATCCGACAGCAGCGCGTCGACCGCGCGCAGGTAGTCCCAGTAATCGGTGCCCGGCTTGCCCGACACCGAGATGACGGTCGTGGACGTCTGGTAGTTCGGAGAGAGGTACGCGTCATCAGGCCCGACGGTGCGCACCTCGAGCGGGTAGACCGAGTCGGGCAGGCTCCGGAGCATCAGATCACGCATTTCGGACAGGGCGCCGGGGCCGAACTCGAGCGGCACGAAATACTCGAGCTCGTGGAAGTTCGGGTCGTAGACCATCGGATAGATGCGGTAACACCGATCCGTCCGCCGGCCCGCGACCGCGCTGTTGGGTTGATCGGGCGCGGCCTCGTCGTAGATCTTCACGTAGCACTTGTCCGCCATTGCCTGATCATGCGAGGACAGGTTGTAGAGAGCCGCTGATTCCTCGGTCGGCAGCCAGAAGAACCCGAAGTGACGATGCTCGTGGACGAGCTCGTCCCAGCGCTCGAGCACCTCCTGCCACGGCCAGAGATCGATCTGCTCGGCCAGCCGGTAGGCGTCCGTCACCTCGAGCTCGAGCCGTGTTACGACTCCGAGCATCCCGATCGACACCTGTGCGGCGCGCAGGAGGTCCGGCTCGTTCTCGCCGATCTCGCGAATCTCCCCCGTCGCGGTGACCAGCCGAACGCCTCGCACCACGCCGGAGAAGCAGGTGTTCCGGATCCCGGATCCGTGGGTTGCGGTCGCCACCGCGCCCGCGATCTGCTGTGTGTCGATGTCGCCCTGGTTCTTGAGCGCGAGCCCCTCGCGCCAGAGCGGTTCGTAGAAGTCACGGATCAGCGTGCCCGCGAGCGCGGTCGCGCGCTTGCCTGCGCGATCGGTGTCGACGACGCCAGTCAGGGCGGAGAGGTCTAGGAGAAGTCCGTCGGTCTCGACGATCGGGGTGAACGAGTGGCCCGCGGCGGCGACCCGAACGGCGGCTCCTCGCTCGGATGCGTCGCGTACCAGCGCGGCCACTTCATCCTCGGAGGTGGGCGCCGCGGCATAGCCCGGCATGAACGACTGATTGCCCACCCAGTTGGTCCACACCTTTGCGGCGGGTAGTTCAGCGAGCACGATCGCCGGATCTTAGAGCCGAGCCGGCACCACGCGGATATATTCGCGTGGTGCCAGGGGAGACGCCCAGCCCGCACACCCGTGCGTACGATCGGCGGTTGCTGCTCGGGGAGAAGCGAAACGAGTTGCTCGAGCTTTGGGAGGTGCAGGGGTACGGCCGTGACGCGTTCGGGGATCCAGATTTCGTCTCGATCTACGGGCTGACGCCGGCCGAGTGGCACGGCAGGGGCGTCCGGCTCCTGGGGCGGACCGCGGTGGAGTGCACACGCGATCGTTTCGCGGACTTGATCGGGCGCGACGTGGCACAGGCCGCGGCGTCAGCGACCGCGAGCGGATCGATCGTCGTCGATCCGTTCGCCGGCTCGGGGAACACGCTCTACTGGCTCACGCGGCACGCGGAGCCCGACCGTAGCGTCGGCTTCGAGCTCGACGACGCCGTGTTCGAGTTGACACGGACGAACCTGTCGCTCATGGGGCTCCTGATCGACGTGATCCATGAAGGCTACGAGTCCGGCCTGGAACGGTTGACAGTCGCTGACGACGAGCTCGTGATCGTGTTCGTCTCACCTCCGTGGGGGGATGCGCTCGACCTCGAGCTCGGGCTGGACCTCCGCCGCACGACGCCTCCGGTCACCGAGATCGTCGATCGGGCCATCGCCGCCTTTCGTCCGCGCAAGCTCCTGCTCGCGATCCAGGCCTACGAGATCGTCGACCCCAACTCAGTCGCCGAGCTGACCGCTCGATTCCAGTCGTCGACCATGAACGTCTACGAGATCAATGAGCACGCGAGGAACCCGGCCTTGCTCCTCGGGACGGTCGGCTGGACCCTGGTTCCTGGTTGACCACAGGCGGCGTGCTCGCGATCGCGGCGAACCGGAGAGGAAACCAGACGTGTGCCGCGGACGCGGGCGCGAACCACCGCTCAGTACGCTGGGCTCATGACCGGAGGAGCAGACGACCCGCCTCGCGAGGCGGGAAAGCTGCCGACCGGCCGGATCGGGCGGACGGCCCGTGTGGGTGGGCTGGTGACGGGCCAGAGCCTGCGCTGGGCGGGAATGCGCACGGCGAATCGTCTGCGCTCGCCCGAGCGCGCGGAGGCGGCGCAGAACGAGCGGACGGCGGCGCTCATCGACGAGCTGGTCGATCAACTCGGGCGGATGCGCGGCGCCGCGATGAAGATCGGCCAGGTGATCTCGATGATCGAATTCGACGGCCTACCCGACGAGCAGCGCAACCAGCTGGAGGTCAAGCTCGCGTCGCTGCGGGACAACGTGCCGGCGGTGCCGTTCCGGAAGCTCGAGCGGTTGATGGAGCAGGAGCTCGGCGCACCGCTCAAGCGGATGTTCTCCGAGTTCGAGGAGCAGGCGTTCGCGGCGGCTTCGATCGGGCAGGTCCATCGCGCGGTCACGGTCGACGGCGACGAGGTCGCGGTTAAGGTCCAGTATCCCGGCGTCGCCGAGGCCGTCGACACCGATCTGCGCAACGCGACGCTGCTGCTGCCGCTGGTCAGGCGGCTGGCTCCAGGGCTGGACGCGAGGGCGCTGTTCGCGGAGCTGCGCGAACGCATCAGCGAGGAGCTCGATTACGAGCTCGAGGCCCAGCACCAGCGCCGCGTCGAACGGTTGATGCGCGGCCACCCGTTCATGTCGGTGCCCCGGGTCGACACTACCCTCTCCGCGCGGCGGGTGCTTGTCAGCGAGTACATCGAGGGCGAGCGCTTCGCCGCTGTGCGAGAGCTTCCCGAGGCGCAACGCGACCGTTACGGCGAGATCGTGTTCCGCTTCTACTTCGGTCTGCTGTACCGCGACCGGATCGCCATGGGGGATCCCCATCCGGGCAACTACCTGCTGCGCCAGGACGGTCGGGTCGCGTTCCTCGACTACGGCATGCTGCGCGACGTCGACGCCGCTCGTGTGGGCGCGGAGCAAGCGATCTCGTGGGCCGTACGCGAGAAGCGCGCGCCGGCGCTCAAGTCCGCCCTGATCACGGGCGGCTACCTGCCGGCGGGGCGGGCGCAGATCGTCGATCCCCAGCTCACGCTGCGGATGTTGCGCCGGGCGACCCGCTGGTACGCGGTCCCCGGTCACCGGAGGTTCCCGACGGAGCATCACCGCCGCGGACGCGAAGGCGGCGCGACCCGCGAGCAGCAGCGGGCCGATGCCCGCGAGCAGATCAACCAGTTCACGCTGCCGCCCGAGACGGTGCTGATCCGCCGGATGCACGGAATCGTCGGGATCGTCCTCGGGCAGCTGCGCGCCGGCGCCGACTGGGGCGCGATCGCCGCCGAGTACCTGCACGGCGAGCCGGCGGCGACCGCGCTCGGTGAGGCCGAAGCCGAGTTCTTCAGCTGACCATAACGCTCCGTTCAGGCACCGGCCACGACGAGCTTGCCCAGGCTTCGCCTCGCTCCATGACGCGGTGCGCATCGGCCATCTCCTCGAACGGGAACACCCGCGAAGGTGTGGCACGGTAGGCACCCGTCTCGACCTTGCTCACGATCTCCTGGAGCGGCACCGCCGAAAGCGGGAACGCGTCGCTCCCCAGCTCGAAGCTGCCGAAGAAGCTGAGCTGCACCCCGCTGGGCAGGTCGAACATCGGCGGTGCCGCGCGACCAGGCCTAGCGTCCCGAGCTACTCGGCGGGCTCTGTGATCTCGGTGTCCCGGTCGCTGTAGGCCGGGGCGCATGCGCACAGCAGCACGAGGTCCGCGTGCTCGGAGGCCCACAGCTTGTGGGGAGTGCCCGGAGGGATCACCACGCAGTCGCCGGCGGCCACCTCCGCATCCTCGGTGCCCAGCCGGACGCGACCGCGTCCCGCGACGAAGTAGTAGATCTCCTCGCTCCGGTGGTGGAGATGCTCGATCGTCTGCTCGCCGGCGGGCACGGTCGCCTCGGCGAGGCTCTGCGCCCGCGCCGCCGTCCACTGCGGGCCGGCCAGCTCGCGGATCGTCGAGGCGTCGAGCGTGGTGAAGGCCTCGACCTCATCCCGCTTGGCGATCTGCACTCCGAGATCCTATTCGTCCGCCGTGAACGGCCCGGATCAAGCTTTGCCCACGCCCCGACGAGGTAGGAAACATGCCGAATCTTCCACTTTCTTCCTCACACCGAACCTATCGCCTCGTCACCCGCAGCGACTTCGACGGGCTCGTGTGCGCCGCGCTGCTCAAGGAGCTCGGGCTCTTTCACGAGATCCTGTTCGTCCACCCGAAGGACGTCCAGGACGGCAAGGTCGAGCTGACCGCCGACGACATCACGACGAACCTGCCCTACCGCCCGGAGGTCGCGCTCTCATTCGACCACCACTCATCCGAGGCCCTTCGAGTCGTCGAGGACAGCGGCAACCGCGTGATCGCGCCGCACGCAGACTCCGCCGCGAGGATCGTGTATGACCACTTCGGCGGCGCGGCCAGCTTCCCGCGGGTCAGCGTCGAGATGATGGAAGCGGTCGACCGCGCCGACGCCGCGCAGCTGTCGATCGACGACATCCTGAACCCCAAGGGGTGGATCCTCCTGAGTTTCCTGATGGATCCGCGCACGGGCCTCGGCCGCTTCCGCGACTTCCGCATCTCCAATTACCAGCTGATGATGCAGCTCATCGACTGCTGCCTAGAGCTGACGATCGACGAGATCCTCGCCTCGCCGGACGTCGCCGAGCGGGTCGCGCTCTATCGCGAGCACACCGCCGCGGCGGTCACGCAGATCCAGCGCTGCTCGACCCTGCACGACCGGGTCGTGGTTCTCGACCTGCGCCACGAGAAGGTCATCCACGCCGCCAATCGCTTCCTGGTGTACGCGCTGCATCCGGCCTGCACGGTGTCGGTCCACGTGCTGTGGGGCAAAGGACAGCAGAACACGGTGTTCGCCGTCGGTCGCTCGATCCTCGACCGCACCTCGCAGCTGGACATCGGCGCGCTGATGCTCGCCCACGGTGGCGGCGGACACGAGGCCGCCGGGACCTGTCAGATCGACAACGACGGCGCCGAGGCGGTGCTGGCGGAGCTCGTCCAGACGATCATCGACGCCGAGCGCCAGCGGGCCGCGGCGTAGGGCAGCTCATACGTACGTCCCGTGACCGTCGCCGGCGCGCGGCCGCCCGAGGCTCACGAATCGGGGCGGCTCTCGAGCGCGAGCGCGGCCGCGACAAGCTCGGCGTTGCTCTGAGCCTGGCGACCGTCGGGCAGCACGAGCACGTCTTCGAGGCCTATCCGGACCGCGTGCCCGGCCTCGATCGCCACGGGCAGCACCTCCCACGTCCGCTCACCGAAGCCGTGCCAGAGCTGTGCGACCTCGCCGGGGATCAGCGCTGCGATCGCGCGCGCCTCATCGGCGCCGCCGCCGACCTCGACGAGCGCCCGCACGACCCGGTGCCGGAACGCGCTGTCGACGAGTTGCTCGGCGTCCGCTGGCGAAGCTAATCCCGCCTCGACCGCGATCCCGGCATGCAGCGCGGCGCGGACGATTCCCGCCCACCCGAGCTCGGACAGGTTCACCGAAACGAAGTCGGGCGCCGGCCGCCACGCGCGCACGGCCGCCGCCCGCGCGAACGGATCGGGATCGATCGACGCCGAGGTCGAGAGCCCGATGGGCAGACCGGGGGCCTCGGCACGGATCGCCGCGACCGCGGCGTCGCACGCGTCCTTAGCCATCGTCTCGCGACCACGTGTGTCGCGCGGGTGCAAGTGGACTGCGAACGCGCCGGCGCGGCGGACGGCGACGGCGTCGGCGGCGAGCTCGGCTGGTGTCAGGGGAACCGCGGGGTGCTCGGAGCGCGAGCGCCCGCCGTTCAGGCAGGCCTCGACCGCGATGTCAGCCACGGTTGCAGCCTCGCCGGGTCACGGGGGAGGTAGATGAGAATGTTCACCCACCAAGGCTCCCACAACGACCGCGAGGTCTCCATGCTTGCGCTTCGCCCGGGATGTACCCCCGGCAGAGCGCTAGCTCGTGATCCCGATGCCCGAGATCCGCGGGCGTCCCGAAAGCGGTCGCGTGGCGTCGAACACGGTGGCCGCGGCGCTCAGACGCGGCGGCCGGCGGCAACGGCCTCCGGCACTCAACCGCGGCGTCCGTGGGCTATGAGATGGCCGTAGCGCCCGAGGAACATCTGGTGGAAGCGGCGCGACGAGGATCTCATCCCGTGAGCCGACTTGAGCACCGGTTGACGCAGCAGACCTCCCAGAATCGCAAGGGCGATCAGCGTACCCGCCAGCGGCCTGTCGCTGGAAGCCGGCCCGGCGACGCCGTAGATCGATTCCCTGAGCGCGCCGGCTCCGATGGCGAAATCGGAAACCGTGGCGCGTCTCGGCGGCTTCAGCTTCTGGGACCTGCGGTGGATCTCCTCCGCCACCACCAGGAGGGCGACAAGCGTCGTGAGGTTGACCTGGTCCCGCGAGACTCCGAACATCCCCTCGATCGTCCGGCATCGCGCCTCGTTCAGCAGCAGCAAACCGCTTCTGAGGTCGACGAGGAGCATCCTCGTGCCGCCGGACTGCGATCTCTGGACGACGGACACGTGGACAAGAATCTCGGGCGCCGCGCCGCGCGACAACCGTGCGCACACGTCAACGCGAGACAGGCCCACCACCCCGGCGCGACCATCCCCCGGATCTGCCCGCATCAGATACCGCAACCGGCCCACCGATGAGTTGCCGCCGCCACCGGGGTCCTAGCGGGTGAAACAACCCTTTCAACGGAGGCCCGCAATGAGCAGCACCAAGAGCCGGATTGGTTCGATCAGCCTGGTGGCCGTACCCGCGACCGGCCAAGATCGCTCGATCGAGTTCTACGAGAAGCTCGGCTTCGAGAAGCGGACGGACATCCCGTTCGGCGACAAGTACCGCTGGGTCGAGGTGTACCCGCCGAACGGCAGCACCGGCATCGCGCTCGCGCCGCCGCGACCGGGGATCGACCCGACCGCGGTGCAGACCGGAATCATCCTGACCACAGACGACATCGACGGCACGCACGCCCAGTTGCGGTCGGACGGCGTCGACGTCGATGACCAGGTTTCGCGGATGGGCGACCCCGTCCCGCCGATGTTCTCGTTCCGCGACCCCGACGGGAACTCGCTGATGATCGTCGAGCAGCCCTGACCGAAGCGCAGATGCGACCGGCTCGGACCACCCCAGCGGTCCGAGCCGGTCGGCCGGCCCTTCAGCTCACCACTTGCGGCTCGTGAACTTCGGCGAGGGCCCGATCCGGTCGTTCAGGCCGCCAGCGCCAGCAGCGCGACGACATGACGCTCAGGCGGAGAGGCGCACCTGGATGCGCCTCCCCGTCATGTTCACCCCCGGCTCGCTCGATGCAAGCAGGCTCACTCTCGCATCACGCGAGAGCGTTGGCCTCGCTCACGCGAGCGGCATCAGTGGAGCCTCCGCCTGATCACCCGCTCCTCGTTCCTGAGGGAGAGCCTTGATATCGGCGATCAGCTCGTCCCAGGCCACGCCCGAAGGTCCCACTCCCGTCTTGTTCAGCATCTCGTTGGTGACGACGACGTGGGCTTCCTGCGCGTAATCCCCGTGGAACGGGACCGTCAGCAGCAACTCCGCCCCCCACGTGACGCACTTGAACGTCTCCGCGTCGTACTCCCGGTACGGGATGCCGTGACCGCCCCATGAGCCTGGAGCGCTCTTGCCGGTCTTGCCGTCGCCGACGACCGTCCACTCCTGCTGGCCCTGCGCGGTGATCGGGAGCGCGATCCCGATCTGCAGATCGACGAACTCGTCGATCGCGATCCGGCACTCGGTCAGGTTCGTCGGGTCGACGGCAACGGTCGCCACGATCGTGTGGGCGGCGCCGTCGCTCGTGTGCAACCCAGGATGCTCCCAGTAGCGCATGGCCGCGCTCTCGTCCGTCCCCCGGTCGCTCGACGGATCGTTCGGGTTGTAGCCCGTGATCGCCGAGTAGACGCCGATCGCGTCCGCGTCGGTGAACGCCGGCGCGGGAGTGCCGGAGTCGAGATGGAAATCCTCGATCGAATGCAGCATCATCGCGATCACGCAGTCGCCGATCCGGTCGTTCGCCAGCATGCCCCAGCTGAAGCCGGGGTGCGGGCGCGAGATCGCGGCCGGCGGATTCGCCAGCTCGTCATGGATGTAGTTCGCCAGCTTCAACGCCGGCTTGTGCAGCGTGTCGAGATTCAGCCCCGTCTTGGGCGACGCCGGCAGGCTCGGCGGTGTGTGGTGGTCACGCAGGCGAAAATTCGGGTCGGTGATGCGGGTCATGGACGCTGCTCCTCGCGTGGACTGTGATTGAGCGGAAGGTACGCCCGACCGCCCGCGCCGCAAAGCCACCCTTGGTGACGGTCCGCACACCTTTCCGGGGATCGGTTACGGTCGGAAGCGCACATGCCGAACGCCTTCCGTGAGCGCCGACGACGCCGGCCTCGATCGGCCGTCAAGCCGCATCGCTCGTTCGATCCGCGGCGGGTCGGCGGGCTCGAGGCCGCCGTCTGGGTCGCCTACTACCGACGCGAGTGGTGGTCGTTCCTGCGCTCGGCGGTCATGCTCACCCGCCACACGTTCGGGCTCTCGTGGCCGGCGACGATCTACGGCGCCTGGCTCGTGCTGCGCGCCAACCAGCTCTGGGCCCCGTACCCCAACAACGACCCCGATGGCGCGCGGCGCGCGATGGAGCGCTTCTACCGTATGGTCGCCGAGCACCACGACGACACGTTCGATCCCCGCCGGGCGTCCGAGCTCGAGGTCGAGTGGTGGCGCGTGCACCGCGAGCATCAGCACGACGGCAGCGCCGTCGGCGACGAGGCGCCGCTGATAGCGGCGCTGTCCGCGCTCTTGGTGCAGCAGGGATTCACCGAGATGCACGGCCTCCAGTGCGGGTTCTGTACCCCCGGGATGATGCTCACAGCGCGGGCGCTGCTACAGCGCAACGCCGATCCAAGCGAGGCCGAGATACGCGAGGCCATCTCGGGCCAGATCTGCCGCTGTACGGGTTACGCCACGATCGTCCGCTCGATCCGCTGGGCGGCCGAGCATCGGGCCGGCTCATGAGCGCCACCGACGGACGCCCGATCGGATTCGGGCGCCTGCGGCGCAAGGAGGACCCCCGCTTCATTCGCGGCCAGGGCCAATACGTCGACGATGTGCGGCTACCGGGGATGCTCCACGGCGCAGTCCTGCGGAGCCCGGTCGCGCATGCCCACAGCTGCTCTGCGTTATCGGCGGTAGCGCGGCGGAGATCACGGCAACCGTCGACCTCGACGGCGTCGAGGTCGACGAGAACGATCATTTCGGCGAAGGGTGCTCGTCATCGATCGCCGCCGCCGTCTCCGCGGTCGATCCGCGCTGCGAGGTCCTGGTCCTGCTGCTGGGCGACCAGCCCGCGGTCAGAGCCGCAACGGTCGTGAAGCTGCTGGCCGGCCGCGGCGACAGCGCGCTGGCCGCGTGCGCGTACGACGACGGACGCGGCCATCCGCTCGCGTTCGCGCGCAGAACGTTCGGGCAGCTTGCGTCGCTCCACGGCGACAAGGGCGTGTGGAAGCTGCTCGACCGCCACGGCGACGAGGTGGTCGACGTGCCCGTGGGCGGCACGATCCCGCGCGACGTCGACACCTGGGAGGACTACGAAGCCGTGGTGCCCGACGCGACCAACGGCTGATCAGCGCGTCGAGGCGGCGTCGATGTCGGCAGCCACCGAACGCCAGAGCGTCACGTGAACCTTCGGCCGCACGCGCGTCGAGACCGTGCCGGCGCGGCCCGTCGAGATCGCCTGGGTCGCGTCCGAGGTCGTGGCAAAGCGCTGCAGTGCCAGCGCCGCAGGCACGGCGCGCTCGAGACCCAGCGTGCTCGCGTGCCACATCTCGACGATCGGGGTCCCACGCACGTCGATCCGCGTCAGCGCCCGCCGGCGGACCTCGTCCAGCACCGAGTGCGCGAGCGTGAGCAGGATGCCCTCGCCCGCGGCGGCGGCCGCGATCGCGGCGGCGTGGCTGGCGTAGGCCGAGATGTCCTGCGGGGTCAAGCCGTTGCGATCGAAGAACAGGCCGGTCGCCGTGGTCGGGTCGATGTCGGGCGGCCCCACCAGCCAGCGCTCGGTGGCGAGCTCGGCCGGCGGGAGGTTCCGACTTCCCGACAGGGGATGATTCTGCGCCGCCACGATGATCAGTCGGCAGCGCAGGAACGGCACCGTGGCGATCGTGTTCGCGCGCTCGGGGCCGGGATGCGGGCCGAGCGCGATGTCCGCCTGCCGATGCTCTAGGCGGTCGGCGAATGACGCGCCGGGCACCGATTCGATCGCGATCTCGAGCCTGTCGTCGCGGGCGGTGAACGCCTCGATCAACGGCCCGATGTGCTCTGCGACGACGTTGGTGGCGATCACCTGCAAGCGGCGCGGCTGACCCGCGGAGTCCTGGACCGAGCGGCGGGCCTGCTCGGCCAGGCCGAGGATCTCGCCCGCCAGTGCCGCCAGCCGCCGACCGCCCGCGGTGAGCGCGATCCCCCTTCCCTCGCGGACGAACAGATCGTCGCCGAGCTCCTTGCGGAGCGCGGCCACCGCAACCGAGACGGCGGGCTCGGTCACCTCGAGCTCGGCCGCCGCCGCCTTGACCGAACCGAGCCGGGCGACGAGCACGAACGACTTCAGCTGGGCAAGGGTCATCGGATGAAAGAAGTTATTGCGGCGGCGCCTGAGCTAAGCGATCACTTAACTCAAATTTGACGGGCCACGATAACAACGTCAAAGTACCGGAAAGGAGAGGAAGGCTCGAACGGCACGGCTACTGCTCTCCGTTGTTGGTACGCGAGGGAGCGCATTGCAAGTTCCGGCCCCGTTTGAATACGAGCGAGCGACCAGCGTCGAGGAGGCGCTCGAGTTGCTTACCCAGTTGGGACCCGACGCGCGGCTCCTGGCCGGCGGGCACTCGCTGCTCCCGATGATGAAGCTTCGCCTGGCCTCCCCCGCGTACCTGATCGACATCGACCCGCTCGCGGACGAGCTGGGCTATGTCAGCGAGCACGACGGCGAGGTCAGGATCGGCGCGATGACGCGCCATCGCGCCCTGCTCGAGTCCGAGCTGCTGGCCGGGCGACTCGCCATCTTCACCGACGCCGAGCGCGTGATCGCCGATCCGGTGGTGCGGAACCGCGGAACGATCGGGGGCGCTCTGTGCCAGGCGGACCCGTCGGAGGACCTGAGCGCGGTGTGCGCGGCGATCGGCGCCAAGATGGTGGTCCGCGGGACTGGCGGGGGCCGGGTGCTGGGCATGCACGAGTTTCACCGTGGCCCGTACCAGACCGCGGTCGGGCCCGCCGAGATGCTGGTGGAGATCCGAGTCCCTCTGCGCGAGGCGTCCGGCAGCGCGTACGAGAAGGTCGATCGCCGCGTGGGCGACTGGGCGGTGGTCGCCGCCGGGGCATCGCTGACCGTCTCAGACGGGATCATCTCGAACGCAGGCGTCGCCCTGGCCGCGGTCGGCTCGGAGGTCACTTCCCGGCAGGCCGAGCAGACGCTCACAGGCCAGCCGCCGTCGCAGGAGCTGTTCGAGCGGGCCGCCGCGGTTGCCGCCGGCGCCTGCCGACCGGCGAGCGATCAGCGGGGCTCGGCCGAATACAAGCGCCACGTCGCCGGCGTGTTGACCGAGCGGGCGCTGGTGCGGGCGGCAGCCCGGGCGCTGCCGGAACGGGCGCCGGTTCAGAAAAGAACACAGGAGGTGTGACTTGCCATTGGTGATCGGTGCTTCCACCGGTTGGTACATCGGGCTGGTGCTCGGCATTGTCGTGGCGGCGGTCGCGGCGGCGATTGTGATCACGATCGTAATGCTGGCGAGAAGGATCGCCGGACAGGCGCGAACCGCCGTGCAGGGTGTCGAGAAGGTGCGCGAGCAGACCGACGGACTCACTGGGATCGCGCAGATCAACGACTCGGGGGTGAGGATCCTGCACTCGGCACGCGCGCTCCGCAAGGTGGCGGTCGGCAAATGATCACCCTCGCCGCACTCTCCAACCACGACGTGTGGACGATCGCGCTCGTGATCGGCCTTGTCGTGGCGCTCGCAGTCGCCGGCCTGCTGCTGGTCCTGGTCAGGACCGTGGGAGACATCAAGAACTCCGTCGGCGCCCTGCTCGCCGTGGCCGGCAAGGTCGCAGGCAACACTCAGAACATTCCCCAGCTCAAGGCGACGGCGCCCGTGCTGGGGCTGATCGTGGAGGAGGCCGTGATCCAGGACGGCTACATGAACGCGCTCACTGACGGATTCGGCAACGGGAACGGCGACCGATGACCACCCTCATCATCCTCAGCGTCGTGCTCGCGGTCGTCATCATCGCGGTGGTCGCCGCGGCGCTGATCAAGGTCCGCCAGGACCTCGAGAAGACTTCCGAAGGCCTCGCGGCGCTCGCGGGTGCGCTCCAGATGGTCGAGTCAGAGCACCTGCAGCCGCTCGAGCCGGCGGTCAAGGCGATCAACGGGCAGTTCGACGTGATCCTGGGGGCCAAGGCGCCGCCGTCAGGCGCCGCCGACCTATTTCATAAGGCGCCGCCGTCAGGCGCCGCCGACCTAATTCATAAGGCGCCGCCGTCAGGCGCCGCCGTCAACCCCCTATTCCCGGGTATCGCGCGGAAGGCGAAGATCGTGGCGGAGAGGAGGCCCCGATGACGCTCGAGTGGATCGGTGACGCCCTGCTGCTGCTGGTCGTGCTGCCGGTCGTCGTCTACCTGCTGCGCGGCGTGCTGAACGCCGCCAACAGCATCGTCCCGAGCGTCAACCAGATCGCGCTCGCCGCGAAGGCCGGCTCCAAGGACCTCGACGCGACCGCGCTCCTGCTGACCACGCAGGACCAGGTACAGAAGACGATCGAGGTGGCCGCCGACTATGGCGGCTCGCTCGACGTGATCCTCGACGACGCCTGACAGGAGCCACGATGCCAGCAGCTGGTGTAGTCATGATCATCGCGGTCCTGCTGATCGTGCTCGCGGTCGTCTACTACCTCGTGTCGACGATCGTTGCGCTCCAGCGGATCACGAACGCGCTCGACGAGGCGATCACCGGCGTCGTCGGGATCATCGAGAAGAGCGCTCCCGTCGACGAGGTCGTGACCTCGATCAACACGAACCTCGACGCCGGAGTCAGCCTGCTCGAGGGCCTGCTCGTCAAGAAGGCGGGCATGCAGGACGCCGTCGGTCTCGTCGAGGGGCTCTATCCGGGCGCCGCCGGCGAGGGCTTCCGCGACTTCCCCGAGAGCAAGGAGACCAAGGCGCCGCGGATCGGCGAGGTGTACACGAAGGGCACGCTGACGCTCGCCCGGCTCGGCCGGGAGGCCCCGATCGCCGCCGCGAGCCCCAACGGCCCCGCCCTTCGGAACCCTGCGTCCGGCAGTCTCGCCGCGCGCGGCCTTTATCCCGAAATACGTCAAACGCGACCGAGCTCGATGCCGCGCTCGCCGGTGATCGGCACCGACTCCCCGGTGCAGTACGAGCCGAGCGAGTCGCCCGGGGTTCGCAAGCGCATGCCGGTGACGGTGGGCGCGCAGCACGAACCGAGCGCGGACGAGGGTGGCGCGGCGAAGTCGGGGCTGGCGTACCTGCGCCGTCTCAAGAATGACGACCGATAAGGAGATCTGGTGCAGACCCCCGCTCCGTTTGAGTACGAGCGCGCGACCAGCGTCGAAGGCGCGATCGCAACGCTCCAGAGACTCGGGCCCGAAGCGCGGCTGATCGCCGGCGGGCACAGCCTGCTGCCGATGATGAAGCTCCGGCTCGCGAACCCCGAGCACCTGATCGACATCAACGACCTCGATGAGCTCTCCTACATCGACGAGCGGATCACGGAGATCCGGATCGGGGCGCTTACCCGACACGCCGAGCTGCTCGAATCCGAGGTGCTCGCGCGGCGGATGCCCGTGTTCCGCGACGCCGAGGAAGTGATCGCCGACCCGGTCGTCCGAAATCGCGGCACGATCGGCGGATCGCTGTGCCAGGCCGACGCCGCGGAGGACCTGTCAGCGGTGTGCGCGGCCTTGAAGGCGCAGGTCGTGATTAAGGGACCCGCCCACCCCGCCCACCCCGCTCACCCCGCCCACCCCGCCCACCACCCGCCCGGGGAGCGCACCATCGGCATGGACGGGTTCTACATCGGGCCGTTCACGACCGCGGTCGGCGCCGAGGAGATGCTGACCGAGGTCCGGCTCCCGCTCCGGGCCGGGGCGGGTAGCGCGCACGAGAAGGTCGAGCGGCGCGCCGGCGACTTCGCGATCGCGGCCGTGTCGGCGGCGGTGTGGATCGAGGGCGGCGTGATCGCCGACGTGGGCCTCGCGTTCGGCGCGCTCGGCCCGACCACGATCATCGCGACGCGCGCCGAGGAGCTGCTGCGCGGCAAGCCGCCGTCGGAGGAGCTGTTCTCGCAGGCGGGCGAGATCGCCAAGGAGGACTGCGCGCCGATTCCCGACGGCCGCGGACCGGTCGACTACAAGCGCCACCTCGCCGGCGTGCTCAGCATCCGCGCGCTCCGCCGCGCGACCGCCCGGGCCCTGCACCAGGAGGATCATTGACATGGACGTGACCATCACGATCAACGGTGAGGACGTCTCGCGTGACGTCGAGCCGCGAACGCTGCTCGTCCACTTCATCCGCGACACGCCGGGGTTAGCCGGCACGCACTGGGGCTGCGACACGTCCAACTGCGGCGCGTGCGTGGTGCTGATGGACGGCAAGCCGATCAAGTCGTGCACGACGCTCGCGGCGATGTGCACCGGCCACGAGATCCGGACCGTCGAATCGCTCGAGCGGGACGGCCAACTCGATCCCATCCAGATGGGATTCCACGAGCTCCACGGCCTGCACTGCGGCTTCTGCACGCCGGGAATGCTGATGACCACGCGGGCACTGCTCGACCACAATCCAAACCCGACCGAGGCGGAGATCCGGACCGCGATCTCGGGGGCGATCTGCCGCTGCACGGGTTACAAGAACATCGTCAGCGCCGTGCGCTGGGCGGCCGAGCATGAGGCTGCGATGACGTCCGGTTCATCGGCGATGACGTCTCGGGATTCATCGGCGATGACGCCCGGTTCATCGGCGATGACGCCCGGTTCATCGGCGATGAAACAGGAGGCGTGAGCATGTCCACAGTCGAGACCACCACCGAGCGCCCGATCGGCTTTGGTCGACTCAAGCGCAAGGAGGACGCACGCTTCATTCGTGGCAAGGGGACCTACCTCGACGACATCCGTCTGCCGGGGATGGTGCACGGCGTGATGCTCCGCAGCCCCTACGCTCACGCCAGGATCCTCTCGATCGACACCTCCGCCGCGCTCGCCCATGCGGGCGTCGCGGCGGTGGTCACGGCCAAGGACCTCGAGACGCTCGGACTCGCGTGGATGCCGACGATCTCCTATGACACGCAGGCCGTGCTCGCCGGCGACAAGGTCCGCTTCCAGGGGCAGGAGGTGGCGTTCGTGATCGCCGTCGACGAGTACACGGCGCGTGACGCGCTCGCGCTGATCGAGGTCGAGTACGAGCCGCTGCCCGTGGTAGTCAATGCGCGCAAGGCGCTCGACCCGGACGCGCCGCTGATCCGCGACGACAAGGAGGGCCAGACGGACAACCTCGCGAGCCCGTTGTGGGAGGCCGGCGACGAGGCGGCCACCGACCGCGCGTTCGCCGAGGCCGACACGATCGTCACGCGGGACATCATCTACCCGCGCTGCCACCCGGCGCCGCTCGAGACCTGCGGGATGATCGCGGACTTCAACCCGAACACCGGCCAGCTCGACATCTACAACGGCAACCAGGCCCCGAACGCCCACCGCACGGTCTACGCGCACGTGGCCGGGCTCGCCGAGCACATGATCCGGATCCGCTGCAACGACATCGGCGGCGGCTTCGGCAACAAGGTCCCCGTGTATCCGGGCTACGTGTGCGCGATCGCGGGCTCGATCGTGGCCGGCGTCCCGGTCAAGTGGATCGAGGACCGCTCCGAGAACCTGATGTCGACCGGGTTCGCGCGCGACTACGTGATGCACGCCGAGATCTGCTCGAAGGGCGGCAAGATCACGGGGCTGCGCGTCGACGTGATCGCCGACCACGGCGCGTTCGACTCGACGGCCCAGCCGACAAAGTTCCCGGCAGGCTTCTTCCACATCGTGTGCGGCTCCTACGACCTCGAGGCCGCCCACGTCCAGGTCAAGGCGGTCTACACGAACAAGGCGCCCGGCGGAGTCGCCTACCGCTGCTCGTTCCGGATCACCGAGGCCGTGTACCTGGTCGAGCGGATGGTCGACGCGCTCGCGCTCGAGATGGGCGTCGACCCGATCGACCTGCGGATGCAGAGCTTCATCGCGCCCGAGCAGTTCCCGTACGAGACGACCACCGGCTGGACGTACGACTCGGGCGAGTACGCGAAGACGATGTGCGAGGCCATGCGGATCGCCGGCTACCAGGAGCTCCGGCGCGAGCAGGCCGAGAAGCGCGCGCGCGGCGAGCTGATGGGGATCGGCGTGTCGTTCTTCACCGAGGGCGTCGGCGCCGGCCCGCGCAAGCACATGGACATCCTCGGCCTGGCGATGAACGACGGCGCCGACCTGCGGGTCCATCCGTCGGGCAAGGCGGTGGTCAGCATCTCCGCGCAGACCCAGGGGCAGGGACACGAGACGACGTTCGCGCAGATCGTCGCCGAGGAGCTCGGAATCCCGCCCGAGGACGTACAGGTCCGCCACGGCGACACCGACCGGACGCCGTACGGGCTCGGGACCTACGGCTCCAGATCGACGCCGGTGAGCGGCGCCGCCGTCGCGGTCGTCTCGCGCAAGGTGCGCGACAAGGCCCGCCTGATCGCGGCGACGATGCTCGAGACCCGGGCCGAGGACCTCGCCTGGGAGAAGGGCCGCTGGTACGTGAAGGGCGACCCCGAGAAGGGGGCGATGATCGAGGACATCGCGCAGTACGCCTACGGCGGCGAGGCCATGCCCGAGGGCCTCGAGGGCGGGCTCGACGCGCAGGTGATCTACGACCCGCCGAACCTCACCTACCCGTGCGGCGCCTACATCGCGGTCGTCGACATCGATCCCGACACGGCCGCGGTCACGGTCCGGCGGTTCATCGCGGTCGACGACTGCGGCGTGCGAATCAACCCGATGATCGTCGAGGGCCAGATCCACGGCGGCCTCGCCGAGGGGATCGGGATTGCGCTGATGGAGGTGATCACGTTCGACGACGAGGGCAACTGCCTCAACGGGTCGTTCATGGACTACCTGATCCCGACCGCACTCGAATGCCCGGACTTCGAGCTTGGCGAGACCGTGACGCCGTGCCCGCATCACCCGCTCGGAGCCAAGGGCGTCGGCGAGTCGCCGAACGTCGGCTCCCCGCCGGCGATCGTCAACGCGATCATCGACGCCCTGCACGAGAGCCATGGCGTCGACCACATCGACATGCCGTGCACCCCGGCCCGCGTGTGGGCCGCGATGCAGGGGCGCCCCGAGCCACCGCAGTGATCGTCGGCCCCCTCACCCGCCGGGCCCAGGAGCTCACCGAGCAGGGTGCGGTGTTCGTCACCGCCACCGTGGTCCGCGTCGAGCATCCGACGAGCGCCAAGCCTGGGAACGTCGCGCTCGTCCACGAGGACGGGAGCATGGAGGGGTTCGTCGGCGGCGTGTGCGCGCAGAACAGCGTGCGCCTTTACTCGCTCAAGGCGATCGAGCGCGGCGAGCCCCTGCTGCTACGGATCTTGCCCGACGGGCCCGGCGGAGTCGAAGGCGAAGACGTCGGTCAGGAGATCGGACACGACGACGGCTCGGTCACCGTGCAGAACCCGTGCCTGTCGGGCGGCGCGATCGAGGTGTTCCTCGAGCCGTTCCTGCCCGCTCCGCGGATGATCGTGGCCGGTGACACGCCGATCGCCGCCGCGCTCCTTCGGCTCGGCCCGGAGGTCGGGCTCGAGGCGGTCGACGCGCGCGGGGACGACAGCGTCCCACCGACCCCATCCGCCGATGACCTCGCGTTGGTCGTCGCCGCGCACGGCCGCGATGAGCTCGCGATCCTGCGGGTCGCGCTCGAGACGGGCGTCCGGTACGTCGGGCTGGTGGCGAGCCGCAAGCGCGGCGCCGCGGTGCTCGACGCGCTGCGCGACGACGGCGTGGCGGAGGACCTGCTCGAGCGGATCGACACGCCGGCCGGGCTCGACATCGGAGCGCGCTCGCCGGCCGAAATCGCTCTGTCGATCCTCGCCTCGGTGATCGAGGTGCGCCGCCGGTCGGCCCTCGCGGTACGGCCGCAGAACGCGACCCCGGTCACCGCGGTCGATCCGGTCTGCGGCATGACCGTGCTGGTCGACGCGCACGCGCTCTCGCTCGAGCGGGGCGGCGACATCCACCACTTCTGCGGCGAGGGCTGCCGGCGCGCGTTCGAGCGCCAGCACCCGGCATGAGGGTCACCGGCGAGGCAGCGGACGAGGTCCGCCACCTGGTACCGGACGTCGAGACGCTCGCCCAGCGGCTGGCCGCCGTCGACTACCTCGTCGACGAGGGCCTTGCGACCTCGATGTTCCTCAGCCTGCGCCTGCCCCAGCCGCTGCTGCTCGAGGGCGAGGCCGGCGTCGGCAAGACCGAGGCGGGCAAGTCGCTGGCGGCGGTGCTCGACACGCCGCTGATCCGCCTCCAGTGCTACGACGGCATCGACGCCGCCGAGGCGCTGTACGAGTGGAATTACCCGCGCCAGCTGCTGAGCATCCGGCTCGCCGAGGCCCAGGGGGCGGACCTGTCCGAGCAGGTCCTGTTCGGACGCGAGTACCTGATCCGCCGCCCGCTGCTGCGCGCGCTCGAACACCCGGGACCCCGGCCCGCGGTGCTGCTGGTCGACGAGATCGACCGGGCGGACGACGACTTCGAGGCGTTCCTGCTCGAGCTGCTCGCGGAGGCCGCGGTCACGATCCCCGAGCTCGGCACGATCCGCGCGTCGCATCCGCCGATCATCGTGCTGACCTCGAACCGCACGCGCGATCTTCACGACGCGGTCAAGCGGCGCTGCCTGTACCAGTGGATCGACTACCCGACGCCGCAGCGGGAGGTTGAGATCGTGCGCCGGCGCGTGCGGGGCGTGTCCGAGACGCTGGCCGTGCAGGTGGCCGACGCGGTGGCGCGGATGCGCGACAGCGACGTGCAGAAGCCGCCGGGCGTCGCCGAGGCGATCGACTGGGTCGCGGCGCTGGCGCTGCTCGGCGTCGAGGAGCTCGACGCCTCCGCGATCGACCGCACGCTCGGCTCGGTCCTCAAGTACTCCGAGGACCAAGAGGTGATCCGCGCGGCCGGCCTCGACCAGCTGGTGAGCCGGCGATGACGGCGGCCGGTCAGCCGTTCCGCGTCCGGGCGCTCGGGCTCGATCTTCCCGCGCTCGCCGCCGCGTTCAACCGGCGCCTCCGCGACGCCGGCGTCGCGGTGACCGCCGAGCGTGCCGCCTGGTTCGCGCAGGCGCTGGCCACGGTCGAGCCGGTCTCGCGCCGGCGGCTCTACTGGACCGCCCGCGCCGTGTTCGTGTCCGACCCGGCGCAGGTGCGCGCGTTCGACGCGGTGTTCTTCTCGGTGTTCGGATCGGGGCGCGTGAGCGAAGCGACGGACGGCGAGATCTCGCCTGCCGCCCCCGATGACCGGCCCATCTCCGATCGCGCCCGAAAGTCCCCGGATATTGGACGAGCTCTTCGCGAGCACGGCCTGGGCGCGGCCTCACCGCGCGCGCCCCGGGACGGTCGCCAAGAGGAGCGCGTCGAGGAGGTGCCGGTCCCCGTGCTGGCCAGCGACGAGGAGCTGCTGCGCTCGAAGCGCTTCGACGCGCTCGAGCCCGACGAGCTGGCCAGGCTTTATCGGCTGATGGCCCGGCTGCGCATCGCCACGCCCCTCCGTCGCACGCGGCGCGCGCGGAGAGACCGTCGCGGCGAGCGGATCGACATCCGGCGGACGCTCCGAGGCAGCCTGCGCACGGCCGGTGACCCGATCCGGCTGGCCCGCCGGCGCCGGCGCATCGTCCCGCGTCGGCTGGTGATGCTGTGCGACATCTCGGGCTCGATGGAGCCCTATGCCCGTGCGTACCTCCAGTTCCTGACCTGCGCGGCCGGCGCCGGGGTGGGCGGGGCCCAATCCGAGGCGTTCGTGTTCGCGACCCGGCTCACCCGCCTGACCCGCGCGCTCGCCTCGCGCAATCCCGAGCGCGCGATTCAGCGCGCCGCCGCGACCGCGCCCGATTGGTCCAGCGGCACCCGGATCGGCGACGCGCTGAAGGAGTTCAACGACCGCCACGGCCGGCGCGGGATGGCCCGCGGCGCCGTCGTCGTGATCCTGTCCGACGGCTGGGAGCGGGGTGACCCGGCGCTCGTCGGGCGCGAGATGGAGCGACTCCGCCGGCTCGCCTACAGGATCGTGTGGGTCAACCCGCGCGTCGGCGCCCGGGCGTTCGTGCCGCGGGCCGGCGGGATGGCGGCGGCGCTCCCCCACTGCGATTCGCTCGTCAGCGGGCACAGTCTCGAGGCCCTCGATGAGGTCGCAACCGCAATCGGAGCCGACCGGCGAGACGAGGCCCTCCGAGCGCCGGCGTTCGAACCGCCGGACCCGGCGCTCGAGTCCGAGGCGGAGCCGTGGGCGAGCGCGACGCCCGTCAAGGGGAGCTCGGTGGCAATGCCGAGCGGGTACGGCCCGAGCCGCGGCAACACAACCCCGGGGTGGGAATAGACGACATGAGCGAGCCGGCGCCGAAGGTCTGCATCTACCCCGGTTGCGAGCGTCCCGCGGTTCCGCCGCATCCGCTCGGCGGCCCCCAGCCGAGCTTCTGCGGCCTCGAGGAGCACAACGCGCTGACCGCGCACCTGGAGCGCCGGCGCCTCGAGCGAGCATCGCCGGGAGAGTTCAACGACAGCAAGGAGGTTCAGTGATGGCTGACGAGGCGTACCGTGCGGTGTTCCTGCGCGTGCACCCGACCGGCAAGATGGTGCTCAGCCTGACCACCAAGCCCGATGGCGAGGAGGCCCGCTACGCGCAGCTGGTGGCGAGCGTGCTCGGCGTCCCCGCACTCGACGTCAAGGTCGTCCCGGCCGACACCGACCGGTTCGGCGAGGGCCACGGCTACAACACGAGCCCGTCGCCCCAGACGCCGGCGGCGATCCAGAGCGCCGCCGGAAAGATCCTCGACAAGGCGCGGATGCTGGCGGCCGCCGCGCTCGACACCTCCCCCGACACGGTCGCATGGGGCAACGGCGCGTTCGTCTCGAGCGCCGACCCGGATCAGTCGAAGACGATCGCCGACATCGCACTGTACGCGCACGGAACCGGCGTGCTGCCGCCTGGGGTCGAGGGCGGGCTGGACGCCCAGACCGTCTTCAGGGAGGCCTAGCTGACCTTGCCGTCGATCGCGACCTGGACGTCGTCGGCGACTTTCAGCGCGCCGAACAGCGCCGAGTACGGCTTCATCCCGAATGCGGTCTGCTTCACGATCGCGCTGCCGGTGACGTGGCCGTCGTCGCCGGTCGCGAGGTCGAACGTCACCGGGCCGCTCTTGCCGTTGAGTGACAGCTCGCCCTGCACGCTGAGGCCGCCCGGGGCTTCGCGGACCTCGCTCGAGCGGAACTCGATCGAACTGCCCTTGAGCACCTCCTTGTTGATCGTCTTCTGGATGTCCGCCTTGTCGTCCTCGGTGAGCGCCTTGAGCCCGCCGGTGCCCTCGAGCACGCGGAGCGAGCGGGAGTCGGCGCTCAGCGTGAGCGCGGACTGCGATTCGACGTCGAGTGTCGCCTGCCAGGACCCCACTTCGATCACCAGGTCGTGGCCCGCCTTGGCGGCGGCGCCCTGCCGGGTGGTCCTGATCGTGAGGCGCGCGTTTTCCGGTCCGAAATTCTTTGGCATACGAGCAACCCTAACTCAGGAGACGACAAATGGTTGAACTGGACCACTCGTTCTCGAACGGCAAGCCGATCGAGCACAACTGGGAAGCGATCCGCGACCTCGAGCGCCTGATCCCGTGCGTCGAGGGCGGCAGCGTGGTCGAGTCGACCGGACCCGGCAGCGTCAAGGCCCAGATCAAGGTGAAGATGGGAGCGATGGGGTTGACCTACGCCGGCACGGTCGCGGTGATCAAGCAGGATGCCAACGCCCACCGCGCGGTGCTCCAGGTCAAGTCCCGGGAGACCGGCGGCCAGGGCCACGCCAACGCCGACGTGACGTTCTCGCTGTCCGACGGCGGCGGCACGATCCACACCGCCGCCCAGATCACGGGCAAGGCGGCATCGATGGGCGAGGGTGTGATCGTCAGCGTGCTCGACGCGCTGATCAAGCAGTTCACCGAGAACCTGGCCGCGCTGTAGCCGGAGAATCCGATGGCGGTGATTGCGATGAGACACGTACGCGAGGGCGAGGTTCCTCGCGACGGCGGCACCGCGGTTCAGGAGAGCATCGATCGCCCGGTGTTCCACGGCCACGGGCCCGACGACTACGTGTGCGTGGAGTGCGGCAACGTGCTTGCGAGCGCGATGCCGCCCGAGTACATGAACCGCAAGCTGCGCATCAAGTGCGCGCGGTGCAAGACCGTGAACGTGGCGATCGAGGTCGAGGGCGTCGACTACGCGTCGGCGTTCACTGGTCGCGAGGCCAAACAGAGCCGATCGCGGTAGGAGCGTCATCGCCACCCGCATTCTGAGGCCCCGCCCGCCCGCCCGCCCGCCCGTAGGCCACTAAATCGATTGACTTACTGCTAGCATTGCCCGTGTGGCGATGACCCCGACAGAGCTCGAGCGGTTCGTGGCTGACCTCGCCGCCTCGCCCGAGCGCTGGCGCCACCTGGTCCGCCACACCACCGACGCCCGCGTGTACGAGCAGATCGTCGACGATGACGGCGTCAACGCGTGGGTGATCTGCTGGAGCGAGGACCAGGACACCGGCTTCCACGATCACGACGAGTCGGCCGCCGCGATCGCGGTGATCTCCGGCCACGTCCGGGAGGACCGGCTCCGCCCCGGCAAGTCGCCACGGTCGCGCGTGCTCGGGGCGGGGACGATCTTCACCCTCCCCTCGGTGGCGATCCATCGCGTGCTGCATGCCGGCGAGGTCCCGGCGGTGACGATCCACGCATACTCGCCGCCGCTGACGCGGACCGGCGCCTACCGGATCGGGCCGGATGGCGAGCTCGAGCGCGAGCTTCTGTCCTGCGAAGAGGAGCTCCGGGCGGCGCCGGCGCTCGCCTGAATCCGCCGGCACGCCGTCTCTCCTAGGATTAGCGTCCGTGGACGTGACGCCGGTCGGCGACAACATCATCCAGCTCACCTCGGTCGAGCACGACGGCCGGGAGGACGAGGTCGCGGTCGAGGAGCCGCTCGAGATCCGGGTCGACCGCGTGCCGCTGGTCGTGACGATGCGGACGCCGGGCCACGACGAGGAGCTCGCGCTTGGCTTCCTGTACGGCGAGGGCCTGATCGAGGGCCCGCGCGAGGCCGGGCCAACCGAGGACTTCGCGAACAACACGGTCGAGGTCGCCGGCCCGCTCACCCGCGACCCCGGTCAGCGCCGCTTCTATACGACGTCATCGTGCGGCGTCTGCGGCAAGGGCGCGCTCGAGGAGGTCGCGGTCCACAGCGCGCCGCTGCCGCCCGGACCGTCGGTCGCCCGGTCGCTCCTCGCCGGCCTTCCCGACCGGCTCGAGCAGCCGGCGTTCGAGCGGACCGGGGGCGTCCACGCCACCGGGTTGTTCGAGGCGAGCGGCGAGCTCGTACTGACGCGTGAGGACGTCGGGCGCCACAACGCGATGGACAAGGTGATCGGCCGCGCGCTGCTCGACGGGCTCGTCCCGCTCGGCGAGCGGATCCTGTGCGTCAGCGGCCGGCTGTCGTTCGAGCTCGTCCAGAAGGCCGCCGTCGCCGGCGCCCCGATCCTCGTCGGCGTGGGCGCGCCGAGCTCACTCGCGGTGTCGCTCGCCGACGACCGCGGCATGACGCTGTGCGGGTTCACCCGGCGCGGGAGCACGAATGTGTACACGCACCCAGAGCGGGTCCGCGAGGACTAGGGGTCTCGCTCTGGCCCGGGCGAATCCGCCACACCGATTTCCGCAGCGCGCAGCGGGCCGAGGCGGATTCCCCATCAAACCGCGACGAGATCCACCAGCCGCTCGATCTCCTCCTCGGACGTCCACGCGCCGACCGACGCCCGCACGACGCCGAACGCCGGGATGTTGCGGACGATCACGCCCTCGCCGGCGAGCCGCGCGACCTCGGCGCCCGAGTCCTCGGCGTTCCAGGAGACGAGCGTCGACCGTCCTCGTGGCCGGACCTCCGACCCGCGCTCGGTCAGCCGGTCCGCGAGGTCGGCGGCCAGCGCGGCCGCCCGCTCGTGCACCCAATCCCAGCCCGCGGCCTCGAACACTCCGAGCGACGCCGCCGCCCAGGCGCTGCGCATCCCGGCCGGGAAGCCGTGGTCGAGGCGCTTGACCCCCTTGGCCTGCTCGAACTCGAGCGCGTTCGCGGGATCCGCCACCGACCCGTACCCGGGCCACGGGACGAGCAGGTCCTCGAGCCGGTCCTCGCGCACGAACAGGCACCCGCTTCCTTCGGGGCCGCACAACCACTTCTGGCCCGAGCCCGCATAGAAGTCGCACCCGAGCGCGTGCACGTCGACCCCAAGCGCGCCGACGGCCTGCGCGGCGTCGAGCAGCAGCGGCACCCCGGTGGCGACGAGCGCGGGCACGTCGGCGACCTCGCCGCCGACCCATGAGACGTGCGAGCACGCGATCAGCCGGGTGGCGCTCGAGACCTCGCCGGCGATCTCGGCGAACGGGACCACGCGGATCTTGACGCCGTGCCGCCGGCGGGCCCGTCCGAGCGGCGCGAGCAGGCCGGGATGCTCCTGGTCGGAGGTGAGGATCTCCTCGCCCGCACGCAGGTCGAGGCCGGCGATCACGGTGTTGACGCCGTCCGTCGTCGAGCCCGTCAGCGCGACCTCGGACGGATCGCAGCCGAGCGCGGTCGCGTAGCCGGCGCGCGCCCGCGCCGCCAGCTCCATCAGCCCCTCGAAGTACGGCCGGCCACACCGGCCCCCGTCGGCCTCGACGCCGATGCGCTCGCGCACGGCCTCGGCCGCGGCGCGCGGGACCGGCCCTTCGGTTCCCGCGTTGAGGTAGGACAGGCGCTCGAGCACGGGGAACTCGGCCCTGAACGTGGCCGGATCGGTGGCGGACGTCGAAGGTTCGGTCATCCCCCTATTCTGTCGGGCGCGATGTGCTTCGACTTCGACGCGCGGCCGCCGGCGCCGGGCTCCGCGTCCGCGCCGTGATCCCCGAGCTCGCGCTTGAGGACCTTGCCGGTGTGGTTGCGAGGCAACTCGTCGAGAAACACGACCTCGCGCGGAACCTTGTAGTTCGCGAGGTTGTCCTTGACATAGCGCTTGATCTCGTCCTCGCTCAGGGTCGCACCCTGGCGCAGTACGACGAACGCCTTCAGGCGCTCCCCGAACTTCTCGTCGTCCATGCCGACCGCCGCCACCTCCTGGATCGACTCGTGCGCCGCCAGCAACTCCTCGACCTCGGCCGGGAACACGTTCTCACCGCCCGAGACGATCATCTCGTCGTCGCGCCCGTCGATGTACAGGCGCCCGTCGGAATCGAAGTGGCCGACGTCGCCCGAGGACATCAGCCCCTCGACGAGTTGCTTGTTGCCGCCGCCGGTGTACCCCTCGAACTGCGAGATGTTGCCGACGAAGATCCGGCCGGTCTCGCCCGGCTTGACCTCCTTGCCGTGCTCATCGATGAGCTTGACGATCGAGCCGCGCACTACCTTGCCGACCGTGCTCGGCTCCGCTCGCAGATCGTCCGGAGTGGCGATCGTCGCGTACGCGATCTCGGTCGACCCGTACAGGTTGTAGATGACGGGTCCGAACAGATCGGTGGCGCGCTGGGCGAGATCGGCGCCGAGCGCCGAGCCGCTCACGAAGATGATCCGCAGCGCCGTGGTGTCGCGCTGCTTGACCCGATCCTCGCCGAGGTCGACGATCCGCGAGAGCATCACGGGAACGACCACCATCGCGCTCGCGCGGTTGCGGGCGAGGCTGTCGAGCGTCTGCTCGGGGTCGAACCGGCGGCGGACGACGAGCGTCGACCCGAACCCGACGCCGACGATCGACTGCATGAACCCGAGCGCATGGAACATCGGGACGCACATCTCCGTGACCTCTTCCGGGCGGAACGGCACCTTGCTGAGCAGGCCGCCGATCAGCGACAGCGAGCGCGGCTCCGCCCGCGGCGCGCCCTTCGGCGTCCCCGTGGTGCCGCTGGTCAGAATCGTGATCCGCGGCCACTCGTCGGGCTTGGGGGGCGCGCTCGTGTCGGCGGCGTCGATCAGCGAATCGAGGGTGTCCTCGCGCGGCTCGTCCGCCCAGGCGCGATAGCGACCGCGCGGAGGATCGTCGATCCCTTCCAGCATCTGGGCGTACTCCTCGTCGTAGACGAGCAGATCGGTGCCTTCGCGGGTCGCGACCTCCCGGATCTGGGGTCCGGCGAACGAGGTGTTGAGCAGCACGATGCGCGCGCCGCACTTGGCGGCGGCGAACACCGCCTCGAGGAAGCCGCGGTGGTTGCGGGCGAGGATCGCGACTCCCTCGCCGGCCTCGAGGCCCTGCTCGCGCCACGCGTTCGCAAGCGCGTTCGTGCGGTCGTCCAACTCCCTGTAGGTCAGCTCGCCGCGCTCGTCGATCATCACAGCGCGGTCGCCGTGACGGAGTCTTGAGGCCACGAGTGCCCCGCCGATCAGGCCATAGCGCTGGAAGCCACGGACCAGCTGGACCAGGCGCTGCGGCGGCTCGGGGCCGAGCAATCCGCTGCGAACAGCGATCGCGGCGAAGTACGTCTCATCGCCGGCGCGCCTGGCGAGCTTGGTGGCACCCCGGATCAGGCCCTTCGGGTCACGCGCGACGTTGGTGATGATCGCCTTTGGGTCCAGGTTGACGATGGGACTCTCCTCCTTCGTGGGCCACTTAGCGCCTCGTGGAAATTCAATTACTCGGGAAGGTTCCTGCGCCCGCGGGCGTCCGGGCATTTGAGCACGAACAAGGCCCAAACATATGCCCACCGCGACGCGTCCATCGACCGGGACACTACGCGACCAGCTCGACCTCCTCGGCCGCCGCCGGCTCGGGCGGCCTGACATCCTCCAGGCGGTCCACGTTGGCGAGCGCGGGGAACAGCCGGCCCCAGCTGACCGCGAGCAGGATCGTCATCATGCCCCCGCCGACGACGGCCGGCACCGTGCCGACGAGGTAGGCGGCGAGGCCCGACTCGAACGCCCCGAGCTGGTTCGAGGCGCTGATGAACACCATCTCGACGGCGTTGACGCGACCGCGGAGCCGGTCCGGGGAAGCGAGCGCGACCGTGGTCGAGCGGATGTTCATGCTGTAGAGGTCGACGAACCCGCTGACGCCGAGCGCGAGCAGCGAGATCACGAACACGCGGGAGAGGCCGAACACGATGATGCTCGCGCCGTAAAGGCCGACGACGACCAGCAGCGTCCGGCCGGCGCGGCGCTCGATCGGGTGCCGGGTTATCCACACGGCGGCGAACAGCGCGCCGATCGCCGGCGCTGCGCGCAGGATCCCGAGGCCGGCGGCGCCGACGTGCAGGATCGAGCGCGCGAACACGGGAAGCAGCGCGACGGCGCCGCCGAACAGAACCGCGAGCAGGTCGAGCAGGATCGCGCCGAGCAGGATCTCGGTCCGGCGCACGAAGCGAAGGCCCTCGAGCACACTCTCGACGCTGGCCGGCTGAGCGCCGCCGGCGTCGTCGAGATCGGCGGGCGGACGCGGATGCATCGCCATCACGATCGCGGAGGAGATCACGCACGAACCGGCCGCGAGCAGGTACACGAGCCCCGGGGAGACGCCGTACAGGAGCCCGCCGAGCGCGGGACCGACCACCATGCCGGCCTGGCTCGCAATCGAGCGCAACGTCATCGCGTTCGCCAGCCGGTCGACGCTCACGAGCGTCGGCGGCATCGCCCGCGCGGCCGGCCAGCCGAGGGCCATCGCGGCGCCGGCGCCGACCGCGAGGGCCAGATACGGCCACACCTCGGTCGTCCCCGACCTGCTGACCAGCGCCAGGCCGACGCCGACGCACGCGGCGAGCAGCAGCGAGCCGGCGAAGATCAGCCGCCGCGGCGCGCGATCGGCCAACTGACCCGCGGGCAGCGCGAGCACGAACAGCGGGACGAACTCGGCCAGCCCGATCCAGCCGAGATCGAGCGCGCTCCGGTGCAACGCGTAGACCTCCCAGCCGATCGCCACCTCGAGCATCTGGAGGCTGATCCCCATCCCGAGCAGGGCGAGCCACCACAGGCGAAAGTCGCGCTCCTCGAACGCGGGCCCGAGCCGTCTCAAGGCATCATCGCGACCAGGGTCATACGAGTCAGCCTAGTGGACCCGTCCGCAAGTCCTACGGCATTCGGGCGGCCCCACGGGGGCCCCGGCAAAATGGCGCTATAACGCCCCGGTGGAGCCCCGCCGACGCACGAGCGCATCGATCGCCGCCGCCACCAGGAGCACGATCGCGGTCGCGATGAACTGGCCGGCCGCGCTGATTCCCATCAACGCCAGGCCGTTGTACACAACTCCGATCACGAGCCCGCCCAGCAACGCGTGGAGCGGCTTGCCCCGGCCGCCGAACAGGCTGGCCCCGCCGATCACGGCCGCCGCCACTCCGTACAGCGTGTAGGTCCCGCCGTCGACGCCGGTCGAGATCGACCCCAGGGTGGACACGTAGACCAGCCCGGCGAGCCCCGCGGTCATCGCGCTGAACACGAACGCCAGCCTCCGCACGCGCTGGACGTTGATGCCGGCGCGACGGGCGGCCTCCGGATTGCCACCGATCGCATACATGTACCGCCCGAGCCGCGTCCGCGCCAGGAACACCGAGTAGACGAGCAGCACGACCCCGACGAACGGAACCACGTACGGGACGCCCTTCAGCGGGGTCAGCAGGCCACGGTTGATGCTGCATACGTAGACCAGCAGGATTCCCCCGATCGCGGCGGCGCCGATCTGGAACAGGGTGATGCCGAGCGGAGGCGCACTCAGCCCTCTTGCGCGGCGATGCGCCGCGCGGCGTATCGATACGGCCGCGTAAATCGCGATCACCACCACGAGGCCGATCCAGCTGGCCGCGACGCTGATGTTGTCGTTCACCAGCTTGAAGACGGGGCTCGAGGTCGAGACCGACATCACGCCGCCGACCGCCGACTTGTCGATCGTGGCGAGCTCGATCACGACCCCCTCGAAGAACAGCAGGCCGGCGAGCGTGACGACGAACGAGGGGACGTGGAGCCTCGTGATCAGGCTCCCCTGGAGGAAACCGATTCCCGCGGTCACGCCGACGCCGCAGATGATCCCGAGCCACCACGGGAAGTTGACGGGAGGGGCGATCAACTCTGCGATCACGAACCCGCCGACCCCGAGCACGAAGCCAACCGAGAGGTCGATCTCCGACAGGATCAGGGCGAAGATCTCGGCGGCCCCGAGCAGGATGTAGAGCGACGATTGGTCGAACAGGTTGACCAGATTCTCGGCCGAACCGAACCTGGAGCGCTCGACCTGGAAGAAGATGATGATGACGATCAGGCCGACGACGATCGGCAGCGCGCCGCTCTCCCCGCTCTTGATACGCCGCCACTGCGCGCGCAGGTAGTCGCCGAGCGAGTCGGCCAGCACCTCGGGCGCGGCCGTTACGAGCTCGGCCTCGGTCACGGGGGTAGCCTCGTCCTCCGCCAGCTCGGTTGAGAGTGGCGGCTCCTGTAGCTCGGACGGCACGCTCGGGCTTGAGAACTCGTCAGGCATCAGCCCTCCCCTCCTGCCCGGCCGAGGCCGGGACCGCCGCGTGGTCCACCGCGCGCGACGAGCGCCCGGTCGTCATGTAGTCGACGACCGTGCTGGGGTCGAACTCCGAGACCGGACCCTGAGCGACCATGTTGCCCAGATACAGGATCACGACGCGGTCCGCGACCGCGAACACATCGTTGAGGTTGTGTGAGACGACGAGCACAGCAACGCCCTGCGAGGCGAGCCGCTTGATCAGGCTCAACACCGTCCTCGTCTGCGATACCCCGAGCGCCGCTGTCGGCTCGTCCATGATCACGAGCTTCGCCCTCGACATCACCGCCTTGGCGACCGCGACCGACTGCCGCTGGCCGCCTGATAGCGACGCCACCGGTTGGCGGATCGATCTGATCGTCTTGACCGAGAGCTCCTCGAGCGTTTCCTTGGCGGTCGTCTCCATCTTCGCTTCATCGAGCAACCCCCGCTCGAGCGGCTCGTGGCCGAGGAACATGTTCTGGACGATGTCGAGGTTGTCGGCAAGCGCCAGGTCCTGATAGATCGTGGTGATTCCGGCGGCCTCGGCGTCACGCGGCCCATGGAAGTGAACGGGCCTTCCCTCCCACACGATCTCGCCCTCGTCGGGCGGCCACAGCCCGGCGACCGTCTTGATCGTGACCGACTTGCCGGCGCCGTTGTCGCCCGCCAGCGCGGTCACCTGGCCAGGTGGTATCTCGAGGTTGATCCGCGTCAGCGCCTGTACCGGGCCAAACCGCTTTGTCACCCCGCGAAGCTCGAGCAGCGGCGCACCGTTCGAGCTGCTATGAGCCGAGGCCGGCTCGGTGGCGGGGCTGTCCGAAGTGCTCATCGTCCTCCCTGTGTGCGAAGGGCCCCTCCGGTGCGCCGGAAGGGCCCATACACACTATCGCTTCGACAAGGATCCCTGGGTCAACTCGTGATCCCCGCGGCCTTGCAGTCCGCCGCGTACGTCCCGGCACAGAGCTGCTTCGCAGGCACGAAGTTGTCCTTCACGACCGTGTCGTTCATGTTCGCCGTGGTGACCCACTCGGGAATCAGCAGCGAGGAGGGCACTGACACGTGCGTGGTCGGGTCGACGGTCGTGGCGTTCAGCAGCGACGCCGGCGCGGTCTTGCCGGCCCGCAGGTACATCGCGAGCGCGACCGCCGCCTGCGCCTCCAGGTAGATCGGCTTGTAGACCGTCCCGCACTGGTAGCCGGAGAGGACGTTCTGAAGACCGGTCAGGGTCGCGTCCTGTCCCGTCGTCGGGAACGTCTTCGGCTTGACGCCGTGGCTCTGCAGGTAGGAGATGATCGGCGCACCGGTCTCATCGTTCGGGATCACCGCCGAGTTGATGTTGTGATGCGCGGTGTACGCGCCCTCGAACTCGGTCAGAGCGATAGGCGGCATCCACGTCCCCGCGGTGCGGGTGACGAGCACGTACTTCCCGGACGTGAAGTAGGAGGCGAGGACCCCGTTGTAGCCCTGCGCGAACAGCGTGGCGTTGTTGTCGGTCACGTCGCCGTGCATCACGACGACGTTCGGCTTGGCCACGTGCCACGCCTTGACGCACTGCACGAAGCCGGAGCCGATCAGCTGACCGACGTGCACGTTGTTGAAGCTGACGTAGTCCGCCGTGCCCGCCGGCGCGCCGAGCGTGAGCCGGTCATAGTCGACCACCGCGACGCCATGCGCCTTGGCGTAGCGTTGCACCGTCACGCCCGTGCCCGAATCCTCGGGGTCGATCAGCAGCACCGTCGCGCCGTTGGTGATGGCGCTCTCGGCGTCGGTGACGAACGTCGAATCGCTGCCCAGCGCGTTCTCAACGGTCATGTCCCCACTGGGCAGACCCGCGGCCGCCGCCGCCTCTTTCAGGTAAGGCGCGTCGAACTCGACGTACCGGGTCGAGCTGGTCGTGTCCGGCAGGATCGCCGCGACCTTGCCCTTGCCCGATGCGGTCAGCGACTTCAGCGCGTTCATCGCGGAGAAATCGCTCGTGAGCGATGTCACCGAGATTCCGGGCGTAGCCGTCCCACCCGAAGACGTGCTCGTGGCGCTAGTCGAGGCACTCGCGGCAGCCGAGCTGGTACTGCTGCTGCTCTTCGAGCTGCCACATCCGGCAGCCACCGCCGCCACCGCCACGGTTAACAAACACACTCGCAAGAAACGAGAATTCATCACAGCGCGCTCCTCTCAATCGGCGCGAAACGTCAAGCTGGTAACAGTTTCCACCGGTCCTCCACCCCCGGCCGGACCTACACTGGCAAACCACGGGCCCTTAGTCCACTGTGATTAACAGACCATAAACATCGGGTGGCTCCCCTCGGGTCAAATGCCGCGCCACTCGAGGGACCGGGCATCGCTACGCGCGCAGTGGAGGACTGCGCGCGGTGTCAACCGGTGAGCTCACTTCGCTCCCCTCAGCGGGACTCGCCGGATTCGTCGCTCGCAGCCGGTTCTGAGGATCCGCAGCACGGCGGGCTTTGCCAGGCGGTATTTGAGCATCTCATAGTCAAAAACGGCGAGCAACGAGGCATGTGCGACGCTAACACTCCGCCGGTTGGCGCGTCAAGAGCAGGACAATGGCTTGTTTCGACCTGGAACGGGCCAAAAGATCAGCGATTTCGGATACCCTGGCGCCGTGAACGCAACTTCGCAGGCGGAGCGAGTGCCGGCCACGGCCCACACCCTGCTCCGTGGCCATCTCGTCGCGACGATCCGCAACGAGGGACCGATCAGCCGCTCCCAGTTGTCACGCGCAATCGGCCTGCCCCGCAGCACGACGACCGCCCTCGTCGCCGAGCTCCTCCGCGACGGGCTGATCGACGAAGCGCCGGCCCGCAGCGCCGGCGCCGGGTCTGGCAGCGGGCGGCCGGCGACGATGCTCTCGGTGCGCCGACCCGACGGGCTCGTGGCCGGATTCGACTTCGGTCACCGCCACATCCGCGTCGCCGTCGCCACCAGCGACGGACAGATTCTGGCCGAGGAGAGCCTTCACCTCGATGTCGACGGCCGCGCGGAGAGCGCGCTCGACACGGCGCGGGACCTGCTGGCCCAGGTGCTCGACTGCGCGCAGGTGTCGCCGGGCGAGATCCAGGCCGCGGCGGCCGGCCTTCCCGCCCCGCTGAACAACCGGACGAATCGGGTCGGTTCGCCCACGATCCTCTCGAGCTGGGTCGACCTCGACCCCGCCGAGGAGCTGCTCCGGCGGACGGGGCTGGCCGTCACGCTCGGCAACGACGCGGCCTTCGGCGCCCTTGGCGAGATGACCTACGGGGCGGCCCGGAACCTCACCGACTTCATCTACGTCAAGGCGTCCAACGGCATCGGCGCCGCGCTGGTCCTGAACGGCGAGCTGTACCGCGGGTCTCACGGGATGGCCGGCGAGATCGGGCACACGCAGATAGACCCCGCCGGAGCCTGGTGCCGGTGCGGCAACCGCGGCTGCCTCGAGGCGACGGTCTCGATCGACGTGGTCCGCAGGCAGCTCGAGCCGATCGGCCTCGACCCGCTCAACTCTGCCGACATGGAGCACCCGGTCGTTACCAAGGTGCTGGCCCAATCCGGTCGCACCGTCGGCGTCGTGATCGCCAACCTCTGCAACACCCTCAACCCCCAGGCGGTGATCCTGGGCGGCGACCTGTCGTCGACCGGGGACCACTTCACCAACGGCGTTCGCGATTCGGTCCAGCACCTGGCTCAACCCGGGCCGGCGCTCGATACCGCGGTGGTCGCGTCGAGCCTCCAGGGCCGAGCGGAGCTGCTCGGAGCGGTCGCCTGTGCCGCGGCCGAGCCTCGCGCCGCGCGGCTGTGACGCGTCAATCGAACGAGTTCGGCGTGACCGTGGCCCGCCGCGGCGTGAGGTCCAGGTCGCCGCTCTCGAACACGACCCCGATGCCTTCGAGCACCACCCTCCGCGGGCCCGCTTCGACGTTCCCGGCGACGTTCGCCGAGAGTCCGGCTGCCGACGCGATCCGGACCACCTCCTCGCCCGTGCCGCGCGCGCAGTAGACGGCGAACCCGCAGCCCATGTTGAACGTCGAGTAGGCGGCAGTCGCCGACATGGCGGCCTGCCCGACGAGGAACTCGAGGACCTCGGGGACGTCGGGCAGCTGTCTGACGACATACGTCAACTCCCGGCGCGGGCGCATCAGCTTCAGCAGGCCGTGCCCGGTTATGTGACTGAGGTAGTGAACCTCGGCCCGGCTCTCGAGCAGCGCGCGCACGACGCCGGCGTACATCACGGTCCGGTCGAGCAGCGCCTCGCCGAACGCGCGGCCGCTCGGGAGCGGCGTCCGGTAGCCGTCGTCGAGCCCTTCGGCGACACGCCGAGCCAGCGACGAGCCGTTCGCATGGATGCCGCCGCTCTGCACGATCACGATCTCGTCGCCGGGTGCCAGATCGGCTCCGAGGATCGGGTCGCGCCCGGGCGGGACGACGCCGACGGCGCTGCCGGCGAGCTCGATGTCATCGAGCGCGACGAGCCCGGGCAGCGACGGCGACTCGCCGCCTCCCCAGGTTGCGCCGGCGTCTACGCACGCCTCGCGCCAACCGGTCACGAGCTGTCCGTTCCGGCTCGGGTGCCGGTACCAATCGGACGACCCCGTCGCGAAGTACGCGCTGACCACGAGCGGGACCGCGCCGACACAGCAGAGATCGTTGACGATCGCCGCGACCGTGTCGTAGGCGACGTTGTCGAACGCGCTCACGCCGAGCTGCTCCTCGACCTGGCGGGCGATGATCGACTTCGTGCCGAGCCCTTCGACCACGAACGCAAGCGTCTGCCCGCCGGCCTCGAACACGAACGCAGGCTCCCCCCGCGACTCGTCGAGCGCCCGCCCACCGGCCGCGGCCAGCAGCGACGACGTCGCCAGCGCCTCGGTCAGCGCGTTGCGCTTGCCGGCGTCGAGCGACTCGTAGTCGACGCCGGCAGCACGGTATGCGGACCTGCCTGGCGTTCCCGAGTCGGCCACGCCCCGAAGGCTAATCGCCCCGAGGCCCGATCGTCTCGATCAGCCGGTCGGCCAGCGATGGACCGGCTCGTTGCTGTGCATGTGCTCGCGGTAGCGCCTCGTCATCTCACGGAGCGCCTCGGCACGGTCGATCCCCTTGTCCTCGTGGAGGCGATGGAACACCTGGCTCTGCCACGAGGCGCCGTTTCGCAGCGTCACGCAGCGGCGCTCGATGATGTCGAGCAGGCGCGAGGCGTCGCCCGACTCGACGCCCCAGCGCTCGAGCCCCTCGTGGGCGAGCGGCAACAGTCGCCTGACCACGAGCTCGGCCACCGGGACCTCACCGAGGCCGGGCCAGTACAGGCGAGCGTCGATCCCCTCGCGCGCGCCGGCATGGAAGTTCTCCTCCGCGGCCGAGAACGACATCTGCGACCACACCGGCCGCTCGTCCTCGCCGATCACCCGCAGCAGCCCGTAGTAGAACGCGGCGTTCGCGAGGATGTCGACAACGGTCGGACCGGCCGGGAGCACGCGGTTCTCGACGCGCAGGTGAGGCTCGTCGTCGACGACGTCGTAGATCGGGCGGTTCCAGCGATAGATCGTGCCGTTGTGCAGGCGCAGCTCGCCGAGCCGGGGCACCTCGCCACGCTCGAGTGTCTCGAGCGGGTCCTCGTCGTCGCACACGGGCAGCAGCGAGGGGAAGTAGAGGACGTTCTCCTCGAACAGATCGAAGATCGAGGTGATCCAGCGCTCGCCGAACCACACCCGCGGCCGCACGCCCTGGATCTTCAGCTCCTCCGGTCGCGTGTCGGTCGACTGCTCGAACAGCGCGATCCGCGTCTCCCGCCACAGCTCCTTGCCGCAGAAGAACGGCGAGTTCGCGCCGACCGCGACCTGCACGCCGGCGATCGCCTGGGCCGCGTTCCAGTAGCGAGCGAACGCCTCGGGCTCGACCTGCTGGTGCAGCTGAACGCTCGTGCACGCGGCCTCCGGCGCGATCGTGTCGGCGTGGGTCGAGAGCCGCTCGACGCCGGCAATCGAGATCTCGAGATCCTCGCCCCGCGCCGCGAACACCTGCTCGTTCAGCAGCGCGTACCGCGGGTTCGCGCTGAACGACTCGGCGTGCAGGTGCGTCGCGTCGACCGTGGGGAGGATCCCGACGATCATCATGTGCGCGCCAACCGTCCGCGCCCGTTCCTCGGCGTCGTTCAGGCTCGCGCGCGCTGCTCGCTCGAGCTCGGCGAACACCTCGCCCTCGAGCAGCCGCGGGGGCACGTTGATCTCGATGTTGAACTGGCCGAGCTCGGTCTGGAACGCCGGATCCGCGATCGCCTCGAGCGCGGCCGCATTGATCAGCGCCGGCTCGCCGGCGTCGTCGGTGAGGTTGAGCTCGATCTCGAGCCCGAACGAGCGCATCTCGGGGTGGAACCGGGCCTCGGACAACATCCGGGCGAAGACGTCGAGGTTCGCCCGCACCTTCGTGCGGTAGCGCTGCCGGTCCGCACGGCTGAAGGTTCTGGCGGCGACCTCCTGGCCCACGGCGCTAAGTATCCGGGTAGTCGCGCTAGTTTTACAAGAGGGACGCCGGCGATTAGAGCTCCGAGGACGGCTACGCCGCGTAGCGCTGCGCCGACCGGGCGCGCGCCTTGGCGGCCTCGACCTCCCGGTTCTTCGCCGGCGCGGCCGTCTCCAGGTCGCTCAGGAGCTCGAGCGAGGCCACGGCGACCGCCTCGATCGCGCGCTCGAACGCATCCTCGTTGGCGCGCGAGGGCTTCGTGAAGCCGGTGATCTTCCGGACGTACTGGAGGGCCGCCGCACGGACCTCGTGTTCGGTGGCCGGTGGATCGAAGTTGTAGAGGGTTCGGATGTTTCGGCACATGCGCCAAGCGTAGAGGGCGCGAGCCCGAGACAGATGGAAACCCCGCATCCTTAGCAGGTCATCGCAGACGTCGAGCGCGCGGCGGTCCGTGAGTCCGCCGCGCGCGAAGCGTTCCACGGCCCACTCGCCAATCCGTGCAGGCGAACGCGGGTTTCCGTGCTGAAATCGGTTCGATCCACCTATGCACTGCTTGAGCGCGAAACGCTTGAGCGGTAAACTGTGCAACGAACGACCTGGTGCTCAGGTTCGCTCCACCGGGGTGCATCCGGGGGCCATGAGGGAGGTTGTCAATGGCTGTTGTGCCGATCCGTCGGATCCTCGACGCGGCGTTCGCTGAGCGCTATGGCGTGGCGGCGATCAACGTGGTCGACGACCTCACGCTGGAGGCGGTGCTCGCCGCCGCGACCGAGCTCGACTCGCCATTGATCGTGCAGACATCGGTGAAGACCGTGAAATCGATCGGCGCGAAGCCGCTCTACAGCATGTGGCGCGCCCGTGCCGACGACGTGCCCGTGCCCGTCTCGTTGCATCTCGACCACTGCCCCGATCGCAAGTGGATCAGCGTCTGCCTCGAGGCCGGATGGAATTCGGTTCTGTTCGACGGTTCCCACCTCGACGTCGCCGAGAACACCCGCCAGACGATCGAGGTCGTCGCCGAGGCCGACCGCCGCGGCGCCCAGGTGGAGGGTGAGATCGAGACCGTGTTCGGGGTCGAGGACGGCGTGGGGTCCGACGAAGCGGGCGAGGTGCACCCGGTCGAGGTGTCGGCCCGGTTCATCGAGGAGACCGGCGTCTACTCGTTCGCGCCGGCGATCGGCACCGCGCACGGGCTGTACAAGCGCACGCCCGAGCTCAAGCCCGAGCGCGTCACCGAGCTCGTCGAGCTGCACCCGATCCCGATGGTCCTGCACGGCGGCACCGGACTCACCGAGGCGCAGTTCACGGACCTGATCTCGCGCGGCTGCGCGAAGGTCAACATCTCGACCGCGCTCAAGATCGCGTTCGTCGACGCCCACCGGGAGTACCTCGAGGCGAATCCCGGCAAGCACGATCCGCCGTCGATGCTGGGCCATGTCAGGGAGGCGGTCAAGAAGATGGCCGAGTACCACATCGGCATGTTCGGGTCCGCCGGACGGGCGCGTGCGCTATCCGCCTCGGCCGGCTGAGCACGTGCCCGCGCTGATCTTCGACTGCGACGGCGTCCTCGCGGACACCGAGCGCGACGGTCATCGGCCCGCCTTCAACGAGACGTTCGCCGAGGTCGGGCTGCGGGTGAACTGGTCCGAGGAGGAATACGGCGAGAAGCTCAAGATCGGGGGTGGCAAGGAGCGGATGGCTTCGCTGCTCACCGACGAGTTCGTCCGGGCGAACGGGCTCCCCACCGACGCGGACGGCCAGCGGGAGCTGCTGGCCGACTGGCACAGGCGCAAGACCGCGAGCTACAGGGCGATCGTCCTCGCGGGACGGCTGCCCGCCCGCCCCGGCATCGCGCGGATCGTCGACGAGGCGCTGGGCGCCGGCTGGACGCTCGCCGTGGCCTCGACATCGGCCGAGGAGTCGGTCAGGGCCGTGCTCGAGCACGCGGTCGGAAGCGACACCGCATCGCGGTTCGCGGTGTTCGCCGGCGACGTCGTTCCCGCGAAGAAGCCGGACCCGGCGATCTACAACCTGGCGCTGGAGCGTCTCTCGCTCGAGCCCGGCGACGGGATTGTGATCGAGGATTCGCGCAACGGCCTGCTCGCCGCGGTCGCGGCCGGCCTGCGCTGCGTCGTGACGGTCTCGAGCTACACCGTCGAGGAGGACATGAGTGAGGCGGTGCTGGTCGTGTCCAGCCTGGGCGACGCGGGTGAGCCGGCGATCGTGCTCGCCAACCGTGGTGCCGCGGAGCCCGGCGAGCTGGTCACGCTCGCCGACCTCGAGGCGTGCCGAACCCAACCCCTACGCGACAAGGAGGCTGTATGAGCGATAAGGCGCCGCCGTCAGGCGCCGCCGACAAATCCGGTAACGCGTTGCCCCGCGCGGAGATGGTCGTGCGGGTCGTCGCCCAGACCGCGGTCGACAACGAGGCCTATTTCTGCGAGCTCGACGCCGTGGTCGGCGACGGCGATTTCGGCTACTCGCTCGCGCGCGGGTTCGAGGTCGTGCTCGGGGATTGGGACGCGATGGAGTACAGCGACGTGGGCGGCCTGCTGAAGAAGACCGCGATCGTCCTCTCTAAGCGCATCGGCGGCACCTCGGGACCGATCTGGGGTACCGCGTTCCTCCGCGCCGGCGGTGCGCTGACGAACATGCCGGAGCCGAGCGGCGAGGACGTCATCGCCGCGATACGCGCCGCGATCGAAGGAATCAAGCAGCGCGGCAACACCGATCTCGGTGACAAGACGCTGCTCGACGCGCTCGTCCCCGCCGTGGACGAGCTCGAGGCCGCGCTGCCCGACGGCGGGGGCGCAGCGATCGCACGAGCCGCCGCGACCGCGCGCGAGCGTGCCGAGGCGACCAAGGGCATGGTCGCCATGCGAGGACGGGCCTCCTACACCGGTGAGCGCAGCCGCGATTCGGTCGACGCGGGCGCGGTCGGCATCGCCGTGATGTTCGAGGCCGTGAGCAAGGCCTGGCAGGAGGCCGAGCTCGAGCTGGCCTGACGGCAGGCGGGGTGCGGGGCACGGGGCACGGGGTTGGATGCTGACGAGATCCGCTCAGCGCGATAAGAGGCAGGACACTCGAGAGGAGATCTGGTGAAGAAGTTCGTCAATGACCCACAGCAGTTCGTGCCGGAGATGCTGAAAGGGATCGAGCTCGCCAATCCGGGCACGCTCAAATACGTACCGGAGTACAACCTGATCATGCGGGCCGACGCGCCGCGCGAGGACAAGGTCTCGATCGTCCAGGGGTCCGGATCCGGTCACGAGCCGGCCCATGTGATGGTTGTGGGCAAGGGGATGCTCGACGCCGCATGTCCGGGCGACGTGTTCGCAGCACCTCCGTCGGACTACGTGTACGAGACGACCAAGCTGCTCGCGAGCCCGAAGGGCGTGCTCCACATCATCAACAACTACACGGGCGATCGCATGTCGTTCGACATGGGCCGCGAGCTGGCGGAGGCCGAGGACATCAAGATCGCGACGATCGTCGTCGACGACGACGTGGCGGTGAAGGACTCGACCTACACGGTCGGTCGCCGGGGCGTGGCCGGCAACTTCTTCGTGATCAAGGCTGTCGGAGCGGCGGCCGAGCGCGGCGCCGAGCTCGACGATCTCGTCAAGCTCGGACAGCGCGTGAACTCGGTGACGCGCACGATGGGGATGGCGCTGACTTCGTGCACGCCCCCGGCGAAAGGGTCCCCGCTGTTCGAGCTCGGCGACGACGAGATGGAGATGGGCGTCGGCATCCACGGCGAGCCCGGACGCCGGCGCGAGAAGCTCGCGGACGCGAACGCGATCATCGACGAGCTGCTCGAGGCGGTCGTCACCGATCTCCCGTACAACTCCGGCGACGAGGTCGCGTTGATGATCAACGGGCTCGGAGGCACCCCGATCTCCGAGCTCTACCTGGCCTACGGACGGGCCCACCAGCAGCTCGCCGACCGCGGCATCAACGTCACGCGCAGCTACGTCGGCGAGTACTGCACCTCGCTCGACATGGCCGGAGCATCGCTCACGCTGGTGAAGCTCGACGACGAGCTGAACGATCTGTTCGACGCGCCCGCCGAAGTGGCGGTCCGCATCTTCTAGTTGGGAGGTTGTACCCGGTGCCGGCGAGGTCTTCCCTCGCCGGCCCGTCGCGCGGCGGTCGCACGCGGCGTACTTCCGCGTAGCGCCTGCTGCCAGCTGAGCCGGGCGCCGCCCTGGATCAGCGCGTTCGCGTAGATCCGCGACGCGAGCCGGATCATGCCGTAGATCGAGAGCGCCATCAGAATCGCGGCCACCGGGACCTCCCACGGCGCGATGTGGCCGAGCGCGATCCGGGCGGGAAAGACGGTCGCCGTCAGCGGCGGCAGGAACGAGACGACCGTCACCCAGGTAGCGTTCGGCGACGCGATCACGGCGTACACGAGCAGGTAGCCGACAAGCAGCAGCAGCCCAAGCGGGAGCGTGACGAACTGGACCTCCTCCTGGCGAGCGACGAGCGCGCCGGCGGCGGCGAAAGCGAACGCGTACAGCGTGAACCCGGCGAGGAAGCACACCAGGAACGCGGGCAGCAGCACCCACACGCTCCCCGGGATCTTGGTGCTGTGGACGAGTGCGGTGGCGATCACGCCCGCCCCGGCCGCGATCGCAAGCTGCCCAAGGCCGGTCAGGCCGATGCCGAGCACCTTGCCGCTGAGCAGCTGGCTCGGTCTCACGGCCGCCAGCAGCACCTCGGCGGTGCGCGAGGTCTTCTCCTGCGCGACTCCGTTCGCGACCGCGGCGCCGTACAGGCCGAGGCTCACGTACATGAGGAGCGCCGCCGCGAGCGCGGCGACCGAGCGCGCCGCCATGTCCTTCGGTGGCGGCTTCAGCGCAACGGTCGCGAGCGGCACCGGAGCGAGCGCGGGCAGCACCTTCGCCACGGGGAGGTTCGCATCGGCGAGCGCCTGACGCAGGTGCGCGGAGTCGACGCTCGCCTGAAGCACCGCCCGCACGGTCGGATCGAGCGACTGCTTGACCTCCACGTTCGCCGACGATGACTCGACGCTCAGCGCGGCGTCGAGCTGCCCGCTCGTCACCTGTTCGCGAGCGGACGCCTCGTCGGGGAGGTTCGTGAGCGTGATCCTTGCCCTGGCGGCGTTCGCGGTCCGCTCGAGCGTGGGCCGGAGCGCCTGGGCCGAGCCGCCGACCAGGCCGATGCTCGTCGCGCTCGACGAGCCCTTGATCAGGCCCGGGATCGTGATCGCGGCGACGACGAGCGCCGCGGTGGCGACCGTCATGACCCGGATCAAACGCCCCTGGAGCCGTTCGGTGATTTCGCGTCCGGCGACCAGTCGGGTGACGCCGGCGCGTTTCATCTCGCCACCATCTGGCGGTAGAGGTCGACGAGTCCCGCGGTCTCGAACGCGAAGTGCTCGACCGGCCCCGCGGCCTGCGCCGCCCGCAGGATCATCTGCGGGTCGGTGCTCGGATCGACGACCAGCAGGACGCCCTCCTCCCCGTCCGACGCGATCGTGACCCCGTTCAGCGAGCGAGCCCAGTCCGCCGGCGCGTCGACCTTGACCCGGAGCTGCGCGGGCAGCCGCCGGCGCAGCTCGGCCAGCGTGCCGTCGGCGAGCACCTTGCCCGCCTCGACGATCACGACGCGGCGACAGATCCGTTCGACGAGCTCGAGCTGGTGAGACGAGAACAGGACCGCGGTCCCCGCCGCAGCCTGTTCGAACAGGACCTGCGACAGCGAGTCGACCGCCTCGGGATCGAGGCCCGCGAACGGCTCGTCGAGCACAAGCAGCTCGGGTCCGTGGACGAGCGCGACCGCGAGCTGGACCCGCTGCTGGTTGCCGTGCGAGAGCGCGATCAGCTTGTCGCCCGTCCGCTCGCCGAGCCCCAGCCGCTCGAGCCAGGCGCGCGCCGCCGCGCCGGCGGCGTTCGCATCGATTCCGTGCAGCCGGGCGAAATACGCGACCTGGTCGAGCAGGCGCATTTGCGGATACAGGCCGCGCTCCTCGGGCATGTAGCCGAACCGCAGCCGGTCGTCCTCGCCGATCGCGTGCCCGGACCACGCCACCTCGCCGCGGTCCGGCTGCACGATCCCCATCACGGATCGCATCGTGGTCGTCTTGCCGGCGCCGTTGCGGCCGACGAGGCCGACGATCTCGCCGGCGCCGACCGCGAAGCCGACGCCGTCGAGCGCGACCAGGTCGCCGAAGCGCCGGTGGAGATCCGCTACCTCGAGCCCGCCCGCCGTCATAATAGCGTCACGATATCATTGCCCCAGAGATGCAACAATATGCCTGTGATATCACGTGACGACGGCGTGAGCGGCGCGCCCGGTCTGGGGTTCTCGGCGCGAGCGGCCCATCAGCAGCGCCCGGCGCCTGCGCTCGCGTGTTCGCCCGTGGTGCCGGTGCTTGTCGCGGTCGTTGCGGTCGCGGGCGCTTTGATCGCGCTCGGGGGCGGCGGAGCTGCCTCTGGGCTGCGGATCGCCGCAGGCGTCGTTGCGGTCGTCCTGATCCTGAGCGCCCCCGGGTTCGTGGTCGTGCAGCCCAACGAGTCGCGCCTGCTGATCCTGTTCGGTCGCTACGTCGGGACGCTCACGGAGGCCCGTTTGTGGTGGGTCAACCCGTTCACGGTGCTGTGGCGACAGCGGATCTCGCTGCGGGTGCGGAACTTCCAGAGCGACCGAATCAAGGTGAACGACTCGAGTGGGAATCCAATCGAGATAGCCGCGGTCGTCGTCTGGCGCGTCATCGACACGGCCAAGGCCGTGTTCGACGTCCAAGATTACGAGCAGTTCGTAACCGTCCAGAGCGAGACCGCGCTGCGCCACCTCGCCAACCACTACCCCTACGACGACTATGCGCAGACCTCGATCTCGCTGCGCGCAAACGCCGAGGAGGTCCGCGGCGCCCTCCAGGGAGAGCTCCAGGAACGGCTCGAGACGGCCGGGATCGATGTGCTCGAGACACGCCTGACCCACCTCGCCTACGCGCCCGAGATCGCGGAGGTGATGCTGCGCCGCCAGCAGGCCGAGGCGATCCTCGCGGCCCGCAAGACGATGGTCACGGGCGCGGTCAGCCTCGTCCAGATGGCGCTTGCGCAACTGGCCGACTCGGATCTCGTCGAGCTCGACCCCGAGCGCAAGGCGACGATGGTCTCGAACCTCATGATCGTGCTCTCGGGCGACCACTCACCGACGCCGGTGATCAACACCGGCACGCTCTATACCTGATCGCGAGACAACATGCCCGAGAGCAAGCGCTTCCTACTCCGACTCGATCCCAAGCTGTTCGACGCGCTGCGCCGCTGGGCCCAGGACGACCTTCGCAGCATCAACGCCCAGATCGAGTACCTGCTCACAGACCAGGCCCGCCGCGCCGGCCGGCTTCCCCACCAGCGCACCAGGCGACAGCTTCCCGACGTGGAGCCGGCCGACTTCGAGACCGCCCCCGACGAGCCGGGCGAGACCTTCGATCCGGCCGCCGAAACGTCCCGATCGTGAGATGGCGATCGGGCTCGCGCCGACGCAACGGTCTGCCGGACCTCCCGGACCTCAACGCGTGCCGGCGTCGTAGCGGCGCCGGTCGCGCTTCGTCGGGCGCCCGCCAAGGCTGACCGGCCCGGCAAGGCTTCGCAGCTGCGCCTGGCGCTCGCGCTCGGCGACGCTCTTCTCGGTCTCGTCGTAAAGGTTCGCCGCCTCGGCGGCAGACACCCGGCGCTCGGCCTCGCCACGCACGATCACCGTCCGTCGCGCAGGGCCGATCGTGATCTCGAGCTCGTCCCCGACCGCGACGTCACGGCTGGGCTTCGCCGCCACGCCGTTGATATGCACACGGCCACCCTTGACGGCGCCCGCCGCGAGCGCACGGGTCTTGAACAGCCGCGCAGTCCACAGCCACTTGTCGAGGCGCATCGGGACGACGGTACCGGCCAGCCGCGCGTATCCGCTCGATTCCGCGGATCTCGGGTGGCTAACTACACTACGCGGCTTCGGAGTGGGCGGGAGGCGCGCCGTTCACCGTCGCGACGATATCGACTCGCGGCTCACGAGACGTCGATGGCATCCCGTCGATCCCGAACCGAAGGGCGCGATCTCTACGGAGCCGGATCAGTTCCCCGATTAGGATCACGCTTACAGCGCGCATCCTCTATCACCGAGAAAGCGAGACGAAGACCGTGGCGAACTACAACCCATACGAGCAATTGCCCCGAGTGGCGTCGTTCGAGCTGATCAGCGAGGACGTGCGGGACGGTGAGGAGCTCGGCAAACCGCAGGTGAGCGGCGTGTTCGGCGCCGGCGGCGAGGACATCTCGCCGCAGCTGGCTTGGAGCGGGTTCCCGGACGCGACCCGCAGCTTCGCGGTGACTTGCTACGACCCGGAGGCGCCAACCGCCAGCGGCTTCTGGCACTGGGCGATAGTCGACATTCCCGCCGGCCAGACCGAGCTTCCCCGGGGCGCCGGCGACGAGGAAGGAAGCGGGCTCCCTTCATCCGCCTTCCAGTTGCGCAACGACAGCGGGATGAGGCGCTTCATCGGGGCCGCCCCGCCGCCGGGGCACGGCCGGCACCACTACTACTTCGTGGTCCACGCCGTCGACGTCGAGTCGCTCGGAATTGACAAGGACGCCACGCCGGCGTTCCTGGGCTTCAACCTGTTCTCCCACACCCTCGGCCGCGGCAGCATCGTCGCCTGGTACGAGGTTCCGTAAGCGTAGTCCCCCAAACGCACGCCGAAAGCAAGACGCCACGCAGCGGTGCGCGCGACGCGCACCGCCCGAGCGGGCGTGGGCTCAGTCCTCAGCCGGTCGATCTGCCGATCAAGGCGCGCGAACGTCCCCGCGTCCGCGCGCACCGGATCGCCGAACGTCCGGACCACGATCTCCAGCAGCTCCGGTGGGCGCGGATCGAGTCGAGCAAGCGCCGCATGAAGCGGTGAGAACAGTTCCGGGCGACCACCGAAGAAACAGATGCCCAGCAGGTTGTAGAGCGCCTCATGTCAGCTCACGGCTTTCTCTATGAGCGCCCCGATCTTTGCCTCTTCGGTGGCAGTCAGGTCTTTGAGCGCGAATTCGACCGGCCACATGGCGCCTTCGTCGAGGTTGGCCTTGTCGCTGAAGCCGAACGTCGCGTACCTGGTCTTGAATTTCTCCGCGGGTTTGAAGAAGCACAGGACCTTCCCGTCCTTGGCGTAGGCGGGCATGCCGTACCAGGTTCTCGGTGACAGGTCTGGTGCACCGGCTTTGACGATGGCGTGCACCCGCTCGGCGATGGCGCGATCGGCCTCCGCCATGTCGGCGATCTTGGCGAGCACATCGCTCTCTCCGTCCCCCGTGCCGTTCTTCGCACGCGCGGCCGCCTTCAACTCCTGGCTTCGCTCCTTCATCGCGGCCCGTTCCTCGGCCGTGAATCCATCGGACTTCCGGTTGACTGCGGTCGCGCTCTTGGCGGCCTTCTGCGGGTTTTTCGTCGGGCTCATGGAAACCTCCTCGTAGGGTTCAGGTGGATGTCTGCGTCGCCGGACGGCAGCGCGGCTTTGGGATGCGGATCAGGTCGCCTGCGGGACCGCGGACGCCGTCAAGAAGTCGCTCTGGGGCTACGGCGGCATGCCTGGATGTGGGGCCATGATGGTAGCCCACCATCATGGTCGTTGTCAATTCTTGTATTCCTCAAGAGAATCTGCCAAGCTGGAGCCATGGCAGCGTCTGTATCGACCGACATCGAGGTGGCCGAGTTCGCCGGCCAGCTCTTTTTTCGGCTCTGGCGGGCCTCGCATACGCGCACCGCGGAGGCACTCGATTCCGTTGGCCTAAGCCCGGCGCTGTTCGCGCTCCTCAATGTCCTCGGCGCTCGCGAAGGGGCAATCCAGCAGCACCTGAGCGCCGACATGGGCATCGATCCGAGCGCGATGGTCAAGCTGATCAACGGACTCGAAAACGCAGGGCTGGCCGAGCGCCGACGGCGTCCAGGCGATCGCCGCGCCTGGGAGGTCGCAATAACGCCGACGGGTCGGCGCACCCTTGAGCGGGCCAGACGACTCGTCGGGCAGGTCGAAGACGAGGTGCTCGGCGGGCTCAACGACGCCGATCGCCGTCAGCTGCTGACGCTCCTCCGCCGAGCGCTCGTCTCAGCGCCTCCGCAACCTCCGTGGCGCTCCGACGAAAGGGACTCAGCGATGCGGGCATGACGCACCCAGGCGCGCCTGCCTGTGCCCAGGTACGGGCTGCCGCCTCCACGCCTGACCTTGGGCGATCGTTCACGTTTCCCGAGCCGGCTAGGTCAGATCTCATTGACTCGGGTGAATGTGCGAAGTTATTTGCCGGCGTGCCCGTGGAACGTTTGAAGCAGCGCTCGGGCCGCCGCGGTTGGGCGCCGGTTTGACGGGGTCGCGATGGCTGTGAGGAACTGTGGCGCGCGCCCGCGGATCGGGACGAACACGACCCCGCTTGTGTCCTCGAAGAACGATGTGGGAAGCAGTCCGACGGCGAGTCCGTGACGGATGAAGCCGATCACGCTGCCTGTGTCGTTTACCTCGTAGTCGATGTGGCGGGTAACTCCAGCCGCGGCGAAGACGCGGTCGTTCGCCATCCCTCGGGGAAGTCGATGATCGTCTCTGAGCCGAGCGCGGCCAGCTCGACGCGGCTGCGCGCAGCGAGCGGATGGTCGGCGGCCACGGCGAGCACGATCGGCTCGCTCGCCAGGGGGATCAGCTCGACGCCGGGAAACTGTTGGTCTGGGAGCGCGACGAAGGCCAGATCGAGCTCGCCGTCTCGGACCTTCGTCGTCATTCTCGAACTTCGACGTCGAGCATGCTGCGGCAGATCCAGCAGATCGCGCCGGTGGAGACCCTTCAGCCGGACAGCGCGATCGTCGGCTTCCGCTCACCGGAGCAGGTCGATCCTCTGATCGAGGCCGCGAACCTCCAACTCAGCGAAGATGACATCACCACGATCGAAGGAGCGCAGTAGCGATGCAGACGATCGGATTCATCGGCCTCGGAAAAATGGGCGGCAACATGGCCGCGCGCTACCTCGCCGCCGGCTACACCGTCCACGGCGAGGCCCGCAACCGGAAAGGCGCGCAGTGGCTCATCGACCAAGGCCTTCGCTGGGTGGACACGCCGCGCGAGCTCGCGCAGGCAGCGGACATCGTCATGACGTCGGTTCCCAACGACGACGCAATCGAGTCGGTCACAACCGGACCCGACAGTCTCATCGCCGGCCTCGGCGAAGGCAAGATCTGGGCCGACCTCAGCACAATCAGCCCGGCCGTCAGCCGCAAGCTCGCGGCACGCGTGCGCGACGACGGTCGCGGGGCACGGATGCTCGACACGCCCGTGTCGGGAAGCGTCCCCCAGGTCCAGTCCGGAACACTCACGATCATGGTCGGTGGTGACGAGGACGCTTACCGGCGCGTCGAGCCGGTCCTGCGCGTCCTCGGAACGCCGGAGTACGTCGGTGAGAACGGCCAGGGGCTCGTGCTCAAGCTCGCGATCAACATCAGCCTGGCGGTCCAGATGCTCGCCTTCTCCGAGGGCCTGCTGCTCGCCGAACGCGACGGAATCGATCCTCACCGCGCCGCCGAGATCATGACTGAGAGCCCAATCGGCTCGCCGATGCTTCGAGCACGCGTCCCGCTCGTCCTCGACAAGCCTGACGAGACCTGGTTCGACGTCGACCTGATGCACAAGGACATCCGCCTCGCTCGCCGGGCCGGCGCCGAGCTCGCGACCCCGCTCCCGACGGCAGCGGTCGCCGACGAGATCCTCGCCCGCTCACACCAGCTTGGATACGGACATCGGGACATCGCCGCCGTACACGAAGTCCTCGCGCACCTCTCCGCGGACAGCGTTGCCGCCGGATGAAGGCTGACAGCGCGCTCTTGGTCACGCGGGGCAGCTAATGCCGAGCCATCTCGCGGGCGGCGACGGCGGGCGCGGAGATCTCGCGCTTGAGGACCTTTCCGGTCGACCCCTTCGGCAGCCCATCCATCAACCAAACGTGACGGGGGTATTTGTAGGCCGCCAGCCGGTCCTTCACGTACCCCCGGATGTCGTCCGCGCTCACGTCGTGGCCGGGCCTGAGCACGATCGCCGCGGCGACCTCCTCGCCCAGCGCCTCGTCGGGGACGCCGATCACTGCGGCTTCGAGCACCGCGGGATGCTCGTAGAGCACTTCCTCGATCTCGCGCGGGTACACGTTGAAGCCGCCTCGGATGATCATTTCCTTCTTGCGGTCGACGATGAAGAAGTAGCCGTCCTCGTCCATCCGGGCCAGGTCCCCGGTGAGCAGCCAGCCGTCGCTCAGGACCTCGTCGGTGGCGTCGGGGCGGTTCCAGTAGCCCTTCATCACGTTGTGGCCGCGGATCGCGATCTCGCCCACCTCTCCAGGCGGCAGCTCGTTGCCGGTGTCGTCGACGACTTTCATCTCGACGCCCCGGATGGGTGTCCCGATCGACCCGGGCTTGCGCTCGCGCTCGGGATGGTTGAACGACGCCACGGGTGAGGTCTCGGACAGGCCGTAGCCCTCGAGGATGACGCAGCCGAATGCCTGCTCGAAGCCGCGCATGACCTCCACCGGCATCGCGGAGCCGCCGGAGACGCAGGTGCGCAGGCTCGAGATGTCGTAGTGCGCCCGTTCGGGGTAGTTGAGCAACGCGTGGTACATCGTGGGCACGGCGGCGAACAGCGTGACCTTGTCCCGCTGGCTGATCTCCAGCGCCTTGGCGGGCTCGAAGCGGGGGATCATGGTCAGGCACGCTCCGGCCCGGATCCCGCTGTTCAGGCAGCAGGTCTGCCCGAAGGAGTGAAACAACGGCAGCGCGCCAAAGATTACGTCCTGCTCGGAGATGTGCATGAGGTCGGTGCCGAAGGCCCGGCAGTTCTCGAGCATGTTGAAGTGCGTCAACTCGGCGCCCTTTGGCGTGCCCGTAGTGCCGGAGGTGTAGAGGATCACGGCGGTGTCCGAGTCGTCGCGCTCGAGGTCGTCGGGTTGGCGCGACGCGCCTGCGAGCAGGGCCTCGAACTCGCCCGGCTTGACGACGATCACCTCGGCTCCGGATACCCCGGCGCCTTCCTCAGCCGACTCCGCGAAGCCGTGCCACGCGAACATCAGCCTCGCGCCCGAATCCGAGAGGTAGAAGCTGATCTCTCGCCCCTTCAGCAGGACGTTCATCGGCACGACCACGCCGCCGGCGCGGAGCACGCCGTAGTAGACGGCGCCGAAGTACGGCACGTTCGGCAGCATGACCCCAACGCGGTCGCCCGGCTGCAGACCCCGCTCCTTCAGGAGGCCGGCCACCCGGGTCGCGCCCTCGTTGAGCATGTCGTATGTGAGGACGCTGTCGTCGAGCTTCAGCGCGGGTCGATCACCGTACCTGGATGCCGTCTCGGTCAAAAGCTGTGCGAGGTTGGTTGGCATGGGATCCCTCCTATCTTCACACGACCATTCACAGCCGCGGACTCGAACATGTTCGCCACGCCCACGCAGCCTAAGCTCTCTCGCGGGACCCTCTCATCATGCGTGGCCCGCGGCACCGGGGCATCCGAGTATCGCCGCATAACCACGCGAACAACTACCTACGCAGGTGAGCGCGACCGCAGTGCGGGGTTTCCACACACCGAAACAGGGTTCACACCGATGTCACCGCCGCTCGAGTCGAAGATCCTCGAAGCATCCCCGGATCACCGGGGAATAAATTGAATGACTAGCATGAGTCCGAGCGCCACCGCTCGATAGCACAGTTGGTCAGGTCGGTGAACGCTCCGTCTCTGCGCGTCACCATAAGCGGTGCGCTCACGTGCTTGACGCACCGAAGGAGGGATTGCATCATGGCGATCGTCGATACACCTCCACCCATCGCTGCACGACCGGCAAGAGAGGAGCCTGGGCATAACGGTGCGGCTCGGACCGAACCCGCCGCGCCGCCGAGCGACACGACGCTCAACTGGGGCAACTCGGCGCCGCTTGCGCTATTGGCCTTCGGCGTCCCGACGTTCATGCTCAGCATGATCAACGCGGGCGCAATCTCTAAGGGCGTGGAGCCCGTCCTGTTCGGCGTCGCGCTGATGTGCGGCGGCATCACGGCGCTGATCGCAGGGATCATCCAGCTCCGCACCGGGAAGACCTTCACGGGTGTGCTGTTCTGCGGTTTCGGCGCGTTCTGGATGTCGCTGTTCGCGATCGCGCAGTGGTACTTGAAGGCGGTGCCGCCGGCGCAGGTGGGTCACGCAATGGGCCTTTTCCTCTACGCGTTCGGAATCTTCCTCGTTGTCATGTTCGCCGCGTCATTCCGCACGAATGTCGTCACGGTGCTGACGCTGGCGTTCATCGGGATTGCGGTCTTCCTGCTCGGCGCGGGCAACTACGGGGCCCACGCCACCCTGATCCATTGGGGCGGTTATGTCGGACTCGCCGCATCGGCCTGCATCTTCTACGCCGCGTTGGCGGAGCTGTGCGAGATCTCCTACGAGCGAGCCGTGCTGCCTGTCTGGCCTCTGGCCGCGCATTGACACAACACCGACTGCACTATCCAGCGCGCCGGCTCATCGCCGGCGCGCTTGACGTCGCGCGAGCTGCCCGCGGCATGGACCGTCGAGTAAATGACGCGCTCGGAATCGCGCAGGAGGCAGCCATGAGCACCCCCGAGAATCCGGGAGCCGAGAGCCGGCCGCTGGGAGCCGACGACGGCCCGCGGCGTATCCGCCGATTCCAGGACCGCCAGGCGCCCGCAGTCGCCGCGACGCCGGCTCTGAGCTAGAGGCGAGCCTCGAGCTCGCTGATCCGATCGAGCAGCTCGCATACGAGCACCGCGCCGGCGTAGTTGAGCCCGAGGTCACGCCGTAGCCGCTCCGCTCGCGCCACCCGCGCGGCGCTGCTCGGGTCAAAGCGTGGGGTTTCGGCCGGCGCGTCCTGGTGTGGCTCGAACAGCCCGAACTCCACGTAGCGACGTACCTGCACGATCTTGACCCCCGCCTGCCTGGCGATGACGGTCAGCTCGACCGCCTCCTCCGCGGCGAGGCCCTGATCAGCCGGCCCGGTGTGCCTGTCTGCGTCCATGGTCACGCCTCCCGCGGGTCAAGGCTCGAGCTTTCGGCGAGCTGCTCGTAAAGCTCGCGCTCACGGTCCGACAGCTCCTTCGGTACGACAATCTTGACGATTGCGTGGAGATCACCGCTGCCGCCACCGCGCTTGGGAAGTCCCCGTCCACGGAGCCGCAGCCGCCGGCCGCTGGACGAACCCGCCGGGACCCGGACCCGAGCCGTGCCGGTGGGGGTCTCCACGGCGACGGTCGCGCCGAGCGCCGCTTGGGAAGGAGTGATCGGGAGCTCGACATCGAGATTGTCCCCGCGCCGGCGAAAGCGTGGATGGGGCTTCAGCGCGACCCGCAGGAACAGATCGCCGCGCGGACCGCCATCGCGCCCCTCGCCCCCTTGTCCCGCCAGGCGGATCAGCTGGCCGTCACGGACACCGGCGGGGAAATTGACATTGACCTCACGACCGTCCAGCGTCAGCCGCCGCCGGCCGCCGGCCAGTGCGTCCTCGAGCGACAGCTCCAGGACCGCCTCGCGGTCGAGGCCGCGCAGGGGCCCACCGGCGCGGCCGGCTCGCGCCCCGAACAGCGCCTCGAACAGGTCCTCGCCGAACTCCACATGAGCTCCCTCGCCGAACCCCTGGTGGGCGAAGAAATCCTCGAAGCTCTCCTCGGGCGCCTCGCGCTCGGCTTCACGCCAACGGGCGCCGAGACGGTCGTAGCGCTCGCGCTTCTCCGCGTCGGACAGAACCTCGTACGCCTCGCCGAGCTCCTTGAAGCGCTCCTCGGCGTCGCTGTCGGAGTTCAGGTCCGGGTGGTACTTGCGCGCCAGCTTGCGGTAGGCGCGCCGGATCGTGTCCGGGTCCGCGTCACGCGGGACGCCCAGTACCTCGTAATAGTCCGTGTAGCTCAGCGGCATCTGTGATCGAATCCTCGCTCAAACGGGCCGGAAGCGATGCCGCCAGCGATCCGGGTGCTTCGCTACCAGCCGCAGCCGCGGACCACATCCGCACGAACGATCGCGTCCGGCCGACCCACCGATTGTGTTCTACGCTGCCCCCGGGTCCGGCGCCAGCAGCAGTTCCGTGATGAGTTTCTCGATCAGCTTGGCGTACTGGTCAGGTGTCCAGCCGCACTCGTCGGCGAGGCGGAGGAAGATCGTCTCGTTGGCGCAGCTTGGTGAGGGAATCCGCGTACGGCCGGGGCCGAGGGCGGCGTCGTTTCTGATGCCGGTTGGCAGCCGGAAGTTCAGTGCGCGGTTGCCGGTTGATGGCGCGCGCGTCGATATGGGCTATGCGCCGGAGCGGAGGTCAGCCCGGCATACTCGCGGCGATGAGTTCCGAGTTGCAGGCGCGCGATCCCGAGTTCGAGCAGCGCGTCCGGGCGAGTTTCGCGCAGCAAGGCCTGATGTCGACCTTCGACGCGGAGCTCGACCGAGTCGAGCCGGGGCTCGTGGAGATCGTCGTGCCGTTCGCGGACGGGCTGACTCAGCAGGACGGGTTCCTGCACGCCGGAGTAGTGATCGCGGCGATGGACAGCGCCTGCGGCTACGCCGCCCTGACTCTGATGGAGCCGGCTTTCCGCGTCCTGACCGTTGAGCTCAAGGTCAATCTGCTCGCGGTCGCGAGCGGGGAGCGGCTGCTGGCGCGGGGGCAGGTCATACGGCCCGGGCGCACGCTAACGGTCTGCCGCGGGGACGCCTATGCCGGGACGGGCGAGGAGGAACGCCACGTGGCGACGATCCTTACGACGATGATCGGAGTCGGCGAGGTGTAACCCTCGTTGAGGATCGCGACCCGCGCCTCGATGCCGAGTCGATGCGGAAGGCGCTGGTGAGGCCGAGCGTGATCAGCACGATCGAGATGATGCGGAGCCTCTTCTCGCCCGCGGGCGTGAGCTGCTTGGGCGGTGGATAGCCGATCCGGGCGATGGTGGCCGACGTCCATCCCATCCACCACCCGCCACACACGAGCCGAAGCGTGCGCCAAGTCTGAGAATCCAACCGGCGCCGTCCAAGGAGGAGGATGACTCCCCACACGCCGGCGCAGCCGATGCTGTACGCCGTGTAGGTGTTGCGTTGTGTCCTCATCGGAAACCGCGACATCTGAGAGGCCGATCCTCACGTGCTGATCGCGTCCTCGGTCGCTCTCCGCGCTCGATTCTGACAGCGCGAGCGCCAGGGCGCTCGCTGCTCGCCTGACCCGTGCCGGCCTGCAAGCGCGCCGGCGCTGTTAGCTCGAGCGAGTCCGCCGACGACGCGACAGACCGACCGGGGGCGTTCGCGCGAGCCAAGGCTCAGGCGCGGCCCAGTAGGCCCGGGAGCGGCCGCAACGTCGTGCCCCAGCGAACCTGGTCGACGGCCTCGACCATGTCACGACCGATGAGCGCTTTCAGATATCCGTCATGCCAAGGGCCATCCGCGGCCTTCATCCATGTCCGCGAGGCTGTGGCGACTCGTAGTACGCACCACGGCCCAGACCCGCCGCCGATGAAGTCCATTTGCAACACCGTCCGCACGCCATCGTGCTCCGCGCAAATGGACCGGAATGCCTCCACGAGCTGATCCAGCTGACGCTCCCCCACCACTCGCGACTCATTTGCCGAACGCCTGCGTGCCCGCTTCCTGGCGGGCGTCCGCGTAGTCGGCGGTCTCGGGTGCGTGCTGGTTGACATATGTCTCGACAGCACGAGGATCGGTCGCCGCGAACCAAAGCTTTAGGGCTCCTCAGCGCGCGAAGGTCGCTCCGAAGCGCTGCTGGTGTCAGCGCCGGCGACCTCACGGCCGAGTCGAGCGTCTCGAGTGGCGCCTACAACAGGGCGCCGGGCAACTGGTGCGGGGCCAGACGGAGGCCGGCGGCGGACGCAACGGGACGACTCCTCCCGACAACCCGATCACGGATTCCTAAAGGAATCCGTCGTGCAGGCCGAACAAGTTCCTTGTCAGACAGCGAAGGCAACCAGCGGGTGAGACCTCCTCTCCGAAAGACGTCCCCCGGCCATGAAATAGCCGCCTGATCTTCTGATGCCCGAGGCCCGCAATAGCGGGCCTTCGGCGTTAAGCGACCGTCGGCGTTGTCGCCCAACCGGGCGCCGTCGGCGCCGGGGGGTGAGCTGTCGGCGGCGTGATGATGAACGACGTTCCCCCCAAGTACGCAGAGGTCGCGCGAGCGTGCACGGGCTCAGCGACACGGAGCCTCAACGGGACCGAGCACCTCGAACGGCTGTTCGCCGCGGGCGTCCGCGGGAACGATCTGCCCGTGCTACAGCCACTGTTCCAGCAGCGGATCTGGGCAAGAATCAGCCCTGGCGACGCCTCCTCGCCCGTCTCGATCCCCGGACTCCTTGATCAGCCTTCCACATCTCCATCCGCGTGATTGGGATCGACGCGCCGCTGGCTGGCCCCGACTTCGCGCGCCAGCGCGTCAGCCGTCGTCTGCGCATCGTTTTCGCCCTGATCGACATGCTCGTCGTCTGCGCAGTCATCGTTGGCAGCGTCTACGGCCCGCTCCACCGCGCCGGCGATGTGTGACGCTTCGTCCGACTCCACTCCCTCGAGGACGATCTCCCGGCCCTGGACAATCTGATTCAGGCGGAGGTGCCCGACCGCCGCACGACCCGTCAGCTCGACGCCCAGGCGCGCCGTCAGGTCGCGTGACCAACGAGCGCTGGGGGTACCTGACAGCGGAAAGCGCAGACAGACGCCAACGCGACCCTCGGGCAGCGGCTCACCGGAAGCCAAGCCGACGATCTGGTGCTCTTCAGACATGGTTCCTCCCGGGGATCGCGCGCTATGTGCCTCCTCTCGGGTCTAGGATACCCGCAGTCGCGAGAGCCAGCCTCGGCACCGGACGCTCGCATCTGTCCCGTGATCCTTTGCCTCACGGAGCGTTGGGCTGTACGACGCCGGCGGGACTGGGGCTGCCGCGCCGGTAGTCCTTCAGCGGCTGCCGTCACGTGCCAGGGTCGGCGACGGTCGAGGGCGGCGATCACGGATTCCTAAAGGAATCCGCCGTGCAGGCCGAACAAGTTCCTTGTCAGATAGCGAAGGCAACCAGCGGGTGAGACCTCCTCTCCGAAAGACGTCCCCCGGCCATGAAATAGCCGCCTGATCTTCTGATGCCCGAGGCCCGCAATAGCGGGCCTTCGGCGTTAAGCGACCGTCGGCGTTGTCGCCCAACCGGGAGTCGCTCCGTGCCGATCGGCGACGTGCCGCCATCGAGGCCCCGCGCTGGTCTGACGCAGCCGGCCCGCACACCCGGCGACTGCCCAAGTCATCGGCACGACGCGCGACGTGCGCCGGGTCGGACTAGCAGCCCGTCGGGCCCAGAAGGAGGTCGTCAAGGCCCAGTATTCAGCGGCGCAGGCCCAGGTGCAGATGTCGGAGGCGACCACGGGCGTAGGCGACCAGACGGCCGACATCGGTCAGGCGGCGCAGCGCGCGATCGAGAAGACCTCGAGCAGGCGGGCACGTTCGGGGACCTCACGCAGCTCGGCGCCGGCGAGGGTGACGTCGATCGCCAGCTCGCGCGGCTCGGCGACCATGGCGGGGTCACCCGCGAGGTTGAAGGCATGTCGCGCCAGCGCCTTTGATGCCGGTCACAGGTCGAGCACTACGTCGTCGCGTGGCTGTGAGCAGCAGATGAGTGCGCTTCCATCGGCGGGAGGTTCGACCGGATCGGGGCTGTACCCGACATTGCCCGCGATGAGGGTTGTCTCGCAGGTATGGCAGACACCGGTGCGGCACGACCAACGGACGGGTACGTCGCATGCCTCCGCGAGTTCGAGCAGGCTCGTGTAATCGCCGCTCCATGGGATCGCGAGGTTGCTGCGGGCGAACTCGATAGTTGGGCCGTTTCCAGGTTGGCCGGCGGGTGGGTGTGGCGTCCGCGCAGGTGTTGCTGCGATGCCCGGCGTCAGACTCGGTGCGGGACCGAACGGTTCGGTATGGATGCGTGAGGCGTCGATCCCCAACGCGGCCAGACCCGCGCTGATCTCGTCCATGAACGGTGTAGGTCCGCACAGGTATGCCTCGGCATCGCGGGGCGGCTCGAGTTCGGCGAGCAGGGATCCGGTGAGACGGCCCGCGCTGTCGAAATCGCGGCCTTCGAGGTCATCCGGATCGGGACGGCTGTAGTACACGTGGGTATGCACGTTCGGAAGCGAGGCGAGGAGACTGCGGGCCTCGGCGGCGAACGAGTGCTCGCGCCGGTTGCGTGCGCTGTGCAGCCACCAGATCTCGCGATCGGAATGCTCCTCCGCCAGCGCCTGAAGCATGGCGAGAACTGGGGTGGCACCGATCCCAGCGCTGATCAGCAGCACGGGTGCATGGGTCCGGTCAAGGATGAAGGTGCCACGCGGCGCTGCGATGTCGAGTTCGTCGCCGACGGCGAGCCGGGTGTGCAAATAGCCGCTGGCGGCGCCGTCGTGTTCGCGCTTGACGGTGATCCGGTAGTAGCCGGCGTCGGGCGGTCCGGAGAGGGAGTAGTTGCGAAGCACCGACCTCAGCTGCTTGTCGGGCCGGACCCGCAGCGTGAGGTACTGGCCTGGGCGGGCGGCTGGTAGTGGGGCGCCGTTTGGGTCATCGAGGCGAATGGAGATCACCGATTCGCTCTCGCGAGTGATTGCGGTGACGATCAGCTGACGGAAGCCCGGCCAGGCCGGAGGCGGGCTCGTCACCGCAAGCCCGGCGTTGCCGCTACCGGGTTCTTCCCCGAGCAAAGCTTGGAACGAGGCCTGCCAGCCGGGGCTGAGGGCAGGGATCCGGAGCGCTCGCAGCAGTTGCTGGCGCGGGTGCCCAGGGAGGTAGAGCAGGGCATCCGCCTCAGCGACCGGCATCTGTTCGGGGCCGGAAGCAAGCTTGATGATCTCGTCTCCCGCTTGCACCTCGCCCTTTTCGAGCACGCGGAAGTAGAAGCCCGGGCGATGGTGTGAAACGAGCAAGGCGGGAATGCGCGGGTCGTTCATGCGGATCCCGACGCGGTAGCAGGTGACGCGGGGTTGCGTTACCTCGAAGATGGCGGTGCCGATCTGGTAGCGGTCGCCGATGCAGACCTCATCGTCACCAAGTCCTTCGACGGTGAAGTTCTCGCCGAACTGTCCGTAGACGAAGTCGTTTCGGCCGAGCTCGCGTTCCCAGTACCGATAGGAGTCGATCTGGTAGACGAACACGGCGCGCTGCTCGCCGCCGTGCCCCGCCCGATCGCCTTGACCGTCGCCCTCGATGTTCAGCTTGCCGACTCGGCGGTGACCGCTGACCGGGTCCTTGAACACCCCGGTATAGACATTCTTCCCTTGCCACGGCACGTTCTTCGGCATGCCGACGTTGACCGACACCAACGTGCCCACAGACCGGGCGACCGGCTGGGCCGACTCGGGCCGCTGGGGCTTTGAGCGCACGCTTACGCGGCCGCCCGAGCTGGATCTCCGACAAGTCGGATGCTGCTGACCCTGTCGATGCTGAGGCCGCGGCCGGGGCCGCGGGGCAGAACGGTGGGACCGGCAGCACGTCCGAGCTCCTGCGACGACATCGTCCGCGAAGTATCCCCCAAGAAGGGAACAAGCCGGTGGAGCCCCGACTTGGCGGGTCAAGAGGTGAGTCTGGGCCGGACGGGTCCTCGACCATCCGGCGCGCCATCGGGGGAGACCGAACTAGTCGCGGGCCCCAGCATGCACTCCGAATGGCGACTCGGTTAGCCATGTGGTGAGTTCGTCGGCCGCAAGCGCGCGGCTGAAGAAGTGACCTTGGGCGCTGTCGCATCTGGCCTCGACCAGCATGTCCAGCGTGACCTCGTCCTCGACGCCCTCGGCGACGACTGTCAGGCCGAGGTTATGCGCAAGGTCGATGGTCGAGCGTACGATGAACGCGTCGCCCGGGACGGAAGCGAGGTTCACGACGAACGATTGATCCACCTTGAGCTGGTCAATCGGCAGGTTCTGCAGATAGGCCAATGATGAATACCCGGTGCCGTAGTCGTCGATCGCGATCTGCTCTCCCATGTTGTGCAGCCGAGTAAGGACGTCGGGAGCGGCGGCTTCGATCAGTGCGCTTTCGGTGAGCTCGAGGATCAGCCGGTCGGGCCCGGTGTCCCAGATCTCGGTCAGCTCGGCGACGGTGTCCGGCAGGTCCCGGGCGGCGCGAAGTAGTGTGAGGGCGGAGATGTTGACGGCCATCGTGAGGTCGACGCCCTCGCCGCGCCACATTCGCTGCTGGCGCAGAGCCTCGTTGAGCACGAATCTCGTCAGTGGCCCAATCAACGCGGTGCGCTCCACTTCGGGCAGGAAGCTTGCGGGCAGCAGCAGACCTTGCCTAGGGCGGCGCCAGCGGACGAGTGCCTCCACGCCAGTGGTCTTGCGGGTCGCCAGGTCGATCTTGGGCTGGTAGTGAACGACCAGTTCGTCGCGCGCGACGCACTCACGGAGGTCGCTCAGGAGGGCGAGCTGATGCGCCATCTGCGTCTCCTGTGCCGCGTTGAAGACGGCGTAGCTGCTGCCAGATCGCTTGGCCTCATACATCGCCAGGTCGGCACGGCGGAGCAGATCGGGTGTGGTTCTGCCGTGCTCGGGAAACAGGGCGATGCCGATGCTCGCGGACACGTGAATGACGTCGTCATTGATCACGAATTCCCGCTCGCACGCCTGCTGGATCTTCCAGGCCGCAGCTGCCGCTGACGCCAGGTCGGCTGCGCCGTCGAGCAGGATCCCGAATTCGTCTCCACCGAGTCGCGCGACCGTGTCGGTCCCGCGCAGCGCGACGGCCAAGCGCGCGCCGACCTCCCTGAGCAGGTTGTCGCCCTGATCGTGTCCGAGCGTGTCGTTGACCTGCTTGAAGCCGTCGAGATCAACCAGCAGCACACCGCGCGGCTCGTTGGCCCGGCTCGCGGACACCACGGCCTGATCGAGGCGATCACCGAACAGGGTGCGGTTCGGCAACCCGGTGAGAGCGTCGTGGAGGGCCTGGTGCCCAAGGGCATCAGCGTGGGTCTTGCGCTCGGAGATGTCGCGAATACAGACGATCGTGAGCGTCCGCTCGCCGATTCGCGTCTGGCTCGTTTCCATGTCCATGGGGAAGCACGAGCCGTCCTTGCGGCGGCCTACCGTCTCAGTCAGCTTCGCGGGAGCGTCCCTGGCAGTGAGCAGGCTCGCAGTGGCCCGTGTGGGATCGGAGAGCTCGTCGTGATGGCCGGGCGCGATGATGACCCGAAGCGGCAGCCTGATCAGCTCTTCCTCCGTGTAGCCGAACAGCCGGCGCGCCGATTGGTTGAACGATTCGATCAGGCCCCCCTCGTCGGCCGTCACGATCCCGTCCGCCACGTTCTGCAGCACCGCCTGCGCGCGCGCCTCGCTGTCGCGCAACGCCGCGTTGAGTCCCGTGATCGACTCGAGCGAGCGCTGCAGCTGCTGGGACTGCACGAACAGGTCGACGAAGGTCGCGACCTTGGCCCGCAGCACCTCGGGGATGATCGGCGTGAAGATGAAGTCGACTGCGCCGCTGGCATAGGCGGCGGCTGTCGCCATCGGATGTTCCCGGACGGAGGCAGTGACGAAGATGATCGGCGTCAGCCGCGTCTGGCTCCGCCGCCGGATGAGCTCGGCCGTAGCGTACCCGTCCAGTGTCGGCATGCGGACGTCCATGAGGATAATGGCGAAGGTCTGGCGCAAAATGGCGCGCAGCGCGGCTCGTCCCGAGTCGGCCTCGATCACGTCGTGGCCCAGCGGCGCGAGTATCGTGCGGATCGAGAGGCGTTTGGCGGCGTCGTCGTCGACGAGCAGGATCGCGGGGGACGCGGCCGCGCCTGGAGCTTCGACGGCCCAGCGGTACGCCATCATCGAAGCGCGGTCGGAGCTCGTCCCGAGGGCGCGACGCCCGAGAGCCACTGGCCGAGGACGCGCATGAGCTCGTCGGTTTCGATCGGCTTGGAGATGTAGTCGGAGGCGCCTGCGTCGATGCACCGCTGGCGCTCCCCGGGGGTCACGTTGGCCGTGACGGCGAGGATCGGGAGGTCCCGACCCGCCGGCAGGTTGCGCATCGCTCGGATCGTCGCGTAGCCGTCCATGACCGGCATCATGATGTCGATGAGCACGATGTCGATGTCCGGCATCCGCTCGAGGATCGCGATGCCCTCCTGGCCGCTCTCCGCGGAGACCACGTCGAGGTGGCCGTTCTCCAGCAGTGTGATGAGGGCGAAGATGTTGCGGAAGTCGTCGTCGACGATCAGGGCCTTCATGCCCGTCAGGCGGGGGTCAGGCGAATGTTGGGGCGGGGGTGGCGGCTGCGAGTCGGGAGCCTCGGATGCCGGAGGGGCCGCCGCGCCGGCGTGACCGTCGGGAGCCAACGGGAGGTACACCGTGAACGTGCTGCCCTGGTCGGGCGTGCTGGTGAGGGCGATCTCGCCGCCGAGCAGCCGGACCAGCTCTCGGCTGATCGACAGGCCCAGTCCCGTGCCGCCGTACTGGCGGGCCGTCGTGCCGTCGGCCTGGGCGAATGCCTCGAAAATGCGCCGCTGCGTCTCCGCCGAGATGCCGATGCCGGTGTCGGCGATGCTAAACGCGATCACCGAACCCGAGCGGCCGAGCTTGTCGTTCTCCGGCCTCCAGCCGTTGTCCGCCGGGCTGATACGCACGCTCACTTCGCCCTGCGCGGTGAACTTGAAGGCGTTCGAGAGGAGGTTGTTCAGCACCTGGCGAAGGCGCCCGGGGTCGGTGGCAATGGTCGGCGGAAGGCCGGGAGCAAGCTCCACCGAGAACGCCACGCCCTTCTGGTCAGCGACAGGGCCGAAGTCGCGCTCGAGGGCGTGTTGGAGCTCGTCCAGCAGCAACTCGCCGATCTCGAGCGTGACCGTGCCCGACTCGACCTTCGCGAGGTCGAGAATGTCGTTGAGCAATCGCAGCAGGTCGGTGCCCGAGGAGTGGATGACGCTCGCGTACTGCACCTGCTCCTCGGTCAGGTTGTGCTCGGGATTGTCCATCAGCTGGCGGGCGAGTATCAACAGGCTGTTGAGCGGCGTGCGCAGCTCGTGAGACATGTTGGAGAAGAACTCCGACTTGTACCTCGACGAGACGGCCAGCTGCTCGGCCTTCTCCTCGACCAAGCGCTTCGCGAGTTCCACCTCTTGGCGCTTGCGCTCCACCTCAATGTTCTGCTCGGAAAGGCGGCCCGACTCCTCGTAGGAGCCGCGCAGCTCCTCTTGGCGGGACTGCAGCTCCTGCGCCTGAGACTGAGACTGCTTCAGCAGCGTCTCGGTGAGGGTGTTCGCCTCAATCGTGTTGAGCACGAGCCCAATGCTCTCAGTGAGCTGATCGAGGAATGCCTGGTGGGTCGGGCTGAAGCGACTGAAGGAGGCCAGCTCCACGACGGCTCGGACCGAGCCCTCGAACAGGATCGGCAGCACGATGATGTTTAGGGGCGGGAACTCGCCGAGGCCCGAGTTGATCCTGATGTAGTCGCCGGGGACATCGGTAAGGAGAATCCGCTGTTTCTCCTGCGCGCACTGGCCCACGAGGCCCTCGCCGAGACGGAAGTGGTTTGCGAGATGCTTGCGCTCCTTATAGCCGTAGCCTGCCTGGTATCGCAGCACCGGCTCGTCGCTGCCGTCGAGGCTGGCGAGCGTATAGACGACGCCGTGTTGAGCCGATACGAGCGGCGCCAGCTCCGAAAGGATCATGCTCGACACCGTGGCCAGGTCGCGCTGGCCCTGCAACATGCGGGTGAAGCGCGCCAGGTTGGTCTTCAACCAGTCCTGCTCGGTGTTCTGGCGCGTCGTCTCGCGCAGGTTGCGGATCATCTCGTTGAGCTTGTCCTTGAGCACGGCGACCTCGCCGCTCGCCTCCACCCCGACCTGCCGCGTGAGGTCCCCCTCGGTCACCGCTGTCGCGACGTCGGCGATGGCCCGCACCTGGTTGGTGAGGTTGGCCGCAAGCTGGTTGACGTTGTCGGTGAGGTCCTTCCAAACGCCAGCGACCTCCGCGGACTGGGCCTGCCCGCCGAGCTTGCCCTCGACCCCGACCTCGCGGGCGACGCGGGTCACCTCGGACGCGAACCGGTTGAGTTGATCGACCATCGTGTTGACGGTGTTCTTCAGCTCGAGGAACTCGCCCTTGACGTCGGCGGAGATCTTCTTGCTCAGGTCGCCGTTGGCCACCGCGGTGGTCACCTCGGCGATGTTGCGCACCTGTCCGGTGAGGTTGCCCGCCATGAGGTTGACGTTGTCGGTCAGGTCCTTCCAAACGCCGCCGACCTCGATCGTGACGGCTGCCGCCTGGCCAAGCTTGCCCTCGGTCCCGACCTCGCGGGCCACGCGCGTCACCTCCGAGACGAAACCGTTGAGCTGGTCCACCATCGCGTTGAGGGTGTTCTTGAGCTCGAGCATCTCCCCGTGGACGTCCGCGGTGATCTTCTTGCTCAGGTCCCCGCTCGCGACAGCGCCGATGACGCGCTGCATCTCAATCGTGGGGCGCACGAGGTCATCGATGAGGCCGTTGACCGACTCGATGCTCTCAGACCACACCCCGTCCGATCCCCGCACCGCGACCCGATGGGAAAGCTTGCCCTCCTTGCCGACGACGCGGCTGACCTTCGCCAGTTCGGCCCCCAACATCTGGTTCGCGGCGATCACGTCGTTGAGCTCGTCGGCGATCTTGCCCGCTACACCTGTCCAGTCGAGCGGCATGCGAACGCTGAAGTCGCCGTTCTTGACATCCGACAACACCTGCAGCAGCACCGCCTCGTCGACGGCGACGCAGGGTTGCAAATGCCCCATCAGTGCGACCTCGGTCGATCGGTCCTGCGTGCGTGCGACAGCCGCAGGCCGAGCCTGCGAACGCTTCCTCAAGCCCGAAACGACTCGCGTTATCAGCTCCATCAGATCAGCCCGCTAACAGCCCGGCGTCCCCGAGCAGCCAACACAACCGCGCGCGTCGCGTGCGCGGCACAAACAGCCTCACCGCTCCGGCAATAGTTACAATGTCGGTAGAGAATTTGTACGGAAAACCGAGGGTAGGGATGCTCATACGCTTGCTCTCCCCCCGACTGCGCCAGCCCCCTAGCTTCAGCATAGTCTCGCTCGAGCTCAGAGTGCATCGAGGGCCGGGTGATGCTGCTCTCGCGTGGCGTGTCGGGCGTCCACGTCGGGCTCGGGGCAAGACATAGTTTGCTGCCGGTCTTAGGTGCGATCACGAGCCGCTCGGGGGTATCCTGGTTCGACAGTCGGCGCGTCCGTCGGATCGAACCCGCCGCCATACGCCCTCGGCCACGCGCAAGCCGGTGGCGGATTCGTGACCAGCCGCGCGAATGCGGCGCTCGAGAGGTTGATCCTGCTGTAACGAATTCCATCTGAGGCCGACAGACACCGACCTCGCATCATCACTGGAAAGGAGCCATTCCATGCCGCATCCATCGATTGATTACACCTGCCCCCACTGCGGCGCCAACGAGACGTACCGGCTCGTACCCGATGTCGCGCCCGACCCGCGCGCGAGCGCCGCGCCGCACCAGGTCCCGTCTATCGACCTGAGCTGCTCGCGGTGCGGCGGAAGCCAGACGTACAAGATCGTGCCGGCGAGCGCGGCCGGCGCTCAGTAGTCGGATCTCGGGAGCGCCGTACGGCGCTCCCGCCGGAACCCGGCTAACCAGCTCGGCCAGCGCGAGGTGGAACCCCCCGAGAGAATCGGAAACGGTTGGATGGTGTCGTACAGGGTCTGCAGTGGCACGCGGGCGCCGTGTCGGCGCAGGCGCAGGCGCCACTTCTTTCCACCAAGCTTCACGCGCCCGATCCGCGCGAGCGGATCGGACGTGAGGCGCTGGTCGCTCGGCTATCCGACGCGCCTGGTGCAAGGCGCGCGAGTGTCTCCAGCTTCCGCGCCGAGCCACTGGTGTCCGCGATGGCGTCACAGAGCGGCCCGTTCACCCGCTCGAGGATCGACGTGCGCAGCAGAAGCTCGCGTGTATCCGGATCGAGCTCGGCAAGGACCTCCTCGCCGAGGTAGTCGACGATGTGCCGGTCATCGCCCGCGAATCTCACGATGAACTCATGCCGATCGGCGCGGTTGCGCAGCGACAATCCGGCGAGATAGACGGCTGCCGGCCAGCCTTCGGCACGCTGATGCAACGCGACCAGCTCGAGGCGCGGCGATGAAGCTCCGGGATCAGCTCGGCCGACTCGAGTCGCAGCTCCGCGTTCAAACTTCCAGAGAGCCGGGGAGGTGACCGAGGCGATCAACCACGCGACCGCGGGACAGGACTTTTCCGCCGCGTCCGAGCTTCTGGCCGCCCACTGGAATGAGGTGGTCTCGACGGGAGGGTTGCGAACCGTCGAGATGTGGCTGATGGCGCTTCCCGAGCACGTCGTCACAGGCGATGCGCGGCTGTGCTTGGCGCGCGCCTGGACCTCCTTCGCCAAAGGTGCACTCGACGAGGTCTTGCCCTGCCTTGAGAACGCGGAAGCGGCACCGGTTCCCGGTCCGTTGCTCGACGGGACGAGCTCGGTCGCCTCCGGCGCGGCGACCCTGCGGGCGTCGTATTGGCTGCGGATGGGGGATTTCGGCAAGACCGTCTCGTACGCCCGAGAGGCGTTGGCGCTGGAGCACGGGCCGTGGCGAGCAATTTCGGCGAACTGCCTCGCCTGCGGGATCGCAGCAGCGGTCTCAAAGCGGCTGAGCTACTGCAACATCCACACCACCAAGCTCCTGCGCCGCGGGATCGACATCGAGCGGCCAAGAACCACCAGCGTGCTGCAGAGCCTGACCGTCGCGGATGTCATGCAACCCATCCCACAGCCCGAAGGTCACCCACCGCTCCTACGATCGCAGGAGCCCCAGACCGAACGCGACGCCATTCGCGACGAGCTATGGGCGCGCGTAGCCGGCCCGGTAACCGACACCCGCCAAACCCAAGAGCTGTTCGGCGACGAGACCCTCGAACAGGCGCTACGGCAGCTCACCGTCTCCGACCACGACGGGCTGCCCGTGGTCTCCCACGACCGGCAGCACCTCACAGGCTGGATCACCCGCGCGGACGTGCTCCAAACCCTCGCCAACAGCGCCAGCTCATCCGCCGCCGAGATCGAGCACGGCGCTTCGCACCTCGGCCCAAGCTGAGCAGCTCCGTCGTCCCCCGCTCGGGAAGAACTCTGTGGCGTCGGTGAGGGCGCCTGGTGCGTCGGAGTGCCCGGGACTGCCACGGCGACGAACATCCGATCTCTGTGTGCGTGGCGTGGAGGTAGGACAATCCGGCGATGGGCGAGACCCGGGCTGAAACGGACGCCGAGACGAGCTCGAACGCCGCCGCGGCTGGACCGGAAGCGGCCGGGCGCGACGAGGCGCCGGCGAGCGAGGGACGTTTGCTGCGGCGATGGCTGGCCTTTAGCGCGCGGCGTGAGCGGCGGCTCGAGCAAACCGGGAGCGACCCCGATCCGCGGTTCACGTTCGCCAACGAACGCACGTTCCTGGCCTGGAACCGCACCGCGCTAGCGCTGATCGCCGCCGGCCTGGCGGCGGCGCAGTTCCTGAAGTTCAATTTGCACGGGCTGCGGCTGGTCATCGCGGTGCCGCTGATCGTGCTCGGCGCCGCCCTCGCGCTCGCGAGCTACCTGCACTGGGAGGACAGCGAGCAGGCGATGCGACTGCGCCAGCCGCTGCGTTACTCGTGGATGCCGCGTGTGCTGACGGCGGGGATCGCGGTGATCGCCGTGTGCGGCGGGATCCTGGCGGTAGTCGACCGACTGGTTCATTGAATCGCCCGCAGTCTCAGTCGACTGGTGCAACCGTCACACCGCCGCCCGACACGGACGATCCGGGCCTGGCGCGCGAGCGTACCGCACTGGCGTGGACGCGATCGGCCCTGACCATGGCCGCGAGCGGCGTGCTGATCGCACGCGCCGCGTTCGTCGGGCATCTGCCTGTGCTCGGCGTCAGTAGTGCGGTTGCGATGGCAATCCTGGCCGCGCTGACGTGGCGCAACGGGCAAGCGATCTACCGTGAGCGTCGCGAGCCTTGGACGCCCCAACGTCTACAGACGGCCGCTTTCGGCCTGTTGACGACGGCGACGGTGCTGATCGCCGTGATCGCGATCGTGGTGACGGTCGCGATCTGAGGACGGTCGTCGACCCAGGGCTGCGGCACTTGTCCTGCTCCGGATCGGTGTCGCTGCCGCGTGCGAGATCAGACCGGATTGCGTCGCTGCGCTTGTATGGTTCCAGGTGATGCGGTGGCCGCAGGTGTTCGACGGTGAGGGGGCTCGGAGGGACCGGGCTCGTGACTGGGAGCTGACGGCGCTCGTGACGGTGGCGGTGGCGGTGGCGGTGGGCGCGGGGTTATTGGCTGCGGTCACGAGTCCTCCTTGGGCCCCGGGAGATCTGCTCGTCGGCACGTACTTCGCCGCCGTCAGCCTGATGCTGTGGGACAAGGCGCTCGAATCAAGCGCGTGAGATCGAAGCGCCGTTCACCCCCGCCGTGGCGGTCGCGCTCGGGGTCGCGTTTTGCCGGCGGATTACTCCTGGCGGTCGTCGATGTCGCCACGCGCGGGTCGCTCTAGCTGAGCGCGTAATGCGGATCTGCGTACCCCAGAGCCTTGCTCCTGCTATTTCCCGGGCGCGAGCGACTGCCAACGGCCAGGACGGATGCAGAGCTCGCAGGCTTACTCGAGAGGCAAGGCACGCAGCGACGGCACGCAGCAGCTCACCAGAGGCCGCGGGTCCGGCAGTCATCCTCGAGTGCGGCGCCGGCGAGCGTCATTGTGGACGCTACGTCTGAGGCACAGCGACTGGCGGCGTCAGGACCGACGGCATCATTGGCGGTGCCGCGACGGTGCGACGGCGGTTGGCGATGCTATCGGTGGCCGCCCAAGCGGCGAAGATGAGGGAGCCGATGATGCCCGTGAGCGTCACCAGCACGCCGGCGGCGGCGGTGGCGACAACACCGTGCGCGCCGAGGATGAGGACGGCGGCCGCGGGCCCGGTACTCGGGCCGATCGGCAGCTGGCCGACGGTGAACATGACGATCAGCAGCGCCATCGCGTCGAAGATCGAGACGTGCACGCCGATCGCGTGGAGCATCAGCCAGTTGCGTAGCACCTGGGCGCACACCGCCAGCAGCGCGAACGTGATCAGGCGGCCGCGGCCCGGCATGCGCAGAACGGCGAGCCCGGCCCCAAGCCCGGTCCGATGCCGGTCCGAGACGCGTCGGAGCACAGCCACGAGACCGACCATCAGCATGATGATGATCGCCGGTACCCACAGCGGGACGCCGAGCGGCGCGACCAGCGTGAAGGAGAACAGTGCCACGAGCGCCAACTCGACCGTGATGATCGGCACCTCGGCGGCTACCAGCGCCGGCGCCCGCGGCGTGGTCAGCGGCGCGGCCCGGCGCACCGACGCGATCCGTACCGCCATCCCAACCGAGCCGTTGACGATACTCGCGACGCAGCCGAACCCGGCCGAGCGAAACAGCACGCGGCGGCTGACCGTGCCGCCGGCGGCCCGCACGCAGATCGCCCACGCCTCGGTGCGGGTCAGCAGCGCGCCGATCTGGAGCAGCACCGAGAGCCCCACGAGGGTGAGTGGGGCCGTCCGCAGGGCCGCGCTGAACTGTGAACCACGCCCGGCGAGGACGTAGACGAGCAGGGCGGCGACGGCGATCGCTCCGCCGACGCTGACCGCGATCCGGCGGCGCATCGAGGAGACGCGAAGCTCACGCTCGGCGCCGTCATCACAAGCGAGGTCCGGCGGATGCGGCTCAGGGGTCACTCGGGTGGCCTACGCGGTAGCGGTCTCAAGATGATGCGGCGACTGAGCGGGTTGCGCGTCAGGCCGCTGCTCCCTATTAACGACCGTTCGAGCGGCTGACTAAAACGCGTCGGTGCGGCATCAGGACGCGCCCTAACACGATCGAAAGCTGCCGTGGGGCGGGGCGCAAGGGCTCTCCCCCCGCATTCGTCGCGCTGATCGCGACGGTCTCGGCTCTAAGTCGCCCGATGTCATGCTCCTGCTGCTCCCCGCTCGCGCGGCGATTGCGTGTCTCGGGCCGGCGACATCTGATCCGGTTGGGTCGGTCGTGTTCTGATCTCCCGCGCCGTTCCAAGACTGTTGTCGGTGGCCGAAGACATGCGCGTCAGGCGGGTGCTGCCGCGATTGTTCTGTTGAGCCGACTGGAGGTCGCGTTGCGATCAGCGTGCCCCTTGGCGCCTGCGGGCGGTGTTCCGCGCGCCTGCGTCGCGGGCGAGTTGGGATGCCTCGTGCTGAGCGGTCGTCGTCTGGCGCACGATCAACGTCCCGTTCGCGATCTGCGTACGGATCAGGTCGAGTCTGTCAAGGCGGCGGGCCTCTCTGTTGAGGCGGACGGTTGCCGCTCCCTTCTGGAGAGATCGGGACTGCTTGGTCGCCGCCGGAAGCGACGTTTCGCTCGAGGAGTGCGTGTCGTTCTCGGCGGCCGGTTCGGGGGGTGACTCGCTGGTCATTGGCAGCTCCTCCGTCCCAGTTTGGGGGCGAGTTTGGCTTGTTGGGCGCTGGGGGTGATGCGGATGCCAGGCGAGCCCGAGTCGTTCGAGGATGTCGATCAGCCAGCCGCCGGGGTCGAGTTGGGCGCGGGTGAGGCCGTGGTGGGCGGAGGTCGGGAAGGCGTGGTGGTTGTTGTGCCAGGCTTCGCCGAACGTCGGGATCGCGAGCCAGGCGAGGTTGCGTGATTCGTCGCCGGTTTGGAAGCGGCGGCGGCCGAAGAAGTGGCAGAGCGAGTTGATCGAGAAGGTTGCGTGGTGCAGGAACAGGATCCGGACCGCTCCGCCCCCACAGCATCCCGGTCAGGCCACCGATGACCGAGCCGGTCAGGGCGACGCCGAGGCCGAACGGCAACAGCAGTCCGAGGAGCACCCAGAGGAAGAATGTCCGGTTGATTGCGCGGATGGTCGGGTCGTTGAGCAGGTCTTTGGCGTAGCGGTTGGGGTTGGCGCGGTCGATCCCGCGGAACATCCAGCCGACGTGCGCGTGAAACAGGCCATGCAGAGCGCCTCTGAACCCGACACCGTGCTCTGTATGGGGGCTGTGCGGGTCGCCCGGCCGTCGGTGAAGCGGTGATGCTTTCGGTGCGTCGAGACCCATTCGATCACAGGCCCCTCGACGGCGGCGGATCCGAGTATCGCCAGCACCGCTCGCACGACCCGACCGGTGCACTGGAAGCTTTTGTGCGGGTTGTCATGCTTTGGCGCGATTTGCTAGGGATCGCGCCGCGAACGACCGCCTCTGCGGCGGTTTGGTCAGTGGGCTCGTCGCGTTGCGAGTCTGCCGGCCTGTGAGAACCGGGCGCGGATGGCCAGGACGGTGGATCCCGATGTGTCGAACCTGCTGCCTGCTCCAGCAACGCTCGTCGGGACCGGTGCGGGTTGGTTCGGCGCAGGGCTAACGTCACGCGATGATCAGCCAGCGTGGCTGGGAACCGAACGGAGCTCGGCCCGGCAGACAACGCCGGCACGGCGGACGTGGGTATTGACCACAGCCGGACGATTTCGCTGCGTCACGATCACGGCAAGCGACCGAGAAACCGGCGGCATAAGCATCACTCCGGTGAGCCAGTTATCCAGCTAGGCCAGGATTGAGAGGAGACGCGATCATGTCGGCATCAACGGCACACATGAGCTCAGAGACCGCCGTGGCGGAGCGGACCGCGACCGACGTGAGCACAGCGACTCCTCCCTTGACCAAGCTGTCCTACGAGCGGATCCAGGCGGCCTTGCCGCAGATCGACCTCCAGGTAGTGGCCCCGTACATGCTCCAGCTGATGCTACGAAACATTGCCACCGATGGGTTTACGTTCGTTGATCCCACAACCATATCGAACCAACCCGGTGCTCCGCCCGCCCGAGTCTCGAGGCCCGGCTGCATCCTCGCCTCGCCAAGCTATCCGGACAACCTCGCGCGGATCGACGTGTTCTACGTGTACCACTGGACTCGTGACGGGGCGATCGCGGCGATCGAGCTGAGCAACAACCCCATTTTCCTCAACCCGAGCGGTGTGAGCCAACAGCTTTGCGACTACGTCGCCTTCTCGAAGCTGTGCCAGGACAACGCAAGCGCCGCCAACGTCTTCTACCGGGCGGCGTACGAGATCGACGGCACCTTGCGGCCATGGAGCGACCAGAAAGACGGGCCAGCACTGCAGAACATCGCCCTCGCCGCAGCGCTCCCCCGACTCGATCCGCCCTCACAGGCGACGGCGAGAGCGATCGCACAGCAAAACCTCAACCACATCGTCACCGACTGGAACGTCGATACCGATAAGTTCAATCTTTGGGAGGAAGTCAGCGGACCGTCATTCTTCGCTCGCGCGGCCCAGCTGCGCTGTCTTCAGGAGGTCCAGAGCACCAACGCGCTCGGGCTCACGGTGCCGGCGAACCTCGCGAGCGCAATCACCGGCCTCGCGAGCGCTTTGGCTTCACACTGGGATCCGAGCAATGGGTATTACGTATCGATGCCGGGCGGCGTCCCCGAAAGCTCACTGTTGACTGACCTCAGCGGCTACGACCCGAACAGCGACATCGTCATGGCCTGCATCTACGGGGCCATTCCGTGCACGGATCCCAAGCTCCTCAGCACCGCGGCGAAGGTCCGCGCGCAATACGACATCGGAGGAGCCTCCGCGTACCCCATCAATAGCTCCGATCGCAACCAGGACATAGGGCCCCTCATCGGCCGCTACCCTGCGGACATCTACGACGGCGATGTCGGCATGGACGAGACCCAGCGCACCAAGGATCACCCCTGGGCTCTGTGTACCGCCAACTTCGCCGAGCTGTACTACCGCCTCGCCAAGATCTTCAGCAGCGGAGGAACGGTCGCGTACGACGACCTCACCGGCCCCTTCTTTGACCAGGTGGGGCTCGATGCGGCCACGGTCAACAGCACAGCGCAGGCGAACACGGTCGTGCAGAAGCTGACGGACGCTGGCGACCAGATGCTGAAGGCCCTCATCTACCACAGCGACGACTACGAACTGGGAGAGCAGTTTGACGCCGACACGGGCTACGTGAAGAGCGTCACCAACCTCACGTGGAGCTACGCCGCGTACCTCTCCGCCGTAAGAGCCCGCCCGTAGAGCCGCACATGCCGCTCGTCACACGACAGCGCTCCTGCACCGCGTCGAGATGCCCCGGTCCGACGAGTTCCGACGCGCTGAAGACGCTAGCGCGCAGGGAACGCGTGGAGTCTAAAGCCCCGACGCGTGTCGCCAGGGCCAAAGTAAGCGTTTACTGGATTTTCGGCGCTGTACGGATGGAGCCATGGCCCGTTCCGACGATCATGCAGAGGATGGCGCGTAGCGCGTCGCGCGTGGACGTGAAGTAATGGCCTGGGTGTGAGTGTCTTGTCAGGAACCTGCGACGTGGTTGGGGTGTGGCGGCATGAACGGTGATCAGGCAACAGCGGTGAATGCGGTGGATGGGCGTCTTGGCGATCGGCCAGTTCGCGTTCGGGTGGTTGAAGGTGGCGGTGCTGGGATGTCGAGCGTCGGGCGTGAAGCGCCGGTGGAGCTGGATGACGCGCTGAGCACGGTGGGTGATGCTGCGCGGTTGGTATATGAGCAGCTTGAGCATTTGGCGCCGACGCGGGCGAGCGTGGAGTTCGGGGTGAGTTTCACTGCGCAGGGCGGCAAGCTTGTGGCGTTGCTGTTTGATGCCAAGGCGCACGCGTCGTTGACGATTCGTCTGGAGTGGGAGCGCGCGCCGGTGCCTGCGGGCCCGTCGGGTCCTGCGGCGGGGTGATAGGGCGTGTCGTCGGTCGAGGATCTGTTGCGTGCGTGTGTTGTCCGCGTGGAGGGCGGCGCCAAACCCGGTGCGGGGTTCTTTGTCGCTCCCGGGCTGGTCATTACGTGCATGCACGTTGTCAGCCCTCAGGGTGCGCGTATCTCGGTGCGATTGGGCGACGATCGCGTAGTCGAAGCGAGCAGCAGGCCGGTGCTGTTCCACGATGGTGGACGGCCGATCCCCGATCTTGACGATGACTATCCGGATCTCGCGCTCGTGGATGTCGCTGTGGATCGGCACCCGTGTGTGGCGGTCGATCAGGAATGGCCGCGACCGAATGATGAGCTTCAGGCCTACGGGTATCCCACGGAGGGCGGCTCGGTCCTGTTGACGCCACTGGCCTTGGGCTACACGGGCAAGGAGGGTCCAGAACGCACGCCGTATATCGATGTCTGGTCGCGCACCCCCATCACGGGAGGGATGAGCGGAGGGCCAGTGCTCAGTGTGCGGTCCGGCGCGGTCTGCGCCATTCTGGTCGCGAGCCGTAGCCCGGACCGTGCGCACGGGGGGTTGGCGGTGTCATGGTCGGCACTGCCGCACGATGTGCTCGTCGATCTTGTGGATCGCAGCGCTCGTTTTCACCGTGAGAACCCCCGATGGGAGCGGGCGCGCGCCGCCGCGCGGCAGCGTGTCCAGTTCGGGCACGCGCATGTCGCCCAGCACTTCGTTGGCCGCACGGCTGAGCTCAAGGCGCTTGAGGCGCAGATGGAGCGGACGGACCGGGTCCTGGTCACGCAAGCGATCACGGGGCTGGGCGGGGTCGGCAAGACCCAGCTCGCAGCTCGCTACGTGCAACAGCACGGCGACGAGTACGACGTCGTCGCGTGGATCCACGCTGACGATGGGGGCGCTGCTGATCTCGGGGAACTGGCGATCACCCTCGGGCTGCCGGTTGCTGAGCGCACCCCGCCCGAACGCGCTGCGATCGCGCTCGCGTGGCTCGGTGGCTGCCAGGAGCGCTGGCTGCTGGTGCTCGACAACCTCCCCGGCCCCGAAGACCTGGACGCCGCGTGCCCCGCCGGCGGGAACGGTCGCGTACTGATCACGTCACGCAACCAGGAGCTCAAAGCGGTCGCGCCCGGCCCGAGGGTCGACGTGTTCGACGAGGACACCGCGACCCGATACCTGATCGATCGAACCGGCCGCACGGGCGAACAGGACGACGCGCGAGCGCTCGCGCGAGCGCTCGGGGGCCTGCCGCTGGCGCTCTCGCACGCTGGCGCTTACTGCGCGCGACGCACAACGTTCCGCGAGTACATCGGCATGCTTCGCGACCTCCCCCCCCGAGAGCTGTATGACCGCTCGCCCGAAGCGTTTTACCGCCAAACGGTCGCCTCGGTCTGGCAGCCATCGATCGCGGCCGCCGTCGAGCAAGCGCCCCTCGCCCGCGACGTCCTGACAATGGCAGCCTTCCTCGCTCCAGATCGGATCCCGCTCGCGCTCCTCGACGCGTTGATCGACCCCGCCGACAGCCGCGAGCGCAAACGCCTGACCGACGCCATCGACGCGCTCGAGCGCTACTCGCTGATCACCCTCGACGGTGAGCGGATGAGCGTACACCCCCTGCTGCAAGCGATCGCGCGCGAGGACGCCAGCGCACGTGAGCGCCAAAGAGCGGTCGAGAGCGCAGTGAAAGCGCTTACTGACGCGATGCCTGCCGATGCGCAGGACCCGCAATCTTGGCCTGTCTTCGAGCAAGTACTCGGCCACGTCGATGCTCTGGGCGATCGCGCCGAGCAGCAACGCGTGACCGCTGACCCGACCAAGCTTGGCGCATTGATGTATCGCGCCGCCCTGTATGTTCATCAGGCGAGGGCCGAGTATGCGCGTGCCAGATCGCTATTCGAGCGGGCGCTTCATGTCGTGGAGCCGCTCGGCCCGGCCGATCCGTTAACTCTCAGGATTCGGGAGGGGTTGGCGAACACCATCGGAGAGGATGGCTCGTTTGGCGAGGCTGCCGAGCGCCTCGCAGCAATCCTGGCGGACTGCAGCCCTGATGATCCCCTCATGCTCCAGGTGCAGGCCGGCCTCGGGTACTGGAAGGGGGAGGCGAGCACCGACAAACGACCTGCGTTGGCCGAGCTCCAGAGCGTCCTGCCACGCCTGGAGCGAGGTTTGCCCCCCGGCGACAACTCCACCCTCGCCACGCGCAGCAACATCGCCCGCTGGCTCGGTGACAGCGGCCAGCCCGTAGCCGCCGTTAAGGAGTTCGAGAGGTTGCGGGATGATTGTGTACAGCTCAAAGGTCCGAGGGATCCGTGGACGCTGGACGCGCGCCACGGCCTGGCGTGGTGGCGCGGCGAGGCCGGAGACGTCGATCTAGCAGTGCGGGAGTTCGCTAGCCTCCTCGATGATTCGCAGGAACTGCTTCCGCCGGGCCATCCGAATCCGCGGATGCTGGAGGTTCGACACGACCTGGCGTGGTGGCATGGGAAGGCTGGAGAGGTCGATCGCGCAGTTCAGGACTTCAAGCGACTGCTGGCTGACGAGGAGGCGCTACTGCCTCCGGACGATCCAAGAATCGCGCGAACCCGACAAAGCATTGAGACTTGGCAGGAGAAACTTTCCGAACCTACAGGCCAAGTAAGCCGATCGTGACCAGTACATGCTCGTGGCTGCGTACGTGCTCGTGGCTGGCTCACCTGATACGGCCCGTCAGCGACGCTGGCCAATCCCCCCCGCGATCTCCCCGATCGTCGCTGAGTCGACCGTCGGGAGTAAAACTACCAACCTCCTTACGTAGTTCTCACCGGAGCGAACTAGACCCTTACCACGATGTGCGCTCCGCGTCAATAGGGCTTGCTTTATGGGAGGCGTCCAGACTCATTGTACGCTCAATGATGCCGCCTGAATCTGCGGGCTCGCAACGAAAGGGGGGAATGATGGAAAATGCCCTAAAGCGGATTGTCGACCGTGACGTACCGCATGACTGCCCTGTTTGCGGGGAACTGGTGTTACCCGATGACCCGACGTGCTCACGGTGCCACTGGAACGTTCGCACTACGCAGGAGCTCGCCGATCTCAACAGCCGTGAATCTCAGCTCTACGAATCGAGACTCCAGGAAGCGCGCTTCCGCTGGGACTCGTACGGAGACTACGACCAGTCCCCGATGCCGGGACCAGGCGAGGCAACGCGGCGATCCGCGGCGACGTCGAGCGGCAACCTAGCCATCGGCGACGAGCTCCTTTAGTCCGATGAAGGCGGTCTGGACACACTGGACGACAGCCTTCGCAGCGCGCCCGTCCGGAGGCTGGCCGACCACAGCACACTATCTTCTGTCCCTTGTCCTGTCCCTCCGCACCGCGCGGCCTCACCATGAGCTGACGTGCCTGTCAACGGATACGGCAGGCGCGAATCTCCTCATTGACCAGATCGGACTCGAATACGATCAAGTGTCAACCCGACTCGATCACCTCGCCCACTACGATGGTGACTGGTGGAACCTCGGAAAGCTCCACACATATCGTTCGCAAAAGGAGCCGTTTGTCCACGTCGATAGTGACGTATACCTATGGCAGGGACTGGTGGACCGGCTGACGGATGCGCCCGTTCTAGCACAGAACCCCGAGCACTTCACGGATCGCTCTGACTACTACTCGTTGCGTGACTTCGATGTCCTCGCACATACGTCGGGTGGATGGCTACCACCCGAGTGGCAATGGTGTCGGTTTCTCTATGGTGACCACCAGAGAAGCGTGAATACCGGCGTCTATGGCGGCCACAATACTCAGTTTATCCGGTACTGCGCTAACCTCGCGTTTGACCTACTCGATCATCCCGGAAACCGGGCCACCCTCCCTACCATGCCCAACAAGATCAAGCACGCCGGACTGATTGAGATGTTCTTGCCCTCCGCGTGCCGCGATTATCATCGAGGCCACCCCGACTCGCCATACACTTCGGTCGATATCGAGTACCTCTTTCCGTCTTCCGAGGAAGCGTACGCTCATGGTGCGCGTGCGGGATACACTCACATCATCGGCAAGTCCAAGTTGAATAGAAGTATCTGTCGAAGACTTGAGGAACGAGTGCGATGCATGTATCCCGTCCACTTCAAGCGGTGTCTCAAGTATGCCGAGTCCCTTGAACACCTTGCGCCCAACGTTACCGACCATAATCTTCGCATAACCCGAGCCTGGTGACCGTTCTTGACACCGCATTGGGTTGGACTGAACACTGCCGGGCTGACCGCGGCGACGCTGTGAGCCGGGATGTAACCTGCTCGACGAGCACCCAGATCTTGCCAAGAACATCATTCCCCAAGGTCCTGGGCAGGCAATGGCGCATCACACTGAACCCTGCCACTCGCGCTTGGTCGGCAGGTCAGTTTCCCCCCGGCCCTAATCGGGCCGAGGGGAGGAACCATCCACCGGATGACGTCGGGTTCCCCGGCAGGTGACATCTCCTACGAGAGGCCAAGACGTGGACCCGCCCTCCCCCTCGCTGTGCGTGCTACCGTGGATACACACCCACGTCGGAACGACCGGGTGGGTGCAGCTATGTTGTGTGTCGGGCGCAGGAACTGCAGTACCGCCTGCTTACGGAAACATCCGCGACCACTCTATCGACGAGCTCTTCCAGGGCGCCTTCATGCAGAAGGTCAGAGCCGAAATGCTTCGTGGGCTCTGGCCAGCCGAGTGCGCATCGTGCCGGCAGGCGGAAGCGATGGGAGGGAGGAGCTTCCGACAGGTATACAACGAGCGATATCAAGACCATTACCTGGCATTACGCGATGAGCCGTCACGTGTACAGCCCGCCATTCGAACGATCGACATCCGTATTGCAAACACCTGCAACTTCAAGTGCCGAAGTTGCTGCGGATTTGCGTCTTCGGCCTGGTATGCCGATCATAACGTCGTCTATCCCGAGAACCGGGTGCCGAGCCCACGAATTGGTCTTGGAGATGCGTCGCGCTTCTGGGACGACTTTGAGCGAGACGTCGTTCCAAACCTAGTGGAACTCCACATCGCAGGTGGCGAGCCGCTGATCATTGACAAGCACTACGAACTCCTGGAGTTGCTTATTGAGAGAGGACAGACGGATGTTGTCTTGTATTACGACACCAACCTCAGTAGGTTGACATACAAGCGTTGGGATGTGGTGAAGCTGTGGAGCCGGTTCCCCAACATATGGTTGAGTCTTAGTCTTGACGGCGTGGGCCGACAGGGAGAGTACATACGATCCGGTCTACGCTTTGAACGATGGGTGAGCAACCTACGACGAGTGATGACTGAAGTCCCCCATGCTGCCAGAACAATGCACTTTGTTATATCCGTGTTCAACATTCTGGATTTACCGTACCATTACGATACCATCGTCACGAGTGGGTTTGTGCCACGAGGAGCGCTAGGTTTTACGCTTCTCGAGTGGCCACCGTACCTGAGTATTCAAGCGCTTCATCCGGTACTCAAGGATAGAGTCGATAAGCGGCTAAGACATATGATCGAAACCGACGTTCTGTTGGACGAAAGCATGCGCCGGCGTATAGAGACGGTCATCGCGTTCATGCGCAGCGCCGATCTCTACGAGGCACAAGGCTCAGCGTTTGTCAGGGCCACGCGGGTACTTGACCAACGGAGAAGGGAATGCGCGTTAGACGCATGTCCCGAGTTGAGCATGATGTTCGAGAACGAGTAAGAAGTCGTATCCGTTCAGTCCCCGGGGCCTCGAAGACGCCAGCCCGAAGAGCCGGCGCACCCGCTGGCTAGCTCGGTCTGGATCGGGCAATCTCGGCGGCTAGCCAGTCGCGGTCGTGATGCTCGTGCTGGTAGGCGCGCGAGGCGGCAAACACGCGGCGGGTGAGCACCAGGCCTTGCTCGCCAAAGCTTTTCTGCTCGGCGAGCCCTTCGGAGTGGCGGCGGAAATCGCGCTGCAGGTGCGACCAGCACACCTGGCGCTGGTGGCGGTCCGGTCGGGTCCTGACGCTTGGAATCACGCGCCGAGCCAGCGGGGCAGTGTCGGACCGGCTCCGCCGCCCTCCTTTGGCTCGCCCTCGCCTCCGTTGTTATCCGCGGCCAGTCGGTTCGTCGAACGATCGGACCCGTAGCTGCCCTTGCCGGCCCGGAATGCCGACAAACCAAGGCATGAGCAGCTCTATCGGTATCAGCGGCGCGCTGCGCCCGGCAGTCGCAGCGGCGCGCCCTTGCCCGAAAGGGAGCCGTACTACGCGTTGGCGGAGGACGCAAGTCCAACCGGCCGCCATCCTCATTCTCACCGTGTGCGCGTGGCTGGTGCTCGCCGCCCACGCAGCCGCCGCACCCTCGCCGGGCTTGACCGCTGCCGCGAGCCCGCTCGCGCTGGCCGATAGTCAGCCGGTGACGGTCACGATCGCAACGCCTGTCCAGGCACCCGAACCGGGGGTCGACTGGCAGGTCACCGTGACCGCGACCGTGTCGGACTCGAGCCCTGGCGCCAACATCTACAACGTGGGGTTCTTTCTCGCTCCGGCCGGCCCGTGGCAGTGGGGACAGGGCGATCCCGTGTGCGGCGGCGTTCCGGCCGGTGCGAACACCTTCTCGTGCATGTTCGCCACCGAGCGCTTCACCCCCGGCATCTACGATCTCGTCGCCGAGGTCTCCGACAATCTGCAGGATTGGGGTTCGGCGGTGCAGAGCTTCACCGTCGTGCCGTCGCCACCGCCGCTAGTGGCGGCGCCGGCCATCACCATCACCAACCCCCTCTGGTCTCCGATCCTGTATCCGCCGATCCCCATGTCGATGACCACGCCGACGACCGCCTCGGTCACCGTCACCTACGCGATCAGGGGCGAGTACGACACCGTCTGGTGCACGTTCGGTCCGGGACTCGTCCCGTCGACGGCACGCGTGCCGTGCTCAGACACCCAGGCGCAGCTCACCGGCCTGACGGGCTGGAACCCTAAGCCCGGCACGGTCGGAGCAGCGCCGTACACGTTCTCGGTGTACGCGTCCGGCCCCGGCGGCCAGGGATCCGGGCCGCCCCGCGGCTTCAGGCTGATGGTGGAAGTGCCCCCGCGTCCGGGTCCTGTGCTTCGTGTGCGTGCGCATCGGGTTGGTCCAGCTGGCCGGACCGAACGCTGGCAGCTCGATTTGTCGCAGAGCACCGCGTACCGGGGCGCGCACTTAGACTCGTTCGTAGCGTTCGACCCGGACGGTCACGCGATCGGGCCGAGCGCCACGCCAACGTTCACGCTGCTGCTCACGCCGGGACACTCGTACATCTACCACCTGTTCATCGACGACAGTTGGGGGTGTGGGGCCGAGAAGATTCTCACCATCCACGCGCCGGCGTTCGGAGGCGCCCGCGGGCTGCCGGCCAGTTTCTCGGCGCTCAAACCTGCCCGGTCGAAGAAGATCAGCGTACCCCTGGGATGGTGGATGTGCGACACCATTAGCGCTGACCCCCAGCGTTGAGGGCGCGCTCGCGGGCGTCGAAGACACACGTGCATCCGCGCCTGAACGCCGGCTGCACGCGCGTCAACAGAGGGCACGACTGCGACATGCAACCGAGCATGGATGGCCGGCGGGAACTCCTATTCCGCAACCGGCCGACTGTGGGATGACCTACGGTCAGGCACCGCGTATTGGTGGTGCAACTTCCGCGGCGTTCGTACACCGCTGTCGTGCTTCGCGAAGCGACAGCGCTGCGCAGCTGCGCACGCTCCTTCCACAGGAGCTGAGGTCGCGGACGTTTGCTGACCCGGAGGTTGACGCCCTCGCGGACGAAAAGAACGCAGTCGCCGTGCAGTCGCAAGACTGGAGCCTGGCCCGCGGCCATCCGCTGGTACTGGGACGCCGGCCGACGGCGACCGCTGTCGGACAACCTCAGCCCACGCGATCGCGCGGCGACTGCTCTCAGCTCAACGGATTCCTACGCATCGCACTCGGAAGCGTCGGTCCTCGGGTATCGGTCCGCCGCGCCCCGCACGTTCGCTATCACTTCACGCGCCGGCGGGCGGCGCATCTTCGCAGTGGCAACGCTGCGTGTGCGGTCGCGACCCCGAGAGGGGCCTGGTGAGACTTGCGCTTTGCTCGAGCAAAGCGTTAGTCGGTCGCCGGCTCGCCCACCGCCTCCTGTCGGCCGAACGCGATCGCGCGGCTGGGCTGGCCCTGACGATCCAGACTTGCCCCAGCGGCCGCTTGCTGCCGACCGGCTGCGGGGCGACGTTGTCCTTCGGTCTATGTGATCAGGACGACGACCCGGGCTGTGGGGCCTGCGGCCGTCTGCGCGTTGGCGTCGATCGGCGCGAGGGTGGGTGCTCGTGTCTTGAGCATCGCGGCGAGTTGCTCGGCCTGTGTCTTGGCGCCGTTCGCGTAGAGGATCCAGTAGCCGGGCGCCCGCGACTCGGTGACGTTGCCAGTGGCGGTGATGTCGACCCGCTGCGCGGCGAGGCGCTGGGCGAGGGTCTTCGCGGCGCCGGTCTGCCCGCTCGCATTGAGGACGGCGACGGGCACCGTGGGCGGGCCGCTCAGGACTAGTCGGCTTGACGCTTCAGCCGGTGCGCGCGCCGGGCGGCTGGGGGAGCGCGTCAGCAGGTAGCCCGCTGCAGCCGCTGCGAGGACGACGACTGCGGGCACCACGATCGGTGCTCGCCCGCGCCGCGCGCGATAGTCGTGCCGTTCCATGACGTCGCCGGAGCCGGCCGGGGCCATGGCCGGTACGACGGTGGTCGATGCTGCGATCGCGGTGCTGAGGCTTGCCTCGCGGGCGAGGTTCGTCGCAAGCTGCGCGCGGACCTGCCGCGTTAGCCGTCGCTGGTTGAGGATCATGATCGCGAGCAGCGGCGTGAGCACCAGCGTGGCCAGTCCCGCGAGCGATCCAACCGTTTGCAGGGCCGGCGTCTTGACCGTCGGGGCCGGCTGGGTCGGCACCGAGAAGGCTTTGAGGATCACATGCTTCGAAGAGCCTGTCGCCGGGATGCCGGCAACGGGGCCGATCGGCACGGTCTGCTCGGCGATCGCGAGCAATTCGCCGCTACCGATCGAGTCGGTGAGCGTGTTGTGGACCCAATAAACGGCGCCGTACTCGCGCCAGGCCACCGTCTGAAGCTGGGTACCGTCGTAGTAGAGCTCGTAGGTGCGCTTGCCTGCCCGCAGCGTCTGGTTGGGGTCCGCGAACAGCGGCGCGTCGGTCCACGTCGTTCCCTGCACGTCGTAAAACTGACCGAGCTGCCCGTTGGAGAACACCTCCACGTAGATCGGATACGCCCTCCCGCCGGGCGCATGAATCAGGTAGTCGCGAACGCACGCCTCTACCTGGGTGGTGCACCGCGGCGAGACGGCGAACGCGCCGCTTCCCGCCAGATCCTGCACCTTCGGGAACTCGGCCGTGAACGGGATTCCAGACATCGCCGCCTTCTCCGCGGCGACGTTCGATGCCAGTGTCGGTGTCAGCGGGAGCCCGGCGACCCCGTGACGTCTCCCGACCTTGCGCGCGATCGCCGCCGTCTGCTTCGTCGGCGGCGGCGGCCCGCCGATCAGGAAGTTGTGCACGCTCTGCTGGATCTGCGCGGGGGTGGCGGTCAGGTCGCCGCTCGGGAGCGGGCTGGCGGTGAACGGGACCTGGCGAACCCGCAGCCCGGCGGCCGTGACCAGCAGATCGGCCAGGTTGAGGATTTCCGTCGGGCTGTCCAGCCCGGGGTCGGTCTGCACCGTCTGCCCGAAGATCTTCTCGAACCTGCCGATATTGCCGGCGAGCTTAGGACCGTACTGCTTCTTTACGTCGAGCAGGAAGGCCTGGTCGCGGGCGTCGCGGATCTGCGAGGTGTCGGTGTGGCGGTAGGAGACGAACTGCTCGGCCTCGCTGCCGTTCAGGCACCGATATCCGGGCTGAAGGTCGATGTTCTGGTACTGATCGCCGCCGTCGGCGTTGTTGTGGTAGTAGCGCGCATCGATCGTCGAGTAGACACAGCCCAGCTCGTCGATCGCCTTCTCGAAGCGACCGAACGTGGCCACGATCACGTGGTTGATCGATAGCCCCGTGACCTGCTTGATCGTCTCCAACAGGTACGTGAGCCCACCCGTGTACGCGGCATTGAGCCGAGTCGGACCGACCACCCCGTTCGGCGTCTGGATGGGCACCCACAATTCGCGCGGAATCGACATCATCGAGATGTAGGGCTTGCTCGGATCGATCCGCACAAGCAGCATCTCGTTCGCGAGGTGCGGCACCGCGTGCGGGTAGTACCTGGTCGCCGGCCGCCAGTCGTCACCGACGAGCAGCAGCGTCTCCGGACCTCCGTAGTAATCCGGGGCGAGCGCCCGGCGATCTACCTTCAGCGGCTTGTTCACCCGGAGATCCTGCACCACGGTATGAACCTGCTCGAGAACGAACACCGCCGTCCCGCCGGCGGCCGCGAGCACCACGATCAGACAGCCGAGCAAAAGCCGCCAGACGATCCCGCGGATCGCCGGTGCCGGGTCGCCCTCAGGCAGTGGTGGGAGCAGCGGGGGACCCGCGGAAGGATCCCGAGGCGGTGCGGCGATGCTCACGCCGAACACCCCCCGCCATCACGTTCGGACCTCATGCTGAAAGGGAGTTTCGCGGACACGCAGGGAGTTTCGCGGACACGCAGGGAGTTTCGCGGACACGCAGGCAGTTTCGCGGACACGCTCGATCTTCCCCCTACCGAAGTCATGGCCTGTCGCCGGTGATGGTATCGCCGCCAATCGATGTCCAGGGCAGCAGGCGACCGCGCTTCGGCCCCTGGACACCTTCGCGGGGAGTTGGTGAAGCTGCCGCGGCGATCGGCTCGGTCTCGCTTCTCGCCAATCTCGAGACGCGCGAGGCGGTCGGTCGTCGGTGGATGGACGGGATCTGCCCGAGCGCCCGTCCGGCCGAAGCAGGAGCCAGCGTTGGTGGCTTGCTTGCTCGATTCCAGCTAACGCCGACCGCCGCTCGGAAGGGTGATGAAGGCCGGATCCACCCCGCCGGCGGCGTGGCTTCCGGAGGAGGTCGGCCCTCCGTATCGAACAGCAGAGGTGGGCGCGCGCGGCTGCAACCCACGCGGCCGGCCATCGGCGTCGGGTTACGGCCGCGGCCGCGCTCAACAGTCTGCACGCACAGGATTACGCGAAGGCGCTTTATGCGCTTGAGGCTCGCGGCGACTCGGCGGTATCGACGAACGATCTGGCTGCACGTCTCGGGGTGACGCCAGCGTCGGTGTCGGGGATGGTGCGCAAGCTGACCGAGGTCGGCATCGTTTGATCATCAGCCGTACCACGGGCGAGTACAGCCCAAGGAACGGCCAGACCTCGGGACGTCCGAGGGAACCCAGCACGCCAAACACAAACGCCCACCGATAGCGCCGCTGACGTCCTTGGCCCGTCGCTGCTCGCCGCCGTCGGGCTCGGGTTTTCGTTTGTGCCCGTGACAATCGCCGCCGTGACCGGAACCAAGCCGCACGAGGCCGGCCTCGCCTCCGGGCTGGTCAACACCTCCGAGCAGGTCGGCGGCGCGCTCGGGCTCGCGATCCTCGCCACGATCGCCAACAGCCGCACCCAAAGCCTGTTCCACGCCGGCGTCCACAGCACCTCGATCGCGCTCACCAAGGGCTTTGACCGTGCGTTCCTCGTCGGCGCCGGCTTCGCCATCACCGGAGCGATCCTCGCCGTCGTGCTGATCTCCTCACGCGACAGCCACGAACACTCAATGGCGGCCCGCAACGGCGAGGCCGCGGTGGCCGACGCCGATACCGCATCCCTTCCCGTCGTCGCGGGCTGAGCGCTTCAGTCGACATGGTGCTCGTAGACGACAAACGAGGTCAGCCCGGCCCACCGTGCCATACAGCGATCTCGTCGGCCAGAGCCCGGCGCCGTTCGGGCTCTCGTGCTTCGAGACGAAGCGGCGGTGAGGAACGAGCGCTGCGTTCGTCCCTTGCACAAGAGATTCTCGGACCGGCTCGGACGTCTACTCCCGCGAAGCACTGGCGGGGCGTTTATTGGCTCGTCACAGCCGACGAACTCCTACTTTCCCGTTGTTCGCTGCCTCCCCAACGATGACCTCTCGGCCGTCTCCTGGTCCTGCGCGAACCGGCAGTCTCGCCCCCGTGCTACTTCAGGCGTCATTTAGCAATGCGACTTCGGCGACTCGCGTGGGTGCAACGCACGCGGCCGCTCGTCGACTTCTGACGATCCCTTTCGTTGTCCAACCGCCGCCGACGTGGCGAGCGCTTTGGTGATGCCAGACCCGCGGTACTAGCGCGACTCCCTTGCCTACGAAGGCAATCGTCCGCCGCCGCCCGGCCGGGACGAGTGCAAAGGCGACGATCCACAAGTCCAGCTCCAGGCCGGTCGGCGCTCCGGCTGACGATCGCATCCGCCCAAAGGGAGGCGCGCTGATCGAGGCCAGTGACGGCCTTCGATGGCCGAAATTCACTGGTGTCCGGCGAGGTCGACCCACTTCTGCTTTGTCGCCCGTGCGGTGGTGATGCCTCCAGTCCCGCTTCCGGAATTCTCAGGACCGAAGCGAAGCGTCGGACCGGACGCGGAGCCGGCTCTCGCCTTCACGTGGATCCGGTCGTCCTTTGACTGCGCAGCGGGCCGGAGTCGGCGCTTGTGCTCTTGTTCCGGCGACGTGCAAGCGCCTGCTTGTGCTCCGCGCGGGCAGCGACGGTGGCGACAGCCGGCCGAACTGCGGGATGTCACGCCAAGCTGGCGTCAGTGGGACCGCCTCACTTCGCGCAGGGTCGGCCGGTAGGCTGTCTTTCGATGGCATCGGAGACCCTGGAAGCACCGCCGGACTTTCACGATCTCCTCCGCGCGCCGAACACCGCCGTGCTAAGCACAGTCCTGCCGGACGGCAGCCTCCAAGGCTCGCCGGTCTGGTATTGGTTTGACGGGGCGCTCGTGCACGTGAGCACGCTCGCGGGCAGGCAGAAGTACCGCAATCTGCGACGCGATCCTAGGCTCGCGCTGACCGTGTTCGATCCGGCGCAGCCGCTGCGCTACATCGAGATCCGCGGCACGGCGGAGCTCCACGACGATCCCGACGGCGAGATGCGCGACCGGATCGCGGTCAAACACGGGTTCCCCGACGGCACGGCATTCGACCCTCCGGGCGCCAAACGCGTGATCGCAACGATCATTCCCACCCGGATCCGAACGTCGTCGAGAGACTAGGAGCGCCGCTCTCGCCGCTTCAGGCCTCGGCTGCGCGATCGGTACTTGCGAAAGAAGCAGTCCTAACGCCTGGATGTTGCGGAGGATTCGAGGGCTGATGGTCAGCGCGCCCACGGACCCACACCGCCGATGCGGTCTACGGAGATGTGCGTGATGTAACCTGCCCGGTGAAGCGAGAGCGGTCGCTTACTCAAGCTTCGACGCCGCCATGGCGTCTTAGCTGTCGTGGCGCGACCGGGGTCATCGAGGCGTTCGTGTCGTCCCCGATGGTGAGAAATCCGTCCGGACACCCGATCCGCGAGACGTGGTCGTCAACAGCGACGGCCGCGGCGATGTCTTGCCAACTTGTCTCGCCGGTCGATCCCGGCTGAGACCGGGGCGGTCTCGGCGGCTACCACGGGATTGCGGCTCGCAGGCCCAAACCAGAACCCCGGTCTACTGAGTACCCGCGACGCCGGCGTCCGATGAGCGTCGGAGGTTCGAGTCTCCGGCGCGGTGGATTGGGTTGGGTGTTCTCGTCGCACACAGCGCCGGGGTCAGGGGGCGGGCTCGGGAGGCGCCGGAGGCGGGGCCACGAGCTCGGGTGCTACGGCGGCGGTCGTATCCGAGGTCGCGGGCTGGCCGGCGCCGCCCGAGTTGCTGGCGACCTCCTGCACGCGGATCGTGTGACCAACGTCGGCGGCGGTCAGCGTGTACGTCTGTCCGGTCGCACCGCTGATCGCCGAACACGACTGACCGGAGAGGTCGCAATCTTCCCATTGATAGGTGTAGGCGATAGGGCTGTTCGACCACACTCCGTGAGACTCGGTCAGCGTCTGTCCCTCCGAAGCGGTGCCGGAGACCGACGGTGGCGAGCTGTCGGCCGGAGGATCGGGCGGCGCATCGAAGGTCACTGTGTACGCGAGCCCGGCGTCATCGAAGCGGCGGAGGAACGCCTCCCAGACGTTGATGGCGTAGGACATTGGCAGTTGGCTGGTGACGCTGACCTGGACCAGTCCTCGTGTGTCGACGCCGGTCCAGTTGATGAATACGCCGGCGGTGCGGTAGGGCATGTGCTGGAAGGCGCGCAACGCCGCAATCGCGCGCAATAGGCGCTGCTGCTCCGACGACTTCCGAGGGGCGAACTCTTGGCGCGTGATGAGCGCAGGCGAAAAAACCGGAAAGGCGGTGGCGGCCGAGCGCATCGAGACCCCGGGATTCCCTCGGGCGCCCAGAGGCGATGCATAAGCGTAGATCGGCCCCGGCTCGCCAACGAGTTGGGGATCGCGCAGCGGGACCACGTACCGGCGCACCCCGTGCCAGGAGTCGCCCTCGATCGTGACCAGGTAGCCCGGATAGACCGCCTCAACGACTCCAGTGTGCAGGCTGGTATCCACGCTCCACGGACCGCTGCCGAACAGCACGGCGTCGCCGGGCTCTGGCACCCCACGCGGCCCCAGCACGTAGGTCGAGGCGCGCGCCCAGTCGTAGAGGTAACCGGTGAACGCCAGGCTCGGGACCGGCACGCCGGCCTCGCGCCAGACCCACGTCACAAATAGCGAGCACCAGGTCTCGCATGGCCCGAACTTAGTGCAGTAGTAGCCATGATCGTGGTAGCCGATCTCCTGATCGGCTACCGAGAGGATGCGCTGGCGAATCGTGCCCGCCCTCGCCGCTTGCGCGCACAACACGACTATCGCGCAGACGGCCGCGGCGAACCAGACCGTGCGTCTCGCACCCCGGTATGCCCACGACCACTGCACGGCATCACGCTAACAGAGGCCGGGCAGCAACGGGGTGACGATTCAGTGTTCGCCCCCGCCACGCAACCAGCGACGGTCCAACCGCGCGACGCGAGCTTCACCATCCCTCACCAAGCCCACAAAAAGCTTGCTAACACCTTGAAGCTCGGCCGAGCTCGGCAACCCCAGCGAGAACACGTTGCCGCCCGACACTGTCACCGAGCTGACGCGGCTGGGGATCTCCCCGCGCGGGGTCGCCCTCGATGGCGGTTTCCAAGCCGGCCCGACCAGTGCATCGCGAGCCCTAGGGTGCATGCCGCGGGAGGCACGTCCGGGCACGCACGACGAGAGCGCTTTGAGTCGGCTGCGGGCCACTCCGTAGCGGCGTTTGAGGTGGCCGATGCGGCCCTCCGCGCCGGTTCGGTAGCGTCGTAGGCGGCGGGTGGTGCGCTTGGAGCCGCCGAAATGCGTGCGAGCGAAGTTGTCGTTCCACCAGGTGAGCTTCATCTCTACGACAACTCGATCGCGGGCCGGTGAGACCTCTTTGACCTGATCCCGGCTCCGAGGAGCGGCGGGTAGAGGTTCATAAGGCGCAGCGGGACCCGGACTTGCTTCATCGGATAGAGCATGCCGCACAGGGTCCGGCGCGACACTTCGGACGGCGCGACACTTCGGTGTCGTGGGGCATCGGCCTGATGCCCGAGCAGGTCTGGGAGGATCCGGACATCCCTGCCGCTCGGTCCAAGCGGGATCCGCAACCGACAGCACCACCCTCGCGCAGACCTCGGCGCCCAACGGCCAGTTCTCAGCGACCGTGCCGACGCCCCCCGGCAGCGACGTGATCACCGTCGCGGTCAGCGCAGGCTCGCACTCCTCCGGATACGTGCAGGAGACCGTGACCGCCGGTTAATCGCAACGTGCCGACCTTGATCGCCGCGATCGAGGCCCCGTCGGCGTCGGCAGCCGCAACGCAGGCGTGACGGCTCAGGCGTCAGGAGCGGTACAAGCACCGAGGGCACGGCGCCGCTGCCTTCCTTCGTCGCGAAGCAGTCGGCCCCGCGAGCCGGTAGACGATTCCCGTCCGGCTAGATCCGACCTCCTCGCGCCGCGAGCGCCATTGCGGCCAGCCCGGTCGATGTCGTCCCTCGACCCGACAGCTGCATCGGCTTATTGCTCGTCGGGCGGAATCGGCTCAGCCAGTGCAGCGCGCCCGGGAGCCGCGGGGAAGGGGTCGGCGAAGTACTGGGTCTCGTGCCTTACGAGACCATCGGTGATCTCCATGACGCTGACCGAGTATGTGGGCACGCCGTCATAGGTGATCACGACCTCGCTCACCCAAAGGTCCCCGCCGCCCAGGATCCGGCGGATGGTGAAGTGGCGTTCAGCCGGGTGCCCGCCGCGTTGCGCTTGGATCCGTGACCGGTCTCTGAAGCGCTCGCCGGACTGCGGGTAGTCCAGGATCGCATCTGCAGCGTAGATCGCGTGCTCCGCGTCGAGGTCCCCGCGTTCGGAGGCCTCCCAGTGCTGCTGGATCCGAGCCCGGATATCCCCGTCACGATCAGTTGCGCTGTTCATCCGTTAGCCCCTCATGCCGAGCGGGAATGTCGCTGCCTCGCACGCTAGATGTTACCCAAGGGTTCTCGCGCAGCTTCGGGCCACGTAGCGGTGCGAGATCGCGGCAACCCCCGACCGCGCCGCTGTTGGGGCCGGGCAGGGCAGCGTTGCGTCGATCCCTCGCGGCCCCGGCTTGTGTCGCCACCGGGTTCGGGTTCCGCGCGTTTCGGTTCTCTGCAGCGATCGCGGTTGTTTCCCGGCTCGAGAGCCGTTCTCGTCGGCGCGAGCGGCCGAAATGCGTTGCATCAATACCGGGCATCTCGCCCACGCCGCCGACACTGCTGTTCGTGTGCGTGCTGGCGCGATCCGAGCGAGCCATTTTTCGTCGCGGTCCCTGCATCCTGCATGGCCACATCGCGTATACCGCCTGCTTCTGCGACTGGGTCTACACGACGCCTGGCAGCGTGTCCACGACGACCCGGACCCCGATACGGAAATACGGAGTTTCTGGGCCGAATGCTACGCCAAGTGCTACATGCTGTACGTCCTCACCCGGCACCACAACCGTCTGGACCTCAGTGTCTGGCGAGCCTCGCTGACCAAGCAGGAGAACCTCGTGCGGGGCGTGCTACACAAGTTCAAGACCCTTTAGCCGGCAGCTGAGAGCCGCGATGGTCTGGCTCTCCCGACGTTGGTCGCGCGGTCGCGCAATCGAAGAGGTGCCGGCCCGACTGGGCTAGGCTAGGCTAGGCCAGAGACCGCGTCCTCCTGGTCGCAAGTCTCGGCCGCCCCCCCAATCTCGGCCGCCCCCAAAGCCTGAGCTACGCAGAGCCGCGATTCCGCACACCTCGACCAACAGACTTTGCACGACCCGACCGCCGGCAGCCGGCGCGCCCACACAGGTGATCAAGACGGCGGACGCCAACCTCTGGCTAGGGTCGTCTGACCGACCTCGATCAGATAGCCGTCGGGATCGCGGACGTAGCAGCGGATCTCGGTTTCGTGCTCCTTCGGAGGCGTCAGGAATTGGGCGCCCCGCGCGCTCCACTCGGCGTACACAGCTTGGATGTCGGCAACCCGGATGTTCAGGAAGCTGCTCATCCGATCTGGGTTGGGCGGCGTCTCGAGCGTGACGGTCGGCTTATCGTCGGTCGGGCCTCCTCCGACGTTGATGATGATCCAGCTGTTGGCTAGCGCGACATACGTCACCTGGTCATTCCGCTCGCCGGAGATGACCGTCTTGCCGCCAAGTACTTCGGTGTAGAAGCGGCGGGAACGCTCAACATCATCTGAAACGATGAAGTGGGCCAAGACCATCTCCTCGTCGATGCCGCTCATACTCACCTCCGGTTGTTGGAATTGACTTCCATAATCGCGCCTCACCGCGCGCATCGCGCCTGTGTGCGCCCTGGTCCGATGCCTAAGCTTTCGAGGAAGGTTCTCATGGTCGGGCAACTCGTAGTCGGGGAACGTGCCGCCAGGAGCGATGTCGCTGCGCATGATTCGCTCCTGTCTATGGTTGAGGATTGACGAGAACGATGGCCGCCGTCCCGTCCACTCGCGCCCGGTGACCCACGGGTCGGGACCCCGGTCCGCGGCACGGGTGTGGACCAGTGGTAACCCGGGCGCGATCGGAGCCTTTCGGGTACATATTGAGCCTAGTCAACCGGCGCCGCCGGCGCCAGAAAGGGGGCCATCCCAATGAGTACCCACACGCCGGTGTGCGAGTTGCTTGGGATTGACCACCCGATCGTTTCGGCGCCGATGGCTGCAGATGCCCGGCTGCCTGCCGCGGTCTCAAATGCCGGCGCCCTCGGCACCATGGGGCTGTGGTGGGTCGATGACGCCGGAGATTTGGTTCGTGAAACAACAGCGCTGACCGATCGGCCGTTCGGCGGCAACTTCGCTCTCACCTCCGATCAGCACCGTCGTGTCGATCAGGCCCTTTCGGCCGGCCTGCGGATCGTGTCGTTCATCTTCGGCGATCCGCAGAGCTACGTCGACTTGGTGCATGACGCCGGAGGGCTTGTTATGCATACGGTCGGCAGCGCTGAGGAAGCCCGGCGCGCAGTCGGATGTGGGGTGGACATCATCGTCGCGCAGGGCTGGGAGGCCGGCGGGCACGTCTGGGGTGGTGTCGCGACGCTTCCGCTGGTGCCAGCGGTAGTCGACGCGGTCGCACCCACACCGGTCATTGCGGCGGGTGGGATTGGCGACGCTCGAGGAGTAGCGGCGGTGCTCGCCCTCGGCGCCCAGGCCGCTTGGCTGGGCACACGGTTCCTGTTAGCCGATGAGATGCCGATCCACGAGGAGTACCGGCGCCTCCTGATAGCCGCGACCGAGACCGATGCGGAGTGGTACGCCAACCTCTATGAGGTGGGATGGCCTGACGCTCCTCACCGCGCCCTTCACAACTCAACGGCAGAGAGGTGGGAGGCCGCGGGCCGCCCGCCACCGGGCAGTCGGCCGGGTGAGGGCCAAGTGGTAGCGCACTTCGCTTGGGGCGACCCCATTCTTCGCTATTCCCCCGCGCCCCCGATGGTTGGAACGACCGGTGAGATCGAAGCGCTATCGCTGTGGGCCGGACAGAGCGTTGCGCTCGCAAGACAGCGACAGCCCGCTGCGGAAATCGTGGCCGAACTCGTCTCGCGTTTGTAGCCCCCACCCAGGTCAAGGCTTCGCCTCGCGGACGGGCACTCAGTCCACACGGCGTCCGCGTCGACACGCATCGACTCGCGCTTTGACCATTGCGCCCGCCGGCGCCCGTATGAGCGCTTGGGCGACGGAGGACCCGTTGGCCGGTGCCGGCGGCGGGCGACTGCTTTGCCACGCCGGGCCGCAGGACGACCTGCGCGAGCGTATGGGAGACGCTCGCGGAGCGCTACCGCTCATGTGCGCTCCCCGGTGAGCCGACCGCGCGCTGATCACCGACAACGCTGACCACGGGCCCGGAGGGGCCCAGACCGCACGCGGTCGAATCAAACGGGCAGTTCTGGCCTGACGGCATGGCGTCCAGCGGGATCACGGGCCTGCCTGTCCCCTGGGGCGAGATCCAGGCCATGCGGAACTGCCATGATTGGCTGACCGTGTTCTTCTGGACGGCGATCTGCGTCCTGTCGCCGTAGCTCCAGGCGACGGCCACCCAGCCGGTCGTCGACCCGCTGACCCTCTTCGATGTTCCTGCGCCAGACGACTACATGCGGCCGGTCTCGGGATGGAGCGACTCGTCGTGTCCGTGCTGATTCAATGCATCGCGCCGGTCCGGACCTGCTCACCGTCGAGCAGATCCGCGCGCGGCCGGCGCCCGGCGTCCGCGCTGGCGAGGCAGCCGTTGACCCCGAGGTGTGGGGCTCCCGCGGGCATCGCTTGGAGGTATCGTGGCCCAGGGCCACACCCGGCCGCTCTGCCGCCCTGGCTTGACGAGGTCGCGTCGGCGGATCAGGATCGCACGGTGACCGTGGAGCAGATCGCGGCCTGGATGGGCCTGCTACTTGTGGAGGTGTCGGATGCCGGTTAGGGGTGCTCGCCTCGCGCCTGGCGCAGAGCTCGGCGGCTACAGGGTCGACGAGCTGATCGGGCAGGGCGCGATGGGGATGGTGTATCGCGTGACCAACGTCGCGCTGAACCGAGTCTATGCGCTCAAGGTGCTGGCTCCGGAGCTGGCCGAGGATGACCAGTTCCGCAAGCGCTTCCAGCGCGAGATGCAGATCGCCGCCTCCCTTGAACACCCCAACGTGGTCGCGGTCCACTACGCGGGCGAGCAAGACGGATTGCTGTTCCTCGCCATGGATTACGTGCACGGCAGCGACCTTCGCAAGCTGATGATCGACCACGGCGCTCTGAATCCATCCCGGGCGGTCGAGTTGCTGAGGCAGGTGGCGCTCGCGCTCGATGCCGCGCATGCCAGGGGGCTCGTGCACCGGGACATCAAGCCCGGGAACATCCTGCTCACGGTCAGGGATGGGCACGAGCACGCGTATCTGACGGACTTCGGACTCGCGAAGCGTAGCGATACGCTGGCCGCGCTTACCGTCCAAGGAGCGATGGTCGGCACGGTCGACTACATGGCTCCTGAGCAGGTCACCGGTGAGCCGAGCGATGCCCGCACCGATATCTACGCGTTGGGCTGCGTGTTCTTCGAGATGCTGACCGGGAAGGTGCCCTACGAGCGCGAGACGTCGGTCGCGACGCTGTTTGCGCACGTGCACGATCCGCCGCCTCGTCTCGAGTCGCCGCTCGCCGAGGAGTATCCGGAGTTCATGGCGGTCCTGGAGCGGGCCATGGCCAAGCAGCCCGGTGACCGCTACCTGTCGGCGGGCGATCTCGCGCGAGACGCGGCCGCGGCGCTCAGTGGGACCCGCGACAGCGGCACAGAATCGATGGTGGTAACCGGCCAGGCGAGGCCGTCCGAAGCGAAGGCCGCCGTCCCCGAGGCGACAGTCGATGAGTCGCAATCGCTTGCTGTGCCCGGCCCGTTCACCGACGATCCCGCCAAGGCACCCCCGGCCGTTCCGGATCAACCGGCGGACAAGGTCGGGGACGGCGGACCGATCCGGCGCTACCGCTGGCTTGCGGTCGGGCTCGCTTTGGTCGTCGCCGCGGCAGTGGCCGCGATCATCGTGTTGACCAGCGGTGGCTCCACGCCAGGGCAGGGACAACTGTTCCAGGCGGTGCTCCGCCCGGTTCCAGACAACCACGTCACGGGCAGCGGAACCGCGGCCGTCCGGCTGCGCGGCGACACGGCGACGGTCACGCTCGACACGACCGGGCTGCTCAACGGCGCGCCTCACGCCATGCACATCCATGCCTTCGGTGAGGGCATCTGCCCACCGGCGAGCGCGGCGAGGCTCTACAACGGCCACCTCGCGATCAGCACGACCGACGGCCTGAAGTACTACGGCCCGATGGCCGCTGCACTGACCCTGACCGGAGACACAAGCATGGACAGCATGCTCGCCTTCCCGAGATACCCCAGCAGCGGCAACATCCGCTACCAGCGCACGATCGTCATCTCGACCGCCGCTGCCAACGCCATCCGCAATGGCAACGCCGTGGTCGTTGTCCACGGCATCGACTACAACCACAACGGGCGCTACGACAACGTCCTGAACCGAAGCGAACTCGACAGCGCCGTGTCACAGGAAGCCACCGCCCCAGCGCTGTGCGGAACGCTCCTCAATCCGGCAACCGTCGGCGAGAACGGCTGACGCTCCTCGTTGGATGACTCGAGCGACCCGGCAATCGGCGAGAAGCGCGTTCCGCGCCGGATCCGCGGCGACCGCTTCACGATCGGCCGACCGACGCCGGCTACGGGCACTGAGGCGCTCGTTTCCGCGGCGAACGTGTCCGTGTCGGCATCGACCAGCCAGGGAAGCTCTGACTTGCATCTGGGGCACCGCGGGAACCCTGAAGCGATCGGCTGGACGCGGTTGTGTGCCCCACATCTCGGGCAGACGATGATGGCCATGCCACGAGGGTAGAGCGTCCGCCTCTTCGCTAGAGGATGCGCATTGGGCCGGTGGCGTGAGGTCGCAACAGAATGAACCGCAGCCGGCGCCAATCGACACCACGTTTCTGGAGGAGTAACAAACGCGGTCCTGGCGCCCGAATCCCTGGATGCCGGCGGAGATGGGTCCGCTCTCTGAGTGGCCGCCTGCGCGTGCCCCTTTCGGCTTCTCCCACCGCAGGAGATCAGCGCCAGTGCCAACAAAGCGGTCAATGCCACTCGCGATTTGGGAGACCCGCGTCACCCGCGGGAAGACGCCCGCCCTCGCCCTCCGGGCCCCAGCTTCGGATTCGGCGCACAACTCAGGGAAGTCAGCGTCGCGACTCGAGATACTTTCGGCGGAACCAGTGCAGGGCTCTCGCACACTCTTGCATCAGGACCGACCGCTCGCCGCCGCATCACTCCTTAAGCGGTTACCGTAGGCAACCTCCGCGGCATGCCGGGAATGCCGGGGACCCGTCGTCGACGGGTGCGGCCCGCTCGCGCTTGCTAACTAGCCGGTTCCGGGCTAGCGATCTCGATCCCGCCTTCTCGAGATCGTCTGGAACCGGGGCTTGGGCTGGACGTCGCGGTCATATCCGGCGGGAATGAACCGAGGTACGATTGGAGCCACGCCGGTGGCCGCGCGGAGTCGTAGCCGCGTGCCACGCGGCACGCCTCGCGGCTCGATCAGGGCGTCGGCAAGGAGTTCGACGAGTCCGTCAGAACAGAACAGACTTCGGTGGGCTCATCCGCGTCGCCCCGAGCAGTTGCGTGGTTCCAGGCGGCGTGGACCAGCCACCGGAGCGAGAGTACGGTCCGGGACGGAACGGAGGCGGCGAGGCTCCGCGTCACATCCTGGCAACCAGGCGCACAACTGGCCCGAGGCGGCGAATGGTTCGACGCGCGCCGCTACCTGCCGTTGCGGTCGCGGTGCTTGCACCCCGGCCAGCAGCACGGCCGGCGCTGGCCTTCCTCCAGCTCCTCCTGGGTCCGCCGAATGCGGCGCTCGCGGGTGGTCTCCTGCTTGGCATCCTCGACCCAGCAGATGAACTCATTGCGGGCTAAGGGCGTGATGTCCTTCCAGGCATCGAGTGCCGTCGCGTTGTCGATCAGCGCCCTACGCAGGTCCGCGGGCAGTTTATGCACCACCCCACCGGGCACGCTGCGGCCGCTCACAGTCCCATGGTAGTGAGCCGGGGAGAAACCCGCGTCACCATCCGCTTGTCGAACACCCGTCCGCCCGCACGGTGCCGTCGGTAGGCACCTGCTTTAGCGGGCCATGGGCATCCGCCGACGACGACCTTGCGCACCCGGTTCGCGGTCGAAGCCGAAGTCAGCGCGGACCTCGCGGTCGTTGTCGCTCGGGACGAATCTGAGAAGCGGCCGCTGGGTCGGCGATCAGACTTCCGCTCGAAGCTGGCCCAGCTGGCGCCGGGGGTGAGCTCTCATTTCAGCAGGTGAGCGCGCTCATTTGGCCGAAGACTGCCACACGCACGCGTCGTCAAGTGAGCGTCCCGCGGGGTCTCAAAGAAGTACGGCAGCCCGATCCCGAGCGCGGCGAGACCTACGCGATTGGCAGCGCCCCGCCGGCGAACGGCAACAGAACGTTGCCGTCGCGGCACCGAGATAGGCGAGCACCGCGAGACGGCGCGCCGCCAGCTCCCCGGGCGGGTCATGCCGAGGCCGCCAATCGCGCTGAGGCTCGAGCCGACGCCCGGAGGCGGCCCGCTGCCTCAGAGGGGGATGTTGCGCACACGTCCGCGCTCTCCGGCCGGCCGCCCGAGCACACCGAGCGCCCAGGCCAGGCGCTCGCGCGTCTCGTTGGGGGAGATGACCTCGTCGACGTAGCCGCGGCGGGCGGCTGCCGCCGCCGTGAGCTGCGTGGCCCGGTACTCGCGTGCCCGTTGCTCCCGGACGGGCGCCGGATCGACGAGTCCGCGCAGCTGTCGCGCGTGGATGATGTCCACGGCGGCGTGCGGGCCCATGATGCCCAGCTCGGCGTCTGACCAGGCCAGGTAAGCCTGGGCGCCGAGGTCCTTAGAGTTCATCGTGATGTACGCGCCTCCGTAGGCCTTGCGAATACGACGGTCATGCGGGGGACGGTGGGGATCGGACCTTTTGATCGTTCACCATGCGGCCCTACGACGGGTCGGCTGGTTCGGCGGGGTGACGCTCTGCCTGTCGAATGGCCGCGGTGGTAGTCCAGATTCCAGCGACCACGCTGGCCTTTGTGACCTTTGGCTACAACGCCGATGCGTCAGCTCGCCCGAGGCCTGCATCCGTAGTACACCCGATATCTGGTGTGGTTTTGACCGGATGCACTGCGGCTCTCCACCAGCTATAGCTGGAGTCCAAACCTCCGTTGGGTCGCGGACGACGCGTTCGACAGGGATTAAGCCGTAGATAGTAGCTTTCGATACGAGGAGGTTTGTCATATGGCAGTCGACATCCTAGCCATCCTCATGGTGGTGGCGTTGTGCGTATTGTTCGTCCACGAGGTCGGCAGTCCCTACCACCGATGAGTCACTGTGTGTCACGGTATTTGCTCGTAACGTTGATTTCGTGACTGACCGGCAGGTGTAACGCCCAGTCGATGCCGTCGGGGGTGCACGTTGCCCTCGGATCTCGCGACTGGGCGTGCGCTTTTCGCGCCATTACGAGCCAGCTGGGCATAGGTGTTCACTTCAGCCGGTGTTTACCGCTACCTTGTGACAAGCACGGTGAATGGCGAGCAGGCTCAACGGTCTGGGGGTTGCTTGGCGGCTTGGTGCTATCGGTAGGCTTCTGCGAGTGATGCCACCGCGGCTCTACTACATGCCGCGGACTCGGTCGAGCCGCGTGCTGTGGCTGCTGGAGGAGATCGGCGCACCGTATGGGTTGACCGAGGTCAGGGGTGCGCAGCGCCGGTCTGAGGAGCACCTCCGTCGGCATCCGTTGGGGCGGGTGCCGGCGCTCGAGCTCGGGGATGGCACGACGATGTTTGAGTCCGCGGCGATTTGTTTGCAGCTGGCCGATCTGAACCAGGACGCTGGATTGATCGGTCCCGTCGGCTCGCCCGAGCGGGGACTCGTCTACCAATGGGTCGTGTTCGCGGTCTCCGAGCTCGAGGCGCCGCTGATTCGCTGGATTCGCGAGCTCGGCGAAGAGGTCACCGACCCCCCGGCGCGCGATCGCTTCACCGAGGCAGCTGTCGCCGTGCAGTCGGCGCTCGCCGAGCGTGACTGGCTCGTCAATGATCGTTTCAGCGTGGCCGACGTGATGTGCGCGAGCGTGCTTCAGGGAGCGAACGCGCGAGAGTTGCTGGGACCGTGGCCGGAACTCGAGGCCTACGTGCAGCGCGGCGAGGCGCGCCCGGCGTATGCGCGGGCGGCTGCGATCTCGGATCGCCCCCGCGCCTGACAACGGCTCGGTCACCGGGGCGCACCCGGGCGACACCGTCCTCGCTTCCATCACATGCCCGCGCATGCGCGCGACCGAGCCGAACACGGAAACGCCTGAACCGGATCGAAATGAACTCCCGTGAGAGAGATCGCCACCGCTACGCCTCGTCCGCCAAGGTTCCCGACCGGACGGCTGCGGCGGGGGCCCGGCGGGCTTATCACGAGACCTCGGGTGATGGTCGCGGGTCGGCTGCGAGCGAGTCCCGCGTTCGATCGCACAGGACGATCAACCGACCGTGGTTCTCCGACCCCGATTGTCGCTGCCAACGAGGTCTGACACGATGCTGAGTAGGTGCCGTCTCGGCGCCATCCAACCTAAGACCAGGAGGGTTACCACTTTGATCGATCGCATTCGTCACGACATCCAGCAACGACTCGACCAGCTGCTCGCCGAGGCCGACAAGCTACGTCACGCGCTCGCTGCGCTCGACCCCCGCGAGCGCTCTGCCCGCAACCCGAAAACGACGAAGTCGCAGCCGACCGCGACGCGGGCGAAAACGCCGGACGCTGCCAAGCCGACCCCCGCTCGGACCCGAACGCTCACTGCCAGCAGGGCGAACGGCGCCGGCACGACGACGCGAACGGCGCCAGGTGAGACCAAGGCGAAGGTGCTCGCCGCGCTGTCGAGCGACCAGGCGTTGACCGCCGGCCAAGTCGCGAAGGCGACCGGGCTCGCACGAGGGACGGTCAGCACGACTCTGTCGAAGCTCTCGAAGACCGGCGAGGTGATCAAGGCCGACCGTGGTTACCGCCTGCCTAGCACCCACGGCACGTCCGCAAACGCTGCCGAACCGACGGCCACCCCGACGCCCGCCGACGCATAGACATCCTCACATCCTCACAACCCGGCCGAACTCAGCACAGCGAGCTGACGGGCGTGCGGTTGACCCTTTAGGTTGGGAGACGCGCCGCCGCGCTCTGCCGCATCTTCCGTGAAACCTCCACGGCGAGGCGCACCGCGTCCGATAACCGATCCCAGCTGAGACCGCGCTGACGCAGACCCGATGTCGCCGGTGCCAGTCACACCATGCCAGAAGCGGGGCTCTGATGTCTCGGCCGGCGGCTGCCGGGTTGTCATCCGAGGCAGTATTTGCAGCCCGTCGTGCCGAGGCGAGGCGTCGCTGCCGCGGGGCGACGGTGTGGTCTGCGTGTACGAGCATGCGGTCGATGAGTTTCGCGGGTCGCCGGCACCGACCCGCCCCGTCGGGCTAGCCGATCCTGGGCTGCTTCTCCGCCCCGCTCGGGCAGGGGCCTGCACCCGACCCCGAAGATGTAGTGGTCTACTTGGTCTGAACCGCGGTGTTCGGAACCGCGTTTTCGCGCGTCAGCATGATGACGCTGCTCACGAGGACGAAGATCAGGAAGAGCACGAACCCGATGAGGTCGAGAATCAGCCCGAACGAGGCGATGACGCCGCCGAGGCCGAAGCCTTGAAGGAAGAGCATGATCCCGGCGAGGATCGAAACCCACCCGAGCCAGCGCGGCAGGACGCCGCTCCTGATCACGAGCAAGCCTGCGGCGACAGCAGAGAGACTGCCGAAGACGTCCCCGACGCTTTCCAGCGCATACGTCATCAGGTACAGCGTGTAGGCGACACCAGGGTCGTGTCGATACCCAAACGACGCTATCTTGGCGCCGACCAGGCCGGTGATGCCGATGTCGCTGACGGCATGCAGGGCAATAAAGAGCACTCCGCCGACCAGCACCAGGGAGCCGAGGATCCGGGGCCTGTCGGTGTCTCCGCGCAGCAGGTTGTAGAGACTGCAGAGGTAAATCAGAAACGCGGTGGCGTAGACGACGGAGAGGTATGCGATCACCAACAGCCGGTCGCGGTGCGCGTGGAGCCCGCTCGCGATCTTCGCTGCCGAGTCGTTCTGGGTCAGTCCGACTCCGAGCGCGACCACAATCTCCGCCAGCAGCGCGATGACGTAAAGGATGCCCGCCGCCCAGGCATACCGTTCCCACGCTCTCGATGTCCGCGCCCCTTCCACGATGTGATCTTCCCCGTTGGCGTCGCGCTTAGCAAGCCGCGACGTTCAGAAGGGGCTCACGGGCAAACCCGAGTTTCGGCTGAACCCGCCGTTCTCGAAGGTGGCCCAGCGGAGGTCGAACAAGGAGATTGCGGCCGAGCTTGTCATCAGCGAGCGCGCAGCGCGCAGCCACGTGAGCACGTCCCGTTCAAGCTGGATCGGAGGTCGCGTACGCAGGCGGCGCTGTGGGCGGTGAGCGTTGCGATCTGGTCCTCGACGGCCTCGAACGGTCGTTGAATACGACTACGAACCGGCTCCCTCAGCCTGTATCCGACCGGAATACGAGCACGAGCACGCGTAGCGCGAGAACGCCGGCGAACACGAGCAGGCAGTAGCCGAAGAACGCGTATAGGGTCACGCTGTGGGTCACCCTCGGCCCTCCGTGAAGACCAAGGATGAGTACGGACATGACGCCGAGGGTGGCGGCCAGAAACGCGAGCACCAGCTGGTGCACGAGGCCGGTTAGGTAGCGGCGGTCGCCCTCGTCGGCTAGCGGCGAGCAGCAGGGCGATGCCGGCCCGCAGCAGGACGTCATTCTCGCCGACCACCACGCGGACCGGGGCCGGCGTGTCGGCTGCGCCTATCGAGTGCTCTGTTTTCATCGCTGTGCTAGGACGGTATCGTCCCGCTATTGCCATGCGATCGACTCCTTGAATTCCTTAGTCCATGACCCGAGCGTGGCCTTGGTCATGCTCCTAGACAGATGAGTGGAGCACTGTCGCGGGTTCGCTTGCCCGGGGGAGAGTTGCTCGGTCGGGATCGTGAGCGCGAGGTGCTGGACCGGTTGCTGAACGGCGCGCGTGGCGGGAGCGGCGGCGTCCTGGTGGTGCATGGAGAGCCAGGCGTTGGCAAGACCGCGCTGCTCGAATACGCGGTCGAGGCAGGACGGCAGCTTCGGGTGGCCCGCACTGTCGGGGTTGAGAGTGAGATGGAGCTGGCGTTCGCAGCGCTACAGCAGCTGTGCTCTCCATTCCTTGAGCTCATGGAGCACCTTCCGCAGCCTCAGCGGGACGCGCTTGCGGTCGCGTTCGGACTCAGTGCCGGGCCGGCGCCAGATCCGTTCCTGGTCGGGCTGGCGGTCCTCGGCCTGCTCGCCGAGGCTGCGGAGGAGCAGCCGCTTCTCTGTGTCGTCGATGACGCGCAGTGGCTCGATAGCGCGTCGGCGCGGGCATTGGCCTTTGTGGCGCGCCGTCTGGTGGCTGAGAAGGTCGCCGTTCTGTTTGCGGCACGAAAGCTGGGCGAGGAGCTACGGGGCCTGCCGGACTTGGAGATCCAGGGGCTTCGCAACGGGGAAGCCCATGCCCTGTTGAGCTCTACGGTTCGGTTTCTGCTCGACGAGCAGGTACGCAACCGGATCATCTCCGAGACGCGGGGGAACCCATTGGCGCTGTTGGAGCTACCGCGAGGGTTGACCCCCACACAGCTAGCTGGAGGGCTCGGGCTCGTCGGGGCCTGGGCTTTGGCGGGCCGGATCGAGGAGAGCTTCGCCCGGCGGCTGGAAGATCTTCCCGATGACACGCGCCTGATGTTGTTGCTGGCGGCGGCAGAGCCGGTCGGCGACCCGCTGCTGCTCTGGCGGGCGGCTGAGAGGCTCGGCATTTCGGCCGGGGTCGCGGCTGACACCGAGACCGATGGGCTGCTCATACTCGGAGAGCAGGTCACGTTCCGCCATCCGCTGGTGCGCTCCGCGGTCTACAGGTCAGCCTCGGCGCAGCAGAGGCGGGCGGTCCATCTGGCCCTGGCGGAGGTGACGGATCGCGGAGCAGACCCGGATCGCCGTGCCTGGCACCTCGCCGCAGCGGCGTCAGGACCCGACGAGGACGTGGCGAGTGAACTCGAGCGCTCGGCGGGTCGTGCGCAGGCGCGTGGCGGGCTGGCCGCCGCGGCGGCGTGTCTGCAGCGTGCGGTCGCATTGACGGCTGACCCAGCGCGAAGGGCGGACCGGGCGCTCGTCGCCGCCCGGGCGAACCTGTATGCCGGAGCGTTCGATGCGGCGCTGAGGCTCCTTCCCATAGCGCAGGCGGGTTCGCCGGACGAACTCCAGCAAGCCGAGACGGAGCTGCTGCGCGGGCAGATCGCGTTCTCGTCCCACACGGGCAGCGACGCGCCCCCACTGCTTTTGAGCGCTGCCAGGCGACTGGAGCGGTTCGATGTGGACCGGGCACGAGAGACGTACCTGGACGCGTGGGGCGCAGCGTGGTTCGCCGGGAGTATGGCCACCGCCGGTGATCTGCACGAGGTCTCGCGCACGGCCAGGCTGGCTCCCCCGTCAACCCATACTTCGCAGCCATCCGATCTCCTGTTGGACGCACTCGCGCTGCTGATCACCGAGGGACGTGCCGCCGCGGCATCGGCGCTGCGGCGCGCCTCGAGCGCGTTTGTCGCCGCTGAGACTCCGGCCGAGAACAGCTTCCGCTGGACCGCACTGCCCCCCGTGCCGGCGTACGTTCTCTGGGACGATGACAGCTGGTACGCCATTAACGCGCGGCAGCTCGGACTCGCGCGCCAGGCGGGCGCGCTGGCCCGCGTGCCGATGGGGCTGCACACCGGCGCGATCATTGACGCGTGGTCGGGCGAGTTCGCCAAGGCTGCGGAGGCGACCGCGGAGGCCGATACGATCGTCGAGGCGACAGGAACCCATCTCGCCCCCTACGGGACGCCGATGCGCTCGCGCTGCTCGAGTCTACGACGCGCCAAGCCGCGGCCGAGGGTCAGGGATTGGCCCTCCAATGGGGCGAGTTCGTCAAGGCAATCCTGTTCAACGGACTCGGCCGCTATGAGGAGGCGCTGGCTGCAGCCGAGCGGGCGAGCGATGACACGCCCGAGCTGTTCATATCCAGCTGGGCGCTGGCCGAGCTGATCGAGGCGGCCAGCCGAAGCGCTGGGCCAACCCAGGCCGCGGGTGCCCTCGCGCGCCTGACGGCGGACACCGTCGTCGCCGGCACCGACTGGGGGCTGGGGATCGCGGCCCGGTCGCGAGCGTTGCTGACAGACGGCGACGCGGCTGAAACCCTGTACAGGGAAGCGATCGAACGACTCGGCCGTACGCGGCTGGCGCCCGAGCTCGCGCGCGCGCATCTCCTCTACGGCGAATGGCTGCGACGTCAGCATCGTCGCCTGGACGCCCGTGAGGAGCTGCGGATCGCGCACGAGATGTTCACCGGCGTTGGAATGGAGGCGTTTGCCGAGCGCACCAGGGTTGAGCTCGAGGCGACGGGTGAGCGCGCCCGCAAACGGACCGTGGATACGGTCGACCAGCTCACTCCTCAGGAGGCGCAGGTTGCGCGCCTCGCGGTGCAGGGAAACACGAACCGAGAGATCGCCGCTCAGCTCTTCATCAGCCCGAGCACGGTCGAGTACCACTTACGCAAAGCGTTTCGCAAGCTCGGCGTGAGATCGCGAACACAGCTTGCGCGCCGCATGTCGTAGTCCAGCCGCCGGCTTCGCGCCGAGCGGCGCGAGTCACTCTCCCGTGAGCAGGTCGAGCAGCGGCGCGTTCGGGAGCTCAGCCTTGGATACGAACGGGTGCCGCTCGCCGCCGCGGTCGATGAGGCGTGCGGCTGTCTCGGGATCCGACGAGGTCAGCACGATCCGTGGTCGCCAGGGGAGAGCCGCCAGCCGGTGGGCGAGTTCGACTCCGTCGCCGTCAGGAAGCCCGATGTCGACGAGCGCCGCCTGAGGGCGCAGCTCGTGCGCCGCGGTGATCGCCTCGGCCGCGGTCGGTGCGGAGCCGGCCACCTCGATACCGCTCTCACTGAGGATCTCAGTCGCCAGCCACACAAACGCCGGATCGTCATCGACGACCAGAACCGCCAAGTTCATAGCGCGATGATCGCATCCAGGTCGTCGGCCCGGGGTAAGGACAGCCTGACCTCCCGCCCCCTGCCTCCCATCCCCGCCGGTCGGGTTTGACGGGCAGCGAATTCCGGAGGGCAGCATGGCGCGGGCCAGGTGCCGGAGGCATAGTCCGGGGCGTTTCCTGTTTGAGAAATCGACTGACGGCGCGGCCGCGGGTCCGCGGACCACGCGGCTCGGAATTCGATCGTGAACATCGTGACCGAGGGTGGGTGGCCAGTATGCGCGGGACGTTTTCAGCGGCACAGGCGTCTATCACCGCAGCCGACCAGCAGCCGGCGTCGACTGTCCTGAACGAGCCGCCCACGCTCGTGGGTCGGGCCGGCGAGTCGGCGAGGATCGGTCGCATCCTCGAGACGGCGCACGAGCAGGGCGGGGCGCTGGTGATCCGCGGCGAGGCCGGCATCGGTAAGTCAGCGCTGCTCGGCTGGGCGCGGTGTGCCGCCTCACGCCACGGCCTGTCCGTGATCCGCGCCGCCGGTGTGCACTCGGAGGTGAACCTCGCGTTTTCGGGCCTGCACCAGATCCTCCGCTCGCTGCTCCCGCGCGCCGACGACCTACCGGCGGTCCAGCGCGACGCCGTCAATGCCGCGTTCGGCATGTCCAGCGGCGCGGAGCCCGAGCTGTTCCTGGTGGCGCTGGCGGCATTGCAACTCCTGAGCGACGCAGCGACTCACCGGCCGCTCGCTCTGATCGTCGACGACGCTCAGTGGCTCGACCGGGCCACGAGCGAGGTCCTCGCGTTCGTGGGGCGCCGGGTCGAGCCCGAACGGATCGTCCAGCTGGCCGCGATCGGGGATGGGAACCAAAGCCCGCTGCTCGAGGCGGCGCTCCCCGAGCTTCGACTCGAGCGCCTGGCCGAGCTCTCAGCGCGAGAACTGCTCCACGACCGGTTCCCGCGGCTCGCGCCATCGGTCCGCCGGCGGGTCATCGGCGAGGCCGACGGCAATCCGCTCGCGCTGCTCGAGCTTCCGGCCGCGTTGGGAAGCGCCGCGCGAGCGGGCGCCGAGCTGCTGCCGTTCCGGCTGCCACTGACGGCGCGCGTCGAGCGGACGTTCGCGACGAAGCTGAACGCGCTTCCTAGCCCGACCCGCCTGCTGCTGCTCGTCGCCGCGGCTGACGATGCCGGCGGGCTGTCTGAGGTGATTCGAGCGGCGCAGACTGTTCGAGGAATGGCCGTCAGCGTCGAGGACCTGGTTCCAGCGACTCACGCCGAGCTGATAGCAGTGGATGGTCCGACGATCCGGTTCCGCCACTCGCTCGTCCGCTCGGCGGCATACCTCTCCGCCACGGTGTCTGAGCGGCACGCGGCGCACGCCGCTCTCGCCACGGTTCTGGCCGACGATCCCGACCGGAGCGTGTGGCACCGCGCCGCGGCCGTGATCGGCATGGATCCGACGCTTGCCTCCGACCTCGAGGACGCCGGACGCCGTGCTCAGCGCCGTGGCAGCATCGTCGAAGCGGCCGCCGCTTTCGAGCGAGCGGCCGAACTCACCCCGGCCTCTGTCGAACGGGCCCGGCTGCTGTTGAGCGCCGCCGAAGCGGCCAGCAGGCTCGGAACCGGCGAGATGGTTCTCCAGCTCGTGAGACAGGCGGAGTCCGCGGGTCTCGGGGCCTGCGACCAGGCACGTGCGATGTGGTTGGAGGATGCGTTCCTGCCCGGCCCCGTGGGAGATCTCGCTCGGGTGAACGCGCTCGCGCGGACCGCCAAGGAGATCGCGGCTCATCGCGAGACCGAGGTCACGCTCAATCTTCTGTCAGCGGCCGCGTTCCGCACGTACTGGGGCAACCTCGACCAACGGACGGCCCGAGCGGTGCTCGCCGTCGCCGATCGCCTCGACGTCGCCGCAGATGACCTGCGACTCCTGCAGATTCAGGCGTACACCGCGCCGATCGAGCGCGCCGCATGCGTGTTCGCGGAGCTCCCCGACGTCCCCCCGTCCGGAGATCCGGAGACGCTCCTCCTGCTCGGCACGGCGGCATGCTTGGTGGGTGCGTTCGGCCGGGCATCGTCTCTCCTGGAACCGGCCATCGCGCAGCTGCGCGACCAGGGCCGGATCCGGGCCCTGGCCGAGGCGCTCGAGCGCCGAGCGTGGTCGGCGATCATGATCGGCGACTACAGCGTCGCGGCGCCTGCGGCGGAAGAGGCCGAGACGCTCGCAGCGGAGACGGGACAGCCGCTGTGGCAGACCGGCGCATCGATCGCCCAGGCGATGCTCGCCGCCGTCCGCGGCGACCGGGCGACCGCCGACCGCCTTACCTACGCCGCCGAGCGCAGCTGCCTGTCGGCCGGAGCCGGGGGCCTGTTCGCTCTCGCCCAGCACGCACGCGGGGTCGCGGCGCTCAGCGAGGGACAGCACGACGAAGCCTACGAGCAGCTGCGACGAGTCTATGAGCCGGCGGATCCCGCCCACCACCGGGTCGTCGGCTGCTGCGCCGCCGCCGACATGGCTGAGGCAGCGGTGCGGAGCGGGCATGGCGACGAGGCCCGGCGCGTGATCGCCGCGCTCGAACCGCTGGCCGCGGTGACGCCGTCCCCGTCGCTCCAGTCCTCCCTCCGGTACGCGCGAGCGCTGCTCGCCGACGACCTGGAGGCCGAAGACCGGTTCACCGAAGCCCTCGCGTGGGACAAGACAATGCCGTTCATGCGGGCACGACTTCACCTCGCGCTCGGGGAGTGGCTACGCCGGCGGCGGCGCGTTGCCGACTCTCGTGCACCGTTGCGCGCGGCGCGGGACGCTTTCGACATCCTTGGAGCCGATGCATGGTCCGACCGTGCGCGCGAGGAGCTGCGAGCCTCTGGCGAGAGCAGGAAGCGACGCACGTGGGACACACTGGACTGGCTCACGCCTCAGGAGCTGCAGATCGTCCAGCTTGCCGCGAGTGGACTGTCAAACCGTGAGATCGGGAGTCGCCTGTACCTCTCGCACCGCACGGTGGAGTCGCATCTCTACCGTGTCTTTCCTAAGCTCGGCGTCAGCTCCCGAAGTCAGCTCGCGGCCGCGCTCGACACCGCATCCGAGCTGGTGACGGCAGCGTTCGGTGCCGCCACCGCGGTCGACGTGAGTTGACCTGGCACGCCCCATCTCTCCTCGATCCGGGCGTACGGTACCTCCAAACAAGGAGCGAGATGGCTCAGGTGAAGAGGAAGAGACTGACGATGATGAAGCCGAGGAGGTTGATGTCGACGTTCTCAAACCAGTGCCAGAACGAACCCGACGGTTGAGTTCGGCGGCCCCCAGGCCGCCGAGCTCGACGGTTCCGATCACGAGCGCCACCAGAACCTTCAGAAGCGTGGCCTGATGAACCGCTCTCCTCGATGGTGGACGGCCGGCCGGCGGACTGTCAGGCCGCCGCAGGCTCGCGGACCGCGACCGGCACGTAGGGGAAGAAGGCGCGCGGCTTGGACGTGATCGACTCCTTGCCGATCCCCAAGCTGACCGGGGTGTTCGCCGCAATGCTGAACATCACGTCCGGCGCGTTGTCAGTCAGCGAGCGTCCGTTCCACTCGACGAAGCCGAACGCCGCCGGGGTCCCGACCCGGTACGGGAGCATGTTGGGCACACCCGCGGCACCGCTGATCAACACGCCGCTACAGCGCGCGGCGCTGGCTTCGTCCAACGCTGCCCGAAGCGCAGCCAACTCCTCCTGACGTCCGACCAGACGTGACGAAAGCCCGAGCCGCGGCTGGACGTCGTGCTCCCCGACCCGGGCCGGGCCGGACGGGATCTGGCCGCCCGAAGTCGGGACGCGCTCGAGGTCGTAGATGACGCCCTCGGCCGTCTGGTAGCGGCTGTCGGGCTCCTTCTCCAGGAGGTGCATGATGATGTCGGAGAACGCCGCCGGGAGGTTCGGGGTGACGGTCCTCGGAGGCGCCGGCACGCGCGTCAGGTGATCGTGGATGACGCGCAGCGGGTCGCCGAGGCCGAACGGCGGCTGACCTGTCGCCAGCTCGTACAGGGTCGCGCCCAGGGCGTACAGATCGGCACGCTGGTCCACGGACCGGCGGGTGCGTCCCGTCCGCTCCGGAGCGACATAGGGCAACGTCCCCGCGATGTCCGCAGGAGTCGTGGACTCCCCGCGCAGCGTGCCCGAGCCCGTCGCCAGCGCGAAGTCGATCAGAAGGGCGGTGCCATCGTCGGAGCGCAGGATGTTCGACGGACTGATGTCTTGATGCATCACCCCGCGGGCGTGAACCTCGGCCACCGCTCTGGTCACCCCGATGGCCAGCGGGATCAGCTCGCCAACGGGCAGCGGCCTCGTCAGCTCGGCCAGGCTTTGGCCCCGCGTGTCCTCAAGAACCAGCGACCCTGGGTACGGCGGCGCGTCCCGGAGCTGGACGACGCCCACGACGCCGTGCAGCCGCTGGAGCATGGCCGTCTCGCTGGCCAGTCGCGACCGCGCGTCCGACCCGAGGGGCTCCTTGCGGATGACGGTGTATCCGTCGAGGAACAGTCGGGTCACCCGGGCGCGCGGGCCGTGGTGCAGGATCTCAACGCGCTCAAACGTCCCGAGCGCGGGGTGTTCGTGACCGACGCGTTCCTCGCCACTCGGAGTCTGCCCAGGTCGCATACCAGGCTCCTTGCACCGTCAGCTGGACCAGCGGATCGTAGCTTGTCACGGTATGTCGAACCCTCGTCCGCCGCGCCGGCCGACGGACGTTTGAGCGGCCAGCTGGAGCGCGCTTCATCAGTCGTGTTGCAGTGATCGCACCCAAGTGCGCGTCGTGCGAGGTCCCAGGTCCGCAGTGCCTTCACGCTCGCGACCGTCGAGGCCCAAAAGCAAGACTGGTCCGGCCAGGGACCACTTCTCAGCCAACCCGGCGTCACCCCGTCGCCGACGAAGGAGGACTCATCATGAGTGGGACACGTACCGCCCCCGACCAGCTCAGAGGTCGAGCTCTACTGCGGGACCCGCACCTGAACCGCGGCACGGCGTTCACGACCACCGAGCGATCGGCGCTCGGCCTCGAGGGCCTTCTGCCCGCCGGTGTATCGACGCTGGACGAACAAGCGGCGCGGGCGTACGAGCAGTACCGGGGGCAGACGAGCGATCTGGCCAAGAACGAGTTTCTTGCCGGGCTGCACGATCGCAACGAGGTCCTCTACTACCGGCTCCTGGAGGAGCACCTCAAGGAACTGTTGCCCGTCGTGTATGACCCGGTGGTCGCGCAAGCGATCAAGGGCTACAGCCACGAGTTTCAGCGCCCGAACGGCGTCTACCTCTCGGTCGACGACATCGACGGTGTCGAGACGGCGTTCCGCAACTACGGGCTTGACGCTGAGGACGTGGACCTCTTGGTGGCCACCGACGCCGAGGAGATCCTGGGTATTGGCGACTGGGGCGCCAACGGCATGGACATCTGCATCGGCAAGCTCGCCGTCTACACGGCCGCGGCCGGAATCCACCCCGACCGCGCGATCCCGGTGATGCTCGACGCCGGGACCAATCGCGAATCGCTGCTCAACGATCCGTTGTATGTCGGTAACCGCCACAGCCGGGTCCGCGGCGACCGCTACGACCAACTCATCGCCGCCTATATCGAGACCGCGACGCGTCTGTTCCCGAACGCCCTGCTGCATTTCGAGGACTTCGGCCCCTCCAATGCGCGGCGGATTCTGGAGCAGTATCGCACCCAAACTCCGGTGTTCAACGACGACGTGCAGGGGACCGGAGCGATCACGCTCGCGGCGATTCTGGCGGGGATGCGCGTCGCGGACAGCCGTCCGCGCGACCAGCGCGTCGTGATCTTCGGATCGGGGACCGCGGGGATCGGCATCGCTGACCAGATCAGGGCCGTGATGGTCTCAGACGGACTGAGCGAGGACGACGCTACGCGCCGATTCTGGTGCGTGGACAAGCAAGGCCTGCTCGTGTCAGATATGACCGATCTGCGCGACTTCCAGCAGCCCTACGCTCGAGCACGCTCGGAAGTCGGCGACTGGCACGTGGACGCGGCGATCAGCCTCTACGACGTAGTGGCCCACGCGCATCCGACGATCATCGTCGGCACGTCGACGGTGGGCGGCGCGTTCACCGAGCAGATCATCCGTGAGATGGGGCGCCACACCGAGCGCCCGATCATCTTCCCGCTGTCGAACCCCACCGAGCGGATCGAGGCCATCCCCTCGGACCTGATCAAGTGGACCGACGGCCGCGCGCTGATTGGGACGGGGACCCCGTGGCCGGCGGTCCCCCACAAGGGAGTCGACTACGCCATTGGTCAAGCAAACAATGCGCTGGTGTATCCAGGGATTGGTCTGGGGACGATCGTCTCGCGCGCCAGCCGAGTGACAGACGCGATGCTGCTCACCGCGGCGGATGCCATCGCGGGCCTTGTCGACACGCATCGGCCGGGCGCGGCGCTGCTGCCCGACGTGGAGAACCTCCGTGCGTCATCGGCGACCGTCGCGGTGGCGGTCGCGGCGCAGGCGATCAAGGATGGAGTGGCGCAGGTCGACCTGCCCGACCCCGTTGCGGCCGTTCAGGACGCAATGTGGCAGGCGGGCTACGCCGATCTGGGGAGCGCGTCATGACCGCCACCGCCCGTGTGCATGTGCCAGATCCGCTTCCGCCGATCGGGACCGATGAGTCGGGCACGCGAACCGAGACCGATTCGATGGGAGCGATCGAGGTGCCCGCCGACCACTACTGGGGGGCTCAGACCCAGAGATCGCTGATCCACTTCTCCATCGGCGACGATCACATGCCCAAGGCGGTCTACCACGCCTACGGCTATGTGAAAAAGGCCGCGGCGATCGTCAACGCCGACGCGGGCCGGCTCGACCGGACGCTGGCGCAGGCGATCGTCGCCGCGGCCGACGAGGTGATCGCCGGCAGGCTGGATGCCGAGTTTCCGCTGTATGTCTGGCAGACGGGATCGGGCACGCAGTCGAACATGAACATCAACGAGGTGATCGGCAACCGAGCTTCGCAGCTGCTGGGTGGCGAGCTCGGAACGAAGAAGCCCGTGCACCCCAACGATCACGTCAACATGGGCCAGTCGTCCAATGACACTTTCCCGACAGCGATGCACATCGCGACCCTGCGTGAGATCCGCCGTCACACGCTGCCCCGGCTAGGGGAGCTCATCGATGTCATTCGGGACAAGGCTGTGGAATGGGTCGAGGTCGTCAAGATCGGTCGGACCCATCTTCAGGATGCGGTCCCGCTCACGGTCGGCCAGGAATGGTCAGGTTGGGAGATACAGCTCACAGACGCGCGCGCGCGGCTCGACCACTCGCTGACCGCGTTGCACGAATTGGCGGCTGGGGGTACGGCCGTCGGTACGGGGCTCAACGCGCCTGATGGCTTCGGCGAGCAGATCGCGGCCAAGCTTTCAGAGCTCACCGGGCTACCACTGACAACCGCGCCCAACAAGTTCGCTGCTCAAGGCTCGTTGGACGGCATGGTCGCCGTGTCGGCCGGGATGCGCGGTGCGGCAGTCGCGTTGCTGAAGATCGCCAACGACATGCGATGGCTGGCCTCTGGCCCTCGCGCGGGGTTGCACGAACTCAAGCTCCCGGCCAACGAGCCCGGCTCGTCGATCATGCCCGGCAAGGTCAACCCGACCCAGCAGGAGGCGATGGTGATGGTCTGCCTGCAGGTGATCGGCGAGGACTCGATCGTCGCCGCCGCCGGCGCCCAGGGCAACTTCGAGCTCAACGCGATGCGCCCGATCATCATCAACAACGTCCTGCACTGCGCCCGGATCCTCGGCGACGCCTGCGAGAAGCTGCGCCGCTACAGCGTTGAGGGCACCGCTCTGGACGAAGCGAAGGTCTCGGATTATGTCGGCCGCTCGCTGATGCTCGTCACCGCGCTCAGTCCCCACATCGGCTACGACAAGGCCTCGGCGATTGCGCATAAGGCGAACGACGAGGGCACCAGCCTGCGCGATGCCGCGCTCGCGCTCGGTGTCTCGGCGGACGACTTCGACCGCATCGTCGACCCCGCCGCCATGGTCGGCAACCCTCGCCGGGATTTGGGGCTCAGCCGAGATCGTAGGCAACGCCCCGTCACTGCGGCGCAAATGAACACTGAGATGCAAGCGCGTCACTCATCGCCAGTTCGCTGAGTGATCCAACACTGTGACCACCGACGAGAGAGAGGCGGACGATGTCAGTCAGTCAAACAAGGGATAGCGACACGTCCGGGAACGACATTCCAGAGCCGATCGTGGATGGCCGGGGCGCGTCGATCCTCGGTCCGCGCAACGTGGCGATCGAGCGGGCGAACCCCGATCTGCTCGTCTCGCCGGCCACGGATGCCGGCACCCTGCCGAACCTCAAGTTCCCGTACGCGCAGGCGCGCAACCGGGTGACGAGCGGAGGCTGGGCGCGCGAGGTGACCGCGCGCGAGCTACCGGTCGCGACGGATCTCGCCGGGGTCAACATGCGCCTAAAGCCGGGCGGCATTCGCGAGTTGCATTGGCACCGGGAGGCCGAATGGGCCTACATGCTCGCCGGGACCGCGCGCATCACCGCGGTCGACCCGGATGGCGGCAACTTTGTCGGCGATGTCGGGGTCGGCGATCTATGGCTGTTTCCCGCCGGCACGCCTCACTCGATTCAGGGGCTGGATGACGGATGCGAGTTCCTACTCGTGTTCGACGACGGTCACTTCTCGGAGAACGAAACCTTTCTGCTGACTGACTGGTTCGCCCACACCCCGCGCGACGTGCTGGCCGCCAACTTCGGCGTCAGCCAAGCTGCCTTCGCCAACCTTCCGACCGACGTGGAGCGCGATCGCTGGGTGTTCGCCGGCGAGCTTCCGCCCTCACGCACCCAGGACGCGATCTCCGGTCCGGTGGGCGCCTCACAGCAGCGCTTCAGCCACCACATGCTCGGCCAGGAGCCGATCGCGTGTCCCGGCGGCCGGGTCCGCATCACCGATTCGCGCAACTTCCCTGTCAGCACCACGATCGCCGCCGCCCTGGTCGAGGTGGATCCCGGCGGCATGCGCGAGATGCATTGGCACCCGAACGGGGGCGAATGGCAGTACTACGTCTCGGGCACCGGCCGGATGACGGTGTTCGCCTCCAGTGGCAAGGCGCGAACCTTCGATTACCAGGCCGGCGATGTCGGCTACATCCCCATCGCGATGGGCCACTACGTCCAGAACACCGGAGCCGACAAGCTCGTCTACCTCGAGCTGTTCCGCAGCGACCGGTTCGTCGATGTCTCACTGAACCAGTGGCTGGCGCTGACTCCGCCTGAGCTTGTCAAGGCGCATCTCGACGTCGGCGACGACACGATCGCGGCCCTGAGCAAGGCCAAGCCGATCGTCGTGGCGTGACGAGCACCCGCCGACAGCGCCGCCGGCACGGACTCGGAGGAAGTCTCTTGCCTTCACCGCTCGGCGGGTCGTATGCCGTGAGCAATCGCCGAGGACGTGAACAGGGCGGTGCCTCCGACAACGATGCCGCGCGACAAGCATGGCTGGCGGGTAGTGCCGGCGGCTGCGCACCCAGGGCCGCCACTTGCGCTTTTCGCCTCTGTCTTGAGGCACGCGGACGCGCGGTATCAACGGAAAGCATGCGCCGGCCCCCTCCGTCGCGTACTCCTCCCTTCGCCCAGTAGCGAGCGTCGGTCTGCCCCGCTGCGCACGATCGCCGCTCACCGGGCCAGAGGCTCGACTCGGCACATCAGTTCCGGGAAACCTGACCGCGGGGCCCCGACTAACCTAAATCCAATTAATTGATCTAGGATCTAGGAACTATGGCGAGCTTTGAGGAGATCCGCCACCGCGTCGAACAGCGGCTTGAGGAGCTGCTCGAAGAGTCGACCCGGCTTCGCGCCGCGCTCGAAGCGCTCGGCGGCGACGGTGCTCCAGCCGGCCGCGGTCTGCCCGTCGTCAAGACCATCAGCCGCGATCGTCTGGTCAAGCCAAGACGTGGTTCCGCGGTCACGCCCGCGGAACCCGAGGCTGTGAGTGGCGATGATGGCACCCGGGATTCTCCGGTGAAACGCGCGGTGCGCCAGCTGCGCCAGGAGCTGGCCGCGGGCCTGCGCAACGGATAGGACCGGCGGCCGCGATGTTCTGGGGGAATCACGCCTGGGGCGCCGGACCGCGACACCTGTGCCCGCGCAAGGCGGCTGTGGCTGAGGCGCTCGTCGACGCACCCCTGCGGCCGTGAGGTGGCCCGAGCGATCTGGCCGGCACGAGCTGGCGACCTCAGGCCAGCCAGCCCGACACGCCCCGGCGGCAATCCCGCCGAGCGAGGAGGAACTGCTCCGCGAGTTGTGGTTGATCAGCCACTTTGGATGGATAGCGGACGCAATCATCGCTCGCGCCCTGATCATCTCCGGCGCCCGAGAGGTCCTCCCCGGCGGCGTGGGAGACCGTCTGGGGCAACTGGTGAACCGCGGGTGGGTCGAGCGGCGCCACACCGACGGCGGGACGGACGAGCCCGAGTGGCGTCTGACCGACAGCGGTCGAGACGTCTTAGCGCATCGGGCTTGAACTACTACCCGGATGCTCGCGTCGATTCCTACCCGGTGAGATCAAGCCGTCCGACGCGCTGAAACGCACGTATCTGAGCACGGTGCGGGGCCAGCGCGTGCGCTACGTGGCTGGCGATCTCTCGCCGGTGATGCTGCGGCGCGCCCGCGCCGAGGCAAAGCGCCGGGAGCTTGATCAGATCGTGTTCACCGAGGCCGACGTCGAGGCGCTGCCGTTCGAGGACGCCTCGTTTGACCTCTGCGTCAGCTACACCGACACGATCGCTGCTCCGCACCAAGAGGAGCCATCTGCCCGGACGCGTCGTCGTGGCTGCTCCATGGCGAATGCAGAAGCGAGCGAGCGCTGTGCTCTGAGCCGGCCGGCCGCGATCTGCGGTGCGCTCGGAATCCGCGTCACCGATGGTTCACAACTCGACGATACGCTCGATACCGCCGCGGCTCACGACGCACTGGCGCTGATCGCGATCGTCACCGACCCCGACGTGATCTACCCAGGCGTAACGCTCCGGCGCGCTGCGATATTGCCCATCACCGACCTTCCACCGACGAGGAGATGATCGATGGCGAACCTGACCGAACAACACGAGGCGCTGGCAGCGGAGTCGAAGTGGGACTTCTCCGACCTGAGCGCGCTGTTCATCAACTGCACGCTGAAGCGCTCGCCGGAGGTGTCGAACACGCGCGGTCTCGCGGACCTCGCGATCGCGATCATGGAGCGCAACGGGGTTTCCGTCGAAGTTGTCCGGGCGGTCGACCATCAGATCGCGACGGGGGTGTACCCGGATATGACCGAGCACGGCTGGGATCGGGATGACTGGCCGGCGATCTTCGAGAAGGTGATGGTTGCGGACATCCTCGTCGTGCTCTCGCCGATCGGACGCTGGCGGCATCCCCGCGCACGGGAACCAGAAGAGCCTGTGGGAGGCCGGGTGCCGCTTCGACTTCGCCAACCCCGACTACCGCTGAGAGGGACCGAGGCGGCCAACCACGCCGCATTCGTCGGCTGCGACGTTCGGGCCCGGATGAAGCCGCTGAGGACGACCGAACGCGACTGGCGGGTTGCCGCTCAGCTTGAATGGAGATGGGAGGCGGCTGACCAGCGGCGCGTCCCCTTTCGTCGAACCAAACGCTGGTCCGCAACCGGCAAACAGGGCCATGACCTCCTGGTCACCCCGGCGCCGAGCGGGTGTCGACGCTCAACCTCTCCTTTATTCCCGCTGCTGGTTGTCGTCGCCTCGTTCGGTCTGATCTTCGTGGTCACGGCAGCGACCCGCCTGCTCCTGCATCGAAGCATCAGCCGCCGGCGTGACCGCCTGAGGCGTCGCGTAGTAGCGGCCCACGATGGGCGACGCCACAGACGCCGAGCACCGGGCCGGATGCGACCGAAAGTGTCCCGAGAGCGGCCATGTGCAGGCAGCCGTAGTGAGCGCCATTCTTGATGGTTGCTCCTCGCAAGAGCAAGCCGTCGCGTTGAGGACGGGTCAACGAGGCTGCGCCACCGTCATCCAGCATCCGTCGGGGACGCTCTCGCCGCAGGGTCTCGGCGGGAACCCGGGGCAGCATCAGCTTCGGCTCGATCACCCGAAGAGCCATCACACCCAGCTCGGCCGTCGGCGACCTGATTCCATCTCGCCCCCCAATCACCAGCAAAGACGGTCAACAACTCGAACCGACTCCAGTCCGGATCGATGTCGGGCGAACCATCCGCGTCGAACATCCGACGCGGAGGATCCAATCCGCCCCGCCGCGTCATCACCCCGAACGGGGGACCGAACGGCCGGCCCCGGCCGTCGCATCGCCCGATTCGGGTGAAGGCAGCGCGCTCGTCTCCGGCGAGCATTCGCGACATCCGGATGGCCAACAATCACGCCCAGAACTCCCTGTCACGGAATCTCAGACCGCGCATCGACGTCACCAGTCGCTCCACCGGCGCCGCGCTGAGGCCGGTCGCCGATGACGCCGCGCCCTCCCGGGCGACGGAGCCCGGACAAATCGCGACACGGACACGCGATGAGCAACCCATCCGAGTCGCCTGAGAGCGACACCGCCCTCCAGACCACGGTCGAGGAGAACCTGCCTGACGTCGGGCTAGTCACACGTCTGATCTCCTGGGTGATCGACGTGCTGATTATCAACTTCGTGGCGATCATCACCGGCCTTGGCACCGAGCTGATCGCCTCGATCTTCCCGATCACGAAGAACCTGAAGCCAGTCTTCCTGGCGATCGCGGGCGTCGTCTACGTCGTCTGGACGGCTGCCTACTTCGTCGTGTTCTGGTCGATGTCCGGTCAGACACCGGGTTCCCGCGTTATGCAGATCCAGTTAGTGACTCCCAACGGGGGCAGGGTCAAGCCCGCCCGGGCGCTGGTGCGCTGGATCGGGATGAACGTCGCGATGGTGCCGTTGCCCTGGGGCTTCGTACCGATTCCGTTCAAGCGCTTGGGATTCCCGGACTGGCTCGCCCGCACGCGTGTGATCGAGGCGCCGCAGCTGTCCATCGCCGCAGCGCGTCGAGCGAGGACACGAAACACACGCAGCCGCTCCTCACATCCCGCTCCAGCCGTTGAGAAGGAGATAACCGATGACCGGTGAATCTGGCCTGCCGCCCGACGTCGCGACCCGCGCCGACGACCTTCTTCGCACGAGACCGAACGCGGACCAACTCGCGGGCATGACCACCCACGCGTTCGAGGCCTCAGGCCTTGATCACGACACGTTGATGCTCGTCTGGCTGGCCGCCCTCGTGGCGCTCGACGCGCCGACCGAGTCCTACCTGATGAACCTCGGTGCCGCCAGCCAGACCGCTGTTAGCGTGGAACTAGTTCACCAGGTCCTCACCGCACTCGCACCAATCGTTGGGTCCGCCCGCGTCGTCTCTGCAACCACCAGAATCACGGAGGTGCTCAGGCCACCGAATGCGACTTCCCGTGCCTGGCAAGACGTCCAAGCGGTCGTGGGGGCCCGCGGCCGGGACGCTCCTGCTGTCGTTCCGAAGCGAGAGCCAACGGGCGCGAACTGCCCCGATCAGGGAACGTCTGCAACCCCGTAATCCAGGAGTTGGGCCCAAGACCGCTTCAACCGAGTCGCTGCCCCGTCAAACTGCGCCGGCTGATCGTTACCGCCACGGGCACTCACCGCTACTCCCGTGTGCGGTTGCCGACGCGCGTGCTCGCCACGCTTCTGTCTTACGACGATGACAGTCTTCACGGTGGGCATTGCCGCTTCTAGGTTGGGACGAGAACCAGCTGCGCCGCCCCCGCGTCGGCGCGCTGCTCCTTTCGCTGGACTGCGGGAGTCTGGCCGCTGATCCGCTCGTCTTGAGCAATCTCAGCAGCCTGCGAGCCGGCGCGGACCAGACTGCCGCTCCGCGGCAATTGCAGGAGACTCTCCGGTCGGCGTGATCGGTTTGCCACGGTTCCGATCACGCGGACGAACGCGACGGCACGATCGCATTCGCGTCCCGCGCCCTCGACGCTCCGGCCATTGCGCTGGCGACGTTCCGATGCTCGACGTGCTCGTGGCCGGGACCTCTCCTTTCAACCACGCGTCCTCCGACCTGTATGTCTCGGCCCTCGTCCGGCCAGTGGGTCGGCGGCGGCTTCGGTAGTTCGCGGGGAGCAGCGGCGGTTCCAACGTCGCCTTCCGCGGGATTACTCCGAGGCAGGGACGGACGGGGATCGCTCGCTCAAACATCATTTCCCCGTCGGGGAACTCGCCTGACCGAGCGCGTCCTGGCAGACGGCTCGCGGCAGCTCAACTGCGCGCGGCGCCGGTCAGGACGCGATCGACTGAGCGGTGCTTGAGCCGACAATGGCTTCCAGGAAGCTTCCACACGGCCACCGCCGGCATCCAGGCAGCGGGCACGTCAAATACAAACCGGTGCATTACCAGGCATTTCCGCGATGGGCGGTACTGGGCTCGAACCAGTGACCTCCTGCTTGTAAGGCATTTATGGCGAGTGGCGGCGTTGTGCTGAATGGTCCAAATCGCCGGCGTCACGGCGTCTTCCGCGTCCGCTCGATGTGCTCGTCGGGCGGCTGCTCAGCGTCGTGTGTCACTGGTGCGCCATCGCTTGGAGTCGATGGCGTGAAGCGCGCCCGGACCGCATTCGCTGCTCAGCGAACTCTACCTCGGTTCGCCCGTGGGGGGCACGGCGCTGGTCGTGGTTGGTGACGAGCGATCGCCGCTGCGCCCCGCTGCCGCCGTCGCCTCGTGCTCCGCGGCGGCGGTCACGGTGCGCCACCGGTCGTCCGCGCGGCTCGGGCACGAGCGCGGCGAGGACGTTGAGCTGGTCTGTCGGGCATGCCATTGCTGCGTGGACTGGTGGCCGCATCGATGACCGGGGGCGCTCGAGCACGCGCGCGGCCGGTTCGAATCGAGATCCAGCACTCTGGCTGACTCGTCCGGGCGGCAAGCGGCACCGCGCGCTGGGAGTGCTGCTATTCGATCAACCCGGAAGCGGGTGTATCTGCGGTGCGAGAGCGCACGAATCGGGCGCTTGCGACTTCGATTCGTCCGTGAAGAAGTCGGCACCGTCCACGACAGCTCGTGGAGTCCGGAACACCTAGCGCAACGGACGCTCGGCAGCTACTTCGTGCTCTTGACCGCCTAATGCGGGCCTGTGAGCGGCGAGACCCTCAGTTAGGCGGTGGAGTCGGCTGAGGCTTTCCGGGCGCCGGGGTGTCGGGTGGAAGCGGCCGTGGGACCATAAGTACGAACCAATTTAGCATCAGGGGCTGGCATGGTGGGAAACTTCGCCCGTGGCTCCCGTGTATGCATCGACGCTCGCGAATGTTGGTGCTCTGGTTGGGGCAGTCGCCACTTTAGGGCTGGTTGCAGCTGCCATATGGGCCGGGGTCATCGCTTTTCAATCGCTGCAGGGGGTCAGGGAGCAGCTCAAGCTTCAACACGACCAACTCGGCGACCTTAAGGAGCAACTGCGCCTCCAACGGCAAAGCGCACAGCGGCAGCGCGTCTACGAGCTTCTTAGCCAGCTGTTCGACGGCGACTTCATCAGAATGAGCCTCGTCGCCGAACAGCTATTTGAAGAGCAAGCCCCGAACCCAGGTGGGTGGCAGGCGTTGTGGGAGGCTAGAACGCCCGAACAGAGGTCCATGATCACGGCGGTCATGAACTTCTACGAGGTGGTTGCCTGCGAGTACATCGCGCCTGATCAGCTCGACAAGTAGGTTGCGCATCAAAGTCTCATCCCTGTTGCCGACGGGATGTGGCTCCGAGCCGCAGGGCTCGCCGGTTGGATGCGTACCCTTCCTGGCGGGGAACGTGATTACCGGGACTGGGAGCGAATGCACGAGGCCTTTAGTCGAGTCACGGACACCGGCGAAGGTTCCACGGACCCGTCCGAACCAATTCGTCAAGGGGTGCCGCTCAGTTGGACGCCGCCGACTTCCTCAAGTGGGGGCGCGCAGTAGTGAGCGTGCGCCTCCCGGGCCAGCGAAACGTCGGGTCGATGGACGACTCCTCGGCGGTTGCGGAGATCGCAGCGATCCTAAAGCTCAATGAGCAGTCTGTCCGAACTGGAGCGATGATGGGAACTTGTCCATGGAGGACCACGCGCGCAGGGCGTTCGGCTCAAAGACCGTGGCGGTTCGCATCGAGGCGCTGTTGACATTCGGCCCGAACGACGCTCGTGCGCTCCGGGCTAACAGGAGCCGCCAGCGGCGACCTGGCCGGCTGCCGCACGCTCTGGCGTTCCGACTAACCTGAAGCTGGCTTCGGGCCGTCTCGCCGTGGACTCGGCCCGGCGATCGGGCATGGCCACGCTCTCTCGGTGACGAATCCTTCACGATCGGCGCAGTCCCGAGGCGGACCACCGCCCATCAAGCGGCAGGGAATGCCGCGCCGTGCAGTCCCGGATGACGGCCCGCGGGACTCGCCCCTAGCGCGCTGGGATCCCCGATCGGTTGCGTTCGTCCTTGACCGGCCGAAACGTCCCAAGGTTCGATCCCGACCTCTCCCCCGCCGACCGCCGCGACCAAGCCCGTTTCCGACAGGGGCGCGCTGAACTGGCAGTCCGCGGTTACGCCGCCCGCGACCGCGTCCACATCCACCCCGACCAACACCACGCCGAAGACCAAGCGCTCGAAGCCGCGCACGGGGACCGCGCCAACGGCCGAACGACGATCGTGATCGCCCATACCTCAAACGAACACGTCGACGAGCTCAACGCCCGCGCCCAGGCGATCCGCCGCCAACACCGACAACTCGGCGACCAGCACGTCCCCGTCCCCGGCCGACCCTACGACCTACACGCCGGCGACTTCGGGTGAACATGTACCAGATCGCCCCAGAGAGCTTATGCACGGGTCGGTCTGCGCGACCTTCGCGCCGCGTTGACGTTCGAGGGACGGTCGCGCATTACATCGACGGAACGGTCGGCGACGGCAAGATCGCGGTCGGAGTTCCGCTGATCGCCTCCGGTTACCGAACATGCGACGTCGGCTACGACTCGGGCGCTCATTGACCGACGACTGCACCAGCGAGAACAGCCGAATTCAACTTGCAGGGTGAAGTGGGTACAACTTGACGCCGGGTGAGACGAGCACGACCTGCTATCACGCCCCGAATTGCGTCTCGCCGCGTGGCTACCCCGATCCAATAAGAGCGACTCTCGCGCCGCTTTGGGCTCAGCGGCCCGACTCCCGCGGAGGTCGCCGATTTGGCGCGAAGTCCAACCGGGCGGGCATGCGTTTGCTGTGAGGTGCGCTTGCCGAGAATGACCTGATTGGCGGGCCGACTGTAACGTGGTCCTCGCCGGCGGGTGGGAGCTCAGGCCTCTAGTCGGAGGTTTTGGGTGTTAGAAGGCTCGTCTGCCGCCACGCCGACGACGCATCGGGAAGCTGTCGTCCGGGATCGGCTCAGTCCCAGGCTCACGGTTGCGACGAGCCGTGAAGGTTGACGTGCGTTTCGCTCGCGCGCTAGCATGCCCACGTCGAGCGAAACCGGTGGGTCGGTTGCGCCGCTCATCGCGTGCTGCCAATTGGGGATAGGCCGATGCGGACTAGTCGTTCACGTTCAATCAGGCGCGTCTTGTTGGTCTTGGCGTTTGCCGCTCTCGGACTCTGCGCTGGCTTACCAGTGACCACCGTGAGGAACGCGAAGGGAGCAAGTGGCTCTTCGGCAGCGAGTGCGCCAAGTGCAACCTCTGCGCCCTTCTTCGCCCCGACCAGTCCCGTCCTGACGTTCGGAACTGGCGGGACAGCGTCCACGAGCGTCGCGGTCGAGAATCCGGGACCAGGTTCTCTTATCCTCCGCCCCGCCGAATTCACGCTCGTGACCCTGCCGAGCGGGGCCAGCGTTCGGGCATCGCCGGCCGCGTCGCTGCGCATTGGGCCCGGAGCGGTGTCGGCAATCACGCTGCGCTTCCACCAGTCGCGCAAGGCGACGGTAACCGGCGCCGTCCTCGATTACTCCGGTAGCGGACCAGCGAGCGTCGGAGTGGCGCCGATCGTGCTGACGCTCGCTAATCCAGCACCGATGTTCGTCGCGACGAGTCCGGTCCTGACGTTTGCAACCGACGGGACCTCCTCGACGCATGTCGCCGTCCAGAATCCCGGAACGACACCCCTCACTCTCCGCCCAGCAGAGTTCAGGTTGGTGACCCTGCCGAGCGGACTCGACGCGCGGGCAACATCCGCTGTTCCGGCTACGTCTGTCGTTCCAGCCGTCGTCGGCCCGGGAGACGTGTCGGCCGTGACGCTGCAATTCGCCAAGCCGTTCGCGACGACGCTGACCGGAGCGACCCTTGATTTCATGTTCGTTCCTTCTCCGACTGATCCCGTGGTGTCTACCGCGGCCGCCACGCCGATCGCGCTCACGCTCGACCGGTCGGTGAGCTTCTGGTCCGCCTGGGGTGTCCCGCTGGCCATGGGCCTGGCATTCGCGGCCATCACGAGCATAATCATCCGGGCGACGCTCCCGAGCCCGGCCCCACAGATGATCACGGCAGCGTCTGGATGGAAGTTCAGTGACAGCTGGGCGACGAATATAACGGCTCTCGGCGCAGCCCTGGTGACCGTCGCCACCACCACTGGAGCGGCCGCGAAGATCTTGCCGGGTGTGACGACAGCCCCGTTCGGCATTCTCACGGCCGCATGCGGTGCACTGGTGCTACTGGCGCCGCTGTTCATCGCGTTTCAAAGGTTCCCTCCAAAACCGGCGTCCCAGCCCGCGGAGGAGTCCCGAGCGGTGCAGCCGCTTGGGGACATCCCGGACGGTATAGTCCCGGTGATCGATGTCCGAGCCTCGGCCACGCCCGCCCCCGGCGTGACCGTATCGCGCCGGATGCTGCTCGTGGCGGCGTTCATCACCCTAACCGGAGTCGGCGTTGAGCTCGCAACGCTTAGCGTGCTCGCCCATCTGTCGACGGCGACTTCCGCTGAGCGATTGGCTATCGACGTCGTCTTGCTCGCAGTCGGCGTGACCATAGGCGCCTACGCCATATACACCACCTACCAGCTCGTCTACAGCCAGGACTCAACCGGCTCACGCGCCCGATCGGCGCTAAACGCCCGATCCGGGCTGAGCGGTCCCGGGGAGGCTTCGCTGACTCTGTGACGTCAACCGATGTGCCACAGCCGAAGCGAGTCGGTCGCGCGTAGCTGACCTCCCGCCGGAGTGACATACAACGGCATACCACCTGCGCACCCTGTTATCGACACCGACCTATCGCCGCTTTCCTCGGCTGCCGGAGTGTGACAGGCCGAGTTGCAGACCGGCCGGTCAGACCCCGCGCGGGTCGAGAGGGTCTCGAGGGTCTGGCTCGCACATCCAGAGAAACTGTCAGCTGGAGTCGAGAACCCGCGGTCGCCGGGCACTGCTGCTTTCCATGCAACGGAGCGCGTTGGTTCCGCTAACCCCGGCTAGCGAGCCAAGTTGCGTCGAGGTCCGATCCAATGAGTCTGGCCGCGTCGCCTGATCCTGCTACCCACCTGGAGTCTCCCGGAAGTCCCTAAGTCGGCTCGCAGCGCTCGCGTACCTCGCGCGCAACTCTGTAGTGAGCTCGGACCCGCGTTCGCGAGCCAGCTCCCGGGCGCTATCCGTTCCGTCCTTAAGCTGACGCGCAGCGGTGTCGTACCTCGCCCGCAAGTCTGTACCGAGCTCGGACCCGCGTTCGCGAGCCAGCTCCCGGGCGCTATCCGTTCCGTCCTTGAGCTGACGCGCGGCGGTCTCGTACCTCGCGCGCAACTCCGTACCGAGCTCGGACCCGCGTTGGCGAGCGAGGTCTCGCACCCTGTCTTTGCCTTCCACGAACCGCGCGCGAAACTCCGAGCGCATCTCGGCGGTCGACAAATCTTCGTCCTGCTCGAAATGTTTGAGGGCCGTGAAGCCCACCGCATATGTGATGGCTCCAGAGAGCGCCCCATCCAGGGCCATGCCGATTGGCGTTGCCCCGCCCATGGTGATAATCCCAGCGCCCTTTAGCACCTCTGCCATGAACTTCATGCCGAACGCATACGCCCCCCAGCTCCAGCCGCAGCTGCGGAAGAATTCCCTCAACAGGGCAGCCGCCTGCTCCTTTGTGTACGTGTACCCGTAGAGTTCGCCCAGGTAAAGGATGAGTCCCGTCGACACCGCGAAGAACCAGCCGATATTGATCCCGAACGGAACCACACCCATGCCCATGCTCAGGGCAACCGCGGCCCAAATCGCGCTTTGCGCTCGCTCTTCCTTCCCTTGGCTCGCTGAGCGTCCAACGGCGTCCGCAAGTCGGGCTCGAATGACCGCGTCGCGACCCTCGATCGGCTCTGCTCCCATTTCGTGGACCTTCCCCCGTGATGTTGAAACGGTGGCCGCTCTGGTCGAGGGCCGACTTCGACTCTACGCGCTCTCGCGCTCCCGAGTCAACGACACCAAGGGTGCGATCCCCACACCATCGGGAAGCGGGGCGAACCCACGACATGGCGGGCTGTGGGGCAACTGCGCCGGCGCGAAGCGACGCAGGCCCCATTTCGGCGCTGTGCGTTGGGTTCAGGACCCGACGAGTCATGCGCGGCGTAACGTGCCCGGGCCGACGCGGCGCTCCCGCTGCTCCGCGACGGACGACGCCATCTCGGCTCCCACGACCAGAGCCGGTCTAGCTCCTTTTGGCCGCTTCAGGCATCGCTGGTCAGTTGCATGGAAAGCGACAGCACTCCGATCCGCCAGCCGATCCGCGGATGAGCGACGATCACATGCGCCACCTCCGAGACCTCATCGTTGACATCGCCGCAGACCAACCAGCTCCTATCGACTTCTCGATCCTCGTGCAGGAACTGGAGCGGCGCGCCGACGCTGCCGGCGAGTGGCTCGTCGCGGTTCCCATGGCGAACCTCCTGGCCCCTGGCGGCTACCTCTGCATCCAGCAGGGCGTAGCCGCGCTGCAGATGAGCGTGCAGGATCCAAACTGGCAGATGTGGGGCAGCGACGATCCGGCACGCGACCCGTTCGCGCTCTTCCACGACCTCAATGACAAGCTCGACGAAGGGGTCCGCTGGCACCGACAAGACCACCCGCACACAGGTCGACTGGACACCAGGATGACCGCCAAGATGTTCATCGTGCAGCGGGGCACCGACACCGCCGCCCTCAGCGTGGCGGTGACCAAAGCCGGGCTGGCGCTCGCCATCTGGTGCCTATTAGACCCACCGGGGCCGATGAAGCTATGGCCCGCGACCGCCCAGTGGCAACCCCGGCCGTACATCTACGACAACGTCGTGTACAAGCTGCATGAGCCGGGACAGTGGATTGGTAAGGCTCGGACCCAAGGTCGTCGCAGCTTTCACCTAGGCGAGTACACGATCACGACCGATGCCGCCAGACTCAAAGCACCGTTCGAGATGATGCGGCTCGCGGAGAGCATGGCCGCGCCGCGCTGTCGGAAGCGCCGCATGGGCGCTGCACCTCGCCGAACGCGAGCCCAGCGATCAAGAGCGCACCGACGCACTCGTCCATCTTCGTTCAGCCATCGAGGCGATCTGTGACACCGGAGACGGCCCGATCGGGAGCTGCGATCGCCGGTGGGCCCGAATCACAGAGCGGTTCGGCGTCTGGAAACAGATGACCGGCATCTACGGCCAACGCGAACTCAACGAGGCGAAGCAGCTAACCCGCGACCTTAGGACCATCACCCAGCACGGGTCCGACGACATCCTCGTCAACCTCGGCTACCCACCCAAGCGATCCGGCCCATGAAGGATGGGCGATCTCTCACCGGCGAGCAGCTAGGCCTCGCGCGAGCCGCCGCCTATCCCGTGCTCCACCACGCCGTACGAGAACCGTTAGCCGGCTGGCGCACCACGGCATCGCCAACGGGTGGAACGACGAACGCTTCCGCCAACACTTCGAGCCGCCGACCTGAGTGCCGGCCCGCTGAGCTGGGCGGCCGCAAAGAACCTCCGTCGACCTGAGGGGTACCGAGGTGACCAGGCGCCAGCATCAGCCGCCTGAGTAGGCCCCCCGCGACGATCCCTTTCAACGTCATTCCGCCAGGATCCGGACGAGTGGATTGGCGACATTTCGCATCCGTAGCCTTGGCGGGCTCGGCGCTACCGCCGGCCTGGGAGAGCAGCCACGCCGGCGTCAGGCGATGGCGTGGCTCAGGCTGTCCGCAGGCGACAGCGAGAGCCCAACGCTTCGGACAACGCGCGGTGGCCGCTTTGCTGGTCGAGCGGCGGCGCCATCGTGCGATCGTGGGGCATTGCGCTCGCGCGGCGCCAGCGACCTGGCGCGATCGAGGCGTCGCCGATGCGCTCGTCCGAGTCCGAGGCGACAATCGGCGAAAGCGACGGGTGCGTTGGGGTGGTCCGGCTATTTGGCGCCCGGTTCGAGGTGCGACCGGTTGATCTCGGGTGCGTGTGGGGTTGCGGTCCAGCTGGCGAGGAGGTCGAGGCCTTCTGCGGAGCGTGTGCCCGGTTCGGCGGCGTAGGTGAACATCGTCAGCCCGTGTTCGGCGGCGAGGTCGAACCGTTCGAAGTTCAAGGTCAGCTCGCCGACGAGAGGGTGCATGAAGCGCTTGGTGCCGGTGTTGTGGAAGCGCACGTTGTGTGACGCCCATCGGGTCCGGAACTGTTCGCTGCGCATCGAGAGTTCGCCGACCAGCTCGGAGAGTCTGCGATCGCGGGGATCCGCGCCGGCGGTTCGGCGCGCCGCGCGCCGTAGGCGGTGATCCCCGCTCTACCAGGGGTGATCCTGCCCCGACGAGAGGTCAGGAACTCCCGGATCTCGGTCTTGAGGTCCACGAGATCGAGAGTAACCCCGGATCTCGTCTGCGTGGGAGGCCCTGCGAGAACCCCTTACAGCAGGGACTCCCAGCTTTCCGGTAGCGGTGCTTAGCTTGACTCATGAATAAACCGAAACAAACCTGGTTCATCACCGGCGCGGGCCGCGGCCTCGGCGTCGAGCTCGCCAAGGCTGCGCTGGCCGCGGGTCACAACGTCGTTGCGGCCGGCCGCAACACCGAGACCGTCGCAGAAGCGATCGGCGAGCACGACGACCTGCTTGTCGTGCGCCTAGACGTCACCAATGCCGAGCAGACCGACGCCGCGATCGCCGCGGCCGTGGAGCGCTTTAGCCGAGTCGACGTGCTGGTCAACAACGCCGGTAACTTCATCGCGGGATTCTTCGAAGAGATCTCACCCGCTCAAGTCCGAGCGCAGGTCGGCACCCTCCTGTTCGGGACGATGGCGGTCACCCGAGCGGTGCTGCCAACGATGCGCGCACAACGCGCCGGGAAGATCGTTTCGATCTCGTCGACGGCCGGGATCGTCGGTCAGCAGTTCTGCTCCGCCTACGCGGCAGCGAAGTTCGGCGTCGAGGGCTGGATGGAGTCACTGGCCACAGAGGTCGAACAGTTCGGCATCAGCACGACGATCGTGGAGCCCGGCTTCTTTCGCACCGGTGGGTGGCAGGCGCCGACGCCGTGCAGGCCGTTGAGGACAAGGCAAAGACGCTCCTGGAGCAAGTCGATGCCTACCGCGAACTCTCCAGCTCCCTCGCCCACGACGACGCGTGACTCGCGTCGAGAAGCGCCCTCGCTCGCGACAGCGTCAGCGGGAAGTGGGCACCATCGCAGGCTGACGGCCCGACGCTTTCGCCGCGCGATCTCCAGGTCCTCACGATCGGCACGGCGACGGACCACCCGTCAGCCGGCACCGTCGGCGACGATTCCTTCGCCACGGTCGTATCACCCGCTCAATCGACCAGTCCACCGCTCGTCGAGCAAAGCGGTCGCCGCGCCGGCGTGACCCAAATAGGCGTGATGCAGGCGCACAGGAACGCCGCCGCTGACGACTCCTTCGATCGTCCGACGAGCCGGCGGCCGGCGAGTGCAAAGGCGACCACGCGCATGCCCGCAAGCGGCCGCCGCTGGTTGCAAACATGCCATTTGACGTGGATCGTTGCCCGCAGACGTTGCCCGGACCAGACAAGCAAGTCGACTTCCGCTGCATCCGGTCGAAAGAGTCCTGATTTACAGGGCCTTCGCTAATGGGCGGTACTGGGCTCGAACCAGTGACCTCCTGCTTGTAAGGCAACCCGCCGCGGCGCAAGGAACGGCTGATTTGCTGGGCATTTCCCGATACGTCCCACTGCTGACGCACGCGAAGGCTCGTGTCACTTGCAGGGACTTTTCGGGACGTTGGTCCACGGAAGCAGGTGCGTGGACCAGCGGCGCGGCCAGAGGGCCGCGGGTCCTCCTCGGGGCGATTGACGCTCCGAGGAGGTGAGCGCTAGCCGTTGAAATGGTCACAGCCGGGGCCTCGTCCGCCGAACCTGCGGGCGTTCTGCCCCTTAAGGGCTTCGACCCCCGGGCCAGCTGTTGGCGCAGCTGAGGGGGATCGAGGCAACAACCGAAGCTCTTGGTCCGTGGAGGGGCGAGAGTCAACTCTAGCGACGCCTCGGACGGACTCGCCGAACCCGACGACCAGATGCACAAGCGCGACCGTGGAGTGTGGTGCATGAGCCGAGAGGCGATCGCCGCCGTGCTCGCGCGGACTGACCTTGCGTCTGGTGAGCGCCTGGTGGCGCTCTCGCTTGCGAGCTTTGCCGGTCGTGAGAACCGTGCCTGGCCGGGTGCGCCGGCCGCGTCCGCGCGAGCCGGTTTGAGCAGGAGTCGCTACCAGCAGGCGCGGGAGCAGCTCGTCGCGCGCGGCCTGGTCGCGGTGGATGAACGTCTCACCGGTCGCGGTCGAGCGAGCACGGTCACTCTCCTGTTCGCTGACGCCGGTCCGTGGTGGGACGGTGACATCAACGTCGAGCTGTGCGAGGCGGTTCTCAGTTACAGCACGGCACGCGGGCCTGAGCGGTTGCTCCTGGCGACGATGGCCGCGGTCGCCGACGAACGCGGCGAGGTCCGGGAGCTCTCGACCGAGGAGCTGTGCGCCGCGGCCGGGATCGCGGACAGAACGTACCGTCGCGCACGCGGCGCGCTGCTTAGGTCGAGTCAGCTCGAGCTCCTCAGCGCGACCGGTGGTCGCGGCAACACGAACGTGTGGACCGTCCGCGACCCGCGCGAGATTGGCGACGCGCGCACACCGCGGACGCCACGGCGTCTAGCGCCGCCTGCCGGCGCGCGCCCGCTGGTGGCCTCGGCCGCTTCACCGCAGGTGCGGGAACTGTCGCCGGCGGCGGACGAAAAGGGCGGTCACGATCAGACAGTTTCGCTCGAGAAGTGTCCAGTCCTGACCGGGGTTTCGGGGACAAAGGGCGGTCAGGATCGGACAGTTTCGCCCGAGAAGCGTCCAGTCCTGACCGGGGTTTCCCGGCCAAAGGGCGGTCAGGATCAGACACTTTTCGGGCTCGCCGGGGTGGAGATGAGCCTCGTGGGGGAGCTCGGCCGCGAACGCTTCCTGCACGACGCACTGGAGCCGGTCGTGGACGACTACGACGAGGTCGTGATCGACACGCCGCCGAACCTCGGACTGCTGACCGTCAACGCGCTTGTCTGCTCGGACTGCGTGCTGGCGCCGGTCAGCGCCGAGGACGAGGGCGCCGTCCACGGCATCCTCGAGCTGCGCGGCACGATCACGAAACTCGCCAAGCGACTCGGCGGCGACGCGCCGCGGCTGATCGCGCTCGTCACACGGTGGAGCCCGACCCGGATCAGCAGCCGCACGGTCGAGGATCGCCTGGCGGAGGCGGGGCTCGCGCCGGCCGGTCGGATCCGGCTGCGCTCAGCGCTCGTGGCCGAGGCGGCCGCCGCGCGCGTGCCGGTCGCGAGCCTCGCGCCGGACAGCTGCGTCGCGCTCGCCTACGGCCAAGTGGTCGAGCTGCTCAGCGGAACGGCGGCACGATGAGCGTCCTCAGGCGAGGGTTGCTCGTCGACGATCCGTTGGCGGCGGGAGACGACCGCAGCCCCGCGTCGGTAGCCGGCGTCTCTGAGATCACCGGCCGGCTTCGCGACATCCCGATCACGGAGATTCGGGCGAATCCTGCTCAGCCGCGCAAGCGCTTCGATGAGTCGGCGCTGGCGGCGCTGGCGGACTCGATCCGGGAGCGCGGGGTCCTGCAGCCGGTCATCGTCAGGCCGGTCGAGGATGGCTATGAGCTGGTCGCGGGAGAGCGCCGGTGGCGCGCCGCCGAACTCGCGGGCGAGGCGGCCATCCCGGCCCTCGTCGACGACGCGCTTGACCAGGCCGGGTCGCTCGAGCTCGCGCTGATCGAGAACATCGTCCGCGAGGACCTCAGCCCGATCGAGCAGGCCAGAACGTTCTCCGTCCTGCTCGACGACCTGCGCATGACCAGCGTCGTCCTGGCCAAGCGGATTGGACGCAGCCGCGCCGACATCGCGAACACTGTGCGGCTGCTCGACCTGCCCGACGAGGTCGTCGAGATGATCGACACGGGCATCCTCACCAAGGGGCATGGCAAGGTGCTGCTGACCGAGCCCGACCATCAGCACCGGGTCGTGCTCGCGAGGCAGGCGGCGGAGCACGGCTGGTCGGTGCGCGCGCTCGAGACGGAGATCGCCCGGGCGGCGAAGCCGCCCGCTTCGCGGCCGACACCGGATCCCGATCAGTGTGCCGTCGCCACCCGGCTCGAGGAGGCGATCACGAGAACGATCGGATGCGAAGCCAAGGCAAGCCGCACCGTGCTGGCTTTCAGATCCTGCTCGACCACCCCGCCGCTGATCGCCTCGCTCGGGCGCTCGGCGCCGACAAGGGAGCACTCTGATGACGGGCGCGCCGAGGGTGGTCGCCACGCGTTCCACGTGGAACATGTGGCTGGGCGGTGCAGCCGTAAGTGCGGCTCAAGGTGCGGCCGGCCGGGCCGCACCTGGGATGGCCCCCGCCCCCGCCAGCATTGGGAATTCGGGGTGCGAGCGATCCCGACTACCCGCCCTCCACGAGGTCGTTCGGGTAGTCGGGATCGCTCGCCCTGTCTACCTGGGTGTGGCGGGGGCGGGGGCCATCGGCATGGCCAGCAGTTGCCCAGAACCGACTCCTCGGTTGGCGAGGAATGGAAAGTCAAAGGTAACGTCAACGTCAACGTCAAGGTCAACGTCAAGGTCAACGGCTCGGAGGCCGGCGCCTGGGTGGCGCCCGGCTGTCCGGTGTTCCACGTGGAACACGGTCGTGCTTTTGGGTTGGAGCGCGGCGCGGTGAGTCGGCGGTTGGGAGCTGGTCCGGCGACGGTGGAGGGGCTGCGGTGGCTGTGTCGTGTCGGGCCCACCCCGGTGGCCGCGTGGGGTTGTGCGATGGGTTGGGCGCCGACCACGGTGAAGTCGCACGCGACCCGGCTTGTGCGTGAGGGGTGGATCGCGACCGGGCACTCCGGCGCGTGCGTCTACGTGTGCAAGGACCAGACGATCCGCCAGCTCGTCGTCACCCAAGCCGGCGATGTGGGCTGTCGGTCGCTGACGGCAGCCTACGCGTCGAGCTGCTCGACACGATCAGGAAAATCGCGCTCGCCGCCAGCCCGGGGGCGATTGGTGGAGCGCGGCTGGCGGGGGCGGCATGATCACCCCTGCACTCGCGATCATCGACGCCGCGGCGATCCTCGGACTCGCCGCGCTCGGCGCACTGGCCGCCTGGTCTATGCGCCGCTACTCGACGCTGTCGGCTCGGAACCTATACCCGGCCGGCGTCCTGGCCGTCGGCGCGCTCGCGGTGGCGATCTCGCTACGCGCGTGGCTGGCGCTGATGATCCTCGCGCCGATCAGCGCGTGCGCGATTGCGGCCGCGGTGTGCGGCCGTCGGCTGCGACTGGCCGACCTGGGCGCCGGGGAGGAGCTTCGCTCCCACGAGCAGACGCGACGCTGGATCTGGCAGCCGGCGCCCGCGCGACGGGCGGGCGAGCGGATCTATCTGCGCTCCCAAGGCGAGCTGGTGCACAAGCGACCGTGGCCAGGCCGGGTTCCGTACGTGCCGATGAGCGGCGATGAGAACGAGGCAGCGCGGCTGCCGCTCGGCGAGGGACAGCACATCTTCGCGTGCGGCGCGACCGGTTCCGGGAAGACGACAACGATGCGGCGCGTGCTGGCCGCGCGCACGCTCACCCAGCACGCGGCGCTATTGATCCTTGACCAGAAGGGCGATCAAGAGGACGTCGAGCAGATGAGCCGCCTGGCGGCCGCCGCCCATGTTCCGTTCGTACTGATCGACCCCCTTGATCCCGGCAGCGACCGCTACCAGCCGCTGTGGGGCACGCCGGCGCAGGTCGCCGCCCGCGCGGTCGAACCGATCAAGCAATCAGAGCCCTACTACTACGACATCCTGCGCCTGCATCTGGACACGGTCTGCCGCGTCCTGCACGCCGCCGACCGCTGGCCGCCGTCGATCCCGTTCCTCGTCGACGCCTGCCACCCGTTGCACTACCCCGCGCTCCAGTCACTCGCGCGCGGCTTCGGCCGCGAGCACCGCCAGCTCGCGCGCCGGGTCGAGGAGCACGGCCGCTACGTGTCCTCGCGCAAGGGCGGCGAGGACCTGGCCGGCGGCGCCGCTCGCCTGCAGGTCGCGCTTGCCCTCGCCAGCCGCGAGATCGTCACCCCCAGAATCACCCCTGAGGGCGACGCCGTCGGCGTCGGCCTCGTGCAAGCACTCCGCGCCCGCGCCGTGGTGATGTGGCGGATGCACGCGGACGTCATGCCCGACGAGGCCGCGGCGATGACCGTGCCCGCCTTGGCCGATCTGCACGACGCCGCCGGACAAGCCGGCGTGGCGTGGACGCTGATGCTCGACGAGTTCGGCGCTGTGATCAAGATGGCATCCGCCCGTGCCGTCGCGATCCTGCAGCGCGGCCGCACCCACGGCGGGCAGGTCATCGTCATCACCCAATCGGTCGCCGACCCCGAAGCCCTGTCCGGGCAGCCCGGACTGTTGGCCAGCCTGACCGACAACTTCTCAGCCACCGTCGCCCACCGCCAAACCGCGCCCGAGAGCCGCGACTGGCTGGCGAAACTGATGGGCACCCGCGCCCTGTGGCAATCGACCAACCAGACCACCGGGCACGGCAGCCAGCAATCCGGGCGCGGCTCCGCCCGACGCGTGCGCGAGTTCCGGATCGGCTCCGACACCTTCGCCGCACTCGAACAAGGCGAAGCGGTCATCTACACCACGCACGGACCCGACCCCAACAAGCCCGAATCATCCCCGTACAGCTCGACGACCACCGACCACAACGAATCGGCGACCGTGGCCGTCACGCCTGCGAACTGCGCGTTCACCCCGAGCAAACCCTCGCACCCATCACCGACAAAGCATCCACTAACCCGGAGCCCGACGAGCGCGGCTCCGGTAGCGCCGACCTGTAATCGTTCTTGCGGCGGCTCGCGGTCGGTTGCTCTTCGTTCCGTTACATACACGATGCGATCGACAGCTACCAGTCGGCACGAGCGCTGAATAAAGCAAACACGGGGCGGTTTATCGCCGAGCCGAACCGGGCTCGAACGCGCGCTGTAGCGCCCGCGACAGGTCATGGCCGGCGGCCGTCGCACCGCGCTGCAGCGCGCTGGCCGCAGAGCTACTGACCCGCGCGTGGCCAACATGAAACGCGATTAGAACGGCGGCGATCGCCGCCGCTGCGAGCAGCGGGCGCAGCATCACGCGAAACAGCCTCCAGCCCAGGTACAAGCCGAGGAGCGTGCCCATCGCGGCTACCCCGCGCGCCGGCCTACCCGGCCCGTCCGGTAGAGCTTCCCGGCCTCGACGGCAAGGACGCCGGCGATCTCTGAGAGCTCCGCGAACGCTGCCGCCAACGCCGACGGGGAGGATCCCGACAGCGCTCCGCCTAGGCCGGCGACGGCCTGATCAAAACGCGCCCACAGCTCCTCGGGGCCCGGGCGGTTCATACCCGGAGCTAGCTCCGGCGCCAGAACGAATTCACCTTCGATCGTTCGCGAGCGCCACCCGAGCCCGCCCTGCGCCGCTAGCTCGAACGCTGTCCGTTTCCTCGGCCGCGGCGCTTGCGAGCTGCCGCAGACGCGAGGGAAAGTTACGGTCCGGCGGCGCGAGCGCGTGCGCGTCGAGCGCCGCCTCCCAGTTGCGCCCGGCGGTCTGCATCCGCTCGACGATTGTCGCGACCTCAACCGCCATCGTCAGCCCGCTGCGGGTCTGGGTTGGTGATCAGCGAGGAGAGCAGATCGCGGGCCTCGCGTCCCGCGGCCGGGCGAGGCCCCCCCGGGGGCGAGGGACGGTTGCTGGCCTGCTCGGAGAGCATCCGGTCCACCTCCGACTTGCGGATTCGCCAGAACCGCGCGCCGGCGCGATGGGCACGCAGCTTGCCGTCCTTGATCCACTCTCGGACGGTCGGTTGGGTGATGCTCAAAAGCCGTGCAACATCCGCCACGCTGAGCAGAGGGTCGTCTTCATCTGCCATGATTTACCATGGACGGGGGGTATTAACCACTTCCAACCGCTGCTATCCTACAGAATCGGGGACGAGGCCGCCAGTAAGCGATCTGGAGGAGCGTCGCAAACAGCGCCAAGCGCGAGAGCGCGCCGCGCCGGCGAAACCTTGGCAGACCCCGAAGGCCGCGCGCGACCTTTTCAGCGGGCTCATCGCCGGCGGCGAGGACTCTGAGCAGCAGCACCTCGACGGGTATGGGCCGGACGCCGAGCCCCCAGTCGGTAGCTCCAGGGTGCTGCCCGCGTGGACGGGCTCCCCGTCGAGACAGTGGCGCGGGCCGCCGTCGCTGCGACCGAGGATCAGCTGTGTGTGGGGCTCATGGCCGAGCGGCGCCTGGTAATGCTCGGCGTTCCAGTCCTCCCAGCAGGCATTATCCGCGGCCTCGCGAGCGGCGATCCATGCATCGTAATCCGGGCCACAGGGCAAGCCGCGGTCGTCGTACGGAAGATTGGCCGGGCGAGGCGGGACCGGATGCTCGCGCTGAGAACGCCACTCACAGCCGCACACCGCCTGAACCGCGAGGGGATCAGGATCGCCCCCACTGTGTGTCGGGCCGACCCAGCGCCCATCGGGCAGCTTCTCGTCAGCCCATCCCTCGCGTGGCTCCTGGCCCCAGCCCATCAGTCCTCACCGAGAAACCCGCGCAGGAGCCGTGCATTGAGCTCACGGCGCCGTTCGTCACGTGTCCGAGCCCAATCAATCAGCTCGCTCGCCTCGACGACGTCGAGCCGCGGATCCCCGCTGCACAACGCATCGACGATCTCCTCCTGGCCAGTCGCCGCATCGAGCGCGAAGCGCAGGGCGCAGAGCAGCTCGGCCCGCGCATGGGTGTCGGTCGTCTCGCGCAGCGTCAGGTCGCCGTAGAACACGTCGTCACCGGCGGACGTGATTCGGCGATGGTCGGCCGCCGCGCGCACCACCGCCAGCCAGGCATCGTGCAAGGTGCTGCCGTCGGTACCTATCTCGACAAGAGTGCCGCCGGCGCCGGACGGAACGGGTTAGGGAACCCTGTTTCTCGAACTCCATAGGCAGGCCCTCCTCAACGTGCATGCGCTCCATCAAGCCCACCGCCCCGAACGCGCGCAACGGCAATGGAGCAGTCACGCCTCGAAGATGTGGCGGCACGGCTGGAGCTGTCCGACAGCGGCAGCGTTGACGCCGTGCCGGGGTGGCGGCGAGACTGCTCGTATCGGACGGGGCCGCTGACGGCTGATTCGCAATCCCCTCATTCGCCCCCGATCGTCGGTGATGGCGGTGGCAAGGTATGACCGCCGGGAACCGCAGCCGCGTGAGTGGACATTTATCGGTATGGACTCCCGCAGCGACCTCGAGCTCTGGAGGCTCGCCCGCGCCGACCCGGACGCGTTCGGCGTGCTGTTTGAGCGCCACGGGCGCGCCGTGTATGCGTTCTGCGCGCGAGGCACGGCCGACCTCGCGCTCGCCGAGGATCTCACGAGCATTGTCTTCCTCGAGGCCTGGCGCCGTCGGGAGCGCATCGAGATCACCGGTGAGAGCCTCCGTCCGTGGCTGTTGGGGATCGCCCACAACGCGGTGCGCAATGCGCACCGCTCGCGACGCCGCCACCGGGCCGCGCTCGCGCGCGTGCCGCCCGAGCCGCTTGAGGCGGCGGCGGACGATGTCGCCTCGCGGATCGACGCCGAGCGTGCGCTCGCGGATGCGCTGCAGGCGATCCGTACGTTGCCGGACCGCGAACGTGATGTCGTCGTCCTCGTTCTCTGGAGCGGGCTGTCCTATGAGGACGCCGCGCTCGCCCTCGGCGTGCCCGCCGGCACCGTGCGCTCGCGTCTTTCGAGGGCCCGTGCCCGCCTCAGCGCTTCGCTGGTCAACCCCTTCCCGTCGACTCCTGGAGCCCTCAAATGATCGACCCGACGTCCGTTCCCGTTCCTTGCGACGCCTGGGTCGCGGCGCGCCGCGATCACCTGCTCGCCGAGCTCAGACGCACACCCGAGCGCCGCGGGCACCGCCGCCTGGTCGGCGGCATGGGTGCGCTCGCCGCCGCCGGGGCGGTGACCGCCGCTGGGCTGCTCATCGCCGGCGGCCCGGCCGCGTCGACCGCGTTCGCCGGCTGGCGCGCCGCGCCGACGGCGCCGGCGCGTGGCCAACTGCCGGCCGCCGAGGCTAGCTGCCCGGCCGGTGGGTCGAGCCCGGGCGGCAAGGTCGGCCCCCCGGGGGCGGTGCCGTCGGGCCCGCCGGCGCTCTCGGACGTGCGTGGCCCCTACTCGATGCTGCTCTACCTCGACGGCGACGGGGGCAGCACGCTGTGCATGAGCGGCGGCTCGTTCGTGCGCGTGCTGCCCACGCCGGCGCCGACCGCGCCCGCGCCGGCCGTCGACGGCCTGGTGATTGACCACCTCGCGAGTGGTGTCGTGACGTTCGTCGAGGGGCGCGTCGGCTCGGCGGTGACCGGTGCGGCGCTCACGCTCGAGGACGGAACGCGGGTGACGGTGACCGTCGGCGGCGGGCACTTCATCGCGTGGTGGCCGGGCAGCGAGGGCGTCGCGACGAGCACCGAGACCACGGCGTCCGGGAGCCAGAGCGGGCCGGCCGACGTCGCCACTGACGCCAGGCCCGATCCCTGTCGGTCCGGCACGGCGCCATGCAACCATGTGGTGCACGTGCTAGACGGTTCTGCGCCGCCGCCTCAGAAGGGCGGCTGATCCTCCACCAACGGCCGAGGCGCGAAGCGCGGCCAGAACCGTCTGTTCGCGCCTCGGTCGCGGCGGCGGGTGGCGATCAGCGACGTCAGCGTCGCTGGGCTAGGCTAGACGAGACGGCCTCGCTGCTCGCGGGACGCGGCGCCGACGCGCAGCGCGCCGAGCTCGACGCGAGCGATCGGGTCGCGGTCGGGGAGTACGCGGCGGTGATCGCGAGCACTTCGGCGTCGTGCACCAGCGCTACAACAACGCCGGGATCGCCTTCTCGCGGTCGGCGCTCGAGACCGAGTACGCCGACGACGAGCGGCTGTCCGCGGTCAACCCGCGGGGCGTGATCCACGGCACCAAGGCCTCCCTGCCGCGGCTGGTCCCCTCCGGTGACGGACACCTGATCAACGCTCGCTGAACGGGTACATTGCGGGAGTTCGCAACCGCCGTAGGCGGGCACCGACACTGCCGCTCTCCGCGGGGACCAGTCGCGGGTCCCCCGCGGCGGCTTTAGTTTAGGCGTCGAGCGGTGGCGCCTGGGCGACGGCCGCTTGAGCTGACGGCCGACGTCGCCGCTGGCGAGTCCGAGATGACCCGCCGTGTCCGAAAGGGGTAGTCAGCCGGGCGCCTCCCTGGTGGCTGCTTTCGTGGCATAGCAGTGACGCCGTCACGGGACGCCGCGCTATCGCATTCACGCGGCCGAAGTCGCGGCGATGGCGGGTGCGAGCCCGGTTCGCTTGCTCGCGACCGGTTAGCAACGCGTCGTCACGAGATTACGTTTGGTCGCCATTGCGATAGCGGCGCTGCCCAGCGGCCCGAGAAGAAAGAGCAATCGTCGCGGTGCCCCCCGCCACGTGATCGCATCCCGTCGATAGCGATCACCCCGCGATCGGCGGCGCGGTGATCGCATTCGTGACGGAGCGATCGTGCCGGCGGCGCGCCTGGCTCCTACTACTGGGCGCAAGCACGAGCAACGAACTACTCGGCGCGGCCGAGATCCGGACGCCCGCTTTTTGGCGAAGCGCTCGCGCGCGAGGGAGAGTGCGGCGGTCGGTGCGCCGGCGGGTGGGGTTCGGCGCGTGCTTCCACGCGATAGCGAGCGCGCAGTTCTCGTCGCGCTCGCGATCGCTGAAGCCATAGCTGCGTAGGCATTGCCAGGCACGGGAAGTGGCATTCGGTGGCCGGTGCCGACCCTCCTTTCCGCGCGTTGCGGGTCTGGCGGTCAATGACGGCCGAGTACCGCCGCAAGGTGGAAAGGGGTCTTTCCGGTCGCGAGCGCGCGAGTCCTTGCTCCTCCGGCGAGCTTCGACGCCGCGCGTCACACCAGCGTCACACGGCGGTCAGTGGAGGGTGGCGGCCCTGTCCAGGGCGCCGCGGAGCTCGCGGCGGCTCGCGATCGACAGCTTGGCGTAGGCCGCCGAAAGCTGCGTTTCGATCGTCTTCGCGGAGACGAACAGCGCCTGGGCGATTTCGCGGTTACTGAGTCCGTCCGCGGCCATGCGCGCTGTGCGCAGCTCGGCCGGCGTGAGTGAACCGGGCCCGGTCAGCAGAGGTCGGCGTGGTCGAGCGCCGGCCGCGATCAGCTCCGACCAGGCCCGCTCGGCCAGCGTGACCGCTCCGCACCTCGACGCGATGTCGAGAGCTTCGGAGAGCTGCCGCCGCGCCCGCTCGCGCTCGCCCCGCTCGCGCAGTCCGACGCCCAGGTTCAGCAACGCCCGCGCGTGGTCGAGGCGCGCCTGTGAGCGCTCGAGGATCGCGACCGCCTCGCGCAGCCGCGTGACTCCCGAAGGCTCGGAGTCCAGGCTGCCGCACACCGAGAGGGCGATCCCCTGGAGATGCGGCGCGCCGAACGCGGCCATCTCGGCAAGCTCGCGGGTGGCGATTTCGACCGCCTCCTCGCGACGCCCGAGCGCGATCAGCGCAGCGGTCGCCGACGGGACCCAGGTGGTTCCGACGCTGAGGCGCTGACCGGCGCTGCGCATTCGGCCATCGGCGTCGAGCAGGTCCGCGAGCCCGGATACGAGCTCGCCCGCCGCGATCCGCACGAGTCCGCGAATTGCCACCAAGGCTGCCGCATTCATTCCGGCGTCCGGGAGTACCACCGAGTCGACCATTACCGCGGCCTGGTCGATTCGGCCGCGCTCGATCAGCACGAGGGCCAGGAACATCGTTCCGTACAGCTCGGCTCCGAGCTCCCGACCGAGCTCGAGCGCTCGCCCGGAGAACTCCTCGGCAGTGTCCAGATCGCCGGCCCGAAACGCGATGTCGGTTCGCACGAGCGCCAGCTGGAGGAACATGGGCGCCGATCCCCGCCGCTGGGCTTCGGCGAGGCCCCGATCGGCCGCGTCGGCGGCCTCGGCCAGCCGGCCCACCGAGCAGAGGACCCAGCTCGCGGTCACATAGCCGTCATCGAGCCAGCGGAACAGAAGCCGCTCGTCTGCGAGCGCCCGCTCCGCTAGCTCTGCGGCCTCCGACGCGGACCGAGCGGTGAGCTCGGCGACCGCCGCGAGGGCCGCGAGCATCCTGGCATCGCGAATCTCGCCTCGCCGGGCTCGCTCGAAGTGGCGCTCGGCCCGTGCGAGGACCGCGGGCACTGCCGCCGGGTCGTCCATCCCGCCGCCGATCAGCGCCTGCTCGAGGCGCTCCACCATTTCGGGGTTGAGGTCCCGCTCATGCCTAAGCGCGTCATCCAGTACGAGTCGCGCCTCGCTGTTGCGAAGGACTCCGTACAGCGCGAGGGCCAATTCCAACGCGATCTCGGCACGCTGATCGGGGTCGGTCGCGAGCTCGAGCGCATCGCGCAGCGCGGGGAAATCCTGGGGCACCGGCAACATCGCCTCGGCGCGTCCGAGGTCCAACAAGACCGCCAGCCGGTCGTCGCGGCCGGGTGGCTCGGTCAGCGCACGGCGTAGGTAGGAGCTTGCTGCCTCGGGCGCGCCGCGGGCCAGGGCGTCCCTAGCCGCGGCGCGAAGCGCTTCCACCACCCAGGTCTCGCCGTACGGCTCGGCGGACAGCAGGTGTGCGGCCACCCGGTCGGCGGGCGCGCCATCGGCCGCCAGCACCCGCGCCGCTTCGCGATGCAGGTCGGCACGGCGCGCCGCGGGCATCTGGGAAGAGATCGTCTCGTCGACGATCGAATGGACGAACGACAGGGTCAGCCCGGGCGAGAGGACGTCCGCCGTCCGCATCGCGTCCGCCGCAGACCCGGCGCGCTCGCGGTCCAGAGATGCCAACGCTGCGGCGTGGCGCAGTCCTGCGCCCGGTCCGAGGATGGCAACTGCCTGCGCCAAACGCTCGCAGTCAGGCCCGAGGCGCGCCAGACGAAGCAAGACGTTAGTCGAGATCGCGCTGATGCCGAGCGACCGGACGCGCTGGGCCAGCTCGACACTCGGGCGCTCGCCCTCAGCCTTCAACGCGACCGCCAGCTCGCGAAGGTAGAACGGGTTTCCGTGGGTCGCGTCGTGACAGGATTGACACAGCGCGTCGTCGGCGCGCGGTCCGAGCGCCCGACGCACCACCGTGGCACTGGCCTGCATGCTCAGCGGTGCGAGCGGCAGCACTCGGGCGGCTAGCTCCGACAGCTCGGCGAGCCTGACGGGGTCACCTGGGCGTAACCCGATCACCAACAGCAGCGGCAGCGGGTCGATCCGACGTGCCAGGTAGAGCAGGAAGCGAGCCGAGGCTGGATCGAGCAGATGGGCATCGTCGACGACGAGCGCGAGCGGCCGACGCTCCGCCAAACCCGCGGCGAGCCAATACAGCCCGTGGAGCACCGCGCCGACCGGCTCCGGCGTGTCGCCGCTATCGCCCTCTCTCCCGAACACCGGCGCGGCCAGTCGCGCAGCTCCGCCAAACACGGCGTCGCCGGCGTCACCCAGCCGTGGCCAGAACAGCTCGCGAACCGTCGCGAACGATGAGTCCATCACCAGCTCGTCGCCGCTCGCCCGCAACACTTCGACTCCCCGTGCCGACGCCTGCGTCGCGAACGCATCCAGCAAACGCGATTTGCCAATGCCCGCAGGGCCCTGGATCAGCGCGACGGAACCGTGCCCAGCAAGCGCCGCATCGAGCAGGTCGCTCAGGGCATCGAGCTCGGGCTGGCGCTCGAGTAACTCCTCCCTCAGCGTGTCGGCCCTGCGCATGACGAACGCGATCATACGTACGCTGCAGCACCTACCAAGCGGCGCGTCGGGGTAGCGCGCCCAGAATTTCAGGGACCGCCCCGATGCGCGGTCGCGCTCGCCCGGTGACGCTGCACCGGCATGAGCCCCAGCGAGCCACTCCACGTGGTGGTGGACCTCGAACAAACCGACGAGACGGTCAAGGGGCATATCACCTTCGCGGGTGCGGCGACAGCTGAGTTCTTCGGGTGGCTGGAACTGATCGACCGGCTCGATCGGGCAGTCGAACGCCACTGCGGCCCGAGACAGGTCGGATCGACCACTGGAGGAAGCGATGTCAACCAGCTATGAGGACAAGATCAAGGAGCAGGCCGAGTCGTATCTGGAGCCGGGTGAGCGTGTGCTCGCCGCCTTCATCGCGCAGCCGCGCGGCGCGAACATGGCGAGGGCCGGCGGCCTCGCCCCGTCCGCGATCGGCGGGCGCAAGGTCAAGGAGGCGCGACGCGCCGCCGAGGCGGGCGGGCTGCAGCTGACCAGGCCGATGGCGCTCGCGCTGACCGATCGCCGGCTCGTCGTGCTGAAAATCAGCCCCCCGATCGCGATGGGCAAGGGGGCCGATGTCAAAGAGCTCGTCAGCGCGGTGCCGCTCGGCGACGTCGACTCGATCGAGGTCAAGCGCCTGCTCGTCGGAAAGGTCGTGGTCGTCACGGTCGGAGGCACGGCCGTCAAATTGGAGGCCGGCGCGGGGGCGAACGCGAAGGCGCTCGCGGAGGAGTTCGCCCGCGCGCGGGCGCTCGTCTGATCGCAACTGGGAGGCAGGATGATCCGGAGCTGGACAATCGTGGTGCTGGCGGCGATCGCCGCTGCGTTGGCCATTGCGCCTGGGGCGCAGGCGGCGGCCGACGAGTTCTTCCAGGCGGCGACGCTCACGAACGCGAACGGGGTCGCCGGCGACTATGCCGGCGGCTCGGTCGCGGTCTCGGCGGACGGATCGACGATCGTCGTCGGGGTACCCGGTGCCAGCTCTAACGAGGGGCTTGCGTACGTGTACACGCGCGGAGCGAACGGCTGGCAGTCGGCGAACCAGCCCGGCATCCTCACGGCCTCGAGCGGCGCCGCCGGCGACCAGTTCGGACACTCGGTGGCGGTCTCACAGGATGGCTCGGTGGTGGCCGTCGGGGCTTTCTACGCGGCCGGCGGCGGGACCGAGCGCGGCATGGTTTACGTGTTCAACCGCCCCGCCGGAGGCTGGGCCGCGCAGATGACGCTCAACCAGACCACCAGCGCGTCCGGGCCCGCCGACTACGACCGGCTTGGCTCCTCGGTTGCGGTGTCGCCCGACGGCACGTACGTGGCGGCGGGGGCGACCGGATACTCCTCCTCGGGCCCGCTTACCGGTCAGGGCGGCGTGTACGTCTGGAGCTACGGCAGCGGCGCGCTGACCGCTGTCGGCACCGAGCCTTTGACCGCCAGCGATGCCGGCAACGAGGACGTGCTCGGCTGGTCGGTGGCGATGCCCAGCGACGGCTTGATCTACGCGGGGGCGCCATACCACCCGGGGAATGACGGACCGGGAGCCGTGTACGGCTTCTCGTCCGAGTCGAGCGCCGAGGTCGGCTATTCGCCCTGGGCGCACGTCTCGAAGACCGAGCTGAGCGCCAGCGGCAGCAGCCTGTTCGGCTTCTCGGTGGCCGCCGGCGCGGGCGTCGTCGCCGCCGGCGCGCCGGACACCGGCTCGGGCCAGGGCGCCGTCTATCTGTTCGAGCCCGCGTTCGGGTGCGTGACTCAGCTGCTCCACGGCTGCTTCAGGTCGAGCAGCTCCACGACGCCGACCGCCACGATGACCTATCCGTCGGGCAACGGTCAGCTCGGCTACAGCGTGGCGCTGACTGGCGACGGGAGCGCGCTGCTCGCCGGCGCCCCCGGCGAGCCGGTGCCGCCGAACGCGCCGCCGGGCCGGGCGTACGTGTTCCAGGCCGCGAGCGGCGGCTGGGCCGACGCCACGGCCCCGAACGCGACCTTGGGGCCGGCGGACGCCACGGCGAACGACAGCTTCGGGACGTCGGTCGCGCTGTCCTCGGATGGCGGCGCGCTCGCCGTCGGCGGACCCGGCGGCGCGGGCGACGACGAGATGACCCCGGGCGAGGCGGACGTGTTCGAGGCGCGGACGCAGACCGCGCCCACCTGTCAGCCGACCGCGGTCGGCGTCGGGCAGCAGGCGACGTGCACGGCGACCGTCACCGACTATGGGATCGGGGAGGCGGCGCCGACGGGCACGGTCAGCTTCAGCACGGACTCCGCGGGGACCTTCGGCAGCGCCGCGGGCTGCGCGCTGTCGGAGGACTCGGCCGGCACAAGCTCGTGCCAGGTGACCTACACGCCGAGCGCTGCCGGCTCGGGCAGCCACACGCTGACGGCGTCGTACTCGGGTGACGATGAGCATGCTTCCGGCATCGGGCAGACGGTGGTCTCGATCAACCGGGTGACGACGAGCACGTCGGTTTCATGCAGCCCCGCGCCGGTGGCGGTCGGTCAGAGCACTATTTGCACGGCGACCGTGACCGCCGCCGATGCCAGCGCCGGGCCCCCGGCGGGTACGGTCACGATGTCGAGCAACGGCGGCGGGACGTTCAATCCGGGTGGCTGCACGCTGTCCGGTGGCAGCGGTCCCGCCAGGTCGTGCACGTTCAGTTACACGCCGTCGCAGGTCGGGCCCGGAACCCACCAGCTGACCGCGGCGTACGCCGGGGACGGCGGCCACGCCGCCAGCCAGGGCTCGGACCCGCTCGGCGTCGGCGACGCCGGGACCGGCGCTTCGCTGAGCTGTACACCGCTATCGGTCGCCGTTGGCCATGCGGCGAGGTGCACGGTGACCGTCACGGACACGAGCTCGGGCATGCTCGTCCCGACCGGCACGGTCACGCTCACCGCCACCGGCAGCGGCGCGTTCAGCGACCGCGGTAGCTGCTCGCTGGCGCAGGTGACCGGCGGCGCCGCCGGCTGTACGTTCACCTATACCCCGGTCACCGCCGCCACGTCGTCGCCGCGCCTTTCGGCGCACTACGCCGGCGACAGCGACCACTTCGGCTCCTCGGCCAGCGCGCTGCTGGAGGTCCCGGCAACGGGTACCCCGGCGGTAAGGGTGTCGTCTGCGACGGTCGCCCACGGCCACATCCGGATCTCGCTCAGCTGCCCGAAGTCCGAGGCATACTGCCGCGTCACGGTCACGATGAGGGTGGGATCGGGGACGCTCGCCGCCGGCAGCGTCCGGATCGCCGGCGGCCGGCGGGCGACGCTCGGGCTGGCGCCGAAACGGGCAACGCTGCAGCGGCTACCCGCAGGTCGCCACTCGGTGACAGTCACCCTCGTGGCGGTCGACCAGAGCCAGCGCAGGAAGCGAACCCAGCTGTTCGGCTACTGCGTGACCGGCGTTCACTTCAAGCTCGTCACGGTGCAGGTCAGATGAGGAGGGGATTGGGGTGACGCGGAGTCAAACAACGAGGAGGGTCTGCCAGATGAGACGGCTGCTGATCGCGATCTTCACCATCCTGTGCCTGTCGCCTGCACTGCTCGCGGGGGTCGCCCGCGCGGACTCGACCGCTACCGTCGGCTTTGACGACCTGGCCAACGGGTCGACCGTAACCACCCAGTACGAGGCGAGCGACGGCCTCTACTTTCAGGGGTCGGCGAACGGCGGGCAGGACGGGGTCACGCCGACCGTCGTCGCCAACCATGCCGCCCACTCGGCTCCCAACGCGGCGCTGATCAACTGCATCGGCTGTGGCGAGCTCGCCGGACCGGCCGACGCGCGCGGGTTTCTCGACGAGTACGCGACCGCCGTCAGCGTGTACGTCGGTGAGCTCGACAACGCCCCCGACTGGGAACCGCTCGCGGGTGACACTGCGGAGGTTGAGCTGAAGGCATACGACGCCGGCGGCAACCAGATCGGGCAGACCGCCACCACGACCGTCACGGTTGGGCAGCCGTTCGTGCAGCTGAGCGTGACCGACCCCTCCGATCAGGGGGACATCGCCTACTTCGACGTGACCCAGGCGTACATGAACGCGAGCGATCATCCGAAGCCGGTCGGGATCGACGACGTCGCGCTGACCCGCCCATCGACGCCGCCCCCGCCGAGCTTCACGCTCGACTCCGATGGCAACGGTGTCGACGTAACCCAGGGTCTGGCGTCCGGGACGGTCGCGCTGACACTGCACCGCGCGAACGGCTCGGACGGCTCGATCGCCCTCAGCGTGAGCGGGATGCCCGCCGGGATGACCTCTAGCTTCTCGGTGGACCCGGTGACCGGCACGGATTCGAGCTCGACGATGTCGCTGACCGCGGCCAGCACCACCGCCGCGGGCTACTACAACGTGACCGTCACCGCCAGCCCGCTCGATGCCGGTGCGGGGTCGGCTGCGCGCACCGTGACGATCCCAGTGCAGGTGATCGCAAACTGCACGATGTACCTCGACACGAGCTACATCGCGGTCCAGAGCAGCACCTGTATGACCCAGTTGTCGGATGGGACCTACGAGGTCTACAACCAACCGGTCGAGGTCAACGGGCTGGTGCTCCAGCCGCTGACCACGACCGGCTCGGGCAGCAACCTGAACTTCGACCTGACCAACCGGAAGATCGCCGGGGTCGGCCAGTGGAAGGTGACGATCCCGGGCGGTCCGAGCGACACCGAGGACTTCGGGCTGTGGGTGGGGACGATCAACTGGAGCCTCGCGCCGCCGAGCCAGTCGGTTCAGCCGAACTGGACTTCGGGCGATCCCATCACCGTGGTCGACGCGGACAACTCGGTCAAGAATCTGCTCGTCGAGGGGCTCCCGATTGGGCACACGAAGATCGATTTCACCGCCGCCGGCGGCGCCAACGTGACGCCGACGCTGATGCTCGGCTTCTGGCCGTTCAGTTACCTCGGCGGCCTGACGGCAGCGCCGACGATCGCCACCAGCAATACCGCCGGGCCGCAGTGGTCGTCGGCCGAGATCAAGCTCGGCAGCGTGCAGGCCTTCGGGTTCGGGCTGAAGAACGTCGACCTGAAGGTCGTCTCCGACGACACCTGGCAGGGGACCGCAACGCTGGTGCTGCCGACGCCCAACCAGTTCGGGTTCACCGTCGGAATTGGGCTGAAGAACGGGGGGCTCGACTACTTGGCGGGCGGGGTCACCGGGCTCAACATCTCGATCGCCGACGGTGTCTTCCTGCAGTCGATCACGCTGTCGGGCGGCGGCAGCGGGATTCCGTGGACCGGCATGGTCGGGCTCACTGCGGGCCCGCAGGTAGCCGGTCACGCAGCGATCACGATCAACGGGTCGGCGAGCTACACGCCGGGCAACATCTGGGTGCTCGAGGCCATGGGCAACGCCAAGCTCGGCGGCCGCTTCGACCTGGGCAACGCGGACGTCAAGTACATCTCCAACGGCACGTTCATGGTCAAGGGCAGCGTCGATTGGAACGCGGTGCTGGCCAAACTGACCGGCAGTATCTCCGGCTGGGTCGAGGGCAGCCAGGCGTTCGACTTCGAGGGTGGGCTGCAGGCATGCGTCGACGTCTGGGTCGGCTCGCTGTGCGCCGGCGCCAACGCGCTCGTCTCGAACATCGGGATCGCCGCGTGCGTCGACCTCGACGTGATCAGCGGCGGCATCGGCTACTACTGGGGCGGCAGCTTCAGCGCCTTCAGCGGCTGCGACCTCGGGCCGTGGCGCCCGACCCTGAGCGCTGTCACCGCGCTGGCCTCGGGCCGCTCCCGGAAGCTGACCCTGCCCGCCGGCCTGCCCTCGGTCGTGTTCGAGCTCGACAGCCCGTTCGGTCCGCCCGGCGTACACGTCCGTGGCCCGGGCGGCGTCTCGATCACCGGCACCCGGGAGCATCCCAACGTCCACCGCGGGAACGCGCTCGTGCTGGTCACCAAGACCGGTGCCACCTACGTGGTCGTCAAGCACCCGGCGGCGGGCACCTGGACGCTGACCAACGCCGGGCCCGTGCTGATTCGCCAGATCCGCGAAGCCTACGGTCTGCCCAAGCCGATCGTGCACGCCCAGGTCAGCGGCCGCGACCAGGCGCGGACGCTCACCTGGCAGCTGCACCCGCTGCCCGGGCAAAAGGTCGAGTTCGCCGAGTACGGGACCGACGTCCGTCACCTGATCACGACCACCGCGAAGGCGAGCGGCAAGGTCCGCTTCACGCCGCAGACCGGACCCGCCGGCCGACGCCGGATCGTGGCGATCGTCGAGCAATACGGGCTCCCGCGCGCGACCCTCAATCTCGGCTCCTTCCGGGCGCCCGGGCCCCCGCGGCCCGCGAAGGTCACCCATCTGAAGTTGACGCGCCGCGGCACCTCGTTGCGAGTCAGCTGGAAACAGCCCAAGCAGCCCTTCCGGAACGCGGTCTACGCCGATCTCAGCGACGGACAGGAGCTGCTGCTGATCGTCGGACCGAAGGCGACCTCGGCCACTTTCACCGGCGTCCCGGCAACGGTCGGCGCCACCGTACGGGTGACCGGGCTGACCAGCTCAGGCGGCAAGGGCGCCACGGTTACCGGAAAGCTCGACTAACGATCGGAGACGAACTCAGACATGCCTGATGCATCGAGCGCGCTTGGCACCCAGCAGGTCGCAGGCGGTCCGGTGAACCGCAGGGGCAAGGCGAAGAGAGGGATGGGCACGTTGGCCGGCGCGCAGATCGGCGGCGTCGTCGGGGCCGCCATGGCAGCCGGTATTTCGGGCAACGGCGGCTCACCGCAGCCGACGCCCGAGACGCCCGACTTCGGCGCCTTCGGCTATCTCGCGGTGAGCGCGACGGATCTCGTCATGGTGAGGGGCAAGCAGGGCCTCACGGGGCTGAAGATGACCGACGATGTCGTGGCGAAGGTGCCGAGGGGCGACGTGATCTCGGCCGATCTCGGAAAGGGCACGATCGCCTGCCCGACTGGCAGCTGTTCATTACCACCCATGACCGCCTCTAGTCTAGTTCGCGCTCCTTGCGGAAACGCTGCGCCAATCCGACGTCGAGTTCGTCCAGCGGGAGATCGTGCGCTGGTCCTTCGACGAGGGGCCGGTAATCCGCGAAGCCCGCCTGGAGCCCAGCGCAGGGCGCGGTCGCGGAAGACGGCATCGACGCTCTGGAATACGTCGTCGAGGGCGAGTAGCTTGGCCTGGCCGTGGCCGGCGGCGGCCTCAGCCGCCGCCACGAACAACAGCAACGAAAGCAGGTCAAGGTTCGCCTCGCTCAGGATGTCCTCCAGGTCGACTTCGCGGCCCGCCGGCGAGACGGACGACAACGCCGAGACCACTGCCGTCAGACTGCGTGTCCAGCCGGATCTCCTCGACGAAGGAGGCGTTGCTCGAGATGGCCCGAAAGGACTGGGTGACGTTCTCGCCCGCCTAGTCAAGGATTACCTCGATTTCGGCCTGCACCCGTCCTGGGTCGGTGCCCTTCGCCCGCTCCTGCTGCCGCGTGTATGACTTCTGGACCTTCTCGAGCTCGGTCGCCGCCTCGAGCAGCTGCCGGTAGGGCTTCTGGACCGCCGGGCGGAGGAGTGGCTCGCCGTGCTGGCCGGTCTTCCCCGCCCCGAAGTCGCGCGCCAGGACCGACACGCGAAACTGTCGTAGGTCCGCCGGTTTGGAAGGGATGCGGCGGACCGCAGTCGAGCAGGCGTCCGCGAGTTCGGTGCGCCCGGTCGCGACGGCTTCCCGCAGCCTAGGCAACACTTCATTCAGCGCCGCAACGCTGTGGGCGGCGTCAAGTTTGTGGCCGGTCGTTGGGCCCGGTGGGCGGAAGTAGTTGAAGAAGATGAGCTTGCGCCGTTCCTTGCGCAGCGCCCAGAGACCGAGGATGTCTCCGCGCCGGAGCACGATGGGCGCGAGGGCGAACTCTGGCTCCGGGTCGTTGTCGTTGATCTTGCGCACATCGGGCCCGTAGCGGCCGGGGCCCGGGGCCCCCGCCCGACCTTCGTGCCGTCCGCGTGCGTGATCTCGACGTACGGGCCGCGCGCGGCCGCGAAGCTCTCTGAACGGCGTTTGCTGCGGCGGTCCGGGTCGAGTCGGCGCCGCAGCGAAGCTCGCAGGAGAAACTCCAACCCGTCGACAACGCTCGACTTGCCGCTCCCATTGTCGCCGAGCAGCAGCAGCGACGAGGGCGCGCTGCCCGGGCTTTTGCACAGGTCGAGTGGGAGGGCGCCCGGAATGCCACGGAAGCTCTCGAGCTTGATGGCGGCAACCCGTGGCATAAGGGGGAATACCGCAGTGCACCGCACCAGATCAGCGGCCGAATTCCGCCAGGCTGCCCCCCGCTCATGTCCCGGCAGGAGCGGCGGCTTGAGCGACCGCTCTCGGCTGGCCGCGAGCTCACTCGGATGGGCTCGTCGCACCTCCATCGGCCTGGGTTCGCTGGTGGTCATCGGCGCGAGCCGCCCTCGTGCGGCACGGGTGGCTGCGCGTTGCCGGCGCCGGAGCTCCCGTGCGTATCGGCGGCGGGCGTCGATCACCTCCCGCTGCTGCTCCTCGCTCAGCGTCTCTTGGGGAGCGGCGGTGCAGATCCACGCGCCCCGCCAGTACACCTCGATGCTTCGCTGATCATGCGGAGCGAACGCGATCTCCACCCGCTCGCCGACGAGGTCGTGCAGATCCGGAGAGATGTAGCGATGCCCAGCATGACTGACGCTCGTAGCGGTGCACGCGAGCCTGCTTTCGTGCCGCGAGCAACGCCCGCGCGGCGTCTGTCGGGAGTGTCCGCATCGGGGTCGGATCGGACAGGAACACGGCGAGTGGGCTCCGGCTGTCAAGCTCGGAATGCTCACGTTCGTTGTAGGCACGGACCCAATCGGCGAACAGGCCCACGAACTGCTCGAGCGCGAGCGGCGCGCGTGTGTCCTCGAGTCGCCCGTTAGCGGCTCGGCGGCCGGCGGTGTAGAGCGGGAGACCGCTCAAGAACGTTTGGACGCACGTGAGGTGGAGCCGCTCGATCTTTCCCTTCTCCTGTGGGGTGTAGGTGTTCGCGAGGCTGAAGTCGATATCTAGCGCCGCGGCCGCGGCACGGACCGCGTCGGCGCAGAACTCGAGCCCGTGATCGATGCGCAGCGTTTCGGGGATCCCGCCGACCGCCGTGTCGGCAAGGGTGAGGAGCATCCCGTCGCGGAGCGCTGCGAGAACCTCGGCCGTCGATGGGCGCAGAGAGATCGCCCACCCCATGATCGCCCGCGAGTACCCGTCGATGAACATCGTCGACCACGGCCTAACTGGCCGCTTGGCCCGCGGTGGGACAACCAGCACGTCGAGCTGCTTGTGATCGCCCTGCCACACCTGGTTGCGATGGCCGGCCTCCCAGCGCACATACAAGCTATGCGCGCGGATCCCCGCCTCGCCGGTTCGTGCCGCGGCGCGCTCCGCTGGCCGCAGCTCCCGCAGGAACGCCCGCTGCAATGTCCGCAATGACGGCAGCCCCCGACCTGCCAGGGTCAGTTCACGGCGGACCGCGGCGACGTTCCCATACCACCGGATATACGACTGGCGCAGCTCGTCATCAACCAGCGACGGCGGGCTCCGCCGATCCGGGAGGCCGATCGCCACCCAGCGCCACACCGACCTTGACGAGCAACCCAGTTCGATCGCTGCCTCGCGAACCGCCCGTGCCGACAGCACACCCTGTTCGTCGCGTTGTGCCCGCAGCGCGGCGAGAACACGCTCGCGAGCGCGAACGCTCAGATCGCCATCCGTTCCCGACGTGGGCCGCGTAACTGGTCCTCCAACAACCAACGTATCGCGCGCCCCGCGTGTAACTGAACGCGCCGGCCGCACGGAGCGAGAAAAGCCGCAGCGCTCGACGACGAGCCAGGACTAAGCGGCGTCGGAGCGTTGCGCCGCGGCCAGGTGGCGGTAGATCGTCGGGCGGCTCACGCCGAACTCCGCCGCGATCTGCGCGACCGTGTGCCTGCGCTTCCCGTCCTCGCCGGTCTCGTCGTACATCTCCCGGGCGAGTCTGACCTGCCGTGGCCCGAGCTTCGGCTTCTGACCGCCGGTTCGGCCGCGAGCGCGCGCTGCCGCGAGCCCATCCATCGTGCGCTCGGACATCAGCGCGTGCTCGAACTCCGCGATCGCGCCGAGGATGTGAAAGAACATCTTCCCGACAGCGCTGGAGGTGTCGATCCCCTGGTCCAGCACGACCAGATCCACGCCACGGCTCTCCAGCAGCTTCGACAGCTCGATCAGATGCTCCAACGATCGACCGAGCCGGTCGAGCTTTGTCACCACAAGCTGGTCGCCTGAGCGGTTTGCCGACAGCAGCGCCCTATCAAGCTCAGGCCGGCGCGCGAGCTTGCCCCACGCCTTGTCGATAAACACCGGCCCGCAGCCCGCCGCTTGGAGCGCATCGTGCTGAGCCTCCACGTGCTGATCGCGAGTGGAGACGCCCGTGGGAAAAAACAGTATCGCAGAGGACGCGCGTTCCTGGCGTTCGGACACGGGCCCGGCCTCCTGAAGCGCCGACCTCGCTACGCTCCAACACGTCGTTGGATCTGGCGCTAACGGCCGACGCCTGCGTAGCCAGCCGCCGGTCGAGCTTGAGGTCGTCCCATCGCGCCAGAAGCAACGACGTCGTGGCCAGCGCCGAGGTCGTTCCTTTCCGCACCGGTCGATTGGCGTTGCGTGCGCGTCGGACCGCCCGTTCGCATGGAAACCAGCAGCGCTGAAGGATCATCTCGCCCCGCTCAAGCAGCCGCGACCGAGCTCTGTCGACCGCTTGCAAGACGTCGACGGCAGGCGCCGGCAGCTAGCACCAGGCCGCTATTGCGATCGTGGCAAAGGCATAGCGAGCCCGGACCAGCCGCGAGAGCCGAAGCAGTCGTGGCGCCCCCAGGGCCCAACAGGCCTGGATGTGCGCGATCACGACAGGGCACCGAGTTTGCTGAATCCCGATTCCGAGCACGCAGGGTCACGTTCGTGCGTAGGCAGAGACCGTACCGACGGTCGCCGCGATCTCGATCACGTGGCTGCTGCTCGGCCAGGGCGAAGCGGCCACCTCATCGCTGCCGCGATAAGCGCTGCTCCGTTTCGTCCAACGCGACAACGCCGACAACGACCAGCTACGCGGTCGCAAACCCTTGCGAAGCAGGTACGCCGAAAGGCTTAGGCTGGCAGCCGCTCCTGGGCGATTGCGACAGCGCGCCAAGATTTGCTGGGCGGCCGATTCCGAGCAAGCACAATCACGTCTTGCGTGGGCACGGGCCGTTCCGAGGGACTGCTGAGGCCTCGGTCACCCGGCGACCGGTCCAGCGAGGGCCGCAAGACGGCTCGCTAGCTGGCTCCGGCGTTCGCGCCTAGGCTGTTGAGCCAGTTGCGCATGTTCACCCCCGCGGGCGTGACCTCTCCTTCCTCATAACCGGTGGTCGCCAACGCGAGCGTGACACCATCGGGGGTCGACCAGCCGTACTCGATGCCAGTGCCGCTCGCGGCGTAGCGAGCGATCGCTTGCCCCTGTTGCAAGATGCTGCCAGCCGGGGCGATGTCGGTGATCTCCTCGGCCACGTACTGCTCCATGCCGGCATCGGGTCCGCCCAGCAGCTCCCAGTACACCAGCGGCTGCCCGAGATACCAATCCGGCTCGATCGCGAGAATCTTGACCTGCGTGGGCGCCAGAATCGGCGCTCCCACCGGCATAGTCGCGTCCACGCCCTGATCTGTGCGCTCCCAGTGATCGACGAACTGCAGCGGGTCGATGTACGAGCCGGACGTCGGCCTGATCGCGATGCGCTCGGAGCGGAACTCGGCAACCGCCGCGAGGTCGGCTTGGCGCTGAAGCACGGACTCCTCGTGTGCAAGTGTCTTTTGGAGCGCGGACAGCTGGCGCTGCTTGCTCGCGCGGTCTCGCGCCGACGCCAGCTCCCGGTCGACGATCGAGAGTCGGAGCTGGACCATCTGGTTGCGCTCGGCGAGCACCGCGGCCGCCGACCGGGCTCGCCGCACCTCGATCGCGGCGAGTCGCCGAGCTTCGGCGGCGACCGCGCTCCGCGCCTCACCCACCAGTCGGATGACCCGAGCATTCGCGCGGTCGATCGCCCTGAGCGCCCTGACGTTATTCAGGAGATCCTGAAACCCGCTGGAGGTGAGGACCACATCCATCAGGCTCGGTGGCGGCGTCTCGTAATTGGCCACCAACTGCCGGGCCAGCAGCCGCAGGTCGCGCGTGTACTGCACTCGGAGCTCAGCCACACGGTCGCGAGCGCCCGTCAGCTCCAGGCGAACCTCGGCAAGCAGACCCTCCTGTACGTCCAACCTGCGCTGCACGATCACAAGCCGCGCCTGCAGGACTGAGAGCGATCCCTCGTAGCGCTGAATCTCGGTACTGTCGGCCTGCACTGCCGATCGCAACTGGCCGGCCTGCTGCTGCTGCTCGGCGTAGCGGCCCGCCAGATCACCTCGGCTCCCCGACGCGCCGACTGCGACAACGGCCACCGCCGCGACAAGCGCGGCCGCGATCCTCCGGCGTCCACGCGCAGACGCGACCCGCTCAAGCGTGCAGGAACCAATCACCAGGTCGCGAGGCTAACCCGCCCGACACGTCGTTCGCGACCGCTGCAACCGCCGTTGCGAGACGCTCAGCCCACCCGTCCCGGCTACCGATCGCGATCGCGGACCGAGCACATCAAACCGACGAGCGCCTTGACGGGCTGGACTCCCGAATCCTCGGGCACGAGCAGCAGTCTCGCGTCTCCCGGCGAGAGCACTGATGCTCGTCCCATCCAGCAGCGACGGGGGCATCCGCGCCGGCGGCTGCTCCGCCAACGCGAGCGACAGCGCGGGTGCACTTGCAAGCCGCCGCGGATCGGGCCGCCAGCAAGCACATCGGAGACTCCCGTTACGGTGGCGCGGCCAAGCTGCATTGCCGGGGCGGATAGGCAGTCATGGCCTTGTCGGAGGGCGTGGCTGTTGGCGTTCTAGTCCGGCAACCAAAGGCGGGCCGGCGCGGGCGGCAACGCTTCCGGATTGGTGGTTAGCGCCACTTGGCAGCAGGGCGGATCATACGAGCAGTCTCGCTTGGCGATTACTCCTACCCTCGCGGCTTGGGGAGAGAGGAGCACCGGCTCAGCGAGATCGAGTCGAGCCGACCTGGCTTTGGAGGCTGATGACAGTCGCTCGTCGTGTTCGCCGTGGGCTCGGGCGAGGGCGGCCAGCTCGCGGCGGAGCATGATTGACGGGCCGCCGATCAGCTCCCACGAGCGTGCGATCCCGATCAGGAAGCAGACGATCACCAGGACTGCGATCGTGGTGACGGGTCGCTGCTGCCGCGACTGCGCCAGCTCTAGGAGTCCGGCGATGAGTTGCACCGTGAAGGTGATCGCCAGGCCGACCAGGAACACGGCATCGCGCAGCTCCCGAGGTTGCTCCCCTCTCACTCGCAGCAGCGAAAGTAGGGAGGCGAGCACGAACACGAGCCCCAGGATCGAGACGACGAGCGCGGTCCAGCCGATTCGGATCCCGGGTACCAGCGCGAAGAGCGAAATCACGAGCGCGTTTGTGAAGGCGGTCAGGGCGGCCGAGGCGCGGACCCGATGCGCTTGAGATCCATCCGCGGTGACGCGCTCGCCCGCCACCGTGATCGCCACGAATAGCAGGCCGATCAGGGTTCCAGCCACGGAGGCGCAACCGCCGAAGAGGGTGTGGTAGCCGTTTGGGATCATCCCGGACTGGCTCCTCAGGATCTCTCGCGCTCGTGCCGCTGGCCATGGTCGTGCTTGTGCTGGTGGCGGTTGCGGTGCCGCTCATGGTGGTTCTGGTGGTGTTCGATCGCGGCGGCGAGGCCGCGAGATCCCGCCGTCTCGCTCGCGGGTCGAGCTTCGGGTTGGTTGATCGGTGGCGACGATATTGACGCCGAAGAGCATGAGCGACGCCTTCCCCCAATGGACAAACGGGGCTCCGTCGCGCGTGGTGATCCTGTCGGCCTGGCCTCGCATCAGTCCGAGACCGATGGACAGGATCGCGCCGATGACGGTCAGGGCGATCTCCACGGGCTTCATCGTCGGGCCACTGGTGAGATCCCCGAACCCGAGCACGATCAGGACAATCGGCAGCCCGAGCAGTTTCCTCGGTGCCCTGATCGGCCGGCCTTGGATCTTTTTGAAGAGGACGTAGCCGATCAGGGCGACGTAGAGGAGGATGTTGAGGAAGGTCATGTGTCTCCTTGACGAATTGCGGAACGGCGGTGGGTGTGTCCGACGGAGGAAGGGATGCGGTCCGGTGGATTGGGGGCCCGTGGCCGGCGGCTGCCTCCGCCGCCGGCTGGCGGCTCTGCTAACGGAACGCGGCAGGCTGGACTCGATGGGCGTTGTCGACTGGTCCGACCGTCCTGGCGCGGATGACCATTCCGAGGGTGCGGGTCAGCAGCATGACGACGGCCATGAAGATGAGACCATCAGTGATCGCGGCGGCTGTGACCGAGTGCTGAATCATCCAGGTGTCGAGCGAGTGGCTGAACCAGTGCTCTGAGCCGTAGGAGAAAGCGGCCCGGGCGCCGATCACGATCGTCCACAGGGCGGCGTAGGCGAGCCCGGTCCGGCTGACCGGCTGGTTGGTGCGCGGGCTGCGGTAAACGGTCATGGGCTTGACTGCGATCACGCCGAGAACCAGCCCTGCGGAGGCACCAGCTATCTCAAGGGAGAGGCCGTTGCCGGTGGTCACGACCGCCTTGAGAAACAGCGGAATGATTGCCACCGCGATCAGCAGCGGGCGGAGGATGCGGAACCTGTCGACCTTGCGATCAGCTCCCCGGTCGGCTTGAAGAACCGCGGCGAGAAGAACGGCGTCGATGATGACTGCTGAATCCATGGTGCTCACTCCAGTGCATCGGGGGTTTGCTGACACCAATGAGTCTGCGCTGAGGCGGGGTTTTGCACATCGGTCCGGCGACCGGACTTTCTCCGGGTCAGATGACCGGCGGTACCCCGGCGCAATGACGTAGGTGGCCGCGCACAGCGGCGCTGCGGACCTGGGTCAGCAGAGCGTCGACATCGTCCTTCTCGACGAACGCGACCGCGCCGGCGGCCAACGCCGCAGTTCGCACTGCGCCGCGCACGCTCATCGCCACCACGGCGCATCTTGGGTTGCGGGCAAGACCGCGAATCAGATTCAGACCGCTCGCCTCGTCGGGAAGAAGCACGTCAAGCAGGGCCACCGCCGGGTCGCTCGCTGCGGCCATCGCCAGCGCACTCGTCGCATCTCTGGCCGCAGCAACCAGGACCAGGTCGGGCTCCAGCATGATGGTTCGGCCGATCGCGGCGCGCACGCGGGCGTCGTCATCGACAACGAGCAGCCGGATTGGTCGATCGCGCATCCCCCGAGTGTGCATGGGACGCAGCGTCGCTGCATCGGCCAGATGACCCGTCCTGCCCTACGTCATTCGGCCGCGGTCTGGCGGGCGTCAGTGGCCCTTGTCCGGATCGGGGAGCAGCCCCTCCCGTACCGCCCACAGGGCAGCCTGCGTCCTGGAGGCCAGCCCGAGCTTGCCGAGGATCGCCGAGACATGCGTGCGGGCGGTACGCTCGCTCACAACCAGAGTCTCGGCGATCTGACGGTTGGACGCGCCCTGGGCCACCAGGCCCAGCACCTCACGCTCACGGGGGGTGAGATCCGCGCTCGCGGGCCGGGCCGTCGCACGGAGTCAGCGAGCAGTCGCGCTACGCTCGGGTCCAGGTGCATCTGCCCGGCCAGCGCGATCCGGATCGCCTGAGCGACCTCGTCCGCGTCGGCGTCCTTGAGCAGATATCCCGCCGCCCCTGCCTCGAGCGCGTCCCGGACTATCGCCTCCTCGACAAACGAGGTCATCGCCACGACCTCGATCGCCGGCCAGCGGGACTTGATCTCCCGGGTGGCGGCGATCCCGTCCATCACCGGCATCGCCATGTCCATCAGCACCACATCAGGCAGGCTCTCACCCGACTCCAGCGCGGCGATGCGATCCAGCGCCTGACGGCCGTCCGCCGCCTCACCGACCACCTCCATGTCGGCGATCAGCTTCAGATACGCGGAGATGCCACTGCGGACCACCCGGTGATCATCGACCAACAAGACCCGGATCGGCGGGTGCTCCTCCGCCTCACCGCCCATCCCCATCAACCTTCCCGTCCGCTCGAAACACGGTGATCGTGGTGCCGGCGCCCGGCACGCTCGCCAGGGTCAGCTCGGCGCCAATCAACGCGCAGCGCTCGGCCATCGTCGACAGGCCCAAATGACCTGGATGCCCGCGTTCCGGATCAAAGCCGACCCCATTGTCGCTGACCTCGACCCGCAGTCCACCCGCCTCATCGGCGATCGTGACGGTTGCGCGAACCGCGCGGGCATGCTTGACGATGTTGTGCAGCGCTTCGCACACGATGCGGTACAGATGCTCCTCGGTCTCGGCGTCGAGGTCCAGTCGCCGCTCCGGTCCATCAACGGCGATCGCCACCTCCTCGCGGGCCGTCAACGCGGCCGCCTGCTTACGAAGCGCCGCGACGAGCCCCTCCTCAGCCAGCGCGCCCGGGCGCAACTCGAAGATCAGCGCCCGCATCTCGGCCATCGCCCCACGGGTCAGCTGTATCAACTCGCCGATCGCTTGGCCAAGCGGCGAGCTCTCCTCCAGGCCAGCAGACGCCAAGGACAGCTGGGCAGCACGAGCATGCATCGTCATCGAGAACAGCGCTTGGCTGACTGAGTCATGCAGGTCCCGAGCCAAGCGGGCACGCTCCATCAAAGCCGCCGCGTCACGAGCCCGCGCCGTCAACCGGGCATTGGTCACCGCCACCGCGGCTTGATCGGCGAGCGCCGTGAAAAGGCCAGCTCTGCCTCGCTCGGGCCGGCCAGCCCCGACGGCAAAAACACCGAAAGCCAACCGAACACCCGGTCCTCCCAAGACAGCGGCGCGAACACCGCCGCCTGCCAGTCAAGACTCTCCACAGCCGCCGCAAACCGCCGGGTGATCGGGTTGGCCGCCCACACCGACCGGGCGTCAGGCAGCACGACCGCCTCGCGAGACGCCTGCCCGATGACGATCCCCCCCGCGCTGAACGCCTCGGCGAGCTCCTCGCCCGTGTAGCCGGCAAGCGTCTCCCAGGCAGCGTTTCTCGTGGCCCCGCTACCGGCCGGCAGATTATTGCTGGGCGAGCTGTAAGCCCCAACTGATGAGACCACATGATCGTCGCCCACGACGACCACAGCGCAAACCATCCCGCGCGTCCCCTCGACAGCATGGCGAGAGATCCCCGCTAGCACCTCATCGATGCTGGCCGCCCCAATCAGCTGCGCCGCCGCCTGCGACAACGCGGCCGCCGCCCTACCAGCGGTCCGGGCTGCGGTCACATCCCGCAACAACGCCACGGAATGCATACGGCCATCAAGCTCGATCCCAAACGTCGACGCGAGGATCTCTCGCTCCAACCCATCCGAGCCGATCACCACACCCCTGAACTCAGACGCCGTCCCGGCAACCTGCTCACTCAAACGCGACAACAGCGAAGCACGGTCCCCGACCGGGAAGCCGCTCAACACAAGCTGCCCCCGCAACTTCGACAACGGCCGACCCAATAACGCACACGCGGCGGGATTGGCGTACACCCACCGGCCTTCGTCGTCCACGATCGTGATCCCATCCGGAGCCGAGGCGAAAACGGCCGCGACAGCCGGAAGACCGAGCGCGACCACATCACTCAGCCTGCCCACGATCTCACCGCTAGCACTCCTCACGCCTCATCACCCGAACCGAGCATCCGCGTCGCACGCACCAGTCGGTGCGCCTGAAACTATCCGCAGCATATTCCGCGCCCCCGCCAAATGACCAACACTCGGCGGAGCTACCCCCACGACCGAGCTCACCCCCATGCCGATCTTCGAAATCCCTGCCAATCCGCAACGCAAGTCTCCGACCCGGCCCGAAACGCGCCCTGCTCGTCGGCAAAGGTGCGCACCCCCATGCCCTCGACGGTCCTGCGTCGCGATCGTCCACACCGGCTGCCCTCCTTCGCCGCGATCGCGGGACTCGCCGATGTGCTTGCTGGCGGCCCGATCCGCGGCGGCTTGCAAGCGCACCCGCGCTGTCGCTCGCATTGGCGGAGCAGCCACCGGCGCCGATGGCCCCGTCGCTGCTGGATGGGACGACAAGCGGTGCTCCGGACTTACCGCCGCTTCGTGTGTGAGCAGTAGCGCGGCGTAGCCGCCGGGCGACCCGTGAGGTCGAGAAGCCTCGTGTGGCATCCCGAGCCCGTCAGCGCAAGGACCGCGACGCCGCGTGACTAGTGCTTTTAAGACCTGCGGAGTTGGGGGCGGACGAGCGCTTCGGCGACGGAGCAGTGCTCCGACGGCGGCGGCGCCAGCTAGAGCTTTGCCACGGTTGCAGAAGTCGCGTCGACCGCGTGGTCGCGGCCGCCCGGTGATCCACGATTTGTGCGCTCGGCATAACCGGCGGCCGCCTGCGGACGACCGGCAGTTCGCCTGGTCGCGCTTTCCCTCTGGACGAAAGGGAGCAGAGCTGGCGGCGGCCTGCCGCGGCCGGCAGGAGACGCCTCGTTTTCGTCCGTTCCAGGACGCATCATAAGATCCGCGCGCACTTCTGCGGCCAGATCGTTAGCAGCGTCTTGGAAGCGCTGGGCATGTCCCGCGGGCGCGCCATTGGCGAATTGGGGGCCCAGCGCCCGGCGGGGGACGAGGCTTGCTGTGGTTGTAGCACGGGTATGCCCAGACGCGGCCGAGCGTGCGTGGAGTGGCGCGTCGATTCGCACCAGGGGCGGCAGCGGGGTGGCCGTCCGGTGGACTTGTGCTCCATCGTCTGAGCGGGTTTGGCCGCCTTGTCTCCGACGGTCGGATGAGCGCGGGTCGTGGCGCGTGCCGGTCCCTCGGTGGTTCTGCGCCAGCTCTGATCACCCCAACCGGGTGACGACAGGCCGGTGGTGCACGGGTTGACTGAGGGCTGAACGAGCACCGTCACATCTGGACGTAGTCCGTGCCAAGCCGCAGGCCATTGGCCGGAGTTGCGTGGCTCAAAGGAGACGCTTATGGCTGACGTACCGACCGATGTACTCGTAGCTGGCTACCGGTCCATCGACACCGCGACTGCTGATTTCGACCGGCTGGTGGCCCTGGTGAAGGGCAAGAAGGTTGAAGTTGAGGGCGTCATCCTCGTCACCCATGATCGCGAGGGCAGTGTCTCGGTTCGGCAGACGGGCGATCATCTCGGCCGTAAGGGCGCGGGCTGGGGCGGCGGGGTCGGTCTTGCCGTCGGGCTGTTCGCGCCGCCGCTGCTCGCTTCGGTAGCGGTCGGCGCGGTCGCCGGCGGGGTGGTGGGCAAGTTCGTCGATCATCGCGTCGAGAACGAGATTCACGACAAGATCGGCGAGAACCTGCCCCCGGGCTCGGCGGGGATCATCGCGGTGTTCGACGAGGACCAGCGGCTCGGGGTCGAGCAGGCGCTCTCCGGCTCGTTGCTCAAATCGGTGGTGCAGACCGACAAGTCGGGGACCGCGGCGCTGAAGGACTCGCTCGCTGAGGCGATGGGGAAGTTCAGCCCGGACCGCACGGCGCTCCCGATCCCAGACCGCAGCTTCGGCGGGACGATCGGGCGGACGATGGATCAGTCGGTCGCGGACTGGACGATCGTCCCCGGCCCCAAGGCACCTGAAGACGCCCCGAATGTCCTTATCTGCCTGATTGACGACGCCGGCTTCGGCCAACCGGAGACCTTCGGCGGCGGCATCAGGACGCCCAACATGACCCGCGTTCAGCAGGCTGGTGTCACGTATAACCGTTTTCACGTGACCGCGCTGTGCTCGCCGACTCGGGCGGCGCTGCTGACCGGGCGAAACCACCACCGGGTCGGGTTCGGCTCGATCGCCGAGTATCCAGGGCCGTTCCCGGGGTATACCGCGGCGCGCCCGAGGAGTTGCACCGGACTGCCGCGGATCCTGAGCGAGAACGGCTACGTGACCGGCGGGTTCGGGAAGTGGCACCTGACCCCGGACAACGTTCAGGGGGCAGCGGGACCGTTCGACCACTGGCCGCAGTCGTGGGGATTACCTACCGGACGACTTCTCCCAGGCGCGCGACGTCGCCGCTGAGCATCCGGAGAAGCTCGAGGAGCTCAAGGAGCTGTTCTGGCAGGAGGCCGAGCGCAACCGGGTGCTGCCGCTTATGGGGTCGATGTCGATCTTCTTCGGGATCCTGCCGCCGCTGCCGACGATCACGCGGTTTGCGTTCAACGGCGACGTCCAGAACGTCCAGCGCGGAATGGTCCCGCGGATCATGGGGCGCTCCTACGCCATCGAGGCCGAGCTCGAGATCCCCGACGGCGGCGCCGAAGGGGTCATCGTCGCCAACGCCGACTTCATCGGCGGGTTCGCGCTGTGGGTCGACGAGCAGCGCAAACTGCACCACACGTACTCGTTCCTGGGCGTGGAGACCTATAAGCAGGTGTCACTGGAGCGGATCCCAACCGGTCAGGTCATCCGTCAAGATGCTGTTCGAGGCCGACGAGAACAAGCCCGGCACCGGCGGCAAGGTGACCCTCTGGGCGGGCGATAAGCAGATCGGCGAAGGAACGATGCCCCGCACAGTACCGGTCGCGTTCTCCTCCTACGCGGGCATGGACATCAGCCGCGACAACGGCCTCGTCGTCGACCTCGACTACGAGCCAAAAGCCCCGTACACGTTCACCGGAACCGTCAAGCAGGTCATCTTCGACCTCAAACCAGCGATTCACGCAGACGAGCACGCCTTGCACCAGCACACCAGTCTCAACGCAGTCGCGCAAGGCGTCGGCGCCTAGACACTCAGAAGTCACCCAACACTGGGGCGGCGAACGTCGCCCAGCGCAACGAAGGCACAGCCGGCTCATCCGTCTGCCCGTCCGAGAGCACACACGCACCGTGTGTCAGTGCCAGCTCGGCTGGCGACTACCAACCGACCGCGATCCTATTCTGGCCTATCGCGGCAGTCTCGCGCGAACCCCCGACCTCAGACCGCCACAAGAACGGAGATCGTGTCGGACTGGCATCTCGGGCGACGCGCCTGCTTTTGAATCCGGGCGTACATCATCTTGCGGTCCGCGACGTCGACGCTGCTCCGCGCGGAAACCGAGCACCCGCCGGTCACCGGCGCCTGGAAGGTCTCTGCTAACGATTCGGCCGGAGCAGAACCGCGCGCCGGCGTCGAGCTGGCTCCTCCATCGGAAGACGATAGGGAGCAGCGCGCGTGGCGTGAGCGATGACATGACCTTTCCGCTCTGGCCGAGCAACAGCGCGGTCATCGACGTCGCGGTGACCCACGGTACGTCCGTGCCCACGCAAGACGTGATAGTGCTTGCTCGGAATCGGCCGCCCAGCAAACCTTGGCGCGCTGTCGCAATCACCCAGGAGCGGCTGCCAGCCTGGGCCTTGCCGACTTAGCTGCTTTGCAAGGGTTTGCGAGCGCGTAGCTGGTCGTTGTCGGCGTTGTCGCGTTGGACGATTTGGGAGAGCCTGCCGACGGTCGGCGCGGCGCGGCTCCAACAGTTGTGAAAATCGTCCGGAGCAGGTGCGCTCGGAACCCCATCGCCGCTGCCGCATCTCAAGCAAGCTGGCACCGTTGGTCCAGAGTTGTCTGGGGAGTGTCCGAAGTAGCCGTCCGTGCCGCGGGTCCCCCTAGGTCACGAAGTCGTCTAGCGCGAATCGGCAGCCGAGCTGGGTGAGGTCGCGGATGAATTGGCCGGCTTGGGTCATATTGATCACGGCCGCGGTTTCGGTGATCTCGAAGATCAGGTTGTGTGGCGCGACGCCGGTGCGTTCGAGCTCGTGGCTGATGAGTACGAGCAGTTCGGGGTCGCCGATCGAGAGTCCCGAGAGGTTGACCTCGAGGGTCAGTTCCTGTCCTTGGTCGTGATGCTCGGCGAGCAGCGTGATCGCTTGTTTGGTGACCCATCGGTCGATCTCTTGCACCATTCCGAGTCGTTCGGCGATGTAGAGGAACGAGGCTGGCGGTATGTGGTCGCCGTGTTCGTCGCGCATTCGCAGGAGCAGTTCGTGCTGGGTTGTGCGGCCGGTGGCGAGCTCCACGATCGGCTGGGTTGCGAGGATGAACCCGTCGTGTTGCAAGGCCGCGCCGATGCGTTGTGCCCAGGTGACGCGGCCCTTCATCCGCGAGCTGCTCGGCTCGCCCGAGAGGTGGAGTTCGGCGTCTGAGGACTCGACAATCGCTGAAAGCCGAGCGTTGATCGCGTCGGCCTGCGCCTACTGCTGGCGCAAACGCTGATATCCCCCGCTCTCCACAGCGGGCGCGGCAAGCTCACCGTCGTCATCGAAGTCCTTGGCGATCAACGCCGACAGCGCGCGGAGCGGGTCGCCGCCGACCACCACCGCCGGCGCACCGGACCGGTCGGAAACTGTCGTGGGGTGTGACGAGCGCGGCGGGAGCGACGCCCGGCTCCACGAGCGATCGTCGCGTCGATCGTGCGATGCGCCGGACCCTCCCAGCTCACCATGCGCACGCCCACTCACCCGCTCGTGCAGTGCGCCACCTGACCCTGGCCGGCAAGTCGAAAATCGGGGCCTGCGAGCTCGACGCCGATCGACTCACCGACCATAAAGCCGCTACCAGCGATCAACATTCCCCCGGCCGATAGGTTCAGCACTCGCCCGCCAACCTGGACGCGCCGCCCGGCAGACCGAAGCGTTGCCGACAAGTCTCCGCTAGCGGCAATCCGCGGATCGAGCCGTAGTTGGGGCATGGGTACGACTCCGATCATCGAGGGCTAACCCTGTTATCGCCCGCCAGCACCGAAACTTGAGCGCGCGACGCACCTCGGGTCGTCTGGATCGCGATCGGCCCACGAACGCCGCTTCAGATCACCGCTTGAGACCCTCGCATCACCACACTCGTGCTCAAGACTGACCGCCGCCCACGCGCACCTGCGTCTGAGCAATCTCGGGCAGTGTGCCGAGCGGCCCGATCGAGACGACGGCTTTCCGAAGCGACCGACAGGTCGGGCCGGCTAGAAGTTTCGTTCGGAAAGCCGGGATAACGGGTGCTCGTGTGCGGGCGACCAACACGCCGACGAGGCGCTCGCTTTCCGCGCGTTGCAGGGCGGACGCCGAGGGCAGCAAGATGCGCGCGCCGGCAATAGAGCAGGACGCTTTGATCTCCTCGTCGTCCACCGGCGTCGGGGTCTGCAACCGCAGCGTGTGCCCACCGCGCGGCACGTCGCGGACTACTAGCGGCCTGGGCTCGAGCGCCGACGCGACCATCACGCCTCTCCTCTGCCGTTGACAGCCAATATCCGCGCGGATATGAGAGGACGTGTCACGCGCAGAGGAGGAGGCGTGCTACCCGCGCCGATTCGAGCCGCGACCACCGGCCGCGCGCTGGTGTCGTGGGTCCACATCCGCAGGTTGGCGTCCGGCGCGGGGACCCTTGTGAGGCTTGCGCTGGGCGCTGGCCGGCGAAAGCGACATCGCTAGGCGACGGCGGGCAGCTCGCTCGCGCTAGCGGCGATCAGCGGCTGTGGCGTGAGCGCGGGCGCCGGTGAGCGCCTACGCGGGGGCGTGCTGCTCGATGCGGTGGCGCGCACGCTCGGAAGCGCGCAAGCGGCTTCGATGAACCGTCCGAGCTCGCTCGGACGCTCGCGCTGAGGATGGTGGCCCATCTTCTTCCAGACGCTGAGCTGCGCGTGCGGGAACGCGGTCATGACACCCTCGCGGTGAGCGAACGGGACGAGCCGGTCGCGGTCGCCCCACAGCGCTAGGACCGGCCCGTGGTACTCAAGCTGGCGGCGGTGGAACGCGCGGCGCGAGCGTCCCGACGCCGTGATCGCCTCGTTCGCGCACGCTGCGCCGGGCGCCCAGCGGTAGGCGTTCTTGCGCAGCCGCGCGACGAGCTCGGGGTCGGGCAGCTGCCCGTTGCCGACAACCGCCATGTAGACGCCGAGCGCGCTCACGGGGTTCATCAGCGCCAGCGGCAGACCATGGCGGACCACAGTGCGCACACCGGGGAGTTGGATCGCCTCGGCAAGGTGAATCCGCCCGAAGCCGGCAGGCGCGATCAGCACGAGCGCGGCCACGTCATCGCCCAGCCTTTCTGCCAGCGCGGTCGCGACAGCTCCACCAAGCGAGTGTCCTACCAGTGTGAAGTCGTGAACGTTGAGCGCCACGAGGGCGGCTTGAACGTCCTCTGCGTAGGCGGAGATCCGGTTGCGCGTCGGACGGTCGGAGTCGCCGAAGCCGGGCAGATCGAGCGCGTAGCAAGGCCGGTGCATCACCTCCGCCAGGTGCTTCCAGCCCACGCCGCAGTCCAGCAGGCCGTGCAGCAGCACCAGCGGCGCGCCATCCCCGGGCCAGAATTCCAAGCTCAGGCGCCGGTGATCAGGCAGCTCGACAGCGATCGCCCTCGCCACACGGTCGATCGCTATAGGCTCGCTCGGGGCGTTGCTTGCAGAGCGTATCTGGCTGGCGCTCTGAAGGCCTGAGGAAGCGATCACGATGTAGTCCCGCGCTGCGTGTCGGGCGCACCGTTGTGTGCCCGGGAGGCAACTCTTCGCGCCGCAGCCAGTGATGCACGCTGAGTGTGACTGCCAGCGGCCTCGAGCACGGCCTCCGCGGCGGTTGCCGTCTCGATGTTGGGCTGTGTGGATCGCCGGTCAGCTGGCCGTGCGATTCGCAACCGAAGCCGTTCGTTGACTGTCGGCCGATCGGTCTGGGGGATCTCGTTCACGCTCGTCTCGCAGCCCGGTCCGGTGGCGGATGGGTTCGAGTTCTCCCGGGCACGGTGTCTTGGCGTCCCGAGCTGTCCCCCCGCTTCGGGGGGCGCCGGGGGGACACGCTCGCGCGCGCGGCCATCGAGGGACGCCAGGCCGCTTGTCCGTCGACAGGCAGCGGAGAGAGGCTGGCCGTCAGACGCTTGGAGGTGAGCGCGAGTATGCGCTCGTCGCAGTTCGATCCGGAGCTCTGCTGCGCGACGCTGGTCGCTGACCGTGTCACCCGAACCGCTCCACGAGACACCCAGAGCGCGCTGCACCGCAGCGATCGTCGTCGCACGCCTCATCGAGACCGTGACCGTGGCTTGAGGCCGGGGGCAGCGTCGCCGTTGGGTAGCGAGTCGCCGTCGAAGAGCACATCCGCGGGTAGCCGGGAGCTGAACAACTCGACTGTCGTGCTGGTCCGCGCTAGGCACCGTGGGCACTGCCTGATCGCCAGCGAGCGGACCTTTGGCGTGATCGTCAGGCCACAGCACGGACAGTTGAAATACCACCGGCGCGGCTTTCGCTCGCGGCTCGGCGCCACGGTCGCGTCATGCAAGGTTCGCGCCGCTTCCCGGACCCGCGTTGGCGATCGCTCGCGATTCGTGGCGCCCGGCCCGGTACCCGCCGCGCGGGTCATCGCCGATCGACTCGAGGGTCTGCGCTGAGCCAGTGCCCCGGCGCAGTCTCGGCGGCTTTGACGGATCTCCTACGGCGTGCTGGGACACGCCGACGATTGTGAGTCCGCGCGCCACGATGCACAACGTCTCAAGGGGCTAGTGTGTACTGATCGATCGACAAGTCGTTGCCGGTCGCGACCCCGGGGAGGAGGCGCGTTGCCACGCAGCACGGCCAAAGATGTTGGGCGCTCACACGCCGAGGCGCGCAGCGAGACCGAAGCGAATCGGACAGCGGAGCCCGCGGAACACCGCGGCGCGATTCTCGATGCGCTACCTGCCCTGGTTAGCTACTGGGACTCGGGCATGCGCAACCTGCTTGCTAACGGTGCGTTCGTCGAGTTCTTCGGGCTGACGCCGGAGGAGATCCGTGGCCGGCACGTAACTACGGTCCTTGGCGCGGAGCTGTACGCCCTGAACCAGCCATACATCGAACGGGTGCTCGCCGGCGAGCCGCAGCTCTTTGAGCGGATGATCACCGATCAGAGCGGCACTCCGCGGCAAACACAAGTGTCCTACATGCCCTACGTCCTGGACGACACCGTTCGTGGGTTCTTCGTGCTTGTGACCGACGTCACCGCCCGACGTGCCGCCGAGCAGGCGCGCGCCGTCGCTGAAGCCAAGTTCCGGGGCCTGCTCGAATCGGCTCCCGACGCGATGGTGATCGTCAACGCTGCGGGCACGATCGAGCTCGTCAACGCCCAGGTCGAGAAACTGTTCGGATACGCGCGCGAGGAACTGCTTGGCGAGCAAGTCGAGACGCTGGTGCCTGACCGTTTTGGTGATCGCCATGCCGGTCATCGCTCCGTCTACCGGACGGACCCTCGCGCTCGGGCGATGGGCGCCGAGCTTGAGCTGTTCGGCCGGCGTAAGGACGGCAGCGAGTTTCCGGTCGAGATCTCACTCAGCCCGCTCGAGTCCGAAGAAGGCACGCTCGTCTCAAGCGCGATCCGTGACATCAGCAAGCGCAAGCGGGTTGAGGGCGAGCTGCGCCACAGCCGCGCACGACTCGCCGAGGCCGAGCGAGTCGCAAGGATCGGAAGCGCGGAGTGGGACCTCACCAACGACCACACGGCCTGGTCAGACGGCCTCTTTCAGATCTACGGTCTCACCCCCGACCAGTTCGACCCCAGCTTCCAAGGCGCGCAAAGACGCGTCTACCCAGACGACCGAGAACACGTCAGGCAAACCCTCGAGCGTGCCGTCGCAGAGCGATCGTCATTCACGCTCGAATACCGGGTGATGCGCGCCGACGGCAGAGTCCGCACACTCCGCAGTCAGGGCGAGGTCGTCGTCGACGACGTCGGTGAGCCGATCCGGGTCGTCGCGATCGTGCAAGACATCACCGACGCCAAGCTCGCCCAGGAAGCCCTCCAAAGCACCTCAGCTGAGCTCGAGCGCCGCGCCAACGAGCTGCAAGAGCTCGCGCTACGCACCGCCAACGAACCGCCCGCGGCACCACACGCACCCCTCACCGCGCGCCAGCTCGAGATCCTCCGGCTCATCGCTCGAGGCCTCACCAACGCGGCGATCGCAGAACGACTCGTCGTCACCGAAGGCACGATCAAGTTTCACGTCAGGAAGATCCTCGCCAAGACCAACTCAACCAACCGCACCGAAGCCGTTGCCCGCGTCCTCGGCGCACCCCAATAAGAACTACCTCACGCCGGCCAACATGCGCCGCAGGTCAGCGGAGAAAGTTCAGCGACCCGAAGCGCGCCTTCGCGTCACTCAGAGAAGGACGACGGTGACCACCAGGACCCTTTATCGCAGCCCGAAGCAGAAGTTCGATCTGGGGCTGGCTGCTGTCGCGGGCGGGTCAGCGCGGCTCGAAATCGGCGTCGGAGCCTGCGCCGTCCTCATCGGCATGGTCGATGATCTCGTGCTGCAGCACGCGGTGGTACGCGTCGAACACGACGAGCTCGCACGGATGCCGGTCGGCTGCGTAGCGATGGGCCACGCGTCTGGCATCGGCGAGGGTTTGGCATGTGATGCGGTCGCGCTGGTCAGAAAGCGCGATCTCCCAATTTCCGCGCCCGTCGAGATCGACGCGCACCGTTCTGGTGCTCATTGCGATACGTCCGCTAGTTGCATCGCGCTCAGGGTCTTCTTGGGTCTTGATGCGGGGACGATCGTGCGTCTGCGATTCCAGGGGCTGACCGGGGCATGGAGCACGTGGACAGCGTCGAGAAGTGACCGTTGCGAGGTGAAGCCGGTCGCGGTTGGTACAGGCTGAGGCTGCGCGTGCTGATCGCGTAGCTCCACGACTCCATGCCGCGCCGCCTTGCCAGTTGCAAACATGGACTTCGTCTCCAAACTCTGGTGGTTTCGCGCCGAACCTGGGACCTGGCGGCGTCCCGCAATCGACGGGCGTTGACGGATTTCGGACTCCGCGCCGGGATAAGGGGATTGTGATTCCGAGCGCAACCATGCACAACGTCTCAAGCGGCTAGCGTGTACTGCTCGATCGGCAAGTCCTAGCCGATCCCGACGCCAGCAAAGCAAAGGCGCAACGCGCAACACGCAACATGGCGTTGCTCTCACATGCCGATACCGCGCGATGGTTCACGCGCACCCGGCAGGCGAGCGGCGCGCTGGCAGGTGCCGGATGACGCGAGGACTAACCCGGTTTTCCGAACGTAACTTCCGCCGCCCCAGGTCGCGTGGCGCGAGCGCTTTCAGCTCGCTGGCTGACGAAACGGTCGAAGCAGAAGCCAAGTGGACGCCCGACCTGGCTGTCGCTCGGGACGAAACGGAGCAGCGCTCATCGCGGCAGCGATGAGGTGGCCGCTTCGCCCTGGCCGAGCAGCAGCCACGTGATCGAGATCGCGGCGACCGTCGGTACGGTCCCTGCCTACGCACGAACGTGACCCTGCGTGCTCGGAATCGGGATTCAGCAAACTCGGTGCCCTGTCGTGATCGCGCACATCCAGGCCTGTTGGGCCCTGGGGGCGCCACGACTGCTTCGGCTCTCGCGGCTGGTCCGGGCTCGCTATGCCTTTGCCACGATCGCAATAGCGGCCTGGTGCTAGCTGCCGGCGCCTGCCGTCGACGTCCTGCAAGCGGTCGACAGAGCTCCGGCGCGGCTGCTTGAGCGGGACGAGATGATCCTCCTGCGCTGCTGGTTTCCATGCAGAGCAGGTGTATCGGGACCGGAAGGCTAGGCGGATGAGACAGCCGGTTCGCCGTTCGTGCGGTGGGTGGCGCTGGTGGCTGCTCTTTTTCGGGTCGGCGCCTGAGGCGGCCAGGAGACGGCCGTGCTGCGCGGCGGGCAGAACCGCCGTTGGAGGGATCGTGGGAATATCCTGGCGGTGGCCACCGGGTGGAAGTGTTTCGTGCTCAGCCCATTCGTCGACGGGAGGACTGGACGGACGGGGGCATCGAGCTTGAACAGTTGGACCCCGGTGGGAGCGAGTGGTTCGCATCGGGGCCCTCGGGCGAGCACGTCGGTGATCTTGCGGTGGTGCTTGCGGCTGCCGCCGACACCAATGCCGATCGAGCATGGCTCGATGCCGTCGCGGAAGTTGTCACCGCTGACAGCCACGGCGAGCGGCGGTCCGGGCCGGTCCTCAGACAAGGTCAGGGCGTCTGGTTTCACACAACCTTCGCTGAGGACGGGGCATCCATCCGTCTCACGGGCTCGACTGGAGACGGTTCGTCGGGAGCGGCATCGCCGGCAGCCCAGCGCCCGAGACCGACGGCGTCTTCTGTGCTCCGAGATGGAATCGGCCGAGTTTCGCGCAGATGGGCCGGCGACGCGGACGCGAGGTCGACATCTGGGTCGTCGCGCTCGACGGCCAATGGATGATCAGCGATCCCAACGCGAGCGGCGGCCTTGATGACGGCTGGACGATCTGCCTCGACCCCATTCCAGCGGAGCGCCTCGAACTCCGCAGGCCGGGCCAGTCTCGTTGAGACCCTCATGAGCTCCTCAGGCGTCATCGACAGCCCACTGCTCGTTCGACATACCCGCTCCGTCGCTGCAGCGGTCCTAGAGTGGCTGACCGCTGCTACCGGTCGGCGCCGGCCAGAGCGCCCACCTCGTCGCGCGACCGCGCGAGCGGCAATGCAGCCCGCCCATGTCGACGAGCGACTACCGGTCCGTGCGGACGAGACTGCTGGAATGCGCCAACAGCACGACGCCGGATCCGGGCTCGAGGTCGATGCTTTCGGTGAAGTGCTTGCGGACGCGCTGCAAGCACGATCGCGCTCTTCGGCCGCGTCTCGATCGGCCGGAATCGCGCCGGCGTGAACGAGCCGACGACCGCGTTCACGCGAACGCGATCGTCAGCCGCTGCTCGTGCTCAGAAGCGCTTTCGTGGCAGGGGGCTATCTATTTGAGTCAGGTTGACCGCCGGTGGCTACCAACACACCCTCGTCGATGTTGGTCGCAGGCCCGCGCCGGTTTAGCCAGGACCGCTCGCCACCAGTTCGGCGAACCGCTCCGCTGGTGTCATCCACCCGAGCGTCTTGCGCGGCCGGCCGTTGAGCTGGGCAGCGACCGGAGCTCGGCGTGTCCAGCCCGAGGATCATCCGCATCGTCGTCGACTTTCCGGCCCCGTTGGGCCCCAGGAAGCCCGTCACGCGTCCCGGCTCGACGACGAACGAGACCTCGTCGACCGCAACCGTCTCTCCGTAGCGCTTCGTCAGGTGCTGCACCTCGATCATGACCTGCTCCCTTCGCTTAGGTGGACTGCGCAGAGCGGCAGCTTTCCATCCAGCCGGAGGCGTTTCGGTGTGGCGGCCAGGCGTCTTGGCGTTCGGATCGCCGCCACAGGGGGTACGGTTAGCCGTACTGCTTGTGGCCGGGGTTGCCGAGACATGCTGTACGGCTCGGCAACGCCCAGGTGATGGATCCCGGTGGGCCACGGCGATTCGAAAAACGTGGCCCCAACGGTTGGCGACCAACCCTCGCGCTGATAGAAGCGGCGTGCCTGAGCCGCACCACGGGGAGTCCACAGCAGCAACCGGTCAAATCCGCGCCGATGTGCTTCTTCAACTGCAGCGCCCATGAGCCAGGTCGCGACTCCGCGACCTTGCCACGCGGGTCGCACGAACAGCTGCCAGAGATACGTCGTATCGGTCGGCGGTGGCGTGGGCTCCTCGCGCGTAAACGGTGCGAGAGCGACATGCCCGACGGGGGCACGTCGAGGACGGCCAGCAGGCACCAGAGGTCGTCACGCGCCAACACGCCGCTGAGTTCCGCTACCCCGTCGACTCCGAAGCTCGGGCTCTCCCACCCCGGCGGCGCCCAGCTGCGATAGGTCGAAAATCCCTCCTTCAGGATGGATGCGATCAAGCCAGCATCGTCGGGGTTAGCGCGACGCGATTGCAACCCAGACTCGACCACGCGCACGATTCTCACGCAAGACCCGAAAAGCACTCGTCCGCGGCGTCACGCGGTTGCCGTCGGAGCCGGTGCCGCTTGATCATCGCGGGATCGGCGCCCTGGTCAAGCAGGGCGCTCGTCGCCTCGGCGGTTGGCGAGCGGATCCGCGTAAGCCATGCCACCACGCACACCACGAACAGGACGCTGATGACCAGCCACGTCCGCTGTCACCGGGCGGATGGTGGCTCGCCGTCAAAACGGTCCAGCTGACCAGCGCCAGGCCGACCAGCCGGATCGTGAGCGCGGTGCGCCCGGTGAGATTGGTGAACACTGAGAGAGAAGGTAACGGTGTTAGGCGAACTCGAAAGCGCGGCGGCCGTGCAGACGCTGACGGCGAGCCGCCATCAACGCCGAGCGGGCGACCACTTCGCACACCGCCATCGCGAGCAGCGCGACCGTCCACGCGCTCCCGGTAATCGCGTGTTGGACACTGAAATCGGCGATCGATGCGGCGCCGCCGTGGGTGATCCAGAAGATAAACGCGAACCGCGAGCCCATCCCGGCAATCCCAACGATCAACAGCGGGCGAATCAGGGTCTTGGTGGTAAGCGTCCGCTCCCTGATCTGGAGCAGGACCAAGAGGACTAGGACTGAGTCAATGAGGCAATCGGTAGTTGTCATGACCTGCTCCCTTCGTTCAGGTGTACGGCGTGGGCGATCAGCATCGCCTGCCGTTCGCCGATTCTGACCAGACGCTCCTCCAGGCCAACCCTTAGGGCGCCGAAGCAGTAGGCGGTGAATCGATCCATCGCCTCATGGCGGATCGTGCTCCAGGTCGCGAGTGTCTCGATGTCCTCGGGGGCCAGGTCGGCGATTCGGTCTGACGCCTCGCGGACCTCGCCGGCCGCAATCCGAATGCACTCGAGGATCCCGTCCTGCGGCTCGATGTCCATCGGGGCACCCAACGCCGTCCGCTTGCGCCGCGCCAACTCCACCATCCCGTTGACCTGCGCGTGAGGCACAGAGCCGCCATGCATCTTGCAGCGCCCCACGCCCGCGTGCCCCAGCCGGCCTCGTGCTTACACGGCGTCCCCGCCCGGGTCTTGGCACCACAGAGCTGCATGGGGGGTCACACCTGCATGGGGGGTCGATGAGGATGTGACGCATACGAGATGGGCGGCGCGCCACGCTCGGGCGGCGGCCGCGGCGGCACCGAGCTGGGCCGCATGGGCCACGGCGAGCGCCCGCTGGCAGCACGGGCAACAGCCAACATGGCGAGCATGGCCGCACGGCTTGGTGGTCAGGGGCGCGGCGGTGATCATGGGGAGCTTGCTGTGAAGAGCGACCTTGCGATCCGCCCTCCGGGCGTTGTCGGACACCGCTGTCTGGTCGGTGGGTTGCATGGCGTTTCCTTCGTTGAGAGTGGGTTGAAGCACAGCCGCAGAGTTCCACCCAGCCGGACGCGTTTCGGTGGGGCGGCCAGGCGTCTTGGCGTTCGGGCCGGCCCGCACAGGTGGTACGGTTAGCCGTACTGCTCGTAGCCCGGGTTGCCGGACGGCCAGGACCGTCTTTGATCATCGATGACCACCCCAGCTGTCGGGCCAGCGCACGACACGTTCTCGAGGACGCCGGGTTCGTTGTGATCGGCGAGGCTCAGGACGGCGCTTCAGGGCTGGCCGCGGCAACCGAGATGCGCCCGGCGGTCGTGTTGCTCGACGTTCAACTCCCGGGCTTCGATGGCTTCGATGTAGCCATCCGGCTCACCAGCCAGGCGGATGGACCCGCCTTCGTGCTGACATCCAGCCGCGACGGCAGCGAGTTCGGCGGGATGGTCGCGCGTAGCGGGGCCCGAGGGTTTGTACCCAAGGACGAGCTGTCGGGGCCCGCGCTGGAGGCGCTGCTCGGATGATCGGCCTGCGCCGGGGGCTGATCGCCGCTGAACGCCGCACGACGATCACGACGCGAATTGCATGCGCATAGTCCTGGGCGAGGATTCTGTACTCCTGCGGGAAGGCAGCAGGTCACAGCGGCCATCCGGCACGCCCTGGAGTATCGTCCGGAAAAGGAGATTGATGACTGCTTCGAAGCGTCTTCCCGACTCTCTCGGGCCGGGCATGACTCGGCGAACGTTGTTGGCGGGTGCGTCCGCGCTCGGACTCGCTGCGTGCGGTGGCGCTCGTGCGCAGCGCCGCCGGGCTCAGCTGCTCGGCGAAGCTAAGGACGTTCAGTCGGGAGCCAAGATCCGGATCGGGATTGCCGCTGGTCCAGTGGATCTCGATCCTCACACCACCACGGGTCTCGGGGACCAGCAGTTGCTCGAGAACATCTACCGCGGCTTGACGGTTCTCAATCCGGAGACGTTGAGCCCCGTTGGTGAGATTGCCGCGTCCTGGGTGGTGTCGAGTGACGAGCTGACGTGGACGTTCAAGCTTCGCCCTGGAGTCAAGTTTCACAACGGTCGTGCGGTCGTCGCCGACGATGTCAAGTTCTCGCTTGAACGGATCCTCGACCCCAAGCTCCACGCGAGTGCCGCCGCGGATCTCTCGCCGATCGGCGCCATAGAGGTCATCGATTCGCACACCGTCGCCCTGAAGCTGAAGAATCGCTACGGCATTCTTCCTGTTGCGCTCCAAGAACCAGCATGGTCGGCGATCATTCCGCGGGAGGCCGTGCCGAATCTGGGTACGAAGCCTGTGGGTACGGGACCATTCCAGTGGGTCTCACAGGTCCCGAAGACGTCGGTGACGCTGCAGAAGTTTCCGGACTACTGGCGGAAGCCGCTTCCCTACCTGGCAGAGCTCGATTATCAGGTCATTCCCGACGCGAGCGACAAGCTCGAGGCCCTCTTGAGCAAACAGGTCGACTTCATCGATTCTGTGCCGTTGGCACTGGTGGCTCAGGTTGCAAACCGGAGCGGCATCACCCTGGTCCACTTCAGGTCAAGCTGGGTGAACGAGCTTGGGTTCAATTGTCGCGTCAAGCCGTTCAGCGACGTGCGTGTCCGCCAAGCGATTGCGATGGCTCTCAATAAGAACGAGCTCGCCAAGGCCGCCACCTACGGTCAGGGCGGCCCCGCTCAGACGATGGTGGCACCCGCCTCGCCGATCAAGGTAAACGTGAAACCACTTTCCTACGACCCGGTGCGGGCGAAGGCGCTGCTCGCTGAGGCTGGCTATCCGAATGGATTCTCGTTTAGCTTTTCCGCCTGCGGCGGCGCGGAGTTTCCCGATATGCAGTTGGCTTCCGAGCTGATTGCCTACCAGCTGCAAGCAATCGGGATCAACGCGACGGCGCCGACGATGGCGGCCGGCGTCTGGGTCGACAATGTGATCACGAAGCACAACTATCAGGGATTTATTTGCGGGCTCGTAAACGGACTTGACCCTGACCAGCATTTGTACCGCTACTTCCGCAGTGATGGGCTTTACAACTTCAGCCAGTACGCTTCAACGCCTACTCTTGACCGGCTTCTGCTCGAGGGGCGCGAGACGATCGATCCGGGTCAGCGCAGCAAGATCTACAGTCAAGCGTGCCAAATCCTTGCCGACCAAGTGCCGTGGATCCCGCTCTACTGGCTTCCGGGACTGGTAGCGATGGCGAGCGAAGTGCACGGGTTCCTGCCTGAGCCTGAGTTCAACCTCCGTTTCGACACGGTGCGGATCCAGTCCTAGGAATCGGGGCGAAGCTGGCGTTCACCCGTTTCCGTTGACACCTGAGGGTTAGCGGTAGGACTGCGCGGGGATCCTGTTGGCGCCGTTGTTCGTTTCCGATGGGCTGAGTGGCCGAGGCTGGAGTGCCTGCGGCAAGTGTTATAGGGGTACTTTATGTGCTAGGAGATCCGGATTCGGACCTGCTCGCGGGTCGCCCGGCGCCGGAGGAGGGCTTTTTCTCGAGTGAGGCGAAGAAGGTCTCGGCCCCCGCCGCGCCGCCGGCGGCGAGCAGCAGGACGAACGCAGGGAGGACGAGCGCGAGTCGGAGCATTTTCATGCGCGTAGGCGTTCTTGCGTGGTCTGCTCGAGAGGGATCGTCACGCTGATCCGCGTGCCTTCGCCGGGCGGGCTCTCGATCCTAAGCTGTCCGTCGAGGGCTGCGATGCGGTCGCTCAGCCCGCGCAGACCGCTGCCGCGGCTGGGATCGGCGCCTCCGATGCCGTCGTCCTGGATTTCTACGGCCAGCAGGCCGTCCGCTTCGGTGACGAGTACGCGGACGCCGTTGGCCTCTGCGTGTTTTGCGACGTTAGTGAGCACTTCGCTGACGAGAAAGTACGTGGCTGACTCGAGGGTTTCCGGAAGCCGCTCGGCGAGATCGACTTTGAGCTCGACTGGCAGCGGTGCGCGTTGCGCTAGGGCTTCGAGGGCTGGAGCGAGGCCGCGGTCGGTGAGCAGCGCAGGGTGGATGCCGCGGGCGAGCGCGCGGAGGCTGGCGAGCGCGTCTGTGAGCTTGGCACGGGTGGTGTCCAGGAGCTCAAGGGTCGGGGTGTCCGTGATCCTGGTCTGAAGGAGTTGCAGATCGAGGGAGACCGTGACGAGCTGCTGCTGGGCGCCGTCGTGGAGGTCACGTTCGAGTTGCTTGCGTGCTTCGAGGCTTGCTTCGACGATGCGCTTTCGGGAGGCGCGTAGTTCTTCGAGCCGCGCGCGTAGGTCCGCTTTCAACTGGGTCGCACGCGTCTGCGCCACTTCGGCCTGCTCGGCCCGCGCGCGGACGGCAACGCCCGCGACCCAGCTGACCGCGAAGTCGACCGGAATGAAGACGAGCTGGGCGACCGAGTGTCCGGGGATGTTGTAGACGACGGTCGCCGTAGCGCCGACCACGATCGCCAGTCCGAGGCCGGCCCGCCGGACGTCCCGAAGGTTCCCGAGCAGGAATGCGGCCGCCAGCTGGACCGGGAAGAGGGACTCGGGGTACGGGATCAGCAGCGGGTCGACGAACGAGATTCCCGCGGCTAAAAGCCAGAACGCCGCCGGTCCGGCAAACGGAAACCATCGCCGCGCGAACACGGGTAGCACCAGGATCGCGAGCGCGGGAAGGCAGAACCACAGCGTCGTTGTCGGAGCTCCGGACGAGCCGCGTCCGAGCACCACGTCAAGCATCGCCGCGATCGCCAGCACCGCGATCAGCAGGTCGAACCAGTACGTGCGGGCGAGATGGTCGATCCGGCTCACGTGGTGAACGTACTCCACCCCCTCGGTTCCCGCCTCCTACCTAGGTAGGAGTCGAAATCGTCGGATGGTAGGAGCCGCAATCCGGCCTGGCGACGATGCCGATCTCGCGGTCGCACCTTAGGTTCGTCGCATGGCACAACGAGGGACCGCACGCGAGGCGCGACCGAG
>CAVUPS010000007.1:0-177377 GCA_963743475.1 uncultured Solirubrobacterales bacterium
AGACTCGTTACCCTCGAACAGCTCGTAATGCGGGGTCGTCATGTGGTTACCCTCAAGCTCGTCCTCTGTCCACTGACCGCCAAGATCCGCGCCGTTGGTCATGTAGTTGTAGCCGAACACATTGCCGCCGCCTGCCGAGCGCATCGCATCCACCTTGTTGAAGTTCATCACGATGTTGTTCTCAACCAGCGTGTCCGACGCATACCAATCCAGCGCGATGCCATAGCTGCTGCCGCCGCTGTACAGGCCAGCCGACGAATCGTGGAAGTACGAGTCGCGAATCTCGGTACCGAAACTCTGCCCGACTTCGACCTCCGCACCCGTGTCCCAGGTGCCCTCCACGTGCTTGACCCAGCAGTAGGCGCAGTCCCAGACCTGAAGCCCATTATCGCCGCCGCCATACACGTAGAGATCCTCGATGCCCGAGTACTTCACAACCCCAGTCAGCGGGTACAGGTGGGCGGTCTGCGCCACCTTGTAGGTAATCGGGAAGTCCGTGGTGAAGGTCACCGTGTTGCCGCTGACCGACGCGATCTGCATCGTCTCACCGAGCGGCCGGTTGGGCTCCTCAAACCACCCCGAATTGTTCTCAGGATCCTCGGAGTTCCAGTGCGAGATGCTCGAGTCGGTCAACTCATCCAAGATCACCAACTCGCCAGCCGCCAACCCCGAGGTACTGGCCACCGTGACGCTGCGCGACCCCTTGACCGCATCCGCGGTCAGGTTCGTCGCGGTCCCCGACCCGCCCGACGCCGGACCGATCGCCGCTACCGTAGTCGGCCCCGAGGTATCCACCAGATACGTGCCGCCCGTCGTATCAGCCGCCGGCGGACTACCCGCCGCGAAATTCCCAGGACCAGGACCAGCCCCACGCAACGTGCAATACGACGAATCCAGAGTCAGACCCCCACCCGAGATATGAAACACACCGGCCGTAAGCTGCACAACCCCGTCCGCCGGACAACTATCCAACGCCGCCTGAATAGTCGCCGTGTCATCCCCACCCGACGGCGAAATCGTCTCATAAATACTAGTCCGATCAGGAATCCCCCCCACCCCATTCAACCCCGGATCCCAGTCATACATCCGATCCGCCGGAAGGCTATACATACCCCCTCCGCCACCTCCGCCACCGCTGCCCAGCACGACAGCGGTCGTGTCTGAGGAGGCGGGCGTCGAGCCGCCAGCATTGGTAGCAGTCACGACCGCGCGGATGGTATCGCCGACGTCGCCGGCGGCCAGCGTGTAGCTGGGGGACGTGGCGCCGCTAATGCTCGTGCAATTGCTGCCGGAGCGGTCGCAGTCCTCCCACTGGTAGCCGTACGAGGTAGGACTGTTCGTCCAGGACCCGCTACTTGTAGACAGCGTGTCACCATCCACCGTCTGACCGCTGACCGCCGGCGCCGCTGTGTTCGACGGCGGAGCCGGAAGGTCCTGAGTCCCGTTGCCAGCGACGTAGACGGAGGCTGGGCAGGCGGCGTTCCAGCTGGCGCCCATGCTGAAGGTCTGCGGCAGAGCCGTCAGGTTAGACTGACTCGAAACGACGGTGGTGCAGCCGGTGCCGCCGGCAATATCGCGGAACGCGACCGGCCCGCCGGTGCCGAGCACGGCGAGCCAGTACTTCCTGCCAGAGACGACTGTTGCGCCGCCGCTAAGCGTCGCGGTGTTCCACGCGCCGGACTTCGGAGAAGACACGCTCGCGCTGTCCAGCAAGGTGCCGGGAGCACCATTCGAGTCCGAATAGAGCCCGAGCTGCAGCGCGGATGCAGCATTCCCCGAGTCAACGTAGAAGGAAATCGAGCTCGCGGTCCCGGATGCCGACGCGGTAAACAACCACGCCTGCGCCGAGGACGCTGGGTTGCTGTCGGAGGTGCTTTCGATGTTGCTGTCGCCCACCAGGATGGATGATGACGTGGCGATCGGCACCGTGAACGTGCTGGTGATCGCGACCGTATGCCGCCCCGAGGACAGGTTGCTGTACCCCTCGGGGCTCGTGCAACCGGACGCCGTACCGCCGTCCAGCGCGCAACTGAACGTTGCGCCGGCCTCGTCCGTGCTGAACGAGAACCCCGGATTCGCGCCCGACCCTGAGCCGGCGGTGTCGCTGCTGATGTAGAAGGAGGCGGGACAGTGACCCCGCCAGGTGCCGCCGTCGCCGAAGGACGACGGCAAGGCGGTGAGGTTCGTTTGACTTGAGGTGACGGTGGTGCAGCCCGTGCCCTCGGCGTTATCGCGAAACGTGAACGTGCTGCCGCCGGTTCCCAGCGCGGCCAGCCAGTACTTCGTGCCCGCGGTGACTGTGGCGCCACCGGTCAGGGTGGCGGTGTTCCAAGCGCCGGCTTTTGGAGAAGAGACAGACGCGCTGTCGAGCAGGGTGCCGGGAGAGCCGTGGGAGTCGGAGTAGAGCCCGAGTGTCAGCGAGGATGCCGTGTTCCCCGAGTCCACGTAGAAGGAGATCGAGCCGGCGGTTCCTGATATCGAGGCGGTGAACGACCACGCCTGCGCGGAATCCGACGGGTTGCTGTCGGGTGTGCCTTCGATGTTGCTGTCCCCGAGCAGCGTCGACGGCGGCACCGTGAAGGTGCTGGTAATCGCGACCGTGTGCTGCCCCGCCGAGAGGTTGCTGTAGCTGTTGGGGCTGGTACACGCGGACGCCGTGCCGCCGTCAAGGGCACAGCTGAAGGTGGCCCCCGACTCGTTGGTGCTGAACGAGAACTGTGGATCGGACGCCGACGCACGCGCGCCGGGGGCGCTACCTGCCGAGAAGACAAGGGTGAGCCCCAGCAGTGCGGCGAGCTTACGCATGGAGGAGGAACTCCTTACTAGAGGATCGAGCGGTCCGCAACGGTGATTGGCCACAGCTGCCACAAGACGTGCCGGTGGTGCCACGTTGCGGACGATCGGCGACCGGCGTTGCAGGCGGCCAGCGACCAATGCACATGGCAAGGCAGGGGTGAACGGCAGCGCCAGCTTGTGCACTCAACTGTAGTAGGTAGTGACGGCGCGGGCGCGCGCGACGATTCGCCATCGGTTGTCTGCTCCTGTTGGTGGTCGCCTGCGGGGTTAGCTGACGGGCTCGCGCCTTGTGAGCGCTACGGTCCTTAGCGGGACCGATTCGCCCCTGCGGATCTCACGATCCGCAAGTGGTTCCCCCGCCGATCGCCCCCGGACGGGCGGTCGCTCGGCGTGAGCGACCTAAACCCTACCGAATCCTACCGAATCGTGAGGCGCCGTGCCCGCGACTACCGGGCGCTCGGAGGCGCGGTGCTTGGTCGTGGTGGGATGCAGCGGTCGCGAGGGCGAGCGGGATCTCAAGGAGGGCCTGCGCCGCCCGCGGGGAGAGCCACGGAGCCCCTCGCGGCCGCCCTCACCGCCTCGACCACGTCGTCGATCGGCGAGTCCTTGAGCAGGTAGCCGCACGCACCGGAGGCGATCGCGGCTGCGACGTCCGAAGCATCCGGCGCGACATTCAGGGCGAGGAGCGCGTCGACGGGTTCCGCGACGCGGCGGTGGAGCGGTTCGAAGAGGAGTTCGCTCGATACTGCAGTGTCGCGGACTGCGTCGGCGTCTCCCCGGGCACGGCCGCGCTTTCGCTGATCCTCAGGGCGAACGGGATCGGCCCCGGCGACGAGGTGATCGTCTTGGATCGCGGGTTCGTTGCGTCGGCACTGGCGGTCCGCTACGCCGGCGCAACGCCGGTCCTGTGCGATGTCGAGGACGGAAGTGGCCTGATCGACCCTGACGCCGCGCGGGCCCTGGTCAGTCCACGCACCGCGGCGACGATCGCGGTTCACCTCTACGGTCAGGCGTGCGACATTCCCGCCACCGAGGCGTTTGCGCGGGGGGCCGGACTGCTGGTCCTGGAGGACGCAAGCCATGCTCCCGGAGCCAGCTTTCGCGACCGGCCGGTCGGCTCGCTGGGGGCGGCGGGGGCGTTCTCGTTCTCGCCGGGCAACAACCTGGGCGCGCTCGCTGACGCGGGCGCGGTGTGCACCGATGATGATTGGCCGCCGAGCGGGTGCGCACCCCGCGCAACCCTCGGACGCGAGGCAACCAGGAACTGGGCGGACCCGGGATCCACAGAACGTCTCGACGCGCGACAGGCAGCGCTGCTGCGTGTGGAGCTGCCGTATTTGGACGCGTCGAATGCGGCCCGGCGCCGAGGCACGGGCCGGTCGCTCGGGCCGAGGTTTGGGCCGCGGAGGAGCTTTCGTTGCCGATGCATCCGGATCTCGACCCTCGCGAAGTCGAGCGTGTGGCCGACGCCATGCGCGTGATGTCCGACCTCGGACCGTTGACCAGATTGATGGCGTTCGCCGCGAACAAGTAGTCGAGCTGTGAATTCGTTGTATTGCCATGGAAGGCGACCGCGCGTCGATCAACGGGCTGCGGCTGATGACGGATAGCCCGGGGCCGGCTGACCTCGAGACGGTCTGGGACCGGGTGGAGGAGATCGTCGACAGAGCTCCGACGGTCCAGTCGTTGGGGACGCACAGGTTGCATCTGGTCGCCGCGCGCGTATGGCGCTCGCGCGGGGTGGAACTGCCGGCGGTGCTGGAAGCCGAGGAGCGCCAGGCCGCGCTGATCGCGATGGCGACGCCTCCCTTGCTGGAGAGGGCGTGCGCTGCGTACGGCGGCCGGCTGATGCTCATGAAGGGCGCCGAGGTGGCCGCTCACTATCGGCATCCATCGGATCGGTTCTTCTGCGATCTCGATCTCCTCGCGGATGACGCCTCGGCCGCGCAACGCGCTTTGATCGAGGCGGGCTTCGTCCAGTGCGGCGATCCCGCCACCTATCACCACCCACTGCATCTGTGCCCACTGGTCTGGCCGGGGGTCCCTCTCTTCATAGAGGTTCATTGCCGATCAAGCAGTCCCCGGTGGCTCACGGCGGCGCCCGTGGACCAGATCCTTGATCACGCGGTGCCCAGCGCTACGGGAGTAGGGGGACTGCTCGCGCCGGATCCTGTCGAACACGCACTCCTGCTGGTCGCACACAGCTGGTCTGAGGCGCCGCTGTCACGGCTCGCCGACCTGGTCGATGTCATGGCCGTGCTGGGAGCCGATGGACGGAGGCGGGCCGATGATCTCGCGCGCCTATGGGGCTGGGAGGGCATATGGGATGTGACGCTACGCGCCGCAGATGCCGTCCTGGGTGACGCCGGTTGGCCGGCATCGCTCAACGTGTGGGCCCGCCACCTGATGCATGCGCGGGATCGCACTGTGCTTGAGGACCACCTATCACGGATTGCTGCGCCGGCCTCGGTGCTCCCCGGATCCCTTGCCCTGGTTGGCCTGGCAAGCGCTCTCAAGCTCACGGCGACCCGCCGGCATGATGAGCGGTGGTCGCACAAGCTGCGCCGCTCCGGCCTCGCAATGGCCCACGCGTTCATGGCAACTTCGAGCCACGACCGTAGCCTCACCCAGCGTCAGCCCGCGCATCCGTATCAAGCCAACTCCCGCAGTCGAGCACGCCTCCGACGGCTATAACCGAAACCGAGGCGCGGGCGCGCGCCCGCCGGGGCTGTCGCGAGCCGAGCGCGATGCTCCGTCAGCCGGTGGGAGTAATCGCGAGGATCCCGGGACCCAGCGATCCATGTGGATCAAGGATCACCGACGCCGCTTCGCTGCGTGATCGCACGCCCAGCTTGCGGAAGGCAGCCGATAGGTGGCTCTTCACGGTGCTCTCGGCGAGGAACAGCCGAGAGGCGACTCGCGCCTGGAGCTTTCGGAAAATCAGCCGTTACGGAGTCGTTGTTTCAGGGTGAACGGGGTACCCGCGACAGTCATTCAGTGGCCGTACGACGAACGCGGACGGCGGGCGCGTCTGGCCGAGGCGGCGCGGCGGTCGGTCGTCACCTTCGAGGGCGTCTGGCGCTACTGGGGGCGAGGGGCCAAACGCCGGGCGGTCCTGCGCGACGTGAATCTCGAACTTCGGCCTGGAACGGTGACGAACATCAGCGGACGCAACGGCGTCGGCAAGACGACGCTCCTCCGTATCGCCACGGGCGTCCTGGCCCCGGACAGCGGGCGCGTGACCATTGACGGAATGACGAGCCGAGCCAACTGGCGCGACTACCACCGCCTCATCGGCTTCCTCTCCGCCGGCGATCGTGGGCTGTACCCACGCCTGACCGTCGAGAAGCACCTCGAGTATTGGGCGAAGGCGGCGTTCGTGCCGCGGGGCGAGTGCCGCCTCGCGGTCGAGCAGGCGATCGAAGAGTTCGGGCTCTCGGACCTGCGCGCGCGACGCGCGGACAGGCTGTCGCTGGGACAGCGCCAGCGGCTGCGGCTGGCCCTCACCTTCGTGCACCGCCCGAACGTGCTCTTGCTCGACGAGCCTCGGAGCAGCCTTGACTGCGACGGGCTCGAACTCCTGACGGCCGCCGTCTCCGCCGCCGCGACCCGCGGCGGAGTGGTCCTCTGGTGCTCGCCGACCGGCGAAGATCAGCCGGTCAGGTTTGATCAGCGTCTGACGATCGAAGACGGGTGCCTGAGACGCGCATGATCCGGGCACGGGTATCCGAGTCCGTGAGCGCGCTCGCCGCGACCTTCAGGCGCGACCTGTTCATCTTCCTGACCTACAGGACGCGCCTGTTCACCCAAGTGGCGAGCATGCTCTTTGCCCTCACCATGTTCTATTACGTCTCGAAACTGGTGCGCCCTGACGCCGTCGGCGCACATGGCCGCTACTACGCGTTCGTCGTCGTCGGCATCGTCGGCATGAGCGTCTTGACGTCGGCGGTCAACATCGCGGAGATCGTTCGGATGGAGCTCATGTCGGGCAACTTCGAGCGGATCCTCATCTCACCACTGGGTCCGGTGATGGGCATGATCTCGCTGGCCGTGTTCCCGATCGTCTACGCGACCGTGTTCGCCGGCGGCATGCTGATGCTGGCGTCGGCGATCTTCAGCGTCCCGGTCCAAATGGGGGGGATCCCGCCGGCGCTCCTCGTCGGCGCGCTCGGCGCGCTCGCGTTCGCCTCGATCGGGCTGCTGTTCGTCGCGGGACTCTTGGTCTCCAAGTCCTCGCTCGGCAGCACCTGGATCGTGGCGGGTCTTGGGATGCTCGCCGGCGTGTATTTCCCGATCAAGGTGCTGCCCCAGTTCACGCACTGGATCCCGCAAGTGCAACCCCTCACCCCGGCCATAGACCTCCTGCGGCACCTGTTGATCGGAACCCGCCCGCTGCAGCCCGTGTGGGTGGAGCTACTCAAGCTTGGCGGCTTCACCGCGGTGCTCATGCCGCTCTCGGCGGCGATAGTGTGGCTTGCCGTTGACATCAGCTGCCGCCGCGGGACGATCATGGAGTTCTAGTGGGTCCGATCAGGCGACTGGCGAACCGCGGCCCAGCCGCAGCGGGCTATGCCTTGCTCCGCAACCCGGCGTCGAAGTCGCACTGGTTCCTACGCCTCGCCCGGAGCGACAATCTCTTTCAGCCGTCCTCCGAGACCGCTCCCGACCGGTATCCACGGATCTTCAAGTTCGTCCAGCAGCGGTTGGGGGACTCCGCCGAGGTGCGCATCCTCTCGTTCGGGTGCTCGACCGGAGAGGAGGTGTTCTCGTTGCGTCGGTACTTCCCGCGTGCGGCGATTCGCGGGCTCGACGTCAACCCGCTGCACATCGCGATCTGCCGCGGTCGTAGGCGTGCGGCGGGGGACGGCCAGGTGTCGTTCGCCGTGGCGGGTTCGGCGGCACGGGAGCCGGCCGGGACGTACGACGCGGTCTTCTGCATGGCGGTCTTCCGCCACCGCGACCTGTCGTTCTCGGACGCCCACCGGTGTGACCACCTGATCACGTTCGACGCGTTCGAGCGGACCGTCGGCGGACTGGCTCGCTGTCTGAAGGACGGGGGCCTGCTCGCGATCCGGCACGCCAACTTCCGCTTCTGCGACACCGCCACGGCGGAGCGCTTTCGCCCCGTCTTCAGCGCCGACGAGCCCCCGTTTCACCCTCAGGCGCCGCTCTTCGGTCCGGACAATCGCCGGGTCGAGGAGCCGTTCTATCCCGACGTCGTGTTCGAGAAGCTCGGCTAGATCTCGACGAGACGCGACTCGGCGAATCCCCGAGCCGGCAATACGGGCCGGCCGCCGTGCTCGATCCACGCGTGCGCCGCGAACTCAGGGTCGGTGCGCGCGCCGATGACGAGCGTGCAGGGAATCGCACGGGCCGACAGGAGTTGGTAGACGACGAGCGACTGAGCGAGACAGCGCGAGTCACAGGGCAGGACGCGGAGTGTCCGGCTCGCGGCGATCGCCAGCCGAAGGCTCACCCGCCACGCTTCATCCGAGTCAGGGACAGCCGCCGCCGGACCCGACAAGCGACGAGTACGGAAGGCTTCGACCGTCGCCGGGAGGTCCCCCCGCGCCATGTAGCGGCGCGCACGAGCGTATGCGATCAGGACCTCGCCGGCGATCAGTGCCTTCCGCGCGGGCGACAGACGCCGGCCCGCCATCGGTGTCATGACAACTCTCAGTCCTGAACGACCACGATCAAGCCGCGCCCGATCAGGGCTTCGCAGAACTCGCAGAGGTCATCCTCGATTTCGGCCTGAGGCCGATCGAATCCCTGCGCGAGCTCTGCCGCGGCGTCGCGGATCGACGAGGTAGTCGTGAGCACATCGAGCATCCGGCCGCCGGTGGCGTTGACGCCGTGGTAGAGGCCAGTGTCGAGGTTGAGGACGACGGTCTCCTTGACGAACGCCCGGTAGACGACGCCCTGCGGAGCTCGAACCTTCGCGTCAAGCAACGCATCGACGCTGGGCTTCCTCTTTATGACGCTCACGAACTCCTCCAGCATGTGGACTTCCTTTCCTTTACATGAACGCGTCGGGCGCCGTCGTTCTTCCGGAACATCGCGCGCGGCGCGGCGCGGCTCGCGAGCCCGGAAGCGGAGCGCCATCGGTTCCGTTGCTTTTCAGTGGGAGACGCGATGCTCGAAGCGACGGAGTTGACGTGTGAGCGCGCCTCCGCGCCGGCCGGCGCTCAGGCACGTTGGCGGGCGACCGCCTTCGGCCTCAGCCTCAGAGGGGACTTCCCGGCGCTCGGATTCCCATCCAACGAGCCGGTGGGGATCGGCTATCCGCGCGTGCGCGTGACGGTCGTCTCGGAAGAACAGGCCGCCGAGCGCTGGGGCATAGAGGACGGGCGCCGGCTCCTCGACTGGCGGTTTGAACACGGCCAGCAGATGATGAGTATCAACCATCATCCGGAGCGCGGCTACCGGCTCTTCGCCGTGCGGCAAGGAGTGCACATCCTGTCGGCCGACGGCTCGCGCATTTGGTCTGCTCCCGGAGATGCCGAGCCCTGGATCTGGCAGCGTTATCTCGTCGGTCAGGTACTCCCGCTGGTCGCCCTGGTGAACGGATACGAGGTGCTCCACGGCAGCTCGCTCGCCATCGGCGGCCGTGCAGTGGCTTTCCTCGCCGGCTCGGGAGTCGGCAAGAGCTCCATCGCGGCCAACCTGATGTTGCGCGGCGCGCGGCTGCTGTCCGACGATGTCACGGTCCTCAGCCTCCGAGATGGCCAACCGCTGGTGAACCCCGCGCTCGGCTTCCTGAACCTTCGCCTCGAGGAGGCCCAGCGGCTGGCGGCGAAGCGCCTTGCCCTCGGCCAGCAGGTCGGTGCCGATAGCGACGGCGGCCTGCGGCTGTCGGTCCCGCGCGCGACCGCACCGGCCCCGCTGGCGGCGGTGTACCTGCCCGAGCGCGACTTCGAGGGCCCCCGGCCCCGATTCGAGCAGCTGCCGGCCGTCGACTTCGCACTGCTGGTGCGCAACATCTTCAGCCAATATCTGTCTACGCCCCAGCGCTGGGTCCGCCAGCTCGACATCTTCTCGGCCATCGCCGAGCGCACCTCGGCTTTCCGCCTTCGCATCCCCAAGTCGATGGGCGCGGAAGAGCTCGTCGCGCACATCGAAGCGCACGTGAACGATGAGCTCGCCTAGCTTCGAACGGGAGTTGCCGGACGGCCTGGCCGGGATCATCGACCTGCGGGGCGATCCGGGGCTGCGCGCGTTTCTGCCGCGAGTCCGGCGGCTCCTCCCCGCAGCGTCATACCTTGCCCCTGCGCCGCAGCTCGTCGCGGCTCACTCCGGTGGATCGGTTCACCGTCGTGACAGCCTCACCTGCGCGTTCCTCGGCCGCCTGGCCAACCGCGAAGCGCTGGCGCTCCGGCACGGCTGCTCGCGCGATGCGCCGCCGGCCGCGGTCGCCGCGGCCGCGGTCTCCGAGCTGGGCGACGACGCCATCGCCCATTTTCGTGGAGAGTTCGTCCTCGTCGTTTGGGATGACTCGCGCGAGCACGGCATCGTCGCCCGGGACCATCTCGGCGGCCGAACCGTATTCCTCAGCTCATCGGCAAAGCGCCTGATGTTCGCCTCGGACCTCCGGCTCCTGACCGAGCTGATGCCTCGCCAACCGGGCGTTGACGACGCCGGACTGATGGAGTGGCTCCTCCGCGGTGGGATAACTCGCGGGAGGACGCTCTACGAGGGCATCCGCCGCCTTCCCCTGGGGAGCATGCTCGTGGTCGACGGCGAGCGGTGGCACGAGCGACGGTACTGGCAGCCTCGCTACCGCGCTCCGATGAAGGTCTCGCGTGAGGACGCGGCCGCCGAGCTGGGCGCCGCTATCCGCCGATCGGTTGCTTCTCGGTTGCAGGGGCAAGAGGGCGTGGGGGTGCTGCTGTCCGGCGGCCTGGACTCGAGCACGGTCGCTTCGACCGCCCATCACCTGCTGGCCGGCCACGGGAAAGCGCTATCCGCCTACTCGCTGACCTTCCCGGGGCACCCGGAGGTCGATGAGTCCGAGCCGATCGACAGCGTGGCCAGCTACCTGCGCATGCCCAAGGTCGAGATGCAAGTGGAGGGCGGCAGCATGCTCCTGGGCGGACTCCAGCATCTCCGCACCTGGGGCGTCCCCAGCCCCAGCCCGAACACGTCGTTCACCGCCGAGCTCCAGCGTCGCGCCGCCCACGACGGGATCACGCTGTTGCTCGATGGCGAGGGCGGGGATGAGCTGTTCGGCGCGGATCCGTTGCTCCCGGCGCACCACTTCCGGCACGGCCGGCTCCGGGCGGCCTGGCGGGTTTGCGCGCAAGTGCCGGGGTTCGGAGCCGATCCGCCACACTGGCAGGTGAGGCGCGCGTTTCGAGTGCTCGCGGTGCGGGGGGCGGTGCCGTATTGGCCGCAGCGGGCGGCGCGGCGCAGAAGAGCTGCGGCCGCCGTGGTCCCGGAATGGTTCGCCGGGCCGAGCCGTGAGGCGTTCGCTCGGACCTTCGACCCATGGGCCTGGAAGCGCACGTCGGCACCCCTCTGGTGGGCCAACCTCGCGGGCACCCTCACCGACGGGCGCGAGACGCTGTGGGTGTACGACTGTCTGCGGCAGATCGGCGGGCTATCCGGCATAAGGCGGGCCCACCCGTTTCTCGACCTCGACCTCGTGCAGTTCGTGCTGAGCTTGCCGCCCGAGTACGCATATGACGCTCACTTCAGCCGCGCCCTGGTGCGCGAGAGCATGAGGGGGTGGCTGCCCGACGCCGTACGGCGACGCGCCGGCAAGTCGACTTTCCTGCCGCTCGTGAAGCGCTCGCTGTTCGCCTGCGACCTCCCGCTCGTCCGCCGCCTGCTGGAGCGGCCGGACGCCGAGATCCGCCGGTTCGTGAGACCTGCGGCGCTCAGCGGGTTGCTCGACTCGGCGGCTTCCGGAGAGATCGCCAGCATGTTCGGGATCAGTGCCTGGCGACTCGCCGCCGCGGAGTGCTGGCTTCGCTCTCAGGAGGATCCGACGTTCGTGGACGATCTGCTTCACTCGAGCGATCTGGAACCGCCTCGCGTGCGGGTCCTCGCGCGGCGAGCGAGCGCGGCGGGCATTGGATCGGCGGTCGCATGATCGCGTCGCATCCGAGGTCCGAGTCGACCTTTTTCCACCTTGACGATGCCGACCGGGTGGCTAGCCTTTTCGTTGTCAACCTACATCAGGAGGCAGATGATGGATCAGAAGCAGACAGGGGCTATGGAGTACGAGAAGCCGACCGTTGTCGACTACGGCGAGCTCACCGAGCTCACCGCGGCAGCCGGAACTATGAATCACCTCGACCACGCGTTTCCCACCAACACGCCGTTTTCTTCACTTACGTTCTCCTAGGCGAGACGAAGGCAGGGGCGAGGGCTCGGTGCTGCCCAGGTACCGACCCCCCTCGTCGAGGTGAAGGACAACTGGCCTCCCGGGGGTGGCGGTCGTGATGGGGGCGACTCAGCGGACGGTGCATGCTCGCGGTGACGACGCGCCGGAGCTCGTCGCGTCTAGTCTGCTCCGCCTCGCGCGCGAGCAAGGGAACGCCGGCAAGTGGCGCGATGCCGAGGTGTCTTGTCGCCGTGCGCTCGAGTTGAATCCTGACGACGCGGAGGCCCACCGACTGCTGGGCAGGGTGCTTCGGCTCGACGGCAGGGGATCCGAAGCCGTCGAGGTGTTGCACCGGGCCACCCAACTCGATCCGCGCAGCCCAAAGGCCTTCCTGGCTCTGGCGATCTCGCTGGCCGAAGCAGGTCGCCTCGGCGAGGCACTCGAGGCCGACCGGCGGGCCATCGAGCTACGCCCGGGGTATCCGGGTGCGCTGGCCCACCTCGCCCGCCTCAAGCGGTTTGCGCCGGGCGATCCGGACCTGGCAGCCCTCCAGGACGCCGACCCCGACGAGTTGGATGACGACGCACGCGCCATCCTTCTCTTCGCGCTGGCCAAAGCGCTCGATGACGCGGGCGAGCATGACCGCGCCTTCTCAGCGCTGGAGCGGGCGAACACGCTCAAGCGCCGCACAGTCGATTACCCCAGGGACGAGCGCGTCGCCGAGCTGGGGCGCATCGCCACGGTGTTCGACCGCGATCTGCTCGACCGCTTCGCCGGTGCCGGGTGCCGCTCGGAGGCACCGATTCTCATCACGGGGATGCCCCGCTCCGGGACGACGCTGGTGGAACAAATCCTGGCGAGCCATCCCGCGGTCTTCGGCGGCGGCGAACTCCCACACCTCAGGCAACTGAGCACGGTCGTGCCGGTGCTCGACGAGCATGGTCAGGCATTCCCGGAGGGGGTGGGCAACCTCACGGCAAACGATCTAGGGCATCTCGGCCACGCCTACGTCGCTCGCCTCCGTCGGCTCGAGCCCGCCGCCGAGCGGATCTGCGACAAGCAGCCGCTGAACTTTCTCTACCTCGGGCTCGCGCAGTTGATCGTCCCCAACGCGAAGCTGATCCACTGCGTGCGCGACCCGCTCGATACCTGCCTCTCGTGCTACAGCCTGAACTTCGGCGCCGTCGACTTCGCACACGATCTCGAGGAACTCGGGGAGTACTACCGAGCCTACTCCGAGCTGATGGTGCATTGGCGCTCGGTGCTCGTGCCCGGGGCCCTGCTCGACGTGAGCTACGAAAGCCTGGTCGCGGACCTGGAGGGCGAGGCTCGCCGAATCGTCGCGCACGCCGGGCTGCCCTGGGACGACGCATGCCTGAGGTTCCACGAGGCAACGCGCCAAGTACAGACAGCAAGCTTCGCCCAAGTGCGACAGCCGATCTACACGGATTCCGTTGCCCGCTGGCGTCGGTATGAACGGCACCTTGAACCGCTGAGGGTCGCCCTCGGCGGTGCCGCGTCCGCCAGGGCCTGACTCGCCCATCGCCTCGCAAGAGCAACCGACCACCGTCCGTTTATTGACGATGGCAGAACCGATTGTTGTGGCCCATCTGGTCAGTAAGCAGGGCGGGCGTGTGTGCAACGCACCGGACACCTCGATGTCCGTTGACTTCACGCCTCAGGCCTGGGCCACTCATATCCGCCGGGATAGCAGCCATTCCGTGATCCGGTGCGCGCGCTGCGCCGAGCTCCTTGCCACGTGCGTGCGCCGGGGGGCGACGGTATGTCCGTGGTGAACAACACCTCCCGCCACCTCCGTCTACTCGGAATCGCAGCCCTGATCACGCTCGCCACCGCCCTGACGAGCCATGTGATCGGATACGGACGGGACGTTCTACACGTGCACGCCTTCACAGATGCCTTGCGGCTGGGCTACTATGTCGCTGCGCTCCTGGCCGCCGCGACGGCGGCGACGGGGCTTGCGCTGCTGCGAAAGCATGGGGGTGAAAGGCGACGCAGCAAGCGGTGGGTACCGATCGCGGTCACAGTGGTGGTGTCCTTCGTGGGGGCCGACTTCGCGGCGGGCCTCTCGAACACCGCGATTGGGGCGTACACGTCACGGGGTGCATACACGTTCGTCTCAGCACCCGCACTTCATCCGCCGATCGTCCGGCGGGAGGTGACACAGCCCGGACCGTTGGCGAAGGGCTATATCTTCACTACCAACTTCTATGATCCCACCCAGCAAGGGACAATGGTCGGGCAGAGTGGGCCGCTGATCCTCGACCAGCAACTGTCGCCTGTATGGTTTCAACCAGTCCCCGAGAGCGTCATCGCCGCGAACCTAACTTTGCAGACGTATGAAAGGCGGCCGGTACTCGCGTGGTGGCAGGGCGTGATCAACGGCGACGGGACCACCACGAGCGGTGAGTACGTTGTCGTCAATCAGCACTACAGACCGGTGGCGCGGCTGCATGGCGCCGATGGCTGGGTGCTCGCGCTCCATGAGTTCGTGATCCGCGGGGACGACGCGTGGGTGACGGCGGGCAAGGATGTTTCCGTGAACCTCTCGCGCTACGGCGGCCCCCGCAAGGGCGTGGTGTCGGACTCGGCCGTCCAGGAGTACAACCTGAAGACCGGACAGCTCCTTAGGAGCTGGGACGCACTGGCGCACATACCGCTGGCCGACTCGTGGGCTACGGTGCCGACGAACGGCTCCTGGGACGCCTACCACCTCAACTCGATCGACCTGCTCGGCGACGGCAGCTTCGTGGCCTCGATGCGGAACACGTGGGCGGCGTATAAGGTGAATATCGCCACCGGCCGGATCGAGTGGACGCTCGGCGGGAAGCACTCGAGCTTCCGATTCGCATCCGGCGCCGCGTTTCAGTGGCAGCACAACGTGACGGTATACCCAGGCACGCCGTACGTTACGGTGTTCGACGATGCCTGCTGCCAGACGACGGCGGCAGGTAAGCTTGTCGCGTCCGGACCCTCGCGCGGCGTTGTGCTCCGGTTCGACCGGGCCACGCACACCGCGACCATGGCCGGCCAATACACCCACGGCACGAATTTCCACACCGAGTTCATGGGGAACATCCAACCGCTCCAGGGCGGCAACGAACTCGTCGGCTGGGGCTCGCAGGGGCGTTTCTCGGAGTACACCGCCTCAGGTCGGATGCTCCTCGACGCCGTCCTACCGACTCCGGACGTCACGTACCGCGCGCTTTTGGAGCGGTGGGTCGGCCTTCCGCTCTACCCCCCGAGTGGCGCTGCGCAGGTCTCGCACGGGACGACAACCGTCTACGCGAGCTGGAACGGCGCGACGCAGGTGGTGGCCTGGCGGGTGCTGGCCGGATCGACCAGCGGCGACCTGCTGCCCGTGACCACGGCGTCGAAGACGGGCTTCGAGACCGCGATCGCCGTCCCGCTAACCGACCACGCGTTCCGAGTTCAGGCGCTCGACCGCCGGGGCCGCGTGCTGGGCACCTCGTCACCCTTCGCGATCGGAAGCTAGGTATGGCCCCGCGAACCTGGTTCACCCGTCGCTGGATCGTGGGTGTGCTCGTCCTCGCCGGCGCCGCGGCACTCGTCGGCTTGGCGGCCTACGTGCGTTGGGCCCGGAGCGCAACCGCAGCCGCGGTCAGCGTTCGGCTGGCCGCACCCGCGAGAGTGTTGCCCACGCACCCCCCCGTCTACCCGCTGAAGATCGGTCCGACGGGGCGCTACCTGGTCGACCGCGACGGTCGCCCATTCCTGATCGTCGGCGACTCACCGCAGGCGCTCATCGCGGACCTGACTCCGAAGCAGGCTGACCGCTTCTTCGCCGATCGCCAGGCCGCCGGGTTCAACTCGATGTGGATCAATCTTCTCTGCGACGACTACACGGGGGGCCGCGCCGATGGCGCGACGTACGACGGTATCGCCCCTTTCACAAAACCGGGGGATTTATCGACCCCGAACCCCGCCTACTTCGCACGGGCAGACGAAGTGATCCGCCTCGCCGCCAAGCACAACCTGGTGGTGTTCCTAGACCCGATCGAGACCGGCGGCTGGCTCAAGGTCCTTCGCGCCAACGGCACGGCCAAGGCCTATGCCTACGGCCGCTACCTGGGGCTGCGCTACCGGGGATACCCGAACATCGTGTGGCTCAACGGCAACGACTTCCAGACGTGGCGCGATCCCTCGGACGACGCTCTGGCGCTCGCGGTCGCAAGGGGCATCAAGTCGGTCGACCCCCACGAGCTGCAAACCGTCGAACTCGACTACCTGGTCAGTACGTCCTCCGACGACTCGAGGTGGCGGGGGGTCATCGGACTCAACGCCGCCTACACCTACTCACCGACATATGCGGAGGTCCTGAAGGCGTACCGTGACGACGACCATGTGCCCGTGTTCATGGTCGAGGCCAGCTACGAGGGCGAGCACGAGTACACCGGCCCGTCGACCCTGCGCCACCAGGAGTACTGGACGATGCTGAGCGGAGCGACCGGTCAGTTCTACGGAAACAAGTACACCTGGCAGTTCCTGCCCGGATGGCCCAGCCACCTGGACACCGTCGGCTCGCGCCAGATGACGTTCGTCACGAACCTGTTCTCCCACCGCGCGTGGTACGACCTGGTTCCGGACACTGGGCACCGGCTCGTGGTGGCCGGCTACGGCACGTACTCGGCCAGCGGCGACGTCAACAGCAACGACTACGTCGCCGCCGCTCGCACCCCCGACGGCAGGTTGGCGATCGCTTATCTATCGGCCGGCCACCCTGTCGTCGTCGACCTGAGGAGGATGGCCGGCGGCCGGGTGCGGGCGCAGTGGTACGACCCGACGAGCGGAACGTACCGTGAGATCGCGGGCTCCCCGCTGGCCACGAGGGGCAGGCGAACGTTCACGCCTCCCGGCAAGAACCGCGGCGGCGACTCCGACTGGGTGCTCGTGCTGACTGCAACGTAGTCCTCGGGACCTCGCCGCCGGCAGAAGTCGCGGCCCCCGACCGTTGATCCCTTGAGCGTCGGCTCACCAAACAACTCGTCCTGAACACCTGGAGATCCCTCATGCGCGTACTCGTCACCGGCCACAACGGATACATCGGCTCCGTCATGACCCCGCTGCTCGAGCAGGCCGGCCACGAAGTGGTCGGGCTGGACTTCGACCTGTTCGCGCCGTGCCTGTTCGGCGACGCGCCGCCGGAGATCGAGTCGATTCGCAAGGACGTGCGCGACGTCGAGGCGGAGGATCTGGTCGGGTTCGATGCCGTGCTCCACCTGGCCGCGGTGTGCAACGACCCGATCGGCGATCTGAACCCGCAGGCGACCTACGACATCAACCATCTGGCTTCAGTCCGGCTCGCGGAGAAGGCCAAGCAGGCGGGCGTCTCGCGATTCCTCTTCTCCTCCTCGTGCAGCCTGTACGGCAAGGGGGCCGACGACGAGTTGCTCGACGAGAACGCCACCTTCGCTCCCGTCACGCCGTACGGCCAGTCGAAGGTCTTCGCCGAGCGGGACATCGCGCCGCTGGCCGACGACAGCTTCACCCCGACCTACCTGCGCAACGCCACCGCCTATGGCGTGTCGCCGCGGCTGCGCGCCGACATCGTCGTGAACAACCTCGTCGGGTTCGCCGTGACGACCGGCAGCGTCCTCATCCAGAGCGACGGGACGCCCTGGCGGCCCCTGGTCCACATCGAGGACATCTCGCGCGCCTTCCTGTCCGTGCTCCACGCCCCGCGCGAGCTCGTGCACAACGAGGCGTTCAACGTCGGCGCTAGCAGCGAGAACTTCCGCATTCGCGAGATCGCCGAGATGATCGAGAAGGTCGTGCCGGGAGCGCGGGCCTCGTTCGCCGAGGGCGGCGGTCCCGACAAGCGGTCCTACCAGGTCGACTGCTCGAAGATCCAGCGGGTGCTGCCCGACTTCAAGCCGCAGTGGACCGTGCCCCTCGGCGTCGAGGAGCTCTACGAGGCCTACGTGCGCCAGGGACTGACGTTCGACGAGTTCACCGGCACGCAATACCTGCGCATCAAGCGCGTGCAGGAGCTTCAGGAGGCGGGCCTGGTCGACGACGACCTGCGCTGGCTGGTGGGCGTCGGAGCCGAGCGGTGATCCTTACGTCGGCGCCACTCCAGGACGCCTTCATCATCGATGTGGAGCGTCGCGGGGACGAACGCGGCTACCTGGCGCGTACATTCTGCGAGCGCGAGTTCGCCGAGCGCGGCCTGGTGACGCGCTTCGTTCAGGCCAGCACGATCTTCAGTCCCCAGCAGGGAACTCTGCGCGGGCTGCACTTCCAGAAGCCACCTCATGGCGAGGTGAAGCTCGTGCGATGCACCCGCGGCGCTGCACGCGTCACGATCGTCGATCTGCGGCCCGACTCGCCGACCTACCTGCAGTGGCTCGGCGTCGAGCTCAGCCCCGAGAACGGGCGGTTGCTCTACGTCCCGAAGGGGTTCGCGCAGGGCTACCAGACGCTGGTGAATGACACCGAGGTCGCCTACCAGATGTCACACGAGTACGTCCCGGAGGCGGCCAGCGGCGTGCGCTGGGACGACACCGCCTTCGGGATCGCGTGGCCACCGGCGGATCAGCGCGTCATCTCGGAGCGAGATCAGGCGTGGCCCGATTACCAGCCGAACTTTCGGCCAGGGCCAGAAGCTCCGCCTGCTCCAAGCGCTCCGCTGCTCGCCGGATGACCGGGTAGCCCAGCCCCGACCGGGTGGCTATGTCGAGCAGCGATGCGTCGCCGTCGCTCAGGTTGAGCACCCACAGTAGGGCGCGCTCGTCGTCGGGCGACTGCACGGCTCCGCCACTCGATCGGTACAGGCCGCGACGACCGAGCTGAGGCTCGCCATACGGGCTGAGGTTCACGAAGGTGCGATTCGTCTCAAGAACATCGAGGACGTCGAGCGCGACGCGCACCGCCTCGGCGAGCGACTCCGGACGGATCCGCCCGAGCGAGTCGGCAGAGGTGTGATAGCCCGCGAACTCGCCGTGCGGCGTGCGCATCAAGCAGCCCACCGGAAGGTCGAATCCCGGCGAGTTGAATTGGCGCTCGTCGCCGCCCCAGGGCTCCCAGCTAACGATGCGATATGGGGCGCCGGAGTCGCGCAACACGAGCGCTACCGCCTGGTCGACCTCGCTGTCGTAACGCCGGCTGCGCTTGTAGGTCAGGCCGCCGGCGTCGCCGATGCAGGAGACCGTCAGGCCGTGCTTGACCCGGTGCAGCGTGTCGCGGTTCTGGTGCAACCAGGACAGCGGTCCGATCGTCCCGGGCGCGAATACGACGCGGTAGGACTGCCGCAGTTGTCGCTGGGAGAGCTCCCGGGCGAGCATCGTCGCGACGGCAATCCCGGAGAGGTTATCGTTGGCCAGCGACGGATGGCACACGTACGTCGAGATCAGCACCTCGTCGTCGGTTTCGCCCTGGAGCCGCAGCTCGGCATAGGTGAGGTGACCGGGTTCGAGCGTCGAGTCGATGACGACGTCGTACTCGCCGGGCTCGAGTGCTTCGAGCTGCCGATGCGACAGGCAGAACCCCCAGGTGCGGCTGTAGTAGGACGTCCGATAGGGCACCACGTCGGGTTGGTCGGGGAGGGTGTGCAGCCGTGGCCGCAGCTCCTCGAGCGACATGCGCGCCCGCACCGGCTCGCTGTAGGACACGACGTGCAGGCTCGAGCGCCCGAAGTCGATGACGCGCTCTCCGCCGGACGTGGCGACATAGGCATCGCGGATGTTCCACTCATCCGGCACGGTCCAGTCGAACACCTGGGTACCGCTGGCGATCTCGGTCCGCTCCAGGGGCACGTGCTCCTCCAGCACGTCGAACGTCGCCCGCACGCCGTTTCCGGTCAGGCTGCGGCAGAACGGGAAGAGCCGCTCCATGAGCTCGTAGGCCTGGGTCCCGATCGCGTCCGGGTCCATCACAGCGCGCCGACGCGAAACGTCTGACCGTTCAGCGCCCGCGGGTCGCGCTGCGCCAGTTCGCTGATGGCCGCCGCGACCTCCTCCGGCGTCCGCGCGGAGCGCTCCTCGTAAACGCGGACGAAGCGGTCCCGATCCGGGAAGTCGCGACCGCGCAGCTCCTCCTGCATCGGCGTCTCGGTGATCCCGGGATCGAGCGAGCAGATGCCAACCGCGGTGCCCTCAACCTCAACCGCCGCCGAGCGAACGAGGTGCTCGGCGCCCGCCTTCGAGGCGCTGTAGGCGCTCCAGTAGGGCTTGGCCAGCGACGCGGCCCCGGTGGTCAGGTGGATGGCCAGAGCACCGTCCGGGGCCAGCGGGCCCGCCAGGGCCGCGCGCAGGACGTTGTAGGTGCCGAGCAGGTTCACCTCCACGGCCTGCCGCCAGTCGTCGGGATCACTCGCAGGCAGAGGCGCCACCGGCCCGATCGTAGCGGCGGAGTGGACGAGCAAGCGCAGCTGCGGGACGTTCTGGAACGCCTCGAGGACATCGCCTGAGCGCGTGATGTCGACGCACAGCGACTCACTCGCGTCCGGGCTCGGCCTGCGTGCGACGCCTACCACGTGCCAGCCCTCCTCGCGCAAACGCCGGCACGCTGCTGCGCCGATGCCACTGCTCGCGCCCGTCACGAGCGCCACGCGTGGCGTATTCACATCAGCATCGCTTTGCGACAGTAGAACGCCTCGGCGTAGGAAGTCGGCGAGTTGCACTCCATGCCACGCAGCCGCAGCAGTCCCGAGAACAAGTCCTCCTTGAACCAGCGCTTGGGCACCTGCGAGGCGAAGTGGGTCATCAGATGGTCGACCTTCTTACGGCACAGCGATTCGTCGAGCGGGACGAAGAAGTTCGGTGCGCCGATGTCGCCATCGTACTTCGGGATCTCGTACTCCAGGATCAGATGATCGCGGAACGTGTTCCAGGTCAGCTCACACGTCACACGGTGATCTTGATGGAGATCATGGCGCTGGTGCGTTAGCACCACGTCCGGGGAGAGCTCGCGCTTGAGCTCCTCGAAGAACCCCTTGATGTTCGCGCCGTCATACGGGAAGTAGCCGTCGCGGAAGTCCTTGAGGATCACGCGCTTGCCTGGGACGTCGCCAAGTAGCGCCTCGGCGCTTTGCGCGGCCTCGTCGGCGCGTTTGGTCTCCCCGGTCAGCACCACCCAGCAGACGTCGTCCACCGCCCCCTGCTCGATGAGCCTGAGGATCGTCCCTCCGCAGCCGATCTCGATGTCGTCGGAATGGGCGCCGATGGCGAGCAGCATCAGGGGCTTCTCGCCAGCGCGGCGCGGCAGAAGGGGCAGCATCAGCCAGATGCTACGGCGAGGCTGCGGTCAGGAGCCTCGTGCCCGGCGGCCCACCGCTCCCACGGTGCCTCGCCGCTTTCGTGCAGCCCCTCGAGCCACTGCTTGTCCTTGAGGGTGTCCATCGGGGCCCAGAAGCCCTCGTGACGCTGGGCGAGCAGCTGCTTGCGGGCGAGCAGTCGGCGGAACGGCTCCTCCACGAGCTCTTCGCCGGGCCGCAGATCGTCCAGCAGCTCCGAGCGCAGCACGAAATAGCCGCCGTTGATCCACACGTCCGACTTCGTCACGTCGTGGATGCGGTTGACCATTCCCCCCTCGTCCATCGACACGACGTGGAAGCTGTAGTTCGGTCGGACGGCCAGGAAGCTGGCCGTCGCGCCGGTCGCCTTGGTGCGAGCGATCATCGCCGGCAGGTCGGCGTCGGTGAGCGTGTCGCCGTAGTTGGCGAGGAACATCTCGTCGTCGCGCAGGAGGTGACGGACGGCGCGCAGCCGCTCGCCGATGCAGGCGTTGAGCCCGGTGTCGACGAAGGTGATCTTCCAGTTGTGGATGTCGGTCTTGAGTAGATGGACCTTCGCACCGCCGTCGGAGAGCACGAAGTCGTTGGCCATTGCCTCGTTGTAGGTCAGGAAGAAGTGCTTGATGGCCTCCGCCTTGTAGCCGAGGCACAGAACGAAGTCGTTGAACCCGTAGTGGGCGTAGTACTTCATCACGTGCCAGAGCACCGGCCGGTTCCCGATCGGCACCATCGGCTTGGGCATCGCCTCGGATGCCTCCCGCATCCGGAGGCCCTGACCGCCGCAGAAGATGACGACCTTCATACCACGTGCACGTTCGGGATTGGGATGATGAATTGGGCTCCCCATTCGCGGGCGTGGGCGAGCTGTTTGATGATCTCTTCCTTGAGGTTCCAGGGAAGGATCAGGATGTAGTCGGGGCGGTCCTGCTCCAGCGCCTCGGGGTGCTTGATCGGGATGTGCGTCCCGGGCAGGAACATCCCCTGCTTGTACGGGTTGCGATCGACCGTGTACTCCAGAAGATCGGTGCGGATCCCGCAGAAGTTCAGAAGCGTGTTGCCCTTCCCCGGCGCGCCATACCCGGCGATCCGCTTACCCTCCCGGCGCTTCGCGATCAAGAACTCAAGCAGCCGCCACTTGGTCTCATGCACCTGCCGGGAGAACGAGCGGTGCGCCTCCAGCGAGTCGAACCCCAGCGCGCGCTCGCGCTCGGCCAACTCCTGCACCCGCGGGCTGAGCGGCTGAGAGCCCGTCTGGGCCGGCTGCGCGAACAACCGCAACGACCCGCCATGAGAGCGCAGCTCCTCCACATCGAACAGCTGCATCCCGTGCGCCTGGAGCACCTTGCGCGCGGTCAACATCGAGAAGTAGGAGAAGTGCTCGTGATAGATCGTGTCGAACTGATTGCTCTCCACCAGGCGCAGCAGGTGCGGCACCTCGATCGTGGCCACCCCCTCAGGCGCCAACAGCATCCCGATCCCGGCGACAAAATCGTTCAGATCCGGAACATGCGCCATCACGTTGTTGGCCGCCACCAGATCCGCTCGACGACCCTCCGCCACCAACCGAGCAGCCAAATCCAGGCCGAAGAACTCAACGATCGTCTCGATCCCCTTCTCGATCGCTACCTGCGCCACATTCGCGGCCGGCTCGATCCCTAACGCCGGGATCTCCCGACCCACCACATGCTGCAGCAGATAACCATCGTTGCTGGCCAGCTCCACCACCAAACTCTCCGGACCCAACCCAAACCGCCCCACCGCCATCTCCACATACGCCCGAGCGTGCGCAACCCACGAATCCGAATACGACGAGAAATACGCGTACTCGCTGAAAATCGCATCAGCCGCCACGAACTCCTCCAGCTGCACCAAAAGACAGCGCTCACAAACCTTCGCGTGAAGCGGATAGAACGCCTCCATCGCGTTCACGCGATCCGCCGGCACATAGCTCTCACACAACGGCGACATGCCCAAATCCACAAACGAATACCGAAGCCCAGCCCCACAGAACCGGCACCCCGAAACCACCCCGTCAACCCCCAGCGCCCCACCATCCGGCGCGATCAAAACCTCAGCGTTCGATGCCTGCATAGCCAACAAACGCACCCACACCCCCAGACTTTTTGCGCACCTCGAGCCGCCCCATCGGGCGGGTTGAAAGACATGCCCGCGCCCGCCCGTTGTCTGTCCTGCTTCATCCTTCTTGGGAGACGAGTTTGTTTGGATCGGGTCCTTTCCCCGACCGAAGGAGGAGCTCATGGCTCGTCCCCCGATGTTCAAGGCTCAGGAGAAGCAGCGGATCGTTCTCTCGGTGCTCCGTGGTGAGTGCACGCTGGCTGAGGCCGCGCGTCGCAACAGGTGCTCGGAGACGTCGATTGCCAAGTGGCGCGACCAGTTCGTGCAGGGCGGTGTGCAGGCGCTCGAGGATGGCTGCCGGCAGCGGCCGACGGCGCGTGAGTCGCAGTTGGAGCGCGAGCTGGCTGAGGTGACCTCGGCGCTGGGCGAGGCGCATGTCGAGCTGCGGCGGATCGGGCCGGTGCCGTCATGGACCAAGATACGAGGGCTCCTCTCTTTCGGCTTCCGCTACCAGGCCGTCCAGCTGCTGCACATGCTGCGTGACCAAGGCGTGAACATCGCGGTCGCCACGTTCGGGGGGGTCGCGGTGCTCGGGCTCTGGAACGTCGCTTGGAAGATCATTCAAATCCCGGTCTCGCTGTTCCAGGCGCTCTGGCGCGTGTCGTTTCCGGGAATGGCGAGGCTCGTCGCCGCCAAGGAGGAGGTGGCCGAGACCATCGAGCGCGTGATCGCGCTGGTGGCCATCGGAACCGGCGTGCTCGTCGTGCCGCTGGCCGCCGCCGGCGCCGCCTGGATCCATGTGCTCATCGGTCCTCAAGGGAGACGGCCGCCTCGCCGCGCGGCGGGTTTCGCATGCTGTTCTGAGGAGCTGGTGACGCTGCCGGCTGCGTCCGGGCTGTCGGATCGGTCCGGTTCCTGCGCGCATGGCCGGGATCCCGGAGAGCACGCTGGTATCTCCTCCCGCTGCTCCCCGTTCTCGGGATCACCGCGGTCGGCATCGCGTACATCGCGAGTTCCCTGGTCGAGTCTTTCTTCTTCGTCTATGCCGCGCGGCGGACGATGACCTTCAGGATGGGCACTCGCCTGGGAATCCCCCTGGCCGTCGCCACGCTGGCGATGGGCACGAGCGCTGAGCGCGGGGCAGTCGGCGAAGGGTCCGTGGCCGGCGCCCACGCGCCGCGAGCTTGAGGCGGTGGTGCACTGGCTGGCGTTGCGCTACCCGGCGTGGAGGCATCGCAAGATCTGGGCGCTGACGGTCGCGCGCGGCTACGAGGTGTCGATGAGCACGGTTTACCGGATCATGTTCGAGCGTGGGCTGGTGCACCCGGCCCGCTATCAGGGCGAGCGCCGTGAGCTGGCCAAGGCCCGGCGTGCGGTGTTTCACGACCCACCGAGCCGTCGCAACCGGGTCTGGCAGACGGACTTCTCCGAGCTTGAGACCCGCGCCAGCGGCATCTGGCAGCTGGGCGGCGTGGTCGACTACGTCAGCAAGTTCTGCCTGACCTGCGCCCTGGGCGAAAAAGTAGGAGATTTGGGGGAGCCAGAAGCCTGAGAAACCGAGCGTCGTTCTGTGGTCGACGTAATGACCCCGCAACTTGGCACCGGTGCGCCGCTCCGCGAGGAGGAGGCGGTCAGCGAAATCGGCACGTTTCGGCCGAGGCTCACGGTCGCACCTGAGGCTGCCGCGTCGATCGCGTTCGATGGCCTCGTGCCGCCTGAGGGCGTCGCCACAGTCGTGTGGCGCGAGGCGCTGCATCGCCGGCTGCTCGCGCTCGGGGACGTCGCAGCGGCGGGCGTTGCGCTCCTGGTGCTGCTGAACGTGTTCGGCCAACGGCGCGTCGCGGCCATGGCTGTGACCGGCGTGGCGCTGCTCCTGTTCCTCTTCAAGGCTTCGGGGCTGTACGACCGGGACGACCTGCGGCTGGTGCACTCGACGCTCGACGAGGTCCCGTTGCTGGCGCAGCTCACCGGGCTGTTCGCTCTGAGCCTCGCGATCCTCCAGTCGATCGTCCTGGCGGGGAGTCTCAGCGCGACGCGAATCGCCGCGGTGTGGATCGCGTCGTTCTGCACGATCGTGTGCGGGCGGGTGCTGGCGCGCGCCATCGCGGGACGGACTTCGCCACTGGAGCGCTGTCTTGTGATCGGCGATGTGGCCCAAGCGACACGGATTCGCGACAAGCTGCGCGCGAGTCAGGCGCGCGCCGAGGTGATTGCATCGCTGCCGCTCGCCAGCGACGATGTCACGGCTCGGGATTGGGTCGGTATCCCCAGGATCATGCGTCGCGTGATAGACGAGCTCAATGTGCACCGGATCATCATCGCGCCGACCACCACCGATACCCGGCATGTGGTCGATCTGATTCGGGTCGCCAAGGCGGTCGGGGTGAGAGTCAGCGTGCTACCGCAGATGTTCGAGGTCGTCGGCTCGGCGGTCGAGTTCGATGACGTCGACGGGATGACGCTGCTAGGTATTCGCCGGTTCGGTCTCTCGCGGTCCTCGCGATTGCTCAAGCGGAGCTTCGATCTCGCCGTCGGATCGATCGTCCTTCTGGTCGTGAGCCCCCTCTTCTTGGCCATATCGCTTGCCATATTGATCGACTCCAGGGGCTCGATTTTCTTCGGCCAGGTCCGCGTGGGACGTGACGGGGAACATTTCCGGATCCTCAAGTTTCGCTCGATGGTCACTGAAGCCGACGCACGAAAAGACGAGCTGCGATCGATCAACGAGGCGGGTGACGGACTGTTCAAGATCACCAATGACCCACGCGTGACCCGCGTTGGGCGATTTCTGCGGCAGACCTCGCTCGACGAGCTGCCCCAGTTGCTCAATGTACTGCGCGGCGAGATGAGCCTGGTGGGGCCCAGGCCGCTCGTCGTCGACGAAGACGCCCAGGTTCTCGGTCTGGACCGAAGTCGCCTGCACCTCACGCCGGGAATGACCGGTCCGTGGCAGGTGCTGGGCGCGCGAGTTCCCATGCAGGAGATGGTCGCGATCGACTACCTGTACGTGGCGAACTGGTCGATGTGGCTCGATCTGAAGCTGTTGCTGCGCACGGTTCGGCATGTTGCCCGTGCCGCCAACCTCTAAGTTAGTGCCTCGACCCCGTCGACCCCACGAGCCCACTGGTGCCGCGGTGACTGCGCTCCCGGCGTCACCGGGGCGGCACCGGGGGGAGATGTACGCCTCTTGAGGCTGACCGGCGTCCCATAGCGCCGGCGGTCCAGGGCCGGGCTCGCGACCCGTAGCCGCGATCGCCTCGAGCCCGACAGGTTCAGCGACTGGTGCGGAGAAGGTTGAGCGCCGCGCGTGCGAGGTCTCCCACGTAGCCCTGGTCCAGCTCGTGCGCCCGTCGGTACGCCGCTTCCGCGCCAGAGAGATCATTCCGATTCTGGAGGAGTGCGCCAAGCCTGTACGCTCCGGTCGCATCGCTGCGCTCGTCTGCGCGACGATACGCAGCTTCTGCGTGGACGATGTCGTCGCGCCGCTCGAGCAGCATCCCGAGGGTCGAGGGGGCCGACGGATGGCCACGTTCGTCGGCGCGTCGGAACGCGGCCTCCGCGCAGAACAGATCGTTTCGACTCTCCATCAGCACGCCGAGATTGAATGCCGCGGAGGCGTCTCCGCGCTGGTCCGAACGGCGGTAGGCCGCCTCAGCGCTGACGAGGTCGTTGCGTTCCGCGAGCATCGAAGCGAGGTTGAAGGCACCGGCGGCATCGCCCCGCTCATCCGCGCGGCGGTACGCCGCTTCTGCGCCCACGACTTCACCACGCTCCTCGAGCAGCACCCCGAGATTGGACGCGGCGGACGGGTGGCCTACCTCGTCCGCGCGGCGGTAAGCGGCCTCAGCTCCGGCTATGTCACCCTTTTCGGCGAGCGCTCCGCCAAGTTCGAAGTCATCGATTCCAGCGGCGGCATAGCCTTCGCCCACCGCCTCCACCAGTGGCGCCCTCGGACCGGCGGCGGTCTCGTCGGCGGGAGGTGAGAGGTAGGACGCCGGCGGGACGGGTTCGTTGTGGGCCGCCGGTGGGACGCGCGGAATGTCCCTAACCGGATTTGTGTCCGGCGTAGGGGAGGCCGCGGGGGTGGGCTTGTTGAATGCTCCGTTGGCTCCGGCCGCGGCGGCGTCCTCGACGTCGTGATGGTCCGGCTCGACATCGTGATGGTCCTGCTGGAGGCGGTGGGAGGGGTTCTCGCCGCCAGCCAGATCGCCGCGCTGCTTGAGCTGCTTGCCGAGGTTGGCGGCGCCGCTGGCGTCGCCCCGTTCGTCGGCCCGCTCGTACGGGGCCTCCGCGCCCGCGGGATCACCTCGGTCAGCGAGGAGCCCGCCGAGCCTGGCGGCCCCGGCTGCGTCCCCTCGCTCGTCCGCGCGGCGGTAGGCGGCCGCGGCGCCGGCGAGGTCCCCACGGTGCTCCAGCAGCACACCGAGGTTCGAGGCGCCCGAGGAATGACCGCGGTCGTCCGCGCGTGCGTAGGCCGCTTCTGCACCGGCGAAATCGTTGCGCTCCGCGAGCAGGCCACCGAGGTTGAACGCTGCATCGGCGTCGCCGCGTGCGTCGGCCCGTGCGTAAGCGGCTTCCGCGCCGGCGAGGTCGTTCTTCGACAGGAGCAGCCCGCCGAGGTTGAAGGCACCGGCGGCGTCGCCCCGGCGATCCGCGCGGCGGTACGCCTCCTCGGCGCCGGCCCAATCGCCGCGATCCTCCAGGATCACGCCGAGGTTCGTGGCGGCCGATGGGTGCCCCCACTGATCCGCGCGGCCGAACGTAGGTTCCGCCCCCGCCATGTCGTTTCGTTGCGCGAGCATCGTGGCGAGGTTGAACGCGCCGAGGGCATCGCCCCGCTTGTCAGCCCGCCGGTAGGCCGCTTCCGCGCCGGAGGTGTCGCCGCGTTGCTCCAGCAGCATCCCGAGGTGCGACGCGCCCGCGGGATGGCCGAGCTCGTCGGCGCGGCGGAAGGCGGACTCGGCCTCCTCAAGATCGTTACGTTCCGCGAGGATTGAGCCGAGATCAAACGCATTCTGAGGGTCGTCGCGTTCATCTGCGGCCACCGTTTCCGCGGCAGCGGCGCCGGCGAGCGTGTCGGGGATCAGATCCGCTCCACTCAGGTCGTTCTCAGGGGCCGGCTCGGTATCCGTGGCCGGCTTGGGTGTGGCCCGCGGCGGGCTCAGTAGGCCGACGGCCGCCAACAGCGACCGCGCGCGAGGCCGGCGAAGCTGAGCCCGCGCAGGATGAGGGCGGGGACGCCGCCTCCGAGGCGCTCGCGGGGACGCCGGAGCCGTCTCGAGCCGGGTCAGGTGCCGGGCTCTAAGTAGCCAGACGGCAAGCAGGCCGGCGCCGATCAGAAGCAGGAGCCAGAGCCAACCCAGCGAGCCGTGGGCGGGGGAGGCGATTCCCGCCCCGCGCACGCGCGGCGCCGGGGTCGGGCTGGAGGTCTTCGTCCGTGCGGGCCGGCGCCCGCGAGACGCTGCATGCGAGTGCCCGCTCACGGGCGGCTGCCGAGCCGGCGTCGAAGGTGTCGGAAGGGTGGGCGCGCGGCTGAGCGCGAGAATTCCTCGCGCCGCCAGGAGCACGGCCGTCCTGACCGATCCGGGGACCTTGCCCGGCGCGCTTGCGCAGGTGGAGTGAGTGGACGCATGGTTCAGGCCCCTACGGCCGCCTGTTCATCTGGGCCGCTGTTGACGCCGAGAATCTTAGCCACCTGCTCGCGGCTGAAGCCATGGCGCAGGCCGATCCCGGTCCGCAGGATCAGCACTTCCGTCTGGCGCGGCGCGCGCGATGACAGGCAACCTCTTAGCGTGACCAATCCGAAACGATCATGAGGGCGCCCGGTGTTCCCGCCCGGGAGGCGAAGATCGACACCCGCCAGTAGGGTCCTGGACCATGCCGATCGGCTTGTTCGACACCTCCACTGCGATGCTCGCGCTGCAGGACGAGATCCGCGAGCGGATCGCCGGCGTGCTCGAGCGCGGCGTGTACATCCTTGGGCCCGAGGTCGAGGCGTTCGAGCGAGAGCTCGCCGACTACCTTGGCGTACGCCACGCGATCGGGGTGGGCAACGGCACCGATGCGATCACGATCGGTCTGAGAGCGCTTGGGGTGCGTCCGGGCGACGAGGTGGTGGTGCCGTCGTTCACGTTCTACGCGTCGGCCGAGGCGATCGTGACCGCCGGCGCCCGCCCCGTGTTCTGCGATGTCGACCCGCACACGCGCAACTTGACGGCCGATACGGTGCGGGCCGTGCTAACGCCGCGGACGGCGGCGATCGTGTCGGTCGACCTGTTCGGCCTGCCCGCGCCCTCGCCGGCACTCCGCGAGCTCGGCCTGCCCGTGCTCGAGGACGCAGCACAGGCCGCCGGCGCCGGGCTGAATGGCCGCCGCGCCGGAGCGCTCGGTGATGTGGCCACGTTCTCGTTCTATCCCTCCAAGAACCTTCCTTGCTTCGGCGACGGCGGCGCCATCACCACCGACGACGACCGAATCGCGGAGCTGGCGCGAGCGCTGCGCTTCCACGGCTCCCGGGACAAGCAGACGTTCGAGTACGTCGGCTACAACTCACGCCTCGACGAGATCCAGGCGGCGATCCTGCGCGTCATGCTTCCCGAGCTCGACGGATGGTGCGACGGTCGCCGGGCCGCGGCTCGCGCATACACCGAAGCGGGCATCGAGCAGTACGTGGCGGCGCCGATCCAGCCTGCCGGCGCCGAGGCCGCCTGGCACCTGTACGTGGTCGCTCACCCGCAGGCCGATGAACTCATCCCGGGACTGCGCGACCACGGTGTCGGGGCCCGGGCCTATTACCGAACGCCGCTTCACCGGCAGGCGGCGATGGCGCCCTACGCGCCGCCGGCGGCGGACGCGCTGCCCGTCACGGACGAGCTGGCGCGCACCAACCTGGCGCTGCCGATGGGCCCGACGCTCGATGAGGAGAGGGTGCGCGACGTCGTGGCGGCGCTAGCCGCGGTCATCGGCTGACCACGCGCGGGACATTCATCTCCACCGCCCGAGCAGATCCTCGTCCGGGACGCGCCGGACGACGCGCGCAGGCACCCCCATGACCACTTCCCGCTCGCCCACGTCGCGGGTAACGAGCGCGCCGGCGGCTACGAACGCTTCCTCGCCGATCACAACGCCGGGAACCAGCACGGCGCCCCCGCCCACTCGGCAGGCGCGCCGGAACGTGGGGCCGAGCAGCGGGTCGCCGCGTGGGTGGCGCCCCATCGTGTGATCGTTGGTGGTGAGCACGCCTGGCCCGAGGAACACGTCGTCCTCGACGATCGACCCCGCGGTGACGTACACGCCGGTCTGGATCAGGACGCGATCGCCCACGCGTGTGGCGAAGTCGACGGACGAGCCCCGGCCTACCACCGAATGGGCGCCCACTCGCGCGTTTTCGCGTACCTGGGCCTGGTCGCCGATGATCGCGCCGCAGGCCACGTGTGCGCCCGCGTAGACGACCGCGCCGCAGCACACGGTCACACCGGGCTCGAGCACGAGCGACCCGATCGAGGCGCCCGCTGTCCTCGACGCCGCTCGCAGCCGCGGCCGCTTTCCGAGCACCGCGCCGTCCTCGATCACGCAGCCCTCGCCCACCTCGCTCCCCGCGTGGACGACCGCGCCGGCGCCGATGTCCGCTCCCGGCCCGATCCGGGCGCCGGCGTGGATCACCGCACCGGGGGCGATCGAGACGCCGTCTGCCACGTCCGCACCGGGGTCGATGTGGGCCGATGGATGGCAGCCGCAGTCCATGGACGCGCCAGTCTAAGCTCCGGCGAAATGGGTGGACATGCCGGGCGAGGGACGCGGTGGCGGCGGCGCCGGCCGAGCGCGGCCCCGTCCGTAAGCTCAGCCTCGACTTGACGGTTAGAAACCCGGCTACGGCGTCGTTCTGGCGCAGCGCGCTCGGCGTCTGCACCCCCAGCCGAACATCGAAACCTCCAACTCGCCCTGTGCGCCCGGTCCCGTGGGATCAGAACGCCCGAGCGAACCGAAAGTCCCGGCCTGCGCCCTCCCGACTATTAACAGGCTGTCCGGCAAGGCCCTCGGGTAACTAACCTTTGAATCACAGCGACGAACGGAGAGAAGAGATGAGCAACAACCTGCGCGAGATCGAAGCGCTCGGCCAGTCGGTCTGGATCGACAACATCAGCCGGCAGCTGATCGAGGACGGGATCCTCGGCGGCTTGATCGAGAACGACGGAATCAGCGGCGTGACGTCCAACCCCACGATCTTTGAGAAGGCGATGGGGCACTCCGACCGCTACGACGAGCTGTTCCGCGAGGTGCTGGACGAGACCCGTGATCCCCAGCAGATCTTCGAGCGCGTGGCCTACCACGACATCCGGGACGCCGCCGACCTGCTCCGGCCGACGTTCGAGCGCACCAAGGGCCAGGACGGGTATGTCTCGTTCGAGGTGCCGGCCTCGCTCGCCTACGACACCACCGCGACAATCGAGGCGGCGCAGCGGTACAAGGCCGTGCTCGATCGGCCGAACGTGCTGATCAAGGTGCCGGGGACCACCGAGGGAGTCCGGGCGTTCGAGGAGCTCACCGCGCTCGGGATCAACGTCAACGTCACGCTGCTGTTCGCCGTCACCCGCTACGAGGACATCGCCGAGGCCTTCCTGCTCGGGCTCGAGCGGCGGGTTGACGCGGGCGAGTCGATCGACAAGAGCGCGTCGGTGGCGAGCTTCTTCGTCTCGCGCGTGGACACGAAGATCGACACGGCGCTCGAGGGCGCGGGGCGCGAGGACCTGCGCGGCAAGGCCGCAGTGGCGAACGCCAAGATCGCCTACGAGTCCTTCCAGCGGATCTTCAGCGGTCGGCGCTGGGAGGAGCTGGCCAGTCGGGGCGCGCGCGTCCAGCGTCCGCTGTGGGCGTCGACCTCGACCAAGAACCCCGACTACTCGGATGTCCTCTACGTGGACGAGCTGATCGGCCCCGACACCGTCAACACGATGCCCGACCAGACGATCGACGCCGCGCGCGATCACGCGAAGGCCGAGCGCACGGTCGACAAGGACGTGGATGAGGCCCACCGGGCGATGGAGGAGATCAAGGCGGCCGGCGTCGATGTCGACAAGATCGTGCTGCATGAGCTGGTCGACGAGGGCGTGAAGTCGTTCTCCGACTCCTACGACTCGCTGATCAAGACGATTGACGAGAAGGCCTCCCAGCTGGTGCACGCCGGCTGAAGGCGTCAGAAATTGCGCTACGTCGTCGTAGGCGGAGGGATCCTCGGCTGCGGGGGCTCCCTTACGACGCCTGCGGCAAGGTGGTCGTGGCGGTCGACGGGGCGAGATCGAGCGGCTGCGACGGCTCGAGCAGCGGGCGACCGATCGGGCGCTTCTACCTCGCCGCCAACGGACGCGTGTACGCGTTCGGGTGACCGCGCGGTCGTGAAGCTCAGGCCAGCCGGCCCGGCGACGCGAACGCCGCCTGCAACGCGCGGCGCACCTGCTCGACGGTCACCACGCCGCGCAGGACCCCTTCGCCGTCGACGGCCATCAACGCTCCCAGCCGGCCCAGCGATTCCGAGGAGAGCAGCTCGGTCAGCGGCCGATCCTCGTTCACGCGCCAGCCGGGGCTCTCCTCGGGCTCGAGGACGGCTTCGACCATCAGCCAGTCCTCGCCGCGATCCTGAGCCGCCGCCAGGCGCTCCTGTCGCGCGATCCCGAGGAACCGGCCATCGTCGTCGATGACCGGGAACCACGACCATCCGTAGCGGAGGAAGAACTCGTCGAGCGCCTGCCCCACCGGCGTCCGCGACGGGATCGCCACCGGCTGGCGATCCATGATGTCGGCGACCCGGACCCCTTCGATGCGGGCGCTCAGCGCGGTCTGCATCAGCGCCGCCCGCGCCGACTGGTACAGCAGGAACGCGATCGCGATCAGCCACAGCCCGGTGAAGCTTCGGTAGGCGAGCAGCAGCCACACGCCCAGGGCGGCCACGAGCAGCCCGAAGCCCTGCCCGAGCTTCGCGGCGACCCGGGTTCCTTGCTCCTTCTGCCCGGTAAGCCGCCAGACGACGGCGCGGGTCATGCGGCCGCCGTCGAGCGGAAACGCCGGCACGAGGTTGAACACCAACAGCAGCACATTCCAGAACAGGAGCCAGCTCAGCGACAGCAGGACCGGCGTGATCCTCACCGAGCTGTCGAGCTCGGCCGCGTGGACCAGGCGGTGGGGGCCGACGATCGCCAGATCGACGCCCAGGCAGAGCAGCACGAACCCGAACGTCGCCAGCGGCCCCGCGGCGGCGATCTTGAAGTCCTCGCCGGGCGTGGCCGCGTCGCGGCTCATCTCGGTCAGGCCGCCGAACAGGAACAGGTCGATCCGCCGGACCATGATCCCCTCGCGGCGGGCGACGAGCGCGTGGCCGAGCTCATGGACGATCAGCGATCCGAACAGGACCAGAACCGTGACGACCGTGGTCAGGTACGCGACGCCGTCGGAGCTGTGCAGAGCCTGGCGGAACTCCCCGGACAATAGGAAGATCATCAGGAATAGGATCAGGAACCAGCTGCGGTCCACACCGATGCGAAAACCGAACAGGTCCACCAGCTTTATCGACGATCGGCGCCGCCACATGCTGCAATGGTCGCACAGGCGCATAACGCGCCTGGGGTCGGAATTGGATTCAGGGGGTGCAACCAGTGATGCCAGATCCATTTGAACAGCTACGCGAGCGGATGGCGGGACTCGAGGACCTGCGTAACGTCGCCCAACTGCTCGATTGGGATCAGCAGACGATGATGCCGCCGCGCGGCGCCCCGGCCCGCGCCGAGACAGTTGCCACCGTCCAGCGGATCGGTCACGAGATGTTCGTCTCCGACGCGACCGGGCGATTGATCGAGGCGGCCGCGGACTACCTGAACGGCGCTCCCGCGGAATCGGACGAGGCGTCGCTCGTTCGGGTCACGAGGCGCAGGTGGGAGAAGGCGCGACAGGTTCCGAGCCGGCTCGCGTCGGACCTGGCGCGCGCCTCATCGGTCGGTCACCAGGCCTGGGTGGTGGCGCGGGAGCGTTCGGACTTCGCTGGGTTCGTCCCCTACCTGGAGCGAAACGTCGAGCTCGTGCGCCAGTACGTCGACTGCTTCGACGATTTCGAGTGTCCCTATGACGTGCTGCTCGACGACTATGAGCCGGGTGGCCGCACGAGCGACATCACGCGCCTGTTCGAGGAGCTCAAGTCAGAGCTGCGGCCGATCATCGCGATCGTGGCGGAGCACTCCGACCGAGTCGATGACTCGGTCCTCCGTGGTCACTTCCCGGTCGGTGAGCAGCGACAGCTGGTCGGGTGGCTGCTCGAGCAGATGGGTTTCGACCGTTCCGCGTGGCGAATCGACGACGCGGTTCACCCGTTTGCGACCGGCTTCGGCAACCACGACGTACGGATCACCACGCGCTGGGACGAGGACTTTCTGCCGACGTCGATCTACGGCGCGATGCACGAGTGCGGTCACGGGCTGTACGAGGAGGGCGTGGCGCAGTCCCTCCAGCGCTCGCCGCTCGGCCACGCCGAGTCGCTCGGAATGCACGAGTCCCAGAGCCGGCTGTGGGAGAACATGGTCGGTCGCGGCCGCCCGTTCTGCGGGGTACTGGCGCCTCAGATCTCGGCGCTATTCGGGGGGTCGGTGTCCGGACTTGACGGCGAGGCGCTGTACCGCGCGGTCAACCGCGTTGTGCCGTCGCTGATCCGCGTCGAGGCCGACGAGGTCACTTACGGCCTGCACATCGTGTTGCGATTCGAGCTTGAGCAGGAGCTCGTCGAAGGCCGGCTGGCGGTTCGCGATCTTCCGGAAGCCTGGAACGCTCGCTGCAAGGAGTACTTCGGGCTCGACGTCCCCGACGATGCGCACGGTGTGCTCCAGGACGTGCACTGGGCGGCCGGACTGATCGGTTACTTCCCGACGTACGCGCTCGGCAACCTGATCGCGGGGCAGCTGTTCGAGCGTGCGCACGCGGACCTGCCCGATCTCGACGCTCAGCTCGGCTCCGGCGACCTTCACGGCCTGCGCGAGTGGCTGCGCGAGCACGTCCATCGTCACGGCGCGAAGTTCTCGACCGCCGAGCTGCTCAACCGTTTGGTTGGTGGCCCGATCGCGGTTGGCCCGTTCGTCGACTACCTGAAGGCCAAGCTCAGTCAGGTGTACGGCGTCGAGCTCGGCTGATCGCGGAGCGCCGGCGCGGACGCGCGCCTGCGCTGTCGCGCAGGCGGCCCGCACGCTAAGTTGGCGGCAAGAAACCGACAAGGAGAGGAACCGAAGTGACTGATTCGCCCATACGAGTAGCCGTCACCGGGGCCGCCGGCCAGATCGGTTACGCGATCCTGTTTCGCATCGCCAGCGGCCAGCTGCTTGGTCCCGAGACGCCCGTCCACCTGTCTCTGCTCGAGATCCCGGCCGCGCTGAAGGCGGTCGAGGGTACTGCGATGGAGCTGGACGACTGCGCGTTTCCGCTCCTGGCCGGGGTTGACATAACGGATGACCCGAACAAGGCGTTCGACGGCGCCAGCGTCGCGGTGCTGGTCGGCGCGCGGCCACGGACAAAGGGCATGGAGCGCAGTGACCTGCTGGAGGCGAACGGCGGGATCTTCAAGCCTCAGGGCAGGGCGCTGAACGATCACGCCGCGTCGGACATCAAGGTGCTCGTGGTGGGCAACCCGGCGAACACCAACTGCCTGATTGCCAGGAGCAACGCCCCGGACATCCCGGACGACCGCTTCACCTCGATGATGAGGCTCGATCACAACCGCGCGATCGCCCAGCTCGCGGCCAAGGTGAGCGCCCAGGTGAGCGAGGTGACGAACATGTCGGTGTGGGGCAACCACTCTCCCACCCAGTACCCCGACATCTTCCACGCGAAGGTCAAGGGCCAGAACGCCGCCGAGGCGGCGAATGACCAGGAGTGGCTCGAGCACGACTTCCTCCCGACCGTCCAGAAGCGGGGGGCCGCCGTGATCGAGGCGCGCGGCGCGTCGAGTGCGGCGTCGGCGGCGAATGCGGCGGTCGACCACGTCCGCGACTGGGTCCAGGGCACACCCGAGGGAGACTGGGTCTCGATGGGGGTCCCGTCCGACGGCTCTTACGGCATCGACGAGGGTCTGATCTTCGGCTTCCCGGTCACCTGCTCGGGCGGTTCATACGAAGTGGTGCAGGGCCTCGAGTTCAACGAGTTCTCGAAGGCCCGCCTCGATGTGACTGTCAATGAGCTCAAGGAAGAGCGCGAAGCGGTCAAGGAACTCAACCTGATCTGATCCAACAGTCCGCCGGTCCGGGGTCTGGGGAGGCCGGGTCCGTCTGAGAACGCCTGGGAGCCGCCTCGCGGGGTCCCGCCGCCACGAGTCGGCGAGGCGGCGCTCCCCCGGTCCTAACGCGGTCCTAACCTGCTCGGTCCTAACCTGCTCGGTCCTAACCTGCTCGGTCCTAACCTACTGGGTACCAGCCCTGGCCCTCGCGCTTCACCTGTCCGTCGGTGAGGAGCCGCGGCATCACGCGGTAGAGATAGTTAGGTTCGATTCCCATCTTCTCCGCGATCTGCGGGATCGTGATACCCGGCGTCGAGCGCACCAACTCCAGTGCCTGGTTGGCACGGGTCCCGCCGCGGCTGCGTCCACGAGGCCGGCCGGGACGCCGGCCCGCACGGCGCGGGGTGGTTGATGACGACTCTGCCGGGGCGGTACGCGCCGCGCGCGGACGACCTGGGCCACGCCTGCCGCCAACGAGCGCGGAGCGCGCCGCCTCCAGCCTCGCGACCTCCTCCTTCAACTCGCCGAGACGGTCATCGATTTCCTTCACAGTGCTGTCGACGAAGCCGGCCAACTTGCCTCTCCCTCCATAGGTTCAACGATATGAGCAACCAACACGATACATGTACTTACTGACGTCGTGTCAGCGGCGCTCGAGCAGCGCCTTGAGGCGAGCCAGTGAATTGTTCGCCTCACGCTCTGATGTGGCCCCGACAATGAACCGGCTCGCCATGCTCCCGAGGCGTCCTCCAGGTGGCGCGAACTCGTTTGTGTACGCGAACGTCGTCGGTCCCTCCCCGTCGCCCGAAAGCTCGTAACGGATCCGCGCGAGCGAGTGCGCGGGGCCTTGTCCTTCCCATTCAGCGTGCTGTGGAGTACGTAGGGCGGTCAACGTCCAGTGAACATGGAACGAGACTCCGCGGATGTGGAGTACCTGCACCATCGTCGAGCCTCGACGCAGCGGTTCGTCCGAGATGTCCTTCACAGACCGGTGAATCGTGACCCAGTCCTTGAGGTGATTGGGATCCATGACCGTGTCCCACACCCGTTGCATCGGCGCATCGATCCTGATCGTCGCGTGAACGGTGCTCATGAGGGGGCAGACACTAACGAGGGGCGAGACTCGAATGCGAGCCTATTCGCGGTGGCGAGCACTAGCGAGCGGCCAGTCGCTCAGTTGCCTCCCACTCGGCCAGCGCGTGCTCGATCGCGGCGTCGAGTGAGTGGAGCCTGACATCGAGCAGGTCAGCCGCGCGGTTGTCGCGAGGCAGCAGGTCCCGATCGAGGCTCTCCATCAACGGGCCGATCAGCTCGTGCCGCTCGCCGGCGATCAACGCCGACACGCGGCTCGCGATCGGTGTGAGCGTGAGCCGCTTGAAGCTGATCGTCGGACGCGCAAGGAGCATGTGATCGCGGATCCTGTCGATCAACTCGCCATAGGTCACCGTGTCCGGCCCGCCCAGGTCGAGCGACTGGCCGCACACCTCCTCGCTGGTCGCGGCGCGCGCGAGACTCTCGATCACGTCGCGCTCGTCAACCGGGCTCGTGACATGTGTGTTCCACGCGGGTACCGCCAAAACGGGCAGCCGTTCGACCAGCCTCACAAGAAACCGGAACGATCGCGACCCGGCTCCGATTACGATCGACGCGCGGAACGCCACCGAGCACGGCGTCGCGGACAAGAGGATCTCTTCGACGGCGAGCCGGCTCGCGATGTGCGCCGAGGCCGGTCCCCCGGTCGGCACGAGGCCGCCGAGGTACACCACTCGGGACACTCCGGCGGCGCGCGCTTCGCGCGCGAAGTTCTCGGCCGCGGTCCGCTCCCGCGCGCCAAAGTCGGCGCCGGCCCGGTTGACGGCGGGTGGCGCGCTACCGGCGACCGGCTCCATCGAGTGGATCAGGAAGTAGGCGACGTCGACGCCGCGCATGGCCTCCGCGAGCCCGTCGCCAGAGATCGCGTCCCCGGCGAGCACCGGTACGCCGGGCGTGCCGGGTGTGCCGGATTCGGTCGCGGGCGGGTGCCGGCTGAGCCCCTGGACCGCGTGGCCGTCGCGGGCGAGCCGGGGTGCCAGGTGTGCGCCGACGAACCCGGTGATGCCGCTCACCAGGACGTTCATCGGGGCATCTCCGAGGCCGGTGAGGAACTGGGCGCCATCCGCACTCGAAAGCTACGGAAATTGCGCCACGTTTCCGACTCGACGAGAAATATCCCGCTGTTTGCAGGGATTTACCCAACTGTGAAGTTCTTGCGATTTCCGGGAATCGTCGTTGCGGGAGGGGGGTGAAGTTCGGTTTGATGCTCGCCGACGAGGTCGAGCTTTTCCGAAGGAGCCGGGCGGTGACAGATAGGCGCATGGGTGTAAAGCACGTGAGTTGCGAGGACTGCTTCTTCCACCAGAACCTGCTGTGCGCAGTGTCGAACGCGGGACCGTGCGCCACGTACCGCCCCAACCACCCCGAGGGGCTTCGCCCGCCGAGCCAGCTACGGTTCGTGTTCCGCCAGGAGCGCCGGCTGCAGGTCGCGTGGGCGTTCCCGTCGGCCAGCGAGCAGGTCGCCCTGCACGCCGGCGTGTAGTGTTCGCGGCCATGTACTGGCCGCTCATCATCGGGTTCGTGTGCCTCGTGCTCGTCACGATCCTGCTCGGCTGGATCGTCGATGCCCCACGCCGGCGCGGCGCGGACCGGCACTGAGGCCCAGCGGTCCGGCGAACGAGCCGTTCACGTCCGTCTGGATCACTGGGTTGATGGAGCGCCTGCCTACCAAGCTGTCCGGTCCGATCCTGCTGAAACCGATCGTGCGCGGCGACGATCGGGGCTTCTTCCTGGAGACGTACAGGCGGAGCGTCCTTGCTGAGTTCGGCATCGCCGACGAGTTCGTCCAGGACAATCACTCGCGCTCGCGGGGCGGGGTCGTCCGCGGTATGCATGTCCAGCCGGGCATGGCGAAGCTTGTCCGCTGCGCTCGCGGGGCCATCTACGACGTCGTGGTTGACCTGCGCCGCGGTTCCCCGACGTTCGGCCATTGGGAGGGGTTCGAGCTCGATGACGTCGGCCATCATCAGCTCTACTGTCCGGACGGCTTCGCCCACGGTTTCTGCGTGTTGAGCGACGTCGCCGATGTCGTCTACATGACCTCTGCCTACTATGACCCGGAGCTCGAAAGCGGGTTTGCGTACGATGACCCGGAGGTGGGGATTGGATGGCCTGACGGGCTGGCGCTGACGGCGTCCGCGCGCGACGCCGACGCACCCGCGCTGGTGGTTATTGCGGACTCGCTGCCATTCGAGTACGGGTGAGTGGCGGGCCCCACCGCGACGCGGGCCGGGCACCGAATCGACGGCGGGCGTGCAGAGATGCGGTACGAGCGCGCGACCGACGCGGACCTCGCTCACGAGCCACTAGAGTGACGCCGGAGCGGAGAGAGGAGTCGTGTGCGGATCACCGTGCTGGGCAAGTCGCCCTCGTGGCAGGACGCCGGCGGGGCGTGCAGCGGGTACCTGATCGAGGAAGACGGCTTCGTGCTGCTGCTCGACTGCGGCAACGGCGTGTTCTCGAAGCTCCGTCACTTTCGTGACTACGTCGACGTCGACGCGGTTCTGATCAGCCACCTGCACGCCGACCACATCCTCGATCTCGTCCCGTTCAGCTACGCGCTCTCGTACGCGCCGCGCCAGCAGCCGGCCGCGGTTGGCGGTTGGCCCGGGACCGACCACCCCGCGCGGCCCCAGCTGTATGCGCCGATGGGAGCCGGCGAGGCGTTCCGCCTGCTCGTGTCTGCGTGGGGCGAAGAGGAGCTGATCGAGCGGGCGTTCCATCTGCACGAGTACGACGGCCTAGACGAGCTCGAGCTCGGTCCCGTGAGCGTTCGGTTCTGCGAGGTGCCCCACTTCACGCGGACGTTCGCGGTCGAGATCCAGGGCCGCAGCGGGCGGTTGACGTACAGCGGCGACTGCAGCCCGAACGACCAACTCGTCCGGTTCGCGCGTGGCACCGACCTGCTGCTGATCGAGGCAACGCTGCCACGACCCGAGCGGACCGGCATGCGCGGGCACCTGACCCCGTCCGAGGCCGGTGACCACGGCCGGCGCGCCGGCGCGCGACGGCTCGTCATCACCCACTTCTCCGACGAGCTCGACCCCGAGTGGGCACGGGCCGAGGCGGATGCCGGCTACGGGCGACCCGTCGAGCTCGCGCACGAGGGCGCGGTGTACACGTTGACTGTGCCGGATGGCGGTGGCGCGCGGTCGTCGGACGGCGGCTGACAGACCGGGCGATCAGCGGCGCCTTGGCGTGACGTGGGTCGCCGCTTCGGGGGACCCGGGACTCTCGACCCGCCGAGGCCCACGACGCCGAGATCGATCCCGCCCGCACCGGCCCATTAAGCTCCGCATAGATGTCCGAGCGTGACCTCTTCGCCAACTTCGAGCGGATGCGGCGGGAAATCGATCAGCTGTTCGGCGACGTGTTCGAGCGCGCCGGCATAGCCCGCCGGCGCGTCGGGTTCCTGCCGGCGGTCGACATTGCTTACACGCTGAACCCTCCGCGCGCGATCGTGACCGCGGAGCTGGCCGGCATCGACCCGTCGGAGATCGGGCTCGAGATCGAGGGCCGCAAGCTGATCCTGAGCGGGAACCGGCGGCCGGCCGGATCGCACACCGACGTCTACCAGCAGGTGGAGATCGAACGCGGCCCGTTCCAGCGCGTGATCGAGCTCGGCGCCGACGTGCGCGCGCAGGAGGCCAAGGCCACCTACGAGGACGGGATGCTGCGAGTCGAGCTGCCGCTCGCGCGCGCCGAGGTCGCGGCCGCCACCCTCCCTGTCGACGAGCTGGACGACCGCTCGTGACCCCGCGCCGCACGACGGAGGTCGACGGCTCGTGATCGAGGTCGGCACCGCCGAGCGCGCGGCCCGGGAGGTGGCGGTCGGCGCCACGCGCGAGCTCCCTCACAATGTCGGCGTGCTGCCGCTCAGGGACACGGTCACGTTCCCGGACATGCTGGTCCCGCTCAACGTCGGCCAGCCGCGCAGCGTCGACCTGATCAACGACGTACTCCGCGGCGACCGCGCGATCGCGATGATCGCCAGCCGCAACGCCCAGGCCGAGACGCCCTCGCCCGACGATCTGTACAGCGTCGGCGTGCTCGGGGTGGTGGCGCGGATGATCCGCGTGCCGGACGGAACCTTGCGGGTGCTGATCCAGGGTGGCCAGCGCATCCGGATCGATGGGTGGGTCCGGACCGAGCCGTATCTCGTGGCGGAGATCGCCGAGGCGCCGGACGTGGTTCACCCGACCACCGAGCTGACCGCGCTGATGCGCAACGTCCAACACACGTTCACCGACATCATCGAGCAGGTCCCGTACCTGCCCGAGGAGCTCCAGATCATGGTCGCCAACGTCGACGACCCGAGCGTGCTGGCGCATCTCATCGCCGGGGCGCTGCGGATCCCGACCGAGGAGAAGCAGGCGCTGCTCGAGGAGCTCGACGTGGCCAAGCGCCTCAGAAGGCTCTCGGAGATCCTGGCTCGTGAGCTCGAGGTGGTGGCGATCGGCTCGAAGATCCAGTCCCAGGTCCAGTCCGAGCTCGACAAGGGACAGCGCGAGTACTTCCTGCGCCAGCAGCTCAAGGCGATTCAGGAGGAGCTCGGCGAGACCGACCAGATCCAGGCTGAGGTCAACGAGCTGCGCGCCCAGCTCGACGCGATCGAGCTGCCCGAGGTCGTCGCCAAGCAGGTGGAGCGTGAGCTGGCCCGGCTCGAGCGCCTGCAGCCGGCGATGGCCGAGTATGGCGTCGTCCGCGGGTACCTGGAGTGGATCGCGGCGCTGCCGTGGGACAAAACCACAAGTGACAACCTTGACCTCGATCACGCCCGCAGGGTCCTCGACGAGGACCACTACGACATCGAGCAGGTCAAGGAGCGGATCCTCGAGTTCCTGGCCGTCAGGCAATTGCAGGGTGGGCGGGAATCCCAACCCGCGGGCTCGATCCTATGCTTCGTCGGCCCGCCGGGAGTCGGCAAAACGTCGCTGGGCCGCTCGCTGGCGCGCGCGCTCGGGCGGAAGTTTGAGCGCATCAGCGTCGGCGGCGTACGCGACGAGGCCGAGATTCGCGGGCACCGCCGCACATACATCGGCGCGATGCCCGGGGTGATCCTCCGCTCTCTGCGCGACGCCGGCGCCCGCAACCCCCTGCTGATGATCGACGAGATCGACAAGATGGGCGCGGATTTCCGGGGCGATCCGTCGAGCGCGATGCTCGAGGTGCTCGACCCGGAGCAGAACCACGCCTTCAGAGATCACTATCTCGACCTGCCGTTCGACCTCTCGCACGCGATGTTCGTGACCACCGCGAACACGCTCGACACGGTCCCCGGACCGTTGCGGGACCGGATGGAGGTGATCCCGCTCGCGGGATACACCGAGGCCGAGAAGCTCGAGATCGCCAGGCGCTACCTCGTCCCGCGCCAGATCGAGCGCAACGGGTTGACCAGGAGCCGGATCGCGTTCAGCGACGCGGCGCTGCGGGTGATCATCGCCGACTACACGCGCGAGGCGGGAGTGCGCCAGCTCGAGCGGGAGATCGGCACGATCTGCCGCAAGATCGCCCGCCAGGTCGCCGAAGGGAGCTTGAAGCGCAAGGTGACGATCAGCGAGCCGCGCGCGCGCGAGCTGCTCGGAAAGCGGAAGTTCTTCTCGGAAACCCGGCGGCGGACCTCGCGCCCCGGCGTCGCGACCGGGCTGGCGTGGACGCCCGTGGGCGGGGAGGTGCTGTTCATCGAGGCGACCGCGATGCCCGGCACGGGTCGTCTGACGATCACGGGCCAGCTCGGCGAGGTGATGCAGGAGTCCGCGCAGGCGGCCCTCTCGTACGTCCGCAGCAACACCGAGGAGCTGGTGCCGGGCCTCGCCGAGGATTGGTTCGCGACCCACGACATCCACATCCATGTCCCCGCCGGTGCGACGCCCAAGGACGGCCCGAGTGCGGGGGTCGCGATGACCACTGCGCTCGTGTCGCTGCTGTCGGGGCGGCCGGTTCGCGCCGATGTCGCGATGACCGGGGAGATCACGTTGACCGGCCTGGTGCTGCCGATCGGCGGCCTGAAGGAGAAGGCCCTGGCCGCCCAGCGCGGCGGGATCCACATGGTGATCGCGCCGGCGCGGAACGAGCAGGACATCGACGAGATCCCCGAGCACCTGCGCAAGGACCTCGAGTTCCGGTTCGTCGAAACGATCGAAGAGGCGCTCGAGACGGCGCTCCAGCGGCGGGCGGTGCGCGGACGGCCGAAGGCGCTCCGCGCGGCGTAGACGGATCTCGGCCCGGCCGCCGGCTCCAAGCCGGCGAGTTGCGCGCAGAAACGACCGGCGGGGGGCGGTATTCGCGTATCCTGACCATTCATGACCCCACGCACGAGGGAGAGCAATGCCATCACGAAGTAAGAAGACCATTGCGGCGCCATTCAGTGCCGTGGACATCGACACGATCAAGAAGGCGTCGCCCTACATCCAGCGCCTGATCCAGGACGCCCAGCTGCGGCAGAACGTTCGGACGGCCTTCGACTCGAGCAGGAGCGCATACGCGCGCCTCTCCAACGGCAAGCCGGCGACCAAGGTGCTGATCGAGGACAAGCGGCTTCAGAAGGATGTCCAGCAGGCGGTCGAGGCGATTCGCAGCGCGACCACTGCTCTCACCGAGGCGCCGAAGAAGCAGGCTCGCAAGAGCCGCGGGTTCGGCCGCAAGATCATGATCGCCACCCTCGGGTTCGGGCTGGCGCTCGCCGGGAGCGAGAAGCTGCGCACGAAGGTGCTCGACCTCGTGTTCGGCAAGGAAGAGGAGTTCCAGTACACCCCGCCGCCGAGCACGCCCTCGACGCCGCCGAGCTCGCCGGTCGGAGCCACCTAGCCGGACGTGAGTCGAGATCGACCAGCTGGATCGGAGGCGCCACTGGCGCCTCCGGCGCGTTAGGGCCCGCGACGGGCCTTCAATAGAATCGCCTGCTTGGAGGCAGCAACTCACCCAACCGTCACGACCTCGCGCGAGCTGCCGGGAGACAGGGCCGCGCGGATCGTCGAGGCGATGCGCGCAAGCGTTGCCGCGCGCGGGATCGCCGGGTCGACGTTCGATCACGTCGCGAACGAGGCCGGTGTCTCGCGGGGGCTGCTGCACTACTACTTCGGAACGAAGGAGCGGCTGCTGATCGAGGTCGTCAGACGCGAGACCGACGTCCGGATCGAGCGCCTCGAGGAGGCGATCGGCGGCGCCGCCGACGCCGAGCACGTGCTCGACGCGCTCGTGCTGACCCTCGAGGAGCTGCTCGGCGACGGGCCCGCCCCGGTGATGATCTACGAGATGCTGACGCTCGCCCAGCGCAACGACGAGATCGCCGCCGAGCTGGCGCAGCTGGGCCGGCGCACGCGCTCCCATCTGAGCGACGCACTTGCGCGCAAGAGTGCCTCGGGCGTGCTCGCGCTGCGTGCCGACCCCGAGCTGGTGGCGATGTTCCTGTCCGCGCTCGCGGACGGCATCATGGTCCGGCGGCTCAGCGAGCCGGACCTCGACATCGGCCCGCTCACCGAGCAGGCGATCGTCGCAGCGCGCGCTCTCCTGAGTTGACATCGTGCGTCGGATGGCGGTCCTCGCCGCGGCCGGCTTCGTCCTGCTGATCCTGGTCGTCGCACAGCTGCTGCTTCCCGGGATCGCGGCGCAGGAGCTGCGCAACAACCTCGCGCAATCGGGGACGGTGCTCGAGGTCGAGGTGAGCTCGTTCCCCGCGATCAAGCTCCTCTGGCACCGGGCCGACAGGGTGGTGGTGCGGATGGGGCGCTACCGAGCCGCGGTCAGCGACCTGGGCGACACGCTCGCCGGCGCGGTCGACGCGCACTCGCTCGATGCATCGGCGGAGGAGCTCGACCTGGGACCGCTCACGCTGCGCGATGCCACGCTGCACAAGCGAGGCCGCGAGCTGACCGGATCGGCGACCGTCACCCAGGCCAACCTCCATTCGACGGTGTTCTTCCTCGACAACGTCGAGCCGATCGCGTCCGCAAACGGGCGGCTCACGCTCCGCGGGACCGCGAGCTTCCTCGGGCTGAAGGCGACCGTCGACGCGACCGTCGCCGCGCAGGACGGCGCGCTGGTGGTGGCGCCGAACGTTCCGTTGGGTGGGATCGCGGCGCTCACGCTGTTCTCGAACCCCCATGTCCAGGTGCAGTCGGTCGGCGCGACCAGCGTGCCCGGAGGGTTCAGGGTCTCAGCCCAGGCCGAGGTGCGCTAGCGTGAAGCGCACGTACGGGGTGGCGCGCCAGTTGCCCTGCTCCCAGCGGGCGTCGAGATCGGCGTAGGAGACCTGGTCGGCGGCGATCGCTGCGGGCGTCGCCTAACCGAGCTTAGGTGACCGCCAGGGCCGGCGTAGCCGGTTCTCGATCTCGTCCGCGAGCTCGTCGATCGCGATCCGCACCTGGGCGAGGCTGTCGCGGTCGCGCAGCGTCACGGTTCGGTCCTCGAGCGACTGGTGGTCGATCGTCACCGCCCACGGTGTGCCGATCTCGTCCTGGCGGCGGTAGCGGCGGCCGATCGCCCCGCCCTCGTCGTACTCGGTCTGGACGCGGTCGCGGAGGTCGCGATAGACCTCGGTGGCGAGCTCGGGCTGGCCGTCCTTGCGCACCAGCGGCAGCACGGCGACCTTGACCGGCGCGAGCAGCGGGTGAAGCCGCAGGACCGTGCGCTTCTCGCCCTCGATCTCGTCCTCGTCGTAGGCGTCGACGAGGAACGAGAGCATTCCCCGATCGACCCCGGCGGCGGGCTCGATCACGTGCGGGACGTAACGGTCGCCGGTCGCGGTGTCGACGTACTCGAGCTTCTGGCCCGAGAACTTCGCGTGCTGGGTGAGGTCGAAGTTGCCCCGGTTGGCGATCCCCTCGAGCTCCGACCATCCGATCGGGTACAGGTACTCGACGTCGCTGGTCGCACTCGAGTAGTGCGAGAGCTCATCGGCGTCGTGCGCCCGCAGGCGCAGATGGTCGGGGCGCAGCCCGAGCGAGGTCCACCATTTCATCCGCTCCGACAGCCAGTGGTCGTGCCACGACGCCGCCTCGTGCGGGGGCACGAAGAACTCCATCTCCATCTGCTCGAACTCGCGCGTGCGGAAGATGAAGTTCCCGGTCGTGATCTCGTTGCGGAAGCTCTTGCCGATCTGGGCGATCCCGAAGGGCGGCTTCTTGCGCGAGAACTGCAGGTAGTTCTTGAAGTTCAGGAAGATTCCCTGGGCGGTCTCGGGGCGGAGGTAGACGGTCGAGCCCTCCTCCTTGACCGGGCCGACACTCGTCTCGAACATCAGGTTGAAGTCACGGGCCTCGGTCAGGTCGCACTCGGGCGTCTCGCCGGGATGCTTGGAGGGCTTGCGCCCGCAGGCGGACTGCGCGATGTGGTCGGCGCGGAAGCGGAGCTTGCAGGTGCGGCAGTCGACGAGCGGATCGGTGAAGCCTTCGAGGTGTCCGCTCGCCTCCCACGTCCGAGGGTGCTGGATGATCGCCGAGTCGAGCGCGACGACATCGTCGCGCTCCTGGAGCATCGCCCGCCACCACTGGTTCTTGACGTTGTTCTTGAGCAGCACCCCGTAGTGGCCGTAGTCGTAGCTTGACCCGAGACCGCCGTAGATCTCGCTGCTTGGGAACACGAAACCGCGGCGCTTGCACAGCGACACGATCTTGTCCATCGTGACGGTGTCGGTTTGAGCGGGATCGTCCGGCACGGCCGCAGATGGTAACCGCGCGACGTGTTTGGGCACCCGTGGGGGTTTGGGCGCTCCCGTGGGGGTTTGGGCGCTCCCGTGGGGGTGTTGGCACTCTCACCTTGAGAGTGCCAAACACCCCGTGCTATACTTCATGAAGCAATGCCGATCTACGAGTACCGGTGCGAAGAGGGACACACGTTCGAGGTCATACACCGCATGAGCGACGATGCGGTAGAGGTCTGCGAGACGTGCGAAGCGCCGGTGGCGCGCGTGTTCCACCCGATCGCGGTGCATTTCAAGGGGTCGGGCTTCTACAACACCGACTACGGCACGCGCAAGCGCGCCCGCGAGAACAGCTCAGCCAACGAGAGCTCCAAGAGCGAGAGCTCGTCGACCTCGTCCGAGTCGAAGCCGAGCTCCTCGAGCTCTGACTCGAAGAAGTCCGAGTCGAAGACCGCCTCCTCCTCTTCCTCGAGCTCAGCGTCGTCCAAGTCGTCGTCGTCCAAGTCGTCGTCGTCCAAGTCATCGGACTGACGCACCCGCCCGCGGCCGGCGTGCTTAGCCGTTGATCAGCCGAGAGACCGCGTGCTGGACGTCCTGCGGCGTGGCGGTCAGCGAGTCGCCCACGCCCGGGACATCCTCGCCGCCGGTCGGCTCGAGGATCTGGACCGGGGCCGAGCCGCCGATCTCCGCGCCCCCGAACAGGCTGAGCAGGGTGAAGCCGCCCATGTCGGTCCGGATCGCCTGCGGCGCGTACCACGAGGCCCACGGCAGGTGGAAGAACGTGTGCGCGGACAGCAGCTGGCTCTTGATCGAGTTCAGGATCTGCTGCTGGTAGGCCTCGCGGGTCAGGTCCGTGCTCGCTGGATCGCACGCGTTCTCCCGGGTCCGCGCGAGCGTCAGCGCATCGCGGCCGTCGAGGTGGTGGACGCCCGGCTGGAGGTTCAGCGAGAAGCCGCCGTTGGCGGTGCCGCCGCTGATCGCCGAGCAGATCCGGCCCGTCTTGACGGTGACGCCACCGATCGCGTCGATGAACTTCGGGAAGTTCGCGAAGTTGATGATGATCACGTGGTTGATCTTGATCCCGGTAAACGCCTCGACGGTCTTGATCGTCAGCGCCGGCCCGCCGAACGCGTAGGCGGCGTTGATCTTGTTCGTGCCGTGCCCGGGGACCTGAACGAGCGTGTCGCGAGGGATCGACAGCCGCCGGGAGACGCCGCCGCCGACCCGCCACAGCATCAGCGTGTCCGAGCGGCTGCCGGCGTCCGAGGTGTTCGCGCCGCCCTCGTGTGTTCCCTTGGGGCGCTGGTCGGTGCCGATCACGAGCACGGTGTCGGTCGAGGTCAGCATGTTCCCGCCCGAGGTGAGCGCGGCCTGCGCGTCCGACGGAACGCCGCCCGACTGCACCGACGCGCTGATGATGAACAGGATCACCGACAGCAGAAGCCACGCCACGAGCGCGATCAGCAGGCCGACGATCACCCGCTTCGGAGTGATCCGGCGCTCGGTCCCGCGTTCGGGTCCGCCCTTGTATTTCCGGTACTCGACGGGGCCCTGTAGCTCGTCGTCCTCCCCGCGCAGGCGGGCCTTCAGGCCCTTCGGACCGGCGCGGTAGAGCTTGTATGGACGCTGTTCGAGATCGCTCGGCACGTATGCATATAGTGACGGCATGCTGGGCCGGCGCACCATCGGCGTCGACATGGGTGGTACGAAACTGCTTGCCGGCGCGGTCGATTCCGGGCTTTCGGTACATCACCGCGCCCAGCGCACGATCAACCGCCTCGACGTCCCCTACCTGCTCGACGTCGTCGTCGACGCGGTCGAGGAAACGCGTGGTAGCGCCGGTGGAGACGTGGCCGCGGTCGGGTTCGGCATCCCCAGCTTAATCGATCAGCGGACGGGCAACGCGGTGATCGCCGTGAACCTGCCGCTGCGGAACATCATGTTCGCCGACGTGATGGCCGAGCGACTCGATCTGCCGGTGTTCGTCGACAACGACGCGAACTGCGCGGCGATCGCCGAGCATCGCGCCGGCGCCGCGCGCGGCTGCAACGAGGCAGTCCTGCTCACGATCGGGACGGGAATCGGGGGCGGCCTGATCCTCCGCGGCGAGCTGTACCGCGGCGCGATCGGGGCGGCCGGTGAGCTCGGGCACGTCGTGATCGACCGCAACGGGCCGCCGTGCCAGGGCAACTGCCCGAACCACGGCTGCGTCGAATCGCTCGCGTCCGGCACCGCGCTCGCGCGCGAGGCGCTGCGGATCGCGATCGATCGCCCGAGCTCCGGACTCGGCCGCGCGCTCGCCGAGGGACGGGAGCTCGCCGGGCCGCTCGTGACCGAGCTCGCGCACGACGGCGACGAGGCGGCGATCGAGACGCTTGCCCTGATTGGTAGGAATCTCGGGGTGGCGATCGCCGGCTTTGTGAACACGTTCAACCCCGAGGTGGTGGTCATCGGCGGCGGCGTGATGGGCGCCGGCGAGCTGCTGCTTGGCCCCGTCCGGGACGAGGTGGCGACCCGGGCGCTGCCGCCGTCCAAGGACCTCGTCGAGATCGTGCCGGCCGCGTTCGGGGTCGAGGCGGGGATGATCGGCGCGGCCGCGCTCGCGTTCGACGGGCTGCGACAGAGGCTGGAGGCGGGATGAGCGCCGGACGGCTGATCATCTGCCCGACGCCGATCGGCAACCTCGAGGACGTGACGCTGCGGGTGCTCGCGGCGCTGCGCGAGGCCGACATCGTCGCCTGCGAGGACACCCGCCGCAGCCGCGTCCTGCTCGACCGCTACGGCGTCGGCGGGAGCCTCGTCAGCTACCACGAGCACAACGAGCGCCAGCGCGCGAACGAGCTCGTGGCAAAGATGCGCGACGGCACCGTCGTCGCGCTCGTTTCGGACGCCGGCACGCCGCTGGTCTCCGACCCGGGCTTCGTGCTCGTGCAGGCGTGCGTGGCCGCCGGCCTCGCGGTCGAGGTGCTGCCCGGTCCGTCGGCCGCGCTCGCGGCGCTCGTGGCGAGCGCGCTGCCCGCCGACCGGTGGCGGTTCACGGGCTTCCTCCCGCGCAAGCGCTCGGCGCTCGAGCAGACATTCGCCTCGCCCGAAACGCTCGTCGCGTTCGAGTCGCCCAAGCGGGTCGCGGCGTCATTGCAGGTTCTCGCGGACCTCGACCCCGATCGGCCCGTCGCGGTGTGTCGCGAGCTGACCAAGATCCACGAGGAGATCGTGCGCGGGACCGCGGCCGAGCTCGCGGCGCGCTATGCGGGCGGGCCACCGAAGGGCGAGGTCGCGCTCGTCGTGGGCGGCGCGCCGTCGGTGCAGGACGAGATCGGGCCCGCGCTCGACGCGCTCCGCCGGCTTGTCGATGCGGGGGCCAAGCCGCGCCCGGCGGCGTCGGTCGTTGCCGAGCTCACCGGGGTGAGCGCGAACCGGCTGTACAAGGCGTTGACGAGCGAGTGAGCCGGGTTTGTAGCCGAATTCCCCGGGGCGGGCGGGCCGTCCGGACGGGGATTGGGATCCCCGCTCACCCCCATGGACGCCGCGAAGCGGCCCATCGTCATAAAGTCAGTCGTCGCGATGTCGTTCTACATCACCACCCCGATCTACTACGTGAACGCGCAGCCGCATCTCGGGCACGCGTACACGACGATCGCCGCCGACGTGGCCGCGCGTCACATGCGCCAGCGGGGCGAGGACGTGTTCTTCCTTACCGGCACCGACGAGCACGGCGAGCCGGTCGCCGACGCGGCCGCCGCACAGGGGCTCGAGCCGAAGGCGCTGGCCGACCTCAACGCCGAGAAGTTCAAGGCGCTGGCGCCGATCCTCGACGCCACCAACGACTTCTTCATCCGCACCTCCGACGAGGAGCACAAGGAGCGCGTGCAGCAGGTGCTCCAGCGCGTCCACGACAACGGCTACACGCACAAGGGGATCTACGACGGGTGGTACTGCCCGCGGTGCGCCGACTTCAAGGTCGAGAACGAGATCCTCGAGGGCAACCGCTGCCCGATCCACGAGATCGTGCTCGAGCGCCACCAGGAGGAGAACTGGTTCTTCAGGCTCTCGGCGTTCCAGGAGCCGCTCGAGCGCCTGTTCGACGGCCAACCCGACTTCGTGATGCCGCCGCATCACTTCAACGAGGCGCGATCGTTCATCGCCCAGGGCCTCCAGGACATCTCGCTGTCGCGCAAGCGGCTGAAGTGGGGCGTCGTCGTGCCGTGGGACACCGAGCACGTGTTCTACGTGTGGTTCGACGCGCTGCTGAACTACTACACGGCGCTGGGGTACGCGCGGCCCGGCGAGGACCTGACCGGCCGCTTCTGGCCGGCCACCTACCATCTGATCGGCAAGGACATCCTCAAGTTCCACACGATCTTCTGGCCGGCGATGCTGATGGCGGCAGATCTGCCCGTCCCCGAGCACGTGTTCGTCCACGGCTTCCTGCTCGGCGCCGACGGCCGCAAGATGAGCAAGTCGCTGGGGAACGTGCTCGACCCGTTCGAGGTGATCGAGGGGTACGGGACCGACGCGCTCCGCTTCTACCTGATGCGCGACGTCTCGTTCGGTGGAGACGGGAGCGTCGGGCTCGACGCGGTTCGCTCGCGCTATGAGACCGAGCTGGCCAACGAATACGGGAACCTCGCGAGCCGGACGATCGCGATGCTGCTCCGTTACCGCGACGGGGCGATCCCGGCGGTCGCGGCCGATCCGGTGCTGGTGGCGGAGTTCGAGGGGCTGTCCGCGGACGTCGCCACGCTGCTCGACCGCCTCGAGGTCACCCACGCGCTCGAGTTGATCTGGCAGCGGGTGCGGCGGCTGAACCGCTACGTCGAGGAGCGCGCTCCCTGGCAGCTCGCGCGCGATCCGGAGTCGGCCGGCGCGCTCGACCAGACGCTCGCGTCGCTGGCCGAAGGCGTGCGAGTCGTGAGCGTGCTGCTCCACGCGTACATCCCGGCGGGCACGGCGAAGCTGCTCGACGCGCTCGGCGCTCCGCGGTTCGACTATTCCGCCGCGGCGTTCGCGCCGCAGGTAGCGGGCGGCTCCGTGAGCGCGCTCGAGCAGCTGTTCCCCAAACGGGCGTGATCGACAGCCACACGCACCTCGAGCTGTGCGAGCCCCCCGATGCGGAGCTCGTCGCCGCGGCGGTCTCGGCCGGGGTGTCGCGGATCGTGACGGTCGGGACCGACGGCGCCTCGTGTCGGGCGGCGCTCGCCACCGCCGAGGACTTCCCGCAGGTGTACGCCGCGATCGGGCGCCACCCCAATTCGGCCACGGGGTTCGACGACGCCGACCTGGCCGAGCTCCAGGCTCTGGCGGCCCACCCCAAGTGCGTGGCGATCGGCGAGACCGGGCTCGACTGCTACCGCGACTACGCCCCGGTGACCGACCAGAAGCGAGCATTCGAGGCTCAGATCTCGCTCGCGCGGTCGGTCGCGAAGCCGCTGGTCATCCATACTCGCGCGGCCGAGGACGACACGCTGTCGATGCTGTCCGAGCTCGCCGGCGGTGTGCGCGTGATCCTCCACTGCTTCTCGATGCCCGAGCGGCTCGAGGAGTGCCTTACGCATCCGGACTGGTGGATCTCGTTCGCCGGAAACGTCACCTATCCGAAGGCTTCGGGGCTGCGGTTGGCGGCGGTTCGCGTTCCGGCCGGGCGGCTGCTGGTCGAGACCGACGCCCCGTACCTGTCGCCGCAGGTCGTGCGAGGCCGGCCCAACCAGCCGGCTCACGTGGCGATGACGGCTGCGGCCGTCGCGGTCGAGCGCCGGGTCGCGTACGAGGAGCTCGACGCCGCGGTCGAGGCGAGCGCCGCCGAGGTGTTCGGGTGGGGATCCGGATGATCAGGCGCGCCGCCGAACAACGCGAGGCCGGACGCCGAGCGGGCGGCAGGCGCCTGGGTCAGAACTTCCTCGTCGACCGCAACATCCTCGACGTGATCGAGCGGCTCGCGGGGCTGTCGGCCGACGACGTGGTGCTCGAGATCGGCGGTGGGCACGGGGTGCTGTCCGAGCGGCTCGCTCCCGAGGCTGCGCATCTCCACGTGGTCGAGGTCGATGTTCGCCTGGAGCCGCGGCTACGGTCTGAGCTGGGCGGCTTCTCCAACGTGACCCTGCACATGGCGGACGCTTTGGAGGTCGACTTCACGGCGTTTGACCCGGAGCCGACCGCGGTGGTCGCGAACCTGCCGTACGGGATCGCCGCGACCGTGATCCTGCGAACGATCGACGAACTGCCCTCCGTCGAGTCCTGGGTGGTCATGGTCCAGCGCGAGGTCGGCGAGCGCCTCGCCGCTGCTCCCGGCTCTCCGGCGTACGGGGCGCCGTCGGTGCTGGCGCAGCTCGCGTGCGACGTGAGGGTCTTGCGGCCAGTCGCGCGGACGGTGTTCCGGCCGGTGCCGCGGGTCGACTCGGTGTTGGTCGGGTTGCGACGGCGGGACGGCGCCGTGGTCGATCCCGGGGTGCGGTCGCTCGTCCACGACGCGTTCGCGCATCGCCGCAAGGCGCTGGGCCGGTCGCTCGCGCTCGCGCCGAGCGCGCCGGCCGGAGTGCGCGAGCGGGCGCGGGAGGCGCTCGTGGAGATGGGTCATCCGGCCGACGAGCGCGCCGAGCGGCTGTCGCCGCCCGAGTTCCGGGAGCTCGCGGCGAGGCTGTCGACTCGGTGACGCTGCTCGCGCGAGCGCCGGGGAAGGTCAACCTGAGCCTGTTAGTCGGGCCGCTGCGCGAGGACGGCCGGCACTCGGTCGCGACCCTGCTCGAGTCGGTCTCGCTCGCGGACGAGCTGTCGCTGGATGTCCTCGACGGCGGGGACGATGAGGTCGTCTGCCCGGGAGTTGACGGCCCGAACATCGTGTCACGGGCCGTTTCCACTCTGCGGGCGCGTGGGTGGGAGGCGCCGGCGGTTCGGGTCACGATCCACAAGCGGGTACCGGTCGCGGGCGGGATGGGTGGCGGGTCGGCGGACGCGGCCGCGTTCTTGCGCATGGCTCCCGCGGTCGCCGTGACGCCTTCGGCGGCGGTTGGCGACTTGGCCGCCTCGCTGGGGGCGGACGTCCCGAGCCAGCTCGAGCCCGGGCTCGCGCTCGGGACCGGGGCCGGGGAGGTGGTAGAGCGGCTCGCGCCGCTGGCTGCGCACGCGTACGTGATCGTTCCGCTTCCGTACTCCCTGTCGGCGGCGGAGGTCTATCGGGAGGCAGACCGTATGGGCCTGCCCCGTTCGGTCGCGGAGTTCGAGGCGGCGTCGGTCGAGCTCGAGTCTGCGGCGAATCCGGGCGCCGTGCTGCCCGCCGGGCTCGTCGTCAACGATCTCGAGGCAGCCGCGATCTCGCTGTGCCCCGCGATCGAGGACGCGCTCGAGGAAGCCCGCGAGTCCGGCGCCGACCACGCTCTGGTGTCCGGGTCGGGGCCGACCGTCGCGGGGCTGTTCTGGGGGCCGGACGCGGAGGCGCGCGCCGACGCCATCGCGCCGGGGCTGGCTCGCCGCTACCCTGGCGCGAGCTCGGCGCTGCCCGTCGGGCAGGAGTTTGGAGCCCCGGTGCGTAAGTGACCGCGACACCAGGGACTTTGGCCCCGCCGGCGATGTCCGGCACAATTCCACGGGATCCATGAGCAACCAGTCGATCACCTACCTCGTAGCCGCCGGCCTCGGCGTGCTCGGCGTGCTGGCATATCTGCTGCTCGTCGTCGTTCCCGCGGTCTCGGCCTACCGGCGCGGGCACGAGCGGGTCGTCGCCTTCGTGCTGTCGGTCTACGTCCTCGGCGCGCTGGTCGGGGTCGGGGTGTTGCTCGGCGCCGTGGTCGTGGTCGAGTGGCCCAGGGTGTTCTGATTCGGGCCGGGACCCAGCCGCTTGGCTGACCGCGCCAAGGAGCAGAGCGGATCCGCGACGCCGGATCTGGCTGCGCTCGCGGCGATCACCGACGCCGTCGAGGACGGGGCCGGGCTGCCCGCGATCCTGCGAGCCGCGGCGCGGGCGCTCGACACGAGCCTGATCCTGATCGACCGCTCGGCGACCGTCCTGGCCGTCGCCGCGCGCAGCCCCGCGGACGAGGCGTCGTTGATGCGGGACGCCGAAAATGTGACCACGATCGAGCTGAAGGTCGCGGACTCGACCGTCGGAAGGCTTCGGATGCGGGCGCCCGAGCGGCCGGCCGACGCCTCGCTGCTGCGGCTCGTCACCACCCTGATCGCCTCCGAGGTCGAGCGGGTGCGCGCGCCCGAGCGGGCCTCCGAGGAGGCGTCGACAGGCTTCATGCGCGCGGTGCTCGAGGGGCGGATCGACGACCGCAACGATCTCCTCGCGCGCGGAAAGGAGATCGGGACCGATCTCGCCGCCGGCGCCAGCGTCGTGATCATCCGCGCCCACCCACGCAACCCGAGCGAGGAGGACTGGCGCCGGCGCCTGCTCGCGCTCGCGGCGCGGGGAGCGCGGTCGATCGCACCGGGCTCGATCGCGGCGCCGACCGTCGAGGAGGCCGCCGAGATCGCGGTGCTGCTTCCGGACGGCGACGGCGAGACGGCGCGCCGGGCGGTGCCGGCGATCCTGCGCGAGCTCGAGTCCGGCCTCCCCGGGTTCGCGTTCGCGATCGGCCGCAGCCGCCGCACCGAAGATCCGGTCGAGCTCCATCGTGCCCGCAACGAGGCGCTCCTTGCCGCCAACGTCGTCGAGGGCGAGCCCGAACGAGTTGAGCTGGGATACGACGAGACGGGCACCTACCAGCTGCTGCTGCCGTACATGGCCGACCCGGTCGAGTTGCGGCGCTTCTACAACGAGACGGTCCGCCCGCTGGTCGCCTATGACGAGCAGTACGAGACGGATCTGCTCGGGACGCTGTCGACGTTCCTGGAGTGCGATGCGAACGTCAACGCGACCGCCCAGCGGCTGATCACCCACCGGCACACCGTCCGCTACCGGTTCGAGCGCGTCCGCGAGCTGACCGGACTCGACGTCTCGTCCACCGATGGCCGTGAGAAGCTCTCGCTCGGGCTCAAGGCGATGCGCGTGCTCGGCATCGCCCCGCCGCGCGGTCCCGCCAACGAGCGCGGGGCAGAGGGCGGACGGGTCCCGCGGTAGGGTCCGGGCGATGAGCGGCTCGGGGCCTGCTGTGCTGATCATGGCGCGGGCACCCCGCCCCGGCGAGGTCCGGCGCGCGCTCGAGCCGCTGCTCGGCCGCGACGGCTGCCTCGAGCTCCAGGCGGCGCTGATCGCGCACGCGGCCGTGTGGGCCCACGATCTGGCTCCGGGCGCGGTCCACGTCGCGCACGATCCTCCGGACTCGGGCGCCGAGCTGCGCCGGCTGGTCGGTGCCGACGCGGTGCTGTTCCCGCAGAACGGTGAGGGAATCGCCGGCCGGCTCGCGGACGCGTCGGCGCGCGTGCTCGCTCGCGCCGGCGGTCCGCTGCTGATCGTGTGGCCGGATCTGCCGCGCTTCAGGACCGCACACGCCACCGGGGCGCTTGACGATCTGAGCGCCGGGTGCGACGTCGTGCTCGGCCCCGCGATCGACGGCGGCCTGTACCTGGTCGGGATCGCGCGGCCACTACCCGACCTGTTCGCGCTGCCCGAGCAGGCGTGGCGGCAAGACGTGATGGGGGTTGCGCTCACGGCGATCCGCGAGGTCGGATACGAGGTCGGGATCCTGAGGGCCGAGCGCGCGCTGCACCGGCCGGCGGACGTGCGTGCGGCGCTGGCCGATCCACTGCTGCCGGGCGACGTCGCCACGATCCTCCGCCGCGGGCACTGAGGGTCCGCCGGCACTGAGGGTCCGCCGGCACTGAGGGTCCGCCGGCACTGAGGGTCCGCCGGCACTGAGGGTCCGCGGACCCTGAGGTCCGCGGGGATCGCCCATCCGTCCAGTTTGGTCTAGTCGGCTGATCCGGCGGTCCGGCGCCGCCGACAAAACGCATACCGCGCGCGGGCAGCCCTTCTCCCGTTGCTCGCGCGCGCAATCGCCTACCGGTAACAGGACCCTTTCATGCTCCGCGCCTTTGGGCCATCGATCGCCGCATCATCCGAGCCCCGGAGCGGTGCCGACGCGCACCGCGCCGGCAACTTGCGATTGGCTGCGGCGCGGTTCCTCAAGCTTTGGCGGCGGTGGGCCGATCCATCTGCTGTGAACAGAGGTTTTGGCCACCGCCTGCGCGTTCGCGCGGCCTCCCAACGCGGCTTCACGATGATCGAGGTGCTCGTCAGCTCGCTGCTCGTGACGATCATTGCCGGTGCGGTGGCGGGCGCGCTGGTCACGAACACCGACTTCAGCGCCGATCAGCACCGCCGCTCTGAGGCCGAAGCCCTCGTGCAGCAGGATCAGGATCGCCTGCAGGGCCTGTCGGCCGAGCAACTCGACAACCTGACCCAGACATACCAGGCGACCGAGGACAACACGAAGTTCACGGTCAACTCGCAGGCCTACTACCTGAGCAGCAGCAACGGTCAGGCGTGCACAAGCACAGGCGCCGCCAACGCGACGTACTTCAAGACGACCTCCTCGGTCAGCTGGACGAACCCGGCCACCGGGGTGGCGAAGACGCTCGCCACCACCGAGAGCGTGATCGCGCCTCCGGCCGGTGGCGGCATCCTCGCCCAGTTCCACGATCAGACGACGTCGCCGCTGGCCGGCGTGAACGTCTCCGCGACCGGTCCCGACTCGGATGCGGGGACGAGCGATTCCACCGGGTGCGTGATCTTCTCCGCGCTGCCGACCGGCAACTACAACCTCACGTTCACCGACACCGGCTACGTCGATCCGAACGGGAACGCGTCGCCGTTCACCTCGGCCGCCAACGTGGCGAGCACGGGCTTCGCCGGGCCCACCGGCGGTAACCCGGTGGAGATGGGCCTCGGTGGCGGGCTGAACGGTCAATTCACCACGAGCTACACCAGCACGGCCCACACCGGGTACGCGAATGGCCTCTCCTGGTTCAGCAGCGGCGGGGCCGGGATCCCGATGTCGAGCTACCGGACGAACACTCAGTCGCTCGCCTCGGCGATTCCGACGACGGCGGTCGGGAGCACGTCGAACTACTCCGGGCTGTTCCCGTTTGTCTCCTCGACGAACCCGACGAGCTATACCAACAACTATCAGGTGTGGGCGGGAACGTGTCAGCAGGAGCAACCGCCGGCAGGGGTCAACATGGCCACCGTCCAGCCGGGCGTGTACAACAACGCCTTCCCCGTCTCGGAGCCGGCGCTCGACCTGACGACAACGTGGAAGCCGTCGCCCGGGTCGACGGGAACCGTCGCACCGACCGATGTCAGGATCACGTTCAATAACGCCTCCGGCAGCGGCACGACATGCAAGGACGAATGGAGCTCGACGAGCTCGAGCGTGGTTGCCAATCCCGGCCCGTCGGGTTCGTACGTGTACGGCATGCCGTTCGCGACGAGCGCGACCACGGGGTCGACGGCGAGCGCCTCCGGGCAGACCGGCACGGTCTCGCTGTGCGTGGACTATAAGTCCGGCACCACCTACTACCAGTACGCGCCGGCCGCGTTCACCGCGTTCACCGACAGCTTCACGACTCCCACTGTCTTCACGGCCGCGATTACCCAGAGCGGCTCGACCCCGGGGCAGTGCACATGAGCCGTCGCGCGCTCGTATCCGAGGCGGGGTTCACGCTGGTCGAGCTCCTGGCCACGATGGTCGCCGGCATCGTCGTGCTGATGGCGCTGTTCACGATCATGGACGTCACTCTGCAGCAGACGACGCGGACGTTCAGCCTGGTCGACGCCACCCAGCGCGCGCGGCCGGCGTTCGAGCAGATCGAGAACGAGCTGCACTCGGCGTGCTTCGCCGACGAGGAGACCCCGATCCAGGTCGGGAGCAACGCGAACGCGCTGATCTTCCTCACCTCGTCCGGGAACGGCGCGACTCCCACCGCGGTCTGGCACGAGATCGACTTCGCAGGCGGAAAGCTCACCGACAGCACGTACGCGACCGTGACCTCGGAGGTCAACGACCTCCCGACATGGTCCCGGGGGACCCAGCAGGGGAGCACCCGGACGGTGCTCACGAACGTGAGCGCGAGCGGCACCACGCCGGCCTTCCAGTATTTCGCCTACCAGATCGCCCCCGGCACCGACGCGGGCGGCAACCAGTACATGATCCTTCCCGACGGTACGGCTCCGATCCCAGGTACCAGCACCACGGTGTTCAACCCACTGGCTCCCGGCGGCTCACTGACTGCGGCGCAGGCAACGAGCGCCGCGGAGGTGCTGATCACGCTGAAGGTAGGGCCTCAGGGCGGGAACGATAACGAGAACACGAACCTGTCAAACGTCGGTGACAGCGTCAGCGACGCGGTCGTGTTCCGCAACACGCCTACTGCCAACCACGTCGGCGACGGAGCCGTGTTCGAGCCATGCGACTGATAGTCCACACCGCACTGTTCAAGGCCGTCCGGTGGGCGCGGACGCGGGCGTCCGCCGAGCACGGGTTCACGATGGTGGTCGCGCTCGGAGTCCTGCTCGTGACGAGCCTATTGCTGACCGCCGTGTTCTACGCGCTCCAGGGTGAGATCCGGCTCGGCAACAACGATCTTGCGTCCAAGCGCGCGTACTCCGCGGCAACCGCCGGGGTCAACGCGTACCTCTACGACCTCAACCAGAACCCCAACTACTGGGGGACCTGCTCGAACGACGTCCAGAGCACGGCGCTGACCGTGCCCGGCTCCTCTGACGGAGAGTCGTACACGTTCCAGCCGGTTTACGCGAACGGCAACACCAGCTGCACCAGCAACGTGATCAGCTCGCTCGTCGACGACAGCACGGGCACGATCCGGATGTTGTTCACGGGATCCGCCGGCGCGAACCCGGTGGTGACGCGCTCGATCGTCGTCAGCTTCCGGATGAACAGCCCGCTCGACTTCCTCTACTACACGAACTACGAGTCGTCGGACTCGTCAATCTCGGGCTTCAGCAACTGCAACGTCTACTACCGCGTACCCGGCGGTCGCAACACCAACTGCAACATCTACTGGGTCACCGGTGACGTCATCAACGGGCCAATGTACACGAACGACCAGTACCTGGTCGCGTCGGGGCAGTCGCCCACGTTCGGGCGCGACCCCGCCGACAAGATCGAGAGCTCGGAGCCGCTCAGCGGCAACTGCAACATCTTCTCCACCGGCAGCTGCGGCAGCGCGGTCATCAACGGCACGCCCGTACCGGACGCGCCGACGGTCTCGACGCCGTCCGACAACTCCGAGCTGCTGACCGACGCCCAGAACTACGGCAACGTGTACTACGGCACGACGACGATCGTCCTCAGCGGCACCACCGCGACCGTGCAGACGTGCACGACCTCGGCCGCATCGAGCTGCTCGACGCCGAGCACCGTCGACCTGACGGCCAAGCCGATCATCTACGTGAACAACGCGACTGGGTGCTCGCCGCCCGCGTACACGCCGTTCGGCGCCAGCTATCCGAAGAACAGCACGAACTTCTACGGCTGCACCGGGGACGTCTACGTGTCCGGCAACTACACCACGCCGGTGACGATCGCCGCCATGAACAACATCATCATCAACGGCAATATCACCACGAGCACCGACGGCAGCGGCAATCTGAACGGCACGGCCACGCTCGGGCTCGTGGCCAACGAGTTCGTCCGCGTCATGCACGGGATCAACGGGACCGTCACGGCCACCAGCTGCGGCACCCCCGGGACCAACAACTCGACGTACACGCTCACCAACCCCGTGATCGACGCTGCGATCCTCGCGCTGAACCACTCGTTCATCGTCGACAACTACACCTGCGGCGCGACGCCGGGGGCGAACGGCCAGCCGGGCACGCTGACCGTCGACGGCGCGATCGCCCAGGACTACCGCGGGCCCGTCGGCACCGGCACCGCCAGCACCGGCTACCTCAAGAACTACAGCTACGACGACCGCCTCGCGAACATCCTGCCGCCGTACCTGTTCGACATCTCGAACTCGGGCTGGCACATCTCCCGCGAGACGCTGTGCGTGACGGGCAGCACGTCGACAGCGGCGGGCTGCAACGCACCTGGCTAGGTCGTTCGGCGGCCGGCGATGCGTCGGTGGTGCGGGGCGGATGAGATAACGTCACTTCAGCCGGAGCGTTTATACGCTGGGGAGTGGTGTAACGGCAGCACATCGGCCTTTGAAGCCGTTGGTCCCGGTCCGAATCCGGGCTCCCCAGCCTACGGGTCTGTCCGACGCTCATGCGAACATACGTTCGTAATGGCACGGTTGGCTCCTTTCTCTGAACGGCTGGGGTCAGTCGAGGTCGCCTCGCGGAGCGATCGAGACGCTTTCGATTCCCAGCACGCGGCAGAGCGGCTCGAAGTGTCGGTCGTAGTGCAGAACGCCGGAGCCGCGCTCTGCCGCGGCGGCGACGATCAGATAGTCGGCGGCGGGAAGGCGGCGCTCGCCTGCGAGTTCGCGTGACGCGCCGAGCGCTCGATTGCCAGCAGCGCGGGTTATCGGCGCTTGCGCGAGGGCCGCCAGCGCCTGGTCGAGGTCGCGGAAAGCCTGCTCGTCGCGCGCGCTTGCCAACAGCTCGAGCGCCACGACCGGACAGACGGTGAGCAGACCGGCGGCTAGTGTCGCCTGCCAACGGGGGAGGACGCTCGGATGCCGCTGGCGATTCCAGGCCGAGGTGTCGAACACCAGCGCCGCGCCTGAGCCGTAGGGCTCAGCGCCGGGCGGCATGAAGCTCTGCGGACACCGAGAGGTCGAACCGGTCGTCGTCGCCGTCGGCGATCCGCTGCAGCAGTCGCAGAGCGTCGTCCCGGCGTCGCTTCTCCTCACGGAGCGCTTCCGCGCCGCGAACGGCGAGGTCGCGCACCGCCCGCGAGCGCGAGCTGCCGGCGAACTCGGACAGTGCGGCGTCGAGCTCGGGATCGACGGTTACTTGGATGCGCGGACTCGTGGCGGGCACCGGACCAGTGTACCACCTACCTGATACACCGAGTGCGGTGGAAAGCGCTCGCGAACCGTGGTACGAGGAGACGAACCGTGGTGCGAGGAGAGTGTCCCGGCGTCCTGCGTTCGCGCGCGATGGCCTACGATCATCTCGTGACCGCGCCTGTCGTTGTGATCCTTGCTGCCGGGCAGGGCACACGGATGCGCTCCGCGACGCCGAAGCTCCTCCACGAGGTGTGTGGCCGGGCGATGATCGCCTGGCCGGTGGCGGCTGCGCGTGAGGCCGGCGCCGGCAAGGTGATCGTGGTCGAGGGTCCAGACCGGCCGCTGGCGGCGTTGCTGGACGGCCAGGTGACGGAGGCGGTGCAGCAGGAGCCGCGCGGGACGGCGGACGCGGTCAAGGCGGCCGTGGCGCACATCGGTCCCGCCGACACCGTCATCGTGCTGAACGGCGATCACCCGCTGATCCGGCCGGAGACACTTGCCGGGCTAGTTCGGGCGCACGCCGACTCGGGCGCGGCGGCGACGCTGGCGACCGCGGTGCTCGAGGACCCGCGCGGCTACGGGCGCGTGGTGCGGGCTCCGGACGGCACGGTAGACCGGGTGGTCGAGACGAAGGCGCCCGGGGACGCGACCGAGCTCGAGCTGCGGATCCGGGAGATCAGCACCGGCATCTACGCGTTCGAGGGCGCCGCGCTGATCGCCGCGCTCGAGGAGGTGCGGAGCGACAACGCGCAGGGCGAGCTGTACCTGCCCGACGTGGTGCCGGTCATGCGGGCGCGGGAGCGGAGCGTGATAGCGCACGAGATCGACGACTCGAGCGAGCTCGGCGTCAACGATCGGGTCGGGCTGGCAACGGTCAGGGCGGTGGCGCAGCGCCGCATCCACGAGCGCCACATGCTCGCGGGCGTGACGATCGTCGACCCGGCCACGACCGTGATCGACGTGGACGTGCGGATCGGGCGGGACACGGAGATCGCGCCGTTCACGAGCCTGCACGGCGCGACCGAGATCGGCGACGGCGCGCGGATCGGACCGCTGTCGACGGTGATCGACGCTCGCGTGGGCGACCAGGCGTTGATCGTCCACTCCTATGTGAAGGACGCGGACGTCGGCGACCGGGCCAGCGTCGGCCCGTTCGCGTACCTGCGGCCGGGCGCGGTCCTGCGCGAGGGGGCGAAGGCGGGCACGTTCGTGGAGATCAAGAACTCGAACATCGGGGCGGGGACAAAGGTCCCCCACCTCTCATACATCGGGGACACCGACATCGGCGAGCGGGCCAACATCGGCGCGGGGACGATCACGGCCAACTACGACGGGACGAACAAGAACCGCACGTCGATCGGCGCCGGCGCGTTCCTCAGCGTCGACACGATGCTGGTGGCGCCGGTGAGCGTCGGCGACGGCGCCTACACCGGCGCCGGGTCGGTGATCACCAACGATGTCCCACCCGGTGCCCTCGGCATCGCCCGAGCGCGACAGAAGAACGTCGAGGCCTACGCAGAACGTCGCAAGCAGCGGCATTCGGAGTCGCCGCCCGCGGGCGGCGACGATAAGAATGTGCCGGAAAGCGCAGGTTCGGGCACCAGTGCGACCACAGACTCAACGCCTTCGCCCGAGTAGCTCCGAGACGACAATCCGTCCCTTCTCGACCCTACACTCGACAACACCATGAGCCTGCTCGAGTCGCCTCTTTCCCAGAGCCGGAGCGAGCTCCAACTGGACTACAGCAAGCGGCTGATGCTGGTCTCGGGACGGGCCAACCCGAACCTGGCGGCGAAGATCGCCGCCAAGCTCGGGGTCGGGCTCGCCGGGATCACGTTGAGGACGTTTACGAACGGCGAGGTGTACTGCCGCTACCAGGAGTCGGTCCGCGGCGCGGACGTGTTCATCGTGCAGCCGACGTGCGGAAATGCGGACACCGGTCTCAGCGCCAACGACGCGTTGATGGAGCTGATGGTGATGGTCGACGCCGCCGTCGGGGGCTCGGCGCACCGGGTGATCGCGGTGACGCCGTGGTACGGGTACTCGCGCCAGGACAAGAAGTCGGCCCCGCGGGAGCCGATCAGCGCGCGGATGGTGGCGCGGATGCTCGAGTCGGCGGGGATCGATCGGATCCTGACGATGGACCTGCACCAGGGCCAGATCCAGGGCTTCTTCCAGAAGCCGTGCGACCACATGACCGCGCTGTTCATGCTCACCCAGTACTTCCAGGACCTCGGGCTCGACGACCTCGTGGTGGTCGCGCCCGACGCCGGCCGGGTCAAGCTCAACAAGCAGTTCGCGTCGAAGATCGGCGCCGACCTGGCGATCCTCAACAAGGAGCGCCCGAACCAGCAGGTCGCGGAGATCGGCTACGTGATCGGCGACGTGCGCGGCAAGACCGCGGTGATCGTCGACGACATCATCGACACCGCCGGGACACTCCGGGCGGCGGCCGAGGCCGTGTACCAGGCGGGCGCGCGGCGGGTCTACGCCGCCGCGACGCACGGGGTGTTCTCCGGTGAGCCGTGGGATCAGCTCGGCGCGGCGCGGCTCGAGCAGATCGTCGTGACCGACACAATTCCGCTGCCGGCGGGAGCTCCGGACAACGTGCGCGTGCTCTCGTGCGCGGACCTGCTGACGAGCTCGATCCGCCAGATCTTCACGGACGGATCCGTGAGCGACGTGTTCGGCGGCGAGAACCAGCTTTTCTAGGAGCTCCGCCCTGCCGGCGGACACGAGGAGGGCGAGATGGGAGAGCACGACGATCCGCTGCTCGGCCGCCGTGCGCAGAGCTCGCGCGCCGCGAGCCTGATGGAGCTGCTCGGGCTGACCGAGGACGAGCTCTGCCGCATCCTCGACGTCGACCCGCTGACGCTGCTATCCGGTCAGCTCGAGCACCGGTCGGAGCTGCCGATCCTGCTCGACCTGCTCGACGAAGCGTCCGAGCGCGCGGGGCCGGCGGTGCTCAGGCGCTGGGTGAGGGCGGCGGGTCCCGCCGGCAGGCCAATCGATGCGCTGCTCCGCCGCGACTTCGGCGGGTTCGAGACCGCGCTCGGCGAGCTGGCCGACCGCGGGTTCGTGCTCAAGGGCGGCGGCTGAGGCGACGCCGGTGAGTGGCGGGCGGACGTGCACAACGCGACAAGCGGCCCGGCCTCCCCCAGCCGTGCCGGGTTACGCACGATAATCACGCGCAACTCGTCACGGCCTCGGAGTCCCGGACCGTTTGTCAGGTTGTGCGTGTGTCCCTGCCTCGTCGAGGGACCCGCGCGAACCCGAGGCGACCCGCCCCACGGCCCGTGCACGCGAGGTCCGGTGAGGGCCCCCGGTGGTGGGGGCCGGCGGCGCGGGGCTACTCCGACGGCTCGCGGTGCTCGCCCGGCCAGATGCCCGTCAGGTGGTGGAACGTCCGGGCGCCGGCACGGTCGACCGCCGCCCCGACTGCCGCTATCGTCGCGGCTTCGAGTGCGGCGGCGCCGACGACCTTCTGGAAGCTGACGTCGGCCGTGGTCGCCTTGGGCGGAGGCTGCTTGTCGATCCGGGCCCAGAGGACCTTGAAGACGCTGTTGGCGATCTTGGCGCCGATCAGGCCGGCGATGATCCCGAATGGTTTGTAGAGGACCTTCATGTTGGTGGGAGCCTACCCTCTGTACACGCGGATATAGCGGCTGGATCGGGTACAAGTTAACGTGGTGTATCCGGATGGATCGGGAGGAGGCACCCGAGATGCTCGAAGAGGATTCAAATCCCGGAAAAGGTGCGGCGGACGAGCTGTTGCGGCGAGCCCTCCTGGACGAGTCCTCGTCGGTCGCGGTCTCGCTGAAGGTGGCGGGGCTGCCGCTCAGCGAGTCGGTCACCGTGATCTTTCACGGTCGCAGGGATCTCGGAACGCTGCAGACTTACGTCGCGCCCGGAAGCCGCTCAGCGGGGACCACGGTCGCGGCGAGCGAAATGCTGCGGGTTCCGTGCGATCTCGACCTGGCTGACGCGGGCGACCGCGCAGATGCGGAACGGCTTTACATCGAGCAGGCGACCGCGTTCCGCGACGCGCTCGTCGGCGCCGACGTCGTGCTCGACGTGTGGCGCGAACCGCTTGGCGAACTGCTCGGCAGCGATGTCTGCGTGGACCACTCGATCGAGCTGTCGGTTCGGCTGCCGGCGCACCGCCTGCTCCCGACCGCGCTGATCGCTCCCGAGTCGCATCTGCTGGTGACGCCGGTGTGCGGGGCTCGGACGCTCGCCGAGGGTCGGCCGCCGATGGGTATCGCCTGCGCGCAGCAGGACGTGATCCGGATCTATCCGCTGGCGGACGACCCCGAGCGGTGCGTCGAGGACTTCCTCGAGGTCGCCGCCGAGCACGCGCGCGCGCTCGCGCACCGGCTCGACCATCAGGAGGCGTCGGTCGAGCGGTTCCTCGAGCTGAGCGAGTAGACGCCCCTCAGCGGCGCGGTTGCGCTTAGCTACTCGGCGATGCGCCGCGTGTACATCGTCGGGATCGTGGTCGGGATCGTGCTGTTCCTCGTGATCAGCGCGCTGCTGGCCAGGGTGTTCAGCGCGAACAGCGCCGAGCAGTCCGCGATCACGTCGCTCTTGCGGTCGGAGGCGAAGGGCGACGTGAACGCGATCCTCGCCGAGATCCGCGGATGCCGGACCGATCCCGCATGCAGGCAACGGGCGGCCGTCAACGCGGCCGCGCTCAGGCATGCCGGGGCGGTCTCGATCATCCTGCTCCAGCCGTCGACGAGCTTCTCGATCGGCGGCACCGAGGGGACGGCGCGCGTGGCCTGGAACGTCGGCTCGTCGCTGCCGATCGTCCAATGCGTCAAGGTCCGGCGCGCCGGCAACCCGATCAGCGGCCTCCGCGTCGAGCTGCTCGAGGTGAGCCGCAAGATCCCCAGCGACACCGCCTGCCCGGCGCATTACTAGTGAATCGTGGAATCGATCAGCTAGGGCGTTCGGACCGGCGTGCGAGCGGGCTCGCGGGACGGCCGCCGCGCGCGCTTGGGAAGCTGCTCGCCGAGCTTGCGGTGGTCGCGCAGCCGGATCGTCGCCTGCTCGGCGTCGGGCAACGGGATGCCGCCGCGCGGAGGCGCCGGCGGCTTCGGCGGGAGATCGGGCCCACGGCCCCAGCCGCCGTCGGAGCCCGGGTCGGGACGGTGCGGGGGGAACTCCGGGGTGTCGCGCAGGGCGGGAAGAATCAGCACCGCCGCACAGACAAGACCCAGGAGGTGCATCCCGGCGATCATCAGCATCAGCTGAGCGTCGCCCGACATGAGGTCAAGCTTAGCGCGCGGTGGTCGTTGGGTGAAGAGGAAATCGCGAGCGGTGGCGCGGGGGAGGGGCCGTGCCGGCGAAGCGGTTGCCGGTCCTCGGAACGGCCCGCCCGCTACCATCACTCGCCGTCATGGCGACGGCGCAGACAACAGCGCTCGCGGTCGAGCCGCGCGAGGCCGAGGGCTCGCGCGCGGCGCGTCGCCTGCGTCGCAGCGGGGCCGTTCCCGGCATCCTGTACGGGGGCGGCGAGGACCCGGTCGCGTTCCAGGTGGACGCGCGCCTGCTCCGGAACGCGCTCGCCCACGCCGGCGCGGTGCTCGATCTAGCGATTGGCAGCGATGCCGCGACCCCGGTCGTCGTCAAGGAGATCGCGCGCCACCCGGTCACCGGCCACACGATCCACATTGACCTGTTGCGCGTCCGCCTCGACCAGGCGATCAGCGCGACGGTCATGCTCGACCTCGTCGACGCCGATGATTCGCCGGGCGTCAAGGAGGGCGGCGTGCTCGAGCAGATCACACGCGAGCTGACGATCGAGGCGCTTCCAACCGACATCCCCGACGCCATCCACCACGATGTCTCGGGTCTGGTGATCGGCGACACGGTCACGCTCGAGGCGGTCACCCCGCCGCGCGGGGTTACGCTGCTCGACGACCCCGAGACGGTCGTCGCGACGCTCTCGCCGCCGAGGCTCCAGCTCGACGAGGAGCCCGGGATCGAGCAGGAGACCGAGCTCGTGGCCGAGGGCGAAGCCGCCGCGGAGGCCGAGGCGGGAGCCGGCGACGAAGGCGCCGGCGAGACCGAAGGCGGGGACAAGGGCGAATAGCCCGCCCGAGTAGTGGGCGAAGCTCCTGTCGATTGGCTGATCGTCGGCCTCGGGAATCCGGGCGCCGAGTACGACGGCACGCGTCACAATGTCGGGTTCGAGGTCGCGGACGTGCTCGCGCGCCGCTGGGACCTCCCGAAGGCCAAGTCGAAGTACCGCGGGCTGATGACCGACGGCCGGACCGGCCCCAAGGGACCGCGGGTGGCGATCCTCAAGCCGATGACGTACATGAACGACGCGGGCGACTCGGTCAGTCCGGCGCGGGGCGCCTTCAAGGTCGACCTCGACCACGTACTCGTGGTCCACGACGAGATCGATCTCCCTTTCGGCGAGATCCGCGTCCGCACCGGCGGTGGCCTCGCCGGCCACAACGGGCTGAAGTCCCTCAGGGCGCGACTCGGGTCGCCCGACTTCGCCCGCGTCAGGATCGGCGTGGGACGGCCGCCGACGACCGATCCCGATCGCGTCGCGGCCTATGTCCTCGGTCGCTTCCGCGAGCCCAGGGACGACGTCCAGATGCTGATCGAGCGCGCCGCCGAAGTCGCCGAGAAGACCGTGTCAGGCGAGCCCGCGTGACTCGAGCCCGCGCGGGAACGAAAAGCTGATCGGAGGCGGCGATCCGCCGCCCGGACGCGCCACTTCTCAAGACTAGACTCGGATACCGATGCTCCGCACCCTGCTTGTCCATGCCGACGAGGATCCGCAAGTCGCGAAGCTAGCCGAACAGGGCGGTCGCGCGTTCGTCTCACAGTCGCTGCGGCCGTATCTCCTCGGGGCGCTTCTCGACCGCGATCCGGCCACGCCTGCGATCGTCGTCGCCGGCGACGATCGGGCCGCCCGGGACCTCGCCGCCGGCCTGAAGACCTGGCTCGAACCGCGCACGGTTCGCTACTACCCGAGCCGCGGCGTCACCTACGAGTCGCACCTGGCTCCGCCCGCGCACCTGGTGGGTCTGCGCATCGCCGCGCTCGACGCGCTCCTCGACACCGGCGCCGACAGCGGTCCGGTCGTCGTCGTCAGCGCCGTTGCGCTGTCGGAGAAGGTGCCCGACCCGGCGCTCCGCCCCCACGGGTTCACGCTCAGGCCGGGCGATCTGCTCGACCTCGACGAGACCGCGCGCGATCTCGTCGCCGCCGGCTACGAGCGCGTCGACCAGGTCGAGGACCGCGGGCAGTTCGCGATTCGCGGCGGGCTGCTCGACGTTTTCCCCGCGACCGAGGACCGCGCCGTGCGGGTCGACCTGTTCGGTGACGAGATCGAGTCGCTCCGCTGGTTCTCGACGTTCACCCAGCGCTCGCTCGGCGACGCCGAGCTGGTCGAGATCGAGCCGGCGGCCGAGCTCGCCGAGGAGCACCGAGAGCTGGCCGAGATCGCGGCGCTCGAGAACGAGTCAGACCGACCCGACATCGCCGAGCTGCTGCCGGTGGAGAACTTCCATCCGTTCCTCGAGCTCGCGCCGGTGCAGGCGACGATCGTGATCGCCGGCGAGGAGGACGTCGCGCCCGCGCTCGCCGACCACTGGCAGGACGTCAGCGCCGCGTTCAAGGACCGCGATGCGCGCCACCTGTACGTCGACGCGGACACGATCGACGAGACGCTCAGGCAGCGCGCCCGAATCCAGCTGTCGAGCATCGACCAGGACCAGCCCTTCGAATTCCGGGCCCAGTCCCCGGACCTCCAGGCCCGCAGCCTGCGCGAAGCCGAGCCCGAGCTCGAGAAGCTCCAGCGGTCCGGGTACCGGACCGTGGTCGTGTTCGCGCGGCGGGGCGAGGGCGAGCGCGCCGCGTACAACCTCGGGCGACTGAAGGTGCAGTGGCTCGACGGCAGCGGGAATTTCGGAGGGTCGGCGGCGCCTGACGGCGGCGGGAAGTTCGGGGGGTCGGCGGCGCCTACCGGCGGCGGGAAGTTCGGGGGGTCGGCGGCGCCTACCGGCGGCGGGAAGTTCGGGGGGTCGGCGGCGCCTAGCGCCGGCGCCTTAGCGGGCGGGATGCTGACATTCGCCCACGCGCGCCTCCAGCACGGCTTCATCGCGCCCCAGCTGCATCTCGCGGTGATCCCCGAGCACCGGCTGTTCCATCGCCGGCGCGCCCCCGAGCGGCGGGGTGGGACCGGTTATAAGCGTCGGCGCGGCGTGCTGCGCAGCTTCGCCGACCTGCGCACCGGCGACATCGTCGTACACGAGGACCACGGGATCGCGCGGTTCGCCGGCTTCGACACGAAGACCGTGGCGAACGTCACGCGCGACTACTTGTATCTCGAGTACGCGGGCTCTGACCGCGTGTTCGTCCCGGTCGACCAGCTCGCGAAGATCAGCCGGTACGTCGGCGCCGGCGGCGCCCACCCGCCGCTGTCGAAGCTCGGCGGCACGCGCTGGGACACGATCAAGGCGCGTGCCCGGCACGCCGCCCAGGAGCTCGCCGGCGAGCTGCTCAACATGTACGCCGAGCGCAAGCGACGCGAGGGCCACGCGTTCCCCGTCGACAGCGACTGGCAGCGGGATTTCGAGGACGCGTTCCCGTTCAACGAGACGCCCGACCAGCGCGACGCGATCGAGATGGTAAAGGCCGACATGGAGGCGCCGCGGCCGATGGATCGTCTGATCTGCGGCGACGTCGGCTACGGCAAGACCGAGGTGGCGCTCCGGGCCGCGTTCAAGGCCGTGCAGGACGGCAAGCAGGTGATGCTGCTCGTGCCGACGACGATCCTGGCCCAGCAGCACTACGGCACCTTCACCGAGCGGCTGAAGGACTATCCGGTCACGATCGAGCAGGTCTCGCGGTTCCGCCCGGCGGCCGAACAGCGCGACGCGGTCAAGCGGTTCGCAGACGCCAAGGTCGACATCCTGGTCGGGACGCACCGGCTGCTGTCGCGCGACGTCCGCCCGAAGGAGCTCGGCCTGCTGATCGTCGACGAGGAGCAGCGGTTCGGGGTCAGGCAGAAGGAGCTGCTCCGCCAGCTCAAGCTGAGGGTCGACGTGATCTCGATGAGCGCCACGCCGATTCCGCGCACGCTCCAGATGTCGATGGCCGGGATCCGCGACATCAGCGTGATCGAGACCCCGCCCGAGGGCCGGCGGCCGATCAAGACCTACGTTGGCGAGTACGACGAGGAGCTCGTGAAGGGGGCCCTCCTCCGCGAGCACGAGAGGAAAGGCCAGGCGTTCTTCCTTCACAACCGGGTCGAGTCGATCGACGAGACCGCCGAGCGGCTGCGCGCGTTGTGCCCTGGGATGAGGTTCGAGGTCGCACACGGCCAGATGGACGAGCGCGAGCTCGAGGCGCGGATGCTCGCGTTCCTGCGCGGAGACGCCGACGTGCTCGTGTGCACGAGCATCATCGAGTCCGGGATCGACATCCCGCAGGCGAACACGCTGATCGTCGAGCGATCCGACACGTTCGGGCTCGCGCAGCTGTACCAGATCCGTGGACGCGTGGGACGCTCGAGAGAGCGCGCGTATGCGTATCTGCTGTATCCGAGTGCGGCCGCCCTGACCCCCGATGCGGCGCAGAGACTGAGCGCGCTGTCGGACTACACCGAGCTCGGCGCCGGCTTCAAGATCGCGATGCGCGACCTCGAGATCCGGGGCGCCGGCAACCTGCTCGGCGACGAGCAGTCCGGCCACGTGGCGGCGCTCGGGTTCGAGCTGTACATGCAGATGCTCGACGAGGCGGTCGCGGCCGCCGCCGACGACGGCGAGCTCGAGGAGGAGTGGGAGCCGGTGCGCCTGGACGTGAACGTCGACGCGTACGTGCCGGCGGACTACATCCCCTACGAGCAGGCCAAGGTCGACGTGCATCGCCGCATCGCCGGCGCGCGCGAGGTCGCGGACCTGATGGCGCTGCGCGACGAGCTCGAGGACCGGTTCGGCGAGCTGCCCGAGCCGCTGCGCAACCTGATCTCGCTCCAGCAGGCGCGGATCAAGCTCGGCCAGGCCGGCGCCCGGGCGGTCACGTTCCGCAACGGCCGTCTCGCGGTGACGCCGGTCGAGCTCGATTCCGTACGCGCCAAGCGGCTGCGCCAGGAGATCCCCGAGGCCCTGTACGAATCGGGCAAGTCGCAGCTGTCGGTCCGCGTCCCGGAGGACCCGGTCAAGCGCTTCCCGGCGGTGGTCAGGGCCGCCGACGTGCTGCTCGCGGTGACGCGCGAAGCGGCCTAGCTGACGCGAGCGATGGCACCGGCGACACGACGGTCCGGACGGGCCCTCCCGGCCCCATGGACGCCGAGCGCAGCGAGGCCCATTCTTAGTCCATTCTTCACGCAGAACGCCTCGACCTCGCAATACCCCCGCTACCATCACCCCTCGATGAAGGTGCGTAGTTCAATTCTGGCGCTCGGCGCTTTTTTTGTGATCGGAGTCGGGATCGCCGGGTGCGGCAGCAACGTCCCGGGCGACGCGGTGGTCAACGTCGCCGGCAATCCGATCAGCACGCAGACGCTGAACCACTGGATGTACGTCGCGGCCAAGAGCCAGGCGGCCCAGTCCCCCGGCCAGCCGGTGATCGTGCCGAACGATCCGCCGGATTTCAACAACTGCATCGCGCTGGTCAAGACGGACGTGCCGAGCCTGGCGAAGACCAAGACGGCGACGCTCCGCACCGACTGCAAGCAGCTGTTCACCCAGTTGTCCAGTCAGACGCTGGACTTCCTGATCAAGGCCTACTGGTACCAGGCTGACGCCGCCAAGCTGGGCGTAAAGGTCACCAACGCGGAGGTTCAGAAGGCGTTCACGACCGCGAAGAACCAGGAGTTCCCCACGGGCACGGGGTTCAACACGCTCCTCAGCCAGACCGGCCAGACGGTCGATGACGTGCTGTTCCGCTTCCGGATCGACGCGATCCTGCAGAAGCTGATCGCCAAGCATTCCAAGGCGGTCACGAATGCGCAGATCCAGGCTTACTACAACAGCCACCTGACGCAGTTCGGCAAGCAGGAGACCCGGAACCTGCGGATCGTGCTGGCGAAGAGCCAGGCCGACGCGCTCGCCGCCAAGAAGGCGCTCGACTCGGGGCAGAGCTGGACCGTCGTGGCCAAGAAGTACTCGACCGACCCGACCACGAAGAACAGCGGCGGCCTGCTCACCGGGGTCACCAAGGCGCAGCAGGACGCCGCCCTCGCGAACGCGTCGTTCTCGGCGCCGGCAAACAAGCTCACGGGTCCGGTCAAGGGCCAGTTCGGTTACTACGTGTTCGAGGTCACGAAGATCACGCCGGGCTCGCAGCAGACGCTGGCTCAGGCGACGCCGCTGATCAAGCAGCAGCTGACCTCCCAGTCGCAGACCGCCGCGCAGACCGCCGTCGACAACGCCGCCAAGAAGGACTGGCTCAGCCAGACCACGTGCCGCGCTCAGTACGCGATGGCTGACTGCAAGGGCTACAAGGCGCCGACGACGGCGACCACCAGCGGCACCGCGACCACGGGGTGAGCTCACCGGAGGCCCCGGCGACCGCCGAGGCGCTCGCCCGGCTCGGCGCGATCACGCGCCGGCTGCGAGTGGAATGTCCGTGGGACCGCGAGCAGGACGAACGCTCGATCGTGCCGCACACGGTCGAGGAGTCCTACGAGCTCGCCGATGCCGCTCACCGTCGCGATGACGCGAAGATGGTCGACGAGCTCGGCGACGTGCTGTTCCAGGTCCACTTCCTGGCGCTGCTGCTCGAGGAGCGGGGCGCCGGCGACCTCGCCCGGGTCGCCACGGACGTCACCGACAAGCTGATCCGGCGCCATCCGCACGTGTTCGGCGACGTCGAGGCCGACACCGCCGGCGAGGTCCGCCGCAACTGGGACCAGATCAAGCAGCGGGAGCCCGGCCGCGAGCCCGGCGTGTTCGGCGACGTGCCCGAGAACCTGCCCTCGCCGCTGTACGCGCGCAAGGTCCAGCGTCGCGCCGCCACCAGCGGCTTCGACTTCCCCGGCGTCGAGGGGCCGCTCCAATCAGCGCGGAACGAGCTCGCCGAGCTCGAGGCGGCGTCCGGCGAGGACGAGCGGTTCCACGAGCTCGGAGACGTGCTGTTCGCGGTGGTCAACGTCGCTCGCAAACTCGCCGTCGACCCCGAGCTGGCGTTGCGCGCGGCGGCTGACCGGTTCAAGGCGCGCGTGCGGGCCGGAGGCGAGCTCGCCGCATCCGAAAACCGTTCCTGGAACGATCTCGCCCCTGACGAGCAGCTCGCGTACTACGCGCGGGCGCGCCTGACTGAAGGAGGCCCTGCATCGCAATGAGCCAGATCGAGCACGTACACGCCCGCCAGATCCTCGACAGCCGAGGCAACCCGACTGTCGAGGTCGAGCTGAGCGTGCGATCGGGCGCGTGGGGACGCGCCGCGGTGCCGTCGGGCGCCTCGACGGGTGAGTTCGAGGCGACCGAGCTGCGCGATGGCGGCTCGGACTGGAACGGCCAGGGAGTGAGTCGCGCCGTCGAGAACGTCAACGGCGAGATCGCCACCGCGGTCCGCGGTCAGGACGCGTCGAGCCAGGCCGCGCTGGACCGGATGCTGATCACGCTGGATGGGACTCCGAACAAGTCGCGGTTGGGTGCGAACGCCATCCTTGCGGTGTCGCTCGCCGCCGCCCACGCGGCTGCGGCCGAGGAGCGGTTGCCGCTGTGGCGCTACCTGGGCGGCGAGCGTGCGCGGGTGCTCCCGGTGCCGATGATGAATGTGCTCAACGGCGGCGCGCACGCGGACAACGCGATCGACTTTCAGGAGTTCATGATCGTCCCGGTTGGCGCCGCGAGCTTTCGCGAGGGGCTGCGGATGGGCGTCGAGGTGTTCCACAACCTCAAGACGACGCTCCACGACAGGGGGCTGTCGACGACGGTCGGCGACGAGGGCGGGTTCGCGCCGAACCTCGAGTCCAACGAGGCGGCGCTCGGAGTCCTGCTCGAGGCGATCCGCGCGTCCGGCTACGTCCCGGGCGACCAGGTCGCGATCGCGCTCGACCCGGCGGTGTCGGGGCTGTTCAAGGACGGCTCCTACGTGCTCGGGCACGAGGGCCGGACGCTCACCGGCGAGCAGCTCGCGGACTACTGGGGCGATCTCGTCGACCGCTATCCGATCGTCTCGCTCGAGGACGGGATGGGCGAGGAGGACTGGCTCGGGTGGGCACTGTTGACCGAGCGGCTCGGGAGCCGGCTCCAGCTCGTCGGCGACGACGTGTTCGTGACCAGCACCGAGCGCTTGCAGCGCGGGATCGACGCCGGCGTCGCGAACTCGATCCTGATCAAGGTCAACCAGATCGGAACCCTTACGGAAACCCTCGCGGCCGTGCGCCTCGCGCGTGAGAACGGCTACACCGCGGTCATGTCGCACCGCTCGGGGGAGACCGAGGACGTGACGATCGCGGACCTCGCCGTCGCCACCGGCTGCGGCCAGATCAAGACCGGCGCGCCGTCGCGCACCGATCGGGTGGCCAAGTACAACCAGCTGCTGCGGATCGAAGAGGCACTCGGCGCCGACGCGCGCTACCCGGGCCGCAGCGCGTTCCGGTCGTAGTGGGCTCGTCCGTCCTGCGGCTGCACGGTCCCATGCAGGAGGAAGGAGCCTTTCCGCGTCGAACGAAGGGCTCAGCGGATGCCTTCAGCCCGTACTGCCACCGCACCACCGCGCCGGCACACCCGCACGGCGAGCCCGCGATCGCGACCGCGACGGGTGGCGAGCCGGGGGCTCCGGGGCCGGGTGCGCTGGGACCGGGTTGGGCGGGTGAGCCTGCTCGTCGTGCTGTGCGTGGTCGCCGGGCTCTACGTGCAGCAGGCGCTCGCCTACTTCTCGGTGCGACACCAGGCCGGCGCGCAGCGCGCGATCGTGCAGCAGCTGACCCGCTCGAACGCCAGCCTGCGCGCCCAGCAGCGCTCGCTGGGCGATCCGGCGACGATCCTGCGCGACGCCCGCGAGCTCGGGATGGTGCGAGTCGGCGAGCATCCGTACGAGGTCACGGGGCTGCCGAGTCACTGACGCCGGCGATCGGGGCGAGGGCCTGAGCCGGTGCCGGCGCCGCTTCGCTTCGACGACATGATCGGCTTCTGGCGCGAGGGCGAGCGGCGCCTTGCGGGAGCCGAGCCGAAAGATCGTCCCGCGCTCGAGCGGGTCACCGAGGAGCTCGTCAACGGCCTGCGCCGCCGGGTCGGGGGCACGTTCACGACCGACGAGCTCGCGCGGTTCTACGCCGAGAACGGAACCGACTGGTGCTTCGACGTCGCCATGCGCGTGGCGCCGGGGAACCCGGAGGCGTGGGATCTGACCACGGTGGCGGGGGCGGCGTTCGCGCGCTACGTACGCGAGGCGAGCGATTACGCGGGGGGCCGGCGGGTCGAGCGGGAGTAGGGCGCTACTCGCCGTCGTCGGCTTCCTCGTCGCCGACGCGCCGGATCACGATCTGATCCTCTTCGATCGACACCTCGACGGGCCGGTGGCCGGCCCAGTACTCGGCGTAGATCGGATCGTCCTGCACGGCGGGATCGAGCCACAGGCCGTAGCCCTCCTCGCCGTGGTCGAACGTCGCCTCGAGCGTCGTCGCCTTGCGGCGGGTGCCGCGCCGGCCGCCGCGCCGGCCGCGCCGTCGCTTGGCAGGAGCCTTGTCGCCCTCGCCGTCGTCCTCCTCCTCGTCCTCGTCGGACTCCTCCTCGGCCCGCTGGGCCTCGGCGGCTTCGAGCTCGGCGGCGATCAACGCGTCGTCCTCGGCTCGCAGATCGATCTCGTCGTCGAAGTCGACGTTCGCGCCGGCGGTGTCCGGGTCGGCCTCGGGCCCGAGGCCCTGCTCGCGCTTGAACGCCTGGATCTGCTGCACGGTCACCTCGAGTTGGTGGGCGATCCACGCGTCCGTGCGCCCTTGGCGGACCCAGCCGCGGATTCGGTTGAGCTCTGGTCGTAGCGATTTGCGAGCCATCTTCGCTCGGAGACTATTACAGGCAACGGCTGGAGCGCAGCGGCACCGCCGTGCGGGCATCCGTCAGATCGTGGTGCGGGGCGGCCGATCGCGCGTCGTGGGCCGCGCCAGCCGTCGCCGCGCGGTTGACATCGGCGGCGCGGCACGGTGCCGCGCGGCACCGTGCCTTGTGCAGGTCAGATGCCGACCGGTATGCTGAACTCGGCGGACCGACCCTCCTGGATATGAGCTGTTCGGTCGCCTCGTTGAAGATCAGGCGAGCAGGGAGGCACATCCCCCAAAATGTTGGTACTCACCCGCAAGTCCAACCAAAGCATCATGATCGGCGACGACATCGAGGTCTCCGTATTGGCGATCATGGGCGAGAAAGTGCGAATCGGGATTCAGGCACCCCGCGACATCCCGGTGTTTCGCAAGGAGGTTTATCTCGAGATTCAGCAGGAGCGTCTCGGCTCCGGCAAAGGCGTCCGCGAAGAGGTCGACGCGGCGTTGCGTGGCCTGGGAGAGAGCACGTAGACATACCCGCTCGGCGGCGGCGCGTGGCCGGAGGTCCTGAGTCGCTAGCCGAGTAGGTAATAGAGCGTTCCGAACATCGCGATCGCTACGACTACGGCCGTGCCGATCAGCGTGGTGACGAGCACCCAGAATCGCACCGAGCTGCGCTTCTTCTCGCGCTCACGCCGGCGTTTGCGTGAGCGCGAGACCGCGCGCCGCCGCAGCTTGTCCTGGCGGCCGCGGTCGAGCTGCATCTCATGCCGGAATTCCTGCTCGAGCTCGGCAAGACTCTGGCGCATCTTCATCGCCATGGTGACCCGAGCCTACCAAGGCGGGATGGCGCGCGTTATGTAGATATGGGTAAGGCCGCTCGGCAGCCCACTAGTGAACTGCCTGGCCCTCGTAGACCTTCACGAAGTGAAGGTAGCTGTCGGCGATTTGCTGCGCCGCGGTGTCCCGATCGAGGTCCTTGCTCAGGTAGCCCTTGAGCGCGTCCCACCAGATCGAGCGCCCGATCGCGAAGCCGATGAACCCGTCGACCGGCGCGGCCTGCTGGAGCCATTGCTCGACTTTCTCGGTCGACGCGCCGCGACCGAGCAGCACGCACGTGACGCCCTCGCGGCCCGGGCCCGAGCGGGCCTGCTCGGCGAGCATCGCAGCGTCCTCGCGCTCGTCGACGCCCTCGATCTTCCAGACGTCGACCTCGACGCCGGCGGCCTGCGTGCCCTCGATCGCGCGCCGCATCAGCTCGGGGCGGAGCTCCGCGTCGTAGCGGTCGGTGTCGCCGCCGACCGACGCGAGCTGCTCGTCGGTGGCCGGAACCAGCAGCTCGAACAGGAACTTGCGGCCGGTGCCGTGCAGCCAGTCGGCGAGTCGCTTCAGGCGGGCGAGCTGGTCCCTGTTCATGTCCGCGTCGCCGTCGGGGTTGTAGCGGACGAGCACCTTGGAGAAGTCGGGGTTGAACTTCTCGATGTGGGCGCCGAAGTCCTCGCCGTACTGGAAGTCGAAGTCGTCCTGGCCCGACTTCTCGACCGGCATCGCGAGCTTGAGGCCGTGCTCGCGCGCGTGCTCGGGAACGTTCGAGCCGAACTGCTCGTCGACGAGCACGCCGGTGGCGGCCGCATCGGCGCCTTCGCGGACGGCGGCGAGCACGCCCTCGAATATGAGCCGCTTGGCGTCGGCGATCCGCTCGGTCTCCTCGGGCGTGGGATCGCCCGCGATGCCGAACATCTTCTTCTGGAACGACCCCCGATGGTCAAACGCGAGGATGTAAAGCTTGCCGTCATACCCGAGAGCCATCTGAGCTCCCCTTTCGTTCTGATGGGGTGTTTGGGTTCAGTCTAGGCCCCCGCTAGCCTGGCCGCGATGGAGCACAAGTTCCAGGGGCCCGCGTACACGATCGGGATCGAAGAGGAGCTGATGATCGTCGATGCGGAGTCGCTCGACCTCGTCAACGCGATCGAGAGCCTGCTCGAGCCGGCGCCCGCCGGCGAGATCAAGCCGGAGCTGATGGAATCCGTCCTGGAGGTCTCGACCGACCCGTGCTCGAACACCGCCGAGGCCGGCGACCAGCTGAAGGCGCTGCGCGCGCAGGTTCGCGAAGCGGCGGCGCGCAGGAACCTGACGATCGGCTCGGCTGGGACGCATCCGTTCGCCATGTGGGAGGACCAGCGGATCGTGGCCCGGCCCCGCTACCGCGACCTCGTTTCCGCGCTTCGGTTCGTCGCGCGCCAGGAGCTGCTCTTCGGGATGCACGTGCACGTCGCGGTCGACGATCCGGACAAGGCGATCCACGTCGCCAACGGTATGCGCGTGCACGTCCCGATCCTGCTCGGGCTGTCGGCCAACTCGCCGTTCTGGCGTGCCGACGCCACGGGGCTGGCCTCGACGCGCACGCCGATTTTCCGGGCGTTCCCGCGAGTGGGGATCCCACCGACGTACAAGTCCTGGGAGGACTACGAGGCGCGGATCGAGTTCATGGTCAACGCGCGCGTGATTGAGGACTACACCCATCAGTGGCACGACGTACGGCCGCACCCGAACCTCGGGACCGTCGAGATCCGCGTGATGGATTCGCAGACCCGCGTCGAGCACACGCTCGGCCTCGTCGCGCTGGTCCAGGGCCTGGTGCGCGAGCTGTGCGAGCACTTCGACGCGGGCGTGCGCCTGTCGCGCTTCCCGTTCGAGATGCTCGACGAGAACAAATGGCTGGCGGCCCGGCACGGCCTCGACGGCGACCTGGTCGATCTGCCTCGTTGGGACCGGGTGCCGGCCCGCGAGCTCGTGCGCCGGCTGGTCGACCGGACACGGGACCACTGTCGTGACCTCGGGTCGCTGGCGGAGCTCGAGGCCGTCGAGGATCTGCTCGAGCGCGGCAACGGCGCCGCCCGCCAGGTCGTGGTCTACGAAGCCAACCACGACCTGCGCGAGGTCATGGCCGAGATCGTCGCCGCGACCGCGGTTTAGCCTAGTTCGCGTTATGCGGACGGTCCGAGACCTGTTCGCGAAACCTCCGCCGTCATACAATCCGTGCAGCGATGAGCACCGGCGGCCCGGACCTGTTCGTAATTTGCAAGAACTGCCAGTCCGAGGTCAGCCCCTACATAACCGAGTGCCCGTACTGCGGGAGCCGGCTGCGCAAGCGGGCCCCGAAGCTCGACCGCGAAGGCCGCGTCACCGAGCGCAAGCGTCGGGCGCCGGCTCCGTCGCTGCCGCGCCTGCGTCGCGACGAGATCCCCGGGATCCGCGGCGAGGGGCGTCCGTACGCGACGATTGCGCTGGTCCTGGCGGGATTCGCGGGCACGCTGCTGTGGCGCGCCGCGCTGGTCGGCAGCACCCACGCGATTGCGTTGTGGGCCCGGTTTGGCACCCACCTGTGGTGGCGGCTGCTCGTGGCCCCCTTCACCTACGTCAACACGGGTTACGCGATCGTGGCCCTCGGCACGATCGCGGTGTACGGCTGGTTGCTCGAGCGTCGCCACGGGCGCGTGCTCGTGCTCGCGGTGTTCGCGATCGCCTCCATCGGTGGGGCCGCGGTGACCGCCGCCGGCTCGACGCTGCCGCTCGCCCTCGGCGGCAACGGCGGGGCGCTGGCGCTGCTGATCGCATGGGCGATTCCGGATCTGCTCTCGCTCCGCGCCGGCGAGGACATTGACGGCGACCTGCTCGGGACCGCCGTGATCGGCGTCGTGGTGCTGCTGATGCCGCTGGCCGCGCCCGGCGCGAGCTGGATCTCGGCGGGGATCGGCGTCCTGACCGGGATCATCGTCGGTCTGCCGCTGGCGCTCACGGGCGAACGCTGACCGGCGCGACCGCCCCGGTCCGGCCGGTCCTCCCGACGTATGATCAACCCGTGGTCGACCGCGCCTACACCGACACCGAGCTGGACGCTGCGATCGCCGCGATTGCCGCTCCGGAGCGGCTCCGAGAGGCGCAGGATCTCGTCGCGCGCTCGGCGCCGGCGCTGCAGCGAGTGCTCGCGGCCGCGCTCGACGAGGGGGGATGGTTCGACTTGGGACACAACCAGGCCGTTCAGGAGGCGACCCGACACGACGACCTCGCAGAGCGGTTCCTGGCCGTGCAGACGATGCTCGCCGAGGAGACGCGCCTCGGGATGCTTGTCGGCGTTGCGGTCGGGTTCGAACTCGCGCGAGAGCTGGATCGAGAGCCGGGGGCGACGGGATCGCAAACAACGGAGGAGGACTGAGAAGAGATGGAAGTGCGCTTTCTGGGCCACGCCTGCTTTGAGCTGTCCGACGGAGACACCAGCGTTCTGATCGATCCGTTCCTGACCGGGAATCCGAAGGCGGCGATCAGCGCCGACGACGCGGCCGCAACCACGATCCTGCTGACCCATGGGCACGGCGACCACCTCGGCGATACCGTGTCGATCGCCAAGCGCACGGGCGCGCCGGTGGTCGCGATCGTCGAGCTGGCCGGCGAGCTCGGCGAGGAAGGGCTCGACGTGCGCGATCCAAACCTCGGTGGGACCGTCAGGTTCGACTGGGGCTGGGTCAAGCTCGTCCCGGCCTGGCACACGTCGACGACTCCCAAGGGTACGGTCAACACTCCCGCCGGCCTCGTGATCAGCCTCGGCAACAATGTCGTGTACCACCTCGGTGACACCTGCCTGTTCTCCGACCTGCAGCTCGTCGGCAAGCGCACGCCGATCGACGTCGCGCTGATGTGCATCGGCGGGCACTACACGATGGACCGCGTCGACGCCGTCGACGCGGCGGACCTGGTCGGGGCCAAGACCGTGATCCCGTGCCACTACAACACGTTCCCGCCGATCGAGACCGACGCGCAGGCGTTCAAGTCCGACGTCGAGTCGGCGACGCGCTCGAACGTGGTCTTGCTCGAGCCCGGGGAGTCGCACACGCCGTGACGCACGCGATCGTCCTGATCCAGGCGGACCGCTCGGCGCTCGCGACGCTCGGCGGGGAGCTGGCCGGCCTCGAGGGCGTGGCCGAGGCGTACTCGGTGACCGGCGAGTGGGATTTCGTCGCGCTGCTGCGGCTGCGCGAGCAGGAGGAGCTCGCGACCGTGGTGACCGGCCAGATTTCCCAGCTGTCGGGAGTGGTGAGGACGCACACGATGGTGGCGTTCGAGGTCTACTCCCGCCACGACCTCGAGGCGCTCTTCTCCGTCGGTCAGTAACCCCGCGGGTGCGAGTCGCGGTAGTAGCCGAGTGGTACCCGTCGCCCGCCGACCCGGTGCTCGGGATCTGGGCGCACCGGCAGGCACTGGCGGCTCGGGATGCGGGTGCGGACCTGCGCGTGCTCGCGCTGCGCCGGCCGGTGCCGCCGCTGTCGGTGGCGCGCCGGCTTGTCCATATTCCCCCGGCCACCAGTGCGCTCAGCCACTGGGTCGCGGGGGCCCGGAGATCGCTCCGGCCGATGGCGCTCGACGGAATCGAGGTGGTCCCGGTGGCGTTCCTTGCGCCGCCGCGCCCGATCTCCTACGGCAGCTGGGGCTATTGGATCGCGCCGACGCTGGCGCACGCGCTCGACCGCCTGTACGCCGGCTGGCGCATCGACGTCGTCCACGCCCACTGTCTGGCGCCGGCGGGACACGCCGCGGCGCGCTGGGTGGCGCGCCGGCCGTCCGCGGACCGTCCGGCGTTCGTAGTGTCCGCCCACGGGCCGGACATGATCCACGTGGCCTCGGAGAGCGCGGTCGGCAGACGCGCATGCGTCGCCGCGCTGGGTGCTGCTGACCTCGTGATGGCAAACAGCCGCTGGGCCGCCCGCCGTTGCGAGGAGATCGCGGGCCGTTCGCTGCCGGTGGAGGTCGTACACCTCGGTGCAGACGCGCCGATCGCCGCCGTCTCCGATGCGGCCTCCGGGAACGGCCGGATCCGGATGGTCACGGTCGCCCACCTGGTTGAGCGCAAGCGTCACGAGGTCGTGCTGCGGGCGATCGCGCTGCTCGATCCGGCGCGCCGCCCCGAGTATCTGGTGATCGGCGACGGCCCCCGCCGGGCGGGGTTGGAGCGCCTGGCGGTCGAGCTCGGCGTGGCCGATCGCGTCCGGTTCCTCGGCCAGCTGCCAAATCCCGAGGCGGTCGCACGCGCGGCCGCGTGCGACCTGTTCGTGATGCCCGGCGTCGAGGAGCCGTTCGGGGTCGCGTTCGTCGAGGCGATGGCCGCCGGGCTGCCGGCGATCGGGAGCCGCGGCGAGGGCGGGCCCGAGGACATCGCGGCCGCCGGCGGAGGGATGGTGCTCGTCCGTCCCGACGACGCCGGCGCGCTCGCGGCGGAGCTCTCGCGGCTGTCGGCCGATCGGGCCGAGCTCGCTCGGCTGGGAGCGGAGGCGCGGCGGACGGTGGCGGCGTCCTTCACCTGGGAGCGGTGTGGCGAGCAGACCGTTGCCGCATACCGCGCCGCGCTCGCGGCCCGGCGCACGTGAGCGACCGCGTCGACGTGCTGGTGCTGTCGCTCGGCACCACGCGAGGGCTGCGGCTGGCCGACGCGCAGCTCGTCTCGATGATCCGCCAGGCGGGGGCGTCCGCCGCCGGCGTCGCCACCCGGATCGGGCTCACGAACTCGCTCCGGCGGGCCTATCCGGTCAACGATGCGGTCGAGGCGATCGCGGCGCGGCGCGCGCTCGCGGCCGGGTTGCGCGAGCATCGGCCGCGGGCGCTCGTGGTCTCGACCACGACGGCGGCGCTTCTGATCGGCGACCCCGGCGTGCCGTTCGCGGTGTGGCTCGACTCGCCGGCGCGTCTCAACCGGCCCGGCCCGGCCAGCGCGCCGCTGCGCGTGCTCGAGCGCCGCCAGCTCGCCCGCGCGCGCGTACTGATGCCGCACAGCCCCGGCGCGGTCGCCGCGCTCCCGCTGGGCGCCGCGCCGACGGTGCTGCTGCCGCCGCCGGTCCCGGCGGCGCCCGCCCCGAGCGACGGCGCTCGCGAGCGGGTCGCGGTCGGCTACACGCCCGATCCGAAGGCCAAGGGGCTCGCGCTGCTCTGCTCGGCCTGGGAGCAGGCCGAGCTGCCCGGGGCGCGGCTGCTGATCGCCGGCATTCCGCCGGATCGGGCGATCGGCTTCCTGGCGCGCCGCGGCGCCCGGCTGCCGCCCGGGGCCGAGCTGATGGGGATGCTGCCCCAGTCGTCGTTCCGGGATCTGCTGGCGCGGGCGCGCGTGTTCGTGAGCGCGGCGGAGTGGGAGGACTTCGGGGTCGCGCCGCTCGAGGCGCTCGACCGCGGCGCCGCGCTGGTTTGCGCTCCCGGCGGAGGGCCGTTCCCGGGTCTCGGGATCGCGCGCTCGCTCGCGCCCGAGCTTGTGGCCGCCGACCGCGATGCGCGTACGGTCGCGCGGGCGCTCGAGGCGGCGTTCGCGGCGGACGACGCGACCCTTGCCGAATATCGGGTCGCGGCGCGGCGCGCGCTCGAGCCGTACCGCCCGGAGGCGTCGGTCAAGCGGCTTCAGGAGGAGGTGCTGCCGGCCTTGCTCGGCGGGTAGTGGACGCGGCTGTTGCTCTGCGGATCGCTCCCGGGATGCAAGCGGCCCCGGCGCGCCGCCGCCGCGGCGACGGCGCCCGCGAACGCGTCGATCTCGCTCGCGTCGGTCTCGCGGTCGATCTCCCGGCTCTCGGCACCCATCCGAGCGCGAAGGCCGGCGTCGGAGACCACGCGTGCGAGCGCGAGCGCCACCTCGTCGACGCTGTAGGGGTTGACGTGCACCGCGTTGCGGCCGTCGATCGCGACGTCGCCGGCCGCGCCGGCGGTGTTCGAGCAGATGATCGGCAGCCCCGCTGCGGCCGCCTCGCGAACCGTGACCCCGAACGGCTCGTAGCTGCTGATCAGCGCGTACGCATCGGCCGACGCGAACAGCCCGGGCAGGTGCCCGGGCGGGAGGTGGCCGTGGAAGCGGACCGGGACCTCGAGCCGAGCCGCGAGCTGCCTGAGCTCGTCCTCGAGGAACCCGCGGCCGGCGATCTCGAGCTGAGCCTGCGCCGGGGTGAGCCCCGCCGTCGCGAACGCCTCGATCAGCGTCGCGTAGTTCTTGTCCGGCACGAGCCGGCCGGCGCTGATGACTCTGACCGGCACGCCGGGCTCTTCGGTGGCGTGCGCCGCCGCGGCCGCCGCGGCCGCCGCGGCGCGGAACGGTTCGAGATCGGCGGCCTGGAGCGCGACCGAGATCCGCTCGCCCGGGACCCCGGACGCGAGCAGACGGGCGCGGGCGGCCGAGCTCGCGGCGATGACCCCATCGGCCTGACGGCCCAGCCGGCGATGCAGGGCGAGCTGCCAGCGCGAGAGCATCGAGTCGATCGCGGGAGTGCACTCGGTGAAGATCACGTATGCGCGCTTGTGCCGCCGGCACCAGTTGAGCACCCGCAGCGACGCCGGCCCGTACTCGGACACCACCACGCAGTCCGGGTCAGCGGCGCGCAGCGCCCGTTCGAGGCCGTGTGGCCACAGCACCGGGGTGCGGCCGGCGCGCCGGCGCTGCCACGAGCGCAGATGCACGGCCGGATACGGGTGCTCGCTCGGGAACCACTCCGCCGGCACGTCCCAGCTCGGCTGGGCCGAGGATTGGTAGATCACGCAGATTTCGAGCTCGTCGCGCTCGTGCAGGGCCCGGAACAGTGGCTCTCGGTACGGCACGGGGGTCGGCGGGACGATGGCGCAGCACAGAGCCATGACCCGGCGAAGGTTATTGGGAGCGCCGGTTCTCTGGCTACGTGCCATCCGGCGTGCGGTAGCAAGACGGAGCCCAACTCAGCTTGCGTGGCATAGTTGTGGCATGGCTCGCACACGTCTGAGCCGTCGCGCTGCACGCAGCTGATGACACCTGTTGGGTCATCTCGGGGAGGCGGTCGGCGAAGTTTGGGCACACTGATGCCGTGTTGCCCGAACTGGCTCGAGGTGCCGTTGACGATCTCCTTGGTCGACTGGACCGCGCCGTTCCCGATCGCATCGAGGGCTTCTATGTCGTCGGCTCGGCGAGCATGGGCGCGTTTTGCTCGGGCTGGAGTGATGTCGACTTCGTGGCGATCGTCAACGGCGCGCTCGGGCGTGCCGAACTTGCAAGGCTCCGAGCCATGCACGTGGGTCGCTGGACCGCAGCTGTACTTCACGACGTGGCTTTGCGACGGCGGTGGCCGCTGGTATGTAACGGGATCTACCTCCAGGTTGGCGATCTCTCGATGTCACCGCTCGAGGTCATCCCGCTCGCCGGCCACGTGACGGGGCGATTCAGGGTTGCGACTCGCGAGGGATTCGACGTGAACCCGGTGACCTGGCAGGTGCTCGCGGACCACGGCATTGCGATCCGTGGCCCTGACCGTGAGCGATTGCCCATCCGCACCGACGAAGCCGAGCTACGCGCGTGGACACTCGCCAACCTCAACGGCTACTGGCGGCGCTGGGTCGAGCGCGCGCGCCACGGCGGCTTGAACACGAGAGGCGTCCCCCCGCGGCGCTTCGCCGCGTCCGGCGTGCTCGGCGCGCCAAGGCTGCACTACACAATCGCCACCGGCGGGGTCGCGACCAAGGAAGCCGCCGCGCACTATGCCCTCGAGGTCTTCGAACCACGCTGGCACGGGCTGATCGAGGACGCCCTCGCCTTCAGGCGAGGTAAGCCGCCGTCAGCGCAATACCGGCGGCGCCCCATCCGCCGGCGCCGTGACGCCGCCCAATTCGTCGATTGTGTCATTGACACCGCCAACCGGCTCACGACCAGATAGCGCCCCGGGTTCGAGTTTCCGCCGCGTCTTGGGCGCACTCGGTGGACTCCCGCCCCATGCGGCTGCGCTGCGGTCGCTCTGGCATGACGCAGAGAGAGCAACGCCCGCCATCGCGAGACACCTGCTCTTACGCTCGCCCGGGAGCGTCCCGGGCAGCCGCGCCGCCGCCTCGCACGTCGAGAACGATGTCCGCGGGGCTCTTGCCGCCGGCCTCGGAGCTGTGTGGCTGAACCGCTTAGGGTGCGTCCTGCTGCTTGTGCTCGCGGCGGGGTGTGGATCGTCGGGATCCGGGGGAAGATCGGCCCCGGTTCAAGGAGCTTCGACGACCTCCGCGACCACCGGGACGACCCCCGCGACCACCGGGACGACCCCCGCGACCACCGGGACGACCCCCGCGACCACCGGGACGACCCCCGCGACCACCCGGACGACGCCCGCGACAACCACCCAAGCGGCGCCACCGATGACCCGAACCGCGCCCCTGACCGCCACCGGCACGCCACCGACCGCGCCGGAGACGACGACGAATCCGGGCGCCCCCGCGACCGGTGGCGCACCCCCGACGGACGCCCGGCTGCCGGCCACGTACACGATCCGGCCCGGGGGCTCGCTGAACCCGCCGACGATCACCTCGCCGGTCAACATCCCGGTGCAGCTGACCCTCGTCTCGGGCGACGGTCGGTCGCATCGGGTGGTGCTGCGCACCCCGACCCCCCACGTGCTGTCGGTCCCGACGCACGGACACGCCACCGTCCTCATCAGGGGCCTGAAGCTCGGCCACTACGCGCTGGATGTCGACGGCACGGCACGCGGGGCGCTCGTGATCGGTGGCGCCCCCGGCCGCCTGAGCGGCCTGAGCGGCCTGAGCGGCCTGAGCGGCCTGAGCGGCCTGAGCGGCCTGAGCGGCCTGAGCGGCCTGAGCGGCCTGAACAACCTTCGACCGCGGGAGCGACTAACTGATCCGCGAGCCGATCGCGGCCTGCTTGTCCGGGCGCACCAGCACTACCCCGAGCGCGTCGTCGATCGCGCCGAGCACGAGCACCTCGGACTTGAACCGCGCGATCAGGCGCGGCTGCAGGTTGACCACGCAGACCACCAGGGTGCCCTCGAGATGCTCGCGCGAATAGTGGGTGATCTGCGCGGACGAGCGCTTGATCCCGAGCTCCTGGCCGAAGTCGATGCCGAGCTTCCACGCCGGCACCCGCGCCTCGGGGAACTCCTCCACCGATACGACGCGGCCGACGCGCATGTCGATCGCTTGGAACTGCCCGACGTCGATCACGCCGGAAGTTTATTTAGGGGGCGACGCCGCCCGAGGTCAGCGCCGACCCGGCGCTGCCGGAGCCCGAGGAGGCGGGGCTCGAGGAGGCAGGGCTTGAGGTCGAGGGCTCCGCCGCGCACGACGAGTCCAGGCTGGGCGCGGGACTCGCGGTGGTGTCGGTCGTGGTCGTCGAGGGCTGAGTGGCCGTCGTCGTCGTGCCCGGATCCGAGCTCGTCGAATCCGGAGTCGAGCTCGTCGTGGTCGTCGTCGGGTCGGTCGTCGTATCGGTGCTCGGCGGAGACTGGGATGTAGTCGTAGACAGCGGAGCGGTTGCGCTCGCCGACGTGCTGCTGGCGGTGCTCGAGGTAGTCGCCGGGCAGCCCGTGGTAGCGGCCGGCGTGGTCGTCTGCGTGGTCGAGCCGGCCAGCACGGTCGCGTCGGTCTGCGTCTGGGTGCGGCCCGGGGGCGCCTTCGGTGCCGTCTTTCCGTCTTCGTGGTCGCGTCCTTCGTGGTCGCGTCCTTCGTGGTCGCGGTGCCGGTGTGTTTGGCCTCGGGCTTGACCGGAGCCTTGTGCGCGGCCGCGCTCGCCTTCGTCGCTGCTGGCTTGTGCGGATGGACGGCCGCGGCGTGGTGCCCGGTCCGGGTGTGGACGATCGGCGTGTGGATGGGGGTGGTGGGGACCGTCTGCGGCGTGCTCGGGACCGAGGCGACCGGGGTCGCGGCGGCGGTGTGGTGATGCACGTGGGGCCGGGCCGGCTGCTCGACCTCGACGGCGCCCGCGGTCACGAGCGCCGCGGCGGCGAGTCCGGCGACCGCCTTGGTCGCGATCGCGCCCACGCTGGCCGAGAGGAATCCGGTCGTCGTCGTTCCCATCACCGCTGCGGTTCCCGCCGCCGCGGTGCCTCCGACCGCGGCCGCCTGTCCGGCGGCGCTCGCGCCGGACGCACCCGACCCGGCGCCCGCGCCGGCGGAATGGCCGAGGTGCAGGATCGCGAGCTTGCGCAGCAGGAAGAACCCTCCGACTGGGAGGACGGCGGTCAGCGCCTTGCTCGTCTCGTTCAGCTGTCCCTTGAACGTGGAGCACCGTTCGCAGGTCCGAAGGTGGCGGCGGACGAGCGCTCCGGGCCGGCGGCGAAGGCCCTCGGCGACCTCGCCGAGCTCGACCCGGACCTGCTCGCAGGTGAGCATCCGCGCCTCCGCCGCCTCGGCGAGCGATACCCGCGCGCGCACGAGCAGCGACTTGACGCTCGGCACGGTCGTCTCCATCGCCTCGGCGATCTGCTCATAGGAGAGCGCATCCATCTCGCGCAGCACCAGCGCCGTCCGCTGGGTCTCCGGGAGGCCCTGGATGTCGTCGACGAGGAGGCGGAACTCCTCGCGCTCGTGGACCTTGTCGGCCGTCGTCGTGCCGTGCTCGGACAGGTGGATGTCCATCGAGTCGACGCCGACCGCCTGGATCTTCCTCAGGTGGTTGAGGCTGCGGTTGCGCGCGATCCGGTACAGCCACGGCCGCACGTTGATCGGGCGGTCATCGTCGAGGATCGCGTTGAACGCGGCCGAGAACACCTCCTGGAGCACGTCCTCGGCGTCCTCGCGGGACCCGAGCAGGTGCCGGCAGAAGGCCAGCAGACGGGCGTGGTAGCGCGCGACGAGCACCTCGAACGCGGTGCTGCTCCCGCGCCGGATCAGCGCCACCAGGCGCTCGTCGGACTGCAGACGGAGAAGCGGCGAGCGGGCATGCAGGCCGATTCCTCCCGAGTATCTAAGCGCAGAGACTTCCATCCAGCTCACTGTTGAGGGCCAGCTCAACGGGGCCGTCGGTGGCACTGACACCGTAGCAGCGGCTCAGTTGCGGTCCTGCAGGACCGCTCCCGGCATACGCCACCTGGATGAGATAGATACCCGGGGAGGGACTCGAACCCTCATGCCGCAAGGGCAATCGCTCTTAAGGCGACCGTGTCTGACCAATTCCACCACCCGGGCCTTGGGGGTAAACGCTATCGGCTCGAGGGGCGAACGGTCGGGTTTGAGGCCGGGTAGATATAGCCCGTGGGTCTGGGCGCGCCGGCTTCCGACAGGCGTGTCGGTTCCAAAACTCCAAATTGACAGTCGAACAAAGCCCTTCCTAGGTTCGCCGAGCCAGGGTCCTTGCGGGAGGAACTCTGATTGGCGGGGTTGAAGCGGTGAGAAAGCCGACCGTGGTCGGCAGGGCGGCCGCAGTCGCTGCAGTGGCGATTGCGGTTATCGTCGTACCCGGACAAGTAGCGCGGGCGTTCTACCGGCCGCGGGCGCCGGGGCAGCCCCGACGCGGCGCGGCGCGGCGCTACGCCGCTTCGCGCGCGCGGTCAGAGGCGCGTCCGCCGAGTGCGCGCAGGCCGTCGAGCAGCGCACCGGCGAGCTGCTCGTCGCCCGTGATCTCGAGGCCGGTGCGGTCGCGCTCGGGGGAGAACGCCTTGATCCACGCCGCGCTCGGACCGAAGACGCGCGCACTCGCGGCGTCCGCGGGGCGCTCCTCGACGTTCACCCCGTCTTCGGAGAGCGTGAACGTGTATAGCGCCTGTGCGTCCGGCTCGTCCACCGCGAACTCGATCGTGCCGGTCGCGTTCGGTCGGGAGACGAGGCCCGACGCGAGCCTGAAGATCGCGCCGAGGTCGACCGCCTCCGACGCGCGGGGTGGGCTCCAGGCCCACTCGTATCCCCACCGGGCGAGCTCGCCGAGGACCGGCATCAGCTCGCGGGCCCGCGCGGTGAGCTCGTAGTCGACGCGCGGAGGGACCTCGCGATAGCGCTTGCGGGTCAGCATGCCGTCGGCGACCATCCGGTTCAGCCGCGACCTGAGCTGCTCGGTCGAGATCCCGGGCAGTACCCGCTGAAGCTCGACGAAACGCCGGGGCCCGGCGGCGAGATCGCGGACGATCAAGAGCGTCCACTTGTCGCCGACGAGGTCGAGCGCCCGGGCGTCAGGGGACCATTGATCGTAAGGATGGCGTTTCGGTGGGGGTACGTGCGGAATGGGAAAGCCCCCGGCGGACAGTGCGTACCTACCGAGTTCGAGTCTAACGGACATCCGGGCGGATCTCTGTTCCTTAAGTGGTGCATTTTGTAGTAGTTCGCAGGCCTCGCCGGGCATGCCGGGGGGTCGAGCATGAGCATTTATGAGCTTTGCGCCAGTTTCGCCGTTTCAGCTCCGTTGATGGAGTACATGGGTGAATTGATCGAGCTGAAGGATCAGCTTGCGGATCGGTCTCGCCCCAGGTGGGGTGTGCGCGCGGCGTTCTTCTACGACGTGGCGTGTCCGTTCTCGTACCTGGTGGCCGAGCAGGTCGAACGAGTGCTGGGGGAGGTCGAGTGGGTGCCGGCGCCGGCGGTCGGGCTCGACGGCGGCGCCCGCTGGGCCGGGTTCGAGGCGACGCGGGCGGTCGCCGAGCGGCACGCGTTCGCGGTGCGGCTCCCGCTCGTCTGGCCGGACCGTTTTCCGGCCAACACCCGGCATGCGCTGCGAGCCGCCTCGTACGCGGCCGAGAACGCCGCCGGCGCCGGCTTCGCGCTTGCGGCGATGCGGCTCGCGTTCTGCGGCGGGTTCGACCTCGAGGACCCCGAGATCTTGGGCATCGCCGCCGCGGCGGCGGGGCTTCCGCTCGAGGGATGCCTCACGGCGGCGCGCGAACCCGCGCGCGACGCCACGCTGTGGGCGACCGCGCGGGGACTCCATGCCCGCGGCGTCGGGTCACTGCCGGCGCTACGGCTCGGAAGCCGCTTAATCGAGGGCGAACAGATCCTCGCCGAGGGTGCGGCGCTGCTCGGCGTCCACGCCCTGTAGCGTCCTGTCCGTGGCGACCGAGGCAGAGGCGAGCACCCAGGCTCACGGCGGGCGGCTGATCGCACAACGGCTGAGCGCGCACGGCGTGACGAAATTGTTCACGTTGTCGGGCGGGCACCTGTTCCCGATCTACGACGGCTGCCGGGACGAGGGGATCGAGATCGTCGACGTCCGCCACGAGCAGGCCGCGGCGTTCGCCGCCGAGGGCTGGTCGAAGGTGACCCGGACCGTCGGGGTGTGCGCGCTGACGGCCGGGCCCGGCGTGACCAACGGGATGAGCGCGCTCGCGTCGGCGAGCCAGAACCGTTCGCCGATGCTGGTGCTCGGGGGACGAGCACCGCAGTTCCGGTGGGGGCAGGGGTCGCTCCAGGAGATCGATCACGTTCCGTTCGTCCGCCCCCTGGTGAAGCTCGCGGCCACAGCGCAGGACACCGCCGAGATACCAGGGCTGGTCGACGAGGCGATGCGAATCGCGGTGACGCCTCATTCGGGTCCGGTTTTCCTCGACTTCCCGATGGACTACGTGTTCGGCGAGGCCGACGAGCCCGAGCCGGGCGCGCCGCTGCCCGAGCCGTGGCGGGGACCGGCCGCCTCCACGCGCGAGATCGAGCGCGTCGCGACGTCGTTGCGCGACGCCGAGCGGCCGGTGATTATGGCCGGCGCCGGCCTGTACTGGGGCCGGGGGGAGACGGCGCTCCAGGCACTCGCGGAGGAGCTGCGGATCCCCGTGTTCGTGAACGGCCTCGCGCGCGGCTGCATCCCCGCCGACCACGAGCTCGCGTTCGCGCGCGCACGTGGAACGGGGCTGCGCGGGGCCGACCTCGCGCTCGTGATCGGCGCACCGCTCGACTTCAGGCTCGGCTACGGAGCCTCGTTCGCGCAGGACGCCGAGATCGTGGTGATCGACGTGGCCGAGCCCGGCCAGGACCCGCCCCGCCAGCTCGCCGCCGAGCTCTACGGCGCATTGCCGGCGACGCTCGACGCGTTGCGGTCGGCGGCGACCGGGGTCGAGCCCAGCTCGGCGCGCGAGGCCTGGATCGAATCGCTGCGCGCCACCGAGAACGACGCGCGCGCCGGCGAGGCCGCCGAGCTCGCCTATGAGCGGGCGCCGCTTCACCCGATGCGGGTGTACGGCGAGCTGATCCAGATGCTCGACCGCGACGCGATCGTGGTCGGCGACGGTGGCGACTTCGTCTCCTACGCCGGCCGCCTGCTCGACTCCTACCACCCGGGGTGCTGGCTCGATCCCGGGCCGCTCGGCTGCCTCGGCTGCGGCTTCGGCTACGCGCTCGCCGCCAAGCTCGCGCACCCCGACCGCCAGGTCGTGCTGCTGCTCGGCGACGGCGCCTTCGGCTTCTCGGGGATGGAGCTCGACACGCTCGCTCGCCACAACGTGTCGGTCGTCGCCGTGGTCGGCAACAATGGCATCTGGGCCCTGGAGAAGTACCCGATGGAAGCCCTCTACGGCTATTCGGTCGCCGCCGAGCTGAGCCCCGCCACCCGCTACGACCAGGTGGCCACGGCCCTCGGATGCGACGGCGAGCTGGTATCGACGCCGGCGGAGCTACGACCGGCACTGGAGAGAGCGCTGGGGTCCGGCCGTCCAGCTCTCGTCAACGTTCTCACCGACCCCGCGGTCTCCTACCCACGCCGTTCGAATCTCATGTAGCGGTCCGCCCACCTGGGCTTGAGGGGTGGCGCAGACGTGCGTCCCGCGGCACTCGCGCCCCAAGCCGATGGACTTCTAAAGACCTCCGGGTGCGCCCGGGGCCGCGGGAGGCACGATGGGCCGACCCCGAATACGAAAACCGCCCGCATTCTCAGCGGGCGGCTTCCGATCCAGGTTTGGCCCAATCGGGACGGGCAGGGGTACGTGCCAGAAAGGGCCGTTAGAGTGGCTCGGGCGGCGGGAGGCGCCGATGTCTGCGGCTTCGCCCGAGCCTATGTTTGGGAACCGGGGTCATAGACCCGGCCCCGGAGCAATCATTACCACTCCCCGCGTGCGGAACAATCGTATATTCGTCCAGTTTTGTTTAGGAAGCTAACTGGACGTTTGTTCTAGTCGGGCGCTCGCGCACGATAGGGCCGAATTCCAGTCTCTTATACTGAAAATTGTGAGCCGGTTGCTCTCCTTTCCCAACCCCGTCAACGAGAAGGCGGCACGCGTCGTCGCCGGCGTCGTGCTCGCCACGGTGCTTGTGATCCTCGCGACCGGCGCCTACTGGCTGCTGATCGCGCTCACGTACGGCTTCTGGGCGAGGGTCCTGACGGGCCCGACGCTCAGCCCGCTCGGCTGGGCCGCGCAGAACGTGATCGCGCCGCGCCTCGGCCCGAAGAAGCCCGTCCCGGGTTCGCCCAAGCGCTTCGCGCAGGGGATGGGGGCGGTGATGGCCACCGCGGCGCTCGTGCTCGGGCTGATCCTCGGTCAGGACACGGCGGCCGACGTGATCCTCGGACTGTTCGTGATCGCCGCCGGTCTGGAGTCGATCTTCGCGGTCTGCCTCGGCTGCCACATGTTCTTGCTGCTGATGCGGGCCGGGCTGATTCCCGAGGCGGTCTGCGAGGAGTGCGCGGACATCAGCCTCCGGCTCCGCGCCTCGGCCTGATCCTGCACAACACGACAATTGGTCTGGGATTCCCAGGCGGTGACGAGTTGCGCGTGATTATCGTTCGTAATTCGGCAAGGCTCGGGGAGGCCGGGCCGATTGTCGTGTTGTGCAGGTCCACCCTGCCACTCGCCGTGGCCGTGGCCGTCGCCGTCGCCGTCGCCGTGGCCGTCGCCGTCGCCGTGGCCGTCGCCGTGGCCGTGGCCGTGGCCGTCGCCGTGGCCGTCGCCGTCGCCGTGGCCGTCGCCGTCGCCGTCGCCGTCGCCGTCGCCGTCGCCGTCGCCGTCGCCCTCGCCCTCGCCGTCGCCCTCGCCCTCGCCCTCGCCCTCGCCCTCGCCCTCGCCGTCGCCGTCGACCTCGCTCAGAGCCCGAGCGCGGCGCCGGTCAGGATGTCGTGCTCTGAGACCTCGACCTCGCTCAGAGCCCGAGCGCGGCGCCGGTCAGGATGTCGTGCTCTGAGACCTCGACCTCGCTCAGAGCCCGAGCGCGGCGCCGGTCAGGATGTCGTGCTCTGAGACCTCGACCTCGCTCAGAGCCCGAGCGCGGCGCCGATCAGGATGTCGTGCTCTGAGACCTCGACCTCGCTCAACCCGAACAGCGCGAGCGTCTCGAGCAGGATGATCGCGCCGGCGACGATCGTCGGCGCCCGGTCGGGGTGGAGCCCGCGCACCTGCCGGCGCTCGGCGAGCGTGAGCGAGGCGAGGCGGTCGAGGATCCGCCGGCACTCCTCCGCGCTCACCACGTACCCCTCGACCTTGTCCGGGTCGTAGGGCTCGAGCTCCTGGGCGATCGAGGCCAGCGAGGTCGCAGTTCCCGCCACCGCGATCGCGAGCTCGACACCGCGGCGCCGCTCAGGCGGCACACCGTCACGCAGGATTGCCCGGACGTCCCGCGCCACCTCGCCGAGCTCGGACGCTGCGGGCGGATCGGAGTGCAGGTGGCGCTCGGTCTGGCGAACCACGCCGGCCTGGTTTGAGACGTGGAACGTCATCTCGCGGCCGGTTCCGATCACGAACTCGGTTGAGCCGCCGCCGATGTCGATTACCACCAACGGCGTCCGGTCGGTCGGGTCGCGCTCGCTGGTGGCGCCGAGAAACGTGAGCCGCGCTTCCTCGTCCCCGGTCAGGATGTGCGGCTCGAAATCCCAGCGGGTGCCGACGACCGCCGCGAACTCCGCGCCGTTGGCGGCGTCCCGGACCGCGCTCGTCAGCACCGCGACGGCGTCGGCGCCACCGTGGCGGTCGATCAGCGTCCGGTACTCGTCGTGAACCGCGTACACGCGCTGCATCGCGTCCTCGCTCAACCGTCCATCCGCGTCGACGCCGGCGCCGAGACGCGTGATCACGGTGCGCCGCTCCAGCACCTCAACAACAGCCCCGTCCGAGACCTCCGCGAGGAACAGCCGCGTCGAGTTCGTGCCGATGTCGACGACCGCGCGGCGCACGACGACTAACGCGCGCCGACCTGATGGGGCATCGGCAGGCCGTCGAGCCCGGCGAGCAGATTGTCGACCGCGAGCGCGGCCATCTGCTCGCGCGCGACCCGGGTGGCCGAGCCGATGTGCGGCGCGACGATCAGGTTCGGCGCCTCGAGCAGCGGGTCGCCGGCGGGAAGCGGCTCGGGATCGGTGACGTCGAGCGCGGCGCCCGAGATCTCGCCCGAGATCAGCGCCGCGCGCAACGCGCTCTGGTCGACGATCGGTCCACGGGCGGTGTTGATCAGGATCGCCGTCGGCTTCATCCGCGCCAGCGCCGCCTTATCGATCAGGTGATAGGTCTCCGGCGTCAGCGGGCAGTGCAGCGAGACGAAGTCCGAGCGGTCGAGCAGCGTCTCGAGCGACACACCGGCCGCGGAACCACCGCCGCCGGTGTGCAGGACCGTCATCTCGAACCCCTCGGCCCGCCGCGCCACCGCGCGCCCGATCCGCCCGAGCCCGACGATCCCCAGCGTGGCCCCGTTGACCGCGGCGCCGAGGTACTGGCCCGGCTCCCACGTCACCCAGTCTCCGTCGCGAACGTCCGCGATCGCCTCGGGCAGCTTGCGCGCGGCCGCGAGCAGCAGCGTGAACGTGAGGTCGGCGGTGGCGTTGGTCAACACGTCGGGCGTGTTGCCGACCGGGATTCCTCGCGCCCTGGCCGCAGCGAGATCGATGTTGTCGTACCCGACCGCGTAGTTCGAGATCGCCCGCACGTGGGGGCAGCGCTCGAGCAGCGCCGTGTCGACCTTGTCGGTGAGCAGCGTGAGCAGGCCCTCGGCGTCGGCGGCATGCGCGATCAGCTCATCCCGCGAGGGCGGAAGCCGCTCGGGCCAGACCTCGACGTCGTGCCGCGTGGCCAACCGGTCGAGCGCGGGACCGGGGAGCCGGCGGGTGACGAAACAGCGCGCCATGCGAGCCGGGAAGATACCCGCCGTCAAGCCGGTCCGGGAGAAGAGCTCGGCCCGGCGGTCCGACGAATACGGCGTGACAGAGCCGCCGGCGACCACGAGGACATCGCGCGCAGCAGCGCAGCCAGCTCTTGCTCGGCGGTCTCGGTCATCTGGTCCGCCCTCGAGGACGGCGCCGGAGGCTTCTCCCCGGCGCTCTCGGCTACGCGCCTTCGGTGGCGACCGCCGCGCGCTCGGACGCCCGCGTCGGGACATGCGGCAGTCCGATCACGGCGATCACGGCGCCGGCCGCCGCGAACCCGGCGGCGACCACGAACGCGAGATCGAACCCGCTCGTGAGCGCGACGTGCACGCCGTGCACGCCAGAGGTCATGTGGCGGAGGTCCGAGTTGGTGCGGGCGGTCGCGATCGCGAGCCCGAGCGCTCCGCCGACGAGCCGGGACGTCTGCAACAGGTACGATGAGTGTCGAACCATACCAGGGTGTTCGATGATCGTCGTACTATGATTGAGGTGAGGCACATGAGCTCGGACGTCACTCAAGAGTCTCGTTCCCTTTCCGCCGTGGACAGGCCCGATGCGCCGCTCGCGCACCCGCGCGTCGAGGAGATCGAGCTGGCAGCCGTGCTGCACGCACTCAGCGATCCGATGCGGTTGCGGATCGTGACCGGTCTGGCCGCCGGCGCGCCACGGACCTGCAAGAGCTTCGACCTGCCGGTGACGAAGTCGACCTGCACGCACCACTTCAGGGTGCTGCGAGAGGCGGGGGTGATCCACCAGCGGCTCGTGGGGACGACGCGGCTGAACTCGCTGCGCCGGGGCGACCTCGAGCAGCGGTTCCCCGGGCTCATCGACTCCGTGCTGAGCGCAATCCGCTAGGTCCTCCGCGGCGTCACGCGTCCCCCTTCACACCCGATTAGCTCGAGGCGCGGGCCCTGTGGCTCGAGTAGTTCGGCGGCCGACCCTCGGTGAACGCCCGCACGCCCTCCTTGGCCTCGTCGGTGTCGTAGAACAGTCCGAGCCCGCTGAACGAGAGCTGGCCGATGCCGGCGATGTGCTCGGTGTCGGCGTTGAAGGACTGCTTGAGGAATCGCAGCGCGGTCGGGGACAGCGCGAGCATGTCGTCAGCCCAGGCTCGCACCTCGTCGTGCAGGCGCTCCGGAGTCACGACCTGGTTGACCAGGCCCCACCGCTCCGCGGTCGAGGCGTCGTAGCGCCGGCAGCGGAACCAGATCTCGCGGGCCCGCTTCTCCCCGACGACGCGGGCCAGGTACGCGGTGCCGAAGCCGCCGTCGAACGAGCCGACGCGGGGCCCGACCTGCCCGAACGTGGCCGTCTCGGACGCGATCGTCACGTCGCACAGGATGTGCAGCACATGCCCGCCCCCGATCGCCACCCCGTTGACCGCGGCGATCACGGGCTTGGGGATGTCCCGGATCAGCCGGTGCAGCCGCTCGATCTCGAACAGGCCGGAGGCGCTCGGCCCGTAGTCGCCGGTCTCGGCGCGGTGCTTCTGGTCCCCGCCGGCGCAGAACGCGCGGTCGCCGGCGCCGGTCAGGCAGACGACGCCGACCTCGGGGCTGCACCACGCGCGGGTGAACAGATCGATCAGCTCGTCGACCGTCCTCGCCCGGAAGGCGTTCATCCGGTCGGGCCGGTCGATCGTGATCCAGGCCAGGCCGTTCTCGACCTCGTAACGAGTGTCGGTCAGATCCATCCGTCTCTCCTTTACGCCATGGTCAGCCCGCCGCTCACCGACAGCGTCTGACCGGTGATGTAGCCGGCGGCGTCCGAGGCCAGGAACACCACCGCGGCGGCCACGTCCTCGGGCCGTCCGAGCCGTTGCATCGGCACGGCCCGGCGGAGCGCGTCCACCATCTTCGCGCCGGCCTCGCCGCCCCCCAGCAGCCCCTCGAGCAGCGGCGACTCGGTCGGGCCGGGGCACACGCTGTTGACCGTGACGCCGCGGCGGGCCACCTCGCGGGCGAGCGTCTTTCCGAATGCCACCTGCCCGGCCTTGGCCCCTGCATACACGGCCTCCAGCGTCGAGCCGACCCGGGCGGCGTCCGAGGAGATGTTGACGACGCGGCCGTACTCGGCGGACACCATCGTCGGCACCACCCGCCGGCAGACGCGCAGGCACCCCTTGTAGTTGAGCTCGATGATCCGGTCCCAGAAGTCCTCTTCGGTCTCCAGGAAGGGGTGGAACTCGTCCCAGCCCGCCGTGTTGACGAGGATCTCGATCGGCCCAAGCTCACGCTCGGCGCGCGTGACGGCGGCGTCGACCGAGTCGCTGTCGGTCACGTCGAGGTGGACGGCGAGCGCCGCCTCCTCGGGCGTGCCGTCGGCGATGTCGCCGGCCGCCACACGGTGGCCGTCCGCCGCGAGCGCGCGCACGATCGCGTGGCCGATCCCCCCTGCTCCGCCCGTCACGAGGGCCACGCGGGATACTTCTGCGGAAGCGGTCATCGGCAGTAAGTATTGCGTCGGCACTCAATACGATGGTGCTCGTGGCCAGATTCGGGCCAGCGGAATTGCCGAGCGCGCTCGTCCTGACGATCGACAACCTGGGCGAGGCGCGCGCGCTCGAGCGCGGCACGCAGCCCGCGGACGCGCCCGTCGGCGTGGATCCGTCGGTGACGCTGGCGCTCCCGTGGCTGCTCGATCGGCTCGAGTCCGGGGGCCTGACCGCGACCTTCTTCGTCGAGGCGATCAACTGCGAGCTCTATCCGGACGCGGTCCGGGAGATCGCGACTCGCGGGCACGAGCTCGGGCTCCACGGCTGGCGTCACGAGGAGTGGGCGTCGCTCTCGGGCGAGGAGGAGCGCGACGCGCTCACCCGTAGCATTCAGGCGTTCTCGGAGCTCGGGCTCGAAGCGGCCGGATTCCGCCCGCCGGGCGGCGAGCTCAACGCGCGCTCGCCGGCGCTGTTGCGCGAGGCCGGCCTGCGGTGGTGCTCACCGGCCGGGGGCTTCGCCGGCGTCCGCCGAGGCCTGGCCTACGTCCCGTTCACATGGAGCTTCGTCGACGCCTACCACCTGATGGACAGCTTTGATCGGTTGCGGGCCTCGCGCGGCGACCCCGAGCCCGCGCTCGACCCGACCGTGCTCGCCGATCAGCTCGAGGAGGAGCTCCACCACCTCGCCGCCATCGGCGGTCTGCGGACCCTGGTTCTGCACCCCTTCCTGATGCTCGACGCAGCCTGGGCCGACGGCGTCACGAGGCTGTTCGCGTTCATCGCCGAGCTCGCACGCGAGCGCCGGACGTGGGTCGTCGCGGGCGGCGCGTTCGCGGATTGGCTGATGAGCGCGGGGGCCGCGCTCACGTCCTAGGAGAGCCGCACGCGCGTCCTAGGAGAGCTTGTGGGCTCAAGTTAGAATCGCCGCGTTGCGACCACGAGGAAGAGGAGCAGGATCATGGCTCGGGGCTTCATCCGCGGTACCCATCACCTGACTTTCTGCGTTGGCGGCGCTCAGGAGGACTACGACTTCCACGTGCGCCTGCTCGGGCTTAAGAGCGTCAAGAAGACCGTGCTGTTCGACGGCGAGATACCGATCTACCACCTTTACTACGGCAACGGCCTCGGCGACCCGAGCACGCTGCTCACGGCGTTCCCGTACCGCCAGGCGGGCTGGATGGGCAAGCGCGGAACCAACCAGGCGAAGTCGCTGAACCTGGCGGCGCCGGCGGACTCGCTCGGCTTCTGGGCCGATCGCCTGTCAGAGCACGACGTCGAGCACGAGCGCGGCGAGCGGTTCGGCACCGAGCGCCTGTACTTCCGGCACCCGTGCGGGATCGAGTACGCAATCGTCGGCGAGCCGAACGCCGATGACCGCGAGCCGTACGAGGCAGCCGGCGTGCCCGGCGAGCACGCGATCCGCGGCGCGTACGGCACGACCACCTCGGTCCGCGAGCCAGACCCGATGAGCTTCTTCATCACCGAGGGCATGGGCGGCGAGCTGCTCTCCTCGGAAGGCGCGCACCACCAGTTCCAGATCGGCGACGAGCTGGGCCACGGCCGCATGCTCGAGCTGGTCGAGGAGCCGGACCTTCCCCAGGGAACGTGGAACTTCGGAGAGGGCACGATCCACCATCAGGCGTTCGACGTCGTCTCGGCCGAGAATCAGCAGGAGGTCAAGGACTGGATCGTCGGCCTGGGCTTCACCGACGTGTCGGAGGCGAAGGATCGCGGCTACTTCTTCTCGATGTACTGCCGCAGCCCCAGCGGCCTGCTGGTCGAGATCGCCTACGGCACGCCCCAGGGCTTCCTGCTCGACGAGGCCGCGGACGAGCTCGGCACGCACATGTGCATCCCACCCCACTGGGAGAACCGCCGGTCGGAGATCTCGCAACTCGAACCGATCGAGACGATCGAAACCGTGGTTGGATAGGGCCGCTTCGCGGCATCCGTGGGGCCAGACGACCCCGTCCGGACGGACACCGCGCACCACGCCCAGAACTAACCCGAACCGAGGAGGAATCTGATGGCTGAGCTACCCGCGCCCACGGAGGGGTTCGTGCTGACCCACTTCATCGTTGTCGACGATGTCGAGCGCTCGCGCCGGTTCTACACGGACGTGCTCGGTGGCGAGCTCGTGATGGAGGGCGAGCCGTCGATCGTCGCGCTCGCGAACGGCTGGGTGATCATCAACGTCGGCGGTGGCCCGACCGAGGACAAGCCGACGGTGACGCTCGAGGCCCCGCGCGATCCGGATCGGGTGTCGAGCTTCCTGAACATCCGCGTGGCCGACATCGAGGCGATCTACGCCGACTGGAGCTCGAAGGGGGCCGAATTCCTGACCCCGCCCCAGCAGCGAGCCACCGAGATCCGCTGTTATGTACGCGACCCCGACGGACACCTGATCGAGGTCGGCCAATCCACCCGAGGCTAAGCGCCCGCGACTGAGGAGCAGCGATGACCGGCAAGAGCGACTTCACCGAGCAGGAATGGGACACCGTCCTTGAGGGCCCCACGGCCGCAGGCATGATCGTTATCAGCGCATCGAAGGGCGGCACGTTCAAAGAGACGTTCGCGATGGCCAAGGCGTACGCCGAGGCGCGCGAGGAGCACGGCGCGAGCGAGCTCCTCGATGCGATCGCGTCCGCGAAGCCCGAGATCGACCATCACCTGGGCCACTCGCTCGAGGAGGTCAAGACGCGCGGTCTCCAGCATTTGCGCGACGCGATCCAGGTGCTGGAGAGCAAGGCAACGCCGGAGGAGGTCGACGACTACCGGCGGTTCGTGCTCACGCTCGCGGACAAGGTGGCGAGCGCACACAAGGAGGATGGGATGACAGTCAGCGGGCCCGAGCACGCCGCGATCGACGACATCACGACCGCGCTCGGCGGTGCCGGCGGCTAGCCCAATGGATGCGACTGAGGTTTCCGCTCAATATCAGCGGAAAGCTCAGTCGCATCGTGGCGGTTAGTACAGCGTCACGTTGCGGTCGAGCCGTCCGCCTGCGAACCCCTTCGGCCGCCCTCCCTGCGCGTCGAGGTAGGCGAGCTCTCGCGCGATCCGACCGAGGTCGCCGGGAGCGGCGTGATCGAGCATCCACGTCTGGATCGCGACACCTCCGCCGGCAGTCCGCAGCACCCGCAGCGCGCGGGCCTGCTGGGGGTAGTCGATCAGCGACGCGGTGCTGATCAGCCAGAAGCCGCCGGCGGCACTAACCCGGGGCTCGATCTGGTTGCGGTGGGTGTGTCCCGACAGCGCCGCGATCACGCGGGGGTGAGCGTCGAGCAGCGCGAGCAGCCGGTCGCCGCCGTCTGACCCGCTCAGCGGCTGGTGAGAGGCCGCAATCACGTATCGCGCCCCCGCATCCGCCAGCTGGCTGGCTAGCCAGTCAGGCTGGTCGGGGCGGACCAGGCCGCCCGATCCCCCGCCGCGGCGGGCCAGATCGAGCACGATCAGCCGCAGTTCGCTCCCGATGTCGACGACGTAGTCGAGGTGGTCGCCGGCGCCGGCTCGCAGCCGTCCGACGACCTCGACGGCGGTCATCTCCTGGCGTTCACGATCCGCCGGAACACGAACCTTGGGGCCAGCGAGCGCCTCGGCGAGGAATTGCCGGACGAGACCCGGACTCGGCGGCCCGTCGGGGGAGCCGCCGGCGGTCAGCGAGGTGCCGGGCGGAAGCGTCAGCCCGGGCGGAAGCTCCCACAGCGCCTCGTTGCCGACCGCGAGCGCGCGGGTCTCGGCGGTCGGCACGATCTCGCCGGCGACCAGGATGTCGTGGTCGCCGAGCACCGGATGGACGGGCGCCCGCACGCCTCCGCTCAGGAACGGCCGGGTCGCCCGGGCGAGGAGGCCCGGGTGCTGTGGCGCGTCGAGGTCGGGCCGGTAATAGAACGGGTCGGGGTCGCTCGCGAGCTGAACGCCCCAGTAGCCGTGCCCGCCGCTGCCGGGGTGGGCGAGACCGCCGCGCAGCACTGCGAGCGCGCAGTCAAGCTCGTTGCGCTGGTCGTTGTCGATCAGATCCCCGCCCTGGATCACCGCGTCCGGGCGCAGCATCCTGATCGCGCGGGTGGCGCCCGTCAGCACCTGCGCGGTCAGCGTCTCCTGCGGCCTGAACGTCGACTCGAACGGAGGGCCGAGCCGGTCCAGAAACGGGACCCGCGCGGGAGAGGAGGCGTCGAGCACGTGGGCGTCGGTGACGTGCGCGAGCGTGGCGATCACGCCCTGGAAAGCACGGGGGCGGCCGAGCTCGGTGCGGGCGATCAGCGTCTCGCCGGGGCCGGGGCTGAGCGTCCCGGTGCCGCGCGGGTCAGCCCAGGTCGAGGCGAGCGTCGAGCCGGTCGAGGTCGCGCGGGCGCTGCCACAGCCGGCGGTCAGCAGCGCGCCGGCGCCGAGGACGATCGCCTCCCGCCGGGTGATCACGGCGCCGCCATCCCGGCGATGACGCTATCGCGCGTCGCCTGGCGCGCCACCCACGCCACCGCGATCGCGCCGGCGAGCGCGAGCCCGGCGAGGATCGCGGCGATCTCGGGCCGGGTCGCGCCGAGCGGGAGCGTCACATAGCTCGCGGCCAGCCTCGACAGCGCCGGGCCGAGCACGAGGCGCTCGAGCACGATCCCGATCGCGGCCGCGGGCAACACGATCGCGATCACCGCGCCCGCGAGCAGGCGACGCACCGCGGGACCGCCGGCGCCGAACGCCCGGAGCACCGACACCGTACGGCGCCGCTCCTGGACCGTGAGCGCGCACGCCTGGACCAGCGCGTACAGGCAGACGAGGCCGTCGACGACCGCGACCGCGCGCAGGATCGAGCGCAGGACTGCGACCAGCGGGACGCCGCGGCCGACCGCGCCGGTGCTCGGCGCCGCCGTCGATCCGAGCGCGGCGCTCACCGCGGATGCGTTCGCCCCCGGTCTGAGCACGACCGCCAGCTCCTCGGGCGCACCTGGATCGTCGGCGAGCAACGCCGACGCCGGCACGTAGGCGACCCGGCCATCCTGCTCGAGCGAACTGACCACGCCCGAGACCTCGAGGCGCAGCTCCTTGCCGGTCGGGAGCTCGATCGCGAGCGTCGAGCCCGGAGAGAGTCCGAGCGCCTGTGCCAGACCCAGCCCGACCTCCGCCTCGTGCGCTCCGTTCAGGTGGGTTCCGGACACGAGCGGCGGGTCCTCGAAGATCGTGTGGTTGCCCGGGTACGCGATCACGTCGATCGCCTCGCCGAGCGAGTATGAATCGACGGCCTGGTCCTCGTAGCGCGGCGCGACGGCCTGTACCCCTGGGATCGCGCGCACGCGCGGGACGGCCGATGCCGGCTCCTGCGCGGTCAGCTGGTAGCGCCTGCCGAGCGCCTGTGGGTCGGTCTCGAGCGAGCTGAGCGCCGAGGCGAGCGCGAGCATCAGCAGCACGAATGCGGTCGAGAACCCGAGCGCGACGACCGTCGCGACGAGACGGGTCCGGCGCGCGGCGACGAGCCTCGCGCCGAGCACGGTGAGCCCGGCGCCGGGCGCCCCGAGGCGGGGGGAGCCTCGGGATCCGCGACCGAGCTCGGCGCCGCGCAGCAGCGCCACCGGCGAGCGGCCCGCGGCCCGCCACGCCGGCCACGCCGCCGCGGCCACCGGGATCGCGACGCCCGCCAGCCACGCGACCGCGAGCGTCGGCAGCAACGCCGTCCCTGGGGCGGGCTCGTTCAGCAGCGTCAGCAGGCGGCTGGTCGGACCGTAGGTGGCGAGCACGCCGCCGATCGCCCCGAGCGTGGCCGCCGGCGCCGCGACGAACAGCGCCTCGAGCCCCTGCGTGGTCGCGAGGTGGGCGCGGGAGGCGCCGACGGCGCGGCGCACCCCGATCGCCTGCAGGCGCCGCTGGACCTCGGCGCGGGCCGAGGCGGCGAGCATCACGGCTGCCGTGGCCAGCGCGATCAGGGACAGCGCGACCAGGAGGTCGATCACGATCCCCGCGGCCTGGTCGAGCAGCACCCGGACTCCCGAGCGCGTGACGAACCGCAGCCCGCGCAGACCGTAGCTCGTCGCGCGCGCCTGCACGAGCACCTCGTTCAGGTTACGCGGGTCGCGCAGCCAGATCTCGGCCAGGTTGGCGCGCAGCGGACCGACACCCCGCTGCGAGATGTACACCCTCGGCGCCGCGAGTGGATAGGACACGTTGTCGGGGCTCTCGGAAAAGCCGACGATCCGCTCCGTGCCCAGCCCATCGATGTCGAGGCTGCCGCCGAGCTCGAGGTTCCACGCGACGGCCAGCCCCCGTTCGACGACGACCTGGCCCGGCCCGGCGACGTCCCGGCCGGCGACGAGCGCATAGCCCCGCCGACCCTGGCCGACGACCTCGACCGCTGCGTTGCCGGCGAACTCGTCTGCGGTCCCGAGTCCCACGCCGGTGACCTCGGTGCGGACGGTGTAGGCCGCGATGTCGGGCAGCGCGCCGATCCGCTGCACGACGCGGTCTGCCGGCTGCGGATCGAAGCGGACGATGATGTCGGGCAGATCGGCCGCGCGCGCGGCCCGGTCGAAGCCGAATCCGAGGCTGTCCGAGACCACGAGCGCCGCAACCAGCATCGCGGCTGCGAGCGCGATCCCGACCCCGGTCAGCAGCGATCGCCTTCGCCGGACCCGCACGCCGTACCGGGCCTCTGCGAGCGCGGCCTTCAGGCGGGCTCCCTCAGGCGCGCTTCCTCGTCCGCGAACCGTCCGTCGTGGAGGTGAAGCACCCGATCGGCGATCGCCGCCGCCTCGGGCTCGTGCGTGACGATCACCACCGCTCGCCGCGTCAGGTTGCGCAGCAGCGCGAGCACGGTGGCGCCGTTGTCCTGGTCAAGGTTCCCGGTCGGCTCGTCGGCCAGCACGAGCTCGGGGTCGTTGACGAGGGCCCGCGCGATCGCCAGGCGCTGCTGCTCGCCGCCCGAGAGCTCATGCGGGCGGCGGCCCGCGATCTCGCTCAGGCCGAGCTCGCCGATCAAGCGCCGCGCGCGCTGCTCGCCGCCGCGGACCGCTCCGGGCAATCGCGCCGGCAGGAGGACGTTCTCCTCGCCGCTCAGCTCCTCGATCAGGTGGAAGGATTGGAACACGAACCCGATGTGGCGAAGACGCGTCCGTGCGAGCGCCCGGGGGCTCTGGTCGGTGACGGACCGCCCGGCCAGCGTGATCGTCCCCGCGTCCGGACGGTCGAGTCCGCCGAGCAGATGCAGCAGCGTCGACTTGCCGCTCCCCGACCGGCCGAGCACCGCGACCACCTCGTCCGCATCGACCTCGAGGGAGACGCCGTCGAGCACACGCCGCTCTCCACGCCCGACGCCGAGCGTCTTCGTGATGCCCCGTGCTTCCAGGACGGGCATGCGTTTACGGTAGCGGGCGCCGGTGGCGCGCCGATAGGCTGGGACCGGATGAGCGCGACCCTCCCGTTCGAGCGGCGCCGCCTCGGCTGCGGTGAGCTGACCGTGCCGCGCGTCGCGCTCGGTTGCGGGAATTTCGGCGGCGTCGGCTCCGCGCCTGAGCTGTTCGGGCAGGGGCTGAGCCGGGACGAGGCGTTCGCGCTGATGGACGCGGCGTGGGAGCAGGGGATCTCCCACTTCGACACCGCCGACGCCTACGGCGGCGGGCGCAGCGAGCGGACGATCGGGGCCTGGATGCGCAGCCGGGGAGTGCGCCCGACGCTCACGACCAAGACCTACAATTCGATGGACGCCGGCGCCGACCACGGGCTCGCACCGGACCGGATCGCCCGGCAGCTCGAGTCGAGCCTTGAGCGGCTCGGGGTCGATTGCGTGGACCTCTATCTCGCCCACGAGTTCGACCCCGGCGTTCCGCTCGCGGACACGATCGGCGCGTTCGAGGCGGCGGCGGCGGCGGGCAAGATCCGTGCCTACGGCGTCAGCAACTTCGACGCCGGCCAGCTCGAGGCGGCGCTCGCGGCCGGGGCGCCGCAGGCGATCCAGAACGAGCACTCGCTGCTCGCTCGCGCCGACGAGGCCTCGGTGCTCCCGCTGTGCGAGCGCGAACGGGTCTCCTATCTGGTGTTCAGCCCGCTCGCGGGCGGCTGGCTGACCGGCAAGTACCGCCGCGGCCAGGCGTTCCCGGCAGGTTCGCGGATGACGCAGCGTCCCGAGCCCTACGCGCCGTTCGTCTCGTCGCACACGTTCGATCTCCTCGAGCAGCTCGAGCGGCTCGCGCGGGCGCGCGCGCGCGCGATCTCGATGGCCGGGCTGGCGCTTGCCTGGCTGCTGGCGGACCATCGGGTCACGCAGGTCGTCGTCGGCCCGGGTCGCCGGGAGCATCTGGCTCCAGTACGCGAGGCACTCGAGCAGCCGCTGAGCGGCGAGGAGCGCGCCACGCTCGACAGCGTGTTCGGATGAGCTCGGTCCTGATCCTCAGCCACGCCGACGTGCTCGCGGCCCTCACGCCGGACGAGTGCGCCGATGCGATGGCCGCGGTGCTGGCCGCGCACGCGCGCGGCGAGGCGCACATGCCGCTGCGCTCCGTGGTCAGGTTTCCGGACGCCGAGGGGTTCATGGGGCTGATGCCGGCCTGGCGCGCGGGCCCGCATCCGGTGTTCGCACTGAAGTCGCTGTGCCTGATGCCCGGAAATCCCGCGCGCGGTCTCGACACCCACCAGGGCACGGTGACGCTGTACGACGGCGAGATCGGGGTGCCGACCGCGGTTCTCGACGCGTCGGCGGTCACCGAGGTCCGCACCGCCGCGGTGACCGCGGTCGCCACCCGGTTGCTGGCCCGCGAAGACGCGCGGATCCTCGCGATCCTGGGGGCGGGCGTACAGGGCCGCGCGCACCTGCAGGCGCTCGCGCGGGTGCGGGCGTTCGACGAGATCCGCGTGTACTCGCCCACCGCGGACCACGCGGCGGCGGTGGCGGCCGCCGGCGACGGGCTGGCGACCGTCGCGCGGTCCGCCGAGGAGGCCGTGCGGGGCGCCGACGTCGTGGTCACCGCAACGACCTCCGGCGAACCGGTGCTGAGCCGCGCCTGGCTGGGTGAGGGCGCGCACGTCAACGCGGTCGGCGCGAGCACGCCGAGCACACGCGAGCTCGACGTCGACACCGTCGCCGCGAGCGCACTGTTCTGCGACAGCCGCGAATCGCTTCGCAACGAGGCCGGCGAGTTCCTGCTGGCGCTCGAGCAGGGCGCGATCTCCGGCGAGGACCACGTCCGCGGCGAGCTCGGGGAGGTGCTGGCCGGTGCGGCGCCGGGGCGGCTTCACCCGGGCGAGTTGACGGTGTTCAGATCGCTCGGGCTCGCGGTCGAGGACCTCGCCGCCGCCGAGCACGCGGTCGCCGCGGCGCGCCGGTTGGGGATCGGGATCGAGGTCGAGCTGTGATCGAGCTGACCGAGATCCAGGCCGCACGGGCGCGCATCGCGGATGTGGCCGTGCGAACGCCGCTGATTCGCCTCCGCGCCGACGAGGCGCCGGCCGAGATCTATCTCAAGCTCGAGACGCTCCAGCCGATCGGCTCGTTCAAGATCCGCGGCGCGATCAACGCGGTGCGGCAGGCTTCCAAGGCGGAGCGCGGGCGCGGGCTCGTCACCGCGAGCGCCGGCAACATGGCCCAGGGCGTCGCCTGGGCGGGCCGCGAGCTCGGGCTGCCGGTCACGATCGCGGTGCCCGAGCACGCGCCCGAGGCCAAGCTCGCCGCGATGATCCGGGCGCTGCGACCGCAGACGAAGATCTTCACGGCAGAGCCGGCGACCGGCGCGGCGCTCGTGGCCGCGCTCGCGGCTGGAGGACCGGTAGACGTCGAGTACAGCCCGTCGTTTGTCGACGGATCCGGCAGCCGGCGAGTGTTGGATTCGATGTGGCCGCGTGTGAGCCCGCTCGTCGACGACGCGTTCGACGTTCAGATCGCTGACGCGGCCGCCGCCGTGCGCACGCTGGCCGCGCGGGCACGCGTGGTCGCGGAGGGAGCGGGGGCGCTGGCCACCGCGGCCGCACTCGCGGGCCGGGCGGGGACCGGAAAGGTGGTGTGCATCGTGTCAGGCGGGAACATCGATCTAGCCAAGCTGGCCGGCATCCTCGAAGGAGGCGACTCGTGACCGACGCCACCGAAGACGAGCTGCGCGCCCCGGTTCTGCCGGGTCCCGGCGCGAGCGACTACGAGCGCTACCTGCGGACCGACGAGTTGCTGTCGCTGCAGAAGACCGCGCAGGAGCGCGTCCACCACGACGAATTGCTGTTCCAGACCGTCCACCAATCTTCGGAGCTGTGGCTCAAGTTCGGCACGACCGAGCTCCTGACCGACTGGGACGAGCGAATCTGGGTGTGGCGCTTCCGGCACTACACGATCGTCGCGCGGGCGCTCGGCGAGAACACCGTCGGGACGCAGGGCACCCCGGTTCAGGTGCTCGGCAAGCTGATCGCCCAGCGCCAGCTCCCGAAGCTGTGGGACGTTCGGAGCCGGCTCGTCGAGCTGTTCGACGCCGAGCGCAAGGGCAGCGCCGCGTAGACCTACCGCACCATCCGCTCGGTCTCCGATTGCGGGTCGGATGGCTTCCCGGCACGGATGAACGCGTAGCTGCGACCCGCGATCGTGCAGACCGCGGTGTTCGCGAAGCCGGCGGCGCACAGGTCGCGCATCAGCTGCCGCGGGCTGCGAAAGCCGATGTGGCTCGGCTGGAGCCTTCGGAGCGCGAGATCAAGCGCGAACACGGCCGGATGCCGGCGGTTGGCGTCGGCGATCACGAGCCGGCCGCGGGGTGCCAGGACGCGCGACATCTCGGCGATCGTGGCGAGCGGCCTGGGGAAGTGGTGGAACGCCGTCGTGCAGACGAGCACCGTGAACTCGCCGTCGGAGAACGGCAGCGGACCGCTCACGTCCCCCTCGCGGAACTCGACGTTGGGAAGCGACGCGGCGAGCGTGCGGGCCCGGGCGATCATCGCCGGCGAGAGATCGAAGCCGACCGCCCGGCGCACCGCCGGCGCGGCTTCGCGCACGGCAGCTCCGGTGCCGCAGCCGAGATCGAGCAGCGCGTCATCGCGGTTCAGCGCCAGTGCCGCGAGCGCGGCGGTCTGAACGCTCCGGAGCCGGCGCGCGCCCCGCTGGCTCTCGTACGTCTGCGACCAGCGATCGAAGTGTGTGCGCGCCGCCCGGGTTCGCGGGTCCTCCGCGCGTGAGTCGGCCACGCGGCCGAACGTACCACGGCGCCCGCTTAGACTGAAAGGGTGCTCTCGTCGGATCGGCTGCTGGCGTTCGGCGTCACCGCGTTCGTGGTGATCGTGATCCCGGGGCCGAGCGTCCTGTTCGTGGTCGGGAGGGCGCTGGCGAGCGGCCGCCGGGTCGCGGTGCTGACGGTCATCGGCAATGCGCTCGGCGAGTATGTCCAGGTCATCGCGGTCGCGTTCGGGGTCGGAGCGCTCGCCGAGCAGTCTGTCGCCGCCTTCACCGCGCTGAAGCTCGCCGGCGCCGCGTACCTCGTGTACCTCGGGGTGAGGACGTTCCGGGAGCGCCGGTCGCTCGCGGCGGCGCTCGCCGCTCCGGTCCCCGAGCGGTCTGACCGCCGCTCGTTCGTGCAGGGCGCCACCGTCGGCGTGACCAACCCCAAGACGATCGTGTTCCTGGCCGCGATCCTCCCGCAGTTCGTCAGCCGGGCCGGCGGACACGTTCCCGCGCAGATCCTGCTGCTCGGTCTGATCTTCGCCGCGATCGCGCTCGTCTCGGACTCGATGTGGGCGCTCGCGGCGGGAGCCTTCCGGGCCTGGTTCGCGCGCTCGCCCCGCCGACTCGAGCTGGTCGGCGGCGCCGGCGGACTGGCGATCGTCGCGGTCGGGGCCGGAGTGATCGTATCCGGGCGCAAAGACTGAACGCGTGACAGTGCCCGCGCTCGCGCGTAGGTTGTGGGAATGCGACTTCGAACGTTGGTCCTGCTCGGACTGCTTGTGCCGCTGGCCGGTTGCGGGTCCGCGGGGAGTGCCGGACCGGTGACGACGCCCACGACGGTCGTCCGGGCGCCGGTGTCGCGAGTGCAGCCGTCCGTATCGCGGGCCGACGCCGCCGCGCTCCGAGACGGAAACGCGGTGTTCGCCGGCCGCCTGCTCGCGGAGCTGGCGCGGACCCAGCCGAACGTCGCGCTGTCGCCGGCGAGCATCTCGCAGGCGCTCGCGATGGTGTTCCCAGGCGCTCGGGGAGAGACCGCCTCGCAGCTGGCGGCGGCGCTCGATTTCCGCCTGCCGCCCGCTCGCCTTGGCGCCGCGTTCAACGCGGTCGACCGCTCGCTGGCGAAGGCCGACGGGGCCGGCGCCACTCTGGAGGTCGCGAACGCGCTGTACGGCCAGAGCGGGCAGAACTTCCGCCGCGCCTTCCTCGCCGCCCTCGCGCGCGAGTACGGCGCCGGCCTGCGGACCGTCGACTTCGAGCACGCCACCGAAGCCGCGCGAGCCGAGATCAACGCCTGGGTCGCGGCACAGACCAGGGGCAAGATCCCGTCGCTGCTCGGCCCCAGCGCCGTCGATCCGCTCACCAAGCTGGTGCTCGTCAACGCCGTCTACCTGAAGGCCAAGTGGCTGCTGCCATTCACGCACCAGAACACCTCCGCAGCGGCATTCCACGCGCCGGCGGGGACGGTGAAGGTCCCGACCATGCACCAGACCGCCACGTTCGGCTACAAGCTGGGAGTGGACTATCAGGCGCTGGAGCTCCCATACCGGGGCGGGCGGCTGGCGCTCGACATCCTGCTGCCGAGCACAGGCCAGCTCGGGACGCTGATGACGGACCTCGCGGGCGAGGGACCGCTCCCGCTCGTCGCCGGGCTGAACCAGACCCGGGTCGCGCTCGCGCTTCCGAAGTTCCGGCTGACGACCAACCTCGAACTCAACCAGCCGCTCAAGGCGCTCGGCATGCCGCTGGCGTTCGAGCCCGGCCAGGCTGATCTGTCCGGGATCGCGGGACGGCCGGGTGAGCTCTCGATCGGCACCGTCGTCCACGAGGCGTACCTCAGCGTCGACGAGGAGGGAACGGAGGCGGCGGCCGCGACCGGCGTGACGGTCGTGGGCACCGCGATGCCGGTGACGCCCCCGGTCGACTTCACCGTCGACCGGCCGTTCGCGTTCGTGCTTCGCGACACCAGGACGGACGCCGTGCTGTTCGCGGGCGTCGTCTCGCGGCCCTGAAGGTTTGCGTTACAACTGCTCGGAGTGCACATCGAGACGGACCGGCTGTACCTGCGCCCGATGACGATGCGTGACGTGGATGACGTCGTCGCGCTCCATGCGGACCCCGAGGTGACTCGGTTCATGCGAGCGTTCAATCGGGACGAGGCGATCCAGCGACTCGAGGCCGACGAGCGTGATTGGATCGAACACGGGCATGGGCTGTTCGCGCTGCTTGCATCCGAGGACGGTCGCTTCCTCGGGCGGGTCGCGCTCAAGCACTGGCCGCAGTTCGGCGAGGCCGAGCTCGGATGGGTCCTGCGCCGTGACGAGTGGGGCCACGGCTACGCGACCGAGGCCGCGCGCGCGTGCGCCGAGTGGGGCTTCCGGGAATTCGACTACCCGTACCTGACCGCGATGATCCGGGCCGAGAACACCCGCTCGATCAGGGTCGCCGAGCGGCTCGGGATGACCCCGCTGCGCGAGGACGCGCTGTTCGACGTCCCGGTGGTCGTGTACGCGGCCGGTCGCGAGGACTTCTCCTATTAGCTTTCCGCGCCCCGTGCTCGCTGCGCGCCCAACTTAGCGTTTTCAACGCCCCTTCCCGCGGGTACGCGGTGCCCGGGTCACAACTTCCGGGAGGGGAAATGTCGGAGGGATTTGCGGCGGCCGTCTGGGTCAAACCGAGACGACGGCTCGGGTTCGGCGTTGCGCTGGCGGCGTTTGTTCTCGCCGTCGCACTGCTTGTCAGCGGAATGTCCACAGCGTCGAACGTCGCGTCGCCGGCTGCGAATCCACGGGCGGGCACGACCCCTCAGCAGCGGTCGATCAATGCCAAGGTCAACGCCCTGCTCGGGCGGATGACCGTCGCCGAGAAGTTCGGCCAGCTCGAACATCGGGATGGGGCGCCACCAGATGCCCGGTGACGTGTGGTGGCGCTCATGGCGGGCGCCGCCACCGCAGCTGTGTCCGATCGATCCGGTGCAGTCGGGCGCGGGCACGGGCTACTGGCCGACGTACACCGACCCGCAGTCGGGCAAGCAGTTGGAGGTGTGGGAGGGGCATTACATCTACCCGGGGACGTCGCTGACGTTCGTTCCGACGTTCGCCGGCGGGATGTTCGAGGGGCTGATGGCGAACCTGGTCGTGCCCGAGACGACCTGGGGGTCGCACAGCTTCGGGCTCGACGACCTGCGGTGGGCGAAGGTCCAGGAGCGCTACGCGACCGACGAGCTCGACTATCCGGTGTGGGGGATGTCGCCGTCTTCGACGGCCGATGACTCCGGCGGCTACGGCGGGTTCGGCGTCGAGGGCCAGGCGTTCGGGAGCGCGGATCCGCTCGCGTGGTGCACGACGTGCGCCACCGAGGACGCGGTCAGCCCGCACGCGTCGGCGATCGCGCTGCCCGTGCTGCCGGCGGCCGCGTACGCGAACCTGGCGGAGCTGCGGTCACGCTACCCGGGGATCTACACGTCCGACGGCGGGTTCTACGACGCCGTCAACCCGGTCACCGGCCAGGTCGGCCATCGGCGGCTGGTGCTCGACCAGTCGATGATCATGGCGGCGCTCGACGACGCGCTCGACGGCGGCGCGCTCCAGAAGCACTTCGCCGCCGACCCGGAGTCCTACGCCGCCCGGCTCTATCTAGGGGCCGAGCGGATGTCGATCCACTAGAGCGCATCATGTGGTCGAAAAGGCCCCAGGACGGGGCCTTTTCGACCGCGCGGCTAGTCCGCCGCGAGCGCGTTGAGGGCCTCGGCGAGCGCGTCGACCTCGTCGGCCGTGTTGTAGTGGATGAACCCGATCCGCACGGCCTGATCGTCGTAGCCGAGCCGCCTGTACAGGTTCAGCGAATACCAGGAGTCGTGGGCCCACACGCCCATGTTCTGCTCGGCCAGCCGTGCGGCGACGTCCGCGGCTGGGACACCCGCCACGTTGACCAGGAACGTGGGCACGCGGCCCTCCATCGACGGCAGGCCGTACACGCTTACCGCGTCGGAGATCGCGGGCAGGAACCGATCCGCGAGCGATCGCTCGTACGGGGTGATCAGCTCGAACCCGCCGATCGAGTCCAGGTAGTCGAGCGTCGCGCCCAAGCCCGCGAGCAGCTCGTACGGCTGCGTCCCGGTCTCGAACCGCCGGCCGAGCGGCGTGGTCGGCGCCGGCCGGGCCTTGTACGGCCGCCACCGCTCGATCAGCTCCGCACGGCCGTACGCCATCCCCAGATGCGGCCCGCAGAACTTGTACGGCGAGCAGATCAGGACGTCGGCGTCGATCGCGCGGACGTCGATCGGCTCGTGCGCGGCGTAGTGGACGGCGTCGATCCACGCGAGCGCGCCCACGTCGTGCGCGAGCTTGCACACCCGCTGGGCGTCGACGACCGTTCCGATCGCGTTCGAGGCCCAGGCGAAGGCGACCACCCGCGTCCGGTCGTTGAGCTTGCTCTCGAGATCCGCGTAGTCGAGCGTCGTGTCATCGCGCAGATCGACGTGCTTGACGACCAGGTCGCGGTCGTAGGCGAGCTCGAGCCACGGCGCGACTCCTCCGTCGTGGTCGAGCGAGGAGACGAGGATCTCGTCGCCGGGCGCGAACTCGCGGCCCGCGGTCCGCGACAGCGTGAAGTCCAGCGAGGTCATGTTCGCCCCGAAGATCACCTCGTGCGGCTCGCACCCGAGGAACCGCGCCGCCCCGGCCTCGGCCCGCTCGAGGATCCTCCCGACCCGGCGGCTCGTCTCATAGCCGGCGCCCATGTTCGCGCTCGCCTCGCGCAGCGTCCGGGCGATCACGTCGCCGACCTCGTCGGGCACCTGCGACCCGCCGGGCGCATCGAAGAACACGAACCCCTTCTGGAGGGAGGAGAAGCGCTGTCGGGCGGCCGCGACGTCGAGCTTGTCCACGGTCTGAGCCATATGTAGGCGCCTTCCTCTGTCGGGGTTTCTGGATGGCCCCGGCAGGTAGGACGGGGCTTAACCCATACCGCAATCGCAAGGTTAGTTGGCTTACTCTCACCCGGCCATGAGCGTCCGCGTCACACGCACCGCCCAGGCGAGCTGGCAAGGCGACCTGGCCGAAGGCGGTGGCCGGATAGGCGTCGGCAGCGGTGCATCCTGAAGAAGGCCGGGATCGCGGTCGACCATCAGACGCTCAACGGCACCGACACCGGCGCGACGCTGGCGGCGGCGATCAAGTCGCTCGTGACCTCGACCGGTAACCCTAGCGCGCTCGACAAGTCGATCGTCGCCGGAGTGGCCAAGTACGGGCCGTTCGGCGTCCCGACGTACGAGGACGGTCCTGCTGCTGTTCGGCGGCTTCGTGCGCAGCTACAACACGACCGACTTCATCTCCGACACGAACGGAATCCACATCGCCGGGGCGCACATTGACAGCGTCGAGATCATGATCATCGTCCTCACGGCGGTCCTGGGTTACGGGCTCATCCAGATCATCGACCGGACGACGCTCGGCAAGTCGATGCGCGCGGTCGCGTCCGATTGCGAGGCCGCCGAGATGCTCGGCATCAACGTCGACCGGACGATCGCGCTGACGTTCTTCATCGGCTCCGTGCTGGCCGGCTTCGCCGGCGTCATGTCCGGGCTCGAGTTCCAATCGATCTCGGCCACGATCGGCTTCCTGGCCGGGCTCAAGGCATTCACCGCACCGGGCCGCGCCGGGTGTTGTACGAGCTCGATACGCGACTCGCGTGGTGGCAGCGATTGGCGCTGGCGGCCCTCGTCGGCGTCGCGTTCGGGCTGTTGACCGGCAACGTCAACCTGCTCACGGTTGGCTTCACGTGCCGGCTGTACGCGATCCTGTCGCTCGGGCTCAACATCGCGGCCGGGTGGGCCGGTCTGCTCGACCTCGGCTGCATCGCGTTCGTCGGCTTCGGCGCCTACGGATACGCGATCTTCTCGTCGACAGCGCTCGGTTCGGGAGGGTCGGGTGGAGCCCATCTGGCCGCGTTCGAGTCGATCCCGATCGTGATGATCGCCGGCGGCCTGGTCGGCGTGCTGGTCGGCCTGGTCGCGCTCCGGCTCGAGGGTGACTACCTGGCGATCGTGACGCTGTTCGTGGGGCAGGCATTCGTCGAGGTCGTCAACAACGTCGACCCCGGAACACTCGGCGGCGTCAACGGGATCTTCTCGATCGATCCGCTCCACGGCCTCAGCGGCAACGTCTCGACCCCCCGCGGCCTTTACTGGCTTTACTTCGTGGCGCTGATCACCATCGTCGGCTTAGCGTCGGCGAGAGGAAGTGCGCGATCGTCGGGTACTGGGGCTGCGACGGCGCGATGAAGCACGTCTGCAGCGGATACTTGTGGAGGGTCGCGACCCGCACCCGCGGGGTGCGGTATCCGGCCGGCCGACACCGCGTACATCGCGTTCGGATACGGCTCGTGCATCGGCTTCTGGGGGCTCCACTACGCGATGGAGAAGGTGGGCGTGCTGAGCGTGCCGGGCGGCGCCCAGACGACCGAGTCCCGTGTGCTCCAGATCCTCGACTTCGGCGCCACCGTCGTCGCCGCCACCCCGACCTACGCGATTCGCCTCGCCCAGGAGGCGGATCATCTCGGCGTCGACCTGCGTGACTCGAGCGTGAGGCGCCTGATCCTGTCGGGCGAGCCGGCGGGATCGATCCCGCAGACGAAGGCGCTGATCGAGGAGCTGTGGGGCGCCAAGGCGTACGACACCGCGGGAATGACCGAGATCGGCACGATCATGGTGTTCGAGTGCTCCCACCAGCCCGGCGGCACGCACATCATCGAGGACCACGTGCTCGAGGAGGTGCTCGACCCGGACACGCTCGAGCCGGTTGCGCTCGGCGAGCGCGGCGAACGGGTCGTGACCTCGTTCGGGCGCGGCTCGATCCCGTTGCTGCGCTACCGGACCGGCGACCTCGTCTGCAAGGTGCCTGCGGCCACGTGCGCGTGCGGCCGCGGCTTCGACATCTACGAGGGCGGAATCCTCGGACGCGTCGACGACATGAAGCTGATCCGCGGGACCAACGTGTACCCGCGGGCGATCGAGGCGATCGTGCGCGAGTACCCCGAGGTGCACGGGTTCCAGGCGGTGATCTTCCACGAAGGGATCCGTGACGAGATCAAGCTGCGTGTGGAGATGGAGCCCGAGTGGCCGGCGGAATCGCGGGACGAGCTGTCGGACGCGCTTCATCGCCGGCTGGCCCACGCCCACGAGGGGCTGAACTTCAGGATCGAGCGCGCCGCCGCCGGCGAGCTCCCCCGATTCGAACTCAAGGCCAAGCGGATGCTGGACCTGCGCGAGTCCCCGGTGGCGGTGTCCAAGTGACCGTCGATCTCCTCGGCTCCGAGCTCAGCCCCACGGAGCGGCGCTTGCTCGCGGTCTACGAAGAGCTCAAGGCGTTGTGCGCCGAGGACCTGCCTCCGAACGCGCATGCCGGTGTGCGCGCGTCGCTTGCGCTGATGCACAACGTGGTCAACGGTCTCGCGCTCGAGTACGAGCACCTGAGCGACCTCGGGGCGTGAGGGGCTCGTCGCCTTGAGGATCGCTGTCGTCGGCGGTGGCCCCGGCGGGCTCTACCTCTCGATCCTGATGCGCAAGATCAGGCCCGATTGGGAGGTTATGCTGTACGAGCGCAACGCGGCCACGGATGCGTTCGGGTTCGGCGTCGTGTTCTCCGACGAGACGCTGACCGTGTTCGAGCATGCGGACCCCGGGACGTACTCGGAGATCGCCGAGCGGTTCACGCGCTGGACCGACATCGACGTCCATCGGCGGGGGGGTCAAGACCACCTCGGGTGGGCACGGCTTCTCTGCGACCGGCCGGCGCGAGCTGCTGCGGATCCTCCAGGAGCGGGCCGTGTCGCTCGGCACGGACGTGCGCTTCGGTACCGAGGCGCCGCCCGTGGCGGAGCTCGGCTGGGCGGATCTGATCGTCGGAGCCGACGGCGCGTCGAGCGCGGTGCGGACCGCGCTGGCGCGCGAGTTCATCCCGATGCTCGACCGCCGGCGCTGCCGGTACATCTGGCTTGGTACCGACCTCGTGTTCGAGGCGTTCAAGTTCTTCATCGCCGAGACCGAGCACGGCGTGATCCAGGCCCACGCGTACCCGTACGACGACCGGATGAGCACGTTCATCGTCGAGATGCACGAGCGGACGTGGGAGCGGCTGGGGCTCGGCGACCGCTCGATCGACGAGGGCGTCGCCTGGTCCGAGGAGCTGTTCGCGGACGTGCTCGACGGCCATCGCCTGTTCGCGAACAAGTCGCGCTGGATCAACTTCGTCACAGTCCGAAACCGGCGCTGGTGCGTCGACAACGTGGTGCTGCTCGGCGATGCGGCGCACACCGCGCACTTCTCGATCGGGTCGGGCACGAAGCTCGCGATGGAGGACGCGGTGTCGCTCGCCTGGGCGTTCCGCTCGTTCGGCGACGACGTCCACGCCGCCACCGCCTGCTACGAGGCCGAACGCCGGCCGATCGTCGAGAGCACCCAGCGCGCCGCCCAGGCGTCGCTCGAGTGGTTCGAGGGAATCGGCCGCCATGTCGACCAGGGCCACCTCCAGTTCGCGTTCAACCTGCTGACGCGCTCGCGGCGTGTGACGTACGACAATCTGCGGATGCGGGACCCGTCGTTCGTTCGCTCGGTCCACCCGGACCCGAGGCCGCCGATGTTCACGCCGCTGCGCCTGCGGGGGCTCGAACTGCGAAACCGTGTCGTCGTCTCGCCGATGGACATGTACTCGGCCGAGGACGGGACTCCCGGTGACTTCCATCTCGTCCATCTCGGCTCCCGCGCGCTCGGGGGGGCGGGGCTCGTGATGACCGAGATGATCTGCGTTTCGGACACCGGCCGAATCACGCCGGGCTGCGCCGGCATGTACCGGCCCGAGCACGTCGCCGCCTGGGCGCGGATCGTCTCGTTCGCTCACCAGCACGGGGCGTGCCCGATCGGGGCGCAAATCGGGCATTCGGGGCGGAAGGGGTCGACTCGGCTGATGTGGGAGGGGATGGACGAGCCTTTGCTTGACGGGAACTGGGGGCTGATCGCGCCGTCGGCGGTGCCGTACAGCCCTCGAAACCAGGTGCCGCGGCCGATGACCCGTGCCGACATGGACGTGGTCCGGGATCAGTTCGCCCGGGCGGCTTCCGGTGCGCTGGACGCGGGGTTCGACCTGCTCGAGCTGCACATGGCGCACGGCTACCTGCTGTCGAGCTTCCTGTCTCCGGTCGCGAACCTCCGCGAAGACGAATACGGCGGCTCGCTCGAAGGACGGGCGCGGTTCCCGCTCGAAGTGCTCGACGCTTGTCGTTCCGTGTGGCCTGACGACAGGCCGTTGAGTGTTCGCATCTCGGCGACCGACTGGATCCCGGGCGGGTCGACGCCGATCAGGCGGTGGCGTTCGCCCGGATGCTCAAGGAGCACGGCTGCGACATCGTCGACGTGTCGTCCGGCCAGGTGTCCCCGCTCGAGTGGCCCGCGTTCGGCCGCAGCTACCAGACGCCGTTCGCCGATCGGATCCGCAGCGAGGTCGCTGTCCCCACGATCGCCGTCGGCGCGATCTCGAGCTACGACGACGTCAACACGATCGTGCTCGCCGGCCGCGCCGATCTGTGCGCGCTCGCGCGACCTCACCTGTACGACCCCGCCTGGACACTGCACGCCGCCGCCGAGCAGGAATACGACGTCGATGCGTGGGTGCCGCAGTATCGGGCCGGATCCCGCAAGCCGCCCGCCGGGCGCGATCGTGTGCGCGCGGAGCTCGAGCGGACGTTCGAGGAGGTCGCGCTGATCTCCTCCGAATTGCCCGGCTGAGACGGCTGCGATGCTCGGGACCATGGCCAACGGCGAGTCGCTTCAGCCTCAGGACCTGGTGATCACTTTGCTCGGCGCGTACGTGCGCCCGTTCGGGCGCACCGTGTGGTCGGGCGGGCTCGTGATGCTGCTGCGCGAGTTCGGATTCTCCGACGGCGCCGCGCGCGCGGCGCTCACCCGGCTCGTGCGCCGCCAGCTGATCGAGCGTGTCCGCTCGGGTCGCCTCGTCCACTACCGGCTGACGCCCCGGTGCGAGCGGCTGCTGATCGAGGGTGACGGGCGGATCTTCACGTTCGGGCATCTGCGCGCCGGTGCCGGGCCCTGGACCATTCTGTGGCACCAGATCCCGGAGGACCGGCGGCTCGAGCGGACCCGGCTCGGGCGCCGGCTGCGATTCCTCGGGTTCGGCTCGCTCCAGGACAGCGTCTGGGTCTCGCCGCACGACCATTCCTCCGAGGTCGCCGGTCTCTTGAGCGAGCTCGGCGTGGCCGATCACGCGACCGTGTTCGTCGCCCGCGTCGGCGCCGGCGAGCGCGGCGGCCTCCCGGCGCTGGTGGCGCGCGCGTGGGATCTGAGTGGGCTCGAGGAGCGCTACGTCGCGTTCTGCTCGGGGTATGACCGATACATCGCCCCCGACGCACCGTCGCTGTCCGACCGCGAGTCGTTCCTCGTGCGCACGCGGCTCACCCACGTGTTCCGGACGTTCGTCCAGCTCGACCCCGAACTGCCCGAGGAGCTCGCGCCGTTGTCCGCGCCTCGCTCGCGCGCGGCGGAGATCTTCGAGGCGCTGTACACGGAGCTGGCCGCAGCGTCGCAGCGGCACTTCGACGCGGTCACCGCGACGGGCGTCCGCCCCGTGGGGAGAGCCTAAGAATCTCATCATCGACTGACGGGCGGCGGCGGGGTAGGGTCGGACGGTTCCAGAGAGCCCGGGCTCTCGCGGGTTAGACCTGTGCCCGGGGCACGAACGCGAACACGCGGCTCGGGCTGCCGGTGCCGCCGACGAGCCGGAGCGGCGAGACGACGAGCAGCGCGCCGGTCAGCGGCAGCTTGGCGAGGTTCGCAAGCTGGGTCAGTCCCAGCCGGCCGGCGCCGAGCAGGAAGTTGTGAAGCGGGAACGGAGGGTCGAAGCTGTGCGCGGCGCCCGCGTCGATCCCGACCGTCTCGGTACCGAACCCGAGGATCTGCCGCTCGCCGGCGAGCCAGCGCGAGGCCTCGACGTCGGGGCCGGGCGTCTGTGGCCCTTGTGGTCCGGAGTTCAGGAAGGCATCCTGGTCCTGAGCGCGCGATTGCCAGCCCGTGCGCATCAGGACCCAGGAGCCGTCGGGGATCCGGCCGTTGTCGTACTCCCACGCCTCGAGGTCGGCGACCGTCAGCAGGTAGCCGTTGTCGGCCTCGGTCTCGGCGGTCTTGTCGATCACGCACGCCGGCCCCACCAGCTGGCTCGGGCCGATCGAGCCGACGTCGGCGCCGTCCTTCCCCGTGACCCAATGGATCGGGGCGTCGAGGTGCGTCCCGACGTGCTCGCCGATCGTCAGCGTGTACCACGCCCACGCGGGACCGCGGTCGTCGTAGCGGCTGATCTCCTCGCGCGAGAGGCCCGGGGTGTTCGCGAACGGCGGCGGCAGCTGGATCACCGGCGTCGACTCGCTCAGCGGTTGCGTGCAGTCGACGATCTCGATGCTGCCGTCGCCGACGGCGTCGAGCAGGGCGGCGGTCTGGGTGGTGGACATTGGCTTCTCCTTGTGTCAGCCGGTGCGGAAGGCCTCCTCGAGCCACTCCGCGCAGATCGTCGGGTTGACCTTCACGTCGAGGACCAGGGGGCCGTGCGGGTTGATGAGCCACTCGGTGACGAGCTCGACGTCGTCGACGCGGCGAACGGTGGCGGCCTTCGCGCCGGCGGCGCGGGCGATCCCGGCGAGGTCTGCGTCGGGGAAGCGGACGAGCGAGACGTCATGCCCCATCGGCGCGAAGTGATGCACCTCCGCGCCGTACGCGGCGTCGTCGTAGATGACGACGAGCAGCGTCAGCTTCAGCCGCGCCGCGGTCTCGAGCTCGGCCAGCGCCATGAATGCGCCGCCGTCGCCGATCGCCGCGACCGTCGGCCGGTCCGGCTGTGCGATCGCGGCGCCGATCGCGTTGCCGAGCCCGAGCCCGACCGCCTGGAATCCGTTCGGAAACAGCCACGCCCGCGCGTCGGGGACGTCGAGGAACATCGACGGGTAGCCGAGGAAGTGGCCCGAGTCGACGACGACCGCTCGGTTCTTCGGGAGGAGATCGTTGAGGGCGACGCTCACCGTCCGCGGGTCGATCCAGTCCTCGGTGGAAGCGTCCTCGTACGGGTCGTGGCGCCAGCTGTTCCGTGCGATTTCGTTCGCCAGCTGTGGCGTGCGGAAGCCCTGGCTGCTGTGGCCTCGGCGGTTAAGCTCGGTGCTCAGCGCAGTTGCGGCCGCCTTCGCGTCGGCGATGATCGCCAGGTCGGCCCGCCGGTTTCGCCCGATCGACCGCTGGTCGACGTCGACCTGAATGAGCCGCGCCGCTGGGCCGATCATCGCGCCGTGCTTGGTCGTCCAGTGGTTGGCCGAGGCGCCGACCACGAGCACGACGTCGGCGTCGGGAAGGAGCCCGGCCGCGAACGGGCTCGCGAACCCGCCCGAGATCCCGAGCGCGTACGGGAGGCCCGCGAACAGGCCGTTGGCCGGGGCAGACGTGGCGAGGACTGCGCCGATTGTCTGTCCGAGCCGTTCGAGCTCCGGGCCGGCATCCGCGAGCACGGCGCCGCGGCCGGCGATGATCGCGGGTGTTTGCGCTTGCGTCAGCAGGTCCGCGGCTTCTGTGATTGCTTGCGCCGCCGGCTCGGGGGGGTTCAGCGTCGGGAGCGGGGGCTTGGACGGCGCGGTCTGGACGGCGGGCTGGGGCTGGATGTCGATCGGCAGCATCAGCACGACCGGGCGGCGCTCAATCAGCGTCCGCTGGTACGCGCGGACGGCGTCGTCGGCCGCGGTCTTCGCTCCGTGGACGCGGTCGGCGATCGCGCCGACCGACTCGACCAGGTCGTGCTGATCGATCCGGAAGTTCGAGGTCAAGGCCGCCGCGGGGGTCTCGCCGGCGAGCACCAGTACCGGTGTCCTGCTCTTCGCCGCCTCGGCGAGCCCGGTCATCGTGTTGGTCAGGCCCGGGCCCTGGTGAACGCTGCAGACGCCGACACCGCCGGTTGCACGGGCGTATCCGTCGGCCATGCAGAGCGCGCTCATCTCGTGCCGGGCGTGGTGGAACTGTGCGCCGTGCCGGCACAGCGCGTTGGTCACGACCAGGTTGCCGCTGCCGAGGACGCCGAACGCGTCCTTGACCCCCTGGGCGGCGATCGTGGCGCCGACGACGTCGGCGACCGATGAGTGTTGTCGTTCCGGGGAGTCGTTAGGGTCGTGCCCGCCCAAGCTCGGCTCCGGCCCATTCACGCCCTGTTCGCGGGAAACCTCAACCTCGCTCACCAGGGGCCCCATGCTAACCGCCGCCGAAGGCCGGGGTCGCCCAATCTCGTAGTGTGGGGGCAATGACCTCCGAGGCTCCTGCGATCACGGTGCGCGGCCTGGTCAAGTCATTTGGTGACGTCAAGGCGCTCGCCGGGGTCGATCTCGACGTGACCCGGGGCACGGTCCTCGGCCTGCTCGGCCCCAACGGCGCCGGCAAGACCACGTTCGTGCGCGTCGTCACCACGCTGCTGCGCGCGGACGCCGGCACGGCAAGGGTGCTCGGTCTCGACGTGGTGCGCGACGCCGCGAAGCTCCGCGAGCGGATCGGCCTCGCCGGCCAGTATGCGGCGGTCGACGAGAACCTGACCGGCCTCGAGAACCTCGTGATGGTCGGCCGGCTGTACGGTATGACCCGGCGCAAGGCGACCGTCCGCGGCAAGGAGCTGCTCGCGGACTTCGACCTCGAGGACGCGGCCAAGCGCCCCGTCAAGACCTACTCGGGCGGAATGCGGCGGCGACTCGACCTCGGCGCCGCGCTCGTCGCCAAGCCGCCGGTGCTGTTCCTCGACGAGCCCACCACGGGGCTCGACCCACGCAGCCGGCTCGCGATGTGGGCAGTGATCGAGAGCCTCGTGTCCGAGGGGACGACGGTGCTGCTCACCACCCAGTACCTGGACGAGGCCGACCGGCTCGCCGACACGATCGCGGTCGTCGACCACGGTCTGGTGATCGCCGAGGGGACCTCGGACGAGCTCAAGGATCGCGTCGGCGGCGAGCGGCTCGAGGTCACGCTCGAGGACCGCTCTGATGCCGACGCGGCGATCCAGGCGCTCATCTCCATGGCGGCGGATCGGCCGTCGTGCGACGGGAATCTCGTGGTCATGAGCGTACGCCGACGCCACGGGACAATCGTCGAAGCGGTGCGACGGCTCGGCGACGCCGGCGTCGAGGTCGAGGACCTCGCGCTGCGGCGCCCCACGCTCGACGACGTGTTCCTGACCCTGACCGGCCACGCCGCGGAGGAGCGCGCCGCGCAAGCCGAGGAGGCGGCGGCTTGAGGCGGCTGGTGTCGGACACGCTCGTGATCGCCGAGCGCAACCTCGTGCGGCTGCCGCGTGCGCCCGAGCTCCTGCTCGCGTTCACGGTCCAGCCGATCATGTTCCTGCTGCTGTTCCGCTACGTGTTCGGCGGCGCGATCAGGACCGCGGGCATCCCCTACGTCGAGTTCATCGTCCCGGGGATCATCGTCCAGAACATCGCGTTCGGCGGATTCGTCACCGCGCTCGGGCTCAACGAGGACGTCCACAAAGGGCTGATCGACCGCTTCCGCTCGCTGCCGATGGCCCGACCCGCGGTGCTCGCCGGGCGGACCTTCTCGGACGTCGTGACGAACAGCTTGTCGATCACGATCCTGCTCGTCACGGGCGTGATCATCGGCTTCTCGTTTCACGCCAGCGTGCTGCACGTGGTCGTCGGGATCGTCCTGTTGCTGATGTTCGGCTACGCGTTCTCGTGGGTGTTCGCGTTCGTGGGGCTCGTCGCGTCGACCCCCGAATCCGCCAACTCGGTCGGCTTCATCGCGATCTTCCCACTGACGTTCATCTCATCGCTGTTCGTTCCGGTCGCGTCGATGCCCTCGGCGCTGCAGGACTTCGCGCGGGTCAACCCGTTCACGATCATGGGCAACGCGATCCGCGCCCTGTGGCTCGGCCTGCCCACCGGCAACTACGTGTGGGAGACGGTGGCGTGGACGATCGGGATCACGGCGGTGTTCGCGCCGCTGGCGGTGGCGCGGTACAGGAGGCAGGGACGCAGCTGAGGGTCGCGGCAGGGCCCTCGGGTGGCCCCGTCGGCGCGGCCATGTCGTTACTTGTGGAGCACCGGCGGCGGGAAATCGGCATCCGCCTTGAACCCTCGACGCATGAGCTACTCCGTCGTCTGGCCGGTGAGGGCCGACTGCTTCCTCCACCATCTCGGGATGCTGGCTGCCGCCTCCCATTCGGCGAGGTCACGCAGGCTCAGTCGCTTCCGCCGAGCGCTCCGTCCACCGTTGGGGGCTGTGCCTTGAGACTGCCGAGCTGAGTCGCTGACCCGACGCTCCGGATGGGATGCTGCCGTTTCCCGGTCAGGCAGCTGTCTGCTGCGTCTCGTACTCGGCCAGCGGCGCGGGCTTTCCCAGATGAAATCCCTGCCCGTAGGTGGCGCCCAGCGCCCGACATTGCTCCGCGACGGTCTCGTCAGTCACGAACTCGGCGACCGTCGGCAGCCCCATCCCTTGCGCGACGTCGAGAATCGCCCGGACGACGAGGCGGTCAACCTCGTTTGAGCCGAGCTCGCGGATGAACTGCCCGTCGATTTTCAACAGGTCGATGCGCAACGCCTTCAGGTAGGAGAATCCCGAGAACCCGGAACCGAACTCGTCGAGCGCGATCCCGCAACCGAGCGCGCGCAACTGCTCGCAGACCTCCCGCGCGTCGTCGAGGTTCGTGATGACGTCCACCTCGGACACCTCGAAGATGAGGTCGGCCGGGTCGGCGCCCGCGTCGCGCAGCGCGCCGGTGATGTAGCGGTGCGCATTGGGTCGAGTGCTACATCGTCAGATGACCGCTGCGTCGCCTCGGTCCGCCTGCGTGACGGATGCGAGCCGGTGAGTTAGGTGGCGGGCCGGCGGTTGTAGAGGTGTCTGGCCCAGAGGTAGGCGGCGGCGGTGATCGCGAGGCACCACGCGACCGCTGTTATGCCGGCGCTGCCGACGTGCTGGTTGGCGAGAAGGCTGCGCACCGTGTTGGTGATCGGGGTGAACGGTTGGTTCTGAGCGAACCAGCGCAGGCCTGCGGGCATGGAGTCGACTGGCACGAAGCCGCTACCGAGGAACGGCAGGAGGATCAAGAACATCGGGATGTTGCTCGCGGTCTCGACGCTCTTGGCGACCAGGCCGAAGGCCACGGAAAGCCAGATCAGCGCGATCGCCAGGAGCGTGAGCATCCCCAGGGCGGCCAGCCATCGCATCGGGTTGGCGGCGGAGTGATAGCCGATGAGCAGAGCGGCGGCGATCGTGAAGGCCAGGCTGACGAGCGTGAGGAGCAGGCTGCCGAGGACGTGGCCGGCGAGCACCGCGGGTCGCCAGATCCGCAGCGTCTTGAAACGGGCGATGATGCCGTCGGTCATGTCCTTGGCCACCGAGATGGCGGTGATCTGGGCGGCGCCGGCGACCGTGAACAGGAGCATTCCGGGGGTCAGGAAGTTGATGTAGGCGCCGCGTCCCCCGCCGGCAGTGATCCCGTTGCCGAGCGTGCTGCCGAAGACATAGACGAACAGCAGCAGGGAGACGACCGGCATGAGGATTGGGAACAGCGACAGGCCGGGGTAGCGTCGCAGGTGGAGCAGGTTGCGTCGCAGCATCGTGCTCGAGTCTCGTAGCGCGTAGGCACCGGTCATAAGCTGGACTCCTCGTCGTTTCTGGACTGCGCTCGGCGGTCTTCTCGACCGGTGAGCGCTAGGAACACATCGTCGAGATCAGGGGTGTGAATGGCGAGACCGTCGACGTCGACGGCGACCTCGTCGAGTTCGCGCAGGACGCGTCGCAGGGTCGCGACATTGCCGTCGGTCGGGATCTGCAGGGTCAGGGCGTCGTCGTCGTGCACGGGGATGCTCAGAGCTCCAGCGGCCGCGTGGCGCGCGGCGACGTCGACGAAGCTCAGGTCGATGCGGCCGCCCGGGATCCGCCGCTTGAGCTCCTGTGTGCTCCCCTGCGCGACCAGGCGTCCGTGATCGAGGATCGCAACGCGGTCGGCTAGCTTGTCGGCCTCCTCCAGGTACTGGGTGGTGAGGAACACCGTCGCACCGTCGCTGACGAGGCTGCGGACGATGTCCCACACGGTGCGACGGCTTCGCGGATCGAGGCCGGTGGTGGGCTCGTCGAGGAAGATGATCTGCGGCGCGCCGATCAGCGTCATCGCCAGGTCCAACCGGCGGCGCTCGCCGCCCGAGTACGTCATGGCCATGCGGTCAGCGGCCTCGATCAACTCGAAGCGCTCGAGCAACTCGCCGATTCGCCGGCGGCCATCGGCGGACGCGAGATGGTGAAGGTCGGCCATCAGCGCGAGGTTCTCGCGTCCGGTGAGCAGGTCGTCGACGGCTGAGAACTGCCCGGTCACTCCGATCGCGGCGCGCACGGCGTCGGGTTCCCGTGTCACGTCATGCCCGGCGACCCGGCTCCTCCCCACCAGCCATTGCCGCCGTCGATGTGCGCAAGTCCTTCGACGACAACCTCGTGCTTGACGGGGTCGAGTTCACCGTCGAAAAGGGCAGCGCTTTCGCGCTTCTCGGACCGAACGGAGCGGGCAAGACGACGATGGTCCGGATCCTCGCCACCACCCGCGTGACTGGGCGGAGGAGAAGTCCACGCGGACGCGATCCATCCGCTCTCCCGCCGCGCGCGAGCGCCGGATCGCGTCCGTGCGCTCCAACACGTCGAGCGCGGCATGCGACAAGCATAGCATGCATCACAGAGATGTCACAAATATGTGTTATGCCTGTCGATCTGTATATCCTTAGCCGGTGACCTCGACTATCGTCGAGACGGATGACCGGCACGAGGGACGATCAGGAGGAGCGGGTCGAACACCCGCTGTTCGCGCGCCTCTACATGCGCGCGAGCTCTAACCGCGCATCGCCTCCGCGACCAGTCGCGCGCGCTGGCCGAGCTCCATCGCGTGATCCGCCCCGGGGGCGAGCTCCGCTTCTACGAGCACGTGGTCGCGCAACGGACGGCGGCGGTGCGACTCCAGCGCCTCGCCGATGTGACTGTCTGGCCGCGGCTCGCCGGCGGCTGCCATCTCACCCGGGACACGGGTACGGCGATCGCGCAGGCCGGGTTCGTGATCGAGCGGTCCGAGCGGTTCCTGTTCATCCCCGGGACGCCGATCATGAAGCTCCCGCACATTCTGGGAAGCGCGAGACGCCCGTAGGGCGCGGCCGCGGTACGCTGGTCCGGTGAGCTCCGCGCCCGGGACCGAGTACCGGAACGTGACGGTCGCTTTGCACGAGGCGTCGGCGTGGATCACGCTCAACCGCCCCGAGAAGCGGAACGCGCTGTCACTCGAGCTGATGGAGGAGCTGATCGCGGCGCTGCGCGAGGTCTCCGCGCGTGATTCCGTGCGGGCGATCGTGATCGAGGGCGCCGGCCCCGCGTTCTCGGCCGGACACGACCTAGCCGAGATGATCGACCGCGACGAGGCGTTCTTCTCGCACCTGTTCGAGGTCTGCACGGTGATGATGGAGACCATTCACGACCTGCCGCAGCCGGTGATCGCGAAGGTGCACGGGGTCGCGACTGCCGCCGGCTGCCAGCTCGTGGCGGCGTGCGACCTGGCGGTCGCGGCGGAAGGCGCGCGGTTCGGCACGCCCGGCGTCAAGATCGGGCTGTTCTGCTCGACGCCGATGGTGCCCGTGTCCCGGGCGGTCGGGCGCAAGCGGGCGATGCAGATGTTGCTCACCGGCGAGACGATCGACGCCGCCACCGCGCTCGACTGGGGCCTCGTCAACCGTGTCGTCCCCGCTTCTGAGCTGGACACGGCCGTGGCCGAGTTGGTCGACGCGATCGCACGGTCGAGCTCGTACACCGTCGCGATCGGCAAGCGCGCGTTCTACGACCAGATCGACCGGGCCGAGCACGACGCCTACGAGCAGACCACGACCGTGATGACCGAGAACGCGCTGGCCGCCGATGCCCAGGAGGGGATGAGCGCGTTCCTCCAGAAGCGCGCGCCCACCTGGACAGGTGGATAACCGTCGGCTGTCGTAGAACGTGCACTCGCACACGAACAGGTCGGCGCCGTCGGCCACGTCCAGGAGCGTGTCGGTCCACTGGGTGTCCCCGGAGGAGGCGATGACCTTGTCCCCGTGCTCGATCCGAAGGGCGTACGAGACCGCGCCGCTCGAGTGACTCACCTCGAACGGGGTGATGCCCGCCGGCCCGAGCTCGCACGCCGCGCGCTCCGCGAGCTCGACGAAGCCGATCTCGAACGCCTCGATCGCGGTAGCGCCCGGCGCCGGCAGCTCGGGGTTCGGCTCGGACGTACTCTCCCGGTTCGGCTCGATAACGATCGACTACACGGACCACCTGGTGACGCTCGGCTGAGCGTCAGCTGCCGGTGAGTCGCTGTTCGAACCAGTGGTGGGCGAACGGCGAACGCCGGCACCTCGACAACGCGCTAAGTCACGATCCGGGTGAAGCTCCGGACCTGATCGACGAGGGCATCGATCATTCTCTGATTCTAGTCAGAGATCGTCCGTGCTCCGCGTGAAATTCCCGAGCGGCTTGACCAGCCGGCGAGGTCGCTCGTCGAACCCGGCGGCACGGTAGAACGCCAACGCGTCGTCCCGGTCGACCTGGGTCGTGACCTCGAGCCTGAAGCAGCGGTGGTCGACTGCCGACTCCTCGATCGTGTGGAGCAGCGCGTACGCCACGCCCCGGCGCCGGTGCCGATCGTCGACGACCAGGGCCGTGATCCGGCATTGCGGATCGGGCCGCTCGAGCAGGTCGATCACCTGGAAGGCCGCGACGCCGACGACCTCGTCGTCGAGTTCGGCGACGAGTACCTGCACGTCGGGGTTGGCGGCCAGTCGCTCGAGCCGCTCGCCCAATTCCTCGGGGACCGTCGGGTACCCGAGCTGACCCAGCAGCGGCGCGATCGCCCGGGTGTCGCGCTGCCCGGCGAGCCTGATCGTGACGCGGCGCTCGGGGCTCGACGTCACGGGAGCCGCTTCTCGAACCAGTGCGCCGCCACCGGATTGCCGTTGTAGTCCGCGATCCGCTCATAGCCGGTCGAGATGAACAGCGCCACCGAGGCGGGTTGCCGGGCGCCCGTATCCATGCGCACCGTCGTGTAGCCGACGTCGCGGGCGATCTGCTCGAGCCGCGCGAGAATCGCGCGCGCGACTCCGGCGCCTCGCGCCTCCGGCGCGACATAGACCCGCTTGATCTCGGCCGTGCGGTCGTCGAGGCGCTTGAGCGCGGCGCATCCGACGGGCTTTGAGTCGCGGTAGGCCACCACCCACCGGCCGGCCGGCGGCTCCACGTCCTCCGCGGTCAGCCGCGGCGGGACGTCCGGGGTCCAGTCCGGGTACATCTCGCGGATCTCGGCCACGTAGTCCGGGACGAGCCGGGTTGCGCCGGGGCCGTCGTACGGCTCCTCGGCAATGTGGATGGCGGGGTCGTCGTTGACGAATCTCGCGATCGCCTGCAACGTCTCGTCGGGCAGCTCAGTCGGCGGGGAGTGCTCGCAGTCGAGCTCGACACGGCGAACAGGACCTGTGGCGAGCTGCTCGATCGCGTCGAGTTGCGCCAGCGTCCCGTACTGGTCGCGCTCGCCCTGGATCAGCAGCAGCGGGCACGAGATTCGCGCGAGCTCGTCCGTGATGCTCCAGCTCGGGAACGCCGGATCGAGCCACACGTCGTTCCAGCCGAAGAACGCGGCGTCGGGGTCACGGTGGTGACGGGCCATCCGTTCGCGGAGATCGGTCTCGAGGTAGGCCTGGCGCGCTCGGCTGATCTCCTCGAGGCACATCGTCTCGACGAACACGTGCGGGGCGATCGCGACGACCGCGCGAACCGGGTGGTGCGCGGCATAGATCAGCGCGATCGAGGCGCCGTCGCTGTGACCGACGAGCACCGGATCCTCGAGCCCTCGTTCGGTGAGGAGGTCCGGCAACACCTCGAGCGCCTCCTCGTGCATGAAGGCCGGAGTCCGCGGTTTCGGCGGGGAGTCCGATTGCCCGTGGCCGTACCGCGAGAACGCGACCGTCCGTCGGCCGGTCGTCTCGGCCAGCCGTTCCGGGAACCCCCGCCACAACCCGACCGACCCCAGCCCCTCGTGCAGGAGCACCAGGGGCGGCTTAGCCGGATCGCCGGCGAGGTCGAGGACCTCGAGCGCTCCGCCGGCAAGGGTGATGGTCGTGGACGGCACCAAGGGCCGAGCCTACCGTCCACGCAGACGCACTCGGCGCCGGACATCCGCCCGGCGCCGAGCGCGGTGCGGGTCCTGGCCTGTGGTTCAGTCGCCGCCACCGTCACCGCCACCGGCGAAGCCGCTGCTGTCCAGGGAGCCGAGACAGAGTTTCTTCCCAAGTGCCGCGCCCGCGCGCCCGCGACCCCGCGCCGCGCCGCGCCGCGCCCTCGCTAACTCGCCGGCGACTCAGGCGGCCTGGGCGGCCCGGGGCGTGCGGCCGGCCTCGAGCTGCGGGAGATACGAGCGCGCCGCGGTCTGCCACCGGGCGTGCCGGCCGGCGAACAACTCGTAGGCCTGCCGGCGCGGCCACGCCGCCGGCAGCAGCTCGCTCGGCAGATCCGGGTCGAGGAACGGGAACTTCCGCCACGCGTGGACGAGCAGTGTCTGCATACGAAAGCAAGCCTCGTCAGAGGACGGCCTGATCGTCGCGAAATCCTCGATGAACGCCTCGTAGTGCTCGCGAACCGCGTCGAGATCCCAGGCGGCGCCCGCGACCTCCTCCGGGCTGCCGAGCGAGCCCATCTCCGCGACGAATGAGGTGGCGCCGGCTGCCGGCGCCTCCCGGATCGCGTCGCGAAGCTCGGCCTCGCGTTCGACGTGGGGCGTGAGCCACACGCCTGCGCCCATCGAGCCGAGACCGGCCCAGGCGAGGCGGGTCCGGAGCTGGTGGCGGACCTCGCGCCGCGCCTCGGGCACCCGGAGGATCACGACCAGCCACCGCCCGTCCCACTGCCACGGCGAACCGAAGGAGTAGATGCGCTCGGCGCCGGTCCGGAGCAGAGCGGCCGTTCCCTCGCTCAGCGAGACCCGGGCGCGGCGACCGTGCCGGGAACTCTCGAGCCAGCCGTCGCGCACGCTCCGCGCGAGCGCCTGCCGGGCAGCCTGCTGCGTGTAGCCGACCGAAACCAATCCGTCGACGAGCGTCTCCTGCCACACGGCCTCGCCGCGCGACAAAACGTATTCACCGAGGATCGTCAGCAGCAGCGAGCGCGCGGCCGGCGCGCCTACCGATCGTCTGCGGAGCTGGTCGTCCACGGAGAATTCGGCTCTGGCTCGTCCGCGGCAGGCTGCGCGATGGAGCCGAATTCCCTTAAGGGAATCCGGCCGTCACGGTCACGAGGGACCTTCGGCGTGGAGCCAGATTCCCCGGCCTGATCGGCGGAAAACTCGTCCCGGATCGCCTCGAAGTACGTGCTGCACGCGCGGCAGCGCATCTGGCACGTGATGATCTGCCCGCCCCAGGGCGCGACCACCTCGACGTCCGGCGAGTCGCAGAACGGGCAGGTCATCGGCGGTGCTGCGCGTCCCAATCCGACCAGTCCGCGGGCTCTAAGAGCGACAGGCCGGCGATCTGTGGGCTGAGCCAGTCGCGGACCCGATCGCGGATTGCAAGCGGTCCCTCGCGAACCATGCCCTGCGCAATCGCCTCCTGGTAGCCCGGGTCCGAGTCGGGTCCCGGCCAGCGTGCCGCCTGCGCCCACATCTCATCGATTCGCCGGACGAGCAGCCGCAGGTCCTCCCCGTCGGCGTGCGCGATCCGTCGGGCCCACGCCTCCGCATGCACCCGGTGCGCGCCCTCCTCCTGGAGGATCTTGCGGGCCCGTTGGGCGAGCGGCTCGATCGAGCTGTCGCGCGCGGTGGCGACGAACGTGGTGAGCACGCCGTCGACGACCAGGTTGGCGGCGATGAACGAGGCCCAGTCGGGCAGCTCCTGCGAGATCACGAGCATCGGATGGCCCGTATCGAGCCCCGAGTCCTCGCGCTCGACCCCGAGCTTGGCCAGCACCGGGTAGGTCGAGCGGGCGTGGCCGAGCTCGTCCTGGGCCATCGCGGCGGCGGCGACGGCCGACTCGATCGTCGGCGCGCTCACCGCCCACTCGCCGTACCGGCGGCCGAGCGCGCTCTTGTTGTCGGCGAGCGAGCCGATCAGCGAGATCATGGTGGCGGTGGCGGCGTCGACGCCCGGGGTAACACTCATGCGCTTATCGCCTCCCGAATCGCGCCTCGCGGCACGATGATCATGTGAATCCACGGTTGCTCGTCATAGATTGCGCGTGCAGAGACGAGCGCCAGGTCCTCGTCGTCCTCGGTCACGGTGCCGACGTGGTGCAGCGGCTCCTCGTACGCCTTGCGCGCGAACACCTCCCACACCGTTTCATCCGTTCGGCTCATACCGCGATCCCCAGCTCGCGCATCCTCGAGCGCGCGTCGGCCCGCAGCCGGTCCTTCGTCCACACCGGATCCCAGACGACTTCGATATCGACCACGTCCACGTCGGGGTCGCGAAGCAGCGCCTCCCGGATGTCCTCCTCGATGAACTCCATCGCCGGGCAGCCCATCGCGGTGAACGTGATCTGAAGATCGGCCCGCCGGTCCTCGGCACGATACGACAGCGACACGATCAGGCCCATGCCAAGCACCGACACCGGAATCTCGGGGTCCTCGACCCCCCGAAGCGCCTCCCACAGACGTGCCTCGACCGCGCTCACGCCGCCCTCCGCAGCGACGTCGTCTGATAGCCGCGCTGGAGCGTCCGCACGTACTCGTCGTTCATCGGACCCCGCGCGCGCCACCGCGCCAGCACGTCGTCCCACGAAATCGCGCCCTCGGACAGCAGCCACTCGCGCTTCTCCTCGTCGAACGCGGCCGGGAACGGGCAGTCGATCACGTACGCATCCCGCTCGATGGCGAAATGAGCCGGCACGCGAATGCCGATCTCATCCATAAAAGGCACCACCTCGGCCATCCACCACTGCCGCAGCTGGTCATTCGACTTGCCCTTGAACCCATAGTCGAGCTGCTCTGAGTGCTTTTTCAGATCATCGGGGAGGCCGAACCACTCCAAGGTCAGGATGAACATCCAGTCGACCGCCACCTGGACCTCCGCCTTGCCGGCGGGCTCGCGAGTCAACTTGCGAAGCCAGGTGCGGCCGTGGCGAAGGTGGAACGTTTCCTCCTTGTCGACCTTGGCCAGCGCCCGCTTCCACGGCCCGAACGTGCTCGACTGGAATATGTCGGAGAGCAGGACGAACCCGGCCTGGTCGTACAGCGCGTTCGCGCACACCAACTCGACCCACGAGTTCAGCGGAAGATCGAACGCGTACGGGTACTTGAACGAACGCGCGGGCCGTTCGTAGATCAGCTCGTCCATGTCGACGCCCAGGTCGCCCAGCAAGCGGTAGCCGATGTGCGCGTGCGCGAGCTCGTCCTGGATGATCGACATCGCCGACCCGAAGTTGTTGAGCGCCGGCGCGTGCTGCGCCGCCCGCAGGTAGGACGGGGCGCTGACGAGCTCGGTGTCGGCCGACACCGTGAGGATCCGGCGCATCCCCTCGAGGTACTTCGGCGACATGTGCTGGATGCCCTCGACGAGCTTCCCGGCGGCGAGGTGCTGCTGCACCTCCTCCTCGGTCCGCGGGGCTAGGTCTTCGACTGTGGCTGTGGGCACGAACACGCCTCTCAATGTGTGACACTTGACTAACGCCCGCCATCGTATAGTCTCTCATCCGTGCGGTCAAGTGAGCGAGGCTGATGGCCACGATCGTTGAGCTCGACGGCGTCGCGCCGACGATCGGCGCTGACGTGTTCCTGGCACCGACGGCGGTCCTGATCGGCGACGTCCGCGTAGGAGACCGGTGTAACGTCTGGTTCGGGACCGTGCTCCGCGGCGATGCGGCGCGCGCGCACATCGAGATCGGCGCCGGCAGCTCGATCCAGGACAACACGATCATCCACTGCGCCAACGACCTTCCGACGGTGATCGGCGCGAACGCGGTCGTCGGCCACGGCGCGATGCTCGAGGGCTGCACGATCGGCGACGGCGCGCTCGTCGGGATGGGCGCGATCGTCCTTCAGCGTGCGACGGTCGGCGCCGGTGCGATGGTCGCCGCCGGCGCCGTCGTGTCCGAGCGTATGGAGATCCCGCCCGCCGTCCTCGTGGCGGGCGTCCCGGCGCGCGTCAAGAAGGAGCTGAGCGGATCGGCGCGAGCCTGGACCGAAACGGCCGCGCAGCACTATCAGGAGCTGCGCGATCATTATCTGAAAAACAGTCGCGTCGTCGAAGACGAGCGCGTCCACTGATTGAGGAGGCAGCGTGCCCGAGATGCTGATCGGAGGTGAGTGGACGGCAGCGGCCGCTCACGAGGAGCTCGAGGTGGTCAACCCGGCCACCGAGGAGGTCGTGGACAGCGTCCCGGCCGGATCGCCGGAGGATGTGGAGCTCGCGGTGGCCACCGCGAAGCGTGCGTTCGCCGAGTGGTCGAAGACCGACGTCGAGAAGCGCGCCGCGATCCTCACCAAGGCCGCGGATCTGATCCAGGCGCACGCGAAGGAGCTGGCGGCGACCCTGACCTCCGAGCAGGGCAAGCCGCTCGCGGAGGCGATGGGAGAGGTGAATCACCTGGCCCACGGCGTCCACTACTACGCCGAGGCCGCGACCAAGGTTCGCGGGGCCTACCAGGAGCTCCCGGGTGCTTTCGGGCCGGCGTATGGGCTGGTCATCCGCCGTCCGGTGGGGGTGTGCGCGGCGATCACGCCGTACAACTTCCCGCTGACGCTGCTCGGGACGAAGGTCGCGCCGGCGGTGGCGTCCGGAAACACCGTCGTGGCCAAGCCGGCCTCGACCACGCCGCTCGCGACCCTGCAAGTCGCCCGCCTGTTCTCCGAGGCCGGGCTCCCGGACGGCGTGCTCAACGTCGTCACGGGGCGCGGCAAAGACATCGGGGACGCGCTCGTGAGTCACCCCGACGTCCGGCGCGTCGCGTTCACCGGCTCGACAGCGATAGGACGGCACGTGGCGACCCTGGCCGCGCCGGACCTCAAGCGCGTAACCCTCGAGCTCGGCGGATCCGATCCCGTGATCGTGTGCGCCGACGCCGACGTCGACGCGGCGGTCAAGGCGGTGATCATCGGGCGCTACTGGAACGCCGGGCAGGCATGCCTCGGCTGCAAGCGGGTGTTCGTGCACGACTCGGTCTACGACGGCTTCGTCTCCCAGCTCGTCGAAAGGGTCGGCCGCTACGAACCCGGGGACGGGACCACGAAAGCCGAGAAGCCGAAGCTCCGGATGGGGCCGATCCACACGAGGGCCGGGCGCGACGAGCTGCTCGAGCAGATCGAGGACGGCGTGGCCAACGGGGGCGAGCTGCTGATCGGCGGCGGGACGGGCGAGGACGACAAGGGCTATTTCCTCGAGCCCGTCGTGATCGCGGAGCCCTCCGAAACTTCACGCCTCACAAGAGAAGAGGTGTTTGGTCCGGTGCTGCCGGTGTTCCGCTTCACCGACTTCGACGACGCGCTACGGCGTGCGAACGAGACCCCGTACGGGCTCGGCTCCTCGATCTGGACGCACGACGCCCGCCTCATCCATCGAGCCGCACAGGAGATCGAATCGGGTATGACCTGGGTCAACCAGATCCACTACGGCTACGACGAGCTTCCCTTTGGGGGGGTCAAGGCGTCGGGCTACGGCAAGGAGCATGGGATCGAGGCACTCGATTCATACGTCGAGATCAAGTCGGTCGTGGTGGGAGGTCTCGCATAAATGGCTGTCACGTTCACATCCGACGGTCCGCTCGGCTTCATCACGCTCGACAAGCCGCCGGCCAACTCGTATGACCTCGAGTTCATGAGCGAGTTCTCGAGTGCGGTCGACGAGGCCGTCGCCGGCGCCACCCGCGTCGTGATCGTGCAGAGCGCCAGCGAGAAGTTCTTCTCGGCCGGCGCCGACATCAAGAAGTTCCTCGAGGGCGACGTCGACGCGAACATGGAGATGATCCGCGTCAGCCAGGGGGCGTTCCGGCGGATGGCGGCCTCGCCGCAGGTGTTCATCGCCTACATCGCCGGCCACGCGCTCGGCGGCGGGCTCGAGGTCACGCTAGCCTGCGACATCCGGCTCGCCGCCGCCGGCCCTTACAAGCTGGGCTTGCCCGAGGTCACGCTCGGTCTGCTGCCCGGCAACGGCGGCACTCAGCGGCTCACGCGCCTCATCGGTCCGAGCCGAGCGCTCGAGCTGCTGCTCACCGGGCGTACGTACGGCGTCGAGCAGGCGCGCGAGATGGGGCTGGTCGCGGACGTGTACAACGCGGACGAGGCGGAAGAGAAGGTGCGCGAGTACGCCGCCAAGCTCGGCGCCGGCCCTGCGCTGGCGATCGCCGCGATCAAGCGATGCGTCCACGAGGGCGGCGAGCTGGCACTCGCCAACGGGATCGCGCTCGAGCAGGAGCTGATGGAGACGCTGTTCCGCTCCAAGGACGCCACCGAGGGCCTGACGGCCTTCGTCGACAAGCGCAAGGCGGAGTTCGTGGGCGCATGACGACGGTGGAGATGACATATCCCGGGTCGTTCATCGCAGGCGAGCAGCATCGCAACGGCGGCGATTCGCTCGAGGTCGTCAATCCCGCCGACGGCAAGCCGTTCGCCGAAGTCGCCGCCGCCGGCGCGGCCGATGTCGACGCCGCGGTGAACGCTGCCGGCGCCGCGTTGCCGGCATGGTCGAAGCTCGCGGTGTCCAAGCGCGGCGAGATCGTCGGGCGGGCGGCGCACCACGTCGAGGAGCACCTCGACGAGCTGATCCCGCTGCTCACGCGAGAGCAGGGCAAGACGCTCCGTGACAGCCGCATCGAGCTGACCAAGGCGATCGACACGCTCCAGCACTACGTCGGGCTGTCGAAGGCGCTCCGCGGCGCGCACACGCCGAACCTCGATCCGGGCGTGGACGGGTTCGTCCTGCGCAGACCGCTCGGCGTGGTCGGCGCGATCGTGCCGTGGAACTTCCCGACCACGCTGCTATGCAACAAGCTGGCCCCGGCACTCGTCGCCGGCAACACGGTCGTCGCCAAGCCTGCGGCGACGACGCCGCTGACCACGCTCCGGTTCGCCGAGCTGCTCGCCGAGGGCGGTCTTCCCGAGGGCGTGTTCAACGTCATCACCGGCAAGGGCTCGGAGGCGGGCGAGGGGCTCGTGACCCATCCGCTCGTGCGGAAGATCGCGTTCACGGGCTCGACTCCGGTCGGCGAGCACATCATGGCGCTGGCCGCTCGCGGAACCAAGCGGGTCACGCTCGAGCTCGGCGGCTCTGACCCGATGATCATCTGCGACGACGCCGACCTCGCCGCCGCCGCGAGTGCCGCCAGCATGGGCCGGTTCTACAACTGCGGCCAGGCGTGCCTGGCGATCAAGCGCGTGTACGTGTTCGAGTCGGTCGCCGACGAGGTGATCGAGTCGATCGTCGAGAAAGCCAAGCGGCTCAAGATCGGCCGCGGCGACGCGAAGAGCACGCAGATGGGCCCGATGCATACTGCCGGCGGCCGCGACGAGTTGGCGGCGCAGGTGTCGAGCACCCTGCGCGCCGGCGGCGAGCTCCGTGCCGGCGGCGGACCGCCCGACGGCCCGGATCTGGCAGACGGGTTCTTCTACGAGCCGACGGTCGTCGTGGACCCGCCGCACGACTCGCCGATGGCGACCGAGGAGGTGTTCGGACCCGCGCTTCCGATCTGGCGCGTGGCCGACCTCGACGAGGCAATCGAACGAGCGAACGCTTCCGAGTTCGGCCTCGGGTCCTCGGTCTGGACGAGCGACCTCCAGCGCGCCCGCGATGCGGCCGAGCGCATCGAGGCCGGCTACACGTGGGTCAACTCGCGCACGAAGGTCTACGACGAGCTCCCGTTCGGGGGATGGAAGTCGAGCGGCTACGGCAAGGAGCACGGCGAGGAGGCGTTCGACTTCTACACCGAGACCAAGTCGGTCGTACTCGGCGCGGGATGAGCGAGCCGGCGCCGTGGGACCGGGCGACCCTCCCGTCGCCCGTGATTCCGCTTGACCGCACGTTCGAGGGCTTCCTCGGGCTCGAGTGGGTCGACCTCACGCTGAGCTCCGCGCACGTGCGCTTCGAGGTCCGCGAGAACCTCAAGCAGCCGCTTGGCCTGATGCACGGCGGGATCTACTCGGCGGTCGCCGAGACGGTGGCGTCGGTCGCCACGGTCAACAACGTGTGGCGCCACGGCTACGTCGCGGCGGGTCTGAGCAATTACGCGAGCTTTCTGCGCCCGATCAGCGGCGGGACCGTCGACGTCACCGCCCGCCTGCGTGGGCAGGACGAGCGCGAGTGGACGTGGGGTCACGACTTCTGTGACGAAGGCGGGAAGCTGTGCGCGATCGTCGAGGTGACGATCGCGGTCAGACCGGCGCCACCTGAGGCCGCTCCGCCGGCATGATGATCCCGGCGCCCGGGGCCTCCGCGTACAGCCGGGCGATGTCGGAGGCGCGGCGCTCGAGGCAGGCGCGCTGGTTCAGATAGCCCTTGTCGGTGATCTCGCCGGCATCGAGACTCGGCGGGTCTGAGAGCAGCAGCAGCCGCTGCACCCGTGACGCGGAGCCGGCGCCGTCGTTGAGCGTGGCGAGCGCGCGCGCGAGGTGCTCGAGCAGCCGCGGGTCGTCGAGCGCGACGTCCTCCGAGCCGCCCCAAAGCTTGCGCGCCTCGGCCTGGTTGACCCAGGCCATGACCGCGACATACGGGGTGTCGTGGCCGCAGATCACGGCGTCGCTGAGGACCCTGGCGCCGCTCAGCACGTGCGTGCGGAGCGTTCCGGCCGCCACCCAGGTCCCGGTCAGCAGCTTGAAGTTCTCGGCGATCCGCCCGTCGAACAGCATGCCCTGACCCGGGTCGCGCTCGTCGACCATCTTGACCGCGTCGCCCGAGCGGTAGAAGCCCTCCTCGTCGAATCTCGTCGCGGTCAGCGCGGGGTCGCGGAAATAGCCCGGGGTGACGATCGGGCCGCTCACGCGGATCTCGAGCTTGTCCTGCACCGGAGCGAGCTTGATCGTCACTCCCGGACACGGCACGCCGATGCAGCCGTTGGCCGGATCGCGGAAATGCGCGGTGGTTGCGGCGGGAGCGGTCTCGGTCGTCCCCCAGCTCGAGGTCAGCGGCACCTCGTGGTCGGCGTGCCTGGACGCCAGATCGCGCAGCCGCGCGGCGAGCGCCTCGGGCAGCGCCGCCGCGGCGAAGAACATGAGCCTGAGGCGACTGAAGAACCGCTCGGCGAGCGCCGGGTCGTTCTCGAGTGCGGGAGCGAGCAGCGCGTATCCGGCCGGGACGTTGAAGTAGAGCGTGGGCGGGATGTCGTTCAGCGCCTCGAGCGTCCGCTGGAACAACGGTGGAACGGGCCGGCCGTCGTCGATGTAGATAGTCCCCCCGTTGAACAGCGCCATGTTCAGGTTGTGATTGCCGCCGAACGTGTGGCTCCAAGGCAGCCAGTCGACGAGGATCGGGGTCTCGGCGGCGAGGAAGGGCCAGACGGCGAGCATCGCCGCCTGGTCGGAGCAGAGCATCCGGTGGGTGTTGATGACGCCCTTGGGGACGCCGGTCGATCCCGAGGTGAACAGCAGCTTCGCGACGGTGTCGGGATCCGGCTCGCCGAGCCCTCCTGGAGTCGTGGCCACGAGGTCGTCGAGCCGCAGGGCGCCGTCGCGATCACCGCGAGCGACGACCGTGTGCGGAATCCCGCCGCCCAGTGCGTCGAGGGCGCCGGCGAACGGCCCGGCGTCGGCGGCGAACACGAGCCCGGGCCTGGTCTCGTCCGCGATCGCCCTGATCCGGGCGTGGTCGGCGCTCATCAGCGAGTAGGCGACGCTGATCGGCATCGCCGGTGCGCGGGCCGCGTACGCGCCGAGGCTCACCAGCAGGTGCTCGAGCGAGTTGCCGGACAGGATCATCACCGGCTTGTCCGGCCCGAGCCCGAGGTCCACGAACCGCGCAGCCAAAGCCTCGCTCTTCTCCATGGCCTCGCCGTAGGTGAGCGTGACCCAGCGATCCTCGGCGTCTCGCTGGGCGGCGAGCGGACGGTCGGGATGCTCCGCGGCGCATCGGCGCAGCGCTGCCGTGATCGACCGCTCGGCTTCCGGTAGCGGGACGCGCGATGTAAGGACGATCGTGCCGTCCCCCCGGCGCTCCATCGCGACATCGACCGGCGCGAACGTCATGGCCGGTCCAGCAGCGTCGAGAGCACGATCAGCGTGCGCGTCCTGACGATGTTAGGCTCGCGGCGGAGTCGTTCGACGAGTCGTTCGAGATGCTCGATGCTGTCGACGCGGACCCGGATCACGGCGTCGGCCTCGCCGGAGACGGTGAACGCCGAGACGATCTCCTCGACCGTGGCCAGCGAGCGCCCGACTTCCGCCGGCGACGTGCGGTCCGCGCAGTAGATCTCGATCAGCGACTCGATCCACTCGCCGAGCGCCCGCCAGTTGACACGGGCGCCGTATCCGACGATGACGCCGTCGCCTTCGAGACGGTCGACCCGTCGTTTGACGGCGGTCGCGGACAGGCCGACGTCGGTCCCGATGTCTGCGAACGTGCGTTTCGAGTTTTGCTGTAGCAACGCAACAATCTTGCGATCAATGGTGTCCAGGGGGCGACTGGGCTGCATCCTAATACTGATCGAGTGCGTGTGGGTTGCGTCGAGCTATACATCGCGAAGACCGTGGAGCTGATCCAGTCAGGCGCTCTATCGGCGCTCGTGGGATAACCGCTTCCCGACAGCCGCGGTAGGTGCTGCACGGGGCCGGAGGTGCGTTCGCCGCCTCCGGCCCCGTGCCTCTGCTTGTAGCCGGCGCTTACCTGTGAGCGACTCGGCTGCCAAGCGGCCTAGCGGGGCGGCTGGGCGACGATGCGGTCGCTCGGGCTGGCGTAGATCGCGTCGATCGTGTCGGCGTACTTCTGCTGGACGATGCTGCGCTTGACCTTGAGCGTGGGGGTGAGCTCGCCGGTTGGCTGGGAGAAGTCTTCGGGGAGAATCTCGAAGCGTTTGATTTGCTCCACGGGCGCGTAGTGCGAGTTGGCCTCGTCGATCGCTGTCTGTATCTCGGCGCGCATCGACTCGGACCGGTGGAGCTCGTCGAGCTTGAGGTTGTGCTCGCCGGCGAACGTTGGCGTCTCTTCGGGGTCGAGCGTGATCAGCGCTGTCAGGTAGGGGCGGCCGTCGCCGATCACGACGGCTTGCGAGATCCAGCGGTTGCGCTGCAGTTGGTGCTCGAGGTTCGCGGGGGTGATGTTTTTGCCGCCGGCGGTGATGATGATGTCCTTCTGGCGGCCGGTGATGAACAGAAAGCCGTCCTCGTCGAGTCGCCCGAGGTCGCCGGTGTGCAGCCAACCGTCCACCAGCGTCTCGCGCGTCGCGGTCGCGTCGCGGTAGTAGCCCTTGAAGATGTTGGGGCCTTTGATCAGGATGGCGCCGTCGTCGGCGATCTGTACCTGGACGCCTGGCAGCGGCCTGCCGACGGACCCCAACCGGAACGCGTCGGGGGTGTTGACGCTCGCCACGCTGGCGGTCTCGGTCATTCCGTAGCCCTCCATCACCGGCACTCCGCAGGCGTAGAAGAACTCCAGGATGCTGGGAGCGATCGGCGCGGCGCCGGTCACCGCCTGGCGCAAGCGCCCGCCGAACAGGTTGCGCACGTTGGCATAGAGGGCCTGCTCGGCGCGCTCGAACGCCGCCTGCAGGTCGGCGGGGACCTCCTCGCCGCGATGCTGCGCTTGGCGCACGGCCATGCCCACCCGCGTTGCCTGCTCGAGCTCTCGAGCGTCGCCGGCGGTCGTGGCCAGCGTATGGATCTTCTCGAAGATCCGCGGCACGGACGGGAAGAACGTCGGCTTGAGCTCCATCAGGTTGGCCACGATCTTTTGCGGGTCCTTCTCCCAGTAGGCGAGCGTGGCGCCGACGTCGAGCACCAGGAATTGAACGATCAGCGCGAGCGCGTGCGCCAGCGGCAGGAACAGGTACACGCAGTCGTCCTCGCGCACCAGCCCCTGCGTCTCCACCGCAGACGTGATCGCACGGTAGTTGCCGTGCGTCAGCTCGCACGCCTTCGGCGGCCCGGTCGTCCCCGACGTGTAGAGCAACAGGCACCCGGCGTCCGGCGTGACACTGTCAAGGCGCTCCTGGAGCTCGGCCTGGGCCCGCCCTCGCCCCCGCTCGCGCAGCGCAGCAAGCGAGATCGCGCTGCCGTCGGCGTCCGCCGGGTCGATCACGATCACGAACTCCAGCTCCGGCAGGTCAGCCTCGACGGCCCGGACCTTCGCCAGCTGCTCGGCGTCCTCGACGAACACCGCCCGCGCCCCGGAGTGATGCAGCACGTAGTGGCACTCCTCCGCCGAGTTCGTCTGGTAGATCGACACGACAGTCGCGCCGGCGGCAAACGTCGCAAAACACGCGTAGGTCCACTCCGGCCGCGTGTGCGACAGGATCGAAACCCGATCTCCCGGCTCGATACCCAGATCGACGAGGCCCAGCGCCAACTCCCTCACGATCCCCTCGAGCTGCTCGTAGGAGACCTCGACCCACTCGCCGCCAACCTTGTGCTTGAGCGCCGGCTTGCCGCCCTGCCGCGCCGCCGCCAACCCGATCAGGTCAGCCATCGTCCGTGAGCCCGTGCCAATCCTCCGATGCATCCGATTGCCCCCTTCGTGTTCGCTCAAGCCGGCGATTCTAGGGTAGGCCAAGCTAAGCCGAGTGGTCCTCGTCGAACGTCTGGCGGCGCCGCGCCGGCCTTCACAGCCTTTGCCATGGGGAGATGCGCGAAACCGCCGCCCGCTAGCATGCCGCCGCTTTCGCGTCCGCCAGCGCCGCCAGCCCGAGCAGTGACGTGACGATGCCGTCTCTGAGTACATCGAGGTCGGGCATAGTGGCGCGATCGGCGTATAACCCGAACGTCACCCCGCCGGCGTAGGAGACGGCGGCGATCCCGACCGCGTGCTCGGCCGCGAGCGGCACGATCGGCACGACATCGATCATCGGCCCGCCGAACGCGTACAGGCGACGCGGCGAGCCGGGGATGTTGGTGATCGTGACATTAAACAGTCGCTTCGCGGACATCGCCCGCGCGAGGCCGGCGTGGAGCACCGGCGGCGCGAGCTCGGTCAGCCCGGTCACCGCGCCGGCCGCGAGCGCCTGCCCGCCGGCCTTCCGCTCCTCCGCCGTGGCGCGCACCAGCTCGTAGCGGCGCAGCGGGTCGGCCTCCGCCACCGGCAGCTCGACGAACAGCGAGGAGACCTTGTTGCCAAGCTCGCCGCGGTCTCCCTCGCGACGGATGTTCACCGGCACCATCGCGCGCAGTCCGTGGCGCGGCGGTTTCTCGCCGCGCACGAGCAGCAGCTCGCGCAACGCGCCGGTGGCGGCACACAGCACGACATCGTTGACCGTGCCGCCAAGTGACGAACGGACCTTCTGCAGCTCCTGGAGCTCGACGTGAACGGTCGCGATCCGTCGGGTCGCGCCGATCGGTACGTTCAGGCTCGAGCGCGGCGCCGCGATCAGCTCGTCACGGACGAGCAGATCGATCACCGCCCGTGAGTGTTCCAACGCCTCACGCGGATGCATCAGCGCGTGCGCCCCGGCCCGAGCGGCCGCGAGGCCGGCGGCGGCCACCTGGCCGACAGGCTCGGGTGGATGCTGGAGCCATCCGAGCCAGGCCAAGTTCGACACCGGAACGTGAGGCGCTGACGGCTCGCGCGGCGCGGGCTTTGCGCCGAGCAGCAGGTCGACAACGTCGACCGAGCCGACGCCGTCGACCAGGCAATGGTGGGTCTTCGACACCAACGCCCAACGCCCGCCCGCCAGACCGTCGAGCAGCACGATCTCCCACAAGGGACGGCCGCGGTCCAGGCGGTGCGAGTAGAAGTCCGAGATCCAGTCCAGGAACTCGGGCTCGTCCCCCGGTGACGGCAGCGTCGCATGACGAACGTGCGCATCGATCTCAAAGCGCTGATCGCGCTCCCAGGACGGCCAGGCGAGTCCGCCGGTGCGCGGCGCGTCGAGCTTCTGGCGGTAGCGAGGCAACAGGTCCAAGCGCTGTTCGAGGTGCTCGCGCACCTCCCCGATCGCCGGCGTCCCACCGCCGGGCAGCGGGCCGAACACAAGCGCGGCGCCGATATGCATCAGCGCGCCGTCATCGGCCTGCTCGAGCTCCAGGAACGCAGCGTCGAGCGCCGTCAGCTGATCGTTCCCGGGCATCGCGTCCTCCGGTCGCTTTAGGGTCACGGTACGCGCTGCACGGCCGGCTGCCATCGGTGGATGATCGCGCCGCGGTGCGTAGGAACTACCCGCGCACCGTCGTGCCCGATCTGTAGATTTGGCCCCGGCCGTTTCATCGATGTCGGGCCGGAGGGGGAGCGATCATGGCCAAGCGACGGTTTCGCCCGGAGGATGCGTTCCGGCTGAGGAGCGCTAACGATCCGGACCTGTCCCCGAATGGCCGGCGCGTCGCGTTCGCGCGCGTCGACGTGGACGAGGAGAAGGACAAGCTGTGCTCGTCGATCTGGGTGGTTGGCGTCGACCGCTCCTCGCCGGCGCGCCGGTTCACCGGTGGGCCGGCGGACAGGAGCCCGAGCTGGTCGCCCGACGGCCGCTGGCTTGCCTACATCTCGGTCACCGACAACCAGCCCGAGGACGCCCACGTGCGACTCGCGCCGCTCGACGGCGGCATGCCGGCGCGTCTCGGCGATCTGCCCGGTCCGGTCAGCCAGCTCGCGTGGTCGCCGGACTCGACGAAGATCGTGGTCGTCTGCCGCGTCGGGGTGTCGGACCGCGCGAAGGCCAGTGCCCAGGAGCGGAACGCGCCGCGGATACCGCGGGGACTCGCCGCCCGCCTGGACGGAGTCGGCTGGCAGGAGGGCCGCCGCCATCTGTTCGTCATCGACGTGGAAGGCGGAGCGTCGAGGCAGCTGACGCGCGGCGATTTCGACCACGACGATCCGTCGTTCTCGCCCGACGGCGCGACGATCGTGTTCGCCTCCGACCGCCACCCACGCCGGGACGACCGCCAGTTTCGATCCGATGCGTGGGTCGTGCCCGCCGACGGCGGGCGACCGCGCCGCATCACGGGCGGCAAGGGCCAGGTCGCGTTCCCGGCGTTCTCGCCCGACGGGAAGCTGGTCGCGTTCGCGGGGCAGGACACCGATCGCTGGGACGTCGACAGCCACGCGTTCGTCGTGCCCGCCGACGGCAGCACTGCCGCCGAGCGGATCTCGCCCGAGCTCGACCGCCCGATCGCGCTGTTCCCCGGCGTGCTCGCCTCGGTCCGCTGGATCGGCGACGAAGAGCTCCTCATGCTCGTCGGCGACCGAGGTTCGATCACCCTGCACCGGGCGCGGGTCGGCGAGCGCGGGAGCCGGGAGGTGGTGGGTGGTGACCTCCAGATCGACGGCGTGGCCGCGCGCGCCGGCCGGCGCGCGCTCGCGTTCACGGCCGCCTGGCCCGACCGGCCGAGCGAGCTGCACCTGACCACACTCGCGGGCGCCGAGCCCGTCCAGCTGACCGAACTGAACGCCGACTTCGTCGCCGAGGTGGCCCTGGCCCCGGTCACGCGGACCAGCGTTTCGCGTCCCGACGGCACCGAGGTCGAGTACTTCACGATCCTCCCGACCGGCTCCGCACCGCGGGCGTTGCCGCTGCACCTCGACATCCACGGTGGCCCCCACGCGGCGTGGCCGTCCGGGCGGTGGCTGGCGCTGCATCAGGCGATCGCCGCTGCCGGCTATGCCGTCGTCCTGCCGAACCCGCGCGGGAGCTCGAGCTACGGGCAGGCGTTCACGAGCGCGTGTGTCGGAGACTGGGGCGGAGCCGACTTCGAGGACATCCTCGCCTGCTGCGATGACGTGATCGAGCGCGGCGTCGCCGACGGCGGGCGGATGTTCGTGAGCGGCGGCTCGTACGGCGGGTTCATGACCACCTGGATCGTCGGTCACTCGGACCGGTTCCGGGCCGCCGTCGCGCTTGCGGCCGTCGTCGACCAGACGAGCATGGCGCTCACGAGCGAGATATCCGACTTCTCCGTGTTCAACATGGGCGGCACGCCGTGGACGGCGCGGAGCGCATACGAGAAACGCTCGCCGCTCACGTACCTGCCGGCGGTGACGGCGCCCGTGCTGGTCGTCCACTGGGAGGGAGATCTCCGCGTGCCGATCGGTCAGGGCGAGGAGCTGTACACGGGCCTCCGTCTGCTCGGCAAGAAAGCCGAGCTCGTGCGCTATCCCGGTGGCTTCCACATCCTGCGCACGCCCTCGCAGGCGGTCGATATGACCAGGCGGATTCTGGCCTGGGATCAGCAGCACGACAGCCCCCGGAAAAAGCGGGCGCGCCCCTGACCCGCGCACTAGACCTAAAACAAGCGAATCTGTACGCTTGGTTTAGGACTAGACTCGAACACACGGTGAGTGGAGCGGAGCGACTGAACGCGAGCACGCTGCTCGATCACAACCTCGAAGCGGGGCGCGCGGACAAGACCGCGCTGCTGACCGCCGATGGTGCGGTCACGTACGGCGAGCTCGCGTCGATGACGGCGGCGGTCGCGTCGTACCTGGTCGACCTCGGCGTCGAGCGCGAGCAGCGGGTGCTGATGATCCTCGACGATTCGCCGGCGTTCCCGGCGACGTTCCTCGGCGCGATGCGGATCGGCGCGGTGCCGGTGCCGGTCAACCCGATGGACCGGCTCGACAACTACGCCTACTACCTCGACGACAGCTACGCCAAGGTGCTTGTGGTCGAGGCGTCGCTGCTGTCCGGGCTCGAGGCCGAGCTCGAGTCGCGGCTCGGCCTCCACGTGCTCGTCGTCGACGGTGATCCCGGGCCATGCGCGAGCTTTGACGCCGTCGCCCGCGAGCGCGCCGGCGAGCTCGGGTCGCCGGCCGACACCCACCGCGAGGACATGGCGTTCTGGCTCTACAGCTCCGGCTCGACCGGACGGCCGAAGGGCGTCGTGCACGCCCATCGCAACATCGGGGTGACCGTCGACCAGTACGCCCGCAACGTGCTGCAGATCGACGAGCGCGACATCTGTTACTCGACGACCAAACTCTTCCATGCCTACGGCCTCGGCAACGGTCTGACATTCCCGCTGTCGGTCGGGGCTTGCGCTGGATTGGTCAAGGGCCGATCCACACCTGAGCGCATCTTCGAGGCCGTCGGCCGCTACCGGCCGACGCTGTTCTTCTCGGTGCCGGCTCTGTATGCGGCGATGGCCAAGGCGGACGGTGGCGCGGAGGTCGACTTCGGGAGCGTCCGCGCGTGTGCGTCGGCGGCCGAGGCGCTCCCCGCGGCGGTCCTGTCCCGCTGGCAGGCGATGACCGGCGTGCCGATCCTGGACGGGATCGGCTCGACCGAGATGCTCCACATCTACTGCTCGAACACGTTCGAGGACCTCGCGCCCGGCACGTCGGGCCGCCCGGTGCCGGGCTATGAGCTACGGCTCGTCGACGAGGGCGGCGTCGACGTGTCGCCCGGCGAACCCGGCGACCTCATGGTCCGCGGCGACAGCTGCGCCGGGTTCTACTGGCACCAGCGCGAGAAGACGCGCTACTGCATGCGCGGCGACTGGTTCCACACCGGCGACCGGTACCTCGTCGACGCCGACGGGCATTACGTCTACCAGGGGCGCTCGGACGACATGATCAAGGTGGGCGGGCTGTGGGTGTCTCCGACCGACGTCGAGGGTTGCCTCGTCCGGCACCCGGCCGTGTCCGAGGCCGCGGTGATCGGCATCAACGTCGAAGACCTCAGCCGGATCAAGGCGTTAGTGATCTGCGCCTCGCCCCCGCCGGATGCCGATGCGCTCGCGGACGAGTTGCGGGCGTGGTGCAAGGAGCACCTGCGTCGGTACGAGTATCCGCACGAGGTCGAGTTCGTCGAGGATCTCCCGCGGACGACGAGCGGCAAGATCCAGCGGTACAAGCTGCGCGAGGCCGAGCCGGTCCGGACGACGTCGGCAGGATCGCCGAGCATCACATAATGTATTCACGCCGCGTATGGGCCGCGACCGTCCCCGCATCCTCGTCACCTGCTGGCGCCGGCGGCTCCCGGACTACCTCGGTGAGCGGACCATCCTCGACACGCTTGACCCGGCGTATGCGGCGCGGGTCGCCGATGCCGGTGGCCTCCCGCTGATCCTGTCGCGCCCTCCGGGAGACACGCCGGAGATCGTCGAGGAGATACTCGGGCTCGCCGAAGGCCTGCTCCTGACGGGCGGCGGCGACGTCGATCCCGCGAGCTACGGGGCGCAGGGGGCCGCGCGGGACGCGCGTGACCGGTCCGGGGTCGCCGCGTGACGCTCCGCGGGTACACGGCGCCGCTGTCACCGGACGGGCGGGCCGGAATCGTGCCGCCGCCGCCGTGGCACTACTCGGGCGACTTCCTGATCGCCGAGTACCGCACCGACCCCGCCGCAGTCGCGGCGCTGCTGCCGGCGGAGCTCGAGCCGGCCGAGGACCCGGGAGCGGTCGCCGCGATCTTCGCCGACTGGCAGTCGTGCTCGGTCGACCGGCACGAGCTCGAAGACCCGATCCAGTCCCAATACCGCGAGTTTTTCCTGGTCGTCGGCGCGCGCTTCAACGGGAAGCCGGTCAGCCGCTGCGTGTACATCTGGGTCGACAAGGACTTCGCGATGTACCGCGGGTGGATCCAGGGGTTCCCCAAGAAGCTCGGCTCGATCCACATGACGCGGCTGTTCGCGGCCGGCAAGGCGACGCCGCGGCTCGGGCCGGGCGCGCGATTCGGAGCGACCTGCTCCGCGAACGACCGTCAGATCGGGCGGCTCGTCGTCACCCTCGAGCACGTCTCCGGGAGCGGCCCGACCGTCAACGACCCGCCGATGCACAACACCCGGCACTTCCCGGCCGCGGCCGGCGATCGCCCGGATGTGTTCGAGCTCGTCCGCGCCGGCGGCTACGACCGCGACGCGACCGAGATCTGGGAGGGGAGCGCCGAGCTCCGCCTCTACGACGACACGCTCGAGGACCTGCAGGCGATCGCCCCCCGCGAGATGCTCCGCGGCTACCGCTTCTCGTTCGGCTACACGGTCGACGGGGTCGAAGTCGTCGCCCAACACCGACAGGAGGCCCACGCATGAACCACGTTCGGATCGAGCACGACGGCCGTGCGCTCGACGGGACGTTCGACGACGACACGGTTCGCGCCGGCGGCCTCGAGCTGGCGGCCGGCGAAGTGCAGCGGTGGCTGTCGCCGGTGACCGCGGGCAAGATCCTCGCGACCCATCTGACCTACCGCTCGCGCGCCGAGGAGTACGGGATGGCGCGCATGCCGAGCGAGCCCTCGTACTTCATGAAGCCGCCCTCGTCGCTGTCGGGCCATCTCGCTCCCGTGTACCGGCCAGCCGGCTGTCGCTTTCTGAACTACGAGGGGGAGGTCGCGGTCGTGATCGGCCGGCGCTGTCACCGCGTCACGGTGCAGGAGGCGCTCGACTATGTCGGCGGTTACACGGTCGCGAACGACTGGGGCGTCCACGACTTCCGCCACGCCGATCGCGGTTCGATGCTCCGCGTCAAGGGCCAGGACGGGTTCTGCCCGCTCGGCCCGGTGATGGTCGACGCCGCCGACGTCGACCCCGAGGACCTGACCCTGCGCACGTTCGTCAACGGCGAGGAGGTCCAGCGCGGCCACACCGGCACCGACCTGATGTTCTCGTTCGCGTACCAGATCGCCGACCTGGCGCGCCTGATCACGCTCGAGCCCGGCGACGTCCTGCTCACGGGGACGCCCGCCCACTCGCGCCCGGTCGAGCCCGGCGACGTGGTCGCGGTCGAGGTCGAGGGCATCGGGCGGCTCGAGAACGCCGTCGTTCAGTCCGACGAGGCGCTCCCGGAGGTGGGGGAGCAGCCCGCGGTGACCGCGCAGACGCTGCACGTCGCGCTGACGATGCCCGAAGAAGAAGCCGAACGAAGCGTGGGGGTGACGTCATGAGCATTCCGAGTGTCCTGCATCCGTTTGCGGTCCCGGCCAGGCCCGCCGAGGACTACCTCGAGATCGTCCGCGGCGAGGGCTGCCGCGTCTGGGACCTCGACGGCCGCGGCTACCTCGACGGCACCGCGTCGCTGTGGTACTGCGCCGCCGGTCACGGCCGGCGCGAGATCGCCGAGGCGATCACTGCGCAACTGGGTCGGCTCGAGGCGTTCCACACGTTCGCCCGGTTCACCAACGGGCCCGAGCAGAAGCTCGCCGAGGTGCTGCTGTCGCTCGAGCCGATCCCTGATGCCCGCGTGTTCTTCACCTGCGGCGGTTCGGAGGCGATCGACTCGGCGCTGAAGCTCGCGCGCGCGGGACACAAGGCGGCCGGGGACGGCGGCCGCACCGTCGTGCTCAGCCGCCACTACGCCTACCACGGCGTGATGCTCGGCGGCACCTCCGCCGGCGGGCTGCCCGCCAACCGCGATCCGTTCGGGACGCTGCTGCCGGACTTCTTCCAGGTCGACCGCGACAGCGTGGAGGCGATGCAGGATGCGGTCGCCTACCACGGGCCCGAGCGGGTCGCGGCGATCGTGACCGAGCCCGTGATCGGCGCCGGAGGAGTGTTCCCGCCGTCCGACGGCTACCTTCAGGGGCTCCGCGACGTGTGCGACGAGAGCGGCGCGCTGTTGATCTTCGACGAAGTGATCACCGGGTTCGGACGACTCGGGTCTTGGTTCGCCACCCACCACTACGGGGTCACGCCAGACATGGTCACGTTCGCCAAGGCCGTCACCAGCGGCTACCTCCCGCTCGGCGGGGTGATCGTGGGGCCGCGGATGCGCGGCTGGCTCGAGGCCGACAGCGGCTACCTGCTCGCGCACGGCGGAACGTACGGAGGGCATCCGACATGCTGCGCCGCGGGTGTGGCCAACCTCGAGCTGATGCGGGCCGAGGACCTGACGTCTCGAGCAACGCAGGCGGGGCGGCGGTTGCGGGCCGGGCTCGAGGGCTTGGCGGACCGGCCGGACGTTGCCGAGGTTCGCGGCGAAGGGCTGATGCTGGCGATCGGGCTCGAGGCGCCGCTGACCGCGGCGGCGGTCTCGGAAGCGCTGCTGGCGCGCGGGGTGATCGGGCGTGCGCTCCCGTACGCAAACTCGCTCGCGTTCTCACCGCCGCTGATCATCTCCGACGAAGAGGTCGACGAGCTGGTGGCCGCTACCGGCGCGGTACTCGATGAGCTCGGATGAGCCCGCACTCGCGTCCGAGCGGCTGAGCATCGCGAGCGTCGTCGATCAGGTCTACGAGGCGATCCGCGAGCGGATCGCGAGTGGATCGCTCGCGCGCGGCGCGCGGGTCCACCAGGAGGACCTCGCCGAGGAGCTCGGGGTGTCGCGAACGCCCGTGCGCGAGGCGCTGCGGCGGCTGGCGGCCGAAGGGCTCGTCGAGATGCGGACCAACCGGGGCGCGCGCGTGGCCGACATCGACCAGGGCGGGATGCGCGGCGCCTACGATGCGCGGCTCGTGGTCGAGCCGGGCGCGGCACGCCTCGCCGCCCAGCGCCGGCCGGCCCAGCCGCTCGCGAGGATGCGCGCGGCGGTCGCGGCTCAGCGGCGCTCGACCCGAAGCGTCGAGCGGAGCTTCGAGGCCAACCGCGAGTTCCACCTCGCGCTGGTGGCGGCGTCTCAGAACGAGTACCTGATCCAGCTGGTCGAGCGGCTGTGGGTGGCGCGGATCGGCGCGACGATCTACGAGCGCCAGGTCGAGACCCAGGAACGGATGGTGCTCGACGTGCGCGAGCACGAGCAGATCCTCGAGGCGATCGAGGCCGGCGACGCGCGCCGGGCCGAGTCGCTCACACGCCGGCACCTCGCCGACGCGATGAAGCGGTCGCTGGACATCCTCGGGGAGGGGGAATCCGGCTCAGACAGGTGACGGCGGAATCCGCCTCGACGCGCCACGTATCGCGGGTGTCGGTGCGGCGGATTCCCTTAGGGAACCCGGCTCAGCCACCTGACGGCCCGGAAGACGTTTCGGAGGCGGATTCCCCCGTTTCGGAGCCGGATTCCCCCGTTTCGGAGCCGGATTCCCCCGTCAGGCGCGTGACGGGGAATCCGCCTCGATGCGCCACGTATTGCGGGTGTCGATGCGGCGGATTCCCTTAGGGAATCCGGCTCAGCCACCTGACGGCTTGGAAGACGTTTCGGAGCCGGATTCCCCTCCCTCGACCTTTCCCGGCGGACCGCCGAGGGCGGCGATCAGCGCCGAGAAGCTCTGGCCCGCAGCGCTGGCGAGGTCGTCCTGATCGTCGAGGGGGCTCCACTGCCCGGCGACCTTCGCGTAGGCCTTGGTGCCGGTGCCCGCGCCCCACCCGAGCTCGATGCCGGTCGGGTACCCGGGGATGATCGTGGCGATCGGCTGGCCGGCGCTGATCGTGTCGCCGGCGCGCAAGCCGTCCACGGGTATCACTCCCTCGGCATAGAAGACGAAGCAGCCGGCGTCGGCGCCGTCGAGGAGCCGGTACTCGATGAACGCTCCCGGCCATCCGGTGTCGGCCGTCGCCAGATACGTGACCCGCGCGGCTCCGATCGCCGCGAGCTTCCCGACGCCGGCGTAGTCGACCCCCTGGTCGATCCGCTCCGGGCTCACAATCGCGGTGGCAAGGGGATTCACGTAGCCGCCCGGCGCGACCGCCAACGGGCAGCCGCGCCACCCCGCCGCCGGCCGGAGATCGCCGGCGCGGGATGTCGTGCCGCGTGGGCCGGCGCGCGCGGGATCAGCCCGGGCTGCCGTCGGAGAGGACTCCGGTCCGCCACTCGCGAGCGCACTGGCGAGAATGGCCGCCACCAGCGCGAGCGCCGGGACGGTCCCGGCGCTCAGGATCCGCGTCCGCAGGCGCTTCGCGGTCGACCGGGGGGGTCGCCTCCGATCACGCCCGGTCGCCGAGCGCGTCGATCTGCCTCTTCGAGCGAGCGAGCGTTCGAGCGATTCCTGCCACGGGTCGACGCGAGCACGGTCACGCGCGGTGTCCACAAACCTCCCTGGTGAAGCGCCTGCGGGGTTAGCTGACGGGCTCGCGCAGTGCGCTACGCCGAACTGCTCGGCGATTCGCCCCCGCGATCACGTTGGATCGCTTTGGGTCCCCCGCTCACCGTCCACGGATGGTGCGGTGATTCGGCTTGGTTATGTGGCCGGGCAACCTACCACTCCCGCCGGCGGAAAGCCGGTGCGCGCGTATCGATTCAGCGCTCGTTGCGGACTGGGTTCGAGAGCGTGCCCACGCCCTGGACGTAGATCTCGACCGTGTCGCCCTCGCGGAGGTAGCGCTTGGGCGAGCGCGAGTCGCCGACGCCGCTGGGCGTCCCGGTGGCGATCACGTCGCCGGGCTCGAGCGTCACGCCGGCCGAGATGTACTCGATCAGCTCGACGACCGAGAAGATCAGGTCGCGGGTGTTCGCGTCCTGCATGACCTCGCCCGAGACCGTCGTTCGCAGATCGATGTCGGCGAGGTCGACGCCGTCGGCCGAGGCGAGGCACGGGCCGAGCGGTGAGAAGGTGTCGAAGCTCTTGCCGAGCGTGAACTGGCGCAGCGGGGTCTCAAGCTGTGCTCGGCGGCCCGACACGTCGTTGATCGCGGCGATCCCGCCGACCGCAGCCCGCGCCTCGGCCGCGTCGGCCCGGTAGATGCCCCGGCCGATCACGACCGCGAGCTCGCCCTCGTAGTCGGGGCGGGTCTCTTCGCGCGGGATCACGATCTCCGCGCCGTGCCCGACCAGCGACGACGAGAACTTCGCGAAGATGACGGGGACGGCGGGTATGTCGAGTCGCGACTCCTCGGCATGCGAGCGGTAGTTGAGCCCGATCCCGATCAGCTTCTCCGGCACAACCGGATGAAGCAGCCTGACGTCGCCGGCCCGGTGGGTCGGGCCGTCCGCCTGCTGCAACGCGGCCCACGCCAAGGCCGTGGGCACGAACCCCCGCGGGCCGGCGGCGCCGGCGTCCGTAATCGTCCCGTCCTCGCTCAACGCCCCGATCCGGGTCTCGCCCGCCGGGTTCACAAATCGCACCGCCTTCACTCCTCGGCCTCCTGTTCCTCGCGCAGAACCTTCATCGCGTTGACAGCACGCGGGATCCCAGCGTACGGGGTAATCTGGAGGATCGTCTCCTCGATCTCGCGCTCGTCGTTCAGCTCGGCCAGTCGCGCGAGCGCGCGAGCGCGGCGATCGTCGTCTTGACCAGCTCCCAAGGCGCGGATACTGTATCCAAAATTGCTGCGCCGGATCCACCATGTTTGCCTGCGCACCGCCGACCTCGCCGCTGCCGCGCAGCGATGGTCGATCCAGTTTGGTCTGACCGTCCGCGAGCTCGAGCCCGGGCGTGCCCGGCTCGCGTGCGGCTACGAGCCGTACTCGCTCGAGCTCGTGCAGTCGGCGATCCCGGGCGCCGATCACACCGGTTACGAGCTCGCGTGCGGCGTGACGCTGGGCGACGCGGCGGCGCGTCTGGAAGGGCTCGGGGTGGCGTATGAGCGGAACGAGTGGGCGGTGCGGTTGCGGGATCCCGACGGCCACGGGGTCGAGCTCGTGCCGTACGTCGCCCCGGACGATCCACGGCCGCCGATCGCACGCTCGACCACGACGCTCGCCGCGTTTCACCCGCGCAAGCTCGGCCACGTGAACTCGCTCACCGGCGATCTCGCGGGCATGACCGAGTTCTACTGCACGGTGCTCGGGATGCAGGTCACCGACCGTCTCGGCGACGAGGGCACGTGGCTGCACGTGAACGCCGACCACCACACCACCGCGCTCGTCGGGAAGGGCTACTACCACTTCCACCACCTCGCGTTCGAGCTGACCGACTGGGGCGAGCTGCGGGTCGCGCTCGACCACCTCGCCCAGCACCGTCGGTGGCTGGCCTGGGGCCCGGTCCGCCACGCGCTCGGTCAGAACCTGGCCGCGTACGTGCGAATCCCCGAGGAGGAATGCATGGTCGAGCTCTACAGCGACATGGAGCAGCTGAGCTCGGATCACGAGCCGCGCACCTGGCCGGACGACGCCCACTCGTCGAACACCTGGGGCATCCTCCCGCCGCGCTCGTACTTCCGCTTCGACGCCGCGGCGGTCGATTGGGAGCGCCAGGGCCTCGAGGCGCTGGGACATCCGCTGGCGCCGTTGCAGGATCCTGTGCCGGCGGGGGGTGACTGATGGCGCTGACGCCGGTTGGGCACTGGTCGCGTACCAGTCATGGCCACGCCCTCGAAGGCCGACATCGACGGGCCGCTCCACGACCAGATCGAGTTGTACTTCCAGGCCGTGGGTGCCGGCGCCGAGCGGCGGATCCGCCTGTTCCGCCTGGTCTGGGACTTCGTCGGGTCCGAGCTCGGCGGCCGCGGCGAGCCGTACGAGCGCTTCTACCTGTCGGACTCGTGGCGGATGACCGCGCTCGCCTACAACGTCGCCGACAAGTCGTTTCCCGCGTCGCTGGTCGAGCAGTTCCTGCGCGACTGATGGCTCCGACCGTCCTCGTGATCGGCGGCGGGACGGGGATCGGCGCTGCCGTGGCTCGGCGGATGGCGGGCGACGGCTATTCGGTCTGCGTGAGTGGGCGGCGGATTGCGCCGCTGGAAGAGGTTGCGGCGGCGGTCGGAGGCCTCGCGGTCCAGTGCATCGCGCTCGACTACGGGCCGCTCGGCGTGCGTGCCAACGCCGTCTGCCCCGGCTTGATCCGGACGGCGATGGCCGACGAGGAGATCGACGAGCTCGCGACCCGGCGGGGAGTCGACCGCGAGGGGGCGTACGCGATCGCGGTCGCGGACATCCCGCGCGGCGCGCGGGGAGCCCCCACGAGGTGGCGAAGGCCGTCGCGTGGCTGGCCTCGCCGGCGGCCTCGTATGTCAACGGCGCGGTCCTGACCGTCGACGGTGGCGCCGCGATCGTCGACGCCGGTACGCTCGCGTTCAATGGCTAGCCGCGGCAGCCGCAAGTCGAAGCGTCGGCTGGGCGCGGATCAACAACAGGAGATAGAGATGGCCCAAGATCTCGGCTACGGTGCCGCGTCCGCGCGGGTCAGGCTGGCGAGCAGCCTGTCCGAGCTCGCCGACGTCGGCGTCCGCGCCGTGCGCCTGCAGTACGCCGACCTCCACGGCATCTGCCGCGGCAAGCTGATCCCGATCTCGGCGTTCCCGCACGTGGCCGAGGAGGGGATGGGCTTCGTCGAAGCGATCATGACCGTCGACCTGCGGCACAACGTGGTCGCCGGGTTCGAGCACGGGTTCCCCGACTTCCTCGCGCGCCCCGACCTCAACACGCTCGTGCCGCTGCCCTGGGAGGAGGACGTCGTCGCCTGCATCGTCGACCTCGAGGACCCGACCACGAACGAGCCGCATCCGCTCGACAGTCGCGGGGCGCTCAAGCGCGTGCTCGCCCAGTTCTCGGAGTTCGGCGTCTCGCCGGTCGTCGGGCCCGAGCTCGAGTTCTACCTGTGTGAGCCCGACCCGACGTCGGCGCGCGGATACCGGCCCTACGCCGGCCAGGACAGCGCGGTGTACACGGTCGGCGACATGGCCGACCCGAGGGGCACGCTCGGGAAGATGCTCGACGCGGCGGTCGATCTCGAGCTCGGCGCGATCGCCGCCGCCCACGAGTACGGCCGCAGCCAGTTCGAGATCAACCTGCGCCACTCCGAGGCGCTCGACTCCGCCGACCGCGCGTTCCGGTTCCGCGCGATGGTCAAGGAGATGGCCGCTCGGGACGGCCTGATCGCGACGTTCATGGGCAAGCCGTTCAACGACGACGAGGGGTCGGGATTGCATCTGCACATTTCGCTCGTCGACGGCCACGGCTCCAACGCCGGCGACGCCGACGGCGAGGCGCACGGCCTGACCCCGGTCATGTGCCATTTCATCGCCGGCGTGATGGAGCACGCGCGGGCGATGATGGTGTTCTTCAACCCGACCGTGAACGCCTACCGGCGGATCAGCGCAGAGGCGCTCGTGCCGACGCGCGTGTGCTGGGGGCACGACCACCGGATGACGCTCGTCCGCGTTCCCAAGGAGCGCGGCGCGTCGACCCGCCTCGAGCTCCGCCTCGGCGACGGCACCGCCAACCCGTATGTTGCGTCCGCGGCGGCGCTCGCGGCCGGGCTCGACGGCATCCGCCGCGAGCTCGAGCTCCCGGAGCCGGTCGAGGGGATGATCTACGACCTGCCCGACGAGGAGCTCGGTGCCACGCTGCCGACCACGTTTGCCGAGGCGCTCGACGCGCTGAAGGAGGACCAGGTGATGATCGACGCGCTCGGGTCGCGACTGATCGATACGTTCGAGACGATCAAGATGGCCGAGCTCGAGCGCTTCCGGGCGTGGGTGACCGATTGGGAGTTCGAGGAGTACTCGAAGCTGCTATAGCCGGTTTCAGGTGCCTGATCGGACGGGAAGATCTCGCACCGTTCTGTGACGTAGCGTCGCGGAGACGCTGCTCGGCGGCCTCAGCCGGCGGCGCCGGGGGAGGGCTGCGGGATCGGCTCGTCGAGCGCCGGCACGCCGTGGTGCTCGACCGCGTGTCCGGCGGCCGCCTTGACCTGCGCGGGCCTCGTGAACTGGAGGATCGCCTACCAGACCGCCGCGATCACGATGCAGGCGATCGCGATGAACACGCCACGATCGTTCGGGAAGGTCGGGAACGGGTCGAGCGCGCCCTTGAACGCGAGGATCGGCGTGACCAGGCCGAGCACGACCAGGGTCACCTTCCACCACAGCCCGCCCTCAGTGTTGCGGTCGCGCCACAGCGGCTGGGTCGTGGTGGCGTCGCCGACCGCGCCGGTGCCGCTGACCGGATGAGTTGCCATTGCTCTCCTTAACTGCTTACCCTCCGCGTCCGAATTCGCTAGCGACGGCCACAGGTTTTGGATACATTCGCAAGTGTTGGATGCAGTGTCAAGCGATGCGGTTAGGGCGCATCAGCAGCGCGTACGACGAGATCATCGGGAGGCATGTCACCGATGTTCTAGCGCCCACCGCCGGAGACCTGCATAGCTCGACACTCCGCACCCGAATCGCTGGCCTTGTCGAGTTGGGCGCGATAATCGCACGTAAGTCGGCACGGTCCAGCCACGTGGTGTCGATTGCCGCGCTGTACACCACGGCGGCAAGGATCCGCGACCCGCTCCGGGCAGGGCAGGGCAGGGCAGAGCAGGGCAGAGCAGAGCAGAGCAGGGCAGAGCAGGGCAGGGCAGGGCAGGGCAGGGCAGGGCAGGGCAGGGCAGGGCAGGGCAGGGCAGGAATAGTGGATACATTACGCAGAAGCGATGGTATGCTCCGGCGCGACGATGGGCTCGGAGCTCCAGTCGATCGATCTGCTCGACTACGACCTGTTCGCGGACCACGAGCCGTGGGAGGTGTTCGAGCGCCTCCAGCGCGAGGCGCCGGTCTACCGCCATCCCGAGCCCGGCGGCCGCGGGTTCTGGGCGCTCACGAAGTACGACGACGTGCTCGCGGTGCTGCGTGACGCCAAGACGTACTCCTCCGAGATCGGCGGGGCGGCGATGATCGAGGACCTTCCCGAGGATGTGCTCGCGGCGAGGCGGAACTTCCTTGAGTTCGACCCGCCCAAGCACGGCCGCTACCGCCGGCTGATCTCGACGCAGTTCACGCCCGGAGCCGTTTCGCGGTACGAGGAGTGGCTGCGCGAGATGGTCCGCTACCGACTGGACACGGTCCTGCCACAAACCGAGTTCGACCTCGTGCACGAGCTCGCGGCCCCGATCCCGATCCGCGTGCTCGCGCACATCCTCGGCCTGCCCGAGGAGATCCTGCCCCACCTGATCGACCTCGGCGACCGCCTGCTCGTCGACACCGACCCCGAGTACGTCGGCGAGCACGCCTTCGCCGGCGAGCGCGACGAGTACCGCTACAAGCCGTTCGGCTCTCCCTGGGCGGACGAGCTGTGCGCGATCGGGCGCGAGTTCTACGCCGACCGGCGCGAGTGCCCCCGAGACGACGTGCTCAGCCTGATCGCGAACGGCGAGATCGAGGGCGAGCCGCTGTCCGATCAAGACCTCGACAACACGTTCGCGCTGCTGGTCGTGGCCGGGAACGAGACGACGCGCCAGGCGATCAGCCTCGGCACGCTCGCGCTCGCCGAGCATCCCGAGGAGTACGAGCGCGTGCGCGCCGACCGCGAGCTGATCCCGTCGGCCACCGAGGAGCTGCTCCGGTTCTCCTCGCCGGTGTGGTTCTTCCGCCGGACCGCCACCCGCGACGTCCGCATGCGCGACGTCGACATCGCCACCGGCGACAAGGTGATCGTCTGGTTCGCCGCCGGCAACCGCGACCCCGACCAGTATGCCGACCCCCACCGCCTCGACGTCACCCGCAACCCGACCGACCATCTGACGTTCGGGCGGGGCGGGCCGCACCAGTGCCTCGGGGCGCACCTGGCGCGCCTGGAGCTGCGGGTCTATCTTGAGGAGTTCGTCGGGCGGGTCGAACGGGTCGAGCTCGCCGGCGAGCCCGTCCGTCAGCGCACGAACTTCACGAACGGGCTCAAGCGACTGCCGGTACGGGTCACGCTCGCAGCGGCGTGAGCACGTCAGCCCGAGTGCCGCGGTTCGTCCTCGCCCTCAGCGAGAACTGGACGATGACCTCGCCGCGGGATCTGCGGGCGTTGGTGCGGATGGCGGTCGAAGCCGAGGACGCGGGGATCGACGGCGTGATGCTGAGCGAGCACATCGTGCTCGGGCCTGGCGCCGGCGCGCTCGGCCGCCGGCGAATCCCCGAGACTACGCGGCGCCGGGCAACCAGGACCCGGACACGCCGTGGCCCGACTCGATCGTGCTGATGAGCGCGATCGCCGCGGTCACGAGCTGGTCGGGTCATTCGCCGGCTGAGAACAGCGCCGTCCGCTCGCAAACGGTCTTCACGTCGGAGTAGAAATCGAACGAGTGATGGCCGCCCTCGCGGCCGATGCCCGAGTGGCGCGCGCCGCCGAACGGCGTCTCGAGATCGCGCACGTAGAAGCAATTCACCCACACGGTGCCGGCGACCACCGCGGCGCTGATCCGGTCGGAGCGCTCCGGTGAACCCGTGTAGATCGTGGCCGCGAGCCCGTAGTCGGTCGCGTTCGCGAGCTCGATCGCGTCGGCCTCCTCGACGAACGTCTGGAGCGTGAGGACGGGGCCGAAGACTTCGCGCCGGAGGATCTCGGCACCCGCGGGCACGTCCTTGAACAGCGTCGGGGGGTAGTAGAGGCCGTTGATCGGCCGGCCTCCGAACGCGAGGTTCGCGCCCGCCTCGAGCGCGCGCTCGACGTAGCCGGTGACGCGCTCGAGCGCGACCGGATGGACCAGCGGGCCGTAGGTCGTCTCCAGGTCGCGCGGGTCGCCCACGCGGATCTCGCCGGCGAGGGCCTCGAACAGCTCGAGGAAGTCGTCGACGATCGAGTGCTGGACGAGCAGGCGCGTGCCCGCCAGGCAGACCTGGCCCGAGTTGTCGTACTGGTAGGCCGCGGTCGCCGCCGCGGCGTCGAGGTCGGCGTCCTCGAACACGATGAACGGCGATTTGCCGCCGAGCTCGAACGAGACCGGGGTGAGGTTCACGGCGGCGTCGCGGTAGACGGTGTGCGCGGTCGCCGGCGAGCCGGTGAACGCGATCCGGTCGATGTCACGGTGGCCCGTGAGCGGCGCGCCCGCGCCGGCGCCCGTCCCGTGGACGATGTTCAGCACCCCGGGCGGGAGGCCGGCCTGCTCGGCGAGGTCGCCCAGCAGCGAGCACGTGAGCGGCGCCCACTCGGGCGGCTTCAGGACGACCGTGTCGCCGGCCGCGAGCGCCGGCCCGATCCGCCAGGTCGCGAGCATGAACGGCGCGTTCCACGGCGTCGACACCGCGGCGACGCCGGCCGGGTCGTAGCAGACGCGGTTGCGCTCGCCGCCCGGAAGCGTCCGGGCGGGCTCGGCGAGCCGCTCGACCGCGAAGTCCGCGAAGAAGCGGATGTTGTTGGCCGCGCGCGGGAGCACGCGCAGGCTCATCGCCTCATACAGCGAGCCGTTGTCGACGCACTCGACCTTTGCGAGGTCGGGGACGGCGGCTTCGATCGCATCGGCCAGCTTCCCGAGTGCCTCGCGCCGGCCGTGTGGTCCGAGACCGGCCCAGGCCGGGAACGCCTTGCGGGCGGCGGCCACTGCCGCGTCGACTTCCGCCTGCCCCCCATTCGCGACGTCGGCGAGCTTCCAGCCGTCCCAGTCGATCGGGCTGCGGACCTCGAAGGTGGTCTCGCTGCCGACCCGCCCGCCGTCGATGTAATGCTCGACGGGGACGGCGACGCCTTCGATCTCGGCGGTGCTGCTCATGCCGTCGCGAGGTCGGCGACCACCGCGGGAATCGCGCGCACGTCGTCCTCGGTGGTTCGGTGGTTGACGAAGCACGCGCGCAGGGCCGTGGTCCCGTCGACCTCGGCCGGTGCGAGCAGGATCCGCCCGTCGGCGGCGATCGCGCGGGCGAGGGCGATGTTGTGGGCGTCCGCGTCGACGCCGGGCGGCGGCAGGTGGCGGAAGCAGACCGCCGACAGCTGGGGCTCGACCAGCAGCTCGAAGTGCTCGTCCTCGCTCAGCAGCGAGGCGAGCAGCGCGGCCTGTTCGAGGTTTCGCTCGATCGCGGCCCGGATCGCGTCGGCGCCGTGCACGGTGAACGCGAGCCACAGCTTGAGCCCACGCAGCGGGCGCGAATACTCGAGCGAGCGGTCGACCGCGTGGAGCTGCTCGCCGTGCGGCATGTACCCCTCGTAGTGCGAGAACGCGTGCTCGAGCGCCTCGGGGTCGTGCATCAACAGGACGCTGCACGCCTTCGGTACGTACAACCACTTGTGCGCGTCGACGGTCGCCGAGAACGCCCGGGGGAGACCGCGGAACAGGTGTCCGGCCCGCTCGGTTGACGCGGCGGGAAGGCCGTAGGCGCCGTCGACGTGGAGCCAGACCTCGTCGCCGCAGACCTCGGCGAGGCCCTTGAGGTCGTCGACCGCGCCGGTGAGCGTCGTGCCCGCGGTTGCGACCACCGCGACGGGCGTGACGCCGTCGCAACGGTCCCGGTCGATCGCCTCCGCACAGGCGGTGACGTCCATGCGCCGGTGCGAGTCGAGCGGGATCGCTCTCACGTTCCGGCTTCCGATCCCGAGGATCTCGGCGGCGCGGCGGACCGAGTAGTGCGCCTCCGCGGAGCAGTAGAGCGCCATGCGGCGGTTGACGGCGCCCTCGTGGCGAACGCCCGGAACCGCCCGTTCGCGAGCCGCCGTCAGCGCGGTGAGATTGGCGATCGTGCCGCCGGCCGCGAGCAACCCGCCGGCGTTGTCGTCGTAGCCGACGAACTGGCCGACCCAGTGGATCGTCTGTTCCTCGAGCAGGTCGGCGGCGCCGGCGCTGTTGGCCACGTTCACGTCGTGCGAGGCCATCAGCGCGTCGGCGAGGACCCCGATCTCGAGCCCCGAGGAGCCGATGTAGGCGAACCACCGCGGCCGCGCCTGCGCGAGCGAGCGGTCGAGCACATCGGCCGCGGCGTCGAGCGATTTCGCGGGATCCGACGGCGCGGCCGGGAGCGGGCGGCTGAGCAGCTCGCGGGTGTGCGCGTCGGGAAGCGGCTGGCCGGGGCGCGGGTGGTCGAAGCTCCGCCACGCCGCTTCGATCAGCTCGGCGGCGTGCTCGAGCACGCGCTCGCGGTCGGGGAGCGGAAGCGCCGGTCCCTGCTCCGTGACGGGGTCGCTGGTCGACGGCACTGCTCAGCCAGCCTACCGCCGGGCCGCGGGTGGGCGGTCCGCGAGGCGGCAGCTAGAGTGATCTGCCGAGTTGAGTTCCGCTAAGCCCGCCCTGATCCTCCAGCACGGCAAGGCCGGACCGCCGGTCCGCGTGGGCGAGTGGCTCGAGTCGCGCCGCCTGCCGTTCGTGATCCATCGTGCCGGCCAGGACCCGCCGCCGGAGTCGACGGCGCACAGGTTCATCGTGTCGCTCGGCTCTCAGCACTCCGCGACCGCCACCGACCCCGAGTGGGTGCCGCAGGAGGTCGCGACGATGCGGACGGCGGTCGACGCCGGCGTGCCGGTGCTCGGCCTGTGCTTCGGCGGTCAGGCGTTGTCGCTCGCGCTTGGTGGTGGGATCGACACGCTCGCCCGGCCCGAGATCGGCTGGTTCGGAATCGAGACGGTCGACGATGCGGTGCCGGCCGGACCGTGGCTGATGTTCCACACCGAGCAGATGCGGGTGCCGCCGGGGGCCCGCGAGCTGGCCCGCTCCCCGGCCGGCCCGGCCGCGTTCCGGTACGGGCCGCACCTCGCCGTGCAGTTTCATCCCGAGGTCGATGTCGAGCGCGTCTCGGCGTGGGCGCGCGAGGACCCGAACCTCGCCGCCGTCGGGCTCACGCCCGAGGCACTGGTCGCCGACAGCGAGGTCCATGCCCCGGCGGCTCGCGAGCAGGCGTTTGTGATGTTCGACCGCTGGCTGGCGGGCGCTGGTGGCTGACCCGGCGATCGGGTGGGTGCGCGGCGACTTCGACGACCTCACCTGATCCCGCGAGGGCTGCATGCCTGACACGAACGGTTCGCCCGGCGTGGGGAGCGGTTGGGTCGAACGACCGCCGCTCGTCGCATCTCAGGCGGCTCCCCGGGGCGGGGCGGGCCAGACAACCCGACCAGCCACTCGAACCTCCGCGATCGACTCCTCGCGGGCCAGCGTGAACAGAGCCCCGAGCGTCGCCTCGAGCGAGTCGCTGCGCTCGAGCACCGTGTGCAGCGTGCTGCCCTTCGGCGGCCGCACGAGCACATAGTCCGCGCTCTTGCCCGCGGTCAGATCACCGATCTCCTCGCTGAGGCCGAGCGCCGCCGCGCCGGCGCCGGTCGCCAGATACAGGAGGTGGGCCGGGCCGAGCCGGTGGCCGTCGGGGCTGAGCATCTGCATGTGATAGGCCATCAGGCCCTCGTTCAGCACGCTGAGCCCGGTGCCGGCGCCGACGTCGGTCCCGAGCGCGACCCGGACTCCGAGCTCCAGATGGCCGCGCAGCGGGAACAGCCCGCTACCGAGGAACGCGTTGCTCGACGGGCAGTGGGCGACGGTGGCGCCGGCTCCGGCGAGGCGGCGGAGCTCGTCGTCGGTGGGATGGACGTCGTGGGCGAAGACCGAGGCGGCGCTGAGAAGGCCGTGGCGCTCGTACGTGCCCAGATAGTCGCGTGCGGACGGGAACAGCTCGGCGACGAGATCGATCTCGCTCCGGTTCTCGTTCAGGTGGCTCGTGAACAGCAACCCATCGGCCTCGCGGCCGAGCGCGGCGCACGCCTCGAGCAGCTCATCCGAGCAGGAGAGCGAGAAGCGCGGGCTCACCGCGTAGCGCACGAGACCCCGGTTGTGCCAGCGCTCGATCAGGCCGCGGCTGCACTCGAATGCGGTCTCGGCAGGGACCTCGAGCTCGGGTAGGAGGTTGCGGTCCGAGACCACGAGCCCACTCGCGACGCGGAGGCCGAGATCCGACGCCGCCGAGAACAGAGCCTCTTGTGCGGCGGGAAAGTGCGATCCGAACACGAGCGCGGTCGTGGTCCCGTTCGCGGCGAGACCGCGGACGAACCGGTCGGCCAGCGCGGTCGCGTACACATCGTCGACCAGGCGGGCCTCCTCGGGCAGCGCGCGCAGGCGAAGCCAATCGAGCAGCTCGAAGCCCATGGCCCCGATCACCCGGATCTGCGGGTAATGAACGTGACAGTCGACGAATCCAGGCAGGAGGATCGCGTCGCGCGCATCGACCACGTCGGCATCCGGATGGCCCGCACGAACCTCGGGATAGCGCCCGCACGCAAGGATCCGGCCGTCCGAGACCGCAACCGCGCCGTCGTCGAAGGACTCCAGCGCGGATTCGTGCACGAACGGGTTGCGCGGCGTGTGCACAAGCTGTGCCCGGACGATCTTCGTCATTGATTAAGGCACGTTAGGCGAGTGGAAACAGGTCCGCCGAGGTGGTTATGGTTGCGCACTCGGTCTTGCTGAAAGGAGATCTCGTGTCGGGGAGGATCAGGCCTTCGGGCCTCGTCGCTCTTGCTACGGCGGTGCTCGCTCTGGGGCTGGCCGCATGTGGGAGCAGCAACAGCAGCAGTAGCAGCAGTACCAGTTCCAGCAGCGGCAGCGCACCCGCTGCGTCGAGCAGCACGACGACGAGCTCGTCGGGCGGCGCGTCGTCGAGCAGCTCCGGCTTCAAAGTCGGTTTGGTGACCGACATCGGCGGGCTCAACGACCACGGCTTCAACCATCTGTCCTATGAAGGCTTGCTCCAGGCCGAGTCTCAGCTCGGAGTCAAGGGCACGGTGCTGCAGTCGAACTCCGGCGCTGATTATGTGCCGAACCTCACTCGGCTCGCGGCTGCCGGCAACAAGCTCGTGATCGCGGTCGGCTTCCTGATGGCCGCCCCCCTCCAGCAGGTTGCGCTGAAGTACCCAAGTACGCACTTTGCGATCATCGACAGCCCTGGCGGCGCGGCTCCGGACACGGCCAAGAACATCGAGGGGATCGACTTCGCCGAGCAGGAGGCGGGCTACCCGGCGGGTTACCTCTCCGGTCTCTACCTGAAGGAACACAAGTACACGACCGCCTCGACGGTCGGCGGCCAGAGCATCCCACCGGTGACTCTGTACATCGCCGGCTTCCAGGCCGGGGTCAAGGCGGCGGACCCGTCTGCCAAGCTGCTCAACGCGTACTCGCAGAACTTCACGGATGAGTCCTCGTGCAAGGAGCTTGCGCTCAACCAGATCAACGCGGGCTCGAAGGTCGTCTTCCAGGTCGCCGGCGCTTGCGGGCTTGGCGTGATCTCCGCGGGGGTGGCGACGCACACTCAGGTGATCGGCGTCGACGCCGACCAGAGCTACCTCGCGCCGACCCTCGTCCTGACGTCGGCCGAGAAGATGGTCAACACCGGCGTGTTCACGGCGATCAAGAACCTGATGACCGGCCAGTTCTCGAGCAACCTGCAGGAGAACATCAACAACGGCGGTGTCGGGATCGGCAAGATCGGTCCGGCCGGCGCCCAGTTCGCGTCGCAGATCGACAACATCATCGCGGAGATGAAATCCGGAAAGGTCAACCCGCCCACCACCCTCCTGGTCAAGTAGTAAGACTCACGCCCACCCTCCGCCGTGTCGCGGTCAAGCCCTCCGGCCCTCGCGCTGAGGGGAATCACGAAGAAGTTCGGCTCGGTCGTTGCCAACGACCGGGTCGACTTCGACGTGATCCCAGGAGAGGTCCACGCGCTGCTCGGCGAGAACGGCGCCGGCAAGTCGACGCTGATGTCGGTGCTGTACGGCCTGTACAAGCCCGACGCGGGCGAGATCCTGATCGACGGCCAGCCCGTCGAGATCAGTTCGCCGTCGGCGGCGATCGCGCACGGGATCGGCATGGTCCACCAGCACTTCATGCTGGTTCGCGTGATGACCGTCGCCGAGAACATCGTGCTCGGCCAGGAGCCGAGCCGGAGGGGCGTTCTGGACCTGAGGGCCGCTCGGGCCCGAGTGCGTGAGCTCTCGGATCGCTACGGCCTGGCGGTCGACCCCGACGCGCGGATCGAGGACATCACGGTCGGGGCCGAGCAGCGGGTCGAGATCCTCAAGGCGCTGTATCGCCATGCGCGGATCCTCGTGCTCGATGAGCCGACGGCCGTCCTGACCGCGCAGGAGGTCAGGGAGCTCACCGGCGTGCTCAACCGCCTCAAGCAGGACGGCGCCGCGATCGTGTTCATCAGCCACAAGCTCGGCGAGGTGCTCGAGGTCGCCGACCGGATCACGGTGCTGCGGCGTGGCAAGAAGGTCGAAACCGTTCCGCGCGAGGGCGCGACCGAGCTGAGCCTCGCGCGCCTGGTCGTCGGCCGCGACGTGATGCTCTCGGTCGACAAGACCCATTGCAAGCCCGAGGGGCCGCTACTCGAGGTCCGCGAGTTACACGTGCGCGACGACCGCGAGCTCGAGAAGGTCTCCGGGCTCTCGCTGTCGGTGCGCGCGGGTGAGATCGTCGCGCTCGCGGGCGTCGACGGGAACGGCCAGCAGGAGCTGGTCGACGCGATCACCGGCATGCGCGCGCCTGAGTCGGGCGCAGTGGCGATCGACGGTCAGGACATCGCCGGCAAGGGCGTGCGAGCGGCGACCGATGCCGGCGTGGCCCACATCGCCGAGGACCGCCAGCTCCGCGGGCTCGTTCTCCCGTTCACGCTCGCCGAGAACCTCGCGCTGCGCGAGTATCGATCGCCGGAGCTCAGTGGGCGCGGTTGGCTGCGGCTCGGTCACATGAAGCAGCGCGCCGACAAGTTGCTGGCCGAGTTCGACGTTCGCGGGGGTGGAGCCGAGACATACGCCGCGGCGCTGTCAGGCGGCAACCAGCAGAAGGTCGCGGTCGCGCGCGAGATCGCATCCAACCCCAAGGTGCTGGTCGCCCACCAGCCGACCCGTGGCCTCGACGTCGGCGCGATCGAGTTCGTGCACCGCCGGCTGATCGCGGAACGCGACAAGGGTCGCGCGGTGCTGCTCGTGTCACTCGAGTACGAGGAGGTCAAAGCGCTAGCCGACCGGATCCTCGTGATCTACGAGGGTAGGATCGTCGGCGAGTTCCCGCCTGACGCGAGCGAGGACGAGCTTGGCATAGCGATGACCGGCGGGAACACGCAGCCGGCCGAGGTGCCACCGTGAACCTGCTCGAAGACGAACTCCAAGCTGAAGCCGAAGAGAGCCAGGGCGCCGCGGCCCGCTCCCCGGCGGCTCTGACCGCTTTCCGGCGGGGTCTCAGCGGCATCACCGTGCCGATCCTCACGACCGTGATCGCGTTCATCGCCGGCGGGCTGATCGTGCTTGCGACGGGCCACAATCCGGTCTCGACCTACTCCTCGATCTTCAACGGGACCGGCCTCAACTGGCTGTTCCCATGGGTCAGCGGGTCCGAGCGTGCGACCGCGGCCGGCAACCTCCAGCAGACGCTTCTCCAGGCGACCTCTTTGATCCTCGTCGGCCTCGCGGTCGCGTTCGCGTTCCGCGCCGGAATGTTCAACATCGGCGGCCAGGGCCAATACACGGTCGGAGCGATCATCGCCGTCTGGATCGGCTCCTCCTTCGCCGGGATGTCGCCGCTGCTCCACGTCATGTTCGCGATCGTCGCCGCTGCCGCCGCCGGCGCCGCGTGGGCCGGAATCGCCGGTGTGCTGAAGGCGACCACCGGTGCCAACGAGGTGATCTCGACGATCATGCTCAACTGGATCGCGATCTGGCTTGGCGTCTACTGCTTCCAGCTCGGTGGCCCGCTGCAGAACCCGTCGATGCCGTCGACGCCCGTATCCGGCAACGTCGTCGCCGGGGCGAAGCTGCCGGTCTTCTGGGGCAGTGCCTCGCTCCAGGGGCTCGACGTCGGGATCTTCATCGCACTCGCACTCGCGGTCGTGTTCGCCCTGTTGATCAAACGCACGCGACTCGGCTACGAGGCGCGCGCGGTCGGCTTCAACCCAGACGCGGCGCGCTACGCGGGGATCGACGCCGGACGCACGTGGATCCGCGTGATGCTGATCTGTGGCGCGTTCGCGGGCGTAGCTGCCGCGCTCGACATCCTCGGCTGGAAGTTCAGCCTGTTCACGAACGACATCCAGACCTCGCAGATCGGCTTCTACGGGATCGCCGTGGCTCTGCTCGGTCGGAACACTGCCGGCGGCACTGTCGCCGCCGCGGTGCTGTTCGGGGCGCTCTTGACCGGCACCTCGGATCGCAACATCCACCTGAGCATCGATCCGACGCTGGTCGAGTACCTGACGTTCATGATCGAAGGGATCATCATCCTGCTCGTGTCGACCGACGTGATCACGCTCCGCCTGCTGAAGGGCGGGCGGCAGATCGGCGTGGCGCTCAAGCACAGGCCTTCCGAGGGGGCCGGCGCAAACCGGGGGGGTGCCTCGTGACCGGCGAACACGGCGAACACGGCGAACACTTCGTGTTCGCTTGTGAGTTCGGCTGGCGCCGAACTCGGGAGACGGAGTGCGGGGAGTTCGGATGGCGCCGAACTCGGGACACGGAGTGCGTGGCGTGAGCGGCGAACACTTCGTGTTCGCTTGTGAGTTCGGCTGGCGCCGAACTCGGGACACGGAGTGCGTGGCGTGAGCGGCGAACACTTCGTGTTCGCTTGTGAGTTCGGCTGGCGCCGAACTCGGGACACGGAGTGCGTGGCGTGAGCGGCGAACACTTCGTGTTCGCTTGTGAGTTCGGCTGGCGCCGAACTCGGGACACGGAGTGCGTGGCGTGAGCGTGGGCGCGATCGCGGTGGCGCCCACGCGCGCCGTGTCACCGAAACAGGTCGGCGTCGCAGGCATGGTTCTCGGCGCGATCGCGTGGGTGATCACGATCCCTCCGATCGAGGCGCGCGGCATGGTGCCGTCGATCGTGCTTGCCGTACTCGCCTTCTGCGCCGGCGCGTGGTCGATCGCCGGCGGCGAGCGCAAGCTCGGATCCGAGGCGATCGTGGTCGCCCTGTTCGCGGTCGCCGGCGCTGCCGCATCGGCGAGCTCGTCGGTCGCGACGCTCGAGTCCGTATTCACCTGGTCGGCGCTGGTCGCGGCGACGCTCCGGTATGCGACGCCGCTGCTGTTCGCGGCGCTGGGTGGCGTCATCTCCGAGTCCAGCGGCGTGATCAACATCGGCCTCGAAGGAATGATGCTGATGGGTTGCTTCTGGGGCATCTATGGCGCCGACCTGTTGCACTCCTGGGTCTGGGGCCTGCTCGTCGCGATGCTCGCCGGGGGACTGCTCGCGCTCGTTCACGCGTTCTTCTCGATCCACCTGCGCGCCAACCAGATCGTGAGCGGCACCGGAATCAACTTCCTGGCGCTCGGGATCACCGGCTACTTCCTCGAGTACCACTACGGAAACAACGGCACGCCGCTCAACATCTCGATGGTCCCCAACGTCAAGCTCCCGCTGATCCGGAACGTTGGGTTCTTCGGGGCGGCGTTCGGCGACGCGAACCTGATGACCTGGATCGGGCTGGCGCTCGTGCCCGCACTCACCTTCTTCCTGTTCCGGACGCGCTGGGGCCTGCGGCTGCGGTCGGTGGGCGAAAAGCCGCGCGCCGCGGACACCGTCGGGCTGCCCGTACTGCGGATCCGGTACGTCGCCGTCGTCGCCTCCGGCATGTTCGCGGCCCTCGGCGGGGCCTACCTCTCGGTCGGCTTCGTCGGGTCGTTCAGCAACGACATGACCAACGGGCGCGGCTTCATCGCGCTGGCGGCGATGATCTTCGGCAAGTGGAAGCCGTGGGGCGCGCTGTGGGCGACGCTGTTGTTCGGATTTGGAAACGCCATGTCCGACCGGGTCTCCAGCGTCAATCCGACGCTCGGCACGCTGTTCGAGGCGCTGCCGTACGTTCTCACCCTCGTCGCTGTCGCGGGGCTCGTGGGCCGCTCACGGGCGCCGGCGGCGGACGGCATTCCGTACGTGAGGGAGTAGGGGAGGCCACGTGGCGGTCGCCCGGTTAGCCCTCGCCAGCTTCGCCGACGGAGAGGTTCGCCTCAGCGACGACGTCGGGCTGTATGTGCGCACCTACACGACGCTGCTGCGCTCGAGCGGAGAGACGGCGCTGCGCGTGCTCGAGCCCTCGCACACGGCGATGGGCTCGAGCCTGCATCCGCTCGCCGCGAGCGAGGAGCTCGACCTCGGGGCGTTCATTTACGCGGTCCGCCGGCTGCCGGACCGGATCGCGGGCGCGCAGCTGGTGGTCATGGGCCAGGAGGTCGAGCAGCTGACCGCGGCTGGCATTCCGGCCGATTCCTGGCAGGAGGCCGAGGCGCCCGCCCGCCGGCGCCGCTGGTACGACAGCGGGGCAGGGACGCTCGCGGTGCTCCTGGCGAGCTCCTCGGACGTCGACGACCTGGTCCCGACGCTGGTCGCGTTCCAGATCGAGTGGAACAAGATCAGGGTCCGTATGCGCGCGGGCGGCTGGCCGGACGCGGTTCGCTCGCCCGACGTCCCGGCGGAGGAGTGCGCGCGGGAGCTCGGCGGGAGCGCCGATGACTGGGCGCGCCTGCGCGCGGCGTGGGGCGAGAGCTTCGGAGAGCGGATACGGCTGATCGGCGAGCGGCGACTGTCGCTGCGGGTGCGGATGCTCGGGGGCACCCACACCGGTTACGCGCGTCTCACCCGGCGGTGGTGGACCCCGGTCAGCGCCGAGCTCGCCGTCGAAGGGCTCACCGAGCGCCCTCTCTACTTCGTCAGCTCGAACTCGCACAGCCTCGTCAACATCGTCACCGGGATCGCCCGCGAGCGCGAGGACGAGTTGGTGGCGTTCGTCGAGGAGCTCCCCGAGGGGGACATCCTGCGCCAGGAGCTGACCGCCTTCCGCGAGGGCCGCAGCGAGGGCTCGTGGGAGAACTTCCTCTACTTCGTCGCCCGGCTGTACTTCGACGCCGGAGGTCCAGAAGCCGGCAACGAGCGTCGCGCGGCCGAGCAGGAAAAAGGCGTCACCCATCTGCGCAGCAAGACCGCGCTCCGTGTGCCGGCGCAGGTGATCCCGCTGGCCGCGCTCGACCCGGGCGCACTGGATCCGCGGGTGGGCGAGGTCGACTTCCAGGCCCTGGCCGCCACCGGCGCGGTGATCGTCAACATCGATTACCCGGTGGGCGTGGCGGCCTACAACATCCTCCGCGAGATCGCGGTCGACCGCTCAGCGCTGCGAGGCGTCTACATCCTCGGCAAGGCCGCCACGCTGAACGCCGACGTCGGCGACGTGATGATTTCGAACGTCGTCCACGACGAGCACTCGGGCTGCACCTACTGGCTCGATAACGCGTTCAGCGTCGATGACCTCGCAGCCGACCTGCGCTTCGGAACGGGACTCGACAACCAGCGGGCGGTCACGGTGAAGAGCACCTTCCTCCAGAACCGCTCCTACCTCGACTTCTACTACCGCGAGGCGTTCACCGTGGTCGAGATGGAGACCGGCCCGTACTGCAACGCGGTCTACGAGATCGCCGACGCGGATCGCCATCCGGTCGGCGAGGCCGTCAACTTCTCCAAGCTCCCGATCGACCTCGGGATCATCCACTACGCCTCTGACACCCCGTACACCCAGGCGCGGACGCTCGGCGCCCGCGGGCTCAGCTACTACGGGATGGACTCGACGTACGCCTCGTCGCTCGCGATCCTGCGGCGGATCCTGCGCCTCGAGGGCGCGCTCGGCGCGGTCCGGACGGGCCCGCTCGGCCCCATGGACGCCGCGTAGCGGCCCCTCGCCCGACCCGGTCGCCCTAAGCCTAAGCCCCGACGGGGTGCCAGGCGGTCTTCACGATCCCTGATGCGGATGTGGTCGGCTGACTCGGGAGCCGGGGCGTTCCTCGATGCCGACTCGATCGACATGGGGGAGACGACGGATCACGATGCGAGGCTACTACGCTCCCGATCGTGAAGCGGGTGCTTGTGTTCTGTGGCTCGAGTCCGGGCCGGTTGTCGTCGTATGCTGCGGCGGCGTCCGAGCTCGGTGGGTTGCTCGCCTCGCGCGGTCTGGAGACCGTGTACGGAGGGGCGAGCGTGGGGTTGATGGGGGCGCTCGCGGACTCCGCGCTGGCGGCCGGGGGCACGGTGATCGGCGTGATCCCGACCCGGCTGGTCGAGCACGAGATCGCCCACGCCGGCCTGACCAAGCTGCACGTCGTCGGGACCATGCACGAGCGCAAGGCGATGATGGCCGAGCTGGCCGACGCGGTGATCGCGCTCCCCGGCGGCATCGGCACGCTCGACGAGATGTTCGAGCTGCTCACCTGGAAACAGCTCGGCCTGCACCGCAAGCCGATCGGGCTCCTCGACGTGGCGGAGTACTGGCAGCCGCTGCTCGGGTTCCTGCAGCACGCGGTCAACGAGCGGTTCCTGCAAGCCGCCCATCTCGACACGCTGCTGGTCGAGCGCAGTCCCGAGCTCCTGCTCGATCGCCTCGCGTCTCATCGCCACCGCTTGCCCGACAAGTGGCTCGACCGGTCAGACGTGGACCGCGAGACGCCGGGCGTGGATCGCGAGCGGCCGGGCGTGGATCGCGAGCCGCCGGGCGTGGATCGCGAGCGGCCGGGCGTGGATCGCGAGCGGCCGGGCGTGGATCGCGAGCCGCCGGGGGTGGACCGCGAGCCGCCGGGGGTGAACCGCGAACCGCCAGGGGACGATCAGGCGGTGCCGAACACGCGGTCGCCGGCGTCGCCCAAACCCGGGCGGATGTAGGCGTTCTCGTCGAGCTCGCGGTCGACCGCGGCCGTCCAGATCCGGACGTCGGGATGCTCGGCCTGCACCGCGTCGATCCCCTGTGGTGCGGCGACCAGGCACACGAGCTCGGGCTGCCTGGCGCCGGCCCGCTTGAGCTTGTTCAGCGCGTGAACCGCGCTGCCGCCCGTGGCGAGCATCGGGTCGAGTACGTACACGCGCGCTTCCGGAAGGCCGCGAGGAAGCCGCTCGTAGTAGTCGACCGGCACGTGCTCCTCCTCGTCCCGGTAGATGCCGACGTGGCCGACCCGGGCGTCCGGGAGCAGGCGGAGGAAGCCCTCGACCATGCCCAGGCCGGCGCGCAGAACCGGCACGACCGTCACCTCGTCGCGCAGGCGGAGGCCTTCGGTGGGCTCGAGCGGGGTTTGGATCTCGACTCGTTTCAGCGGCAACTCCCGCGCGACCTCGACGGCCATGATCGCGGCGGCCTCGAACAGGGCCTGTCGGAACTCGCCGTGGGGGGTGTCGCGGTCGCGCATCACCGACAGGCGGTCCGCGAGCACCGGGTGCTCGACCACGTTCAGCGTTTGCGCCACGGCGCGATGCTACCGGCGATAGGCTCGCGCGCTCATGGCGCGCGTGAACGTCGAGCTGAAGGCCCGAGATCTGGACCCGGAGGCGAGCGCGGCGCGGTGCCTGGCGCTCGGCGCCGTCGCGGGCGGCGTGCTCGACCAGCGAGACACGTACTTCGTGGCGGGGCACGGTCGGCTCAAGCTCCGGGTTGCCGGCGATGGGGGCGGGGAGCTGATCGCCTACCGACGGCCCGACGCATTTGATCCGGTCGAGAGCTCGTACGTGCTGGCGCCGGTTGTTGTGGCGGAGGCGGTGGTCGAGACGCTCGACGCGGCGCTGGGGACCGTCGTGGTCGTGTCCAAACGCCGGCGGCTGTTCCTGTGGGAGGGGGTGCGGATCCACCTCGACGAGGTCGAGGGCCTGGGGAGCTTTGTGGAATTCGAGGCGGTCCTACCCGACGCCGGCGACCGCGCCACGGCCGAGGCCAAGTTGGCCCGGCTGCGGGGTGAGCTGTGTGTTGCGGACGACGCGCTCGTGTCTGTCGGCTATGCGGACCTGCTGATGGACCGCCCTGACGTACTGCTGCGCGCCGCCGACGCCGCGATGCGCAACGCCTACGCGCCCTATTCGCACTTCAAGGTTGGTGCTGCCGTGCGCGGACTCAGCGGCGGGATCTATGCCGCCGCGAACGTCGAGAACGCGGCGTATCCGCAGGGCCAGTGCGCGGAGGCCTCGGCGCTCGGCGCGCTCGTGGCCGCCGGTGAGTCGGGCATCACCGCGGTCGCGGTCGTCGCCGAACGCCGCGACGAATGCCCGCCGTGCGGCGGTTGCCGGCAGCGGCTGGCGGAGTTCGGAGGCCCCGACACCCCCGTGTATCTCGGGCGCCCCGGCGCCGTGTCCCGGACGGCGACGCTCGAGGAGTTGCTGCCGCTGTCGTTCGGGCGCGGAGCGCTCGAACCGTGAATCTCGGAGCACCGCGCGTGGGTGTCGTGCTCGGGTCGGGGCTGGGCGCGGTGGCCGATGCGGTGGAGGACCCGATCGTCGTCGGCTACGAGGACCTGCCCGGCTTTCCGCGGCCGAGCGTTGCCGGGCATGCTGGGCGTGCTGTGCTCGGTCTGATCGGTGGCGTTCCGGTGGCGGTGCTTCAGGGCCGGGCGCATCTGTATGAGGGCGGCGATGTGGAGGGGCTGCGGGTGCCGGTGCGTGCCTTGCGCGCGTCCGGGGCATCGGTTCTGGTCCTGACCAACGCCGCCGGGTCGCTGCGTCCTGAGGTCGGGCCCGGGTCGCTGATGGCGATCACCGACCACATCAACATGCAGGGCGCGAACCTGCTCGCCGGTCCGAACGACGACTCGATCGGGCCGCGGTTCCCCTCTTTGCGCGATGCGTACGACCCTGAGCTGTTGGGCCTGCTTCGAGCGTCGTCGGCCGAGCTTGGGGTTGCCCTGGCCGAGGGCGTGTACGTGGCCGTGATGGGCCCGAGCTTCGAGACCCCGGCCGAGATCCGCGCGTTCCGGGTGATGGGCGCCGACGCCGTCGGGATGTCGACGGTGCAGGAGACGATCCTCGCACGCCACTGCGGGCTGCGCGTCGCCGCAGTGTCGGTGATCACGAACCTCGCCGAGGGCATGACCGACGAGCCGATTTCGCATGCTCAGACGCTCCAGGCGGCGCAGGACGGCGCCGGCGATCTGACCCGGCTGCTGCTCGACTTCATTCCCCGGCTCGGCGATGCTGGGCGCTGAGCTGATCCGGCGCAAGCACGACGGCGGGTCGCTGTCGGCTTCCGAGATCTCCGAGCTCGTCGCGGCGTCGGTCTGACCGAGGTGGCGGCGCTCGGGGAGCGCGTCGAGCCCGGCGGCCGGCCGCTGGCGCTCGTGCACGCTTCTGACGAGGACAGCGCTCGGCGCGCGGCCGCTGCGGTGCGCTCGGCGTTTGTGGTCGGCGACGCGGCACCGGACGTGCCCGGCCCCGCGGTCGAGGTTCAGCGGACGGTGTAGACGCCGGTCG
>CAVUPS010000008.1:0-264429 GCA_963743475.1 uncultured Solirubrobacterales bacterium
ACCATGGAAGTGCTCTACCAGCTGAGCTAAGAGGGCGAGGATCCCAGGGTACCGTGTACACGCGCGGAGGCTAGGCTCCGTAGGCGGTTCGCAGGAGGGACAGCATGGTGCCCGCGGTCTGGTCGCCGATCGGCGATCCGCTCGAGTCGGCGAAGCCGATCTCGAGGTGCGGGCCGGACGAGATCCCGACGATGCCGGGGCCGATCGAGCTCATGACCTGGCCGGCGCTCACGTGGGTGCCGATCGCGAGCTGATACAGCGGCCCGGCGTGGCCGTAGTAGACGTAGCTGTAGCCGGCGATCGAGCCGTCGCAGTGCAGAACGGGCGCCCATGGCCCGAAGCCGCCGATGCCGTGCAGCACGATCGTGCCCGAGCAGACGGCGTACTCGGGGGTGTTGCCGAGCGCGGAGATATCGACGCCCTGATCGGGCGACCATTCGCTTGGCGGCGCCGTGGAGCTCTTGGGCAACGGGAATGTGAAGCCGCCGGCGGACACCGGACCCGAGCCAGACGCGGACGGCGGCGACGCTCCCGATGACCCGGACGAGCGGGACGATCCCGAGGGGCCCGACGATGCCGGCGCCGAGCGCGCCGCCAGCGCGGCCTGCGCTGCTTCGACCTGCGCGAGTTGATGCTGAAGATGGGAGACCTCGGCGCGGGCGCCGGCGAGCTGGCCCGCCTTGGCGTCGCGAAACCGCGCCATGGCCGCGCGCTGCCGTCCAAGGCTCGCGCTCGTCTGCGCGAGCTGATCTCGCTGCGCGACCACCTGCTCGGTGAGGGTCTGCTGGCGAACCTCGAGCTTGCCGAGGCCCGTGGCCTGTGTCGCGACCGCGCGGCGGGCAGCCCGGACCTGGCTGACCACGCTGACGTCCTGGCTTCTGACGCGCTGAATGAACGTGAGGCGGTTCAGCAGATCCTGGAAGCCGGTGGCGTTGATCACCACGGTCACGATGTTCGGGGTGTCGGTCTCGTAGCTGGCGACGAGCTGCTGCGCGAGCACGCGCTCGGCGTGCGCCTCGAACGTCTCGAGCTGGCCGAGACGGGTGCGGGCGGCGACCAGCTCGACGCGGAGCTTGTCGAGCTCGGCGCTCTTGGCATCGATGTCGGCCTGGATACGGGTGAGCCGGCTCGCGAGCGCCGCGATGCTCGCGTCGAGCTCGGTGACGCGGCCGGACGCGGCCCGGACGCTTCCCCGGAGCGAGGACACGTGGCCCTGGCCGGCGGAGATCTGCTGCTTGAGCCGGCCGACGCTCGCTGCTCTGGCCACCGGCGAGCTCGGGCTCAAGCTGAAGGTCGCGGCGCACACCGCCAGCGCCGCCAACGTGGCGTGCGCGGCGTCGGTGAATGACCTCCGTCGACTGGGCATGCTGGGTGCGGCGGCCACGCTAACACGGCCTCACGCTCGCGGTTGAGCGCGACGGTTCGTGCAATAGAACCTGCAACGAGCAGGAATTCGGCGTTCGCTCAGGAGCGGGTTACTCGCACGACACGCAGATCCGGCGGCGCGCCGTCGGCCCGGAGCCGCTTCGCTCGGCCGGTGCGCAAGGCGCCGCGATCGATCTGGGCGAGGAGCCTGTCCGACACCAGCACCTGTTCGGCAGCGGCAGCGGCAGCGACGCGCGCCGCGATGTTCACGTCGACGCCGAGGTAGTCGCCGCCGAGCTTCCGGGGCCGTCCCCAGTGGACGCCGGCGCACTTCCTCGGTCGGTAGCCGCCCGACCTCGATGTCCCGGACCGGGTCGTGGGCGTCGAGTGCGGCTTCGACCGCCGACTCGGCGCTCAGGAACGAGGCCATCAGTCCATCGCCGAGGCGCTTGACGATCCGACCCTCGTGCGCGGTGATCCGCGCTTCGACCGCGCTCCCGACCTCGCCGAGCAGCTCGAGCACGGCCGCGTCTCCGACGGTGAGCGCCCACGACGAGAACCCGACGAGGTCGGTGAACAGCAACGCCATCTCGAGGCCTCCCCGACCGCGCCCGCTGGCCGTCGACAGCGGATCGCCGAACCTCTCGTCTCCGGGCAGCCGCCGACGGAACCGACGCGCGGCCGAGATCAGCGACGGCTCGCTGTCGAACCGGGCGGCGGCGCCGCGCAACCGGGACAGCCGGTCGGCGCGCTCGCCTCCACCTGGCCATCATCGACAACGGCAGGATCGTCGCCGAGGGCACGCCGGAGCAGCTGAAGGGCGCGATGGGGCACGACGTCGTGTCGGTCTCGGTCGAGGGCATCGATGTGGCGGCGACCGAGGCCGCCCTCTCCGGACTTCCAGGGCTCGAGCGGGTCGTGCCCGAACCGCACGGGCTCGCCCTGTACGTCGAAGACGGCGCGGGTTCGATCGCCGAGATCGTGCGGCGACTCGAGCGCGACGACATCCGCGCGGGCGCGATCTCCGTCTCCCGCCCCTCGCTTGACGATGTGTTCCTCAAAGCCACCGGGCGCCGGCTAGAGGGCCAGGAGTCATCCACGCAACCCGCACAGGTGAACCCATGACCGAAGTCCTGCTGCTCGGCCGCCGCGCCACCCGCGAGATCGTCCGGTACCCCGAGGCGACGATCCCGACGCTGTTCATCCCGCTGTTCTTCCTCGTGGTGAACATCGGGCAGGTGTCGAAGACGTTCCCGAGCACGACCCCGTTCCTGAACGGCCAGGGCTACGTCGCGTTCCAGCTCCCCGTGTCGTTGATGTTCGCGGTCGCGACCGCCACCTCCGGCCTCGCGCTCGTGACCGAGATCGACCTCGGCTACTTCGACAAGCTCCTGGTCGCGCCGATCCGGCGCTCGTCGATCATCTTCGGCCGTCTGACCGCGGATCTCGTCCGCGGGATCGCCACGTCCACGCTCGTCCTGCTCGTCGGGATCGCACTGGGTGCCCGGATCGAGGCCGGGGTCGCCGGCGCGGTCGTGATCGTGGCGCTGGCGGCGGGGTTCGGCGTGGCCTACGCCGGCTTCGGGCTGCTCGTCGCTTTGAAGACGCGGAACGTCCAGGCGACGCAGTCGAGCTTCCTGCTGTTCTTCCCGCTCCTGTTCCTCACGCCGAACTTCGTACCGTTCAACCGACTGTCGCCGCTGATGGAGACGCTCGCGCGGATCAACCCGGTCAGCTACGTGATCGTCGGCATGCGCGGGCTCGTGATTGACGGCTGGAACCTCGGGCAGATCGCCGTGGCCGTGCTCGTGATCGTCGGTTTGGGCGCGGTCCTCACCGGCCTGTCGCTGCGCGTGATCGCGACCTACGACCGCTGAGCGCTCGGATCAGCCTCCTGATACCCGGGCCCGGCGCTCAACCGCCGGAAACCGGGCCCGGCGCTCAACCGCCGGAAACTGGTAGCACCGGAGTGCACGCCGGATGCTGCGGGTGCGCGGGGTCGAGCGCGGTGAGCACGTCGGCGTCCGCGATGTGGTCGTACGGCATCGACGGTGCTCGCCCTGGTCGAGCGAGCACTGGCTCTGCAACAGGATGTTCGTGACATTCGAAGCCGGAGCCACGAACGCCGAGGTGTACGGCGTTACGACCTCGTCGTTGTCCGACTCGATCACCGTGTAATTCACGCCCGGGGCGGTCTCGCCGCCGGCGTTCAGGTTCGTGATGAAGCTCGAGCCCGCCTCCTGTTCCTGGCACGCCGGACAGTCGGCGCCCACGAGCGAGCTGCCGCCTGGGAAGTAGCTCGCGAGCGTGAACAGGCCGTTGGCGCCGGGCGGGCTGGCCGTCGGGCTAGCGTGCGCGTAGCCGAGGATCCCGTTGTAGACGACCGGCAGTTGCGCCGCCGCCGCCGGCGACGCAGTCATGGCAAGCGTGATCACGGCGAACGCGATGGCAACGGCACGGTGACGCATATCTGACTTCCTCCCGCGAGTCCGAATGTCGTGGATGAGTTGCTTATACCCGCGGCTGAGCCGTTCACATCCAAGTGCGACCTGCTTCAGATCGACGCTTTGTGGTTCGGAGCTGGGCGCCTCGCGCGGGAGCATGGGCGACATCCGAGACCCTGCCGAGGCTGAACGCCTGCAGGCAATCGCGCCAGCGCTTTCCAGACCCGGCGCGAATTCCTTCAACGCATAGCGACGACGGCGGGACTGGCGGCAAGCCTCGGGCTCGTGCTCGATCCCGACACGCTCGTGGCCGAGGCGGCGCGGCGCCAGCGCGCGCACCAGATCCCCTCACCGCACAACCGCCGATCGACACGTCCGTCGTGCTGATGATGGAGAACCGCTCGTTCGATCACTACCTCGGGTCGCTCCCCGGAGCCGACGGGCGCCAGGCCGGTCTGACGTTCACCGACAACCAGGGCCAGGCGCGCTCGACCTACTGGCTGCGCGACAACTACCAGGGCTGCGGGTTCCTCGATCCCGATCACTCCTGGCAGGGCGGCCGCACCGGGCTCGACGGCGAGCGGATGGACGGCTTCCTGCGCGCCCAGAGCGACGTGTTCTCGATCGGCTACTACGCCGAGCCGCGACCTCCCGTTCACGCCGCACGTGGCCAAGTCGTTCACCGCGTTCGACCGCTTCTTCTGCTCGCTGCCGGCCTCGACGTACCCCAACCGCGAGTACATGCACGCCGGCCAGTCCTACGGGATGATGGGCAACTCGCTGCCGTTCTCGCCGACCGGCGAGCTCGGCTTCCCGGAAGCACGATCTTCCACTCGCTGTCGCAGGCCGGCGTCTCGAACCGCTACTTCTTCACCGATATCCCCGTGTCGGCCCTGTAGGGCGCGCCCGGGGTGGCGCGCTCGAGCCAGGTCTAGGGCTGAGCGAAGCCCACGAAGAAGGCCGATGGCGGGACCAGGATTCGAACCTGGGAAGGACTAGCCACGCGGTTTACAGCCGCGCCCCTTTGGCCACTCGGGTATCCCGCCGGGGGGTCTGAGTCTAGCTCCATCGAGCTACTCAGCGACCTCCGCGCTCGGCGGTGGGCGGGCCGGAAGCGGCCCCGCGGGATCGACTTCGTCCTCGGCGTACTTGGACCGCCAGGCACAATCCCACTGCATCCGCCAAGAAGCCGGTAGCCGGTAGCCGGTAGCCGGTAGCCGGTAGCCGGTAGCCGGTAGCCGGTAGCCGGTAGCCGGCATGTACCACCGCCGACCGTCTCCTGTGTGAATAAAGACTGAGTCACACCGCGACGGATCCAGTCGCTTGACGAGCCCACTCCAGCTCTGATTTCCACCACGAGTGCAGAGCGTCACGTTCAAGCGCCCGTTACGCCAGCACGTCAAGGTCTTCACCTGCACCCGGTCGACGCGGTCGCCGAAGTCAGCGATCAGGTCGACGTCAGGATTCGTGAACAGCGGCACAAACACATCGGCGCCCGCCATGAACAGCCATTCGATCGCGGATACCTCGCCGGCATCCCCTGCCGCCTCGCTGTCCAGGCCAATTCCATGCGAGCATCATACGCCTGGGATCGGACAGAAAACCCCTGCAATTGGAACAACTCTGCGGCAAACCCCGGGACCCGGGGGAGCCGTGAACGGGCCCCGGCGCCGGGGCGCGCGAACGGGATTGCGCGCCCCGCCGCCGCGAACAGCGCCAGAGCTAGGAAGCGTCACGCAGGCGCTGCGCCTCGGGCAGCGCCTCGAGCTTCTTGAGCGTGTGGTTCTCGATCTGCCGGATCCGCTCGCGAGTGACGTTGAACGCCCGCCCGACCTCCTCGAGCGTGTACGGCCGCTCGCCGGTCAGGCCGAAGCGCATCTCGATCACCTCGCGCTCGCGCTCGGGCAGGGCCGCCAGAGCCCGCCGGAGGTTCTCGCGCCGCAGCCGCTCTGACGCGAGCTCGAACGGTGACTCCGCGGTCTGGTCCTCGACGAAGTCGCCGAGCTCGGACTCCTCTTCCTCGCCGATCGGCTTCTCGAGCGACACCGGCTGCTGAGCCATGCGGAGCACGTCGCGAACCTCCCGGACGTTGGTCTCGAGCTCGGCGGCGATCTCCTCCGAGGTCGGCTCGCGGCCCAGCTGCTGGACGAGCTGGCGCTCGACGTGTACCACCTTGTTGAGCTTCTCGACCATGTGCACGGGGATCCGGATCGTGCGGCCCTTGTCGGCGATCGCGCGCGTGACCGCCTGACGGATCCACCAGGTGGCGTATGTCGAGAACTTGTAGCCGCGCCGGTAGTCGAACTTCTCGACCGCGCGGATCAGGCCCATCGACCCTTCCTGGATCAGGTCCAGGAACGTCAGGCCGCGGCCCAGATATGACTTCGCGATCGAGACGACCAATCGCAAATTCGCCTCGATCATGCGCTGCTTGGCGAGCATGTCGCCGCGCTCGATCCGGCGCGCGAGCGAGACCTCCTGCTCGGCGGTGAGCAGCTGCACGCGACCGATCGAGCGCAGGTATAGACGCAGCGAGTCGAGGCTCGGTTCGACCGTCAGATCGATCTCGACCTTCTTCGAAGATTGCTCTGCGCGCGCTTCGGCCGCCGCCGCCGCGCTCGCCTCGACGCTCGACCCCTCGGACTTCGCCGGGCGACCGTCGGCCTCGACGACGTCGATTCCCTGTTCGTCCAGGTACGCGTGAAGCTCCTGAACCTGTTCCTTGCTGACCTCTTGCTCCTCGAGCCACGCCTGGATCTCGTCGATGGTCAGGTAGCCCCGCTCCTGACCTTCCGCGATCAGCGGCCGCAGCTCCTCCAGCTCCGTTACCGGAGCGTCATCGCTCAAAAGGATCGACTTCTCGCTCACTCGCCCCTGAGCTCCTCTTTAAACCACGCGTCGAAAAAGCCCCCGGCCTGGGGCCTCTGTCCGCCCACTCTCTCGATGTCTCCCAAATGCGCCGAGCAGGAGTGATACCACAAACACCGCCGATGTCCAGGGATGCGCGGACCGAGAGCGCGACCCGTCTACCCTGTACGTGACGCGATGGCCTCAAACCCTTCCTCGAGCGTTTCGGTAACCGACGTCCAATCGCGCCTCCCGAGGGTGCAGCTGAGCCTTTCGCGTGTTGGCGTGACCGACGTCGAGAAGGTGATCCGGATCCAGCAGAACGGATCCGAGCAGCTGTTCTCCGCGCGCTTCGAATGCGTGGTCGAGCTCGGCCCGAACCAGAAGGGCGCGCACATGTCGCGCTTCGAAGAGGTGGTCAACGACGCGATCGGCGAGGTCGTCCTCGGCGAGTCGACGTTCAAGGCCGAGACGCTGGCCGAGCGCATCGCCCAGCTCGTGCGCAGCCGCCAGGGCGCGCGCCGCGCGGAGGTGAGCATCGAGGCCCGCTTTCCCGAGCACAAGCCCGCGCCGGTGTCGGGGATCCAGACGCAGGAGCTATACACGCTGCACGCCTCGGCGGCGTCCACCGAGCTCGGGACCCGCCGGCTGATCGGCGTGACCGCCCAGGGCATGACCGCGTGCCCGTGCGCGCAGGAGCTCGTTGCCGGCGCCGCGCGAGTACGCCTCGAGTCGGAGGGCTTCGACGATGACGACATCGCAAGAATCCTCGATGCCGTACCGGTGGCGACGCACAACCAGCGGGGCCTCGGGACCCTCCACATCGGATGCACCGAGCTCTGCGACGACGAGATCGACGCGAGCACGCTGCTCGGCATCGTCGAGCACGCGATGTCGTCGGAGATCTACGAGCTGATGAAGCGATCCGACGAGGGGCATGTCGTCGAGAAGGCCCACCGGCGCCCGCGCTTCGTCGAGGACTGCGTGCGCGAGATGATCCGCGGCGTGGTCGACACGTTCCCCGATCTGGGCGACGCGGCGTTCGTCTCGGCCCGCCAGGTGAACCTCGAGACGATCCACCAGCACAACGTGGTCGCCGAGCGCTACGGCACGCTCGGCGAGGTCCGGCGCGAGCTCCGCGACGGTGTCGCGCCGGCGCTGCATACGACGCGCCAGGCCTGGCTCGACGCGGTCGTCACCTGATCCGCGGCGGGGCCGGGGCGATGCGCGCCGTCATCCTCGAGCGCCAGGGCGAACCTGTCGAAGCCACCACCCTGCCCAACCCCGAGCCGTCCCCCGGACAGCTCCGCCTGACGATCCGGGCGTGCGCGGTGTGCCGCACCGATCTCCACCTGCGCGACCACGAGATCGAGGCGACGAAGCTGCCGGTCGTGCTCGGGCACCAGATCGTCGGGACCACCGACGACGGCCGCCGCGTCGGCGTCCCCTGGCTCGGTTGGACCGACGGGACCTGCCGGTACTGCACGAGCGACCGCGAGAACCTGTGTGTGAACGGCCGCTTCACCGGTCGCGACATCGACGGCGGCTTCGCCGAGATGACCGTTGCCGACGAGCGCTACTGCCTCGAGCTCCCGCAGGAGCTGTCCGACGAGCAGGCGGCGCCGCTGTTGTGCGGCGGATTGATCGGCTATCGGGCGCTCCGATTCACCGGCGACGCGGAGCGCCTGGGGCTGTATGGCTTCGGCTCGGCCGCGCACCAGATCTGCCAGGTCGCGGTCCACCAGGGCCGCGAGGTCTACGCGTTCACGCGCACCGGCGACGAGCGCACCCAGAACTTCGCGATAAGCCTAGGCGCAGTCTGGGCCGGCGGCTCCGACGAGCAGCCGCCCGAGCAACTCGACGCCGCGATCATCTTCGCCCCGGCCGGCCCGCTCGTCCCGCAGGCGCTCCGTGCGCTCGCGCCCGGAGGCACGGTCGTCTGCGCAGGCATCCACATGACCGACATCCCGAGCTTCCCGTACGAGATCCTCTGGGGCGAGCGCAGCATCCGCTCCGTCGCCAACCTCACGCGCCGCGACGGCGAGGAGTTCCTCGCGCTCGCGCCGAAGGTGCCGGTCCGGACCACGGTCACGACCTACCCGCTCGAACGGGTCGAGGAGGCGCTGTCGGACTTGCGGGCCGGCCGGTTCGAGGGCACCGCGGTGATCCTCCCGTAGCTCGCGCGCGTTGCCTCGAACCCACTACCTACTACGCTCCAGCCCATGCCCCTGATCCCGATGGTGATTGAACGGACCGCGCGCGGGGAGCGTGAGTTCGACATCTACAGCCGCCTGCTCAACGAGCGCATCGTCTTTCTCGGCACGCCGATCGACGACACGATCGCGAACCTGACGGTGGCGCAACTCCTGCACCTGGAGTCCCAGGACCCCGACAAGGACATCTCGATCTACGTCAACTGCCCGGGCGGCTCGATCTACTCGGGCCTCGCGATCTACGACACGATGCAGTTCATCAAGCCGGACATTCAGACGATCTGCGTCGGGATCGCGATGTCGATGGGCTCGCTGCTCCTGACCGGCGGCACGAAGGGCAAGCGCTTCTCGCTGCCCAACAGCCGCATGCTGATCCACCAGCCGTCGGCCGGCTTTGAAGGCCAGTCGACCGACATCGAGATCCACGCCCGCGAGATCCTCAATATCCGCCAGCGGATCGACGAGATCTACGCGCACCACACCGGCCAGCCGGTAGAGCAGGTGCACTCCGACATGGAGCGCGACCGTTTCTTCAAGGCCGACGAGGCCGTCCAGTACGGTCTCATCGACCGCGTGATCGACCACCACTAAGGCACCGCCGTCAGGCGCCGCCGACAATTCGCTGAGGCGCCGCCGTCAGGCGCCGCCGACAATTCGCTAAGGCGCCGCCGTCAGGCGCCGCCGACAATTCGACTAGGAGGAACAGACATGCCGATGGCTGAGCGTACGGCGACGACCGGCTGGGACGGCGACCTGGCTCACGGGAACGGAGTCCTGGACGGGGCGAGCGGAGCCCTCGCGGAGCTGCCCGTGACCTGGGCCTCACGCACCCAGCGCTCCGAGGGCAAGACTAGTCCCGAGGAGCTGATCGCCGCCGCGCATTCCTCGTGCTTCTCGATGGCGCTCGCACACGGGCTGACCGAGGCGGGCAATCCTCCCGAGCATCTTGACGTGAGCGCGAAGGTGACTCTCGACGAGCGCGACGGCGCGCCGACCGTCACCACCTCGGAGCTGACGGTGACCGGCCGCGTGCCGGGAATCGATCAGGCGGGGTTCGAGCAGGCGGCGGCCGACGCAAGCAAGGGCTGCCCGATCTCGCGTGCGCTCACCGGCGTCGAGATCAGCGTGAACGCGACGCTCGAGTAAATCAAGGGGCTAGGGGCTCAAGTCCCCGGAGCGATGTGGGACGCGTAGTTCATCCCGATCGCGTACACGTCCGCCGTCACGACCCTACGGTGGCCTCGACCTTGCTCGCTGCCGCGACGTGGGTGACCGGAAGGCCGAGCCCCTTGGCCTTGCTCACCAGGTCGAGCTTCAACCAGCGCGAGATGCCGAGCGGGAGCGTCGAGATGATGATCTCGTCGTAGCTCCCGAGGTTGATCGCGTCCTGGATCGCCATCAGCGGCTCGGCGTCACCGATGCTGCCGGTGACCTCGTTGCCCGCGGCGTCCGAGAGCTTGGGCAGCGCCACCGCAAGCACCTGGTTTGCGTCATCCGCACTGGCATCCTGCGGATCGACCACCTTGTGCATGCCGTGGGCCTGGCGCGGGACGACCAGGTGAAATCGGACCGGACCGCGCCGCGCGCGCTCTCGGACGGCGTCCAGCAACTCACTGGTCGCCGCTGTCTGGTGCGCTACGACGAGGACATTGGCCGGCTCTGACATACCTCACCTCCGTGAGGAGAGCGGATAGCGGTCACCCGAGTATCCCACCGGCCACAACCCTCCCAAAACCGACCGCTAACGACCAAGACCCAAGGGCCCACGACTAATCCAGGCGGTACTCGCCGCGAGCGACGATCACCACGCTGCCACCCACCAGCACCCGTTCGATGCGGTCCGCGTCCCCCTCGACGCGCGCATGCAGCACCGAGCGCCGCGCGATCTCGACACCCTGCACGATCTCGATGTCGGTCCCGAACGCCACGCGGCCGTGGCGAACGAGGTGCACCGCCAGCGGGCCCGCGGCCGAGCCGGTGGCGGGATCCTCGGGCACGCCCAGGGCCGGCCCGAACATGCGGGTCTTGTACTGGTCCCCTGACCCGGCGAAGCAGTTGATCCCGTACGTGCCGAGTCGCTCGAGCGCCCCCAGGTCCGGGTGGAGCGCCGCGACCGCATCCGGGCTCGGAAGCTCGATGTAGACGTGGGCGGGGCCGTTGCGGTAGGACTCGATCGGGAGCCCGTCGTATCCGGACACCCCGAGCGCGGCGAGCAGCTCGTCGACCTTCGGGAACGACTCGAGCGAGGGGATCGGCTGCTCCATCTCGCCGTAGTACGGCGCTCCCCCGTCCGCGCGCGTCAGCGTCACCGGCACGACGCCGAGGCCGGTCTCCAGGCGCACGACCGACGAGCCCATCCCCCCGCCGACCACGAACGCCGTCCCCAGCACCGGATGGCCGGCGAACGGGAGCTCCGTCGTCGGGGTGAAGATCCGCACGCGCAGGTGCGCGTGGGGATCCTCCGCCCTGAACACGAACACGGTCTCGGACAGGTTCATCTCCCGCGCGGCCCGCTGCATCGTCTCCGTGCTGAGGCCCGAGGCGTCGGTGAACACCGCAACCTGGTTGCCTTCCAGCGGGACGTCGGTGAACACGTCGGCGATCGTGTAGCGGCGCACGGCGACCCTTCCTCAGTCGCGCGAACCCGATTCCGAGCCCGAGGCCATCTCGAGCAGGGTGGTTACGGTCGTCCAGTTTCGCGCGGTGGCCCGGACCCCCAGCCCGGAGCCCGCGAGCTTCGTCCACATCTTGGACCGCCCGACCCCGTCCGGGTGCCACGCGTACAGCTCGCGGCCGATCGACACGAGTTTCTCGGACGGAGCCGCGCCCGCGGCGATCTTCTCCACCGCCTCCGGGTCGGGCTCTGCGTCCAGGAAGCTGACCTGATACCGCTTGGGGTTCTCGGCCACGTCAGCGAGCGGATTCAAACGCACAACCTCGGCGAGCTCCTCGGAGGTGCGGACGATCACGTCGACCTCGAATCCCAAACTCTCGGCGATCAGCTCCTCGCAGCGGGCGGCGACGCGGTCGGGTCGAGCGCTCGAAGTCAGCACGACGTTGCCGCTCTGAACGTAAGTGCGGACGTCCTCGAACCCGGCGTCGGTCAGCAGCTCGCGCAGCTCGAGCATCGCGATTCGCTTGTGCGGACCGAGGTTGATGCCACGTAAGAGCAGAATCTGTGAGCGTTTGCGCGCCACGGTGCGGGGAACTGCGGGCCGGGGTTGCGGACTGACGCGGATGTATACAGACGCGTATCAGCCGATGTCATTCACGCAGGCCGGAACTTGAGCCCGGCTCCCAGTTTCCCTCGAGAGTACGGAGTCCGCATATGCTGAAGACGAAGGATAAGACGGGCCGCATGTCGGCGGACCAAACGCTTGAGCTGTGGCAGGCATACAAGCGGAGTGGCGATGCGCGGATTCGCGACCGCCTCGTCCTCACGTTCGCGCCGATGGTGAAGTACATCGTGTACAAGAAGGCACGCGAGATCCCGGCCCGCTGCGAGGTGGAGGACTTCATCTCGTGCGGCCTGGAGGCGCTGATCCGGTCGATCGACCGCTACGACCCGGCCAAGGGCGCCACGCTCGAACAGTTCGCGTGGACCCGGATCCATGGCGCCGTGCTTGACGAGCTTCGCCGCAACGACTGGGCGCCGCGCTCGCTCCGCCGCTGGGATCGCGACATCAACAAGGCCAACGAGCACTTCATCGGCCTGTACGGTCGCAAGCCCACGCGCGAGGAGCTGAGCGAGTCCCTCGGCGTTTCTCCGAAGGATCTGGTCACCCGCCAGGACGACCTCGCCCGCTCCCACGTCGGCTCGCTCAACACGGTGGTCCTCGCCGAGGACGACACCACGATCGAGCGGATCGACACGCTGCGCTCGGAGGACCGCGAAGCCGATCCTGAGCATGCGGCGATGATCGACGAGGCCAAGTCGCGCTTCCGTGCGGCGTTCGAACGCCTCCCCGAGCGTGAGCGCAAGGTGGCCGTGCTCCTCTACGTCTACAACCTGACCCTGCGCGAGATCGGCGAGATCCTCGGTGTTACCGAAAGCCGCGTCTGCCAGATCCACGGGCAGATCACGAAGAAGCTCCGCAAACAGCTCGAGGCCGACGAGCAGCTGTTCAGCGAGGTGGCGTAGGGAGGTCCTCCCTACGCCGAGTAGGACTCAGGCCACTCGGGCAGCGTCCCGGTGCCCGCCGCCTCGGCGGCGGCCTGGTTCTCGCGCTTGACCTCGATCCAGATCTCCTCGCGGTAGACGGGGATCACCCGGGGGGCGTCGATCCCGATCCGGACGGTCTGGCCGCGGACCTCGAGGACCTCGATCACGACGTCGTCGCCGAGCATGATCCGCTGGCCCGCGCGACGGCTGATTCTCAGCATGCCGGATCGGCGTCCGGCGCACGCTCGCCGTCAGGGCGTGCGAACAGGGGCGCGCGAAGGTCACAGCCGGGGGCCTGGTTGATCACCTGGTAGGCCTGGCCCGACCGGACCAGGATCGGGGCCTTCAGGTTCGCGGTGAAGTCCTCCGGTTTGGGGGCGGCGCGTACGGTCACGTACACGTCCATCGCGCTCGATTCGTCGAAGCCGAGGCGCTCGGCGTCCTCGTCGATCACGTCGACCGCGAAGCTCGCAAAGAAGCGGTGCGGGTTCGTCACCGGTAGCGCGAGCGACGGGTCGTCGAGCGACTGAAGCCACAGGAACGGCGTCTCGGGGTCGTTGCCCAGCAGCACGTAGCGGGAGCCGCCGAGGCCGATCAGCCCCTCGGGAAACTCGATCACCGAATCCGGGTCGATCTGCACGCGCCCGAAGCGCGAGCTTTCGATCGTGAGCGACAAGGCGACCCGTACTTTAGTGGTTCGACTCTAGTGGTTCGCCCGAGGGCTACTGGCCAGAGCTGCTGAGGAAGTTCATCAGCGACTCCTGCACGACGCTGGCGCCGGCCTGCAGCGCCGCGGTGAGCGCCGCCTGCTCGGTCGAGAAGCTGATCTCGGTCGACGCCATGTCGGCGTCCTGCGTGTTGGAGAGGACCTGCGTGTCGCTGGTCTGGAGCGTCTCGATCCGCGACGAGGCCATCTGGAGGCGATCCTGGATCGCTCCGACGCCGGCCACGAGCCCGGTCAGCGAGTTGAAGTTATTATCGAGCGGGGTGAGGTCGGTGTTCAGTGCGCTGCTGTTGCCCGACTGCATGTCGCCGGCGATGTTGCGCAGCGTGTTCAGCAGCTGGCCGTCGCCCTGGGGCTGGACGGACGTCCCGCTGCCGAGCACCGCTCCCAGATTTGGGTAGGTCGCTCCCGGGACGGCGTTGATCACGAGCGTCGTGTTCGGGCCGATCTGGCGACTGACGGTGCCACTGTCGCCGGCATAGGTGTCGTTCGAGCCCGACTGATACGGGGGGGTCGACGTCGCGGCGCCCGAGAACACGTATTGGCCGTTGTACTGCGTGTTGGCGTCCTGCTTGATCTCGTCGATCAGCTGGTTGACCTCCTGGCCGGAGGCCTGCATGTCCGCCGTGGTCTGGGTGCCGTTGGATGCCTCGAGCGTGAGCGATTGGATCCGCTGGACCGCGTTTGTGATGTCGGTGAGCGCCGCGCTGCTCGCGGTAGTCCAGCCGGTGCCGTCGGTGACGTTGCTCGAGTAGGTGTTCAGGTTCGACAGCTGGGTGTTCAGCTGCAGCGCGAGGCTGGTGCCAGAGGGGTCGTCAGACGGCTGGTTGATCTTCTTGCCGGTCGACAGCTGCTGCTGGGTGGTGTCGACCCGATCGAGCGCCGTCTCGATCCCCGCGAGCGTCATCTGCGAGGTCATCTGGTTCGTGATCCGTCCGATCATCTAGATCACCCCGACGCGACCATGCTGAGGAGCGAGCTGAACGTGTCGTTGATCGTGCTCATCACCCGGGCGGAGGCCTGGTAGGCCTGCTGGAACTGGATCAGGTTCGTCATCTCCTCGTCGAGCGAGACGCCGGAGATGCTCTGGCGCTGGTTGCCGATCGCGGTCAGCAGCGCCTGCGAGGTCGTCTGAGCGTTCTGGGCGGACTGGACGTCGCTGCCGACCCCCGTGACGAAGGCGTTGTAGTCCTGCTGCGCCTGGCCGCCGCTCAGACCGGCGACGGCGCTCGCCTCGGTCGCCGTGTACGGCGGGGTCGTGCCGCTCGAGGCCAGGCTCGGGTTCACGGCGATCGTGGCCGCGGTCGTGCCCGAGGGATCGAAGAACGGCGTGGCGGTCGCCCCGCTCGAGTCGGCCGTCGAGATCGTGTTGTTGACGGTGCTCACGAGCTGGCTGGCGACGCCGTTCAGCGTCGTCATGTAATCGGCGATCTTGCCCGTGCCGGTGCTCGAGTCGTACAGCCCGAGCAGCGAGCCGAGCGTCCCGCCGGCGCCGCTCAGGTTGGCGTCGGTCAGGTTGTCGGTCAGGTCGACGTTCGCTCCGTTCACGAGCGGGGTGGCGTCCGTGGTTCCGCCCTGCGCCGCGGTGGCGGCGTTTCCAAAGCTCACGTTGACCATGCCGTTCGACTGCTGAGTGACGTTCACGTTGGAGTACTGCGACAGGTCGTCGATCGCGTTGTCGCGTTGATCCTCGAGGCCGTTCGCGTCGATCCCCGCGGCCTGGGCCTGGGCGATCTGGCCGTTGAGCTGGGCGATCTGATTCGCGTCGGTCGCGACCGCACCGGTGGTGGGACCGGTCAGCGTGTTGTACTGCTGGGTGACCTGCGACTCGAGCGTCGACAGCTGGGACGACATCGTGTTGAGAGAATCCGTGACGGCCGCGCCATCGCCCATCACCGCCTGCTGCGCGCCCTGATTCTGCGGGGTGTTGGCGAGCGCACCCCAGTCTGAGAAGAACTGGTCGAGCGTGCCGGAGAGGCCGGTCGACGACGGCTCGTTGAGCCCCGCCTGGACCTGGCTCAGGATCGTCGAGGTGGTGTTCTCGCCGTTCTCGATCGTGTTCTGGGCTCGGTACTGGCTGTCGAGGAACTGGTCGCGGATGCGGGTGATCGAGGTGATGTCGACGCCGGTGCCGAACTGCGCCCCGTCGCCCGTGACGCTCGAGAGCGCCGGAATCGTGAGCGCGCTCCGCTCGGTCAGGTTGACCTGCTGGCGTGAGTAGCCGGGCGTGCTCGCGTTCGCGATGTTCTGGCCGGTGGTGTTGATCGCGGCCTGGGCGGCCTCGAGCCCGCTGAGCGCGGTCTGCAGTCCCATGTAGGTAGGAATCATCGGTCAGCACTCCAGATCGAAGACGCGGTGGCCGGTGGTCTGCGCGGCGGTCGTCGCCAGGCGGTCGCCGCCCGCGTTGTAGCTCTCGTCGCCGGCGACCCCGGCGAGCTTCAGGAGGTAGTCGAGGAACGCGAGCTCCTGGCTCATCAGCGCGCGGTTGATGTGGTGCTCGCGCTGGACGACCTCGAGCAAGCCGCGGAGCTCGGAGCTGCGAGCGCCCGCGACCAGCGCGGAGTCGCTTTCCATCATCGTCTCGAGCAGGGCCATCGTGATCGACCCCCCGGGGATGCCGAGCCGCACGCCGGCGCGCTCGAGCAGCTCGAGGCGCTCGGTCTCGAGCAGCTGTCGGTGCTGGAGCTCGGCGTGGAGCACGCCGGTAAGCGCGACCACGCCCCGCACGTCGCGGTTGCGGATCGCGGCGCCTTGCTCGAGCACGACCTGGAGCAGCCGCCGGGCGGCGACCAGCTGGGCCTCGAGATGGGCGATGACCTCGGTGGTCAGCGCGGCGTCGGCGCTGGCTTGAAGTTCGATGGTCGGCATCACACTGTTCCGATCGGGACGCTGGACTGCGGTGATGCGGTTGAAGCGCTCGAACTGGCCGACTGTTGGGCCGAGCCGGCGCTCTCACCCTGCGGGGTCCCGATCGCGGGGTCGATCGCCTGAGCGAGCTGGCCGGCGATCCCGAGGCCGCCACTCGACATGAGGCTCTGGGTCAGCGCTGTCGGGATCAGGCTGGCGAACCCGCTCGTGCTCGGGTCCGAGCCGAGGATGCCGCCGCTGGAGTCGCTCGAGTCGCTCGAGTCGTCGCCGGATCCGTCGTCGCTCGAGTCGTCGGACGGGCTGGTCACGGTCGAGGCAAGCTCCTGCGTGAGCTGCTGGACGAGGATGTCCTCGAACCCGAGCGCCTCCTGGTAGGCCTGCTTGGCGGTCGAGTTGCCGTTGCGGATGTCCGCCGGCTCGTTTGCCGCGTCGATCGGTGGCAGACTGCCCGCGCTTGGGATCGCTCCAATGCTCATGGCTTGATCTCGTTGGCGATCTGGAGCATCTGCGCCTGATACTGGATCGCCTGACTGCCCATCGCGTACTGCTGCTGGGCGGCCATCATCTTGCTCATCTCGTCGCCCATGTCGACGTTCGAGCCCTCGAGCGCTCCCTGCTGAACGGCGGCGCCCTTGGCGGTCTTGATCGCGCCACTCGCGGCGGTGGCGCTGAACATGCTGTCGCCGTCGGCGACGAGGCCGTCGGGCGCGGGGACGGTCACGAGCGAGATCTTCCCGAGCCGCTGCGAGCCGGCCAGAAGGGTGCCGTCGGACTGGATCTTCACCTGGTCGGTCGGGACGCTCGCGGGAAGCGTGATCGGCGGCTGCACCAGCATTCCCTGCTGGGTCGTGAGCTGGCGCTTGTCGTTCAGCTGCAGCGCGCCGTTGCGCGTGAGGCCGATCGTGCCGTCCGGCCGTCGCACCTCGATGTATCCCTGACCCTCGATCGCGACGTCGAGCGGCTGGCCGGTCTGCTCGATCGCTCCCTGGGTCTGGTCGCGGCCGACGACCTCGGCGGCCTCGCCGGCGCCGGTGGCGACGTTCGAGCCGTAGTTGCCGCTGCTGTAGAGCAGGTCGTGGAAGCCGACGATCGTCGACTGGTAGCCGGGCGTGTCGACGTTCGCCATGTCGTTCGAGATGGCGTCGAACTGTTGCTGCTGGGCCTCCATGCCGGAGGCAGCCGAGTAAAGACCTTCGAGCATCTATCAGCCTCCCAGTGAGCCCACCGATTGCGAGCTCTCCTGCATCGTCGAGTCGATCGTCTGAATTGCGTTCTCGCCGGCCTGGTAGGTCTGCACGGCGCTGATCATGTTGACCATCGTGTTGACCGGGTCGACCGAGGAGTCCTCGAGCTCGCCCTGCCTGACGACGCCGCTCGCGCGGCCGCCGGGCGTGCCCGTGAAGTAGTTCTCGCCCTGCTTCGTCGGGTTCGTCACGTTGAATGCTCCCACCGACGACGCGGGAACCGTGCCCTGCGCGCTGACCTGGATCGGAGCGCCGTTCTGCGAGAGCACATCGTTGCCCTGGCCATCGACGAGCAGGCCCTGAGCCGACTCGGCGAACTGCCCGTCGCGCGTGTACTGCACGCCCTGCGCGGTGCGAACCGCGAAGAAGCCGGCGCCGGCGATGCCGAAGTCGAGCGGCTGCCCGGTCGAGTTAAGCGCCGCCGGGGTCAAGTCCGTGACCGGGGTGCCGACCTTCACGCCGGTGTTGACCTGACCGATCTGCTGGCCGCTCGCCGTGTTGGCGAGGAGCAGCGAGCCGAAGCTCTGCTGGACCGAGGCGTCGGTCTTGTACCCGGGCGTGGACGCGTTCGAGAGGTCGTTGGCCAGCTGATCTTCCCTGACCTGCTGAGCCAGCATCCCGGACGCTGCGATGTATAAGCCGGTATCCATCGCCCCCGGTAGTCGTCCGTCCATCATCATCCTTGACACGTGGATCCGATCAACGTGGACATTCGTTTGATCCGGGCCGTCCTCGGCGCCGAGCTGCGGATCGTCCCGGGTCGAGTCTTGATGGCGCGCGTGGTGACGGCCGACGGCGCGGGCCGCGGGTCGCTGAACATCGCCGGCGCGCTCATCGACGCGAAGCTGCCGAAGGAGGTCGAGGCGGGCCAGGAGCTGCGGCTGACCGTCAGTCACGTCGGCCCGGACCGGATCGAGCTGAGCATGTCCGACCAGAACCTGGCCGCGGCCGCGTCCGAGTCCGCTCAGTTGCCGGGGGGCGGGATGGTGCGCGTGAGCGAGCGGGACAGCGGCGCGGGGGAGGGCGGTGCGGACGGGAGCGATGGCTCGGATCGGCATTCGCTGAGCCTTCGCTACGACGCCCCCTCGCTCGGCGCGGTCGACCTCCGGTTCGAGCTCGACTCCGAGTCGCTGCGCCTCTCCGCGACGCTCCGCGCCGGTGAGCCGTTCGAGAGTGCGCTCGACGGCGCCGGCGAGCTCCGTGACGCGCTGGCCGCCGCCGTCGGGCTCCCGGTCACGGTCCACGTGTCACCCCGGCGCGAGCCGCTGGACGTGTATGCCTGATCGCCCGCCCGAGAAGCAGCCGCGCCGGCGCGCCACCGCGCTCCGCTACGAGCAGGGCGAGCGCGCGCCCCGGGTCACCGCCACCGGGGTCGGGCTCGTCGCCGAGCGCATTCTCGCGGCCGCGCGCGAGGCGGGCGTTCCGGTGCGCCAAGATCCCGCGCTGGCCGAGGCGCTCGCCGCACTGGATCTGGGCGACGAGGTGCCGCCGGCGCTGTGGACCGCGGTGGCGGAGACTCTGGCGTGGGCCTACCGCCTCGATGCCGGCGCGTCCAGGTAACTGACCGCCACCGCTCAAGTCCGCCTCCGCACTGCCGATCAACCCGTAAGCCTCCCCCCTCGGAAGGTGGTTCCCTCGCATGGCACTACGCATCACTGGCATACCCGCACCCGATGATCCCGCCCGGACCTCCGGCGGTGGCCCGAACGGGCTGCCGCTGGCCGGCCCTCCCGCCGCTCCGCCCGGCATAGCGTTTGGCGCCGGGCTCCGTGACCAGGGCCGCCGCCAACTGGCCGTCAACCAGCTCGAGCGCTACCAGGCGCTGTTCGACCGCGCCGCCGAGCACGAGGACCCTCATGCGCGCTACCACGCGCGTGTGCTCCTGCTCGAGGAGGGGCTGGCCGCCGCGGGCAAGACCGCCTCGAACACGCAGGCCACGCGACTGTTCGTCACGGTGGCAGGGGCAGCGCTCGACGCGCTCGAGGAGGAGCCGCGCGAGCCCCTGCTGCTCAACTGCGCCGGCGTCGCGCTTTACGAGCTGTGGAGCCTGGACGCGGCCCACGCCATGTTCAAGGCCGCGCACCGCCTCGATCCCACCCTTCCCTATCTGAAGCGCAACCTTCAGGAGCTCGGGCGCCGGCGCAAGGGGACGCGCCCGCACAAACCGCTTCACGTTGCGGTCCCCGGCCTCGCCGCCCGCGCCCGCAAGCTGGCCCCCAAGGCCCAGCCGGCCACGGGCATGAGCCTCAGCCTGTGCATGATCGTGCGCGACGAGGAGGAGATGCTGCCCCGCTGCCTGGCCGCGGTGGGGCCGGCCGTCGACGAGATTGTCATCGTCGACACCGGATCGAAGGACCGCACGATCGAGATCGCCCGCGAGTTCGATGCCAAGGTGATCGAACGCGAGTGGACGGGCTCGTTCTCGGATGCCCGCAACGCGTCCTTTGAGGCCGCCACGGGTGACTGGATCATCTACCTCGACGCTGACGAGGTTCTCGTCGCCGAAGACGTGGAAAGGCTGCGAGCGCTCACCGGCCGCGTCTGGCGGGAGGCGTTTTATCTAGTCGAGACCAGCTACACCGGCGAACTCGGCGCGGGTGGCGCGGTCACCAACACCACCCTACGGGTGTTGCGCAACCGCCCCCATTACCGCTTCGAGGGACGGCTACACGAACAGGTCGCCCAGCACCTACCTCTTTACTCCGTGGGCCGGATCGAGCTGAGCTCCGTCAGGATCGACCATTATGGCTATCTCAGCGTAGTCCGCGACGCCAAGGAGAAGTCGCGCCGCAACCTGGAGCTCCTGAAGGCCCAGCAGGCCGAAAGCGCGCCGTCCGCCTTCACGCACTTCAACCTCGGCACCGAGTACACCGTGATCGGCGACCACAAGTCCGCCCTGACCGAGCTCGAGCGCGCCTGGGACCTGGTCCAGGCCGGCGGCGAGCAGGACAGCGACTACGTCCCGTCGCTGTTCAAGCTCCTGGTCACGGCGTTGCGCGCGCACCGGCGCGCCGAGGATGCGATCGCCAAGGCAGCCGACGGCCTCAAGCGCTTCCCGGGGTTCACCGACCTGGTCTTCGCCCAGGCGCTCGCCGCCCTGGCCCTCGGTAAGGAGGACGACGCGATCGTCTACTGGGAGCGCTGCATCGAGATGGGCGACGCCCCCTCTCGCTACGGCGCCGCCGTCGGCGCCGGCACCCACCGGCCCCGGCTCGCGCTGGCCGAGCTCTACATGAGCCGCGGGGACCTCGACCGCGCCCGCGAGTTGCTCGATTGGTGCATCGCCGAGCGTCCCGACTTCATGGGCGTCGTCGCCCCGTATGCGACGGTCCTGCTGCGCGTGGGCGTGGCTGCCGACGCGGTCATCGCAGAGGTCGAGGCCCGGCTCCCCGATCTCACCCCGACCGCCCGGTTTCTGCTGGCCAGCGCGCTCTACCGTCACGGCGACATGGCCGCCGCAGAAACCGAGTACCGCGCGGTTCTACGCGCGCGTCCGGGCAGCGCGCAGGTCCGGCTCCAGCTCGCCGAGACGTTGCTGAATCAGGGCCGCTACGTCGAGGCCTCCGAGGAGGCCTCGATCGTCCCCGAGGACGACGCGTTCGCCGCCCTGGCCTGCCGCATCGAGCTGTGGGGCCGCATCGCAGCCTGCGATCTCGACGGTGCGAAGTCCGCAACCGCCCGCGCCGCTCGGGCCGGCGTTCCGCCGACCCAGCTCGCGGTGTTCGCCGCCTGGCTCGACCTCGCCGGCGGCGTCGAGGAGACTCGCCGCCTGCCGGTCGCCGCCACGCCCCTGCTGAGCGTGATCCTGGAGACGCTCCTGCGCGCCCACGACTTCGAGGCGTTCGAGAAGCTGACCGTGCTACTACAGCACTCGGCCCTGCCCCCCCGCGAGCGGCACGAGCTGCTCGCCTCGATGTACCTCACATATGGCTTCCTCGCCTCGGCGGCGCAGGAATGGATGGCAGTCTGCGAGTCCGGTCCCGACGCCCGCGCGCTCCTGGGTCTGGCGCGCGTCGCGTCGGCGCACGGAGAGGTGGAGGACGCCGCGGTGTTCGCCGCCGAAGCGCTCCGACACGATCCATCCAGCGCGCCCGCCCGGGAGATCGCCGCCCGCTGCTCGGCAGGGGAGGCAACCGAGCCGGTGAGGGTGAGCTAGCCCGAGGCGGCCGCCGCACGGAGTCTGGATCAGAAGGCACTCAAGTTCTTCCGGATGCGCTCGATTACCCACCTGACGGGAACGGATCCCGTCTTCCAAGGTAGGAACCGCCGCATCCAAGGAGGAATGCAATGAGCTTTGATATCGGTTCGGTGGGCCGGACGCCCGCTCCCGTGCCCACGCAAACGGCTAGGTCTTCGGCCGCCGCGCCCGCCCAGGCCGCGCCGACCGGCGACGCGGTCACGGTCGACACGTTCCCGGCGAGCCCTCCGCCGGAGGTACAGGACGCGATGGGGGTCGCCAACCAGGCCTACCACAGCCTGAAGGACAGCGGGGCGGAGCTGCGCTTCAAGATAAATGAGGCCACCGGCAAGCTGAGCGTCGAGGTCCACGACGTGCACGGGAACCTGCTGTTCACGGTTCCCGCCAGCACGGCGCTCGACGTCGCCTCCGGGCAGCCGCTCCCGTCCAAGCCCGAGTGATCGGGTAAAGCCCAACCGGCGTTCGGCCGACTAGAGGATCAGCAATGACGACTTCACCGATCAGCACCAGCACCAGCAGCTCGCCCACGAGTTCGAGCCAGTACGCCACCGGCGACAGCCTGACCTCGCTCGGCGGCGGCACCGCGATGCAGGTCACGGGGCTCGCCTCGGGCCTGGACACCAACGCGATCGTCACCGCGTTGATGGCCGCCGACCAGCAGCAGGTGACCGACCTCACCAACCAGCAGACCGGGCTGACGGCGATGAACACGCAGCTCACGGCCATCCAGACCGCGCTGCAGACCGTCGCCAGCGACGCGCAGGCGCTCGGGGACCCGTCGCTGTTCACGCCCGCGCAGACGGTCAGCTCGACCAACTCCACGTTGGTCGGCGCCTCTGCCACCGGCAGCGCCGGCGCCGTCGTGGGCTCCTACCAGGTCTCGGTTCAGGCGCTGGCGAGCGCCTCTCAGCGCTCCTTCTCGTTCACCAGCCAGAGCTCGGCCGACACCGTCACGATCGACGGTACGCCGATCCCGCTGGGCGCCAGCGCCTCGGCCGACGACCTGGTCAGCGCCATCAACTCGAACTCGAACCTCGACGTGTGGGCCACCGTGACCCAGGAGGCGAACAGCAGCGGCCCGGCCATGATCGTCTTCTCGGACCGCCAGACCGGCGCACCGCCCACGAGCGGCTACATCGGGGTCTCGGACACCGCCGGGGCACTGAGCCAGATCGGCACCGGGGTGGCGGGAACCGACGCCGAGTACACGCTCAACGGCAACAGCTACTACTCGTCCTCGAACACGATCAGCGGCGCCTCGCTCGGCGACGCCTCGACGCCGACCGAGGGCCAGGGGGCGCAGCAGACGATCCCCGGCGTCTCCCTCAGCCTGAACGGCCTGACCGGCTCGGCCCCTGTCACCGTCAACGTCGGATCGCCGACGGTCAACGCCAGCGGCGTGCAGACCGCGGTCCAGCAGTTCATCACCGACTACAACTCGGCCATCTCGACGATCCAGACCCAGCTGACGACGACGCCGTCGAGCACAGACCCGACGGTGGGCACGCTGTACGGCGATTCCGACCTCACCCAGCTGCTCTCGACGATGCGCGAGCAGATGGACACCACCCTCAGCGGTCTCAGCAGCAGCAACATGACGAGCATGCTCGACATCGGCGTGAGCACCGGCGCCAGCACCGGCACGGTGTCGCAGAGTGCCTTGAACGGAGACCTGACGCTCGACACCAGCACCCTGACCAGCGCGCTCCAGAGCAATTCCAGCGGCGTGCAGGCGATGCTCCAGAGCTGGTCGATCCAGTTCTCGAACACTGTCAACAACGAGGCGGCGCCCGGCGGCGACATCAGCACGCGGATGCAGGGAGACGACTCCCAGAGCAGCTACATCGCCAACCAGATCGACAACATGAACGCGGCGAACAGCGAGAAGCAGCAAGCGCTCGTGACGCAGTTCGCGGACATGGAGGCGGCGTTGTCGCAGAGCCAGTCGACCAGCAGCTGGCTGACCAGCCAGCTCAACTCTCTGGTGGGCGGCTGATCTGGTGCTCCGGCCGTGACCCGGCCGTGACCCGGCCGTGACCCGGCCGTGACCCGGCCGACGCCGGGGGCACGTGTCGCCCGAATTCTGGACTCTGGGCCGAGCAGGCACATGGGTCAGACGAGCGCCTCGACGCAACAGATCGCCGGATCGGCTCAAGAGCTCGCGGAGACTGCCGAGCATCTTCAGAGACTGGTATCGCAATTCACCCTCTAGGAGAGCCGGCCGTAATGTCCCCATCTGTCGCCACGCCCAACACCTATCGCCAGAGCGCCGTGATGAGCGCGTCCCCCGAGCTGCTCATCGTGATGCTGTACGACGGGGCGCGCAGGTACCTGTATCAGGCGGGGGTGGCGATGGGAGCGGGGCAGATCGAGCTCACGAACCGCAAGCTGATTCGGGCGGAGGACATCCTCCAGCACCTGCGCGACGTGCTCGACTTCGACCAGGGCGAGATCTCGCAGAACCTGGAGTCGATCTACGTCTTCTGCCTGCGCCGGCTCCGCCAGGCGCGCTTCGAGCGCAACCCGGCCGTGCTCGAGCACGTGAGCGCGCTGCTCGGCGATCTGCGCCAGGCGTTCGCGACGATCGCGAAGTCATGACCGGCTCCGAGGCGGCGCCTTACGAGACGCTCGCCCGCAGCATCGAGCGCGAGCTCGAGCTCGTCGGCGAGGGCCGCTTCGACGAGGTGGCAACTCTCCACGCGGAGCGGGCCGCTCTCATCGCGAGACTCCCCGAGATGCCCCCGACCGGCGCGCGGCCCGCGCTCCAGCGCGCCGCGCTGATGAACAAGCGCGTCGAGACCGAGATCCTGCGCCTTCGCGAAGCGCTGCTGCTCGAGTTCGCCAACGTCGAGCGGGTGAGCCGGACGGCTCGCGGGTATTCGCCGCCGCGCGAGCAGCACGTCCACGTCCAGGCGACGGCCTAACCCCCGTCCCGAATTACGCAATTGGATTAAAGGTTCGGGGACCGGTGCCGATCTGTCCGGCCATGAGGCTTGTAGCCACTTCCGACCTCCATGAGGACACCACGCTCGCGCGTGACATCCTCACCGGTCGCGACGCGGCGCCGCTACTCCGCGCCGGCGTGAAGCTGACCGCCCGCTTCATCGCGCACCTGAACAAGGCGGGCATCAAGGGTGTCTACGTCGAGGACCGGTACAGCCACGGCATCGATCCTCACCCGGTGATCAGCGCCCAGACGCGCGGGCAGGCCACACGCGCGCTCGCGAGTGTCCACGAAGAGGCCAAGCAGGCGGTCGCGGCGGGCCGGGGGCTCGACGAGGAGGCGACCGATGGGCTCTCAGATGTCGTCGACCAGATCCTAGAGGAGGTCGAGGAGTGCGACGGCAAGCTGGTCGTGCTCGCCGATCTGTGCGGCGCCCAGGCGTACCCGCTTCAGCACGCGATCGACGTGACCGCGCTCGGGCTCCTCGTCGGTCGGCGCCTGATCATCGAGCACGGCTGGCTGGACTACAAGCGCGAGCGCCAGGACAACCGTCACGAGGAGAGGCTGTTCCGGCTGGGGATGGGCCTGATGCTGTCCGACATCGGCAAGATCGCGCTCCCCGAGACGATCCTGAACAAGCCGGGCAGGCTGTCCGATGAGGAGTGGGAGATCATCAAGACCCACCCGAAGGCCGGCGTCAAGCTCGTGCGCGAGACCGGCGCCTGGTGCCCCCTGGTTCAGGCCTGCGTGCTGCGCCACCACGAGCGCTGGGACGGCAGCGGCTATCCCGAGGGCAAGGTCGGCGACGAGGTCCACCAGATGGCCCGAATCGCGGCCGTCGCGGACGTCTACGACGCGATCACCTCGGAGCGCCCGCACGCGCCTGCGAAGCCTGCGCACGTAGGCGTGCAGACCGTGCTGGCCGGCGCCGGGACGCAGTTCGATCCGACCATCATCGACGAGTTCTCGCGCCTGGTGGCACCGTTCCCGCCCGGCGTCGAGGTCGAGCTCACCGACGGCCGCTCCGCCGTCGTGGTGAGCGTGTCCGACTACGCGCTCGACCGCCCGGTCGTGCGCGTGATGAACGGCCCGGGGGCCCCGCTCGACATCCCGCTCACCGGGGATCCGAGCATCCAGATCGCCGGCTGGAACCCAGTTCCCGCCGCCGGCGCCGCGCAGGCCGCTTAGGCCCGCCGATCGCCAATTCCGGTCGCCTCAAGCATTCCAGGCTCCGGGTCAGGTCCTCGTGGCCCGGCCCGGCGCGATTCGTCAGAGGACGACTCGAACACGCGCCGAGGCCGCTAAAGGATCCGGCGCACACGCCGATTCAGAGGGAGACCCGATGGATCGGGTCGAAACCTAGCCCAAGGAGGGCGGACCTTCACAGGACCTTTCATGTCTCTCCTTGACACTACTCAGCAGGCCCTCGAGTCAGCGATGAGCGGCTCGATGCTCCGCCAGACGCTGCTGACGAACAACATCGCGAACGTCGACACGCCGGGCTACCAGCCCGAGGACGTCAACTTCCAGTCGACGCTCGCATCCGCGATCCAGTCCGGGCAGCCGCTCGGCTCGGTCACATACCAGCCTTACAGCACGGCGCAGTCCGTCGGCGCCGACGGCAACGGCATCAGCCCCGAGCAGCAGGAGGCCGCACTGTCGCAGAACGGCCTGCTGTACGAGACGCTCACCCAGGTGGCGGCTCAGCGCGAGTCGATCCTCGAGAGCGCGATGGGCATGGGTCAGAGCTGATGAGCTTCTTCGACGCGATCAGCATCGCCGCGAGCGGCCTCACCGCCGAGCGCGTACGCATGGACGTGACGTCCGAGAACCTGGCCAACGCCGACACCACCCAGGGCGCGAACGGGCAGCCGTACCAAGAGCAGGACGTGGTCCTGCAGCAGGTCGGCGGCGGCGCCTTCAGCGCGGCCCTGTCGGGCGCGATGAGCGGGGCCGGCGGCTCGTCGATCGGTGGCAGCGCCACGCCCGGCGGCGTTCAGGTCGCGGGGATCGTCAACGATCCGACGCCCGACCAGTCGACCTACGACCCCGGTAACCCCGCGGCCAACGCCCAGGGCTACGTGAAGATGCCGAACGTCAACCCGGTGAACGAGATGGTCGACATGATCGACGAGTCTCGGTCGTACGAGTCGGATGTGACCGCGATGACGACCGCCAAAGAAATGTACGAGAAGACCCTGGATCTCCTGAAATGATTCCGGCGATCTCAGGAGCCGTCGGGCCGCTCGGCCCGAGCGAATGGAGCGTGAGCGGGGTCGGCTCGGTCGGCCAGGACCCGGCGGCCGCCACGAACGCCACCGGCGGGGCGGACGGCAGCTTCGGGAGCGCCCTTACGGGGGCGATCAACTCGCTCGAGCAGTCGCAGGCCAGCGCCACGACCGCGTCGCAGCAGCTCGCCACCGGGCAGCTCACCGACCCGACGCAGGCGATCACCTCGGTCGAGAACGCCTCGCTGGCGATGGATCTCGCCTCGCAGATCCGCACCAAGCTCACCGATGCCGTCAACACGGTCTTTCAGACCCAGATGTAGAAGCTCGTAAATGGACATCCGTCAATTCATCTCGAAGCTGAGCCCGAAGGGCTGGGCGATGGTCGGCGGCTCGGCCGCCGCCGCCGTCCTGTTCCTGGTCGTGATCATGCACTTCGCGTCCGCGCCGAGCTACTCGACACTGCTGACCGGCCTCGACCCGGCGCAGACCGGCAAGATCACCTCCACCCTGTCGGCCAAGGGGATCGGCTACCAGATCCAGAACGGCGGCACCGCACTCTCGGTCGAGTCGAGCCAGACGAGCGAGGCGCGGATCGCGCTGGCGTCGGGGGGCCTGCTCGGGGTCGGCAGCCAGCAGCCCGGCTTCGAGCTGCTCAACAGCTCCCAGCTCGGCGCCTCGGACTTCCAGCAGCAGGTCACCTACCAGCGCGCGCTCGAGGGCCAGCTCGACCAGACGATCGAACAGATCCAGGGCATCGACTCCGCCACCGTGAACCTCGTCCTGCCCAACCAGCAGGACCAGCTGTTCGGCGACACCAGCGAGACCTCGAGCGCCTCGGTGCTGCTGTCGGACTCGGGCAACCTCGATTCGAACGCGGTCAAGGGCATCGCCGAGCTCGTCGCCTCGAGCGTCCAGGGCCTGTCCGACCAGAAGGTCACGATCACCGATTCGACCGGCGCGCTGTTGTGGCCCGCCTCGGGCGCGGACGCCGCCGGCGGCGGCGCCACCTCGCAGCAGGCCGCCAACCAGCAGTACGACGCGACCACGGCCGCGGCGGCCACCGCCCTGCTCACGCAGACGCTCGGCGCGGGCAAGGCCCAGGTCGTCGTCAACGCCAACGTGAACGCCAACCAGGCGACCTCGGACACGCTCACGTACGGCAAGAAGGGCGTGCCGCTGACCCAGCAGACGGCGACCGAGACGCTCACGGGCGGCAGCCCGACCGCCTCCGGCATCACGGGCACGATCCCCGCCTACGCGGCGACCACCGGCAGCAGTAACTCCAACTACGCGAACAAGACCGCGAACACGAGCTACGGCGTCGACAAGACCGTCACGCATGCGGTGATCGCGCCGGGTGCGGTCCAGAACCAGACCGTCTCCGTGCTGGTCGACAAGTCGGTGCCGGCCGCCTCGATCCCCGCAATCAAGGCCGCGGTGGCCGGCGCCGTCGGCCTGAACGCCAAGCGCGGCGACCTGATGTCGGTCTCGCAGATCGCGTTCGCCAAGCCCGCCGCCACTCCCGCCCCGGCCTCGACGACGAAGATGATCGGCTACGCCAAGTACGCGGTGATCGGGATCGGCGCGCTGCTGTTCCTATTCTTCATGCGCCGCAGCATCCGCCGGCGCGAGAAGGAGACGTTCACGGGCCAGCCCACGTGGCTGCGCGAGCTCGAGACCCCGCGTCCGCTCGCCGCGCTCGGGGCGGGCGAGGACCCGCAGTCGGACGTCAAGCGACTGCGGTCCCCGGTCAACGTTCCAAGGCGCCAGGTCGAGGAGCTGGTCGAGCGCGACCCCGATCGCGTCGCCCAGCAGGTCCGGGCCTGGATGAGCGAGGACTAGGCGCGGGCTCCGATGGGCACCGAACTCGAAATAGCATCCGAAAACGCCCCGGCACCCGCCGCCGGCGGCGAAGCGCAGGCTCGACATCAAGGGGCGCAAGAAGGCCGCCGTGCTGCTCGTCTCGCTCGGCCCGGACCGCGCCGCCGAGGTGTTCAAGCACCTGCGCGACGACGAGATCGAGACCTTGTCGCTGGAGATGGCCAAGCTCCAGCGCGTCGACGCGCTGACGCAGGCCACCGTGCTCGAGGAGCTCGCGGCCACCGTCGAGGCATACGACTCGCTGCTGTCCGGAGGCGTCGACTACGCGCGCGAGGTGCTCGAGCGGGCACTCGGGCCCGAGCGCGCGCTCGAGATCGTCGGGCGGCTCTCGAGCGTGATCGAGATGCGGCCGTTCGAGTTCCTGCGCCGCACCCCGGCCGAGCAGCTGGTGACGTTCCTGCGCAACGAGTCGTCCCAGACGGTGGCGCTTGTCGTGGCCAACCTGCACACGACGCTGGCCTCGCAGGTCCTCGCGGGCCTTCCCGCCACCGAGCAGGCTGAGATCGCGATCCGCGTAGCGCGGATGGGCGAGACCAGCCCCGAGGTCGTCAAGCAGGTCGAGAACGTGATGCGCAAGAAGCTCGACAGCGTCGTGCAGCAGGAGTACTCCACCGCGGGCGGGATCAAGTCGCTGGCCGAGATCCTCAACTGCACTGACCGCTCGACCGAGCGCAACGTGCTCGACGCGCTCACCGAGGCCGACGAGGAGCTGGCCGCCGAGGTCCGGCGCCTGCTGTTCGTGTTCGAGGACATCGTCAAGCTCGACGACCGGTCGATCCAGCTCGTGCTCCGGGAGGCCGACCAGAAGGATCTGGCGCTGGCGCTGCGAGGCGTCAACGACGACGTCAAGGAGCGGATCCTGACGAACATGTCCGAGCGCGGCGCGACGATGCTGGTCGAGGAGATGGCCTACCAGCCGCCGCAGCGCAAGCGCGTCGTCGAGGAGGCCCAGGGACGGATCGTGGCGATCGTGCGCAAGCTGGAGGAGGCGGGCGCCCTGGTGCTCTCGCGCGGTGAGGAAGATGCAGTCGTCTAGCTACGCCTTCCGTCAGCTCGACGCGCCGCCGCCCGGGACGAGCAACGGCATCGCCGACGTCCTCTCGGCGGTGCGCGCCGAGGCCGAGCACATTCGCGCTCAGGCATGGACCGCGGGGGAGGCCGACGGCCGCGCCGCCGGCCTGGCCGCCGCGCGCGACGAGGCCCGGCCGTCGATTGCGGCGATCGCCGCCGCGGTGCAGGAGATCGAGCAGCTGAAGGCACAGGTGATCGCCGAGCTCGAGCAGGACGCGGTCGAGATGGCGCTCCGGCTCGCCGAGCAGATCCTCGCCGGCGTGCTCGAGATGGAGCCCGAGCGCGTCGTCGACGTCGGCCGCAACGCGCTGCGCCACTTGAGCGACCGCCGCCGCGTGACCCTCGTGGTCAACCCCGGGGACCTCGAGCTCGTCAGCGATTGCGTCGACCAGCTTCAATCGGAGCTCGGGGGGATCGAGCACCTGGGGGTGCAGTCCGACCGGCGCATCGCGCGGGGCGGCGTGATCGCGCGGACCGACTCCGGCGACATCGACGCCGGCATCGACACGCAGCTCGCCCGCGCTCGGGAGATCGTCGCCACCGCCCTTGCGCGCGATCCGTCCGCCACCGAGGCGTCCGATGACTGAGACGCTGGCGCCCCCGAACGGCGTCAAGCGCGCTACCCATTCACTCCAGGACGCTGATCTGTCCCGGCGCGTGGGTCGCGTCAAGCGATCTGATCGGGCTGATCATCGAGGCCACCGGGGTGGAGGTCGAGATCGGCGAGGTCTGCATGGTCGGAGAGGGTCGCGAGCGGGGTGGGCGGGAGCCGGTTCCCACCGAGGTCGTCGGGTTCCGCGGCGGCCGCACGCTGCTGATGCCGCTCGGCGAGCTCCACGGGATCGGCCCTGGCACGAGCGTTCACCCCACCGGCAGCCCGTTCCGGGTGGCCGTCGGAGACCCCTTGCTCGGCCGCGTGATCGACGGCCTCGGCAACCCGCTCGACGGGTTCGACCCGCCTCAGGGCGTGTCGTGGCGGGCCACCACCGGACCCCCGCCCGATCCGCTCACGCGGCCGCGAATCTGCGACCGGGTCAGCCTCGGGGTGCGCGCGCTCGACACGCTCGTCCCATGCGGGCGCGGCCAGCGCCTCGGCATCTTCGCCGGCTCGGGCGTCGGCAAGTCCTCGCTGATGGGGATGATCGCCCGTTCCACGAGCGCCCAGGTCAACGTGATCGCGCTCGTCGGCGAGCGAGGCCGCGAGGTACGCGAGTTCATCGAGCGCGACCTCGGTGACGCGCTCGCGCATTCGGTCGTGGTGGTCGCCACCTCCGACCAGCCGGCGCTCGTCCGGATCCGGGCGGCGTTCACCGCCACCGCGATCGCCGAGCACTTCCGCGACCGGGGGCGCGACGTGATGCTGATGATGGACTCGGTCACCCGCTTTGCGATGGCCCAGCGCGAGGTCGGCCTCGCGATCGGCGAGCCGCCCGCGACCCGCGGATACACGCCGTCGGTATTCGCGCTGCTGCCGCGCCTGCTCGAGCGGGCGGGCACGAGCTCCACCGGTTCGATCACGGGCCTGTACACGGTGCTCGTCGACGGCGACGACATGAATGAGCCGATCGCCGATGCCGTGCGTTCGATCTTGGACGGGCACGTGGTGCTGACGCGGTCGCTGGCCCACTCCGGCCACTACCCCGCGATCGACGTGCTCCAGAGCGTCTCGCGACTCGTCGGCGAGATCGTCACACCGGAGGTGCGAGAAGCCGGCGACCGGCTCCGCGCCGCGCTCGCGGCGTACCGCGATAAGGAGGACCTCATCTCGATCGGCGCGTACCAGCCCGGCACCGACCCGATCCTCGATGCCGCGATCAGCCTGCGGACGGCGATCGACGCGTTCCTCAAGCAGCGCGTCGACGAGCCGAGCCTGGCCGACGAAGCGGACGCTCAGCTGCTCGCCCTGGTCCACGAGCTCGTACGCCGGATACCGGTCCTCGGCGAGGTGCTGGATGGTCCCCCAGCCGCCCCGGGCTTGCCTGCTCGACAGGTACCGGCCGGCGGCGTTGCCGCGGGCGCCCCCGCGATTCCGAGCCTGCAGCTCAGAGCCTGAAAAGCTGACTCGGACAAGCGTCCAGTGGCACTGAATCCTCCCGAGACCCGGTCGAGTACAGGACCATGAACGGATCCTCGTTCCGCTTCCGCCTCGAGCGGGTCCGGGCCTTGCGCGAGCGTCGCGAGGACGCCGCCAAGCAGGAGCTCGCCGGCGCGATGCTTCGCCATCGCCGCTGCGAGGACGAGGTGAAGGCCTCGGCGGCCCGCCTCGCGAACGCCCTCGCCGCGCAGGTCGACGCCACGCGCATCGTGAGCAGCGCCAAGGACATGCTCGCGCGCCAGGCTTACCTCGAGCGCACCGAGCGGGCCCATCAGGCCACCCGGCAGGATCTTCACCGGCACGAGCTCGAGCTTACCGAGCAGCGCGCAGCACTGACCGAGGCGGCACGTGAGCGCCAGGCGCTCGAGCGGCTGAAGGAGCGCCGCCGGGCCGATCACGAGCGTGAAACGGCTCGGCGCGAGGGCCTGATCCTCGACGAGATCGCGATCAACGGATTCAGGAGGAGGATGGCATGACGCCGGCGATCAGCGCGGCATTGCCGCGCGCGAGCAACGACTCGCAGACGCAGGGAGTGGGCCCCCCCAATCCAACAACGGGGACGCCCTTCACGAGCGTCCTCGACAAGCACGTGGCCCGGACCGCAGTTGCGGAAGGCCAGCAGAAGAGCTCCGGAGGATCCGGCGCTCACACCGGCCCTGGCAAGGGCGCCGGCAAGCACCAAGGCGCGCGCGCTGCAATCGCCACCGCCCGCGATGCCGCAACGCGGACGGCCGGCGACGCCGCGATGCAGACGGCCGGCGACGCCGGGATGCAGACGGCCGGCACGACGAGCGTCGTCGCCGCTGCCGCCGCCACCGCGCACGTCGTGAGCGCAGCCCCGCCGCAGCCGGCCGCCAATCCCGCCACCCAGACCGCTTCCTCGGACACGGCGTCGTCCGCCGACCAGCTGACGAGCGCGGCGGCGACGGTGTCGCCCGCGATCGCGGGCGTAACCGCGACCGCGAACCCGGCCACGCCGGCCCCGGCTGCCAGCACGGCCGCGACCGCCGTGACCGGCACGCCGACCGCCACGCCGGCAACCCCGACGACGACCGGTGCCGCGACGACGGCGACCGACACCGCGACGACCGCAACGACCGCCGGCCCCAAGCCCGCGCCGGCCACCCCCCCGCCGGCGCCGTCCGCCGATCCCGTCGCTCAGGCCCGCCCCGCGCCGGCGCCGTCCGCCCATCCCGCCGCTCAGGCGCAGCCCGCGCCGGGCGGGGCGGCCAGCACGCCGGCGCCTCAGACCGCCGCCCAACCGCAGCCTTCCGCCACGACCGTGCAGAGCGCGGCGACGACCGCGACGCCGGCGAGCGAGGCCGCTCAAGCGACCCAGCAGCCGCCGGCAGCCAAGCCCGCCCCCGCCGGCCGGCAGCAGCCGCAGCCCGGCTCGAGCGCCCCAACGGTCACGCTCACCACCGCCGGCGCCGCCACCGCCTCACAGCAGCCCTCGAGCGCGAACACCCCCCAGGGCGACACCCCCGGCCAGCAGCCCGCTCGGGCGCAGGCGCCGCAGGCGCCGAGCCACGGGACCTCGACGTCGACCTCGACCTCGACGGATGCCGCGGCGACGCCGACCGCCGCGCAGCCCGCCCCGAGCCCCGAGAGCGCCGCGATCGCCCAGGCCGCGCCGACCGCCCCGTCGGCCGCGTCGGCCGGGCAGGCCGCGCAGGCCGACGCCCTCCCCACCCGGTACGGCGTCTCGCTCGAGCACGCGATCGAGACGGTCCGCACGGCCGTCGAGGTGGGCGCTCGCACGGGCGCCACCACGGCCCGGATCGAGCTCTCGCCGCCTTCGCTCGGCACGATCCGGATCCAGCTTCAGCACACCGACGAAGGGGTGACCGCGCGGGTGCTGACCGACCACGCCGCCACCGCGGACACGCTCTCTCAGGGCGGCGACGACCTGCGCCGGGCGTTCCAATCCGCTGGCGTGAACCTTCTCAGCCTCGACATCGAGGCTCGCGGCGACGGCCGTGCCGAGACGCAGGACCCGGGCCAGAACTCCGCAGCGACTTACACCTCGAACGGCGACGACGCCGACACCGCGGCAGGCGACGCCGGCGCGGTGGAGTCGACGATCGCGGCGCTGTCGGGCAGCACCCTCGTAAACGTGCTCGCCTGAACCTGAACTTACGCGACGAGACAAGGACCACGACGATGAGCCTCCCCACGACCAGCATCCCCGCCACCGGCAGCACCGCCGGCACAACCGCGACGACCCCCACCACCGGCACGAGCGCCACGAACTCGAACTCGAGCACCATGCCGATTTCGCAGAACCAGTTCCTGCAGATGCTGATGGCCGAACTCCAGAACCAGAACCCGATGAACGCGAGCTCGAGCGACCCGATGCAGTTCGTGCAGGAGCTCGCGCAGTTCACCTCGGTCGAGCAGGAGACGAACACCGCCGAGTCGACCGCCACGCTCGCCTCCGGGCAGAGCACTGCATCGGCAGTCGCACTGCTCGGTCACAACGTCAACTACACCGACCCGACCACCGGCGCAACGGACACCGGCGCCGTGCAGAGCGTCGACATCACCTCTTCGGGACCGACTCTGACGATCAACGGAATGCCCGGGATCAGTCCCACGAGCGTCACCGAGGTCTCGTGAGCTCCATCCTTCCCAATCCCGCGCTGGTCGCGCCGGGGCCCATCGCCCCGCTCCAGCCGGCCGCGACGCCGGCGGCGGGAACTGCGGGTGCGCAGGAGGCGGCAGGCCCCTCGTTCGCGGAGCTGCTGGCGAAGCAGACGAGCGCGCCAAAGTTCTCACGGCACGCGCTCGACCGCCTCCAGCAGCGCGGGATCACAGTTGACCAGCCGACCCTAGGGCGGCTCACCGACGGAGTTCAGCGGGCAGCGGGAAAGGGCTCGCGCGACTCCGTGGTCCTCGTCGACGGCACCGCGTATGTGGTGTCGGTGACGAACAACACCGTCATCACGGCGGTGGGATCCGAGCACATGCATCAGCACGTGTTCACCAACATCGACAGTGCCGTGATCGCGTGAGCGCTACCGCGAAGCGGGCCAACTTCTGAGAGACCGAGGAACTGACAATGATCACCCTGCACCGTCTTGGGCACAAGCTCGAGCGCTTCCATCTGAACCCCGATTTGATCGTCACCGTCGAGGGTCACCCCGACACCGTGGTCACGCTCACCACCGGCGCCAAGATCGTCGTCGCCGAGACGCCCCAGCGCGTCTGCCAGGCGGTGCGGAACTACCGCGTCGAGATCCTGGCCGATGCCATGAAGCGCCGTCAGGAGCAGCGCGACACGACCATCGGCACCGTGTCGCAGCTGCGGCCGGCGCCCGCGTTCGATCATTCCGAGCTCATCTGAGCGCGATGACAACCCGTCGTACGTCACGCACGCGTGAGCGTTCCCCCCTGCCCGGCCCCGCCCGCAATGGACCCGTGTCGAGCCAGGTGAAGGTTTCCATAGCCCGGCCGATCACAGGGCCATGAAGGCCGCTACCGGCATTGGAATCGCGATCGCGGTCGTCGGGATCCTCATGAGCGCGATGATGGACGGGACCAGTCCCGCGGCGTTCATGAACATCCCGGCGCTGCTGATCATCATCGCGGGAACCGGCGGTGCGACGATGGCGAGCTGCGGCATGGACGGGATGAAGAAGATCCTCCCGGCCTACAAGCTCGTGATGAGCGCCGAGCCGCCCGACATCCAGGGGCGCGTGAACCTCCTCGTCTCGCTCGCCGAGCAGGCGCGGCGCGAGGGGCTGCTGGCGCTCGACGCGCAGATCGCCGAGATCGACGACGCCTTCACCAAGAAGGGCCTGCAGCTCGTCGTCGACGGCACCGATCCCGAACTGGTACGCGACATTCTCGACGCCGAGATCGACGGTATGGCCGCTCGTCACCACTCCGGCGTCCAGCCGTTTGAGAAGGCCGGCGGCTTCGCCCCGACGATCGGCATCATCGGCACGGTGATGGGCCTGGTGCACGTGCTCCAGAACCTGTCCGCTCCGGCCACGCTCGGCCCCTCGATCTCCGCGGCCTTCATCGCGACGCTGATGGGCGTCGGCTCGGCCAACGTCCTCTACCTTCCGGTCGCCAACCGCCTGAAGGCGATGTCGGCCTCCGAGGTCGAGCTGCGGACGCTGACCGTGGAGGGCATCCTCTCTGTGCAGGCCGGCGACAACCCACGCGTGGTCGCCGACAAGCTGACCTCGTACGTGCCCCCGGCCGAGCGCGGTGACGGTGACGGCGACAACGTGACGCCGATGCCCGAGCGCGAAGCCGAAGCGGCGTAACGATGGCCGCTCACGGCAAGCGCGGGCGCCGTGGAGGAGCGGCCGAGCAGGAGAACGAGGAGCGCTGGCTCCTGACCTATGCGGACATGCTCACGCTGCTGTTCGCGCTGTTCATGGTGCTGTTCTCGATCTCCTCGGTCAACATCTCCAAGTACCAGGTCCTACAGCAGTCGCTGAAGGCGGCGTTCTCGGGCTCGGTCCTACCGGGCGGGCGGGCGATCCTCCAGTCCGGCTCGGAGTCGACCAGCGCCAACACCCCGGCCACCGCCGAGGTGCCCTCGATCGTTCCGCTCGTGCCGACCCCGACCGCGAGGTCCAGCAGCAGCACCAGCTCGGCCAAAACCCAGGCCGCCAAGCCGCTGTCGACGGCTCAGCTGCAGGCGGCGCTCAACAGCATGGCCGCGTCGGTTTCCGAGCAGAACACGTTCGAGAAGCTCAAGCAGGAGATGGACGCCTACGCCAAGGAGCACGGCTTCGGGGCCAAGGTCCAGACCTTGATCGAGCGCCGCGGCCTCGTCGTCACGGTGCTCACCGACAACCTCCTGTTCGAATCCGGTTCGGCCACGCTCCAGCCAGGGGCCGACGGGCTGCTCGAGCAGGTCGCCGGGTTGCTCAACCTTGACGTGAGTCATCCGATCACCGTGGAAGGACACACGGACAATCAGCCGATCTCGAACGCTCAGTTCCCGAGCAACTGGGAGCTGTCGACCACGAGGGCCACGAACGTCGTGCGCTTCCTGATCAGCCGGGGCGTCAGCGCCTACCGGCTCGGGGCGGTCGGTTACGCCGACCTTCACCCGATCGCCAGCAATGCAACGGCCGCCGGCCGCTCCCGGAACCGGCGCGTCGAGATCGTGCTGATGCGCCTCAACCCGGTCCCCCCATCCTGACCCCCGAACCCTGAACCGAGCCATGAAAAAGAAGATCCTGATCATCCTCCCGATACTGCTGCTAGGCGGCGGTTACATCGCCAAGGCCAAGCTGATGGCCCCCAAGGTCGTCAAGCCGAAGCTCGCGGGAGAAATCTACATCCTCCCTCATCAGTTCACGCTGAATCTCGAGGACGGGCACTACGCCACGCTGACCGTCGCGCTCGAGCTCGCGCTCGGCCAGAGCGACGGCGCCACCGCTGCGGCCGGCGCCCCCGCCGCCGGGGCCGTCGTCGGCACGCTTCCCGAGGAGGCCGTGATCCGCTCGATCATCACGAACGAGGTCACGAACCAGAACTCGACTGCCTTGATCGACGACTCGGGACGGACCGCGCTCCAGAAGCAGATCCTGACCGACATCAAGACCGAGACCGACGTCAAGGTCGACCAGGTGTTCTTCACCGACGTGGCGGTTCAGTGAGGAGCCTGCGATGAGCGAGAAACTCGAACTCGAGCAGTTTGCAGCGGGTGGCGGCGACCAGGCGCCGAGCCTGAACGCGGTCGGCGACCTGCGGCGCCTCAGCGCCGTCCCAGTCGACCTCACCGTCGAGATGGGCCGCACGCGGATGACCGTCGGCGAGACGCTCGAGCTCCGCCAGGGCTCGATCATCACGCTGAACCGAATGGCCGGGGAGCCCGTCGATCTGCTGGTCAACGGCACCGCGATCGCGCGCGGGGAAGTGGTCGTGATCGACGAGCAGTTCGGGCTGCGCGTGACCGAGGTGCTCGGGCAGTCGCCCGCCGGCGTCGACACGCCTGCGGCCGAGTCCGGCGAGCCGGGCGAGCATTAGGCCGACCGACCGGAGCTGAGCTAAAGATGGGGCCCCCAGGTGACGAGTACCCGAGTACCGGAGTACCGGAGTACCGGACCCGTTCATGGGAACCCCGCCGCCCTCTTCGGCTCGGGTGAAACTGCAAGGAGCGAGAAGTCATGCCTGAAGGATCAAACCCCCGCCAGCTTGTCGTGTTCACGCTTGGAACTGAGCACTACGCGCTCGCGATCCAGCAGGTTCACGAGATCATCCGCTACGCCGAGCCGCGCTCGGTCGCCTCGCGCGCCGATTGGGTCCGCGGCGTGATCAGCCTCCGCGGCCGGATCGTGCCCGTCTTTGACCTCGCGGCCAGACTGGGCGTCGCGTCCGAGCTGACCGAGAACAGCAAGATCGTGATCGTCGAGATGGGTTCCGAGACCGCCGGCGTGATCGTCGACGGCGTCGAGGAGGTCCTGACGGTCGAAGACGAGCAGATGCAGGACGCGCCGGGCGCGGACACGACGCTGATCGAGTCGATCGCCAGGGTCGGCGATCGGCTGGTCGTACTGCTGAAGGCAAGCGCGATCTTCTCCGAGCCCGAGCTCGCCCTCGCGGCGTGAACCCCGCGTAGACCGAGAAAAGACCATGGCCATCACCCCTCCCGCGCGCGTCGTCGTCGTCGACGACAGCGCGCTGATGCGCAGCATCGTGACCAGATCACTCACCCGGGCTGGAGTCAAGGTGGTGGGAAGCGCCCGCAACGGCGATGAGGCACTCGCTATCTGTGCACGCGAGCGCCCAGACGCGATGACGCTCGACCTGACGATGCCGGGCCTGGACGGGCTCGGTGTGTTGCGCGCGCTGCGCGAACGCTCTGATCGCAACATTCCGGTGGTCGTCGTGTCGGCGTTCTCCGCCGCTCACGGGGCGCGCGCGGTCGATGCACTCGCCGAGGGCGCCTTCGACCTCGTCTCGAAACCCACGGCAAACGAGAGCCTCGACGCGTTCATCGAGAACTTGGGCGCGAAGGTCAAGCTCGCGGTCGCCTCGCGCCGCAAGAGCCGGCCTGCTGCCGAGAACGGAGCGCGGTGGACGCGGCCCGCGGCCGCCGTCAAGGGCGCCAAGGTGGTCCTGATCGCCACATCCACGGGCGGGCCCCGCGCGCTGGCCTCCCTCCTGCCGAAGCTTCCCGCGCCCCTGGGCGTCGGCACCCTGATTGTCCAGCACATGCCCGCGGGCTTCACCGGTTCGCTGGCCGCTCGCTTGGACGCGAGCAGCGCGCTGACCGTTCGCGAAGCCGCCGCGGGCGAGACGCTCGATCCCAGCACCGCGCTGATCGCGCCGGGCGGCCGCCACCTGCGCCTGTCGAACGACCGTCGCACGGCGCTGAGCGACGAGCCGGCGATCGGTGGTCTGCGCCCCCGCGCGGATCTGCTGATCGAGGACGCCGCGCGCCTCTACCGCGAGCGGCTGCTGCTCGTCGTGCTGACCGGCATGGGCAACGACGGGCTCCGCGGCGCCCGCGAGGTTCAGCGCCAGGGTGGACGGATCCTCGTCGAGTCCGAGCAGACCTGCACGGTCTTCGGGATGCCGCGCGCGATCGTCGAGAACGGGCTGGCCGACGAGGTGCTCGACCTCGGCCGCCTCGCGGACGCGATCTCGGCCGAGGCACGGCCATGACCGAGCGCGACACCCGCGCCTTTCAGCGCAGCCCGGTCGGGCGGCAACGCGGCCACGACGCCGCCGCCCAGGGCCCGAAGCGCGACCTCGCCGCCGCGGACGACTACATCGCGTTCTGCGAGGGCCTTCGCAAGATCTGCGGGATCGACCTCACGCAGTACAAGCGGCCGCAGATGGAGCGCCGGCTGCGCTCGTTCTTCGCGCGCCACGGATATTCGAAGCTCACCGACTCGCTCGAGCGGCTGCGCGGCGACAAGCAGCTGCTCGACGAGCTGCTCGATCGGGTCACGATCAACGTCTCGCAGCTCTGGCGCCACCCCGAGCAGTGGGAGCGGCTCGAGCACGATCTGCTCAAGGACCTGGCCACCGGCGGCCGCCTCCGGGCGTGGAGCGCGGGCTGCTCGTACGGCGCCGAGGCGTACACGCTCGCCGCCGTCTGCAGCCAGGCGATCCCAGGCGCGCAGGTGCGGATCCTCGGCACCGACATCGACCACCGCATGGTGGCCCGGGCCAAGGCCGGCGCGTTCAGCGCCGAGGACGCGCGCAGCGCTCCGCGCCCAGCGATGGAGAAGTGGTTCGAGCAGACCGACGCCGGCTGGCAGGCCAAGCCGGGATTGCGGGCAATGACCCAGTTCGATGTCGGCGACCTGCTCAAGCTCAGCCCGCCGGCGTCGAGCTACGAACTGATCATGTGCCGCAACACGGTCATCTATTTCGCCGACCGGATCCGGGACGGGCTGCACTCGAGGCTCGCGCGCGCGCTCCGGCCGGGTGGTGTCCTCGTGATCGGCGGGACCGAGCGGATCACCGATGCCGCGTCAATCGGCCTGGCGCCGATTTACCCCTTCATCTACCGAAAGTCGTGATGGACACCTCCGAGTACATGCCGATGTTCCTTGCGGAGACGCGCGAGCATCTCGAACAGCTCAACCTCGCGATCGTCCGACTCGAGGAGGACCCCAAGGACCGCGGCACGATCGAGGAGATCTTCCGCATCGCGCACTCCCTCAAGGGTATGAGTGCCACGATGGGCTTCAGCCGGATCGCCGAGCTCACGCACGAGATGGAGGACGTATTCGAGCTTCTGCGCCAGCGCACCACCGGGCTTCCCGTCGAGGCCATCGACACGGTGTTCGCCTGCCTCGACGCGCTGTCGGCCACGACCGATGCGATCGAGACCGATGGGCTGGAGACGCTCGATCCGGCGCCCCTGATCGCGCGCCTGCGATCGCTGGTCCGACCCCGGACCCCCGAGCAGCATGCGGCTCGGGCCGGCATCCCGGATCCGTCAGACCGCATCGTGGTGAGGACCGCACAGGAAGCCGGCGCGCGGGTGCTCCACGTGCGCGTCACGCTCGACCCGGACGTGCTGATGCCGGCCGTCCGCGCTCACATGGCTCTCACCGCCCTGTCCGATCACGGCGAGGTGCTGGCGAGTGCGCCGGCCCTGGATGTCGTCGAGCAGTTCCAGGGCCGAGAGATCGAAGCCTGGATCGCCAGCGATCACGAGGACGAGACGATCGCTGAGAACGTCCGCACGGTCTCCGAAGTCTTCTCGGTGGTCATCGACGAGCTCGCGCAGCCCGAGGCCACCCCGGCGGCGACCAAGCCCGCGCCACCGTCGCCCGAGGCCACCCCGGCGGCGACCGAACCCCCGCCACCATCGCCCGAGGCCACCCCGGCGGCGACCAAGCCCGCGCCACCGTCGCCCGAGGCCACCCCGGCGGCCACCGCGCCCGCGCCGACCAAGGCGACGCGGACTGTCCGCGTCGACGCCGAGCGGCTCGACGCGCTGATGCACTCGATGGGCGAGCTCGTGATCCACCGCACCACGGTCGAGGCCCTGACCGCGAACCTCGAGATAGAAGGACTGCAGCAGGCCGTCCAGGAGCTCACGCGGAGCTCCCAGGCGCTCCAGGCTATGGTGATGCAGGTCCGGATGATTCCGGTCGACGTTGTCTTCCTCCGGTTCCCGCGGCTGGTCCGGGACCTGGCGGCGAAGCTCGGCAAGGAAGTGAAGCTCTCGCTCGTCGGGAGTGAGACCGAGCTCGACCGCACCGTCGTCGACGCCGTCGGCGATCCGCTCGTGCACCTGGTCCGCAACGCCATCGATCACGGCCTCGAGCGGACCGACGACCGCCTCGCGGCCGGCAAGTCTCGCCAGGGCACGGTCGAGATCACCGCACGACACGCCGGCGGCAGCGTCGTGATCGAGGTGCGCGACGACGGCGGCGGGATCGACCCGCACGCGGTCGCCCGCAAGGCTCTATCGCTCGGGCTGATCGACGAGGAGGCCGCCGCCGCGATCGACATGCGCGGCGCTATCGAGCTCCTTTTCACCTCAGGCGTCACGACCGCGGAGTCGACCAGCGACATCTCCGGCCGCGGTGTCGGGATGGACGCGGTCCGGGAGACGATCCGCCACCTCGGCGGCGAGGTCGTGATCGAGTCGACCCCCGGCGTCGGCACGCTCGCCCAGATCCGCCTCCCGCTGACGCTCGCGATCGTCTCGGCGCTCCAGGTCGACGTCTCCGGCGCGCAATTCGCGATCCCGCTCGACCGGATCGAGCGCACACTGCGCCTGTCCGAGTCGACGGTGCGTTCGGTCGCCGGCAGACAGATGCTGGTGCTCGAGGACGGCGTGCTCCCGCTGCTCGACGGGGCGCACGTGCTCCACGGCGGGATCCCCGGCGAGCACGACTTCGTCGTGATCATCCGCACCCAGGACCGCCGCCTGGCACTCGCCGTCGACGACCTGGTGGGCCAGCGCGAGCTGGTCACCCGGCCGCTTCCGGCGATCGTCTCGGACGGCGAGCCCGTGTCCGGGGGCGCCGCGCTGGCCGACGGCCGGATCGCGCTGATCGTCGACTGCGACGTGCTCGCCGCCGGGTTCAGCTCGGGGCTCGGCATCGCAACCTCTGAGCCGGGCGGCCGCACAGCCTCGCCGGTCCTCTCAACTTTGGCCGCTTAGCCACGAAAACCACCGAATATAGGAGCCTTGATCAGTGACCCCTCGCTACACCGAGTTGCAGCTTGATGCTTTGCGGGAGCTGGCGAACATAGCCTCCGGCAACGCCGCCACCGCGCTCTCGCAGATGTTGGGACGCGCGGTGGACGTGAGCGTCCCCCACGTCTTCGCTCTGCCGCTCGCCGACGCGGTCGAGGCGTGCGGTAGCCCCGAGGACACGATCACGGGCATCGTGATCCCGCTCGAGGGCGACATCGAGGGGATCGTGCTGCTGCTGATCTCGTCCGAGGGCGCGCGCGCGCTGTGCGAACTGCTGGGCGTCGAGCCCGGCAGCGAGATCGGCGATTCGGCGCTCAGCGAGATCGGCAACATCCTCGGCACCGCGTGCCTGAACGCGCTCGCGTCGATGACCGGGCTGAGCCTCGGGCCCTGCCCGCCCCACCTGAAGACCGACATGCTCGGCGCGATCGTCTCCTCGCTCGCGCTCTCCCAGACCGAGAACACCGACCTCGTGCTGGTCCTCGACTCCGAACTCGAAGTCGCCGACGAGCCGTGCTCGATCTCGTTCGTCCTGCTGCCGACCGACGGCGGCGTGACAGACCTGCTCACGCCCCTGGGCCTTGCCGCTGAGTGATGGGCTCGGTCAAGGAGGCAGGCGGCCAGCCGACTGTACTGCTCGACGGCTCTGACGATGGCGCCCGCCGTCGGCGGGCGGTGGCTTCCCAAGGAGTGCAACGATGAGCGAAATCCTCGACCGCGACAGGGTCGCGGCTCTGGTCGAAGCGGCCAAGCAGGGTCAGCTTCCCGAGCAGCCGGCCAGCGTCGTGCGTCGGCGCGGTCAGCGGCTGCGGACCGTGGACTTCTCGCGCCCGACCAAGTTCACGAGCGACCACCAGCGACGGATCGCGCGGGCGATCGACACGTTCTGCCAGACGTCGGCGACGCGGCTCTCGAGCGAACTCCGTCAGCCGATCGAGCTCGAGGCGATCAACACCTCCCAGGCCACCTGGTTGGGGGCGCAGTCCCAGCTTCCCAGTCGATCGCTGTTCGTGACGCTCGACGTTCAGCCGATCGGCACGAGGATGCTGTTCTCGGTCGAGCAGTCGTTCGTGCTGACGTGCCTGGACTGCCTGCTCGGCGGCTCGCCGGACAAGCCTCCGCGCGAGCGCCGGTTCAGCGAGATCGACACGGTCCTCACCCATCGTCTATTCGCGTCGATCGTCCATCAGCTCTCGCTCGTATGGCAGGACCTCGCCGGCATCAGCCTTTCGATCCTCGAGATCGATACCCACAACGACACCAACCAGATCGCCGCGGTTTCAGAGCCGACGTTCGTGGTCGTGATCGAGAGCCGGATCAACAAGCACTCGGCCTCGATGGCGCTGCTGGTGCCGTGGCTCGCGATCGATCCCGTCGCGCAGCGGCTGTCGGGCAAGGAGGTCCACGCGACCGAGGTCGAATCGGCCGGCGCCGCCGAGATCGGCCGGGCGATGGCCACGGTACCGGTCCTGCTCCGGGCCGAGGTCGCCGCGGCCGAGCTCCCGATCGCCGAGATCCTATCGCTCGGTCCGGGCAGCGTGGTCCGGCTCGGCGCGCAGGCCGCCCAGGGGGTCACGGTGTTCGCCGAGAACGTCAAGCTCGCGCGGGCCCAGCCGGGCGCCAACGGCCCGCGGCGGGCGATCCAGGTGTCCGGAACCGAGAGGAAGTTCGGGTGACCCAGGAGGACATCACACCGCGCGAGGCGCTGATGCGGCTCGGCGCGTCGAGTGCCGAGGCGATCGCGAAGGTGCTCGAGATGTTCGCCCCGGGAGCTGTCCAGCGGGGCGACGTCACCGTGCTCGCCGACGGCGCCTCCCCGTTCGCGAACGTGACCCGGGGCTCGATCGCCTCGAGCGTCTCCTACGTCGACGGCGTGACCGGCGCCAACATCTTCGTGCTCACGCCGGCCGGAGCTCGCTCGCTCGCGACCGCGATGGGCGCGCCGGCGGGGGAGGCAGAGGAAGGCGCGCTCGAGCCGGTGGTGTCCGAGCTCGAGATGTCTGCGATCGCCGAGGCCGCGAACCAGATGATGGCCGCCGCAGCGGCCGCGATCGGCGTGGTGCTCGGACAGGAGATCGAGATCTCCGCCCCGGACACCCGTGTGCTTGACGACCCCAGCTCCATCGCCGACATCTTCGGGACCGCACCGCACGCCACCTCGACCACGTTCCTGATCGCAGGCGAGGCGTGCCGCCTGATCCAGCTCGTGCCCAGGGCGTTCGTCGTTCGCATGGTGCGCGCGCTCGACGAGGAAAGCGCCCAGCTGGCCGGCGATGCCAGGACGAACGGCTCTTCCACGAACGGCACCGGCTTCTCCGTAGACGGCGGCCCGCACACCCTCGCGCTGGAGGAGGCGCTCGGAGGGATCAGCCTGCGGGTCTGGGCCGAGCTCGGACGTGCGCACATGCCGCTGGGAACCGCGCTCGCGCTGCCGGTCGGGGCGGTCGTCGACCTCGATCGGGCCGCCGATGCGCCCGTCGATCTCTACGTGAACGGGATGCGGTACGCCCGCGGCCAGCTGCTCGTCACCGAGGACGGCGAGTGGGCGGTGTCGATCGAACAGCTTGAGACCGAGGGGCTGCGGGTGCTCGATCTCGGGCGCTCGGCGCCGCCCGAGCCTCGCGAAGACGTCGAGATCGAGGGCCAATCGCTTGAACACGAGCGGGATCGCCCGATACAGGACAAGACCGCCGAGTCGGCGGGCACGGACACCCCTGAAGAGCCTCGAGCCGCGTCCGTTGACGCGGACCCGGAAACCCCCGAAGCGACGCAACCTGAAGTGGAAGGAGCCGCAAACTGATGGCCCGTGTACTCGTAGTCGACGATGCCGCGTTCATGCGCAAGGTGGTGAGCGACGCCCTCGCTTCCGGCGGCCACGAGGTGGTCGGTGTGGCTGGCAACGGCAACGAAGCCGTCCAGCAGTTCCAGGCGCTCTCGCCGGAGCTGATCACGCTCGACATCACCATGCCCGAGAAGGACGGAATCCAGGCGCTCGCCGAGATCATCGCGATCGACCCGGGCGCCCGCGTGCTGATGTGCTCGGCGCTCGGCCAGGAAAGCAAGGTGATCGAGTCGATCCGGAAGGGCGCGAAGGACTTCGTCGTCAAGCCGTTCCAGGCCGCGCAGCTGCTCGAGGCGGTCGGCAAGGTGCTGGCCTAGAGCCTACGCTTGAACGCGATGTCCAGGTAGGCGGAGCGCATCGGGGGCGCCTCCGCCTGCTTTGTTTAACCCGGGCGCTCAAGACGCCGGGGGTTGCGGCCGATGACCGGGAGGACTCTCCCCTTCGGAGTCTGTTCCCTCGATGAAGTCGCTTACGTTTATCCGTGGCGCCGCGTCTGCCGGCGCCGTGATGCTCACGTGTGCCACGCCCGCGCTGGCTGCTACCTCCTCTAAAGGGGGAGCGCACGTCGAGAGCGCCAAGGCGCTCGCCCAGTCAACGGGCGAGAACACGCAACTGCATCTGAGCGGCACCTCGGCCGTGACTCACGCTGCCTCGAGCAGCGGTGGCGGCGCGAGCATCATCCGCACGATCGTCGGCCTATTCGTAGTGATCGCCGTGATCTACGGGATCGCGTGGATCATGAAGCACGCCAAGCGGAGCAAGTCCCGCCCATCGGGCCACGGCCTCTCGCAGGTCGCGAGCCTCCCGCTGGGTGGCGGTCGCTCCGTCGCGGTCGTACGTGCAGGACGCGAGGTGCTGGTGGTCGGAGTCGCCGAGAACGGCGTCACCCCGATCCGCAGCTACTCCGAGGCTGAGGCCATTGCCCTCGGGATCGAGGTGCCGCCTGAGGAGCCCGAGAGCTTCGATCAGGCCGAGAAGGCCTCCGATCGGGTCCTCGACGTCCTGCGGCGGATCACGGCTCGCTCGTGAAGATCGACTCGAGCAACGCGCTCCAGATCCTGCTCCTGATGGGGGGGATCTCGATCCTGCCCGCGATCCTGTTCACGGTCACCGGGTTCACGCGAATCCTGATCGTCCTCAGCTTCGTCCGCAGCGCACTTGGGACCCAGAACACGCCCCCCAACCAGGTGCTGATCGGGATCGCGTTGTTCCTGACCCTGTTCGTGATGATGCCGACGATCAGCGCGATCAAGACGGACGCCTGGGACCCCTACTCCAAGCACGCGATCACGACAACCCAGGCGATCTCGCGCGGCGAGCAACCGCTGCGCCAGTTCATGTTCAAGCAGACGAGCACGCAGGACCTGACGCTGTTCGTGAACCTCGCGCACATCAGCACCCCGCAGACGCGCGCCCAGGTCCCGACCTACGTACTGATCCCCGCGTTCATCATGAGCGAGCTGAAGACGGCGTTCGAGATCGGGTTCCTCATCTTCCTGCCGTTCCTGCTGATCGACCTGATCGTCTCCTCGACGCTGATGAGCATGGGAATGATCATGTTGCCTCCAAGCTTCATATCCCTGCCATTCAAGATCCTGCTCTTCGTCCTGGTCGACGGCTGGGACCTGGTCACCCACGCGCTGGTCGCGAGCTTCCACTGACATGGATCAGGACACAGTCGTCAATCTCGCAACCCAGGCGATGATGCTCGCGCTTAAGATCGCCGGCCCGATCCTGCTGGTCGGGCTGATCGTCGGCCTGATCGTCAGCATCTTCCAGGCGGTCACGTCGATCCAGGAGCAGAGCCTCTCGTTCATCCCGAAGATCGTCGCCGTCGCCGTGCTGCTGGTCGTGCTCGGGCCGTGGATGCTCGACCAGCTGGTCAGTTACGCCCAGAACCTGTACCTGTCGATCCCGTCACTGCTCGGATGAACCAGCTCACGCTCAACCACGTCCTCACGGCTCTGGGCGGCGGCCGGTCGGTCACGGCGTTCTTTCTGGTGCTCGCGCGCATCACCCCGCTGTTCGTGATCGCGCCGATCTTCTCCGCCAAGCAGATGCCGGCCCGTGTCAAGAGCGTCGTCGCGGCCGCCCTGGCGATCGGGCTGACTGGGTTGGCCATGCACGGCCAGAATGTCCCCACCGACCCGATGCAGGTCGCGGGACTGATCGTGGTCAACCTGCTCGTCGGGATGCTGTTCGCGTTCGCGGTCGGCGCCGTGCTGGCGGGGGTGCAGAGCGCCGGCGGGTTCGCCGACATCGTCTCCGGATTCTCGTTCGGCGCCACCGTCGATCCGATCAACGGCAACCCCGGCGGCGTGTTCTCCGAGTGGTACGCGATGATGGGTTTGATGGTGTTCATCGCGATCGGCGGTGACGCCTGGGAGGTGCGGGGCATCGCGCGCACGTTCACGCTCGTGCCGCTGACGAAGGCGCCGCACATCACTTCGATCACCAACGCCGCCGAGATGTCGTTCGCCTCGATCTTCACCTCGGCGCTCGAGGTCGCGGCCCCCGTGGTGCTCGCGCTGCTGATCACCGACGTCGCGTTCGGGATGGTGTCGCGGGTGGTCCCGCAGATGAACGTGTTCTCGGTCGCCTTCCCGCTGAAGATCGGCGTCTCCCTGCTCGTGGTCGCCGCGACGCTGCCGTTCCTCGGCGGCTGGATGCAGAACCAGATCTACACCTCGGTCGCCACGGCCCTCCACGCCCTCTAACCCGACAGAACCGCCATGGCCAACCACGACAAGACCGAGAAGCCGACAGCCAAGAAAAAGAAGGAGTCGCGCAAGCAGGGCCAGGTCGCCAAGAGCACCGACCTCAACGGCGCGGTCGTGCTCGCCGCCGGACTGATTGGGCTGCTCGCCGTCGGCCCCGCGGTCGTCTCGGGCGTGTCCGACTCGATGCGCTCGACCTTCGCGCAGATCGCCAGTCCGGAGGACGCCACCAGCGCCGCCGGCCTACACGAGCTGTTCCAGGCGTTCCTGCACACGATCCTCGGCGCGGTCGCGCCGATCGCCGGCCTGTGCCTCGCGGCCGGCGTGCTCGTGAACATCGCCCAGGTCTCCTTCCGCCCCACGCTCACGGCGATCAAGCCCGACTTCAAGAAGATCAACCCGGTCAAGGGGTTCAAGAATGTGTTCGGCGTGCGGATGGCATCCGAGGGCACCAAGGCGATCGCGAAGGTCGCCGCCGTCGGCGCCGTCGTCGCGATGGCGCTGGCGCCCCAGCTCACGAAGCTCGGCGCGAGCATCGACACGCCGCCCGCCGCGCTCGGGATCCTCATCAAAACGAACATCATGAGCATCGCCGAGCGCGCGGCGATCGCCTACCTGCTGATCGGGATCGGGGACGCCATCTACCAGAGGCACCGCCACAACAAGCAGCTGAAGATGACCAAGCAGGAGGTCAAGGAGGAGACCAAGCAGTACTCGGCACCCCCCGAGGTCCGCTCGGCGATCCGCCGGCGCCAGATCCAGGCGGCGCGCGCCCGGATGATGGCCGCGATCCCCCAGGCCGACGTGGTCGTCACGAACCCGACTCACTTCGCGGTGGTGCTCAGCTACGACGGCAACCACCCCGCCCCGATCGTCGTCGCCAAGGGCCAGGACCTCGTGGCCAAACAGATCCGGCGCATTGCCGAAGAGAACAACGTTCCGATCGTGCCCGACCCGCCGCTGGCGCGCTCCCTGCACAAGTCGGTCGAGATCGGCCAGATGATCCCGGCCGAGCTCTACGCCGCCGTCGCGCAGGTGCTCGCGTTCGTCTACCGGATGGCGGGGCGTAGGAAGGCCTCAGCATGAACGAGAACACGGTTCGCAAGCTCCTGAAGCACACCGACCTCGTCGCCGCCGTCGGCGTCGTCGTGATCGTGACGATGCTGATCGTGCCGCTGCCGGCGATGCTGCTCGACCTGTTCATCACGATGAACATCTCGATGGCGCTGATGGTCGTGATCGCGACGATGTACCTGAAGAAGCCGCTCGAGTTCGCGGCGTTCCCGAGCCTTCTGCTGCTGACCACGATGTTCCGCCTCGCGATCAACGTTTCGGTGACGCGCCTGATCCTGACCAAGGGGAGCGCCGGCAGCGTGGTCCACGCCTTCGGCCAGTTCGTCGTCAGCGGCGACGTCGTGATCGGCCTCGTGATCTTCCTGATCCTCGTCGTGATCCAGTTCGTGGTCGTGACCAACGGCGCCGGACGCGTCGCCGAGGTCGCCGCCCGGTTCACCCTCGACGCCATGCCCGGTAAGCAGATGGCGATCGACGCCGACCTCAACGCCGGACTGGTCACCGACCAGGAGGCACGTCACCGCCGCTCTGAGATCGCCCGCGAGGCGGACTTCTACGGCGCCATGGACGGTGCGTCGAAGTTCGTCAAGGGCGACGCGATGGCCGCGGTGATCATCACCACGATCAACCTCATCGGCGGGATCGTCGTCGGCATGCTCCAGCACGGCCTCTCGTTCGGCGTCGCCACGCACACCTACTCGATGCTGACCATCGGCGACGGCCTCGCTGCCCAGATCCCCGCGCTGCTGATCTCCGTGGCGACCGGCATCCTCGTCACCCGCTCGGCGTCCGAGAAGGACCTCGGCTCGGACCTCGCCAACCAGATCCTCCGCCAGAAGAAGGCGCCACTGGTGGCCGGCTGCGTGGTGTGCGCGTTCGCGCTCGTCCCGGGGCTGCCAAAGCTGCCGTTCCTGTTCATCGGCGGGATCATGGCCTCGATCGGCTGGGCGGTCCGCAACGGCATGCCGGACGAGCTCGCGGCCGCGGCCGCCGCCGCCGCGCTCCCAGCCGCGACTCAGGCCGACAAGCCCACCGCCCCGCGCGAGGAGGTGCTCAAGGAGCTCCCGATCGATCCGCTCGAGCTCGGCATCGGATTCGGCCTCGTGCCGCTGGTCGACCGTCGCACCGGCGGATCGCTGGTGCGGCGCGTGTCGATGATCCGCCGCCAGATCGCGAGCGAGCTCGGGATGGTGATCCCGCCGGTCCGGATCCACGACGAGGTCGACCTCGATTCGCACGAGTACGTTGCCAAGGTCCGCGGCACGGTGGTCGCCCGCGGCATGATCATGGCCGGTCACCACCTGGCGATGGATCCGGGCGACGCGGTCGGCACCCTGCCCGGTATTCCGACCACCGAGCCGGCCTTCGGATTGCCCGCGATCTGGATTCCCGAGAACCAGCACGCCGAGGCCGAGGCGCTCGGATACACGGTCGTCGACGGCGAATCGGTGATCGTGACCCACCTCACCGAGACGATCCGCAAGCACGCCGCCCAGCTGCTCACGCGGCAGGACGTACGCCAGTTGCTCGATCAACTAAAGGAAACCAACGAAGCTGTCGTTACCGAGGTTGTGCCCGACGTTCTCTCGCTCGGCGAGATCCAGCGTGTGTTGCAGGCGCTCCTCTCGGAGGGCGTCTCGATCCGCGACCTCGGCGCGATCGTCGAGGCCGTCGGCGACAAGGCCCGCATCACCCGTGACCCGACCCTGCTCGCGGAGTACGCGCGTCAGGCGCTCGGTCGCGCGATCACGGCTCCCCATCTGGACCCGATGCAGAAGCTGCGCGTGATCACGCTCGACCCGACCATCGAGCAAGAGCTCGCGACCTCGATCACCCAGACCAGCGACGGCGAGTACCTGGCGATGGAGCCGATCCGGGCGCAGGCCGTCCTGACCGCGGTCAAGGCCCAGTCCGACCAGGCCTCCGCGCGTGGCGGGGTCCGCCCCGTACTGCTGTGCTCGGCCCGCGTACGCCGCCACGTCCGCCGTCTCCTCGAGTCCTCAGTGCCCCACCTTTCCGTCTGTTCTTACAACGAAGTCGCCCCAGGCATCAGTGTCGAAACCATAGGAGTCGTAAGCGCATGAGCACCCTCACCGAGCCCCACACCAACGGCCACGACCGCGAGCTCAGTGGCGTGCGCACCTACCGCGGCCGCAAGCTCGAGGATCTGATCCCGCAGATCCGCGCCGAGCTTGGCCCCGACGCGATCATCCTGCGCCAGCGCGAGGGCCTGATGGGCGGCGTCGGAGGATTCTTCGCCCAGAAGTGCGTCGAGGTCGACGCCCAGGCCGCGGGTGGGCGGGACCGAATTTCCATCGACATGTACGACGAGGACGAGCCGGTCAACGGTTGGGAGCTTCCGGGCGAGGAGGACATCTCGCTTCTGGCGCTGCCCGCCGGCGAGGAGCCGGTCGCGCCGGCGCCCGAGCCCGAGGCTTTCCAGGCGCCCGAGCCCGCCGCATTCGCCCCGCCCGCGCCCGAGGCATTCACCCCATCCCCGCCCGAGGCGTTTGCCGTCCCGGCTACCGAGAACGCTCCCGCTCCCGCGCTCGAGGGCGCCGCGGACTCGTTCGTGAGCCGCCTCGAGCAAGCTGCGGCCCACGTCGACATCGACGAGCTCGTGAAGCTTGTGACGATCGGCGGCTTCCCGGCGACCGCGGACGACGCCGGCGCACCCGAGCCGGTCATCCCCGAGCCCCCCGCCCCGGTTGCGGCCGAGCCGATCGCCCCACCCGCGCCCGCCCCGCACGTCGAGGCGCCGGCCGTTCACGCCCCGCCCGCTCCGGTGTTCGAGTCCGCGCCGGCCCCCGTCGCCCAGCCGCCCGCTCCGGCGCGCGTCGCCCAGCCGCCCGCGCCGGCGCCGGTCCCGCCGGCCGCCAACCCGTGGGTCGCCAAGCAGGGCGGAGGGATCGACCCCGACGAGGCCGACGAGGTGGCGCAGGATCTGACCGCGCAGGGCATCAGCGACTCCTGGGCCCAGCAGTTGATCGTCGCCGCTTCGGCGCACCGCGCGCCGCTGGCGAAGGGCAGCCTCCGCGACGCCGTCCGCGCCACGCTCGCGGCCATCATCCCCGCCCCCGCTCCGCTGCCCCCCACGGGAGCCGCGATCGCCTTCGTCGGCGCCGGCGGCGCCGGCAAGACGCGCTGCGCTGCGGCCCTCGCGTCGGCCTACGCCAAGGGCTCGACGCTCGCCGCGAGCGTCGTGTCACTCGGCAGCGACGACTGGGGCGGAGACCTCAAGGAGATGCTCAAGGGCCAGAACGTCTGGGTCATGGGCGCCGCCGAGGGCGCCGAGGCCGCTCCGGCCGTCCAGCACGGCCGCGACGGCGGGCTCGTCGTGGTCGACACCGCCGGCGTGACTCCCCGCGATCCGGCCGGGGTCGAGACGCTCGCGAACGAGCTTCGCTCGCTGTCGCTCGACGCGGTGTACATCGCGGTGCCCGCGACCTTCAGCGTCCACGCCGCCCGTAAGCTGATCGAGGGCTTCGCGGCGCTCGGCGTCGACGGCATCGCGGTGACACACGCCGACGAGGCCGACCAGCTCGGAATCGCCGCGGAGCTCTCGCACATCAGCGGGATGCCGGTCGCCTTCATTCATGAGGGCCTCGAGCTCGACGGCGCCCTGTCGGCCGCGGACCCGTCCACGCTGGCCGCACGCCTGCTCCCATGACCCTCGAGCCGCACCCCACCGACAATGTCGTCCGCCTGAACGTCGGCGGCAGGAAGGGCAAGCTGACGACGGCGGTCGGCAGCCACGTTCCCGTGCGTGTGTACGAGCGCGGCGGCGACTTCCTGATGCTCGTGCTGATGTTCGACGCCGGAGACGAGCTGTCCCAGGACGTGGTCGAGCCGCTGCTGCTCGAGTACGTCTCGCCCCGGGGCCTGGTCCGCTTCCACGGTCATGCCGTGCTCCAGGAGCGCGACCTGGTCCGGTTCGACGTGTCCGAGCCACCCGAGGTCACCCAGCGTCGCGAGTTCGTGCGCGTGCCAACCGCCCAGAAGGTGGAGGTGGCCAAGGAGCGCGGCGGCGGGGCGAGCGAGGCAGCGGGCGGACCTTCAATCAACACCCATGCGCTTGACATCAGCGGCGGCGGCATGCTGGTGAGCGGAGGCGATGCTCTTCCGCTCGGCGCGCACGTCCGCTTCAGCCTGAACCTCCGGCCGGACGCGCCGCCGATCGAGGGCAACGCCCAGGTCGTCCGCGCGGGCGACGAGGGCAAGCGCGCGCTCGTGTTCGACGAGATCTCGAGAGCCGACCGCCAGCGGCTGATCCACTTCGTGTTCGAGTGCCAGCGTGACGCTCTGGCCAAGGTCGGACGCTTGATCACTCACAGGAGCACCGGATGAGCAAGAAGGCCGACACGCCCGCCGACAAGAAGGCCAAGGAGAAGGCCAAGGGCAAGAAGGCCAAGGACACGGCCGGCGCCCCCAGCGGCCCGTCCGTCGCCAACCACCCTCGCGCCCGCTACCAGGTGCGTCGCGCCAAGGGCTGGGGCGGGATCGCGGGCTTTGCCGTCACCGGCTACCTCTCCTACAAGGCTGGCGTCCCCGCCTTCGACGTGGGCATGCGCGCGCTCGTGGCCGGGATCGTCGGCTACATGCTCGCCTGGAAGTGCGCGGTCACGGTCTGGCGCCACCTCGTGCTCGCCGAACTGCGCGCGGTGATCGAACGCGGCCAGGCCCCGGATCCGGACTTGATTCCCGCGCGCGCGGGCAAGCCGTCGCCCGCGAACGATGCCGCGGCGGCCAAGGCCGCAGCCGGCTCCTAGCCAGACTTGACCCACCGCCATGGACCCGATCCATCCGATCGCCGCGCTCGCGCCGAACATCCCGCCGGTCACCTCGGCGCCGATGGCCGGCCGGGTCGATCGCGACAGCCGCCGCGGCGATGGAGGCAAGGACGGCCGCCGGCGCAAGAGCCCAGCAGATCCGCCCGCCGCGCAGGCCTCCGTCGAAGGGGCCGATTACTCGCTCTATGACCCCGAGGACGACGACAACTCGGGGCCGCACATCAGCGTAACAGCCTGATCTGGCGGCCTTCTCCACGGGTGTGTCCAGACCGCTCTGGACGCCCCTCAAGTGCCGGCGATCCAGGGCGATAACCGGAGAGACCGGCAGCAAGGAGCAGCCGGGGGACTGAACCAAAACGACCACACCACGGAGGTGTAAGCATGTCCCTTTCGATTCTCACCAATACCTCGGCGATGCAGACCGAGATCAGCCTGAACAATTCGAGCGACGCCGTTTCGACGGCGATGCAGCGACTGTCTTCGGGCCTTCGCATCAACTCGGCGGCCGATGACGCCGCCGGTTACGCAATCAGCCAGGGCCTGACCTCTCAGGTCAACGGCCTGCAGCAGGCCAGCCAGAACGTCAGCGACGCGACCTCGATGGTCCAGACCGCCGATAGCGCGCTGAACAACATCCAGAGCATGCTGCAGCGGGTCAGCGAGCTCGCCGTGCAGTACGGGAACGGCGACCTCTCCTCCAGTGACCAGTCGGACATCCAGAGCGAGGTCAACCAGCTCACCCAGGAGATCAGCCGCCAGCAGGGTTCCGTGCAGTTCAACGGCATCAGCCTGCTGAACGGAGCCGGCGGCACGGGCGGCGTCGTGACCTTCCAGGTCGGCCCCACGGCCACCGACACGCTGGCCGTGTCGTTCGCCGACATCGAGGGGGCGAGCGGACTCTGCACCGCGATGGGCTTTACCTGGGGCAACGCCACGACCGCCGGCGACGTGTTCAGCCTCGGGCAGACCAACGCCATCAGCCTCATCAGCGCCGCGATCAACAACATCTCGTCCCTCGCGGGCACGCTGGGTGCGGTCCAGAACCGCCTCCAGTACACCTCGAATGCGATCTCGTCGACTCAGGAGAACATGTCCTCCTCGCTGAGCAGCATTCAGGACGTCAACATGGCGACCGAGATGACGGCGCTCACCCAGCAGCAGGTACTGCAGCAGGCCGGCACGGCGATGCTCTCGCAGGCCAACTCCGAGCCTCAGCTCGTGCTGAAGCTCATCACTGGCTGATCCATCTTTCGTCAGGCCGGGCGGCGCCTAGCGCGTCGCCCGGTCGGACGAATGACCAAGCTTTCACTCACCAAGCTTCGAACGCGTCAGCGGTGCTGCCGCCGCCGAGGGAACAACCCGCTCCGCGCCCGTCCCACCTCACACCGCGCGGTGCCACATAACCACGTCCGATTCATCGAGGGAACCGGAAGCGGAGGCAGGCCGTCTAGGCGGTCCGCCTCCGTGTGGATTTAATCTGCGCCCTGTGACGACCTGGCGGGCCCGATCGGTGTTCGTGACCGGCGCCTTCGGGCTGCTGGGCAGCTGGCTGGTCAAGGCGCTGCTGCAGCACGGCGCGCGCGTGACCGTTCTCAAGCGCGACCAAGTCGCTACCTCGGCCCTCACCCTGGAGGGAACCGAGCGGCGGGTGAACGTGGTGCACGCGAGAGCTTCGCGCTTCAGCCCGAGTACCCCTACGACGTCTCCAAAGCCGCGGCCGACTTCATCGCCCGCTCGTACTGGCGCACATTCGGCCTGCCGGTGGCGGTAACCCGCTTCGCGAACCTGTACGGGGGTGGAGATTTCAATCTCTCTCGACTTGTTCCGGAAGCCGTCGTGGCCGCCATCGAGCGGCGCGCACCGGTGATCCGCTCTGGCGGCAGGCCCGAGCGCGATTCTCTCTACGTCGAGGACGCTGTCGCTGCCTACCTGGCCATCTGCGACCTGCTCGACGACGGCCGCGGCGCCGGCGAGGCGTTCAACGCCGGTAGTGGCAGCCCACGGGCCGTGCTCGAGGTGGTCCAGCTCGTCTGCAAGCTGGCCGGGACGGGCGTGCAGCCGGACGTGCGCGGCACCGGATCCCCTCAGGGCGAGATTTCCCGTCAATGGCTCGACTACACCAAGCTACGAGCCGCCTCCAGCTGGGAGCCTGAAGTGGGACTCGAGGAAGGCCTGCGGCGCACCATCGCCTGGTACCGCGAGCACCTCCCCGCCCGCCGCGCCGGTACGACCCAGCCTCAATCCGCCCGGGCACCTGCCGATAACCCGGGGTAGATGTCGCCGAAGATTTCGATCATCGTGCCGCTGGCCGGCGGCGCGGCGCAGGCCCTGCGCTGCTTTGAGGGAATCGCCGCACAAGCCGAGGAACCGAGCCACGAGATCATCGTCGTCGACGACGCCTCCGCCGGGCTCGAGCCGCTGTTCTCGTGCCTGGGCGGCGATGTCGAGATTCTGCGTAACGAGCGACGGCTCGGATTCGCGCTCACGGCGCGCCGAGCGGCCGAGGACGTCCGCGGCGAAATCGTCGTCTTCATCCGCCAGGCCGCCGCCCCGGCGCCCGGCTGGCTCGCCCCGCTCGTGCAGGCGCTCCACGATCCAGCCGTCGGCCTGGCCGCCAGCGCGACCGTCGGCGCGGCCGGACCGAGCCCAGTCGGCGCGTGGTCGTTCGCCCTACGCACCGCCGATCTGCGCCGGGCCGGAATCCCTGACGTTCCTGGAGAGCTTCTGCTCGGAGCCCTGGCCATCTCGCTCGCCGGGCTCGGCCTGCGCGCGGTGGAAGTCGCGACGAGCACGATAGACCCGCCGAGCACGCGCGGGGTCGGCATGCGCCGCCCACCGGGCCAGGCACCTGAGCTGACGATCGTCATACCGACGCTCGACGCTGCGTCGGATCGAGTTCGGGCCTGCATAGCCGCCGTACAAAGCAGGACGGATGCCGCCCACGAGATCGTGATCGTCGACAACGGCAGCCCTCCGCAAGGCTTCGCCTCGCCGGTGAACGCGGGCCTGCGCGCAGCGCACACGCCCTATGCGGTCGTGATGAACGACGACGTGGAGCCACTGGCCGGCTGGTGGCCGCCGCTTCGCGCAGTGCTCGACGCCGGCGCGGCCCTCGCCTTCCCGTTGACGGTCGAGGGCGACATGCGCTTCGACTTTCCCGCCTGGTGCTTCGCGATGCGACGGGAGACGATCGATGAGTTCGGACACGGTCCGGGCGAGTTCTTCGATCCGTCGCTGGTCGTCTGGTATCAGGACACCGACCTCCTGCACCGTCTTCGTAAGGCCGGACGCCCGCCGGCGCTGGCCGACGCGTCGCGAATCCGGCACGGCATGTCCGAGACGGTCGCCACCGAGGATCCCGAGCTGAGGGCTTGGGTCCGCACCCAGATCGCCGCCGACCGCGACGCCTTCATCCAAAAGCACCCCGACGCCGTGCTCGACGGCCACGCGCTTGCCGCATGATCGCGTTCGCCATCTGCATCGGATCGCGCGAAACGTATGAGCGATACGCGCAGCCGGGGCTGGCGCTCCACGGCGAGGCGGATTCCGCTGTGGCGGAGATCACGACCGATTCGATGTTCGCCGGTTACAACGAGGCGCTCGAAGCGTTCTCTGGCTATCCGGACCTGGAAGCGCTGGTGCTGCTCCACGAGGATGTCGAAATCCGCGATCCCGCCTTCTGCGCGAAGGTGCGCTCCCGGCTCGCCGACCCGACGATCGGAGTGATCGGTGCGATCGGTGCCGCGGGCGTGCGCAGCCTCTGCTGGTGGGAGGGCGAGATTCGAGGCACCGTGCGCGAGACGCGCAGCCTGATCGACCACGGCGTCGGCTGCTGGGACGTCGACGCGGTCGACGGACTGCTGATGGTCCTTTCACCTTGGGTCGTCCGCAACCTGCGCTTCGACGCCAGCTCGTTCCACGGATTCAACGGCTACGACGTCGACTTCTGCTTTCAGACGAAGGCGGCCCGGCGGCGTGTGGTGGTCGATGATCTGACCGTCGTGCATCACACTCGCGTCGCCGCGTTGGGCGACGGCAGCACCTTCTGGCACGCCGACAAGATCTTCCGGCGCAAGTGGGCTGCACTCGGCCGTGATCTTGCCGGCGACGTCGCGATGTCCGCGGGCGCTCGCCGCTTCGCGACGGTCGAGCCGGCGTGACGCAGGCCCTCAGGTCGCGTGCGCGACGAGCAGATACTGATAGGCGCCCAGTCGCGCCTCCGTCTCCGCCCGGTCGGCACCGAGTGCCACCGCCGCTTCGAGCAGCGGTGAAAGAGCCGGCGGCATCGGCTGTGACACGCTGCTCAGCGACTCGACCTGGAGCTTGCACTCCGTGAACATGGCGTCGATCTCCTCCAGAGTGAAGAAATGGACGTGCGTACGGTCGAGGAGTCCCGCATCCTCATAGGTGAACCTATCCTTCACCAAAAGCGGGTACAGCACGGTCCAGTGCTTGATGTTCGGGATCGAGGCGACTATGACGCCGTCCGGCGCCAGGGCATCGCGCAGCAACCTGAGAGCATGTGCCGGATCGCGAAGATGCTCGAGCACGTCGCCGCAGATGGCTGCATCGAACGGCTCCCAGTGGTCAGGCAGGGCTTCGAGCACGTCCAGATCGGCGACGATCACGTCGTCGAGCCGGGTGGCGGCGACAGCCGCTGCTTCGGCGACGTACTCGATGCCGTGGACGCGCGCCCCTGGACGCTCCTCCTTGAGCGCTCCGCCCAGGGCTCCGCGCCCGCAACCGACGTCGAGCACGAGCTTCGCCCCGGCGGGAACCCGCGACCTCAACTCCGGGCGTGGCCACTCGTAGTAGACCTCGGGATTGGGATTCGGGGCGGCGGTCATAACGGGGTCATCGGCAAAGCACCCGCCATGTTGAGCCAGCGGGAATCTGCGGGCTCAGGCCCGCCGGGCGACGATGAGATACTGGTAGGCGGTCAGCCGCGCGCGGGTTTCCGCACACTCGGCGCCGAGTGCGACCGCGGCATCAACCAGGCACTCGAGCCCCGGCGGGAAGGGGATGTCATGGCAGCTCAGACTGGTCGGCTCGAACCGGCTCGCGGCGAGCAATTGGTCGAATTCGTGGAGGGTGAAGAAGTGGATGTGCGTACGATCGAGCAGCCCCTGCTCCTCGTACGTCCAGCGGTCGTGGACCAGGAGGGGCACGACAACGCTCCAGTGCTTGACGTTCGGAACCGAGCAGATGATCATGCCGCTGCGCGCCAAGTGGCGGTGCACTACCTCGAGCAGCCTGCCCGGATCGCGCAGATGCTCCAGAACGTCCCCGAAGATTGCGACGTCGAGTTCGTCCGGCAGCGTCTCAACCGTGTCCAGATCAGCAATTATCAGCTCGTCGAGTCGCCCCGCGGCGAGTTCAGCGGCCTGCGGAAAGAGCTCGATCCCGGCCACCCACGCTCCGAGCTGGGCCTTGAGTGCGGCGCCGACACCACCCGCGCCGCAGCCCAAATCGAGGATCCGGCGGGCGGTGGGCGGCACGAGTGCGCGCAGGTCAGGGCGGTCACCCGCGTAGTAGACGCCTAGCTCCTCGATCCGGTGGGCGCGAACGCCTCCGGCGAGCGCTGTCGCCGGTTCGCTCAGATTGGAGATCATGCCCAGGTATTCGTCATGTGCAGCCCGATCTTGACGGGCGGACGTGCCGTCCGTCTTTAGGGCATGGGCCGAGTAGCGATGGCCGGCGTTGCGCTTTACTACGCGTCCGCCACGATCGAGCCCACGCGCTCCCCGAGCGCGGGGTCGCGCCTGTAAGCGTAGGCGCCCCACAGCAGCGCGGCGACCAGCACCCCGAGCGCGATCCACACGTAGGAGTTGAACGGCGCGGGCTGGCCGGGCTTGATCAGCTCATAGAGGGGATAGCCGATCGCCACCGCCCCGAGCAGGGGCAGGAGGACGTGGGTAACCGGGTTGAACCGCTCCGGATGGAAGCGGCGGAAGTAGACGGGGAGGGCGAGGTTGGCGACCAGATACGTGAACGCCACCAGGATCGTCCCGACCGTGGCGATCTCGCCGAAGAAGACGACGACGCCATCGGGGATTGCTGCTGCGGCAGAACACGTAGGTTAGCCCGAGGGCCAGGCCCAGGAAGACGATGAACGCCACCCAGGGCGTGTGGGTCTTGGCCGTGAGACGCCCGGTCACACTCGGGAGCAGGCCCTCACGGCCCGGGTTGAAGATGATCCGGGCCTGCGAGTTCGTGGCCGAGATCAGGCTCGAGACGATCGACGTGAAGCCCGCGATGTAGGCCAGGAAGGCGAGGAAGCTCGCCACGCCCTGTGCCGCGTCGACCATCGGCACGCTGGCCGACGTCAGCGCGCTGGCGCTGCTGTTGAAGCCGATCACGGTCGCGTAGGAGAAGAACACGTACAGCACCGCGATCAGGGCGATGCTCGAGAACACGGCGCGCGGCACGCCGGTACGCGAGTTCGCGCTCTCCTCGGCCATCGCCGCCGAGTTCTTCCAGCCGATGAACAGGTACACGGCGAGCGGGAAGCCGAGCGAGAGCCCCGAGAACCCCCGGTGCAGCTCGCTCGGGTCGAACGGCTTGGGGTTGATGTGGCTCCCGTGCGGTATCAGCAGCGCGATCGCGATCACCACCAGCAGCACCGCCTCGAACACGAAGAACACCGAGGCCACAGCGAGGATGTAGCCGGCGCCCAGGACCACGGCGGCGACGACCGCCGAGTAGCCGCCGAAGGCCCGACCGATGAACGTAACGAACGACCCGGTCGACGGGCGCGAGCGCGAGAACTGGCTGAGCGTGTTGCCGAGCAGCCCGATCGCCACGGCCACCGCCACCACGGTCAGTGGCGCCGCCACCCCGGCGGACGCCACGATGCCGGCGAAGCCGAAGAAGAAGCTCGTGGGGGCACCAACCTACTCCATCGGCGGAAGGACCCTCAAGCGGTTCCGTTTCCCGCCGATCTAACGGGTGGTCGATGAGCTATACCGATGCCGTAACCCGCGTCTCTCAGATCCAGTCGCAGATCGCTTCTCTCCAGACCGCGTTCGACCCCTCGGCCGCGAGCGCGACCACGCAGAGCACCACGGGGACCGCGTCCACGGGGACGGACTCATCGTCGAACTTTGCGAGCGCGCTCGCGCAGGCGCAGGACACCGGGTCGACCCCGGCCACCGGCGGCGGGCTCCCGCCCAGCGCCCAGAGCGCACTGACCTCGAACCAGCAGCAGTTCGCTTCCCGGCTGGCCATCGACACCGGCCTGGACCCGGGCGTCGTCTCGGCATGGCTGCTGGCCGAGGAATCCGGGGGCGCCGCGCAGTCGCGCCAGAGCCAGGGCAACAACGACTGGCTCAACATCGGCTACACCGGCAGCGCCACCTACGGCTCGGGCGACTCCATCTGGTCAGACCCAACCACCGCCGCCGACGCCACCGCGGGCTGGCTCAAGGGCCAGAACACGATCCCGGGCTACGGCACGGCCAGCTCGGGCATCCAGGGCATCCTCAGCACCGCATCCTCCTCGCCGACGACGCAGATCGCCGCGCTGCAGAACTCCGGCTGGGCCTCGAGCGGCTACCCCGACCTGCCCTCTTTGTATAACCAAGTCGCCGGTTGACGGCTCGTCGGCTCATCACTTGACGAGTGAGATCCGCGGTGGGCTCGTCTGCGCCGGGGCGAAGTATCGCCTGCACTCGTCGGCCACCACGGGCCGCCCGACGTGGAATCCCTGGGCGTAGTCGCACCCGAGCAGCGCCAGGACCTCCTTGACGTTCTCGGTCTCCACCCCCTCCGCGGTCACGCGGAGGCCGAGGTTGCGGCCGAGGTCGATGATCGAGTGGACGAGCACGGCGTCCTGGTGGTCGGTCTCCATCCGGGTAACGAACGAGCGGTCGATCTTGATCTCGTCCACCGGCAGCTGCTGGAGCTGCGAGAGCGACGAGTAGCCGGTCCCGAAGTCGTCGATCGCGATCATCACCCCCATCGCCCCCAGCTGGTCGAGCGCCGCCCGCGCCCGGGGCAGGTCGGCGACGATCCGGCTCTCGGTGATCTCGAGTTGCAGCGCCGATACGTGCAGGTCCAGTCGCGACAGCAGCGCCGCAATGCCACCGGCAGGTCGTGGTCGAGCAGGTTGCGCGTCGACACGTTGACCGACACCGTCACCTCGAGGCCGGCCCGGCGCCAGCGCCGGCACTGCTCGAGCGAAGCCTCGAGCACCCGCGCGGTCAGCGGTTTGATGATCCCGGTCTGCTCGGCCAGCGGGATGAACGCGTCCGGGCCGATGCACCCGAGCTGCGGGTGGTTCCAGCGCACGAGCGCCTCGACCGCCAGCGTCGCGCCTCCCTGGAGCGGAACCTTCGGCTGGTAGTGGACGACCAGCTCTCCGCGCTCGATCCCGCGGCGCAGCTGTGCCGCCAGCGCGAGCCGATCGATTGAGTATTCGTCGTCCTCCTCGGCGTAGGTGGCGAACCCGGCATCCGAGCCCTTGGCGCAATACAGCGCGACGTCGGCGTGGCGCATCAGCTCGAGCGCGCTCCGGCCATGCTTGGGGAAACAGGCGATGCCGATGCTCGCGCAGATGTGCAGCGCCACCGAGTCGACCTCGAGCGGGTCGTCGAGCGCGGCGAGCAGCCGATCGGCGACCGCCTCGGCCTGCGGCTCGGCGCCGTGGAACAGAACCGCGAACTCGTCGCCACCGATCCTCGCCAGCACGGCCTCCTCGCCGGCGGGGCGGCCGGGGTGGGCGGGGCCGATATCCTGGCCAGCGGCCTGGCGGAGCCGCCGCGCGATCCGCTGGACGACAAGGTCGCCGAGCTCGTGGCCGAGCGTGTCGTTGATCGACTTGAAGTCGTCGATGTCGAGCAGCATCACTGCGACTGGATGCGCCTCGGAGGCGGCGTGGCCTGACCCCGGACGATCGGTCCGACCGTCGTGAGAGTTTCTCGCGCTCACGATCATGGGCGAGGACGGAACGACCACGTGAACCGACGCATGGACACGCCGGAGCAGATCATCCGCAAGCTGCGGGAGGCGGAGCGGATGCTTGGCGAGGGTAAGACGATCCCGGAAGCGACGAAGGAGCTGGGGACAGCGAGCAGACGCATCACCGGTGGCGCACCGGTACGGCGGGATAAAGTCCGATGACGCCAAGCGGCTGAAGGAGTTCGAGCGTGAGAACCGACCGTTCCAGGCGATCGGGGCGGACCGGGCGTTGGGGAACCGCGCGTTGAGGGAGATCGCCAAGAGGAAACTCGTGAGCCCAGCCCGTCGGCGCCACCTTCGCCGTTTCACTCGCGCGGTCGTGAGCCCGTCAAGGGTGGTCCACGGTGGGCCTGCCGGTCTGCACGCGGGCCAGGAACTCGGCGGCAGCAACGTTCCCCGACTCCAATTCGAGCGCGCCGCTTGCGAAGATGGCCGCGTCCTGCGGCTGATGACTCGCCACTGCCACCCGTGCGAGTCCGAGCAGCGCGCCGGCGTCAGGCCGGTCTGCGCACACCGCCATCCACTCCTTGGCGGCCGAGGCGAGAAAGCCGTGGCGCAGATAGATCTCGCCGAGCAGCTCACGCCGTTGGCGGGTCGGCAGGTCTGAGTTCTCCAGCGCCGGCAGCAACAGCTCAAACTGTTGAAAGCTCCGAGCTCTCAGCAGAGTCTCCAGGATCTCCTTCAACAACGTGGCGCCGCCAACGGGCAGGGACCGCGGTGACGGCACGCCAGAGGCGATCGCCAGCCAGGTCCCGAACACCTCACGCTCGATTTCGGATAGACCTACCCGCGCCTGCGCAAACGCGTCGGACGCGGCCCCCAGGTCCCCGCCCGAGATCAGTGCACAGAGCTCGATTCCAAACGCCACGACGGCGCGCGTGTCGTCCTCGGATACCAATGCGGCCTGCGAGGCCGCGCCGGCGTTGTCGCCGAGGCGCAGCAGCGTCTCGGCCAAGGCGATGCGCGCCTGAGCATTGTCGGGCTGATCGGCGACCACCGATCGGTACTGGCGCTCGGCCGCCGGCAACGCACCCGCGTCCAACAGGGCCGAGCCGAGCATGAAACGCACCGTCGGGGTGACCGACTCGACCCTGCGCTCGACTTCGGCGACGGCGGCCTCCGCTCGCATTCCTGCACGGAGCAGCAGGCTCAAGTAAGGAGCCACGACCCCGTGGAACGTCGGGTAGCGCTCCAGGCACCCGGCCAACAACTGCCGCGCCACCTCGTTATCGCCGTCCTTCAGCGCCAGCTGAGCCAGCGCGATCCTCGGCAGGTAGGTGCCGGAGCCGACCATGGGCCGGTAGCGCGCGGGCGCGTCGCCGAGCGCGATGCACCGGCGGTAGTGCTCCCGCGCGTCGTCGAATGCGCCAGTCTCAAACGCAATTCTTGCCTGTGCGAAGACGAGGTCCGTGAACCCCGGATAGCGCCGCAGGCCCTCGGCCGCCAACGAGGCGGCATCGTCGAGCCGGCCACTCTGACGCATCGCCTCGACCAGCCGGGCAACGAGCGGCGGGGCATATCTGTAGTCGACTCCACTGCCCTGGGCGACGATCATCGACCACGCGCGTTCGAACTCGGTCAGTGCCGCGGCGGTGTCACCATCGGCCGCGTACGCCGACCCCAGGTTGAAATGCAGGAAGGCGTCGAGGGTGCCCTCATCCGCCTGCTTGCGCAACAGATCGATGTTGCGCTGAGACTTTGCCTTGGAGCTACGCACGGCCTCCAGGTAGCCGTAGTGTCGGAGCCGGATCGTTGTTTGCTGGATGCGTCCGGGAGCGTAGACCGGCAGGGTGTGCGTGATCTGCTCATGCACGCGACCCTCGAACCTGTACTCGGGCCGGTTTCTAAACACCCGCAGCTGAACGTCGGTCGCGGCGAAACCATCGCCCGCCTCGCCCAGGTAGCTGGTCTCGACCAGGTAGAAGGCCTCCCTCCAGGTGTGGCCAAGCAGCGCTCGTAGCCGCTCGGCATCCTCTGAGACCAGAACCTCGTCGGCGTCGAGAAACATCAGCCAATCGCCCGTGGCGGCGTCGAACGAGACGTTTCGAGCTTCCGCGAATGAGTCCGTCCATTTGTGCTCGATCACGCGCGCTCCGAACGATCGCGCGATCTCGATCGTGGCGTCACGCGAACCCGTGTCGACGACGATGATCTCATCAACGACCGGAGCTACCGCCCCCAGGCAACGAGGAAGCATCTCCTCCTCGTCTCGGACGATCATGCACAGGCTCAGCGTCAACCCACCGGCCGGGCGCGCTTCCTGGGCGGCGAGGGTGGCGCGCCGCGAGAGGCTCGAAAGCGCCGCTCCGACCGACCGTGGGCTCGGTCTTCCCCGACCGCGACCCCGCACCGCAACGAGATTCTGCTCCAAATCGGGGAGAGAAGGATCCAGGCGCTGAGCCGCTTGGAACAGGGCCAGCGCCGCACCGAGGTTCCCGAGCTCGCGTAGCGCGACGGCCGCGCAATTGAGCACCACCGGCTCACTCGGTTGCGCTTCGATGACCTCCACGGCAGCGTCGACGACCGCCATCAGCACCGCGGCTGCTGGAACCGAGGACGTGCTTGCAGCGGCCGCAAGTCCACGCTCGAGCAGAACCACCCGCGCGTGATAGCGGCGACTCGGATCCTCCAGCCGGGTGGCGTGCGCGAACAGCAACCGGTAGGCGTCGATGTCGCCGCTGGCCAGCAGCTCCTGGGCCCGAGCGCCGAGGTGCGCCGCGGAAACGGGGACCTCGCCGCCAGGCGCGGGCAAAGCTGCGGGTACAGGCGCTGCGCTGGGAAGAGGAACAGTCATACGTAGAGACCACCGAGCGGGGATACACCCCCGTCATCGGCCTCAGTCCGCCAAGCCTGAGCCTGGCCCGCTGACCGGTTCAGGGCCACCGGGCCAGACCGAACAGACCGTAAGACTCCGCGGGTCTCCCGAAGCGCTACCGCCCGGCCGTCAAGACACGGCTGCGGCGACGTATCGGCCGGGTGGTACTGGGCGTGTGAACAGCCTGGGCATACCGTTCTTATAGGCGCGGCCGCCGACGACTCAAGCCGGGCTGGGCGCCGGCCGATCAAGTGGGTAGTAGATGAGCTATACCGATGCCGTAACCCGCGTCTCAGAGATCCAGGCGCAGATCGCTTCTCTCCAGACCGCGTTCGATCCCTCGGTCGCGAGCGCGACTACGCCGGGCACGACCGGGACCGCCTCCACGGGGACGGGCTCGTCGAGCTTCGCGAGCACCCTCGCGCAGGCGCAGGACACCGGCTCGACCCCGGCCACCGGCGGCGCGCTCCCGTCCAGCGCCCAAAGCTCTCTGACCTCAAGCCAGCAGCAGTTCGCCTCGCAACTCGCCTCCGACACCGGGCTGGACCCGGGCGTCGTCTCGGCATGGCTACTGGCCGAGGAGTCGGGCGGCGCCGCGCAGTCTCGCCAGGCCCAGGGCAACAACGACTGGCTCAACGTCGGCTACACCGACGGCGCCACCTACGGCTCGAGCGACTCGATCTGGAGCAACCCGGTCACCGCCGCCGACGCCACCGCAGGCTGGCTCAAGGGCCAGAACACGATCCCGGGCTACGGGGCCGCGAGCTCGGGCATCCAGGGGATTCTCAGCACCGCCGGCCAGCCGCCGGCAACCCAGATCGCCGCGCTGCAGCAGTCCGGCTGGGCCTCGAGCGGATATCCGAGCCTGCCGTCGCTGTACCAGCAGGTCGCTAGCTAGCTAGCTAGCGTTGAAGAGGATCTTTAGCGGAGCGACACGCCCCAACGCGCCGGCGATCACCGAGCTCGAGATGTACACGAGCGCGGCGGGACCGGGGCCGAACCGGAGCAGGATCGCGAACGCGAACGCCGCGAAGATCGTGACGCGCGCCAGCCCTCGCCGGCGCGGAACCGGGATCGGAAGCAGCTCTCCGACGAGCACGAAGCCGGAGAGCGCGACGAACCCTCAAGTTCAGAAAAGCGCCTCTTGCCCGGGCAGGTCCGCCCCGTCCCGCAGCCGGCCCGGGCCCCGCCCGAGCGCGCCCGCGACGTCACGCGCGATCGCCCCCTCCGAGCGCGAGGCGATGATCGGATCCTCGATCCCCTCGACGTACACGAGCGTCCGCCGCCCGTCGCCCCGATCCGGTCCCTCCAGCGGGACCAGCGCGAACACCCGGTCGGCGCGGACGAACTTGCCGTATCCGAGCGGGATCAGCATCGCGGGTTGCCGGGCCATCGGTAACGCGGATCGTACGCCGCCGGCCCGTCCGCTCATCTCTCTAATCTCCCTGTCCGTGAGCGACACCTTCCTCCTCGGCGGCGATCTCGAGGTCAAGCGCCTCGGCTACGGCGCGATGCGGATCACCGGCGCCGGCATCTGGGGCGAGCCGACCGATCCGGCCGGCGCCCGCGCGCTGCTGCGCCGCGTCGTGACCGACGGCGTCGACCTGATCGACACCGCCGACTCGTACGGCCCCGAGGTGTCCGAGAACCTGATCGCCGAGGCGCTCCGGCCGTATCCCGACGGGCTCGTGATCGCCACCAAGGGCGGCCTCGAGCGGCCCGGGCCGGGCGTATGGGAGCGAAACTGCCGCCCGGACCGCCTGCGCCGCTGCTGCGAGGGCTCGCTCAAGCGCCTGGGGCTTGAGCGGATCGATCTCTACCAGCTCCACGCGGTCGATCCGAAGGTGTCGATCGAGGACTCGGTCGGCGCGCTCGCCGAGCTCCAGGACGAGGGCAAGGTCCGGCACATCGGCCTGTGCAACGTGAGCGTCGAGGAGCTCGAGCGGGCCGAGCAGATCGTGCCGGTGGTCTCTGTCCAGAACCGCTACAACGTCGCCGACCGCGCCTCGGAGGACGTGCTCGGGGCGTGCGAGCAGCAGCGGCTCGCGTTCCTGCCGTGGTTCCCACTCGCCACCGGCGACCTCGCGAACCGAGGTTCGGCGCTCGCCGAGATCGCGCGGCAGCCACGGCGCGACGACCGCACAGGTCGCGCTCGCGTGGCTGCTGGCGCATTCGCCGGTGATGCTGCCGATCCCCGGCACCAGCTCGATCGAGCACTTCGAGGAGAACCTCGAGGCCGCCCAGCTCGAGCTCGAGGACGACGACCTGCGGGCGCTCGACGAGCTGGCGCCTCCGGCCTGAGGTCCGGACGCGGACCTAACTTCCGAGGATCAGCTCGAGCCGCCGCTCGAGCGCCTCGCGCAAGCGCTCGCGAACCGGCCCCTGCTCGAAGCGCTCGACCAGCGCCGCGAGGAAGCCCTCGATCACGAGCCGCTTGGCCACCTCGAGCGGCAGCCCGCGCGAGCGCAGGTAGAACAGCTGCTCGGGGTCGACTTGCGCCACCGCGGCCGCATGCGTGCAGCGCACGTCGTTGGCCTGGATCTCGAGCCCCGGGATCGCGTCGGCGTGGGCCCGCTTTGACAGCAGCAGGTTGCGCGACTCCTGGAACGCGTCGGTCTTCTGCGCGCCCGGGTCGACGATGATGTTGCCCTTCCAGACCGCGGTCGAGCGATCCTGGAGGACGCCGCGGAACGCGAGGTCGGACGTGGTGTTGGGCGCCGCGTGCTCCTGGGTCGTGTCGAAGTCGATGTGCTGGCGGGCATGGCTCGCGTACGCGCCGGTGACCCGGGCCTCGGATCCCTCGCCGGCGAGCCGCGTCTCCATCCGCACGTGACCGCGCGCGGAGCCGAACCCGAGCGCCACCCAGTCGAGCGACGCGTCGCGCCCGACCTCGGCGCGCTGGGCTCCGAAGATCCAGCTCTTCTCGGACAGCCCCTGGCCGCACACGTAGCGGAGCCGTGCGGCCTGGCCGACGATCAGCTCGGTGACCGTGTTGAAGACGCCGTCGACGTCACCCAGCCCGGACAGGAACTGCTCCCAGACCTCGGCCTGCGCGCCCTCGTCGAGGACGACGAGCGTGCGCTGGTTGAGCAGCGTTCCGGCGCGGGCCTGGACGGTCCTCAGCGAGATCGGCTCGGTCAGAACCACGCCCCGCGGGACGTACACGAACGCGCTGGCGCGCACGCCGGCGTCGTTCAGCGCCACGAACACGTCGTCGCCGCCCGATACGAGCGACCCGAGGTGGCGCTCGATCAGCTCGCGGTGCTCGGGCGCGTCGAGTGTGGAGACGATCACGCCGTCGGGAAGCTCGGTCGCCTCCGGCAGCGCCCACAGCGGCTCGGAACCCGCGGCCCCGTCGGCGGCGTCGACTCCGTCGGCGCCCACACGCTCGTAGGCGGCAAGGTCCAGGCCGGAGAGGTCCGTGAACTCCCACCCGGGGCGCCCCTTGAAGTGAGGAAGAACCCACCCACCCTGAGCCCACCCACCCTGCTCCAAAAGGGCGGGATCGGTCGGGCTAGCCAATCGAGCCCTCCATCTGGAGCTCGATCAGGCGGTTCATCTCGACCGCGTACTCCATCGGAAGCTCCTTGGTGATCGGCTCGATGAACCCGTTGACGATCAGCTTCGACGCCTCGTCCTCGGGGATGCCGTGCGACATCAGGTAGAACAGCTGGTCGTCGCCGACCTTCGACACGGTCGCCTCGTGGCCGACGTTGACGTCGTCCTCGCCGATCCGGATCGTCGGGTAGGTGTCCGAGCGGGAGTGCTCGTCGAGTAGCAGCGCGTCGCAGACGACCTTCGAGCGCGCGCCGTGCGCGCCCTTGGCGATCTCGAGCAGGCCGCGGTAGGACCCGCGCCCCCCGTCCTTTGAGATCGACTTGGCGAAGATGTTCGAGGTCGTGTTCGGCGCCGCGTGGATGATCTTGCCGCCGGCGTCCTGATGCTGGCCCTTGCCGGCGAACGCGATCGACAGGATCTCGCCGTGGGCCCGCTCGCCCATCAGGTACACGCTCGGGTACTTCATCGTCAGGCGCGAGCCGAGGTTGCAGTCGACCCACTCGACCGTCGCGTCCTCCTGCGCCACCGCGCGCTTGGTCACGAGGTTGAACACGTTCGTCGACCAGTTCTGGACCGTCGTGTAGCGGATCCTCGCGCCCGGCTTGGCGATCAGCTCGACCACCGCGGAGTGCAGCGAATTCGACGAATACGTGGGCGCCGTGCACCCCTCGACGTAGTGCACGTAGGAGCCCTCGTCGGCGATGATCAGCGTGCGCTCGAACTGGCCCATCGATTCGGTGTTGATCCGGAAGTAGGCCTGGAGCGGCATCTCGACGCTTACGCCCGGTGGCACGTACACGAACGAGCCGCCCGACCACACCGAGCTGTTCAGCGCCGCGAGCTTGTTGTCGTTGGGCGGGATCACCGTTGCGAAGTACTCCCGCACGAGGTCTTCGTGGTCGCGCAACCCCGAGTCCATGTCCTTGAAGATCACGCCCTGCTTCTCGAGGTCCTCGCGCACCTGGTGGTACACGACCTCGGACTCGTACTGCGCCCCGACGCCTGAGAGGAACTTGCGCTCGGCCTCGGGAATCCCGAGCCGGTCGAACGTCTTCTTCACGTCGTCGGGCACGTCGTCCCACGAGCGCTCGGCGCGCTCGGATGCCCGGACGAAGTAGTGGATGTCGTCGTAGTCGACCTCGGCCAGCAGCGGCGAGCCCCAGGTCGGCTGGGGACGTGCGAGGAAGAAGTCGAGCGCCTTCAGCCTGAACTCGCGCATCCACTGCGGCTCGGACTTGAACTCCGAGATCTTCTCGACGATCTCCCGGTTCAGCCCCTTCGGCGCTTTGTACAGGTAGTTCTCGGCATCGTGAAAGCCGTAGCGCTGCTCGTAGTCGGCGTTGATGGCCGCGAGCTGCTCGTTCTCCGTCAGTTGCACAGCCACTTAGTCCACCTCCAGCTTGATCTTCTCGTCTTCGACGATCACCGGGTACGTATCCACCGGAACGTACGCGGGCAAAGTCATGGGCTTGCCGGTCTTAAGGTCGAACACCGACCCGTGCCGCGGGCACTCGACCGTGCAGTTGTCGGGATCGAACTCGCCCTCGGCGAGCGGCCCGTCGTCATGCGAACAGCGATCCTCGATCGCATACAGGTTGCCGCCGCAGTTGAACACGCCGATCTCGAGGTCCTCCCATTCGACCAGGCGCATCTCGCCCGGCGCGAGTTCCTCGACACGGCAGACCTCGATCACTTGCGGCACGTCATAAATCCTAGCGCGTAGATAGGATTTGCAGGGTCCAGCCGTTACGCCGCGGACTCCCAGTCGACCGCGTGGCCGAGCGAGGCGCCCTTGAGCACCTTGAGCGACAGCAGCGCGCACTTGATCCGCGTCGCCGAGATGTCGATCCCGAGCAGGTCGAGCACGAACGACCGGTCCAGCCTCAGCAGCTCGTCCACCTGCATCCCCTTGACCTCGTCCGAGGCCATCGACGCCGCCGCCTGCGAGATCGCGCAGCCATGCCCCGAGAAGCGCACGTCCTCGATCCGCCCCTCACCGTCCAGCGCCAGCTGCACGGCGAGCTCATCTCCGCACAACGGGTTCAGATCGTGAAACTCCAGATCCGGTCTCTCGATCGCCTCTCCCGGCGGGCTCCAGTTGTGCGGGTGCTTGTAGTGGTCGAGGATGTTCTCGCGGTACAGGTCGTCCATGTGCGACTAGCGTAGCTTGCGCGCTCAGCAACCAGCCACCGCGCGGGGCTGAAGTACGCGAGCGGCAACCAGTCGCTCTGGAGAGCCATATGCTACCATATGGGTATGGCACGGACGCAGACGCTGGTGCAGCTCTCCGACGAACTGCTGGCGCGGCTTGACGCCAGAGCCGCGCGCGAGGGCCGCAACCGCTCAGAGCTCATCCGCGAGGCCATCGCCGCGTACCTGACCGCCGACCGCGAGGCTGAGATAGACCGCCTCATCGTCGAGGGCTACAAGCGCCATCCTCAGAGCGCCGAGGAGCTTGCCTTTGCCGAGTTCGCCACCCGGACAATGCTGAGTGTCGCCGGGCCTTGGGAAGAGCGACAGCCGCCCGATGGCTGAGCCCAACCGCGGCGAGATATGGTGGATGGAGCATCCCGACGGCGGACGGCGGCCGGCCTGCGTGCTGACTCGCCAAGCCGCCATACGGGTCCTGCACACCGTGCTCGTCGTGCCGGCAACAACACAAGCGCGTGGCATCCCCACCGAGGTACGCCTCGGCCCCGAGGACGGCATGCCGCGAGACTGCGTGCTCGCGCTCGATAACCTCGCGCCCGTTCGAAAGGCGCTGCTCACCGAGCGCATTACCCGACTGGGACCGGCGAAGCTCGCCGAACTCTGCGCCGCGCTCGGCATTGCCGTCGGCTGTTGAGAGCGATTGCCGCCGAGCTCCAGCATGCTCGGACCAGGAAGAAATCCGGTGCTATTCTTCCTATGTGGCCCTGAATATCAAGGACGAGAACGCTGACCGGCTGGTGCGCGAACTGGCAGCCGAGACTGGCGAAAGCATCACGACCGCGGTGACGGTAGCTGTGCGAGAGCGCTTGGAGAGGCTGCGCGGAGCTGTTCCTCGCGAGCAGCGCCTCCGGGAGATACGGAGGATTTCGGCGCTGAGCGCTGCGCTCCCCGTACTCGACGACCGCAGCGCGGACGAAATCATCGGATACGATCATCGCGGCTTGCCGAGTTAGGGGCGGCTCGTGGTCCTCGACACCTCCGCCGTCCTGGCCATTCTCCTGCGCGAGCCCGAACAGCAAGCGTTCTCGGAGCTCCTCGCCAACGCTGACGACCCGCTCATTTCGGCCGCGACGCTCGTCGAGGCTTGCATCGTCATGCAGGCGAAGACTGGCGAGGCCGGCGTTGCCGCGCTCGACGCGCTGCTTGCCGCCGCATCCGTCCGATGTGTTGCCGTCGACCGCGAGCAAGCACTTGCCGCGCGGGACGCCTACACGCGCTACGGCAAGAGCCGGTCTCCCGCCGGCCTGAACTTCGGCGACTGCTTCGCGTATGCGCTGGCCCAGGTCAACCATCGGCCCTTGCTGTTCAAGGGCAACGATTTCGCTCAGACGGACATCACCTGGGCGCGCGGGTGAACCCATCCGTCAGCAGTGCCCCCGCTCACCCCAGCTCCTGCGCGAACACCTCGAGCGCCAACTCGATGTCGGCGTGCGAGACATCCAGGTGCGTGACCGCCCGCACACGACGCGCGTCGAGCGCCTGGACGTCGACGCGATCCGCGACCCGCGCAACCAGCCCGGGCGCATCGTCGACCTCGAAGATCACGATGTTCGTCTCGACCGCACCCGGGTCGAGCCGGACGCCGGGAAGCGCCGCCAACCCGTGAGCGAGCACCTGGGCGTTCGTGTGGTCCTCCGCGAGCCGATCCACGTGGTGGTCGAGCGCGTACAGGCAGCCGGCGGCCAGGATCCCGGACTGTCGGAGCGCGCCGCCGAGCATCTGCTTCCACCGCCACGCCTCGTCGATCAGCTCGCGACCTCCGACCAGCACCGCGCCGACCGGAGCGCCCAGCCCCTTCGTCAAGTCGAGCCAGGCGGTGTCGAACCCGCCAGCGTAATCGGCGGCCGGCACGCCCGAGGCGACCACTGCGTTCAGAAGACGCGCACCGTCCATGTGAGCTCGCAACTCATGCCGCCGAGCCACCTCCAACACCGAGCGAACCGTCTCGAGCGGCCACACCCGGCCGCCACCGTGGTTGCTCGTCTGCTCGACGGACACGACCCGTGAGCGCGGCATATAGCGATTGCCAACCGGCCGCACCGCCGCCTCCAACTGCGCGCCCGTGAACACTCCTCGATCCCCGTCCAACGTCCGAATCATCAGCCCTGAGAGCTGGGCCGGGCCGCCGGCCTCGGAGGTGATCGGGTGCGCGGTCCGGTCGAGCAGCAGCTCGTCTCCGCCCGGGCGCGCGTGCAGGCGGAGCGCGATCTGGTTGCACATCGTTCCGCTCGGAAGGAAGAGCGCGGCCGGAAAGCCGAGCAGCTCCGCCACGCGATCCTCCAGGGCCAGCGTCGTCGGATCGAGCCCCCGCTGCTCGTCGCCCACCTGGGCGGCCGCCATCGCCGCCCGCATCTCGGACGTGGGCCGGGTCTGGGTGTCGCTGTAGAGGTTGACCGGCGCCACAGCAAGGCCAGCCAGCGGTCAGTCCAGCTGAAGCCTGCTGCGGACGGCCCCGAGGCCGTCGAGCAGCCGCTGCACGTCGCCGATCGAGTTGTGGACCGCGAACGACGCGCGGCTCGTCGCGTGAACGCCGAGCGATCGCATCAGCGGCTGCGCGCAGTGGTGCCCGGCACGCACGCACACGCCCAGGCGCCCGAGGATGTCCGCGACGTCGTGCGGATGGGCGCCCTCGAGCGTGAACGAGACGAGCGCGCCCCGGTCGGCCGCGGACGCCGGGCCCTGCACGCTCACACCCGGGAACTCCGCAGAGGACGCGAGACGCTCCAGGAGCTCCGCCACAAGCGCCTGCTCGTGCACGCGAATCGAATCCATCCCGAGCGCGCGAATCCAGTCGACGGCGGCGCCGAGCCCGATCGCCTCGGCGATCTGCGACGTCCCCGCCTCGAACTTCCACGGCAGGTCGGTCCAGGTCGACTCGTTCGCGGCGACCGTCCGGATCATGTGGCCGCCACCGATGAACGGCGGCATCTCCTCGAGCAGCGCGCGCCGGCCGTGCAGCACGCCGATGCCGGTCGGCCCGTACGCCTTGTGGCCGGTCCACGCGTAGAAGTCCACGTCCAGGTCGGGCAGCCAGACCGGCGTCTGCGGCACAGCCTGAGTTCCGTCGACCAAGACCACCGCCCCTGCAGCATGAGCCCGCCGCGCGATCTCTGCGATCGGGTTGATCGTCCCCAGCACGTTCGACACGTGCACGACCCCCACCAGCTTCGGCCCGCGATCGAGCAGCGCGTCGAACGCGTCGAGGTCGAGGAAGCCGTCCGAAGAGACCGGCACGTACGCGAGCTCGGCCTCGCGGTCCTGGCAGAGCAGCTGCCACGGAACGATGTTCGAGTGGTGCTCCATCTCGGTCAACACGACAAGGTCGCCGCGCTGCACGTTCTGGCGTCCCCACGTGTAGGCGACCAGGTTGATCGCAGCGGTGGCGTTCGCGGTGAAGATCGTCTCCTCGGGGGTCGACCCCAGCCACGAAGCGATTCGGTCCCGCGCGCCCTCGTACAGGTCGGTCGCCTCCGCGGCGAGCGGGTACACGCCCCGGTGGATCGACGCGCGGGTGTGCGTGTAGTACGAGGTCATCGCGTCGATCACCGGGTCCGGCGTCTGCGACGTCGCCGCCGAGTCGAGGTACGCGATCGGCCGCCCGTCGAACAGCCGGTTCCTCAGGACCGGGAACTGCGCGGCCACCTGGTCGACGGCGACGCCCGCACCAGAAGCGCGACCCGAGACTGCGGTCATCAGGCTGCCTCGTCGATCTCGTCGGTGATCCAGCCGTAGCCCTTGGCCTCGAGCGCGTCGACGAGCTCCGGCCCGCCCTCGCGGACTATCCGGCCCTGATACATGACGTGCACGTGGCTCGGCTGGACCAGATGAAGGATCCGCTGGTAATGGGTGATGATCAGCACGCCCATGTCAGGGCCCGCGACCGCGTTCACCCCGTTCGCGACCACCCGCAAAGCATCGATATCCAACCCGGAGTCGGTCTCGTCCAGGATCGCCATCAACGGCTTCTGCAAGGCCAGCTGGAGGATCTCCATCCGCTTCTTCTCCCCGCCCGAGAAGCCCTCGTTCAGGTACCGGGCCGAGAAGTCCCGCGGCACGTTCGTGAGCTTCATCGCGGCCTCGACCGTCTGGCGGAACTCCTTCAGCGGGACCGGCTCCTCCCCATGCGCCTCGCGGTGCGCGTTCATCACCGTGCGCAGGTACTTGGTGACGGTCACGCCGGGTACCGCGACCGGGTACTGGAAGGCCATGAAGAGCCCCATCCGGGCGCGCTCGTCCGGCTCTGACTCGGTGATGTCCTCGCCACGAAAAATGATCTGACCCTCCGTGACGTCGAGCCCGGGGTGGCCCATCACCGCGTTCGCGAGCGTGGACTTGCCGGAGCCGTTCGGCCCCATCAGCGCATGGATCTCGCCTTTGCCGACGGCCAGATCCACGCCCCGCAGGATCCGCTTCTCACCGGCTCGGACGTGAAGGTTGCGTATCTCTAGATCAGCCATTTCCCACTTTCGCTAGAAGTCTTCAGGCGGTCGGGGCGGCCACCACGGGGAGGTCCTCGGAGGCATACTCGGGCACGCCCTCGCTGCGGCGCGAGAACTCGACGAGCTCGGCGAGCGTGGTCGTCTGGAGCGAGCGGATGATCCCGCCCTGTACCCGCGTCCACAGCAGCTTGGTCGCGCACCCGCGCCCGGCATCGGGCTCGTGTGAGCACAGCACCCGCTCGGTGTGGTCGTGCACGAAGCACTCCATCGGAGTGATCGCCCCCTCGAGCGCCTGCACCACGTCCACCATCGCGATCTCCTCGGCCGGCCGCGACAGCCAGTAGCCGCCGTGAGCGCCGCGAGCGCTCATCACGAGGCCGGCCTTGCGCAGCCGCGCGACGACCTGCTCGAGATAGGCGAGCGGCAGCCCTTCGGCGTCGGCGATCGCCTTCAAAGAGGTCGGCTGCTCTGGCGACTGGCGCCCGAGCTCGACCATCAGGCGCACGCCGTACTCGGCCTTCGAGGAGAAGATCATCCGGTTTCATATCCTACCAGGGAGGTCGGATTGGGGCCTTGCTTCGGAATCCGGCACCGCGGCAATCGTCGCTCGCTACGTGCCCGAACCGGATTCCGCCAGCTCGGCGTCCGTGGGACCGACCGGGTCCGTCCGGACCAAATCTCGCGCACGCCTGCCTCGCTAGTCTCCGCTGATGGGCACGCAGACGACCCGCGAAACCTCCGGGCCGATAGCGAACTCGGAGGAGGTGGCGACGGCGGCGACCGTCGCGCGCGCGAGCGGGCGGATCGGGATCGACACCGAGTTCATGTCCGAAGGCCGGTACCGGGCGCTGCTGTGCCTGGTGCAGATCGCGGTCGACGACGACCACTCCGACGGCGGCGGCCCGCACATCTCGCTGATCGACCCGCTGAACGGCGTCGACGTGGGCCCGGTGGCGCAACTGCTCGCCGACCCGGCGATCGAGGTCGTGCTCCACGCCGGCCGCCAGGACGTCGCGATCCTTCGCCGGGCGTGGAGGACCGAGGTCACGAACATCTTCGACACGCAGCTCGCGGCCGGTTTCGTCGGCGCGAGCGCGCAGACCGGCTACGGCAACCTGCTCGGCACGATGCTCGGCCGGCGGGTGGGCAAGACCGCGAGCTACACGCGCTGGGACGCCCGGCCGTTGACGGCCGAGCAGCTCAGCTACGCCGCCGAGGATGTCGCGCACCTGCTCGAGCTCGCCGACGAGGTGCAGCGCCGGCTGACCGAGACCGGCCGTCTGAGCTGGGCGCGCGAGGAGTGCCGCCGGCTCGAGTCCGCGAGCGACGAGCGCGAGCCGTACTCGGCGTGGGAACGCCTGCCACGCGTCGGGCAGCTCGACCCGCGCGCCCGCGCGGTGGCGCGGGAGCTCGCGGCGTGGCGCGAGCGCACGGCGTCCGAGGAGGACCGCCCGGTTGGCTCCGTGCTCGGCGACCCCGCGCTCGTGGAGCTTGCCAAGCGCCACCCGTCCAACGTCGGCGCGCTCGAGCAGATCCGCGGCATCCATCCCTCCGGTATCCGCCGGCGCGGCGCGGCGATGCTCGAGGCGATCGCCGCCGGCATGGAGGCGGAGCCGATCGCCCGCGACGAGCCGCGCGGCCGCTCGGAGCCCGAGGACGCGCCGCTGATCGTCTTGGCCGAGGCGCTGCTGCGCGCACGCTCGCTCGAGGCGGGCCTTGCTTATGAGCTGATCGCCTCGCGCAACGAGCTCGAGCTGATCGTCGCGGCCGCCCGCCGGCGCGATTCCGAGCCCGACGTGCGAACGCTCGAGGGCTGGCGCTCGGAGCTCGTCGGCGCGGATCTGCGCGATCTGCTGGCCGGGCGCAAGGCGATCTCGGTCGGCCGAGGGCGCCGGCTCGTGCTCGGCGACGCCTGACGCGCATGACCCGGTAGATCAGTCGCTCCGGCACACGGAACACCGGATCGAGCGCTCCTTCAGGACGCTCCGGCCTCGAGCATCATCGACATCGCCGGGGTTCGGTCGAAGATCGAATTCGACAGCGCGAGCGCGATCGCCCGCGAGCGCAAGATCGCCCCAAGATCGATCTCCTGCAGATCGCCGACCGCGGTCGAGAACGTCAGCCGAAGCTTGTGCCCGGGCGAGTTCGCGGCCGTCTCCTGGTCGGTGTCGCCGTCGGCGAGCGACCACCCCTGGTTGCGGAGCTGGTGGCTCTCGTCGAGCGCGAGCACGTCGGAGGACTTGTAGCGGGGGTCGACCACAACCAGCTGGATCGAGCAGAACGCCCTCGCTCCGGGGTCGCACGTACGGACCTGCGTCGCGATCCGGGCGCCCGGCACGAGCGGCAGATCGCCCACCGCCGGCGTCCGCTCGGCCTGGCTCGCGCCACAGCCGCCGAGCATCAGAGCCAATAGCAGCGCGCAGATAAGCGCTGTCGGGACGCCTAGTCTTCGCGCGGTCATGGCAAGGAGCGGAGCGTAGCGGGCGTGAATACGAGTCTCGGACGCTACGTGCTCGGCGCGGCGGCGCTCCTGGCCGTGCTCGGTTCGCTCGCGCTGGCGGCGGTCGTGATGCGCCGGCGGTGGCTCGGCGACTGGGCCGGGGCGCCGGCGCGCCTGGCCGAGACCGTGATCGGGCTCGCGCTGCTCGTCGGGATCCTCGAGCTGCTCGGGGCGGTGGGCCTGTTCGAGCTCGGCCCGGTCGTGGCCGGCTCCGTACTCGCCGCGCTGATCACGATCCGGTGGCTTGGGCCGCCGCGAGCCGTCCACCCTCGCGACGCCCCCGACGTCGGCTGGGAGACCACGGTGGCGACCGGGATCGCGGTCCTCGCCGGCGCCGCCGTGATCGCCGAGTGGGCGGCGCTCAGCATCCAGTCCTACGACGTCGGGATCCGGGGCTTCGACTCGCTCTGGTACCACCTCCCGTGGGCGGCGAGCTTCGCGCAGAGCGGGAGCATCACCTCGCTCCACTTCACCGACGTCGAGTACCTGACGGCGTTCTATCCGGCCACGTCGGAGCTCCTGCACGGCCTCGGGATCGCGCTGCTCGCGCGCGACACGCTGTCGCCGGCGCTCAACCTCGCGTGGCTCGGACTCACCCTGCTGGCCGCCTACTGCATCGGGCGCCCGCGCGGCGTCGGCGCCGCCGCGACGATCGGCGCGGCGCTCGCGATGGGCACGACGATGATGGACTACTCCCAGGCGGGCAGCGCCGCCAATGACGTCGTCGGCGTGTTCTTCCTGCTGGCCGCGGTGGCGCTGCTGATGTGCGAGCCCGAGCGTCCCGCCGCCCGGGTGCTGGCGGCGGTGGCGGCGGGCCTCGCGGTCGGCGTCAAGCTGACGCTGCTCGCCCCGATCGTCGCTCTCACCGTCGGCGTGGTGGCGATCGCACCGCGCGGGCGGCGGATCGGGGCGGCGGGGCTGTGGCTCGGGCCGCTGCTCGTGGCGGGCGGCTTCTGGTACGCCCGCAACCTGATCGCGGTCGGCAATCCGCTCCCTTGGACCGGCCTCGCGGGGATCCTGCCGACGCCGGCGGCGCCGCTCCAGCAGCACACCGGCGACAGCGTCGCGCACTACCTGACGAGCCCGCACTTCTGGAGCGCGTTCGCAGAGCCGGCGCTCGCGGCGGGGCTCGGCCGGTGGTGGTGGGCCGTGCTGGCGGCGGCGGTCATCGGTCCACTGCTGTGCCTACTCCCGGAGCGTTTGGGAAGAAACTCTGACTATGTCCGGGTTTCTTCCCAAGCGGTCGTCCGAATGCTGGGGTGCGTGGCGCTGTTCTCGCTCGCGGCCTACGTAATCACGCCCGAGACCGCGGCCGGCCCCGCCGGCGACCCGGTCGGATTCGCGTTCAACCTGCGCTACCTCGCGCCCGCGCTCACGCTGTCGCTGGCGATCGCCCCCCTTGCGCCGGCGCTCTCCGGACGGGCAGCGCCGGCCGTCACAGCCGGGCTCGCGATCCTGCTCGCCGGGACCGTCGCACAGCCGGCGCTGTGGCCCTCCGGGCACACGCGCGGCGCGGTCGCGATCGCCGCCGGCGTGCTGCTCGTCGCGGCCTGCATCTTCGCCGCGTGGCGCTCGTCGATCGCGCCGCGGGCCGCGGCGGCGGCGGCGATCGTCGCGCTGCTCGCCGGCGCCGGCGCCGGATACCGGCTCCAGGGCCATTACCTGCGCGGGCGCTACGTCTACCACCCCGGCATCTCGTACCTGGCCCACGTCTGGGCGCTGTTCCGGACCGTCCACGATGCGCGCGTCGGCGTCGTCGGGACGTTCGGCGGGTTCTTCTCCTACCCGCTGTTCGGCCCCGACAGCTCGAACAGCGTCCGCTACGTCGCGCGGCACGGGCCGCATGGGTCGTTCACGCCGATCGGCAGCTGCGCGGAGTGGCGAGCGGCGGTCAACGCCGAGCATCTGACCTACCTCGTCACGACCCCGGCGCGCGATCCCTGGCACCCCACGGTGCTCGGCCCCTCGCCCGAGACCGGCTGGACGGAGTCGGACGCCGCCGCGATCCCGGTGCTGAGCGAGCGGGCCGAGGGACAGCCGATCGTCGTCTTCCACCTCCGCGGTCCGCTCGACGTTGCCGGGTGCTCGCAAGGCTGAAGGTAAGCTGCGCGTTCATGACTACTGCCGCCGATCCCCTGACCGACCCTGAGCTACTCGAAACCGAGTGGGACCTCGGCCCGCTTGTCGACGACAAGGAGCGCCCCGGGGCCGAGCGGATGCTTCTCGAGGGCAAGGAGCGCGCGTCGAAGTTTGCGGCGACGTACGCCGGGAAGGTCGCCGAGCTCGACGGCGCCGGGCTCAAGGCGGCGATGGAGGAGCTCGAGGCGATCAACGATCTGATCGGGCGCGCCGGCTCGTACGCGAGCCTGCGCTTCGCCACCGACACCGCCGACCCCGAGCGCGGAGCGCTCCTGCAGCTCGTGCAGGAGCGGGCCACCGAGATCGAGACGCTGCTGCTGTTCTTCGACCTCGAGTGGGCCGCGATCGACGATTCCCGCGCCCAGGAGCTGCTCGCCACCGACGATCTGGAGCACTACCGCCATTACCTGCGGAGCGTGCGGCGCTATCGCCCCCATCTGCTCTCCGAGCCCGAGGAGAAGATCCTCGCCGAGAAGTCGATCTCGAGCCAGGCCGCCTGGGGCCGGCTGTTCGGGGAGCTGCTGGCGGCGCTGCGCGTCGACCTCGACGACAAGGAGGTCCCGCTCGAGCTCGCGCTCAGCCGGCTCCAGTCACCCGACCGCGACGCCCGCCGCACCGCCGCCGACGCGGTCTCGGCCGCGCTCGAGCCGGGTCTTCGCACCCGCGGGTTCATCTACAACACGCTCGTCTACGACAAGTCGGTCGAGGATCGCCTCCGCCACTACCCACACTGGCTCGCAAGCCGCAACCTCTCCAACGAGGCTTCTGATGAGTCGGTGATGGCGCTGATCCAGGCGGTTCGCAACCGCTACGACATCCCGCAGCGCTGGTACAGGCTCAAGGCGAAGCTGCTGGGCGTCGAGCGGCTCGCGGACTATGACCGCTCCGCCCCCGTGCTCGCCGAGGACCTGTCGTATTCGTTCGGCGAGGCCCGCGACCTCGTGCTCGACACCTACCAGTCGTTCTCGCCGGTGGCGGGCACGGTCACGCGGAGGTTCTTCGACGAGCACTGGATCGACGCGCCCACCCGCCCGCACAAGCGGGGCGGGGCGTTCTGCGCCTACGCGGTCCCGAGCGTGCACCCGTATGTGATGCTCAACTTCACCGCCACCCGTCGCGACGTCCTGACGATGGCGCACGAGCTTGGCCACGGCCTGCACGCCGCGCTGGCCCAGCCCCAGGGCTTGTTCCACCACTCGACCCCGCTTACCCTCGCCGAGACCGCGTCGGTGTTCGGCGAGGAGCTCGTGTTCGGGCGGATGCTCGACGAGGCCACCGACGATGAGCACAGGCTCGGCCTGCTCGCCGAACGTGTCGACGGCGCGATCGCCACGGTCTTCCGCCAGATGGCAATGAACCGCTTCGAGCACCTCGTCCACACCCGCCGGCGCAGCGAAGGCGAACTCTCCGCCGAGCGGATCTCCGACGCCTGGGTCGAGACCCAGGCCGAGCTGTTCGGCGAGTCCGTCGAGATCACGGGCGGCTACCGGATGTGGTGGTCCTACGTGCCGCACTTCCTCAACACGCCCGGGTACGTGTACGCGTACGCGTACGGCCTGCTGCTGGCGCTGTCGGTCTACAGCCGCTACCTGCACGAGGGCGACCCGTTCGTGCCGCGCTACCTCGAGCTGCTCTCGGCCGGCGGATCGCGCAGCCCCGGGCAGCTCGCCGAGATCGTCGGGATCGACCTCGCCGATCCCGGCTTCTGGGACGCCGGCCTCGCGCTCGTCGAGGAGCAGCTGGCAGAGGCCGAGGACCTCGCCGCCCGGCGATGACCCCGGAGCCGCGCCGGCGCTAGTGGTGAGCTTTTCGTAGGCGGCCGCGCTCCTCCTGACGCTCGACCACGTTGACGATCAGCTTCATCACCTGCTCGATCCCGGTCGCCTGGGCGTCGCCCTTCTCGAACGCCTCCCGCCAGTCGCGCACGTGACCCTTGGTGGCGAGCTCGTTGAAGGACGAGCGCGACACGGATATCCGCACCTTGGCGTCGGCGGCGATGTCCTTGGTCACCTTCGGCCCGGGCAGCTCGACCCGGTACATCTGGGGTTCGCCCCGCGCGCGCAGATCGAGTCCCGCCACCAGCTTCAGGTTCGCGAGGGCGGGCACCTCCTCGAGGAACCGCTTCACCGCGGTTTCGATCAGGGACTTGGTGTCGGCCATCAGATCTTGTGGCGCTCGAGCAGCCTGCGCCCGAAGGCGAGAGCTCGGGGTGGTCTCATATCTTGTGGCGCTCCAGCAGCTTTCGCCCGATCACCATCCGCTGGATCTCCGAGGTCCCCTCGCCGATCAGCAGCAGCGGCGCGTCCCGGTAGATGCGCTCGATCTCGTATTCCTTGGAGTAGCCGTAGCCGCCGTGGATCCGCAGGCATTCCTCGGCGCACATGCGGCCGGCCTCCGAGGCGAACAGCTTGGCCATGCCCGCCTCGATGTCCGAGCGCGCGCCGGCGTCCTTCATCCGGGCCGCCCGGTGGGTCAGAAGGCGCGCGGCCTCGACCTGCGTCGCCATGTCGGCGAGCTTGAACTGGATCGCCTGGTGCTGGGAGATCGGCTTGCCGAACGCGCGGCGCTCCTGGCTGTAGCGCAGCGCGAGCTCCAACGCTCTCTGGGCGAGCCCGACCCCGCGCGCGGCCACGTTCACGCGGCCCAGCTCGAGCGCGTCCATCATCTGCGAGAACCCCTTGTTCAGGCCGGCCTGCTCGCCGCCGAGGATGTTCTCGGCCGGGCAGCGGTAGCCGTCGAACACGAGCTCGGTGCTTTCAACGCCCTTGTAGCCCATCTTCTTGATCTTGGGTGGGACGTCGAAGCCCTTGTACACGCCGGTGTTCTGGGAGACGCCCGGCTCCTTTTCGGCGATGAAGCAGGTCAGGCCCCGGTGCTTGGGGTGGGCGTCGGGGTCCGTCCGGACCAGGACGAAGACGAGCGAGGACAACAGGCCGTTGGTCACCCACATCTTGGTCCCGTTGATCTCGTAGTAGGTCTCGTCGATCTTCTTGGCGGCGGTCTTGATCGCGGCCACATCCGATCCGAGCTCTGGCTCGGACAGGCTGAACGCGGCGCGCATCTCGCCGGTGGCCATCTGCGGCAGGTACTTCTGCTTCTGCGCCTCGGTCCCGAACTTCATCAGCAGGTAGGACCCGATGAAGTGCGTGTTCACGATCCCCGAGATCGAGATCCAGCCGCGCGACAGCTCCTCGACGATCATCGCGTACGTCGACAGGTCGAGCCCCATGCCGCCGTACTCCTCGGGGATCGTGACCCCGAACAAACCGAGCTCCTTCATCTGCTCGACGATCGGCGCGGGGAACTCGTCTTCGTGGTCGTAGTGCTCGGCGTTGGGGATGATCTGCTCGTCGGCGAACTGGCGCACCATCTCGCAGATCGCCTTCTGCTCGTCGGTCTTCTCGGTGTAAGGGGTCGCGATAGCCATACTGGCGAGCATACCCAGCGGGCGCGGACGAGGTTCAGCTGCGAGCCGCTGCCGGGGCCTCGGCTAAGGCGCCGCCGTCAGGCGCCGCCGACCAATTCGGCTAAGGCGCCGCCGTCAGGCGCCGCGGACCAGTTCGGACTTGACCCCGTGCTTCCAGGTCGTCTGGGGGCGGCCCTCGAGTTCGCCGTCGACCTCGACGTCGACGCGCTCGTTGAAGAAGCACAGCAGCCCGGCGATGCGGTCGACGGCCCGCAGCGGCTCGTCGTAGTACCAGATCAGGTCCTTGACGCTGTCGCCGTTCTGGCGCTTGACGGCGTAGTAGCTCGCACTGCCCTTGTACGGGCAGCGCGTGACGGTCTCGGTCGGCTCGAGCTCGGCCGACACGTCCTCGCGAGGGATGTACCAGCGCGTCGGCAGGTTCGACTCGAACAGCGCCATCGCCCCCTCGGTCTCGGCCAGCACCTCCCCGTCGAGCGAGATCCGGATGTGGCGCGAGGTCGGGATCACGTCGACCCGGTGGTAGGGGTCGCGCGGATGGACGAACGCCTCCTCGTCCTCCTCGTACCAATGGTCCATCCGGTCCCAGTAGAACGCGATCATGCCCCTGATCGGCTCGGCCCCCGCGATCGTCTCCGGGTAGTACCAGGCGCCGGCCTCGACGACCTTGTCGCCGGCGCGGATCGTGTGGTAGGAGGCCTCGCCCTTCTTGGGGCAGCGCGTGTGCCGGTCGGACGGCTCGAGCACGTCCGAGCGGACGTCCTCGGGCGGGAAGTAGTAGACGGGCTGGAGTCCGGATTCGGACAGCAGCAGCGTGTTCGTGCTGTCGGCGATCGTCTCTCCACCGACCATCACGCGGATCCGCTTGTAACAGGGCTCGATGTAGAGCGTGCGGCCCGGTTCGGGAGCATCGAAGTTGAACGTCCCCGCCGGATTACGCCCCAACGGCCCGGTGCCGGTCATCAACCCCATCGTCAGGCGAGCCTACCAAAGTGGCTGCGCCGACAAGGAAACAGCATCTTAAATAAATCGCCGCCGGCCGCAACCAGACCGATCGCCAGCTCCGCTGACGAGCTCCAAAGGAGCCGAACCCGCATGTAGTCGGTCTAGGCCCCCTTGCGCCGGCGGCCGAGCTTTGATTGTGACGGAAACTTCGCCAAACATCGTCAATTTGGACAAATGTTTGATCGCTTGGAGAAACAACTAAGCACCTGGCACACTGGCCGCCGGCATGAACTTCGCTCGAGACGTCGTCGACGGCGCCCCGCCGGACCGCGCCGCGCTGATCGAGCTGGCCCGCAACGGCGGCCGGCGCGAGTGGAGCTTCGCCGAGGTGTCCGACCGCGGCGCTCGCCTGGCCGGCACGCTCGCCCGTCACGGAGTCGCCCGAGGGGACGTCGTCATGACCGTGATCGGCAACCGCCCCGATTGGGTGCTGACGATGGTCGCGTGCTTCCGGATCGGCGCGGTCGCGCTCCCGTGCAACGAACAGCTCCGGGCGAAGGACCTGGCCCAGCGAATCGCGGCGGCCGCACCGAAGCTGATCGTGGCCGACGAGCGCGATGCCGGCGAGCTCGGCCGCGCCAACCCCGACTGCACCGTCCTGACCGTGCCCGACGAGTCGCTGTTCGAGGCCGACCCGGCGCAAGCGATCGAGCTCGAGCCGCACGAGCCGTGCCTGATCACGTTCACGAGCGGCACCACCGGCGAGCCGGCCGGAGTGGTCCACGGGCAGCGCTACCTGCCCGGCCAGCGCCTCCAGGCCGAGCACTGGCTCGACGCGCGGACGGGAGACCTCGTGTGGTGCACCGCCGCGACCGGCTGGTCGAAGTCGGCGCGGAACGTGTTCATCGCGCCGTGGCTTCGAGGCGCGACCGCGCTCCTGCACGACGAGCGGTTCGACCCCTCGCAGCGCCTCGAGCTGCTGGCGGCCGAGCGGGTCAACGTGCTGTGCATGGCGCCGACCGAGTACCGCGTGATCGCCAAGCGCGCCGAGCTCCGGCCGCTGCCTGCGTTGCGGTCGCTGGTCGCGGCCGGCGAGGCGCTTAACCCCGAGGTGATCCGCACGTTCAACGAGGGGATCGGGCTCGCGATTCGCGACGGCTACGGCCAGACCGAGACCGGGCAGCTCACGGGCAATCCACCGGGCGAGCCGGTCCGGCCGGGCTCGATGGGAAGGCCGCTGCCAGGCGTCGATCTCCGCGTGCAGGACGACGAGCTCGTGCTCGGCGACCCCGGCACCGACCCGACGTTCTTCGTTTCCTACCTGGACGGCACTCGCTCGCCGGCGGACCGGCCGTGGCGCACCGGCGATCGCGCGAGCCGGGACGAGGACGGCTACCTGTACTTCGAGGGACGCGCAGACGACCTGATCATCTCCTCGGGATACCGGATCGGCCCGTTCGAGGTCGAGTCCGCGCTGCTCTCGCACGAGGCCGTGGCCGAAGCGGCGGTCGTCGCCGCCCCCGACGAGGAGCGGGGCGCGGTCGTCCGCGCCGTGGTCGTGCTCCGCGACGGGTTCGCCCCGGGACAGGCGCTCGCGATCGAGCTCCAGGAGCACGTCAAGCATCAGACGGCCCCGTACAAGTACCCGAGGATCGTCGAGTTCGCCGACGAGCTTCCAAAGACCGCGTCGGGGAAGATCCAGCGGGCTAGCCTCAGAGGGCGATGAATGAACGGCGCCCGGTAATCGGGATCTGCACCGCGCTGACCCGGGCCCGGTGGGGCGTGTGGGAGCGCGACGCGGCGCTGCTCGCGTTCAGCTACATCGAGGCGATCCAGCGTGCGGGCGGGCTGGCGGTGATGATTCCACCGGACGGGCGGTTCGAACACGAGCCGGACCAGATCCTCGATCTGATCGACGGGCTGATCCTGGCCGGCGGCAACGACATCGATCCGGCCTGCTACGGCGCCGACCCACACCCCGAGACCCACTCTCTGGTGCCCGGGCGCGACGCGAGCGAGCTCGCGCTCGCACGACGCGCGATCCGGCGCGACATGCCCGTGCTCGGCATCTGCCGCGGGATGCAGCTGATCAACGTGGCGTTCGGCGGGACGCTCCGCCAGCACCTGCCCGACGAGCTCGGCCACGAGGAGCATCGCCGCACGCCGGGCAGCTTCGACGGCGCCGACCACGACGTGCGCCTGGCCGCCGGATCGCTCGCCGCCCGCGCCGCCGGCGAGGAGCTGCACGGCACCAAGTCCCACCACCACCAGGGGATCGCCGCCGTCGGCGAGGGCCTCGAGGTAACAGGCCACTCGACGATCGACGGCCTGCCCGAGGCGGTCGAGGCGCCGGGGCGGCGGTTCGTGCTCGGCGTCCAGTGGCACCCCGAGGCCGACGAGCAAAGTCGCGTGGTCGCCGCGGTCGTGGACCAGGCGCGCGGCTACCGCAGCGCCCGCGGCTCGTCGTAGCCGCCCGCTCGTACGCGTCAGTCAGGGATCGCCACCACCGCGTCGATCTCCACCAGCGCGCCTCGCGGCAGCCCGGCGACCGCGATCGCCACGCGTGCCGGCGGATCGGATTCGAAGAACGACTCGTACACCTCGTTGACCGACGCGAACGACGCCATGTCGGTCAGATACACCGTCAGGCGAACGGCGTCCCCGAGCGTGGCGCCGGCGGCATCGCACACCGCGGCGAGGTTCTCCAGGCAGCGCCCCGCCTGGTCGGCCGCGGTCGCACCGACGAGGTCCCCGGTCTTCGGGTCGAGCGGGATCTGGCCCGAGCAGAACAACAGGTCGCCCCCGGCACGAACAGCGTGGACGTACGGGCCTACTGCCTCAGGAGCGCCTGGCGCCCTGATCGACTCGCGATGTGCTGGCAACTGTGTTCCTCCTCGGTGGCGCGGTCGGGCGTAGCGTATTGCGCTCGTCTGCGCTGGGGTAGCCTGACTACGTGCCGAACCGTCTCGGGGCCGAGAGCTCGCCGTACCTGCGCCAGCACAAGGACAACCCCGTGGACTGGGAGCCGTGGGGTGAGGGGGCGCTGTCCCGAGCGCGCGCCGAGGACCGCCCGCTGCTCGTCTCGATCGGCTATTCCGCCTGCCACTGGTGCCACGTGATGGCGCACGAATCGTTCGAGGACGCGCAGATCGCTCAGGTCATGAACGAGCGGTTCGTGTGCGTGAAGGTCGACCGCGAGGAGCGCCCCGACATCGACGCGATCTGTATGGAGGCCTGCCAGGCGATCACCGGGAGCGGCGGCTGGCCGCTGAACGCGTTCCTGACGCCCGACGGCGTCCCGTTCTACGCCGGTACGTACTTCCCACCCGAATCCCGCCACGGCCTGCCGAGCTGGCGGATGGTGCTCGACGGTGTTGCTGAGGCGTGGTCGAGCCGCCGCGATCAGATCGATCGCCAGGGCGCCCAGATGGTGCAGGCGCTCAGCGCGACCGCGAAGATCGAGCCGTCGCTCGACCCGATCACCCAGGAGCCGCTGCGCGAAGCGCTGGTGTCGTTGTTGGGAGCGTACGACCGGGTCAACGGCGGCTTCGGGCGGGCGCTGGGTGGGGGTCGGGTGGGTGGGCCTAAATTCCCACAGGCGTCGGTGATCGAGCTGCTGCTGGCGCGCGGGGAGCGCGAGATGTCGCTCGAGACGCTCGAGGCGATGGCGCGGGGCGGGATCTACGACCAGGTCGGCGGCGGGTTCGCGCGCTACGCCGTCGACGCAACCTGGACCGTGCCGCACTTCGAGAAGATGCTCTATGACAACGCGCTCTTAGCCCGCGCCTATCTGCACGGCTGGCAGGTGTCGGGCAACGAGCGCTTCCGGCAGGTCTGCTCCGAGACGCTCGACTGGGCGATTCGCGAGATGCAGGGCGCCGAGGGGGGCTTCTGCTCCGCGCTCGACGCCGACTCCGAGGGGGTCGAGGGGAAGTTCTACGTGTGGACCGTGTCGGAGCTGCGAGAGGCGCTTGGACCGGATCTCGCCGACGAGGCGATCGCGTACTTCGGCGCGAGCGAGCGCGGCAACTTCGAGCACTCCGGGCGCAACGTGCTCGAGGCGCGCGGGCCGGTGCCGCCGTCGCTGCCCGAGATCCAGCGGGTACTGCTCGGGGCGCGCTCGCACCGCGTCCGCCCGGGGCTCGACGACAAGCGCTTGACCTCGTGGAACGCGCTGATGATCTCCGCGCTGGCCGAGGCGGGCGCCGTGCTCGGGCGCGACGACTATCGCGACGCCGCCGTCCGCTGCGCGTCGTTCCTGCTGTCAGACCTGCGCGACGCCGACGGACGGCTGCTGCGCAGCTGGAAGGGCGGCCGCGCTCGCCTGGACGCCTACCTCGAGGACCACGCGTTCCTGCTCGAGGCGCTGGTAGGCCTGTACGAGGCCACCGGCGATGCGCGCTGGTACGGCGAGGCGACGTCGGTCGCCGACGCGATGATCGAGCGATTCGCCGACCCCGAGCGCGGCGGCTTCTTCACGACCGCCAGCGATCACGAGCGCCTCGCGGCCCGCCGCAAGGATCTCGACGACTCGCCGATCCCGTCTGGCAACTCGGCGGCCGCGTTCGGGCTGCTGCGGCTGGCTTTGCTGGCCGGCGAGGGGCGCTACGAGCGCCACGCCCTGGGCGTGCTCCGGCTGCTGTTCCCATTCGGGGTGCGCCACCCGCAGGCATTCGGGCACCTGCTCCGGGCCGCAGACTTCTATCTCGCGCCGGTCAAGGAGGTCGCGATCGTCGGCCCCGAGCCGGAGGCCGGCGCGCTCCTTCGCGTCGTCCGCGACGCCTACCGCCCGCACGTCGTGCTCGCCGCCGGGGACGCCGACGACGTCCCGCTGCTCGAGGACCGCGGGCCGGTCGATGGCCACGCCGCCGCCTACGTCTGCGAGCACTCCGTCTGCCAGGCGCCGGTCACCAGCCCCGAGGCGCTCGCGGCGGCGCTCTGAGCTACCTAGCGGCGGCCGTCAGCGGCCTAGAGAACCGCCAGGTAGCGCTCGAGCTCCCACGGCGTCACCTGCACGCGGTAGTCGTCCCACTCCTGGCGCTTGATCTCGATGTAGCGGTTGAACATGTGCTCGCCGAGCGAGCGCAGGACCAGCTCGGACTGCGCGGTCAGCTCGATCGCCTCGCCGAGCGTCGCCGGCAGCTGGTCGATCCCGAGCCGCCGGCGCTCCTCCGAGGAGAGGTGGTACAGGTTCGTCTCCATCGGGTCGGGCAGCTCGTAGCGGTGCTCGATCCCCTCGAGCCCAGCCTGGAGCAGCACGGCGAACGTCAGGTACGGGTTGCACGCCGGGTCCGGGCAGCGCAGCTCCATCCGCGTCGCGCGCTCCTTGCCGGGGTGGTACATCGGCACGCGCACCAGCGCCGAGCGGTTCCGCCGCGACCAGGCGAGATATACCGGCGCCTCGTAGCCGGGGACGAGCCGCTTGTACGAGTTGACCCACTGGGCGAAGATCGCGCAGATCTCGCGCGCGTGGCGGAGCTGGCCGGCGATGAACGCCTTGCCCACGTCCGAGAGGTAGTAGGGGTCGCCGGGGTCGAAGAACGCGTTCTGCTCGCCCCGGAACAGCGACTGATGGGTGTGCATCCCCGATCCGTTCTTGCCGAACAGCGGCTTGGGCATGAACGTGGCGTGCAGGCCGTACTTCATCGCGTATTCCTTGACCGTGATCCGGTACGTCATGCAGTCGTCGGCGGTCTTCAGCGCGTCGGCATAGCGCATGTCGATCTCGTGCTGGCTCGGGCCGACCTCGTGGTGCGCGTACTCGGTGTGGATCCCGAGCTGATCGAGCGCGAGCACGGTCTCGCGGCGCAGATCCGAGCCGGCGTCGAGCGTGGTCAGGTCGAAGTAGCCCCCCTCGTCGAGGACCTCGGTCGATGTCGAGCTCCTGAAGTAGAAGTACTCGAGCTCGGGTCCGACGTAGTAGTGATCGAAGCCCATCGCCTTCGCCCGCTCGACGGCGCGGCGCAGCACGTGCCGCGGATCCCCCTCGTACGGCGTGCGCTCGGGCGTGTGGATGTCGCAGAACATCCGTGCCACCCCCTGCTCCGCCGGACGCCACGGCAGGACCCGGAACGTCGTCGGGTCGGGCATCGCGATCATGTCCGACTCCTCGATCGGATTGAAGCCGGTGATCGACGAGCCGTCGAATCCCATCCCGCCCTCGAACGCGTCGGTCAGCTCGGTGGCGTTGATCGAGAACGCCTTCAGCTGGCCGAGGATGTCCGTGAACCAAAGTCGGATGAACCTGATGTCGCGCTCCTGCACGAGCGCCCGGACATCGTCTTGGGTGAGTGGGGAAGCCGCTGCCGCCATCGAACGGCGAACGTTACTGGCTGTCCTGGCGTCAGAGCCGGGCGGAGAAGTCGCGCTCGCCGAGCCAGCGGTTCGCCCAACGCTGAATCTCGGACAGCGCGGGCTCGAGCTCGCGGCCCATCTGCGAGAGCGAGTACTCGACCCGCAGCGGCGGCCCGGAGATCACTTTGCGCTCGACGATGCCGCGTCCCTCGAGCTCCTTCATCCGCTCAGACAGCAGCCTGTCGGACAGCTCGGGCACGGCCTGGGCGATCTCGGAGAAGCGAAGCGTGCCCTCCATCAGGACCGCGAGGATCGCGCCCGTCCACCGCCGTCCGACCAGCTCGACGGCCTCGTGGTACAGGGGACAGCACCCGCTCAAGCGGGTGCCGCCGCGATCAGACTCGGCCGTGTCCTCGAGCGCTCCCATCTCTGCGTCGCCGAGCTTACGCTGCTTGCAACGCCCGCGATGCCTCGCTCGAGCCGTCGACAGGCACCTCGCCGCCGACGTTCACCATGGCAGTGAACCCCTCCAGCGACACCGTCGCGATCGCCTCCAGGATCTGCTCGTCGTCCCAGCCGGCCTCGCGTGCCTCCTCGTGGAGGTGCATCGGCGCCCGGCCACGGTGCTCGAGCAACGCTTGCAGGTAGCGCAGAAGCGCCGCCTCCCGCTGATCCTTGGAGTTGAATTGCCGCGCCAGCGCGACCTCGTCGAGCGCCAGCCCTGCTGCCCGAGCGGTTCGCGAGTGCATCGCGATCCCTGGCTCGGATTGGTAGTACTCGGCAACCGCAAGCGCGATCCGCTCGAGTGTCGGCAGCGTCAGCTTGCCGTGGCGAAGCTCCGAACGGAACCGTGCGTACGCGCGCAGCGCGGCAGGCGAGCCGGCGAGCACGCCGAGGAAGTTCGGCAGCTGACCACCCGTCGCGAGCGCGCCTCGCAGAACCGGAACGGAACCCTCAGGGGCGGTCAGGTCGTCGTGGATTTGGAATCTGCTCATCGAGTTCTTCATAGATGACCACCAGTAGGTCCAGGGGCCGAAATGCCTCTCGCCCTTCACTTTCGAGACCTGCTTACGGTTGATAAGTTTAGTTGCGCACGTGCGGGCGCACAAGTGGTTGGGCAGTACTTTTGTGCGGCTTATCCTGGGCCCAACAGTTCGCACGTCACCCAGGCAAGCCGTCGCCTTTCCTTTATATACGTCGCTACGTAAAGACTGGATCAGCGACGGGTGGGAGGCCCGTAAGTGTGCGGGATCTTAGTGCGCGAGGTGCGCCACGACCGCCGCGTGTGCGCTCGTAGCCGCCACGAGGATCAGCAGCAGCCCGAGGATCACCGCCCACATCGCCGCCCGGTCGGGCTTGAAGCCCTCGCGTTCGTGGCGCCGCAGCGTCGGACGCGCGACCGGGAGGTTGCGTTCGGCCCCGCGGCCGGTGATGTGCACAGTCCTGCGGCCGTTCGCGGCGCGCGGGGCGAACGTTACCGGGCGCTCGAGCTGGAGCTCGGCCTCGGGTTCGGGCGAGAACGGTACGGCCGGCGCGGCCGGCTCGGCGATCGTGGCAGCGCGAAACTCGCGAAACGCCTCGCTATCCAGCTCCTCCCACCACGGTACGACGTTCCGACGCGAGGAACGCGCAAGTGCGCCAGCTTGGGGCATGTAGACCGTCCTCTTTCTCGTTGCTTACGGGGTTAGCTGACGGGCTCGCACCGAAAGAGCGGCGCTACGCGATATGCGATTCGCCCCAAACAACTTGGGTCCCCCGCTCCCTCCGCTCTCAAGTCAAGCGGCGCGGGAATTCAGCTTTTCGAGTGGCGATCCTAACAGTGGCGGCGGACGGAACGCCGTCTCATCCCTGACCATTTCCACGCAAGATGCGGCCTGGCCGTCCAGCCAGCTGGAACGAGAGATGGAGCGGCTACTCCTTGCCGGCGACCTTGCTCACGAACTTCGCCACGTCGACGGCGTCGACCCCCTGCACCACGTCGGCGGGCATCGTCCCCTCGCCCAGGCACGCCTCCTGGCTCCCCGACGGCGGCTTCTGCAGGCACCCGTACTGGATCGTGTGGAGCACGAGCTGCTCGGTCGGCTGGATCGTGTCGAGGTTCGGTCCGACCTTGCCGACGGCGTTGGCCGCGGCGAGCGTGTGGCACAGCCCGCAGTGCTGCCCAAACAGCTCGCGGCCGTGCTTCTCGGCTTGGGTCAGCTCGCTACCCCCGACCTGGCCGTTGGCGTTGTTGCGGTTTCCGAGCAGGATCACCGTCGGGATCGCGATCGCGAACGCGACATAAGTGAACGCCAGGACCCAGCCCATCGCCCGGCGGCTCCGGTACGACGGGCCCGCCCCGTCTCCGGTTTTTGGACCGCTGCGAGCGCCGAGGAAGAACACGCCGAGGCCGAGCACGACCCAGAATGCGGCGAATAACAGGACGGCGAGCACGGAGCGGCACCTTACCGCGCTTACCCCGCGAACGGAGCACCGAGCGTCTCATCGGCGCCGTCCGGAGGCGAAGCTCATCACCGGCGGAGCAACCGCCCGGAAGTCCTCCGCGTCGGTCTCTCCGGACGCTCCTTGCGCGGCCAGCCCCCGGCGCACCTGCTCGTCGAGCATCGAGAAGTCCTTGACCTCGGCGACCAGATGGTCAGGAGCAGCGATCGGCGCAAGCCGGTCGACGAGGATGTTGATCGCGCCGCCCGCGGCCGGCAGGCACTCCAGCTTGCCCTCGGCGATGATCAGCGGCTCGGTTCTCACCGTCAGCCGGTGGCGCTCGTATACCTGAGCCGGGACGATCAGGTTGATCGTCCCGTGCTCGTCCTCCAACAGCACGAACACGATCCCGTTGGCCGTGCCGGGACGTTGACGGGCCACCACGAGCCCACCCACGCCGAGGCGGGTGCCATGGCGCAGGGCCTTGAGCTCCCGGCTCGTGACCAGGCGGCCGGGCAGGCGGTCCCGCAACAGCGCCATCGGATGCGAATGCGCCGTCAGCCCCGTCGTCCCGTAGTCGGCGAGCATCGACTCCCACTGCGTGAGCGCCCGCAACCCTGGCGGCGCCGGCAGATCCAGTGGGAGCGCCAGCTGCACTCCGCCGGGCACCCGTCTCCCGGGCATCGCCACCCCGAGCTGCCACAGCGCGACGCGACGCGCCGAACCGGACGGCGCCTCGGGCACGAGCGAGTCGCACGCCCCCGACCAGGCGAGCATCTCCAGCGAGGAGGCGCTCGAGCTCGCGCGCGAGGCCAGATCGGCGAGCGTTCGAAACCGCCCGCCCGCCTCCCGGACCGCGACCAGCTCGGTCACCTCCTGCCCGGTCACCCCCCGGACGTAGCCGAGGCCGATACGAACTTGGCCTCCTTCCATCTCACAGACCGCGCCGCTTTCGTTGATGTCCGGCGCCAGCACCTCGATCCCCCGCCGCTGGGCCTCGTGGACGAGCGCATCGGGCGGGTAGAAGCCCATCGGCTGCTCGTTCAGCAGCGCGCACAGGAACTCGGGGCCGTAATGGACGCGCAGCCAGGTCGATTGGTAGGCGAGCAGGCCGAACGCGGCGCCGTGCGCCTTCGGGAAGCCGAACCCCGAGAAACCGCGGACCATCGAGAACACCCGCTCCGCCGTCGCCTCGTCCGCCCCGTGCCGGCGCTGCGCGCCGGCGACGAAGCGCTTGTGGTAGGCCTCGATCGCCGCGTCTGAGCGCTTGCGGCTCATCGCCCGCCGCAGCCCCTCCGCCTCGCCGGGCGAGAACCCGGCGAAGGCGATCGCCACCTCGATCACCTGGTCCTGGAAGATGATCGAGCCGAGCGTCTCGCGCAGCGCCGGCTCAAGCGACGGATGCTCGTAGGGGACCTCGTAGTCCGGATCGACGCGCATCCGCTGACGGCGCTCGATATACGGGTTGACCGCGCCGCCCTGGATCGGCCCAGGACGGACGATCGCGACCTGAATCGTGATGTCCCTGAGGTTCTCCGGCCGGGTGCGGAACAGCGACTGCATCTGCGCCCGGCTCTCGATCTGGAAGACCCCCGTCGTGTCGGCGCTCTGAATGCACTCGTAGGTGGCTGGATCGTCATACGGGATCCGGCTGAGGTCGATCTGCTCGCCACGGGTCCGCGCGATCATCTCGACCGATCGCTCGACCGCCGAGAGCATCCCGAGCCCGAGCAGATCGATCTTCAGGAACCCCGCATCCGAGCAGGAATCCTTGTCCCACTGAATGATCTGGCGTCCCTCCATCGCCGCGGGGACGATCGGACAGCAGTCGATCAGCGGACGGGTCGCGACGATCATCCCGCCCGAGTGCTGGCTCAGGTGGCGCGGCAGCCCGTGGGCCTCGGCGGCGAGCCGCGCCAGCCACGCCCACCGTCCCATCCCGCCGCGCCGGCCGCTGAATACGTTTTGAATGTCATTGCGCACCTCCCGCGCGTCCCATCCCTCGCTGCCCCGTGCCACGCGCTCGATCTCCCCCGGCGGCAGCCCCAGCGCCTTGCCGAGCTCGCGGATCGCGCCGCGGGCCCGGTAAGTCGGGAACGCCGCCACCAGCGCCGAGCGGTCGTGGCCGTAGCGCTCGTGGACCCGCGGGATCAGCTTCTCCCTGATGTCGCGCGGGAAGTCGAGGTCGATGTCCGGCAGCGCGGTCAGCTCCTCGTTCAGGAAGCGGCCGATCAGCAGGTCGTTGGCGATCGGATCGACGTGGGACAGGCCGGTCAGGAAGCAGACGATCGACGAGACGCTCGAGCCGCGACCTCGCCCCGGCGGCAGCAGCGAACGGACGCTGCCGGCGCCGCGAACCTCGAGCGCGACCTCCCGGGCCAGCTCCAGCAAGTCGTGGTGGAGCAGGAAGAAGCCCGGCAGGCCCAGGCTCTCGATGATCCGAAGCTCCTGCTCCAGACGGGCCACGGCGCTCGCGCGCACCGCTCCCCCCTCGTATCGGTCGTCCAGGCGCTCCTGGCACAGCTCGGAGAGCTTGCGCATCGCGGCCGCGTCCTCGGCTCCCGGATAGCGATACCCGAGATCGCTGCTCAGGTCGAACCGGAGCCGCTCCGCCAGCGCCACCGTCTCCGCCACCGCCACCGGATGATCGGGAAAGCGACCCGCCATCGCCGCCGGCGAGGCGAGCACGTGGCTGAAGTTGCCTCGCCGCTCGGGCTCTGAGGCATCGAGCGTGGTGTGCAGGCGCACGGCCACGAGCGCGTCCTGCAGTGGCGCTCGGACGCGCGCGTGCGCGTGCACGTTTCCGGTGGCCACGCACGGAACCCCGAGCCGCCTCGCGACTCGCTCGAGCTGCCGGTTACGGGCTCGATCGTCGCGCAGGAACGGTCGCTGGAGCTCGACCCGCAGGCGATCGGGCCCGAACGCATCGAGCAGGCGCTTGAGCGAGAACTCGTCGTGCACCCCGCGCAGCGCGCAGCCGCTCAGGCAGACCAGGCCCTCTGCGTGCTCCACGATGTCCGCCAGCTCGACGAACGCCTGCGATGGCGGGGCTGGCTTTTCTCGTGTATGGCTGTGCGCGCGAGTCAGGATCCGGCAGAGGTTGGACCAGCCGCCGGCATCCTCGACGAGCAGCGTCAGATGGCGGTTGTCGGCGAGGTCGACCTCGGCGCCGTGAATCGGCCGCAGCCCGAGCGCCCGCGCGGAGACGGCGAACTCCATCGAGCCCGAGACCGAGTTGTGGTCGGTCAGCGCGAGCGCTTCGTAACCGAGCTCCAGCGCGGCCGGAACCAGCTCGTCGGGAAGCGAGGCTCCGTCGAGGAACGAGAAGGCCGAATGGCAATGGAGCTCGGCGTACACAACGAACGTATGTTCGCATCAGCTCCGGATGGACCGCCGTTGGTAGGGTGACGCGGATGAGCGAGCGTGAACGCCGACAATCGTGGCGACGCACCCGTCGCCAGCTGCATAAGTCGATGTCGCGACACGGGCGCAAGTGGGTCAACGAGGTGTGGCAGGCGGCCGCGCGTACGGCCGCGGAGCTCGAGGGACTGAGCCCGCTGACGACGCCTCTCGGCCGCCGGCTCGTCGAGAGCTACGGGACTCGCGAGCACGCCGACGGACCGGAGATCCAACACGCGCTCCGCGTCGCCGTCGTGTACGGGTACACGACCCGGATGGTGCTGGCCGATTCGACCGACCAGCCGTCGCTCAAGCCGTCCGCGTTCAATCTGAGCGCGCAGTCCGACGTGGAGCGGCTCGCCGGCGACGACGCGACGCCCAAGCGGCTGCTCGACCCGATACGGACCATCGCCTCGGAGCGATTCGACTCGGTGATGACGCTCCCACCCGCGGTTTGGAGCGCGCACCTGGCGACGGCCACGATGAAGCTCCAGCGCCGGTTCACGTCCGACAAGACGCTCCACTGGCGCGAGCTGGGCCGGGACAGGGTCGAGAAGATGCTCCGCTACGGGTACGTGCTGCGCTGCCTGGACGAGGCGCTCGACGGCGAGCCGGCGCTACGGCAGGATCCGCCCGACGCGGACTCCGTTCCCGACCTCGAGACCGGGCAAGTCGCCTGATGGCGGCCGAACCGGGGGCGCCGAGCGCGGTCGAAGCTGAGCCGTCGGCGCTCCTGCGGCTTCACTCCTGCGAGGTTCCCGATGACTGGATCGACTACAACGGCCACGTCACCGAGTTCCGCTATCTGCAGGTGTGCGCCGACGCCACCGACGCGCTGCTGGCCCACCTCGGCATGGACGGCGGCTACCTCGCGGCCGGCGGCAGCTACTACACGGTCGAGTCGCACATCTGCCACCTCGGCCAGCTGTACGGGGGTGACCGCGTCGAGGCCATCACCCAGGTCCTCGGCTGGGACGACAAGCGACTCCACGTCTACCACGTGGTCGTGCGCGCGGGGGAGGCCGAGCCCGTGGCGACCGGAGAGCACATGCTCGTGCACGTCGACACCGCCGCGGACCGAGCGGCGCCGGTCCGGGACCCCGTCCGCGCGAACGTGGCGGCGGCGGCCGACGCCCATGCCGGGCTGCCGCGCCCCGCTCGAGCGGGCCGGCGACTCTCGCTCTAAGCACCACTCACGCCACGGGCCACGTGTGCCGACGACACGCGGGTGGCAAGAACATGCGCTGCTCTTACGGCACCTTGACCAGCTGGCGCTCCGGGGCTATGCCCCAGCGCTCGGCGACCTCCGCGAGGCGATCGTCGAGGTCCCAGCGGTCCGGGCGCTCCTCGCCCTCGTGTTGGGGGCTCGCGCCCTTCAGCGCCATGCAGCCGGTGTTGTCGCCGATCGAGCGGATCTCGTCGACGTCCTCGGCGGTCAGCCGCAGCTCGCCCGGGAGCGCCGCGAGCTCGGCGCGCTTGCTCTCGACAGGGCGGGCGCCGGCGCCGATCTCCTGGATCAGCGTCGGGACGACGCAGGCGACCGGCCCGTGGGCCAGGTTCCACTGGCAGGCCAGCTGGATCATCGTCAGCCCGGCCCGTTCCGCGATCGCCCGCATCGGCTCGAGCCTCTCCCGTCCCTGCTCGATCCAGCCCGCCGGGCGGAAGCTGCGGTGGTCCTGCCGCGCCAGCTCCTGCCCGGGCACGAGGTCGTCGAAGAACAGGCCGCCGTAGTCGACCACGCGCGTGATCACCTTGACCTGCGCGGCCGACGCGGCGTCGAGGCACAGCTCTCCGGGCCACGGCTCGAGCGGGTTCAGGATGATCATCGCCCAGTCGAGCAGCGCGCCGAACCGCTCGAGGCAGTCGATCAGGTCGAGCGTGAAGCCGTTTGCGGGACCGGGCGCGACGCCGATCAGGCGCGTCAGGCCCGCCTCGCGGAGCGAAGCCATCCCCTCCCAAACCACCTCGCTCGTGTAGCCGGTGCGGTCGGGGTTGTGCAGGAGCAGCAGATCGAAGCTGTCGATCCCGCAGCGCTCGAGGCTCCGCTCGGTCGCCATGCGCAGATAGCCGGCGTAGCCCGACGCGTCGCGCAGCCGCGGATCGGTGAAGCGCGGGAACCCCTTGGCGCCGTCGCGCTCGCCGGCGTAGAAGTCGTGGCCGACGGCCGCGACCACGCACATCTCCTCGCGCCGGCGGCCCTCGATCGCGCGTCCGAGCATCCGGTCCGCCTGGCCGGCGCCGTAGACGTCAGCGGTCATCACCGTCCGGATCGACTCGTCCGGCGCGATCAGCGCCAGGAATCGCTCGTCGTCGAGCGGCTCGCCGAAGTGCATGAACCGCCCGCCGCTCCACGTCCCCACTGCGGCGGGACCGGGCTCGACCGGGGTGGCAGCTGTGGCTTGCATGAAGTTGTGCAGTTTAGGACCGCTCAGCGCTGGCTCCACCACCTCCCCTTCTCGAGGTCACAGAACACGACCTCGTTCCGCCCGCACGTCGTGACGACCTCCCAGTAGCGCCGGCGAAGTGGCCGATCGGTCCACCAGCGGTCCTCAATCAGCCACGACTCCCGCACCGAGTCGACCGTGCGGCCGTCGACCGTCAGCGGGCAGCCCTCCTCGCCGGCGGTCACCGACGCCCGGCGCGGAACGGACAGGCGGCGCGGCCCACTCACCCCTCGAACGGGGTCAGCACCGCACGCCGCTCGGGGAAGCGCGATTGCGGATCGACCTCGAGCACGCGCAGGGCGGCGTCGGGACCCGCGGCGGCACGCGCCTGGCGGATCGCCTCGCGCAGGCGCGCCGCCCGAGCCGCGGCGGGATCTTCCAAGAGGCTCCGCTGATCGCTCGCATGCGGCCCGAACCGCTCCACCGCGAGCCGCAGCTGCTGCGCCGGCGCCGGCATCAGCGCCAGGCGCGGGGCGAGCGCGAGCCGCATCCTCACCGGGTCGGCCAGCGCCTCACGAAAGACGAACTGCTCGCGCCACGTGCCCCCCTGCTCCACGAGCACCGCGGACAGCACGACCGCCCGCAGCGTCCGGCCGCGCCGCTCTCGCCGCGCCAGCAGGCGATCGATCAGGAGCCCGAGCGCGCGCTCGAGCTGGATCCCCGATGCCGCCTCGGGCAGCTCGAGCGCCTCGCGCAGAAACTCGCTCGCCGGCCGGGGCCGCAGCGCGCCGTCGCCACCGCTTGCGAGCTCGTGGGCATGGAGCCCAGCCCGGCCGAAGCGGTCGGCGAGCGCCGCCGGCTTGAGCGCCGCCAGCTCGCCGAGGGTGCCGATGCCGAGGCGCTCGAGCGCCTCGGGCAGCTCGGCCAGCGCCGGCCGGGCCCGCAACAATGCCACCGGAAGCGGCGCGAGGAACTCGCCCGCCTGCTTGCGCCCGCCCGAGACGATCACCGGCCGGCGGGTCCGGGCGCGGGTCGCCGCCGCCACCGCCGCGAACCTCGACGGCGCGACTCCGTAGCGCGCCGGCGTCCGCAGGCTCCGGCGGGCGGCGGCCAGCACCCCCTCGAGGCCCCCGTACAGCCGCAGCAGCCCGCGCGCGTCGAAGCAGACGAGCCCCGGTCGCTCGGGCTCGACGGCAGCCCCCATCGATTCGAGCCGAACGAGCAGCCGCTCCCAGGCATCGGCGACGCCGGCGAGATCGGGGGCGACGAGCGTGAGCCGCGGGCAGCGCGCGAGCGCCTCCCCCAGGCGCATCCCGGGATGGACGCCGAACGCCTCGGCCGACAGCGAGACCTCGCCGACCTGCTGCGTTCCCCCGGGCTCCGGGGCGAGCGCCGTGGGCGCTTGCAACAGCTCCGTCCGGCCCTCCGAGGCGACGGTGAGCTGGAAGCGGGGCAGGAGCACGCAGGCGATCATGGCGAACGCATGTTCGCATGTGGCTCGGATGGATGTCGCTCCCGCCCTGGCGACGCTCGGCTGATCCCCGAGGGTGAATCTCCCGCCACGCCCGGTGGCGCCTCGCGTTATCCCGCGATGGTACGGTCCGTCCCAATGGCTCTCCCGAATCCGCTCGACCTCGCCGCCGACGGGATCAGGACGTTACGCGCATTCGGCCAGCGCATCCCCGGAGCCGGCGATGTCCTCGCCCGCTCGCTCGAGGACGCGGTCAGCGGGCGCACGGTGATGATCACCGGGGCATCGTCGGGAATCGGCAAGGCGGCGGCGCTCGAGATCGGCGAGGCCGGCGGCACGATGCTGCTCGTCGCGCGCCGCGAGGATCGGCTCCAGGAGGTGGCAGACGAGATCGAGGGCCTTGGCGGCATCGCCTACGTGCACCGCTGCGATCTCACCGACGTCGACGACATCGACCGGATGTGCGCGGAGGTGCTCGAGCAGCACGACGCCGTCGACGTCCTCGTCAACAACGCGGGGAAGTCGATCCGCCGCTCGGTCGACCGGGCGTACGACCGCTTCCACGACTACCAGCGGACGATGCAGCTCAACTACTTCGCAGCGGTCAAGCTGATCCTCGACCTGCTGCCGAGGATGCGCGAACGGGGGTCGGGCCACATCGTCAACATCTCGACGATCGGGTTGCAGATGAACACGCCGCGGTTCTCGGCGTACGTTGCGTCGAAGGCGGCGCTCGACGCGTTCTCGAGGTCGATCGGCCCCGAGATCATCAACGACGGGGTGCATATCACGACCGTGTACATGCCGCTCGTGCGCACGCCGATGATCGCGCCGACGAAGATCTACGACCGATTTCCGACGCTGTCGCCCGAAGACGCAGGGCACATCATCGCCGAGGCGATCCGCAAGCGCCCGAAGCGGATCGCGACGATGCTCGGGAGCCTCGGTCAGCTGACCTACGCGGTCGCCCCCGGCGCCCAGGACCTCATCGTCAACCGCGCGTACCACCTGATCCCCGAGGGAGACAAGCAGGAGCCCGACCACCCGCCGACGCCCGAGGAGCGGGCGTTCGTGCGGGCCACGCGCGGCGTTCACTGGTAGCAGTTGATTTAGACTCAGCTGTCAGACCGTCGACCCTGCGTCGCGGAGGAGCTGACCGACCGGGACGGCGCGCAGATGGTCGGACTCGAGGCCGCGGGCGAGCTTGGCGACGAGCGTCGACACCTGCTCGGGGTTGGTGCATTCGAGCTCCACCACCTCCCCCGCGTGCAGGCGACCGACGCTGTCGTCCTTGTCCTGGAGGCGGACCGCGCCGGCGACGAGCCGCCCTCCGGCGCCGTGGGCCATCCACCACTGCCCGACGCTCGGCCCGCTCGAGGCATACAGGAAGTGGTGCTGGAACCCGAGCTCGGCCATCAGATCGCGTAGCTGATCCCGCGCCCCGAGCCAGCGCACGAGCCCGCTGTGCGGGAGCCGCGGCACCGCCTGGTCGCCGTAGGCCACGACGATCGGCTCCTGCGGATAGCCCGCCGTATTGAGCGTGAACGAGGCGCGGATCCCCCGCGCGGCCAGGTAGTCGGCGATCGCCGGGACCTGGCTCGCGGGCGCATCGACGAGCACTCCGACCTCGGGGCGCGCGGTCTCGACGGCGGTCACCGGACGCATGTGCACGAAATGCGAGACGAGGCTGTAGGAGGCTCCGGTCGTGAGCGTCCAGCTCGCGACCAGGACCGCCGCGGCCCCAGCCGCGACCAAGCGGGCGGTGCGGACGCGCCAGGCCGGCAGCGGCACCGAGCGGCGCTCGTCCGAAAGGATCAGGGACGCGGTCGACGGCCGGCGCGCGAACGACCCGTCGGGCTCGGCGCGGTGGACCAGTGCGCGGTCGAGCGCGGGCCCGATGTCGGCCTGCTTGCGTGCGACCTGCGCGAGCCCGAACCGCTCGAGCGCCTGGTTCGAGACGCGGACGTGGCCGTAGCCGAACCCGTAGGAGATCACCGGACAGCCGCGGATGATCGCCTCGAGCACGGTCAGCCCGGCGCTCGAGTGCACGAGCGCATCGCTCGCGGCGAGCACGTCGCCCATCCGGTCGGTGAAGCCCATCACGCGCAGGCGCGGCTCGGCGCCGAGCTGATTGGAGACGCGCGCCCGAAGCTTGTCGTTGCGCCCGCACAGGCACATCACGAGCGCGCCGGGCACTTTGAGCGCCTCACGGGTCGCGCCGAGCAGGTCGCCGACGCCCCAGCCGCCACCGGACACCGCGATCACCTTCGTGTCGTCCGTGGGCAGCCCGAGCGCGCGTCGCGCGTCGTCGCGCGAGCGTGCCGCGAGGAACGCCGGCGAGGTCGGCGGCTTGGCCCAGCGCACGCTGCCCGGGCCGGCGATGCTCTCGACCTCCTCCATCGTCTCCGGGTGGGTGACGAAATGCAGATCGATCCCTGGGTGGGCCCAGAACTGCATGCCGGCGAGATCGGTGATCGAGGAGTAGCACGGCACCTTCAGTCGCCCGGTGCGTCTGAGCTCGCCGAGCACCGCGGTCACGCCGGGGTACGTGGACACGATCACGTCCGGGTTGTGTGACCGGATCAGCCGGAGCAACCCGCGGCGACCGAGCAACGTCAGCATCTTCATCGAGAACCAGCGGGTCGGCGCGAAGCCCATGAACAGCCGGTACTGGAGGTCGAACAGCCACGGCACCCAGCGGAACATGAACTCCGAGTTCTCGCGCAGGAGCTTGGTCAGGAACCAGCCCATCGCGGGGAGGCCGTTCACGATCGCGACGAGGGCGTCGGGATCCTCGTCGTGGAACTCCCGCGCCACCGAGCGCGCCGGCAGGTCGTGGCCCTCGCCGATGTCGGCCGAGATGATCAGCACCTTGCGCGGTCCGGCCTCGAAGTCGGGCTCGCCGGCCGGAATCACCGCGGCGGCCTCGCGCTCGGCCGCCCTCGCGGCGTTCTCCTGGCGCCACTCGACGTAGCGGCGGACGCCCTCCGAGAACGGCGTGCGGGCGGTCCAGCCGAGCTCTTGCTCGGCGCGGTCGGACAGCACGACCTTGCCGTTGAAGTCGCCCGGCCGCGCGGGGGTATGGACGATCTCGACGTTTCCGAGCAGCTCCTTGACGTTCTCCGCGATCTGCTTGATCGTCACGTTCTCGTCGCTGGCGAGGTTGTAGACGCGGTTCTTGGCGACGTCGCTGAGCCCGAGCGCGACCCCCTCGGCGAGATCCTCGACGTACACGAACCGCCGTGACTGGCCGCCGTCGCCGGCGAGCGTCAGCGGCTCGCCCTTCAGCGCCTTGTTCACGAAAGCCGGGATCACGGCGGCCTCGCGCGCCCGGGGTCCGTAGGGGATTCCGAAGCGGAGGATCGTGTAGTCGATCCCGTACAGCTCCTGGTAGGCCTTGCAGTACAACTCGCCGGCCAGCTTCGTGCTCGTGTAGAGGTGCGAAGGCGGGGGCAGCAGCGTGTCCTCGTCGACGGTCTCCTGCTGGCAGTCGGAGTAGACCCAGATCGTGCTCGCGTACACGATCCGCCTGACGCCGGCCCGCCGGGCGGCCTCGAGCACGGTCACGGTTCCGCGCGCGTTGACGCGCTCGGCGTCCTCGGGCTCGGCGTGGACGTCGTTGACGTCGGCGACGGCCGCGAGGTGGGCGACCGCGTCGCAGCTGTGCAGCGCGCGCTCGAGGGCCTCGCGGTCGGTGATCGACCCGAGCACGGTCTCGATCGACTCGGCCCCACCCACCCCGGCGGGATCCTGGTTATGCCACGGCGACGGCCGCAGGTCGTAGATCACGGGTTCGTGGCCCTGCACACGGAGCTTGTCGACCACGTGCGAGCCGATGAAGCCCGAACCACCTGTGACCAGGACCCTCATGCGCCGGCTTCGCTCTCCGGCCGGTAATACAGCGGAACGCACGAATGGTTGCGCGCGACCCAGTCGCTGTTGGGCAGCTTGATGTGGTGGCCCATGATCCGGTGGCAGGGCTCGTCGTAAACGCGCCCAGTCGAGCGTTCGAGCCACTCGAACACGATGTACTTGTAGAGGCCGGAAATCATTCCCCCCGGGAGTTCGAGCCGATTCGGGTTGACCGGGTCGAGGCGCTTCTTCGCGATCTCGTTCTTCCACGCCACAATCTCGGGCAATCGCTCGATCTCGGTGAGCCCGAGGGCGGCGGTGAACTCGTTCATCCGGAAGTTGAGGCCGTGGACCTCGTAGCTGGGCTTTCCGTAGTTGCGGAAGGCGCGCGCATGCTCGAGGACCTCGGGGCGGCTCGAGACGAGCACGCCGCCCTCGCCGGTCGTGATCGTCTTGGTCGCGTACAGCGAGTAGACGCCGGCGTCTCCGTACGTGCCCGGCTTGCGGCCGTTCCATTCGGCGCCGTGCGCGTGGGCGCAGTCTTCGATCAGGAAGATGCCGTTCTCCGAGCAATAGTGGGCGATCTCCTCGACCTCGAACGCGAGATGGCCACCGATGTGGACGAGGAAGGCCGCACGCGGCTTGTGCTTCTCTGCTTTCTCTTCGAAGTCCCTGAAGGACATGCACAGGTCCTCGCGGTTGCAATCCACGAACTCGACGCTCGCGCCGGCGTTGACCGCCGCGAGCGGCGTCGCCATGAAAGTATTCGAGGGGCACAGCACGATCCCCCCCCTGACGCCCGCGAAGTTGAGCGCGGCCAGCGCGCCTCCCGCCCAGCTCGAGAGTGCGACCGCGGGCACGCCGTTGTGGAGCTCCCAGGCGGCCTCGAGGCGCGCCACCATGTCGCCCTCGGTCCACTGACCCGAGTCGAGCACGTCGTCGATCAGCGCGTGGAACTTCGCGCGATCGCGGGGATCGAAGCCGAGTGCGAACCGGCTGAAGTCGGGGACGGCGCCTTTGGGCGTGAACTCAGGGACGCTGTCTTGCGAGGAAACGGTCGTCATCGTTGTGTCGCGCACCCGTGCTGTGCGTACGGCCTACGCACCGCTGCGCCGGCCGGATGCGGCGATGCCTCCGCTCAGCTTGCGATCGTCTCACGTACGGGTGCGCTCGGGCAAGCCTGTCAGACAGGTAGGACGGTACCGATTCTCTGGCGTTTGAGTTCTCTCACGATCAGCGTCAGCGCGATGACCGTGCGCTCGTGGGACCCTCGAGATGCGTAGAAATCGGCATCGTGCAGGAGGATTACGTCCCCGGGGCGCACCTTGGCGGTGGCGCGCGCGGCGATCCGCTCCGGGGTCGTGAAGCGGCGCCAGTCCTTTCCCCAGCGCGACCACAGCAGCGGCCGGAGCTCCTTGTCCCTGACCGCGTGCAGGCCGGCGGGGCTGTACAGGCCGTAAGGCGGCCGGTGCCAGGCGAGCCGCGTCGCGGTCGCCTGCTCGACCGCGCCCGCGCCCCGCTCCAGGTCGATATGCACCGCTTTCTGGGTCATCGCGGGCTGGGGCCGGTGGCGGTAGCCATGGAGCGCGATCAGATGACCCTCGTGCGCGATCTCGGCCGCCAGCGCCGGGCGGCGCTCGACCTGCTCGCCGACGAGGAAGAACGTGGCCTTGATGCCTGCCCCCGCCAGGATCTCGAGCACCGCCGGCGTGCCTTGCGGGTGCGGTCCGTCGTCGAACGTGATCGCGACCCCGGTGGCGCCCGGCAAGGTCCGCGGCACGTGGATGGCGCCGGCCGCTCGGGGGACGTGCGGGGCGAGGAGGTGGCGGATCACGGACGGGATGATGATGGGGCCGCTGGCGCGGCCCTGGTTTTCGGCGATCGCAGGCCGCCACAAAATCGCCATCGCGCCACGGCTTGGGGAGTTTCTCCCATCGGGACGTAGTTCCTTCCCAAGCGCCCACGGGAACGGTCAGCCCGGCGAGAGCGTCTTGAGCTCGTAACGTTGCGGACGACATGCCCGACCTCGACCACTGGCTCCCGAAGCCGTCGATGCGCGTCTCCCACCGCCGCGAGAGCGGGGCGTCGCCCGAGCGCCTGTGGGACGCGAGCCGCGAGGTCCGCGTGAGCGACACCCGCATGCTCGGGCGGCTCGTCCGCTTGCGGATCCCTGGGCTCGCGCCCGACATCTCGTTTGACGAGATGTTCCGCGCGCCGCCGTTCATCGTGCTCGACGACACGGAGGAGCACGCGCTCATTGCCGGTCTGGTCGGGCGCATCTGGACGCTCCGCCGCGACTATCCGCGCCTGACCGACCCGGAGGAGTTCCGCGAGTGGTCCACCGGCGGCACCGCCCGGGTGCTGTTCGCGAACTGGATCGAGCACGCCCCGTCTGGAAGGACCAGCCTCCAGTCCGAGGTGCGGGTCGAGGCGATCGGCGCCCAGGGCAGGGTCGGGGTGGCGGCGGTCCGGCCGCTCGTGGGTGCGTTCGGGAACCTGGTCGGAAGCGACGGGATCGAGACCGCGGTCAGGTTGGCAGAGCGGGGATAGGCTCGCGCCAAGCCCCTCGGCAAACGATCCGTGCCGCCTTTGCGACGAATGCGTAACAACGGCGCACTTACGCCAACGGCGGGTTTAATGTCAGGCGCGTGAGCGCCTTCGAGGCTGAGGTGATTGTTCGCCGCACCCGGTTTGCGAGCACGGACACCGGCTGGGCGGTGGTCGAAGCGGCTGGCGAGGACGGAACTCCGATCGTGCTCGTCGGCCCGCTCGTCCACCTGGAGGACCGCGAGCGCGCGCACGTCGTCGGAACCTGGGTGCAGGACAGCCGCTACGGCCCGCAGGTGAAGGTGACCGAGGCCAGGCCGCTGCCGCCGTCGGACCTGCCGGCGGTGATCGCGTATCTGTGCCGCGTCAAGCACATCGGCGCCAAGCGCGCCAGGTGGCTGGTCGAGCGCTACGGCACCGCGACCGTGTTCGACGCGATCGACGACGACCCTTTCACGGCCTTCTCCGCCGCCGGGATCCGGCGCGGAGCGGTCGGCGACGCGACGCGCTCTTGGGAGCAACTGCGGGTCACGCGCCGGCTGCACCTGCTGCTCGCTCCCAATGGCCTCACGTATCTCGCCGGCCGGATTCGCGAGACCTACGGAGACTCGGCTCATCGCATCGTGTCCGAGCGGCCGTACGAGCTGACAAGCGTGTTCGGCGTCGGCTTCCGCACCGCGGATCAGATCGCACAGCGCCTCGGCGTCGATCCCGACAGCCGCGATCGCGCGCGGGCCGCCGTGCTGCACGTGCTGTCCGAGGCCGAGCGCGGCGGCAGCACGTGCCTGCCGGCCGACCTGCTGATGGCCTCCGTCGTCGAGCTGCTCGGCTCGCCCCCGACGATCGACACCCTCCTCGACGACCTCGTCGATGCGGGCGACCTCGTGCGCGACGAGCAGTGGATCTACCGGACCGAGACCGCCGAGCTCGAGGCCGAGCTCGCCGAGCGCGTCGATGAGCTCGTCCGCGACCGGCCTGGCAGCCGTCTGCGCGAACCGGGCTCCGACACCGACCCCGACACCGACCCCGACACCGACCCCAACTCCGACACCGACCCCGACACCGACCGGGACACGACCCTGACCGCCGAGCAGCTCGAGGGAGTCCACAACGCCTTCGCCCACCGCCTGTCGCTGATCACCGGCGGGCCCGGAACCGGCAAGACCGCGTCGATCCGCACGATCGCCGCGCTCGCGGCCGGGCAGGGCGCCCGCGTGCTGCTGGTCGCGCCGACCGGACGGGCCGCGATCCGGATGCACGAGGCGAGCGGGATGCGCGCCACCACCGTCCACTCCGCGCTCGGCTGGATCCCGGGCGAGGGGCCCACCCACGACGAGCACGATCCGCTGAAGTGCGACCTGCTGATCGTCGACGAGACCTCGATGGCGAACCTCGAGCTGCTCGTCACGCTGATGCGCGCGGTCGGGCCGGAGGCGCACGTGGTGCTCGTCGGCGACGCAGATCAGCTCGCGCCGGTGGGCGCCGGCAAGCCGTTCGCAGAGCTCGTCGCCTCGGGGTCGGTGCCGGCGACGTGGCTGACCCACATCTTCCGGCAGGCCGCGGGGAGCATGATCGTGCAGGGGGCCCACGCGATCCGGCGCGGCCAGGCGCCCGGCTTCGCGCCCTCGGAGGGGATGCGCCGCGACCTGTTCCTGATCGAGCGGCGGGCCGCTGGCGCGGCACTCGAGGAGATCGTGTCGCTCGTCGGCGACCGGCTGCCCGCGCACTACGGCGTCGATCCCGTTCGCGACATCCAGGTGTTCGCGCCCGTCTACCGCGGCGAGGTCGGGATCGACGCGCTCAACTCGGCGCTCCGGGACAAGCTCAACCCGGCCGGCCAGGCGGTTCGCGGCGGGCGCCTGCGCATCGGCGACAAGCTGATGATGACCGGGCGCAACCTCCACGAGCTCGGGCTGATGAACGGGACGCTGCTGCGGCTGCTCGACGAGACCTCGCGCTCGGACGACGACGCGGACGAGTCCGCGTTGATCCTCGGCGCCGACGACGGCGTGATCTTCCGGCTCCCGCCCGAGCAAGCGGACCGCCTCCAGCTCGCCTACGCCTGCTCGGTTCACCGCGGCCAGGGAATCGAGCTGCCGGTGGCGGTGATCGTCGCCCACCCCGCGGCGGGCGCTTTCTTCCTGCGCCGCGAGATGCTCTACACCGCCGTGACCCGCGCGAAGCTCGCGACGGTGATCGTCGGCACCCGCGAGGTGGTCGCCCGCGCCGCCCGGACACCCGACACGGGGAGGCGGCACAGCCGCCTCGGGGAGCGGCTACTTCGCCCGGCGGCCTCGACCCCATAGTCTTGATCGACGTTGGGAGCGTCCGCCCAAACTCCGCCGTCCGCGCGCAAGCGGCACGCGCTCGAGCTGTTCGCCGGTCTTCCGCGTGCTTACGACCGCATGGGCGCCGTGCTCAGCTTCGGCCAGGACCCGCGCTGGCGCGGCACGATGGTCGATGCGATCAATCCCCTCCCCGGTCAGCGCGTGCTCGACGTCGCGACCGGAACCGGCCTCGTCGCGTTCGCGCTGGCGCGGCGCGGGTGCGACGTCGTCGGCGTGGATCAGAGCGATGACATGCTCACGGTGGCGCGCGCGCACTTGAGCGGGCGCCCCGACCTGCAGTGCCGCGTCACGTTCGTGCAGGGCGAGGCTGAACGCCTGCCCTTCGAGGACGGCGAATTCGACGCGCTCACGTTCACCTACCTGCTTCGCTACGTGGACGACCGAGCCGCCACGATGCGCGAGCTCGCCCGCGTGGTCAAGCCTCGCGGAAGGATCGGGATGGTCGAGTTCGGCGTACCGGACGCTCGCGTGCTTCGCGCCGCCTGGCGCGTGCACACGCGCGTGGGGCTGCCGATCATCGGCCGCGTCGTGTCACCGGCGTGGTACGAGGTCGGGCGCTTCCTCGGTCCGAACATCGAGGACCTGTACGCGCGCGAACCCGACCTCGCGGGCCTGTGGCGACGGGCTGGAATCGACGACGTAATCGAACGCAGGCTCAGCTTTGGAGCGGGCCTGGTGATGTGGGGAGTCAGGAACGGTCGTGGCGAGCGCGCCCCGTGATTTGAGAGACGACGCCGGCGGCGGCTCCGCCGGCGCCATTCTGGGAGACGACGGCGGCGGCTCCGCCGGCGCCTTGTTGGACGACAACGGCGGCGGCTCCGCCGGCGCCTTGCTCGACCGCCCGGCGTTCTACGCGCTGCGGTCAGGTGGCTGGCGCGACCTCGTCACGCTGCTTCACCCGCCGTACACCGCCTGGCACCTGAGCTACGTGGCGCTCGGCGCGGCGGCGGCGCCCCACATCTACGCGGACCGTCTGGCCGCGGCGCTCGCGGCGTTCTTTCTCGCGGTCGGGATCAGCGCCCACGCGCTCGACGAGCTCCACGGCCGGCCGCTGCAGACCAAGCTGAGCCGCTCGACGCTGATCGCCCTGGCGGCGGTCGCGTTCGCCGGCGCGATCGGCATCGGCGTGGCCGGGATCTTCGTCGTCTCGCCGCTGCTGGTCCCGCTCGTGGTTGTGGGCGGGCTGCTCGTGCCGGCCTACAACCTCGAGCTTGCCGGCGGGCGCTTTCACAACGACACCTGGTTCGCGATCGCCTGGGGTGGGTTCCCGGCGTTCACCGGCTACTTCGTGAACGCGCTGGCGATTCGCCCCGCGGGCTTGCTGGTGGCCGCGGCGTGTTGCCTCTTGAGCGTGGCGCAGCGGCAGCTGAGCACGCCCGTCCGGCAGCTTCGGCGGAACACCACCGACGTCACCGGCAGCCAGTGCCTGCGCGACGGCCGCGTGCTCGAGCTCACCCGGGCCGGCCTCGCCGAGCCCCTCGAAGGCGCGCTGCGGGCCCTGTGGATCGCGCTCGTCCTGCTCGCGGCGGCGCTGGTCGCGGTGCACCCGTAGTAGCTAAGGTGGACGGCGCGAGGATGACAATCGCGCGCCATGTGGGCCGCTGACGACGAAATGACGCTCGACGCTGTGGGGACCGGGGTCGCACCGGCGCGCTCGCGCGATCGGCCGGGCGCCCGAGCCGGCGCGGCGCTCGGCTGGGTGCGCGAGCGACTCGCGACCACGCCGGGGAGGCTCGTCCTCGTGTCGATCCTCGTGGTCGTCGGCGCAGTCTGCTTCGGCGCGATCGCGACCGCCGCCGAGCGATCGCGCGATCGCGCGGCTCACGCCGCCCGCGGTGAGACCGAGCCGCTGCTGGTCCAGGCGGTCAGGCTCTACACCGCGCTGTCGGATGCGAACGCGACCGAGGCGACGGCGCTGCTGTCAGGCGGGCTCGAGCCGCCCGAGAAGCGGGCCCGGTACCTGAGCGACCTCCGCATCGCGAGCAACTCGCTCTCCGCTCTCACACGAGAAGCGGGAACGTCGGCGAGCGCGCCCGCCGCACTCAACACGGTCGCCGACCAGCTCCCGGTCTACAGCGGCCTCGTCGAGTCCGCCAGGGCCAACACCCGCCAGGGGTTCCCGATTGGCGCCGCCTACCTGCGCCAGGCGGCCGAGCTGATGACGACGAGCATGCTTCCGGCGGCCGACCGTCTGTATGCAACCGAGGCACAGCGACTGAGCAACGATTACCACACGGGAACCGAGACGTCGACGCTGGTCACGTTCATCGTCGCAAGCGCCGCGGCGCTGATCCTGCTCTTCCTCGCGCAACGGTACGTGGCCCGGATCAGCCGCCGGATCCTCAACATCCCGATGCTGGTGACGACAGTGGCGGTGGTGGCGATCTCGGTGTGGGGGATCGTCGGGCTGATCAACGAGCAAAACGCGCTCGCGACCGCACAACGACATGGCTCGGACTCGGTCGAGGTGCTCTCGGCGACGACGGTTCTGCTGTCTCGAGCGCAGGGCGACCTCAGCCTGGCGCTGGTCAATCGCGGCACCGACGAGACCGACTCACTCGATCGCCAGGCAGTGAACAGAGTGCTGCCACCGGTCGTCAGCGAGGTGTCGGTGCTCGCCCGGCGAACCGGGACAACCGCTGCCGCCAGCCGGTTCGACTCGGATTACGCCTCCTACCAGGCGAAAGCCGCGCAGGTCACGAACCGCGAGAACAGTGGCGACCTCCCCGGCGCGCTTGCGCTCGCGCCCGCTGCCGGGGCGATCTCCGACCAGTTGAGCGCCGACCTCGGCGGGCAGATCACCGCGGCCGGGCGGCGCTTCGCGCGGTCCGCGGCGGACGCGACCTCGGCCCTCGATGGACTGTCCCTCGCGATCCCGCTCGTCACCGTGCTCGCGGGCACGCTCGCGCTGCTCGGCCTCCGGCAGAGGATCAACGAATACCGGTGAGGCCGCCGGTCCGCCACATCCTCGGACTCGCGCTTGTCGCGGCGACGCTCGCCGGCTGCGGCGCCACATCTGGCTACGCGGTCAAGCTGACCCTCGAGTCCCTTGACACGCCGACTCCGACAGCCCCGACGTCGCCGCCGCCGCCGAACGTCCAATGCAAGAACCCCACCGCGAGCCTGCGCCCTCCGGCGACCATGCCGACGCCGGGCAACATGCCGGCCCGCAGCTTCATGGCCACGATCAAGAAACGCGGCTATCTCATCGCGGGTGTAGACGCGGGCCTGCTCGACTTCGGCTACCTCAATCCCCGCACCGGGAAAATCGAGGGCTTCGAGATCGACCTCGTCCGCGAGATCGCGAAGGCGATCTTCGGGGATTCGAACCCCGACCGGGTGCGTCTCGTTGCGCTGACCGTGCCGCAGCGGCTCCCGTTCGTAGAGAACGGCAAAGTCGACATCGTCGTGGACGCCGTCACGATCAACTGCGCCCGTCGTCAGGACGTCGATTTCTCGACCGTCTACTACGAGGCCCAGCAGCTCGTCCTGGTTCCCTCCAACTCGCCGGCCCACAGCATCCACGACCTCGCCGGCAAGCGGGTCTGCGCGAGCGCCCAATCGGCTCCGATCACGGTCATGCAGCAGCAGAGGCCGGCACCGGTCGTGGTCGGCGCGCCGCAAGCGATCGACTGTCTCGTCTACCTGCAGGAACACCGCATCGACGGGATCTCGACCGACTCCTCGATCCTGCTCGGGCTCAAGGCCCAGGACCCCAACACCAGGCTGATCGGCGGGAGCCTGGCGCCCGTGCCGTACGGGATGGCGATCAGCAAGAGGCACCGCGACTTCGTGCGGTTCGTCAACGGAGTGCTCCAGAACGTGCGCACCGACGGCCGGTGGCGACAGCTCTACTCGTATTGGCTCGGGCACTTGGCCAGGACGACGCCCGCTCCTCCGACCGCTCAGTACGACGGCTGAGATGAAGCCCTCAGACCCCGACCGGAGGCTCGAGCGCCTGCAGCAGCCGCTGCGATTGGGCACCCTGACGAGCTCGACGCTCGGCTCGTCACGGCGAGCGACGGCGGGGCGCACGCGCGCGAGCGCGCGAGCACACCTCGGGGCGGGGCTGGTCGAGATCGAACCGGTGCCGTTCCGCGATCCGGCGGACGCCGTGCTCGGGGACGCCGCGGTCGTGCCCGAGAGCCGCCGCTTCTGCCCCCGCTGCGATGAGCCGGTCGGGCGTGGCCGCGACGGCGCCCGCGGACGCACGTCGGGGTTCTGCCGCAAGTGCGGAACCCCGTTCTCGTTCGAGCCCCAGCTCGGCCCGGGGGTCGTCGTCGCCGGCCAGTACGAGGTGGTGGGCGCCGTCGCGCACGGCGGCATGGGGTGGGTCTACCTCGCCCGGGACCGCAACGTGTCTGACCGCTGGGTCGTCCTCAAGGGCCTGCTCAACTCGAGCAACCACGACGCGATGACCGCCGCGCTCGCCGAGCGCCGCTTCCTGGCCGAGGTCGAGCACCCGAATATCGTCAAGATCCTCAACTTCGTCGAGCACGAGAGCTCGGGCTACATCGTGATGGAGTACGTCGGCGGCCGGAGCCTCAAGCAGATCCTCACCGCCCGCCGCGACGCGAACGGCGGCGAGCCGGACCCGCTCCCGCCGGCGATGGCGATCGCCTACATGCTCGAGATCCTGCCCGCGCTCGGCTATCTGCATCAGCTCGGGCTGCTGTTCTGCGATTTCAAGATCGACAACGTCATCCAGACCCAGCACTCGCTCAAGCTGATCGACCTCGGCGGCGTCTACCGGATGGACGACCCGTCGGGGGCTGTGTTCGGCACCGTCGGCTACCAGGCGCCCGAGATCGCCTCCTGCGGCCCGTCGGCCGCGTCTGACCTGTTCACGGTCGCACGCACGCTGGCGGTGCTCTGCTTCGACTTCTGCGGGTACCAGAGCAACTTCCGCTTCACCCTTCCAGCCCAGGACTCGGTTCCGGTGCTGTCCCGTTACGACTCGCTTTACCAGCTGTTGCTGACGGGCACCGCGCCCGATCCCGACGACCGCTTCCAGTCGGCCGGGGAGATGGCCGACCAGCTCTACGGCGTCCTGCGCGAGGTCGTCAGCGCCGATGAGGGGCGCGCGGTGCCGGCGCCGAGCAAGCTGTTCACCGGCCCCGTGCGGGGCGGGAACGAGAGCCCCGAGTGGCGCGCGCTGCCACGTCCACAGGTCGACCGAGACGATCCGGCGGCCGGCTACCTGGCCACTATCGCGGCGACCGATCCCCAGCAGATGATCGCCGACCTGCGGGCGGCGCCGGAGCGGACCGTCGAGGTCGCGCTCCGGCTGGCCGCGGAGCTGATCGAGGTCGTCGACTGGGCTTCGGCGGACGACGTGCTCGCCGAAGTCGAGGCGGTGGATCGGTGGGATTGGCGAACGAGCTGGTATCGCGGCGTGATGGACCTTGCCAGGGAACGATTCGCGGAGTCGCGGGCGAGCTTCACCACCGTCTACCGGGCGCTGCCGGGCGAGCTGGCGCCCAAGCTCGCGCTCGGGATGGCCTGCGAGTCGGGCGGGGACGCGATCGCCGAGGGGGCCCGCTGGTACGAGATCGTGTCACGCACCGATCCGGGGTTCACCGCCGCCGCCTTCGGCCTCGCGCGCTGCCGACTCGCCGCGGGTGAGCGGGCCGGCGCGCTCGCGGCCTACGACCGCATTCCGGACTCGTCGAGCGCCTACCTCGAAGCGCAGACCGCTCGTATTCGGTGCCTCACCGATACGAACGGCGCGGGAGCGGGCACGGCCGACGACCTGCTGGTGGCCGGCTCGATCCTCGAGTCGCTTGCGCTCGGAGGAGAGCAACGCGTGCGTCTTGTCGCCGAGGTGCTGGAGTCGGCGCTCGCGCTCGTCGAGCGCGGAGCGGCGTTCGACGACGGTCGCGCCAGCCTGCTCGGCTACCGATTCCTGGAGCGCGATCTTCGGTTCGGCGTGGAACGCTCCTACCGAGAGCTCGCCCGGTGGGCGGGAAGCAGTTCCGAGCGCATCGAGCTGGTCGATCGCGCAAACCAAGTTCGACCGAGGACGTGGACATGACGACAGACACTGACGTTTCTTGCCCATCGTGCGGCGCTGCGCTCCAGACCGGGGACCGGTTCTGCGAGCGGTGCGGCGCCAAGCTCGACGCCGAGCCGACCCGTCACGCCTCCGCCGGCCGGGTCGAGCTCGATCTCACGATCGCGGCGGCGGTCAGCGATCAGGGCCTTCACCACCACCGCAACGAAGACTCGTTCCACCTCGAGGTGGCCGGCGATCGGAACGTGGCCGTGGTCGTGTGCGACGGGATCTCGTCCGCCAGCGCCGGCAACGTCGCGGCGCGGGACGCGGCCAAAGCCGCCGGGATCGTCCTCGGGCAGGCCGTGTCCGAACCCGACAAGGAACCGACGCAGGCGATCCTCGACGCGATCCAGGCTGCTGTCGACGCCGTGATTCAGGTCGAGTGGACGACGCGCGCCAAGCGCGTGGACCCGTCGTGCACGCTGGTCTCGGCCGTGTGCCGGGGCGTCGACATCACGGTCGGCTGGGTCGGCGACAGCCGCGCCTACTGGTTCGATGGCGAACAGTCCCGCCAGCTGACCGTCGACGATTCGTTCGCCGAGGAGGGGATCGCCAAGGGCTTGCTGACGCCCGAGCAGGCAGCGAAGAGCCCGTTCCTGCACTCGATCACGCACTGGGTCGGTCCGGACGCCCCCGAGCGCCCTCCGCGTACGGTCTCAATCCGCCCCGAGCGCCCGGGTCGACTCGTGCTGTGTACCGACGGTTTGTGGAACTACGCACCGACCGCCGGCGAGCTCCGCGGGCTGATCGACGCCCTGCCCGACGGTGCGTTGCCGGCGGCGGTCGCACGCGCGCTCGTCGACACCGCAAACGAGCGGGGAGGCCACGACAACATCACCGTCGTGGTCGTCGACATAGGTCCGTCGGCCGCCTGAGGAGCCCCACCGTGAGCACATTCACTGCCGACTGCTACCAGAACGAGTACCTCCCGCTGGCGAACGGCGCTACGCGAGCCGGTCCGGGGTCCTGCTCTGCACGAACGCCGCCTCGAGCTCCGCGGGCAGCCGCTCGATGTCGGCCCCGGAGGCCAGCCACCGTGACAGCCGCCGCTGCATGGCGGCGGCCGCGTCCTCGTCCTGGGCGAGCAGGTCGGCGAGCGCCCGCGTCCGCCACCGCCCGCGCGGCGCGCACCGCCGCCACACCGACTCGTACCGCTCGCCGAGCACGCGCCGCCAGAGGTCCTCACCGGCGCGGCGCAGGTCGGCGGTGAGCAGCGCGGCCCAGCGGTCCGCGGACAGCCTGAGCAGCCTCGGGCCGAGCCACCCGAGCACCTGATCGTCGAGCGGCGCGCACGCGCAGGCGATCAGGAGCCTCGCCCGCGAGCGCTCGCCCTCGTTCCAGCTCGGAGGGGTCGTGTCCAGGCCGAACCACTCCCACAACCGGGCGCCTGCCGCCTCGACCGAGCGCACGGTCCCGTCGACCGCGACGTCCACGAGCTCCTCGTAGTCGGGGAGCTCCTCGAACAGGCGCTCGATCTCGGTCACGTCCGGCGGATCGTTCGCCCGGTCGCCGCGGCGCTCGGCCACGGCGCGCGCCGCCGCGGCGAACGCCGCGTCGAGGGCCTCGGGAAAGCCGACGCGCTCGTACCGGTCAAGCGCGGCCCGCAGGGCTCTGACCGGCTGCAGACCGCCGGCGCCCTCGGGCGGCAATGAGCTCTCGTTCTCGGCGGCGCCGCTCACACTCGGAGAATCTAATCGGGCCGCTTGGATCGCAACTCGCAGAGTCTGACCGGGTTAGGAGGTTAAATCAGGGTCTGCCCGTCCGGGAGGATCGTCGCTGCGCCGTTCATTCGTTCTGCTCGTGTCGGTCACCGCGGTTGTCCTGGCCGCGGGTGGCGTCGCGCTCGCACCGGCATCGAGCGGCCAATCCCCGAGTGGCGCGGCTCCAACATGCAAGCCGGCTAAGCCTCACAGCCTCCCGCTCGCGAAGGCGCTCTCGATCTTCGCCTCGCCGAATCCGTTGACGGCTGCGCGACAGGTGAGGGTGTTCGGGCAGCTCACCGGGGTCCAGAAGGGCGTCAAGCGCTGCGGCATCGCGATCGTGCTGTGGCGCCGGTATCCGAATCAGCTCCGCTTCAGCCCCGTCGCGCGGACGCTCACGACCGCCGCCGGGGCGTTCACGTTCGTGATGGCCACCGGCACGGTCACGACGAACCGCGACTGGATGGTGACCGCGCGTGGGCTCGAGAGCCGGATCGTCGCCCAGAACGTCCGCCCGGCGGTCACGCTGACGAGCACGGCGACGTTTGCGGTCGCGGGCGACAGCGAGATCCTCAGCGGCGTGCTCGATCCGGGCCCGGCCGGACAGGTCATCGCGCTCCAGCGCCGCGTCGGCGCGCGCTGGGTGACGGTCGCGAGGCCTCGGGTGGCGCGCGACGGAAGCTTCTCGGCCGCGCACACGTTCGCCACCGGCCGAACCGAGCAGTGGCGTGCGAGCGCTCCGGCCACGGTCCACAATCTCCTCGGCATCTCCCCGACGTTGAAGATCAAGATCGCGCCGGTGACCGGGATCCACAAGATCCGGCATGTCGTCGTGATCATGCAGGAGAATCGCTCGTTCGACAGCTACTTCGGCACGTTCCCGGGCGCCGACGGACTTCCCCCGGGCGTGTGCGTCCCGGACCCGGCGAACGGCGGCTGCGTGGCCCCGTTCCACGACCCGTCCGACGTCAACTACGGCGGCCCCCACTCGGTGGGAAACGCGCTCGCGGACATCGACAACGGCCTGATGGACGGATTCGTCGCGCAGGCCGAGGCGGGAATGGGCTGCAGCACGCAGGACCCCGACTGCAGCCCCTGCACCGAGACCAGCAACACCACGAGCAGCCTGCCCTCGTGCGTCGACGTCATGGGCTACCACGATGCCCGCGAGATCCCCAACTACTGGACCTACGCCGAGGACTACGTGCTTCAGGACCACATGTTCGAGCCCAACGACTCGTGGAGCCTGCCCGCCCACCTGTACATGGTCTCGGAGTGGTCGGCCTTCTGCACGAACCCGCTGGACCCGTCGTCCTGCCGCGGAGACGTGCAGAACCCCAACCCCGACTCGACGCTCACCGCGGACTTCTCCACGCCCAACGACGGCCAGCTCCACTACGCCTGGACGGACATCACCTACCTGCTGCACCAGCAGAACGTCAGCTGGGGCTACTACGTCTTCCAGGGCACAGAGCCCGACTGCGAGGACGACGCCGCGATGACGTGCACAGCCGTGCAGCAGGGACCACAGACGCCCGGGATCTGGAATCCGCTGCCGTCGTTCACCGACGTCACCGAGGACGATCAGCTCGGCAACATCCAGACGCTCTCGAGCTTCTTCACCGCGGCCAAGAACGGGACGCTGCCCGCGGTCTCCTGGATCGACCCGAATGGGACCGTGTCCGAGCACCCGCCGGCGCTCGTCAGCGCCGGCCAGACGTACGTCACCGGGCTGATCAACGCGATCATGAACAGCCCGGACTGGGACAGCACCGCGATCTTCCTCGCCTGGGACGACTGGGGCGGCTTCTACGACCATGTCGTGCCGCCGGTCGTCGACCGCAACGGCTTCGGCCTGCGCGTGCCCGCGATCGTGATCAGCCCGTACGCGAAGCAGGGCTACATCGACCACCAGATCCTCAGCTTCGACGCCTACACGAAGTTCATCGAGGACGACTTCATCAACAGCGCCCGGCTCGATCCGGCCACCGACGGCCGCCCCGACCCGCGCCCCGACGTGCGCGAGGACAACCCGATCCTCGGGAACCTCGTCAATGACTTCGACTTCAACCAGACGCCGCGGCCGCCGATGATCCTGCCCGTCCACCCCGCCCCCGGGCCGGCGTCCACGCCACCGGGCAGTTGAGCGGACTCTGGCGCTCCACGCCCGAACCGCCCGATCGGGATCTGGGCCTTGATCCGCTCGTGCTCATCTCTCCCCGGCTCTTTCGTTTCGATGTTTCGGCGCTCAGCCCTCGGAACGCTCGGCCAGCCACTCGACCATGCTCGGCCATACCTCGGTGCGCGCCGCCGACCCGGCGATGAGCCCGATGTGTCCGCCGGGACGGTCGAGGTGCTCGACGTCCTCGCTCGAGATCAGGTCGAAGAACGGCATCGTTCCCGGGCGCGGCGCGATGTGGTCGGCGCCGGCGGTGACCACGAGCACGTTCTGGTCGATCCGGCCGAGGTCCACCGTCCGGTCCCGGAGCCGCGCGGTCCCGCGCAGCAGCCCGGCGTCCCGGTACATCAGCTGAATCCATTGCGACCAGGCGCGACCGGCGAACGGCGGGTTGTCGGCGACCCACTTCGCCATCGTCTGATACGCGTCGCGCCGGGCGGTCCCGTCCTGGACTCCGTCCCACAGGCGGCGGTAGGTCGTCCAGAAGTTCGTGACCGGCTTCATCATCTTGTTGGCGAAATCGATCGATCTTCCGGGTACCGACCCCCACAGCCGGCTCGTCTTCTCTACGTCGAAGTCGTCATCTCCCACCCACTTGGCGTAGTTCGAGCCGCGTCCGTCGATCGGCATCGTCAGGAGGGCCAGGTTCCGGACCGGCGGACGCTCCCCCTCCAGACCGCAGTACATCGCACACAGCGTCGCTCCGATGCACCAGCCCATTAGCGACAGCTCCGCGGCACCGCTCGCGCGGAGCGTCTCGCGCACCGCCCACGCGAGCTCGTCACACACGTAGTCGTCGAGGCCTATCTCGGCGTCCTCCTCGTCGGGATATCCCCAGTCGACGAGGAACACGTCGAACCCCTCCTGCACGAGATGCTCCACCAGCGACAAGCCGGGTCGCAGGTCGAAGATCTCGGGTCGGTTGATCAGCGCGAACGCGAGCAGCAACGGCACCCGGTAGCGCCGGTTCGACGAGCGATACCGGTAGAGCGTCGTCTCCCGGTGGGTCCAAACGACGTCGCGAGGGGTGGCGCCGATGACCGCATCGTCGGTCGTGAGCAGGATGTTCGTGAACTCGAGCGCGTTGAGCGGGAAGCGCGTGATCCGATTCACCGCGTCGACGAACGGATCTACGACGCTCACGAGGCCGACCCCGCGGCGTCGCGGTCGCGCGCGAGCTCGTCGCGCAGGCGCTGGTCGCGCGCGAGCTCGTCGCGCAGGCGCTCGACCTCCTGCAGCAGGCGCTCGAGCTTGTCCTCGGTCCGGTGCAGCTGACGTGAGAGCCTCACGATGTCGGCCCGGCCCGCGACGCGCAGGTTGCGCCAGAGCAGGTCGACCGCGTCGAACCCCATCCGGGTCATCGCCGCGCTGTTCTCCGCGCTCAGCGCGAGCAGCCGGCCGAAGCTCGGCTTGTTGACCATCGCCTCGAACGCCCTCGCCGCGTTCGACTCGGCGTCCTCGTACAGCGCGCGGACCTGCTCCTCGGGAGACTGTGCGCCGTTACGCCGGTCTGCCATGGCCTTCCCTCCTTCGCTGACGTTGATTCGAGCCTACCCCATCAACTCTGGAGCCAACAGTCGAATTCAGGCTGGACGAACCCCCTCGCCGGGGGGTTGGGTTCCCGGTGATCACAATCCTGTGGTGGTTCTACATTCAGGCGCAGGTGACACTGCTCGGCGCTCAGCTGAACGTCGTGCTAGAGCAGCACCTCTACCCGCGGACGCTCGCGTCCAAGAAAGCGAAACCCTAGGCGACGTCTTCGGACTCGCCGGCGCTCGGCTCCGGCGCCGGCTGGTTCCGGGCGGCGTGGATCTCCGAGGCGTGACCCGTAGCCGCGACCGGCGCCGGCTGGTTCCGGGCGGCGTGGATCTCCGAGGCGTGACCCGCAGCCGCGACCGGCGCCGGCTTGAGCGCGGTGGCGCCCTTGTTGGCGTCCTCCGGGAACCGGTCCGAGGCGTCCTCGGCGAGCGAGAACAGCGAGCTCGCGACGTTGCGCACGTCGTCGATCAGGCGCATGCGCTCGGCCCATACCGTATCGGTCTCGGTGTCGAGCTGCCGGAGCTTTCGGTTCGCATCCTCGGTCATCGCCACCGCGTTGGCCGCCGCGTCGGCGACGCACCGGTCGGCCTCGACGCGCGCCCGCCGCGTGATCTCCCCCGCCTGCTCGTGCGCGACCTTGAGGATCGCGCTGGTCTCCGCGCCGACGCGCTCGAGCTCGGCCTCGACCGCGGAACCAGGCGACCGCTTGGCCGCCAGCTGCGCGGCGAGCTGGGCGATCTCCGCCTCGAGCCCGGCGATGTGCTCGTCGACCGCGTCCCGGTCGTAGCCGTGCAGGGCGGTCCGGAACTGTCCCTTCGGGGGCTCCCGATGCGGAACCGCCTTGGCCGCTTCCGTCGGCTGGTCGTACTCCTCGTAAGGCTCCCACTCGGGGTCGTCGGGTTGGGGCCGATCGAAGCTGTTGAAGCCGCGGGCGAACCGGTCGCCGAGATCGGCGAACCACGTGCCGGCCGAGCGGCGCTTGACGGGTTCGTCGTACGTCACGCCGGTTCTTTCACCGCTTCTCTCGAAGTCGCTCATCCATAACTCCTCTGCGCGTCGCATTGGTAGTGGCGTGTTCGGCGGCGCCGCCGCGATCCCTCCGCGCCCGAGGCGCTTGCAAACCGGCCTGCAGAGCGCCACGCGGACCGCGCCGTCCCCATCAATGCTCTCTCGGATCTCGAACGATGGCCCGGCGAGTGCCACGAGTGCGGACGAATTTCTGGTTCAGTCGAGAGGGGACGCGAGAGCCGGAAATCTCAACTAAAAGCACGGAAGGAGATCGTGGTCGGCGGGAGGGGATTAAGACGAAGCAGACGAAGCCTGAGCGGCTACGTCGAGCACGGACTCGGACGAGCCCGCGAACTCATCGCGGAACGCGCGCACGACCTTCGGATCGAACTGCGAGCCGGCGCCCCGCTGGAGCTGGGCGAGCGCGTCGAGCGGTTCGAGCGCCGCGTGGTGCGGACGATCCGAGGTCATGTCGTGAAACGCGCTGCAGACGAACACGATCCGCGATCCGAGCGGGATGCTCTCGCCGGCCAGGCCGTGCGGGTACCCGGTGCCGTCCCACCGCTCGTGGCTGTGGCGGACGAGCGGGGCCACCGACTCCATCCCGAGCGGCCCCGCGAGCAGCCGCTCGCCGACGAGCGTGTGCAGGAGGATGAACTGCCACTCGGGCCCGTTGATCTTGCCGGGATACCCGAGCACCGCGCGAGGCACCGCGACATTGCCGACGTCGCACAGATGCATCGCGTTCTCGATGTCCTGGATCTCGGCCTCGGGGACCCCGAGCCTGCGGGCGACCCCGGTGGCCAGCGTGGCCACGTCGGCGCGCGAGCGCACGAGCCGCAGCGCCTGGAACGTATCCGCGGGTGCACGGCGACCGGATTTCACGTGACGCTCCGAGGCGTGCTTGTTGGCGCGGCGGGCGGCGAGCTCGAGTGCCACGCTCGGCGCCGTGGCCTCGCCGGGCAGCGCCGCATTGCCGACGTCGCAGTAGATCTGAAAGCCGTCGCCGTTCTCGCTGAGCGCGCTCGCGGCCGATGCGCACAGCGCGCTCGTGAACCGCTCGGATCCGACCGCGAGCAGCGCGAAGCTGCCGCCGCGCAACCGGTAGGGGTTGCCGTAGGAACCGACCGCGTCGCGTAGCTTGCGCGCGAGCCATTCGAGCAGCGCGTCGCCGCAGGGGTCGCCGTAGGCGTCGTTGTAGTCCTTGAAGCCGTCGAGCGCAAACAGGTACAGCGTCTGATCGCGACCGTCACCGCCGTGGATCGCCTCCCGCAGGTCCGCGATCAGCTTGTCGTGGTTCGGCAGTCCGGTGACTAAGTCGACCTGGGCCTTCGATGCCGGCTCGGCGACCGCGCCGCCCTCGCCGGGGCGGCCGAGGACGGTCAGCGTGGCCACGACCCCGAGGATCGCGCCGACCACCATCCCCAGCAACCACGCGCCGCCGCCGACCACGGCCACCGCCGAGATCACAGCGACCTCGGCGACGGCCACAGCGGCGATGGAGGTTCGACGCGCCGGCGCGGGCGAGCTGGACATCGTGAGCTACTCGAGTTCGAGCCGGCGCGGGCCGAACCGTCAGCCGTTCAGGATCGGACGGACCGCCTCGGCGATCCGGCGGCCGAGCTCGAGCACCTGCTCGTCGGACCAATGCGCGAGGTTGACGCCGGCGGTCTGGAACTCGCGGCGGATGTTGACCGTCGCCTGCGCGGTGTCGACCGCTCGGGCGAGCTTCGCCAGCGCGGAGTTGACGACCGGGGTGTCGCTCGCGGCGACGCCGTTGAGCTCGGTCTCGAGCAGCCAAGCGCGGAGCGCCTGGGCCTCGGTCAGATCAAGGTCGAGAACGAGCCGGGGCTCGTTGTTGTTCCCGTCGACGTGGGAATCGTTCAGCTGATCGGTGAAGCTCATTGCAGCGGGCCCTCCATAGCGGCGGTCGTTTGGAGCACGGGCGGCACTCCACGAAGGATCGGTCGCACCGTTAATCGACCGCGGCGGCGTGTGGCTTGAGCGCGCGGTCATTAATCTCCAGACCATGTCGTTTCGCGTGCTCACGCCCGGTGAGTTCGAATGGATCCCGTCCACGTCGAGCCGCGGCGACCGTAGAAACAAGCGAAGGGACCGAGCATGGCCAAGACTCGCGTGGTTACGCCGCAGTTCAGCCCGCAGGAGGCACAGGCGGTGATGACCTGCATTCGCGAGCACTTCGCCCTGCTGCTCGAGCGCGGAGGGCTCGGCGACCCGAACCTCTCATCGGCCGCGTCGCATCTCTACGCCGCGATGCTCGACGCCGGCGTGGCGCCGGACAGGCTCGAGTAGGCGTTCAGTGGCGCGCGCGCATCTCGGCGAGGCGGTCCGGATCGAACTCCTCGGACCTGACCCACCGCAGAAGCGCCTGCTCGGTTTCGATCACGCGGTCGGCGGCGGCAGGGAGCTCCGCCGCGATCTCATGCGGGATCTTGAGCACCCCGTGCTGGTCGGCGTGGATCAAGTCGCCGGGGGCGACCTCGAGACCGCCGACCTCGATCGGCTCGCCGACGGTTTCCACGCGCACATATGCGTGTGAGACGGACGGTCCGCCGGCGAAGAAGTGAAAGCCCATGCCGCGCGCCTCGTCGAGGTCGCGCACCGAGCCGTCGGTGACGCAACCGACGCAGCCGAGCGCGCCGAAGATCGTCGCATGGACCTCGCCCCACAGCGATCCATGGGCCGGCGGGTCGTCAAGGTCCTTGACCACCACCACGCGCGGCGCGGGCACCGTGCGCACGTACTCATAGAGCGCGTTGTTGCCGGCGCCGGCCCAATCCGCGGCGGGGGCGCCGCGCGCGACGATCGTCGCCGTGGCCGCGTACCCGACCATCCGGCCGAGCTCGGGGAAGATGCACTTGATGCGGTTGTCGGCGAACCCGACATCCCGCGACTGGACGTCCAGCGTCTCGATCGCGTTGGCCAGCGTCGGGGAGTCGTACCGGGCCAGCGCGGTGAGCAGGTCGTCGGTCACGGCGCCACCTTACCGGGATTGAAGATCCCGTCCGGATCGAGCGCCCGCTTGATCGCGCGCATCATCTCGACCGCTGCGGCTCCGTGCTCCGCGACCAGGAACCTGGACTTGCCATAGCCGACCCCGTGCTCACCGGTGCAGGTTCCCTCGCGCGCGAGCGCGCGGTCCACCAGCCGGCCGTGGAACTCCTCGGCCCGGGCAACGTCCTCGGGGTCATCGGGATCGACGAGCACGCACGTGTGGAAGTTGCCGTCGCCGACGTGCCCGACGATCGGGGCGGTCAGGCCGAGCTCCTTGATGTCGGCCTGGGCGGCCTCGATGCAGTCCGCGAGCGCCGAGATCGGCACACACACGTCGGTCGTCATGCCCGATTTCCCCGGCACGAGCGCTCGCGCGGCATCGTAGGCGCGGTGGCGCGCGTGCCACAGGCGCCGGCGCTCCCGCTCGTCCGAGGCCCACGCGAAGCCGCTGCCGCCGTACTCGGTCGCGATCTCGCCGGTCTCGCGCGCCTGGGCGGCGACGTCCTCCTCCGAGCCACCGTGGAACTCGAGGAACAGCGTCGGCGCGACTGCGAACGAGGTCTGATCATGGCGGTTGATCGCCTCGATCTGCAGCTCGTCGGCGAGCTCGATCCTGGCCACCGGGATCGCGTGCTGCGACACGCGGGTCACGCACTCCACGGCCGCGCGCACGGTCGGGAACGTGCACGCCGCGGCCGCGGTCGCCGGCGGGATCGGACGAAGCCGGAGCGCGACCTCGCAGATCAGCCCGAGCGTGCCCTCGGAGCCGACCATCAGGCGCGTCAGGTCGTACCCCGCCGAGGACTTGCGGGCTCGCGAGTGGGTGCGCAGCACCTCGCCCCGCCCGTTCACGACCGTCAGCGCGAGCACGTTCTCGCGCATCGCTCCGTACCGCACCGTCATCGTCCCGGACGCGCCGGTGGCGACCATCCCGCCGATCGTCGCGTCGGCGCCCGGATCGACCGGGAAGAACACGCCCTCGGGACGCAGCCGGGCGTCGAGCGCGCGGCGGGTCGCACCCGCCTCGACGATCACGTCGAGATCCTCCAGCGACGGCCTCCCGATCCGGTCCATCTCGCGCATGTCGACGGTGATTCCGCCGGCGAGCGCCGCGACGTGCCCCTCGAGCGAGGTACCGGCACCGAACGGGACGAGCGGGAGACGATGCTCGGCCGCGATCCGCACGATCGCGGCGGCCTCCTCCACGCTCCGAGGCCACACGACGATGTCGGGAGGAGCCGCGGGGTGGAACGACTCGTCGTGCCCGTGCTGGGCCAGGACGTCGGCGCCCGCGCCGACGCGGTCAGACCCGAGCAGATCGGCCAATGCCTCGCGGCCCGCGGTGACGGTCGCCGCCGGCGGCCGGGTCGGGCTGGGGATGCCCATCACCGCCATCGTCGGAAGATTTGCACACCCCCGCAAGCGATCCCTCGGTGGCGATGACGCATGTACATGCCACACCTTTCGGCGAGAGGTTTTGCGATGCACGAACGTTCGGCCCAAGCCCCCCCGCTCGTGCGGCGGGGATCCTTTCATACACCCCGTGTTGACGGGTCTCCGGCGAGCTGTCAGGCTCGGGCCCGTCGGCGGCCGCCTTGGCCGCCGATGGCGCGAGATCGAGCGAGGAAAGGTGGCCATGGCCCGATTGCGGGACAAGATCGCCCTGATCACGGGGGGCGAGAGTGGGATCGGATTCGCGACGGCGCGGCTGTTCGTCTCCGAAGGAGCGCGCGTCCATCTCGTCGGGATCGACGAGTCCAAGCTCGCGTCCGCGGTCGCGGAGCTCGGCGGGGGCCAGGCGCTGTCCTCGGTCGCCGACGTCACCGACGAGGCGGCCGTCGAGCGGGCCGTCGGCGCGGGCGTGGATCGCTACGGGCGACTCGATGTCGTCGTCAGCAACGCCGGCATCAGCGGCGACGTCGCCCCGATCGTCGACTACCCGTCGGACGTGTTCTCGCGCACCCTGGCCGTTCACATCCTCGGCGGGTTCCACGTCCTCAAGCACACGATCCCCCACATCCCCGACGGCGGCAGCGTCATCATCACCTCGAGCGTGGTCGGCCTGATCGGGGCGCCGGGCGTGTCGGCGTACATCGCGGCCAAGCACGGCCAGGTCGGTCTCATGCGCACGGCGGCCAAGGAGCTCGCGCCCCGCCGCATCCGCGTGAACACCATGCACCCAGGCCCGACCTCGACGCCGTTCCAGGACCACATCGAGATGCGCGCGACTCAGCTGCCCCAGGAAGAGGCCGCAAAGGCGTTCGACGCGATGATTCCGCTAGGTCGCCACACGACCACCGACGAGATCGCGCTCGGCATGCTCTACCTGGCGTCCGACGAGAGCGCGATGGTCACGTCGCAGACGTTCGCGATCGACGGCGGGATGAGCGGCTGATCGCCTCTTGGCCGCCCGCGGCTTCTCAGCCGCCCGCGGCTTCTCAGCCGCCCGCGGCTTGTCAGCCGCCCGCGAGGCTGCTGATGTCGAGCACCTGATCCGACGGCGGCGTCGCCGGTGGTGCCTGCGGCCCGTAGTCGCCGAAGTCGACGGTCACGGTCTCCTCCATGCTCTGACCGGAGGGAAGGGCGAGATCGAGCGAAGTCGTCGTCCGCCGCACGAAGTGGTGCCCGTCGACCCACACGTCCACCGGGAAGGCTCCTCCGGGGAGTGCCTGCTCGAGCGTGGAAAGCGCCTGCTGAACGGCGCCGCGCTCGGCCGACGGGATCGTTTTCGCGAGGTCGGACAGGCTCAGCTCGGCTCGATAGTGGGTCGTCTGCACTCCGTCCACCCTTGCCGGGCCAAGGTTGACGACGCTGCCCGACACGGATCGGAGCAGTTGCAGAGTCTGGCTCGGGTCGGTGGTGGTGGGATCGCTCCCCAGCGAGGAGAGCCCCGGCAGCCCCGAGAGCTTGCCGAGATCGACCTTGATCCATTGCCGCCCGGACGTCTGCAGCTGGGCGGTCAGGGCCGAGGGGAGCTTGACGTACACGGCGCCACCGGCCATGACCATGTCCATGCGCATCGACGAGCTGCCGAGCTGCTGGACCATCTGCGGCTCATCCCCGAGGTTCATCACCATCGACATCGAGGTGGCGTGGTCGCGCAGATCGACGACGCCGCTCGCCGTGGCGGTGATCGGAGAGTCGAGCGCCGACGAGGTCATCTCCATCGACATGTGCAGCCGGTAGCCGGGGGTGCTCGACGAAAGTGTCGCGGCCTGCGCGACTGGGCCGCCAAGCTGCGTGCCGCCCGAGCCGGACAGCAGGAACGCCAGTCCGGCCAGCACGGCCACGATCCCGGCGCCGCCGATCGCGATCAGCCCGGAGCGCCTGCGCTCACGCGGCGGCGGCGGCTGCACGAGCGGCTCCGCTGCATGTCCGGGAGGCGGTACAGATGTCCCCACGCGAGCAGGATCGACATCGCCTGCATCGGACCTGAGCGGGCTCGTCCGCGCCTCGACGTACGTCGGGCGGCGGTCGACCTCGTGCTCGCCGGTCAAGGGGCGCTGACCGCGATCGGGCGTGTCATGGGCGACCGGCGTGCGGTGCGGGCTGGTCAGGCGCGGCCAGCAGCTGGCCTGTCCGGCCTGGGCCTTCCTTCATCGCCGCCTCCATCCCGCGCCACTGCGCTGCCGCGATGAACAGCGTGCGGCCGTCTTCGCCGCCGAGCATGCACGCGAAGCAACCTCGATCCAGGGTGACCGTGTTCAGGACCTCGCCGCCCTCTCGCACCCGCACGCAGCGCTGCCCGGGGACGGTCGCAACCCAGACCGCGCCGTCGGCGTCGGCGCATATGCCGTCGGGCGCGTGCTCGAGATCTGCCCAGACGCGCCGGCTCGACAGCAGCCCATCGTCGCCGACATCGAACGCGAGGAGGTGCTCGGCGTGTGAGTCAGCCACCACCAGTGTCCGCTCATCGTCGAGCAAAGCCATCCCGTTCGGCCACTTCAGCCCCTCCGCGACCTCGCGGATCGTGCCATCGGGTCCGATGCGGACGATTTCTCCTGCGCCCCCGTTGACATACGCGCCACCCGCCGCGTTCACGACCAGCTCGTTGTACGGTGCGGAGCTGCGGGCGGACAGATCCGCGACCAGCTCGAGCGTCGCGTTCGACCCCTGCCCCAGCAGCGCTCGGCGCGGACCATCGACGACGAGCAGCCGCCCGTCGGGAAGCCAATCGATGCTGAACGGAAGCGTCTGCCGCGCAACCCGGACCATCACCTCGCGCTCGCCGCCGGTCGTGACCGCCAGCACCTCACCGGCACCCCAATTGCAAAGCCAGAGGCGTCCATCGTGCCACCGCGTGGATTCCGGAAAGCCCAGCCCGTCAACCAACACGTGAGTCGCGCTCATCCCATCAGCTCCTGGCTCGTATTTCGTATCAGACGTCCCTGTAATTAACCGCGATCGAGTCCGGTCCTCATCGATCGCGTGGCGACTATGTGTCGGTGATCGCCGACAGCGTGCCCGAGCAGCGGCGAACAGCGTGGGCTTGCTCCTCGTTCAACACGATCGTGATGAATGCGTGTCCGCAAACGTTGGTTTGCCGACACCCGACCAGCGAACCACCGTTCGACGCGGACAAAGCGTCAAGAACCCGCGGAGAAGAACTACGACGAAATACCCCGCCCGTCCGGTATTTTGGACGCCGTGTTGATCGATCGGATACGCGCGCGTCTCGACCGCCGACCAGAACCCCGACCACCAGATCGACGCTCTTCGCCGCGCTGGCGTGGCCAGCAGAAGACTTCTACGTCGACCACGCCAGCGGCGCCAAGGCCAACCGCCCTCAGGTGACGCATTCTTAGCCACCGCCCGACCTCGACGGCGGCTGACCCCGTCCGATCGTCCGTACAAGGATTCTTCGGAGCGAGCGCGTTCGGGCCCGGCACGGGGGTGCGATCCGGTGGGCGCATCGCTGGCCGCCGTCGATGCCGGCTGGCCCCCCCCGACCGCCAGGTGGGGCTGACCGGCAAGACCGTGAGCCCGGACGTCTACTTCGCGCTGGACATCTCCGGCACCAGCCAGCATCCCGCGGGGATCGGCGGCGCCAAGGCCGTCGTCGCCGTGAACACCGATCCCGACGCACCGATCTTCACGATGGCGAAGCTCGGCGTCGTCATGGGATTGCCGCGCCTTCACGGCCGCGATGATCGAGCGTCTCCGAAACGAGTAGCCGCGTGAACAGCCACCTCGTCGCGACCGCCACGAGGCAGGTTCACTGGGACGTGCCCAGCGGGCTCATCGTCTTCATGTACGCAAGCATGACTGCGGCGCTGATCGTCTTCGCTTTCGGAATTTGGCGTCGGCTGAGAGTCTGGCGAATTGGCCGCCGCGCTCTCGTCTGGGACCGCCCTGGCGTACGCCTGCGGCGCATGCTCGCCGCGATCGGACACTCGACTCTGTTCCGTAAGCCCCTGCCGGGGTTCATGCATGCGCTGATCTTCGCCGGCTGGTGGATCCTGTTCGCCGCGACCGTGGTCGTGTTCCTCGATTCCGACCTCGGCCTTTCGGGCGTCTACCGCGGGGCCTTCTACCTGTACTTCGAGAGCTTGACTGTCGACGTGTTCGGGATCCTCTTTCTGACGGGACTGCTCATCGCACTCTGCCGACGCTATCTAGCCCCCCCGAAGACGCTCGAGAAGCGGGAGCCGACGGACGCGCTCCTGCTGGGGTCGCTGTTCATGATCGCATTGACCGGCTTTGTGCTGGAGGGCATTCGCCTCGCGGTCACCCGCGACCCCTGGGCAGGGTGGTCCCCCGGCGGCTGGCTCATTGCGCGCGCCCTCGGCGGCCTGGGTGCCGCCGGGCTGAAGGACGCATACCCCTGGCTCTGGGGAGCCCACGTGCTCATGTGGCACACGCTGCTCGCGTGCATCCCGTTCACGAAGGCGATCCACGTCTTCACAAGTCCGCTCAACGTCTACTTCTCCAACCCTGGGCCTGCTCGCAGCGTCCCCGCGCCAACTGACTTCGAGGCAGAGCCGGTGCGGCTCGGCATCCGCAGCGCGCGCGACATGACCTGGAAGCAGCTCTTCGACCTCGACGCATGCACCGAATGCGGGCGCTGCGAGGCGGTTTGCCCGGCAACGGCCGCCGGAACGCCGCTCTCCCCGAAGCGCGTGATCCTCGACCTGCGGGACGCTATCCGCTCCACCGCCGGCGCGGCCGAGCCGCTCGCCGGAGATGTCGTCTCATACGAGGCGCTGTGGGCGTGCACGACCTGCCGCGCGTGCGAGGAAGCCTGTCCGGTCGGGATCGAGCACGTACCGACGATCATCGGCCTTCGGCAGAACCTCGCGATGGAGCAGGTGCGGATGCCGACGGGCGTTGCCGAAACGGTGAACTCGCTGGAGGCGCGCGAGCATCCATTCCGCGGGGCGCCGTCGGGGCGCACCGACTGGATGGAGGGGCTGGACATTCCTCAGCTCGACTCCGTCGAGCAAGCGGACGGCGTCGAGGTCGTCTACTGGATCGGTTGCGCCGCCGCGTTCGACGAGCGCGCACAGCAGATTGCACGCGCCCTGGTGCGAGTGCTGCGCCACGCCCACGTGCGCTTCGCCGTCCTCGCGTCGAAGGAGCGCTGTAACGGCGACGTTGCTCGTCGCACCGGCAACGAGTACCACTACGACATGCTCGCCAACGCTAACGTCGAGACGCTCAACGGCGCCAATGTGACCCACGTCCTCACGCACTGTCCACACTGCCTCCAGCAGCTGAGGCACGAGTATGCGGCCTTCGGCGGGAGGTACGAGGCCGTTCACCACAGCGAGTTCGTGTCCGGGCTGATCGCAGCGGGGCGCGTGCGGCTCGCCCCGGGCGAGCGCGAACGCATCACCTATCACGACCCGTGCTACCTCGGCCGCTACAACCGCGAGTTCGACGCCCCGCGGCGCGTCCTCGACGCCCTACGAGTCGAGCGCGTTGAGATGCCCCGCTCCGGCAGGCGGAGCTTCTGCTGCGGCGCCGGCGGCGGCCACGCCTTCTTCGAGGAGGAGACCGGCGAGGACAGGATCAACGCGATCCGTGCGCGCGAGGCCGCGGCCACGGGCGCCACTACCGTCGTCACCGCCTGCCCGTTCTGCCTGACGATGCTGACGAGCGGCGCCCGCGCGGTCGCGACGGGCGACCGCCCGATGCGCACGCGCGACTTCGTCGAGCTGGTCGCCGAGGCGCTCGCCGACGCAGACGACTCGGCGTCCCGACTGCGCTAAAGCTGCTGCTCAGAAATGACCCGCAGCTCGTGCTTCACCTCCGCGGATGGTCATCGCCCCAGCCCCCCGAACACGACCGACTTGACCTCGGTGTAGTCGAGCAGGCCCTCGATCCCATTCTCGCGTCCGAACCCTGATTCCTTGGTCCCTCCGAAAGGAAGTTGGTAGTAGGCGCTGGGTTCGGTGTTCACCCACACAAAGCCGGCCTCGAAGGCCCGGGTGGCGCGCCAGGCGCTTGCCATGCTGCCTGTCCAGATCGAAGCCCCAAGCCCGTAACGCGATCGGTTGGCCTCGGCCAGCCCCTGGTCGATGTCGTCGATCCTTACGACGGGCAGGCAGGGGCCGAACACCTCCTCCGACAGCACCCGGGCGGTGCTCGGCACGTCGGCCAGCAGCGTGGGTGCGAGAAAGTTGCCGGCTTCGAACTCGACACCCTCCGGGCGACCGCCGCCACAGAGCACGGTGGCGCCGTGGTCGAGCGCATCAGCGATCTGCGCCTCCACCTGCTCTCGTTGTCCGGCTGTGTGGAGCGGTCCCATGCGCACTCCCGGCCGGGCTCCGTTACCCACCTCGATGGCGGCGGCGGCTTCGATAAGACGAGCAACAACGGTGTCATAGATCCCTGCCTGGACGTACAGGCGCTTGATGCCACGGCACGTCTGGCCGCAGTTGGCGAAGCGCCCGGCAGTGATGATCGTCGCCGCCGAATCGACGTCAGCATCGTCGAGGACGATGCAGGGATCGCTGCCACCCAGCTCCAAGACGAGCTTCTTCAGCGTCCCGGCGGCGGCGGCCATCACCTCCTGACCGGTTTCGGTAGACCCGGTGAAGCTGACCTTCTTGATCCGTCGGTGACGGACCAAAGCGGGTCCCAATCCCTCGCCGACGACGACATTGAGCACGCCACTCGGCAACCCGCCATCGTGCATAGCGGCGACAACTGCCAGAGTGGACAGCGGAGTGGTCGTGGAGGGCTTGAGGACCATCGTGTTACCCGCGGCGAGCGCTGGGCCGAGCTTGTTCCGGGCGAGCGTGAGCGGATGGTTCCAGGGCACGATGGCGCCCGTCACCCCGAGAGGCTGACGTAGGGTCAGGCCGAGTAGCGATGGGTCGCTGAGCGGGACCTGGGCGCCGTTGACCTTGTCGGCCAACTCCGCGAACCAGCGCAGCTGCTCGCCGAACCGCATCACCTCGCCGCGTGCCTCGATGAGCGGCTTGCCTTGCTCGCTCGTCAGCGTCGCAGCGATCTCCTCGGCGCGCGAGTCCACGGCTCGCGATGCTTCGATCAGGATGCGAGCCCGCTCACGCGGGCGGAGCCGCGACCAGCTGTCGAATGCCCGCCACGCCTCGTCCACTGCCTGCTCGAGGTCCTCGGCGCCCGCCGATGCAACGATGCCGACAACCGCGCCGGTCGCCGGGTTGCGAACCTCGCGCGTACGCCCCGACGCCGCCTCCACCTGGCGGCCGCCGATGATCATCGTCGTCGCGGTCAATGGAACTGCCTCCCACCGTCAACGACGAGGCACTGGCCGGTGATGAAATCGCTGCCTGGGCCGACGAGGAAGCCCACGGTGCCGGTGACGTCCGCGGGCAGTTCGGCGCGCGCCAGCGCCCCGCGCGACACGCCGTAGCTGGTCGCGTCGGGCATGAGCGACAGGCTCGCCTCGGTCAGCGTGAACCCGGGCGCGACCGCGTTGACGCAGATCCCGTACTCGCCCATCTCCCGGGCGAGGACGCGGGTCAGGCCGATGACCGCCCCCTTGGAGCTGACGTAGTGGGCCCACTGCGGTGAGCCGCTGAAGAACGTGGCCGAGGCGATGTTCACAACCTTGCCCGAACCCTGCGCCCGCATCTGCGGAAAGACCGCACGGGTAGCCAGCCACGTCCCCTTGACGTTGACGGTCATGACGCGATCCCACTCCTCGGGGTCGATCTCGTAGAAGGGACGCCGGGCCAGGCCGTCGTAGAGACCCGCATTGTTGACCAGCGCATCAATGCGGCCGAACCGATCGACCACCGCAGTTGCCATCGCCTGCATGCTGGCCACGTCGGTGACGTCGGCGCGAATGGCCAACGACTGCCCCCTTGCGGCTGAGATCGCGTGCGCCGTTTCCTCTGCTGTCGATCCGTCGATGTCAACGGCCGCGACGCTCGCCCCTTCACGTGCCAGCGCAATCGAAAACTCACGACCGAGGCCGCGGCCAGCGCCCGTGACGATCGTGACGCGACCGTCCAATGTCCTCACGGCGCTCAAGACCCGGACTCGGGCCGCCCGGGATCCTCGGACCGCTTGCTGATCAGCATGTCGAGGATGTGGTCGGTGACGCTTCGGTCCGGGCTGCGGTGCCATTGGTGGAGTCCGGTGGTAGTGACCGGCCTCGTCTGGAGGAGAAGGACCGAGTCCGGAAACGGCAGCTCGCCGTCGACCGACCACTCCACGTCCCGCGGCTCGCCGTAGTGCTCCTCCATGAGACGGCCGAGTCCGGCGAGCTCCTCGATCTCGGCATCATCGAGGCAAGGCAACGACTGCCGTTCAGGCGGCAGGTCGATCATGCGGTGGCCGCCCAGCCCAACCACGGACGCCTGCGTCTTGACGCCGAGCTCCCGGTGAACGACGCCCCCACTCTTCAGGACGACGAAGCGGTCGGGGACGACCATCCCGGCCACGACGCTCTCGCCGAGGCCCCAGTTGGCCTCGATGACCATCTCGAACGGGTTTCCGGTGACCGGGTTGATGGTGAACATCACGCCCGAGGTACGCGCGGCCACCATCTTCTGGACGACAACCGCAATCCAGACCTCGGCGAGTGGGTACCCCATCTGTGAGCGATAGGCGATGGCCCCCTCCGAGAAGAGGCTCGCCCAGCACTGGCGGACGGCCTCCAACAGGGTTTCGCGCGCCACTCCGAGATACGTGTCCTGCTGCCCTGCGAAGCTCGCCCCGGGGAGGTCCTCAGCGCTCGCGCTGGAGCGCACGGCGACGCTGACGCTGGCCATCCCGCAGCTGCGGGCGAGCGCGTCGTACGCATCAAGAATCGCCGCCGCCAGGAAATCCGGTGCGGGGGTCGACTCGATCCGCTTGCGGAGTGCATCTGCTGCGGCATTACATGCCTGCGGCTCGCTTGCCGCGGCGGCCAGCTCGGCAAGGAGAGGGCCGAGGCCGGCCGCGGCGACGAAGTCTTCGTAGGCCCTCTGGGTGATGACGAAGCCGGGAGGAACGCGAAGCCCGAGCGACAGCATCTCGCCGAGCCCCGCCGCCTTCCCGCCGACGCCAACTGTGCCCGCGCGGCACTCGGCCAACCAACGTATGTTGCCGAGGCTCGACTCTTCCATCTCCTCATGCCTCGCCGAGGATGAACACGTGGCCCTTGGTACCGTCGATCCGTATGCGCTGGCCCGTCTTGATCTTCTTCGTGCCATCGAAGACGTTCATCACCACCGGGATCCCGTATTCCCGTCCGACCACGGCGGCGTGGGACAGACTTGCTCCACGGTCGACCACGACACCTTTGATGAAAGCAAAGACGGACGTCCAGCTCGGTGAGGTGGTGGCGGCCACCAGGATGTCTCCGGCCTGCACCTCGCCGAGGCGGCTCTCATCGAGGATCACCCGCGCCGTTCCCTCTGCGTTGCCGGGTGATCCGCACACGCCGTAGAGGTCGGCGTTGACCTCGGGATCGACCTGCGGCATGGCGCCGACCACGACTTTGAGGGCGATCGGGTCCTTGGACACGACAAGCCGCTCGCTCGCTTCCTCGAGGCTCAATGTGCCTAGCAACGGGGGGTTGTCCTTCAGCTGCCACGACTCCCACGCCTCGCGGCGAGCCCTGACCAGGTCCTGCAGTCGGTGGAACTCGGGAGCCCCCGTAACCCTTCGCAGCTCGTCGGGGATCAGGAAGAAGGTGTCCTCCGCATGATCGATTGTTCCCGCCGCCACCAACCTGCGGCCGATTCCGAGCACCGTTCGACGGATCATCGCATGCGTGTAGAGGTCGAAATAGTGGTCGTGCTCTTCGCTGAATGCGCCAGCGCGTTCGGCGACACTCATCAGCGCACTAAACCAATCACGGTCCGAGGGCGGAATCCGCGTCAGCACCGCTTTCTGAGCGTCCCGCCGCTCGTGGGCCAGCTCCTCGCGCTTGCGGTCGAGTTCGAATTCGCCTCCACCGCCGATGAACTGCCGGATGATCTGCAGGGCCGGCGTTGGATCTTCCACCCAGGTCGGCAGGTTGATCTCCGCCATCCGCTGCAGGCGCCAGCCGTCCTCTTCCAAGAGGGCGCGGAACTGGGCCAACCACTTGCGCCCGGCTTCGGTCTGCTCTAGAGCCGGTATGACCTGCTGGGCATTTCCCGGGGCGATCGCCGCCGCGAGGCCGGTCTCGGCGGCATCGCGAGCCAAATAACACAGGGCGCGATCGACCTCGAAGACCTTGTTGTCGTAGCCGCGCAGCAGGCGGTGGAAGTCGGGAGAGGTGTCGTCGATGCCGAGAAGATCCTTGCAGAGGTCTTCGAACAGCACGTAGATCGTGTAAACGCCGTACATCATGTACATGTGGATCTCCCACATTCGGCGAGTCACACCGATCGTGTCCTCGAGCAGTGCCAGCAGCTCGAAGTTCGACGCCTGATCGGGGTCGGTTTTCTTCAGGCGCGCGTAGTGCGCCAGCATCTCGTTCTTAAAGCCGGTCCACTGGTCGTCATAGTTCTCGACGAAGGGCCGGAAGGCGTGGCGGAAGCGTTCCTCCCGCCTGCGGATCTCGGCGGGGTCGGTGACGGCGTATACGGTCAGGTACCCGCCGCCGTCCTTGAAGCGCCAGTCCCAACCACGGACCGTGGGCAGGCTCAGCGCCTCGGCGCCGTACTGCATCCCATGCCGGCAGAAATGTGTCCAAAACCAGCCGAACATGGGAGTCCACGGAGGCACCGAGTGCGTCGCGTCCAGGAACCAGTAGGGCGACTGGGCGAGATCTCGCGTTTCGTCGAACTCCAGCGCCGGGACCACACCGTAGGTCGTGGGTTTGTCCGCATTCGTGATGATCACTGCGCTCCCCCTAAAAAGAGACTTTCACCGGATGCTCATCATTCGCTCGACCCGCCTCACACGGCCGGGTACTTGGTGTCTTGGGCCAGGCTCTCCAAGACGAAGGTGATGCCGTGGCGCAGGTGCCGCTCGGTAATCTCGGCGGCGCGCTCTGGTTCTCGGTCCCGGATCGCGGCGTAGATCTCCTCGTGGTCTTTGAGCAGGATCTGGTAGCTCTCGGCGTGGCGCCTCGACAGCCGGGTCGACTCGAAGTAGAGGCTGCGGAGCAGGCGAGTCGTGAGTGCCAATGTCTGGTTATTGGTTGCGTTGGCCACGGCCGCGTGGAAGTCGAGGCTGGCTTGAATGCTGGCGTTGGCGTCGCCAATCGCGCGCCGGCCGCGCTCGATCGTCTTCTCGATCATCCGCAGGTCGGCTTCGGTGGCGCGCACAGCGGCAAATCTCGCGATCGCGGGTTCGAGAACAAGGCGCGCCTCGACGATGTCGGAGATCGATTCTGCTGCGCTAAAGGGCGACCAGTCGATGAGCGCGAACAGCGGTGCTGTGTTCTTGAGGACCGTGCCTCGACCGGGTTTGGCCTCGACAACGCCGAGCAGTTGAAACACTCGGAAGGCTTCGCGCAGCGAGGAACGGCCGACCTTCCAGGTTTCCGCCAGTTCGCTCGCGGGCGGAATGTGGTCTCCGGGCTTGATCAATCCCTCGTCCACCAAGCGGACGAACTCCTGGACGATGCCTTCGGCGACCGACGTGGGCCGCGACATCGAAACGCTCAGTATTTTGTCTGATGAACTGATAAAACCGCCCATACCTTTAGCACTCGACGACTGCGCTGCCAAGGAACTGCGAAGGGACCGATTCGGTTGCTCTTTCGCCCCGTCATGCCACGCCCCCCAGCGGTTTCTGGCGTGCCTTCAGGGCATCGCGGAATGCCGGCATCACTTCGCGCCAGTCGCCGACGACGCCGTAGTTGGCGACATTGAAGATGGGTGCTCCAGGGTCGTTGTTTACGGCCACGATGACCTGTGCCGAGGAGCAGCCCATCAGGTGCTGGGAGGCGCCGGAGATGCCGACCGCGAGGTAGAGCTCGGGCGCCACCGTCTTGCCAGTCGAACAGAACCTGCAGCGCCGTATGGAGCCCAGCCTGTGTCGCAAGGCGGACGCGACGCCGCGACCGCGCCGCCCAGCAGCCCCGCCACCTCGCGCAGCAGGTCGAAGGGCTCGGGGCCACCGAGGCCGGCACCGCCGGCGACGACGACGGCGGCTCGCTCGATGTCCTGGCCATCCCCGGCGTGCCGCGTCCTCGGGCCGCATTGCGTCCTCAGCTCACCGGCGAAACTCGGCCGGTGACGGATCAGCTCGCACAGGGGGCCGGGGGTCGCCTCGGCGGCCGCGAACGCACGCGGCCGCGGTACCACGACCCAGGGTCTAGCGGTCGCAAGCACCGTCGCGAGTACGGCGCCACCGAAGACCGGGCGGCGAGCGCGAAGGCCGGAACCGTCGAGCCCGATCTCGACTGCGTCCTGGACAAGCGCGCAGCCGAGGCGAACCGAAAGCCGAGCGGCGACCTCGCTGCCCAGCACAGTGCGCGGAACGATCACCACGTCGGGCTCCAGCTCGGAGCAAAGTTCGGCCAGGGCTTCGACGTGGGCCTCTGGCCAGGGCTCTGTCAGCCGCTCGTCCTCCACCAGGTGGACCTCTGAAGCGCACGCCCGGCGGAGACTCTCGGCCACAGCGCCCAGGCTCCAGCCGAACAAGGCGATGCGCAGCCGGCCCAGCACCGAGTCCGAGAGCCGGTGCCCGACAGTCAGCAGCTCCCAGAACTCGGGGCGGAGGCGGTCCTCGTCGGACTCGGCCACGATCGGAATCCCTGCCATCGTCAGTGATCTCCCGCCAGGAGCACCGTCCGCCTCTCCAGGAGGACGTCCGCCAGCCGCGCTCCGGCCGCCGCTGGATCCGTCGCCTCGACGAACTGGCACTGCCGACCCGTGATCGGGATCGCCAATTCGAGCACCTCCAGCGGGGTCGCCCGCGGCGCCGGCGCGGCGACGTCGGCGAGGAGCAGCTGCCGCGGCTGGCGTCGAGCGGCGGCCAGGCGCTCTCGGACCGTGGGAAAGCGCAGCTCGCCGAGCTCGCTGGTCACCGTGACAACCGCGGGCAGTTGGGCCGACATGAGCTGGCTCCCGTCTCCCAGGACGCGCTCGACCTGCACTCGGCCCGCTTGGATCGACAGTTGTCGCGCCAGCGTGAGGCAGGGCATGCCGAGCTCCTCTGCCAGGATGATCGGCACCAGCGCGTTGTCCCAATCGGACGCCTGCCGCCCGCAGAGGACGAGGTCGGCGCCACCGATGTGCCTGATCGTCGCGGCCAGGACGACCGCGACGTAGCGGGAGTCCCAGGTGTCGAGGGTCGCGTCCTGGACCAGGACCAGGTCGTCAGCGCCAGCCGCGAGCGCACGTTTCATCACCTCGGTGTTGAAACGGCCGCCAACCGAGAGACCGATGATCTCCAGCTCGCCGGCATCCTCGCGCAGGCGGAGGGCCGCCTCCAGCGCCTGCTCATCGAAGCCGTTGATGACCGCTGGGCTCCCCGTGGCAGCCGTGACCTTCGGCGCAGTCTGGTCGAGGCTCAGCGAGCTCGCGGGAGTGAGAGGGTCGATGACCTGCTTCAGGCAGACGACGGCGCGCACGATGGTTCCGCGTTCCTCAAGGGCGACCGACCTGCTCCCAGAAGCGGGGCAGGCCTCGGTCTTGGGCGATGACCTTGTAGGCGATGTAGCTGCTCCCGCGACCGATGCCGGCAGCGGAGTGGAGACTCGGGAGCACGGTAGAGGTTTTCGATCGGTGTGCGGTAGCCGGAGAGCTCGGGGAAGGGACGGAAGCGGCCCAACTGAGAGGCGACCATCGAGCCTTCGGTCCAGCCGCCCTCCACCATGTCCGGATGGCTGGCCTCGACATCGTAGGGCGAGTAGAGGCGGACCGCGATGACGTTGTCGCGCGTCATGTTGGGCGCATACGTCTGCCACTTGTCGAGCCACTGATTGGTGAACTCCTGCTTCAGCCGGCCCCACTCACGGGGCGAGAAGAGGCGCGCCGGGGCGGTGAACTCCTCGATCAGGACCGTGTGGTCGCCCTCCGGGGCGCGCGTCCGATCCCAGATGCTGTCGGGCGCCGTCAGCACATAGAGCTGCTGCGGGAAACCGAGGACGAAGATCTCGTGCTGGTATTTGGTGGCCAGATAGTCGGGGTCCTTGGCCCCGGTGTAGAGGCGCGGCTGCGTGCCCACTCCCTGGTTCAGAACGTCGGCGTTGTACTTGGGAAGCTCGTGCATCGCCACGTTGCCCCAGAGGATCTGCCCGCGGTCGTAGTGGATGTTGCGAAGGCGGTGCGCGATCCGGTCGGAGATGGTCTGGTCGCGCAGGAGTCGAAGAAAGGTTTGCGGAGCCCCGAGGTCGGAAACAACCAACGGCGCGCTGATGCGGCTGCCGTCTGCTAACTGGACGCCGGTCGCCTGCTCGCCCTCGACCAGGATGCGATCGACTTCATGGGCGGTGAAGTACTCGATGCCGAGCTTCCGGCCGGCCGACACCAGCGCATCCGTGATCGCCTGGGTACCACCCTTGGCGATGGCAGCGGCCTCGAAGGACAGCACCAAGCCCATCACGTGGACCAGGCTCTGCAGGCCCATCGGATCATCGGGAAAGCAGCCGCCGGAAGTCGGGGTGGCCCGCATGAACAGCGTGCGCAGCTCCGGACTCTCGAAGAAGTCGTAGGCGAGCTGACGCACCGACATGAACTGATGGACCGGCTCAATGCCAGTGTCGGGAGCCGTGATCAGCTCCTCCAGGGCGTCCGGCGTGCCCCAGTCCGGTGGCGCCTCGAAGCGGTGGCGGTGGAAGGCCGCCTTCCAGGACCGGGAGTACTGGTCGACCAGCCGGAGATAGGCGTCGGCGTCGCGGGGTGAGAACCCCCGGATCTGCTCGTAGGTCTTCTCGACGTTGTCCGGGGCGTACTCGGTTCGGCCGGTGGCGGGGTCGGTAACACGGAAGGCGGAATACCCGATGAAGCTCGAGCCGTCCTCGAAGATCATCCCTTCGTTCTGTTCCGGGAAGACGTACTCGAGGCCCTCCTCCCGCAGTTTGAAGTCCTCGTAGGCGGGATGACCGTAGAAACGCGTGAAGTGGGCACAGAAGTTCTGCCGGAAGCCGGGCGCTGGCCCCTCCTCGGTGCCTGCCGCGCCGCCGAGCTCAGTGTGCTTTTCGAATACCGCCACCTTGAGGCCCGCCTTGGCCAGGTAGCAGGAAATGATCGTCCCGTGGTGTCCGCCGCCGATCACAGCGGCGTCGAAGCTTGCGTCGGTAATCGCTGGCCGCCCTTGTCCGAAAGCTTTGTCTGATGAACTGATGAACTGATGAACCGATTCAAAGCAAACCACATTCCTCCGCCCGTGTCAAGCAGCCTGAACACCGCCGTCCAAGCAGGCACCCAGAGCCGAGAAACGAGAAACGAGATCGCCTCGAGCGAGGGAGTCGCCTCAAGCACATCACCGGCAACGGGTCGGACCACAACGGCGGCGACTGAACCCGTTGCGGGGATGGGCTTGACGGTGGTCGCGTCCTGACGGACCGCCCGGGTGGATAACGAACCGCATTCAGAGGGACGAGAGCAGGTCGGCGACCTCGTCGATCACGGCGTCCGGCCTCCGGCGCTCCGGCAGCCGCTCGAGCGCGACGCTGCCGCTGATGCCGCTGCGCACGAGCACCGTCCGCGATCCGGCAAGCCGGCCGAGGGCGATGTCCATCCCGAGGTCGTCGCCGATCACGACCAGCTCCTCGGTCGGCAGGCGCAGGCGCTTGCCGATCTCGGCGGCAGCAGCGCGCGAGGGCTTGCCCACGACCTTAGGACGCACGCCGGTCACTCTCGCGATCGCGGCCGTGACCATCGCGGCGCGGCTGAAGATCATCCCGCTCGCGCCCGCGTATCCGGGCGCGTAGCTCGAGGCCAAGAGCGGAGCGCCGCGCGCGACGGCGCGCGCGGCACGCTCGAGCGAGCCGAGCTCGAACTGATCGGGTTCGGCGACGAACACGAGTTCCGCTTCGTCATCGCGCGCCGCCCACACTCCGGCGACCGCCAGCCGCTCCGCGATCGCCGCGGTCGCGAATGCGAGCGTCGGGCGGCCGGGATGGCGGCGGCGCATGTATGAGAGCGCGCTCTCGATCGGCGTCAGCAGCTCGTCGTCCGCGACCGGCAGGCCGTCCTCGGTCAGCTGGCGCGCGATCACCTCCGCGCCGACGTGGCAGCCGTTCGTGAACAGCACCAGCGGGCGACCCGACGCGCGGATCCGGTCGAGCACCTCGACCGCACCCAGCTGGGGACGGGCGTGACCGTCGGGGCCGCGCTGCACGAGCGTGCCGTCGACGTCGAACACGAACCCGCGAACGTCCGCGATCAGGTGGCGGAGGTCAGGCACGGCGCCAGACCACGGTGTCACCGTCTCTGCCGGTGAGCGAGAGCTCGCGGATCGACTCCCGTCTGTGTGCCGATCAGCACGGGCATCGCCGGTTGAGAACGCGCTCAGAGCCAGGGCAACGGACCGAGCCGGCCTCCATGACGCACTCACGAGCCGCAGTCAGCGGAACAGCGTCGCGGCCTCGCCCGCTACCTCGTGCATGTCGCTGACCCGGACGAGCTTCACCCGAGGGCGTCCCTGCGGCTCGCCGAGCGCCGTCTCGTGCGCGTCGATCCGCTCCCATCCCGACCAGGTGACCAGGCTCGCGACGCTGGTTTGAAGCCACGCGGCGATCTGGTCGCCGTCCGCAACGATCTCGGGCTCGTTCAGGGCGCCGCGCTCAGCGTCCTGGAGGATCGCTGCGGCCGTCTCGCTCGCGCACTTCTTGTTCGTCCCAATTACCCCGCTCGGGCCGCGCTTGATCCAGCCGACCGCGTATTCGCCGACCAGATGCCGGCGTTCGTCATCGATCACACGCCCCTCGAGATTGCTGATCACGCCGGTGCGAGGGTCGAATGGAACGCCCGGCATCGGCACTCCCCGATACCCAATCGCCCGCAGCACCAGGCCGCAGGCAAGCGTCTCGGTTTCGTCGGTGGGCGCCGCGATGAGCCGGCCGTCGCGCTCTGCGATGCGGTTGACGACGAGGTGGATGCCCTCGACCCGCTCGGAGCCGAGGAGCTGAAGCGGCGAACGGAGGAACTTGAGCACGACGCGGTGTGATTTGCCGGAGGGGGTGCGAGACGCATAGCCGCGCAGGATCTCGACGTTGCGCCGGGCCGTGCCGTTGGCCGCGTCGCTCTCGAGCCAGGCAGCGCTGAGCGGGTCGAGTTGCATGTCGCGCGGGTCGACAATCACGTCGGCGCGGGTGAGCTCGCCGAGCTCGAGCAGCTCCGGGTTGGTGAACGCGGCCTGGGCCGGGCCGCGGCGACCGACCAGCGCCACTTCCGTCACCTCTGAGGCCGCCAGCGCCGCGATCGCGTGATCGGCGGTGTCGGTCGGACTGATCTCCGAGGGGTCGAGAACCAGCATTCGGGCGACATCGAGCGCGACGTTGCCGTTGCCGATCACGACAGCTCGGTCGCAGCTCAGGTCGAACCTGCGCTCGGCGTGGTCGGGGTGGCCGTTGTACCAGGCGACGAACTCGGTGGCCGCGTGGGAGCCGGTGAGGTGCTCGCCCTCGACACCGATCCGGTTGTCGATGCTCGAGCCGAACGCGTACACGATGGCGTGATACCGCTCGAGCAGCTCCTCGCGCGTGATGTCCGCGCCGACCTCGATTCCGCCGAAGAAGCGAAACCCGGGCTGCGTGGCGGTCTTCTCGAACGCGCGCGTGACGGTCTTGATCTTCGGGTGGTCGGGCGCGACGCCCGCGCGGACGAGTCCAAACGGGGTCGGTAGCACGTCGTAGACGTCGACCTCAAACCCGGCTTTCAGTAGGAAGGACGCGGTGTAGAAGCCGGCGGGTCCGGAGCCGATGATCGCGGTACGCGTGCTGACGGCCCCCGCGTTCAAACCCGCCCCCCGGGCGACGCGTCGGCGTGCATCGTCTCGGTCGGTGCTGCGTTGAACTCGATCAGCTTGTTGCGTTGCAACTTGCCGGTCGTGGTCCGTGGGAGGGCGTCGACCCAGTGGGTCTCGCGCGGCCGGCGTTGCTTGGGCAGGCGCTCGATCGCCGCGTCGAGCGCCGCCGCTGCCTGTTCGCGCACGCCGTCCCTCGAGACCGCGTACACCGCGAGTGCACTCAAACCGTCAGCGGTTGTGTACGGGACTGTTCCAAGCTCCTTCGTGAGCTCGCCGCAGGTGGCCATCAGCGCGCTGTCGACATCCTCGACGCTCACCCACTGCCCGGCGATCTTCAGCAGATCGTCGTTGCGGCCGCGGATCTCGAAACGGCCGTCGCCGGCGTCGAGGAACAGATCGCCGGGTGAGAAGCAACCGGCTTGGAAGCACTCGGCGGTCGCGTCCGGACGTCCCCAGTAGCCGATTGCGGCGGATGGGTGCTTGATCCAGATCCGGCTCGGCTTGTCGGTGGGCGCCTCGCGCCAGCTCACTTCGGCGCGCGGCGACGGGCGTAGCACGCCGCCGCCGTCAGGGTCGTAGAGCATCAGGAAGTTCGTCTCGCTCGTCCCGTAGCCGTCGATGATCCCGGACCCCGTGGCCTCCAGCCACGCGGAGCGGATCGCCGCCGGCAGCTTCTCGCCGGCCGAGACGAAGTGCCGCACAACTCGCAGTTGCGGGGCCAACCCGGCCTGGAGCAGCTTGAGGTACAGGGTCGGGACGATGAACGCCGCGGTGGGCCGATGCCGGGCAACGATCTCGACCACGCGCTCCGGCGTGGCCCACTCGCGATCCAGGATCACGGTCGCGCCGCTGCGCAGCCCGGCGCACAGGCTGTTCGCGTGGGCGTAGGCGAAGAACAGCTTCGACGAGGAGTAAAAGCGGTCCTCCCGGCCCGCTCCGATCACCTCGGCCGCGATGTCCGTCGACGCTAACACGCACCGCTGTGCGTGGACGACTCCCTTCGGCAGCCCGGTCGTGCCCGACGTGTAGATCCAGAACGCTGGGTCGTCGGCGTCGCGCTCGGCGACGGAGAGCGGACCCTGCCGGTCGACGAGCGTTTCGAACTGTCGCTCGGTCACCGGCTCCGGGCCGCCGCCGGCCGCGCGCGCGCACCGGTCAAACAACCCAACCGCGTCCGGGCTACACAACGCGAACCGAGCGCCGCTCTCGGCGACGATCGCCGACAGCTCGCGCTCGAGCAGGCGCGAATTCAGTCCCACCGCGACGCCGCCCGCCCAGATCACACCGAGGTAGGCGACCACCCAGCCGATCGAATCCGGTGCGAGCACCAGCACGCGGTCGCCCTCGCCCAGGCCGCGCGCGCGCCATGCGGCAGCCGCGCACGCGACCCGATCGCGCAGACGCTCGTATGTGATCGAACCGTCGGCGGACTCGATCGCAACCTTCTCGGGGTCTCCGAGCTCGAGCAGATATGCCGCTGCGTTCATTGCGAGCACACCTAGGCGAGGGATTCATTCCGAGGGAGCACCCCCGTCGTCTCGTAGACGTCGCGCGCAAACAGCCAGAACAGCGCGGCCGATGCGACCCAGCCGGCCCACGCGGAGACCTTCAGCAGAGTGACCGCGGACGACAGCTGCGGCGCGCTGTGTGTTGCGGTCGCGGTGGTGATCGCGTTGTAGGCCTCGTGGTATCCAAGGCCGAGGCAGAACTGAAGGATGATCAGGCCGGCGAACGCGATCGAAAGCGGGATATTCCTCTGCTTGATTGCCGGCACGGCCATGATGACCGCCGGAATGCAGAGGAGCAGCGCGTACCATCCGACGGAGTCGGGCGTGAACGCCTTACTTCCAGCGCCGTCAGTGACAAGGAAGAAGAACCCCCACAGCCAGATGCCGAAGATGCTGAGGATGTAGCCCTTGTAGGCCAGTCCTCTCATCACGGCCAGGATGCCGCAGATGCTCTCGCCGATGGCAGCAATCAGCACCGCGTAGTTGAGGCCGACGGTGACCGGGCCTGCCGCGACTGTCGCCGCCTTCACGTCGCTGAAGCGGACGCCGTAAACAGCCAGCGCGAACGCGAACAGGGCGGTTCCGACGGGGACCGGATCGGCAACGATCCAGTGGAAGTGGCCCGAGTCGACGCTCGGGGTGCGCCGCGAGTTGACGCTCGGGGCGCTTTCTGCAGCTGAACGTGGTTCAGCGCCGATTTGGATTGCCATGATGCAAAACCTCTCCTCCAGGTGCGCCGACAGTTTCGACGTCCTTGGACTCGTGACGAGCATCAACAATCACGTCGGCCGCATCGACGTCCCTCATCGCGTTGGCGAGGCGGCCCGCGCACCAGATAAATGCCCGTCAAACGTTACACATGTTTATACGTTCTCGGCAGTGGCGATAGAGTCGCCGACGGCGCGCGATTTGGCATCGGTACCGCCCCACGGCTTTCGCCGCTGCGGTCTGCGGATCTCGTTACGTAGTAACCCCGGAGCCCGGCACCAGCTCGCGCAGCGCTCGCGCGACGTGGACCATGACCATCCGCCGGCGGTAGGCGAGCGGCAGGTCAAGCGAGTCCATCGGCTTGGTCGCCGACATCGCCGTCTCGGCGGCCGCGGCGATCGTCTCCTCCGTTAAAGGGACGCCCAAGAGCAGCTCGGCCGCCTGCGGCACGGGCAGCGGCGCCGTCGCCACCGCCCCGAGCACTAGCCGCGCTTCGGTGCATGTCCCGTCCGCGTCGGTGCGAACGCCGGCCGCGACGCCCAGAAGGGGGAAGTCGATCGCCCCCCGGCGGCGGAACTTCACGTACGTCGCGCGCAGACCGTCGCTGGGCGGCAGGTCGAGCGCGGTCAGCACCTCGTCGCCGCGCTTTTGCAGATAGTCGATCCCGTCGTCCATGGTGTACAGCTGCGCGATCGGCAGCGTTCGCTCGGCCCTGGCGCTGACGAGCCGCACCGAAGCGCCGAGCAGGTGCGCCACCGGAGCGAGGTCGGTGGAGGAGACCGCCCAGCAGCGGTCGCCGCCCGGCGCCAGGCGGCACACGTAGGGGCCGGTCTTCATGCAGAAGCCGTGCGCGCAGCGGCGATCGTAGGGCAGGTCGTAGTAGTTGCAGCGGGTGTCGACGCACAAGTTGCCGCCGACCGTGCCCGCGTTGCGGATCTGCGGGCTCGCGACCAGCGACGCCGCCCGCGCGAGCGCGGGGTAGCGCCCGACTACCTCGGTCGCCGACGCCAACTCGTGCAGCCGCGTCCCGGCGCCGACCGAGATCCCGCCGTTGACGTGGATCCCGCCGAGGTCGGAGACGCCGCGCAAGCCGATCAGCACCTCGGGCTCGATCTGGCGTCGCTTCATCTTCGGCAACAGGTCGGTGCCGCCGCCGACAAGCCGCGCGCCGGGATGCTCGGCCAGCAACTGCGCTGCCTCCGCGGCGCTCGATGCGGGAAGGTACGCGAACCGCGGCAGCCGCATCATCGCGCGATCACCTCCCGACCCGGCAGCTGCTCGGGCGGCTCTACCCTGACCGGCTCGCCGTAGTCGAAGTCGGGCATCCGCGTCGGCCCTACGCGGGGTTGCTTGCCCTGGGCCTTCTGCTGGAGCGCCTTGACGACCTTGTCGGGTGAGATCGGTACCTCGTCGACGCGCACCCCGACCGCGTCGTAGATCGCATTGGCGACCGCGGGGATCACCGGCAGCAGCGGCCCCTGCCCAACCTCCTTGGCGCCGAACGGGCCCTCGGCATCGTCGGTCTCGACGAGGAACGTCTCGACCTCCGGCATCTCGAGGAACGTCGGGCTGCGGTACTCGAGGATCGACGGGTTCTTCAGATAGCCGCGGCGGAACGTCTGCTCCTCGAACAGCGCCTCCCCGAGCGCCATGTACACGCTACCGACGACCTGGCCCTCGACCGCGACGCGGTTGACGGGCTTGCCGATGTCGTGCGCGATCCAGACGCGATCGACATCGACGACACCCGTCTCCGGATCGCACTCGAGCTCGACGACCGACGCCGTGTAGCTGTACGCCGGCGACGGGCCGACACCCGCACCCTTGTACGGCCCGGCAAGCTTCGGCGTCTTGTACGAGCCCGCGGTGACGAGCGGTGGCTCGAGCGCCGAGGCGACCGCGACCGCGGCTTGCCAATCCATCCCCACGCTCGGATCGTCGCCGTCGAAGACGCGGCTGTCGCGCGCGAGCAGCCGCTCGGGTGCGACGCCGAGATCGGCCGAGACGGCGGCAAAGACCTTGTCGCGCATACGCTCGGCCGCTTGCACGGCCGCGTTGCCGGCCATGAACGTAACGCGGCTCGAATAGCTGCCGAGATCGATCGGCGTCAGGTCGGTGTCCGACACGACCAACGCGATGTCGCGCGGGCGCAGGCCCAGCACTTCGGCCACGACGGTCGCCAGCATGTTGTGCGAGCCCTGGCCGATGTCGGAAACCATCGAGTAGACGGTGACGCCGCCACCACGATCGACCTTGATCTGGACCTCCGACTGTGACATGTCGTTGAAGTAGATCGGCAGCGCGGCCCCGCACATGTAGGCGCTGAGCGCGAAGCCGACACCGCGTCCGTACCGCAGCCTTCCGTGCTTCTGCCGCCAGCCCGACGCCGACTCGACGAGCTCGATGCACTCGCGCAGACCGCACGTCGTGACACGCATGTAATTGACGCTGAGCGAGTACGGCTCGATCAGGTTGCGCACGCGAATGTCGATCGGGTCGATCCCGAGGTCCGTCGCCACCTTGTCGAGGTGGCACTCCAGCGCGAACCGTGGCTGGACCGTGCCGTGTCCCCGCTTGGGTCCGCACGGGGGCTTGTTGGTCAGCACCCGCACGCCCTCGAACTTGTAGGCCGGCACCGCGTAGGTGACCGGCTGAAGCGCGCCGGTGTAATACATCGACGCCGGCCCGTAGCTGCCGAAGGCGCCGCCGTCGAGCATCGTCCGGAACGCCATAGCGGTTAGCGTCCCGTCCTGCTTGAAGCCGGTCCGCACTCGCATCAGCACCGGGTGGCGGCCCCGGTGCGCGTAGAACACCTCCTCCCGGGTGAGCGTGAACTTCACCGGCCGGCCCGTGAGCATCGCCAGGCGCGCCACGCACAGCTCATGCGAGAACGGGTCGCTCTTGCCGCCGAAGCCGCCGCCGACCGGCGCCGCCACAACCCGGATCCGTCCCGGCGAGAGCTCCAGCACCCTCGCCAGCGTGCGGTGCAGGTAGTGCGGCACCTGAGTGGAGGACCAGATCGTCAGCCGGCCGCGCGGCTCCGGCTCCCACTGCGCTACCGCGCAGTGCTCCTCCATCGGCAGGTGGGTGTTGCCCTCGAAGAAGAACAGGTCCTCATACTCGCGGTCGGCGCGCTCAAAGCCGCTCGCGACATCCCCGAACTCGAGCGTTCCCGCGCCGGTTGACCTGGCGACCGACCCCCTCGCCGTCGATCAGCGGCAGGTCCGGCTTCATCGCGTCCTCGATCGAGCTGACCGTCGCCAGCTCCTCGTACTCGACCTCGATCAGACGCAGCGCCTCCTCCGCCGTCTCCTCATCGATCGCCGCCACCGCCACGACCGGCTCGCCGTGATAGCGAACCTTCTCGAGCGCCAGTGCGTGCTCGTCCTGCGCCACCGGCATGATCCCGAAACGGATCGGCAGGTCAGTTCCGGTCAGGACACCATGCACGCCGGGCAGCGCCGCCGCCCGGCTGACATCGACGCGCACGATCTTCGCGTGACGCTGCGGGCTGCGGGGCAGCTTGCCGACGAGCGTCCGCGGCAGCTGGATGTCGTCGGCATACACCGTCTGCCCCATGGCCTTCGCGGGGGCGTCTACCTCGGGGTCGCTCCCGCCGACTACGGCAGTGCCCCGAGCGGGGGTCTGCTCACGATCTTTCGTGACCGCCATCACGCCGCGCTGGCCATCCGCGCCGCCGCGAGCTCGACGGCGTCGATGATCAGCGAGATAGCCGGTACACCGGCAGAGGTTGCCCGCCAGCGCAGCTCGAATCTCGCTCCGGCTCGGAGACGGGTTGCGCTGCAGCAGCGCGTGCGCGGACATCAGCATCCCGGGAGAGCAGTAGCCGCACTGCGAAGCGCCCTTCTGACGAAGGCCTGCTGGAGCGGGTGCAGCTCGCTGCCGCTCGCGAGGCCCTCGACCGTGCGGATCTCACTGCCCTGAGCCTCCACCGCCAGCGTCAGGCACGAGAACTGCGGCAACCCGTCGACGAGCACCGTGCACAGGCCGCACTCGCCCTGCTCGCAACCGTGCTTGGTGCCCGTCAAGCCCGCGTCCTCGCGCAGCACCTGCAGCAGCGTGTGCGTGGGTACGATCGCCAGCTCGTAGGCCTCGCCGTTTATGTTGAGCGCGACGAGCTGCTTGCGCGTGGATATGACCGCCATCGTCCCTCCCCGAGTGCTCCGAGCCGCAGCGACACCTGCGCCGCGGCGTCCATCACAGGTTCTGCCAACTCATGCAGCCGCTCACCGACGCGCGTCTTCGCGCCAACAACCGAGATCGTGCCGATCGTCCGACCCTCGTGATTGATCACCGGCGCGGACACCGCGCTCACGCCAACGAGGTACTCCTCGTTCTCGCGCGCGTAGCCTCGCCGTCGCGTCCTCGCCAGCTCCTTGAGATAAGCGGCGCGATCGACGACCGAGCGCGGAGTGAACGCCGGCAGCTCATGACGGCCAAGCATCGCCTCCGCCTCGCCGGGCTCCCAAGGCAGCCACAGAACCTTTGCAACCGACCCTGCGAAGTCGGGCAGCCCGGTGCCGATCGGGGCGACCACCTTGAGCTGCTCAGCCGGCTCGTCGCGTTCGGCGATCACGATCCTACCGTCGCCGGTCACGAGGTGGAGGATCGCGGTCTCGCCGCTGCGCCGACGAGACGTGCAGATGCGGCTGCGCCGCCTCCCGGACGTCGGAATCGGCGAGACCGCTGCCGCAAGCTCCAGCACGGCGTGACCGAGCCGGAACCGGCGCGTCACGGGGTCTCGCTTCAGAGGTTAGTTGTCGAGCGTCGCCAGCAGCGCCGACATCGTGCTCTTGGACACGTCGAACTGGCGGCTCAGCTCGAGACGCTGGCGCCACGGTGGTCTGAGGCGTAGCGCTCCCAGGCGCCCAACGCGGGAGCACACGAGCGGCGCGATGCACGGCAGCCACCCCAGCGCCGACGGCCGGCGGATGGTCAGCCACAAGAACCGAATCCACGATACCGAACATACCTCTTGCGGCGACGAGTATAGAGTGCTTCGTTTGCGACGCTCATGCAGCCCCCTTAGCGAGCGGCAGTTGCGACGCTCCTCGGGAGCTCGGAGTCATTGACTGCCCCGGCGGTGGCGGGCGTGCTGGAACGAGTTGCGCCGAACTGGTTGGCCCGCCACCGACGCCTCGAGCACCCGCCGACGCTCGATAGACACGCCGGAGCGGCGGCACACGCGGACCGATACGGATACCCAAGGCCGACGATACCATCAACCGGATCAGACACCGCGTAGGAGAAGCGCAGGAGCGGCACAGTGGCTGAGTACGCAAAGGAGAACTCGTCGAGCCCGAGTGGCTTGAACGGCATCTGCGCGACGACTCGATCCGGATCGTCGAAGTCGACGAAAAACCCGCGCTTTACCGCCTTGCTGTTATCGCGAGACGCACATCCCGGGCGCGATCGGCTTCGACTGGAAGCTCGACCTGCAGGACCAGGTCAAGCGCGATTCCTCGGGCCCGAGGAGTTCGGCAAACTGTTCGGACGCCGGGGGACCTCCAGCGACCATCAGATCATCCTTACGGCGATCGCGACAACTGGTTCGCCGCATACACGTATTGGTACCTGAAGTACTACGGGCACGACAACGTCAAGCGACTCACCGGCCCGCGCGAACGCTGGATCTCCAAGGGCGCCCGGTCACAACCGAGCGACCAGCTTCAAGCCCACAAGGTTACGGCGAAATCCGGTGATCACGCGATTCGCGCGAAGCGCGACGAGATGTTGCGCGCGCTCGACGACTCGCACACGCTCATCGACGTCGCCCCCCACAGGAGTACTCGGGCGATCTGGTCGCGATGCCCGGCTACGAGGTCGAGGGCGCGCAGCGCGGAGGCCACATCCCGGGCGTGAAGTCGATCCCGTGGTCGCGGGCCGTCAGGGAGGACGGCGCGTTCAAGTCCGCGGACGAGCTCCGCGAGCTGTACGCGGCCCACGGCGTCCTCGGCGGTCAACCGATTATCGCCTACTGTCGGATCGGTGAGCGCTCGGCGCACACGTGGTTCGCGCTACACGAGTTGCTCGGCGAGCCGGATGTCAAGAACTACGACGGCTCCTGGGCGGAGTGGGGAAACATGGTCGGCGTGCCTATCGAGAAAGGCCGAGCAGGCTCGCACCAACAGTAGGATCTCCGCCCGGTTTCGGGCGAAGTCCCGGAAACCGGCGTAGTTCGACTTGGTGGCCAGAAGTCTGCTTTTGTTGCGAGTTTCGGTTGACAAGGCGGGCGGCTGGCGGGACACCTTTCTCTTCCCCCCTCCCCCTTCTGTGCGGGCAAGGATGGCCAGCCGGCGCACAAACACCGTCAGGCTTCGAGCACATATTCGCCGGGAGCCTTGCCGAGCACCTTGAACTTGCGACTCCCGAGCTTCGCCGGGGCCGGGCGCATGCCTCCGGAGCGCTCGGCGAGCCATGCGTCCCAATCGGCCCACCAGGTTCCGTCGTTGACGCTGGCCTGGCTCAGCCATTCGTCGGCGCTTGGCGGCGTGAACGTGTTCGCAGTCCGGTACGTGGCACGTTTGCTCCCGGGCGGGTTGACGATCGCGGCGATATGCCCGCTTGTAGACAGCACGAAGCGCGTGCTGCCGCCGAGCAGCTGAGTCGTCCGATAGCAGTTCTGCCAAGGGGTGATGTGATCGGAGAGCCCGGCCACGAGATAGCTGTCTACGGTGATCCGCGACAGATCGACCGGCGATCCCAGGACCGTGACCCCGCCTGGCTCCTTGAGGGCGTTGTGCGTCGCGATCGTCAATAACTCTCGGTGCAGCGCCGCCGGCATGCGCGTGGTGTCGGCGTTCCAGTAGAGAATGTCGAACGAGGGAGGGTCCTTGCCGAGCAGCCAATTGTTGACGAAGTACGGCCAGATCAGCTCGTTGGGCCGCAGCCACAGGAAGACACTGGCCAGGTCGCGGCCGTCGAGGTAGCCCTTGCGCGAGGACGCCCGAGCGGCGAGCTTCGCGGACCGTTCGCTGGCGAACGCGTTCACGACGTTGCTGCGCTCGTTGTCGATGACACAGACGCCGAGCGTCAGCGTCGCCAAACGGTCCTGATCGCCGATGTCGGCCAAGCGGGAGGCAGCGAGCGCGGACATCACGCCGCCGGCGCAGTTGCCGATCACGCTGGTTTGCTCGACCCTCGTAATATCGGTAACGCCCTCCAGCGCGTCCACCACCGCCGCCGCGTAGGTGTCGAGTGCCCAATCGCGATGGCGTTCGGTCGGATTGCGCCAGGAGATTGTGAACACCTGCTGTCCTCGTCCAACCAGGTACTCGATAAGACTCCGCTTCGGAGCCAGGTCCATGATGTAGAACTTGTTGACCATCGGCGGAACGATCAGCAGTGCTGTCTCGCGGACCTCCGAGGTGGTCGGCTGGTACTGGATCAGCTCGAAGCGCTCGTCTCGCATCACCACGGCGCCCGGACTGAGTGCAAGGTTACGCCCCAGCGCGAAACCGCTGGTATCGACGTTAGCGGGAAGCCGTGGTGGCCGCCTGACGTCGCGCGCGAACTGGCGCGTTCCCTTGAGGAAGTTCACTCCTCCGGTCTCGATGACCCGCTTCAAGACCTCGGGGTTGGACCACGGGAAGTTCGTGGGGGCCAACGCGTCAACGAGGTTCTCGGCGATGAAGCGAGCTTTCCGGTCGTCGGACCACTGGAGCTCGGCGTCGTCGATCAGACCGTTCACAGTCGCTCCGGCAGCCAGGTACGCCTGCATCAGCCGGTGGAAGAACGGGCTTTCGAGCCATCCCGGATCATGGAAACGTCGATCCCCGTGCTCCGGCTCGCGATCGCAACGACCGACCGCGATCCGGGCCAACTCGTCCGCGAGCGCCGCTCCGCGGCGTGCAGCGGCACCAGGCCGTCGCGCAATGCGGCCCGCGAGACGCACGGCCTCGAGCCCCGGCACAAACCGCGCGATGCGGCCCTGACCCGCGTCGGCCAGCACCAAGTCGAACGCGACCGCGTCGGCGGCGAGGTCGTCGGGCGCGCTCGATCGCTGTTCGGATGGTGGTCCCGTGGTTGGCTCCGTTCGGTTTGCTATCGCCCGGGCCCTGGGCGGAACGACGCGCTCGGCTTGGGTATCGAGTCGGGCGTGACCAGCCGCCGTCCGGGCAGCTGATCAGCGGCGAGCAGGTGACGAAGGGCCTTCTTGTCGAACTTGCCGACGCTCGTCTTGGGGACCTCCTCGATGAACGCGAACTCATCTGGCACCCACCACGGCGCGACCCGCTCACGTAAGAACGCTGCGAGGTCGGCGGCTGCAGCCACACCCCCTTCTTGCAGGGCCACGCAGGCAAGCGGGCGCTCCGTCCAGCGCTCATCGGGCTTGGCGATGATTGCGGCCTCGCGGACTGCCGGATGCGCCATCAGCTCGTTCTCTAGCTCCACCGAGGAGATCCACTCGCCGCCGGACTTAATCACGTCCTTGGCGCGGTCGGTGATCCGAATCTGGCCATCGGCGGTCATTACCGCGACATCGCCGGTGCGCAACCAGCCGCCGGGAAACTTCTCCGGCGCTGGATCCTTGAAATAGCTCGAGGCGACCCACGGCCCTCGGACCTGCAGCTCGCCCTGGCGCTCCCCGTCCCATGGCACGACCACTCCGCGCTCATCTACCAGCCGCGCCTCGAGGCCGGGGGCAATCCGGCCGGCGCAGAGTTTGTACGGCCAACGAGCGTCTCTGCTGACCCCGTGCGGGACGTGGGTAACCGCGCCCAGTGGGCTCGTCTCGGTCATGCCCCAGACGGGGACGATCGGGACGCCGTGACGATCCTCGAATGCCTCGATCAGACTGCGCGGGGTCGCGGCTCCCCCGCAGGGGACCATCCGCAGCGAGCTGAGGTCGGGATGGTGCTCGTCGGCGTAATTGAGCAGCTCCATCCAGATCGTCGGCACCGCCAGCGCAAGCGTGACGCGCTGCTGCTCGATCAGCCAAGCGATGACCGAAGGCTGCAGAAACCGGTTGGTGAGAACCAGATCCGCACCCACGAGGCCGCACGCATACGGCATGCCCCAGGCGTTTGCATGGAACATCGGCACCACCGGCAGGACGATGTCGTCCGAGCAGACGCCGAGCGCGTCCGGCAGACAGATCGCCAGCGAGTGCAAGTAGCTCGATCGGTGCGAGTACAGCACACCTTTGGGGGAGCCGGTCGTCCCCGTCGTGTAACAAAGCGCACTGGCCGCCCGGTCATCGAGCTCCGGGTAGTCGAAGCCGGTAGGTCCAGCAAGCATGTGCTCGTAGGAGACGACCTCGCCATGCAGAGCGAGCGCGCCGGGGTCGCCGTCGCCGATCACCACGTAGTGGGTGACGGTCTCGAAGCGGGGCGCGATCGGCTCGAGCACCGGCACCAGCGACGCGTCGACCAGCATCACGCGGTCCTCTGCGTGATTGACGACGTAGGTCAGCTGATCGGCGAACAGGCGCAGGTTCACGGTGTGCAGGACCGCGCCCATCGACGGCACGGCCAGGTACGCCTCGAGATGCTCCTGGCGGTTCCAGCAAAACGTCCCGACGCGGTCCCCCGCCTGAACGCCGAGGCCGCGCAGCCCCGCGCACAGCCGATCAACCCGGTCCCCGATCTCCGCAAACGTCGCACGGCGCAGCGTCCGCCCATCATCTGCGACCGACATCACCGCGCTCGCAGCATTGACAGTGCGCATGCGTTCAACGATGCCGCTTATCGTCAGCGAATGGTCGTGTTGCATCAACCCCTCGAGCAATCCGTCGGCTCCTCTCGCTTCGCGCCGCTCGGAGGCGGCTACTTATGACGCCCCATGATCTCTTCAGCGTTCATTGTTCCCGGAGGTGCCTCAGTGCACCTCTCGCTCCTGCCCGGCCCAGTCTCCTTCGGCATCGGCGAGGCGGCATACATCAGAAGCGGCAGGCTCGACAACTCGCGGGGGTGTCGCTCGATGTGATCCAGGAGCATCCCGATCATCGTCGGGACCAGCAATGTCAGCGTGATTCGCTCGCGCTCGATCGCCTCGGCGACGGCGTCCGCTCGGAAGCCCGCCAGGATGACGTGAGTCCCCGCCGCCCACGTCATCGCGAACGTCTGCGAGGTGTCGGCGACGTGGAACATCGACGAGTGCTTCACCGTCCGGGAGTACTCGTGCCGCACGCCGCAGCGGCCAGGCAACGGTCGCGTCCATGATTCTCTCCTCTCTATTGTCCTCTATCGACGCTGGCGGTTTGACCGAACTCAGCCGCTCACCGGGGCGCGAGCCGATTCACCCGGCTGACGTCGCGCCGGTCGCGGAGTTTTCGGGCCGGCCACCTCAACCTTTAGCGCCCTGTAAGCTGACCTGCCCCTATCTAATCCCTCAGATGCCGCGGCCTTCGTGGTGCTGAGGTGCACGCAACGCTCGCTCGTCGGACCGCTCGTTGCCCGCCATCGCGAAGGCCTCGTTGACGTCGTCGATTGGACGCGTGATGCCTCCGCCAGTACGCGCTCGACACAAGCCCGGCCGAAGCCGGCGGCGCCCGCGGTGACGATCGCGCCCGTGCGACCGTGGGGCGCCGCGGGTCACCGGACCTCGATGATGGTTGCTGCCCCGGTGTCACCTGCTGCGCAGCCCGTGAACATTCCCCGGCCACCGCCGCGGTCGTACAACGCCCACATCAGCTCGATGATGCCGCGCGCCCCGGTGGGTCCCTGGGGGTGCCCGTAGATCAGGCTGCAGCCATATGGGTTTATCGCGTCGAGGTCATAGCCGGTTTCGCGAGCGAACCACAGGTCGTTGACGGCGAACGGATTGTGCGTCTTGACGAGGTCGATGTCGCCCCAAGACAGCCCAGCATCAACGAGCGCATTGTTCGCCGCCGGCACGGGGGCCTTGGGCATCCTGGCCGCCTCCACGCGCGCGAACCCCGTGGACAGGATGTGCGCGACTGGGCCGTCGACGCCCAGGTCCCGCGCCTGAACGGGGCTGGTGACGATCAACCCCGCAGCACCGTCCGCCGGATGCGTCTGCGCGCCGTAGCTGACGACGCCATCCGGCCGGACTGGCTTCAGGCTTGCCAATCCCTCTTCGGTCGCCGGTCGTATCCCCCAATCGGAGGCGATCTCTTCCGGCTTGCGCCGGCCACCCGCCGTGATCGGCACCATGTAGCGCCTCTGGAACGCGCGATCGTCCGCCAGGGACTCCTCGTACTGGTGCCAGCGCCGCAGAGTCACCTCGTCGAGCTGGCTCTTCTCGAAGCCGCCCTCTTTGGCGACAGCTTCGGCTGTGAACAACATCGACTGACCAGTGTTGGGATCGGCCTCGAAGCTGTCGAGCACCCAGTTCTCGCTGATCGGCGTACCACCCGAGCTCGCCGCGGAGGGATAGACGACGTGCGGCCCGTTGCTCGTGCGATCGCTGGTCACGACAAGGCGGGCGCCCGTCGCGGACCCGCTTTGACTGGCCGCGGCGACGTGCAGGCAGGCCACCGATGTTGCGCACGCCTGGGCGACGAGGGGTCCCGAGATCGCTCCCAGACCCAAGCGAGCCGCGAGGGTGGGGACACCGTAGAAGGAATGGAGCTGCGGGATCGTGGTACCGAGCACAAGCTCCGCGAACGGCCACTCGACGTCCTGTCGCGCCAAGCCGCGCTCGGTCACCTGATGCGCAAGATCGAGACTGTTGATCTCGGCGACGGGTCCCTGCCAGCGTATGAACGGTGACGACCAGGCTCCGGTTAACGGGATGCAGACGTCATCGAACTTCATCCGGCACCTCTCATGGCCATGAGTCGGGCGAGGAGGACGAAAGACTAACACGTGACGACATCGAACTCAACGTCTCATATCCGGAGGGCGGCCGTCGGCGACGCGACGCCCGGGATGCCATGCCCGACGGATCACCGCGTCGTTTGAGCTCGCGGAGGCGCCGGACCGCGATCGGCGAGTCGTCGTGGATTAGCCAAGCCGAGCGGTTGGTCGCGCGGTGACCAAGTCCACCCGCCGATCGGGATCCACGCACGGCGCCGCAGCGGCGAGCCCGACGATCACCGCCATCCCGGCTTGCTAGCCAGCGCGCCGGCGGCTGCGTCGAGTCTCGTCAAACCCGACGGCTTGCCAGTCGTCGCCCAGGATCAGGTTCATCATGAACGCCAGACCATCGTCCCAGGCGGCGAGCGTCTCGCGCGCGACGAAAATTGGCCATGCAGTGCCGTAGCGGAGGATCGTGACGGCCGCGTGGACTCCAGACGCCGTTCGAGAGGCGATGGTTGGACTGCGCTCACCGGTGTTCGCGAACATCAACATCTGATCGGGCGGAATGCGATCACGGTGACGGGGAGGGGCTAGACGCGAGGTCGTGCAGCTGGTTGTCAGCGAGGAAATCCTCAACTAGAGGCGCGACCTCGTCGGGGCTGTCGAGGATGAACAAGTGGCCGCCGCCTCGGATCACATGGTGGCGGGCGTTGGGGATGCGATGGGCAAGCACCGCCCCATTGATGGCAGGAACGATTGGATCGTCGTCGCCGCTGAGTACGAGCGTCTGGTGCCGGAGCGTGTGCAGCCAGAGGAGGCTCGAGAACGTCAGCGCGCTCAGAGCCTGCATGTAGTACCCACGCAAACTCGGCGGCTTGGCGCGACGGGCCGCCGCATGCTCATGCACAAAGCTCCGGTCGCGCCACTTCTCGCCACCGAGGAAGATTGGAGCGACGAGCTTGAAGAACGGCGTGGAGTAGTAACGCAATGGCGTGGTCATGACTCCCAATGCCCACGGCCGGCCAGGCACCATGCCGGCGCCGCATCCGGTCGCCACGAGCACCAGTCGCCGTACGCGTGCGGGCGCCTGCCGGGCAAGCTGCTGCGCCAGCCCGCCGCCCATCGACACGCCGAGAACATCGACCCGCTCATAGCACAGCTCGTCGAGCAATCCCTCGACGATGGAGGCCAGCCCGGCCATGCCAATCGGACGCGCGGGCGTCGAGGATCTACCGCAACCTGGCATGTCGAACATGATCAGTCGCGTCTGCGTCAGTTCCCGCGCGAACGGCTCACACATCGCCACATTCGCGCCGATCCCACCAATCAGCAGCAACGGACGACCTTGCCCCCTCACGACAACATGCAACCGCTGACCCCTGACCACGACATCCGTGGCAAAGTCGGCATCGGTAGAGCGCTCCTCGGTTGTAGACATGTCGTCGTTGGAGGAGAACTCGTCCACCAGCCCCGGACCGGCCATGCTCACCTCATCTCCTACCGTCGGGTGCCCGTCGTCGGGCCGTCAGGCTACCACATCACAAGCATCGTGACGAGCGCAAACTGTCTGTCTTATGTCCGCTCGGACCGACGGGGCCGTAGGGCCGCCCGGCGAGGTTTCGACGACGTACCCGCATGGACTCCAGTTTGTGTCTGGCAGCTCTCAGCAACTGGCATGCAAGGTGCCAACACAAGACCTCCCTTAAGAATGTGACAGCTGCCGGACGCCCGCCATCCCACGTCCAGCGTCAGGCCGGCCGCAGCCAGCCGCCGGGCCGACGCCTGCGGTTGACTCCGCGGGTGCGCCGGGATCCCCGGCCGAATCGGGCCGGCTTGCATCCCGGCAGGCCCAGGTCCGAGCCCGCGTTCAGGAGCTGCTCGGCCGTATAGAAGCGGGACGGTCCCGCGCCGACGATCGCCGCGCGCTGTTCACAGCGTCTTGGCTCGGGGCTCGGACTCGGCTGGCATCGCGGTGGGCTGCGCCGGTGCCGTCTCCGTTGCCCACTCGCGCAATAGCAACCGCCGCACCTTGCCGGTGAGTGTGCGTGGGAGGCTGTCGACGAACGTCACGATGTGCGGATACTCATACCGGCGCAGGCGCTCCTTGCACCAAGCCCGGAGCTTATCGGCGAGCTCCTCGTCGCCGGGATCGCCGGTGCACTGGACGTAGGCGGCAATGCGGCTCACGCCGGCTTCGGTGACCCCGATCACCCCGACGCCTGCGACCCGGGGGTGCTCGAGGAGCACATCCTCCATGTCGATCGGCGACACCCACAACCCTGCGACCTTCACCATATCGTCGACGCGGCCGACGTAAGAGTACATCCCGTCCTCGGAACGAGCATACCGGTCGCCGGTGGAGAACCACGGACCGAGCATCGAGGCCTTCGTTTTCGCGTGTTGATGCCAGTAGAACGCGGCGCACGAGTCGCCGTTCACCTGCAGCTCCCCGACCGCCGGACCCTCGAGGACTGTTCCCTCGTCATCGACAAGCCGAAGCTCATAGCCAGGAACGGGCCAACCGCTGCTGCCCGGACGCGCCTGCCCCGGGCGGTTGGAGCAGTAGATGTGGAGCATCTCGGTAGATCCGATCCCATCGACGATCTCCAGCCCAAACGCGTTGCGCCGCCGCTCGAGTGTCACCGCGGGCAGAGGCTCGGCGGCCGAAACGCAGAATCGCACCGAACGGAGCGGGCGCGACGCCGTCGAGCTCCACGATGTTCGCCGTCAGCGCCCAGCGAACTCTGGCTCTCGCCGCTCGCGCACGGCCGCGAGACCCTCGCGGTAGTCCTCGGTGGTCAACAGGAGCGTCTGGGCGAGACTCTCGGCCAAGATGCCGCTGCGCAGGTCGCTGTCGGCGGCGAGATGTGCCAGTCGCTTCGCCGCGCCGAACGACAACGGGGCGCGGCGCAACATGCGGCGCGCGCGTTCATGGGCCGCAGCAACCAAGTCATCGTCGGCGATCTCGCTGACCAGCCCCAAACGGAGCGCCGCCTTTGCGTCGAGGTCATCGCCACCCAGCAATGCCTCCTTGGCGCGGGCGAGCCCGACCAGCTTGACCAATCGAGTCACGCCACCATGAGTGGGCACGAGCCCAAGGCGTCCCTCCCGGAACAACAGCCGCGCCGTCGGAGCGGCAATCCGCCAGTCGCAGCACAGCGCGAGCGTCAGACCGGCGCCGGTGGCAACGCCATCAAGCGCGGCGATCACCGGCTTCTCCAACCGCTCCACCGCATCCAGCAGCGCCGTCAGCCGATGGCTGACGTGCCGATACAGGCGGGCGTCGTGCATATCCTCGAACGAGCCCAGGTCCCCGCCCGCGCAGAACGACCCTCCGGCGCCGGTAATGATCACCGCTTGGGTCGAAGTCGAGCACGCCGCCTCGTCGAGGGCCGCCGCCAACTCGTCGCGCATGTCGGCGTCGAGCGCGTTGCGGCGCTCGGGCCGGTCCAGGGTCAGGGTGAGGACATGGTCCGAGACGTCCGCTCTGAGGTGGCGGCTCTCCTCGCTTGAGGGCACGCTGGACAGACTATACACTGCCGGGCGTAAGTCAAGTGTCATATCTGCGAAGGCGAGCGTCGTAGTCGCAACCGCCGTAGAAGAGTTGGCGTCGCTCACCGAGGAGCAGGTTCAGGGAGCGTCTGGCTACTGGCAAAGCTGGTGCACGCACGTGCAACAACGTACTTCGAGGCGCTTCGCGAGGCCTTTGCGCGCATGTGTCCCGGTAGAAGCGAAGACCGGGCGCGTTGAACGACTGACGGATCCGAGGGGCCGACCGGCTAGTGTCTCGCCCAGATGATGGACGATCAACTGCGAAGGCGGTCAGTCGGCTCACTGGCCGCCCGTTCCCTGCTGCTCACCGTGCTCGGCGAGTACGTGCTTCCCCGGTCCGACGATGTGTGGCAGGAGACGCTCGTGGCCACCCTGGACTCACTTGGGTACACCGAACACGCGGCCAGGCAGGCGCTATCGCGCAGCACCCGCGATGGTTGGCTCGAGACAGAGCGCCGCGGGCGGCGCTCCCGTATGTCACTCACTGACGCCGGCCGGCGCCTCCTCGCCACCGGCGCCGAGCGGATCTACTCGTTCGCTCAACGGTGGGAGTGGGATGGTCGCTGGCTCATCGTCATGCTCAGCGTCCCCGAGCAGCGCCGCGCCGTCCGGCACCAGCTCCGCTCCCGCTTGGGCTGGGCAGGCCTTGGTTCGATCGGAGGAGGCGCGTGGCTCACGCCGCACGTCGAGCGCGAAACCGAGCTGACGGCCGCGATTCGCGACGAGCCGGATGCCGACGCGCGCTCGTTCATCGCCCAACTCGGCGAGCTGGGCGATCCCCAGCAGCTGATTGCCGAGGCCTGGGATCTGGACAGCGTTCGCGACCAGTACGTCGCGTTCATCGAGGACTTCAGCCGCCCTCGCCCGTCGTCGATCGAGGCACAGTTCCGCATGGAGACCCTCCTCGTCCACGCGTGGCGAAGATTCCCGTTCCTCGACCCCGACCTGCCGCCCAGCCTGCTCCCACGGGATTGGCCACGCGACCGAGCACACGCCCTCTTCGTCGACCGCCACGAGCGCTGGGCAGCGGCGGCACGTACCTACTTCGAGCAGCTGGAGTCGAACTTCAGCCTCGACGCCCGTGCGGCATGAACGCTGCCCTTCCCGCGGTCGATGCGGCCGGGACCGAGATGCGTGACATGCGCGACGTGTCTCGGTGACGGGACCGGGGGCAGTCGCCGACCACGCGATCAACTCGAAGCTCCCGACGCGCAGCCGCTATTCGGCGGCTACGCGCCTGCACGGTGCGCGGCATCGGTATCCGGGGCCGAGGCTGATCGAGCGCTCGCAAGCCGGCGACGGGCTCGGCCTTGGGCATTACAGTCTCGCAAATCGCCTCACAAGCAGGTCCACAGGGTCGGCTTCCGCTTCGAGCTGATGGCTTGCAACGACACGGCAAGCACCCGCGTCGGCGCACTGAAGGCTGTGCCGGTCAGCACGGGCATCGCCGGTTGAGAACGCGCTCAGAGCCAGGGCAACGGACCGAGCCGGCGTCCATGACGCACTCACGAGCCGCAGTCAGCGGAACAGCGTCGCGGCCTCGCCCGCTACCTCGTGCATGTCGCTGACCCGGACGAGCTTCACCCGAGGGCGTCCCTGCGGCTCGCCGAGCGCCGTCTCGTGCGCGTCGATCCGCTCCCATCCCGACCAGGTGACCAGGCTCGCGACGCTGGTTTGAAGCCACGCGGCGATCTGGTCGCCGTCCGCAACGATCTCGGGCTCGTTCAGGGCGCCGCGCTCAGTGCGCCAAGACCCGGATCGTGCACCTGGAGGAGGGAGGCGAGGGCGTTGATTCCTCGGCTTTCACCACCGGTGGGTCCGCGCCAACCGCGCCAGGCATGTCCAGTTCCTCGCCCGCTGGCCCTCACGCAGGGCGATGGCGCACGCCCAGGACCGCGTTCGTGAGATCACGGCGCGCGAACGGCTGTTGCTCCCGGTCGAAGACATCGTGCAGGACCTCAACGGGTACCTGCGCGGCTGGGCGGGCTACTTCCGTTACGGGAACTCGGCCCGTCACTTCAACCTGATCGAGCACCACGCGCACACCCGACTCGCGCTGCTCCTGGCCAAACGCCACCAGCGGTCGCGAGCCTACGGCTGGCGACTGGTCACATACAGCTCGCCGAATCGCCTGGGCTTGGTCAGCCTCTCTGGAACCGTCGTCGCGCCCAGGCTCCACCGGGCCTGGCGAGGGAAATGAGCCGAATGCCGGCGGTGAAGAACGTCGGAGAGCCGTGTGCGGGAGAACTGCATGCACGGTTCGAGGTGGCGGCGGGAGGAAACCAGACCAGTCGGGCCAGCACGTGCCGCACGGTCCAGGCGCCTCTCGCCGACCCTACAAATAATCGGCGCTGGACCCGGATCGACGATTTACCAGAGGAAAGTCCGACGGTAATTGTTGGGTCGCCCGGCTCACCATTCAGTTCCGGACGCCACTTTCGGACTTTTCCGGGGGAAGTAGCCTAGGGCGCAGCAATGGCGATCGTGATCGTAGGCATGCTCGACGAGCGGGAGGAGGCGCTCGCGCTCATGAAGGAGACGATCGAGGCCCGTGGGCACGAGGCCCTGGTCGCAGACATCAGCATCGGCACAGGCGCGATCGTCTCGAAGCTCCAGCCCGACGTTCCCGGGGCGGAGCTCGCGCGGCTCGGCGGGAGCACGATCGAGGCCGTGACGGCGATGCCCCCCGGCGACCGCGAGACCGTCACCCGGATCATGGCGGAGGGGCTGACCCGCAAGGTGCGCGAGCTGTACGAGAGCGGACGGCTCGAAGGGGTGCTCGCGATCACCGGCATGACCGGGGCGACGATCTCGCTCCCCGCGATGAAGGCGCTGCCCTTCGGGGTCCCGAAGCTCCTCGTGACGAGCGCCGCGGCCATGCCGGCCTACGCGGGGCGGTTCGCCGAGTACTTCGGGCTTCGCGACGTCACCGTGATGCACGCCGTGGTCGACACCGTCGGGACGAACCCGCTCGTGCGGGCCCTCGCCCGGAACAGCGCGGGCGCTATCTGCGGGATGGTGGAGGGCTACGAGGCGGTGGTCACGACGGGCAAGCCGGCGATCGCGATCACGGAGTTCGGCTTCTGCGACAAGGGAGCGCACCACGTCCGCGAACTCCTCGAGGACGAGTACGACGTGGTCTCGTTCCACGCGACCGGGCTCGGCGACCGGGCCGCGCAGGACCTCGTCGGCCAGGGGCTGTTCGCCGCGTTCGTCGACCTGGTGCCGGCGAGCTTCGCCGAGTACATGCTCGGGGGCAACCGGGCATCCGGCCCGGACCGCCTGCAAGCGACCAAAGACCGCCAGATTCCGTACATCCTGAGCACCTGCGGCTTCGACATGCTGAGCTGCGGCCCGATCGAGCGCCGGGACAAAGGCGATCCGCTCTGGACGGAGCGGAAGATCGCCGAGCGGAAGCTCCTCCTCCAGGACGCGATGCGCGTCCAGGCCCGTACGACCCCCGAGGAGCTCGAGGAGATCGCGGCGGCAGTCGCCGGAGAGCTGAACCAGTACCCGCGAAAGGAGCTCGTGAAGTTCGTGATCCCTCGCGGGGGCTTCTCCTCAGTCAGCGTCCCGGGAGGGATTCTCTACGATCCGGACGCGGACGAGGCGTTCGTCCGCGCGCTGAAGAGCGGCCTGGACGCCGAGATCGAGGTGATCGAGGTGAACTCGGACATCAACTCCGAGGCCTTCGCCCGGGCGGTCGTCGGAGCCCTCCGGAGGGCGAAGTCATGAGCGAGCACGAGCGCAAGCGACTCGTGGTCGGGATGACCGGCGCCAGCGGGCCGCTCTACGGGATCCGGCTGCTCGAGGTTCTGCGCCGGATCCCCGAGTACGAGGTCCACCTCGTCATGACGAATCCGGCGAAGCTCAACGTGAACGTCGAGAGCGACCTCACGGTCGCGGAGGTCGAGGGGCTCGCCGACGTCGTCCACCCCTTCACGGCGGTCTCCGCAAGCATCGCGAGCGGTTCCTTCCGCACGGACGGGAGGGGACTTGATCCCGCTCCTGATCCACGCGTTTTCTAGAGAAGATGCGCGACTATGCGACTACCTAAGTTTCATTTTTTGGAAACTGGCCTGAGCGGGCAACATCTTGTCTTGCCGCCCAGGCCACTTTCCACGATGAGATGGCTGCGTCTTTGAATGGGGGCGTGGCTTATCGCGCCGGCTCCGACGACCGCTTCCGGGTTCGCCAGAGCTCTCACCGCGACAGATCGATGTCGTGCTCGCCGGCGGCCTGATCAACGCGTTCCAACGGCTCAAAACTGACGCCGGCGAAGGGGCCTCCCGCGCGCCGTCCCGGCACGTTTGCCTCGCGTCGCCTTTCTGTCGGTCCGTGGGCTGTGTGACGCGCGAGTCCTGAACACCAACGAAAGGCAGGATAGAGAGTAGGCTGCTAATCCGGTGGGAAGCGCGCGATCGGATACATCCGTGTCTCCAGCGTCCGCGGGCGATCCGGCCCGGAGTACCACACGCTGGAGATCCAGCGCGCGAGCATCGAGCGAACCGCGCGCAACAACGCCTACGAGCTTGTCGATGTGCTGACGGATGAGGATCAGTCGGGCCGCAGCCGGATTCGGCCGCAGTTCGGGATTGCAATGGCGCGGATTCTGGCCGGCGAGGCGGACGCGATCATCGTCTGGAAAGTCAGCCGGTTCTCGCGCAACTGGCGAGAGGCAGCCGAGGACGTCGAGCTGCTGCTCGACAACAAGAAGGATCTGCTGTCCGAGGAGGGGTTCGATACGGACTCCAACGGCGGCCGGCTGCTGTTGCGGATCCTGTTCGTGCTGGCCAACTGGGAGCACGAGGTGCTCGGCGAGCACTGGGAAGTGATCAAAACCAAAGCGGTCCAACTACCCGGATCTGCGCACCGCACACAGCGAACGGGTCATCGCGAGGAGCCTCGCGAGCTTGAAGGGAAAGTTGCGGTTACCCGGCTCGAACTCGGATTCGGTGAATCGCGTTGTTGCCGTAGCCGCGGTCGTTCGCCGGAGGACGATCCGGCTGCGAGTGCCCTGCCAAATCGATCGCGCGGCACGAAAGCTCGTGCGGTCCGTCGGCGAGAGAGCAGCGGGCTTCCCAGTTGACGCGCGTGTAGGGCCCCCGGCGTGAGCCGAGGTTCGCCGGCGCCCACGGACCGAGATCGACGCGTACGAGTACCGCGGCGACGCCGCCCCTCCCGCCCCACGCGATCCCGCGCACCGATAGATCACCGGCAGGGGGGCCGAACTCGCCGTCGGCGGGCGTCGTGATCAGGGCATGGACCGGAACCTCGGTCATGCGGCGGCCAGGGCCCTGCTCGCCGGGCGCGCGCAACCGATAGTCGTCGGCCTGGAACACGCCGGTGAACTCCTGGGTCGCGAACCAGATCCGGTCGAGCCATTTGACCGAGTCGGTCGCGTACCACCCGGGAACGATCACGCGGACGGGACCGCCGCGTGCCAGCGGGATCGGTTCGCCGTTCATCTCGTAGGCGAGCAGCACGTCGGCATCGAGCGCCTTGGCGAGCGGGAGACTTCGCGCGAAGCGGTGACTGCCGTCGAAGCCGTCGACCGGGCCGGCGTCGGCGCCTTCGAGCACGACCTCGTGGGTGCCGGGTGGGACACCAACGAGCTTCAAGACGGAGGCGAGGCTTGCGCCGGTCCATTCGGCTTCGGCGACCGCTCCGCAACCCCAGGGGATTCCTCGCGGGATCGGTTCGAACTCGGCCCGGCGGTGGCCAGCGCACTCGAGCACGACGCTGAGCGTTCGCCGCGAGAGGCGCCGGAGAAGAGCGAGGTCGACCTCGAGGGATTGCCCGTTGCCGATCAGTTCCGCCGACCATGAGGAGCGATTGTCTGCGGGCGCCGGGAAGTGATCGCGGACGAAATGCAGGTCAGTTTGGATTCTCGGGCGCTCGAGCGCACGAAGGGGTGTCGGCCGCCAGCGGTTGAGCTCGGCGGTTGTGTTCGCCTCGATCGGGGGCGCGCTCGTCACGGGCTGCCCGCGGACCACAGGCGCGCCGAGCCGCGCGAGCGCGTCGATGCCGCCGCTGACGCGCCAGACCGGGTCATGCCCGCGGCGCCGCAGGATGCTCGCGGCCACTGCGGCCCGAACGCCGCTCGCGCACACCACCGCGATCGGCGGCTCGAGCGCCGCCGCTCCGTTGCGACCGTCGCCGAGCTCGGAGAGCGGCAGCGGGTGCGAGCCCTCGATGTGTCCCTCGCTCCACTCCGAAGGGTCGCGAACGTCGACCAGCGTGACGACCCGATCCCTGATGAACGGCAGCACGCGGTCCGGCGGCAACGCGTGGGCCGTCCGCACGACCAGGCCGGCGTCCCGCCAGGCCGACGGGTCCGCGACCGACAGCCCCGCGAGGTTCCACACGCCGGCGGCGCGAAGCAGCTCGGCGCCCCTGGCGCCGGCCTCGATCGAGGAACAGACGAGGACGATCGGCTCCTCGGCGCACGTGGCCCAACCGGCTCGGTTACCGAGTCCGCTACCACCGGCGGGCAGGTTGACGGAGCCATCGAGGTGGCCGGCGTCGAAGCTCTCCGGTTCTCGGATGTCGAGCACGCAGGCGCCCTCGTAGAGGGATCGGGCGAGCGCGCCCGTGTCGAGCTCGCGGACAGGTCCAGGATCCGCCGCGCCCCCCACGTTGAGCGACACGACGCGTTCGACGTTCGGCGGTCGCGCTGGGCTATGTCGAGTCAACTCGGTGATGAACGCGGCGGAATCGCGAAGCGACAGGAGCGGGTTGCGCCGTCGCTCCTGGCCGATCGTCGACGACGTCGCCGACGACGCGGCTCGGCTTGCGCACAGCGAGCCGCCGACGTGCGCGGGCCAGAGCTCGACATGGTCTCCGAGGGCCACCAGTCGCTGGAGCGTGTGCCACATGGCCTCGGCTCCCTCTGCAGCGTCGACCGCCAGATCGGGACGAGCAACGTCGCCGACGAGGAGCGAGTCGCCTGACAACAGCAAGCGGACGGCGCCTCGCTCGCGCACGGCATACGAGACATGTTCCGGCCGATGGCCGGGGCTGGCGAGCGCCATCAGCTCGAGGTCGCCCACGCGGACAAGCTCGCCGTCTCGCAGGCCCCGATCGCCAGCACCGTCCGGGACGTGAACGGCCGCTCGAGTGACGGCGGCCAGGCGGCGCCGGCCTGAGACGTGGTCGGCATGGTGGTGCGTTTCGAGGACGTGGCGGATCTCGGCCTCCGCCTCAGCGGCCGCCTCGAGATAGTCCCCGATCTCCCACTTCGGGTCGATAACCGCTGCTTCGCCGTTATCCGCGATCAGATACGAGGCGCAACCGAGATCGGAATGAAAGATTTGGCAGAAATGCACTTACTTCGATCCGCTTTCACACAATTACAACTGATTTAGTAGAGTATAACCTGGGCGGGTGATAAACCGGGCGAGGCATCGCCCCGCCGCGCCTCGCCCGACCACGCCCGATGACTGGCGTTATCGCGTCCATACTTTCAGCGGCGGCACTCGCGGCGTGGCTCGTCACCGCCGCGAAGCCCGTCTCGGTTCACTACATCGGGGCGTTCGGGCGTCGGCGTTTCGCGATCGCGCCGTGGCGAACAGGACGCGCTTCGCTGGGTTTGCGCCACTGGTAGCAAAGTGATATCGTTTGGCTATTAGAATCCAAGATGTTCCCGAGGAGGCGAGGAGCTGAATGAGATGAAAACGAGCGCGAATGGTCGCATCGCGCTGAACGCGGCTCTGCTTGTCGCGGCGGGGTTGCTGGTTGCGGCTTGCGGCGGGAATGGGACCGCTGCCGCAAGCTCCGGCTGCAAAACTGCCACCACGGAAGCTGCCGCAGTTGCCGCTCGGCGCCGTCACGGTTTCCAACGATCTCGTCTTCACGACGCTCTACAACGGTGTGCTGCTCGCCCTGAACCGCAGCACCGGCGCGATCGTCTATCGCCGCCAGTTGCCCACATCTGCCAACTCGCCGATCGCGATCGCCGGCAACACCGTGATCGTTCCGGCGGGCGGCCCCATCACGAGTACCGGAGGCGGAGATCCGCAGGTCGTGGCATACACGGTGCCGTAAGGGTACCCATGCCTATCGTGCGCGCTGGCAGTCTCGATTCCGTCAGGCGGGTACGAACCTCAGGTTGTCCTCGACAGTGCAGGCGGCTCAGTGCGTTAGCCGGCAGCTACTGCTGAGAGGAAGGCGGCGTAGCTCCAGGTCAGGTTCGCGACGCTTCGCTCATAGCCCGTGCTTTGATCGAACTGCTCGCTGAGCTCGTAGCGGTTGCTGTGGTAGATGACCGCGGCAAGCACGCTGTCGCCCGCGCTGCGGAGCGCGCTCGACACTGCCGAAGGCGCCGTCGCCGGATTCACGCCGACCTGATCCAAGAACGTGGCGGCCAGCGGATCGTTGGGCACGGACGCGCCGCTGTCGATCGCGGCTGCCACCGTGTAGTACAGCTGGGCGAAAGCGCACGTGCAAACGGCCCACGGGTGGCCGGTGTTGCTGGTCAGACTGAGTCCGTCGTACTCGTCCCCGAGATAGCGGCCGATCAGCGGTCCTCTGCCCGCGGCTGCGTCGGCCGTGTTGACCGGGTACTCGTCGGCCCCTCCGGGCCCCCACTGGGAGCGCACCTGAGCTGCCGTCGAGAGCAGCCGCGGATCGGTCGGTGATAGGCCATCACCGTGGATACAAGCGAGGATCGGGTCGATGCTCGGGTCGTACGGCGCGGCCGGGTCACCGCTAAGCCGGCTCGCGCCAAGAACGGACACGTACACGTTGGCGGGAGCCCCGGACCAGTGCGTCGGCAGCTGCTCAGCGAGCCAGGTGGCCGCGCCTTGTGCTCCCGCCGGCACGGGTATGCCGAGACCGGGCCCGGTACCGATCAGCTGGTTGAGCGCGCGCAGCTGCACCGAGCGGGCAAACAGCGATTGGCCGAAGGTGTCCTCCCAGTGGGTCACGGTCGGCTGCTGGTAGCGGTTGCCGGCAAGCAGGTAATTCAGGTCGGTCGCGATCACACTCTGGGCGACCGCCTGCGACGAAGCATCCAGGCCAGCGAACCCCTGCAGGATCGTCAGGATCCGCAGCGCCGGCCCGTCACTCTCATCGGCCGCGCCCGTCTGGCCCGCCTCCGGCGTGCATTTCGCCTGTCCGATCCCACCCCCGCTGCCCTGGCAGGCGCTCGCGAACGTGACGTAGCTGGCAAGCAATTCCGAGGCGCCGGCAACCGGAATCTGCGCCGGAGCCTGGCTCAGCACCGCCGACATCGTGATCGCCGCATCCCTCGTCCAGTTGAAGAAGTAGTCCTCGGCGATCGGCGCGACGTTGCCGGGATAGGAGAAGCCGTCCACCGACCATGAAGGCGATGCGAGGACGCACCCGGTCGTGGTGTATCCGCCGGGCGCCGGCGGATTTCCGGGCGCGTTGTGGTCGGCGACCTGGAAGCCGTACGTGGCGACGTTGCGCAGCATCAGCGCAAAGATGTACGGCGCGTAAACCTCAGGTCCTGTTGCCGTTGCCGTCGTCATCTTCTGCCGCTTCAAAGATCTGGCGTCGTACGTTACCGACCGGAAGCCGCCGTCGGCGCCGTCGATGACTGCGAACGATCCCGATTAGTCATCACGCCCTTGGTCGGCGCAGGCGATCTGCCCATCTGGTCGCCGACTGGGACCTGCGTCGACTGCACAAGCTCGGCCTATAAACGCAGTCCGACACAAGCCCGCATATTCCCGCATCACCGGTCCGGCGGAGAGCCACCAGGCTCTCCGCCGGACACCGGCTGACGCGGATCGGGCCGCGCTTCATATCTTGCGCGGTATCACGACGGCAAATCGCTCCGGCATCGTGGAGGTCCCGGCGCCGTCGGCTTAGATCGAGAAGTCCTCTCCGCGCCATACGCCGGCTGCGGATGGCTGACCGTTGGTGGTGGTCTGAGGTGTGGGCGTGGGGAGCGATTTTTCCAGCTCGTCGACGCGTCCCAGTAGCGACCGGAGGATCGTGCCGAATAAGTCGGGTAGGACGGTGGCGTCGAGGTCTGGTGGTCCTGTCTCGGAGCGGGGTTGGCTGCGGGAGACGATCTGTCCGGGCACACCGACGACGACGGAGTTGGCGGGCACGGGCTTGACCACGACGGCGTTGGCGCCGATGCGGCTGTCCTGGCCGATGGTGACGGGACCGAGCACTTTGGCGCCCGCGCCGATCGTCACCCGGTCGCCGACCGAGGGGTGCCGTTTGCCGCGCTCAAGGCTGGTGCCGCCGAGGGTGACGCCCTGGTAGATCGTGACGTTGGCGCCTACGTCGGAGGTCTCGCCGATGACCACGCCGGCGGCGTGATCGATGAACAGGCCGGGGCCGAGGGTTGCCCCTGGGTGGATCTCGACCCCGGTCAGCCAGCGCGTCAGCGCCGACAGAGCGCGCCCGGTCAGCTTGAAGTCGTGATTCCATAGCCAGTGGCTGAGGCGGTGAGCCCAGATCGCGTGCAAGCCCGGGTAGCACGCGATGATCTCCAGCGTGGTGCGGGCGGCGGGATCCCGCTCCCGGACCGCCTGCAGGTCCTGTCTGAGGGCGGCCAGCATCGCTAGCCGCCAAGGCCTACGAACAGCTGGGTCGTCAGGTAGCGCTCGCCGAAGTCGGGAATCACGACGACGATCAGCTTGCCGGCGTTCTCTGGACGGTGCGCTTGCTGCAGCGCGGCCCACACCGCGGCGCCCGAGGAGATCCCGACGAGCAGCCCCTCCTCGTGCGCCAGACGCCTGGACACGTCGAACGCGTCGTCGGCCTCGACGGTGATGATCTCGTCGATAAGGTCGAGGTCGAGGACGGCGGGCACGAACCCGGCACCGATGCCTTGGATCGGGTGAGGTCCTTTGGTGCCGCCGGACAGCACCGGGGACGCCGCCGGCTCCACCGCCACGAACCGCACCGACGGCTTGCGCTCACGGATCACCTCGGCCACGCCGGTGATCGTGCCGCCGGTGCCCACACCGGCGACAAAGATGTCGAGCTTTCCGTCGGTGTCCCGCCAGACCTCCTCGGCGGTGGTGGCGCGATGGATCGCGGGGTTGGCCGGGTTCTCGAACTGCTGCGGGATGAAGTACGACGGGTCGCCCTCGGCGAGCTCCTCCGCCTTGGCGATCGCGCCTGACATCCCCTGGGGACCCGGGGTGATCACCAACTCGGCCCCGTACGCCCGCAGGAGCATCCGCCGCTCCTCGCTCATTGTCTCGGGCATCGTGAACGCACAGCGATAGCCGCGCGCCGCGCATACCATCGCCAGCGCGATCCCGGTGTTACCGCTCGTGGGCTCGAGGATGATCGTGCCCGGGCCGATCAGCCCTGCCTGTTCCGCCGCGTCGATCATCGACACGCCGATGCGGTCCTTCACGCTATGCGCCGGGTTGAAGGACTCGAGCTTGGCGACTACCTCGGCCGCGGCCCCGTCGGTGACCCGGTTCAGCCGCACCAGCGGCGTGTCGCCGACCAGGTGGGTGATGTCGTCAGCGATTCTCGTCGTCCGCGCCCGATCAGCGATTCTCGTCGTCATCGTCCTCATCTCCAATGTCGTCGGATCACACACACGGAACGGTACCCTAAATGACCATAAATTCGATCGAATCAGTAGTTATTGCGAGCGTCGGTGGGTCAACTACTGATGCTCGAGCGGGTGTTGCCGAGTTGACTGCTGATCGAAGCAATGACTACTGACGATCTTCCGGATCGAGAAAGAAGAGGCCATGGCTGAGACGGCAGAAGCTCATTTGGCGCTCGGCGACGTAGCGGCTCGCCAACTTGCGAACGCCACCAAGACAGCACCGACGATGCTGTCGATCTCCCCTCGATGGCTGGTTCACCTAATACCGTGGGTAGGGGTCGAGGCCGGTATCTACCGGCTGAACAAGGTCAGGGACGAGACTCGCGTTCTGACCGCGTGCTCCCAGCTGGAAGATGAGCGCGACCTGCCCGAGACATTCGTCGACTACGACGAACAGGCCCGCGAGTACTACCTCAGCTCGGTCACGACGGTCGTGGACGTCCACACACGGGTCTCGGACCTCTACAGCCACCCGTTCGACCAGATCAAGCAGCAGCTGCGCCTCGCGATCGAAACGATCAAGGAACGCCAGGAGTCCGAGCTGCTGCACAACCGCGATTACGGCATCCTCACGAACGTCGCGCCCCAGCAGCGGATCAAGACGATCGCCGGCCCGCCGACCCCCGACGATCTGGATGAGCTGATCACGCTCGTGTGGAAGGAGCCGGCGTTCTTCCTCGCGCACCCCAGAGCGATCGCCGCCTTTGGGCGCGAGGCGACACGGCGCGGCGTTCCGCCGGCGACCGTGAACCTGTTCGGCTCCGCGGTGATCACTTGGCGCGGCATCCCGATCGTCCCGAGTAACAAGCTCAAGGTCGAGGCCAACAAAAGCCAGATCCTGCTGATGCGCACCGGGGAGGCCCGCCAGGGCGTCGTCGGGCTCTATCAGCCCGGCGCCGCCGGCGACGAGGGACTCGGCCTGTCGGTCAAGTTCATGGGCATCAGCCGCAAGGCGATCGCGTCATACCTGATCTCGCTGTATTGCTCGGCCGCGATCCTGACCGATGACGCCGTCGCGGTGCTGGACGGCGTCGAACTCGACAAGTACCACGACTACAAACATGTCTACCGCACGTAACCGCAACGGACATAGCAGCAACGGAGTGTCTTCCTTGCCCGGCGGCACGGCTCCGCTGCTTGCGGGCGGGCTGGCGATCGCCGGCTCGCCGCTCGACGTGGCGGAGCTCGAGCGACTCGCAAACGAAATGTTCAGAGCAGGACCCGAGGGCGCAGGGCTGGGTGCAGACGCGCCCGCCGCGGCGAAGGAGAGCGCTGACGCCGCGATGCCCGAGTTGTTCGCCGCCCCGCCTGAGATGAACGGATTCTCCCCGAACGGTGCCCTGGACATCCAGCCTGAGAATGAGGTGGCGCGGTGGTCGCATCTGGTGGATGGCGCTCGGCCGACTTCCATGGGTGCCGTCCCGGCCCCGCCGCTCGACCCGCGTGCGATTTCCGGCATGGGCTCAGCGCCGGTCGGCTCACCGACCGCGGAGTCGCCGGCGAGGCCGGCGCCGACGCGGCCAGCGGGCGCCGCTGACCTGTTCACGCTGCATGGCAACCCGTTGTCGCTCGCGGAGTTGGGTTTGACGAAGGCGCCGCGCGTCAGTCCCGCGGACCCGGCCGGGGTTTCGTACTACTTCATTGACGAGTCGCTGGCGTCAGCTCGCGCTCAGGCCACCGATCAGGGTGAGAAGCTCCCGGCGCCGGCTGCGACTCCGGCCTCTGCCCGTCCCGCGTTCGACGCGAGCGCGGTGCGGCGTGAATTCCCGGCCCTCGCTCAGCAGGTGCACGGTGATCGCCCGCTGGTGTGGCTGGATAACGCCGCGACCACCCAGAAGCCGGAGGCCGTGATCTCGCGTCTGGACTACTTCTACAGGCACGAGAACTCGAACATTCACCGCGCAGCTCACGAGATGGCCGCACGCGCGACCGACGCCTATGAGGCCTCGCGCGACAAGGTCGCGCGGTTCCTGCACGCCCCGTCCAGCGACGGGGTCGTATTCGTACGCGGCACTACCGAGGCGATCAACCTGGTCGCTCAGGCATGGGGGCGCCAGAACGTCCGGGCCGGGGACGAGATCGTGATCACGTGGCTCGAGCATCACGCCAACATCGTTCCCTGGCAGCAGCTCTGCCAGGAAACCGGAGCCCGGCTGCGCGTCGCGCCCGTCGATCAGAGCGGCCAGGTGATCCTCGACGAGTACGAGAAGCTCCTCGGCCCGAGCACCAGGCTGGTCGCGTTCTCACACGTCTCCAATGTCCTTGGGACGGTGACTCCCGCGCGTGAGATGGTGCAGATCGCCCATCGCCACGGCGCGCGGGTGCTGATCGACGGCGCCCAGGCGGTCTCGCACATGCGCGTCGACGTGCAGGACCTCGACTGCGACTGGTACGCGTTCTCCGGGCATAAGGTGTTCGGGCCCACGGGCATCGGCGTCCTGTACGGCAAGCCCGATCTGCTCAACTCCACGCCTCCGTGGCAGGGCGGCGGCAACATGATCCGGGACGTCACCTTCGAGCGAACCCTCTACCAGCAAGCGCCGGTACGGTTCGAGGCCGGCACGACCAGCATCGCCGACGCGGTCGCGCTCGGGTCCGCGCTCGACTACCTCGAGCGCGTCGGGATCGAGAACGTCACCCGCCACGAGCACGAGCTGCTCGCCTACGCGACCGACAGGCTTCTCGAGCTACCGGGCCTACGGATGATCGGGACCGCGCCGGACAAGGCCGCAGTACTCACCTTCGTGCTCGACGGCGTACCCGCCGAGGACATCGGCGAGGCACTCGACCGGGAAGGCATCGCCGTGCGCACAGGCCACCACTGTGCGCAGCCAATCGTCCGCCACTACGGACACGAGAGCACCGTTCGAGCCTCGCTCGCCCTCTACAACACCCGGGCGGACATCGACGCGCTGATCGCGGCGCTCCGTCATATCGCGACGCGCACCACCGCGCTGCCGCGCGGGACCGACGATGGATTCAACGCCGCGATTCTCTGAGCAAACATGCCCGGCACCGCACATGCGGACCGCCCCGAGCGGGTAGGAAGCAGCCCGGACAGCCAAACGAAACGCGGGAGCGCGACCGCTCCTCCGATGCCCTTGATCGTCGCCGTGTAGCGGCCGCCGCCCTCTGGTCCCTGTTCACGGCCGTCCCATCCACCCTGGGGTGGGTGGGGTCGCGTTGAGCGTTGCGGTAGAGCGCGATGGAGACCTCCGGGGTAGAGCGGGCGCCGACCCTGCCGACTGGTGTGTGGTGAACGTTTGGAAACGTCCCGGTGGTGCCCGCCGACCCGGTGGTGGGTTGGGGCAGGCGCACCGTCCGCGTTGCCGCCGGGGCGTGGCGGAGGACCCGTAGTAGTCGGTGCCGGGGGAAGTCGGTACATGGCGAAAGGGTCCAGTGAGCATGCGGCATGGTGATTGGACGGAAGGAGCTCGCCGGTGAACACGGCCGACCTGTTCCCTGAGCTGTTGGTGGCGCAGGGGCGGTACTTCACTACCAGCGCAAGACGCACGCGTGGGCAATGAAAACAGAATCCCGCGGCTGCCTACGCAGAGTCGGCTCGGACGACTCCGAAGCCGAGGCCTCGACTCTGCAGCTCGGCATGTCGGCCATCGATCTATGAGCACCAGTGCGGATGTCGGGGTGTCACGCTGCTTCTGCTGAGATTCGGGCGACGATCGTCTATCCAACCCAAGGAGCGTAGTTCATGCAAATCGGCGCTGTGTACCCGCAGATCGAGCTTCGAGGAGATCCGAGTGCTGTGCGGCGGCTCGGACTCGCGGTCGAGGAGCTCGGCTTTGACTACCTTCTCGCCTACGACCACGTGCTCGGTGCCGTTCACGCCGATCGAACACCCCAGCTCACGGGCCCCTATACCGAGCACGACCCGTTCCACGATCCGTTCGTGATGTTCGCCTATCTGGCCGCCATCACCGAACGACTCCAGTTCGCCACCGGGATCCTGATCCTCCCGCAGCGCCCGACAGCGCTCGTCGCCCGCCAGGCAGCCGATCTTGATCTTCTGTCCGGCGGTCGACTGCGCCTCGGTGTCGGGATCGGCTGGAACCACGTCGAGTACGAAGCCCTCGGGCAGCAGTTCCGTACCCGCGGCGCCCGCCAGGAGGAACAGATCGGACTGCTCCGCCGGCTCTTCACAGAATCCGTCGTCGACTTCTCAGGCCGGTTCGATCGGATCGACCGCGCCGCGCTCGTGCCCAGGCCGGCACACCCTATCCCGATCTGGCTCGGTGGATCCTCCGAGCCGGCATACGATCGCGCCGCCCGCCTCGCCGACGGCTTCATCTTCATCGGCGGCGACATCGACCGCACCATCGGCGCCTGGAAACGGCTGCGCGATCGCGTGCGCAGCCTCGGCCGGCCGGTCGAAGACTTCGGCGCGGAGTATGTCGCACGTCCCCAAGGTGGCCCAGGCGACCTCGCGGCCGAGATCGATGCGTGGCGCGAGGCAGGCGGCACCCACCTCTCGATCGTCACCATGGGCCTCGGCCTGGACTCCATCCTCGGCCATGTCGATTACCTCGCGTCCGTCGCAAACGCGCTGAGACTGTCGTAACGGCAGCCGGCGGGTACGAACAACGACACGCGCGGCTTCGGATGGGGAGACCCGCGAAACGAGTGAAGCCGGACTAGCTGGCGGTCGGGCTGACGATCGGGTTCGTAGGCAATGCGATCACGCCGACCACAGGCGGCGCACGAGTGCTCGCCGTCGAAACCAATCGTCCCGTCGACGCCGTCGTCGCTGCCCAGCTCAAGCCCGGCGGCGGTCGTGGCCGTTTGGTGAACCGTCGATATCGGGCAAGCGGTCCGGGCTTTCGCCGCTACGGCACGCTGTTCGAAAACACGGGTGGCCAGAACGTGCCGATCAAAGGCAGCACCGACGGCTACGGCGACTGCTACGCGCGAGACCCGATGCACTGCCCGCTCACCGGCCGCCCGTGGATGCCGTGGTTCACCGGGACCGGCCACGTGTGGCCGCTGCTGAACGGCGAGCGCGGCGAGTACGACCTCCAGTCAGGCGATTCCCGGAGCGCATCCCAGGTCGCCGACGTGGGCCTGATGCCGGCTGACGTCCCAACCCGATGCTGTGACCGACTCGAGGAACGCCTCGGCTTGTTCGCGATTGGACGAGAACCCGCGGCGTCGGCTCCTTTCGCGCACTGCTGCTCGAATGCTGGCGTCAGGACACGCCCAGCTGCCGGTTCAGTTGACCTGGCGCTCCTGGCCAGCCCAGTATGGATCGCGCAGGTTGCGCTTGAGGATCTTGCCAGCACCCGACGTCGGCAGCGTCTCGTCGCGGATCTCCATCGAGCGGGGGACCTTGTAGGGAGCGATCAGAGCCCGAACGTGCAGGATGAGCACCTCCTCGTCGAGCTCTGCGCCGGTCCGCGGCACGACGACGGCGTGCACGCGCTCGCCCCACCGGGGATCGGGAACGCCGAACACCGCGCACTCCGCCACATCCGGATGCTCGTACAGGGCCAGCTCGACCTCGGTGGTGTACACGTTCTCGCCGCCGCTGATGATCATGTCCTTGAGGCGGTCGACGATGTATAGGTATCCGTGCTCGTCGGCGTATGCCATGTCGCCCGACCGATACCAGCCGTCTGGCGTCAGGACGGCCCGGGTCTCCTCCTCGCGCTTCCAGTACCCGAGCATCACGTTGGGTCCGCGAACCCAGATTTCGCCCGGCTCGCCGGCGGGGAGGGGCTCGCCGGTCTCCGGGTCGCGCACCTCGCACTGCACGCCGACGATCTCTGCCCCGGCTGAGTCCAGCCGGCTCACGTAGGCCGCCTCTCCGGCGGCGCCACGGCGGTGATCGTCGGCAGTTGACTGCGTGACCAGCGGGGCCGCCTCCGTCATTCCGTACATCTGTGTGAAGTCGCAGTCGAGCAGCGCCATCGCGCGCCTCTGCGTCTCCTTCGGCATCGGCGAGGCGGCATACATGAGCAGCCGCAGGCTCGAGAGGTCGCGCGGCGTCCCCTCGAGGTGATCCATCAGCATCCCGATCATCGTCGGAACGAGCAGCGTGAGGGTGATCCGCTCGTGCTCGATCGTCTCGGCCACCGCATCGGGGCGGAACCCGGGAATGATCACGTGCGTGCCCGCTGCCCAGGTCATCGCGAATGTCTGCGAGGTGTCGGCGACATGAAACATCGGCGCCGCGTGCAGGTAGCGGTCCGACCGGACGTGGCCGCAGGCGATGGTGAACTGCTTGGCGTTGGCCATCAGGTTGCGGTGGCTGAGCATCACCCCTTTCGGCTTCCCCGAGGTCCCGCCGGTGTACACGATCGCGGCGAGCGTGTCCTCGTCGAATTCGGGGAACAGGGCCGACGGGCCTTGCAGCAGCTCGTCCCAGGCGATCGCGTCCGTTGGCTCGGGCCCGGAGCCGATGTAGACCAACCGGCGCAACGATGGGCAGCGGCCCATCAGCTCGCGACCGACCTCGAGGTGGTCATCGTCGACAAGCAGCGCCACGCATTCACAATCGTCGACCATGAACGCCAGCTCGGGCGGGGCCAAGCGGAGGTTGAGGTCGTTGATCACGCGGCCGTGGGCTGGGAGGCCCAGCCAGGCCTCCAGATGGTTAGCGGAGTTGTGCGCGAGCACCGCAACGCGGTCGCCCCTGGCGACGCCGAGTTGCTCTAGGCCGGTGGCTAGACCGGAAAGGCGGTCGTGTACCTCGCCCCAGGTACGCCGGACGGGACCGTCGACGATCGCTTCGCCGTCAGCCTCGATTCGCGCCGCGCGTCGCAGCGGCCAAGCCACAGTTGCGTACACCGTCCGTCTCCTCTCTCTCGTCGCGCCCCGTTGAGGATCGCGCTAACTCGACTCAGCCAACCTCCACGATCGTCGCCGCTCCGGTGTCGCCCGCCGCGCAACCCGTGAACATGCCGCGGCCGCCGCCGCGGTCGTGCAGCGCCCACATCAGCTCGATGATCCCCCGGGCGCCGGTGGGCCCCTGCGGGTGCCCGTAAATCAGGCTGCACCCGTACGGATTCATCGCCTCCAGATCGCAGCCGGTCTCTCGCGCGAACCACAGATCGTTGACCGCGAACGGATTGTGCGTCTTGATCAGGTCGATGTCCTTGAACGCCAGCTCGGCGTCGGCGAGGGCACGCTGCGCGGCGGGCACCGGCGCCTTGGGCATCCGGGCCGGCTCGACGCGCGCGAACGCGGTCGACAGAATCCTCGCCACCGGGCCGTCGACGCCCACCTCCCGCGCCTGCGCGGGGGTCGTGACGACGAACCCCGCAGCGCCGTCGGCTGGATGCGTCTGCGCGCCATAGCTGACGACGCCGTCAGGCTGGACCGGCTTCAGCGACGCCAGCCCCTCCTCAGTCGCCGGCCGGATGCCCCAATCCGAGGCGATCTCCTCGGGCTTCCGCCGGCTGCCCACGGTGATCGGAACCATGTAGCGCTTCTGGAAGGCGCGGTCGTCCGCCAGGGACTGCTCGTACTGCTGCCAGCGCCGCAGCGTGACCTCGTCAAGCTGACGCTTCTCGAAGCCGCCTTCCCTGGCGACGGATTCGGCCGTGAACAGCATCGACTCGCCCGTGTTCGGATCCGACTCGAAGCTGTCCAGCACCCAGTTCTCGCTGCTCGGCGTCCCGCCCGAGCTGACCGCAGACGGATACACGACGTGCGGTCCGTTGCTCGTGCGGTCCGTGGTCACCACAAGTCGGGCCCCCATCGGCGAGCCGTTCTGGCTGGCGGCCGCAGCGTGCAGACATGCGACCGAGGTCGCGCAAGCCTGGGCTATGAGCGGCCCCGAGATCGTTCCCAGGCCCAGCCGCGCGGCGAGGGTGGGCACGCCGTAGAACGAGTGCAACTGCGGAACCGTCGTTCCGAGCACGAGTTCGTCGAACGGCCACTCGACGCCGCGCTCAGCCAGCCCACGCTCAGTCACCTGATGAGCCAAGTCGAGGCTGCTGATCTCGGCCGCGGGCCCCTGCCAGCGCACGAACGGAGATGACCAAGCCGCGTTTAGTGGGATGCACACGTCATCGAACCTCATCTGTTCCCTCGCTTTGCTCTCGGGACCCCGGTGATGAGACTGACACGCGACGACCTCGTTGGCAAGGGCGTAGCGTCCCCTGGGGCGCCGGCACCGCTAGGAGGACCAATGATTACCGAGGTTCCCGACCGCTACAACGTCAGCACACTGGTCGACGACAACGCGCAAGAGGTCGCGCAGCGGCTCGGAGTCTCCCGCGGGTGGGTCCACGAGCACGCCGACGAACTCGGCGCGTTGAGGATTGCGAGCGGACCCCGACCCCGTCTCCGTTTCGCGCCGCAAATGCTCGATCCCGGGAGCCGCACCACGATCTCTGCCGAACCAGGCGGCGCACCGAGGAACCGACGTCCGAAGCCCAGTGGGCTGATCCTCGATCCACGCCTCATGACCGAGCGTAGAGTCGTGCCAGCCGACCGGCGCGACGAGATCACAGCACTGATCCGCCGCGGCGCCTGGCGCCCGCCGAACACATTCGGGCTCGACCCGCGCGAGAAGAACCCCGGCTTTCACGAGTTCGCGAGCGACTGGCTCAGGCGCTACCGCCGAACGGTGGATCCATCCACCGCCGAGTACACGCTCAGCCACCACCTGCTGCCGTTCCTCCACACCTACCGGCTCGACGAGCCGGCCTTCCCTCAGATCTACGCGAAGGTGCTCAGGCGTCGCGACCGCCGCCGCCACGGCGAGGCGTTCGACGCGCTGATGGCCGCCAGACTTCCGTAACTCCTGCGGCATGAGCGCGAGCACGCGCTGCGCGCCCTTGGCGGCGAGCAGTCTGCTCGAAGCGCGGCGGCGAGCGGCGCCGGCGTCGGCGCCGAGCCGCGCAGCCAGCGGCGGACCGCGACCGACTGGCAGGTGAGGTCCCTCGGCGCTGACGCGGGCGTCGTGGAGCGCCGGATGGCCTCGCCGGCGACTCGCCCCCGGCAAGCGCGGCTTGACGCGACCGACCGCGCATCGAAGAACGGGGCAGTCCGAGGCGGGGTTCAAGCGTGGGCCGGTGTTCGGGTCGAGCTTCCCGCGCCGCCCCAAGCGGCGCGGGGCGATCGCCGCCGGCACGCTCGCTCTGATCGCCGTCCGCACCGACGCTACCGCGCTGGCCGGGCTGCTCGCGCTGGTGATGGCCGCGCTCGTGCTCCACGCTCGCCGCTGGGTGCGCCTGGCCGCGCGCAGCCGCGTCGGCGCGCGGTCTGAAGACGCGCTGCGTCGAGCGCTCGGCGGGCTGGAGGCGGAGGGGTGGCGGCTGCGGCGCTCGCTCCCGTCTAGCGTGCGCGCGCGGGCTTGAGCACGTCTGCGACGAGGTTCTCGTGGTGTCGTTGGACCGCCTGGCGCCGGCGCTCAGAGCCAGTGCCGGAACCTCATCCCACCCCCAGTTCCTAGCCCGTGAGACCTCGCCCGGCTGAGCGGGAACCTGCTCCGGGGATTGCTAGTCGCTCGGTCGGGAGCGGGCGGCGGTATCGGCGAACACGCAGGCGAATAGGAGGTGCGCGAGGCAGTCGGTGATCGCCTCAGGCACCGTCGGTGCGTCGCGGTCCAGGGAGCCGATCGCGAGCGCCGCGACCCGGCCAGCCTGCTGGGCGTGCTCGGTCAACGACGGCGGATCGGCTGACGGCGAGGTGTGCTGGAGCCAGTCGGCGGCCTGCTTGTACGGGGGGCTCCTCGCCCTCGAGTAGGTCGCCGACGCCGCGCTTGTAGGCGGCGTGGTAGCGCTCGGCGAGCTCGTCGTCGGGCCACGGGCGGGCGAGCTGGCGATAGACGGCGTCGAGGCTCAGCACGGCCTGCGGGAGTGTCGCGGACGGCCGTGGTGACGGATGCTGAGGCCGTCGCGGGCGGCGCGATCACCGCCGTCCGTCCGGGCTTTGGTGCGCTTCAATCGGTCGTCATGCCGGCTGAGGGGCACGTGGCGGATGACTGCTGGAGGCCGCGTTGTTGCACGTCACGGCATGCTGCGGTGATCAGTCGGCCTGGGAGACCTTGCCCATCTCGTCAGTCGTTTAGTCGGGCGCGGGGACGGGTGCCGTGGCTCGCGCTGGGTCCAGCCAGTGACGGGGTTCTTGCCCGGCAGTCGCCTGGGCATACTTTCTAGGACGTGGCCGTGGAGATTGAGCGTGATCACCGCTTCGGCTCGGGCGAGCCGTACTCGATCGGGGTCGAAGAGGAGCTGTTCCTGGTCGACCCGCTCACCGGGCGTCTGACGAACAGCTCGGCGGCAGTGCTCGAGCGGCTCGGCGAGGTCGAGGGGACGGTCGAGCGGGAGTTGCACGCCTGTCACGTCGAGTTGATCACCAACGTCTACGGCAGCGCGGGCGAGGCGGTGCGAGCGCTTGGCGAGATGCGTCGCGCGGTGCTCCAAACGGGAGCGGGGATCCTGGCATCGGGCACTCATCCCTTGGCGGGTGAGGGCGATGCGGCGATCACCCATAAGGAGCGCTATGAGCATATCCACTACCTCCTGGGGGACGCTGGCTCCGGCCCCACCCTCGGCTGGGAACGGTGGAGATCGATGCCGTCGTTCGGCAGTTCACGGAGCTGACCGCGACGGAGGTCCCATTGTTGGACGCTCATTAAATTAGACGGCGTCCAAGTCTCGGCGAGCTCAGTGCGCGACACGGTCCGGACGGAACGCGACCGGCTCGGGCGGCATCCGCGCTGAGATCGATGTCACGCTCGAGCACGGGTCGCCGGGCGGATCCGTCCGCCCGGCTGCCGGTACTGATCGCAGGTCGCGCTTAGCGACCACGCTTCTTTGGACTCTTGACGATCCGGGCGAGCTTGTAGCGGCGCTCGTTTCCTCCGCGTGTCGGCGGGAACGTCGTGCCCTGTTCGTGCGTCTCCTCGCGTCCTACGTACCGGCCATCTTCATCGACGAGGGTGTACACGGCGGTTGACGGCACCGTTTGGCCTGGGTAGTACGGATGAGCTGGGATGGGATCACTTCCTCTCTGACTAGTGCGAGTTGTGCTTGTGCGGGACCTGACCGTGAAGCATGGGTGTGGCAGCGACGGAAAGCCTGGCGTGTTTCCCCTGCCCTCGTTGGCGTTGGTGCCGGCCTGCGCTGCCAGGTAAACCGCGCGTGAGCGGGCGTTGATCCGGGGATTCGGCGTCACCGGCCGAACTGAGGCCGGTTACCTCTACGGCCTCCGTGCAGGTGAGAGTGGCGCCAGCGTTGGTCGTGCGACAGGTCTCGTGGCCCTTGCCGTTCACGCCCTTGAACCCGTCCGTTCCTCCCGAAACTGCAATCGTGTTCTCCCACGTCGCGTCAGTGTCACTGGTGAACTGGAGTTCCCTGCGTAGTGCCCGTGGACAGTGCCGGTCAACAACCACTTCGTGAACGGCCCCGTGTCCGTCCCCGCCCCAGTCGTCGGGTCGAAGGTCGAGGTGTAGGTCGCCGAGACTGCGCCGTTGCCAAATGGCTTCGAGCAACTGGTGAGGCCCACCACGACGCCTGACGCTTTGGTAGGTGTGGGGTTGTACTCCGTGGTGTTGCACGTGATCCTCGTAGCACCCGTCGCCGCGGTGCTCGCTGCGACACCTGCGGCGAGTGCACCCCGCGATTGCGATCACGGTCGCGAGCGGGATGAGTTTACGCATGCCTGCCCCCTTCTTTGCCGGCGTGAGCCGGCGTTGGTCGAAGCCGGTCGTGTCGGGGAAAGATTGTGGGACAGCGTGCGATTGCGCGCAACCTCCCGGAGGGATAGTGTTTACCCCACGATGGGGAGGTTTCGCGCACCGAACCAGCGTCCAGAGGACGCTAGACGTGCCAGACCAGACAGCCCGAGATGATGTGCGGTCCGGTGCCGAGGGTCATGGCGACAGCGCCCGTGGTGAGCTGCCCGTCAGGGTAGAGGACCCCAGAGCGGTCCTCGATGCGCTGCCGGCGGTGATCGGCTATTACGGCGCCGACCTGCGTAACCGCCTCGCGAACCGCGCGTACGTGGAGTTCTTCGGGGTCACGCCGGATGAGATCCTCGGTCGGCACATCAGCGAGGTGATCGGACCGCAGCTCTACGGGCTGAACCGCCCGCATGTCGAGGGGGCCCTGGCCGGCGAGTCGCAGCTGTTCGATCGGACGGTCATCGACAGCAGCGGCGAGCCGCGTCATCTGCAGGTGTCCTACGTCCCCGACATCAGTGACGGGGAAGTGCGGGGCTTCGCGGTGTTGTTGACCGACATCACCGCTCGGCGGATCGCCGAGCAGGCGCTCGTGGCCGCCGAAGCCCGGTTCCGGGGCTTGCTCGAGTCCGCGCCGGACGCGATGGTGATCGTCAAGGCAGACAGCAGCGGCGAGATCGTGCTCGTCAACGCTCAAGCCGAGCGGCTGTTCGGCTACACGCGCGAGGAGCTGCTGGGCAAGGGCATGGAGGTGCTGCTGCCCGAGCGGTTTCGTGATCGCCACGAGCATCATCGCTCCGGCTACGCAGCGGACCCGCACGCGCGAGCGATGGGCGTCGGGCTCGAGCTGTTTGGACGGCGCAAGGACGGCAGCGAGTTCCCGGTCGAGGTGTCGCTCGGCCCGCTGCGGTCGGCGGAAGGACTGCTCCTGTCGAGCGCGATCCGCGACATCACCGATCGCAAGCAGGTCGAGGACGAGCTCCGCCACAGTCGCGAGCGGCTCGCGGAGGCCGAGCGAGTCGCGCGGACCGGAAGCCTGGAATGGGACCTGACCACCGACCACACCACCTGGTCAGACGGCCTGCTCGCGATCTACGGTCTCACCCGCGACCAGTTCGACCCAACCCCCGCAGCGAACCAACGCATCTATCCAGACGACCGAGAACGCGTCGGGCAAACTCTGGAGCGCGCGATCGCCGACCGATCTTCGTTCACAATGGAATACCGGGGGGTGCGTGCCGATGGACGAGTCCGCACACTGCGCAGCCACGGCGAGGTAGTCGTCGACCCGGCCGGCGAACCGATCCGGATGGTCGTGATCGTGCAAGACATCACAGACGCCAAACTCGCTCAGGAAGCGCTCCAAAGCGCCTCGGCCGACCTCGAGAGCCGCGCCACCCAGCTACAACAACTCGCTCGGAACGTCGCCGAACCCGACCCGCTCCACGTCCCGCTCACCGCACGCCAGCTCGAGATCCTCCGACTCGTCGCCCAAGGCCACACCAGCGCAGCAATCGCGGAACGACTGTTCGTGACCGAAGGCACAGTCAAATGGCACGTCAAACAGATCCTCGCCAAGACCAACTCAGCTACCCGCGCCGAAGCCGTCGCCCGCGTCCTCGGCACCCCGCAATAGCGCCCGCACCGAAGCAGAGCGCAGGCATCGCATGCGACTCGGGCTGGGACTAAGCGCGCACGTGGCCAGCGACTAACCGTTGGCGCTCGCCGTGTGACCAGCCCGACTCACGGCCCCTGACGAGCGTTGCAGAAGCAAACCCTCACTGCTGCTCGCTGGCAATGCGCGAGCCCAGCGAGCGCACGATCTGCGCTTCTCAGACGCTCGCTTTAGCCAGATCATCGAGCTTACGCGAAGGCACTCTCCCCGCGGCACTCGCGAGTCGACCGGCGTCGGCGGCAGGATTTCGAGCGGCAACAGCCTCGCTGAGCACAGACAATGCGGCGTTCCGGCCGCGACCAGCGTCTCCGCTCGCCCCGGCGCACGCGTCGCCCCCACTGCCCCAGCCACGGCCTTGCTGAGACCGGCCCCACCACCAATCCGGCGACATCCTGACTGCCAAACGAGCCCAGCCCCAGGGCTTGGCATGGCACCCGCGGGCGTCGCCAGCATCGCGAGCAGCGCGAACATCACCCCAGCTACCGCCCAACAAGCGACCCACGCATTGCGACGCGAAAGTCTCGCAGGGGACCCGGCACCGTCAAGCAACGCCGGATCGACGTGCGCGGTGACGTCGGAGACTCTCGGTCTCGCATCAGCCTCTCCACGCCCGCCCAGGACGGGTTGAGTGCTTCTCATGCTCCCCGCACTACGCGCCACCGCCGCGGTTGCGCGCCGAGCGCGGCGGCCGTCCAAACAACGTCTATCCGCCACCGAGCGGCTCGAGCTGCTGGAACCCCTCGGCCTAGAGCAATAAGAGGAGACGCCCGTCCGGGACTTGTGAGACCTCACGACCGATGAAGGTCAGGCGCGAGGATGTCCCGGGCGCGATTCGTAGATGTCCGTGGATGCGACCTTGACGCGGTCGCTCGGGAACGCGTGGATCATCGATCAGCATGGATCTTCGATCACAACACGTGGAGCAGGTACACGAGCGCCGCTGCGACCTGAACGGCCGCGAACACAACGACGGTCATCACCATAGCCAGCACCACGATCCCGGCCCGTCGGGTCCACCGGGCCAGCCGCGTCCGCGCGACGAGCACAGCGGCCGCCGTCCGGACCTCGAGCGGCGTCCAATGCTGCGAGACGACCGCCGCGCCGACCCGCTGCTCCCAGCGAAGGGTCATCCGCACCGCTTCCCGTCGCGCGCGGATCCGCCACCACGATAGGTGCCGGCATCGCCGGTGCCAATAATCGAGCGACTCGACTCCATCATTCAAATCCGGCGGCGCAAGCAGCACCCCCAACAGTTGCTCGTCGATCGCTCCTCGGCGGCTCATGCTGCCCGTACCCTAGCGTTGCGCAACCGATATATCGAGCACATGCCGAAGTCTGGCATATGTCATCGCCAGACCCACACCGACTCGATCCGTAGGGACTGCCGCCGCGTCTCCCGGGCCGCAGCCCGACGTCGCCGACGCGCAACGACCGGCTTGGCGCGCCGCGCCTGGTGTCCCGGAGCTTGGGTCCCGCCAAAGCGCATCCGCGCGGCGCAACCTCACGCGCTATCGCGTATCCGGGATCGCCGACGCGCGCGCGATGTCCACGGCGCGTTCGTGCGGTCCTCCTCGGCCTTCGTGATCACCCCGCCGCCGCGCCGACGCCTCCCCCTCCGGGGTGTAGCCAGAACTGATGCTAACCGGACCCCGAGAGCGTCTGCTTGTCCGTCGACCGGCACCACCAAGTTGTCGCGGAGTTGCGCCTGGTCGCCGAAGCGATCGTCCAGTGCGGCCTGACGGACGGGCAAAAGCGATCGCGCTGGCCGGGGAGCCGAACTCTTGAGATAGGTAAGGCAATCGTCCGGGCCTCGTCGACGGTGATCATCGGGTTGCTCGAGGCGCGGGCGACGTAGGCTGTGCGGCATGTTCGTCTCAGTGGAAACCTCTGGCGAGGTCACACGGATCCGTGTTGAGCGCCCGCCCGCGAACGCGATGAACCTCGAACTGCTCGATGAGCTTGTGGCCGCGCTCGGGGGGCCTGGCGGCCGACGTGCCAGCCGCCGTAGTGATCGCCGGGCGCGATCGGTTCTTCTCGGCTGGCGTGGACCTGAAGGCAGTGCCGGGGTACGGACCCGACGAGCACCGGCGGATGGTCAGCGCCATCAACCGCATGGTGCTCGCGACCTATGGAATGTCGTGTCCTGTGATCGCGGCGGTGACGGGACACGCGATCGCAGGCGGCCTGGTGCTGGCGCTGAGCGCAGATCTGCGGATCGCGTCGCTGGAGGGCCGCTACGGACTGACCGAGGTCAAGGTTGGGGTGCCGTATCCGCAGGCGGCGATCGGCGTCGTGCGGGCCGAGCTAGCAACGCACGCTGCCCGCAGCCTAGTGCTCGGCAATCGGCTGATCATGGACGCGAGGCGCTGCGACTGGGGCTGTTTGACGAGGCGCTCGCGCCGGACGCAGTGTTACCGCGGGCGGTCGAGCTTGCGATCGAGATGGTGGCGTTCCCGGTGGATGTGTATGCCGCCACTAAGTGCGAACTGCGCAACGGGACGCTGGGACCACTGCTTGAGGACTGGCTGACCGGCAATCCGAGCACTCATTGATCTCGCCGCTGTGCGAGCGCTGGCGTTCAGCGCGGCGGCGGCGCATCCTTTCACGCGGTAGCGGGAGCGAGTCCGACGCTTCGGCAACCACGGAAGCACGAGTGATCGAGCGTCGCGCGACTACTAACCCGCCGACGCTTTGCGTCGTGGTGCAGCGCAGCGCGTCGGGTGAGAGGAGGCGGGCGGCGAGCCTCGCGAGCGACGACAGCGTGTCGTCACCCCCGTTTACGCCATAGCTGCGGATCCGATCTCAGGGTGGTCTCGCATGAATTCGACGAGGCGGTCGACGTAACTGGCGAAGGGGGGTACGTGGATCCCGCTGCCGGCGAGATCGGCTTGCGTGTGGTCGGTGAGGTAGTGGGTGGGGTGGGCGTAATAGTCCACAGCCTCGGGTGGGACCCGCAGCAGCTTGTGCGCGCCCGGGACGTGCGCGAGGACTCCCTTGGCAACCTCCCTTGGCAGCGCTACTTTGATGACCTTGCGCCCGGTGGCGTGGGCCAACGTGTCGACCATCTCCGCGACGGTCAGTGGGTGCGGGTCGGCGAGCTGATATGTGCGCCCTGCGGACTGGGGGAGGGCGCTCAGGTACCCGACAGCGTCGATGATGAAGTCGCGCGGCACGACGTTGATGCGCGTTACAGCTGGGTCGCCGGCCAGAGGGAGAACGGCGAACTTCGGAAGAACGGCGACCGTGGGTTGGCGCAGCAGCCACTGCATGACGAAGTACGGCCCGTCGAACTTCTGTGTCTCGCCGGTGCGGCTGTCGCCGACGACGATCGAGGGACGGTAGATCGTCGCCGGCAAACCGGCGACCATCCGCCGGCGGACCTCCGCCTCGGCGTCGTGCTTGGTCTCTTCGTAGTAGTTGTTGAACGGCGCTCCGACCTCGAGATCGTCCTCACCGAACGGACCGGCGTAGCGACCGCTGACATAGCAGGTGCTGAAATAGTGAAGTCGCTCAAGGCCGGGACATCGCGCGATCGCGTCCAGCACATTGCGGGTTCCTTCCACGTTGACCCGAACCGCAAGCTCGCGCTCCACCGCCAAGTCATAAACGGCAGCAAGATGCCAGACCTCGGTCACGTCGTCCAGGCCGCGCCCGTCCAGGCCAAGCCCTGGCTGGGTGATGTCCCCCTCCACCAGGTGCACGCGACCCGCCAGCGACGCATCGGCGGCAGCCAGCTCCTCGGCGCGTCGCGCAGCCAGATCAGCGTATCGCAGCTGCACAAGGCAGGTCGCCTCGCCGCCGGATCGGCGCAGGATTCCGGGCAGCAACGCACTGGCCAGAAATCCGGGAAACCCCGTCATCAGCACCGTCATATCGTCACCTCTCGAGCGATCACCAGGGGCTCACGCGGGTTCAAGTTCACGCCCACGACCTGCCTTTCACCGAACAGCTTCCGGATCACGTCCCGGAACCACAGCTCCTGAGACATCCCCAAACAGGCCCATGACCTACCCAAGCCCCTCACCGAAATAAGCACTCACCACTCCGATCTTGTCAACAACTGCTCCCGCACGAACCATCAGACCTAAGAACTCGCGGCCGGATCGCACCCAATCACGCGCTGATTCCCGCCGAAGCACGATCAAGTACCGCGCGATCACCACCACGCCGGGGCGAGCCGAAACGAGCCGGCAGATCGCGACAGGCACCACCGCGGCGGATGCTCCCTCGGCACGCGAAAGCATAAGGCAGGCCGCCATCGACGGTCGGCCACGAGTGGGCTGGGCGGTCCGAGCACTTCCACAACTCAGACCGACGCGACGCCGACGAGCGCGCGCGGATCCGAGCGGCGGCGGGCGCCCGCCTCCGCAGGCTGCTGAACACGATTTTCCGTTGATCTCGCTAGTCCGCATCCCGAACGGATGAGTGCCCCTGGGGCGACAGCACAAGCGCGGCCGCGGCCCCCTCGGTGGGAGCCAGTGTCGCGAAGCGGGCGTCCGGCCGGTGAAGCACTCGGCCGCGGAAGCAGGCGTCCGAGCATCGGTCCGAGACGCGCTTGTCGCCGCAAGCAGGGCTCGGCCGGCGGGGTGGAGAACCACGGGTGTGCATAGGCAACTCGTCGCGCTGGCGCTGGTTTCACCGGCGCCCCAGTGGCGGCCTGCTGCCAGGCGCGCGCTGCTTCTTGACGCCTCAAGGGGTCATGCCGACGCGGTAGCCGCTTTTCACCGCGGTCGGCAACAAGTTCGATGGCCCGTAAGCGGATCGCACTCATGACGAAGCACTCGTCCCGCGGCTCCCCCGGCGGCCGCTCCTTGCACGCGAGTGCGCAAGCCGAGCCCGCTCGCTGGCAAAGCACAGGCGAGCCTAGCCTTCGCTCAGTCGCGGGCGATAGGAGGCGCGGCAGTCGGGCGCGCAGGTCGGACAGGCGCTAGCGCCGGGGATCGAGTTGAACCTCGACGATGACTCCAGAGCGCTCGTCTCCGCGGACCTCAGCGTGACCGCTGCGCTGCTCGCTGCCCAAGCGGAGCAGCACGCGGGCGCCGCCGCGTAAGTTGCGCCACCAGAGCTTGCGCTCTGGCCACCCCACCGGAATGGTCACGCGTTCACCAGCTCGCCGATAGCCAACCGGAAACGTGTAGTCGCGGCCGCTGCGCCGCCCCGTCACGGTGATGAGAGCGAGCTGCCGGCTGACGAGTGGATGTAGTGGTGAGCGCAACAACAACGCGACAGCGCGGTTGCCGGTCCGGTTCCACAGGGCAAACGGTCGATGGCCTTGGGGCATTGGTAGTCAGAGGCGCGGTGCCCGCTCCTGGCGGGTCCGTTTCCTCATTCCCCTTTCAATCCGTGCGTGCGGTTTTCCCGCACACGGCTTACCGATGATCTTCCTGACGTCACGACGCGTATCCCGGGTAGCGGATGGTGCCGCGCAAGCGGGAGAGGCCGTGAGCCTCGGACCACTCGCGCGTCCAGGTCGATGCCTGGCCAGCTTTGAGGTTGCGGCCATAACGCCTGACCATCAGACCGCGAAGCCGACCCACGACATAGCCGTCGATCTGGTTGAACTGGGCGGCGTTGCCGGTACGAAAGTAGTTGCCCCAGCCGCGCACGACCGGGTTCAGCTCCGCGATCACCTCGCGGATGTCCTGGCCCGCGCGTCCTCGGCCGGTCTTGGCTTTGATCTTGCCTCGGACGCGCTTCATCGCTCGCTGCGAGGGCCAGCGCTGGAGGTAGTATCGGCGCACGCCGCGCTCCAGCATCCGACCCGACACCGCGTAGCGGACCAGCCTCCCGTGCGCCCCGTCAGCGAACGCCTCGTCCAATGCCTGCAGGTAGATGTTCGACAAAGCGGGGAGATCACCCCGCCCTGCGGAGTGCCGGCGATCGTCCGCCGGAGCATCCCGTCTTCCATCACCCCTGCCTCGGGCCACGCTCGCACCAGCTTCAGCACCCGCCGGCCCGAAACCGCTGGCAGATCCGATCGCGAACGGTCGTTCTCGCACATCCCCACCAGCGGCCGCCAACAGCACCATTTCGCTAGCGGGATCGGCGGACGCGAGCCCACCGGGGGAATTGGATCGCTCTACAGCGACCATGCCCTAACGCTTACCTCCACCACGACCATGATCAAAGCCAGGGCCCTTCGCTCCTGGCGCCTTTAGCTGGACGCCAGTGACATGAGCGGCTCGGCTCCCCGATCGTCAATCTGACGAGGCTGCAGTCGCAGCCCGCGCGCTTGCTCCCTCCAAAGAGGCTTTCGACACCCCGCTCAACCATCGGGATCTCTCCCTCAAGCCGGGGCCTGCTACCGGGCGCTCCGGCGCTTACCCGGACCGGACTCTCACCGGCTGGCCCGACGCAGCTTCCAAGGCGCAACATGGCGACGACTCTATCCCCCGACCTTGGTGGACTCGGACCTGAGGGCGCTAGAGACGCGTACTTTCCCTTGACCTCGCTCGTCAGCACCAGGTCGGGCTCGGCGGATGCTTTTGGGCGAAAGCACAAGCGTGGCCGCGCCGCCCTTGGTTGGCGTCGGCGTCACGAAGCAGGCGTGCGGCCGGCAACTCATTCGCTCGCGAAAGCGGCCGAGCGTTGGTCGGAGACGCGCTTGTCGCCGCAAGCGAGGCTCACGAGAGGGCCTGCAGCATCGAGATCTTGCGTAGGCAGAACGTGCCTCCGACGGCCGGTCAGCCGGCTCGTCGGCCGCGACCGCCGTACGCGGAATTGGGCGACTCTGCGTCTCCGGCCGGAGCGCCGCCGACGATGCCAATCCACGGCGGTGCGCGAGCGCCACGGTGCGCGTCGGAACGATCAGAGCGAGCGCAGCGGATTGCCTTCGTCGCTGGTCGGCGGTGATCGCTTTACGCCTGAGGCAGTCACGGCTGCGCCGTGGGTGCTTTCGCGAATCACCGGCAGTGCCGGCGGGGCTGCGATCCGCGCGGTCATGTCATCGATGGAGGAGCCGATCCGCAAAGAGCCTTCGCGGGTCTGCTGGGCGCGCGGTGAGATCGCGGCTAAGTACGGATTCATTTCGAGGGTCCGCGTCCGATCAAGGGGGGAGTGATCTCGTCGCGAACAAAGGAGATGACGCCGTGAACGCTCTCGGCCGCATGGCCACAAACTTCAAGTCCGCGACCGCAGTCAAGTTCGGCCTCGCGTTTGGTCTGCTAGGTGCGTGTCTGATTGTCGATGCTGTCCTGGGCAGCTCGCACGCGTCGTCGAGCGTGCTGTTCGGCGTCGCGGCAGCCGGCTTGGTCGTTATCGGTAGCGTCGTGCTTCTCACTGCGCGAAGGTTGCACACGGCACTCGCCTACAACATCGAGCGGCAGGATGCGATCCACGTCGCATTCGAGGAAAACCTCAAGCGCGGCCTCAAGGCGCTCGCCAACGGCGACCTGACGGTCCACCTGGAGGCCAAGACCAAGGCGATCGAGCCCGACCAGCGAGGCGATGATCTGGGCGAGCTCTCCCGAGCGACCGAGTCGATGCGCGCCCTATTTCTCGAGTGCTACGTCGACTACAACGAGGCGACCGAGAAGCTTCGGGATCTCGTGGCCCACGTCTTCAGCACCGCCCGCTCGGTCGGCGACAGCTCCGGCCAGATGGTGGCCACCTCGGATGAGACCGGGAGGGCCACGGCCGAGATCGCACAGGCGATCGAGCACGTCGCGCAGGGCGCAGAGCGTCAGGTCCAGGTGATCGACACCGCCCGCCGGGCCGCCGACGAGGTCGCCTCGGCGGTCACCGAGAGCGCCAAGCAGGCTGAGCAGACCGCCGAGGTCGCCGGCCGCGCGCAGGAGACCGCTCAGCAGGGCGTCGCCGCGGCCGAGCAGGCGGACACCGCGATGCGCTCGGTGCGAGACTCCAGCGAAGCCGTCAGCACAGCGATTCGGGAGCTGGCTGACAAGTCCGAGCAGATCGGTGAGATCGTGCAGACGATTACCGGGATCGCCGGGCAGACCAACCTGCTGGCGCTGAACGCCGCGATCGAGGCCGCCCGCGCAGGCGAGCACGGCCGCGGCTTCGCGGTCGTCGCCGAAGAGGTCCGCAAGCTCGCCGAGGAGTCCCAGAAGGCCGCCGAGCAGATCTCCCGGCTGATCAGCGCAATCCAGCACGACACGGCCGCCGCGGTCGACGTCGTCCAGGACGGCGCCAAGAAGACCGCTGACGGCGCGCTCGTCGTCGAGCAGGTCCGCAACGCCTTCCTGACGATCGTCGACGCGGTCGGAGACATGAACGCCCGCGTCGAGCAGATCGCCGCCGCGACCCAGGAGATCACCACGGCCACGAGCACGATGCAGGAGAGCATTGCCGAGGCCGCGACGGTGGCCGAGGAGTCTTCCGCGTCGACCGAGCAGGTGGCGGCGTCGACCGAGGAGACAAGCGCGTCCACCGAGCAGGTGGCGGCCAGCGCGGCCGAGATGGCCAGCAACGCGGATGCACTGCGTGCGCTGGTCGGCAACTTCCAGCTGCAGCTCGATACCGGTGCCGGATCGCAAACCTAGTCCTCAACCAAGCGCAAGACTCGCTTGTTTAGGCCTAGTCCTACGCGTGCCGATGCAGCTGAGCGGAGGCCGGGCTTGGCGGTAGGCTCGGGTGATGATCGAGGAATCGACGCCGAGCGTTCCCGGATATGACCGTGAGGCGGAGGTTTCCGCCCTGTGGGACGCCGACGAGACCACTGCCGGCGACATTTGGCGGCGTCTGAAGGACGGGAAGACCCAGCTCAGCAGATCGCTGAGGAGGACGGCATCACCATCGGGCCGGTCTACAGCGCGATGAACTTGCACAATGCGCTTCTGACCGGAACGGTGTCACCGTCGCCCACGGCGGCGCGGGCGGTCGCCGGCCGGATCCGCACGTGGCTGAAGACGAAGAGCCTCAGCGAGGCCCTCCGCCGGGCACTGGAAGAGCAGGAGCGGCTCCTCAACGCTGTCGTGGAGAACACGCAGGCCTCCGAGGCCGAGTCCGAGGAGGCGCTTGAGAAGAGCAAGGCGGCCGCGGCGGAGAACATCGCCGGGATCTACGTCTACACGCTCCCCCATTACGTGCGCTACCCGTACGACCCAAAGACCGGACTCACGCTGCTGAAGGTCGGGCACTCCTCGGTGGACGCCCTCTACCGCGCCAACGCTCAGGCGCGGGTGACCTCGCTCCCGCAGGACCCGTGGCTGCTGCGGATCTACGCGGCCGAGGCCTCCTCCCAGGCTGAGAAGCAGTTCCACGGGTTCCTACGCGACGCCGACCATGACGGCGTGCGCGGCACGCGGACCGGCGCCGAGTGGTTTCTCACATCGCTCAAGTCCCTCGACCGGATCGCGACCACAATCGGGCTGCAGGTGCGGGTAATCAACGACTTCGCCATCGACGACGAGTAGGCATCTGCGTGGGGCGCCGACACGCGACGACGATGGCGGAATCCGCCCTCATCACCGATCGCCCGAGATTCAGGGAGCACATTAGGAACGCGCCGCCTGGATCGCTGGGGACCGGGACCACATCTCCCGAGTGGCTGTCCCAGGTACATACGCGGGCAAATCGACCGCACGATCGCAATTGCGTCTGGCGGCGCCGACGCCCCGGCCATCGCCGGCGACGGAGCGATGACCGGCGATCGAGCCCGTCACTGGCCCTCGGCCGTGGAGCGGACGATCGCCTTCCTTCGACCATTGGTCGTCGCGACGTCGCACCGCAGAATGTCGTTTCTGCGCCGAATCCGCAGGGCGTTCGCGTGGCTCCTTATGTCCGACACCGGCAGTGAGACCGCCGGCGGCGGCGCTGCTGCTCTGGTGCTTGCAGGATTCGATCGCCTCGCTAGCGCCGGGCGATCGACGGGCAGGCCACGCGGTGCCTCGCCCATGTCGCGCTGGACCAGCTGCTAGGAGGCGACGACGCGGCCCGGGCGACGAGCTCGGCCGCGAAGGTGATCGGCACCGAATCGCTGTGCCGGGCCACCCAACACGCCCAGGCGATCCACGGTCACGCCGGCTACGAGGACGGTGTGATCAGCCGAGCCGTCGCCGACGCGCTCGGCACGCGGATCGCCGGGGGCACGCTCGAAGCCCAGAAGAAGACGATCTTCCAGCACTTGCTGCGCCGCCTGGGTCCGGGCGACAGCAGCGAAGGCGGTGTGAGCCGCCCTCGAGGCGACCGAGGGGAGGCGGCATGAGCCGCCTCCCCTCCGGTCAGAGCGCGCGGCTGACCCATCGGATCGGCCCGCGGGACCAGCCGCGGCATGGGCCAACGAGCTCGACACGCTCGCTACCCCAATCCTGCTCTGGCTCGCCGAGCTCGCCTGCATCCGCGCGATCGCCCCGATCGCCGATCACGAGATCTCGCTCGGCGTCGGCTTCGCCGTCGAGCACCTCGCGCCGACGCCGTGTGGCTTCACCGTCACCGTCGACGCATCGCTCGAGGCGATCGACGGCCGCCGCCTGCGGTTCCGCGTCCACGCCCACGACGGGATCGACGAGGTGCTCCGCGGCACCCACACTCGCGCGCTGGTCGACCGCCAGCGCTTCCTCGCCCGGAACGCCGCCAAGCAGCGCGGCGCCACCCCACCACCATCGGAAGGGAACTCCCAGTGAACAACTTCATCGGCATCCTCGGGACGGGCTCGTACGTGCCCGCCCGGGTGTGCACCAACCACCAGCTCGTGCGTTGAGATCGAACGCGCCGCTGCGGCCGCTCGCGCCGAGGTTGTGCTCGATCGAGGCAGGCGAGCACTACTTCACCCCGCGAGGCCATCAACGTGATCGTCCCCCACCAGGCCAACGGCCGGCTGATCGGCGCCGTGCTGGCCTCGGAGGGGCTGAACGATCGCGCCCGCTACACGCTCGATCGCTACGGCAACACCGGCGCCGCGTCAGTCGCGATCACGCTCGACGACGCGGCCAGGAGCGGTCGCCTGAAGCGAGGCGACATCGCGCTACTGATCGGCTTCGGCGGCGGGATGACGATCGGCACCGCGCTCGTCCGCTGGAGCCTGCCCGCAGGCCCCGGCCCGTCGATCCAACAAACCAACTGAGAACCCAAAGGAAACATCATGGTCACACCCACCATCCACTACCGTGGCCCGGCATATCCGCCGGGCCACGCCACATCCACAGGTGAGCGCCCGGTCGTAAGCCTCGGCCTCGGCTGCTACCTGTTCGACGAGGCAGGCAATCGCTACCTCGACGGATCCTCCGGTGCAATCGTCGCGAATCTCGGGCACGGCGTGCCCGAGATCGCGACGGCGGTCGAGCAGCAGCTCGCCCGAGTCGCGTACGTGCACCGCTCGCAGTTCGACAACGCACCGGCGCGCGAGCTCGCGCGCCGGCTGATCGGCCTCGCCCCCAGAGACCACGACACGGTCCTGTTCACGAACAGCGGCTCGCTCCGCGCCCGCCTGAGCACTGCGATCCCCGATCCGGCCAGCTTCACCGTGATGCCGTACTACTACGATCGATCGATCGCGTGGCTCGCACGCACGCTCGGCGCCGGCGAGGACCCGCAGATCTGCGAGTTCTTCCGCCAGGGCGGTGCCGAGGCACTCAACACCCGCAACAAAGTCCGGACGGGCCGGTTCCCGCGCGTACTCGACGCGCTGGCCCGCGCAGGCGTGCTGTATGGGCTCGGCCGGCGCGCCGGAACGATCGTCCTCACCGAGGACACCGAGTGGACCGGCACGATCGAGTACATGGTCGCCGCGCCAACCGCGCCCGAGGCCCACGAGCTCGAGCGGGTCACACTCGCGGTACTCGCGCAGACCGTTGAGCCATAACGACAGGAGCCCGAGTTGGCGCCGCGACATCCAAGCCAAAGCCATGGCGCAGGAGGAATCGCGGCGCCAGCGGGCCCCAAGGCTCTCCGAGCCTCCACGAGAACCGCGCGCTCCACCGGCCCTGGAGTTCGTTTCCGTGCCCTGCTAATAAGTCCGACGCTCGGTCACGTGACGAGACTGCTGTCGCTGCTCCAGGCCGGGCACGCCCTTCTGCTTGCTCCATCAGGAGCTCTGGAGCGGGTCTCCAGCAAACACGCTGACTGTCGCTAGCCCTAGGAGGTCGCGCCGACCACGGCGGCGGTGCCGCTGACGCCGTGGACGAGCTGCCTGCCGCCGTGGCTTGGCGGGCAGCTCGTCAGGTTGAACGGTCGCTTGATGGGTCAATGAGGTACTTCGTCCCAGTGCCGCGGCGCGAGAAGACGGCGAGGACCTCAGGCTCCAGGACGTCACACAGCCCGATGGTCTGCGCATACCTCGAACCGAACGTCGTCGTGGCCTCGGCCAGCACGCGGGCGCGCATCCGGCCGATCGCCTCGCCGCCCAAGCGGCCCAGCACGTTCGTAAGGAGGTATCCGCCGACGCTCCAAGTCAGTCCAAACTTGCGGTCAATGACGGTGGGCGAGAAGTCGAGCGAGCCGTAGATGTAGACCTGCTTGTGCACCGTGGTTCCGTAAGGCGTGTAAGACGTCAGCGGCGGCTGCGCGCGTTCCATCGCCGTCAGGATGTCGCCGGCCAGCGAGCCGCCACCGATCGCATCAAAGGCCAGGGTTGCGCCGGTTTCGCGGATCGCCTCCGTGAGCCGGTCGGCGAAGTCCGGCTGTGAGGAGTCGACGACATGGACCGCGCCGAGCTCGCGCACCACCCAGGCCTGCTCGGCGCGGCGCACGATATTGACCAGGCCGATGCCGTCGGCGGCGCAGATCCGCACAAGCATCTGCCCGAGGTTGGAGGCGGCGGCCGTGTGGACGAGCGCGCTGTGGCCCTCGACGCGCATCGTCTCGACCATCGATAGCGCGGTGAGCGGGTTGATGAACAGTGCAGCGCCCTCCGCGGTGCTGACGTCGTCGGGCAGTTCGACGACGGCTGCCGCGTCGGCGACGCGATAGTCAGCCCACATCGACCCGCCGAACAGCGCGACGCGACGGCCAATCAGCGTGGCCGCTTCCGGGCCCGCCGCGATCACGGTGCCGGCGCCCTCGTTGCCGACGGGCAGCGGCTTGTCCAGCCGGTCGCGATACAGCGGGAGCGCCGCGTCTGGAATCGTCCCCACGAGATCCGGCCCGTCGGGCCGCAGCGTGCCAGGGGCGACCGCACCCAGCAGCACGCCGAGATCCGACGGGTTGATCGGCGAGGCTTCAACGGCCACGACCACCTCGCTGACGCCTGGCTCCGGAACGTCGCGCTCGGCCAGTTCCAGCCTCAGCTCGCCGCCGGAGGAGATCGTGGATCGCAGGCTGCGGCCACGGGTAGGAGTTGCGTCGGGAACCACCATAAGGAGCCTTTCGAGTCGGAGATCTCAGCCTACCGAGCGAGAGCACTGACCCTGGAGTGCTCAGGCCGACGCCGGCAGCCACAGAAGGCCAGGACGCCGGCACCCGTCACCGTCGAGCCGAGATCTACGCGCCATCGTGCCAGCGGGGCTGACCTACGCATCGCCGAAGACTGGCCGATGGGCCGTTCCATTCGTCGCCAAACCGGTCGCGCCGCGCGAGGGCGCTGGAAGACAGAAGCGGTCGTTAGGGCGGGTAGCCGGACTCCGGCGATCCAGTGCGCACCCGCTGTTCGGGAGGGGCGGTATGTCGCAGAGTCCCCTAGGTTGCCCTTGACTTTGTGCCGCAAAACATAGTAGAGTTTGTGGTACAAAGCCTATGAGAGGTCGAGCGATGAACGGAACACACGACATAGACCAGATCACGACGCACGAGGACGAGGACGGACTGGATCCCCGTGAGGCGGCGAGGCTACTGGAGCGGACCAGACGGGAGGCAAAGCGCAAGTTTGATGTGAGCTCGCCGTTGCTGTCCGTGCTTGGGGCAGCGGTGGTTCTGGTCGCCTTCGGCGCGGTGTGGCTGTCGGTCCGCGGGCAGCGCCCCTACACCGGGCCAACCGCTGCGGGGCTGGTGGTCATGTACGGCATTCTGATCTGCTGGATCGGCGTGGTCGTCAGGTTCAGGCGACGCGCGACGGCCGGCCTCAGCGGGCGCTCGGTGCGCCAGGAGCGTGCCTACGGAGTGGTTGTCGTGGCGGCTTTGGTCGCCGTGTCGGTGTTTCAGGGGGTGCTGAAGCACGACGGGGTGAGTCACGCGATCGTCTACGGGATCTATCCCCCGACGATGCAGCTGATCGTGCTCGGCACAGCCGGGGCCGCGATCCAGGCGGCGCGGCAGGACTGGCCGGGGTTCGGGATCGCGATCGCGGTCATCCTGATCGCCGCCGGGAGCGCGTTCGCGGGACCGGTCGGGGTGTGGTTGAGCGACGGCGTGGGCTGCTGCATCGCGGTCCTCGGGTACGCCGCCGTTCAGGCCTGGATGCGTCGCGCTCCCGTGAGCGCATGACGGCCGACACGCTTGACCCGTTGATCCACGTCCCCGCGCGGCTGCAGATCGTCGCCACGCTCGCCGCGCTGCCGGACGGTGACGCGCTGTCCTTTACCCGCCTGCAGGACATGATCGGGCTGACGCCCGGGAACCTGATCACGCACCTACGCAAGCTTGAGGACGCCGGCTACCTCGTCAGCGAGAAGACCGGCAACGGGCCTGCCTCGCGAACATCGGTGGCGCTGACCCACCGGGGCCGCGCGGCACTCGACGCGTACACCGAAACGCTGCGTGGCCTGCTCAACGGGCTTTAGACACATGACGGCAAACGTGTCCACTCGTCCGGCTGGGTGCAGCAGGGGGAAAGTATGGGAGGAACGGCTTTCAGGCGTTCATTCAGGGGACAATCCTTCTCACCGAGGCGGGGGTTGTCGCGCCAATGGTGAGCGCCAGGGAGATGTGGCCGTCGCAGGCGGCCGAGCGGCTGGCCATGCGCGGTCGGTGAGAGGCGCGAGGCGTACTAGCTTTCGGCTCGTACGGCTGTGGCGTGGTGGCGACCGTGATCCTGGATCCCGCCGTTCCACACGAACGACACCCGCTGACCCTCCTCGAGCGACCGGTAGCCATCAGCCTCGATGTCTGAGAAGTGCACGAAGAGGACCTCGCCATCATCGGCCCTGATCCGGCCGTATCCCTTGTCGCCCTTGTACCTCCTCCTGCTTCTTGTGCGTGTGGCCGTACGGAAAGCGATAGCCGGGCGGGACGCGCTGGTAGCTCAGGCCGGATTTCTCGAGCTCGAGCGCGTCGGTCGCCGAGCGGAACTCCAGGTCCGGCGCGCCGTCAAACCTCGACCCGAGGTCCTCCAGGTCGTCCTTGAGGTTCCTGAGCGTGAACGGCATTGGTAGTCAGAGGCGCGGCGCCCGCTCCTGGCGGGTCCGTTTCCTCATTCCCCTTTCAATCCGTGCGTGCGGTTGTCGAGAGGGCGCTCGGCGCTTACCCGGACCGGACTCTCACCGGCTGGCGTGACGCAGCTTCCAAGGCGCAACACGGCGCAATCCTATGGCACCACGGCTAAGGCCGCCGATCTAATGCGTCAAGCGAGCAGACGGTTGAGGCGATGGGCGGCGGGCTGCTCGGCGCGGTCGCGACGATCCCGACGATCCGCTTATGCGCAGTCGGGTTTGCCGGCGGCGGCGACTCGGGGTTCGCCGCGCTGGAGGGGCTGACCAGGACGGTCGGCGCCGCGTTGTTCCTCGCTGTCTGGCCGTGGCTGTTGACCACGGCGGTGAGCCTGACGAACCTGTTCACCATCTCGCTGCCGGGGTCGGGCACGGTCGTTCACAGCGTCTCGCATCTGCTCGCGGCCGGGCTCGGCGCGGGCATCGCGCTCAACTTCACGCCGATCGGCCTGTTCTTGAACATCGCGATGGCCGCCGCGGCGAGCCTGATGTTCCTGGGGCTGCTGCTGGTGAAGATCGTGGTCAGCATCTCCACGACCCTGGCGACGTGCCGGTCCGTGAGCCGCGGGGTCACCACCCCGACCAGCCGAGCGGCAGCGACTAGGACACCAGCGTGCACGCCGCCCCGGCCCATCTTGAATCGAAGCTTCGCTTCTGGGATCTGAGCATCGGGTCAGATCGCCACCGCGTTCGCGGGGACCATGCTCGGACTCGCGTGGGCGAAGTTCCTCTCGCCGCTGCACGGGACGTGGGGGGCGATGAGCGGCGCGTACATCGCGGCGCTGCCGGTCGTCCCGGCGTTCGTCGCCAGCCAGACCGAGCTTGACCCTCGGCGGTCTCGTGGTCGGCGCGCTCCGCTGGCGGGGTCTTGAGGGTCGCTACCTGCCCGGCGCGGGCGAGACGGCGCGGGGTTACCTGCTTTCGACGAGCACGCCGACACCGACCTGAGCGCGGACGCCGAGGTCCTGGAGCCCGTGATGGGCGGCCTTGACGCGCGGCAGATCGGGATGATCGGAGCCGCGATCCGCGCCGTGTACGCCAAGGCGGCCGCGCTGCCCGGCAGCCAGCCGCGCGAATCGACAGCCCGCGAGGCGCAAGACGCCGACGCGGTCGACGTCGCCGCCAAAGTCATATCGCGCCTGCATCGGCGCACGGGCGTCTGCTTCGCGCCGGGCTTGCCGATGTCGGGCGGATATCATGCCCAGTTGTTGACCGACGGCGTGCCTATCCGGAGCATGAAGCAGCTCTTCGAGCTTGCGTTGCAACTCGAGCCGCCGTGGCGCGTGGTGAGCAGCGATTTCGACTTCGAACGCCGACGAGTCGATCTGCGCCTGGGCTTCCGGGGCGGTTCGCGATTCCCGTGTCCACAATGCGGGCGCGCCTGCCAGGCAGTCGAGTTCACCGAGGGCACGTGGCGCCAGCCGGACGCGATGGCGTTCGAGGCGTTTGTCACGGCGCGACTGCCGTCAATCCGTTGTGCGGAGCACGGAGACGTGGCACTCACGCCGTCCTGGGCGAGCGACCACGTCTCGCTTCGGGCCATGATCCGAGACGGAAACACAGCTGCGTGACCTACTGGCGGCGTTCGAGCGCTGCTCGAAGCTGGGGGAGGGCGGCGATGTCCTTGGCGCGGCCAGCGGCGGTCTTGCTGCGGATGATGTCCCTCAGCGAGGCCACGTCGATCTGCGAGCCGGCGGCGATCGCCCGGGGGTCGGCGTTGCGGTGGCCAGCTCGAGCGTGCGGCGCAGCGCCGGCACTCGCGCACGGTCATGCTCTGCGGGCGAGGCCCCGCCGAGCCGCACGAGGTCGATCAGCGACGCCACCGGGACCTCGAGATCCTGCGCCGGCTTGATCGCGGTCGCGTCGCGACGCAGGTCCTCATAGCCTCGGCTGCCGGCAGGCGCCGGGGCGATGACCAGCTCGAGGCCGTGGGCGGCCAGCTGCCAGCGCTCGGGGGCGTCGACCGCGACTGTGGACGGCTCGGTCACCGACCGCGCCTGCATCACAGCGAGCGCCTCGTCGAGATGGGCGCGCTCGCCGGCGCGCGGCACGATCGTGATCACGCCGGCGGTGGGCACCAGCGGCGAGCCGTGCACAACCTCGGCGATCTCCCCGACGAGCACGTGCGCGACATTCGCCGCTCCAAGCGCGCTCAGGACGGCGAGGACGTCGAGGGGAGTCGGTGCTGGCGCGCTCGTCGCCAGGGCACGCGCCCAGCGGCCGCGGTCAGCGGCCGCGAGGCTGCGCGCGAGTCGCTCGCGGGCCGGGTGCGCCAGCGTCGCGGCGATCTGCTCCTCGTAGGAGTCGTCGGCGACAGCGAGCCCGCAGGTCAGCTCAAGCCCGCAGGCGGCGACGACCTCGCACAGGCGCTCGAGCGACGGCACGACGTGGCCGCGCTCCCACCGCGCGATTTCCGCCTGCCGTTTGCCCAGCCGCAACGCGAGCTCGCGCTGCGAGAGCCCGGCGCGCCGGCGCGCCTCCTCAACACTTAACACTTGGTCGCGCCTGCTAACCCCACACGAGGACGGGCAGCGCACCGGCGATGAACACCGGTGCGCTGCCAAGTATCTTGCCCCCGGAGCCCAATCCCCAAGGCTCCATAACCAACCTACAGAAGGCGCGTGAACGCTGTCAATCCACTCGCGGCTCGAACATTTGTCCACCAGAGGTTCCGATAGCAAAGGCGCAACCACGGAGGGAGCGCCACGAGCCGGGTCTCGGAGTCGTGGCCTCGGACGAAACCCACGTGGCACTAACAGGCGTTGGCGTGAGGATTCGCGGTCAGTTCGATACGACGGACGCCCTTCGCACTAGCCGTCATCAGTAGGTCCTCCACCAAGCCGCCCGCGACCCCAGTGCACATCCATTCAGGGTCGACGAACAGGTCTCGATCCCCAGCACGCACCCCTCAAGCGGGCGGGTGGTGATGAATCCGAGGATCTCATCATCGGCTCCCACCGCGACCTGGGTCCGGCCTTCAGTGATCCCCTCGCCAGTGAGCTCCAACACTTCAGGGCGCGCGAGCAACAGGTCGCGGTCGCCTTCGTTGGAAAGCGACGACCTTCGGAACACATCGCGGAGCGCGGGCAAATCGCTGGCGCACGCCGCACGGATGCGAACGACGCTCATCGATTCAGTATGTCTGACACGCTCCCGCCCGTCGTGCCGCGCCTTCCGCCAAAACGCAGCCGCTCGCGCGCAGGCGACCTCGTTTCGGGCGGCGTCAACGACCTTCGGCCAGCTCGCCGGGCTGATGGATCAGCAGGCAGACCTCCTGGAACGTGCCGGCACCCTGATGCATGACCCGCTAACCGCGTTCAGATCCGCCGGCGGCGAGGCGACCGCCGAGAATCAGTGACGCCCGCCGAGGCCCACGTCGACATAAGGCGCTTACAGATCCGCAAATTGCAGGGCTGTTCGACATCAGGCGGGTTTCGTCCGCCGGGGGATGGCGGTTTCCTGACCGCCCGCCGGGTCGTGGCACGCAATGTCGCGTGCGCTAAGGGCCCAAGCCGGGGCTACGGAGTTAGGATGTGCGCGTGGGTCTTGTGGTCTATCTCATCGCTCTGTTCTTCGTGGGCTTGGTGGTCGGCGCGCTAGCTCGCCTGCTGCTACCTGGTCCGGATCCGATGGGGATCGGGATGACGGCGCTGGTGGGGCTGTGCGGCACGTTCAGCGCTGGGCTGTTCTCGTGGTATGTGCTGCATCGCCACGGCGCGGGCCTGGTCCTGTCGCTTTTGTTCTCGATGCTGGTGGTCTGGATCTACCGCCGCTCACGCGGCGGGGCCTACCGCCGCACGACTCCCGGCGGCTCGTAGGTGCGCCCAGACCGCGCCGCTGATCTGCTGCGGATCGCTCGATGCCCCCGGGACAAGGAACAAACTAGCCGTGGCGCTCCTAGCAGGGTTGCTGGCCGCCGGTGCGATCGTGATCTTGCTGGCCGTGCTGGCGCGGCGGCAGACGAGCCAAAGCCGCCGCTCGACCATGCGCAACGGGGTAACCGAACAGCAGGCACGAGAGAACGCCCAGCCGCTGACGACAGCCATCGTGTCCGGGTCTCGCAACTCGCGAGCCCAACCAGAAATAACGGGCGGCAGCACTCGCCGTGATCGCCAGTGACGGCGACGGCGCGGATCGAAGCGTCCTCACACAGTCGGCCACGACCCTCGGCAGGCTTCCCTCAAGCGCGTAACGCCCCACAACGCCACCGACTGGGTACGTCAGCGATCGCCACGCCGCATGGGTCAGGGGGCTATGGAGAGTTCGCGCGAAAAGTGCGATAGGCGGGGGTAACCGGCCCTTCATCAGGCGGCTCGGGCGTCGGCCGCAGCGGTAAGGGGTCGGTAGGCGCTCTTGTCGTGTAGGCGCTCGGGTAGCGCGATGCGGTAGCGGCCGGTGAGGGTGATGTGGTCGGTGCCCAGGGGGCTGAGGCGCGCGATGTCGGCGTCGGCGATCTCGACACCGGTTGCTTTGAGATGATCGAGCGCGCGCTCGGTGCAGATGGTGTTGTAGAGCACGATTGTGTTCAGGATCAGCCCGAGCGCGCCGAGCTGTTCTTCTTGGCCTCGGCGGTAGCGCTGCCGTAGCTCGCCGCGGCGGCCGTGGCAGACATCGCGCGCGAGGCCGTGGCGTCCCTCGCCGCGGTTGAGCTGGGTGACGATCCGGCGCCGGAACGGCTGGTCGTTGCAGTAGTCGAGGAGGTGGACGGTCTTCGCGGCCCGACCGACCTGCTGGACTGCTTTGGCGATCGAGGCGAGGTGGCGGGTGTGGCTACGCAGCGCTCGGATCAGTTGGCTGGCAGTGGCGTGGCGCTGCAGCAGGCTGCCGGCGAGGCGGAGCAGGTCGTCGTAGTGCGTTTGGATCAGTCGGGTGTCGATCTGGTGGCGGGCGATCTCGTCAAGCGCCCGTAGTCGGTTCGGTTGATGCGCCAGAATCGGGCGGCGCCGGAGTCGGCCAGCCGCGGGCTGTAGCGGTAGACCGAGGAGGCGGAAGAGGCCGAAGATGATGTCAGTTCTTATGTGGACAGTCGGCTGGCTGGAGCTAGCAAGATGGCTGGTCGCCGGGCGGGTGATGAGCTCCGCACGGGCGACGATCCCGTCCGGCGGGCGCTCCACGATATGGGGGTCAGCGACCCGAGGGAGTCCTCGATGCGGGTACGTGGCGATGCCGGGCAGGGCGCGGGAGATCTGGCGGTGGAGCTGCTGGACGACGTCGATGAGCCGATTGCAGTCGTCTCAGACTTTCTTCGCCATAGTTAGCGCTCCGCTACCGAACAACAACTACGAGGACGATGACGGCAATGAGCGCCGGTACGAACGCGACCAAGGCAAACGCCAGGGCCGCTCCGAGTCCCATCTGAAACCCTCGGCCGAACCAGCCGATCGTGGCGATGCCCTCCAACTTGACTTCCGTCTCGATCTCTCCGACCTCCTGCGGTGTTAGTGCGTCTTCAGTTGTCATTCGGGTGCCTTCTTTCGGCTTGTGCTTGGTTTTGGTTCCTGCTCAGTACTCGGCAGGTCGGGCTGGACTTGCTCATCGCCAGGTCCTCTTGCTCGATCTTCCGCGCGCGGCGAACGACGCCGGGACCCCAAGGGACCTCACACGACGTGTCGCCCGGCCGGGGAGGTCCGTCCGACAGGGTCGAAAGACCTCCAGACGACACACGCCGCGTACGCCGAGGCTCGTCGCGACCAGATCGCCCGGCTCGGATGGAACGTCCAGAAACTTAGGAGGAGCGACCGGATCTGGCCCGGCGCAAGTAGACCAAACGCTGCCGAACACAGCCCGCCACGAACCCGGCGCCAGCGAACCCGTTCTGCGCGAACCCGGGCAGCGACCAGCCCACCGACCAGGCAACCATTGCGGCAACGAGCCCGACCAGCCACGCGCTGGCCAGGCCAGCGACCGAGCACGCAAGGAGTGGCCGACGCGTCTCGAACTTGAGCCGTCTCGCATGGAGAGCCACCCGGCGCCGATGGGAAGACGATGCGTCGTCGTCCTGAGCTGCCCGACGCAAACGGCGCGATCGGAGCGATTGCCCGACGGCGCCGCCGACGAATCCGCCACCAGCGCCCCACAAGACGCGGCCACTCGACAGCGAGCCGGACGCCAACGCAGTCCCGAGGATCACGCCGAGCGCCGCGGACATGGCGCTGACAAGCAGCGCCACATCGGGCCGTTTGAGCTCGAGTTCGTGAAACCAATCGCGGTATGTCCGATACGCCCTGAGCACGTCCACCTAGTGATCGGCACTCGACGGGAAGACCTCAACTCAGCAGTCTCCGAACAGCCATCCCCTGGGGTTCCGTCGGTGGCGGATCGGGGTCGTCGGACCGGCCGGTGGCGCGTGCAGGGCGCGTCCGGATAGCCCGCCGTGGAAGCGCGCTTCGACGAGCGCTGGCTCGCGCTCGTGCTGCTCGCCAGGCAGACCAACGCCGGCACGCGCGCCGGCTATCGGCGCGACATCAACAATTCATGCGCTGGTGGCACGAGACCCGGCCGGCTGGCCTGAGCGCCTCTCGCGGCCGCTCGAAGCCTCAAAATCCGACATCCAGCAGTACGCCGCGTGGCCCGCTGGCCTCGAGCCGCCGCTCGCGGCGGCGGCCCGTGCTCGGCGCAACGCCTCGAAGAACCTATCTTTGCTCTCGAGCGTTGAGTCGGAGAGCGGAAGCGCAACCGGCACTAAGAGGTGCGTAGGGGCCCAATCCTCCAGAAAGTTCAGCAAGCTGGTCTTGCCAATCCGGCGAGGACCGGTCACGAAGAAGTGACCGGGATTCCCGCTCTCGAGTTGCCCGAGAGCATCGCGCAATTCTCGTGCCGTGCGCTGATCGCCCGCGAAGCGGTCGCGGGCCCGGACGGGGCGCCGAAAATCGGACGGGTTCTGAGGACTGCCGTACGCCCAGTTGGCGTGGAGGTTGTTGACCGGGGGGTCCGCACACCACGGGCGGGACGCGCGGGGAGCAGAACGAACCGAGCCGCGAAGCGCGCCGTTGGCGTTCGGTGGGCGGAGGCGGGGAGCGGCGGGGAGGCTCGGCAACTGGTGGTGGTTCTGAGAGGATCGGGCCGTGACCGACGCCAGCATCACCTTCCCGCGCCAGAACGCCCGTACCGTCGGGTTCTCCCTGGGCGTCCCGTACGCCTTCGCGATCGCTTCTGACGGCAACCGCGTCGCCTTCCTTCGGGCGCGCTCGGGTACTGACCGCAGCACCGGCTTGTGGGTACGTGACACCGCCAGTGGCGCGGAGCGGCTGATTGCCTACCCGGAGGACCTGCTCTCCGGCTGCGAGGAGCGCCTCCCGCCAGAAGAGCGGGCGCGCCGGGAGCGCACCCGGCAGGCCGCGGCGGGTGTGGTGTCCTTCGCGGCTGACGAGGCCGTGCGGATCGCGGCGTTCGCGCTGTCCGGGCGGCTGTTCGTCGCCGATCTGGCCGACCTGGGCGGCACCTCGGTGCGAGAGCTGGTGGTGCCGGGGCCGGTGCTCGACCCGCGTCCGGACCCGACGGGAGCCTACATCGGGTACGTGGCGGATGGGGCGCTTCGGGTGGTTGGCGCGGATGGCGCCGGTGACCGAGCGCTGGCCGTGCCGGAGGCCGAGAACGTGACCTACGGCCTGGCCGAGTTCGTGGCCGCCGAGGAGATGTACCGGACCCGCGGTTTCTGGTGGTCACCCGACGGACGGCAGCTGCTGGTGGCGCGAGTGGACACGACGCCGGTGGCCCGCTGGCACGTGTCGGATCCGGCCCACCCGGACCGCCCGCCCGTGGAGGTCGCCTACCCAAGAGCGGGCACCGCGAACGCCGACGTCAGCGTGGTGCTCGCCGGGCTGGAAGGAAACCTGACGCCGGTGGGCTGGGACTCCTCTGACGCGCCTTACCTGACCTCGGCGCACTGGTCGCGCGGCGGGCCCGCGCTGCTGCAGGTGGCCTCGCGCGACCAGCGAACGATGCGGGTGTTGGCGGTGGCCGAAGACGGCACAGTGGAGCGGATCTGCGAGGACACTGACCCAGACTGGGTCGACGTGGTCGTCGGGACTCCCGCCTGGACGCCGGGCGGCGAGCTGGTCCGGGTGGTGGCCAGAGACGGCGTGTACCGGCTGATGATCGGCAAGGAACCGGTCACGCCGGTGAGCCTGAACGTCGCCGGCGTCCTCGACGTCGGTGACGACGTGCTGTTCACCGCCACCGGGCAGGACCCGGCCGAGCTGCACGTCTACACCAGCGGTCCGAACGGCACCGTCCGCGTGACCCGCGACCCGGGCGTGCACGAGGCGGCGCGGCGCGGGGACCTCGTGGTCACGTCGTCCCGGTCGCTGGGCTGGTTCGGGTCTCGGGCGCAGGTCTGGCGGGGTTGCGAGCAGACCGGGGAGATCGCGTCGCTCGCAGAGACCCCGGTGCTCACCCCGGAGGTTACGTTCCTAACCGTCGGCGCGCATGAGCTGCGGTGCGCGCTGCTGCTGCCGCGCGGGCACCAGCGCGGCTCGGCCCGGCTGCCGGTGCTGTGCGACCCCTACGGCGGCCCCGCCGCCAGGCGCGTGGTCTCTGCGCGCAACGCATACCTGACGCCGCAGTGGCTCGCCGACCAGGGCTTCGCGGTGCTGATCGCCGACGGCCGGGGCACGCCCGGCCGCGGGCCCGATTGGGACCGGCTAATCCACTACGACGAGGCCGCGCCGAACCTGGAGGACCAAGTGGAGGCGCTACACGCGACCGCCGCAGCGTACCCCGACCTGGACCTTACCCGGGTCGGCATCCGCGGCTGGTCCCACGGCGGTTACCTGGCCGCGCTAGCCGTGCTGCGGCGCCCAGACGTCTTCCACACGGCCGTGGCCGGCGCTCCAGTCACCGATCAGCGGCTGTACGACACTTTTTACACAGAGCGTTACCTAGGTCACCCGGATGACCACCCTGATGCTTACAGCCATAACTCGCTGATCGATGATGCACCGAGGCTGGAACGCCCGCTCATGCTCATACACGGGCTGGCCGACGACAACGTGGTCGTAGCGCACACGCTGCGGCTCTCGTCGGCGCTCCTGGCCGCCGGGCGGCCGCACACCGTGCTCCCGCTGTCCGGCGTCACACACATGGCCCGCCAGGAAGAGGTCGCAGAGAATCTCATGCTGCTCCAGGTGGAGTTCCTCAAGCGCACGCTCGGCGTCAGCCCCGGCTGAGCTACGCCGGACCCCACCACAAGCCGGCAGGCACACTGCTCGGCGGCGATCACGAACAGCGCGCGGTCGGAGCCCGGCACCGGCAGTCGCCAGAGTCCGTGCCTGCGCACCGACCCGGCGGTGGGTCTGAGCTCTCGAGGCGCTGCTCTTTCACCTGTGATGAGTGCTCTCGAGGAACCGAAGCGCAGCACCCTCGAGAAGATGCGCACAACGATTCTCGAGATCGTCCCGCAAGCGGAGCAGGTGATCTCGTACGGCATTCCGGCGTTCCGCGTCGGCGATATCACCGTTGCCGGCATCGCAGCGGTTCGGAGCTTGCGTGAATTCGGGGAAGGCTTGACATAAAGTCCTATTAGGATTATTCTAGTTAGGACGCTATGGGTAGGCTTTCGGCAACTTCCTATGTTGTGCTTGGCTTGGTCGCGGAGCGGCCGACGACGGGGTATGACCTCGATGCGTTCGCGGAGGGCTCGATCGGGCAGTTTTTCCCGCTGACTCGTAGTCACCTCTACTCCGAGCTCGACCGGCTGTGCCGGCTTGGCCTGCTCGACGTGACCGAGGTCGAAGCCGAGCGGTTTGCGACCAAGCGGGTGTACGACATCAACGAGCAAGGCCGCGAGGTGCTCGATGCCTGGCTTGACGAGACGGCGCTGCCGCCTGAGCGTCAGCGCAACCTGTTCCTGGTGCGCGTGTTCTTCGGCGATCGAATGGCGCCGACGCGGATTCAGGAGCTGCTCGACGCCTACGAGCAAGCGTCGCGCGCGTGGCGTGATCAGCTTGCGGAGCTGGTCGACGGCCTGGCCGAGCGTCCCGAGTCGACGTTCCGTCGCGCGACGGCGATGTACGGCGTCGCGCAGATGGAGGCGAAGCTCAGGTGGATCGACCAGGTCCGTCCGCTCCTGCTCAAGGCAGCGGGCGATCGGCCGCGGAAGGCCGCATCGAGTGATGACGTTGGACTGGATCAATCGAGCGCACCGACCGCCGAGGGGCGGCGCGCAGAGAAAGGAGCTGGTCATGCCGGCGGAATCGAAACTTGATGGGTCGCTGGCCCTCGTCACGGGGGCGGCGAGCGGAATCGGCGAGGCAACGGCACGTGCACTGGCGACGCGAGGCAGCCGCGTCTTACTGCTGGATCGCGACCCAGAGCGCCTGGAGCTCGTCGCGGATGCGATTCGCGCCCAGGGAAACGGTGCGGATACGTACGTGATTGACCTCTCGGATGCCGAGGCGATCGCGACCACGGCCCGGCAATTGGTGGCGTCGCACGGTAGTCCTGACGTGCTGGTCAACAACGCCGGTGCGGGACGGTGGCTCTCGATTGTCGAGACCTCTGCCGAGGAGGCGGCGCAGATGATCACTGTCCCCTACCTCGGGGCGTTCAACATCACGCGCGAGCTGTTGCCGGGCATGCTCGCTCGCGGCTCGGGGCAGATCGTGAACCTCACGTCGGTCGCCGCCCGACTCTCATGGCCGGGCGCTGTGGCGTACAGCGCGGCACGTGCCGCGATGGAGGGGTTCACGAACGCGCTGCGGGCGGACCTTCACGGGTCCGGTATCGGGGTCACGCTCGCGATGTTCGGGACCGTCGAGTCACCTTACTGGCAACACAATCCCGGCAGCCGCGAGCGAGTCCCCAAGAGCGCCCGGGGCATACGAGTGCTGTCCACGCAGGAGGTCGCTTCCTTGATCGCCACCGCGATCGAGAAGCGCTCACGGACGGTCATCACGCCGGCGGCGTTTCGCGGGCTGTTCCTGATGAGTGCCATGTTCCCAAGCCAGGTCGACGCGTCGATGGCCAAGGGAGCGCGCACGGCGAGGGATGTCCAGCTGGAGATGAGCCGAGCGTGAGCGATGGAACAGCAACCCCCACCCACACTCGCAGGGCCTGCGCGACATTTGGAGTCGCTTGGTGCTTGGCGTCTGGTAGGGGGTTCCCACGGAGGGCTCTGCGGCTTGTCCCGGATTGCGCCGAGACGCCCGCGACCTAGCGTGTCAACGATGACTACGTCGTCAGCTGCTCGAGGGAAATCTGCCGCGGCGACCGCTGCGTTGCCCGATGAATGAGGCGGTCATCGGTGTTCGCGGACTCCGCAAGTCCTACGGCGAGCATGAGGTCGTGCGGGCAATCGATCTCGACGTTCGCCGCGGCGAGGTGTTCGCCTTTCTCGGCCCCAACGGGGCGGGCAAGACGACGACCGTCGAGATCCTCGAGGGGTACCGATCCCGCAACGCAGGCGAGGTGAGCGTGCTCGGCAAGGACCCCGCGGCAGCGGATCGCCGCTGGCGCGCCCGGATCGGCTTGGTGTTGCAGTCGTGCACGATGCCCGCGGAGCTGACGGTCCGCGAACTGGTCGAGCTGTACGCCGGCTACTACCCGCGCCCGCGATCCGCCGCGGAGACGATCGATCTCGTCGGTCTGGCGGACAAGCGCGAGGCGCGAACAGCGCAGCTCTCGGGCGGGCAGCTACGCCGCCTCGACGTGGCGCTGGCGCTGATCGGCGACCCTGAGCTCGTGTTCCTGGACGAACCGACGACCGGCTTCGATCCTTCGGCTCGCCGCCACGCATGGGAGGTGATCGCAAATCTGCGCGAGCTCGGCAAGACGATCTTCCTCACGACCCATTACATGGACGAGGCGCAGGCGCTTGCGGACCGGGTGGCCGTCATCTCCGCGGGCGAAATCGTCGCGCGCGGCACGCCCGCGACCCTCGGCGGACGCGATCGGGCCCTCAGCGTCATCTCGTTTGCACTCCCTGCAGGTACGGCTCTCTCTGAACTGCCGAGCGGGCTGGCCGGGGTTGCACGTCAACGCGACGGCAGGGTCCAGATCGACGCGCCCGACCCGGCCCGGTCGCTGTACGCGCTGGCGGGATGGGCTCTGCAGCGCGACGCAAGTCTCGCCGACCTGACCGTCGGACGCCCCACGCTCGAAGACATCTACCTCAAGCTGATCGACGACGACAGGCCACAGCCATGAACGACCTACGCCTGTTCGCTCACCAGTTCCGAACCGACCTCCGGCGTTTCTGGCGCAACCCGCAATCGCGGGTGTTCACGATCCTGATGCCGATCATCTTCCTGCTGATCTTCGCGACGCTGTTCAAGGGCACGACGGTCATCGGCGGCAAGCGCGTTGGCATCACCACCTTCTACGTGCCGGGGATCATGACGCTGGGCATCATCTCGGCGACGTTCGTCAACCTCACGATCACGATCGTGACCCAACGTGAGAGCGGCGAGCTCAAGCGGCTGCGCGGCACGCCATTGCCGGCGGGGTTCGTGATCTCGAGCCGCGCCGCGGTCAGCGTGGTCGTCGCGATCGTGATGTCGGCGCTCTTGCTGGCGATCGGCCACCTCGCCTACAACGTGCGGATTCCCCAATCGACGATCGTCGGGCTGATCCTGGCGGTGATCGTCGGTGCGGCCGCGTTCTCATGCATCGCGTTCGCCGTCGCGACACGCATCGGCAATGCCGAAGCGGCCGCCCCGGCCACGAACCTGATCGTGTTGCCGCTGTACTTCATCTCGGGCGTGTTCGTCGCCGAAAGCCAGATCCCCAAGTTCCTGCGCGACATCGCGACCGTGTTCCCGATCCACCACCTCTCCCAGGCGCTCCTGACGCCGATCACTCACACGCACGGAACGGGCATCGCAGGCACCGATCTGTTGATCGTCGCAGCGTGGGGCCTAGCCGCGCTGCTGATCGCAACGCGCACGTTCCGGTGGTCGCCGCGCGCCGGGTGAGCGCTCCACACGCCCCACGAGCGCGCCGAACCGAGACACGAGCCTGGCAGCCGACAGCCGCGCTCCTGCCTTTCGAGCGCGCCATGTTCCATATCCCTAATAGGTCGCCGTCCTCGGACCCGCTCCGCGCGGTTACCGGGGAACGTAGCCGAGCGAAGAGAGTGTCGAGAATCGATGTGAGCGGCAACGGGCGTCCTTCGTGCCGTTCAGGCCGGCCCGGCGCCAGGCGTCCGCCGTAGCGTTCGGCGCGTAGCCGAGGTGCATGGGTAGGTACACGAGTTTGCCTATGGGGTGGTGACCTTCGGTCATGAAGCTGTGCCCGGCATCGTCATACACCTTCACCTCGTGCTCGATGTCGAGCATCTCGAGGTAGCGAGACAGCCGCTCCGCGTGGGCGCGACCGATCACCCTGCCCCTCGCACCGTAGGAGCCGACGATCGGACACGCACCGCGAAGCTTTGCCGGGTCCTTCGGCACCTCGCCATAGTTCACAGCGACCGCGCGTACCCCGGACGTCCGCCGGCGATGAACGCGAGCGCGAAGCCTCCGCCCATGCAAAAGCCGATCACTCCGATCGGCTCTCCGTCGACGTCGTCCTGCTCGGTCAGCTATGCGCGCGTCGCGTCGATGTCTGCATTCACCTTGCCGCGCGAGGCGTCAACCATCGTGCGCGCTACGCAAACGGGACGAGGCCCGCGGCCACTGAAGGGTCGGGCATCGCCGCTACATAGCCTTGCCGTGCGAAGTCGTCGCAGACGGTTCGCATCTCGGGCTGATCACCGAACACCTCGTGGATTACCGCGACGCCTGGATGTGGACCCGCACAAAGGTCCACGGTGCGGACGTCGTCGCGGGCTCCTGCTGTCACGCGAGAGCATCCGTCCCGTCCTGCCTGCGCTGGCGCTTCAGTTCGCGGTAGAGCGAGCGCTCCATTGGGCGCCGGTTCGGACTGGGCGAATGACGGGAGCGCCTCAACGCCTTGGCATATCGATGCGACGGGCGGCTCGCACGGGGCTGATTCCTCTCCCGCGATTTGCGCGAAGCTGACTGCGGCAGGAGCCAAACAACAAGGCCAAGCCGTCGACGTCAGCCAGGAGCAATCTCCTGTTGGCAGAGCTTCCATGCACCTCCATTGTCGCCGATGGCACCAAGCTGGCGTAACCGGTTCAGAGATCTGGTGTATTGCCTTGAGCGGGTTAAGCACGGTGCCGATGCTGCTCTGTAGCAGTTCAGGCGGCGCGCAAGCCACACCGGCTCCGCCTCTGGCTTTGGTTATGACCTCTCTCGGAATGCCGCTCGCGCTTGCCTGCGCTCTGGCGACGAACATTGGCTTCCTGTTCAAGTATCGGGGTGCGTGCGCAGCGCCTCCGGTGGACATGCGCAGGCCGTTCCGCACCGCCCGGTTGCTGTTCGGCTCACGGCTATTCACGATCGGGATGGTGATCGCTTCGACTGCGTGGGTTTTCCACGTCGCCGCACTGTCGGTCGCCCCGATGTCGCTGGTGCAGTCGGTGCTGGCCGGCGGCATGGTCTTGCTTGCCGTGATGGCCGAACGGCTCTTCGGGATGCGGATCGGCCGTCGTCAGTGGATCGGACTTGGGTTCACCGCCCTCGGGCTGATGCTCCTCGGTGTGACGCTTCCGGTCGTTCACGGCGCCCACTCGCGGTTCTCGATCCCGGCCATGTTCTCGTTCGAGGCCGGCCTGATCGCCGCGGGGACGCTGCTCATCATGGGACCACGGATCGGAGCGCCGCGAGAGCATCACGGGTTCATGCTGGGCGCCGCCGCGGGCATCCTCTTCGGCGTCTCGGACATCGCGATCAAAGCGATCTCCGGGCTGATCGGCAGCGACGGCATCAGCGGACTGTTGACGCCGTGGACGCTCTTCTGTGTGGTCGCGTCGGTGGCCGCCTTCTACGCCTCCGCCAAGAGTCTGCAGGAAGGCGAAGCGGTCCCGGTGATCGCGGTGACCGGAACGGCCGCGAACGTGGCCGGCATCGTCGGCGGAATCATCGTGTTCCGCGACCCGCTCGCGGGCAACCCGCTGCTGCTAGCCGTGGAGTGCTTCGCCTTCGTGCTCGTCATCGCGGCGGCCTGGCTCATGCCGGCGCCAGTACGTGCCGTTTCGACGGCCGCGTAGCACAGCCGCGGTCGCTTCTCGGACCGGGGCGGCGGCCCGGGGACGCTCGCAATGCCGCGAAAGCACAAGCGCCGCGTTCGGCCTCGGCGGCGGATCCGTCGCTGCTGGATCCACGCGATACCGGCAGCGCTCGCGCATCATGGCCAGATCGTTAGTTGGATGCGGCGCAGATCGGTCTCCAGCAAGCGGTCGGCTATGTTTGCCATTCTCCTCCCAGCGCTTGCTGGGCCGCTCGGGAGCGGCTAATCCGAGAGCTGGCCGCTCCTTCAAATCCCCAGGTGAGGGACAGTCTTGACCCCGCCGGGCCGCGGTCAGAGTGGTCATGCTCAGATCCCCCGTTCGCCGCGATCCGCCATATCGCCGTTGCGCAAATGGCACATGGAGCAGGAAGCAGCCGCACCGAAGTTGCGGGTAAAGAGCAGCCATTCTTTGCCCGCAGCCGCAACTTCGGGTTAGAGGAAGGTGGATGCTCCGGACTCTGCGGACCCGTCGGTGAGTCCGAGGCCGCGGTGTGTGAGAACGTCTCTGAGGAGGCGAAGGCGATCGCTCATGATCCCGTCGACCCCGAGCTCGAGGAGTTCGCTGATCGTCGTCTCGTCGTTGATCGTCCATACGTGCACCGGCAGGCCTGCCCTGTGCGCGGCCGCGATGAACCGTGCGGTCACGATTGGAATACGCCCTCGCCTGATCGGTACCTGGATGCAGTCGGCACCAAGCCGACGCATGAGGGCGCTTGCCGTGGTCAGCCGTGCCAATGCGACCGCTTGAGGCCCCATCGACGTGCACGCCCGCCCTCGGCCGAGCGCACGAATCCGACGAAGACGGCGGTCAGAGAACGATCCAATACACACGCGCTCCCAGGCGCCGAGCCGGTCTAGGAGCGCTCCGAGGGGCCCCACGCATACATCCGACTTGGGGTCAATGTTGACCCGGGCGTCAGACCAGCGCGCGAGGATCGCTTCGAGCCGAGGAACGCGAATGCCACGACCGCGGAACGGGAACGTCTGCCCACAGTCCGGGGAGAACGCATAACCGGCGTCGGCCGCTTCCACCTCGGCGATGCCGAGTTCGGCGATCGCGCCGGTGCGATCTGTGACCCTGTCGAGGCGCTCATCATGAAAAGCGACGAGAACGCCGTCGCGAGTGAGATGGACATCGGTCTCCAGGTACCTGTATCCAAGGCTTAGCGCGATCTCAAATGCCGCGAGCGTGTTCTCCGGCGCCTCACCGGCACCACCTCGATGGGCAAACGCAATCGGTCCAGGCTCGACAAGGAACGGGTGCACGTCTCTCAGTGGAGGATCCAACCTTCACCCACGAACAGCGCAGACATCCGCAGACGCCCGCAGGGATCCGGGCGAGGCAAGGTGCTTTCGCCAACGATTGTAGCTCCGCTAACTTTGCCCCCACCATTCTTGGACTCGGCGTCTTCGGCAGCCGGAGCCGAGCATTGCGCGCGTTCGGCGGACCTCGAGCCTGATCACCGGACGCGGGCGGGCCGTTACTGGACAGCACCAGCAGCGAGCACGTCAATCGTCGCCGGAGCGACGCTCCTTTGGTGCCTGAGGGCACCGCACTGCGCCAACCGTCCCATCGGCGGGGCGGTGATTGAGGCAAGAACATCGACCGCGGACCTACGGTCGGCGCCCCTGATCGGGACTGAGATAGATGTGAAACCGCACCGTGTGCAGACAGAACAGGGCACAAACGGCGCCGCGACGAACGATCTCGACGACATCCGGCTTCGGGGTGTCGGGCCGTTTGTCGATAAGGAGTGATCGCGCTGCGGACAGCGAGGCGACAACCGCCGCGGCTAGTTCCAGGTGGAGCAGACCTGCCGGGATCCTTTGGAGGCGCTTAGGCGAACCGCCCGCGACCATGCTTGCGTCACGGAAGGCCAGTCCAACGCACACGCTCTCTACGACGACGGCCCCGCGCTTCCCTCCTCGCTGGCGGACGACCTCGGTGAGCGGGTAGCCGACTGCGCTCGCCCCGATCACAAGCCATCCGACTTCCCGCCTCATAGGAAGACCGCCCATATGACGCCTGCGACATGATCGTCGAACCCGTCGGCCACAAGTTCATGCTGAGGCTCCCGAACCTGCCAGTCAAGGGCAGCGCCTATGATCGATGCACCCGATCCGTCGCTCTGGTGCATGAGAGCAGATCACGCTGGCCTGGCCGCGCGCGGCGGCACCTGCTCTTGTGTCCGGCCGATCATCCCGCCATCCGCGGTGTCGACCCTGCAACGCGCGCTGCCAGGACGCTCCGGCGCGGCCTCCAGCATGGGGGCGTCTCGCTCGCCATCCGGTAACGGGTTGCCCTGGGGCGAAGGCAGAAGCCGCCGCGTTCGCACGATCCATCTGGTCGTGCCCATGCAAGCGCCCGACCGTCTGAGCGCGTCCGGCGTCCGCATCTGCGGCAAGAAGAAATGGCAAGCGGTCCGCCGGCGGCGCCGACGTGACGGCAGCGTGGTCGATGCTCGGCGTGCTCGGCCATGACCAGCAGCTCGAACGCCAGCTGGCGTGCCTGTGCTGGCCACAGTCCGCAGACGGCGGGCTGGACGAGTAGGCCCATGGCGTCGCTCAATCATCACCGTGACGAGCTGGCCGGTCACGCCGTCGCCCGTCCAATCTGTCTGGTCGTGCTCGACGAACGCTTGCAGCGACGTGTGCGGGTCGTGCAGGCTCATCGCCGGGCCTCCTGCTCGCGCAGCTGGTCGTAGTCGGCGAGGTCCCCGGGGGCGGCCAGCCGCGGCTCGGGGTCTGTGAGCGGCCCGGGCGGGGCTGACGCGGTGCTCTGGCTCCGGCGCGCCAGCAGCGCGACGGCGCGACCGTCGATCGCGCCGGCGCTCAGCGCGCCACGAACCGCCAGCACGACCTGCTCGGGCCCGTGCTCGCGCCACAGCAGCACGACGTCGACCGTTGCCGCGCGACCTCCCGGCCGCCGTGGTTGACCGTGATCTCCCTGGCACCGATCCTGGCTGAGACCTTCAACCCGGCGAGCGCGACCGGCACCGAGTAGCGGTTCTGGCGGATCGTGACCAGCGACTTCGCATCCACCAGCTCCGCGAGCTCCACAATGCACCTCGTCGCGACCCCCGCGAGCACCACCTCGGCCTCGCCCCAATCGACCTCCGCCTCCATCCCGGGCGCATGGACCTGCGGCACGAACACCTCGCCGATCGCCCACCCCCACGCACGCTTGCGGCCCCGGACATACTGGCGCACCGTCGTCTCCGCGACATCCGCGCCGTGCTCATCAACGAGCCGCTAGTGGATCCGCTTCGCGGTATGCCGCTGCTTGCGCGGCGGCTGCCGGTCAGACTCCAACCACCCGTCGATCACCGCCCGATACGGCCCCAGCTTCGGCGCCGGGCGACCCACCGGCGAACGCTTCACCGGCGGCACCGCCGAGCGCAACGCCTGCCTGACCGCCCGGCGATGCACCCCATGACGCACAGCCAACCCCCGGATCGAAAGCCCCTCACGATCACGGCCCCTTCGGATCTGCTCGAACTTTTCCACTCTGGATCCCACTCCTCCGTGCCTCCGCTCAACGCTCAAGATGAGTGCCAAGCGTCAGATCAGGATCGGACGCTCAAGTGGGGCCAGTTCATGTCGTCGCAGCGGGGCCAGTTCAGACCGTCGTTCTCACTCGCGCGGCTTCCGGCCCGGTCGCAGTCTGCCGTGGCTTTCGATCCCTATGGGTCTTCCATCCAGCCACTCCGGTGGGTGCGCCAGTCTAGCTTGCTTGGTCCGATCACGCGACCGTTTGGGCGTTGGTCGTCATGAGCTGCAGACCGGCCCTGTATTCGCGTGACAGTGGCGTCCAGAGTCTCGGATCGGTCCGAGTCATGTGTCAAGCCTGGTCCGAAGAGCGATGACTCGTTGGACCGAGGCTGTGAAGGCGGACTTGTTGAGTTTGCCGGTGTTGAGGGCGTTCGCCAGCGCGTCGGCCGCGGTGATTCCCTGGCTGACGTTCTGGCTGGCGCAGAGCAGGAGGTCCATGCCCGCGCCGGCGGCGAGCGCGGCTCGGTCGGAGGTCGTGCCGAACGGTTGCAGTGCGCCGGCTTCGAGCGCGTCGGTGATCGTGACGCCGGTGAACTTGAGCACGTTGCGGAGCTCTCCCTGGATCACGGTGGAGGAGAGGCCGGCGGGGTGGTGTGGATCGAGCGCTGGGTATGTCGCCCATGAGACCATCACCAGCCGTACTCCGGCGGCGATCGCGGCCTTGTAGGGGATCTCGTCAGTCGATCGCAGCGCCGCCAACGGCACGTTTAGCGTGACTGGTTTGTTGTCGGTGTCCTGGGTTGTTGTCGCGGCGCCGAGTCCCGGGAAGTGCTTGGCTGTGGCGGCGACGCTGGCCCGCTGCTGGGCTTTGATGAAGTCCGCGCCGAGCTGAGCGACCTTTTGCGGGTTGTTGCTGTATGAGCGTCCGTACTGGTCGATGAAGTTCCCGCGTGCGCGGTATACGTCAAGGACGGGGGCGAGGTTGACGTTCATTCCCACGCTTTTGAGGTTGAGGGCGGCGCGCTGGCCGGCCCGGTTGGCAGCAGCTGCGGGGTTTCGCGATTCACCGATCTGCTTCTCGGAGAGCACGGGAGCCCCCGGGAGGCGGCGTACCTGCCCGCCTTCTTGGTCGGTCATCATCAGCAGCGGCTCTTTGACCGGGCTTTGTGCGGCCGCGTGCTGAAGCTCGCTGATGACCGACTTGATCTGTGCGTCGCTCGAGATGTTTCCTTGGAAGAAGATGACGCCGGCTGCCTCCCCGGCCCTGATCTTTGCCAGTAAGGCGGGAGGGGGTGTGAGCCCGGTGTAGCTGAAGATCACCCGCTCGCCGGCAAGCTGCTGAGTTGAGAGCTCGCTGGCCGTTGCTGACACTCGAGTTGCGGCCGATGCGTTCGCCGCGCCGAATCCGCGCGCATCTCCAGCCTGGAGGATTGCTATGCACGCGAGCGCGACGAGAGCGATCCGGCCCGGGCGGGGTGCGGACCGATCATTTATCTGGCGGATCCCAATGGCCTTGTTCACGTCCGTTTCCTCAGATTCAGATCAATCGTGGTTTTGTGCGCCAGGGCAAGGCGCAGGGATGACAGGGCAAACGCAACGTTGGAACATAAACCTTCAGCGCGCGCAGAGCGGCGCGATGCTCAAGCTCGCTCGATCCCGAGCGCGCGGCAAGCCCGCTCTCGAATGATTTCGCCCCTAGGCTCGGGCATGCTCACCAATTTGGCTCCGGCATTGCGCGCGAATTGGCATCGCGTCGACTCTTGAAAGCGACCGACAGGTCCCGTGCTGTCCGGCCACATCGCACGATGCTTGATCACTGCAGCTCCTCACGATAGATCCAGCCGAGGTGATCATCGAGATCGCACATGACAGCGACCCAGCGCGGAGACAGCACCCATCCTCGCCGTTCGTGCAGGGGCCGGATCGAATGCCCCCTCGAGCCGAAGTCGCTTCAGCCTCGCAGCGGCGCGTCGGCCGAGGTAGACGGATTCACGCCCGATCAGACGGTCCTCGTGAACTGCCCTTGGGCTTGGGGCTAGACAAATGGAACGGGATCGCCTGCGAGGTGCTGACGCGAATGACGCTGGCGCGCCGATCGAGGTCCAAGACCCCGCCCATCCAGCGCGAACGAACGGACCGCGGGGTCGACAACGCAAGAGTTTGCCGGCGCCGTTCGCTCGCCGCGATGAGTCCGGCGCATGGGAGGGTCGACTACCACCTATCGGGCCGACGCACGCTGCCCAAAGGCCCGAACATCCGCCTCGAACTCGATGCCGACCACGTCGGCTCACAAGTCTTCCTGGACTGCTCCAATCCGGTCGACCACCGCGGTCGGCGCGGCGCCAGCAGCCACCCTCAGTACCAGCGCGCCGCTCGGCCGCCGCAAGTTCAACCGTTGCAGGGCCGATCGTGAATGTTCCTGCGCGCGATCAGCCAGCGGCTTCCGCGATGGGTCATCGAGTACGAGCCACTCCACACTCGGCAGCCGAACTGTCGATCGTGCGTGATCAGCGAAACCACGCGGACCGTCGCGCTCGACCCCGAGTTAGAGCTCACGTGCCCCTGAAACTGGGCGCTCTGCACGCGCTCGCGCCGCTCGCTGGACACGAACCCAGCCACGGGGCCGCCCGACCCGGGCACCAGGTAGCCAAACGCCCCCGCGAAATCGTGCGCGCCGATCGCCGCCCAATAGTCGTCAAGCGCCTGCAACGGTCCGCTCACATGAACGCTCTCTTGATAGATCGCCTCCAAGGCCTTGAGGAACACGAGCGACGACGCGCCGCTCCCCGCGAGCGACGATTCCCCAATCCCGATCTGCACCACGATCCCGCCACGAACGAGCAACACGACCACCGCCGACCCATCCTGCGCCAAGTACCAGACGTTCGAGCCGACCTCATCGGGGCCGATCAGCGTCAGCACCGCCGCGGCGGCGGCGACAGTCGTACCGGGACCGACGCCCAGCACCGAATAGAACGCGCTCGACGTCGAGATCCACACCACCCGCCCCGCGAGCTGCTCCCGCTCGCCGGCCGGCAGCGACCCCAACAGGACCGCCGGGGCGTAGCCGACCAGCACCCCGACTGGCGTCAGACAGAAATAGTCCTCGTCCTCCTGGCCGCTGCTCGAGCTTCTAGCGAACACGTGGCGGACCTGCGCACGCGTCACGCCGAGCAACCGCAGCAAGCCCGCCAAGCTGCCGGTCGCGGCCGGACACCCCGATACGAACGGCACCGCGACACGCACGCCCGTGCTCACGACTGGCGCGCCCGCCACAGCCCCCGTGTGGGCGGTCACCGAGCAAGACAGCGTCAGCCCCTCATCGACCTCCCGGACGCGATATGTCCGACCCGCGGCACCCGGGATCGGCGTCCCCTCCCGAAGCCAGTGATAGACAACCCGGGTTGCTCCAACGGTCACGCTACCTCCCGAGCAACTCAACGTCCCGCTCAAACTCGCCGTGCCGACGACCGTCGGCGGTCCGGTCGTCGACGGCGGCGCAGTCACCGGCGGCACGGAACCCACGGGCGGTACGGAGCTCGCTGCCACCGGCACCCAGCCCGGAAGCCCGTACGCCGTACCCGGCACAACGGTGGCGCGGCAGATGCGTTACCAGCCAGCCACGCGGATCTGGGAGGGGTGTAGTGCACCAACCACGCTATCTCTGACCTGCATCATCGCTTCCACCCCCCGGTAGCTGATGACCCCTAAGGCCGCGATCATAGGCGGGCTCCCGGCGGCCAGACGTTGCATCTTCGTTAAGCCGCTGGCCTTCCGCCCCACAGCCAGCCCCGGCCTGCGCACGACCGGGCGACCGGGCGACCGGGTGACCGGGTGACCGGGTGACCGCCAGACAGAAGGCCACGCCCAACCACGCTGAGAGACCTCGCGAAGCCTGCCGAGCACCCCTCCCGGCCCCACAGGTGATCGCTTCGTTGCAGGTGCGGCATCCGCCGCGCCCAGCACGAGCGGGCTCGTGTCCCGTCGGTTGCGATCACCCCGCGACCCGCGGCGCGGTGATCGCGTTCGTCACGGAACGATCGTACCGGCGGCGCGCCCGGCTCCCCTCCTGGGCGAATCGGATCGTCGGTTTAGGCGCAGATCCGGCAGGATCCCCGTGAAACGCTTGGTCGTCGAAATGGACTTGGGGGGAATGACGACGCGGCCTTCTGTTGCCCGATCCTGGGTGTTTCGCGCCATGCCGAGCCGCGCTTAGGAGATCGGGGGCTCGAGCTATCCGTAGACGTGAAGCCTGACGAGTTGCTTACGAATCCTTCGTGACGCGCGGCCGTAGACGATCATCGTCGTGGAGCCTTGAGCGCGCTCTTCTAGATCGATTGTCAGTCGCTCTTTTAGCGACCGCTCGAAGGTGAGGGTCGTTGGATCCTGGTAGATCAGCTCGTAGCCGCTGGCGTTCAGTCCGACCGCGATCGTGTCTAGCACGGTTCGACGGACGCGATCGATCGGCGCTGGCACCTCGATTCGGCGGGTGAAGGGACGGATGCCGGGCGGCCCAACGCGAAGCGTGGCCGGCTCATCCTCGATCGGGTCTGGAGCCATGACGGCCGGAAGGTCGTACACAAGTTCCGCGAGTTGGTGGATCGTGCTGGCGGACATCGCATGTTCAAGACGCCGCTCCAGCTCCTCAACGTCGAGCCGCCCCTCAGCGCAGTGGATGCGTAATTCCTCAGCGACCCTATGGCGGTCGCGATCCGATGCCCGGGCGTGACCCCCCGCAAGCCCCTCCTGGTCGCTCATCCCTTGGTATCTATCAGGCGCGGGGCCCAACTAGCCGGGTGACCATGACCTGCGCCGACGAACGCGACTCGGAGAGCGCCGGTGAGTGGGGCGGGCCGCTCTGTCGTCGAGGTGCAAGAAACGATCGGCGAGGCCCTCACCGGCCATGGGGAACACCTGTACGTCAATCCACCCCACGATCGAGAACAGGCACTGGAACTAATCGCCCTGCTGCTCGGCCACCCCACGCCGGCGACGGCGGGGCTGAGCAGCTATGGCAGCAGGCGATGGCCAGCAAACAGCGAGGCGTCAAGCTGCGACGCGGGTAGTAAGACCACCGTGTGTCGCTCGGCGATCCTTTGCGCGGTCCCCGTCGCTGAATCCGCCTGACGCGCCCCGTGCGCCGCGAGCGTGCCGCGTGCCCAGCCCGGATGAGCGGGGTATGGCGAGCCGCGCACCGGCCGGAGCGATCGCCACGGTCGCGATCACGTTCGTGGCCAAGCACTCGCGCGATCCCCGCCGCGACGCCGCCTCCTACTGGGCGATCGGAGCACCGCGCGATTCGGCGGTCGATGCCGTTCGTCGCCATATTCGGACCGGCATCGACGCCCCTCGCGGACTACTGCTTCGATCAGGGCGCTTGCTCGGAGGCTGCAAGCATCCGATGCGCGTTTCTGGCGAGGAGCAGGGCAACCAGCCTTTCGTGGGAGCTGGCCCTGGTTGATCTCGGCTGCGGGTATCGCCCCCAGGGCTTCGGTGCCACGCAGAGCTGGCCTCGTCTGGCGTGGCGATGGCTTGTTGGCTTGGTCAGCCCGTTTCAGTGCGCCTGGTGACCTGGTGGTGCACCCTGCTCGATAGTGACTTGTCTAGTTCGGGTCCCGAGCAGCGGGTGGCGCAGGAGGTTGCTGACGAGTGTGTCGGGTCCGCCGATGCAGGTCCAGTCGTCGTCCCATAGCGTCGAGAGCAGCCATGAGCGGTCGGCCGGGAAGATGAGGTCGGGGATCGCGAGCTTCCAGTCGCGCTCGCGCCAGCTGGCGGCCTGTTCCGGACCCGCCGCGACCAGTACGTACCGCCAGCTGGAGTGGTACACGCACACAATCGGCGCGTCCGGGAAGACGGTGTCTGCGCCACCGGTGTCAAGATATCCAAGCCACCAGGACCGATTGTCGGACTGCTCGACGAGGACGTCAAGGAGGGCTCGCTCGTGTCGCAGCGGAGCGGTCGGCTGCCACTTGGTGATGTACTGGCTCCACTCGGTTTCCTGCCCGGAGGGATCGAGCCAGTCTTCGGGGTTCGGCAAGACGATCGTCGCGTAGGCAGCGAATTCCGGTGGGATCCCCGAGGTGATGATGCGCCCGACCCGCGTGCCGTTGGTGATCCAGGCAACCTCCGCGGTTGTCCCGCCACGTTCGCCCGTCTCGTCCGGCTGGTGTGGCACGAGATGCTTCGATCTCACGCCGATGTGGGGCTCATGCTGCTCGGGGTGGTCGTGTTCGTGGTTGGGGCGGTGGTCATGGCGCGGCCGTTCGTCCGACGCCGCGCGGCGCTGTTTGTGGCCGTCCCGGCCGCGGCCGCGGCGGGGCTGGCGCTGCTGGGAGTCCTCGTGCTTATCTGCGCGGCTGTGATCGCGGTCATCAACGGATCCGCTGACGCCGAACAGCTGTTCAGCAACATTTCGTGGCCCGGCGGCGGCCGGCGCAACCGTCGTCGTTGACCCAGAAGATCCTGCTCTAGCCGGTCTGAGCGTCGGTCACCTCAGACAGCACCTAGCGAGCCCCGCTTTCGATTCGGCACGAGCATCGTGCTGCTTCGCGCGGCAACCGCGACTCCTCCGACCACAGCGTTTGCAAATTTCCTGGCTAGCACCCTCGCCGCCACGTGCTCGAGTTCCGCGCGAAGCAAGACGCTCGTCGGCGCCGGCGATGTGCCACGTGCTGGGGCGAAAGGAGGGGCCCCGACGTCTGAGCCCGGATGCGCCTGCGTCTCGTCACATCCGGACACAGAGCGCTGGGGTAGTGCCACATGACCGAGTGCAAGCAGGCGTACCGCCTTTCCCTCTCATGCGTCGGTGAGCAGCTCGGGCAGCTCGCGGGCGGGCGCTCGCCGGAGGTCGACCGCCACCGCCGCCGGCCGCTTGCCCCAGTAGCGCTGGCTGCACCAGCCCGGGTGCTCGGCGGTGCGGATCGCCGGCCCAATCGAACATCACGTTCATCGTCCGCTCGTCCCAGCCGTGGTGGTCCTGTTCGACCGCCTCCGGCATCGCGAGCGCAAGCCGACGGGCGTCCTCAGCGGTCATGCGGGTTGTAGGTCCCAAACGACCACAGGTTGCCCTCCAGGTCACGGACGCTGAACTCGCGCGAGCCGTAGTCGGTGTCGGTCAGCTCGCGCACGACCTCGGCCCCCGCGCGCGTTGCCCGCGCGTGGATCGCGTCGGGGTTGCCAACCGCGACGTAAAGGCTGATCGTGCCCGCGCGAGGGTCGGGCGGGCTGCCGCCAAGGAAGCCTTCCTCGCGGTAGGAGCCAAACATGATCAGGCCGTCCCCGAGCTTGAGCTCTGCGTGGTGGATCCGGCCGTCGCGGTCGCGGTAGACGTCCCGCTCCTCGATTCCGAACGCTTCGGTCAGCCAGGCCAGCGCCGCGTCGGCGTCGCGGTAGCGCAGAGCGGGAAAGATGTTCTGGGTCGACATGACGCGCAGACTAGGCGGATCGGCGGCGCGCGTCTTGGAGAAATGGGATCCGGTCCTCACAACCCGTCGCCGACGACGCCACCGCCCGGGATCAGCCGCGCGACGAACTCGGTCGGCGTAACCCCCGCCAGCTCACGGAAGTCCCGGTTGAGGTGGGCCTGGTCGTAGTAGCCGGCCGCGGCCGCGATCTCGGCCAGGCGCTTCGGCGCGCGTGCGAGCCGCTCGCACACGCCCGCGAAACGGACCTGCCGCGCGACGGCCTTCGGCCCCAACCCGACCTCGGCGCTGAACCTCGAGGTCAGATAGCGGCGGCTGCACCCGAGCTCGGCGGCGAGCCCAGTGATCCGGACGTTGCCACCTGCCTCGCGCAGGCGCCGATCCGCCCACGCGACCGCCGGCGTCGGCGCCGGCCCGACCGCGACACGACCGATCAGGAACCGCTCGAGCACGTCAAAGCGCGCGTCCCAGTCGCGCTCCTCCCGGAGCCGGTCGGCGAGCTCGCGGCCGCCGGGGCCCAACGCGTCCTCGAGCGCGACGCACTCGCCCGCCAGGTCCGCCAGCGGCCGCCCGAGGACCGTGTACGCCCCGAGCGGCGTCAGCTCGATATCGACGGACATGTAATCGCCGCCCCCAAGGCCGACCACCGTCGGGCGCTCGCCAAGGCCGCCGACCCACGCACTCGGGAGCCGCTCGCCACCGGCGCGGATCGAACCCTCCAAGTCGATCATCAACGTGACCGCCGGCCGCGGCGGCTCCAGCCAGCTCGAGAAGCCGGCGCGGCGCAGATCGAAGCCGTACAGATCCCTGTACATCAACGGCCGCAGCCGCGGGTCGGAAGCGCGAACGGCGCGCGTGCTCGAACCGAACTCCGTATCCATGCGACGGATACGAGCGGGCGCTGTCACAGGCTCCAGTCTCCCACGAGGCGTCTGGCCGCAGTGCTCCGAACCGCACGATCTGCGACCCGTCCAGCGCGATGACAGGCGGAGTTCTTCCTCCCAACGATGCAGAAGCCCGAACCACGTCCCACGACGCCGCGAAACGCTCGCTTGGGAACGGGCTGCAGCCGGACCATCGGCGTGGCGCCAAAGTTGCGCGCCGGCAGCAAAGCGGGTCTCCGACAAGCCGGGACCACCGACCCGCACCTCGCCACAAACGCGCATCGGGTGCTTGCAGCCTCCGAGCAAGCGCCTGATCGAAGCAGTGGCCCTCGCGGGCCTTCGATGCCGGTCCCAATGTGGCGACAAACGGCATCGACCGCCGAATCGCGCGCTGCTCCTATCGCCCAGTAGGAGGAGCCAGGCGCGCCGCCGGCGTGACCGCATTGCTCACCACGAAACCCGCCGGAGGCGACCGTGCATAGGCGTGCAGTCCCGCGGGCGGACCTCACAGTCCTCGCTCAGCGGAAGCCGCTTCCCCTCGCGAAGCGGTCGCGTCGTCGCCGCGGACCCGGGCGCTGCTGCAACTCGTCCATCTCAGTATTCTCAGTTATGTTGAGATCAACATAACCGAAACGATGTTGAGTGTCCGATTATGTTGAGCGGACCATCCTCAGACGGCGTTTCACCTGCTCAGGCCAAAATCGCTGTCCGGGTTACTCAACATAATCGACGGGGTCGCGCTCGGGTGGCGGTACCGGCGCTTGTGCTCAGCGGGACACGGTGCCGCCCACAGCGCCGCCTCTGCTCCAAACCCCAGCCCTCGTAAGGCTTACGGCTGATCCCGGCGCCGAGCACAGACCGGAGCCGACGCGAATACGTCCGCTCGAATCTCGGATCTGGTGGAGCATGAGGTCGCTTGGAGGACGCCGATTATGTTGAGCAGCTCACCGGCCTGAATCGCGCTGAGCAGGGAAAACGCGGCGTACAACCGCGTGCTCAACATAACCGTCATCAACATCATCTCAGGAGCAGAGTCGGCAACCACGGCCGCTGCTGCTCATCTAGGCGAAGCAGTCGACACGCCGGCCGTTGGCGATTTGGAAGACCGGGCGGAGTGGGGCGGCACGGAGCACGAACTTTTTGGGCTTTCGCGACGATGTAGGGGTATGGAGTCGTTGCTGTCTGACGCCCGGATCCTTAGTGACTCGGTCTCGGAACCGGCGATCTTCTCCTCTCTTTACGAGAGGCATCTGCGGGCGGTGGCGAGTTATGTGGCGAGGCGGATCGGTCCTGAGTTGAGCGAGGATCTGACCGCTGAGGTGTTCGTCCGCGCGTTTCGTAAACGCGCCGCGTTTCGTGATGATCATGGGAGTGCGTTGCCTTGGCTCTTGGGGATCGCCAACAACCTGATCGCTGATCACCGACGAGCGGAGCGACGGCGACTGGAAACATTGCAGCGCCTGGCGACGACTACTAGGCCCCTATCGTCCGAGACCAGCCTCGGACTGCTTGCCCCGGAGCTGGTGGCCGAGCTGCTTCGCCTGCCGACGGCTGATCGGGACACGCTGCTACTGGTCGTCTGGGGTGAGCTGTCCTACGCGGAAGCGGCCACGGCGCTGAGCGTTCCGATCGGCACGATCCGGTCTCGAATCGCCCGGGCGAGACAGCGGCTAGGCGCCGCGATCGGACAGCCGGCCGACCCGGAGGCACCCATCGTGAACGGAGAGTCTCATGCCTGACCGCGACCAGCCCCTAGACCTGCTCCGCGAGCTGCGCGACGTCGGAGTGACGCCACCGCGCGCACAGGTGCTGCACGCCCGCGTGTCGGCGGCCATCGCGGAGGAGATCGAGCGCGAACACCACCCGCGCCGAGGCGCCTTGAACGGCAGCTCACCCGGCCGGTCGACCGCCGAGCGTTTGAGGGGTGCACACCGGCGGCCCGGGTTCGCTCGACCGGCCGGACGTCTGGTGCCGGTGGTTGGTGTGCTGGTGGTGGCACTTGTGGTCGGCGTGTTCTTCGGCCTGCATGGTTCGGGCCCGAGCAGCACTGCACCGAACCATGGCTCGGTGGCGTCGAGCCACGGCTCGATCGAACTTGTCTACTTGGCCGAGCCGAGCGCGCGGGCCGCGGTGGTGACCCGCGGCGCGCTCGAGCGGACCGTCCATGTCATCCGGGAGCGGCTGCGGGCTCTCGGGATCGGCGCAGCGCACGTGTCTGTGTCTAGCGCGAATGAGATCACGGTGGCCCTGCCCAACGTCAGAAACACCGCCCAGGCGGAGCGGGAGGTCGGCACCACCGCCCAGCTGTCGCTTTATGACTGGGAGGCGAACGCCCTCACGCCAAACGGCAAGACCGTCGCCAGCCAACTCCAGGCGCAGGATCCGACCGCGATCGAGATCAGCCAGGGGTCGGGGTCGGGGTCGCCGGGATCTCCCCGGGCGGGCAGCATGGGCCTCTACGAGGCGGTGCAGCTGGCCTCCAAGCAGCCCTACGAGGCGAGCCCGGACAACTCGCGGATCGGATCCCAGTACTGGCTGTTCGGGGCTCCCGGCAGCGCCTCCTGCGCGGCGGCCGCCCGCGCCCAGGGCACCACGGCGGCCTCCGGCCAGCACTGCCTGCTATCCGGGCCTGACGAGAACCTGAGTGATCTGAAGGCGGGTCTCCCGGCTGGCATCAGCGCCTCCGGGGGACAGATCCTCACGGTCCCGCGCGGCACGGTCGTGCTCCAGGCGATACCCGCGAGCTTCGCGCATCCCGTCCCGATCGGCGATCCCAACGCTCAGTTCTTCGTGCTCAAGGACGACGTCGCGCTGCGGAGCAGCGACATCACCAACCCGCGGCAGACCACTGATCCCAACAGCGGCACACCCGACATCATGTTCGGGTTCAGCTCCAAGGGCAAAAGCGAGTTCCAGAAGGTCACCGCGCAGATCGCGCGGCGCGGCTCGCTGGTCAGCGGACTGGGCCAGACGCTCAATCAGCACTTCGCGGTGGCGCTGGACAACCAGCTGATCACGGTCCCGTACATCGACCACAGGCAGTACCCGGACGGGATCAACGGCGACAACGGCGCCGACATCAGCGGCAGCTTCACGATCGCCTCCGCCCAGGATCTCGCCAACGAGCTGCGCCTGGGCGCGCTCCCGCTCAACCTCAAACTCATCTGCGACGGCGCGCCAGCCACCACACCGTGCGATAGCCCGCGCGCGCGATGACCGATGCAGCACGAGATACGGAGGCCCTTCGCCCCACTCAGGCGCTCGTGTCGCGGGCGCAAGGAGCAGCCGCCGCTACGGCTGATCTCGTGTCCGCTATATGGACGATCTCCAGGAGTCTCGCGATGGCCGCGGTTTCGGCCGACCGACCTGGCGCTTCGTTGCTGAGTCACTCCAACGTCGTTACTTAATCGCTGATCTGGTGCCCGCTTCGGACGAGTTGCACAACTCTCGTTTTGACCTGCCGGAGATGCCGAGACTTGACTGTGTTGAGCACTGGATCCAGAAGCGCCGGGCGACTTCCGCGTCCCGTTTGACAACAACCTCTCCGAACGGGACCTGCGGATGGTCAAGCTGCAGCAGAAGATCTCCGGCTGCTGGCGCCCACCGAGGGCGCCGAGCACTTCCTGGCGATCCGCTCCTACATCTCCACCGCCCGCAAGCAAGGCCAGCGGCCGATCGACGTGCTCACCCAGCTCGCCGCCGGCCGGCCATGGTTGCCCACGCCAGCGCCCGGCTGATCGTTTCATCCGGGCCGCCCGCGATCCTTCCGGATCGATGAGCAAGCGATCCAGGCGGCAAGCGCGTAGCCGAACAACAGCTGCCGCTCCTCGGCAGCTGAACGCGGCACCATCGCCGACCAGCACGCAAACGCACGCTCCCGCGCCGCCCGAGCGACTACTGCTCGACCAGATCGCTCAAGGCGAGCTAGACGCGCACCTGACCGCGATCGCCGACGCAATCTACGCGCGCCAACAGCTGCTCGAGACGATCAACTCCGCCAAGGCGCTGGCGATGCTCAACGTCGGCGACCGCGTCCGCTTCAACCACCACACCCGCCCCCAATACCTACGCGGCGTCGAAGGCGTCGTGATCGAGCTCGACCAACACACCGCAACGGTATGCGTGCACGGCCCGATCGGCCGGTTCCGCAGCGGCGAGATCCGCCGCTGCCCACCATTGCTGCTGGACCGTCTGCACCCCGCCGCATAAACGAACGGAGACCGCGATCAGCCCCGCCCGCCAAGCCGATCCCGAGCCCGACAGCCTGATCTGGGAGATCACCGTCGACTGCCACGACGAAGACGAGCAACTCGTCGGATTCGAGAACGCCTTCGACGAGGCAAACCTCCCGTGTCCTGGCAGCGTCGCTGGCGAGAACATCGAGGTCCTATCGATCAGCACAGCAAATAACCGCCGCGAGCTGATCGCCACCCGCCAACGCAAGGGACGCCGCTATGAGATAGCGCTTCTCGACATCGAACTCAACGCCGACCCCGACACCTCACGCCTGATCCCCGCTTACCGCCGCTGGATCGGGACCTGAATAGTTACGCCGTCTTGATGGTCAAGACGCGCGGGAATACCGGGCGCTCAGGACAGAACCGGTGGGGAGATTCGTGGCCGTCCACGGGGAGAATTAGCGGCCGCCCGTGGGGAATTCCGATGGCCGCCTACGGGGAGAATCTCATGGCCACGCACGCGCAGCAGCTGCCGGGTCGCTCGCTCCCACTCCCGAAGGTTAAGGGCCTGCGACCATGATCAGCACGCGAGGCAGCCTAGTCGGTCGCGCCCCGTCCGGCATCGCGTGGGATTGCCAGTCGAGTCGAAAGCAGGACCCGAGGCCCGTTCTACGCGGCGGATGCACCGGTCGCCAAAGGCAAGATGCTGCGCCCCCTTCCCCTGCGGGAGGAGTACGGTGGTCGCTGATCTGGCCCCCGCTTCGGACGAGAAGGAGAAAACTCGCGCCGGTCGCTGCGCTCGGCCTCCGGGCGACGCCTCTCGTTCGGTCAAAGCAATAACCGGCACGGCTGGCGCCGCGTGACTGCTGTCCGTCGAAACCGATCGTCCCGTCGAGGCTGTCGTGGCTGCCCAGTTCAAGCCCGATGAACGCGGCCGCGTGGATCAGCACCGAAAGACGCGACGACGAGGAACGGTCTCGCGAGAGCCCGCTCTTCACTGGAGCAGAAGCGGCGATCGAGTGCACCTGCGCGTCGCCACTGCTAGCGGCGGCCGACAACTGTCAGCAAGCACCGCTGGCCTGTCGCTCTCTCGGCCGAGCGCGGCCATCGACAGCGAACTGCTCACGAAACACGCCGAGAGCGTGAGCGCCGTAACGGAGGCGGCTAAAGCCGCCGCTGGCCGGTTTGGCGGTCGTTCCTGTGCGGAACGCTCACGCTCTCTGACGATCCCGATTCTATGCCCACTTGACAAAAAAACAATCCGTAGTTATAGGCAAGAAGGACTCTCCGAATCCTGATCGCGTCGTGTCGCGAGTGCTCCGGCGTCGGGGTGTTTCAGACGTGAGCTGGTAGTGGTCCGACCTCCGAGGAGGTAGGGAGACGTCGCGGGCGGTAGCGCATCCTTGTCGCGAGGGTGGTCGCGAAGCGAGGTGAGGAGTTCAACATCGCGTGGCCCGCGTTGCCCGGGGCCGGCGGTGCAACATGCGCCTTACCGGCGAGGCGTACCGCGTCTCGCGTGAAGGTGCGGCAGTTTATGCGCGGCCATGTTCAGCGACCGACGGGGCTCTTGCCGCACGGGCGTCCGGTCGGGTGGCGGTGCGGGCCGGGCGAACAGCCATCGAGCGATGTGCTTCATACCACGAGAAACACCGGCCCCTGGGCCAAGTAACGGACCTTTGACCGAAAATCACGCAAACTGTGACCAACATCACGCAAATGACTGAGGCCACGACCGCGTGAGCGTTGTCCTCCTTGACGTGGGCCGTCTTCCCTCCTCTTCGCCGGTTCCGGTTCTCCTCACGAGTTGGGGGTGAACGGTAGGTTGATGTGAATTCCCTCGGCGCAGAGGTGGATGAGGCTGATCAGGCGGTCGGGACCGTGGAATCCGTAGCTGCGCCGGCGGATCAGTCTGACCTTGGAGTTCAGGCCCTCGAGCCGGGCGTTGCTCAGCTCGAGTCGACCCGCGGCGACTCGGCCGACGCGGGCTTCCCGACGTGTCCCCGCGCGAGAACGGCGTCGCCTGGCGGATCGGTGTGATTGCGGCGGGGACCGAGCTCAACAAGGAGCTGGGGCTCTGGCCGCAGATTTCGGCGGCAGGAAGATCGGACAGTGCACCGCGCCTGGGCTCTGACGTCTTGCCGTGCAACTCCGAAAGCGAAGTAGTAGGCGATCCAGGATCGCTCGGACCTAGCAACAGCAGAAGTGGTGGCGAGCAGGCAGATCGCCTCTCCACTGATTTCAAGACGGCCCACCCGCTCTGGTGGCCCGCTTCCGCTTTGGGTGGCCGCGACAGCGCCCGGCTCCGGCGCGCTGCGGCTGACTGCGGTCCGTTTGCCGCTGGCGCCCGCGGGTTGCAAGAACTCGCGATGGATAGCGACAGTCGAGTCTCGCGACGCCGTCCTGCTCGTAGCCCCGTTGCGGCTGCCTATCTGGACCGAGTGGCTGCTGCTATATCCGCCGGCAGCAACGAGGGCAAGCCCTGCTTTCATCGCATTTGCGACGAATTTTGGGATTGGCGCACAGCCGCTCGAAATCGGAGTACTGTTGATAGAGCGGCTGGCCCTGTGGCCAGGATTCTCAACCCAAGCCCCGAATGCCACCAACGGCACTCTGTGCCACGAGGCGAGGTGGGGGTTATTGGTTTTGACAGCGGGGCCGTTGCGGTAATCCTCTATCGACGCTATCCCACCGGCCCGGTGGCTTCGTCCTTACCTGATTGAACGCGCGGGGGCTGTATCCCTCTTGCTTCCGTGCTACCCCAATGGAGGGACGTGAAGAGCTGAAGACCATCATGCGGACGGACCACCTTTGGCCAGCGCGTAGGCGAGGAGAGTTGACTCGTGATCGCGGGTCGCGGCGGCTCTCACCGGCATTTGAGGCCCGACGCGGTCTGAACGCCCGCGAGCCGATGGCACCCGGGCCGAGGCAGACCTGCACGGTCCGAGCGACCTCCGCCACACGTACTTGGCGCGCGCAATCGCACGGCTAGCGAGATCTGCCGATGAGCAACCGAGCCACCTCCACGACCAACGAGTTGACCGACCGGCGAAGCGTCGAGGGACACGATGCGGCGCGAGTCCTCACCCTTCTGCGCGCTGATGACAGCGGAGCTCTGACGATGGCGGCGCTACGCGAGCACGGAGTCCGGGCGCCCGCCCAGGCCATATACGAGCTTCAGCTTGACGGCTACGAGATCGACCGTGTTCCCTGCGAGAGCCGCGACCGGCACACGACAATCGGCTACCGCCTTCGGACATCGGCGGCGATACCGAGCCGGTCCGCTCTGCGGGAGGTGCGCGGCGATGTCTCCTGAGGTTGCCGGGAAGTTGGGAGCTAGCGCGTCGACAGTGCTGCGGGCTGTGCGAGTGGACCTCAACCCGCACGGTGAGTGGGAGATCGAGCTGCCCGACCAGTCGGAGCGGGTAAAGTGCGAGACGCTCGGGGACGCCCAACGAGTCGCGTACCTGTCCGCTGCGCACAGGGGCTCTTGCGAGCTGATCGCTTGCGACGCCTTCATTGCGTCCTTCGCCGGGAAGTCGTCAGCCACGGCAACGATCTCGCACCCGCCCACTTCCTCGCCCAGCATCCGGGGAGCACCGCTGGTGATCTCGCTTGGCGCAGCGCCTGAGGCTCAATCGCCAAGTTGTCTCAACCCGCCTGAACCAGCTCGCGAAGGACGGCGAGATCAAAGAGGCATCACGTGGCGACAGCACGAAGTAGGCAGCGCCAACCCCGCGCCACCACGACAGACGACCAGGACAACTGACGGCTGCGCAGCCCTGAGGGCAAACAGCCTCAGGACGCGACCGTGAGCGGACAAACAGCCCCGCATTCATGGCCCTCCCAAGCCCCCGGGCCAGTGAAGCTAGTGGGCCGAGCCGGGCGCCGTTGTCGCCGGGAAGGTCGGCCGTGTTCGTGATGATGATCGCCAGCGAGTGCGCCCCGGTTGCCCAGGCCGGGGGACTGGGCGAGGTGGTGTCAGGGCTCAGTCGCGAGCTTGAGCTGCGCGGAAACGCCGTCGAGATCGTGCTGCCGAAGTACGACTGTCTGCGCTATGACCGGATTCACGGCTTGACGGTGGCGTATGAGGATCTGTGGGTGCCGTGGTTTAGCGGCGCGATCCATTGCACGGTGTTTTTCGGGTTCGTCGAGGGCCGCAAGTGCTTCTTCATCGAGCCGCACTCGGCCGACAGGTTCTTTGACCGCGGTCATCTGTACGGGTCGGATGATGATGTCGGCCGGTTCGCGTTCTTTAGTAAGGCGGCGCTCGAGTTCATGCTGAAGTCCGGTAAGCGCCCGGAGATCATCCACTGCCATGATTGGCAGACGGCGCTCGTCCCCGTTCTGCTTTACGAGCTCTACCAGCACGTCGGGCTCGAAACTCAGCGGGTCTGTTTCACGGTGCATAACTTCAGCCATCAGGGCGTCACGGACGACGCGGTGCTGTGGGCGACCGGCCTGTGTAACCCCGGTCGCTACTTCGACTACGAGCGATTGCGGGACAACGCCAACCCGGCGGCGCTGAATCTGATGAAGGGCGGGATCGTGTATTCGAACTTCGTGACGACCGTCTCGTCCGGGCACGCCTGGGAGGTGTGCAACTCCGATCAGGGATGCGGCCTTGGGCACACCCTCCACGTTCACGGCAACAAGTTCGGGGGCGTGTTGAACGGCGTTGATTACGACACGTGGAACCCGGAGATCGACCCTTGGATCCCGCAGCGCTATGGCTCGGACTCGATCGATGCGAAGTATGTCAACAAGCGCGCCCTGCGCGAGCGCTTCATGCTGTGTGATGAGTACAAGCCGATCGTCGCGTGCGTCGGCCGGCTCGATGGCCAGAAGGGCGTGCACCTGATCCACCACGCGATCTTCTACGCGCTGGCCCATGGCGCTCAGTTCGTGCTGCTGGGGTCGAGCCCGGACCCGGAGATCAGCGGCCACTTCTGGCATCTCAAGCATCACCTCAACGATCTTCCCGATGTCCACCTCGAGCTCCGGTTCAGCCCCGAGCTCGCGCACCTCGTATACGCCGGGTCAGACATGCTGGTGATGCCCAGCATGTTCGAGCCGTGCGGGCTGGCGCAGCAGATCGCACTGAGGTACGGCACCGTCCCGATCGTGCGGGCGGTCGGCGGGCTGGCGGACACGGTCGCCGACCGCGACCACTCCTGCGATCCGCCCGAGCGGCGCACCGGATATGTCTTTGATCACGTCGACCACCACGCGCTCGAGTCAGCACTGGCGCGTGCGATCGGACTGTGGAACGGCTCCCCGCAAGATTTCCGCGACCTGATGCTCAACGGCATGCGGTCTGATCGCTCGTGGGCGCGCCCCGGCCAGGACTACCTCAACATCTACGAGAAGATCAAGCACAAGTGAGCGACAGCTCGAACAAGCAATCGTCGGTTGAACCACAGCGGCGGGCCGAGTACGTTGACGGGCTGCCCAACCCCTCCGGTGACGAGGCGCTGATCGCCGAGACGATCGCGGACGCCAGCGCAGGTGCGGCGCGGCCCCCGCTTCCGGGGATCCGTTCGCGCGGATCCAGAGCGCTTTCGCGATCGCCCTGCACATACATCACCCGCTGTGTGGTCTCAGAGCCCGTGCACGGCGCCGAGACGCTCACCGAGTACGCGCAGAGCTGGGCGGGGCCGCATGTGTCCGTCACCACGACGGCGCACGGCGTGCGCCTGACCGCGGACACCGGCGGGCGCGTGCTCATCACATACGTTCGCCTCGCTTACGGCCAGATGGTGTATGTACAGGCCGACGGCAAGGACGCCGGCGCGGTCCGGGCCGAGGTGGACGCGGTGTCAAGCTCGCTCATCCCCGGACAGCCGACGGGCTGACACGGCAGCGACGCGGCCGCGCGCGCTGCCATAGATAACGAGTATGAGCACCCACACTCCCCGTCTCCCGATGGGCCCGTGCGCGTCGAATGCGCTTGCGAGGTCAAGACATGGCCCGAGCGGACCGGCCTGCTCGTCACCGACGCGGCCAGCGGCCGGCTTCTCGCCGACGTAGCCCTCGACGCGCCGTCGCCGGCCGGGGGACGTGCTCGCCCCCTACGCCGAGCGGGCCGCCAGCGCGCTCGGCCTGCTTGAGGCGTATTCGCAGCCGCATCTGCGCCGCTCGCTGCACGTCGCCGAGGGCCGCGTCGTCGCGCCGCGCCCGGACAACACCAGGCGCGAGCAGATGGTGGCACTGTTGGCCGAGCACGGCCTGACCCTCGACGGCATCGAGTTGGCCCGGGCGCGTGACCCGCTGATTAACCTGCGGGAGCTCGATGCCGTCGAGCTCTACGGCCTGCTGTGCGACTGGTTCGACGTGGTGGAGCTCGGCCGGCCGGCCGGCGCCACGGCCGCGCAGCCCGGCTCATGGGTGCACGACGCCGCGCCCGAGCGCGCGTGCCGGTTCCTGCGTGCGGTCAGCGGACGGTCGCGCTCGGATGACCCCGGCGACCGGGAGGCGGCGTACGCCCTGTTCCGCGACGCCGTGGATGTCGAGCTGCCGCAGTTCACGTTCGGGCATCTGCTCCGCTACGCGTTCTTCCTGCGGTCCGAGTTCGCCGGCGCCGAGCGCTTTGACCTGTGCGCGCTCCGCCAGGCCGGCGTGTAGGCACGCGGCTGACGCGACGCGCCCGGCTTCGCGCCGGCGAGCTCTCACGCTGCCGGCGGAAGCGAAAACCGCGCCGGCCAGCGAAAGCGGGGCGATAGTCAACCTATGACCAAGCTCAATCACATCACGCTGAAGGCACTGGCCGCCCTTGCGACCGGCGCCCGCCGTGAGAGTGGACAAAGCGCGCTGGAGTACATCGCCATCGCCGTGGCGCTCATCATTCTCGTCTTCGTCGGCTTCAAGGCCCTGGGCGGGAATATCTCTCAGGCTGCCACCAACCTCATCTCGTGCGCGACGCAGGGTAAGTGCTCCGGGCTGTAGGGCGCCGCACCCGCACCATCGCCTGCCGGTAGTCCCCTGCCTTCCGCGCCCCAAAGCGCGGCGGGCAATGCTCGGCCGCCTCAGCGGCCGTTGAGCGCGACCACGCGCAGCGCGCGGAAGTGCTGGTCTGCGAGCCGGCGCATGTCGGACGGGTCCCCGGTGAGGAGTACCGCGCCGGCGCGCGAGGACGACGCTGCGATGAGCGCGTCGACGGTCCCGGAGCCGGGCACCGCGCCGAGCGCTTCGCCGGCGCGGCGCGCGAGCTCGTCGGTCACGTCCTCGATGTCGCAAGAGCGCAGAACGCGCGCTAACCGCGCCTGCGTTCTCCCGTCCCGCCAGCTCTCCGCCACCGCCGCCGCACTGATGAGCGGCGGCTCACCCCGCTCGACCGCGCGGCGAAACCAAGCCCAGGCCATCGTGTCGCCCCGGTCGAGCGCGATGAGAACGCCCGCGTCGAAGCTCACTCGTGCCACTGCACGTCCACGGCCGCCAGCGCCTCGTCCGGTATCGGCCCGTGCTCGGCCTCGAACTCGGCCACCAGTCGGCGCCCGCGCTCGACGAGAACCTGCCGCCGCAGCCCCTCGTTGAGCAGGCGTGACAGGCCGCGCTCGCCTACGTAGCCGAGCGCCTCGGCCACCAACTGCTCGTCCAGGGTCACGGAGCGTTTCGTCCTCGCCACACCGATTATCCTACCAGAGTGGGATGACCATTCTTACTCCCTGTCGAGCGGCGAGCGGAACCCCATCGCTATGCTCCGCGGGCCGCGGCAGGACTGCACGGCGAGCGAGACCGCGAGCAGGTCGGTGCCGTACGCCTCTTGCAGCGAGCCCGGCACGTCCACGAGGCCTCCGCGGCCGCGCAAGGCGCGAGCCAGCTCGACCATCGTCTGGTTGGCGAGGAAGTCGTGCACCATCCGCTCGGCCGAGACCTGCTTGGCGCCGAGCTCGATGTAGTGCCCCGGCCACAACTTGACACCCTCGCGCTCGGACACGTAGGGCACCGCCGCCTTCCCCGGGAAGTTCAGGGCCTGACGGCCGTAATGGGCCGACGCGCCGCTCAGCGACGACCATTCCTCCGGCGGGAAGAATCGGTAGAGAAGATGGTCGTGGATGAGCTTCACCAGCGCCCGCTTGGCCTCCTTGGCCGCGCAGCCCGGGGTCCGGCTCGTCCCGTCCTTCCGCGTCGAAAAAAAGTCCGTGAGCTGCTGCTGGGTCAGGTAGCGCGCCCGGCAGGTGGTGATGAGCAGCTGCTGCATCGCCGGCGAGAGCGCGAGCGCCAGCTGCATGAACCGCTCGCCATCGCCCGGACGGCCGCGTCGGCCGTCCTGCTCCACGACCGACGCGCGGCGGCGGCTTCCGCTCAGGGCAGCCCAGACGAGCCGGTCGACCTCGACGCGCTGGGCTCCGAAGCTGTCCGGGAGGCCGTCGCGGTGCTCCGCCGCGAGCAAGGTGCAGGCATGCTCAAGGCACTGGCCGCGGGCGTTCCGTGGAGCGAGCTGGCGGGTTCCGGCCCGAACGAGAGCCCGGAGGAGGCAGGACAAGAGCCCTGCTGCGCGTGCGGCGAGCCCTGGGCGAGCTCGCGTACGGGCTGGCGGTCGACGAGGAAAAGGAGTCGCTGCCCGCCGGCGAGGCGCTGGCGGCGGCGCTCGCGGCCATCGAGCCGGCGCGAGACATCTGCGATGGACGGCTCGTGTTCATGCTGCTCGGCATCGACGAGCTCGCCCAGCGCGCTGCGGAACGCCACAGCGCTCGTCGGGTTCGCTGAATCTGTGGTCACCCGTTAGTTCGGAGCCCGTGCTCGCCGTCGGCTGAACGGTGACTTACCTCCCCTTGTGTCCCGGTGTCAGCCGCTGCCGGGACATGTCGCCGAGCCCGTACTGTGCCACGTCCTTGACCGCGAGCAGTCGTTCCAGCGCCCTCGCCGCGTCCGGACCGCCGGGGCTCACCCGGCGCACGAGTAGCACCGCGTCGCGATGGTCCTGTGAGCGTGAGCGCTCCCCGAGGGCCCGACAGCAGGCCGCGTCAGCGGCGGCGATACCAGCCAAGACCGCGCACGACGCGGCGGCCTTGCGCTCCTCCGGCGTCGCGGTGCCGGATACCTCGGCCAGGTCGAGCTGGGCGCGGGCATCGCGCAGCCGAGCCCGGGCATCACCCTCGTCGCAGGTCTGCACGCGGCCGCGGCGTGCGCTCACCGGAGCTCCCTGAGCAGCGTTCGCACGGGGACCCCGTACAGGTCGATGGCGTCGGCGCGCAACTCGGCCAGTACGCGCGAGCGCCTGCGTCGCAGCGAACCCAGCTCCCCCTCGCCGAGCTCGACGATCGTCGCGTGATTGCCCGTCCACGCGTACACGCTCTCAGGTAGCTGGTCGAGCCGGCGACGCCATGCGGGCTCCGTCTCGCGCACGTTCGCACGCCGCACCACGAGCAGGTCGATGTCGGAATGGGTGTCGCCGTCGCCGCCGGCGGCCGAGCCGAACATCGAGGCGTGAAGAGGTCGAGGACGTACTGCGAACGTGCGGTGCAGCCGGTCGACGAGCTCGGCCCGCAGGTTCGCCAGCAACAGGACCGCGGGCGCGGCCACATGGTCGCGGTTTAGCTCGTGCAGGTACGCACTCCCGGCTCGCTGGCGCAGCACTAGGCCCTGCTCGACCAGGCGGTCGAGCGCCGCCGAAACCGCGGGTGAACTGCCCCGCTTGGCCAGGCGGGCAATCTGGCGGCCGGTCAGCGGCTCGGTCGTGCCGGCGAGCACCATAAGTGCCTCGCCCTCGACTCCGGGCGCGACGGCGGCATACGGTCGGGACACATCCACGCCTGCAAAGGCTACCTTGCACGTGCGAAGCTAACTTTGCACAGGCTAAGTTTGCCTCGCATCTGGGTGACGGTGGGTCGGGGCCGACCGGCTTCAACGCCGACCTCGCCTACATCACCGGCACTTCGGCAACGGGGACGGCGACTCCGCCCGGGAAGGCGCCAGGACCCAAGGGGAGACCCGCGAGCGTGTCGAGGGGACGTGCAGAGGACGAAGAGGGTGTGGTTTCGCTTGACCCTGCATAGGCTGCCTAACTCACAGCCGCAAGCACATCGTTGACCGCTGACCGCGAGCACATCGTTGACCGCTGACCGCAAGCACATCGTTGACCGCTGACCGCAAGCACATCGTTGACCGCTGACCGCAAGCACATCGTTGACCGGGCTGGGGGGTTGAGCCGCAAGCACATCCGAAATGGTCCTTCAGGCGGGCGAGAACGTGTTCCAGCGCAGTGCGGGTGTTGTGGACGAGGTCACCCGCGTGCAAGCTGATTTCGATGGGCAACGGCTTCTCGGCGATGAACCTCGCCACGACGATGGGGGGCCGGCGAGGGTCGAACTCGATCCCGAGTGGACGGTCATCGCCGCCTCCGGGGCGGAGATACTCTCGCGCCAAGCTCATGATTTCTGCAAGATGCTTCTCCGCCCATTCCAACTTCGCGTAAACGTCGCTCATTGCGTCGCTGCCCTGGCTCACCGCTGGGAAGCTAAAGGTTCGCACCCCTAGACTGCGCGCAAACCGCCGGTGCGTGGCCTGCAACGGAGACCGCGCGATCAGTGGCCCGGGTTCGCGATCCGAGCCAATCGCGCGCGACCGTGGCCGAGCGATTGCTTTCGCCCTTGCGTCATCCACGCATCCGTGATCGCGTTGGCGATCAATCGCAGCTCCGCGAGGACGCGGTGCTAGCCGGCGATGAGCAAGCAGGCGGCGGGCTCGCGCCCGCGTTTGGTCGCCGAGGCGCTCGTGCGGATCTGCGGTGCCCTGATGACGAAAGCGCTCCCCGGCGGCTGGCTCGCTTTCCGCGCGCAAACCGTGACGCTGCTGGATCCGGCCGGGAGGAGGAGCCTGACCAACGCGAACCGGAGCGACCGAGAGTTGCCGGATGTGGGTGGTTGCGGAAGTCGGCCTCGCCGGAACTTCTACGGTCGCGCGAGTCGCGAGCTGGCTGTGACACGCCCTCGCGACGATAGCCGCCGGTACCCGTAGGGTGGTGTTGTGGTGGGCCACTATGAGAGCTTCTTCACCGCAAGCACCGGCGCGTCCGCTGCCCTCTTGGGGTTGCTGGTCGTCGCCGTATCGGTCGTCAACGGCGATGACGAGAACCCCACAACTCGGGAGTTGCGAACTGTGTTGGCCGGGAGCGCGTTTGTTGTCCTGGTAGACATCTTCTTCGTCTCGATCGTGGCCTTGACCGGTGGCTCAGTCGTCTTCGGGCTATCAAGCATCGCCATGGCATCCGTCGGCCTGCTGGCGACCAGACGGCTGATACCGAGGGCAAAGCGGGCTGGAAATTTCTCCCGCAGCTCTCGAAACAGAAGGCTGAATCTCGCCTTCGCGTCGATTTCGGTTGTGGGCTACTCAGTGCAGCTCGGCCTTGCCGTAGCGCTCCTGGCGAACACCCAGAGTGCCGCGCTGCAACGTGCTTTGGTCCTCGTCATTGTGGCTTTTTATGGCAGCGCCCTTGGCCGGGCATGGGAGGTCACCGGGATAACCCGGCGGGGATAAGAAGAACGTCACCACCGTCGTCGACGCGAACGACGTCCGGGATCGCGGCTTCCGCGATCCCCCGATCTGACCCGTCCGACGGACTTCGCGCTGACGAGCGCTTTCGAAATCAGCGGGCCGCACCGCGGGCTTCTGCAATGGCGACGACTCGGTCTGACCCTGTTAGCGGAGGTCGGGTCGCGACTAGCAAGCACTTCGCGGCGCCGGCAGTGGGTGTAGTCCGTATGCCCGCGGCGGTCGGGTCGCAGGGGGATCGTGGGGCTCGATCGTTGCGCGGCCGACGCCGATGCGGACCATCCGCCTCGGGACAGGGCCCGCCAGAGGGCCGGAACAGTGCACGAGCGAGCTTGACCGCCTCCGATGGGCCGACTTCCGGATCCTCGCGGGCGAGCGGCATTCTCGGTGCCGACGATGACAGCGCCGCCTGTCGTCCGGACCGGCGGTGAGTTCTCGGTCGCCCCAAGCTTTCGCAACGCCATAGGGCGAGCAGCGGTCGGGCGTCTGGACATGCCGACCGCCGTGGTTGTGGCTTCTGACGGGCGGGGGCGCCGCGCCGGTTGCGCCACCGAGCTCGACCCGGATGGGAGTTCTGTCTTCGTCGGAGTCCGGGCGGGTGCAGATAGGCTGTGGCACCGTTCGTCTCGCCGACGCGCGTAGGTGGATGGGGTCGGCGAGCTGCGTGGGCGTTTGGCGTGGACTACTGTTCGGGTCGGCCGATGACCGATTCGTTGTCAGTGACGGCGTTACCTGAGGGGCCGGGCGAGGTGCCGGTGCTCCAGACCGCGAGGTGGCTGATGCGCCCGATCGCGTTCCTGGAGTCCTGCCGGCGGCGCTTTGGTGACGTGTTTAGCGTGCGGTTCGTCGGAATGCGGACGCCGCTGGTGATGGTCAGCGATCCGGCTGCGGTCCGCGCCTTGTACTCCGAGCGTGAGAATGGACTGCCGCCGGGGCGTACGTTCGCGCTGCGTCCCCTGGTCGGAGATCGCTCGATCCTGCTCCAGGAGGGCGCGGAGCACCTTCAGCGACGGCGGTTGATGCTGCCGGCGTTCCACGGCGAGCGAATCCGTGCCTATGAGGACCTCGTGGCCGAGGTCGCCGAACGCGAGCTCGCGCGCTGCCCGGTGGGTCGACCGTTCGCCGTGCATCCCCACATGCAGCGAGCGACGCTCGAGGTGATCCTCAAAGCGGTCTTCGGCGTCTCCGATGCGCAGCGGCTGGCGCGTCTGCGCCGGCTTGTGCCACAGCTGCTCGACGCAACGTCGATGAGCATGCAGGTCCGGATGCTGGCGCGGCGCATCCGGGACGCGGGCCCGGTCCCGGCGCTGCGCGCGTTGACCGACGAGATCGATACCGAGCTGTTTGCCGAGATCGCTGAGCGGCGGCGCGACCGCGCGGTGTCTGACCGCCCGGACGTCCTGTCGCTGCTGATCCTGGCGCGGTTTGAGGATGGCAGCGCGATGGACGATCGCGAGCTGCGCGATCAGCTGATGACGCTGCTGGTCGCCGGCCACGAGACGACCGCCACGGCGCTGGCGTGGACCTTCGACCTGCTGCTGCGAAACCCCGCCGCGCTGGCGCACCTCATCACGGAGCTCGACGAAGACGACGGCGATGAATACCTGCGAGCGGTGATCTCAGAATCCTTACGAATCCGTCCGGTCGTGCCGCTCGCGGGCCGAAGGATCGCCTCGGAGCTTCGCGCGGATGGGTTCGTGCTCCCCCCGGGCACGGACGTCACCCCGGCGATCTGGCTGACCCACACCCGACCCGACCTGTATCCCGAGCCACTTGCGTTTCGACCCGAACGCTTCCTCGACGAACCGCCGTCGACGTACGGTTGGATCCCCTTCGGAGGCGGCGTACGCCGCTGTCTGGGAGCCGCGTTCGCCGAGATGGAGATGCGCGTGGTGCTCCGCTGCGTACTGCGAACTCGCACCCTGAGAGCCGCCAGCGCGGACGCTGAACGTCCGACCCGACGCAACGTGACACTGTCTCCGAGGCACGGGACTCGGATCATCATCGCCCCCCGCTCCCGGAATGCTGCGCGGACGCCTACACGCATCACTTGTTGACCAAGATCAGCGCGCTCACCACGATCCAGCGCCGTCTGATCGCATCGAGGTGCGGTCAATGGCCCGCCTCGCTCTCGCCGCCACAAGGGCGCACGCCGCGGCTCGGCCTGAACAGCCGGAGCGACGAACTCTCGTCCGGGCGTGCGGTCCGGCGTGCACACCCGACAAGTAGCGCGTGTCCCGCTATCGGCCAAAGCAGGCACGTGCCGCGTCGACCGGCGGGACTGCCGCCTCAAAGAAACCCAGACTGACCAAAGAGGAGGGACCGATCCGGTGGTCCGTTCGACGTCACCCTGCACGCTGCACGGATAACTGCTCGGCCGGTTTCACGCCGATCAGCAGCGCCATCTCAAGCCACTTCCAGTAGCAGTCGACATCCTCGAAGCCGAGCTCGCGCAGCCAGTGAAGCTGCGTCTCGACGCCCACGAGCTTGTTGGAGGGGTCCTCCCAGTCGTCGGGGTAGCCGATCGCCTGGTAGAAGCGGCGGTGCAGCCGCTCGCTCGGGGAGGCGACGTGCTCGAGGTTCGCGAACACGCCGCCGGGTTCTAGCAGCTCACTCGCCGTACAAGGATCGCTTGCGCGGGTCGTCGAGGTGGTGGATCGCAAAGCACGAGACGGCCGCGTCGAAACGCCCAATGTCGGGCAATTGGCTGCTCATGTCGTGGTGAAGCAGCGTGATTCGATCCTCACCGGCGAGTTGCTGCCGGGCTGCTGCGAGCATTGGCCTTGAGATATCGAGTCCAAGCGCCTCGATGTCGGGTCGGTCCAGTCGCAGCAGCGCGATCAATCGCCCGTCGCCGGTGCCGAGGTCGAGGATTCGCCGCGCGGAGCACGGGATGTGAGCGAGCAGGACAGCCTCGCCCTCGGTGCGGTGCGGGATCGTGTCTTGGCGCGCGAGGTAGCGCTCGGCGTGCTCGGTCGTCGTCCACTCGGTCAAGGCCGCCGAACTATGCCATCGCCGATCAGTCGCCGCGTTCGGCGCGCGAAGGAGCGGGGGTAGAGTTGAGACGTCCGCCGCGCCACGCGACCGGCCCAGTGTCACAGCCACCCCGTAGCTCGCGGAACGGCGAGCACCTCCCATCCCACGGTTGTTCGCCGAGCGGACGTGACGGCCAGTCTTACGTCTCGATTACCGCGCATCTCGAGACCGCGTGGCGTCGCGCCGGAGGTGCGTGGTCGTGGCCCTGAAAGCGGACAGCACCGTTGTTGGCGCGGGTGCTCAGACGGACTTGCGTGTCCAGCGCTGGTCGCATCTTCCGGCCGGGGGCTTGCCCTGCTCAAGGCGGTTGACCCGGTAGCGTTGGAAGCCAGATGCCAGCGCGTGTGGTCGGTTGTAGCGAAGGGACGTGGTCGCCCGCCGGAGTAATTCCGTGGCCATGAGTGTGGTGCGAATTCTCTACGTCGGCGGGCCGACCGCCGTGATCGAGATCGGTCCGTGGCGGTTGATCACCGACCCGACTTTCGATCCTCCCGGCGGCTGGTACTTCTTCGGCTGGGGGACCGCGTCGCGCAAGCTGCACGGACCAGCGGTCACGTTCTCCGAGCTCGGCCCGATCGATGCCGTGCTGCTCAGTCATGACCACCACCAGGACAACCTTGATCGAACCGCCCGCGAACTGCTGCCGCAGATGGGCACGATTGTGACCACGCAAGCCGGCGCGCGACGCCTTGGCCGCGGCGCGCGGGGACTCGCTCCATGGAGCACCACGGTGCTCGAGGCCGATGGCCGCCCGCCGATCGAGATCACGGCGACACCGTGCCGCCACGGGCCCCCGGGCTCAGGCCCGGTCGTCGGCCAAGTCATTGGCTTCAGCCTCAAATGGGAAGGCCAGGCGCACGGGACGCTCTGGATCTCCGGCGACACCGTCCTGTTCGACGGCGTGCGCGACGTGGCGCGGCGAGTGCAGGTGTCGATCGCGGTGCTGAACCTTGGCGGCGTGACCTTCCCCTGGCTATCGGGCCCGCTGCGCTACACGCTGAACGTCGATGAGGCGATCGAGCTGTGCCGCGAGCTCAACCCGCGGGCGATCGTTCCGCTGCACTTCGAGGGGTGGAAACACTTCCGAGAGTCACGCGACACCGCGATACAAGAGTTCGCCACCTCGCGATTCCGAGACCGCGTCCACTGGTTGGCCCGCGGCGTGACAATCGAGCTCGAGCACTGAACTGGTTCGCGCCGGCAAACGCGCTCCGGCGTAGGCACGCGTTCACGGAGCCGCGCCCGCGCGAAAGCGGGGAAGCAACCCGCGCGCCGGTCGACTCCTGCATCTCGCCGTGCCAATTGCAGGGACGACGCAGCGAGGAGCATGCCGGATCTTCGACCCTCGCTGGGGTCGAGCCTCGGTGCCACAGCGCGCGCGGCACCCCAGGCCGTGTCCGGAGGTCACAACCACGGCGGTCGGCATAGGAACGGCCGCTTGCAGTGGCCCCAGTGCGGACGCTTGAAATGGCTCCACCTAGCGTCTGTTGACTGAGGCTGTGAATGTCGCCGGACGGGTCGGACGGATGCCGCGTCACGGTCGTCGCGAAGGCGAGCTCGTAGGGCGAGCCGTAGTGGCGATCGTGACGCGGGCGCGTCGTGGGTCCGGGGGTCGGTCACTTGTTGGTGGTCTTCTGGGTGCGGGCGAGTCCGTGGCGGAAGCGCCAGGACTCGGTGCCGCAGTCCAGGGTTCTCCGACCGCGCGGGGTCCTCCGGCAGCTCGCGATAGCGCTGACGGCGATATTGCCTTCCGCTTCGTTGGACAGCGTCGGCACCCCGGAACTCTGATTTCGCGGCTCAATAGCCAAGCCTGCACAACCCCTGTCAACGCTTCGCCGCCGCCCTCGCGAGCAGCCGACGCATGACTCAGGGCCGCCGTGATTCGGTCGAGATAGAAATCAGGCGCGCGCGCCGCGTGGAGAACATCCCAACTGGCCACGTTTCCTGAAGCCTCTCTACGATCCCGGACGGTCGGATTTCCCGAGTCCGGTTCTGGCCTCGGCTCTCACGGTATTTGTCAGGACGAGCCTTCCCCCCGCGACGCGAAACTGCGGTGCTGGCGCACCCTTCGCCCCGCCATCGTGGGGTTTGCATCGCCCCTTCGCCGCGACGCAGGCACCGCAGGATCCGGCTCAGTGTCCGGGTGCGGGCCCACCTCGTGGCCGCCGAGTGCCCAGAGCCCCTTTGCCCGGAACGGGCGTTACCCGCGCCGGGGCGGCCTCGAAAGCCGCCTGAAGGGGCGTTACCCCCTCGTCGTCGCTCGTACGGGCTCATGCGCCAGACCATCCCCTCCCAGCGCCTCCGGTTCACCCTTGGTGGCTGGGTCTTTGCAGGTTGTCACCAGTCCCTGCTGCGAGATGGCCCTTCCCGACATTATCTCTGCGATCGTTGCGAGGGTGCTCGGACCCCTACCCCGCCGCGCTCCTCGGCTGCACCTGTCCGCTCCTTCACCGAGGACACCGGTCTCACCCCAATCTAGCCGGGTTCGACGCGCGAATATCCCCCCACATGGCAGCTTCCGTGGGGACGTCGATTTCGAGGCTGCAGTCATTCGATCACCTTCGGGCTCCCGCGCTTGCTAGACCCCCAGGCTGCTCCCACCGCAGCGGCAGACTGCCCGCCGGGCGGCCAGGCCGTTCACACCACGCATCGCCCGGCCGGTTACCCAGACCGGGATGTGGCGTTGCTACATGCTCGACACGGACGATTAGCATGGCTGGACTTTCACCAGCTGGATCGCAGCCTTGTCGGCTGCTCCCTAGATCTTCAACGTAGGACTCTTTCATTCCTTTCTCCTGTGCCGGTTGTCCGGCGCTTTCCGACGTGCCGCGCTATGCCACCCCCGCCGGCGCCCACGCTGCCAGTGAAGCCCGAGAGCGGGCGCACGGGATGGCGGCGGAGCGAGCGTCGGGCATCCCTCTCGAGCTGATCGGGCTCGTCACCGCGCTGCCCGCGGACGGCGGACCAGCGCCGGGCGAGATCATCGAGCATCAGGCGCACGGCATCGGCCACGCCGCGATCCTCGTCGCGGACCGTGGCGTCCTGCTCGCCGGCGAATGCGCTCCGATGTCCTGATCCCGCTCTTCGACCCTCGCCAACACGATCAGCTGGGCGCTTACGAGACGGCACTCGAGCGGCTGGGAGAGGCCGCCTGGCACGTCGATGTCGTAGTCCCCGGCCACGGCGCCGTTGCCGAGGGTCTCGAGGTCGCGGCCCGCCTCGCCGCCGATCGTGCCTACATCGACGCTGCGACGAGGCGAGGAACCGGTCGACGAGCGTCCAGCGGCTGCGGACTGGCTGTTCGGCCCACACCAGTCGAACCTGGAGAAGGCCCGAGGGCGGTAGGGATCTTCTGATGGCTCCGACGTCGAGCGAGGCGATCGCCGCGTAGATCAGCTTGACCATTTCCACTCCACTACGATCAGTCCTTACGCCGCAACCACGGCTGCACATGCTGAGACTGCGCTGATCACGGCATCGCAGGAGCACGAGTACAGACGGATTCGCTCATGCCGCGCTTCGGATGTCGCCCAAGAGCAGGAGACAGCGGTCTGCCGTGAGCCAGTTCCGCATCCACGAAAACGGAGCAGCCGGCTCGGCAGACCCGGAGCGGCGACGAAGAAGGAGTGCCGGTTCGGTCGCACGAGAGCCGCGTGAGCGTCGCAACGGAACGGAGGCTCCCGTGTAAAGCCGCGGCCCGGAGATCGGCTACGGTCGTCCGATGCCCGTTGACTTCGACCAGCCAAGTTGGGAGGCGGCCAAATACCCTGGTCGCCACGTCGCTACCGTGGGCGCTCAGGCCGGGGCCCGAGAGCTCGCCGCCAATGTCTACGAACTCGACCCGGGCGCCGTCGGCTCGCCGTTGCACGTCCACCACGCCAACGAAGAGCTACTACTCGTCCTCGCCGGGACCCTCTCGCTGCGCGGTCCGGACGGGACGCAGTTCCTGTCGGCTGGCGCGGCGGTCGCGTTCCCGCGAGGCCAGGCAGGTGCCCATAGCTTGGTCAACCACTCCGACGCGCCTGTTCGCTACATCGTGGTCTCCACGACCAACCGCCCCGACATCGTCGAGTATCCCGACACAGGCGCGACGCTCGTCGTGCTCGCCGAGCAGCGCCTGGCCTATCCGCACGGTGCCGACGCGCACGAAAAGCCCGTCATCGCCGAAGCGATGCAGGCGGCGGCCGACCGAGACGTCTGACGGGGCCGAGGGTGCAACAACCGCGCTGCCGGGCAGAGCATGGAGGACGTCCTTGGTGACCCAGGGTCTGCTGCCTCGCAGAACACCGGTGCCGTAGACCCGCCTTCACGAAGATCCAGCAGCCTTGCGTCTCTGAGTCTCTAGGCCGCATACGATCGGCGCGATCTCAGGTCAGCCCGGCTCGGATACTCAGAGTGCTCAAGTGGCGCGCAAACGCTTTCGTGTGCCAACCTCTCTCCGCGCGAGGAGTACTTTGGCGACCTAGGAGCGGCCGGTCGGGGCTTGCGGTTGGTCGCCAAAGGGGTGCTCCGCTCTAACAGTGCCCAAATCGCAAAAGCACTCGCCCGCCAACCTCCGGGCACTCCCGGATTACGCCTAAACCGGCCGCGGGGGACCCGCGACTGGTCGCCGCCGAGAGCGGCAGTGTCGGTGCCCGCCTACGGCGGTTGCGAACTCCCGCAATGTACCCGTTCAGCGAGCGTTGATCAGGTGTCCGTCACCGGAGGGGACCAGCCGCGGCAGGGAGGCCTCGGTGCCGTGGATCACGCCCCGCGGGTTGACCGCGGACAGCCGCTCGTCGTCGGCGTACTCGGTCTCGAGCACCGACCGCGAGAAGGCGATCCCGGCGTTGTTGTAGCGCTGGTGCACGACGCCGAAGTGCTCGCGATCACCGCCGCGTACTCCCCGACCGCGACCCGACCGCTCGCGTCGAGCTCGGCGCGCTGCGCGTCGGCGCCGCGTCCCGCGAGCAGCGAGGCCGTCTCGTCTAGCCTAGCCCAGCGACGCTGACGTCGCTGATCGCCACCCGCCGCCGCGACCGAGGCGCGAACAGACGGTTCTGGCCGCGCTTCGCGCCTCGGCCGTTGGTGGAGGATCAGCCGCCCTTCTGAGGCGGCAGCGCAGAACCGTCGAGCACGTGCACCACATGGTTGCATGGCGCCGTGCCGGACCGACAGGGATCGGGCCTGGCGTCAGTGGCGACGTCGGCCGGCCCGCTCTGGCTCCCGGACGCCGTGGTCTCGGTGCTCGTCGCGACGCCCTCGCTGCCCGGCCACCACGCGATGAAGTGCCCGCCGCCGACGGTCACCGTCACCCGCGTGCCGTCCTCGAGCGTGAGCGCCGCACCGGTCACCGCCGAGCCGACGCGCCCCTCGACGAACGTCACGACACCACTCGCGAGGTGGTCAATCACCAGGCCGTCGACGGCCGGCGCGGGCGCGGTCGGCGCCGGCGTGGGCAGCACGCGCACGAACGAGCCGCCGCTCATGCACAGCGTGCTGCCCCCGTCGCCGTCGAGGTAGAGCAGCATCGAGTAGGGGCCACGCACGTCCGAGAGCGCCGGCGGGCCCGACGGCACCGCCCCCGGGGGGCCGACCTTGCCGCCCGGGCTCGACCCACCGGCCGGGCAGCTAGCCTCGGCGGCCGGCAGTTGGCCACGCGCCGGCGCCGTCGGCGCGGCGCGCCAGCCGGCGAACGCGGTCGACGCGGCCGGGCCGCCGGCGATGAGCAGCCCAGCGGCGGTCACCGCCCCGGCGACGGCGAGCGCACCCATGCCGCCAACCAGGCGGCGGTGCCCGCGGCGCTCGGGTGTGCGCCTGAGCTCGGCGAGCAGGTGATCGCGGCGCGCCGCGACCCAGGCGTCGCAAGGAACGGGAACGGACGTCGGGTCGATCATTTGAGGGCTCCAGGAGTCGACGGGAAGGGGTTGACCAGCGAAGCGCTGAGGCGGGCACGGGCCCTCGAAAGACGCGAGCGCACGGTGCCGGCGGGCACGCCGAGGGCGAGCGCGGCGTCCTCATAGGACAGCCCGCTCCAGAGAACGAGGACGACGACATCACGTTCGCGGTCCGGCAACGTACGGATCGCCTGCAGCGCATCCGCGAGCGCACGCTCGGCGTCGATCCGCGAGGCGACATCGTCCGCCGCCGCCTCAAGCGGCTCGGGCGGCACGCGCGCGAGCGCGGCCCGGTGGCGGCGTCGCGAGCGGTGCGCATTGCGCACCGCGTTGTGGGCGATCCCCAACAGCCACGGACGGAGGCTCTCACCGGTGATCTCGATGCGCTCCCGACGGCGCCAAGCCTCGAGGAAGACAATGCTCGTGAGATCCTCGGCGAGCGCGAGGTCGGCCGTGCCTCGCGCGCAGAACGCATACACGGCGCGCCCGTGGCGCTCAAACAGCACGCCGAACGCGTCCGGGTCGGCGCGGGCGAGCCTCCAGAGCTCGAGGTCGCTGCGGGAGTCCATACCGATAAATGTCCGGCCACGCGGCCGCGGTTCCCGGCGGTCATACCTTGCCACCGCCATCACCGACGATCGGGGGCGAATGAGGGGATTGCGAATCAGCCGTCAGCGGCCCCGTCCGATACGAGCAATCTCGCCGCCACCCCGGCACGGCGTCAACGCTGCCGCCGTCGGACACAAGCAGCCACACGACCTGCTTGCGATGCTCCCAGGGGCGGACGATCGCCGCGACGGCTGTTGCGCGCGCCACCCGCTGCGGGTCAGGCGCCGTCGTGCGAGCGCGGGAGCGGCTGGCTGCGCGACGCCGATCATCGAGTCGCGCGTGACGAGCGCGGCGAGCTGGTCCTCGCTCAGCTCATCGGTCCCCGCCGGACGACGCGGGATCACCAGATAGCGGATATCGGCGGTCGAATCGACCACGCGCAGCTCGACGTCGTCGCCGATGTCCAACCCGAACTCCGCGAGCACTCCGCGCGGGTCCGAGACCGCGCGCGAGCGGTACGGCAGGCTCTTGTACCAGGCGGGCGGTGGACCGAGCAGCGCCCGCGGATAGCAGGAGCACAGCGTGCATACGACGATGTGGTGCACGGTCTCGGTGTTCTCGAGCGCGACGACGACCGGCGACGGGCCGGGATCGAGGCCGAGCTCGAGCGCCGCCGCACGGGCGTCGGCTAGCAACCGCTGCTTGAACTCCGGGTCGACCCACGCATGCGCGACGAGCCGCGCTCCGTCTGCAGGTGTGCGCGAGACGAGCCAGTCGATCCCGGCGCGGATCTCCTCCGGGCGTAGCACGCCCTTCTCGACCAGCAGTTCCTCGAGCGCCCGGGCGCGCACGCCGGCCGTGGATTCGTCCCCGATGGTGATCGGCGTGTGGTCGTGGTCGTGGTCGTTCATTTCGCCTCCTCCAGCCAGTGCTCGAAGACGTCGACGTAGACACGGTGGCTCCCGCCAGCACAGGGATCGGGCCACAAATCCGACCGCGCGAAGCTCACGAGGTACAACGGCATCTCGGGAAGCCCCTCATCGCCGTACGCACGCGTCTCCGGGTTCCGGAAGCTGGCGTGCACGCGCTCAATCCGCCCCGTCCTGCCCTTGACGTAGGAGGGCGTGCGATGGTGCCCGGTGTGCGCTCTGGCAGCGACCATGACCGGCTCGCCGACTAGATAGGTCATCCCGCAGCCCTCCGATCGATCCTACCTTCCCGGAGCGAGGGAACGTGCTCGTGACGAGGCGCCCGTCCGCTGGTCAGTGAGCCGGCGCTCCCTCCTCGCCAAGGGGACGACCGGGGCGTCGAGGTCGCGAGACCCGAATGCGATCGTCCGGTCGACTTCGTCCGCCTGGTCGCGTCCGTGGCCGAGCAGAAGAGCGCCGACCACCACGGCAGCTTCTGCGATTCGTTCCGAGCATGAGCAGCCGCTCGATCGGTCCGACTTCTGCTTCCACGTCTCCGCTCGTTTGCTGGCCGTCGGCCACAGAGCTAACATTCGGCCGCCACGAAGTTGCGCTCGGTCGCCATAGCAGTAGCGTGGGCCGGTCGGCTGCCGGCGACTGCCTTCGTGGAAGAGCGCTTGTCCGGTCGCTGCGCTCGTGACGATTCCTGTTGGGGAACGGCGCGGCGCGGCGTCCAGGTAGTCGGCTGATGCTTCGCGCACCGCCGACGAGCCCGAGCGCTTGCGGGCGGCGCCGGGGGCCGGGTTCTGCAAGCACGCAGCTGCCAGGGCAACGCTCCTGCTCTACCTCGGCGAGCGACACGGGAGGGCTCGTGCCGACGTGCGGTCTCCCGCTCCGCCGGGCGGATGCAGCGGTCTCTGCGGCCGCCGCAACAGCGCTGCTCCTCGTCCCAGGCAGGAGCCAGCTCCGTGATTCCGAGCCAGCCAACGGATCGCGTTTCAGCGAGTGCCGCCCGCTCGGTGGTCGAGCAGCAGCGTCCCGTTCACACCGGACGCGAGGATCGCTGCTCGTCGTCTAACCGGGGACCGCACTCGAGGTCTGCTCCGACTCTCGTTTCGTCGTCCAATTCGAGGGTCACGTCGGTTTCGCGCGGGTCATTGCCGACGAGGGTCAGTGCTGTCGGTGTCCCATCGTCGCGCGAGCGATGAGGGTCGGCCGGTGGGTTGAGGTGGTTGACGATCTCGTCGTGCATGTGCGGCTCGAAGGCGACCCATCGCCCTCGGCCTGACCGCTTGGCGCAGTACATGGCGACGTCTGCGTCGCTGAGCAGCGCGCCCGCGTCCTGGTGGGCGGGAGTCAGGGAGGCGATTCCTACGCTGGCGCTGACGAGGACCGCACGGCCGGAGATGGTGACCGTCTCCCTCAGGCTGTTTATGATCCGCCCGGCCAGCCTCTTGCCGACGTCCAGCCCTCCGCGGTCGAGGAGGACCGAGAATTCATCGCCGCCGAGGCGTGCGGCGGTGTCGTCTGTGCGTATGCACGCGGTGATCCGCTGGGCGACTTCCGCGAGCAGCTCGTCGCCCGCTTGGTGGCCGAGGGTGTCGTTGACGGCCTTGAAGTTGTCAAGGTCGATGAACAGGACCGTGGGTCTCTGCCCGGATGCGAGTGCGGCGCGCCGGGTCTGCTCGAGCCGTTCCAGGAACAGGCGGCGGTTCGGTAGGCCGGTGATCCCGTCGTGGTGGGCCTCGTGCAGTGCGTCGAGTGCACGCGCGTCGGTGAGGGCGAGGCTGACCTGTTGAGCGAACGCGGTGAGCATCTCGCCCTGCCCGCGACGGCGTGCGCCGCGCTGGTCGGGCTGGGCTACCAGGCAGCCGGCGGTCTCGCCGCCGACGATGACCCGCTCGGCGAGCATCGGTTGCTCTTGAGAGCTGTGGTGGTTCTCCGCGGCTCGGTTGATCGCGATCATCTGAGCGACCGCAGCCGTCGTGGCCTGGTCGAAGTCGGGCCAGTCGCGAACCGAGGCGGGCGTGAACGTACCCGGGATCAGTGGATCATCAAGCAGGAGCGCGACCGGGCACCCGCCGAGTAGCGCCGACGCGCCGGCCGTGATGGCGTCGAGCAGTTCGGTCAGCGGGCGGTGAGCGGAGATCGCTCGTTGGATTTCGAGCAGGGTCTCGACAAGCTGGTGTCGCGAGCGTTCGGCCTGAAGCGTCTGCAGGTTGTGCAGCACTAGCCCTAACACGATTGCCATCCCTCGGAGCATCTGGTCCTCCTCGGCGGCGTACTCTTCGCCGAGCCGCCCGACGATCAGCCAGTCCTCTGACGGGCTGGTGCGGCTCGGGGCGTCTTTGAGCTGCGCGCGCAGGATGTGCGCTGTGCCGATCTCCGGGATCTCCACGCCGTCGTGGTTGCGCGCAGCGGCGACGAAGTCCTCGGGCATGCCTTGCCAGCCGAACCCCACAGTTCCCCTGACCTCGCGGTCGATGATCACTGCGCCCAGCTCGGCGTCCAACGCCTCGATGGCTCGCTCGAGCGCGACCATGACCGCAGCGCCGGGGTCCTCGGGTTTGCTGATGCTGACGAGGTACTCAGTCAGCTGATGGATGGACCAGTGGTAGGACATAGGCTCGTCCCGGGGCCGGGATGCGATCAGGCCAGCGCCACGCTCACGACGGTCAGATGGTGCATCCCGCGCGAGCCCCGGGTCCTCGCAATTTCGCCGAAGGTGTAGAAGCCGCCGAATGGCGCACCGGCAGCTGCGGTCGCGATCGCTGCCTGCTCGGCGCTGATGTTGTCCTGGCCGAGTTTGAGCTTGCGCGCGCCGCAGTCAAAAACCACGACTCCAAGAGGTGGCTGACCGCCGAGACCATCGACCGCCATCTCGCACGAGCGGCCGGCCGCGGCCACGAGCGCATCGGCTTGTGTCGTCATCGTCCACACCAGCGCGCCCTGTGGGACGTCCGCGAGGCACAGTAGCGACCCCCGTTCGCGATCGGCGCTGTGCACGACGCGAATGTCCTCGCCACTGCGACGCGACATGCCGAGCGGATGATCGAAGACCGCCGCGCGAAATGCATCGCCGTCATCGATCAGTGAGCGGGCCGCGCCGATGCGGCGCAGGTAGACATCGAGTGCGGGCTCGTCGTCGATTAAGAACACCTCGCCCCCGTCGCTGCTTGTGACGATCATCGGGTCGCCCTGTTTGGCCCAACCGTGCGCGATGCCGATGCCAATCGGCGCATTGGACCCAAGACCGACAGCCACGATCGAGTCGACAAGCCGCTCGACGCCTGCGCCGGTGCCATGAAATTGATTGGTCAGCACGTACTCAACGTTGTCGGCCGAGCAGCCGCCGACCATCGGCACCGACGCTCCCAGCACCGAGTACGCGCCACGAACAAGCTCATGCTGCTCTCGGGTCAGCCCATCGACGATCATCAAGAGAGTCTTGTACGGGGCATCGATCCGAGCGATCGCCGAAGCAGCTGCAGCCCCTGACCCCCGCCGGTCGGCGCTCGCTTGACGCACGACGCTGGTGCTGACCGTAAAGCCCCGACCACCTAGTGCTATCGCTACGACAGCCGATCCGACACCGATCTGCTCGAGCCCAGGGCCGCCGTGGGCGATCTCACCCATCGACGTGCCACCAACGACAAGCACGTCATCAGAGGTGACCGAGCAGATCCCTGCAAGCACATCCGCGCAGTCGTAGTGGATCGAGCTGAAGACGATCAGCAGCTTCGCTGGCCGGTCGCGCTGCGCCTCGGCGGCAGCCTCGGCACCAGCCCGGCGCGCGTCGATCGTCATGCTGCGACCGACGCAAACCCAACGATCCGGCGTACAGGCGGGAAGGGCGTTCATATCACTCAGATCGGAACTCGCTGCGACTGCTTGAGATTCGACTCGCGGTCATACGTCATTGAGCTAGGCCCACCCGCTCAAGGCGCCCAGCGCCCGCGCTCGGGCTTCATGCTGGGGCACGCAATCAATCAACGCAGCCCCACACTCCTGGGACTGGGGCAGGGCACCGACGTGGAGCTCGTCGAGCCAAGCCTGGGTTGATCATCGGTTGCTGGATCTGTCAGGCGGCGATGCGCTCGTGTGCGCGTGTCCGCACGCGGGCCATCACGCGTTCGAAGGCAGCGACCACGCACGCATCGAACTGCTGCCCCGCACAAGAGCGGAGCTCCGCCAGCGCGTCGATCTCGCTCATCGCCCGGCGGTAGGGGCGTGTCGTGGTCATCGCGTCGTAGGCGTCGCATACGGCGATGATGCGGGCGCCGAGCGGGATCGCTTGGTCGGCCAGTCCGTCCGGATAGCCGCGACCGTCCCATCGCTCGTGCGAGGAGCGGATGATTGGGGCCACGTCGCGCAGCGAGGTGGCCGAGGCGACGATGCGCTCGCCGACAATTGTGTGCTGGCGCATGAATTCCCATTCCTAGTCATTCAGCGGTCCGGGCTTGTTGAGTATGGCGTCAGGGATGGCCAGCTTGCCGGCGTCGTGGAGTTCCGCGGCTCGGCGCACTGCCACGGTCTCGCTGCGATCCAGCCCGAGCTCATCGCAGACGTCCACGACGAGCTCGGCCACGTCGTCGTTGTGCTGGCCCAAGTCGCTATTGCGCTCGAGGAGTGCGCGCGCGAGTACCTCCTGGCTTTCGCTGGCCGGGTCCGGTCGGCGCCCGCTCTTGTGCTCGTACATGCGGGTGTCGGCCAGGAGCATCGCCGCCTCGGCATCGGCCGCCTCGTTGGGCACCCTGACCATGCCATAGGAGCAGCCGACTTCGAACGTGGTGCCGCTCTCGGTCAGGGCCGACGCGGCGATGAGCACCTCCGCCTCGCCGTTAGGGTGCTCGTCTGCCAGAACGCAGAACTCGTCCCCGCCGAGGCGAAAGACGGCTGCCCGCTGCAGCTCCGCCCACACCCGGGTTCCCAGCCGCGCGAGCAGCAGATCGCCGGCCTGATGGCCGAACGTGTCGTTGTAGGTCTTGAAGCCGTCCAGGTCATAGAAGGCGAGCACGAACGGCCGCACGGTCTCCTCGCTGAGCCGCGCGTCGAGCTCGAGCGCGAGCGCGCGGCGGTTGCCAAGCCCGGTGAGGGCATCGGTCACGGCCTCCCGTCGGCTGGCCTGCAGCATCCGCAGGTTCTCGGCGAAGCTCAGGCCCAGGCGTACGATCACCAGCAGCAGGCAGCCGGTGGCCAGGACGTGGGCAACCATCGACAGACGGTGGTAGTGGTCATAGAACTCCAGCGCCACGCAGACCACGCCCGCTAACGACGGCACCAGGAACACACCCCAGCCCTCGATGCGCGGCCTGGGCCTGCCGGCCGGACGTCGCCACGCTGCGACCGCGATGATCACCATCGCGGCCGGCCAGGCGACGTCGAGCAGCCCATTGGAGGCGTAGGTGTTGTCCGCGGCCTGGATCAGGTAGATCGAGTCAGCGACCGCGAAGACGAGAAACCCAATCGCAATCAGCAGCCATTCGCCACGCACCTTGAACTCCGTGACCGCCATGATGCCGACCAGGAGCCCGAGCAGCACCAGATCGGCCAACGGATAGGCCAGGTTGGTGGCCACGGTGAGAGCAGCGCCGTGCGTCGCGGAGAGCACCTCGCCGAAGACAACCGCAGCGCCGAGCGCGGCCACGGCCAGGCCTCCAATCACGCCGTCCAGCCACAACCCGGCAGGAAGCCGGCCAACCCGCGCGCGCAGGAGCAGACCGATTCCGACATAGACCGCCGGATAGAAGCTCAGATACAGCGCATCGGCAGTCGACGGGTTCGGCACGACCGTTGCGTCGCCCCAGGCCAGCGTGTAGTACATGTCGCCGCCGGCGTACAGCGCCAAGCCGACGGCGATCGCAGCCCAGGCGGCGCGGTTTCGCCGCCGCGCCAAGGCCCGAGCGCCGCATAAGCCCACGGCGCCGATCTCCAGCCCGTTGTACAGCGAGTCCCACCACGAGACGGGCAGCACGGGCGGCCAAGCCACATGAAGCCAGTTGTGCGTGGTTAACAGCACCAGGCCGGCGGCGAGCACGCCGACACCCAAGCGAGCCGCGAGCGGTGCGCCGTCCTGCCTATAACCCATGGATCCACATCCGCCGCCCGTACACGCGCCTTGAGATCCCCGGGCGACGAATAAGCGAAAAGCCGCGCGGCAGCTGTCCCGGTGCGATCATCCGGCACGGGCGCCAAACGAAACCTGTGACGGCCACAGCAGTGCCCCACGTTGTGGCGACCATCGGTCGTGCCGCAACGAGAACTGTGCCGCGGCGTCCGGACGAGGTAGGGATTGAACCTCGGGGAGCTGCGCGGTCGGGAATGCCCGCGCACCGAGGCTGGGCACTCGGCTGGCTGACCTCCGGGAATGGCGCCGCTTTCGCTCGAGCGTGAAAACGGAGCGACTCTCGGCGGTCCCCTGCGCGCCTGCCGTGCGGTTGACGTTTGACAGCCGGCCCTGACTCCTTCACCATCGGTACCCAGGGACGGAGGAGGAGTTCGCCGGTCGGCGCTTGTGAGTTCGCCAACGCTGACGCGAGCCTCCGGCGCGGGCGGCCGGTCCTGAAGAATGGGGGAGCACTGGGCTCGCCGCCGACAGCCAGACTGCCGCTCAGTCTGCGAATCCGAGAGTGCTCTTCATCCTCGACGTGGCTCCCGCTCGGGACGAGGAGGGGGCACTGACGCTGGGGAGCTGCTTTACGTCGGAGCGGAAGCGTGCGGACGCCGGGCCGGGCTGTCGCCGGTGCAGCGGGCGCGGGCCTCGGGTCTGTCGTATCTGGGTGTGTTGGTGCCCGGGCAGCGCGTAGATGAGTGTCCACTGGATGGACGCTGCCGCGTGGCGCACGGCGTTAGCGAGAGGACCGGTGAGCGGCGTTCGTGGCGTGGGTGCGGCGAGACTCGGCAGTCGGTCTGGGTGCGCGCGTGCCGGTTCGAGCTCACCCGTGGCGCCACTGGTCCAGGATCGCGTTGACCTGGTCGCGCAGGCGGTCGCGGGCGGTGGCGCGGTCAACTCCCGATATCAGCAGCTGGTCGTATCCGGTGTCTTGGTGGCGGACCGATGCCGGGACTGCCAGCTCGAGCGCGTCCGGGTCAAGCGCGCGTGCGGCCGCGGTGCGTCCCACCCGGCCGCTGCCGCGCTACGCGGCGTGTGTGGCGATCGCCTCGGCTCGCCCGGGCGGGCAGCCCGGGAACAGCTTGCCGATCTCGACCGCCATCCGCGCCTGAAGCGCGAGGTCGGCGCGGGCGCGTCGTGCTGCGTCCCGGTCCCGGCGCCGCGCCCGCGACTCCTCATCCGCCAGGCACTCCTGCTCGGCCCGCTCGAGCGCGTCCTCCTGGACCAGGATCCCCTGGCGCTCGTACGCTTTCGCGCGCGACTGAAACGCACCACGACCGCCGATAGGCGGCTGTGGTTCTTCGCGCGCCGGGTCAGCGCGGCATCGCCAGACGCCACGAACACCAAGTGATCCATGTCCGCGCAGGCCAGGGACACCGGTCCTGGGTCCTGCATGATCAGCCACCCGCGTCCTCGCTGCCGCACACCGCGCACGTCCACTGCTTGACCGGCGAGACGACCACCAGATCGGGCGGGCGGCTTTGGCGCTCGGCCAACCGCTCTCGCCCGCGCTCGGACAGCTCGGGTGAGACCCAGTGCGTGCGATACGCCCGCTCGATCCCCGCATCGCCCGATTTGGAGAACCGCAGTGGACGCCGATCCCGGGTGCGCGCCACATACGCGGTCTCGCTCGGCTTCAAGCCGCGCGCCTGAGCCCACTGGCGAAGTACCTTCATCGCGGTCGAGATCTTCCCCAGGCTCGCGATCACGACCGCCTCCAGATACGCGATCCGCCCCTGGCGCCACTCATCCACCCGCCGCGGCTCCAACCACCCCAGACCGACCAGCACGTCGATCGCGGTCACGAACCTCCCCTGTGCGAGCGCGGCCTCAGCCGCCCGCACCACCCGCCGATCGAGCTTGCCGCCAGCACCATCAGCCACGACCCGGCACGCTACACGCCCCGGCCCTAGGAAGACTCGGTCCGGGAGCTGCCGTTCGTCGCTCGAGCCTACGGCCGATGGCGATCTGCGATGGTGCGAACGATGCTCGAGGATGTCCGCGCGCTGCTGATCGATCTCGACGGCGTGCTGTACGTCGAGGAGGAGCCGATCGCCGGCGCCGCGGAGGCTGTACGCCGGCTGCGCCAGCGCGGGCTGCCGCTCCGCTTCGTTACCAACACGACCGCGCACTCACGCGATCGCACACTCCACAAGCTCGCCCGCCTTGGTTTGGAGGTAGATGACCGCGAGCTCATCACCCCGGCGGCGCTCGCCGTCAGGCACTGCCGCGAGCGCGGCCACCAGCGCGTCGCGCTGATCATGAACGAGGAAGTCAAACGCGACTTCAAAGAGCTCCAGGAGACCACCGCTCGCGCCGACGCCGTAATCATCGGGGACCTCGGATCCGCGTTCGGCTACGACGTCCTCAACCACGCCTTCCGCCAGGTGATGGACGGCGCCGAGCTGATCGCGCTGCAGAAGAACCGCTACTGGATGCGCGCCGACGGGCTCTCGCTCGACGTCGGCCCGTTCGTCGCCGCGATCGAGTTTGCCGCCGACCGCGACGCGTACGTGGTCGGCAAACCCGCCAAAGGGTTCTTCGAGCAAGTGCTCGCCTCCATCGATGTCGATGCCAGCGCGGCGGCGATGATCGGCGACGACATCGAGTCCGACATCGGCGGAGCACTCCGCGCCGGGCTCGACGCGATCCTCGTACGCACCGGCAAGTACCGCGAAGACCGCCTGCGCAAATCCGGCATCCAACCCACCCGCATCGTCGACTCAATCGCCGACGTGCCCGCGCTACTCGACACCTGAACCACCAGAGGCCCATCCATTCATTCGCCGAGATCCGCCCCCGGCTTTTGGTCATCAACCACCAAAAGCGCGGCGACCCGACCGCCGCGTTATCCGGGCATCCTCCCGGCTCGGGAGCACGGGCGCGTCGAGCGCCAGCTCCTGCTCCTCCAGGAAGAAGCATCGAGGCCTAACCGATAGTCCTCGTC
>CAVUPS010000009.1:0-57166 GCA_963743475.1 uncultured Solirubrobacterales bacterium
GCTCTCCACAGGACATCCGCTGGTCGATCGTTGATGCTGGTCAGGCAGCGGCGGTCTCCGGCCGGGTGGTGGCCTGGTCTGTTCCGGGGGCCGCCCACGGCGAGGGGTTGCGGCGTCCGCGATAGCGGGTCACCGGGACCTCGGCGGGCCAGTGAAGCCTTTTGCCTTCGGGGCTGGTCCAGTCGCGTCCCCAGTACCGGCGCTTGATCTGTTTCCAGGTCAGGTGCGGGTACTTCTTGCGAAGCCAGCGGATGACTCGCCACCACAGGTAGTAGCTGAGGTATCCGAAGCAGCGCTTCGCCGCACCGTGGCGGTGGTAGTTGGTCCAACCCCTGAGTTTGGGGTTGAGCGCGCGGATCAGCTCGTCGAGCGAGAGGTTCACCATGTTGCTCTTGGTCAGCGTCTTGATGCGGTGTTTGATGTCCCCGAGCGCGCGGTCGCTGGGGAACGTGATCGCGACGGGCGCTCGTCCGGACCTGGGCACGCGTTTGACGTGCCAGCCGAGGAAGTCGAACCCGTCATCGACGTGGGTGATGGCTGTCTTCTCTGGCGAGAGCGTCAACCGCATCTGCTCTGCCATGAACTCGGTCGTCTGCTTCTTGATCGCCTCGGCCTGAGCGCGGGTGCCGGCCACCATCACCAGAAAGTCGTCCGCATAGCGGACGAGCCGGTAGGTGGCATGCCCTTCGCTCGTAGTCGCACACGACGCGGTGCTGCGCCGTATGCTCGCCAGAGCGCCTCGAAGTGACGGTCGAGTACCGAGAGGGCAACGTTCGCAAGGACGGGGAGGAATCGCCCCTTGCGGCGCGCCCGATGGTGTCGCGGTCACGGTGCCGAGTTCCGACATGACACCGGCGGCCAAGAACTGTCGGATCAGCGCCAGGACGCGCTTGTCGGTCACCCGACGGCGCACCTGTTCCATCAGGAGTCCGTGATGGAGCGCCCCGAAACAGTTCTCGACGTCGCCTTCTATCACCCACTCATAGCAGCCGGGTGGGTTGATGAAGCGCCGCGCTTCCTCGATCGCGTCCTGCGCTCTGCGTCCGGGCCTGAATCCAAACGAGGTCGGGCAGAAGTCCGCCTCGAAGATCGGCTCGAGCACGAGCTTGGCCGCCATCTGGACGATCCTGTCGCGCAGGGCGGGAATGCCTAGGCTTCTGACCTTCCCGGACCCGCGCTTGGGGATCTTGCGCTCGCGTACCGGCAGCGGGGCATAGGAGCCGTCGCGGAGCGACCGTAAGTTCGCTCAGCACGTTCTCCACGCCTGTCTGCTCGATCCGTTTGCGCGTCTCACCATCGACACCGGCGGTCTTAGACCCCCGGTTTTGCTTCACCCGCTCCCACGCGACCACGAGGGTCGCGGGGTCGCACAGGAGGTTGAACAGATCGCCGAAGCGCTTGTTCTCGCCCTCTGCTGCCCAGCGGTGCAGCTTGGTCTGCCACCCCAGTACCCGCTCCTGCGCGCTCGACGACAGGCAGCGGCGCCGGCGATTCACGCCCGACCTCCGAACGGCCTCTCATGCTGCGGTCCTGCTGTTCGCCTTCGCCATGTGGACGGCTTTCCCGCCCTCGGACTAGTACGCGGACTCCGCCACACCCCACGCCCATCAGCGGACAACGCGCCTTGCCGGGCCGCCACCAGCGGCCCGGCGCGCGTGGGGCGCTTCCCGCGTTCACCAGGATCCGTTTGACCGGGTCGGCAACCGGCTCTACCGCTACAGCGCTTCCGCCGGGCAATCGCAGCATCCCGTCGGCCACCACCCCCGGGCTCATTAGCCGGACGTGGAGCGCGCCGCCGTTGATTAGGGCGGCGTCGTTGCTGTGAACGGCCCCTGTCCGCCAGGTTTCGGGCCGTTTGTAGTGTCGAGCGGCTTCTACCACCGGATCGCTTTCGCTTTACCTTTCGGTCTCGCTTGCACGCACGCGGGCGTCTGGCAGTGCCGCCCGGCCGTCACGTTGTCGGGGCGCTTGACCTCCGGCGCGCGATCCCGCGCCTCGGCCGCCCCCAGCTTCTCCGGGCCGCTGCATCAGCCCGGGGCCGACATTCCAGCCGGCACGGATGAGATGTTTGTCGTCCTGCATCTCCTTTCGCCTGGCGCCTCGCGGCGCACGATGAACTACTACGGCCGGTATTACCGGTCGGCGGTCTATCCTCTCCTCCAGCGTGTCAGTACCTACATGAAACGCTGGGCTGGGAAGAAGTATAAGCGGCTGCGAGCTCACAACAGGTTCAGGCGATGGTGGCTCGGGCTACTCGCACGAGAGCCCGGTCTGTTCGCCCAGTGGAAGTGGGTCCGTTCGTACTGAAAGGCAGATGAGAAGAGCCCGGTGACGGGAGACTGTCACGCCGGGATCCGAGGGAGCCGGGGGCTGCGATGCCCCCGGCCACCCGACCTCACTACAGCGCTTACACAGAAAGCGTGACGCCCTCTCGTGGTCGGTGAACGAGAGTTGCGCGCCGGGGTGCGGACGCTCACGCCGGACGATCAGCCTGGTGGGCTCGTCCTCCTCACCCCAGGCGGACAGATCGACGCTGTTGGTGATCTCCGCGACTTCTCCGTTCTCTCGCTTGCTGCCGTCCTGATCCAAGGCCGGAACCCAAGCATCCGCGGGGATCTCGAGGATCGCGGCACGGACCGGCTCGGTCAGCTCATAGCCAACCGAGAAGCGCACGTCCGCTTCGCGGCAGTAGTCGACCAGACCGTGCGTCGCGCCGGCGGAATCCGCGCGCACCAAGATCTCCAGCGACTCGACGTACTCGGCCGGGATCTGCGCCAGCGCCCGGTCCAGGACCGCGACATGATCGGCGGCGGTGTTCGAGCCGGCGTTCCCGGGACGCAGCAGACCGCCGAGCGCCTCGCGCGTCTCATCCAGGTAGACCTGCAACGGATGAACCCGTAGCCGCCCTTGTAGTTCCCGGCCGCCTTCTCCTTCTCCGAATGCGCGGTGATCAGCGTCCCATCAACATCGAGCGTCAACCGCGCAGGCGCACCATCAAGCTCCCAGAACCGGGCGCGGGCCCGGGCGTGAGCCTGGCGGACCGCGTCCAACATGCCTGGCGTGGACGCGATCCGGTCGACCATCCGAAACGCCGTCGAGTCAGACGCCACCCCGCCGAACAACACCTCCTGCTCACGGACCGCACCGAGATCAGACACACACTCGCCGCCGTCGGCCAACATCACCCGCGAGATCGCGGATCACCCGGCCCGGGTCATGCCCGCGACGCCGCTGCTTGATCGCAGCCAGCCGCAACGACAACGCCTGCGTGAGCCCCAGCTTGTCAGCGACCTGCGCGACCACCGCCGTGCCCGCGTGCGAGACCAAACCCGCTCCGTCCGACGTGACTTCTACGGTTACCGGACGTCCATCACGCATCACCTTCAAGGTGAACCTCCAAGCTCGGGATCAAGGACCGTCAGCAAGCCCAAGGATCCCTGCTCAGCCGGACGTTTCCGCGCCCCCGCCCGCCGGGGGCGCGGTCATTACCGGCCGCTACTGCACGCTCGGGGCTAGAGCTCCCGAGGCGGCGTGAGCCCAGCCGAAGCCGTGAGCGCCGCAATGGTTTGTTCAGTCTCCGCCGATTCTCGCAACTTTCTCGGCCGCTCGTTGCGGTTGGTGACACGTGACACGTTCCTTAGGGCTTCCGAATCAATAACTGTGGGGAGCCGGAGCTCGAAACCCAACGTTTTCGCCGACGCGGATGACTCGAGTCCCACAGTTGTTGATCACCGAGCCCTTACGCAACGCCAAAGCGAACTCCGACGATCGCGGACGCGACGAGCGCCCGCACCACAAGCACCACCGGCGGCGCTTCAGCGGCACGCTCGAGTCTCGGCCGCGACACTCGGGCAGCGCTGAGGCGTCTCGAAGTCCTGCTCTGCGAGATCCCTACCGCGATGTCCCCTCTACACGACAGCCGGATCCGTCGGGATGCCGGTCTCCCCGGCGCCATCCACACCAGGAGCATCGGTCTCCTGTGGAATCTGGTAGCCGCGCGCGGCCTTGGTGATCTCGCCGGACGCCGCGAGCTTGGAGAGAGTCGTGCTGACCGTCGCGCGCCCGAGTCCCGTGGCGGCCGCGATCTCCCCGGCCGTCATCGCGCTGCCGTCCTTTAGCGCGGCCAGGACGGCGGCCTTGGTCGCGCCCGCCACGGTCCGCGCGCGAGCCGGAGCGGCGGCGGAGCTGGCGGGCTTCTGCGCCGACGCCGCTGCCGGCGATGAAGCGCTGCGTGGCCGTGTGGTCTGAGGAGGGTCCTCGCACGAGAGCTCTCAGCCGCACCCTCGCCCACAGAGGCGGTCCTAGCGTCCGCAGGCGCTGCGCGAGCGCCACTGGCCGGTTGGCTCCCGCGCGAGCTGAGCGCCGCCAGCGCACTATGGTGGGCGAGGGGTCCAGCGCATCGAGCCTGACGCCCTCGGCCCCGATCAGGCGAAGACTGGACCCAGACTGGTCGACCGGCCGTGAGGGCGTGGCCGCACTTACAATCGCCCGGTGCAGCGCCTCGACGTCGGGTTCAGCTCAGGTGAGGACACCTGCGCCGCCTGGCTTTATTTGCCTGCCGGCGGTGGTCCTTTCCCCGTGGTGGTGCTTGCACATGGTTGGACGGGTGTCCGCGAGCAGCGGCTTGACGTCTATGCCGAGCGCTTCGCTGCGGCTGGGCTCGCTGCCTTAGTGTTCGACTACCGGCACTTCGGTGCCAGCTCCGGCGAGCCACGCCAGCTGCTCGACATCAAGCGCCAGCTCGCCGATTGGGCCGCGGCCGTCGCCTTCGCTCGCTCGAGGGCTGAGATCGACCCCGGACGAGTCGCCCTCTGGGGCACCTCGTTCTCCGGCGGGCACGTGATGGAGACCGCCGCGCGGGACCGCCAGATTGCCGCCGCCGTCGCGCAGGTGCCCTTCGCCGACGGGCTGCGCAACCTGCCCAGCCTCGGCATCGAGTTGGCGCTGCGCTTGACCGCCGCCGGCCTGCGCGACCAGATCGGCGCACTGCGCGGGCAGCCGCCGCACATGGTAGCGAGTGTCGGGCCGCCGGGATCACTAGCCGTGATGACGACGGCGGACGCTGAGCCCGGCTTTCGCGCGATCGACCCGCCGGGGTCGACCTGGCGCAACGAGGCCGCCGCCCGCATCGCCCTGCGCGCGAGCAGCTACCGGCCGGGTCGCCACACGGCCCGGATCTCGGCCCCGATCCTGTTCGCGATCGCCGAGGAGGATGCGATCACCCCGGCGGCGTTCGCGCGCGCCGCCGCCGCCCGCGCACCGCACGCCGAGGTTCACACGTACCCCGGCGGCCACTTCGACATCTACGTCGGAGATGCGTTCGAGCGCGCGGTGGCCGACCAGGTGGCTTTCCTGAGCCGCCACCTCTTGCACTCATAGCCTGCCGCTCCCGCAAATCCGCACTCGGCCCACGCTCGCACGACGGGGTGTCGAGCCGATCAATCGCCTCGCCGGTCAAGAGGAGCTGCTTGGCGACGCGTATTGGGAACGTGATCGGGGTCCCGCCGGTCGAGGACGGAGATCACGAGGCGCGAGCCCTGGCTCGGCCGTAAGGCGCGGCACGTGGCCGACACCCCAGACACAGCTCGCGCTGTTGCTGACCGCGCGGAGCCTCGAGATTGGGGGTCCGACCGGCACGAGATGAGCGCGCCGCGCGAAACTCATTGATCGCGCAACGCGCTATAGGCAGATTTGATGTTGCAGTCCGGATAGTAATGAGTCGATACCCACCCGAATTAAGAGACCTCGCGCACGCCGCCGAGACGGCGACGCGGTGGGGTGCAAAGATCTCGACTGTGATCGGGCTGGGTCTTGCGGCCAGCCATGATCCTTCCGGGGCGGCGGTAGTCATTGCCGAAGCAGGTTTCGTGGAGCTTGTCTCCATGGCCGCACTCGGGATCGCCAACGATCCTCCGCGACGGGACTTTGAACTTGTTACGACGGTGTGGCCACGTCGGATCCGGCCAGAGAACCTCTCGGCACCGACCAGTCAGGAGCCACGCGACACCTGGAGAAGTTTCGCGCTCGCTCGAGGAATCGCCGCTGACGATGCTGCGCGCACTCTGACAGCGTGTCGCGTCGCATTTGAGCGCCAGCAGGGCGCACTTGCCGCGCACCGCGACGGCGAGGCGTATGCAAGAGGCGTGGAGGCGGCTCGATTCGCCGAGGAGGCCTCGTTGGCCTTGGAGGCAATGGCCGATTCAACTGACGCGCTGTATTCGCGGTGGCTGCAGGATCCTCGCCGTTGGGTATCGGCCTACTACCAATTTCAGAGCCAATCAGAGCCGAGACTCTCTGTCGCGAAGCTCCCGCTGGAGGTCCTTGGCCGACTCTACCTCAGCGGTCTTCCGCTGAGACGGCTTGAGTTTCTTCTTGCCAACGTTCCCCGAGACGTCGCCGGTCTTTTTCGTGAACCGATCGACGAAGTCAACGCCACGAGGCGCTTCGCGGAACGCCTGCGCGCTTGGACTCCCCCGTTGATTTCGTGACGTGTACCCCATAGGTCCCCGACCGTCGTGCTGCGCGACGGTCCCACGAGCGCACCTCGCTGTGCGTACCGGGCATGCGGCCGCAGCTGGTGATCAGGCGCGGGCTGCTCGCGCAGCCGTCGGTCGAGACGTTGCGCGGCGAGCTCGCGCACGAGTACTCACACACATTCAAGCCGCCGACGGCGACCGTCGTCGTGGTGGCGCTCGCCGCGCTGCTGGTCGCCGAGTTCGCCACCCTGGTGATCACCGCGTCGCCTCACGCGCCGCTGCGCGCGACCTCGCTCATCGTGTCGTGGGTCGCCACCGCCGCCGGCGGCTACGTGCTGATCCTGCGGCTCTCGCAACGCGAGGAGTTGCGCGCCGACTGAGACGCGGCCGGGCTGCTCGGCAGCCCCGGGCCGGTGATCGCGATGCTCGAGTAGCCGCGCGCAGACACTCGATCGAGCTGCGGCGGGAACAGCCGTCCAGTCCCCCGGCCCGCCGCGCGCTGGACCGGGCTCGCGGCGTCCGCCGCTGCGACAATTCGCCTGGCGATGCCCGGGACGAACACGATCGCGCTCGTGTCGGTTATCGCTGGAGCTGTGACTGCGGTCTCCGTCCCTCTCATCACCGTGGTAGGGCAGCGCCGGGAGAATCGCCGCCGCTTCGAGGAGGACCGGCTGGTAAAGGACTTCGACGAGCTACGCATCTTGCTCGACGACTGCGCCCAGGGGATCAATATGTACATCGCGGCACTCGAGCGGACTGAGAAGCGTTACTACGAGTCGGATACGAACGATCCTGGTCACTACTCCCAGCAATTGGATTATCTGCGGGGCAGGAGCGAGACGGCCTCTCATTTGAACCAACGGCTCGTGATTCGCCTGGGGCGTCAGCGCCCGGTGGTGAAAGCGTTCGGCGCTGCGATAGCCCCCTCGACGCCGCCTACACCCCAGCTCAATACGTGGATCGAGAGCAGACAGCGAGCCGGGTTGCTCGGCGCCCCGCGTCAACACGCGGCTTCGTCCCGAAAAGACGCGTTCGAGAACTACCTGGACGCTGCAGAGGCCCTCGTCGGGTCGCCCGTCAAGCCGTTTAGGGTTCCCGTAACGCCTAGGCGGGCGACTGGTCAGGACGCCAGCCATAGGGAGTCAAGTGATCGAGGGCAGCCGACCCACCCAGACCGGCCCTCACTGGTTTCCGGCCAGATGAGGCCTATCTGAAGACGTTGCTGCGGACGCGTCGCGCGCTCTCCGAGCCGCTGGCGCCTCCCGATCAGCAGTAGCCCCAAACCGTCGCTCCAGGCGCTCGATGCGCTGCTCAGCTCGCCGCTGAAGCGCCCTGATTCGGCCCGCCGCTGAACCCCCCTGCACGCCGGGCGGACGGCGGACGTGTGGTCTCGTATACGCCATCGTTACCGGACAGCAGGGGTTCCGCGGTGTCGTCGCTGGCTCCCTGGCGTGGCGGGTCGATCGCCCGCTCGGTGGCCGCCAGAACGACTGCGACCCCCGAGGATCGGGGGCCGCCGTCGATGCCTATTGAGAAGTATCCGGTGTGTGGGTTCGCCGCGCAGCGCCGAGTTCCTGCTCGCCGGCCCGTCGAGCGCCAGCTCGGCGAGCGGCTCGAAAGCCGCCCCCTGGACGCACGGAGGCACACGGTGCGACCGAACCGCAAGCGCTCGGATCCAGGTCTGGCTTGAGGAGCGAGAGAGCGTTTCTTCTGAATGACTTGGTTCGTATCGGCGCCGTCGCCGGCGGGAGCGCTGACCGCTTTGGCCAGCGCTCCCCACCTGCTCGGTGCCTAGAGTTTCGTCAGGGGCGGCCTCCACTCCGACTTGATCGCCCGTTCCAAGATGAGCGCCTCACCAGCGCTGTTGCACGTCACCCAGGCGAACTGGCACTCCTCGATGAACCCGCGGACCCGCGCGAGCTCCTCTTCTGTCGGCTCGTACAGACGGCTCTTGATCAGCGCCGGATGTGAGATGCCCAGGTGCTCGGCGACGTTCCGCCGCAGCGCTGAGTTGGTCATGCAGGAACCCTGACTCAGGTGCTGGGCGAGCCTACGGGTCAGCCGGTTGCCCTTGCCCACGTACACCGGCTTGTCGCAGTGATAGAGGGCATAGATTCCCGGCGTGTCCGGCACCTCGAAGGCACACAGCTGGCCGGCATTCCGGCGAGGCTGTGCGTTCATACGAGCCCAGAGCTGGCCGTCCTTGTTGTGGCTGCCGTTGTTGTGGATGTGACTGGTCATGCTGAACTCCTTTTCCGCCCAGGCGGCGTCCACCCGCTCCGGGTCAATGGTTAACGAAAAAACGGACCTGCTTTAGGGCGCACAACACCCGCAGGTCCGCTAGGACGATTTGTGTGTAGCACAGGTAGCAGCGCATCGGTGGTTACAACCTCGGTGTCGCGCTCGGCGACCCGGATCGCTCCAGCCGACCGGTAACCCGGAGGGCCTGCTCACGTTCGATGACACGTTCCAGCTGGCGTACCCGGCCAACGACGGCCGCCTCCACGTCGACGCGTTCGACCCGCGTGCCTCCCGGTGGACTGACTCGATCCCCACAGGATCGGTGTCGATCAACGGCAGCCCGTCGGTGGCCAACGTCGACGGCCCCTAACTCGTCAGTCGACGCGACTCCGCGCGCGGGCGCTCCGGGCGAGCGTCCGCGCGTGGCGGAGCGGCTCGGTCGTCCGGTAGTGGCCGCTGGCCGCCAGCACGAACTCGACCGCCGTGCGCAGCTCGGTGCGCCAGCTGGGATGAACGGCGGGCGGGCGCCCGACTAGGTCCCGACCCTCGCGCCGACGACCACCCCGTCGAGCCCCAGCGAGGTGGCTTCGCGGCGGCCGGGCCGAGCCCGCGCCGCCTCCCGCCGGCAAACGGTGATCGAGGCGGGAAGTCCTGCTCTGCTGCCGGCACGGGGATCTCGAGCGCGACAGCGTCTTCCCTGCATCGCGCGGAAAGCAGGGGCGATGGCGAACGGATCGAACGCTAGCTCCAGCGCGAACGAACACGCAGAAGCCTCGGCGACTCCCAATCGAGGACGCCAAGCTTCTGCTCTCGGCCGAAGGCAGCGCTCTGCTTGTTGACCGGCAGCGGCGGTTGGTGACGGGGGGCTGACAGTTGCCGACCGGCTATCTCTCGCGGCGGGCATCGTGAACAGCAAGTGGCGACAAACACTAAGCGTTGGATTTCGCGCGGATGATGGTGCGACCCCGACCGGTCAGGCGGTCTCGACGACGCCGACCGCTGCGACGAGGACGACCGTTCACAGCCCGACGCAGCGGACGCCGCCTGCGACCGTGCGGCTGCCGCTGGCCGGACTCACGGTCGGCATCGACCCGGGACACAACGGCGAGAACTTCACAGACCCGGCCTACATCAATCATCTGATCTGGGACGGCCGCGAGATGAAGGCGTGCAACACGACCGGGACCGCGACCGACTCGGGCTACAGCGAGGCGCAGTTCAACTTCAACGTCGCCAGCGACCTGGCCACCGATCTGCTCGGGCAGGGTGCGCGGGTGGTGATGACCCGCCATACGAACACGGGCGTCGGGCCGTGCACAAACGTGCGGGCGGCGATCCTCAACCGCTCGGGCGCCGCGGTCGCGATCAACATCCACGCCGACGGCGGCCCTGCCTCGGGGCGCGGTGTTGCCGTGCTCGAACCGGTGCCCGACGGGCCCGCTGTAGCGTCGGGTCGTTTCGAGCCGACGGTGGCCGGTGAGTTGGTTCCGCTACCAAGACGAGGTCGTTGCCTGAGCGGACGAGGTTCGTCACGCAGGTGTGCCGGAGCGTGTGCGCGGAGAGCTTCAGTTCCGCTCGCGCCGCGACGCTGCGCACTACCAGATCGACTGCTCGGGCCGACAGCCGTCGGCCCTGAGGCCCGATGAACAGCGCCCGCTCCCCGTCGGCCGCGGCTCGCTCCCTGAGCCAGCCGGCGACTGCCTGCCGGCTGGACGAGTTCAGCGGCACCTCGCGGTAAAGGTCGCCCTTTCCGGACCTGATCACCAGCAGGCCCTTGCGCGCTGAGATCGACACGTCGTCGACGTCGAGCGAGACGAGCTCGTTGAGCCGGAGCGCGGTGTAGAGCACCAGCGTCACGATCGCGCGGTCCCGCGGCCTGGAGTCCTCGGCGGCGCGTACCAGCTCACGTTGATGGTCGATCGACAGCGCCCTCGGCGCGGCCTGGGCGATCGGCGCACGCTTGACGTTCGCGGGGCCGAGACCGAGGAAGCGGAATCATACGAAGCCGCTCGGGAACCGACGGCGGTTCGCCGGTCACGGCATCCATGGCGCCGCGGGCGGCGATCCGCTTGTGCAGGAGACGTGCGATTTGGTAGCTATCGGCAGTGATTCCCGTTATCCTGAAAGTGCGCGGAATGGAAGCCGACAAGCGGGAAACCGGGATCTCAGAGCGGGCCGTATCGTCGATCCGACGGCTGACCGCCCTGGCCACTGAGGTCGGGGAGGGAGATGACGTCCGCGCGGCGCTGGAACGCGAGCTGCGGGTTGTACTTGACCGCGCGAGCGTGATGGTCGTGATCGGCGATGAGCGCGCGAGCTCACGGGACAGCGCAGCGGTGGACGAGGCAGGCGAAGGCGAGCGCGGGCAGCGTGCCGCCGAGCGGCGCGCCGAGCTCGAGTGGCGGGCGGCGGTGGGTGGGCACCAGGCACTGATGGTGCGTGCTGGGAGGACGGGCGAGCCGGATGGCGAGGCGCCCGCGGCCGTGGCCGTGCTGGTCGAGGTGGCCGCGCTGGTGCTGGCGCTGCGGGGCGCGCGGGATCAAGCCGCGAGCGACGAGTTGACCGGCTGTAGGAGTCGCCGGGCCGGGCTTTCGCGGTTGGGGGAGGAGCTCGCCCGCTCTGCGCGGACGGGCGCGCCGGTGTCGTGTCTGATGCTGGACATCGACAACCTCAAGCAGATCAACGACACCTTCGGGCATCTCGAGGGCGATCGGGTTCTGCGCGAGGCCGGCGCGAGCCTTCGCCGGCAGCTGCGCGCGTACGATCTCGCCGCCCGCTACGGGGGCGATGAATTCCTCGTCGTGCTGCCCGCGGCCGATCACGACGCAGCGCGGCGGGCGGCCACACGCATGACGGACGCGCTGGCCCGGATCCGGTCGCCCGCACATCCGAGCAGTCAGTCCTCGGTCAGCGCCAGTGCCGGGGCAGCGACTGCGCGGCCGGGCGAGGCATCCGACGCTGTGCTCACCCGAGCCGATCAGGCGCTGCTGGCGGCCAAGCGCCGCACCCACGGCTCCCGGCCCCCCACCGGCTGACGCTGGCTCTCTCGCGGGCGGCCACGTCGAGCGGGAGGACCGGGGCTAACTCGCGGACCCGTCCAGGCGGCAGTACGGGGCGATCTTCCGCGCCTTCGGGGACTGGCTGGCGGGCGAGCTCGGCCGCCCGGGAAGGCGCGAATCGCTCGGGCGAGAGACCGTGAATCCGCTGCCTCGATGACACAACTCGCCGTCGGGACGACGGCGAGGAAGCTCATGCGCAGCCCTTCGGCCAGGTAGGGCATGATCCGACGCGTCCTGGCGTCCAGGTCAGTGGCGCGCGCTCGGCCCCCGTCGGGCTAACGCACCCTCACCATTACCGACGGTGATCCAGGTGGACATCCCGAACGAATAGTGATCAGTGCACGGGATAGTGCACTGAATCCCTCACACATCAACTGAAAGGTGTCCAGATGCTCTCCGCCGTCAAGCGCCGCCGCGTTCCCCTGCTCACCGGCGCCCTGATCCTCGGGTCCGCCGGCAGCGCCCTAGCCGCCACGTCCTGGTCGGCGCCGGCCGCCTCCCCCAACGGTCAGTCGGTGGCGGTCGTCCCCGCCCCGACGCCCGACCCAAGCGACCTCCAAGCACCCGACTGCCTGGGGTCCTGCTCAAAGCTGCTCCAGCCTGGGCAGCGACTCGTCGTAGCGGCGCCCTACGCCTTCCATTCGGTGACGATCAGTGCCGGCGCCACCGGCTTCGGCGCCCAGTTCAAAGTCCGCTGGTCGCCCAATGGCTCAAGCTACTCGCTGCTGTCCGGACCAGCCTCCGGAACGTCGTTCGGGCCGGTGACGTTCACGATGCCCGGTTACTACCGTGTCGTCGTGACCGACCCCCAGGCCGAGCTGTCCTTCAGCACTCTCGCCTCGGCGTCGATCAAGACGTCGTAATCCGTGGAGGAGAGGTGCGCCCGGCCACCTGCAGGGGCGGGCCGGGCGCCCCAGCGGCTCTGCAATATCGGCACAGACGGCACGGCGTTGCCCAACCTCCGGCACTTGGAAGGCCGGGGGCAACACAAACCCTTCGACCGCGTAGGCCTCCTCGATTGTGCGAACCGGTCCCGTCGGCGGCGGCGAGGTCGGCGAACCTTTGGCGGCTGCCGCGGCTAATGGGCACGACACCGAGCGTACGCGGGCCGAGCGTCGGAATGAGGCCCGGAGCGCCGCGAGCCGGGCTCCTGAGTGGAGTAGCCCCTCCTATGGACGCACACGTGAAGTGAGGACCTGCGCTGCGTCCTCGAATGCGTTGGCGCGCCGGATGTAACCGCGGAGCACGCTGAGGTCCTTGTGGCGGGTCAGGCGAGCGAGCTCGCGTTCGTTGTGCCCTTCGCGGCCTCGACGTCGAGCGCGACGACCTCGGAACGGCGAAGGGCAGCGGCGATCCCGGTGAGCAAGATGGCGCGGTCGCGCCGCCCGACGTGTGTATCGGTGGGGATCTTCGCGAGCATGTGGTCGAGCGCCTCCAGCTCGAGTGGGTCCTTGGCGTGGGAGGGAGCCTCATGCAGACGGCGGCGCGCACCGGTGAGCGCGTCTCGGACTCGCTGATCCTTCGTTGGATCGCGCAACCCGGCGAGCTGGTGGGCCTTGCCGATCGCGGCGATCCGCCGCTCGATCGTCGAAATCGCGCGGGCTTCGCGCTGCTGACCGGGCCTCTTGTCGGGGCGTGACTCCGCCGATACGAACGCGACGACCAGGAGCGGGTCGACGGGCAGTTGGCCGGGCTGGCCGCGGTCGCGCAGATAGGTGAAGAGGATGCGCAGGTCGGATTCGTAGGCGCGGACGGTGTTCTCCGAACGGCGGCGACGGATGAGCTCAGCCCCGTCGGCCAGATCCTCGACGAGCTCCGGCGTCAAGCCTTGGAGCTCGTCGGCGTCGACGACCTCGCGGTCCTGCGCGGTGATCAGAATGGGCAGCGGGCGCGTCATGGCGACCCATTCGCCGCCGGCGCCCCACTTCCTACTTCCGAGAGCCGGGCATTATCGGAATTAGGATCGAGCGGCCGCCACATGAGTCGAGCGACTGAGCTGGGATCCCGAATCGCCGTTCGGTCAGTAGCGTCCCGAGGATCTCGGCACCTCGTTCAGGCAGCGCGGCGTTGGTGCTATTACGATTGCACACCGATGGAGCGGGTCGCCGTAACCGCCGAGATTCATGCGGTCGAGTCGGTCAGCGCCTCACCGCGTTGGCGTCCTCCTTGGCCTGGCCTGGCCCGGCCGTGCCGTCTCTGAACGATTACGACACGGCTTGGCGACCGCCGATTGCGCGCCGGTGCGACCTGGGTGTCCACGACCCGCAAGCCTTGCGGCTTGGCCGCGGGTTCGATCCGGAGTTGCCCCCGTTGCGCCTCCTGAGTCGGCCAGAACCAGCGGCCACCCCCGCGCTCGGGCTGAAAGGTCCGCACGCACGCTGGCGAGCTTTTCCTGGGAGCGGCCCGCCAGCCCGACGCGCACGCCGTCCGGCGCGTGCTCAGCCAAGTAGGCGCTAACCAGCCTGCCGACGAACCCGGTGGCGCCGAAGACGGTGATGTCAAGCGCGCGTTCGGCCTGCACCGGTGGAAACGTAGCGCGTATGCGGCGCGCGAGACTGCGAGGAGTGGACCGAGTTCGTCGCCAACGCCCTGAACGAGCGCGTTCGGCTCTTGGGCTTTCGGGGCGTGTTTGCTGAGCTTCTGGCGCCTGGTGGCGTGAAGCTCAACGTCGACGAGCTCGAGGTGCCTGAGGAGCCCGCAGAGCCAGCCAGCCAGGGGTTCGGCGAGCTTGAGGCGTGTCGCCCTGGCGGTGGGTCCGAGCAGTGAGTCGTGGCCGTCCATGAGCAGTTCCTCGGCGCGCTGGTGGGCGAGCTGCAGGTCGGTCTGGGCGACCAGCACGCGCATCAGCGCCTCCTTCCTGACGTCGCGGGCGGCCGCCGTCCGGGTGCGGTCGCGGTAGGGACGGGCCTTTGCTTGTGGGCTCGGCCCGCCCCCCGCGCAGATCCCGGCGTGCGCGTTTAACGCACCGGGCTCCTGCCTTGGGTTCTGGCGTCGAACCGCCGCTCGGGCCAGGGATGCAGGATTCGGGGCTGAGGTAGCCATCGGTCAGCGAGGCGGGTCATCCGCTCCCAGGTGATCGTGGTGCGCTGGCTACAGCGCCGAAGCGCCTTGCACCAGTGCCGACGCGTCTGGTAGCGGAAGGCGCGAACCGCCTCGATGTTCTCGGGCACCGCGTAATACCGGTAGTGCCCGTGCAGGACGTTGGCGAGCCATGCGCCCTGCTCCGGGATGGGCTGATGCCGACGTCGCTCGATCTCGCTTTTCAGCGCTCGCAGCTTGGCCCGCATCCGCCTGGAGTCGGTCGCTCGTTTGAGCTTGAACCGTCCCGCCTTTGACTTTCCGCACGCGTGCGTGAAGCCAAGGAAACGGAACCTGCGCCACGAGGCGCCATGCGAAAGGAGATGAAGGACGATAAACATCTCATCCGTGCCGGCTGGGATGCCGGCCCTGGGCTGATGCAGCGGCCCGGAGAAGCTGGGGACGGCCAAGGCGCGGGATCGCGCGCTAGAGGTCAAGCGTCCCGACAACGTGACGGCCGGGCGGCACTGCCAGACGCCCGCGTGCGTGCTAGCGAGACCGAAAGGTAGAGCGAAAGCGAAGTGGTGGTAGAAGCCCCTCGATTTCTTAAACGACCCGAAACCTGGCGGACATGGGTCGTCGACAGCAACGATGCCGCCCTGTTTAACGGCGGCTCGCTCCGCGTCCGGCTGTTCTGTCTGGGCGTGGTGGCCGGCGGGAGACTGCGAGGGCCCGCCGGATGGGCTGTAGGGGTACAGCCAGCTGCCAACCCGGTCAAACGGATCATGGCGAACGTGGGAAGCGCCCTGCGCGCGCCGGGCTGCTGGTGGCAGCCCGGGAAGGCCCGATGCCGGCCGATGGGCGCAGGTCGTGGCGGAGTCCGCGTAGTAGTCCGCGCTGAGGAAAGCTCAGTACATGGCGAAGGCGGGCAGCAGGACCGCAGCATCAGAAGCCGTTCGGGAGGTCGAGTGTGAATACGCTCGCGCCGCTTGACGCCAAGTTGGCCGAAGAGCGGGTACTGGGATGGCAGACCAAGCTGCACCGATGGGCAGCCCAGGACGAGCAGCAGCGCTTCGGCGATCTGTTTAACCTGGTCTGCGACCCCGCGACGTTGCTCGTCGCGTGGGAACGGGTGAAACGCAACCGGGGGTCAAAGACCCCCGGCGTTGATGGCCAGACCCGCAAGCGCATCGAGCAGATGGGCGTCGATGATGTCCTCGCAAAGCTCCGTGAGGAGCTCAAGAGCGGCACCTACCGTCCGTTGCCCGCGCGTGAGCGGCTGATCCCGAAGCGCTCGGGGAAGCTCAGACGCCTGGGCATCTCCGCACTGCGCGACAGGATCGTGCAGACGGCGGCCAAGCTCGTGCTCGAGCCGATCTTCGAGGCGGACTTTTGCCCGACCTCGTACGGATTTCGGCCCGGACGCAGAGCCCAGGACGCCATCGAGGAAGTGCGGTTCTTCATCCACGCCCCTCGTTCGTATGAGTGGGTGATAGAGGGAGACGTCGAGGACTGCTTCGGACAGATCCATCAAGGTCTCTTGATGGAGCAGGTGCGCTCTCGGGTGACCGACAAGCGCGTCCTGGCGCTGATCCGATCGTTCCTCGCCGCCGGTGTCATGCGTGAGCTTGACAGCGTGACCGCGACGCCATCGGGCACGCCACAAGGGTCGAGTCTCTCGCCCCTTCTGTCAAACATTGCCCTCTCGGTACTCGACCGCCACTTCGAGGCGGCATGGGCGTCACGCACGCAGAGTCAGCGCTGGCGTGACCGGGCCAAGGGCCTGCCCAGCTATCGAATGGTCCGCTTCGCGGATGACTTCGTGGTGCTGGTCCGCGGCACCAAAGCCCAAGCCCATGCGATCAAGGAGCAGACGGCCGAGTTCATGGCAGAGCAGATGCGCTTGACGCTCTCGCCCGAGAAAACAGCGATCACCCACGTCGACGACGGCTTTGATCTGCTCGGGTTCCGCATCAAGCGGCGACCCTGGCGGACCGCTGGCAAGCACGTCGCCTACACGTTCCCAAGCCAACGAGCATTACGCGAGGTCATGCACCGCATCAAGACGCTGACGGGCCGCAGCACGCTAAACCTCTCGCTCGATCAGCTGATCCACGCGCTCAACTCAATCCTGCGGGGTTGGACCAACTACCACCGCCATAACGCGAGTAAGCGCTGCTTTGCGTATCTCAGCTACTACCTGTGGTGGCGAGTGATCCGCTGGCTGCGCAAGAAGTACCCGCGGCTGACCTGGAAACAGATCAGGCGACGATGTTGGGGGCGCGACTGGACCAGCCGTGAAGGCACGAGGCTCGCGTGGCCCTCCGAGGTCCCGGTGACCCGATACCGCTATCGCGGCCACCGGATCCCCTCGCCGTGGGCGACGACCACCGGCACAGGACGGGCCACCACCCCGCCGGAGACCGTCGATGCCTAACCCAGCGTCACGATCGGCCATCGCATGTCCTGTGGAGAGCCCGGTGCGTAGGAATACGCACGCCGGGTTCGGCGGGCGGGTCGGGGAAACGGACCGGCGGTAACGCCGGCACCGCGCCCCGGCCCGACCCAGCGTCTCAGGCTTGCCGAGCCCGCGCGCCTTTCGATCGTGGGCGGCGAACCGCCCGAACTCGACCAGACGCGTCTTCTCGGCGTTGAGCTCCAGGGAGAACCGCGCGAGTCGTTCCCGCAGGTTCGCCCAAAACCGCTCGGCGTCATCCCGGTATTGGAATCCCACTACGGCGTCATCGGCGAAACGCACGATGACCACGTCACCGCGCGTGTGTCGAGTTCTCCACTGGTGGGCCCAAAGGTCGCGCCGGAGCCCGCTTGCGACGCCACGAAACACCTGCAAGTGTGAGGTAGGCGGGGTGCCGCGCTCCAGGGGTCGAGGACGGCGACAAACGCAAACCGTTGGATCTCGCGCGTTTACTCTCGGAGGTCCAGACTGCTCAGATGATGCGTCGGGCTTCATCGTGTGCAGACGATCACAGCCCCAGCTCGACGCTCCCGCCGTTGCGCTGGATCGCCGAGGAGGATCTGATCTACGACGCCAGCTCACGCACCCTGCACCGGTCCGCGTGTCCGCGTCTTGACGATCCGACGGTTCTGACCGGCGTGCCGGCGGGTTCGGCGCTTGAGCTGGTCTGGGCGCCGACGATCTGTGCGTGCGGCCCTGACGTCACCGTCGGCCTCGGCTGAGAAGCCCGGGCCGCGGGCGACATGGTGCCGGCCACTACGGACCTCCGAGAGCAACTGCGCGTACGGCAACGCTTTACGTTTGTCGCCGTCCCCCCTTTTGCCGTGAACTCGGGGCATTGCGAACGTGCGGCAGGGCTCGCCGACGGCACCATCGCAAGCAGCACTCCGGCTCCAGTCATCACCCGTGTGGCCCGCCCGCGCCCGTCCGCGAGGCCGCAGGCGCTAAGGGCACATTGTTCCTGCAGACGGACAGAAATGAGTGCGCGCATAGCCGTCTGCCCGGCTCATCCGGGCGGACGGCGACAAATACAAACCGTTGGATCTCGCGCGTTTACTCTCGGAGGTCCGACCTCCGAGCAGTGCTCGACAGTACGCGACCAAAGTCGTGCCCGCCACCATCTGCGACGTCGCCTACGTCTTGGACGGGTGCATGCGTCCGCGCCCCGGCTGACCTCCGGGGCGCTGACTGATCGGCTTGCAGGCGTCCTGAGGGACGCCTGGCGTGAGGCTATGCCTGGACCGCAGCAGCGCTCCTGGCGCGCACGGCCGATAGGAACGCGGCGTAGCTCCAGGACAGGTCGCTGACGCTCTTCTCGTAGCCGTCGTTCGCATCGAACTGCTCGCTGAGCCCGAGATGATCGCTGTGAAAGACAACCGCCTGCAGCATCTGGTCGCCGGCGCTCTGCAGCGCCACTACGGCCGCGGCCGGCGTGGTCTGCGCGTCGACTCCGACCTGGTTGAAGAACTCGGTGGAGTTGGCGTCGAGCGGAATCGTTCCGGCGGTGGTGATCTGCTTCGCCAGCCGGTAGTAGAGCTCGGCGAAGCAACACGTGGACGCCGCCCAGGGGTGATCGTCCACCGGCGTATCGTTCTCGCCGTCGTACTTGTCCCCCGGGTAGCGGCCGAGCAGCGGCCCGATGCCGCGTTGCTGATCGGCCCCGTTGATCGGGTAGAAGTACTGCGAGGTCGAATCGGCCCACTGGCTGCGCAGGAGCGCGGCCGTTGCGAGCAGCTGCGTGTCGGTCACGGCTACGGCGCCGTAGATCGCGGCCATGACGATGTCGATGTTGGGGTCGTAGGGGACTCTGTAGTCGGGCGCGGCAGGGACGGGGAGCAGCGACTGGTAGTACTGACCGTTCCAGTGACCCTTGAGGGCGTTCTGCAGCCACGGGATGGCTGTGCCGAGCCAGCCCGGGACCGGGATCCCGAGGGTGTTGGCCGTGATCGTCTGAAAGCACTGCAGCTGCACGGAGCGCGCGAAGAACGAGGCGCCGGTCTCCTCCTCCCAGAGATTGACCGTCTCGCCTTGATAGGCGCCCTCCAGGAAGTTCAGGTTCGCTGCGATCACGGGGTTCGCCACGTTCTCCTGCGTTGACCCGTCGAGCTGGGAGAACAACGCCAGGATCGCGAGCGTCTGCAGCGCCGGCCCGTCGGTCTGATCGCTCCAGTCGCGCGGCGTGCCGTTGATCAAGAACGACGCACGATCGAAGTGACCGAAGTTTGCGGCTGAGTTCTGGCAGGTCTGCGCGAACTGCACATAGTCGATCAGCGGCTGGTTGGTGGGGAGCGGGCCGGCCCCCAGCTCGATCGCGACGATCGCGGCGTCGCGTGTCCAGTTATAGACGTAGTCCTGGGACGTGTGTGTGGCGGTGTTCTCCCACGACGGTGAGGCGAGCACGCACCCGGGTTGCGAGATCACACCCGCGTTGACGGGGTCTTCGAACACGAGCCCGTCCGACGTGTCTGACGCGACGTTGCGGAACATCAGGCAGAACATGTACGGCGCGATCGCCGTCAGGTTCGACTGCGCCACAACAGGCTTGACAAGGCTGTAATGCAATGCCGTCCCGTCTGCCGGAGTGGATCCCGGGCCGCTGTGTTGTGTTGATGTTGACATCGTTGCTTCCTCTCAGCTTGGTCCTGTTGGTGGTTTGTCTGTCCAGGTGACTGTGGATGACGCGGCTTGCCGCCACGACGCCCTGGCGCTTACCTGCCGCTTGGCAAGCGCTTGACATGCCAGGACATCCAGAACGCCAGGCCCGCTCCGCGTGATGATCCGGTCGCTGGTGTGGCTGGGTTATCTCGCGCGTCGCGCGGGGGATCCGGCGCTACGGTTGGTCCTGGGTGTCCGTGCGGCAGGATCCGGATGGTGAGCGCGGCGAGGTGCAGGCCGATGCGCCGATCGGCTTGCGCTGCTTCAGGCGAGCTGGCGGGCGGCGAGGGTCATGCCGAGACGCGTGGCCGTTGCGAGGCCCTCGTGGAGTAGTGTGTGCGCGCGTGCCTGGTCGGCCTCGTCGTCGTTTGCGAGCAGCAGTTCGGCGTATGGCAGTTGGGTGCGGACGACCCATGGCTCGGCGCCCATCGCGTGGTTTATGGCGAGCGCCTGTTCGAAGTGCTGAGCGGCCTGGTCGCGCCTGTCGGTCAGCGCGGCGAGCATCCCCAGCAGCCGCGCGGCGGAGCCCGCGCAGGTTGACGCCCAGCCGATGACGATGTTGCGGTCGGCGTAGGGAAGCAGGAGGTCGTAGAGGCGGGCCGTGTGCGTGGCGTCGTGCAGGCGGGTCGCGACTTCGCCGAGGTAGCTGATCGCGCCGACCCAGATCGCGTCGCGCGGGAGGCGCGTGTAGTCCTCGCGTGCGAACTGCTCGAGGATGCAGCGCGCCTCCTCGGTGGCTCCCAGCTGCGCGCATACGTGCGCGAGCACGCAGCGCCACCCCGGGATCGCCGGGTAGTTGGCCACGTTCTCGCGTACTGCCGGCTCGATCTCGGCCAGGCGGCCCTGCTCGCGGCGCAGCGCGACGAGTTGGAGTGTGCAGCCTTGCGTCGCGTTGATGTCACCAATCCGCTCACCCTCCAGCTGGGCGCGCTGGGTCGCGATTTCCGCGTCGTCGAAGCGGCCAGCCAGCAGCAACCGCAGCGCGCGGAAGAGATGCACGTACCACAGTTCTAATGGTTGGCGGCGCTCCTCGGCAAGCGCGGTGTAGGCGGCGAATTCGGCGTCGACGGCGGGGATGTCGCCGAGCTCGAGGAGGTTGATCATGCGCCAGCGGTGGCCGTGGATGGCGTTCCGCCGGTCGTTCCCGGCCTGGGCCAGGCGCAGCAGCTGCGTGGCGGCGGCGAGCCGCTGGTTGACGTTGTGTGGGCCCCAGAGCGCCCAGTGGCGGGCGATCAGCGCGAAGGCGAGTGCTCCCGGGTCGTGGGTCTTGTGGGCGAGCGCGACCGCCTGCTCGCTGATTAGCTCGCACTCCTTGCCTCTCTCGGAGAAGCTCAGTTCCATCGCTAGCCGCGCGAGCAGGCGACTGCGCAGGATCGGGTCCTCGCCAAGCGCGCCCAGCGCCTCTTCGAGCAGCGCGACGAGCCCGCGATCGACGACCCCTCCCGCCATCTGCGTGCTCGCGCCGTAGCCGAGCGCCGCGCGGGCAAGCCGGGATGGGTCCCCGAGCGCCCGGGCGAGCTGGGCAGCATTCGCGAACGTTTCGCGTGCGCGCCGGCCCTCGCCGGCCTTGACCAGCGCCTCGCCCAGGGACAAGCGCACACGAAGGCATTGCTCACGATCGTCGTCGGGCTCCAGTAGGGTCAGCGCGATCTCGTAGTGGCGCGCGGCGGGCTCATAGGCGAACACGTCGAGCGCTGCGCCTGCCGCTCGTTGGGCGTATTCGATCGCCTTGTCGCGTCCGGCTGCGGGCGGGGCGATCGCGAAATGACGTGCGAGCTCGGCGAGCGGCGGCGCCGGGTCCCCGCACGACAGCTGCTCGAGGGCGGTGCCGACCCGCAGGTGCAGCCGCGCGCGCTGCGCGCGCGTCAGATTGTCGTACAGGGTCTGGCGGATCAGGCTGTGGGCGAAGGCATAACGTCCGTACGCGCCGGGAGCCTCTTCGATGATGTGCGCGTCGACGGCTTCGGCGAGCGCGTCGTCCAGCGCGTCCTCGGGGAGGTCGCAGAGTCGCTCCAGCAGCGCTAGCGAGAACTCGCCGCCGATCACGCACGCGATTCGCAGCACCTGGTGCAGCTGCGCTGAGCGCTGTGCCAGCCGGCGGTTGACGACATCCTTGATTGCCTCCGGGACCGACACGTCGGCGAACGCCCAACGATCGGGAGCGTCCCCGGTGTGATCGGCGGACGTCGTTGACAGGTGGCGCAACATCTCCTCGAGAAAGAACGGGTTGCCGTGCGTCTCCCCCCACAACACATGCGCCAGGTCCGCGTTGGCGGCGCCGCGCAGCTCGCCGACAAGCGTGGCCGTGTCGGCCTCGTCGAGCCCCGCGATCCGGATCCGCTCAAACAGCTGCTCGCGGTGCAGGTCCGCGATCGTGTCCCGCAGCGCTTCGCCGCTGTCGGTCTCACGGTAGGTCCCCAGGATCATCAGCGGGCGCTCGGCGGCCAAGCGCACGACCTGGCGCAGCATCAGCAACGTCGGCTTGTCCGCCCAGTGCAGGTCGTCGAGCACAAGCAGCGCAAAGCCCCCGGAGGCAACGTCGCCGAGCATCGCCGAGACGGCGTCAAACAGCATGTAGCGCTCGCTTTGCGGATCGCCAGCAACACCGCGCTCGGGCTGCTCGGCGTACGGCGCCAACTCCGGCAGCACGCGAGCCAGCTCGGAGATGTGTACGCCGATCCGCAGCCCCAGCTCGGTCGGCGAGACCGACACCAGGTGCGCGCGCAGCGCCTCGATGAACGGCTGATACGGGACCAGCGTCTCGGCATCGCAGCGGCCATAGAGAACGGTCGCGCCGTCCTCGCGACAGACGTCTGCGAACTGAATCGCGAGCCGGGTCTTGCCGATCCCAGCGTCGCCCGCCACCAACACCAAGTGCGTGCGCCCCACGGCAACCTCACCGGCCAGGTCCCCAAGGCGCTTGAGCTCCGCGCGGCGCCCGACGAACGCCGTCCGGATTCGCGCGGCGTTGCCGGCAGGCTGGCGCGGCGCAGCCGGCTCACGCGACGGCCGCGCCCCACGATCAGGCGCCCCAGCATCGTCCACGCTGGGCGAGATCCGCGGCGCGGGCTCCTCTGCACCCTGCAGCAGCTGCGTGTGGAGGTCCTTGAGCTGCTTGCCCGGAGCCACCCCCAGCTCCTCGCCCAGATGCCGTCTCAGGCGCTCGTAGACCAGCAACGCCGCGGCAACGTTGCCCTGGGCGGCGAGAATCCGCATCAGCAGCGCGTAGGCGGACTCCCGGAACGGGTCGTCGTCGACCAGCGCACGGGCAACGCGCTCCGCGCTCACCAGCTCCCGACCGCCGGCCAACAGGCCTGCCGCGGCCACGGTCTCGCGCGCCCGCAGCGCCAATTCCGCCAACTCGCGGCGGGGCTCCTCCAGCCACGACGCCTCAAGCCCGGGTAGCAGCCCCCGGCCTGCGATCTCCGCCGCCCGCGACGCCGATCCCGCCGCCCGGCGCGCATCCGAGCACTCAAGCGCCGCGCACGCGTCATCAAGTGCATCCTCGACGTCCTCAACATCGACGCGTGCCCGGCTCGTTAGTCGCAGTCCGCGCCCTTCCATCGACTCGATCACGTCAGCCTCCAGCGCGCGACGAAGCTTGGAGACGAGAACGCTCAGCGCCTGCCCAGGATCGCCGGGCAGCTGCTCACCCCAGAGCGCGTCGATCAGCTCGTCGCGCGTCACCGTGCGCCCTCGATGCAACGCGAGCATCGCCAGCAAAAGACGGCCCTGGCGCCGCCGCAACGCCTCCCCGCACGGCCGCCCCTCCACGGTTACGACCATCTCGCCGCAAAGGCCGATCCGCACCACGCCCACCACGGCGTCTTCGCTACCGACAGCAGCTTCCCGTCCCGGCAAGCGCAACATCCCGGCGTCCCGACAGACCGACTGCCGCCGCACTGCCGGCTCAGTGCCCATGGCACTCAATCGCGACAGCGTTGACACCCCCTTCGGATGCGCCGCCGACCGACGCGACGATCCTCCCGCCGCCAGCCCGGGGTCGCCATCCGTCCCGCCGTGCAAACCGGCGTCAATCGACGCGCTGGCAACAAGCACCAGAAGAAAGACAACCGCCCCAAAGCAGGCATGACCCTCCTTCCTTCCTAGCTGCTAGTCGAACCGAGTATCCTCAGCCCACGGCAACGCGCATCAGGGGATCGCACGGATCTAAGCATCGGGAACCCGGCAACTCCGCACCCGGCAACCCCCCAGCTCGCACGTCGTGCGCGCGCACTTCGCGAAAAGGGTCAACATGATGAGCCTCCAGTAGGTTCGTGCTCCGGCGAGCACGCATCGCGCGCATGCAACCCGTACCTAGTCTAGGCAGGGATCTGACGCCCTCGACGATCGCGGTCGTCGCACGCGAGGTGCGCGACGACCATGCCAGCGTCATCAAAGCTCAGGCGCCCGGACTTGCGCGCGTGCATGCAGGCAACGTTGTTTCGCAGCGGACAGCCGATGCTGTGCTGGCACGCGGGAACGTACTGCGGGCGCAGGTAGCTCGCGCACGCAACACACCGCGTAACACCGTGATCTTGGATCAGCGGGATGCTACGGGGCATGATCACTCCAGGGTTCGAAGGTTGCTGTTCGTCTCAGCCGCGTTCGCTGAGAGCGCGAGAGCGCCTAGTGCATCAACCACATGACTGTGAATGACCCAAGTTGCCGCCACACCGGTGCAGCGCCTTCCTGCCGCTTGACAAGCGGCTGACTGAAAACGATGGCTTCCACTAACCCCGTGCGTGGTGGAAAATACGGTGACGCATGGCCCAAAGGTTGCGATTGCTCACAAAGGCTCATTACGTCCGCCTGCATTGCAGACCAGCCGGCTTATGAGGCCGCGGACGTCTGGTTCTCGCGAGTCTCGCAAGGCGCAGGCGGGGTCACGCCGAGGTGGTGAGGGCCCGCCGCCAGTCGCGGCAGATGTCTCGGCGTCCAGCACGCCCCCACAGCGCTTCCGTTGCGTCCGAGAGGCCGTCCCAGTTGCTGCGGACCTCGTGTGTTGGTCGAGCAGCTTCCAGCCGACTTCCTCAAGCCGCAGGTCGGCCTTCCCTGTGTTACACGGCCAGCAGGCGGTAACGAGATTGTCGTCCTCTAGCCAGCTACCGCCGCGGGCCCCGGGATCGACGTGGTCGAGGCTGGTCGAGACCAGGAGGTAGGCCGGGTGCACCTGACCGGCTTTCCAGTTGGGGTGGTGCGGGAACTCCTGCGGATAGATCTCCGACAGGAACCTCAGAACCGGCGCCGCGACAGTTCGTGCCCGGCAGTAGCGGCACGTCCAACAGTCGCGACGGTGGATGGCGACTCTCCTGGCGGTCGACACGCGCGGGCGGCGCTGCACCTCGATCCGCCGCTGGCCAATCGCGGAGAGGATCTCGCTGGCGCGCGCTCGGTCGTCGATTAGCGTGGCGGCGACGAGGTCGCCAACAGCGCTCGCGAGCCGCTGTGCCGTCGGTGAGGCTGGCCGCGGCACGGCCGAAGACGCTTGCGAGCTCTCTTGAGGCTGATTCATCCGGTGCTCGGCTGGTCGGCAGGCAGCTGCTCACGGTCCGGGGAGAACCCAGTCGGGGAGATCGTTCGGGTCGTCGGTGTCAAAGATCATTACGTCTGCGCCCTTGCCCGTCGCGGCAATCCGGTCGGCCTCGGCCTCGGCCTCGGCCGGTGTGTCGTGCTCGGAGCGGATGAAGGTGAGCGCGGGCCCGTCTGTGACGACCCATCGCCCGCCGAGGGGGAGAACGTAGATTTGCAGCCGCGCGCCTCCGTGGCGACGTACCCAGCCTGAGAGCATCGGGTCGAGAATGCGAAGGTTGTCCTCTTCGGTGCGCTCGATGATCGCTTTGGTCTCAAGTGTCTGGACCGCTCGGGCGGCGCTGCTGCGGGTGCTTAGACCGGTGAGGACCTGCGCTTCGCGCTGGAAGGGGGAGAAGCTTGACGCCAAGGCGGTGAGCACCCGCCGTTCGTTCGGCGTGAGTGAGTCCCACAGGTAGCGCAGCTCGGGATCGACCATCCGTAGGGCTTCGTTGTATGCGCCGCGGACGTCGGTGATCGTGGCTTCGCCGCCGGCTGGGACGCGGTTCCAGAGCACGTGGGCGAGAAGCATCAGCCGTTGTGGATGTCCGGCCGCGGCGAGCACGAGTTCGATCGCGGCTTCGCCGGTCGATTTGCCGGTTGCGCTGAAGCGCGCAGCGATGAAGTCGTGCGCAGCAGCGGCGTCGAGCTGCTCGAGCCGGAACCGCTCGGCTTGTCCGCAGAGAGGGCGAGCGCGATCCTCGAACAGGGCGCGCAACATCGACGCCTCCGAGCCGGCGAACACATAGCTGACGTCGCTGTGATGCTGGATGTGGCTGCGGAACACGCCGTCCAGACCTTCAAGCGCGACCAGCGATTGGAACTCGTCGAGGACGACGATCACGCGGACTTTTCGACGGCGTGCGATCTCGGCGGGCAGCTCGAGCAGCGTGTGAACGGCGGCGATCGGGTCAGGCGCAGGCGTGCGGCGCGAGATGCTAACGCCGGCGATCGCCACGTTGATGGAGACACCGCCGAGCTCCTTGCTAATGAGGCGGCGCAGATCGCCCGGCAACGCGCGCAGCGCCTGCTCCAAGCGCGCGGCCACATCGGCGACGCTCAGCACATCGCTCAAGTCAATCATCACGCCGATCAGGCCGCCGCGCTCCGCGGCAGCCAACAGCTGCTTCAGCGCCGTGGTCTTCCCGAACCGACGGGGCGCGTGCAGGACGGTATTGTGCCCGCCTGCGGCTAGCTCGAGCAGTCGCCTCGACTCGGCCCGCGCGATGCTCTCCTCGGGCCGCAGCGCTCTGGCATGGATGAACGGGTTGGTAGCTTCCTGTTCGGACCTCGGTCGCGGCACGCGATCATCTTAGTACGCATTCCGCGACCAATCAAGGTCGCATATAGCGCATCGGTTCGTCCGCCATCGGCGTACGATAGGGCATATTATGTGCTTTTTGCCTGCAAATTCGCGGTTTCACCGCGCCGTTCGCCAGCATCTCCGAGCTGACCGAAGCGCGGGTCGCCGAGGCCATCAAGCGGCTACAGCAGCACGGGCTCGCGGTGAGGCCCGACTGCTTCTGCACGGCGCGTAAGCCGTCAGGGCCGTCGCACTCTCCTGTTTGAACCTTGGGCGACGCGACGGTATGTATGTTGGCCGTACCCGCTTTAGCGCAGCACAAGAGCGGCGAAGCCGCTGCTTCCTGGTGTCTATATGGCCCGCACCGGACACGAAGACGATGGGTCCGTGATCTACGTTGGGCATGCTGGCATGGCCACAGAAACGAAACACCTGAAGTGGCTGATGGATCGCTGCTGCACGTGGGCACGGTTGTGGTGTTCGCTCCGACTCCGCTCAAGCCGGTAGGAGTTGGAGCGCCTTGACGTGACGTGGGCGGACGACCGTGAAGTGCCGATGATCGAGCGTTGCGAGCTTTGGCTCGCGCAGTCGCTCGGTGACTGCCAGCACTGCGGCGTCGACGAATCCCAATCGCAGATCGGCGTAGCTCTGAAGCAGCTCCCCGACCCGCGCGTAGTCCTCGTCTAAGAGCGCTTCGATCCTGAACGCCCGGTGAGCGCAGTCGTCCAGGAACGCCTTGAAGGCGTCGACGTCCGATACGACTCTGAGCAGATACTCGAGCTCGACGAGCACTGGGGCAGGCACGACGCGCACCTCACTGGCTCCTTCGAGGAGCTGGGCGCACGGCTGGTGGTGCTCATCGCGCGGCTCGATCGCCGCGACGAGCACGCCCGTATCTATGACGAGACCCAAGGCTCGGGCTCGTAGAGGTCCTCGCTGGCGAGCCTGGAAAGGTCAGTGCGCTCGGAACGTCCAACGCCGAGGATCGTCGCCGGCGGTGGAGCCTGGCCGCTGTCGCCGAGCTCCTTCTCCAGCGCATCGCGGACAAGCTGCGCTACTGAAACGCCGCGTTCGCTCGCGCGCCGCTTCGCCCGCGCGAGTAGCTCGTCGTCTGCCTGAAACATCATCCGGCGCACAACGCCATCATGATAGCACCACTCGATTGGTGCGCTCGCGGAGGTCGGATGCGCGGCGTCAGGCCCCGCGTTTCCGGCACCCACCCCTGGGCCACCGGACCGGTCCAAAGCGCCTCCATCGGGCGGCGCAATCTACGCTTGATGCGTGCGGCGATTGCGCTGCCCTCGACAAGACCGTCGACCGCTCCTCGTTGCTCCGCGCGCTCGAGGTCTACGAGGTCGACCGCCTGGATTTCGCGGAGGCGTATCTGGTGGCGCTAGCCGAAGCCACCGGCGTTGGCTCGGTGCTGTCGTTCGACAGGTCAATCGATCGCATTGGCACGGTCAAGCGCCACGAGCCGTGACGGCGGGCAGTTGGCGCTTCATATTCGAGCGGTGAGGTGCTCCGACGTCGCACCCGAGCGGCCATGTTCAGCCGGGAAAAGGGGAAGTCTCCCGGGTGCCAATCGGGCGCTGCGAGCCTGCTGCTTGCATCCGACATTGCAGGCGTGCTCGCCTGCGCCGACGACGCTCTCGCTGCGGAACGACGGCAGAAGCCGCCTAGGTCCGCTGCCACGCTCTCGCTCTCCAATCCGGGAGGGAAAGCGCGTGGCGGCCCTACTTTGCCCCCGGGGACGGCTACCCAAGGAGCAGGCCAAGACGTGGAGTTCGACCCAGCCCGAGGTGCAACGCGTAGCCGAGCGTACAGCAGACGACGGCGCTCGGTACGGTCAACCAGAGCGACTCGGAGGTCCCGAGGGCCGTCGCGACGAGGCCGAACCAGAGGATCTGAACGAGGAAGATCTCGTAGGATGCGGCGCCTAGCCTCGCGAGAAGTCTCCATGCCACGCCGGTCGGTGTGGGCGGGAGCCAATGTAGTCCAGCCGCAACCAGCAAAGCCGGATAGAAGGAACCGATGAACGTCTGCCCGGCTAGCCCGAGATCACCGATCGAGATGGTGAGCACCGACGCGTTCACGGTGATTGCGACGAGGTACCCGACACTCACTGCACCTCCCAACCACCACCAGCGCGGAACGTCTCGACCGTTCACCATGTAGTCGGCGAGGAGCGCGCCGAACGCGATGTAGACAAGGAAGCGGGCGAAGAACGCTTCGGTCCACCACTCGTTTTGGATGCTAGAAAGCACCGCAACGTGAGGCGCCAAGAGTTCGAACATCGCAGCCGCAGCAAAGCTCCCGACGACCACCGGTCCGGGCGCCCGCCGGTAGACCCAGTAGAACAGCGGAAAGATGACTACGAATTGGAACAGGAAGGTGATGAAGTAGTTGCCCGGGCCGGTGAACGGAAGGTTTCCCAGCACGAGCCCGTGCGCGAGGCCTTTGGCGGTCAGCGTGCCTTCCGCTAGCGCGAGCGCCGACGACGCTACGAGCACCACCAGGAACGGCACGTAGAACCGGTCGAATCGGGTCAGAACGTATGCGCGCGAGTAGAGAGCGCGAAGCCCCGCGAGTCCATGCCGCCACTGGGAGCCCGTAGTGTTCAGGCCCATGAGCACGACAAAGACCGGCACCGCCTGCCACATCCAGAATCGTGCTCCACTTTCCACGAGCTGCCCTCGGCTGAGTGTGTGGCCGGTCACTACCGCAAGAATCGCCATGCCTTTGAGCAGATCTATCTGCGCCAAGCGGGCCGGGAGCAACGGAAGTGAGAACCGATGGTCTTTCCCTACTAGCGCCGGCCAAGCGACCGCGGCCCCTCCCGGCGGTCCCGCCACACCGCGCGGCTCCCGGTAACTCTGAACCTTCACAAGGGACCTCCATATCCCATGGATCGACCGCAGGTCGATCCTCCTCCGCTTCATGCGTTCAGCGACTAAACGTACGTGAACTGTTCTGGCTTTCGCGGACACTGGGTTGGGGTTCCGACCACAAGTCTGCGAAATCCAACGTCACTGTCATCGTTCCGGGGCGGGCGGACGTTGGCGTCCGACCCGTGCGGTTGTCTCTCGGGCTGGCGATGAAGCGGATCTCCGGCGGACAAACAAACGTCACCCGGGGCGGATGCCACGCTCCTATCAGGTCACGCCGAAGGTCCTCGGGCGGCGACGGCCGACAAGACCTAAGCCAGCCAGACCAGCCGGTCGACGGCTCGATTTATCCCGGCGCTTCCCTACACAGATCCTCGGACAGTCCCTGAGCACCCGAGCGGATCTGGCAGAATTCGACAAACGTTCTATTGCCCTGGAACGGATTGCGCGGTATGACTTATGGTGAGTTTTGTCAAGGATGAAGGAGCTATGGGGCGGGCAGGTGCGTTTGCGCTGAAGGGGGGCTGATGCCCGGGGGGCGTGGGCCACTGGACGTTGTCGTGCTGAGCTTTGCGGGAGGCCGATTCACGACGACGGCGTGTGGTGTATTTGCCCGCGGCAAATGTCGTCTGGCCGACCGTTAGGGATCAAGCGATGAGAGCGATTACGGACGAAGAAATTGAAACCGCGCTGAGAAACGGCGCCCAGCGTGTGGAGTTTGTCGCTGGGGAGCAAGCGCGACTCCCAGGCGGGCAGGTCACGTTCATCGGCTCGATCGTCGATGCTGTGATTCGGATCACTGCCGGTCTCGGCCCGCGGGGCTACGGTAACGTCCTCGATGTGGCGACCTATAACAACGTGCTGGCCGTGGCAAGCCGGGTACGGGGAGCCGAAGGGATAACCGCCGCACGAACCGCACGCTGCCTGGCGCATGAGCGTCACTTGGGTTGGTGCCCCGGGTGCCAGCGCGCGAGCCTTGAGCCCGAGAAGCGGCAGCTGGAGGGTGGTAGCTGGGTGCTCGACTACCTGCGGGTCAACACAACCCAGGCCATTCGTTCGGAACTAGCATCTAACAAGTGACTGAAATCTCGGCTTCTTAGCTAGCTAAGAGTGCGCCTGTGACAATCGCCGCGCTGTCGGTGAACAGGCGTCGGTACACACAAACGCAAGCTCGCCGCACGGGCCGAAGGTGCGGCGGGGGCACAGCCAGTCAGGGGGGGTATACCGTGAGCGATCCACGGTTCGCGGCGGTCTCAGGCACTGCCGGTTTTCGGGTCTCAGGCACTGCCGGTTTTCGCTGTAGCACTGCTGTCGATAGCTCGCCTGTGCGGCTGGCACAGACGCGCTTGGCGGTCGCGCGCGCAAAGGAGGGCGACCAGGAGGCATTTCGATTCCTGTACACGAGCTACGCCAACGCGTCGCAGACAGACACTTCCGCAGTTCGCGACGGCCCGACGGCGCGCGAGGCGGCGCCTACCGGGAAGCCTCCGCTCACCGATCGTGTCAATAGCTTCGCTCGATAATGTATCTTATGTGAACTACTAAGTTCAAGTCACGCTCGGCTGACGCTCCGCCGCGCCGTGCTCGCCCGCTGCTGCTCGACGGTCTTCAAGCGCGGTCTTCCGCTCGAGCTCGGCGTCCCTCCGCTCGGCCGCACCTGCCCGACGGTCGGCGAGCGAAACGCTGCGATCACACCCGGCCTCCGCACGCTCGCCCGCGGCTGCCCGACGATCCTGTGAAGCTCGCCCTCGGTCTGAGGCAGCTTCTCGCCGGGCCATTACCGAGCGGTTGCGAGCGACCGTCGTAATCCCGGCACTCGCGCGAGCTTCGGACTGCTCGGCGGCAAGGTCGCGTTGCTCGGCCGCGTTGTCGCGCAGGTCGGCGGCGTGGTCGCGCTGTTGGCCGGCGCGGTCGCGCTGTCGGCCGGCGTGGTCGCGCTGTCGGCCGGCGTGAGTCGCGCTGTCGGCCGGCGGAGTCGCGCTGCCCACCCGCGGGGTCGCGCAACGCTCCGACGTTGGCGCGCTGCCCACCGCGGTCGAGCATGCCGACAACCGACGTTGCGATGCGATAGAGCGTGTCGACCAGCGGGGCGGGCCGGCCAATCCAGAAGCCCTGGGCGCGATCGACGCCCATCCCACGGAGTAATTCGAGCGTCTCCTCATCCTCGACACCCTCGGCGACCGTCCGCTGGCCGAACGCTTTGGCGAGACTGACGACAGCCCGCACGACGTGGCGGCTAGCGATGGACGTCGGCAGGTCGCGGACGAACTCGACGTCAATCTTCAAGTAATCGACGTGCAGGCGCTTGATGTAGCCGAAGCCGCCGAAGCCGGTCCCGAAGTCGTCGAGGGCGAGCTCGCAGCCGAGCGCCCGGACCAGCCCGGCGGACATCTCGGCGATCGTCGCGTCCTGCATGATCGCCGTCTCAGTCACCTCGACCACCATCCGCGACGGGTCGGCGCCGTGCTCGGCGACCGCCTGCGTGAAATGATCAAACAAGCCCGGCTCACAGAACGAGGCCGTCGAAAGGTTTAGGTGCACATTGTGGCCATCGCCCGCGATCCGAGCTGCCTCGCGAATGACCCAGCGGTCAAGCTCGCGAATCAGACCACTGCTCTCGGCAACCGGCAGGAACGAGGCCGGTGCGCATATGTTCCCGTCCCGCTCCCGCATGCGCAGCAGCAGCTCATGCGAGACGATCGCGCCAGTGTTGAGGTCGATAATCGGCTGGGCGAATAGCTCGAAGCGCTCCTCCCGAAGGGCGTCCCGCAGGTCGCGAACCTGCGAGCTCTGGCCGAGCTCCGATTGTGTCCGTGGCCGAGCCCCCGCCTCGCCATTCGTGTTGTCTGTAAAGACGAGCACCGATGCGTGGCCGGCCGGGCTGTCAAAGGGCGCCAACACCCACGAGACCGCCAGATCGGAGCCGTCGCGGCGCACGAAGATGTCATCGCTCGCACGAACCCCCATGCGCGCCCTGTGCCCAGCGTACAGCGGGCATTCTTCGATCGGGTACACCGAACCGTCCGGATGGCGATGGTGCGTCGCGGCGTGCATCGTCCGTCCGCGCAGTTCCTCGGCGTTCCAGCCCAGCAGGCGCTCGGCGGCGGCATTCAGGTAACTAACGCTGCCAGCATCGTCCAGCGTACACAGAGCCTCGCACATGCTGTCGCTCACAGCGCGCAGATGATCGCGCGCCTCGTGCAACTCCGCGCTACCCATCTGTGTGGGGTCGTCGCTGTTGACCATATTCCTGCTATCGACGGATCACCCTCACTGCTCAACTCGATCACCGAGCAGGAGCCGATCACCCGAGCTTGAACATGCAGTGTGGGTGTGGCACACCCACACTGCTAGCATTGACCTCGTGAAGACAATCCAGATCCGCAACGTCCCTGATGCGATCCACGCAACGTTACGTACGCGCGCGGCCGCGGCCGGCGTCTCGCTCTCCGACTACGCGCTAGCCGAGCTCGAGCGGGTCGCCGAGCGCCCCGCAGCCGCGGACGTGCTCCGGCGAGCGGGATCACGGGCCGGCGGTGCTGCAACCCCTGACATCGTTGCCGCCGTGCGCTCCGGTCGCGATCGCGAGTGACCCTCGGTGATCGTTGTCGACACGTCCGCGGTGCTCGCTGTGCTTGCCGGGCGGACGCCAGACGGGGCGCTCGTGCAGCGCCTGACAGATGACGGCGACCTTCACGCGCCGCATCTGATCGACATCGAGATCCTCCAAGCCCTTCGCGGTCTGGTGCGCGGGGGGAAACTCAGCCTGGATCGCGCGGACGACGTTCGCACCGACGTGGCCGATCTGACGATCACGCGATACGGCCACGAGCCGCTCGCCGACCGGGTCTGGGCCCTGCGTGACAACCTCACGGCCTACGACGCCGTGTTCGTCGCGCTCTCCGAGGCGCTTGAGGTTCCCCTCATCACCTGTGACGCTCGCTTGGCCGCCGCTCCCGGGATCGCAGTCGAGCTCTACCCACACCCGTAAGCGGCAGACGTGCGCGCGTTCGCTGTCACTTAGATTGGGTGAACTCGGTGGGCATCATGTCGACCTCGGTCGGATGCCCTCACCCCCGAAGTGCGTGATGAGCTGCTCGAGCGCGACGGCGCTCGGCGAGCTCGTGGGCCGAAGTGGCGATCACAGCGGAGCTCGTGTCGCTCTGGGGAACGTCCGCACCTGGATCCATCGAGTCGTCTCCGGCGCGGAGCTAGACTCCTGTCTCGATGGCGAAGCAGCAGCGAATGATGCGGGTCGAGCAGCGCGGGCAGATGGCCGCGATGCAGCAGCTCGAGGGCAAGTCCGACGAGGAGCTCGAGACCGAGACGAAGTACAAGGCCGCGGCACAAGCGATCCTCGGCTACCGCGCTGCGGAGCGTTATGACGCCAAGGCGGCCCGCGCTCACTTCCAGCGGGCGCTGGCTGCGGCCCGTCCACAGGAGCGCGTCGGCATCCGGCGCATGGCCGACGCGTCGCTCGCCCTGGCCGAACGCCGCGCCGACGACCTCAAGAAGGCAACCGAGCGGCTCGGCGTCGAGTCGCCGACCGCCGGCCAGTTGCGTAGCCTGAAGTTCCTCGGACTGATCGCGCCACCGGCCAGCGCCGGGATCTTGCTGCGAATCCGGGGCGTCCTGATCGCGGTCTTCCTGGTCATCGCCATCCTCGCGCTCGGATTCGGGATCGTCTATGGGATCGGTTCGGCGGCCGGCGGCATCTCGGTCGACACGGCGATCTTCTTCGGTCTCGTTCTCGTGCTGGTCGCGGTCGGTGTGCTCGCCTTCATCGGGCGACGACGCCAGAAGCGCGCCAAGGCGGCGCGCGCCGAGAAGATCGCCGCCGCATCCAAGCCACGCTGACCCGGATGTGCGGGCGGTACACGCTTGCGACGCCGAACCCGGCTGAGGTTCGAGGGCGCTTCCCGATCGGCGAGTCCGTCGAGATCCGTCGGCGCTACAACGTCGCGCCCGGCGACGAGGTGCTCGCGGTGACCACAGATCGAGACGGCAATCCCCGTGGCGAGCTCTTGAAATGGGGACTCGTGCCGTCGTGGGCGAAGAAGCCGGACACCGGCCTGAAGATGATCAACGCCCGCGTCGAGACCGTCGGCGAGCGCGCCGCCTTCCGGCGCGCGTTTGAGCGCTACCGCTGCCTGATCATCGCCGACGGGTTCTACGAATGGCAGCGCCAGGCCTCCGGCCCCAAGCAGCCCTTCCACATCACGCGGGCGGGCGGCGGCCTGTTCGCGTTCGCCGGTCTGTGGTCGATCTGGCACGACGACGAGAACGAAGGGCGCATGCTGCGCACGTGCACGATCCTCACGACCGCCGCGAACTCCGCGATCGCGCCGCTGCACGATCGGATGCCGGTGATTCTCGAGCGCGGCGCCGAGTCCGCCTGGCTCGAGCACTCGCAGACGCCGGATCGCCTGCGCGAACTGCTTCCCGGCCTGGCTCCGTCGCAGACAGCTCTCCAGCCCGTCGGCTTTGCGGTCAACGACGCCCGCTACGACGGCCCCGAGTGCCTGGCGCCTCCGGTTCAGGACGGCCAGGAAGCTCTGTTCTGACCGGCGACGTGCGCTCAGGCGGCTGCGGCCTGCTCGGGCTCGGATTGCGACGCGATCGTCGTGCCCATCCACTTGCTGAACGACTCGGGCGCCAGCGGCTTGCTGAAGTGGTAACCCTGGGCCAGGTCGCAGCCGAGCTTTGCGAGCCGGTGGAGCGTGGCTTCGTCCTCGACTCCTTCCGCGACGACGTTGAGGCCGAGGTCGTGGCCGAGGTTGATCGTCGAGCGGACGATGATCAGGTCACTCCCGTCGCTCAGCATCGGAGAAACGAACGACCGGTCGATCTTGAGCTCGTCGATCGGCAGGCGCCGGAGGTTCGCGAGCGAGGAGTAGCCGGTGCCGTAGTCATCGACCGACAGCCCGACGCCGAGCTGGCTGAGCCGCGTGAGGGTGACCAGCGAACGGTCGGGGTCGGACATCAGCATGCTCTCGGTGATCTCGAGCTTGAGCGCCTCCGGGGCTAGCCGGTGGATCGTGAGGAGATCGGAGATCAGCGCCGGCAGGTCCGGATCGAGCAGGTTGCGCACGGACAGGTTGACCGACACGGTCAGGTCCTGGCTGGCCTGCCGCCACGCCGCGCACTGCGCCATCGCCCGTTCGAGCACGTGCCGCGTCATCGGCCCGATCAGTCCGGTCTGCTCGACGATCGGCATGAAGTCAGACGGCGGCAGTAGCCCCAGCTCGGGGTGCTGCCAGCGGACGAGCGCCTCGGCCCCTTGGACGCGTTCGCCGTCCATGTGCATCATCGGCTGGTAGAAGACGAGGATCCCGTCCGAGTCGAGCGCGCGCCTGAACTCGCCCAGCACACTCAGTTGTCGCACCGTGTGGCGGTCGAGCGCCGACGCGTACAGCTTGCAGCCGGAGTGCGCCTCCTTCGCCGCATACATGGCGACGTCGGCACTGCGCAGCAGCGAATGCGGGTCGCCGCCGTCACGCGGGAAGCGGGAGATCCCGATGCTCACCCCCACCTCGAGCGTCATCTCGTCCACGCCCACCGGCTGCTGGACGCACGCGATCAGCCCCTGGGCGATCGCCTCGAGCTCCTCCGTGTCGCCGGTGTTCTCGCCTGGCAGCACCGCGAACTCGTCGCCGCCGAGGCGAGCGACGAGCCCGTCGGGTCCGATGACATCCGCAAGCCGCGGGCCGAGGTCGCGCAGCATCTCGTCGCCGAACTGATGGCCGAGCGTGTCGTTGATCTCCTTGAAGCGGTCGAGATCGAGCAACATCACCCCGAACTTCTCGTCGTTCGCCCTGGCGCAGGCGATCTGCTCGTCGAGCCGCGCGCGGAATCGCTCGCGGTTGGCCAGCCCGGTGAGCTCGTCCGTGGTGGCGATCCGGACCAGCCTCTCGCCACGGTGCTTAGACTTGAGGAGCTCGCCGATCAGGTACTGGAAGATGACCAGGACCACCGCGAAGAGCGCAAGGCCCGTCGTCCCGAGTTGAACTGCCACGTAAGCCGCCGCCATCGTGAGCATGGCCGAGAACAGCTCGGCTGGAAGCAGGGGCAGAAGCGCCTCTCGCGTCTTATGCACGAGAGAGGACCCATCAAGAAAACTCTGGTAGCCGGCGACGCCGAGGAAGTTCACGGTCAAGGCCACCACGAACGTGGCCATGACGAGCAAGTAGAACGCTGGGTTGTTCGGGTTGACGCTAAAGAGCCGAGCGCTGACGTGGAAGAACAATCCCGCCACCAGCGGGAACCACGCGAACACCACGATGTTGTTGCGCACGTAGCGAGCCGCCGGGCGCATGCGCACCATGACGCACACGATCGTAATCACTCCTACGAGCGATGCGGGTCCCCCACCGAGCAACACAGCCGCGAGCACAACGGCGAGGAAGCTCCCGGACACTTTGAGCTTGGTCGAGCCAGTCTCGACGTACGTCAGACCGCTCAGGCCTGAGCTCGCTGTGATCAGGATGAGGGGAACCACCCTCCACTCAGACAGGCTGCTGGTCACCACGGCGACGGCGACGGCGACGGCTAGTGCCGTCCCGTGGAACAGCGTGACGGCGCGGCCGAGACGCCGCGCGCCTTGATTGCCGGCCGTGGCAGTTGTGCGCTCCATGCCCCCCACTGATCGGCCGCAGAGCCGAAGTCCTCAAGCCCGCTGAAAAGTGTCCAATCTCAACTGGACACGACTAAAGCCATCCGTCACCGCGGCCGATAGTGCCGAATGGTGGCCAAGGAAAGGCCGGAGGGGCCGCTTCCGAACGTACCCCTCCGGGCTCTTGAGATCAACCGCCGATGTAGCCCACGACAACTCCTTTCGTGGGGCAGGAAACAATGGAATACATGCGGGGCAGCCCTACCTCTCACAGTGCGCTGCCTACGCCCCTGCCGTTTTCTTGGGTTGCTACGGGACTGCGGCCCCGTTGCCCTAAGAACAGTACTCTGGTCCGCAGTTACTGCAAATAGGACGTTCGTCCAGTTTCGTCTAAGGACGTTTAGGTCGCCCAGAACAGCCGCCGGATGCGCGCCGGCGCGCCTTGAAAAAAAGAGATAGTCACTCGGCGAGCGTTCGGGCTCGAGTGGCGAGTTACTCGCGCCATGGGCGACTAACTGCGCTCTCGGCCCGCGGAGTTAGTCGAGTGGGCACTTTCTCGCCCAGCAGCCCCCGACGGAATTACGGAATTAAGTGCGCTGGCGAGCAAGGCTGCCAGCAGCATGCAGCCGCCCGACAGAGCACCGCGTGATTGAGCCCGCCCCCGAACCCTTACAGCGTTATCGTTCGGCCGGCCTCGAACCCATCGAGGCTCACGATCTCGTCGATCACTTCCTGCGGGACGGTCGCGTCGGTCGTAAGCACCATCACCGCGAGCGGGCCGCCGAACGCGAGCGGGCCGCCGACCTGGTCGGAGTCCACGTGCCCGACCGCGGCGGACACGATGTTGATCCCGTGAGTGCCGAAGTGGGTGCCGACGCGACCGATCATTCCGGGCACGTCGCCGTAGCGGAACATCGTGATGTGCTTCTCGAGCTGGATGTTGAAGCGCTGCCCCCACGCCTCGAGCAGGTGCGCCCGGTTGCGCCGCCCGAACAGCGTGCCCGCGACGAGCACGCTGGCCTCGCCGCTGGTCACGGTCACGCGCACGAGATCGGCGTAGTCGCGGACTGCCGCGCGCTTCATCTCGATCACCTCGATGCCGCGCTCCTCGGCCAGGCCGGGCGCGTTGACGACGCCGACTTCCTCCTCGCAGTGGTCGCGCAGGACGCCCAGCAGCACGTGGATCGTGAGCAGGGCGGTGTCGCGCTCGGCGATCCGCCCGAGAAACTCGGTCCGGACCGAGTCGATCGACGAGCCCTTCGCGAGCCCGACCGCGATCTGCCCGAGCGCCCGGCACAGGTACACGAACGGGCCGAGCGCCTCCATGTCCTCGGGGGAGATCGCCGGGACGTTCACCGCGCTCGTTACGACGCCGCCGGTCAGTGCCGCGATGACCTGCTCGGCGGCCTGGGAGCCGGCACGGTCGGTCGCCTCGGCGGTCGACGCGCCGAGGTGCGGCGTGACGATCACGTTCTGGTAGGAGAACAGCGGGTGGTCGGTGACGGGCTCGGAGCTGAAGACGTCGAGCGCGGCGCCGCCGACCTTGCCCGAGTCGAGCGCGGCCTGGAGATCGGCGTCGACGACGAGCGGGCCGCGCGCCACGTTCAGGATGCGTACGCCGTCCTTGCACTTCGCGAGCGCGGCGGCGTCGAGCCAGCCCCTCGTGTCGGGCGTGTTCGGCAGGTGGAGCGTGATGAAGTCGGCGGCCGCGTACACGTCGTCCGAGGACTGCGCCTTCTCGACTCGCAGCTCCCGGTAGCGCTCGGCCGACACGTATGGATCGAACGCGATCACGTGCATGCCGAACGCGCGCGCACGCTCGGCGACCAGCCGGCCGATCTTGCCGAACCCGAGGATCCCCAGCGTCTTCTCATACAGCTCGATGCCGGAGAACTTCGAGCGCTCCCACTTGCCGCTCGTCAATGAGGCGTGCGCCTGCGGCACGTTTCGCGCCAGCGCGAGCAGCAGCGCCATCGTGTGCTCGGCGGCGGTGATCACGTTCGACTGAGGGGCGTTGGCGACGATGATCCCGGCCTTCGTGGCCGCCTCGACGTCGACGTTGTCGACCCCGACCCCGGCCCTGCCCACCGCCCGTAACCGGCCGGCACGCGAGATCAGGTCGGCGTCGAGCTTGGTCGCCGAGCGGATCAGGACGCCGTCGTATTCGCCGATCCGCTCCTCGAGCTCCTCGCGCGACCAGCCGACCCCGAGCTCGACGTCGAAGTGCTGCTTCAGCAGCTCGATCCCCGAGTCGCCGATGTTCTCCGCGACGAGGACCCGAGCCCGCCCACCCCGCCCACCCCGGCCACCGCCCGGCTCGGGCGCCACCGACAGCGACTCGGTCGCGCTCACAGCTTTCGCTCCAGCACCCAATCGATGCATGCGGTCAGGGCTCGCACGTCGCCGGGATCGGTCGCGGGGAACATGCCGACCCGCAGCTGGTTGCGCCCGAGTTTGCGGTACGGCTCGACGTCGACGATCCCGTTGGCGCGCAGCGTGGACGCCAGGTCGGCCGCGTCCACCTCGGCGTTGAAGTCGATCGTTCCAACCACCAGCGAGCGCTTGGCGGGATCGCGGACGAACGGGATCGCGTGCTCGTGCTCGGAGGCCCACTTGTAGAGGTGGCTGGAGGACTCGGTCGTTCGGGCGACCATCGCATCCAGGCCGCCACGGTCCAGCATCCATTCGAGCTGATCGGCGAGCAGCAGGAGCGTCGCGATCGCGGGTGTGTTGTAGGTCTGCTCCTTGATCGAGTTCTCATGCGCAAGCTGAAGCGAGAGGAACTCGGGGATCCACCGTCCGTCGCCCGGATCGGCTGCGATTTGCGAGATTCGTTCGAGCGCCCGGGGGCTCAGCAGCGCGAGCCACAGACCGGCGTCCGAGCCGAGGCCCTTCTGAGGCGCGAAGTAGTAGGCGTCCGCGTGCCCGACGTCGACCGGCAAGCCGGCGGCGGCGGACGTCGCATCGATCAGCACCAGGGCGTGTTCTGAGCCGGCAGGCCGCGAGACGGGGACCATCACGCCGGTGGAAGTCTCGTTGTGAGCCCACGCGATCACGTCGGCATCGGGATCGGACCGGGGGTCAGGCGCATCGCCGGGCTCGGCCTCGAGCACGATCGGATCGGCGAGGAACGGGGCCTCGCGGGTGCACGCCGCGAACTTCGACGAGAACTCGCCGAACACCAGGTTCAGCGCGCGCTCGCGCACGAGGCAGCACGTGGCCGCGTCCCAGAACGCGGTCGTCCCGCCGTTGCCGAGCACGACGTCGTAGCCGTCGGGAAGGGAGAACAGCTCGCGCAGGCCCGCTCGGATCTGCGCCACCACACCCCGGACCGGTGCCTGACGGTGCGAGGTTCCCATGACCCCGTTGCCTTCCTGCGCCAGCCGCCCGAGTTGCTCGGGCCGGATGCGCGAGGGGCCCGAGCCGAAGCGACCATCGGCGGGCTTCAGCTCATCGGGAATCTGAAGAACGGTGTTCGATCGTGGCATGGCCTATCCAAGGTAACGAACTACCCGGCTCGGGCACGACCGAGTGCGACTACTCCTGAAACTCGGTGTCGATCCAGTCCATGTTCGAGCGCAGCTCGCGCCCGACCACTTCGACCTGGTGACCGGCCTGCTCCTCGCGCATGCGCTTGAAGTTCTCCTGCCCGGCGCGGTTCTCGGCGATCCACTCGCGGGCGAAGTCGCCGGACTGGATGTCGGCCAGAACCTTCTTCATCGCTGCGCGGGTGGCGTCACCGATGATCACCTTGCCGCGGGTCATGTCGCCGTACTCCGCGGTGTTCGAGATCGAGTACCGCATCCCGGCGATGCCCTTCTCGTATATCAGGTCGACGATCAGCTTGAGCTCGTGCAGGACCTCGAAGTAGGCGAGTCGCGGGTCGTACCCCGCCTCGGTCAGCGTGTCGTAGCCGGCGCGGACAAGCTCGGTGACACCGCCGCACAGGACCGCCTGCTCGCCGAACAGGTCGGTCTCGGTCTCGTCCTTGAACGTCGTCTCGATCACGCCACCGCGCGTGCATCCGATGCCCTTCGCGTAAGCGAGTGCGAGCGCGAGCGCGTGGCCGCTCGCGTCCTGATGCACCGCGACGAGTCCGGGCACGCCCGAGCCCTCGAGGTACTGGCGGCGGACGAGGTGGCCCGGCCCCTTCGGCGCCACCAGCGCGACGTCCACGTCTGGCGGCGGGACGACCTCGCCGTAGTGGATCGAGAACCCGTGTCCGAACATGACCATGTTTCCGGGCGCGACGCCGTCCTTCACGCCCGACTCCCACACGGTGCGGTGGAGCTCGTCCGGGACGAGCATCATCACGATGTCGCCTTCGCTGGCGGCGTCCGCCGGCTCGACCACGCGGAGCCCGTGCTCGCGCGCCTTCGAGACGCTGGAGGAGTCGGCGCGCAGGCCGACCACTACGGAAACCCCGGAGTCCTTGAGGTTCAGCGCGTGGGCGTGGCCTTGGGAGCCGTAGCCGATGATCGCGACGGTCGTGCCGTCGAGTCGAGTGAGGTCCGCGTCGTCGTCGTAGAACATTGCCGGGGAGCGTAGTTCACGCGGCTCCCCGGCGACTTCTCAGTGGCTATCCGCCGCCGCCGAACTGGCGCTCGAGCGCGAGCACGTCGTTCACGTACTGCTGCGTCGACGGATAGACACCGTGCTGAATCACCGACGGCAGACCCTGGTAGTACCCGGCGGCGGCCATCGCGGGGTCCCCGCCGGTCGAGCCCAGCAGAGAGTGCAGGAGCAGCACGCCGCCGCGCACGTTGTCGGCTGCGGAGGCGGGGGCCAGCGGCGGTCCACCGGTGTCGAGCGTGTGCTGGATCCAGTCCCACGTCCCCGGGAGGATCTGCATCACGCCGCGGGCGTCTGCGCTCGAGACGAGGTCGTTGTTGAAGCCGCTCTCCTGCCAGGCGATCGCCGCGGCGAGCGACGGCGGCACGCCGTTCGCGGTGGCGACCGACCCGACCTCGGAGGCGGTGACGCGCTCGGGAGTGGGATACGGCGGGTCGGTCGGCGTCCCCTCGGCGGTCCCCCCGACCGGTTGCGAGGTCGCGGCGTTCGACGACATCTCGACCGCGGAGCCCGAACCCCCCGGCAGCCGCAGCACCGTGCCGGCGATCAGGTACCGGTTCGGGTCGAGCCCGTTGGCGGCGGCCAGCGAGTTGACACTGACGCCTGACCGGGCGGCGATCGCCGACAGCGTGTCGCCCGCCTGGACCACGTACGAGGATTCCCCGCTGCTGGTGGTGGTGGTGGTTTCGCTGACGGGCACGATCGTTCCGGTCGAGGCCGAGGAGCCCGACAGGTGGAGCACGGTGCCGATCAGGAGGAATGCGTTTGGATTGAGCCCGTTGGCGGCGGCGAGCGAGTTGACGCTGACGCCGGACCGCGCGGCGATCGCCGACAGCGTGTCACCGGGTTGGACGACATAGGACCCCGAGGTGCTCGTGCTGGCGGGCACCTCGGCGCCGGCGAATCCGGAGGACTCGGTTGACTCAGAGGAGGACGACCCGGACGACGTCGACGGCGCGACCACGCCGGCGCCCTGCGGTGGGATCTGGATGGTCGAGCCGGCCAGCAGATCGGTGTCGGGCGAGAGCCCGTTCGCGGCGGCAAGCGCGTCGACGCTGAGCCCGTCCTGGGCCGCGATCGAGGTCAGCGATTCGCCGGGGGCGACGACGTGGACGAAATAGGCCGAGGCGGTCGCAGGGACGCCGAGAATCGCGCTGGCCGCAACCGTGATGAGCAGAGAATGTCGCAAACGCATGCGCCCCAGTGTGGTCAACACAGGCGCCAACCGGAATTGCTGCAACCGCGCTGTCAGCCTGCAAAATCGCGTTCATCGGTTTGTCCGCGGGAATGTTCTGAGCGCGTCAGGCTAGGCTTCTGCCGCCGGCCCGGCATGCGTCGGCCGTCGCTTGGTCACGCCTCAGCCGCCGGCGCGTGATGCGTCCGCCGTCGGCGGGTCACGCCTCCGCCGCAGCCACCAGCGTCCGCGCCGGCAGCCGCAGCATCCCGTCAGCCTCGACGTAGGGCTGCGCGAGCGCGCTCACCGTGGCCAGCACTTGCGCGCGCTGCTCGTCCGGGAGCGGATCGAACACTTCGCCGAACATGCTCGAGAGATCGTCGGTCTCGGCGATGTACTCCTCGACGCTCGCAAACGCCCGCGGCGGCTCAACCGATTCGACCAGCACCTCCACGAACCCGCCCGCCTCGAGCAGATCTTGCAGGCGCCCGGGCGGCGCCAGCGCGAACATCCCCGGCGCGTCGGGATCGGGCTGAGTGGCGTGCCCGAGCTCTACCAGCGCGCGCGTCGGGATCGTGGCCCAGGGGTTCACCGGCGCCCCGTCCCAGACGGCGAGCGCGATCCGACCACCGGGCCGCAGCACCCGGCGCGCCTCGCGCAGCGCGGCCTCGGGATCGACGGCGAACATCAGCCCCCACTTGCACAGGACCACGTCGACGCTCGCGGTCTTCAGATCGATCCACTCGAGCTCGATCCGTTTGAACTCGACGTGCTCGATCCCCAGCTCCTGTGCGCGGCCGCGCGCGACCTCGAGCATCTCGTCGGTCGCGTCGCTGCACACGAGCGAGCCGCCCGGACGGATCAGCTCAGCCGCGAGGAACCCCGTCTCACCCGGCCCGGCCGCGAGCTCGAGCACTCGGAGCCCCGGCTGCAACCCGGCGTGGTCGAGCATCCAGACCGACACCGGCAGCCCGAACTCGCGCACGCTACGGGCTCGCTTGCCCCACCCGGCCGCCGCCCGACCCCACCGCTCGAGCATCTCGGCACGCACCGCATCGGGATCGGTCACGCTGCAGCGAGCTGCTCGATCGTCAGCTGGTTGGGGGACTCGGATTCCTCGAACCTCGTGGCGGAGGACACGCCGACGATTAAAGCTGGCGCCGCAGCAGCTTGCCCGACGGCGTCCGCGGGAGACCGTCGGCGAACTCGACCGCCTTGGGCACCTTGAACCCTGCCAGCCGCGCCGCGCAATGGGCGCGCAGCTCCTCCGGGCCGGCGGTGGCGCCGTCCCGCAGCACGACCGTCGCGACGACCGCCTCCCCCCACTCCGGGTCCGTGCGTGGATGCGCGGCCGCGTCGGCCACCGCCGGGTGCTCGAGCAGCGCCGCCTCGACCTCGGCCGGAGCGACGTTCTCGCCGCCGGTGACGATCGTGTCGACCTTGCGCCCGACGATCTCGAGCCGGGATCGGTCGTCGAACCGGCCGAGGTCGCCGGTGTGAAGCCACCCGAATTCATCGACCTCGGTGGGCGAGACGATCGCCCCGCGGACCTTGATCTCACCGCCGGAGGTGCGCAGCTGTACGCCCGGAAGTGGCCAGCCGAACGTCGCGATCTGCGAGCACGCCTCGGTCATTCCATACGTCGGCGCCACCGGAACGCCGGCGCCGTCCGCGCGCGCCACCAGCGCCGGCGAGATGGGGCCGCCGCCGAGCAGCGCCCAGCGCAGGGTCGGCGGGCTCTGCAACCCCGCGTCGAGCAGCCGCGCGAGCATCGTCGGCACGAGCGAGACGAGCGTGATGCGGCGGCTCGGATCCATCAGCTCGTTCAGCACCGCCTCGGTGTCGAACCGGCCGTGCAATACGGCGGTGGTGGCATAGATCGAGCTGCGAATCGGGATCGAGAGGCCCCCCACGTGGGTCAGCGGCATCGGGCAGAGCCAGCGCTCCGCGGAATCGAGCCCGAGCGCCACCGCCGAGCCGAGCGCGCTGGCCAGGAAGTTCCCGTAGGTCAGCACGACGGGCTTGGGAGCGGCCGTGGTGCCCGAGGTGTGCATCACCGCCACCGGCTGTCCGCGGCCGGACGGTGCCGGCGGGCGGTGGGGCGGGCGGGTGGGACCTGATCCACGCAGCGGCTCCGAGATGACCATCTCGGCTCCTGCCATCCGCTGCGCCCGCTCGGCCTCGGTGTGGCGCAGATCGATCGGGACGGCAGAAACACTCGCCAGGATGCATCCGTGCAGCGCGATCACGAGCTCCTCGGGCGAAGCCAATTCCAGTGCGACGCGCTGACGGACTCCGAGCCGCTGGAGTGCATTGGCCGCGGACATCGCCGCTTCCGCCAGCTCGGCATAGGTCAGGTTCCGCTCCGGACCCTCGACGGCGAGCCGGTCGGGATGCTTGGCACGGGCCATGTGCACCCAGAAGCACATGCGTGACACGGTAGTCTCGCCCGCGTGCAAACGGAGTGGCAGAGCGCCGGCGAGTACGAGGACATCCGCTACCAGACCGCGGTCGGCGAGGACGCCGGCGTCGCGAAGATCACGATCAACCGCCCCGAGGTGCGCAACGCGTTCCGGCCCGAGACCGTGATCGAGCTGTCGGACGCGTTCACGCGCGCCCGCGAGGATCTCGACATCGGCGTCGTGATCCTGACCGGCGAGGGCCCGGATGCGTTCTGCTCGGGCGGGGACCAGCGCGTGCGCGGCTCGCGCGGGGGCTACGTCACTGGCGCCGATCCTTCGGCCGCCGGCAGGCACCGGGCGGTCGGACGGTTCGAGGTGACCGACCTGCACATCCAGATTCGGCGGATGCCGAAGCCCGTGGTGGCAATGGTCGCCGGCTACGCGATCGGCGGCGGCCACGTGCTCCAGGTCGTGTGCGACCTGACGATCGCCGCCGAGAACGCCCGCTTTGGCCAGACGGGTCCGAAGGTCGGCTCGTTCGACGGCGGCTTCGGCGCGAGCGTGCTGTCGCGGCTGGTGGGACCGAAGAAGGCGAAGGAGATCTGGTTCCTGTGCCGCCAGTACGACGCGCGCGAGGCGCTCGCGATGGGGCTCGTGAACACGGTGGTGCCGCTCGAGGAGCTCGAGCAGGAGACCGTCCAGTGGTGCCGCGAAATGCTCGCGCTGTCGCCGTTCGCGCTGCGCATGCTGAAGGCGAGCTTCAACGCCGACGAGGACGGTCTCGCCGGGATTCAGCAGCTCGCGCACGACGCGAACCTCCTCTTCTACATGAGCGAGGAGGCGCAGGAGGGGCGCAACGCGTACCTCGAGAAGCGCAAGCCCGACTTCTCGAAGTTCCCGCGCCGGGCCTGATGGCCGCGACCCGAGAGGCCACGAGACCCAACGGCGTCCGCATCTGGCTGATGGCGGCGCGGGTGCGCACGCTGCCGGCGGCGATCGCGCCGGTGCTCGTCGGCACCGCGCTGGCGGGCTTCCTTCACGTCTTCCACCCGCTCCGGTTCGCCGCGGCGCTGATCGGCGCGATGTTCATTCAGATCGGCACGAACCTCTCCAACGATTACTCCGACGCCCGGCGCGGCTCCGACACCGAGGACCGCCTTGGGCCGGTCCGCGTCACCGCCGGCGGCCTCGTGCCGCCCCGGCAGGTCCTGATCGCCACGTACCTGACGTTCGGCGTCGCCGTGCTCGCGGGCGTGTACCTGGTCGTGGTCGCCGGCTGGCAGCTGCTCCTGGTCGGCGCCGCCTCGATCCTCGCCGGGGTTCTCTACACGGGCGGCCCGCGGCCGTACGGCTATGAGGGTCTCGGAGAGCTGTTCGTGTTCCTGTTCTTCGGGATCGTCGCTGTAGCGGGGTCGTTCTTCGTCCAGCTCGAGCACCTGGACTGGGAGGCGTTCGCGCTGGCGGTGCCGGTCGGGCTGCTCGCGGCGGGGCTGCTGATGGTCAACAACATCAGGGACATCGACACCGACCGCCGCGCGAGCAAGCGCACGCTGGCCGTGCGGCTCGGCCGGGCCCGCGCGCGGACCCTGTTCGCGGTCACCGTCTACCTGGCGTACGTGCTCGTGCCGGTCACGTGGGCGTTCGGACCGCTCGGCCCCTGGCTCCTGCTCGCGTGGCTGACGCTCCCGCTCGCGGCCCGTGTGGTGCGCGTCGTGCGCAACCGCACCGACGGGCTGTCGCTCAACGGTGCGCTGGCCCAGACCGGGATGCTGCAGCTCGCGTTCTGCACGCTGCTGGCCGCCGGCCTGCTGCTGAGCCGGTGAGAGTCGAGGTTGAATACTTGAGGGCGCGCATGCGCGCGCCGTTTGTTTCGGCATCGGGATCCATCGACGAGCGCGAGCTCGTACTGCTGCGACTCGAGGACTCGGCGGGCCGGATCGGGCTGGGCGAGGCCGCCCCGCTGCCCGATTACAACGGCGTGAGCGTCGACGACGTGCGCGAGGCGCTCGACGGCTGCCGCTCGACGCTCGTGCGCGCCGCGCGGCTGACCCGCGAGGAGCTGCTTGCGCGGTGCACCGAGCTCGCGGTGCTGGCGCCGGCGGTTGCGGCGATCGATCTGGCGCTGTGGGATCTGGAAGGCCGGCGCACGGGTCAGCCCGTGTGGCGGCTGCTCGGCGCTCACGCGGCCGGTCCCGTCGAGGTCAACTACACGATCGCCGCCGCCGATCGGGCCGGCGCGGCCGCCCAGGCGAGCACGGCCAGGGCGGCCGGGTTTCGCTGCGTGAAGGCGAAGGTCGGGATCGGCGACGACGCCGGCCGTCTCGCCGCGGTCCGGGCGGTGCTCGGGCCCGACGTCGCGATCAGGCTCGACGCGAACGGGGCGTGGTCGGTCGCCGAGGCGACCGCGGCGCTGCGCGCGCTCGCGCCGGTGGGGGTCGAGCTGTGCGAGGAGCCGGTCCGCGGTCTCGCCCAGACCCGAAAGGTGTCGGCCGCGACGGCCGTGCCGATCGCGCTCGACGAGACCGCGTCCGCCGTCGGCGCGCTCGAGCAGCGCGCCTGCCAGGCCGTGTGCCTGAAGATCGCGAGCTGCGGCGGGATCACCGGCGTCGTCCAGGCGGCCCGCCGGGCGCGCACCGCCGGCTACGAGGTGTATCTCGCCTCGACCGTCGACGGCCCGCTCGGGATCGCGGCCGCGCTGCACGCGGCGGCGGTCGTGCGTCCGGACCGTCCCTGCGGCCTGGCGACGCTTGCGCTGTTCTCCGGTCGCGAGGATCCGCTGCCCGCTCGGGACGGCCGGATCGCGGTCCCGGCCGGCGCCGGCCTCGGCGACGGGCTCGCGTCCTGGTACGGGAAAGGACGCTTTTCGACTTTGTGATCGCGTCCTGGTACGGGAAAGGACGCTTTTCGACTTTGTGACGGACGTCACGCTTGGTTCGCTGCGCCAGCCGGTACGAGCCGGCATCGAAGAATTTCGGCAAAGAGGCTAAAGCCGGAGGGCTCATGTGACGACCATCTTGTTCACTGAGCAGCCGTTTCTAGGAGAGCGAGATGAGTCCAGAACGTTCGCACGCATATCGACGGGTCATGAAGACGCTTGACGACATCGGTCCGGCCAAGCTGCTCGAAGGCGAGCTGCAGCGGATCCGCCAGGCCGCCGACAACCTCATCTTCAGCACCGATCTGAGCGCAGACAGCGGCGCGCGGGACTCGCTCGAGGACGTTGCGGCGCTGTGCCGCGCACTGGTCGAGAGTGGACGGTGGGAGCAGAGCACCGCGATTCGCCTCGTGGACGACGTCTGGGAGTGCGGCCCGGTCGGCGAGACCGTCCTTCAGGCCGCCTGACGCCCGAGCTGATCGCCCACTTCAGGCTCCACGCCTGATCAGGAGAGCCACCCTCCCGGGTGCCTCCAGATGGGCGGCGTGGCCCGCGCCCGGGATCACGATCTCCTCTGAAGCCGGCAGTCTGCGTGCCATCTCGGTTGCGATCGCCTTGAACTTCTCGTCGCGCTCGCCCACCAGAACCATGACCGGCGCGCGGATCTCGGACAAGCGATCCCACAACGGGGCCAGGGCGCCCGTGCCGAGGCCCCGCAGCGCCCGCGCGAGCCCCGCCGGCTGATTTCGCAACCGGTCGGCGTGGACCGCGGCCCGCACCGCCGGCGGCTGCCCGCCGAGCACGGGCGTCCGCGCCCAGCGCTCGGCGAACTGCTCGATCGTCATCCGCTCGAGATCGCCGGCGAGGCGCTCGTCGCCGGCGCGGCGTTGATCGCGCTCGGCCGGGTCGGCGATTCCGGGGCTCGCGCCGATCAGCACCAATCGCTGCACCCGTTCGGGCAGCGCGAGCGCGGCGTGAAGCGCGACTCGCCCGCCCATCGAGTAGCCCACGAGCGTGAAGCGCGCCGGCGACTGGTCCGCCACGTCCTCGAGCACCCCCGCCAGCGTGACCGGCTCGCGGGCGGATGCGGCGCCATGCCCGCGGATGTCGGGGGCAAGCGCGCGATAGCGTTCCCCCAGCGCCGCGACCACGGGATCCCAGCTCGCCCCGGTGTGCGTGAAGCCGTGGAGGAGGACGACATCGCGCGCCATCAGGACCGCATCATGACCGCCACCGACACGTATCTGTTGCTGCGCGCATTCTGCGACGAGCTCGCTCGCTGCGGCATGGAGCAGGCCTGCACCGCGCCGGGGTCGCGCTGCACCCCGATCGTCCTCTCGCTCGTCCGCGAGCCGCGGATCCGCTGCTGGTCGCACGTCGACGAGCGCTGCGCGGGCTTCTTCGCGCTCGGCGCCGGCAAGCGCTCGGGGCGGCCGGTCGCGGTCGCGTGCACGTCCGGGACCGCCGCGGCCAACCTCGCGCCGGCGGTGATCGAGGCTCGTCACGCGCGCGTTCCGCTGATCGTGCTGACCGCGGACCGCCCCCCGGAGCTCCGCGAGGTCGGCGCGGGCCAGACGATCGACCAGCTGAAGCTCTACGGCGACGCGGTCAAGTGGTTCTTCGAGGTCGACGTGCACGAGGCCACGCCCGCCGTGCTGCGCTTCATCCGCACGCTCGCGTGCCGCGCGTACTGGACCGCGGCCGACGGCCCTCCCGGGCCGGTGCATCTCAACTTCCCGCTGCGCGAGCCGCTCGTGCTCGACCGGGCGCTGCCGCTTCCCGACGACGCCACCGGCCGCGACGGCGACCGTCCGTACGTGACGGTCGACACCGCGCTCGAGAGCATCCCGGTTGGGGGCCGTCATCCACTCGGGCGGATCGTGATCGTCGCCGGTGCAGATCGCGACCCGGTCGCCGGCCGAGAGCTCGCCGGCTTCGCGGCGCGCGCGGCGATTCCGCTGCTGGCCGATCCTCTATCCGGAGCGCGGCAAGGGCCGGCGGCGGTCGCCCACTACGACCTGCTGCTTCGCGACCCTGGGTTCGCGGCCGCCCATCGCCCGGAATTCGTGATCCGCACCGGAGACCTCCCGACCTCGAAGCCGTTGCGCGCCTGGCTCGCCGGTCTGGACGCGGCTCAGATCGCGATCGACCCGGACGGGGTTTGGCACGACCCCGATGCGGTCGTGGGCATGCGGGTCCACGCGCCCGCCCGGGTCCTGCTGGAAGGGCTGACCGGCGGCGAGGTCATCGCCGCCGATCGCGAGTGGCTGGCGTCGTGGCGGGCCGCCGATGACGCGGTTGCGGGCGCGATAGAACGGACGCTCGGCGACGAGTGCTCAGAACCGCGCGTCGCTCGGAGCCTCGGCGAGTGGCTGCCGCCGGACGCGACGCTGTTCGTGGCCTCGTCGATGCCGGTCCGCGACGTCGAGGAGTTCTTCCCGGCACGCGACGACGGGCCGCGCGTGCTCTCGAACCGAGGCGCCAACGGGATCGACGGCACCGTCTCGTCCGCTTTCGGCGCCGCGGCCGCCTCCTCGAGCGCAGGCCCGGTAGTGCTCCTGATCGGCGACGTGGCGCTCGCGCACGACATCGGCGGGCTGCTCGCGGCCTCGCGGCTCGGGCTCGCGCTGACGATCGTGCTGCTCAACAACGACGGTGGCGGGATCTTCCAGTTCCTGCCGGTCGCGGGCGAGACCGACGCGTTCGAGGAGCACGTCGCGACGCCGCACGGGCTGGACTTCTCGCGCGCCGCGGCGCTCTACGGTTGTGGATTCGAGCGCGTCGTCACCGTCGACGAGCTCCGCCGCGCTGTCGAGGCCGGCGTGGCGGGCAACGCGACGACGATCATCGAGGTTCGGACCGACCGCGAGCAGAATCTGGCGCTCCACCGGCGGGTGGCCGAGGCTACGACACCTACGCCGACAGCACGGGCAGCAACGCCCCGAGCTTGACCTCGGTTTCGGCCAGCTCCGCCACCGGGTCGGAGTCGCGGACGATCCCGCAGCCGGCGTACAGATGCGCGAGCCGCCCGCGCACCAGCGCGCAACGAAGCGCGACGCAGAACTCGCCGTCGCCGGCGGCGTCGGTCCACCCCACCGGGCCCGCGTACCAGCCGCGGTCAAGCCCCTCCAGGGCCGGGATCAGCCGAGCCGCGACCTCACCGGGCTCGCCGCCGACCGCCGGCGTCGGATGCAGCACGCCGGCGAGCTCGACCGCGCTCAACGGCGTCGCCAGCTGCGCCCGGATCGGCGTCCCGAGGTGGATGATGTTCGCGACCCGCACGAGCGCGGGCTCGGGCGCGGCCGTCACCCACACAGAATGGGGCCGGAGCGCCCGGGCGATCCGGCGGACGACGATCTCGTTCTCCTCGCGGTCCTTGTCGCTGCGGAGCAGCTGCTCGCCGAGGTGCTCGTCGATCGCCGGGTCGGCGCTCCGGCGCGAGGAGCCCGCGAGCGCGACGGTGCTCGCGCGCGCGCCGTCGCGGCGGACGAGGACCTCGGGGCTGGCCGCGACGAACGCCGCGTCGCCGCGCCCGACCGCGAACACATAACACGAGGGGAACGCCTGCCGGAGCAGCCCCAGCACCGCGCCGAGGTCGTGGTCGACCGGAGCGCGGACCTCGACGTCGCGCGCGAGCACGATCTTCTCGAGCTCGCCGGCGCGGATCCGCTGCACCCCACGCGCGACCGCCTCCTCGTAGTGCGAGGGCGGCATCGGGCTCACCACCCGGTACGCCCCCGCAGGCGCCGGATCGAGCAGCGGCAGCGGGACCGAGCGCAGCTCGCCGAGGCGGCCCGCGACCCGCGCCGACAGGTCGTCGAGCGTGTCGTCGGGCGCGACCTCGATGTTCAAGGTCAGCGCCACCCGATCGCCGCTCCGGGCGAGCGACAGCTCCGGCACCACCAGCGATGCCGGCGCGAACCCCTCCCACCGTGGCGAGCCGCCGCCGTCGGGCGCGAACGCGAACCCGCCGAGCGCGACCAGCCCCGAGCCGGCGGGCCCGTCGGGAGCATCCGAAAACGCCGAAGCGGCGACATCCGACCAGCGCCTCGCCACCGTGGCAAAACGATCCTCGCCGCGCGCCTCGAGCGCCCGCACGCACCCGATCGCCGCGACCGCATAACCGTCGCGGTCGGGCTGCTCGAGGCAGAACCACGGCTCGCCGGAGCGGCGCGAGGCGACCGTGACCGCGGTCGGGTCGACTCCGGCGTCGACCTGGCCCGTGACGCTCGCGAGCTCCGGGCGGCCGGTGGCGCGCGCGCGCGCAAGCGCCGCGTCGAGCCTGCGCTCGAGGCGGCGGGCGGTGTGCGCGTCGAGCCAGCCCCACGCCGGCGAGAGCGCTGGCGCTCGGACCGTCATGCCCGGGAGCGTATCCGGCGAGCGCTAGGTCTCGGCTCGCCCGCGGGCGATCGCGATCTCGCCCGTCCTCGCCATCTCGATCAGCCCGAACGGCCTGACGAGCTGCTCGAACGCGTCGATCTTGTCGCACGTGCCCGTCAGCTCGACGACGATCGAGCGCTTGGTCACGTCGACCACCTTGCCGCGAAAGATCTCGCAGATCTGCATGACCTCGGTGCGGCTGGCGCCGTCGGCCGAGACCTTGAACATCGCGAGCTCGCGCGCGAGCGTCTCGCGCGGCTCGAGGTCGCGGATCTTGAGCACGTTCACGAGCTTGTGCAGCTGCTTGGTGACCTGATCGATCGGGTCCAGGGCGCCGTCGAGCGTGAGCGTGATCCGGGAGATGCGCTCGTCGTCGGTCGGACCGACCGCGAGCGTGTCGATGTTGAACCCGCGGCGGGCGAACAGGCCCGCGATCCTGGTCAGGACACCCGGCTTGTTCTCGACGGTGATCGAGAGGACGTGCTTGCGTCCGGTGCGCAGGCCGACCGCCGCCTCAAGCTCATCGAGTGACAGGACCTCTTTGGTTGCCGGTTCGCCCATAGTCAACCCACCATGTTCCGCGCCGCCTGGCCGGCCGGGATCATCGGATAGGTGTTCTCCTCGCGCGTGACGCGCACGTCGACGAGCACCGGGCCATCGGTGGCGAGTGCCTGCTTCACGTCGGCGACCAGCGTGCTCTTGTCCTTGAGCCGGATGCCGGTCGCGCCGTAGGCCTCGGCGAGCTTGACGAAGTCCGGCCACTGCCCCATGTCGACCTGGCTGTAGCGCTTGTCCCAGAACAGCTCCTGCCACTGCCGGACCATCCCGAGGTAGCCGTTGTTCATGATGAACACCTTGATCGCGATCTTCTCCTGGGCGCAGGTCGCGAGCTCCTGCATGTTCATCTGGACCGAGCCGTCGCCGGCGATGCAGACGACGGTCTGCTCAGGGCACCCGATCTTGGCTCCCATCGCCGCCGGCAGGCCGAAGCCCATCGTGCCCAGGCCGCCCGAGTTGATCCACCGCCTGGGTTTCGCGAAGTGGTAGTACTGGGCCGCCCACATCTGATGCTGACCGACGTCGCTGGTGATGATCGCGTCGCCGCCCGTGGCCTCGTACAGCGCCTGGATCATGTACTGGGGCTTGATCTCCGAGTCGGTCGAGTCCTCGTAGCGGAGCGGGTGGCGCTCCTGCCAGACGCGGATCCGCGACCACCACTCCTCGAGCCGCCCCGGCTCGCCCGCGACCGCGCGGTACTCGGCGGTCAGTCGCGGCAGGATGTTCTTGGCGTCGCCGACGATCGGAATGTGGGCCGGGACGTTCTTCGAGATCTCGGCCGGATCGATGTCGATGTGGATGAACTTCGCCCTCGGCGCGAACTCCGACAGCTTGCCGGTGACGCGATCGTCGAACCGGGCCCCGATCGCGATGATCAGATCGGCTTCGTCCATCGCGTAGTTGGCCGAGCGCGTGCCGTGCATCCCGAGCATCCCGAGCCACTGGTCGTGTGGCGCCGGGAACGAGCCGAGTCCCATCACCGTGCAGGTCACGGGGAACCGATCGACGGTCGCGAGCTCGGTCAACTCGGCGGCCGCGTTCGCTGCAGTGACGCCGCCGCCGGCGTAGATGATCGGGCGCCTCGAGTTGGCGAGCGCCTTGGCGGCGATCCGGATCTGCTTCTGGTTGCCCTCGGTGGTCGGCTGGTAGCCGGGGAGGCGCACGTCGCTGACCGGCTCGTACGGGATGTCCGCGCGGCTCAGGTCCTGAGGGATGTCGACGACCACGGGGCCGGGGCGCCCGGTGCGCGCGATGTGGAACGCCTCGTGGATCGAGCGCGGGATCTCGAGCGGGTGCTGGATCATGAAGCTGTGCTTGACGACGGGCATCGTTATCCCGATCGTGTCGGCCTCCTGGAACCCGTCGGTCCCGAGCAGCTCGGTCCGCACCTGGCCTGTGATGAACACGACCGGGACCGAGTCCATCATCGCGTCGCAGATCGGCGTGACCAGGTTGGTCGCACCCGGGCCGCTCGTCGCCAGCGACACGCCGACCTTGCCGGTCGCCTTCGCATAACCCTCCGCCGCGTGTCCCCCGCCCGCCTCGTGGCGGACGAGGATGTGGCGGATGCCGGCGTCGTAGAACGCGTCGTAGGTCGGGAGGTTCGCGCCGCCGGGGAGGCCGAATACGACGTCCACACCCTCGGCTTTCAAGCATTCCATTAGGGCGTCGACTGCACGCATAACTTTCGCCTCCTTTCGGCAATTAGGTAGGCGCAACCGCTCGGCGCGGGGGCGCCGAGCCAGTCTAACAACGGCTCTTGGCTTCACAATCAGGGCGGCATCGTGAATATGTGATGCGCGCGCTCGTACACCTCGCGTTCCATCGACACCCACCGCCTGAATGCTCTGTGTCCATGCGACGCCGCCGTGGCGCGGCTATGCCTGCGGCCGCCCGATCGCCGCTTCAGGCGCGATGGCTACATCGGGGAACTCGAGCTCGGTGCCGCACGACGTGCAGATCGCGTCGTGGAGCTTCAACACCCGGCCGCAGCCGGGGCACTGCCGCCGCAGCTCGCGGTTGTCCCAGCGATAACAGACCGCCGCCATCAGCCCGAAGAACGGAGCGAGCGCCGAGATCAGGAACCAGAGCGCGAACGAACTGCCCTTGATCCGGCCGACGATCCCGCCCGCCAGGCCGAAGAAGAACAAAATTACGACCAGGCCCATGCCAGCCATGGGCCTGATATCACCACACGATTGTCTTGACCGCCCACACAACGGCCAGTACAGCCGCAATCACGACGACGGTCCAGAAGATCGCCATCACAAACCCGATGACGAACTTGATGGCCAACGCCGCAATGACAATCAGTACCAGCCCCGCCGCGGCCTTCCTGACGACCGGCGTGCGCGAGCGATGAGCCTCAATTTGGGAATCCATGAGACAAGCGTACCGCGGCCGGAACGCGGGCCCGAATGTCTCAGTCGTACAGGCGCTTGAGGTACTCGAAATCCGCCTCGCGGACGACCGGAGGCGGGTTCAGGCGAAGGCGCGCGAGTCGGTAGCGCCGGAGTGGAGCGGCCGCCGTCTGGGCGGATCCCCCGCGGCGGTCCGCGACGAGCAGCACCTTGGAGGTTTTGAGTGGACGGGTCATGGCGAAGATGATCGGTCGCGGAGCCCGCGCGCACATTGGCCCTGGGGACAAACTTCGCCGGACGGGGTGCGCCCCAGGGCCGGATCTGTGCGTCGCGCCCGAGCCGGTCGTCGATCTCAGCGCCGGCGCGCCTGCGCCCCGGCCGCATCGAGCGCCTCCCGCGCCGGCATGGCCAGCCGGCGGCGCACCCGCCACCGAGCGCCGGAGAACGCCACGTTCGCCACCGTCGCGAAGCCCGGCTCGTCGGTCCGGAGCGCCAGCAGAAGATGGGCGACCCGGTCGCTCGGGGGTAGGCCCGGTCCGGTCGCCCTGACGCAGTAGCAGTGCACGCGCCGTCCGCCCGGGCGCACCAGCAGCGCACCCGCCTCCCCGACGAGCCACACTCCGAGCCGGCCGCGCTCGAGGATCAAGCCGGTCCGTGCGTAGACCTCGCGCGCCCGATGGCCGACGAGGTCGCCGAGCAGACCGAGCGCGACCTGCTCGGGCTCGGCGCCGGAAGCGGAGCGGGGCTTGACGGCCCCGGCGCCTCGGGCGGCATACAGCTCGGGTATTGCCCAGGCGTGCACCAGGCACAGGGCCACGAATGGCAGCATGATTGGTCCGGCGAGCGCGAGGGCCACGGCCCCGGCGATGAACGGCACGGCGTGGGCGACGCTCGACAGCGTCCACAGCCGGCCGACGCGGCGCAGCGACTGGTCGCTGACGCGCGGGCGCCAGTGGACGTTCGCGAGCTCCGGAAGGACGTTCGCGAACGAGCCGCCGGCGGTAGCCGACGGGGCGTCCGGGGACGGCGTCAGCGAGCTATCCCCCGGCGATCGGACGGCGCAGGATGACCACCGAGGCGTCGAGCGGGAGCTCGCGCACGTGCTCGGCGCGGCCCTCGCCTACGGAGACCACGGCGAAGTATCCCTGCTCGAGCTCGGCCCGGAACGCCGCCACCGCGGCCTCGGCGCTTGCCGGCTCATCGGCGCTCCACTGAGCCAGAATCGTGTGGCCGGTCCGGTCCATCTTGATCAATCGGGACATCTGCACGCTTCCTCATGACGGCGGTTATCCCGTTATCGTACGCCCTCGGACGCCCACTCCCTGGCGTGCCGTCTGGGTGCGATCCAACGCCTGAAGATCCTCGCCCTCACGGTCGCGGCGCTGTTCGGCGGGCGCTAGTGGTGCGCTAGTGGCGGCTGTGCTCGCGGCTCAGGCGATGCATCACAGCGAGCGCTTCGAGACCATTCCTCTGATTTCGGTCTAGCTCGAGGCGGCGGCGCGCCGGCGGGCTTCGCCGGCCGGCTCATCGTCGACCAGCGCCAGCACCG
>CAVUPS010000010.1:0-119159 GCA_963743475.1 uncultured Solirubrobacterales bacterium
ACTGAGGCGGTAGAGCGGCATGATCGCGCTGACGCGCTGGCGGATCGCCTGCTGGCGCGGGACGCCGTCGGCGGTGGCGGCGCGTTCCTGGAGTTGGCGGATCTCGTCTGGCATCGCGGCGGTGAACTCCTCGCCCCAGCGGGCCCACGCGAGCGGCTCGTGGTCCAAGAGCAGGAGCGTGCGGGCGGTGTTGCACTCGAGGCGGCCGGTGTGGACCTGGGGCTGGAGGTGGAGCACGACGCGCTCGTAGCCGAAGCGGATGCCGAAGTCCTGAAGGCGCCCGTACCCACCCCGGGTCTGCGGCAGGATGTCGTACAGCTCGTCACGGTGCACCGCGGCGGCGTGACCGGTCGAGCCCCAGATCGTCGCTTCCCGGCGGCGGGCGCGATGATCGTCATCGAGCACCCACCAGTAAGCGAGCGCGTCGCTTAGAGCTGCACGACACCGAACGCGCCGGGCAACTCGCCGCGATCGGGATCGTCAAGGGTAAACCTGTTCGCTCCCGATGACCGGATGAGGGGCATCCTCGAGCAGGCTGCTCAGATCGGCGCCGGGATGGCTCGGACGATCGCGTACAGCCCCCGAGACCCGGATGCGGCGCTCTATGGCTCCTGGAAGAACTGTTTCGTTGGCGGCAGCTAGAGTTCCTGCGCGACGGCGCACGGCTTCTGGACGCTCCACGCAGTTTCATTACCTCGCGACAGTTGTCACCCCCGCGATGGCCCACGCCCAGGTCGGCGCCGGTTCGGCCTACGCCTACACAGTGCACGACACCAACGGCGACCTGCTCGGCGGCGCCAAGACCTACCGGCTGCATGTCGATCCGGCCCGCCGGCCCAGAACTTCTGGGCGGTCGACGTCTACGACACCCAGACCCGGTCGCTGATTCAGGTCGCGTCGACGGTCTACCCGGCGCTGGCCAGCAAGTCCGGAACGCTCAGGCCAACGACGACGGTTCCTTCGAGCTCTACTTCGGACCCAAGGCGCCCGACGGCAAGGAGACCAACTGGGTCGAGACGATCCCCGGCAAGTCGTGGTTCCAACTTTTCCGCCTCTACGGTCCGCTGCAACCATGGTTTGACCATGCCTGGAAGCTCAACGAATTCGAGCCGATCGTGGCCAAGGAGAGCGCCCTCGCGCCCCCCATGCTGCCGCCAAGAGCCAGCGCCTCCTCAGACCAGGCGTAATAGGCACCAAGCGTCCCGACGCGCGTCAGCTCGTCATCTGTCGGCGAGAGCGGGCGCTCGGCCAGGTCGTCCTCCCCGTGACTACGAAGCATGTTGGCCAGCGTGTCTCGCCGGACGCCGATCCGACCCATCCACGCACTCTAACTTCCTACTCGCACCGTTTCCTGCGTCCGGACCGTCGCTGCTGCGTTGTCGCCCACGCGGCACTCTCGGCCGCGCTGCTGCTGTTCGTCGACACCGGCAGCCTCGCGACCAGCGCGTCGCCGCCTCCGCGCTGCTGCCTGCGGACAGGAGCACGCGCCGACGATCGCCCGCGCCGACGACTGCTTACTTATCCGGCGTTGGCCTGTCAAGTGCCTCCGGGGTTAGCGCGGGGTGCCGCCTACCCCCCGCGGGGGGCGGGCGTGTGCGGGTGTGGTTTTGCGCGCGGGCGCCCGGGCTTACTTTGGTCCTCGATCTGGGTTGGCTTCGGATCGGCGACGAGATGTTTGATGGGGTGATCCCGCGGGGGGAAGCGTTGCGGCCGCTCGATCTTTCTAGGCGGTACACGCGGGTGGCGTGCCGGCAGCAGTCGTTCGGGAGCCGGCCGCGGCGCATCGGTGTGAGTGGGGGCTTGGCGCGCGCGAAGGGCTGGAAGTTGGTCGTTGGCGGTTCCGGCCTGGCCGGAACTGGTCGCTGCACAGCGCAGCCGAAGCCCGGGTCAAGCGGCCAGAGCACCGGCGGCGTTGGGCGTTGCAGGAGCAGGGTTGGTCGGGCGAGGGCTGCCGCTTGACGCGCGGCGCGTGGCTGCGCTACCTCGACCCGGTTGCGTCGGCGCGACGGGTGGCGCTAGTGCGTCATCGCCGAGCTCGCGCAGGGTGTGGTAGCAGCGCTTGAGCATCTTGCGCGCGAGCGCAAGGCAGGCGCGGTTGCCGCCGATCCGGTCCTTGACCTCGAGGTAGTAGGCGCGGTCGGGGCTGCGCTCGCCCCCCCGCCGGGAGGCCTGCGCCGCCTCGTATAGCGCCCAGCGCAGCGCCGGCGGCCCTTGACGCGAGAGGTGCCCGGGGGAGCGGTGACGGTCGGATTGGTAGACGGTGATGTCCAGGCCGCTGTAGCGGACCGCGTCGCGACTGTTGGCAAACCGCCGGCAGTCGCCGAGCTCGGCCACGATCGTGACCGCGGTCAGCTCCCCGATGCCGTAATAGGCGTCGATCAGCGCCTGGCAGCCGGTCTGCCGGCGGGCGTAGCCACGCAGCTCGCGATCCACCGGATCGATCACGCGCTCGAGCATGTCGATCACCGCGAGCGCGACCGTGACCTGCTGGCGCGCCGCCGCGGGCAGCGGCTGGGCGTCCAGCCACTGGGGCCCGTCGCCCTCCATCAGCCGCCGCCGGTGGGGACACCCGTGGTGATAGAGCACCGCCTGAATCCGCTGCTGCCACTGGCAGTGCTGCTCGATCAGCGTGTGACGCAGCCGCGCCTGCGCGCGCAGATCAAGGATGTGATCAGGCGGGATCCACGACTCCGGCAGCCGCCCGGCCAACAACAACTCGCGGTGATGGCGGGCGTCCGCACGGTCGCTCTTGGCCCGCTTCTTGTTCCCACGCAGCGCCGCCGTCTCCGCCGGCTCGGCCAGATGCACGACCGCCCCGACCGCCCGCAGCTCCTCAACCAAGAACCGCCACCCGGTTGTCGCCTCCAGCGCGACCTCCAGCTGCTCGCCGGCGAACCGACCCAGGAACCGCCGCACCCCAGCACGGTCAGCCGGAAGCACCCGCGCGCGACTGATCTCGCCGGTGGCCAGATCGATCCACTCCGCGGTGATCTGCGCCCGATGCTGGTCTACACCCATCACGATCGACATTTGACCTCCCACGAACACGTGCAGGATCCAACCCCTGACCCGACGAATACGCTGTCAGAGTGGTCGCTGCCTTCTGTTGAACAACTCCGGCGGCGCGGACCGCAACCGCGCGCGCCACACTGCATGCTGTTCGACACGAGGGCTCGGCCACCTTCACATCGCGGCGAGCCTTCCTCGGTGCCTTCCGGGTTGGGAATCCCCGGATATGACATCTTTCATCTTCCGACGCTGGTGGACGTGTACTTTCGCTTCGTCGACGGACCAAGCGTCAGTCGCGCCGGCGCCGGACTATCTCAACGCCCCCGATCCCGATCGCCGACGGTGCGCTAATCCCGAGCGGGCGAGAAACGTAACCCGGCTCCCAGATCCGGGCTGACCCGGAACTTTCGCGCCCGCTACGTCCGCTCGACGGGCGCAAAGCTCAGGCGGCAAGCAGCTCGTAGCCGAAGCCGAGCACCGACATGACCTGCTCCACAGTGAACCGCGGGCGGGTAGGGCCGCACCGGAAGTCGGCCAGGTCGAGCAGGTGAGCTCGGTCGTTGAGCGCGACGACGGCCTCATCGAAGTCGCCGCCGGCGTACAGGAGCCGGCGCTCGCGCCGCCCCAGCGGCGAGACCGCCTGCACCCAGGCGCGCAGCGTCTGGCCATCTCCCTCGACGGTCAGGTTGACCGACACCCGAGAGCCCGCGGCGTCACGCATCCAACCGGTCGAGACGGGGGCGAGGGCGCCGGGCGCGACCGGGTTACGCCGGCACACCAGCCGGCGACAGTCGGATTGATCAGTGGTGCTCATGTCACCCAGCTATTCGACCACCCGAGCCCGGCCTTGAACCCCGGCGCGCAACAGGCCGGCCCCGTCTCGCGCGTGCCCAAACCGAACCCCGCCGGCCCGGAAGCCGAACGCCTCCCGCGGGATCTCAGGCGCGCGGTGGGGGCCACGAACCCGATCGCGCGCGCCGCCGTGCCGATCGCTCTCACACTCGTGCCCACTCGAGCCTGCCATCGCCACGCGTCGAGACGCCCGTCTTCCTGCAATCGCCGCAGAGCGGCACTGTCGCCGGCGGACACACCCTAACTGCTGGCATGCTCAGACGCAGTCCGCCGTCGCGCTCCGGCCGGACTTCTGCTTCGGCTCGACCGCCGTCGCGACGATTGTCGCGATCATACAATCGGGCGCCGGAGGTCGCCGCTCGGGGGGGCCATGACGATGCCCTGAGCGGGACGTGGTCCTTGCGACGAGCGGGGCTCGCGCGGGACCCGGCATCCAGTCCTGCACTCGTGTTGGCACGGTACGGCGAGGCGGTCCGGCGTTATGGCGGTGTCCTCGCAAGGGCTCGTGGATTCGAAGAGCGTGCACGCGCCATATGTGCGACGCGGGCCGCCTGATCGGCGCTAGGGATTGGCCGAGGCTGCTTGCTGTCGCCGGCGTCCGCTCATGGATCGGCTTACCGGCGCACGGAGCGCAGGCGTTGTCCTGGCGCGTGGGCTGGGCGACTGGGTTGGCCCGATGCTCAGGACTGCCTCGTCGTATCGGTGGGGCTGGCCAGAACACGCCAGAGGAAGTCGACTTGGTCGGTGGCGAGCCGGTCGATGTGCTCGGGGCAGAAGCACTCGAAGTGGTCGAGGTCGTATCGCTCGAGCTCGGCACCCGGGGCGCGCGTCGCTGTCCGCTCGATTGGCGCAAGCGGGACGGCGCCGTCGCGCTCGCCTAGCTGCAGCAGGACCGGGGCACGGATGTTCACCGCCTCACGGACCGGGCGCCAGCGCCGGCCGGTCAGCAGCCAGCTGGTATTGACCTCGTTGCGCCAGACCCGGCCTGAGGTCAACCGCTCGAAGCCTTGCAATGCCTCCGGGGCCGCGATCACGGCAAACGATCCAGGAGGGCCGGCCGCGGGCATCGTCACCGTGCGTCGCGTGATCGCTTCGCGTCGCGCCCGGCCGATCATCCGCAGCCCGACCGTCAGCGGTGGCAGTGCCGCCAACGGATCGGTGCTGGGCATGAGTGCGACGACAGCGGCGATGCGGGTGTCGCGAGCTGCGGTCAGCAGCGCGTGGCCGCCTCCCATCGAGAAGCCCCACACGGCGATCCGGTCCGCGTCTACTCCTTCCAGCGTGCCGGCGTGCTGGACTGCCGTCTGCCAATCGGCGAGCTGCTCGCGCAGGGAGATCCATCCTCGCGGGCTGCCGGTGCTGTCTCCCCAATGGCGATAGTCAAACGCCAGCGCGACGAACCCGGCCGCCACCAGACGCCGAGCGTATTCGGGGACACCATCCCGGCGGGTGAGCGTAAAGCCATGCCCCATCACCACACAGGGCATCCGGGCGGCCAACACGTCCGGCCGGTACCAAGTCGCGGCGATCATTTCGCCGCCCCCCGACGGAAAGCAGATCTCCGAGCAGGCCAGGGATCCCGCTCCGCCTGGCGAAGCGCCGCTCACGCGCTACGGCTTTCGGATCTCGCCGTCATCAGGAGCCGGGATCACGAACACTGATGCCCACGGCGTCTCGCCCATCGGGAACAAGGGAACAACCGAGACGCGCTGGCACAGCACGATCTATCGCGAGCGCTCGGGACATTGGCGTTGGAGCTTGGCACGATCCGCGCCTACGAGCTGATCGACCAGCAGCGATGCAACCTCGACGACAGTCCGGAAGCCGTTCGGAACTGAGACGCCAGCCGTGACACCGTCGACCTGGGCCCAGTGCTCGGTCCGTGTCAGGAGCCGCAAAGTAGCGTTGTCTAATTCTTGCCAGTAGACCCTTTTCAGGCTGCTTGGGCGTTCCGGTTGCCGGGGCCGAGGTGGAGATGGTTGTTCATGTCGGTGTGGAATGTGCCGTATGGGTTGATGTGCGGCCAGATCAGGGCGTTGAGCGCTTTCTTGTCACGGTCGGTCAGCCGTTTCGACCAGGCCGGCTCGCTGAGGATCTGTTGGATGATGAGCGTGTTGACGAGCACGAGCGATGATGAGAGGAGGTGCATGGCGAGCATCGAGATCTCTTGGTCTTCGCGGTCCTCACCGGTCAGCTCGGAGTCTTTGCCGAAGGAGATGAAATCGACGCCGCTGTTCCAATGCTCGATGATCTGCCGGCCTTCATGGGCCTCGCGGCGGACCGTCTCATCGGCGAGGTAGTCGCAGAGGAAGATCGTGCGGGCTGCGCGTCCGAGTTCTTCCATCGCCTGGTGGGCGGGGTGCTTCGGACCGCCGCGGGTGAACCGCTGGAGCAGCTGTTGAGCCTCCGCCGTGCCGAGCTTCAGAGCGGCGGCGCCGTGCTTGTTAGTAGACGTCGATTTCGGTCGCTGTGGGGCCGCCACAGCGGGATTAGTAGACGTTCCGCTGGACGGAACCGTCCTCTAAGGTGTCTTAGAAGACGCCGGTGCACCGGATCTCTGCGACAGCAATCCGCGCGACCGGTGCTTATGCTTTGGCGGTGACCCGTGGGGATCGGTGTGGGGGTTCGGCGTGGCGTGTCGCTGCGACTGCGCCGGGTGGGATGTGATCGTGAGCGTGTTTCCCGGGGCTGCTGTTGCTGGCCTGTGAGCCATATCCGCCCCCGCTTGACATCTGCACGACCTTGATCCTCACGCTCACGCTCGTCGAGTGCTACGACCCGCTTCAGCGGCTGTGCGAGGATCTGCTCGCGGCCGCGCGCCGGCGCGGCGCGATGCAGGAGACGATCGGGATCCTCGTGGCTCGGGCGTGGGCGTCCTGCGATCGCGGCGCGTTGGCCGACGCGGAGGCGGACGCGCGCTGGGCGATGGAACGCGCGGAGGGGGTTCGTCGGATGTACGCCGTCACCGAGGTGATCCGGGTGCTGATCGAGCGCGACGCGCTGGATGCGGCAGAGCACGTGCTGGAGCAACTTGTCGATCCGCGCGCGTCGCGCTCGATCGAGGCGGCCCGGTTTCTGATCGGGCGGGGCCGGCTGCGTGGCGCCCAGGGCCGCCTGCAGGACGCGCTCGACGACTTCCTAGAGTGCGGACAGCGATGCGAGCCCCTTGGGCTCTCGATCGCAAGCACCTTCCTGTGGCGTGCCGAAGCGGCGTTGATCCAGGCACTGCTCGGCGACACGAGGGAGGCGCGCCGGCTCGCAGGAGAGCAGTTGGAGCTCGCGCGCGAGTTCGGGCGCCCGCGGACGCTGGGCATCTCGCTGCGCGCGTGCGGGCTGATCGAGGCCGGCGCGGCCGGCCTGGAGCTGCTTGCAGAGGCGGTCAAGACCTTGGAGCGCTCGCAGTCACCGCTCGAGCTTGCCCGCGCACTATCAGACTATGGCGCCGCGCTGCGGCGCGCCGGCCGTCGCGTGCAGGCGCGCACCGAGCTCGGGCGCGCGCTCGATATCGCGCACCACTGCGGCGCGCGGCGGATCGCCAATCAGGCGCGCTCGGAGCTGATCGCCGCGGGCGCCAAGCCCAGGCGTGACGCGATCACCGGCCGCGACGCGCTGACCGCGGCTGAGCTGCGCGTCGCAAGGCTCGCCGCCGAAGGGCTTACCAATCGTGAGATCGCCCAGGCGCTGTTCATCACCACTAAGACCGCCAAAGCGCACCTCAGCCATGTCTACCGCAAGCTCGATGTCACCCGCCGCGGCCAACTCGCCGACGCGCTCACCGGCTTTCTCGACGATGACAGCGAGGACCTGAGCTCCACGGCGGCGGTTTCCTAAGACCTCCCGCGCGATAAGACAGGACCGTGCCGGCCGGTGCGCAACGCACCCGGTCGGGGGACACTCCTCCCATGCAGATCGCGACTCCCAAACAGCGCGTGATCCTGGACGCTGCGATCGATTGCTCGAGCAGAATTACAGGAGCGACGCCATGACCGTCCGTTTCAACCGGGAGCGAGCTGTTCGAGCTCCCGTCGGCGGGCGCCCGGCTGCAGGCCCGCTTGCGCGCTCGAACCCACGGGCTGCGAGTGTGAGTTCGTTGCCTGCTGGCCCGGCTGAGTCGCCTGCGTCACAGACGGCGCGGTGGCTGGTGCGGCCGATCGCGTTTCTGGAGTCGTGTCGGGGTCGGTTCGGAGACTCGTTCAGCGTGCGGTTTCTCGGATTCCAAGCGCCGTTGGTGATGGTGTCTGATCCGGACGCGATCCGTGCGGTGTACTCCGGGCGTGAGCACGGTCTGCCGCCGGGTCGCGCTTTCGCGTTGCGCCCGTTGATGGGGCCGCGGTCGGTGCTGCTGCTGGAGGGGGCCGAGCACCTGGCGCGACGGCGGTTGATGCTGCCCCCGTTCCACGGGGAGCGGATGCGCGCCTATGAGGACACGGTCGGCGAGATCGCGGAGCGCGAGATCGAGAGCTGGCCGCTGGAGAAGCCGTTCGCGCTTCACCCGAGGATGCAGGGCGTGACGCTGGAGGTCATCCTCCGCGCTGTTTTCGGAGTCACCGACCCGCAGCGGCGCGACCGTCTGCGCCGGCTGCTGCCCCGGCTAGTCGAGAGCACCTCTTCGGCGAATTATCAGTTTCGTGTCATGCTGGCGCGGCAGGTCAACCGGCCGGGGCCTCTCGCGCGGCTGCACGACCTTACCCGCGAGATCGACGACGCGCTGTTCGCGGAGATCGCGGAGCGACGTGCCGATCCGGCGGTCCAGGACAGGCAGGACATCCTCTCGATGCTGACCGTCGCGCGGTTCGAGGACGGCAGCGCGATCGACGATCATGAGCTGCGTGACCAGCTCGTCACGCTGCTGCTCGCGGGCCATGAGACGACGGCGACCGCGTTGGCGTGGACGGTCGACCTGCTGCTGCGTTCACCCGCGGCACTTCAGTGTCTGACCGCAGAGGTCGACGCCGGCGTTGATGACACGTACCTACGCGCCGTGATTCAAGAGTCGCTGCGGCTGCGCCCGGTAGTGCCGCTGGCTGGCAGGCGCCTCGCTTGCGATCTCAGCGTGGACGGGCTCACGCTTCCGGCGGGCACCGACGTGACGCCCGCGATCTGGTTGACCCACACGCGGCCCGACCTCTATCCCGAGCCGTTCGCGTTTCGGCCGGAGCGGTTTCTGGATCGCCCGCCTACGACCTACGGCTGGATCCCGTTCGGCGGCGGCGTGCGCCGGTGCCTCGGTGCCGCGTTCGCCGAGCTTGAGATGCGAGTCGTGCTGAGCACGATGCTCCGCCGTCGCGTTATGCACGCCGCCAGCCCCCATCCCGAGCGCGCCACTCAGCGCAACGTGACGCTCTCCCCGCGGCATGGCACAAGGATCCACATCTCACCGCGGCCCCGACCCCCGCAACGCGCGGCGCGGCCGGGCCCAGGACTCGCGTAGCCTTCCGGGTCGCGATGGCGGACGACGATCTTTCTGGGTTTGACCGGGGCTCGTTCACCCACGCGGGGACGACACATGAGCTGCTGCGCTGCGGCAGCGGTCCGGCGGTGATCGTGATCGCTGAGATGCCTGGGATCACGCCGAAGGTGCTCGCGTTTGCGCGCATGGTCGCCGGGATCGGTTGCTCGGCCGTGCTGCCGGTGCTGTTCGGCGAGCCGGGTCGCGACCCGGTCCCACGGATGCCAAACCCGCTCGCTGCGCTGATCTACGCCGGCGACTCGATCTTGCGTGCGTGCATAAGCCGCGAGTTCACTGTGTGGGCGAGCGGCAAGAGTTCGCCTGTCGTTGACTGGTTGAGGGCGCTCGCCGTGTTCGAGCACGAGCGGTGCGGCGGTCCCGGGGTCGGTGCCGTCGGGATGTGCTTCACGGGCGGGTACGCGCTCGCGACGGCGACTCACCCCGCCGTGCTCGTCCCGGTGCTTTCGCAGCCGTCGTTGCCGCTGCCCGTCACCTCCGAGCAGCGGCGGTCGATCGACATCTCGCCTGATGAGCTGGGTCGGGTCAAGCACCGCTGCGCCCACGATGGCCTGCAAGTGATCGGTCTGCGATTCAAAACGGACCGGTTCGTCCCTGCCGAGCGGTTCGCGTTTCTGCGCGACCAGCTCGGTGATGCCTTCATAGCAGTCGAGCTCGAGGATTCCGATGCCAACCCCGCCGCGACGCTACCGGCCCATTCAGTCCTGACAGAGCACCTGATCGACGAGCCCGGACAGCCAACCCGCGAAGCACTCGATCTCGTACTCGACCACTTCCGCGAAGGCTGCTCCCCAGACCTGCTCCGACCCGCTAGACGACTCGAGGTGCTCCACGAAGTCGGGTTGCCGTTAGGGAACGCGGCACCAAGTGACAAGTAGGCCGAGATCCGCCGGTCGCCGTCCTGGCCTGCCGGCCACTCAGCTCGACTCGGCGTTGGTGTCGCTCGGCGATCGCAAGCGTGGCACAGCGCAAGCCCTCCCTCGGCCGCCACGGACCTCGGCGGGCGCTTGCTCGCGAGTCGCTGGGCTGCTAATTCCGGGCGGAATCGGCGTGGCTCCTTCAGCGGCGAAGGAGCGGCCGCTCCCGCCGCAGGCAGAGTAGCTGCTTTCCCTGCCGTCGTGCTTGCACGCCTGCCGGGTCCCGGCTAACGGTCTGGCCAGACGGGCATTCCGCGCGTTGCAGGTGTGCCGATCGAACGGGGCGAAGTTGCTGTGGCGACAGAGAAGCAGGAGTCTGAGACCCCCTGGGTGGCCGTGGTGAGCCGATCTTGGCCGCCTAGACTCCGCAGTCGTGTCCGCGGAGGAGGTTGACGAGTACCCGAGCGCTGTAGATGAGCCCAAGCGCGGCACCCTTCAGGCGCTCCGCCGGAGGATTCTTGAGATCGTCCCTGAGGCTGAGCAGGTGATCTCATACCGTGTCCCCGCCTTCCGTCAGGGCAAGATCGTCGCAGGCCTTCGCCGCGTTCAACGATCATCTGAGTTACCTGCCGTTCAGCGGCTCGGTCCTCGAACAGCTGGGGGATGAGCTCCGCGGACACACGATGACCAAGAGCGCTCTCCACTTCCCGGTCGACCGTCCGCTACCAACGAGCCTCGCGAAGAAACTGATCGCGGTGCGACTCGATCAAATCGGTCAAGCCTCGCGCTAGCCGCTGCGCGAGCTTTCCACGCAGGGCAGGTCGCTCGTCGGTGGCAACGACGCCCGTCGCGCGTCAAGAGCGAGAACGCCGCCGATGCGTGTGCGCGGCTTCGCGAACGAGGCAGCCCCGGCGGGTGGCGTGTTCAGATCGTCGACGGATGGCCGTGGGTCCGTAAGTACTCCCTCCCGGCGGCAGACACCGAGACAACGACGCCGCGCTCCGGCGCACGACGGCGCACGATGAAGCCGCGGTCGTTCGCCTCCTCCCACACGGGTAGCCGCGGACACGAAGTCCGCCATGCCTCGAGCACATCGGCGTACGGGCGGGGGCTTGGACCCATCCACTCGAGGAGATCAACGATGAGGTTGTCGACGGTGTCGGCCACAGACATCCAGGAGCATAGACCCGCCGAACGTGTCTTCCGGTTGGTCGGACGCGAGTAGGCGCCCATCGGTTGCGGGTGGCGTCGTCGGGTTGCCACGGGGGCGAGCGTGTCGCCGCTTCGCTCGCGGTGTAGCGAGGACGCTGTCGTTGAGCATCAACTCGCGGGTGCCGGAGATGCAGCTCGCGGCGACCCGCGGCGAGTAGGTCCCGCCGCCAACCACGGGCTGCGTGGAGCGACGTCAGGGGCGGTTGAGGCGTGTGGGTGGCCCGACTCGACCGAGAGGTAGCGGCGTTGGGGTGGATCTGATGAGTATCGGGGAGTTCGCCAGACGTTCTCGGCTCTCGCCCAAGGCGCTTCGGCTCTATGACGAGCCCGGTCTTCTACCGCCGGCACGCGTCGATGACGACTCCCGGTATCGCTAGCGCGTGTGGCCTTCTCGAGTCCGACGATGACCTAGCGGATCTCGAACCCGGTGAGCCCTTCGGGCGGCTCCTCCTGCACCGATACATACTCGACGCGCGCCCGCCGAGGACCGGTCTCCAGGAACCGAAGGACGCGCTGCACAGCCTCAGCTGGACCCTCCAGGGCCGCCTCGAGGGCGCCGTCGGAGCGGTTCGTGGCCCAGCCGCTGACCCCGTCAGCCTGGGCGCGCTCGCGGATCGAGTGGCGAAAGAAGACGCCTTGCACACGGCCGTGGACGACTGCCCGCCGCCGGACCTGATCGTGCATCTGCGGGATTCTTGCAGCGTCCGAGCGATCGCGTTGCACTGGACTGCTCGCCGCAGATAGGCTGCGCTCCGCGACGCTGGCAAGGCCATCGAACCGACTCCCCTCAGTGGCTTGACGCGGCCGAGAAACCGCGAGCCGGCCCGGATGCGAAAGATCAGATCCCCGGGCGGTCAAGGACTACGAAGTGGTTTGAGGGGCGGCCACGGTCTATCCGAGGCCGCTGGTCCCGCCCGATCGACCGCGACTCTATCACCGGGCAGCGGGACCCACGGTCCCGCTGCCCCGTTCGTCGATCAGCCAGTCAGGGAGTAGTCGTCCACGGTGAGGGCGCCGCTGGACTGGATGGCGAGCCCGTAGCTGATGCCGTCGTAGCCCGCCGGGAGCGTTGGCAGCGTCCACGTCGCGGTTCCCCAGGCACCTGCCGCAGTCGCGGTAAATGGAAGACCCCCATTGGTCCCTGTGGTGCTGTCATCTGTCCAGTAGGACCAGTTCCCGGCATCGCTGCGAATGAACACATCGAAGAACACCGGATTCGTGCTCTGGTAGTCAGCCGTCAGCGTGTACGCGGTACCCACTGCCAAGATCGGTGAGCATTCGCCGAGATCCTGCGCGGTGATGATACCAGCGACGCTGCCGCTGCTGGCGGCGGTAACCGTTATCTGGCCAGCGTTACCAGCGGTCCCGCCAGGGCCAGCCACTAAGACCTGGTTGATCGACTGCACCCCATTGGTGTCCGTTGTGCTCGTTACCGTGTTGGTTCCGAAGTCCTCCAACTCGTAGCACAGTGGGCCACCGGGATCGTCATACCAGTCCGTCCCATTCACCGCATCGGTGAAGGTCGAATTGACCGCCGGGGTGGGCGTGGTACCTGTCACCGTTGCCAACCCTCCGGATGTCCACCCGGGCACGCTCGTCCACTCATTCGCGACCGAAGTCGTTGCCGGCGCTACGACGGCGTTGTTTGGACCGCCGACCACCTGTGCCATCGTCTTGACCACGATGGTGCCCGCTTGCTCCTGCGACACTAGCCAGCCCATCAGGTTCGTGAACTCCGTCGTGTCCATCTGATAGCCATCAGGGCTGTCACACGTTGCCTGGTTGGCTATCGTGCAGATGTCATGGAAGGTGAGCGATAGCCAACCATTCGACGACACATCCGCGTTCTCCGCACCAGTGATCCATGGCTCGACCTGCGCAGCCGTCGAGGCCTGGCTGATAGTCCCGATACTCGGCGTCGTCTGGATATCGTACGGATCATCAACGGCGGCGGCGGCATCGACTCCCAGGCCCGTGCCAGCGGTGGTGGGGTCGTATTGATCGGTCGATGTCAGTGGCACAGCCATCAGATCGGGCGAGAAACTGTTGTCATCGAGACCTTGGACCGTCCGGGCGCTGTTATAGCCGCACGCCTTGAGAATGCTCTCGATCGTGGTCGTGCTCGCAGTGGTGCTGCCGGGATCGGGAGACACATCAGGGCTGTCAGTCGCGATGCCCTCGCCGTCAGGGTAGGCCATATCGGTGATCGGCCCCAGCGAACCGGGCGCCAAACCAGAAACTGCCGGCGGATTCATCAGGTCATAGCGGTCCTGGCAGACCTCCTGGAGTGCCTCGTCGGCGTCCACCTGCGGGAGCGCCTCGTGGAGTACCGTATGGCCCGCGATCTCGTTGCCGTCCTTGTAGAGCGCCTGAAGATCGCTCCAACTCATGTAGTCGGAGTCGGTGACGTCTTGGGCGTCAGGGTTGATGGCACCTGAGATGATGTAGAACGTGCCGTGCAGCCCGTCCGCTTGCAGGACGGGTAGCACGTTGGTCATCATGTTCGCATAACCATCGTCGAAGGTCAGCGTGATGACCGTCTTAGCCTGTGTGACCGTCAACGACTGCTGAACTTGCGAAGCCGGGTTGTACGTGGCGTTGCCAGCCTGATTAGCATCGATCACGCACGTACCCGCCGCGGTGAAGCTCACTGTGGAGCCGGACAGCGAGCAGCCGGCGCTACTGGCGTCGAGCGTGAGCGCGACGGGCAGGCTCGAGCTTGCAGTGGCGCTGACCGTGTAGGGCAGGCCGTTGGCGACCGGATGAAGCGGCGCCGTTGAGGTGAACGAGATCGTCTGTCCCTGCGGCGTGGGCGCAGGCGTCGGCGTCGGAGTCGGCGTGGGCGCAGGCGTGGGCGCAGGCGGCGGCGCAGGCGTCGGCGTGGGCGTAGGTGTGGGCGTAGGCGGCGGCGTGGGCGTCACCTTGGGTGCTGGCGTCACCTTGGCGAGCGTGAACCAGAGGCTCACCGCGTACTTGCCGTACGCCATCTGCCACGTCCCCTTGACGAGCTTGGCGTGCCAGCTTTTCTTGTTGGTCGGCAGCTTGTTGGGCTTCTTTAGCCACAGACCTAAGTCGCTGCGTGCCATCTTGCACGGGAGAGCGCTTGTGACGCGGATGTTGCTCGCCCTGTACTTACCTACGGTCACGCTGGAGCATGACCTCGTTGTGGTCCTGGCGGCGGCGATGGATGGTAGTCCAAGTATCGCCATCATGGCGATAGCAAGGACGAGGGTGCGTGTTCGCATCGGGGCCCTTCTTTTCGGTTGTTGGTTTGACATCGTTAGTTGTTCCCCAAGATGTGACTGAACTGCTCGGGCTGCTGAGTGACCCCGGAACAGATGTCACTTGGTTGTGGCTGTGTGCCGGAACACTGCTGGTCACGACTCAACGACCACTCACTGAGTCGCCCGAGGCGATGGGTGTAGGCGTATGACCAGAAGGACTGCGCGTCGGCGAGTGTCCAGATCTCTCCGGTATCGGTGTGCCCCACCATAATTGTCGCGCCGAGTTCTCCCCAACCCAGACCCAGCGGTGCAATCTGGGCCGCGGTGGCAGTCAGGGCGCTTTCGCTCTCGCCAAGGACCGTCTGACTGGCAGGGGGTCCGAAGTCAAAGACCATCACGTTGACGCCGGAGACCGTGACACCAGCCGCGATCATCTGCTGGACCACGGCCAGACTATTCGACAGTAGGCCGGTGGGCGTGACTGCCAGCGTCAACCACACGGCCAGTTGCTTGCCTGCTGCCTTCTGCGCCTTCTGCACGGTGGCGATGGCTGCCGCGCGACGGGCGCCCGCGGTCGGATCGAGCGATGCGCCTTCGACATCAAGGTCGATCGTGCTCAGCTTGTACCGACTGACGACAGTCTGGTAGGAAGCGGCAAGCTGCGTCGGATTGGTACAGGTCACGGCAAGGTCGGGACCTGACTCGCCGCCGAAGCTGGCGATCACCTGATCACCGAGCGTCTGCGCCTGTGTGATGCGGGTGTTGAGGGACGAGTCGGAGGCCACCGCCGCGCCGTTCCACGTCGCTGCACAACCGTTGCCGGTGATGAAGCTCAGAATGTCGTACCGGCTGGAGAACTGAGGTATCGCGACCGCGGTGTAGGCGTACGGCGCGTACCACGGAGCGGCTCCCGCGGGGGGTGTTGCTGCGGTAGATGTCGACTTGGGGACGCTGCTCTGCATGAAGCAGCCGCCCACTCCGACGCCGACCAACAGCGCGAGCAAGGCTTCCTTGATTGTGATCATTAGGTGCTTCCACTTCCACCTCCTGCAGGGGGTATGCCAATAATCGGTCATTTTGCGGCCCCGACCGTCAGGTTAGAAAAGAACGGAAGGTTACCGTTCGCCGTTGCCTTCCAGACACCCACGCCAATCCCGCCTTGAACGTTGCCGACCGGAAAGCTGGCGATCGAGACCCCGTCGACCGTGACGCTGAGTTGCTTAGTCAGCGTCACGATCACGCGGTGAGTCGATGCCGAGCGAATCGCGCCGCTGATAATGTGGGCGCCGCCTCGGTTCTGGATAGTGAAGCGCGCCGCGGAGACGGAGACGGCGTAGCCGTTGCGCGTGATGCCGTAGCCGACAACTACCGTTGCGTTGGCGCCGCTCCCCTGACCACCGAGGTTGGTGATCGTCACGCCGAGCGTGTAGTTCCGCCAGTGTGCGGTGCGCTCCGGCCACCAGTAGGCTCCACGCCAACCCTGTCCCTGACCGGGAAGTGACGGCCGCCCGAACGTGAGCGGGCGTAGCACGAGGACGCCGTTGTCGGTAGTGATCGTGGCTCCGTCGTCGAGCGTCCACCCCGTGAAAGGGGTGGCCATGAGCGACGCTGGCAGCGGTGGCAACGGTGGCAACGGTGGTGGGACGTACGGGAGCACGCCGATGAGGGTGAGGAGCCGAAGTTGCAGCGGTGTCGCAGGGTGCGTGGTCGTCGCCCAGCCGTAGTTGCTCTGATTAGAGAAAATGACCAGCGGTGGCGTCGGGTGAAATAGTGCCGGTGCCGTTGTCACCGCGGCCGTGGCGGGACCAAGCATTCCGGTCGTCTTGACAAACGCGGCAACCGGCATGGCGAGCGCCAACAGCAAACCAACACCACCGACGAACTGAAGTACACGTCTCATGCGCCACCCTCTTCATACACAGGCCAGTCGTTCCGGTGCCGCACAGGCAGTTGGATTACGTCCGCCAGGGACTCCTCGATCGGGGTCGCGACGCGGGTGCCCCACGAGTTGTCGCGGACACGTACCATCGCCCAGTAGATCTGGAGCGAGACGGCTACATAGAAGAACGCCGACGGAATGGCGTATTTCCAGATGCCGTCGTTGCGTCGACTTCGGTAGAACAGCGCATAGCTCGTGTGCAGCAGGTACAGGCAGAGCAGGTAGAACACGGGCGCCGTCGCGTGGGTGATTGGCACCCAGCCAACTTGGTAGAACAGAATCAACGGGCTGGCGAGGCCAGAGATGGAAGCGACGAGGATCGCGGGGAAGGCGATCGGATGCGAGCGCCACGAGTGTGCAACGAGATGAAGGCTCTCAATCGAAAACGCTTTTTCCCAACGGAGTTGTTGCCTGAAAAACCTCTTGTACTTATCAGGTGCGTCGGTCCATGCCTCGGCCTCGCCGTCGTAGATCACCTTCCAGTGTCGCAGTGTCATAGTTGTCAGCGCGCGGTCGTCTCCGTGTGACCAGGGGCGCCCAAACAACTTTTGGGTCTCCCACTCGTCGAGGATCGGCAGGACGGCAGATCGCCGATAGGCGCAGAAGCAGCCGCTCGCACACGACACCGCGCCCAGAACCGACTCGGCCGCCTTGAACAGTTGGAAGTTGACGAAGTAGTTCGCCGCCTGGATGCATGTGAGGAGGTTCGTGTCCGCATTGCGCACGTGGGTGAGTCCGGAGATCGCGCCAACCTTGGGATCGGCGAAACCTTGGACCAGCTTGCGGATGGCCCCCGGAGCGGGCATCGAGTCCGAGTCAACGCAGACGAAGAACTCAGCGCTGGTCGCCCGGATGCCCGCCGCCATCGCTGCCTTCTTGCCCTGGTTACGGGGCAGGTCGATCAGGCTTACGCGGCCGGGATGACGGGCGGCGGCGAGGTTCATGTGCTTCCACGTGTCGTCCGTCGAACCGTCATTGATGACGACGACTTCTAGCTTGTCTGGTGGATAGGCACTTGCACAGCAGGAGTCGATCGTGCGCGCGACAGCTTCGCTTTCCATGAAGGCGGGCACGATGATGGCGAGTTTCGGTTCGAGGCCGACGTTACGCGGCGCCCGGTACATCGCTGCCAGTATGAAGCGACTGAAGATGTAGCATGCGATCACGATGGTGTAGATGCTGCTGAAGCTGCCGATGCCCGTACCGTTAAGCTGTGCGACGATGTGCTCGATCAGCAGACCGCACAACCCTGTCGTAACTAGCGCCGCCGCCCAGCGAGCGGGTCGCCCTTTATTCAAGATGTCCCCCGAATCCGAGCCTTCATGGCTCCGACCTTCGTTAGCATGTGTTCACCACCGACTCTGCCGCCTTGAACGGTTGGAAGCTGACGTAGTAGTCAACGCACACTAGGAACTCACGCTGGCTCGCACGGATGCCCGCCGCCATGCCCGCCCGCTTCCCCTGGTTGGAACCCAGGTCGAGGCAAGTCACCCGGCCGGGATAGCGCGCAGCGGCGATATTCATTTGCTTCCAAGTGTCATTCGTGGATCCATCGGTGATCACCACAATCTAAATTTTGTCGGGTGGGTACGTGATCGTGCGACAGGAGGCAATCGTGCGCGCGAGAGCTTCGCTCTCGTTGAAGGCGGGGACCACAATCGTGAGGGTGGGTTGGAGACCAGCATCGCGCGGTGCCTTAAAGATCGCCGCCGATACGAAGCGACTGAAGACATAGGAGGCGACCACCATGGTGTAAGAAGCTGTGAAGTTGCTAAATCCCGTACTTCGGAGTACCTCAGCGGTGTGCGCCATCAACAGACCGCACAATCCCGCTGTGACTAGCGCCGCCCACCGAATCGAGTGATGCAGATCCCCCTCATTGGGCGCATCCCACGGACACCCACCCGCAGCATCTGTTGCCATGAGTTCCATTTCCCATCCCTGGCCGTGTACTTCGAATTGAGGCTCTTAGCTCACACGACACACGTGATGCGAGTTCGTGACGCTGGAGCGTGCCGGGTGCGCGCCACGCACCCCGTTAATGATCGTGTAGCGAAACGTCTCACGACCCACGCCTCGGGTCGGCTCCCCAGGCGCCTCCGCCCGAGCAGTACGCGAACGCCGAAGCGACTGCGGCGAGGGAAGCCACGGCCGTGCTCCGAGTCTCGCCCACACTTGCGGGCTCCGAGGTTGCTGTGAAGAGTGGGCATCCTTGTCCCTCCTATGTCGAGTGCTATTCGTGTGAGAGCACGCCCGTGGTGCGCATCTACCGGAGCCTGCGTCCCACGAGTCACGTCGCAGGCCCGCTTGCTCAATCCAGCGACCGTGCCGGAGATTGCGGCGAGCGTCTGTCCGTGTCAGTCGTGGAGCCGGATGATCCCGCCGGGCTTGACACTGATCGCGCGCTCGACGATCGTCGACCGCGGCATCTGCGTGTCCTCGGTGTCCACACGCCAATGAATCGAGGTCAGCCCGGTGCGGCGGACGTCGGCCTATGCGGCTTGGCTCGTATCCCCGAACGGCGGCCGGAAGAACACGTAGGGGCAGTCCAGGACCTTGGCGGCCATTCGCAGCTCCTAAAGCCGGCGGCCTGGGAGACCTGCGGCATACGAGGCCGGCTGTAGGTCTCATCGGCGGATCTGCCCGACGCTGCGCTGCAGCTCCACGAGGTGCTGGGCGCGCCCGACTATGAGGGGATAGCCGTAGCGGCGGCGGGTGGCCCGCTGCCCGACGCCAAAGAAGGTCGCGACGGCTTTGGCCTTGCTGAGGGTGGCCACCAGCCGTGGCGTAGTCGCAGCAGACGGCCCGGCGTCGAAGGTCAGCGCGTAGTAGCCCTTCTTCGCGGCGCATCGCAGGTCCTCGATCGCCTTGGCCGGTGCCTGGTGCTGCTGCTTCGGGCTCATCTCCCTGATGGCGAGTACATCGGACGCGCCCGTTGCAGATAGGACGATGGCGACCGTCAGCGGGATCGAGACGGTGCAGACGCCGAGGACGGCCAGGCTGGCGAGCTTCAGCCACTTCGCCGGCTGTGTGGGGCGCCAGTCGCGTGAGTGACCGTCGCCGGTCGGCCATCGCCTTGCTGAGCGTTGGTTCGTGATTGTGTTGAGGCGCGCATCGGTGATCCCAATCTCGCATCACGAGCTTCCGCAGCCAATGGGTCTACGTGTGGACAAATGTTCATCTGGTGAACTCGCGGATCCCCTGGCCGCTGACGAGCTGGTCTGAGAACAACTTCTGCAGAGCTGCCGAAAGCAACACCGGATCGTGGATACCGCGCAGCGCGCCTTGGAGCGGACAGCGGAGCACCTTTAGGCGCTCTGCTGCGAGCTGCTCGCGCGCGAAGTGCAGCGTTGCTGACGGGTCGAGGAGCACCGCGTCGACTCGCACACCGTGGCTCCGAATCGCAGCGAGATGGTCTGCGGCTGATATCCCCGCGGTCTCGTGGCGCTCTGGCTCGAGATTGCAGATCCAAAGCACACTCGCCGCCGTGTGTGAAAGCGCCGATCTGATGTCCGGTAGCGCGCTGACAGCGAGCATGCTCGTGAACAGAGAGCCTGGAGCAAGCAACACCCAATCCGCGTGGGTGATCGCGTCGACGACCGCGCCAGGGACCTTCGGCCGCGCTGGTTTGAAGCTCAGCGCGCGTATCGTGGTGCCGGCAGCGTCGATTGCGGATTCGCCGCGGATCAGCTGCTCCCCAGCCGCACCGACCAGCGACACGGGCTCCGCGGTGGCCGGCAGCACCCGGCCGAAGACGCCGAGCTGCGTGCACAGCCAATCGCTTGCCGTTTCAAGGTCGCCGAACGCGTTTGCGAGGGAGCGAAGTACCAGGTTGCCCAGGGGATGTTCTCCGAAGCGACCGATCGTCAGTGGGCGGGCGAGCGCTCGACCCGACACACCGTCCTGGCCCGCGAGGACGATCAGGGAACGTCTCATGTCCCCGACAGCGGGGCCGCCCCACCGGTGCCGCAACTCGCCAGACGAGCCGCCGTCATCGGCCACTGTAACGATCACGGTCAACTCCAGCGCGGGGTCACGCAGCGCGCGGAGCACCGAGGCCACTCCATGTCCACCGCCCAGGATCGCGACGTGCGAGCGCACCGCGTACACCTACTCGACGGTGACTGTCTTGGCCAGGTTGCGGGGTTGATCGACGTTCAACCCGCGCGCGCGAGCGAGATGGTAGGCGAAGAGCTGAAGCGGCAGGACCGCAAGCACGACCTGCATCAGCGCGTCCGTGCGCGGGACGTAGAAGACGTAATCGGCGTGGTCGGCGATCTGCTCGAATCCCTCGCTCGCGACGGCCAGGACGCGCGCCCCACGTGCCCGGACCTCCTCAAGATTCGAGATCAGCTTCGGGAGAACACTCTCCTCGGTGGCCACACAGATCACTGGTGTCTCCGCGCTGAGCAGCGCTATCGGGCCGTGCTTCATCTCCCCGGCCGCGTACGCGTCAGTCGGGACGTATGAGATCTCTTTGAGCTTCAGCGCGCCCTCGAGCGCAACCGGTAGCCCGGACAGGCGCCCGAGGTAGACGAAGAACGGACTCCACACGAGCCACTCAGCGAGTCCGCGGATCCCGTCATCCACGGTGCTGAGGACGCTGTCGATGCGCCCCGGAAGCTGTCTCAGTTCGGCGCGCAACTCGGCCCGCGGCGCGGCAGGCAGCGTTCCTTTGAGAGCCGCCAGGCGCAGTGCGAATGCGTACAGCAACACCACTTGCGCCGAGAACGTCTTCGTCGCCGCGACTCCAAGATCGATGCCCGCACGCGTGAACAGGACCGCGTCGGCGTCGCGTCTCGCTTGGCTGCCGGCGACGTTCGTGATCACGATTACGGTCGCGCCTCGTTCGCGCGCGAGGCGCATCGCCGCGAGCGTGTCCGCCGTCTCGCCCGATTGCGTGACCCCGAGCACAAGCGTACCGGGCCCGATGATCGGGCCCTGGTAGCGGAACTCCGACGCGACGTCAACCTCGACCGAAATCCGAGCCCAGCGCTCGCTCGCCAACCGGCCCGCAAGACCGGCGTGGAAGGAAGCACCACACGCGACAACGACGATTCGGCTCACCTCACGCAAGCGCGCATCGCTAAGTAACGGGTTAGAGCCGGCGGCCAGCTCTGCGTCGTCATTCGACAGTGTCTCGACGAGCGCACAAGCCTGCTCGTGGATTTCCTTGAGCATGAACGTCTCAAACCCTTCCTTCTCGATGAGATCCTCGTCCCAGTCGACCGCGGAGCGGACAGGCGGGTGCGGTAGGCCGTCGACATCAAAGACCCTCACCGCGTTTGGGTGCAGCACGGCAATCTCACGATCGCCGAGCAGCGCAACGTCACGCGTGTGCGTGAGGAAAGCCGAGATCGAGGAGGCGATGAACTGTTCACCCTCCCCAAGGCCAACCACCAGCGGGCACTCATGCCGGACGCCCACGAGCGTGTCGGGCTCGTCAGCGCTCATCGCGACAAACGCGTAATGACCGGATAGCTCCCCGAGCGAGCGCCGCAGAGCGTCCGCGAGGTCCCCGTCGTAATGCAGCGCGATCAGGTGCGCGACGACCTCCGCGTCGGTCTCAGACGTGGACTCGATCAAGTCGCGCGCGAGACGATCGCGGAGCTCGATGTAGTTCTCAATGATCCCGTTGAGCACGATCCAGATGCGGCCACTGCCATCGGTGTGCGGGTGAGCGTTGGCCACGGTGACGCCGCCGTGCGTCGCACAGCGCGTGTGTCCGATCCCGATCTCGATGTCACTCAACACGCCGAAACGTGGCTGTGGATCCCCCCCTTCGACAGTCGTCGCGAGCGTGCGCTCGGGCGCATGCACCGCGAGCGCGACGCGCAACGAGTCGAGGTTCCCGACGGACCGAACACGTTCGATCCCGCCGTTCTCCCGCCACGCCAGCCCGGCCGAGTCGTAGCCCCGGTACTCCAACCGCTTGAGTCCGTCAAATAGGGCGTCTTCCGGACGCCGGTGACCGATATAGCCAATGATTCCGCACATCGAAGACTCCTTCAATCAACAATTGCTTACATTGCAGTGCGAAGGACGTCCGGGGGCGATGGGCACAGCAGGCCATTGCTCGTTCAGCCCTGATCGGAATCTCGTGGACCCGGGCCGCTTACAGGTATCTGCCGGTGGGATCCGCACGCTCCCGCAACGCTGTGATCGTCGCCTGCAGCAGCCGGAGCTGCGCGGTTATCGCCGAACGGCGGCGTCGGAGCTCCGCGAGCTCGCGGGCGTCCTCGCTAGCAGAAGTGAGCTCATCGATGCGCTCGACTGTCCGCTGCCGCTCGGAATCCAAGACGAGCGCGTACGCGTGCAACTCGGTGAGCGCGTCGCGCATGCGAGCATCGAGATCAGGCGCAGGCGAGTGGCGCCGCTGCTGCGCGGCCCGGCGGCGCCGGCGGCGCGGCGCCCCTGCACCGAAAATGCTGGTCCGCATCGTCACAGCTTGCCGGTCTGCTCGTCCCCCGACAATGCCCCGACCGGTGCATCCTTCGTTCAATCGGATCCGATCTGAACGCACGAGTTCCTGCCGCATTCGCCTCCCCGCCGCGCGGTCTGAGACGGGAGCGCGGGGCCTCGGGCCTACGAGGTCGAGAGATGTTCCTCGAGCTCGTTGAGCTCCGCGTCTTCGATCAGCGCGAGCGCAGCGCGCCGATTCCGAGCCCCGAGCTTGTGCAGGACCGCGGAGATGTGGCGCCGTACCGTGACCTGCGAGATTCGAAGCTCGATCGCGATCTCAGCAGTGGCCCTACCCTTTCGTAGCCGCGTTAGCACTTCGAACTCTCGCGCGGTGAGCTCGACGGAATGGCCCGCGACCGATAGCGGCAAGGTCCGGTGGCGCCCGCGGTTACGGTACTCGTGAACCAGGCGGGCGGTCAGCAGCCGTGGAATCGCGGCCTCGCCAGCCAGCACTCCGCGGATTGCGTTGGGAAGCCGCTCGGCTGACATGGTCTTGAGCAGATAGCCGTCGGCGCCGGCGTGGAGCGCGGCGAACAAGTCTTCGTCACGATCCGATCCGGTCAGCATCACGATCTTCGTGTCGGGCAGCGCAGCCTTGATCTGCTCCGTGGCCGCGATCCCGCCGCCGGGGATATGGACGGCGAGCAGACAGGCGGCCGGCTCATGCCTGAGCGCAGCCGCGACGGCCTCGTCGGCGGTGGCGGCCTCGGCCAGCACGCGAAATCCCCGTGACTCGAGAGCGCGGCGGACACCAGCACGCGTCGCCTCCTGATCGTCGCCGAGCACGATCGTCGCGTCCCCCGAGGCCAAGCCGTCAAGCTCAGCCGCGTCGGGATGGTTGTCATTCCGTTGACCAGCCAACACTTTACATACCGCGCAGTTGAGCGCTTCGGTAGCGGGATAAAGCGCAGACATGCTCGGTGAAAATCACTGCGGTGGGCCGCACTGCGGCAGTTGAGTGCCTCGCGCGGGCGGTTTCACGCGATCACACCAGGCCACCGCGCACCGCACGCACTGAGGCCTGGAGGCGGTTCTCGACCTGCAGCTTCACAAGGATGCTCGACACATGGTTCTTGACCGTGTGCTCGCTCAAATACAGTGTGCGCGCGATCTCGGGATTGTCCATTCCGCGCACAAGCAGCTCCAACACCTGGTGCTCACGCGGCGTCAGCTCGGCCATACTCAGAGCCTGTTCGGTATTTGAAGGCTCCCGCAGGCGGTGAATCAGCCGACTCGCGATGCGCGGCGAGATCATCGACTCGCCGCGGACCGCGGCTCTAATGCCTTCCATGATCTGAGCGATCGGCGCCTCCTTCAGTATGTAGCCGCAGGCTCCCGCCAGCAACGCATCCATGATATGACGATCATCGGCGGCCACGGTCAACACCAGGACCCGGACAAGTGGCGAAGCGGCAGCCAGCCGTTGCGTGGCCTCGATCCCGGACATTCCCGGCATACTCAAATCCATCAGCACCACGTCTGGATGGAACTCGTACACCAGCCGGATCGCGTCGGCCGCGAGGCCGGCTTCCCCCAACACGCGGATCCCGCGCTCCTCAAGCAGCGCGGCGATGCCGTTACGGAACAACTCCTGGTCGTCGACTACGATCACCGTGGGACGGTTGCTGCTCACTCGCAGTCAGAGCACCCAGCGGGACGCTTCTCCCCCCGAACGCGCTTTGCGTCCCGCATCGCGCAGTGGTCGATCGACGGCTCAACCTCTGCCGACTCCGTCAGACGAGTTGAGGCTCTGTGACCGTGCGCTTGCTTTCGCCTGCCCAAGACTGGCCGGCGAGCCGGAGCTCGCCGAAAGGCTGCTGTCTTGCGCCCCGCGCCGGACGGGAAGGCGAGCTCGACCTCGGTCCCTCGCCGCGCCCGCCTGCGTATGACCAGCCGACCGCCAAGCGACGTGGCGCGGGCGCGCATCGTCAGCAGCCCGTATCCGCTTCTCATCTGCAATGCCCCTTCCGGGATTCCGCACCCGTCGTCGGAGACAAGCAGCAGCGACTCTGGTCCCGTGCAATTCCACACGACATCGACGTGGCGGGCGCCGCCGTGCCGGAACGCGTTGACGATGGCTTCTCGGGCGATGCGCACGACCTCTTCACGCCGGCCCGGTAGCTCGTCACGACCTGTTGGCTCAGGGTCCGTCTCGATTCTCACGTCGACCTCAGCGCTAAAGCGAGCCGCAAGTTCGTCCGCCACCTGGCAAAGCGCCGCACGGGTGCTGGAAGCGGTGGAAGCCGAGAGGTCGACGATCACGCCGCGCGAGGAGGCGAGCGCGCGCCGGGCCGTCACGGTCAGCGGGTGCTCCGAGCCCAACTCGGACGCGAGTTGCTGCCCCTGGATGGCGATGAGCGCTAGATCCTGCGCAAGTCCGTCGTGCAGATCGCGAGCGATCCGCTGTCGTTCGCACGCCAGCGCCGCCGCGGCCGCCTGCCGTCGCGCGTCCGCGTGCCTGCCGAGCGCGGCGGCTAGCAACAGCGCGTAAGCGCCCAGGCGCAAGCCATCGCGCGCAGTCACCCAGTCCGGCGCGATCACGGGCAACGCGAGGTACTGGAGGCTCGCCGCGCCAAGCAGAAATGAAGCGCCGGCGAGGACGTGAGAGTCCCGCTCCGGCCGGCAAAACAACGCGATTCCGGATACCAGCAATATCGCGCTCGACACGATTACCTCGGCCAGCAACACCGGGGACCGGGCGGCCACCGCGATTCCCGTGCCTGGTAGCGCGCTGGCACCGGCGGGTTGAACCACGACGATCCCGATCAACGTGACGAGCGCGGCGGTAGCGAGCGCCGCGAGCCGCAGCGGGCGACAGCCGATCCCGGCGACGGTCCCGTTCGGCACGAACGCGGCAGCCGCAAACCCGACTGCGACAAGCCCACCGCATCCGATTTGTGGGCCTGACCCAACCCCGGGAAGCCCAGAACCGGTGAAGGCCGGCAGCGCTGAGAAGACGAAATCCGTCAAAGCGACCGCCGTCAGCGCGATCAACAACAACAGATCATTGCGCTGGCGACTGTGGCGGAAGTGACCCAGCAGCAGTCCCGCGCTGAGCAGCGCCGACGTCGCGATCACGGTCTCGATCGCGGAGCGTCCCCCGAGCGCGGTTAGATGGATAGACGTCAGAACCCCGAACACGACCGCCGATCCCGCCATGCCGGCGACGGCGGCGACTGAGCCTCTGCTTAGCGAGCGCCCATGCAGGCGCGCGGCGCGACGGACGATGTGCCGCAACGAGGGCCGGCCGCGGGAGACACCGATGCCCGTTGCGTGCCGCAAGGCTCTTGCCTGACCCAGTTGCGAGGCGTCGACGAGGTCAGCGCTCGCGAGTGCGCGCTCATCCACTCGTTTCGCCCCATTCATAGCCAAGCCAAGTGAGCGAAAGCCATCGCGTGGGCAATCAGGAGATCGCCCTCACAACGCGCATACCTACCGGCAAGGCCGGTCAAGAACCCTGCATCAGACATATCGCATCCCTTTTGTCGTGCGCCTGTTCCGTAGCGCAGCTCTAGGCTAGAACCTTCATCAACTTTTGGCAACTTTCATGCAAGAGTGGAGCCTCGGCGGCGTGCTCCTACCTGTGCTCGCAGCCGGTCGATGACAGCGGCCGTTCATAGATGAACGAACACCGGGCCAGCAAGCCCATGGCCAAGTCAGGGCTCGGGGCTCAGACTCAAGGAAGCCAAAACATGATCGAGGTTCGAGCTCCGATGAGTTGGCCGTTCCGTTTTCGCGAGCCTCACGCCAGCGGGCGCTCGATTCGCCGTGCGTGCAAGGCACGTTTGCGTTCGGTGGAGACGTCGTCGACACGAGAGCGAAGTCAGGGCAGTCCCGACAACACCACGACTTACTTCCAGGCACATGAGAAACAGGGCGCAGCCCACGAGACGGCCTTCGCCGTACGTAATCGCGAGTGTCATACTCACGCTCACGGCAGGAGCGATACGGCCTTCCGGTAGTAATGGAACAGGAACCTACGCTAAGGCGGAGCTTGCCCGCCCACCTGCGGGCCGAATCGCGCGGCTAAACGCGGGGTTACGGTGACCAGCTGGGGATCGAAGGGCGCCTGCGGAGGCTCTGCGCGCTAAAAAGGCAAGCGCGACTTGTCCGCCATGGACGCGACGCCACCGTCAGTAGAACGAGTCGAGTAGCCGGGGGGAATCTCACCCCCCGGGCGCTCACAGAACTGTACGTGACAGTCTCCCGTCATACGGCTCTTGCATGAGAACGCCGGGGCGGATTCCAGCGAGCGTTGCAACATTACCGCGATTTGGAGGTTGCGATGCGGAGCAGGCGACGGACGCCGAGAGGCGGTGTGCAGGCCGAGAAGCAGCTGCAGTACGTGAGGCTGATGGCGCAGGGCGTCAACAACGCGGAGGCGTGCCGGATCGTCGGGATCGACCGCAAGACCGGGAACCGGTGGCGAGGTATGGCCGGGCGGTCCGCAATTCCGCCGGGGTGCTCGTGCATTATGCGCCGGTGAAGATCACCGAAGCCAAGGTGCGCAGCCCGCGGTATCTCTCAGATCCCGGTGTTCAATGTAGGTTGCCCGGCGCATGTTCGGAACGACGCGCTGCTAGCTCACGGTGAGCAAGCACGTTCACGTTTCGCGCCATTCACGGGGCTTCCCGCTCTGCCACGCCAGCAGCAACGGCGTCCGGCGACTGTTCCGCATGGATCCGGTCGTCGAACCATCCGATGATTGCTTCGTACCAGAGGAGCGGCGCGACCTGACCGCTGTGGCGACAGAGGAGTCGTCCTGATCGCTGGCGGCGGGCTCGGCAACAACAAACGGAGACACCACACGGGAGCTACCGCACCGCCATCACGGCGTCGTGCGTCGGGTTTGATGGATCGAAGTGCATGCGCGCGGCTCGCGAGGTCGATTCGGACGAGCGGCACGGAATGGTCCGGCGCTCGGTGGGCGGTTCCCGGTCGGGAGAGAGTTCGGTCCTCTGGGAGACGCGGGTTGAGGTCCGTGGTCCGGTGAGTGGCGGCTGTAGGTTATGAGTCGGAGCAGGTCGCTCTTGTGTGCATCGGGGGACTGCCGGTGAGCGATCCGATGCGACGCAGTCGGAATTGATCGGCGTGCAAACACGATAGGGGGTAGGCGGTGTACGACGAGCGACGGGCGGTGCCCAGATGACGACGGTGACTTCGCTTCGACGGACTGAGCTCGACATGGACCAGGCGCCCGAGGTGACGGCGGCTGCGCGACGGCTTCTCGTTGCGTACGCTGACACCCTCGACCTGGTGGAGCAGCTTCCCGCCGCCCCGATGGTGTCGACGGGATGGCGTTGGTGGTGGCGTCCAAGCAGTCCGGTGCGACTTCCGCGTGCCTCTTGGATGCTGCGGCCATTGTTACTGTGGCACATCGACCGGGTTCTGACGAGCGCGGCACGGCTATCGCACCGCCGAGTCGCGCTCGGGATCGGCGGGTCCGCTGAACGTAACGCGGTCCGAGCTATAGAGGAGTTTCGTTCCTCGCTGCCGCCGCGCTCGCGGGCCTTGGGTCTCGGCGTGCTCGCCGTCGCCACCGTGCTCCTCGCTCAGGTCTTGGCCAAGCTGCTACCTCAACACGTCGCCACTGGCGTGCCGCTCGCCAAGCAAACCGCGCAGTTCTTCAACGCCACCTTTGGTACGTTCGACCTGTCCGCCCAGTCCGTCACTTCGGCAGCGAGCGGCCTGTTCAGGGCGTCTCCTGCCGCCTTGGCGGCTGCCGCCGGACTGCTCGTTGTGTCGTCCTATCTGATTCTGCGGCCGGTGGCGAGTGCCTTTCGCCTCAAGCGGCTGCTGCTCAACCTGTATCCAAATGCCGAGAGCCTGCGGCGGACGGCGCCGGCGAGTTGGAGCGTTTCACGGTCGGTCGGTGTGTACAGCCTAGAGGGGGAGGTCTTCGCCAATGCCGGCGTGAGGCCTCCCACCGAGCCGCCACTCGATCTCCTCGTGTCGCTCCCGATCCCGATCATCCTGGTCGGAGCACTGATCGGCGTGATCGCCGTCGACGACAGCTCGTCGATGAGCGGCCAGCTGCTGAACGTCGCGCTTGCCTTCCTCATATACGGACTGCCGGGTGTCTTGCGGCTGGCGTGGCTGGGGGCTGTGTGGCGAGCGCGTCGCGGTGGGGATCGCTCATCCTGGCTATTCGCCGAGGATGTCGGCGTGTCCTGGCGCGAGAAGCAACTGCGTGGGCACTCGCCGTTGCTGATTGGGTGGCTGAGCTCGTTCGGCAGCTTGTTCTTCTGGTTTTGGCCGGTCTGGCCATGGCTTTGGTACTCCGCTGCGCGCGACCTTCGAGATCTTGGCCACGCGCGCGGCGCCAACCGTGTGGGCCGCATCCACCCCATCGCGCAGGCGTTCCTCATATGTCCATTCCCAGTGGGTTGGCTGGTGTTCCTCGTCCCGCTCGCCCGTGCGCCGCGCCTGATCCACGAAGCGCAACTCGCTGTCGGAATACAAACACCTGTCTCGCGCCGTCTCGCCTGGCTGGCCCCACTGTGGCCCGTCCTCTGCGTTCTCTTGCAGCGGGAGCTCAACCGCCTTTGGCGGGCTGAAGGTCATCTCGCTGCGGTCGGCCGCCCGGACACCTCCGGCGACCTGCCGCTCGTACTCCAGTCCGCGCCCTCAAGCTGAAGGCTGCAAGCGATCTGGTAGCCGTTGGAGTGATGCGGTCTTGACCAGGGCGGATGAACCGGCTCGACACGGGACGCTCTTCGCCGTTCGACCCGCCCGACCGCGGGCTTGTGCTCCGGCGACATCTCGATGCCGCGACGTCTGTTGCTCCGCGGCGGGCGATGCCCGGATAGCGACCGTCAGGCTCGATCGCCCGCACGATCGCTTCGGCCGACCGGGCGCCCGCTAGCGCCGCGATTCCTTCGCAACGGTTGCGATCGTCGCGCCGACCGCGTGGCCGTGACCGCCGACGATCCCCGAATTGTGGGCTCCGTAGAACCGACGGCTGCTGACAGACGACGCGGGCTCGCGGCGTGGCGCCTCCCCGAGGGACGAATGGCAGAAGGGTTCGCGGCGCCTTTCGGCGCTCCGGTTCACAAACGGCCACGCGCAAGCGCGCGTCCGCAGTCAAACGGCATTGACGCCCAAGCGTTCAGGCGCCGCCGAAGGCGTCGGCTAGGGCCGCGGCCCAGCTCCCGTACAGATCGATGACGGTGGACGGCGCGGGCCATTCTCCGGCTTGTAGTCGTTTGAGCGCTTCGCCGCCGCGTCGGCGTGCGTGGGTGCGCGACCAGTCGTACGAGGACGGCGCAGCGCCGTAGCGCGCTCGCCAGGCGCGCATCGCCTGACGGACCCGCTCGCGGGTCCATTGGCGCGCGATCGCCCCGGGACGGCAGCTCTTGCGGTATTCGTACGCGTCGCCCTTGCCGCCCGCGGGCTGGTCGGCGCGCCGCAGCCACGGCACGCACCCCGGTAGCGTGCCTTGACCTCGCGCGCCTTGGCGCCGAGCGGATCGTAGAGATAGGCGTTCACGGTGCTCTCTGCGCGCCCCAGCCGGCGAGCGATCTCGGCGATCGCCAGGGGTCCTCATCGTCGCGGCGACGGCAAACTCTATCGGACGTGCCGGACGGCGGCTCAGGCCCGAAAAGAAACCCGTTCGGGCGGGGGCTTCTACCGCGGGGTTGGAGCACCAACGGCGCGGTGGACGTCGCGAGCGGGGAAGGCGTTCGGCGACGCCCTCCGGACAACCGCTCGGCGGTATGAGGCTCGCCCGCTAACTCTAGCGGCCTCGGATCTCGGTCGCTTCCTGGCCGCCACCGACGGCAGTCGGCTGCGGACTCGTGATCGCAAAGGGGAAGCTCTTCGCCGACGAGGGATCACGGCTGCTGCCGTTCCGAAGCGTCGGTGTTGAGGGTTCAGGTTGACGCCGCGCGGCTTCGGGTCTCCGGCGAAGGGGTAGTCATTGAGCGCTCGCTGCCGACGGCAGCTGGTTCGCGCACGCGCCCCACGAACTCGGCGATCATCCGCGCCACAAGCTCCGGGTCGTCGAACATCGCGATGTGGCCGAGCCCCTGCAACTCGATCCACTCGGCATTCGGAAGCAGGTTTCGCAGGCGCTCGGAGTAGCGCGGTGAGGGGATGATCCGGTCCCGGGTGCCCCACGCCAGCAGCACCGGGCACGTGACCCCGTCAAACGCGCGCGGCGGCCCGTCGCGAAGGATCGCGTCCATCAGCTCGAAGTACACGGGGCAGGCGACCGAGTCGCGGACCGCCTGGGCTGCCGCAGCCGGGGGGATCCGCTCTCCGTGGGCGGCGACCTGCCACAGCAGCGCGCGACGTAGCCGGGGACGTCGCATCAGGGAGTCGATCCGCGGCAACAGCGCCGTTGAGAGCTTGTGGTTGCGGGTGAACAGCGTCCGGAGGCGCCGCTCGGCCCGCGATCCGTGCTCCCAGCCGCCCGCGGGCGCCAGCGCGACGACCGAGCGCGCTCGGCCGCGCGTGGCCAGCTCGAACGCGATCCAGCCGCCGAGCGAATTGCCAACCAGGTGCGCCGTGTCGAAGCCGGCGGCGTCGAGGTCACGCTCGACCGCGTCGACCAGCGCGTTCACCGAGATGGGCGTGTCGGCCACCTCGGGCCCGCCGACGTGGCCGGCGAGATTCACGGCAAGCACATCGTGGGAGCGCTCGAGTGCCTCCAGCACCGGTTCCCATATCAGCCGTGTGCCCGAGAAGCCGTGGATCAGCACCAGCGGTTCGCCGGCTCCACCGCGATGGACGTTGTGACTATTCCTCGATTGCACCGTCAGAGCCTATCCGCTGGCTGGCGCGTGTCGAGAGACATGGGCAAACCGCCGAAGCAGATCGTCGCATGCGGCCCGCCGTCTTCGACTGGGCGGATCACAGCCGCCCCACTGGGCATTTCAGACTGCTGGTCCGCGTGCCAATGCACTCATGACCCCACTTTCCAGGTCTTCGGCAGAAGCAGCCCCTACGGGGCGATATGAGTGAGGGCGCTGTCGTTTCGCGATTCGGCAAGCAAGCGTCGGCGGCAGGTCGGAAAGCTCCGGGAGTTCTTGCGTCGGCGCCATTGGCGTAGCCGTTCGGCGGCGGCGTGGTCGGTCTGCTCGGCGTGGCGGAGGTCTGAAGGTTCTTGTGATCGAGCCGTTGCGGATCGCGGCGCCGATCGGCAGCGATGATCTCGGCGAGCTTTGCCGGCGACCGCGGACAGTCCAAGCGTGTCGACGAGCGGCAGCGCGAGCGCGGCCGCGGACGACACCACCACTGGGAACGCCCCCGCATCACCACTCAGCGCGCCGTGGCGCCCGACAGCTGCGCGGCCGGGGGCCGGTGCTGTCGCGCTTGCCGCTCTTCATGCCGTCAGCGGCTGCTCTTGATCTCCGCGCGCATCAAGCGCGCGGACGATCGCTTGGGTGTCCGCGTCCTTGAGCATGTACGCATCAAGCAGCGGATTCACGATGCCGCGTAGCGCGCTGAACGCTGCCCAGCGCCGCGGCGCGGTGATCCGTGGCGCGCGCTTCTCGATCCCGCGCGCGAGCGCCTCGCCGGCCTGCGCTGGCGAGAGCCGCTTTTGCAGCATCTTCGGCAACGTGTTCTTCCCCTGCGCGGCGACTGGGTCGCCGTCGATGCCTTGGCGGACCATCTCAGTGTCGATGAAACCGAAGTACGCGATGCTGACACCAGCACCGTGGGGGACGAGTTCCACACGCAGCGCGCGACCGAGTTGCTCAACAGCGGCCTTGGCGATCGCGTACGGCGCGTTCCCCATGCCGTTGAAGAACGCGTAGACCGAGGAGACGAGAACAATGTGCCCGCGACAGGCGGCGATCTGGGGCAGCGCGGTGAGGACCGTGTTGTACACGCCGCCGAGGTTGACAGCGAGGACTCGGTCGAAGTTCTCGCTGTTCATTGCGCGCACGGTCGCGGCTCGCGGCGCGACCCCGGCGTTGGCGATCACAAGATCGACCCCGCCGCGCTGCTCGACAACCGTCGCGATCACGCGCTGCATCGCGCCACGATCGCTGACATCTGCGGCAAGCCCGAGGGCCGTGCCGGGAAGCCGCGCTGCAGCGCGCTCGGCCGCGCCCAGATCGAGGTCGACGATCACGCACACGGCGCCGCGCTGGGCCAACGCCTGCGCGGTCCGAAAACCGATCCCCCGCCCGCCGCCCGTCACAACCGCGACCTTGCCCTCGAGCGCGAAGCTCCTTGCCATGCCGGGATTGAAACAGATTAGATCAAGCTTGAACCCCGAGAACCGGTCGGGCTGGCTCTTGAGCGATTGACCAAATATGGGTTGTCGAGCGTTGAATCTGAGTGCGTCCAGCGTCTGCGCGCACCTTGCGCGCCATTTCGACCAGTTGACCGATTGTGGGTTCGAGCGCGTCGGCGAACCGCGCAAGCAGCCTGCGATGGTTATCGGCGGCGGTGGTCGTGGGCGGCGCGCTGCAGCTACTATGGCCAGCGTAGGCATGCCGCCTAGCGAGAAGCGGTGCCAGGATCGCGACGGATGCACGGGTGAGCTCAGCGGGTGGCATCTCGATCTGCTCCTCGGCGCAGATCAGCCGCGCCTGCAGCAGGCTGCCGATCGCGTCCTGGGCGTGCCAGACGCCGTCATCTTCTTGGTCGACCTCGTCGAGCAGCTGCGAGGCCTCGTCGACGACCTTCGCCCGGTCGACCGGCACCCCGAGCTCGATCACGATGATGCCGACCAGCCGAGTGATCGCCTGCTGCCCACGAAGGGCCAGATCAGCGAGCCGTTCGCCGTCGGGAACTGAGGGTCCGCGCGCGACCTCCGAGTAGCGGGCGAGCATCGCCGCCGCGTCAGCGGTGGCGCGCAGTACGTCATCCCAGGCGCCGGTTGACCCGCCACCGGCCTCGCTCGCGGGCTCATCAAGCCTGATGCCGTTGACGGTCAGCAGGCCATCCAGAACCTCGACGAGCACGCCACGCGCGGAGCTGCTGCGATCCGGATCGCCCGGCTGCCAATCGGACCTGGTCACGCCTACGCCCAGACAGTCGCTCAGGTTTGCTTGACGGCCGATGTCGTTGCGCGAGACCGCTCGAGCTCGGCGACGGGCGCGATGCGGTCCTCGTCGGTGACCAGCGTCCACCGCCTGCCTCGCCGCTCACCCGCGGAGCGAACCTCACCGGAACGCTGCGGGGATCGCGGATTTCAGCCTCGCACAGCACACCGGCACAGGAAACGCCGGCGCGCGAATAGCACGACGCGTGGCAGGGATCACCTCACCCGCACGACGGTGACCGCGGACTGCGCTCGGGAGCTTCCTGGAAGGGTGGGCATCGGCCCGTTGCGCGCGACAGCCCGTTCGATTACGTTGGCATCCTCGATCTGCTGATGCGCGCGATGATCGTGGACTCATGATGATCGTCCGTAGTCCCAGTTGCGCCAACGTACACGCGTACTTTCCAGCGTCCAGCGGCGTCGGGTCTTACAGGAGAATCGCTCTGAGGATAGAACGCAGAGTCCTGTGGTCTTCGACCACGGGCCCACACAAACACCCACAGCTGAGAGTCGCTCGCAAGCTTCGCAGTGCCGCGTGCCTCAACGACCCCGGTGACGTGTTGTTGCGGCGCAGGATCGATAATCGCAACGGAGTTCGGAGCGTGACGTAGGAACGTGAGGACGGCGATCACCGCTCCCACCACGCCGACGAGGACGCCAGCCCAAGCAGTGATGTTCACGCGACTTGCGCGATGCTGCGATTTCCTGGAAGCCTTCGTGGCGACAGCAACCTCTCCGGGCGCGCCCTCAATCGTGACCGACGGTAGCACCCGGCCCTAGTCGGACGACTTGCAGATGTCTGACCCGGCCGTCGGTCAGCGCTGCTCCTTGACGGAGCACAAGCGGTGCGCGCGCGGTTCGACCTACCTCTCGCTGCCAGGTTTGGAACGGTTGGGAGCGCGTCGCCGGTCTCCGTCGTCGTCGCCTCGGCCGAGACGCGTGGATCTCTTCCCGAGCGAGAGCACGAGACGGCGTGATCGTCCACTCCCTGACTTGCTGGATCCGACAAGAGCGGTTTTGAGACCGCCGCTCCCGAAATGCTGCGCCGAGCGGCGCTGTTGCGTCGCGAATCTTCACCCACCACGACACGCGTGGTCCTCGTCCGCTCCAGCGGTGAGATCTCGCTGGTCCTGCGCTTCCGTACAAGCTCTTGAGGGGGGCGAGTAGCTGGCTGAGTTGGTGCCGGGCGACCCGCGCCACGGACGGCCGCTCGCACAACGCGGCTGAGCGGGTGCAATTCCTCCGCACGCAGTAGATGAGGCCCGGATTGTTCACTCGTGCCCGGCGGGTCGAGGGGTCGGTCCCGGACTGGTCGCGCCAATCGGTCAGGTCATCGCGGCCGATCCGATCTCCGGATGGCGCAGCATGAACGCGACGAGCTGGCCGGCATAAGTGGGGAATGCTGGTGGTTCGATCCCGCTGCCCGCCAGGTCTTCGCGCAGGTGGTCGGTGAGGTAATGGGTCGGGTGGGCGAAGTAGTCCACCGCCTCGGCCGGGATCCTCATGAGCCGGTACACCCCTGGGACGTGGGCAATTGCGTCTTTGGCGAGACGTCTTGGCAGGTACACCTTGATCAGCTTGCGGCCGGTGGCCTCTCCTAGCACGTCGGCCATCTGGTCGACGGTGAGTGGGTGGGGGTCGGCGAGGTGATAAGTGCGGCCCTTGGCGTTCGGGTGGCCGCTGAGGTGAGCAACTGCCGCGATAGCGAAATCGCGTGGGACGACGTTCACGCGCGTTGTCGTGGGATCGCCGGCGAGCGGTATGAGCGCGCGCTTGGGCTGGCGCAGCAGCAACTGCAGGATGAAGTAGGGGCCGTCGTACTTCTGGGTCTCGCCCGTACGGCTGTCGCCGACGACGATCGACGGCCGGTAGATAGTCGCGGGCAACCCGGCTGCCATCCGTCCGCGGACCTCGACTTCGGCGAGGTGCTTAGTCTCCTCGTAGAAGTTGTTGAAGGGCGCGCCGACGTCGAGGTCGTCCTCGGAGAACGGACCCGCGTAACGTCCGCTGACGAAGCAGGTGCTGAAGTAGTGCAGGCGCTCGAGCTTCGGGCAGCGCTCGAGCGCATCGAGGACGTTGCGCGTTCCGTCCACGTTGACGCGCACCGCCAGCGCTCGGTCGACCGCTAGGTCGTACACGGCAGCGAGGTGCCAGGCCTCGGTGACATCGCGAAGGACACTCTCGTGCAAGCCGAGTCCCGGTGCAGTGATGTCGCCCTCAGAGAGGGCGATCCGTCCCTTCAGTGACCCGTCCGCGGCGACCAGCTGATCGATGCGCTGTGCGGCGAGGGCCGCGTACTTTGCTTGCACCAGGCAGACGGCCTGGCCTCCTGTCCGCTTCAAGATCTTGGGCAGCAGCGCGCTGCCGAGGAACCCCGGGAATCCAGTCATCAGAACAGTCATCGTTCACCCCCTGATCGACTGCCAGATGATCGCCGGGAGCTGCGCCCTGCTGGGCGCCGCCTCGTAACGAGCCAGCCGGCGAAAGACATTGTGGGAATGGGAATGCGTGACGAGCCACGGTGGCGTGGTGATAGTGCGGAATGCTCCGCGGATCATAGTCTTGCCATGCCGTCCAGCCTCCCGATTGTTGTGTCCGTACACAAGACCGACAAAAGGAGGAAGGTTGATCGTCACGATCCGGTAGCCAAGCCGCTCGATCCCGCGCTCGAGTGCAGCGGCCGTGCTCGGGTCGCGCGAACCGCGTGGATCGGCGATCAGCGTGGCGACGAGCGACCCGGACAGACGCTCGTTACAGAACGCGACCGCTCCGTCGATGAAGTCCGCGATTGAAGACGACGGCAGGGAGGTCTCCGACAGGATCGGCGCGAACGGGTCCGTCGTAAACGCGAGGTCCTCGCGGCACGGATCGAGGTTCGTGATCAGCCCCCAGGGCAGGCTGCCCGAATGACCTGCGCCAAGCAGTTCGATCTCCGGATGGGCCCGCATGAACCGAGCGAACCGGCCTTGTGCGCCGGGATGAAATGCAAAGCGATTCGGCACACTGTGCAACACGCGACGGAGCGCCGCGAGTAGCCGCTCACGACCGCGCCAACCCGGGTCGGTGATGAGCAAGCGGGCCGCGCCACGTTCGTAGCTTGCGCCGTGGGTGAGCATCGTCGCGATCAAGCGCGCCTGGCGCTCGAAGTCAGCCGCTGACCAGTCGCCCGGAACCACGATCACCGGGACGACGCTGCCGGATTCGGTCACGGGCTCGCCGGTCACGATCCGCACGTACCCTTCGTCGATCACCGCATGCAGCGCTCTGTCGAGTACGGCCGCAAGGCTGCCGGTGCTTAGCTGCAGCAGGACCAGTTGGCCCTCCCCGAACAGCATCTCAATCGTCTCGACGAACGGGATCGAGGATACGGTGTCGTCTCGATGGACGGTCGCGACGCCAACCCAACCCGCCGCGCGATCGTCCTGCTCGCTCCTCGTCAGCTCGGCACGCAGCCGGCGGGCAGCGCGCAGCGCGCACCAGGGACCGTTCCACCATTCCTCGCCTGCGACCGATGAACCCCAGGACACGTGCTTGCGCTCGCACTCCCGTGCGACCCACCCGTGCGCGACCGCGGACGTACCGGCGATGACTTCGTCAAGAAGTTCGATGCGCTTGGCGAGCGGCAATGCCTCCCAAGCCCAGCGGCGTCGCGCGAGCGCCTGCAGCGCGGTGTCGATCTCGCCCGCCGCGGGCGTGCTGCGCTCCCCTCCGGGAGTATTCCCGAATGCCCTCTTCGATCGCAGCTCGACTACGACACCCACGATCCTGCTCCTGTCTGATCTTGATCGTGCTTCGACGGTAAGACGCCCGCAGGCAGGTGACATCGTTGCTAACTGCGGCAGCATGGTCGGTACGTACTACTGACGTCCCGTCGGATGCCGGAGCTCCCCAGTCCGCTACCAATGCCCAGATCAGTGGCGCACCTGCTTGGCTCGCAGCGCAAGCCTCGTCACCCCCAGACAGGGCGAACGCCCGCTCCGCGCGCAGAAAGGAAGCAATCTTGCCGGTCGCGCCACGGAGACTGCTGGACTGATCGGTGTTAGCAGCCTCGGCCCGACTCCCGAGTTTGAGCAACAGCAGCCACGACGCTGGCGGCCGCGCTTTCGGTCGCCCGAGGCTCTCGCTTGGCTGGCAATCCGGCGGTACATCTCCTCGGCCGAGAGCTCCCCCTTCGCCGTGACGAAGCGCGCGTCTGCGCCAGAGTGCCGCTCGGGACGAGAACCAGGCGTGTCGTCATCGCGAGGTAATCGACTGCGCGATAGTCCCGCTTCTCGGGCATTGGGGAACGGATCGTCGCAGTGCTGCTTCTGGCGGACGCGAGAGCCCGCGGGCGCCCCACCGCGGCGCTTCAGACTGCTGGTCCGGACGAGTGGCGGAAGCGTTCGTGGCGACCTTCGTCGCTGCCGTTTACAGATGACCAAGCGCAAGCGCCACTTCAAGAGTGAACCCTGCGGGCTTGACGCGCTGCTGGTATTGCTCGACGGCGTGGGCGCTGAGCGCGACCTGCTCCGGGGTTAGGGGTTGACTGCTCATCGCCGACACCGTAGCTCGCGGCACGGCGGGCGGATGGCCCTCACCGCAGCTCGCGGACGGTATTTCCGTGCTGCGGCGGTCGACATCGCAGCGCGGCGGCCCAGACACCCATGCTCGCAGGCGGCGCACGAACGCCGCTTGGAGTGCAGTCATAGGAGGGCATGACGGTGCTCAGCATGTTGGGGTTGCGCTCGGTGCTGTAGGAGGTGTCGATGATCCGGTTGCCGGCCGCGATCGGCGCCTGGACCTGCGCCGGAGCATCCTGCGGGGCCGCGGCGAGCCCATCGGGAAGGATCCGCGCCGCCGATCCCGGCGTGGTCGGCCCCGCGGCGACGCACCCGACCGGGGACGCGCCGACCGCCGGCGACTGCGTTGCCGGCGGTCTGTGCGTAGCGCTGCGCGAGCCGCTGGACTTGGGCGACGTACCAGCCGGCGTGGTTGTACGCGTACAGCGCCGCCGGCCAGTCGCCGGGGGCGCCGCGGGCGCGCAGATAGTTCGCGGCGGCGTAGACGGCATCGGAACATCCCACGCGACCAGCATTGATCCGGAGCCCGTCCAGCAGCAGCCCAGCGCCACGAGCTCGCGTCCGTCGTGAGTGAACTCCACGCCGTTTGGCCCGTACGCCAGCGCGTGGCTCTGCAGCACCGCGCCGGTGGCGATCCGCACCACCTCGACGCGGTTGTTGGAGCCGTCGGCTGGGCCGGTTTGGACGGCCAGGAGCTTGCCGTCAGGGCTGGCGGCGGTCCACCACACCGGCTGTGTGAACCGCACGGTGCGCGTGACGCGACCGCTGCTCACTTCCCAGAAGCTCACCCGCCGGTTGATCCCGCCGGTGACGAGCGTCCGTCCGTCGGGCATGAACGAGATCGCGGCTGCGGTGGGACCGTCGCGGGCGGGCAGCGTGCGCACCAAGCGGAGCGTCCGCAGATCGACGACCGCGACCGTGCCGTCAGTCTGGTCCGTCGCCATCAGCGACGATTGTTGATTGATCGCCATGCAGGGGGAGGCGGGGCATGCCTGCTCGGGGGTGTTCCAGCTGAACGCGCGTCCGAGGCGGCGTGCCCCGGAGAGGTCGAACGCGGTGAGGCTGCCGTCCTGCTGTCCGGAGATGAGGATGTCGGTGTTCGGGTCGAGCGCCGAGAGCGACTCCGGGCCCGCCTGCGCCACATAGCTCCCGGTGATCTTGCCCGACGCGAGATCCCAGACGTGCACCCCGTCGGTCGCCGCGCCGGCGATCTCCGAACCGTCCGGAGTGAAGGCCAGGCTGCTGATCCAGTGGTCCGGCAGGTTGGCGAGCAACGCCCGATGGCTGCCCGTGCGCAGGTCGAGCAACACGACCGAGGCGCTCTGGTCTCCGGCGCTCGGGCTGTTCTGGCCCAGCGCGACGATGCGGCCGTCGGGCGCGAGCGCGGGCACCCCACCCAGCGGGAACCGGCGCAGGATCCGGCCCGTGCGCGGATCCCAGATCAGCGTGTCGCCCTGCTGTGCGGAGGTCAGCAGCGTGCCGGCCGCGGCGAAGACGACGTGCGGATCGGCTTGACCCGGACGTAGCGGGTAACGCCGCTGCCGGCGGACATGCCCCGTCGAGGCGTCCAGCATCAGCAGCCGCGAAGCCGTCGGAATGATGCTGGAGTCGGGCTCGTCCTCCTCTGTCACCGCCACCTGCGCGCCGTCCGGCGAGTACGCCTCGGCCTCGAAACCGATCACGGCGTCTGGCTGCGGGGGGACCCTTTCCACGCGAGCATCCGCCGCGCCAGGCGACTGGCCACGTCGATCGCGCACAGCTCCGAACGGTCGGGGGCGATCGTCACCGCCCTCACCGTGCGGCCGTCGGGAGAGAAGCTCAGGTCACGTTGCCCGATCGGTTCGTCGAGCCGCACGACCGCCCCCTGCGTCCTCCAAGTGGCGAGATCTATCCTCCTCGAGGCTTGTGTCGACGAAGCTGCGCTCGGTGGCGTTGAGGTCCGCGCGATGGAGTTCCGTCCACTCGACCGCCGCGTCGAGACGAGTGCCGCGGTACAGGTCGGAGGGGTCTCGTCCACCGGTGTCCCAGAGGCGGGCGGCGGCGCCGAGGTTGCGGTGAAGGCGGATGCCGTCCCGGTCCTCGTCCAGCCAGGCGCGTAGGGTCGGCCACTCGCGGATCAGGACCTCGTGGGCGACCTCGGCCGTCCCCTCGCCGAGGGTCACGAGCCGCGCCTCGGCAAGCCGCTCGAGTAGTGTCTGCACGACCTCGGGCGAGACCGTGTCGGGGACGAGCTCGTCGATGTTCACGCGCCGGCGACGTTTGGGTGCGGCGTCGCCGGGCTCCGTGAGCCGGGTGAACATGCTGCGTGTTATGGCGCGGCGGTCGGGCGGCAGGGAGGCGAGTACGCCGTCGGCGGTGCGCGCGATCGCCGAGGCGACGCCGCCGGTCTCGCGGTAGCCCTCGACTGTGAGCGTGCGGCCATCGCGCCGCTCCCACGTGGCAAGCAGGGCGTGCGATAGGAGCGGCAGCGCCCCGGACTCGCCGGCCACATCCCGCAGCGCAAGTTCGACGAGTCCTGGCTCGAGCCTCAGTCCGGCCAGGCGGGCCGGCTCGGTCACGGCTCGCTCGAGCTGGGCGTCGCTCATCGCTGGGAGCAGGACCTGATTGGCGGCGACCGCGCGGGCGAGCTCGGGGTGAGAACCGAGCTTGCCGTGCATGTCGGCTCTCACGCCGATTACGACCGGCCCCCGGACGTGTGTGCGGCTACGCGGCTGTGAAGGCCTGGCGGGCCCGCGCGGCGATCCTCCTCCAGGGCCTCCAGCAGCTCCGCCTCGGCCTTGACGTCGGCGACCGGTCGGTCGACGGGAAACACGCGCGCGACCCAGGACGGGCCGTCGTGCCGATCGACGCGGAACACTCCCGCATCGAGCGCGGCCACGGCCGCCAGCTCGATCCCATACCGCTCCTGGAGGTGCGTGGCGAGCGACGTCCCGCTGGCGGCGGTCCGAGCGGAACGACTGTCGGGCGAGAGCGCAGGGCCATGAGTGGTCAAGCTCGAGCCGCCAAACGCCCACGCCACCATCAGCGGGAACTCCTCTCTCCAGAACGCGTCGCCGTGCGACCCAACCCGCTCGGCCACGACAACGTCCGCACCTGCGTCGCGCAGCGCGACGGCCCAGCGGGTCGCGTTCTCGAGAAAGAACGGCTCCAGCGTGCCAGCGACGAGGTACGCACGCGGAAGCGAATTCGGCATCACGGCAGGCGGCCGGTAACCTCCGCCCGGCGACGCGCAGAAGACCGCACCGTAGACGTCGGGATGGCGAAGCCCCATGGCGAGCGCGAGCTCTCCACTCGCGGAGACACCAAACATCGCCGTGCGCTCGGCGGGCAGCGCGACCCCGAAACGTGACCGCGCCCATTGGCGGACGTCTTCGACGAAGAACTTCTCGTGCGCCGCGAACCGTTCCCCGTCAAAGACCGGCGAGTACTCGTGGAGCCGCAACATCTCGTCGTCCGGCCGGTGGGTACCGACAATCATGGTCGGCGGTACGTTGGCTGCCTCAAGGACGCCGCCCCACTGAGAGATCAACTGGCCGTCGCCGGCGAACACGATTGCCTCGGGCGGAACTGGTGGGACGTACACCGTCACCTGCCGACCACCGTCGTAGTTGAGCGTCTCGGTGACGAGCCTTCCCGTGGTCGACGATGACACTGTCACCAACGGGCGGTCTGTTCGGTGCCTGGCAACGGCTCGCTTTCCATGCGATCGCGAATGTCGCATAAGGCGACGAGACCGGCCCGGAGTTGCTCGAGGCCGGTGACGCCAAGCAGCTCGGTCAGCTCTCGGTCTACCGCCATCACTCCGGCGAGAACGGCATCGGCCGCCACATGGCCGCGATCGGTGAGGGTGACGTTCACGCGGCGACGATCATCCGGGTCTGTCGTCCGCGAGAGGTAACCGCGCAGCACGAGGGTATCGATCAGCTCGCTTGCCGCCTGCTTGGTGACACGGAGCTGTTGGGCGAGTGCACCTAGCGGTTGACCCCGGCTGCCGATGCCGCCGATCACGAACGGGCCATTGGGAGGCATGTCATCGATTCCGCGATCGCCGAGCGTCCGCCGTATGGCCTGTCCGTAGGCACCGCGCGCGGCTCGAATAAGCGCCGGGGTTGGGACGTCGTCCAGGTCGGGTTGCTGATCGCTCGACACGCCTATTGCTATATACCTAGGCTGGCCATAAATGTAAAGTCCCCTGACCGTCAAGGCTCCTGACTGGATTTCGGAGCGGTCGAGGTTGCTCGACCACGCCACCGGTTACCTGGTCGCCGCGGCGGCTCTCGAAGGCGTGGCCGCACAGCGGCAGCAAGGCGGCACGATCATCGCCGAACTCGCGCTCGCCGCAACCGCCGCCGAGCTCCTGCGCCGTCCGCCCGTCCGCGACGACGATTCCGATTCACCCCCTACATGGTTCAGCTCGGGCGACGCGTCATCGTTGTTGCTCCGCCCGGGCGTCTGGACGGCCACTCGCTCTCCTGGCCCGGCCCTCCCGCGACATACGGTGCTGACGAGCCCGCGTGGCTGGATTAGCCGAGCTTCTCGTCGGAGTCCTCAATCGCCTCCACGAATGCGGCTCCTCTGCATAGATAGGCGCCGAGACCCGGAGGCAGTTTGGTGACGCTTCCCGCGCAATCCGAGACCCCGGACCCTTCGCCGCCAACGCTTCTCGTCGAACGAAAGCGGGGCGCGGGTGACGCCACGGGGTCTCTCGCTGCCGGATCCCGTCGGGAGCAGAAGCGTGACGACCGGGCTGCGGGGCGGTCGACCGTGCTGAGTTTTCGTGGAGGGAGAACCCTATGCCCTGGGCTTCACGCTGCTGGCGGGGAGGGATGCTGTGTGGCTTGCCGCCTGAGTTCGTGGACACGGGGTCGTTTCGTCTGGGTATCCGAGTTGTTTTCTCACGCGTGATCGCGCGCGGTGCAGGCGGATGCGGACGATGTTCGCGTTGGCGCCTACGACCTGCGCGATCTCGCGTGGCGCGAGGCCTTCCCAGGCGTTGAGGGTGAGGATTTCTCGATCTTGCTCTGAAAGCTCGGCGAGGGCCAGACGCAACGCTTCGTGCCCGGGCTGGTCAGCCGTCGGCGTTGGTTGAGCGGCCTGGAGTTCGCCCGCGAGCAGTTCGATGAGCGCAAAGGCGACACGTCGGCGGCGTCCGCTGCGTAGCAGCAGGTTGCGAGCGACCCCGAAGAGCCAGAGCTGAGCGGCCTCTTCGGCGGGGATCGCGTCGAGCTTGCGCCAGGCGGTCAGGTAGGTCTCGGCCAATAGGTCAGCGGCCTCTTCGGCGTCAGGGCAGCGGCGGATGAGGTAGCGCAACAGGTCAGCGCGAGTCGCTCGGTACAGGTCCGCGAACGCGGCGCGAGGATCGGATGTCTCGCGGGCGGTCACGAGGCTGGATGCCCGGCCAGGTAGCGCAAGAGCACCCACGGGCTGTCATTGGTGGCGGCCGTCTGGTGCTCCATCCAACTGCTGATGCCCGGGAAATAGACCAAGAAATTGCCCTGGTAGCGCTGGTCGGCAAGCAGCCGGTCGAGCCTGGCCGGGTCATCGGCTCTGATCGCCGCGATGTACGGGATCGCCCACCCGAATATGCTCGGATGCGTCGTCCCACCGTCGCCGGGCACCGAGACGCGGGGATGCGGGTCCCACGCCGTCACCGCACGCCAACGCAAAGCGCCGGCGAGCACCGCGGCGTCGTGCGCGGCGCGCGCACGATCGTCGTTCTGGGTGGCCTGCCGCCAGTCCAGTACCCAAGCGCAGATCGCGCTCATCGCGAACGCCCCGCGAACCTGGCCGCTGGGCACTCCCCCGTATGGCGGGCGCTCGACCGTGATCACGTAATTGCGCCAAGACGCATATCCGTCCGGGTAGGGGATGTCGGCCGAGAGAGCCAGCGCGATCCGGCGGAAGTCCGTCCCGCGCCCGTTCAGAATCTCTCCGGGCCCGGCCCCGGTGATCGCCCACCGAGGCGGATATCGGTGAGTCAGAGTTGGGATGAACAGCGTCGTCGCGGCGGTCGCGACGCCGGCAAGCGTGGCGAGCGCTGCCGCGACCGCGATCAGGCGACGCGCGCCGGTCAATCGCGACGACCAACGCCGACGTGAAGCATCTCGTCGTTCGGCAACGATCGCGGCCCCGATCGCCTCGAGCGCGCCATCGATCCCTGATGTCGTCAGCCGCACCTCGCGCGCGGGATCAAGCGCCGCAAGCACGCAGTCGAGGCGATCGGCGTCCTGCTTCGATTGCTGGCTCATAGATGACGAGCTCCTCCAGGTGGGTTCGCCTCCTTATCGCGTGCAACCGGCGATTCATTTCATCGGCGAGCCGCCGAACCCCCACGGTGCGCACGGCGACCGGCGTCAAGACTGCCGGATCGTCGCCGACGCGGCACTCTCAGCGAGGCTGCTGATCTTCGCACCATCCGGCAGCGACAACTGGTCTGAACGATGCCTGTGCCGTCAGGAAAGGAGGGCTGCGCCAGGGCGGCGATCGACCTGCTCCTCGCCAGACGCGAGACTGGCCGGGTGCGTCGGCCGATCGGCGGCTTCATCGATCAGCCCGGACCCTGGTTCTCGCGGAAGGGGGACTTGCTGTCGGCGCTTGCAGCGCCTCCTCGGCCGAGGTCGGAATAGCCATCGTGTCGGAATAGTGAGACCACGCCCAGCGGTCCATTCCAACCTCCCGGCGCTTATCGCCTTTCCCGTGGCGGACAAGCAGCGCGCCGCGGTCGCGGTCGAGGTCGGTCTCGTTGAGCGCGAGCGCCTCGCTGATCCGCAGCCCTGCGCGCCACAGCACGACGATCACACCGCGCAGCCTGACGCCGTCGGGACCATCACCAGCAGCGCGCATCACCGCGATGATCTCCTCCACGGTCGGCGGATCCGGCGGATACCGAAACCCTTTGTTGCGCGGCGAAACACCTCGGTGGAAGCTGGACATGGTCGCCGGTGAGCGGCGCCGGCCAGCGCGATCCAGCAACGATACGGATTCCATCACGTCCTCCTATGGACGATGGTTGACACCACGATCGTCCTCTTCCCGAGCTAACCCAGCCGGCACTCCCATGCTCGGGCCGCGCGGTCAACCCAGCGTTTCCGTGCGACATCCGGCCGGTCGACCCGGCCACCCGAAACGTCGCCAAACCAATCGGAGACCCCAACGCCCCTGCCATCGGTGCGATCGTCCCGATGGCCACCCTGCGCTCGGCACGAAAGTCGCTCATCGTCGTCGACTCGGTCGTGAGTTCGGCGACGACCGCCGAGCAAAGCGAGCGTCCACGTTGGTCCTACGGGGTTAGCTGCCGATGGGTGACCGCGCGATCTGTCCCCGGCCGGGATGGCTCAGCGAAGTGAGTGGCTTCTTGTGCTGGGCCGCCACCTTGGCGACGTCTATGCTCTCGCTGATGTCCGATCATCGCCCGCTGCACGAGCTGCGCGAGTGGCTCGATCAGATCCGCGGCGCGCCGTCAACCGAAGGCCGGATCGAGCTGATCGTCCGTCGCCCGGTCGTCGAGGGGCGAGAGGTCATCACCCACGGCGAGCTTTGCACCACCAACGGCCTCATCGGCGACAACTGGAGCGCGAAGCCGACGAGCGCGACCGGGATGCCCAACCCCAAGGCGCAGCTCACACTGATGAACGCGCGCGTCGCCGCGGCGATAGCGGGCGGGCGCGACCGGTGGCCACTTGCAGGCGATCAGCTATACGTCGACTTCGATCTCAGCGGCGAGAACGCCCCGCCCGGGACGCGACTGGCAGTCGGCGCCGCTGAGATCGAGGTGACCGACGAGCCACATCTCGGCTGCGGCAAGTTCGTCCGCCGCTTCGGCATCGATGCCCAGAAGTTCGTCAACTCGCTTGACGGGCGCGCACTCAACTGCCGTGGGATCAACGCCCGCGTGGTCATCCCCGGCATGGTCCGGACCGGCGATGCGATCTGCAAGCTCACCTGACCGCGGCAGTTCGCCCAACGCCGCCAACCGTGTTTAGCGGAGATACTGCGGCCGGCAGCGCATTCGGTCGCGAAAGCCGGCGTTCGAGTGTTGGTCCGAGACACGCTTATCGCCGGAAGCGGGGCAGACCTTGCCGGCGACCGATCGCCGCATGTGCATAGGCAGCCCCCGTCACAGCGCTGGGGTGCATCTCGCTGGTGAGTGCCACCCGGATCGCGGCCCGGCTGTCCGCTTCGAGCTCTCCCTGGCGGAGTCGGCAACGCCCTGGTTATGCGGCGGCGAGGCGGCCAGTGCCGCGCCCTCGCGGACCGCTTATGATCGGGGAACGAAGGAACCGAGTGGTCGCCGTGAACACGGCGCTTTCGCTGCTCACCACCAACGTCTCAGTCAATATCACCGTGTCCTAAGCGCGCGCGCTGCTCGGCCGCCGGCTGCGGTGGCCGAGCAGGATCGCGCGAAAGCGCTCGCCAGCCAACCGCGCGCCTGCGCTCAAAGACATCGCAAGGGCGATCCGCTACGACGTCCGCGGATACGGCCGCTCGACGCGCGACGCCGACACCTCGTACTCGCACGCCGACGATCTCTGGCGGCTGCTCGACCACCTCGAGATCGACAAGGCGGTGCTCGTGGGGCTCGGCGTCGCCGAATCCAGGGCTCGGAGCGCGGAGCCCGAAGGGCCGGCTGTCTATGCAGAACGGCTCGGCCGCTCCGGGGGCGGCTCCACTGCTGATGCGGAAGCGTCATCGCCGAACCATCCGCTGTGGCATCCGGGAGTGGACCGACAGCTTTCGAGGCCGGCCATGAAATGGTGTCCGACAGCGCCTCGCGACGCTTATAGAAGCCGGCGTGGTCGGGGAGAACCGGGAACAGGTGAATCAAGCGCTTGCGAGCGACCGCGAGGAACCGTGGGTCGAACCGACCGAGCCGATCCATCGCCCTGGCTGCACCGGCGGCGGCCGCCGCGGCCGCGCTGCTCGTCGTCGGTGGAACCGGCTGGGGCAGTGGGGCGCATGTCTTGTCCCACGGCGTCCGCGGGTCGTCCGGCCGAGCAACAGCAGCCTGAGTTGCAACGAGGAGATCCTCGCGCACAAGATGGGGACTACCGCAATGTCGGCGGCGAGCTGCAGCCACTCGACGTGCGGGAACCTCGTCGGGAGCTGGTGCTGGTCGTCCCGAGTGTCAGACAGCTCCTATCGGACAAACCTGGTCACGCCGGGCCCGTCCGACCGGGCCACCGGAATCGCGCCAGTCGCCGAAACCGGGGCTCACGAGACGGAGCACAGAACCAGCGTCCTCCCTTTGCGGCCCTCCTGGACTGTCCGAGGAACGCGATCGTCGCGGCCAGCGCGAGTCGCTTGTTGCCGTCGACGAGCGCATGGTTGCGAGCGAGAGACTGCAACAGCGCAGCGGCCTTGCCAGGGCACGTGCAGTCGTTGGGCTGGGGTCGAGCTGGACGCGGTCCGGCCGCCGAGGGCTTCGGTGATTCACCTAGCGGGTGGGGGAGAGCCCGAGCCCCGCAGGGGGGAACGCCGTCTTGCGTGACGGCGCCCGCGCGCCGATTGAACAGCATGGATATCGGAGCCTACGCCACCGCGTGCAGCCTCACCCACTCAACGGCCGCGCTCACGGACTACGCCGCGCCGGGAACGACGGTGGTCAGGGCAGCTGAGTAGCTTCGCGTGGGCGCCCCAGTCCGCGGCCAGCCGTCTGGACGTCCAGTCGTGGCGGTCGGCCAGTATCACCAGCATAGTTATTCGCCCCCTTTCTCGTCGTCCAGCGCCTCCCCGGCCGACGGCCGGCCGCTCTTGGGGCTCGACGAACGATCTTCCCTCCGACTCCTCGGGGACGTCGGTGCTTTCGGCCAGCTCGTCCGCCGGGAGCGACTCGCGCTCAGTGTCGCTGACGACTGGCAACCCGCTGCCGGGGACTGTCCCGAAGTTGACCGCCGTGACGCCGGCCGCGTTGAAGCCGGCGCCCGTCACGGTCACGGGCGTGCCGCCCGCCTCCGGACCGGTTGTGGGGTTGACGGCGGTGACTTGGACGTACAGGGATTGGCCGTTCGAGGTCGTGATCGAAGCGCCCGGTGGCGCGACGTGAGCGTGACGATCCAATTGAGCGTCGGCGGCACGCCTGTGCCGGATGCCTTCTACGACGCGATCAAGCAGCTCGAGGCGGGTGCGGCGGGCCTCGCGCGTCGCGGCGCGGCGATCCTCGCCATCTCGAGTCCAGAGCGGAGCATCAGCGCTTGCGCCTTCTCCGCCGCCGCGGCCGCCTCGTTCTCGTTTGGCGAGTCGGCCAGCGCCAATAGCTTGCAGGTCCGCTCCTCGATCGCGCTCATCGTCCAACCTGCAGGTCGCGGTACAGCGGGAAACTATGCAGCTGCGCGCCGCACGTCGGGCAACTCGCGCGGCGCCGCTCGCCATGGGGTACGCTCGTGGCCGCACACCGACAGCACCCAATGGGTTCGCACCAGCCCAGCGACCGGCTGGGCGTCGGGCGGCGGGGAGGAAGGTCGGTTACGGTGAACGAACATCGAGGAGTCCTCCCCGATGTCAGCCCCCGGCCGGCTCCACCCGGTGCGGGGCTCTTCGCAGAAGCGGGCCGCTCCGCGTCTCGGCGCGACGTGTCGCGCTTCAGTGAGAGTGCTGAGCGACACGTCGCGAGTGTCCCACCGCCCCGGACGGAACGAGTCCGGAAACTGAGGAACAACCGAACACTCCCATCGTCGTGGCCAGAAGTCGCCGCCGATGCCCCATGGAGCCGTTGCGAAACCCCGTCGAGAACCTGAGTGCGGCGGAGGCGACGGTGTACGGGGGGATAGCGTAGGTTCGCCAGCCCAGGGTCGTACTGGATCGCGTAGCCGGTTGGTGCGCGCCCGCAGACAGGAGTAGGGTCCTGCGCGTCGAACCACGTGCTATGCGCGCGGGCAAGTCAGTCGAGAGCTCGACGATCCAGCTCACCGAGGAGGACTATCTGGTCGCGGTACGGCCGCGTAGACACGGCGACGAGCCGCTCGTAGACCCGGGAGGCACGACCGCGAGGTTGCTGCAGGAACGGACGCTGCTCGAGGAGCTGTGGCGGATCAGCCACTTCGGCTGGATCCCCGAAGCGGTGATCGGGCGCGCGCTCACGCTCGCCGGTGCGCGCGAGCTCCCGACCGACAGCCTGCATCAGGGTCTGCGGCGGCTGCTGGACCGCGGCTGGGTCGAACACCAGGCCAGCGAGGACACAGACGGCGAACAGCACTGGCGGCTGAGTGACAGTGGCCGACAGATGCGTGTGAGCTAGACGGCCACGAGTCCGATCACGCTCGCGATCGGTCTGCGGGGAAGGAGGGGGAGAACGGCGTGATGAGTCAGACGCACCTCGCCGGTGGCGCGCTGTTCACGGCAGCAGGACTGGCAGCCGCGAGCGCCGCCGGCTGGATGCACGCCCCGGCCTGGGCGCTGGCGCTCGGGATTGCGTGGGGGGCGCTCGCCGGAGAGCTTCCTGACATCGATCATCGCCGGGCGCGTGTGTCCCGGGCCCGACCGGCGTTCGGCATCGCCGGCCCGCTGCTGGGGATCCCCGTGCGGATCGTCGGCGTGTTCATCCGCGGGCTGCAGGTCAAGCATCGCGGACCCACCCACTCGCTCACCTTTCTGGCGCTGTGGGCGGCGATCGCCGCGCCGTTATACATGGCGTGCGGCGGGGCTATGGTCCTCGCGCTGGCCTGGGCGGCCGGGAAGCTGGCCGCGATCGCTCACACGGGCACGCCCGTACGCGTGCCAGCGACGGTACCGTGGCTGCTCGGACACCTGGCGGTCGTGTACCCGTACGCTGCGGTCACCACCGCCCTTGGGTATGTCTCGCATCTGGTGCTCGACTCGCTCACCGGTCCGATTCCCTGGGGCTGGCCGTTCGCTGCTCGGCGCGTCGCGCTCGTACCCGCTGCGCTCAGGATCCGCACTGGCTCGGGGATCGAGACCTGGCTGCTGCGGCCGGCGATCACCATCGCTGCCGTCATCGCGGTTCTCACGGTCGCGGGACTACCGCCCCTTCCGCACTGACCTGGATCACCTACCACCGCCATCGACTAGTTCATGGGTGAGCCTCACATCGCGTCTCATAAACCTTCCCTTGCAAGATAAGCCCGCTCTGGGCGCGAGCAACTGCGGCCCGCTGCTCCTTCTCGATCAAAGCGACACCTTGTCCCGTTTGCTCGCAGCCCGCCTTCCGACAATACGGCCCGCGACGGATAGAAGACGCTTGTCGCGACGGCTGTCGCAACGGCTCTGCGGCTGACTACGCACGCGGATGCGGTCAATCGACGTTGCGCGTCGCAGCACGATGCCTGACGATCAAAGCGTGGCGGAGAAGACGTGTGGAACGCGGCATTGGCGGGGCCGGTGGGCTGGCATCCTTCGCGGCAGTCTTCTGGAAGACGCCGCTCGAGCGGATCACGACTTCGACAACGACCCTCGTGAAACTCGAAACTGTCGTCCATGTGCTGCTCGTTCCAGTACTGCGTGTCGGCGACCGCGGTCTGGACCCGCTCGGTGACGCCGGCCCGCTCGGGCTCGTCCAGAGTGGCGGTGATCATCGGGTCAAGCTGGGACAGTCGACGCTGCTGTTTGTGATCTCGGCGGCGAGCACGATCTGTCCCTCGTCGACGACCGCCTGCGCGTTGTAGCCCTGCACGCACCCGACCGCGGCCTTGATGTGCTTGGAGTCTGGATCGGTCACGTTCACCTTCCCGTCGGGCACCTCGCGTGGCTGATACGGGGTCGGCGTGCCCGCAGGCGGCGGCCCTGGGCGTCCCGGCTGTGGATGCGATGGTCCTCAAACGCCTCGTTCCCAGCGCGCTCCGCGCCCAGATCGGCCTCGTGGCGCCCGCCCGCCAACAGCAGCCGCTCAGATCGCGAGCGCGAGACCCGGTCCGGGTTCTCGCAGCGGTGCTGCTCGAGCTGGGGCTCAGCGTCACGCAACCAACGCTCCGGCCCTGCACACGCGCGAGGATCCGCTCCGGGTCGAACTCGTACTCCGGCTCGGACGCCGCCTCGCGCTCCGCCTGCTGCTCGTGGCTGACGAGCTCCTCTCCCCGACGCTTCTGCGTGGCGTTGCGGAAGAACTCGCGGCGTCCCTCCGGCGTGCGCAGCCGCTCGGGCAGCTCATCCCCGCGCGCCTCGCCATACAGCCCGTCCTCGGCCTCGTCGGTCGCCTGGTGCTCGGCCAGGATCTCCTTGGCGATCCGCTCGAACTTCAGGTTGGCATCCGGGCCGAAGCGCGACTTCGCGGCCGGCCGGCGCTAGCCACGAACCGCAATGCCAGCAACCCGCCGCAGGCACGGAAGCAGAAGTCGGACCGATCGAGCCGGCCTGGTTGCGGGCTTCGCTTCGCTCTGCGGCCGCGGGCTCGGAGTCCGTGGCTCAAAGGGCCGGAGCCTCCGCTCCCAACCTCGACGCTCGCAGACTCCGCGAAAAACCGGTACTCGAAGCCGGAGTTTTCCCCCATGACCTGGCATCGGACGCGGCGTAACGTACTGTGCACCTTGCGTCTGCCAATTAGATCCGAGACTGAAGCGGTGCGGTTCGTGTTTGCGGGCGGCGCGGTCATCGTCGTCTCGGTGCTGCTGGGCTGGCTGACGACGCCGGTGGTTGGTGTCGCATTCTTCGTCGTGGCGCTCGTTCTCGGCGCGATCGCTTATTTACGCGCGCCCAACCCCGAGCATCGCACGCCGCTCGCGGACGCCGAGAATGAGCCTCATCCGTACGGCGGCGCACCCGGTAAGCGCCATGTCGTGGTCGTCGCCAACCAGGCGCTGTCCGGCGACGAGCTGCGCCAACGGCTCACGGAGATGGGCGAGCGCCTAGAGCTTGACGTGCTCGCTCCCGTGCTTACCTCACACCTACACTACGCCGTATCCGATATCGACGCCGAGCTGGCGGAGGCGCGCAAGCGGCTTGACGAGTCGCTCGCGTGGGCCCGCCGGAGCGGGTTCGTCGCGCGCGGAGAAGTCGGTGATCCCAATCCGACCACCGCGATCGAGGACGAGCTGCGGGACTTCGGGGCTGATGCGGTCGTCGTCGTGACCCACCCTCGCGAGCTCGAGACCTGGCAGGAGCACGGCGAGCTCGAACGTCTCCGGCGCGAGCTGCGGGTCCCCGTCGAACACGTCATGGTCGGCGCCGGCACCCGCGACAATTAGCACTACGCGGTGCTCACGCCCGCTCCGTATTTCCCTGTCGTTACCCAAGACTTCTTCCGCCGGAACTCGAGCTAGTCCAGGGCAAGCGCCCGGTATGGGCTTACACCGTCACCTGGGCCGCTAGCCGCAACCCGGCGGTGAACGCCTGCGTGTTGAGCGCGAGCAGTTCGGGCGCAACGCGGGCGGCGAGGGCCTCACGTAGTGATCGCTCTGAGACGAGACCCGCGATTCCGACGAGGGCGCCGAGGCCGACGATGTTGGTGGCGAGCGCGGCCCCACATTCGCGGGCGGTATCGGTTAGGGGCAGGATGATCGCGCTCGGTGTGTTGATCTCGCTTGCGGCCCGGTTGTCGATGATGGACGTCGCTTCATCGCTGACGGTAGACGAATAGGCCACAAAAGCATCGTATGATAGGCATAGGAAGACGTCCGGCTTGATCACCTCCGGATAGGCGATCTCGGAGCGGGATAGGATCACGTCTGATTTCGCCGCGCCTAAACGCGCTTCTGGCCCGTAGCTTTGTGTTTGAACGACGTGCATGCCGTCGGTCATGGCGGCCTGCGCGAGCAGGAAGCCGGCAAGCATCACGCCCTGTCCGCCGCGTCCGGCGAGGCGCACGCCGATCGCGTCGCTAGTCACGGGCGCCCTTTCGCGCGCGTTCGCAGAGCGCGGCGTACCGGCGCGTGTACTCTGGGCGGATCTCGTCGCGGAAGACGCCGATCGGGAGTTTGCCGGCTAGATCGTCGCGCGTGAGTGTCTCGAGCGGCTCGGTCATGTCCTTCTCGTAGTCGAGCAGCGCGCGCCCAGGTTCAAGTTTGTTCAGCCGCCCGAAATAGGTGGGACATTGGGTGAGGATCTCGATCAGCGCGAATCCTGGATGGGCCAGCGCGGCCTGGATCAGCCGCGGCATGTCGTCGAAGTCGAAGGTCGTCGTTCGAGCCACGTAAGTTGCGCCGGCTGCGAGCGCCAGCTCGACCGCGTCGAACGGGGTTTCGATGCTGCCCAGCGGGCTCGTCGTGGAGCGCATGCCTTGCGGTGTGCTCGGCGCGAGCTGTCCGCCGGTCATGCCGTAGATCTCGTTGTCGAGGATCAGCGCGGTCACATCGATGTTGCGACGGCAGGCATGGATCAGATGGTTGCCGCCGATTGCCAGAGCGTCTCCGTCGCCCATCACCGTGATCACAGTCAAATCAGGGCGCGCGAGCTTGATTCCGGTCGCGAACGTCAGCGCGCGGCCGTGCGTCGTGTGCATCGCGTTGGTGTTCAGGAAGAACGGCATCCGACTGGCGCAGCCGATGCCGCCGACGACGACGACGTTATCGAGATCGAGCTGCGCAGCGTCGAACGCTTTGGCCAGGGCGGTCATCACGTTTCCATGGCCGCAGCCGGGACACCAGACGTTCGGCATCGCCTCTTGGTGAAGGTACTGGCGCAGATCTTCGCCGCGTCTCATCGAATGCTCGGCTCCCCGTCCAGTGCCGATCGTCCGGCGGACGCGATTTCGTCGGGGCGTAGAAGCGTGCCATTTATGCGGCCGAGCTGGAAGGTCGGCGTGCCGGCCGCCCTCGCGCGTACGAGCATCGCCACCTGACCGAGGTTAAGCTCGGGCACGACGACGGCGTCGGCTTGGTGTGCCACTGAGCTGACGAGCGCATCGGGCACGGGCCACAGCGTCAGCAGCTCCAGCAGACCGGCGCGGACGCCTTCGGCGCGCAGCTGGTCCACGGCTGCCCGCGCGGCGCGCGCGGTGATGCCGTACGAGACAAATACGAGCGACGCGTCCTCAAGCTGGTAACGCCTGGTGTGCGTGATGCGCTCCACGTCGGCGTCGAGCCGGTCGATCGCGCGGCGCAGCAGTCGATCGCCGGCGCCATTGGACGCGCGTTCGTGTCCCGTCTCGTCATGAGCCAAGCCGGTCACCATGAACCGAGCGCCGTTGCCAAGGGGCAGGAATTCGGGGCTGCCGAAAGGTTCGAAGCCCTCGGTCGAAGAAGGGCGTGCGCGTGTGACGACTTCAAGCTCGGGGAATGTCATGTTCTCGCGCATGTGCGAGAGCGTCGCGTCGAGCAGCAGCACCACGGGTAGCCGGTAGGTCTCGCTCAGGTTGAATGCTTCGACGGTCATCTCGTAGGTGTCGCGCACCGATGACGCGGTCAGCACGATCGCGGGGCGATCACCGTGCGATCCCCAGCGTGCTTGCATCACGTCGCCCTGGGCCGGCATCGTCGGCATGCCGGTGCTCGGGCCGACACGCTGCGAGTCGACGATCACACACGGCGTCTCGGTCATCGCGGCGTAGCCGATGTGCTCCTGCATCAGCGAGAAGCCGGGGCCGGAGGTCGCGGTCATCGCTTTTGCCCCGGTCCAGCTGGCGCCGATCACCGCTCCCAACGAGGCGAGTTCGTCCTCCATCTGCACGAACACACCACCGCGCGCCGGCAACAGCCGCGCCATCCACTCCATGATCTCGCTCGAGGGACTGATCGGATAGCCCGCAAAGAACGAGCAGCCCGCATGAACCGCGCCCAGCGCGCACGCCTCGTTGCCCTGTATCAGCTGCTCCACGCGACATCCCTTCCGTCGCGATCGAGCACGAACACGAAGTCGGGGCAACGGACGGCACAGAGGCCGCAGAAGATGCAGCGGGAGATGTCCGTGACCTCGATCCGGTCGTCCGCGCCGAGCGCGAGGATCTCGACCGGGCACGACCCAATGCAGAGGTCGCAGCCCTTACACCAGCCCCTAAAGGTGGTCAGCACGGCGTCGCCCTGGTGGTAGTGCCGGGCTTCTGGGTCTCTCACGCCAGTCCGCGCCATCACGCCTCCAACGTCGCGGCGATCCCGCGCGCGATCAGCTTACCCCAGCGCACGGCCTCCACCGCGGTCGCGCCGCCGTTCGCGACATCGCCGCCGGCGAAGTACTTCGGGTTCGCGGTCTGTCCGGTGTCCGGATCGACCTCGAGCTTGCCGTCGCGGATCACCAACCCGTCAACCCAGCTGAGCAGCTCGCCGCGAGGTTGCTGCCCGATCGCGGTGATGGCGGTATCTGCCGGTAGCACGAACTCGGTTCCCTCGAGCGGCTCTGGCCACGGGCGGCCATTGATGGTCTGCCGCCGTAGCCGCGTGCGGCGACACTCAACTCCGGTGAGCCGGCCATCGCCTCGGAACCGGACCGGCTCGGTCAGCCACTCGAAGTGGACACGCTCGGCTCGAGCCTCCGCCACCTCGTGTGCGTAGGCGGGCATCTCGGCCTCACCGCGGCGGTAGACCAACGACACTTCGCTCGCGCCAAGTCGCGCCGCGAGCCTTGCGACATCGACGGCGGTGTTGCCGCCACCGATCACAACGACCTGCCGTCCGGCGTCCGTGACGCGCGCGGCCTTCACCTCCTCGATGAACGGAAGCGAGTGCCAAACGCCCGGCAGGTCGCAACCCGGGTAGCCGATCTCGGTGTCTTGGCCCATGCCAACCGCGAGCACGATCGCGTCGGCCGCTTTCTCGATCTCGCGGAGCGCCTTCGCGCTGTCCACGGGGACCCCGAGGCGCAGCTCCACTCCGAGCGCGGCGAGCATCGCAGCCTCGGCCGGAAGCGGGTCGTTCAGCTGCCTGTATGGTGCGATCGCGTAGCGCACCAGGCCGCCCGGCTCATCCCGAGCGTCGAAGACCGTGACCGAGTACCCGAGCGCCGCGAGCTCGCCGGCGCAGACCAGACCGGCTGGGCCCGCGCCCAACACCGCGATGCGCCGGCGGCGGCTGGGGGCGACCTCGCGCCAATACCGGTGGCGATCCAGCCCCCAGTCGGCTGCGGAGCGGTGCAACCTGCCGATCTCGACCGGTCGCCGGCCCTCATGCTCGAGTACGCACGCCCCCTCGCAGAGCACTTCCACAGGACAGACGCGCGCACAGGTCCCGCTGAGAAGGTTCTCGGCGAACACCGTCGCAGCCGCCTTCTCCTGATCGCCGCGGGCCAGCGCACCGATGAACGTCGGAATATCCACATCGGCAGGGCACGCCGTCACGCACGGCGCCTCGACTTCAGGTCCCCCGCACAAAAGACAGCGATCCGCCTCGACAAGCACCTGATCGGCCGACAGCGGTGGCCGAAGCTCCTGAACCACCGTCGCCGCAGCCGTCTGACCGACGCTCTGTCGACCCACGATCTCGAGCATGCCTATATCCATCGTGCGACAGCGTCGCAGCGCGACTGGCTGCCTGGCATCCGTGCAGTCCGCTGATTGGTATGAGGAGTAACCACTTGTGTCTGGCACCCGTAGTTAGCCACACCCGGTCGAGGGTTGATTCGGATGCCGCCACCGGTCCGAGCTGCTTTGATGGAACGGACAATCGAGGAGCTGCCACGTGAGTGGAAACCGTCTGCATGTCGTGATTGCCGGCGGCGGTGTGGCCGCCGTCGAGAGCTTGCTGGCTCTGCGCGAGCTCGCCGGCCGCCGAGTCGAGATCACACTCGTGTCGCCCGAGCGCCAGTTCCTCTACCGCCCCGTCACCGTCGCTGAGGCTTTCGACCGCGACGAAGCGCACACCTACGCGCTCGACGAGATCGTCAGTTACGAGGGCGGTGGCCAGCTCATCTGGGACCGTCTCAAGAGCGTCGCGGCCGCCGAGCATGTCGCTATCGCCGGCTCCGGGGCGCGAATCAGGTTCGACGCCCTGATCGTCGCGACCGGGGCAATCGCGCACGAGCCGCTGCCGGGCGCGCTCACGTTTCGGGGCCGCGGGGATGTCGCAGCGCTGCGCCGCGTGTTGGACGAGCTCATCGCAGGATCCGCTCGCTCCGTCGCGCTGACACTACCCGCGGAGCGGACGTGGCCATTGCCGATCTACGAGCTCGCGCTGATGACCGCCGTGCACCTGCGCCATCACGGCAGCGATGCCCGCGTGTGGCTCATCACCCCCGAGGAGGAGCCGCTCGAGCTGTTCGGTCCCGCCGGCTCACGCGCGATCAACGAGATGCTGAAGGCCTGCGAAGTCAGGCTTCTAACCTCCTCGCTCCCGGCACTCGTGCGCGGCGACGCGCTCGTACTGGCCGGCGGCGACGAGGTCTACGTCGACAGGGTGATCACGCTTCCGCAGCTGACAGGCCCACGGCTACAAGGCCTTCCACACGACCAGCACGGGTTTATTCCCGTCGACAGTTATGGGCGAGTCAGCGGCCTTGACGGGGTCTACGCGGCGGGCGACATCACCGCGTTCCCGCTCAAGCAGGGCGGCCTCGCCGCCCAACAGGCTGACGCGGTGGCCGAGACGATCGCCGCCGAGCTCGGCATTCCGATAACGCCCCAGCCGTTCAAACCCGTGTTGCGCGGCCTGCTGATGACCGACGGCGCACCGCTTTATCTTCGCGCCGAGCCGCAGCGCCTCTCCCGCGAGGCGACCGGCGCAGCCGAGGCGACACCGCGGCGGCGCGACACGCCGGCCGCCTCCTGTGCCGCAGGCCGACCCCTTTGGTGGCCCGAGGCGAAGATCGCCGGGCGCTACCTCGGGCCCTTCCTAGCGACCGCTCGCCCTCAACCACTGACATCCGGGCTACTCGCCGACCGAGTCGCCGCGCCGCCACCGTTGCCCGCTGCGCATGACGAGGACGCGCGCGAGCTCGCGTTGATGCTCGCGGACTACGATGCGCGGTGGGGCGACTACGGGACCGCCGTGGACGTGCTCGACGGAGCCGAAGCGCTCCAGGGCACGCTGCCCCCCGAATACCAGACCAAGCGACGTCAGTGGCGCGCCGCCGAGCCGGTCGGCACCCCCGACGCACAAGGACCGCGACGCGACCACTCCCGACGAGCATGAGCAGCGGCTTCCCTCCTTCCTAAGGAGTTGACCACGGCGACCGGCACCGGCGATGGACTGAGGGTCGCGGGCTGGCTTCCGGCGAGTCACCGTTCGGCCGTATCCCCGGTCGCTCGTAGCTACTTGCGGCAGCCAGGACCAAAGCTCGGCGGCAGCAGCAGCGACCAGACGCGGGCCGGCCGCTTCGAGTCAACCCGCCGCGCCACCACGACCCGCCGGACCGGCCGGCGGTCGGTGTCAATCTGCTCCGCGGTCGACTCGCGGTGAACCGATTTGACCTTCATGAGGACCTCCTCCCATCGACTGCTGTGCGTACACATAGCACACGCAGTGGGCCCACGCGCCTGGGTTCAACGGGAACTGAGGCGGTACGAGTCGGAGCGCCCGGCTGCTACGAGAACGGTCAACTCGCCTGCGGGCGGTGCGGGTCCACGGGTGGGCTCGCGTCGGGTCGCCGATCAGCCCACTAGCGACCGGTCCCGAACGATCCGAAGGTTGCTCGTGCGGGCTCGGAGGCGGTCAAGCGCTTCGTCGATATCGCTCGGGGGTCGCTCGGTCGACCAGCGTTTGCCAGCCTCCCGGATCTCGCCGGATGCGGCGAGTTGGCGCAGCCGCCGAAGCGTCCTGGCCTGGTTCAGCCCGGCGGCTTTGGCGATCCTCCCGGTGGTGTACTCGCCCTCCGGCAGCTCGCGCAGCACCCTGCGCACGCGATCCTCGCGCTCCGGCGCGGGCTGTTCGGCGGTGGCCAGGTCGGGTTCCGCGGCCGCCTTGGTCCGCTCGCGGGCGGGTCGTGCCGGAGGAGCGTCTCCGTAACGGGCTCGGCAGGCGGCGCACATCACCACCGGCTCGCCGCCGTCCCGGCGGGTAACCGTGAACTCGCGCCACCGGCGCCCGCCGCGGCAAACGGCGCAGCGCCGTCCAGCGCTCTCGATCGCGGCCAGGGCCTCTGCATCGAATGGTGGCCGTCGCGACGTTCTCGAACATCGCGCTGCACGGCGATGATGCGCGGCAACGACCCGGCCGGACCGTCCAGGCCCGGCCTGGCCGGCCTCAACATGAACCCTGACATTCGACAACGCGTCGATCGACGGGGTCATCTCTGCCGTCACCCACCATGGTCAGCCCGATCAGCTCGGCCAACTACCAAGAGCTCGGTGAGGTCACCAACACGGTGTCACCCGTGATCAACAACGGCGTGATCATCGCCCTCAACGGTCACTCGATCTGGACCGTGCGCGGGACCTCGTACCTGAGCAGCCTCACGATCGGCTCAGCGGCCTCGGTCGCGGCGCCGGTTGGCAAGACCCTCACGATGACCATCACCGGTGCTCCCACGACGATCACTCAAGGTCAGACGTACGCCGGCAACGTCAAGTTGACGGTGAGCTAGGACCGCGCTGACGGCCGCTGAGCCCGCCAGCCCGTAAACGAGGGGCTGGATCGCTCCATCGCGATCCGGCCCCTCTTGATCGCTTCCGGGCCAAACATGGCCGAGGCCGCGGCGACCTGCGGAGTCAGTGCAGCAGCTTGAGCGTGTTATCGCCGTCGTCGACGTAATAGATCCCGCTCGGGTCGACGACGAACCCGAACAGCGATCCGGCCCCTGTCTTGGTGTCGAGCGTACGGATCATCAACTCCTTGCCCGCGGGGCTCGTCTCGATGATGTTTCCGTCCCCGGCGTTGGTCGCGAGGATGTCGCCGTTGGGGACAAGGGCCAGCCCGAGCGGCTGCTTCAGGTGTTCTCCTTCGGCTATGGTCGTGCCAGCGTCAGCGGCCGGGGTTGTGCGGGTCATAGCCTGCGGGATCGCGGCGATCCGGTTGTCGAGTGTGTCGGCCACGTACAGGGTGCCGTCGGGGGCGAGCGCGACGCCGGTCGGTCCGATCACCAGCGCGTTGGGGTCGTCGCGCCATGGGATCGCGTTCGCGATCACGGTCTGGTTCAGCACCTTTGGCGGTTGCCCCGGCGCGGAGCTCAATCTGATTCTCACAACGGTCGAGTTGTCGATTGTGTGAACTCCTTTGGCGGCGCCGCCGTTTAGCGCCATGCTGACGAATAGCGTTGTGGTTGAGCCTACGGTGACAGCGGTCATGTCCCACGGACCCTGGATCTGTGGTCCGGCGATCGTGCTCACGGCGTGACCGCGGGAGTCGAGCACGATCAGGCAACCGTACCTGGCGGTTGCGGACTTGCCGTTGCTCGTCGGTAGACTTCCGACGACCACATAGCCGCCCGGGAGCACGCTCAGTGCAGTCGTCAGCCCGACGCCACCGGGGCAGGGGCCGGGCAGCGCGCTTGGACTGATCTGCGCAAACAGCGTCCGCTTTCCCGTGGTAGCGATCTGATCGATCGTCGTGCCAGTCCCTTGGTTGTTCTGCTTGTCGTTGAAGTTGCTGACGAGTAGGTCGCCGGCGTGGAGCTTCCCCACCCTGGTGGGCACAACCACGATCCCGTAGGGATTCACGTCCCCATTGCTCGGCACGGTCGAGGCCACGGTCGAGACGTTGCTCAGACTCGCGAGTATCGGCGGTCTGGCCGGCGTGGTGGATGCGGCACGGGCGGTTATGGCGCTCGAGCTCGAGCTGCTGCTGCTTGAGCCACCGCAGCCGGCGAGCACGATTGAAACGCCCGTGAGTGCGAGTAGCAAGCGATGTGGCACCAGTCAGTCCTCCGGTTTCGGGTCGATATCAATGCGCGTGCGGGGTAGATCGACCGAGGGCCAGTGGGCGCGCCGGCGAGCAGCGCCCACGTCCAGAGGCCCAACGGCCGTCAACTCTTAGCGGGGGACTCCGTCTGGCGCCCATTCCTTCCCGAGGAGAAGATCCAGACGCGGGGTCGGGGCCAATCCCGGCCCCGCCGGCAGCGCATTCGCAACCGTTGGCTCGCGATGAGCGCCCGCCGTGGCTGTCACATCCGGGCCGGAGGGGAGGCCCGGGGAGACCGATGACGCAGCTCAACGAACTGGCCGTCATCGCCATGGCCTAATAGATTCACCTGGTGGAGCACTGCCATGGTGCTGCTGATACCGCGAGGCATGGCGGTCCCGCGGTCCCGGCAGTGCCTAACCTAACCTAAGCGGCCGGGAATCCTGATCGTGGGGGCCGGCATTGCCGGGCTCACGCTGGCGGCGGCCCTGGAGCGCTTCGGGATCAGTCCGGTCGTTGTCGAGATCGAGGAATCGTTGCTTGTCGTGGGGGCTGGGTCTCATGCTGACCAGCAATGCGGTCCTGGCCCTGAGCCGCATCGGGCTGGACAAGGTCATCGTCAAGCGCGGGGTCGTGCCAGAGCGAATTATCGATACCGACCCGCCGGGAAATTCGATCGAGGACTCCGATCTCCTCGCTGTGCCCCGGGCGTGGTCCCGCCCCGACGCTGATTGAGTTCCCCACTTGTGCTCTCCGCCGACGCCGGCAGACGGGTCGAGCGATTACCACACACCTGCTGTCGTCGACACCGACGGTGCGAGAAGCGCACGGCGTGGCCGATGCGGTCGAGGTCCAGCTCGCCGATTTCCTCGATGCGGTCGCGCACGCCGGAGGGCTCGACGCTCGTCCGCGCGCCTCACGCGCCAGTCTCAGGGGTCAGGCCGGCCCGTCGGCCGAGTCATAGTTGTGGACATCGTGGAACGTGATCTCCGGCGGTGCCGGGAACCCGGCCTCCGCGCTCAGCGGACCGATCTGCTCCGCGGCGAACGTCTCAAACTCCTCGCGCGTCTCCCACACGTCGGTGACCCGGATCCCGTCTTCGGTCGCAGTGACCCAGTGGAACAGGCTGCCCGGAGCCCCGCGACCGCGAGGCGTGCGTCCCATCTTCGCCAGCACCTGGTCGTACTGATCCAACGTCGCGCCCTTGCAGTCAATGATGACGCCAACGGCCATTGCTCTCCCCTTCGGGTTGGTGAACCGGACGACTCTATCCGGAGTCTGCGGTTGTGTCCGCGCACACGGAGCACGTTCACGGTTCGCGGTCGTAAGACACGCGGGTCTTGGGGACACGCGCGGGTCCGACACCTGAATTTCCGGACCAGGTACTCCGTCCGTGCGGCCGGGGGCGATGCCCCGTTCGTGCCGGTGCAGCAGCCTTCAGCCGTGTCCCGCCGAACGTTCGGTGGCCAGCGCGGCGGAGGTGGCGGGAATCCTCTTAGCTGGCCAGAGCCCGTGCCACCTGTGCTGAATCCTCCGACCCGCGGTAGTACTCGACCTTGCCATCGCCACCGAAGCGGAAGTAGTGGTGCAGGTGAAACGACGCGTCCCGGCCCGTGGCCTTCATCCGAACAGCGAACCGCAAATGATGTTGAACGGCTCGGTGATCTCGCGTTGCGGTGGAACCCCGGGCGCTCCGATGGTCTCGAACGCCGGTATCAAGCGGGTCCGTTCGAATTCGTCGACGTGCTGTTGTGACTCCCACACGTCAACGATCCGGACGGTGCCGTCGGCGGTCTCTGACGCAGTGTGGATGATGAGCCCGTCGGGCCGCTCTGCGTCGATGTGCGCATCGGCGGCCACCTGTTCGTACAGATCGCGCGAAGGGGCATGACTGACCATCACGATTGGCATATCACCTTCCCTCGTTGTCGGAGCACGGCATGCGCCGCGACTGCTAGCTCCGGCGCAACGCCGGATCGGCGCGACTGTATCCGAGACCGGCAGCGCCCCGCCAGTGGCGGCCAACCGGCGGATCCGCGGGGTGCCGCCAGGAAGAGGCGAACGTGCTGTCGATCGTGCCGCCGCCGGCGTGATTCTGTGCCGGGCGTTGCGACGGATCTCGGACCGCGGGTCTCGCGAGTCGCGACGGCGGTGGTTAGGCTGCGGCGATCGTGATCGAGCTGAGCTTCGGTGTGCTGGTTGATCGGTCATCCGAGCAGGTATTCGCGGTGCTGACCGATTTCGAGGCGCACCTCGCGCGGCGAGCCCTTGATCAGACGGCAACTCCGTGGGCTGATCGCGAGCGACCTCCAGCGGTTGAGAGCCCTCGTCCTCGAGGTCTACCCGAAATCGGGGGAGTAGCTCAAATGCCTACGCAGCTATGGCTTCAGCGATCGCGAGCGCGACGAGAACTCCGCGCTCGCGATCGCGTGGAAGCACGCGCTGGCGAATCACGCACGAAGGCCGAGAACTCGGTCGCGCACGTAGCGGAAGCGGCGCCGTGTGTCGAGACGTGATACGGGCCTGGTGCCTGTCGACCGGATCCTCCAAGGCGTGCCGGCGTTGCTATGAGGGACTTCGCCGCCCGCGTGTGCTCAGCGGCGCGAACGAGGCTCCTGCCGCCAACGAGCGGGAGCGCGGATTCGCCCGCCCGAGGGCGTGTTGGGGTGGTAGGTTTGCTCGGTTGAGCACGGGGGAGGACATGCGCTTGAGGGGATGGTTGGGGTGATCGAAGCTGAGACAAGGAGTGTCCGTGCTCGAGATGGCCGGGAGCTGCGTGTTCGGGTCCCCGGCGGAGACTACGAGCGCTGTGTGCTGGCAATGCATGGGATGCCCGGATCCAGCCTGCTGTTTGGCCCGTGGCTTGACGATGCTGCGGCGCGAGGGATCCGGCTCGTGAGCTACGACCGGCCAGGATATGGCGGGTCCAGCCCGCATCCCGGGCATTCGGTTGCTGACTGCGCCGCCGACGTCAAGGCGATCGCCGCTGCCTTGGATGTCGACCGCATCGCGGTATGGGGCTGGTCAGGCGGCGGTCCGTACGCCCTCGCCTGCGCGGCGATGCTGCCCGAGCTCGTAGTGGCCACAGCATTGCTTGCGTCGGGTGCGCCCTGGGACGCCCCCGGATTGGATTTCTTTGCCGGCATGGGTCAGGACAACGTCGACGACATCACGCTCTATTTCGCTGATCCCAGCGCCGCGCGAAAGAAGAACGTGCAAGATCGAGACGATGCTCTAGCGACGACGGCGGAGCAGCTCGTGGACGCCCTCGCGAGTCTGTTGTCTGAGCCCGACATCGCCGTGTTGACCGGTGACTTCGCCGAGTGGCTGGTTCGTGCCGAGCAAGGCGGTCTGGCTCCAGGCGACCAAGGGTGGTGGGACGACGGGGCAGCGGCGCTCTCGCCATGGGGATTTGACCCGGAGTCGACCCGCGCACCGGTCAAGGTGTGGCACGGGCGCCAGGACCGGTTCGTGCCGTTCCAACACGGTCGATGGCTGGCTGACCACATCCCACGCGCGGAGTCAGAGCTCAACGACACGGACGGCCACCTGACCTTGCTGCTCGAAAGGATCGGCGACGTCCACGAGTGGCTCGCTAACCACTTCTAGCCCGTCCCACTGAGGCGACCCGTCCATTGCTCGCGCCCGGGTCAGCTAACGCGTCGAGACGCCCGTCTCCTCCAATCGCCGCAGAGCGGCACTGTGGCCGGCGGACACACCCTAGCCTGTCCTCGGAGTGCGCGCCGACGCGACTGCGGCCCGCCAGCCGCAGCCAGCGGCAGGGGCTTTGGTCCCTTTGCGCGGTACTTCGAGCGCAGATGAGAACGAGCAGCGCACCGACGCTCCAGATCTGCGAGCCAAGCATTGGGGGGCCATGGGCGAGACGGCTGCCAGGGCTCGTGGTAGTGGCCGCCTACGGCTCGGCGCGGCGGGTGCGATCGGTCCTGTAGCGCTCGTGGCTAATGCGCGGCTGTCCGTATGCGCGAAAGCGCGCCACCCAGGCAACCGTCACGCCGTCGCTCAGTGGGCGCGTCTCAAGGCGTCAGCGTTCACGGGCTAGGCGCGGGCCCGCGTCGAAGGCCCGACGGTCTCGGCCAGCCACTTCACGAGGGGGCGGGCCGACACCATCTCCGAGCGCACGCGCTCGTCGCAGGTCTGCTCATGCAGCCAAGGCTCGAGCTCGTGGCGGCAGGAGACCGTCAGCTGCTTCATACGCAGACGATCGGCGCGCGGGTGGTCCATTGGGTACCCGCGCGGCGCGCGCTTGAGCTCGGGCTCGGCCGGCATCAGCCCGCGTCGCCGTGCCGAGGCGAGCCCGCGTTCGAAGCCGCGCGCCTTACGGTCGTCGTCGATCGCGGCGCGGAACCGCTCGAGCTGGTCGGGCGCGGGGTGGTACAGGCCGGCGGCGACGAGCAGGCCGTCGAGCGACAGGTCGAAGTAGAAGCCGCCGGCGGCTCCGTACCCGATCGCGACGCCGAGGTGCTCCTTGAGGGGCGGGCCCGGGCGGAAGCGGAGGTTGTTGTACGGGCGGAAGAAGTGCGCGGTCCCGAGATCGCTGAGCTTGTCGGCGAGCTCTCGCGCCGGCGCCACCAGATACTCGTCGTAGCGGCGGCGGTTCGCCCTGAACCAGTCGCTGTCGTTGTTGTCCTCGAGGTCGCGAAGGAACTCGAGTGCTTCAGGCGGCCACACGATCCTCGGTGTCGGCGTAGCGAGCGACCGTGAACCCCATCAGCATCGGGACGTGGACCGCGAACACGGCGAGCGACAGCGTCAGCACGACGAGCGAGCCGCCGCTGATGTGGTCGCGGAGGAATGCGTACTCGATCAGGCCGGCGATCACGACGTAAGCGAGCAGCGACCATTTGGCGACCGCGAAGAAGCGGTCCCACGCGAAATCCTTCACGCGCGCGAGCGCGACCGCGTTGGCCAGGAGCAAGAGCGCGGAGGCGGCGAGCAACACGACCGCAGGGCCGAGCGGGACGTGACGCGGGAGGTGCGCCGACAGGTAGATCCCACCCGCCACGATCAGGGCCAGCGACGCCATGCCGAGCTGGGTCACCGGGGGTAGCTCGCGCTCGCTCATCCGGAGGCCAGCTTCGTCATGATCACGAGCGTCGCGACCTGCATGGCGCCGAGGACGCCCGCGCAGTAGAGGAAGCGCTTCATCAGGCGCTCGATCACCTCGGGATTCGGTCGGGGCTTCTTCAGCTCGACCAGCACCGCGATGTTGGCCGGCTCGAGCAGGCCGAGCGCAAGCACGGCCATCACGCCGACCACGATGTAGCTGGCGACGACCCACCCGTGGTTGGGATAGAACGAATACACGGTCCCGAGCTTGACCCCGAGCTGCCACCCGGCCGCGAGCGTGAGGGTCACGACGGTCGGCATGATCAGCACCATCTTCGGCATCAGCCGGGTCGTGAACTCGACCCGGGCCGGAATCGACATCCGCCCGATGATCGGGCCGAGCACGAGCCCGAGGAACAGGTCGACGATCGTCCACGCCGCTCCGCCGGCGACGTGGAAGAACATCAGCGGCCACAGCTTGTTGGACTCGATCGCGGCGATCAGGAGGACCGCCGCGATCGCGACGATCACAAGCCCCCGTCGCGGCACGATCTCGAAATCTGGCCGCTCGATCGGCGGTGGAGGTACCGGCTCCGAGCGGACCGCGGGCGCCGGGATCGCTGTGTCTGTCATGTCGGGATCCTATCCGCGCACCGGGATCCAGATCCAGCGTGTCCGCGAGCAGCGCGGGGTCACTGCCGGGGCCGTGGCCGCGACGTCCGCGGTCCGTGGCGTCCCGCCCGCTGCCGGCGCGCAAGCGATCGGCGACAGCGATCGAGTGCGTGCCCTAGACCATCGACGTGCCGCGAGCGGAGAGGGCGGGATTCGAACCCGCGATGGAGTGTGATCCCCATACTCGCTTAGCAGGCGAGTGCCTTCAGCCACTCGGCCACCTCTCCGGGGGAACGCGCTCGGGGCAGTGTAGTCGTTGACAGCGGCGGCGTTGGCGGGTGCGGCGGGCTAGTGGACCCGGCCGCAAGTCCTGCGGCATTCGAGCGGCCCTCCGCGGGCGCTGCCACGGGCCTGCGGCCCGCTCGGCATCCGGCCTCGCCGAACCGGGCCGCGCCCGTGTCATCCGGCTGTCCTCGGACCCTCGTGTGGCGCTGCCACACGTCGGGTCCTGCGTCCTCGCGGCAGCATCCACCAGTGACCACTCTCGGTGCCGCACGACTTACGGCCGAGCCCACTAGGATCGAGCCCGCGACCCCCGGAGGGGTGGCAGAGCGGTCGAATGCGCTGGTCTTGAAAACCAGAGTCCGTGAAAGCGGACCGCGGGTTCGAATCCCGCCCCCTCCGCTGAGCTGACCTGACGAGCGCCGGCTATGGCGTCGAGGCCGGTGCGCACTCTGGCTTCGGCCCGCGTATCACGACGGTCGCGCGTCCACGTGACGTAGATGCGATCGCGGAACGGGCTCTTCGAGTTGTCGTCGATCGCCATAGGGCCTTGTCCTCGAGCGTGGTCCCGGAACCCTGCGGGTCGAAGAACACCGTCGTGTACCGGCCCGGGAAGTTCCACGCCGCCCAGCGGTTCTGGGTCGCCCGGAACACAACGAAAGCGCTCGACTGATCGGGATTCGGCGACGCCGCATTGCCGCGGTTGAAGAGCTGGCAGCTGAGGCACTGCCCCGTCGAGGACGGAAGTAGTCGGCCCTCCCACCGCCGCCGCTGCTAGGAAATGAGGGGACGGAAGGAGTCCGGGCCGGGTACTCCGCCTCCCTCAGGACATCGTAGCCTCTGCCACGAGCGGTGTGACCGATTCGGATGCGGGGGAGATGCCCGCAAACGTCCAGCGATCTCGTTAGCATGGTCTGAATCAGGTGGCTCGCCAACGTGCGAGCGATGGATCAAGTGAGCGCGGGCCGGGCGCGCCCGGTGATGTGCGGATGCCTGGATTCCTCCGACTCCGACTCCGACTGCGACTGCGACTCAGACTCACAACGCTGGTGCTGACGGTGCTGCTCGCGATCGCGGGTCAGGGCGCCGTCACATCCGCGCGGGCCCACCCGCGAGCCGTCGTGGGCGCGCGCAGCAAGGTCGTTCGCTACCACGGCTACAAGCTCGTCGTGCCCGCGTCGTGGCCGGTCTACAACCTCACGAGGGATCCGGCGACGTGCGTGCGCTTCAACCGCCACGCGGTCTACCTCGGCCAGCCCAGCGCCGGCCAGCGCTGCCCGGGTCACGCGGTCGGGCGGACCGAGGCGATCCTGGTGGGGCCGCTGTCCGCCCACGGCGCCGGCGCGGGCGCCGGCGACAGCACCGGCCCGGCTCTGCCCCGGAGCCAGGGGGCGTCGACCGAGCTCGCGGTCCCGTCCGCGGGCGTGATCGTCACCGCGACGTGGCAGAGCGACCCTTCGGTAGTCGCTCGGGCCCTCGGGGTGCGCTCGCTTACCGCGAGCCGCGCCGGAACCGCGGCCGCCCGGAAGCCGCAGGCGCGCCCACGCGCGATCCACCGGGCGGGCGATCCGGTCTACACGGGCCTCGGGTTCGACGCTTGCTCTACGCCGAGCCCCTCGGCGATGTCGGCCTGGACCGCATCGCCGTACCGCGCCGTCGGGATATACGTCGGCGGCGCCAACGAGGCCTGCTCGCAGCCGAACCTCAACGCCACCTGGGTGCAGCAGGAGTCGGCGGCCGGCTGGGTTCTGCTCCCGATCTACGTCGGGCTGCAGGCGCCCGCGAACGGGTGCGGCTGCGCTGCGATCGTCCCCTCGCAGGCCTCCGCGGAGGGCACGGCGGCCGCCGACGACGCGATCAATCAGGCCGAGGCGGTAGGGATCGGGCCTGGCAACCCGATCTACGACGACATGGAGGCCTACAACCGGGGCACGACCAACACGTCCTCGGTGCTCGCGTTCCTGTCCGCGTGGACGACCGAGCTCCACGCGCACGGCTACGTCTCGGGCGTGTACAGCAGCGCGAGCTCGGGCGTGACCGATCTCGTCAACGCCGGCGGTACGAGCTTCGTCGAGCCCGATGAGATCTGGATCGCGGAGTGGAACGGCCAGCAGAGCACGAGCAGCTCCTCGGTTCCGAGCACCGACTGGGCCGACCATCAGCGCCTGCACCAGTACCAAGGGGGCCACAACGCGACCTACGGCGGGGTCACGATCAACATCGACAGCGACTACGTCGACGCGGGCGTGGCCTCCGGAGCGTCCCTCTTCCCGAACGGCGCGTTCTTGCAGGTCAGCGGCGACCCCAACTTCTACGAGGTCGTCGGCGGCGCGCCGATGCTCGTGAGCAACTGGACCGCCGTCGGTGGCGTTCAGCCGTACACCGTGATCACGCCGCAGGTGTTCGCCTCGCTCAACCCGGTTCCGACGGACGGCACCCTGATCGAGACCGACACCGGCGCGGTGTACCTGATCGCCGGCGGTGCGCCGCTGTTCGTCTCAGACCTCGCCCAGTTCGGCAGCCCGCAGCCGCTGCTGGTCGACGAGTGGAACATCGACAATGTCGGCAACCCGCTGTCGCGCCTGAATTCGGTGCCGGTGAACGGCACGTTCCTGACCACCACCACCGGGATGGCCTACCGGGTCGCGGGCGGCGCCCCCCTGGGCATCAGCAACTGGTCGGTGTTCGGTGGGGTACAGCCGTCGGTGACGATCGATCCCTGGGACATCGAGAACCTCTCCAATCCGGCCGCGCACCTGCTGTTCAGGCCCGCTGTCGGCACCGTCGTCCAGGGGCTGCCGTCCGGTGCTTACTGGGAGTTCGGGCCCAAGAATCGCTATCTGGTCCCGGCCACGCCGGGCGCAGTGCGCGTCGCCGACCACGGGATCACGCTGTTCTCGGCGATACCTTGCCGTGTCCCCGGCCTTGGGCAGATGACGCTCACGCAGGTCAAGGCCGCGCTCGTGAAAGCTGATTGCCATCTGGGCAAGGTGCACGATCGGCCGCTGACCCGTCGGCGCCACACGTTCCGGGTGATCAAGCAGGTCCCGAAGGCGCGCACCAAGCACATCGCGTACTACACGGTCGGAATCACGCTGGGGTAGTCGGGGTCACGCTGAGGTTGGCGGGCGTCAGGCGTGGCTGGGGCTCCACTGGAGCACGGTCGCGCCCCAGGTGAGGCCGCCGCCGAACGCGGCCAGCAGCACCTGCTCATCGCGCAGGAGCCGCCCTTCGGTCTCGGCCACCGAAAGTGCGATCGGTAGTGTCGCGGTCGAGGCGTTCGCGAACCGGTCGACGTAGTCGACGACGCGGTCGGCCGGGAGGCCGAGCCGCCGGCCGACGGCGCTGATGATCCGCGAGTTCGCCTGGTGGTAAACGAACAGGTCGATCTCGTCGGCGGACGCGCCGGCGGCCGCCAGCGCCTCGCTGGTGACCTCGGACATCGACGTCACCGCGGCGCGGAAGGACTCGGGCCCGTCGATGCGGATGAGGTCGCCGCGGTCGAGCCGGATCAGCTGGGAGCCGGACGGATCGGAGTGCAGCACGATCGGGCCGATCCGTCCGGTACGTGCCTCCGTTGCCGACACGACCGCGGCGCCGGCCCCGTCGGCGAACAGTGGGGCGGTGTCGCGATCGGCGAAGTCGAGAAAGCGCGACAGGAAGTCCGCGCCGACGACGAGGGCGTGCGCGGCCCGTCCGGACTCGATCTGACCGCACGCCATCGCGAGCGCGGAAAGCCAGCCCGTGCAGGCGGCGCCGACGTCGAGCGCGCCGGCCAGGTCGGCGCCGATCAGCCCCGCAACCAGCGGCGCCGCGTTGGGCGTGATCTCGTCGGCGGTCGACGTCGCGACCAGAACCAGGTCGAGCTCCGACGCCTCGAGGCCGGCGCGCTCGAGCGCATTCCGGCCGGCGTCCGCCGCCAGATCGGACAGGCGCTCACCCGGGATGACCCAGGGCCGCTCGCGGGTGCCGGTCCGCTTGGCGATCCACTCGGGGTCGACCGCAAGGCGCTCGGCGACCTCTTCGTTCGTCACGACCCGTTCCGGCAGCGCCATCCCAACGCCCGCGATGGACGCCCCCAAGCCCATGGTCCCGAGTCCCTCGATCGGTCCCGCGCTAGCGGGTCGTCTTGTTCGGCGCGGTTCCGAACACGTGGTCCCAGAACGGCGCGCTCACTCCGTAGCCGCGCTCGTGGTTCTGGAAGTGATGCCGCATGTGCAGCTCGCGCAACCTCTTGCCGAGCGCCGTCTTCGGCCGGTGATGGTGTACGTGGTAGTGCAGCATGTCGTAGCCCAGGTACCCGGCGAGGAAGGCCGCGCTGAACGGGAGGAATCCGGGGGTCCCGATCACCAGGTAGAAGGCGTAGACGAACAATGCCGCGAGCGGGACGCTCAGCGCGGGGGGCATCACCAGCCGCAGCGGGTCGTTCGGGTGATCGTGATGGACCCCGTGAATAATCCAGTGAAGGCGCGCCCCGATGCCCTTCTCGGGCTCGAAGTGGAACACGATCCGATGCAGCCAGTACTCGGTCAGCGTCCAGAACAGATAGCCGCCGAGCAGCCAGAGCGGGGCCGCCCAGCCGACCCCGTGGACGAACCCCTCGATCAGCAGGATCGAGATCACGGGCACGAAGATGATCGGAGGCACGCTCCAGTGAACGCGCGAGAATTTCTCGAATAACGCGGAGTCGAACATCCGCGGCGAGGCACGCAGTACCTCGCTGCGGCTGAGCCCCTCGAGCTCGTCTGCTTCGCGTGTGGCCATGCTCAACACGATACATCCCCGGCGGGATCGGGTTACGGACTCGGTTCCCGGTCCGGTCGCGGCCGCCGGCTCACTCGATCGGCTCGCCGTTGAGCGGCATCGCCAGCACGACGTGGCTCAGCGACACCGCCAGGAACGGCCGGTGTTCGCGCTCGCCACCGTCGAACGGCACGAGCTCGACGTCCGTGAGCGCCACGAAAGCACGTTCGGACGAGTTCAGGTAGTCGGTCAGCCGGCTGCGGTAGCCGTCACGCGGCAGGCGCAGCACGCCGGTGATCCGGTAGCGGTCGGTCTCGACCACGATCCTCTCGTCCCGATGCTCCATCCGCTCTCGAAGATACTCGGCTAGGGCGGAGAAGCGATGCAATGCTTGGACAGATGGCCGAGCGTCCGAAGGCCCGCTGGTGGTACGTCCGCCGCGCCCAGAACCTGAAGCCTGCGACGTACCGCTGCCCGCTGTGCGGGCGTCATTTGCCGGCCTTGAGCGAGCACCTGCTCATGTACCCTGAGGGGGACTCGAGCGGCCGGCGCCACGCCCATTTGGAATGCGTTCTCGCCGCGCGCAAGGCCGGCAAGCTCCCGACCCGCGAGGAGTGGCTCCAAACCCAGCCCCGGAAGCCGGGTGCGTTGCGGCGCCTGGCGGCTCGGGTCAGCGGTCGCGAGGGTCATGGCGGCACGCGCGGCGGCCCAAAATCACCTGCATAACACAACATTCGAGGGATCAGGCCGAAGCCATGCCGTATTAGGCGCGTATGTCATGCCCAACACGTCAAGGCCGACGGGCCGCCGCCCGGTTGTCGCGCTGTGCAGGTCGCGTGCGCGGGCCGTGGTCCGAGGGAGCTGCGGTGACCCGGCGCGGTCCGCTTCCTGGCTTCCCCGAGACGCGGAGCCGTGTGGCGCGCAGCCGTGGGAGTTCGTTGCCGGCGCCGCCCGGGCGAGGCGTGGCCGTCCATGCCGCGCGCCCGCACCTCGCGTTCCATCCAGACCGCCAACGACAGCGGGACGAAACGCACGGTGCGGGCCGGCGGCGTGACGGCCACTCGCTACGCGTCGTGGTACAGGGCGAACTCCCACGGATGCGGCCGCATCCGGATCGCGTCGATCTCCGCGTCGCGCTTGTACCGCACGTACGCCTCGATCAGCCCGGGCGTGAATACGTCGCCGTCCAACAGGAACGCGGTATCCGCCTCGAGCGCGTCCAGCGAGGCCTCGAGCGACGACGGCACCGTGGCGATCTTGGCGAGCGTCTCGAGCGGCAGGTCGTAGATGTCGGCGTCGAGCGGCTCGCCCGGGTCGAGCTCGCGCCTGATCCCGTCGAGGCCGGCCAGCATCAGTGCGCTGAACGCGAGGTAGGGGTTCGCGGCCGGGTCCGGCGAGCGGAATTCGACCCGCTTGGCCTTGGGCGCCGCGTGGTACATCGGCACGCGCACGCACGCCGACCGGTTCCGCGCCGAGTACACGAGGTTGACCGGCGCCTCGTAACCGGGAACGAGCCGGCGATACGAGTTCGTGGTCGGCGCGCAGAACGCGAGCAGCGCCGGCGCGTGCGTGAGCAGCCCGGCGATGTAGTGCTTGGCCAGGTCGCTCAGGTGCGCGTACCCGTCCGCGCCGTACATCAGCGGATCGCCCTCCTTCCACAGCGACTGGTGCACGTGCATGCCCGACCCGTTCTCCTCGAAGATCGGCTTCGGCATGAACGTCGCCGTCTTGCCCGCGGCCGCCGCGGTGTTCTTGACCACGTACTTGTAGATCATCATCTGGTCGGCCATGCGCAGCAGCGGCTGGAAGCGCATGTCGATCTCGCCCTGTCCGCCCGAGGAGACCTCGTGGTGGTGGAACTCGCAGCGGATTCCGAGTGACTCCATCGTCGCCACCATCTCGCTGCGAAGGTTCGCCAACGAGTCGGCCGGCGGCACCGGGAAATACCCTTCCTTCTGGCGCAGCTTGTAGGCCAGGTTGGGGCTGGTCCCGGCGGGACGCCCGGTATTCCAGAACCCTTCGGCGGAGTCGATCTCGTAGAACGCGCGATGCTCGACCTGCTCGTAGGCGAGGTGGTCGAACACGAAGAACTCCGCCTCGGGACCGAAGTAGGCGACGTCCGCGATCCCACTTGCGACCAGGTGGCGCTCGGCCTTCTGGGCGACGAAGCGGGGATCGCGCGCGTACGGCTCACCCAACACCGGATCGGCCACCGAACAGATCAGCGACAGGGTCGGGCGGGTGTAGTACGGGTCGATGAAGGCGGTTGAGGAATCGGGCATCAGGAGCATGTCCGACTCGTGGATCTCCTGGAAGCCGCGGATCGAGGAGCCGTCGAACCCCAGGCCGGACTCGAAGTCGCCGGCGTCCAGCGCACCGAGCGGCAGCGTCATGTGCTGCCAGGTGCCGGGCAGATCGACGAACTTCAAGTCGACCATCTCGACGCCGCGTTCGGCGGCGAACTCCAGCACATCGGCGGGGCCGGTGGCGCCGGAGGGCATCGTTGTCTGATCGCTCTCTGTGGTGGCCACGGTTTCCTCCTTAGAGTCTTGGTAGGCGCGAGCCTATCCGGGTTTCAAAGTCGTCCCTGGGCCGCGAGGATCTGCGCGGCCTTCAGCCCGAGGCTGAGGCGCTCGCGGCCGTCCGTCTCGTACGGCGAGAGCCCCGACACCTCGTGCACGCGCGAGAGCCGGTACCCGACCGTGTGGCGGTGCAGTCCCATCGCCTCGGCGGTCTCGGTCGTCGAGCCGTGGTGCGCGAGGAACGTCCCCAGCGTCACCAGCAGCTCGGTGTCGTGCTCGGCGTCGTAGGCGAGCAGCGGCGTGATCGTGCGCGATCGGAGCAGCTCGAGCTCCTCGGGGTCTCGGAGCAGCACCCCGATCAGCAGGCGGTAGGTCTCCTCCTGGCCGGCGAGCGCGGCTTCGGGCGCACACGCGAGCTCCGCGAGCACCATCGCCTCGCGAACCGCCTCTCGCAGCAGCGACGGCTCCCTCCGCGGGGTCGACATCGACGTGTCGAATCCCGCGGCCGACAACCGGTCGGCGAGCGCGGCGGTATCGTCCTCGACGGAGCGCTCGCCGGCGAGCGGGATCAGCCCGACCACCTGCCCGGTTCTGAGCTCGGCGACGAGCGTGCCACCGAGCGCATCCGGGAGCTCGGGCTCCACGTCGCCGCGACCGCGGGCGCACACCGCAATCGCTCCGGCGCCGAGATCGACGCCGAGCCGCCGCGCGTCGGCCACGAGCGCCGAGACGTCGAGCGGCGCGCTACCGGTCAGCATGCTCAGCAGATCGCGTCGCGAGTCCTGCTCATCGTCCCGGCGGCCGTCACCCATCAGCCTGGTCACGGCCGCAGCGGCCGCGGCCGCCTCGAGCCACGCGAGATCGTCCGCGAGACCCGCCTGTGCGCGGGCGCCGTTCCCGTGTATCGCCGCGACGATCCCGACGATCTCCCGCCCGATCCGGATCGGCACCGCGCGTGCCACCCCCGCCGGTTCGCCGGTCGCCGCTCCCGTGGTCGCCGCCGACGCGTACTCGACGAGCTCGCCGAGCAGCGTGTCGGGGATCGAATCCACGGGCCAGACGACGGGCGCCCCGAGCGAGGGAAGCACGATCGCCACCGGCCGGGAGAGCGCGTCGGACGCGGAGCAGGCGACGCGCTCCAGGCCATCGTCCCCCGCGACCGCACGAGAGACGATGGCCAGAGGCGTGGGCTGGGAGGCGCTCAGCTGCGCCCCCCAACCCGATGGCCCGCTGCCGTCATGCGGTCGATGGCGCGGTGGTGGATCCGGCTCCGGAGGACACGCCGCTTGGGATGCCGGACGGATACCCGAGCGACGGGACGTCGGACGGGTAGACCTCGTGGCCGTGTTCCGCGACGTCGCCGAGCTCCATGTTCTTCTCGGACATCCGCAACGGAACGAACAGGCCGACCAGCTTGAGCAGCAGGAACGTGATCACCGCGGTCCAGCAGATCACCCACAGTGCGGCGAGGAACTGCCACTTCAGCAACGTCGCGTTGCCATGAACCAAGCCGGCCACGCCGCCGCTGGCAACCAGCCCATGCTTGCTGGTCTTGTAGAACAGCGCCATCTGCGGGTCGGCGAAGATTCCGACCAGCAGGCCGCCGGCGAGTCCGGCGAACCCGTGGGTGTAGATCACGCCGAGCGTGTCGTCGACCATCCGGAACGGCCGGAGGCGGCTCAGGTAGTTGAGCGCGAAGTACACGATCGTCGACGCGATGACCCCCATCGCGATCGCGCCCCAGCCGTTGACGTAACCCGCCGCCGGCGTGATCGCGACCAGGCCGACGATCATGCCGTTGACCGTGCCGATCATCGACGGCTTGCGGCCGGTGAGGTAATCCCACGCGACCCAGACCAGCAGCGCGACCGCGGTGCACAGGTTGGTGTTGAGCACCGCCGCCGCCGTGGACATGTTCGACGCGTACGGGTCGCCGCCGTTGAAGCCGTTCCAGCCGAGCCACAGCAACCCGGCCCCGACCGCGACCATCGCGACGTTGTTCGGCGCGTCGATCTCGCGGTCGCGCTGGAGTCGCGGCCCGATCACCGCCGCCGCGACGAACCCGGCCACGCCGGCCGAGAGGTGGATCACGTACCCGCCGGAGAAGTCGACGGCGCCCTTCTGCGCGAAGAACCCGCCGCCCCACAGCAGGAACGCGTCCACCGCGTACACGCACGTGATCCACAGCACGCAGAACGGGATCCACGCCTTGAAGTTCACGCGCCCGAGCACCGACCCGAGCGCCAGGATCGGCGTGATTGCCGCGAACACGAACTGGAAGTAGACGAGCGCGGACTGCGGGAATGCCTGACTCCCGATCAGGGGAATGTTCGCCTGGTGCTGGAGCTCGGTGTGCGAGAGCACGGGCCCCGGCTTCCCGATGAAGTTCCCGAAGAAGCCGCTGTGCGAGAGGCCGTGGAACGGTGAGCCGAAGCCCATCTTGAACGCCCACAGCACCCACACGACGAGCACGATCGAGAACGTGGCAAAGGTCAGCATCATGCTGTTGATCGACCAGCGCTTCTGCATCACGCCGCCGTAGAGGACGGCGAGGCCAGGCACGCTCATCAAGCCGACCAGCGTCGCGGCGGTGATCTGCCACGACGTGTCTCCTGAATTGAGCCAACTGGGTGCTTCAAGTGGCAACTGGATCTCCTTGTCCTTGGGCACGCCGCATGTTGGCCAACCCCCACTGCGTGGCACGGCCTGGCGACGCCAATTTGCCCGCCCAGTGTGGTCTTTGGCTGAACGAGCGTGTATGTCCTCAGGTCCAGCAAACCGCAGGGGGGTCTGGACATTGGGATAAGGGGATCCCGCAATCAGCGGGTTTACGAGCCTTCGGTGAGGCCTAAGAAGCCCCGACGGGCAGCCCGGCCTTGCGGCATTCGGCCGCGATCGACTCGGCGGCCTGGGGGGTGAACGCGCCCGGCGCCCGCACCGTCGCGCACGTCGACCGCGCGGCGGCACCGCACAGATTGACCTGCTGGGCGCCGGTGGCGGCCGGGATCGTCGCGTAGATGCAGCCCGACTTCGAGCTCGGCCCGCTCGACGCGAACGAGATCACGAGCACCACGGCCAGCACCGCGACCGCGCCGAGCACGCCGCCGATCATCCATTTCTCGCGCGTGGATGGCTGCCAGCGGGCGCGGACGGTCTCGGCGTGTCCGGGCGGAATGATCAGCACCGCGCTGAGTCTAGGCGCTCCACCGTGTGCCACGATCGAACCGATTGATCGTCTTCGCGCTGCATCTCTTCCACCACGTTCCGAAGGACTCGATCGACTACGTAGCGCTCGGTCTCGGCTCGTTCGCGAGCTGGGTCGGCATACCGGGCCCCGGCGAGCCGCTGCTGATCGCCGCCGGCATCGTCGCCGCCAAGCACAAGCTCGACATCACCCCGGTGCTGCTCTGGGCGTTCGTCGGGGCGACGCTCGGTGGAATCGCGGGCTGGTGGATCGGGCTGGTGGCGGGCAGGACGGTGATGACCGCGCCAGGTCCGCTCCGCCGCCTGCGGCTCAGGGGGGTCGAGCGAGGGGAGGAGGTGTTCGAGCGGCTGACGGTGATCGCGATCCTGCTGACCCCGGCGTGGGTGGCCGGGATCCATCGGGTCGGGGTCGTGATCTACATGGTCACGAACGTCGTGAGCGCGGCGGTGTGGGCGGTAGGGATCGGGCTCGGCGCGTATTACGCCGGGCCGCCGGTACTCGACATCATCTCGGACGTCGGATGGGTCACAGGGATCGGGCTGATCGTGCTCGTGCTCGCCGCCGTCGCGTTCGAGGTGTCTCGCCGGCGACGGCGGCGGCGCGGCCGCGTCCGCTAGAGGTTCGTGCCCGCCCAGGAGATCAGCTGGGGCGGCACGACCGGTTTACCGATGTCGAGCTGGATCGCCTCGTGGGGCAGCAGCGGGATCGCGCGAGGGTTCTTCGTCCAGGGGACGAGCTGCTCGACCGGCGCGCACTGGACCCCGTCGACCGTGTCGCCCTGGGAGGCGGTCGACGCCGGCGCGAGCAAGGGGCCCTGCTCGAGCGGGATTCCCTCGGGGCCGACCGGCGCGTTGCCTCCCTGATAACTTGCCCCGGGTGTCCGAATCTGTCCCCACCGTCGATCTCCCGATGACCACCGCGATCGAGCTTCCGGGTATGCGGATCCGCGAGAACCTCGGCGTCTGCTACGGGCTCGTGGTCAGGAGCATGGGGTTCACCGGCGGTGTGGCCGCCTCGTTCAAGGGCCTTCGTCGCGGCGAGATCCCCGAATACACCCAGCTGCTGGAGGATTCCCGGCGCCACGCGATCGACCGGATGTCCGACAACGCCCGGCTGCTCGGCGCCGACGCGATCGTCGCGGTCCGCTTCGATTCGTCGGAGATCGGTCAGCAGTTCACCGAGATCGTCGCGTACGGAACCGCCGTCAAGGTCGACCGCCCCGGCTAGCGGGCTAGTCCGGCCGATGCTGCTGGGCGACGCGGATCGCGAGCTGCTCTACGAGACGCTGAAGCGCCACGCCGCCGAAGGACGCATCGATATCGCCGAGCTCGAGCGCCGGGTGGCGCTGGTGGCCGGAGCGCAGACGCGCGAGGACGCCGCCACGGCACTGGCGGACCTGCCGGTGCTTGCCGGCCCCTCGGAGCCGGAGCGCCGGCCCCGCCGTGGGCGCGGCCACGGCGAATCCGACAAGCCCGGGCCCGACTGGCAGCCGACCAGCGAGCGCTTCCGTGACCCGCGCACGCGCAGGGTGCTGCGCGTGTGGGTGGACCCCGCCGGCGAGCGCCACTACGTGGCCGAGTGAACGCGCGCTAGCGCGTCGCCTTCTTGACCGCGCTCCGTGCCTTGCCGACCGCGTTCTTCGCCTTCCCCTCAGAAGGTATTGTCCCCTCAGCGATGGCTACCCCGACGCGTCGGGGCCGACGCGCGTGAGTGCTGTACGACTGCGGACAGCACCCGCGGCCAGTGCTCGCGCAGCGCCTCGTGTCCCATGAACAGGCCGAGGTGGCCGCCGCTGCTGATGTGACGGGTTACGAGCTCGGGCGGGGTGCAGGCGTGCGCGGCCAGCGCGAACACCTGGTCGGGCGGGGTGATGTGGTCGGTGGCGCCGGCCAGCAGATTCAGCGGCATCTCGATCCGGGCCAGGTCGACGCTCTCCCCGCCGACCTCGAGCGATCCGCGGATCAGCTCGTTGTCGCGGAACAGGTGGCGGACGATCCACAGGTACAACGCGCCCGGCACGTCCTGGGTGTGTTTGAACCAGTCCTCGAACTCGCGGTAGCGGTCGACGTGGGCAGGGTCGCCCAGGTTGATCAGCAGGTCGATCTGGCGCGAGATCTCGGCGCCCGGTTGGATCATGATGAAGCCGGCGACCATGTGCCGGCCCTCGAGAATCCCTCCCCCGGATGCGACCAGCGCCTCGTAGAACTGCAGGTTGCCGTCGGGCGCGACACGACGGATCACCTCGTGGATCACGGGTTCGCCGGCGTGGAAGTCGATCGGCGCGCCCGCGATCGTGAGCGTGTTGACCCGCTCGGGTGCGAGCGCGGCGTACATCGTCGCAAGCCATCCGCCCTGGCAGTCGCCGATCAGGTTGACGCGCCCGCCGCAGTGGTCGACCGCGCGGTCGACGACGTCGATGTAGTCCTCGATTGACGCGTTCGCGGTTTCCTTCGTCGCGCCCACCCAATCGAGCGACAGTGCTCGCTCGAGGCCGGTGGCGATGATCGTGTGCATTTGGCTCTGCTCGGCCGAGTAGTCGACGATGCACGAATCGTGCCCGGCCTGCGGGGGCAGAACCAGCGTCGGCACCACTCTGCGCCTGGAGACCGAGAAGTCGCGCAGCCGCGCCAGCGGCCCCTCGAACACGATCTCATGGGGGGTGGTCCAGGCCGGCGGCCGACGCCCGGAGGTGAGGGCCAGCCAGCGCGGGAAGTCGAATGCCGTCGGCCCGCGCTCCAGCGCCGCCGCCCAGCAGTTCCCGAGCCCTTCGGCGGCCGCCGCGCAGCCGTCGAGCCAGCTGTCGAGAAGTCCCGACGACGGGCTTGACGCGGGAACCGGCGGGCAGTACGGCGTTGCGCTCATGTTCGACCTCGTTGCGAAGAAAACGGCCTGGATCCGGCGAGAGTCCCGCAGACAGCGAAGCACCGACGGTAACCGCCGGTGCTTCTAGCAGCGGTTATTAGTGCACGCTACTTGAGAAAGCTGCGCGCCGTCGTCGTATAGGTGCCGACGAGCTCCTTGGAGACGTCGACCTGGGCCTCGATCAGGCTCTGGAGCCATTCTTGCTGGGTGAGGCCGGCAAGCTTCAGCTGAAGCTCGGCGGTGCGGTCGACGGCCTTCTCGCACGAGTCGAGGTACAGGTTGCCCGCCTTGCGCGCGGCCGCAAGCAGCTGCTCGCTCGAGTCCTTGACCTGCTCGAACGCCGCGTCGAACGACGGGACGCCGGTCTTGGTGGAAGCTGTCGTTGCCATAGTTCTGTGCTCCTTCGGTGATCTGAATCGATGTGCTTGCAGCTTAGCACATATTTTGCAAGCGGCAAGCACGCGTGACCCGGGAGGGGCGTTAGGCTGGCGCGTCCGTCCCTTTCAACCACCGAGGTGCTCAAGTGACCGACCATGTCTATTCCGTCAGCGAGATCGTCGGATCCTCCCCCGAGGGGATCGACGATGCGATCAGTAACGCCCTGGGCCGCGCGCGCAAGACCCTGCGCCACCTCGATTGGTTCGAGGTCACCGAGATTCGCGGTCATCTCAAGGAGGAGGGCGCGATCGACTACTACCAGGTCGGCCTGAAGGTGGGATTCCGGCTCGAGAACTGACGCGGTCGTTCACGCGGTCGAGATCACCACCTCGCGCGCCGGGTGCTCATCCGGCTTGTCCCCGTGCCGTGCAGCACCAGCCCTCGAGTTGGGGGAATCCTCTCGCGGCGCCGCTCGAGAACTGCTGAGCGATGCGGGACACGGCCGCGACCCGGGGCGCGCTACGTGAGCTCGTAGGGGTGACCCGGCTGCCACGCCGGGGCGACGTGCGCCACGCCGGCGGCCAGCAGGCGATCGTCGGTGCCGTCGCCGTCGACGACGCGCAGCGTGTCCGCCGACAGATACGCCACCCGGTAACCGCTCGGCGAGTACCAGCGCGGATCGCTTACCGCCGGACGCGCCAGCGCCCACCGGATCGTGCCGTGCGGGTCGACCGCGGCGAGCCGATCGGCGGATGCAACCGCCACGAACAGCCCGTGCGGCGACCAGCTCGCCTGCGCCCACGGGCCGAGGCGGCGCGTCGAGCCGTCCGCCGCCGCGATCCACGTCCCGCCCGGACCGGATATCAGGATCCGCCCGGGCGAGGGCAGTGAGAACAGCGCCGGCGACGCGTGCCTCCCGCAGCCGGGTTTCGAGGGTGTCGAGCCCGCGTCGCAGCCGCGAGTTGACCGTGCCTCGGGGCAGGTCGAGGGCGCGGGCGATCTCGCCGGGGCTGTACTCGAGCAGGTAGCGCAGGACGATCACCGCGCGATGCTCGGGCGACAGCGACGCGAGCGCCGCCAGCACCTCCTGTGAGTAGCGCCCGAGTGGGACATCCGGCGGGGAGGCCGACCCGAGGCCGGCGTCGGTGGTCTCCCGCCGGGCGGTCCGCGCTCTCGCCCAATCGATCGAGCGGTTCGCGACGATCGCGCCCAGCCACGGCCCGAATCGGCGCCGCCGGTCGAATCGGTCGAGACGGCGGATCGCGGCCAGGAACGCCTCCTGCGCGATGTCCTCGGCGGCGGCGTGGTCGTGGACGATCAGGTACGCGGCCCGGTAGGCCCGCGGCCAGAAGCGGCTGAAGAGCGCCTCGAGATCGGCCTCCGATCCGGCCAGCGCGCCCCGGATGAGCGCCTGCTCGGTGCGCGGACGGCGCGCTCGACGGCGCCCGAGCTCGCCGTTGACAGCGAGGCTCTCTGCCGCAGCCGGCACGCGTTCACCCGACACAGACACGATCGCCGCACATCGTCCCCTTTACGAATCCACGTGCTCAAGAGGTCCCCGAATCCGGGTAACCCGTAGAGAGCAGCGGTTCCGGCAGCGTGGCGTATCGCGCATGTCCCCGTAGATAGAACGTTCTACTTGCGATACGATGGCGCGCCAGCCTGATGCCGAGCGCCACCGACGTCCCGACCCGCGACCGCATCATCTATGCGAGCGCGGAGCTGTTCCGCCGACAGGGATACGCGGGCACCGGCCTCAAACAGATCGCGACCGAGGCCCATGCGCCGTTCGGGTCTCTCTACCACTTCTTTCCCGGCGGCAAGGAGCAGCTGGGCGACGAGGTGCTGCGGACCGGCGGGCGGTTCTTCCTCGCGCTGTACGAGGCGATTGCCGGCGCGGCGCCGGATCTGCCGACCGCCATCCGAGACTTCTTCGCCGGCGCGGGCGAGACGCTCGAAGCCACCGACTACGCCGACGCCTGCCCGATCGCGACGGTTGCCGGCGAGATCGCGAGCACCCACGAGGTTCTGCGGGTGGCGACCGCCGACGCGTTCGAGTCGTGGCAGGCCGCGCTGGCGCGGGACGCGGTGCAGGCCGGCGTGCCCGCGGACCGGGCCCGCCCGCTCGCCCAGACCGTGCTCGCGCTGCTCGAGGGAGCGTTCCTGCTTGGTCGCTCGACGCGGAGCCTCGAGCCGATGCAGACCTGTTCGGAGGCGGCTGTCGCGCTCGTCGTCGCGGCGCTGCCGGAGAAGCCCACGACCCCGGAGGCCAGAACATGATCCACAAGCCGAGTCTGATCGCCGGCGCCGGCGCGGCGATTGCCGCCCGCGCGCTGCTGCCGCGCCTGGCGCTGCTGAAGCTGCGCAGCGACGTCCGCCGGCTGAACGACGGTGACTACAAGGCACTGCTTGCCGGGTACGCCGACGACGCGGTCCTTCACTTCAACGAAGGCCCTCACCGTTGGTCGGGCGACCACCGCGGCAAGCCGGCGATCGAGCGTTTCCTGCGCGAGTTCACCGCCGCCGGCCTGAAGGGCGAGCTCCGGCAGCTCTGGATATCGGGCCCTCCGTGGGCGCTGACCCTGGCCGCGCGCTTCGACGACCGCGCCACCGGGCCGAGCGGCGAGGAGCTCTACGCAAACCGGATCGCGATCGTCGCGCGGACGCGCTGGGGCAAGATCGTCGAGCACGAGGACTTCTACGAGGACACGGGCAGGATCCTGGCGCTCGAAGAGAAGCTGAGCGAGCTGGGGATCGGCCCGGTGGCGCGGGAGACAACCGCGATTGTCAGGGCTTAGACGTGGCTTAGACGCGCTTCAAGGCCCGATCACTGCCTGTGCCTGAGTCGTGTGCGCGACCAGCCGGCCCTGGTCGTCTCGCAGCTCGGTCTCGACGACGATCACCGACCGGCCGACGCGCAGCGGGCGGGAGGTCGCCGTGACATGCCCCTCGCGCACGCCGCGCAGGAAGTTCGTCGATGACGAGATCGTCGCGGTGCCCGCGCCCGGGGGCAGGTTCAGGTAGGCGCACATGCCTCCCATGTTGTCCGCGAGCGACATCAGCGCCCCGCCGTTCAGCGCGCCGCCGGTCGTGCAGAGATCCTCTCGCCAGGAGAGCCGTCCGACCACCTGCTCAGCGCTCGCCGACACGAGCTCCATGCCGAGTGCGGCGGCGAACGGAATGACTCTCAGCAGCGCGTCGAGTGGCTGATCCGGCTCGGACCCCATAGGTCCGGCAAGCCTATTTGAGGACGCGGTAGCGGAGATGGGTGACGCCGTCGGACTCGACCACGCGGGTGCACTCGAGGTCGAACGGGTGACCTTCGAGGTTCGCGAAGAGGCGGACGCCGCCGCCGAGCAGAACCGGCACGATGTTCAGGTGAATCTCGTCGAGCAGGCCGGCCTTGAGATATTGCCCGGCGACGTCGGCCGAGGCGATCCCGATCGCCCGATCACCCGCGACCGCGCGGGCCTGCCGCAGCGCGCTCTCGATCCCGTCGGTGACGACGATTCCCTCGGTACCGGGGCCGACGTACCGGTCGGGCGGCTCGTGGGTGAGCAGGAAGAACGGAGCGCCGACGGGATGATGGCCGCCCCAGCCGCGGGCGATCTCGAACGTGCGTCTGCCGGTGATGAGCGCGCCGCACGCGAACATCTCCCGCACGACGTCGCGGCTGCGTGGGGGAGGCCTGAAACGGTCATCAGGCCCGATCCGCTCGGTTCCGGCCGTCCACCAGTCGAACAGCCTCATGCCTCCGTCGCCGAGCGGGTTCCCGGGGCCGTCGTTCGGTCCGGCGACGAAGCCGTCCAGCGAGATGCTGATGTCGATGACCAGGTTACCCATGTCCGTCTCCAAACCCCGAGGCAGTCACTCGACGTTCCACCCGAAATACACCTCGGAAACGCAGATCTGGTCACCTTTGAAGGTGAGAATCTCAGTGTTCCGGCCCCGATGGCCGTCTGAGTGTTTGGGCTCATCGGTGACGATCACCTCGTCCCCTGACTGCAGCAGGCGCACGAACTCGAAGTCCTGTCCCCGACCCGCGCCCGGCCAGCAGCGCTCGAAGTAGCCCTCGCGGTCAAGTCCCACGTCGAGTGGACTCGAGAACGTGAAGTCGTCGGTCAGCATCCGTTCGACCGCGTCGCGGCTCCCTGCGGCGAACGCCAGGTAGAGATCGCGGGCGCGTTCAACTCGGTCCTCTGTGGGCATTGCTCACCTCGCGTTTCGTTCGAAGTCACAAGCTAAGACTCCGGCGCGCGGCGAGTCTCATCGGAGCGCCCGGCTCGGCTAGCGCTAGCCGGCTTCCGCGAGCAGCGCCGAGTGGTGCTCTCGCGTCGCCCGCGACGGCCCGACGCCGAGCGCCTCGCGGAGCGTGAGCTGGCACCGCGCGAACGCGTCGAGTGCCGACGCGGTGTCGCCTGCCGCGGCGTGGGCGTCCATGAGCAGTCGCCAGGTCGGCTCGCGCAGTGGTGCCGCCTCGAGCGCGAGCTTCGCGTCGCGGACTGCCCGGGCCGGCGCCCCGCCGGCGATGTGTGCCCGCGCCGAGCATTCGAGCGAGCGGATCCGCAGGTCCGCAAGCCGCCCGCGACAGACCTCGAGCCACGGTCCGTTATGCCCTGGAAGCAGCGTTCGCGCGGTGATCAGCCGGGCGACGAACGCCGCGCCCGAGGCCCCCTCCAGGTCGGCGGCGGCGAGCAGCGTCTCCGCGTCGTGCGTTGCCGAACGGGCAGCGTCGAGGTCGAGCCACGCTCCCTCCGGCAACCTGAACCGGTACACGCCGGGGGCGCCCGCGAGCAGGCGCGCGCCGTCGAGTCCGGCCGTCGTCAACGCAGCCCGGATCCGGCTTGCGAGCGCCTTCAGCGAGGCGCTCCAGGCGCGCGGCGGCGAGCCCGCCCAAAGCTCGGCGGCCAGCTCGTCGTGACCGACCGCGCGCGCGTGCTCGGCGACCAGAAACGCGAACAGATGACGGCCCAAAGGGCCTGGCAGCACCCGCTCGTGGACGATCCCGCCGGCAGCCTCGACGCAGACCTCGCCCGCGAGGTAGACGCGCATGGGCGGCGCCGCGGCATCCCAACCGTTTCGCAACCGCGAGGCCGTAAAGTCGGCCGCCATGATCAAGCAGATCGTATGCGACTGCGGCTGGATCGCCCGCGGGACCGAGGATGAGCTCGTCGCCGCCGCTCAGGCTCACGGACGGGAGGCGCACGGGCTCGTGCCGACCCGCGAGCAGGTGCTCGCGGTGGCGACGCCCGTGCCTGAACACGAGATCGACGCGGAGGACTGAGCGATGCCCGAAACGGTGCACCTGGCGAGCGACTTCCGGCTTCCGGGAGAGTCGGACGAATACAGGCGAGCCCGAGACGAGCTTCTCCAAGCCGAGGCCGACCTGCGCCGGCAGATCGAACGGGTAGCGGCGCAGCGGCGTGAGCTTCCGCTCGGCGGCGTCGTGCCGACCGACTACGCGTTCGAGGAGTGGGACGCCACCACCGCCGCGCCGCGGGCGGTTCGCCTGTCCGAGCTGTTCGACGACGACAAGGACACGCTGTTCCTATACAGCTTCATGGTCGTGCCACGCGAGCAGGGGCTGCCGTTCGTCGGCCCGTGCCCGTCGTGCACGTCGATCATCGACGGGATCGACGGCGCGCTCCCGCACATCACGCAGCGGATCAGCTTCGCGGTGTCCTCCAAGGCACCGATCGACGAGTTCCGCGAGCATGGCGGGAACCGCGGCTGGCGACATGCACGCCTTCTGTCCTGCGCTCCGAGCAGCTACAACCGCGACTACGGTGCCGAGGACTCGAACGGCTACCAATGGCCGCTGGCTACGGTGTTCGTCCGGCGCGACGACGGGATCCACAATTTCTGGAGCAGCGAGCTCTGGTTCGTCCCGCACGACAGCGGACAGGGCCCCCGGCACGTCGACTTCATGTGGCCACTGTGGTCGGTGTTCGACCGAGCGCCCCAAGGTCGAGGGGAATGGGAACCGAAGCTCGAATACGAATAGCGCCTGCGGCGTCACCGTCCACGTCGACCCGCCGAGCCGTCGATCGGGGTTTGACCCCAAGCGACTCGAGCGCGCGGATATCGAGGATCGGGTAGTCGTCGGGAAACGCGAAGTAGAGGAGCGTCGACGCGGTCGGCACGCCGACACCTTCGAGCTCGAGCAGCGCTCCGATGCGGGTCGCCTCGTCGTCGGCGGCCAGGGCCCGGCCGGTGGCGTCGGCGATCGCGGCCTCGGTGTTCGCGGCGACCTTGGGGCGGCTGCGGACCGTCTTCCACGAACACACCTCGACGAACTCCTCGCGCGTGTAATAGCCGCGGGCTCTCGCGGCGGCGCCGACCGCCAGCCGCGAGCTGTCGACCGAGCCCGGGAAACGTGCCGCGAGTGCCGGGATCTGCTCGGCCGGAAACCGCAGCGCGAACGTTCTCGGCGGCGCCGGCGTCAGTCCCGTCCGGATCCGAACAGCTGCAAGAAGAACAGGAACACGTTGAAGATGTCGAGGAAGATGCCGGCTGCGATCGGCACGGCACTGTTCACGTTCGCGCGGCGCAGGCGGTTGAAGTCGATGATCGTGAAACCGCCGAAGATCACCAGGCCGAGCACGGCGTAGATGATGTTGGCGTGCGGGATCGAGACGAAGATCGTCACCAGGCCGAACACGATCAAAGCGAGCAGCGCCCAGAACAGCGTTCTCGCCCACGCGGACAGGTCCCGCCGCGTGGCGTAACCGAACGCGCCAGCCCCGGCGATGAACGCGCCGGTAGCGCCGCATGCCTGCCACAGTGCCGCCGGATCGGCATTGGCGTAGACCGCGATCACGGGGGCGACCGCGAGCCCGAGCGCTAGCCCGAGGCCGAACAGCAACGCGACCGCGAGCTGCTCGCGCCCGCGCGAGTTGGCGATGTTCAAGCCGAAAATGCACGCGAACGCGGCGATGAAGAACAGGAGCCCAGTTCCGCCCGTGAGATTGCGCCCGAGGTAGGCGCCGAGCGCGGAGAAGCCGACGGTAACCGCGACCAGGCCCATGACCTGGCCGAACACCGCTCGCGTCTGATCACGTGTGACCGCGACGCCGCCGTAAGCAGATTGGTCGTAGGTAGACATGTGCTGCTGCTCCTGATTTCAGTGGTTGGTCCCGAACGCAGCGCACACGGTAGACGATGGGTCGCGCCGTCTCCAGGCCGGCGTCAGCGGTTGGTGCCGCGGAGGAGGGCTACCCCGAGCGGGTCGTGTACGGGATCACCGACGCCGGACGCGAGGTCGCGCGCCGGTGGCTGCGCGAGATGCTGCGCAACACCGAGGGCGAGTACCCCGAGTTCGTCGCGGCGGTGTCGATCCTGTTCGGGTTGCCGCCCGAGGAGGCGCGAGCCGAGCTCGAGCAGCGCGCGGACAAGCTGCGGGACGCGCTCGACGCCACCGAGCGATCGCTTGCGGCTGTGCCGGCCGGGCTGCCGCGCCTGTTCGTGCTCGAGGAGGAGTACCGCAAGACGTTGCTGGAGGCCGAGCTTTCGTGGGTTCGCGGCGTGATCGACGACCTACGCGAGGGACGGCTGACGTGGAGCGAGCAGTGGCTGCGCGAGGTCGCGGCGGCGTTCCTCCCGGCGGACGATCAACAACACCAGGAGGACAGTTAGATGACGGCGATGATCGAGGCCCGCGGCCTCACGAAGCGCTATGGAAAGACGATCGCCCTCGACGGCCTGCATCTGGTCGCCGATCCCGGGCCGGTCGTTGCCGTGCTCGGTCCGAACGGGGCCGGCAAGACGACGTTCGTGCGAATGGTGGCCACGCTGCTGCGCGCGGATGCGGGGACGCTGCTCGTCGCCGGCCACGACGCCCGGAGGGACCCCGCCGCGGTGCGGCGGGAATGTCACCGGCATGCTTTCACTCTCACTCGCACATATCGAGAGTTTTAAGGCTCGCGCTCGCCGCCGCACTCGACCTCGCGCCGTTCCCGCACTTCGCCGCGGCCGCGCTGCTGTTCGGGATTCCCGGGCTCGTCGCCACGGTTCCGCTGCTCGCGGAGGACGAGGACGCCGACGCGCATGCGCCGAGCATGCGCTGGCGGGCGATGCCGGCGCGGCTCGCGGTGATCGGGCTCGTGTGCCTGTTCTGCCTGATGGCCGAGGGCGGGGCGTCCGATTGGAGCGCGAAGCTCGTTCACGACGACCTCGCCGGATCGGCGGCGCTCGGGCTCGGGCTCGCGGGGGTCGTCCCGACCCTGTTCCGCGCCGGCGCCGATCAGCCCGGCGTCTCGACCGGGCCGGCGCTCGCTGCGGTCACGTCGCTCGGCTACCTGGGCTTCCTGGCGGGACCTCCGCTGATCGGAGGCCTCGCGCAGCTGACCTCGCTCCGGCTCGCCTTGGGCATGCTCGTGCTCGCCGGGCTGCTCGTCGCGCTGCTCGCCGGCGCCGCCGCCCCGGCTCGAGCGGACGCCGGCCCCGGGCGCCGGGGCACGGCCGGGCCGCTCGCGGGTAACGCCGCGCTACGGTAGGCGCATCGGATCGTGAGGAGGAAGACTGGCGCTGAGCGTCTGAGCGCCAGGCCGTGGCGGCGGCGGTCACAGCGGGTTCGTGAGGATGGCGATGCCGACGCCGATCAGCACGATTCCGCTGAGCAGCTCGCTGCGCTGCTGGGTGCCCGCGCTGAGCCGCGCGCCGAGCTCGAGCCCGAGCAGCGACAGGCCGACGCTGACGATTGCGATCACGGCGATGCTGAGGGCTAGCGGAGCACGGTAGGCGCCGAGCGCGAACCCGACGACGAGGTTGTCGATGCTGAGGCCGGCGGCGAGGACCAGTAGACGGCCGACATGTGCGCCGGCAACCGCCGGCCCGGGCCGGTCGCCGGAACGCGCGGCGGAGATCGCGATCTGAGCGCCGACCCCGATCAGCAGCAGCCCGCCGACGACATGGGCTGACGAGCCGAGCGTGTGCGAGAGCCGCCGCCCGGCCACCAGCCCGACGACGGGCATCCCCGCCTCGAACAGTCCGAACGTCAGCGCGATCCGCGCCCGTGCCGACCCATCCACTCCTGACAGCCCGATCGCGACCGACGCGGCGAAGTTGTTGAGGCCGAGCGAGCCCGCGACTAGCAACAGCGCAAACATCTACCGGCTCTCCGCTGCGGGTTCGCGGCTTGGCACGAAACTCGGAATACGTGCGCCGGTCCAGGTCGATGTCGGTGGCGGTCGTCTCCAGGTGCATCTCGAGGCCGTCCTCGACGTACCGCTGCGCGGAGCACCGTGATCTGTCCCGCTGCACCCAGTCGCAGCACCAGCGCCGGCGACTCCCGGATCGAGGCGGGGAGCTGTTCGAACGATGTCATCGGCGAAGATTGCAGATAGTGGAACTGGGGATGGGTGTGCACGGCGAGGTGCTAGCACGTTTGGCGGCGGTCAACGTCGGCCTGCCGGCGTTCGCCGAGGCGATCGAGTCCCAAGGCGCGCGGGGCGCGGTGGTGTCGCTTCGGTCGTGGGGCGCCTCGTCGGGCGTCGCGCTCGCGTGGGGAATCAACGCCGCCGTCTTGCAGCTAACCGAGAGGGTCGACTGAGAGGAGTCGGTGATGGCAGGTTTCCGGTTGGGCATCTATGTCTTCAAGGACGCGGAGATCGTCGATTTCGCCGCGCCGCACGGCGTCTGGTCGGTGGCGCGGCGGTATGACCCCGAGCTCGACGCGTTCCTGATCGCAGATGCCATGCGCCCCGTGCAGGCCCAGGCCGGGTTCACCGTGCTCCCGAACTACTGCTTCGACGACCGCCCCGCGATGGACGCGTTGCTGATCCCCGGTGGGTTCGGGACCCGCCAGGAGATGTACAACCGCCGCCTGCACGAGTTCATCGGCTCGCTGGACGACGAGACGTTGCTGACCAGCGTGTGCACGGGCTCGTGGGTGTACGGGCGGATGGGCCTGCTCGACGGCGTGCCGGCCACCAATCGCAAGGAGCCGGACAAGGTCGAGGCCGGACCGGCGGGCAAGGTGCCGATCGACCGGTTGGCGGACATCGCGCCGGCATGCCGGATCAGCCGCGCCCGCGTGGTCGACGCGGGTCGGATCGTCACCGCCGGCGGAATCACCTCGGGCATGGAGTTGGGCTTCCACCTGCTCCGCCGGGCCGGCTACGGCGATGAGTTCGTGGCGGACGTAGCGCGCGTGATGGAGTACACGGCCGCGTACGACCTGTACCGGGGCGATCTCGAGACGGCGCAGACCGTGCGACCACGGTGAGCGCGACCAAGACAGACAGGAGACCGAACACGATGAGCAAGGAGACGTTCGTGATCGTCGGCGCGAGCCTCGCCGGCGCCAAGGCAGCCGAAGAGCTGCGGGAGCACGGGTTCGACGGACGGGTCGTGCTGATCGGCGCCGAGCCCGAGCGGCCCTACGAGCGGCCGCCGCTGACCAAGGAGTACATCCGGGGCGAGTCCGAGCGCGAGAAGGCCTATGTCCATACCACCGATTTCTACGAGCGGCACGAGATAGAGCTGCTGTCGGGGGTGACGGTGACCGCGATCGACCCGGCCGCCAGACGGGGAACGCTGGACGACGGCGGCGAGCTCCACTTCGACAAGCTTCTCCTGACTACCGGCTCTGAGCCGCGGCGGGTCGAAGCTCCGGGAAGCGAGCTCGAGGGCATCCACTATCTGCGCACCCTCGCCGACTGTGATGCGCTGCGGCGGCGGATCGAGGCCAGCGAGAGCGTCGCGGTCGTGGGCAGCAGGTTGACGTCGCGGCGCTCACCGACACCGACACCCCGCTCGAGTCGCTCGTAAGCGGGCCGACCGCATAACAGCGCCGTAACGCCGTTACGCCCGCGTTAACCCGGGGGATCTAGAACTGTGACGTGTCCGGCCCTCACCGCCGAATCCTGGCTGTCGTGAGCTGCGGGCTCGCGCTCGCGCTCGCCGGGTGCGGCGGGGGGGCGGCGAGCTCGAGCACGACCGGGTCCGGGGACTCGACCTCCGCGCTCGCGTTCGCGCAGTGCATGCGGTCGCATGGGGTGCCGAACTTCCCTGACCCGGGGACGGGGCGAAGCGTAAACGCCGCCCCGGGCTCGGGGCTCGACCCGGCTGCTCCCGCCTTCCAATCCGCGCAGAGCACGTGCAACAAGCTGGTGCCGGGCGGCGGCCCTCGTTCGGGGCCGGCGCCGGCGCCGTCGGCCAGCGACCTCCACGCCGCGCTCGTCTGGGCAGAGTGCTTACGAAAGCACGGGGTGCCGGACTTCCCCGACCCGTCGACAAGCGGCAACCAGGGCCTGTTCTTCCGCGGCATCGTGTTTGCCGTCAGGCCAGGCTTCAACCCGCAGGCACCCGCGTTCGAGCAGGCCCAGGCCGCATGCGGCTTCGGGCCGCTCGGCGGCAAGCGCTGACCGTGGGCAATCGGTCAGAACACGAACAGTCTGAGCGCCGCCGGGGACCGGAGCCATGAGGGTGGCTAGGCTTGCGCGCCGTGAGCATGATCTTCGACCCGAAGGACGAGCTCGATCACATCGCGGAGTTCGCGGATTCGGGAGTCCGGATCTTCCAGCGCCAGGGCTCGCTCGTGGGGATACCGGGGTCGTACGGTCTCAAGCGGTGGCTGTACACCAGGTGGCGCAACCGCGGGAACGCTGTGTACACGTTCGTCGGATCGTTGCTGGCGATCGGGCTGAGCGGCATGTGGGCGTACCTGGTCAAGCAGCCGCTGGTGTTTCCGAGCCTCGGCGCAACCGCGTTCCTGATCTTCGAGACGCCGATGGCCGAGGTCGGGACGCCGCGCAACACGATCATCGGTCACAGCCTCGGGGTGGCCGCCGGCGTCGTGTCCCTCGCCATCTTCGGCCTCCTCAGCGCTCCGAGCGTGTACGTATCGGGGGTGACGCTCGGCCGAGTCGGTGCGATCGCGCTTGCGGTCGCGCTGACGGGCGGGATCCTCCGGGTCGTGCGATCCGCGCACCCACCCGCCGGGGCGACCACGATCATCGTCGCCTCGGGCTTGCTGGCCAAGCCGCACGAGATCTTGGACGTGCTCATCGGCGTGCTCCTGTTGACGATCGCCGGGTGGATCCTCAACCGCCTGATGGGCGTGCCGGCGCCGGTTTGGGCAGCGCCGCGGTAGGGGGCCGGGAGGGGGGCCAATTGACAGGCCCGGGCGCCCGGCAGTAGAACGGTCACGTGCCCGCGCGCGACAACCGGGGAACGAGGGGACGTGGCGACGTTGACCGAGCTTGAGCAGGCCCGCCGGATGCGTGCCGAAGCGACGGCCGCGATGGTGCGGGTGCTCGAGGCGGATCCGGAGCTCGGGGCGGGAATCCCGCTCGCTCAGTGGCCGCTCGCGGTCGGCGCGTCGCTCGCGCCGGTGTTCGAATTCGAGCGAGGGCCGTGGCGCTTCACTCCCCGGCCGGACCCGGGCGCGTTCGGTGTGCTCGTGCTGGCGGGTCTGATCATCATCCAGATCCACGCCGACACGCGTTCGCACATCGAGCTCCTCGGCGACGGTGACGTGATCGGGCCGTGGGTCGGTTCGGGCCTGGAGCTGACGCTTCCCTCTGCGGTGACCGCGTCGGTCGTGTGCGGAGCGCGGGTGGCGCTGCTCGACCGGCGGTTCGCGCTCAGGACCGCTCGATGGCCCGAGATCCACGCGGCCCTGATGCGGCGGCTGATCGTCCGTGCCCGGCGGCTCGGTCAGCAGTCGGCGATCAACGCGCTGTCCCGGATCGAGGATCGGCTCGAGGTGACGTTGTGGGATCTCGCGCTCCGGTTCGGCCGGGTCACGCCCGACGGGATCGTGATCGACCTCCCGCTGACCCATTCGCAGGTGGCGGACATGGTCGCGGCGCAGCGGCCGTCGGTGAGCACGGCGTTCTCGCGGCTCCAGGACCACGGGCGGATCGCGCACGTGACCCGTCATCGGTGGCTGATGCTGGGCGAGTCGCCCTCGATGCTGTCCTCGCTCGCGCGGCAGAGCGGGCTGGCGCCCTAGAGCGGGCGGGCCCGCGACAGGACGACTTCAGGCGACTGTTACCTTGTCGCGCACCCGTTCCGACCATCACCGACGAGGAGGGACCAAGTGGGCTTCCTGGACAAGGCGAAAGCCGCCGCCGAGCAAGCGGCGACCAAGGCGAAGGAGGGCGTCGAGGACGTCCAGGCCAAGCGCAACCTGTCGCACGCTTACGAGCAGCTCGGGCGCAGCACGTACGCGCTGCTCGAGTCCGGCGAGATCTCTCATCAGAGCCTGTCGGGGCAGGCCGAGGAGATCCGGAGGCTGCAGGCCGAGGCGGCGGCCTGAGGGTCAGGTCAGAGAACGGGCGCCCGTCCGCAGAAGTAGACCGCGAACCGCAGCGCGCCGGGCGCCGACGCGGATCCGGAGTTGACCGGGAAGCACTGGTGGGCGATCCACAGCAGTCGCGGGTCGGTGACCGTCGGCGACTGCACGACGATGTGGAAGTCGCCCCTGGCGATCATCGACTGTAACGCCCGGAGTGACGGTTCTGGGATCGTTCCGGTGAACCCGCCGATCGGGAGCACTTCCCGGCCGCTGTCGAAGATGAACGGTGCGGCGACGGCCGAGGTCTGGGTCGCCATCAGATCGGGCTGGCCATGGTCGGCTGCCTCGAGGCCCGGGAGCAGCGCCTCCGTCTGCTTGGCCACCCCGCCCAGCGTGCGTGCGAAATTCGATGCGCGTGGCGTTTCGAACGGAGTGTCGAACGGTCCGAACCGCTTGGCGACGACCGAAATCGACGCCACCGCGGGCACTGCCAGCAACGCGATCGCCGCGAGCGCGACGGCGCCCGCGCGGGTGAGCAGTCGCACGGGCACAAGCAGAACGGCGACGGCCGCGAGGCCGAGCACGCCGACCGCCACCGGCAGCCCCATCACGAACCCCACGCCCCGGTCGGGAAGCAGCCAGATCGCGTACCCGCAGGTCACGGCGACCGTCGCCGCCACCACCCACTTGGTGGTCGTTTGCGCGCGGTACTCCCACACGAGCGCGGATCCCATCCCGAGCAGCGCCGCGACCGCGGGTGACAACGCCGCGGTGTAATACGGGTTGACGGTCGTGCTGACACTGAACACGACCAGGAGCACGACGAGCCACATTCCCCAGAGGACGGTGCCGGCGCGCAGCAGGCCATCCCGCCGCCGGCTGACTGCGATGCACGCCCCGAGCGCCACCAGCGCCGCCGGGATCAACCACGCCGTGGCGCGTCCGTCGGCTCCGCTCAGCAGGCGGTGCCAGCTGGGCGGGGCCGATCCGAGCGCGAGCCCGATCGCCCTGGTCAGCAACTGATTGGGCGACGCCTGGTCCAGCCGGCCGAATCCGTTGTAGGCGAAGACCTGACCGAAGATCGAGTTCGTGCTGCTGCCGTCCACGTAGGGCCGGTGACTTGCCGGCCACACCGTGACGAACAGCATCCAGCTGAGCGACACGGCGGCGACCACGACTCCGGCGGTGGCCAGCCGCGCCAGGCGGCGGCCCAATTCGCCGCCGGCGCCTGCCAGATACGCGAGCGCGAGCGCGGGCAGCACCAGCCACGCCTCGATCATCTTCGCCTGAAACGCCAGGCCCACCAGGACCCCCGCGAGGATCAGGCTCCGCAGCCGCCCCGAGATGATCGCGCTGACGGTGGCGTCGGCGGCGAGCAGGAGCAGCAAAATCATGAGCGTGTCCGGGATGTTGCCGCGGTTGAGCGCGACCGTCGCGGGAGACAGCACGAGCACACCGGCGGCCGCGATCCCGGCGAGCGGCCCCGCCAGCCGGCGAACGACGCGGTACAGCACGAGAACGCTCGCCATCCCCTCGACCACCTGAGGGGCGACGATCGCCCACGCGTGCAAGCCGAACACGCGCACCGACAGGGCCTGCACCCAGAACGCCCCGGGGAGCTTGTCGATGGTGATCGTTGCTGCCGGGTCGAACGCCGCGAACACGAAATTGTGCCAGCTCATCGACATGCTGCGCACGGCCGCGGCGTAGAAGATCTCGAGGTTGCCCGTGGCGTTCCAGGCGTACAGGAAGCCGGCCACCACCGTCAGTCCCAGCAGCGTCGGCCGCGCCCATTGAGGCTGGTCGTCGGGTGAGCGCAGCCAGGCGATCACGCGTGGCCACGCGGAACGGCGCGTTCCCGATACCGAAACCATCCCCCCCTTAGCCTAAGGCTTGCCTGCTGCACCGTGATCACCGCGAACACGATCGATGCCAGACCGCGCGAGCCGAACCAGCCGAGGAAGCCCGTGGTCTGCCATCTGGCACCACTGCCCACCATCGCGATCGCGACCGGAAGCATCCGAACGATCGTCAGGCTGAGCACGGCGTAGACGCCGTCCTGCCAGGTGACGTGCTCTAGCGCAGGGCCCAGCAGCACCGCCCCGAACAACAAGAAGGTGATTCCCCCGAGCAGATCTCCGAGCTCTTCGTTCAGCCGCGAGGCCTCCTCCGACTCCCGCCCGGCCAGCGTTCCGAACATCGCCCCCGCCAGGAACGCCGCGATGAAGCCCGAGCCGCCCAGCGCCGCCGCGATTCCGTACGCGAGGGCAGCGCCGGCGATCGGGGTGACCTGGAGCCACGGTCCGCTGATCAGATCGCGGCGGGATCCGATCACCACGACCGCAGCGGTAGCGACTCCGGCCGCCACGCCCCCGACGATCCCGTTGAGAAGCATCGGCGAACAGGACCACGGCCAGCGTTGCCTCGGCCAGCGTGCGCACCGTCTCGCGCGTGGGGCCACGGCGTTGATCACGAGCGGTCCGAGCAGGACCCCGATCAAGACGAACGCCATTGCCGGCGTGAACGGCGTGTCCGTCAGGCGCCGCGATGTTCCGGCGACGAGGAGCAGAGCGCCGGCGATGCTCGCGAGCTCCCGCTTCACCGAGTTCAGAGCCAGCCCGTCTCGGTGGCGCGGATAACGGCCTGGGCGCGGGTCGCGACCTCAAGCTTCGCGTGGATGTTGTGCAAGTGCGAGCGCACCGCGCGTCGGACAACCGATCGGTTCGTGTGCGACCAGCCACTCACGAACGGCCAGGCGACCTGCACCGTCACCTACCCAGCCGCCGGTCCGCACGCCATGACCGCGCGCTACGCCGGCTGCTAACGCGAACCCTGACCGGCGGGGTGTGCGAAGCTCTGGCGGTGCACCTTGGTGAGTTCGGCGTCTGGACCACGTACCGCGCGATCGGTGAGGAGCGCGCGGGCGAAGCGGCCAGGCTGGTAGAGGACCTCGGCTTCGGGACGTTCTGGCTCGGCGGGTCGCCGCAGTTACCCGCGCTTGCGTCGTTGCTCGAGGCGACCGAGCGGATCGTCGTGGCCACCGGGATCCTCAACGTGTGGGCGAGCGACCCCGAGCAGGTGGCCGCCGACTTCACCCGGCTCAGCGACGACTTCCCGGGGCGGGTGCTGGTCGGGATCGGGATCGGCCATCCCGAGGCCACGAGCCAGTACACCAAGCCGATGGCGGCGATGCGGGCCTTCCTCGACGGACTCGATGCCGCGCCCACCCCGCTTCCTCGCGCGCGGCGTTGCCTCGCCGCGCTGGGTCCGAAGATGCTTGCCCTGAGCGCCCAGCGATCCCTCGGCGCGCACTCCTATTTCGTCCCGGTCGCGCACACCAAAGCGGCGCGCGCGCAGCTGGGGGAGACGGCGGTCCTCGCGCCCGAGCTCGCGTGCGTGGTCGACGATCAACTCGAGTCAGCCCGCGAGAAGGCTCGGGCCTACGCCGCCGGCTACCTCGCGCTGCGGAACTACACGACGAACCTCCTCAACCACGGCTTCACCGAGCAGGACATCGCCGGCGGCGGCTCCGACCGGCTGATCGACGCGCTCATCCCGCACGGCACCGCCGGCGAGATCGCCGGCGTGGCCCGCGCCCACCTCAGCGCCGGCGCGGACCACGTATGCCTTCAGCCGATCGGCGTCGCGGGGATCCCGCGGGCCGAGTGGACGGCGCTGGCGACCGCGGTCGGCGCCGGCAGGTAGTGGGCTCGTCCGTAAGTCGTGCGGCACCGACTCGTGGGAGGATCTGCTCTTGATGGAATCGGCACCGTACCGCTTGGATGAGCTTTGCTGGCTGCGGTTCGATCGACTGTGCCCGCTGGTACTCGAGGCTGAGGCCGGGCTGAGCGATCTGCGCTGGAGCGGGCGAGGCGACACCGGGCGAGGAATGGTTGGAGCTCGCCGGAGTGCTCAGCCGCTACGACCGCCCTGTGCTCCAGGCGCTCGACTTCTTCGGTCGAGATCGGGATCTCTTGGAGCGCCTGATCGTCACCCTCACACGCGCCTCGTGCGACTGTAAACGCTAGACGAGCATCGCCCGGGCGGCGAACTCGGTCGAGCGGGCGAGCGCGTCGAGGTAGCCGTCCCGGAGGATCCCGGCGTGCCGGAGTCCCCAAAGGACCTTCGCGTGATCCCAGGCTACGTCGCGGGCGCCGGCGATCGACCACATCGCGATCGCCGCGTCGGTCTTCTCCGGCGTCACGTCCTCGATGTCCGCGACCAGCCCGGTGTCGAACCAGCCGGCGACCTTCGTCTCGACCGTCGCGAGCAGGGCGTCGACCCGCTGGTAGTCGCGGTGGACCGCGCTGTCGTCCTCGGGCACGAGCCCAAGCTCCTCGCAGGTCGAGACGACGGCGATCGGCAGGTCGTGGTTGATGTGCGCGGCCATGCCGGCGAGCGCAAACTGGATTGGCTCACGCGCCTGTGAGCGAGTCTCGACGAGTGGCCGCCACGCGACCGGGCAGTCCGCGCCCGAGTCGATCGTCGCCTCGGCGTCGAAGTACAGACCGGCGAAGACGACGTCGAGTCGGTCGACGAAGATCGTGTTCTCGAATTCCGTCCCGGCGCTCGCCGAGTCGACCGCGAGCGTGACCTGGAGGTAGAGCCGGTTGAAGATCGCGACTCCGTCCTTGCGCGGCAGCGCGGAATCGATCTCTTGCATCTCGGCGATGACCTCGGGGATCGTCGAGATGGGAGTACCGGTGCCCACGGCGCGATCCTAACCGTCGCGGTCATCCGGTGAGCATCGGCGAGGGTGGTATCTGGGTGTGGCCCTTGATCTCCGGGATGACCATGGCCACCTCGTCGATGTAGCACCAGCTCCATTCCTCTCCCGGCTCGAGCGAGCGGATCAGCGGATGACCGCTTGCGTGGTAGTGGGCGGTGGCGTGCCGGTTCGGAGAGTCGTCGCAGCAGCCGACGTGACCGCAGCCCAGGCAGATCCGCAGGTGCAACCAGACCCCGCCTTCTCGCAAGCAGTCCTCGCAGCCGTCCACCTTGTCGGGCAGTTGCAGGATCGTCACGGTGTCGAGGTGAGTGCAAGTCGTCATGTTTGAGTCTCCGCGGGTGTCGGGGTGGTTGGTTGGACGGGAAGCCAGACGTGGAATACGGTGCCCTTCTCGGCGGTGTCGAACGAGAGCGAGCCGCCGTGGCGCTCCTCGACGATCCGCCTCGCGGTGTCGAGGCCGAGGCCCGTGCCCTTGCCGACGTCCTTGGTGGTGTAGAACGGCTCAAACACGTGCGAGCGGGCCTCCGCCGGGATCCCCGGCCCGGTGTCGGCGACGTCGACTACGATGCACCGTCCGTCCCGGCGCGTGCGTATGGTGATCGTGCCGGCGGAGCCGAGCGCGTCGATCGCATTGTCGAGCAGGTTTGTCCATACCTGGTTGAGCTCCGAGCCGTAGATCGTCAGCCGAGGCATGGATCGGTCATAGTCTCGTTCGATCTCGATCTTGGTGTGCTTGAGCTTGTGGCCCATTACCTTGAGCGTGGTCTCCAGGCCCTCGTGGATGTCGGCCTCGACGACGCCACCCCGGTCCATGTAGGCGTAGGTCTTGACCGCGCTGATCAACGAGCTCATCCGCTCGGTCGACTCCCGCAGGTCGTTGACGAGTCGCTGGGCGCTCAGCGATGCGGCGACCGACCGCACCGCCGCCGGCGTGGCCGTCCCCGCCAATGCGTGCATCTGCTCGAGCCACTCCGCGCCGACGCCGGCAGCGGCGAGCGGCTCGGCCAGTCGCCACGCGTCTTGCACATCGAGCGCCTCGAGCCGGTCGCGCATCTCGTCCTCGGCGTCCGCGGCGTCGAGCGCGGACAGCGCGCTGCGATCGGCGCACTGGCGAAGCGCCTGATCGCGCAGGTCGGCGATCCGACCGGCGGCGTCGCGCTCGATGCCGGCCTCGACGAACTCGCTGAGCGTCGCACCGATGACGTCGAGTGCCTCGGCGAGGTCGGCCGCCGAGCGGCGCGCGGCCGACGCCGGGTTGTTCAGCTCGTGCGCGAGTCCTGCGGCCATCGTCCCCAGCGCGGCCAGACGCTCGCGGCTCTGCTCGATCGCGGTGAAGCGGGCGACCACGGGTCGGACCTGTCGCATGATCCGGCGGTGCACCCCCGGGTGCGCCAGCGCCAGGCGCCGGAACTCGGCCGCGGGGATGAGCGCCACCCGCACCGGCGTGACCGCGGTCATGTGCGCGCGCAGCACGGTCTCCGTGAGCGTGGGCACCGCACCGATCCACGTCGGCGCGCTCTGATGACCGCTGGGCTCGAGGCGATCGCCGTCCGAAACGAACATCTGAAGGATTCCGTCGAGCAGGCAGAGCAGACCCTCCGGCTCCTGACCGCCCTGCACTACGACCTCTCCGGCGTCGAAGCGCCGCCCCTGGGCCACCGCGGCCCACTCGGCCAGCGCCACATCGTCGAGGTCATCGAACAGGTCGACCGGCCGCAGATCGGCCACCGCGACGGGTGTCGCTCCGACGGACATCATCCTTCGGCCAGGTATTGGTGGATCAGCGACACCGCCATCGACCCCTCCCCGACCGCGCTTGCCACCCGCTTGATCGATCGGGAGCGGACGTCGCCGGCGACGAGCACGCCCGGCACGCTCGTCTCGAGCGGGAACGGATCGCGCTGGAGCGGCCAGCCGTCCCGCTTGGCGTCGAGCCCGGCCAGGATGAAGCCGCGATCGTCACGCGCCACGACCCCGGCGAGCCAGTCCGTGCGCGGCATCGCCCCGATGAACACGAAGCACGCGTCGGCCTCCTCGACCGAGACCGAACCGTCCGGGTGACGGACCCGCAAGGCGCGCAGACGGCCGGCGCCCTCCGCCCCGACCGCTTCGGTACGAGCGCGAACCTCGATGTTGTCCAGCGCCTCGATCTGCTCGATCAGGTAGTGCGACATCGATTTCGCGAGCGAGTCGCCGCGCACGAGGACCGTGACGAGCCGCGCGTACTTCGAGAAGTAGACCGCCGCCTGGCCCGCCGAGTTGGCGCCGCCGATCACGACCACATGCTGGTCGCCGCACGAACGCGCCTCGGTCAGCGCCGCCCCGTAGTAGATGCCCTGCCCGGTGAGTTCGGCAAACCCGGGCACGTCGAGCTGGCGGTAGGAGACGCCCGAGGCGACCAGCACGCTCGAGGCGCTCAGGCCGCCGCCGCCCGAGAGCTCGACGATGCGGCCGGACCCCTCGACTCGCAGCCTGCTCGCATCCTGCAGGCTCAAGAGCTCGGCCCCGAGTCGACGCGCCTGATCGGTTGCCCGCCGAGCCAGGTCGGACCCGCTCAGGCCGGCGGGGAACCCCAGGTAGTTCTCGATCCGGCTCGACTGGCCGGCCTGACCGCCCGGCGCCTCCCGCTCGACCATGATCGTCTTGAGCCCCTCCGATGCGCCGTACACGGCGGCAGCCAGGCCCGCCGGCCCGCCGCCGACGATCACCAGGTCGTAATGCTCGGACGTCGGCTGACCGGTGACGCCGAGCCGCTCGGCCAACTCGAGCACTGTGGGGCGCTCGAGCACCGTCCCGTCCTCGAGCAGCGCGACCGGCAGGCGGTCGTCCTCGACACCCGCCACCATCAGCAGCTGGCGAGCCTCCGCCTCGCGCTCTACGTCGAGCCACCGGGCCGGGACGCGGTTTCGAGCCAGGAAATCGCGCAGATCGTGCGTCGCCCGGGAGAAGCGATGCCCGATCAGACGGACGCCGCCGGACTCGAGCGCGGCGCCCGCCTCCCAGGAGCCGAGCAGGTCCTCGACGACCGGGAACAGCTGTTCCTCGGGCGGGTCCCACGGCTTGAGCAGGTAATAGTCGAGCGAGACCTCGTTGATCGCCTGAATCGCCGCTTCGGTATCTGCGTAGGCCGTCAGCAGGACCCGCTTGGCGGTCGGCACGACCTCCCGCGCGCGAACGAGGTAGTCCGTGCCCGACAGCCCCGGCATCCGCTGGTCGGCCACGAGCAACGCGACCTGCTCGCCGCGACGGGCGAGCTCGCGCAGCACCTCGAGCGCCTCCTCCCCGGACGCGGCGCGAACGATCCGGTAGCGCTCGCCGAACCCGCGACGCAGATCGCGCGAGACCGCGGCCAGCACAGCGGGCTCGTCGTCCACCACCAGGATCGCGGGTCGGCGCCGCGAAGGCTCGCTCATGAGCTAACGGTAACCATGCTGGCCAGCGAGCGCACGGATGAGGGTCGCCGTGTCGCTCTTGCCACGATCGACCTGTTCGTCAGCGGCCAGGGCTCTGATGTTCGCGGACGCGGCGTGCGACCGGGACAGCTTCGAGCTCGAGCATCAGCGCCGATCAGCCGATCGAGCCGTTCTTCACGACCGAGCAGGGGAAGGGCACCGGCATGAGCCTTGCGACTGTGTTACGAAACCTGAGCGTCTAGACCCGGTCAGTGCCTGGCCGCGTCGGTCGAAGCCGCTTGGATTGCCCGTAACTGCCTGGCACCGGCTAACTGAGCGCCTTTTCGATCGCGGCGAGGACGACCTCGGGCTTAAACGGCTTGACGACGAAATCCCTGGCGCCGAGCTTGATCGACTCGATGACCTTGCTCTCCTGACCCAGTGCGGAGCACATCAGCACCCGCGCGCCCGGGTCGATGACCATGATCTCGGACAGCGCCTCGAGGCCGTCCATCTCCGGCATCGTGATGTCAAGCGTCACGACGTCCGGGCGGACGTCGCGGAACTGCTTGACGCCTTCCTTGCCGTTCTGCGCCTCCGCCACGACCTCGTGGCCGCCGGACGCGAGCGCGTCGGAGAGAACTTTGCGCATGAACATGGCGTCGTCGACAACGAGGACTCGCGCCATCAGCCTCTTTCCTTTCGTGAGTTGGTGTGCTGTGAAGCATCGAGCATGTGCTGTGAAGCCTCGAGCAGCTTGACCGCCGACTGGCCGGCCTCGCGGACCGAGACCGAGAAGGAGCCGACGGTGACGTTGAGGGTGCGCCCGCGCTCGCCGCCCGTGGCGGCGGCGCGGATCGGGATTCGCCGTCTGGCCAGCGCGCTGCGAACAGCCTCCTCGTTGCGCGGCCCCACAGCCAGCTTCGAGGTCGCCGCGAACATCTGCGCACCGCCGGCGAGAACGGCCTCGAGCCGGGACAGGATCGCGCCGGCGCGGCACATGTCCGCGACAAGCGCGGGCACGCCGGTGTCGGCGAACTTTCCTGATGGGCCGCCGGCGCCGTTCGATTCCGGCAGGACGATGTGAGCCACACCGGCGATCCCGCCGCGGCGATCGAGGAGCGCCAGCCCGATGCACGACCCGAGCCCGATCACCCCAATCTCATCTCCGCGCCTTGATGACACGTGGGATTCACCCATCCGTACGCTGTGCATCAGAGAGACGCTCCGCGATTAACCGACAGTGATTTTGCAAATGAGGCATGACGTCAAACGATCCAGTTCACCGGCTCTCCCAAGATGGTCGGCGCACCGGCCGGGCTTTGATCGGTAGTTTGCAGCAGCGCGCGTCCGTGGAGGACCGAAAACATCGGCCCGAGTGCCTCAGTCGTCGAGCGTCCGGTGGATCTCGGTGGCCTCCTCGAATCCGTCGTGCAGCGCATCGAGGACGCTCGGCTGGAAGTGGCGGCCGCGCTCTGACTCCATCATGTCCACGGCGAGGCCGAGAAGAAATCGCGCTCGGTAGACCCGGTCGCGAACTCGATCGCCGACGTAGCAAGCGCCATGTCATCCTCGCCGGTCACCTGGTCGACCTCGGCGACGGCGCGCTCGCCGGCTTCGGCCGACGCGCGGGCTTCGGCGGCGGCCCGGCTCGTCTCGGCTGCCGTCTCGGACGAGTCCTGACTCGCCCGTGCCACGTCCTCGCTGATCGCGTGGACCTCGGTCGTCAACGTGCGCGACGCGATGCCCGAGGGGGCCGGCTGACGATCGCGACATCGAACGTCCTCCTCGACGAGGCCGATGCTGCCGGTCGCGGCAATCTCAAGCCCGGCTGGCACGCCCAGCTCGGGCTGGACGGGCCGCTCCTCCAGAAGCCAGTTGGCGCCGCCGATCTGCTCGCCCAGCTCGCCGCCACGCTCGCCGGGCGGTGACCGCCCCCGAATCGGGGCTGATCGCAGGTCGCGCGTGCGAGGACGGTTCAATCTCGGCCTTGCTCGTGGTCACCCGGTTGCGGGGGTTCAGCGACTGGCGGCCGGGCCTGTCGGAGCGTTGATCTCTCAGACGGCTTTCTTATTGGATCCCCAGCGTTGGCTGCCACCGAACGCTGAGACAACGTCGAGCGTCGAGATGATCCCGACCGGGTAACCACCGGACGGATCAACGACGACCAGATGCGAAACAGCATGCTCGGTCATCATCTGCGCAGCCCGTTCGAGCGGCTCGCCGGCAGAGATCGTGTTCGCCTCGGTGGCGGCTACTTCATGGGCCAGCACATCCTGGCCGGTCGCGATTGCGGCCACGACGTCCATGTGAGACACCAGACGCCAAGTGCCATACGGACGACCATGGCCGAGGTCGGCGACGGCGACGACGTGCACTCGGTGATCTCCCATGATCCGCGCGACCTCAACGAGTGGCGCGTCGGCCGCGCAACTCACGACGCCCGCATGCATGCAATCGCCCACACGCAGTTGGTCACCGGTCATCAGACGACCTCCGTCTCGGGGAGGTATCCCGCCTCAGTGCTCGTCGCAACAAGAAGTCGTGCAAGCCTTGCGGCTGTGTTCTGTCGCGGGTCTGCCCGCGTGTCTCGTGCGACGCGTGGCAGATGACTACCAACCAGGGGACCGCACTCTTTAGGCTCACGGGGCATCATGCTCAGAGGGTACGGCAGAGTACACCTCGTAGGCATCGCTGGACCCCTCCGAGGAACCGCACGTACGTGGCGCGCGGACTCGACCCCGCCAGGCGCGCTCGCGTTCGCCAAGTGCATGCGCTCCCACGGCCTTCCGACGACTGGGCGGCGCCCGTACCCAGCACAAGGGCGGACATGGACTGGGACTCTCCATCGTCCAAGCGATCACGACCGCGCACCGTGCCGAGCTCACCACGCGCGCGCGGCCGCAGGGCGGACTCGCAGTCGAAGTCTCATTCCCGCCGGCGAGCGGCGCCGGCTCCCGGGTGACACCGCCGCCGCTTGGTCGAAACGGGGTAGTCCCCGAACCTGGGGCGATAGCAGAGCGCCTTAGCGTCTAGGTCCGACGACCCACGCGCGCGGCCACCGAAGCGCTACGATCCAGCGGGGTGAGCCGGGAAGGCTGGTCGGCGGCCCGAGAGCGCTGCCCGCATGTCGCCGACCAAACCTCAGCTTCCGTGATCTCGCTCGTCGCGTTGCGCTCCGAATGGCGCCGCGAGGCGCTGCGGACCAACCTTTGGCTGGTGCCGACGATCGAGGTCGTGGTGGCGGTCGCGCTCTACGTCGCCACGCACGCGCTGGACAAGGCGGCCTTTGACGGCAGCATCACGCTTCCGTCCTGGATGGAGTTCGGCACTGCCGACGCGGCCCGCCAGATCCTGACGGCGCTGGCCGCGGCGGTGATCACCGTGGTCGGGATCGTGTTCTCGATCACGATCGTGACGCTGACCCTCGCCTCGACGCAGTTCGGGCCGAGGATGCTCCGTAACTTCATCCGCGATCGCGGCACCCAGTTCACGCTCGGCACGTTCGTCGCGACCTTTGTGTACGCGACGCTCGTGCTGATCTCGATCGGCCCCGCCAGCTCGGGAAAGGACTTCGTCCCGCATCTGTCGATCACGATCGCCGTCGGCTTGGTCACGCTCTCGATGGCCGTCTTGATCTTCTTCATCCATCACATCGCGGTGTCGATCCAGCTTCCGCAGGTGATCGCGAGCATCGCGAAGGACCTTTCCCGCGCGATCGACGCCGAATCAAGCGGCGCGCGCCCTTCGCTGGAAGCGGGACCTTCGGTCGCCGAGCTCCTCAGGCGCATGACCGATTCGGGAGGGACCGTTACCGCTCCCTCCAGCGGGTACCTGCAGTTCGTCCAGCATGAGACGCTGATCGCGCTGGCCGCAGAAAAGGGCGCGGTGATCCGGCTTCTGCACAGGCCGGGACACTTTGTCGTGCAAGGCCATCCACTGGCCACGGTGTGGCCGCCTGGAGCGGCGGAAGCGGTGAGGCGGGCGCTGCGCGCGGCGCACATCACCGGCTCGAGCCGGACGCTGGCCCAGGATCTCGCGTTCGCGGTCGATCAGCTCGTGGAGATCGCGATCCGGGCGCTGTCGCCGGCCGTCAACGACACGTTTACGGCACTGACCTGCATCGACTGGCTGGGCGAGAGCCTGTGCAAGGTCACGACGCGGTGGCGGCCGCTCCGCGTGCACCGCGACGGCCACGGGTACGTGCGCGTGATCACGGCGCATGTCAGCTACGCGCGGCTGATCGAGCGGGCATTCGAGAAGATCCGCCAGGCCGGTCGCGGGATGCCGGCGGTGTTCATTCGCCAGCTAGAGGCGCTCTCCAAGATCGCCGAGCACACGACCACCGGGGAGCAGCGCGACCTTCTGGTCGAGCAGGCGGCGTTGATCCTGGAGGCAAGCGAGCAGTCGGTGCCCCAGGCATCCGATCGCGCCGACGTCAGGCGCGCATACGACGCGGTCGCCGCGGCGAACGGAACGACCGGACGCGTGGATGCTGCTCGATCAACCCGCGCATAGCGTCGGCGTGGCCGGCTCAGCGCCGAATCACAGCTTCGAGCGCCGCCGGAACCAGCCGCCACCAGTCGCGCGGTGGGCCGTTCCCGGCGAGAGCCGCGAGCGCCCGCCCGACGTCGGTATCTCGTCCCTCGTTGCCCCGGCCGACCTCGGAGACGAGCCAGTCATCGCCCGCCACCCGGTAGACGTGGAGGCGGCGTCCGCCGTTGGGGGCGCCGACGATCCACTCGCCCGGCCCACGGGCTTCGACGACGACGTCCTGATGATCGAGGAGACGCTGCGCGGACCGGCACATACGTAACGAGACTTCATCGGCCGACCAGACTTTCCGGCCTACTCCTCGCGAATTTATCAGGGGGCGATGGATCGAGCACCGTGTCGCTTCCCAGCCCCGCCGGCCTCGCCGGCGCGGGGCGGCCACGCAGTCTCGAGGGCGAGCGGAGAACGCTCCCGGCGCGGATACGCTCGCTCCTGTGCTTGCTCGTTTGAATGCGCTTCTCTCGGGTGGCGACCGGCCGCCGATCATCGTCGGGGTGATGACCGCGGTGGCGCTGGTGGCCGTGTGCACAGGGATCATCTATCCGCTCAAGCAGGTCACGGCGGTCTCGTCGCTCGGGGTCGTGTACCTGCTCGGGGTCGTCGTCGTGTCCGCTTTTTGGGGCGTGTGGCTCGGGGTCGCGACATCGCTGCTGAGCGCTGCGGCGTTCAACTTCTTCCACCTCCCGCCGGTCGGCCAGTTCACGATCGCCGACAGCCGCAACTGGGTCGCGCTGGGGGCGTTCGTCGTCGTGGCGCTGGCGACCAGCTGGGTGAGCGAGTTCGCTCGCCATCGCGAGGCCGAGGCCGAGCGCCGCCGAGCCAGGCTGACCTGACGGCCGAGATGGCTCGAATGGTGCTGCCGCGTGCCGCGGTGTCGGATGCGCTGGCGCTCATCGGCCGGCGACTGGCGGCCGTGTTCGTGCTTCCGTGGGCAACGATCACGCTGGGGGAAGCGCCCGGGAACGCACGTCGTCTGGCGATTCCCCTACTGGTGGGGGACCGCCGGTTGGTGGCGCTCGTGATTCCGGCCGGCATGCGGGAGGGCGTCGTCACGCACCAGGAGGGCACCCGGCTGGGGAGGCTGATCGACGACTGGCTCGATCTGTCGAGGCTCGAGGCGCACGCCGCCGTCCCGCGACTGGCGGAGTGCTCGTGTGTCAGGTCGATCGCGGAGGCGGGCTGTCGCATGAGCTGATGCACGACTGCTGAGCAGGGCGCCGGCGACGCGGTGATCAAGTTCGTCACCGCGAGGGCGGGCGGCCGCCGGCCGGCTCCACCCCGTCCTGGACCGGATCGGCCGGGCTGGCGGAACTCCGATCGTGGTCGCGCGCTACTCCCGTGTCGGCCTGTTCCACCTCAAGGACACGATCAAGGAAGGCATGCGCGAGCGCTTTGACCACCTCCGCGCGATGGGCATCCGCACGGTCATGATCACCGGCGACAACCGGCTCACCGCCGCCAAGATCGCCGAGGAATCAGGCGTCGACGACTTCCTCGCCGAGGCCACCCCGGAGAAGAAGCTCGAGCTGATCAAGGAACAGCAGGCCACCGGCCGCCTGGTCGCGATGACCGGCGACGGCACCAACGACGCCCCCGCACTCGCCCAGGCCGACGTCGGCGTGGCCATGAACACCGGCACCCAGGCCGCCCGCGAGGCCGGCAACATGGTCGATCTGGACTCCAACCCGACGAAGCTCATCGAGATCGTCGAGGTCGGCAAGCAGCTGCTGATCACCCGCGGCGCGCTCACGACATTCTCGATCGCCAACGACGTCGCCAAGTACTTCGCGATCCTGCCCGCGATCTTCGCCTCCACCTACGCGGCCACCAAGGGCGGACAGGGGCCGCTGCACGTGCTCAACATCATGGACCTGGGAACCCCCCAATCCGCGATCATCTCCGCGATCATCTCCGCGATCATCTTCAACGCGATCATCATCCCGCTCCTGATCCCGCTCTCGCTCCGGGGCGTCCGCTACCGGCCGATCGGCGCCAGCGCCCTGCTCCGCCGCAACCTGTGGATCTACGGCCTCGGCGGCCTGATCGCCCCATTCATCGGCATCAAGCTGATCGATCTGATCGTGCACAACCTGTTCGGAGCATGAGAGCCGGTAGATGAGCGTCGGGCTCGCGATTGCGATCGCGCTGGTGTGCCTCGCTGTCGGCCTCGCCGCCGGCTTCTGGCTCCTTCCCCACGGCAGGCACCTGACGACACGCGCATGATCTCTGCGAACGGCTTGCCCAGGCGCTCTTGATCACCGCCCTGCCGCAATCGACGGCTCGGCGCCGAGCAGGTACGCATCGGAGGCAATGGCAGAACCAAGCGGCACCGTTGGCAGCATCCGATCGAGCAAAGCGAATGCGGAGCGCTCCAAGACGTCCAGCGTCGGGGCCAACGCGCCGCGCGCGGCTTCCCGCGCTGCAGCCCGTCCGGAGGCCGTGCGAGCCGTACGCGCGATGATTGCGGCGGCGTCGCCGGCGATGTCGCGTGCCATCGCCCGTGCGCGGTCCCCGGCGATCTCACCGACCGCGACACGGGCTGCAGCCCACGCGGCGGCGCCCGCGGAGCCCCAAGCCGCCTCGCGTGCGGCGGCTCGTCCGGCCGCCCAGGGGGCCCATGCGGCCGGTCGGGCGGCGCCAAGGGCGCTGGACCATCCGGCGCGCGCGTCACGCCGCGCGGCCTTCAGTGCAACGAGCGCTTCCTGCAGATCACACGCGTCCATGACCGGCGCAAGGTCTGCCAGCTGATGCGCGTCTACGGTCAGGCCGGCGGCACCCAGCCACGTCGGCGTGTATGTGCGGATCAGCCAGTCAAGCGCCATCCACGAGCGGGCTTCATCAAGGCCATCGGCGGCGGTGCCGATCGTGCGGGCGAGGTAGGGGCGCAGGCGCTGACGGGGCCCATTGTCAAGGCCGTCGTTGAGTGACGTGCAATACGCTCGCAGGACCGGACTGACGCACGCAGGTTGATCGCTGTGCGGCTCGCCGGCCAGATGACTGACCCATTCCATTGCGCACCGGCCCTCCTCTGCAGTCGGGTGCGTCCCGTATGCGAGCGTGTAATCGGGGCCCATCAGTTCCTCCTGTGGCCGGCTGATTGCTATCCGCATTGTTGCGCCGCGACGCGCCAAGTCAAGAATGACGTGACGCTCCGAGCATTCTGCACCTTCGTGCTGCGCCGAGCGGACGTTTACGCAGGGTTGTTTAGGGATGGTGCCTGGAGTGCGGGAAGTTACGGATCGAGGCGCGTGTTTTCCCGCTTGCTCCGCTAGCGGCCCGGGTGAATGCTGCTTGCTCGGTTGCGCCTGCAATCGCCGAGGTGAGCTGCGGCGTCACGTCGCGGGGAGGAGTGCCCGATGTTCAAGAATGGGTCTGCGCGGAACCGGCGATTGCACGATCGGGCAAGTGATCCTGGTTCGCGGGTTCGCGCGCGCCGCTTCGTGGGTGGCCGTCACGCTGCGCTCGGGGTCGCGCTGGCACTGTGTTTCGCGTTGGCTGCATCGGCGGCGGTGGCTTTGGGTGTGTCCAGCCGTTCGGCGCAACGGCCGAGCCCGGCGACGGGTCTGCTGCCCGACGGTCGGCAGCTCGCGCCGGCGGGTACGCTGGTAACGCTCGGCAATCTCCCGACCGGCGGGGCGCTTACGGCCGACGGGCGGTTTTTGTGGACCGTGTCCGCCGGTGTTGGGAACAACGACGTACGGATCGTCAACACGGCCCGGCACCGCGTGTGCCAGATCCTGCCGGTTCCCGGCGCCAGCGGCGGGATTGCGCTGGATTCGGCCCATCGGCTGGCGTACGTGTCGGGGTTGTCGGCCTCGCTGTGGCTGCCGACTCAGTTCACGCTGCCGGGCCACGGCGGTAACGATGTCCTGGTGTTCAGCTGGACGAGCAAGTGTGGGCAGGCGCGTCTGGTGCGGGTGATCTCCGTTGCGCCCCCGCCCGGGGCGCTGGCTCCGCAGGTGTTCCCGCCCGCGCCGAACGGGATGCGGCTCTCGTGGCCGGAGTGGCTGTCGGTTTCACCCGACGGCTCGCAGCTGCTGGTGCCGCTCAATCTGATCGACAGCGCCGCGGTGGTCGATCTCAACCAGGGCGATCAGGTGCACTTTGTGCCGCTGGGGAGCGGGAGCTATCCGTTCGGCTCCACGATCCTCCCAGGCGGGCGCACCGGGCTGGTGACCAACGAGGGCAACGGGACGATGTCGGTGATCGACATGCAGAGCGCGACGGTGCTCGCCACGATTCGGCTTGGGGCGGAGTTGTCGCATCCCGCGGGTGTGGTGGTCGACCGCGGCGCGATGCGGGCGTATGTCGCGCTGTCGAACGCCGACCAGGTGGTCGCGGTGAACCTCCGCACGCGGCGGGTGGCGCGGACGATCTCGCTGCGCAGCCGGTTTGGACTGGGCACGATCCCGGTCTCGGTCGCGCTGGCTCGGTCGGGCACGCGGCTGTTCGTGGCGTTGTCCGGCGCCGATGCGCTGACGGTCATCCGCGTTCCGGGCAAGGGCACGCCGGCGGCGCGCGATTGGACGGTCGTGGGTCGGATCCCGACGGCCGAAGAGCCCGAGACGGTGCTGACGCGCGCCGCGCAGGGCGGCCAGCCGGCACGGCTCGTGTGGATCGCGGCCCGAGGCGAGGACACGGGGCCGATTCCCAAGGGCCCGAACCCCGTGCTGCCCAACGACCCGATCTTCTGGGCGTTTCACCCGAAGCCCCCACCGACGGTCGACATCTTCGACCAGGGGACGATGTACGGCGCGATCATGCTGAGGGGCCAGGCGGGGCTGATGGCGCTGCCCTCCGACGCGCAGATCGCGGCGCTCACGCCCGTGGCCGACGGCGAATTGCATCCGGTCGGTCCCCAGTCGGCTCCGAGGGACACGCCGCTGCGCGCCGGCGGGCCGATCAAGCACGTCTTCTTCGTGGTGCGCGAGAACCGCTCCTACGATCAGATGCTCGGCGACGTCAAGCGCGGCGACGGGGATCCCAAGCTGGAGGTGTTCGGCAAGGCCGTGACCCCGAATATGCATTCGATGGTCAACCGCTTCCCGCTCCTTGACGACGTGCTGGCCGACTCGGATGCCTCGATCCAGGGGCACTACTGGACGAGCGCGGCGATGGTTCCGGACTACGTTACGCGCAACTGGGTCGCGAACTACTCGGGGCGGTTCCGTCCCGCGGACTTCGGCGCTTACGCCGTTACCCGGCCGTCCAACGGCTTCCTGTTCGATCAGGCCCAGCGCGAGCACATCTCCTATTTCAACTACGGCGAGGTCTGGGCCGGCCTCAGCGTGATGCCCGACCGCGACCGGACCCCGGCGCTGCTCAAAGAGGAGAAGCTGGTCGCGGCGCACTCGGACTTGGGTCCTGACATCACGCCCGGCGGCTGCTACGCGTCCGACATCCACATCGGCTCGATCGGCCCGGGGGCGACGCAGGGGGAGATCTTCGACTCATCGCTCCCGAAGGGCGCCCCGCCGACCAGCAACTCACACTTCACGTGCTTCCGCAACCGGTTCGAGCGACAGCTGGCGCACAACGACGTGCCGACGTTCAACTACCTGATATTCAACAACGACCACACCCGCGGCACCCAGCCCGGCTACCCGACCCCGACCGCGATGGTCGCGGACGACGACTGGGCGCTGGGCCAGCTGGTGTCGTTGATCTCGCACTCCAAGATCTGGTCGTCTTCTGCGATCTTCGTGGTCGAGGACGACGCTCAGGACGGCGCCGATCACCTCGACGCACACCGCGAGCCGGCGCTGGTCATCAGCCCCTACGCCCGACGTGGAGCGGTGATCCACACCCGCTATGACCTGCTCTCAGTGATCCGCTCGATGGAGCTGATCATGGGGATGAAACCGCTGGGCCTCAACGATGCGCTGGCCAACCCGATGTACAACGTGTTCTCACCGACCCCGGTCAACAGCGCCCCGGTGAACGTGATCAAGCCCAAGGTCGACCTGCTCAGGCGCAACACGCTCGCCTCCCCCTACGCGCAGGCGTCGAGTCAGCTCCCGCTCTCCTCGCCGGACCTGGTACCCGAACAGGAGCTGGACAGCATCATCTGGAAATCGGTCTACGGAGCCAACAGCACCCCACCACCCCCCGGGCCGAATGCCGGCACCGACCAGTAACGGTTCGCCGAGTAGCGCCGTGGCGACGCCGGCGGTACGGGCGACCGGTTTGGTGAAGCGGTTTGACAGCACGATCGCGGTCGACCACGTGGACATCGAGGTGCACCCGGGCGAGGTGCGGGGGCTGCTGGGTCCCAACGGTGCCGGCAAGACGACGCTGCTGCGGATGCTGTTCGGATTGGTGGCGCCCGACGCCGGCACGGTCATCCTGTGCGGCCGGCCGCTGCGCGTCACCGACCGGTTGGCGCTGGCGGGCGTAGCCGGATTCGTGGAGGACCCGAGCTTCTACCCCTACCTATCCGGGAGGGCGAACCTTCAGTTGCTCGCCGAGCTCGACGGTGGAGATGCGCGGCAGCGGATCGACGATGCCCTGGCGCGCGTGGATCTTCTCGGCCGCGCCGGCGACCGGGTGAGCGTCTATTCGTCCGGGATGCGCCAGCGGCTCGGGATCGCCACGGCGCTGCTGCGTGACCCGCGGGTGCTGTTGCTCGACGAGCCCACCAGCGGCCTTGACCCGGCGGGCGCGCGCGAGGTCGGTGCCCTGCTGCGCGAGCTCTCCTCACAAGGGGTCGCGGTGCTGTTGAGCAGCCACCTGATCGGCGAGATCGAGAGCATCTGTGACTGCTACTCGGTCCTTGCCCGCGGTCGCGTCGTGTGGAGCGGCAGCGCCGCGCAACTGCGGGCACAGGCCCCGGCGTCGGCCTATGTGCTTTCCACCAGCGACGACGAGCGCGCGCTCGAGATCGCCGAGCTCGATCCCGGCCTGTGCGCGCGCCGCACGCCGACCGGTGAGCTGGAGATCGAACTGCGCGAGCAGGAGCTCGATGCGTACGTCGTGGCGCTCGGGCGGGACGGCGTGGCCGTTCGCCGGCTCGAGCTCCGAGTCAGCCCGCTCCAGTCGATGTTCTTCGCCCTCACCGACGACGCCGCTGGGCAGCCGGCCGAGCGGCGAGCGCCCGCCGAAGCGCTCGCGAGGATCGTATGAACGCGACCCAGCAGCTCGCCCCTCCCGCGCTCGGGACGGCCGCGCTCGCGCCAGCCTCCGCCGCGACCGGTGCGCCCGGCGTCATGAGCGTGTACCGGACGGAGCGACGCAAGCTGGCCGCACAACTGGCCCCGCGAGTACTGGCGCTGGTGTGCGTGCTCGGACCGTTCGCCTTCGCTGCGATGATGCAGTCGCAGAGCGGCTCCCCCTCCGACACGATGTTCGGCGTGTGGGTGCACACATCCGGGTTCGCGATCCCGCTGGTCGTCCTCTCCTTCGCCGGTTCGTGGGGGTTCCCGGTGCTCGCGGGAGTCCTGGCCGGTGACCTTCTCTCCGCCGAGGACCGCTACGGCACGTGGAAGATGATCCTGACCCGCTCCTGCCGCCGCCAGGACCTGTTCGTCGGAAAGGCGCTGGCGGCCGCGACCTTCTCCGTCGGACTGCTTGCGCTGCTCGCCGCCTCCAGCCTCGCCGCCGGACTCCTGTTCGTCGGCGATCAGCCGCTCGTCGGGCTCGGCGGCACGCTCCTGGCGCCGGGGAAATGCGTCGCGCTCGTGCTCGCCGGATGGCTGACCAGCGTGCTGCCCCTGCTCGGTTTCGCGAGCCTCGCGATGCTCCTCTCCGCTGCCACCCGCAACGGGATCGCCGGCGTGCTCGGCACGGTGCTGGTGGCGCTCGTGATGCAGCTGCTCGCGTTCGTGGGCACCGGAACGTGGGTTCATGCGCTGCTGCTCGCCTCCGCGTTCAACGGCTGGCACGGATTGTTCACCGCGCACCCGTTCTACTCCGAGCTGCTCGTCGCCTGCATCGTCAGCGTTGCGTGGATTGTCGCGTGCCTGACCGCGACGTGGGCGATCATTCGCCGGCGCGACTTCGCCGGCACACGGAGCCGCCGACCCGGATGGGGAACGCCGCTGCTTGCCGTGCTCCTGTCCACGGCGCTAATCGCCGTGCTCGCGGTCGCCAGCAGCTGGGGTCCGGCCGGAGTCACCACCGCTCGCCTCACTTACAGCATCGCCCCCACGTTCAGCAATCTCACCCTGATCGAGCAACGGCTGGTCGGCCGCACCGGTGAGACGACGACGAACCTCAAGGTCCTCGCGCACTGCGGCCGGCGCTCCGGCGCCACCGTTGGGCCCGGGGACGACTGGTACTGCACCGTCGTCGCGCTGATCGCACAGAACGGCGTCGTGCCGTTCTGGGGGACGCCGGTCACCTATGACATGAGCGTCCAATCGGATGGCTGCTACAAGGCGGAGGCACCGCCGACGTCGGTCGGAAACCTGCTCATGCGCGATGCCCGCGGCCACCTCGTGGTCAACCCGCTGGCGACGATCTACGGGTGCTTCAACACGATCTGACGGACGGGTCTCGTCCGGGTTATGAAAGGATCATGCGGCGGCGAGATTGGGTAAGGCGACGCTGTACCGGAAAGCTGGCGGTGAGGGTGGTGCCACCACCGGGGGAGGATGTGATTTGGATTGTTCCGTGGAGAAGTTGGACGCGTTCGTGCATGCCCAGCAGGCCGAGTCCGCTTGTGCTCGTGATTGGATCGAAGCCGTCGCCGTCGTCGCGGACACGGAGTTTGACCGTGGTCTGGCTTTCGTCGACTTCGATCGCGGCGCGCTTGGCGTGGCCGTGTTTTGTGGCGTTGGTCAATCCTTCTTGGGCGATCCGGTAGATTGCGCTCTCGAGCTCGGCGGTGTGCCGCGTTGGTTCGCGGCCTTGCTCCCAGGACAGGTTGATCGAGATGTCGATCTCGAGGCCCTCGCGGGTTACTCGTTCGGTGAGCCCGTCGAGCGCGGCCTCGAGGCCCAGTTGGTCAAGCGCTGCGGGGCGCGCGTCGCTGACCAGCGCACGTAGGTTTGCTATCCCGTCCCCGAGCTGCTCGATCGCCGCGCCGACAGCCGTCTCGAGCACTTCGACGCCGCCTGCTCGTTGGGCTGCTGAGAGCTGGAGCCGCACTGCGGCGAGGCTCTGCAACGTTTCGTCGTGCAGCTCTCTCGCCCAGCGCCTGCTCTCCTCCTCGCCGGCCGCTAGGCGCCCGCGTTGAAGCTCAGTGCTCGCGCTCTGAGCGGTCGCGACCGCGGTCGCGGCACTGGCCGCGAACGCCTCCAGCAGTCGTTGGTCCTGAGCGGTGAATGCGGCCCCGTCATGCAGACGGTCGATCGCAATCAGCGCACCATATGCGTGGTTGTCGAAGATGAGCGGGACGACCAGGCCAGCTTCCGCGCTGACACCGAGCTGGCCGACTCCGTGCTGGTCAAAGGACGCTCGGTCGAGCGGGACCTCCAGATGTTGCGTGCGACCGGTCCGCAGGGCCGCGCTGGCGACGGTGTCAGCGAGCGCGATCCGCGCTCCGACCAGACCCTCAGGTTGATCGCCGGCTGCCGCTGAGACAATCAGCTCCGCTCCGCTCACAAGCTCGATCAGCAGCGCGCGGGCTCCGACCAACGCCCGACCCCGGTCGGCGACCAGTTCGAGAATCACCTCCAGGTCAGTCTCTCCGCCCACGGCGCGAGCGATCTCCGTCGTCGCCTCGAGCGCGGCGACCGTCTGCGTCAGCTCATCACGACGAGTGCTTGCGTCCGCATACCGTCGCGCGTGATCGATCGCGACGCCCGCGAAGCGTGCGAGGACCGTGACCGAGTCCTGATCGGCCTCGGTGAACTGCAGCCCGTCGGATTTCTCGGTCAAATAGAGGGTCCCGAACGGCACGCCACCAGCGAAGATCGGAACTCCCAAGAACGAGTGCATCGGCGGATGTCCGAGCGGAAACCCGTGAGAGCGTGAGGTGGTGAACTGCTCAAGCTCGATCCTGGAGCTGTCCAGCACGCCGAGCGCTGCGAACTGCGCGCCCGTCAGCACACGCGCTGACTCGAGCAGCCTGTCAACCACCACCACCACCTCCGGATCCAGCTCGCCAAGAACGCCGCACGCAACGTCCGACAGAGTGCCGGCGTGTAGCGGCGCGAAGCCAGTCGATGGCGTTTCCCCCTCCGCCAAGAGCCCGTCACACGTTTCCGCGTCGGATCGGACCAGTGACGATGACGGCGCGCCTTGCAAGGGCGCCGGGTACATGTCTGAGTAGGTCATGACAACGCGCATCCATTCCCGGTAGCGGATTCCCCACAGTTCTTATCGGCGCAGACCGTATCTTTCCCCCCGTAGTTACTACTGCCTCGTGGCAATCGCCCACGACTACCGGGATCGCTGGGCGGCGGCGTGCAGGGCCGCCGGTTGGGCGAGCAGCGCGTCGATCGGTTTCGGCGCAAGCGGGCGGGCGAAGAAGAAGCCCTGCCCGCGATCGCACCCGAGTCGGCGCGCTTCGGTCGCCTGTTCGCTGGTTTCGATGCCCTCGGCGACGACCAGGATGTCGAGTGCGTGGGCCATGTCGACGATCGCCTTGACGACCGGAGCGTTCTGGCCGTTCGCGAGCGCGCGGATGAGCGATCGATCGATCTTCAGCTCGTCGATCGTAAATCGCGTCAGCGAGGCGAGCGACGAGTAGCCGACGCCGAAGTCCTCGAGCGCGGCACCCACGCCGAGAGTGCTCTCAAAGTCGCTGAGCGTGGCGGCGAGCGACGGGTCCTCTATCAGCGCGCTCTCGGTGAGCTCGAGCTGCAGACGCACCGGTGAGCCTCCCTGCATGATGACCTCGCTGACGGTCTCGCGGAGCTCGTGGTGCGCTAGCTCGCTCGGAGCCATGTTGACGTTAACGGTGGGCACCTTCGCGTCGAGGCTCGACGCCCGCCACGCCGCTGCCTCGCGGCAGGCCTGGGCGAGTGCCCACTTGCCGATCGGCACGATCAGCCCGCTTTCGATCGCGACATCCAGGAAAGCCGAGGGCTCGAGCAACCCTCGCGCGGGATGCTGCCAGCGCAGCAGCGCCTCGAGCTCGACGATGCGGCCGTCATTGAGCGACACGATCGGCTGATAGAGCAAGCGCAGCTGTCCAGCGTCGAGCGCGGCGCGGAGCGCGTCCTCGACACGTACGCGCCCCGCCGCCTGCGCACGCATCTCGTGGTCGAACATGGCGTAGCCGCCGCGCCCGAGCTGCTTGGCACGGTACATCGCGGCGTCAGCGTCGCGGATCAGGTCCTCGGGGGCCCCGTGAGACTCGTCGGCGCGCACCAGGCCGATCGTGAGGTCCAGCGCCTGCGGCTCCCCGTCGACGACGAACGGAGTGTCGCTCACCGCCGCGTGAACGCGAGCTACGGCGCTCTGCATCTCCTCGTCGCTCTCGACATCCTCGAGCAGCATCACGAACTCGTCTCCTCCGAAGCGGGCCAGTGAGTCGCTCAAGCGCAGGACGCTCGTCAGTCGCAGAGCCACCCCGACCAGCACCTCGTCGCCGGCGTGGTGACCGAGCGTGTCGTTGACCTGCTTGAAGCCATCGAGGTCTGCGAACAACACCGCCAGTCCGGTGGGCAGCCGCCTGGAGCGAGCCAACGCGTGGGTTAGACGGTCGAGAAACAATGCGCGGTTCGGGAGTCCGGTCAGCGCGTCGTGGAACACTTGGCGGCGCACTTCGCGCTCGACCCGGGAGCGGGCGAGCGCCGACGCGAGCAGGTCGGCGACTGATTGCAGAAAGGCGATCTCGTCGCGGTCAAAGCGCCGCGGAGACCGGGAAGCCACCTCGATCACCCCGAAGCGTTGCTGATGGTCGCTGATCACGACCGTGGCAGCACTCGTGAGCTCCGGCGGCCACGCCTCAAAGCGCCCCTCGGTGCTTGCGTTATCCATCACGACGGGTTCGCCGACCTCGAGTGTGTACAGAGGCTGAGATCCTGCCGCGGCCGGGCCGGTGACGTGGCCCTCGGCGGCCGTGGACCAGTGTGAGGCGGCGAGCCGGAGGTCGCTGCCTTTCGGCGGGAGCGCGAGCACCGCGGCGAAGTCCGCGGTCAGCACGCGGCGCGCGTGCTCGACCGCCTCGACCATCAGCGCGTCGGGAGGGAGTCCCGATACCGCGGCCATGCCGAGCATCGCGATCGCGGCGTGCTGGAGACCAACCCTCGAGAGCATGGCTTCCGCGCGCTTGCGGTCGGTGACGTCACGTAACGACGCGAGGAACGCCTGCTCCCCGTCCCAGTCGATCATGACGACCCGCATCTCGGCCGTCCGGCCCGTTCCGCCGGCGATCATATCGATCTCCGTCGCGTTCTCCAGCACCAGCGGAGAGCCGAACGACGTCCCGGGCAGACTGTTCGCGGGCCTGCCGAGGAGCTGCTCGGCGGCCGGGTTGGCCAGCAGGATGACGCCGCCGTGGTCGATCACCAGCATGC
>CAVUPS010000011.1:0-128897 GCA_963743475.1 uncultured Solirubrobacterales bacterium
TCAGCGCGGCGGGATGCCGAGGTACGGCACCGCCCACCCGACGATCTGCTGGAACGCCGGCGCCGCGACCGAGCCGCCGAAGATCGAGCCCTGCGGCTGGTCGACGACGACCGCGACCACGAGCCTCGGGTGGTCGGTCGGCACCATCCCGATGAACGAGGCGACGTAGGCGCTGTCGGAGTAGCCGCCGTCGATCGCGATGTTCGCGGTGCCGGTCTTGCCGGCCATGTCGTAGCCGGGGATGGCCGCACCGGATGCCGTCCCACCGTCGGCGAGCACACCACGCAGCATGTCGCGCAGCTCGGAGGCCGTCGTCGGCGAGATGATCCGGCGTCCCGGCGGCAGCGGCGTCGCCTTGCCGCCGGTCGACTGCACGACGTACGGCGCGCGGAGGATGCCGCCGTTGGCGATCGCCGAGTAGGCCGCGACCATCTGCATCGGCGTGACCGACTCGCCCTGGCCGAAGGGTAGGTTGGCCATCGATGAGCCCGAGTACTGCCACCAGTGCAGGACGATGCCGCTCTGCTCCCCGGGGAGGTCGACGCCGGTGGGCTCGCCGAACCCGAACCGGTGCACCCAGTAGTCGAACCGCTTCGAGCCGAGCCGCTGCCCGATCAGGTCGGCGCCGATGTTGCTCGAGTACTTGAGGATCTGCGCGACGGTCAGGTCCTCGTACCCGTGGCTCTCGGCGTCATGGATCTGCCTGTCGGCGAACTGGAGGACCGGCGGGATGTCGAACTGGGTGCTCGGCGAAACCACTCCGTCCTGGAGCGCTCCGGCAACCGTGATCGCCTTGAACGTCGACCCCGGCTCGTAGTTGAGCCCGATCGCCTGGTCCTCGGGCACGCCGGAGCTCGCGCCGCCGCCCGCCGGCCAGTTCGCGAGCGCCAGGATCGCCCCGGTGCTCGGGTCGACCGCGATCGCGGTCGCTCCCTTGGGCGAGTACTCGGCCCCGACCTCGGCCAGCACGCGCTCGACCTCCTGCTGGAGCCCGGAATCGATCGTCAGCGCGACCGTCTTGCCGGGCACGGTGGCGCGCACGTCGTCGATCGAGATCGGCTGGCCGATCGCATCGCTCACGATCCGGCGGACGCCGTTCGTCCCGCGCAGCACGTTGTCGTAGCGGTATTCGATCCCGCTCGCGCCTTCGCCGTCCAGGAACACGGAGCCGACCACCTGCGCGGCCTCGTCGCCGCGTGGATAGACCCGGCGCGTCTGGGGAACCAGCGAGATTCCGGCGATGTTCAGCTTCGCGATCGTGGCCGCCTGCGCGGCCGGAAGCAGATGGGCGAGGTACACGAAGCCCGTATGCGGCTTGGTCAGCAGCTTCAGCACGGTCAGCTGGGGCATCCCGAGCACAGCGGAGAGCTGCGCGGACGCCGACACCGCGTTCTTGACCAGGAACGGGTCGGCGACGATGTCATCCGCGGACTCGCTGATCGCCAGCTCGGCGCCGCCGCTGTCGGTGATCGCGCCGCGCGGCGCCGGCACGACCACGCTGCTCACCTGCTGGGTGGCCGCCGCCCGCTCCAGCGATCCGGCCTGGACCGAGCCAAGATAGGTCGCGCGGGCCAGCGCGATCCCCAGAAAGCTCAGGAAGACGATGAAGAGGATCCCGATGCGGCGGTCGAGGACTCCCACTCGCCCCTATCCCCCGGAGCTCGTTGGCTGGATCGCCGCGGCGCCCGTCGGTGGCACCTGCGTGCCGCCGCTCGGCGTCTGCTGCGTGGCCGCCGGCGCCGGTGGAGTCGCGGGCGCCGCCGTCTGCACGTCGCTAGTCGTCGGTGCCGGTTGCTCTGCCGGCGGAGTCTGGGTCGCGGTCGTCGGCGCGGTCGACGTGGTCGTGCTGGTGGTGGCGCTGGTCGCGGAGCTCGCGGACGGGACCGTCTCGGTAGGGCTCTGGGCGCTCGTCGGAGTGGCGCTCGCGGGTGTGCCCGCCTGGACCAGCACTCCAGAGCTCGTCGGCAGCATCGACGTCCCCGCGCCGGTCACGAGCGCGCCGTTCGAAGGCGCGAGCGCGAGGAACGCCGCCGAGTCCGGCGCGTGGATGTTCGCGAGCGCGCCGCCGACGCTCCCGCCGCCCTTCGCGACGATGTAACCGACGGCTCCGGGAGGCGGCAGCACCATCCCCATGGTCGATGCGATCCGCTCGATTCGCTGATCGTCGGACAGCGCGGCGACGCTGCCCTGCAGCTGCTCGTTCTGGGTCGTGAGCGCCGTGGTCTGCTCGAGCGAGCGTCCCATGCTCGCCCCCAGCTTCAAGATCTCGACCTGCGCTGCGACGATCCCCGCCAGCAGCACGCCCAGCAGCGGAATCCACGCCCGCCCGCGGACGACCCGGTCCAGCAGCCGATGGTCGGGCAGCGACAACGCGAACGAGCCGAGGCGGCCTCCGACACGGCTGGCCGACTTCGGCGCGCGTACCCTGCGCGGCTTCGGCGCCCGCTCCTCGCGCGGCTGCGGACCGATCGGGAGCGGAAGCGCGACAGCGGCGGCGACCGCGGCCGACGCGGTCGCCCGAGCCGCGCGGGGCAGCCGGCTCGAGCCGTCGCCCTGGCGCAGCGGCCCGGAGATCCGCCGCGGCGGACGCACCGCACGCGGGGACCTCGACGCGCGGCGCTCGGCGGTCGCGGTGGTGGCGCGCTTCGCCGGGGCTGCACCCCGGGCGGAGGCCGCCGCGCCAGGGGGCGCGGCGTTCCGGGCGGAGGCCACCGCGCCAGGGGGCGCGGCGTTCCGGGCGGGGACCGCCTTGCGAGGGGCGGCCGCGGTCCGGGCGGTCCGGGCGGTCCGGGACGGAGCGGCGCCGCGGGCGGCCTGGGTCAGAGCCCGGGGCCTCACTCGCCGTCGCCCTCGAGCTTGCGGGCCCCACGAAGATGGGCCGACTTCGACCTCGGGTTGGCTTCGATCTCGCCGTGCGTCGGCGCGAGTGCGCGCCGGGTCAGGAGCTCCGCCTCCGGGTGGTGCCCGCACACGCAGATGGGCAGCTCCGGCGGGCAGACGCAGCCGCGCGCGCGGTCGGCGAGGAAGCGCTTCACGCGGCGGTCCTCGAGCGAATGGAACGAGATCGCCGCGAACCGGCCACCGGTCCGGAGAACTCTCCACACCACGGGCAGCGCCTCGTCGAGCTGGAGCAGCTCGTCGTTGACCGCGATCCGCAGCGCCTGGAAGGTCCTGCGCGCGGGGTGGCCGCCGGCGAACTGCGCCGGCACGGGCACGGCCGCCTTGATGACCTCGACGAGCTGCTGCGTCGAGATGAGCTCGTCGCGGGCTCGCGCGCGCACGATTCCCCGGGCGATCCGGCTCGCGTAGCGCTCCTCGCCGTACTCGCGCAGCAGCCGCGCGAGCCGGCGCTCGTCCCATTCGTTGACGATCTCACGCGCGGTCAGCTCCTGCTCGGGGCCCATCCGCATGTCGAGGGGGGCGTCGTACGCGTACGAGAAGCCGCGCTCCCACGTGTCGACCTGCATCGAGGACATGCCGAGGTCGAGATAGGCGAGGTCCGCGCGCACACCCTCCTCGTCGAGCCGGCCGAGCGCGCTGACGAAGTCCGCCCGGATGAAGCGCGTGTGGCACGGCAGCTCGGCGGCCATCTCGCTGAACCGCTCCTCGGCGACGGGATCTCGGTCGATCCCGATCAGCGTGCCAGCGGGCCCGATCCGGTCTGCGATCAGGCGCGCGTGACCTCCGCCGCCGAACGTGCAATCCACGGCCGTCTCCCCGGGATGCGGATCGAGCAGGCCGATCAGCTCCCCGGCGAGGACCGGGATGTGCGTCCGGGTCATGTCAAGGAGTGTGGCCAAGCCTTGCAGCAATGTCGGGGACGCGGATCAGGACGTCTTCGCTGTAGCCGGCGTACCGGGATCGGTCGAACACCTCGAGGCACTCGCCCGAGCCGGTGACCACGACGTCCTTGCCCAGGCCGGCGTACTCCATGAGCATCGGCGGGATCATCACGCGATTGGCTGAGTCGAGTTCGGTGTCATGCGAGTAGTTGAAGAAGAAGCGCCGTAGGTCCCGGGCTTCGGGCGAGAGCGGGCTCCACCCCTGAAGCGCCGCCGTCGTGTAGGTCTCGTACGCCTCCGGTGTCCAGATCGCGATCGAGCGCGGCGCCGACGCGGTGGTCTCCGGCGAGGCCGCCAGCACCACGCCGGCGGCGAGCGCCGCGCGGAACTTGGCCGGCACCGTCAGCCGGTGCTTCGCGTCGAGCGCGTGTTCGAAGGTCCCGCGGAAGATCAAGGGTTCTCATGCGGACGGGCGAAATCTGAACCCGGATGGCTGGGTGGGAGGAGCCCTGCCACCCGGGTTCCGCGATGCATGACCATGCGCGTGCCCCACTCTACCCCACTCCCTCCCACAATGCAACTCAAATCCCACGCCTGCTCCCACTCGGCCACCCGGTTCGTCGATTTCGCCGTAAACCCTGCGAGATATGGCCAACGAGCGGCGGGTTCGACGCCGGTGACGGTGCACGCGGGCTTGCAAGGCGCGCATCTGGGCGACGCCGTGCACTTTCCGCGTGATTCCGTCCGGGGCGCCGTCTATGCCGGCGACATCGGCGAGTCGTCAGCTCCGCCGGATCCGCCCGCCCGCGGTGCGACCGCCGGCAACTCCAGCACGAGACGCGCCCCGCGCACCGAGGGAGCCGCCGACAGCCGTCCTCCGTGGTCGGCGGCAATCGCGCTCGCGATCGCCAGCCCGCGCCCCCGCCGGCCGCGCCCCCGCTGAGCCTGGCGGGCCAGCTCGGCGACGCTCGACGGCAGGCCGGGGCCGGTGTCCGTCACCTCGATCCGCGCGTGCCGCCGGCCACCGGATCCACGCACGTCGACCAGGCGCCCACACACCTCGACCACTCCTCCCCCGTGCTCGATCGCGTTCGCGATCAGGTTGCCCGTGGCCTGGGCCAGGCGAAGGCGATCTCCCCACACGACCGGCGAGCTGCCCGACCGTGGCGCCCGCAGCTCGACGCCCCGCGCCGCCGCGCTCGGGTGCCAGGCCTCGACGGAGTCGCACACGAGCTGGGAAAGGTCGACGGCCTCGGGCGGCCGCCACGAGCCGATCCCGCCCATCCGTGCGGTCTCGAGGTCGTCGAGCGCGAGCACGGCGCGCCCGAGCTCCAGGTCGATCGCCCGCAGCCGCGCCGGCAGCAGCTCTCCGGTCCGCGCCCCGAGCTCGAGCCCGAGCCTCGCGGCGGTCAGCGGGCCGCGCAGCTCGTGGCACGCCCGGGCCACCGTCTCCATCCGCGACGCTGACGCCCGCCTCGCCCCGGCGGCCGCGAGTCCGGCGGCGCTGGCCGCGAGCCAGCCGCCGAGCTCGACCGCGATCACCCGTCGATGCTCCCGTCCAGGAGGCGGTAGCCGACGCCCCACACGTTGACCACGAACCGGTCTCCGGCTCGGTTCAGCTTCTGCCGCAGCCGGAACGCGTGCGAGTCGAGGGTCCGGGTCGCTCCCATGGCCCTGAAGCCCCAGACGCCCCGCAACAGCTCCTCGCGCGTGAAGACCCTGGTCGGCTCCGCCGCGAGCGCGCGGAGCAGCGCGTACTCCTTCTTGGACAGCGCCACCGGTTCGCCGCGCAGCCACACCTGGCGGCTCAGCGAGTCGAGCTCGAGCGAACCGATCCGCAGGCGCGCCGTGCCCGGCCGGCGCTGCGTTCGCCTCAACAGGGCCTTGACCCGCGCGCTCAGCTCGAAGTACGAGAACGGCTTGATCAGGTAGTCGTCGCAACCTCGATCGAAGCCGCGGAGCCTGTCGAGCTCGCTGACGCGTCCGGACAGCACGAGCAGCGGCAGGTCCGGATCCAGGCGGCCGGCGATGCGATCGGCGTCGCGAACCTCCACGAGCAGGTCGAGGCCGTCGCCGTCGGGCAGGCCGAGGTCGACGATCGCGAGGTCCGGAAACGAGCTCTCGAGCAGGTGCCGTGCCTCCGACACGCTTTCGGCTTCGAGCACGTCGAAGCCGTCCGCCGAGAGGTTGTCCGCGAGGAACATCCGGGTGGGGCGATGGTCTTCGACGACGAGGATCGTGGCGGCGTGGTGATCCATGCCTCCAAAGAGCGTCGGGCGCCTCGAAGTTCACCCCTGGTTTTCGATCAATTCCGGCTGGGCCACGCCCGCGAGGCCTGCCAAGCCGAGGCCGGCGCCGTGTCTGGCACCGTGAACCACACGGTCTTGCCCCTGGCACTGCGCTGCTCGACCCCCCACTCGGCCGACAGCATGTCGATGATCTTCAAGCCGCGACCGCTCGGGTCGGTCGGCTCGGGGGAGCGCATCTCCGGCGTCCCACCTGCCCCGTCGGTCGCTTCGACCCGGATGTCCCCGTCCGCGCGCATGATCGTGAGCTCGAACCCGCTGTCGGTGTGGCGGATGCAGTTGGTCGCGAGCTCGGAGACCATCAGCTCGATCGCCTCGAGCGTGTCCGGGGCGACCCCGCGCAGGACGCCCGTCGCGAACCGCCGGGCCGCGGGGACCGATTCAGGCTCGTGCGGGAATTTGCGTGTGTGCTCCACGGTTTCACGTTCGCCGTTGATCTTCACGGTCGGTCTGCGGTCGCAGCGTGTCGCAGGCGCGCCAGTCCCGTATCGATGCTTTCACCCCCATCGGTCATCGCGACACCGGCATCATCGCGGCGAAAGGGTACAGCCCATCAGCTCCTGCAACGTCCCTTTCAGGCGCTGCAGGCGCGGAGGAATCCGCCATATGATGCCGACGGCTCATGTACCAGCGCGGGAATTACAGCTCGGGGGAGGACTTCGTCCTCGAATACGGCGAGCTCCGGTTCACGTTCAACGAACGCGATTTCCGCGAGCGCTGCGAGCAGGCAGCCAGGAAGCTCGGCTTCATCGGTGGCTCGGTCGACGAGGACGAGGGCGAGGATCTGATCAACCTCGTCGTCAACGGTGAGGTGACCGAGCCGGCCTCGGCGCTCGGCGAGCACGTGAACGATTGCTGGCCCGACCTCGTGGGCCCCTCCGATCGCTCGCTGGTCCACTGGCTGCGCCGGCTGATCTTCCGGGGGGCCTGGCTCGACCAGCGCGTCAAGGAAGGCGAGCTCGACGTCAGGTTCGACTCCGATTCGCACGCGTTCATCTACATCCAGCCCGAACGAGACGGCGAGCCGATCCAGCTCGCACCCGAGCCGAGCTGGAATCGCGTCGCGTACGTGCGGCGCTGACCGCCGGCGCCGCTGACCGCTCCGGCGTCTCGGAACGGGACGGCAATCCAACCCGCCGCCGGGCGCCCCTACCCTCCCGACCCGATCACGGCCGCGATGTTCTGGACCCGTGGCGCCGGATTGTCCGCGAGCAACTCCGGCACCGTGACCAACACGTAGTGGCGGCTGCGCAGCGCCGCGATGATCTGCGGCAGGGCTGCGACCGTCTCGGAGCGGTCTCCGCCGGCGTCGTGGAGCAGGATGATCGCGCCGGGCTTCGCTCCGCCGACCGCGGAGCTGACGATCGCCTTCACGCCGGGGCGGCGGTAGTCGCTGGTGTCGACGGTCCACAGCACCATCAGCATCCGGTACTTGTGCAGGAGGGCCAGGGTCTTCGAGTTCCACAGTCCGTAGGGCGGCCGGAACAGGCGAGGGAAGCGGGCCCCGTAGCGTTCGATTGCGCGCGCCTGCCCGAGCAGCTGGGACTGCTGATCGCCGGCCGACAGCTCCGACATCGCCGCGTGTACCTCGGTGTGATCGCCGATCGCATCGCCGTCGGCGGCTATCGCGGTCGTCGAGGCGTGGAAGTACCGCTCCAGGATCCCAACCTCGAAGAACGTCGCGGGGACGTGCGCGCGCTGGAGGACCGCGAGGATCTGCGGGGTGTAGGGGCCCGGGCCGTCGTCGAACGTCAACGCGATCTCGCGGTGCTGCGCGCCGGCGATGCGAACCCACGGCGTGTAGGCCAGGGTCCGGTTGATCGCGGCGTTCTGGAGCCTCGCCTCCCGCCCGGTCAGCGACGCGGCGCCGTCGTGGGCCAGAGCATCGATCGGCGCCAGGAACTCGGATCGGGCGTGATCGGCCGTCCGCGGCGTCGCGGCGGCGCCGCCCGAGAGGACGACGATCGCGACGATCACGAGGATCGCGACCGCGAGCATCGACAGCAGCGCGAGCGCGCGGCGGCGACGGTGGTGCGGCGCCGCGCTCCAGCGGCGCTCGGGTCGAGCGTCTTGAAGTGAAGGATTCCGGGTTCGCCCGGTGGGTTGCGTAATCCGGCGCCTCGTTCCATCGATCTTGCCCCACCGCCCATGATGGCGGGTCCGAGTTCGGCGCGCACGCGTCGCACGATCTCGTCCATGAACGCGCGCCCCGGCGGGCGCCGTCGGATCGGCCTGCCGCTCGTCCCACTACGCTCCCGGCGATGCAGGCACCGGTCTGGGTCGTGATCCCCACTTACAACGAGGCGGCGAACATCGAGGGCATCGTCGCCGCCGCCGCCGCCGAGCTCGAGCGCGCGGTCCCGGACCGCCATCGGATCCTGATCGTCGACGACAACTCCCCCGACGGAACGGGCGCGATCGCGGACCGCCTCGCCGAGGCGAATCCGCGGGTCGAAGTCCTCCATCGCCCCGCGAAGATGGGCCTCGGGCACGCCTACGTGGCCGGCTTCGCGAGGGCGCTCAGCGGCGACGCGGAGTTCGTCATCGAGATGGATGCGGACTTCTCCCACGATCCCCGCTACCTCGGGCAGCTGCTCGGCGCCGCCGAGAACGCCGACCTCGTCCTCGGGTCCCGGTACGTCGCCGGCGGCGGCGTCGAGAACTGGGGACTGGTTCGGCGGCTGATCAGCCGCGGCGGCTGCGCCTACGCGCGAACGATCCTCGGCGTCCCGGTCAGGGACCTCACCGGGGGTTTCAAATGCATTCGCCGGCGCGTGCTCGACGCCATCCAGCTCGAGACGATCCGCGCCGAGGGATACGTTTTCCAGATTGAGGTCACCTACCGAGCGCTACTGGCCGGCTTCCGGGTCACCGAGATCCCGATCGTTTTCCGGGACCGCAGCGCGGGCTCGAGCAAGATGTCGGCACGGATCGCCCTCGAGGCCATGTGGGCCGTGCCGTTCCTGCGCCGACACGGCGGCCGCGGTGATTGACGGGCCGGGTCGCCGGACAGGATCACCACGTCGCGGGCGCGCGTCATCGAAGCGCCCGATCCGTGAACATTGTGAGCGCAAGTTCCCTAACGTAATGTCAATAATGGCCAAACGCCTGCCGACTGCACGTCGGTCAAGCTACATGCGATGAGCGTTAATAGTCCGCCGCTCGGCGCCACGCAGAGCGGCGCGTTCGAACTGAGAGCGCCGGCGCTCGAGGCCCGAACAAGTACTCGGCCATCGCGAATCGGGCTGCTCGGCCTCGCGGGGATGCTGTCGACCGGCCTGCTCCTGTCGATCTCGGCGGCGAGCACCGACAGGCTGCTGCCGCAGACGCTGTGGGCGGGAATCAGGACGGTCGGGCTCGCGGGTTCGTTCGGCGCCGCCGGCATCAACCTCGGGAACGCCGGTCTGACCGTGACCGTCGCGCTGATGTTCGTGTCCTACGTGGTGACCGTCGGGGCGGCACGCCGGCTGTCCCCGGTGCTCGTGCTCGGCTGTATCGCGGCGCTCAACGCGCTGATCCTGCTTGCCCCGCCGCTGGCCTCGACCGACGTGTTCAGCTACCAGTTCTACGGGCGGATGGGCGCGCTGTACGGCGCCAACCCCTACCTGGCCGGGCCCCACGCGCTCGCCGGCGACGCCCTCTACAACTACATCGGGTCGAAGTGGTACAACACGCCGACGGTCTACGGGCCGCTGTTCACCGCGCTCAGCTACATGCTGGCGCCGCTGTCGATCCCCGCTAGCGTGCTCGCCTACAAGGCGATCGCCGCCGCCTCGAGCCTCGCGATCGTTGCGCTGGTGTGGAATGGGGCGCGCCTGCGCGGCGTCGATCCCGTCAAGGCCGCCGCGCTCGTCGGTCTCAACCCGCTGATCGTCCTCTACGGCGTTGGCGGAGGACACAACGACCTCCTGATGCTGGCGCCGATGGTCGCCGGCATAGTTCTGATCCTGCAGCGCCGCGACCGCCTCGGCGCGGGCTCGATCGTGCTCGGCGCCGCGATCAAGGTGACCGCCGGCATGTTGCTGCCGTTCGCGCTCGCGGATGCCCGGGGACGCCTGTCGCGCGGGCGGCGCCACGACCTGTTGATCGGAGCCGGTGTTGCCGCCGCGCTGGTGGCGGTGTTCGCGCTCGTGATGTTCGGAACCGGGCCGCTCCATCTCCCGGCAACGATCGAGACGGCCCAGAGCAAGGGCAACGGGCAGAGCATCCCCGGATTCATCGGGACTCATCTCGGCCTGGGCGCGCTCGGCCTACCGACCGCGCTGGCCCTGGGCGCGTTGTTCGCAGCGGTGCTGTGCTGGCTGCTCTGCCGTGTGTGGCGCGGCCAGCTCGATTGGATCGTGGCGGCCGGCTGGGCGGCGATCGCGCTGCTGGTCAGCGCCGCGTCGCTCGCGCCGTGGTACGTGGCGTGGCTGATGCCGCTGGCGGCGCTCGGGCGGGACCGGCGTCTGTGGCGGGCGTCGATCCTGCTCACGGTCGTGATCGGGTGCTTCGAGCTGCTCGGCTACATCCACCACGCCAGTTCGGTGCCGGGATTGTGAGGCGATCATGACCTCGCTCCATCAACCCGGCCTGAGCGACCCCACCGGACCCCCGGAGGACGGCGGTAGATCGCTGAAGCTGCTCAGCGTGGTCGCGCCCGTGTACAACGAGGAGGCGACGATCGAGGAGTTCTACGCGCGCGTCTGCACCGCGCTCGACGGGCTCCAGTTCGAGATCGTCCTCGTCGACGACGGCTCCACCGACCGATCCGACGCCGAGCTCCACAAGCTCGCCTCCAGCGATCCTCGCGTCCGCGTCGTTCAGCTATCGCGCAACTTCGGCCATCAGACCGCGCTGACCGCGGGCCTCGACCACGCTCGTGGCGACGCGGTCGTGATGCTCGACGCCGACCTCCAGGATCCGCCCGAGCTGATCCCGCGGATGCTCGACGACTGGCGGGCCGGCTGCGACGTCGTCTACGCCGTGCGCGAGCAGCGCGAGGGCGAGTCGCGGTTCAAGCTGGCGACCGCACGCTGGTTCTATTCGCTGTTCGACCGGCTCGCGCAGGTCGAGCTCCAACACAACTCGGGCGATTTCAGGCTGCTCGACCGCCGCGCGCTCGACGCGCTGCTCTCGATGCGCGAGCGAAACCGGTTCCTGCGCGGCATGACCGTGTGGGTCGGCTACCGCCAGGCGGCGGTCCCGTACAGCCGTGACCGCCGTTTCGCCGGCAAGACGAAATACACGATCCCGAAGATGCTGCGGTTCTCGCTCGACGCGATCTCGTCGTTCTCGCACCGCCCGCTCCAGCTCGCGACGCTGCTCGGCTTCGTGATCTCGACGCTCGCGTTCATCGCGATCCCGGTCGTGATCGTGCTCCGGATCCTCGGCTCGTACCTTCCCGGGTTCAGCTCGCTCACGATCGCGGTCCTGCTGCTGGGCGGGATCCAGCTGATCGCGATCGGGATCATCGGCGAGTACGTAGGGCGGATCTACGACGAGGTCAAGGGCCGGCCGCTCTACCTCGTGAGCTCACGCGTGAACATCCCCGACGAGGAGGCGCCGGCGCCATCCTCGCCCCCCGCACCGACCGAGCCGCGCCGCACCGGGCTCTAGCAGACCGCTACCCCCCGGCCGGGTTCGGCCCGACCGAGCGATCGACCTGCTCGCCGCGCTCGGCCCCGTTCTCGTCGCCGCTGCCGGCCACCTCGACACCCCCGTCTTCCCGCTCGAGCGCCGAGATCCTGGTTGCCAGGCTCTTGATCGCATCCGCGATCGGGTCTGGAAGATGGACCCAGTCCGCGTCGGGACCCTCGGGCCGGCGCCCCTCGATCCGCACCGGATGGCCGGGGTTCCCGACGACGGTCGAGTTCGCGGGCACGTCGTGGATGACGACGCTGTTCGCCCCGATCTTCGAGCCGTGGCCGACGGTGATCGGACCGAGCAGCTTCGCGCCCGAGCCGATCGTGACGTTGTCCTGCACGGTGGGGTGCCGCTTGCCGGTGGCGAAGCCCGTGCCGCCCAGCGTGACCCCCTGATACAGCGTGATGTCGTCGCCGAGCTCGGCCGTCTCGCCGATCACCACGCCCATGCCATGGTCGATGAAGAAGCCCCGGCCGATCTTGGCCGCCGGATGGATCTCGATCCCGGTGATCGTCCGCGACACGTACGCGATGACCCGCGGCAGCAGCGGCACGCCCGCATCGTGGAGCGCGTGCGCGGCCCGATGCGCGAGCAGCGCGTGGACCCCTGGCCAGGTGGCGAGGATCTCGAGCCGACCGACGTCGCGCGCCGCCGGATCGCGGATACGCGCGGCGGCGATGTCCCGTCGTACCTCGGCGGCCACGCGGCCGAAGATCCCGAACCCGAGCATCCCGGAAAGCCTAGCTGCTAGCTCGGATTTGCCCCCGTCTAGCGCTACGGCGCGAAGAACGGGGTCGACACGTACCGCTCGCCCGAGTCCGGCAGGATCGTGACGATCCGTGCCCCGCGCAACTCGGGCCGGCGCGCGACCTCGATCGCCGCCCATACCGCCGCCCCGCCCGAGATCCCCGCCAGCACTCCCTCGCGGTGGGCAAGCTCGCGAGCCGTCTCGATCGCATCCTCGTCGTCGACCCGGATCACCTCGTCGAGGACGTCGCGGTTCAGCACGGTCGGGACGAACCCGGCGCCGATGCCCTGGATCTTGTGCGGGCCGGGGCGTCCGCCCGAAAGCACGGCCGACGCGCTCGGCTCGACCGCGATCACGCGGCACCCCGGGTTGCGTGACTTGAGCACCTCGCCGGCGCCGGTGATCGTCCCGCCGGTCCCGACGCCGGCGACGAACACGTCGACCGCGCCGTCGAGCGCACCCCAGATCTCCGGTCCGGTCGTCAGCCGGTGGACCTCGGGGTTCGCGGGATTGGAGAACTGGTCGGGCAGGAACACGTCGCCGCTGCACGCCATCGCGCGCGCCGCGTCGACGGCCTCGTTCATCCCGCCGAGCGACTCGGTGATCTCGACGCGAGCCCCGTAGAGCCGCAGCAGGCCCTCGCGCTCCCGGCTCATCCCTTGCGGCATCGTCAGCACGAGGTCGTAGCCCTTGGCCGCGCACACGAACGCGAGCGCGATCCCGGTGTTGCCGCTCGTCGCCTCGACGATCGTCGTTCTCCCGGGCTCGATGATCCCCTCCCGTTCCGCGGCCTCGATCATCGACACCCCGATCCTGTCCTTGACGCTCGCCCCCGGGTTGAACGCCTCGAGCTTCGCGAACAGCCGGGCGTGGGAGCCCGCAAGCATCCGCGCGAGCTCCACCATCGGGGTGCGCCCGACGTGCGCCGCAATGTTGGTCGGGATTTGGCCCATTGATTGGGCCACACCCTACGACGGCCTCGCGGCTGATGCCGTCAGATCTGGTACATCGCCGCGCCGACGGCGCGCGACTCCGCGTCGGCGACGTCGGCCACAGTCGACCGGCGAAGCACCGAGCGCGCCGCCTCGGCCGCGTCCGCGAACACGCCGTTGGCGCCGCTCCCGACCGGGCCGTCGAGCAGCTCCACGAGCTCGAGCACGGTGATCTCGCCGGCCGGGCGCGCGAACGAGTATCCGCCCTTGACGCCGCGCTGGGAGCGCAGCACGCCGGCTCGCCGTAGCGTCGCGAACAGCTGCTCGAGGAACTGAACCGGGATATCCCGGCGCCGCGCGAGCTCCGCGATCGGGACCGGGCCGCGATCGCCCTGGTGACGCAGCTCAACCAGCGCGCTGAGCGCGTACGGCGATTTCGTCGTGATCGAGATCATCGGCGCCGCCGATCTTGTCAGGAACGACCGTGCCGCGGGACCTTCGAGGGAGTCCGGACGCTGACGCTCGGGTGATCAGATCCAGCCGCGTTCGGTCGCGATCAGGACCGCCTGAGCCCGGTCCATAGCGCCGAGCTTGCCGTACACGTTGTGCAGGTGGGTACGCACCGTGCTCGTCGACAGGCCCAGTTCGGACGCGATCTGCTTGTAGACCATTCCGCGAGCGAGCCGGCGCAGCACCTCGACCTCGCGAGTCGACATCGGGCACGGATCGATCTGACGGCGGCGACCGCCGGAGCTCGGCAGCGGCAGGTCGTACATGACGGTCCGGAGCTCGCTCGGCGCGATCCCGACAAGGCGCGCGACGTTCAGCAGCTCGGACGGCGACACCGATCCCCCGAGCGTGTAGTGGGCGAGCATGTCGGCCAGGCGCACCACGGCGGCCTCGCCGTCGGTGTCCTCGGCGTGGTGGCGCTCGATCACGCTGGCGATCGACTTCGGCAACCCCCACCGGCGGGCGAGCACTCCGCCGACCAGGGCGTGGTCGACGCCGAGCTCGCGCCGCTCGGACTGGATGCGTTCCTCGGGGGTGCGCGCCTCGGCGTGGACCTGGCGCGGGTAGCCGGGGTAGGCGTGGACCAGCACGAGCTTGCCGATGTCGTGCAGCAGCGAAGTGACCACGAGCCGATCGCGAGCCTCGTAGCCGAGCTCGCGGGCGAGCCGGTCGGCGGCGCGCTGGGTCGCGACCGCGTGGAGCCGGAAGCGCTCGGGTACGCCCTGCCACACCGCGGTGCGCTCGAAGAAGTCGAACGTCCGCGCCTTGCTCGCGATCGAATGGACGGTCCGGGGCGACAGGACCTCGACGCCCTTGACCGCGCTCTCGACGCGGCCGTGCATCTTGCCGTCGACGCGGTTGGCCAGGCGCAGCACGGTGACGGCCAGCGCCACGTCCCCCTCTACGGCGGCGACGACGTCGGCGGTCGAGGGCTCGCCGCTCTCGAACAGGCGCAGGACCCGGTTGCGCGACTCGGCGAGCATCGGGAAGGCTTCCAGCGCCTCGAAGGCGGCGGTCAGCCTGCGCCCGTGGCCCTCGTTGTGATGGCGCTCGCGCGAGGCGTATGGATCGGTTGAATTCTTGACTGCGGCTAACGTGGCCACGATGGTCGGGTCCGTCCTTCTCGGGGGCTCTGGGAAAAGTGGAGGCTCCACGGCAGTTAAGGACGCCTCAGCCCGCGTTATCGGCAGGAGTACGACGTTCGTTTAGTGCCGTCGTCATTCCGCGTGGTCCAGCGCCGCGTCGATCCGGGCAAGAGTTTCCTCTTTCCCGAGCAAAGCGACGCTCTCGAAGATCCCGGGCGACACCGTCGTGCCGGCGATCGCGACCCGGACCGGCTGAAACACCTTCGCAGGTTTCACGCCCTTGTCCTGCACCACCTCGCGCAGCGCGGCTTCGACATTCTCGACCGTGAACGGCTCCGCGCGAGCCAGCGCCTCGCGCGCCGCCTTCAGGCATTCCACGCCCCCGTCGCGCGCGATGACCTTCTCGAACGCGGCGGGATCGTCGGCGGGCCCGTCGAACAGGAATCCGACCAGCGGCCAGAAGTCGGCCAGCGTCTGGATCTTCTCCTCGGAGATCGCGACCGCGTCCCGGAGGCCGCTGCGGCCGGTGAACTGCTCGAGCCGCGCGGTCAGCTCGTCGGTGCCGAGCTCGCGGATCCATCGCCCGTCGAGGTGGCGAAGCTTGCGCTCGTCGAACACCGCCGGGTTCTTCGACACGCGCTCGAGACGGAAGCGCGCGGCGAGTTCGTCGAGCGTGAAGAACTCCTCGTCGGCGGCGAACCCGGCGCCGAGCAGCGCGATGTAGTTGTCGACCGCCTCCGGCAGGTAGCCGGCCGCCCGCAGCTCCTGGACGGAGGCCGCGCCGTGGCGCTTAGACAGCTTTCGCCCGTCGGGACCGTGCAGCAGCGGCAGGTGCGCGTAGCGAGGCGGCGGCGTCCCGAGCGCGTCGAGCAGGAGCAGCTGCTTGGGCGTGTTGGAGATGTGGTCCTCACCGCGGACGACATCGGTGATGCCGGCGTCGAGGTCGTCGACCAGGTTCGCGAACACGTACAGCACCGACTCGTCGGCGCGCGCGATCACCGGATCGTCGATGCTCGCGTTGGCGAACCGGACCTGGCCGCGGATCACGTCGTCGAGGATCGTCTCGCCCTCGTCGGGTACATGCAGCCGCACCGCCCCGGAGGCTTCCTCCTGGCCGCGGAAGCCACGCTCGAAGCCGTGGCGCTGCTTGTAGGCCTGGACGTCGTCGGCAGTCGCGGTCGAGTGGTAGGCGTGCCCCGAGGCGAGGATCTGCGCGAGCACGTCGCGGTGGCGCTCGGACCGCTCGGATTGGAAGACCGGTCCTTCGTCCCAGTCGAGGTTCAGCCAGCTCAACGCGTCGAGGATCTGCTCGACGTTCTCAGCGGTCGATCGCTCGCGATCGGTATCTTCGATCCGCAGCACGAGTGTCCCGGCCGCTCCTGGGCCGCGGGCGAGCAGCCAGTTGTACAAGGCCGTCCGGGCACCGCCGATGTGCAACGCCCCGGTCGGGGATGGAGCAAAACGAACGCGCATGACTTACAGAATCTCATGCTAATCGGCGCGCACGTGTCGAATGCGGGCGGGCTGTCGCGCGCGGTGGACCGCGGCGTCGAGCGGGGCTGCGACGCGGTCCAGATCTTCAACCAGTCGCCCCGCATGTGGCGGCCGACCGCCTACACCGACGAGGACTTCGCGGAGTTCCGAGACGCGATCTCGGCGAGCCCGATCGACGCGGTGCTGATCCACGCCGTGTATCTGCTCAACTGCGCCACCGAGGACCGCGAGATGCGCAAGAAGTCGCTGACCTCGCTGATCCAGTCGCTGCGCGTTGGGGAAGGCATCGGGGCGGTTGGCGTGGTCCTGCATCCGGGATCCGCCAAGCAGGGCGACGTCGGCAAGGCGATCGGCCGCGCCGGCAAGGTCATCAAGCAGGCTCTGGACGAGACCGACAGCTGCCCGCTGTACCTCGAGGACACGGCGGGTGCCGGCGGGACCCTCGGCCGATCGTTCGAGGAGCTCGCCGAGCTGCTCGACGCCGCGGGCGGGGGCGAGCGCCTCGGGGTGTGCCTCGACTCGTGCCACCTGCTCGCGTCGGGGTACGACGTCCGCACGCCCAAGTCTCTGGGCGAGATCCTCGACGACTTCGACCGCGACGTCGGGCTCGAGCGGCTCGGGTCGTTGCACGCGAACGACTCTGAGAGCACGCTCGGCTCCAACCGCGACCGGCACGCGATCATGGGCGAGGGCGAGCTCGGCGAGAAGGGCTGCGCGGTGTTCCTGTCCGAGCCGCGGTTCGAGCGGCTCCCGTGCGTGCTCGAGACCGGGCGGGATCACGGAGCCCCCGCCGCCGAGGACGTGGCGCTCGCGAAGAAGCTCCGCCGGCGGGGCAAGTCCAACCGGGCGCGGTCGAAGCGATGAGCGGTCGCGAGGCGGATGCCCTGGTCGTGTTCGGGATCACCGGCGACCTGGCCAGGAAGCAGACGTTCCGCTCGCTGTACCGGCTCGAGCGGCGCGAGCTGCTGGGTGTGCCGGTGATCGGTGTGGCAGCGGACGACATGAGCGAATCAGGGCTGCGCGACCGCGCTCGCGAGTCGATCGAGCAGTCCGGCGAGACGATCGACGAGAACGTGTTCGACCGCTTCGCCGGGAGGCTCAGCTATGTCCGCGGCAATTTCGACGACGAGCGGACGTATCCGAAGGTGGCGCAGGCGCTCGACGGTCTCGACAACCCGACGTTCTACCTGGAGATTCCGCCGTCGCTGTTCGGCAAGGTCGTCGCCGGACTCGCGTCGGCGAAGCTGGTCTCGGACGGGAGGCGCGTGGTCGTCGAGAAGCCGTTCGGGCATGACCTCCGGTCGGCCCGCGACCTCGCCGCCGAGCTGCATCGTTACGTCGATGAGTCGCAGCTGTACCGGATCGACCACTTCCTCGGGAAGATGGGGCTCGAGGAGATCCTCTACCTGCGGTTCGCGAACACGATGCTCGAGCCGGTGTGGAATCGCAACTACCTCGCGTGCGTGCAGATCACGATGGCGGAGGACTTCGGGGTCGAGGATCGCGGCCGTTTCTACGATCCCGTGGGGGCGCTGCGGGACGTCGTCGTCAACCATCTGTTGCAGCTGCTCGCCACCGCGGCGATGGAGGCCCCGGCGGGCGGCGATCCCGACACACTCAAGGACGCCAAGCTGGCGGTGTTCCGCGCGATGGCCGACGCCGACTCCTCCCACTATGTGCGGGGCCAGTACGACGGCTACCTCGACACCGGCGGGGTCGCGCCGGACTCGACGACCGAGACGTACGCCGCGCTGCGCCTCGAGATCGACAACTGGCGGTGGGCCGGCGTGCCGTTCTTCCTGCGCACGGGCAAGCACCTGGCCGTCCGGCAGACCGAGCTGCGGCTGCTGTTCAAGCATCCGCCGCGCATGCACTTCCTCAGCCCGGGCCACCGCCGCCCGCAGCCGAACCAGATCGTGTTCAAGATCGATCCCTCGACCGGGATCCGCATGACTCTCGACGCCCAGCGCGCCGACAAGCCGGGGGTGAACGAGATCGAGCTCGACATGGAGTTCTGGCAGGAGGGCGGTGAGGGCGCGACGCCGTACGAGGTGCTGCTGCACGCGGCGCTGTGCGGGGACGCCACCCACTTCACGCGGCAGGACAACGTCGAGGAGAGCTGGCGGATCGTCCAGCCGCTGCTCGACTCACCGCCGCCGGTCCACCCCTACGCGCAGGGTTCATGGGGGCCGGACGAGGGCCGCGAGCTCGTCGCCGGCTACGGCGGCTGGCACGGCCCGTGGGTGCCCGCGGCTACACCAGAAGGTTGACGGGCTGCTCGAGCAGCTGCCGCACACGAGCGAGGAACTCGGCCGCGGGCGCGCCGTAGAGGATCCGGTGATCGCACGTGAGCACGATGCTCATGCGCGGGCCGGGGACCACCTGCCGGTCGCGGAGGACCGGAACCTCGCGCAGCTCCCCGACCGCGAGGATCGCCGCCTGCGGCGGGTTGATGATCGCGGCGAAGCTGGCGACGCCGTACATCCCGAGGTTCGACACGGTGAACGTCGCCCCCGAGAGCTCGGCCGGCGTGATTTGGCGCGAGCGGACCCGCTCGGCGAGCGTGCGCGCCTCGCGGGCGATCTCGAGCAGCGACTTGCGGTCGGCGTCGAACACGGTCGGGACGTTCAGGCCGTCCTGCGCGGCGACCGCGATCCCGACGTTGACGCGCTCGTACAGCTCGAATCCGCCGTCGCGGTATGCGGCGTTGGCGCGCGGGTGCTCACGCAACGCCAGGCCGCACGCCCTGACCACCATGTCGTTGTAGGACGGGACCGCGTCGCCGCCCCGCCCCGCCCCGCGCAGCTGCCCGCGCAGCTCGACCGCCTGCTCCATGTCGACCTCGGCGTACAGCGTGAAGTCCGGGATCGTCGCCTTCGACTCCGCCGTCCGCTGAGCGATCTGGGCCTGGGTTCGCGAGGGCTCGAGTCGCGTGACGGCGCCCTTGGCGCCGCGGGCGACCGGGACCCCCCCGGGCTCCGGCTTCGAGACGGCCTCGAGGTCGCCCTTGACGATTCGGCCCGCAGGGCCAGATCCGGCGACCACGCTCAGGTCGATCCGGGATTCACGTGCGATGCGCCGGGCGAGCGGCGAGGCCCGGATCCGGCCCGCGCCGCCGTCGGCCTCGGCTGACGCGGTCGCGGTCGGCTCGGATCGCTCGCCGATGCGTGCGATCAGCCCGCCGACCGCGACCGTCTCTCCCTCCCCCATGAGAATCCTCAAGATTCCGTCGGCGTCGGCATCGAACGTGACCGTCGCCTTGTCGGTCTCGACCTCGGCGAGCTGTTCGCCCCGGGACACCTGCTCGCCGTCGTTTTTCAGCCAGCGGACGATCGTGCCCTCCTCCATCGAGTCCGACAACCGCGGCATCACGACCTCAGGCACGGCTCGCTCACCCGCCCACCGCGATCCCGGCACGCTCGCGGACGGCGCCGGCGATCGCGCCGGCGCCAGGGATGAATGCGTCCTCGAGCGTCGGGCTGTAGGGAATCGGCAGCTCGTCGGTCGCGAGCAGCCAGGCATCGTCGAGGTCGTGCAGGCCGTGCTCGGCGACCTGTCCGAGCAGGCCTGAGGCCCACCCGCCGGTCCGGGGACCCTCCTCGACGGCGAGCACGCGGTTCGTCCTCGCAACCGAGCCGAGGCCGAGAGATGCGTCGTGCCGTGAACCTCGCCCTTCAGGAACAGCCGCTGCATCTCGGTCTCGAACAGCCCTGATCAGAAGCATCACGCCGTAGCGGTCGAGGTAGGCCGCCGGCGCCTCGGCGTCGACCGCCGTGCCGGCCGGCCCGGAGGTCACGCCGCCCGCCCCAGACCATCGGACACCGGCGCGCTGTCCGCCTGGAGCGCGAGCCCGGACGCCTTCGCCTGGAGCTCGATCAGCGCGGCGAAGTCGACGTCGGTGTACCCGTTCCCGATCAGCGCCTGGACCACCTGCTGCGCAGCCGCGGCGACCGGCATCGGAACGCCGAGCTCGCGCGCCGCCTCGTGTCCGAGGTCGAAGTCCTTGAGCAGCAGCGCGGGAGTGAACGTCGGCGTGAAGTCGAGGTTGACGTACGCCGGAGTCTTGTAGCGGGTGAAGGTCGATCCGAGCACGCTGTCGTTCATGAACTCCATCATGTCGGCGCGCGACACGCCGCCCTTCTCGGCCAGCACCAGGATCTCGGCGAGCGTCTGCGCCACCACCCCGAGCATCAAGTTGTGACACACCTTGACCAGGCGCGCGCGCTCGCCGTCGCCGACGTAGGTGACGCCGCCGGCGGCCATGATCTCGAGGTAGGGCAGCGCCGCGCGATGAGCGTCCACCGGTCCGGACGTGACCATCGTCAGCAGGCCGGCCTTCACGACCTTCGGGTTGCCGCTGACGGGCGCCGCCAGCAGCGCGGTGCCGCGCTTCTCGGCCTCGGCCCGGACCTCCGCGGACGCCTGCGCTGAGACGGTCGTCGAGTCGACGACGACGGACGGCGCCGGCCCCGATCCCGACAGGAGCCCGTCGGGCCCGGCGACGACCTGCTCGAAGTCGGCCGGCCCGGCGACGATCGTGAACACGATGTCGCGGTCCCCCAGCTCCGCCGGCCGGTCGACAATCGTGGCGCCGAGCTCGGCGAGCGGCTCGGCCTTGGCCCGGGTGCGGTTGTACACCGCGACGTCGCAGCCGATGTCGAGCAGCCGGGTCGCGAGCGCCAGGCCCATCCGACCGGTGCCGACCCAGCCGAGCCGCTTGTCGTTCAGCTTTTCATCCTGCATGCAGTCAGTCTCCTAGAGTCCCGGTCCCCTTGCCGGCTGGCGGACTGCAAACGTTTGCTGCAACCGTGCCCGACGTTATCGTCGGGACCGTGAGGTGTCAAGGGAAGACGTGTTTGCGACTGTTTGCGGGGCGGCGCCCAGCCGCCCGCTCACCTACGCCGGAGCGGTCGAGGCGCGGATCACGAGCTCGGGCGCCAGCAACAGTTGGCGCGGGGCCACCTCAACGCCCTGGAGCTGTTCGAACATCAGCTGCGCCGACGCGGCGCCGAGCTCGTAGTGCGGGATTCGAATCGTCGTCAACGGCGGCCGGAAGCGGTCGACGAACGGCATGTCGTTGTAGCCGACAACCGACACGTCATCGGCGCAACGCAGCCCGTGCTGCTCGAGCGCGTCGTAGCAGCCGAGCGCGAGCAGGTCGTTACCGGCGACGATCGCGGTGAAATCGCGGCGCCGGTCGAGCAGCTCCCCGCAGCAGCGCTCGCCCTCCCGCTCGGTGAACGCCTCGCTGAACACGATCAGATCGGGGTCGAGCTCGAGCCTGCGGGCGCGCATGGCGTCGAGGAACCCCTGGTGTCGCAACCAGCCGGTGTAGAGCGCCTGGGAGCCGGCGATGTGGGCGATCCCGCGGTGGCCGAGCTCGGCCAGGTGGTCGACGGCGAGGCGAATGCCCTCGTGGTCGTCCCCGGTCACGGCGGGGATCGAGTCGCTGTCTACACGCCGGTTCACGAGCACGATCTTGGCGCCCGCGGTCACCTCATCGGCCAGCAGCCAATGGTCGCGCCGCGCCGTGGCCGCGATGAAGCCGTCCACCTGGCGCGCGCTCATCGCTTCGAACGCGACCCGTTCGCGTTCGGGGTCGTTGTCCGTGTTCGCGATCAGCGGCGTGTACCCGGCCTCGCGAAGGCCGTCCTCGATCCCGCGGACGACCGCCGCGAACAGCGGATTCAAGAGGTCCGGCACGAGCACGCCGATCGTGTGCGACCGGTTGGTGCGCAGGCCGCGGGCGATCGGGTTCGGCCGGTAGCCGAGCTCACGCGCCGCGGCGAGCACACGTTCGGCGGTCCGCTCGTTGACGAGGCTGCGGGTCTCCGGGTTGAGCGCGCGCGACACGGTCCCAGGATGCACGCCGGCCACCCGGGCCACGTCCCGCAGCGTGACGGACCCCGCGATGCTCAGCTTGCTCGTCGCCATCGAAGACCGATTATGCACACGTTTGCAATCACCTCCCCCGCTCCAGGCCGATCGCTCACGCCTCGGGCGGAGCCTGCAGAAGCTCGTGGTTCTCGCCGTGCGCGAACGCGGGCGCCCGTCCGGGCGGAGCGTGCGTGGGCGGGTACTGCGGGGGGGGCGGGAGGGGGCAGTCCAGCGGGCTGCCAGGTTGCACAGTGATCCGGTCCCCGTGGTGGAGGATTTCGAGCGCCTCGCCGGCGAGCAGCTCGTAGGTCGCGTCGTGCGCCCGGACCTCGACCCGGAGCCGGCGGCCGCGATACAGCAGCCCGAACTGGAGGCGCACCAGCCGCGAGGGCAGCCGCGGCGCGAACGCGAGCGTCTCACCTTGGTCGCGCATGCCGCCGAATCCGGCGACGATCGCGTGCCAGACGCCCGACAGCGCCGCCAGATGAACGCCGTCGTGGGTGTTCGAGGCGATGTCCCGCAGGTCCATGAACGCGGTCTCGGTCAGGTAGTCGAACGCCAGCTCGAGATGACCGACCTCCGCCGCCACGACCGCCTGAACCGCCGCCGACAGCGACGAGTCGCGCACCGTGACGCTCTCGTAGTAGGCGAAATCGCGCGCCTTCTGCTCCATCGTCCAGCGGTCGCCGCACAGGTAGATCGCGAACACCAGGTCGGCCTGCTTGACCACCTGGCTCGAGTAGAGCGAGTAGTTGTGGTAGTGCAGCAGCAGCGGGTACTTATCGTGCGGCTTGTCCCCGAAGTCCCATTTGCGCAGACGGGTGAAGCCGTTGCACTGCTGCGTGATGCGGGCGTCGCTGTCGTAGGGCACCACGATCGCGGCAGCGGCGTCGCGCCAGCTCGCGATCTCCTCGTCGTCCACGCCCAGCTCGTCGGCCCGCCCGGGATGGCGGACGGCTACGTCGGCGGCTACGACCATGTTCCGGGCCGCCATCAGGTTCGTGTAGACGTTGTTGTCGACGAGCGCCGTGTACTCGTCCGGGCCCGTGACCCGGTCGATGCGGAATTTTCCCTGGGCGTCGTGGTGGCCGAGCGAACGCCACAGCCGGGCGGTGGCGACCAGCAGGTCGAGCCCGGGGCCCCCCTCGAACTCCTCGTCGCCGGTGGCCGCGATGTACCGGCGAGCCGCGTCCGCGACGTCAGCGTTGATGTGGAACGCCGCCGTGCCCGCCGGCCAGTAGCCCGAGCACTCCTGACCGCTGATCGTCCGCCACGGGAACGTGACTCCCTTGAGCCCGAGCTCGCGGGCCCTGGCCTCGGCGAGGTCAAGCGTCGCGTGGCGCCAGGCGATCGCGTCGCGGGCCGCGCGGGGGTCGACGTAGGTGAGGACCGGCAACGTGTACGCGTCCATGTCCCAGAACGTGTGACCGTCGTACCCGCTGCCGGTGAGGCCCTTGGCCGGAATCGCTCGCAGCTCGGCCCGGGCCGCCGCCTGGACCACTTGGAACACCGAGAACCGCACGGCCTGCTGAAGCGCGGCGTCGCCGTCGAGCTGGATGTCCGCCCGGTCCCAGATGTCGGCGAGATACGCGCGCTGGCTCTTCAAGAGGCCCTCCCAGCTGGTTCGGCGGGCAGACGCGAGCGCCAAGTGGACCTGGTCGCGGAGCGACGGCAGCGATCGCTGGCTCGACCAGGCGTAGCTCACGAACTTGACGATCCGCAGCGTCTCGCCCGGCTTCAGCTCCGTGGTCACGGTGAGGCGGCCCAGGTCGGGGTGGCTCTCGGCGGCGGTCACCGTGCCATCTGGACCGTCGATCACGTGATCCATTCCGGCGGCCATCCGCAGGCCGCTCTGCCGGGTGCGGTGCACGAGGCTGACGCGAAGCGCGTTGTGCGCGTAGTTCTCCGCCACGAGCGGCGCGGTCAGCGCCGCGGCCGCCCGCGGGTCCCTCGACTCGCCGGCGCCCGGCTCGTTTGCCACGAGCTCGGACTGGACGCCGATCCGTACCGGCGCGCCCACGGGCTCGACCTCGTAGACGAGCGCGGCGATCGACCGCTGCACGAACGACACCATCCGGGTCGAGCGCACGTGTACCGTCTGCCCCGCGGGCGAGATCCACTCGACGTGCCGGCGCAGGACCCCCTCGCGAAGGTCGAGCGTGCGCTCGTGACGGACCAGCTTCCCATACCGGACGTCGAACGGCTCATCGTCGACCAGCAGCCGGAACACCTTGCCGTTGGTCACGTTGATCATCGTCTGACCCGCCTCCGGGTTGCCGTAGGCCGATTCGGCGTACGGCAACGGACGGACCTCGTAGAAGCTGTTCAGGAACGTGCCGGGCGAGCCCGCCGGCTCGCCCTCGTCGAGGTTCCCGCGAAGGCCGATGTGGCCGTTCGAGAGCGCGAAGATCGACTCGGTCTGGGCCAGCACGTCGAGGTTCAGCTCGCGCTCGCAGATCGCCCACGGCTCGACCGAGAACACGTCCGGCCCGATCACGGCGCCTGCGTCGGGACGTCGTCGAGGTCGAACAGGCAGGTCGTGATGGCGTCAGGTAGGCCGAGCACGCCCGAAAGCTTGCCCGAACACGCGTGCCTACGACAAGTCGGGTTCGAATCTGGCGACCATTACAGCGCCGCGGCGCCGGCCCACCGGCGCTCGCTCTCCACGCTGACGTTCTCAGCCGCGACGTCGCCGCCGGTCAGGATCGCGTGTCCGAGCAGCGCGTCCAGCTCGGCGTGCAGGCCGGCGCTGTGAGCGACGCGGAACTCAGGACCGAGCTTCAGCCGCCGGTCGCCGACCGACGTGCTCAGCTCGATCACGACCTCGCAGTCGCCCGGGAAGCCCGCGAGCAGGTCCTTCAGCTCCGGGAGCACCGAGGCCGCGAGCGCGGTCGCGTCGAGCCTCAGCCTCAGCGCGCTCGGGGCGACCGGCCGCCTGGCCTCCTGCTCGCGCGCGGCCTGAACCTCCTCGGCGGTGGGCTCGAACCGCTCGATCTGCTGGACGACGATGCAGGTCTTGTCCCGATCCTTGTGGTCGACCCGACCGCGCACGAGCACGATCGAATCAGCGGCGAGCACGTCGCCGGCGGCCGCGAGCGTGTTTCCGAATACGAGCAGCTCGACCGAATCCTCGAGGTCGTCGAGCGTCGCGAACATCATCGGATCGCCCTTCTTGGTCCGGATCTTGTTGGTGTCGGTGATCATCCCGCCGACGAGCACCCAGTCCCCGTCGCGCCGGCCGGCCAGATCGGACAGCGGGCAGTCCACGCGCGCGTTGAGCGCGGCTCTGACCTCCTTCAGCGGGTGAGCCGAGATGAACAGCCCGATCGATTCCTTCTCGGCCGCGAGCAGCTCGGCCCGGTCGAACTCGATCGCCGGAATCGGAGCATGGCTCGGCAGCGCGAACCCACCGCCACCGGAGCCCGCGGCCTCGTCCCCACCATCGAGGTCGAAGATCGATCCCTGCCCGATCAGCGCGTCCTGCTGGGCCTTCTGACCCGCGCCCTGGGCCTGCTCGAGCATCATCAGCATTCCCTTGCGGGTGGCACCGGTGGAGCCGAACGCGCCGCACTTGATCAGCGCCTCGATCGCCTTCTTGTTGACCGCGCGGCTGTCGACCCGCGCGCAGAAGTCGAACAGGTTCAGGAAAGGCTTTGACCCGTCCGGGTGGGCGGGACCCGAGTGGGCGGGACCCGAGTGGGCGGAACCCGAGTGGGCGGAACCCGAGTGGGCGGAACCCGAGTGGGCGGAACCCGGGTGGGCGGAACCCGGGTGGGCGGAACCCGAGTGGGCGGAACCCGAGTAATCGGAACCCGAGTAATCGGAACCCGAGTAATCGGAACCCGAGTAATCGGGATCGGAATCACCGCGGGCGCGCTTGATCGCCTCGACCGCCTGATAGCCGACGCCCTTGACCGCGTCGAGGCCGAAGCGGATGTTGCCGTCGACGACGACGAACTCGTGGTCTGAGAGGTTGACGTCCGGCGGAAGGATCGAGATTCCCATCTGCTCGGCCTGCAAGACGAAGAACGGAACCTTGTCCTTGGTGTCCATCACCGAGGAGATCAGAGCCGCCATGTACTCGGCCGGATAGTTGGCCTTCAACCACGCGGTGCGGTAGGCGATCAGCCCGTAGCAGGCGGCGTGGGATCGGTTGAAGCTGTAGTCCGCCGAGCGCTCGTTGGTCGTCCACAGCCATTCGATCACCGGCTCGCTCGTGCCCGATGCGCGGCAGCCGGCGACGAACTCGGGCTTGAGCTTGGCCATCGCCTCGCGGTTCTTCTTCCCGATCGCCTTGCGCAGGTCGTCGGCCTTGGCGCCACTGAAGCCGGCGATGTCCTTGGCGATCTGCATCGCCTGCTCCTGGTAGAGGATCACGCCCTTGGTCGCCTCGAGGATCGCGCGCAGACGGTCGTCCGGATACGTGATCGAGTCAGGGTTGTGCTTGCCCCTGGCGTAGGTGGGGATCTGGTCCATCGCCCCCGGCCGGTACAGCGCGTTGAGCGCGACGAGATCGTCGAACTCGGTCGGCCTGACCTTCTTCAGCGCCTCGCGCATCCCCTCGGACTCGAACTGGAACACGCCCACCGAGTCGCCCCGGGCCATCATCTCGTACGTGGGCTCGTGATCGAGCGGCAGCGTGGTCATGTCCGGGCGTTCGCCGGTGGAGCGCTCGATGATGTCGAGCGCGTCCTCGATCACGTCGAGGTTGCGCAGGCCCAGGAAGTCCATCTTGAGCAGGCCGATCTGCTCGACCGGCTTCATCGTGAACTGCGTGACGGTGCGGAACACGCGCTCGCCGTTCTCGTCGGCGCCGGCATCGGCGATCTGGAGCGGAACGATGTCCGTCAGCGGACGATCGGCGATCACGACCGCGGCCGCGTGGATCGACGAGTTACGCACGATTCCCTCGAGCCCCCGCGCGACGTCGACGATCTGCCGAGCGGTGGGATCGCGGTCGACCTCGGCGCGGAGCGGCTGGCCCGGCTTCAGGCAGTCCTCGAAGCTCGGCGGCCGGCCCATGATCGGGTCCGGGATCAGCTTGGCCAGGCGGTCCCCGGCCCCGTAGTCGTGCCCGAGCACGCGCGCCGCGTCGCGCGTGGCCGCCCGCGGGAACATCTTGCCGAATGTGACGATCTGCGCAACCGACTCCTTGCCGTACTTGTCGGTCACGTACCGGATCACGCGGTCGCGGCCCCGGACCGAGAAGTCGATGTCGATGTCCGGCATCGACACGCGCTCCGGGTTCAGGAACCGCTCGAACAGCAGCCCGTAGCGGAGCGGGTCGACGTCGGTGATCCGGAGCGAATAGGCGACGAGTGACCCGGCCGCCGATCCGCGCCCGGGCCCGACCGCGATCCCCGAGTCTTTGGCGTGCTTGACGAAATCCCACACGATCAAGAAGTAGCCGCTGAAGCCCATCCGCTCGATCACCTCGAGCTCGTAGTCGGCGCGCTCGAGCGCCTCCGCCGGCGCGGGGTCGCCGTAGCGCTCGCGCAGGCCCTGCTGGACGAGCCTGCGCAGGTACAGGCCCTCTGTCTCGCCGTCCGGTGTCGGGTACCGCGGGATCAGCTGGCGTCCGAGCTCGAGCTCGACGTCGCAGCGCTCGGCGATCTCGAGCGTGGTCGCGATCGCCTCGGGCCATTCGGCGAATGCCCGCGCCATCTCCTCGCTGGAGCGCAGGTAGAACTCGTTGGCGTCGAAGCTGATCTTCGGCTGGTCGAGCGTCGACTTCGTCTGCACGCACAGCAGGGCGGCGTGATGGCCGTAGTCCTCGCGGCGCAGGTAGTGGACGTCCCCGGTACCAACCAGCGGGCGCCCCAATTCGTGCGCGATCTTCACGATGCCCGCATTGGCCTGTTCTTGAGCCGCGACGCCGTTCTTCTGCACCTCGAAGTAGACGTTGTCGGCGCCGAACGCCTGGATCAGCTCGTCCACATGGGCGCGGGCCTGCGCCGGCCGGCCGTCGAGCAGGTGCTGGCAGAAGCGCGACTGCAGGCACCCGGTGAGCACGATCACGCCCTCGGCGTGGGCCGCGAGCTGTCCGAGATCCACCGACGGCTTGCCGCGCTGGTAGCCCTCGAGGAAGCCCGCCGAGCACAGCTTGACCAGGTTGCGGTAGCCGGTCGGGGTGGCCGCCAGCAGCGTCAGATGGAAGCGGTCGAGCCGGCCCGGCGCGCGGCGCTCGTGGTCGTCGACGACGTACGCCTCGCAGCCTAGGATCGGCTTGATCCCATGCTTGCGGGCGGCCGTGAACAGCTCGACCGCGCCGTTCATCACGCCGTGATCGGTGAGGCCGACGGCCGGCTGATCGAACGAGGCGGCGCGCTCGACCAGCGCCTCGATCTTGCACGCACCGTCAAGCAGCGAATACTCGGAGTGGACGTGCAGATGCGCGCAGGAAGGAGTCAGGGTTCCGGGGGGGCTCGGGTGCGGGGCGGCGCCAACGGCGCTCTTTTACGAGCATAAGCATCGTCGCGGACGAGAGGGGCTGCCGGCGAGCGGATCAGCCGCTCTGTGCGCGATCGAGCCACCGGCGCACGAGTGCGAGCGGGCGCTGCTCGCCTTCGATCGAGAAGCTCGCGCTCGGCTCGGCGGCCAGCACCGCCGGCAACTCGTCCGCAGCGCAGACGATGACGGTCGCCACCGGCCCGTGCGGCGGCTCCGCGGCGGCGAGGGGCGGCCTTCCGCCGAGGATGTGGAGGTAGGCGCCGGGCGTCGGCGCGCGAGGCTCGCGGTGGGCGATCGTGAAGCGCTCGCCGGCCGTCCATTCCGGCTCGATCATGAGCGCAGCGACGGTCAGCGACAGGACCGGGTCGAGCCGCACCCCGGCGGCGACGAGTTGCCTTAGGCTCAGCGGAGCCGCGATCAGGTTCTCGAGCGCCGCGAGCCGCCCGCGGTCGCCGTCGATCCGGGCCAGCCGGCCGAGGCGCAGGCAGCGGGCGATCAGGCGCTCGAGCCCGCCGGCGATCAGCAGCCGCGCGGTGCCGGCCAGATCTCCCGTCAGCCGGAAATCGACCTCGGCCATCGGCCGCGGCGTGTCGCCGAGATCGATCTGCGTGCTCGCGCTCGACACGGTCACCCGCGCGGTCGCAAGATCGCCTAGAACCAGGTCGTACGCGACCGGCCGCGGGTCGGCGGCGCGCTGCGCCGGGAGCAGCGCGAGCAGCAGGCGGCCGGCCGAGGACGCATCCCGGGCCGAGAGCGTCCGGAACGCCTTGGCCAGCCACGGCCTCGCCGGCCGGTCGGTCGGGACGGGCGGCTCCGGGGCGGTCGGCTCCGGGGCGGTCGGCGCCAGGGCGGTCGGCGCCAGGGCGGTCGGCGCCAGGGCGGTCGGCGCCAGGGCGGTCGGCGCCAGGGCGGTCGGCGCCAGGGCGGTCGGCGCCAGGGCGGTCGGCGCCAGGGCGGTCGGCGCCAGGGCGGTCGGCGCCAGGGCGGTCGGCGCCAGGGCGGTCGGCGCCAGGGCGGTCGGCGCCAGGGCGGTCGGCTCCGGGGCGGTCGGTTCGCGGTCCAGGGTTTTGTCGGGCGGCGTGTCGGCGCGAAGGCGGGCGAGCGCGGCGCTCAGCCGTTCGGCCTGCACCGGCGCGGACGGCGCGGGCGCCCGCCCAGGCGGGGGCGGCGGCGCCTCGCCACCGAGCCGGGCCAGCTCCCCGCGTACCTGGTCGATGGCGTCGTAGGCGCGCTCGCAGATCAGCCGCTGGCGCTCGAGGTCGCGCCGTGCGTTCGCGAGCTCGTGCTCGAGCACAACCGTCGCCGGCTCGGGCCGCCAGGGGGCGGTCCCGGCCGCGGGCCTCATTCGTGAGAGCGCGAGCTCGGCGGCGATCACGGTGGCGCGAGCTCGGCGCGCGAGGCGCGCCGGGCGGGCCGGCTCCACGACTGGCGGCGGAGTTGCGAGCGGGGCCGGGGTCGCGACCCGGGCGGGGGGCGAGGTCGGCGGGACGGGCGCCGGACCTGAGCCCGGCGCCTGCGCCACCCGGGCCTCCGCGGCCGCCACCAGATGCTGGGCCTCGTCGACCGTGCGGCGCATCCGCGCGAGCTCCCGCTCGAGGTCGCCGACGCGGTTGTGGAGAAGCCGCCGTTCCTGCTCGGCGGCTCGCTCCCGCCTGCGCAGCTGCTGCTCGACCTCCGCCCGGAGCGCGCGCTCTGCGTGTGTGTGCTGCTCGGACAGGCGCAACCCGCGCTCCCGTTCGGCGATCACCGAGATCAGCCGGTCCGACTCCGCCCGCGCCCGGGCGAGCTCCTGCTCGACCTCGCCGACGCGGGCGACGAGCTCGACCACGGCTGCCTCGGCCTCGGCGGCGCGCAGCCGGGCGCTCTCGGCGGCGAGCTCGGAGCTTCGCAGCTGCCTTGCCTCGAGCACCTCGGGGCCGGGCGCCGGCACGACCGCGCCGGGAGCCTCACCCACCTCCCCGATGGACAGCGGCACCATCACCGCGCCCATCTGGAGAAACGAGTTACCCGCCAGCTGCGCCGCCAGCTCGATCGGCACCGTGAAGCTCATCCGCCACGTGCCCGGCGCCGCGCCCATCAGCGACGGCGGCTCGGGCATCGCCGGGAACCGCTGGCGGCCGGCGTCGGTCTCGACGACGAGCATCGCCTGGCCCCGGACCTCGGGGCGCCGGCGGCGCCAGCGCCCGGTCACGCGTACGGTCATGCTCCGCCCGCCCTCGGAGACGCATTCGACCGCCTCGATTCCGAGCGCGGAGGGCAGATCGCTCATCGTCCGGGACGGTACGGCCGCGAGCGGACGAAAGGACCCGGACTGCACAACACGACACGCGGTCCGCTCGGTCCCAGCCTTGCCGCGTTACGCGTGACTATCGCGCGTTATTCGTCAAGGCTCAGGACCTCGACGTGCGATGACGTGTTGTGCACGCTGGCATTACCGCCCCGGGCGTCGACGCCTCCAAGAGCTCAATCGTCCTCTCCGTGGCGCAGGCGCCAGGCCATCCGCGACTGAAGCGACCATAGCTCGATGAACCCGGGCGACGCCGCCTGCGCGAACAGCCCGCCCGATTGGGCGAACGAGGCCAGCTGCGCGTCGTACACCGCGTTCGGCGAGGAGCGCGTGACCGCCCGCGCCGAGCCCTTGTACAGCTTGATCCCGATCGTCCCGGTGACCTGCGAGTTCGCGGCGTCCATGTACGCGTCGAGGTCGCTCCGGAGCGGATCCCACCACAGGCCGGCGTAGACGAGATACGCCCAGCGCTGGTCGAGCATCGGCTTGAGCTGGTTCTGGTGGATCGTGCCGACGAGCTTCTCCAGCTCCTGGTGGGCGAGCAGCACGATCGCCGCCGCCGGCACCTCGTAGATGTCGCGGACCTTCAACCCGACGATGCGGTCCTCGATGTGGTCGACGATCCCCACGCCGTGTCGCGCCCCGATCTCCCCGACGCGCTCGAGCAGCGAAACCAAATCGACGTGCTCGCCGTTCAGCGCCACGGGCACCCCGCGCTCGAACTCGACGGTCACGACCTCGGGCTCGTCCGGCGCCTCCTCCGGCCGGGTGACGAGCTGGAACACGTCGTCCTCGGGCGCGTGGTCGAGCTCCTCGATCCAGCGGCCCTCGCTCGAGCGCCCCCACAGGTTGTCGTCGATCGAGTACGGGGCGACCTCGGTGCCGCCTTTGACCGGGATGCCCTGCTCGCGCGCGTACGCGACCTCCTCCTCGCGGCCCATCCGCCAGCCGCGCACGGGCGCGATCACCTTCAGCTCCGGGCCCAGCGTGGCCACGGTCGCGTCGATCCGAACCTGGTCGTTGCCCTTGCCGGTGCAGCCGTGGGCGATCGTGTCGCACTCGGATTCGCGCGCGTACTGCACCGCGAGCTTGGCGATCAGCGGCCGCCCGAGCGCGGTGAACAGCGGGTACCCGAGGCCGTAGATCCCGTTCGCCTTGATCGCAGGGACGATGTACTCGCGCGCAAACTCCTCGCGCGCGTCGACCACATGGCAGTCGACCGCGCCGAGTGCCGTGGCCTTGCCCCGGATCACCTCATAGTCCTCGCCGGGCTGCCCCAGATTCACGGTCAACGCCACGACCTCGGCCTGGTACTGCTCCTGGATCCACTTGAGCATCACGCTCGTGTCGAGCCCGCCGCTGTAGAGGAGCAGCACGCGGTGGACGTGCGAGGGGTCCGCCTCGTACGTCGTCGTGGGTAGGTGGCCGAAGTCGGTACTCACTGAAACGTCTCCTTCACCAGGCGTCGCTGATCCTTTGAGGCGAACTCGCCGAAGCGGCCGGCGAACTCCCCACGGGCCGCGCCCTCGTCCTCCCCGAGTCGCGCCACCAGCGCCCCGATCGCCATCAGCGCCGCTTCTGCGCCGCCGGTCTTCCCGACCTCGGGCGCGAGCGAGCGCAGCAGCGCGATCTGCACCTCGCGGTCCTGGTGGCGACCCAGCACGTCCTGGAGCGCCTTGAGCGACTTGATCATCGGCTTGACGACCTCCTCGCGGTAGAGCGACGCGCCAAACAGCTCGAGCAGGTAGCGGAGCTCCTTGCCCTTCTTGCGGAGCTCGTGGTAGGACTCGGCCGGGCTCGACTCGTCGATCGCGCCGCCCATCTTCAGCATCTGCCGGTACACCTTGCGGATCCGCTCGCCGGAGACCTCGGCGATCGGCCTCGCGGCGTCCGGACGCTCGTCCTCTGACCTCGTCTCGAGACCGTCGAGGAACGCGCCCCATTCCGAGAGCAGCGTTACCAGCCGTTTGGAGCGCAGCGCGCGCACCATCGTTCGCCGCGCCGCAACCCGGCGCGTCCGGAGCACGCGCAGCAGCGGATCGAGGTCGTCCCTCATGAATTCAGATCCATGCCCACCCACGAGCGCCCGCATCTCGTCGAACTCGAGCACGTGGACGTCGAGGTCGCGGACATCGCCGGTGACCTGCTGGAGCCAGCGGAACTCGGCCCGGTAGTGCGCGAGGTCGTCCGGCGGAAACACGGGCTTCAGCTCCCGTTGGACCGCGCGCGAGCGCCGCACCGCCACCCTGAGGTCGTGCAGGAACTCGCTGTCGAGGTCGGCGATCGAACCGTCGAGGTTCGCCTCGATCACCTCGAGCATGCCGCGGAGCACGATCGCCGCCGCCCTGTCCGCGCGGAGATCGGGCGCGAGCGCCACGCTCGCCTTCGTCGACAGGCCGCCGGGCACGCCCCCGGAGGCCCGGACCGCCTCGTCGAGGAGAGGCTGATCGGCGGGCTTGAAGCCGAGCTCGACGACAAGCGCCTCCTGCACGCGGCGGAGCTCCTTGTCGTAGCCCCGCACGCCGGCGACCCGCAGGCGCGGCCGGAGCGCGGTCGCGGACCGGTTCGAGCCGAGCAGCGCGGTCTCCTCGAGCGCGAGGCGGACGACGGTCTTGCGTTCGTCGTCGAGCACCGAGAGGACGTGCTCGCGAGTGTGGAGGTGCACGAGCGGCAGCAACGCGCGAACGTCGCTGACCGGGAGCAGCACGTCGCGGACGGGACCCGGAGGAAGCTCGCGCGCGAACATCGGCTTCCCCGGCGGCGCCATCGGCAGCGAGGCGCGGACGAGCCCCGACTCCTGCTCGGTCACCGACAACGTGCCGTCGACGTGGACGAGCGTCAGCCCGGCGCCGCGCAGGAGCCCGTCGAACGTGTCGTAGTAGATCCGGTCCTGCTCGCTATGCACGCCGTCCTCGATCGGGAGCCGGGCAGCGATTGCCTCGCCGGCGCGGCGCGGCGTCATCTCGTCGGGTAGAAGCAGCTCCGAGCCGGTCACGGCGACAACGCCTCCAGCCGCGCGACGGCTTCGTCGAGCTCGTCGTCGGACACGATCAAGGGCGGCTCGAGCCGGATCGTCGCGGGGCCGGTCGCGTTGACCACGAGCCGCTGCTCGAGCAGCGCCCGCCCGGCGAGCTCGCCGGCGTTGATTCCGTCGGCGACGTCGATCGCCAGCATCAGCCCGCGACCACGGACGCTCGTCACGTACGGGAGGGTCGCGAGCCCCGCCGCGAGCCGCTCGCCGGCGGCGCGCACGCGCGCGAGCAGGTCGGGGTCGGAGCAGATGTCGAGCGCGACGAGCGCGGCCGACGCCGCCACGGGCCCGCCGGCGAACGTCGAGCCGTGATCGCCCGGACGGAGCGCGTCCGCGAGCCGTGGCCCGGTGACGAGCGCGCCGATCGGCAGCCCTCCGCCGAGCGCCTTGGCGCTCGTGAGCGCGTCCGGCACCACATCGGTCTGCTCATAGGCCCACAGCGTCCCCGTCCGCCCCATCCCGGATTGGATCTCGTCGAACACGAGCGCGGCGCCGGTCCGGTCGCACGCCTGGCGCGCCGCGACCAGCAGGTCGTCGGACAGGATGTGGATGCCGGTCTCCCCCTGGATCGGCTCGATCAGCACCGCCGCCGTATGCTCGTCGACCGCGGAGGAAAGCGCGGCGGGATCCTTTGGGACGACCACGAACCCCGGCACGAGCGGCGCGAACGGCGCCTGCTTGCTCTCCTGCGGAGTCGCCGAAAGCGCGCCGTACGTACGGCCGTGGAACGCGCCCTGGACCACCACGACGTTCCCGCCGGGCCGAGCGCGGCGGGCGAGCTTGATCGCGGCCTCGTTGGCCTCAGCGCCCGAGTTGCACAGGAACACCTTGCCGCCGAGCGAGCTGCGCGACAAGGCCGCGGACAGCTTCAGCGCGGGCTCGGTGTAGTAGAGGTTGCTGACGTGCGAGAGGCGCCCGACCTGGTCGCGCACCGCCTCGACCACGCGCGGATGGCAGTGCCCGACGTTCAGCACGGAGATCCCGGCGAGGAAATCGAGGTACTCGTTGTCCTCGGCGTCCCAGAGGCGGCAGCCCAAGCCGCGCACGAACTGCACCGGGCTGCGCACGTAGGTGCCGATCGCGTAATCGCGTTCGAGGCTCTCAAGCTCGGCAAGACTCATTCAACCGGTCCGATCTTCGTGCCCTGACCGGCGTTCGTGAACAGCTCGAGCAGCAGCGAGTGGGGCACGCGGCCGTCGACGATGTGCGCGAACGAGACACCGCCCTGGATCGCGTCGATGCACGCCTCGAGCTTCGGACGCATCCCGCCGGCGACGTTCGCGAGCGACCCCTGCACTGCGTCGACGCCCGCCTCGGAGACCACGCTGTCGGGATCCCCGGGATCGCGCAGCCACCCGGGCACGTCGGTCAGGAACATCAGCTTGTACGCCCTCAGCGCGCGCGCGACGGCGCCGGCCGCCTCGTCGGCGTTGATGTTGTAGGAGTTGCCGTCGCGGTCGGCGCCGACGCTCGCCACCACCGGGATGTAATCCTGGGCGACGTGGTTGAGCACGTCGACGTCGACCCGCTCGATCGCGCCCACGAACCCGATGTCCCGGCCGCTCGGCGCGGTCTTCCGCTTGGCCCGGAACAGCAGGCCGTCGTCTCCGCACAGGCCGATCGCCGGCTGGCCGTGACGGTTGATCAGCAGCACGATGTCCTTGTTGACCTTGCCGACCAGCACCATCTTCGCGACCTCGACGGTCTCGGCGCTCGACACCCGCAGGCCGTCGACGAACTGCACCGGTAGGTCGAGGCGCCTCATATAGCTCGTGATCTCCGGGCCGCCGCCGTGCACGATCACCGGGTTCATCCCGACGTACTTGAGCAGCACCACGTCGCGCGCGAACTCCTCCTTGAGCGAGGCGTCGATCATCGCCGCGCCGCCGTACTTGATCACGACGGTCTTGCCGTGGAACTCGCGGATGTACGGCAGCGCCTCGAGCAGCGTGCCGACGTCGCGCAGCCTGTGCTCGTCGTCGGCAGGCGGGCTAGGTCGTGTATTCGGCATTCAACGTCACGTATTCGTGCCCAGAGGTTGCGACTTGGGTCATGTCGTGTAGTCCGCGTTGATCGTCACGTATTCATGACCCAAGTCGGAGAAGTACAGCTCGCTCTCGGCGCCCTCGCCCGGCAGGTCGATCTCGTACTCGATCTCCTCCCCCTGAACCGCAGCCGTGAGCGCGTCGTGGTCGTGCGGCACGTACTGGCCGCGGGCGCACACCGTGATGCCCTCGATCGTGACGCCGACCTCCAAGGGCGCGGTTCCCGGCATCGCCATCCCGACAGCCTGGATGACCCTCCCCCAGTTCGGATCACCGCCGTACAGCGCGGTCTTGACCAGCGGCGAGTCTGCGACCGCGCGGGCGACGCGTTTCACGGCGCGACCGTCGCCGCCGCGGACGACCACGCGACAGACCCTGCGCGCCCCTTCGCCGTCGGCCGCGATATACAGTGCGAGCTGCCGCAGCAGGGCGTCGAGCGCCTCCCCGAAGCAGAGTTCGTCGTCGCTCTCGGGCCCGATCTCGACCCCGGAATCGCCGCTACACTGCAGGATCACGGTGTCGCTGGTCGACAGCTGGCCGTCGACGCTGATCCGCTCGAACGACCGCTTCACGGTCACGCCGAGCAGCAGGTCGCACGTCTCGGGCGACAGCGCGGCATCGGTCTGCACGAAGCACAGGAGCGTCGCGAAGTCCGGCGAGATCATGCCCGCGCCCTTGGCCTGGGCGGTCAAGCGGACCACTCCCCCGCTCAGAACCACGTCGAGGCAGGCGTGCTTGGCGAACGCGTCGGTGGTCCGAATCGCGTGCGCGAAGTCGGCGTCGCCCTCGGGGCGAAGCGCGTGGGTGGCGGCGGCGATCCCGCGCATTATCGAGTCGATCGGCAACGGTACCCCGATCACTCCGGTGGAGGCGACCGCCACGGCGCCGGCCGCGCCGACCCCGGTCGCGATCGCGGCCGCGCCCTGCATCTTGGCTGCGTTCTCGAACCCCGGGCGCCCGGTTGCGGCGTTCGCGTTGCCGGAGTTGACCACGACCGCGCGGATGCCCGACAGCGACACACGCTCCCGGCACAGCAGCACCGGCGCCGATTGCGTGCCCGAGTTCGTGAACCGCGCCGCGCTCGTCGTTCCGAGTGAGCTGCAGACGAGCAGGCCGAGATCGAGAACGCCGCTCGCCTTGATCCCGCAGGCCACGCCTGCCGCCCTGAACCCGCGGGGCAGGCCGCCGGGCGGCTCAGTCACGTTTCGCGGAACGTCGATCCAGCGCGAGCAGAAAAACGGGTTCGTAGCCGTCACCCCACCGCCTCTCGTTCCGGGGAGGCGGTCGCGCCGATCCCCTCGTGCTCGGGCAACCCGAACATCAGGTTGAGGTTCTGCACCGCCTGCGACGCCGCGCCCTTCCACAGGTTGTCGATCGCCCCGAACACGATCACGCGCCCGGCGCGCTCGTCGCGGTGCAGCGAGATGCGACAGATGTTCGTCTCGCGGACGTCGCGTACGCCCGGCGGCTTCGTCGAGAGCTCGACGAACGGCTCGCTGGCGTACGTGTCCGCGTACAGCTGCTCGAGGTCGAGGCCGTCGAGCTCGCGGCAGGTCACGTAACACGACACGAGCTCGCCCTGGTCGAGCGGCACGAGATGCGGGATGAACGTGATCGGCAGGTCCGCACCGAGCGCGGCGAGCTCCTGCTCGATCTCGGGAATGTGGCGGTGGCTCGGGACGCCGTACGCGTTCACGTTCTCGTCCGCGGTGACGAAATGGGTCTTCTCGCTCGGGGTGCGCCCGGCCCCGGACACCCCTGACTTCGCGTCGATCACCACGTCCTCGATCACGCCGGCGCGGGCGAGCGGAGCGAGCGCGAGCAGCGAAGCGGTCGGGTAGCAGCCCGGGTTCGCGACCAGGCCGGCGCCGCGGATCTGCTCGCGGTAGAGCTCCGGCAGGCCGTAAACAGCCTCGCCGAGCAGCCCGGGGGCCTGGTGCTCGCTGTACCAGCGCCCGTACACGGCGGCGTCGTGCAGGCGGAAGTCGGCGCTCAGGTCGACCACGCGCACGCCCCGCTCGCGCAGGTCGCGGACGAGCGACGCGGCGGCGCCGTGCGGGTACGCGACGACGGCGGCGTCGACGTCGGCGTGGCGATCGAGGTCCAGCTCCTCCAGCTCGAGCGGCACCCGGTGAAACGGGTAGAGGTCGTCGAGCCTGCGCCCCACGTCGCTGCGCGCGGTGAGCGCCCTGAGCTCGAGGGAAGGGTGGCGGTATAGCAGGCGCGCGGTCAGCGCGCCCGTGAATCCGGCGCTCCCGAACACCGACACGCTAGGAGGCACGGATCCTCCCGCCCAGCTGCTCGGACACCGCGCCCGAGATCGCGTCCCGGCGCTCGGCGACCTCCTCATCGGTGAGCGTCCGGTCCGGCGCCCGGTAGGTGAGGCGGATCGCGAGCGACACGTTGCCGGCGCCGAGCCGCTCGGGATCCCGGTAGACGTCGAACACCTCGGCGTCGGCGAGCAGCCGGCCGCCGGCGTGACGGACGAGCGCCAGCAGCTGGGCCGCGGTCACGTGCTCGGGGACAACGACGGCGATGTCCTCGCGCACGTCAGGGAACCCGGTCACCTCGCGGTAAAGCTTGGTCGCCGGCTCGGGCACCGCGTCGAGGTTGAGCTCGAACGCGGCCACGGTGTCGCGCAGGTCCCACTGCGCCGCGATCAGTGGGTGGACCTCCCCGATCCACCCCGCAGCTTGACCGGATACGACGATGCTCGCCGCCCGCCCCGGATGCAGGAACGGCTCGTGCGCGGGCTCGAGGCGCCAGGCGGCCCCGAGCGCATCCAACAGTCCGTGGAGCACCCCCTTGACCGCGAAGAAGTCGATTGCGGGCGGGTGGCCGTCGCGCCAGCTCGGAGGACGCACGGTGCCGGTCAGCAGCGCGCCGACGTGGTAAGGCTCGCGCGGGAGCTCTCCCGAGCCGCCGCCGCCAGGCGCCGCCGACCCTGTCCCCGAGGCGCCGCCACCAGGCGCCGCCGACCTTTCCCCAGAGGCGCCGCCGCCAGGCGCCGCCGACCCTGTCCCCGAGGCGCCGCCACCAGGCGCCGCCGAGCTTTCCCCAGAGGCGCCGCCGCCAGGCGCCGCCGACCTTTCCCCATTCCCCGTCGGGAGGTACACGGCGCCGGCCTCGAACAGCCGCAGCGTGCCGGCGCCGCGAGAGCGGTTGTGGCGCGCCACGTCGAGCATCGAACCGAGCAGCGTCGTGCGGAGCAGCGACACGTCGATCGAGATCGGGTTCTCGAGCCGGAGCGTGTTCCGACGCTCGTCGTCGTCGGCGAGCCTGAGCCGGTCGGCGAGCTCCGGGTGGGCGAAGCTCCAGCCGACGATCTCATACAGCCCCTGGGCGGTGAGGGCATCGGTCGCGCGCCGGCGCAGCCGCTGGCGCGCGGTCAGCCGGCCCGACGCCTCGTGGCGCGAGGGCAGCGTGGCCGGGAGCTTGTCGAGCCCGTCGAGCCGCGCGACCTCCTCAATCAGGTCGACCTCACGGGTGACGTCGCCACGGCGGAACGGAGGGACGGTCACCTCCAGGCCATCGTGGGCCCACGCGGCCTTGAACCCGAGCGCTTTGAGGATCTCGGCGCTGCGCTCGCGCGGAATGTCGACGCCTAGCAACCTTCTCAGGCGCGCCGCGCGGAGGACGATCGTCCTTGGCGGCGGGCCCTTGCCGCCGACGTCGATCGTGCCCGGCGCGAGCCGCGCCCCGCACAGCTCGATCATCAGCCGGGTCGACACCGCCTGCGCCTCGATCGCCTGCTCGGGTTGCAACTGCTTCTCGAACCTGGCGGAAGCCTCGCTGCGCAGCCCGAGCTTCAGCGACGTGCGATGGATGTTCGCTCCGTCCCAGTTCGCGGCCTCCATCACCACGCGCGTCGTGTCCGCGCCCACCTCCGAGCGCGCGCCGCCCATCACGCCGGCGACCGACGTCGGGCCGGCCGCGTCCTCGATCAGGACCATGTCGGAGTCGAGCGTGCGCGTCTGGCCGTCGAGCGTCTCGATCTGCTCCCCCTCGCGGGCGCGGCGGACGGTGAGCGTGGCGCCCTCGACCCGATCGAGGTCGAACGCGTGCAGCGGCTGACCGGTCAGCAGCATCGCGTAGTTGGTGATGTCGACCACGTTCGAGATCGGGCGCTGTCCGACGGCCATCAGCCGCGCCTTCAGCCACGGCGGGCTCGGCCCGATCTTCACGTCCTCGAACACGCGCGCGGTGAACCGCGGGCACAGGTCCGGACACTCGACCACGACCGTCGCGCCTTGAACGTCGCCCGAGCTGCCCGGGTCCTCGCTCCAGGGCGGCGGCGCCAGCGCCGCGCCGGTCGAGGCGTGGACCTCGCGCGCGACGCCGTAGATCCCGAGGCAGTCGGGCCGGTTCGAGGTGATCTCGAGCTCGAGGACGTCGGTCGCGATCGAGAGCACGTCCTGGAGCGGGGTCCCGGGCACGAGCCCGTCGGGTTCGAGCACGATGATCCCGGCGTGCTCGGTTCCGATCGCGAGCTCGTCCTCGGCGAGGATCATCCCGTTTGATTGGACGCCGCGCAGCTTCGCCTTGCCGAGCTTCGATCCATCGGGCATGACCGCCCCGGGCTTGGCGACCGCGACCGTCTGGCCGGCGGCCACGTTCGGCGCGCCGCACACGATCTGCGACGGTGCGTGCTCGCCGATGTCCACGACGCACACTCGGAGGCGATCGGCATCGGGGTGCTGCTCGGCCTCGAGCACGCGGCCGACGACGAAGTGCTCGAGCGCGTCGACGCCGTGGCGGTGGATCGCCTCGACCTTCGTGCCGGTCATCGTCAGCCGGTCGGCGATCGCGGCCGTGTCGAGGTCGGGGTCACAATACTCCCGCAACCACTCGAGCGGAGCGCGCATCAGCCGAATTGCTCCAGGAAGCGCACGTCGTTCTCGTAGAGCATCCGAAGGTCGGGGATGCCGTGCTTGAGCATCGCGATCCGCTCGATCCCCATCCCGAACGCGAAGCCTTGCACGCGTTCAGGGTCGTATCCATTCGTCCGCACGTAGCCAAACACGTTCGGGTCGACCATGCCGGCGCCGAGGATCTCGATCCAGCCCTCGCCCTTGCACAGCGGGCACCGCTGCCCGTCGGCGGCGACCCCGTCGGTGCAGTTGAAGCACGACACGTCGACCTCGACGCTCGGCTCGGTGAACGGGAAGAAGTGCGGCCGCAGGCGAACCTGTCGCTCGTCGCCGAAGATCGCGCGCGCGAACGTCAGCAGCGTGCCCTGGAGGTCGCCGAGGGTGATGTCGGCGTCGACCGCCAGCCCTTCCATCTGCGCGAACTGGGGGCTGTGGGTGGCATCGTTGTCGGGCCGGTAGACCCGCCCCGGGATCACGATGTAGAGCGGAGGCGGATGCTGCTCCATTGCCCGCACCTGGACCGGCGAGGTGTGCACGCGCAGCAGGCGGGCGTTCGGATCGAAGATGTCGTCGGTGGGCTGCACGTAGAACGTGTCGGACATCAGCCGAGACGGATGCGTGGAGTCGAAGTTGAGCGCGTCGAAGTTGTAGTAGACGGTCTCGACCTCGGGGCCCTCGGCGACGTTGAAGCCGAGGCCGATGAACACGTCCTCGATCTCGCGTTGCGTCTGGGTGATCAGGTGCAGACGCCCCGTCGCGGGAACCGGGTCGGCAGGAAGCGTGATGTCGACGCGGTCACGCACGAGGCGCTCCTCGAGCTCCTGGGCGGCAAGCTGCCGGGCGCGCCCGTCGATGGCCGCTTCGAGTGCCCTGCGCGCCTCGTTGGCCGCCTTTCCGGTGGCGGCGCGCTCGGCGGCGGGGAGCTCGGCGACGTTCCGCAGCAGGTTCGGCAGCTCCGCCTTGCGCCCGAGGTACTGGATGCGGACATTCTCGAGGGCATCGCTGTCGCCGGCGGCAGCAATCGCCTGCTCGGCTCCTGCTCGGATGTACGCGATTCGGTCGGTCATTCGGGCGGCATCCTACGGACCAGCTCGTAGAGCGCGATGGTGGCTGCCATCGCCGCATTGAGGGATTCGGTCTCGATCGGGATGTGCGCCACGCGATCCGCGACGGCCACGACCTCGTCGGGCAGGCCGTCACGTTCGGAGCCGATCATCAGCGTCACCTCTTTGGCGCTGGACCTGTCGTAGGCGAGAGTGGAGCGCCAAAGACCTGACAAGGGTTCGCCCGCGCGGGCGACAAGGGCGATCTTGGTGCCCGGCAGCTCGCTGACCGTGCTCCGGGCCAGGGGAACCGCGAAGATCGCCCCCATCGATGCGCGGACGGCCTTGGGGCCGTAAGGGTCGGCGGTGCCGGGCCCCAGCGCCACCGACGAGGCCCCGAACGCCTGCGCCGAGCGCAGCACCGCCCCGACGTTGCCCGGGTCGTGCAGGCCGTGCAGATACACGCACAGCGGGCCGACCGGAGCCGGCGACCACCGCTCCTCGTACACCGCGAGCGTGCGCGTGCCCGAGCCGAGGCCCGAGGCCGCCGCGAGCAGCGCCGGCTCGACCTCGATCCCCTCGAGGCCGCTGCCCGCGGCCGCATAACGCTCGATGGCGACCCAGCCGCTCGCGTCCGCCGAACCCAATAAATCCTCCCCCTCCGCCACGAACAGCCCGGCGTGCTCGCGCCAGCGCCGGCGCTGGCGGAGCTTGCGGATCTCCTTGAGCTTCTGGTTCTGGTGGCTGGTGATCTGGGTCATGAACGAAAAAGGGCGCCCTCCTGTGGAGCGGCGCCCGTTGGCGGTGCTGGTGTGGTCGGCGTGTCGTCAGCCGGCCGCTGCCAGCGCCTCGCGGGCGCGCTCGGCAAAGCGTCGGAACGTGTCGGCGTCGCGGACGGCGATGTCCGCGAGGATCTTGCGGTCGAGCTCCACGCCCGCGAGCTGCAGACCGTGCATGAACTGCGAGTAGGACATGTCGTGCTGCCGCGCGGCGGCGTTGATGCGGGTGATCCACAGACGCCGGAAGTCGCGCTTGCGGTTGCGCCGGTCGCGATAGCGGTACTGGTCGGCCTTGAGCAGCGCCTCCTTGGCCACCCGGTAGTGGCGGCTGGCGTCGCCCCGGAATCCCTTGGTGAGCTCGAGCGTCGCGCGGCGCTTCTTGCGCGCGTGAACCGACCGCTTGACGCGGGTCATCCGCCCTGCCTCCGCTTGACTCCGAGCAGCGTCTTCACCCGCGGCTCGTCGTGCGGGCTGATGTCGGCCGGCTTGGACATCCGCCGCTTACGCTTCGGCGACTTCTTCTCCAGGATGTGGGAGGAGAACGCGTGGCGGCCGCGGACCTTGCCGTTCGCGGTGACCTTGAAGCGCTTCTTGGCGCCGGAATGAGTCTTCATCTTCGGCATCGCAAGTCCGACTAGTAAAGCAGAGCGGCTCAGCGCCCGGCGCTCAGCACGGCCGCGTCGCGTCAGGCGGGGGTGGAGCGCTCGGCTTCGAGCGCCTCGGGCTGCTCGGGCCGCTCGGGCCGCTCGGGCCGCTCGGGCTGTTTGGGCTGCTCGCCATTGGCGGACGCGGCTTCGACCCGCTCGCCGTTGGCGGACGCGGCCTCGACCGGCTCGCCGGCCGCGGCCTCCGGCTCGGGCTCCGGCGACACGGCGGCGTCCGGCTCGTGGCCCCCCGCCGGCTTGTCGTGCTTCCCGTCTGCGGCCTTGTCCTTCTCCCCCGCGAGCACCGCCTTCGAGGGCGCGAGCAGCATCGTCATGTTGCGCCCGTCCTGGACCGGCGACTGCTCGACGACCGCAAGCTCCGACAGCTCACCGGCGAGCCGGTCGAGCAGCGCGGTGCCCCGCTCAGGATGCGTGACCTCGCGGCCGCGGAACATGATCGTGATCTTGACCTTGTCGCGGTTCTTGAGGAACCGCGACACGTGACCCTTCTTCGTGTCGTAATCGTTCTGCGCGATCTTCGGGCGGAACTTGATCTCGCGGACCGTGATCTGCTGCTGGTGCCGGCGGGCCGCCTTCTGCTTCTGGGCCTGCTCGTACTTGTACTTGGAGTAGTCGAGCACCCGGCACACCGGCGGGCGTGCGTCGGGAGCGACTTCGACCAGGTCCAAGTCGCGCTCCTGGGCGTATACGAGCGCCTCGGCCGTCTTGATGATCCCGATCTGCTTGCCATCGGCGCCGATCAGCCGTACCTCAGGCACCCGAATCCGATCGTTGATCCGAGTCTGGTCCCGCTCGGGCGGGCGCCGGTCGAACTTTCGAGGGACCGGCACTAGCTGCGATGAGAGGGGAGCGTCAAGCGGTGACGGACCCTATGGGATGTTGCGCACGAATCAACGAGGAGAGTATAGCGGCGCTTCTATGGGGTGGAGCGACTTTGGACCGCTTCCTTCACGCGCTCCACGAACTCCTTGACCGACCCTGAACCTTCGTCACCGCGCCGGTGCTCGCGCACCGCTACCTGCCCTGCCTCCTGCTCACGGTCCCCCACGACCAGCATGTACGGAATCTTGCGGAGCTCCGCATCACGAATCTTGCGACCGACCGACTCCGTGCGCTCGTCGAGCTCGACCCTGATGCCCGCGGCGTCGAGCTCGTCGCGGACCGTCCGAGCGTAGTCGAGGTGCCGGTCGGCGATCGGCAGGATCGTCGCCTGCACCGGAGTGAGCCACACCGGCAGCTCTCCGCCGTAGTGCTCGACGAGGATCGCGATGAAGCGCTCGTAGGACCCCATCAGCGCGCGATGGATCATCACCGGCTGGTGCTCGGCGTTGTCGGCGCCGGTGTACGTGAGCTCGAACCGCATCGGCATGTTGTAGTCGAGCTGGACCGTCCCGATCTGCCAGGAGCGTCCGAGCGAATCGGTCATGTGCAGATCGATCTTCGGGCCGTAGAACGAGCCGTCGCCGGGGTTGATGTCGTACGCCAGCCCCTTGCGGTCGAGCACCTGGATCAGGTGGCTTTCACTGTGGTCCCACTGCTCGTCGGACCCCAGTCGCTCGTCGGGGCGGGTGGAGAGCTCGAGGCGGACGTCGAACCCGAAGATGTCGTATGTGGCGAACGCGAACTCGAGGCACCCGGCGAGCTCGTCCTGGACCTGCTCCTCGGCGCAGAACACGTGGGCGTCGTCCTGGGCGAACGTCCGCGTCCGCAACAGCCCGTGCAGCGCGCCGCTGAGCTCGTTGCGGTGCAGCAGTCCCGGCTCGGAGTACCGCACGGGCAGGTCGCGGTAGGAGTGCGCCTGCATCGAGTACAGCTGGCAATGGCCGGGGCAGTTCATCGGCTTGAGCCCCATCGGCGTGTCCGCGGACTCGGTGATGAACATATGCTCCTGGTACTTGTCCCAGTGCCCCGAGGTCTTCCACAGCGAGCTGTCGTAGAGCTGCGGAGTCTTGACCTCGGTGTAGCCCCGGGGACCACCCATCTCGCGGCTGAGCGCCACGAGCGAGTTGAACACCTGCGTCCCGGGCGGGAACCAGAACGTCATCCCGGGCGCCACGTCGGAGAAGTTGAACAGGCCGAGCTGGGGCCCCAGCTTGCGATGGTCACGAGCGCGCGCTTGCTCAAGCCGCTCGAGGTACTCCTTCAGATCCTTGTCGGAGAAGAACGCGGTCCCGTAGATCCGGGTGAGCATCGGCTTGTTCGAATCCCCGCGCCAGTACGCGCCGGCGACCGACTGCAGCTTGAACGCCTTGATCCGCTTCGTCGACGGAGCGTGGGGCCCGCGGCACAGGTCGGTGAACGGCCCGTTGGTGTAGAGCGAGACGGTCGGGACACCGTCCTTCTCGATCAGATCCTCGATCAACTCCGCCTTGTAATCCTGGGCCTCTCGGAGGAAGCGGTCGAGCGCGTCGCTGGCCGGCACGTCCTCGCGGACGAACGGCTCGTCGGCCGCGATATGCTCTCGCATCTTGGCCTCGATCTGCGGGAAGTCCGCCTCGGACAGCGCCACGCCCTCGGGGAAGTCGAAGTCGTAGTAGAAGCCGTTCTCGATCGGCGGCCCGATCGAGATCTTCACGCCCGGGTAAAGCTCCGTCACCGCCGCCGCCAGCACGTGCGCCGCGTCGTGGCGAATCAGGCTGAGCGCCTCATCGCCGCTGCGGTCGGTCAGGACCTCGAGCGTCGCCGGCCCGCCGCCGTCGGTTTCGGGGAGCGGACGGGCGAGGTCGCGCAACCCCCCGTTGACCTTGACCGCGAGCGCCGCCTTGGCCAGCCCGGGGCCGATCGCCGCCGCCGCGTCCGCGCCGGTGGCGCCATCGGGAAGCGTCAGCCTCTTGCCGTCGGGAAGCTCGACCTCCATGAAGTCGGATGCTAGAGGTGGTCGGGACGAGATGACCACGAAATGGCTCCTCGGGCCTCCACCTCAGCTCGGCGGCGAGTCTACCGGCGCCGAGGTACATTTATGACCCCCGGGCGATTAGCTCAGCCGGGAGAGCGCCGTCTCGACAAGGCGGAGGTCGCTGGTTCGAGCCCAGCATCGCCCATTCTGCCGATTTGCAGGGACTTTACGGGGTCCAGAAGACGGCTGCACGCGACTCCTCCTCAGGCCATCTAGCGCGCGGCGTGATATTGCTCGCCAACGCGCGGCGCCAGCCCCGTCAGTGCCGAGCACTCGTCGAGCCCTCCCCGCACGCCGGCCGCGGGCGGCGCAGGCCGCCGCGGCGCCCGGCATGATGAGGGCCCATGGCGTCGACCATGGGCGAGCTCGTCAATCCGATCCCCGCAGACGAGGTGGCGGGATGGTCGCGGGCGATGGCGGCGACCTTCCTGCAGGACCCCGATGGCCCGCAGAGCGCGCGACGGGTCGACGTCCTGACCCGCGCGTGGGATCCCGCCCGCGCCTGGGGAGTGCGGGATCGGGACCGGTGGGTGGCGACGCTGCGGACCGAGCAGCGGCCCCTCACCGTGCCCGGAGCCGGCGGCGCGACGATCGATCTGGCGGTCGACGCGTTGACTAATGTCACCGTCGCGGCGACGCACCGCCGGCAAGGCCTGATGCGCCGGATGCTCGGCGCGTCGCTGCGCGCCGCCCGTGACCGCGGTGAGAGCGTGAGCATCCTGATCGCCGCCGAATGGCCGATCTACGGCCGCTTCGGCTACGCCCCGGCCACGCTGTCGGCCGACTACATGCTGCACCGCTCCCGGGCCGGATCGGCCTGCTCGGGTGACCTCACGCGGGTGCGACAGGTGGAGCGCGACGAGTTCGGCAAGCTGGCCCCAGCGGTGTTCGCCGCCGCGCGGCGCCGGCGGCCAGGGCAGATCGACCGCGACGCGGGATGGTGGAACCGCGTCCTGGGGCGCGACGGCTACGCGCCGCTGGAGGGCCTTCCCCACAACTGGCTCGTCCACGACGGTGACAACGGTCCGGACGGCCTGCTGAGCTGGCGGGCAGGCGGGGAGTTCGGACTCCTGCCGCCGTTCGGCACACTCGAGGTGTCGCATCTGGCCACCGCCAGCGACGCCGCCGACCACGACCTCTGGGCCTATCTCACCGGCGTCGATCTGATCGATGCGGTCAACCTGTCCAATCGCCCGGTCGACGAGCCGGCGCGCTGGCTGCTGCACGACGCCCGCACGCTGGTGATGACCCAGCGAGTCGACTTCATGTGGTTGCGGCTGCTAGACGTGGCGGCGGCGCTGAGCGCGCGCCGCTACGCGGCACCGGGCGAGGTCGTGCTGGAGGTGACCGACGAGGACTACGGCCGGATCGCGGCAGGCCGCTTTCGGCTGGCGACCGACGGAGACGCCGTCGACTGCCGCCCCACAGACCGCGCCGCCGACGTGCAGATCGCGCAGCGATCGCTCGCCTCGATCTACCTCGGCGGATTCCGCCTGCGAGAGCTAACGCTCGCCGGCGGCGTGACCGAGCGAACCCCTGGCGCGCTCGCGCGCGTCGACCTCATGTTCTCGGTGCCGCTCGCCCCGTGGAACGCGACCTGGTTCTAGCTCCGCCTTGCGATCGGCAGCTCCCCGTCCGGCGCCGAGGCCCCGCTGAGCAGTCCGGAACCCTGATCCAACCGGCTCATGCCAGGTCGCGCGGGGAGTGCGTCACCAGCACCACGCTCTGCCCGGGTCTCAGCTGGTAGGAAAACGGACTGACTGCCACGAAATCCATTCGAGACTCGGGCGACACGTCCACGAGCGGTTTGCCGGACTGGACGAACGCCCGCAAATCGCTCACCTCTACGTACTGGTCGTGCCAGAAGTCAGTGTTCAAAAACAAGAGTGCCTCTTGACCGGCCGTAGCTGAGCCTCTCCACATGATCAGAACTGCCGGGTTGGAGGAGGGCAGCAGCAGTAGCGAGCACTCCTCGCGGAAAACAGGGTGGTCCACCTTGAGCCGGTTGACCGCGGTGATGAACTCGCGAAGGTCGATCGGGGTTGCCTCCCAGTCCTCGGGGCGGGTGCTGACGACGTGCAGCGAACGACGGAACCCGAATTCGAAGCCGACGGGCATGAGACACCCTGCGGAGAATGTGGCGGCGAACAGGTACCATAGCTTCAACGCATTGGGGTTCCCGTTCATCTCGTCGGCCAGGCGCGGCGTGTCATGGCTCTCCGGAAACCCGATCGAGGCCACGCGCTCGCCGATCAGCTTGCGCTGTTCGAGGAGCCAGTGGCTCCGGAAATCCCACCATTTCGAACTGTTGAAGACGAAGTCGAAGCCGGCGCCGGCCGTCGCCGCCGTCTCCCACGGCGTACAGCCGAGCGTCTCGGCCACGAACACCGTGTCGGGCTGCTCGTTGTTCGTCTCGGCAATCAGCCGCTGCCACAGCTCCGGTGGCAGCTGGTACGCGGCGTCGCAACGGAAGCCTTCGAAGCCGAGACCGAGAAGGTGGCGGACGACGCTGAGACAGTACTGGTAGAGCCCTTCAGGATCGCCCGTGCCCCGATGGTCGAGCTGCGCCAGATCGACCCACGCCACCGTCTCGCCGCCCTGCTGGCACGACGGATGTAGGACCCCCCCGTCCGAGTCGAAGGCAATCCAGTCGGGATGGGTCGTCACCAACTTGGAGTCGGCCGCACAGTGATCGATCACCAGATCGGTCATCGGCCGTATCCCGCGATCTCGGGCCATGGCGAGGACCGATCTCAGCTGGTCCTCTCCAGAGCGAGGATCCGCCGGATCGATGAGGCCCGAGTTGAGCTCGAAGTAGTCGGCGATGGCATAGATGCTCCCCGATGCTCCCGGGCGCTGCACCGGGTTAACGTACAGCCAATCAAATCCCATCGCGGCCGCCCGCTCGATGTGGGGCACCCATGCCGGGAAGCGCCCAGCCAGGAGAGGGAACAAGTTGTAAACGATCATCCACGACCCTCAAGCGCAATCTTCCACGGCCCGGCCACTCCGGAGGGCGCCACGATACGCGCCAACTTCGAACGCTGCCCGCTGCGATGTGTAGGCGGCGGGCAAGTACTAAACCCAGCTGTGTGTTGCGTGCTATGTGCCAGGAGCCGCAAGATCGTGGTAGTCGATGTTGAGAAAGATATTGTCCTCTGACTCTACGGTGGTGAGCCATGCTGCGTCGATTGCGTCCGCCCGTATCTGTTCGAGTAGTCGATTGGCCCGGTGAAGGTGGGTGCGGAAGCGACTCTCGGCATACTGGACCGTTGTGCCCATCGTGATCATGAAGGGCCAATCGCTTGCGCTAGCGAGAAGGACTTCGCGACCAAGCTGGTCTAGCGCTCGCCGCTGGAGACCTTCGGCGTTCGCATGTTCTCGGACCATCTTCGCCATCTCTCCGGTGGCGCGGTGTAGGTGCGGCCAGATCCAGTCGTTGGAATCATTCAGCCACGTATTGCCATGGCCGTAGGCACCCCACGAGCTTGCCGCCGGCATCGCCACCTGAAAATCGAGGCCGCTGTCCATGATGTCGGTGGGCGTAGACAACCGGAACGTCGCTGCACTGCAGGCGACCTTGCGCACGACGTCGTCAAGGAACTCGGGTCCCTCGAACCACCAGTGGCCAAACAGTTCGGCGTCATAAGGTGCGGCGACAACCGCGGGGCGCTCGAGGATCGAGCTCCGGTACTCCATCTGCTGCGCTCGTCCAGACACGAAGTCATTGGCATGCTCGTTCACGGCTTCCAACGCCGCGCGGCGATCGTAGGGCTCCTTCTCGTGTAGCAGAACATTGCGGCCAGTGACGCGGTAGTACTTTATTCCGACGTTCCGCCGGGTGCCGTCGGCCAACCGAAATGCGGCGATTGATGGTTCGTGAAGGTCGTGGCCAATGTCGCGGTAGAACTCACGGTAGCGGCTGTCGCCCGGATAACCCGACTCGGCGCTCCACACCCGCGCCGACGATTCGCGGTCACGTGGGAACGCAAACACTCCGCTCGGACAAACAATCGGCGAGTAGGTGCCGAAGATTGGCGGAGGGTCAGCGTACTCGACACCATGCGACTCGACAAAGAAGTAACTGAGGCCTTCTTCTGCGAGCAAGCCATCGATGCCGGGCACGAAACCGCACTCGGGAAGCCACATACCCTGTGGGTCGCGGCCGAAATGTTCGCGATAGCACTTCGCGCCGATACGTATCTGCGCACGCGCGTACCCGGCATCGAAGCAGGGAAGGAAAGCGTGCGTCGCGCATGTGGTCACGACCTCGAAGATCCCCGCATCCTGCAACGATTTGAACGCCGCGACCAGGTCCCGGCAGTACTGCGTTTCGAACCGGTCCAGCGCCTCGGCGAGGCTGTCGCGGTACATCTCGGCGGTGAAGCGGAAGCGCTCATCGTTCGCGTTCCGCCGGACTTCGGACTCGGCGAGGTCGACCAGCCTGCGCAGACGCCTGGCGTACCGCCCGACGAGGAGGTCGTCACGAAGCATCTCGAGGAGAGTAGGAGATATTGAGATCGTAACCCGCGCCTGGATACCGTCTCTTAGCCACCGCTCGGCGACCGCGAGCAGCGGGATATACGTGTCGGTGATCGCTTCGTAGAGCCAGTCTTCCTCGAGAAAGTCTTCATCTGAGGGGTGGCGTACGTACGGGAGATGGGCGTGAAGGAAGAGGACGAGATGGCCGCGGTCGTCACGAACCGATTCCGGCACGAGCGCCTTCCGGCTCGAATGTGTCGCTGTCACCTGGACCTCGCTCCTAGCCATCTTTGCCTGGCCCTGAAGTCACCGGTAGCGGTGCGGATGACTCTCCGCGGCGGCTGTCAAGAGTGAGCCCAAGCTCGAACGCGCGACGCTGTTCCGGACGGCTAACGAACACCGGACCAGCGCCACGCCTTGGCATGTTTGGAGGAGCGTCGACTACGTTGGAGCGTGCGAGTACCACTCTGCGGTAATGGTCAAGAATCGCGAGTTCCGCGACGTACGAGTGATCGGCCTCAGGAAGCGCGACGTCATAGCTGCCACGTTCGGCCCATACTTCCTGCTCAGCAAGGAGGTAACCACTCGGAACCCCAAAGAGCTGCAGAAACGCCTTTCCTCCACCCAGGGAGGCGAGAGCCTCGTTAACCCGAGCGACACTCATTTCCCAGTACGCGTGCGCCCCCTTGGGATCGCGTACCATGAGGACAAGCGTATCGTCGCCGTAAGCTTCCGGCAGACGCGCGCTGCCCGCAGCGTCCGGCTCAGAACGTTTGATTCCTCGGTCACTTGACCGGTTTACCAACGTTTCACTGTTCACTTGCGGCCTCCGGCCCCGTCAAGGTTGACGGCCTCGTATTGAGGCCACGCGACAGCCTGCAAGAGGCGTCGCAGGACGTCATGGTAGCCGGTAGGCCAAATTCGACGTGGGGTGGGGGGCATCCGGGTCGTGGTAGCTGACCGCAAGACCGTGGCGTTGATCACGATTATGCTGCTACCGAAGGGGAGTGCTTTCCGGCAACAGGCCAGAGCCGGAGGCGTCGATGCGTAAACGGGAATCCGCCCCGTCCCCTCGGAGGGTGGGATGGCGCGCTGGCGGACGGCGACGAGCAGGGCGAATTGGGTGAGCATTCGCGCGCCAGCCGGCGCGACGCGGCGCCGGATCGACTTCGTCAGGCACGCCGCTAGTCGCCGAACACGAGACCGGTCCTTGCCGTGTATCAGGAGAACAGCCTTCCGGCATGCTCGAGGTGTCGGGTGGCTTGGTCGAGGTCGTCGTGGCAGCGCTGTACCCAGGCTTCCCCCCAGAAGAAGTTGCAGCTCGTTTCGGCCCGCAAGATCATTGCGAGGGCATCCTCGAGCTGTCGGTACAAGTCTGGGTTGCCGGCGCCGATCGCGATTGCGTTACGGCGGGCGGCGTCGACCGCTTCGCTGAGCTCGGCAGCGCGCGTGAGTGCCTGCTGCTGCGCGGTGGAGCCGGTCCATTGAACGAACCCGGTGCCGTGATGCCAACCGGTGTTCCACGCTCCCGGCCCTACCGTTACCCAGCCGTGCGGTCCGTGCCGCTCGAGGTAGTCGGAGATGAACACCGGGCGGATGCCGCCGGCGCGGTCGGCGCGCACCTTTTCCATCAGCTCGGCATGGAAGCCGCTCCAGAAGTTGCGGCCGGGTGTCGCGTCACGAAACCAGTCGCCGTTCTCGCCCGTAGTGGCGGTGGTGACAAGCGGGGTGAAGTCGCAGTGCTGGGTGCGGGCCTTGACCTCTGAGATGAACCAGTTCGCGTCCATGCCCGATTCTTGCGCGTTGGAGAGCTCGCGGTCGCGGACGACGACCACGATCTGCTCGCCTCCGAATTGGGCCAGGTGGGGGCGGTAGCGCAGCTCTTCCCAGCGCATCGGCGTGAGCGCGGAGACGTGCTCGCTGTCGACGATCACATAGCTGTAGCCGTGGCGGCGCAGGGTGGGAACCAGGTCCATGGAGAAGCCCAGCTCGGGCGGCCAGAACCCGGGGGAGTGATTGCGCGCAAGGAGATGGCCGGCGATCGTTCGCCATCGGTCCACGTGCTCCTCCCGGTCGAACGACCGGATCAGCGGCAGGACGGGGTGGTAGTAGCCGGTGCCGAGCAGCTCGATCACGCTGGTGTTCTGCAGGTACCACAACAGTGACCCGCAGTCGACGATTCCGTAGACGCGGCGTTGGAAGTCGGGGTTGGCGAGCGTCTCGAGCAGGCTCCCGGAGAGCGATAGGTGGACGCGTGCGATGTCCTCGTACTGCCACAGCGAGCGCGGGATCCGGTCGATCGCCCACAGAATCTCCGTAGCCTCCTGCTCCTGCGCGTCGAGCAAGTGCTCGAGGTTGCCGGGTGGCTGGTGCAGGCTGAGAACGAGCGCGAACTCGACGTCTGCCACTGGCGACTGGCTCACAGATCGTGCGCAACGTTCGCCGCGCGGCGGGCGAGCTCGGCTCCGTAGTCTGTCCACACGCCCTCGCCCCAGTAGCGGTAGCAGCTGGTCTCGCTGGAGAGGAGGTGAAAGAGCGCACTGCGGTAGCTCGGATCGGAGCTCGGGATTTCACGCGCGAGCACCCGCTCGTGGAACTGCGCGCTCGCGCGCTCCATCGGGATCAGGACATCATCGTAGCCCCGTACCCAGGAGATGTCGTTCGTCCAACTGCCGCCGTCCATGTGAAAGCGATCGTCCTCTCCGCCGAGGTCCGCGATCACCGCCGCGAGCCGCTCAGGCCCGTCGCCCGGGTCGATGCGATCCCAGATCCGGTGCTGAAACAGCGGTTGCGCTACCGGCAGGTCCGCCTCGCTCACGCCGCTTGCGAACAGACGCTCGAGATACTCGGTCCCGTTCAGCATCGCGGTGGCCGATCCCGAGGACTCGCGGATGACCTCCATGTACTTGGACGGGAACTCGTTCATCATCACCCCGCCGTTCTCCCCATCGGCGATCTGAGTCACCAGCGGCGGCACCATCCGACCCGCCAGCTCCCACCGCCCAAGCGTTCGCGCCTCGTAGTAGGGCTGCATTTGCGCGACCAGCTTCGTGTCGCTTCCCTGCGTCTTGATGATCGCGACGATGCTCGCCGTCTCGCCACCCGAGCTCGTGCAGACCAGCCGGTGCGGCAGGTGCTTGCGCTCCACGCCCGAGCCGTCGGGCTGCTCGATCGTGTGCTCCTGCACGAGCACCCAGCTATAGCCGCAATCCAGCAGCGTCCGCACAAAGTCATAGGCGACGTCGGGATGGTTCGGCAGCGCCATCTCCGACGGCGAGAAGCCGCGCACCCGACCCAGTGCCTCGAGTCCGAACAGAGCGGCGAAATGGTGCTGCCACGCGCGGACGTGCAGGCGAAAATCCTGAACCGGTGTCGACGGAGCGACGCTGTGTCCCCACGGGCACCCCAGCCACTCCACCGCCCAGCGATAGTGCGGGTCGCAGGTGATCGACCCAAGCGCCTCCAGCACATCGTCGGCGCCCATCAGCCGCAGGCCGTGAAGCAGCGTGCCTGAGTACTCCAGCATCACCCGCGGCTGCAGGCCCTCGGCGACCAACTGCGGGATGAACTCCCCCATCCGCCGATAGCACCACCGAAACACCGACGCGTTGTGGTTGTCGCCGATCTCGGGGTGCTCCTCCATGTACTGCAGGTTGCTGATCAGGCGAGCCGAGCGCAGATCCTCGCCGCCGGCGGGAATCAGCGGCTGGTGCATATGCAGCGCGATCGCGCAGGCGCTATCGACCCCCGCGAACGGATCGCCGCTGCCGTCACGCCAGAACACAGGCGCCTGACCATGGCTGCGTATCGCCTCCTCGATCACGCCCTCAGAGCCGCAGATGTTCGGCAATCCATCGACGTACTCGGCTAGCGCTAGCTGATCCATACCACCCCTGCCTTTGTTCGCTCACTTGTGCCTGATGTGCTCGTAGATGTTCAGATAATCCTCGGCTGGCCGCATCCACGAGTGATCGGTCCGCATCCCGTTCAGCAGCAACTCGCGGAACTCAGCCGGATAGGCGTACCACAGACCGATCGCGCGGGCCATCGCCGATTCCAGCGACGCCGGGTCCACATGATCAAAGACGTAGCCGTTGCGCTCCCAGCCGTGCGAGTAGTCGCGGTCAAACACCGTATCGACCAGCCCGCCGACCGCGCGCACCACGGGCACCGTCCCATACTTGAGCGCGATCAGCTGCGTCAATCCGCACGGCTCGAACAAGCTCGGCATCACCAACAAATCGGCGCCCGCATAGATCAGATGCGCCAGCTCAACGCTGAAGCCGAGCTCCAGATGGCAATCCGGATTGTCGTTTAGCTCATGCTTGAGCCGCCAGAACTCCGCGCCGATCGCCGGGTCGGGGCTGCTCCCCAGCAGCACGAATTGTGCACCTTGCGCGAGCGCGTAAAAGAGCGCATGACGGATCAGATCGACGCCCTTCTGGCGGTCCAATCGCCCGATCGACGCGACCACCGGCTTGAACTCCTGCGCCAGCATGAACCGCTCCCGCAACACCCGCTTGTTGAGGTACTTGCCGTCGATCCACTCGCTGCCGTACCGCGCCGGGATCAACGGATCGATCTCCGGATTCCACAGGTCGTAGTCGACGCCGTTGAGCACCCCACCGAACTTGCTGCCATGCAGGTGCAGGGTGTGGCCGAGGCCCTGGCCCTGATCGGTGTACTGCGCCTCCCAAGCGTGCTGGCGCGAGACCGTCGTCACAAAATTGGCGTACACGATGCCGCCCTTCATCAGGTTCAAAGCGAAGGGATTGAACTCATCCCGCAAGCGGTCATAGTCGTAAAAATGATGCGGCCGAGTAAGACCGGTGGCCCACAGCACCGCCTCGCCCGCGATCCCCTGATGACCAAAGTTGTGAACCGTGTAGCAAACGCGCTGATCACCCATCCCCAAGTCCCGGTATATCTCGTACAGCAGCACGGGCACGAGCGCCGTCTGCCAATCATGACAATGAATCACATCAGGCCGCTTATTCGAACGCAGCATGAACTCCAACGCGGCTTTCGACAAGAAAGCGAACCGAAACACATCATCCGCCGAGCCATACAGATGCCCGCGCCCGAAGAACCGATCCTGAGAATGCGGCTCCACAAAAAAGCACTTGCGGCCCTCGACGAACCCAAACCACACCGAACAGTGAATCGCTCCGCTATACCACGGAACCCACAGATCCTCGTACGAAACGGTCAGACCAGAAATCCGGTCATACCGCATGCAGTCGTACTTCGGCAGGATGATCTCGACAGCGTTGCCCCGTAGCTCCAACTCGCGACTAAGCCCGAACACGACCTCCCCCAGCCCCCCAGCCTGCGCAACGGGCGCGCACTCGGACGCCACCATCACCACGAACACGGTAAACCCTCATCCAGCACCACAGTCCACCGCTGCCGTCCATACACCCGCGGACATCGTGCGAGCATGCCGACGGCGAGTTCGCGCCGGGCGCGGCTCCCCACCAGCACCTCGCATCGCGAGCGGCCGTGCGCGCTCGAAGATCGAGTCACCAAGGCGTCCTCCGACCCCACGGTCTGACGCGCCCAGTGGCGCCCCGGCAGCGCCTACGCTCCGCAACAAAGGCGTGCTGCAATCCACCAGCCGATCGGCCATCTCCAACATCGAGTCGATCACCCGCTGGCGCGCGAACGCGCCCTCCCCCTGCCGCGGCGTCCCCCGGCCGACCGTGTCGATGAACTAGCGCACCGCTCCGATCGCGGCGCTGCCCGATCTTGACCGACTCGAGGGCCTCCTCAGACAGCTCTAGGGGACTGTAGGGGACCGCCATCTGCAACCCGTCTCTCTGATTTTGCACTCCATCCACGGCACCGAAGAGCTGTCGCAGACCGCTGTCATAGATGCTAAGCGGACGACAGCGGGTCAGCCTACCGCACGCCGGCTGCGCGCTGCCGCGATCGTGCCGTCATCGATGATCACGTCCTTTGACGCGGAGGTTGCCGGCGCGATCATGCGCGCCTACACCGAGGTGCTACGCCGCCGCACGCAGCAACAATGGGTCATGATCCCAGAGACCAGGGTCTGGGCAACCGCGATCACGGACGCCCTCCCGGCGTGACTTGAGCCGCCTTTGTTCCGCTCGGCACCGAGTTTGCGGGAACGATTCTGCATCGAACGCGACGCAGCCGGCCGACTTGTCCGATCGCACGACTCTGCCGGCGCGCATCGTCACCACGTGACGACTGTCAACCGCGCCGCGCAGTGCTCTCGCTTCGCGACCTGGGCCGAGCAGAGAGCCGATTGGGCCCTGTCAACCGTGTCCGAGATCAGCCGCGCGCTGCGGGCAAAGCACGGCTCGAGCCGCAGTCCGCGCTCGTCCTCCTTCTCGCCACCAGGGGTGAGCACTCGGGCCGACCCGCCGCTCCCGCTGTCGCGTCTGCGTGCCGTGGCGAGCTCGTGGAGGTGCGGGCGGCGGACCTCAGGTTCACCACCGATGAAGCGGAGGTGTTCCTCAACGAGGTGATGGGGCTGCAGCTGGAGCCTGCACTGGTGGCCGCGCTCGAGGCGCGCACAGAGGGGTGGGCGGCCGGGCTGCAGCTGGCGGCGCTGTCGGCCCGGACCCATGCGGGCGCCGCCGACGGGTGTGGAGACGTCGCTGGGTTTGTCCAGGCCTTCTCTGGAAGCCATCGGTTCGTCCTCGACTACCTGGTTGAGGAGGTTCTGAGCCGGCAGCCGGACGAGGTACGCGCCTTCCTGCTCGACACCTCCGTGCTCGACCAGCTGAGCGGCGGTCTGTGCGACGCCCTGGCTCTCCGCTCCGACGGTCAGCTGATGCTGGAGACCCTCGAGCGCGAGAACCTGTTCGTCGTCGCGCTCGACGACGAGCGCCGCTGGTTCCGCTACCACCATCTGTTCGCCGACGCATTGCGTGCCCGTCTGGCTGCCCGGCACGCCGACCGGGTCGGCGAGCTGCACGCCGCGGCCAGCCGATGGCTGGCCGACAACGGGCTGCTGGGCGATGCCGTACGGCACGCGGTCGCCAGCGGCGACCACGAACACACCGCCGGCCTGGTCGAGCTGACCCTGGCCGACATGCGCCGACGCCGCCAGGACCGCACCTTTCGTGACTGGCTGGTCACGCTGCCCGTCGGCGTCGTACGTCGCCGACCGCTGCTCGCCACCTACATGGGGTGGAGCCGGCTCTCCGAGGGCGACATCGACGGGGTGGAGGCGTGGCTCGACGCCGCAGAGGCCGGTCTCGATACGACGGCGCCATCGACGATCCCGACGGCGGGCTCGCTGGCCGAGGCAGCCCGGGACCGGGAGGACGAGGTCCGCTCCCTCCCGGCCATGACCGCGGTCTACCGCGCCTCGGTCGCCCAGGCCCGAGGCGACGTCGACGGCACGGTCTCGCACGCACGCCGGGCACTCGCGCTCGCCGGACCGGAGGACCACTTCCCGCGCGGTGCCGCCGCCGGCTTCGTCGGCCTGGCGGCATGGGCCGCCGGCGACCTCGGCACCGCGATGGAAACGTTCAGCGAGGCGGTCGCCAGCTTGCACGCGGCCGGCATGGTCGCGGACGAGCTGGGCGCGACCGTCGTGCTGGCGAACATGTGGCTCGCGCGCGGGCGCCCTGTGCAGGCGCGCCGGCTCTACGAACGCGCGCTGGCCGCGGCAGAGAGCCACCCCGGGCCGGTGCTCTCAAGCACGGGCGACCTACACGTCGGCCTCGCGGACGTCCTCCGCGAGCAGGGCAACCTCGACGCGGCCGCGGAGCACCTCGAGGTCGCCCGTGAGCTTGGCGACCGGGCGTCGCTGCTGGAGAACCGGTACCGCTGGTACACCGCCACGGGTGCGCTGCTGCAGGCGAGAGGCGATCTCGACGGCGCGATCGCGATGCTCGACCAGGCCGAGCCGCTGTTCCGGCCCGGCTACTTCCCGGACGTGCGGCCGATCGCGTCGACCAGGGCGCGGGTGCGGATCCTCCAGGGCCGCCTCGATGACGCCCGGGCGTGGGCGCGCGAGCGCGGGATCGCGCCGACAGATCCGCTGCGCCGCGGCCGCCGGCGCCCTCTTCATCGGCGTCCAGATCAACCACCCGCCGGCCGACGTCGCGCACCTCCTCACCACCGAGATGACGCTCCGCGAGAGCGCAAAGGTCCTGATGGCCGTCCTGGCGCTGGCCGGCTTCACCGGCATGTTCGCAAGCCACCGCGGCCGGCTCGGGCGCCTCGGGCGCGCCGGATACGGGCTGCTGACCGTCGGCTACCTCGCGATGTTCGCCGCCGAGTGCATCATCGGCTACCACCTCCCGACGGTGGCGCACTCGAACCCCGGCTACGTCCAGCACGTCATCAACGCGGCCATGGGTCACGGTCCGAGCGGCGGCATCGGCCCCATGCAGGAGCTGTTCATCGTCGTGGGCATCGGTTACTCCCTCGGTGGTCTGCTGTTCGGCATCGCGCTGTTCCGCGCCGGCGTCCTTGCCCGCTGGGCCTCCCTGCTGCTCGCCTACGGCACCACCTCCGCCCTCGCGCTGTCCGTGCTGCCGGAGTCCTTCAGCCGCCCGTTCGCGGTGCCCACCGGCGTCGCGCTGATCGGCCTCGGCGTCTCGCTGTGGCGAGGCCAGCGCAGGCAGGCCGAGACCGTCGACGCGCCGGCCACGACGTGGGTCGCGCAGCCGGTGACCCGAGCGCTTCACACTCCGTCCCGATCACACCGCCTTCCCTGCCTTGCGCGGATCGCGCGTGACTCGCCAGCGCGTGCTTCCACGCGCCAACCTGTCGACGAGCAAGCGGTGGGCAGCGTCGAAGACGTCCTCTGTCATCCATGAAGGGCCGGGGATGTCAAGGCGATCGTGGTGCGAGGCCCCGGTTCGCTGACCGCGTTCCGGCTTGGGAGGAGGCTCCAGTCATCCATCCGGTCGCGGGGGGCGGACCAGAGTGTCGCAATTGGCAAGCGCGGTCGAACGCCGGGAAGTCCAACAGCCCAGATCACCGACGCTTGCAGGAGAAACGATGCCGTCGACTACCCCGGCCTGACCGCACCTCCCCACACGGTTCCATCTCGACAAGGCGGAGGTCGTTGGTTCGAGCCCAACATCGCCCATCGTTCAATTTGCAGGGGTTTGCTGCGCGGGTGGCCCCCGCCTACAGGGTTGCGACAGGCGGCTTGTCGTAACCCTAGTACCGCCAACGCGAGCGGCTCCGGTCTTCGGTCACTACGGCTGGTCACCCTCGAGCACGTGATCGAGATCGCGGTGGTGCGCTCGTCGCTCCGACCAGGGCCGGACCCGGGTCATGGGTTCCTGGGCTGGCGATCATCGTCACAGCGCTCCTGATCGGCGGCGAGGAGGTGCTGCTGGCAGTCGGGCTGCTCGTCCAAGGTGTCCGGTGGCACGATCACGGTTCGGCGACTTCACCGTTGGTAGCCATACGAGCTGACCCGCGGGCTGCCGAGGCGCGCGCCACCGCGCCAGCGCACTCGCATCGGGTGCCGGTTGCCGTTTCCGCACGGTCGCGTCCTGAGCCTTGCGGCCCTCAGGGCTGCGTGGCCGTCAGTTGTTCTTGGCGTCTGTGGTGGTGGCGCGGGGCTCGGGTGTTGTCGGGTACAGGGTGCTGTCGAGGATGAAGAGTTCGGAGGCGATGTCGGGCTTGGTGTTGTTGCCGCTGATGAAAGCGATCACTTTGCGTCCGGTGAGCCGCTCGACGGCGTTGGTGAACTCGGTTTCCATCGTCTTCTGGAAGAGGTGACGCATGTGGGTTACGGCGTCGTCGTTGTCGTGTTCGGCAAGGGTCTTCTCGGCCCGGGTCATGACGTCGTACATGATCGTGACGATGACGTTGTCCTTGTGGAAGGTCGTGGCGGTTTTCGGTCCGCGACCGAGCTGGGCATTGTGAATTTCGACGAGGGCGCTCGTGATCGCGGCGTTCAGCTCGCCGCCTTTGAGCACAGCGGTTTCGGCAGTCATGGCTGCTCCTTTGGGCGCGCTCTCGGGCGGACGGGGACCTGCGCGGCGCATGGAGAGCGGGCGGGGAGACCCAGCGAGCAGTGCCTCTACTGTAGTCGGTGGAGCGCCCGCGCCGAGCCTCCGGCTTGCGTGGTGTGCCATACTGTTTCGGCGCTGGGTGTGCTTTGCCTGAGTAGCGTCCGGCGCGGCCGAGTGGATGATGGGTGCGCGCCGGGTTGGAGTGACCTGGGTGGCTCGTCGATTTATCGCCGTTTGATCGGGGGGTGTGTGGTCGATCGAGTTTCTATTGGTTCTCGCCCCGTATCGCCGGCGGTGCTGGTGTCGGCGGACGCAGGGCCGATCCCGGATCGTCCAAACAGCTGTGGCTGAGCGTGCTCGCGTCGGAGAGCTCACCGGACCGAGCGAGCGGCCGAACGTCGTTATCACCGGGCTGAGACCCGATGCCGGTCCCGGCGAGTGGTATTTGAACTGTCCGCGCTGTGGCCTGACGATCACGGCGAAGGTTCGCTGGCTGGCGATCAGTAAGTGCCCGCGGTGCCTGGCACGCGCCCGCACGACGGTCGAGCTATTCGGCTCGCGGCTGCCCGCGGATGTCCTGTACGCCGACGACCGGCTACCCAACGTTGAGGCTGCTCCCGGCCGCCAGCGACGGTCGGGGCGGCAATGAGCAGCATCCCGATGATCGACCCTCGCAGAGATCCACCACGGATTGGGCGGTGAGATGAGCGTGAACGACGCCTGCGAGACCGACGTGCCCGACCACGCGGTCGGCCAGTGCGCGTCGTGCAGGACGGCGAGATGATGCTTCCGGCCGCCGCGGTTCAGGATGCGAGCGAAGCTCAGGGCGAGCCGCTGGGGGTCGACCGTGTCGCGAACGCGATGACGGTTGCGCTGCCTGATGGCCGGCGGTTGAGCTTGGAGTGCTGGCCCGGGGAGGGTGCGCCGCTGGTGCTGCTGCATGGCCTGCTGGACTGTGCGGTGGGCTGGAAGCACCTGGCGAGGATGATGGACCGTCCCTGTTACGCGTTCGATCTGCCGGGCTTCGGCGACTCCGACTGCCCGACACGCAACCAGATCTCAGCCTACGCCGAGGACGTGCACGCCGCGTTAGCAGCGCTCAACGTTCACCAGTTCACGCTGGTCGGACATTCGCTCGGTGGCGCTATCGCCGCCGAGCTGGTCGAGCGGCTGGGCGATGATGTGGCCGCGCTCGTGCTGATCGCGCCTGTCGGCTTCGGGCGGATTCATCTTGCCGAGGCGATCCAACTGCCAGGGGTGCGCATTCTCGTTCGCCATGGTCTGCCGCTGGCGCTGATGAACCCCGTGAGCGCACTCGGCTTGTACATGGCGGTTGTCGGCAACGGGCATCTGCCGGACCCCGAGCTCGTCGCGCGGCTGCGCAAGAACGCCCACCGCTGGGCGCCCGGAGCGGCGTGCGCGAACGAGGCGATCACCGCGTCGGGACGCTCGCCCCGGGCGTTTTACCGTCGCGAGCTTGAGTATCGCGGGCCGGTACTGGCGCTGTGGGGCGAGCGCGACCGTCTTGTCCCGGTCGCTCACCGCGACGGTGTTATGACCGCGTTCCCCCAAGCCCAGGTCAGCGTCTGGAAGAGGATGGGCCACCATCCTCAGCGCGAGCGTCCGGGCGAGCTCGCACGGTTCATCGAAGCCGCCTGCGGCCACGCCCGGCCGAGCGCGCACGGCGCCGTATCGAGCGGCACGCCCCCGCGTAGCCGCGTGCCCGCAGCCACGCTCACGCCACAGCGGCGCGCGGTGTTGCTGTGAGGTTGTTCGCCTCGACGCTTCCTGCCGCGGAGCTGTACGCCACGGGCGCGGCACCCGGCGACGGCCAGGAGAACCCATCGCCGGAGGCGGATCGGAGGACCAGGTGACGTCGGTGAGCGCGGTCTCGGCGCCGGCGGCGGTCGTGTCCGAGTGGGCGGCGGCCGTCGCCGACGCCGTCAGCGGCGCCTGAACGTTCGGGCGTCAATGCCGCTGACATACGGACGCGCGCCTGCGCTTGCGCGTCCGTGAACGGGAGCGCCGAGCATCGCCGCGAACGCTTCCGCCATTCGTCCGTCGGGAAGCGCGCCCCGCGAACCGGCGTTCGTGTGTCAGCAGCCGCCGGTTCCGCGGAGCGCACAACTGGCGGTTGCCGACAGTCACGACCACGCAGTCGACGGGCTACTGCAAACGTGGCAAAGGGATCACGCCAGCTCGTGGAGACGCACGAGTGCTCGCCGTCGATGCTGTCGCACAAACAAACGGGCTCTCTCGGCATCGATGTGGTCAGTGTCACCCGAGTCCGAGCGCGTGTAGTTCGTGTGGGAGGTGAAGGGTGATCGGCCCGCAGGTGAGCAGCACGAGCGCGAGTGCCGCCTTGGCGGAGTGAAAGCCGTAGGCGCGACGGGTGAGCAGGCGGACCTTGTTGTTGAGCGCCTCGGTGCGGCCTTGGTTGATGCCGAGGCGGATCGCGGCGAGGATCCCGTCGCGGTGTCTGCGGATCGTTTTGCCGAGCCGGACGAACGGCTCGAGGCGGCTGCGGGCCAGGCGGGATAGCAGCCGGTCGATGAGCACCTCGACGTCCTCGACGCTGAGACCAGCCTCGAAGATCCCGCGGACGGCTTCTTTGAGCGTGTAGGCGCGCCACACCTCGCCGCCGGCGGCCTTGATCCGGGCGAGCGTGGCGGCTTGTTCGTCGGTGAGCTTCTCGGGTTTCTTGAGCAGGCACCAGCGGGAGTCCTTGAAGCGCTTGGCGGCCTGCTGATCTCCGGCGCGCCGGAGCTCGTTCCAGTAGCCGCGGCGGACCTCGTCAAGCGCCTGGTTGGCGAGCTGCACCACGTGATATGGGTCCACACACACGATCGCCTGCGGGGCGTGCTCGCGGACCGACTTCGCGTAGCCAGGACCCATATCCATCGACACGGCGCGCAGCCGCCCGGCGCGGGCGAACATCGCCGGCTCGAGCTCCAGGCCATCCTGGAGCCACGCGCCCGGGACGCCCTCGCCGGCGGTGACCGTCGGGCACGGGCCGAACGGGACCATGATCGCCGGCTCGGACGGCGTTGGCAGCTGCTTGGCGTCCCGGCGCGCCGACGGTTGCGCGAGCGTGTCGGGCGGCGGGGAGGGAGAAGCGATCTCGGGATCCAGCTCAGCGAAGAACGCGTCCGCGGCCGCCGCGCCCGACCCCTCGCATCCCCACACCACCTGGCGGCGCAGGTGATCGACCACGAGCGTGAGGTACCTGTGCTGGCGCTTCCATGAGACCTCGTCGATCCCGATGTCATATAGGTCGTTGAGCCGCCCGGGATCGAGCTCCTCGTCGCAGACACGCTTGACGATCCGCCCGACCGTGTCCCAATCGACCCTGAGCATCCGCTTGATCGTCGTCTTATCCGTGCGCGGGGCCAGCCACGCGACCAGGCACTCGAAATCCCTAGTGAACTCCGACCCCGGCCGGGCGAACGGCACCCCCTCGGTCCGCGCCCCGTGCACCGGACACCACAACCGCCGACGCCGGAGGTGGGACCTCCAGCCGCCAGGCGCCCAGATCCAAGTGCCGCCACACCGAGTCCTCCGGCCGCGTGTCCTTCCGCGCCCACGTCGAGTACGAACACTTCGGGCACTGAAGCTTCTCACGGCGCAGCGCCGCCTCCACAATCACCCGGTCGGGCTCGAACCGAACCTTCCGCACCCACACCCCTGACAGCCGCAGAAGCCTGGAAAATGCCGTCGTGACGCGCACGCTGTCCCTCCTTGCAAGCCGTTGACCTTCAAGCAGCCAGCAGCCTGCCGGTGAGGGCGGCGGCGCGTCGCCAACCAGCGCGCAACTTCCGAGAACTTCTTCAGGCCGCGAAAGCCCTGCTCACCCGCTCAAACAGGGTCCTCACCGTCACCACACCGATGCCGGGAGACCCAACAAACGGCGTTGTGCCGATCGAACAACACGTTCGAGCGGCCGTCGCGATCGACCTCACGGTCTGCGTGCCAGATGCTTTGGGCTGGAGCACATGCTTGCTGCGACCGGTTTTCGCGGCCGCAGCAAGCGGGTCTCTGAGCGTGTTGGTTGACGCTAGGTGAGGGATGCAGGTCCGCTCGCGGTCTCGATGAACTGGAGCGCGACCACGTTGGTGCTCGGCGCCGCGCAGACGCCTTTGACGCGCGCTAGGACCTGGCGCAGTACGTAGCTGTCCTTCCCCGTTCCGCTGATCCCTTTGTAGGCGCCGGTCCCGTCGGCGAGTGCATAGGTGCCGGCGCCGGACTGGGTGTAGAGGCAAGTCGTGGCGTTCAGGTGCTCTTTCTTGTGGCGGGGCTTTTGCTGCTGGACGAGTTCGAACGTTCCGTCTGGGAACCGCACCTTCTGTACCTTTCCGGCGGCGGTGAAGGTTCCGCCGTCGGTGAAGTCTCCGGTGGCGATCACGCTGGTGCCGGATGGGATGCTTGAGGCGATCATCGAGAAGGTCTCGGTTGCCTGTGACGTTGTCGCACCCGCGGTGGTCGCGATCGCGATCGCGGCGGCCGCCACGACGGTGGTCGCTGCGAGGATTCTCTTGCGCATGTCTGCACTCTCCTGTTGTGGCCCGCACGAGCCGGTGGTTGATTAGCTCGGCAAGCCTGGCGGAAAGCGTTTGCCGTGTCGTCGGCCGGAGTAACGATCGTGCGTCGTCCTTCCGAACGATCTCCGCGATCGATCTGGTTCCGTGGCTCGTCCTTGAGGATGAGCGCGGGATCGTCCCGAGTGATGATGTGGACCGGGTCGTCCGGCGCTAGGTTGCGCGGTGTGATCTCGACTGCTCGCCACTTTTTCGAGCGGATCCGCGGCCTCGATCCGGTACGGGTCGACTACGTGGTCGCGGCGGTCGTCCTGATCGGGTTCGAGGTGAACGCTTTGACTGCCGCTGACGAGCGTGCCCGCTGGGTCGGGGCGGTGCTTGGCCTTTCGCTCGCGCTGGCCGTCGCGACCCGTCGTCGCTGGACGCTTCAGGCGCTCACGCTGGTGTGCGTGGCGTTCGCGGTCGGGAAGCTGCTCGCGCGCCTGAAGCAGGGTGGGGGGAAGCCGTTCGCGGTGGTAGGCATGCTGCTGCTCTTCTATGGCGCGGGGGCATTTTCTGGACGGACGTCGCGCGTGGTTGGGGTTTGGGCTCGTGACAGCGATCGGCGCGGTGATTTCGTTCAAGGGGAGCGTGCTGGCTGGTCTGTTCGGCCTCGTCGCGTTCGTGTGGCTGCCTTGAGCCTGTGCGTCTATCGCGTCGTCCAGGAGGCGCTGACGAACACGCTCAAGCACGCCGGGCCGACGCGAGCCGAGGTCAACGTCCGCTGGGGCGATGACGCGCTCGAGCTCGAGGTGACCGATGACGGTGGCCGCCTACCCGAGCCGGCCGCGGGCTCGTCGGGACACGGGATCGCCGGGATGTACGAGCGCGCCGCGCTCCACGGCGGGACCGTCCACGCCGGACCCGCGCCAGGCGGCGGCTTCACCGTTCAGGCGTCGATTCCGCTACATGCAGGGAGCGCGTCATGACCGACGAGACCGTGCAACCGGGCTTGTTCGGCAGCCGGATGCGCCCGGCTCATGTTGATGTGGTGGTCACCGCGGCGCTAGCCGTCGACCTCGTCCTGGAATCGGCGCTCGCAACCGGGATACCGCACCGACTCCTGACCTGTGTGGTCGCCGTCCTGTTCGCGGCGCCGATCGCGGTGCGGCGCCGCTGGCCGACCGCTGCAGTGATCGCCGCCCCAGCTGTCTGTCTGGTCGGGGCCCCGTTCCGCGAGCAGCTGTCCAACCTACCGAGCGGCAACGCCGTACTCGTCTTCATGCTCCTCAGCTACGGGGCTGGGGCGTGGCTCGGGTTGCGACTACGACCATCACGCTCACGTTGTGGGCGATGATGTCCTGCAGTTCCCGCCCGATCGTGAGTCGTTCCTGCGCGACCGCCGCGCGCTCCCGCTCGGCGCGCTCGCTAACCGCTTGGGCGGCAAGCGACGAGAACGCCTCGGCGCGACGATCGCGTGCGTTCACGAACCTCCCGAGCACCCACGGCGCCGTAACGATCAACATCAGTGTCCCGACGCCGGACAGGTCACCTCCGGCTACGCGGGTCACGTAGTTCTCGATCAAAGTGTCCGCGAGGATCAGCAGAGTGGCCGCTGCAAACGCGAGGATGCTGCTCGGCAAGGAGGCGGTCGAGGCCGCCCGCCGCTGCCGCCCCGACGTCGTGCTGATGGACATCCGAATGCCACGGATGGACGGGCTCGAAGCCACCAGAAGGACCGTCACCGCCGGCACGGGCAGCTCGCCCCGCGTGCACATCCTGACCACCTGCGACCTCGATGAGTACGTCTACGACGCGCTCCACGCCGGCGCCAGCGGCTTCCTCCTCAAGGACGTCCCGCCCGAGCAGCTCGTCGCAGGCATCCGCGTCGTCGCCGAAGGCGAGTCGCTCCTGGCCCCAACCGTCACTCGCCGGCTGATCGAGTCGTTCCTAAACGACCGTCCCCACGCCCCAGCGCCGCCTCCCGCGCTCGCTGAGCTCACCGACCGCGAGCTCGAGGTCCTCATTCTCATCGCCCGCGGACTCTCCAACTCCGAAATCGCTGGCCAACTCGTCGTCTCCGGCACGACGGTAAAGACACACGTCGCCCGTGTCCTATGCAAGCTCGACCTGCGAGACCGCGTCCAAGCCGTCGTCCTGGCCTACGAAACCGGGATCGTCACCCCAGGCAAGCCGCCGCCCTGAGCGAGCGCATGGCCCTATCGAGCGCTTGGGCTGTCCAGCGCGATCACCTGCGCACACGGGACCCGTGCCCCACTCTGCGGTCGACGCCGGCATCGGCACCAATCCGACGCGTCGCTGCCGCCGTCGGCCGAATCAGCGGCACCCTGCTTCCGACGTGGCACCGAGCTCGCGCAAACGGAGATCGCAGACCTGATCCTCGCGAAAGGCAGGACCAGCGGGAGCCATGCCCGATGAGATCCGCCAGCTCCAGGAACGCGCCGCGTTCCGCCTGGCCGACCGCCTGCTCGTCCGCAACGCCGACGCGCGAGCCTGGATCGAGTCCAAGCCAGCGGTCGTCTCGCGGCCCAGAACCCGCCAGCCTGTCCGACGTCGCCGCAGTACCGTCCACGCGCAAATCGCGAGTGAAGGATGGTGAAGCAGTGGACGGTGAAGGTGAACCAGGCATCATGACCTCCCGTCGCCAAGCCGGACAGCACGCCACCGTCATCGACCCAATGTGCCAGCGCGCGAATGCCCACAAGCACCCGCCGTCCGAACCAACGATTTGCAGGTCGGTGAGGATCTCGTCGTGGAACGGCCGCCGGCTGACGCCAAGCGCCTCGCCTGCTTCGGGCAGGCTCAATGCGAGATCGGGAACCTCTCGGGTTCCCACAGTTCCGCCACCTCCTCGACCGTCAGGTACTGCTCCCCCTGAGCTCAGGTTCTCACTGAGGCGACGGGCAGGTGCGGGTCGCGTGCCCGTCGCCGGGGCGAGACCCGCATTCGTACTCGCACAGGTATCGGTTAGGCGGATGCCCCGCACCGCAATTCGGTGCTCGCCTAGCGGTGGGGTTGGTGCGGTCGACCTGAACCTGAGGTTGTTCACTCGGGCGCGAGCTCGCCGTAGAAGTATGAGGCGGTCACGCCGCCGTCTGTGAGGAAGTCGCTGCCGGTGATGAACGCGCCGTCGGGGCCCATGAGAAGTGCGCCGACGGTCGCGACCTCGTCCGGGGTACCGGCCCGTCCGGCCGGGCTCAACTCAATCATGCGTCGGTATCCCTCGCCGCGAGGGCCGGTCAGTTCGTCCTTGGCGAGCGGAGTGATGATGATGCCTGGGCTGATCGTGTTGATCCGCGCGCCGCGTTTGCTCCACCCGACGGCCTCGGCCATGACCCGGAGCGCGTTTCCGCGCTTGGCCAGCTGGTAGGCGTGGAGCGAGTCGGTCACCCGGTCGGGTTGAAGCATCGGCAGCGTCAACAACTCGTCGGCTGGTGTCGTCGCCAGAGCGGCGTTTTGCTCGGCGGTCAAGGCGCCCAGGCGATGCCCAGATTGGGAGGCGATTACGACCCCGGCCCCGCCGCTCACCTCGAAGCCGGCGTTACTCAATACGTCGGCGGCGGCGTCGGCGTTCTCCTGGTGAAGATCACTCAGCACGACGTGCTTTCCGGCGCTGACCCGCCGGGCTATTGCCTGACCGATCAGTCCTGCTCCTATGACGACAACGACTTCACTCATCACATGTCCTCTGCTGTTGGTTTTTGCTGCCAGCGGGTCATCTGCGGCGGCCCGGTCGCGGCGATGCATGCCGCGCGGCGTGGTCCTTGGGCGTCTGCTGTTCGGTGGTCTCTAGCGCCGTCGTGCGTCGGGCGCCAGCGCCGGCTGGGTCCATCCGTTGTCGGCGTGGTTGATGGTCACGCCAGGCGGGACGATCTCGTCGATGCGGTCGAGCACGTCGTCCGGGAGGGTCACCTCGGCGGCGGTCAGCTGGGACTCGAGGTGTTCCATCGTCCGTGGTCCGATGATCGCTGCGGTGACCGCGGGGTGGCGCAGGACAAACGCGATCGCCATGTCGATGAGCGAGATTCCAGCCTCATCGGCGAGTTGCGCGAGCTGCTCGGCGGCCTCGAGCTTGCGCTGGTTCTCAGGCAGCGACATGTCGAAGCGGTTGGCGAGCCGCTGGCGCGCCGGAGACATCGGGCCCGTGATCTCGGTGTCCTTGCGATACCGGCCTGAGAGCCAGCCGCCGGCCAGCGGGCTGTAGGGGATCACGCCCATCCCGTAGCGCTGACACGTCGGCAGGACGTCGTGCTCGACGGCCCGCGTGAGGATCGAGTAGGGCGGCTGTTCGCAGCGGAACCGCTCGCGGCCGCGGTCCTTGGCAGTCCATTGGGCCTCGACGATTTCGGAGGCCGGGAAGGTGGAGTGGCCGATGTAGCGGATCTTGCCCTGATGGATGAGATCGCTGAGTGCGCCGAGCGTCTCGTCGATATCGGTCTCCGGGCCCGGGCGGTGGATCTGGTAGAGGTCAATCCGGTCGGTCTGCAGCCGGCGCAGCGAGTTCTCGACCTCGGTGATGATCCACCGCCGCGAGTTGCCACGCTGGTTGGGGTCATCGCCCATCGGCATGTGGACCTTGCTGGCGAGCACCACGTTTTCGCGCTTGCCGCCGGCCAGCGCCTTGCCGACGATCACCTCGGACTCGCCGGCGGAGTAGACGTCGGCGGTGTCGATGAAGTTGATCCCGGCGTCCAGCGCGCGGTGGATGATGCGGATGCTCTCCTCGTGGTCCTTGGTGCCCCACTCGCCGAACATCATCGCGCCGAGGCACAGCTTGCTGACCGAGACGCCCGTGCGTCCCAGTGATCGATGCTCCATGGGTGCTCCTGTCCGTTGAGACGGCCTCCGCGGCGACGAGGCGTCGTTATCTACGTCTGAGGCACTCATGCCGCCGTGACCTCGTTGATCATCCGCAGCGCGTTGAGGGTGCGGGGATAGCCGATAAACGGCAGCAGCTGCGTGATCACGCTGAGCAGGACACCACGGTCGTTGCCCACGTTGAGGTTGGCTGCCACGTGGCCCTTGGCTTGCGGTTCGCACCCACCGAGCGCGATCAGCATCGCGAAGGTGAGCAGCTCACGGGTCTTGATGTCGATGCCCGTGCGGGTGTAGTGGTCCCCGAAGCAGTTGGCCGACAGCAGCCGTTGGATGTGCATCTCGTCCTCAGGCGCGGACGTGTACATCTGATCGACCCGCTCGTCGCCCACGATCTCCTTCTGGACGGCCAGGCCCTTCTCCGTCCGGGTCTCGGGGGTCGTCGTCGATTGGCCTTCGAGCGGCAGCTCGATGCCGCGGTCGGTGAGGACGTCGTTGGTGGTGTGGAGGAAGTCGAACACCTTGCCCATGCCGACGTAGGGGACGGCCTGGTAGACGATCTCCTTGACCTCGACCGGAGTGACGCCCACGGTGAGGGCCGCGGCGACCATGACCCGGTACTCGCGCAGCGCCTGGGAGGCGATCAGGGATGCGAGCTGCACCATCAGGCGGGTCCGCCTGTCCAGGCTGCCGTAGCGGAGCACCTCATCAAACGCGAAGTTGTCGAAGTACTCGATCAGCTCAGGATCGGTGACCTGCAGGACCGAGACGTGGCCGGGGAACAGCTCGTCGTGGTTCTTCTGCGCTTCTGCGCTGGGAGGCATGGGTGGTTTCTCCTGGAGACTGTTCGGGGTCAGGTTCCGGCTGGGGTGGCGCGGTATTGCTCGTCGGTGACGTGCTCGCCCCAGTTGGCGCTGTTGCCGTTCTCGTCGACTTCGAGCATCGCGAGGTGAGTCATGAACCGGTCCGGGGCAGCGCCGTGCCAGTGATCCTCACCGGGCTCGAAGAACACCCGGTCGCCCGGGCGGATGACCTCCACCGGACCACCGCGCCGCTGGCAGCGACCGACCCCTTCAAGGACGTAGATCGTCTGCCCGACTGGGTGGGTATGCCAGGCGGTCCGGGCGCCCGGGGTGAAGTGAACACTCGCGGCCTGAAGCCGCGACGGCGCGGTCGGGCTGGTGATCGCGTCGACGTAGACGCCGCCCGTGAACCAGTCGCCCGGTCCCGCTCCGGTGGCGATCGAGCTTCTCGTGATCTGCATCATGTCTCCCTTCCGGCGTCTTCTGCCGGCTCGAGCTTGAACGTTGTGGAGCGCGCTTGTGGGCTGGTGATCCGCCGCAGGGTGTCCTCCGAATAACGGCCGTACTTGGCCCGGTACCCGGCGTCGATCTGATCGTCGATCGCGTGGTCGGCGTCGATCAGCGTCACGTCCTTCTCGACGCCCCCGGCCGAGATCCGCGCCTGATGGCGGGCCTGGGCGCCGCGATACCAGGCGGCCGTAGGCCCGTTGACCGAGCGGATGTACAGCTCATCGCCGTGGCGCACGGCCCAGATCGTCACGGGGTCTCGGAGCCTTCCGTCTTGCCGGCGTGTGGCGAGCTCGAGCTCGTCTGGCGCCGCGATCGCCGCGAGTTCGTCTGGCGTCCAGACGCTCCGGCCATCAGAGCGCCCCGACCCGCAGCAGCGACTTGATCGCCCGTCGCTCGTCCATCGCCTCATACGCCTCCGCGACACCATCCAGATCGGTCGCGAAGTCGAACACGCGGCCCGGATTGATCCGCTCCTGGAGCACATCGGGCAGCAGTTCGGGAATGTACGCGCGGACCGGTGCGGACCCGCCGCGGACCCCGACGTTGCGGAAGAACATGTCGCCGATCGGCAGCTCGACGCCGTGCGGAACGCCGACGTAGCCGACCATCGACCCGGGCCGGGCGATCGAGATGGCCGTCTGCATCGACTGACCGGTCCCAACGCACTCCAGCACCGCGTCGACGCCGACCCCGTCGGTCAGCTCCTTGACCGCCGCGGTCGCGGCCTTACCCCGTTCCTCGACGAGCTCGGTGGCGCCAAACTCGCGTGCGAGCTCCTGCCGGATCGGGTTGCGGCTCAGGGCGATTACCCGCTCTGCCCCGAGGCGGGTGGCGGCGAGCACACCGGAGAGTCCGACGGCGCCATCGCCGACGACCGCGACCACACTGCCCTGCGTGACGCCGGCGCACACGGCCGCGTGGTAGCCCGTCGCCAGCACGTCGGAGAGGCTCAGCAACGACGCCATCGTCTCATCGGAGTGTCCGGAGCCTGGGACGGGCACGAGCGTCCCGTCGGCGAGCGGCACCCGCACTCCCTCACCCTGGCCACCATCGCCATTGGACGGATAGAACCCGCCCGCCGAACACGCGCTGGTGATCCCATGCCGGCAGTGCGGGCACGTCCCATCGCTGAAGGCGAACGGCGAGATCACGAAATCACCCTTCGCGATCGCGTGGACCTCCGAGCCAACATCCTCGACCACGCCGATGAACTCGTGCCCGATCGGCCCCGGCGTAAACGGCGAGTCGCCGCGGTAGTACCACAGGTCAGACCCGCACACGCACGACAAGACCACCCGGACGATCGCGTCGGTCGGCTCCTTGATCACGGGATCTGGCCGTTCGGCGATCGTGATCGAACGGGGTTCGTTAAAGACAGCGGCACGCACCGTTATGCCTCCTCGTTGGCTCGGTTCTTCGTCATATGCTCCTCCAAGAAAGCACCGATCCGCGAGAACTGAGAGTCCCTGTTGATCCAGGTACTGACAGGGCCTCCCAGACTCGCCACGGCTGCCTGGTTTGCGTCTGAGCTTGCGATAGAGCCGGCCCTGTTTTTTACGCCAATTCTGGGAGGCTGTGCGGGCCCTGAACCAGGAGGACGTGATGATGGAGAACGGCAGGCCGCGCAAGCGTCGGCAGTTGTCGCCGGAGGAGAAATGGGAGGTGTTCCTCGAGGTGTGCTCGCAGCAGCTCTCGCAGGCCGACGCGGCCCGGAAGTGGGGCGTGGACGTGAGTACGGTGATCCGGATCCGGCAGCTGGCCAAGGACGCGGCGTTGGCGGCGTTCGCCGCCTCGAAGCCGGGGCGGTTGCCCTCGCCCGAGCAGGCGGAGTTGGAGGCGGCGCTTGTGGAGAACGATCGGCTTTCGGAGGCGTTGAAGGAGTTGGCGGTCGAGCTGAGCTTGCACCGGGGAAGGCAACGCTCGGGCTTTTCGGCCCGGTCCCGCGGCGTGTGAGCGCCGGGACCAAGCTCGAGCTGATGGGCCTCGTCGATGGTGCGGTGGCGGCCGGCTGGGCGCATGCGCGTGCGTGCCGGGTGCTCCAGGTCGAGGATGTGCGGGTGCGTCGTTGGCGGGCCCGCCTGGCCGAGACGGGCTCGCTCGATGACCGCCCGCCGGTCGGCGATGCGGTGTATCGGATCCTTGACTGGGAGGAGCAGGCGATCCTCGACCTGATCGAGCAGTGGGGTCCGACAGACCGCTCGCATCGCAAGCTCGCGCACCGCGGCTCCTACACCGGTACCCTAATCTCCGCCCCATAACAGATATTGTGTAGAAGCCCTGCAACGCTGCATGTTTTCTGGGGCCGTTATGGAGACCAGCTGTGGACACACGATGTGGCAAGGACTTCCGGCAGTCGCCTATAGTCGAACCGGTGAGCGCCCAACCACCGTCGCCGAGGCACCATCGCGGGCCCGGCGAGCGCGCCGCGGCGCTGGCCGCCTCGTACTGCACCCGCCGCCTCGGACAGGGTTACGCCCAGGCCGCGTGGCAGATGCTCGCCGACGCCGCTCGTCTTGGTGTCATCCGTCACGGTAGGCCGGAGGCATGGGCGGCCGGCGCCGTCGTCGCGCTGGCTCGTGTCAACGGCCGCCTCGGCGCGGAGGGAGCGCTCACCGCTCAGCAGGTAGCCGACGAGCTTGACGTGACCCTGGGCATGCTCGCGGTCACCGAGCGCGAGCTCGCTCGCGTGCTCAACCTCGCGCGCTACGCGCGCCGCCTGCCCGTGGGACGGGCGTGACGCGATCTGGGGTGAGCGGACATGTCGCCAAGCTGATCCTGGTTTCCATCGCGGACCAGGGCCCCGGGCGAGACGTGATCGCTTGGGGGTCGCGGGCAGGGACCCCGATGCCGTGGGACGGTAACTCCGCCGCGAGGTGTTGGGCGGTGAGGCGGGATCGCATCGTCACACGAACAAGGGTGCGGCTTGACGCGATCACCCGCCGACCATATGAGCGTTGAGTCCTTCCTGGACGGATCCTCGCCAGGGCCGCGTTCGAAGCGGTTAACGCTGTCAGTTGTTCTCCCAGGTTGGAAGCGGTGGAAACCACGGATGCGGGCGGTGCTGCGGACTGGGAAGATCGACGAATACGGAAGGTCGTCAAGAAGATTCTCTCCAAAGGAGAGTCAACCGGACGGCCTTTCGCCGTGCTTGGGGCCAAGCGGCTAGCGGTCAAGGCTAACGTCGTGAAGGTACGGATCGGCGGGCTGGTGGGCTGGTGCAGTTGACCGTGCGTGTCAACCCGGCGCAGAAGAAGCGCCAGGGCCGCAACCCCGCGACCGGCGAGGAGATCACGATCGCGGTTGGTCCGGCGCCGCGACGTTATTCCGGTGCATCGCCGTTTCGCACCGCCAACCTGGCGTGTGAGGCGTTGGTGAGGCACGCGAGCGCACGCTGTCGCGCGGGGCATGTGCTTTCTGCCAGCCTCGCTCCCGCGGGCTTCTACTGATGGCATAGGCGCCGGGAGCGCGTACGGTCGCGATGGAGGACCTGGACGCTGAAACGCAGAATGCTTCTGCGGTAGGCGTGCTAGGACGAAAGCCCAAGAGGAGCAGATGGCAATGGTCGATACCAATAAGTCCAGTCCTGCGGCAGAGCCGGCAGCCGCGAGCAACCCGAAGAGTGTGGTCGACAGAACCACGGGGCTGTCTGAGGAGGTGCTCGAATCGGTCGAGGCTGGTCAGCGGGCCGCGATCGAGGCGGTGCGCGCGTTTGTCGGCACTGTCGACAAGGCCCTACCCTTGGACTCGTCGCGACGGCAGGGGGTCGTCGACTCCGCGCTGGAGATGGCCGACCGCCTAGTCCAGTCGCAGCACGACTTCATTCGCAAGGTCATACGCAGCGCCGGTAAGGCTCTCTGATCTGAGCAGGCCGGACCGAGCGAGATAGGTCGCCAACCGAGCAAACGGCTGTCAATCAACCGGGGTAAGGCGCGCCCTCAGCCGCGTGGGTGCCGTCCACGACCGGACCTCCTCATATCTGCGGAACGTCTTGTCTGACAGGCGTTCGCGCTGCTCTGCCAGGAACCGGCCCAGTACCTCGTCGATCGTTGCCGGGTTCGCAGAGAGTCCTGTGTAACCCGATCCGTCGTCAACTTCTCCTTTCCACCATCGGATCACCGGCCCGCACGAGCGGCCGGGACTTATCAGCTCGAACGCATCACAGGTTCGACCATCGCGGGGTGTGGGCCGCGAGCAGTCTGAGGTTGCGCGAAGCCGAGCTTGAGGTCAGACTTCCGGGGGAACGTAAACCGGCGATAGACAGAGGTGATTCCAGATGCCGGAGAGAGCGATCGTGACCCGCCGCGTGCGCGGCGGAGCGTCTCGCGCACAAAGCGCTGGGCAAGCTGCGATGGACAGGCTCACGCAGTCCGTCGAGGCCGCCCAGGAAGCGCTCAAGGACCTGAGTAAGGAGCTGAACAAGGGGACGCGCGATGTTCTCAAGGACCTCGACACCACGCTTAGGGATGCGCGTAAGAACTTACGCAGCGTGAGCAAGACCGTGAGCAAGGACCTTGAGAACATCCAACAGGCGCTGCTCACCGGCAAACCGGTTCCGAAGCGAGCGGCACCCCGTGGCAAGAGCGCTGGCGCGGCGCCAACCCCACGGAGGGCGACCACCGCCGCCAAAGCGAGAACGGCGCGGAGGCCGACGACGGCTGCGGCCACAACGCCGGAACGGACAGGGGCGACCGCTGTGTCGAGCGAGCACACGCCGTCGGTAGCCACGAGCACCGAGCCGCCGACGGGCTCCGCCCCGGAGGGGTAGGAACCGCCGGGCCGCCGCGCACCAACGCTCTCGTTAGCATCGCCTCGCGGTCAGCGTCTGCAGCTCCATCCCCGCGGTAGGTTCCTTTCGCTGCCCGCCGCGCCAACTGACTGACTCCCGCCAGCGCATCGGCCGACCGAGACATCCCCCCTCCGACGGCTGGATGTCCACGCAAACGGCGGCTGGTGACACGACTCTTACCAGCACCCCTACTGGAACCTCACGCGTCTACGGACGATGGACTCCAATGAGCAGCGATCCGCCCTCCGGGCGGCTGTCTACCGGGGCGACGGACCGGCTGTCGTGCACCTGCTGCAAGGCGCCGGCAACTACGATGACGCCCTCCAGCTGGCAGGCGACGGCCTGATGGCCGCCGCCATCCAGCGCGTTGAAGGCGCGCCCGAACTCGTTCGCCATCTGGTTCTTGCGCTCCGGCAGCGAGGCTGGGACGGAGATGCCGACTTGGCCAGCCAGCTCGATGCCATGCTCGGCACCGGTCCGGCGGCCATGTTGCGGCCCCTGCCGGTCGACCTCGACGAGCTGGCCGGCATCCTCGAAGACGACCCGCTCGATGGGGGCGGCCGCATTGACCTCAAGACGGGTGAAGTCTGGCTCCGAAGAGTGTCAGCGTGGCCGGGCTCGATCTTGGCTCACCGAAGCCGGCTACCGCGTGCTCCCCGTCGCCCGCCGTGATCCGGATGCGTGACGATAGCACGCATTATGTAGAGAAAGCCTGCAAATCGGCTGTTTATCGACAGGCGCTATGGAGAGTAGTGGCGCCTCGGGCGACGCTCGCTAGATCGCCACCCTGTTCTCAGACGTCGAACGACAAGTGCTCGACGACGCACGCGGCCGGCTCGCCCGAGTTCATGCCGATCGAACAGGCGGCGCACGCGATCGAACAGGCGGCGCACGATCTCAAGGTCGCGGCCGGCCATGGCGCGATGCACGCGGCAGGACGGCGCGCTCAGGCCGCGCGCCGCTCAACGTCCGCAAGCGCGAACGGCTTCGGACGGCCGAGATAGTAGCCTTGCCCGTAGCTCACGCCCAACTCTGTGAGCAGCCGCGCCACACGGCGGTCTGTCACGTATTCGGCGACCGTCGGCAGATCCAACCCGTCGGCGACATGCTGCACCGCCTCGACCACGAGACGGTCCAAGCGGTTCTCGTGCAGCTCCTTGACGAACTGCCCGTCGATCTTCAGCACATCGACCGTCAGCGCCTTCAGGTAGGAGAACCCGGAGAATCCCGAGCCGAAATCGTCGAGCGCGACCTCGCAGCCGAGCGCGCGCAACTGCTCGCACACCAGCCGCGCATGGTCAAGGTTTGCGATCACGTCCGCCTCGGAGATCTCAAAGCTCAGGTCGGCGGGGTCCGCGCCCGCCCGCTCCAGCTCCGCTGCGATGAACGGCACCAGGCCGCGCTCCGCGATCGTCGTCGACGCGAGGTTCACCGCCAGGCCTCGTCCCGGGCAGGCGCCCGCCAGCTCCGCCGCCTGGGCGATCACCCACCGGTCGATCCTCGGCATGTAACCGAACCGCACCGCCGCCGGCAGAAAGCGCATCGGCGCGATCACCTCGCCGTCGGCGCCAAGCATCCGCAGGAGCAGCTCGTGCCTGACCGTCTTGCCGTTCGACAGGTCCACGATCGGCTGGCCGTAGAGCACGAAGCGCTCCTCGGCGAGCGCACGTTTGAGCGTTTGCGACCAGGACAGGCCGGCGAGCACATCCTGCCGGCCCTCGGGACGGTGCACCCCCAACCGGTTGCGTCCCGAGCGCTTCGCGTCATACAGGGCGATGTCCGCGTTGACGAGCGCGTCCTCCGCGGAGGCGGTGTCGCGGTCGAGCTTGACGATGCCGGCGGACGCCGACAGCGTGTAGATGTGCTGACCGTGGCAGAACGGGTCTGCCTCGATCTGCATGATCAGCTCCTCGGCGAGCCAGCGCGCGTCATGGGCGTCGGTGTGCGGGAGGATCAGCGCGAACTCGTCGCCGCCGATCCGCGCGAGGATGTCCGAGCCGCGGAGCCGGCCCCGCAGCACGGAGCCGACGTGCGCGATCACGCGGTCCCCGACCGTATGCCCGAGCGAGTCGTTGAGGTACTTGAAGTGGTCGAGGTCGAGCATCACGAGCGCCGCGGTCTCCCCGTTGCGGCGGGATAGCTGCACCTGCCGTTCCAGCTCCGATTCGAAGCGGCGGCGGTTGTACAGGTCGGTGAGCGGATCATGGTCGGCGAGGAACTGCAGGCGCTCCTGGTAGGCCCGACGCTCGGTGATGTCCTGCGTCTGGGCGACGAAATGGCGCACCTCGCCGGACTCGTCGCGGATCGCCGAAAGCGACAGCGCGACCCAGATCAGGTGCCCGTCGGCGTGCAGATAGCGTTTCTCGGACGAGCAGCTATCGCGCACGCCGTCGAGCAGGTCGCGCAGGGCGCGGCGGTCGCCCTCGGCGTCGTCGGGGTGGGTGATCTCGGCGAACGTGCGGCCTGCCAGCTGCTCCTCCCGGTAGCCCGTGAATCGGCACAGTTCCCGGTTGACCTTGAGGAAGCGGCCGTCACGGTCCTGCAAGGCCATTCCGATCGGCGCGTGCTCGAACGCCTGCTCGAACCGAGCTCTCGCTTCGCGTAGCTGCGCCTCCTGCGCCTTGCGCTCTGAGATATCGCGGACCGCGTGCACGATCTCCGAAACCCGACCGCGCTCGTCGTAGCGGGCACGCAGGAGCACGTGCACCCAGACGCAGCGTCCGTCCGGGCGGGGGACCCGCAGGTCAACCTCGCCGACGCCGCCGGTCCACACCGCGCGGGAGGTGCGGTGCAGCAGCGGCAAGTCATCGGGATGGACGAACTCGCCGGCGGTCCTGCCGAGCATCTGCCCGGGCTGGTAGCCGATGATCTGCTCGGAGTTCGCCGAGACGTATGTGAAGCACCCGTCAGCGTCGCTGCGGGCGTGCATGTCACCGGAGAGTTCAAGCACGGAGCGGGACTGGTGCTCGGCGGCGGCGAGCGACTCCTCGGCGGAGCGCTGGGCGGTGATGTCGCGGGAAATGCCGAAGGTGCCGATCACGGTGCCGTCGGCGGCGCGCAGCGGCAGCTTGGAGGTCCTCACCCAGGCGCTGCGCCCGTCCGGGAATGTCTCGCGTTCCTCGAAGCCGATGATCGGCTCGCCGGTGGCGATGATCCGCTGCTCGTCGAGAAACGCCTGCGCGGCGTGGTCTTCGGTGAACATGTCGAAGTCGGTTTTGCCAACGACGTCCTGCGCGCGCTCGAACCCGAACCGTTTGGCCTGCTGGTCGGAGACGGTGATGAAGCACCCGCGCTCATCCTTGAAGTAGACCTGGTCGGGCGTGCTCCGCAGGAACACCTGCAGCAGCCGGCGCTCGTCAAACGGGTCGGCGACCTGATCGGCTGGCGGCGCGCTGTCGTGTCTCACTTAACGAATATCGGCTGGTGTCGGCGAAAACCCGAGAAACCCGACGGTGTCCTCAGCGCCGCGCGTGCGCGGCAAACCCGCGGCGAGCACCTCCATCGGCCGGACAGCCAAGCAAGCCGTCCGGAAGTTGAGGTGGTGTGCGCCGATCACCTGAATCTGCCGCCGATTACCAGACACACCAGTTCATGTCAGCACGCGCGGCCATAACGGCTTCAGCTCGCGCGGCCTCGCCATGCCTCACGCCCCGGCCGGGCCGATCACCGGGAGTCAGGCGTCCGGCGCGATCGACCAGCGGATCGAACCACAGGGCTTCAGCCTCGTTGCCTGACTTCGATGCCTGCGCGTTTTGCATCGGCGCAAAACGAGACTCCGCCTGCGTGAAAACCCGTGGCGTAGGACTGTGTTTCACGGATGACGGCGGGCCGCTTCACGCGTAGCGTGTGTGTCGGCGCGTAGCGTTGCGCCGGCGTCCGGCTAAGCTAGGAGCTAGGAGCTAGGAGCTCCGCCGGGTTTGACGCCCACCGCGACGACCCGCTCGCCGACTGCCGGCTCGACAACCACGATTTCGCGGGGATGGCCTCCCATGTGCGGGATTTCGCGCGGCGTGTCGGCGCGCCCGTGGGGGCGGTCCTGGAGGGGGCTATCACCTGCCCTCGCTCGCCGCCGGGGTGGTCTCGATGATGCGCGCGCTCGTGGGCGAGGGTGAGGCGCAGTCGGCCGCCGAGTTCGCGTACACGCTACGCGCCGCGTCGTACGTCGGGCGGCGCTGGGATCTCTGCTAGAGCTGCCAGCGAGAGCGACGGACGTCGGCTCAGGCGCTTGCGCTGGTTCGGGTCGGCGCGTAGATCTGCTCGACGTAGTCTGCGAGCATTCGCCCGGCGCAAAAGGCGGGCGCGAGGGTGCGGATCGAGGCGCGGATGCGCTCAAGCCAGGCGCGCGGCCGCCCGTCCTGATCGCGGTCATAGAAGGCGGGCAGGACCTCCTGTTCGAGTAGTCCGAACAGGGCGGCGGCGTCGCGCGCGTCCTGGGCGCTTGAGTCGGGGTCGACCTCGCCCGAGAGCGCCCAGCCGTTGGTTCCGTCGTAGGCCTCTGCCCACCAGCCGTCCAGCGTGCTGAGGTTCAGGCCGCCGTTGATGACCGCTTTCATCCCGCTGGTCCCGCTGGCCTCATACGGCGGGCGCGGGAGGTTGAGCCACAGATCGCAGCCGCATACCAGCCGCGCAGCCATCCCGAGGTCATACTCGTGCAGGTAGACGACGTGTTCTGCGACCTGCCGGGAGTCCTTGAAGCGAAACAGGTCCTGGACGACGCGTTTGGCTTCCTCGTCGCTGGGATGGGCCTTGCCGGCCAACACGAACTGCACGCGCTCAGGGCCGGCGAGGAGCGCGAGCGTGCGCGCGGGATCGTGGCTGAGCAGCCCGATGCGTTTGTAGGTCGCGGTCCGCCGCGCGAACCCGATCGTGAGCACGTCGGGGTCAAACGCGCGCGCGGCCGCCTCGATCCCCGCCCGCGGCTGGCGCTCGGCAAGCCGATCGATCCCGCTGCGGTCCTTGACGAACTCCACCAGCTCTGAGCGCTGCTCGCGCCGAGCCTCCCACAGCTCGCCGTCGGGCACCGTGTCGAGCGCGTCCCAGGTCGCGGGGTCGCTCGCTGAGCGCCACCAGTCCTGACCGAGATGGCGGTCAAGCACCCCCCGCATCGCGGGCCCGACCCAGCTCGGCAAATGCACGCCGTTGGTGACATGCCCGATCGGCACCGCATCGAGCGCCCGCCCCGGCCACAGCCCATGCCACATCTCACGAGCCACGCCGCCGTGACGACGGCTCACGCCATTGGCCGAGCGGCTCATCCGCAGGCTCAAGGTCGTCATCCCGAACGGCTCTTGACCGTCCTCGGGGTGATAGCGACCCAGGCGCATCAGCAGCTCGGGATCGACACCCAGCTGGGCCGCCACCCCCCCGACCGTGTCGATCACATCCTCACGGGGGTAGGTCTCGTTGCCGGCCGCGACCGGCGTATGGGTCGTAAACACCGTTCGCTGCCGGGCGGCCCCGAGCGCCGCCTCGACCGACGCCCCGCGCGCCAACTCCCCACCCGCAAGCTCAAGCGCCGCAAACGCAGCGTGACCCTCGTTCAGATGCACCAGCGACGGCTCGATCCCCAACGCCGCCAGCGCACGCACACCACCAATCCCCAACAGCGCATACTGCGACAGGCGAGTGATCGGATCAGCGACATACAACTGCGAGGTGATCCACCGCTCCAGCCGCCCATTGCCCGGCACATCGGCATCGAGCAAAAACAACGGCACGCGACCAACCGCCACACACCAGATCTGCGCGCGGACCTCCCGCCCACCAATCGGCACCATGATCGTCAGCGCACGCCCATCCGGCTCACGCACCAACGCCGCGGGAAGCCGGTCAGGATCGCTATCAATCCAATACTCATGCTGCCAGCCCGAAGCATCCAAGCGCTGGCGGAAATACCCCTGGCGATACATCAAGCCCACCGCCACCAGCGGCAACGCTCGATCAGAAGCCTCCTTGAGCAAGTCGCCCGCCAGCGCACCCAGCCCGCCCGAGTAGATCGGCAACGACCGATGCACACCATACTCCGCGCAAAAGAACGCGATCGGACGCTCCGGCGCCACCGGCCCCACCGACACACGCGCCAGATCCACCGCGAACGCAGCCTCAAGCGACGCGATCCGGGCGAGCAGAACGCGATCTGCGGCCGCCCGCCCAAGCGCCTCACCCGAGACCTCCTGCAACAGCCGCACCGGATTCTCGCCACACAACTCCCAGCGACCGGGATCGATCGAGCGAAACGCCTCCTTGCCGCCCGGATACCACCGCCAACGATAGTTATAAGCGATCCACGCCAACGGCGCGAGCGCCTCCGGAAGCCGCCCCGCCAGGTCAGCGGCCCTCAAACCAAGCTCCTCATCGCCGCGCACAGCCACGATCATTACAGGTCGCGCCCCCGTACACCCGTACCGCCAACGCCCACACGGCGCTCCGGTCACAAAACCAGATGAATCCCCAGACGAAGCGCTCGCGTCCGCGCGTGCCGCCGCTAAAGCCGTGATCAACACCTTCCGCGCTCCCTCCCAGCACCAGACGCAAACGCGATAGAACCCGGCCTGCGCCTCGACACCGCGCCAGACGACCACCCGGCTCCAACGATCGCCCCTGAGGGGAAAATACGTTTGGGTTGCGGCGACCTGCCGGGAAAGGGCCGTCCGGCGTGCACAGCAGCTCAACCGCCGCCGCGAAAGAGGAGATCGCCTCCTCGATCGCCTCCGAGCCGTCGATTGCGACGGCGTGGCGCGCTTTCGGGCTACGTGAGAAAGACGCGTGCGACTTCGAGGACGAAACCAGGCAGCAGGGGGCTGGTGAGCTCGTCGACGCGGCCGACCGTCTGTTGCCGGCCGTCCGGTTGAATTGCCGTGATCGTGGCCGCCTGAGGATCGGCGAGCCAAAGCTCACGGGCACCCGCCGCCAGGTACGCGTCTTTCTTCGCGCCGAGATCGTTGATTCGAGTGGCCGGCGAAAGCACTTCGACAACGAGATCCGGGACGACGTCGAGCGCGCCCTGGACGAGCCTAGGCCGCCGTCCGGCCGCCCACCAGGCCAGATCGGGCGCGAGATAGTCGTCGCCGCTGAGCCGGATGAAGACATCCTGCAGAAGCAGACCGCCGTCTCCAGAGGTCTCCTGCCAGCGGCGTACGGCAAAAAAGAGCTCGCCCTGGGCAGATGCCGACTGCCCGCCCGAGGGCGGCGTCACGACTGCCTCGCCGCCGATGAGCTCGACGGCCGATCGCCAGCCGGCCGCCGCTTGCAGCGCCAGGTATTCGGCGCTGTCAAGGCGAGGATGCGCAACGGTGGCCACCCCCCGACGATGCTACCCGGCATCGGTCCTACCGGCAAGCAGCCGCCGCGTCGCCCATGTCCGGGCCTATCAGCCCCACACGCACCTCGACAAAGCCCGGATCGACGCCGAGGTCACGGACAACTTCCGCGACGCACAAGATCGGCGACTATCTGAACGCCAATACCGCCCTGACCGACGCCGTGCCGATCGCTTACCAGGTCGACAACGTCGGCAACGACTCGGCGGCCGCGTTCTCCGAGACGACTGCCTACAACCTGAAGACGTGTGCCCCGGTGGTCCAGCAGGCCATGAAGGTGGGAGAGGTGGACGAGATCGAGGGAGGCATCTCCGGGGACGATGTTTCGAGCAAGGCATGCGTCACGCCGTGGCTGTTCGGCGACCTGTTCGTGAACGGCCAGAACGTCTACTACCAGGCGGCCGGCGGCGACTCCAACAACAACGGCTACTACGGCGGACCAGCCGTGAGTGGCCCGTTCTCGTTCAACTCGGCTCATGTGCATCCCTACCAGGTCGGGCCTGACGTCGACCTCACCCCCTACGGAGACGCGCAGAAGCCCGGCCCGTGGCAGTTCGTCGCCCTCGGTAACCCCGGGCAAAATACGCTGACGATCAAAGGCCAGATCGTCGATCACAAGAACCTGGGGCACTACCCGATCAACACCTGATGCTGCCGCACATGCCGGTGCTCGGCGATCTCGCCGAGCAACTCGACGAACCCCGCCAGACCAGCGCGAAGGGAAGCACGTGCCCGCGATCACGGTTGTCTCCCCAGGGTTGATCACGAGGATTCCCCAGGGCGGTAGCGCGTAGGACTTGACGCGCGCGGGGTTCGACGAAGGCGAGGCCCGACGGCCGAGCCGGAGTCGATCCCCGCGCGCGAGTGCGGTTCTGTCGGGGGCCGACCCCCTCGATCGTCGCGGTTGTTCACGCCGGCGGTGATGAGGAGGCCCGTGGGGATGTTGACCGAGGAGGATGATCTGGTGTGGAGATTCACGCGCTTGCGCGTAGGGGTTGGTCGGAGTCCGCGATCGCGCGGCATACCGGCCGGGACCGCAAGACGATCAGGAAGTATTTGGCCGGGAATCTGCCGACCGGGGAGCCGGCAGCGGGCTGTCTTGAGCCGTTCCGCGCGTATTTGGAGGCCCGGTTCGGTAATGATCCGCACGTGCGCGGGAGCGTGCTGTTCGACGAGCTGTGTGGCCTCGGGTTCGAGCGGTCCTACCCGACGCTGGTCCGCGAGTTCCGCCGCTTGGGGCTGCGGCCAGTGTGCGAGGCCTGCACGGCCGGCGCCGTGAAGGTCACGGTCGGGCTCGATCACGAGCCGGGCGATGAGCTGCAGCTGGGCGAGACTCGGCGCTGTTGAGAATCTTGGTTGCCTTTACGCGCCCGTGGCCGTGGAGGGCGAGCAGGCCGGCGGTCGTCGAGCGGCTCCTGCTCCCGGGACTCTGCCGTCATCCGCCCCGGCAGCTTAGCCTTAGCCCTCGTCCCTTGTGGGAGCGAGCGACTGACCTAAGCGAAGTGCAGGCGTCAGGGGCTCACGGTCCGCCGCGCGGCTTTGCCCCTCGAGGGCCTTATTCATGCGCGCCCCGTTGTCGCGCTCGCGCCCGCCTTCCTCGCAGAGCTTCGGAGCTTATTGACAGCTGGAATCGGTCAGCCGTCCGTGGCCCCACCTAGGCCGAGAGGACGTCACGATCGCCGGATGCGGCAAGTTCTCGATCGACCAGTGCGTCGAGGGCCAGCGACGGCGCTGTTACGCGGTCAGTCGGCGAGCGGCGCGGGTGCGGGGAAGGACCGCCGCCGTGTGCGACGAATATGAGAGAGTGCGCAACCTGGCCTCGGTCGCATACGTCGTGCTCGGGGTGCTCGTCGCCTCCCAGCACGACTACTACGCCCACCTGACCACTGTCTCCCAGGTCGTTTCGGGAGTCGTTGCGACCGTGCTTTGGCCGCTGATCCTGTTCGGGGCGAGTCTTCACCTCAACCTCGGGCAACTGTAGGGCGACTGTGGCGACACATCGACCGCTGCCCGCCTGACGGGGGGCGGCTGGCCAGCGCTGCCAAACGACGGGACGATGCCGCGCAGCTCCCTCCGATCGACGCCCTGAGCAACGAGCGGAGACTTCGGGCGGTGTGTCGTTGAGTGCGGCGACAGCGGCGGCGGTGCGGTCGACGGCGGTTCCCGCTCCGGGTCTTCGAGGAGTATCTGAAGTGTGGCGCCTGAACCAGGACTCAGGCCGTCGATCGCCTCGCCTCGTTGTTAGGCCTAGAACTCGGCCGCGGCGACGGGGACGTCCTGTCCGGCAGCACGTCTGGCACTGGACCTGGCGGGGACGCACCCGGCGTCGATCCGATGCCAGGTCACCCGTCGCCACACGGTGTCGACTAGCAGCCAGCTGGGATCCGGTCCGCCCAGCGCGCCAGGGCACGCGACCACTCGCATCGAGCGCCCGAGGCGCCGGGACGTCGGGCGCCGCTGACGCTCAATCGTCCCGTCGGAGCGGCCAATCCACAGCGCAGCCTGATGAGTGTGGCTATGCGCGCACAGCCATCCCGGCAGCCGGCGAAGCGCTTCACGTACGTCCCGCTCATCGGAGAGGCGACCCATCAGCGGGTTGTGCGGGCTGCCGTGCACCGCGAGGATTCCGTCGCGCTGCGCGGCGACGCTCCAGCACTCGATCAGGGCGGCGGCGGCATCGGGCAAAGACTGGTCTTGTAGCGCCCAGGCTTCGTGGTTGCCGGCGAGCTTCACCGTGCACACGTCATTGATCGCTCGTACGCAGGCGACGGTCAGCTCCGACGGGCGCGCTGAAAGTCCGTCGATCGCATCACCGAGGCACCACAGTTCATCGGCGCCGACTCGGGCGACCGCCTCAAGGCACGCGCTGAGGCGTCCAACCTGTCCGTGAACGTCGCTGAAAATCGCCAAACGCATTGAGTCTGAGGAACCGGCCGATTGGGGCGTGCCCGCGGGATCGTGACATAGCCGGCGCGTTGCCTCCTGCCGCCGTCGCCGCTCGGCGCGGTGGACGGCGCAGTTGTGACGGCGGTCCGCGCCGAGGAGCTCGACCCGGCGCTGGTCGCCGGGTTGCTTGACGAGGGTGACGTTCTGTTCGTTGACACGACCCACACGGTGAAGACTGGTGGCGATGTCGACCATATCTTCTCAGCGCTCATTCCGCGGCTCGTGCCCGGAGTCTGGGTGCATATCCATGATGTGTTCCTCCCATTCGAGTATCCGCGGATGTGGGTGGTCGACGATCGGCGCCTGTGGGCCGAGCAGTACCTAGTGCACGCGTTCCTGGCATTCAACTCTTCGTTCCGCGTCCGTTTTCCCGCGATGGCCGTCTCCCGCGCGGTGCCCGACACCGTGGCCGAGCTCGTGCCGGGGTTCTCGCTCGCGGCTCGGCCGGGAGCGTTCTGGATCGAGCGGGTCTCGAGACCGTAAGGGAAGACAGCGAGGCTTGCCGTAGTGGGTCTTGTGGGACTTGACGAACCGCGTCATCGCCTCCAGGTCCTGGCTTTACCTAGCAGGGGCTCCTCCCTCGTCGGCGACGGAGCAGCAGCGGCGACGGACCCCATCGGTGTGCGCACATAAGTGTGCATTTTCATGCCACGGTTACGGCTGTCGCAAGCTCACGATGTTCTCGCCACGCGACAGGCGCGTGGGCAGTTGTCAGGCATGCTGGAACACTGCCGCCAGGCCAGCGGTGACGCCGAGCCGGTCATGATCGAAAGCGTGGCGCCGCTAACGCGATTCGAAGCGGCTCGGGGAGGTCCGACCGGATCGGCCGCCGGCAGGTTGGCCCGAGGCCTCTGGCCTCGTGCTGCACGCGCGCTGATAGGTTCGTGGGATGAGTGGTAGAAGGGACGCGCTCCAGCGATGACGGTTGCACGTGACCGCAGATCGACGGAACACCTGGAGCCCGGGTGCGTCTCTAAAGCGGTCGGGTTGGCCGTTTATGCCGTGCGGGCTGCACCCCGGGGCGAATGGCAAACGTCGGTTCGTGGTGGATTCGCGGGTGGCGGACGCTGGTTGACAAGGTGTCGGTAGCTGCGGGCATACAGAGGAAGTCGGAAGGTACGGCGGAGCTGATGGTCGCGGTCGCTGCCGGATTGGTGCTCGAGTTCGTGTTGCTCGCGGTGTGGCAGCGCAACGGGTACTGGGACTTCTCCGACGGGGTGTACGCCGAGAGCGCGCGTGAGTTCCTGCACGGCCTGGTGCCCTACCGCGACTTTGCTGCCGCACAGCCACCGCTGGTGTTCGTGGTCGGCGGGATTCTGCTCGCGGTCCACGACGGACTCTCATCGCTGCGCGCTGGGATGGCGCTCGCCGATCTGGTGACCGCAATCCTCGTCGGGGCGTGTGCGTGGAGGCTGACGGGTCTGCGTGCCGTGGCAGTCGCAGCCACGCTCCTGGCGCCGCTGCTGCCGATCAGCTTGTATGGCCACGCTCAGCTCACGCCTGAAACGCTCGCAGCGCCGCTGCTGCTGGCTGGGGCGCTGCTGTGCGCCCGGCGAGGCCGCGCTGGGGCGGGCGGGGTCTTGCTTGCATTGGCCGTAGCGGCAAAGCTCGCGTTCGCGCTTCCCGCGCTCGCCATTGCGCTGAGCACCCGTCAGCGTCGCGAAGCGATGCTGACGCTGATCCTCGCTGGCGTGGTGCTTGCGGTCGCGTCTGTCGCCGCGTTCGGCATCGGCGTGTGGCGCGAGGCGGTGGAGGCGCAATTACAGGTCGGGAGGGCGTCTCTGCATGTTGCGGGCGGAATAATCGCGCAAGGAGCATGGAACGAGCTGCCACTTGTGGTCCCGGCCGGGGCCGCCGTGTGGCTGGTGTGGACGCGCCGCGAGCAGCCACTCGACATGGAGCTTATGCGGACGCTGGTCGCGGCAGCCGTGGCCGGGCTACTGCTGGTATTCACGGTGTTCAAGCAGGGGTCGTACATCAACGTGCTGGTCGTCGCCGAACCCCCGCTCCTGGTGCTAGCTGCCGCGGGTGCCGTCTGGTCGGCGCGGCGATCCCGCCCCGCTTCCATCGGGATGGGGCTGCTCGGCGCCCTACTCAGGCGTCCCCTACTACGCCTTCCTCTCAGACCGCAGGATGCCAGGCAACCAACCCGACCTGTTCATGCTCGAGTACGCCCCGATCGATGTCTTGTTCGCGCGGCGTGCGGCCGCCGACCAACCGCGCTGGCCCTAGCGCCCAACGCGCTCCAGCTCAAGATCACCCGCAGTTATCCATGCAAGACATCGTGATTCAGAGGCGCGACCGAACGGTGACCGCTCGCGCTATGCCCCATCTCGATTCGCACGTAATGCGAGCCATGGATGTCGTCGTGGCGACAGGAATTATCCCGAGTACCGCCTCGCCATAAAGTCGCGCTGAGCAGGGAGAACGCTGGCGGCCGAAGCCTTGTTCCGGATAACTCGCGAGTCGGGATAACGAACGAATTGCCCGGGCTCGAAGCCCATCGTCCACAAGCGGCCTACCCCTCTGCGTTCTCCCAACAAAGCCCCTGTGCCGGATCGCCCGACCCTACGACCGGGACCGGACAGAGCATCCGCAAGGCATTTTCATGCCACGAATCCGGGAAGCGCGCGCCCGCCGTCGCCGCTCTTCTGCTCCGCCTGCCGAAGCAGCGATTACGACGCCGAACCGCCGAGTCGTGCCATCGCCAGGAGCACGCATCCGTCGGCCGCGACCGGACGATCGCTTCCACGTTCGGCGTGCCGCCTCGGCTGATGGGATATCGACATCGCTTCCAGAGCGCACTGTCTCCGGCGAGAATGATCGCGACGTGGACAAGGTTAGAGCAGCCGTTGGCGAGGATGAAGGTCCGCTCCTCGAGTCCTGTCACCCGCTGGCGCTTGATGGTCGTTGCGATGCCGCTGGCGCTGGAAGCGCCCGCTCGAAGGACTGGGGAGTCGCAGGGCGTCGAGCCCTAGACTACTTCCCCCGGGGAAGTAGACTAGCTGTCCCGGCTCGTGTCCATGCCGAGGGCCGGGACAGGTTCGCTTCGCCAGCCGTATGTGGAGGGGCGTCAACACACCAGCTCTTGTCCGGTCCTGGGGCACCTCGCCCGGGGCGTCGGGAATCCGGATCGCGGGCTGGGCGGGCTCGAGTTGGTGATCGCCGGACGGCCAAACGCCGTCCAGCGGTCACCGTTCATCGTGCTCCGGCGACCGTTCGCGGCAGGAACCCTACCGCTCACCGATCCGCCTCTTGAGAAGCGCCGGCAGGGTGCAAACGTTCGCGATGACTATCAACCCACATTAGGAGGAATAGATGGAAGCCGCAAACATCGGTCCGCGCGAAGCAGACGTCGCGCCTGCTGCTGATCCGGCGCGTCCGGCGGGATGGACCCCGGCCGATCCGGGGCCGCTCGGGCTGGCCGCGTTCGCCGGGACGACGTTCGTCCTCAGCATGATCAACGCTGGTCTGGTCGGCAGAGGCTCCCTCGTAGGTGGGGGTCTGTTGCCGCTGGTGGCGGGCCTGGCGCTGGCCTACGGCGGGCTCGCTCAGTTCGTCGCCGGCCTCTGGGAGTTCCGGACCGGAAACACCTTTGGGGCGGTGGCCTTCTGCTCATACGGGGCGTTCTGGATCTCGTTCTTCATGATCGTCCAGTTCGGCGTGCCCGGGATCGTCGCGGCGAGGGCGTCCACCGAGATCTTCAGCGGGCTCTCGCTGTGGCTGTACACGTGGGGAATCTTCACCGCCTACATGTTCGTTGCCTCGCTGCGGACCACGGGGGCGGTCGCGCTCGTGTTCCTGCTGCTGGCGATCACGTTCTTCATCTTGGGGATCGGCAACGCGTCGCTCACCAACACGCTCCATGTCACCAACGGCACGATCAAGCTGGGCGGCTGGTTCGGCATCGCTACGGCAATCGCCGCGTGGTATGCGTCGTTCGCGGCGGTCATCAACTCGACCTGGGGTCGGGTTGTGGCGCCGGTCGTCCCGTTGAGGCGATAGCGGACGAGAAAAGCCCACCAGTACGCTGCTCTCCCCTAGAACTAGCGTCAGAGTCATCGAGTACATCGAAGAACTGTGGAGCGCCGGCGGCACGCCGGCGCTCTGGGTTGTCGTGGCAGCCGGGCTGCCACCGCGTGAGAAGGAGAGGTCTAGCCCGTTGCACCGACTCTGCGGCGCGGCCGATCAGAGTGTCATTTTTGCGCTCAACGCGGAAGCCGGCGCCGGCGCGATCGATCCTTGATCGTCGTCGCATGCGGGTGTCGTCGGGGTCGCGAACGCGCTCGCTCGATCAATGAGCGGTACCGCGGCACGGGGATCCACGGAAGCCGTGCGGTTGGGTGCGAGATAGTCGCTCCGGTGTCCGAGCCTCTGTCCATACCGCGCCGCCTCAACGGGCCGCTTGAGAGCGGCAACGGCGGTGGCCGTGCTCTCGGCTCAGGGTCTGTTGCCGCCCAAGTTAGTTTTCTCCGACCCCGATTGTCGCTGCCAACGAGGTCTGACACGATGCTGAGTAGGTGCCGTCTCGGCGCCATCCAACCCAAGACCAGGAGGGTTACCACTTTGATCGATCGCATTCGTCACGACATCCAGCAACGACTCGACCAGCTGCTCGCCGAGGCCGACAAGCTACGTCACGCGCTCGCTGCGCTCGACCCCCGCGAGCGCTCTGCCCGCAAACCGAAAACGACGAAGTCGCAGCCGACCGCGACGCGGGCGAAAACGCCGGACGCTGCCAAGCCGACCCCCGCTCGGACCCGAACGCTCACTGCCAGCAGGGCGAACGGCGCCGGCACGACGACGCGAACGGCGCCAGGTGAGACCAAGGCGAAGGTGCTCGCCGCGCTGTCGAGCGACCAGGCGTTGACCGCCGGCCAAGTCGCGAAGGCGACCGGGCTCGCACGAGGGACGGTCAGCACGACTCTGTCGAAGCTCTCGAAGACCGGCGAGGTGATCAAGGCCGACCGTGGTTACCGCCTGCCTAGCACCCACGGCACGTCCGCAAACGCTGCCGAACCGCCGGCCACCCCGACGCCCGCCGACGCATAGACATCCTCACATCCTCACAACCCGGCCGAACTCAGCACAAGGAGCTGACGGGCGTGCGGTTGACCCTTCAGGTTGGGAGACGCGCCGCCGCGCTCTGCCGCATCTTCCGTGAGACCTCCACGGCGGCGGCGCACCGCGTCCGATAATCGATCCCGTTCTGCGAGCCCCGTGTCGTTGGCGTGGCCGCCTTCGGCGGGAAGGGGCAGTCTCGGGTTCATGGCCACCTTGGCGACAGAGCAGCAGCCGACGTGGGGGCGGCATCTGTTGTTCAGCCGACGTGCTGGTAGGACAGAGCGGTGTCATATTCGGCGTCGGTGATCACGCCCTGGTCGCGGCGTCTGGCGAGTTGCGCGACCGCGTCGGTCACGTATCCGGTCATCACCGAGACGCCGGGACGGATCGGGAAGCCGCGGCCTGAGAACGGAGGCTCGCAGGGTAGGTTCGGGACCGGAGGCATCCCTGGGGGCAGGTCGTCAACGACGGCGCGCTCCAGGTTCGAGCTCCATGAATGCAGCGCCCCGGCCGGCGTGAACCATTGGGGCTCGACAAGCACCTGGCGATACCCCAGCAGTTCGCCGCGGTCGGTCGTAAAGATCAGCTCGACTCGCTCGCCGCTACGAACCTCCACCAGCCCTTTGCCGATGCGCCCAGCTGGTCCACAAGCTCGTGAACCACCTCGACGCCCGGCAGCCGGGAGGCAGCGTCATATGCCGCCCGAGACAGGTCCGCCGCGACCACCCCCTCGCCCAGCAACTCTTGCACCTCGTGCAGATGTGTCGTGTACTTGCTCAAGGCCGCCTGCAGCCCCTCTGGATCGCGACTCAGGCGCGCCCGATGCGCCCGACTTCCTCCCAGCAGCCGGCCGCGAACAGATCGATCGAAGGTCCGTATTCCAGCGATGGACTGCCCGCTGCCTGCCACTGCGCGCGACCTTCATCCGTGAAGAACGACACCGGCCCGGCGATCTCCCTGATCAGCCCCGAGCCGTCATCACTGACCCAGATCTCGCGCTGCGAGCCCACAAATGCGTCGAAGGACCCCATCGCATGATGCCCGTGTGCGCCACATGACCGGATGTACTCGAAGTTGAAGTCGCCCACGCAAACGATCATCGCGTATCGAAAAGCACGGCGGACTGCCGCATCCACGAACCAGCGGACACGCGGACCAACCGCGTAGCTCAGCCGGCTGGCTTCCGCTTCGGGCCTTCTCAGGTTCAAAGCAGGAGCGGCTCGGCGGTGGCCGCTTGGTCGGGTAGGCCCGGCGCGTTGCCGCGCCGAGCCCCCTCAGAACCAGGACGTGCATACCTCAATGGATCCGGCTCAAGCAAGTGCGGTGTATCTGAGCCTTTGATAGAGGGGCCGACCTTTTCACACCAAGCCGGTGGGCTGTGGCGGGGCCGGTTGGTGGGTGCTCGGAGCGAGCCCCGAGGCGTCGTCGTGCCGGTTCCGCCGGCGTCCGTGCCGGCGGGCGACCCCCTCAAAAGCGCCCCTCTTCCCCAGAGGGGACACGGCGGGATCGGTGATCGGGATGGTGCTCATCGCTTGTTGGCTCGATTCTGCTTGACGCGCTCGGCGTGTGCTTGCTTGAGCCCGGCGGTCTCAACCGGGTTGACGACCCGCCGGCCGTCGTCGAGCTCGTCAGTCACCTGCACAGGCCGCTGCTCGAGAGCTCGCGGGGGTCGAAACCAAGCTGTGATCCATCCATCCGGGCCGCGTTGCGCCGACCGCCCTGGCGCAAGATCGCGCCCGCGGCAATCCGACCGGGGGTCCCGGACTATGGACTGTTGAGCGAGCCGTCAGGTAGGCGAGTGGTCGGTCGGCACGCGCCGAGTGATTGGTGAGCGCAGGTTGGCTCCTTGGCGCACCAGGTGCGCTTGGACATCGCGGTAGTCGATATCGCGCGGGCGCTCGCCGCCGGCGGAGGCGAGCGCGGCACAGACGCCGGCGGCTTGCCCGGTGGCCATCGCGATCGGGGTGACGCGGTATGAGGCGTGGGCCTCGTGGGTGCCGGAGATACAGCGTCCAGCGACGAGCACACGCTCCACACCCTGCGGCAGCAGGCAACGCAGCGGGATGTCGTAGGCGCCGCCCGCTGGGAGGCGGCGCAGCACCGTGCCCTTGCCCTGGGGATCGTGGATGTCGATCGGGTAGGAGCCCCGGGCGATCCCGTCCTCGAACTGGCGGGCGGTGAGGATGTCCTCGGCAGTGAGCTGGTAGTCGCCGATGATCCGGCGGGTCTCGCGCACGCCAATTGTGGTGCCGCTCTGGGCGATGTAGGCGCGGGCGAAGCCGGGCACGCGGCGGCGCAGGAACTCGCCGATTTGGCGCATTTGTCGCTGAGACTCCCACTCGGCCTTGGTGAGCTGCCACACGTCGGTGCCGAGCACACCGCTGACGCGGGTGCTGTTGACGCTGACCTCGCGCTCGTGCGGCGTGGCAAACATTAGGATCTCTTCGCGGGGGAGCTCGAGTTCGCCGGCGTCCTCAGCACGGCGGACCAGCTCCCACAAACCCAGCACTCCTTGCCATTGGTCGGGGTGCTCATGGATGTAGGCGGCGAACGATGGTCGATCGAATTCGACCATGCGGAACATCAGCGTCATCGGCTGCACGAGTCCGTCCTCGGTGCGACCGACTTCAAATCGAGCGCCCGCTGCGGCCGCCACGTCCCCATCCCCGGTGCAGTCCACGATCGCTCGCGCGCGGATGACCAGCGGTCCTGATTTGGTCTCGAATACGACACCCTCGGGTGCTGTGCCGCCGACGACCCCGCTTGCGAGCGCGTGCAAGAGGAAGCTCACTCCGGCGCCGTCGAGAAGCTCGAGCGCGGTTGATTTGTACTGCTCAGGGTCGAACGGGACGGTATATCCGGTGGCCTGAGAGGGTCGGATCGCGCCGCCGGCGTCCAGCAGGGCTCGCACGAACAGCTCGAGGACGCCGGAGATGACCGGCGTGCCGGGACCATGATCGGTCGGCAGGAGCCGCAAACTCGCCTCCGGGCCCGACTTGCCTGCCGCCCGGGTCTCGCTATGGAAAGACATCATCGGCATCACCAACGCAGCGGTGGCGTTGCCTCCGAGAAAGCCGTAACGCTCCACGAGGGCCACCTCTGCCCCGGTCGCAGCTGCGCCCAGCGCGGCACCGAGACCCGCAGGACCACCCCCGACCACGAGCACATCGACGCTGGCCGCGACGCATGCCTCCCGCGGTGCGAGCGTGACCGTCTCGAGGTGCTCAGGTGGCTTCAGCGGGGCCACGTTCCCGTAACTCCTGTTCCTGCCAGCGCGAGATCGTGTGCTCGGGATCCTCGCCCCCGTCAAGCAGCTCCGCGATCAGCGGCGCGGTCTGCGCGGCTCGACGCTGGAGCGCCGGTAGGCGCTCGTCGAGGTGAGCGCGAACGCGCTCACGCAGGTCCCACGTCCTGTCGATGCTCGCGATCAGCGGCCCGGTTTGAGCTCGCTGGACCCCGTCGATACCCGGCATCTCGAGCGCCTCGAGCAGCGCGCTCACCTTGCCAGCGTAGGGCAGCGCAAGAAACGGCACCCTCGCCACAGCCGCGAAGATCAGAAAGTGCAGTCGCATGCCCACAGCGATATCGAAGTGGGTCATCAGACCAAGGAGCTCGCCCGGCGGGTACTGACCACGCAGCACAGCAGCCCGCTCAGGAAAGGCCATCAGCCCAATCACCCGGTGTGCCTCGCCGATGTCGTGACGCTCCATCGACACAAACAGGACATCGGCATCGAAGCGATCAACGATGAAATCGGCGGCATGCGCGAGCAACGCATGGTAAACCTCGGGCTGCAGCTCCCCCGCGGCCCCTCCCGGCTCGCGCACCGACATTCCAACCAAGTGGTGCGTCTTACCCATCCCCTCCCGCTCAAGCCGGCGATCCGGAAACGGCAGCGGCTCGAGCAGCAGCGCCGGATCCGCGGTCACCGCGATCGGGCGCTCGACGCCGATCTGCTCGAGCAGCCGCTTGGCGCCAAGGTCACGGACCGTCACGAACCGCATGCGGTTGAGCACCTCGACCACCGCTTGACGCTCCGAACTGCGCTCCAGCGGGCCGACACCAATCGCGTACGTGGCGGTCGGCACGTCCATCCGCTGAGCCACGCGCGCAAGATGCAGATGGCTCTCAGCTTCCCGGTCATAAAGAATCCCCCCACCACCCAGCAGCAACAAGTCAAGCCGCATAACCTCAGACTTGATCTGTGCGCGCATCACCTCACGAGCCGGCACCACACGGTCCACATCGTGATGCCCACGAGTGTGGGAGACATTGCGCGAAAACACGACCACCTCCACCCCCGGCAGCGCCGTGCGCAACGCCGCGATCGCCGCGGTCAGGATCGCCTCATCTCCGACGTTGAGCCCGCCGTAGGAGCCCGCGATCCCAACGACTCCGTGACCCCCAGCTACGGATTGCCGGCCGCTCATCTCAAGCGCGGGCAGCCTCGGCTAGACCGAGGCGCCCAGGAGTATTGGTCTTTGAGCATCGTGCTGGTGCTTCCAGGCGCGTTTGAGGGGTCGTTTCGCGGGCGGTCAGATCGCAGGCATGACGGGGACCTTGACGCCGCAAGGAGAGCGAGAAGGTCCCTGTTGCGGTGATCGAGGCCGCCGACGAGCACGACATATAAGCAATACTCGGAGGCGAGCGCAGAGTAACGCGAGGTCCAGCGTGCCACCGCCTACGCCGCCTCTGCGCTCACGCCGTCGACCACACGGACGTAAGCGCGGGACTGGCCCTGCGGCCAGAGCGCCAGCCGAAGCCAACCCATTCAGCCGTCGAACGCGCTCCACGCGCGGACGAGGCGAGGGGAGCCGAGGCGATAAGCGTTCACGCGGGGCCAGCGCCACGCCCGGGGACCGCGCGCGTGGGTAGCCTGCTCACTTGTCGTGCGGGCCAGGGGTCGTTCGGCAACGGGCTGCATCTTCGTTCGAAGCGCCGTGGGACGGTGAGCCCCGGACGACAGAGCCAGGACCGTCGCCCTAAGGCCTTCCCGACTCGCATGGGCGGTCGCTGCTGGACGGGGTTTCGGCTCAGTCTGACTCGCCGTAGGCGAGAGGCCAGTCGGGCTCCCGCGCTGTGGGCGATTAGCTTCCCAGTTGACGGGTGGGGTCTGCCGCCTTCGCCGCCGCCGCAGGACATGGCCGTGAGGCACGCAGCCTGATCGGCACTGTGCCCCGGCGCGTGATAGCCCATGACGGGCACTACGCCCAGCCTTTCCTGACAGCGGCGGCCACGCTTGCCCAGAGGCCCTTGGCTCAGGCGAGGTTGTGTTGTCCTCGCCGTCATCGCTGCTACGGCCTCGTCGTCGATCACCGCGCGCACGGCGTCGGCCGCTTGGACCTCCCCGGGGGTGACGCGGAGCGCCAACGCCGTCTCGCTGGGCTTGACAGGCTCGGGCGTCAGCGCCAATCGGGCAACGACGCTGACTCGTCCGCTCACCGCGGTTGCTCGCCGCGGTGTCCTGTCACGCCCCGCAGGACAACGTCGGCGAGCTCTGTGAATGCGTCGGCGTTGGTGAAGTTGCAGGCCCTGGCGATATCCCCGTGGTGAATGCGGACGATCGTCGCCGCAACCACCTCTCCGACGAACGCGGCGTTGACGGGCCGGAATGAGCCGCCGGCGACTCCTTGCTCGATCACCTCTCGGACCTTGCGCGCGGCGATGCGAGTATTGAGTTCATAGATCCTGCGCGCGGGCGTGAGCGCGTACATGTCGGCCATGAAGCACGCGGACGCCGCGCGCAGCTCGGCGGCGATTGCTCGCAGATACACGGCGATGCGTTCCTCGGGCGTGCGTGCGGCGGCGGCCGTTTGGTCGATCGCCGCGGCTGCCCGCTCGAAGAACAGGCGGATAACGCCGACAACCAGTTGTTCCTTGCTCTCTGCGAGCGTGTAGAGCGTGGCCTTCGAGCAGCCCAGCCGACGGGCGATGTCGTCGAGGGTTAGATCGGCGAACCCTTCCGCGAGGAAGAGATCCAGCAGCTGGTCACGGATCTCCGTCTGCCTGCTGCTCAGGGGCGCCTGTCGGCCGCCCTCCAGCAAACCGGTCTGAGCCACGCTTGAACTCATTGCTGTACCATGGTATCGTCCTTGGTACGGCACCGCCTGGGAGTGGAGGATGAGGATGCCGGACCCTGAGGAACGCGTCGAGCAGCTGCTCGACGAGCTGGGTGCCGCGAACGCGCGTCCGGCGCAGCTGCTTTGTGACCGCCACGCCGCGGATGCGGTGGCGTTCACGGTCGTTGAGGCTGATCTCTCGGGGCGGGACATCACCTACGGTCGACTGCAGGCCCGGTCTGAACAGGCGGCCGCGGCGCTGGCTTCGCTCGGCGTGGGGGACGGCGACCGGGTCGCGACGCTGATGGGCAAGAGCGAGGAGCTCGTGGTCACGCTGCTGGGGATCTGGCGCCTTGGTGCCGTGCACGTGCCGCTGTTCACAGCGTTCGCGCCGTCCGCGATCGCCGCGCGCCTGATCCCCAGCGCGACGAAGGTGGTGGTGTGCGATGCTGGCCAGCGAGCCAAGCTCGATCCGTCGGAGGACATTCCCGCCAATGCCCCCTGGCAGGTCGTCCTCGCCGGAGATCCGTCCGCCGCGCGCCCGGGAGATACGCTGCTCGATGCGCTGCTCGCGGCGGAAGCTCCAGGGTGGCCGGCCGCGCGACGCGACGTGTCGGACCCGCTGATTCACCTGTTCACCTCGGGCACGACAGGAGATCCGAAGGCCGTCCCGGTGCCGGTCAAGGCGCTGGCGTCGTTTGCGATCTACATGGAGTACGGGCTCGACGTCCGCGATGACGACGTCTTCTGGAACGCGGCGGATCCCGGGTGGGCATACGGGCTGTACTACGGGATTATCGGTCCATTGTTCATCGGCCGCCGAAACCTTCTGCTTGCGGCGGGCTTTGACGTCGAACTGACGTGGAATGTGCTCGCGGAGTACAAGGTCACGAATCTGGCCGCGGCCCCGACGGTCTATCGGGTCTTGCGTTCGGGCGAAGCGCATGCGCCCGAACGGCTCTCGCTGCGCGCGTGCTCGAGCGCCGGCGAGCCGCTCAACCCCGAGGTGGTCGACTGGGCCGAGCGCCGGCTGGGCGTGCCGGTCCGGGATCACTACGGCCAGACCGAGCTGGGGATGACGATCGTCAACGGCTGGCACCCGGACGTTCAAGCACCGCTGAAGCCAGGCTCGATGGGCCGGGCGATGCCTGGCTTCAGCGCAGCGGTTCTCGAAGAGGACAAGGACGCGAGCGCTCCCGCTGGGGTTCACGGAAGAATCGCGATCGAGGTCCTCGCAAGCCCGCTGATGTGGTTCACCGGCTACGCCGGTGACCCGGCGCGGACCGCCGAGCGCTTCAGCTCCGATCACCGCTGGTACTACACCGGCGACCTGGCCACGATGCACGAGGACGGGTTCTTCTTCTTCTCCTCGCGCGACGACGACGTGATCATCATGGCCGGCTACCGGATCGGGCCGTTCGAGGTCGAGTCCGCGTTGGTGTCCCACCCCGACGTGGTGGAGGCGGCCGCGATCGGAGCTCCCGACGAGCTCCGCGGGGAAATCGTGGAGGCCTACGTCGTACTTCGCGAAGGCGTCCAGCCCTCCCCCGGGCTGACCGGCGAGCTGCAGCACCAAGTCAAGACGCACTACGCCGCCCACGCCTACCCCCGCACGATTCATGTCATCGACGCGCTCCCCAAGACGACCAGCGGCAAGACCAAGCGCTTTACGCTACGGGAGCGGCGCCGAGACGAGCTGCAGGACTGACCAGCAGCACCCCGCCCTCAGTGTCACGCTGGAGCAACAATCCCGGGCCTGCCGTCCGTCGCTGAGATGAGATCGCATCCGTGTTTGGCGTCCTGACGACTTCTTTGAGGTGGCGGCGTCGCAGCGAGACGGCCAGCCTAGCCTGGGCCTGACGCTGTGACAACGTCGACTGTCGCCAGGCGCCCGCGCCAGCGATCAAGCCGGCGATGACGGCGCCGGCAAACCCGAGAGGATGGCCCCGTCGGGCCTCCAGGGAGACGCAGGGCCGAGGGTGCGAATCAGCGGGGCGAAAGGTTGAGATGACGGCGGCGGACGAGGCTCGGTTGGCGAAGCTCGATCCTGTGCTCAGCGCTCAGCTTGACAGCGTGGTGGAGGACCTGAAACGCGGCCGCGTAACGTTCAGGTTCATACTCGGGGCGGGCGGCAACCTCGCCGGCGACGCACCGCGCGAGGTGGATGACTGGCTCGGCCAGTTGCCGCCGAGTGGACCGGAGCTCGCGCAGTACCTGTCGGCTCACTTCAAGTACGACGGCGCCGACGCCGCGGATCTAATTCGAGTGTCGCAGTACATCCGCACGCTACGCGGTGATTCCGGGCCGCTCTACGACGTGCTGCAGGAGGTGTTCGACGTCAACTTCCCGATCACTCCCGTCCATGCGTTCATCGCCGGCGTGCCGGCGGCGCTGCGGTCCGCCGTGCCGGAGGCCAAACCGCCGCTGATCCTCACCACCAATTACGACGACCTGATGGAGCGGGCGTTCGATGCCGTCCCCGAACCGTATGACGTTGTCGCGTATGCGGCCGAGGGTGACTATGCGGGGCGCTTCTGCATGATCACGGAGGACGGCGATCTGGATCCGTTCGTGGATCCGGCCACCGAGGTCGGGGTCAATCCCGACCGGCGTCCGGTGATCCTAAAGGTGCACGGCTTCGTCGAGCGCGGTGCGCCGCCCGACGACAACGATGACAGCTACGTCATCACTGAGGACCACTACATCGAATATCTCGCGCGCATGGAGCTCGAGAAGCTGATCCCGGTCGAGGTGCTCGAGCGGATGCGGAACTGCCACTACCTCGTCCTCGGGTACAGCCTGGCCGATTGGCAGATAACGACATTCGACCTTGCGGTCGCCGACTACATCGAGCTGCTGAGCGCGCGCTTCTGCGAGTCACTCGCTGCCAAGGCGACCGGCACGAGATGCGCATCTCACCTTTCCGCAGGAGGCTCACGTGCGCGCCGAGTGGGAGTGGCCGTCCGGCGTTCGGGGACGTCCGAGGCTCGGGTGAAGCGAAACGGACGAACACCGCGAATGAACCCACCTTCTCGCACCCGGCGCTTTGAAAGATCCGGCGCATCGCGGCGTTGTCCTCGGTGGTGCTGTCCTCGTAGTGCTCGACGCCGGCGCGGCGCATCGCCCAGAGCGACTCACTGTTCAGCGCGCCGGCGAGGCCGCGGCCCCGGAACTGCGGGTCAAGGCCGATGTAGAGCAACACCGCGACCAACGTTGCGTTGGCGAGTGTCCGCTCCGACGGCGGGCGCCGCGCCCAGGCGTAGTAGCCCGAGCGCGACACACCCCAGGACCGGGCACATCACCGCGACATCGAAGTTGCCCTTCTCCGCGTCGATGAACCCGAACACCGCTACCGGATCTCGTTGCCCTCCCTCCCGAAGAAGTGAAGAAGGCCGCCGCCCTTTTTAGGATCTCGCGCTCTTGCTCGAGGACCCGCACACGACGGCGCAGCTGCGTGAGCTCCTCCCTCTCATCCGAGGTCAGCCCTCACGGCGACCCTGATCGACCTCGATCTGCTTACGCCGGTTACGCAACGTCTGATCAGAGACCCCGAGCGACTTCGCGACATCAGCGATCGAGCGACCCTGACGCACCAACTCGACCGTCTCACGACGGAACTCCTCGGGATACGGCGGACGCGTCCTTGGCATGGACACCACACCCTTCCAGCCCGGTCGGACAGACCCAAGCGATCAAGTGTCCACGACCCCGGGGGTGCTCCTCGGTGATGCTGTTCAGTGGGTCGACCGTACCGCCGCCCTGGGAGGAAACCGCCGTGCGGGACTGCGGGCGGCGTTCAGTTCAGGCGAGCGCGGCGACCGCGGAGCCTGTTAGCGGACCTGGCAGCGGCGAACCCGGACGATGCCACCGGTGGCCGGAATGCTCATGGGAAAGCGTGACCGTGCCCGCCGCGGACACCTCGTAGCTCAACTCGGTGACCTCGCGCCCGGACGGGGAGACCATCTCCCTGACGCCGACCAGGACCGGCTCGCCTTCGAGACGAAGGCCGGTTTCCTCGTGCAGCTCGCGGGCGAGCGCTTGGCGGTGATTCTCGCCGGCGCCGACCTTGCCGCCGGGCGTCTCGAAGCGTCCGGTCAGCGACCCGCCATCGGCGCGCTTTACGAGCAGCATCCGCCCGGCGCGGCGGACGCGCGCGCGGACTACCTCGACCGGATCGGGCTGTGGGGGACGGTCGCTCATCTCCGACAGGTACCGCGTGCGGCGCGCGTAACCGGCGTCTGGACCGGCCGCGGCGCCGTCGCGGTCTGCCTGCGCAAGTTGGCGGCTACCGGCGCCATGAGCGCCTGATGGTGTTGCTGCCTCTTCCCTTGGCCCGAAGCTATGGCCAGACGGCTCGCGTGCCGGATTCTCTGGTCGCGCGTGCCGGCGACCCGGCGTTTGGCGAGCGAGATTCGGGGCCGATCTGGCGGCGTGTCGTCCCCGCCGCGCAGAAGCCCGTGGCGGCTGCGGCTCGATAGCCCGGCCGGACTCGGCTCTCAGGCGGCGAGCGTGTAGGCGCGGTGGAGATTCTCGACGCGGATCGAGACCGTCCGGGGCTGGCCCTCGACGCGGGCTCCGATCAGCCGGTCGGGCCGGTGGAGCTGGTAGATGACGAGCTCGGGAGCTTCGATCTCCTCCGTGGTGTCCCGGTAGAGCCGCTTGATCGCTACCCACGGATGCTCGGGGTCCTTGTGGCGCCATATCTGGTCGATCCGCACCCCTTCGAAGAGTTCTTGTGTCGTTCTCATCGCAACGAACATACGTCGCGGCCCGGACCTGAACCGGCACGAGGCCGTCCCCGGTCTGGCTCGTCGACGGCGAACCGGCGGCGGGAGGGTTCTGAGTCGCTCATCGGCTCGCGGCCCGCCTCAAGCTCCGCGCGGCGGTCCGCGCCGCGCGGCTGGGCGGAGAGGATCAGTTGGTCGGAGTTGGTGCGGAAGTACTCAGGGTGGTTCGCACAGCGCTCGCGTTCGGCCACCACTCGGACGTGGCCGTCAGTGGCGTGGAACGGGTCGATCCCGGCGCGCTTGGCGGCGGTGTAGTGGGTCGGGTAGCTCATCTGCTCTCTTTTCTTTTCTCTTCTCTTCTCTTATCGGCCGCAGGGCGTCAACCCTCGATCAGCTCGCGCAGGTCCGCTTCGAGCTCGCCGATCCCGTCCGGGTCGGCGTCTTCGAGGCAGCCGTCGAGCGCGGCCTCCCATGCCTCGCCGTGCGCTCGTTCGAACTCGGCCACCGCTCGGGATTGGTGTGGTAATCCCCGAGGTTGGTCAGGTTGGTGCTTTCGCCTTGCCGGTTGCCGAACCATCATTGTGCCGACATCGGCACAACCACCGCCTCCGCCACACCTTCGTCACGACGCTGCTGGACATGGGCGTCCCACTCCAGGCCGTCCAAGACGCGGCTCGGCATGCGAGCCCGGACACGACGCGCATGTATGACCGCGCCCGCGCCGCCTGGCGTGAGCACCCCACCCACCGGCTGCGGTTCGAGCGACCGCGCACGAGCATTCCCTCTCCCCCGCCCCCGGCTCGATGATGACTGTCGTCAGCAGACCGCGAAGGCGAGGTCCCGTCAACCGCGCAGCTCAACCCTGCTGGGGGTCTAGCGGCCGCGCACTGGAGTGACCTGTGGTCGCGGCCGACGTGGGTCGTCGGGCGTCAGGACGACGAGCTTGCCTACCGCTCGGCTCGCCTCCATGTCGCGATGGGCATCGCGGACCTCATCGAGCTCGAACGTGCGATCGATATTGACGCGGTAGCGTCCCTCCTCGAGAGGTGGATGATGTCCTGGAGGACCCGGCCATAGCTGGCACGGTTGATGACGCTGCCGCTGTAGACCGCGAGCGGAACGCCGAGTCGCTGCGACTCGAGCTGGGCCGGCGCGAGCTCCAATTCATCCTCGAGGTTACCCGGCGATGCAGGCGCGCCCGCCGTCAGCAACAGCGTGGAGCGAGTCCAGCAGCGCGGCAGCACCGACCAGCTCATACAGACCCGAGACTCCGCCGGGAGCGATCTCGCGCACCTGTGCGGCGACGGCGCCGTCATCGATCAACACGCGATCGGCGCCGGTGGCCGCGAACGCGACGCGCTTCGCCGCCTGGCGCGTGGTGGCGAACACCGTCACGCCACGATCCCTGGCAATCGTGATCGCGGCCATGCCAACCGACGAGGTGCCGCCGTGAATGAGCACCGAATCTCCGGATGTGAGCCGAAGCTCCTCTAGTGAGCCCCACGCCGTACCGAACGTTTCCGGGATCGCCCCGAGCGTCGGGCGGTCGAGCGTCGTCTCGACCGGGATCACGTCGGTCACCGGGAGCAGCGCGTATTGCTGATGGCCGCCATCAAACGCTCGGCATCTCGCCGATCGCTGCCACAACGGACAACGGCTTGGCCGACCCGGGAGGGCTGCGTAACACCACCACACGGAGGCCTGGCCGGGCCCGACTTAGTTCGCGCTGGCGTCGACGGGGGCACGGTGTCGCCGTCGCGCACGACGACGAGCCCGAATAGCGCGCGGTTCAGCTCGTCGACCGGCACCCGCAACGCGCGCGACGTCGGCGCGGGTCATGCCCTCGGCGCGCAGGGTGCGAACACCTCAGGCAGGATCTGCGATGGTGTTTCAGATCATGAGCATGAGCAGGCCGCTGGCCGGCAAAATACCGGTACTGGTCGGAGGAATCGTCCCGAACGTGGGTGTCGGCCAGACGGTCGCGGCCGAGCAGATCCTGGCGACATTCGCGCCGTCCAGAACGGGCATCAAATCGGCTGGTGGGCGCCGAACCCTGGCCAGCCGCGCGGCGGGGTGGAAGGCTACACCGAAGGGCATGGCACGCCCGCCGGCGCGGACTTCCGGTACCTGCTCGAGCAGCTTGGAGCGAACCCGAGGGATGGCGCTCGGCGTTCGCTTCCCCCAACCATTGGAACGACGGTGTATGCGGAACCGTGATGCGCAAACTTATGTTGATCCCTCTTGTGGCCTTGTCACCCATCAAGCCTGAAGGAGAGAACCCGCAATGAGTACCCACAAACCCGGAGATCGCTATATAGAGTGGCTGAATGTGGCAGACCATGGCGATCAAATGTTTAAGGCATCGCGCGAGGCATACGAAGCAACCGGGCGAGGGTTCTGGGTGACGAGTGACGAAGAGCAGGTCAAGGCGTTGGGAAAGAGCGACGCGATGTACTACGCCGCTGCTCGGATGCCAGACCTGCTGCGCCGCTTTGTTGACGACGGACTGGTAGGCGCTGGAGAGCCGGCAAGTGGCAACTTCAAGGCGATGGTCGATACCTACGATCCGACCACGCAGTTTGTAGTTGTCGGTTGTGAGGACGACCAGCTATTCGTTCACATCGTGACGGGACACGAGGCGGGAGAATGAGCTGCCGCTCGTGGCCCAATAATGGCGGCGCATCGAGCCCACGGCCCAAACGTCGCGAGAGCGACCTCAGCGGCTACGGCGTTGGAACCTGAGTTAGATCGAAAACGTGCCGGGTTTGCAGGGATTAGCACCGATCGTGGCCCAGCGTCGTTTGCAGCGGCGGGGTCTACGGAACCCCCCGAAGGTCGGGACGTCGAATCTCTCCGGGCGCGCTCCCTTCGGGCGGCCCTCCTGCCAACCGCCCCTTCTTCCGGCTCTTTGACGAGGTCAACGCTCTCGCCCAAACCCAGCCCGACCGGTTCCCGGGTTTCGGCCGTGCCAGCGTCCACGACTGCCCCCAATTCATCGAGCTGCTGAGACCGTCGAGCCCCGACGACGTCACCGCCCAAGCCCAAGCCACCCTGGCCCTCGCCGTTATCCGCGGCCTCATGCTCGAGACGACGCGACCGCCGACCATCCAAGGATCGACACCGCGTTCACGGTCTTCGACGGCCTGTAGCCCCACCAGCCCGTCGCAACCACCACAGCTGGCGACAGCGCGGTCGCCTACCTTCACGGCCAGCGGCCGCGTGGGCGGCGGAATCGGACCGCTGACCCGCTTCCGCTTCGAGTCGACAATCACCCGCAGCGGAAGCCCAGGCCCGTGGCCGCTCCAGCGACGGAGCAGCATCGACGAGTGCCGGCCTTCTGTAGGTCCACGCCGGGCGCTGGGATTCACGCGATTACGCGGGACCGGGCGCTGCTGCTGTTATCCCGACTTGAGAATTATCCGAATTCGTGCGGCTACCCGTAACGAGCTCGGGCTCGACGAGTACTTGCAAGCACGGTCGCCGGTCAGACTGTCGTTCGCGTGGCAGGCTGTCGCATCGGCCATCGGGGATCTGCGCCAGCGCCTTCCACATCGCCGTGCTGCGCGGGACCGACACCGTGAAGCGTGTGTTCTCCTGGCGCAGGCGCTCCAACAGCTCCACCATGTAGTGGGCGGAGTCGATCCGCATCCTCACCGGCCGTGCCCGTCCGGGAGCAGGCAGATCGCGCGCGAGGCGATCCGCGCGCACTCGCCCCCGACAGCCGCTCCTGGTTGCCTCCGACCAGCTCCGCGGTCAACGCTCGCCCGCGCTCGGCCCAGAACGCGATGTGCGGCGCGTAGCTCATCTCCCCGGTCCGACAGCGCGTCGCGCCCTGCTTGTGGGACGGTGACCGTGATCACCCAGGGGGTGAGCGTGGCTAACGATCGGAAGGGCCGCGGACGGATCGAGGTGCGGGCCGACGATCCCTCGCTGACTGCGCTTGGGGGCTGGCGGTGATCGGCGATCTTGAGTCGCGTCTGGGGCTGATTGCCGAGATTGATGCTGAGCTGGTCAGGGAGCGGCGCGCGCGGCCGGTCAAACGCCCCTCAAACCCAACAACCACGCCCGATCCCGCCCCCGCGATCCTCGCCAGATCACGTCCCGTGAAGCGAGGCTAACGAACGCTCTGACGCCCATGTCCTAGAAGGGCAATTCTGGGCCATGCCGTCCAAGACGGCGGCCAAGCCACTTGCGGGGACATTTCGCGTCCGAGACTCATGTTCGCGATCATCGTCCCACTTGGATGGAGGGCGGGAATGAGTTATGAGATGCGAACCGGAACGCCGTGCGGACTGCTGGATCTCGATCGAAGGGGCGGCGTCCCGCGTCGGATCCGGTGGTGATGAGGGTGCTGCTTGTTCGTGGATCCGGTAGCGCCGCGGACTGGTGACTCACCTGAGAATTCTCCATCGACTCGACCGCTAGCAGCGAGCCTAGCCAGCCCTAGCCTGCGAGCTGCTCCGCCGTCCGCGAGCCTGGCAGGCCACGTCCAGGAGCGCGCTCCGGGTGATGTCGCCGTGACACCCGAGGAGCAAGCCGACGAGCCCGGCGAATGAGCCGCCCGTTCACGAGACGCAGGTCGTGCCGCCAGCTGTTGCTGCGGGTTTCCCCGAAGCTTATGATCTCCAGCTCGTGACCGAGAATCGCGGATACGCTGTCAGCAGCCTTGACGAGCTTGGCGACGGCCCCGGGTTTCGCAAGATCCGTTCGGAGCTCGGGGTCGACGCGTTCGGCGTGAACGCCATTGTCCTGCCGCCGGGGTACAGCACGGGCGTCCACTTCCACAATGAGCAGCAGGAGCTGTACTTCGTGCATCGCGGCGAGGTGGAGATGCGTTTCGGGGACGGCAGCACCCACCGGCTGGGCCCGGGCGGTCTCGCGCGCGTCGACGCCAGCACGCATCGCGGCATGCGCAACATTGGCGAAGGGGAGGCGGTGGTCGTTGTGGCGGGTGGAAAGGACGGCTACGTCGGGCGTGATGGTCAGGCTATCGACAGCGACGGGCGTCCGCTCCCGGCGGGGGAGCGCAGCGGCCCACCTGGCGCGAGGTAACCCGGACCCGACCACCGCCGGCTGCCGGGCGCGACGGGAAAGCGCTGCGTGCGATCACGTCCTGGCTTCCGCACCGTCGCCAAGGCAGCAAGCCGCAGACTGCGGTTCGATGACGACCGGTAGACGGGTGCCGGGAGCAACCGGCGTCTGTGGTTGGAGGAGCCGTGCCCGAGCTGCGGAGCGTCGTCCGGCTCCCGCCGTCGGCAGCCACGACCCGGTCGAGCGGGCCGGAAGCTGGCGTTTTGCACGTCGCACGCGGCCGGCGCCCGCGGGACTGCCCGTCGTGCCACGCCCAGCCGGGCGAACCGTGTTCACCCCGACCGGCCGCCGCTCGCCCAAACCACACCGTGCCCGCAGCGATCTCGCTCCCGGCGAACTGAGCGACCGCACGGTGTGGGAAGAACTCGAGCGCCGAAACGCGCTCACGGCGACGGTCCGCTTCGCGGGACGGCCACGCTCCGGGGCGGCCTTCCATGACGTCAGCCTCCAGCACAACCAGAGCAAGCCTGTGTCGCTGGAGGGTGGCGAGCCGCTGCGGTGAGGATCGACCGGATCGCCGTGGGCGACATCGTCAATGCCTTCCTCGATCGAAGGCCGACCGTCTACGCCGAGGTCCGGGAGGTCACCAACGGTGTCGTGCATTTCCGCCCCCTCTCCCCTGCCGCCGGCTGGCATAACGCCAGCGCTCATCAGATCGTCGGCCATTGGCGAAAGAGCGGGCGCTCGAGCACCGGCGACGCCGACGCCGCGCAGCGCCCGCGAGCGCCTCGCGAGCAGCTGTCGCTTCCCGGCATCCACGGCTGAGGATCAGCCACCGCTGCTCCACATGCAAACACCTGGTGTCCCGTTCGCGGTCCTGGGCAGGAGCTCACGAGCGCCTACCAGCTCTGCACGTTGAGCGCTCTACCCGGTGACCGCGGCAGCGGTGACCAGAGCGGAGAGACTTACGACGGCGGCGCTCGAGATCTGCCGTCAGGCGGACGCCTACGCGGTCGCCGTGGACCTTTCGGACAGCCTGACGCGCTGGCGCTCGCCGAGTCGCTGACCGCCAGCGCGCTCGCGAACCGCCCTGCGGTGCGTCAGCTGCTCCCCCGGGCGCGCCAGGCCCCCGCCCGCGCCCGTCAGGTCTGTCGCCGCGATGACGGCCACGGTTCGCCTCGAACAGGAACTCGGTGACGCTGTCGAGCTCGCGTGCTCGCCCGCCGGCTACGCGCGGGTCCCGCGCTTTGGGGACGTCGCCAACGACGTCCCTAGCTATGCCGGTGCTGATAATGAGGCATGAGCGCCGTGTGTGCGCCTGCGGTGGAGGGGTGCAGTGTTGGCCCTGATTGATCAGTCCGGAGCCGGGTCTGTCGAACGTTCTGGCTGATCCACGATGATGAGCGCCATGTTCGGGAGCGTGAGAGATCGCGCGGGTCGGCTGGTGCCGGCGCTGGTGTTGTGCTCGTCGTTGCGTGGATATCGGCGGTCGTGGGTGCCGGCTGACGTTCTCGCTGCGTTGACGCTGTTGGTGATCGCCGTCCCGGAGCAACTGGCGACCTCTCGCTTGGCGGACATGCCCCCGATCACGGGCTTCTACGCGTTCGCCGCGGGCACGGTGCTGTTTGCGCTGCTGGGGTCTAATCCGCAGATGTCGGTCGGCGCCGATTCGACGATCGCGCCGCTGTTCGCGGTGGGGGTGGCTCACCTGGCGCCGGCTGGTTCCCCCCAGTATGTGGACCTCGTCGGGATCCTGGCGGTGGCCGTCGGCGTGCTCGTCGGGCTCGTCTGGCTGCTGCGTCTGGGATGGATCGCCGAGTTCCTCTCCGCCCCGATCATCGCGGGCTTCCTGGCCGGGATCGCTGTGATCATCGTGGTGCACCAGATACCTGATCTGTTCGGCCTCGCGGGAGCGAGCGGCAGCACAGTGCATCGGCTTGCGTTCACCGTCGGTCACCTCGGGCAGACGAACGTCCGGGCATTGGGGATCGGGCTGGCGGTGCTCGCGATCGTGATCGCCGCTGAACGAGTCGACCGCAGGCTCCCGGGAGCGCTCGTGGCGCTGGTCGCCTCGACGATCCTCGTCGCCGCTTTCGGTCTTCAGGGCAATGGAGTGGTGGTGCTCGGCAACGTGGCTCACGGCGCGCCCCGGTTCGGGCTGGTTGGCCTGTCCTGGTCGACGCTTCGTAGCGTGGCGCCGATCGCGGGTGTCGTCGCGCTGGTTGTCGTTACGCAATCGGCGGCGACGACCCGCGCCTTCGCGGACCAGGGCGGCTACCAGGTCGACGTCGGCCGCGACTTCCTCGGGGTGGGGGCCGGTAGTATCGCGGCCGGCCTTGTCGGGGCGTTTCCCGTGAACGCAAGCCCGCCGAGGACCGCCGCGGTTGCCGCGGCATCCGGTCGCACGCAGGCAGCCGGACTCGGTGCGGCGGCTGCAATCCTGCTCCTCGTTCCCGCTGCGGGGCTGCTGAAGGACGTGCCAGTGGCGACCTTGGCAGGGGTGCTGTTGTTCGTCGCAGCGCGACTCTTCCATGGCCGCGAGCTGCGCGCGATCGCGCGGTTTGATCTGTTCGAGTTCGCGCTCGCCGTGACCACGATGCTCGCGGTCGCGTTTGTTGGAGTCGAACAGGGGATCGCAGTGGCGGTCGGGCTCGCGATCCTCGACCGCACCCGCCTCAGCGCCCGGCCTCAGCTGCACGTCCTCGGCTGCATCCCACAGACCACCAGCTGGGCCCCGATCAGCAGCCCGGGGAAGCCGATCCAGGTACCTGGAGTCCTGGTCGTGCTGTTCGCGACACCGCTCTGGTACGCGAACGCAATCCACTTCCGCGACCAGCTGCAAGGCGCGCTGACGCGCGCGACCGGACCTCTGAGACTGGTCGTACTCGACGCGCTCGGAATGAGCGACCTCGACTACACCGGCGCCCGATCGCTACACGAGGCGCTCGACGACCTCGACCGCAAGCACATCTCATTCGCGATCGCCAGAGCCGGGGAGCACGTACGCGACAGCCTGACCCGAAGCGGCCTGCTCCAGCGCATCGGAGAGGACAGGCTCTTCCCCTCGGTCGACGAAGCCGTCACCGCGCTGCGCCAAGTCAGTCCCGACCCGCCCGCGGATGCATCAGGCGCATGACGCCCGCCCCGAAACGTCATCGCTCAAAGCGCCGCCCCCCTCCGCCCCCGATTTCGCGGGACCCGCAGTCGACAAGCCCACGTGCCGGCCGAGTCTTTGCCAGATTTGGTGTCCATCTCCCGAGTGTCCGCCGCCAACGGAGCGCTCGCGTCGTCGGCGGGTTGGGCGGCGGTTCGTGGCGAGCGCGGCCGGTGGGCTCCTCGCCGGCGAGGCGGCGGCATTGACGATGACAAGTCTTGTGCGCGTACCGCCTGCCGAGGCCAGCTCCGCTGGGCAGCTTCCGCTTCCAGATCGAGGAGCGCCGGTCCCGACGACCGCGTGGCTCGTTATCGGATTGGACGGAACGAGGCGTCTCGCTTTCGGCCGGGACAGGCCGCCGCCAACGCTGCTCTGCTTCTTCCCGAGCGACAGCGAACCCGAGGTCCGGGCTCGCTTCCGATCGGACCGGATCGTTTGCGGCAACCTTGCAAACAACGCCGCCGGCGAGACTTCCCCTCTCGTGGCGGAGCAGTCATCTTGTCGGCGCGGCGCGGGACGCCGGTCCCATGCTCAGAAGCAGGCACGTGGCCGGCGTGCTGGCGGCCTGCCGCTCCGCGGGCGACGAGCGGTAGCGACCGTCGCTCGAATAGCCGGGTGGGGTGCCGAAGCTCGGCTGCCGCAGTGGTTGACCGTAACAGTCCACACCGCTCGCTGTCGGCAATCTGACGGAGGCGGATGCGATCGGCGATTGGATCGCGTTCGCCGCGCATCGGTCGCGGCGTTCACCGCCCCGAAAACTGAGGACGCCCGGATCGACCGGTAATCGGGTCCGTGTCGGGCTCCGGGGAGCCGAAAACTCGGCCGCGTGCGTGTACCAGGAGCCTGTGCGCGGTGTATTTAAGTATGTACGAACATACGTTCTATAAGGAGGACAAGATGACTGAGGTTGCCTCCAAACCCAAGCCGGTTGTCAAGACCACACCGGCCTATGAGCCTGGCATCCGTCTGGTGAGCATTGTTGACAGGACCTCGGAGCTGTCCAACGAGGTGCTCAAGGCGCTCGAGACGGGTGAGCGGACCGCGATCGAGGCGGTGGGAAAGTTTGTGATCACCGTCGAGGACGCGTTGCCGCAAGAAGTCGCGGACACGTCCGAGGTAGCGAAAAAGATCACGGAGTCGGGCCTTGAGATGGCCGACCGACTGATCCACACGGAGTACGACTTCCTGCGCAACGTCCTCGACAGCGCTGCCAAGTCGCTGAGCAGCCGCAACTGAAACAAGGTCTACGCCGCCCAGCAGGTCATCGACCGCACAACAGCCGGCGCATGGAGCCGTCACCAGACGATGGGAGGCTCCGCGCCGGCGGCCGTGCGAGCCGGCAACATGGCTCGTCAGCAGGGGTTCGCGGACGGATACTGACCGAACCTGACTCCCGTGCCTCTTGCCTACCCGAGCCTCGATCGCACCCCATATGGGCGACCAAGGGCAGCTCCGCGACGACGCGGTACTACTCGCCGACAAGCAAGCAGAAGCTCTCGGGCGCGGACGGAATCAGTGCTGCCTCCACGGCCGCACCGGCTGGTGCGTCGGCGACCCCAAAGACGAAGACCAGATGTATTCGATCCTGCAGCGCAATGTCACAGGACCCCGAAAGCGCATGTGCTCGAGCTCGCCTGCTGCGCAACCAAGGCCAAAGCCCTGGCAGGCGGCGAGGGTCAGCGACGACCGCTGGCACTGGACCATCCGCTACCCCAAGTGCGGCTTCCTCCGTCCCCGCGCAAGTTGAGGTGCTCGTCCGCGAGCAACACGGCCGCGAGGAGCCCAGACAGCTGCAGAACGTCGACGGCGAGCACGGCGATGAGCCCGGGTAGCAGGGCTTCGTTCTAACTCATCATGGCCGACGTCGCGGTGTCCGCGACGGTCTGCGGATACGGAGGGCGCCCCTTACGGGGTGCCGCGAGAAGCTTCGACGTAGGCCGGGCGGGCGAGTGAGCGGGGAGGATGCCGGTCAGAGCGTCGTGCGGTAATCGGAAAATACGCGCTCCGCGTAGAACAACCGGGCGGCGGCGACCCCACCGGAGGCGGCCGATTTTGATGTCGGCCATCTGCGTGCGCGTTCGGGGGACGGCCTCTCGCGGTCGGACGGGGCGCAGGCCCAGCGCCGCCGCGCTTAAGTCGAGCGAGGTGGCGACGACTAGTGGGTTAGACGCGCCGGATGTCCATAGTCGCCCGTACGGGTTGCCTCGGCGCTCGACTTCGAGGCAGCGCAACCACGAACCTGGAGTTCAACATGACCCCTCCGATTGCAGAGCTGGCCCCCTTCCATCAGCAGGCCGAGGACATCGGCGCGGCGCTCGAGCGCGAGCGCGAGCTCGCGGCGAAGGCCGCGCGCAGCGGACGCATCGACGGCCCCACCGCGAACATCGACTGACGCTCCGGGGGACCGGCGGCGAACCGGGCCTGTACGCCATCCAAACGCGGAGGACGGCTAGGCGTTCGGGCGGCTTGGCCGTCTGAGAGCCTCCATCCCCCAGTAGCGCTCGCGCACGACGGTCGTCTCGATGATGCGCCCGTCGCACTCGACCAGGAGTCTGGCGCCACAGGCCGTCGTCGGAGAGGGCGTGGTGGTCCTGAAAGCCGGTGCTCGGGTCGTCGCGTGTGGGGTCCGTTCGTCTTTCCGGGCCGACGCCATCGTCCAGCAACGCGACGAGCAGTAGGAGGCCGGCGAACAGCATGATGAATCCGAGCCGGACGACGCGCCGCGGTGACGCGTTGGGGCGCAACTTGGGGACACCGACGGCGAACAGGAGTAGCGACAGCGAGAGCGGAAGCAGCATCGATCAGCGCGCCCTGACCGTGCTTGATGCGCCGGTTGTCCCACAACACGAACAGGACGAGCACCAGCGCGCCGGCGAAGATGAGCCAGATGACCGGGGACAGCCCGAGCCATGCGGAGGCTTCCGGCTTCGGTTGGACGAAGCCCCACGTCCCGGCCTTCAGGATCCCAAGTACGATCGTGCCGAGCCCGAGCGCGGAGAGAGCCGTACCCACCAGGTCGAGCCGGGCGCCTTCCTCCGCCGGCGTGTCGTGCATGCGGCGGGTCAGGATAAGGATCACGAGCACGATGACCACCTCTCCGGCGAACACCCATCGCCACGACACGTAGGTGGTGAACAGGCCGCCGACCAGCGGTCCCAGCGCGGCCGCGATCGCGCCGGCAGCGGCGACGAGCCCATAGGCGCGCGGGCGGTCGGGCTTGCCGAAGTTCGACGCGACGAGCGCAACGATCGCCGGCATGATCAGCACCGCCCCCAGCCCTTCCAGCCCCGACCAGCCGATTATCAGCACGGTCAGATTCTGTGACAGTGCGGTCGTCAGCGAACCGCAGGCGTAGATGATGCACCCGATCGCGAACGCCCGCTTGCGGCCGATCATCTGACCGACCTTCCCGCCGGTGATCATCAGCGACGCCATCACCAGCGTGTAGAGGGTGATCGCGGTCTGGATCCCGGTCACCGTCGTTCCGAGGTCCTTGGCGACCGTGGCGATCGCCGTGTTCATGACCGTTGTGTCCAGGGCCATGACGAACTGCCCCGCCGCCAGCGTCATCAGCACGATCCCCGCCGCGCCAGCGGCCTTGGCCGTTCCCGCGCCGACGGCGGGCGCTCCAACGTGCGCGTGGGAGCTCATCCGTGCACCCGACCGACCCCGGTCGACGCGCTGACCTCGGCCGTCCGCGGTTCCATTTCGCCGTGCCCGTCAGAACCGCGCGGCGCGGCCCACGCAGATCGCGTCGACAATGACATGCCGAGATCCTCGCCGGGTAGTAGCGGAGCGGCATCCGGATCTCACCGCAGAGACCATCGGTAAGGGTCCGCGACTGAGTAAGTGGCGGAATCCGACGGGTGGCTGGGCGTGATCTGGCGTCAAGACGTCGTCGGAACCCGTAATTACGAAGTCGCGGGCCCTGACCACGGGGTGTGATGGCCTAGGCTGCGCGGCGGGTGGGGTAGGCCGAGGTCGCGATCGGGGCGAGCACGGGAAACGCGGAGAGCGCGATTCCGAGAATGTTCGACCCGCTGCTGTGTCCGGCAGCGTCGGTGCAGTGCTGTACGCCGTCCGCGAAGCCATCGCAGTATTTGTTGGTGGTCGTGCCGATCGTGAACAGCCCGATGAACAGGCTGGTCGCGAGGCCGCCGGGTACCACGAGCGTTCCAGCAGGGATCCGTTCGAACGGATCACCCGACGCAATCCCATCCAGACCGCCGGCCGATCGCGACCAGCGGCCTCGCGGCCGTATTCGAGGAAACCGTCGACTTCGTAGTTCAGGCCCGGTGTCACGCCGAGCCGGGAGCTCCCGGCCGTGCGCGGCTGCGGGCGGCACGATCGAAGCTCATCGGCGGGGAGACTCACCTTCCGCCCGAGGTCCAGCGGGCGCTCATGGGGGTGCTGCGCCAGCCGCCGTCCCCGTCGGGGCCTCTACTCACGTCCCGCGAGGAGCAGGTGGTCGAAATGGCCGCAACCGGGCTGGTCTTCCACATTGCGACGAGGCTGCACATCAGCCACATTACGGCAAAGACCCCACCTGCTGCCGGTCTACTCTACGAGAAGCTCGGCGCACCGAATCGCTCGGCCGCAGTGGCGATCGCCTCTGCCGGGCATCCTCCGCGTGAGCATCGCCGCACCGTAGTCGAGCCGGCCCGGCGGGCGTCACGCTGCCCGAGCCGGCGTCCGTGACACGGGCAGGACGTCTCGACCAGGCCGGTGACCACGTCGGTAGACGTGTCCTGAGATGGTGACGCGAGAGGAGACCGCGGGTGCCGAGCGGAGGCGCTCGACGTCGGTCGCGACCGTCCCAGCGGGATCGAGGACCGCGTGGTCGCGCAGGCTCGACTCGTCGGCGCCGATCCGCTCGGCGTAGCGCCGGCGGAACGTGTCGTCGGCGAGGGCGCCGGAGCGCGAGCGGGACGGGTCGCCGGATCGTCGTCCCGAGCCCGGCGGATCCGTTGCCGGCAATGCGGTCGGCGTCGAGGTCGGCGATGTCGTCGCGCCGCAGCCGCCCGTGTAGAACGCAAGCGCCGCTGTACCCACCAAGATCGGATCGCCCTTTTCATCGATCCTCCTTTGACGTGACCACTCTCGGTGCCGCACGACCTACGGACGAGCCCACTAGCCGAGGGCGCTTCGCACGAGCAGGATCGCGACGATCACCGCGACGACGCCCGCTGCCAGCGCCACGATCGCGGCGAACACGCGTAGCCGGACTCCGCCGGGTCTCACGATGCGACCTCGATCGTGTCACCTCGACGTTGATGAACTGTGCCTGGATCGCGCGAACCGGCGGGTGGGGCTTCATGTCGAAGTGGTATCCGTCGACGATCAGGTCAGGTTTGTATCGAGGCAGCGGGAGCGGCCGATAGGTGCCGGTGACGTCGATCGTCCGGAACAGCTGAAAGTTCGGCTGACCCCCGGGGATGTCCGGGTATACGTCGACCAACACTTTGTACGGGCACCACAACGGCCTCGCCGCTGACCAGCGCGCGCAGCAGCCGCGCGGCCGGCTCGCCGAGCTCGGGCCGCCGGCGCGCGGCGATCAGCCGTGGACGGGACCGGAGCAGATTGCCCGATGCGATCAGTATCGCACCGCCGAGCAGCCCGGCCTTGACGAGGATCGCCTTGCCGTAAGCGGTCTCCGACAGCGCGTTCACCGCCGGCATGTGCTCGATCGCCTCCCCGATCCCGGTCGCGGCCAGCACGAGCACCGAACCGAGCGCGACGTTCGAGAACCGCGGGACGCAGACCGACAGCGTGGGCACCCGCTCGCGCGCCGGCACGCTCGACCACAGCACGAGCAGCCCGACGAGCCCGCCGAGCCAGAGCGAGCCAGCAGCGAGGTGAAGCCAGTCGAACAGCATCGTGAGCCCGCGCGGCGAGGATCGCGATCAGGCCGAGCGCCGACGCGACGAAGACCCCGACCGATATCGAGCGCAGGCTGACTCGCTCGACGCTCCTGACCATCGGGCGCACGATCACCAGCCGCATCGCGAGCAAGCCGATCGCGGCCATCACGCAGACGAACATCGCCCACCGCGTGATCAGCAGCTGAGGAGTGGTCGCGGTGGCCGAGATGCTCGGGATCTGGAACTGCGGCGCCGGACCGGGATTGGGGCCGACGGCATACGTGAAGAACCCGTTGACCGGATGGCCATCGACCGAGATCGCCCGCCAGTAGATCAGGTACCACCCCTTGGCCAGATTCGGCCGGAGCGGCACGACCAGGGTGTCCGGGTCGGCCGGCGAGCGGTGAACCGGGCCGGTCGTCTCCTGGCGCCCGGCCGCGCTGGTCACCGAGATGATCGCGAACCGCGGCTCGACGGCCTCGTCGTAGCTGAGTTGGATGTTCGCGGGCGGACGGTCGAGCACCTCACTTGCCGCCGGGACCGTCTTCACCAGGTACGCGTGCGCGGAGGCGGCGTTCGGCAGCGCCAGTGGCGCCGCCAGAGTGGCGGCGCCGATGACCAGCGCTGTCCGAGCCATGCGCCTCACGCGAGGTCCCGCTCCCGCGAGCCGCCGATCAGCGCAAACCCGCCCGCGAGCAGACCCAGCACGCCCACGACCAGGGCGACGATCGTCAGCACCGACACGCCGGCGCCGCCGAGCGAGTCCGCGACCTCAATCGTCGGCGCCGGCGCGGCCGACGACTCCGAGCCCGCCCATGACGATCGAGCCGTCGGAATACGTCTGCTCGACCTGGAACGTCTACGTCTTGGCGGACGCCGGCTGCGCGAGGAACTGGAACAGCGAGTCCTCTCCGGTCGGCGTACTGCCGCCGGTCCACGTGACCTTCGTGACCACTGCGCTGTCACCGGAGCCGGTTTGCTGCAGTTGCATGCGCCAGCCGGGCGGCGGGGGCACGAACGAGTCGATCCCGAACCCGGCCGGCACGGTCATCTCGATCGTGCTCGTCGTCAGGCCGCTCTTCTCGGTCGGCACTGCCAGGCTGTAGAGCTGGAGCTTGCCCGCGACCGACACCGCCGGACTGACGCGGGCATGCGCGGATACGAGCGCCCGCACGACCAGCCCCGCGCCGCCGAGCGCCAGCGCGGCCAGCGCGACTCTGCTCGTGAGGGACTTGAGGTTCACGGGTTGTCCTCCTGGAATAGTTGATCAGGGCTCCCCGGACGCGAACGCCACGCGGCCGCCCTGACACGCGGGCGCCTCGATCAACCGACGTTCAGCGATCCCGGGGGTGCGATCACCGAGCCGGGCGGCCCGGCGAAGCGCGCAGATCAGCCGGGAGGACCGCGCCCGGACCAGCAGTCCGCCAGCGGCGCGAGCGCGGGCAGCGACAGATCGAGCCGTAAGTGCGTGAGGACCGGCGCTCGGGCCGAAACGGGGACGAGCGGCGCGTGCCGCTCGGCAACCGCGGAGAGCACTCGCCGGGCGCCGTGGAACGCGGCCGCGAGCACGAGCCCGACCGGGAGGGCCGCCGGAATCGACCACCAGCCGCCGTAGCCGAAGATGCCGGCCAGTCCCCCGGGGTGCCCGGCTGCGAACAGGCCCTCGAGAAACTCCTGGGTGATGTACACCGCGACGAGGCATGCGGCGCACAGCAACCACAGCGCGGTTAGGGAAACCGTGTAGCGAGGAACGGAGCAACGACCGCCAAGAGCGCGCCCGAGCGCCACGAGGAACGTGCCGAATCCGAGGCCGATCAGGAGCACGATCCAGGGCACGACCGAATGCAGATAAGAATGCCCCTGGTCCGCCAGCTCCACGCCGGCCCGGCTGCCGAAGGCCAGCAGGTAGCGGAGCTGGTGCACCGCGAACGCGCCGGCGGGCATCAACGCCGCGGACGCGAGGCGCCTGACCACAACGCTGCGCCCCAGACGCACCGGCATCCTGGCTGGAAGATACCGCCCCGTCACGTACCCGGCGGGAACGCGTACGCCGCGTGCGGCGGAACGTGCGGCCCCACCTCGAGCACGATCTCGGCGTGCGACCGCAGCGGCACCATGCCCGGCGGGCCTCGCCACCGCCGCCCATCGACGAACACCGCCACGGACGCGCCGGCGGACGCCGAGAACGATGCAAGCCGCCGCGGCGACAGCGGCTGGCCCCACGCCCGGAACAGGTCGGCGAGAACCGGGCGCAATCCAGGGCGCACCAGCACGAGGCCGGTCGGATCGACTGTGACCAGCTCGCCATAGCAGCCGGCACTCGATATCCGCCCCGCCGACAGGCGTCGGGGCGGCCGCGTGCCGATGCCCGCGGGGACGAGCACCACGCGGTTGGCGGCGAACAGCTCTACGTGCACGCCCTCGCGCGCGCCGAGTCTACGATCGCACCGGCCGACCACGCGACCGTTTGCGGGAGGTTGGAACCGGGGGCCCCTCCCGATCGGGCGGGCCTCGGCCACCAGCGCCGCGGGAGCGGTCGCCGTCGGGACCGGATGCCGGCCAGGCCCGCAGCCGGCGAGAGCAATCGCCACCACGACCGGCGCCGCGACCCAGCGCCTACGCGAGGCTCTCGCTGACACCGCCACGCTTATCGCCGCCGACGCCGGCCGGCTGCTCGCGAACCGGATCGGGGTCCTCGTGATCGGCCAGGCGAAACACGAGCGGGATCAGCGCCGCGCCGGTACCCAGGCAAAGCACCGTGACCAGGCGCGCGGTGAACGCCGGCAGCGGGATGAGCACGAAGCCGTACAAGAGCGTCGTCACGAGCTCGCCGCCCGCCCACAGCGCGGCGATCCCGATCAGGAAGCACGTGAAGTATCCGGGCGTCCGGAACAGGACCCGCGAGAACCCCCAGCCGACGAACGCAAGGATTGCCGCGAGCTCGACGAGCTGGAACGGAGTGATCGTCGGTCGCCCGTGAAGCTGAAGGCCGAGGCCGGCGATCGCAACCACAATCAGTGCCGTGATCGCCAGCACGCGCGCGACCAGCCGATCCAGCGCGCGGCGGCGCACTCGCCAGGCAGCGAGCGCGCAGGCGAACAACACGAAGATCGGCCAGAACCACACAATCGAGGGCTTGTCGGCATGCCACAGCCCGCCCGAGATCGAGCTCAGACGTCCGTCGAGCCGCAGCGGGATCGTCCAGCGACCGACGAACGAGGCCCCAGGCGACAGCGCGACCGTCGCCAGTGCGTGCAGTCTGCCGTCGTGCCATTCGTACTGATGCGCACCGCTCACCCGATGCCAGCTCGGCGGCGTCCTCGCGCCCAGGTACGCCGGCGGACTCTGCGCGATCGGCGTCTCGTTCAGGTAGTACATCGACGAGTTCCGGTTCACCTCCACACCCGCGCGCGAGAAGCGCAGATACGGCGCGCCGCGGTAATCCACGACGATCACGGTCTCGCTCGCCGGGACGCTCAACCACATCCGCAGATCGCCGTCGACGACCTTCGCGTCGAGCCGCGCCGGGAGCCCGAGCACCTTCGCGAAGTAGCTCGAGGCCGCCGGCGCGATCGGGCCGTGGGCCTCCGCGACGCCTGGAGACGTCCCAGCCGCAACCACCAGGCACGCCGACGCGACCGCCACGGTCCGCAGGGCGGTCCCGACCGGCATCCGCCACGGCGCTCCAGGCCTAGACTTGGCGGCGGCTACGCCCGCGGCCGGCAGTGCAGGTGCATGTGCTAACGCTTCGGGGCTCATCGCAGTTGACGGACTCTACGGACAACCCAAACGAGCGCTCGCGTGCCCGCTTGGTCGCCCAAGTCGTGGCGTCGACCGTCATCTTGGCACTTGCCTGGGGTTGGCTCGCCGCCTCAGCCCACGCCGACGGCGACCCCGCGAGCGACGTTCTCGCCACCCAGTCGCTGTTCCTGCCCCAGGACGCGGGCATTGCCGTCGCTCAGCGGACGCAACTGAGCGGGCTCCTCCAGGGCGCGGCGCAGAGCGGCTATCCGATCCGCGTGGCGATCGTCGCGTCCTCAGCGGACCTGGGGTCGGTCACCGAACTGTGGCGCGAGCCCCAGACCTATGCCCGCTTCCTCGGGCAGGAGCTGTCGCTCGTCTACCGGGGCCCGCTGCTCGTGGTCATGCCGAACGGATTCGGCCTGTATGCGCCGGGTCCGGAACCCACGGATCCGTCCGCGCTCGCCGGCCTGCGGAGCCCCACGGGCGGCGGCGAGCTCGGAACCGCCGCGCTCACCGCCGTCGAGCGGCTCGCCACGGCGGCCGGCCACGCGGTTCCGATTCCGGCCGCGATCGTGACGAGGTCGAACGGGGGCGGGTCCGACGTGATCCCGCTGATCGCGCTTGCGATCGGCGTCACGCTGATCGCCGCGGCATGGACCGCAAGCCTCCGTGCACGACCGGCGCGGCTCGGCCGCAGGAAAGCGCCCACGACCTGAGCCGCGCGATCGGCCTGCACTCACACGGGGACGCACCACGGGACTCCCGAAGGGCGTGATGCTGACTCACCGGAACCTCGTCGCGAACATCTGCCAGTGCACCCTGGTCGACGGCGAACACGAACGGGCCACGGCGATCCTGGACCGGACGGTCCCGTGAAGGCGATCCGGTTCGCCCGGTTCGGCGGCCGGGAGTTGCTCGAGTTCGTCGAGGGTCCCGACCCCATCCGGCGCCCGCGAGACTGGCGACGTCCGTGGCAAGGTCACGTCCGTAGGCAAGCTCGTGGTCCTCGTCGCGTGAGCGGCGCCGCCTGCTCAGCGGGGCGGCAGCTGCTGCACCGCCCAGGCGTTGCCGTCCGGATCGCTGAAGAACACAAACGATCCCCACGGGAAATCCTGAACCTCGCTCACGTCGACGCCGCGCTGCACGAGCTCGGCACGCGCCTCCTTGACGTCGTCGACGACGAGCTGAAGCCCCTTCACCGAGCCCGGCTCGGCGTCGGTGATGCCGACGCCGAACGTGATCGAGCAGGCCGATCCGGGCGGCGTCAGCTGGATGAAGCGCATCTCCTCGCTGACGACATGGTCGTGGTCGGCGTTGAATCCGACCCTGTCGACATAGAACGACTTCGCGCGGTCGGCATCGGATACGGGGACCGCTACAAGCTCGAGCTTCCAATCCACGAGAGCGTCCTTTCGGTTGGCGCAGCGCGCCGGAACGGGGTCGACCGGGACGGTACGCCCGATCAAGGTCCGTTCTTGTCCGCGGCGTTCGCGTCGGGCGCCCGCGCAGCTATTCGGCCTCACCCACAAACGTGCGGAGGGCCTCGTTCGCACCTCCTGTGACGGGCGCGCCGTGAGCCAGCAGCAGCAGGTCGAAGTCGAGATCGAGCAGCGCCCGGTAAGCGTCGCGTAGATGCTGCTTGGTCTGCTCGGGTTCGTCCATCAGCTGGTCGGGGACGAACTGCAACCCATCGCCGTCCCGCCGGCGGACGACTCCGTCTGCGCAGGCGAGTGCGCGGTAGCGCGGGATGTGCAACGCGGTCTCGTCCGGGCAGATCGCGTCGACCTCGTGAACCGCGATCTCCCCCGGGAGCTCGTCGCCGAAGTCGAAGGCCTCGACCGGGCCACGCCCCTTGATCTCGTACAGCCCGTTGCGGATGCAATGGACGGTAGTTCCGAATGCGTCGTTGAGTCGCCACGCGTCGCGGTCGTGGTGGCGGTTGCTGAGAATCGCGTGCTCCGGGGCGCCGTGCCGCTCGAACCACTCGAGCCCCTCGGGCGGGACCATCGGGTCGATCACGACACGCTCGGGCTCGAGGTAGTACGAGCTGACGTCGGTGCCGATCGATCGGCGGCGCGCCGTCCAGTGCCACAGTCCGGGAGCGATCTCGATCATCGCGGCAAGGGTAGCCAGCCCGTCGCAGCGGAGGCGCTGGCATCGCGAAGGGCCGGCAACCGCGAGGTTGCTGTTGACCGGTCAACTACGATCAACGTCATGGATGCGCGCACGACCGAGCTCATCGAGGTCCCGGCCGGGGCGTGCGCCCCCGTGTCCGAGGACGACGCCTCGAGCCTCGAGGGCGTGGCGCTGGAAGCGTGGCGCAGCTACCTCCGGAGCCACGCGACCATTGTCCGGATGCTCGACGCGGAGCTCATCTCCGAGCACGGGATCACGACCCGTGACTACGAGGTGCTCCTGTATCTGGCCCAGACGGCCGACCGCCGGCTGCCGATGTCCGCGCTCGCCGAGAGCACGATGCTGACGCGGTCGGGCATCACCCGCCTCGTCGACGGCCTTGTCACCGGAGGATTGATCGAGCGGGTGTCGTGCCCGAATGACGCGCGCGTCTCGTACGCACAGCTGACCGACGAGGGCCTCGAGAAGCTCCGTGACGCCGGCTGCACCCACGTACGCAGCATCCGCCGGTTGTTCCTCGAGCACTTCGACACTGACGAAACCGGCGAGCTCGCGGTGCTGCTCGGACGGCTCCCCGGCGCGCAGCGCGGCGGTTCCTGCACGATCGAATAGCGACCGCCCCGCCCGAGCCTGGGCATCGGGCACCCCCGGGGATCGGCGCCGCCCACCCCCCGGGCGGCGCGAGGCGGGGCGGGGAGGGCGGGGCCGATACCCGAAGGCGCAAACACATCTGCTAAGATAGTTGCGTAATCAATCACCATCAAAACGGAGCCCTTAGTGCCTGCCACAAGCATTTCCCTCCAGAGCATCCCCGGCGGCACCTACAACGTCGATCCGGCTCACTCGAGCGTCGGCTTTGAGGTTCGCCACATGGGAATCGCCACCGTCCGCGGCGCCTTCAAGACGTTCCAGGGCAGCGTCGACGCGACCGGCAATGCGCCCGTCCTTCAGGGCACCGTCGAGGTCTCGAGCGTAGACACCAACGACCCGCAGCGTGACGCGCACCTGACCGCGCCGGACTTCTTCGACGCCGAGAGCCACCCCGAGATCACCTTCCACTCCACCGGCGGCGACGCGACCGACGACGGCAAGATTCGCCTGGGCGGCGAGATCACGATCAAGGGCATCACGAAGCCGATTGAGCTCACCGGCGTCGTCGCTGAGGGTGGCGCCGATCCATGGGGCAACGAGCGCATCGGCCTCGAGCTCGAGGGCGTCATCGACCGCCGCGAGTTCGACCTCAAGTGGAATCAGACGCTACCGAACGGCAACCTCCTCGTGTCCAACGAGGTCAAGCTGCTCGTGAGCGTCTCCGCCGTGAAGGCCGCATAAGTCGATGCGAATCCTGACGATCTCGGGAAGCCTGCGCGCAGCCTCGCACAACACGGCGCTGCTGCGCGCGGCAGCCAACCTCGCGCCGGAGGGAGTCGAGGTCCTGCAGTTCGAGGGCCTCGATCGGCTCCCCCACTACAACGAGGACCACGACACCGACGATCCTCATGGCGAGGTGCGGCGCCTGCGCGAGGAAATCGCCGGCGCCGACGTCGTCCTGATTTCGACGCCCGAGTACAACGGAAGCATGCCCGGACATCTCAAGAACGCCGTTGACTGGGCCTCACGTCCGTTCGGTCCCGGCTCGTCCCTGTGGGGAAAGCCGGTTGGTGTGATCGGCGCCAGCGTGACCGACTACGGTGCCGTGTGGGCGCAGGATCACTTGCGCAAGTCGCTCGGCCTCGCCGGCGCCCGCGTGCTCGACGTCGAGCTCGCGGTCCCCAAGGCGGCGGACCGCTTCGGGCCGGACGGCGAGCTGACCGACCCAGAGACCCGCGAGCGGCTGGCCGAGGTGCTGAACGGCCTGGCGGCCCGGTTCGAGCCCTCGTCGCAGCCGGCGTAGCATGGCGACGACGTCGACTCATCTCGAAAACAGCCCGGCGTCGCGGATCGACCCGGAGACCGCGATCGGAACCGTCCGGCTCACCGTCAACGATCTCGAGCGCTCGCGGACGTTCTACGAGAGGGCGATCGGGCTACGCTCGGTCGAGCTCGACGACGGGACGCTCGCCCTCGGCGTGGCCGGCGAGCGTCCTCTGGTCGAGCTGCAGGGAGACAGCTCGGCGCCGCGCCTGAACCGCCGGACGCCGGGCCTCTACCACCTGGCGATCCTGGTGCCCTCGCGGCTTGACCTGGCGTTCGCGCTGGCCCGCCTGGCGGAGACGCGCTGGCCGTTGGACGGCGCGTCCGACCACCTGGTCAGCGAGGCTCTCTACCTGTCAGATCCGGACGGCAACGGGATCGAGATCTACCGCGATCGTCCGCGCGGCGAATGGCGGCATGTGGGCGATCAGCTCCAGATGTCGACGCTGGCGCTCGACCTCAACGACGTCCTCGGCGAGGTCCGAGCCTCATCCGAGCTCCAGGCGTCGGCCCCGTCCGGGACGACGATCGGGCATGTGCACCTGCAGGTTGGGGATCTGGACGAGGCCGAGGCGTTCTACCACGGCGTGCTCGGCTTTGACGTGATGGTCCGCGGCTATCCCGGAGCGCTGTTCGTGTCCGCGGGCGGCTACCACCACCACATCGGGCTCAACACCTGGCACAGCGCCGGCGCCGCTCGCGCGGCGGCCGGTTCGGTCGGGCTTCGCTCGTTCGAAGTCGAGCTGCCGGATGAAGCGGAGCTGGCGGCCGTGCTCGCCAGGGTCGACGCCGCTGCGATCCCCAGAATCCGAGAGCACGACGGCGTGCTCGTCCGCGACCCCTTCGGTGGCGGCGTGGTTCTGAGAACACGTAGCCGCTGATTCAGCGCCATCGAGCGGGACCACGTTCGCATCGCATTCCGCCGCGTTGTCGATGATCGAGTGGAAGTACATGAAGCCGTTGTGCCTGGTCGCATACTGGTCGGCCGGCTCGGTGGCGGTGGCGGTGGCGGGCGACGCGGCGTTCGTGTTGTCGGCGCCGTTGAGCAGCGGATGCCCGGCTGATCAGGTGCTTCATGTCCTCGCTCCCGTTCGCGTTGGGACGCCACCGTACGACCGCCCGGTCGGATCGCCGGTGGCTTTCTTATGAGGCGCGCGTGAACTTCCCGTGAATGGACGGCGGGCCGACGCGCTGCCGCGGGCACCTCCTGCGTCGCTACGCTACGTCCCTCGGCGACGTGGCGGAGTGGCTACGCAGCGGCCTGCAAAGCCGTCTACACCGGTTCGATTCCGGTCGTCGCCTCTCGGGTGAGGATCGCTCAGCGATCCGACGCCGCCGGCTACGGCGCGGCAGCCCCGAGCGTGGCCTCGAAGTCCGTCCTCGAGATCGGGCCGACGCACGGCAGGGTGACGCCGGCGTCGACGTACCGGTCGAGTCCCGCCCGTACCGCCGGCTCGTCCCCGACGGCGGTCAGCGCGTCGAGAAACCCGTCGGAGATCGCGGCGCGCATGCCGGCGCGCTCGCCGTCGGCGGCGTCGAACGCGGCGATGTCGTCCGCGTAGCCCGAGCGCTCGAGCATCGTGCGGTAGAACGGCAGGCTGAAGTAGGTGAGCAGCTCGGACCGGACCGCGTTATAGGCAGCCTGGGCGTCGTCGGTGAGGGCGCCGGGCACCGCCGCGACGATCTCGAATCCCTTCATCTCCTTGCCGGCGCGCTCCCGACCTTCGCGGACCGCCGGCACGACGACGTCGCGGATGTAGTTCGGGTTGCACAGCCACAGCATCACGCCGTCGCCGATCTCGCCGGCGAGTTGGAGCATCGCCGGCGACAACGCCGCGACGAAGATCGGCAGGTCCGGCCGCGGATCGAGTCCGGCGATGCGGAAGCTCGTGCTCCACTTGGCGGCGGGCGGAGGATCCTCGCCGCGGAAGATCGCGCGCAGAATCTGCACGTAGTCCCGCATCTCCTCGACGGGATCGTCGATCGTCTGGCCGTGCCAGCCCTCGACGACGAGGCGATGCGAGACGCCCAGACCGAGCGTGAGCCGGCCGCCGGACAGCTCGTCGATCGTGATGGCCGTCTGCGCCATCGTCGCCGGCGTGCGCGTGTAGATCGGGACCACCCCGGTGCCCACGCGAATGCGCTTGGTGGCGATCGCGTACGCCGTCAGCACCGTCAACGACTCGCGGCCGGCGATATGCGTGACGAACACCGATTCGAACCCGAGCGACTCCGCGAGCTTGACCCGGTCGATCGCCTGCTCTAGCGACCGGCCGGTGGAGATGAAGCAGCCGGTCGGCACGGCCCGACAGCCTATCCGGCGCGCTCGTAGGGGTGTCGTGGGGGTATCGTCTCCCCCGTGCGCCCGATGCTCTCGTTGCTCGAGTTTCCCGCGGACGACCCGGAGCGAGCCCGTCGCTTCTGGTCAGAGCTGCTCGGCCGCGCGCTCGAGGCTCGCGCCGAGGGCGAAGGCGAGGGCTGGCAGACGCCCGCAGATGCGCCCGCGGTCGGCGTTCACGCTCGTGGCCGCGGGCCGGGCGACTCGTTCTCGCTGCCGTACTTCGAGGTCGACGACCTCGCCGGCGCGATCGGCCGTGTCAAGGCCCTCGGCGGGACCGTCGTCCATCCGGGCGCCCGGTGGGCGATCTGCAAGGACTCCGAGGGAAGCCCATTCGGGCTGGCGCTCGCGGACGGCGCGTCGAGCGGGTCGGCCGAGACCGAATAACCGCACACTCGACGCGGCCGTCGGCTCGAGTGCGTCGAAAGTCGCGGCGAGCGCAACAAGCAGCACCCTTAACGAGAGAGCTTTGCCGAATGTGCCGTTAGTCGGGTCGCTCGCTGCTCGGTTGATCGGTGCCAGCCGGGCTGGAAGGATCGGCCTGACAGGAAACGCCAAGCGAGGAGCAGTGGACCCGATGCTCGACAGCACCGCGAGGACAACCGAGCCGTTCACCGGAGACGAGTACCTGGAGAGCATCCGCGACGGCCGGGAGGTCTACGTCTACGGGGAGCGGGTCAAGGATGTCACCACCCACCCGGCGTTCCGAAACACGGCGCGATCGATCGCACGGCTCTACGACGCGCTGCACCACTCCGAGCGGCGCGAGCTCATCACCACCCGGACCGACACCGGCGGCAACGGCGTGACCCACAAGTTCTTCCGCTTCCCTCGCACGGTCGAGGATTGCGTCGGCGACCTCGAGGCGATCGCCGAATGGGCGCGGATCGGCTACGGATGGCTCGGGCGAAGCCCGGATTACAAGGCGGCGTTCCTGGCCACGCTGGGGGCCAATGCCGACTTCTACGACCCATACCAGGACAACGCCCGGCGCTGGTATCGCGAGGCTCAGGAGCGGGTCCTCTACTGGAACCACGCGATCATCCATCCGCCGGTCGACCGCAACCGTCCGCCCGAGGAGGTCAGCGACGTGTTCATGCACGTCGAGCAGGAACGCGACGACGGCATCGTCGTCAGCGGCGCCAAGGTCGTGGCGACCGGGTCGGCGCTCACCCACTACAACTTCATCGCCCACTACGGCCCGATCCCGATCCAGAAGAAGGAATACGCGATCGTCTGCGCGGTGTCGATGGACACGCCGGGGGTGAAGCTGATCTGCCGTCCCTCGTACGAGATGACGGCCGAGGTCATGGGCAGCCCGTTCGACTATCCGCTCTCCAGCCGTCTCGACGAGAACGACTCGATCTTCATCTTCGACAAGGTGCTCGTGCCGTGGGAGAACGTGTTCGTCTACGGCGACATCGACAAGGCCAACAACTTCTTCCCCCACACCGGCTTCATCCCCCGCTTCTGCTTCCACGGCTGCATCCGCCTCGCGGTCAAGCTCGACTTCATCGGCGGCCTGCTGCTGAAGGCGGTCGAGGCCACCGGGACCAAGGACTTCCGGGGAGTACAGGCTCAGGTCGGAGAGGTGCTCGCCTGGCGCAACCTTCTGTGGGGCCTGGCCAGCGCGATGGCGCGCGAGCCGCAGCCATGGAAGGAGGGCGCGCTGCTGCCGAACATGGACTACGCGATGGCCTACCGCCTGTTCTCGACGATCGGGTACCCGCGGGTCAAGGAGATCATCGAGCAGACCGTGGCCAGCGGCCTGATCTACATCAACTCGAACGCGCGCGACTTCAAGAACCCCGACATCCGCCGCTACCTGGAGCGATACGTCCGCGGCTCGAACGGGATCGACGCCCTCGAGCGCGTCAAGCTGATGAAGCTCCTGTGGGACGCGATCGGGAGCGAGTTCGGCGGCCGCCACGAGCTGTACGAGCGCAACTACAGCGGCAACAACGAGAACATCCGGATGGAGGTGCTGTTCACCGCGATGGGTAGCGGCCAGACCGACGCCTACAAGGGCTTCGCCGAGCAGTGCATGAACGAGTACGACCTCGACGGCTGGACCGCCCCGGACCTGATCAACCCCGACGACGTGAGCTTCCACGCCCGCGCCCGTTAGCCAGCCGCCGCAGCCCGCTCCCGCCGCCCCGCGCCGCCGGGCCCCATGCCCGGCCTTATAATCCCCCAGGCGCGCGGCTGTAGCTCAGTTGGCTAGAGCGTCTGCTTGCCATGCAGAAGGTCGAGGGTTCGAGTCCCTTCAGCCGCTCTCAGAAAAG
>CAVUPS010000012.1:0-186999 GCA_963743475.1 uncultured Solirubrobacterales bacterium
CCGCCGCTCGCCAGCGACGCTGCCGGACTTTCACGCCGGCAAGGCGCCCGCGAACAAGGGTCAGCGCTACGCGGCTGACCCGCCGACGGTCGATGAGATCGTCGCAATCATGCGCCACGCCCAAAACGCCCCGTACGGCAATCGCCTCAACGGGCTGATCGTCGTGCTCTGGCGTGCCGGGCTACGGATCAACGAGGCGCTCTCGCTGACCGAGACTGATCTCGAGGAACGGCGCGGGTCGATTTTGGTCAGGCACGGCAAGAACGATCGCCGCCGCCAAGGGATGGACGCGTGGGCCTGGACGGCACTCGGACCTTGGCTGGCTGAGCGCGTGCGCGCGACGCTGCCGGTCGGCCCGTTGTTCTGCGTGATCGCCGGGCCCACGCGCGGACACGCCTGGTCAGCCAGCGCCGCCCGCCTGGAGCTACATCGCACCGCGCTCGCGGCCGGCGTCCGCCGGCCCGTAGCTCCCCATCAGCTCCCCCATGCTCACGCTGTCGAGCTGCTGCGTGAGGGCATCCCGCTGCCGCTGATCCAACGCCAGCTCGGGCACTCGCACCTCTCCACGACCGGCGCCTACCTGCAAGGCATCTCCTCAGAGGAGATCATCTCCACCGTCCACGCCCGGCGCGCGCCGATGATGCACGCGAGCGCCGGCCTTGAGCTGTAGAGCGTCACGCGGGAGCGCATGACGCGCTCCCGCGACCCCGCCGGTCGTCCGCCCGGCGTCAGACGATCGCTCCGTGCGTAAGCAGCAGCCAGCCGTCACTGGCCCTGGCGTGGCAAAGGCATAGCGAGGCCGGATCGGCCGCGAGAGCCGAAGCAGTCGTAGCGCGCTCGGTCCCCGCACGCCTGGATGTGGGCGGTAGCGAGCGTGCGGCGGCCGGAGGGCTGACGTCTCCTTCCATGGCGATACACAAGCGCGAACCTCCCGGTCGTTGGGCGAGCCGCGCCTGCCGAATCCACGCGATTGCGGCAGCGGCGTCGGATTCGTTGACTGTTGCTTTCATCGAGCGACGGGCCCAGCTCGCACACCGACAGCTCGACCGGCTTGTCGCGCGCACCGTGTGCTGGCAATCCGCCGTGCCGATCTGAGTAAGCACGGCCGTCGCCTGACCGCGACTGCTGCTTCGCCGGGCGGGCGACGGTCTGGCTCGTCATCGGCTATATCAACCGGCGCGTCTTCGCCGGCGGCTGCCGCTTCACCCGGGTCGAGCAGTAGCGTGATCGCGGCCGGCGCCCAGTGTTCTCTCCGTTTCGAACCAAAGAGATCGCTCGCGCGTCACCGCTACTGCTTCCTCGGATCCAGCTCGGCCGCGTTAGCTGGATTCGGGCAAGCACGGCAGTCGGCGCGCTCTCGCCTCTTCCCGGCGGGACCGACGCTGCCATCCGCGTCTGGGGGATCAGCTATCCGAACGTAACGGCGGGAACGGGAACGGGAGCGGGACCGGGATGGGGCGCGCGACCGGAGGAGGTCTCGCGATGGGGATCCGGCAGACCAGCGCCGGTCGGCACCGCTGTGGCCGCACTGGCGCTGCCGCGTCTAGTAACGGCGTGTCTGTTCCGGCTGCGCTCGCGGCGCTTGCTGTTGTCTCGGGGCTGACCTCCGTCGCTGTGGTGGCTCAGATTCTCCAGGAGCCTTCTAGCGCCTCGGCTGCGCCGAGGTCGCGGGCGTATGCGTGGGGCTGTGGACCGCGATCTTGTTGAGAAGCCGCTCGACGGCTTCGATCTCGAGCGGACGCGCGAGGAGGAATCCTTGTCCGATGTCGCAGTCCTCTCCTTGTAGGGTTTGGAGCTGTGATCGTCGTTCGATTCCTTCGCCGACGGTCTGGAGGTTGAGGTCCTTGCCGAGCTGGACGAGGGTGCGGATCAGCGCTGCGGATTCCGGGGACGAGCCGATCCCTGAGATGAACGAGCGGTCGATCTTGAGCGCGTCGACGGGGAATTGGCGTAGGTAGCCGAGCGAGCTGTAGCCGGTGCCGAAGTCATCGATGGCGACGCGCACGCCGAGGTTCTTGAGCAGCCCGAGCCGGCCCATGGTGGCTTCGGGATTGCGCATCAGGGTGGTCTCGGTGATCTCAAGCGTGAGGGTTTGAGGGTCGAGGCCGCTTGCTGCTAGCGCGTCGGCGACATCATCGAGCAGCCCGTCTTGGTCTAGCTGGCGTGCGGAAATGTTGACCGCGATCCCGATCGCGGGCGCGTGTTTGCGCCAGTCGGCCGCCTGCTGGCAGGCTCGCTGGAGCACCCAACGCCCGATCGGCACGATCATTCCGGTGTCTTCCGCGATCGGAATGAACTGGTCTGGCCCGAGGACTCCGCGGGAAGGGTGGCGCCAGCGCAACAGCGCCTCGACCCCGGTCACGGTTTCGGTGCGCAGATCGAACGAGGGTTGATAGAGCAGGAACAGCTGCTCCCGCTCGAGCGCTTGGCGGAGGTCCAGCTCGAGCAGGAGACGATCCTTCGCGACGGTTTGCATGCTCGACTCAAACAGCACGTAGCGGTTCTTGCCGGTGTCCTTCGCCTCGTAGAGAGCGACATCGGCGCCACGAAGCAGCTCGTCGATGGTCTCGTCCCGGCCGACCGCGATACCGATGCTGGCGCTGATAGTGACCGGCCGGTCAGGTTGTTGTTCGAGCTCGATCGGCTGGCGTAGGACTTCTAAGACGCGCTGGGCTACGAGCTCGGGTCCCACGTCGACGGTGAGCAACTCGAGCAGCATGACGAACTCGTCGCCGCCGAGCCGCCCGACGGTGTCGACTTCGCGAACGACGTTTGAGAGCCGCGCAGCAACGGCCTGCAGCAGCGCGTCGCCGACGGCGTGGCCTGAGGTGTCGTTGACGTGCTTAAAGCCATCGACATCGACAAGCAGCACCGCCAGCGGCGCGTCATGACGCCGCGCCCGGGCGAGCATCTGCTCGGCGCGGTCGAGCAGGAGCGTCCGGTTAGCCAGCCCCGTCAGCCCGTCATGAAGCGCCTGGCGTCTGAGCATCTCCTGCGCGTTTCGGCTCTGGATCGCCTCGCCCAGGACATTCGCGGCCGCACGCAAGAAGGGGATGCAATCGCGTGGCACCGCGTTGGGCTGCGTGTAGTGCACCTCGAGCACTCCGAACGGCGAGTCCGGGTTGCCGACTAGCACACCGACGCTGCTGCGCACACCGCGAGTCAGCCGCGCGCCTGAACGCAGAAACCGCCGCTCCTGCTCCCAATCCACGACCACAACCGGCCCGCGCGACCGCACCGCGTAGCCTGACAGTGAGCGCTGCTCGCCCGCGATCCGCTCACCCTTGCACTCATCGTGCCAGCCGACCTCCGCCATGACGAGCGGGCCGGGGGCGTCCGGCACCCACTCAACCAGCCAAGCGCAGTCAGACGACAGAACCCGCCACGCAGCGCCGACCGCCTGGTCAAAGAGCTCCTCCAGCGGCGCTCCCATGACCGCGAGTCGGCCGAGGTCAGCGATCTCCTCCTGCCCCCCAGCACGGCGCCGAATGATCTCCTCAAGCTCCACCTGTGCGGTGACGTCGCGCGAGATTCCCCAGGTACCGATGATCTTCCCATGCTCGTCGCGCAGCGCCAGCTTGGTCGTCGACACCCAGGCATCGGGACGATCATCAAACGTCTCTCGCTCGGCCTTCGCGACGATCGGCTCACCGGTCTCGATCACCTGGCGCTCATCCTCAAATGCCGCGGTCGCGTGCAAGCCGCTGAAGATGTCGAAATCCGTCTTTCCGATCACCTCATCAAGCGATCGCCCCTGCCCCTCCGCCGCGAGCCAACCCGCGCTCACGAGCAAGAATCGGCTCTCCCGATCCTTGAAGAAGACTCTCTCCTCGCGATTCGCGAGCAGATTGCGCATGCACACGCGCTCCATCTCGTCGCGCGAGAAGCAAACCGGGGGTAGATCAGGTCGCAAATCGTCCACGTCAACAATCATCTGGTTCGGTACTTCCTTGCCGCGGGATGACCGTAGAACCCCGCACACACGACGGCGGCTGGACCCCGGCCAGCGCACGCCAACCCCGAAGGCATGAACGCTGCGGTCACGGCCCGCTCGGACGACCAGCCCAAGCCATCGTCGGGCGGGGCCTAAGAACTCTCCCTTCCCGCCGAGAGGACCACAGATCTCAGCGGCGGGATGGCCTAAAGTCGTCCGAGCTGCAAGCACGTTGACAGGTCAAGGCATGAGCCCCGACCCCTGTCGAACTGGCCACCGGAACTGAGCAGGAGCACTCGCCGACGAGATCGCCGGCGCGACATGCCTGCTACGGTCGCCGAGCGACAGTGCACACGATGGGGAACTTGCCGGGTCCGAGCTGACGAAACACCAGCGGATCGAGCAGAGCAGACGTCCGAACGGGGCAGCCGATCACTGTCGCCCTGGAACGGAGAGGACACTGGTCGCCGGCCGCGATCACGCTACTGCTCGACCCGGGTGAAGCGGCAGCCGCCGGCGAAGACGCGCCGGTTGATGTGTGAGCCGATGACGAGCCAGACCGTCGCCCCGACCGGCGAAGCAGCAGTGGCGGTCAGGCGACGGCCGTGCTTACTCAGATCGGCACGGCGGAATTGCCAGCACACGGTGCGCGCGACAAGCCGGTCGAGCTGTCGGTGCGAGCTGGGTCCGCCGCTCCATGAAAGCAACAGTCAACGAATCCGACGCCGCGCTGCTGCAATCGCGTGGATCCGGCAGACGCGGTTCGCCCAACGACCGGGAGGTTCGCGCTTGTGCATTGCTATGGATGGAGGCGTCAGCTCTCCGGCCGCCGTGCGGCCGCTATCGCCCACATCCAGGCGTGCGCGGCCCGGGCGCGCTACCACTGGTTCGGCTCTCGCGGCTGCTCCGGTCTCGCTATGCCTTTGCCACGCAGTCAGCAGTCTCGCCGCACTCGGCGGGACGACTGCATCGCCCGGATGATCCGCAAGCCGAACCGCGCAAGGCTGACCGCAGACGTCGCACTGCTGCTTTCATCGGGCATGAGACTGCTGGTTCGCCACGAAAGGACTCGCCAGCTCGGCGGGGCGCCCTGCCATCCCTTCGGCGGCACAGGAATCGGCCGATCCGGCGCCGCGTGACAGAGCGCTCGACCGCACTCGCCCCAGCAGGAGTCGTCATGACGCGCTGTGACCGGGCGAGTGCGATTCCACGGATGCGATCTCCCCTCTGACAGTCTCATTTTGCCGACGCCACGGGGCAACCGTACGGGGTCGCCCGTCCGCTCCTGCGAGCCCATCATGCCGGACGGTCGATGTTCGGCTCACTTTCGTGAATCCGCGTCCGCGTCCATCCCCGCGGCGACCCGAACGACGTGCGTCAACCGGTCGATCGAAACCACGAGGACGTCGTGCTCGACCCGTTCGACGCCCCGTGCCCGAACAACGCACATTACGCCCAGGGCACCGTTGCGTGCCCACCTTCGCCGGCCTCGTGACAGCCACGCCGCCTGCTCGCGCACCCGAGCCAGATGCCGCCCGTCGTACGCTCTCGTCTTCGTCTCGACCGCGATCCCGTCGGCGCGATCGCGACCGAGTCGACGTCTCCCTGCCACGGCAACGAGTGCCGCAGCCGCCACCCCTCCGCCTGGAGAGGGGCGAGCGCCCGCTGCACTTCGTCCTCCGAGCGGGCGCCGACTCGACTACGACCAACGAGCGAAAACCAGTGCCGAGCGTAGAGACCGAGCCCAACGGCCATGAGGAGCAGCGGCCCGGCGAGCGCGACCGCTCCGGCGCTCGCGATCACGAGCCCGAGCAGGGCGGTGACGACGCCTCCGAGCGCCGCCTTGCCGGCGTGGGAGAGCCGGCGATACTGCTGGCGACGCGCGTAGTTCACGCTGCGACCGCCGCGAGCCGGGGGCCGCAGCCGGACGCGCTCTGGCTCGCCCTGAGCTGTGCCATCGCTCGATCCCTTCACCGGCGCCAGACGGCCCGGACCCGGTCGACTATCGGCCCGAGATTCGACCCGTTCTCTGCGGTCCCGGGCGGCGGATCTTTTTGCAGCCTGCCCCCAAACCTGCCCCCAAAGCCCCTCTTCGCTCCCTCAAAAGTACGCATTTGCAGGGAGAAAGCGAGTACCGCTACCGGGATTCGAACCCGGGTTCCGCCGTGATAGGGCGATTCCGGCGAGCGCCCGATGATCGCGACGAACCCGTGCCACGGCCGCCAACGCCGACCATGAGCCCGCGACGACCAGCGACGCCAACCTCCACTTCGACGTCTCCGTCGGACATGTCCTCGTCCCTGTTCAATGTGCCCACAGCACCCCCCTGTGGGCACAAACCCAACCGAATCGGGCCCAATTCGGCCGAAAACGCGCCCGGCACACGGCCGCCGAAAAGTACCCGTTTGTAGGGAAGACACCAGCCCTCGCGGAACCAGAGGTCACGCTTGCCATGCAGAAGGTCGAGGGTTCGAGTCCCTTCAGCCGCTCCTCAAGAAGCCCCGCAAATCGCAGAGTTTTTTCTTTGCCCAGGCCGACGCGGACAGGGGGATCTGGGCGGCGCTACCACCCGGCGCTACCAAATCCGCGGTTTCGACAAAGGTGGGCGCCCGAGGCCGCCGACTGCTGTCGCATCCTTAAGCCCATGATTCACCGCGCGCCCATCGTTCGACTGGACTGATCGGCGCCCGCATGCCCGCAAGCGGAACCGATACCTCGCGCGGCATCGCATTCCAGCATGCCCAAGCCGTTGCGGCCTGCGTCGAAGCGCTTGAGTCGGAGGAAGTCGAGTTCCTCCGCGTAGAGGGAATCGAGGACATCATCGACTTCGAGATCTGCTCGCTCGGCGGGCGGCGGCTCCGCGTTTGCCAAGCCAAGACTCGCATGGAGCCGTACACCTGGGCGCCAAGCGACATCATCGCGACGATCGGTCGCTGGAGAGCCATCGAAGCTGCCGATGACACCCGGTTTGAGTTCCTGACAGACGGCGGCGCTGGGCCTGAATTGGCAGACGAACTGTTGCCCTCCCTCCAGCGAGCGCGCACATCATCGCTGACCGATGACGATCGCAGCTATCTGATGTCCAAGGGGCTAGACCCGCAGGATCCTCTGCTCGCGCGCGTGGCCGTCGAAAGCCGCCAGCCGGAGGCCGACGCCGTCCTGGATCGCGTGGCACTACGCCTTCTGAGACTTCTCGAAATTGAGGGATCGCAAGCGTCAACGGCGCGAGCCGAAGCCCTTGTCAACGAACTCTTCCGTGTCGTGTCCGTGCGCGCTGGCAAGGACAATCCAGACGAGCGGATCATCACCCGCGCTGAGTTATCGGAGTTGGTAGGCGTCCCACTCGAAACGATCGACGGCACGCGGCAGTGGGGTGAGGAAGCAAGGGATGCTTACATCGCGCAGCTCCGCGCGGAACCGCCGCACCCTTCGTTTGTGGTCCTCGGAACACGGGAGCTGCAGCTCCAGCCGGCCGCGCTGGCCCTGGTCGTCCGGGAGGGTGCCGAAGCCACGAGCCAACAACGGCCCGGACCCGCGACGGCGCTGCTCGACACCGAACACGGCGCGGTTCTCAGCGGCGGCCCGGGTGCCGGAAAGAGCACGACACTTGAAGTTCTTATCCCCGAAGCGCTCAACCGGGGCCTCCTCCCCGTTCTTGTATCCGTCGACGGGTACGAGGCGGGCGGACTGCATTGGCTGGTCCGCGAGGCGCTAGAACGTCAGCTCGGCTACCGGATCGCCCCATCAGCCACCCGTGAGTTCTTTTCGTCCAGCGGCGCTCTCCTGTTTGCCGACGGCGGCGGAGAGCTTGACGCAGAGCTCAGGCAATCGCTCGTCCGCGACCTTCAGCGTGTGATGCATTCGCATCCGAACCTGCGCGTGGTCGTGACGAGCCGCGACGCGGCACGCCTTCGCGTTCTCGGCCTCCCCAGCTTCGTGCTGCAAGGGCTCACGCCCGGACAACGCAGGGAGGTCGCCAAGGAGCTTGTGGGAGCTGACTCTGAGCAAACCGTGCAAGACATCGAAGCCCGGCTGTCCAGCCTCGTGGAGAGCCCACTTCTTTTCGTGATGGCGTTAGGTCTCCAGACGAGCGGCGTGAGCGTTGCGAACCGCGCCGAACTGTTTGAGCAATTCGTTGCCGGCATGGCGGCTCGGCCAGGAGGCGAGCGCCTATCGGATGTGGTCGTCGCACTCGTGCGCGAGGCATGCTTCGACCTGCGCTGCGAGGACGCGTACTCCGCCGACCGGTGGCGGTGGAGGCGCTTGCTTACGAGCGGCTTGCGCCGCCTCGCGGAACAGCACATGTTCGACGCGCACAGGATCTCGGGCGATGAGGCTCTCGAAGAGGCGCAGGCTGGAGGGCTGCTCCGAGCTGTCGCGGGCTCCGGTTTGGTTGCTCTTACGCATGATCTGTTTTGTGACTTCTTTGCCGCCGAAGCGGTGCGGCTCAACGGCCGATCCCTCCCCACCGTCATTCGCGATCAGCTGGAAGAACTGACCGTGTTTCTCGCGGAGCGGCGAAGCCTTAGCCTCGTCGAGGCCACTGCCGTGAGCACAAACCCCGTTGCGGCGGCCCGATGCGTCGATGCCGAGTCGGGAAATTCCGAGCCTGACGACGCGGAAGTCACACAACTACTTGGCAGGCTGAGTACGCATCTCGGTCAACCTCGGGCAGCCGAGCTGACACGCGTGGCAGTGCGGACGGCATCGCTCACCGACGGTCTCTACGTATTCGCACTTCCGGAAGCTGCAGCCCAGACGGGATCTCGGCTAGACCTGGAGGCAGGAGGACGCAGCGCCCAGCGGGTTGTGAAGCTCAGGCGACGAGGCTCGAGTCTCGCCGCGGCCGTCGCGCTTTGGATGGCCGAGATGCGCGAAGCACTGGCGGGGCGCCCGCCGGGCGTTCTTCGGCGCATCCCGAAAGACCGAGCTGAGCTCCCCGAAGCCCTTTCCGAAGCATTCAATGAGCGCCGAGCCGAACTGTACTCACTCCTCAATGACGTCTGCCCTGCCCTCGCCGATCGAGTTATTCGGACCCTCGGCTTTCGAGGCTTTCACGCAATCGTACTGCCGGCCCAGAAGTTCACGATTCCGGTCGGAGGAGGCCAAGAGGCGGTCGAGCATCCCATGATCTTCTCGTTCAACGCCGCGGATGTCTCCGTGCGCCTTGGAGACTCCACCGATCCCGATTTCGTCGAAGAGCCGAGCACGCGGGCCGCGTGTGAGATGTGGCTTCGCGATTCCGCAGCGCAAGCCGCTCTGAAAGACACTGTTCGCGTCCTCTCGGATCTGCTACCGGGCTTCGGGCCATGACCGAGCTGTGGAAAGCAGTCGACGCGTTCAGCACCATATGGGAGGCCAGCCCGCACGTAGCAACATTCCGTGACGGCATCAAGCCAACACCCTCGGCTCCGGACCGTCCGCCGTTCCAGTACGACTCGCTGCACGAATTGCTGGTTACCTACAGCATGTTTCGGAGTCAGCCATTGCTCCTCGGCAAACGACTCGGGCGTGTTCCGGAGTTTCAGGACCTGTACCAGCGCCCCGAGATCAAGGCCTGGTTTGATGTCGCCCAGCGTTTTGCGTTTGTGCTCGTCGAGGTGATCGAGTTCCTACGATCTCGACTCCCGAGATACCCGACGCTGCTCGTTCCCGACCTGCTCGCCGGCAGTTCCCGCGTCTACCTCGACGGATTATGGGATCAGCGCTTCCCATGGGAGTTCGAGGTCCGGCAGGCGCGTCTTCAGTTCGCTTCCCAGCCCGCCATGCTCGCCCTGGCACTTGAGCTGGCGGACGGCGGCGCTGCGGCGTACGCCGCGCTGGCTGACGTCTCGATCGCGTTGCGCGCAACAGACACGTGGCAGCGGTTCACTGCCGCTGACGGTGCGCTTGAGTCGACAGACCGAGAGGCTGCCAAGGCAGTTCGTTATGCCTATCGGCAGGCTGTAGACAGCGTCCGAGTGGATGACATCGCCGGCGACACGGTGCTCCGCGACGGGATGTTCAGACGCGCCGAGCTGGCCTGCGTCAAGAGCCAAGCCTCGGGACGTCTTCGTGAGTATTTCGAGGCGTTTGACGCTACTGACCAGCTGATTGACGCGGTGGCCGCGCTCATATCGCACCGGGTCGCCACCGGGCCGCTGGACGAGCTAAGCCCCACGGAGGCAAGTTGGGGAGCGCCAGCCGATGTACGACGAGTTCGCTTCAAAGCTGACGACGATCAGTTTCGGCACACACACGAGTTGGTGAAGATCAGATCTGACGTCGAGAGCTTGGCCGGGATCGTGGTTCTGCATGATCTCAACATCCACTGGAACCGGGAGGGCGTTGTGCTTACTGCCCTCGGAGGGCTGCTAAGCGGATCCGCCGACGTCCCTGCGATACGTGCCGTAGAGACCTCGAGTCGCCGGAAGCGCCGTCAGTAGTGCCTATTGAGCCCGCGAGGGTGGCGTGATGCGTTAGCTGACGCGCCCCGCCGGCCTGTATTCGCCGAGCACGCGGCGGTCCGACGGCGGCGCCGTTGAGGTGGTCGAGCTCGCCGACCGGGACCCAGCTTGCCGGCGTCGAAGATCGAGTACGAGGCACCGTGGGATTTTCGCTCGGCTCCGGATCGATCACGCCACCGCCCCGGCGCCGATCCGAGCCCGCTCGAACTCAGCGCGTGCCTCCGTCTTGAGCGTGTCGAGCAGCTCGATCCGCAGGCTGTAGCCAGGCATCACGTCGACGCGGTGATTGGCGCGCTCGATGCGACGTTGCCCCTCCTCGTTCCCGCAGATGTGGACGATGCCGTTCGTCTTCTTGTCCCACAGCCACTCGCGGTGGAGGCGCAGAATCGCGTCCAGCCTGCGCTTGGACTTCGGCGCGAGCTCGACCTCGACCGCGATGCGGTCGTCTCCAGCCAGCGCGACGACGTCGGGCCGATGCCCCAGCTGCCGGCCGCTGCTGCGATGTGTTAGCTCCAACCGTCCAGACCACGAGGGATCGACGAGCAGCTCGCGGGGACCGAGGAACGCACGACCTCGAACGGTCATCCACGCCGCGGTCCACGCGCACGCGACGTCGTGGGCCCACCAGGTGGGCGCTGGCGTCGCGCAGCCGATCAGCGGCACGCCGAGCATGCGGACGCCCTTGCGTGTGGCGAAGAACAGCGAGCCCTCCCCGCGCAGCATCGGAACCCGCTCGAGCCAGCCCTCCCGCTCAAGCCGCCGAGCATGATTCCGCGCCGCCACCTCGCTCCAACCCACTGCGTACCGCCAAGGATCAAGCGGTGATGGCCCCACCCTCGCCAGCCACGTCAGGCCCCTCATCGATCCCGGCCCAGGACGTAGAACCCGAGTCACCGACCCACCTCGTGCCGCTCTCCCAGCCCGAGCTCGTGCCAGCGACCGGCCCGCCTCCGCCTCCGCCTCCGAACAAGATCGAGCAGCTGAATGCGCCTGACTACCCGCACTCCCTTCCTCATGTCATATGTGGAGGGCGGGTAGTCAGGCGCACCGAAACGCTCGATCCCCAGCAACCACGGGGGCGGAGGCGGGCCGGTGGTCCAGCGTCCGAAACAACAGCTCACGAAACACCTGGCGATCCACCTCATCGCTCCTCGTCGCCCTCTCCTACCGGCTCGTAACCGTCCCGTTCGAGGAGCGCGTCGACGATTTCGTGTAGTACCAGCGAGACCGACTCCAGCGCATGCTGCTCGGCGGGCACCGAGTGCTCTGCCATCGCGCGACCGAGCTCGTCGACCGCCTGGTCGAACCTCGCCCAGAGCTCAGCCGGCCCAGGCCTGTTCGCGCCGGGTCGCAGCTCATACGAGAGCACGCCTCCCGGCAGGCCGGACTGCCGCTGCCACCACGTCCCCGGCGCCTCGCCGCCGAGATTCTCCAACGCCGCCGCCTTGCGTGCGGCGGCGTCGGCGATCTCCTTTATCCGGACGACGAACCCGGGGTCCGGAGGCGCCATCGCGCTCGCGCGGAGCGCCTCGCGCCATTCGGTCTCAGCTACCCCCAGCCAGCCGCCGCGCGAGACATGCTCCCGCGCCTCCTCGGACCAATGCGGCGAGCGATGTGGCGCCTCGACCGTGTCGCTGAACCGCCACGCAGCGTCGCCCGACTCATCGTCCGGCCCGATCAGGTCCTGGCCGGCGAGCATCCGATCCAGCTCCGAGCGCCGCACCAGCCACTTGCGCTGCCCGGCCCGCATGGCCCGGAGCGTCCCTTTTGAGATCCACGAGCGGATCGTCGCCGGGCTCATCCGCAGCTCCTCGGCGATCTCCACCAGCGTCAGCCAGGGATCGTCCTGAGCGTCTGGGTCGTTGATAGCCATGTCGGTCAGATCGCCAGTAGCGTGATCAGCGCAAATAGGCTACCATGCGGCTCGGCATGAGCATCACTCGCGAGGATGTCCTGACGGTCTCCGATGTCGCCGCGCTGCTCGATCTGAAGCCCTACACGGTCAAGGAGTACGCCCGCCGCGGCATCCTCCCTGGCCGTAAGCTCGGACGGACTTGGAGGTTCCTCCGTCCTGAGCTTGAAGAGGCGATCAGACACCTCCCACGAGCGCAGGAAAAAGCGCGGGAACGACATCGACGGGAGTTACGATCATCGTTGTGACCACGCTCGCGACAACGGTGCCACTGCCCGCGGGTGACCGTCGGATGACGGTCCCCCTCTTCACGCTGCACGAGTGTGCGATCTACCTGCACACACCCCTCTCGACACTGCACGCGTGGGCCCGCCCGAAGGACGGAGCACCACTCGTCACGATCCTCCCGTCGGCCGGACGGCAGGCGACCGTCCCCTTTGTCGGGTTCGCAGAGGCATTCGTGCTTGGCGCGCTGCGCCAGGCCGGCGTGCCGATGCACTGCATCCGCCCTGCGGTGAAGAAGCTGAACGACGAGATCGGCTTGGATCATGCGCTCGCCTCCAGGCGGGTGTACACCGACGGCGCCGAACTGATCTTCGACTACGCATCGAGCAGTGACGACGAAGCGTTACTCACCGTCGTGCGCACCGGCCAGGAGCATTTCGCCGATGTGATCCGCGACTACCTGAAGCCGATCACCTACGGAGACGACGGTTGGGCCGCGCGCCTGCGCCTGCCGGCATACACCCAGGCCGAGGTCACGGTCGATCCCACCGAGGCATTCGGACAGCCGGTGGTCGTGCACGGCGGCGCCAGGGTCGAGGATCTGGTGGATCGCTTCAAAGCGGGCGACGGCTTCGCCGAGATCGCGGCCGACTTCGACGTTCCCAGCGCCGAAGTCGAGGACGTGATCCGGGTTGCCCTCCGAATCCCCGCCTGAGTTCTTCATCGATCGCAGCCTCGGCAGGCACATCGTCCCGGACGCGCTGCGCGCAGCTGGCGCATCGGTCCACGTCATGGCCGATGTCTACGGTGAGCGAATCGGCCAGGGCCTGGCGGACAATGAGTGGCTGCGGGACGCGGGCGACAGGGGCTGGGTGGTGCTGATGAAGGACGACAAGATCCGCTATCGCCCAGCGGAACTGGAAGCCCTAACCACCTCCGGCGTTCGTGCCTTCTGTCTCACCAACGCGAACCTGCGGGGAGCCGAGATGGCTCAGCGATTCGTCGACCAGCTCCCGAAGATCGCGCGGATTGCGACGGAGCGGCCCGGACCGTACATCTACGGTGTCTACGCCGCCGGGGTTCGCGCGCTCTGGCCGAAGTGACGCGGCATCGACCAGGCTCAGCCCCAGAAGATGCAGGTCGCGTCTTTCTCGATCTCGTCGAGCAGGACCCTGACATCCGCCGTCGGCTCGACGAAGTCGTAGCGGTGCCAGCGCTCGTTGCGATCGCGCCACAACAGTGTCCAATGCCGATGCTTGTGGACGTAGCGCAGCCGAGCGACCGGGCCGGGCGTCCACTCGGGTCCGAGGTCGGGACGCCACGGCGCTCGCCGCTCCACGATCGTGACCGTGTTCCCGTCGACGATCGCCTCGACGCGGACCTCGTGGAGCGCGTGAGGCGGGACTCGCTGCTCGCAGTAGGAGCGAATCGCTGCGACATCGATCGGCGGCGGCCCAGGCAGCGGCACATCGAATCAGGACAGGGAGCTGTCGTGCTCCTCGAGCTGGCTCGCGGTCACCGCGAAGATCGAGTCCATCCGCTCGGCGAGTTCGGTGAGCGGCCGGGCGTGCAGGTAGCGCTCGGTCGTCGTGATCTTCGAGTGGCCGAGAAGGCTCTGGACCGTCGCTGGGTCAAGGCCGCGGATCGCTAGCGTCGCGAACGTGTGGCGCAGATGGTGGAAAGGCAGCGCCGGCAGGCCGGCAGCATCGCGGGCGGCGTTGTAGCGCCGGCGGAGCGCCGAGTCGTCGAGCGGGTCGCCAGCGGGGCCGCAGAACACGAAGTCGTCCGGACCGGTGAACCACTCGCGCCGGCTCAGCCCATCGAGCGCGACGAATGGTTCCCGGGCCAGTGGTACCGCCCGCCACTTGCCGGACTTCGTGCTGGAGTCGATGCCGGCGGACATCGACGCGACGACGACGAGCGTCCTGTCCGCGAAGCGCACATGGCGCCAGCGCAGCGCGCGCAGCTCGCCCTGGCGCAGCCCGGAGAACCCGGCGACGGTGTAGATCGCGGCGTCCTGGTCGTTGGCTCGCTGCTGCTCGAGATCCTCCTCGGGGCTCGCCCAGCGGCGGCCACCGTTCACGTGCAGTCCCTCGCGCGCAGCCCGCGCGAGCGCCATCACCTGGTCGGCGGTGAACGTCTCGGGTGGCTTCGAGTAATCCTCGCGGCGCTTGTCGGCGCCGCGCACAGGATTGAGCGGCAGCGCGAACGTGTCGGCCCGGGTCGCGTACTCGAACACGTTGGCGAGCGCCTGGCGGTGGACGTTCACGTTGCGACCGGTCAGTCCCTCACGGTCGAGGCGGCGCAGAAAGCGCTCGATCTCCGCTGTCGTGATCGAGGCGATCGGCCGGTCGCCGAATGTCCGCATGATCCGCGCCGCCCGCGGCCCGCCATTGCGCGGTCGCAAACCTGGCAACGCCAGCATGGCGTCGTAGCTTCGCAGCGACGCCGGCTTGAGCCGCTTCGTGTGCTCGGCCCACTCGCACCACTCGACAGCAGCTTCAGCGAACGTCGCCTCGCGGTTCGGCCGCAGCGCAGCCAGCTCACGCTCGGTCTCGTCAATCAGGACGTCCATTGCTCGCTCCGCCGCCCGGCGATCGAGGTACCCGTCGGACGGACGGCCTCGTCGCCGGCGCCAGCCGGAGCCGGCGCCGTCGAGCTCCACCCATGCCCGCCCCAGCCGCCGGTAGCACTGCCGGCCGGTCGAGTCGCGCCACTTCGCGACCGCGTAGACGACCTCCGCGGCCTCCCCCTTCCCGGTCCGGTACAGGATCGCTCCGGCTGGCTTCGCACCGTTCACGACCGAGGAGTGTAAACCGGCGCTACCACGGCGCTACCAGCGGCGCTACCACTCGATGCCATCATCGGGCCTGCGGAACGCCTGTAGAAATAGGGAATTCTCAGTATTCATCAGAAGTCGATGCGCGAACCAAGAATTGCCATGCAGAAGGTCGAGGGTTCGAGTCCCTTCAGCCGCTCTCACGGGTAGCCAAAGCGATAGTCCCGGGTGGGCGACATCGCGTGATCGCCTGCCGTCGGTTGCGATCACCCCGCGATCCGCGGCGCGGTGATCGCGTTCGTCACGGAGCGATCGTGCCGGCGGCGAATCCGCACCTGCCCCGGCCAGCGGAAGGAGTCGCCGCGTCCTGCTACCCGCGCCAGACAATACCGACTGGCTCGGGCAGGTGATCGAGGCGGTCAACGGCCAGGATCTCGCCGCCTACCTCGCCGGACGTGTGTTTCGGCCTTTGGGGATGTCGGACACGACGTGGGGATGGTCACGGTACTGGACGCGCGGGGCCCGAGTAGTGGCTATTCACGTCGCTGGTCCGGACTCAAGCCTGATCACCCGCATACTGGATCTCGAGCATGACGCAGCCGTCAGGGGTGGTCCACGGGCCGTGAACCATGCCCGGCGGTCGGCAGGCATAGGAGCCCGCGCTGAACGTCTGCTGGAGTCCAAGATCGTGCATCGAGCCGGACAGAATCAGCACTTCTTCGAAGTACTCGTGTGCGACCGGGCCGGCACTCGAGGTATCAAGACCAGGCTCCCAGCGGACCATTCGAGTGAGCAGCCCACGGCTCGGATCTCGCGCAAGGATCCGTTCTGAGACTCCAGGCCGCAGCGTCACGGGACTCCACGGAACGGTCTCCGTGTCAAAGAACTCCATCTCGGTTTTTCCCACGTACACCAGTTCATCAGGTCTCGATCCAGACATCGTCGCGAGTCCCCGTCCCGCCAATCTCGAGAGTCGGCGGCCACCCGCCCGGACGGTCGCATCGATTCTCAGGACCGCGGGCGGCCCAGTCGCGTTGGCGACCAGGCGATCGCGCGATCTACGCGGATCGCGCGAACGCTGAGCCATCTGGCGAGGCCGGTTCTGGGCTGTCGGGAATTCTGCTCCCGATCTCCCGCCGGCCGGAGCAGCAGCCAACGGCTGGGTTCCGCGGCGGCGACCGAGCGGGAGTGGGACCAGCGCCGCCAGCCTCCTGGTCCCTCGTCGAGGGCGGACTGTGTCGAGCCGCAGAGCGAGTGCTTCCGTCTGCGCAGGTGCGAGAACGCGTTTGGGGGGTCGCGTCCTTCCGGGGGCTGCCAACGAGGAGCGTTCGCGCGTCGCAGCGTGGATGGTCGCGGCGATCGCGCTCAGGGAACCTATGCTGCCGGTGTGAGCGAACCGTTCACTCGCGAGCTTGGCACCGGCGACCTGGAGGAGTTTCGGCGAGCTGGCCACGCGCTCGTCGACGCGGTCGCCGACCATCTTGCGGCGCTGCCGGCGCGGCCGGTCTGGCAGTCGCTGCCGGAAGACCTGCGCGCGGAGCTACTGTCGCTGCCGCTCCCGGCTGGGCCGACCGGGCTCGGCCCGCTCGCCGCGACGATGGCCCGCGACGTGATGCCGCACGCGATGGGGAACGGGCACCCGGCGTTCTTTGGCTGGGTCAACCCGCCACCGTCGCTTGCGGGAGTGCTGGCGTCGCTCACCGCGGCCGCGATGAACCCGAGCGTCGTGTCCGGCGACCACGCCGACGTGCACTTGGAGCGCACGGCTGTGCGCTGGCTGGCGGAGTTGGTCGGCTACCCGCACGGGCCGGGCGGCGGTCTGCTCACGAGCGGGGCGTCCGCGGCGACGATCGTCTGCCTGGCCGGGGCCCGTGGCCGTGCCGCCGTCGCGGCCGGCCGCGACGTGCGCCGTCACGGGCTCGCGGGCGGCCCGCCCTTGCTCTCCTACGTGCCGTCCGAGACGCACAGCTGCGTACAGCGCGCGATCGAGCTGCTCGGGCTCGGTAGCGAGTCGATCCGACCGGTGCCCTTGTCGGGCGGGCGCCTTGACCCGCACGCGCTGCGTGCCGCGATCGCGGCCGACCGCGCAGCAGGCCGGAAGCCCGCGCTGCTGGTCGGCTCCGCGGGTACCGTCAACACGGGCGCGATCGACCCGCTCGAAGCGCTCGCCGACGTCGCCGCCGCTGAGGGGCTGTGGTTCCACATTGACGGGGCCTACGGTGCCTTCGGCGTGCTCGATCCTGCGATCGCCGCGCGCTACCGGGGCATGGAGCGCGCGGACTCGCTGACGCTCGACCCGCACAAGTGGCTCGGCGTCCCCGTCGACGCGGGCTGCGCGCTCGTGCGCCGCGCCGACGAGCTGCGGGCGGCCTTCAGCACCATCCCTCCCTATCTGCGCCAGGACGCCGGCGCTGAGGTGGGCACTTTCGCCGAGTACGGCTTTGAGCAAACCCGACCGTTTCGCGCCCTAAAGACATGGGCGACGATCGCCGCCCTTGGTCGCGAGGGCATCGTCGACCAGGTCGTCCGCGCGAACGCGCTGGCGCGCGAGCTCGCCGCGCTGGTCAACCGAGAGCCATGGCTGGAGCTCGCGGCCGTCCCGGAGACGTCAATCGTGGCCTTCAGGGCCCAGCCGCCTGGCTGCGCGCCGGACCGGCTCGAGGCCGTCAACCGCACCCTACCGGAGGCCGTCCAGGCGCGCGGGCGGGCGTTCGTGACCGGCACGGTCTACGACGGGCGTGAGATGGTGCGCGCCTGCATTCTGCACCCAGGCACGACCGAGGCCGACTTGGCGACGCTCATCGCGGAGGTCGTCGCCGCCGCGGGCGAGCTGGCGGCGAGCGCGATTCACTAGCGCCAACGATCGCCAGACACCCGCTGTCACGAACCACCAGCCGCCCCGCAAGCTGGTTTGAGGTCGCGAGCGCAGTGCTGCATCAGGCCAGCCGGCGGCGAAGGAGAAGCCGCAGCTCTGTGGCTGCTAGGGCGACGAAGCAGAAGCGGGTCACCGTCGCCGGACGCCGGTGAGCCTCGGCCATCGCAGGCCGTCGCAGGCCTCGATCCGGACGCCTCCCCTTGGGCGATACCACAAGCGAGCAGCCGCGTCGGGCCTCGTGCTTGCTGTCAAGGCCGCTGGCTGCTAACGATCCGCCTGTCCCTGTTGTGGCAACCAGGAGGGCTCGGCCGCGCTGGCGGCTCAGTGCCGCTCGTCGCCGAGAGCAGGGCTGGCCTGCAGCCGCGCTGGCGGCTCAGCGCCGCTCGTCGCCGAGAGCAGGGCTGGCCTGCAGCCTTGCAGTTCCGTGGCGATGCGTAGGCAAGCCTTGGCGCGGTCGGCCTCGAGTTGGCAAGCTCAGGACCGCGACCGCCTGCGCATGTCAGTCCTGTTTCGGTGATTTCGCGTGTCTGCCGTTACGCGCGTCAGGGCGCCGGCAAACGTGACCATGCATGAGCGACGCGCGAGCGGTGAGGCCTCGGCTATGAGCGCGGACCAGTGAGGTGCGCGCGCACCAGCGCTCCCGCTGGGTCGCCGTCGCCCAGATAGTCCGCGGCTCGCGGGGCGAGACCTGCGGGGGTATTGGACGCAGAGAGCTTTCGAGCACCAGGCCATGATTCCTCTCCCGAGCAGCACGATCCCCCACGCGCGGGCAGACCGCCTTGCATGGCCCGGCCCTGGAGTGGGCGCGACAGCAACACCGGTTCACGGCCACGAAGTCATAGGAGGTGTTATCGAGCGCCGCCTGCTCGGCTGCCAGCACGTGTCGGCGCGCCGTCCGGCTTCGTCGGTAAGTGCAGTCGAGGGGGCAGCGGTGTTACGGATTACGGATGAGACCTGCTCCTCCCGGCTTGTACCGCGTGCATCCTTGCGAGCAGCTGCGCGTCGGGCTGCTGGTGCGCTTCCTCGCATCGACGGACACTGGGCGAGCGCGAGCCCGGCGTCAGGGAGCGCATGGGGAACGCGCTCAAGCAACGGTAGCGACGAGTTTGACCGCTTCAGCGATCGTTCTCAGCGCGTCGTCCCGGCGCCCCAGCTCCCGCAGGCAGAGCGAGTGGTTGTTCAGCGCGCGGGCGAGGTTCGGGAGGAACGCGTCGGGGGTCGCTTCGGCGAGCCGTCGGTAGATCGTGCGGGGAGGAGACCAGGGCGCCCAGCTAACGAGTCGGCGAGGTGGAGGCGAGCGGCGCTCTGGCACCTGCGGTTCACCGGGCCGGAGATCGTCGAGGTGCTCGGGTGGCCCGCTCGGCGATTGATCATCACGCACGTTGCCGCTTGACAGCTGCTAGGTTGCGACGGTCGTTTCACCGTCGCTGTTGCGCGCTGGGAGCGGTGCACGGTTTGATTCATCATTTTGGGGGGAGGTTATGACACGACGTGTCGATGCGGTGGTGATCGGGTCCGGCTTCGGAGGTAGCATCCTTGCCTGCCGTCTAGCGCAGGCGGGTCGCTCGGTGTGCGTGCTGGAGCGGGGGCGTCGGTGGGCTGCGACCGATTTCCCGCGCTCGCCCAGCCAGGTCGTGCGCGAGGGGTTCTGGGACGTCGAAGATCGGCGCTTCGGGCTGCTGGAGTATCGCGCGTTCAAGCAGATGCACGTGATCCAGGGCAGCGGCGTCGGCGGCGGCTCGCTGCATTACTTCAACGTCCACATCCAGCCGCCGGCAAGCATCTTCGAGGATCAGCGATGGCCACAAGCGATCAACCTCCGGTTGCTCGAGCCTTACTACAAGCTGGCGCGCGAGATGCTCGACGCGCGCCCGCTGAGTCCGCCCGATGGTCGTGTGCTGCCTGCGCGGACGGCTACCTTCCTCGACGCGTGCCGTCGCCTGGGACGCGAGCCCGAGCTGGTACCGATTGCGGTGTACACCGGAGCTCCGCGCGCGAACCCGCACGGCGGGGTGCGGCAGTTGCCGTGCGATTTCTCGGGCAACTGCGCGCTCGGCTGCGCAACCAACGCCAAGAACGCGATGGACGTGACGTACCTTCCGATCGCCGAGCGCCACGGGGCGGAGGTGTGTCCGTTCCACACCGCCGAGGCGATCGAGCCGTTGCCCGACGGCGGCTATCTTGTGCGCTTCTCGCAGCGAGACCCCGATTCACCGGAGCGCAGCGAGCCGGGTGCGATCGAGGCCGCGATCGTGGTCGTGGCCGCCGGAACGCTCGGAACCAACGAGCTGCTGTTGCGCTGCCGAGATCGGCACCGGACGCTCCCAGACCTCAGTCCTGCGCTCGGCCATGGATTCTCGGGCAACGGCGATCTGGTGCTCGTGGGCACGTGGACGGCCCGCGACGTCGACGCCAGCTGGGGCCCGAGCATCACCGCCGGCGTCGACGTCAGCACGCCGGCGCAGCAGGCGTACATCGAGGATCTCGGCTACCCCGACCAGCTCGTGTGGTTCATCGAGGGGATGATCGCCGCGGCGGCGATCACCGTCAATCCGGTGCAGGTGTACCGGATCCTCGAGCTGTTCGCCTACGACCGCCTAGCGTTCAAGGGCGCGACCAATCGCATCAGCCACGAACGCGAGGCGCTCTTCGGGGGCGGACGGACGCGCGGACTGCTTCCGTACCTCGGAATGTGCAAGGACGCCGCAGACGGGCGCTTCGCCCTCGACGCGCACGGCAAGCTCGACCTGCACTGGAACCCGCGCGCCAGCATGAAACGCATCTTCGAACTCGAGCACGCGATGCGCGCACTCAGCGACGCGCTCGAGGGCCACTACATCTCAAGCCCACTATGGGACTGGCCAGGTCGAGAGCTCTTGACGGCGCATCCACTCGGCGGCTGCGCGATCGCCGAGGACCCCGCGCGGGGAGTCGTCAACGAGGTCGGCGAAGTGCACGGGTACCCCGGGCTGTTCGTCGCAGACGCAAGCGTGATCCCCACCGCGCTCGCGCGTAACCCGTCGGCGACAATCAGCGCGCTCGCGGAACGAACCGCATTTCAGCTGCTCCACGGTCGCGACCTGCAGGACCCCGACGATGTGGCCAAACTCGCCCTGCGCGGCTGAGCCAAGGAGCACATCACCCTGGTGTCGCGAACGGCGAACACAACTACAAAGAAAGGCGCGAGATCGACAACCGGAGCGTTCGGCGCGGCCGACGTTGTCGTCTGGCTAGACCTTCCCGTCCGTGCGTGGGTTGCGTCGCCTTGTTCCACGCACATCGCGGCGTTCTCGGTCGCAAGGAGCTTTGGAACGGCAATCGACATCATCGTCGTCGGCGATCTGGGGGCGTGACTTGCTGTTCGTCCGGCAGTTCGCTCGCACTACCGACGCCGCTCTAAGTGGCCGCAGGCGCCGCACAGCGCGTAATCCGACTGGCGCAGCGAGGCTGACCGAGGTCGTCCAGCGGTGTCTCGCCAACGCGGTCAGTGCGGATCCGTACGCAAACCGGCCGAAGCGCTTTCTGGACGCGGGCACATGGGCCACCGGTCGGTCGCATCGGGATCATGGGAGACCTCTACGTCGCTCCGGTCCCTCACCAAAGGAGGTGTCCGCCTGCGCCTGTCCGGCGCCCAGATCACCGCAAGCGGCCGATGCGACCAACGCCGCTTGCGCCTTGCGCGAAGCGGCGTTGTTGAGTCCCTGGACCTGGCCGGGCCGCTGGAGGCGGCTGGTGGTGCAAGACTGCTACGACGACTCGGATTCTTGGAGGTAGAGCGTGCCTTACGCAGATCTGGTGTTGGAGGGTGGCGGCATGAAGGGGCTTGGCGCTACTGGTGCAGCGATACGTCTGCTGGAGGAGGGCTACACGTTTCCGCGGGTTGCGGGGACGTCAGAGGGCGCGATCCTCGGCGCGTTCCTTGTCGCTGGTGTCGATGCGACGGCCATGGGAGAGTTGATGGAGCGGCTGGACTACTCGCGCGTCCCGGACCTCGCGCCCCCGCGGGTCCCAATCGCGAGCGAGGGGATCTCACTGGTCGCAAAGGGAGGAGCCCACCCCGGCGACTACCTGCACGAATGGGTTCGTGAGGAGCTCGAGAAGCTGGGTGTGAGCACATTCGGCGATTTGCGGCGTGATGACGACGGCGCCGACGCGAACCTCCCCGAAAGCCGACGCTACAAACTCGTTGTTATGACCACAGATATCACCCGCGGCCGTCTACTGCGGCTGCCGTGGGACTACGAGCAGTTTGCACTTGATCCGGATAAGCAGCTCGTAGCGGACGCTGTGCGCGCGTCGATGTCAATCCCGCTCTACTTCACGCCGCGGAAATTGCGCCACGCGCAGACAGGCACGGAGTCGACGCTCGTCGACGGCGCCGTGCTTTCTAACTTCCCGGTCGAGATCTTCGATCGCACCGACGGTCGAGATCCGCGCTGGCCGACGTTTGGAGTCAAAATCATCCCGACGCTGCCGGGTGCAGACGCGAAACTGTTCCCGCCGCTCGCGCTGCCAATGCTTCCGCCCATACGGGAGCTCGAACAGGTCATCGTGACGGCGATCGTTGGCCACGACCAGAGCTACATCGAGCGACCGTGCGTCAAGCGGCGGACGATTGACGTTGACACCAGCTCGGTCGGGATCGTCGAGTTCGACGCGGACAAGAACACGCGCGACGGCGTCATCGAGAGTGGAAAGGAGGCCGCGGAGCGGTTCCTCGCGGGCTGGGACTGGGACGAGTACCGGGCGACGTGCCCGCAAACGCCTGACCAGAAGTAACCCGCTCCTTGAGCTTAGTGACGGCCCTCGTAGGAAAACGGCTGGCCACTTCACAGGCCGCAGACGATGTCGAGTCCCTCATCGACCAGTCCCCTTGGGCGATCCCCGTCCCTCCACCGCCTCCACCGCCCCGCCTTGGGCGTTGTTCGGCCGCTTCGCAGGTACTACGAGATCGTCCGACTTCCCAAGGTCGTCCATCACGGGATTACGTAACCCCTCCTCTGCGTTCGTGACGCACAGTAACTGTTACTATCGAATAGTCAGCTTACACGGAAGAACTGACACCCTCGTGTTCGACGCGCTTCCGTGGCGACCGGGCCACAGGCTTCACGAGCCGAGCCTCTGAGCGGCCCGAACCCCACAGGTCTGGCTAGCGACGCTCACGCTCGGATCCGTGCGATGGCTTCGGGTTCTCCGCGGCACCGCGGTCGCGACCACTTCCGGCGACGTTCCGATCACGCACAACGACCATCAATGGCGCCGAAAGTGGGAGCTCGGCTCTCTGTACGCAGACGGCACTCCCGGGCGCGCATGCGGACGCCCGGTACCTCGCCAAGGCAATCGCCGACGAGACGCGGCGTGAGCGCCACGGGCCTCGAGGCGCGAGCGAAATGTCCCCGAACCACCCGTCAGGTTCGAGCGCTCCAGGGAGCCCGAGTACGCGATGGGCCTGCTGGGACCTCGCCGGCTGCTGTCGTCAAGCTCGCGGCGCTTGCCCAGCGGCCCGGTTTGCAGTACGCGCCCCCGCCGCTGATCTGACCGTCTCCCAGTCTGTGACCAGGCTTCGGGCGGGACCGCCTCGATCGTCGAGAACCGGCAGTCCGCCGCGGGCGCCGGCGCCTGCGAGGGCTCGTACGACGACAGCGTCGCCGAGCCTGGCGCCAGCGTGTTCAATGAGGAAGCGGTCTCGGCTACTCCTCAGGGCGTCGAGCGCAATGCAGGGGAGACGGGATAACTACGTAGTCCGAACCCGCGAACGTACTGATGACGGGGCGCGTGAGGGGCGTCATCGTTGTGAGATGCTGGGCTGATTGGCAGAAAAGGGAGGGATTCGCGCCTAAGAGTCCAATGTCGCCTCGTGTGAGGGAAACGAGTCTTGTAGAGAGCGGTCGCGAGCCGCAGTCGATGTTGGGTGTGCACTCGTGGAAAGCGCCCCGTCGTGAAACGTTGGATCAGAGAGACCTGCTGGAATAATCTTGCACTGGTCGCGCCGCCGGTGTGGTACATGCCCACCCGACTGGCGCTTCGAGGAGTTGGGCATCTGAAAAGGGTGAGGTCGCGAGCGTGGTGGCCGTACGCCGCGCTGTTCGCCCTGTCGGTGCTGCTCCTTGTACTGCTTCCCGTCGTTCTTCATTACCTGGCGCAGCTCATCCAGCACAGCGGGCTCTCCAAGCGTTTCGGCGTTCATCCGGCGCCTCGCGTAAGTGATTGGCTAACGCTTTTAGACGTCGCAGGCGTCTTCGTCGCGCTGGTGACGATTCGGGCACTCATCCAGGCGCGCAGACGCGTCGTAGTGGACGCATTTGTTCACCACACAGCTGGAGAGGCTCCCTCACAAGATTCCCTTGACTCCTCCGCTGCACCTCCGGCGCGTGCGGCGCCACGAACGACTCCCGAGAACAAGCCGGCCGACGGGCTGGCGACACTCCTGATCGCCGAGCTCGCGCGTTTGCGTCGCATCTACCAAGAGGCGAACATGGCAAGCGCCATTTCACCCGCGGTTCCCACAGCGGTCGATGCAAACCGTGTAGCGGTGAATGACGCGGACTCCTTCTTAACGGCTCGCGCCGATGATTTGGCCCCATTTCTGGAGGGTGCCGTCGCGTTGGACGCCTCCCTTGAGATCGGCAAGGCAAAGCTGCCCCTTGGAGCGATCGTTGCGTTGCTCAACCGCCTAGCGCGCGGACCTCGCGTGGTAGGCAGCCTCCATGCAACCGGCGGCGGCCTGGCGGTGACCGCACAGCTGATTGGGCCGGGACACTCAGAGACGTGGCGCGTGGACTCGTTCGCACAGGAGCCGCCGGGACAGGTCAGCGAGCAGGTCGTCGATACTATGGTACGTGAGCTCGCATGCCGTATGTTTACCGACCTTACGGTCCGTGAAACCGTGCGTTGGCAAGCGATCGCCGAGTTCACCCGCTATCTTGAGCTGTTGAATCAGTTTCGCTCCACCCCTTGGGATCGCACACGCTTCCTCAAAAAGGCCGAAGCCGCCTTGCTGAAGGCGATCGCCGCAGACGACACATTCAACCTCGCGTTCTACAACTTGGGCGGCGTGTACACGAAACTCCGCGAGGTAGAAGAGGCCGGCGCCCTGTCCCTAGCGGAGCCGAGTCGGTCGATCGCTCCCGACGCGGAGAGCCTGGAGAAGGCACGGAAGGCGCGCTTGGAGGCGGCGCGGGTCGCCTTCTGGAAGGCCATCGAGAAGCCACCGTCGCGTTGGGAAGCTCACTACGCGCTCGCGGTTACTCACTTCGCGATGCTCGAGGAAAAGAGAGGGACGGACCCGGCGCACGACACCGCGACCGATAAGGAGTTACTGAGACGCGTGACCGCAGGATGCGCGCATGCGGCCGAGTTGGCTAGACAATCAGGCATCGCCACACCAGCCGTCGTCCGTCAACTAGAGGGTCGTGCAGCACTGCGCGGCAACGAACACTGCCGAGCGATCCGCCGCCTCCGCTACGCTACCGCCGGCTTCTGGCTTGAGCTATGCCAGGCCGAGGAGGCACAGCGCGCGGATCCTCGCACCGGCGAAACGCCCTCGCGACGCGCGAAGCACAATGCCGTCGCTGCTTTATATCTCCTGGGGGTGGCGTACGCAGAGCGCGCTCAGGGGCGGTCGGGGCGAGCGCACGATGGAAGGCCAGGCGGCGGGACGGCGCACGCTTCGCCCAGAACATGGAGCGATCGCTCCCGCGCGACTGGTTGCTTTAAGTATGTGGAACATCGAGCAGACGCGAGCATGGACGCTCGAGTGGAAGCTTGCTTCAAGCGGGCCCAGATCCTCGAGGCACGCAATCGGATGCGCCAAGCGATAAAGCACTATGAGACGGCCGCAGAGCGAGGCAACAGCAACCCGGCCTACATAGCAGCGTTCGCCCGCGCGCTGGCCAAGAGAAGCAACGAGCCTCAGCAGAAAGAGCTCAGAGCGCGCGCGATGGATGAGGCGGCACGCGCGCTCCAGGAGCTTGCCCCAGTCTTCAGGCGTTCGGTGCTGCCAAGTGCATCCCAATCGTTCCAGGAACTCTGCGACACAACCCTGGAGGATTTGACAAAGATGCAGGAGTCGTTAGACGACGACGACGGGAAGCGGCGGATCGCCCGGATCGGACGTCTGAGAAGAGCGCTCGTGGACGGTTGTGCGCACACCGGAGATCGCTCTCGGAAACAGGAGTCTCGATCGGACGCCACCATGGAATGCCTCACGGAGTGTCGGAAGCGGTATGCCCAGGAGATGAAGCAAGGGTCGTCGCGTCGGAAAGCCCAAAAGGTCAAGCAGGCGTCGTCGCGTATTCCGTTTGGTCGGATGCCGGGTGTCTGGGAGCTCGTGCAAATCGACATGGCGCTCGCGCGAATCTATGTCCATGACGCTCGCTGGAAGGACGCGGAAGACAGTCTAAGGACCGCGAAGAAGCTGTTGGAGAAGTACGGCGAGTCCCAGAGGGTCGTCGACTTCGGACTGCTGCCCGAGCTCGCAAGGGTCATGCGCAAGAGCGGACGGCTCGACGAAGCCAACGTCGTCATCTCCGATGCATTGCTACGAGGGCCGTTGAACGCTCGCGGCCGCTGGGAGGCCGGGCGGGTTCACTTCGAACTCGGCCAGTACGAGGAAGCGTTGCAGTACTGGGAGCAGGCGCAGTGTCTTGAGCCCAGCGACGCGCGACTGGGCCAAGACATGGCGATCTGCCAGTGGCGTATCGCGTCGCTCGCTTCAGACGAACATCGCCGTGAGGAGGCCTTACGCGAAGCCGACGACCGCCTCCAGGCCGTGCTCGAGCTAGTGGGGAGCGAGCACCCGGTCGCCTCGGCCTGGGCCCACATCTGGCGGGGGCGTATCGCGCTCCAACGGGGCCGCGTTGACGACGCCATACGCGCTCTCCACGGGGCAGCCCACACCCGCGTGCTGGGGTGGCGCCAAAGCGTCCCCGCAAATGGCGCGACCGGGCAAGAGCTCAGTCCAGAGCAGCTCAAGGCCCTCAGCCATGCGAGCATCGCGGCGCTGGCATTCCTAGGCGAGGCTTACCTAGGCACCAAGCAGTATGACCTGGCAAAAGAGGCCTTCTCCCGTTGCTATAGAGTGATGACTGGCGAGGGGCCCACGGATCTTGCGACCTGCCAGGCCAACCTTCGCGAGCTCTGCCAGGACAAACTTCACAAACTTTGTGACAGTCGGGATGAATATGACACGCTCATCGATGCCGACTCGGGAGACGAGCTGCGCTGGGACGCGGTCGCAGTGCGTGTGTTCCGCGGGCTTGTCGAGGCGCGCTACCTCGCACCCCAGCAACGACCAAACCTAGCGGGACTCCAAACAGCACTTATGGCCATGGAACAAATCAGACAGGACGCTGCTCAGGTCCGCGCCTCTGAGAACGCCGCACCTGTTCTGAGTGTTGGTGGGCACGCAGAGCAGGTGCGTATAGAATCAAGCGCAGAATGCCTTTCATTGTGCACCATCACAATGGAACGTCTCAAACAAGCAATTGACGGCTGCGCGCCCGGACAGAAACACAGCCGCTTGCACCTCGGCCGGCCGGTGGTCAGCCGCCCAACGCGCCTTTGAGCGTCTTCGCCCGACTTCGTGGCGCGGCGCGGCATCAGGACAACCTCATCCGAGTCTGCCGACCACCCCTTGCGCAGCGCCCACAAGCTCCGCACCGGAGAACGGCAGAACCACTCGTGCGGTCGAGCCCTGCTCCGCATGCGGTAGTGACAGGAGAGCTGCGTGTACCGTCGAAGCGCGGAGCCTGTCAAGTCCGGTGAGACGCCTCGCGTTCGAAATTAGTGAGCGGCGGGGACCTCCTTTGGCTTGTTGATCCACGCGGCTGTCGGTAGCTCCGGCGGGACGGGTGCGTTGCGGACGAACCGCTCGGGGTGGGCGGCATAGGCGGCGTCGAGCATGTGCCCTCGGGCGGCGTGCAGCGCGGGCGCCTGGCCGTGGTAGAAGGCGGCCGGGGTCATCAGCCCGATCCCGGAGTGCCGGTGCTCGTGGTTGTACCAGCGGAAGAACTGCCGGCAGTGAGCGCGGGCGTGCTCGATGTCATCGAACTGCTCGGGGGTCAGCGAAACCGAGATCACGATCGACGGTGTGCGCGAGCCTTTTGGTGTTCCGAACGCTCGCTGGGTTGCGGTGCGTCGCCACCATGACGTGACAATCACGATCGCGCGCGTGAGATCGATCCGGCATCGCTCGTCATCGAGCCGATCGTGGTCGCGCTCGAGCTCGCTGCGGGGCCAGCGCGATCGCGCGGAGTGCCCTCGAGCACATCGATCGTCGCCATGGAGAGTGCTCTCGCGCCCCTATGCTCCCGCCCGCCGCCATTGTGCGCTTAGAGAACGCGTAGCAGTCGCCCAGCTCTCCGATGCGCCTCAACTCGTCGTCTGTCACCGACAGCGCACGCTCGGCGAGTTCGTCCTCGCCATGACTGCGCAGCACGCGCGCCAAGGTATCGCGCCGAACGTGAAGCATCGTGGCAATCCTAGCCACCGTTTGGCGCCCAGGGCCATGCTTCTGCATCGTCGCCCACGCGGGAGTGTCAACCAGACTGCCGCTCTTCGCGCGGACGCGTAGCCGCGCTGATGTGGCCGCTTGAGGCGTGGAGCACCGACGCGTGCCGCGACTCCCTTCGATCCAAACCGAGCCATCCCGTCGCCGGAGCTTGCCCCGAGCGGCTCCCAAGCCTTGGCCAGGTTCCCCTTTTCGCCACCTCGAGGCCGACCGCGCCGAAGCTTGCCTACGCATCGTCCGGACGCTGCACGCCTCCAGGCCAGCCCTGGTTTCGGCGATTGGCGAGAGTATCCCGGCCGGCGGTGGGCGCTGCGTTCCGTCCGCAAGGGAGAGATCTTCTCGGATCGGTGTGGCCCTCGCTAGACCTCGATCTCGGCGGCCTTCTGCATCTCCGGCGGCGGTCCTGTGGCCAGCGCTGCATGGGTATTCGCCCGATCCTGCACGCGGGCCGGGCGCCCCGCTTCCGGCGACCGGCGCGATTCCACTGGCCCGGTGGGACCGGACTGGCGTGACCGGGTTTGTCCGGAAGCCCGAGCTGGCGTACGACCTTCGCGTTGTCATAGCAAGCGCCGGGAGTGACCTTGCGAATATGCGCGACCCCGTAGGCAGGCCCGCGGCGCAGCCGGGTATCCGCGGCCGCCGCGCAGCTGGAACGGTTTGCCGGCTGCGGCATAGAACAGGGTGATGATGGTTTCTGCGGACACCGATGCCGAGGTGATCGCGAGCTCGCTCGCAGACGCCGAGCGGTTTGAACTGATCTTCGACCGCCACGCGCCGAGCATCCACCGCTACCTGCGCCGGCGGCTCGGTGAGAGGGTCGCCGAGGAGCTGACGGCGGAGACGTTCACGCGCGCCTTTCGAGCCAGGGACGGCTTCGACACGAGGCAGACGTAGGCGCTCCCGTGGCTGTTCGGCATCGCGGCAAACCTGATCAAGATGCAGCTGCGCTCCGACGAACGGCGCCGGAGGGCGTATGGACGCTTCGACCCCCGGGCGACCGAACCGGCCACGACGAACGAGGTCAACGAGCGGCTCGACGCGCAGGCGCTCGGACCGGCGCTCGCCGCGGCCCTCGCCGACCTGACGCACGATGAGCGTGAGGTTCTGTTGCTGAACGCCTGGGCCGGGCTGTCGCCGGCCGAGATTGCGCAGGCGCTCTCCGTGTCCAGCGCGATGGTGCGTAAACGCCTGCACCGAGCGCGTACGAAGGCGACTGAGCACCTCGAACCCGCCTACCACACAGAGGAAACACGATGACTGGACTCCAAGAGCTTCTCCGGGAGCGCGATCGCGCGGTCCCGAGCGGCGATGCTATCGAGCGCCAGGCGCTCGATCATGCCCGCCAACCACTGCGCGCGGCCATCGCCGCCGAGGCGCGGACGCGCGGACCGGTGGCACCACGACCGCTGCTGTCCCGTCGCTGGCTGCGGCTTGTCGTTGCCGGGGGACTCGCGGCAGCGATCGCCGTCGCGCTGATCGCGCTGCTTCCCGACCCCGGCCACAATGACTTCGGCAGTCTCGGCCCCGCGCCCGCGTCAGCGAAGGTGCTCCTGCTCCGGGCCGTAGCCCAGATCGAGCGCCGGCCGTGGCACCCGCTGCGGCCCGGGGAGTACTACTACGTCCGCACCGAGGGCCGCACGCCGTACGCGAACGGTCCCACTCCCGCCAGCACGAAGAGTGCCCGGCAGCTCCACGTGTCCGATACATGGATTGGGGCCGACCGCTTCGGTCGCGTCGTGCAGCGCGGCGACGAGGTGCTGCTGTTCCATGCGAGCCCGCAACGCATCGCGGCCGAATACCAACTTCAGAAGCAGGGGGACCACCTCCAGGTCCTGGCGTACTCACAGCCGTACCTGTTCGTCGATCGCGACTACGCGCAGCTCATCCGCCTGCCGACGAAGCCGGCGGTGCTCCTGCGCTGGATCGAGCGCAACGCGATCGGCAGCGGCTCGCCTGAGGACGGGCAGCTCTCTATGCCGGCGCCCTGCTCCAGCAAGGCGCTCCGCTGCCACCGGCGCTCACCGCGGCGTTCTATCGGGTAATCGCGACCCTGCCCGAGACGCAGCTCGTCGGTCAGACCCACGACCCGCTCGGTCGACCTGGGGTCGCCGTCAGGTTCCTCGGCGGCCGCGGTGGCGGATACTGGGAGATGATCTTCAACTCCCGCACCGGCGCCCTGCTCAGTGATCGTTACACGCAGGCGAACGGACGGCTCTGGAACTGGGACGCGATCGTGACCACCGCAATCGTCGACGACGACCAGCAGCTCCCATGACTCTCACACCGGTTCGTCGTCGTAGCGCATGTCCTTGAGCTCGCACCCGGGCCACAGCCCGCAGGTGAGCCGGCAGACGCGCGAACAACAGTCGCAGGTCCACCGCCTGACCGTCGGCCGGCGGGTAGAGCGGCAGCGCTGCACGCCGGTGCCTCGGGGTGGCTGAGCCGAGCCGCACAGAGATCGCGCAGCGTGAGTGTCGACACCAGCACTGCCGCTGTAGGTGTGACGCGGCACCGTTTCGTCGATCGAGCAGGCGGGTCGGCACCGACGCGCGGCCCTGCTCTGCTTACGGCACGAGCATCTCGCTGCTCCGCCAACCTTCCCTGCAACGCGTGGATAGCGGGACGCGCGCTGCTGGTCGGGTGTGCATGGCGGACCGCACGCCCGGCCGAGAGTTCGTCGCTCCGGCTGTTCAGGACGAGCCGCGGCGTGCGCCCTTGTGGCGGCGAGAGCGAGGCGGGCCATTGACCGCACCTCGATGCGATCAGACGGCGCTGGATCGTGGTGAGCGCGCTGATCTTGGTCAACAAGTGATGCGTGTAGGCGTCCGCGCAGCATTCCGGGGCCGGGGGGCGATGATGATCCGAGTCCCGTGCCTCGGAGACAGTGTCACGTTGCGCCGGGTCGGACGTTCAGCGTCCGCGCTGGCGGCTCTCAGGGTGCGAGTTCGCAGTACGCAGCGGAGCACCACGCGCATCTCCATCTCGGCGAACGCCGCTCCCAGCCGCAGGCTAATACCGGTGAGCAGCCGCCGCGCGAATCCACCCGCCGCCGACGAGCCATCAAACCGTTGAGCGCGATTTGTGAGTGCCACCGATCGCAGCTGGACCTTGTGCCGGCCGCGCTGACGATCGTCCTCAATCTCCCGGGCCACAGCCATGATCGTCATCGGGTGCATCGAGCTCGAGACCTCCTCGGGTCTGGTGATTGACTTAACACCCGTACGACGAGCGAGTTTGGCGAAATGGACACCTCGCACAGCGACCTCCGCAAAGCGGCGCACCAGCAAAGTACCCCGCAGACACAGAAGCGGGTCTGCGCCACCGAGGCGGGCCCAGTCTTGGATGTCGCCAAACTCAACTCCGCGGTATGAGGCTCGCTCGCTAAGCCTCGGGGCGCGCGGGCACGCTGACCTCGGCGATGGTGCCTGACGGGCTGGCGCGGCCGACCGCCAGGCTGCCTCCGGCCGCCTCGACGCGGGCCTGGTGGGACGCGAGCCCGATGTGGCCCTGACCGAGGCCCCGCGCGACGGCGCCATCCGGGATTCCCCAACCGTCATCGGCGATCACGAGCCGAGCGAGCTGGCCCTGGCGGGCGAGGCTGATGCGGACGTTGCGCGCCTGGGCATGCTTGACGACGTTGGCCAGCAGCTCGCGGGCACTCGCGTACAGAAGGCCGTCGGCTGAGGTGCGCAGCTCGTCGCTCCAGCCGTCGGTGTCGAGCGTGGCCGAGAACCTGCCGGTGGACGCAGCGTTGTTCGCAAGGTCCCGCAGCGCCTGCGCCAGACCTGCCTGGGCAAGCACCGCGGGGTGCAGTTCGGCGACCGTCGAGCGGAGCAGGGTGGAGGACTCGGTCAAGGCTCGTTCGAGGCGGTCGAACGCCTCGGGGTCCGATAGCTCGCGCGCGTCCTCGAGATCGTGCCGCGCCGCCAACACGTACTGCAGCGCGCCGTCGTGAAGCCGCTCGGAAAGCCGCTGCCGCTCCCGGGACTCGACCGTCATCAGGTCGTCGAGCAGACTCGTGCGGTCCTTTACCAGCCCCTCGATCGCGGCGACTCGGGACCGCTGTATGTACGACAACCCGATGCACCCGACGCCGATGCTGACGAGCACGAACGTCCCGAGGATGATCGGTCCCCACGGCTCCTGGTTGGCTGACTTCGTCGCGACGCTCGTCGCGAAGTAGGCCGCCGCGGTCGGAACCACGACGAGCGCTGAGACCCCGGGGCGCACCTGTGTCGCAGCCAGCAGCGGGACGAGGAAGAAGCCGTATACGAGGACATCGGCGGTCCAGCTCTGCTTGGCCGACTCGCCGGCCAGCAGCGTGAGACCTCCCAGCGCGGCGAGGTCCACCAGCAGGATCAGCCACTCGAACCTCACCGGCCTGGGGCCACGACGCCAGGTCTGTGCTCCGAGCGCCGCCGCCCAGACCGCGTACGCGACGGCGACCACGTAGCTGCTGGGGCGATCGTGGAGCGGCGGCACGATCAGCAGCGTCAGCACGACGAACGCGACCAGCACTCCGCGCAACACGGTCTCCAGCCGCACGCCGAGGTAGGCGTACTCCTGCACGACGGAGTCGAGCTCCGCGTTTGAGCTCAGGTGGGGGCCGATAGTTTCCGTTTGCGCACGCGTCGCCGGTAGGGTCCGACACCCTCGAGCAGACATTGTCCCACCGCCCCCGACGGTCGGTGGACAGCATGTCGCCAACGTCGTAGCCTGGCGCTCGTGCGACAACTGGCGCCTGGGGACGAGATCGGCGGCTACCAGATCGAGTCGATCGCGGGACGCGGCGGCATGGGGCTCGTGTATCGCGCCAGCCAGCGACGCCCGGAGCGGACCGTCGCGCTCAAGGTGGTGGCGCCCGAGCTCGGGGCCGATCCGGCGTTCCGGGCGCGCTTCGAGCAGGAGTCGAACGTCGCCGCGCAGATCGAGCATCCGAACGTGATCCCCGTGTACGAGGTCGGGGAAGAGGACGGACTGCTGTACATCACGATGCGATTCGTCCAGGGCGTCGATCTCGGCGGCATGCTGGCTGAGGCCGGCCGGCTCGAGCCCGGCCGGGCGACACGTTTGGTCGCGCAGGTGGGGGACGCCCTGGACGCTGCTCACGCGCGTGGCCTTGTCCATCGCGACATCAAGCCCGGCAACGTGCTCGTCGATCCTAGTGACCACGTCTACCTGACCGACTTCGGACTCACGAAGCGCGCCGATCAGTCGAAGGGAATGACCGCGACCGGCGTGTTCGTGGGCACGGTCGACTACATCGCCCCCGAGCAGATCGAGGGCAAGCTGATCGATGGGCGCGCCGACATCTACTCGCTCGGCTGCGTGCTGTTCCAGCTGCTCTCGGACAGCGTGCCGTTCCCGCGTGATTCGGATATCGCGAAGATCTTCGCGCACGTGAACGATCCGCCGCCCCTCCTGCAGGACGTACCGGAGCCGCTTGCCGAAATCGTCGCCCGGGCGATGTCGAAGCGTCCGGAGGACCGCTTCCAGTCGGCGGGGGAGTTCGCCCGCGCGGCGCTCGCGGCCGTACACCCGGGCGATCACCACGTGCCCAGCGAGGCGCCGGCAAGCGCTCGGGCGGCCGCCGTTCCGACCGTCATGGCGACCGAAGACGCCGCCCAGGTGACCGTCGTCGTAGTCGATGACCATCCGTTCTTCCGTGACGGCGTGACCCGGGCGCTCGAGCGCAACGGCCAGATCGCGGTGGTCGCGGAAGCCGACAACGGCCGCGAGGCGCTCGAGATGATCCGCCGCGAGGTGCCGTCCGTGGCACTCGTCGATTATCAGATGCCGGAGATGGACGGCATCGCGCTGCTGCGTGAGATCGTCCGCGACGGGCTCGCCACGCGGGTGCTGCTGTTGTCGGCGGTCGTCGACAGCGCCACCGTGTTCCGGGCCGTCGAGGAGGGCGCCGCGGGTTATTTATCGAAGGACGCCCGCCGCGAGGAGATCGTCAACGGAGTTCTGAGCGTCGCGGGCGGCAGGACCGTCGTGCCACCGGAGCTCGCCGCGGGCCTCGCCGCCGAGATCCGGCGCCGCGCCCGAGCGCAGGGCGAGGATTAGCCGGCGAGCCGAAGGCGGATCTCAGCGCAGGCATCAAGCTCCGCGCCGCCCAGGAGCTCGCTAGCCGGTTCTCATCGAGGCTGCAAGTACCTGGGCAAGGTCCCGGCGCCGGTTCTCGGTTACCGATCTTGCTCACGAGCGGTCACCAGCCCGCCGTGACCCCTCTAGGCGTTAGTCCAGCAGCGAGCGGTGCGCCGTGCCCAAAATCGCGCGGCAGCGGCCGGCATGGCCATTGGGTCCCCCGCCACGCGGGCGTCCCGAGCGCGACGCCAGCAGTCGCGAGCACGAACAGGACCGATCTCGTCGACGATCGCTGCTACGACATGTGTGCTCTCAGACGGGGCGCCTCCCCTTGCGACGGAGGGGCGGCCACGAAGATCGGCGCTCACGATCGCAATGCCCCACGTTTCCGATCACGCGCACGAAATCGACGGCACGATCACATTCGACTCTCGCGGCGTCGACGCCTCGGCTTTCGCTAAGGAGACCGAGCGAAGTTCCGAGGCCGGCGATTGCTAGCGACCGATGAGCAAGCACCAACCTGCTCCGCGAGTTGCGTTGGTCGCCAAAGGAGTGGTCAGGTCTGGGATGGCCCAAATCGCGAAAGCTATCGTCGCGAGGTGCGCGATTTCCGCGCGGCGTTCAGGGCGGCGGACCGCAAGCGCTCAGCGGTCCGCAGATTCTGACTAATGAGCGGCGGCTGCCGGTCGGCGCGCGGCCCCCCGTGGCTCATCGGTGCAGCCAGCCATGGACGGTCTCGATGATCTCGGAGCCGTCGATCCCTTGAAGGTAGATCGAGGTGATCCCGAGGTTGGTGTGTTGGATGGCGGAGCTGGTGCCGGGCAAAGCGGCGGCGCACGTCGGCTAGGGCCACGACTGGTGGCCCTAGCTTCTGCCGGTCTCCTAGTCACGAATCTCCCTACCGTCATGGACTGTCGTGGTGGTTGCTCAGATCGGTGGCTGGACCTTTGCCGGCGGTCGCTGCGCCAAGCGGTATCTGTACGGTCGGTGATGAGCACCTCGGCGTGGTGCGGGAGCCAGGCGACGGTCGAGGTAGCGAGGGTCTTGGTCCGGTTCGTCGAATCCGGCCGCCCGGCGGCGTCTCCGGCCGGACCGTCGATGAGGTCAGCGGGCGCGCCGTCCGCGCTCTACGTGCGACCCGTGACTCAGGGCTGGCTGATCGCCATGCTCGCCGGCTTTCCGTAGGCGGCCGGATCGAGATATCGCCCGCGCTCCGACGCCGGCTTCTCCTGCTCGGCCCCCTGCGCGCTGGCGCGCGCCGCCGGGTCGTTGCGCACAGCCGATACCTGCCACGAAACCTCAATACGTCCCTGGTTCGTCCGGATCTCGAACTGATTGTGCCGCTCCTGCTTCCAGACCACGGCCTCGGCGAATGAGCCGATCACGGTGAGCTGATACCGGGGATCGGTGTTCTCAGCGTCAAAGTCCCCGTGTTTGTCAAGCTGAAGATAGGAGTCGCGAAGGGGTTCGAAAGAGCGAGCGGAAGCGTCAGTGACACAGTGCCGGTGTCGGTGATCGGGTTGGGGGTCAGCGTGATTCCCTGCCCCTGGCTGATCGACGTGACCGTCGCCGACGCGGCCGCCGGCACGCCGTGGGCGCAGAGGCGATTTCACCCGTTTGAGGTGATGAGCTTCCCCTGCCTGGCGCGTAAGCTCGCAGGCGGTTGTGATGCGGAAGATCGCGAGGAGATCCCATCCAGGGGCAGTTGGTGCGCCGGCGGCGTGTGCAGCCGTGCTGGCGTTGATTGCGCTGGTGGGGTGCGGTAGCAGCAAGCCGGCTTACTGTTCGGATCGATCCAGCCTTGAGAACTCGGTCAAGGGCCTGACCAGCCTCAACCCCAGCAGCGGGATCAGTGGCTTGCAGGCGCAGCTCAAGAAGATTCAAAGCGACGCCAACTCGCTCGTCAGCTCGGCCAAGAGCGACTTCCCGAACGAGACGAGCGCGATCAAGTCGTCGCTGGCCGGGCTCGAGACCTCCGTCAAGGCGGCGGCATCGAATCCGTCGGCCAGCGCGATTTCAACCGTTGCCGGCGATGCGTCCAAGTTCGTGAACTCGGTCACGAGCTTCACGAACGCGACGAAATCGAAATGCAGCTGACGCGGCTCGCCCATTGCGCTCGGCTACCGGCTACAGCAGCTCAGTGATCACGCCTGCCGCCCGGGCCGCTCCGTCGGTGATGACCCAGCGGTAGCGCACGTCGCGGCGATCTCGGCCGCGATCGGCGCGGCGATCATCTCGGGGCAGGCGCGATCGAATTCCATCCGCCCGCCGGCGCCTTAGCGGCCCAGCCGGTGGTTAACGTTGAGGTTCTGCTCGAAGTGGCGGACGAGGGGGAAGCACAGGAACGACCGCTGACTGGCCGTGCACGATGGCCACCTCGTCCTCGGCCAGGTGCCGGTCGAGGTCATGCATACAGGGCCCCCCGCGCCGCCGCCAGAGCGGTCTGATCACACTCGCTTGTCGTCCGATCCTGTAACGCGGGCAGCCCGCGCGTCGGCACCCGCTCGCTCAGGAACGAACAAGTCTCGGGCGACCGTCCGCTAGCTCGTCGGCGGCTAGTACCACCTGATCCCGGGGTTGTGCTTGGTCGCCTTTGCGATTGCGCGGCCGTCGCGGGCGAGAGGAGAAATGCAGTCGCGCCGAGCCCGGCCTCACGCGCTTGGATCTGGGCGATAGGAGCAGCGCGCGATTCGGCGGTCGCCGCCGTTCGTCGCCACCTTGGGACCAGCATCGACGCCCCGCGCGGACTACCGCTTCGATCCGGGCGCTAGCACGAAGGCTGCAAGCACGCGATGCGCGCTTGTGGCGATGAGCAGGTCGATCGCCGCCCTGTTGGTGCAGCCCCCCTTTCCCGACTGCACAGGCATCGTTTGACCAAGCGGTCGCTGCCGGATCGTGCGGAGAGCAGCCTTGCCGAGAGTGCCGCCTCGGCGACAAACCGGCAGTCTGCCCAGAGCCTTGGTTTCCACGCGTTGCGCGACTGGCCGTCCCAGCCCCAAGATACCCGTGCCGCCACGATGCAGGTCTAGCTGACCGGCGCGATCATCACCGGCGACGACTCGACGCCCACCGCCCGATATCCAGACCGCCATCGGCCGACCGCCAGCCAGCTTCCACACGTTCGCGAAGCGCCACGCCACCGCCTGGACCAGCAAGGAGCAGCGATGACCAAGTACACCAACGACAGTTCGAACTTCGGTACCAACGGCCCCTTCTTCCGCATCATCCGCGAGGGGCTCAAGGGACTGGCCAAAGGAGACGACTACTTCGACCTGCTCGCCGACGACGTGATCTTCGAATACGTCATCTCCGTGCCCGGCTACCCCAAACACGTGCAAGGACGCCAGAGCATCATCGACCTCTACAAGGGCTACGACGACTACATGAGGGTGCACAGCGCCGACAATCTCCGCATCTACCGAGACCCGGAAGCGTCGATCGTTGTCCTCGAGTACGAGGTACACGGCGAATCCGTACAGACCGGGCGGCCCTACAACAACCGCTTCGTCTCCATCATCACCGTCGCAAACAGGAAAGTGGTGCACTGGCGAGACTACCTCGACCCGATCGGCGTTCTCGAGGCGACAGGGTGGCCCGACCGCTCGACTTGAGCCGTCGCGGCCACGACCCTTTCACTATGCATGCAGTGTCGCTGCGCGAGCAGCGCGTCAAATTCCGCATCACTTCTGCCTCCACGAACAGGCAGAACTCTCGTTGCTCCGAGCCCGCTGGGTCTTGCTTCTGCTCTCAGCTGGATGGGGCTGTGCGCCCTGCTTTCGTTCGACGAGCCTCACCAAACCAACCACCAGCAAGCACACAGGCACGGGCACAGCCCGCGCCAGCTTCAACGGCAACCACCTCCTCCCCCGCGCCACCTCCAAAACCGAGACGCTGCACTACGGCTGAGCCCCCGGCACGCCGCGCCGCGCTGCGCCGGCGAGACCCGCCGGCGCGGCGCACCACGCGACCACTCACGGCCCCTTGCCGGCGCCAGTGTCGGTCCCCAGCCCGCCCGTCGCGCGGGTTGGTGGTGGCGGTCACCCACGTCGCCGAGGTCGTCGACATGCTCAGGCCGCCCGGCGGCATACCGCGCCGTCGTCCGCAAATCCACGTGCCTGACCCGGCGCCGAGACGGTGTGCACGGAACGCCGGCCTCCTGACAAGATCGGGCAGCTTCATTCGACCGCACCTCGCCGACTCACGCTCCCGCTTCGGGAACCAACGCAGCAGCGCACCGTCCGGGTCCGGTGCTCGTCACTTCTGATTTTCACGTCGGCTACGGTCTCGTCGCGCTTATGCTCCGCGACGGCTGCGAGCGCCGCCGAGTGCTTGCTAGGGAGCGCGCTCGATGCAGTTTTGCAAGCAGCGATCGTCTTCGCCGGTCCTGCTCGGGTCGCGTGTTCCGGCAGCCATGGCCGCCGGATCGGGGTGATCGCGTTCGACGGCGCGCGCTCGTGCGCACGCAGACGCGGAAGGTATCGCGCCAGCGGCGAAGCGATCATCGCGACGGTTGTGGCGAGCACCTGGTCGGGTTCTACCGCGGCGGTAGGCCGACAGACCATAGGCGACACTGGCGCCGGTGTCTACGCGGCGACGGTTCCTGCCGCGTGGTGTGGAGCCGGGAGCGGTTTGCCGCGCTCGCGCAGGTCTTGGGCGTAGGCGGTTAGTGCCTCTTGAATCCGCTGGGCGACCTCGGTGCGGCTGACCCCGATCGCGACTACGCCGGGCAGGTCAGGAAGGTAGGCGCCCCAACCGCCGTCGTCCGCTTGTTCGTAGATCACGATGTATTCGCTCATCGAAGTTCCTCGAGTCCGCTCGCGCGACGAATGCTACCCAGCGTTCCGACCGGGACGGTGTCGCTGTCCTTGCCGGCGACCACGATCCGGTCCTCGCGATCCGGGTGGCTCCACACCTCGTGCGACCCGGTCTGGCGAACGACGCTCCAGCCGTTGGCAATCAACACCCGCCTGACTTCCTTGTACTTCTTCGCCATATCACGCCAGACCGTAAGCACGCCGGCGGACGGCTCTCTGTGAAAGGCGACGCGCCGCTCAACAGCAGCACCGACTGCCCCGTCGTCGATCGGAGCGGTAGCGCGGTTGCGGTGTGATCGCGTCGTTCTCGGGTGCGTCGAAGCGACCGCCCGTGAGGACGAGACCGCCACCATTGACGGGGTAGCTATCAGTGTGATCGCATCGGCGGTGATCGGGTGGCCCCATCGTCCCGTCGTGCCGGAGAGAGTGCCGCTCGCCGAGGAGGATTCTCGACGGCGCTCGGGACCGCTTCTTCTCCTTCTGAGAAGCTTGCCGCACTGTCGCCCAGCGTGGGCGTGAGACTGGCGTGATCAGGCGATTCCAAGACAGAACGCGCGCCCGGGTTAGAGTCGATACTGAGTCGAGCTCCAGCAAGCACGGCCAAGCGCTTGCAGAGGAGCGACCTCGACCGCACCCAGCAAACGATCAGCCCGCATCACGGCGCTCGCCCTTCGCCCAATCCCAGGAGCGCGAGGCCGATCCGAGGCGTGACTCCTTTCGACGGACAGCGATCACGCCACAGCGACCCAGCGCGTGATCGGATTGCCTACGAAGGCAATCGCCCGCAGCCGTCTGGCCCGGACGAGCGAATAAGGCGACGGAGGGATCACGCCGATCGGCGCCCGGCCAAGCCGGAGCGCACGATCGCGTTCGCAGCGGCGAGCGCGAGGTGACCTCCCGGAGCGTCCGCGCCCGCCACCACGACGCTGACGTACCCAGCGAGGCGCCGGGCACGGAACGGTCTGCCGCGGTGACTGCCTATCTGTCGGGTCGCGCCCGTGACGGCCCCCGATTGGACAGAAACGATGACCGCCGCCGAAAGTGTCAAAGCGGCCTGGAGCGATTTGATCAAGTGTGCACGGCCCCGAGGCGCGCAACGGGCGGACGCGTGAGGGCCGCCGCGACCACCACCAGCGCGAATGCGAACAGCCGCACCGTCAGCTGGAAGCCCCCTGACGGGAGCGGCTCTGAGAAGACGATCGGGCCCGCGGCGATCGTCGTCAGGTTGGCGGCCGCGCTCGTCAGCGCGATCACCGCCACCGCATCGCCGAACTGGAGGCTCCGCGCGGAGATCAGCAGCCCGATCAGCGACGCCAGGAGGATCACGAGCGCGAGCGGGTGGATCAGCACCAGCGGCCCGAGCTTGTGCAGATGCGAGCTGAGCGCCTTGATCGAGGTATCAGACGCCGCCCAGAGGAGCCCGGCAGAGATCGCGAGGGCAGGTGCTCGACGCAAACGGGTGCCGATCGCAAGCCCGACTCCGCCGACTGCGACCAGGTAGATCGCCAGCGTCGTCGGGTCATAGCGCGAATGTGCGCTGCGGCCGTCGCCGGTGAGCGTCGCGGCCAGGAACGCGAGCCCGGCCGCCGTCAGCGCGACGCCGATCCACTCCCGTCGCGTGACCTCGATTCCGAACAGCCGGTCCGCGACGACCGTAACCAGCACCAGCCCACCGGCGATCACGGACTGCACGAGCGAGATCGGCGCCAACGCGAGCGCGCCTACGTGCAGCCCCCATGACGCAAGCGCCACCGCGACCCCAAGCGTGTAGACGGGAGACTGGAACAGCTGCGCGGTGCTGCGCAGCGGCTGGCGCAACTCGACCGTCGCGGCCTGCCGAGCGCCGCGGAACTTGTACAGGAACCCCGCGACCGAGCCGAACGCGGCGCCTAGTGCGAGCAGCAGCCCGAGCTGCACGGAAAGGGTCATTCGCAGAGCGAGCGTAACCGAACGGCGCGCCCCACCGTTGAGGAGCTGGTACTCCTCACCGGAACCCTCGCAGATCTCCTGGCCCGGAACCCCCGCCAAGACCGCTGCATCTGCCCGGCGGAGCGGAAGATCGCACGTCGGCAGGACCCGCCCGTGTGGCTCACCCAGGTGGAGCAGCAGTGTTGCCCGAGGCGGCTAGGCTAGGCTAGGTGCTTGCACGGACCCGGACCGCGGGACCGCGGTGCCGTCGTGACCGTTCGCGGGCTGACCGGCTCGGCGCCCGCGGTGCGCGAAGCGTCAGCCGACTACGTGGACGCCGCGCCGCGCCGTTTGCCCATTAGGAACCGTCACGAGCGCGGCGACCCGGACGAAGGCTTTGCCCTGAAGGCAATCGTCCCGGCTCGGCCGCCGGAACGATCGGCAACGCGCGGACAGCGAGCGGTCCCGCGTCGGGGCTTCAGAGTGACGCTTTCCATCCACAACAGCACGGTCGTCCAGGGCGGCGCTCCGCTTGGGTAGGTATGCCGCGGCACGACCACCAGTATTCGAAGCCGATGGCGGCGCGATCGCTGTTGTTCTTCAGGCCGGCTCGTGTCAGCGATTGCCTTGGCGACCAAGCGCAAGCCCGGCCGCGGTTGGTGCTAGCCGCGACGGCGTCGCGCTGCTAACGCTAACCCCCGCGCTGCTGCTCCGGCGAGAACGCGGGCACCAGGCTTGGGCTGTCCGTGGCTTCCGGAGCGGACGAGGAGAGGCTGTCGTTGGCCGTCCTTCGATGGCTTGCCGTTTTGGTGGGGTCAGAAACTCGTTCGTTGGTGTCCGGAGCGGGTTTCTTGCTGTCGGGATGGAACCGTCGGACGCGTCGGCCGGCGCCTGCCCGGCAACAGCCCCGGGAAGAACCGGCGACCGCGATCCGCCCGGCATCGGTCGCCGCGAGTTGGCGGCAAATCGCTCGGGCGGTGCCGGTGGGAATCTCGCGGTGCCGAGGAACTGGAGCCCTGAGCTCGCGCGAGACGTTGGACCAGATAGCGTGGTTGGCGCCCTCGCGTATTGGTTGGCAGCCGTGCTCGCGAAGATGCGCCTCGAGCTCTCGCCTCTTCAAGCGGCGAGGTCGATCGTGATCCGCTCGACGTGGGCCCCGCCGATCGGCGGCTCGCGTCCCTCGTCGTGATAGGAGGCGATCATCTCGCGGGCAGCGTCGATCAACATCGACCGCGCTTCCTCGACGGTCCGTCCACACGTCACCACGGCCGGCCACTCCGCCAGCTGCGCCATCGTCCAGCCGTTCTCATCGGGCGTGAACACCGCCGTCAGCGTGAGCCCATCAGTCATTGACCTAAGTATGACTGCAATCCCGATGATCGAAGCCCCTGTGGCAGCTGCGCATTTCCCGATCGTTTCGCCGCTCGCCGGCGGCGTCGGGTGATCCTTGGTACTGCGACGCGATCGCCGCCGTTGCGAACGCGCTCGGTCGCCTTGCCGCCGCGAGCTCAGGCGCTGCCGCAACTCGTCCGCCCCAGCAGCGACCTTCACGTCGTCACTGGCTAGTGCTCGCAGCGCGGAAGCAGGCGCCGAGCCCTGTGACGTCCGTCCGCGGACTACGTGCCTATGCACGGCCGGCGTCCATGCTCGCTCGAGATCGACGGCTCACCAAACGGCCACGGCTGCCGTCGGGCTTGAGCTGGGCAGCGACGATGGGGTCGACGGGGACGATTGGTTTCGACCGCAATGAGCCCCGGGGCCGCTGGCGCGAGGAGTATTGCGCCAGCGGCGAAGCGATCATTGCGAGGGATGTTGGGGACCTTGTCGGGTTTCAGGGCGTCCGTGGGCCGACGGATCGCCGTCGGCATACTGGCGCGGTGGCTCTTCAGCAGCAGGTCTTCGCCGCCGGCCACGCCAATCGCTCTTACCTCGTGGCTGAGCCCGCAGCGGGCCCGGCGGTCTCGGCGGTCATCATGAGTCTGCATGGCACCCGCTCGACCGCGGGTCGGCAGGCACGCCTGTCCGGTTTGGAGCGACTCGCCCAAACCGCGGGCGCTCTCGTGGTCTTTCCGCAGGCGATCCGGCCGATCGGAGCCGGCTATCAATGGGACCCCGGCCAGGACGTCGACTACATTGCTCGGCTCGCCACCGAGCTGCTCAGCCGGCATCGGACGCCTCATGCTCGCGTGCTGATCACGGGGATGTCGGGCGGTGCTCGGATGTCGAGCCTGTTCGCCAGCGTTCACCCTGAGCTCGTCCAGGCGGTCGGTGCGGTGGCCGGGCTGCGCGCGCCCGGCGTCCCGGTACACCGGTCGGTCGCGATCCTGTCGTTTCACGGCACCAACGACAGGATCAACCCCTACGGCGGCAGCGGCACGCAACGCTGGAACGAAAGCGTCCCCGACGCCGCCCGGGCGTGGGCGCTGGCCAACGGCATCGCGGCTTCACCGACGGAAATCGTCGTGAGCCCGACGCTCACCCGAACGACCTACGGTGCGGAGGGACAGCCGGGCGAGGTGACGCTGTGGACGTCACGCGGGGCCGGTCACACCTGGCCGGGCGGGCATCTCGGGCTGCTGGGGAGCCTCTTGCTCGGCCGTACCTCGCGAGAGATCGACGCCACCAGGTCGATCTGGGAGTTCGGACTTCGCCACGCCGGCGATCCGTGACGGCCACGATCCAGGGCGACCGAGGACGTCATCCCGATCTCCGCCGATGCAGCCAGCGGTCCGCTGGGCCGCGGGCCGCAGGGTGGCGATCGAAGCCAGGCAATCGCACCGCACAGCGCCTTCGGGAGTCCGCGGAGTTTGTCTTCCCCGGCCCGTAGTGGGCTGACGGTGCTCGATTCTTGGCTTGGTCTGGCTGGATCGGCTGGTTGGCGCCTGCAAGGTCACGCGACCGTCGCCGGCGGCTGGGCCGCCGGCGAGCGCGAGGTTGGCTGTCAGCGGGTCGCGACGGCTGCCCTTTCGATCAGCCGCGCGACCGTGTCGGGATGCGAGATCAGCCCCAGGTGCGAGGCCTTGATCTTGACGACGGTTGCGTGGGCGCGGGCGGCCATGAAGACCTGCTCGGCGGGCGGGAGGACCATGTCCTGGGTGCCGATCAACGCGAACGACCGGATGGTGTTCCACGCCGGTGGGCCTGAGGGTTCCTGCAGCGCGCTAGTGGCCAACGGCTCCTGGGTGGCGGCAAGGATCGCGTCCTGCTGGACACTGAGGTCGGCACCGAAGTCCGCTCGATATACGCTCGGTTTGACATAGAGGTCGGTGTCAGCTCCGGACGCCCCTCGTGAAGGGCACGAAGTTGAACGCCTTGGTTGGGTCGGCGAGCGTCGACCCGGGCTCGGCACCCGCGAGCTGCAGGAGGGTCTCACCCTGGGCGGGTATGAATGCGTCGATGTAGCCAGCGCCTTGACCGCGGCGTTTCCGGTCGCCGCGTTGGTGATGACCATGCCGCCGTAGGAGTGGCCGGCGAGGATAATCGGTCCGGTCACGGTCTTGAGGTAGCTGGCCAGATAGGCGGAATCGCAGGCCACGCCCCGCAACGGGTTGGAGGAGACATCGACGGTGTACCCGTCGCGCTGCAGACGCGCGACGACACCGTCCCAGCTGGATCCATCGGCCCACGCTCCATGGACGAGCACCACGGTCGGTTTGGCCGCTGCTGTTCGGCTCTTACCCGATGCTTGAGCGACCGAGCCGAACGAGAGCAGGAGAACAACTCCGCTCAGGAACGTCAGGAGCGCCGGGCGAACGGTGCGGACTGCGATCTTGCGGTAGGTCATGGTGGGGCCCTTCTGAGACGGCGGGGTGGAGGGACGTTGATGAGGGGCGCCGCGATTCGTACGAGATCGCGCCGACGAGCTGCGCATGCTCGGGGCGAGCGAGGGCGACGGCGAGTCGCTCGCGATCGGCCCTGACTTGTTGGTTGTGCTGTCAGGTGGCGGTCGCTTCGACCGGGATCGATTGACCGGTCATCGCGTCGAGCCACGCGAGCGTCGCGTCGGCGACTTCGCGCCAGCCGCTGTCGATCGTGAGGGAGTGTCCACGGCCTTCGAACTGGCTTGAGCTCGGTGACGGCCGTCGAGTCGCGGTACTGCTTCAGCGTGGAGCGCGTCGTCACGTCCGGGACGGTGTGGTCCTTCGTGCCGGAGATCAGCAGCAGCGGTCCGCGGTGCTCGTTGGCGGTGTTGACCTTCGCCGCGGACCGCCAAACGAGTGCCCGATGATGATCGGCTTGGCATCAAGCGCGCCGATGATCTCGGCGAAGTGCACTGCAGCGTCGTCTCGGACCCGCCAACCTCGCCGGCAAGTACACCCCGAACACCCCGAACACACCACATTGGACGCCGACACGCTCGCCGGCTCGCCCGACGGAGGTGCGGTCAGTCGGACGCCGGCGGGCTCTCAGTCCGCTGGGCGCCGTGAACGAGCGCGACCAGGCGCTCAGCCTCGTCAGCGAGCCTGCGGTAGTAGGCGGTCGCCTGCTCGTCGTCGATTTGTGGCAGCTGGCGTCGGCAGGCGAGCACGTACGCATAGGCGGCGGTGGGGAACGTGTCGGTGAGCGCGTCGGAGGCCGCCTTGACGCGGGCCTGCTCTTCGGTCAGAGCCATCGGTTCTCGTTTCTCTCGGAACGTGAGTGCTTACCGCACGATAGGAGCACCTCGTCCGCTCCGCCACCAGAGCACGACGCCTCTCCTCTCGCCCGGTGGATGCCCGCCGCCCTGCGCGAAGCGGCGGCTCACGGCTTGTCCCGCAGGCCGCGCACGAACGACAGCAACTCATCGAAGCTCATCCGCCGGGACCCTACCGGCCGTGAGCGCCGCGCCGGAGAGCGCTCCGTGCCGAGCGACCGCACGCGTGGCCCGGACCACCAGCTCGCCCGTGTCTGACTTCGAGGAACGCCCACCCGCGCGCCGGCCGGGCCCGCGGCCGGTTTGTTGCACGCGTGTCCGTCGCAGGTGCGCGCAGCTCGCCGAGAGCAGGGCCGGCAACGCGCGTGCAAAAGCGCCGGGCTGCCTATGCACAGTCGCCTCGGCCGCTCGGGCACGAAGGCTCGCCGGCCACGTCCGCAGCTTGGTCCCCGGTAACGAGCAAGCGGTGTGGGCTGCTCTCGTGACCGAGCGGCCGCCGTCGGCGGTGCTCGCATCTCGTGCGAGTTGGACAATCGCTGCAGCCGTGGGGTGTCGCCAGCCCGACGCGCGCTTCTGCAAGCGCGGAATGCGCCATGCGGCCACGTGCTTGCTGCAGGGGCAAGAGTCGGCGTACCGCATAGCTTCGTGTCCACCCACGGGGAGCAGGCCCTGATCGCGATGCTTGCGCGCGTTAGGGTGGCCACGCGCGGCGCGGGCGGCCACCCTCAGACTTCGCGGGAGGCGGTGAGTTACGGAGCGACGCTCGTTGCATCGGTGGTGGCGGTCGTAGTCCCGCTTGCCGACGCCGTCGTCCTGCCTGCGGCTGTACCGCCGCTTTCGGGCTGGCTCGCGCTGGCGCCCGTGCCGGCGCTGGACGCGCTCGCGCCGCCGGTCGTCGCGGTCTGGCCGTGGGTGGTCGATGACGCAGCAGTGCCAGGCTTCACCGGTGGTGCGGTCGGCCACATCTGGCTGTCGCCGGTGATGAGCTGCTGGTGGATCTTGCTCAGCGTGCTCGCGCCAGCGATGCCGTCCGGGGTGAGCCCGTTGGCCCGCTGGAAGTTGGTGATCGCCGCGAGCGTAGCCGGACCGAGGATGCCGTCGTTCGGCCCTTCGTAGTAGTTGAGCTGGGCGAGCTCGTGCTGAAGGGCGACCACCGAGGCGCCGTGCTGATAGTCCGCGGCAGGCGTCACTCCGCGGGAATGGGAATCGGTGGCTGCCGAGCTTTGGCCGTCGTGTATCTCCGCGCTCGTGGTGCCGTTCACAGCGGCGGGGTGGACGCCGCCTCCGGCGCTGGTGGCGGCCCAGACCCCACCGATTGCGAGTGCCGAGATCGTTGCGCCCAGTGCGGCAGCGCGGGTGAATTCGCGGCGGCGGCGGCGTGTGTCGTTTGCGCCCTGGCGATGGGCCTGGTGTGTGACTGTCGGGATCGGCTCGGTGATGGTGCTCATGTCTGCCTCACGGGTTGGGAGCGAGTTCCAGGTGATCGTCCTCGAGGGGCCGCTGCGTGTCGCCAGTACGCGGCTACTGAATCCGCCCGGGGGCGGTACGTAGCTGGCTTGTCGGTGGCGCGGCCGCGCGGACGGCGGTCCCTAGAGCTGCCGGCGGTCGCCGACCCCGAGCTTTTGCATCGCCCGGTAGAGATGCGATTCAACCGTCCGCACCGAGAGGACGAGGCGCTCGGCAATCTGTGGATTCGTCAGTCCTTGCCTCGCGAGCGCCACCAGCTCGGCCTCCCGCGAGGTGAGCTCGGCCGCGGACCCCTCGAGACCCTCGATCGCCGGCGGGGTGCCGTCCTGGCCCTCGGGGAACAGCTCGTGGCTCCGAGCGGCCGCGCGGCGAGCTGAGTCCTGCCGGCCGGCGTCGAGGAACAGCTCCGCCGCGTGCGCGGCGGCTTCGCAGGCATACATGACCGCCCCCAGCTCCTCCAGCTCGTCCACGGTCTCCATCAGCGCCTTGCCGTCTCGCGCGGCGCGGTGCCGGGCATGGGCGGCCTCGGCGCTCACCAGCGGCGCGTCGCACCGTTCGCTGGTGGCGCTCAGCGGCGGCGCAATGTCGCGAGCTCGCGCACCGAGGCGCATCGCCTGGTAGAGGAGGCGCGCCTCGCACAGGGGAACGTCCGATAGCTCGGCGGCCCGATCGAGCAGATGCCGCCTCGCCCGGCGCGGATCACCGGTCGCAGACATCACCCACGCCTCGGCGCAGGCCAGGTAGGCCCGCTCAAAGGGCGATGGTTGCTCTCCCCGAAGGGCGGCACGGCAACGGCTCAGCGCTTCCGCACAGCCCTCCGCGTCACCCCGGGCGTAGGCGACCCAAACTTGCAGGGAGAAGGTCATCGCGAGCTTGCCGTCGGGATCGTGCCGCTCCTGATGCAGCTGCGCCTCGGCAAGCCAGCGCTCCGCGTCCAGGAATCTCCCCTGCAGGATCCGTCGATGACCAAGCGTCAAGGCGGCGATCCCGGCGGTGGCGTCGTCACCCAGCTTCACGGCCACCGGCAACGCACCGCTCGCCCACTGTTCGAGCTCCGGCAACCCTGCGCCCGTCTCGACGCTTGTCCCACCGGCGACCCGCAAGATGTCTTCATCGAGCGTGCCTCGCAGTGGCAGAGATGGGCGTATACGCTGAGCGAGCTGGTGTGCCTCGCGCCCGCGACCGCTGTAGAACAGCGCCGTCAGCTGCGCGAACTCCACGATCCGGCGCGCTTGGGAATCGAGTTCCGCAGCCCGTAGAAGACCCTGGTTCTCGACCTGCCCCTCCACTGCGCTCAGCACCTCCCCCGCCCGCTCGAACTGGTTGCGGACGGCGTGCGAACGAGCCAGGACGAGCGCAGCAGCCACACCCGCGCCGGCGTCGAGCGCCTGACTGGAGAGCGTCGACGCGAGCTGTGGGTCGCCGCTTCGGTTCGCCATGTCCGCGGCATCGAGCAGCAGCGCTCCCGGTATGGGCTCGCCGGCGTCGAGAAGCCAGCGCGCCACGCGCAGCGAGTCCTCGCGACGTGGCGCGTCGCGTGCCTGCAGGAGACGCGCGAGCTGCATGCGGATCGTGTGCGCCCGTAACGAGGGCAGGGAGGCTCGGATCGCCTCGCCGTACAGAGGGTGGGCCAGGCGGACGCCGCCATCCGGCTGATCCTCGACGGTGATCAGGCCGCGCGCCTCGGCGGCGACAAGCGCTTGCTCCCCGGCGAGCTCTATCAGCTCGCTTGGCCCGAGTGGCTCGCCCAGCGCTAGCAGTTCGAGCGCCGCGCGCTCATCCGGTCCGATCGCGGCCATTCGAGCCGAGATCAGGTCAGCCACGTCGAGCAGCGTAGCCCCGTTTCGCGCCGCGAGGGCCTCGGAATGGGCGGCGTAGGCGTCGAGGAGTGGCGCGTCGCAGCGCCCGGCGACGTCTCGCAGCACGCCACCGGCGTCCGCCACCGGCGATCCGGCCAGGAGCGCGTCGTACGCCAACAGGGCGGCTAATCCGGGCATGACCTCGACGAAGGTGGCCGCGTTCGCCAGCAGGTCGACCGCGGCCGCAACCTGGTTGCGCCCGCAGGCGGCCCAGCCCTCCGCCCGCAGCACATAGGCAGGGCGGGAGAGCGGCCGCGGGCGAGTGCTGTCGTCGATCGCCTGCAGGCGAGCCAGCGTGCGCTCGGCGCGCTCGGCGTCGCCCGTGAAGTAGGCGGTCCCCACCTTGAGTGCGAGAACGTCGGCAACTTCGACCACGACTCGGCGCGCTCGAGCAGGGCGCGCGTCTCTCTCACCCGGCCGAGTCCCCAGAACAGCACCCGGGTGCGTTGCTCGAGGTAATCGATCGCCAGTGGACGCCCCGAGGCCTCGGATTCCACGACGGCCAAGGCGGCCTCGGCCTCGACGAAACGTTCGCGCGTCGCGCACGCCCGCGCGAAGGCCAGAGCGGCTGGCAGTCCGGCGCCGTCAGCGAGCGCGAACTCGCCAAGCTCAGCCGCCAGGTCCGGATCGCCCGCGAGATTCGCGGCCCAGGCCCCGTCGACAAGCAGCGCCGGCGGGATCGCCGCGTCGGCATCCCGCAGGAGGCGGATAACCCGGAGCGCATCCTCGGGTGTGGCCGGCCGGCGCTCGCGGAGGGTGCGGGCAAGCTGCAAACGCACGCTTCGGCCTCTTTCCGCCGTGATGCTGGTGCGAACGGCATCGCCGTAGAGCGGGTGGGCCAGACGCACCTCCGCACCTTCAGAGCCCGGCTGCACCGCGACGAGTCCCCGTGCCTCCAGGCTGCTCACAGCTTCATACGAGGTTAGCCCCGCCACCTCTGGCAACCAAAGCGGTTCGCCAACGGCAAGCAACTCCAACGGACACCGCTGCGCTCAGCGGCCGCGAGCGCCTCTTGACCGAGGCGTGACTTGCCGACCCCGGCGGGCGCCGTGATCACCACACCGCACACGCCGTGCTCGCGATCCTCCGCGATGCGCGCGAGCTCCGCCTCACGGCCCACGAGCGGCCACGCCGCGTCGGCTGGTAAGGCGAGCCCAACCACGGCAGAACTCTAAGCCCGAGCGTCGCCGCTGTGAAGCCCGGCGGCACCCAGAACCGGGGACTCGATCGGTCCGGCTCTGCCATCGCTACAGATCCGACCCGGCCGCTACTACGTTCGCCTGCCGCAGAACTTCAGTAGGCGCGTACTGACAACGGCCCACTGTCGTCGACAAGCCGGCTTCGCCTGTGAGGTAAGGGCTAGACGCGGCCTGGTCTGTGGCACGCGGCAGGCGATCGCATGGCGAAGCGCTTCTTGCAGCCGTCGCCGTGGTTCGGCGCCTGTGCGTGGGTAGGGATTTGTGCTGGGGGCCCTGGCGCACGACGCGTTGCGGAAGCGCATCGTCCCGAGGCACCGGCGGGGTCGACGTGGGCGATGTTGGGAACGTAGTCTTGTGCAATGCGTTTATTGCGGAGGTCGCGGCACGAATGGCTGCCTATGCTGGAGTGCTACCGGCAACCTGCCGGGGTACTGCTAACGCTGTGCGCGCCCGTGGGCACCGCAGCTGACCAGACCAGGAGCGTCGACGATGAAGCCCTTATCTGATCGGGTTGCAGCGGACCATTCTCGGACAAGCAGCGGTGGGGACGTAGCACTGCTTGCGAGCATCGTCGATTCCTCCAACGACGCGATCGTCAGCAAGACGCTCGACGGCGTGATCACGAGCTGGAATCGGGCTGCGGAGGAGTTGTACGGATACACCGCGGAGGAGATGATCGGCGAGTCGATTTCGCTCCTGACTTCGCAGCACAGCGGCGAGATGGGCGAGATTCTCGGCGAGATCCGGGCTGGACAACGCGTCGGTCACTACCAGACCGCACGGTTGAGGAAGGATGGGAGCGTGATCCCGATCTCGTTGACGGTGTCGCCGATCTACGACCAGGACGGTGAGATCATCGGCGCGTCCTCGATCGCGCGAGACATCACCCAGCTGACGCGCGCCGACGCGTCTTTACGCGAGGCGTCGGAATATGCGCGAAGCTTGATCGAGGCGAGTCTGGATCCCTTGGTGACGATCAGCGCGGAGGGCAAGATCACGGATGTCAACGAGGCCACCGTAAAGGTCACGGGCATCGGGCGCGAGCGGCTGATCGGCACCGATTTCTCGGATTACTTCACCGAGCCTGAGTCGGCGCGGGAGGGCTATCGGCGGGTGTTTGCGGAGGGTTCGGTGGCCGACTATCCGCTTACGATTCGCCACCGGGACGGCGGGTTGACTGACGTGCTCTACGGCGCCTCGGTGTACCGCGACGCGGCCGGGAACGTACTCGGGGTATTCGCTGCCGCCCGCGACGTGACCGCTCAGCGGCGGGCCGAGGCCGAGATCGCGGCGCAGCGGGCGAAGGACCTCGAGCGGCTGGCGGAGCTCGAACGGTTCCAGCGGCTGACCGTCGGGCGCGAGTTGAAGATGATCGAGCTCAAGAAGGAGATCGCGGAGCTGAAGAAGCTGCTCCCGCCCGACGGGGGGGAGGTGGCGTGACACTGGGCGAGGACGGCTCCGGCCTGCTGGCGGTCGAGACCTCGGGCTACGCGCGGGCTGTCTTGAACGTGCTCGAGGACCTCAGCGAGGAGCGCGAGCGGATGGGGGACGGCCAGCGCGCGCTGGTCAACATCCTCGAGGACAGCTATGAGGAGCAGGCCCGTCTGCGGGACACACAGGCGGCTGTCCTGAACATCCTCGAGGACCTCGAGGGTGAGCGGGAGGAGATCCGGCGGCTGAATGCGCAGCTGGAGGACCGGGTGCGGGAACGCACCGAGGATCTCCTGCAGCGGACCGCCGAGCTGAAGGCCGCCAATGAGGAGCTCGAGGCGTTCGCGTATTCGCTGGCTCACGACCTCCGCACGCCGATCCGCGCGATCAGCGCATTCGGCGCAGTGCTGGCGCGGAGCCATGGCGACCAGCTCGGCGATCAGGGTCGAGAGACGCTCGAGCGGATCCGCCGGGCGAGCGCCAAGATGGGCGAGGAGATCGACGCGATGCTGCAGCTCTCAGAGCTCACGCGACGTGAGCTGTCCGTCACGAGCGTGGACCTCAGCGCGGCGGCCAGGGAGGTCAGCGAGGAGCTACGCGCAGTGGATCCGGCGCGCAAGGTTGAGTTCGTGATCGAGGGCGGGCTTGAGACGCTGGGCGACCAGCGGCTGGTGCGCGTTCTGGTCCGCAATCTCCTCGGGAACGCATGGAAATTCACCAGCACCCGGGAGCACGCCAGGATCGAGGTGACGCGCGCGGGCGCCGGGGTGTTCGCGGTTCGCGATAACGGGGTCGGGTTCAACATGGATTTCGCCGGGCTGCTGTTCGAGCCGTTCGCGCGCCTTCACCGCGAGGACGAATTCCCCGGCATCGGCGTCGGCTTGACCACCGCTGAGCGGATCGTCCGACGCCACGGCGGAGCAGTATGGGGAGAGGGCCGACCCGGCGAGGGCGCCACCTTCTACTTCAAGCTCGAGCCATCGACAGAAACCGGACCATGACTTCCACGAACAACATCCTCCTCGTCGAGGACAACGCCGACGACCGCGACCTGACAATCATGGTGCTGAAGGACAGCAAGATCGCCAATGAGGTCGACATCGCGGGTGATGGAGAGGAAGCGCTGCGGTACTTCGAAGATCAGTCCCGGCCGCTACCGGCGCTCGTGCTGCTGGACCTCAAGCTCCCGAAGATCATGGGTCTCGACGTGCTCAGGCACCTGCGCGCGGACGAGCGCACCAAGCTCGTGCCGGTGGTTGTGCTGACCAGCTCAAAAGAGGAGAGCGATCGCTACCGAAGCTACGTCGAGGGAGTCAACGCCTACGTCGTCAAGCCGGTCGAATTCGACGCCTTTTCCGAGGCCGTCAAGGCACTCGGACTGTTCTGGCTAGTGATCAACGAGCCGCCGCCCAATCGGCAGAGCCCGGGATGAACCACCACGAACCGACGCTCAATCCGCGTCGCCAATCAATCGGAAATGCGAAGGCTGGGTGAGCCACGTTCACGCGGCGCTTCTCGGGGTGAAGAACGGCCGGGCGAAGTGGACGTGGTTTTACCTGCACGTGATCCTCGACGTGTCCAGCCGTTTTGTGCCCTGCGAGTCCTCTTCCGGCCCTGATGTTGCTCGAACTGAAGCTTCCGCGCGGTCTCGAGGTGCGAGCGGGATCCGCGGCACCGACCGCACTGACCGCGTGCCGGTCGTGATCCTGACCAGCTCAAGCGAGGAAGGCGACCTAGGCGATGGGGATAGTCCCCGGGGGCAACAGCCGCGCCTGCAAGCCGTTCCAATTTGACGAGTTGGCCGCCGAAGTCGCGCAGCTTGGCGTCCAATGGCTGACCATCAATTCTGGCGCTGGCGGTTCCGCGGAGCGGCTCTGCGTGCCGTTCAGGCGCGGCCGTTGACCGATGGCGGCTGGTTGACCGCCAGCCAATAAGCGGCGATCTGGCGGACCAGGTCCGTAAACCGCTCGAACTCGATGGGCTTGCGAACAAAGCTGCTGGCTCCGGCGCGATAGGCCCTGAGCACATCATCCGGCGCCATGGAGCTGGTCAAGATCACGACCGGGATCAGGCTCGTCCGGTCGTTGGCGCGGATACGCCGCAGCACCTCGAGGCCATCGGCGTCCGGCAGCCTGAGGTCCAGCAGCACCACCGCCGGCTCGACGTTCAGGTCGTCGAACAGGTAATCGAGCGCCTCCTGTGCGTTGGCGGCGACCTCGAGGCGGGTCGGCGTCTCGCGCAGCGCCATCTTGGTCATCGCCGCGTCGTCCGGGTTGTCTTCGACCAGCAAGAGGGTTGTCGAATTGGTCATCCCGATCACCTGCGCTTTGGCCACGACGATCCACAACGATCCGAGCCCCGATCCCGGCTTATTTGCATGATCCTCATCGTTTCATTCACGACGTGCATCGGTACCTGCCCGCGACACACCGCCGGAGAACTACGACAGCGCGCTCCCGCCGACCACCTCCGTCTCTCAAGTTCCAGCATCCGGACCGCCGCGCATCGGACGTAGTTCCCGCGGGTGTGGAGCGTTCGCAACGATCGGGGCGACGCGTACCAGGCAGCCGTCACGGAGTGAAGCTCGATCTAGATCGTCGAGCGTTGTGACCACGAGATCGGCGCCGGCGTCCGTAAGAAGCTGAGCGTCGTCGAGGCGCGCAATGCCTAGGGCCGCGATGCCACCGGCCTTCGCCGCCATCACGCCGGAGACGGCGTCTTCGACGACGAAACAGGACCGCGGCGCGGCGCCGAGCTCTCGGCAGGCGGTCAAGAAGATCTCCCGGTGCGGCTTGCCCTGTTTGAACGTCCGGCCCGAGATGTCGACGTCAAGCAGGTCGAGCAGCGTCTGCCCCGGCTCGATCCAGTCGTAGGCCACACCATACTCATCGGCCAGCTCGTCGAGGCGAACCTTGCCCAACACGAGGTTTGCGTTCTTGGACGACGAAGCGGCGGCCACGCGGACCCCGGCCGTATGCGCGTCGAGAAGCAGCCGCACACCGTCAGGGAAGGCCTTGAACTCACCGGCCTCGATCAGCGCGATCACCTTTTGCTGCTGTCGCTCGGCGTACTCGTCGACCAATGCAGGCGCGTCTGGCACGGCGTAGTGCTCGAGCGCCGCGAGTGCGCCGTTGTGGCGTGGCTTGCCCGCGACTACCTCTTGGTAAACCTGGGACGTGAAGAGGTCGGGCGCCCAGGTGCTCTCTCTCTGGATTCCCCTCCAGCGAGTGTCCATGAGTTCCCGCAGCGTCTCGCGCCAGGCCCTCTCGTGCGGCAAGTCAACGAGTACCCCGTCGACGTCAAAGATCGCTCCCTCGAACCCTTTCCGCTCGCCGCGCGCAACACGGCCATCGGAGCCCGATCGACGCGTTGAGTCAAATGTGGCGCTGTCGCCGCCGTGCAGTTCGCGGGAAATGCCGTTGACGTTGATGGTGATCGGCCGGATGTACCCCTCGGCAAGCACGGTGACTGTGATTCGGCCGCCATCAACCGCCACGACGATTGGGGTGCGGCGGACTTGCAGCGGGATCCGTAGTCCATCAAGGCGCGCGATAGCTGCCGGCTTGAAGTAGACGACGTCGTCGACAATCTCGGTGCCGAGATAGGTGCGCTGGAGGAGGTCCAGGGTGCCGGCCATCACGCCGAGGTGGATGCCCTCCTTGGTGGTGCCGCCCTGGATGTCGTCGATGTCGCTCTTGAGAGCGACGAGGAACCGCTGCCAAGAAGACTCCTGGTCGATTTCCGCCAGCACCCGTGCGTGGGTGACATGACTGAGTGTGGACCCGTGGCATGTGCGCCGATCGTAGTATTCGATCGTCCTGCGAGCTGCCTCTTCGCTGTACTCGTAGCCGAGCTCGTCGAAGAGCTGTTCGAGCTCCCGCCTGGAGAACAGGAAGAACAGCATGACGGTGTCGGCCTGCTTGCTGAGCTTGTAGCGGTCGGGGCTGTCGCCCTCGGCGCGCAAGATCCGGTCGAGGCGCTGGATGTTCCCGTAGCGCGCGCGATATCCCTCCCAGTTGAGCTCTTCCAGATCCTCGTAGCCCTCGAATTGACTGATGATGCCGCCCGCGTGGAAGGGCACGAACATCTTGCGGGCCATCTCCCCCCAGCGACCGAGCTCCTCGTCGGTTAGGCCGATTCGCGCGCGCAGTACCTCGCGCCGGCTCGCCGGCAGCAAATCGAGCACCTCCCGCGCCGTCCTGCAGATCCAGGCCACCATCACGTTTGTATAGGCGTTATTGCGCAGGCCGCCCTCAGTGGCATCCGGATATTTCTCGTGGAACTCGTCCGGTCCCATGACGCCATGGATCTCGAACCGGTCCCGGTCTGGGTTATAGTGCGCGATCGAGGACCAGAAGCGCGCGATCTCGAGCATCATCTCGGCGCCGTGCTCGCGCAGGAACTCGACGTCATGGCTGACCTGATAGTAGTGCCAGACGTTGTAGAATATCGCCGCGTTGACGTGGCGCTGGTTGTGGCTCAGGTCGGGATCCCACCGCCCGGAAAGCGGGTTGACGTGGACGACTTGGGTTTCCTCTTCGCCGTCGCTGCCGCTCTGCCATGGGTACATTGCGCCCCGGTAGCCGGCTTTCTCGGCATTGGCCCGCGCTTCGCCGATTCGCCGATAGCGGTACATCAATAGCCCTCGTGTGATCTCGGGCAGCCGGTAGTTCAGGAACGGGTACACGTACAGCTCATCCCAGAACACGTGGCCGCGGTAGGCCTCTCCGTTCAGACCGCGCGCCGGCACGCCGGCGTCGTGGTGGGGCGTCAGTCGCGAGCAGGTTTGAAGCAGATGCGAGACATGCAGACGAAGCAGGAACTGAATCCGCGGCTCGCGCGGAAGCCGAATGTCGGATACTTCCCACAGCTCCTGCCAGGCATGCTCGTGGCCGTCGAACGCCTCGCCGAACGTCGGGTACCGGTTTGCGCTCTTGACCGCGTTCAGCAGGGGCTCGCTGATCCCACGGTCACGTGAGGTGTAGAGCGCCACCATCTTCTCCGCACGCACCGGCTCCTCCTGCTCCACGTCGAAGCTCAACGTCTGCTGGATGTAGTCCTCCATCTGATGCGTATGGCGCTCGACCGCGACCTCATCCTCGCCGCGATACACTCGCGTCCTGGCCGCTTCCGCGATCTCGATCCGGGACTGTCGCGTGCGCACCTTCAGCGCGATCACGTCGGGGGCGTGAATCCGAGGGCCCTGCGGATCGAGGTGGCGCCCCCACAGCTGCTGATAGCGCGCCACGCCACGATTTAGAACCCGCCCGTCGAGCGCGGCGACGAGATCGACGTGACCCGACCAATTCTCGGCCACCAGCGCCCACTCCAGCGCCGCAAGGTGCATCCGGCCCATGCTGACGAAGCGCCGGCTCCGCAAACTCGTCTCCCGACCACCCCGGTCTCGGAAACGGAGCTCCCGGGTCAGCACCGCGTGGCGCACGTCGTAAGCGTGCCGATAGGACAGTAGCTCAACGCTCGCGAGCCGAATCGGCTCCTCGCCCTCCAGCGAGAGCTTGAGCAACCAGGTCCGCGGCAAGTTGACCAGGTCCTCGTTGGGGATCGGACGCCGCCCCATGATGGTCGACTCGCGGTTGTAGACGCCATGGGCATAGGTACCCGGGTAGTGAACGTCGCTGGCGTCCTCCCACTCCGCCGAGCCGCGAATGCAGAAATACCCGTTGCCGGTCGAAGTCAGCGCCTCGCGCAGCCCCTCATCCTCGGGCACAAAACCGTCGTAGACGAGCATGAACTCGTCCGTCGTGTACCGGTTCTCGCCCACCGCACTCACCGCCCCAGCCCGTCCAGAAACAGCTCCACCTCTCGCGTGTCGCGGAGGACGTACTCGGCACGCGTCGTTCGCCCGGCCACCTCCGGATCATCCGGGTCCGCCACGAGAATCCCGATCCCTCGTCCGCGCAGCGCCGCGAATGCGTCCTCGTCGGTGATGTCATCGCCGATGTACAACGGCAGCACGTCATCGCCGCCCAGGTCCAGAGCCACGAGCAGGTACAGCACGGCCTTGCCCTTGTTCCAGTCGATCTTCGGCTGGATCTCGTAGACCATCTTTCCCGGCGTCATCTTCAGCGCATCGGGCTCCGCCGCAAGCATCTCATCGACGATCGCCTTGATCCGCGGACGCTCGCCCTCTTCGACGAGCCGGTAGTGGAGTGCTACTGAGCTCTTCTTCGGCTCGACCAGAGCCCCCGCCACGGGTTCGGTCAGGTGCCGCAACGTCTCCGTCACACGCTCGAGCAGCCGCGCGAAGGCGCGTCCTTCCTCGCGCTCGAGCGCGCCGCCGGTCGGGCTCCAGATGTCGAACCCGTGGCTCCCCGCCACCACCAGGTCGTCGATCCCCATCAGCCTCTGGACCACCGGCCGATCGCGGCCACTCACGACACACACCGTGCAGCGATCAGCCAAGCGCCGCACTACCTCGCGCATCCCGGCAGAGATCAGCGCGTCATCCGGCCGCGCGACGATCGGCGTGAGCGTACCGTCGTAATCGAGGAACACCGCCAACCGCCTGCCGGACAGCCGCGCAGCCAGGTCATCTTGAAGCGCATTCGACAGCCCCCGAATACCTCCGGCGGCGAAGCTCACCATGACCGAACCCGCGTGACGCAGGCGCATCGAGGCGACCGACGCGCAGCCGGTGGCGTGAGCAGCAACTTTCCTGCGTGGGATCCATGTCCGAGACGGACGCAACACGCGCCCGCGAATTCTCCGCAGCCATCGGCAATCATGATCACAGCATCCTTTCTCTTCGCCGCAACCTAGCTCGCGGCGTCTTCGCGTCCATCGGCTATCTCCAACGCTCCCACTGCGGAGAACTACGCACCGCTCGACGACTAACGACGTGCGGGTATCCGGCAGCAAACCGCGGGATCTCACCGATGCCCCTTGCCATTCGGTCTTCGAGGATTGGCCCAAGCAGTGACTCTTCCTTGTCGGCGTCGGCGGAAAGCATCGTCGCCGCCGAGGTCGGAGAGGAGCAGCACGCCGTCGAGCACTTTCGCTTCGCGGTGCTGGTGAACCTCGCAGACGATGCTGGCAACGCCTCCGACGGTGCGCACATCGCCGCCGCGGGTGGGGCAGGCACTTATGGGATGACGTCCTCGGCGGTGACGGCGCCTACGGGGGGCTGTGCGCCGGGCGTCAGGGTGAAGTGGAAGGTCGCGCCTTGGTTGACGGCGGCCTGCGCCCAAATCACGCCGTCGTGGCGGTGAACCGCTCGGGCCACGGTCGCGAGGCCAATTCCGGTGCCGGGGAACTCGCTCTCGCGGTGAAGCCGGTGAAATGGGCGAAACAGCCCTGTGGCGTGCGCCATGTCAAACCCGGCGCCGTTGTCGGCCACGAAGTACACGGGGACGCCGTCGTGCTCGAGCATCCCGAAGCGAACGCGTGGGCGCTCGGCCTTGGCGGTGAATTTGAAGGCGTTGGTGAAAAGGTTCACCAAGGCGGTTCGCACGAGCTCGAGATCCGCCTCCGCAACCAACCCATCCTGGATCTCAACCTCAGCAGGGCGACCGGGCTCCGCGGTTGTGAGTTCGGCCACGACCTCCCGTGCCACCTCGCTCATGTTGATCGGCACGCGCTCGAAGCGCTGTCGCGAGAGACGGGAGAGCTGCAGGAGCTCCTCGATCAGCGTTCCCATTCGCGCGACGCCCGCGCGCACTCGTTCCAGATAGCGCTGGCCGCCCTCGCCCAGCCGCTCGGCGTAGTCATCGAGCAGCGCCTTGCTGAACCCGTCGATCGCTCGCAACGGCGCGCGCAGGTCGTGCGAGACCGAGTACGCGAACGTCTCCAACTCGTGGTTGACTTGCTCGAGTTCAGCCGTGCGCGCGGCGACCCGCTGCTCGAGCTCGGCGTTCAGCGTGCGGATCTCGTCCTCCGCCCGCCGACGGTCGGTGACGTCGGAGATCGTGCCGCTGACCCGCACGACCCGGCCATCCTCGGTTCCCGGCCGGCCGATCACGCGCACCCAGATTCGCTGCCCATCGCCACGGAGCAGACCAAGCTCAAGATCCCACGGCTCGGCCTCGGCGACCAGGCGCCGGAACGCTGCTTCGATCATCTGCGCACTCTCGGCGTCGTAGGCGGCGATCCTTTGTGCCGGCTCGGGCGGATGCGACGCCCGCTGGAGGCCGACGACGCGGTACACCTCGTCGGTCCACGTGGCCGTGCCGGTGAGGAGGTCGTACTCCCAGCCGCCGGTCTTGGTGATCTCCTGGGTTCGCTCGAGCAGGCCCGTGAGGTGCGCGAGTTCTTCCTCGGCCCGTTTGCGATCGGAGATGTCAGAGTTAAGCTCGATGACGGCGATCGGCTGCCCGTCATCGCCGCGCTGCAGCGCCTGGCGGCTGGAGACGACAATCACCTCACCGTCCTTGCGGGTGTGGCGCAGCTCACCGACCCACCGTCCCGCGCTCGCGAGCGCGCGGCTAACCGCCTCCCCGGACTCCGGGAACACCGTCGCGAGTAACTCATGCGTCACCTTGTTGACGGCCTCGCCGCGGCTGAAGCCGTACATCGCCTCTGCCTCGCGGCTCCAGAACCTCACCCGACTTTCAGCCGGATCGCGGACGATCACCGCATCATGAGTGAGGTCCAGCAGCTCGGCTCGCAGCCGCAGCTCCTCCTCGTTTCGCTTGCGCTCGGTGACATCCCGCGCCGACACCACGAGCTCCTGGCCCATCGACGCGATCACCGTGTCGAACACTTGAGAGGCGAGCGACGCGCCCGCCCAAGTCGCCGAGAGCTGGAGCTCCTCCGTTCGGCACAGCTCGCCCGTCATGGCCACCCGGCGATACACCGCGAAGCGCTCACTGCCCGGAAAGCCCGGAAACAACTCGCCGAGTCGATGGCCAAGTACCCGCTCGCGGTCGAGGCCCACGAGTGCGCAGTACGCGTCGTTGACGTACCGGAGGCGAAAGTCGATGATCTCACCGCCGCTATCGCGAACCTGAGAGAGGATCGCCAGCGAATCGAGCATCGACTCGGCCGCCAGCCGAAACCGCTCCTCGCTCGCCCGAAGCTCCGCCTCGACCGCCCCGCGGCGCTCCTCACGCGCCATCGCCTCAAGCGCAAACGACAAGTCCGCCGCCATCCGGTCAAACAGCGCCACCTCCTCCTCGTCGAAGAACCCTGTCTCTGATGAGTACGCGGTCAGCACGGCCACGCACCGACCGTCAATCACGAGCGGAAATGCCGCAGACGACCGATACTCCCGAGCGAGCGCGGCTTCCCGCCACGGACCCATGCGCGCGTCCCTCGCGATGTCCGACGTGAACACATGATGGCGCTCCCGCACAGCAGTGCCGGTCGGCCCCCGGCCCTCGGGCACATCGAGCACGGAGATCCGGATCGAGTCGAGATAGCCCTCCGCTACTCCCGCCTGGGCGACCGGGACGATCCACCCGTCCTCACCGACCTCACCCACCCACACCATCCTCAGTCGACCTTGCTCGACCAGCACCCGACAGACCTCCTCGAACAAGGGAAGCCGCTCCCTGACGCGCACCATCGCCTCGTCCACCTTCGACAGCGTCGCGTAGACCCGGGTAACCCACTCCGCTCGCTGCTCGGCTTGCACGTCGCTACCCCCAGCCCGAGAGCTCACGACGCCATCACCATCGCCCCCGATTCGGACGTCCCTCGGCCACGGCGCCGCGGACGACGCTCAACTCCAAGCCACCAGCCGTGAGACACCCGACGGTCGCCATCGCCGACGCGTACCACTCCGAGATCCGGAATCGCGGCGACTCACGAAGTGGGTCCAGCAGCAGCCCATCCGCGAGCTCGATACGAACATCAGAGACCCCTCCCCACGATCTCGCGGACCCGAGTCGTATGTCGCAAAGATCGCGACCAGCGCTCCACCGGCGGAGCCGCGGCCGGTCTTGCGCGGTCAGCGCTGCACGGGCGGAACGCTGTTTCCTCATGAGACGACCTCCTCAAACGGCACGCTCCCGCGCTTGCCGGTGATCATGACGCGACGATCGGGCAGAGTCCAGGACCCGGCGCGGATCGTCGCCGCCCCAGAGAGCTGGCGAACCGCCGCAATGGGCGCGTTGAGGGCTTACGAGCAGCCTATCGCCACAGCGGAACCGCTACTCCGCCCGGCGCAAGCGGGCGCCTCGACCGTTCGGAGCGGGGCACCTGCTGCAGACGGAGGACAGGCGCCTCGCCCCACCGCCCCTCTCCGGGAGCGGTAGCGCGCCGGTCTCGGTCGGGCGATGCCGAGATTGAGCGGAGGCCCGCACGCGCGCCCACCGGGCTGCCGCTTGCTGACCTGAGCAGCCGCGGGCGCTCGAGGCGTCATAGCCATAGAGTGCCTTGGCCGCGGAGACCCGGCTCCGCGATGGAACGAGCATCTCACACGGGCCGGTGGCTACCCCGCATGGCGCGGGAGGTTCCGCGCTCCAGCCCTACCGCTGGCCTGCTGTTGAGCCATCCGCGCCCGCTCGCTGAGGACAGCCCGAGCGACTTTGTCTCAGGCGGATGCCAGCTCGCCGTCCAGGGCGTGGCCTGAGGCGTCCCCGTGTCTCGTGAAAGCGAGTTGGAATCGGGTCCTCACGTGATTTCAGTGCTGAGAATCGTCGAAACGAGGGTGCGCCTGTTAGCCGCCGACGGCGGAGACGGGCAGGCCGTCGACGCCTGGAGCGACGGTTATTTAGGCTTTCACCGATCGAGTCGACGAAAGGATGAAGCATGGAGGGCAGCCCAGTGCGGTGGGGAATCCTCGGAACGGGTGGGATCGCGAGCACGTTCGTGACCGATCTCCGGCTGAGCGATTCCGGCGTAGCAACCGCCGTGGGGTCGCGAAGTCAGGGATCCGCGGACCGTTTCGCGGACGAGTTTGGCATCGCGAACCGGCATGCCAGCTATGAGTCACTCGCGGCCGACCCGGACGTCGACGTCATCTACGTCGCAACGCCACACCCGATGCACCATGACAACGCCATCCTCGCGCTCCAGGCCGGCAAGCACGTGCTGGTCGAGAAGCCGTTCACGATGAACGCGCTCGAGGCCCGCGAGATCGTTCAGGCCGCGCGAAAGAGCGGACGGTTCGCCATGGAGGCAATGTGGATGCGGTTCTTGCCACACGTCGGCGTGATCCGCGACTGGCTCCGGCGTGGCGTGCTCGGCGAAATCATCACCGTGACCGCGGACCACGGCCAGTGGTTCGCGGAGGATCCCGACTTCCGGCTGTTTGCTCCAGGCCTCGGCGGCGGTGCGCTGTTGGACCTCGGCGTGTATCCGGTGTCGTTTGCGTCGATGGTCCTCGGCCGGCCGGACCGGATCGTGTCCATGAGCGACCCGGCATTCACCGGCGTCGACGCTCAGACATCCATGTTGTTCGGCTATGACAGCGGCGCCCACGCCGTGCTGACATGCACGCTGCGCGGTCAGAGTGCGACGCGAGCGTCGATCGTCGGCACCGACGCCAGGATCGAGGTTGAGGGCGACTTCTACGCTCCCACGCACGTGACGCTCGTACCGAGGAACGGCGAGCCGACCGCCGTCGAGTCGGTGCATGAGGGTCGGGGCCTGCGCCATGAGGCCGATGAGGTCGCCCGTCGGCTTGCAGCCGGGGACCTTGAGAGCCCGCTGATGCCGCTGGACGAGACGATCTCGATCATGGAGACGATGGACACGGTGCGGGCGCAGGCCCGGAGGCACGCATGAACGATGAGCAGCGTCGGTTGATCTCCTCGCTCGGCGCTCAGGTCCAGTCGGGCTCACAAGTCGGCGGCCGTGCGCGAAGCGGGTCCGAATAGGTCACGTTTAGGAGTACCGTTCAACCAAGGCTGTTGGCGACCCGGAGGTGTTGGTGTAGCTGCGGCCGCCAGGCCGCAGACCGGTGACCGGCGACCGGTGACTCCAAGTTACCTCTGAGCCGACGAACAACTGATTGATCGAGTGGTAGCTCGCCTCAACCCGGTTCTGCGGCAGCACCGCAGCGTATCCCCCGCCGACCTCAGGCGGGTACGTTCACTTCCGGTTCCACGCAGCACTGGCAGCGTCGATCGGTCCCGAACCATCGATTGAGACTGCTGGATCAGGCTACTTGCAGCAGCCTCGATCGACCCGATGAGGACACGCGACGCCGCTGCTCTGGAACGGGAGCACGCGCGTTCTGCGAGTGGTCAGCGACTACCGCTCGGCGATCACAGAGCCGCAGCGATGTCGGCGACCGGCACAGCCCTGTTACGATGGCGACTCCGTGGCCGAGCTGCACCTAAAGGTGTAACGGGGCCACACCTCGAAACAGGACTTTGACTGGTGTCGATCGTGCGGTGGGGGCGGGTGGACGCTGACGAACCACACGGCAACGAGGTGTCCCATCCGAGACCGACAGATCGGGGAGCGGTGCCGGGGCGACGGAGACCCCGCTCGTCGGCCTTCGGGAGGCGTCAAAGGGGTTCGGTGAGGCGGAGGTAGCTATTGAGCTCTTCAGCGACGATCTTCTCCTGTGCTGGCCACGGCGGCTGTTCGTAGATCTCCGAGTGCCACCCGAGACCATCGATTACGCGTGACGCGAGGTACAGGGGCCGGGTGCCGGTCAGCAGAGCTCCGCGCAGAACGGGGTTCAGGGGGGGCGGGCGATCTCCCACGCCGGCGAGGTGAGCGATACCGGCCGCCGCGGCGTCCGCTTGTTGGGCGCCGATGCCGCCCTGCTTTACGGGAAAGTCGGTCGCGTCTCCGGCGGCGAACACGCGGCCGTCAGTCGACGGAACCACGCACCGTTCGTCGATCGGCACGAACCACCGGCTGCCAGCGGGGATTCCCTTGACGGCGCGGCCTGTGATCCTTGGCAAGGTCACAATCCGGTCGGCACGCATCTCGCCGTCACCGAACTCAACGATGCCCTCGGCCGGCACTTGCGGGATGACGCCGGTGTGCAATCTGACCCCGGCCTCGTGGAGCAGGTCGACCACCGCGTCCCCCGCGGCTCGGCCGAATGCTTTTAGCGGCCGGCCCTCCGAGGTGAAGATGGTGAGCTTGGGGTTGCGGTTCATGCCTCGCGCGCGGCGTGCGGTCATCAGCGCGAGCTCGTAGAGCGGTAGGGGCCACACCCACTCGTGTGGGAGCACAAATGCCACGGAGTCGACCGCGCCCGCCTCCATGTCGCGGACGATGCCACCGAACATCTCGCCCGCCGCGCGGTCGGTGAACATGTGCGCGTGCGGGTAGGGCGATTCTTCGCTTCCCCCGATCGCAAGGAGCAACGCGTCGTACACCAGCTCTGGCCCACCCTCGGTGTGAACCGTCCGGCGGGCGGTGTCCACGGAAATGAGCCGGTTTCTGATCCAGCGCGCGCCGACGTCCGACGCGATCCGGTCCAGCGGATAGCGCCGGACGCCCGGCAGACCGAACGATTCCTGCACCGCAAGTGGCCGATACACCAGGCTCGATTCGGGGCACAGAAGTGTGAGCTGCACCCGCTCGCGCGCGAGCCGCCGCACGCGCAAAGCACACTCAACGGCGGCGACCCCGCCCCCGCAGATTACGACCTCGAAAGGTGACATCCCATCACTATCCGAGTGCCGTCGACCCGACCCGAGGCTGCACTTGCGCGGCAGCCGCGGCCGACGAATGAAGTGGTCGCCAATTGCAGGCTGGGCGCGAGCCGAGTCGATCTCCCAGGCGTCTCGCGCGCCGGCGGTGACCAGTGAAGGCAGCCGCCGTGTAAAGCGATCGCGCGAGAGCGGTCGATGCTGGCGACCATCGGACGCCTACCCAGCTCAGATGCCGAGCCGTGCAGTGAACAAGTCGGCAAGCGCCGGGCTGACCCTCGCCACGCCGTGCGCCTTCGCGATCTGTCGCTGGCGGCTCGCGCCCGTTTCATGTGCCATCTCCACCACGTGCTGCAGAGCGTCCTCGCAGCCGAGCTCGACGGCGTGCGGGCGTGCCGTCAGGAGAAGGTGATCGAGCCACTCGACCGCCGCCACCCGCCGATCGCCCACCGGGTCGATGAACTGAGCGCTCATCCCATCGCGGGCGGCCAGGAAGCGGTTTTCGTGGATGACCTCATCCGCATGGACGAGGCGTTTCGGCTGGTACCCCTCTTCGAGCTCGAGATGGGCGATCGTCTGCACGAGCGCGGCGAGTGCCAGGGTGTCGGCGACTGTCGTCTGGGCGTCCATGACGCGGATCTCCACCGTTCCGAGCCGGGGTTGAAGCCGCACGTCCCACCAGAGGAACGTCGGGCCGGGGAACGCGCCACAGCGTAGGAGCTGATCGACGGCCTCGGCGTACTCGGGATAGGAATTGAACGCCCGTGGGACGCCGACACGCGGGAACGCTTGGAAGATCGGCGTGCGCGCCGAGGCGAGTCCCGTGTCGCGACCTTGCCAGAACGGTGAGTTGACCGACAGCGCGAGCAGCAGAGGCAGGTGCGCGCGAAGCCGGTTCTGAAGCCCGATCGCCTTGTCCGCATCAGCGACGCCGACGTGCACGTGCAGCCCGAATGTCGGCTCGCGGCGGGCGAGCTCCCGCATCGATTCGTAGACGATCTTGTACCGGGCTCCGCGCGAGATCTTCGTCGCGGTCCAGTGCGCGAGCGGATGCGTTCCCGCACTGGCCGCCAGGAGGTTGTGACCAGCGAGCTCCGAGGAGAGCCCCCGACGCAGCGTCGCAGCATCGCGGCCAGCGCCCTCGGCCGTGCAGTGAGGCGCGGTCGCGAGTTCGACCGTCGCTTCGTGCGTCTCGGCACTCGCATGCGCTCCGAGGGCGGGTGGCAGCCCGCGGAGCACTTGCTCACCGCAGTTCACCAGCAGCCCGTCGTAGCGGTCGAGCAGCATGACCTCCTCTTCGATCCCGACCGTATACGGCCGCGACCGCTGCCATTCGGCCCAGGGCGGAAGCTCGCCCTGGACACCCGCCGCTTCGTGCATCAGGTGCACTTCCACGCCGTCCATGATTCGCCAAAACGCACTGTGGGTGACCGGCCGCAGGGAAGAACTGAGCGTGTCCAACGTTGGCCGTCTGGCCATGGCACCGAGTGGGTCGCCACCCAGGCGGTCAGGCAAACGCTGTAGCGGACATTGCGGCTGAAGATGGGCGCTGCGGTGATAGCGCCGACGCGATTCGCGATCGGCTATCGAGAGACCGACCGGCGGCCGGGCACGCGGTCGACGAGCCGCGCCGGCCCTGACAGCGTCGTTTGTCAGCCGGTGGTCCTTGCCGCCGATGAAGCGGCGAGAAGGCGACTCGTCCTGAATCGGTCGCCTGTTCTCGTCCTGGTCGGCTGGTAACCACAGCGGGCGAGCTGATCTCGAAACTCCGCAGGAAGGCGGTCGCCAAATTGCGAAAGGTAGACGTTTATCTGCTTCAGTTCGGCGCACACTGCGCGATCGTCGACTTCAAGGAGCTCGTCGAGCGCGCCTGGCGCAAGATCCAGCCCGCTCAGGTCGAGATCCGCGGGCGCTGGGATGAGCCCGATCGGCGTCGCGCGCGCCCGGGCGCCGTTCTCGCAACGCCGGAAGATCCATGCGAGCACGCGCGAGTTCTCACCGTAGCCCGGCCACAGGAACTCGCCCCGCGAGTCCTTGCGAAACCAATTGACCTGGAAGATCCTCGGTAACTTTGCTCCCTTCCGTCGGCCGATCTCGAGCCAGTGAGCGAAGTAGTCGGCCATGTTGTATCCGCAGAACGGGCGCATCGCGAACGGGTCGAACCGCAGCTCGCCGACGGTGCCATCGGCCGCCGCCGTGTTCTCGGAGCTGATCGTCGCCGCGAGGAACACCCCGTGGGGCCAATCGAACGCCTCGCGCACGAGCGGTGTGACGGTCGCGCGGCGCCCGCCGAAAACAAGCGCATCGAGTGGGACGCCCCCAGGGTCGTCCCACTCTGACGCGATCACGGGACATTGGGAAACCGAGACGGTGAATCGCGCGTTCGGATGCGCGGCCGGCGAGGCAGACCCAGGTGTCCACGTTTGGCCGCGCCAATCGACTAACCCAGAAGGCACATGCTCGGTCATACCTTCCCACCAGACGTCGCCGTCGGCGGTGCGAGCGCAGTTAGTGAACAGTGCGTCGCGCTGAATCGAGGCCATCGCGTTGAGGTTGGTCTGCTCATTGGTGCCCGGGGCGACGCCGAAGAAGCCGGCCTCTGGGTTGATCGCGTAGAGGCGACCGTCGGCACCAAACCTAATCCAGGCGATGTCATCGCCGATCGTCTCCACCTGCCAGCCCGGCACAGTGGGTACCAGCATGGCCAGGTTCGTCTTGCCGCATGCAGATGGAAATGCCGCGGCGATGTACTTGACCGCGCGTTCCGGCGACGTCAGCTTCAAGATCAGCATATGCTCGGCGAGCCAGCCCTCGTCGCGCGCAATCACCGAGGCGATCCGCAGCCCGAAGGACTTCTTGCCGAGCAGCGCGTTGCCTCCGTAGCCGGACCCGTAGGACCAGATCTCGCGGGTCTCGGGGAAATGGGCGATGTACCGGTTCTCGGGGTTGCACGGCCACGGAACGTCCTGAACACCATCCGTCAGAGGAACGCCGACGGAGTGCACGCACGGCACGAAGGAACCGCTGTCACCGAGCGCGTCGAGTACAGGCTGGCCCATCCGAGTCATGATCCCCATCGACGCGACGACGTACGCGGAGTCGGTGACTTGCACGCCGACGTAAGACTTGTCCGACCCTAGCGGCCCCATCGAGAACGGCACGACGTACATCGTGCGGCCCTCCATCGAGCCCCTGAATAGCGTCAACAGAAGCTCGCGCATGCTTACCGGATCGCGCCAGTTGTTCGTTGGCCCTGCGTCGTCCTCACGAACCGAACAGACGAAGGTCCGATCCTCCGTCCGCGCCACGTCGCGCGGGTCTGACCGCGCAAGATACGAGTTGGGGCGCTTGGCGTCACGCAGCCGCTCGAGCGTGCCGGCATCCACGAGTCGCATGCAGAGGCGTTCGTGTTCCTCGTTCGAGCCGTCGCACCAGTAGACAGCCTGAGGACGGGTGAGCTCCGCGATCTCCTGCACCCACGCCAGCAGCCGCTCATGCATCGTCTAGGCACCCCCCGGCTTGGTTGCCGCGCGCAGGCGCAACCGGCCACGTCGATCCTGCCAGCGCGCCGAACTTCGCCAAGAGCCTCAGCGGCGTGCTCGCCTGGTCCAATAGCTCCGCCACAGCGGGCGAAGCACTGAACGCGGTGCGTGGCGGGTGTGGAGTCATATGCGTGTCGGAACCACGATTCGGGATCGAACCATCTGATTCGAATCTGTGTCGGCGGCTCGGTCTCGTCCGGCGCGTCTGCCGGCGGATTCTCCGTGGACCGGCCGCGGTGTGTCATTGGCCCGGGGGCCAAGCTCCGGCCTTTCGGGGGCGCCAGAAGGGACTACCGGATTGGCCCTCCGGCCAAGTGGGATCTCGAGCGTCTGTCCCAATGTCGCTGGCGCCATGCGGAAGCGCGATGTCATCGTTGACTCCCGGCGTCTTCTAGCGACAGCCACGTGTGGCGTAGGTTCAGAAAGAGGGCGTCGAACGTCGCTGAACATCGACACAGACTAGACTCGGCTTCGCCGTTGATCATCAGATGTGATGGGGGACTTCCGAATGACGGGTCAGTCGACTCGTGGAGCTCGTAGCGTGAGCCGAACAAGGTGGCGGGTCGCGATCTGCGGCGGCGGCGTCGCAGCTATAGAGGCGCTGCTCGCAGTTCGGGCGCTGTTTGGACTCGCTCCACATGTGGACTTGATTGCTCCGAACCGCCGCTTCGTGTACGAGCCACTTGCGGTGTTGGAACCGTTCGGCATGGAACAGGCGGGTCGCTTCGAGCTTACGGCGGTTGCGGGCGAGTATCGCGCACAGCTGCACATCGCGTCGCTGCGAACGGTCGAGGCGCAGACCCACCGCATCACCCTCAGCGGGGGAGGGAGGCTGGCTTACGATGCGCTCCTCGTCGCCGTCGGGGCGCGGCCGTGCGCGTGGCTCCCCGGCGCTTTGCACTTCCGCGGCGCTGCTGGTGTCTCGCCGTTTCGGGAACTGCTCGCGCAGCTCGAGTCTGCCGCGGTTTCGCGAGTCGTGTTCGCCGCGCCGGCGGAGCTGGGTTGGACGCTCCCGACCTACGAGCTGGCGCTACTGACGGCAGCCCGGGTCGCGGAGCGACATCTGACCGGGATCGAATTTACGATCGTCACGCCCGAAAAGGAGCCGCTCGCCGTTTTCGGCCCCACGGCGAGCCGAGCGATCCGAGACGCGCTCGCCGATCGCGGGATTCGTCTGCGCGCGGACTCGATCGCGAAGGTGGTGCTGCCCGGTGCTCTGGAGCTCGCCTCGGGCGACACCTTAGAAGCCGACCAGGTCGTCGCGCTTTCCCAGCCGAAGGGGCCGTGTGTGCCAGGGCTCCCCGCGGATGACGACGGGTTCATCGAAATCGACGACCATGCGCGAGTCATCGGACTTGACGACGTCTACGCCGCAGGCGACGCGACCACATTCCCGATCAAGCAAGGAGGCATAGCAACCCAGCAAGCTGACACCGCCGTCGAGACGATGGCCGCACGTCTGGGCGCTGGCGTGAAACCACCAGCTTTCCGGCCAGTGTTGCGGGGAGCATTGCTGACGGGCATCGCGCCGACTTACCTGCGCGCGACCATCTCGGACGAAGTTGCCGCTGCCGAAGAGCTGGCGGCGGATCCATTGTGGTGGCCACCGACGAAGATCGCGGGACGCTACCTCGGGCCCTACCTCGCCGCCACCGCGCGCAACGGCGACGGCACGTCGCTCGAGCACACGTTCGTCTCCAACGACGATCCGATGGAGGTGCAAGCGGGCCACCGTGAGGCGCGTGAGCTCGCATTGACGTTCGCGCTCGCTGATGAGAGCAGCGAGGACTTCCGGTCAGCGCTCAGGTGGCTCGAGGTCGTCGAGCAGCTCGACGGAGCCCTCCCGCCCGGCTACGACGCGAAACGCGCCGCGTGGCGAGCGCGGGCCTACGGGTGAGTTCCCTCCGCTGTCGACACCCGGCGCAAACCGTCCACGCCGCCCGCCGCCGACCGCATCGCCCGAGCTGCCGGCATCCGCATACCAAACGGCAGCCGGGCATCCAAGCCGACGATGGCGCTCGAATCGTCGCGTCGCGCTCCGCCGGTCTCGCTCCCGCTTCGCGATTGGGCCGGCGACCGCCGGTCGCCCGGCGACCGGTGCTTTCTGCTCGGGCGCGAACCCGGTGGACGGTCCCGGCGCCTCGCCGGAGGGGTCCGGTCATCCGTGGGCGGGTCCGGCGCCGTCTACGGTCAGAACGCTCGCAAGCTCACCGCCGTCCGCCGACCGGACTCGGGAGCCATATCGGGTGCTCCTACCCCATTCTCGATGTGATCGAAGTCACGGTCTGGTTGTCTGCGATCTCACATCGGTTGCTCGGTTTTCGGGCGAGAATGATCTTGTAGAGACCCGCTCACTTGTGAGTGAGTCGAACCACACGGGGGTGGGTCTATGGCTGGGGGCCATGCCGTTCTGAGCCCGGCGTACGGGGCCGTGCGCCGGGCTCAGCAGCGGTGCCGTGTTGCGCTTCGATTTATGCCCTCGCCCGGCGGGTCGCTCGACCTCCTGCTCGCAGCGCGCGGGCAGCTAGCCTTCCGCGCCAATGGCGGATCCGTTCGATCGGGCATTCGCGGGGCTCGAGTCGCGCGAGCGTAACTCGCTACGTGCGATCTCGATCGCACGTAACTATGACCGGGGCGAGGCGCTCTTTCACCAGGGCGACGATCCCGGCGCGCTGCACGTGATCATGCGTGGTCGCATCAAGGTCTCGGCAGTGACCGATGATGGCCGCGAAGCCCTGTTCTCGCTGGCAGGTCCCGGCGACCTGGTGGGCGAGATCTCCGCCCTGGCGGGGCGCCAGCGCACCGCGACCGTGCGAGCGCTCGAGCCGGTCAGCTCGCTCGCGATTACGGGCGATGCGCTGCGCGCGGCGGTCAGCGGCTCGAGCCGGCTGGCGATCTTCTTCCTCGAGATCGCCGCCGACCGGCTGCAGGCGGCCGATCTCCAGCGCCTGGAGTTCGCCGGCCACGATGTGCTCGGGCGCGTCGCTCGGCGCCTGAACTCGCTGGTGCAGGAGTCGGGGCGGCCTGTCCGCGACGGGATCATGCTCGACGTGTTCCTCAGTCAGGAGGAGCTTGCCGGCTGGACCGCCGCATCGCGGGAGGCGGTGAACCGCGCGGTGCATCAGCTGCGGGCGGTCGGATGCCTGCGGTCCGAGCGGCGCCGGATGATCGTCACCGATCTCGACGCGCTGCGCCGTTACGCGGGTGTTTCCGGACAGGCTCCTTAGCTCAGGCGTATCGAGCACGGGAGCGGTGGGGCGGCTGTCGTTTCGAGCAGGTCGGTCACCCCGAGCTCGCGGGAGCCCAGCGGCGCTCGGTCGTACAGTTGTCGTGTGGCTCGGGTCGTATTCGCGACGATGGGCAGCTGGGGTGACCTATTCCCGACGATCGGGCTCGCCAAGGCCATGGCGGCACGTGGACACGCTGTGCGCTTGGCGACGACTAGCGCGTATGCGTCGTTGGTCCAGGACGAGGGTCTGCGGTTCGTGCCAGCCGGGCCGCGGTTTGGGCCAGAGGAATTTGCCGCCGATCCGGCGATCCTCGATGGACGGCAGGGAGGCTACGCCGGCTTTCTGCACCTCTTCCGCACGGTCGTCTTCCCGAATCTGATTTCGTGGGTCGAGGATCTCCGTGGCTTGCTTGAGGACGCGGATTTGCTCGTTTCGCATCCGACGGTGTTGGCGAGTCCGATCGCGGCCGAGCTGACCGGAACCCGGTGGGCGACGTTCAGCGTCTTCCCCGGCCTGATCCCGAGCGAGCGGACGTTGCCGAGCCCAACTCGCGTGCGGCTTCCAGCCGGCCCTGCGGGCCGAGCCATGTGTCGTGGCGCTTGGCGGATCGCGCGTTGGAACATTCGGCGATCGTTTGACCCGGCCGTGGACGCAGCACGCGTCGCCTTCGGCCTCCCGCGCGCCCGCGACGCGCTCTTTCTCCCGCTCAACTCGGGTAATCCGTATCTCGTCGGCGCGTCGCCGCGTGTGGTGCACGCGCCTCCAGACTGGCCGGCCAACATCCAGCTGACGGGTTTCTTTGCCTGGGACACACCACGCTCCTACAGTCGACCGGACGGGCTTCGGGAGTTCTTAGAAGCCGGCCCGGCGCCGATCCTCATCACCCTTGGCGGTAGCTCCGCCGTTGACCCGCAGCAGTTCTACCCCAACGCCGTGCGAGCCACCCGGCGGCTGGGACACCGCGCGCTCGTACTCGGCGGCCCCACTCCGGAACCGATCCGGCTCGACCCCTCCCCGGACACATATGTGCTTCCGTTCGCCCCGCTCAGCCAGACCGGACCGAGATGCCTTGCCGCGATCCACCATGGCGGGATCGGAACCACGGTTGGGCTGCTAGCGGCTGGGCTGCCGCAGCTCATAGTCCCACGCGGGTTCGACCAACCGCAGACCGCGCTACGCATGAGCCGCCTAGGCGTCGCGACGATCACCCCGTGGAGCCGGGCCTCTGCTCCCGCCCTTGAGCGCGGCCTTGCCAACCTCCTGACCACCAACGGCTACCGCCACCAGGCGTCGACGATCGCCACTTGGCTTCGGCAGGAACGCGGACTTGACAACGCGGCGGACGCGATCGAGCAAGCGCTCACCTGACACCGCCGTGAAACCGGTCATCGAGCTCTGCACACACCGCAGGCCACCTCGACGTGCGTCTCGCCCCCTCTGATCCGGTGACGGTCCTGCCCGCCCGTCCGGATTCGCCAGCTAGTCACCCTCACCGGTGACTCATCGGGCGCCCGAGCGCTACTCGCGTATCGCAAAGTCGACGAAGCGATGGCATCACTGCGAGGCGGCGGGCTGGGACGGTCGATGACGGCCCAGGGCGGTCCAGGACGGTTCTACGGGCTGGATGATGTGGTGCCGGAGCGGACCGTCATCGCTTACTCCGCGTCGAGGTACGGGATGCACGGTCGTGAAGCCGCGCTTTGTTGCCGGTACTGGTCGACGCGGAAAGGCACCGGAGACGTCCGTATTTCTCCGCGTTCGGGTTCGGATAAGCGACGATGGCTGTTCGGCGGAGTGTGCTCATAATGAGCGAATGGACACGGCCATGCTGGAGCCCCTCGTGTTCATCGAGAACCGCACCTTCGATGAGATCGAGATCGGCGAGTCGGCGACCCTTACGCGTGTCCTGAGCCGCGCCGATATTGAGCTCTTCGCGGTCATGTCCGGTGACGTGAACCCTGCGCACCTTGACGAAGAGTATGCGCACAGCGATGTGTTTCACGAGATCGTCGCTCACGGGATGTGGGGTGGGGCGCTGATCTCGACGGTGCTCGGGACCAGGCTGCCGGGGCCTGGGACGATCTATCTCGAGCAGACGCTCAGCTTCCGGCGGCCGGTGAAGATCGGCGACACGGTTACGGTTTCTGTCACCGCGACAGCGAAGGATGCGAAGCGTCACAGGATCTCGTTCGACTGTCGTTGCGTCAATCAGCGCGGTGAAACCGTGATCGAGGGTCTGGCGAAGGTCATCGCGCCGATTTCCAAGGTTCGCCGGCCGCGGGTACAGTTGCCTGAGGTACATCTCCGCGAGCACGGTGTGCTATTGCGGCAACTGATCGAGAAGGCCCGGCCGCTCGGACCAATCCGGATGGCCGTAGTGCACCCAGTCGACCGCGATGGACTGCTGGGGGCGGTGCAGGCGGCACAGGAAGGGCTGATCGTTCCCGTCATGATCGGACCCGAGAAACGCATCAAATCGGTCGCGGCAGCGCACAACATTGACGTCACCTCGCTGTCTCTGATCCACGCGGACCACGGCCACGATGCGGCAGAACGGGCGCTCGCGCTGGCGCGGAGCGGTGAGGTCGAGGCGGTGATGAAGGGCAGCCTTCGTACCCGCGAACTGATGCGACTGGCGGTGGCGCGGGGAACCGGGGTGGTGACCGACAGGCGGATGAGCCATGTGTTCGTGATGGACGTGCCGGGCTATTCCCGGCCGCTGCTCATCACGGACGCCGCTACCGCTGTGCAGCCCGATCTTGGCGCGAAGCGCGCCATCGTCCAGAACGTCATTGATCTGGCCCTAGCGCTGGGTATAGAGAAGCCCAAGATCGCAGTTCTTTCGGCCGTCGAGACGATCTATCCGGGACTCCGCTCCACGCTGGAGGCGGCCGCGCTGGCGAAGATGGCCGAACGCGGCCAGATCACCGGTGGGATCGTCGATGGGCCGCTCGGGTTCGACGATGCGGTTTCCTCTGCAGCGGCACGCGCAAAGGGAATCGACTCGCCAGTCGCTGGTCAAGCCGACGCACTCGTAGTCCCCGACCTCGAGAGCGGAGCGATGCTCGTGAAGCAACTCGGTTACCTCGGCGACTCGCAAGCCGCCGGGATCGTGCTAGGCGGGCGGGTCCCGATCGTGCCCACCAGCCGCGCCAACAACGCGCTTGAGCGTGTCGCATCGTGTGCCATCGCCGTATTGCTGGCGCACACCTACCGCGAGCCCAAACCGACCGCAAACGAAGAGTCGCACACGATCCGCGTGCCCCGCGCGGTAGGGAATCTCACACCCCGCTAGGGGCCGCAGGGGAGCCCGGCGGGCGCTCGTCGCGTCGCCTGGGCGCCTGAACACAGCCCGCGGTAAGGTGCTCGCGCTTGTCCAGATCCATTCGCCCGCGGCGATCGACCCCGGGCTCAGACTCGTGCGATCGCCGACAGGCATGAGCACGACGCTCGGCTGACCTGTTCCACCGGCAGAGCAGCAGCCACTCTGGTCTGGTGACCCGTGCAGTAGCCTCCCTGCCAGCACGAAGGGCATCCGTAGAGCGGAGAACATGCCCGGCTGCCCACGGACAGCAAGAGACGTGCCTGTCGGGCCCCGCGGACAACTCCAGATGCGCCGGCAACCGGGCTCAGCTGGCAGCGAGCCGGTATCAGCGAACTCGAGGTTCAGATGCGCCGGCGTCGTCGTCCGGGTGTGACGGCCGCAGCCACGACCGCGGTCTTCGCGACCGGGGCGGGGCCGGGCGTGACCGCCCGGGCCACAACTGCGGTCTTGGCCACAGGCGCGCGGATGACGCCCACTCTTCCTACGCGGGCTGGTCTGAGGGGCATCTCAGCCTCCTTGGGTCGTGAGGGCTTCGTCAGCCTCGATCGAGGCGATGATCGCCTGAATAGGAATCCGTCCGTTGGCGATCAGCTGGCCCCCCGAGCGTCGCGCGGCTGACGCGAATGGCGCTGCCCACAGGTTCTCCCAGATCAGCACACCGGCGGTGCTTCCCGGCTCCATCGCGGCGGCGAGGTGCTCGACATCTTCGTCGGCCAGCAGCTCCGCCAGCTGTGCCTCGATTGCTTGTAGCTCTCCGAGCTCGGCGACGTCGGAAAGCTCCGTCGCCTCGACTGTGCCGTCCTCGTTCTTGGTGAGTATCAGCGCGTCAATCACGCGGATGGTCCCGGCGTCGACCAGTTTGAGCAGCTCTGCCGTCATCTCGCCCGTGAAGTTGCCGGCACCCGCCGGGAACTCCACCACGACGTAGTCGACGGGGCCAAGCTCGTCCAGTGAAGGGTCTGTCATCTCTCGCCTTTCAATCGCCTACTGAGCCAGCCTCCCGTGCGGACATGCCGCCGTCATCACCCCAAAGAGATGAGACCGAACCAGCGCGCCGACCACCACGAGCCGGGTCCCGCCACTGAGAACCATGGGCGGTACGAGCCGGCCCGCCTCAGCCACCTGCTCCCGCGGCCGGCCGCGCCCATCGCCCGTCCACGGCGACCGCCCGCAATGCGCGACAACCAGGGCCGGCGGTGGCTCCGCCGCCAGCGGGCCGGGTGCGGTAGCGAGGCACAAAGGCGTAGGAGACGACCCGGTGTTAGAAGCCCCGAGACACGGCATCACCCCTGAAGCTGGCGGTTGTGGGCTGCTGGGGTACTCGGTCCTGGTCCCTGTTCAGGGCCGTCCCATCCACCCTGGGGTGGGTGGGGTCGCGTTGAGCGTTGCGGTAGAGCGCGACGGAGACCTCCGGGGTAGAGCGGGCGCCGACCCCGGTGCTCGATAGTCGAGCAGTGATTTCCTGCGGGTTGAGCGTAGTGTGTACCAGTCCGTGGCCGCGGCTGGTGTTGCGGCGCGGGGAACAGTTCAGGCTCGCGCTACGAGGGTGATTCGGATCGGGTGTTTCGAGGTTGTGGTGTGCGGGGGCGGCGTCGCTGGCGTCGAGGCGTTGCTTCGTTTGCGGCGGCTGGGCGGCGACCGCATGCGTTTGACCCTGGTTAGTCCCGATCCGGATTTGGTGTACCGCCCGCTGGCCGTGCTAGAGCCATTTGCGTCGTCTGGTGTGCGGCGCTATCCGCTCGAACGGATTACTGCGGACGTCGGTGCTCGGTGGGTGCGGGACGGCCTGTCGTCGGTCGATCATGCGAGCCGGGCGGTGCACACCGAGGATGGCGCGACGCTGCGCTACGACGCGCTGCTGCTGGCGATCGGGGCGCGGGAATCCTCACCGTATGAGCACGCTTGCATGTTCACCGACCGCGACGCGGGCGCGACCTTTCGCGGAATGGTACGGGACGTCGAGATGGGTTTCGTCAACAGCCTGGCGTTCGTGCTCCCGCACGAATGGGTGTGGCCGCTACCGCTCTATGAGCTAGCACTGATGACCGCAGCGCGCGCGCGAAGCATGAACCTGAAGCCGCAAATCACATTCATCACGTCCGAGGGCAGGCCGCTCAAGGCCTTCGGTCAAGCAGGGGGCGACGTGGTCGTGCGTCTCCTTCAGAAGGCCGGGATCACACTCCACACTGGGGTCTTCGCCCGAGTGCCAGCCCCCGGCGTGGTCAGGCTAGATGGGATGCAGGTGGAGGCCGAGCGGATCGTGACGTTGCCGAAGATCACCGGCCGCGCGATCCGGGGTATTCCCGCGGGGGCGCGCTGGTTTGTGCCGATCGACGAGTGGTGCGCGGTGTGCTCCACGGATGGTCGGGTGTTCGCTGCGGGGGACGCCACGGATTTCCCTGTCAAGCAGGGCGGAATTGGTGCCCAGCAAGCTGACACTGCGGCCGCTGGCATCGCGCACCTCGCTGGCCTCGGCGACCGACCTCCCGCTCTGCATCCAGTGATCCGGGGAACGCTGCTGACCGGCGAGCGTCCGCTATACGTGGCCGCGCAGGTGATCGCAGGCCTCGGATGGCAGTCCGAGGTCTACGAGCGGCCGCCATGGCCGCCCGAGGACAAGATCGTCGCCGAAGAGCTCGGCCCGTACGTGCGCAAACTCGAGCCCGCCGCACCTCCGCGCCCGTAGACGCTAACACGCCGTCGGCCGCACATCCCGCCGCCTTCGACACAGACGAGACCTCTTTCAGCGAAACGGCGCGGATCCGTGCCGCGGCGACGAGCGAGCCGCCTTGCGTCCGGGTGTATGGCGGATGCTCGCTTTGCCCTAAGCCTCGGCGGGCGATGATTTGCGGCTCTAGCTCTCGGCCGGCTTGGCGTGTGGACCCATAGCGGTCACCGCCGAACGCAACCGTTAGGAGCTGAGCGTGTCCATTTCCTCACCGAGTCCCGCGACAGACGGTGTGGCGTCAACGCGCGCTCCGGTTGGCCTGCCCGAAGACTCGTTCGCGGCCTTGAACGAGTTGGGCTCCGGCTGAACGGGGTCCCGAACACGGCCAACCCGTTCACGCTGACGACGATCCTGCGCGACGAGTGGGGCTTCACCGGGACGACGATCAGCGACTACCAGGCCACCCAGGAGCTCGAGGACTTCGGGTACGCGGCCAACGGCGCCCAGGCGGCCCAGCTCGCGCTGACCGCCGGGGTCAACATCGAGATGGCGGTCACGCTGACCGCTACTCCGGTCAACTCCACGTACGCCACCTACGGTCCGGCGCTGCTCAGCTCGGGCAAGATCACGATGGTGCGCCTGAACGACGCGGTCCGACACGTACTCACGCTGAAGTACCTGGCCGGGATGTTCTCGAACCCGTTCCCGGGCAACCAGACCCCGTTCAGCTCCTCGGAGCTGACGCCGGCGCATCTGGCCGCAGCGCGCACGATGGCCGACGAGTCGATGGTCCTGCTGAACAACAACAACCACGCGCTCCCGCTCAGCACCAGCACGAGCAAGGTCGCGGTGGTCGGCCCGCTGGCCGACGACCCGAGCGACCAGCTCGGGCCCGACGTTCCGATCGGTTACGACCTCACCCCGGCGGACCTCAAGACGAAGGACGCCATCGTCTCGGTCCTCGGCGGGATCCAGGCTGCGGCGCCGAACGCGTCCGTCACCTACGCCCAGGGGTGCGATACGACGTGTACCGACACCAGCGGGTTCGGCGCGGCGGTGGCCGACGCCCAGGCCGCCGATGTGACCGTGGTAGTCGTCGGCGAGCCGTCCTCGGATACGGGCGAGGCGTCGTCGCGGACGATGCTGGGCCTGCCGGGGAACCAGCTCCAGCTCGTCCAGCAGATCGCCGCCACCGGCAAGCCGTACGTGGTCGTGCTGATGAACGGCCGCCCACTCACGATCCCGTGGCTCGCGGATAACGCGCCCGGCCTGCTCGAGTCGTGGTATCCCGGCACCGAGGGCGGCAACGCGGTCGCGGACCTCCTGTTCGGCAAGGTCGACCCGAGCGGCAAGCTGACGATGTCGTTCCCGGCCAACGTCGGCCAGATCCCGATCTCGTACAACGAGCTCCCGACCGGCCGTCCGTACAGCGCGACCAACAAGTACACCTCGAAGTACCTGGACGCGCCGAACACACCGCAGTACCAACCCGGTCACCGGAGAGATCGGCCATCGCCGGCTGGTGCTCGACCAGTCGATGATCATGGCCGGAATCGACGACGCGCTCGACGGCGGCGCGCTGCAGCGGCATTTCGCCGCCGACCCGGAGTCGTGGGCGGCCCGGGTGTACCTGGGAGCCGAGCGGATGTCGATCGGGTAGGCCGCTGTGCGGCCCCTGCGAGAAGACGTGCAGCGCGTGCGGCACGTCGTCGGCTGCGAGCGCCGCCGCAGGGCGGTAGCTGTGCTCAACGGGGACGTACGGATCCTCCGCCGTATGCCAGACGAAGAACGGCGGAGCGGCCGCCGTCACCAGCGCATCCACTTGGCACGGTCGAGGGCGCTCAGGTTCGTGGGCACCTGGACGCGTACGTATGAGCCGCCGATTTTGCGCGCCGGTCTGCTCCGCGCGCGACCGCTGCTTACGGACGACGATCGCCGAGCTGGCGGCAGCCGGCCTCGCGCCTGCGGGCGTGACCGGGCGTTGCCGCTGGTCCTGGCGCTTTCGGTCGTTGTGCACGTCGTGCTATGCAGGGCGGCGGGCGGGCACGCTGCCGGGTAGCTTCGCCTTCGCCGCGCCGTTCCGGTCTGAGCCAGACGATTCACGCTCCGCCAGATCGGACGGTGATGAGGTGTCCGATGGGCGTTCGGGAGCCGCGCCGACTCCTCGCCGGAGCTCCACCTGGGGTATGAACCAGGCTGCGAGGAACGCGATGACGCCGATTGGCGCGGCGATCAGGAACACGGTTTGGATCGACTCCGCGTAGGCGGCGGCAATTCCGTGATGGACGGCCTGCGGAAGTCTGTCCAGGATGGCCGGCGTGACGCCCGAGCTCGATAGCCCGGTTGGCAGCCGCGCGTTGCCGAGGTGCCTGACCAAGTTGCCGACGAGCACGTTGGAGAAGATCGCACCGAAGATCGCCGTGCCGAAACATCCCCCGATCGACCGAAAGAAGGTCGCGCCTGAGGTGGCGACTCCGAGCTCCGGGTATGGAACGGCGTTCTGCACGATCAGCACGAGCACCTGCATCACGCAGCCGAGACCCACGCCGAGCACGAACATGTACAGCGCCGTGACGAGCAAGCTCGTCCCGATCCCCACCTGCGAAAGGAGCGCGAGCCCGACGGTCATGAGCGCGGTGCCGACAATCGGAAACGCCCGGTAGCGGCCGGTCCGGCTGATGGTGATCCCTGAACCAGTGGAGCAGATGATGAGGCCAACCAGGAGCGGCAACAGCCGCAGGCCGGAGATCGTTGGCGGCTCGCCGTGCACGATCTGGAAGAACACCGGCAGGTACACGATCGCACCGAACATCGCAAAGCCCACGATGAACCCGACCACGCTTGTGACCGAGAACCCACGGTTGGAGAACAGGTGCAGCGGCAGCACCGGCTCGGTGGCCCGTCGCTCAACGAATACGAAGACGACGAGAAGTACCGCGCCGGCGACCCCGAACCCGACGATAGTTGGCGAGCCCCAGGGATATGTCGTGCCACCCAAGCTCGTGAAGAGCACGAGGAAGCTCACCGACAACACGAGCACAGCGGCTCCGAGATAGTCGATCACGTGGTGGACGCGTCGCAGGTTGCCCGGAACCTGGATTGCCACGACCGCGAGCGCGACGGCGCCAATCGGAATGTTGATGTAGAAGATCCAGTGCCACGAGAGCTGGTCGACGAACACGCCGCCGAGCAGCGGTCCGATGACGCTCGCCAACCCGAACACTGCCCCGAACAGCCCTTGGTAGCGACCGCGCTCGCGAGGGGACACGATGTCTCCGACGATCGCCTGCGCACCGACGATCAAGCCGCCACCGCCGAGCCCCTGAATGGCCCGGAAAGCGATCAGCTCGGTCATCGTGCGGCTGAGCCCGGAGAGGGCCGAGCCGCACAGGAAGATGACGATCGCCGCTTGGAAGAACGACTTGCGTCCGTACTGGTCGCCGAGCTTGCCCCAGAGTGGTGTAGAGACGGTCGCGGCGAGCAGGTAGGCAACGACGACCCAGGCGAGGTGCGACGCGCCGTGCAGGTCGGCGACGATGGTTGGCAGCGCGGTCGAGACGATCGTCTGATCCAGAGCTGCCAGGAACATCCCCATCAGCAACGCACCGATGATGATCAGCACACGACGATGGCCGAGATCGAGGACGGGCGCCTCCTCCAGCAGTCCAGAGGACGCCGCGCTCATCGCTTCCCGCCGGTCTCGCTGGCATCCCCGGATCTCGCGTTGGCAAGGTAATGCTCGGGCGCAAGCGCCGTGGTGAGGATCCCGCGAGGGGAGACTTGCTCAGCGCCGGTGGGCCGCACGCTCGTGCGCCACTTCAGGGGACGGGACGACGATCACGGGCCGGTCGGCGTGCTGGAGAACGGCGTGGGAGACGCTACCGAGCAGCAGCGACTTGATCCCGGTCAGCCCACGCGAGCCGAGCACGATCGCGCTTGCTCCCAGCTCGTCAGCTTCCGCGAGAATCGTTGCAGCGATCGTCCCCACCAGCGCACCCATCTCCCACAGATCCGCCGCAGCGTAGGGCCCAGCTCGAGCGTCAGGCAATTCTCGAGCACCGCCGCGGCCACGCCACGACGATCTGAACGACAGCAACGACATTGCCGGACAAGCTAGCCCCGTGCGAGGTGCCGAGCATCGGCGATCAGAACGGTCCACCGTGCGGCAAACCACTGATCCGATGACCGCTTCGGCGGTACACCTCTGCCTCGCATGGCTGTTTGCACCGGAGTGCGGATGACTACGGGCGCAGTCTCGTGGTTCGGGCCGATGGCCGGCTCGGACCCTTGAGGTAGCTTGGTCACGTGGGCCGGTCGCGTGCGACATTGCTCTGCGCGGTAGCCACGAAGGAGCGCTGAGTTATGCGTGATCGACATCTTCCACGCCTGTGCCGTTCTTGGGAGGCGCCGATGGCACGCCGGGAAGATACGTGCTGGCACTGGGGCTCCGAATGGGTGCCTGCCGTCACCCAAGCGACAGCAGGGATGGTTCGCGAGGGTGCGTGGGCGCCCGCCCGCGAGGCGCCTGAGCCCTCGATCTCCGTCACGGTCGAGCATGCCGGGCCCCAGGCGCGAATCCGACCCAATACTGACCGCTGGATCAACGAGGGCGGGAGCGTTGGCTCTGACCCGCGAGGACTTGACCAGGCGACCGCGGGAAGATGAGCATTCCGACCAAGGGCATGCCAGCGGGGTCGCGCGCACGGAGCGGCAGGTGACTGTGAGCGAGACCGCGGAGCCGCTCGTGCCGCGGCTGCGCGGCATCTCACACGCGTTTGCGTTCTTGCTGTCGGTTGGCGCAGCGGCGGTCCTCATCCTGCTTGCGTCCCCCGGCCGCGCAACCGTCGCAGCCGTAATTTACGGCGCGGGTTTGATCGCGCTGTTCGGTGGTAGCGCTCTGTATCACCGCTGGCCCGGTCAGGCGCGCTTGAAACCGGTTCTGCAGCGGATCGACCACAGCACGATTTTCGTGTTCATCGCGGCGAGCTACACGCCGATCGCGCTGATCGTGCTGCACGGGCCGCTCGTGTGGGTGCTCCTCAGCGTCGCGTGGATGGGCGCCGCGACGGGCGTCGCGTTCTCCCTGGGATGGATCGAGGCGCCGCGAGCCGTGATCGCCGGCAGCTACCTGGCCCTCGGCTGGGTCGCGGTGATCGCGATCCCCCAGCTGCTCGGCGAGCTGCAACCGGCGCCACTCGTTCTGCTCGGCGCCGGCGGCGTGCTCTACTCGATCGGCGCGATCATCTACGCGAGGCAGCATCCCGACCCGTGGCCACGTACGTTCGGGTTCCACGAGATCTTCCATGCCCTAGTGATCGCCGCGGCTGCCGCGCATTACGTCGCCGTTGTCGTCTGGATACTGCCGGCGGCGTGATCCTGACCCGGCCGACTGGCTCCATCCCGTGACGACACCGCGGGAGGCCCGCACTCCCCGGACGATCTCGGTAACGCGGTGTCCGGCGCCCGCCTATCCGCAGAGCGACGGTCCCGGATCGCCGACTTGGCTGTCACATCATTCGGGGTTCGCGGCCGGTCGACCCGCGATCTGTCCGCTGAATGTGATATGGCGTCGAGGCCGAGTTACAACTCGGCCTCGACGAGGACATCCACGCCGAAAGCACGATCGAGCCCGAGGAGGCCCGGTATGCGAACTACTCCGGCCAGTCGATCCGCTCGGCCAGCTCGTCCGGTCCGAGCGAGATCAGCGTGCTTCGCTCAACGGAGCAGTACTGGCCGTCGGGCCGCAGTACTAACCAGTCGACTCTGCGCTGCTCCGGGTCCACGATCAGTAACTCGTCCACGCCGTGAGCGGCGTAGAACTCGAGCTTCTGCCAGGTGTCGTCACCCGGGGAGACGATCTCGAGCACGAGCGCCGCGGTCGGCAAATACACGTCGTCGGGCCCCGGGCGAAACAGCGCTCGGTCGGGAACCCGGTAGTCGCCGCGCTCGCCGAGATTGATTGGACCGCTCTGGACCAGACCTGCCTCGCGCGCCGGCTCGTACAGCAGTGCCGCAAGCTGCGCGTCCACCTTGCCGTGGCGGCTGTGCGGTGCAGGATTCACGTGCAGCACACCGTCCCACACCTCGTCGAACAGGTCCTGGCCGAGCCGGCGTCGCCGCTTGAGCAGCTCCTCGAACTCGGCGGGGACAGGATCCTTGACGAGCGTCGGCATCGCTTCAAGGCTACCGCGCGGTTTGCTCCGCATGACACCGACTACCCCCATCATCGTTGATCGTGACCCGGCATCGCGTCCCCGGTGCCAGTGCGCCGATAGAGCGGACCCCACCGAGCGGATTGGCCACGGCCGGATTCTTGGCGAGTATCTTCAGGTTGAGCCGATTCGGCCACCACCCTTGGTTGCCCCTGCCCTAGGTCGGGTGCGGGGTACGCTCGTGGGCGACCGGGCAACCGTCCCGCTCGTCACGTTCACTGACACGGCCCCGACTCGCGTCGGACCGCCCGACGAGCGAGAGCCCGCGCGACGAGGTGATCGTCCTCGATGCTCAGCCCGGCCACTCTGGATCCAAAGACGTCCGTCCGGGTCCGTCCCTCCTGGCCGCTGAATGTCGACCCATCACGGCCAACCCAACGCGCATCATCGATTCCGAGTACGGTTGTCTGCCAGCCGGTGCTCGCTGCCTGCGCGATACTGAGTCGCGAAAGGTTCTTTGACCTGTGGACGCCAACGTGATCATCTCTTACGACGGAACTCCGAACGATGACGACGCGCTTGCGCTGGGCAAGATGCTGGCGCGGGCCGGGTTCCCGTTGGCGCTAGCATATGTGCGCCATTCCCGTGAGTTTGACCCGCGCCGGGAAGAGGTGGCCCAGCATGACGCCGACCAACGCCTGGAGCGAGGCGCCGCTACGTTGGGCGATCCCGAAATCGCCCGCCATGTCGTCATCGGTGCCTCGACAGGAGCCGGCTTGGGGCAGCTGGCCGAGCGTGAGGGAGCGTCGGTGGTCGTGTTCGGCTCGGACTACCGGACCACACCCGGTCACGTCGAGCCCGGCACGTCCGCTCAGCACCTCCTCGACGGTGGCTCGGTGGCGGTTGCCATCGCCGCCGCCGGTCTGCGGACGCAGCTCGACAGCGCGATCAGATCCATCGCCGTGCCTCTCGCGGGCCCGACGAACGATGTCGCCCGCGAGACCGCGGGCGCGCTGGCCGCGAAACTCGGGGCAACGCTTCACGAGTCACGCACCGAGCCGGTGGACCTGATCGTCGTCGGCTCGCAGCCGGGCGCACCGACCGGCCACGTCGTGATCGGCGGTGACGTCCGCAACGAGCTGAGCAGCGCCCGCAGCTCAGTGCTGGTCCTCGCGGCCGGCGTGCCGCTTCTCCCCTAGCGCTGCGCCATACGGAAGCCCCGGGGCCGCGGACGGAGTCGGGAAGGCCGTTGCAGTGGACTTTCCCTCAGGGGCAGAAGCGACACGTCACAGCCCCTGGCTCGCGGTGTTGTCGTTCTCAGGAGGCGTGTCGGGCCTGCAGGACGGCGATGAGTGCAAGGCGGGCTTTTTCGACGACCGCGGGGGGGCTATGGGCTGAGATGTGGGTCTCGGGTCGAACGCGCTCAGCGCGGCGCCCTCACGGCCGACGGGCTCGTGGGCCTCGTCGATGACGACCCACTGCGGGCGTCCGGTTTGGGTTCGCTCGGCTTCAACCTCGCTGGCGAGGCCTGCTGACCAGTCCACTCGGTCGGCCTGGTCAAGGTGCGATAGGTCGACCACGACGGTTGCGTAGCGCAGCAAGGGCACGACTTCGGCAGGGTCGGCGAACCGGTGCTCGCGCCCACCCATCACTAGCACGTTGCGGAGCTCACTCAGTCCGACGTGGTCGCCCTCGGGGTCAGACACCACCACGGAGTAACCCAGGGCGACGAGCTGCTCGCACATCAGTCCGGCCACGTAGGACTTCCCCGCCCCGGTGGCGCCTGACACCAGCACGTTGAGTTGGGAGGCGGGGAGGGTCACCGGCTTGCCATCCTCGCCGGTCCCGAGGGTCAGCTGCCAACGGCGGGGATGGACGTGAGCGCGCCCGCGCAGGACTGGTCCCCTGAGCAGCTCCGCCACGCCTTGCCCGTCGGGCAGCTCCAGCCTGACGTCCGCGCTGGCGCGGATGACGTCGACCGCATTGGCGACTGCGACGCCGATCTCGCAGGCATCCAGCAGACTGAGATCGTTCTCAGCGTCGCCGACGCCGATCGTGTTATGGGGTGAGAGCCCCAGATCGCCGAGCGCCTCGAGCAGCCCGCTGCCCTTGGTCACGCCGCCCGGAAGGATCATCAGCTCGCCCCGGTTGCGCACCAGCCGGTAGGCCAAACCCAACCCACGGCTCACCTCCAAGGCCGCCACCTCGTCCGCCGCCGCACAGGCAATCAGCACCTGTCCGTTGCGATGCGCCACACCGCGGGCGCTCAATCCCTCGCTAACCGCCCGATCGACCGGAGCGGCCAGCCTCCGGACCCCCAACGGACCAATCATCACCGCACCGTTCTCAGCCACAACCGCGTCGACGTGATCCTCCACGTCAGCAAATACGACTCGGAGCTCGTCCATGATCCGTCCGGTGACGAGGATTACTCGGATCCCCCGCCCGCGCGCCTCGGCCAGCGCCGCCAGCGTGTCGGGCGCGACCTGACCTTCGGCAAGCGTTCCATCGTAATCGACCGCGACAGCGTGGAAGTACGGCATGGGCTCGACCCGCGTCACGCCCGACCTCCCGTCACAATGGCTGCATCGGCCGGCAGCGACTTCTCGGACACGGCCGTCTCAAGGCTCGAAGACGCTCGACGGGTCACAGCAGGTTGCACGCCCGAACCTGGGGCCCATAAAGACGCCAATCCCCATCCCAGCATCACAGCCGACTGTAGGCGCGACCAAAACGCACGGCGCCCGGAGCGGCTCGACGGATGCTTCGCCTGCGCCGCCTGGACTCGCGTAGCGCCATGCCCCGTAGCAGACCATGCCGCCTTCAACCCCGTGTCGCTCCGTTTCCGGATCGTGCATCCGGTTGCGACGGAGCAGCGAATTGTGCGCGTGGACGAGCACGGTGAGGTGCTCTCGGTCCGCCGTTCCCGCAGTGCGGGACCGCGGTGGAGGTGTTCGACGAGCTGACCGCGTTCCCGTCGTTGCTCGACCCGATCGGGATCGGGGGCGCCAGCGATCGGCGCACGCGGTTCTAAGATTGATGGCTGCGAGACACAGAGGAAGACGAGGAGGCTTTGGCGATGACCGAGCACCAGCAGGGCGCCAGTTGGAATGTCGCCGAGTGGCACGGCAAGACGCTCATCGATCGTGACGGCGAGAGGATCGGCAAGCTGCACGACGTCTACGTCGATGTCGAGAACGACGAGCCGCAGTTCGCCACCGTCAAGGAGGGCTTCATCAGCCGCCACCTGACCTTTGTGCCGCTGGGCGGGATCACGGTAGGGCCCGATGACCTCCAGGTCGCGGTGACCAAGGAGCAGATCAGGTCCGCGCCGAACATCGAGCAGCACGGCGAGGAGCTCTCCCAGGCCGACGAGTCGGCGCTCTACCACCACTTCGAGCTCAACTACACCCCGCCCAACAGCGAGAGCGGACGGCGACTCGCCCGCCGCTGACCCCTCCTCGCCCCGACCGCCCGGCGACCGCCGGCCCGCCGGGCACTGAAGGCTCGGGGTCCCCCCGTCGCGAACGGTCCGTGCGTGGGCCAGCGGCTCGGGTTACATCATCCCGCTCATGTCGGGCATGCCGCCACCGGACTCTTTGTCTGGGATCTCGGCGACGATCGCCTCGGTCGTGAGGATGTTCTTGGCGATCGACGCTGCGTTCTGGAGCGCCGAGCGCGTGACCATCGCCGGGTCGATGATGCCCTCCTTGACCAGGTCGACGATCTCGCCGGTGATGGCGTTCAATCCCTGGCCGTTCTTGGCCTTGCGCACGTCGTTGACGATGACGGAGCCCTCGAGTCCCGCGTTGTGCGCGATCTGGCGAAGCGGCTCTTCGAGCGCGCGGAGCACGATCTTCGCGCCGGTCTTTTCGTCCTCCTCCTCGAACCCGTCGAGACGGATGGCCTTCGCCGCGTGCAGCAGCGCGATGCCGCCGCCGGGGACGATGCCCTCCTCGAGCGCCGCCCGAGTGGCCTGCAGCGCGTCCTCGACGCGATGCTTCTTCTCCTTCATCTCGGTCTCGGTCGCCGCGCCGACCTTGACCACCGCGACACCGCCCGACAGCTTCGCGAGGCGCTCCTGGAGCTTCTCCTTGTCGAAGTCCGAATCGGTGTTCTCGATCTCGGTCTTGATCTGGTTGATCCGACCCTTGATCGCCTCGGGCGAACCGGCGCCATCGACGATCGTCGTGGTGTCCTTGGCGATCACGACGCGGCGCGCGTGGCCGAGCTGCGAGAGCTCCGTGTTCTCGAGCTTGAGGCCCATCTCCTCGGTGATCACCTCGCCGCCGGTGAGGATCGCGATGTCCTCGAGCATCCGCTTACGGCGATCGCCGAATCCCGGAGCCTTGACCGCGAGACCGGTGAACGTGCCGCGGAGCTTGTTGACCACGAGCGTCGCGAGCGCCTCGCCCTCGACGTCCTCGGCGATGATCAGCAGCGGCTTGCCCGACTGGACGGTCTGCTCGAGCACGGGGAGCAGATCGCGGATCGAACCGATCTTCTGGTTGGCGACCAGGATGTACGGGTCCTCGAGGGTCGCCTCCATCCGGTCCGGGTCGGTGACCATGTACGGCGAGATGTAGCCCTTGTCGAACTGCATCCCCTCGGTGAACTCGAGGTCCATGCCGAACGTCTGGCCCTCCTCGACGTTGACCACGCCGTCCTTGCCGACCTTCTCGATCGCGTCGGCGATCACATCGCCGATCTCGTCATCAGCGGCCGAGATCGAGGCGACGCGGGCGATCTGGTCCTTGCCCGAGATCTCCTTGGCCTGAGCCTTGATGTCGGCGACGACCTGCTCTACGGCGACCTCGATGCCCCGCTTGAGTGCGAGCGGGTTGGCGCCGGCTGACACGTTCTTCATGCCCGCGTGCACGATCGCCTGGGCGAGGACGGTCGCGGTCGTGGTGCCGTCGCCGGCCACGTCGTTGGTCGCGGTCGCGACCTCGCGCACGAGCTGTGCGCCCTGGTTCTGGAAGACGTCCTCGACCTCGATCTCACGTGCGATCGTCACCCCATCGTTGGTGATCGTCGGCGCGCCGTACTTCTTGTCCAGAACGACGTAGCGGCCCTTGGGGCCGAGCGTCACCTTGACGGCGTTGGCGACCGTGTCGACGCCGCCCTCGAGCGCCTTGCGCGCGTCCTCGGCGTACTTCAGTTCCTTGTGAGCCATATGTCCGTGATCTCCTTAGGGCTGGACCTTGGCGAGCACGTCGGACTCGCGCAGGACCAGCAAGTCCTCACCGTCGACCTTGATCTCTGTGCCGCCGTATTTGCTGTAGAGGACCTCGTCGCCCTCGGAGACGTCAACCGGGATGCGCTTGCCGGTGTCCTCGCTGATCTTGCCGTCGCCGACGGCCAGCACCGTGCCCTTCTGGGGCTTCTCCTTGGCCGTGTCGGGCAGGAGGATGCCACCCGCGGTGGTCTCTTCCTCCTCGATCGCGCGCACGATCAGGCGATCGCCGAGGGGCTTAAGCTTCATGGAATGCCGCCTCCAGTAGGGGCTCGGTTGAGGAAAGCTGGCACTCTCAATAGAAGAGTGCCAAGCGGCTTCCACTATAGCGCCGCCGATGCGGCGACTAAGCCACAGTGCGGGTGAGGCGACCACGGTCGAGCCAATACGCGAGGCGGCCCTTGGCTCAGCCCGAGTTCGGTGGGATGATCAACCTATGAGCCCTGCTGGGTCAGGGAGAGGCCAGTTTCGCGGCGGGCTTGCCGCGCGGGCCGAGCGAGGGAATCCGTGCACGTGGATGCTGCCCTGGTTGCTCCCGGCGGGCTTGCTCGGGACAGTCGCGCTGATCTCGCTTTCCGGCGCGTTGGCGTACCTTCTCGCGGGGGTTTGGGGCTGGCTTGTGTTTCCCTATCTCGCCGCGTACATCCGCGCTCATTCGCGGGCCGACGGGCGCCCTAACAACGGGCATGGCTTCCGCGACGGCGAAGCGCACTACTGGCGGACCAAGTTGATGTAGCCGCGCAGACGCACCGTTCGGTAGCGTCGGCGCCCGCGCCGAGTCGCCGTTCGGGTCCGGCAACCGTGCGGGACGCCGGTTGGCGCCGCGCGGTTCGGACGGGCGTCAGTCGGCGGGAGGCCCTGGCTCGCGCCTCGTCCCGCGGGGCGGCGCTCATCTCGAGACGGAGGTCGAGAGCCGGCTGACCGAGGCCGGCCCTTAGCAACTTCTTAGGTTTGAGCGTCAACGTTGCGCCGCTGTTGGCCGATTACACGACAGACCATCCGTTTTTCTAAGGTCTGGAGACCACATGTCAGTCAGTGCCATCGACAGCAGCAGCGCCAGCTCGGCGCTGCAGCAGACCTCGTCCAGCCAGAGCAGCTCCTGGCAGAACATGCTCAGCGCCGTTTCGGGCAGCCTTGGGATGAGCACCAGCGCCCTGCAGCAGCAGCTGCAGTCGGGCTCGAGCCTGAACTCGATCGCGCAGAGCCAGGGAGTTTCCCCGCAGACGCTCGTGCAGACCATCTCGACGGCGCTGACGCAGAACGGCTCCACGGCCTCAGGCAGCCAACTGCAGCAGATCGCGACCAATATCGCCAACCGCACGCCCGGCGCCGGCGGCCATCACCACCACCACGGCGGTGGCGGCGCGGGGGCAGCCAGCCAGTCCTCGGCCGCCACGCTTCTGGGCGCGCTCGAGAGTGCTAACTCTTCCTCGGCGAGCACCAATCCGCTCCTATCAGCCCTCCAAGCCAGCAGCGCGTCCTCGTCGAGCACTGATTCGCTGTTGTCAGCCCTCCAGAACCCCGGCTCCTCGGCATCGACGAGCGGCTCGCTACCGAGCACCGGGTCGGCCGGATCGCTCGTCGACACGCTCGCTTAGCCGCGGCCGCGAACCTCGTCGCTCGCCGCCCGCTCCCGCGGGTTGCTCGGGCGGCGCTCAGCAGTCGATCGCGAACGAGATCACGACTGCCGACTGGTGACGGCTACGGATGTCAAGGCCGTTCCAACACGAGGCTGTTCGCGTCGACTCGATTGACATCGCCGCGGCCCGCTGCGACGCTTGCGAGCGGCCGTCGAGCGGCGAACCGGCAGGATGTGGAGAGAGATGCGATGGACGCTTTCGCGCTCAACTACGAAGGCTTCGACCCGGATCAAGAGGGGCTTCGCGAGGCGTTGACCTCGACCGGCAACGGATATCTTTGCGCTCGCGGCAGCGCCGAGTGGGAGGATGCCGACGGGGTGCATTACCCCGGCACGTATGCGCACGGGGTGTACAACCGGGAGACCACAATCCTCGGCGGACTGCCCGTGCTCAACGAGGATCTCGTCAACCTTCCCAACTGGCTCGTGGTCAAGGTGCGGATCGAGGGTGAGGACGCAATCAGACTTGCCGACGTCGAACTGCTCGACTACCGCCACTGGCTCGACATCCGCAACGCGATGATGGTGCGCGAGCTCCGCTTCCGCGATCGCAGCTCACGTGAGACGAGGCTGCAAAGCCGCCGGTTCGTCAGCATGGCGGACGTGCACCTCGCGGCGATCGAGTGGACACTGACCGCGGAGAACTGGTCTGGCCGGGTCGAGGTCGTCTGCGCGCTCGACGGGCGCGTGACCAACAGCGGCGTCGCCCGCTATCAGCAGCTCGAGGGCCGGCACCTCGATCCGGTGTCGCCGCGGACGTTCGGGCCTCAGGTGATCGCGCTGAAGGTCCAGACCCGACAGTCGAACATGTATATCAGCCAGGCGGCGCGGACCTGCGTCTTCCAAGGCGCCGACCCGGTGACGGTTGAGCGCAGCCTGTACCAGACCGAGGACTACATCCACCAGGTTCTGGCGTTCGAGGTCCAGGAGGGGGCGCCAGTCCGCGTGGAGAAGCTGGTCGTATTCTCCACCTCTCGGGACCCGGCGACCAGCGACTCGCTGACCAAGGCCGGTACGTCGGCGGGACGCAGCGGGAACTTCGAGGCCGAGCTGGCGCGGCATCGGTCGGCCTGGGAGGAGCTCTGGCGGGTGTGTGACCTGCAGGTGCAAGCGGACGACGAGGTGCAGGGGCTGCTGCGTCTGCACACCTGCCATCTGTTGCAGGTTTGCTCGCGTCACACAGCCGACATCGATGCCGGAGTTCCGGCTCGCGGGCTCAACGGCGAGGCCTACCGCGGACATGTCTTCTGGGACGAGCTGTATGTGTTTCCGTTTCTCAGCTATCGGATGCCCGAGGTCACTCGGAGCCTCCTGATGTACCGGTACCGGCGCCTGGGCGAAGCGCGTGCGGCGGCCCACGAGGCGGGGTTCCGCGGCGCGATGTTCCCGTGGCAGAGCGGCAGTGAGGGCAAGGAAGAGACGCAACGAGTCCACCTCAATCCGCTCACGGGCCGCTGGGAGCCGGATCTCAGCCGCAACCAGCGCCACGTCAACGCGGCGATCTTCTACAACATCTGGCATTACTTCCAGGCCACCCAGGACCTGGCGTTCCTGCGCGACTATGGCGCGGAGATGATGCTCGAGATCGCGCGCTTCTGGGCGTCGATCGCGCACTTCAACCCGGATCGCGACCGCTACGAGATCCACGGGGTGATGGGCCCGGACGAGTTTCACGAGAAGTACCCAGGCGCGACCGAAGGGGGCCTTCGAAACAACGCCTACACCAATGTGATGGTGGCCTGGCTGTGCGAGCTCGCGCAAGAGGTGCTCTCGCTGCTACCCGGAAGCCGCGCGGAAGCGCTCAGGGACAGGCTTGGGCTCGGCGACGACGAGCTGCGCACGTGGGAGGACATGAGCCGCCGGATGTTCGTGCCCTTCCAGGACGGGGGCATCATCAGCCAGTTCGAAGGCTACGACCAGCTAACGGAGCTCGACTGGGACGCGTATCGCGCCAAGTACGGCAACATCCAGCGGCTCGACCGGATCCTGCGCGCCGAGGGCGATGACCCCAATCGCTATAAGCTCACTAAGCAGGCGGACACCGTGATGTTGTTCTACCTGTTCCCCTCCGAGGAGCTCGAGCGGCTGTTCGATCGCCTCGGCTACGCGTACGGCCCCGACACGGCACGCGACAACGTCGCTTACTACGACCGTCGCACCTCGCACGGCTCGACGCTCAGCTACGTCGCCCACGCCGGGGTCCTCGCGGCGCTGGACGCCGAGAGCTCCTGGGATCGCTTCCTCATAGCCCTGAAGAGCGACGTCGGCGACGTTCAGGGCGGGACGACCAAAGAGGGGATCCACGTGGGCGTGATGGCCGGCACGCTCGACCTGGTCCAGCGCAGCTACATGGGCACTCAGGTCCGCGACGGGGTCCTGCGGTTCGACCCCAGGCTGCCGGCGCCGATCCGCGGGCTGTCGTTCTCGATGCAGTTCCGGCGGACCCCGCTCCTGGTGACGCTCACCGACGGCCGGCTGACGCTCGCCGCCCATCCCGAGGGCGTCAACCGGCCGATCAAGGTTGGGGTCGGAGATCAGGTTCGCGATTTCTGCCCCGGGGACCGTTACACCTTCGAGTTGCAGCCGGACCGACAGGTCGAGCAGCAACTCCATAGCTAGCTAGAGAGGAGCAGGCGTGCCGAAACGATTCCAGGGAGCGATCTTCGACGTCGACGGAGTGCTCGTCGACTCGCCCCACGAGAAGGCGTGGCGCGAGTCGCTGCGCGAGCTGATGGAGAACGAGTGGAGCGATATCCGCAGTCAGACGACCTGGTCGCCGGAGGCGTTCACGTCCCGGGTCTACGAGGAGCAGATGTCCGGCAAGCCGCGAATGGACGGCGCCCGCGCCGCGCTCGAGTACTTCCACGTGCCCGATGACGACGACCATCGCCTCGCCCAATACGCCGACCGCAAGCAGCAGATGGTTGTGCGCCTGATCGAGGCCGGGGAGTTCACCGCGTACCCGGACGCCCTGCGCTTCATCATCCACGTCAAGGACGCGGGGATCCGCACCGCCGCCGCCTCCTCGTCCAAGAACGCCAAGCTGTTCCTCAGCAAGATCAGGCTCGACACGTTCGCCGAGGAGAACGGGATCATCTCGGCGTCGCTGCGACCGGGTCTGACGCTGCTCGACTACTTCGACGCCAACGTCTCGGGGAGGGACTTCGCGCACGGAAAGCCTCACCCCGACATGTTCCTGGCAGCCGCGCAGGAGCTCGGGGCCGCGCCCGAGGACTCGATCGTGATGGAGGACGCCGCCGCCGGGGTGCAGGCCGCCAAGGCCGGCGACATGGCGGCGATCGGAATCGCACGTGTAGACGACGCGGAACTGCTGGCCGCGGCACACGCCGACATCGTGGTCACGAGCCTCGACAACGTGGATCTCGCCGCCTTGCGCGACGGCCGTCTGGCCACCGAGCGCGCGTAGCTGAGGTCCTCGCGGTGTACAACGCTCGCGCATCCGGGGACGTGGACGTGACCGCGGTGGGCTATCGTGATCCCCAGCAGCCCATGCCCCCAGTCCATCTCAACGATCATCATCGCGACACGATCGAGAAGATCTTCAGCCACTCGTCAAGCGGCAACATCGAATGGCGACAAGTGCTGTCGCTGCTGAACGCGGTCGGCACGACGACCGAGGAGCACAACGGCAAGGTCAGGGTCGCGCTTGGCCCCGAGACCGAGGTGCTGCAGCCGCCGCACGGCAAGGAGATCGCCGAGCAGACACTCGTCGATCTGAGGCGGATGCTCACACAGGCAGGATTCGGGCCAGAGGGCGACCCGCCGACCGCTGATCCGCGCTCGCGCGACCACGGCGACGGGCAGTGGGGCGAGCCCACGTAGGCCGCACCTGGGCCCCGTAAAGCCGATCCTAAGCTCCTTCCTCGCGGCGCGCAGCGGGCGGGTAAGCGAGAAATGTGATGAACGCGAGCGCGGCCGCGACGGCCAGCGGCAGGAACAGGCACGGTCTCGCGGCACCGGGGGCGTAGTTGCTCCCGGGGGTCAGGCGGCGACCGCCACGAAGCGGTTCGCTTCTACCCACGCGCGGTACGCGGACAACTGCTCGCTTTGCTGCTCGGCAGACCACCCGAGCAGGTGCCCCATCTCCTCGGCGACGTCATCGCCGACGGACAAGCCGCCGTCCTCGGTCCAGTAGAACAGCGGCCTGCTGACGATCTGCTGCTCGCGCGAGACGGAGCTGGCCGCCATGCTGCCCTCCGCTCCGATCAGTGGGCGCAGCCCGGCCCCGGTCGCGACGATGTGCCCGCGGTCAACCGCGGCCACCGTGTCCGGAGACCGTCACCTGGGGTCCGATGTTCATGTCAAGGAACGTGCCGGTGCCGTGGGTGCATTTCACCGTCCCCGGCTCGACGCAGCCCTGGGCGAACAGCGCTGCGTGCTGGTCGGCGATCGCACCGGTGATCGGGATGCTCGCGCCGAGGACCGCAGCGTCCGTGATCCCGAACTCCCCGGAGTCGTCGTGCACCTCGGGGAACATCGAGAGCGGAACCCCCAGGAACGACAGCCACTCCTCGTACCAGCCGTCCGCGAGCAGGTCGTAGGACCCGGTCACCGAGGCGTTCGAGGCGGCGATCGCGTGCACGTTGCCGTCGGTCAGGCGGTGCACGAGCCACGAGTCGATGGTTCCGAAGGCCAGCTCGCCGGCTTCGGCTCTCGCTCGCGCGCCGGGGACGTGCTCGAGGATCCACTGCAGGCTCATGCCCTTTGATCGTGCTTTCGCGATCCACGATCACGGCCCGGGTTCCGGTTGTTCCCTCGTCGATCACGAGCACGTACTGGTCAGACATCTTCTCGCCTCCCCGCGGCGTCGAACTCTGCCTCGGCGACCGCGCGTAGCCCCTCGACCCCCAGGAACATCGCGCATCCTTCGAGGCGATCGTCCTGCATTGCGTGGCGCGCTTCGTCGACGTCGTAGAAGCGGAGCAGGAATGGGCGCAGCCCGGCTCGCATTATCAACTGCATCGCGGTGACCCCCTGCCCGACACTGTCGAAGCGGAGCGTCTCGAGGCGGCGGTGCTCCGGCGACGGGAAGATCTTGAGCGTAACGTCGGTGACGACGCCCAGGGTCCCCTCGGCGCCGGTGAACAGCTCCTTGAGGTCTGGGCCGATCGCGGCCCGCGGGACCATCGGCGTCTGCACCAGCTCGCCGGACGCCAGCACGACGGTCAGCGCGACGACCAGGTCCTCGATGCCCCCGTAGCGCGAGGAGAACTGCCCCGTCGCGCGCGTGGACACCCAGCCGCAGTGTGGCGTTCTGGCCGACGACCTATCGCCGCCGCGACCACCAGTGGCGACGCCTGACAGCGCTGCCGGGGTCGTCGCGTTCGCCCAGACGCACGCCCACAAGCCGGCCGTTCTCACGCACTCGCTCGATCGCGTAGCCGGTGAGCTCGAGTTCGCTGATCACCGCTGCTGGGAAGTCAACCCCGGCCGCGCGCAAGTCCCCGAGCGACACGGGCTCCTCGCCCCCACTCCGCAGCCGTTCAAGCGCCAGGCGCTGCTGAGACTCGACGAGCGTCATCGCCTTCGATTATCCACTTATCCAGTCGGCCCACACAACCCGCCAGACGCCGGTGGGCAACTCGTCCTCGTTCCGACGAGCGACCAGCGAGTGGAGCCGGGCCGGACGTTCTTCGCGGTCCCGCTGTGGGCTCGGATCAGAGTAGCCCGAACGCGATGTCATCGATGTCGATCGTAGTCGCCCGAGAACCTTGCCGTTCTCGCGCCAGGTGTCGCTCATGCGCCGGCCAGGAAAGCGTCGACGTAGCGGGTCAAGACCGATCGCCGGGATGCGGAACTTTCTTCCGGGGCGGGCTCGCGCAGCTGCGCCGGTCGAGCGTACACTCGGATATGCATCTCCACTACCGAGTGTCTTGCTCTCGCATTCTCCCGTGGCCAATCTTCGAGGGAGCACAGCGAGGAGTGCACGCCTATGGTTGAGCCAAGTAGCCCGGGCCCTGGACGATCGACGTCTGAGACGGCGATGAGAGAGCTCAGGAAGCAGATCGCGCGCCGCGATGAGGAGGCGCACAGGGCGGCACGCAAGAAGCGCGCATCGAACGAGAAGGAGCATCTCGCGAACCTACGGAAGTGGAATCCCCTCTGAGCCTGCCCGACCCGGCGGTAGCTGTCGGTCCAGGAATTGGGTGCGGACACGTGGGCGATACGTACACTTCTGGGTCTACTGGCTCGCGTCCGCCTTCTGCGTGAAGCATGGCGGAGCTGGCAGGCGTCGGTTTCCCCTGCAGGGCGTTGCCCAACCCGGATCGAGCACCAGCTTGCCCCGGACGGTGCGGCTCTGGAGGCGATGGAACGCTTCGGCGGCTCCGTCCCCACCGGGCGACGTCACGGCGCGTCGAACGACTCGGCGCGATGCGGGAGCAACGCGAAATAGAGCACGGAGGCGCTCAGCGCGGTGACGGGCGCAAGCGCGGCGTTCACCGCCCATTGCACCAAGGCCCGCCCCAGCGGGCCGAGGGTGCTGGCAATTAGGCCAGCCGCGAGGCTGATTACCGCGACGGCGAGAAACACCAGCGCAACCACAACGAACACGTTCCAGCCGTTGCCGCGCACCAACTCCCGGCTGCGCCCGAAGGCAGCGAACACTCCGGGGCGTTCGAGAACGGTCACGGGCGCGACGACCGCCCAGATGACGATGAGAATCAACCCCGGGATGATCAGCAGCACAAAGCCGATGCCAACGCCAAGCCCGAAGAGAATCGACACGCCGAGCAGGGGCCAGAACACCGGCTGGACGCTGCGCAGCAGGTCGCCGACAGAGTTATCGCGCCGACCGTCCTGCACGTCATGAACCAGCTTCACGACCATGCCCTGGTAGAGGATGCTCACAGCCCCGAAAAGAATCAGAAGGATCAGGCCTGCTGCTCCGGGGAGCAGGAGGAACACGACGAACTGAAGTGCGTACAGGACGAGCGCGGTGCCGATCAACACCCACGACTGGTCGAGGTAGATCGTCCAGATCCGCGACACGATCGACCCGGGTCTGATTCGTTGCACGGTCACGAGGGATAAGGCGCAGGCTTCGGGTCGAGGTTCTCCACGCCAGAGTCTGGTTCGGGATCCTACCGAGCCGGGATGAGAGTGCAGTTGGCGCGCGCACGCGAACGCAGCGGGCACCGACGGCGATGACGTTCGGGGGTCCGCGTCCGTCCTCGTGGCGATACTCACGGGTCCTGAAGCAACCCGAGGACGTTGCCATCGGGGTCGGTGACGGTGGCCACCAGGCGCCCGCCACCGACGTCGCGCACGGGCTCGTTCAGAGTGGCGCCGGCGGCGGTCACCTCGGCCAGCTTCGCCTCGATGTCCGCCACGTGCCAGTAGGCCACCGGCGAGGTCATGCCCTGTGGTCCACCGCCCGGCACCAGCCCGATGTGCTGGCCCTCGGTGTCGAAGCCGACGTAGTAGGACGAGTCGGCTTGCGGAGGAACGCCGAGCAGGGCGGTGTAGACCGCCTTGGCGGTCGCCAGATCAGACACCGGATGCAGCACGGTCTTGATCCCTTGGGTGGAAGAGCCGGTCATGGTCGCTCCTGACGTCGTGGGTCCTCGCGCGGGAGGAAGGTCGCGTGGATTGTTATGTCCACGACGGCCATGCTAGGTGCGACGCGCTGGCCGCGCTTCTCGATTCCTGCTCGATGCTTCGAGCAGCCGGGCGGTCCGGGGACGCGACTCGCCGACCGGTATCCTGCCTCACGTGGACGCTGCCGACGGGCCGATCCTGATCGCGTTTGACGGCTCAGCCGCGGCACGCCGCGCGGTCACGGATGCGGCCCGGCTGCTCGGCTCACGCCGTGCGCTCGTGGTCACCGTGTGGGAGCCCGGCCTCGCCTACGCGGTGCCGGACATGCGCCCGGACGGGATCATGACGACGCCGATGATCGAACCGTCGGTTGCGATGAACTTGGATCGCGAGGTCCACTCGCAGGCCGAGCGCGTGGCCGTCGAGGGAGCCGAGCTCGCGCGGTCACTCGGGCTCGAGGCGGAACCGCTCGCCGTCCCCGACGAGCGGGACGTCCCGCACACGATCCTGAGCCTGGCCGCGGACAACCAGGCCGCGGCGATCGTCGTGGGGTCGCGCGGCCTGAGCGGCCTCCGGGCGAGGTTGGAGGGCAGCACGACGAAGGTTCTCCTAAAGCACGCGTCGTGCCCGGTCATCGTCGTGCACGAGCCCGACGACGATCACTAAGTCCTGCACGGGCCGTCGGACATAACCGCCGTGCTCGAGCTGTTCGATCGGCGCTATCGCGACGTCCGCGGAGAGGACGACCCCTACTCGTCGGAGGACCCGGCGTGAGACGACGCGCCTGAGCCCGCCGCTCAGGCGCCACGAATGACCCGGAGGATCACCGGCCGCGCCGTGTGCGCGGCCGCCTCGAGGACCGGCGCGAGCTCCTCCTCGCGCAACTCCTCGGCGGCCACGACCACGACCACGAGCGGCGCCGAGCCGGTGCCTGCGCGCGAGATCACGCGCCGGACCTCGTCGGCCTCGCGCTCGAGCGCCTCAGGCGAGGGCACGGACAGCACGACCTCGCCTCCGGTCAACGACTCCAGATTGCCGTCGGCGTCGGTCGGGCCAGTCTCGACCACGACCTCGACGCCGGCATCGGTCGCCGGCGGCCGCGTGCCCAGCTGCTCCTCCACCGCGCTGTCTCGCGGGACTTGGATGATGAGGCTTGTCGCCACGCGCGCAGCCTAGATCATCCGCCGAGGCGACTGGCGAATCGAGTGGATTGCCCTGCGGATACCTAGCTTTCGGCCACACCGAGTCCGACGGCTTGCGCATCTCGCGGTGATGGAGCCGGGAGGTCGCTAGGGCGCGCACGCGGGAAGCGCACGCTGATTTCGAGTCCGCCGTGCGCGCCCGGCCGGACGTCGAGCGCGGCGCCGTGAGCGTTCGCGATTGCCGCGACGATCGAGAGGCCGAGGCCGAGGCCGAGGCCTTCGCCGTACCCGACCCGGTCGCCGGCAAGGCGCTGGAACGGCTGGAGCAGCCGGCCGATCTGGGCGGCCGGCACGACCGGCCCCGTGTTCATCGCCGTGAGCTCGACATCGCCGCCGCCGCCTCGCACCTCGATCCGCGCGCTTCCGCCGGGCGTGTTGTGGCGGATCGCGTTGTCCACGAGGTTCGACACGAGCCGCTCGATCAGCCGGGTGTCGCCGGAGATCGTCGCGGCCTCGACCGAGAGCTCGACGTTGACGCCGAGAGCGCCGGCCAGCTCCTCGTGCGCCGCGACCGCATGGGCGGCGACCGCCGCGACGTCGACCGGCTCGCGCGCATCGATTCCGCGCTGACCGTGGGCGAGCGCGAGCAGGGCGTCGATCAACTGCTCCTGATGCTCGCTCTCCTCGAGCACCTGACGGCAGGTCGCCCGGTACGTTTCGACCGTCGCCCGCGGATCGGTCAGCACCAGCTCGAGCAGCGCCCTGGCAGTGGTCAGCGGCGTGCGGAGCTCGTGGGACGCGTTGGCGACGAACCGTCGTTGCGCGTCGAACGCGCCATCGAGGCGACCGAGAAGCCCGTCGATCGTGTCCGCGAGCTGCCGGAGCTCGTCGCGCGGCCCCTCCATCGCGAGCCGCTCGTGGAGATTGGCCTCGGACATCTGCTGCGTGGCGGCGGTCATCATGCGCAGCGGCGCGAGCACGCGTCCGGCCACGACCCATCCGAGCGCGCCGGCGATGATCGCCATGATCGCGAGCGCGATGCTCGACTCGATCACGAGCTGATGCAGGTCCGAGATGCGCTGCACCGAGCCCACGGTGAAGATCACGCTGCGGCCCGAGGGCGTCTTCAGCAGCTTCTCGACCTGCGCCGGGAACGCCCGCCTGGTCGCGCTCGGCAGCGGTCCGGCGGCATGCAGGAAGTTCGACCGCGGGCCGTTCGGCGGCACCTGGCCCGGAGCGATGCCCACTGTCCGAAACGGGGCGTTGGTGACGGTGGCGTGATCCACCAGCGTGTAGGTGATTGCGAGCAGCGCCGCCCCGCAGGCGAGGAACAGGCCCCCGTAGAGCAGCGTCAAGCGCCAGCGGACCGTGGTCTTCGGGTGAGGCATCCGCGCGGCGAGGCCGGACCGAGTCGCGCGCGGAGTCACGGTAAACCGCCGATCCGGTAACCGACGGGTGTGACGGTTTCGATCACCGGCGGGTCGCCGAGCTTGGCCCGGAGCCGGCTGACCGTCATCCGGACCGTGTTCGTGAACGGATCGACCGCGTCGTCCCAGGCCCGCTCGAGCAACTGCTCGCTCGAGACGACCGCGCCATCGGCGCCGAGCAGGAGCTCGAGCACCGCAAACTCCTTCGGGCTCAGCGCGACCGGCTTCCCTGCTCGCATGACCCGGCGGCGAGCGGAGTCGAGCTCCAGGTCGCCGTGCACGAGGGTCGGAGCCAGCGCCGGGCGCGAGCGCCGCGACAGCGCCCGGACCCGAGCGACCAGCTCAGCGAGGTGGAAGGGCTTGGCCAGGTAGTCGTCGGCGCCGATGCCGAGGCCTTCCACCCGGTCCTCGAGCGTTCCGGCGGCGGTCAGCATCAACACGCGGCTCGGGCGCCCGTCGGCGACCATGGATCTGCAGACCTCATCTCCGTGCACGCCCGGGAGGTCCCGATCGAGCACGACGACGTCGTAGTCGGCGAGGGCAACCCGGCCGAGCGCCTCGCGGCCGTCGAAAGCGACGTCGACGGCGATCCCCTCGCGGCGCAGGACGGTCGCCACGGTCTCGGCGAGCCTCGGATGATCCTCGACCACCAGCACCCTCATCGCTCGCTCCTGCGCCAGGCCATTTCGCTCCTTGGGCAGAGCCGGGCGGGACGCGCCCCGCCACGGCCTCTGCCGGCCCAGGATGCCCAAAACGACATAACAGCGACATAACAGCGTTACGACCCTGTTACTCCCGGCTCCGTACAACCTCCTACGGCTGACGATCCGGTGAGCAAAGGGAGCTAGGACATGCACAGTACGCAACTGCTGGCCTTGGGGGTTGCCGTGCTCGGCTGCGCACTCGGACTCGCCGCGTGCGGCGGTAGCGCGAACTACAATCCGGCGACCGCGACCAACCCGAACACGAACTCGCCGCTGCTGCTGTCCCAGTGCATGCACTCGCACGGGATCAGGAGTTTCCCCGACCCCACGAACGGTCCCGGCGGTTCCGGACTTTCCTTTGCCACGAGTCCCGGCAGCGGGACGCTCACCGCGGCCGGCATCACGTTCAGCGGCCCGGCGTTCGAGCACACTGCGGCCGTGTGCCAGGGGCTTAGGCGATGAAGGCGCCCGGCTTCGAACGGATCGCCGGCCGCCGGTTGCTGGGGCGGCTGCTGGCGGCGCTGGCGCTGGTCCTCGCGATCGCGGTGGTAGTCGTCGTCGTGATGAACGCGGGCACGTCCACGCCGAGCGCCGCGAGCACCCAGAACAAGACGTCGGGCGCGGCCACCGTGGAGCGCCGAAACCTCGTCGAGACCGACACCGAATCCGGGACACTCAGCTATAGCAATCCGCAGACGGTCTACAACCGCCTGAGCGGGACGATCACCTGGCTCCCTCAGGTCGGCCAGGAGATCAAGCCCGGCCAGACGCTGTACAGGGTCGACGGCGAGCCGGTCATCCTGATGGACGGGACCACGCCCGCCTATCGGGACCTCGGTCCATCCGACAGCGACGGCACCGACATCGAGGCGCTGAACCGCAATCTGGTGCGGCTGGGCTTCAACGCGGCCAACATCACGATCGACGACGTGTGGCAGCTGGCAACGACCGAGGGGGTCGACCTGCTGCAGGAGTCCCTCGGGGAGACGGAGACGGGGATCCTGTCGCTCGGCCAGATCGTGTTCCTGCCAGGAGCCCAACTGGTCACGACCGTCGACGGGACGCTCGGATCGACCGGCGGATCGAGCGGGACCAGCGCGAGCGCATCGGTCGACCCGGCCACGCCCGAGTTCGTCGACTACGAGGTGCCTCATCAGGCCTCGCCGCACACCACGACGAAGTCCGCGAAGTGCCCGGCGAGCTCGAACGCGACGACGGGCGAGCATTCGAAGACCAACAAGCAGGCCAACTGCAAGAAGAAGTCGACCAAGTCGGGCGCGGTCACCAAGCAGCAGCAACTGGCAGCGCTGATCGCGCTGCTCAAGGCCGAGACCGCGGAGCTGAAGAACCGCAACTCGGCGCCCAGCAGCCCGAGTGGCGGCGGCGCGCACTCGGCCGGCGGCTCCGGCTCGGGCTCGGGCACCGGCTCGGGCTCCGGCTCGGGCTCGGGCACCGGGTCGGGCTCGGGCTCCGGGTCGGGCTCCGACGCGGGGTCGGGCTCCGGGTCGGGCTCCGGCTCCGGCTCCGGGTCGGGCTCCGGCTCCGGGTCGGGCTCGGGATCCGGGTCGGGCTCGGGCTCGGGATCCGGGAGCGGCAGCGGTGGCGGTGTCACGACGGCGATCCTCCAGACGACCTCGACCCAGCTGGTCGTGACCGTCGACCTCTCTCCGTCCTTGCAGAGCGAGGCGGTCGTCGGTGAGCACGTGATGGTCGAGCTTCCCGCCGGCAACATGGTCAACGGCAAGGTCACCGCAGTCAGCTCGGTCGCGCAGAGCTCGAGCAGCTCGGGCAACGGCAACGGCAACGGCGGGGCTGGTGGCGGCGCGAGCGGCGGAAACGGTAACGGGAGTGGCTCCTCCTCGACGATCCCGGTGACGGTCGCGCTCGAGGGCCACAACACCGGGGCGGCCGGCCTTGACGAGGCCGCCGTCAGCGTCAACTTCGTCGAGCAGCGGGCGAACAACGTGCTGTCCGTGCCGGTGACCGCGCTGCTGGCGACCGGCGGCGGGAACTACGCGGTCCAGGAGGCCGCAGAGCCGCACCAGCTGATCCCGGTCACAACCGGCCTGTTCGCCGCCGGGGACGTCGAGATTTCCGGCTCGGGCATTTATCCGGGGCTCCAGGTGACCGACTCCCAGGGATGAGCGTGCTGGCGCTCGACCGCGTCGGCAAGGAATACCCGGGTGGCGTGACCGCGCTCCGGGGCGTCAGCGTGGAGATCGGCAGTGGGGACCAGGTTGCGGTGATCGGGCCATCCGGATCGGGCAAGACCACGATGCTCACGATCCTCGGCACGCTCGAGCGCCCGACCAGCGGCGAAGTGACGGTCGCAGGGCGCGATGTCGGGAAAGCGTCGGATCGACAGCTCGCGGGACTGCGCGCGCACCTGATCGGCTTCGTGTTCCAGACCTTCCACCTCCAGGACACGTTGACGGCGCTAGAGAACGTCGCGACCGGGATGCTCTACACCGGCGCAAGGGGCCGCGAACGGCGAGTCGCGGCGACAGCCGCGCTGGAGCGGGTCGGCCTCGGCCATCGCCTCACTCACCGGCCGCCGCAGCTCTCGGGAGGCGAGCGCCAGCGCGTCGCGATCGCGCGCGCCCTGGCCAAGCGGCCCGCGATCATCCTCGCCGACGAGCCGACCGGGAACCTCGACTCGAAATCCGGCGCCGAGGTCGTCACGCTGCTGCACCAGCTCGCGTCCGACGGCGCGACGCTCGTCCTGATCACGCACGATCAGAACATCGCCGCGTCGTTCGGTCGCCAGATCCAGATGCGCGATGGCGAGATCGTCGGGGACGACCGCTCGTGAGCGCCTCGACGGCCACGCTGCCGACTCACGACCGGTTCGACGCCGTGCGTCTGTCGCCACGCGAGCTGCTCGGCGTCGCCTTCCAGGGGCTGCGAACGCGGAGGCTGAGGGCGGCGCTGTCGGCGCTCGGGATCGCGATCGGCATCGGCGCGATGGTCGCCGTGGTCGGGGTCTCCGCTTCGAGCCAGGCCAACCTGCTGGCAACGATCGACAAGCTCGGGACGAACCTCCTGACGGTCTCCCCCGGGCAGAACTTCGAGGGCACCAACGAAGTCCTCCCGGACACGTCCGTGGCGATGATCAACCACATGCAGAACGTCGACAACGACGTGGCCGTCTACCAGGTCTCCGGGGCGACCGTGCTGCGCAGCCCGTTCGTGCCGGCGCAGGAGACGGGCGGCATCGGCGTCGACGCCGCCGGCGACAACCTTCCGGCGGTGGTCGGGACGTCGATGGCCTCCGGGCACTTCCTCGACGCGGTCAGCGACCGCTATCCGGAGGTCGTGCTCGGCGCGCAGGCGGCGAGCATCCTCCAGATCACGCAGGTCGGCGGGCACCTCGAGGTCTATCTCGGCAGCACGTGGTTCAACGTGATCGGGATCCTCAATCCGGCGCTACTCGACTCGACGATCGACACGACCGTGTTCATGTCGCTCCCGGTGGCCGAGCGTATGTTCCAGACCGATCCCAACCCGTCTGAGATCTACGTCCGGGCCAACGTCAACGACGTCACCCAGGTGTCGAATCTGCTCGCGCCGACGGCCGACCCCCAGGACGCCAGCGGCGTCGACGTGAGCCGCCCATCGGACGCGCTCGAGGCCCGCGCCGCCGCCAAGGGACAGTTCACGACGCTGCTGCTCGGACTCGGCGCGGTGGCGCTGCTCGTCGGCGCGATCGGGATCGCGAACATCATGGTGATCTCGGTGCTCGAGCGCCGCGGCGAGATCGGGCTGCGGCGGGCGCTCGGCGCCACCCGCCGCCACATCACCATGCAGTTCCTCGCCGAGTCGGCCCTGCTGGCGGCCCTCGGTGGCCTCGCCGGCTTGGCGCTCGGCGCCGGCGCCACCGAGGTGTACTCGGTGGCGCAGAAGGAGCCGTTCGTCGTGCCGCTGTACGCGCTGATCGCCTCGCCCGCCGCGGGCCTCGTGATCGGCGTGCTCGCGGGCGTGTACCCGGCGATGAAGGCGGCGCGGCTGAGCCCGACCGAGGCCCTGCGTATCTAACAGAACTCGGATGCCATCGAGCGCCGGCGACGATCAGGTCGAAGCCGGGCTCGCGACCGGGGCGGCCTGCGGGCGAGGCTGGGAGCGAGTTGCCTCGGCGACGACCGCAGGCCTGGCCTCGGTCCGCTCGATGAGCTTGAGCAGCGCCTCGACCAGCTGCGGATCGAACTGGGTTCCCGCGTTCCTGGTCACCTCGTCGAGCGCGACCTCGAGCGAGAGCGCCTTGCGGTACACGCGATCGGTCCGCATCGCGTTCCAGCTGTCACAGCACGTGATGATGCGGGCCTCGAGCGGGATCTCCTCGCCGGCCAGCCCGTCCGGATAGCCGCCGCCGTCCCAGCGCTCATGGTGAGAGCGGACGAGGAGTCCGACGTCGCGCATGAACCCGCCCACCTGCGAGAGCATCTTCTCCCCCTCGAGCGTGTGCGTTTGGATGACCATCCACTCCTCTTTGTTGAGCTTGCCGGGCTTATTCACGATCTCCTTGGGAATCGCGATCTTGCCCACGTCGTGCAGGAGGGCGGCGAACTCGAGGTTGCGCAGGCGCTCGTCGCTCAACCCGAGATCCCGCGCGAGCGTGAGCGCCAGCTCGACGACGCTGCGCGAGTGCTCGCCGGTGTAGTGGTCATCGGACTCGACGACGTTGCTCAGAACGAGCGCGGTCCCGCGGTAGGCGCTGTTGAGCTCGAGCAGCCCGCGAAGGCGATCGTTGCGCTCACGGGCGAACACCGCGAACAGGCCGAGCAGCGGCAGCAGGAACAACACCTCGGCCGGGGATTGGTGGAGATCCTGGGCGACCACGAGCCCGATCCCGGACAGCGCGGCGTCGACGCCGTAGATCCAGGTCTCGCGTAGGTGTGCGCGAACGCTCGCCCGCTGCGTGATCGAGTCCTGCACCGTCGCGGCGAGAAAGTCGACGAAGAACTCGGCCAGGAGCGCCGCGATCAGGAGGACCGCGCCGGCGTTGCGCGGCTCGACGTCGGCGATCGCGAACACCGCGACAGGCCCGATCGCGAACCACGAATTGGGGATCGAGCGGAGCAGCGCCCGGGGCGCGGCATCGCCGGTCAGCACCTTGTCGAGACGGCCGATCGCGAGCGCCACCACGACCGCGACCGGCACGAGCGCCAGCGGAAGCACGAACATGAGCGGGACGAACGCCATCTGGGTCGGGACCGTGAAACCGAACGGGGTGTTGAACTGGACGCGCGTCGCCAGCGCCAGCACGAGCACGCACATGAGCGCGGGCACGACCAGGACCGCGTGTGGCGGGTGCATCAGCCACACGGCGGCTGCCGCGACGGCGTAGCCGCTGGTCGCGACGATCCCGGCTAGATGCTCGCGTCCGCTCATGCGGGAGCGACGCCGCTCCAGTTCGTGCGCGAGCAGCCTTTGCTCTTCCAACGTGGGGGTGGACATCCATCGCGGTATCGGCAAGCGCGAGGGCGACCATGAATCGGATCTGATTTCCGCGAACGATCGATTGAGATCACGAACATGTGTCCAAGGGGTCCGGCGAAGACTGGAGATCTCCGCCAATAGGACGATCACTACCTGACATCCGCTGATTCGGGCCAGAGCCGTTGAGCGGCCACAGACCGTATGCCTCACAAGGAGTGAGGCAGCTCGCCCGAAGCCAGAAAAAACACCACGGAAGGTGCCCGATGAAGAATTCCCTACTCCGCTGCATCGGCCTCGGAGTCGCAGTTGCTGCTCTCGGTGCAGCCCCCGCGGCGGCGGCCAAGACGACCGCCGCCGCGACCACAGCGACGACCTCCGTCGACACGTCCAGCTGCGCCGCCCCCGCGCTGTCCCAGCCGTTTCTGGCCTGGGGCGACAGCAACTGGTACGCGCTCGCCCCCGGCGAGACCCCGGACAACTTCGCCGGCGTCGGCTGGACCCTCAGTGGCGGGGCGAATATCGTCACGACCACGCTCCAGGACGGCACGGCCGGCTCGGTCCTCGACCTGCCCCGGGGCTCGCAGGCGACGAGCCCGACGATCTGCCTGACGTCCGACTACCCGACCGCGCGAATGATGATCAACAACGTGTCGGGCTCGAGCGGCGGCAGCGTCGGCTTCTCGGTGTCCTACGCCGGGAGCAGCACCGCGAACGATCCGCTTCAAACGGGGACTTTCAAGATCACCGGGAGCGACAAAGGCAGCTGGAACCTGTCTGACCCCGCCAACCTGGATCCGAGCACGACCCCGGGCTGGCAGCCCATGCAGATCACGCTCACGGCCAACGGGCCGAAGGAGTTCCAGGTCTACAACCTCTACAACGACCCGATGATGAGGAGCTAGACAGGCCCGGGCCGGCGCCCTCGGCGCGGGCAAGCTCGATCGCCGCGTTCATCAGCGCACGCCCGAGCCCGTGCCCGCGCCGGGCCGGGGCCACGTACAGCTCGGCGAGATAGCACTCGAGCGCCTCGCTCCAGAGCGCCGGGCGAAAGCGCATCACCGCGAGCCCATCGGGTCCGGAGCCTGCGAGCAGCACGGCGGTGTCGCCGCCGGCGAGCAGCTGCGCGACCCGCTCGGCGAGCTTGGCGGGCCCCGGCGTAGGGTCGTCGTATTCGGTGTTGAAATCATGCAAGAGCCGGCCGATCACGGCGGCATCGTCGGCCGTCGCCCGGCGTACTTCCGGGCTCGGCGTCGTGCTCACCGGGGACCGCCGAGCAGCGCGAGCTGCCGCTTGCACGGCGACGCTCCGGATCGTACGAGCGCGATCTTCGCTCCGCGAGAATGCCTCTCGGTGCGGCGGCTGATCGTGAACGCGGATGACTTCGGGCTCAGCGCCGGCGTCAACGAGGGGATCGTCGAAGCGCACGTCAGCGGCATCGTCACCAGCACGAGCCTGATGGTCGACCGTCCCGCGGCCGCGGGCGCCGCCGGGCTTGCGCGCGAGCACCCCGCGCTCTCGGGCGCACGCGCATCTCGGTCACACTGACCCCGGGCTCGGGGAGCCGTGACTCGGGCCGCCGCCCGAAGTCCGCGGTCCACCGGCGAAAGCGCCGACGGCCGGCTCCGCCGGGTCATCCTCGAGGTCGAGCGGCCGACCGAAGCTGACCCGCAGGACCGCCCCGCCGTCGGGCGCGTTGCCCGCCTCGACGGAGCCGCCGTGGGCCTCGGCCGCCTGGCGAACGATCGCGAGCCCCAGCCCGGACCCCGGCTTCGAGCGCGCCTCCCGGGCGCGGTGGAAGCGGTCGAACACGAACGGCAGGTCCTGTTCGTTGAAGCCTGGGCCGTGGTCGCGGACGGTCACCACGCCGTCGTGCAGGGTGACGTCGACGACGCCGCCCTCGGGGCTCCACTTCGCTGCGTTGTCGAGCAGGTTCGTCACCGCCCTCGAGATCCGGTCGCCCTCGCCGCGCACGAGCGTCGGCTCGAGCCGCTCGCCGAAGGTCAAGGCCGGGGCCCGCCGGCGAGCCCGCTCGAGCCCGGCGCGCACGATCGAGTCGAGCCTCACGTCGCCCGGCTCGGCGCTCGGCTTGCTGCCGCGGGCCAGCTCGACCACGTCGGCGACGAGCGCGGTCAGCTCGTCGAGCTCCTCGATCACATCCTCGCGTAGGGCGGCGCGGTCCTCGGGCGAGAGCAGCTCCTCCTCGCGCATCAGCTGGAGGTTCGCGCGGATCGTGGCGATCGGGGTACGGAGCTCGTGCGACGCGTCGGCCACGAGGTTGCGCTGGGACTGCACCGATCGCTCGAGCGCGGCAAGCGTCTGGTTGAACGTGCGGGCCAGTCGCGCGAGCTCGTCGGAGCCGGTGACGTCGAGCCGCTCGTGCTCGATCCGCTCGGGGTTGAGCGCGATCGACTCGGTTTGGCGGGTGAACTTCGCGATCGGCGCGAGCGCGGTCCGCGCCACCAGCACCCCGAACAACGCCGCGAGCAGGATGCCGGCGCCGCCGATCACGAGCAGCAGCACGAGCTGGTTGGACAGCGCGTTGTCGACGGTGGTGAGCGGCAGCGCGACCGCGAGCGCGCCCTTCGATCCGATCCCGGTCACCAGCACCCGGATGTGGGTGCCGCGGACACGCATGTTGGTGTAGAACCGGCCCTGCCCCGTGGCGGCAAGCGCGCGGATCGCGGCTGTTTCGGGAATCTCGTAGCTCTGGCCCTTGGGCACGTACGTGCCGCCCTCTCGCTTGAACAGCGTGAACGTACCCGAGGCCCCACCGAACGCCTGCGGCGGCAGGTGGTCGAAGCCGAGCCCCTCATCGGGATCGTGGTCGACGTTGCCACTGGGAACGTGCGACCCCAGCTGGAGCACCCCGGGCGGCGGCGGGCCTCCGCCCGGGCCGAGTCCGACGTTCTCGAGCGGCCGCTTGGCGAGGCTCTGCAACGACTGGTCGACCTGGCCCTGGAGCTCGTCCCGGGTGCCCTGGTACCCCGCGACCACGACCGCGACCACGGCGATCGCCACGGCGAAGCCGGCGAACAGGCCCATCCGCGCGCGAAGGCTCATTCCTGAGGCTCCCGCAGCGAGTAGCCGACGCCCCGGACCGTGTGGATCTGGGCGTGCGCGCCGGCGTCCTCGAGCTTGCGGCGCAGGTATCCGACATACACCCGCAGGGCGTTCGAGGTGGGCCCGAAGTCATAGCCCCACACGCGGTCGTAGATAAGCGTGTGCGGCAGCACCCGCCGCGGGTTGAGCATCAGCAACTCGAGCAGCTGGTACTCGGTCCGCGTGAGCTCGATGAACTTTTCCCCTACGAGCACGCCGTGTCGGGCGGAGTCGAGCCTGAGGTCGACGAAGGTCAGCGTGCCGTCGGCGCTGGTCTCGCCCCCGGCGCGGCGCAGCAGCGCGCGCAGCCTCGCCTTGAGCTCGTCGATGTCGAACGGCTTCACCAGGTAGTCGTCGGCGCCGGCGTCAAGGCCGTCGATCCGGTCGCTGACGGTGTCGCGCGCGGTGAGCATGAGCACCGGGACCCGGTTGCCCTCGCGTCTGAGCAGCCGGCAGACCTCGAGGCCATCGATGTCGGGAAGGCCTACGTCGAGCACGACCGCGTCGGGCAGGGTGCCGTTCACCTCCGCCAGCGCCCCGGCCCCCGTGTCGGTCAGTTTCACCTCGTAGCCGGCCAGCGACAGCGCGCGGCGAAGAACCTCCCGCAGCGCACGGTCGTCGTCGACCACGAGCAATCTCATTCGTGTGATTGTGTCGCGTGCAACCGCCCGCGGGGGGCGGTTCCTACTTAGGTCTTACCCGGTGGCGCGGCGGTCTCGCGCAGAACCGCGCCGAGGATGCCGTTGACGAACGCCGGCGCCTCGGCGCCGCAGAAACGCTTGGCGGTCTCCACCGCCTCGTCGATCGCGCCCTCGGGCGGGATCGCATGGTCTCCCGGCAGCTCCCGGCCGTACAGCAGCTCGGCCAGCCCGACGCGCAGGATGGACCGCTCGAGCGGGGCGATTCGCTCGAGCGACCAGCCGCTCGCATGCGTCCGGATCAGCTCGTCGAGCTCCGGTTGATGGTCGCGCACGAGCTGGCCCACCGCACGCGTGAACGCGTGGATGTCACGGGGAAATGTCTGCTCGAGGGGCCGACCGAGCAGATCGCTCTGATACAGCGCCCAGATCGCAGCGCGGCGCTGCTCGGTCCTACGCACGCGAGGAGTGTAGTCGCGTGACCAACCGCCCTACGCGACCCAGCCCCAGATCGCCCACAGCGCGCTGAACCCCGCCAGCCCCAGCGCCGAGGCGGCGAGGACGCGCCGGTTCAGCCTCGGGCGCTCGCCGAGGCGCGCCCCCCACCCCATGAACACGGGGAAGATCACGAGCAGATAGCGCGGAAAGGACTCGAGCGGCTCGATCGACGTCGGATAGCTGAGCGCCTGCGCCAGCAGCGCGAATGCGTAGACGAAGTACGCGAACGGCACCCGACGCCACGAGAACACGAGCCCGGCCGCGGCGAACCCGACGAACAGCATGTCGATCAGGTTGTGGGTGGTCCAGCCGATCGGGTCCGCCGCCCCGGCCACGGCCGAGCGACCCGTTACACCCAGGCGGAGGTCCACCGGGACCGCCTCGATTGCCTTCACGATCCCCACGAACGGGCCGGCGAAATGACGGCCCCACTGGGCCTCGGCCTGGAACGGCGCCAGCGGTGCGTGGTGCAAGACCGCCAGATAGCCCATGTATGCGAGCAGACCGGCCGGAACGAGCACGAGCCAGGCCGCCGAACCGGTGACCCGGTAGCGGGGACGCCACCAGCTCGTCGCCGCTCGGAGGCTTGCGCCGGCGCGGGGGCCATACAGATACAGCAACACGAGAGGCAGCAGGATCAGCACGCCACCCGACCTGGTCGCCCCGGCGAGGCCGCCGAGCAGGCCCGCCCACGCCCAGCGGTCCAGGCGCGCGGCGTAGATCGCCCCGACCGACAGCATCAGGAACAGCGCCTCGGTGTACACCGCCGACAGGAACAGCGCGGTGGGGAAGAACGCGACCAGCATCACGGTGCTGCGCGCCTGCGTGTGGCCGAGGTCGAGCCGGGACAGCAGATAGAGGAGGTACAGGCCGGCGGTCATCGACATGACCGAGATCAGCAAGCCGACGATCAGCGGCGAGGAGCCGAACGGGATCGTTCCGAGCCGGATCAGCATCGGGTACAGCGGGAAGAACGCGCTCGATCCCCGGGAGAAGTAGCCGCTGTGGGCGATCCCGAGGTACCAGGCCGAGTCCCACCGGGCCGCCGGCGCGAATGCGAAGTTCAACGCCGAGCTGCTGAATGGGTCGGTCAGGTGCCCGGCGTCCATCGCCGAGGACACCGCCAGCTTGGGTCCGAACAGGGCGAGCGCGACCAGGCCGGCGCCCCACACGATCAGGCGCGACCCCACGAGCGCGCGGACTGTCACCACCATCGCGGCGTCGTGCTCTCGCGAACGGGTCGATGCCCGTCGCGCTCGCCACGCTGCGGGCAGCGACGGCAGGACGGCGACTCGTGTGCTCACACCACCCGATATCGGCCGGCGGCGGCGCGGCTTTGAGCCGGCGGGTCAGGTTGCGGACGAGGACCCGGTGGTCCTTAGGGGATTTGTCGGCGGTTGCCGCCTTAGGGGATTTGTCGGCGGTTGCCGCCTTAGGGGATTTGTCGGCGGTTGCCGCCTTAGGGGATTTGTCGGCGGTTGCCGCCTTAGGGGATTTGTCGGCGGTTGCCGCCTTAGGGGATTTGTCGGCGGTTGCCGCCTTAGGGCCCCCGACTGAGTCGCGGACCCTCAGTCCGTGATCGTCAACTCCTTGGAGATCGAGGTGAGGATCTCGCAACTGTCGTCGGTCACGACGACGAGGTCCTCGATCCGCACCCCGAACTCGCCGGGCAGGTAGATCCCGGGCTCGACCGTGACCACGTTCCCCGCCGCGAGCACGGATTCCGAGCGCTGCGCGAGCCTCGGGGCCTCGTGGACCTCCAGCCCGACGCCGTGCCCGAGACCGTGCCCGAAATGCTCGCCGTGCCCGGCCGCCTCGATCGCGGCCCGCGCCACCGAGTCGACCTCGCGACCGGTGGCGCCCGCCCGCACGTCCTCGACGCTCGCGAGCTGGGCGTCGAGCACCAGCTGGTAGACCTCCACGGCCTTGGAGTCCACGCCGCCGGCGGCCAGCGTCCTCGTGCAGTCCGAGCAGTACCCGTCGAGCTGGGCTCCCCAGTCGATCACGACGAGCTCGCCGCTGCGGATCATGCTGTCGCGCGGGCTCGCGTGGGGCAGCGCGCCGTGGGGGCCGGCGGCGACGATCGGGCTGAAGCTGGGCTGCTCGGCGCCGCGCCGGCGCATCTCGAGCTCGAGCTTCATCGCGAGCTCGCGCTCGTTCTGGCCGACAAGGCCGCCGGCGACGAGCTGTTCGAACGCCTCGTCGGCGAGCGCCGCGGCTGCCTTGATCGCCGCGACCTCGTCGGGCTCCTTGACCACGCGCAGGCCCTCGACGAGATCGGTCGTGCCGACGAGCTCGATCTGGTCCGGAAGCAGCTCACGCAGGCGTTCGTGGTTGCTGACCGACACGTGGGCCGCCTCGAAGCCCAGGCGCTGCTCGCCCGCCGGGAGCGCGTCCTCGATCCCTTCGAGGAGGTGCTGCGAGGCGCGGAGACGTTCGAACGAGGGGTCCACCTGCTCCGCGGCCTGCTCGACGTAGCGGAAGTCGGTCACGAATGTCCTGACCTTCGATCCGATCAGCGCGACCCCGTTGCTCCCGCTGTAGCCGGTCAGATACCGCAAGTTGTAGAGGTCGGTCACCAGCAGCACATCGATCCCGGCGCCGGCAAGCAGCCCGGCGAGGCGGTCTGCCCGCGAGCTCACGATGAGAGCTCCGCGTGCAGCCGCTCGAGCGCGTCGCGGTATCCGTCGGGGCCCTTCCCCGCGACGCGTGCGATGCACAGCTCGGTGATCACGGAATGGCGGCGCCATGTTTCGCGCGAGTCGACGTCGGACAGGTGCACCTCGACCGCCGGCAGCCCGGACAGCTCGAGCGCATCGCGGATCGCGTAGGAGTAGTGGGTCCACGCGCCCGGGTTCAGCACGATCCCGTCGGCGAGGCCCTCGAGCTTGTGGAGGCGCTCGACGAACTCGCCCTCGTGGTTGGTGTGGAAGAAGCGGGGCTCGAGGCCGAGCTCGCGGGCGGTGTCGTCGACGTGAAGCACGAGCTGCTCGAACGTGAGGCCGCCGTAGTGGCTCGGGTCCCGGCGGCCGAGCTGGTCGAGGTTGACGCCGTGCATGATTTCGACGCGATTGCGCATTTGCCGTTCAGCCTGACAGCTCGCGGACGGCGGCGACGAGTGCCCGCGGTGCCACGGCGCAGCCCGTCCGCGGCGCGCCCGGCGCGTCGAGCAGCACGAACGGCACCGTGCCCTCCCCCAGGCGCTTCTTGTCGCGCGCGGTCGCCATCACGACGGCGTCGGGGTCGGCGTGCTCGAGGCGGATGGGGAGTTGATTGGTGGTCAGCAGGTGCTCGACCTCCTGGCGAAGGTCGTCCTGCCCGGAGAGCCTGAGCGCGGCCAGCAGGCCGAGCGCGACCGCCTCGCCGTGGCGGTAGCACGCGTACCCGGTCACGGTCTCGATCGCGTGCCCGACCGTGTGCCCGAGGTTCAGGACCTGCCTGACGCCGGCATCGCGCTCGTCTCGGGCCACGATCCGGAGTTTCGTCAGCGCGCACGCCGCGATCAGACCGGGGTCGGTCGGGTCGGCGCCTGATCGGACCTGCTCCCACAGTTCTCCGCCGGCGATCAGCGCGGTCTTGAGGACCTCGGCGTAGCCGGCGGCTCGCTCGGCCTGCGGGAGGGTGTCGAGCGTCGCGGTGTCGGTGATCACCGCCGACGGCTGGTGGAACGCGCCGACGTAGTTCTTGGCCTCGGCGAGGTCGACGCCCGTCTTCCCGCCGTAGGCGGAGTCGACCTGCGCCACCAGCGTGGTCGGCACCTGCACGTAGCGGACGCCGCGTTGATAGGTCGCGGCGCAGAATCCCGCGAGATCCCCCACCACTCCGCCTCCGAGCGCCACGACCAGGTCCTGACGCGTCATGCCCGCCCGCGCCAGCTCGGTCCAGACGATCTCGGCGTGCGCGACGGTCTTCGACTGCTCGCCGGGCATGATCGCCACCCGCCCGGTGAGCGGCTCGACGACGTCGCCGTACAGCCTGCCGACGGACCCGTCGGTCACGAGGAACCGCCGGCCGGTGACCGCGGGCGGCCAGAATCGATGCTCGCTCAGGAGCCCGGTCCCGACGTACACCGGGTAATCGGCTCGCGGATCGCCGGCGATCGCCGCCCACAGGAGCTTCGCGCGGCTCGGCACGTCCTCGTGTGCGCCCAGAATCGGGCCCATCCGCAGCGAGCGCTCGGCGGGCACGGTCACGTCGGCGAGCTGCGCGTAGATCGGCTCGCGCCGCCTGTACAGGCGCTCGAAGCTCGAGCGCTCCCGGGCGAGCGGGCGGTCGCTGTCGCGGCAGCGATCCCAGGCGAGCTCGAGGCCGATGTCGAGCCAGACCACGAGATGCTCGGACAGAGCCGCCCGCACCCGCTCGTGACCGATCGCGCCGCCGCCGAGCGCCAGCACGCCCGGCTGAGGTGAGCCCAGTAGCTCGAGCGTGACCTCCTCCTCCATCGCACGGAAGGCCGCCTCGCCGTCCTCGGCGAACACCCGCTCGATCGGCTTCCCGAGGCGCGCCTGCACGACGTCGTCGACGTCGATGTAGGCGGTGCCGAGCGCCTGCGCGGCGCTACGGGCGGCGGTCGACTTGCCGGCGCCCATGAACCCGATGCACACGATGTTGCGGCAATCCGGGTGAGCGGCTATCTGTGCCACGCGATCCGCTCCTCGTACGCGTTCAAGGCCGCGCGGACGTCGTCGATGTGGTCGCCGCCGAACTTGCGCCGGCACGCATCCGCGAGCACGAACGCGACCATCGCCTCCCCCACCACGCCGGCGGCGGGCACGGTGCACGAGTCGGTCCGCTCCCGGAGCGCCTCGGCGGGCTCGTGCGTCGCGATATCGACGGAGCGGAGCGGCTTGGTCAGCGTCGGGAGCGGCTTCATCGACGCGCGGACGACGAGCGTCGCGCCGGTCGTCATCCCGCCCTCGACGCCGCCGGCGCGGTTCGTCTCGCGGTAGTAGCCGCGTGCCTCGTCGTAGAAGATCTCGTCGTGGGCCTGGGATCCCGGCAGCCCCGCGATCTCGACGCCGTCGCCGATCGACACCGCCTTGATCGCCTGGATCGACAACACCGCCTGGCCGAGCCGCCCGTCGAGCCGCTCCTCCCAGGAGACGTGGGACCCGAGCCCCGGCACGAGGCCGAACGCCCGAACCTCGAACACGCCGCCGAGCGACTCGTTGGCCTTCCGCAGCCGGTCGATCTCGGCGACCATTCTTTTCGTGGCTTCGGGGTCGAGGCACCTCACCGGCGATTCGTCGACGTTGTCGAAGTCCTCGGCGGTCAGGTCATCCCGGCGCGGCGCGGTCACGCTGGTGATCTGGATCACGTGCGAGAACACCTCGACCCCGAGCTCGCGCAGGAACGCCTTGGCCACGGCGCCGCCGGCAACCCGGGCGGCGGTCTCGCGCGCGCTCGCCCGCTCGAGGATGTTGCGCACGTCGGCTGACTTGTATTTCTGGGTCCCGACCAGGTCGGCGTGGCCGGGTCGGGGCAGGTGCACCTCGGCTACCGCCGACTCGACCGGCCACGGGTTCATCCGCTCCTCCCAGTTGGCGTAGTCGCGGTTCGCGACCTGGAGCGCGATCGGTCCGCCCAGGGTCCGCCCGTGCCGGACGCCACCGGTGACGTCGACCTGGTCGCGCTCGATCTTCATCCGCCCGCCCCGGCCGTGGCCGAGCTGACGCCGCGCCAGATCTCGGTTGACCGCGTCGCGGTCGAGCTTCAGGCCCGCCGGCATTCCCTCGAGGATGCAGGTCAGCCCCGGCCCGTGGGACTCCCCGGCGGTTGTCAGGCGCAGCGACATGGCCGATGTAGGTTACGGAGGGGACTCGATTCCGGGACTTCGCCCGATCCGGATCGCCCGCCGCGCCGGGCCCGGACCAATCCGTATCTTCCACGGATAGAGCTTCTTGGCGCAGGAGCCGATGCCTGGTATGCGGTGTCGATCAGCACGCCGCGCGTCCCTTGACGCAACCCCATGTCGTCCCCCCTAGACCATCTTGCAGAGTACGACCTGCTGACCGGCGTCTACAACCGGTCACGGCTCGTGAGCGAGCTGGATCGCCAGCTCTCCTACTCGGCCCGGTACTCCCGGACCGGCGCACTACTGACGATCGACATCGACAACTTCAAGGTGTCCAACGACAGCTACGGCCGCGCCGCCGGAGACGTCATGCTGAAGGCCGTCTCCGAGATCCTGCGAGCCCGGGCCCGGTCCACCGACGTGGTCGCGCGGCTCGGCAGCGACGAGTTCGCCGTGATCCTGCCCGAAGTGTCCGAGGAGGAGGCCCTGATCGTCGCCCGCGACATCCGGGCGGCCCTGTGCGAGCGCCGGCTCGGACCGCCGATCATGGCCAGCGTCGGGATCGCGCTGCTGACCGGCGACGAGGAGGTGGCGGCAGACGACGTCCTCGCCCGCGCGCACATCGCGGTGTACCAGGCGAAGGAGCTCGGCGGCGACCAGGCAAGGATCTACACGGGTCAGGCCAGCGGCGCGCTCACGTGGGTCCAGCGGATCCGCACCGCGCTCGCCGAGGACCGGTTCGTCCTGTACGGCCAGCCGATCGCCGACCTTCGCACCGGCCGGATTACCCACCACGAGCTGCTCGTGCGAATGCTCTCCGAGGACGGGGACATCATCCCGCCCGCCGCCTTCCTGCCGATGGCCGAGCGCTTCGGCCTGATCGGCGAGATCGACCGCTGGGTCACCGCTGCCGGCCTGCGCCTCGCGATCGACGGCGAGGGCGTCGCGATCAACCTGTCCGGCTACTCGATCGGCGACCAGGCGATCATCTCCGAGATCCGCGCGGCAATCGCCGAGGGCGTCGATCCCAGCAAGGTCATCTTCGACGTCACCGAGGCGGCCGCGATGACGAAGCTCGAGGCCACCCGGCAGTTCGCCGGCCTCCTCTACGGGCTCGGCTGCAGCCTCGCGCTCGACGACTTCGGCACCGGCTTCTCCTCCTTCACCTTCCTCAAGTACATCCCCGCGCGGTACCTGAAGATCGACATGGCCTTCATCCGCGAGCTGGCGAGCAGCAGGCTCGACCACCAGGTCGTGAAGTCCATCGTCGGAATCGCCCGCTGCCTGGACAAGCGCACGATCGCCGAAGGCGTCCAGGACGCCGAGACGCTCGGCGTCCTGAGGGCGATCGGCTGCGACTACGCCCAGGGGTTCCACTTCGGCGTCCCCAAGCGTCTCTCGCCCCCCACGGCCTTCGAGCGCCAGCTGCGCGCCGCCCGGGCCGTCCAGCCGACGGCCTGAGCCTCGCCCTCCGGCCTCAGGGCCGGCTCCCCGCGCCGGCGCAGGCCTGGGCTGGACACCTTCCGAACCCGCTCGACGCCGCGGAACGCCTGCCACGGGTTCGCCCCGAGCTACCTCGGGTGCCTTACCGGCGTTGCCGGCGATTGGCGATGCGGCGGGGCATAGGCGCCCTCTTGCCCCTCTCGCCGCCGGCGCCCCGCCGCGGGACCTGCACAACACGACAATCGATCCGGGACTCCGAGGCCGTGACGAGTTGCGCACGATTATCGTGCATAAGTCGGCAGGGCCGGGGCGGGTCGCGTCGATTGTCGCGTTAAGTCGGCAGGGCCGGGGCGGGTCGCGTCGATTGTCGCGTTAAGCACTCGGTGTTCTTGTTGGACCCGGGGTGCCACGGAGAGCGCGGATCGCAGAAGCACACCCGACGCCGGATGGGCAGGCGGTCGAGCGCGGATCCTTGGGCCTCGCTCCGCTCGGCATCCGTGGGGCCGTGCGGGCCCGTCCGGACAGAACCGCTCCCCTGAGAACGACGAAGGCCGCCCGGGAGGACCCGTGGCGGCCCAAGGTCGAGACTCGCGCGCGGCCGGCGCGCCGCCGGCCCAGCGACCCGGCGGTCTAGTACCGGCCGGCGACGTCGACCGCGAAGCGCTGCCCACCAGATGCGACGAGCGACAGGCGGATCGTCATCGCGACGTGATGGAGCTTGCTCAGCTTCTTGGCCATGGCCTTCGAGAGATGCAGGCGCAGGGTCACCGTGCCGTTCTTGATCGAGGACACCGTGCCGAGGCCGATCCTGACCGACGGGCCGCGCCCGACCTGGATGTGCGCCTTCTTCGCCGTAGCGCGCGTGATCGACACGGTGGCGATCCCGTTGGCCGGCTTGTTCGATGTCACCCGGACCGAGATGCCGTTCCGGAGCACCGTCTTGAGGCTCTGCGGCAGCAACTGGAGCCGCACGCTGAGCCGGCTCGGCCGCCACCAGGGCCACTTGTGGTCGGCGCCGGCTGCGACGGCTGGCCAACGTTCGGGCCGAGCACTGATGACCGTCTGCATGAGCGTCGCGGAGTTGTTGCCGCGGTCGGTGACATTCAGCGTGACGTTATAGGTGCCGCCGCATGTTGTAAGCGTGCACGACGCTGGGTCCGGTCGCGACGCAGGGTCCGGTCGCAGATGTGGGGTCGCCGAAGCTCCACCAGCAGTAGCAGCTGTAGGGGACGACCAGCGTCGAGGCCGTGGACGAACCGTCGAACTCGAGCGTATCGCCCGCGTCCACTGCGCTCGGCACCACGAATGCGGGCGAGAGGACGACGTTCGGCGCGCAGCCCAATACGTGAACGGGTCCGTGCTGAGGAGCGCTGCGCGTTGTTGAACTCACGCTGGAGGTAGTACGGTTATGAGCCACTGCCGAGCGTGACCGTGTCGACGTGGGACCCGACGGCGCGCAGGGCTGGTTGTCGTCGATCTCCGAGCCGTCGTTGGCGAACCAACCGTTCAGAAACGGGATTCACGATCGCCGCAATCTGCGCTGCGCTGAGCGGGCTTCGAGTCGGACGGCGGCGTCGGTCGTCGATCTGCGGGGCGGTGGCGGCGGTCGGCAGTGTCGGCGACTCGGCTCGTCGCAGCCAGTACCCGCGGTCCACGGCTGGACGACGTACGGGATCGTGCCGCCGACGTTGACTGCGAGTGGTAGGAGCAGAAGCGGCGATGTCCGGCGGGGTGGCTCCGGTTCCGGTCATCGGCGAGGTCAGCGTGAGGTCGGTGCCGATCGAATTGAGCGAAGGGGTTCCCTGCAGCGTGTACCTGGAGCCGTTCGACTGCGTGACGTACGCGTACCAGCCGGTGGCTCCAGGCGCCGACGGGGGCGAAGTTATCGTGATCGTCGAGATCCCGCCGGTCGTGGTGATCGACTGCGAGCCGCTGGGCGCCGACTCACCGCTGCTCGTCTTGTACGTGACCTGGACTCGGTAGGTGCCGGCCGGGATCGTTCCGCCGGTCGAGCTCTGAGAGAGAGACGGCGGGGGCGGCGTCAGGTTGCCGTTCGCCGAGCAGAGGATGTCGAGCCGTCCAGGCAGACCTCGACGCCCGCCGGGAGCAGCAGCGTCATCAGCGGCGTATATCCCTGCTGGGTCCGGCCGAGGACCCGTCTGGGCAACCATCGTCGAGACCTCATCCTGGATCTGCGCATCGGTGATGCAGACGTCGTTCAAGCGACGAAACCGGGGTGAGACGCAGCGGATCGCCCGTCGGGTAGCTCCTTCGCCGGGAAGTTTACCAGCTCCTGTCGGATGCTGGGCCACTGGCACGCCGAGCCGCCGGCGGCCCCGTAGTCGATGCAGCCGCCGCCGAAGAGCGAGTTGTTCAGCGCTCGATCACCGCTGGCGTCGGTGTATTGCGTGGTGACCGCGAACGGTGAGCCGAGCGAGTTGCTGCTGTCGGCCACGTCCTTCAGGAACTGCTCGATAGCCGCTTGGTCATCGATGGGTACTGCTGCGGGTGGTTGGCATCCCACGTGAGCGCGAACGTCTCGTAGTTGTCCAGCACGCGAGCGTTCTGCGTCTGAGCGTTCTGCGTCTGGAGGCACAGCGCATACGCGGGCAGGTTCGGCCCGCCTAGGTCGGCGGTGAGCCCCGGGTCGTAGCATGGCGCTCCAGCCGACGCCTGGACCGGTGAGAAGTCCGTCGGAGCGAGGTCGGCGCGTGTCCCGGGGACGAGCGCGACGCCGAACTTGGCGCCTTGACCGTTCTGGACCACGATCGCCTGCGCGCTGGCCGTCACCGCCAGCGAAGCGACGAAGGTGCAGGAAAGCGCCATCATCATTCGGCGCGCGGTGAGCGAATAACGGCGCATTTCAGCCTCCTACCGTGAGATTGCGTAGGTCGACGACAGCGCCGACGCTCGGGTCGTATTGGAACAAGGTGAGGGCGCTCAGCGAGGAGCGGTTGAGCAGCTCGCGTCCGACAGCGGACGCGGCCTGGCGGGCCTTGTTCGCGGCGGCGACCGACGGGTGCTGATCAGCCGTGATCGAGTTGACCGAGAACAGCGCAACGGGGGTCTGGGAGCCCGTGGCCGAGAGCTTCGAGAGACCCGCGGTCTGACCCGGCGCGAGCGACACGACCTCGCAGTCGATCGGACCCGGGGTGCATGTGCCGGCGCCGCTGACGACGGTCCCGGGCTCGACCGCGAACAGAACGCTGTTGCCGCCCTGGAGCACGCCGAGCTCGACGACCATCGGCTGCTGCTTGCTCGGCAGGATGCTGAGTCGCTGAAGCGGGTCGATCGTGTTCAGGCCGCCGTTCGCGTCGGTGAGCGCGAGCGACACTTGGTAGGACTGGGTCGCGGTCAGGCCCGTCGGCCCGGGCTTGGGCGCGCTCGGAGCCGGCGGGGTCGGGGGCGGGGTCGGGGTCGGGGGCGGGGTCGGGGTCGTCACGGGAGTGCTCGTCACGGGCGTGCCGGTGGTTGTGCCACCGGACGTCGTCGCGCTACCGCCGCCGGTCGTGGACCCGGAGCCTGCGGTCGAGGTCGTCGTCACGGCGGCGGCCGCCGAGGTCGTGGTCGTGGACGTGGACGTGGCGGCGACCTTCTGGGGGGTGAACGGGTTGCGGCTCGAGCCGGTCAGCTTCGAGTTCCCGGGCGTGGTCTGCACGGAGATCGCCGGCAGCGCCGTGCCCGAGGAGTAGGGCAGCGGGCCCGTCGGAGGCGTGATCAGGTCGGTCGGAGCCTGCTTGGTCAGCAGCACGGGGACCGCCACAAGGGCGATGATCAGCACGAGCGCGATCGGCCAGAGCTTGCGCTCGACCAGCTCCTTGAGCATGTTCCGCGCGGCGCTCATCGGACCACCGGAGTGACGGCCGCCGCGGGCGCGCCGCTGGACGAGCCGGACGTGGAAGCTTGTGCCGGCGTGCTCGACGCGGGACCGGCGGGTGTCGCGCCCGCGAGCGGATCCGCGGTGGGCGGCACGATGTAGGTCGTCGCCGACACGTTGGCGTTGATCTGCGGGAAGCCGTTCCCGCCGGGCGCGAGGTTGATCGCGTTGATCGTCATGAGGCGCCCACTGATCAGCAGGCGGTTGTTGCTGCTGCTGCTGATCACGAAGCTCTCCAGACGGTTGAAGAAGTCAGACAAGTGGAAGAAGTTGCCGGTTAGCGTGAACGTGAATTGCTCGGTCGGCAGGCCGGCGGGCCCTACGGCGGCCCCCGGGGGTAGCTGCGCGGTCGCGGTCTGGCCGGTGCTCGACGAGCTTCCGGTCGAGCCTGAGCTCGTGCTCGGGGTGGAGCTGCTCGCGCCGGCGGTCATCTGGAGGCCGCGAAAGCTCACGTGCGCCGACTGGGCCGCGCTCTGCACCTCGTAGATCAGCGACGGGACGTTATCGTCCGGCGGAACCGCCTCGCCGAGCTTGGCGAGCTGGGCGTACTGGCCGGCGAACGCCTTCTGCGCGCTCTGGCCGGCGGCCACCTGGCTCTGAGCCGTGTTGAGCTGGGTCTGCTCGGCGGTGACCTGGGTGTTGAGGCTTGACACCTTGGCGCGCTGGGGCGACACCACGAACATCCAGGCGGCCGCGATTGCGCCGACCGCGAGGACGACCATGATCACGATGCGGTCGCGCGTGGTCACTGGGTGCCTCCGGTCGTCGTCGTCGTCGCGCCGGCGGTGGTGGCGGTCCCGGCGGTGGTGGCGGTCCCGGCGGTGGTGGCAGTCCCGGCGGTGGTGGCAGTCCCGGCGGTGGTGGCGCTCCCGGCGGTCGTCGTCCCGCTGACCGCGGTGACGCCCTGGGCGCCGGCGTTGGCCACCGGCTGGAAGAACACCGTGAGGTCGAAGTTCGGGGCGTTTGCAACGCAGCCGTTCTGCGAGGTCCCGCCGCCGCTGCCGGCTGCCGGCGTGGCGTTTTGCGGGGCCTGCGAGTCGGTGAACGAGACGCGGGTCACGCCGTTGATCAGGCGCAGGCGCGACATCAGGCGGGCGACGTCATCCTGGTTGGCGGTGCAGCCGGCGAGCTCGAACGCCGGCGCGGTGACGTCCGCGCGGAGCGCGCCGCCGGCGCCACCGGTGCCGCCGGCGCTGGCTCCGGGCACGACCGTGCCGTTGACCGAGGTAAGCGTGGTGTTCGCGGGTACGACCTTTGCGAGATCCGTGAGGGCGGAGTGCCAGTCGAAGCGGGCGGCGGCGATCGACTGGACGGTGGTGATGCGCGTCTGCGCGAGCTGCGAGAACTTGGAGAACTCGCCAAGGCGGTTCGCGGTCGCCTGCTCCTGGACGACCTGCGCCTTGAGGCTGGTGAGCTTGGCGGTCTGCGACGAGATCGAATTGTTCGTCAGCACGTACACGGTCACGAGCGCCACCGCTACGGTGAGCAGCCCGAGCAGGATGTAAACCGGCACCTGCATGCCGGTCGCGGGACCGCGGCTGTGACCCCGAGACTCGGCAGGAATGAGGTTGACGGCTCTCACGACGGGATCTCCTCGACGGTGAGGCCCGCGGCCACGGCGAGACGGCCAGCGTCAACGCCGCCGAAACCGCCGGACTGGCCCTCCTGGACGATGCCGACTTCGAGCGGAAGCCCGACCTCTTCGCCGAGCCGCTCGGGGAACCCCGGGATCGCGACGGCGGGGCCGGTGAGCACGACGCGCTCGACCACGGCCGAGGGGTCCTGCGTCGTGAGGAAGTCGAGCGAGTTGCGAACCTCGTCCGCGATCCTACGCACGCCGTCGTTCAGCACTTCGCGCGCCTCGGCGACGATGTCGGCGTCGCCCTCCACCTCGTCGGTGGCGGTGAGCAAGCCGACGTGCCGGAGCCAGCCGTGCGCGTGCTCGAGCGTCAGGCCGCGGCGCTCGGCGAGCTCGCCGGCGATCGACTCGATGCCCTGGCCGGCGACGCGGGTGAACGCGCACGTCTGCCCCATCGCAACCGCGAGGTTCGTGAGGCCGCCGACGCTCGCGTAGAGCGTCCAGCCGGTCAGCTCGGGGCGATAAAGCGCGCGGATCATCGCGAACGCCGACAGGTCAACGCCCACGGGACGGAGTCCCGCCTTGCGCGTGGCGTCGAGCAGCCGCTCGATCATGTCGCGCCGAGCGGCGACGACGACGACGCGCGTGCGCGGGCCGTCCGGGGTCTCGACGATTCCGAGCGAGTGATGCTCGAGCACGGCCTGCTCGAGCGACATCGGAATGTGGTCGGCAGCCTGGAAGCGGATCGCGGAGTTGATCTCCTTGGCGCCCTTGAGCGGCGGAAGGTCGAGCGTCCGCATCACGATGCGCTGGTTCGCGACGCCGAGGCGGACCCGCTTGCCGAACTTGTGCTCGGCGAAGAAGTCGTGGAGGCAGTGGGCGAGCGTCTCGACGTCGATGACCTCACCGTCGCGGACGATGCCGGCCGGGAGCGGGGCGCTCGCGGCGCGCTCGACCTTGACCTGGCCCGGGCGCGCCTCGACGGCGGCGATGTAGCCGGGCTCGATGTCGAGACCTACGACAGTTTTTCCTTTGGAATAACCCATAGCGGCTCAGGCCAATTGATCGACCGATACCACCGTCGAGTTGAGCGCTTCTGGCGACGCTGGACGGTCTCGCGGATCCGGACTGGACGTTGAATCGATCCACCGACGTCCATTCGGCTGCAAACGGCCATGTTCACGCGACCCACGACCAGGTCGCGAACTGGAGGGTCCAGAACGCGAGCAGCGCCCCGCTCACGAGCAGGAGCAGACGCGCCCGCCTCCGCTCCGAGAGCCAGGCGCCGGCCGCCATCCACAGCGGGAAGATCGTCAGCGTGTACCGGTCGAAGGACTTGAGCGGCTGTCCGGTGACGGGGCTCCATGTGCAGACCACCAGCGCGGCCAACGCGTACGCGCCATAGGCGAGCGGCAGGCGCCGAAATGCGGCGACCAGCGCGACGACCGCGATCACGAGCACGCCGAGCAGCAGCAGGCTCTCGGCACCCGCCGGAAACGGCCCGCCGATCGAGGGGTCGTAGAGCGGCCCGGCACCCAGCGAGCGCAGCCCGGCGGCAGCGGCGCGCGCCGCGGAAACGATGGTGGAGATCGAGCCGGTCATGCTCCGGTGGTACTGCGCGCCGGCCTCCTGAGCGAACGGGGAGAGGAGCCCGTAGCCGCTGGCCGCCAGGTAGCCGAGGTAGCACCCGAGCGCCGCCGGCACGAGCAAAATCCATCCGAGCCGGCGGTCCAGCCGCCGACGGTCCGCGAAGAACATCGTCGCCAGCGGTATCACGAGCAGGACGCCGGTCACGCGCGTGACCGCGGCCAGGGCGCCGAGACCCGACGCCAACGCCCACCGACCACGCCGAGCGGCATAGAGCGAGCCGACCGAGAGCGCGAGGAACAGCGACTCGGTGTAGACCGCCGAGAAGAAGAACGACAGCGGCGAGAGCGCGACCAGGAGCACGGTGGCGTCCGCCGCCCGCCGGCCAAGCTCGAGCTCGGTGAGCCGGTGCATGAGCGCCAGCGCCACCATGAACGACACCGCGGAGATGACGATCCCGGCGAGCGCGTCGGACCCGAGGGGATAGCCGAGCACCCGGATGAGCACCGGGTACAGCGGGAAGAACGGGGTGTTCCCGGCGGCGGCGTAGCCGTGCCGGGCGATCGTCAGGTAGTGGATCGAGTCCCAACGGACCGATGGCGCCGCCAACACGTTGCCGACCGCCCCGAGCCGCTCGCTCAGGTGCAGCGGATCGAACCGCTGCCACCCCATCCGCCTCGGCACCGCGAGCGCGCCGGCGACGCCGGCGGCGATCACGATCGCGCGCGAAACCAGGAACGCGCGGAGCGGAACCGTGCCGACGCTCACTGCGCGGCCAAACCGACCGCTCGACAGGGCTCGCCGGAGCGAGACCGCTGGAGTCGTCGCGCTCATCCGCCGACGGCCGGCGCAGGCTCGGGCGCGAAGGGCACCAGAGCCCTGGACGGGGCCGCCTCCGCCGCGACTCCGTCGTCCGCAAGCAGCGAGACCCCCGCCAGCGGGATGACCCAGACCAGGTACAGGAACGCCCAGTAGTTCGCCGAGACCTGCAGGCCGATCAGGATCGCGGCCGTCAGCGCCGCCATCCGTGCGCGGTCGGCCGCCAGCTCCGGCTCGAGCCGGAGCTTCACCACCGCGCCCGCGACCAGGCCGAGTGCGCACGCCTCGGCGAACGGCTGGAGGCTGCCGAGCCCGAGCGCGCCCCAGAAGGACTGCAGCGACCCACGCGAGAACTGGTAGGAGACCGCGTGGATCATGTCGGCCGGGCCGTGCCACCCGCCGAGCGCGATCAGGACGACCAGCATCGGCAGCGATACGGCGGCCACCGCGGCCACCGCCGCCGCCAGCCGGCGGCCTCGGAGGGGCGCTGCGCACACCGGCAGCAGCGCGAACGGCGCGAGCTTGAACCACCCGGCCACTGCCAGCATCGCCGAGCAGGCGGCCGGGCGGCGCCACAGCAACACGGCGAAGACGAGCATCGCCGCGAGCGCGACATCGGTGGTGCCGGTGGATGCGCTGATCAAGAGCGGCGGGAACGCAAGCCAGACGAGCGCAGCGCGTAGCCCTGCCTCCTCGACCTCTGCCGGTCTGCGCACGCCGGCCCTCCTCCGTCCGCCGGCGACCATCCTGAACACCCCCCAAGCCGCCACCAGCGCCGCGAGCACCGCGACCAAGAGGCCGCCGTCGACGGAGTCCCACACCGTGGTGACCGGGGCAACCAGCGCGAGCGGCATGTACAGCAGATAGGTCAGGATCGGATAGGTGTCGCCATGGATGACCCCGGGCGGCATGTGGCCGTACGGCAGAACGCCGTGGATCAGCGTGGTCGCCCCCTCCATCACGGCGTAGATCACGTCCACGGGGGCGAACGAGCTGACGCCGACCATCACGTATACGAGCGCGAGCACGACGAGCAGCGCCCGCAGCCACCGAACTCGGCGGCCCGCGTCGAGCCCGGGCGTGAGCGCGGCGAGCAGCGGCCTCGACGGAACGGGATCGCGCGCCGGCGCGAACGCGCGCGCGGCGCAACGCAGCAGCAGATAGACCATCCCGGGCAGCGCCGCGAGCAAGCTCAGCTCGATGTACCGGTGCTGGAACAGCACGACCGAGACCACGAGCGACAGCGCTGCCGCGACGTCGAGGTTGCGGAGCCGTCGCCAGGGGGCCACCCCGGCCATCACGACGAACAGGCCACACAGGACCACGAGCAGCGCCGGCTCGTAGGCGATCCAATCGCCGTACGGAATCTTCAAGCGCCGGTAGTTGACCTCCTGCGTGGGCGTGCGCCCGTGTTCGAGCGCCACGGCCGCGACGATCCGGGCGCCCGCGTAGAAGTTCACCTGCTCGAGCTTGGGATCAATCGGACTCGCGACCGCGCGGCTCCAGTGCGATCCCGAAAGGATCTGTTCGACACGGGGCGCATGTAGCGCCGCGGCGACCGCCACGCGCGGCGTGACCGGCGCGGGCGCCGGGTGCGCGGTCAACGTGAGCGCCAGCGCCGCGATCAGCGCGACGACGATCCCCGCCGCCAGCGGTGAGACCCTTCTGGCGCGGATCCCGGGGCGGTCGCGCCGGCGCATCAGAGTCCGGCGTGCAGGTACCAGTGGATGATCGCGGGGCCGGCCAGCAGACCGATCACGCCGCCGATCGCCAGGAACGGCCCGAACGGCACGGCCGTCTTACGGCCCCGCTCGACCCCGACGCGTGCCATCACGAGCCCACCGACGACCGTCCCGGTGAGAACCGCGGCGAGGATCGCGACCGCGACCGAACGGCCCAGGAACAGCCCGAGGACCGCGGCCAGCTTGACGTCGCCCATGCCCATGCCGCGCGGATAGGCGAGCAGGAACACGAGCAGGAACCCGCCTCCGGCGGCGCCGGCGATCAGCTGCTCGGGGACGCCCTTCAGATCCAGCGCCGCCCCGATCGCCACCGCGGCCACCGCGGCCGGAAGCGTGATCTTGTTGGGGATGATGCGGTGCTCGAGGTCGATCAGGGCGATCGGCACGAGCACGGCCACGAGTACGAGCCCGAGCACGATGTCGGCCGCCGAATGCTGGGTCAGGACGACCGCCACCGCGAGCAGGGCGGTGAGCGCCTCGATGATCGGGTAGCGCGCCGAGATCGGCGCGCGGCAGCTCCGGCAGCGACCGCGCAGCAGTAGCCACCCGAACACCGGCACGTTGTCGTAGACCTTGATCGGCGTCTCGCACTTCGGACAGTGCGATCCAGGGTGAGCGAGCGACTCGGCGCGCGGGAGCCGGTACGCGACGACGTTCAGGAACGAGCCGATCATCGCGCCGAACACGCCGGCGAACGTCGCTGCAAACGCGATCGGCATCTCGATCGACTCAAGCAGCGCCGGCGAGGGCCGGCGCGGCGTCGTCCTGGTCGAGCGCCGGAGCGAGCTCGCGCTCGGGTGGCTCGCTCCCCGACCGCCAGCCGGCGCAGAGCACCGCGATCAGGACGAGCGGAAGGAACCACACGATGTACATGTAGAACCAGTGCAAGGCCGGCAGCTGAAGCGCGATGGTCACCGCCGCGGCAAGCGCGGCAACCTGGGCGTGGCTGCGCGGGCCGCGCGGACGGAAGGCAACCGCCACGGCCAGTGCCACGGCGGCGAGCTCAACGGCTATCTTGATCGGCGCCAACGCCGGGTGCAGCGCCCAGATCGAGAAGATGTCGGTGCGGGTCAGCTGGTAGCCGATCGTGTGGCTCCAGACCTCCTGGAGTCCGCCCGGCGGCATGAACAGAGCGAACGAGGCGCCGGTGGCGATCACGAAGCCGGCCAGCACCTTGCGGATGGCGCTGCGGGGCTCGGTTCCGGGGCCGATCGCGACCAGCGGCAGCAGCGCGGCCGGGAAGAACTTCGACGCTGCCCCGACCCCCACGGCGATTCCGCGCTTGACCGGGCTAGTCAGCACCAGCATCACGACCACCACGATCAGCGCCACGAGCCCGTCGTTGGTGCTCTTCTCCATCCCCAGGACGCTGGCTGGGCACGCCGCCCACAGCCACGCGAGCGTGAGCCCGAGGCGCAACCCGGCTTGACGCCCTCGCAACCGGATGCCGAGCCAGATCAGCCCGGCGATCGTCAGCAGGTCGAAGGCGATCGTCGCCTCGCGTACGGGCAGGAGGTAGGCCCACGACGTGCCCGAGGAGAGGGCCATGAACGGCACGTAGGCGAGATAGGCGAGCGGACCGTACGTATCGGGATGGCCGAGCGAGGGGTAGTAGATGCTCTGACCGCCCAAGATCCGGTGGGCCCCCAGGGCGGACGCGGTGCCGACGTCGAGCACGTTCGCCGGCAGTAGCGTGACCACGATCCGTCCGGCGACCAGCGCCAGCAGCCCGACCGCGAGCAGCACCGTGGGCAGGCGAATGTCAATCTTCCCGGTGAGTGACTGCGATCGGAAGCCGCGGATCAGCATCCTGATCATGATGTACAGGAGCGGCGGGTAGAACAGCCACACAGCCGACCCGAGGTGAGCGGTGTCGAACCGCGCGTAGGAGACTCCGAACAGGAGCACGACGCCGATGTCGAGCCGGGCCAGCCAGCTGCACCTGCGCAGCAGCAGGAGCGGCGCCAGGAACATCAGCGTGAACGGCACGAGCACCCAGGGCGAGTCGAACACCTGCCCGTAGTGGCCGCGGGCGTAGATCCCGAGCATCAGACCGCCCGTGTATGTGGGCCCCAGCTGACCCCTGGCGGACACGATCTGGTCGGCGATCAGCTTGCCGTGGAAGGTGAAATAGATCTCGTAGTGGTTGACGCCCCAGATATAGACGGCCCATTGGAGTGGGTGGTGAGCCCGGTGGATCGCGTCGAGCTTCGGCGCGGTCTCGGCAAGCGCGAGGGCGCGGCGCGGCGTGATGGTGAGGCCAAGCGGAACCTTGTCGAGGTTCATCGCCTTGTAGATCGGCGGCTCCACGTCGACGGGAGGCCTGCTGGTCGCGGCACCGGCAGCCGAGGGAGCGATCACACAGGCGACGAGCACGAGAGAGAGGAGCGCGAGGAGCGTTCGCCGCATGTACTCAGTGATCGGCGCGATGCTCGCGTCCTTTACCACGATTGCCTGGTTCTGATCGAGCTGTTGAACGAACCGAGGCGGCCCGGAGGCCGCCTCGGTCCAACAGCATGCGTGGCGATCGACTACCAGGAGCCGCCCGCGTTGCAGGCGCCCGCGCCAACCGGCGAGCAGCTGAACGACTCGGTGCCGTTCGTATTGCTCAGCGTGAACGTCTCGGTGTCGGTCGGCGAGATGGCCGAGATCGAGTAGCTCGTGCCGGTGCCGCCAGCGGCCGACAGGTACGCCTGGCCGTTGGTGGTGCTCAGGTTGAGCGCCGGCGTGATGGAGTTCAGCGCTGCCGTGGAGGCGTTGGTGTAGCTGCCGTTGTTGTTGGTCGCGTATGTCTCCATCGCGGTGGCGCCGTTCCGGGCCAGGGACTCGGCCGACGCATCGTTGGCCTTGCTCTTCTGGTTGAGGAACGTCGGAATGGCGATCGCGGCAAGGATGCCGATGATCAGGATCACGACGAGAAGCTCGATCAGGGTGAAACCCTTCTCCTCGTCGGCGCGGCGGCGCAGCTTATGAAGCATGGAGCCCTCCTGGGATTTTGATTGGGTCTGTCTCGCCAGATCCAAGGCCCCAATCGGTCATCCATGACAACGTCATATCCGTATTGGTGGCAGCCCGGCGTCCTCACGTTCCGTCCGGAGGCCCGTGGCTTTGCGTCCCACCCTCGCGAGTGGTTTGCCCTTGGCACCTGAGTGACTCTGGCACGCGGTGTATCGACAATCTAAACCCAAAGCGTGACGGGTTTGGACGTTTGGTCTATGCGTGGTTTACGGCAGGATCGCCCGGGGTACGCGCCCCGGCGCCACCCGGCGCCGCCTGCTGCGCGTCGCGCCCGCGCTCGAACGAGCCCGTCCCGTCGCACCAGGGGCACACGACCTCATGCGGCTCCCCCCCCAATCCGGAGGTCAGCTTCCCCGTCCCCCGGCACGGCGTACAGCTCGCGCGGGATTCGTCAGAGGTGGCGCCCATACCGCCCACCATACCCGGACGGGTGCGAGAGCATCGGCCGACCCGAGCTGTAGCGGAGGCCGCGGCGTCCGGCCAGCGGCCCTCGCGCCCGATCACTCCCGCCCCACCGCAGCGGCCCGCAGGCGCACGGGGCCGCTGGACCGGGCGAGCGGCCGAAGCGCCCGCTGGACCGGACGAGCGGCCGAAGCGCTACTTGATCGCGTTGTAAATCGAGAACAGCGGCAGGTACATGGAGATCACGATCACGCCGACGATCCCGCCGACGAAGATGATCATCACCGGCTCCATGATCGAGGTCAGCGCCTTCACGGCGGTCTCGACCTCGCTGTCGTAGAAGTCCGCGATCTTCTCGAGCATGTTGTCGAGCGCGCCGGTCTCCTCGCCGACGCCGACCATCTGCGCGACCATAGGCGGGAACGCCGAGCACGCGCGTAGCGGAGCCGCGATCGTGCCGCCGCCCTTGACCGAAGTGATCACGTCGCCCATCGAGCGTTCGATCACCGCGTTGCCCGCGGTCTTGCCGGTGATCTCGATTGCCTGCATGATGGGCACGCCCGCGGAGGTGAGTGACGACAGCGTGCGAGACCATCTCGCAATTGCCACCTTCTGCACGACCTCGCCGATCTTCATCGGTATGCGCAGCTTCACCGCATCCCACCTGTCGCGGCCGCGCTGGTTTCGCTTCACCGCAATGAAGCCGCCTACGCCGGCGATCACCGCGACGATCAGCACGTACCACTGGTGGGTGACAATGTGCGAGAAGTTGACCATGAACTGGGTCAGCGCCGGCAGCTTGCCCGGGAACTGCTTGAACACGCCGACGAATACCGGGATCAGGAACGCCACGAGCGCGAGCAGCACGGCGACCGCGAACGTGATCACGACCGTCGGGTACACCATCGCCGCGCGCACCTGGCGGCGCAGCGCCGCGTCCTTCTCGAGCTGATCGGCCACGCGCAGCAGGCACTCCTCGAGCACACCGCCCGTCTCGCCCGCGCGCACCATCGCGACGTACAGCGGTCCGAACACCCGCGGGTGGCGCGCCATCGCATCGGATAGCAGCAGGCCCGCCTCCACATCGTGGCGGACGGCGGCCACCGTGTCGCGCAGCAGCTTCGATCCGGTCTGCGTCTCGAGCACCTGGAGGGCGCGCATGATCGACATCCCGGAGCTGACCATCGTGGCGAGCTGCCGCGACGACACCGCGAGGTCCTTCGCGTTCACCCGCGCGAACAGCTCCAGGTTGATCTCCTTGGAGCGGTACTTGTGCGCGATGTCGACGACGACGAGGCCGCGCTCCTTGAGCTGCTCGGCGACGGCCTGCTTGGAGTCGGCGTCGACCTCGCCCTTGGCCTGAACGCCGGCGAGGTCCATCGCCTTGAAGACGTAGGTGGCCATGACTAGGCAGCCGCCTTGTAACCGCCGCCGGCGCCGACGCCGGCCAGCAGCCTCCGGATCTCCTCGGGCGCGTGGGCGCGGGACTCGGCGAGCTGACGGGTGATCTTGCCGGCGCGGACGAGCTGTGCGAGTGCCGAGTCCATCGTCTGCATGCCGTGGGCCCCCCCGGTCTGAAGCACGGAGTAGATCTGGTGGGTCTTGCCCTCACGGATCAGGTTGCGAATCGCCGGCGTCGGGACCATCACCTCGGCCGCGACCACGCGGCCGGCGCCGTCCGCGGTCGGGAGCAGCGTCTGGGTCATGATCCCCTGGATCGCAATCGACAGCTGCGCGCGCACCTGCCCCTGCTGCGCGGGCGGGAACACGTCGATGATGCGGTCGATCGTCTGGGGTGTGTCCTGGGTGTGAAGCGTGGCGAACACGAGGTGACCGGTCTCGGCCGCGGTCAGCGCAGTCCCGATCGTCTCGAGGTCTCGCATCTCGCCGACGAGGATCACGTCGGGGTCCTGGCGGAGCGCCGCCTTGAGCGCGTCGCCGAAGCTGGTCGCGTCGGTCCCCACCTCGCGCTGGTTGACGATGCATTTCTTGTGGTGGTGCAGGAACTCGATCGGATCCTCGATCGTCATGATGTGCTCTTCGCGGGTGGCGTTGATCACGTCGATCAGCGAGGCCAGCGTGGTGGACTTGCCCGAGCCCGTCGGACCGGTGACGAGCACGAGGCCGCGAGGCTTGTTCGCAAAGTCCGCGACTACCGCCGGCAGGCCGAGCGTCTCGAGCGGCACCACGTCGAACGGGATCAGGCGAAACGCCGCGCCGACCGCGGAGCGCTGGAGGTAGGCGTTGACGCGGAACCGACCCTGGCCGGGGATCTGGTAGGCGAAGTCGATCTGCCAGTTGTTTTCGAACCTCTGGCGCTGTCCCTCGGACAGGATCGAGTACACGATCTCGCGCGTGTCGTTCGGCGTCAGGACGGGGAAGCCCTCCATCGCCGTGAGGCGTCCGCGAACGCGCACGGTCGGCGGCGCCCCCGCCGTGATGTGCAGGTCCGAAGCGCGGCGATCGATGACCTCGAGCAACACGTCGGCGAAATCAAGCTGCATACTGATCAGTCCTTATCGTGGATCGCGTACGAAACCTTGGTGGATCTATCGGCATCCGGGCCGATCCCGTTTACGGCTATTCGTCCAGTTGGACGCGACTGGACGCGATGGCGCCTCAGGCCACGCCGGTCCCGGTCACCGCGGGTCACCCCGGACCGTCATCCGGCGCTCCCGGTGCCCGTGACCGCGGGTTACCGGCACCGTTCATCCGGCGCTACCAGTTCCCGTAACCCGGGCGATCTCGGCCACGGACGTGAGCCCGTGCTTGACCTTTTCGAGGCCGTCCTCGCGCAGTCTCCGCATTCCTTCGCGCATGGCCGCGGCGGCGAGCTGATCCGAGGGAGCGCGCTGGAGGGTCAACGAACGGATCTCCTCCGACATCGTCATCACCTCATACAGGCCGATGCGGCCGCGATAGCCCATGCCGCCGCAGCGCCCGCAGCCCCCCGGCTCATACGCCTCGATCGGGAACTCGGCCGGGAAGCCGTGATCGCGGAGCACCTCGGCGGGAATCATCGTTCGCCGCTTGCAGTGCGCGCACAGTGTGCGGGCCAGACGCTGAGCGACCACGCAGTCGATCGCCGAAGCGACCAGGAAGGGCTCGATCCCCATCTCGACCAGACGCGTGATCGCCGAGGGGGCGTCGTTGGTGTGCAGCGTCGAGAGCACCATGTGCCCGGTCAGCGCGCCCTCGATCGCGATCTGCGCGGTCTCGGGGTCGCGGATCTCGCCCACCATCAGGATGTCCGGGTCGGCGCGCATCATCGAGCGCAGGCCGTTCGAGAACGTGAGCCCCGCCTTGGTGTTGACCTGGACCTGGGTGATGCCGGCGATCTGGTACTCGACCGGATCCTCGATCGTGATGATGTTCTTCTCGGGCGTGTTGAGCTCCTGGAGCGCTCCGTAGAGCGAGGTCGACTTACCCGACCCCGTCGGTCCCGTGGTCAGCACGCAGCCGTAGGCCTGGTTGAACGCGCGCCGGAAGCGCTGGAGCTCCTGCTCCTGGAAGCCGAGCTTGTCGAGATCGAGACGGATGCTCTCCTTGTCGAGGATGCGCATCACGACGCTCTCGCCGTGGACGCTCGGGATCGTGACCACGCGCACGTCGACGTGCCTGCCGTCGATCGTCAGGCCGACGCGACCGTCCTGTGGGATGCGGCGCTCGGCGATGTCGAGGTCCGCCATGATCTTGATCCGGGAGACGACCCCGGGCACCATCTTCTTCGGGATCGTGGTGGCCGCGGTGAGGACGCCGTCGACGCGCATCCGGACGCGCATGTCGTGGGCCGAGCGGCCGCTCGCATCGGGCTGGGGCTCGTAGTGGATGTCCGAAGCGCCGCGCTCGGTGGCCTGCGCGATGATCGAGTGCACGAGCTTGATGACCGGCGCGTCGTCGGCGGTCTCGCGGAGGTCGACGACTTCCTCGTATGTCGCGCCCGCCTCGCTCTCCTCGACCGCCTCCGCGACTGCCTCCTCGAAGCGGTTCATGCGCATGATCAGCGCGGTGATGTCCTCGGCGGTCGCCACCGCCGGCCGGACGTCGAGGTGCGTCAGCAGCGCGATGTCGTCGACCGCCAGCACGTTCGCCGGGTCCGACATGGCCAGCAGCAGCGTGTGCTCGTCGACGTAGGAGACGGGCACGGCGGCGTACCGCTTGGCCGCGGCTGCGCTCAGAAGGTTGGCGGCCGACATGTCGACCTTGAACATCCCCAGATCGAGGTGGTCGAGGCCGTAGCGCTCGGCGATCGCGCGCGAAAGCTGCTCCGAGGTGATCGTGTGCTGGTCGAGCAGGAGCCGCTCCGGCGGGACGCTGGCCGACCGGGCGGCCTCCACGGCGCGGGCGACGGTGTCCGCGTCGGCGAAGCCGAGCTCGACGACGACGTCGGTCAGGAAACGGCTCGAACCGCCGCGGCGGGTCGGCGGCCTGACGCCGAAGGTCGGCTGAACCCCGGTCTCGGGCATCAATCCGGGCCCCACCACGCGCGCGGGTGCATCCTGGTCGCTCATCGTGCGCCGGCCGCTGCCCGCATCAGGTCGATCGGCGCCGCGCGACCGGTGAACAGCGCGAAGCTGAGGGCGCCTTGGCGCACGAGGAACTCACGTCCGTCAAAAACACGGACACGGCGTGCTCGTGCTGCCTGCACGAGCGGGGTCTCAGAGTCCCTGTACACGAGATCAACCACGCATTCGTAACCTGTCACCTCATCGGCATCGACGGGCAGCGGCTTGAACGCATCTTCGGAAGCGATCAGGCCGACAGAGGTGCAGTTGACGAGCAGATCGGCGGGCTCGGCGCGCTCCACCGGCGTCCCGCCGAGCTCGGCGCACAGCTTGCGGGCACGCGCGGACGTCCGATTCCAGACCCGCACCTCGCGTGCACCGGCGTCGAGCAGCGCCCAGACGGCGGCGCGGGCGCTACCGCCGGCCCCCAGCACGAGCGCCGTCCGCCCCTTCGCCGGGAACGGCAGGCCGTCGATCATGCCCGGGGCGTCGGTGTTGTCGGCGTGGATCTCGCCGTCGGGCTCGAACAGGAGCGTGTTGGCGGCGCCGATCGCCGTCGCGCGCGGCGTTGGAACCGTAGCCAGCGCCAGCGCCGCCTGCTTGTGCGGGATCGTGACGTTGATCCCGCGGAAGCCCGCCGCGGGCAGCGCCCGCACGACCTCCTCGAGCAGCTCGGGCGGAACCGGGAGATGCTGGTAGCGCCAGCCGCCGAGTCCTGACGCTTCGAGTGCCGCGTTGTGCATCGCCGGCGAGCGGCTGTGCGTGACCGGCCAGCCGACCACCCCGAGGCGGGTTTGGACGCGGTCCACTATGAACAGCGCTCGGGCGACTTCCCGCCGCGCGAGCTCCGCGCCTGCTGGTACTTCTGCGCGTCGGCCAGGAACTGCCTGTAGCCGGAGGTGAACACCTGCTCGCCGTTGCCGCACGGCTTCACCACGAAGTACAGGTAGTTCGTGTGCGCGGGGTGGGCCGCGGCCTGGATCGAAGCGACCCCCGGATTGTCGATCGGCGTCGGGGTCAGGCCCTTGTGGATCCGGGTGTTGTACGGAGAGCGCGAGTTCAGCTGCGAGTCCGTGAGCGGTCGCGTGTAGTTGCCGGTCGCGTACCTGGTCGTCGCGTCGATCTGGAGCGGCATCCCGAGCCGCAACCGGTTGTAGATGACCGACGCGATCAGCGGCCGGTCGTGCGCGGTCGCCGCCTCGGCCTGGACCATCGACGCAATGATCAGGACGTCGTAGGGCGTCAGGTGCTTGCTGCGCGCGTAGCCGAGGTTGACGTCGGCGAACTGCTGGCGGAACTCCTTCAGCTGATCGGCCACGAGCTTCGGGACGCTGATCGGCTCGACGAGTTGATAGGTGTCGGGGAACAGGAACCCCTCGAGATCCGGCGTGTTCCTGGGCGCACCGTACGCCGCCGGGTTGATCAGCGGCGAGTGGCGGCTGTCCACGACGTAACTGCCCTGGACGCCCTGAGATCTGAGCAGCGCGTCGATCTGTGCGCGCGTCCTGCCCTCGATGATCGTGATGTTCGTCACCTTCGCCGGCGGCGGCGGCGTCGTGAGGATCTTCAGCGCCGCGCTGTACGTCATGTCCTGCTGGAGGTTGTAGGTGCCGGCCCGCATGTCGCCGCGCTCGCCGGCGAGCGTCGCCCGCAGGTCGAAGAAGAATCCCGAGGCGACCACGCCGTCCGTCGCAAGCTCGTTGCCGATCTGGCGAGACGTGGCGTGCGGCGGGATCGTCACGGTGATGCTCCCGTGCGGAGCGCCGTGGAACGGCTGGTAGAGCTCGAACATGAACCAGATCACGGCGCCGGCGAGGCCAAGCGCCAGCAGCGCCAGCAACCGCCCTCCGTACCGGCGCAAGCGCGAGGTTCGCGGTCGCCGGCGCGCGGGCGCTGCCCTCCGGGGAGGCGACCCGTTGGGCAGCCGCACGCGGTCACGCCGGCGCCTGGCCTCCTCGCGGTCCTCGGCCGTGCGCTCGTATCCGTCAGGCATGTGGGCCCTCTCCGCCGGGCAGGGTCGCGGCACGACTCGCCAGCCAACTCTCGAGCAGGTGCGCGGCGGCGCGTGAGTCCTCGTCGGCCCGTCCTCCGGTCCGCTCGGCCAGGCGCGTGGTGAAGCGTTCGTCGTAGAGCTCGACCGGGACCGTCAGCTCCTGCTCGAGGCGCGCCGCGAACGCCCGCGTCTCGGCGGTCTGCGCCGAATCGCCGCCGGACAGCGACAGCGGCAATCCGACCACGACCCGCTCCACCTCAAGCTCGCCGGCGAGCGAGCGCAGCCGCGCCAGCCCCCGCCGCGTCATCGGGGCCCGTACCGGTTCGACCGGGGATGCAAGCACGCCGGTGGGGTCGCTGACCGCGCAACCGCACCGCGCCCGGCCGTAATCGAGCGCTAGCACGCGCATGACCTTACCCGTTGCGGTAGGCGCTTTTGCTCGTCGTGCTTGTCAAGGCGTCTGTCACCTCAGGCACGAGTTCATACGCCGAGCGCGCTCTCGATCGCCTCGAGCGCCACCTCGAACGCCTTCGCAAGACCCGCCGGATCGCGGCCGCCGGCGCGAGCGAGCGTGTCGCGCCCGCCGCCGCCGCCGCCGACTTCGGCCGCGGCGAGTTTCACGATCTCGCCCGCCCGGACGCCGCGCTCCACGAGCGACGGCGACACGCTCGCGACCAGGTCGACGCGGTTCTCGCCGGTGCTCGCGAGCACGATGGCCGCGTTGCCGAGCTTGTTCTTGAGCCGGTCGGCGACGTCGAGGAGGACCTTGCCGTCGGGAGCGTCGACGGTCGCGACGAGCACTCGAGCGCCGTCGCGCTCGACCGCGCCGGCGGCCAGCTGCTCGACGTCGATGGCGTCCTCGGTGGCCGTCAGCCGCGACGCGCGCTCCAGCTCCCGAGCGCGCGAGCGCAGCTCGGCCACGGCCTCGGGCACGCGCTCGGGCGGGACCCGGAGGACCTTCGCCGACTCGGTCAACGTACGATCGTGGTGGCGCATCAGCTCGACCGCCGCAGGGCCGGTCACCGCCTCGATGCGGCGCATGTTGGCCGCGCTCGAGCTCTCGTTCAGCACCTTGAACAGGGCGATCTCGGCCGAGTTGTGGACGTGGGTGCCACCGCACAGCTCGCGCGAGAACGAGCCGTCGCCGACCTCGACCATTCGCACCACGTCGCCGTACTTCTCGCCGAACAGCGCCATCGCGCCGAGCCGCCGCGCCTCCTCGAGCGTGGTGGTGATCGCGCGGACCGGCTGGCTCTCGAGAATCCAGCCGTTCACCTGGTCCTCGATATCGATGAGCTCGTCGGGGGTCAGCGACTTGCCGTGGGTGAAGTCGAAGCGCAGCTTGTCGGGCCCGACGTAGGACCCGGCCTGGCGGACGTGCGTGCCGAGCCGCCGGCGCAGCGCTGCGTGCAGCAGGTGGGTCGCGGTGTGGTTGCACTCGGTCGCGTGCCGGGCGGCACGATCGACGTGCGCGCGGACGCGCTCCCCCACCTCGATCGTGCCCTGCTCGGGGACCACTGCGAGGACCTGGTCGTCGCCGAGCCGCAGGACGTCCTCGACCCGCGCGCGGCAGTCGCCGTGAAGGCACTCGACGTAGCCCGAGTCGGCGACCTGTCCCCCGCCTGTGGCGTAGAAGGGCGACTCGACCAGCTTGACCAGTACCCGACCGTTGTCGGTCCCGACCGCACCGATCGTGGTCTCCGAATCCGTGGTCTCGTAGCCGACGAAATCGGTCGCGAACCCGGCGTCGCCGGCGAGCGCCTGCGCATGCTCGCGGAGCTCCTGGCCGCCGGCGAAGCGGCCGCCCTCGCGCGCCCGGCGCCGCTGGTCGTCCATCAGCACCTCGAAGCCCGCCTCGTCGACACCGAGGCCGGCCTGGGCCACGAGCTCGAGCGTGAGGTCGATCGGGAACCCGTACGTGTCGTGCAGCTGGAACGCGTCGGCCGCGGCTATTCCCTCGTCGCCGGCCTGCTTGGCGTGCCCGATCAGGTCAGACAGCCGCTTCAGGCCCAGTTCGAGCGTCCGGCCGAAGCCCTCCTCCTCGGCGTCGAGCCACTTCTGGATCGAGTCTCGCTGCTGACCGAGCTCGCGGTACTCGCCGCCCATGATCTCCGTGACGCGATCGGCAAACACCCCCAGGAAGCCCGGACCAAGCCCGAGCGAGCGGCCCTGCTGGATCGCCCGGCGCATGATGCGGCGCAGGACGTAGCCCCGGTCCTCGTTGGACGGAACGACGCCGTCGGCGATCAGGAACGTCATCGCGCGGCAATGGTCCGCGAGGATCCGCAGCGAGCGGTCGGTCGGGAAGTCGACGCCGTAGCGGCTCCCGCTCAGCTCCTCGCCCAGCTCGATCAGTGGTGCGAACTGGTCGGTCTCGAACACCGAGGTCTTGCCCTGGAGGATCGCCGCCAGGCGGTTGAGCCCGAGGCCAGTGTCGATGTTCTTCGCCGGCAACTGTGTGAGCGTGTTCACGGGGTTCTGGTCGAACTGCATGAACACGAGGTTCCAGTACTCGAGGAAGCGCTCGTTATCCCCTCCGGGCAGGTCGTCGGGCTTGCCGAGCGCCACGCCGCGATCGAGATACAGCTCCGACGACGGCCCGCACGGCCCCATCGGCCCCATCTGCCAGAAGTTCTCAGAGCGCGGGCATTCGACGATCCGCTCCCGGGGGAGGCCGATCTCGAGCCACGCCTGGATCGCCTCCTCGTCGGGGCCGAGCCCGAGCTCGTCGTCGCCGGCGAACACCGTGATCCAGATGTCCTCGGGAGGCAGCCCGAACCCGTCGACCGACAGATCCCAGGCGAACCGAGTGGCCTGCTCCTTGAAGTAGTCCCCCAGCGAGAAGTTGCCGAGCATCTCGAAGAACGTGATATGCCGCGTGGTCGTGCCGATGATGTCGATGTCGGCGGTGCGGAACGTCTTCTGGCAGGTCGTGATGCGCGGGTGCGGCGGGCGGTCGGTGCCGAGGAAGTACGGCTTGAGCGGGACCATCCCGGCGATCGTGAACAGCACCGACGGGTCGCGCTCGGCCGGGATCAGCGAGGACGAGTCAAGGCGCCGATGGCCGCGCTCGACGAAGAAGTCGATGTAGGTCTGCCTGATCTCGTCGGAGCTCATCGCCTTCGGGCTCATGGACCAGTGAGTGTAGGCGGACGCCCGCCGACGACAAACGCGTGCTATCAAGGTTTGCGCCCGGCCCGCCGATCCTTTGAGAGAGATGCACCGTTGGCGTCGCCTCATGATCGTTTCGCTCGGCCTGCTCGGCGGGCTGCTCGCGCCCGCGGCTGCTTACGCGAACGCGTCGTCGCCGGACCCAAGCGGATTCCGGCTTGCGTCGTCGTCGTTCACGGTGAACGAGAACGCCGGCCAGGCCGTGATCACGATCGAGCGCACCGACACGAGCGAGGCAGCGCAGATCCGCTACATCACGCTCGGCGACGGCGTCCCGTGCGGACCGGCCGAATGCACCGCGGTCGACCAGATCGACTTCACGTCGGTCAAGGGAGAGCTCGACTTCCCGGCCGGCGTGGCAAGCGAGGCGTTCACCGTGCGGGTCGTCGACCACGGCGTCCAGAGCGTCCCGAAGACGATCCAGGTGTCGCTGTTCGGCCCCTCGCCGATCGGGATGGCATCGCCCAACAAGGCGGTGCTGACGATCCTCGACGACGACCCGACCGCCCCGCGGGATCCCCAGAACCCGCTGGCCCTCCCGGTCGCTCCCGCCGGCACCAACCCCATCGCCGGGGCGCGCTTCTTCGTCGACCCCCAGAGCGAGCCGGCGCACGCCGCGCTTGCGGATCCCGCGCTCGACGTCATCGCCGCGCAGCCGGGCACGGCGCGTTTCGGCTCGTTCAGCTTCGGATCCAACGGGGTCCCCGACATCCAGACGGCGGTTTCGCGCTACCTCTCCCGCGCGGCCGTGGAGGCGCCCGGGACGGTGCCGTTGCTCTCGACCTACCGGGTCGTCCACGGACTGTGCGGGCACGCCTCCGACTCCCGGGCGGACGTCGCCTCCTACAAGAACTTCATCAACGGCTTCGCGTCCGGCATCGGCTCCTACCGGGCGGTGCTGTTCCTGGAGATGGACTCGGTGATCACGATGCCCTGCCTGTCACGGCACGGCCAGTCGGTGCGCGAGCACGAGCTCCAGTACGCGATCAACACGCTGACCGCGAACTGCCCGCACCTGGTGATCTACCTCGACGCCGGCGCCGCCGATGCGCTCGGGGCGGGCCGGGCCGCACGCTTCCTGCGGCTCTCCGGGGTGTCCCAGATCCAGGGCTTCTTCCTCAACTCGACCCATTTCGACTGGACCTCGAACGAGATCCACTACGGCGAGCAGATCTCGAAGCTGACCGGCGGGAAGCACTTCGTGGTCAACACCGGCGTGAACGGCCGCGGGCCGCTGCGGCCGCCTGACATCGCCCGACAGGGGAACGAGGTCCTGTGCAACCCGCCAGGGCGCGGCCTCGGACCCGACCCGACCAGCGTGACCGGCTTCCGCAACGTGGACATGTTCGCCTGGATCGGCAATCCGGGCGAGTCGGGTGGTGCGTGCCGTCCGGGGGCGCCGCCCACCGGGGTCTACTGGCCGGCCTACGCGCTGATGCTCGTGCGCAACGCCGAGTACGGCTCGCGGTAGCGCTCTCGGTCGCCCGCGCGCACGATCGTCCCCCATCCCACCACGAGCTCGCCGTCCATCAGGCACGCGAGCTGACCCGGCGCCGCGCCATCGACGGGCTGCTCCAGGTCGAGGTCGAGCGTCGTGTGGCGCCCGGGCTGCACGACCCCGGTCAGCTTGCACGGGACCGGTCGCGAGCGGTAGCGGAGCTTGACCCGGTCAACGCGGGCGCCGGCGCGGTTCAGGCGCGCGTTGCGGAGCGCGACGTGAGTGGTGCGGAGCGCGGACCTCGGACCGACGATCACTTCGTTCCGAGCCGCGTCCTTGTCGATGACGTACAGCGGCTCGCCGGCCGCCACCCCGATTCCCCGTCGCTGACCGACCGTGAACCGGTGCTGGCCGCGATGCCGGCCGACGACGTTGCCGTCGCCGTCGACGATCGCCCCGGCGGCGTCGCCGAGCTTCCCGTGACGGGCCAGGAACCGGGCCCGGTCGGTCCCGGCGAGGAAGCAGAGGTCCTGGGAGTCGGCCTTGCCCGCGACCGGGAGCCCGGCGGCCGCCGCGATCTCCCGCACCTCGGGCTTGGTCAGCTCGCCGAGCGGGAACCGCATCCGGGCGAGCGACGCCGGCGAGAGCGCGGCGAGCATGTAGGTCTGATCCTTGGCACGGTCGGCGGCGACCCGCAGCACAGGTCCCGCGCTGTCCCCGGACTCGGCGATCCGCGCGTAGTGACCCGTGGCCAGCCGATCGCAACCGAGCCGCGCGGCCAGCTCCAGCATCGCGTCGAGGCGCACGTGCCCGTTGCAGCCGACGCACGGGTTCGGGGTCTGTCCGGCCGCAAAGGAGTCGATGAAGGGCTCGACCACGCCGGCGCGGAACTCGTCGCGCAGGTCGATCGTGAAGTGCGCGAGCCCCATCGAGTGCGCGAGCGCGCGCGCCTGCGCGACCGCCGACGCCGAGCAACAGCTGCGCTCGGGGTCGTTCTCGGCATCGGACCACAGCTCGAGCGTGACCGCGGCGGTGTCGCCTTGGCCCGCGCACAGGAGCGCGGCGACGGCGCTGTCGACGCCGCCGCTCATCGCCACGAGCGTGCGCGCTGCGCCCGGCATGGGCGGGGGCACGAGCGCCCGCGCGCGGACCGCGGCGCCGAGCGCGCGTGCCAGTGCGTCGGCGGCGACCTCGGCGGCGTGCAACTTGCCCGGGCTGAGACCGCCCAGCTCCGCTGCGATCTCCGACGCGCCGATCCGGGCCGCGTCGAGCACCGAGGTGCCACGCACGAGCGTCACCGCCGCGCTACCGGCCGCGGTCGCGGCTCCGCAGCCGAGCGCGTCGAAGCCGGCGTCGGTCAGCCGGTCGCCCTCGATCCGGAGCGACAGCGCGACCTGATCGCAGCAGGCGCCGCCGTCGACGATCGCGGTGAACGCGTCATCGGGGCGCCGGCGGTGGCCCTGCGGCGAGGTCAGATGATGTTCGAAGGCGATGGCATCCATCGCCTTCGAGGATAGAAGCCGGCGTTATTTCGCCGCGAGTGCGTCGTCGACGCGCTGTGTGATCTCGAGCGGGTCGGCAAAGCCGGTGATCGTCGTCGCCTGGAGCGACCCGTCGATCAGCACAAGAGTCGGAGCGGTGACGACCGGGATCTGGGCGGTGATGATCCCGAAGCTCGTGAGCTCGCTCACCGGAACCGCGAGCCTGACGACCATGCCACCGTGCGTCGGCACCGCCATGATCTCGCGGGCCATCGCCCGGTCGTCCGAGGCGGCCCCGTTGTAGAACAGAACCGCGACGACCTTGTGCGACGTCAACGCGGTCTTGATCATGCTCAGCTGCTGGGCGGTGGATACGGTCTTCGCGGCCGGCTTGGCCGCGAGCGCCGACTTTGCGGTCGTGGTGGTCGAGGCGGCGTTCGCAGTGACCGTGGTCGCGGTCTTGGTGGTGGTCGCGGTCTTGGTGGTGGTCGCGGCCTTGGTGGTGGTCGCGGCCTTGGTGGTGGTCGCGGCCTTGGTGGTGGTCGCGGCCTTGGTGGTCGGCGAACTCGGCGCGGCCGCGGTGGCCGTCGGCGATCCGAGTCGAGCATTGCCCGCGCCCGAGATCTTGACGGCCTGGTGCGCCTGGTTGATTGCCGATTGGTAGGTGCCGACGCCCTGCGAGCCGCCCTTCGAGGACGAGCTCGGCTTGAGCTCGACGTACCACATGCCGAAGGCAGCCAGGGTCGCCACCAGCAACGCGATCAGAGGTCTGGGCAGACTCGCCATCTCATGCCCTTATTCGGCAGATCGGGCCCTGCTTTTGAGCCCTCCCGGACGAGCGCGGACGAACGGGCCCGCGGCTACAGACGCCGGAGGCCGAGTTCGCGCAGTTGCGCGGGATCGACCGGGGCCGGCGCGCCGGTCAGCGGATCGGTTCCGCTGGCGGCTTTCGGGAACGCGATCACGTCGCGGATCGAACCCACGCCGGCCAGCGCGGTGATGATCCGGTCGACGCCCATCGCGATTCCGCCATGCGGCGGCGCGCCGTAGCGGAGCGCGTCGAGCAGGAAGCCAAACCGCGCCTCCGCCTCCTCGGGACCGATCCCCAGCAGCTCGAACACGCGCTGCTGGACGTCGATCCGGTTGATACGGATCGAGCCGCCGCCGATCTCCGCGCCGTCGAGGACGAGGTCGTAAGCCCGCGAGTTCAGGTTCGCGGGGTCGTCGAGGTTTCCGGAGGGCGAGGTGAACGGGTGATGCGCGGCATCCCACCGCTTTCCCTCGGCGTCCCAGAAGAACGCGGGGAACTCGACCACCCAGAGGATGTCGTGGCGACCGTGCGGAATCAGGTCGAAGCGGCGGGCGAGCTCGAGCCGCAACGCGCTGAGCGCCTGGCCGACGGTCGTCACCTCGTCGGCGACGATCAGGAGCAGATCGCCGGGGTTCGCGTGCAGGCGCTCGTTTATCGCGGCGATCTCCGGTTCGGTGAGGAACTTCGCAATCGGCGAACGCCAGCCGTCCTCCTCCACGAACGCCCACACGAGCCCCTTCGCGCCGTGCTGCTTGGCCAGCTCGGTCAGCGCATCGAGGTCCGAGCGCGGCAGCTCGCTCGTCCCGGCGTTGATCCCGCGCACCACCCCACCTGAGCCGAGCGCGCCGGCGAACACCTTGAACTCGGTGCCGGCGAGCGCGTCCGCAAGATCGTGCAGCTCGAGCCCGAAGCGGGTGTCGGGCCGGTCGATGCCGTAACGCGAGACCGCCTCGGCGAACGTCATCCGCGGCCACGGCGGTGGCGGCACGTCGAACCCCTCGCGCTCGAACACGGTCCCCATGACCGCTTCCATGCAGTCGATCACGTCGTCCTCGTCGACGAACGCCATCTCGACATCGAGCTGGGTGAACTCGGGCTGGCGATCGGCGCGCGTGTCCTCGTCCCGGAAGCAGCGAGCGATCTGGTAGTAGCGCTCGAGGCCGCCGATCATCAGCAGCTGCTTGAACAGCTGCGGCGACTGCGGCAGCGCGTAGAACGAGCCCGGCTGGATCCGCGCCGGCACCAGGTAGTCGCGGGCGCCCTCGGGGGTAGAGCGAGTCAGGCTCGGGGTCTCGATCTCGAGGAAGTCACGCTCGTTCAGGACCTGCCGCATCGTCGTGATCACGCGGTGGCGCTGCGCCAGGGTCCTCTGGAGCTCCGGCCGTCGCAGATCGAGGGAGCGATGCCGCAATCGCAGGATCTCGTCGACGTTCGCGGCCTCGTCGAGTGGGAACGGCGGCGTCTCGGCGTCGGCGAGGATCTCGAGCGCTGAGACCGTCAGCTCTATGTCGCCGGTCGCGAGGTTCGGGTTGACGTTCTGGTGCTCGCGCCGGGTGACGGTGCCGCTCGCGCTGATCACGTCCTCCGAGCGAAGCGCGTGGGCCTTCTCGTGCGGTACCGGGGCGCGCTCGGGGTGGAACACGAGCTGGACGATCCCCGAGCGGTCGCGCACGTCGATGAAGATCAGCCCGCCGTGGTCGCGCCGGCGGTGCACCCAGCCCGCGACGCGCGCCTGGGTGCCGGCCCGGTCGGCGGTCAGCTGTCCGCACCAGGCGTCCCGGTACTCGTTCGGGCGCGGGGCGTGCCTCACGACATCGCCTCCGCGCCGAGGATCTCCGGAATCACCTGCTCGAGCCCGGTGTCATGCTGCTCGCCGGATCGCATGTCCCTCAGCGTCGCGCCGCCGTTGTCGCCGATGATCGCGACGAAGCGGGCGCCGATGCGATCGGCGTGCTTCAGCTGCCCCTTGAGCGAGCGGCCGGTCAGCTCGAGTTGCGCCTGGAGGCCTGCCTGCCGCGCCTCCCGGGTGAGCTCGAAACCCCGGAGCGATTCGTGCGCTCCGGCTCGCGCGAACGCAACGAACAAGTCGACGGGCTCCTGCGGTTGCGGAAGGTCTCGCGCCGCCAGCAGCATCCGCTCGACTCCGGCCGCCCAGCCGCACGCCGGGGTCGGCGGCCCGTCGAGCAGCTCGATCAGGCCGTCGTAGCGACCGCCGCCGCCGACGCCCGATTGAGCGCCGAGCTCGTCGCTCGTGAACTCGAACACCGTTCGCGTGTAGTAGTCCATCCCGCGGACGAGCGTCGGATCGAGCTCGTAGCGCAGCCCCGCCTCGTCGAGCATCGCGCGAACCTGCGCAAAGTGATCGGCATCGGCCGGGTCCAGGCGATCGAGCAGCTTCGGCGCGTCGCGCATCACGGCCCTGGTACTCGCGTCGCCGGAGTCGAACGCCCGCATCGGGTTGAGGTCGATGCGGTTGCGGACCTCCGGCGCCAGTTCGCCCTCGTGCGCGCGCAGGTACGCCTTGAGCTCCTCGCGATACTCGACCCGGGTCCCGGGGGTCCCGAGGCTCGACAGGCGCAACCGCGTTCGCCCGACGCCGATGGCCTCGAGCAGGTCGGCAAGGAGCACGATCAACTCGGCGTCGGTCTCCGGCGCGTCCGAGCCGATGGCCTCGGCGCCGACCTGCCAGAACTGGCGGTACCGGCCCCGCTGCGGCGCCTCCGCGCGGAAGAAGCTCGACAGGTACCAGAGCTTCACCGGTTGCGCGAGCTTGCGCATGCCGTGCTCGAGGTAGGCCCGGCAGACAGGCGCCGTTCCCTCGGGCCGCAGCGTCAGCGAGCGGCCGGCGCCGTCGTCGAACGTGTACATCTCCTTCTGGACGATGTCGGTGGCCTCCCCCACCCCCCGCGCGAACAGCGAGGTGGCCTCGAACGTGGGCGTCTCGATCCGCCGGTAACCGGCGGCGCCGAGGACCCGGTCAGCCTCGTCCTCGACCAGCCGGCGCTGCGCCGCTGCCTCCGGGAGGATGTCGAACGTGCCGCGAGGGGCCTGGATCACAGAACGCTCACCGCTCCGCGAGCTCGCGCAGGAACGGGTTGGTGGCGCGCTCGCGCCCGAGCGTCGTGATGCCCATGTGCCCCGGGTAGACAATGGCTTCCGGCGAGTACCTGCTGGTCAGCTTCTCGATCGAGGCCAGCAGCGTGGGCCAGTCGCCGCCCGGCAGATCAACCCGCCCGACCGAGCCCTGGAACAGGACGTCGCCCGAGAACAGCGCGTCCTCGTCCGCGACCGCGTAGGTCACGTGGCCGGGGCTGTGACCGGGCGTGAACACGACCTCGAACGTGAGGCCCGCGAGCTCGAGCGTCTCGCCGCCACGGACGGTGTGGTCGGCGTCGTAGCTCTCGAACGGGCCGAAGCCCGGCCACGGGACGTAGTCCATGATGTTCGCGAGCACCTGCGTCTCGAGCTCCGGGCAGTAGACGGGCGCCTTGGTCGCCTCCGCTACCGGAGCGACGGCGCCGATGTGGTCGAAGTGGGTGTGGGTGAGAAGGATCGCCTCGACCGTGTCGACCCCGAGGCTGTCGAGTGCGGCGAGCAGCTTCGACGCCTCGTCGCCCGGATCGACGATGACCGCGTTCGCCGCGCCCTTCCGGCGCACCACGAAGCAGTTCTCCTGGACCGGCCCGACCGTGAACATCCTAACGTCGATCATTTGCGCTCAGCCTGCTGCTTGCGCTGCATCCGGCGGCGGTACATGAAGAGCTCGATGTAGTAACCGCCGGGCGCGTACAGGAGCAGCGCGAACACCGCGAAGAACAGTGCGCTTTCGACTCGGTGCTGCTTGGGCCCGAGGAACACGAGGAAGATGAACATCAGCCCCGAGGCGAGCGCGGCGCGAACGAACGACGACTTCCATCTCGGTGGCGAGTTGAGGCGCCGCTCGCGCGCCTCCATCCGGGTCTGCTTCTTGCGGTCCTCGGTTGAAGGCGGGCGTCCGGTACGACCCCGTGCCTGAATCGTTCCGGCAGCGGTCCCGCGGTGCTTCGTGCGTCGCTTGCGCTTGGTCTGGGCCATGGTGAACGGAGCTTGGTGAATAGAGCTTGGTGAAAGGAGCTTAGTGCGTCTTGGCCCGGTCGTATCCAGGGTCGGGACGCCTATTGCCCGAGGGCGTCCTCCACCACGCGGCGGTTGGCGACCGGCACGTCGTTCGGGAAGCCGTCGAATGCCGCGCGCGGGGCGAGCCCGACGAGCTCGGCCCGACTCGGGGTGGCGTGCCGGGCGATCGCTTCGACGACCTTGGCGAGGGATGTCGACGTGTGGTTCTCGACGTTGGTCGACACCTGTGCCACATCGCGCGCAGCCAGCCACAGGCCGATCGCGCGGACCGACGCGAGGCCTTCCTCGCCGCCCTCGCGGATGCTCGCGGCGATCGCTCTGGCGTCCTCGAGTGTCGCCGGCGGCGCGAGCTCGACGTTGAACGCGACGAGCGGGGGGCGCGCCGCCACCAGCGCCGCGCCGGCGGTCGGATGCATCCGCTTCGGTCCGAAGTCCGGCCGGAGCTCGCCGGTCTCGATCCGGTGGGCGAGGTTTGCCGGGCCGCCGCGCCTGAGCTCCGCCCGCGTCCTTCCTCGGGCGAGGTCGCCGTACAGGAACACCGGCAGCTCGAGCTCGTGGCCGAGCCGGTCGCCGAGCACGAGCGCTTCCGCGCAGGCCGCGCCGCGGTCGTTCGGGTCGAGGTAGACGATCGGCGCGACGTCGATCGCGCCCACTCGCGGATGGATGCCCGCGTGGGCGCTGAGGTCGACCTGGCGGATCGCCTCGGCAGCGCCGTTGAGGACCGCTTGCGCCAGTTCCCCCGGTTCGCCGGCGAGCGTGAACACGCTGCGATGGTGGTCGGGGTCGGAGTGGATGTCGAGCAGACGGGCGTCGAACGCGTACGCGATCCGGTCGACGGCTGCCTGGTCGCGGCCCTCCGAGACGTTCGGGATCGCCAGCAGCGTCACGCGTCGAGGACGTAGCGCCCGCGGTCGAGCACCGTGCGGCCGTCGATCTCGAGGCTCGGCTCGAGAATCACCACGTCGAGGTGGATCGGAACGGGGCGAGGTCGCTCATCCCAGGCGCATCATATGCCCGCCCCCCCGTGGATCGGCCCGCCCCTTCTGGGGCTCCACTCGCGAGCGCGCCGGAGCAGCTCAGTCGGTTAGGAGCCGCCGGAGACGATGGGGGCACCGCCGGGCGTTCGAGCCACGGCCTGGATAGTCCGCTTGCCATGCTCGCAGAGTAGGCCCGGTGCTCCGGCCCGGAAGCGCTCATCGCCGCCGATTGTCAGCAGCAATACGGACGCCGTGGCCGCGGTCGCGGTCGAGCGCGGGCGGCGTAGTGTCCGTTTTCGAGCATTCGAGCGAAGGGCTGCGCGTACGCTCCTGATATGCCTGACGATGGACATGGATCTACAGATGGGCTGAGAGATGCCGGAGCCAACCCAGGCGGGTGAGCCGCCCGCGGATCCGGCGCCGACGAGCCCGGCGCCAGCCCCGCGCTCGCGTCGTTGGCTGATCGACGCGATTTTCGCCTGCGCAGTGGTGGTGGGGGTGTTCGCGACGTTGGCGGTGTGGATCAACAGGCAGGTGCTCAACACGAACAGCTGGACGAACACGAGCTCGCAGCTGCTCGCCGATCCGAAGATCGAGGCGGCCGTCAGCGGCGTGTTGGTCAACGAGCTGTTCAGCTCGGTCAACGTCGCCGCCGAGATCAAGGGGGTCTTGCCGTCTCAGCTCGCCGGGCTCGCCGCGCCGGCGACTGCGGGACTGCGGGCGATGGCGATCCAGGTCGCCCCGCAGGTCCTCTCCGATGCGACGGTCCAAACCGCCTGGCGCCTGGCCAACCGCACTGCGCAGCTCGAGCTGGTGCGGATCCTGAACGGAGGGAGCAAGACGGTCTCAACCACGAACGGCGTCGTCGTCCTCCACCTGTACCCGCTGCTCGTGCAACTCGCTACACAGCTCGGCCTGCAGGAACAGTTGGCGAGCGTCCAGCCAGGACTTCAGGGCGCCCCCGGCGCGGCCGCTCGAGGCGCCGTTCAGCAGAAGCTGGGAGTGACGCTGCCTCCGTTGAGCGGCAATGTCGTGATCCTGCGCTCCTCCCAGCTGAAGACCGCACAGAACATCGTGAAATCGATCAAGGGCTTCGCGCTCGTGCTGCCCGTGATCGCCTTGGGACTGTTCATCCTGGCGGTGTGGCTGGCCCGCGGGTGGCGACGGGTGGCGGTGCGCGCGACCGGCTGGTGCTTGATCGGCATCGGCGTGATCGTGGTCCTCGCCCGGCGCATCATTGGCGACGTCTTGGTCGACTCCCTGGTCAAGGCGCCGTCCACCAAGCCGGCGGCGCACCAGGTCTACGCGATTGGCACAAGCCTTCTCCACGACAGCGCGATCGCGCTGATCACCTACGGAGCGGCGATCGTGATCGGCGCCTGGATCCTCGGTGAAACCCGGCTCGCGCTCGCAGTGCGCCGCGCGCTGGCACCGTCACTGCGCGTGCACGCACCGTACGTCTACGCCGCCGCCGGTCTGGCCCTTCTGATCGTCGTCGTCTGGGGGCCGTTCCCCTCAACGCGTCAGCCGATCCCGGTCATCGGCATCGCCGTGCTACTCGCACTGGGCGTCCGTGCTCTGCGCCGCACGACGGCGCGGGAGTTCCCCGATGCGCGCGCCGGGGATACCGCGCGCTCGATCCGCACCTGGTCCTCGGCGCGCCGACATTCGGCGTTTGTGGCGATCTCGGCAGCACGCCCGACCGTCGCGGACAACGGCGAACGAGACGCGCAAATAACCGATCTCGGGCGACTGGCCGACCTCTACCACCGCGGTGATCTCACCGCCGAGGAGTTCCGCGCCCAAAAGGCCAGACTCCTGAGTCCACACTCCTGAGCCGCGGACCTCCTCTAAAACGAGCCAGAAACACGATCCACGCCTCGACAAGCGAGCGCCGCCGCCGGCGCGTCACGGGGCCGACAGCGCGCTCGCTGCGAGCACGCACGGTGGCTCACTTCCTGTCGACCTTGCGCTTCAGGTCCCCGAGCACATGCTGCGCCCTGTCAAAGGCTGAGTCGATCTTGCCCTTGAGCTTGCCCGTGTCCTCTTGGCGCTGCCCTTCGCGCTTGGTCTTCTCATCGCCGGTCACGGCGCCGACGGCCTGCTTCACACGTCCGACGGCCTGATCGGTCTTTGCGCCCATGACGTCACCTCCTGGTTTCTAGGGGTTCGTTGCGAGCTTACGCCCGAACTGCGCCACGATCGTCCGTGCCGCCCACTGAGGAGCCCGCGGGAAAACCGTGGAGCGAACGGGACGGACTGGCGGCCGCTTCACCAAAGACCTCCAATCGAACCGAGTCGGGTCTCCTAGCGTTTTGACTCGGCGAAGCGTCAGGCCTGCTTCGCGGTCATCGATGGCAACATGAAGATTCGTGAGGGTCCTGATTACCAGCTCGCGAATGCCGTTCGCCCTCGGCATGGTGCGCAAGCTCGCCGCCGATGGCCGGGCGATTTACGCCGCCGACGACTACTCGCTGTCGTCGGGAAACCACTCGAGGTACCTGGCGGGCCACTTCGTCTACCCCTCGCCGCGCACCGACACTGCGGGCTTTCTCGTCGAGCTCGAGCGGATCGTCCGGAAGCACGAGATCGACGTGATCGTCCCGACGTTCGAAGAGACCTTCTACATCTCGACCCAGATCGAGCGGCTGAGCCGCTTCACCAAGGTCTTCGCATCGCCTTTCTCCACGCTGGCCCGTCTCCACGATAAGGGTGCATTCGAGAGACTGGTCGCAAAGCTGGGGCTTTCGATCCCCGAGACGGTCATGGTGACCTCGAACAAAGAGCTGCACGAGGCGACCGGTCGCCTCGGACAGTACTTCGCTCGCGCCGCGTTCTCGCGCGGCGGGATCTCCTGTCTGACCAACACTGGCCCGCTCGCCGGTTGGCTGGACATGGACGAGATCCACCCCACGCCAGAATCACCCTGGCTGGTACAGCCGTTCGTGGAAGGCGAGACGGTCTGCACCTACAGCACCGCCCACGGGGGGCGGGTGAGCTCCCACCTGATGTACCGCATCCCGCGGCAGCGAAGGCACAGCACTGGTATCCAGTTTGAGGCGATCGACGCCACCGAGTCGCTGCAGCTGATCGAGCCGATCGTGGCCGAGCTGGGCTACACGGGCCAGATCTCCTTCGACTTCCTGGTTACAGACGACGGCCTCACCTTCGTGGAGTGCAACCCGCGCGCCACCGACGGGCTACTGCTGATGCCTCGGGAGGAGCTGGCGGCGGGGCTGCTCGCCCCGCGGGCCGAGACGTTCGTGCTCGAGCCCGGCGGCCGCGTCCAACTCGACTTCGCCGTGCTGGCCGACGGTTTCGCCGATCACCTGGACCGCCTGCCCGAGTCGATCGGCGACCTCGCTCAGGTCCGGGACGCAGGCAGCGGCTGGCACGACCCGCTGCCGACGCTGTACTCACTGCTGGCCATGTGCCACTCCGTCGATCAGAGCTTCCGCGAGCACACTGGCCGCGTCGTCACGATGGTCGGCGACATGAACTGGGACGGCGAGCACATCGACGGAATGTCGGAGAACGACGCGACGCTGCTCACCAGCCTGCGCCCTCAGCCGGGCGGGTCATCGTAACCCGGCTCCTGGCGGATCGCCAGGTCGCCCGATCGCATGGGACTCATCCGGATCACTGGAACTGTGGTCGCCCCCAGGCCCACCCGAGCCCGGGCCGTGTTGCCGAATGCCTGCGGTAAAGCGGACAAGGGCAACCTCAAGGGCAAGCTCGACTCCACCATCGACAACGCGCAGGGACGCGCTTGAGGACCTGAAGGACAAAGCCGAGCACGCGCTCGAGGACCTGAAGGACAAAGCCGAGCACGCGCTCGAGGACCTGAAGGACAAGTTCGACAGGCAGTGAACGTCCGTCCGCGCTCGCGGGGATGACACTACCGGGCGCTCGAGCGGGTCGCCGGCGGCTGCGGGGCCGGGTGACACGTCTGCCGGCGGGTCCACGAGTACCGGCGTGAGCTGCGCGACGAGCGGGTGACTTGGGAGGCAGGGCAGACTCTCACGACGCGTGAGGCAACCGCCCGACCCGCAAACATGCGTCGGGGGGCCGGGCCTGTTATAGGGTGCGCTTCGATGGGTCAGCTTGAACTCGGCGTGGAGATCGACGAGGAGGTTTTCCGGCCCGGGGAATCGCGCGTAACCGTGATCCGCCTGTCGGTGACAGCGGCGCTGGGCGGGTTTCTGTTCGGGTATGACAGCGCGGTCATCAACGGCGCGGTGAAGGCGATCGGCGACCACTTCTCGGCCAGTGCGGCAGTGCTTGCATCCGCAGGAACCCATCGGCCTGCTCGACCAACTCTGTAAAGCCCCCGGACATTCGCCCAAGCGCAGGCTAGGCTGGCGATGCCGCTTGTGCGAGTATCGAGGTGACCAAGGTCAACGCGTGGAAAGGGCACGACATGGACGCAGCCGGCAAGAAGCGAATCCTTGTCGTCGCCAACAAGACAGCGGCGACGCCGGCGGTCATCGACAAAGTGGCCAGGCGCGCCGCGGAGGGAGCCTGTGCATTCGCCCTATTGATCCCGGATGTGCCCGAGCGCGGCGATGCCGATTGGACGGTCGAACTCGCTCTGCCTTTGCTCGAGAAGGCAGCTGGCGGGCCCGTGGAGTCCCACGTCGGGGGCCCGGACGCCCTGCAAGCGGTCCAGCAGGCGGTACGCGAGGGAAACTACGACGAGATCATCATCTCGACAATGCCCAAGTCGACATCGCGCTGGCTGCAACGCGACCTGCCGAGCCAGGTCAGGAAGCTCGGGCTTCCGGTCACCGTGATCACTGCGAGAGCCCGTCAGAGCACGCTGCCAAACCTCGCCGGGCGCGCTCCCTAGTGCAGTGTCCTCAGTTCTGGTTTGCTAGTTGATCGAGGGCTCAGGGCTACTCGGCCGCGTTTTACCGTCGAGCCGGATCTGGAGCGCTAAGGCCCCCGGGGAACCGGCCCGCCGACGCTCCGAAAGCACGCTCGATAATGCTCGTTGTGTCAAGAACACCTGCAACCGTTGGCGCTCATCGAAGACCAGGCCCTTGCGGCGCGCGTGGTTGGCCGCGGCCAGCCCGGTGCCGGGCAGCAGCCGCTCCAGATCCTCGTGAGCGATCCCGCCTGCGAGCCAGCCCAGCAGGCTCAACAGCCGTCGTGCCGGTTCGCTGAGCGCGGGGCTGTTCCACGAGGTATCGATCGAGACGGCGATACTTAGCAGCCGGACTCGTGGCCGTCTAGCTCACACGCATCTGTCGGCCACTGTCACTCAGCCGCCAGTGCTGTTCGCCGTCTGTGTCCTCGCTGGCCTGGTGTTCGACCCAGCCGCGGTCCAGCAGCCGCCGCAGACCCTGATGCAGGCTGTCGGTCCGGAGCTCGCGCGCACCGGCGAGCGTGAGCGCGCGCCCGATCACCGCTTCGGGGATCCAGCCGAAGTGGCTGATCCGCCACAGCTCCTCGAGCAGCGTCCGTTCCTGCAGCAACCTCGCGGTCGTGCCTCCCGGGTCTACGAGCGGCTCGTCGCCGTATCTACGCGGCCGTACCGCGACCAGATAGTCCTCCTCGGTGAGCTGGATCGTCGAGCTCTCGACTGAGTTGCCCGCGCGCATAGCACGTGGTTCGACGCGCAGGACCCTACTCCTGTCTGCGGGCGCGCACCAACCGGCTACGCGATCCAGTACGACCCTGGGCTGGCGAATCTACGCTATCCCCCCGTACACCGTCGCCTCCGCCGCACTCAGGTTCTCGACGGGGTTTCGCAACGGCTCCGGAGGATCGCCGCGTCGGGCGGGGAGCGCGTGGTGGTCGACGAGCACGTCGTTGAGGGAAAGGTTGATCCATGGCGGCGGATGCTCGCCGCGGCCGTCGCGTGCAGCGCAGGCGGGCGGGTCGTGTGGGCGCCCGGCGGCGGTCGTGGCCATGGCAAGATCTTCTTCAATGGGCCCGCCGGCGCGGTGGGCGCGATCGTCGAGCTGTACCGCTACCTGGAGGCGCAGCTGGTCGTGATCTCCGCGGCCGCGACCGCTACGCGGCGGGAGCGGCGCGTGCACGGGCGCACATGGCGCAACTCGTTTCTGCTCGGCGCGGTCGGCCGGATCGGGCAGCGCCTGGACGCGCGTCGCGCGGAGACTGCCGGGGCCGGCGAGAACGGCCGTGCGCTGGTGTTGGTCAGGACCGCGGTTGACGGGGAGATCGAGCGGCGCCACCCTGAGCTTGAGAGCTCGGGGTATCGGGCGTCGGTGGCCCGCAGTGCGTATGAGGCGGGCAGCCACGCGGGCAAGCACGTCGATCTCGGCGAGCGCCGGCTCGGGCGCAGCTCGCCGGCGCTACCCGGCGCCGCAGCGGGATGAGCGACCGCCAGCTATGGCTGGTGGAGCCGTGCCCGACGTGTGGCGCGCGTAGCGGGCTGCGCTGCCAGACCAGCCGCTACGGCGGCAAGCCGACCCGTTTCTTGCACGCCGCACGCGGCTGGCGACATCGCCCCTGCCCGACCTGCAAGGCGCGGCCAGGGCAGCTGTGCAAGACGCCGACCGGCAGGCGCGCCAGCCAGCCGCACACCGCGCGGCTCCAGCGCGGGCGGCGGGAGCTGTTCGCCGAGGGGCGCGAAGGGGCTGTCCGCCAGATCGAGAAGCTCCGATGGCTGGACGAACGGGAACGCCGATTCGGAGTGCCGTCTTCGTGGTTCGGGTTGTTGTCGCCCTATCGGGATCGGGCCTGTTGGTGAGGCCATTCTGCGCTGAGCAGCTTTGCGGCGGCGGCGGCATCGAGCGGGCGGCCGAGAAGGTAGCCCTGACCGAGATCGCAGCCGATCCCGACGAGCACGTCGCGCTGCTCGGGACGCTCGATGCCCTCGGCGACGGTCATGAGGCCGAGGTGTCGCCCCAGACCGATGATGCCGGACAGCAGGCCGGGTGGGTTGCGCTCGTCGCGCTCGGTTGCGTCGAGGAACGGCTTTGCGATCTTGAGGAGGTCGACAGGTAGGTGCGAGAGGTTCAGCAGCGTGGAGTACCCGGTGCCGAAGTCGTCTAGCGCCAAGCGCACCCCGAGGTCCTTGAGAGCGTGCAGCGAGGCGAGCACGCCGGGAGCATCCACCAGCGGGGCGCGCTCTGTGATTTCGAGGATGAGAGCTGAGGGCGGAAACGCCCCGCGGATAGCCTCTTGTACCGTCGCTGCGTAACCCGGCTGCTGCAGCTCGCGCGTCGACACGTTGAGGCTGAGCGCCAGCGGCGTTTCGCGGCGCCAGACCGCGAGCTGCGAGCAGCCGTGCTCCAGCACCCAGCGGCCGATGTCCACGATCAGCCCAGTCTCCTCCGCGACTGGGATGAACTCGAGCGGCGCTACCAGGCCGCGTGTGGGGTGTCGCCAGCGGACGAGTCCTTCAAACGCGGCGATCTTGCCGGAGCGCAGGTCGAACATCGGCTGATAGTGCAGCTCGAATTGGCCAAGCTCGATCGCCCGCCGGAGTTCGGTAACGAGCTCGAGTCGTGAGACGAGCGTCGTGTGCATGCTGGGCTCGAAGTGCTTGTAGCGGCCGGCACCGGCGCGTTTTGCCTGGTACATCGCGACGTCGGCATTGCGTAGCAGCGTCTCCGCCTCCTCGCGGCCGCTGGCGATGCCGACGCTGACGCTGACGGACAGCTCGTTCTCACCGATCTGAAAGGGGCGCTGAAGGGCGTCGATGATGCGCTCAGCCACCGTGACGGGGTCCGCCCCCCCGGCGAGGAGCACCGCAAATTCATCCCCGCCCAGCCGCGCACAGATGTCCGCGTCGCGGACGCAATGCCGCAGCCGCTCGGCCACCGCCGTCAGAAGATGATCGCCGACGACGTGGCCGAGTGAGTCATTGACCAGCTTGAAGCGATCGAGGTCCATGAACAGCATCGTCACCTGCTCGCCGCTGCGGTCCGCGCGCACGAGCTCGTGCTCGAGACGGTCGAGCAGCAGCGTGCGATTGGCCAAGCCGGTCAGTGGATCGGTCAACGCCTGCCGCATCGCTTCATTCGCTCTAGCGACGGTCACCGCTACGCCGACTTGCTCGCTGTAAGCCAACAGTAGGTCCCGGTCGTGCTCAGTCCAGCGGCGGCCTTCGATCGTCGAGCCCACAACGAGGCTGCCAATGACCAAGCCTTGCTCGTGCAGCGGCACGCCAATTATCGCGCGTGTGCCCGACGGCGCGAGCTGTGACCCGGTTTGCGCCGCCCGGTAATCGTCGAGCGCCACCGGCTTACCCGTCGAGATCACCCGCCCGCTGACCCCCTCGGTGGTCGGCGCACGGTGGCGCCAGCGCTCGCCGCTACCCGCCGAACCATGCCACGCGACGGCCACCATCCAGGTCGGATCCTGCAGATCGACGAAGCGAAGCGAGCCGGCGTCGCCGTGCAGCACACGCAGCGCGCCATCGACCACGGCCTGGTAGATCCTCGCCGGAGGCGCGCGACGCGAGACCAGGCTCTGGACGCCCAAGACCGCTTCGACGAAGGCCCCGTCAGAGCCGGGTGCGGCGCTGTTCATGGCGTCTGATTGGTCTGGACGACTCCACAGCCAGATCATCGGCGCTGACTCGCACAGCCTTGACCGCGGCGGCGAGCACTCAGCGAACTTTGTCAAGAGGGCGATCGCAGCCCACCTCGGCACGCGCTAGAGACACGATACGTAACACGCCACATGGGACGACGACTCGAGCTCGGGATAGGCTTGGACCGACACGAGTAGCGCCGTCGTGCGTTCTGGACGCGAGGCCGATCCTACCGGTGGCGCACGGCGCCCCCGGCCCCTCCGCTCCTTGTGCCAGCGATAGCGCAGCGGTGCTGCACAGGCCGCCGCTACCGGCGTCTAACGCTGGTCAGACGCCGGTAGGCGAGCCTTTTTCGCTGGCTGTGCGCGGGCTCAGGCCGATCCTTTGCGCTGTGCTGCATCGCTCAAGAGCTTGTGCGGGCGACCGATCGCTAGGACGTGGCGATCGACGAACGCGAGCGGAAGTTTGGGATCGAGGAGTTGTTCTTCTCGACGACGGACCGCAAAGGGATCATCCAGTCGGGCAACCGGGTGTTCGCGCGTGTGGCCGCCTACAAAGAGGGGGAGATGGTCGGCCGGCCGCACAGTCTGATCCGTCATCCCGATGTGCCGCGCTGCGTGTTCAAGCTCCTGTGGGACACGCTCGAGGACGGGCACGCGATCGCCGCATACGTCAAGAACCGCGCCAAAACGGGCGAGCCCTACTGGGTGATGGCCACGATCGTGCCGTGCGACGGCGGGTATCTATCGGTTCGTCTGAAGCCCTCAACGGCGTATTTCGACACGGTCAAGGCGATCTACCCTGAGCTGCGCGCGCTTGAGCTCGAGCGCGGCGGCGAGCGAGAAGTCGACCGAAAGCAGGCGATGGCTGCGTCCGGAGAGCGGCTCGGTGAAATCCTTGCCGGGGCCGGGTTCGCCGACTATGACACGTTCATGCACGCCGCCCTGGCGGCGGAGTTAGCAAGCCGTGCTGCGCAGATGCGCCCACACGCGCCGACGGCCACGAGCTCCGCCGGAACGCCGCTTGAGGCGATCGGCGTCGACGGCACATCGATCAACGATTTCCTGGACGGCCTGTTCGGCGCGAGCCTCGACGGCTACATCGAGCTGACCGAGCTGAACAGCCAGCTCGCGACGAAGTCCAAGTTCGTCATGAATCTTGCCGAAAGCCTCCGGCTGTTCGCCCTCAACGCACTGCTCGCCTCCACCCGCCTGGGCAACGACGGGATTGTGCTCGGTGCCGTTGCAGGCATCATGCGCCGCTCGACGGATTCGATCCGCGGTCTGATCCGCGAGCTCTCCGGCGACGTCGACGGCGCCGCTGCGTTCCTGCACGAGATCGGCTTTCGGGTGTCGGTCGCCAAGCTCCAGTCGCAGATGGTGAGCCTATTCGTCGACGAGTTGCTCGCCGAGGACTCCGACAACGCCCCCAACCCCGCCCAGCGCAACCTCCGCGCACGTGACCTGACGCTGCTATCCGGCTGCCTGGACGAAGCGCTAGGGCTCCTGTTCGCCGCCCTCGCCGGTCTCGATCAACACCTCAGCGGCGTCGCAAACACGGTCACGCAGCTTCGCCGCGATTTGAAAATGATGCACGCGCTCGAGGTCAACGGCCGGATCGAGGCAGCGCACGCGCACGACGCCGCCGCGGTGGTCCTGCTATTTGGCGAGATCCGCGAGCAGATCGCGACCGCCCAGACCGAGCTCACGGAATTCGCCGCCGCTGCAGCACTGGGTCGCGCGACCGCGTCGAGCAGCACGACGACGACAATCCGCGCCGACCTCGAACGAATGCACGACAGCACCACTCAGCTCGCCGCGGCCTAACGCCCAGCCCGGTCGCCCATCACCGCTCAACTCCCCGACGCCGCCCGATAGCCGCACGGAACCCCACCCCGACCCCGACCCCCACACAATCCATCATCTCGAGCTCCGTAACTAAGGAGCAGCCACCTCGCCCACAAGCAACAGCCTCGGCGCCCTCCAACCGGGCCAATCCTGGCTGCCGGATTGGAACGGCAGCGATCGTCGGCGCCGGAACCCACCTCGCCACCGCTTCGCGCCGCGCGAGCGACAGCGTGGCTGCGATGGCCCAAAATCCCGCGACCCTCTCCCCTAACGACGGTTAGACGACGCTACCTTGCCCTGGTGAAACGGACCCGAGCACTGGGCCGACACAAGCGCCCCGGCATGTATCCCGGTTCACCAGGCGCTGGTCGCAGGCTGCTCGCCAGGCAGTTCCGCGGCTTCGCATCCCGCGCGCCGAGCCGCCCGGCTCGGCGCTTTCGCCCCCCTCGCCGGATCGAAGACTTCCCCCAAGAAGGCCCGTGACCCGTTCGCTCCTTGGGTTGCGGGCCGCTCGTCGTTACGGAGCGCCGTGCCGCGACGGTATCGGGGCAAAAAAAGCGAAGCCCCGCCAACTGACGGGGCTCCACATCCACACAGGGGGTACCGCATGGACCCCCAGTTGGTCGCCGGCCCGACGCGGGGATCAAGACCCGAGCGCCGGGCCGCTGTGGCGGATCGTGTACCGGGTCGCCGAAGCGCACCCAGACCCGGATCATCGTGATCCTGACCGTCGGCCGCGGTGCACGCCGAGCCGCCCAACGAAATCGCGTACGAGGTCGCGACCCGACGTCTGCGAGCGATCGCGCGCGATACGTCATGCAAGCAAAGGAGGCCGAAGTGAACGCCCATCTCATCACTGGGGCCGCGTACCATCGGATCATGTCCGACGACGGTCTCCCCCACCCCGCCGAGGCGCCGCCGCTCTCGGAAATCCACGAGCAGCAAACTCGCGTGCTCGAGATGCTCGAGCGCGGCGGCACGATCATCGTCTACAGCGACGACCACCAACACCTGTTGGCGTGCTGACCCGCGACCGCACACTGCTTGACGAGGCGTCGATCGCGGCGATGATCGACACCGGCCACCTGCCACCGCTCGCCGAGCTGATCGCGATGGACGATCGCGGCGAGCTGCCGTAGTGACCACGTCGTGACTGATGGGCGGGGAGTGTCGACAGCGTCAGCGCGTTGATGCAAACGGCGGGCGCCTGACCCTCGAGGAGGTCCTGCGTTTCGAGGAGCTGCCTCCCGGCGCGCGCTCCAGCGCCATGCGGTCGTGCGCTGGGAGAGCTGGTGTGCACACCCATCCGCACCCGCAGCCCGGACCCTCCGGGCCAAGCGTGCGCCCGCAACGCGCGCTGACCGGCGATGGCCACCGCACCCGGATCCGGGAGCGCGACGAGGAACGCATCGGCCTCTGCGTGGATCTCGACACCGCCGTGGCCCGCGATCGCCGCCAGCTCGGGGAAGTCCGCCGCGCACTCGCGGCCATGGCGCGTGCGCAACGAGACCGAGCGGCCGTCGTAGCGGAGCTGCGCGCGACCTAACCGTCCCACTTGACCTCCAGCACCCAGCCCTCGCCTTCGGATACCGCGCCGGTGGTGAGCAGCATCGGCGGTATGAATCTCGGGCCGGTCTTCGCCGTGGCGCACCGCAGGCGACAATACCCACCCGCCACCCATCACACGGTCCGATCGCAGGTCAAGCGCAACGTCGCCCCCCCGGGGTACCGAGGGCTGGACTTCATCCAGCGAGATGACGCCTCGGTGTGGCCAACCATCACATCTCTTCCCGGGTCAGCCACGCCTCGACCTCGTCTAAGTTCATGGCCGGCCGACCAGTTCTTTCCGTCGGGGCCACGATGCTGTTCGTCCGTAGGTCCACGATCGTCCAGCAGAAGGAGCCGACCGGCCGCGGAAATGGCGGGCGGGCGGATCTCCTCAGCGCGAGCCGGCGGCGGCAGGCGATTCGCCGTAGCCGCTGCACGCGGGCACGGCCTGCTTCGGTGACCTCTTCGTCACTTCGGAGCGCTTCGACGGCTTCGTTCACGCTCCCGCCACTGGACAAAACCAGGTGGGCTTGCGCAATCCCCCACGAGGGGTAGCCCCGCTGTCTGAGCTGCGTCTCGACGACCGGCCAGTGGTCGCGGAAGGCTTTCTCCCGGTCCGTGGCCTTCGCGGCGAGTCGGAGGCATTCCCATTCGCTATTCATGCGCGGAAGCTACCCCAAAGACACGCCGCGTCGTGGGCATGGCCGAGAAGTGCGTTACGGGATACAACCCGCGGGTGGCGATCGGCGAGGCTCACGAGGCACTGCCTGGGTGAGCCTCGCCGACCGCTGAGGTCTGTCGCGCTTCTAAGCCGCGGATGTGAGCCGGTAGCCGCGCTCGGCCTTCTCGACCTCGCCGGTTTTGGCCAGCTTCGACAGCGTCGTCGAAACGGTCGGCCGTGCAAGTCCGGCCTTGGTGGCGACCTGGCCGGCCGTCATCGCGTCGCCGCCTGCGAGAGCGGCGAGCACCGACGACTTGGTCACGCCGGGGGCGGTCCGGCCGTTGGTCGCCGATGCCGATTCGCTGCTTCGGCGAGTCCTCCCGGCTCGAGTTGCGGAGGGCGTCGCCCTCGGCTTGGACTTGGTGGCCCGCGTCTGCTTGCGTCCGCCAGCGTCGCGCACGGGCTCGGGACGCGTGGAGGTCGATGATGGCGCCGGATGCCACCCTTGGCCGTCGCGCTTGACCTGACCGTCTGACGCCAACCGCGGCAGGACCCGGTACAGGTAGTTGGGCTCGATCTTCATCGCCTGCGCGATCTCGGGGATGGTGATCCCGGGCTTCTCGCGAACCAGCTCGAGCGCCTGGTTAGCGCGCGTGTTAGCGCCGCGACGCTGGCTTGGGGCACTGCTGCCGTTCCGCCGGCTCGCCGGACGCGCGGGCGTCGGTGCGGCCCCATTACTCGCCGGGCGCCCTCGCCGGCGCGTTCCGCCGGTCAGCGCAGCGCGCGCCGCCTCAAGGCGCGACGCCTCGTCCTTCAGGACGCGAAGCTGGTCATCGATCTCGTTGACGGCAGTCCGGACAAAGTCAGGCATGGTTTACTCCTAGTCCAATGGCTGAATAAGGGTGCGACCGAAAGCCGGGTGTCCTGCCGTGCCAGTGAGGGTCGCCTTGTGGCCGCTCCGTGGTGTTCATCGGAGGTGGCTATCGAATTGTGTTTCGCCATCGATATTACTTCGAGCGCGAACAGGAGAACCCTCGTTGCGCCACACGAGTGGTGGCGCGGTGCGGTTGGTCGATGGGATCAAGCTGCGCGTGACGCAGCCGCAGTCCGCGCGGCGACCCTCATCACGGATGAGCCAGCGTCGATGCTGAGCGTGAGGACACTCGTAGCGGCAGCACGTCCCGGGCGGCATCCCGAGCGATCGGATGTCAGCGGCCGTCGAGGTCAGACCGCGGGGAGGTTCACTGGCATCGGCCGCACGGAGACGGTCGTTAGGTGTCGGCGCCGCCGGGTTTCGGCCGCATCGGACGCGCCGGCCATCGCCGCGGGGAGGTGACCGGGTTTGTCCGAAGGGAGTATTCAGCCGGGCGGCTCGCTGGTGGCTGCTTTGGTAGCCGGGCAGAAGAGCGCCGAGCACTCCGGGGCGCTTCTGCGATTCGTCCATTCCACAACTCTGAAGCTACGCGCGTGCGGACAAACCACCGGCTCAGGCGCTCATCCAGGCAGCGCGTAGTCGGCGATGTCCGCGTCCAACGTTCCATCCGAGTCGTACTGACCGGTGTGGACGTCGACCACCTTGCCGGCCGGGTCGATGAAGATTGTCGTTGGTAGGCCCGTGATCACTGCCAGCGACGTGAGCGAGGAGGTGGTGGCCGAGTAGCTCGGGTAGCTGACGGGATGCTCGGCCAGGAATGACCTCGCGTCTGCAGGCGAATCGTCGGTGTCGGCACCGAGGAACGCGACCTGCCGGCCGTAGCGGGCCGAGGCAGCGGCGAGCAGGCTGAACTCGGATCGGCACGGGGCGCACCACGACGCCCACGCGTTGAGCACGATCGGGTAGCCGCGCAGCGCGCGGATTCTCATGGCGAGAGCCGGCTGCGCCCCGAGCAGACGCCCGGCCTGCTGGTGCAGCGCCGCCAGCGGGGCCGGTAAGCCGGAGAGCGCCGGCAGAGCGGCGGTGGCGGTCGTCGGAGCCTTGGGAGCACGGGCCAGTGCTGCGCGCACGTCCGCCACCAGCGCGGTGCCGCTGGGCCAACCCCCGGTAGACACTTCCCAGTACCACAGGATCCGCCCGGCCGACGAGACGAGCACGAACCAGGGGACACCCTGCACCTCATAACCGTCGGCCAGCCGACCACTTCGATCGAGCGCCACGGAGTAGCCGAGCGGGCGCGGAAGGTCGTCTAGGAACCTCCTGAGCGCCTGCCGCGAGGGCTCGACGCTGGTCTCGTCGACCGCGGTCAGCGGGGGCAGGCCGGCGCCGGAAGCGGACGAGGCGTACGGATCGAGCGCATCGAGCTGTCCCCCGAGGCTGGTTATCTCCTGGTCCCAGGTGGCGAAGAACACATAAAGCTGCGGCGACGGACCCGGGCCCACGCGGATCGTGCCGCCGCCGGCACGCTCGAGGACGGCGCTGGAGGACGGGCCGATGACCGGGGTCGGGGCGTAGGAGAGATCCGAGTGCACCGCCGGCCGGCCCGGGAGCAGGCTTGAGGCCTCCTGCGCGAGCAGCTTGCCGAGTTGAGGGATCGCGGCGTAGGACTGCTGGGTGACGTAGACCTTGGCTTCTTGACCTTGGGGGCCGATCACGTACAGCGCGGGCGTGTGAGTAATCAGCCCGTCCTCGGCCGCCGCCTCGACCGCGTACGCCCTCCAGACGCGCTGCAGCTGATCCAATGACCCGGTGAGGAAGTGCCACTCCCGCAGCATCCCGTGCAGCTCCGAGTAGGACCACACGTCTTCGAGCGAGATCGCCGCCGGGTCCGCGTCGATCCCCAGCAGCTGCACCCGCGAGCCCGCGTTGCCCAGCATCGACTTGGCGTCCAGCATCGCCGTGGTCGTCATCGGGCAGACGAGCACGTCGCTCCCGGCATCTCCATCGGCCCACGCCGCCGACGGTGCCACCGCGCACAGCAGAAGCAGGAAGAGGGCCAGAGCGTACGCGCGGCGGATCATCACGCAAACGGAGGGCTCGGCGCGGTGGGTCGCCAGACCCGTCAGGCCTCGACCCGCGAGCGGGGGTCGCCGCCCAGTGAATCAGCCGCAAGCCCGCCGAGGCGGGCCGTCATCGCCTCGTTCTCGGCCAGCCAGCGCTGCACCAGCACGGCGAGTGCGATCGCAAACGGCATGTCGCCCGCGGCCCACATGATCCCCGCGCCGATCTGCTGGTCGGCGAGCGCGGAGATGCCTCCTGGGCGGTGACTGAGCATGGCGTACGGGCTGTATAGCGGGTGCTGGGCAAACGCCAGGTACATCGACAGGGCAATGTTCGGCACGATGGCGCTGGCCACGTAGGCGATCCGCCGCGTGTACGAGAGCGCCGAGGAGGCGGGGGCGGCACCGATGACCTGGGCCCAGAACAGGATTCCGAAGACCAGGAACGTGGTGTGCTCGAGCGCGTGCACGTCGAGGTTGCGGAGGGTCAGGTCGTACGGACCCGGCAGGTGCCACAGCAGCAGGTTGACGTTGAATGCGAGCCATGCGCCGGGAGGCCGCGTCAGCGCTTCGCACAGCGCTCGCAGCGGCGCGAGATACGGCGATCGCAGAACGATCCGCAGTGCGGTGCGGCGGAAGGGCAGCGGAAACGGGCGCCAGAGCGCCATCCACGGGTGGCCGAGCACGATCAGCGGCGCGGCGACCGCGAGCAGCAGCAGATGCTGGATCATGTGAGCCCAGAACAGCTGCTGAGCGAGCCCGTCGAGCGGGGATTGGAGCGCGATCAGAATCGTGAGCAGCCCCGCATAGAAGGTCAGCGCCCGCCGGCGTGCCTGCGGACTGCGCGGCCGTCCGGTGAGGACGACGGCGCGCCGCTCGCCGAGCAGGTGAAGGGCGAATGCCGCCAATGTCAGGTCGGTGGGCAGGTCTAGGGTCAACGCGTCTCGCTCCTCTGCGCAGCGCCTGACATCAACTGCGCTCGAACCGTTAGCTGATCGTCAGCACCAGCACCGTCACGACCACAGCCACGATCGCTGCGTACCAAAGCCACCAGCCGACCACCTGGATCACGTAGTCGCGTGGGCCGATTCGGCCCTTGTAAAGGCGACCGAGCACGATCGCGCCGACCACCAGGCCCGCGACCAGGTGCCAGGCGTGGAACAGGGTGAACAGGCTCGTCGCGCTGGCGTAGCCGTGGAGCGGTAACACGGCCTTCAAGTTCGCGAACACCACCAGCGTGCCGGCCAGCCCGGCCGCGGTGAGGAGCCAGCCGATGGTCACCCCCGTGCTCGCCCGTCGCGTGTCACCCGCGTGTGCGCTCCGGTAGCCCCACGTCCAGGCCGCCGCTGCAGCTAATGCACCCAGCGCCAGCAGCACGTTACCGATGGTTGTCGGTCTCGACTCGGACGACGGCTTGAACTGGTGCAGTGTGTCGAGCGCGCCGAGGTAGATGAAGGCCAGGCAGATGGTGGTGGCCAACATCGTCCACGAGGCGATCATCAGCCCCGCGCCATAGCGGGCCATGCCGGCGCGGGTGGGCACGTCCGGCTGATGCGGAGCCGCCACCGCCGCGCTGTCGAGCGCGGCCCCGGCGATCGCGGGAACACCCATCACGCGCGGCCCACCCGTACCGTAGTCGTAGGGACCGCCGGTGACCGCCACCGGCTGCGCGAAGTTGATCAGCGGCACCGGGCTCGGGAGCATCCACTCGAGCGTGCGCCCGCCCCAGACGTTGGCCACGGCTGGCTCACCCCTGGTCCAGGAGACGAGGATGTTGTATCCGAGCACCGCGACCGACGCAATGATCGGGATCACGAACAGGCTCGAAATCAGGTTCTCGGTGTGGAACCGGGGGTCGACAAACGCCTGCCACCGCGGCTCGCCACGCATGCCGGCGTAGAACAGGGGCAGGAAGACACCCAGGAAGCCGATCTCAAACAGCCAGAAATGGAGCCGGGAGAGCCCCGGATCGAGCTGCCGACCGGTCATCTTGGGGAACCAGTAATAGAAGCCCGCGAGGAACCCGAACACCACGCCACCCACCAGGGTGAAATGGAAGTGGGCGACCGTGAACATGTCGCCGTGGAATATCGTGTCGGTCGGCACGTCGGCCAAATATAGGCCGGTCACCCCCCCGATCAGGAAGTTGAAGCCGAACGCGAGCGCGAACAGCATCGGCGGCTCGAGGCGGATCCGGCCGCGCCACAGCGTGCCCACGAGCGCCAGGAAGATCAGACCAGTGGGGATCGAGATCAGCTCGGTGTCAAGCATGATCGGGGTGTCCAGGGAGGTGTTGGCGCCCGACCAGTACAGGTGGTGCATCCAGACTGTCAGGCTGAGCACGAAGATCGCGATCATGCCGCCGACGACCAGCTTGTAGCCGAACAGCGGCTTGCGCGAGAACACCGTGATCACCTCACAGACGGCGCCCACCGCCGGCAGCAGGATCACGTAAACCTCGGGGTGTCCCATGAACCAGAACAGCTGCTCGTAGACGAAGTTGTTGCCGCCATAGGCGGCCTGGTAGAACGAGGTCCCGAACACTCGGTCGGCCAGCGTGAGCAGCACGGCTGCTGTGAAGGCGGGGAACACCAGCAGCCCCAGCAGCGTCGAGAGCAGCGTGCTCCAGACGAACACCGGTAGCCTGGTCCACGTCAACCCCGGCGCCCGCATCTTGAACACCGTCACGAACATGTTCATTCCGCCCACGGCGAGCGATAGCCCGAACACGATGATGGTCATGCAGTATGCGTCCATGCCCACGGCCGCCTGATCGGCGAGCGGCGAGTATCCCGTCCAGCCGGTCGGAAACCCACCCAAGAAGACGCTCGAGAGGAGCACCGGCACCACGCTGAACAGCAGCCAGTAGCTGAGGGCGTTGACGCGCGGAAACGCCATGTCGTTGGCACCGATCATGATCGGCACGAAGTAGTTGCCGAACGCGGCGGACAGCATGATGATTGTGGTCACGATCATCACCAACCCGTGCATCCCGACCAGCGTGTTGTACGTGGCTGGCGCGAAGACCTTCGCCCCCGATCGAGCCTGCTCCAGCCGGATCATCCAGGAGGCCAGGCCCCCGACCGCGAATAGGATGAGCACGGTCACCAGATACTGGATTCCGATCACCTTGTGATCGGTGCAGAAGCGGAAGTAACGCCACACGCCCTGGTCCTTGCCGGCCAGCTCGAGTTCCTCCTCGTGCGTGGGCTCGCGCTTGCCCAGGCCCCACCGGACCGGATAGTTGGCGGCGCCGATACCGATCAGGAAGAAGATGAACCAGGCCGCGTAGGCGGCGGTGACCGTGTCGTCGGGACGGCGGGGATCGCTGCCGCTCACCACCGCGTGCACGACCAGCGCGGCCACGACGGCACCGACGATGCCCAGCACCAAGCCGGAGAGGACGCTCGGAATGAGTATGGGCCGCCGTCGCGCCGGCGGGCTCGCGGTCTCATGGGCGGATGTGAGCGCGCTCATCGGGTACCCCTTCTAGCCGGCGCCGCTCGCGTGGCCGCCGTTCGCCGCTACCCAGGTGGCGAAGTCAGATGCTGAGACGACCCTGACCTGCGACCACATGTAGGTGTGGTACAGCCCGCACAGCTCGACGCAGCGCGTCGTGTAGCTCCCGAGCTTCGTGGGCGTCACCGTCGGTGCTGTGACCCACACACCCGGGTTCGCGTCCATCGCCACCCCGAAACCGTCGACCTCGAAGCCGTGCAACACGTCCAGCGAGGTGACTCTGAACGACACGGGACGATGCACCGGCAGCTCTAGGAGATTGCTCTGCACGCCCAACGAGGGATAGGAGTAGGTCCAGATCCACTGCTGGCCGGTGACGTCCACGACGAGCGGATTCGCCGGGGGGTCGGTCGTCTGCTTGTAGAAGCCGAACATGCCCCAGCCGACCAGGAAGATGGCGAGCGAGCCGGTGGTCGCCAGCCAGGCGAGCTGCTGCCGTGGCTGCGCCTGCAGCGCAGGTCCGTCGACCAGCTTCTCCGCGCCGACGGTCGATGGCGTCCGGTCGCGGAAGACGACCACGGTGTAGACGAGGAACACCCACACGAACAGGGCCACCGGCACCGCCAGCGCTGTGAACACGAGGTCGGTCAGATTGGCGAAGCCGGCGACTGAGGTCGCGGACTTGGGCGCGATCAGCGGGTTGATCACGAGCACGAGCGCGACGCCGATCACCGACAGCACCAGCCACAGCTTCAGGATCCGTCGGACGTGGCTCACCTCGCCGTGGGAGCTCGAGCCTCCGGTCTTGGTGTGCGGGTCCGCGCTGCTCATCAGGTGACCGTCACCGTGCCGGCCATGTAGCCGGTCGTGGCCATCGGGCCGCCGAAGCCTTCCTGCGGCCCCGAGAGGCCGGTCCCGCAGGGGACGTAGCAGTGCCACACGTACTGCCCGGGGGAGCCGGTCTTGAACTTGAACACGATCACGTTGGGGCTCGGGTAAGGCTGGCCGGCGACCGTCACTCGGTTCGGCGCGCTGGCGGACACGCCGAGCAACGGCACGTTCACGAACAGGAACGTCTCGTGGGTGTTGGGGGGCGTCTGGATCGTGAACGTGTGGCCCGGCGCGTCGGGGCTGACCTGCCGCAGCGGCCGTCCGTTGACGAGCATGACACCGCCAACCGTCCCACGGACCCGATCGAAGAACGGGTTGTGCAGTGCGGTGGAGGTGTCGTACTGCTTGACCGTCACGGTCACGGTGCTGTAGGCGGGGACCCGGATGGTCGTGCTCGGGCAGTACGTCACCCATTGGGACTGGGCGCCTCCCCCGGGCGCGCCCGAGGTGCTGCCGTGGCAGGGGAAGCTGTCGGGAAAGACCGAGAGCGCCACCTCCGCGCCGGTGGTCGAAGCGGTCGCCGGAGGCTCGTAACCCAACCCGGCGCTCGTGCGAACCAGCAGCACCAGACCGACGAACACCGCGGCGGCCACGACCAGCGCGACGAGCACACCGACGAGATGGCTGCTCCTGTGCTCAGACATCCACTATTCCCTCCGAGCCGGCACAGACGCGGTACCGCGCACACGGGCGCGACTCTCAGCCCACGCCGTGCGCCGTTTCGCCTCCGGGTAGCTTCTCTCTCCTGGGTCCGTCACCGGACCACAACACAAGCCGCCACGCTAAAGGAGGGTGCCGATGGAGTCAAGTCGCGTTTCGTGATGTAGCTGGTGATCGTCGTTAGGACGTTCGGGTCCATCCGCGATACCTGATCCTTGGGACAGGCCGCGGAGGCCCATCTGCTCGACCAGCCGATCGACCTTGCGAGTGCTCACGCCGTTGACGTACGCCTCGTGGACGACAGCCACCAGTGCCTGCTCGGCCCGCCGGCGCGGCTCCAGGAACGACGGCAGATAGCTCCCGGTCCGCAGCTTCGGGATCCGCAGCTCGATCTCCCCAACCCGCGGGTCCCAACGTCGCTCTCGATACCCGTTGCGTTGAGTGTTGCGCCGCTCGGGCGCCCGTTCGCCGAGCTCCGCCCCCGCGAGCTGGGAGACCTCGAGCTCCATGATCTCGCGGACCATCAACGCCACCGACTCGCGCAGAACATCGGCGTGCTGGCTCGCGAGCACCTCGCGCACCGCCTCACGCGCGGCCAAACTCTGACCTTCGGTCATCGTGGCAGTCCCGCGGCCGAGCAGTCCTCCGCAGTCGCCGCGACGATCGCGAGCCGGGCATACGAAGAGGAGCGATGTTGGTCTTGTCGCTGCAGTCCGATCGGACGGCCGCACGGCGCCGATGTCGTCGAGCTTGGCCAGGCGCCGCCCCGTGGGCGTGGCGGTGGAGACGTCCATGCACTGCTCAATCCATCCTTAGCGGATGCCTTACGGATCATCGGTGCGGAAGTGCTCCTCAAGGGTGATCAGGCGCATGCGGAGCTTCCGTTCTCGACGGGTGACGTGAGAGCGTGAGGCGGCCGATGCTGAGCGATTGTGTGCGGGTGGCGGAGAGCAGCGCCGCGATCACCATCAGCGAGGTGGATGCGTAGAAGGTGGCGTGCAGCCCGCTGGTGAACGCGGCTCGGGCGGAGGCGGGCAGGGTGGTGGTGCCGACAAGATCGCGAACGCCGCCTGCTTGGTGATCGTCTGGGATGCGATCAGGATCGCCATCGCGAACGAGAAGACCATGCCGACATTCGCGAAGGTGCGCAGCAGCCCTATTGCGAACCCGAACTCGTCGCCGGGTGCAGCCTTCATCACCGCCGAGTTGATGGACGGGAAGAACGCGCCGGCGCCGATCGCGCCGACCATGTAGGCGAGGATCACAACCCACAGCGGGGTGGCGAGGCCGAGCTGGGCGTAGACAACAAGCGCCACTACCTGGATGCCGAGGCCGACCGTGGCCGGTAGGACGGCGCCGCGGCGGTCGGCCAGCCGCCCGGCGAAGGGCCCGACGATGCCGCCGATCACGTGGCCCGGCAAGCAGCAGCGATGCGTGGATCGGTGTCAGGTGCCGGATGCCCTGCAGGTACATCAGCAGCAGGAACAGAACCGCGAAGTTGGCGAGGCTCTGCAGAACGAGCACCCGTCGAGCGACGAGCACGGCGGCGGTGCCGATCGGGACTTTGATCCAGAAGACCCAGCGCCACTGCGGAGAGCACAGTGATGACCAGCAGGTAGCCGATGATCACCCAGATGACGGAGCGAGACCGATGTGCAGCGAACGCTGGATCTCGGGGAGCGCGAGCACCACGACCGTGGTGTCCACGGCCGTGATCAGCAGGCCGGTCACGACGACGAGCAGCGCTAGGCGTGAGTACCGCTGTGACGCGCTGGCCGAGCAGGTCGGTTCGGCCTCAACTGCGGGCTAACACGGAGCAGCTCTGGGGAAGGCGGCTGATACGCCGCGCGAGCGTGGACCCTACGGTCGATCAGATCGCGTTAACACCACGGGCGGCGTGAAGCGCCGCGGGAGATCGACGGTTGCGATGGCTACAGGCGAGATCATCATCGAACACGAGCGCGCGCCCGCGGAGCTCGATCGGTCGCTGCTGTCGGTGCTGCGCGAGGATATGCATCTGACCGGCGCCAAGCCGGCGTGTGGCGAGGGTGCCTGCGGTGCATGCACGGTGCTGCTCGACGGCCTGCCGGTGCGCGCGTGCATGACCCCCGCCGTCGCCGCGGCCGGCAGGGAGGTTACGACGATCGAGGGGCTTGGCCAGTCTGCGGTGCTTGATCCGGTGCAGCGGGCATTCCTGGAGGAGGGCGCGGTCCAGTGCGGATACTGCATTCCGGGGATGGTGCTCGCCTCGGTGGCGCTGCTGGCATCCAACCGCGACCCGAGCTCGTCCGAAGTCCGCGCAGCGCTGACCGGGAACGTCTGCCGCTGCGGCGGCTATACGCGGATCGAGCGCGCGGTCGCCCGGGCGGCGGCGTCGATCCGCGACGCCGGACCGCCGCCGGCCGCCGCGCAGCTGCCACGGCCGGCGTGGTTCTGGGAATTCCGGCCGGCCGCGCCGTGGGATCTGACCCCGTTCGCTCGCCGTGAGTATTTCGACCTGCTCGGCGACGGCATGGTTGTTGTGCTCGAGCCGGAGCCACCGGCGCCGGCCGATCCGGGTCGGCTCCCCGCAAGTTCGTTTGCTCCGGGCAGCGGAGGCGCCTGGTTGCATGTCGGCGTGGACGGCACGGTGACGGCGTTCACCGGGAAGGTGGATCTCGGCCAGGACAACCGCACCGCGCTGTCGCTGCTCGTCGCCGAGGAGCTCGGCGTCGATCCCGGCGCGGTGCGCCTAGCGATGGGCGACACGGACCTCTGCCCGTTCGATATCGGGACGTTCGGGAGCCGGTCGCTGCCGGGCGCCGGCGAGGACCTGCGCATGTGCGCCGCCGGCGCACGCGCGCTGATCGCCACCCACGGACCACCGCGTCCCGGGTCACGGCGCGTCGAGCTCGTGCCCGCCGGCACACAGCCGAGCGCACCAGCGCGCTGGCGCTCGGCGGGCCGGCCGACCGCCCGCGTGACCACCACAGCGCTGGTGACGGGAGCGCACCGCTTCCCGTCGGACCTCGCGCGCCCCGGCATGCTCCATGGACGGGTGCTGCGAGCGCCGGCCTACCGCGCTCGGCTCGTGAGCGTTGACCTCGATCCGGCGCAGGCGATCAATGGCGTCACGGTCGTGCACGAAGCCGGGATCGTGGCGGTCGCCGCGCCCGACGCACCGACGGCAGCGCGAGCCCTAGCCGCGGTCGAGGCCGAATGGACCGCCCCACCGCAAGCCTCCGAACCGGATCTCGCGCAGTATCTGCGCGCGCACCCGATCGACGGGGTGGGGTGGGAGGCGGCGCAATGCGACGAGCAGGGCGATGTCGAGCGGGCGCTCGCGGTGGCTGATGTCCGCCTCACGGAGACGTACACGACCGCGTACATCGCCCACGCATCACTGGAACCGAGGGTCGCGCTCGCCGAATGGAATGACGGCCGGCTGACGGTGTGGACGGGAACGCAGCAGCCGTACACGGTGCGACACGAGCTGGCCTTGGCCCTCGCGATCCCCGAGCCGGACGTGCGCGTGCTCGTGCCTGACTTGGGCGGCGGGTTCGGCTCCAAGCACACCGAGGAGATCGCGATCGCCGCCGCGGCACTCGCCCGGGCGGCGGACCGTCCGGTCCGGGTGGCGCTCACCCGTGAGGAGGAGTTCCGCTTCAGCTATCTGCGGCCGGCCGCCGTGATCGATGTCCGAAGCGGCGCCCGCCGCGACGGCACGATCACCGCCTGGGAGTTCGCGAACATCAACTCCGGCGCCGCCGGTCTGCCGAGCCCATACGCGGCCGAGAACCGGCGCGTCTCCTTCCAGCCCGCCGACTCACCGCTGCCTCAAGGCCCTTACCGGGCGCTCGCGGCGACCGCCAACCACTTCGCGCGGGAGTCCCACATCGACGAGCTGGCACTCGCGCTGGGGCTCGATCCCCTCGAACTGAGGCTGCGCAACCTCCTCGACGTGCGACTCGCCGCCGTGCTGCGCGCCGCAGCCGAGCACGCCGGCTGGGACCGGCTCCGCCGGGACAGCGATGAGGGCGCGGGCATCGGAATCGCGTGCGGAACGGAGAAAGGCGGACGCGTCGCGACCTGTGTGCAGGTGCGCCTCAGCGGCCGCGCGCTGCGGGTGGAGCGGATCGTGACCGTGTACGAGTGCGGAGCGATCGTCAATCCCGACAACGCCTCCCGGGGCCGAATCGCTACCGCTAACGGCGCGAAGCACGCGCAGCCTATGGACGCGTTCCGATGCGGTGGATCCGATCGCCGATCGCCGATCGCAGCCCGCGTCGCTCGGTCGATGATCGCGTTGATATGGGCTGAGGCGCAGTCGAAGGCGGGAAAGCCCGCGCTGGCCTCGTCGAAGATCAGGTTGAGGTCAGTCCCCGCCAACACGACGGCGTCGACACGGTCACGTCGGCGGATTGCCCGAGCGATGTCCCGTAGCGCATGACACCGGCCGCGGAGGTGTGACCAGCTGTCGCGAGTTCGAGATAGACGCGATGGATCTCGTCGATTTCCTGCGGCTGCCTGAACCGCCCCGCCGTGATCAGCGCGTTCGAGCAGCTACTCGCCAACAACCACGGCACCGCCGTGATTTACCTCGATATCGATGACTTCAAGCCGGTCAACGACCAACTCGGCCACGCCACCGGCGATCAACTGCTCATCCACTTCGCCGATCGCCTGCGCAAGCTCTCCCGTCAACACGACCCCGTCGCCCGCCTCGGCGGCGACGAGTTCCTACTCGTCTGCCACGGACCCGAGCTTCCGGCCCGAGCGGCCGCGACCGCCGACCGCGTCCGCCGCGCGCTGGACCACCCCTTCGCCCTACCGCCGGCACGATCAACCTCCATGCAAGCATCGGCATCGCCTGCTCCCGGCCTGGCGACACAGCCGAAACGCTGATCACGTATGCCGACAGGGCCATGTACCACTCCAAGCGGAGCGACCACGGCAAGCCTGTGTACTTCGCCGACATCGCCAGCACCGACGCATAGCCACCGTGTCCCCGCGTCCGAATCCCCCCATCCACCACCGGACGCCGGCATCGGCATCGGCATCGGCAATGGCAACGGCAACGGCAACGGCAACGGCAACGGCAACGGCAACGGCAACGGCAACGGCAACGGCAAGTGTGCCGGGCTCGACCATCAGCGCCGAGGCTCCGGTCGGTGTCGCATATAGTGTGTTCGCAAATTCTGGCTCTCTCGGCATCGAAGTGGTCAGTGTCACCCGGTGGCGAGGACGGTTTCGGGCTTGATCCGGCTGGCCGCCCGAGCTCCTTGCGCAGACGGTGCAACGCGAGGCGAACGAGATCGTTCTGAGTGACGCCGTCTTCGGTTGCCGCGGCACTCAGCCACTTCGCCTCGTCCTTAGCGATCCGAACAGACTTCGTGGTCAAGGTCATCTCTGGCATCGAGTCCCTTCCTGATGGTGGTCGGTGTTGACAGGGCTCTTGTCGGTCCGGCGCTCGACCTCGACTCGACGCGGTCCGGCACTCGAGCGACGCTCGTCGTCGGCAGGTGCCGAGCGGCACAGCGGTCGACCGAGCTGATTTCGGCGAGTCGTCGAGGGGTGCCCGGTTCGACGGGCGGCCTGCGAGTCCTACGCCACGGCGATTTCAACTCCTCGGCGCTCACCCTGACAACAGGACAAAAGCGCGCGGTCAAACGAACAAATGGCCGGGAATGGTCGGCCAGCCGCCTCCGTCGGTCCCGTGTCCGCCGGGCGCGAATGTTCAGCGCGTGCGGTAGCAGTCCAGTACGAGCGTCCGACCCGGACTCCATCGGGCTCGAGCATGCCCTTCGAGAAGTGGAAGCCGTACTTCTCCAGGGTGAACGTCACGGAGTGGTGCCCGAGGAAGCGCTGCAGCCTAGCCTGGGGGCGAACAGCTCGGAGGGCTGCGAGGCGATCAGCGACGCCCGACTGTGCCGGAGCACGTGTGGAGTCAGTCCCTTCCACGAGCGCGATCTGCCGTTGCCGTCCATCTCGACGAGGCCGCCGCGTGGAAGCATGAGGCGCCATCGGTCGCGCGGGAAGTTCGGCTCTCTGAATCTGAGAATCCCGCCGTTCGCGTCCGTGAAAAACAGGCCGTGCTCGTTCGGCTTCTCGCCCTGCGCAGCGATGATCGCGTCGAGCTCGGCTGCAAGGGCCGTGGACAGTCGCATCGTGCGGATGCCCCAGGGAGATTCTTGGGCGCGCGACCTCCCGCACCGGGTTGGGGGCCTCTTCGCTGTCGAAACCCCTAGCTCGGCTTGCCGGTGACCAGGTCGCGAAAAACGGCGTACGGTCGGCCGTTCTTCCACTGGATCGAGCCCGATCCACGCGGACGACGTGATGGCTTGCCTATTGCTCGCATCCCTGCCTCCCTTCTTCTCCATTCGCCGGTGGGCGCCATGCCGGATGCGATCCGTGGTCTGTCGTACCGCCCGCCGGGCGGTTGGTACTCTGCGAACCCTGCCGGAAGCCTCTCGCAAGCGCTTCTAACAAACTCGGGTGTTCTTCTAGCAAAGTGTCGGCGTTTCTTGCAAACTAGTCGTGTTCCATAGGATCACAGCTGGTTTGCGGATAGGTCCGAGCTGGATCGAGAAAGTCCCTGTTTGCAGGCATAAAGCAGCCCCGCCGGAGTAGCTCAGTCGGTTAGAGCAGCGGAATCATAATCCGCGTGTCGGGGGTTCGAGTCCCTCCTCCGGCATCCAGCTAATTCGAGCAAATCCCTGGAAATGAGACGGATGCAGACCGTAGGGGACTGGATGCATCGGTGCCCAACGATCCCCGACAGATATCAGCGGCGCTGACAGTCCTGTCCATATTCCTCTCCACATTTTCAGGGCTCCAGGTGACCGATCTCGGCGGCGAGGTAGGCCTCCAGCTTCTCGCGCGCGGTGGTGCCGCGCGGAACCGGCAGATTCTTGATGTAGCGACCGGTCGTCACCAGGTCCGCGTGCCCCAGGTACTCCTGGATCTCCTTGAGGTTGTAGCCGGCCGCCATCAAGAAGCTGGCGTACGTGTGGCGGGCCTCGTGGAGCGTCACGCGGGCGAGCCCGGCTCGCTCCCAGGCGGCGTCCGCGCGGGCCTGCCATTTGCCCGAAAGCACAGAGCGCTTCACGATGCGCCCAGTCTCTGGAGGCCCACGCGCATCCACTCCTCACGCAGGATCTTCTTCAGCGGACCGACCATCGGGACGCGCCGCCCTTCGCCTGCGTCGCTCTTCGACTTGACGACAATGATCTCGTCGGCCTCCCATAACACGTGCGGCCACTGCGCCCGGCCGATCTCGCCGCGGCGCATGCCGGTGTAGAACGCGAGGCCCCAGCCGGCCCGGTCGCCGGTCTCGCGCGAGCGCCGACCATCAGGTGTCTTGTAGAGCTCCCCGCGCCTGACTTTGCCGACGAGCGCGTCGCTCACGCCGAAGCGCCGTCCGAGCGCAACGGCGCTCTGGCTTGACGCCCGGATCTCAGTGACGGACTCCCAGCTCAGCGCGCCGGCACTGTCGCTCACCGGAAGCGCCTCGATCAGCTTCGCCGCCTCATCGGCGGTCGCGACCCGCTCCCGCACCTTCCCGTCGTTCGCCGGCATCTCGAGCTCGCGCGTCGGGTCGTTCGTGACAACCCTCAGATTCGGACGCCTCGCGTACGCGTAGATGTGCCGGATCACCGCAAGGTACGTGGCGATCCGCGAGTACGACTTGCCGTCCCGGACGAGCTCGTCGATGATCGACTGCCAATAGGAATCCTCGAGCGCCGCGATCGGCCGCCGCCCGCACCGATGGATCAGCGCCAGTGATCGAGCGGCGGCTTTTGTGTCGCGCCCACCCGCCCCGCCGAACAGGACGCCTCGGTAGTCGGCGATCGTGGTTTCCGACAGCTGCCTGCTACGGCCACGGCGCCGTGCATAGGTACCGGCCTCGACAAGCGCCCACCACTCCGTCGCGACATCCCCGAAGTCGGCCCGTCGCGCCGGCTCGTCCGCACCGATCGCTCAGCTCTAGCTTCGTGCCCGTCCCAGCTGACCGCCGAGGCGCGATCCTTGAACACCGGGCTCCATCGAGCCTTGCCATCGATCCAGCGGCGCGTGCGGTAGGACGGCTCCAATCGGCACCGCCGCGCCTCATCGTCGTAAGCCGGGCAGCTTCGACTGTGGCGGACATAGAGGCCGGTAGTGCGAGTCTTGCGGTATTCGTCAGGCATCGAGTTGCTGGGCGGTTAGCTGGACACGTCGTCGTCACACCCGAGCCGCGCAGCCGATGATCCCGCGCGAACGGCCCCGGAGCAAGCTCCGGCCCGCGCGGGGCGGTGCTCACCCGACGGCGCTGGCGAAGCGAGCGTGCTCGTTGACCCAGCGATCGAGCGAGCCAGGCTCGATCAGCAGTAATTGGCCGCACGGCACAACCTTCACAAACGGCTGCACGTAGCGCTCGAAGTGCGCCACGCTCATTCCCAGCGACGCGGCCGCCTCGGCCCTTGTGAGCAGGCGGCGCGACACCGTCTCGATGGGACGATCCCGAGAACGCCTAGGCACCCCGGAAACCGCCTCGGTCGCCAAACGATAAGGCGAGCATCAGCGCTGGTAGAGTCCGCTGGGAGGATCGACCGATTGGCCGAGTGCCGGCCGCATACGGACAACGTTTGCCGGCGAGGTCGGGCTCCCAGCTGTCGAGCCCTGCTTCACCGACGCCCGCTTGCCATCCGATCGCGCAACCCGAACATGTGGACGGACCTGCTCCACGAAGTACACCTCACCGCAGCCGAGCGAGGCGCACGCCTCCTGCTGCGTCAGCGCGATCCGCAACACCGGCTCCACCGTCGTACGGGCGCCGCGTCCGAGGCAGGCGCCGCTGCCCGCCTCCGGCGCTGCGCTCGGGCGAGCTCGCTGATCTGGGTGGTCACGACACTGCGCTCCGTTTCAATCGCCTCTGGAAACCACTGCCTTCTAGATACAGCGTTTCCGGCCCTGAATCCCGATCTGCGCTGCCGTCTCCTGCACGGCCGCCCGCGTTTCGTAGGCGACCGCCAATACTCCCGGCCAGCTCAGGAATGACGCTCTGGCGACGGTCGATCGTCATCGGCCTGGACGATCTGGTTGGCGGCCGCCGTCCGTGCCACCTTCCAGCTTCCGAAAACGCCGGTCACCACGGCCTCGGCCGGCCGCTCGCGGATCAGTACTTGATCGGTCACGAAGCTCTTCCCACGTCGAGCCCGCGCGCGCGGGACTCGCAGAGCCCGCCCGGTGCGCAGGCAGGCTGTCAGCTCCTGCCGCAGCGCTCCCCGTCCCTGCACATACCGCCCTGGTCGGAGTGATGGATGAGTCCCGGATCGGGGCGCCGGCGAGCGAGCGCCATCTGGAGCGCGTCGACCACGAGGGTCGCGCGCATGTGGGTGGCCATCGACCAGCCGACGATCAGTCGCGAGTAGGCGTCCTGGACAGCGGCGAGGTACAGCCACCCCTCTCCCGTGCGTAGGTAGGTGATGTCCGCGACCCACAGAACGTTGGGGCGATCGGGCCGGAATTGCCGCTCGACCAGATCGGTCGCGGGCGTGATCCCCGGGATCCGGATCGTCGTGCGCCAGCGCTTTCTCGGCCTGACGCCGGTGATACCGGCGGCTTGCAGCAGCCTCGCGACCCGCTTCTCCCCGACCCGGATGTCGTGCTCGAGACGCAGCTCGGCGTGAATCCGCGGTGAGCCGTACACACCGCGGCTGGGCTCGTGGATCTGCTTGATCTTCTCGGTCAACCACGCATCCTGAAGGACGCGATCGGACGGCGCTCGGCGCTCCCAGTTGTGAAACCCGGTCCGGCTCACACCAAACACACCGCACATCAACGCGACGGGATAGTTGCTCTTCTCCGCGGCGATAAACGAATAACGCTCGCCTACCGCCCGTCGTCCTCCTTCGCGAAGAAGACCGCCGCTTTTCGCAGGATCTCCCGCTCCATCCGCAGCTTCGCGTTCTCATCCCGCAGCCGCGCCAGCTCCTCACGCTCGTCCCCGCTCAGCCCGCCCGGGCGCTCCCCCTTCGCGGCCTTCTCCTCCTTCAGCCAGTTCCTCAGCGTGACGTCCGAGATGCCCAAATCCTTGGCGAGCCGGCGCTGCGGCTTATCGCCCAGCAGAGCCAGACGGATCGCCTCGCGGCGGAACTCCTCCGGATACGGCGGCCTCGTTCTCGGCACCAGACCCATCCTTTCCCCGGCTTACGACCGGAAGCGTCCAAGTGTCGTCGAAAACGGGGGAAGTCCAGTGACGATTGCTTTTGCTTCTTGGACCAGGCCCGGCCGCGCGAGCGCAACGGCCACGAAGGATCAGCCCGTCGCCCCGGGCATCTGACAATTGCAACGCCACGCATCGGCTGTCTCGCCGCGCGCGGCGGGCGCTGCATCGCCCGGATGATGCGCCATCCGAGGGGCGCGAGGCTGACGTCAGACGCCGCGCTGCCGCTTTCGTAGGTCGTGCGGCTGCTGGTTCGCCACGGACGGAGCAGTCCGTGGCATTCCGATTGCGCCCGGTGCCGTCCCCCGGTGATCGAGACGTCACTGAAGCAATCGCGGGATAGCGAGTTGGGGGAACACGAAGGGGATAGTTCGCAAGACGCGGCTCCCGCGCCGATCGGGTGTGCGCCGATAGCGCGAAGCACGCCGCGCGAGAGAGGCAGGCCGGCCTACCCGTCGGCGCCCAGGTGTTCCGCGTGGCCGGTAACGAGCAGCGCTCCGTCAGTGTTGGTGCTCGTCCAAGACCACGACGCGAACACCGGTGCCTGCGAAGGTCCGAGGCTCGCTCTCCGCCTCCGCGGAAGATCGGAAGGGGCGGCACCGCGCCGCCCCTTCCCTCCGCCGACCGGTCATAGCCGGTCAGGTCCAGCCTTGGCTATCTGCCGAAGCTTCCGAAACGAGCCAGCGCCGGCACGAACGAGGCGGCATCCACGGTCCCCCACCCGGTCGCGTCGTTGTAGAAGCCGTTGGCGTGGAAGCCCGGGACTGTCACGAGGTCGGAACTTGACGCGCAGGACCCGTCGCTCTGGATGTCAATCGGGGTGCAGAACGTGTAGGTGTTGCCGCCCTGTGAGATCGGCACGACGCCGTCGCGCACTCGGCTCTGGGCCAGGGCATACAGGGCCGGGTCCAGGTAGCCGAGGCTGTGCCCCGCCACCTGGTCCGCCAGGGCCACGATGCCGGAGAAGAGCGGGGAGGCTTCACTGGTACCACCCACAATCCCCCAGCCGGCGACTGACGGGTCGGTCGTATCGTAGAAGTCGACCGCCCCGTTGACCGCGGCGCTCATCGCGATGTCGGGCGTGCCCCGGCTGTTGCCGGCGATGCCGGCTACCCCGTCCTGGAACGGCGGGCGCGAGAAGACACTGGAGTGGCCTCCGCCACTCGCTCCCCAGGTATATACGGGCCCCGGTATCCCAACCGTGGAGCTGAGGTCGTCCCAGACGCTGTCCGGAGCGGTCCGGTAGCCCTCGGCGTTGAGGTGCAGCTGGGTGCCGCCCACCGCCGTGACCAGCGGGTCCGAAGAGGGCCAGTCGATCGTCCTGGACGCGGAGCAGCAGACCGCGTTGTCCGGGTTTGCACAACCCGAGCTCGGCTCGCAGTAATAGTCGGTCGAGCCCTGGTCACCGCTGGCCGCCAGGACGGTCACCCCATGCAGCGCCGCGTTGACGTATGCCGACCGTAGCGAGAAGATCTGGCCCGGGTTGGCGAACGTCTGCTCGTTGGCGCCGAAGCTCTGGGTGATCACGTCACCCAGATGGTGGTCGATGACGTAGTTCTCAGCCGCGACGATCTGCGGGAACCCGTAGATACCTTCGGTCTCCGTCACCGGGGTCTCGACCAGGATGATGTTGGCCGCCGGGGCGATCGTGTGCGACCACTCGACGTCGAGGCTCGTCTCGTCCGTCCAACCGTAGTAGTCCGAGCACAGATCCGGGCCGGTCGGGCCGTACACGGACGTGCAGTTCGTGGGGTTTGTGGTGATCGGGCCCTCGGGGGTGATCACGCGAAAGGAGGGCGGGTTGGGCAGGCCCATCTCCACGTCGAACGTCTGCAGGTCGGAGGCGATCGACGGGGACCCGAACGCGTCAACGATCACGATCGTCTCGCCCCTGCCCGCGATCCCCCTTGAAAACAGCGGGGCCAGGTCATATGCCCGCTGGAGCTGGAATGCCTGATAGCAGGCGATACCGAAGTCCGCCTCACATTCCGCCGTAGTCGGCGGCTGCGCCATATGGCCCGCCGCCAAGATATGCCCGGTAGCAAATGGGACCACCCGGGGGGCGGCCACGGCCGGCGGAGCCACCGCGGCGCTGACGGCGACGAGCGCAAGCATCCCCGTCGAAACTAGCGCTGCCAAACGTCGCCCACCTACTCGGTGAACGGGAACTAACGCCTTCATCCTCACATCCTCTCTGGCGCCGTCTTTGGCACCACTCTCCGTGGCGCCTTATCGGCACCCATGTCGACCGGCGCGCCGAGCCCGGCTCACGGCGCGCGAGCAGCATAACCCCACACCGAGCCGCCGACAAGCTTCGCCGAAACCCTGGAGGGGGGTTCCGTCGCGACGGGATGGGGCGCGGACCGATCATGCCCGCCAAGGGGCAACCCTCCCAAACCATCACACGGAGGACACCATCAGCATCTTCAAGCATCGCCGGCGCGCCGAGCGCACGGCCCGCGCCAGCACGACGATCGGCCGACGAGGGGTCCATGGCCTCGTCACGGTCACCGCGGTCGCGGGTGTGGCGGCCTTCGGGGCCGCCGACGCGGTGTACGGACCGATCATGGTCGGTGTCGCGTTCGTGGTGCTGAGCCTGTTTCTGCAGCTTCGCGCCATCAGCTGGGAAAGGGGTGGAGGTTGCCCAGCGCACTCAGTCTTGCCGGGCCTTAGAGATCGGCGGCTGTGGGCCGTCGGCGTTCCCGCGGACCGGGTGCTTAGCACGTCGGGGGAGTCATGCTCGCGCCCCACGTCCTTTCGGAGATGGCCGTTGACTTGGATCGGCATGTGCAGGACGGAAGCGACCGCGTGCGAGGTAGGTTGCGCCCTCTGGAAACACGAATCATCGGTGCCGCTCGCCTGCCGTCCCCTCCCAAAGGCTCGGCGCGCGGACGAATCCTCTGCACTTGCGCAGCTCTCGTCGCGGGCATCGCACTCTTGCTCGCTCGCCAGAGAGCAGTGGCCATCTCACCAAGCGGGTGACGTCCCAGCCCGCCCAACGGGAGCGGACGCGATCGCGCCGGCGCACTGCTTTCTCGCGGTTGCCCTCTCGAGCTGGCGACTGGTTTGGCAACAAAGGCATCCCGGGCCGCGGTCGACCGGACTATCGCAACGCCACGGGCCGAGCAGTCGGGGCGGGCTGCCGCTTCGCCACGATGCGATAGTGCGGAGATCGCGGTTGTCCTGGCGATCGTGCTCGACAACGATCGCGGGTCCGAGCGAAGCGCTCCCCGGGCGGTAGAGCTGGGCGGTCAACGTCCAGCTCTCCAAGGGAGGGAGCCATGTCTTCTGATGTGCAACTGTTCGATGCTGCCGGCCGGCGCCGCTCGCCAGCGACGCTGCCGGACTTTCACGCCGGGAGGGCGCCGCGAACAAGGGTCAGCGCTACGCGGCTGACCCGCCGACGGTCGATGAGATCATCGCGATCATGCGCGTGGCGCGAACCGCTCGATACGGCAATCGCCTGAACGGGTTGATTGTGGTGCTCTGGCGGGCCGGGCTGCGGATCAACGAGGCGCTGTCGCTGACCGAGACCGATCTCGAGCAACGGCGGGGATCGATTTTGGTCAGGCATGGAAAGAACGATCGTCGTCGCGTGGTCGGGATGGACGCATGGGGCTGGACGGCCGTTGAATCGTGGGTGGCCGAGCGTGTGACGCTGCCGGTCGGACCGTTGTTCTGCGTGATCGCCGGACCGACGCGCGGACACGCCTGGTCGGCCAGCGCCGCCCGCCTTGACCTTCATCGCACTGCGCTCGCGGCCGGGGTCCGCCGGCGCGTAGCCCGCACCAGCTCCGCCATGCGCACGCTGTCGAGCTGCTGCGCGAGGGCATCGCGCTACCGCTGATCCAACGCCAGTTGGGGCACTCGCACCTCTCCACGACCGGCACGTACCTCCAAGGCATCTCGTCAGAGGAGATCGTCTCGACCGTTCATGCTCGCCGCGCGCCGATGATGCACGCGAGCGCCGGTCTTGAGCTGTAGAGCACCACGCGGGAGCGCATGACGCGCTCCCGCCGCCCGTCCGCCCCGGTTGGACGATCGCTCCGCGCATAAGCAGCAGCCAGCCGCCACTGGCCCCGGCGTGGCATTGCGCAAGTGCGCTCGGTGGCGCCTCCGAGGGGCGGCCGGCGCGAATGCAATCGTGCTGGCAGCGCCGGGCCGCGACGATCGGCGTGATTCAGATGTCGCCTAAGCGCAAGCCCGCTCGGGACCATCACCGCGATCGAAGCAATCGTCCGTAAGGACGACCGCCGTCCGTCGAATGGAGCCACGGGAGGCGCCCGGCCGTTGCTACTGCCTGACGCCTACAGCGGTCACGGCGCTCGCGTGACCCCTTTGCTCGGCTACCGATAGTGCGGCTGGGATCGAGCAGACGGGCGCGAACGACCAGCAGGCCCCGCTTCCGCATCGCCGGAATCCGACAGTCCCGAGGGGCACTGCCCCTGGTCGTCCAGACCGGGAGCGAGGTCGGCGCTGACGAGGGTGGCTGCTCGCCCATGCGAGCGAGAGCCAGATGCGCTTACAGGTTGTCGCGGATCAGGCCGGCAGTAAGCACACCGGCGACTCCCGCAATCGCGGCAAAGGAGGGCAGCCGGTGTGGCGGTCACGACGCCGGACCGTCGAGGGCATGGAGATGCGCACTTTTGGCGATGAGGAGGGAGACGACCTGTCGGTGACTTCACGCCTGCTCCTGCGTGCGGGGATGATTGGGCCGTACGGCCAACGAACGCGCGCCGGGGACGCCTGCGGTCGCCGTGGGAGGGAGGCCCCACGCTGTGTTCAGCGCGCGACGCGGTAGTGCGTGTGGGTGACACCGTCCTCGCCCTCGATGATCCGGGTGCGCTGTAGCTCGATGTGCTGGGGCCCGAGGTTGTCGAACATACGGCGCCCTTGCCCGAGAAGCACTGGGATGAGATGGATCTCGAGCTCGTCGAGGAGGCCGGCAGCGAGCGCGAGCTGGGCGGTGGCGGCGCCGTGGACTAGCACGTTCTTCTCGCCCGCCGCGCGTTTGGCCTCGGTCATCGCGTCTTGACGTCGTTTGTGTAGGTGACCAGCGGCCACTGGCTCACGTCGATGCCTGGCTCGCGGCGGCTGAGGATCCAGATCGGCAGGCCGCCGTGGTGGTCGCCACCCCAGCCGTTCGCCGGCTCGAAGGTCCCCCCGGCCGGCGACGATCGCGCCGGTAGCCATGATCTCGTCGAAAACCTTGCCGTTGATGCCCGCCGGACGGCCGGGGACTCCCGAGCCCGGGTCGGCGCCTCCCAGGTGCATCCACTCGTGCAAGCGTTCCCCGCCGTCGCCGAGCCCGTTGCCCGGTCCCGCATTGGGGCCGGCGACGAATCCGTCGAGGGACATTGACATGTAGAGAACGGTTGCGGACATGGCGTCTCCTCTCTTCGCGTGCTGGTTCTACTCAGACCGTGGGATGCCGGGGATCACATCGCTCGGCCGAGCACAGCCTCCCGGTGCTCTCCCGCTTGATGAGGACCGGGTGCCCCTGCGTTACGCGGCAGCAGCACTCACCGGCGCTTCCGTGTGGCGCTGGCCGCGGCTGGCGTAAGCGGTCGCTGGTCATCAACTGTCGTCTTTCGTCGTGTTATGTGAAGGGGCTGTTACGTGGACGGCGAATTGAAGTTGCGTGCCGGAGCCC
>CAVUPS010000013.1:0-38634 GCA_963743475.1 uncultured Solirubrobacterales bacterium
GCAGGAGCAGGGATTTCTTGGATTCACTGGGCTTGGACCGGGGTTTCATCCGCAACTGTCCCGCAGATTCCGAGTCGGCCGCTGCTTGACGGCAAGCGTAGCCGACGTCTGGCCCGTGCGGGCGGCGGCCTGCAAGGGCTCGCGCCGCCGGGACTGCGACCTCGCCGGCCGAGGGCAACTGCGTTCCCCGAGGCGATCCATCCGGGGCTGTGGCCTGAGAGGCTCGACCAGCCGCTTCGCCGGCGGCGGCCCCGCGCGATCTTCGTCAACTCGATGAGCGACCTGTTCCACGAATCGATCCCCGACGAGTTCATCGCTGAAGTGTTCGAGACGATGTCGACCGCGTCGTGGCACGTGTTCCAGGTGCTGACCAAACGGCCCGAGCGCCTCGTTCAGCTCGCGGACAGCCTGCGGTGGTCGCCGAACGTGTGGATGGGCGTGAGCATCGAGAATCGGCGGTTTGTGCATCGGGCGGACTCTCTGCGCGAGGTACCAGCATCGGTGCGGTTCGTCAGTGCCGAGCCGCTGCTTGGACCGCTTGACGACCTCGATCTCACGGACATCGACTGGCTGATCGCGGGGGGCGAGTCGAGCTACCGGCACAGGCCGATCCGGCCCGAATGGGGGGCGCTCTTCGTGATCGTTGCCAGAACGATGGCGTCGCCTTCTTCTTCAAGCAATGGGGCGGTCGCAGTCCGAAGGCGGGTGGGCGCCAGCTGGACGGCAGGACTTGGGACGAGATGCCGGCGGCCCCACGTCTGGCCGTCGCATAGGCGCTAACCGACGAAGCGCATCGCCGTTCCCGCCGGGAACTGGCTGCGTCGGTGCGTCGGCTTAGCGGTCACGATCTCGAGCCGATCACCCGACTCAGCGGCCTTGAGCGTCGGCTTCAGATGCTTGTCGTCGCGAAACGCCGTTTGGGTCGACGTGAAGTCTTCCGCGAGATCGATCCCGAATGGCCGGTTCGCGAAGTGATCCCGCAGTTCCTGTTCAAGTCGATCGAGGTCCGGCGTGGTCTCGAAAAGAACCGGGTGGTCGACGCTGCTGTTGTCGCGGAAGGTCGTGCCACCCACGGGGTCGACCTTCCACATTGAGGCCTTCATACGTTGGAGGCCGAGTTTGTTGTTGGTCCCGAAGAAGAGCGTGTAGCTGTTCTGGCCGGAATCGGGAACGATCTCGAACGGCCGGACCCAGCTGCAGCTCTGCTTGAGCAAGTCAACCATCTCGTCTTGCAGCACTTGACGGCGCCGAGACAGGTCGTCGAACCGCGCGGCACGCTTCCAGCGCTAACCCCGGTAGAGGCGGTCGAGCGCCGCCTGCATGTCAGGGACGGTCACGAACCGAGCCAAGTGGTTGATCGGGACATACATGAGGGCCTCGCATCTGGGCAGGGCGACCAGCTCGGACGCTAGCGGAGCGGCGTCATTGCCGGCCCCGAACGGGTCGACGAAGGCGAATGTCGGAAGCTGGCCGCCAACAGTCCTGACTATCCGTTTGAGCTCTACGGGAAACACGGTCGAGAAGTCGCCGTGGACGATGCGAATGTCGACCTTCGCGTGCCGCGGCCTCTGAGCCACAAGGTCACAGAGGTGCTGGTAGCGCGCCTCGTCAGCTTCGATGAACAGGTAGTGGAATGTCGGCTGGAGCGCATCGCGGTCGACCCGCGTCAGGAACGCGTCGAGCATCAGGAGGGCGACCCCGGAGTGTGGTCCAGGTACTCGCGGGACCGGCGAAGCCGTCGACGAGCAGCGTGTGACGGAAGCGGTTGCCGATGATGCCCATCCACGCATCGAGATAACCGGTCAGCAATTGATGTTTGGCCGCGGTATGCCGCGGACGCTCCCAGAGGACCCCGGTCGGTGGCGACATGGCGACCAGTCTGCCGCGGCCGTCAGACGCCCCGAGTAGCTCGCGGCTGGCTAGGCGATGCGGAGTTGAGGTTGGGCGCTTGCGAGGGCCAACTGCCTCGCCCGGACGCGCTCGTCCTCGGCGGGCCATGGACCCTCGTCCTCAAGGTCCTCAATCGCGAAGGAGTAGCTCCGTTCGAGCATGTCGACGCTGGTGCCGCATTGCTTGGCGATCGTCTGGCGATCCTCTCCAGCACCGCTGTTGTCGCCGCTCAACGAAGTTGTGTTTGTGAGCGGGAGTTGAACCCTGTAGTTGTGTCCGTGAGACGTACTTGCGCCCTACGAGGCCCGATCCATGCAGGTACAGGCGACTGGGCGTGGCGCCGCGGCCGCCAGCGACTCGCGTTGCGTGCCATCCCCAAGCACAAGTACGGATGAGAAGGCGACGACCGCCGGCCCGCTCGATCTGTGGCTGGTCGGCGGTACGCATGACGAGGATGGCTACAGCACGCAGGGTCAACGTTGCGCTGGATGAGGCGCTGATTCGCCGCGCGAGGGATCGTGACTCGGGCCAGGCGACCAAGAGCGACCTCGAAGTGATCGAGCACGCGCTGACGATGTACCTCGGCGACCGTGCGTTTGAAGACGCGCTGGCCCAGGGGCCGCTCAGTGACGAGGAAGCTGCGCGGCTCGCCCGCGAGGAGCTGCGCGCCGCCCGTCGCGAAGGCGGATGTTGCGCGGCGCGTGGGTCAGCAACCGCCGCGGGGCGCTGTCTGACCCGACCCGCTGCTCCGCACGCCGCGAGGGACGCGAGCTGTGCCGCACTGCACGCACCTCGCTTCGGTCGAGGTGCCCACCGTCGGAGTCGAGACGGTCGAGGCGCAACGCCGGATCGACGGGCTGCTGGACGGCGATCCGTGTCCCCGGCTCGCGGGCGAGCAGCTCGAGCTCCCGGTCTATCTCCGCTGCCTGCAGGTGCTCTGCAAGCTGATCTACGACACCGCACCGCCATCGTCACCTCCGCGGCGTCGTCTGTCAGACGATCCGGCCACGCTCGCAGCCGTGCTTCCCGGTGGGCTCGAACTTGCGGATCTGCCAGATCGACAGGCGCTCGTCGACGCGACCCGCGAGCGCGCGGACCGCCGTTACCACCAGGACGGCTCGACGCTGCGGGTCGGTCAGCTCGGACACGTGCCAGACACGATGCGCGACGCGCTGCGGCATGCGCCCAACGGGTACGTGCTGACGCACGTCGCCGCGCGCACCGGCATCGACATCCCGACCCTGACCAGCACCACGTTCGGCGGGATGCAGACACCACCCGACGCGCAACCGGCTTACTGTCGCGCCACGGTCGCCCGCTACCGCCACGACGACCCCGAGTTCGACCAGCGATACCGGCAACTCCTCGACGGCGCCGAACAAGCCCGCCGCGCCGCCGGCTTCGCCCACGCGAACCTCACGCGGGCGCTCACCCCCAAGCTCCCGGAGATCCAGCTGCTGCAGCTCGAGCACGACCCGGGCGGGACGCTTGCCGCGCGCGTTCCGTCCGGCGCTGCGGCTACGATGCCCGGCTGATGAGCGATGATCGGTCGGCCCGGACGGGTGCACAGGACCTCAACGTCCCGCGCGCGCTGCGTCCCGACGTCGAGCAGATCGTCGCGTTGACCGATGGGTTCTGCGGCGAGCATCTCGACGCAGACTACGCGCGGCTCTGCGCGCGGCTGGTCGCCAAGCTGGCGCGGAAACGTCCCTCGCCGCTGCTGCGCGGCGATCTGCGGATCTGGGCAGCAGCGACGATCTACACGGTCGGGAGCGTGAACTTCCTGTTCGACCGTTCCCAACCGCTGCACCTCAGCGGCGATGATCTCAGCGACCTGACCGGCGTGCCGAAGAGCACGATGGCGAATAAGTCCAAGCAGATCCGCGACCTTCTCGGCCTGGGTCGCCTGGACCTCGAGTTCTGCCGGCGAGACATGATCGAGCGTCACCCGTCTGCGTGGTACGTCCAAGTCGACGGCTTGATCGTCGACGCACGGATGCTGCCGGCAGCGCTGCAGGACGAGTGCCGGCGCCGCGGCCTGATCCCCGACCTCACGGCCAGCGCGTGAGCCACATCGCTCGCAACGCAGCGTGTCCGTGCGGAAGCGGGCGCAAGTACAAGCGCTGCTGTGACGCCGCGCGGGCCGAGATCGATCCGCGTGCGCTCTCACGCGGCGACATGGCGGTCGGCGACCGGATCCAGCAGTGGGCATACGCGAACCACCCCGACGAGATGGACACGGCGCTCCGCGAGCTGGTAGGCGACCCGTCCGCCCTGATCGTCGCCGACACCGACATACAGCTCATCGCGTCCTGGCAGCTCAACGACCGCGAGCTCCCCGGCGGCGGCACGCCAGCGCAGCGCTACGCCGAGCTGGACGGGCTCGCCGATCCCGAGCGGGTGATCGCTCGCCGGATCGCGTCCGCGCACCTGGCGCTGCTGCGGGTGCGAAGCACCCAGCCCAGCCGCTCGATCGAAATCGAGGATGTCACCCGCGGCTGCGCGCGGGCGCGCGTGGTCAGCCACGACGTCTCCTCGTACGTTCACACCAACGACATGTTCGTCGGCCACCTGATGCCAGGGCCGCCGGCGATGTCGCTGTGGGGCCCGATGGCGGTGCTCGACCGAGGTACCGGACATGAGCTGATCGACCTACTGGACGAGCGCATCGCGCTGCTCGGCCTCAACCCGCACGGCGACAACGCCTTCGCGGTCGCGATGCAGTCGGCAACGCTCGAGGTCACCAGGATGCTGATGCCGGCGCTGCGGCAAGGATCCCGGCGCCCATCGCGCCGCGCGACCCGCGCCGCGTAGCACAACCGCGCGAACCCTCTCACCCACACGGCTCTGCGTGCCCGCTGACCGTCGCGCCCTTGCGCTCGGCGCGGTACCGGCTCGTGGTGTCGCTGCACTCGGGGCGACGGCGTGAGCGCGCAGCCTCTCAGCGGCGTGCTCGAGGTCGGGCAGCGGGTCGCCGCTGAGCCAGCCGGAATCGGCTCAGGCAGTGGATCAGCGCGCCGGCGCGCGCGTCATCGCAAAAGCAACTCCTGGAGCCGACGTGCCCCGGGGTTCAACTACGTGTTACATACACAACTTCGCCGAGCGGCAACAGCCCGCCGCCGCCACCCCGGACACCGGCACACGACACCATCACAAGAAGCGGACGAAGCGATAGCGGCGCCTCACGCAGGCCGTGGCGGGTGCAGGCGCCTGTCCGCGAGCTGGTAGACGCTGGGTCGCCAGCTCGCGGTCGGATGCCGCTCACCGAAGGCGAGGACCTGCAGGTATGGCGAGCCGTCCTCGTGCAGGCGGCCGGTGAGGACGAGTCCCCACTCTCCGTCGGGCCACGGGATCCTCGTCTTCACACAGCCACCGAGGTCGTTCCGTCCTGGGCGTTGTCATCGCAGCGGAAGAGACGGGGCGCCGGCAGGCCATCGCGCAGCCGGCCGTCGCGCTCGATCCTGACCGCTCCCCGGAGATGACCGGCGTCCGCGAGCGTCGACAGATGCCGATCGAATCTGACGCTGGCCCGCACTATCGGAACGTAGCCGGGGGATGCGCGGCGTCGGGCTGGCATCCTGTGCCGGGATGCCGGACGATCTTCCGATCCACATCGACGACGTGCGAAGCTCCCGCTGGGAGTTCGGCGAGATCGGTGCCGCGCGTCGCCGCCTGGGGGTCGCGACCAGCGCTAAGCGACTCGGCGTCGCGCTGATCGAGATCGACCCGGGGAGGCGCTCGACTCCGCCGCACAGCCACGCCGACGAGGACGAGCTGTTCATTGTGCTCGCGGGGAGCGGTCTTAGCTATCAGACCTCGGGCTCGCAAGACGTCCGCACGTACCCGATCGGCGTGGACGACCTGCTCTGGCATCGTGCGGGCGGTGACGCGCACACGCTGATCGCCGGCGAGTCCGGTCTCACCGTGCTCGTCGTCGCGGAGGGCTCCCGCACCCACGTTACTTACCTGCCGCGCACCCGTCAGTTCTGGCTCGGCCCGCGCTGGTCGCCGGCCGACACGCCGCATCCGTTTGTCGCCGACGAGCGGCTCGGCCCGCTCGATCTTCCCGAGCCGACCACCGAGCGGCCGCTCACAATCCGCAACCTCAGCCAGTTGAGGCTGAACGAAGGCCGCGAAGGCCTGCTTGCCTACGCCACCCGCGACGCTCGCGAGATCGGCTCGGACAAGCTCGTCCTCGCCCAGGACGAGATGCCGCCCGAGACCCACAACACCGACCTGCACTTCCACTCGGCGCGTGAGGAGGCGTGGTTCGTGCGCAGCGGCTCGGGCATCGCGCGCCTCGGCGAGGCCGGGTACCCACTGCGCGCCGGCTCGTTCTGGCTGTGCCGCGAGAACACTGGCGTCGGGCACCGCATCGAGGTCGGGGCGGAGGGGATGCAGCTCGTGACGATGGGCGACCTGATCCCCGGCGACGTCTGCGTCTATCCAGAGAAGCGCACCTTCACGCCCGCCCGCGGCGTCGAGCTCCCGTACTGACGCAACCGACTTGAATCCGCCGCGACTCCCTGCGTTTGCGCCGGCGATGTTTCTTGTGACGGGCCCTCACCGTCGCACTCGCCGTGCGGCCAGGCGTTCCGAGCGGGTCCTGTTATCGATAGCTCGACCACACAGCAGCCCCAGGGAACACCGCCGCCAGCACAGACCAGCGCAAACCCAGGCGCCGCCGTAGTGATCGATGCGCAGCTGAGGTCGTCCGGGAGGGCCTCCGCAGCTACTTCGTGCTGCTCGACGATAGGGAGCCGTCGGATGGCGGTGCCGCGCTGCATGTCGTGGTGAGCAGGAGGACGCCGTGCGCGAGTTCACGCAATAGCGTGTCTCCCACGCCGGTCGCTTCGACACCAAGCTGCTCGCGTTCCTCGAAAGCCTGTGAGCCCGATCAGCCGGCACAGGGCTCGTCGAGCGCCTCGCCATCCACGACCGGAGGATCGACATCGAGCCGGACATAGATCCGAGCGTGGCAGCGCGGGCACATCGCGATGCTCTCCTGGTCGTGCGCGACCCAGCGAACGATCTCGTGCCCCAGCCGCCGTGCCCGCTCGGCAGCACCCCGCAGCACCTCGCCACGCTCCATCGCCGCGGATAGCACCGCGAACTCCTGATCCTTCGGGACCGTTCGCCGGACCGCGGCGAACGCGCCCTCACCGGAGCGGATCGTCATCACCCGGATCTTGTCCGCACGCGCCTTCGCGCGGATCTCAGCCCGCCACAGCTCAGGATCGACACCCTCCGGCGAGCTGACCTCCCCGCGACGCAACAGCTCGGCATAGTCGCCGCCCGGCCGCTCGAGGTAGTCATCGGCGATCCGGCGAAACCGCTCCTCATGCTCAGGCTTCACTCGGCATTCAGCTGATCGCTTCCCACCGGCGCAGCCTACCCCGGGCTGAGCCGGCCGCGCGAGCCATCCGGCTCGTCCGCGACCGGTCGCCTGGCCCACTGCTGGGCGCATCCGGGAAGGTCTGTGAAGATCGCGGTCGCGCGGGTCGGCTATGGGTAGACGGAGCCGACGTCGAGCAGATGCCACCGACCGTTGCGTCGCGCGGCAACGATGAACACCATCCACCCCTCCTGAGCGATCTCGCTCGCGCGCTTGGGAACCTGGATCGGGCCGATACCGCCCTCGAACCAGATCTTCCCGGACTCGACCCGACCGATCATCAGCTGGTCCTCGACCCAGTCCTCGTCGCCGACATCGTCGACGTCGATGTCCGGCGCCTTCATCGCGACCTCGACGAGCAGGTCGGTGAGACGATCGGCCGCAGGGAGCTCACGCGTGCTATCCCGCGCGCGGTCGACCGCGATCTCGGCCGCGTCGGTATCGATGTGGTCGTGCTGCTCAAGCCAGCGTGCGAGCTTGCCGGTGACCGTCCCCGCGGCCTTGAGCAACTCCTGGCCGGCGCTCACCTTGCGGACCATGAAATAGCCGAGGAACTCGGCGAGGTGCGGCGGGATCTCCTCCGGCCCGAACAGGTGGCAGAACGCCTCCTCGTCCCCGGCGTCGAACGCCTTCTGCCACCGCTTCGCATCCCTGGCATCGAGCGACGAATACGCATAGGAGTTCAAGCTGTCGCGCAGCAGCCGGATCACGTCCTCGTAGTTGCGATACGTCCGATCCGACAGACGTGCGCGCTGGTCGCGCAGGAACGCGTCGAGCGCGTTATCGATCGTCACCGTGTCCGGCATCGCCACGAGGAATCTATCCTCGTGCCCCGACGCTCTCCGTCGATGTCCGCCGAGGCGCCTAAGCTCCGCTTCGGTGCAGAGGATTGGTGCCGACGCGGTCGACGAGCTCGCCGCGGTCAACGATGCCGATGAGCTGTGTCGGCTGCTGACCGTCACCGAGGACACCCCGGCACAGCACCACGTCCGGCCCGAACCGCCACTACGCCGCTGGGCCGCACGCCAAGCGCTCCAAAGCGATCCCGCACGACTGACTGAGCTACTCAGCGCCGCCGAGCGGTTCGAGCCGCGCCACCGCGATGCCGCTATCCACGGGCTGCTCGACGCCGCCGACGGGCTTGACGAACCAGGCCTGCGAACACTGGTCGACCGCGGGCTGCGTACCGCGCACGGGAGCGTGCGGATCGCAGCGCTCGAGCTGCTCTGCGAACTGGACGGCGCTGAGCCCGCGCGGCGCCTGGCGGCCGCGGACCCAAACGCACAGGTGCGGAAATGGCGGCCGCCTGCGGACACACTCACGCCAAGCCTGTTCGCGCCGTCATGAGCTCGCCACGACCAAAGCCCAGCACCAAGCTGCTCGACGCGATGATCGAGGAGGCGATCGTCGACGCCTACAACGACGAAGAGCAGATCACCGGCCTGTTCACGATGCTGGAAGAGCACCTCGCCCTCCCGTTCGACACCGAGATGCTCGGGATCACCGTCACCGTCACGAAGATCGACCTCACCGCCAGCAACGAGATCGTCGCGATCTGCCGCCGCGACGCTCACAAGCAGACGATCCCATCCTTGACCTGCCGCTCTCCGCATCCCGGCCCGACGGTACGAAATGGATCGACGCCTACCGCCGCTGGCGCCGCTGAGCACAATCACCAGGCCTCGGCAGCCGCGATTATCAAAAGTCACCGGCCCGAAGATCCAGCATCCACAGCCGGAAACCACCGCCGACTTCGGATAACGCCGGACTGGAGATAAATCCGGTAGCGCTCACCTACGTATCCCGAGAACCTCGCGCGTGTCCTGCCGGACGGTGGCGTAGTAGCCGGGGATCTCCTCACACCGGGGATCCCAGATGCTGTCCGCCATCGCCGCGTCGCCGCGGTCAACCGCGATTGGCTCTTTCGCAACCCGCCAGCCGAGTCCCGAGGCCGCGACCGCCTCGGCGATCGACGTAGGCGGCTGCTCGAGAACGGCGCCGAGGCCGTGCCACGGCTCCTCGCGCACCGAGAACATCGAGTCGTTGGCTGTGATCCCTGCGGGCATCTCACCCTCCACCTGGGCTCGGAGAGCAAGCCATCCGCGCATAGCCATGTGAAAGGTCCGTCGCTCGGACCTCAGCGCGTACGCCTGCTCGGCCCGGTGCCATCGAAGCTCTCCCGCGGCGTGCGTGCCCGGATGCCGCTCCGGCGGTGATCTGCGCCAGCATCCCCTCGGCCACGAGCTCGAGGAGCGTCTCGGGGGAGCGCAGGAAGATTGGGGAGCGCTCTGGGTGAGCGAGGACGATGCGAAACCCGCGCCGCGCCAGCGCACGAGCAGCATCGACGAACCCCGGGGTCAGCGTCGCCGTGAGCGGACACTCCAGCAGGAGCGAGCCCGCGCCCCCCAGGCTCAAGGCGCGCAGCTCGGCGTCGTCAAGCTCGAGCGCCCGGCCGGCGGCGAGTTCGGCCCCCGGGACGATCGTCACATCAACGCCTGCGGCGGCTAGGCGCGATTGCAGCGCGGGGACGGCCGCACGGATGCGGCCGGAGGTGACGGACGGTCGTGACCACTCGACGTGGGGCGTCGCGGCGATCGTCGTGATCCCATCTTGGCGGGCGACTCGTGCGAGGGCGATCGCCGCCTCTACCGTGGCCGGGCCGTCGTCGACACCGGGAAGCGCATGACAGTGGAGGTCGATCATCCCGCGTGCCCTGCCAGGGCCATCGCCCCCCCGACCGGCGGCTCGCGCTGCCGACCCGGCCGATCCGGCACCCTCGGCGGCCCGCTCACCGGTGAGCGGCGGTCCCCAGCGAGGCGCCCCACGACTCGTAATAGCCGTAGGGATCTCCATCCACGGCGATGGTGACGATGGTGGTGGTGGTGATGGTGATGGTGATGGTGGTGCTCGCAGTACTGGGGGTCATGCGACCCCGGCGGGCACCGCTCTCCCCCAGCCGACGCGCCCGGGGCTAGAGCGCCGGCGCCGTTCCCGCTGGCGGCGATCGCTGCGATTGCAGCGCTACGAACCTTCATCCAAAGTTCTCCTTCCGCAGCCTCAGCCTCATAGCGTTTCCTGTTCCCCTATGGAGGCAGTTTGGACGCAAACCCGGCGAGAGTTCACCGTACCGACGCGACTCGCGCTGTCAAGGAGCGTATGCCGTGGTTCACCAAACAATTACGAGTTGCTGACCTAGACCGAAGTTGCGGCTGTCTAGACTGGGAGCCACGAGAGACGGGCTCCGCCGTACTTACACACGGCAGTAACAATCACGTGACACGCTGCGATGCCTCGGGTGTCAATGACCTGCTCGTCGCGGGAATCGAGGTCAGTGTTCGGTCGGCGGCGACAGGCGCGCCTCTCGCTCGCGCCAGTCCTCGGCCAGGATCGCCCAGCGCTCGTGGTCGCGCCACCGGCCGCCGATCTTCAGGTAGCGCGGCGAGAAGCCCTCGCGCTGGAAGCCGGCGCCTCGCGCCAGCGCGATCGAGGCCTGGTTGCCGGGCTGGATGTTGGCCTCGATGCGGTGCAGGCGAAGCGTCGCGAACGCCTGATGAACGACCAGGTCTAGTCCCTCGCGCATGTAGCCCTGGCCCGCGTACTTGCTGGCGACGGCGTAGCCGAGATAGGCGCTCTGGAGCGAGCCGCGGGTGATATGCGAGAGGTTGAAGAACCCGAGAATCGCCCGGTCCTCGCGCCGGCAGACCAGCATCGCCTCGAAGTCGGCGCGGCGAGAGTCGAGGAGGTACGCGTCGAACGCCTCGTCGTCGGTCGGCGCGGTCGCCCACGGGCGATGGAACGGCCTGCTCGCGCGCATCAGCGAAATGAACTCGGCCCGGTCGGGCTGCGCCGGCGCCCGCAGATAGACGCGGCCTGCCGGCACCCCGTCGGCGGCACGCTCCGGCGTCGACTCCCCCGACGGCGGGGACGCGACGCCGTCGCGCTGCGTCATGCCGCGAGCAGCCGCTCCAAGCGATACGCGAGCGATTCGCATGCAAGCTCCTCGGATACGTTTAGCTGAAAACGCAGGCGCGTGTCCTCGACAGCCTCGACGGCCGCGCGCAGGCGCTGCGGGTCGACCCCCGAATCGGAGTCGAGTTCCGCCATGCGGTCGGCGTTCCGGACCAGATCCTCGCCGCCCCAGGCGAGGCACGCGAGGTCGGCGAACCAGAGCGCAACCACCTGAAGCCCCAGATCGAGCGCCGCCGTCTCGACCCGCCGCCGGGCGCGCCTGATCCGCTCGGTCCATTCGGTGTCGACGCGCTTGCGCTCCTTCCGCGGATAGAACTCGAGATCTTCCCGCCTTCGGGCCTCGAGCTCCGCATGGACGGCCTCCCCGCGGGAGCGGACCGCAGCGAGCAGGTCCGACCAGGGCCGTGCGCGCGCCATGTCTCCAGATAATGCCGCGCGCGCGTACCGCTCGGCGGCCGCGCGGAGTGCCTGGCCCTCGGCTCCGGTCAGCTCCCGAGCCCGCTCGGCGTCGCCGAGCGCGAGGCACGCGCACGCGAGCGCCGTCTGATGCTCCTCGCCCAGCGCCTCGAGCGTCGCGGCGGTCTCCTGCACCGATGGGGCGTCGAAGCGCACAAGCTGGCACCGGGAGCGGATCGTCGGCAGCACCTCGGCGAGCCGGTCCGAGAGCAGGATCAGATGGACGAACGACGCCGGCTCCTCGAGCGTCTTCAGCATCCGGTTGGCGGCCTCGTCCCCCAGCTCGTCGACGCGCTCGATCACGAACACGCGGCAAGCCGCCTCGAACGGGGTCTTGCTCGCGGCCGAGATGACCGGACCATCGATGTCGCTGACGAGTACCTCGTGAGCCCCGCTCGGGGAGACCCAGGTCAGGTCGGGATGAGCGCCCGACGCGACCCTCGCGCGCGCGCCCGCCGGATCCGGTGAGCCCGCCGCGAGCAGCTCCGCGGCAATCGCGCGCGCGGCGGAGCGCTTGCCGGCGCCGCCGGGTCCGTAGAACAGGTAGGCGTGCGACGCCCGGCCCCCGGGCGCGAGCGCCGGCGCGAGCACGGCGCCGGCGTGAGGATGCCGTTCGAGCTCTGCGAGCATGCCTCGATCGTAGTGCCCGGTAGGGTCGCGAGCGATGAACACGGGCCGCGGCCGGCTGATCACGATCGAGGGCATCGACGGGGCGGGCAAGACGACGCTCGCCGCCGCGCTCGTCGACGCGCTGAAGGCCCGGGGCGTGGACGTGCTGGCGCTCCGCGAGCCGGGCGGCGTTGCCGCGGCCGAGCGGATCCGCGAGCTCGTGATCGATCCCGACCTGCACGTCAGCGCCCGCACCGAGGCGCTCCTGTACGCCGCAGCGCGCGCGCAGCTCGTCGAAGAGGCGCTCGAGCCGCTGCTGCGCGCCGGCAAGTGGCTCGTGCTCGACCGGTTCATCGACTCCTCGCTCGCGTACCAGGGGGGTGGCCGCGAGCTTGGGATCGACGCGGTGCGCGCGATCAACGAGTTCGCGATCCGGACCGCGCGCCCGGACCGCACGCTGCTGTTGACGATCGACTCGGAGCTCGGCCGCTTGCGATCGCGTTCGCGGACCGCGGCGCCCGACCGCCTCGAGCGCGAGCAGAACGACTTCTTCGACCGGACAGCGGCGGCGTACCTCGAGCTCGCGGCGGAGGACCCTGACCGGATCCGGCGGGTCGACGCGGCCCAGCCGCCGGATGAGGTCCTGGCGGCGGCGCTTGAGGAGCTCGCGGATCTAATCTGAGTAGCCGTTCGGGTGTGCCCGGGCGAACGCCCAGGCGTCGGCGACCATCTCCTCGAGCTTCGGCTTTTGCGGCTTCCAGCCGAGCTCGGATCGGATCAGGTCGCCGGCGGCAACGAGCATCGGCGGGTCCCCGGGGCGGCGCCGGGACTCGTTCGTGCGCAGCTCCCCCCCGGTGACGCTCTGCGCGGCGGCGATCACCTCGCGGACCGAGAAGCCGTTCCCGTTTCCCAGGTTGAACACGCGATGCTCGGATGCGCGCGCCCCGTCGAGCGCCAGCAGATGAGCCGCCGCCAGGTCGTCGACGTGGATGTAGTCGCGAACCGCGGTGCCGTCCGGCGTCGGATAGTCCGTCCCGTAGATCTCGACGGCCGGGGCGGCGCCGAGCGCCACTCGAAGAATGTTCGGGATCAGGTGCGTCTCGGGGTCGTGGTCCTCGCCGAGGCCGCCGCTCGCGCCGGCGACGTTGAAGTAGCGCAGGCTGACCGCGGCCAGCCCAGTGGCCGTGCAGAGATCGCGGATCATCAGGTCGACCGCGAGCTTGGATCCGCCGTAGGCGTTGACGGGCCTCGGGACCGCCGTCTCGGCGATCGGCACCTCGTTCGGCTGCCCGTACACGGCGCACGTCGACGAGAAGACCAGACGCGGGACGCCGGCGGCGGCCATCGCCTCGAGCAGGTTCAGCGTCCCGCCGACGTTCGTGCGGTAGTAGCGCTCGGGGTGGCTGACGGACTCGGACACGAGCGCGAGCGCCGCGAAGTGCATGGCGCCGTCGAATCCGCCGCTGACCGCCGCGTCGACGGCCTCGCGATCGAGCAGGTCCGCGACGACCAGCTGCGCGCCCGCCGGGACGGCCGCCCGATGGCCTCGCTCGAGGTTGTCGAGCACGGTCACCTCGTGGCCGCTAGCCAGCAGATGCGCCGAGACGATCGATCCGATGTACCCGGCGCCGCCCGTGACCAGCAGCCTCATGGGTACCGCCCGAACCGTCGATCGACCGTGCTCATGTGCGGCGGGATCTAAGCAGACGGCCGACCCCGGAAGGTCGCCGCGGGGCCCGCCACCGGACCGGGAACGAACCCTCGACCTACTAAAATCAAAGCTCCGGAGAGAACTCAGCGACCAGGCTTTCCGTCCGGGGTCTCCGCTTTCATTGACTGCCCGCCCGCCTGATCAAAAGTCGGGCAAAAGCAGGGGAAAATGCGGAAAACGAGAGGAGCAGCACGGTATGGAGCAGATCCCGCAGACCCAACTCGAAGACGGGGTACGGACGGGCGAGGGCCTCTCGGTCAAGCGCTTCTTCACGGTGCCCGGGGAGCACCCGTTCGACTCGGTCGAGTGGGAGCTGAGGGACGCGCGGATCGGCCACGGAGACAAGGTCTCCTTCGAGCAGCGCGACGTCGAGTTTCCGAAGTCCTGGTCCCAGAACGCGACGAACATCGTGGCCCAGAAGTACTTCCGCGGCCAACTCGGGTCGCCCGCGCGCGAGCACTCGGTCCAGCAGATGATCGGCCGCGTGGCAGGGACGATCTCCGATTGGGGACGCGAGCGCGGCTACTTCGCCACCGAAGCCGACGCCGACACTTTCCAAGCCGAGCTGACCCACATCCTGCTCCACCAGATGGCGGCGTTCAACTCGCCCGTGTGGTTCAACGTGGGCTTCGAGGAGAGCCCGCAGTGCTCGGCGTGCCTCCCCTATCACGCACTCGTCTCGACGCCGGACGGGATGGTGCCGATCGGCGAGATCGTGAAAGGCGATCAGGTCGGTCGCGAGGTTTATGACTCGAGCGGCACGACTCGGGTCCTAGCCGTGAAGGCGAACGGGCGCAAGGAGGTCCGGCGTGTCCGTCTGCGCAATGGAAGCTTCATCGAGGCGACCCCTGATCACGTCGTCCGAGCCGTCGGTGAGCGGGGCGGGCAGCCGGTGTGGCTCCGAGTCGACCAGCTTGAGCCCGGAATGAGGCTCCATCTGCATCCGCATCGCGCCAGGGTCGCCACGCCCGCGCTCGTGGGGGTCGGTGGCCCGCGCGCTCTCGACGATGCGACCGCGCCGAGCGGAGCGGATAGCGCGGCCGTGTCCGAGGCGGCGCTGGCGGGATGGCTTCAGGCCGACGGATTCGTGGGTCAGTACGACTACGGGACCAACCGGTCGCTGACGGTCGAGTTCCAGATCGCGAGCGACGATGAGTACGCGTGGGTGACCGGCCATCTCGACGCCGTCTTTCCGGAGCTGCATCGAAAGGTTAGGGAAGCGGACACGCAGGACGTTCGTGTGCGTCGCATCCGGCTCTACGGAGAGGTGTTGCGCGACTTCGTGGAGCGTTGGGAGCTGCTCGCCCGTGGCGCCGACATCCGGGTCCCGGCGCGACTGTGGACCGCCTCGCACGACGAGATCAGCGCCTACCTCCAGAGCGTCTTCCAGGCCGATGGCTGCGTCTCGATTCGGCGCGAGGATGGCTACGAGAACGCGCGCGTGGCAGTCGCGGTGATCGGCGAGCACTGGACCGAGGACCTCCAGCTGCTCCTGATGGTCCTCGGGATCTACTCGCGCCGTCTGCACAAGCGCGATCCGCGGCCCGACCGGCACGATCTGCACGAGCTCGCGATCAGCATCGGATCCGAGCGCGGCCGCTTTGCCGAGCTCGTGGGGTTCCCGAGCCGCGAGAAGTCGGACAAGCTGCTGCGTTCGCTGACCCTGCGTGACTGGAAGCACTGCCCCGATGTCCGCGAGGAAGAGATCGTTTCGATCGAGCGCCAGGACGTCCAGGACGTCTACGACATCCAGACAGAATCCGGCGAGTTCCTCACCAACAACATCACCGTCCACAACTGCTTCATCTTGAGCGTTGAGGACACGATGGAGTCGATCCTCGAGTGGAACACCCACGAGGGCATGATCTTCCGCGGCGGGTCCGGCTCGGGCATCAACCTGTCGAGGATCCGCGGCTCGATGGAGCCGCTGGCGAAGGGTGGTAGCGCCTCCGGGCCCGTCAGCTTCATGCGCGGCGCCGACGCATGGGCGGGCACGATCAAGTCGGGCGGGAAGACCCGGCGCGCCGCGAAGATGGTCGTGCTCGACATCGACCATCCGGACATCGAAGAGTTCATCTGGTGCAAGGCCAAGGAGGAGGACAAGGCAGCGGCGCTGCGCGACGCCGGATTCGACATGTCGATCGACGGTGACGGCTTCTTCTCGATCCAATACCAGAACGCGAACAACTCGGTCCGGGTGACCGAGCGCTTCATGCGCGCGGTCGAGAACGACGAGGAGTGGCAGCTGATCGGCCGGACCACCGGTGCGCCGATCGGCGATCCGATCCCGGCGCGCCGGCTGATGCGCGAGATCGCCGAGGCCGCCTGGCGCTGCGCCGATCCGGGCATCCAGTACGACACCACGATCAACCAGTGGCACACCTGCCCGAACTCCGGGCGCATCAACGCGTCGAACCCGTGCTTCCCCGCCGATGCGCGAGTGCACACGACTGAGGGACTTCTGCCGATCGCCGAACTCGTCGAGCGCGGCGAGGCCGGCGAGGCCGGCGAGGACATTCGCGTCTACACGCACCGCGCCACCGCTGAGCAAGCCGGTGAGGGTGTGGCGGCGACCCGGCCGATCGCGTTCATGCGCAATGGTGTCAGCGCGATCGTGCGGCTGCGCTTCGCCAACGGAGCCGAGCTTCGCTGCACGCCCAACCATCGCATTTGGACGATCAACCGCGGGTACGTTCGCGCGGAAGAGCTCACCGAACGGGACCACGTCCTGCTGAACGACAGTGCGACGCCGGCCACGGAGGCGTCTTGGGAGCTTCCGGTCAAGGTTGCGACGGCGGCGGCGTCCGGTTCGCGAGGCGGCACCGTTACCCGTCGGCAACTGCCCGATCGGTGGAGCGAGGGGTTGGCCGAGCTGACGGGCCACCTTGTTGGCGATGGCTGCATGACGGACATTCAGACGCAGTGGGTGTACGGGGGCGACGATGTCGCCGACCTGCTCACCGACTCGCACGAAGGGATGCTGCGCGAGTTGATCGGCGGAATTTCGCGTCAGGCGATGCCGAATGGGACCGTTCAACTACGGGCAGGCAGCGAGGCCGTGCGCGAGCTCTTCCGTGGGCTTGGAGTGACGACCGCTCGCGCGCACGAGAAGCGCGTGCCGGCCGCGATCTTCACCGCTCCCGTGGAGGTGCAGGCGGCATTCCTGCGCGGGCTGTTCGGTGCCGACGGTTGCGTGTCTCGAGTTGAGGCGGACGGGCGGGCGAATCGCTACGTAGGCCTCGGCAGCCGCAGCGAGAGCTTGCTGCGGGATGTTCAGCGGGTCCTGTCGGCGTTCGGCATCCGCGGTCGTGTCTATCGCATCCACGAGGCCGACGCTCCTTCGTTCTCATACACGCGGATCGATGGAACGACTGTCGAGTACGTGTCGCGGGAGGGATTCGACCTGCGGATCACCGGGAGCGACCTGGAGCGCTTCGCCGAGGCGATTGGCTTCTCGACGCCGCGTAAGAACGCTGCCCTTGCGAGCCTCATCAACGAGACCAGTCGTTATCAGACGAAGCGCAGTACGCGGCTGGTCGCCCGAGAGGACGACGGTCAGGAGCACGTCTACAACCTGACCGAGCCGCTGCACCATTCCTACATGGTCGACGGCTTCGTCGTGGCGAACTGTTCTGAATACATGCACGTCGACGACTCGGCCTGCAACCTCGCGTCACTGAACCTGATGAAGTTCCGCCGGGCGGACGGGACGTTCGAGATCGACTCGTTCGAGCACGCGGTCGACGTGATGTTCCTCGCACAGGAGATCGTCGTCTCCCCGTCGAGCTATCCGACCGAGCAGATCGGCGCCAACGCTCGCGCGTTCCGCCAGCTCGGGATGGGCTACGCCAACCTCGGTGCGTACCTGATGGCGAACGGGGTGCCGTACGACTCCGACGCCGGCCGGGGGACCGCCGCGGCGATCACCGCGCTGATGACCGGGCGCGCGTATCTGGGCTCGGCCCGGACCGCCGCTGCGATCGGCCCGTACGATCGCTACGCCGAGAACCAGGGGCCGCACAACGCGGTGATGCGGATGCACCGGGACGCCTCGTACGCGATCCCGGATTCGGTCTGCAGCGACGTCGCCCTGCTGGAGCGGGCCCGCGCAGTCTGGAACGAAGCGATCGCGGCCGGAGACGTGTCCGGCTACCGCAATGCCCAGGCGACCGTGCTGGCGCCGACGGGGACGATCAGCTTTCTGATGGATTGCGACACGACCGGTATCGAGCCCGACTTCTCGCTGGTCAAGTTCAAGGAGCTGGTGGGCGGCGGCCAGATGACGATCGTCAACAAGACGGTGCCGCTCGCGCTCCAGACGCTCGGCTACAACGACGAGCAGATCGAGCAGATCCTCGCGTACGTCAACGAGCACGGGACGATCGTCGGAGCTCCGGACCTCTCCGCTGAGGATCTGCCGGTGTTCGACGTCGCCGTCGGCGAGCGCGCGATCTCGCACATGGGGCATTTGAAGATGATGGGCGCGGCCCAGCCGTTCATCAGCGGCGCGATCTCCAAATGCGTGGTCGGCAGCACGCTACTCACCACCGAGCACGGACTCGTGCGTATTGGCAGCCTTCGGCGGGACGAGGCCGAGGACACCTTCTCGGATCTCGCGCTCACGGTGGCGTCGATCGGCGGGACGCGATCGACGGACGCGTTCTACTACGGCGGCGAGCGCCCGGTGACGGAGGTGCGCCTCCGCTCGGGCCACCGGATCTGCGGCACGCCCAACCACCGACTCCTGGTCGCCGGCGCGAGTGGGCTTGAGTGGCGCAGGCTTGACGAGCTCGCGCCAGGCGATCGGGTCGCGACCAAGTACGGCGATGAGCTCTGGGCCGGGGTGGCTCCGAGATTCGACGACTTCGTGGCAACGCATCGATACGGCTCGCAGAAGGCGGTCAGCGTTCCCTCAGCGATGACGAAGGAACTCGCGTTCATCCTCGGCGCGTACGCGGCTGAGGGCCATATCAGCCGGAGCACCTGGACGATCAGAATCGCCAATGCGGATGAGGACGTTATCGCGCGTCTCGTGCGTGACGCCGAGCGGCTGTTCGGATTCCGTCCCCGCGTCGAGCGCCACCCTGGCAAGTGTCCGTCGGTCGAGCTTTCGTCGAAGACGTTGGTGGAGTTCTTCGACTACCTCGGGACCGGTAACGGCGCAGCGCACAAGCGCATCCCGGACGCCATTCTCAGGTCTCCGAGGGCGATGGTGCTCGCGTTCCTCGAAGGACTCACACTCGACTCCTACCTGCCTGCATCGTTGCCGAAGTGGGCGATTTGCCTGGCGTCGCGCGGCCTTCTTGACGATCTCCAGGCAATCCTGACGAACCTCGGAATCGTCCACAGCCGTATCGAAAAGTACAACGCCGAGTACGACTGCACGTTCGATGAGGTCTATGTGGAAGGCCGGCATGCCCAGCGCCTGCTCGCACAGCTCCACTTCATCGAGCATCACAAGGCATACAGGGCGGCAGAGATCGTCGCGGGTGATTTCGGTCAGAGCACAGCCGACCTCGTGCCTGGAGTCACCGGGCGTCAGCTGTACGACCTCATCCCCAAGGGACGCTCTGGACGGAATGGTGCGGGCACCGGACGAAGCCGAGACTTCGCGTATCTCAAGGATGCGCGGACCCAGGAGGTCAGCCGGACGTCCGTCGAGCGCGTTGCGATGCTCGACGACGTGGAGCTGCCGGAGTGGCTCGATCAGGTGCTCGAGGACAATCTCTACTTCAGTGCGGTCGCGTCGGTGCACGACGCCGGGCTGCAGGAGGTGTTCGACGTATCGGTGCCCGGGCCACATGCATTCGTGGCGAATGGGATCATCAATCACAACACGGTCAACCTTCCCCAATCCGCCACCGTTGAGGACATCGCCGAGGCTTACCACGAGGCCTGGAGGCTGGGCGTCAAGGCGCTCGCGATCTACCGCGACGGATCGAAGACCGCGCAAGCGCTGCGCACCGAGGCGCAGAAGGATGAGCCGGCGTCGACCGACGCCGTGATCCAGGAGGCCGTCGCGGACGCGATCGCGAAGGCCCCGAAGCGGAAGAAGATGCCGCGCGAGCGTCAGTCGCTGACGCACAAGTTCGCGATCGGCGGCCACGAGGGATACATCACCGCCGGCATGTACGAGGACGGGACCGTCGGCGAGATCTTCCTGACCGACATCGGCAAGGAAGGTTCGACCCTGCGCGGGATGATGAACTCGTTCGCGACCGCGATCTCGATCGCGCTCCAGTACGGAGTGCCGCTCGAGACGCTCGTGCGCAAGTTCAGCTACATGCGCTTCGAGCCGGAGGGCATGACCTCGAACCCGGAGATCCCGTTCGCGAAGTCGATGCCCGACTACATCATGCGCTGGCTCGCCTCGCGGTTCCTGGATACCGACCTCCAGGAGGAGCTTGGGATCCTCACTCCCGCGGTGAGGGCGCGCCAGGCGGCGCAGGAGGCGGCGAGCTCGCACGAAGGCGACATCGCCTCGCCCCCGGCCGAGCGCAGGCGGGAGGGCAACGGCAACGTCGGGCACGCCGCGAGCACACCCGCTCCGCCGACCTCGGCGCTGACCGACACTCCACCGGTCGTCCCCGCCCTGCGCAAGGGGCTCGACCTCGGCCCTGCCTGTCAGCAGTGCGGCGGGATGATGCAGCGCACCGGCAGCTGCTACACGTGCTCGAGCTGCGGGTTCAACACTGGCTGCGGCTGATTGCCGACGAGCAGATCGTGCTGGCGTACTCCAAGAAGATTGGAGGCCTGTGCATCGCTGGCATCAAGCCCAACACGGCTTCCTGGATTCGGCCCAGTTTCAGGCAGTGGCGCAGGGCAACTGCGGCCGCGCCGTTGACGATGAAGTCGCCAACAATGCGTGAAGGCCGGTTGTGCCGCGGGCGGGTTCGCGCCGGTCCTTGGTGGGCTCTGATCGTGGTTGTCCTGACGCGCTATTGGTCGCGTGACGCGGTTGGTATCCCCAGCCCGTTGAGCAGGAGGCCGAGGGTCGTGCCGAAGACCGAGGGGTCGACGGTGTCTGGGTCGGCGAGCTGCTCGATGGCGATGCCGTTGGAGAGCGCGAGCACCGCGACGGCGAGTTGATCGGCGGGTGCTGGAAGTTCGATCCCCAGCTGGGCGGCGTGCTGTTCGATGAACCGAGCGATCAGCTCTCGCGCGGCGCGTCGGTGGCGAGCGAATTCCTTTCGCAGGCTTGGGTCGCGCACGGCTCGGGCCCAGAACTCGATGAACAGCAGATGCCAATCGGCCTGGCTGGAGATGAGCTCGGTCAAGCCGGCTCCGGCGTCGCGGGTGGTGTCCAGGAGCGTGGTTTGGCGGTCCACCGCTGCGGCGACGAGCGCGAGTCGCTCACCGATCCGCTCGCGCATCAGGGCGTAGAACAGCTCGTCCTTGCTGGCGAAGCTGGAGTACACCGCTCCCTTGGTCAGGCCCGCGGCCGCAGCGACGTCGTCAAGCGACGCGCGGTCATAGCCGCGGGTGGCGAACACCTCGCTGGCTGCCTGCAGCAGCCGGGCCCGCGTCTGCTCACGCGTCGGGCGCGTGCGCTTCTTCAGTTTGATGTCCGATGTCATTGAAGTCATGATACCGTAGAGTATTCAATACTCATCGGTATCGCGATCGGAGAGAGTCATGATGAACCCCCAGGCCCTGTTGGCAGAACCGGCCGTGATTCCGCGAGAAGCGCAGCACCCTCGGCGGTGGGCGGCGTTGGTGGTGCTGTGCGCCGCGGCGCTGATCATCAACGTGGATAACACGATCCTTAACGTTGCTCTGCCCACGCTCGTGCGCAAGCTGCACGCGACCTCGAGCGAACTGCAGTGGGTCGTGGACTCTTATGCGCTGGTGTTTGCGGGCTTGCTGCTCGTCGGGGGTAGCCTGGCCGACCGGCTCGGGCGCAAGCGCTTCTTCCTGATCGGCCTGACCGTCTTCGCTGCCGGATCGATCGGCGCTGCCCTCTCGGGGTCGGTGGACCCGCTGATCGCGTGGCGAGCGGTGATGGGGGCCGGGGCGGCGCTGACGATCCCCGCGTCGTTGTCGATCATCAACGACGTCTTCCGCAACCCGGCGCAGCGAGCAAGAGCAATCGGCGCGTGGGCCGCGACGATCGGGCTCGGGATCGCGATCGGACCGATCGCCGGCGGCGTGCTGCTGGCCAGGTTCTGGTGGGGCTCGGTCTTCCTAGTCAATGTCCCGATCGTGATCGCCGCGTTCGCCGCGGCGATCGTGCTTCTGCCTGACTCGAGGAACCCGGCCGCCGAGCGTCCCGATCGCGTTGGTGCCGCGCTCTCGATCGCCGGCCTGGGCCTGTTGCTGTGGGCGATCATCGAAGGTCCGACGAAGGGCTGGAGCTCGCCGAGCGTGGTCGGCGTCGGGGCCCTCAGCGTTGCCGCGCTCGCCGGCTTCATCGGCTGGGAAGCCCACACCGACCACCCGATGCTGAACCTGGCGTTCTTTCGCGATCGCAGATTCTCGATCGCCGCGGCGAGCGAGAGCCTCGGGATCTTCGGCCTGATGGGCGTCCTGTTCTTGCAGACCCAGTTCCTGCAGTTCGACCTCGGCTACTCGCCCCTCCAGGCCGGACTGCGGATCCTGCCCACCGCCGCGATGATCTGCATCTGCGCGCCGCTCTCACCGATCATTGCTCGCCGCATCGGGATCAAGCTCGTCGTCGCTGCAGGCCTGGCGGCGATCGCGGGCGGTTTGTGGCAGATCTCAGCGGTCTCCACGCCTGCCGCGACCTACCAGGTCATGGTGAGCGGCTTGCTGCTGATCGGCGTGGGAGCCGGGCTGCTGCTGCCCACAGCGACCAACTCCGTCGTCGGCTCGGTACCTCAAGGCGACTCCGGGATCGGATCGGCGACCAACACCGTCGCCCTTCAGGTCGGCGGCGCGCTCGGCGTCGCCGTAATCGGCAGCGCAATGTTGACCCGCTACCAGAGCCACATGACCGCAGCGCTCACCGGCAGACACATATCGATAGCTGCCACGCACACCATCATCGGCTCGCTCGGTGGTGCCCTCACCGTCGCCGGCAGCGTCGGCGGCAGCACCGGCGCCGCCCTAGCGCGCAGCGCGCGTGCCGCGTTCATGAGCGGCATGCAGATATCACTCGAAGTCGGCGCGCTCGTCGCCCTCGCCGGGGCCCTGCTCGTGCTCACCCGTCTACCGTCGCGTACCCCACAACCATCACGAGATCCCAGCAAGCGCCAACCAGCGCGCACTGCGACCGATCCGATCGTCGGACCAGCACCGTCTCGCCAAAGCGCTGAACTCGGGCCGACGCAACCCGCGATCAGCGACATTTGAGGCTCCGCCTTCACCAGCAGGCTGCTCCTCGGGCTAGCCGCGCGAGCGGCGCTCCCCATTACGATCAACGAGCGACAGCGCCGACGAATCCAGGGCTCACTAACGGTCAGAACAAGGCGGAGCACTGGAGCGTCACCTCCGTCATCGCGGTGCGGGAGCGCCCAGGCTGCCGCTTCGCGCTATTGAGATTGAGCAGACGCCGCGAGAACTTCCGGGCAGAATCCAATGGCGCCGGCGAGGTCCTGCACGATCCGGCCGAAGAGGTCCTCGGCCCGGATCAGATCGGCGGCGCCCCCGATGCGATGTATTGCAGTTCGCAGGTCAGTCCGGATATTTTGAGCCAGCGATCGTCGCCCGTGAGCACGGTGTCGGCGTTCAGGTCGGCGGTCGCGAGGATCAACGCGTCCGACATCTTCAACGTCTTGTGAGCGGCTCTGAGCTCGGCGGCGCGTTCAGCGGCCGGCTCGTCGAGCGGGATCCGCCTGCTGGCCGTCTCGGCGAAGAAGCGGCGTACAGTCCGTTCGTCGTGGTGCCCGAGCTTCGCGCCGGTGAGCAGCTCGGCGACCGTCACCACCGAGACGGCGAAAACGTGCTCGGTCGCCGCCGCCCTGACGGCGGCATCGGCGGCTTGGTGAAGGAGGTCATCGGCGTCCAGAAAGCCGATGACCGTGTTGGAGTCCAGCAGGGCTACGCCCATTCGTCGCGGAGCTGCTCGACGGCATTGCGCAACGCGCCGTTGGTGCTCAGCGCGCCGCTGAACTCGTCGAGCAGCGCATCGGTCCGCGTCAGCACGACCCGTCCGGGGCCGATCGCCTCGGCTCTCACGGCGTCGCCCGGCTTGAAGCCGGCGTCCGTGAACGCGTTCAGCGGGATCGTTACCTGATGCTTGGCCGAGATGCGCGTCTGGCCGGCGCCGCGTCTGTAAGCCGAACTGCCAACCGCCTGGTTCTTTACTCGCTCTGCCATAAGTAAAGATCGTACCACGTCCGCAACCGGCTGCCGGAGGATCTGCGCGACACCCCGTCTCCCGAATTCGCGAAGCTCCCGTTCACCTCGTTGTACCTGCTCGAGGACGAGTGGGCGGCGGAGATCGCCAACCAGACGATGCACGGCGTCCTGCACCTCGGCTGGGTGAAGGACGGCCGGGGCGGCTACCGCGGCCAGATGGCCGTCTACGCGAGGCCGAACGGGCTACTCGGGACCGCATACATGGCGGCGATCCGGCCGTTCCGACACCGGATCGTCTACCCGCAGATGCTCCGGGCGCTCGAGCGGAGGTGGCGGCCGCCCCCACTAAACCACCTTTACCACCAAGAGCGGGTCGGGTGACGGGTTGGTCGCCACGCCCCCAGGGGGCGTAGCGCAGATCGCTACTTGACGTCCTGCGCGGCCATGCGGCCGTTCGGCGCCTGCGTGTAGCCGACGTGCACCTCGCCGCCGATCTCGAGGCCGTGGACGACGCCCGGATACGAGCCGGTCGTGAACGTGAGGACGCGCGAGAACGTCGTCTGTCCCTGGAGCACCGACGGGAGCAGGTGATAGCGCTTGTAGACGTGACTCGTGGCGTCGGGGGCGCCGTCGTCGAGCCAGCCGGCGCCGCCGGCCAGGTCGCCGCCACCGCCGCCGTCTGAGGTGCCGAAGAAGTGCCCGTCGATGTTCATGAAGATGTGGACGCCGGGGTCGTCGTAGAACGTCACCTCGGTGGCGCCCTTACCCGCGCCGCGGGCGATCAGGTGCTCGCTCACGAGCTGGGAGATGATGCCGGCGTCGTTGGCGACGCCGCTCGCGACCTGCCAGACCCCGGCGCCGGCGAGCACCGCCGCCACCGAACCCGAGCAGTCGAACCCGATCTGCCGGCCGTTGTAGCCGGGCCCCTTGATGCCGATGCTCGCGATCGCGGCCTGCGCATGCCCGCCGCCGTACACGTACGGGTAGTCGCCGGCGGTGACAAGGTTCGCGGCGTTGGTCAACGCGTTCACGACCGGCATCCGTCCCCCGCCGGCCTCGATCGCGAATGAGCCGCGAGCGATCGCGATCACGGTCCCGGACGCCTGGCCGGTGACGGTCTGGGCACCGGTCGTGCCGGAGGCGGGGGTCATGCCCGAAGCGGGAATGGTGGCGCTGCTCCGCGTGGCGAGGGCGCCGGCGGGCAGCGCCAGCGCGCCAACCAGCGCGCAGGCGATGGCTGCGAGTTTTCTCATTGAGATCCTTCATCGGCTGCCTTGCCCCAAAAGCTTGAGGTCTGCAGTCAGACAGCCGGACGCCCCGGGGTAGAGGAGGGCGAACGCGAACCCGGTGCGCTACAGCCCCGGCGGATGCCGGACCACGAACCCGGAGAACTCTCCGCCGCCGCGCGACCACCGCGTCCCGCCCTCGGCGAGCGCGACGGTGTCGAACCGCCAGCCGGCCACCTCCATCCAGACGTGGCCGGCGTTCGCGTAGATCGTGATCCAGCGACCGGGGCCGGAATCGCCCCAATCCTCGAACGCCCCGGACACCATCGGCGAGCTGACGAGCCCGGCGGCCGCGAGCGCGTAGCTGACCGAGCCCGAGCAGTCGTACCCGTCGGCGTGGAAGGAGGCATGCCCGCCCCCGTAGATGTACGGGAGCGTCGCGATCGCGTTGCCGGCGGCGATCACCTGGGCCACCGCGGCGGGCGCGCCCGGGGGCGCCTGCACCATCCCGCCGGTGTCGACCGCGATCCCGCCGACGTCCGCGTTGCCGGTGGCGGCGGCGCGTGCCGCCTCCTCGGCGGCCTTGTTCTCGAGCGAGGCCAGGCGCTCGTTGAGCGCGTGCAGCTTCGTGGCGTCACGGCCGCGCGAGCGGAGCTCGGAGATCTGCTGGGTGTACAGGGCGGCATGGAGCGCCGCGACGCTGTTGCGCTGGGCCAGGATCTGGGTGGTGAGCGTCCGGTCGCGCTGCTCGAGCACGACCAGGAGGCGCGCCTGCCGGGACACCGCGGCCCGGGCCGCGCGCGTCCAGGCGACGGTCTGGGCGTTCTGCTCGGCGATCCGGCGCATGAAGTCGACCCGCTCGACCAGCTGGGTGAAGCCGTGCGCCTCGAGGATCACCGTGACCAGATCGGGCTGTCCCTGCTCGTAGCTCGCGACCAGATTCGCGGCGAGCACGCTCGTCGCCCGCTGCAGCCGGTTCTCGAGATCGACCAGGCGGTTGCGCGCAGCGAGCAGCTTGCTCTGCACCTCGCGGAGCTGGGCCTCGCGAGCGGTCAGCCGCAGCTGCAACGTCCCCAGTCGCCGGTTGGCGTCCGCGAGCCCGTTCGTCGTCTGGCGGATCCGGGCGCTGTCCGCGGCGATCTGCGAGTTCAACGAGGAAGCCGCCGACTTCCCGGCGGCGATCTGGCTCTGGAGGTCTCCCGAGCTGCTATTCGTCAGCCCGGTGCCGAGCAGGATCGAGGTCGCGACCACGAACGCGGCGAGCCACCTGGCTCTGAGGCGTTCGGGGGCGAAAGGCATGCGGATGCTCTTGGGCACGGCGAAGCAGGCGAGGCCCGCGTTCTCGATTCAAGCCCCCTGGATGGAAGCTCGAGCAACCTAGCAAGCCGGTCCGCGATCGCGAGACCAACTCCTGTCTCTGCAACAGATCCTGCAAAACCCCCGCAACCGGCGCGAATCGGCGTTATGACTCCATCCGCGGCACCGGCTTGACGACCTTGCCCTCCTCGGCATCGCCCGCGGGCCGGTCGATCTCCTCGAACGAGTAGTGGTTCCCTGGCTGGTGACGCCGGGACGACCGCCGGCTGCAAGGATCTGCGCCTGCATGCTGGCCGACGCCGACACCGCGAGGCTCCGCGGGCTCTGTGAGGCGACGCTCCGGCAGAACTGGCGTCAGGGGGTGCGCGCCACCGACCGGATGCCGTTCGCCTACACCTGCCCGAGCCCGGGCTATTACCCGTGGCAGTGGTACTGGGACTCGTGCTTCACCGCGATCAGCTGGCGGCACTTCGATCCCACCCATTCGCGCCGTGAACTCGAGTCGCTGCTCGCGGCTCAGCGCGAGGACGGCTTCATCGGACACACAATCTTCTGGAACACCCCGCTCACCGGGCGCCGGCGCTTCACGTACAACGTGACCTCGCCCAACGCGTCGATGACCGCGAGCATCCAGCCCCCGGTGTTCGCGTGGGCCTGGCGCATCGCCGTCGGCGACCCCGCGCTCGTCCCCGCGATCGCGCGCCACTACGAGTGGCTGAGCGAGCACCGCGACCTCGACGGCGACGGCCTGATCTGGATCGTGCAGCCCGACGAGTCCGGACTCGACGCCTCTCCTCAGTTCGATGCGATCTGGGGTCGGCGCGCGCACAACCAGCCCGGGTTCATCCTGCTCGTGCGGCGCAACCGCAGGCTCGGGTGGGACCTGCGGCGGATCGTCGCCGCCGGCGGTCCGGTGTGCTGCGAGGTCGCGACGAACGTCCTCCACGGATTGTCGCTGCTCGCGCTCGGGCGCCCGTCGTTGACGCCGACGATCGTCGAGCGGATGTACAACCAGGAAACGGGGCTGTTCGAGCCGCTCGCGCAACCCAAGCCAAGGCAAACGCCGACGCTCACCTGGGCCGCGCTCGCGCCGCTCGCGCTCCCGGACCTGCCCGAGGACATCGGTCGCCGGCTCGTCGAGGAGCACCTGCTCGACGCCGAGCGGTTCTGGCTGCCGGTGCCGCCCCCGTCCGTCCCCCCGAACGAGCCGTCGTTCTCGACTCGCGAAGACGGGTTCCTGTGGATCAGGCGCTACTGGCGCGGGCCCACGTGGGTCAACGCAGCGTGGCTCGTGTGGCTCGGCCTGACGCGCCTCGGTTACGCCGAGCATGCCGACACGCTCGGAGACCGGATCATGGCCGCCGTTCTGGCGCAGGGCCTGCGCGAGTACTACCACCCGTACACGGGACGCGGGATGGGAGCAGTCGACTTCGCGTGGTCGACGCTCGTGATGGAGATGCTCGCGGCAGATCCGCGGGCGCCGGCGAGCTACGTCAGCGCCTGATCCGCGCCGCGCGCGTCGTCGGACATCCGGTTCGGCATCCACCCGTCCCCGTACGCACCGAATTTCATCTCCCGTTCACCGTATCGCAGGTGACCGCCGCGCTACCGTAGTCGCATGGCTACCGAACATGACACAGACACCGCGCGGGCCGCGGCGCGCTCCGATCAGGAGTGGCGCGAGCGCCTCTCGCCCGAGCAGTACAAGATCCTGCGCCAGCACGGCACTGAGCGGCCGTTCTCGGGCGAGTACGTCCACGTCAAGGACGACGGCACGTACCGGTGCGCCGGCTGCGGCGCCGAGCTGTTCAGTTCCGACACCAAGTTCGACTCGGGCACCGGCTGGCCGAGCTTCTACGAGCCCGCCGTCGCCGCGAACGTCGAGACACGCGAGGACCGCAGCCTGTTCATGCGGCGGACCGAGGTCGTGTGCAAGAGCTGCGGAGGGCATCTCGGCCACGTGTTCGAAGACGGACCCAGGCCGACCGGGCTGCGCTACTGCATCAACTCGTGCGCGCTCGACCTCGACAAGTCCCAGTAGACCCTCACTCGTCCGAGCGCTCGGCCATGCGGCGCTCGCGTCGCTTGATGATCACGTAGACGGCTCCGGGTCCGACCAGCAGCAGGACAAGCCCGACGATGCCCGCCTCCGCGAGCACGTTGGCGGCCGCCTCGCCGCCGAAGTAGCCGACGAGCCCGTACGTGATTCCCCAGCTGATCCCGCCGAGCGCGTTCCAGAAGAAGAACAGCTTGAACTGCATCCGGTTGATCCCGGCCAGCCATGCGGTCGCGAACCGGACCAGCGCGATCCACCGTCCCACGAACACCGCCTTGGGGCCGTGGCGATCGAAGAACTTGTCTCCGACGCGGATCGCGCGGACCCGATGGTGCATGAACGGACCGGGCGCGGTGAACACCCCGCGCCCGTATCTGCGCCCGAGCAGGTAGCCGATGTTGTCCCCGATGATCGCGGACGTGACCCCGATCAGGATCACGAGCCAAATCTCGAGCTTGCCCTGACTCGCGAGGACCGCCGCCGCCACCAACGCGGTCTCGCCGGGCGAGGGGATCCCCATCGACTCGAGCCCGATTATCGCCGGCAACAGGTAGCCGAGGCTGTTCGACACGCCGAGGATCGCGGCGAGGGGACCGACGATCGCCGCGAGACCCCGCATCATTCCGACACGGGCGTCAGGCGGCCGAACCTGGGTTCTCGAACACGGCCAGGAGCGAGAGGCCGGCGGGCATCGTGCGGCCTGCGGCCAGCCATCGCGCTTCCACACGCAGTGGCTGCTCGAGCAGCGAGTTGAGCCACTCGGGGCCGAGCGCAAGCTCGGGCTTGTAATCCGAGTTCGGTTCGCGGAGCTTGCGGCGCTCGGCCAGCCGCACGGCCGCCGCCGGCGCCAGCAACAGGCCGTTGAACGACGTCATCCGTCGCAGCCGCCAGCCGGCGTCGCCCGCCGCGGCGCGGAGCCGGGACCGCGAATACCGGCGGTAGTGATGATTGGCGACGTCATGGGTCGACCACAGGCCCTGGTACGCCGGCACGGTCACGAGCAGGAAGCCTCCCGGCCGTGACACGCGCCGGAGCTCGCGGAGGGTCACGCGATCGTCGGGAGTGTGCTCGATCACGTCGAGGCACGTGATCAGATCGAACCACCCGTCCTCCCACGGCAGCTCCTCGAGCCTGCCGATGCAGACCTCCCCCCGGGCGCGGGCCTGCGCGACGTCGGCCGCGCCCGGATCCAGCTCGATCCCGTGGACCTCTCCGTAGGGACCGAGCTCCTCGAGCGTGCGGCCAGAGCCGCAACCCGCGTCGAGTACGCGCCCGCCCGGAGGTAATGGCAACCGGTCCAGCTCGGCGCGGATGATGCGACGTCGACCGCGGTACCACCAGTGGCGGTCGTCGAGCTCCAGCATCGCGGTCATCAGCCGTTCATCCATGGACCCTAATCCTCGCAGGCCCCGGTCTCGAGCCCGCGCCGTCCCCACGGACGCCCTCCACGCCGGCGACGTCTACGCCGGCGACGTCTACGCCGGCGACGTCTACGCCGGCGACGTCTACGCCGGCGGGGAAGCTACACCACCGCGAGCGGTTCCTCCTCTTGCGCGTGCGCCACCGGCAGCCGCAGCGTGAACTCGGCGCCGGGCGTCTCGGTGAGCTCCAACACGAGCTCACCGCCCATCCGCTCGGCGAGCTCCCGCCCGATCGCCAGCCCGAGGCCGAATCCGGCCGTGCCGCCGGCGGCGCGGCCGCGCTGGAAGCGCTCGAAGATCACCTCGCGCTCCTCTGCCATCACGCCCGGGCCCTCATCGCGGACCGTCAGAGAGGCATGGGTGCCGTTGCGCAGCTCCACCTTGATCTCGGCGCCCTGCGGACTGACCCGGACCGCGTTGTCGAGCAGGATCCGGGCGATCCGCGCGATCCCTCCCGGATCTCCCAGCGCCCACACCTGGCCTACCGAGTCGTCGAGCCTCGACACGATTCGGCGTTCCTCGGTCCCGAGCTCGAATTCCGCGAGCACGGCGCGGCTCAGTTCTCCGAGCTCGACCGGCTCCGATCGCAGCTCAACCTGGGCGTCGAGGCGGCTCAGGTCCAGCAGGTCGGCCGCCAACCGCGACAGCCGGCGCGACTGCATCCGGGCTCGCTCGAGCAGCGATCGCGCATCGTCGATGTCGGGGTCGCCGCTCCCGAGATCGTCGTCGAGCAGCTCGAGCATCCCGTCGAGCGAGGCCAGCGGCGTGCGCAGCTCGTGCGAGGCGGTCGCTACGAACGCCCGGCGCGCCTCCTCCTGCTGCATGAGCCGGTGCTGCATCTGATCGAACGCACGGGCCAGCTCTCCAACCTCGTCACGGGCGCGGACCGCCGGGACCTTGACCGGCGGGCCCTCGTGCGCGAGCTGCGAGGCTGCCTGACGCAGCCGCCGCAGACGGCGGACGATCGTCGCGGACAGCGGGATTCCGAGTATCAGCGTGAGGGCCAGACCGGCGAGAGCCGCGTAGATGAACGCCCGGCGCACGGTGGCGACGGCGTCGCTGAGCGTGTCGAGCGACTTGCGCACGACCAGCACCCAGCGCTGGCCGCGTGCGGTGAACGGGATCGCCGCCCGCACGTATTCGGAGCTGCCGATCGAACCGAACGTGTAATTGGGCCGTTGCTTGCGGAACGCCTTCACGACGTCGTCGTACGGATCGGCTCGCGCGCTCGCGGTGTCGGGCAACGCGACGAGCCGCCGGGCGCCCCGCCCCGAAACGTCCGGATAACCGAGTACGGCGACCTCGGTGGCGCTGATCGCGAATTGCAGGCTGCGCTCGCGGTCCTGGAGCTTCTGACGGACGGCCTGCCCCTGCTTGGCCAGCGCCTGCTCCTCGGCGATGGCCCTGCTCGGATTAGGCCCGATCGCGGCTCCGCCCGAGGTCGATCCCGTCCCCGGTCCCGACGCGCTCGCCGGCGTGATCTGGGCTTGCGCGATCTTCCCGAGGTCCAGGCTTCGGAACGGCTCGGTGGTCCGCTCGACGGCCGCCTTCTTGGTCCCGATCTCGCCTTCGAGCGTCTTCAGCTCAGCGTTCCGCAGCGAGTTCTCCAGCGGGCCGAGGAGCGCGATCGCCGCCACCGCCAGCGTCGCGAGGCTGGTCACCAACACCGCGCCGACGATCCGGCCCTGCAGACCGAAGGCGCCGCGTCCTGGTCGGGCGCGCTTCGCCACTACACCGACACCTATGGCCCCCGCAGTCGGTACCCGGCGCCCCGCACGGTGAGGATGAAGCGAGGCTTGTCGGCCTCGGGCTCGAGCTTCTCGCGCAGGTGACGGATGTGGACGTCGATCGCGCGGGGGTCGCGATAGGCGCTGTCTCCCCAGATCGCCCGGAGCAGCTCCTGGCGATTGAGCAGCCGGCCGGGATCCGCCATCAACGCGTCGAGCAACTCGAATTCGGAGAACGTCAGCCGTACCGGGCGATCGTCCATCATCACCTCGCGCCGGGCCCGGTCGAGCATGATCGGCCCGACCACGAGCACCTCGTCGCCCATCGCGCGCGTGCCGGCACGGCGGAGCACGGCCCGGATCCGGCTCCGAAGCTCGGCCAGGCCGAACGGCTTCGTGACGTAGTCGTCCGCGCCCGCCTCCAGACCGAGCACGGCGTCGGCCTCGGAATCGAGCGCGGTCAGCATGATGATCGGGACCACGTTGCGCCGCGCACGCAGCGTGCGGCACACCTCGTATCCGTCCGGCCCCGGGCCGAGCGCCACATCGAGCAGGATGATGTCGAAGTGGTCCGTGCTGGCCCGATCGATCGCCGCGCGTCCGTCGGCGACGGCCATCACCCGATGCCCCTCGCGCGAGAACGAGCGCGTGAGCATCTCGCGCAGATCGGACTCGTCGTCGACGACGAGGATGATCAGCGAGGCGTCGGCACTGCGTCCGCCTGAGGTGTTGGATTGCGTGGTGCCGTGTTGCGCTGACATCTAGTTGACGCCGATCGTAGCGCTCGGATTTACCGTTCCGGTACAAGGATTCTCGCCCGCCGGTGCGGGCCTGGCTGCGCTCGGGGTCCGCGGGGCCAGGAGGGTCGGTCCGGTCAGGGGTCGCCTGGCGCCGCCTCGGCGCGGTCCAACGAGCCCGGCGAGCGCCCTTATCGGGACAGCTCGGTGATCTTCACCGAGCGGCTGTATACGGTGGGGCCTTGGGGGTAGGTCCAGGCCAGGCGGACGGTGCCGCTTCGCGGGAAGGTCACGCGCACGTCGAAGTAGCCGGCCGGGTTGGTGATCTTCACCGATCGGACGGCGTGGCCGTTCAGCAGGATGAGGACCGAGCCGATTGCGCTGCTGGGATAGCGCTTGGCCGGGCGCACGCATCCCCACACCTCGAGCGAGTGTCCACGCTTGACGCGCACGCTGGGCATCCAGATCGGCAGCCGGTAGGCGGCGAACGACGGCTTGGCCTGGCCGTTGGTGAACTCCAACCCGCTGGCAAACGCGCTGTAGCGGGCGCCGTCTACCAGACGCTCGTCCTTGAGCAGGTACTGCGAGAGCGTCTGCACGCGCGGGTCACGCCAGGCGATGTACTCGGCCTCGTTGAGATACGTCGCCTGCGTCGCCGGTGATACGGAGTCCACCAACTGCGGCGGGTTGGTGTCGAATCCATATTCGGTCAGGTAGATCGGGAAGCGCTTGAGGGAGCCGTACACGCGCTGGATCCGGTCAAGGGAGCCCTCCAACCTCGGCAGGTCCGCGAGCGTCACCCAGTCCCCGTCCGCGGACGGCGAAGCGACATTCGGCGCCGCATCCAGGTGGTAGGGATGAAGACTCCAGCCCGTGGCCCGAAACAGCGCCGGATTCCGGGCCTGAAAATGCGCCGAGGCGGATCCGTTGGTCGGACACCCACGCGCCGCCGCCGCCGCGCCCCGCAGCTCGCGAAAGCCGGAATCAACGCAGTACAGCGCCCGCAGAAAGCGCAGCGGCTCCATCCCCAGTTCGCTCCCAGGATCCGCATGGCCGGTCGAGGCCAGCTCACCAATCAGGATCGTGTCGCCGCCGTGACCGGTCGCCTGCAGCGCACCGTAGGCGGCGTCGAGCAGCCCCCGGTACAACCGCGGTCCCACCTCCACCCCATTCACGGTCTGCGGCGAGAGCGAACTGGTACCCACATTCGGCTCATTCCACACGCTCCAAAAGCCCACCCGCGGCAACGGCGCCGAGCCGCCCACCGGTGTGTACGCACCGCTGTAGCGCGTCGCCACAGCCTTCACGAACGCCCCGAACGCCGACGACGACGGATACCAGACGGACCTCAGATTCGACGGCGCCCCACCGCCCACCGCCCACCGCGGAGCCCCGCCGGTGACGTTGAAATTCAGCCCCAGCCCATAGCGCGCCGCCGCCTGCACGATCGCGTCATACGGCCCCCACGCCCCCGGCGGATAGTCGGCCGGGTTCGAACCATCAAAACCCGCCGGCGCCCGCCGCGAATTCGAATCCGGCGCAATCAAATTCCACTCCACCGTGATCCGCAACCGCTGGACACCCAACGAACTCAACGTCTGCAACGTCTGATCCAAATGCCCCGGATCACCCAGCAGCAGCTGATTGTCCTCAAACATCGCCGACTGGTCCACCGATCCCCAAGCCCGGCCGGCGGGCCACACGAGAACCAACAACCCGGTCACGAGTAACAAACGCCACAAGCGCGAACCCGGGCCGAAAGCAAGGCGATGCGCCATTAGAGACTCTGAACACAACGCCCCCACCAAAGTTACGCCACCGGTGGAGCGGTGAGATTCTCGGCCGCACGACTTCTGGACCGCCGCATGTCGGGCTGGATCGGGCGCGTGGGGCTGGAGCAGCGGCTCAGCGCCGGCCGGTGCCGCGGCGCTTTCTCGCCCGCCCGACGAGCTGGCGCGCCAGAGCTAGACAGCACAGAATCAGCAGACCGGCAATCCCAGTCGCGACGAGGCCGGTGGGGATCAAAGCAGCTGCGGCGACGCCGATCGCGACGGTGCGGCTGTATACGGTGGGGCCTTGGGGGTAGGTCCAGGCCAGCCGGACGGTGCCGCTTCGCGGGAAGGTCACGCGCACGTCGAAGTAGCCGGCCGGGTTGGTGATCTTCACCGAGCGGATGGCACGGCCGTTCAGCAGGATCAGGACCGAGCCGATTGCGCTGCGGGGATAGCGCTTGGCCGGGCGCACGCATCCCCACACCTCGAGCGAGTGTCCACGCTTGACGCGCACGCTGGGCATCCAGATCGGCAGCCGGTAGGCGGCGAACGACGGCTTGGCCTTGCCGCTGATGAACTCCAACCCGCTGGCAAAAGAACTGATCGGGGAGCCGCCTCCGGGCGGAGCGTCGGCGAGCAGGTACTGCGAGAGCGTCTGCACGCGCGGGTCACGCCAGGCCATGTACTCGGCCTGGTTCAGGTACACGGCCTGCTGCGCGGGAGTGAGCTCGAATAGCGGTATCGGTGGGTTCGTCTCCAGGCCGTATTCGGTCAGGTAGATCGGGAAGCGCTTGAGGGAGCCGTACACGCGCTGGATCCGGTCAAGGGAGCCCTCCAGCCTCGGCAGGTCCGCGAGCGTCACCCAGTCCCCGTCCGCGGACGGCGAAGCGACATTCGGCGCCGCATCCAGGTGGTAGGGATGAAGACTCCAGCCCGTGGCCCGAAACAGCGCCGGATTCCGGGCCTGAAAATGCGCCGAGGCGGATCCGTTGGTCGGACACCCACGCGCCGCCGCCGCCGCGCCCCGCAGCTCGCGAAAGCCGGAATCAACGCAGTACAGCGCCCGCAGAAAGCGCAGCGGCTCCATCCCCAGTTCGCTCCCAGGATCCGCATGGCCGGTCGAGGCCAGCTCACCAATCAGGATCGTGTCGCCGCCGTGACCGGTCGCCTGCAGCGCACCGTAGGCGGCGTCGAGCAGCCCCCGGTACAACCGCGGTCCCACCTCCACCCCATTCACGGTCTGCGGCGAGAGCGAACTGGTACCCACATTCGGCTCATTCCACACGCTCCAAAAGCCCACCCGCGGCAACGGCGCCGAGCCGCCCACCGGTGTGTACGCACCGCTGTAGCGCGTCGCCACAGCCTTCACGAACGCCCCGAACGCCGACGACGACGGATACCAGACGGACCTCAGATTCGACGGCGCCCCACCGCCCACCGCCCACCGCGGAGCCCCGCCGGTGACGTTGAAATTCAGCCCCAGCCCATAGCGCGCCGCCGTCTGCACGATCGCGTCATACGGCCCCCACGCCCCCGGCGGATAGTCGGCCGGGTTCGAACCATCAAAACCCGCCGGCGCCCGCCGCGAATTCGAATCCGGCGCAATCAAATTCCACTCCACCGTGATCCGCAACCGCTGGACACCCAACGAACTCAACGTCTGCAACGTCTGATCCAAATGCCCCGGATCACCCAGCAGCAGCTGATTGTCCTGAAACATCGCCGACTGATCACCCGATCCCCAGGAGCATGCCGGCAGCCACAACATCAGCAAAGCGGTCGCCGCCACCGCCCCTGCCACTACGCACGAGGAGCGCAAAACCGACCGGGGAGCTGCAGATCGGAATATCGTGATGAGAATGGTGGTCGGGACGCTGGGCGGAGGACCCGGCCAGATTCCGCGCTCGCGTGTGCTGGATGAAGCTGGCCACCCGCCGCCGGCCTCGGCCGCAACCGCTCTCCAGCTTAGTGGTCGTCTTCTGAAAATGCGCAGCTAGTTCAAGGAAGTCATGACGGCCCGCTCTCGCGCTGGCCGAGCAGGCGGTCAGCGCCGGCCAGCGAGCTCGAGCTCGGGCGCCGGCGCGTCGCGACCACTCGCCGGCACTGCCACGGCGCGCGGCGCCAGCCGGCCGGCGGCCGCCACCACCCACAGCAAGGTCAGCCATGTGACGGTAGCCAGGGACACGTGGACCCAGACCATCTCGCTCGGCAGCTTGAGCTCGTACTGGACGCTTCCGACGAGACCCTGAGCGGCCAAAAGGACGCCCAGAACGGTCAGCGGCTCGAGCTCCTGGGACGAGGCGCCGCGGCGGCGCCACAGGAACCAGACCCCGATCACCGCCACGCCGAAGATCGCGGCGATCGTCGCGTGCTGGTGAATCGTCCAGTCCAGCGTGTCGGCGCCCTTGAAGTGCAGGCGGTGGACGACCTGGCCCGTGAAGCCGCCGGAGTGGGGCCCCGCAGCGGTCGCGGCCGTGCCGGCGAAGATCGTCAGCGCCCCGAGCGGAGCCAGTCCTCGCACCGACCACACCCCGACTCGGTCCGCGGTCGCGGGACGCGTTCCAGGCTCATACGTGCTCCGCCACGCCAGCGCGAACGCAGCCACCAAGATCAGCAGCGACAGGCTGAAGTGCGCCATCACGAAGCCCGGCGCCAGATGGTTGAGGACCGTGAGCCCGCCGAGCACCGCCTGGGCGACGACGCCGAGCGGCAGCAGCAGCGCCAGCCATAGGAGATCGCGGCGGAACGGACGTCGGGTCCACGCGAGCACCGCCGCGACCACCGTGATCACCCCGACCACGCCCGAGACCGCCCGGTTGCCGAACTCGATCAGCGCGTGCGTGCTGAGCGGCGGCAGCGGGGTGCCCCCGCATTTCGGCCAGTTCGCACAGCCGAGCCCGGAGTCCGTCAGCCGCACCGCCGCGCCCGTCAGCACGATCAGCGTCAGCGCGGCCAGCGTGACGTAGGCGACGCGGCGGTACTGGATCGGGGTGACGGCGAGACGGTGGCGCACGGCCCCACGAGTCTACGACTCAGACCCTTCTCCGAGCCGCGAACCAAGGCCTCCCTTGGTGGGGCAGCGCTTGCGGAACGGGAGGCCCCTGCTGGCGCTCGGCCGGCTGATCAGTGGGTTTGCGGTTCGCCGCCGCTTGCGAAAACCTTCGGAGAGCAGCTCTGTCACCGACACCACGCTCGCCACCGATGGAAAGGTCCTGAAACGGCGTCACTGTGCTCTGGCCACGGCGATTAGCCCCTCCCCGACCGGTCCCTCAAACATTCTGTGCGCGGCCCGTACCAGCCCGTGATAGACCAACCCGCCGGTGGTGCCGACAGGCGCGAGGCACGACACCATTGACTCGGGCTCGAAGCCCGCGCCGCGCAGCGTCCGCGCCAGGGTCCGCGGCCCATAGTAGGTGCGATGGTCGGGATGAATCACCTCGAGACCGGCCAGGGAGCGCAGGCCGATCTTCGGCGAGCACGCGTTTGGGACGGTCACGCAGAGGCGGCAGCCGGGACGAAGTAGCCGGCGGCAGCCGTGTAGGAAGGCGTCGGCGTCCGGAACGTGCTCGAGCACCTCGCCTGCCACCACGAGCTCGTAGCGCCCGCGCTCGCTCTCCGGGACACCGGCAGTCACGTCTGCCAGGACGAACCGCTCCTGCGGCAGCCCCCTACTTAGTAGCTCCAGAGCATCGCCATCGACGTCGAAACCAGTCACTGGCGCGAGTTTCACGAGCCGCTGGTGGAGTAGGACCTCGGCCGCCAGCCGCTCCTCGGTGTACGGGCTGTCTGTGCAACCGATGTGGGCGACCTCCCCCGGGGCGGTCTCGGCGCACAGCCGCTCGAGCCAACGTCCACGGTCACGCACGAGCGGCATCCGCAGCCTCGCATCGGTATGCATCTGCTCGGAGCAGGAAGAGCCGGCAAGCCCGCGTCGCGCAAGCCTGCGCCGCCGCCAACCGTCGACGATTCCCCTCAGCCGTGTACGATAGAACGGCGACATTGCGTGGGGGCGGGCGTTCCCGTCAGCATTACTCATCAAGCGGATCGGTCAAGTAAAGCGGCTTCCGCGAACGCATGATGGATCACCC
>CAVUPS010000014.1:0-23942 GCA_963743475.1 uncultured Solirubrobacterales bacterium
GGGCACGGCTGGGCTTGGAACCAGCGACCTCTCGCGTGTGAAGTGCAGCGTTCTCGAATGAAGCCTGACAGTTGCGCGCCCTCGGATCCGGATTTTACGGGGTGGTCGCCACTCCGTGGGTCCGGTGGCACCGCACGGAGCGGCCAACGCCGATTGTGTATCTCAGGACGCTTCGAGAACGAGTACCCAGTCGCCGTCGCCCTCGGCATCGTCCTCGGCGTCGCCACCGAGACACTGCCGCTGTTCGCGAAATGGGCTGCCCTCAATCGCCGTGAACGTCCGGTTCGTCGGGTCGTAGCAGCGGGCGGTGACCGAACCCGCGAAGTCGCTGAGCGACACGGTGAGCTTGGCGGATCCCGGGACATAGGCCATCGCGAGTTTCCCGTCGGGCGTGCTCGCAGCGGTGACGTAGTTCGTCTGACCGTAGGTTCCGTAGCCGTCAGTGACGACCGCATGGTTCTGGTTGGGCACGAGGTTGTACCACTCGCGGGAGGAGAACAACGAGACGAGATAAGTCATCGTCGCGGCATTCGGCGCGTTCGGAGCCGAGAGATAGTTGTTCGAGCCGGGAAGGAAGAAGCTCGTGTAGTGCTCCCCGTAGAACTGTCCCACGTTCGCGCCGGACAGAAGCGCCCAATACTCCTCGCTCGGAGATCGTGCTCGCTGATACCGTGCTCGTTCTCGCAGTACGCCTCTTGCAGCAGGATCGGGATGTGATCGGTCCGGTTGTAATCCGTGAGAGTCGTGTCGTACGTCGGCGTGGGTGGATACGTGTACGTGCCGTCAAGATCAATCCGGGATCGCCAGGTCGGTCGGTGAACGACGAGCTGACGGTGCCCGTCGAGTTGAGGAACTCGATGGTCTGCAATGCCGTACTGGTCGGCGATCTGGAGTAACTGGTCGACCCGCGCGAAGTACGCCGAGTTGGGCGTATCGTCGTCATAGTCGTTCGGCGACGTCCCGGTGGTGAAGGGCCGGATGCCGTCCTCGGTCGAGCCGTCCGACCGGCCGCCCGTGTAGGTGTCGCAGAGCAGGTTAATCCAGACCGCGCTGAATCCCTCCGACTTGCGGGTCACGAAGTAGTTCGTCGCGTCAGTCGACCGGTTACCGCTGATGTTGCCCGAGTTGACGATGAGCCCCTGCGGCGAATCACCCGTGATCAGGATGGGCGTGCCGTTCTGATTGACGAGATACCGTCCAGTGGGATCAGCGTGCAGCGGTCCTGGACCTGTGGCTGTTGCTGCGGCGGTCGGAGTCGTGGCGGTGGTGGTGTTGGAATAGGCGCTGGTGTTGCCGGCGGCGTCGGTGGCGCGGATGCGGTAGCTGTACGTGGTGGTCGCGGTGACGCTCGTGTCCTCGTAGGTGGTGGCGGTCCCGGCGACGGTGGCGATCTGCGTGAAGTTGGTGCAACCTGCGCCCTGGCAGCGCTCCAACAGATCGCCGGTAACTCCGACGTCGTCAGTGGAGGCGTCCCGGGATAGGTCGATCTCGCTCCGGAGACGGCGATCGCCGTGAGCGTTCCCGGCTGCGACGGCGGTGTGGTGTCGGATGGCCCCTGGGGGTTGACGGAGGTGCCCTGGTCGGCTTGGATCTGCGCGGCGGTGAGCGCGGTGTTGTAGATCCGGGCGTTGTCGATCATGCCGGCGAAGTACTGGCCGTAGAGGCTGTCGCCGCCGATCTGCAACGGTTCGGTGGAAGTCGCGATCGGGCCGGTGTGGGGAGTGGACGCGACCTGCGTCCCGTTCACGTACAGCCGCACTGTCGACCCGTCATAGGCCTCGGTGAGCTGGGACCAGGTATCGGCCGGCACGCGGCGGTGCCGAACGCATCGCCATAGCTGCCCCCGGCGATCAGTCCCGCATCCGGGTACGAGGAGCTTGTAGAGGTTGCCTCAAGATAGAAACTGTCGTTGGCCTTGTAGATCACGTCGCGCCAGTTGTCGTCGACGGTGGACGGGTCGACCCACGCCTCCAGCGTCATCGCGCTCGACAGGTTCAACGACGCCGCGTCCGGAATCGAGACCAACGCGTTCGTGCCGTTGAACTGCAACGCATCGCCGTACTTGCCCGACGTCGACCACGTCGCCTTGGAGATCGTCCCGTTGTTGCCGTTCCCCGACGCGTCGGTGACCGTCGTGCCCGACTCCTCATCAAACGCGTACGCCGCGACCAGACCGGAATCCGTGGCCGCCGCTTCCGTGGCCGCCGCTACACCGGGGGGCGGCTGGCTGGCGCACCTGGATCGCGGCCCGCAAGCGATATCGAAGTCGATGCTCGCCCGCTGCCGCTCGAGGCCCATGCGACAGCTGTGGACATGCACAAGAATGCGAAACACGACGCCCATCTACGTGGCATCCGGCTCCCTTTCGCCTGGGTTTTCCTCGCGGCTTGCCAGCCGACACCGCGTAACGCGGGAAGCGAATGCCCGGTATCCGCTTCCGCTAATCGCGCAACAATCTAGAGCATTCCTCCAGAATGATGTCAAACCACTACGAAGACTGCTGGTCTCGACGCCGCCGTCAGCAGGTCGGGCGTGGCGCGGAGCGGGTCGAGGTTCCTGACCGCCACGATGCAGCCTTGCGTCGGACTCGATGCGCAGACGCGCCCGATGCTAAGCCGATTCGACGCGGTGGACGGCTACAGACGAACGAGGTTCTCGACCAGCAGGCCGCGGGTCACGCCGCGAAGGTCTACGAACAGCGCGCTCCGCGTGGCGATCGCCCAGTGGTCGATCCCGGGATGAGCGGTGACGAGCACGACGGCGTCGGCGTTGGCGACGGCGTCGTCCAGTGACACGCTCTCGAGGCCGAGCATCGGCAACGACGGCACGTAGTCATCGTGGTAGCTCATGATGCCGCCCCGGCTGGCCAGCACCTCGATGATCCTCAGCGCGGGCGACTCGCGGATGTCGCCGACGCCGCCCTTGTAGCTCGCGCCCAGGATCAGGATCCGCGAGCCCTTGACGGGCTTGGAGACGTCGTTGAGCGCCTGCTCGACCCGCTCGGCGCAGTGGTAGGGCATGTGCTGGTTGACCTTGCCGGCGAGCTCGATGAACTCGGTGGACATGTGGAACTGGCGGGCACGCCAGGTCAGGTAGAAGGGGTCGACCGGGAGGCAGTGCCCGCCCATTCCGGGTCCGGGCTCGAAGCGCATGAACCCGTACGGCTTGGTCGACGCCGCGTCGATGACCTCCCAGATGTCGATCCCCATCCGGTCGGTGAGCATCACCAGTTCGTTGACGAGCGCGATGTTGACCGAGCGGAAGATGTTCTCGAGCAGCTTGGTGAGCTCGGCGGCCTCGGGCGTGGAGACCCTGACCACGTGATCGCAAATGCGGCCATACAGCTCCTCGGCCCGGTCGAGGCAGGCCGGTGTGATCCCACCGACAACCTTGGGCGTGTTCCGTAGCGTGTAGTCGGTGCGACCGGGGTCGACGCGCTCCGGCGAGAAGGCGAGGTTGATGTCGGGGCCGACGCGCAGGCCGGAGGACTCGAGCAACGGCATCAGCCGCTCGCGTGTGGTCCCGGGATAGGTGGTCGATTCGAGCACGACCAGCTGACCGGGCTGCAGGACCTGGGCCAGGGTCTTGGCCGCGGCGTCGAGTGGCCCCAGATCGGGCTCGCGGTTCTCGGTCAACGGCGTCGGCACGCAGATCATCACGGCGTCGGCCTGGGCTAGGTCGGCATAGCGGTAGGTCGCTCTGATCTGGGGCAGCACCGCGCGCAGCCGCTCCGACGGGACGTCCTCGATGTAAGAGTCGCCGGCGGCGACGGCCGAGACCTTCAGCGGATCGACGTCGAGCGCGACGACTCGGTCGCCGGCCTCCGCGAACGCAACCGTCAACGGCAACCCGACGTATCCGAGCCCTATCACCCCTACCGTCATCCTAGTCGAGCCTCCGAATGGGTCCGTGTTCACGTGCGTGAGCAAGATAGCGGCCGCTGGGGGCGTCCCGCTCCTGGCGCCGCAATCACTGCGACAACAGCCGACGCATCAGGTTTCTCCTGACCCATTGCTCATGGCGCTACGATCCCACGTGGACCGTGCTAGGCGGGGTGCTAGCGGTGCCCTGTACCCGCAATCCGCTCTAGCGGGGCTGAATCCCCTCCCGAGGGGCACAGGCCCCGGGGTCAAGCGCCCTGTGCGCGATGTTGATGGTTCGGTCCCTTGGCGATGAAGACCCGTGAACCAGGTCAGGTCCGGAAGGAAGCAGCCTTAAGCGGCCACCTTCAGGCGTCGCGGGCGCACCGAACAGGAGTCGCGATACAGAGGCAGCGCCCCGGGTACCGGCCTCGACGGGGGGTGCACGGTCCGCCTTCGGGCACGTCCGGGGCGCCTTGACCGGGGCTGCCTCGGGCAGGCCTCGGAACCACCGAACCCCCTACTAGACTCGACTTCCCGTGTCCACCGGCCCGTCGCTCTACCGCCGCCATCGCCCCCGCACGTTCGCCGACGTCGTCGGGCAGGAGCACGTCGTCCGGACGCTCCGCAACGCCGTCGAGCGGGAGCAGGTCCACCACGCCTACCTGTTCGTGGGGTCGCGCGGCACCGGCAAGACGAGCATGGCGAAGATCCTCGCCGCCTGTCTGAACTGCGACGCCGGTTCCAACCCAGCCACTCCCAACCGCCCGACTACAAGCCCGTGCGGGATCTGCGACTCGTGCGTGTCGATCGCCAACGCCACGTCGCTCGACGTGATCGAGATGGACGCGGCGTCGAACAACTCGGTCGACGACATCCGCGATCTGCGGGAGAAGGTCGCGTACGCGCCGGTGTCCGGGCGGCACAAGGTGTACATCCTCGACGAGGCGCACATGCTCTCGCCGCAGGCCTGGAACGCGTTCCTGAAGACGCTCGAGGAGCCACCGCCACGGACGATCTTCGTGCTGGCGACGACCGAGGCCCAGAAGGTGCTGCCGACCGTCGTCGACCGCTGCCACCGGTTCGACTTCGGTCGCCCGACGGTGGAGCAGGTGGCGACGGTTCTGGAGCGGGTCGCCACCGATGAGCGGATCGAGGTCGACAAGGGCGCGCTCGCGCTGATCGCACGCCACGCCACCGGAAGCTTCCGCGACGCGCTCGGCACGCTCGAGCAGCTCCTCACGTACGCCGGCGGGCGGGCGATCGAGCCTGCCGACGTGCTCGCCGTGCTCGGGGTCGCCGACGCCGAGCAGCTGTTCGACGCGATCGACGCGATCATCGCGCGCGATCCGGCGCGAGCGCTGAGGGCGGCCGCGAGGCTCGCCGACTCGGGCCGGGACGCCGGGCAGCTGCTCCGCGACTTCGAGGTCCACGGCCGCGAGCTGCTCGCGGTTCAGGTGCTCGGCGACGTCCCGCCGGAGTTGCAGGTCACCCCGGAGCGGGACATCCGGCTCGCTGAACAGGCGACGGCGCTGCCCGCCACCGACGCGGTTCGGCTGCTCGATCTCGTCTCGGCTGCGCTCGACGCCGCCGCGAACGGGGCGCAGGCCCGGATCCAGCTCGAGCTCGTGCTGGTGAAAGCGGCGGCTCCCGAGCTCGATCCCTCGATGGCTGCTCTGCAGGCCCGGATCGAGCGGCTCGAGCAGGGCACGGGCGGGGGCGCCCGGCTGCGGTCCGCGCACACGTCCGGATTGGTGGCGGCGCCCGACCCTGGGCCGGCGACGCCCACCCCTGAGCCCGATCCGCAGGCCGCAGAGGATTCAGGCCCTCCGGAGGCCGCGCCTGCGGACGGCGCCGCGCTCGAGCTCGACACCGCTGCTGCGTGCTGGCCGGCGGTGGTCGATCTCGTACGTGGCGAGAACGCGATGCTGGCCGCGCTGCTCTCGGATGCTCGTCCGGTCGCGATCAAGGAGCGGGAGCTGACCCTTGCGTTCCCGGGGGGCGCGGCGTTCCTCAAGCGCAAGGCTGAGCAGGAAGATTACCGGCGGGTGGCGGGCGACGCGCTGGAGGCCGTCACCGGTCAGCGGCTCGTGCTCCGCTACGAGCTCCGCGACGATGAGGAGGAGCCGGAAAGCGAGGCGGTGCTCTCGGGCGAGGAGCTCGTGCAACGCTTCATGCAGGAGTTCGACGCCGAAGAGGTCCTCGAAGACGATTCCGACGAAGGCGAGGTCAAGGGCTGATGCCGCAACCGAACATGCAACAAATCCTCAAGCAGGCCCAGAAGATGCAGCAGGACATGCTCGCCGCCCAGGAGGCGCTGAAGGACGAAGTCGTCGAGGCTTCGGCCGGAGGCGGGATGGTGACCGCCAAGGTCAGCGGTGACCTCGTGCTCAAGTCGATCACGATCGACCCCGAGGCGGTCGATCCAGAGGATGTCGAGCTGCTCCAGGACATGGTCCTGGCCGCGATCAACGAGGCGCTCCGCTCGGCTCAGGAGCTCGCGTCGGCGAAGCTCGGGGGGATCACGGGCGGCCTGACCGGCGGGCTGGGCGGCCTCGGACTACCCGGCCTCTAGTAGGGACATCCGCTCAGCGTGTACGCCCCGCCCGTCCAGCGGCTGATCACCGAGCTGTCGAAGCTGCCGGGCGTCGGCGGTCGGACGGCGCAGCGGCTGGCGTTCCATCTGCTGCGCGCGAGCGACGAGGAAGCGCTGGCGCTGGCGCGCGCGATCACCGAAGTCAAGGAGCGGATCGGGCTGTGCGAGACGTGCTTCAACCTGGCGGACGGCCCTAGCTGCCGGATCTGCGCCGATGAGCGCCGCGATCCCGAGGTGATCTGCGTCGTGGAGGAACCCTCGGACGTGATCTCAATCGAGCGGACGCACGAGTTCCGGGGTCGCTACCACGTGCTCGGCGGGGCCCTGTCGCCGATCGACGGGATCGACCCCGAGGACCTCAAGATCTCCGAGCTGTACGAGCGGGTCGGGGCCGGACAGGTGCGCGAGGTCGTGATCGCGACCAACCCGACGACGACGGGGGAGGCGACCGCGCTTCACATCGCGGCCGGAGTGCGCGAGCTCGAACCCGATGTGGCGGTGACTCGGCTCGCCAGCGGTCTGCCGGTGGGCGCCGACCTCGAGTACGCGGACGAGCTCACGCTCGGGCGGGCGCTGGTCGGAAGGCGGGCTGTGTAGTGGTCGACACCGTCGTGATGAAGTTCGGCGGAACCTCGGTCGCGGACGCAGAGCGGATCAAGCGCGCCGCGCGCCGGATCGTGGCCCAGCGCGACGCCGGCAAGCGGGTCGTGGCAGTGCTGTCCGCGCGCGGCAAGACGACGGACGAGCTGATTGAGATGGCCGAGGAGGTTTCGCCACACCCCGACCCACGCGAGCTGGACATGCTGCTCTCGACCGGGGAGCGGATCTCGTGCGCGCTGTGCGCGATGGCGATCAACGACCTCGGGCACCGCGCGATCTCGCTGACGGGCTCGCAGGCCGGGATTGTCACCGACACCTCCCACACCAAGGCCAGGATCATCGACGTCCGCGCCGACCGCATCCGACAGGCGCTGAAGGACGACCTGATCGTGCTCGTCGCGGGCTTTCAAGGCGTCTCGACCAGCCGCGACGTGACCACGCTCGGTCGCGGGGGCTCGGACACGACCGCGGTCGCGCTGGCCGCGGCGATCGGCGCCGAGGTGTGCGAGATCTATACCGATGTCGCCGGGGTGTTCACGGCGGACCCGCGTGTGGTGCCGGGCGCGCGCAAGCTGCCGCAGGTCAGCTTCGAGGAGATGCTCGAGATGGCCGCGTCCGGCGCCAAGGTGCTCCAGCTCCGCTCGGTCGAGTACGCGCGTACGCACGGGGTGCGGCTGCATTGCCGCTCCAGCTTTGATCCCAGTCCAGGTACCGTTGTGATCGGAGAGGACGAGACCATGGAGCACCCCCTCATCACCGCCGTGACCCACTCGACCGAGGAGGCGAGGATCACGCTGCTGGGCGTCCCCGACCGTCCCGGCGCGGCGGCTGCGATCTTCCGGGCGCTCGCCGACGCTAATTGCAACGTCGACACGATCATCCAGAACGAGCCGCGTGGGGAGGGCCGCGACGCCGAGGTGTCGTTCACGATCTCGTCCGAGGACCTACGCGACGCCGAGCGCGCGCTCGAGCCGGTCCGGGCTCAGTTGGGAATCGTCGAGATCGACACCGACTCGGAGATCGGCAAGGTCTCGATCATCGGCGCTGGCATGCGCTCGCATCCCGGCGTGGCCGCGCAGGTGTTCGAGACGCTCGCGGAGCGAGATATCAACATCGAGATGATCACGACCTCGCCGATCAAGATCTCGTGCGTGATCCGCTCCGAGTCGGTGACCGAGGCAGTGCAAGCACTACACGAGGCATTCGAGTTGAGCCTCGCCGACGTCCACCGCGAACGCCCGATCGGACAGCAGGCGAGATGAGGGGCAGATATCGCGTCGCGGTCGTCGGCGCCACCGGCGTCGTCGGCACGACGATGCGCTCGGTCCTGCGCGAGCGCGAGTTCCCGGCGACCGAGATCGTCCCGTTCGCGTCGGTGCGGTCCGCCGGCCGGGAGCTCGATGGTCGACCGGTGCGGCCGCTGACCGACGACGCGGACATCGCGGGCTTTGACGTCGCGCTGTTTTCCGCGGGCGCCGGCGTCTCGCGGGAGTGGGCGCCGCGGTTTGTCGAAGCGGGCGCCACCGTGGTCGACAACTCCTCGGCGTTTCGCCGCGAGCCGGAGATCCCACTCGTCGTCTCGGAGGTCAATCCGCACGCGCTCGAACGCCATCGCGGCCTGATCGCCAACCCCAACTGCTCGACGATGCAGATGGTGGTAGCGCTCGGGCCGATCCACCGCAAGGCGGGGATCGAGCGACTGGTCGTGGCCACCTACCAATCGGTCTCGGGCACCGGCAAGAAGGCGATCGACGAGCTCGACGACCAGGCACGCGCCTCGCTGCAGGGCGCGGACATGCCGGCGCCGCGGGTCTACCCGGAGCCGATCGCGTTCAACGTGATCGGCGCCGCGGGGTCGTTCGCGGATGGCGACGACCACACCGACGAGGAGCGCAAGATGATGTTCGAGACGCGGAAGATCCTCGAGGATGAGTCGATCGGGATCGCGGTCACATGCGTGCGCGTCCCGGTGCGGATCTGCCACTCCGAGGCGGTCAACATCCAGACGTGCGAGCCGCTGTCGGCCGCGGAGGCACGCGAGCTGCTGAGCGCGGCGCCCGGCGTCGTCGTCGAGGACGTCCCGACCCCGCTTCGGGCCGCCGGCCGCGACGAGGTGTTCGTGGGGCGGATCCGCCGGGACGAGTCCCATCCCCGAGCGCTCAGCATGTGGATCGTGAGCGACAACCTCCGCAAGGGAGCCGCCACGAACGCGGTCCAGATCGCCGAGGTCCTCGTGCAGCGGGGCCTGCTTCGCCGGCGCGGCGCGGTCGCGGCGCGGAGCGCAAGTCTCTAAGGTTGCGCAGCGTCAGGCAGCCCGTGCCTGCCGCGAGAGCTCGCAGACCTCCACCAGCAACAGGTCGGCAGCAGTCCGTAGCTCCACCGCTTGGGACTTCAGATTCGCGCACTCGCTCGGATCGGTCCGGGGCCGGCTGGCCCGCTTCTCGAGGTGAGCAGCGCGGCTGAGCAGCCGGCGTGCAGCCTGCTCAGTTTCACGCGCGAGGGCTCGGATCTCGCCGGCTTCGGCCGGCCGCTCATGATCCGATTCGATCCGGTCGTTGCGCAACGTACCGCGCATGGGCAGGTAACGCTTGGACGGGCCTTGGACTTCCGGGGACGCTGACCGAGGTTCGTAGGTCCGCTCAAACCGCCGCGCCGGCCACGACCGACGTCGACCAGTCGATCACCGACGTCGGCCTGACGATGTGCTTGCTCATGCCGAGCTCCTTGGGCGACAGCCCGAGGGCCAGCCCGACGAGCTGGGGCAGGTGCAGCACGGGCATCCCGAGCTCCCGCCCGACGACCTTCGCCGCCACCGGCTGCTGAAGATCGAGATTCAGGTGGCACAGGGGACACGGGACCACCAGGCAATCGGCCTCGGCGTCGATCGCGTCGCCGAGATGGCGGCCGGCCTGCTTGAGTGAGGCGTCCTTGTTCATCGTGATGATCGGGAAGCCGCAGCACTTGTAGACGCCGGCATAGTCGATAACGGTGCCGCCGAGCGCCTCGATCACCCAGTGCAGGTATCGGTCGCGCGGATGCTCCTCGTCGATTCCGAGCCGCTCGGTCGGGCGGATGATGTAGCACCCGTAGAACGGTCCGACCCGAAGGTTCGCAAGCGGCCGCTTGACCTTCGCCTTGAGCGTATCCAGGCCGATGTCCTCGACGAGCAGCCACAGGAAGTTCTTGTTGGTAAGGGGGCGGGCGGGATCCCTTTCATAGCGAAGGCCCTCGTCGGACAGATTGCCGTTGACGTGCTCGCGGTACTCGGTGTTGGCGTCGAGCCGCTCCTGGCATTCGGACTGGGCCCCCTGGCAGGTCGAGCAGATGTTCATCATCAGCTCGCCGTCCGTGCGCTGGGCGAGTGCGAACGTGCGCGCGTTGAGCGTGTCAGCAAGCTCCTGGTTGTGCTCGGCGATCACGCCCGCCCCGCAGCACGCGGCGCGGTCGAGCTCGATCAGCTCGATGTCGAGCAGCGGCGCGATGCTCGCCATCGACCCGTGGAGCTCCGGCGTGAAGCCGCGGCTGACGCAGCCCGGCCAGTACGCGACCTTCACGACTGCTCCTCGGAAGCGGACGCCGACCCGGCGGCCTCGGCCTCGGCCTCGTTCTCGTATCCGCTCACGTACAGGTTCAGCTCGTTGCGCTTGGGCTTGCCGTCGATCGCGTCGAACAGCTTCTTGACCTCGGGCGGGGCCTTGTGCGGGTGCCCGAGCGCGGTCCTCGGCGTCATCTTGCCGCGCGTGAGGCCCTTCAATGCGGTGGGCAGCCCGCTCAGCATTTCCTTCCCCGCGGCTGGGTTGAACTTCCCGCCGTAGGAGTCCGCGAGCAGATCCGTCTCGTGCAGGATGCCGTTCTTGCGGATGTTCTTGACGAACGCGTGCTCGTGGTTGTAGCCGTTGTTGCGGTCCTTGATCTCGAAATCCGAGCCGGCGATGCGGCGCAGGCGCATGATCTGGCTCATCGGGGCCACGCCCTTCGGGCAGGCGTCGATGCAGCTGAAGCAGTGGGTGCAGTCGTACATCCCGTGGGGATCCTCGGACAGGTCGCTGAGCCGCTCGCGGTGCTGGGCGTCGCGCGGGTCGCCCACGAACCGGTAGGCCTTGGCGAGCGCCGCCGGGCCGACGAACAGTGGATCGACCTCCATCGACAGGCAGTCCGACACGCACGCGCCGCACTGGATGCAGGCCATCGGCTGGGTGACGTCGACCATGTTCTCGTGGGGCACGATGTACTCGCGCTCGGGGACGGGCTCCTTGTTGATCAGCCAGGGTGTGACGCGCCGGATCTTCTTCCAGTGGACCTCGTCCATGTCGACGATCAGGTCCCGGATCACCGGCATGTTGCCCATCGGCTCGACGGCGATGACCGGCTTTCCCGCCTCCGCGTCGGGCGAGTTCCAGTTGCGCTCGGCGGCTTCCTGGAGGTGCGTGTTGCACGCCAGGCCTGGCTTTCCGTTCATCCGCACGCCGCACGAGCCGCAGATCGCCTGCTGGCACGAGCAGCGAATCCCGATCGACCCGTCCTCGTCGTCCTTGATCTTGAGGATCGCGTCGAGCACCGACTGGACCGGTGAGAGGTCGACGGTGTGCGTGTCCCAGTGCGGGGGCTCGCCCGACGTGCGGTCGTAGCGCCGGATCTTGAGCGTGTACTCGGGCATCCTCAGTACGTCCTTTCCTCGGGCTGCCATCGGGTGATCGTGACCGGCGAGTAGCTCACCTGCGGCACGTCGGAGCCGTTCATCGAGATGTCGATGTGCTTGAGCCATTTCTCGTCGTTGCGCCCGAGGTAGTCGATTCGCCACTGCGCGCCGCGGCACTCCTTGCGCTCGAGCGCGCCGACCACGATCGTCTCCGCCACGTCGAGCATGTAACCGAGCTCGATCGCCGCGATCACGTCCTGGTTGAAGATCGAGCCGCGATCGTCGATCGCCGCCTTGGTGGCCTCGTCCTTGAGCCCGCGGATGATCTTATGCGCCTTGGTGAGCCCCTCCTGGTCGCGGAACACCGCGACGTACTCGTTCATGGTCTCCCCGAGCTCGTTCTTGATCGCCCCGATGCGCCGGCCTCCCTGGGGGCGGTTCATGATCGCGGCGATGTGCTTCTCGGTGTCGGCCACGCGGGAAGCGGGGGTCGAGGGCATCGGCATCTGGAGCGCGCGGGCGGCGGCGTGTGCTCCCGAGCGCCGCCCGAATACGAGCGTGTCCAGCAGCGAGTTCGCGCCCAAGCGGTTGCCGCCGTGAACCGACACGCACGCAACCTCGCCGGCCGCGTACAGATGCGAGACGGTCGTCTCGCCGTCGGAGTCGGTCTTGATCCCGCCCATGATGTAGTGCATCCCCGGGAGGATGTGGATCGGCTCGCGGGTGATGTCCACGCCGGCGAAGTCCCGTCCGATGTTGACGATCTCACGGAGCGCCTCGAGCGTGCGGCGGCGCGGGACCTTCGTGATGTCGAGTGCCACGGTGCCGTCGTCGAAGCCGCGGCCCTCGTTGATCTCGGTCTGCTCCGCTCGCGAGACGACGTCGCGCGAGGCCAGCTCGAACTTGTTGGGCGCGTACCTCTCCATGAACCGCTCGCCCTCGGCGTTCAGCAGCCAGGCCCCCTCGCCGCGTGCCCCCTCGGTGATCAGAAGGCCGTTGCCGGCGAGCGTGGTCGGGTGGTACTGGACCATCTCCATGTCCATCAGCTTGGCGCCGATCCGGTACGCCTGGGCGATGCCGTCGCCGGTCACGATCAGCCCGTTGGTGGTCGGCTTGTACAGCTGGCCGGCGCCGCCCGAGGCGAGGATCGTCGTCTTGGCGTTGAAGACCTCGAGTGCGCCGTCGCGCAGGTCGCGGCAGATCGCGCCCGCGCACCGCCCCTCGTCGTCCTGGAGGAGATCGGTCGTGAACCACTCCTCGTAGCGGTCGATCTGCTCTGAGCGCTTCATCAGCTGCTCGTAGAGCACGTGGAGGATCGCGTGGCCGGTGATGTCCGCGACGTAATAGGTGCGAGCGGCGGACGCGCCGCCGAACGCGCGGGTGCCGAGGTGACCGGTCTCGTCGCGGTGGAAGGTGACGCCGATGTGCTCGAGATAAAGGAGCTCGTCGGGCGCCTCGCGGCACATGATCTCGATCGCGTCCTGATCCCCCAGGTAGTCCGAGCCCTTGACCGTGTCGAAGGCGTGCGATTCCCAGCTGTCCTCGGGGTTCAGGGCCGCGTTGATCCCACCCGCCGCCGCCACCGAATGGGAGCGGACCGGGTGCACCTTGGAGATGATGGCGACCGACGCGCCGGCCTCCGCGGCGGCGAGCGCGGCCCGCTGTCCGGCCAGGCCGGCTCCGATGATCAGCACGTCGTGGGAGGGCACGAGCACCGATTCTATTTGGGCGGGCTTCCGCGCGCTTCTTAGCCGGGTCGTCGCCCCAGAAAGGCCGGTTCGGGCGCAGGACGTTTGATGGTCGATGAAGCTTCTCATTACCGGCGCCGCAGGGATGCTCGGCAAGGACGCGACGCGCGCAGCACGCGCGGCGGGTCATGCCGCGCGTCCGCTCAGGCTCTGGCGATGAACGGCGTGGGCGCTGGATACGTGGTCCGTGCTCATCCCCGGGACGGGCGGCGAATTCGGTCGTATTCGCGAGGAGGTGGGCGTGGACAAGGTCGGAATAAAGAGCGATCACGCGAGCAGGAAGGGGGTGGCGCCGTTGTATCACCCATGAGGTGCAAGGGAGTCGTTGTTGTTCCTGTGGAGGACATGTCGCGCCGGCAGCATGACGATCCGTCCGCGACGCGCCACATCGCGAACCGGGCGATCGTGTGCCACGTCCTCGACGGTCTCGTGGCGGCCGGCGTCGATGACCTGGCGGTCGTCGCGCCGCCGGCGCTGGCGCCTCCGGTTCGCCGCTGCATCGATGAGGACGGCGCCTTCGGGTCGGTGACCCACCTGACCTACACCGGACGGGACGACCTGTTCGGCGCCCTGACCGCGGCCGAGGAGTTCGTCGGCGAGGATGCGTGCGTGGTCCACACCGCGGACGGGCTGGTCGGATACGAGCTCCTCCGGTTCGCCGAGCTGCTCGACTCGGATCCGTCCGACCTCGTGCTCTTCGTACATCGCACGGCCGAGAAGCGCGACCGCCTCGACCCGGCGGCACAGCGGTTGCTGGGGATCTCCGAGCTGAACGGATCGAAGACGTGTCTCAGCCTGGTGAACGTTTGCGTGTTCGGTCAGGGCGCGCTGCGACTTGCCTGCGCACGCGCCTCGGACGACCAGGAAAAGCTCGATCTGACCGCGATCGCCGAGTACCTCGCGGACACCGGACGGTCGCTGCGGACGAAGTTTGTCAGGACCTGGAGGCGCTACTCCGGTGACCCGCTCGACCTGCTCGAGCTCAACCGGATCGTCCTCGACCAGCAGACTCCGGAGCTCGACGCGGACGACGGCGGCGACAACCGAATTGAGGGCCGCGTGATCATCCATCCCACGGCCGAGGTCAGCTCGAGCATCATCCTCGGTCCGACCATCATCGGCCCGGCCGCTCGCGTCTCGAACTCCTACATCGGCCCGTACACGTCGATCGGCGCCGGCGCCGAAATCGAGGGCGCCGAGATTGAGCGCTCCATAATCTCCGACGGGGCGCGGATCATGCACGTCGGCGGCCGGATCGAGGCCAGCACGGTCGGCCGTAGCGCGAGGATCTTCCGCGATTTCGCGCTTCCTCGTGCAATGCGACTACACGTCGGCGACGGCGTCGAGCTGGCGCTCAACTAGGCGCCGCGTTGCCCGGCCGCGGAGCCGGCGCTCAAGCGACACGCGCCGACGGCCCGCAATCGATCGCCATCAGTTCGCGCTTCAGGGTCTGGCGGGCGCGATGGTGCAGACCGTGAATCGACGGTTCGGTGCGGCCCAACCGAACCGCGATCTCGCCCGGCGTGAGCCCCACCAGGTGCCTCAGCACGATCACATTGCGCTGCTCCTCAGGCAGCGACTCGAGCGCCTGCGCGAGTCCGCGCCGGCGGTCATCGCCCGAATCGTCGCTCAGATGCGCCGTGTCGTACACCTCCTCGCACGGCACCGATCGCCGCCGGCGCATGTGGTCGAGCGCGACGTTCCTGGCCACCCGAAGGAGCCACGACGTGAAGGGCACCTCCCGGGCACGGTACTTGTAGATGGCCGAGATCAGCTTCAGGAACACTTGCTGAGTGATGTCCTCGGCCTCGTGTTGATCGCGCACGAAGCTGAGCACGTATCCGTACACGTTGTCCTTGTAGCGGAGGTAGAGCACGCGGATGGCGTCGCCGTCGCCGGCCTGCGCCCTCGAAATGGCGTTAGTGATCTCTCGATCGACCGGCTCGAGCGCGGTGTGCGCGCGAAACCCGGATGCCGAGATCCGTCGGTACTCGGCCGTCTTCGTGTTCTGAGTTGATGTGGACTGCATGATCCGGCATGTCCCGCCGACGCAGCCGCGCCGGCGGTCCGAGTGCCTTCACCCCCCTTGTTGTTTCTGGACGCTTCCGTTCGTCGCTTGATTCTTGCCCCTGCCCATTGCCCCTACCCAACGTCCGTCCAGGACCATCGGGCTGTCTAAAGCTTGCTATGACCTGCCTAAAGCTCGCTATGACCTGTCTAAAGCTTGCTATGACTGATCATTCCTCGCACCGGGGCCCCCCCCTAGTTGTTGGTCTGGCGGGGGCTCGCCAGGCGATTCGCATGAACTGGGTCCAGCGCTTGCGTCCCATTAAACGATGGAATCTGCGTGCGGCACGTCCGCTGGACGAATAGGCAGCGACTTAGTTGCGCCAGGGGAGCCCCCCTAGTACTCTTGGAGCGTGGAGCAAGGAGCGCTTCTTGGGGATTTCAAGTGAGTCAACAGACGGGACCTGGGCGGGGCGATCCGTCCGAAGAGCCCGACGCGCTGAGCCGAATCCGGCAACGGCTGGCCGAGGCGGCGTCAGGTGAGGGGCGCGCCGTGTACGTCGAGGGCGCGCCTGACGGCGGCAAGACCCAGCTGACGAGGGCGACGGCCGACGCCGCGCGGGCCGCCGGGATCCGGGTCCTCCACGCTAGGGGCCGCGTACTGGAGCGCGAGTTCCCGTTCGGGGTGGCGATTCAGCTGTTCGAGGAGACATGGTTCGCGGCCGCCGCCCGCGATCGGGAGATCCTGCTGCGGGGGCCGGCGCGGCCGGCCGGAGAGCTGCTCTCCGGTGCGTCTCCGGCAGCGCCTGGGCTTGTCGGCGAGCGCGTCTACACGATCATCCACGGACTGTTCTGGCTGGCCCGGGCGCTGGCGTCGGACGGCGCAGCTGCCACGACGCGTGGGGCGCTGGCGCTGATCGTCGACGACATCGACCGTGCGGACGCGGCGTCGCTCCGCTTCCTGGCCTACCTCGCGGCGCGCATCGGGCCGCTTCCGATCGCGATGGTTGTGGCGGCACGCCCTGACCCGCCGAGCGCCGACCCGCCGGCGCTGAGCGCGCTTCGCTCCGTCTCCGAGCTTCTCGTGCTCGCACCAGCTGGACTCACGCCTGCGCCGGTCGGCCCGGGCCCGAGCGCGCCGGCGGAGGGGCCGCGGGCGGCCGCGGCGTACGCCGCGTTCCGAAAGAGCCTCGCCGATGGCCACCGCGAGTCGGTCCTCGACCTCGCCGAGCTGGCCTGGGGCGATGGGGCTCTACTTGACTCCGACGGCGACGCCGATGCCTGGCCGGCGGTGGCGGGCTCGCTGCTGTTCGTCGACGAGCTCGAGCGTGCGGTGGCGATGGCCGAGGCAGCCGCCGGTTCGGGCATCGCCCCCGGGCCGCCGGGCGCCGCGCGTTGGCAGGGCTGGAGCCTCTATCACCAAGGCCGGATCACGGCAGCGCTCGCAGTGGCGGAGGCGGCGCGCGCCGCGCACCGCGGCGATCGCACAGCGCGGGGCCTGATCGCCGCCTGCCGTCTGGCGCAGGGGAGGCTCGAGGAGGCCGAGGCGGCGCTGACGATGGACCCCGCCGGCGAGGGCATCGACGAGATCGACACCCCTGTGCTTCTCGACCTCCGGGCGCAGCTGTGCCTGGCGCTGATGCGCCCAGCGGATGCGCTGGCGGACGCGCTCGAGGCGGGCCGTCTCTCCCGCGGGTCTTGGGGACTCATGGGCCCGGGCGTCGTCGCCTGGCGCTCGACCGCCGCGCTGGCGCGACTCGCGCTCGGCGACGCGCGGCGGGCGCGTGCGCTCGCCGAGGAGGAGCTCGAGCTGGCGCGCGAGCGCGGGCTGACGCGCGTGGTCATCCGCGACCTGCGTGTCCTCGCGTTCGCCGCCAAGGGAACCCGCCGCCTCGACCTGCTCGCGGAAGCGGCGAGGATTGGCCGGGCGGCTCCCCCCCGACTCGAGTACATCAACGCCCTGGTCGACCTCGGCGCCGCGACGCGACGCGCCAACCAGCGCGCCGCCGCCCGCCACCCGCTGCGCAAGGCGCTCGAGCTCGCCGAGCGCGAGGGGGCGGCAGCCCTCGCCCGGCGGGCGCGCGAGGAGCTCGGCGCCACCGGCGCACGCTCCCGCCGCGTGATGCTGAGCGGGATCCAGGCGCTGACGCCGAGCGAGCGCCGCGTGGCGGACCTGGCCGCCGGCGGCTTGACCACGCGGCAAATTGCGCAGGTCCTGTTCGTTACTCCTAAGACGGTCGAGTTCCACCTTCGCCATGTCTACCGCAAGCTGGACATCCCGTCCTCGCGCGCCGACCTCGCTCGCGCGCTGTCGCCCGCCGCCTCTGGATAAGCTCGCGGAAGTTCGGAAAGAATCGTCGACGTCGAACAACCGGGTTTGGTCTCGACCGGCAGGAGGAGATGGTGAGCTTCGCGATCATCGACGCTGCAGGAGGAGCGCAGGAGCGCGCGTGCGGCTGTACCGGGCGCTCGCGCTACTCGACGCCGATCGCCAACCTGCCGCTCATCTACCACGTCTTCGACGAGCTTGCCGCGGCGGGCATCGATCGGGTGCAGGTGATCGTCAGCCCCGTTGTGCGCGAGGAGCTCGAGCAGGTTCTCGGCGGCGGTCGCCCGTGGGGGGTGGAGGTCTCCTACACCACCGCATCCGATAACGACGGCCGCGTGGTCGCGTTGGCCGAGCTCGAGGGGGTCGTCGCGGACGAGCCCGTGCTCGTCTGCCCGGGAGATTGTCTCTTCCCCGGCCGGGTGTCAGCGATGTGGGAGCGCTTCCGCGCCGGCGACGTCGACGCCGTCGTGCTGGGCTCGGTTAACGGCACGGGGCGCCGTGCGCGGATCGGGGCGGCCGAGCGTTCGGCGCGTGTCTCATCGGCCCCGGCGATCGTCTCTGGCGAACCCATCATCGATGCGCTGCGCAGCGCTGATGTGGATTACCACGACCTCGCGGACTGGCTTCGCGCCAGCGACTGCCGGGTCGCGGTCTGCGAGCTCGGCGGCCACTGGCTCTACAGCGATGAGACCGAGGACCTCCTGATCGCTAATCGCATGATGCTCGACGCCCTGCCGGTTCCCGCCGTCGACGGCAGCTTCGGCGACAACAACGTGGCGCACGGGCGGGTGGCGATCAGCTCATCCGCGCGCGTGTCGGGCAGCATCCTGCACGGTCCGCTGTCGGTCGACGACGACGCCGTGATCGAGGATTCCTTCATCGGTCCGTTCACGGCGATCGGCGCGGGCGCGACCCTGCGCGGCGCCGAGATCGACAACACGATGGTGCTCGCCGGTGCCGAGATCAGCCATCCGGGTCATCGGATCGAGGCCAGCATCATCGGCGAACGAGCCTCGGTGGTGCGCAGCTTTGCCCTGCCCAGAGGGTTGCACCTGCGGCTCGCGCCGCACTCGCGGATAACCCTGAGCTAGTCAGCGCCGGCGTGGAGCGCGTGCCCGGTCCGCCGCGCGGTCAAGCCGCGCGTAGCTCGGGCTTCGGCGCGACGGCCGCGATGCCGGTGCCGAGCGAATCCGGGCGGTCCATGATCACGGTCACCGCCTCGCTGCGCGAACGGACGCCAAGCTTGTTGTAGGCGGAGGACAGATGGCTCTTGACCGTGCTCTCGGCCAGGAACATCCGCGCCCCGATCTCCTGGTTGGTGAGGCCGATCACGACCATGGCGAGGATCTGCCGCTCGCGGGTGGAAAGCGAGGGCCTGTCGACTGAGTCGCGCATGTTCCGAGGCACGACCATCTGGCCCGCGAACACCGCGGCCACGGTCGGCGCAAGTGCCTCCTCGAGCTGATCGGCGAGGACGAACCCGTCGATCCCGCCGTCGAGCAGGCGGCGCACGTCTCGGCGATCGACGGATTCGCACACGGCGACGATCAAGAGATCGGGAGCGTCGCGCTTGAGGTCCTTGAATCGCTCCATCTCCTCCGGCGAGACGCTCTCGCAGTAGGCCACCAGCTGACGCACGCCCGGTCCCCAACTCAGAAGGTCTTGGAGCGAGGGGTCGGAGTGCGTGATGAGCTCAGGCCGCGCGGAGAGAGCTTGCTCTATCCGCATCCGGGCCCGGCGCGGACCGAAGGCGAGGAGGAGCTTGGCCTGTGCGCCCGGGGGGTTGTCGGGAAAGCTCCGTGTTCCGAGGGCTGTCACAGGGAATTAACGGAGCTTTAGCCATCGCACTTGCGCGCTCGCAAGACTGCGGGATCGGACGTTTGGGGGATCGGACGTCGTCCGCGGCTGGCAGCGAGGTGGGGTCTATGAATAGGGCGCACTTCCCATGACTCGTTCAACAGGGTGAACGGGGTTGGATCTACAATCGGCTGGGCGATACGCGTCGCGACGGGCTTGCAGGAACGAAGTTCGAAGGGGGCCACCAGCAGCGATGACATTTCGATGATTGAAGCCGCTCGACAGGACGAGCCGATTCGCGTCCTGGTCATTGACGACCACGACCTCTTCCGGGCCGGACTGGCGTCGCTGTTGGCCATGCAGCCGGACATCGAAGTGGTGGCGCAGGCTTCGGGTGGCCGGATGGGGGTCCGCCTGGCGGAGGAGCTCCGGCCGGACGTCGTGATCATGGATCTGCGCATGCCCGACGTCGAGGGCCCGGCGGCGACCCGGGCGATCCTCGAGCGCAATCCGGGGATGCGCGTGCTCGTGCTCACGGTGGCCACGGACGACAGCGACGTGGAGGCCGCGCTGGAGGCCGGTGCGTGCGGCTTCATCGCGAAGGACACGTCGGTCGGCGGTGTCGCGGTGGCGGTGCGGGCGGCCGCCCAGGGGGTGGCGTGGCTCTCGCCGCGCGCCGCGGAGCTGGTCCTGGGACGGGTCAGGCAACGCGCCGCGGAACCAGAGGCGGACGTCGGTGTGGAGGAACATCTGTCGGCCCGTGAGCTCGATGTGCTGAGATTGATCGCACGGGGGATGGAGAACGCCGACATCGCCGAGGCGCTCGCCATCAGCCCCCGGACCGCAAAGAACCACGTCTCGAACATCCTGGCCAAGCTCGGCATGCCGAGCCGAGTCCAGGCGGCGATCTATGCGGTCCGCCGCGGGCTCGTCTGACCCGATCAGGCGTCGGGGGTCGAGTTGCGGTCGTGGCGGGCCAGGACGAAGCCCATCGCGAGCCCGGTCTGACTCCGGGCCTGCGCGTCACGGAGCTCGTCGATTGCGTGGCGCAGATCCGAGATGGCCCGCGCTACGTGATCCTTCCCGGGTCCGTTCTCCGGCATTTTCGGCGACACATCGATCGACTGCAGCGTCATGAGCGCATCGCAGGTCGCTTCGAGCGCTACCCCGATGCGGTCGAGGACGGGTAAGTAATCGCGGGGGTGCGTCATCGCCAGAACCGAATCGACACATCGTGCTGCCGCGTCGGTGTGCGAACAATGAGCCGAATGGCCGCGCAGCGTTCACGCGTTGTGCACGCCGAAGAAAGGCCGCGAGGCTACCCCGCGTGAGGAGCGCGATCCTCGCGCGTCAACCCAGTGCGGTCCTCCACACCGAGCTTGCGCACGAGTTGTGAGATGTGCCGCCTGACCGTGACCGGCGCGATCGCCAGCCGGTCGGCGATCTCCGCCGTGGTCCGGCCCCGGCGGAGCATTCCGAGCACTTGGCCCTCGCGCGCCGTCAGCGAATCGGTGCCTGGACCGCGGCCGCGTAGCTCTATCAGCAGCTCGAGGACCATCGACCGCGGCACGACCGCCTCGTGCGCAGCAATTGCGTGGACGACCCGTCTCAGGCGCTTGGCGTCGACCGCTCCGGGCACGTACCCGACCGCGCCGGCGCGGATCGATTCGAGCAGATCGTCCACGTCGTGAGACGGGGCGAGGAGCACGACGGCAGCGTTCGGTGCAGCACGAGAGACACCGCGAACCGCGGCGATCGCGCCGCCGGGGATGTCGTGCCCCACCAGACACACGTCCGGCTGCTCGCGCTTTGCCGCGCGAATCGCCTGCTCGGCGTCGTCGGCCTCGGCGCATACCTCCACCGTCCCATCCAGGGCCATCCGAATCCCGAGACGGGTGGGCTCCCGATCGACGATCAGGAGCCTGACCCGATCCGTCACGGCAGCACGACCTCTAACTCCGTGCCTCCCTGCGGAGCTCGGCGAACCGTCAAGTGACCGCCGATCGCGCCCGCGCGCTCGCGCATGCTGCGCAAGCCGAAGCCCTCCGGGGTCACGCCGCGGTCGTCGACGGGGATCCCGCAGCCGTCGTCGACGACGCGGAGCGAGACACCGCCCTCCGCCCGCCGGAGCGAGACGAGTACGTTCCCCGCCTGTCCGTGCCGTGCGGCATTGGCGATCGCTTCACGAGCGATGCGGCTCAGGTGGGCCCGGACACCGAACGGAAGGTGGTCGTCGATCTGGGCATCGACGGCGATCGCCACGTCGAACCGGTCCCGGAGCTCCTGGGCAACTGCATCGAGGGCTTCGCTCGCGGTGGCTCCGGCAGGATCGGAAAGGTTGGAGATCGTGTTGCGCGAGACCGCCAGCGCTCTGCGCGCCGCCACGACGACCGGATGCTCCTCGCCCATCTCGGCGGCGATCTGCGCGCCGTGCGCCGCAATGAACGCCAGGTCCTGAGCGATGCCGTCGTGCAAGTCGCGGGCGACGCGGCGACGCTCGGCCAGCGCCGCGGCTCTCGCCATACGCGACCGGACGCGCCGTTCGAGCACGACGGCGGCGCACAGCAACAGTCCGGCGGCGAGGACCTGCATCGCGGTTCCGGTGCTGACCTCGCCGCTGGGCAGCGAGCGCATGGTCAGGTGGCACAGCCCGGCGCCCGCCAGCAGGAGCGCGGCGATCGCCAGCAGCGCGACGACGTGGTCGGGCCGGCCGGCGTTCTCGCGGGTAAGCGCGGCGGCGGCGTAGGCCAGCAGCCCGATGGTCCCCGTGACGAGGACGACCAGGACCGCCTCACCGGCGGCGCCCACGTGAGCGCTCGGATCGAGCCCAAGTGCGTTCATCAGCAGTCCACCCAGCGCGGCCGCCGAGAGCGGGGCGAGGCCGAGGAGCAAGCCGATCCGCGCCGGGTGCCGCGGCTGCGCAACCATCTTCCCGGTGGGAACCGCCACTGCCGCGGCGAAAATGCCCGCCACAAATAGTTGACCCCAGATACCGGCCGCGGCGAGGTAGGCGCCGCCTCGCACGTCCAGTGCCGCCGGCAGCGCGTTCAGGCAGAGGTTCGTCAGCCCCAGAGCCAGCGTGACGCACACGAGGAGCAGGTCGCGAAGGCGCCGGGAGGCGACGAACTGTGCGCGCAGCAGCCAGGCCGCGCTAAGGGAGAAGAGCGAGAGCATCATCTCCAGGGCCGGGCGTAGCGTCGGTGCATGCGTCACCGCCCCGTGGAGGACGAACGGAAGGACCAGCGATGCGGTTCCGGCCACCAGCACCGGGGTCCCGGCCACCAGCACCGGGAGCGTCCGGTCGGCCCTGCGCACCGGGCGCTCGCCGCGGTGTGCCTCGAGGCCCGATCCGCGGTATGGCGCCGCCAACCACCCGCCAATCCTGGTTCGGCGACTGCAGTCCAACGGCCAGTTGTCGAGCAAGACGCCGCCCCGCGTCTCGCACTCTACGTCTTTATGCCCCATTTTAGCCTCTGAAGGCTCGCGCGAATCTCTCGCCAGCGCGGATCATACCGACACTAACAGCTGAAGCTGTGGAGTTCTTGCGCAAAGCTGACGAAAAGCTAACGCAAGCGTTCAGTGGCTTGAACGCTGCAATGGGTCGGAGCGTTCATTGACCGCCGTGACAGCCGGAACCAAACTTCGTCCAGAAATCATCCGAGGGCGGGGTGCTCTCGGAAGGGGCCTGAGGAGGATGGCAGCGTCAAGCCGGCTACCAGTGCGGTGGCGGCGCTGCCCGCCCTTCTGGGCGAAATGCCACTTCAAAAAAGGATGGAAAGTTGATCAGGGAAGTAGTCTTTAAGACCAGCTCGGCGGCCGCCGGCTTCACGAGCAGAACCGCGATCAACAACTCACCCGAGATGGTGCGCAAGACGAAGCTTGCCGTCGCGCGTGCCAAGGAAGGCGACCGTGAGGCGCTGCGTTTCCTCTACGTCAGCTACTCCCACAACATCTACGGCTACGTCCGCTCGATCGTGCGCGACGATCACGAGGCCGAGGACGTTACCCAGCACGTGTTCGCGAAGCTCATGACGACAATCGGCAAGTACGACGAACGCGGCGTCCCGTTCTTCGCGTGGCTCCTCCGGCTGGCCCGGAACGTGGCGATCGACCACCTGCGGGCAAACCGCGTCACCCCGATCGAGAGCCTGCCCGAGAGCGGGCTCGACCTCCGACTCGAACATCGACGAGCTGCACCACACAGTGCGCGATGCTCTAGCCGCTCTGCCCGAGGAGCAACGCGAGGTCGTCATTCTGCGCCACGTGGTCGGACTGACTCCCGGTGAGATCGCCGACCGCCTGGGTCGGACCGAGTCATCGATCCACGGCCTGCACCATCGTGGCCGTCGCGCGCTCCAGCGCGAGC
>CAVUPS010000015.1:0-380361 GCA_963743475.1 uncultured Solirubrobacterales bacterium
AGCTCGGTGCGCCGGCACTGCGCAGCTACCCCGGCGGCGGCTCCCCGGCCCGGACCGAGCTCGCCCGGCGCCTCGGGCGGCGCTGGGGATGGCATCTCTGGATCGACGCGAGCAAGTAGCCGGTAAGCTCGCGCCGGCATGACGGTCCTGTACGCGATGGGGGCGCGTCCTAACTTCGTGAAGATGGCGCCCGTGATCTCCGCGCTCCGGCGCCGCCTTCCCGACGCCCGCCACGTCATCGTCGACACGGGGCAGCATTACGACCCGATGATGTCGGCGATCTTCATGGAGGAGCTAGGAGTCCCCGGCGCCGATCACGTTCTCGGGGTTGGCTCCGCGTCGCACGCGCTCCAGACGGCTCGGGTGATGGAGCGCTTCGAGCCGGTCATCGAGGCCGAGCGCCCCGATCTCGTGATCGTTCCGGGTGACGTGAACTCCACGCTCGCGGTCGCGCTTGTCGCCGCGAAGCTGAGCGTCCCGCTCGCCCACCTGGAGGCGGGCCTCCGTAGCTTCGACCGGACGATGCCCGAGGAGATCAACCGCATCGTCGCGGACGAGTTCAGTGACTATCTGTTCATCCATTCCGATGAGGCGGTGGAGAACCTCGCCGTCGAGGGCATCGGGGCCGACCGGATCCACTTCGTCGGGAACACGATGATCGACACGCTGGTCGCGATGGAGCCTCGCTTCTCGGCGCTCGGTCAGGCCGGCCGGATCGGCGTCGAGCCGGCGACGGTACCTCCTTGTCACCTTGCACCGTCCCGCGCTCGTCGATGGCCCGCTCCTCGAACAGGTGCTCGCGCAGTTGGAAGCGGTCGCCCGGGAGTTGCCCGTGGTGTTCCCCGCACACCCACGCACGCTCAAGATGATGGGTGAGCGTGCCCTGAGCGCCGGCCTGCACGTGCTCGGGCCCTTGAGTTACCTGGACTTCCTCTCGCTGGAGGCAGACGCCGCCGCGGTCCTGACCGATTCGGGAGGCGTTCAGGAGGAGACCACCTATCTCGGCGTCCCCTGCTTCACGCTCCGCGACAACACCGAGCGCCCGGTCACCGCCAGGCTTGGCACGAACACGCTGCTCGGGCTCGACCCAGCCAGGATCGCCGACATCCTCCCGGCGCTCGCGGACGTCAGGCCCGCCCCCCAGCGGCCGCCTGGCTGGGACGGTCACGCCGCCGAACGGGTGGCCGACGTGGTGCAGGCGGGGTTAGCCGGGCGGCGCCGCCCGGCTGGTGCTCCCGAGCTGTCGGCTCAGGACCGCGAGCCGCTCGTCCCACTCGGCTCCGACGTCGGTCATCCACCCGACCGCGTCTGACAGCGGCTCGGGCGTGAACTGGTAGCGGACCTCTCGGCCCGCCCGCGTCCGGTCGACGAGGCCGGCGTCGCTGAGCGCGTTCAGGTGCTTCAGCACGGCCTGACGTGAGATCGGCAGCTCCGCGGCGAGCTGCGTGGCGGTCGCGGCGGGATGCTCGGCGATCGCCGCGAGCAGCGCTCGCCGGGTTGGATCGGACAGGGCGCCGAACACGGCGCCGGCGCGGTCGTCGGCCGTCGGCACGTCACGCCGCCACGAGCGCTGGTCCGTAGCCGGCTCCGCCGACTCCGGGCAGCGGCACGCCGACCAGGTCGAGTACCTCGAGCGGACGCGTCTCCACGACGCGCAGGCGCGCTCCGGCGCCTCGCGCCTCGATCCTCAGCTCGACGCGGCTCGCGGGCTCTCCGTCGACCGCCCACCAGAATGCAAGCCGCTCGGGTGCCGCCACGTCCTCGACCCAGCCGCTGCGGACGGCGCCGTCGGAGTCGAAGTGGGCGTCCCCACCGGGCCGCAGATCGAGATGGACGCGGTCGGCGAGCCAGCCGTCGCCGGTGACCGCATCCCACACCGCGTCCGGGGTGGCCGGGAGCCAGAGCTCACGTTCGATCCGCTCGGTCATCGTGCCTCCTCGCTACGGGCTAGGCGCAACCAATAGGTTGCGGGTCTGCTACGGTGTCTGCAACTAGTTGGTTGCACTTTACCAGACTCACAGGAGGCCCCAATGCCACTCGTTCCGATGGTCGTCGAGCAGACCGCCCGCGGCGAGCGCTCGTTCGACATCTACTCCCGCCTGCTCAACGACCGGGTCGTGTTCCTGGGTGGGCAGGTGGATGAGGAGTCGGCCAACCTGGTCGTCGCCCAGCTCGTCCACCTGGAGTCCGACGACCCGGACAAGGACATCCACCTCTACATCAATTCGCCGGGCGGCTCGATCTACGCCGGGATGGCGATCTACGACACGATGCAGTTCATCCGTCCCGACGTCGGGACGATCTGCTACGGCATCGCGATGTCGATGGGCTCGCTGCTGCTCGCGGGGGGCGCGCCGGGAAAGCGCCTCGCGCTGCCCAACAGCCGGATCCTGATCCACCAGCCCTCGGGAGGGTTCGAGGGCCCGTCCAGCGACATCGAGATCCACGCGCGCGAGGTGCTGGCGCTGCGCGCCCGAGTCGATCAGATCTACGCAAAGCACACCGGTCAGGAGCTCGAGCGGGTGCACGCCGACATGGAGCGCGACCGCTACTTCACGGGCGCGGAAGCGGTAGCGTACGGTCTCGTAGACAGGGTGATCGAGCGCCGGGACCTAGCCAAGGGAGCGCGCGGGTTCGGCGCCGGCTAGTCGAGCCCCGAGTAGGCTCCGCGCTGTGCGCCTGCATCAGCTGATGTCCGCGGCGTCGCCGGCCGCCGGCGAGCTCGAGATCACCGGGCTCGCCTACGACAACCGCGCCGTCGAGCCCGGCGCACTGTTTTTCTGTGTGCCGGGGTTCACCCGCGACGGTCACGATTTCGCGCCGGACGCGATCGCCCACGGGGCGGTGGCGCTCGTGGTCGAGCGTCCCCTGAACCTGGACGTGCCCGAGGTCATGGTGCCGAGCGTCCGCGCGGCGATGGCGCCCGCGGCGGCGGCGTTCTACGGCGACCCGACGGCGACCCTCGAGACCGTTGGGGTCACCGGCACCAACGGCAAGACCACCACGGCGTTCCTCGTGCACTCGCTGCTCGAGGCCGACGGCCGCCAGACCGGCCTGCTCGGCACCGTCAAGAGCGTGATCGGCGGCGTCGAGCGACCCGTCGAGCGCACGACCCCCGAGGCGATCGACCTGCAGCGGACCTTCCGGGAGATGCTCGAGGGCGGCGACGTGGCCTGCTCGATGGAGGTCTCCTCGCACGCGCTCGACCTCCACCGCGCGGACGCGATCCACTTCGCGGCGGCGATCTTCACGAACCTCACCCAGGACCATCTCGACTTCCACGGGACGATGGAGGAGTACTTCCTCGCCAAACGGCAGCTGTTCGCCGACTGCCACCCCGGGCACGCGGTGATCAACGTCGACGACCCATTCGGAGCCCGCCTGGCCGCGGAGACTCCCGGGGCGCTCACGTTCGCGGTGCGACGCGAGGCCACCTACCGGGCGAGCGCGGTGAAGACAGGCCTGTCCGGCTCGCGGTTCACCGTGCACGGCCCCGACGGCGTGAGCGCGCTGAGCTCGGCGCTGCCCGGGCGCTTCAACGTTTACAACGTGCTCGGCGCGCTCGCGGCGGCGCGCTCGCTCGGGGTGCCGCTCGACGTGGTCGCCGCGGCGATCGAGACCGCGGGGCACGTCCCGGGACGGTTCCAGCCCGTCGACGCCGGCCAGGACTTCGCGGTGCTCGTGGACTACGCTCACACGCCGGATTCGCTCGAGAACGTCCTCCGGGCCGCCCGCGGGCTCGTCGACGACCCGGGCGCCGCGCGCCGGGGCGGCCGCGTCCACGTCGTGTTCGGGTGCGGGGGCGACCGCGACCGCGGCAAACGGCCGCTGATGGGCGAGATCGCGACCCGGCTTGCGGACCGGGTGATCGTCACCTCGGACAACCCCCGATCCGAGGACCCGGAAGCGATCATCGACGAAATCCTCGTCGGTGCCGGATCGGAGGTCGACCACGACGTGGATCGGCGCGCGGCGATCAACACGGCGATCGCGGGTGCGCGCGCCGGTGACGTGGTCGTGATCGCCGGCAAGGGGCACGAGCAGGGCCAGGAGTTCGAGGGGGGCCGCAAGATCCCGTTCGACGACGTCACGGTGGCCAGGGAGGCGCTCGCCGGCGAGCCGGCGCCGCGCTGACCCCCACGCAGGACGACGTACCCAACCGCCCGACCCGGCAAGTACTCTCCCGTCAGAGCATGAGGACCTGGACACCCGAGCAAGTCGCGCGGGCGGCAGGGGCCCGACTCGTCGCGCCGCCACCGAGCATGACGGGTCCCGAGCGAGTGGTCATCGACTCGCGCGAAGCCGGCCCCGGATCGCTGTTCGTCGGGCTCCGCGGCGACAACGCCGACGGCGGAAGGTTCGCCCCGCACGCGCTTGCCGCCGGCGCCTGGGGCGTGCTGACGACGCCCGAGCACGCCGAGGCGGCCAGATGCGCGGTTCCCGGAGCGCTGATCGCGGCCGCGGACCCGCTCGCCGCGATGCAGCGCCTGGCCGCCGCCTGGCGCCGGGAGCTGGACGCGCGCGTCATCGGCGTGACTGGGTCCACGGGCAAGACGTCGACCAAGGACCTGCTGCTCGCGCTCCTCTCGCGCCGGTGCCGGACCGTCGCGTCGCGCGCCAACTTCAACACCGAGATCGGGCTGCCGCTCGAGATCCTGTCCGCGCCGGCGGGCACCGAGGTGCTCGTGCTGGAGATGGCGATGCGCGGCGCCGGCCAGATCGCGGAGCTGGCCGCGATCGCCGCGCCCGACGTCGGCGTGATCGTCAGCATCGGCCCGGTGCACCTCGAGCTGCTCGGGTCGCTCGAGGCGATCGCGGCCGCCAAGGCCGAGCTGATCGCCTCGCTCGCCGCCGGGGCCACCGCAATCGTGCCTGCACATGAGCCCCTGCTCGACCCGCACCTGCGGTCCGATCTCGACACGATCACGTTCGGCGAGGGCGGAGACGTCCAGCTCCGCCGCTCCGAGGAGGAGCTTGTCGAGATCGACGTGGCGGGCCGCACGATCGTGCTGGAGGTGCCGTTCAAGCAGACCCACCTGCGCCGCAACCTGCTGCCGGCGGTGGCGGCGGCCTGCTCCGTCGGGGTGATCCCGGAGGGCCGGGTCGCGCTCGAGCTGTCTCCCGGCCGCGGGCAGCGCGCGACGCTTCCCGACGGCGTGACCCTGATCAACGACTGCTACAACGCGAACCCGATGTCGATGCGCGCGGCCCTCGAGGATCTCGCCCGCACCGCGGCGCAGGCCGAGCCCGCGCGGCCGGTGGCGGTGCTCGGCGACATGCTCGAGCTCGGGCCGCGCGGGCGCGGGTTCCACGTCGAGCTCGGCGACGAGGTGTCGCGGGCCGGCGTCGAGGTGCTCGTAACGGTCGGGCCACTCGCGGCGGCGATCGGCGAGCGGTTCGACGGGGAGCTGCACTCGGTCGCGGACGCAGCCACCGCGGCGGACGTGGTGCCCGAGCTGCTTCGCCCGGGAGATGTCGTGCTGGTAAAGGGCTCGCGCGGGGTCGGGCTCGAGCTCGTGTGCCAGGCGCTCGCCGCGGGGGTCCCGGTCTGATGGGCTCCGTCTCCGGGCGCGTCCTGATCGCGGGAACCGCCTCGCTGCTGCTGTGCCTGTTCCTCAGCCCCAAGTTCATCGAGTTCCTGCGCCGGCGGGAGTTCGGCCAGAACATCCGCGAGGAAGGACCCGAGGGCCACAAGACCAAGGCCGGGACTCCCACGATGGGCGGGATCATCATCATGCTCGCGTTCGCGATCCCGTTCCTGATCCTGTCGACGCGCGACTGGCCGTCGATCGGGGTGTTCGGAGGCGCGATCGCGTGCGCGCTGCTCGGGTTCGCCGACGATTACACGAAGATCGTCAAGCGCCGCTCGCTCGGCCTGCGCGCGCGGACCAAGCTCGCGGTGACGATCGCGATCTCACTCGGCCTGTGGTGGGTCGCGACCCAGAAGGCGGGCGTGTCCGAGTCGATCAGCGTGCGGTTCGCCGACGTCAGCATCGACCTGGGGCCCCTTTACCCGGTGCTGATCTACCTCGTCGTGGCCGGGACGACTAGCGCGGTCAACCTCACCGACGGCCTCGACGGGCTGGCGGCCGGCTGCTCCGCGATCGTCCTGTTGGCCTACATAGGGATCACGTTCATCGCCCCCGAGACTGACCTGACGCTGCTCGCGTCCTGCCTGGTCGGCGCGTGCATCGGCTTCCTGTGGTTCAACAGCTTTCCCGCCAGCATCTTCATGGGCGACACCGGTTCGCTCGGGATCGGCGGCGCGATCGCCGGCCTGGCGGTGATGACGAACACCGAGGTGCTCCTGATCCTGCTCGGCGGGATCTTCGTGATCGAGGCGCTGTCGGTGCTGATCCAGGTGTTCTCGTTCCAGATGTTTCGCAAGCGCGTGTTCCTGATGGCGCCGATCCACCATCACTTCGAGCTGCAGGCCTGGTCTGAGACGAAGATCATCCTGCGCTTCTGGATCGTGGCCTCGGCGTGCGCGGCGATCGCGTTCACGGTGTACCGCCTCAGCATCCGAGGATGAACAAGCCACGGCCCCCGCTTCCTCCGGGGCCGTATCTGGTGGTCGGGCTCGCCCGTTCGGGCGTGGCCGCCGCGCTCGCCCTGCATGCCCGCGGGCTCGAGGTGATCGGCTCCGACGCCGGCGGCGAGGACCGGCCGGCGCTCGCGCAGGCCGCGGGAAGGCTTCGCGACGCGGGCGTCGAAGTACGGCTGGATGCGTCAGGCGTCGACCTTGCCGCCCGCGCCAGGACGCTCATCAAGAGCCCCGGCGTACCCCAGGACGCGCCCGCGATCCGCGCGGCGCGGGCCCGCGGCGCCGTGGTCATCGGTGAGCTCGAGCTCGCGTGGCGGCTCATCCCGAACGACTTCATCGCCGTGACCGGCACCAACGGCAAGACCACCACGACCGAATGGGTCGGGCACGTCCATCGTGAGGCCGGCCTGCCGGTGGCGGTCGCCGGCAACGTCGGCACGGCGGCGTCGTCGCTGGCCGGCGAGCTCGCGGGAGACGTCACGGTCGTGTGCGAGGCGTCCTCGTTCCAGCTTGAGGACACGGTCGCGTTCTCGCCCGAGGTCGCGGTCCTGCTCAACCTGAGCGCCGACCACCTTGATCGTCACGGGACCTACGAGGAGTACGTGTCGGCCAAGCTCCGGATCTTCTTCAACCAGGGCAACTACGACGTGGCGGTGGCGCCGGCCGCGCTCGGCGTCGAGGACCTCGGCGGCTGTGCGCGCCGAGTCCTGTTCGGCCCGGGGCCGGGGCCCGAGCTCTCCGAGCGCGCGGATTATCTGTGGTGGGGGGAGGAGCCGATCGTCCGCGTCGACGAGATCGGGCTGCCGGGGGCGCACAACCTCCAGAACGCGATGGCGACCGCCGCGGCATGCCTCGCGCGCGGGATCGCGGCGGATGCCGTAGCGGCCGGCCTGCGGACGTTCGCCGGCGTCCGACACCGCCTCGAGGCAGTCGCCGCGAACGACGGCGTCACCTGGGTCAACGACTCGAAGGCGACCAACGTCGCGAGCACGATCGTCGCGCTACGGGCGTTCGAGGCGCCGATCCACCTGATCGCCGGAGGGCGCGGCAAGCACCAGGACTTCTCGCCGCTGGCGCCGCTCGTCGCCGAGCGCTGCCGGGCCGTGTACCTGATCGGCGAGGCCGCGGCCGAGCTCGCGGACGCGCTCGCGCCGGCCGGTGTCCCGCTGCACCAGGCCGGCGATCTCGAGCACGCCGTCGGGCTCGCGCGCGGCGCCGCCGTTGCCGGCGAGGTCGTGCTGCTCTCTCCCGCGTGCGCGAGCTATGACCAGTATCCGGACTTCGAGGCGCGCGGCGACCATTTCAGGGCGCTCGTGGCGGGCGGCTGATGGCTCGCGCGGCGGCCGCCACCCGCGGCGCCCGCGAGGCGGGTCGCGAACGCTCGAGCCGGACCGCCAAGCGCTCGCGTTCGGCGGCGCGGCGCGTGCCCCCGCCGCTCGAACACCGCATCTTGATGACGGCGACCCTGTGCCTACTGGCGTTCGGCGCCGTCATGGTCTACAGCGCGTCATCCCCGCTCGGCGTGCTCTCGAGCGGCGGCACCGGCACCGGCGAGTTCGTCCGCTACCTCGCGTTCGGCGCGCTCGGCCTCGCGGCGATGCACGTGCTCGCGCGCCACGGCCTTCAGATCGTCACCCCGAAGCTCGTGAACACGCTGCTTGCGGTCTCGTTCGTGCTCCTGCTGCTCGTGCTGGTCCCGGGCTTCGGCGTGGTCGTCAACGGCGCCCGGCGCTGGTTCGCCGCGGGCCCGATCCAGTTCCAGCCGTCGGAGCTGATGAAGCTCGCGATCGTGCTGTACGCGGCCCGTTACCTGGCCGACCACCCCAAGCGGATGCGGAGCTTCCGCGAGGCGGTGGCGCCGATCGCGATCCTGGCGGGCCCCGCCTGCCTGCTGATCGTCGTCGAGCCCGACCTCGGCACGACGCTCGTGGTGGCGCTGACGATCGCGGCGCTGCTGGTCGCCGCCGGGATGCCGATGCGCTACGTCGCGCTGCTGGCCGGGATCGTCGCCCTGTGCGTGATCCTGCTCGCGACCGCGCAGCCGTACGAACGGGCACGGCTGACGTCGTTCCTTCACCCGTGGGCGCAGGCCACGAAGTCGGGGCCCGGCTACCAGGCGGTCCAGGGACAGATTGCGCTCGGATCGGGAGGGTTGTTCGGCGTCGGGCTCGGCCGCTCGGTGCAGAAGATCTTCTACCTCCCCGAGGCGCAGACCGACTTCATCCTCGCGGTGATCGGCGAGGAGCTCGGCGTGCTCGGCATCCTCGGCGTGGTCTGCCTGTACGGGATGATCGCCTACGCCGGGCTGCGGACCGCGCGCCGCGCCGCCGACCGGTATGCGAAGCTGCTCGCGACCGGGCTGACCTCGCTGATTCTTTGCCAGGGGATCCTCAACATCTTCGTCGTCCTCGGGCTCGCGCCGCTGACCGGCGTCCCCCTGCCGTTCATCTCCTACGCGCCGACGAACCTGTGCGTGCTGCTCGCCGGCGTCGGCCTCCTGCTGAACATCGCCCGTCCCGGGACCCAGCTTCAGGTCGTCCGGCCGCCGAAAGTTGAAAGCGCTGCGGATCGTGATCGGCGCCGGCGGGACCGCCGGGCACGTCGTGCCGGCACTGGCGGTGGCCGACGCGCTGCGGGCTGAAGGCGCCGAGGTCACGTTCGTCGGCGGGGACCGGGCCGAGGTCGAGCTGATTCCGGCCGCCGGCTACGAGCTGCGCAGGCTGCGGGTCGTCCCGCTGCCCCGCAAGCGTCCGATCGAGGCCGCGCAGGCGTCGATGGTGGCGGCCGGGGCGGTCCGGGAGGCGCGGCGGATCGTCAAGGAGCTGCGACCCGCCGGGATCCTCGGCGGCGGCGGGTACGTGGCCGGGCCGGTGGGGCTGTCCGCGGTTCTGTCGCGAGTACCGCTGGTGCTGACCGAGGCCGACAGCCACCTCGGGCTGACCAACCGGCTGCTGGCGCCGTTCGCGCGGCGCGTGTGCCTGGCATTTCCGATCGACGGCCTCGACGGCCCTCGATACGTGGTCACGGGCCGGCCGGTTCCGGCGCCCGCGACCGACTGGCAGGCCGCCCGCGCGCGCTTCGGAATCGGTCTGCGCGAGTCGTGCGTGCTCGTGTTCGGGGGCTCCCAGGGCGCCCGCTCGATCAACCGTGCGGCGGTCGAGGCGTTCGCCGGCGCGCGCTTCCACGTGCTGCACGCCGCCGGCGAGCGGGATCTCCGAGACCTGGAGGACCTGCACGCGCCCGGGCCGCACTACGACCTGCGCGGCTACATCCCGCGCTTCGGCGAGGCGCTGCTCGCGAGCGACCTCGTGGTGGCGCGCGCGGGGGGATCGATCTTCGAGATCGCCGCGCACGGCAAGCCCGCGATCCTGGTGCCGTACCCGTACGCCACCGCCGATCACCAGACCGCGAACGCGAGCTTCATGGAGCGCGCCGGCGCGGCGGTGGTGATCCCGGACGGCGAGCTCACCGGCGCCCGGCTGGCCAACGAGGTCGGGCGGCTGCTGGCCGACCGAGGACGGATGGCGGCGATGGGGAGGGCGTCGGCGGCGGTGGCCCGCCCGGACGCGGCGCGCGAGATCGCGCACGAGTTGCTGGCGGCAGCGGGGAATCCGGCTCCGGGACGTTTACGCTCGATTGCGTGATGGTGCCGGATTCCCTTGAGGGAATCCGCCGCGGTGGCGTGTGGAGCGCGTAGCGCGTTGCGGCGGATTCCCCCGCGATCCGCACGCTTTGTATAGCCTCGCCGCAAAACTCGCGAATCGAGGTGGAGGGATGCTTTTCGGCCAGGAGCACGTCACGCGGTATGTGGCGACCGATGGTGCCGAAGGACACGACTGGCAGGGGACGTCCGTGTTGATCCTGACGACCACGGGCCGGCGGTCGGGCGAGCAGCGAAGCACGCCGCTGATCTATGGAACGCACGGCGACGATCACGTGGTGGTCGCGTCGAAGGGAGGCGCGGAGGATGACCCGGCCTGGTATCTCAACCTCTCCCAGCAGCCAGAGGTGACGGTCCAGGTGCGAGCGGATCAGTTCAAGGCACACGCGCGAACCGCCACGCCCGACGAGAAGCCAGAGCTGTGGAAGCTGATGACCGAGCGCTGGCCGGCGTACGACGAGTACCAGCAGAAGACGAACCGCGACATCCCGGTCGTCGTGCTCGAGCGCGAGGAGTGAGCCGGCCCGGTGACGACTGGTCCGCGCGGAGGCTGCACTTCGTAGGCATCGGCGGGGCGGGAATGAGCGGGCTGGCGATCATCGCGCGCCGGCTCGGGGCGGAGGTCACGGGCTCGGACCGCGCGCGCTCGAGCTACACCGAGCGCCTGCGCGAGCATGGGATCGAGCCCGCGCTCGGCCACAGCGCGGACAACGTGCCCCCGGACGCCGAGGTCGTGTTCTCGACCGCGGTCCCGCCGGACAATCCGGAGCGCCGCGCCGCCGCCGGCCGTCAGCTCCACCGCTCGGAGCTGCTCGCCCAGATCGCGTCGCTGCGGCGCTGCCTCGCGGTCACCGGCACCCACGGCAAGACGACGACCGCGGCGATGATCGTCCATATCCTTCGGGGCTGCGGGCTCGATCCAGCCTACGTCGTCGGGGGCGAGCTGCGCGACACCGGCGCCAACGCCGGCTGGGGGACCGGCGAATGGATCGTCGTCGAGGCCGACGAGTCGGACCGCTCGCTGCTCGCGCTGGCGCCCGAGATCGCGGTGCTCACCAACGCCGAGCTCGACCATCACTCGACCTACAGCTCGCGGCTCGATCTCGAGCAGACGCTGCGGGAGTTCATGGGGCGCGCCGAGCACGGCGCGGTCGTGTGGGACCGCCCGCAGCTGCTCGCGCTGTGTCCCGACGGCGCGCTCGCCTACGACGCCACCGACACCGCGATGTGTCCGCGAGGATCACGGTTTCACTGGCGCGGGATCGAGGTGTCGCTCGCCGTGCCGGGGGCGCACAACGCGGTGAACGCCGCGGGGGCTCTCACCGCCTCGGCTCTTGCCGGAGCCGCCCCGGCTCGGGCAGCCGCCGCTCTCGCCGACTTTCGAGGCGCCCGACGCCGGTTCGAGCTGATCGGGACCACGAGCGCCGGGGTGCCGGTGTACGACGACTACGCGCACCATCCGACCGAGGTCGCCGCGACGATCGCCGCGGCCCGGACGCTCGCGCCGGCGAGGCTGGTCGCGGTGTTCCAGCCGCACCTGTACTCGCGCACGCGAGCGCTGGCGAGGGAGTTCGGTGGCGCGCTCGCCGGCGCCGACCTGGTCGTCGTGCTCGCGGTCTACCCGGCGCGCGAGCGAGCCGAGGATTTCCCGGGCGTCGATGGGCATCTGGTCGCCGCAGCCGCGGGCGACGCCGCGGACGGGCGGACGGTCGCGTGGCTGCCGTCGTTCGAGGACGCCGGCCGGTTCCTTTCGGGCGCCCTGCGAGAGGGGGATCTGTGCCTGGCGATGGGGGCCGGCGACATCGACTCGCTCGCGCGTTCGCTTGTGGAATAGCCCATCCGCCCACCCGCCCCCACCTGGCCCGCCCCCACCCGGCCCGCCCCCACCAGCCCGGACCCGCCGGACCGCGATCTACGCTGGTCGCGATGTCCGAGATGCCTCCCGGAGTGCGGCGGGACTATCCGCTCGCGCGTCTGACCACGATCCGGACCGGCGGCGCGGCCGAGCTGTTCGCGCGGCCCGGGTCGCTCGAGGAACTCGAACGACTCCTCGCATGGGCAGACGCCGAGCGGCTCGAGGTAGGGGTCGTCGGATCGGGGTCGAACCTCCTGGTGGCGGACAGTGGCGTCCGCGGACTGATCCTCAAGCTGGACAAGGAGCTGAGCACGATCGAACTCGACGGAACGCAGATCCGCTGCGGCGGGGGCGCGCGGTTGCCGGCGGTGTCCGCCAGGGCCGCGCAGGCCGGGCTAACCGGTATCGAGTTCGGGGTGAACATCCCCGGGACCGTCGGCGGTGCGGTCCGGATGAACGCCAACGCCTACGGCGGGGAGCTCGCTCAGGTGCTCGAATGGGTCGACGTGGCCGGGGCGGCGGGCACCGAGCGCAGGACCCCCGCGCAGCTCGGCTTCACCTACCGCCGCTCGAACCTCGAGCCCGGAGAGGTGGTCGCCCGGGCCAGCTTCGCCCTCGGCGAGGCCGCGAGCGAACAGGTCAAGGCGACGCTCGCGGAGATGCGGGCCCGCCGCAAGGCTGCCCAGCCGTCCGGCATCAAGACATTCGGGTCGACCTTCAAGAATCCCGACGACCCCCGCGCCGGCAACCGGACCGCCGGCCAGCTGCTCGACGCCGCCGGCTGCCGCGGCCTGCGGATCGGCGGCGCCGGGTTCTCGGACAAGCATGCGAACTTCATCGAGAACCACGGCGATGCCACCACCGCCGAGGTCGTGGCGGTGATGGCTGAAGGCCGCCGGCGAGTCAAGGAGCGGTTCGGGGTCGAGCTCGAGCCCGAAGTCCAGGCGCTGGGGCCGGTCGAGCGCCCCGCGGACTGGGGCCACCGATGATCGTCGCCAAGGGACGCGTGCGGCTCTGGGTGAAGCTGGTCTTGGCCGCGGTGGCGACGCTCGCGGTACTGGCCGGCGCGTACGCGTGGGTCCGCGACTCCTCGCTCGTCGCGGTCAAGCGGGTCACGGTGAGCGGCGTGTCCGGCCCCGACGCCGGCCGGATCCGCTCGGTGCTCGTGCTGGCCGCGCGCAACATGACGACGCTCGACGTCCGCCTGGGGGCGCTCAAGACGGCCGTGGCGCCCTACCCGATGGTCAAGGACCTGAACGTCAGCACCCAGTTCCCGCACGGGATGCGGATCCGGGTGATCGAGCAGCCTCCGGTCGCCGCTCTCGTCGCGGGCGGCCTGACGATCGCGGCGGCCGGCGACGGCACGCTGCTCCGCGATGCCCCGACGGCGTCGCTGCCTCAGGTCCCGCTCCGGCTGGCGCCCGGCGGCTCGCGCGTCACCGACGCGACCGCGCTCGGCGCGCTGGCGCTGCTCGAGGCGACGCCGCGGCGGCTACTGGCGAAGATCAGCCAGGTCACGACGAGCGCGGCCAACGGCCTCGTCGTCCAGCTCCGCTCGGGCCCGGCCGTCTACTTCGGGGACGACTCCGATCTGCGCGCGAAGTGGGTGGCCGCGACCGAGGTGCTGGCCGCGCCGACGTCCGCGGGCGCCACTTACATCGACGTGAGCGACCCGGCACGCCCTGTCGCCGGGGTCAGCTCGGCGGCTGTGACCGCGGCAGCATTGGCGCCGAGCGGCTCGGCGTCCGCAGCCACCGGGAGCGGGAGCCAGGACGCGCCCGCCACCCAACCCTCAACCTCGAGCCCCGGAGACTAACCCTAAAGTCGAGCTTGAGGGTCGAAAATCCTCAAGTCTTTGACGCCCGTCGAGGGTTGGGCGATCTGCAACGATGCTTGCGTGCGGGCCGCCGACGTTGACTTCCCGCAACTCCTGGGCATAACGTGCAAAACTCCCGCTACGAGCGACTGACCACAAAACGCTCAACGCTAACTCAAGGGTCGGACGGTCACCAATGGAAAGCGGCAGTTACCTCGCAGTCATCAAAGTCGTCGGCGTCGGCGGCGGCGGCACCAATGCGGTCAACCGCATGGTGGACGCCGGCCTCCGGGGCGTCGAGTTCATCGCCTGCAACACCGATGCCCAGGCGCTCGCGATGTGCGACGCCGACATCAAGCTGAACATCGGCCACGACCTGACCAAGGGCCTCGGCGCCGGCGCGAACCCGGAGGTCGGCCAGGGCGCGGCGGCCGAGTCCCGCGACGAGATCAAGGAGGCGCTGAAGGGCGCGGACATGGTCTTCGTCACCGCGGGCGAGGGAGGCGGGACCGGCACGGGCGCGGCGCCCGTGATCGCGGAGATCGCCAAGAACGAGATCGGCGCGCTCACCGTCGGGTGCGTCACGCGGCCGTTCGCGTTCGAGGGGAGCCAGCGCGCCCGCCAGGCCCAGGACGGGATCCAGAAGCTGCGCGAGAACGTGGACACGCTGATCGTGATCCCGAACGAGAAGCTGCTGGCGATCGTCGAACGGCGCACCACGATCCTCGACGCGTTCCGCGAGGCGGACAACGTCCTGCGCCAGGGGGTTCAGGGCATCACCGACCTGATCACGATCCCCGGGCTGATCAACCTCGACTTCGCCGACGTGCGGACGATCATGCACGACGCCGGCACGGCGCTGATGGGGATCGGCACCGCCGGTGGCGAGAACCGCTCCGCCGAGGCCGCCAAGGCCGCGATCTCCTCCCCGCTGCTCGAGGAGTCCGTCGAGGGCGCGACCGGGATTCTGCTCAACATCACCGGCGGTCACGACCTCGGCCTGTTCGAGGTCAACGAGGCCGCGGAGATCGTCCAGAGCGCGGCGGACCAGAACTCGAACATCATCTTCGGCGCCGTGATCGACGACACCATGGGCGACGAGGTTCGGGTCACGGTCATCGCCACCGGGTTCGACCACCGCTACGCCAAGCCGAGCCGGGCGCGCGAGACGACGCGCCGGGCGCGGCGCGATCGCGACGTCACGATGGACGACGACCAGCGGTCCTCGCTGGAGATCCGCGACGACGAGATCGACATCCCGTCGTTCCTGAAGGATCGCTGACGCTCGGCGACCGCGGCGACCGCGGCGACCGCGGCGAGCGCCGCGGCGCAACCCTGCAGGTCTTTAGTTGTTGTAGGTCCGTCAGACGTTCCGGCCGACAACTGATGCAGCGCTTCCCGATGCGCGCGTTCGCGCTCGCGCTGATGGCGCTCGGGGGACTCGCCGGCCCCGCGCTGGCCCAACCCCAGCAGGCGCCGCCGGCCGTGATCGACGGCCCGAGCGCGGCGATCGCCGGGCTCGGCGGGCTGTCGATCGCCCGCGACGGAACCGGCGGCCTCGTCTACGTGAAGGCGGTCTCCGGGATCCCGCACGTGTTCGTCTCGGCGCTCCTCGGCGGGCAGTTCCAGCCGCCGCAGCAGGTCGACTCGGGCCTCGCCGGCGCGTCCTCGCAGCCGGTGGTCGCGGCCGGCAACGGGGGAGTGCTGCTGATCGCGTTCATCAACGGCGGAACGCTGTACGTCGTCGACCGGGCGAGCGCCAGCGCCGCCTACGGCGCGCCCGACGCGCTCGCCGCGGGCGCGCTCAACCCTTCGCTGCAGATGACCAACTTCGGCAAGGGCTATCTGGCGTTCGCGGTCGGCGACGGCGCCGGTTACGACGTCAGGGCCGCGTTCTACGACAGCGGAAGGTGGGCACTCGAGGCGCCGCCGCTCAACGCGGTGCCCGCCGACGACGCCGGAACCGGCTCGGGCGCCCCCCGGGTCGCGGCCGCGGGCGACGGTGTGGCGATCGTCGCCTGGGGCGAGGGCGGCCACGTGTACACGCGCAAGGTGTGGGGCACCGCGGCGAGCGTCGTCGACGAGCAGGCCGATCCGCCGTCGCTGTCGGGCTGCGCCGAGGTCTCGGCCGGTCAGCCCGACGTGTCCTCGGGCGGGGACTCCTCCTACGCCGACGTCGTCTTCCAGGAGGTCGTGTCGTGTGGCGGCGTCCAGCAGGCGCGCGTGCTGGTGAACCGGCTGCGCGGCTCGCAGTACGACGGCGCCACCGTCGCCGACGGAGTCTCGACCCCGGGCACCGACGGCGGCGCCGAGCCCCAGGTGGCGATGACCGAGTACGGCCAGGGCTTCGTCACCTCGGCCGGGCAGAGCTCGAACGACGTGTGGGCGATGGAGCTCGGGAACAACGGCGCCTATGGCCCGATCCTCCAGGTCAACAGCCTGCCGGGGGCCGCGCCGCCAGTTGCGGTTCCCGGGGTCGCCGGCCTGTTCTCGACCCTCGTCGCCTGGCAGCAGACGCCGGGAACCACGGGTCCGGCCGAGATCCGCGTCCGCTACGAGCCCCGGGCGTCGACGCTCGGGCCCGAGCTCGTGGTGTCTTCGCCGAGCCAGGGCGCGGCCGACGCCGCGCGCGGGCTGGCGGTGGACGGCGACGCCGCCGGCGACGCCGCGATCGCCTGGGTCCAGGGGGCCGGCGCCTCGACGCAGATCGTGGTCGACCAGCTGTTCCAGGCGCCCGGCGCCGCCACGCCCGCGAAGTTGTTCTACTCGCGCACCGCTCAGCCGGTCCTGAGCTGGTCGCCGTCGAGCGCGCGGTGGGGACCGATCACCTACACCGTGAGCGTCGACAGGGCTCAGATCGGCCAGACCGGGGGGGACTCGCTCCGGGTCCCGGCCGCGCTCGCCGACGGCGCTCATCGCTGGAGCGTGACCGCGGCCAACCCCGCCGGGCTGACCGCCATCTCGAAGGCCGCGACGGTGTTCGTCGACACGATCGCGCCGCGCTTGAAGGTGACCGAGGCCGGGCCCCGTCGAGCCGGCGCGGGCGAGGTGCTCCGGCTCTCCTATCGCGACCCGGCGCCGGCCTCCGGGGTCGTGAAGCTGACGATCAGGTGGGGTGACGGGACGGTCACGCACGTCAAGCCCGGCACGCACCGGATCGCGCACGTCTATCGCCGGCCGGGCCGCTACGAGATCACCGTCGCCGTCGAGGACCGCGCCGGCAACCGCACGACCGTGGTCCGCCACGTGAAGATAGGCGAGGCGAGCTCTTCGGTCGACAACCCCGCCTCCCCGGCGAAACGCGGATGATCCGGCGGGCGCTCACCCTGTCGCTCCTGCTGACGCTGGCCGGCGCCGGGGCGGCCCGCGCCCAGGGCCCCGCCGACGCGGCCTCGCCGCCGACCAAGGGCGCGCTCTACAGCGACGGGCAGAGCGGCCGGTACCTACTGGGCGGTACATGGTTGTACCGGGCAGACGCCACAGACGTCGGCCTCGCCGAGGGGTGGTGGCGGAACGTCGCCTCGACCGGCGGCTGGACGACGACCACGATCCCGAACGCCTATAACGCCGGCGACTTCTCGCAGGCGAGCATGGACGGATCCGTCGGCTGGTATCGCCGCGACTTCACGCTCCCCGCCGGGGCGTTCGCGAGCTACGTCCCGATAGCGTCGAGGTACTGGATCATCCGCTTCGAATCGGTCAACTACCGCGCCACCGTGTGGCTGAACGGACACGAGATCGGCAGCCACGCCGGCGCGTACGTGCCATGGGAGCTCGATCTGACCGGCCTTCGCGCCGGCGTCAACCGGCTGATCGTGCGGGTCGACAACCGGCGCACGGCCGCCGACCTGCCCCCCGGCCCGGGCGGCGGCTGGTGGAACTACGGGGGGATCCTGCGCGAGGTGTACCTGCGGGCGGTGCAGACGGCCGACCTCGAGCAGGTCCAGATCCGCACGCTCCACGCGTGTTCGAGCTGCGCCGCGAGCATCGAGGAGCAGGTGCTGGTCAGGAACGTGACCGGCTCGCGGCAGAAGGTGGCGCTGACCGGGACCTTCGGCAGTGAGCGCATGAGCTTCGGGTCGGCGACGATCGCGCCGCACGCGACCTGGACCGCGAACGCATCGGTGCGAATCCCGCATCCGAGCCTGTGGGCGCCAGGCCACCCGTATCTCTACAGCGCGACGCTGACGCTGTCCGATTCCCGAGGCCGGCGGCTCGGCGGCTACTTCACCTACAGCGGCATCCGCACGATCGCGGTGAAGGACGGCCACCTCGAGCTCAACGGCCGGCTGCTCAACCTCCGGGGCGTGAACTTTCACGAGCAGACCCTCCAGACGGGCGCGGCGATGACGCCGGCCCAGGACGCGCAGCTGATCACGTGGGTGCAGCAGCTCGGCGCCACCGTGATCCGCGCCCACTACCCGGTCGGGCCCGAGATCGAGGAGATGGCCGATCGCGACGGGATCCTGATCTGGTCGGAGATCCCGGTCTACCAGGTCCAGTCGCAGTACCTCGATCAGCCGGCCTGGGTGGCCCGTGCCGACGCGATGCTCGAGGACAACATCCTCTCGAACGAGAACCACCCGTCGGTGCTGCTGTGGTCGATCGGCAACGAGCTGCCCTCGCCGGCGACGGGAGCCGAGGCGCGTTACATCGCCGGCGCGACCGCGCTCGCGAAGAAGCTCGACCCGACGCGCCCGGTCGGGATGGCGGTCAGCAACTGGCCGGGGCTCGGCTGCCAGAGTGCGTACGCGCCGCTCGACGTGATCGGGGACAACGAGTACTTCGGCTGGTACGACGCCGGTGGCGGCAGTGACGACGACCGCGACGCGCTCAGCCCGTTCCTCGACACGGTCCGGGCCTGCTACCCGACCAAGGCGATCATGATCACCGAGTTCGGGTTCGACGCCAACCGCGACGGGCCGGTCGAGGAGCGCGGCACGTACGCGTTCCAGGCGAACTCGGTGGCGTTCCACCTGAATGTGTTCGCCACCAAGCCGTGGCTCTCCGGCGCGCTCTACTTCGCCCTCCAGAACTTCGTCGCCTGGCCCGGTTACACGGGCGGCAATCCCGAACCCGATCCGCCGTTCCACCAGAAGGGCCTGCTCGACTTCAACGGCGCTCCCAAGCCGGCGTGGTCGGTGGTGTCGCAGATCTACCACTCCACGCGGCAGATCGCGCCGTAGATCGGATCCCTGCGCGCCGTGTGCACAACGACTCGAGGAGTTGCTCGTCACCGGGATCGCTCTGGCCAAAATGCCGCAACGGTGCGTAGCCTGAGCTGTTATAAGGCCGTCAGGATCGGGCCGAAGGTGAGGGCGATCCAGCGGGGACTGTTGCTCGTCGTCCTGCTGACGCTGGCCGGCGCCGGGGCGGCCCGCGCCCAGGGCCCCGCCGACGCGGCCTCGCCGCCGACCAAGGGCGCGCTCTACAGCGACGGGCAGAGCGGCCGGTACCTACTGGGCGGTACATGGTTGTACCGGGCAGACGCCACAGACGTCGGCCTCGCCGAGGGGTGGTGGCGGAACGTCGCCTCGACCGGCGGCTGGACGACGACCACGATCCCGAACGCCTATAACGCCGGCGACTTCTCGCAGGCGAGCATGGACGGATCCGTCGGCTGGTATCGCCGCGACTTCACGCTCCCCGCCGGGGCGTTCGCGAGCTACGTCCCGATAGCGTCGAGGTACTGGATCATCCGCTTCGAATCGGTCAACTACCGCGCCACCGTGTGGCTGAACGGACACGAGATCGGCAGCCACGCCGGCGCGTACGTGCCATGGGAGCTCGATCTGACCGGCCTTCGCGCCGGCGTCAACCGACTCGTCGTGCGGGTCGACAACCGGCGCACGGCCGCCGACCTGCCCCCCGGCCCGGGCGGCCAGTGGTGGAACTACGGGGGGATCCTGCGCGAGGTGTACCTGCGGGCGGCGCAGACGGCCGACCTCGAGCAGGTCCAGATCCGCACGCTCCACGCGTGTTCGAGCTGCGCCGCGAGCATCGAGGAGCAGGTGATCGTCCGCAACGTCACGGGCTCGCGCCAGAAGGTCGGGCTCAGCGGAACGTACGGGAAGGCCCGGATCGACTTCGGGTCGGCGACGATCGCGCCGCACGCGACCTGGACCGCGAACGCATCGGTGCGAATCCCGCATCCGAGCCTGTGGGCGCCAGGCCACCCGTATCTCTACAGCGCGACGCTGACGCTGTCCGATTCCCGAGGCCGGCGGCTCGGCGGCTACTTCACCTACAGCGGCATCCGCACGATCGCGGTGAAGGACGGCCACCTCGAGCTCAACGGCCGGCTGCTCAACCTGCGTGGCGTGGACCTGCACGAGCAGACCCTCCAGACGGGCGCGGCGATGACGCCGGCCCAGGACGCGCAGCTGATCACGTGGGTGCAGCAGCTCGGCGCCACCGTGATCCGCGCCCACTACCCGGTCGGGCCCGAGATCGAGGAGATGGCCGATCGCGACGGGATCCTGATCTGGTCGGAGATCCCGGTCTACCAGGTCCAGTCGCAGTACCTCGATCAGCCGGCCTGGGTGGCCCGTGCCGACGCGATGCTCGAGGACAACATCCTCTCGAACGAGAACCACCCGTCGGTGCTGCTGTGGTCGATCGGCAACGAGCTGCCCTCGCCGGCGACGGGAGCCGAGGCGCGTTACATCGCCGGCGCGACCGCGCTCGCGAAGAAGCTCGACCCGACGCGCCCGGTCGGGATGGCGGTCAGCAACTGGCCGGGGCTCGGCTGCCAGAGTGCGTACGCGCCGCTCGACGTGATCGGGGACAACGAGTACTTCGGCTGGTTCGACGCCGGTGGCGGCGGTGACGACGACCGCGACGCTCTGAGCCCGTTCCTCGACACGGTCCGGGCCTGCTACCCGACCAAGGCGATCATGATCACCGAGTTCGGGTTCGACGCCAACCGCGACGGGCCGGTCGAGGAGCGCGGCACGTACGCGTTCCAGGCGAACTCGGTGGCGTTCCACCTGGGCGTGTTCGCGACCAAGCCGTGGCTTTCGGGGGCGATGTACTTCGCGCTCCAGGACTACGTCGCGTTCCCCACCTACTCGGGCGGCGACCCGCGCCCGGATCCGCCGTTCAACCAGAAGGGCCTGCTCGACTTCAACGGGAACGAGAAGCCGGCGTTCTCGGTGGTGTCGCAGATCTACCACTCGACGCAGCAGATCGCGCCCTAGTAGCGGGCCGCCTGCGGCGGCGTCCGTGGGGCCTGGCGGGCCCGTCCGGACGGGGTGCGTGGCCCCAAGGATGCCGCGAAGCGGCCCATCCGCCGCCGCCCGCTCGCCAAAGCTGCGTAGGTGGATGTCCACCTTCGGGTGACTCGCGCTCGATCCAGTGGCCGAGCGAGGCGGATCGAGTGCGCGCGGTCACCCGATGCGGACACGGACCGGAGTTGAGCTAGATTCCACACTCGGTGTCGTCCACCACCGAACTCCGTCGCACTCCGCTCCACGACCGCCACGCGGCGGCCGGCGCGCGGCTGGCTCCATTCGCCGGCTGGGAGATGCCGGTGCAGTACGCCGGCATCCGCGAGGAGCATCTCGCGGTCCGCACCGGCGCGGGCGTGTTCGACGTCTCGCACATGGGCCAGGTCGAGACGACCGGCCCGCAGGCGTTCGACCTACTCCAGCGGATGCTCTCGAACGACCTGCGGCGGCTGCCCGAGGGCGGGGCCCAGTACAGCGTGCTGTGCCGCGAGGACGGGGGCGTGCTCGACGACCTGTTCACCTACCGCCTGGCCGAGACCACGTTCCTGACCGTCACCAACGCCGCCAACCATGAGAAGGACCTCGAGTGGCTTCAGTCGCACGCCGACGGGCTCGACGTCGACGTGCTCGACCGCCACGCCGACTTCGCGATGCTGGCCGTGCAGGGCCCGCGGGCGCGGGCGCTCGTGGGCGAGCTGGCCGACGGCTCGCTGCCGTCGCGCATGCACACCTGCCAGCGCACGGTCGCGGGAGCTCCGATGCTCGTGTGCGGCACCGGCTACACCGGCGAGGACGGCGTCGAGCTGCTGCTCTGCCCGGCGGATGCGACCAAGGTGTGGGACGCGCTGACCGCCGCCGGCGCGGCGCCGATCGGGCTCGGCGCGCGCGACACGCTCCGCCTCGAGGTCTGCTTTCACCTGTACGGCAACGACCTCAGCGAGGATCGCGGGCCGATCGAGGCGGGCCTCGGTTGGTGCTGCAAGGAGGCAACGGGCTTCATCGGCTCCGAGGCGATCGCGACCGCGCGCCACGAGGGAACCGGGCAGAAGCTGGTCCCGTTCACGATCGAGGGGCAGGGGATAGCCCGCCAGGGCAATCGGGTGGTGGGCGGCGGCGAGGTCACGAGCGGGACGTTCTCGCCCTGTCTGGAGCGCGGAATCGGGATGGCGTACGTTTCAAGCGCGCGTGCCGTCGAGGGCACGCAGTTCGAGATCGACGTGCGCGGCCGGGTCCGACCTGCCGTGATCAAGCGCAAGCCTCTGTACAGAAAGGAAGCGTGACGTGGCCGACCCCAGCTACCCCGAAGACCTGAAGTACCACGCCGAGCATGACTGGGCACGAATTGATGGGGATACCAATATCGCGACGTTCGGGATCACCTGGTACGCCCAGGACGCCCTGGGCGAGGTCGTGTTCTTCGACGCGCCCGAGGTCGGGGCAGAGGTCTCCAAGGACCAGCCGTACACGGAGGTCGAGTCGGTGAAGGCGGTCTCCGACGTGTTCGCGCCGCTGTCGGGCGAGGTCACGGAGATCAACCCGGCGCTCTCCGACAAGCCCGAGACGATCAACGAGGACCCGTACGGAGATGGCTGGCTGGTGAAGGTGAAGCTGTCCGACCCCTCGGAGATCGACTCGTTGATGGACTCCGCGGAGTATCAGGCGACCCTCGGTTGAACCGGCCTTGACCCGTTACACCTCAGTCACCGACACCGACCTGAGCGAGATGCTCGGGACGATCGGCGTCGGCTCGATCGAGGCGCTGTTCGCCGACATCCCCGCGGAGCTGCGGCTGAACCGCCCGCTCTCGCTCGGCCCCGGCCTGTCCGAACATGAGGTGTACGAAGATCTCCGCTCGCTCGCGGCCAGAAGCACCTCGGCCGAGGACGAGGTGTCGTTCCTCGGCGCCGGCATGTACGACCACTACGTGCCGGCGCTGATCGACTCGATCATCATGCGCTCTGAGTTCCTGACGCCGTACACGCCCTACCAGCCGGAGATCTCCCAGGGCGGGCTGCAGGCGATGTTCGAGTATCAGACGGCGATCTCCGAGCTGACCGGGTTGCCGGTGTCGAACGCCTCGGTGTACGAGGGCCCGAGCGCGGTCGGGGCGGCCGGTTACGTCGCCAAGCTCTCGAACGGGCGCAAGCGGTTCGTGATCTCCCGAGGCGTCCATCCGCACTCGCGTGAGGTGCTGGCGACGCTCGCGCACGGCTGGGGTATGGAGGTGATCGAGGCGCCGCTGAACGCCGGCGCCACTGCCCTGCCGGAGCTCGGCGACGACGTCAGCGCGGTGATCGTCCAGCAGCCGAACTTCCTCGGCGCGGTCGAGGACCTGACATCGCTGGCCGGCGTGACCCGCGACGCCGGCGCGCTGACGATCTGCGCCTGCGACCCGCTTCCGCTCGCGCTGCTCAAGACGCCCGGCGAGTGCGGCGTCGACATCGCGGTCGGCGAGGGGCAGACGCTCGGCAACCGGCTCGACTTCGGCGGGCCGTCGTTCGGGCTGTTCGCCGCCACCGAGGCGCTGATGCGGCGCATACCCGGCCGGATCGCGGGCGAGACGAAGGACCTCGACGGCAAGCGCGGCTTCGTGCTCACCCTCCAGACCCGAGAGCAGCACATCCGCCGCGAGAAGGCGACCTCGAACATCTGCACCGCGCAGGCGCTGAACGCGCTCGCCGGCGTGATCTACCTGAGCTGGCTCGGGCGCAGGGGGATAACCGAGCTGGTCGAGCTGATTTTGCAGCGGACCGCCTACGCGCGCGACTGCCTGCGCAAGATCGACGGCGTCAGCGAGCTGCACGAGAGGCCGGTGGTGCGCGAGTTCGCGGTCGAGCTTGACGCCCCGGTCGAGCGGGTGATCGCGCGCTGCCGCGAGCGGGACATCAACCCCGGTTACCCGCTCGCGCGCGACTACCCGGAGCACCCGAACGGGCTGCTCATCGCGATCACCGAGCGGCGGACCCGCGCGGACATCGACCGGCTGGCCGAGGTGCTCGCAAGCGCGATCGCGGCCGAGAAACCGGCAGTCGGAGCGAACGCGTGATCCGTGAGGCCGACGACACGCTGACGATCTTCGAGCGCTCGAAGGAGGGCCGGCGGGCGTTCGTCGCGCCCGAGATCGACGTTCCGCAGCGCCCGCTCGACGAGCTGCTGCCGGCCGCGCTTCGCCGCGCGGAGCCGCCGCGGCTGCCCGAGGTCGCCGAGCCCGAGATCGTCCGCCACTACAACCGCCTGTCGAAGCGGAATTTCGATCTCGACACGGGCTTCTACCCGCTCGGCTCGTGCACGATGAAGCACAACCCCAAGCTGCACGAGCGGGTCGCCGCCCTCCCCGGCCACGCCCGCCTGCACCCGCTCCAGGATCCACGCTACGCCCAGGGTGCGCTCGAGCTGATGTGGCGGCTCCAGGAGGCGCTCGGCGAGGTCGCCGGCCTGCCCCACGTCTCGCTCCAGCCGTCGGCGGGCTCGCAGGGAGAGCTCGCGGGCGTGCTGCTCACGCGCGCTCTGCACGAGGACCGAGGCGAGCACAGGACCAAGGTGCTGACGCCCGACACCGCGCACGGAACCAACCCGGCGACGGTCACGATGGCCGGATACGAGGTGGTCAAGGTCGGCAGCGACTCCCGCGGTAACGTCGATCTCGACGACCTGCGGGCGAAGGCCGACGAGGACGTCGCGTGCCTGATGCTCACGAACCCCTCGACGCTCGGGCTGTTCGAGACCGGGATCGAGGAGATCGAGCGGATCGTCCACGGCGTCGGCGCCACCCTCTACTACGACGGGGCGAACCTGAACGCGATCATGGGCATCTGCCGTCCCGGCGACATGGGCTTCGACATCGTCCATTTCAACCTGCACAAGTCGTTCACGCAGCCGCACGGGGGTGGCGGCCCCGGCGCCGGTCCGGTCGCGGTGTCCGAGCGGATCGAGCCGTATCTGCCGCGGCCGCAGGTCGTCCGTCGCAAGTCCACCACGAATGGGAAAGAGCCGTTCTACGACCTCGACTACGACCGGCCCAAGTCGATCGGGCGCCTGCGCGGCTTCCAGGGCAACTACGGCGTGTTCGTCCGCTCCTACGCGTACATCCGCTCGCTCGGCGCCGCCGGGCTGCGCGAGGCCTCCGAGACCGCGGTGCTGAACGCGAACTACCTGCTCGCGCTGCTGCGCCGTGAGGGCGTCGCCGAGTACCTGCCGGTCGCCTACGACCGGCTGTGCATGCACGAGTTCGTCCTCTCGGGCGAGCCGATGCGCCGCGAGCTGCAAATCAAGACGCTCGATCTGGCCAAGCGGCTGCTCGATCACGGCGTCCATCCCCCGACCGTGTACTTCCCGCTCGTGGTCGAGGAGGCGCTGATGGTCGAGCCGACCGAGACCGAGACCAAGGAGACGCTCGACCGCTTCGCCGGGATCGTCGCCGAGATCCTCAAAGAGGCCGCCCAGGACCCGGAGATCGCGCGGGCGGCGCCGTACACGACGCCCGTCAGGCGGCTCGACGAAGCCGCGGCGGCCCGCCGGCCGGTCGTCCGGCAGGCGATGCAGGTGTAGACCGCCGTATGCGCTTGGTGATTCTCGGCGCAGGCGCGATCGGCGGCGTAGTCGGCGCGCGTCTGCACCAGGCGGGCTTCGAGGTCGCGCTGATCGCCCGCGGCGAGCACTACCAGGCGATTCGCGCCCGCGGATTGACGCTCGAGACGCCGGCCGGCAGCCAAGTGCTCGAGCTCCCCGTCGCAGACTCCCCGACCGGCCTCGAATGGGCGGGGGACGAGGTCGTGCTGATCGCGACCAAGAGCCAGGATACGGCGGGGGCGCTCGCAAGCCTGCGAGCCGCCGCGCCGGCGAGCACGCGGATCGTATGCCTCCAGAACGGGGTCGAGAACGAGCGGCTCGTGCTGCGGCTGTTCGCGAACGTGTACGGCGCGGTGGTGATGACGCCGACCGCGCACCTCGAGCCCGGGATCGTGCAGGCGTACGGCACGCGGATGACCGGGGTGATCGACGTCGGCCGCTATCCGCACGGCCTCGACTCGCTGTGCGAGGAGGTCGCCCAGGCGCTCGGCGAATCGAACTTCAGCTCGGTGGCCCGGCCGGACATCATGCGCTTCAAGTACGCGAAGCTGCTCTCGAACCTCGCGAACGCCGTCGATGCGATCTGCGAGCCGGGGCCGGGGGCGGAGGAGCTGATCGAGCTCGCCCAGGAGGAGGGGAGGGCGGCGCTCGGGGCGGCGGAAATCGACTTCGTGGCCGAGGACGTGAACGACGTCAAGGCGCGCTGGGAGCGCCTGGAGCTGCGCCCGATCGCGGGCCGCGAGCGCGCCGGGTCCTCGACCCGGCAGAGCATCGCGCGCGGCGCGCCGACGGTCGAGACCGACTATCTGAACGGCGAGGTCGCGCTGCTGGGCCGCCTCAATGGGGTCGCGACGCCCGTCAACGACGCCCTGTGCGAGCTCTCGGACCGCCACGTGCGCGAGCGCAGGGCGCCCGGGACGGTGCCGGCCGGCGAGGTGCTGGCGCTCGCGCGGTCGGGACACTTCGAGGATGGACCAGTTCGTAGCTGACCGCGCCGCCGCGATCGCCGGCCGCGCCCCGCGTGAGCTCGAGGCGCTGGTCGCGGTGTCCTCGCCGTCGGGCGACGTCGAGGGGGCCGAGGAGGCGATCGCGCTGTGCGCGGCGTTCCTGCCGCCGGAAGCCGAGATCGAGCGGGTGGCGTGCTCGACCCCGGGCAGCGCGCCTGACCTGGTGGCGCGGATTGCCGGGCAAGGCACCGGTCGGCTGCTCCTGCTCGGGCACCTCGACACGGTCATCGAGCACTCCTCACACGCGCCGCTCCGGCGCGACGGCGATCGCCTGTACGGGCCGGGCACCGTCGACATGAAGGGCGGCGTGGTGCTGGCGCTGGGGGTGGCGGGTGCGCTCGCCGCCCGTCCGGACGCGTTCGCCGAGGTGAGCTTGCTGCTCGTGACCGACGAGGAGTGGCGCCGGCACGAGTTCCTCCACGGGCAGCGGTTCGCCTCCTACGACGCCTGTCTGTGCTTCGAGGGCGGGCAGCTCACGTCCGACGGCGACGAGGCCGTGGTCGTCCGCCGCAAGGCGGCCGGGACGATGCGGGTGGTCGCGACCGGTCGCGCGTCGCACTCCGGCAGCGCGCCGGACCGGGGCCGGAACGCGCTGCTCGCGCTGGCGACGACCGCGATCGACCTCGCCCGCCACCACGACCCGGGCGGCGCCGAGCGGCTCAGCGTGGTGCCGACCGTGGTGCGGTCGGGCGACGCGTTCAACGTCGTCCCCGCCGACGGCGAGCTCCTGTTCGACATGCGGGCCGACCGCAGCGACTCGTTCGATGCGGTGTGCGCCGCCGTCCCCGGCGAGCTCGACGGCGTCGGCCTCGAGGCGAAGATGCTGCGGATCTGGCCCGGGATGGACTCGCGGGAGGCGACGCGCGGGCTGCTCGAGCGCGCCGGATCGAGGCTCGGGCGCCCGATCATCGGTTGCCCTCGCGGTGGCGCAAGCGACGCCAGCCACTTCGCCTCGAGCATCCCGCTGACCGTCGACGGCCTCGGCCCGCGCGGCGGCGGCGCCCACACGCCCGAGGAGTTCGTGCACGCGCCGTCGCTGCGCCAGCGGGCCGAGGTGGCGCTCGCGGTCGCCGCCGCCGCGCTCGATTCTTAGCGAGAGCTTCGTTGCAGCCGCCGGCCACCTGCGATCCTTGGGGTGAATGAGCAGTACCGTCCCAAGCCAGCGCCTGCGGCCCCCGGTTCGCCGCGCTCAAACGCAGCTCGAAGGGGTCGCGGTGCTGACCGGGGTCGTCGTTCTCATGTGGTTTGTCGAGCTGATCAACACGCTCGACTCGAACAACCTCGACGGCGACGGCATCTATGCCCGGAGCATCGGGCACCTGTGGGGCATCTTCACCGCCCCGTTCATCCACGTGAGCTGGCAGCACCTGATCGCGAACACCGTCCCGTTCGTGTTCATGGGGCTGATCATCGCGCTCCAGGGCGCCAAGCGGTTCGCGCTCGTGACCGTGATCGTGATCGTCGTCGGCGGTATCGGTACCTGGCTGATATCGCCCTCGGGGGTCGTGACCGACGGCGCCAGCGGCGTGGTGTTCGGCTACGCCACCTACCTGTTCACGCGCGGCTTCTTCGACCGCAACGCGCCCGAGCTGCTGATCGGTCTGATCGTCGGAGTGATCTGGGGCGGGGCGCTGCTGTCGAGCATCGTGCCCCACTACGGGGTTTCCTGGCAGGGCCACGTGTGCGGGGCGATCGGCGGGGTCGTCGCGGCCTACATGCTCAGAAACGAGCGCAGCGGGAGCGCGCCTGCCACCCGTGAGGCACGTGCGCTTCGCCTCGATAGCTGACGTCTGGCGTTAGCGCGTTCGTCGCGCGCCGTCTTCGAGCTCCGCGCGAGTGCCTCACGAGCGCCGTCGCGCGCTCCCGCAGAAGCCTGGCGATGTGCGGAACGCGTGCGCGTCAGGCAAGCTAGATTCCATCGCGATGCGGATCTTCTCGGGCATCCAGCCGACCGGACGCAAGCACCTCGGCAACTACATCGGCGCGATCACGCAGTACGTTGCCGGCCAGGATCGCGGCGAGGCCATCTACTGCATCGTCGACCTGCACGCGATCACGGTCCCGTATGAGCCCGCCGCGCTGCGCGAGGCCGTGTTCGACACCGCGGCGACCCTGCTCGCGGCCGGGCTCGATCCGGACCGGTGCATCTTCTTCCGCCAGGGCGACGTGCACGAGCACAGCGAGCTGTGCTGGCTGCTCTCGAGCGTGACCTCGTTCGGCGAGCTCGGTCGGATGACCCAGTTCAAGGACAAGGCCGGCTCCCAGCGCGAGCTCGTGTCCGCCGGCCTGTTCTTCTATCCGGTTCTCCAGGCGGCCGATGTGCTCGCCTACCGGGCGAACGAGGTGCCCGTCGGGGAGGACCAGCGCCAGCACGTCGAGCTGATGCGCGACGTGGCCGAGCGCTTCAACGCGCGTTTCGGGGAGACGCTGGTCGTGCCCGAGCTCCGCGTCCCCGAGGTGGGCGCCCGGATCATGGACCTGCAGGTACCCGACAAGAAGATGTCGACCACCGGCGGCAGCCCGCAGGGCACCGTGCTCGTGCTCGACGAGCCCGATGCGATCGTCAAGAAGTTCCGCTCCGCGGTGACCGACTCCGGGACGGAGGTCGTGCGCGCGTCCGAGAAGGCCGGGATCTCGAACCTGATCGAGATCGTCGCCGCGGTCCGCGGCATCGAGCCCGACGAGGTCGAACGTACGTTCGACGGGTCCGGCTACGGAGCGTTCAAGCAGGCCGTCGCCGACGCGGTCGTCGAGTACCTCGCGCCGGTCCGGGAGCGCTACCAGGAGCTCCGCGCCGACGAGCCGGCGCTCGAGCGGATCCTCGGCGAGGGCGCGGACAAGGCCCGCGCGATCGCGTCCGGCGTGCTGCTCGACGTCCGCAGGGCGATGGGCGTCGGACCGGTCCGGGGCCGACAGTAGCCTGAGTCCGATGCGAATCGCCGACCTCGAGCTCGACCTCGACGTTTTCGCCGGTCCCTTCGACCTGTTGTTGACGCTGATCCTGCGCGAGGAGATCGACCTGCTCGAGGTCGACCTGGCCGAGGTCGTGATCTCCTACATCGACCACCTCGAGAGCCGCGGCGAGCTCGACCTCGAGTCCGCGACCGAGTTCCTCGTGCTGATCGCGGCTCTGCTCGAGCTGAAGTCGCGGTTGCTGCTGCCCGGCGAGGACATGCAGGAGCTGATCGAGCTCGATCCCGGCGAGGCCGCCGAGGAGCTGCTCGCCAGGCTGCTCGACGCGCACCGCTACCGGGCGGCGTCGGCCCAACTGCGCGAGCTGCTCGACTCGCAGGAGGGCCACCGGTTCCGCTCGGCGCCGCTACCGCCCTCGATCCGGCGCGCCTCGCTGTCGGAGGCGAGCGCGGCGTACGACCCGGCCGCGCTCGGTGCGGCGATCGGCGCGCTGCTCGTGATGCCCGAGCCGGTCGACGTCCGCCACATGGTCGGATCACGGGTCACGGTCGCCGAGCGGCTCGCCCATCTGCGGATCCTGCTCCGCCGCGGCAGCTTCTCGTTCGACGAGGCGGTGCTGCAGGCCGACCGGGTGACGGTGGCGGTGACTTTGTACGCGGTGCTCGAGCTGCACAAGCAGGGCGAGCTGAGCTGGACCCAGGACGAGCCGTTCGGCGAGATCAGGATCGAGGCGCGCGGCGGGCGGAGCGCGGAGCGGCTGACGGCATGAGTCTCGGGCTTGAGAGCAAGCTCGAGGCGCTGCTGTTCCTCAGCCCCGAGCCCGTCGACGCGGAGTCGCTGGCCGACGCCACCGGGGCCGAGCTGCACGAGGTGGTGTCGTCGCTCGAACGCCTGCGCGAGCACTACGAGTTCGAGCGACGGGGGCTTGTGCTGCGAGAGCTGGCGGGCGGCTGGGCGCTGTCGACGCACGCCGACGCCGAGCCGGCCGCGAGGAGGCTGCTCGCCCGTCCGCGGACGCCGACGCTCACGCCCGCCCAGGCCGAGACGCTCGCGATCATCGCCTACCTGCAGCCGGTGTCGCGGCCGGAGATCGCCCGGATCCGCGGCGTCAACGCCGAGTCGGCGGCCGCGACGCTGCTCGAGCGCGGGCTCATCGAGGAGGCCGGGCGATCGCAGTTCGGAGCGGTGCTGTACCGGACCTCCGAGCTGTTCTTGGCGCTGTTCGGTCTGCGCTCGCTCGACGAGCTCCCGGACATCAGCGCGTTCGACCCGGCGCCGGAGCTCGAGGCGGAGCTGCGCGAGCGGCTGCTCCAGGCCGGCGAGGCCCGCGCCGGCGGCTGAGCCGGCCCGATGGGAAGGAACGTCGTCGTCGTCGGCACCGCTACGTACGACCCGACGCTAACCAACAACGTCGCGCACGCGACCGTCGCGGTGCTCGCGCCGCCGCCCCCGGTCGGGCTGGGCTGAGCCTGCCTCTCGGAGGGGCGACCGGGCCGCGAGCTGGCCGCACGCCGCGTCGATCTCGCGCCCGCGGGTGAGCCGTACGGTCGCGTCGAGGCCGCGCCGCTCGAGCTCCTCCTTGAACGCCGCGATCGCCTTCGGGCTCGAGCCGGCGTACCTCGATCCGGTCGGGTTGTACGGGATCAGGTTGACCTTGAACATGCGCGGGTCGAGTACCTCGGCCAGCTGCACCGCCTGCGGGTGCGAGTCGTTGACGCCGGCGAGCATCACGTACTCGACGAACACCTTGCGGCGCTTGCGGGCGTAGTACGCCTCGCACGCCGCGATCACGTCGGCGAGCGGGTAGCGCTCGTTGACCGGCATCAGCTCGGTGCGGAGCGCCTCGTCGGCGGCGTGGAGCGACAGCGCGAGCCGGATCGGCATCGGGTTCGCGGCCAGGCGCTCGATCCCGGGGATCCAGCCGATCGTCGAGATCGCGGTGCGGCGATGCCCGATGCCGATGTCGGGCAGCCGCTCGCACGCCGCGAGCACGTGATCGAGGTTCATCATCGGCTCGCCCATCCCCATGAACACCGCGTGATCCGGACCCCGCCCACCCTCGAGCCTGCGGAAGTGGAGCGCCTGGTCGACGATCTCGGACGCGGTGAGGTTGCGGCCGAAGCGCATCTGCCCGGTGGCGCAGAACGTGCAGGTCAGCGGGCAGCCGGACTGTGAGGACAGGCAGATCGACCGGCGCCCGTCGCGGTAGCGCATCAGCACCGCCTCGACCGGCCGGCCGTCGCCGGTGCTGAACAGCGCCTTGACCGTCCCGTCGGCGGCGTGCGCCTCGCGCTCGACCGCGAGGCTAGAGAACGGGACCGTCTCGGCGAGCGCGTGGCGCAGGCTGAGTGGAAGGTCGGACATGTCCGCGAAGGCGCCCGCGCCGCGCGCCGCCCATCTCCACACCTGGCCGGCGCGGTACCGGGGCTCCCCGAGTTCGTCGAGCCTCGTTGCGAGCAGATCGAGATCCACGCTGACATATGGTGGCAGGCGCCCTGAGGCGCCGCCGTCAGGCGCCGCCGACAATTCCCCTAAAGGCGCCGCCGTCAGGCGCCGCCGACAATTCCCCTAAAGGCGCCGCCGTCAGGCGCCGCCGACAATTCCCCTAAAGGCGCCGCCGTCAGGCGCCGCCGACGAATCCCCTAAAGGCGCCGCCGTCAGGCGCCGCCGACAATTCGATCAATGAGACTGGCCAAGTACCTCGCCTCCGCGGGAGTCGCCTCGCGCCGCGCCTGCGAGGAGATCGTTCGCGCCGGCCGGGTGACCGTGGGGGGGCTTCTCGTGAGCGATCCGGCCCGCGAAGTCGGGCCCGGCGACGCCGTGGTCCTCGACGGCCGGCCGGTGGCGCCCGTCCGCGAGCGCGTGGTCTACGCGCTCAACAAACCGGCGGGAGTCGTGTCGACCGCCCGCGACCCGCAGGGGCGCCCGACCGTGGTCACGATGGTGCCGCAGACCGAGCGCCTGTACCCGGTGGGACGCCTCGACATCGACACCACCGGGCTGATCCTGTTGACCAACGAGGGCGAGCTCGCCCACCGGCTGACGCACCCGAGCTTCGAGGTCGAGAAGACCTACCTGGCGGTCGTCGAGCGCCCCCCGGTGCGCGAGGCGGCGCTGCGCGCGCTCCGCGCCGGCGTCGAGCTCGACGACGGCCAGACCGCGCCGGCGCGCGTGCGTCGGGTCTCGGCCAACACGCTCGAGATCACGATCCACGAGGGGCGCAAGCGCCAGGTCAAGCGGATGTGCGAGGCGGTCGGGCATCCGGTCCGGCGGCTCGAGCGGGTCGCGTTCGGGCCGTTGGGGCTGGGGGACCTGCCGCCCGGACGGTGGCGGAAGCTCGGCGCCGGCGAGGTCGACGAGCTGCTCGAGTGGGCGGCGGGGCGATCTCCCGGACGTGCATAACGCGTCAAGTGGGCGCCGCTCCCGGAGCCCTGCCGAGTTGCCCACGATAATCGCGCGCAACGCGGCAGGGCCGGAGCGCAGGCGGCGAACTGTCGAGTTGTGCATGGCGCCAGGGGCGCGGCGCCGTTACCGCTGAATTGTGCATGGCGCCAGGGGCGCGGCGCCGTTACCGCTGAATTGTGCATGGCGCCAGGGGCGCGGCGCCGTTACCGCTGAATTGTGCATGGCGCCAGGGGCGCGGCGCCGTTACCGCTGAACGAGGAGCCCGTCGTTCGCGAGCCGCGTCGCGGTCAGCGCGCGCGACACCTCGGAGGGCGTGACTCGGACCGGATGCGAGGCCACCATCCGCAAGACCGTGAACTGCAGCTCGTCGCGCTCGGACACGGCGCGGAAGCCGGCGATCGGGTACGAGGACTGCATCCGCGACGGCCACAGGTTGCACGCCGAACCCCACCAGCAGAAGCCGGCGCTCGGCGGCGATGTGAACGAGACGACGTCGAGCTCTGACACGGTGGCGCCGGCGCTGCCCATGAACTTCAACCCCGGGACGTAGAGCGACAGCGGCAGCAGGTCGCGATAGTGCTGGACGAGGATCGCGCGCGTGCCCGTCGCCCCCGGCCGCGTCCCGAGCGCTCGCGCCACCACGCGCCAGTCGGGCCGCTCGAGCCCGCGGTCGAACGCGACGCCGAGCGCGGTGACGATCCCGATCGCGCACAGGACCGCGGCGGCGGCCGACCCGACGCGCCCGGCGCGCGCGGCGGCGAGACCGCCGGCGATGAACAGCGCGCCGGGCATCCAGATCGCGAGCACGTTGCGCGTGATCAGGTCGTCGACGCCGCCGGCGATCAGCACCAGGTTGAGCACGAGGCCGGCGAGCGCGATCCCGCCGGCGATCAGCGTCCCCCGGCGCTCACCCCGACTGCACCGCGTGAACACAAGCACGGCGGCGAGCACGAGGATCGCGATCGCGACCGGCTCGAGCACAGAATGCGCGGGCCCGTCGAAGCCGGCGGCGAACTGGGGCACGACCTGCCCGAGGCGGCGGCCGAGTGGAGCGTTCCCGATCCAGCTCGCGTTCCCGGTCCCGCTCTGGCCGATCGCGAGCGGAATCAAGGCGATGCCGCACAGCCCGACGACCCCGACAGCGATCTGCACGGCGCGTCGCGAACGGTGCATCCAAAGCAGCAGGACCGCCTCGGGGACGACCGCCAAAACCGCGTAGTAGTGGGTCGCGAGCGCGAGCGCCGACGCGATCACCCACGCGGCCAGCAATCGCCGCGTCGGCGTCGCGCGGGCGTACGCGAACGCGAGCAGTGACACGCTCGAGAGGAACACGAGCATCTCGTACGAGCGCGCCTCCTGCGAATACCAGATCAGCAGCGGGCTGCATGCCGTGAAGGCCGCGGCCAGCAACCCGGCCCGGCGCGAGATCAGTTTCGTGCCCGCGCCGTACGCGACCGGAACGACGAGCACGCCGCATACCGCCGAGAGCGAGCGCAGCCCGGTCTCGCCGTAGCCGAACACCCGCGCCCACAACCACCCGACGCAGTAGTAGAGCGGGGGCGTGGACTCCGTCTGGGGGATCAGCCCGAGCATCTTGCCCGGGGAGAAGTGCACGAGCAGCGCGGTGTTGCCCTCGTCGAACCAGAAGCCCTGATGGCCGATCCGGTAGAAGCGCAGAACCGCGGCGAGCAGCGTTACGGCGGCGACCGCGAGCACCGCGGGCTCGGCCAGCAGCGCGCGCGTACGCGAGGCCTGCGTGCGCGCCGCGGGACGGCGCAGGTCGGGTGCAGCCGTGCCGACGCTCACGCGCGACATACTAGGGTCGGCTACGGCCGCGGCCCCGTGCGGTGAGCGCTTAACAGAATTTCAACCCGCCCAATGGGCCACGAGACCGATCCGCAGGGCAGTATTTCTGAGTGATGCGACAGGATCCCGGCCACATCGGCGACCCACCGGTGCTCGTTCCGAGCACGGGAGCACCTGGAGTGCTCGCCTCGAGCGCCGCCGGCGCGGCTCCGGCTGACGGCGCCGTCGCGCTGCCGGGCATCGGCCGGCTGGCCGAGCCCCGGGCGTTGCGAGTGCCGCAGGTGCTGCACCGGGCGAGGGCGGGAAGGATCGCGCTCGCCACGATCGTCGCCTGCACGCTCGTGATGGTGCTGTTCGCCACCCATGGCCCGACGATCCTGGTCCCGCGCTCGAGTCAGATCTTCGCCGCGTGGGAAGCGGGTCCGCTGGCCGGCCTGATCGGAGACGTCAAGGTGGGCCCGACCGCGACCAACTACACGCTCAGCGGACTGATCCTGTTGATGCTCGCCTGCTACGGCGTCGCGCTCGCGGCGCTGCGGACGCTGCCGATGCGGCTGATCGTGGTGACGATCGTCGCGGCGAATCTGCTCCTGCTGCTGGGGCCGCCGTTCCAGCTCACCGACACGTTCAACTACCTCGGGTATGCGCGGCTCGGGGGCCTGCACGGGATGAACCCCTACACGCACGTGATCGGTCAGGAGATGCACGACCCGATCTACCACTTCGCGACGTGGGACAACCTGCACAGCCCGTACGGCGAGCTGTTCACCGCGCTCAGCTATCCACTCGCGTTCCTGCCGATCCCGGTCGCGTACTGGATCGTGAAGGTGGTCACGGTCCTGCTGAGCCTGACGTTCATCGGGCTTGTCTGCTGGTCCGCCAAGCGCCTCGGCCGCGACCCGCGTTATGCGGCGGTGCTCGTCGGACTCAACCCGATCTACCTCGTCTACGCGGTCGGTGGGTTCCACAACGACTTCTTCATGCTCGTACCACTGACCGCGGCGATCGCGTGCCTGCTGGCGCGACGCGACAAGACGGCCGGCGCGATGCTGGTGCTCGCGGTCGCGGTGAAGTTCAGCGCGGTGCTGCTGCTGCCGTTCCTGCTCGTGGCGGCACGGCCCGCCCGCCGCCGGCGCCAGGTGCTGTACGGGTGCGTGCTCGCCGGGATCCCGCTGCTCGTGATGAGCGTGATCCTGTTCGGTTTCTCGATCCCCAACCTGTCGCAGCAGGGGTCGCTGCTGACCCCGTTCAGCTTCCCGAACCTGTTCGGCTGGTTCCTCGGCGTCGGCGGCGGCACCTCGGGCGTGCTGCGGCTCGCGGACGTTGGATTGGTCATTGCCGTGATCCTGCTGCTGCGCGCTCGCGGTGACTGGATCACGCGGGCGGGATGGGCGACGTTGGCGCTGATCGCGAGCCTGGCATGGGTGATGCCCTGGTACGTGATCTGGTTGCTGCCGCTGGCGGCGCTCGGGACGAGCGTGTGGCTGAGGCGCACGGCGCTCGCGCTGACCGTGTTCCTCGTCCTGGTGTTCCTTCCGTCGTCGGGGAAGTTCTTCAATCTGGTCCACGTGCACCCGCTGAACGGATCGGCCGGGCAGGCGTCGCAGACGCTTCAGGCCAAGCTATCGTCGTATCACTGAAGGTCTTCCAGCTCCCGAGTCCGCGCCGTCGGACCTGCGCCGGAACAGCAGCACGGGACGTTCGTACCGCGGGCGAGACCGAGCCCCGGGTCCCCCAATTGCATCAGCCCGAACGCCCGGCGATTCGTCGGGCGTCGGCACAGGCCCGAAACTCCCCTCCAGGGTTTATGTCGTGATTATTAGCATCGTGTTAGCGTCGCGGGCCAATGCGCCTTGAAATCGAGCTGGTCGACGCCGGCGGAGGTGGTTCGGCGCCCGATCTCCCCCCGGCTCGTCCCACGCCACGCCGTCGCAGGCTCGACTGGTTCGAGCGCTGGATGCTGTTCGCGTTCGCGGCCATATCGATGTGGGTCGTGGCGCTCGACGTGTGGCGGGTCGTCGTCGACGGCGGCGTTTGGACGGGCACGGACGGCGTCTACATCGTCGACCAGCTGCAGTACCTCGCCTGGATCAAGGACGCTTCCCACCACCTGCTCGCGTCGAACCTGTTCGTGCTGCGCTCGACACCGGCCGACTACTTCCAGCCCGCGGTCGCCATCTCCGGCGGGCTGACTGCGCTGGGCTTGGCCCCGTGGCTGGCGCTGCTGCTGTGGAAGCCTGTCGCCGTGATCGGGTTCTTCTTCGCGGTGCGAGGGTTCGCGTGGCGCCTGCTCACGGGAATATGGCCTCGCCGGGTGGCACTCGTGCTCGCGCTGTTCTTCGGCTCGTTCACGAACGTGTACGGGCACTTCAGCGTCCTCGGGGATCTGTTCCCCGGCTTCTTGACCTGGGGCTACGTGTTCGGGTTGATGGCGCTTGCCGCGATGGTGTGGGCACTCGTTGCCCACCACGACTCACGGCTGAACGACCGCAGGCTGTGGCTGGCCGGCGTGCTCGGCGGCCTCGCGACCCTGCTGCACCCGTGGAACGGGGAGCTGCTGATCGGGATGGTTCTGGCGGCGGAGCTCGTGATGGCGCTCGGCCGTCGCTATGGCCGCCAGCATCTCAAGCTGACGGCGTGGACGGTCGGCGGCACTGCGCTCCCACTCCTCTACTACGCGATCCTCGGCAAGACCGACCCCAGCTGGAAGCTCGCGCAGGTCGCGAGCAAGCATGTGTTCTCGTTCTGGTCGATCACGATCGCGATCCTCCCGCTGCTGGTGCCCGCGGCCGTCGCGTACTCGAGGCGCCCGACGACGTTCCTGGCCGCGGCCACGCGGACGTGGCCGCTGGCGGCGTTCGCGATCTTCGTGCTGTCCGGGACGAGCCTCGGCGCGACGCCGCTGCACTCGTTCCAAGGGATCACGATCCCGCTCTCGGTCCTCGCCGTCGAGGGCTTCGAGATCGTGGGCTTCAGCCGGCTGCGCCGGCCGGTGCTCGTCGGCACGGTCCTGGTGGCGCTGTTCACGATCCCGACCACGTTCGAGGAGCTGAAGATCGCCCGCAGCCTCGCGGCGCCCACTCCGGACAACGCGAACTTCATCACGAGCGGCGAGCGCGACGCGCTCGACTACCTCGAGGACCTGAAGGAGCCGGGAAGCGTGATGACGCGCAGCTATCTTGGCGCCGCCGTGCCCGGTAAAACCGGGCGGCGCACGTACGTCGGCGATTGCCTGTGGTCCGAACCCGGCTGCTTGACCTTGACCAGTAACGCGAACTCTCTGTTCGAAGGCTCCTTGACCCCGGCCCAGGCCCAGAGCTTCGTGCTCGGGAGCGGGGCGCGGTTCGTGCTGGCCGACTGTCAAACCACCGCCGACCTCAGGAAGTTGCTCGGCCCGATCATCCGCTCGGCGCACGGATTTGGATGCGCAGCGGTGTATGAGGTCGAGTAGCCGCCGGTCGATCAGGCAGGGACGCCGGCAAACCGGGGTGGGAGGTGGGCGGCGGCGCGCGCGGATCGCATTCGCGATCGGCTCGGCGCTGATCGGGCTTGGGCTGTGCCTGGCCGGCTGCGGATCCGCCGCGCCGGCGGCGCCGCCGGCGGTGAGCGTGTTCCCGATCCCGGGCGCCCGGGTGGCCTCGCCACAGACCCAGATCGCGTTTCGAGGGGTGCCGATCAAGCAGGTCGGAAGCGTCGTCGTGACCGGCTCGCGAAGCGGCCGGCACGCGGGCCGGCTCGAGTCGGACTCCGACGGGCGGGGCGGGAGCTTCCTGCCGGCGAAGCCGTTCGTGCCCGGGGAGGTGGTCACGGTCCGGACCGGGCTCCACGTCGTCGGCGCCACCGCGGGAACGTTCCCCCGCGCCACCGCGGGAAGGTTCCCCCGCGCCACCGCGGGAACGTTCCACTTCACGGTCGCGATGCCGTCGGGTTCGATTCCGGCGACGCCGCTTGCGCCCGCGAGCCGGGTCCCGGGTGACGAGCTCACGTTCCACTCGCGGCCCGACCTGACGCCCGCCTCGGTCGAGATCACCAGGGAGGATCCCGACCCCGGACCCGACGCCGACGACATCTTCATCACCCCCCAGCAGGGGCCGACCCAAAACGGCGCGATGATCCTCGACAACACGGGCACGCTCGTGTGGTTCCAACCGGTGCCGGCGGGCGACATGGCGGCCGACCTCCAGGTCCAGCGCTATCAGGGTCGGCACGTGCTGACCTGGTGGCAGGGCTACTCGGGCGCCGGAGTGGGCGCCGGCGAGGACGTGATCGAGGACGCGTCCTATCACCAGGTCGCGGTCGTGCACGCCGCCAACGGCCTCAGCGCCGACCTGCACGAGTTCCAGCTGACGCCACAGGGCACGGCGTTGATCACCGCGTACTACCCGGTGTACTGGAACGCGACCGACGTCCATCTGTCCGACCGCCAGGTCGTGCTCGACTCGGTGGTCCAGGAGATCGACATCAGGACCGGGCTGCTGCTGTTCCAGTGGGACAGCCTCGACCACGTCCCGGTGAGTGACACGTACGAGCCGGCCGTGCCCTCGGCGGGCGCGCCGTTCGACTACTTCCACATCAACTCGGTGCAGCTTCAGCAGGACGGCAACATGCTGATCTCGGGCCGGAACACGTGGGCCGCGTACGAGGTCAGCCCCGAGACCGGATCTGTCATGTGGACGCTCGGGGGCCGCAGCTCGAGCTACAAGCTCGGGTCCGGAGCCGGGTTCGCGTTCCAGCACGACGTGCGCCTGCACACCGACACCGACCCGACCGTGACGCTGTTCGACGACGGCGCCGGCCCGCCTACGATCCACACCCAGTCACGCGGTATCACCGTCCAGCTGAACGGCAAGACCAAGACCGCGACGCTCGTGAGCGAGGACCTGCACGAGCCGGCGCTGGGGGCGAGCTTCGAGGGCAACGTGCAGGAGCTCCCGGACGGCGACGACTTCGTCGGCTGGGGCGAGCAGCCGTACTTCACCGAGTTCAACTCGCGCGGCGAGGCCGTGTTCGACGGCCGGTTCGTGGGGAACAACTCGAGCTACCGCGCCTACCGTTTCCCGTGGATCGGCACGCCGACCACGTTGCCCGCGGTCACCGCGTCCACCACCGGAGCGAGCACGAACGTGTACGTGAGCTGGAACGGCGCCACCAAGGTCAGCTCGTGGCGGGTCCTCGCCGGCGCGACCTCGGATACGCTGCAGGCGATCGTGACCGCGGCCAAGCAGGGCTTCGAGACCCAGCTCACGATCCCGGCGCAGCCGTACGTCCAGGTCCAGGCGCTCGACAGCGCCGGCGCCGTGCTCGCGACCTCGAGCGTCGTCCACACGTTGTAGCTGGCGACGCTCTGGCACACTGCCGCTCCCATGCGGCTCTTCGCGCTGCGCGGCGCCAACACCGTCCTCGACAACGACGCCGCCGCGATCCTCGGCGCAACCGACGAGCTGATGCGCGAGTTGATGGCGCGAAACGAGCTCGTCCCGGCCGCGATGGTCAGCTGCATCTTCACGCTGACCGACGACCTCAACGCCGAGTTCCCCGCGGTCGCGGCCCGCGCGCTGGGCCTGAACCGGGTTCCGCTGCTGTGCGCGCGCGAGGTGCCCGTGCCCGGCTCGCTGCCGCACGTGATCCGGGTGATGGTCCACTACTACGCGCCCGAGGACCACGAGCCCCGGCACGTGTATCTCGGCGAGACGCGCGTGCTCAGGGGCGATCTCGAGTCCGCTCAGTAGCTCCGGTGCGTGTCCGCATCGGGTGACCGCGCTGCCCGTGCTGCGTGGTTTGGCCGCTGCATCGCACGCGAGTCACCCGAGTGGGACACGCACCTACGCAGCTGAGGCGAGCGGGCGGCCCTGGCGACCTCATGGTCCGGACGGGCCCGCGCGGTCTCCCGACTCGGCCCGCTCGGCATCCAGCCTCGCCAAGACCGGGCCGGTCGGGAGTCATCCGGCTGGATGCCGACCCCAGGGAGGCCAGTAAGTACCCTAGGCACCGCCGATGCCGATCGAATTCGCCGAGCGCACCCGCCGGATCCCCGTCTACCCGCTGGCCGCGGGCTACGACCTCGGGGCCGACGTCGCGATGCTGGCCTCGAACGAGTCGTTCTTCGCGCCGCTGCCGGAGGTGGCGGAGGCGGCCGCGCGCGTGCTCGGTGGAGCGAACCGCTATCCGGATCCCTCATACGAGCCGCTGCGCCGCGCGCTGGCGGACCGGTACGGGATCCCGCCCCAGCGGATCGCGCTCGGGAACGGGTCCTGCGACATCCTGCTCGCCGCCGGCGAGGCGCTGCTCGAGCCCGGGGCCGAGGTCGTCTACGCGTGGCCCGCGTTCAGCGTGTACCCGCATCTCGCCGCCGCGTCGGGCGCCCGCGCGATCCAGGTTCCGCTCGACGACGAGGACCGCCACGACCTCGACGCGATTGCCACCGAGGTGACGGTGGCGACGCGGCTCGTGCTGATCTGCAACCCCAACAATCCGACCTCGACCGCGATCGGCCTCGACGAGATCGAGGCGTTCCTGGGGCGGATCCCGGGGCACGTGGCGGTGATCCTCGACGAGGCCTACTGCGAGTTCGCGCTGACCCTCGGCGACACGTACGCCTCGCTCGAGCTGCTGCGCAAGCATCCGAACCTCGTGCTGCTGCGGACGTTCTCGAAGGTCTACGGGCTGGCGGGGCTCCGCGTCGGGTACGCCCTGTGCGGCGCCGAGGACTTCCGGACCGCGGTCGACCAGGTCCGCCAGCCGTTCTATCTGAACACCGCCGCGCAGGCGGCCGCCGTCGAGGCGCTCAAGCACCAGGACAAGGTCGAGCAGCGCGTCACCGAGACGATCGCGGGCCGGCTCGAGCTCGAGGACCGCTCGCGGGCGCTCGGGCTGTGGGTGGCGCAGTCGGACGCGAACTTCATCTGGCTGCACCTGCCGGAGCCGGTGGAGGAGGCCGACGTGGTCGCGGGACTGCGCGAGCGGGGGGTGCTGGTGCGCGCCGGCGGTGCCCTCGGGCGTGACGGCTCCCTGCGCGTCACGGTGGGCACCGCCGCCGAGAACGAGCGGTTCGCCGACGCGCTCGCCCAGGTGCTTGGTCGATAAGGCCCCACAGTGGGGCAAGATCGACCACGCCTTGGCGATGCGGCGGTCGTCTGATACAACACGCCACGATGAGCGACTGCAGCCGCACCTCCAATTACCGCGGCTGCACCTACGCCTGGCGATTTAGCTAGGCGTTCGGCCTGCTCTCGACGCCGCCCGCGCAGCCGGGCCCATGAAAGGCCGAGCGCCGAAAAACCCCCCGGTCGGGTGAAACCCGTTCCGCCCGCTTTCGTACAGTTCCCAGGCACCAGAGAGGACCGACAGATGATGATCGTGATGAAACCGACGGCCACCGAGCAGGAGGTGCAGGCCGTCATCGACCGGGTGCAGAGCGTCGGCGCGCGCGCCCACCTCAGCCGAGGCGACGAGCTCACCGTGATCGGCGCGATCGGCGACCGCGAGCACGTGGCGCGGCTCGAGCTCGAGGGGGCGCCGGGCGTCGATCGGGTGGTTCCGATCTCCAAGCCGTACAAGCTCTCCTCGACCCAGTTCAAGCACGGCGAGCGAACCGTGCTCGACATCGCCGGGCGAAAGGTCGGCGGGTCGAGCTTCGCGATGATCGCCGGACCGTGCACGGTCGAGTCCCGCGAGCAGACGCTCGAGACCGCGCGCGCGGTCCGCGACGCCGGCGGCACGCTGTTCCGCGGCGGTGCGTACAAGCCCCGCACCTCGCCGTACGCCTTCCAGGGCCTCGGCCAGGAGGGGCTGCGGCTGCTCGCCGAGGCCAAGGCCGAGACCGGGCTGCCGATCGTCACCGAGCTGATGGACCAGCGCGACCTCGAGCAGGTGCTCGAGGTGGCCGACGTGATCCAGATCGGCGCGCGCAACATGCAGAACTACACGCTGCTGGCCGAGGTCGGGCGCTCGGGTTGCCCGGTGCTGCTCAAGCGCGGCTTCTCCTCGACGCTCGAGGAGCTGCTGATGGCGGCGGAGTACGTCCTCAAGGAGGGGAACGAGGCCGTGATGCTGTGCGAGCGCGGGATCCGGACGTTCGAGACCGCCTACCGGTTTACGCTCGACCTGATGGCGGTCCCGGTGCTCAAGGAGCTCACCCACCTGCCGGTGATCGTCGATCCGAGCCATGCCGCCGGACGGCGCGACCTCGTGCTGCCGCTCTCGCTGGCGGCGGCCGCGGTCGGCGCCGACGGCATCATCGTCGAGGTGCACTCGCACCCGGAGACGGCGATCTGCGACGGCCCGCAGCAGCTGGTGGCGGACGACTTCGCCGACTACGTGGAGCGCGTGCAGGCCGCCGCGGCGGTCGCGGGGAAGGCGCTCGCCGCCGTCTAGGACCCTTTGAGGATCGCGCTCATCGGCGTCGGGCTGATCGGAGGCTCGATCGGGCTCGCCGCGCGCGAGCGACTCGACGCCACGGTCGCGGGCTATGACCCGAGCGGCGAGGCCCTCGAGCTGGCGCGCGAGCGCGGCGCGATCGATCGCGGCTGGAACAGCATCGCCGACGCGGTGAGCGATGCCGAGGCGGTGTTCGTCGCGGCCCCGGTGGGAGCCCTGCCCGAGGTGACCGCGGCCGCGCTGGCGGCCGCGCCGGAGGGGTGCGTGGTCTCCGACGTAGGCTCGACCAAGCGCTCGATCGTCGCCGCGATCGAGGGGGGTCGGCGGGAATCGGGTGGGCGGGAATCCCGATTCGTCGGCGGCCATCCGCTCGCCGGCGCCGAGACCTCGGGCGTCAGGCACGCGCGCGCGGACCTGTTCGACGGCGCCACCTGGTACCTGACGCCGACCTCGACCACGTCGGGGATCCTGTACGAGCGACTGCACCGCCTGCTCTACGGGCTCGGCGCCCGTCCGACCGCGATCGACCCGGAGACTCACGACACGATCCTGGCCACGGTCTCGCACCTGCCGCACGTGCTCGCGAACGTGCTCGTGTCCCAGGCCGCCCGCACGCTTGAATTGGATCCCCACCCACCGCGCGCACCCCACCCACCCGAGCGACTGCCGGCGACCGGCCCGAGCTTTCGCGACGCGACCCGCGTGGCCGGGGCGCCGAGCGCGATCTGGACCGACATATACATCTCCAACCGCGACGCGCTGGCGGCGCGGATCGACGACACGATCGCGCGCCTGACCGCGGTGCGGGACGCGCTCGCCGCCGCCGACGCGACGCGGATCGCAGACTGGAACGACGGCGCCGCGGACGACCGGCGCCGGCTGCTCGAGGCGCAGCTCGCGGGCGGCCCACTGTTCGAGCTGCGCGCGTCGGTCCCGAACCGGCCGGGCGTGATCGCGCAGCTCGCGCTCGAGCTCGGGCGGGCCGGGGTCAACATCACCGACATGGCGCTGTATCCGGCGCCCGACATGAGCGAGGGCGTCGTCGCGTTGTGGATCGCCGGCGAGGAGGAGGCGCGCCGCACCGAGGACCTCGTCGGCAAGCTCGGATTCCCGGTGGCGCGGGCATGAACGCGCGCTTCGACCCGTCCGGGCCGCTCCGAGGCCGCGTCACCGTGCCCGCGGACAAGTCGATCTCCCACAGGGCTGCGCTGATCGGCGCGATGGCGTCCGAGCCGGTGAGGATCCGCAACTACCTCGACGCCGCCGACACGAACTCGACGCTTGCGGCGGTTCAGCAGCTCGGAGCGATCGTCGAGCGGCGCGCCGACGAGCTGCTCATCCGCGGATGCGGGCTTCGCAATGCGATCGCGCCGGGCGAGCCGATCGATGTCGGCAACGCCGGAACGCTGCTGCGGCTGCTCCCGGGCTGGCTGTCCTTCCAGCAGGGCTCGAGCTTTGAGCTCACCGGGGATGAGTCGATCCGCCGCCGGCCGGTCGACCGGATCGCCGAGCCGCTGTCGCTGATGGGTGCGCGGATCGATGCTCGCGAGGGTAGGTTCCCCCCGTTCACGGTCCACGGCGCGCCGCTCACCGGGATCGTCTACGAGCTTCCGGTCGCGAGCGCCCAGGTCAAGTCATGCGTGCTGCTGGCCGGGCTGGTCACCGACGCGACGACCGTGGTCGAGCCCGTGCCGAGCCGAGACCATACGGAACGGCTGCTGGCCGCGGCGGGCGCCCCGATCGTGCGCGAGCGCGACGTCGCGGGCAGCGGGTTCCGAACGACCGTGGGCAACACGGACGAGCTGGAGCTCGGGCTCGTCGAGGTTCCCGGCGACCCGTCTTCGGCGGCGTTCCTGATCGCGGCCGGGGTGCTCGTGCGCGACTCGCGTCTCGTTCTCGAGCGCGTCGGCGTCAACTGGACCCGCGCCGGGTTCCTGCGAATCCTCGAGCGGATGGGCGCGATCGTGCTCGCCGACCTCGAGGCCCCGGGCACGTTCGACTCGCGCGAGCCGGTCGCGGATGTCGACGTGCGCAACGCACCGATCGTGGGGACCACGGTGCAAGCCGAGGAGGTGCCGCTCACGATCGACGAGCTGCCGCTGGTGGCGCTGCTCGGCTGCTTCGCCGAGGGCGACACGCTCGTCCGCGGCGCCGCGGAGCTGCGGGTCAAGGAATCAGACCGGATCGCCACCGTGGTGGACGGGCTGCGCGGGCTGGGCGCGGAGATCGAGGCGCTCCCGGACGGCTTCGTCGTGACCGGCACCGGCCGGCTCCGGGGCGGGCGCCTGGACGCCCACGGCGACCACCGCCTGGCAATGCTCGGCGCGGTCGCGGGGCTGGCGTCGGAGGAGGGGGTCGAGGTCATCGGCATGGAGGCCGCCGAGGTGTCCTATCCACGGTTCGCGCAGGACGTGGCGGGGCTGAGCTCGTGACCGTGGTCGCGATCGACGGCCCGGCCGGCGCCGGCAAGTCGACGGTCGCGCGCGCGGTCGCCGACGCGCTCGGCTTCATCTACCTGGACACCGGCGCGATGTACCGCTCGGTGGCGCTGGCCGCGACCGAACGGCGCGTGCCGGCGGCGGCGATCGCGTCGTCGCTGGCGATCGAGCCTGGCGAGCGGATCCTGCTCGACGGCCGCGACGTCACCGACGAGATCCGCACCCCGGCGGTATCCGAGGCCGCGTCGCGGGTTGCGGCGGACCCCGCGGTGCGCGAGGCGATCGTCGCCGAGCAGCGCCGCCTGCTGACCCATGGCGACTGGGTGGCCGAGGGCCGCGACATCGGGAGCGTGGTGGCGCCGAACGCCGAGCTCAAGGTGTTCCTGACCGCGGACCCCGTCGAGCGGGCCCGCCGGCGCGCCGCCGAGCTCGGGGCCGACGCGGCCACGGTCCTGGCCGAGCAGGCGATCCGCGACCAACGCGACGAGACCCGCGAGCACTCGCCGCTCGCGCCCGCCCCGGGTGCGGTATTGCTCGACACGACCGGCATGTCGCTGGCCGAGGTGGTCGATCGGGTCGTCGCGCTTGTGATGGCGGCTGACTGGCGGACCTGAGGCGCAAGCTACGCTCGTTCCGCCATGAAGGTCGCAATCGTCGGGTATCCGAACGTCGGCAAGTCCTCGCTCGTCAACCGCCTCACCGAGTCGCGGGAGGCGGTCGTGCACGAGCGCCCCGGCGTGACCCGCGACCGCAAGGAGCTGCCCACGGATTGGAACGGCCGCAAGCTGACCTTGATCGACACCGGCGGCGTCGACCTCGACGACCGCGCCGAGCTCGCCGGTGCCGTGCACGAGCAGGTGCGCGCCGCGCTCGCCGATGCCGACGTCGCGGTGCTCGTCGTCGACGCGCGCGCCGGGCTGCGGCCCGGGGACCACGAGATCGGGGATCTACTCAGGCGCGGCTCGCTGCCCGTGGTCGTCGCCGCCAACAAGGTCGACTCGGCGCGCGACATCCCGCTCGCCGCGGAGTTCTACGCGCTCGGCCTCGGCGAGCCGGTCGCGGTCTCCGCCGCGCAGGGGCTCGGGACGGGGGACCTGCTCGACCGGATCGTCGAGGCGGGCCCCGCGGACCAGCCGGAGAGCGACGCCGCCGAGGACGTTCCCGTGCGGCTTGCGGTGATCGGGCGGCCGAATGTGGGGAAGTCCTCGCTCGTGAATCGCTTCGCCGGCGGTCAGCGCGTGATCGTCTCGCCCGTCGCCGGGACCACGCGCGACGCGATCGACCTGCCGATCACGTTCGAGGGGCGCTCGCTCGTCCTGATCGACACCGCCGGCCTGCGCCGCCAGGCCAAGGTGGGCGAGTCGCTCGAGTACTACACGTCGTTGCGCTCGCGGCGTGCGGCCGAGCGCGCCGCCGTGGCGCTGGTCGTATGCGACGCGACCGACGGCATCACTGCCCAGGATCTGCGGGTCGCCGAGCTCGCCATGCGCAGCGGGTGCGCGACCGCGCTCGTCCTGAACAAGTGGGACATCGCCGGCGAGATCGACCTCCAGTACGAGCGTGCGCGGGCGCACCGGAAGCTGCGCCTGCGCCCGCGCGTGCTGACCGCGAGCGCGAAGACCGGGCGGAACGTCGAACGCCTGCTGGTCGAGGCGATCGCGCTGGCCGACCGGAGCGCCGGCCGGATCCCGACCCCGCAGCTGAACCGGTTCCTGTCCGACGTCGTCGCGACCCGCCAGCCGCCCGCGGGAGGGCCCCGGAACAGCGGGCACCGGCTCCGGCTCTTGTTCATGAGCCAGACGAGCGAGCGGCCTCCGCGCTTCTCGATCCAGGTCAACTCGCGGGCAAGGGTGACCCGCGACTACGCATACTTCATCGAGAACCGGCTGCGCGACCGCTACCACCTCGAGGGGGTTCCGGCGATCATCGACTTCGTCGAGCGCAACGAGCGCCGGGGCGCCAGCCGCCGCCCCGGCCGTCTGACGTCCTAGACGTCCTAGACGTCCTAGACGTCCTGACGTCCTGGACGTCCCGACGGCTGCGATCGACAGCGCGGGCTTGCCCGGTTTGCGCACCGGTGTCGTCGCTACTCTATAGCGACTTCAGCCAGCTCCTCAGCACGGAGCTACACCTCGAGATCCCATGAAGACGCTTTCCGACAACGAGTACCTGTTCACGTCCGAATCGGTGACCGAGGGTCACCCGGACAAGGTTGCGGATCAGATCTCGGACGCCGTGCTGGATGCGGTGCTGCGCGACGATCCGGTCGGCCGCGTCGCGTGCGAGACGCTGGTGAACACCGGGCTGGTAGTCGTATCGGGCGAGATCACGACCACGACCTACGTGGACATCCCCGAGGTGGCGCGGGAGACGATCAGGCGGATCGGCTACACGAACGCCGAGTACGGGTTCGACTACAAGACGTGTGCGGTGATCAACGCGATCGACAAGCAGTCGCCGGACATCGCGCAGGGCGTCGACCGTGCGTGGGAGTCGCGGGTCGATCCTGGCGACGACGACGAGCTCGACCTCGCCGGCGCGGGCGATCAGGGGATGATGTTCGGGTACGCGAGCAACGAGACCGAGGAGCTGATGCCGATGCCGATCTCGCTCGCGCATCGGTTGGCGAAGCGGCTGGCGGATGTGCGGCGGGCGGAGATCGTTCCGTATCTGCGTCCGGACGGGAAGACGCAGGTGACCGTCCGGTATGTCGATGGGCGTCCGGCGGAGGTCGAGAGGGTGCTGATCTCCAGTCAGCACCGCGACGGCGCTGAGTCGCTGCTGGCGGATGACCTGTGGGAGCACGTCGTCGAACCGGTCATGCCGGAGGAGCTGTACGACGCGCGCAAGCTGCGCAAGTCGCTGCTGGTGAATCCGACGGGCCGGTTCGTGATCGGCGGGCCGATGGGCGATTGCGGGCTGACCGGCCGCAAGATCATCGTCGACACCTACGGCGGCATGGCCCGGCACGGCGGCGGCGCGTTCAGCGGCAAGGACCCGTCGAAGGTCGACCGCTCGGCGGCGTACGCGGCGAGGTACGTCGCCAAGAACCTGGTGGCCGCGGGACTCGCGGACCGGTTGGAGGTCCAGGTCGCGTACGCGATCGGGGTCGCGCATCCGGTGTCGGTGATGGTGGAGACGTTCGGCACCGAGAAGATCGGCCGCTCGCGGATCCTCGAGTTGATCGGGGAGCATTTCGATCTGCGGCCGGGGGCGTTCCGGCAGTACCTGCGGCTGCACCGGCCGATCTATCAGAAGACCGCGGCGTACGGTCATTTCGGCCGTGACGACAACGATTTCACGTGGGAGCGGACCGATAAGGCGGCCGTGCTCCGCGCGGCCGCCGGGCTCGACCCGGCCGTGGTTCGCCCCTAGCCGGCCCCGGTTCGCCCCCCTAGCCGGCCCCGGTTCGCCCCCCTAGCCGGCCCCGGTTCGCCCCCCTAGCCGGCCCCGGTTCGCCCCCCTAGCCGGCCCCGGTTCGCCCCTAGCCGGCCCCGGTTCGCCCCTAGCCGGCCCCGGTTCGCCCCCCTAGCCGGCCCCGGTTCGCCCCTAGCCGGCCCCGGTTAGCACCTGGCCGGCCGCGATTCTGGCCCCGCCGGCCGTGGTCACACCTGGGGGTGGGTCAGGCGAAGCTCATGCAGCGCCCTGTCGACCGTTCGGACGATCTGCCCCGGATCGGCGACCCCGCGGAACGAGAAGTCGTACTCGGCGCTTCCGGCCGTGTCGAAGTCGACGGTGCCGACGCCCAGGATTCGCTCGAGCACGTGCTGGCGCGAGTTGACGTTCTGGACGCGTTCGAGCCGGGTCTCGTGCATCTCCCGCGACAGCAGCCCCGACCTGATCGTCAGGCGCCGGTTCGTGATCGAATAGGTCGTGCTGATCCGCCTGATCAGCCCCCAGACCAGCACGATCACGAATATCACGAGCACCGCGGCGGTCACCCAGCCGGCCCGCACGCCGCCGTTCGCGATCCTCGTGACCAGGCCGGCGATCACGCCCGCCACGATTGCGCCGAGCAGCCCTCTGACGTAGAACGCGAGCATCGACCGCCACGACGGGTGGCCGTGGAAGAAGACCTGCTCCCCGGGCTCTGGATTCACCGGCACGCAGCCTACCTGTCGGGTGTGTCTCGGCTCCCGATCACGAACGCCGGTACCGCGGGGGCGCCGGCGATGTCGTGGGCGGGATGATCGGCCGTCATCCTGGCCTGACTCTACCCTCCGGTGCCTCCATGCACGCACGCCCAAGCAGCCCGCAACGTATCGCCCGCGTCGAGCCCCTGACGCTCACGCGGGCGGTCCGGGGGCCGTTCGACTACCGGCTGCGCGCCGATCAGTCGGACGTCCGCGTGGGATCGCTCCTGCGCGTCCCGTTCGGCCATCGAACGACGCTGGGCGTGGTGCTCGAGCTCGCGACCGAGTCCGAGCTCGCGCCCGACCGGCTGGCCGAGCCTGACGCCGTGCTTCCGCCGGGCGTGCCCGCGGATCTGGTCGAGCTGGCCGGATGGATCGCCGAGCAGTACTGCTCGACGCGCGCAAGGGCGCTGTCGCTCGTGCTGCCCCCCGGCCTCGCGGGCGGGGCGCGGCGCAAGCGGGTGCTGGTGGCCGAGCTGACCGACGCGGGGGCGCAGGCGCTCCGCGACGGCACTCGCCTGACCGACCGGCAGCGGGCAGTGCTGCAGGCCCTCGAGCGCGACGGTCCCTCGGTCGCGGCTGCGGTCGGGACCGACACGCTCCGCAGGCTCGAGGGGCGCGGGCTCGCGCGGCTCACCTCCTCGACGCGGGCGCGGCGCCCGGCCTCGGTGGCGATCGGACGGCGGCTCGACGCCCCGCCGGCGCTCACAGAAGAGCAGCGCGACGCGCTCGCCGCAGTGCTCGAGGCGCTGAAGACCGGCGGCTCGGATGCGCGGTTCCTGCTCCACGGCGTCACCGGCTCGGGCAAGACCGAGGTGTACCTGCGGGCGGTCCAGGAGACGCTCGCCGCCGGGCGCGGCGCGATCGTGCTCGTGCCGGAGATCGCGCTCACGCCGCAGACGGTGGGGCGCTTCCAGGCGCGGTTCGGCGACGTCGTGGCCGTGCTCCATTCCGGGCTCGGCCAGGGCGAGCGGCACGACGAGTGGCACCGGCTGCGCTCGGGGGAGGCGCGCGTCTGCGTGGGCCCGCGATCGGCCGTGTTCGCCCCGCTGGCGGACATCGGCCTGATCGTCGTCGACGAGGAGCACGACGGCTCCTACAAGCACGAGGGCGACCCGCGCTACGACGCCCGCTCGGTCGCGATCCGCAGGGCCGGCCAGCACGAGGCGATCGTGCTCGCCGGCAGCGCGACCCCCCGGCCGGAGAGCGTCACGACGCTTCGCCGCCTGCGGCTCCGCAGCCGCGTCGACCACCGCGCGCTGCCGGCGGTCGAGGTGCTCGACATGGGCGGCGTGCATCATCCGCTCCATCCGCGGACGCGGATGGCGCTCGCCGACGTGCGCGGCGCCGGCGGCAAGGCGATCGTCCTGCTCAACCGGCGCGGCTGGTCGAACTTTCTCTCCTGCCGCGGGTGCGGGCACGTGTGGATGTGCCCGAACTGCGAGGTCGCGCTCGTCCTGCACCGGGGGCGGGGCCTGCTCGCGTGTCATCACTGCGGGCACCGGCGCCGGGTCCCGAGCCGGTGCGAGGAGTGCGGCTCGGTCGCCGTCGCGCGCCACGGAGCGGGGACCGAGAGCGTCGAGCACGAGTTGCGCGACGCGTTCGGCGCAGATCTCCCGGTGTTCCGGCTCGACGCCGACGCCGCCGCCGGCAAGAACCGCCTGGCCGCGACGCTGGCGGCGTTCGAGGCCGCCGACGCCGGCGTGCTCGTCGGAACCCAGATGGTCGCCAAGGGGCACGATTTCGCCGACGTCGCCCTCGGCGTCGTGCTCGACGCCGACCAGACGCTCCGGTTCCCGGACTTCCGCGCCGAGGAGCGGACATTCGCCTTGGTTACGCAGCTCGCCGGGCGGGTCGGGCGCGGCGAGGATTCGGCCCTGCCCGCCCGCCCGCCCGCCCGGGTCCTCGTCCAGACGCTGGCCCCGTCCGCGAGCTCGATCGCGCTCGCCGCCCGCCACGACTCCGACGGATTCCTCGAGGCCGAACTGGCGCGCCGGCGCGCGCTCGGATACCCGCCGTTCGGGTCGTTGATCCGCGTCGTCTGCTCCGCTCCCGCGGCGCCGGACGCGCTCGCGCTCGCGACCCGCATGCACGGCCTGATCGCGCGCGGTGGCGAGACCGTGCTCGGGCCGGCGCCGCTGTTCAGGCTCCGAGGCCGGTCGCGGAGCCAGCTCGTGATCAAGTGTGCGGCCCGCCAGGCCGCGGTGCGCGTCGTCGGCGCCGCCGTCGACGAGTGCGCGGGCGACGCGGTCAAGCGGGGAGTGAACGTGAGCGTCGACGTCGATCCGCAGTAAGTAAGCTCATCTTGTGGCTGATTCGACGACCGAGACGGCGCTGGAGCCCGAGCCCGAGGCCGGCGTCGAGCCCGAAGCCAAGGAGCGAGAGCTCGATCCCGAGACCGTGGCCCGGCGGGCAGCGGCGCTGGCCCAGATCCGCCAGTTCGGCGACCCCGTGCTGCGCACGCGGGCGCGCCCGATCGAGCGGTTCGACGACGAGCTTCGGGAGGAGGTCGAGCGCATGGGCCGCCTGATGGACGACGCGATCGGCGTGGGCCTCGCCGCCACCCAGGTCGGCGTCGTGCATCGCCTGCTCGTCTACCGGATCGCTCACGACGCCCCGCTTGCGGCGCTGATCAATCCCGAGGTCGAATGGTCCGGTCGCGACACCGAGTCGATGGAGGAGGGTTGCCTCAGCCTTCCGGGCGTGCTGGTAGAGGTCGACCGGCCGGTCCACGTGCGGGTCCGCGCTCTGGATGAGAACGGCGAGCCGATCCTGATCGAGGCCTCCGGGCTCGAGGCCCGCGTGATCCAGCACGAGATCGACCACCTCGACGGCGTGCTGATCCTGGACCGGACCTCGCGCGATCAGCGCAAGGAGGCGATGCGCACCCTGCGCGAGGCGCAGCAGGCTGCGTAGCTCATCCGGTGGCCGAGAGCGCTGAGCCGGCGCGTGCGAACCGTCTATCTCGGCACCTCGGAATTCGCGGCCACGGTACTGCGCCGGCTGGCTGACTCTCCGCACCGCCCGGCGCTTGTCGTCACCCGTCCGGACCGGCGGCGCGGCCGCGGTCGCAAGGTGGCCTCGCCGCCGGTCGCCGACACCGCGCGCGAGCTCGGCATCACGCTCAACCAGCCGGCGTCGGTCAACGACGAAAGCGCTCTGGAGACGGTCGCGGCCGCCGGCCCCGAGGCGGTGTGCGTGTGCGCGTTCGGCGCGCTGATCGCCGAGCCGCTGCTGTCCCGCTACCCGATGCTCAACGTGCACCCGTCGCTCCTGCCCCGGTGGCGCGGTGCCGCCCCCGTCGAGCGCGCGATCATGGCCGGCGACGAGGTTACCGGGCTGTCGATCATGGAGCTGGTGCAGGCGCTGGACGCCGGGCCCGTCTGCGCCCAGGCCACCGAGCCGATCCGTCCCGGCGACTCATATGGCACCCTCGCCCCGCGCCTCGCCGCGCTCGGCGGCGACCTGCTCGTCCGGACGCTCGATCGTCAGCCGCCGTGCGCCCCGCAGGACGACGCGCTCGCCACGTATGCCCACAAGATCACGGCCGAGGACCGCGAGCTCGACCCGTCGCGGCCGGCGGTGGAGCTCGAACGGGTCGTGCGCGCGCTCACGCCGCACATCGGTGCCCACGTGCGTCTCGACGACGGATCGCGGCTCGGCGTGAGGGCGGCGCGGGTCGCGACCGCCGACGGGCCGCCCCCGGGACGGGTTCTGTTCGATGGCGCCGTTCCGGTGCTCGGGTGCGCCGAGGGCGCGCTCGAGCTGCTCGAGGTGCAGCCGCCCGGCGGGCGGGCGATGAGCGGCGAGGACTACCTGCGCGGCCGCAGAAGATAGCGGTGCCGGCGACGAACAGCCCGAGCCTCGTGTCGCCGGCGCGCGCGTGCGCGCTCCGCGTCGTCCGGCGCACGTTCGAGCAGCGCGCCTACGCCGACCGGGCGTTCGCGGCCGAGGCGTCCGTCCTTCAGCCGCGCGATCGCGCGCTGGCGATGGCGCTCAGCTACGGCACGGTCCAGCGCCGGGGGACGCTCGACCACGTGGCCGCTCAGCTGACCGGCCGCCCGCTCGCGCGCCTGGACCCGCCGGTGCTGGCGGTGCTCCGGCTCGGGCTGTACGAGCTGCTGTTCATGGGGGGAGCCTCGGAGCACGCGGCGGTGAACGAGGCCGTCGAGCTGGCCAAGCGCTCGAGCCCGCGCGCCACCGGGCTGGTCAACGCGGTCCTGCGCCGGGGGGCGCGGGAGGGACCGGGCATCCTCGCTCGGCTCGAGGACGAGTCACCCGAGGGGGCGGCACTGCTCCACTCCGTGCCTGGCTGGCTGGCCAGCCAGTGGTGGGACGAGCTGGGCGCCGAGGAGGCGCGGGCGCTGCTGCGCGTGATCAACGACCCGGCGGAGTCCGCGTTGCGCGTCAACTCGCTGGTTTCCGGGGTCGCTGAAGTCGCGGCGGCGCTCCCGGTGGCGAGCCGCCCCGCGCCTGGCCTCCCCGAGGGGCTTGTGCTCGACGGCCCATTCGACGCGGAGGGGTCCGAGCTATGGGCGCGCGGCGCGATCCAGCCCCAGTCACGGGCCTCGATGTTGGTCGCGCGGATGCTCGATCCGGCGCCCGGCCACAGGGTGCTCGACCTGTGCGCGGCCCCGGGCGGCAAGACCACGCATCTCGCCGCGCTGATCGAGGACCGGGGAGAGGTAGTGGCCGTCGAGCGGCACCCCGGCAGGGCCGGGGCGCTCGAGCGAACGTGTGCCCGGATGCGCGCGTCATGCGTGCGCGTCGAGGTCGGCGACGCCGCGATCCCCCGAGCCGAGGGGCGCTTCGACCGCATCCTGGTCGACCCGCCGTGCAGCGGGCTGGGGACGCTTCAGTCGCGGCCCGACCTGCGCTGGCGCCGCCGGCCCGAGGCGATCGCCGAGCTCGCCGCGCTCCAGGGCCGGATCCTCGGCGCCGGCGCGTCGGCGCTGGAGCCGGGCGGTGCGATCGTGTACGCGGTCTGCACGATCTCCCGCGCCGAGGGGCGGGACGTCGTCGACGCGTTCCTGCGCGCGCACGGCGCCTTCTCGCTCGACGAGCAGGTCCAGCTGATGCCCCACCGCGACGGGACCGACGGATTCTTCATCGCCCGGCTCCGCCGGGGCTAGCGAGTCACCCCGATTGAGCCGCCCGAGCCGCCCGTTAACCTGTGTGGCTACCGTGACCGATCCGATGGCCAAGCTCGGTCCGGAGTGCCCGGGATGCGGAGAGCCTTGGCTCCGTCCGACCGCGGCACCCGGGCGCTACCGATGCGTCTATTGCCTCCAGCGCTACGAGCTCGTCTCGGTGTGCCCGAATTGTGGGGAGCATTCGACGATTGTGCGGATGTCGAGCACGGCCGTCGTCGCGTGCAACCACTGCCACGGCAGCATGCTGCGGGCGGTCTGACCGATGGCCGTAGAGACGCACGAGCCTGCGGACGCGACCCTGCGGCTGCTGCGGGAGCGCCGGATCGCGCCGTCGATCCTCTCGGCCGACTTCGCCCGCCTCGGCGATCAGGTGCAGGTGGTTCTCGATGCCGGCGCCAGGGTCATCCACGTCGACGTGATGGACGGCCACTTCGTGCCTCCGATCACGTTCGGCGCGCTGATCGTCGACGCGATCGCCGAGCGGGTCCACGGCGCCGGCGGGATCCTCGACGTGCATCTGATGGTCGAGCGTCCCGAGCGCCTCGTGGGCGAGATCGCTCGCGCCGGGGCCGACAGCATCACGATCCACGTCGAGGCGACGCCGCACCTCCACTACACGCTCGACGCGATCCGCGAGGCGGGCTGCGCCGCCGGCGCGGCGATCAATCCGGGTACCCCGGCCGGCAGCCTCGACGAGATCGCGCACGAGCTGCTCGACATGGCCCTGTGCATGAGCGTCAACCCGGGGTGGGGCAATCAGCAGTTCATCCCGTGGTCGCTCGACAAGCTCGCGAGGATGCGCCGCGCGCTCCCCGATCGCGTGGCGCTCGAGGTCGACGGAGGCGTCCACGAGACCACCGCGGGGCCGTGCGTCGAGGCCGGCGCGAACCTGCTCGTGACGGGCTCGGCGGTGTTCGGCTCGGCCGATCCGGCCGCCGCGTACGCCACGATCGCCGCCGCCGCCGGCGCTGCCGGCGCCGCGTGAGCGGGGGGCTCGCGGGCACCGGATCCGATCCACCGCTAGCCTCACCGCGATGCGGTTCGGGAGTCTCCCCTCGGCGCTGGCGACCGTGCTCGTCGTGGCGCTGTGCGCGGGCTGCGGCGGCTCGAGCGACTCCTCCAAGGTCAGCGCGAGCACGTACGTGAGCACGGTCTGCTCGGCGATCTCGCCGCTCGAAAAGGACGTCGTGACGCGCTCGAGCGCGCTCAACAACTCCGCGGCGCCGAACGCGACCCAGGCCAAGAAGACGCTCCGGGTCTTCCTGACGGCCATCGAGCAGGACTCGGACCACGCGCTGAATCGCATCCAGTCCGCCGGGACCCCGGATATCTCGAACGGGAAGGCGGTGGCGGGGACGATCGTGAAGGCGTTCACCGAGTTGCGCGACGCGATGCGCTTGGCGGTGACCAAGTCGAACTCGCTGCCGACCGACTCGCCGACGTCGTTCAGGACCGCCGCTCAGGCGCTCGGCGCGAGCGTTCGCGGATCGCTCGGCAGGATCGACTCGAGTGGTCTGAGCAACCCCGATCTCGAGCAGGCGGCGGCCAAGCAGGCCGCGTGCAAGAGCCTCAACAGCGGTTGAGGGCGCGCCTACCGGCGGCCTGACACCAGGTCGTTTGCGGGCGCCGCGCCCCGGCGGTAGATCGCCCAGAGCAGGCCGCAAAGGATCAGCGCAGCCGTGAAGTAGGAGACCTCGACGCGCGTGACCTCGTTGCCGATCGCGTCCGACAGCATGAAAGCGACGAACAGCGCCGCCGAGGACAGCCAGGCGATCGCGGCGAGAGGGGCGCGGCCCCTGGCCAGCGCGGCCTGGTTGAGCGTGCCCGCGGTGAGGTGGAGGCCCATGCCGAGGCCGACGACCGCGAGTCCGATGCGTCCGTAGTGGAAGCCCTTGTCGCCGAGCAGGGCGGTCATCACGAACGGGCCGATCGCGAGCAGCCCGATCGCCACGGCGCCGGCGAAGGCGGCGATCACGGTGATCGTCGTGCGGATCGCGCGATGGAACTCGTCGGCCGACTCGCGCACCTCGAGGCTCGCAAGGTGGGGGAGGATCGACGTCTGGATCGCCTGGAACAGCTGGAGCGGCGCCCGGACGATCAACAGCACGTTGAACACGAACCCAGTGATGCCGACGGTCAGACCCGCCTTGCTTCCGGCGTTCGCGGCGACGATCAGGACGCCGGCGTTCATCAGCGTCTGCTCGGCGAGCATGATCCCGACGACCGAGACCGCGAACCCGGTTCCGCGTTTGAAGCTGAGGTCGGTCGCGGCCTGCTCGATCTCCGCGTGGGCTGGTCCCTCGCGGGCCGCGTCTGCGACCGGGACGCCGGCCGGCGCCTGCACCCGCAGGTGCGAGAACGCGAACGGGATCACGCACAGCGACGCGAACGGCGCCACCGCCATCCCCAGCCCGACCGCCGCCTGTCCGGACGCGATGCCGACCGCGACGGCCAGCGCGAACATGAAGCGCGAGGTCGACTCGAGGAACACGAGGCCGCCGTACAGGGCGAAGCGCTGGTGGCCGGCGAGCCAGCCGCGCGCGAAGTAGCTCGCGGCGTACGCGAGTACCCCGATCACGAGGATCCAGTAGAGCGCGCTCGAGCCGTCGAAGATCCCCTGTTCGATCTCGGACCGCATCGCGAGCGCGACGATCAAGAACAGGATCGCGAAGCTGAACTGGATCAGGGCCGGGATCCGGAGGGGATGGCCGTGCAGGCCGCGTGCGCGGCGGTCGGCGATCATCCGCGAGAGCAGCTGCTCGATCGGCCGGTAGATCACTGACAGGATCACGAACATGATCGCCCAGCACAGCGAGATCCGGCTGTAGGAGGCCGGGTCGAGCGTGCGGCTGGCGACGGCGAGGTAGAGGAACGTGAAGATGCCGGTCGAGGCGATCCCGATCGAGAGGATTCGCGCGCCCGACGCGTAGGAGGGCTGGTCAGGGCTCTGATCGCCGCCGTCGCGCGCCGGCTCGGCCGGCGGTGCGGAAACCGTGCTCGCGGCCTCGGACTGCCTTGCGCTCGCCATCAGCCGATCCGCACGAGCAGCATCGTCCACGGGAACGGCGAGCGGGCTTCGATCACCTCTCCGTGACGGCCGGCCATCTCGACGAAGCTCCGTTTCGACCAGTGATTCAGGTGACCGGGGGTGTTGCCGAGGTTGCGCACGTACGCGCCCCGAGCGATGTTCAGCGCCCGCCACAGCGGCTCGCGCGGAACCGAGATCAGCACGTGCCGCGCCGCGACGCGGGCCATCTCGGCGAGCGTGCGCTCGGGATCGGGGACGTGCTCGAGGACCTCGATCGCGGCCACGAGGTCGTACGAGCCGTCCGCGAACGGCAGCTCCTCGGCCGCGATCGCCCGGAACTCGAGATTAGGGCGACGTCGGGTGCTCCACTCGGCCTCGAGCTTCGGGTCCGCGAGGTCGATTCCGAGCACCGGCCCGTCCCTGAGCCGCTCGGCCCACCGGCACGTCAGAACTCCCTCGCCGCAGCCCACGTCGAGGACCGACCGGGGCGCGGCCTTCGTGAACAGGCGCTCGAGGGTGCCTTCGAATCCGCCCATCAGACGCCGGACGGCCGGGTTCGTCGAGCCGTACTTGTCGAACGTGTTCCCGGTCGGGACTGCGACCGGTCCGCCGCCGGCGGGGGCGACCCCCGAGGTCCGGCTCATACCTCGAGCGCCTTGCGGTCCTGAGTCTCCGTGCCCGTCTGGCCGTTGCTGGCTCCGGGCCTCTGCTTGATCGCAGGCGCCCCGGGCTCGTAGTGCGAGGGCTCGACCCCGAGCTGGAGCTCGATCCGGCGCACGCGCTCGAACGTCCGCTGCGACAGCGTCCGCTGGGCGTCGAGCAGGTCACCGATCACGCCGAGCGCCCCGAGCAGCATCGCGGCGTTGAACAGAACCGCGCCGGCGATCAGCGACTGGATGTGCCCCCGCCCGGCGGTGGAGGGGTTCTCGACGAAGAAGATCAGGAAGCGGATGAACACCGCGAGCGCGGCCACGCCCATGATCACCGCGCCGGTCCAGAACACCTTCAGGGGCTGGTATTGCGAGTAGACGCGGAAGATCGAGAGCGCGTTGCGCCGCACGTACGCGGCGGTCGAGGGGAACAGGCGCGACTCGCGGGTCTTTGGGTTCGTCCGGATCGGGACGTGGTCGACCGCGACCAGCAGCTTGCCGGCCTGGATGATCGTCTCGAGCGTGTAGGTGAACTTCGACACCGCCTGCATCTGCAGCGCGGCTTCTCGGTTGTAGGCGCGGAAGCCCGAGGTGGTATCGGGGATCTCGGTGGCGGAGGCGTGACGCACAACCCACGAGCCGAGCCGCTGGAGCAGCTTCTTCGGGCCCGAGAAGTGCTCGATCGTCTGCACCTGCCGGTCGCCGACGACCATGTCGGCCTCGCCGCGCAGGATCGGCGCCACGAGCTTGGGGATGTCGGTGCCCTCGTACTGGTTGTCCGCGTCGGTGTTGACGATCACGTCGGCCCCGAGCTTCAGGCCGGCGTCGAGGCCGGCCTGGAAGGCGGCGGCGAGGCCCTTGTGGTTCGTCAGCCGGACGACGTGGTCGACCCCGTGCTCGCGCGCCACCTCGATCGTCCGGTCGCTCGAGCCGTCGTCGACGATCAGCCACTCGATCACGTCGACCCCTTCGATCTCGCGCGGGAGGTGGCTGAGCGTGACCGGAAGCTGGTCCTCCTCGTTGAAACAGGGAACTTGGATGATGAGCTTCATTTGAAAGTGCCGGGTTGCGGTTTTGAACGAGCACTCCGGCGGAATGGAGCGGTGTAGGCCCTGGGGGCTGGTCCCAACACGGTATCGAGAGGCGCGACGAACGACAGACGCCGCATGCGATCGTGCGGCCTCGACTCTAGCCCTATTCTCCAAGGCGGTCACCATGTCCGCGCCCACCGAGATCGATCGCCGCCATCTCGCTCGCGCGATCGAGCTGGCCGAGAGAGGACTCGGGCAGGTCAGCCCGAACCCGCTCGTCGGCGCGGTGATCGGCCGCGGCGAGGAGGTGCTCGGGGAGGGGTTTCACCAGGTCTTCGGTGGTCCCCACGCCGAGGTGGAGGCGATTCGCGCAGCGGAGGGACATGACCTGGTCGGCGCGACCATGTACGTCTCGCTCGAACCGTGCTGCCACCACGGCAAGACGCCACCGTGCACGGACGCGATCCGGGCGGCGGGGATCGAGCGGCTCGTGGTCGCCTCCGACGATCCGAGCGAGCATGCATCGGGCCGCGGGCTCGGGATCCTCAGGGACGAGGGGATCGAGGTCGTCGTGATCGAAGGCGAGCTCGCCGTCCGCGCCCGTCTGCTCAACCAGTCGTTCCGCAAGCACGCGCGGACCGGGCGGCCGTGGGTGCTGTTCAAGTCCGCGATGACGCTCGACGGCAAGGTCGCCACCCGCGGCGGCGACTCGAAGTGGATCTCGGGCGAGGAGAGCCGCCGGCTGGCGCACCAGTGGCGGTCTCAGTCCGACGCGGTCGCGGTCGGGATCGGCACGGCGCTCGCCGACGATCCGCTGCTGACCGCGCGAGTATCGGATCCCGTCCACCCCGTCATCCGGCAGCCGCGCCGGATCGTGTTCGACTCGCTCGCGCGCCTTCCGCTGACCTCGCAGCTGGTCCAGGGCTCCCGGCTGGTCCCACTGACCGTCGTCGTCTCGCGCGCCGCCCCGAGGACTGCCACCGACGCGCTCACGACCCACGGGGCCGAGGTCGTCGTCGCGACCGGCCAGAACGAGCCCGGGCGTGTGCGCTCGGCGCTCGATCAGCTCGGCGCGGACGGGATCGGCTCGATCCTGCTCGAAGGCGGTCCCCATCTCGCCGGCGCGTTCCTCGACGCGGACGAGGTCGACGAGATGCGGCTGTTCCTCGCGCCGATGGTGCTGGGCGGCCGGACCGCGCGCGATCCGCTCGAGGGGGAGGGCGTCGACGCGATCGCGGACGCGGCGCGGGCGCTCAGCCTCGAATGCGAGCGCGTGGGCGAGGATCTGCTCGTGTCGGCGCGGATCAAGGAGTGGTAGTTGAATCCGCCCCGTGCGATGTTTCGGCAGGATGGGAGTGGTTGGGGGCGGATTCAATTGGGCGAATCCGCCGGTGTGGGTGTTTGGGTGAGGACGGCTCGGGGGCGGATTCGCCCGGGCCTCGCCAGGCAATGGCGATCGGGAAGCGACGCCGGGTTCTCCGACGGTGGGTCGGGAAGCGAGGCCAGGTGAATCCGTTCCCGACAGCGTGCCGGCGTCTCGAAGCCGTCGTGGAGCGGATTCACTTAAGCGAATCCCCCCGGGCGGTTCCCGCCCGGGCCCCGCTAACCAATGGCGGATCGGGAAGCGACGCCGGGTGAATCCGTCGGCTACAGCGTGTCGGCGTTTCGACGCCGTCCTCCGACGGATTCACTTAAGCGAATCCCCCCCCGGGCGGTTCCCGGCAGGGCGAGGCTGACCAAGGGGGATTCGCCGTGTTCACCGGACTGGTGCAGGGAGTCGGAACGGTCGCGGGCGTCGAGCGCTCGGCCGACGGCGCGCGGATCACGATCCGGACGCCGCTCGCCTCCGAGCTCGAGACCGGCGATTCGATCGCGGTCAACGGCGTGTGCCTGAGCGCGGCGCAGTGCAGTGGCGACGCGTTCGCGGCGGACGCGATGAACGAGACGCTCGCCCGGTCCTCGCTCGGCGATCTGGCGCGCGGCGCCGAGGTCAACCTCGAGCTCCCTCTCCGCGCCGGTGACCGCATGGGCGGCCACGTCGTGCAGGGGCACGTCGACGGCGTGGGCAGTGTGATCGAGCGTCACGAGGACGGGTTCGCGCGCCGCATCCGGATTGGGGCGCCCGCGGACGTGCTGCGCTACGTGGTCGAGAAGGGCTCGATCGCGCTCGACGGGGTGTCGCTGACGGTCACGGAGGTGGACGAGCGATCGTTTACCGTTTCTCTCATACCCGAGACGTTGCAGCGTACGAACCTCGGCGGAGCCGGTGCGGGCAGCAGAGTGAACCTGGAGGTCGACGTTTTGGCGAAGTACGTGGAGAAGCTGACGGTGGGGACGCGATGAGCTCCGTATGGACGCCGTTCGCGACGATCGAGGAAGCGATCGAGGACATCCGTCAGGGCAAGATGGTCGTGGTCGTAGACGACGTCGACCGGGAGAACGAGGGCGACCTGACGATGGCGGCGCAGTTCGTCACCCCGGAGGCGATCAACTTCATGGCCAAGGAGGGGCGCGGGCTGATCTGCCTCTCGCTCACCCCGGAGCGGTGCGAGGAGCTCGGGCTCGACCTGATGGCGGCCAAGAACGAGTCCGCGTTCGAGACCGCGTTCACGATCTCGATCGAGGCGCGCTCGGGCGTCAGCACGGGGATCTCGGCCGCCGACCGCGCGCGCACGATCCAGGTCGCGATCGACCCGCAGACGAGCCCGCGCGAGCTCGTGCAGCCGGGTCACGTCTTCCCTTTGAAGGCCAAGCCGGGCGGGGTCCTGGAACGCGTCGGCCAAACCGAAGCGGCGGTCGATCTCGCGCGCCTGGCCGGCCTGATCCCGGCCGGGGTGATCTGCGAGATCATGAACGACGACGGCACGATGGCACGTGTGCGCGACCTCGCGCGCTACTGCGAGCGCCACGATCTCCGGATGGTCACGGTCGCCGACCTCGTCGCCTACCGCCGCAAGCACGAGAAGCTCGTCGAACGCGTCGTCTCGACCAGGCTGCCGACCGGCTTCGGCGAGTTCATGGCGGTCGGGTACCGCTCGCTGGTCGACAACAAGCACCACGTCGCGCTGGTCAAGGGCGACGTGGACGGGCAGGAGGACGTGCTCGTCCGCGTGCACTCCGAGTGCCTGACCGGCGACGTGTTCCACTCGCTCCGGTGCGACTGCGGCGAGCAGCTCGAGTCGGCGCTGTCGATGATCGAGCAGGAGGGCGTCGGGGTGCTGCTGTACCTCAGTCAGGAGGGCCGCGGGATCGGGCTGCTCAACAAGCTCCGCGCGTACAAGCTCCAGGAGGAGGGCCTCGACACGGTCGACGCCAATCTCAAGCTCGGCCTTCCGGCGGATCTGCGCGACTACGGGATCGGAGCGCAGATCCTCGTCGACCTCGGGCTCACAAGCATCCGGATCCTCACGAACAACCCCAAGAAGATCTCCGGGCTGGCCGGCTACGGCCTGTCGGTCACCGATCAGATCCCGATCCAGCACGTGCCGAACCCCCACAACGAGGCGTACTTGCGGGCCAAGCGCGACCGGATGGGGCACACGCTGCACCACCAGGGGCTGGCGCTCGACGAGGAGATGCTCCGCAACGAGCACGAGCACGACCGGTTGCGCAGGCAATCCGAGGAATGAGCGACCCCTCCGGGATGCCCGTCGCGCTGTGCGTCGCGCGGTTCTACAGGGAGCTGGCCGACAAGCTCGAGGCCGGCGCGCGCGAGGCGCTCTCCGACGCCGGCGTGGCCGAGATCGACCGGTTCGAGGTTCCGGGCGCGTTCGAGCTCCCGCTGATCGCCAAGTACGCCGCCCGCTCGGGCCGCTACCGCGCGGTCGTGTGCCTCGGCGCGGTCATCCGCGGCGAGACCGACCACTACGACCACGTGTGCCGCGAGACCGCGGGCGGGATCCAGGCCGTCCAGCTCGAGACCGGGGTGCCGTGCGGGTTCGGCGTGCTGACCGTGGACACGATGGCGCAGGCGCTCGACCGCGTCTCAGGGGGGTCGAAGCGGGACACCGGCCGTCAGGCGGCGGAGGCGGCGCTCGCGTCGCTGGCGGTCAGGGCCGAGCTCTCGGGCGCCCACAAGCCCTGAGGGTCCTAGTCGCCCTGGGTGTCGCCGCCCTGCCCGGAGGACGGGAGCGGCGGACCCCCAGCCCCATCCCGTCCGTCCGCGGGGCCCCCTTGCTGGCTGGATTGCCCCGGCGCCGGCGCGCCGGCGCCGCCGCTCTGCGCGGTCTGCCCGAGCGCGAGCAGCGCGAGCTGGAGCTGCTCCCTGACTACCTCGGTCTGGTTCGGGATCTGCAGTCGCTGATAGAGCACCGTGACCGCGTCCCTCGGGTCGCCGGCCAGCCGCAGCGAGCGGCCGAGGTCGTAGAGCGCGTAGGCATACGTCAGGCTGCTCGGAGACGCCGCTTGGACCGCCTGGCGGAGCACTGGGATCGCGGCGCCGTAGTCGCCGTCGATCATCAGCTCGTGCCCGCGGGCCTCGAGCGTGTCCGCGGTCGGGGGCGGCGTCGTGGCCGCGGCCGGGGTGGCGGTCACCGTCTGCGCCGGGTTCGGCTTCTTGGCCGGCGCCTGCGGGCGGCTGCGGCTGGCGACCGAGGCCTGGCGCTGGACGGTGCTCGACGTCGGCGCGGGGCGCCTGCCGCCGCCGATCGTGCCGGCGATCGCGACGGCCGCGGCCGCCCCCGCAATCAACGCGGCCAGTGCCGGGATCCGGGCTCCACGCCGCCGGGGCCGTTGCCGCGGCGCCGGCGGGTGCGGCGCCGCCCTGGGGGGCGACGGCCGGGCTGGTCGCGCCGCGGCGCCGGCAATCCGGTGGTGAGACTTCGTCGCCGCCTCGGTCAGCGCGGTGTCGAGGGCCTGGGCGAGATCTTGCGCGGTGGGCCAGCGCTCGTCGGGATCCTTGGCCATGCCCCTGGCCAGGACGGCGTCGACCGCCGGCGGGAGTGCGCGGTTGCGCTCGCTCGCCGACGGGGGCTCCTCGTCGACGTGCTGGCGGGCCTGCGCCGCGAAGTGTCGGGAGGTGAAGGGCCGCTCGCCGACGAGCAACTCGAACGCGACGACCGCGAGCGAGTAGCGGTCGCTGGCCTCTGTGGCGGGCTGGCCGAGCGCGCGCTCGGGCGCGAGATACGAGGCGGTGCCGAGTAGCTGGCCGGTTCCGGTGATCGTGTCCTCGGTGCCGAGCCGAGCAATCCCGAAGTCGGCCACGTGCAGGACCCGATCGCGATCGAGCAGCAGGTTCGCGGGCTTGATGTCGCGATGGAGGACGCCCCGGCTGTGGGCGAAGTCGACCGCGGAAGCGGCTTCCTTCAGCCATTTGGCCGCGTGTACCCGCCTGACTGAGTCGACCCGTAGCGCGTCGGCGACGGTCCCGCCCGCGAGGTACTCCATCACGATGAACGCCCGCCCGTCCGGGGATGTCTCGCCGACGTCGTAGATCATCACGACGTTCGGATGACCCGAGAGACGCGCGGCCGCGCGCGCCTCGCGCATGAACCGCTCGTTGTAGTCGTCCTCGCCGCCGAAGCGCTCCGCGAGCAGCTTGATCGCGACGTTCCGGCTCAGCGCACGGTCGTGGGCGCACCACACCGACGCCATGCCGCCACTGGCGACATGGCGGACGGCCTCATAACGTCCTGGAAGCCCCAAATCCTTCCGAACGCGTGCGTCCGGCGGGGATTGATTACCCATCGAAACGCCTCATTACCCGCACCTAAGGATACGAATCCTCGCGAAGACCGTCGCCAAGCCGCTGCATGCGCCGGAGCGGCGCGGGTTTCGCGGGCCCCGGAGGCTATACTCGCCCGCCATGGCCAAGGTCTGCTACGTATGCAAGAAGGGCCCGTCATTCGGCAACAGCCGGAGCCACTCGATGGTCGCGACCAGGCGGCGCTTCGACCCGAACCTGCAGCGCGTCCGCATCGACGACAACGGGACGCCGCGGCGGGTCTACGTGTGCACGCGGTGCCTCAAGGCCGGCAAGGTCGCCAAGGCACTGTGACTGAAACGGCTCGGGCGCTCGCGCCGGACCCGAGCCCGGACCCGCCCACCGGGTCCGATCCGAGTCTGCTCCGGTTCCGCGCCGTGCTCGAGGCCGGATTGGCGGCGCTCGAGGCTCGTCGCGAGGACGTCAACGAGCTCAACGTGTTCCCCGTCGCGGACGGCGACACCGGTGACAACATGGTGCTGACGCTTCGCGCGGTGCTACAGGAGCTCGACCGCCTCGCGACCGCGCCGCCGGACGGGACGATCGACTGCGTCGGCCGCGACGAGATCGTCGCGTCGGTCGCGCGGGCGGCGCTGCTCGGCGCTCGCGGGAATTCGGGAGTGATCCTCTCGCAGCTGATCCGCGGCGCCGCCGAGGAGCTCGCGAGCCGGCCGGGCGAGCTCGTCGACCCCGTGCTGATCAGCGCGGCGCTGGCCCGCGCGGCCGACCAGGCGTACGGGTCGGTGCGCGAGCCGGTCGAGGGCACGATCCTCACCGTCGTGCGCGAGATGGGCGTGCAGGTGGCCTCCGAGGTGGCCCGGATGCGCGACGCCCGGCTGGCAGCGGACGCGAGCGCGGAGGAGCAGAACGGGGCGATCGTGAAGGTGATCGAGAGCGCGCTGAGAGCGGGGGAGAGCTCGGTGGAGCGGGGTCCCGATCTGCTTCCGGCGCTCCGGGACGCGGGCGTCGTCGATGCCGGCGGCTACGCCCTGACGGTGTTCGTCGCGGGCATCGTCGCCGCGCTCCGGGGTGCGGTCCGGGAGCCGCTCGAGCACCACGCGACCGCGCGCGTCACCCACCCGCAGCACTCCTCGACCACGTTCCGCTACTGCGCCAGCTTTGCGGTCACGGGCACCGATCTCGAGGCGCGGCGGTTCGCGGTCGCGCTTGAGCGGCTCGGGGACTCCGTGCTGATCGTCGGCGATCAATCGACGCTAAAGGTCCACATCCACACCGACGACCCGGATGCGGCGACCGCGCTGTTCGCATCGCGCGGGACCGTCTCGCATCTCGACGTCGCCGACATGCGCGCGCAGGTGCAGCGGCGCGACGCGACGCTCGACTCGGCCGAGCCGGTCGTGTGCGGCGCGGTGGCGGTCGCGAGCGGCGCCGGCATGCGCTCGCTGTTCGAGAGCCTCGGCGTCCGCGCGCTCGACGGGGGCCCGTCCTTGTCGCTCTCGAGCTACGGGCTGCTGGCAGCGATTCACGCGATCGCGACCGAGCAGGTGGTCGTGCTGCCGAACAGCCCGAACGGCCTCGCCGCCGCGCGGCGAGCCGCCCAGCTGTCGGACAAGACCGTCTGCGTCGTGCCCTCGCTGTCGCCGCAGGCGGGACTGGCCGCCGCGGTGACGCTCGATCCCACCCGCAACGCCGCCATCAACGCCGCGTCGATGACCAAGACCCTCGAGCACGTCCGGACGGGCGCGGTCGCACCGGCGGTCCTCGACGACGCTCAGGGCCGGTTCCGCGTCGGCGACGCGGTCGGGTTCGTGGAGGAGGAGATCGTCGCCTGGGGCAGGCCGCGCGAAGCGCTGAGGGAGGTGCTCGAGCAGCTCGCGCACGACGCCGAGCTGATCACCTGTCTGCGGGGAGCCGAGGCACCGCTGGACGACGGGACTGTCCAGGCGCTGGCTCTCGGTGATGTCGAGTTCGAGCTGTCCGATGGCGGTCAGCAGGCCCAGTGGTGGCTGCTCTGCGCTGAATAGAGACCGCGTTCGCCAGCAGCGCCTCGAGCGCGGCCGCCGGCATCGGACGGGCGAGCAGGAAGCCCTGAACGCGCTCGCAGTCGAGCGCGCGTAACGCCTCGAGCTGCTCCTCGGTCTCGACTCCCTCGGCGGTGATCGTGCAGCCGAGCCCCCTCGACATCGCGATCAGCGACGAGACGATCGCCTGATCGCGGAAGTCGCGGGCGAGCCCGCTGACGAAGCCACGGTCGATCTTGATCGCGTTCGGCGGGTGCTCCTTCAGCCACGACAGCGACGAGAACCCGGTGCCGAAGTCGTCGAGCACAATGCCGATGCCCAGGGCCTCGAGATCGTGGAGCGTGCGGCCGGTGACCGCGTCGGCGCGAATCAGCGCGGTCTCGGTGATCTCGAGCGCCAGCTGGGTCGCGGGGAACTCGGCGTGGGCTAGCGTCCGCTGAACCGAGAGCACGAACCCCGGGTGGGCGATCTGGTGCGCGGACACGTTGACCGCGAGCTCGATCGGCCGCCCGGCCTCGCGCGCGACACGCTGGATCGTCTCGCAGCTCTCGCGCAGGACCCAGGCGCCGATCTGGACGATCGATCCGGTGTCCTCGGCGACCGGGATGAACTCGGCCGGTGACACCGGCCCGAGGGTCGGGCTGTTCCAGCGCAGGAGCGCCTCGACGGCTGCGATCTCGCCCGTCTGGAGCTCGAACACCGGCTGGAAGGCGATCTCCAGCTCGCCTCGCGTCTCTGCGCCGCGCAGCTCGCGGGCGAGCGACAGCCGACGTCCTTCGTGGGTGCGCCCGGTGCCGCTGAAGAACACGATGCGGTCGCCGCCCGAGCGCTTGGCCTCGTACATCGCGCTGTCGGCGCGGCGGATCGCCTCGCGGGCGTCGGCGCCGCCGCTCAGCAGCGCGATCCCGATGCTGGCGGTGACCACGGTCGAGGCGATGCCCGGCAGCGGTTGGGAGATCGCGTCGAGCAGGCGAACGCCGAGGCGCCACGCCTCGTCCTCGGTCGAGACCTCCTCCGCGACCACGATGAACTCGTCGCCTCCGAACCGGCCGACGAAATCGCTGCCGCGGACGGCGTTCGAGAGGCGCTGGCCGACCTCCCGGATCATTTCGTCGGCACGGTCGTGGCCGAGCGTGTCGTTCAAGACCTTCAGGCCGTCGAGGTCGACGAACAGGACGGCGACCGACGAGCCGGGCTCGATCCGGACGATCGCCTCGTCGAGCGACTCGAAGATCGCGGTGCGGTTCGGGAGCCCGCTGAGCCCGTCGTGGCGGGCGTCGTGGATCAGCCGCTCGATCGCGCGGTGGCGCTCGATCGCGATGCCGGCGAGGCGCGCGCCGTCCTCGATCAGGGTTAGGTGCTCGGGCAGCGGGCGGCGCGGGCGCGGCCCGTAGAACGCCAGTGTTCCCAACACCTCGCCGCCCGAGGCCTTGATCGGCATCGACCAGCAATGCCGCAGGCCGGCGCCGATCACGAAATCGCGGATCGGGGCCCACTTCGGGTCCTCGGCGATGTCGTCGGTGATCGTGAGCCGGCCCGACCAGGCGGCCGAGCCGCAGGTGCCGACGTTCGGCCCGATCACGACCCCGTCGATGGCGGCGAAGTAGTCAGGCGGAAGCGACGGCGCGGCGCCCGGACGGAGCACGCTCGCCTCGCGATCGAGCAGCACCACCGAGGCGATCAGCGACGGGTCGTGGCGCTCGATGCCCTCGACGAGCTCGACGAGCACCTCGCGCAGCGGGGCGCCGCCGGCGATCAGCTCGTGGACGCGGTTGTGTGACGAGAGGAGCTGGTTGACGCGGAGCGCCTCGTGGTTGGCCAGGCGCAGCCGGATCTGGACCGCGACCGAGCCGGCCACGTTCTCGAGCGTCTCGAGGTCGCGCTTGGCCCACGTGCGTGGGGCAGCGTCGGCGAGGCTGATCCGGCACAGCACGTGCCCGTCGACGGTCACGGGCCGCTCGAGGTAGGGCCGCGGGCCGTCCGGCGAGCCGTGGCTGATCTTCGCGGACAGGAACTGCTCGAGCGGCTCCCCGGCGGGGATCTCAAGGGTCTGCGGCGCGCTTGATCCAGGAGCCCACAGGCCCTTCAGCACCGTGGCCGAGTGCGTGTCCACCGACATCGCCACGACCGCCGCGCCGGTGGCTCGGCGCAGCACGAACGTCCAGTGGTCGAGCTCGGCGTCGGAAGCGGGGTCGAGCAGGCCGCTTCGGGCGAGCATGACCGCGCGCGCTTCCTCGTCCGCGCTCGGGGCCGTGGGCGCTGCGTCGTCGTCGGGGTGGTCCATGTCGGCTTTTAATCGTCCAGTTGCCGTGAAATGCTGATCCGGACGGAGGGTCGCTCGACGCATGACCGGCCGGAGGGTCGCTCGATGCATGACCGGCCGGAGGGTCGCTCGATGCATGAGCGGGTCCGGGCGGGAGGTCATCATCTGGCTTGCGATGACTCCCACTGCGTTTGCGACGTCGGATCCGCTCGAGCCGTCCCAGCTCGAGGCGGCCCCGGTCCGGTATCCGCGGCCGTCGAAGCTGCGCGCGGCGCTGTCGTTCGAGGGGGCGAAGGCACGGCGGGCCGCCGAGACGCTCGGTCTGTTGACGGTCGAGGACCTGCTGCTGCACCTTCCGCGCGACCGCAGGGAGGCCCGCGCGGTCGCGGAGCTCGTCCCGGGCGACAACGCGACGGTGGTCGTCCAGGTACGGAGCATCTCGTCGCGATCGGTCCGCCGGCGGGGGATGCGGCCGCTGGTCGAGGCGACCGTCGCCGACGACAGCGGCGCGATGAAGGCGACGTTCTTCAACCAGCCGTGGCTCGAGCAGCGCTACCCGGTCGGCACCCGGCTCGCGCTGCACGGCAAGTTCGAGGGCCGCCGGGGGAGGCGCGCGCAGGGGCGGGCGGGGGCGCGGCCGGGGGGGTGGGCGGGGGCCCAATTCCTCGTCCAGGCCCATGCCCGGACCGGCGATGCGGTCGCCGGCGGCGACGCGACCGTGGCGCACTACCCGGCCACGGAGGGGCTGACCTCGACCCAGATCCTCGCGCTGGTGCGCGAGCACCGCTGCGAGCTGGCGGACGTCCTCGAGCCGCTGCCGCCCGGCCTGCGGGTCCGGGAGCGGCTGCCCGACCGCGGGGCGGCCCTGACCGAGGCCCATTTCGGGGAATCCTCAGCCGGCATCGAGGTGGCGCGTCGCCGACTGGTCTTCGACGAGCTCCTGCTCGCACAGCTCGCGCTCCAGCGCCGGCGGCTGCGCCGGCATGCGCTCAGCACCGCGCCGGTTCTCGACCAGGAGCGCGATCTCACCGCTCGATGGCTTTCGAGCATGTTGCCGTTCTCGTTGACGGGCGACCAGTCGCGGGCGATGTCCGCGGTCGACGCGGACCTGGCCGGCCCGCAGCCGATGCAGCGCCTGCTGATGGGTGAGGTCGGCTCAGGCAAGACCGTGGTCGCCCTGTACACGCTGCTGCGGGCGGTCGAGCATGGCTACCAGGGCGCGCTGATGGCACCGACCGAGACGCTCGCCGAGCAGCACTTCGCGACGATCCAGCGCCTCATGCCCGGGTCGGTGGTGCCGTTCGGGCTGCTGACCGGGTCGACGCCGGGTCGCCGGCGCGCCGATCTGCTCGGCAAGCTCGCCACCGGGGAGCTGCCGCTGATCGTCGGCACCCACGCGCTGATCGAGGAGTCGGTCCAGTTCGCCCGGCTGGGGGTCGCGGTCGTCGACGAGCAGCACCGCTTCGGCGTTCGGCAACGGGCGGCCCTGGATGAGAAGGCTCACGGCGACGCGCGGCCCCACGTTCTGCACATGACGGCGACGCCCATTCCGCGGACGTTGGCGCTGGCCGCCTACGGCGACCTTGATTTCACGTTGCTGCGCGAGCTCCCGACGGGGCGCCGGCCGATTCGCACGTTCGTGTGCTCGAGCGCCGGTGAGCGCGAGCGCGCGTATGACCGCATTCGGGAGGAGCTGCGCGCCGGACGGCAGGGGTTCGTGGTGTGCCCTCTGGTGTCGGAGTCTGATTTGTTGCAGGCGCGCGCGGCGACCGTCGAATTCGAGCGGCTGCGCACCGGCGAGTTTCGCGACTTCGAGGTCGTGCTCGTGCACGGCCAGCTTCGCCCGGCGGCAAAGCAGGCCGCGATGGCCGCGTTCGCGTCGGGCTCGGCGGACGTGCTCGTGGCGACGTCGGTGATCGAGGTCGGGATCGACATCCCGAACGCCACCGTGATGCTGGTCGAGGACGCGGACCGCTACGGGATCTCGCAGCTGCACCAGCTACGGGGCCGGATCGGCCGCGGGCAGCACGAGTCGATCTGCCTGTTGTTCGGCTCCAAGGAATCCGCACGTCTGCGGGCGCTGGCGTCGAACGCGGACGGGTTCAAGCTGGCCGAGATCGACCTCGAACTGCGCGGCGAGGGTGAGCTGGTCGGCACCCGGCAGCACGGGGAGGCGCAGTTCCAGGTGGCGGAGCTCCCGCGCGACGCTTCGCTGCTCGAGCTGGCCCGCCGGTATGCCGAGGAGGTGGTGGCGGCCGACCCGGAGCTGTCGGCGCCGGAGCACGCGCTGCTCGCGTACGGCCTGGTGGCGGCGTTCGGCGCCGAGGCGCTCGCGCCGATCCGCGCGTGAGGGTCGTCGCGGGGCGGTTCGGGGGTCGTACCCTGGTCGCTCCCCGGGGTCGTTCGACGCGGCCGACGTCCGATCGCGTCCGCGAGGCGCTGTTCTCGATCCTGGTGTCGGTGCAGGGCGCGCGGGTGCTCGACCTGTTCGCGGGCTCGGGCGCCCTGGCGATCGAGGCGCTGTCGCGGGGAGCGGCCTGCGCGGTGCTGGTCGACTCGTCCACGGCGGCCGTGGAGGCGATCCGGCGCAACCTGGATAGGGTGCGGGTCGCGGTCGGCGCCGGCGCCGAGGTCCACCGCGCGGATGCCCGGGCTTACCTCGAAACGGCACGCCGGGACGCTCGTCAATACGATCTGGTCTTCCTCGATCCCCCATATCGGCAGGCGAGCGTCGTCGGGCCGGAGCTCTCGGACGCGCTGGGACCGGTTCTGGCACCCGGTGCACGGGTAGTAACCGAGAGCGACCGGCGGGCACCGCTCGAGCTCGACCTGACACTGTCCTACGAGCGCCGCTACGGCGACACCTTGATCCGAATCTATGGTTCCTGACAACCGCATCGCGATGTGTCCCGGCACCTTCGACCCGGTCACCAACGGCCATCTCGACGTGATCGCGAGGGCCTCGGCCATGTTCGACAAGGTGATCGTCGCCGTCGTGAACCTCCCGTGGCGCAAGGGCAGCACGGTGTTCACGACCGAGGAGCGCGTCCGCTTCCTGCAGGGCGCCACGCGTGACGTCGAGAACGTCTTCGTCGAGCCGTTCAGCACGTTGCTGGTCGACTTCGCGCGCCAGCGGGGCGCGATGGCGATCGTCAAGGGACTGCGCGCGATCTCGGACTTCGAGTACGAGCTCGAGATGAACCAGCTCAACCGCCGGCAGGCCGCGGATATCGAATCCGTTTACCTGATGGCGTCCGCCAAGTACAGTTTCTTGAGCTCGAGCGGCATCAAGGAACTCGCCACGTTCGGCGGTGACATCGATGATCTTGTTCCCGCAGAGGTCGCCAGCGCCTTGAAGGAACGGCTAAGCCGCTAACGAAACAGAGGTCTTGGGATGGACGTCCTGGTACTTATCGACAAGCTTGACGACCTCGTGCACAACGCGCGCGCGGTGCCGCTGACCGATCAGGTACGGGTCGACAAGGAGGAGATCTACGACATCCTCGACCAGATGCGCGCGACGATCCCCGAGGAGATCAAGCAGGCGCGGTGGATCGTCAAGGAGCGCCAGGAGATGCTTGCCGAGGCCAAGCGAGAGGCCGAGCGGATCGTCAAAGAGGCCCGCGAGCGCCAGGAGCGGATGACCTCCGAGGAGGAGATCACCAAGCAGGCCGAGCGCGGCGCCGAGGACATCATCGAGGACGCCCGCGCCCGCGAGCGCGAGATCAGGCTCGGCGCCGAGGACTACGCCGACGAGATCCTGAACACGCTCGAGGTGAATCTGTCGAAGTTCATCGCCGCCGTGCGTCGGGGTCGCGAGCGGCTGGCGGGCAAGGAAGAGCCAGCCGAAGTCTCCTAGGCCCGGGCGCCGGCGGGTCTCCGGGCTCGAACATTGGCGCTGGACCTGCGTATACGTCAGCTGAAACGCTAAAGGTCTCCCGTTTTGCGGGGATTTCGTTCCGTCCGGAGGGTGCGTCATGCTGGAGGCCCATGAACGCACTGTGGTTGGTGATCGGCCTGCTCGTCGGTGCGGGTGTCGTGCTCGTCGCGCTCCGTCCCCGCCTGCGCGCGCTCTCGCTCGAGGCGGTGCGCGCCGGCGAGCTCGAGCGCGAGCGCGACCGGGCGCGCCTGGACCTCGAGCACGAGCGCGAACGTGCGCAGGAGCGCCTCGCGGTGGTCACCGACGCTCAGGAGCGGCTGTCGGAGTCGTTCAAGGCCCTCAGCGCCGACGCCCTGCAAGCGAGCATCGCCCAGCTCTCGGAGCTCAATCGCGCCCAGCTGCGCGCGGCGCAGGCGGAGGCCAAGGGGGAGCTGGACACGCGCCGGCAGGCGGTCGAGCAGCTCGTCGCGCCGCTGAAGGAGCAGCTCGGACGGGTCGACGCCCAGCTCCTCCATCTCGACCAGGAGCGGCGCGAGTCGCGCGGGCGGCTCGAGGCGCAGCTGAAGACGCTGGCCGAGACCGGCGAGCGTCTGCGGACCGAGACGGGCGCGCTCGTGACCGCGCTGCGCAAGCCAAACGCCCGCGGGCAGTGGGGCCAGATGCAGCTACGCAACGTGGTCGAGCTCGCCGGCATGGTTCGGTACTGCGACTTCGCCGAGCAGTCCTCGGTCGCCGGCGACGAGCGCACGCTGCGTCCCGACCTCGTCGTCAGCCTGCCGGGCGGCAAGCACGTCGTCGTCGACGCGAAGGCGCCGCTCCAGGGCGTGCTCGACGCGTACGAGGCCCGCGACGAGGAGGAGCGCCAGCGGCACCTGCGCGACCACGCGCGGCTGCTCCGCCGTCACGTCAAGGCGCTCGCCGACAAGGCGTACTGGGCCGGGCTCGACTCGGCGCCCGACCTCGTCGTGATGTTCCTGCCCGGCGAGCATCTGTACGGCGCCGCGCTCGAGGCCGATCCGGCGCTGATCGAGGATGCGATGGCGCGCCGGGTCCTGATCGCCACACCGACGACGCTGCTCGCGATGCTGCGGGCGGTCGCCTACGGCTGGCAGCAGGAGCGCGTGGCCGAGTCCGCGCAGGCGATCTCCGAGCTCGGGCGGGAGCTTCACGGCCGGCTCGCGAAGCTCTCGGGGCTGTTCGCCAGGCTCGGATCCCGGCTGAACAGCACGGTCCGCGCCTACAACGACGCGGTCGGCTCGTACGAGGCGCGCGTGCTTCCGGCGGCCCGCCGGTTCGAGGATCACGGTTCGGTCGCGGCCGGCCGAGAACTCCCCGAGCTCGAACCGGTGACGGTGAGCGCCCGGAGCGTGCACGCCGCCGAGCTCGCGTCGAGCGCGGAGGAAGGGCGCCGGCCTGACGACGGTCACGAGCAGCTCACGATGCGGCGGCTACGCTCGGCGGACTAAGGGATCCTAAGGGCCCGGATCCGACCGAGCGGGCCTGCTGCCTGGATCCGATCGCCACTCCCACCACCGCCGCAGATCCTCGCGCTGGTGGGGCAGCGGATCGGCTGACGGCTTGCGCTCGCGAACGTATGCGAGCGCCTGTTCGATCCCGATCTCGTTGCGGACGGCGACCACGCCGGCGGCGACCGCCGCGGACCGCTGCCAGCCGGCGCGGCAGTGGAGGTAGGTGCGATCGCCGTGGTCGAGCCAGCCGCCGATCTCTCCCACCGCCGCTTCCAGCTGGTCGGCGGGAAGGTCGCCGTAGTCCGTCAGGCAGAAGCGGGACTCGGCGATTCCCGCCGCCGCGAGCGCGTGCTCCACGGCCTGGCGATCGCCCGGGGGGTACTCCTCGTCCTCGGTCAGGTTGAGCACCCGGCGCGTGCCCAGCCGGACGAGCATGTCGACGTCGTCCCGATCGAGCGGGTACGCGCCGACGACGAGGTCGTCGAGCACCTCCGCGAACCCGTACGAGCGAAACCAGCGCGACATGCTCGGAATGATCGCGGCTCGGAAGCCGCGCCGGCGGATCCCTCCCGGTCGGGCGATAAGCTCGAGCCGAGATGTCGCCGCTGCGGACCGACACGTTCGATCTCGGTGGATTGCGCCTCACGACCGGAGAGGGGCGCCGGCTCGAGCTGCACGTGGGGATCGATCCTTTCTCGCTCGCCGGCGAACGCTATTCGGTCGAGCCGGCGGTCGTGCCCGTCCGTCTCGACATCTCGCGCACGACCGGCGACGGGTACGCGCTCCGGCTCCGGTTCGAGGCGTCGCTCGTCGGTCCGTGCATGCGCTGCCTCGAGCCCGCGACCCCGACGTTCGCGGTCGACGTGCGCGAGGTCTCCAAACCGCACGATGCCCGCGCGCACCGGGGCGAGCCCGCGGGCCGCGGCGGCTCGAGGCACGAGGACGAGAGCGAGGACCTCCTCTCGCCCTACGTCGAGGACGGGGTGCTCGATCTGGCCGGCTGGGCGCGCGACGCGCTCGCGCTGACGATCCCGGCGAATCTGCTCTGCCGCGAGGACTGCGCGGGGCTCTGCCCGGTGTGCGGAGCCAACCTCAACGAGGCCGGACCGGACCACCGCCACGAGCCCGAGCCGGATCCGCGCTGGGCCGCACTTTCGGAGCTTCGGTTCGAGTAGCCCTTCCGGCGCCGGGCGTGCACGGCGTTTCGCCGCCCCCGGGGCGGTTACACTGCCTCCCATGGCCGTTCCCAAGCAGAAGCAGTCCCATGCGCGGACTACCCAGCGCCGCTCGCAGCACAAGATCAGCGCCCCGACCTACAACGCGTGCCCGCAGTGCCACAGCCCGCGTCTTCCCCACCGGGTGTGTCCGGTGTGCGGCAACTACAAGGGCCGCGAGGTCGTCGTTCCGGATCGGGACGAGCAGCTCTCCTAAAGGCGCCGCCGCACGTGGTCACCGTCGCCGTGGATGCCGGCGGAGCGGATCTCGGCCCCCGCGAGGTTGCGGTGGGCGCTGCCCGCGCTGCCGCTGAGGGCATCAAGGTTCTGCTGTTCGGCCCGGCCGGCGAGATGGGCACCGTCCCCGCCGGGGTCGAGGTGGTCGACGCTCCGGTCTCGATCGCGAAAAAGGCCGATCCGGCGAACGCGGTCCGCTCAACCCCGGAGGCGTCGATCGTGCAGGCGACCCGAGCCGTCGCCGAGGGCCGCGCCCAGGCGTTCGTCTCCGGGGGTTCGACCGGCCCGGCGCTGGCGGCCGCGCTGTTCAACCTCCGGCGCGACCGCGGCGTGTACCGCCCCGCGCTCGCGCTCCCGCTGCCGAACCCCGGCCGCTCGCCGATCCTGCTGCTCGACGTCGGCGCGAACGTGACCTGCCGCCCGGAGCACCTCGTCCAATTCGCCCACATGGGATCGGCGTTCGCCCAGGCCGTGCTCGGGATCGACTCGCCGCGGGTCGCGCTGCTCTCCAACGGCGAGGAGCCCGGCAAGGGCACTCCGGAGCTCGTCAGCGTCCACGAGCAGCTCGCCGGCTCGCGCGGCGCCGGCCTCAACTTCGTCGGCAACGTCGAGGGGACCCACATCCCCGAGGGCGTCGCCGACGTCGTCGTGATGGACGGCTTCATCGGCAACATCACGCTCAAGCTGATCGAGGGCGTCTCGAGCCGGGCGCTTCGGCTCGTCACCGAGCGGGCGAGCACCTCGGTCCGGGGCCGGCTCGGAAACAGGCTGATCGCGCCGACGATGCAGGGGTTGCGCGACGCGATCGATCCGGAGGGTCCGGGCGGCGCGTACATGCTCGGGCTGCGACAGCTCGGCGTGGTGGCGCACGGCCGGTTCAGCGCGCGTGGTTTCGCCCAGGCGATCCATGTGGCCGCGCTGGGCGTGCAGCACGATGTGATCGGCCGCACGCGCGCGGCGCTCCAGGAGGCGGGCGCGCTGCGGCCGGCGCCCGGTGGCTCCGGCGAGGAGGCCGATCGCATCGCTGGCCCGTCCGAGGCGACGGCTACGGTTTCAACCCCGTGACGAGAGAAGAGATCTTCCAGGCGATCCAGGGGCACCTCGCCGACGAGCTCGAGGTCGATCCCGACACGATCTCCGAATTGACCCGCTTCAAGGAGGACCTCGAGGCCGATTCGCTGGACCTCTACACGCTCGTGCAGGAGCTCGAGGATTCCTACGGGGTGCGCATCTCTGACGAGCAGGCGGCGAAGATCAAGACCGTCGGCGAGGCGGTGCAGTACGTCGTCGACGTGAGCGGAGGCGAGGCGCCTGCATCGGCGTCGGCGAGCGCAGGTCCCGATGCTGAGTGAGCGCGAAACGCCTTCCACGCCAGAGTGACCCGCCCGCGCTCCTGCGGGAGCTACTCGACGACCTGCCCGCGGACCTTTCGACGTCGGTGTTCACCCATGCCTCATGGAGGACGCGCCGTTCGGAGTCCTACGAGCGCCTCGCGTTCCTGGGGGACAGCGTGCTCGCGTTGGCGGTGACCTCGTACCTGTACCCGCGGCTCGAGGCCGAGCGGTTCGGCCCCGGCCGGCTCACGAAGATACGGGCTCAGGCGGTGTCGGGCCGCTCGTGCCGGGAGGTAGCCGAGCGTCTCGGCGTGCCGGATCGCCTGCGTGCGGCCGCCCCGCCGGAAGCGGCGTCGACCGTCCCCGCGCTGGTCGGGACCGAACGGGTGCTGGCCTCTGTGATCGAAGCGGTGATCGGCGCGTGCTTCCTGGCCTACGGCTACGAGCGGACCGCCGGAGCGGTGGTCGACGCGTTCTCCCCCGAGATCGAGGACGCGCTCGAGCACCCGGTCGACTTCAAGTCGGCGCTCCAGGAGCGGCTCGCGCGCAAGGGCGCGCTCGTGACCTACGACGTCGTCGACGAGCAGGGCCCCCCGCACGATCGGGTGTTCTCGGTCAGCGCGACGATCGCCGGCGTCGAGGCCAGCCGCGGCCGGGGCCGCAGCAAGAAGGATGCCGAGCAGGAGGCCGCCCAGGTGGCCTTGGAGGCGCTCGAATGAATATCCCCGGGGCGACCCCAATTAGTCCGGCATGTATCTGAAGTCGATCGTCCTGAAGGGGTTCAAGTCGTTCCCCGACCGCACCAAGCTCGAGTTCGGGCCCGGCGTGAGCGTGATCGTCGGACCGAACGGGTCCGGCAAGTCGAACGTCACGGACGCCGTCCTGTGGGCGCTCGGCGAGCAGTCGCCGCTCGCGGTGCGCGGGCAGTCGATGCAGGACGTGATCTTCGGCGGGTCTCCCGGGCGTCAGGGCGCGCGGGGAGCCGAGGTCGAGCTCGTGCTCGACGACAGCGAGGGCATGCTCGGGCTCGGCGTGCCCGAGGTCTCGATCGTCCGCCGGCTCGACCGCGGCGGCGAGGGCGAGTACCGGCTCGCGGGGGCGCGCTGCCGGCTGGTCGACGTGATCGAGGTGCTGTCGGACACCGGCCTGGGCAAGGAGATGCACTCGGTGATCTCCCAGGGGAGGGTCGAGTCGATCGTGACCTCCAAGGCCCGCGACCGCCGGCTGCTGATCGAGGAGGCGGCCGGGCTCGGCAAGCACCGCAAGCGCCGGCGCCGGGCGCAGCTGAAGCTGGCGCGAACCCAGGACAACCTCGATCGGGCGCTCGACGTCGAGCGCGAGGCGCGCTCGCGCCTGCGACCGCTCAAGCGCCAGGCGGAGGCGGCGGAGCTGCACGCCCGCCTCGAGCGTCAGACGCTCGAGGCGCGGTGGGAGCTCGCGCGCGACGATGTCCGCCGCCACCAGCAGGAGCTCGGAGCGTCGCAGGACGCCGCCGCGCAGGCGCGCGAGCAGCGCGAGGAGGTGGAGCGCGAGCTCGCGACGGTCGCCGGCCGACGGGAGGCGGCGGAGGAGGCGCTCGCCCAGCGGAGCGCACACCGCGAGGAGCTCTCGCGACGCTGCTTCGTGGCCCAGTCCGCGGGCGAGCGGGTCGGCTACCGAACCGAGGCCGTGCGCGCGGCGGAGCGGGACGTCGAGGCCCGTCTACGCGGCGGGCGCGAGCGGCTCGAGCGGCTGACCGAGGCCGCGCAGGACGACTCCCCGGACGCCGAAGCCGACGCGCGGATCGCCGAGCTCGAGCAGGAGCTCGCGAGGCTCGATCGCGACCGCGAGGCCGAGCTGGCGCGCCAGCTCGCCGCGCTCGAGGGCCGGCTTGCAACCGCCGGGGCCACCGTCGCCGAGCGGACCGCGACCGTCGAGCAGGCGCACGCCGCACGCGCCCAGGCGCGTGATCGCCTCGAGCGAGTGCGCGGCGAGCTCCGCGAGGCCGAGCGGGCGGTCGAGGCCGCGCGCCGCGAGTCCGCGCGCGTCGGCGGCGAGCTCGCCGCCTGCAACCAGTTCCTGCGCAGCCAGACCGCCGCTCCCGGCGGCGCGACGGTCTTGGCCGACCAGCTCGACGTCGATCCGGGCTACGAGCTCGCGGTCGCCGCCGCCCTCGACGGGCGCCTGCGCGCCGCCGTCCTCGGGGACCTGACCTCCGCGGGCGCGCTGCTCGATCGCGCCGGCGCCGACGGCGGGCGGGCGCTGATCGCGCCGGCCGCCGATGGCGTCGACCCCGCCGGGTCTGCGGCGTCCGCGGGATCCCCGGATCGTGCCCCGGAGTCTCCGGATCGTGCCCCGGAGTCTCCGGATCGTGCCCCGGAGTCTCCGGATCGTGCCCCGGAGTCTCCGGATCGTGCCCCGGAGTCTCCGGATCGTGCCGCAGAATCTCCGGATCGTGCCCCGGACCCCGGGGCCGAGCCGCTGGCCGACCACGTCCACGGCCCGGCCGACGCGGCGGCGCTCGCACGGCGCCTTCTGCGCGATGTGTGGGTGGTGCAGAGCCTCGAGCGGCTGACCGACGGCTTCGACGGCGTCGCGGTCACGCTCGCCGGCCGGGTGTGGTCGCCCCGCACCTGGGAGCTCCGTCAGGCGCCGGCGGTCGGCGAGGAGCGCGTGCTGGCCGAGCGCAACCGCCGCGAAACGCTCGTCCGGGCGAGCGAGGCCGCCGCTCGAGCCGAGCTCGCGGCCGGCGCGGCAATCGAGCGCCAGGGCCAGGAGGTCGCCCGCGCCGAGGCGGAGTCCGAGCGCACGGTCGCGGCGCACCGGGCCGCGGTCAACCAGCGTGACGAGGCCGGTGAGGAGGAGCGTCGGCTCGCCGCGGCGATCGAGCGCCGGCGGGCGGCTCCGGACGACGGCCCCGACGCGGGCCGCCGGATGCAGGTGGCCGGCGAGCTGGCCGCGGCCCGCTCAGGACGCGAGCGCGAGCAGCGCGAGCGGGCAGAGCGGCTCGCGCGGATCGAGCGCCTGCGCGAGGCGACGGTGCGCGACGAGGCGCTCTTGCCGAGCGTCCGCGCGGTGATCACCGCGCTCGAGCACGTCGCGGACGCGATCTCCGAGCGGCGCGAGCAGTTCGAGCTCGCGCTCCGCTCCGACCGCGAGGCCGGCGAGCACGTGGCGGTGGAGCTCAAGGAGTGCGCTCACCAGGAGGCGGTCCTGCACGCGAAGCTGCGCCAGGGCAACGAGCGCCTGACCGAGTGCCAGGTCCGCCTGCAACGGGCCCGGGACCGGGTCGAGGAATCGACCGAGGAGCTTCGGCGGCTCGCGGTCCGGCTCGAGCTGGAGGCCGACCCCGCCACCGCGGAGCTCAGCGCGGAGGAGCGCGAGTCGCTGACGAGCCGGCTCGAGCGGCTGGGCCGCCGGCGCGAGCAGCTCGGCCCGGTCAACCCGCTCGCCCAGACCGAATACGAGGAGGCGCTCGCGCACGTCGAGGAGCTCGAGCGCCAGCGCGACGATCTCGAGACCGCGCTGCGCGAGCTGAACAAGCTGATCGCCGACACCGACCGACAGATTCGCGAGAGCTTCGAGCAGATGTTCGAGGCCGCCGCGCGGAACTTCGAGCAGGTGTCCGCTCGCCTGTTCCCGGGCGGCCGCGGCCGGCTGCGGCTCGTGACCGAGCGCGAGGGGGCGGGCGGGGTGGGCGGGGCGCGAATCCTCGGCGGGGCGCCGGCTCCCGAGGAGGACAAGCGCCAGCCCGAGGACGGCGAGGACGGCGACGAGAACCGCGAGCTGCCCGAGGAGCAGGACGAGGATCTGCTCGGCGTGGAGATCGAGATCACCCCCGCCGGCAAGGAGATGAAGCGGCTCTCGCTCCTCTCCGGGGGCGAGAAGTCGATGACCGCGCTGGCGTTCCTGTTCGCGGTGTTCCTCGCGCGGCCGTGCCCGTTCTACATCCTCGACGAGGTCGAGGCGGCGCTCGACGACCTAAACATCGACCGGTTCCTCGATCTTCTGCGCACCTACGCGGGTGAGGCCCAGTTCATCGTGGTCACCCATCAGAAGCGCACGATGGAGGCAGCCGACTCGCTCTACGGGGTCTCGATGGGGGCGGACGGCATCTCGAAGGTGATCTCGCGCCGGCTGCCCAGGCAGGAAGAGGCGGCGTAGGCATGGGCGACGAGCCCGGACGCGACTGATGGCGCGCGACTGGCGCGACCTGTTCATCGTCGACGGCGCGCCGGGTGGGCGGGACTTCCTTCCCGAGGCCGCGCCGGCGACCGAGGAGCGGCGCCGGGGCATGTTCCGCCGCCTGCGCGAGAACCTCCGCAAGACGCGCCAGGCGCTCACGAGCGAGATCCAGGCGACCCTGTTCGAGGATCTGAACGAGGAGACATGGGAGCGGCTCGAGGAGGCGCTGATCTACGCCGACGTCGGCGCGACCACGACCGCGAAGGTCGTCGGACAGCTCGAGCGCGAGGCGACCGAGGGCGGGATCTCCGGGGGACCCGCGCTGACCGACAGGCTGATCGAGCTGCTCGCCGAGATCGCGAGCACCGGCGATGACCGGATCGACCTGACGCCCCAGCCGACCGTGATCCTCGTCGCCGGCGTCAACGGCACCGGCAAGACGACGACCGTCGGCAAGCTGGCCTGGCACGTCGGCAAGGAGCTCGGCCGGACCGTGGTGGTGGGCGCGGCGGACACGTTCAGGGCCGCCGGCGTCGAGCAGCTCGAGGTGTGGGCTCAGCGCGCGGGGGTCGGGTTCGTCAAGGGCGCGCCGGAGGCGGACCCGGGCTCGGTCGCCTACGACACGATCGCCGCCGCCCGCCGCGACGGCACCGACGTCGTGATCATCGACACCGCGGGGCGCCTACACACCCAGGACGATCTGATGGCCGAGCTCGCGAAGGTCAAGCGGGTGATCGGCAAGCAGATCCCGGAGGCGCCCCACGAGACGCTGCTCACGGTCGACGCCACCACCGGGCAGAACGGCCTCCGTCAGGCGCGCCTGTTCTCCGAGGCCGTGCCGGTCAGCGGGCTCGTGCTCACCAAGCTCGACGGCACCGCCAAGGGCGGAATCGCGCTCGCGATCGCCCAGGAGCTCGGCATCCCGGTCAAGCTGATCGGGATCGGCGAGCAGCTCGAGGACCTGCGCCCGTTCGATGCGAGCGAGTTCGCCCGCGCACTCGTGACGCAGTAGCGGACGCGCAGTACGCTGAGAGCCCGCGATGTTCGACTCGCTTGCAGAGAAGCTCCAGGCCACCCTCTCCGACGTGCGCGGCCGCGGCACGCTGACCGAGGCCGACATCTCCGCCGCGATGCGCGAGATCCGGCTCGCGTTGCTCGAGGCCGACGTCAACTTCAAGGTCGTCAAGAGCTTCACGAACGCGGTCAAGGAGCGCGCGCTCGGCGCCAACGTGATCGGCAAGCTCAACCCCGGCCAGCAGGTCGTCAAGATCGTCTCGGACGAGCTGACCGAGCTGATGGGCGGGTCGGCACGCGAGCTTTCGTTCTCGCCGCGGCCACCGACGGTCGTCGTGATGGCCGGCCTGCAGGGCTCGGGCAAGACGACCGCGACGGCCAAGCTCGCCCGCTACCTGAAGGAGCAGTACGACTCCTCGGTGGCGGTCGCGGCGTGCGACGTGTATCGCCCCGCGGCCGTCGAGCAGCTGATCAAGGTCGGCAAGCAGGCCGGTGCCGACGTGTACGAGCAGGGCACCGATCGCGATCCGGTCAAGATCGCGGCATGGGCTCGCGACCGGGCCCAGGCCGAGGGCAAGGACGTGCTGATCATCGACACGAGCGGTCGCCTCCACGTCGACCAGGAGCTGATGGCCGAGCTCGCGAACATCAAGAAGGCGGTCAGGCCGCACGACGTGCTGCTCGTGGTCGACGCGATGACCGGCCAGGATGCTGTCAACGTCGCTGAGCAGTTCGCCGAGGTGGTCCAGTTCGACGGCGTCGTGATGACCAAGCTCGACGGCGACGCCCGCGGTGGCGCCGCGCTGTCGGTGAAGGCGATCACGGGCAAGCCGATCCTGTTCGCCTCGACCGGCGAGAAGCTCGACCAGTTCGAGCGCTTCCACCCCGACCGGATGGCCCAGCGCATCCTCGGGATGGGCGACGTCATGACGCTGATCGAGAAGGCCGAGACCGCCTATGACCAGGAGCAGGCGGCCGAGCTCGAGCGCAAGCTGCGCAAGCAGGAGTTCGGCCTCGACGACTTCCTCGACCAGATGCGGCAGATCCGCCGGCTCGGGCCGCTCCAGTCGCTGATCGGGATGATCCCCGGCATGGGCAAGGAGCTTCGCGGCGTCAAGGTCGACGAGCGAGAGTTCGACCGGATCCAGGCGATCATCCTCTCGATGACCCCGCAGGAGCGACGCCATCCCGAGCTGATCAAGGGCTCGCGACGGCTGCGGATCGCGAAGGGGTCGGGCACCAATGTCCAGGCGGTCAAGGCGCTGATCAAGCAGTTCGAGCAGATGCGCAAGGTCATGCGGCAGGTCGCCCAGGGGCGTATGCCGGACCTCGGCGCGCTGATGCGCCAGGCCCGCTGAGCACGAAGCAGGGTATACCCCGGCCGCCGAACAATCGCCGTTACACGCTAACCTCGTCGCTCATATGTCTGTACGACTAAGGCTGACTCGCATAGGTGGGCGCAAGAACCCGGTCTGGCGCGTGGTGGTCGCCGACCAGCGCTCCAAGCGCGATGGGCGCGTGATCGAGATCGTCGGCCACTACAACGCCCAGACCGATCCGTCGACGATCACGCTCAACGAGGAGCGAGTCCGCGACTGGCTCGCCCGCGGAGCGCAACCGACGGACACGGTCCGCAAGCTGCTGCGCATCCAGGGCATCAGCTAGACCGCGCGGCGATGAAGGAGTTGCTCGAGTACCTGGCGCGCGGTCTGGTCGAGCATCCCGACGAGGTGCGCGTGAACGAGGTGCAGGAGGACGATGGGGCGATCGTGCTCGAGCTGTCCGTCGCCGACGACGACTACGGCAACGTGATCGGCCGGGGCGGCCGGACCGCCGCCGCGCTGCGAACGATCGTCAAGACGGCCGCGACCAAGAGCAAGCGCCGCGTGTTCGTGGACATCGTGGACGCATGATGTCCGGCACGGTGTGAACCAGCCGCCTGAGTGGCTGCTCGTCGGCCGCGTCGGCCGGCCGCACGGACTCGACGGCAGCTTCCACGTCACCCGGCCGAACGCCCAGCTGCTGGGCGCGGTCGCGAGCGTGATGATCGACGACGAGGAGCTGTCGATCACCCGACGCGCGGGGACCGACAGGCACATGATCCTCCGGCTCGAGGATCACGACGACCGGACCGCGGCCGAGGCGCTGCGCGGAAAGGAGATCATGGTCCCGCGGTCGGTGGCGCCCGAGCTCGGCCCGGACGAGTGGTGGGCCGAGGACCTCGTGGGCTGCGCGGTGCACGACTCGGGCCGCGTCGTGGGGACGGTCAGGCGGCTGATCGAGCTCCCGTCGTGCGAGGTCCTCGAGGTCGAGCGTGCCGGCGGCGGCGACCTGCTCGTCCCGCTGATCACCGATGCCGTGCGCGAGGTCGATCTCGATCGGCAAACGATCGAAGTAGACCTCGAGTTCCTCGGCGAGGCGTAGCGGTCGGCGCCCGCGTGCGGATCGACGTGTTCACGCTGTTCCCGGAAGCGTTTGGCTGGTTCGAGCGCCAGCGGCACGTCGCCAACGCGCTCGCGAGCGGTCACCGACTCGAGTACGTCAACTACCGCGATCACACCCCGCTGAGCGCCGGCCAGGTGGACGACACGCCGTTCGGCGGCGGAGCCGGGATGGTGCTGCGGGTCGACGTCGTCGAGGCGGCGCTGCGCGCGCGCTACAGCCGCGATCCGGTGGCGCTGCGCGGCGAGCGGCGAGTGATCGTGCTCGTTCCGGGCGGGAGGCTGCTCGACGACGCGTTCGTCGACGAGCTCGCCCGCGAGGACTCGCTCACGCTCCTCTCCGGCCGATACGAGGGCTTCGACCAGCGGATCGTCGATCACTTCGCGACCGACGAGCTGTCGATCGGCCGCTACGTGCTCGCCGGCGGTGAGCTGGCGGCGATGGTCGTGTGCGACGCGGTCCTGCGCAAGCTCCCCGGCTCGCTCGGTCATCCCGCGTCCGCGCACGAGGAGTCGTTCAGCGAGGCGCTCGGCGGCGCGCCCGAGTATCCGCACTACACGCGCCCTGCCGAGTACCGAGGGTGGCAGGTCCCGGACGTGCTCCTCTCGGGCCATCATGCACGGATCAAGGAGTGGCGCCTTGCACAGAGCGCTGCGAGGGGAGCCGGCTCCTCAGACGGTCCGCTACCATAGACGGCCCGCGCACGCCATTGCGCCTTGTGAAACGTGCCGCGCCAGAGAACCGATCGGGTGTGGCAGGATCAGCAGCGTCTTGAGCACCGTGATCGAAAGCCTGGAGCGCGCCCAGCTCCGCCGTGTACCGACCTTCGACGCCGGCGATAGGTTGCGCGTCCATTTCCAGGTGATCGAGGGCACCAGGCGCAGGACCCAGGTGTTCGAGGGAGTTGTCATAAAGCGCCAGGGTCACGGGGCGCGCGAGACGTTCACGGTGCGCAAGCAGTCGTTCGGCGTCGGGGTCGAGCGAACGTTCCCGCTGCACTCGCCGAAGATCGAGCGGATCGAGGTCGCGGCTCGCGGCGACGTCCGGCGCGCCAAGCTCTACTACCTGCGAGGGCGCGTGGGCAAGCGGGCGAGGGTCCGCGAGCGCCGCAGCAACGTCCCCGAGGTGGCGGTCGAGCGCGAGTTGCTGTACGCGCCCGTCCCCGAGGAACAGACCGCGTCGGGCGCGGAGGGGTCAAGCGCCGGGGAGTCGGAGCAGTCGGTCCCTCCGACGGCGCCGCAGGACGCCAGTCCGGCCGCCATGGAGGCATCCGTCGGCGAAGCCCCGGAGTGACGAAGGCCCGCAAGTCGACGGCGAGCACGCTGTTCGAGCTTGTGGTGATCGTCGTGACCGCGCTGGCGCTGGCGCTCGGGATCCAGGCGATCCTGGTGAAGCCCTACCGCATCCCCAGCGGGTCGATGCTCCCGACCGTCCGGGTCAATCAGCGCGTGCTCGTCGACCGGATCGGCATGGACTTCTCCTCGCCGCATATCGGCGACATCGTCGTGTTCCACCCGCCGGAGAACTTCGCGCAGGGCTGCACCGACCAGAACGAGGGGGAGAACGCGGGTGGGCAGGACGCGCCGGCGGCGTGTGCGGTTCCGTGGAGGCAACCGTCGTCGCAGACGTTCATCAAGCGGGTCGTGGGACTGCCCGGGGACCAGCTCTCGATCCGGGGCGGGCACGTTTACCGCAATGGAAAGCGCGAGTCCGATCGCTACATCGTTCAGTGCGACGGGGACTCGGCGTGTAACTTCCCCCAGACGATCAACGTTCCGCGCGGGTACTACTACATGATGGGCGACAACCGCCCGAATTCCGACGACAGCCGCTTCTGGGGTCCGGTGCCCAGGTCGTGGATCATCGGGAAGGCTTTCCTGACCTACTGGCCGCCTGACCGGATCGGGTTCATGTAGTGCCGGGCAGGCTGAGGTAGTCGATGAAAGGTCTGATCGAACTGGTGGTGACGGTCGCGGTCGCGGTCGTGCTCGCGCTGCTGATCCAGGCGTTCATCGTCAAGCCGTACAAGATCCCCAGCTCGTCGATGGAGCCGACGCTCGACATCGGCCAGCGCGTGCTCACGAACCGGCTCGCCGGCAACCCGAGCGTCGGCGACGTGGTCGTGTTCCACCCTCCGCACGGAGCCGACTTCGACGATCCGGTGTGCGGCGACCCCAACCAGGGAGGGCAGGGCGGGCCGGACGCGCAGGCGTGCGACCAGCCGACCGCACAGGAGTCCAGCCAGACGTTCATCAAGCGCGTCGTGGGTGTTCCCGGCGACACGATCCAGATCGTCGACGGGCACGTGATTCGCAACGGAGTGCGCGAGAAGGACTCCTACATCAGCCAGTGCGGCGATTTGCCTTCCTGCAATTTCGGCAAACCGATCAAGATTCCGCCCGGCGACTACTTCATGATGGGGGACAACCGTGGCGGGTCCGACGACAGTCGCTTCTGGGGCCCAGTCCCGAGCAAATGGCTCATCGGCACAGCGTTCTTCACGTACTGGCCCCCTGACCGGGTCGGCGCCCTCTAGCCGGTCGAACGGCGCGGCGGCGGCGCGGTCGAACGGCGCGGCGGCGGCGCGGTCGAACGGCGCGGGCTCCTCGCCGCGGCGCAAGCGCTCGCTCCGTGTCGCCAAGCCGGCTGTTCAAGTTCGACCGCTCGCTCGGCGCGCGGTTCGTCGCGGGCGCCGACGAGGCCGGCCGGGGCTGCCTCGCGGGGCCGCTCGTGGCTGCGGCGGTCCTGTTCGACCTCGAGGCGATCGGGACCGCCGAGGTCCGCGTGCTCGGAGCGCTCAACGACTCCAAGCAGCAGACGCACGAGGCGCGGGCGGAGCTGTTCCCGTTGATCCTCCGGGTCGCCGCGAAGGTGGCGATCGTGTCCCGCTGCGCCCCCGGAATCGATGCGCGCGGCCTCCACGTGACGAACCTGGCGGCGCTCCGCGACGCGCTGTCGCAGGTCGCGTGCCCGGGGTGCATCTGCCTCAGCGACGGCTTCCCCGTGGCGGCGCTCGGACACGAGCAGCGCGCGGTGATCGGCGGCGACGCCAAGAGCGCCGCGATCGCCGCCGCCTCGGTGATCGCCAAGGAGACCCGCGACCGCTACATGCGCCGCGCCGACGCCGCCCATCCCGGATGGGAGTTCGCTCAGCACGTCGGCTACGCGACCCCGGAGCATCGCGAGGCGATCGAACGGCTCGGGGTGTCGCCGCTGCATCGCCGCTCGTTCCAGTCGATGGCCTACCAGCAGCTGTCGCTGTAGCGGTTCAGAACGCGCCCTCGAGGTGCTCGAGGCTGAGCAGACGCCCGGCCGGATCGACCGTGATCCCGATCGCGTCGAAGCGGACCATGTCCGCGTACGGGCGGCCGGTGCGTTCGATCAGCCACCGGCCCGCCATCTTGCGCACCTGGGCGCGTTTCCGCGTCCGGATGGCGTCGAGCGGGCTCTCGCCCATCGCGCTCGCCCTTCGAGTCTTGACCTCGCAGAACGCGAGCACGCGGCCGTCGAACGCGACGATGTCGAGCTCCCCCCAGCGGGTTCGGTAGTTGCGCTCGACGATCTGAAACCCGCGCCGGACGAGGTGCTCGGCGGCGAGCTGCTCACCGAGCCTTCCGAGTGTGGGACGGGGGTCGCTGGACACGCGCAGGACGCTACGCCGGCGCGTGTGACAGGTGGGGCACGGCGCGTTCCAACTCTGCGCAGCCGCGAGGCGCTCGCTTGCGCAGGATTGGAACGGCGCGTGACCCACCGCTGACGCGGCCGCGCGTACGTTCATCCAGTGCTTGCGCGCGTCACCACGTTCGCGATCGACGGGATCGATCCACGCCAGGTGTGGGTCGAGGTCGACATCCGCGGCGGCCTGCCGGCGTTCACGATCGTCGGCCTGGGCGACGCCGCGGTGCGGGAGTCGCGAGACCGAATCCGCTCCGCGATCCTCAACTCGCGCTTCGAGTTTCCCCAGACGCGGATCACCGCGAACCTCGCGCCCGCGTTCCTGCGGAAGGTAGGTCCGGGCTTCGACGCGGCGCTCGCGCTCGGCGTGCTGGCCGCGAGCGGCCAGGTGCCGGCCGAGTCGCTGCGGGCGTACGCGGTGTTCGGCGAGCTCTCCCTGGGCGGCGAGCTCCGGGACTCCCCGGGAGCGCTGGCGGTCGCCGAGGGAGCCCGCCGGGCCGGGCTCCGGCGGCTGATCGTGCCTCGCGAGGGCTCCCTCGAGGCTGCGCTGGTCGAGGGGCTCGCGGTCGCGGGGGTGTCGAGCCTGCGGGCCGCGGCGGACGTGCTCGCGGGATCGGCGCCCCCGCCGTTGCCGACGGCGGCAATCGAAGGGCACGCGGCTGCACCCGCCGAACCCGATCTGGCCGACATCCGGGGGCACGCCGCGCCGCTGCTGGCGCTCGAGATCGCGGCCGCGGGCGCTCACAATCTGATGCTCGAGGGCGCCCCCGGAACCGGCAAGACGATGCTCGCCCGGAGGATCCCGTCGATCCTGCCGGCGATGAGCCGGACGGAGGCGATCGAGGTCACGAGGATCCACAGCATCGCGGGTCTGCACGCCGCCGGACTGGTGAAGGCGCGCCCGTTCCGCGCGCCCCACCACACGATCTCCCCGACCGGGCTGGTCGGCGGCGGAGTGCCGCCCCGGCCCGGCGAAGCCACGCTCGCGCACCATGGTGTGCTGTTCCTCGACGAGCTCGCGGAGTTCCAGCGCTCAAGCCTCGACGCGCTCCGCCAGCCGCTCGAGGACGGGTGCGTGACGATCGTCCGCGGCCAGCGAGCGCTCGCCTTCCCGACGCGGTTCATGCTGGTCGCCGCCACCAACCCCTGTCCGTGCGGGTTCGCCGGCGTCGGCGACCGCTGCCGGTGCGGCGAGGCCGACCTTCGCCGTCACAGCCGCCGGCTGAGCGGGCCGCTGCTCGACCGGATGGACCTCCTGATCAACGTCGAGCGGCCGACCGAGCAGGAGCTGCGCGCCGAGCCCGAGACGTCGTCGGCGCGGGCGCGGGACCGGGTTGCGCACGCCCGCGAGCGCCAGCGGTTCCGGCTGGCCGGCTCGGGCGCGCGGTGCAACGGCGAGATGGACGCGCGCCTGGTTCGCCTTCACGTCCGCCTGGACGACCGCGCCGAGCGGGCGCTCGCCCGCGCGTACGCGGGCGGAGCGCTCAGCGCGCGCGGGCGCCACCGGGTGATGCGCGTCGCGCAGACGATCGCCGACCTCGACGGCCGCGACGGGGTCACCCACGCCGACCTGCTGACCGCGCTCAGCCTGCGGCAGCGAGGCGATACCGACTCGACGCTCGCCGCATGAACGAGCGCGCGTGCGATCGCTGCATCGCCCGCTCGTGGCTGCTCGGTAGGCTCGCCGGCAACCTCGACAAGGCACGCTCCAGGATCGAGCAGGTGCTTGCGCTCTGGGACGACGATCTGATCACCGCGATCGGCGGTCGGGACCAGGCGCGCGTGCGGGGAGAGCTCGAGGCGCTCGAGGTCGAGGAGGTGCGCGCTCGTGCGAGCGCCGCCGGCCTCGAAGCGATCTGCGGTTGCGATGCCGTCTACCCGTCGCGGCTGAGGGCGCTGGCCGCGCCGCCCGCGGTGCTGTACGTCTTCGGCGGGCTTGGGCGGATCGTCGACCTGCTGTCGGGAGAGCCGGTCGCGATCGTCGGCTCGCGCAGGGCGTCGCAGTACGGGCTGGATGTCGCCCGCTCGCTCGGGCGGGGCCTGGCCGCCGCCGGGGTCACCGTCGTCAGCGGCATGGCGCTCGGGATCGACTCGGCTGCCCACGCCGGCGCGCTCGAGGCCGGCGGCCGGACCGTCGCGGTGCTCCCCGGCTCCGCGGACCGTCCGTACCCGCCCGGCAAGCGCACGCTCCACCGCCGGATCGTGGCCGCCGGAGCGGTCGTGTCCGAGCTCGGACCTGGGGTGGGGGTGTGGCGGTGGATGTTCCCGGCACGGAACCGGGTCATCGCGGCGCTCGCTGCGATGACGGTCGTGGTCGAGGCCGGAGACCGCTCGGGCGCGCTCGTGACCGCGCGGCTCGCGGACGAGATCCGTCGCCCTGTGGGAGCGGTCCCGGGGCGGGTCACGACGCCGCAGGCGGCGGGCCCCAATGCGCTGCTCGCCGCCGGCCGAGGCCGCGTCGTGCGCGGGCCGCAGGACGTGCTCGACCACCTTTTCGGGGCCGGCGAGCGTATCGCCGGCGGGGCGCGCCGGCAACCGCCAGCCGAGCTCGCGCCGCTGCTCGCAGCGATCGCCGAGGGTCACGAGACGGCCGCCGCCCTGGCCCGGGCCGGGTTCGCGCCCGAGCAGGGGCTGGCGGCGCTCGCGGAGCTCGAGCTCGGCGGGTTCGTCCGGCGGGGCGCCGGCGGCCGCTTCTCGGTCCTCCCGTGAGCCGGTGCCTCCGGATTTCTCGGTCCTCCCGTGAGCCGGTGCCTCCGGATCGACGCGACTGAGCGTTTCCCGCGATATTTGCCTAAGACCTCAATCGCATCCGGGCTACCCTCGGGGCGGTGAGCATCCCGCGTGTCCTCAGCATCGCCGGCTCGGACTCCGGCGCCGGCGCCGGTATCCAGGCCGACCTCAAGGCGTTCGCCGCCTGCGGCGTGCACGGGATGACCGCGATCACCGCGATCACCGCGCAGAACACCGTCGGGGTGACCGCGGTCCACTCGATCCCGCCCGAGGTGATCGTCGCGCAGGTGCGCGCGGTGGCGGACGACATCGGCGTCGACGCGGTCAAGATCGGGATGCTCGGCGACCGCCCGACGATCGAGGCGGTGGCGCAAGCCCTCGACGAGCTCCCGGACGGCACGCCGGTCGTGCTCGATCCGGTGATGGTGGCGGAATCGGGGGCCCAGCTGCTCGACCCTGCGGCCAAGTCCGCCCTGATCGACCTGCTCCTTCCGAGAGCCACCGTGGTCACGCCGAACGTGCCCGAGGCGAGGGCGCTGATCGCGGATTTGGCAGCGAGCCTCGAAGTCGAAAGCCTCGCCCGAGCCGTGCACGCGCTGGGACCCGACGCCGTCGTCGTCACCGGCGGCCACCGCGACGACATCGTCGACGTCTTCTTCGACGGCGACCGGCTGGTCGAGCTCCACGGCGAGCGCCACCCGGACGGGGCGACGCACGGTTCGGGGTGCACCCATTCCTCGGTGCTCGCCGCCCGTCTCGCACACGGCGACCAGCCACTCGAGGCAGCCCGCGCCGCCCGCGAGCTCGCCTCCCGAGCGGTGGCGCAGGGGCTTCGGGAGATCGGTGCCGGCGCTGGCCCGGTCGACATCCTGGGGATTGCCTGCAAACCGGGCGTTTGGCCAGTCTTGGTCGGTCCAGACGGCCCGGCACAGCGCACGCGTTTGGCATAATCCCTGCGTGCGATTCCTGAGGATGAAGCCAGGCCATGGAGAGGTGCTGATCGCCGAGGGAGACGTCGAGCGCGCCGAGGACGAACAGCGCCTGATCGAGGAGTTCCGCCGCCAGCTGGATGCTGGGCTGTGGGCGGCCGTGCCCGTCGCCGACCGGGAGGGACGGCGCGAGTCGATCATGGTCCGGTCGTTCGAGGACATCCCCTGGGACGCCGACCGCGTGATCTTCTTCCCGCGGGCCGCCGGCGGCAGGTAGGCGTCGGGTCGTCATGGTGCTGGCGCTCGCAGCGACTGCTCTGGTCGCGGTCGCGCTGCTGTCGGACCTGATCGTGCCGCGGATCGACGATCTGTGGACGCGGTACAAGGCGCGACGTCACCGCAGCGCGACCTGGTCATATGACCCCGGGCGCGAGCGCCGGGCCGAGGCGCGGGCGCGGGCGCTGCTCCGCTCGTGCGTCAACGAGGAGGAGTGGGCGATGTACCACGACCTCGGCTTCCTCCGCGTCTGGGGCACGCTCGCCGACGGGCCCGACGACGCGGGTGGCACCGGTGGCGCCCCGTACGCGTACCTGATCTATCCGCACCGGCCGATCCTCGTGTACCTGGCACAGACCCATCGACTCCTCAACGAGTACTGCGTCACGTTCCCGGACGAGACTCGTCCGTACGGCAGTGCGCGCTTGCCCGACTCCGACGACGTGCTAGCGAAGTGGATGGCGCTGACCGGCGACGAGCGCAGGCTGATCTCGACTGCCAACATGCACCTCCCGGGCCGGCAGCTCGATCCGTCGCAGGTGCGGCGCGACCTATGGCGGCTCTCGCAGTGGGAGCGCTCGCGGATGCGCGCCGCCGCGGGTCCGGGCGGCACGCCGTCGCCCGATCCGACCGACCGCCAGAGCGCAACTTAAGGGCCCCGCGGACCCTAAGGGCTGCGGCGCCCCGCAGGGCCCCCGGCACACCGCACCGGCTAAGGTTCCGCGCCCCATGGATCTCAAGCACAAGAGCCGCGCGCTGACCGACGGCCCCGAGCGCGCCGCCGCCCGGGCGTATCTCAAGGGCATCGGCTACGACGACGAGGCGCTTGCCAAGCCGATCATCGGCATCGCCAACACCTGGACGGACACGATGCCGTGCAACTTCCACCTTCGCGCGCTCGGCGCGAAGGTCAAGGAGGGGATCCGCGAGGCGGGCGGCACCCCGATGGAGCTGAACACGATCGCGATCTCGGACGGGATCACGATGGGCACCGAGGGGATGAAGGCCTCGCTCGCGAGCCGCGAGGTGATCGCCGACTCGATCGAGCTCGTCGCCGGCGCCCACGCGTTCGACGCGGTGATCGCGATCAGCGGCTGCGACAAGACGATCCCTGGGACCGTGATGGCGCTGTGCCGGCTGAACGTCCCGAGCGTGATGCTGTACGGCGGCTCGATCTACCCGGGCCAGTACCGAGGCGAGCGGGTCACGATCCAGGAGGTGTTCGAGGCGGTCGGCGCGCACGCCGCCGGCAAGATCACGGACGCCGACCTGGCCGAGCTCGAAGCCGCGGCCTCGCCCGGCGCCGGCGCTTGCGGCGGTCAGTTCACGGCCAACACGATGGCGATGGCGTTCGAGGTGCTCGGGATCTCGCCGGCGGGCTATTCGATGGTGCCCGCCACCGACCCGCACAAGGCCGACGTGGCCAGGGAGGCGGGCCGCCTCGTGATGGACGTGCTGAGACGCGGCCAGACGCCGAGCGACATCATCACCCGCGACAGCCTCGAGAACGCGATCGCCGCGATCGCGTGCAGCGGCGGCTCGACCAACGGCGTCCTGCACCTGCTCGCGGTCGCCAAGGAGATCGGGGTCGAGCTCGAGATCGACGACTTCGACCGGATCAGCGAGCGCACCCCGCTGTTGTGCGACCTCAAGCCGAGCGGCCGGTACGTCGCCCCCGACTTGTACGCCGCCGGGGGGGTCCCGCTCGTCCTGAAGCGCCTGAAGCAGGCCGGAATCCTTCACGAAAGCGCCCAGACCGTCACGGGCAAGACCGTGGGCCAGCACGCCGACGAGGCCGTCGAGACCGAGGGCCAGGACGTGGTCCGTCCGCTCGAGAACCCGCTCAAGGACACCGGCGGCCTCGTGATCCTGAAAGGCAACCTCGCACCCGAGGGGTGCGTGGTCAAGGTCGCCGGCTACGAGCGGCGCAAGCACACCGGGCCGGCGCGCGTATTCGAGTCAGAAGAGGACGCGATGGCCGCGGTCCGCAACCAGGGCATCAAGGCGGGCGACGTGGTCGTGATCCGCAACGAGGGCCCGGCCGGCGGCCCCGGCATGCGCGAGATGCTCGCGGTCACCGCCGCGCTCGTCGGCGAAGGGCTCGGGGAACAGGTCGCGCTGCTCACCGACGGGAGGTTCTCCGGCGCCACCCGGGGCCTGATGGCGGGCCATGTCGCCCCCGAGTCGGTCCGCGGCGGCCCGATCGGGGTCGTCCGCGACGGCGACGAGATCACGCTCGACGTCGACGCCCGCCGCCTCGACGTGAAGCTCTCCGACGAACAGATCGCGGCCCGCACGAACGACTACCGGCCACCCGAGCGGTCCGCGCCCGCGGTCGCACTCGCGAAATACGCGCGGCTCGTCTCGAGCGCATCTCTGGGTGCGGTCACCCGCTAGCGGACCCGTCCAGAACAGCGTGCGCACCGTCGCGACGGGGGCGCGGGAATGAATCCGCCTTGCCGAAGTCTGAACAAAACGTAGCCCCAAACAAAGACCCGGCGATGCGATCGGTACGATTATCGTCATGGGGTGGTTTTAGCTGGCACGAGCGCGAGCAACATTCTTACGCCCTGAGCGAAGCTCGGCGAGGTCCAACCGGACGCCGCGCCGGGCGTTTGGAGCAGCTCACAGCTCGCGTAGGCGGGGGCCGCACCTGGCTCTTGGCGTTGTCGTGATCCTCGTCGGCGCGGCCGCCGCGGTTGCGATCGCGCTGAAGAGTTCGAGCGCATCTCTCACAACCGACCGGGTGGCGCTGGCGAAGGTGACGTTGCCGCTCGGCGGCGGAACGATCGAGAGCGTGCGCGCCTACGGCGGCCCGACCAAGTCCGCCATCCCCGTCTACGTGTCGGGCTCGGAGATCTGGCCGAGCAAGAAGATCCCGGCGCACGAGGCGCTGTCGGTCCAGGTCGTGGTCAAGCGACCGAGCGCGGTCGCGTGGCTCACGGGCAAGTCCGAGCGCCTGAACCTCACGCTCACCACGCCGAGCGCGCACCTGAAGGCTCACTTCCTGACCGTCGCGTCGGGCCAGCCGCTGCAGCTGCAGTTCGCCGAGCCCGTGTCGACGATCTCTTCCGGCCCGACGATGGTGAGCCTGCATCGCCAGGTGCTGGCCTCGCCGCAGTCGACGGTGACGCTTGCGCGCGCCGCGGAGGCGGGCTCGGTCTACGTGGCTGCCGCGCCGCGCTCGTGGGAGAGCTCGTCCGCCGCGCTCGTCAGCTGGTTCCCGGCCGGCTCCGCGACGAGCGCGATCGCGAGCCCGGCGCCCGGCAGCACGATCAAGGCGACAACGCCGATCACGCTCACTTTCAACCAGCCCGTGTCCGAGGCGCTCGGCGGGTCGATGCCGCCCGTCTCACCGCGGACCTCCGGCACCTGGCACCAGATCAGCGACCACACGATCGAGTTCCAGCCCGAGGGATTCGGCTACGGGCTCGGCGCGAACGTCAGCATCGGGCTGCCGAACGGCGTCCGTCTGGTCGACGCCAAGCAGAGCGGCGACGCCTGGAGTGGCTGGACGGTGCCGCAGGGGACGACGACGCGCCTGCAGCAGTTGCTGGCGGTGCTCGGGTACCTCCCGCTCCGCTTCCAATACGACGGCTCGGGGCCCGGGCCCAGTACCGCTAACCAGCTCGACGCGGCGGTCAAGCCGCCCGCCGGGAGCTTCAGCTGGCGCTATCCGAACATTCCAGCCGCGCTCAAGAACATGTGGGCACCCGGCACGTTCGGGACGATGACCAAGGGCGCGATCATGATGTTCGAGGACCAGCACGACATGACCGCCGACGGGGTTCCCGGCCCGGCCGTGTGGAACGCGCTGATCACCGCCGCGGTCGAGGGCCACGGCAACACGTTCGGCTACACGTTCGTGCAGGTGAGCGAGAGCAGCCCCGAGAGCCAGTCGACGTGGCACAGCGGCAAGGTCGTAGCGTCCGGGGCCGTCAACACCGGCATCCCGTCGGCGCCGACGGCGCAGGGCGTATTCGCGGTGTTCGAGCACGCGCTGTCGGTGACGATGAGCGGGACGAATCCGGACGGCAGCCACTACAGCGACCCCGGCGTCCCGTACGTGAGCTACTTCAACGGCGGCGACGCGCTGCACGGCTTCCTCCGCGCCTCCTACGGCTCTCAGCAGAGCCTCGGCTGTGTCGAGATGCCGTACTCCGAGGCCGCCGCGGTTTATCCCTACACGCCGATCGGGACGCTCGTCGACGTCGAATAGCCGGCTCCGCCCGAGAGCAGGCACAACGGCTCGCGCGGCGAATACGGTGCGTCGATGCCGCCGCTCGCCGAAGCATCCGCTTGGCCCGCGGCGCTCGAGGCGTTCGATCAGGACCTGAAGCGCCGCGCCGTGGCCGAGAAGACCCGGACGGCGTACGCGAGCGACTCGAGGCAGTTCGCGGACTGGGCCACGGCCAGGGGCGTCGAGCCGGGCGAGGTGGATGTCCGGGCGCTCCGGCGCTACGCCGCCGGGCTGAGCGAGCGCGGGATCGCGCCCGCGACGATCGCGCGCCGGCTGGCGGCGCTGCGGGGCCTGTTCCGCAGCCAGATCGAGATCGGCGCGCGCGCGGATAACCCGGCGGAGCTGCTCGGCTCGCCGAAGAAGGCGCAGCGCCTGCCGCGGGTGCTGAAGGCGAGCGAGGTCGCGGCGCTGCTCGACTCGATCCCGGCCACGAGCCCGCTCGAGCTGCGTGACCGCGCGATGTTCGAGCTCGCCTACGCCTGCGGCCTGCGCGCCGAGGAGCTCGTAACGCTCGACCTCGACGCGATCGACTTCGACGCCGAGGCGGTGCGGGTCGAGGGCAAGGGGGGAAAGACCCGGCTGGTCCCGGTCGGCGAGCACGCGCTCAGGGCGACCGAGCGCTATCTGGCCCGGGGTCGCCCCGCGCTCGTGGCCGACCGAGACCGTGCTCTGTTCGTGTCGAAGTCCGGTCGCCGGCTGTCGACATCCGACGTGAGGCGGAGGCTGAGCGGCTGGTGCCGGCGCGCGGTGGCGCGCTCGCCGGCGCTTGCGCAGGCCCATCCGCACGCGCTCCGCCACTCGTTCGCGACCCATCTGCTCGACGGCGGCGCCGATCTGCGGGCGATCCAGGAGCTCCTTGGTCATGCAACTATTTCGACCACTCAGGTCTACACTCGCGTTGAGTCGGCTCGCCTCCTGTCCACCTATTCGCGAGCTCATCCCCGCGCATAGCGGGCTCAAGCGTCCTCGGGGGAAATTGGAAACCAACGTCAAAGCGATCGAGCTGCAAGAACTGTGGAGGCAGTTCAAGGCGACCGGCGACGAGCGTGCCCGCGAGCGCCTCGTGGTCGCTTACTCGCCGCTGGTCAAGTACGTCGCAGGACGGATGAGCTCGGGCCTGCCGGCGCACGTCGAGGAGGCGGATCTGATCTCGTACGGGCTCGGCGGGTTGATCTCGGCGATCCAGCGGTTCGACCTTTCGAGGGAGATCAAGTTCGAGACGTACGCGATCACCCGGATCCGCGGCGCGATCATCGACGAGCTGCGGACGCTCGACTGGGTGCCGCGCTCGGTCCGCGCCCGGGCCCGGGAGATCGAGCGGGCGAACATGAGGCTCGAGTCCCGCAACCGGCGCGCCCCCACCGACGATGAGATGGCGACCGAGCTCAAGGTCAGCGTCGAGGACTTCCAGAACGCCCTGCTCCAGATCTCGAACTCGACGATCGTCGCGCTCGACGAGCTCTGGAGCGTGTCGGACTCGACCGGCGACGCGATCTCGCTACTCGACACGCTGCCCGACCGCGGGGCGCCCGACCCCCAGCAGTTGATGGACCAGTCGGAGCTCCGCGACCGGATCGCGGACGCGATCGCGGCCCTGCCCGAGCGCGAGAAGCTCGTGGTCGCCCTGTACTACTACGAGAACCTGACCCTGCGCGAGATCGGCGAGGTGCTCGGGGTGACCGAGTCGCGCGTCTCGCAGCTCCACACCAAGGCCGTGCTGCGGCTGCGCTCCAAGCTCGCCGGCGAGCTCGACTGACAGGGGCCGGGGAAATTCGGCTCCGGGCCGTGTCAGCGTGCGGCACGTGTGCTAGCCGAATTCCCTTGAGGGAATCCGGGCAGCGCCTTACAAGGGGCGGATCGTGTCGAGCCGGATTCCCCCATTCCCCGGTATCGTCGGTTTTACAGGTCATCGAGGAAAGGAGACAGGCATGCACAAGCCTGCGGATCGCATCCGCAACGTGGCGCTAGTCGGCCATCGCGGTAGTGGCAAGACCTCGCTGAACGAGGCGCTGCTGTTCGAGGCCGGCGCGATCAACCGGATGGGCACGGTTGTCGACGGGACCACCGTTTCGGATGCCGACCCCGACGAGAAGGCGCGGCAGATGTCGATCACCGCGGCGATGTCCACGTTCGAGTGGCAGGAGCGCAAGGTCAATCTGATCGATGCCCCGGGCGACTCGAGCTTCATCGCGGACGCGCTGGGGGCGCTGCGCGTGTGCGAGTCCGCCGTGTTCGTGATCAACGCGGTGATGGGCGTCGAGGTCCACGCCAGCCGCCTGTGGCAGCGCGCCGCCGAGCTCGACCTCGCGCGCCTGCTGTTCGTCAACATGCTCGACCGCGAGCGCGCCGACTTCTTCCGCGCGCTGGAGTCGCTCAAGGCGGCGTTCGGCCCGCACGTGGTGGCGACCGAGATCCCGATCGGCTCCGAGCACGAGGTGTCCGGCGTGATCGACCTCGTCGACATGAAGGCGTACGGCTACGAGGGCGCCGGCCGAGACAACTGCAGCGAGATCCCGATGCCGGCCGAGCTCGAGGCCCAGGCGCAGGAGTACCGCGAGAAGCTGATGGACGAAGTCGCCGAGAACTCCGACACGCTGATGGAGCGCTACCTCGAGGGCGAGGAGATCTCCCACGAGGAGATCGTCACCGCGCTTAAGGACGAGACCAACCACGGTCAGGTCTTCCCCGTCACCTGCGGCGTGGCGACCCGCAACCTCGGCACGAACCGGCTGCTCGACGCGATCGTCGAGGACCTTCCCTCGCCGGTCAAGCACGGCGGCCTCGAGGTCGGCGAGGTGACGCTCGAGCCGGTCGAGGACAAGGAGATGTTCGCGTACGTGTTCAAGACGCGCGCCGACCCGTTCGCCGGCCGGATCAACATGTTCCGGGTCTACCAGGGTGTCGTCAGGCAGGACTCCCAGGTGCTGAACACGCGCACCCACACCAAGGAGCGGATCGGCCAGCTGCTGACCTTCGAGGGCCATCAGACCGGCCACGCCAACGACTTCGGCCCCGGCGACATCGGCGCGGTGGCCAAGCTCAAGGAGACCAAGGCCGGCGACTGGCTGGCCTCGCGCGACGAGCCGATCGAGATGCCGAGCATCAAGCTGCCCGCGCCGGTGATGGCGTTCGCGGTCGGGGGGGCGGGGGCCGGGTCAAAGGGCGACGAGGAGAAGGTGTTCGCCGCCTTGCGCCGCCTCCAGGAGGAGGACCCCACGATCGACCTGCACCGCGACGATCAGACCGGTGAGCAGATCCTCGCGGGCCTCTCGCAGGTCCACGTCGAGGTGGTAGTGCAGCGTCTGAAGTCCCGGTTCGGCCTCGAGGTCGACCTGCACCAGCCGCACGTGCCCTACCAGGAGACGATCCGAAAGCCCGCCAAGGCCCACGGGCGCCACAAGAAGCAGACCGGTGGCCGTGGTCAGTTCGGCGATTGCCACATCGAAATCGAGCCGCTCATTAATGATGATCCCGCCCACCCCGGGTTCGAATTCGTCAATGCGATCAAGGGCGGCGTGATCCCGACGGGCTTCATCCCGGCGGTCGAGAAGGGCGTCCACGACGCGATGCAGGCAGGCGTGGTCGCCGGGTATCCGGTCAAGGGCGTGCGGGTGCGGCTGTACGACGGCTCCTACCATACGGTGGACTCGTCCGAGATGGCGTTCAGGCTCGCCGGCTCGCTCGCGATGAAGCAGGCGATGGAGCAGGCCGGGCCGGTGCTGCTCGAGCCGATCATGCTGGTCACTGTGGCCGCGCCCGAGGACGCGGTCGGCGACGTGATCGGGGATTTGAACTCGAGACGCGGACGTCCTCTGGGCATGGAGCCGGTGGGCGCCGGCATGACCGACGTCAAGGCCGAGGTGCCAATGGCCGAGATGCTCTCCTACGCGCCCGATCTGCGGTCGATCACCGGCGGACAGGGCGAGTTCACGATGGAGTTCCTGCGCTACGAGGAGGTCCCCGGGCACCTTGCCGGCAAGGTGGTCGAGGATGCGCGGGCCGAGAAGGAGGCGGCGAAGGCGTAAGCCGGGCATAAGGCCCGAGCCCGAGCTCGCGTTATATTCGTTTCCCCGTGGCCATCACGAAAGACATCAGGCCCTCGACCGCGCACACGATCTGCGACGTGTGCGGACGGACGCTGCTGCGCGGAGAACGAAGCGAGGTCTACATCGACGGCGGAGTCCGGCGCTCGGTGTGCGAGTTGTGCAAGTCGCGTGCGCTCCACGAGGGGTGGCTGCGCGAGGGCACCGTGCCCGAGTACGACGGAAACGAGTCTGCCTCGAGTCGCCGGGGCTCGTTCCTGAGCCGTCTGCGACGGCGGCGCGAGGTCCCGCGCGAGGCTCCGCTCGCCGACGACGTCGAGCCCGAATCTCCCGCCGAGCCGGCTCGCCCGGCACCGGCACCGGCACCGGTACCGGCGCCGCCGCCGGCGCCGCGGCGGCGGGCCCGTGAGCCCGCGCGCGAGCCGCGTCACGTCCGCGCCGTGCCGATGGGGGCTGGGCAGAAGATCGCCTCGGCGATCGCGGTGTTCAACAACTCTCAGCACCGGCGGACCGTTGCCGGCGTCGCCCGATCGCTCGGGGCGCCCACGATCGCGATTCACCCGAATGTGGACGAATCGAGCCTGGTGGACATCGTGGCCTCGTGGGAGCTCTGCTGGTACCGCTACGAGGTCGACCTCTCGGACGAGGTGCCGGTCGTGCGGGTCGCGGCCCAGGGTTACGAGCTCGACGAGCTCGGGCCCGAGGATCGGACGGCCAACGCCTCCTACGACGAGCACGGGGCGCTCGGGCCTGCGTGATGGCCTGAAAGGCCCCCAGGGCCGGCGTGACGGCCCGGGGCCGACTGGACAAAGGTACGATGGGGGTCTGGGGAGATGTCCTCTAGCATCAGGGACGTGATCTATTGCGTCGTTCCCGAGGCGCTCGCCGACGAGCTCCTCGACAAGCTCGAGGACTACTACGCCGACGATCCCAACGTCGAGGTGATCGTCGACCGCCGCAAGACCGCGCGGCGGGGCAGGGCCTCGTCCGGAGGCGGCAACCGCGAGGTCCGCGATCGACGTCGCGCGCGCGTCACCGGCGAGCTCCCCGAGCTGGCAACAGATTGACCCTCCCCGCCGGGGGTTCGGGTTGAAGGTCGTGGTCCATGTCGACGGCGGGGCCCGCGGCAACCCCGGTCCGGCCGCGATCGGGGTCGTCGTCTCCACGCCGGACGGCGGCGTGCTCGAGGAGCTCGGCGAGCGGATCGGGGTCGCGACCAACAACGTCGCCGAGTATCGGGCGCTGCTGCGCGGGCTCGACCGGGCCCGAGCGCTCGACGCGCGCGAGGTCGAGATCGTCAACGACTCGGAGCTCGTCGCGCGCCAGATCACCGGCGCCTACAAAGTCAAGCACCCGGCTATGAAGCCGCTCTACGCCGACGCGATCGCGGCCCTGCGTGAGTTCGATCGGTGGCGGATCCGGAGCGTTCCCCGGGCCGAGAACGCCCGCGCGGACGAGCTCGTGAACGAGGCGCTCGACGCCCCCGAGTGAGGCCGGCGCCACCCGCCTGACGCGGTTCACCGCCGCTGGTCGCTACCCTTGCGGACGTGAACGATCTCCTGACCGAGCTGAGCGCGCGGCTCGAGGAGGCGGCTGAAGAGCTCCGCTCCCCCGACGTCGAAGTCGACATCGCGCTCTCGCTGATCGAGGAATGTGCGCGGCTGGCCAACGAGGCCAGCTCTCGAGTCGACCAGCGCAACCGGGCGGCGCTCGAGCCGCTTCCGGACCTTCCCGGCCAGCTGCCGCTGCCGGCGTCGTAGTGCCCCCGACAGCGAGGCTCCCGACGGCGAGCGGCCAGGACCCGGTGCCCCCGGCGGCGCCGGCCTATCCCGAGCACCTGCGCGCCCAGGTCGAGCGCTATCTCGAGTCGCTGCGATTCGCGGCCGAGCCGGCGTCCGAGGGGCTCGATCAGGCGATGCGCTACTCGCTGCTCGTGGGCGGCAAGCGGATCCGGCCGGTGCTGGCGCTCGCGACCGCCTCGGCGCTCGGCTGCGACCCCGAGTGGGTGCTTCCGCTGGCGGTCTCGATCGAGCTGATCCACACCTATTCGCTGATCCACGACGACCTGCCCGCGATGGACGACGATGACCTGCGCCGTGGCCGGCCGACCTGCCACGTCGCATTCGGCGAGGACGTCGCGATCCTGGCCGGGGACGGGCTCTACGCCGAGGCGTTCGTGCTGCTGCTCTCGCGGCAGGAGGCGGAGCCGGCGCGGCTGCTCGCCGCCGCCCGCGAGCTCGCGCACGCGACCGGGGCCCAGGGGATGGTTGCGGGCCAGTACATCGACGTCGCCGGGACGGCGCCGGCCGGCTCGGCCGGGCTGCGCCGGCTGCACGAGCTGAAGACCGGACGCCTGATCGCCGCGAGCATCGAGTGCGTACTGCTGCTGGTCGGTGTCGAGGAACCTGCGAGAATGTCGAGCTTCAGCGTCTTTGCGAGGGAGCTCGGGGTGCTTTTCCAGATCGTGGACGACATTCTCGACGTGACCGGATCCGAGGAGACGCTCGGCAAGCACCAGGGCAGCGACGAGCGGCTGGGCAAGCGCACCTACGTGAGCGAGTTCGGGCTCGCAGGGGCGCGCGACCTGGCGGCGGAGTGCCGTCGCCGGGCGCTCGCCGCGCTCGCCGAGGCGGGGCGGGCGGGATCCAACACAAACGAGCTCGGGCAGATAGCCGACTTCATCGCCACCCGATCCTTCTGATGACCCGGCTACTGGACAGAATCGACAAGCCCCAGGATCTCCACGGCCTCAGCGCAGACGAGCTCCAGCAGGTCGCGCAGGAGGTCCGCGAGCACATCATCGACACCGTCGGGGAGATCGGCGGCCATTTCGGCGCCAATCTCGGCGCCTGCGAGATCGCGGTCGCGCTCCACTCGATGCTCGACTCGCCGCGCGACAAGATCCTGTGGGACGTCGGCCACCAGGCGTATCCGCACAAGATCCTCACCGGGCGGCGCGACCAGCTGCACACGATCCGCAAGTACGAGGGGCTCGCGCCGTTCTGCTCGATCGCCGAGTCAGAGCACGACGTGATGGGCGCCGGCCACGCCTCGACCGCGATCGGCTATGCGGTCGGGATCAAGGAGGCGATGCGCCACGGCGTCGGCGAGGACGGTCACGTGGTCGCGGTCGTCGGCGACGGCGCGCTGACCGGCGGAGTGGCGTTCGAGGCGGTCCATCAGGCCGGCGGCGAGGGCACCCCGATCGTCGTCGTGCTCAATGACAACGGCATGTCGATCGCGCCCAACGTCGGCGCGCTCTCGCGCCAGTTCAACCGCATCCGCCTGAACCCCAAGCTGTGGAGGGCGCGCGAGGAGTTCGAGGAGGGGCTGACGAAGCTCCCGGTCGGCATCGGCGCCGCGTTCGAGCGATTCGGCCCGCACGTGAAGGAGTCGATCAAGGCGTTCTGGGCTCCCGGGCTGTGGTGGGAGGAGCTCGACTTCGTCTACATCGGCGTGATCGACGGCCACGACGTGCGTGCGCTCAGGCGCGCCCTGCGCGAGGCGTTGATCGCGCAGCGGCCCGTGGTCATCCACTGCGCGACGGTCAAGGGCAAGGGGTTCGCGCCCGCCGAGGAGGGCGGGCTCGAGGGCATGGAGAAATGGCACGCGGCCAAGCCGAAGTCGATCGCGAACGGCGTCCCCGCCGTCGCGAGAAAGCCCGCCTCGGGGAGGGCGGCCCCACCTCAATACACCCAGGTGTTCGGGAACGCGCTCGTGGACGAATGCCGGCGCGACGAGCGGGTGATCGGGATCACCGCCGCGATGAACTCGGGGACCGGGCTCAACATCCTCCAGCGCGAGCTCCCCGACCGCTACTTCGACGTCGGCATCGCCGAGCAGCAGGCGATCCTGTTCGCCGCCGGCCTCGCGCTCCAGGGATGCAAGCCGGTCGCGGCGATCTACTCGACGTTCCTCCAGCGCGCCTATGACCAGATCGTCCACGACGTCTGCCTGCAGAAGCTGGGTGTGGTGTTCGCGATGGACCGCGCAGGCCTCGTCGGCGACGACGGCCCGACCCATCACGGCGCGTTCGACATCGCCTACCTGCGCTGCCTGCCGAACATCGTGCTGATGGCCCCGCGCGACGAGGCGATGCTGGTCCACATGCTCCGCACCGCGCTCGTGTACGACGGCGGGCCGGTGGCGCTTCGCTACCCGAGGGGCGAGGGCGTCGGGGTGCCGCTCCCGGCGCGGCCCGAACCGATCGAGATCGGGACCGGCGAGATCCTCCGCGAGGGCGAGCGCGCGGCTGTGCTCGGCTACGGCACCGGTGTCGGCAAGGCGCTCGAGGCAGCCGACATCCTGGCCGAGCACGGGCTGTCGGTGACGGTCGCCGACGCGCGCTTCGCCAAGCCGATCGACGTCGGCTTGGCCGCCCAGCTGGCCGCCGAGCACGAGCTGCTCGTGACGGTCGAGGAGGGGGTCCTCGCCGGCGGGTTCGGCTCGGCCGTGTGGGAGAGCCTCTCGGACGCCGGAGTCGGGGCAGGCGGTGTCCGGATCCTCCGCGTGGGCCTGCCCGACCGGTACGTCACGCACGGCGCCCCCAAGCTCCTGCACGAGGAGGTCGGCTTCACCGGGGCGCGGATCGCCGAGCGGATCGAGTCGGCGGTCGCGGAACACAGCGGCGTGCCGACCGTCTGATCGGCTCCCGGCGCTCCACCAACCGTTGAACTGAGCCATGCACGGCTGTGGCCCGGCGGCCGGATTGCCGACAATACGTTGATGGCGACGCAGGAGCTTGACTCGGATTCACACCCGCCCGCGCCCCCGCGCCCACCCGAGCCGGCAGCTGCAGCGCCGGACCTGTTCATCTCGCGCCAGCCCGTCGTCGACGGGGAGATGCGCGTGGCCGGCTATCGCGTGCAGTACGCGGCCGCGAACGGCTCCGAGCACGGGGACCGCTCGGCGGCGCGCCTGCTCGGCGACGTGCTGAGCGGCGTCGGGCTCGACGAGCTCGTCGGCGACTCGCTCGCGCACCTGCCGCTGTCCCGCGAAGTCCTGCTCTCGCTCGGCGTCCCACCGGTGCGCCCGGACCGGGTGCTGCTCCGGATCGCCCATGACACCGCCCTGGCCCCGGACCTCGCCGAGGTCCTCGACGCGCTCGCCGGACGCGGGTACGCACTGTCGCTGTGCGAGCTTCCCGGTCCGGACTTCGACGCCGCGCTGCTCGAGCAGTTCGGGACGGTCGAGATCGAGCTGCCGCGCTGGTTCGAGTCCGACGCGGCCGTCGCCGTGGAGCGGATCCGGGCCGGCAGGGCAACGCCGCTGGCGTCGGGCCTGGCCGACTACAAGGCGTTCGAGCGGGCCAAGCAGCTCGGGTTCAAGCTGTTCTCGGGCCGGTTTTACGCGAGCCGGCACAAGGCGGCGGTCCGGACGATCCCGGTCGGCGAGATGGGTACGCTCGTCGCGCTCGCCGCGCTGCAGGGAAAGTCGGCGACGATCGAGGAGCTCGAGCGGGTGATCGACCGCGACGTCGGCTTGAGCGTGAAGCTGCTCCGCTACATCAACTCGGCCCACATCGGCATGCGCGGCAGCATCGCCTCGATCCGCCAGGCGGTGATGATGCTCGGCTCTCGCGGCGTGTCCCGGTGGGCACTGCTGGTCGCGCTCACGGCCAGCCCGCACGCGCCCCGGGAGCTCTCGGTGGTCGGACTGACCCGGGCGCGGATGTGCGAGCTGCTCGGCGCCGACGCCGCCGAGGTCGCCGGCGACGAGCTGTTCACGGTCGGCCTCCTGTCGGTGGCCGACGCCCTGCTCGAGGTTCCGCTCGAGACGATCGTCGAGGAGCTGCCGCTCGCCCGCGGGGTCACCGCCGCCCTGCTCGCGCGCGACGGCCCGGCCGGCGCGATTCTCGAGGCGGTCATCAGCTACGAGCAGGGCGACTTCGACGTCGCCACGCTCCAGGCGCACTCGCCGGGCATCGCGAGCTCCTACCGGGACGCTCTCGGCTGGGCGGTCGAGACCGCTTCCTCGCTGACCGCCTGAGCGATCCCGTACCGTTCGCGTCAGTGAGGCGCGTTCGCATCGACACGTTGCTCTCGGAGCGGGGGATGTTCCCGTCGCGCTCCGCGGCGGCGGCCTCGGTGCTCGCCGGGAACGTGCTGATGCTCCCGGATCGCCGGCGGGCGGACAAGCCCGGCCAGCTCGTCTCCGACGAGGTCGAGCTCGAGGTCGTCAAAGGGCCGCCGTTCGTCTCGCGCGGCGGCGTCAAGCTGCGGAACGCGTTGACGTCGTTCGTGCTCGACGTCTCCGGCCGTCGCGCGCTCGACGTCGGGGCCTCGACCGGCGGGTTCACCGACTGTCTGCTCCAGGGCGGGGCCGCCCACGTGGCCGCGCTCGACGTCGCCTACGGTGAGCTCGACTGGAAGCTGCGCACCGATCCGCGGGTCACGGTGATCGAACGGTCCAATGCCCGCGCGCTCCGGGGCGAGCAGCTGCCGTACTCGCCCGATCTGATCGTGATCGACGTGTCGTTCATCTCGCTGGCGAAGGTGTTGCCGGCCGTGCTGGCATGCGCGGCGGACCGGTTCGACTGCCTGGCGCTGATCAAGCCGCAATTCGAGGTCGGGCGCTCGTCGGTCGGGAAGGGCGGGGTCGTGCGCTCGGCTGCAGACCGCCGGCGCGTCCTGGTCGAGGTCGGCGAGGCCGCTCGCGGGCTCGGGTGTGCGGTGATCGGGTTTGCGAGCTCGGGTCTGCCAGGGCCGAAAGGGAACCTCGAGACGTTCATCTGGGCGGCGGAGGGGGCCCGAGGCGACGGGATCCTCGAGCTCGAGCAGGCGGCTCGCGAGGTCGAGCCTTGAATCCGGTCCGGACGGCCACGGTGCTGAGCCACCGCCGGCCGTCGGAGACGGGGCCGGCGATCGGGGCGCTGATCGCGATCGCCCGGAGCGCCGGTGCGACGCTGTTCGCCGATCCCGAGGAGACCCGCAAGCACCGGCTCGAGCGCGGCGACGCGCTCGAGGTCGACGTCGAGGGCCCGCTTGACGTCGACATCTGCTTCGCGCTCGGAGGCGACGGGACGATCCTTACCGCGCTGCGCAAGTACGCCGGGACGGGCATCCCGGTGTTCGCCGTGAACTTCGGCGAGATCGGGTTCCTCGCCACCGTCGACCGGGAGGAGGCGCGGATGGGGTTCGAGCGGGCGTTCCGCGGCGACTACGAAGTGCTGTCGCTGCCGGGGATCGCGCTGTCGGGGAAGAGCGGCGGATGGCTGGCGATCAACGACGTCTCGATGCACCGGCAGCCCGGCAACCGCGTCGCCGATCTTGCCTACGCGGTCGGCGAGGACGAGATCGGGCGGGTCCGCTGCGACGGGTTGGCGGTGGCGACGCCGGCCGGCTCGACCGGCTACAACCTCGCGAACGGCGGGCCGGTGATGGCCTGGGGTGTCGCGGGCTTCGTGGTCTCGTTCATCGCTCCGCACTCGCTGACCGCGCGGGCGCTCGTCGTCGCCCCGAGCGACGTGCTGACCGTGCTGAACCGCTCGCAGGAGGAATCCGTCGACGTCACCGTCGACGGCCGGCCGGTGTGCACGCTGCCGCCGGGCGAGGAGGTCGAGGCGCGGTTCGTCGACGGTCAGGGCAATCTCGCGCAGGTGCCGGGCGCGACCTTCTACCACCGCCTGCGGGAGAAGTTCGGCCGGCTGTCGTCCATGCGGTAGCGGGGAATCCGGCTCGATGGCGGATGTCCGCTCGTATGGGCTGGGCCGGATTCCCTTAGGGAAATTCGGCCGCGTCGCCCGAGCTCGTGCGCGCGGCCCGGAGCCGAATTTCCCAGCGCCCGGGTGGGGCTTGGGAAGAAACTACGTCCATGCTGACGTTTCTTCCCGAGCGGCTTCTTATGCCAGCGTTTGCAGGCCCAGCTCGAGGATCTCGGCCGTATGCAGCGCGCGGCGGCCGGTCCCGGCGGCGATCTGCGTCCGGCACGAGAACCCATCCGCGACGAGCAGCGTGTCGGCGCTCTGCGCCCGGACCGCGGGGAGCAGGAACTGCTCTCCGATCTGCATCGAGACCTCGTACTGCTCGCCGGCGCCGTAGCCGAACGACCCGGCCATCCCGCAACATCCCGCGTTCGTCATATCCGCCTCGACGCCGGCGCGCCGCAGCAGGTCGCGGCCCGGGTTCGCCCCGAGCACCGCCTTGTGGTGGCAGTGGCCGTGGATCAGCGCGCGGCGGTCGATCCGAGGCGGGTTCCAGTCCGGGGCATAGCGCGCGAGCAGCTCGTCGAGCACGACGGTCTGGGCCACGAGCCGGCGGGCGTGCTCGTCGTGCGGCATCAGGTTGCGCAGCTCGTCGCGGAACACCGAGGCGCAGCTCGGCTCGAGCACGAGCACCGGCACGCCGGACTCGATCGGCTCGGACAGCCCGTCGAGCACGCCTTCAAGCGTCCGCTTGGCCAGGCTGAGCATCCCGAAGTCGTAAAGAGGCCGTCCGCAGCAGAGGTGCTTCTGCGGGATCTCGACCGCGAAGCCCACGGCCTCGAGCACCGCGAAAGCGGCCTTGCCGATGTCGGGCTCGAACAGGTCGGTGAACGTGTCGGGCCACAGCACGACCCGCTGGCGGCCGTCCCGGGTGCTCGCCGGAGCGGTGGTCGCGCTCGCGCTCCGGTCCGCGAACCAGCTCCGGAACGTCTGGCGCGCGAACTTCGGGGTCTCGCGCTGCTCGGCGATCCCGAGCCACCGCTTGGCCGGGTTCGCGAGCGCGGGCGAGTGGCTGAGGCCGTTGGCGAACCGGGGTGCGCGCACGGCCAGCCGTCCCCACCAGGGCAGCAGCCCGAGCGCGTAATGGTGCAGCGGCCGCCGGCGCTTTGAGTAGTACTGGGCGAGGAACTCGGCCTTGTAGGTGGGGATGTCGACCTGGACCGGGCAGTCCCCGGTGCACCCCTTGCACGACAGGCAGAGGTCGAGCGACTCCTTGACCGCGTCGTCGCGCCAGCCGTCGGTGACCGGATCGCCCTTGAGCATCTCGAACAGCAGCCGGGAGCGGCCGCGCGTGGAGTGGCGCTCCTCGCGGGTGGCGTGGAAGCTCGGGCACATCGTGAGGCTCCCGAGGTTGCGGCACTTGGCCATCCCGAAGCAGCGCTCGATCGCGGTCGCGAACGACCCGCCGTCGTCGGGATACGCGAAGTGGGTGGTCAATGCCGGGGGCCGGTAGTCGGGGCCGAGCCTAAGCCCCTCGTCGAGCTTGACATCGCCGATCAGGCGGTTGGGGTTCATCTTCCAGTCGGGGTCCCAGATCCGCTTGAAGTCACCGAACGCCGCCATCAGCTCGGGGCCGAACATCTTCGGCAGCAGCTCGGCGCGTCCGTGGCCCTCGCCGTATTCGCCGGCGAGCGAGCCGCCGTACGCGACGACGAGGTCCGCGCACTTCTCCATGAAGGAGCGGAACGTCTTTACCCCGGCCGCGGACTTGAGGTCGAAGTCCATCCGCGTGTGTACGCATCCCTGGCCGAAGTGGCCGTAGTAGACGCATCGGTACCCGTGGTCGTCGAGGATCTGCTGGAAGTCGCGCAGGTAGGCGCCGAGCTTGTCCGGATGGACCGCGGCGTCCTCCCAGTTGCCCTCGGCGTCCATGTACCCGGGGGCGCGGCTGTCGCCGACGGCGCTCTCGCGGACCTTCCACGCGCTGATCTGATCGACCTTGTCGATGACCAGCGCCGCGTCGATCTGGGGGCCGTCGGCGAGCGCCTCGAGCGCTTCGCGCGCCTCGGCGGTCGCCGCATCCGGATCGTCGCGGCCGAACTCCAAGTACAGCCACGCCCGCCCGTCGGGCAGCACGGTCCGCTCGGCGGCGAGCCGGCCCTTGGCGATCATGTTCTTGATCAGCTGGTCGTCGAACCCCTCGAGCCCGATCGGCTTGCACCGCTCGAGGATCACCGGCACATGGTCGGCGGCGAGGAACACGTCCGGGTAGCCGAGCAGCAGCGTGCGGCGGTGCTGCGGGCTTGGGACCAGGCGGACCGTCGCGTGCAGCACGTTCGCGCACGTGCCCTCGGACCCGACCAGCGCGCGAGCGACGTTGAACCCGTTCTCGGGCAGGAGCTCGTCGAGGTTGTAGCCCGACACGCGGCGGGGGATGTCGGGGTACTCCGCTCTCACGCGGTCGGCGACACGGGCTCTGAGGTCTCTGAGCTGTTCGTAGATCCGGCCCTTGCGCCCTCCGGCCGCGATGATCTGCTCGAGCTCCTCGTCGCTGGTCGGCCCCACGGTCAGCCGGGTCCCGTCGTACAGCACGATGTCGAGCTCGATCACGTTGTCGCTCGTCTTGCCCGCCATCAGCGAATGGGTGCCGCACGAGTTGTTCCCGAGCATCCCGCCGAACGTGCAGTACTCGTGGGTCGCCGGATCAGGGCCGTAGGTGAGGTCGAACTCCTCCGCGGCGTTGCGGAGCTGGTCGCAGATCACGCCGGGCTCCACCACGGCGCGCCGGCCCTGCGGGTCGAGCTCGACGATCTGGTTGTAGTACTTCGAGTAGTCGAACACGACCGCGACGTTCGTGGTCTGGCCGCTCGGAGCCGTGCCGCACCCGCGGGGGAGGACAGGCGCGCCGAACTGGCGGCAGACGGCGATGCCGGCGATCACGTCGTCGGGGCCCTTCGGGACGACCACGCCGATCGGCACCGCCCGGTAGATCGAGAAGTCGTTGGCGTACATCGCCCGCGTGCCCGCGTCGAAGCGGACCTCGCCCGACACCGCTTGCTGGAGCGCGCGCTTGAGCCCGGAGACGTCGACGTCGGTCGGGCCGGTGGTGACGTGGCGCCGCTCGAGCTGGGACGCGCTGCTGGCCATCGCTCTCCTCTCCTGGTGATCGTGCCGGTGCCTACCGTATCTCGTGGGCCGATCCGTCGGGCGCGCGTGGTACACCGGGCCCATGCTGCAAGAGTTACGCGTCGAGAACCTGCTCCTGATCGACCGCGCCGAGCTGCGCCTCGCGCCGGGGCTGAACGTCGTGACCGGCGAGACCGGCGCCGGCAAGACGCTGCTCGCGCAGTCGCTCGACCTGCTGCTCGGCGGACGCGCCGGCAGCGGGATCGTGCGCGGCGGCGCGGCCGAGGCGTACGTCGAGGGCGTGTTCACGCTGCCCGCGGAGCTGGCCGGCGCGGAGGTGCTTCCGACCGGCGCCGAGGAGGTCGTGCTGGCGCGGCGGGTGTGGCCGGACGGCCGCACCCGGGCGTACGTGTGCGGCAGGTCCGCGACGGTGGCCGACCTGCGCGAGCTCGGGAGCACGCTGCTCGCGTTCTACGGGCAGCACGAGCACCGCAAGCTGATGCTCTCGACGGTCCAGCTCGACGTGCTCGACGTCCATTGCGGCCCCGGCCAGCTGCCGCTGCGCCAAAAGGTTGGCGAGGCCCATGCGCGGGTGCACGAGATCGAGGCCCGGGAGGCGGCGCTTCGAGAGCTCGCCGCCGGCCGGGAGCGCGAGCTCGACCTACTCGCGTTCGAGCTCGAGGAGATCGAGAGCGTGGCGCCGACCGAGGAAGAGGCTTGCGAGCTCGCGGTCGAGCGAGATCGGCTCCGCCATCTCGAGGCTCTGCGGACCGCGGCGGCCGGCGCCGCCGAGGCGATCTCGCCCGACGACGGGGGCGGGGGCGCGGCCGAGCTGCTCGCCCACGCCGCCGCGCAGCTCCAGGTGGCCTCGGGGATCGACCCGGAGCTGGCCGCGCTGTCCGAGCGCGCCACGTCGCTCGGTCACGAGACACAGGAGCTGAGCGCGGCGCTGCGGTCGTACTCGCTCGAGCTCGAGGCCTCTCCGGGCCGGCTCGAGGAGGTCGAGGAGCGCCTCGGCCTGTTCGCGCGCCTCGAGCGAAAGCACGGCGGCGGGGTCGCCGAGGTGCTCGCCCACGCCGAGCGCTGCCGGGCGCGGCGCGATGAGCTCGAGCGCGCGGAGATCGCGCTGTCGGAGGTCGAGGCCGAGCTGGTCGAGGCCCGCGCCTCGCTGGACCGGCTCGCCGGCGAGTTGTCCAGGCGCCGGCGGGAGGCGGCGCCGGCGCTCGCCGGCGCGGTGCGCGAGCGGCTGGCGGAGCTGTCGATGCCCGACGCGGAGTTCGAGGTCGAGGTCCGGCCCCGCGAGGACGGGTGCGGTCCCCGGGGGGCGGACGAGGTGTCGCTCGTGATCGCGCCGAACCCGGGGATGCCCGCCGGGCCGCTGCGGGAGATCGCCTCGGGCGGGGAGCTGTCGCGGGTGATGCTGGCGATCCTGAGCGTGGCCCACTCGGGTCCCGCCGCCGGGTCCACGGCCGATGGCCTACTCGTGTTCGACGAGATCGACGCTGGGATCGGCGGGCACACCGCCCGCGCGGTCGGCGAGCACCTCCGGGTCCTCGCCGAGGGACGGCAGATCCTCTGCATCACCCACCTGCCGCAGGTCGCGGCGATGGCCGCCCGCCACTTCACGATCGCCAAGGACTCGAGCGCGGTTCCGGCGCGGACGACCGTGTCCGCGCTCGACGGCGACGAGGTCGTCGGCGAGCTCGTCCGGATGCTGGGCGCCGCCGAGGGCGACCGCGCCGCGAGCCGCCACGCCCGCCAGCTGCTGCGGGCGGCGTGAGCGTCCGGAGGGCCCGCTACCGTCAAACCGTCCAAGTCGCACTACACTCGGGATTGATCGATGCCCTCAGGCGAGACGCGCTTCATCTTCATAACCGGCGGGGTCGTCTCCTCGCTGGGTAAGGGAATCGCCGCCGCGTCGATCGGCCGGCTGCTGGTGGCGAGGGGGCTGGACGTCCAGCTCCAGAAGTTCGACCCGTACATCAACGTCGACCCGGGCACGATGTCGCCCTACCAGCACGGCGAGGTGTTCGTGACCGAGGACGGAGCCGAGACCGACCTCGACCTCGGGCACTACGAGCGGTTCACCGACGCCAACGCGAGCCGCGCGTCGAACGTCACCGCCGGCGGCATCTACAACACCGTGATCCGGCGCGAGCGCCGCGGCGACTACCTCGGCGCCACCGTGCAGGTGGTCCCGCACATCACCGACGAGATCAAGCAGCGGATCAAGCTGATGGCGGAGGCGACCGACGTCGACTTCGTGATCACCGAGATCGGCGGGACCGTCGGCGACATCGAGTCGCTCCCGTTCCTCGAGGCGATCCGGCAGTTCCCGGTCGACGTCGGCCGCCGGCGCTGCATGTTCATCCATCTCACGCTCGTGCCGTACATCGGCCACGCCGGCGAGCTCAAGACCAAGCCCACCCAGCACTCGGTCAACGAGCTTCGGCGCATCGGCATCGCGCCCGATATGGTCATCTGCCGCTCGGAGTCGATGCTCGGCGACGACATCCGGCGCAAGATCGCGCTGTTCGCGAGCCTGCCGGTCGAGGCGGTCGTGTCCGCGTTCGACGTGCCCGACATCTACCGCGTGCCGCTCGTGTTCCGCGACGAGGGCGTCGACGACTTCGTGCTCTCCGAGCATTTCGGGATCGAGGCGCCCGAGCCCGATCTGAGCGATTGGGAGGAGATCACCCGCCGTTCGAGCGAGGCCACATCGAGCGTGCGGATCGCGCTCGTCGGCAAGTACGTTCGACTCGCGGATGCCTACCTGTCGGTCGTCGAGGCGCTCCGGCACGCCGGCACCCACCACGACGCCAAGGTCGAGATCGACTGGGTCGACTCCGAGGAGGTCGCCGATCCGGCGGTCGCGGCGCGGTTGGAGCAGGCGAGCGGGATCCTGATCCCCGGCGGATTCGGGGGCCGTGGGATCGAAGGCAAGATCCGGGCGGCCCAGATCGCGCGGGAGAGGAAGATTCCCTACCTCGGCATCTGCCTGGGCATGCAACTCGCGGTGTGCGAGTTCGCGCGCCACGTCGCCGGGATGGAGGGCGCGAACTCGACCGAGTTCGACCTCGAGACGCCGTTCCCGGTGATCGACCTGCTCCCCGAGCAGAAGGAGATCGCCGACATGGGCGGCACGATGCGCCTGGGCGCGGACCCGGTCAAGCTCCACGCCGGCACACGCGTCCGCGAGCTGTACTCCGAGCCGGTCGTGTACGAGCGCCACCGGCATCGTTACGAGGTCAACAACCACCTCCGCCGCCGGCTCGAGGCGGCCGGGCTGGTGTGCTCGGGCACCTCGCCCGACGAGCGGCTCGTCGAGGCGATCGAGCTTCCCGTCGACGAGCACCCGTTCTTCGTCGCCTCGCAGTACCACCCGGAGTTCAAGTCGCGTCCCGAGCGTCCCGCGCCGCTGTTCCGCGAGTTCGTCGGGGCCGCGCTCGAGTATGCCGGGGGGGCCGTTGCCGTCGCGGAGGACGGCAACGGGACCGCGGCTCACGCCGCGATCAGGTGAGGCGCACCACCGACGCCGAGCGCGAGCGGCTGCACGAGACGTTCGCCGCGCTGTGCCGGATCGAGAGCCCGTCCGGGCGCGAGCGCGTCTGCGCGGACTGGATCGCGCGCGAGTTGGGGGCGATGGGCCTCGAGGTCGAGGAGGACAACGCCGGCCAGCGCGCCGGTTCGGACGCCGCCAATCTGCTCGCTCGGATTCCGGGCGCCGGCGCCGGCAGCATCCTCCTGTGTGCGCACATGGACACGGTCCCGCTGAGCGCGCCGGTCGAGCCGGTGCTCGTCAACGGCGGCTGGGAGAACGCGGGCGACGGGATCCTCGGCGCGGACAACAAGTCCGCGGTCGCGGCGATCCTCGAGCTCGCGCGGCGGGTCACGGCCGCGCCCGAGCCTCCCGCGGTCGGACTCGAGCTGCTGTTCACGATCTGCGAGGAGGTCTCGCTCCGCGGGTCCAGCGAGTTCGACACCGGCCGCCTCCACAGCCGGTTCGGGTACGTGTTCGACCACGCGACGCCGATCGGGGAGATCGTGCTCGCGTCCCCGACCCACCACCGGATCGACGCCGAGCTCCGGGGACGGGCCGCCCACGCGGGCGTACGGCCCGAGGTCGGGCGCAGCGCGATCGCCGCGGCCGCGAACGCGATCGCGTCGATGCGGCTCGGTCGCCTCGACGCCGAGACGACCGCGAATGTCGGCACGATCGAGGGCGGGACCGCGATCAACGTGATCCCCGAGCGCTGCCGGATCGTGGCCGAGGTGCGAAGCCTCGACCGCGAGCGTGCCGAGGCGGTCGCGACCGAGATGATCGATCACCTCCAGGAGGCGGCGGACGCCGCCGAGTGCGACCTCGACGTGACCGTGCAGCGGGAGTTCGAGGGCTACCGGATCCGGCCTCGGGCGGTCGAGGTCGCGGTCGCCGAGCAGGCGCTTCGCTCCTGCGGCTACGAGCCCACGCACATCGTCACCGGCGGCGCGTCCGACGCGAACACGTTGCGCGTCGCCGGGTTTCCGTGCATGTGCCTGGCCGACGGGACCGAGCACAACCACGAGCCGACCGAGCGGATCAGCATCGACGCGCTCGAGGGGCTGTTCGAGCTTGTGCTCGCGATCGTCGATCAGGCGGGTGGCGCGCTGGCCGCCGGCAAGGCGGCGGGCGGATGAGCTCCGCGGCCGAGCTCCTCGGAGCCGAGGTCAAGTGGGAGGGCGCGGTCATCCGCGCCGGGGTCGAGCGCTTCCGTTACGCCGACGGCGCCGAGGTCACGCGCGACAAGGTGTGGCACCCGGGCGCGGTCGGGATCATCCCTCTCGCCGACGAGCACGTGTGGTTGACGCGCCAACCCCGTGAGGTGATCGGGGCCGGCGCCTCGCTCGAGATCCCCGCGGGCAAGCTCGACGTCCCCGGCGAGCCCCCGCTCGACACCGCCAAGCGCGAGCTCGCCGAGGAGATCGGGAAGCGCGCCGAGCACTGGGAGGAGCTGCTCTCGTTCTACACGAGCCCCGGCTTCAGCGACGAGCGCATATGGCTGTACGTGGCCACCGGGCTGTCGGACAGTCCCGGGGTGAAGGGCGACGAGGACGAGCGGATCGAGATCGTGCCGTGGCCGCTGGCGAAGCTCGACGAGGCGATCGAGGCGTGCGCGGACTCGAAATCCTTGATCGCGCTGCTGTGGCTGGCGGCGCGGCACGGCGCTCCCGGCCCGCCGTGAGCATCCACGTCGGTCCGTACCGCAGGCGGACGCCGAGCCACCATCGCGGGGAGTGGCGGGCGCCGCTCGAGTGCAGTGGCTTGTTCGCGGCGGCCGCAGAGCGGGAGGTCCCGCTGGAGCAGGTCCTCGACGCGGACGGATTTGTCGACCGTTCAGCTCGATCAGCTTCGTCGCGGCGCTGCCCGACGCCGAGCGCGAGTCGGTCCTCCGGCGACTGCGGGCGGTGGCGGCGAGCGCGGCGCAGCCGCTCCGGCTCGGGTACACGACCGAGGTGTACGTCTACCGGCGCGCGTAGGCGCACGCGTTGCGCCGGGAGGAGCCCCGGGAGCAGCCCCGAATACCCGGGGCGTGGCAACCGCGGACACGTTCGAGGGCACTCGCCGGATCACCGACCTCACATTCGACTTCCTCGGGTACCTCGAGCTCGAGCGCGGCCTGTCGCGAAACACGCTCGAGGCCTACCGCTCGGACCTCCAGCAGTACGGCGACTTCCTCGGGCGCCACGAGCTCGATCCGCTCGAGGTCGAGACGGTCGACCTGATGGAGTTCATCTCCGAGCTGGCGAGCGGGACCGGTGACCGGCCCGCCGCGGCGCCGGCGACGCTCCAGCGCAAGATCGCGTGCCTGCGCTCGTTCTACCGCCACCTGCGCCGCGAGCAGATCCTCGATCGCGACCCCGCCTCCGAGCTGCGCGCCCCGCGCTCGCGGGCGCGCCTGCCGAAGGTGCTCAGCCGCGACGAGGTCGGGCAGCTGCTCGAACAGCCGCGCGGGTCGACCCCGGCGGCGCTCCGGGATCGGGCGTTGCTCGAGACGATGTACGCGTGCGGGCTGCGGGCCTCGGAGGCGATCGGGCTCGAGCTGACGGAGCTCGATCTCGAAGCGGGGATCCTCAGAGCCCGCGGGAAGGGGTGCAAGGAGCGCATCGTCCCGATCGGCGGCAAGGCGGTCGCAGCGCTGTCGGCGTACCTCGAGAAGGGACGCCCGCCGCTCGTGGGACTGCGCCCCGAGCGGCGCGTGTTCGTGAACCTGCGCGGCGGCGGGTTGACGCGCCAGGGGCTCTACAAGATCGTCCGCCGGCACGCCAGGACCGCCGGCCTCGAGCAGCGGATGAGTCCGCACACGCTGCGCCATACGTTCGCCACCCATCTCCTGACCGGCGGTTGCGATCTGCGCTCGCTCCAGGAGATGCTCGGCCACGCGGACATCGGGACGACCCAGATCTACACGCATCTCTCGACCGAGCGGCTGCGCGACGTGTACTTCGACGCGCATCCCAGGGCGCAGATCGCGCCGGAGGACCGCTAGCCGTACAGTCCCCGCCGTGGGGATCGCGCACGTGTGCCGCGGACGACCAAGGAGCAAGTCACCATGGCTCAGAATCCGCCTGAGGGGTTTCCGCGTGCGCGACGTCGAGTTCGCGGACGCGACCGCGCAGTGAGGCCTCGCGCGGCCGATCCGAGCCGGTGAGGCGGGCGTTCGTCGTCGTGCTCGACGCGTGCGGCGTCGGTGCGCTGCCCGACGCCGCCGACTACGGCGACGCGGGCACGAACACGCTCGCGCACCTCGCGCGCGGCGTCGGCGGGCTTGAGCTCCCCGCGCTGGCGCGGCTCGGCCTCGGGTCGATCGTCGAGCTCGCCGGCGTGCCACCGGCGAAGGATCCGGTCGTGCACGGCCGTCTGGGCGCGATCGGGCCGGGCAAGGACTCGACCGCGGGCCACTGGGGGCTGATGGGCGTCTCGGCCGCTGAGCCGCTGCCCACGTATCCGCAGGGGTTTCCGGCGGAGATCGTCGAGGTCGTGTCCGCGGCGAGTGCTCGCGGCGTGATCTGCAACCGGCCCTGCAACGGCATCGAGGCGATCGAGCAATGCGGCCGCGAGCATCTCGACGGGGGCGCGCTGATCGTCTACACGAGCGAGGACTCGGTGCTGCAGATCGCCGCCCACGTCGACGTCCTCGTGCCCGAGGACCTGTACGCGATCTGCGCCCGGGTGCGCGAGGCGCTCCCGGCCGAGCACGCGGTCGGGCGCGTGATCGCGCGGCCGTTCACCGGGTCGCCGGGCGACTGGGAGCGCACCGACGGGCGGCGTGACTTCTCGATCGCGCCGCCTGACCGGAGCTATCTGCTCGAGCTGCAGGAGGCGGGCGTCGAGGTCCACACGGTTGGGAAGGTCGGGCAGCTGTTCGCCGGCGTCGGGATCGACCTCCAGCACCCCGGGGCGACGAACACGCGCGCGCTGGCGGAGACGACCGAGCTGATCCGCTCGCTGGCCGGCGGGTTCGTGTTCACCAATCTCGTCGAGACCGATCAGGTCTACGGCCACCGCCACGACCTGGACGGCTTCCATCGGGCCCTGCGCGAGATCGACGCCGCGGTCGCCGAATGGACCGCGCTGCTGGGAGCCGAGGACCTGCTGATCCTGACCGCCGACCACGGCTGCGACCCGACTTCGCCGCGAACCGACCACACGCGCGAGTACGCTCCCTTGCTGGCGGCGTTCGACGGACATCGCTCGCGCCGCCACGACGGGGTGCTGGCCGACGTCGGGGCGAGCGCGCTCGTCTGGCTCGCCGGACGAGAGGCCACGCTCCCCGGGAACCCTTTCATCTGACCGTGCCCGAGCTTCCCGAAGTCGAGACGATCCGCCGCCAGCTCGCCCCCCACGTCGAGGGGCGGACGATCGTCGACGCCCAGATCCTCGATCCGCGCTGGACGCGTCCCGAGCCGCCGGCGACCGTCGAGGCTGAGCTCCGCGGCGCGGTCGTGGAGCGGATCGGACGGGCCGGCAAGTACTTGATCTGGTCTTTGTCCGGGGAGCGGTTCCTGCTCCAGCATCTGCGCATGACCGGGACGCTTCTGTACGACCCGGCCGTTCCGCCCCCGCACACGCACGTGCTGCTCGGGCTCGACGACGGCCATCGCGTCGTCTACGTCGATCCGCGTCGCTTCGGTACCGGCCACCTGGTCCACGGCGAGGCGGCCCGCGACGAATACCTGGCCGCGCGACTCGGGATCGAGCCGCTCACGCCCGAGTTCACCTCGGCCCACCTGCGCGAGCTCGCGCGGGCGCGGACCGCTCCGGTGAAGGCGTTCGTGCTCGACCAGCGCCAGATCGCCGGCGTTGGCAACATCTACGCCGACGAGGCTCTGTTCCGGGCGCGGATCCATCCGCTCCGTCCGGCCGGGCGGCTCACCGGCCCGGAGTGGGCGCGCGTGCGCGAGGGAATCGAGGAGGCGCTGAGCGCCGGGATCGAGGCGAAGGGGGCCTCGATCGACGATTTCCGCCACGTCGACGGGGCCCGCGGCTCGTTCCAGGACCGGTTTCTGGTTCACCGCCGCGCCGGCGAGCCGTGCCCGGTGTGCGGGCGCACGATCCGCAAGATCGTCGTCGGCGGTCGCGGCACATATGTGTGCGAGCACTGCCAGCGCAAGCCCCGGGCCCGCCGCGCCGCTGCTCCGCGCTACTAGGCTGCGAGCAGCTCCCGGAGGGTCCCGGCGCGATCCGCGGCAAGCAGCTCGGTGAAGCCGCCGATCGCGTCGTCCCCGATCAGGATCTGCGGGAACGTGAACATGCCCGTCCGCGCCACCAGCTCGGCGCGACCGTCCGGGTCGCGTGCCAGATTGATCTCCTCGTATTCGATGCCGCGCTTGGAGAGCAGGGTCTTGGCTCGCATGCAGAATGGACACGCGTCGGTGGTGTAAACGGTGACCGGCCGCATAACTTCACAAAGTATAGCGCGAGCCGGGCGATGCCCGGATCGCTGAGAACCGAGGCGATCGTGCTCCGCTCGATCCGGTACGGGGAGGCGGATCGGGTGCTGCATCTCTACACGCCCGGATACGGCCGGCTGGCGGCGATCGCCAAGGGGGCGAGGCGGGCCCGCAGCCGGTTCGGGGCGAGGCTCGAGCCGTTCTTCCACATCCGCCTGATCCTCCACGAGGGCCGTGGCGACCTGCACACGGTCACGAGCGTCGACACCGTGGCGGCGCACCCAGCACTGCGCGATCACGCCGCGACGCTCGACGCCGCCGCGCGCGCGTGCGACGCGGTGGCGCGGCTGTTCGAGACCCCCGATCCGCACCCCGAGGTGTTCCGCCTGCTAGGCAACGAGCTCGCGCTGCTCGACCTCGGCGTCGCCCACGCGCGTCCGGCGAACGGGCTTGCGTTTCGCCTCAAGCTGCTGCTCGCCGCCGGCATCCTGCCCCAGCTCGGATCGTGCGCGGACTGCGGGGAAACCGAGCATTTGCAGGGATTTTCGGCAGCAGCCGGCGGGATCGTGTGCAGCTCGTGCGAGGCGGCCGCGTTCCCGCTCGGCCAGGAGTCCCACGGCTTCATGGTCGGCGCGCTCGGGCGGCCGCTGGCCGAGGCGCCCGACGCCTCCGAGCTCGCGCTTGCGCAGGCCGAGCGCGCGATCACCGAGACCGCCGAGCACCACGCGAACGTGCGGCTGCGCCCGCTGCTCAGCGCGGGCCGCCGGGCGCACGCACAACCGCCCAAAATCGGTCACGGCGCCACCGGCGGATAGACATAAAGCGATGACGGTCGCGTAGACCGGCAACGCCTTTGTCACAACTTCTCGCCACCGGGCGCGGCGCTGTCAGAATCGAGAGGCGATGAGCGATCAACTCCTCAGCTCCAAGGGTGAGCATCCGTCGGGTCCCGTCGCGGCGGCCTTCGCCGGGCGCATCCGCGCGCTCGAGGAGCGCGAGCTCTCGCCGGTGGCGACGCGGTCTTACCCGGCGCGCCGGCTCCGCCCCGAGCCCGACTGCGGGCTGCGCACCCCGTTCCAGCGCGACCGCGACCGGATCGTCCACTGCAAGGCGTTCCGCCGGCTCAAGCACAAGACGCAGGTGTTCGTCTCGCCGGCCGGCGATCACTACCGCACCAGGCTCACGCACACGCTCGAGGTCGCCCAGGTCTCGCGCACGGTCGCTCGCGCGCTTCGCCTCAACGAGGACCTGGTCGAGGCGATCGGCCTCGGGCACGACCTCGGGCATCCGCCGTTCGGGCACGTCGGCGAGGACGCGCTCGACCAGTGCCTGACCGAGCGGTTCGGGCTGTCGTTCATGCACCACGAGCACTCGCTGCGCGTCGTCGACACGCTCGAGCGCGACGGCGTCGGGCTCAACCTGACCGCGCCCGTTCGCGACGGCATCGTGAGCCATTCCGGCCGGGCGGACGAGCCTGCCACGCTCGAAGGCAAGATCGTCCGCCTGGTCGATCGCGTGGCTTACATCAACCACGACATCGACGATTCCCTGCGCGCCGGTCTGCTCACGCCGGACGATCTCCCGCACGGGCCGATCGAGGTGCTCGGCGACACCGGCACGAGGCGGATCGACACGCTCGTGCACGATCTGGTCGAGAGCTCCGAGCAGCGCGGCGACATCGTGCAGGGCGAGGAGATCGGCGGGGCGATGGCCGAGCTGCGCGCGTTCATGTTCGAGCGCGTCTACCTCGGACCCGCGGCCACACGCGAGCACGCGAAGATCAGACTCGTGGTGCGCGCGCTGTTCGACCACTACTGCGCCCACCCGGAGGAGATCCCCGACTCGATCCCGGCGGGCGATCTCGCGCGCCGGGTGACCGACTATCTCGCCGGCATGACCGATCGGTTCTGCATCCGCACGTTCGAGCAGCTGAGCGTGCCGGTGGCGTTCGCGCCGTGAGCCGCTTCACCGCCGACTCGCGCGATCGCGTCCGCGATGCCGTCGACATGCTCGCGGTCGTGGGCGACCACAGCGAGCTGCGGCGCGCCGGCGCCAGCGAATACGTGGGGCGCTGCCCGTTTCACGACGAGCGGACCCCGTCGTTCGCCGTCAACCCGGTCGAGAAGGTCTACTACTGCTTCGGCTGCCAGGCCTCGGGGGACGTCTTCACGTTCGTCATGGAGACCGAGGGGCTCGACTTCCCGGGGTCGCTCCAGGCGCTCGCGAACCGGTTCGGGGTCGAGCTCGAGACCGAAGAGGAGGACCCGAAGGCCGCCTCGCGGCGCCAGCGACGCGAGCGCCTGCAGCTGCTGCTCGGGAGGGTGGCGGCCTATTATGCCCGGTATCTGTGGGAGGTCCGGGAGGCCTCCGCGGCGCGCGAGTACCTGCTCGGCCGCGGCCTGCGCGAGCAGACGCTCCGCGAGTTCGGCGTCGGCTACGCCCCGAGCCCGTGGGACCGGATTCTGACCGCGTCGCGCCGGGCCGGCTTCAGCGACGAGGAGCTGCTCGCGGTTGGCCTCGCGCAGCGCTCCCAGAACCGCCCCGGCCAGATCTACGACCGCTTCCGCGAGCGGATCATGTTCCCGTCGAGCGACGCCCGCGGGAACATCGTCGGGTTCGGCGCGCGGGCGATGCGGGAGAACCAGCGGCCGAAGTACCTGAACACTGCCGAAGGCGAGCTGTTCCACAAGCGCAAGGTGCTGTTCGGGCTGGATCGCGCGCGCGCCGCGGCCTCACGGGCCGGGAACGTGATCCTGGTCGAGGGCTACACCGACGTGCTCGCGCTCCATCAGGCTGGACTCGGCAACGCGGTCGGGATCATGGGAACCGCGCTCACCGAGGAGCAGATCGTAGAGCTCGAGCGCCTGGCCGAGGTCCTCGTGCTGTGCCTGGACTCAGACCGTGCCGGCCAGGACGCGATGCTCCGGGCTGCCGCGCTCACGGATAAGCGAAACGTGGAGCTGCGAGTCGTGCCCCTCCCGGACGGCTCAGACCCGGCCGACTTGATAGAGCGCGAGGGCGCCGATGCGCTGCGCAAACGCGTCGAGCGCTCGGTGCCGTTCGTGAAGTTCCACGTCGAGCGGATCCTCGAGCGCTCCGACACCGCCAGCGCTGAGGGACGCGACCGCGCGTTGGGGGAGCTCCAGCCGGTGCTCGCGCCGCTGCCGCCGAGTGCGTTGCGCGAGGACTTGGTGAGGCATGTCGCGGGACGGCTCGAAGTGCCCGAAGGGAGGGTTGGGTCGCTGATCGACAGTCCCGGTCCGCGAGCCGCCCCGGACCCCGTCGCGAACGGCGTCGAGTCGCGTAACCATGAAGTCCGCGCCGAGCGGACGTTCCTGGCGCTATGCATCGCGCTCCCCCAGACGGGCGCGCGAACCCTGTTCGAGATCGATCCGGAGCAGCTCATCACGAGTGAGCTGATGCGCCGCGCCGCACGCCATCTGGTTGGGCGCACCCAGTCACCGTCGGCGGACCTTCCGCCGGGTGACGACGAGCTGGCGCGAACGGTGGACGACCTCGTCAACCGAGCGGGACGGTTAGGCGATGTTGGCGACGACGAGCTTGAGCACGCCCGCCTGGTGCTTGAGCGGGACCGGCTCGACCGGGCGATTCGGAGTGGCAGGGCCGAAGGGAAAATGGGGGTCGAACTCGCGAATGAGCGCGAGGCGGTGCTTGCGAGACTTCGCGACGTAACCACCACACTGCAGCGTGCCCTGTGATGGCCGGGCTCGAGCGCCCGGAGCGATCGCGCTGGCTCGGATCTACGGGAGCGTCGCCGGGAGCTCCGCGCGCACCGTCGAGAGCACCGCCCGGCGGAGCTCCGCGAGGGTCCAGCCGTGCTCTCGTGCGATCTGGCGAAGCGTCTGCCCGGAGGCGATCTCGGCGCGCAGCCGCGCCGGTGTGATCCCGAGGTACCTCGCGGCCGCGGCGATCTCGAACGGCCGCAGCCCCCTCAGGCCGGATGGCCGCAGGGGCCGCCCCGCGGCGCCGGGCCCGCGAGCGGTGCGCGCCGGCTCGATCAGGTCGGTCTGAGGATCGACGGGCAGGATCTCGGGCGGCAGCGGCGCCTGGTTGAAGTCGAAGTCGCTCTGGAGGTCTCCGAGCTCGGGCTCGTCCTCGCGCACGTCAGGGCGCGGGTCCGGGCGCCCGTCCGCCCTCGGGTCGAGCCGCTGGCCGCCGAGGAAGTCATCCTCGATGAACTTCACGTACGCGTCGAAGCTGAGCGTCTGGTGGTCGATGTAGCCGCGCTTGGCGTACGGGCTGATCACGAGCGCCGGCACGCGGAGCCCGTAGCCGAGGTCGTCGACTCTCGGCGGGTCCACGTTGTCGTAGAACCCGCCCCAGTCGTCCCAGGCGAGCAAGATCGCGGTGCTGCTCCAATCGGGGCTGTTCATGATCGCGTTGATCAGGCCGGTGACGTAGGTTTGGCCGGCGCTGATGAGCCCGGGCGGGTGCTCGGACACGGTCCCGTTCGGGGTGATCCACGACACCGCCGGCAGCTCCCCGCTCCTGGCGGCCTGGAAGAAGTTCGAGAGCGACTGGATGTTCCGCACCTGGTCGTCCTGCTGAACGTCGGTGAAGTACGGGAGCGGGTTCCAGATGCCGGGAGTCCTGGCGCTCTGCCCGACGGGTGCGCACGACATCGCGGCGTCGTTGTCGCAATCGGGCTCGCTTCCCTTGAACACGTAGTAGGCCCAGCTCACGCGGTCCTTGTGGAGCAGGTAGGTGAGGTCCGTCCAGGCGTAGTTGGGGTTCGTCGGGATCGGATTGCCGAGCCTGCGCTCGAAGTCCGGCGGGTTCTGCGGGTTTTGGATCGCGCTCCGGCAGCTCTCGGGGTCGCCCTGGAGCGAGCAGTACGCGGACCATTCCGAGACCATGTAGAGGTGCGAGGGAAGGCTCCAGGAGGCCACCGATTCGAACATGCGGTCCTGGAGGACGAAGTCGTGCGCGTACGTCCAGTAGTTCGGGATGTCGGCGCCGGTGTGGTACCCCATCACGTCGGGGGTGCCGCCCGCGTTGCCGCAGGCGGGATTGAACGTCTCGGCGCAACCGCGCATCCCCGACTCCTGCTCGCGGACGAAACCGTCCATCTTCCCGTCGTTGATGTCGGCGGTGGAGTTGTCGGCGGAGTGGGGTCCGCCGAGGTTGCGGTCGTGGCGATCGTGGAACGGGCGAACGCACGAGCCCTGGGCGGGATCCGGCACGCACGGCACGGTGCCGGGATTTCCGGCGAGTCCCGGAATGCCGTCGGCGCCCGGGTACGTGCCGAAGTACGAATCGAACGAGCGGTTCTCCTGCATGATGATCACGACGTGGCGGATCTTGTGGATCCCGACCCCCGGGGGATTCGGGGTCAGCGTGGCGGTCGTGGTCGACAGCGTGGCCGAGCCGGTCGTCGGCGTCGACGACGTGGTCTGGCTGCCGGCGCGGTTCGTGTTCCCGCCGCAGCCGGCGACGAGAAGCGCAGCCGCGATCAGCCAGCCCCCGAGTGGCCAGCCCCGGCGCCGGCCGGTCAAGACGTGAGCCTCATGCCGTCAGTTGAGCAATCGATCAGTCAACGACCACCGATGCTATGCGGCCCAACCGGGTCGTGCGTCAAGCCCTGGTGAATCCGCGGCCGGCTTGGTCGCCTGCGGTGGGCCGATGATTGCGCCGTCCCAGCTTCGCGTTGTCCGCGCGTTAGCGCGGTGTTCTGCGCTCGCCGTGGTTCCCGCTAGAGTTCGCCCTCCTCCTCCCGGGACGAGCCCGTATCGATCCGGGGTAGCTCAATCGGCAGAGCGTTCGGCTGTTAACCGAAATGTTGTGGGTTCGAGTCCCACCCCCGGAGCTGCCCGCCCGAGCCCGCAGCCTGACCGCGCGCGGCAGAGCGCGAACTGCTCGACGAGGTCGGCAGCGCGCGCGGCGCCATCGTGAACGGCGGCCCATGCCGCCAGCTCCCGCGCGCGATCCGCGAGCGAGCGCTCCGACAATGCCCGCCGGACCGCGAGCCTGAGCGCCCCCGGCCCGAGCAGCCGCCACGGCAGCCGCACCCCGACCCCGGCCCAGTCCGCGCGGGCGGCGTTCTCCGCCATGTCGCCGACGTGCGGAACAACGAGCACCGGGCAGCCGCTGGCCAGTGCGCGGGCCATCGTCCCGTGGCCCGCATGGCAGATCACCAGCGCCGCGCCCGGCATCGTCTTCGAGTACGAGATCCACTCGACGAGCCGGGCATTCGCCGGAACCTCCACCGGCCGGGGCAGCGGCCTGCGGTTCCAGGTCGCGAGCACGCGGACCGGTTCGCCGCCCAGACCGTCGAGCGCGGCTCGGAGCAACCGGTGCTCGGGATCCTGGGCGGTCGACGGCGCCACGAGCACGAGCGGCGCTCGGCCCGCCGGCGGATCGACGTCCGCGAACGGCGGCTCCCACATCAGCGGCCCGACGACGTGCACCCCCGCCGGCCACGAGCGCGGGTACTCGAGCTGGGGAAACGTTCCGACCAGGCACAGGTGCTCGCTGAGGCCCCCGTGGAGTCGATCCACGGGCGGCAGCCCGACCTGCGCGCGGGCGCGGTTCAAATCGGCGCGACCGTGCCGCAGTCCGATCTCGAGGGGGCGCTCGAGTGCCCCCCACACCGCGCGACCCAGACGCGTTCGCGGCAGCCGGGCGCCGGCCGCGTACGGAGGGAAGCCGGGCGCCGCGGCCGGGTGCAGGTGCGGGATCAGCGTGGCCACGGGTAGTCCCTCGAGCTCGCCCGCCATCGCCGGCGCCAAGGTGAGGATGTCGTGCACGACCGCGTCGGGTCGCAGATCGGCGACCGCGTCCCGCGTCTGCCCGGTGGCGCGGACAACCGCCTCGTACATCTCGAAGCGCGCGCCGGGCTCGGGGAACAGCTGGTACTCGGGCGCGGAGACGAAGCGCATGCCCGCCGCCTCGATGGGCTGCCGCCACCGCGACCACGTCTCGAACGTCACCTCGTGCCCGCGCGCCGCCAACTTCGCGCCCAGCGCCAACATCGGAAATGCGTGACCGGGCTCGCCGAACGCGCCCAGGAAGAGCCGCAGGCGGTCGCGCGCCGCGCTCAAGCCGCCAGCTCTGCCACCGCCCGCAGCTGCTCGATCCGCTCCTGCGGCGTGAACGCCATCGCGCTGACCGTCAGTGTGCCGACGCCCGCATCGCGGAACGCCGCGAGGCGATCGCGCACGTGGTCGCTCGGTCCGCACAGCGTGACGAGATCGATCAGCTCGTCGGGTAGCGCCGCCGCGGCCTCGTCCTTCTTGCCGTCGAGGTACAGGTCCTGGATCTTCCGGGCCGCGTCCTCGAAGCCGTAGCGCTGGACGAGCTGGTTATAGAAGTTCTGCTTGCGCGAGCCCATTCCGCCGACATAGAGCGCGAGCATCGGGCGCATCCGGTCGCGGGCGCCCTCGCGGTCGTCCGAGACGTAGGTCTGCACGGACGGGGCCATCTCGAATCCCTCGAGCGAGCGTCCCGCTCGCTGAGCGCCGGTCTCGAGCAGCTTGCGGACATCCGAGACGTGCTCGGGCGAGAAGAAGATCGGGATCCAGCCGTCCGCGATCTCGCCGGCCAGCTCGGTGTTCTTGGGCCCGATCGCTGCCAGGTAGATCGGGATCCGCTCCTGGACGGGCGAGATCATCAGCTTGAGCGCCTTGCCCGGCCCGTCCGGGAGCGGCAGCTCGAGCGTCTCTCCGTGGTATTCGACCCGCTCTCGGGCGAGCGCGAGGCGGAGCACCGCGACGTAGTCGCGGGTCCGCGCGAGCTGATGGGCGAACCGCTGCCCGTGCCAGCCCTCGGCGACCTGCGGTCCGGATGAGCCGATCCCGAGCAGCATCCGCCCTCCGGAGATCTGGTCGAGCGTTGCCGCGGTCATCGCGGTCATCGCGGCGCTCCGTGCGGGCATCTGGAAGATCGCCGAGCCAAGCTTGATCTTGGACGTGCCCGCGGCGAGCCAGCCGAGCACGGTAGCCGCGTCCGAGCCGTACGCCTCGGCCGTCCACACCGAGTCGTATCCGAGGCTCTCCGCCTCCTTGACGAACGCGAGCTGGTCCGCCGGGTTCTGGCCGGGGATCCAGTATCCGAGGTACGCGCCGAGCTTCATCTCGATGCAGAACCCTATACGTAGCTGAAAGGATGAAGGTATGACGAGGCGGAACATCGAGCTCCGGGGCGCGATGGCGCCTGGCTTCGACGAGGTGATCACACCCGACGCGCTCGAGTTCGTCGCCGAGCTTCAGTACCGGTTCGACGGCCGGCGCCGGGAGCTGCTGCAGGCGCGCGCCGACCGCCGCGCCCGGCTGGCCGGAGGGGAAATGCTCGATTTCCTGCCCGGCACGCGAGAGGTCCGCGAGGCCGACTGGACCGTCTCGCCGGTCCCCGAGGACATGCAACAGCGGTGGGTGGAGATCACCGGCCCGACCGACCGCAAGATGACCATCAACGCGCTGAACTCCGGCGCCGACGGGTTCATGGCCGACTTCGAGGACGCGAACGCGCCGACCTGGCGCAACATGATCGACGGGCACCGGAACCTCCGCGACGCGATCGACGGGACGATCACCTACCACGACTCCGAGGGCAAGGACTACGAGCTCGCCGAGAACCCGGCGACGCTGCTCGTCCGCCCGCGCGGCTGGCACCTGCCCGAGCGCCACCTCCGCGTCGACTCAGAACCGGTGTCCGGGTCTCTGTTCGACTTCGGCTTGTACGTGTTCCACTGTGCGCGCCGGCTGCTTCGGCGCGGCACTGCGCCTTACTTCTACCTGCCGAAGATGGAGTCCCATCTCGAGGCCCGGCTGTGGAACGACGTCTTCTGCCTCTCGGAGGACGCACTCGGGATCCCCCGCGGGACGATCAAGGCGACCGTGCTGATCGAGACGCTGCCGGCGGCATTCGAGATGGACGAGATCCTGTACGAGCTCCGCGAGCACTCCGCCGGGCTGAACGCCGGGCGTTGGGACTACATCTTCTCGTCGATCAAATGCTTCCCGGACCGGCCCGAGATGGTCCTGCCGGACCGCGTCGACGTGACGATGACGGTGCCGTTCATGCGCGCCTACACCGAGCTCCTGGCCGCGACGTGCCACAAGCGCGGGGCGCACGCGATGGGCGGCATGTCGGCGCTGATCCCGAGCCGCAAGGGCGACCAGGAGGCGAACGAGAAAGCGCTCGAGGGCGTCCGCATAGATAAGGAGCGCGAAGTCGCGCAAGGGTACGACGGGACCTGGGTCGCGCACCCGGACCTGGTACCGGTCGCGCGCGAGGTGTTCGAGCACGGGCTCGGCGGCGCGCCGAACCAGCTCGCGCGCCGGCGCGACGACGTCCACGTGAGCGCCGGCGAGCTGCTTGACCTGGCCGCGACCCCCGGCGGGATCACCGAGAAGGGTCTGCGGACCGACGTCAACGTCGGCTTCCAGTACATCTCGTTCTGGTTGAGCGGCCGCGGCGCCGCGGCGATCAACTCGATGATGGAGGACGCCGCCACCGCGGAGATCTCGCGCACGCAGATCTGGCAATGGATCCACCACGGGGTCGAGCTCGACGACGGTCGGCACGTGACCGCCGACCTCGTCCGCGAGGTCCTTGACGAGGAGACGGCCAGGATCCGCGACCAGGTCGGAGCGGAGACCTGGCAGGCGGGCCGTCCCGACGAGACGCGTGAGATCTTCGAGCGGGTGGCGCTGTCGCCCGAGCTGATCGAGTTCCTGACGATCCCGGCGTACGGCTACCTGGCTTAGGAGAGGCCGCCTTCGGCGGCGTCCATGGGACCTTGCGACCCCGTCCGGACGGGCCCGCTCGGCCCCATGGATGCCGAGCGGAGCGAGGCCCCTGATCAGCACAGGAACGACGCCGTCTCGAGCGGGAGGTCAGATTCCGGCGGTCGAACCTCGCGCATCAGGTGAGATTCTGCCGCCTTCCGGCGCCCGCCGCCGCCGACGCGGCACGAGCCGGGAGCCGCACGCGTGATGCAGGATGATCAGCGCGCCGACGAAGATCGTGAGGTCGCCGACGCTCAGCACGTTGCCAATCGGCCACGGCCCGGGCACCGGGATCACATCGCCGAGGAACGCGAGGTGGGCGTGCAACAGGTGAGCGGAGTTGTCGAAGCCCGCCCGGGGGTCGATCCCGGAAATCCGCAGCGCGGACGCGGTCGCCGGCATCACGCCGCCGTTGCTCGAGATCGCGAGGATGTTGAGCGCGGCGCCGACGGCGACCAGGGGCACACCGACGAGCCGCCGGTTGGCGAACAGGAAGTAGGCGTCGAGCACGTAGGAGGTGATGTTGAGTGCGGCGTGGACCCAGTGGCTGCCTCCCGGAGCCACGTTCGAGATCCCGACCTGGAGCGCCACCGCCAGCAGCACCGCCCAGACCGCGCGCACGCGGATATCCGCGAGGCGGGTCAGGTGGCCCCCGGCGATCGGGACGCTGAGGACGAGCGCGATCGCGGTGACGACGAGCAGCATCAGGCCACGCTCAGCTGGCTCAGGCCGTGGGGGGCGACGACGCGTTCGAGCGGGCGTGGGACCTCCAGGGGGGTGCGGGCGTCCCACCAGCTCGCGAAGCTGGCGGCCGGAAGCGGCTCGCTCATGTGGAAGCCCTGCGCGCGCTCGCATCCGAGTGCTCGCAGGCGTTCGAACGTGAACGCATCCTCGATCCCCTCGGCGACCGTGCGCAGGCCGAGGTTGTGCGCGAGCTCGATCGTCGAGCGGACGACGATCGCGTTGCGGGCGTCCGAGCCCATCGCGCGCACGAACGACTTGTCGATCTTCAGCTCGCCGATCGGAAGGTCGGTCAGGTAGGCGAGCGACGAGTATCCGGTGCCGAAGTCATCGATCGCGACCGACACGCCGAGCTCGGCGAGGTGGCGCATCGTTTTCTTGGCGACCTCGGGGTCGACCATCAGCGAGCTCTCGGTCAGCTCGAGCGTGAGCGCCTTGCCGTCGACGCCGTGGCGGGCGAGCAGCTTCTCGACCTCCTCGGGGAAGCGGCGGTCGAGCAGGCTCCGGACCGAGACGTTCAGCGACAGCGACAGCCAGCGACCCTCCTCGCTCCACCGGCGCAGGTCGCGCACGCCGAGGTCGAGCACGCAGTAGGTGAGATCCTTGATCAGGCCGGAGCGCTCTGCGACCGCGATGAACTCGAGCGGGGCGAGCAGGCCGCGGTGCGGGTGCTGCCAGCGCACGAGGCCCTCGGCCGCGACCGGGCGCCCGCTGGCGAGCTCGACCTGGGGCTGGTAGTGGAGGACGAGCTGATCGTCCCCGAGCGCCCGGCGCAGGTCGGTGGCGAGCACGAGACGTTCGGGGCTGTGGTAGTCGTCCTCGGAGCGGTAGGTCACGAGCGACTGGTGGCCCGCCTTGGCGCGGTACATCGCGACATCCGCGCGCTGGAGCAGCGTGTCGACGTCGCCGCCGTTATCGGGGTACCAGGCCAGCCCGATGCTCGCGTCGAGCTCGATGCTGATCTCGTCGACGTCGACCGGCCGGTGCAGGGCGTCCTGAAGCCGCTGGACGGCGGCCGACGCGACCTCGAAGTCCGCACCGGGCATGAAAACGGCAAATTCGTCGCCGCCTAAGCGCGCGAGGAGATCCTCGCTTCGGAATGCTGCCCGGAGCCGCGGGCCCACCTCGCGCAGCACCAGGTCACCGTGGTGGTGACCGAGTGTGTCGTTGACTTCCTTGAAGCCGTTGAGGTCGACCAGCAGCAGTCCGCCCGTGCTCAGGGCTGGGTCGTTCAGCGCTTGCCCCACCGCCTCTAGGAACCAGCGCCGGTTCGGCAGCTCGGTGAGGCTGTCGTGCCGGGCGAGGTGCTCGGCGGTCGCCGTGCGGACGCTCTGGCGGCCGCTGATGTACACGCCGACGAGCGGGACGAGCAGAAGGGGGTAGAGGATCCGGCTGAACTCGAGCACGGTCACGACCACCGGGGCGAGGCAGAGCAGCACCGCGCCGACCGACAGGCCGAAGGGCAGATCGGATTGGAGCGCGCGCGAGAACGGAATGCCCTGGTATAGGGTCGTCGCCCGGGTCACCAGGAGCAGGTTGACCGCGAAGTAGGCGGCCGCGGCTCCGAGCACCGCGGCCAGATCGATCGGCTTGAAGCCGTTCAGGTGAAGCGTGCCGTAGGTCCCGAAGAGCGCGAGGACGCCGGCGGCGGCGGTCAGCGAAAGGGTGTACTGCCCGATGTTGAAACCCATCTGCCACCAGGGCTTGCGGGCGATCCGATCCTGGAGGATCGAGGCGGTGAGCTGCGCCGCCAGAGCGGGCACGAGGCCCAGGCCGAGGAGCAGCGCGAACGAGAACATCACCGAGACGGTGACCTCTCCGTCACCGGATCGGCGCGGAAGCTCGAGCGGGAACAGCTCCCCGACGATCACGCTGGCGGCCAGCGCGATGAACTCGAACTTCGCGTCCGGACCGTCAAAGGCGACACGCGTGGTCGCGACCAGGGTGGCGAGCAGCGCCACACCCACGAGTGCGACAGCAACGCAGAAGAGTCGTACTGGCTCGAGGGTGCGAGATTTCATGAGCTCGGTCCGGGCGCCCGACTGATCGCCGGCGCGCCCGGCCTCGGCCTGTGGACAATCAGAACTTAAAGCTGGCTCCCGAGACCACGACGAGCGCGATCAGGGACATGATCGACAGCAGCAGCTGAGCGTGACGGAACTTAAACCTGGACATCCTTGTCCTCCTTGTTGGTGTACTTCATGTCGTCGAACACGCTGAGCCGGCAGCCGAGCCGTCTCGCGATGCGAGACCTCTTGCGTTGCGTCCCCGCCTCGCAGCGAGTTTGCCTTTCACAACTCAGGTCTTGCCTGTATCGAGTCGAATCGCAGCGAGCTTTAGCGCCCTGGACGGGTGTTGATCATCGATCGGACATCCGGACATCCGGACATGCGGGCCTGGCGATGGCCCTGCCAGGACTCGAACCTGGGCGCGACGGATTATGAGTCCGCTGCTCTACCGACTGAGCTACAGGGCCGCGATCGCCGCCAAGTGTCTCAAGGCACCTTCACGGGGGCGGTGAGGTAGGCTCCCCGGGAGATGTCGACGATCGCCAGCTTCCTCGGCCAGAGCCCGAGCTCGCTCGGCACGACGATCGCGCTCCTGCTGACTTTCCTCGGCATTGGCGTGATCGTGAACGTCCTGATCATCTACGTCGTCGCGCAGGTCGCGGCCGAGCGCAAGTCAAACCAGGAGCGCGTCGAGCGAGAAACCTGAAGGACGCGGGCGGTCGGCGTCGAATCAGACGCCTGCCGATGAAGCCTTCAGCGACTCCCGCAGCAACCCCCTCGCCGACAGGCCATCAGGCCCTGTCCGCTTACATCCGCGCCCGGTTCGACGAGTTCTCACGTTCGCAGAAGGACGTCGCGCAGTACATCGTCGATCATCTCGACGAAGCGGCGTTCCAGACCGCCGAAGAGCTCGCGCGTCGTGCCAGCACCTCGTCAAGCACCGTCGTGCGCTTCTCCCAGGCGCTCGGCTTCGAGGGCTTCCCCGAGCTCCAGCAGGCCGCTCGGGACGAGTACCGCCGCCGGCCGCCGGGTATGGCGAACGGCTGGTCAAGCGTCGCGGCGCCGCTGTTCTCGCTCGATCACACCGAGTTCGAGGCCGCGCTCGCCGCCGACCACGTGAACGTCGAGGACACCGCGCACAAGCTCTCGCGCTCCGACGTCGAGGCCGCCGTCGACGCGATCGCGTCCGCCGGCAAGGTGCTGATCGCGGGCACCGACCAGATGGCGTTCTTCGCCAGCTACCTGCGACACCTGCTGATGCTGCTCGACCTGCGCGCGGAGATCGTGGCGAGCCCGTCCCAGGAAGCACTCGGCCGGCTCAGCCGGATCGACGACCAGACGCTCGTCATCGGCCTGTCGGCGGGCCGTCCGCATCCCTTGATCACGCGTACGATGAAGCTCGCCCGGCACCGCAAGGCGCCGACGCTCGCGATCACCGACGCGACGCTGTCCGAGGTGGCGCGGCTCGCGCGGATCCGTCTTTACTACTCGTCGAACACGCCGGCGTTCGTCCGCTCGCACACCGCGCTCCTGTCGCTGATCCAGGCGCTCGCGTACGGTGTGTACTCGCGGGACGCCCAGCAGTACGACGTGCGGATCAAGGCGTTCCGGCTGAAATAGCCTCGCGCCGCGCGGGTCACCGCGGCGCCACCAGGAGCGCCTGGGTCGCCCGGCCGACGCGGCCGCGCGCGTCGTACAGGACGCTCTCGGCGACGCCGACGCCACCGGGCGCGATCCGCGTCCGCGAGTCGAGGCAGATCCACTCGCCGGCCGGCTCGCGCTCGATGTACAGCGACAGATCGGGATTGATGAACAGGTAGTCGTCCCAGGACAGGGTCGCGCTGATTCCGTTGCCGAAGTCGCCTGCGGCCGCGAGCCGCTGGAGCGCGGAGTTCGCCTCACCGGCGACGATCGGACTGATCAGGCGAAACCAGGCGGTGCACGGTCCGTTTGCCCATCCGCCGGAGACGAAGCGGATCTCGATCGCGTCCGGGGCGAACATCGGACGATGCGGGGCCCTGAGCGGTCGTGACCCGCCGTGCTCGGGTCCGGGGGGCGGCGGGGTGTCGTCGGCGCCGGCGCCGCCGGCGGCGGCCGCCTGGATCTGGAGCGCGCGGGCCCGCACGACCTCGACCCCGCCGGCGAAGATCGAGGCCTCGAGCAGCTGCACGCGGCGACCCGGCCGGGTGACCCGGGCGTGGACCTCGAGCGGCCCCACCGGCACCGGCCGCATGAACTCGTACGTTACGCGGGCGAGCATCAGCCCCTCCGCGGCGGGCAGCCGTTCGAACTCGCCGATCAGCAGGGCAGCGGGCGCGCCGCCGTGCAGGGCAGTCGGATCCCACGGGCCGCGGCCGAGGTCGGTCGCGACGAAATGGCCATCGGAGCGTTCGAACACTGGCGCCGTGGACATCGCCGGGAAAGCTACAGCCCGGCTACACTCAGGCCCCGATGGACGAGGATTCCCAGACTCCCCGGGACGAGGCGACGTTCACCGTCAAGGCCGGTCTGGCCGAGATGCTCAAGGGCAGCGTGATCATGGACGTCGTCACCCCCGACCAGGCGAAGATCGCCGAGGACGCCGGCGCGGCCGCGGTGATGGCGCTCGAGCGCGTCCCCGCGGACATCCGGCGGGACGGCGGCGTCGCGCGCATGTCGGACCCGGCGATGATCCAGCTGATCCAGGAGGCGGTGACGATCCCGGTGATGGCCAAGGCGCGGATCGGGCACTTCGTCGAGGCCCAGGTGCTCGAGGCCCTCGAGGTCGACTACATCGACGAGTCCGAGGTGCTGACCCCGGCCGACGAGGCGAACCACATCGACAAGTGGGCGTTCAGCGTCCCGTTCGTGTGCGGCGCGACCAACCTCGGCGAGGCGCTCAGGCGGATCGGCGAGGGAGCGGCGATGATCCGCTCCAAGGGCGAGGCCGGGACCGGCGACATCGTCGAGGCGGTCCGGCATCTGCGGATGATCCGCGGCGAGATCCGGCGGCTCGGGACATTAGACGACGCCGAGCTCGCGACCGCCGCCAAGGAGCTTCAGTCCCCGTTGCACCTCGTGCGCCAGATCGCCGCGGACGGGCGGCTGCCGGTCGTGCTGTTCTGCGCCGGCGGGATCGCCACCCCGGCGGACGCCGCATTGGTTATGCAGCTCGGGGCCGAGGGCGTCTTCGTCGGCTCGGGGATCTTCAAGTCCGAGGACCCGGAGCGGCGGGCGCGCGCGATCGTCGAGGCGACGACGCACTACCGCGACCCCGCACGAGTCGCGGCGGCTTCGACCGGCCTGGGTCAGCCGATGGTGAGCCTCGAGTCCTCGAAGCTCGACGCCGAGCAGCTGCTGGCCCCGCGCGGCTGGTAGCGCGTGGCGCGCACACCTCGGGACGTGCCGCTATGAAGGTGGTCGGCATCCTGGCGTTGCAGGGCGACTTCGAGGCCCACGCCAACGTCGTCCGGTCGCTCGGCGCCGAGCCGCGCGAGGTCCGCGTCCCCGCCGGCCTCGACGGTCTGGACGCGCTGATCATCCCCGGCGGCGAGTCCACCGTGATGACGCTGGGGATCGAGCGCGAGGGGCTGGCCGAGCCGCTGCGCGCGCTCGTCCGCGCCGGCACGCCCGTGCTCGGGACCTGCGCAGGCATGATCATGCTCGACCGCGACCATCTCGGCGTGCTCGACATCACGACGCGCCGGAACGCGTTCGGCCGTCAGGTCAGGTCGTTCGAGGCCGACATCGATCTCGACGGCGTCGGAGGCGGGCCGATGCACGCGGTGTTCATCCGCGCCCCCTGGGTGGCCTCGCACGGCCCGGACGTCGAGGTGCTGGGCAGCGTCGAGGACCATCCGGTGGCGATCAGGCAGGGCAACGTGCTCGCGGTGTCGTTCCATCCCGAGCTGGCGGGCGACGGGCGCCTGCACGAGCTGTTGCTGGGGATGAACGGAGCGGGCTAGCGAGCTCGGGCGGGCTGGCGCCCCGACCGCTCGGAGCAGTCGCGGAAGTCGTATTCGAACGCGCGCCAGTCGAACTGGGGGATCCCGTCGGGTCTAGACGACCAGCCCGTGGCGCATCGTGTTCTCGCTCACCACGTGCGGCTCGACGAACTGGCGCAGGTAGTCGGGCCCGCCGGCCTTGCTCCCGGTCCCCGACAACCGGTTGCCGCCGAACGGCTGGCGCCCGACCATCGCGCCGGTGATCGCGCGATTCACGTACAGGTTGCCGACCGGGCTCCGCTCGCGCACGTAGCGGACGGTGGCGGGATCGCGGGCGAACAGGCCGCCGGTGAGCGCGAACGGAAGGCCGTCGACGACGTCGCAGGCGTGCACCACGTCCTTGACCGCGTCGATCGCGAGCAGCGGCCCGAAGATCTCGTCGTTCAGGACCGGCGAGTCGGGGGGCAGGTCGACCGCGACCGTCGGGGGGCAGAACCAGCCTCGATCGGGAACCTCCGCCCCCCGGGCCACGATCCGCCCCTGTGAAGCGGCGATCGCCGCGTACCGATCCACTCGATCCCGAGCCGCGCGCTCGATCACGGGCGGGACGTCGGTCCCGAGCTGGCCGGCCTGACCGACGACCAGCACGCTGACCGCGCCGGCGACACGCTCGACGAGCTGATCGGCGATTGCCTCGTGCACGAGCACCCGTGCGGCCGCGGAGCACTTCTGGCCGGCGTACACGAACGCCGAGGATACGATCGCCGGGATCGCCTCGTCGAGATCGGCGTCGGCGTCGACGATCACGCAGTTCTTGCCGCCGAGCTCTGACACCACGCGCTTCAGGTGGCGCTGCCCGGGCGCGACCGCCGCGGCCGCGCGGGCGATCTCGACCCCGACCGGCATCGATCCGGTGAACGCGATCGTGTGCACGCCGGGGTGCGCCACGAGCGCCGCGCCGGCATCGCCTTCGCCTGGGATCAGCGAGATCGCGGACGGAGGCACGCCGCCGGCGCGCAAAGCTTGCACGAGCATCAGGGCGCAGCCGGGCGACTGCTCGGCCGGCTTCAGCACGACCGCATTTCCGGTGGCGAGCGCCGCCGCGGTCATCCCGCACGGGATCGCGATCGGGAAGTTCCATGGCGCGATCACACCGACCACGCCGCGGGGGGCGTAGCGCATGTCGTTGCGCTCGCCGGGCACCTGGAGCAACTGGGGGGCCGCGTCGAGCTCGATCGCTCCGCGGGCGTAGTACTCGAGGAAGTCGATCGCCTCGCACACGTCGGCGTCGGCCTCGGGCCACGGCTTCGCGCATTCGCGGACCTCGAGCGCCGCCAGCTCGAGCCGACGCTCGCGGAGCCAAACGGCTGCCCGGATCAGTGCCGCCGCCCGATCGGCCGCGCTGACCGCCCGCCAGGCCGGGAACCCCCGCTCGGCCTCGCCGACCGCATCGGAGACCTCCGCGGAGGTGGCGCGGGCGGCGACCGCGACGACGCTGTCGGGCTCGCCGGGATCGGTTGAGAGCAACTCGCCTCCGCCGCGCTCGCCGGCGCCGATCGTCACCGGCACGCGCAGGGGCAGCGTGCGGCTCAGCCGGTCGAACGCCTCCTGGAGCTGGGCGCGGACGGGCGCGCGCCGCAGCTCGAGCACGGGTTCGTTGGCGAACGTGGCCAGCATCACGACAGCGACGTTAACAGCCGCGCGGCGGGCGGCGACAAGGCTAACCCTCGACGTACACCGCGCCCTGCGCCGAGACGTCGAACCCCTCCGGCCAGACCGTGGCTTCGTCGTATTCGGCGTTCAGCAGCACGGCGCCGGTCATGTGCGCCCCCAAGAGGTCGGCGCCCTCGAGGTTCGCGCCCTCGAGCCCGGCGCCCTCGAGATTCGCCCCGGTCAGATCGGCGCCCGTGAGGACCGCGCTGTGGAGGCCGGCGTCCTTCAGGTTCGCGCCGGTGAGGCCGGCGCTCCTCAGGTTCGCGCCCTTCATAGCCGCCCCCTCCAGGTTCGCGCCGTAGAGCCGAGCCCCCTCGACGTTCGCCCCCCACAGCACCGTGTCGTTCAGGCTCGCGAGCAGCAGGCCGGCGCCCTTGAGGTTCGCGCCCTCCAGGTCGGCCGCGGACAGGTTCGCCTTGAACAGATCGGCGCCTTCGAGGTTCGCGCCGCTGAACACCGCTCGCTCGAAATGTGCCCCGGTCAGGGTGGCGCCCGAGAGGGCGGTCTGCGGGAGCGAGAGCGGGACGCCGGTGTCGTGGGCCAGCGTGCGCCGGCCGAGGATCGTCAGGGCCGCCTGCACGTCGGTCGACGGGCGCGACCTTGACTCGCGGGCGTTCGCGCCGTTCGACTCGGGGGCCAGGGGCACGACCCCGGCGGGGTGAGACGCGGCCGGCATCCCGTCGCCGGGTGGAGGCCACGGCGCGTGCTCGCGCACGAACGCCGCGAGGATCTCGATGATCGGGCCATGAGCCTCGGGCGACTCCTGCGCGAGCCGCTCGAGCGAGTAGATGCCGCCGAGGCGCACGTCGAGCGCGGGATGTCCGAGCTGGTCGACCGCCCGTGCGAAGCGCTCGGTGAGCTGGCGCTCGCGCTGGCGCCCGGTGCGGTCCCGCGACGCCCGCAGCGCCACGGCAACGATGACCGCCGCGGCCAGCGCTCCGAGCACGAGCAGGACGAGCGCGATACGGACCCGGTTGAGCTCATCGAGCCGCGCGGCGCCGGTCAGGCCCTGGGTGGACACGAGCCAGGGCGGGGCGAACCTGATGATGAGCGCGCTTGCGCCGGCCAGCGCGAGCAGAGCCAAGATCACCAGCAGGAACCGAGAGAGCCTCCTCCTCCAGCGTGACGAGCGCTTCATTGGTGGGGCGAAACTATGGCTGATAACGCGGTGGACGCCGGGTCTGCATCAGCTATTGCACGGGTGGTGCGAGCGCGCGGCGGAGCGTTGGTTTAATCCGCGCTGTGAAGCCTGGCACCGAACACGACGTCCCCACGGAATACGCCGAGGCGATCCATCGGATCGAGGCCGCGCATGAGACCGACGTGGTCGCGCAGGCCCTGGCCGCCGCCCAGGAGCATCTCGGCACGAGCGGTTCACGGCAAAGGGCGGCTGACGGCCAGTCTCAGGGCGCGGCCAGCAGCACGTCGAGCGCGGTTCCCTTCGCCTGCTCGTTGAGGAACGACTCGTTGCTCGTGTTCTCGAGCAGACGCCGCACCAGGTAGGCCATGCCGGCCACGAGGTCCCCGACCGGGCAGTAGGTCCGCACCCGGAAGCCACGCGAGGCGAGCGCGTCCTGGAGCTGGTCGCCGAGCCCTCGTAGCACCTGCAGCTCGAGGTCGCGATCTTCGCCGCCCGCGAGCCGGTTGTACGCGATCGCGTGCGACACCGAGCGGAGGTTGTGCGAGGCCACCGCAACCCGGACGGAGGGGCGGGCGTCGAGCAGCCGCCTGGTGAGCGCCTCGAAGTTGCGGTCGCAATCGGCCTTGACCTCGAACACCGGCGTCGGCCAGCCGTGCTGGCTGGCCTGGACGAGCTCGTGGTCCCAGTAAGCGCCCTTCACGAGCCTGACCGTGAGCGGCGGCGTCCTCCCGGACGACCGCGCCCATTCGAGGATCCGCCCGAGCAGGTCGGGTGAGTCGCGCAGGTAAGCCTGGAGCACCATCCCCGCCGACGGCCCGCTCGCGAACTCGTCCTCGGACAGCACCTCGAGCACGAGATCGAACACCGCCTCGCGCGAGTCGAGCGACTCCATGTCGATGTGGATGTGGGCGCCGAGCTCGTGTGCGCGCAGGAGCAGCGGCCGCAGGCGCGCCGCGGCGTCGCGTCTGCCGAGCTCGGGGGCGTCGGGACGGAGCAGCGGGGTGAGCGCCGAGATCTTCACCGACACGTTCGTTCGCGGGATCGGGCCGGCGCCGTCGCGCTCGAGCACATCGCGACTGGGCCAGCCGCGCTGGGCACGCGCGAGCTCGGTGAGCGCGTCGTCACAGCGGGCGGCGTACCTGTCGGCCTCGGGCTGGGTCACGGTCGCCTCGCCGAGCAGATCGACCGAGCTGGTCACGCCGTGACTCCAGAGATCCCGGAGCACGCCGAGCGCCGACGCCGGCGTCTCGCCGACGATGAACCGGTGCGCCATGTGCTTCACCCCGGCCGCGGCGGCGGCGCCGATCGCAGTTCGGGCGGCCTTGTTGTCGGCCATCCGCATCGCCGCCGCGAGCGGGGGCGGGGCGTCGGGGACCTCGCGTAGGAACTCGCGGAGGTGCTTCGCGAGATCGTCAAGTGAGCGGCATGCGGGCGTGACGTCGACGAACCGGAACAGCGCGGCCTTCAGCTCCTGGTCGGCCGAGGCCAGATCCAACGCCCGCTGGTCGAGCGCCCGGAGCGGATGGCGCGCGCCGGACGGGAATGCGGACGCGAGGTCGGTGCCGACCTGGTGAGTCGAGCGCTCGAGCGCGGCCGCCCCGACCGCCGATGTCTCCTGGCCCGCCATCGGTCTAGGAGAGGATGTTGACCGCACGGGCGACGACCAGACCGACCGTGACCAGCGCGGCGAGCGCCTGCCCGCTCATCATCCACTTCGCGGTCGGCGTCAGCGGCATCGTGTCGGTCAGCGCGAGCTGGAGCACGATCGTGCAGGCGACGACGAGCTGTGGCTCCCAGAATGGCAGCCGCCGCCCGAGCGCGGCGAAAAAGCCGGTCTTGGGTGGGGGGTGCGTCTGTCGGAGCTGCTCGCTACGGTCCATGGCTGCGTCCCGGATACTGGCACGCAGCCCGCGGGTCCTGAGGAATTGAGTGCCCACCCAACCCACCCAACCCACCCAACCCAACCCACCCACGCGGTGCCCGCTCGGTTCCCACCCGGTGCCCACGCACCCGGTGCCCACCCACCCGGGAAGGACCTGAACCCGCAATGCCCGAACAACGCCATATGAGACGGAGGCTCTTGCTGGCCGGCGCCGTGCTGCTCACCGCGATCACGCCTGCGGCGTGCGGGAGCTCCGGCGGCACCCCGGTGGCCGCCACCGCCTCGACCGAGACCGCAACCGCGAGCTCGCAGTCCGCGAGCACGGCCACGAGCACGGCCACGAGCGCCACGGATCCGACGACCACGACCACGCCGCCGGCGACCACGACAACGACCACGACGACGTCAGCTGAGCCGTCATGTCGCGCCGCCGCCCTGTCGCTGTCGTTCATGGGCCAGCAGGGCGGGATGGGCCACGGCGAGATCGGCTTCGTGCTCCGCAATACCGGCAACGTCGGCTGTCGCACCTACGGCTATCCCGGCATCCTGTTCCTCGACCAGGGCGGACACCCGCTGCCGACGATCCCGCACCACACGACCAGCGACTTCTTCGGGAACAGCCCCGCCGTGCCACTCGTCATCGCTCCCGGCGGGACCGCGTCGTTCCGCCTCGACGTCGGCCACGGGGTCGCGACCTCCGCGGGTTGCGCGACCGCGTACGGCCTGCAGGTGATCCCGCCGAACGACACCGCCACGCTCCGCACCCAGATCCCGAGCGGCGCGTACGAGTGTCGGGACGCGAACGTGTCGCCGGTGCGGGCGGGCGAGTCGGCGTATCCGTAGAGGCCGGGACGAGGGCTAACCCGCGGTCTCGATCGCGTCGCGCTCGGTGGTGATGTCCTCGAGGAACAGGGTTACAGCGTCAAATGGCCTCGAACACCGCCACGCCGTCGCGCTCACGCTCGGCTGCCTGCCCCAACTGCACGAGCAGATCGAGGTGCCCGAGCACCTCCGACAGCGTCAGGTATGCCTGGGTGACCGCTACGTCTCCCCACATTCGCAGGGCGATGTCATGCGCCGTCTGATGCGGGCCGGCGTCGAGGATCTTGAGGATCCGGGCCGCGCGCCGGCGGTGCATGCGCAGCCGATCGTCGATCAGCTCGACGTGATCGAGGATCGGGTCACCGTGGCCCGGAAGCACGAAGCGTGCGGGCAGCTCACGGGTGGCGCGCATCGAATCCATGTACTGGAGCAGCGCCCGCGGCCGGGGCTGGTCCTCGCCGCCCGACAGCGGCCGCGACACGATCGGGTTCGACGAGACCGTCCCGAGCAGATGGTCGCCGGCGAACAGCAGCTCGCGATCCGGGTCCCACAGGATCGTGTCCGACGGGCTGTGCCCCGGCCGGTGGTAGACCCGCAGCGTCCGATCCCTGAGCTCGAGCTCGTCGCCGTCGCGAAGCTCCCGCGTGACGTGCCCGCTCGACCCGAACGCCCGGAACGCGGCGGCAAGCTCACCGAGGACCGTGGCGAGATCCTCGGGCACCCCGTGCCTGTGCATGATCGCGCGCGCGAATTCGTCATCGGCGGCCGCGCTTTGGGAAAAGCTCTCCAGATACGGCGCGAGCGGGGAGATCGTCGCCACCTCGGCTCCCGAGCGGCGGGCCAGGATCTCGAGCAGGCCGAGGTGGTCCATGTGCTGATGGGTGACGAAGATCAGCTCGAGATCCTCGATCCGGCGCTCACGCGCGGCCAGCGCGCGCTCGAGGTCGTCGAGCGACTTGCCCGAGTTCGGGCCGGTGTCGATCAGCGTCAGCGGCTCGTCCTCGATCAGGTAGCAGTTGACCCGTCCGACCATGAACGGGGTCGGGAGCGGGATCCGGTGGATGCCGGCCCGCTGCGCGAGCGCCAGGGCGTCCTCGGCGCTGGTGGCGCGCCGGGCGGGCGTGGTCACGAACGGATCACTGCCAGGACCTCGTCACGCCGACGCTCCATGTCCTCGTGCGAGCGCAGTGACTCCAGGCACAGACGGAGCAGCGGCTCGGTGTTCGAGGCGCGGACATTGAAATGCCAGTCCTCGTACTGCACCGAAATGCCGTCGATGCGGTATTGACTGCCGTCTTTGTAGAGAGATGCGAGCTCCTCGATCTTCGCCGCCGGATCGGAGACCTTCGAGTTGATCTCGCCGGAGATGAAGTAGCGCGACCGCAGCGGCTCGAGCATTTCCGACAGGCGCGCGCCCCTTCGCGAGAGCAGCTCGAGGATCAAGAGCGCCGGGATCGTGCCCGAGTCCGCGCAGTAGAAGTCGTGAAAGTAGTAGTGGCCGGACACCTCGCCGCCAAAGCTCGCGTGCTCCTCGCGCATGCGAGTCTTGAAGAACGCGTGCCCGACCCGGTTCATGAGCGCGCGGCCGCCGCCGCGCTCGGTGAGGTCCGCGACCGCCTGGCTCGCCCGCACGTCGTAGAGGATCGTCGCGCCGGGCTCCTTGCCGAGTATCGATTCGGCGAGCAGCGCGGTCAGGAAGTCGCCGTCTACGAACGCGCCCGTATCGTCGATGAAGAAGCAGCGGTCGGCGTCGCCGTCCCACGCGATGCCGAGGTCGGCGTTCTGCCGCATGACCTCGCGCATGATGAACTCGCGGTTCTCGGGGAGAAGCGGATTCGGCTCGTGGTCGGGAAAGCGCCCGTCGGGCTCCCAATAGGCCTCGACGACGTCGAGCCCGAGTCGGTGCAGCAGCGGCCCAACCATCGGCCCGGCCATCCCGTTGCCGCCGTCGACGACCACCCGCAGCGGATTCACCGCGTCCGGATCGATGAACCTGAGCGCGGCCTCCTGGAACTCCTCGTACAACGAGACGTGCTGCGCCGAACCGCCGCCCGGCGCGCGGTCGAGCCCGGCCGCGATCCTCGCCCGCACGTCGCCGATCCCGGCGTCGCCCGAGAGCGCGATCGCGCCCCGCCTGACGAGCTTGGCGCCCGTGTAGCGCCGGGGGTTGTGCGAGGCCGTGCACATCAGACCGCCGTCGAGATCCCGCGAGCCGACGAGGTAATAGAGCATCTCGGTGCCGATCTCGCCGGCGTCGATCACGCTCGCGCCCTCGGCGCACATCCCGTCGCGGTACGCCGCCGAGAGCTCGGGCGCGGTCAGGCGCATGTCGCGCCCGAGCCCAAGGCGCAGCTCGGTTGTCGGCCTGCCCTCGAGCTCGGCGATCACCCTCGTAAACGACCGCCCGATCAGCTCGGCCACGCCGGCATCGATGTCGGTGCCGTACAGACCGCGGATGTCGTAGGCCTTGAAGATATCCGGGTTGGCGCCGGCGCTCACCGCGCCGGATGCTACTCACGCAGCGCTCCGTGAATAATGCGTGCCCAGTGCCGGAGCGGAAGCCAACCGTCGTGATCCTGTGCGGCGGACGCGGAACCCGCCTGCGAGCGCGAGGCTCGTCGCTGCCCAAGCCGCTGGTCGAGATCGGCGGCCGTCCGATCCTTTGGCACGTGATCAACATCCACCTCGCGCAGGGGTTTCGGCACTTCCTGCTCCTAACCGGATATCACGGCGAGCAGCTCGAGGCGTTCGTGGTCGGCGAGCGCTGGCCCGAGGATGCCGAGCTCAGCTGTCTGGAGACGGGCGTGGACACGCCCACCGGGGGGCGCCTGCATCGGGCCGCAGCGGCGCTCGGCGGCGAGGAGCGGTTCTGCCTCGCCTACGCCGACGGCGTCGCCGACATCGACCTCGGGGCGCTGCTCGCCTGCCACCGCGATCACGGCGCGGCGGTGACGATGGCGGTGGTCCAGCCGCGGCTTCCGTTCGGCGTGGCCCGGCTCGACGGCGACGGGTCCGTGCTCGGGTTCGCCGAGAAGCCGCGGAGCGCTCTCTGGGTGAACGCCGGATTCTTCTGCTTCGAGCGCTCGGCGCTCGGACTGCTCGAGCCCGGCAGCGTGCTCGAGCGCGAGCCGCTCGAGCGCCTCGCGGCGCAGAGGCAGCTGCGCGCGTTCCGTCACGAGGGCTTCTGGGAGTGCATGGACACCTACAAGGACGCGATCGCGCTGAACGACCTGTGGGCTGAGGGTCGCGCGCCGTGGAAGCTGTGGGAATGAGCTCCTCGGTGCTCGTCACAGGGGCGGACGGCCTGGTAGGCGCATGGCTGGTCAAGGCACTGCTCGAGCGCGGCGCGCGCGTGGTCATGATCCGACGGGACCCGCGCGCCGAGTCGTCGCTGATGCTGCTCGGGCTCGCCGGGTCCGTTGACGTCATCTACGGAGACATCTGCACCGACGGGTTCGTGGCCCGCGTGCTCGAGCGGCATGCAATCGACACCGTCTTCCATCTCGCGGCGCAGACCTTGGTCGGGGCCGCCAACCGCGCGCCGCTGGCGACGTTCGAGACCAACATCCGCGGCAGCTGGCTGCTGCTGGAGGCCTGCCGGCTGCACGAGGTGGGGCGGGTCGTGGTGGCGTCCACCGACAAGGCCTACGGGCTCCAGCCAGAGCTGCCCTACCGGGAGGAGCTCGCGCTCGTGCCGCGCTTCCCCTACGACGTCTCGAAGGCGGCGTGCGACATGATCGCCCGCTCGTACGGCCACACTTTCGGGCTACCGGTGGCGGTCACGCGCCTCGCCAACGTGTACGGCCCAGCAGAGCGGCATTCCTCACGGCTCGTCCCGGAAGCCGTGTGTGCCGCGCTCGCCGGGGAGCCCCCGATCGTCCGCTCGGACGGCTCGCCCAGGCGAGACTTCCTGTACGCGGAGGACGCCGCCCGCGCGTATCTGGCGGTCTGGGCGGCGCTCGGGCGCGGGGCCGGACGTGGCGAGGCGTTCAACGCGGGCGCGGGCCAGCCGCACCGGGTGCTCGACGTGATCGAGCTGATCTGCCGGTTGGCGGGCGCCTCGGTGGTGCCTGAGATTCGCGGGGACGGGGTCCCTCACGGCGAACTGGACAGCCAGTGGCTCGACTCCACCAAGCTCCGCGAGCTCACCGGCTGGCGTCCGGAGGTGATGCTCGAGGAGGGCCTGCGGCGGACGATCGAGTGGTACCGGGAGCACCCCGCGGCCCGTGTGGGCGGGGGTCGGCCACTAAACTGAATCGCATGTCTGGGCATTCCAAATGGGCTTCGATCAAGCACAAGAAGGCCGTCGTCGACGCACGCCGCGGCCAGCACTTCACCAAGCTCGCCAGAGCGATCACGGTCGCGGCGCGCGAAGGCGGCGGCGATCCGACCGGGAACGCGGCGCTCGCGCTGGCGATCCAGAAGGCGCGCGACGCCTCGATGCCCAAGGACAACATCGAGCGCGCGATCGCCAAGGGAACCGGCGAGGGCTCCGACGCCGATCAGATCGAGTCGGTCATCTACGAGGGCTACGGCCCCGGCGGCGTCGCGTTGCTGATCGAGGCGCTGACCGACAACCGCAACCGGACCGGCGCCGAGATGCGCCACGTGCTCGGCAAGCACGGCGGCAACCTCGGCGAGCCCGGGTCGGTCTCCTACCTGTTCGACAAGCGCGGCGTGATCGTGGTCGACTCCGGCCGCTACAGCGAGGACGACCTGATGCCGGCGATCGATGCCGGCGCGGAGGACATCTCGCTTGACGAGGACGTGTACGAGGTGATCACCGAGCCGGCGGACCTCTCGGCGGCTCGCGACGCGCTCATAGACGCAGGGGTCGAGCTCGAGAGCGCCGACCTGACGCAGCGCCCGCGAGTCCGCGTGCCGGTCGACGAGAGCGACGCCGGGAAGCTGATCAGGCTGATCGACGCACTTGAGGAGAACGACGACGTGAGCGCCGTCCACGCCAACTTCGACATGGACAGCGCCGTGCTCGAGCGCGTTGCCCAGTGACGGTTATTAGCCGCTTCTTACCCGAGCTTCGCTAGCCTCACCGCGGATGCCGACACGCAGACCCCTCATGCCGCTGCTCGCCCTGGCCGCAATCGTCGTCGCGATTGGCGTGGCCGCGTGTGGCGGGAGCTCCAAGGCCCCGGGCGTCGAGCTCGCTCCCTCGAGCGGGGCCACCGAGGCGTCGGTGCCGACGACGCCCAAGCCGCCTCCGGCGATCTCGAAGAAGCCGGTCGTAGTCGTCCCGACCGGTCCCGCACCGACCCACCTGGTGACCAAGGACCTCGTGACCGGGACCGGCGCGACCGTGAAGGCGGGTCAGACGGTCACGGTCAACTACGTCGGGGTGCTGTACAAGACCGGCAAGGAGTTCGACTCCTCCTGGAGCCGCAACCAGCCGTTCACCGCCGCGCTGACCGCCGGGAGCGTGATCCCAGGCTGGGTCCAGGGCATCCCCGGCATGAAGGTCGGCGGCCGTCGCGAGCTGATCATCCCGGCGAGCCTGGCCTACGGGAAGCAGGGGAGCCCCCCGACGATCCCGCCTAACTCCCCGCTCGTGTTCGTCGTCGATCTTCTTTCGATTTCGTAGCCTCCTCGTCGCCTGCGGCGAGCCGCCGGGCGCGGTACAGAGATACCGGCTCGGGCATGCCCTTGAGCTTGTGCTTGCGGGCGAACGACCACTCGAACCGGTCTGGCGCGGCGTCGCGCACCTCCTCCGTGCAAAGCACGCTGTCGGGTCGGGCGACGCCCGTGACGCGGCTCGCCAGGTTGACCGCGTGACCGTAGTAGTCGCCGGACCGCTGGAATGCGGTCCCCGACGCGACGCCCGCTCGCAGGCTCGGTAGATCCGCGGCCGCGACCGCCTCGAGCAGCGACAGCGCGACCGACACGACCGCCGCGGCGTCGGGACTGACGAACATCGCGGCGTCGCCGATCGTCTTCACGAGCCGGACGGGCGGCTCGGTCACCTCGGTGGCGAGCTCGGCCAGCTTGCTCGCGAGCGTGCCCAGTTCGTGCGCCTCGATCTGAGCCCCGAGCCGCGTGAACCCGACCACGTCGACGAAGCACACCGTCACCTCCTGGACGCCCCCGGCCTCGCCCGATTCGCGTGCGGCGGGGCTCAGCATTCCGCGCCGGACGCTGTCGGCGAGGTGCTGCTTGTACGCCGCGCGCAGGACGGGATCGATCGCCGGCATCAGCTGCCCGGCGAGTGCCGCGAACCGCTCGGCGACCTCGTCCTCACTGTCACCTGGGCGGAGGAAAGCCTCGACGAACGCGGCGGTTGAGGTCGCGGCCAGCCGGGCCATGCCCTCCCCGAGCACGCGCGTGATCTCGGCGATCGACTCCTCTCCGAGCCCGGACCCGAGGAACAGGTTGATCGACTTCGCGGCCTCGATCTCCTCGTCGCCGAACACGCGGTCGCCCGGCGCCGGCTCGGGGAGCCCGAGCAGCCGCCGGGTCCGAACCAACTGGGCCGCCGCAAGCCCGGTTCGCTCCTCCAGCTCCCGCGCGGTATACCGACCGCCGAGCACGCGCTCGACGAGCAGCAACGCGAGCCGGTCCTCCTCGATCGCGGCCCTCAGGTCCTCGAGCGAGTAACCCTCTTGGGCGAGGCGTTCGAGCAACCGCTCGCGCGCGGCGCGATCCTCGCCCTCGAGTCCGTCAAGCAGGCCCGCCTCGCTGAAATCCACGACTGCATCCTCGCGCAAATCCGGTTCGCCCGAGTCGGGTCAACCGGGAGGGCGCGGGCGCAGATCTCAGCCCTCCGACCGATCGGCTAGCATCGAGCGCCCTCGTGGGTTGCACCCGGCTGGCGCGTGTCGTTGCCGCCGGCGCGCCCGCCTCATCTGTGCCCGCCCGACCACACACGCCCACATGCTCTCGATCCTCATGCCCGTCTACAACGAGCGCGAGCGCGTCGAGCGTGCGATCGCCGAGGTGCTCGAGACGCCGCTCCCGACGCAGTTCGAGCTGATCGTCGTCGACGACGGCTCGACCGACGGAACCCGCGACATCCTGCGCGACCTGATATCGAAGACCCACCCACCCGACCGGGTCCGCCTGTTCGAGCATCCCGAGAACCGCGGAAAGGGGGCTGCGGTTCAGACCGCGCTGTCGCAGGCCCGAGGCGAATTCTCGGCGATCTTCGACGCCGACCTCGAGTACGACCCGACCGACCTCGGGTTGCTGATGCCGCCGCTGCTCGACGGGCGAACCAATGCCTGCTTCGGCGTGCGAGCATTCGACGGGTACACGAGCCACTCGTTCCTGTTCGTACTCGGCAACAAGGGCGTCACGCTGGCGTGCAACCTGCTGTTCAACGTGTATCTGCACGACATCATGACCTGTCACAAGATGATCCGGACCGATGTCTTCCGAAGCCTTCCGCTGCACTCGCCCGGGTTCGCGATCGAGCCCGAGATCACCGCGAGATTGGTACAGCGCGGCGAGCGGATCTTCGAGGTCCCGGTGCACTACCGGGCGCGCGCCACGAGTGAGGGCAAGAAGCTGACCGCGATCGACGGGTTTCGAGTACTCGGCACGCTGATGCGCTGCCGCGTCACCGGAAGGTGAGGTGCCGATCGGGTGGAGGGTCAACTCCTGACGGATACCGCGGCGGAGCGGCCCCGCTCGGAGTCGCCGGCGCCGCCATCCCGCTCGCGCCTGCCCGACTGGCACGGGCTGCTGTACAAGCCGTTCCTGCTTTCCGCCCTGGCCTGCCTCGTGCTCGCGGCGATCTCCGCCGCGGTCCTGCCGACGGTCCCGAGCTATGACCCGTGGGCGTGGATCTCGTGGGGCCGCGAGGTGACGGATCCGCATCTGAGCTTCGCGATCAGCGGCGGGCCGTCGTGGAAGCCGCTGCCTGTGATGTTCACCACGATCTACGCGCTGTTCGGGAGCGCGGCGGCGCCGACGCTGTGGGTGATCACCGCCCGCGCCGGCGGCCTGCTCGGGATGGTCGCTGCCTACCTGCTCGCGTCGCGGCTGGTCCGCGGGCCACGCTGGGCCAAGGTTGCGGCCGGGCTGATCGCCGCCGCCGGCATCGTGATCACCCAGGACTGGTGGGACGAGATGTTCCGGGGCACGTCCGAGCCGATGCTGATCGCGACGGCGCTGTGGGCGGTGCTGGCCCATCTCGACGGCCGGCGCGGCTGGGCGTTCGTGCTAGGGGTGGCCACGTCGCTGATCCGGCCCGAGGCGTGGCCGTTGATCGTCGTCTACGCCGGGTGGCTGTGGTTCAAGCAGCCGCGGCTGCGGGTCCTGGTGATCCTCGGCCTGATCTCGATCCCGTTCTTCTGGTTCGTCCCGCCGTGGGTCGGCTCGGGGCAGCCGTTCCTGGCCGCGGTCCACGCCGAGGAGTACAACGGCGACCTCGGCAAGCATCCGCTGTTCACCGTGCTCGGCCGCGGCGTCGACATCCAGCTGCTGCCGGTGCTGCTCGCCGGCATCGTCGCCGCGGTGTTCGCGTGGTTCGACAAGCCCCGCGACTCGCTGCTGCTGTCGCTCGCGGGCGCAACCGTTGTCTGGTGGGTGATCGTCGTCGGGATGACGCTCGACGGCTATCCGGGCCTCGAGCGCTTCTATCTTCCCGCCGCCGGTATGACATGCGTGCTCGCCGGCGTCGGCATCGTCCGCCTGGCCGAGGTCGGCGCTCGCGTCGTTCCGAACGGCCGCGGCGCCACCGCCGTCGCGATCGGGCTGACCGCGGTGCTCGTCGCAATCACGATCCCGTTCGTCGGCGGCAGGGTCAACGAGGCCAGCGCGGAGGGGAAGATCGCTTCGCAGGCCGTCACCCGCCTGAACCAGATGACCGCCGCGGTCGCCGCCGTCGGCGGCCGTGACGGCGTGTTCCCGTGCAAGTCGAGCTTCGCGGCGGTCAATCACAGCGTCCAGACCGCGCTCGCGTGGAAGCTCCACGTCACGCTCGGGCGCGTCGGGACCACGATGCGCCACCAGGGCGTGATGTTCGTCGGCCCGCATGACTCGATCGACGGAATCGCGCCGCCGATCGACCCCCGGCTCACCCAGACCCAGCTGATCGCCCGAGTCGGGGACTGGAAGGTGTACCGGGTGACCGCCCCGAACGCAGACCACCGATGCGTCGGGCGCTAATCGATCGTGGGGGAATTCGGCTCCGTCCCGTGACGGCGCGCACACGTCCGGAGCCGAATTCCCCTAACGGAATCCGGCCCATGCACGTATGCGGGACGATTGCTCCTGTGCCGGATTCCGCGACGCCGAGCGCAGCGAGGCCCCTTCCCCGAACCTGCACAGCACGACAACCCCGCGGTTTCACCGAGGCCGTTGCACAGCACGACAACCCCGCGGTTTCACCGAGGCCGTTGCACAGCACGACAACCCCGCGGTTTCACCGAGGCCGTGCCGTGTTGCGCGCGAATATCGCGGCCAACCCGGCAGGGCCAAGCGTAGGCTGACGTCCTGACGCCTTATGCATGACGAACCCCAGGGTCCCAGGCGGTCGACCGACTCGGTCCGGTGTTCGTTCTGCGGGAAGCCCCGCGGCGAGGTCGCGTCGATCGTCGCCGGGCCGACGCCGGCGATCGCGATCTGCAACGAGTGCGTCGACCTCTGTGCGGAGATCATCGCCGAGGAAGGCCCGCGGCTTCCGCCCAACGGTGACGCCGCATAGAGGCGTCCGGCCCTCTGCGGAGAATGGTGATCCCATGATCGTCGTTGGAATCGACCCGGGCACCGCGAGCACCGGCTACGGCGTCGTCGAGAGCTCGGGCTCGACGCTCCGTGCGCTCGCGGCCGGCGTGATCGAGACCCCTGCCGGCGTCCGGCTCGAGCGCCGCCTGGCCGAGATCCACGGGCACGTGGTCGAGCTGCTCGACAGGTACCGTCCGAACGCGATCGCGATCGAGGAGCTGTACTTCGGCGCGAACGCGCGGACGGCGTTCGCGGTCGGCCAGGCGCGTGGCGTCGTGCTGCTCGCCGCCGGCCAGCGCGGGATCCCGTCGCGCTCGTACACGCCCCAACAGGTCAAGGGAGCGGTGTGCGGGAACGGACGCGCCGGCAAGGACCAGGTCGGGCGAATGGTTTCGCGCCTGCTCGGCCTGTCCGAGCCGCCGTCGCCCGACCACGCCGCCGACGCGCTCGCGGTCGCGATCTGCGAGCTCAATCGCTCGCCGCTCGACCGAGCGCTGGCCCGCAGCGCGACCGGATCGGGAGCGCGAGCGTGATCGCGATCGTGTCCGGGACCGTGGCCGTCCGCCGCGCCGACCACGTCGTCGTCGACTGCGGCGGCGTCGGCTACCGGCTCGCGGTCTCGACCGAGACGCTCAGGCACGTGCCCGCCGTCGGCAAGGACGTCCTCCTCCACAGCCATCTCGTCGTCCGCGACGACGCGCTCGCGCTGTATGGATTCGCCACCGAAGAGGAGCGCGAGCTGTTCCTGATGCTGATCGCGGTGCAGTCGGTCGGCCCCAAGGTCGCGCTCGCGGTCCTGTCCGGCGGCCCTGCCCGCGAGCTGCTCGCGGCGGTCGCGGCGGGCGACACCGGCCGCCTTCAGGCCGCGCCCGGGGTCGGCAAGCGAACCGCGGAGCGCATCATCGTCGAGCTGCGCGAGAAGGTCGGTGCCACGGCTTCCGCTCCGCCCGCGCTCGCCGCGATCCGCAGCGAGGACCCGCGCGCGCTCGCCCGCGACGGGCTGCTCGGCCTCGGCTACACCGCACTCGAGGTCGACGAGCTGCTCGACGGCGCCGAGGGCGACCGGCCCGAGGACCTGATCGCCAACGCGCTGAGGACGGCGCGCCGATGAGCCCGGTTTCGGGGAAGGGGATGCCCGCCCACCCCCCCGCCCACCCGCCCGCCCACCTCCCCGCTCATCCCACCGGCCCCACCCACCCCTCCGACCCCGACCGGCCGGGCGGGCGGGTCCGAATCCAGGACCCCCAGGAGCTACCCGACGACGACCTCGACCGCTCGCTCCGCCCGCGCCGGCTGGAGGACTTCGTCGGCCAGGCTGCGGTCAAGGACCAGCTCGCGGTCTCGATCGAGGCGGCCGCGAGTCGAGGCGAGGCACTCGACCACGTGCTGCTCGCGGGCCCGCCCGGGCTCGGCAAGACGTCGCTGGCCCAGATCGTGGCCGCGGAGCTCGATGTCCCGTTCGTGCAGACCGCGGGCCCCGCGCTCGAGCGCAAGGGCGACATCGCGGCGTTCCTGACCGCGCTCGAGCCGCGCGCGGTGTTCTTCGTCGACGAGATCCACCGCCTGCCCCGCGCGCTCGAGGAGACGTTCTATCCCGCGATGGAGGACGGGTGCCTGCCGATCACCGTCGGGCAGGGGGCCGGCGCCCGGGTGGTCACGCTCCCGCTCCCACCGTTCACGCTGATCGGCGCGACGACCCGCGCCGGGCTCATCACCACGCCGCTGCGCGACCGGTTCGGAATCCAGCACCGCCTCGAGCACTACGACCTCGAGGAGCTGGTGACGATCGTCCGCCGGTCCGCGAGGCTGCTCGACGTCTCGATCGAGGACCACGGCGCCCGGGCGATCGCGCAGCGCAGCCGCGGCACCCCGCGCGTCGCCAACCGCCTGCTCAAGCGGGTACGCGACTACGCCGAGGTGCGCGGCTCCGGTGTCGTGACCGGCGAGACCGCAATCGGAGCGCTCGACCTGCTCCAGGTCGACCACGCCGGCCTCGACAGGCTGGACCGGGAGATCCTGCGCGCGATCTGTGAGAAGTTCGGCGGCGGACCGGTGGGCCTCTCGACGCTGGCGGTTGCGGTGGGGGAGGAGCAGGACACGATCGAGGACGTGTACGAGCCGTACCTGCTCCAGCGCGGGCTGATCGAGCGCACGCCGCGCGGACGGGCCGCGACCAGGCGGGCCTTCGAGCACCTCGGAATCGAGCCCCCGGGGCCCCTTTCGCTCCTTTAAGTGTTCGTGAAGAGGACCGGGGCGGCCGCGAGAGGTGCGGCTATGCTCAGGGCGCCCGATATTCGGGAGCACCACGCAGACAAGCCCAATGAGTCACGAGCACTATTTCATCTGCCCTCACTGCGGTAACCGTTCGATGGGCACCGACCGCAACGCGGGCTTCCGGCGCGAGGCGCGCGGATGCGAGAAATGCGGGTTCGCGTACCTGTACGAGCTCCTCGACGACTACTACCCGGCGCCGAATGCGGCGTTCTTTGCCTGCGACGGCGACGGAAGGATCGTCGACTGCGGCCGGGGCTCGTTCGAGCTGACGGGGCTGAAGACCGAGCATGTGATCGGCCGTCCCGTCCACGACGTCCTCGGCCTTCGCTTCGAGGACGGAACCGACCATGTGAGGACCGCGCTCGAGTGGGAGGTCCGGGTCAAGCGCAAGCCCGTCGAGGTCCACGCCGAGCGAGATCTGCCCGCGAAAGCGGTCGCCGACATCTTCCCGGCCTACGACGACGAAGAGGGCGGGGTGCTGGTCGTGCTCACGCCAACCAACCACCGGTGACGGCCGATCCGAGCCCGCCACCGCCCCCGAGTAGCAAGTACCTCTAGCATCCATCAGGACCGATGAGTGATCGCCGGCGAAATGGCTTCATCCTGCTCCTGGTCCTGGGGCTGGTAATCGGCTCGCTGGTTGTGATCGCCGGCGTGCCCGGCGCCGTCAAGTCCAAGAAGACCGTGCTCGGTCTCGACCTGAAGGGCGGGGTGCAGCTCGTCTATCAGGGCCTTCCGAGCCCGCAGACGCCGACCGTGACCCAGGACGCGCTCCAGCGGGCGGTCGACATCATGCGTAACCGCGTCGACCAGCTGGGCGTCGCCGAGCCCGAGATCCAGACCACCGGCGGCAACCAGATCACCGTCGGCCTGCCGAACGTGAGCGACACCGGGCGGGCCGAGCGCGAGGTCGGCACGACCGCGCAGCTCGCGTTCTACGACTGGGAGGCGAACGCGCTCACCCCCAACGGCAAGACGGTCGAGAGCCAGCTTCAGACCCAGGATCCGACCGCGGTCGCGATCAGCCAGGGAGGCACGAGCCAGTCTCCCGGCAGTCCGGGCGAGGGCAGCATGAGCCTCTACGACGCGGTCACGCTCGCGGCCAAGCAGCCGTATTCGGCCAGTCCGAACAACTCGCGCACGACGCCGCAGTACTACATGTTCGGGGCACCCGGGAGCGCGGCCTGCGCCGCGGCGGCCAAGGCCAACGGGACCGTGCCCGCCGCCGGCCAGCACTGCCTGCTGGCGGGCCCCGACGACAACAGGGCCGATCTCCTGTCCGGACTCCCCGCCGGCGTCAGCGCGTCCGACGGCGAGATCCTCGTGGTGCAGCGCGGAACCGTCGTGCTCCAGGCGATCCCGCAGAACTTCTCCAAGCCGACCCCGATCAGCGATCCGAGCGCTCAGTTCTTCGTGCTCAAGGACAACGTCGCGCTCCGCGGCAGCGACATCACGAACCCGGAGCAGAGCAGCGATCCGACCACGAGCGCGCCCGACGTCACGTTCGGGTTCAGCAACAAGGGCAAGAGCGAGTTCCAGAACGTCACCGCCACGATCGCGCGCCGCGGCGAGCTCTCGAGCGGCCTCGGGCAGCAGCTCAACCAGCACTTCGCGGTCGCGCTCGACAACCAGCTGATCACGGTCCCGTTCATCAGCTACAAGCAGTACCCCGACGGGATCAACGGCGACAACGGCGCCGACATCAGCGGCAGCTTCACGATCTCCTCGGCTCAGGATCTCGCCAACGAGCTCAGACTCGGCGCGCTCCCGATCAACCTGAAGCTGATCTCCGAGTCCCAGGTGTCGGCCACGCTCGGCAAGCAGGCGCTCCACCAGGGCCTGCTCGCGGGCCTGCTCGGACTGCTGGTCGTGGTCGTGTTCCTGCTCGTTTACTACCGAGTCCTCGGCGTGATCGCAACGTTCGGGCTGATGATCTACGGGATCTACTTCTACGCACTGATCAAGCTGATCCCGGTCACGCTGACGCTGCCCGGAATCGCGGGGCTGATCCTCACGATCGGCGTGGCCGCGGACGCGAACATCGTCATCTTCGAACGCGTCAAGGAGGAGATCCGCAACGGCAGATCGATCCGCCAGGGGATCGCGACCGGCTACAAGAAGGGCCTGACCGCGATCATCGACGCGAACGTGGTGACGATCATGACCGCGTTCATCCTGTTCGTACTGGCCACGTCCGACGTCCAGGGGTTCGCGTTCACGCTCGGCCTCGGCACGTTCGTCTCGCTGTTCACGGCGGTGATGGCAACGCAGGCGATCCTGACCACGATGGGCAGCTCGCGCATGATCTCGAGCCCGGCGATGCTCGGGGCGGGCGGGGAGAAGCGCAGCTGGAAGTTCGACTTCATGGGAGCGTCGAGGTACTTCTTCTCGATGTCCGGCGTGATCCTGCTGATCGGAGCGCTCGCGATCGGCGGCAAGGGCCTGAACCTCGGGATCGACTTCACGTCGGGGACGCGGATCACGGTCGGGCTCGAGAAGGCGGCGACCCAGCAGCAGGTGTCCTCGCTCCTGGCCTCGCAGGGCGTGGCAGACCCTCAGGTCCAGAAGGTCACCGGGTCGAAGACGCTCGGGTCCAACGCCTATCAGATCTCGTTCAAGAAGCTGCCTGCGGGCGGGCGGGAGCAGCTCCAGACCGCGCTCCAGAGTCGCTTCGGAATCCAGAACAACGGCAAGGACTTCGACTACACCTCGGTCGGCCCGACGTTCGGGAAGACCGTCGCCGACAGCGCCGTGGTCGCGATCATCGCCTCGCTGCTGGTGATCGCCGCCTACGTCGCGCTGCGGTTCGAGTGGAAGTTCGCGGTTCCGGTGATGATCGCGCTCGCGCACGACCTCCTGATCACGAGCGGCGTGTACGCGCTGACCGGCCGCCAGGTGACGACGGCGACGGTCGCCGCGCTGCTGACGATCCTCGGGTACTCGATGTACGACACGATCATCGTGTTCGACCGAATACGGGAGAACGTGCCACGGATGCCGCGCGCCGCGTTCTCGCAGATCGTTAACCGATCCATGTCCGAGGTGCTGACGAGATCGATCGCCACGACCTCGTGCACGCTGATGCCGGTCATCGCCCTGCTGCTGTTCGGCGGCACGGCGGGCTCGACCGAGCTCACTGACTTCGCGTTCGCGCTACTGGTCGGCGTGGCGTCCGGCGCCTACTCGTCGATCTTCATCGCCTCGCCCGTGCTCACGCACTGGAAGGAGCGCGAGCCTCAGTACCGCCACCGGCGTGAGCGGATCGAAGGGGAGTTCGGCTACGTGCCGGCGTACGCGACGACGGCCGTCGACGTCGAGCCGACCCCGAGGCGCGTCCGGCGCGCGAGCCGTCTGACCGAGCCCTCGCCCGAGGGCGTGTCGGCAGCCGAGTTCGAGGAGATGAAGCGCGACCTCGAGATCGACGAGCCGCCGCGGCCGGGCCACCGCACCTCGACGCTGACCAAGCGGCTATCCCAAGCGCAGATCGAGGACGCGCCGGCGCCGGCGCCGGCTTCGCCGCGCCAGCGCGCCCGGCCCTCGCCGGCGCGGCGGACCAAGCCGGCTGATGGCGCCCCGGTCCGCGAGGGCACAGACCGTGCCGGCAACGGCGCGCCGGCGCCCGAAGCCCCCGTAGATCGCACCGAAGGCGTCGCGCCCGCGCCAGCGCCCGACGTCGCCGAGAACGAAGGCGTCGCTCCCACCGGGCCGAAGCCGCCGCCCAAGCCGAGGTCTCGCAACCGCCGACACGGGAGGCGCCGCTAATGGCCTTGCTCGCCTGGAGCATGATGGGACTGGCGATCTGGCACTTCACGATCTGGCTCCCCGACCGGTTCTGGGGCGGGATCGTCGGAGCTCTGATCGGAGCGTTGATCGGCGCGGTCCTGTTCGCCTGGATCGTCCACGGGTTCTCGGTTCCCGCGCGCCGCGACACCGATCTGGCCACCGCGCTCGAGGCGATTCCGGGCGCGTTGCTCGGCCTCGCGGCGATCTGGTTCGAGGGCGTTCGGCGCGAGCGTGTGACGGGCCTCGGACCGGAAATGGCGTAACCGGCGGTTCGCGCCGGGGGCGTAACCGGCGGTTCGCGCCGGGGGCCTGACGCCCGAAACTGCTTCGATTCTGCGACGCGGGGTAACGACTTACACGCGGTTTTCCCGGTGATCGCCCGGTTCCGTCGGGAGCGACTCATACGCTGTCCCTCGTGCCCGAGGCGGCTCTCCTTCGCTCAGATCCGGTCGAGCTTCCCCGCTCGGAGGTCGCCCTCCGCCCCGTCCCCGATCCAGGCCCGCCCGCGCCGCGGCTCGAGCTCGCGCCGTACGACCTGAACGCGGCGCTCGCGCTCGAACGCGATCTCGGCGTGAGCCACGTGCTCGCGCAGGTGCTCGTCCGGCGCGGGCTTTCGGACGCTCGAGCAGCGCGAGCGTTTCTCGATCCGCACGAGTCGCACGACCCGAGCGCGTTCGCCGGGATCGAGCGAGCGCTCGCGGTGATCGAGCGCCACATCCGCGCCCGCACCCGGATCGTGGTCCACGGCGACTACGACGTCGACGGCGTGTGTGCGACGGCGATCATGGTCCGCGCTCTGCGCGGGCTCGGGGCGGACGTCGGCTGGTACCTGCCCGACCGGCTGACCGACGGGTACGGGCTTGCGCTCGAAACCGTTCGCCGTCTCGCCGCGTCCGGAACCGGGCTGCTGCTCACCGTCGACTGCGCGATAACCGCGGTCGACGAGGTCGCCGCGGCGCGGGCCGCGGGCCTCGACGTCGTCGTCTGCGACCATCACGCCCCCCGTGCGGACGGGCGGTTGCCCGAGTGCGAGATCGTCCATCCCGGCGTGTGCGGGTACCCGTGCGCGGATCTGTGCGGCACCGCGGTCGCGTACAAGCTCGCACAGGCGCTGGGCGCGCCTGGGGTCGAGGACGAGCTCGAACTGGTGGCGCTCGCCACCGTCGCGGACCTGATGGCTCTCGTGGGCGAGAACCGCCGTCTCGTCCGGGAAGGGCTTGTGGCCCTGTCGCGCACCTCGAGACCGGGCCTGCGCGCGCTGATGACCGTCGCGAACGCCGACCCGAGCGCGCTCAACACCGGCTCGCTCGGGTTTCGCCTGGCTCCGCGGATCAACGCCGCGGGGAGGCTCGGCCGTGCCGACGCCGGCCTCGAGCTGCTGCTGACCGGCGACGAGCAGCGAGCCGCGGAGATCGCATCCGAGCTCGAGCGCGTCAACGCCGAGCGTCGCGCGGTCGAGCAGCGGATCGTGTGGGAGGCCGAGGCGCAGGTCGCCGAGCTCGGCGAGCGCCACTCCTACGTGCTCGCCGGCGACGGATGGCACCCCGGCGTCGTCGGGATCGTGGCCTCGCGGATCGTCGAGTGCCACCACCGCCCGGCGGTCGTGGTCGCGCTCGACGGAGACCTCGCGTCGGCGTCGGCGCGCAGCATTCCCGGATTCGACCTCCTGGGCGCGTTGGACGCGACCGCCGAGCATCTCGACCGCTACGGCGGCCACCGTGCCGCCGCCGGGATGGCTATCCGGCGAGACCGGGTCGAGCGGTTTCGCGAAGCGTTCGAGTTGCATGCGCGACGGGTCATCCCGCCCGAGCTGCTCGTGCCCCGCGAGCGGGTCGACGCGGTTGCGTCCGGCTGCGAGCTCGGCCTCGAGCTCGCCGAGGAGCTCGAGCTCCTGGAGCCATGCGGGATCGGCAATCCCCGCAGCCGGCTGCTCGTACCGGGCGCGCGCTTGCGCGACCCGCGCCCGATGGGCGACGGTCGCCACCTGCGGTTCGTCGTGGGTTCGGGCGGGATCAGCGCCCGGGCGGTCGCGTTCGGCTGCGGCGGCCGGCTCGGCGTGGAGGCGGATGAGCCGGTCGACGCGACGTTCCGCCTCGAACGCAACTTCTGGAACGGGACCGTCGAGCCGCGGCTCGTGCTCGGTCACGCGCGGCCCTGCGACCCGGACGAGATCGAGGTGCGGGGTGAGCCCGACGACTATCTCGCGGCCGCGCTCGGTGCGCCCGACCTCGCGTCGCCGCCGCCCGCGGGCCTGACGGACGCGCGAACCGTGTTCGATCGCCGCGGCCACAGCCCGCTCGCGGTGCTTTGCGACGCGGTCGCGGGCGGCGGTCAGGTCCTCGTGGTGTGTGCCGACGCGCCGCGCCGGCTGAGCAGCCTGCGCGCCAGGACCGGGGGGTTTGCGCTGATCTCCTACCACGCGCTCGTGCGAAACCCGAGCATTTGCGAGCGGTTCGCCCAGCTGGTCGCGCTGGATCCGCCGGCGGGCGCGGACGGCGCGGCGATGCTCCGCGAAGGCTACGGGTTTACCCACTTGGCGTGGGGCGAGCCTGAGCTACGCTTTGCGCAGCAGATGCACGAGCTGGAGTACGGTTTACGTGCTTCGCTCGTCACTCTTTACCGAGGCCTCAGGCTGCGGCGAAGGGCGACTGGCGAGGAGCTCGAGCACCTGCTTCGCGGAGACGGTCCGCACGGTCGCCCGGCACGTCTGGCGGCACGGCTGATCAGGGTCCTCGCGGAGCTCGAGCTCGTCAGCCTCGACCGGGACCTGCCGGCCCTGGAGATCGCGGGCGCCGCTCCGACATCGCTCGAGCGTTCGGCGGCCTACAGGGTCTACGCTCAGCGGTACGAGGACGGTCGACGATTCCTGAACAGCGCAAATCATCTTCGAGGAGGTTGAGCCGGGCCCGCCAGAAGGACGGGACCGGTTCGAACGGCAGCGCCGCCGCGCCCGGATCGCCGCCGGTCGCGACCCCGCGGCCGCCGATCGATCGCGTCGCGCATGCCGACGCGCACGGGGAGCTCGAGCGCTCCGAGCTGACCGAGGCCGAGCAGCGGCTGCTCGGCGACCTGTTCGCGATCGTCGAGGAGCACGCCGAGGCCGCCGCCCTGGTCGACCGCGACCGGGTCGAGGAGGCATTCGTGTACGCGTGCGTGCACCACGCCGACCAGCGCCGCCAATCGGGCGAGGACTTCATCGTGCATCCAGTCGGCGTGGCCAAGATCTGCGCGGGGATGCGGCTCGATACCGAGACGCTGTGCGCCGCCCTCCTGCACGACACGGTCGAGGACACCTCGGCCTCGCTCGAGGAGGTCCAAGAGGCGTTCGGCGAGGAGATCGCCGGCCTCGTCGACGGCGTCACCAAGTTGACCGGGCTGACCTTCCAGTCACGCGACGAGGCGCAGGCTGAGAACTACCGGAAGATGATCGTCGCGATGGCCACCGACATCCGGGTCATCCTGATCAAGCTCGCCGATCGGCTGCACAACATGCGCACGATCGGCGCGATGGCCAAGCAGAAGCAGATCGACAAGGCCCGGGAGACGCTCGACATCTATGCGCCGATCGCGCACCGGCTCGGCATCCACGCGATCAAGTGGGAGCTCGAGGACCTCGCGTTTCAGACGCTGCACCCGCGCAAGTACAACGAGATCAAGGGGCTCGTGGCCCAGCAGCGCGTCGAGCGGGAGCGCTACGTCAACCAGGCCGCCGGCTACGTGAGCAAGGAGCTCGAGGAGCTCGGCATCCACGCCGAGATCTCCGGCCGCGCCAAGCACTTCTACTCGATCTACGCGAAGATGACCAAGAAGGGGCGCGAGTTCAACGAGATCTACGACCTGACCGCGATGCGGGTGATCGTCGGATCGGTGAAGGACTGCTACGGCGCCGTCGGCGTGATCCACTCGTTGTGGAAGCCGCTCCCGGGGCGCTTCAAGGACTTCGTGGCGATGCCCAAGTTCAACATGTACCAGTCGCTGCACACGACCGTGATCGGGCCCGAGGGCCGGCCGCTCGAGATCCAGATCCGCACCCGCGAGATGCACGACCTCGCCGAGTACGGGATCGCCGCGCACTGGATGTACAAGGAAACGGACCCCACCCACCCTGCCCACCCCCGCGAGGACGGCACCGGCGGTCCGTCGCGCTCGGACACCAAGCTCAAGTGGCTGCGCTCGCTGTTCGACTGGCAGCAGGACGAGGCGGATCCGCGCGAGTTCATGAAGAGCCTCAAGATCGATCTGTTCGAGGACGAGGTGTTCGTGTTCACGCCGAAGGGCGAGGTCAAGTCGCTGGCCTCGGGCGCGACCCCGCTCGACTTCGCCTACGAGATCCACACCGACGTCGGTCACCGCTGCGTCGGGGCGAAGGTCAACGGCAAGATCGTCCCGCTCTCCTCACAGCTGCACTCGGGCGACATCGTCGAGGTGCTGACCTCCAAGCGCGAGCGGGGCCCGTCGCGGGACTGGCTGGCGCTGGTCAAGACGACACGCGCGCGGAACAAGATCAAGGCGTGGTTCAAGGCCGAATCGCGCAAGGACTCCGAGCACACCGGCCGTGAGCTCCTGCAGGAGCACCTGCGCAAGCAGGGCCTGCCGGCGCAGAAGATCGTCGGCTCGCCGCTGCTGGCGGACGTGATCCGCGAGATGGGCTTCCGCAAAGGGGACGACTTCTACATCGCGCTCGGCGGGGCGAAGATCTCGGCCAAGGTCGTGGTCAACAAGGTCATGCAGCGGCTCAAGCAGGGCGAGACCGCCGAGTCCGAGCCGACCGCGGCCGACGACCTCCTGAAGACGCGCCGCCGCCGCTCGCGCGCCACGACATCGTCCTCGCGGTTCGGGATCGCGGTCGAGGGCATCGACGAGGTCATGCTCCGCCTGGCGAAGTGCTGCCGGCCGGTCCCGGGCGACCCGATCGTCGGCTACATCTCGCTCGGGCGCGGGATCACGATCCACCGCGAGGACTGCCCGAACGTGGCCGTGCTCAAGAAGGATCCCGAGCGCTTCACCCCGGTGTCCTGGGACGGCGACCCCGAGACGTCGTTCCGGGTCGAGATCGAGGTCGACGGCTGGGACCGCCACCGGCTGCTCGAGGACATGTCGCGGACGTTCGCGGAGACCGGGATCAACATCCTCGAGGCGCGGTGCATCGTCAACCACCCGATGGTCAAGAACCGGTTCGTGGTCGAGGTCGGGGACACGCGGTCGCTGGACCAGGCGATCAACCGCCTGCGCAACATCGACGCGGTGTTCGATGCATATCGCGTGACGCCGTCGGCCGCGTAGGGCGTCCGGGGTTTCGCGCCGGCGACGAGCTCCACTGCTTCGAGGCGCTCGAGGACGCCCCGCTCGGGTTCGTGTGCGTGGTCGGGTCGCGGTCAGCGCCCTAGCGACGGCGGCGGTCGACCGCGCTCGGGCGGTTGCCGGCGCGGCGGCTCGATGCGCACCGTCCGCGGGCGGCCGCCGCGGATCTTCGAGATCACGACCGCCTCGCCGGTCCGCAAACCCTTGATCGCGTTCGGGTGGACGATGAACTCCTCGACCTGCCGCCGGGTGCCGCGACTGCCGCCGCGCAGCCACCCTCCGATCTGGCGAGTCGTCTCGTAGACCTTCTCGGTGCCCGCGATCTGCGCGATCGTGGCAGCCGAGCCAGGGACCTCCTGGCGGTGGGCGATCTTGACCGCGGTCACGCCGAGCACCTGATCCTTCAGCCCGGCCGCGGCGCGCTCGAGGTCGGCGAGCTCCTGGGTGGCGACCAGCACGGTCATGCCGGACTCGCGCCCGCGCGCGAGCAGCGCGATCACGTGATCGGCGCCGAGTGCCGAGAACTCGTCGATCGCGATCACCGCCTGGTCGAGCGAGCGGCCGTGGGAGCGCTCGATCAGGCGATCGCCCGATGCGGCGACGAGGTCCTGGACGACGAGCGTCCCGAGCTGCGCCGCGAGCCGTCCGTACTTGCTCGAGTTCAGGCTGAACAGCACCACGTCGGGCCCACGGAGCGCCTCGCGCAGGTCGATCACCGGGCCGGCGCCCGGTCCGGTCCCTGCCAGGTACGGAGCCGTTTCCGACTCGGTCAGCACGGCGAGGCGGGTCTGCAGGCCGCGAATCGCGCTCAGCTGGTCGTGCGTGAGCCCCGCGAGGTAGTCCTGGACGCGGTCGCGCATTGACCGGTCGAGGTGCCTGAGCCTGGTCGCGAGCCGGCGCGGATCCATCAGCGCGACCACGTCGATGAGCGCCGGCGCCGGTCCCGGGTGGGTGCGGGCGAGCACCTGCAGCACCGTCTGGACATACCGCTCGGCGGCGCGTTGGTAGTGCGGCTCGGTGAAGCGCTCGGTCGCGATCAGCTTGTCCTTCAGCTCGGTCGCGTTGCCGTGGGCGAGCGGGTTCCACCGGGCGAGGCCGTCGAGCGTCCAGACCTTGACCGGGCGTCTCGCGGCGGCCGCCGCCTCGGCAAGCTCGCGCGCGAACGACGGCGACCCCTTCAGGTCGATCGCGATCACCGGCCGTCCCCGGCGGATCTGGTCGGACAGGATCGTGATCAGCGTCGTGGTCTTGCCGGCGCCGCTCGCCCCGAGGATCAGCCCGTGCGCGGCAAGCTCGTCCTCGGCGAGCGCCACCGCCCGCCCGCGCCGGTCGACGCCGAGCACGATCGCGTCCGGGCGCGACGACGATGCACGCCGCCCGCTGGCGATGACGCGTGCGCCCCGGACCGCGGCCGCCGCGAGCATCGTCGCGGCGAGCGCGACCGCCGGCGCGCTCGGGAGCAGGGCCAGGGCGAGGAACGCGGCGAGCGCCAGGTACCGGCGCGCGGCGCGCGCGCTCGGCGACGGGCTCATCTGGCCGCCTCCGCCGGCCGACGTTCCCGCCCGCGCGTCGCCGCCCGCTCGGCCGTAAGCGCCGCGGGGGCGGCCAGGTTGGTCACCGTTGAGCGGACCCGCTGGACGTGGACCAGATCGGAAATGCCGAGCCGGCGCGCGGCCGCCGTCACCGATCGCGCCACCGCGCCGCTCTGCACCAGGTAGACGACCCCGGCGAATCGGGGGTCGGATCCATAGCCGGCGAGGATCGTCTCGAGCCGGGCGCGCCCCTTCCGGGTGAGCTCGAGCTCGAGCGCGATCCGTCGCCCGTCGGCGGTCCTCAGGACCAGGTCGGGATAGTGCAGCCGCTCCTGTCCCCCCGCCCCGAACCCGCCGAGCCGGACCGCGAGCGGCTCGGTCTCTCGCTCCCGGGCGCCGTCGAGCGAGCGGAGCCGGCGTTCGCCGACGATCTCCCGGAGCGGTCCGAACGTCCCGCCGCGCGCGGCCAGCCACAGCCACGCGACGCCGACGTCGTGCTCGTAGGAGCGCAGGTCGGCCCGCGGCGAGGGGAGCGGGCTGCCGATCGTGGCAAGCCCCGTGGGCGTGATCCGGTACCAGCGCGGCTCACCCGGGAACGCCGGGTGGCGGCTCACGTAGCCGGCTTTTGCGAGCTTCGTGAGCCGCGCCGAGGCGGCTGCGCTCGAGGTCCCGAGCAGCACCGCGACGTGGGTCGGGAGCACCAGGCGGTGCTCGGCGAGGAACGAGAGGAGCTCCGCGTCGCGCTCGGTGAGTCGGTAACCCACATGCCCAAGAGCCTCGAGCGGCCGTAGGTTCGCCCCCCGGAGGCGCCGCACGCGAGACCTCAGGAGACGACCGCGATCCCGCCGGGCCTGACGGCGAACGCCGCCTGGTCGACCTCGCCGAGGTATTCGCCGTCGACCTGAAACGGCAGTGGCCGCTCGTCCCGCGAGCTGACGCGCAACCCGTGTAGGCCCGAGAACAGGTGGACGTGGCGGTGACCGCTGACCTTGAGCCTGCCCGACAGCGAGCGCCCGATGATCGTCGGCACGTCCATCGGTCGGGATCGATCGAGCACCACGCAGGCAAGGTCGCCGCTCGTCAGCGTCGCGCCCTCGCCCATCTCCACCGGCCGGTCGCCGAAGTACGTGTACGGCGTCGAGTTCTGGACGATCACGGTAACGCCGGCGATCGTCTCCTCGCCGACCTGCGCCTCGAGCCGCGGCGGGTGCACGAGGTAGCGCCGGGTGAACGTTCTGACGCCGGTCAGCGTGTAGTACCACTCGCCGTAGCGCGCCTTCAGATGAGGGTGGGCGTCGACCCGCTCGACCACGCTGGCATCGAGGCCCACTCCGGCGGAGAACAGGAACATCCGCTCGTTGACCGAGGCGATATCGACGCGACGGGGGTGCCAGTCGTCCGCCATCAACAGCAGATGCTCGGTCGCGTCGACGACGTCGGTCGGGATCCCGAGCATGCGGCAGTACACGTTCGCCCGTCCCCCGGGCAGGCAGCACAGGGGCGTGTCCGAGCCGGCCAGCCCGTTGGCCGCCTCGTTGACGGTGCCGTCGCCGCCGAACGCGACGACGACGTCGTACCCCTCGCGCGCGGCCTCCCGGGACAGCTCGGTCGCGTGGTCGCGGGAGTCGGTGTCGATCGCATCGACCTGGTAGCGGCCGCGCAGTGCGGACAAGACGAGGTTCTTCAGCCGGTCCGAGACCGTCGTGGCGTACGGGTTGACGATGATCAGCATTCGCCGGCTCGGCGCGCTCGTCGACAGCGCGATCGCTGCCTCGAGGCGCTCGAGCGGGTCAGCGGACGTGGCGGCCATGCCGTCGCTTCAACACCGGGCGGGAGCGTTCGTTACGCCGTGCGAACTCGCGCTCGCTCAACCCGGCTCGACCTATGGCGATCGTCTGCATATAATTCGCATCACATAGCTGTACGCATCAAGAGGGGTGGAGGGACTGGCCCTGCGAAGCCCCGGCAACCTCCCGCAAGGGAAAGGTGCCAATTCCATCAGGCTCCAACGATAAGCCTGGGAGATGTGGAAAGGGCGGTTCCTCGACCTCCGACCACAGACCCCGGCGGAGGTTTTTTGACATATGCCGCCAGAGTCTCTTTGCTGTAAAGAGTGCAAGGAAACCTATCCGCTCGACGCGAGCTACGTGTGCGAGCGGTGCTTCGGCCCGCTCGAGGTCGCGTACGCGCCGAGAACGGACGCCGACCCGTCTGAGCTTCGCCGGCGGATCCAGGCCGGGCCGCACTCGCTGTGGCGCTACAGCGACTTCCTGCCAGTGCAGGCGCCACCGCGCGGAGGGTTGCCGGCGGGCTGGACGCCGCTGCTGCGGGCCGACCGGCTCGCCGAGCAGCTCGGGCTGAGCGAGGTCTGGATCAAGAACGACGCGGCCAACCCGACGCACTCGTTCAAGGACCGGGTCGTCTCGGTCGCCCTCGCCCGCGCGCGCGAGCTCGGGTACCAGACGGTCGCGTGCGCCTCGACCGGCAACCTCGCTAACGCGGTGGCGGCGCACGCGGCGGCGGCCGGACTCGAGTCGTACGTGTTCATCCCGTTCGATCTCGAGGAGCAGAAGGTGCTCGCGACCGGCGTTTACGGCACGAACCTCGTGGCCGTGCGCGGCAACTACGACGACGTCAACCGGCTGTGCACCGAGCTCGCGGGCGAGCACGATTGGGCGTTCGTGAACATCAATATGCGCCCCTACTACGCCGAGGGGTCGAAGACGCTCGCGTTCGAGACCGCCGAGCAGCTCGGCTTCGAGCTGCCCGACCGGGTTGTGTGCCCGATCGCGTCCGGGTCGTTGTTCACGAAGATCGCGCGCGGGTTCGAGGAGTGGATCGAGCTCGGTCTGCTCGAGGGCGACCTTCCGACGTTCCACGGAGCGCAGGCCACCGGCTGCTCGCCGGTCGCGACCGCGTTCGAGTCCGGCCAGGACTTCTGCCGACCGGTCAAGCCCGACACGATCGCCAAGTCGCTCGCGATCGGCAACCCGGCCGACGGCCCCTACGCGCTCGACCTGGCGCGGCGCACCAGCGGGACCATCGACGCCGTAACCGACGATGAGATCCGGGACGGGATCAAGCTGCTCGCCCGCACGACCGGGATCTTCACCGAGACCGCCGGCGGCGTGACCGTGGCCGTGCTGGCCAAGCTGGCGGCGCGCGGCGACATCGATCCTGGCGATCGGGTCGTCACCTACATCACCGGCGAGGGGCTGAAGACGCTCGACTGCGCGCGCGGCACGTTCGAGAAGTGGGAGATCGAGCCCTCGCTGGACTCGTTCGAGCAGGCGAGGGAGCGCGTCGTCGCGGTCGCGTGATAAGACACCGGAACATGGCAGTCACGGTCAAGATCCCCACCCAGCTCCGCGCCGCGACCGACGGCGAGGCGATCGCGAAGGTCTCCGGCTCATCCGTCGGCGAGGTGCTCGACGCCCTGTATGACCGCTACGGCGAGTTGCGCAGCCGAATCGCCGAGGATGGCGGCCTGCGCCGCTTCGTCAACGTGTACGTCGGGGGCGAGGACATCCGCTTCCTCGACGGGCTCGACACGCCGGTCTCAGACGGCGACGAGGTCACGATCCTGCCGGCGGTCGCCGGCGGCTGAAGTTGCCGGCGCCGGGTCGCGCTCGCGACCCGGCGTCGCGGTAGCTCTACGTCGCCGGCGCGGCCTCGGCCGCCGGCGCACCCGCGCCGATCCCGGCCGGGCAGCTCACGCCGGTGCCGCTGAGCCCGCAGTAGCCCCACGGGTTCTTCTCGAGGTACTGCTGGTGGTAGTCCTCGGCATAGTAGAACGGCCCCGCCTTCGCGATCTCGGTCGTGATCTCGCCGTGGCCGGCCTGGCGCAGGCGCTCCTGGAACGCGTCCCGGCCCGCTTCGGCGATCCGGTGCTGCTCCTCGGTCGTCCAGTAGATCGCCGAGCGGTACTGGGTCCCGACGTCGTTGCCCTGACGCATGCCCTGGGTCGGGTCGTGGTTCCCCCAGAACAGCCTCAGGATCTCCTCGTAGCTCGTCTTGGCCGGGTCGAACACAACGAGCACGGCCTCGGTGTGACCCGTGCGTGCCGAGCACACTTCCCGGTAGGAGGGGTTGGGCGTGATCCCGCCCGAGTAGCCGACCGCCGTCGTGTACACCCCGGGCGCCTGCCAGAACACTCGCTCGGCGCCCCAGAAGCATCCCATCCCGACGATCGCCTGCTCGAAGCCCTCGGGGAACGGAGGCTTCAGCGGGGTCCCCAGGACCGCGTGGCGCGCGGGAACCTGCATCTCGGTATCGCGTCCGGGCAGCGCCCGGTCAGGCTCGATCATGCTCATCTTGCTGCGTAGTCCAAACATGTCTGGAAGGGTACTCAGGCGCCGGTGACGATCTTCGAAATTCCGGGGCCCCCTTGCGATACCGTAGCCGGGTATGGCCGGTGAACAGCACGGCGGCCGGCCAGCGCGGCGGCGAAAGGCGATGATGGTGGGCCTGGCGCTGCTCGTGCCCGCGATCCCGGTGGCGATCGGGATCGGGATCGGCCTGCAGCAGTCGGGCGCCGGCGCGGTGACCACGACCGCGGGATTCACGCCCGTCCCGCCGAGCGCCGGCGCCGGCGCGCGAACGCCCACGATCGCGGCGCGCAGGCCGTCGGGCGTGCCCGGCGGATCAGGGGCGCTCGTCGCGTTCATCGTTCATCCGACCACGATGCGCTCCTCGCCGGGCGGGCACACGCTCGCGCATCTGGGGACGCGCACCGAGTTCGGATCGCCGCAAGCGCTGTGGGTGGTCAGACGGACCTCGGGCTGGCTCGGCGTGACGTCCCCCCAGGCCCGGAACGGGCGGCTCGGCTGGATCGCGCAGAGCGCGACCTCGCTCAGCCGGGTGACCTGGGAAATCAAGGTCTCGCTCGGCGCCCACCGGCTGACCGTGCTGGACCACGGCAAGGTCGTCGAGACATACACGGTCGCGATCGGCGAACCGGATGCGCCCACCCCGACGGGCCGGTTCGCGGTCACGGATCGCCTCGTCACAAACGACCCGGCCGGTCCTTACGGCTGCTGCATCCTCGCGCTGTCGGCGCACTCGCCGCATGCGATCCAGGGATGGACCGGCGGAACCCGGATCGCGATCCATTCGACCCCGGACGCCGGGAGCATCGGCGAGGCCGCGAGCCACGGATGCATACGGGTCACGATCGCCGACGGGCGCTGGCTGCTCGGTCACATCCCGCTCGGGACTCCGACGCTCATCAGCAGCTGAGGGGCCGGTTCGCCGGGGAGTCCCTGGCGAGCGGACGAGCCGGGTCCTGGAACGCGGTTCGGATCTTGGTCGGTAGAGGGATCTCGGAGAGCAGCGCCGGCGACACGCCCCAGGGCGCCCCTATTTACTTAAGCATTTACTTGTGGTATATTGGTATCCGTAAGCAACAAAGGAGTACCAAATGGAGTCGAATATCACTCCCAACCCGCAGTACACACAAGTCACGGTTGATGTCCCGGAGGATCGCTTGGCCGAATTCCACGCGTTCTTCGCGCGCTTCCTGGCGGGCCCGGGTGGCCGCCGGCGCGAACGGCACGGCCGCCACGGACACGGACACGGACACGGGTGCGGTCACGGGCGCGAGCGCGTCGAGCAGACCGAGCCGAGCACCGAGCCGACTCAGCTCTGATGGCCGACAAGCAGGTCACGGTGGCCGTTCCCGAGGAGCGCGTGCCGGAGTTCTACGCCTGGTTCGCCACATTCCTGGCGTCCGAGCCGGGAGCTCCGCCTCCGTTCGGCGGGCGCGGTCGCCGCGGCCCGCGAGGCAAGCGCCGTCACCACGACGCCCAGGCCTGGTCGGCCGATGACGCCGACCAGGCCGCCTGGCTCTACCGTAAGCTGGCGCCGCCCGCGCGCGAGTTGTTCGACGCGCTCGTCGACAGCCCCGGGCAGCGGATCGGAGGCGAGCAGGTGGCCAAACGGCTCGAGCTCGACAAGGGCGCGCACGGCGTCGCCGGCATCCTCGCGTGGCCCGGCCGGTACTCGCGGCACCTCGGCCGCGTGATGCCGATCGCCACCGAAGGGCGTGACGACGGCGGGACCGACTACTACATGGACCCGGAGACCGCCGAGCTGTTCCGAGCCGCTCGCGACCGCGTCAGGTGCTAGCACCCTCGAACAAAGCGATCAGCTCCCGCGCCACCTCCTCGGGGCGGTCCTCGACGAGGAAGTGCGAGGCGTCGAGACCGCGGCCGCACTGGTCGAGGGCGAGCGCGCGTTTGGAGTGCGGCGCGTGGTCGGCGGCCGGCGAGGGTCGCATCGACTTGCCATAGCCCGAGAGGTCGGTCGCCACGACCGTGAAGCGCTCGGCCAGCAGAGGCGCTGCGGCATGCCACATCAGGTGCGTCTCCGGATACCCGTGCAACAGTAAGAGCGGCGGGCCGGCGCCGCCGACGCGTGCGTGGATCAGCCCCCGCTCAGTCACGAGCTCGCGGCTGGCGAAGTCGTCGAACATCACTCGTCCCGCAGCGCAACGGTCCCGGCGAGCAGGAGCGTCATCGCGTCGGGCGCGGTGAGCCGCGCGGGGGAGGGGTCCGCGGCCGCCTGGGCGGCGATCCGCTCGAGCGCGAGCCTCGCCCCCCCGCCGGCGACGATCGTGTTGCCGGCCCGGGCGCCGAGCGCCCACACGTGCGGATAGGCGATCGACAGCGCCGCGCCGACGGCCCGAACGTCGCGGGCCGAGCGGTTGTCGACAACGTTTACCAGCGCGAGCGGCGCCACGCGCGCGACGTCGGTCAGGGCCTGCACGGTGATCAGCCGTCGGGGGACGGTCGCCGACACGAACGCGTCGATCACGACCGCGTCCCAGCTTCGGGGGCCCTGGCGGGCGAGGAACGCGCGCCCCTCCGCGAGGCGCACGCGTAGTCCCGGCATGCGCTGGAGGCCCAGATGCTCGCGAGCCAGCGCGAGCACGTCCGGATCGACCTCGCAGACCTCCTGCCGCCCGGATGGATCCTCGGCCGCGAGTGCGCGCGCCAGCGCGCATGCGCCGCCGCCCACGTGCAGGACCCTGCGCGCGCGGGCGGCGCGGAGCACGATCCGCAGCCACCTCATGTAGTCGAACTCAAGGTGCGACGGGTCGGCCAGATCGACGTAGGAGGCGTCCATGCCGCCCTGGCGCAGCAGCCGGCCGGATGGGCGCACCGGGTCGCGCTCGGCGACCAGCTCGCCGGATCGAGCGAGCGTCAGCTGCTGGCCTCGGAGGCGGGACACCCCGCATAGGCTGCCATGCCGATCGACCCATGACGGTAGACGAGTGTCGATACAGGGCAGCCTTCAACCCGTGGAGTCCGAATCGAGGGTGACCTCAGGCGTCGTCTACAGGGCCGTGCTGCCCGCTCGCGGGCTGCTTGGCGATCGGCGTGGTTGCGGTCGATCAGAACGGTCCCCGCGGGGTGTGCGCCGGCCCCGGCTCGGGAAGTGCGCCAACATGTCCGAGAACTCGCAGACCACCTCGAACAGGAGGCGGACGACATGGAGCAGCACAGCAGAGAGCTCGCGCAGGACACCGAAGAGGTCGCTCAGGACTGGGAGCGCAAGCGCTCCGATCCGAACGTGCCGGGCGCGCCGCTCGAGGACGACGACGACGCGGACGACGAGGACTCCGACGACGAGGAAGACGGCAACGGCGGCTGGGACGACCCCGACGAAGAAGACGACGACGAGGACGAGTAGGCGTAAGGGCCGGTGCCGGCTACGTGACCTGGGTCCGCCGGGCGACCCCGCCGCTCGGCGTCCCGAGGCGGGTCGATGCGGGGATCCCGACCGCGACGCACAGGATGGACGCGAGGAGCATCGCGTCGTGAACCGTGGAGGCGTCGGTGCCGCCGGACAGGACCACCCCGCCGAGCCCCGCGCCGACGCCGGCGCCAACGAGGCGCCCGACCGAAAGGATCGCCGAGGTGCGCCCGTGCGACGCGATCGGCGTCGCGTTCAGCGCCGCGCGCGAGGTCGGCACGAACAGCATCCCGAGCCCGAAGCCGACCGGAATCAGCGGCGCGATCGTGACCGCGCTGGCGAGCGGCATCCCCGGAATCGCCAGCAGCGCGAGCCCCGTCCCGGCGAGCACGAAGCCGAGGATCGCGGGCAGCCGCTCCCCGTAATCGTCGGCGAGCCGGCCCGCGATCGGGGCCGCCGCTCCCACGAGCAGGGCGACGATCACCAGGGCGCTCGAGGCGCCGAGCGCGGAGTAGCCGGCCGCGCGCTGGAGATACTCCGAGGCGAGGTAGAAGCAGCCGATCATCACCGCGAACGTCAGCGCGGCCACGAGCGTCGCGGCGAGCACCACCCGGTTCAGCGTGTACCCGTGGACTCCGGCCGCCGCGCCGTGCACGATCCCCGGCACGAAACGCGCGATCCCGGCGGCGGCGATCAGCGCGAGCGGCACGAGCGCCCACCAGTTGGCCCTCCACCCGAAGGCGACGGTCAGCAACCCGCCGAGCAGCGGCCCGAGCAGGTTGGAGACGCCGGCGGACGCGCCCCAGATCCCTAGCGCGCTCCCGCGGCGCTCGGGGGGAAAGCCGCTGACCGCGCCGGCGAGTGCCGCGGGGCTGACGAGCCCCGCGCCGGCGCCCTGCACGATTCGGGTCGCGACGAGCGCTCCCATGCTCGAGACGACCGCTCCGGCGCCCGCGCCGACGGCGAACACGGCCAGACCGGCCAGCGCCAGGCGACGCGCGCCAAATCGGTCCACGAGCACGCCGCCTGGCAGGAGCACGATCGCGTACGCGCCGAAGTAGGCGCTGAGAATCGCCGCCGTCGAAGCGCTCGAAACCTTCAGCCCGTGCGCCACCGACGGCAGCGCGACCGTGATCAGCGTCCCGTCGAGCTGGAGCAGCGCGGCCGCGCCGGTGCACGCGGCCAGCCGTGCCCAGGCCTCACGCGAAATCTCGCCGCGCGGATCTGGGCCTTCAGCTCGGGAGCGCCGGCGCATCACGGGGCGTCTCACAATAGCGGCGGCCACCGACCACGACGGCCCGTGGACCCGGTCCACTAGCTGGCGCCCAGCCAGTTCGCGACCTTCGTCAGGTCCGCGACGAACAGCTTCATCGCCTGATCGCGCTCGTCGTCCGGCGCCCGCAGGATCGCCGACGGGTGCGTGGTCAGTGTGACCATCTCGGCCAGGTCGGAGTCGAACGACTTTCCCCGGTCACGCCCGATCCGGATCTGGAGGCCGAGCAGCGCCTGCCCGGCGACCGCGCCCAGGCACACGAGCGCCCGCGGCCGGACGACCTCGATCTCGGCCTCAAGCCACGGAAGGCATGCTTTCACCTGCCAGCGGTCCGGCGCCTGGTGGATCCGCCGCTTGCCCCGGAGCTTGTAGCGGAAGTGCTTGACGGCGTTCGTCAGGTAGACATCATCGCGCGAGATGCCCGCACGCTTCAGGCCACGATCGAGCACGCCTCCGGCCGGTCCCACAAACGGATGACCCTCGAGGTCCTCGCGGTCGCCCGGCGTCTCGCCCACGAGCATGAGCTCGGCGTGCGGCGGGCCCTCGCCCATCACCGCCTGCGTGGCGGCTTCCCACAGGTCGCAGGCGCGGCAGTCGCGCACCGACCTGCGGAGCTTCGTCGGCGTCGGGCGCTGCGGGACCGGGGCGGCGGGACGCTGCGCTCGGGCTGCGGGTGTCACGTTCCCGGGGGCCTCCGCATCAGATGAAACAGGTGCGCATCGGCTGCTCGGGGTGGATGTACAACGACTGGCACGGGCGGCTGTATCCGGAGACGGTCGCCAGGCGGCGCTGGCTCGAGGCGTATGCGGGGCATTTCGACACGGTCGAGGTCAACTCGACGTTCTACCGGCTCGCGCGCCGCGACGCGGTAGCGGGCTGGATTGAGCAGACGCCGCCGGGGTTCGTGTTCGCGGTCAAGGCGAGCCGGTACCTGACCCACGTCAAGCGGCTGCTCGATATCCGAGACGGGATCGCGCGTTTCTACGAGCCGCTCGAGCCGATGCGCGACGCCGGCCGTCTCGGTCCGGTCCTGTGGCAGCTCCCGGAGAACTTCCATCGCGACGATCAGCGCCTGCGCGGCTGGCTCGACGTGCTGCCGGACGGTCTGCACACGATCGAGTTTCGTCACGAGAGCTGGTTTGCGCCCGCGGTGCTCGAGGCTTTGCGAAGCCACGGCGTGGCGCTCGCGATCGGCGACCATCCGAAGCGGCCGTTTCAGACCTGCGACGCGACCGCGGAGTGGCGGTTCGTGCGGTTGCACTACGGCGCTCGCGGGCGCGACGGGAACTACTCGGCGAGCGAGATCGACGCGTGGGCGCGACGGATCGGCAGCTGGCGCCGGCGAACGGAGGTCTACGCCTACTTCAACAACGACTGGCGCGGCTTCGCGCCGGCCAACGCCAGGCTGTTGCTCCGGCGGCTCGATGGCGTCCACCCGGGGAGGTCCGGCCGGTAACCGGCGCCTGGTACGGTGGGCGGCGTGGGATCGGATCGCGACACGGTGTGGAGCGGTTGAGGCCCAATCGATCGATCCCCGAGGCCCCGGTCGTACCGGTTCTGATCTATCCCGACGTGCGCGACGCGGTCGCGTGGCTCGAGGGAGCGTTCGGGTTCTCGGAGCGGCTGCGGATCGGTGAGCGCCATCGCTCGCAGATGAACGCCGCCGGCGGCGCGGTGATCATCGGCGACGTCCGCGGCGACCGCGAGCCACCGCGCGCTGGGAAGGTCACGCATTCGGTCATGGTCCGGGTCGAAGACGTCGACGCCCACTGCGAGCGCGCGCGAGCGTTCGGCGCCCGGATCCTCATGGAGCCGACCGATTTCGAATACGGCGAGCGCCAGTACACGGCCGCGGACCCGGCCGGGCACCAGTGGACGTTCTCGGAGACCCGCGCGGACGTTCATCCGGACGAGTGGGGCGGAATCCTCGTGACGCCCGAGTAGCGCCAGCTACACCGCCGGCACGGCCCCGGTCGCGGGCCGAGCCGGGGAGCAGGTCCACTCGCTCCATCCTCCGGGAGGCTATTCCCGGTAGGCCGACTCAGCCCAGCCTCCGCCACCGAACTTCTCGCGAAGCTGACCCGGAAGCGGCCGTCCGCTCAAGACCGGGCAGTCCCGGACGAGGTACGGGAAGTGGGCAGGGTCATCACTGTCGCGGCGGTCCTTGCCGCCCTCGTGTTCGCGGCGTCCGCGTCCGCGCTGACGCGCGCGCCGGCCGGGCCCGCGGTGTGCCCCGCCGGTGTCCCCGTGCAGACGCTCACGGTCGTCAACCAGGCGCGAGTCAACCCGTCCGCGCTGGCGCGGGTGACCCGGGCGATCTCCGCCCAGTCGATGCAGCTGCGCGCGGCCTGGGGCACCCCTTGTGTGACGTTCGGGCCTGGCGGATGGCGCGTCTATCTCAAGGTTGGCGCGGAGGCCCATGGCGTCCACCTCTTCTACGGCGAGCCCTACGCGCTCGTGTGGACCGGTGGCGGCACGGCCGAGTCCTGGTCCCGGGATTTCTCGCACGAGATCCTCGAGATGCTCGTCGACCCGGCCACGAACCGCTCGGTCTACGCCGGCGGCGAGGGGCGGATCGTCGAGGTCGCCGACCCCGTCGAGTGGGAGGGGTACCGGCTTAAGGGCGTGTTCGTCAGCGACTTCGTTTTCCCGGCCTGGTTCGCCGGCGCGACCACGGGCGAGCCGACGTGCACGGGCAGCACCTGCAACTTCCCCGGGCCGACACTCGCGTCCGCGGACACCGCCGGCCCCTACGACCAGATGCGCACGCTCACCACCGCCTGGCAGGGGTCGGACACCGATTCCGGCTCCTGACAGACTTCTGTGAGCGCGCCCGGCAGGATTTGAACCTGCGACCTTTCGCTCCGGAGGCGAACGCTCTATCCCCTGAGCTACGGGCGCGGGCATCCCGCGGTCCAAACCGGAAACGAGGAGCTTACCGTGCAGATCGCCGTGATCTCGGACACGCACATGCCCCGTGGAGCGCGGCGCCTGCCCGATGACTGCGTGGAGCGCCTCCAGACGGCGGATCTGATCGTGCACGCCGGCGACCTGATCCGGTTGGCGGTCCTGCGCGAGCTCGAGTCCTACGGTCCGGTGGTCGCCGTTCACGGGAACGTCGACGACGGCGAGGTCCGGGCGGCGCTGCCGGCGGTGGCGTCGATCGACGCCGATGGCGTCTCGATCGCGATCGTCCACGACGCCGGCCCGGCGAGGGGGCGCTTCGCCCGGCTCCGCAACCGGTTTCCGGGCGCCGACGCGGTCGTGTTCGGCCATTCGCACATACCCCGGCACGAGTTCGCGCCCGACGGGTTTCAGATCTTCAACCCGGGCAGCCCGACGGAGCGCCGGGGGGCGCCCCGGCATACGATGGGGATCGCGGTCGTGCGGGGCGGCCGGGTGAGCTTCGATCTGATCGCCGTCGGCTGACAGACTGGGCGGGAATGGATCTCTCGGTCTTCTTCGCCGGCACCGCCGGCTCGATTCCGACCGCGCGCCGCGGGTTGCCGGCGGTGCTCGTCCGGCGCGGTGGTGACCGGATTCTGTTCGACTGCGGCGAGGGCACGCAGCGCCAGCTCGTGCAGTCGGTCGGGTTGACCGAATTGACCGAGGTGTTCCTGACCCACCTGCACGCCGACCACTGGCTCGGCCTTCCGGGTCTGCTGAAGACGTTCGATCTGCGTGCCCGCGAACGGCCGCTCGCGATCCACGGACCTCCCGGGCTGCGGGAGCTGCTGGCGCTCGCGCTGCGGGCGGCGGGCCGGGTCCGCTTCGAGCTCGAGGTGATCGAGCTCGCTCCCGGGGACCTGCTCGAGCGTGACGGTTACAAGATCGCGCCGGTGCCGGTCTCCCACCGGATCGGGCACGCGTTCGGCTACGTCATCTACGAGGACGTCCGGCCGGGGCAGTTCGATCCGGACGCCGCCACCGAGCTCGGACTCGTCGCCGGCCCGGAGTTCGGTCGCCTCCAGCGCGGCGAGACGGTCCGCGGCGTGCGCCCCGAGCAGGTGCTCGGGCCTCCGCGCGCCGGCCGGAAGGTCGTGATCTCGGGCGACACGTCGCCGTGCGAGACGCTCCGCGTCGCCAGTCACGAAGCCGACCTGCTCCTGCACGAGGCGACGTTCGCCGAGGAGGAGCGCGAGCGCGCGGCCGAGACCGGCCACTCGACCGCCGCCCAGGCGGCCGCGCTCGCGCGGGACGCCGGCGTGACGATGCTCGCGCTCACCCATTTCTCGACCCGCTATCCGGTCGGCGTGCTGCGCGACGAGGCGCGCGCGATCTTCCCGCGGACCGTGCTGCCCCGCGACTTCGACACGATCGAGATCCCGTTCCCGGAGCGGGGCGAGCCCGAGCTGATCAGGTGGGAGGATCGGCCCGTACGCGACGTCGAGGAGACCGAGGCGATGGCGGACACGGCCAGATGACGACCGGCACGATCGACAGGGTCGAGACGGCCCGGATCGTGTTGGAGCGCCTGCGGTCCGAGCACGCCCCCGAGGAGCGCCGGCTGCTGCTCGATCCCCTCGTCGGCGCGACGCTGTGGTCGCGGCCGGCGCCGCCGACCGAGGCCGAGATCGCGGGCGGCCTCGCCGCCAAGGTCGACCACTGGGACCGGCACGGCTTCGGCCTGTGGCTCCTGCGCGATCGCGAGACCGGGGCGGCGGTCGGGCGCGGCGGCCTTCAGTACACCTACACCGGCGGCCTGCACGACGTCGAGGCCGCCTGGGCGATCATCCCGGAGCGGTGGGGCCAGGGGCTCGCCACCGAGCTGGCTCACGCGTGCGTCGAGCTCGGGTTCGAGCAGCTCGGGTTGCGCGAGATCGTCGCGTTCACGCTTCCGGACAACGCCGCCTCGCGGCGGGTGATGGAGAAGGCGGGATTCGAGTACGAACGGGACATCGTGCACGCGGGGCTGCCGCACGTCCTGTACCGCCGGCGGCCGCCGGCGTAGGCGGAGCAGCGGCCGGTCCCGGTGGGCCCGGGGCGGTCGCTGACGTCCGAACATGCACACGGCGACAATCACCGAGCCCAAGCCGAGCGCTGCCGTGTTACGCGCGATTATCGTGCGCAAGTCGGCAAGGCAAAGCTCGCCGGCGTCCGCTGTCGCGTTGTGCATGCTCGCCGACAAGGGATGCGCGCCGGCGAGGGCGGCGACCGCCACCGAGCCACCGCAGCCTGGCTCCAGGTGCCGGACCGCGGAACGGGTGCTGCGGCCTTCCGGACGAGCGCAACCGCGAGACCAAGCCCACCCGAGACCAAGCCCACCCAAGCCACCGCCAGCGACAGCCACCGACACGCCGGGCCCCCTGTTACGCTGATCCGAGTCGGCCCCTTTAACCCGGTCCAGCGAGGCCAGGAAGGAGCACGTTGAGATGGAAACGGTCGTGCTCGACCGCGATGACATGCGTCGCACGCTGGTGCGGATCGCACACGAGATTGTTGAGAAGAACCCGGACGGCGCGGTGGCGCTGGTCGGCATTCATCGCCGCGGCGCAGTCCTCGCAAAGCGACTCCAGGCGCTGACGAGCGAGTTGCTCGAGCCGGCGGTGCCACTGGGAGATGTGGACATCTCCTTCTACCGCGACGACTTCGCGATCCGTCCGGGCGCCCCGGTCGTCCATGCCACCCACCTGAACTTTCCGGTCGACCACCGGACGATCGTGATCGTCGACGACGTGCTCTACACGGGCCGGACGGTGCGCGCCGCGATCGACGCGATCTTCGACTACGGCCGGCCGGCGCGCGTCCAGCTCGCGGTCCTGATCGACCGGGGTCACCGCGAGCTCCCGATCCGCCCCGACTACGTGGGCAAGAACATCCCGACCTCCCAGGACGAGCGGGTCAACGTGTGCGTCGAAGAGGTCGACGGCGAAGACGAAGTGAAGATCGGACCAGCACCCGAACCAACCGACTTATCACCCGCCCACCCACCCCCAAGCCCCCGGAAGGCGGCATGACTCGCATCGGACCTCATCTCCTCTCGATCGACGATCTCGACCGGGCCGCGATCGAGCGGATCCTCGATCGAGCCGAGTCCTTCGACGAGGTCTCGGGGCGCGAGATCAAGAAGGTGCCGGCGCTGCGCGGACGGACGATCGTGAACCTCTTCTACGAGTCGAGCACGCGGACGAGCTCCTCGTTCGAGCTCGCGGCCAAGCGGCTGAGCGCCGACGTGGTCTCGGTCCGCTCGCAGGGCTCGGCGGTCGACAAGGGCGAGTCGCTTAAGGACACCGTCCAGACGCTGTCGGCCTACGACCCGGCCGCGATCGTGATTCGCTCGCCCCATGCCGGCGCCGCCGGCCTGGTGGCGCGATGGACCCCCGCCGCGGTGATCAACGCCGGCGACGGCAAGCGCGAGCACCCGACGCAGGCGCTGCTCGACGTCTTCACCCTGCGCCGGCGGCTGGGCTCGCTCGACGGCACCTGTATCTGGATCGTCGGGGACGTGCTCCACTCCCGGGTGGCGCGTTCGAACATCCTCGCGTTCACCCAGATGGGCGCGAACGTCACCGTGTGCGGGCCGCCGACGCTGATCCCGCGAGAGATCGAGGCGCTCGGATGCGAGGCGACCACCACGCTCGCGCGCATCGGCGAGGCCGACGTCGTCTATGTCCTGCGAATGCAGCACGAGCGGATGCGCGACTCGTTCGTGCCCTCGCTGCGCGAGTACGCCGAGCGCTACCAGATCACGACCGCGCGGCTGCACCCCGATCAGCTGCTGATGCACCCGGGGCCGGTCAACCGGGGCGTCGAGCTTTCCGGCGAGGCGATCGACTCGCCGCAGGCGCTGATCGGAGCGCAGGTGAGAGCCGGGGTGGCGGTGAGGATGGCGGTCCTCTACGAGTTACTCGTCGGAGCGCCGAGCCTCGCGGCGGTGGCGTGATGACTCAGCAATCCAACCGCCTTCCCCACCGCGAGGGACATCCGGCCGGGCTGCTGATCGCCGGCGCGCACGTGCTCGATCCCCGCGCCGGCCTCGACGAGCCGCACGACATCCTGATCCGCGACGGGCACATCGCCGAGCTCGGGTCGCCCGGCTCGCTCGACCCGGCTCCCGAGACCGAGGTCCTCGACGCCACGGGCAAGCACGCGTTCCCGGGGTTCGTGGACCCGCACGTCCACCTGAGAACCCCGGGGCAGGAGTACAAAGAGGACCTCGACTCCGGCACGGCGGCGGCCGCGGCCGGCGGCTTCTGCGCGGTGATCGCGATGCCGAACACCGATCCGGTGGTCGACGAGGCATCGATCCTGAGAGCACTCGCGGACGCAGCCACGCGTCGGGCGCACATCCCCGTGGGGTTCCTGGCCGCGATCACGCGCAACCTCCAGGGCCGGGCGCTGACGGAGATGGCCGAGCTCCGCGACGCCGGCGCGCTCGGGTTCACCGACGACGGCAAGCCGGTCGTGCACGCCGGCACGCTCCGCAAGGCGCTCCAGTACCAGCGGCTGTGCGGCGGGGTGGTGGCGCTCCACGAGGAGGATCCCGCGCTCTCGCTCGACGGTGCGATGCACGAGGGGGCGGTGTCCGCCCGACTCGGGATCGCGGGGATCCCGTCGCTGTCGGAATCGACGATGGTCGCGCGCGACGCGGCGCTGGCCGGCTACGAGGACGCCCGCGTGCACTTCCAGCACCTGTCCTGCGTTGAGTCGGTCGAGGCGCTGGCGCAGGCCAAGGACAAGGGGATTCGCGTCAGCGCCGAGGTCTGCCCGCACCACCTGACGCTCACCGACGACTTGGTCCGCACGCTCGACAGCCGCTTCAAGATGAACCCGCCGCTCCGCGCCGAACGCGACCGCCGTGCGCTGGTCGAGGCGCTGCGGACCGGCCTGATCGACTGCGTCGCCACCGATCACGCGCCACACGCGAGTCACGAGAAGGAGGTCCCGTTCGAGCAGGCGCCGATGGGCACGACCGGGCTCGAGACGGCGTTCGCCGCGCTGTTCACCGAGCTGGTCCTCCCCGGCGAGCTCGAGCTCGAGGTGATCGTCGAGCGCATGACCGCCGGCGCGGCCCTGTACGGGCTCACGGTCCCGCGGATCGAGCCCGGGCACCCGGCGAACCTGTGCCTGGTCGACCTCGACGCCCGGTTCAAGGTGGGCGCCGAGGGCTATGTGAGCCGCTCGAGCAACTCCTGCTTCCACGGCCGCACGCTCCACGGGAAGGTGCTGCTGACGCTCGCGGCCGGGACGGTGGCGTTCCGGGAGCGGATGCCCGCCGAGATTCCGGCGGTCCGTTGACCGCCGCCACCGCCTACGTACTGCTCGAGGACGGGGCCCGCTTCGACGGGCTCGCGTGTGGCGCCGACGCTCCCGCTGTCGGCGAGATCGTGTTCACGACCTCGATGTCGGGCTACCAGGAGGCGATGACCGATCCGAGCTACGCGGGCCAGCTGATCACGTTCACCTACCCGCAGATCGGCAACTACGGGGTATCGGCCGAGGCGATGGAGTCAGACCGCGTGCACGCGCGCGCGGCGATCATGCGCGCAGCCGTCGACCGCGACGATGCGCCGGCGGCGACCGAGGGCTGGCTCAGCTGGCTGGCCAGCCAGGGAATTCCAGCGATAACCGACCTGGACACGCGCGCGCTAGTCCGCCACATCCGCGACCAGGGGGCCATGCGCGGAGGTGTCTTCCCGGCGGCAATGCCCGAGTCGGAAGCGCGGCGCCTGATCGAGCTGGAGCCGGCGATGGCCGGTCGCGATCTGGCTCGGGAGGTGACGCCTAAGCAGCTGATCGTCCGGCGCCCCCCGAGTTCGCCGCCAGGCGAACTCGCAAGCGATTCTGGGGCGAGCGCAGCGAGTCTCAGAATCGCCATGATCGACACCGGCGTGAAGCGCTCGATCGTCCGCAACCTGATCGAGCGCGGCGCCACCGTCGAACTCCATCCCTGCACCGCGACTGCGCACGAGCTCCTGCAGCACAACCCCGACGCGATCTTCCTGGCGAACGGCCCCGGCGACCCGGCGTCGCTCGACTACATCGTGGCCACCGTGCGCGAGCTGATCGGCAAGCGTCCGGTCTACGGCATTTGCCTCGGCCATCAGCTGCTCTGCCGCGCCGTCGGCCTGCGCACCTACAAGCTGCCGTTCGGCCACCACGGCGCCAACCACCCGGTCAAGGACCTCACGACGGCGAAGGTCGAGATCACGAGCCAGAACCACGGCTTCGCGGTAATCGGCCCGGACGGCGCCAAGACGATCGACCGCGACGAGACGGTCCGCTGGGAGACCGACTTCGGCGCCGCCGAGCTGACTCACATCAACCTGTACGACCGGACGGTTGAGGGCCTCGCGCTCCGGGACGTCCAGGGCGCGACCGTCCAGTACCACCCCGAGGCCGGCCCGGGACCAAACGATGCCCTGTACCTGTTCGACCGTTTCGTGAGCGAGATCCGCGATGCCGCGTAGGGACGACCTCCACAAGATCCTTCTGATCGGCTCGGGTCCGATCGTGATCGGCCAGGCCGCCGAATTCGACTATTCGGGGACGCAGGCGTGCCGAGTGCTGATGGACGAGGGCTACGAGGTCGTGCTCGTGAACTCAAACCCGGCGACGATCATGACCGACCCCGAGGTTGCGACCACGACCTACATCGAGCCGCTCCTGGCCGGGCCGGTGCGACAGGTGATCGAGCGCGAGAAGCCCGACGCGCTGCTCGCGACGCTCGGCGGGCAGACCGCGCTGAACCTGGCGAAGACCCTGCACGAGGACGGCACGCTCGAGCGCCACGGGGTCGAGCTGATCGGCGCCGACCACGACGCGATCGAGCGCGCCGAGGACCGCGAACTGTTCCGCCAGACGATGCAGAAGGCCGGGCTGCGGGTGCCCCGGAGCGCGATCGCCCACACGATCGAGGGCGCCCGCGACGCGGTCGCCCAAGTCGGGCTTCCGTTCATCGTGCGCCCGGCGTTCACGCTCGGTGGCAAGGGCGGCGGCGTGGTTCGCAGCCAGGAGGAGCTCGACAAAGTCGTTGGCCGCGGGCTGAAGGCCTCTCCGATCTCGCAGGTGCTGCTCGAGGAGTCCGTGCTCGGATGGGGCGAGTTCGAGCTCGAGGTGATGCGAGATCAAGGCGACAACGTCGTGATCGTCTGCTCGATCGAGAACCTCGATCCGATGGGCGTGCACACCGGCGACAGCGTCTGCGTCGCCCCGCAGCAGACGCTCACCGACAAGCAGTACCAGGCGCTCCGGGACCAGGCGATCGCCGCGATCCGCGCGGTCGGCGTCGAGACCGGCGGGTCCAACGTCCAGTTCGCGGTCAACCGCGCCACCGACGAGATCGTCGTGATCGAGATGAACCCCCGCGTGTCGCGCTCGAGCGCGCTCGCCAGCAAGGCGACGGGGTTTCCGATCGCGAAAATCGCCGCGCGGCTCGCGGTTGGGTACGCGCTCCAGGAGATCCCCAACGACATCACGAAGGCGACACCGGCGAGCTTTGAGCCCGCGATCGACTACTGCGTGGTCAAGTGGCCGCGGTTCGCGTTCGAGAAGTTCCCCGGGGCCGAGTCCGGACTGACCACGCAGATGAAGTCGGTCGGTGAGGCGATGGCGATCGGGCGGACGTTCAAGCAGGCGTTCGCGAAGGCGCTGCGCTCGCGCGAGCTCGACTCGCGCCCACGCCACCCCGAGAACCAACCCGAGCTACTGGACGCCCTCGAACAACCCGGCGCCGAGCGCTTCGACCACCTGCTCGAGGCGCTCCGCCGCGGCGCCGCGATCGAGGAGCTACACCGGCGCACGAGCATCGACCCATGGTTCCTGCGCGAGCTTGCCGAGCTCGTGGCCGAGCCGGACGCGCCGTTCTCGGGTGTGCGCACGTACAACTCGGTCGACACCTGCGCGGCCGAGTTCGCGGCCCGCACGCCCTACTACTACTCGTCGTGGGAGCGGCCCGGACCGACCGGCGCCGACGACGAGGTCGACCGGGGCGAGCGCCCGAGCATCGTGATCCTCGGCTCGGGTCCGAACCGGATCGGCCAGGGGATCGAGTTCGACTACTGCTGTGTGCACGCGGCCGAGGCCGTCCGCGAGCAGGGGCGCGATGCGGTGATGATCAACTGCAACCCCGAGACGGTCTCGACCGATTACGACACCTCGGACCGGCTCTACTTCGAGCCGCTGACGCTCGAGGACGTGCTCGCGGTCTGCGACGTCGAACACCCGGCGGGGGTGATCGTCCAGTTCGGCGGCCAGACCCCGCTGAAGCTCGCCGCCGAGCTAGGGCGGGCCGGCGTCCCGATCCTCGGCACGAGCGTCGAAGCGATCGACCTGGCCGAGGACCGCTCGCGGTTCGGGCCGCTGCTCGACGAGCTCGGATACAAGGCTCCGCCGTACGCGACCGCGACCTCCGCAGACGACGCCCTGAGCAAAGCGCAAGACGTCGGGTTCCCGCTGCTCGTCCGCCCGAGCTACGTCCTCGGCGGCCGCGCGATGGAGATCGTCTACGACGTCGACGGTCTGGACGATCACCTGAAGCGCGCCGGGGCGGATGGGACCGATCTCGGGGCAAAGATCTATCTCGACCGCTTCCTCGAGGACTCGATCGAGGTCGACGTCGATGCGCTGTCGGACGGCACCGACGTGTGGATCGCCGGGATCATGCAGCACGTCGAGGAGGCGGGCATCCACTCCGGCGACTCCGCCTGCGTGCTGCCTCCGCACACGCTCGGCCCCGACATGCTCGCCCAGATCAGACGACAGACCGAGGGGATCGCGCGCGCGCTCGAGGTGGTCGGCCTGCTCAACGTCCAGTTCGCGATCCGCGAGGACGTCCTGCACGTGATCGAGGCCAACCCTCGCGCGTCCCGAACGGTGCCGTTCGTGTCCAAGGCGATCGGGCTCCCGGTGGCAAAGCTCGCCTGCCGGGTGCTACTCGGCGAGCGTCTCGCCGATCTCGACCTTCCGCGGGACACGACCAATGGCCACGTGTGCGTGAAGGAGGTCGTGCTGCCGTTCGACCGGTTCGCGGGCGCGGACTCGCTGCTCGGCCCCGAGATGCGCTCGACCGGCGAGGTGATGGGGATCGCGCGCGACTTCCCGACGGCATTCGCGAAGGCCCAGGCGGCGGCCGGCGCTCAGCTCCCGATGGACGGCACGGCCTTCATCACGGTCGCCGACGGCGACAAGCCGGCCGCGACCGGGGTGGCGACGATCCTGCACGACCTCGGCTTCGAGATCGTGGCGACCAGGGGCACGGCGCAGGCGATCCGCAAGATGGGAATCCCCGCCGAGACGATCAACAAGATCGGCGAGGGCTCGCCGCACGTGGTGGATTGGATCGAGCGCGGCGAGGTCGACCTCGTGATCAACACCCCGGTCGGCACCGGGGCCCGGGTCGACGGCTACGAGATCCGCGCGGCGGCGATCGCCCGCGGGATTCCGTGCATCACCACGATGACCGGCGCGATGGCGGCCGCCCGCGCGGTCGCCGCCGGCCGACGCGGCGAGCCCGAGGTGCTCTCGCTCCAGGAGATCCACGCCGACGCGAGGCCGAGCCAGGTCACGTGAGCCGCGAACCGGCACCATTCGGCCGACGCGCGGCGATCGTGACCGCGCGCGAGGAGCACGGCGCCTATGTCGTGCTCCGCTGCCGCGACGGCGAGGGCCCGCGCCCGCGCGCCGGGCAGTTCTACATGCTCCAGGCTGGCGAGCGGTGGGGCGGGGGAGACGGCGAGCGGCCGTTCCTCCCGCGGGCGTTCAGCGTCCTGCGCGCGGTTGCGCGGGGCACCGTCGTCCAGCTCCACTTCCTGATCGAGGACGTCGGGCCGGGCACCAAGCGCCTCGCCGAGCTCGAGGCGGGCGAGCCACTCACGCTGGTCGGCCCTCTCGGCAACGCGTTCGAGCCGCCGCGCGAGGGACGAGCCGCGCTGCTCGTCGGGGGCGGCGTCGGCATCGCGCCGCTCGCGATCTGCCAGGACGAGGGGGTGCGGGACGCCATGGTCCTGCTCGGATTCAGAGACCAGGCGCACGCCCTCGGCGCGGCACTTCTGACCAACCCCGTCGTCGCCACCGACGACGGGAGCGTCGGCCATCACGGCCTCGTCACCGAGTTGCTCGAGGACGAGCTCGACGACCGCGATGACGAGCTCGAGGTCTATGCGTGCGGGCCGCCCGCGATGCTCGAGGCGGTCCGGGCGATCTGCGCCGACCGCGGCGTCCCGGCTCAGCTCGCGCTCGAGTCCGGCATGGCGTGCGGGTTCGGCGCCTGCTTCGGCTGCGTGGTGCCGACACGGGACGGCTACCTGAGGCTGTGCGTCGACGGCCCGGTGCTGGACGCCGCAAGGCTCGAATCTGCCCTCGTCGCGGGGGCCGGGCATTGACCGTCGAGTTCTGCGGCCTCGAGCTCGAGCACCCGGTCATCAACGGGTCCGGGACGTTCGATGCGGTCGCCGCGCATCGGGCCTTCGGCGACGAGTTGCTCGAGCGCTTTCCGTTTTCGGCGTTCGTGTCAAAGACGGTCACGCTCGAGCCGCGCGCGGGCAACCCGCCCCCGCGCCTGTGGGAGGTCGCCGGCGGGCTGATCAACTCGATCGGCCTCCCGAACAAGGGCCTGGGCGGATACCTCGAACACGATCTGCCATTCCTGGCCACGCTTCCGGTGCCGCTGATCGTCAACGTCATGGGCTTCTCCCGGGACGAGGTGGCAGCGCTCGTGGAGGCGTTCGCCGAACGCGACGAGGTGGGCGCGCTCGAGCTGAACGTCTCGTGCCCGAACGTCGAGACGGGGCTCATCATGGGCGCCGACCCCCACGAGACCGCACGGCTCATCAGCCGTGTCAGACCGCTGACCGGCAAGCCGCTGATCGTCAAGCTGACTCCCAACGCCGGCGACGTCCCCGCGGTCGCCCGGGCCGCGGAGGAGGCCGGCGCCGACGCCGTGTCCCTGATCAACACGCTGCGAGGGATGGCGCTCGACCCCCGCACCGGGGAGCCGTGGCTCGGTGGGGTGACCGGCGGCACGTCCGGGCCGGCGGTGCGGCCGATCGCGCTGGCGCAGGTACACGCGGTCGCGCACGCGGTCGAGATCCCGGTCGTCGGGATGGGTGGGGTGCAGAGCGGCCGGGATGCGCACGATCTGATGCGCGTCGGCGCAACTCTCGTCGCCGTCGGGACCGAGAGCTTCCGCGACCCCGCCGCGGGCTGTAGGGTCGCATCCGAGCTCGCGGAACTGATCGCAAACACGGCTGTCTAGGAGGCGCCGCGCGGGGGTGTGGCGCCCACTTCGAACCGCCCTGCGTTCGCACAGTGAACATTTCGGGTAAGGCGCGAAAACCCCCTGCAAACCCAGGGTATTGCCGAAACCATCCTCGACAATGCTCTAGCTCAGCTTGAGGTCTAGTCGAATTGGGCCGATTTAGCTTGATCGCCCTGTGCCAAGATGTATAGTCGCCGCCCATGCCGCCGGTCAGCGAATCGCTCTCCAAGGCCACCGCAGCGCCCGAGCGTTCCCTTGTGCAGCGCATGGAGGCGCTTCAGCGGGCCAACGATATCCGGACCCGCCGGGCTCAGCTCAAGCGCGACCTGAAGGCGGGCCGCCAGCCGATCGACAGGCTCCTGCTCGAGCCCCCGGACTACCTCGCGACGGCGAAAGTGTTCGACCTCCTGCTGGCTGTCCCCAAGTACGGTCGGGTGAAGGTCAACAAGATTCTGGGTCAGTGCAAGATCTCGCCGAGCAAGACCGTCGGCGGGCTGTCCGAGCGTCAGCGGCGCGAGCTCGTGGCGCTCATGCGGCGACGCTGAGCCAGGCGTCGCCGCTGACGAGCTCGCCCGCCGTGGGGAGCGCGCCCAAGGTGTTCGTGATCACGGGCCCGTCCGGCGTCGGCAAGGGCACGCTGATCCGTGGTCTGCTCGAGCGGATCCCCGCGCTCGAGCTGTCGGTGTCGGCGACCACGCGCGCGCCTCGGCCCGGTGAGGAGGACGGCGTCGACTATCACTTCCTGACCCCGGAGCAGTTCGAGTCGCACGCCCGGGCCGGCGACTTCGTCGAACACGCCGACTACTCGGGCAACCGGTACGGCACGCTGCGCTCGGAGCTCGAGCGCCGCCTCGCGCACGGCGCCGGTGTCGTGCTCGAGATCGAGGTCCAGGGAGCCCGGCAGGTCCGCGGGGCGATGCCCGGCGCCGTCGCCGTGTTCATCGCGCCCCCTTCCGAGAGCGCGCTGAGGGCGCGCCTCGTCGGCCGGGGAACGGACAGCCCCGAGCAGGTCGACCAGCGCCTGCGGACCGCCGAGCGGGAGCTCGAGGCCCAGCCCGAGTTCGGGTACGTGGTCGTGAACGACAGGCTCGAGCAGGCCACCGACGAGCTGGTCGAGATCGTCCGCGCCGCGATGGACCTCTAGAACGGTCCGGCGTGGGTCCCGTCGCTAACCTGTTGTGAACACTCTTCCGGGAAGGACGGCAAGTTTTGATCTCACCCCGCATCGACAAGCTGCTCGTGCATGTCGACTCCGACTACGCGAGCGTGATCGTCGCGGCCAAGCGCGCCCGTCAGATCAACTCGTATTACCACAACCTGGGGGAGGGCACGTTCGACGAGTTCCCGCCTCCGATGGTCGAGACGCGCTCGAAGAATTACCTGACGATCGCGCTCGAAGAGGTCGCGCAGGGCAAGCTCAAGTACCACTATCGGTGAGGGCGGGCGGAGCCTGACCACTAAATGGCGCGGTTGCTCCTCGGCGTCACCGGCGGGATCGCGGCCTACAAAGCGCTCGAGACGGCGCGGTTGGCGATCAAGCGCGGTCACGCGGTGCGGGTGATCCAGACGCCGGCGAGCGAGCGGTTCGTCGGCCGGGCTTCGTTCGAGGGGATCACGGGGGCGCCGGTGCTCACGAGCGAGTTCGAGCCCGACCCTGCGCGCGGGTCCTATCCCGGCGAGCCGGTCCCCGAGCGGGCGCCGATCAGCCACCTCGCGTTGGTCGAGCGCGCCGAGCTCTACCTGATCGCGCCGGCGACCGCGAACACGATCGCGAAGCTCGCGCACGGCCACGCCGACAACCTGCTGAGCACCGCTGCGCTCGCCGCCGCCTGCCCGGTCGCGGTCGCGCCGGCAATGAACAACCGCATGTATCTCAGCCCGGCCACGCAGGCCAACCTCGAGCTCCTGCGCGCGCGCGGCGTCACCGTGATCCCGCCCGGCGATGGCGAGCTCGCGTCCTTCGGCGAGCAGGGAATCGGAAGACTGGCCGAGCCGGCGGAGCTGATCGAGGCGTGCGAGCACGTGCTGACGGCGCCGTCGCTGGCGGGCTTGCGCGTGCTGGTGACGGCCGGAGGGACGCGGGAGCCGATCGACAGCGTCCGGTTCGTCGGGAACCGGTCGTCTGGGAGGATGGGTTATGCGCTCGCGCGCGAGGCCGCCAGACGCGGCGCCGAGGTGACGGTGATCGCCGCCAACGTCGCGCTCGACCCGCCGCCCGGGGTTCGGGTGCTCGGAGTGCACACCGCCGCCGAGCTGGCCGCGGCATGCCGCAGCGAGCTCGGCGCGTGCGACCTGCTGCTGATGGGCGCCGCGGTCGCCGACTTCCGGCCCGCCGGCCCAGTCGACCGCAAGATCAAGAAGGATCAGGGGGTCCCGACGATCGAGCTCGAGCGGACCGAGGACGTCCTGAGCGCGCTGGCCGAGGTCCGGCGCGAGGATCAGACCATCGTCGGGTTCGCCGCCGAGCACGGGGAGCGGGCGGTCGAGTACGGGCGCGGCAAGCTCGATCGCAAGCGGCTCGACGCGGTCGTGGTCAACGACATCTCCGACGCCCGGATCGGGTTCGAGTCCGACGAGAACGAAGTCACGATCCTCACCGCCGACGGGGCCGAGCGGCACGTGCCGCGGGCCAGGAAGGAACGGGTCGCTCAAGCGGTCCTTGACGAAGTGGAGCGACTACGCCGAGCGAGGGGTGGGACGCATGGAGCCCGAGCGGACGCCCGTAGCCCAGCGAGAGTGTGAGGCGTTCGCCGCGCTGTCGCGGCGGCTGGCGGGCAACATCGCCAACGCGGTGCAGGTGCGCACGGAGACGCTGACGCACCTGATGGTCGCGTTGCTGGCCGAGGGCCATGTGCTGATCGAGGACTATCCCGGGGTCGGCAAGACCGCGCTTGCCCGGGCGCTGGCTCGGTCGATCGACTGCCAGTTCGCGCGCGTGCAGTGCACGTCCGACCTGCTGCCGGCCGACGTGGTCGGGACGAACGTCTACGACCAGCGCGAGGCGCGCTTCGAGTTCCGGCCCGGCCCGGTGTTCGCGAACGTCGTGCTCGTCGACGAGATCAACCGGGCCTCGCCGAAGACGCAGTCCGGTCTGCTCGAATGCATGCAGGAGCGGCGAGTCACGGTCGACGTGCACACGCACGAGCTGGCCCGGCCGTTCCTCGTGCTCGCCACGCAGAATCCGATCGAGTACGAGGGCACATATCCGCTTCCCGAGGCCCAGGTCGACCGGTTCATGATCAAGATCTCGCTCGGCTACCCATCTCATGGCGCCGAGGCCGGGATGCTCGCCGATCACGAGGCCGGGGACCGCGTGCTGACGCTCGCGCCGGTCGTCACCGCCGCCGAGGTGCTCGCGGCGCAGGACGCGGCCAAGCGCGTGCGCGCGTCCGAGCCGTTGCGGGAGTACATCGTCCGCCTGCTCTGGCGTACCCGCGAGGATCCGCGCGTCGACCTCGGTGCGAGCCCGCGCGCCGGGCTGATGCTCCTGCGCGCGGCCAAGGCCTACGCGATGATGCAGGGTCGCGACCACGCATTGCCCGACGACGTCCAGGCGCTGTCGCAGCCCGTGCTGGCCCACCGGCTCGTGCTCGCCCCGGAGTCGGCGAGAAGAGCGCCAGCCGACGTGGTGAGCGACGCCGTCGCTTCGGTGAGAGCGTTGTGAACGGTCCCCGCGTGTCCGCCACCGCCCCGCCGGACGGGGAGGAGCATCTGCCGTGAGACGAGCGGGGGCGGTGGTGGCGGCCGGGCTGGCGCTGATCCTGGTGGCGCTGCTGTTCAACGCAGCCCCGCTGTTCGTGCCGGGGATCGCGATCACGCTGCTCGGGATCGTCGCGCCGGTGTGGGTGGGGCTCGCCGTCCGCGGCGCGAGCATCGAGCGCACGCTTGACTCCGAGCGGGTCGTCGAGGACGAGCCGATCGAAGCGACGATCGAGGTCAAGCGCGGGCCGTGGGGCCTCCCCGGTGCCGCGGTCGTCGACCCGCTTGCGGGGGAGCCGATCTCGATCCGCGGGCCGATGTCGCTCATCTCTGGCGGCGGCAGCGCCAGCGTGCGGATCGTCGCCTCGTTCCCCCGGCGAGGGGTCAGGCGAATCGAGCCGCCCACGCTCATCGTCTCGGACGCGCTCGAGCTCGCGCGCGCCGAGCGCCTGAGTCCGTCGCCGGCGCACGAGCTGCTCGTGCTCCCGCGCACCGAGCGCGTGAAGTGGATCCCGGGGGCGGGGGAGAAGTGGCGCCGGGCCACGGGCGCGGCACCGATCGAGCCGTTCGGCGCCACCGAGGTCGACGGCCTTCGTCCCTACCGCCAGGGAACGCCGGCGTCCCGGATCCACTGGCCGGCGCTGGCGCGCGGGGCCGGGCTGCTCGAGCGACGCTTGCGGGCCGACACCGAGACCCGCCCGCTGGTCGTGGTCGACACACGCGGCGACGGCCCGCCCGAGCACCTCGACGCGGCGGTGAGGGCCGCGGCATCGCTCGTGCTCGAGCTTGGAGCCCGTACCGGCTGCGGCCTGCTTCTTCCCGGCGAGTTCCGCGCGCTGGAGGTCGAGCCCGACCTGATCGCCTGGCAGGTCGCCCACGCCCGGCTCGCGCTCGTCGAGGGCGGGCCCGACACGAGAGCTCCCGGGCTTGCCGTGGGCGCCCGCTCGGCCCAGGTCCTGTACGTGGCGGCGACGGCGCAGCCGCGCCTGCCGGCCGGGCTGGCCGGCGCCGGCGTCCGCGCCGCGGTGCTCGTGCTGCCCAAGTCGCTCGCGACACAGCCGATGCACGACGCCACGTTCGAGGTCGCCGGGTGCCTCGGCTTCGTAGTCGGCGCCGGCCGCCGACAGCGCCCGCGGGAGCGGGCGGCATGAGCGGAGCGAAGCGACGCGGTCACTGCGGGCCGGATGCCCGCAGACGGCGTCGGATGCGCCGACTGGACGGAGGCAAGGGGTGACCTCCACCACCCAGGTCGCCGTGCTCGCGCCGCTCCGGCGGGACGCCGGGCCGCGCCGCCGGGTCGCGGGGGCGAACGATCGCCCGTTGATCCGGCTCACGGCGTTTGGCGCGCTCGGGCTGTACGGAGTGCTGCGGTGGGGCACGCTGATGGCGCCGGTGCCGACGTGGCGGCTGCTCGGGCTGCTTGCCGTGGCGGTTGCCCTGGCCGGGCTGGCTCCGGCAATGCTCGTGCGCGAGCGCAGCGTGGCCGCGGCCCGCGGCCGGAGTGAGACCGTGACCGTCGTCGGCGGGCCGCTGGCGCTGATCGCGATTCTCGCGGCGTTCCCGATCAGCGGCGTGCCGCTCGCCTGGACCATCCATCTGCGCGTCGGCGTCACCGCGGACGGGATCAGCCAGGGGCTCTCGGCGCTGCCGGGGATCCTCGTGCCGTACGCCGGGATCAACGAATGGGTCAGGACGGTCACCATGCTCGGGGCGGCCGTGCTGTTGCTCGACGGCGCCCTGCTGCTGGCGTTCGCGCCGCCCGGGCTCGGGGACATCCGCCGCGCCGGCGCCGCGCTTCCGCTTATCGCGCTCGTGGTGGTGCCGGCGACGCTCGTCCATCCCACCCTCCCGTACCTCCACGGCCTCCTGCTGTTCGCGCTGATCGCGTTCTTCATGTGGGGTGAGCGGGTGCCCTCGGACCGCCTCGGCGCGGTGCTGCTCGCGTGTGCCGCGACCGGTGCGATCGGGATGGCGGTCGCGCCGGCGCTCCGGCAGAAGAACGCGTGGATCAACTACGAGGCGCTGACCAAGGGCTTCACGCCGGCGCACGTCGAGCGGTTCGATTGGGCGCAGCGCTACGGCCCGCTGACCTGGCCGCGCACCGGCAACACCGTCGTCGAGGTCAAGGCTTCCCCGTCGGCTTGGACCGGCGAGTACTGGAAGACCGAGAACCTCGACACGTTCGACGGGTCGGGCTGGGCCGCCGGAGGCGTCAGCACCGGGGCCGGGCTCCCGGACGTGAGCGCGAGGACGGTCAAGCGCTACACCCAGAACCTGACGGTGACGATCCGCGCGATGAAGACAAACCAGATCGTCGCCGCCGGATACGCGGCCGAGCAACCCCGTCACCTGTCGACCTTCGCCCTGCCCGGGGACAGCGTCGGAACCTGGACGACCGCGAACGCGCTCGGCCCCGGCGACACCTACACCGTGCGGGTCTACGACCCGCATCCGAACGCCTCCGAGCTCGCCAAGGCGGGCGTCGGCTATCCGGTGGAGGTCCAGCAGGCGGACCTGCAGCTGACGATGCCCCAGCAGCCGCGGGCGGACAACGTCCCGCCGCAGACGGTCCTGTTCCCGACGTTCGGGTCCCGACGCGGCGCAGCGGAGGACCAGACGAACCCGACGAGCTTCACCGGCGTCGCCGCGATCCGCAGCTCGCCGTACTGGCAGGCGTACACGACCGCGCAGTCGCTCGCCAGCAAGTCCAGGACCCCGTACGCGTTCGTACAGCGGGTCATGGCGTTCCTCTCGCCGGCTAACAACTACAGCTACGACGAGTACCCGCCGCTCACGGCGTATCCGCTCGCGACGTTCCTGTTCCTGAACAAGCTCGGGTACTGCCAGCAGTTCGCCGGATCGATGGCCCTGCTGCTCCGGATGGGAGGCGTGCCCGCCCGCGTCGTGACCGGGTTCACGACCGGCACGTACGACACCGCGACCAAGAGCTGGCTCGTGACCGACATCGACGCCCACGCGTGGGTCGAGGCGTGGTTCCCGCATTACGGCTGGGTCTCGTTCGACCCGACCCCGGCCGCCGCCCCGGCCCGAGGCGGGCGCGTCCCGATCTCGGCGATCGGCAGCTTCAACAGCTCGAGCGATCTCGTCCACCCGACGAGGCGCATCCCGGACACGGCCGGGGCGTCGGGCGCGGGCGTCCGGACGCGCACCTCGGGCTCGCTCGACACGGTCCTGCTGGGGTCGCTCGGAGTGCTCGCCGCCCTGATCGCGGCGGCGCTGATCGCGTGGCGGCGGATGGCTCCGCTCGCGCCTGAGCAGATGCTGGGCGAGCTCGAGCGTGCGCTTGCCCGCAGCGGCCGCCCGATCTCGGGCGGGGTCACGCTCGCGGCGGTCGAGCGGCGCTTCCGCGCCTCCCCCGCGGCCGCCGGCTACGTGCGCGCGCTGCGCCTATCGCGCTTCGGCGACGGGACGGAACTGCCCACGCTCGCGCAGCGTCGCGCGCTGCGGGCCCAGCTCCGAGCCGGACTTGGCGTAGGCGGGGCGGTGCGCGCGCTGTGGGCGCTGCCACCACGTCCGAAGCGCGCGCGAGGGCGGGCCTAAACTGGAGCGCCATGGAAGACGTGTACGAACTGTTCATGCGCGGCACCGAGTTGCTCGAAGCTGGGCACCACCACCAGGCGACGATCCCGCTAGCGCGCGCGCGTGACCTCGCCCCCGACAAGACCTCGATCCGCGAGGCCCTGGGCCGGGCGCTGTTCGGGGCGCAGCGCTACGACGAGGCCAAGGACGAGTTCCAGGCGGTGATCGACCGCGCGCCCACCAACGACTTCGCGCTGTTCTGCCTCGGCCGCTCGCTGCAGATGCTCGGCCGCCACGCGGAGGCGCGCATGCCGCTGGCGCAGGCCGCGGCCATGCAGCCCGGGCGCTACGACTACCGGCTCTACCGCGACCGGGCCCGCGCCCGCGCGGGCGATGCCTCACCCAGCTCCTAGCGGTCCGAACCGCGCCCGTTCGCTCCGAACGAGGGAGCGGGCCGCGGCCGGCCCGGCGCGATCACCGTGGCCGACGCGCGCAGCGGGCCTGGACACGTGTCGGGCCTCCCTCGCGTGAAGCGCGACCTCCGCTCGGCCCTCGACGGCTGAGCGAGGGCCTCCCTCGCGTGAAGCGCGACCTCCGCTCGGCCCTCGACGGCTGAGCGCCGGGAGGCCCGAGGCGTGTCAGGCCCGCATTCCGGTGCTAATCTGGAAAACGAAGTCGAGCGCCGGGTGTGCCCGGTGGCAGTTCCCGAAGTGGGCGCTTTGGCCCGCTTTTTTTATGAGTGAGGAGACCGACAGTGGCTTCTGAGTACCGACAAGTTGGCGAACGACTCCAGTTGGAGATCGAGCACCGGCTCGCCGCCAGCGAGCCGGATGTCGAGGTGCTGCTCGCCGAGGTCGTCTCCGGCGGCACGTTGCGACTGTTCATCGATCATCGCGATGGCGTCACGCTCGAGTTGTGCGAACGCGTCTCGGCGCTGCTGGGCGACTATCGCGATCGGTACTCGCTCGAGGTCTCCTCGCCCGGACAGGACCGTCCGCTGACCAGGCCACAGCATTACACGCGCTTTCTCGGCCGGCATGCGCGCGTGCGCCTGCGGGAGGCTCGGGACGGACACAAGAGCGTGACCGGCGAGCTGGTCGGCGCATCCGACCGGGATGTGACGATCGCCGCGCAGGGGGGCGTGGTCACGATCCCGTACGAGCAAATCGTCCGCACCAACCTCGTACCTGGAGACTGAAGCCATGTCGAGAGAGATCGTCGAGGCCGTTCGCGGCCTCGCCGCCGAGAAGAACATCTCCTCAGAGAAGCTGATGGAGGCGCTCGAAGACGCGCTCTTGTCGGCGTACAAGAAGACGCCGGAAGCGGCGCGCTACGCGAAGGTCGAGATGGATCGCGACAGCGGCGACTTCAAGGTCTGGGAATTGAAGATCCCGCCCGAGCTCGAGGAGCAGCTCCTGGTCGAGGCGACGCCCGATCAGCAGCCGACCGTCGACCCGGAGACCGGCGAGATGCGCGAGCCGCCCGAGCCCGAGATCGACCTCGAGAAGCTCAAGGAGTACGAGGACCAGATCGAGACCGAGGACGTCACCCCGCACGACTTCGGGCGGATCGCGGCGCAGACCGCCAAGCAGGTGATCCTCCAGCGGATCCGCGAGGCCGAGCGCGACATGATGTTCGAGGAGTACCGCGATCGCGTCGGCGAGCTGATCACCGGGATCGTGCAGCAGTCCGACTCACGCTACACGCTGGTCCAGCTCCGCGAGCGGGTCGAGGCGCTGTTGCCCAAGTCCGAGCAGGTCGAGGGCGAGCGCTACGACCACTCCCAGCGGATCAAGGCGGTCATCAAGGACGTCTCGAACTCGACCAAGGGCCCGAGCATCATCGTCTCGCGCCGCGATCCCGAGCTGATCAAGCAGCTGTTCGAGCTCGAGGTGCCCGAGATCGCCGACGGCCTCGTCGAGATCACGAACGTCGCCCGCGAGCCCGGCTACCGCTCGAAGATTGCGGTCGTCTCGCACGTCGACGGCGTCGATCCGGTCGGCGCCTGCGTCGGCCCTCGCGGGTCGCGGGTCCGCATGGTCGTGTCCGAGCTTCGCGGTGAGAAGATCGACATCATCCCCTACAACGACGAGCCGGCCCGGTTCGTCGCCAAGGCACTTTCGCCGGCGCGCGTACGCGAGGTGCTCGTCGACGACGCCGGCAAGCAGGCGACGGTGATCGTCCCCGACGACCAGCTGTCGCTGGCGATCGGGCGTGAGGGCCAGAACGCGCGGCTGGCCGCGCGACTGACCGGCTGGCGGATCGACATCCGCTCGGAGACGGAGTTCGCGGCCGAGGAGGCCGAGCACGGCTACGAGCAGGAAGAGGCCCAGGGCCGCTGCGCCGCGATCATTTCCAACGGCCGCCGCTGTCCGAACGCGGCGCTGCCGGGTTCGCGCTACTGCGGGATCGAGGCCCATCAGGCGCTCGAGGGCAAAGACACCAATCAGGTTCAGGCCGCCGCAAACGGCAATGACTAGGCCCCTACACTGGACGTAGATGAATAAGCGAGTGCATCAGATCGCCAAGGAGCAGGGGCTCGCCCCCAAGGACGTCCTCGCGCGGTTGAAGGCGGGCGGGCTCGACGTCAAGGCGGCCTCCTCCTCGGTCGACGAGGCGGCGGCGCTCCGCGTGCTCGCCAACGGCGACGGCGCCGCGGTCAAGGACGGCGCGACCGGCCCCAAGGCGCCTCCCCGCGCCGGGGGTGGCGGTCGCGGGCGTTCCGGAGATGGCTCCTCGCGCGGACGCGCTGATGTACCGTCCCGCGGGCGTGGCGACACGCCGCCTCCGGGCGAGGGCGACGGAGGCCCGCGCGGCGGCGGCGACGCGGCGCCACGCACCGGCGACGCGGGATCAAGCGGGGGCGAGGCCGCGCACAAGCGCCCGACTCGCGACTCGCTCCAGGGCGAGCGCGCGCCTGGCACCGCCGGCGGCCGCCGGCGGGTAGTGATCGACTCGCAAGCTTCGCGCCGCACCACCGGCGGCGGTCCGCCGCAGTCCAACCAGCCGCCGCGCCGGCAGCGCCGCGGGCGCCGGCGGCGAGGCGTGTACGACGAGGAGGCGGAGTCGCGTCCGTCGTCGCAGTCCGCTCTCGCCGTACCCGACGCGATCAGGATCAACTCGGGTTCGACCGTGAAGGACGTCGCCGAGTATCTCGACGTCCCCGTGCCCGAGATCATGAAGCGGCTGATGGCGCTCGGCGAGATGAAGACGCTGACGCAGACCTTGTCCGACGACACGGTTCAGGTGCTCGCGGCCGAGTTCGGCAAGGACGTGGAGCTCGTCCACTCCGAGGATGAGACGATCGCCGAGCCCGTGTTCGACGACACCGAGGAGGAGCTCGTCGAGCGTGCCCCGGTCGTCACGATCATGGGGCACGTCGACCACGGCAAGACCTCGCTGCTCGACGCGATCCGCCAGACCCACGTCGCGGCCGGAGAGGCCGGTGGCATCACCCAGCACATCGGCGCCTACCAGGTCAAGCAGGAAAACGGCGGGATGATCACGTTCCTGGACACGCCCGGTCACGAGGCGTTCACGGCGATGCGCGCGCGCGGAGCCAAGGTGACCGACATCGCCGTGATCGTGGTCGCCGCCGATGACGGCGTGAAGCCGCAGACGCAGGAGGCCGTCGATCACGCCAAGGAGGCGGGCGTACCGATGCTGGTGGCCGTCAACAAGATCGACAAGGAGGGCGCGCAGCCCGATCGCGTCCGCGCCGAGATGGCGCAGCTGGGACTACAGCCGGTGGAGTGGGGAGGCGAGACCGAGTTCGTCAACGTCTCGGCCAAGACCAAGGAGGGTCTCGACGATCTGCTCGAGACGATCCTGGTGATGGCCGAGGTCGAGGAGCTGCGGGCCAACCCGGACGCCCCGGCGTCCGGGAGCGTGATCGAGTCCAAGCTCGACCCCGGCCGAGGTCCCGTGGTCACGATCCTGATCAGTCGCGGCACGCTGGAGGTTGGCGACGCGCTCGTCGCCGGCGCGCATTGGGGCCGGGTGCGGGCGATGAACGACTTCCTCGGCAAGCGGGTCTCCGCGGCACTCCCCGGTGAGCCTGTCGAGGTGCTCGGGTTCGACGGCGTGCCCGAGGCCGGCGAGCATGTCCGGGTGGTCGAGAACGAGCGCCGCGCGCGCCAACTTGCGGGTGAGCGGGCCACGCGCCTGAAGGCCGAGGCGCTCGCCCGGCGCTCGGGCAAGAAGGTCTCGCTGGAGGACATCTTCAAGCGCGGGATCCAGGAGCTCAACCTCGTTATGAAGGCCGACGTGGCAGGCTCGCTCGAGGCGATCGAGGACGAGATCGCGAAGCTGCCGCAGGACGAGGTGTCGGTCAATGTGATCCGCGGCGCGGTCGGCGCGGTGACCGAATCCGACGTGATGCTCGCCTCCGCCTCCGACGCGGTGATCCTCTCCTTCAACGTCCGCCCGGTCGGGGACGCCCGTCAGGTCGCCGAACGCGAGGGCGTCGAGATCCGTCACTACTCGGTGATCTACCGCGCGATCGAGGAGCTCCGCGACGCGATGCAGGGCATGCTCGCGCCCGAGGAGGTCGAGGATGCACTCGGCTCGGTCGAGGTGCGCCAGATCTTCCGCGCCTCGCGCGTGGGCACGATCGCCGGCTGCCACGTCACCGAGGGCAGGATCACCCGGGGATCCAAGGTCCGGCTGGTTCGTGACGGCACCGTCGTCTACGACGGCGAGATCCAGAGCCTGCGCCGCTTCAACGAGGACGTGCGCGAGGTCGCCGCCGGCTACGACTGCGGCATCGTGCTCAGGGACTTCGCCGACGTCAAGGAAGGCGACGTGTTCGAGACCTACGCCACGCGCCAGGTCGAACGCGAGCTCGTCTAGCAGCTTGGGTGGTCGGCGATGTCGGACAGCGGCTTCGTCGCGGTGCTCGTGATCGATCTGCACTTCCCGGACGCCGGAAGCCTCAAGAGCAAGCGCAAGGAGCTGTCCTCGATCAAGGCGCAGCTCCACGGACGCCTCGGCGTCGCGGTTGCCGAGGTCGATCACCAGGACCTGTGGCAGCGGGCGCGGTTGACGGCGGCGCTCACGGGCGGCTCGTTGCCCGTGCTGGTCGCGGCCGCGGACAACGTCGAGCGATGGCTCGACGCGCGCTGGCCCGATCAGGTCCGGGTGCAGCGACTGGTTACGTCCGTCGACGACCTGTGGGAGTGAGCGCTAACAACCTGGTGACTCGATGCGGAGCGAGCGGGTAGGATGGGCGACGGCCGGATGCGTCGTGTCGATGAGGCCGTGCGAGCAGTCCTCAGCGAAGCGATCTCCAAGGATCTGAAAGATCCACGCATTGGGTTCGTGACCGTGACCGCCGTCAAGACCAGCTCCGATCTGCGCCATGCGCGCGTGTACGTCAGCGTCTTCGGGGACGAGCAGGCGCGGTCGGACACGCTCGATGGGCTGCGCTCCGCGCACGGTTTCCTCCAGGGGCGGGTCGCGGCGGAGCTGTCGCTCAAGCACACGCCGACGATCACGTTCGCGTACGACGACTCGATCGATCGGGGGATGCGGATCACTCAGTTGATCGACCGGGGACCGGACGCGGATGGGTGACAACGGTGCGCGCGCGAACCGCGACGAGGTGCTCGCCGAGCTTCGCTCGGCCGACAAGCTCGTCGTCGTGAGCCACGAGAACCCCGACGGCGACGCGCTCGGATCGCTGATCGCGATGCAGGAGATCCTTGCCGCCCAGGGCCGCGACAGCCTGATGTTCATCGACTCGAGCGAGTTCCCGCTCCCGCAGGAGTATCGATGGTTCGTGTTGTCGGGGCTGGTCAGCTCGCCGCCCAACGATCTCGAGGAGCGGACGATCGTGTTCCTCGACTGCGGCAACCTCGAGCGCAACCCGGCCGAAGCGTTCCGGCAGGCGGGAGGGCCCGAATTACACATCATCAACATCGACCACCACCACGACAACACGCTGTTCGGCACGGTCAACTACGTGCTGCCGGAGGCCTCATGCACGGCCGAGATCGTCTGGGACCTGATGTACGGCCTCGGGGTCGAGCCGACCGTGAACATCGCCGAGGCGCTGTACGTCGGACTGATCACCGACACCGGCCGGTTCATGTACGAGAACACCGGCCCACGCGCGCACGAGATGGCCGCCGATCTGATCGTGCACGGCGTCGACGTGCACGAGATCTATCGACGCGTGTACGAGGGGGTCCCGTACGGCAAGCTCGCGCTGCTCGCCCGTGGCCTCGCGAAGGTAGCCCGCTACGACGGCGGGCGGCTGACCGTGACCGAGCTCGACGCGGACGACTTCGCGGCCTCGGGAGCGGAGGAGAGCTACTCCGAGGGCGTGATCGACCACCTCCGCGCGGTCGAGGGCACCGCGGTCGCGGCCCTCATCCGCGAGCGGACCGGCAACTCCGACGGCGGGCTCGCCCGCAAGGTGTCCCTGCGCGCGAGCGACGAGCGCGTGGACGTGTCCGCGATCGCGCGCGCGCAGGGCGGCGGCGGGCACCGGCAGGCCGCCGGCTTCTCGACATCGCTGGAGTGGGACGAGCTGATCTCGTTCCTGCGCCACGAAGTCGCGCAGCAGCTCGCGGGCGCGCGCGACAATCACTGACCGTCTCCCCTTCCGACGTGAGCGCCGACCCGCCCGACGGCATCGTCCTCTACGACAAGCCGTCCGCGATCACCTCGCACGACGTGGTCGCGAGGATCCGGCGCGCGCTCGGCGGGCGGGGCGGGCGGGGCGGGCGGGGCGCGGATCCCGGGCGGGTCAAGGTTGGCCATGCCGGGACGCTCGACCCGTTCGCGACCGGGCTGCTGCTGGTCCTGGTCGGCCGCGCGACCCGCGTGCAGCGGTTCGTGATGGCGCTGCGCAAGACCTACGAGGCGACGGCGAGGTTCGGGGCGGTCTCGACCACCGGCGATCCGGAAGGCGAGATCGCCCAGACCGGGGTGGTCCCGTCAGGCGCTCTGTCGCTGCCCACCGGCGCCGTGCGCCAGCGCCCGCCCGCGTTCTCCGCTGTCAAGGTCGGCGGCCGGCGGGCGTACGCGCTCGCGCGCGCCGGCGAGGAGGTCGAGCTCGCCGAGCGCGTCGTCGAGGTGTACCGGTTCGAGGAGCGCTGGCGCGACGGCGACCGGCGCGGCTTCAGCATCGAGTGCTCGTCAGGGACGTATGTGCGGAGTCTGATCGCGGATCTCGGCGACGCCTACTGCGAGGAGCTCCGCCGGACCGCGATCGGGCCGTTCGACGTGGCCGACGCCGATCCCGAGCGGATCATCAGCCTCGACGAGGCGCTCGGCTTCATTCCCGAGGTCCGCCTCGATCCCGAACTGGCGCGGCGAGCCGGGCACGGTGGCGCGGTGCCGGGCGAGGTGCCGGGGGCCGCGGTCGTCAGGCTGACCGACGACCGCGGATTGATCGCGCTCGCCGAGCCGCGGCCCGGAGGCACGCTCGCCCCGATCGTCGGCCTACGGGGCTGAGACGTCCACCGATGACTAGCCTTTCGCGCCGATGAAGGTAACGATGCTCTCCGAGGTCCGGGAGCGGCCGCGGCGAGTCGCCGTCGGCGAGTTCGACGGGGTCCATCTCGGTCACCGCGAGGTGATCCGCGGCAGCGACACCGTGCTCACGTTCGAGCCGCACCCGTTGCGGGTGGTCCGTCCCGAGGCCGCGCCGAAACTGCTGACGAGTCTCGAGGCCAAGGCCGAGCTGATCGAGGCGCTCGGCGTCGACGAGCTCGTCGTGATCCCGTTCGACGACGGCTTCGCCCACCAGACCGCCGGCGAGTTCGTCGACCACATCCTGGTCGAGCGCCTGCGAGCTACGCACGTGTCGGTCGGGGAGAACTTCCGGTTCGGGCACCGAGCCGCCGGCGATCCGGCGATGCTGGCGGCCGACGGGCGGTTCGAGACGCGGGTCGTGCCGCTGGTCGAGGTCGACGGCGAGATCATCTCCTCGAGCCACATCCGCGGGCTCGTGCTGGCCGGCGAGGTGGAGATCGCGGCTCGCTTCCTCGGGGCGCCGTTCCAGCTACGCGGGGAGGTCGTGCCGGGCGACCGGCGTGGCCGCACGCTCGGCTTCCCGACCGCGAACATCGTTCCGGACGAGGCGCTCGTCTGCCCTGGGCACGGCATCTACGCCACCCGCACGCCCGAGGCGTGCGCCGCGGTCAGCATCGGCGTGCGACCGACGTTCGGGACCGGTCGCGGGCTCCTCGTCGAGGCGTACCTGCTCGACTTCAACGGCGATCTGTACGGGCGGACACTGCGGATCGACTTCCTCGCCCGGCTGCGCGGTGAGCGCCGGTTCGAGTCGCCCGAGGCCCTCGTCGAGCAGATGCGCCTCGACGTGCAGCGCACGTGCGAGGTGTGCAAGGACACGTCCTGAACCAGCGGCCTGCTAGCCTCACCCGACCGATGGCCATCACCCAGGAACGCAAGCAGGAAATCACCGCCAAGTTCGGCGACGCGCCCACTGACACCGGCAAGACCGAGGTCCAGATCGCGCTGCTCACCGACCGGATCAACGACCTGACCCAGCACCTGCGCGAGCACAGCAAGGATCACCATTCGCGCCGTGGGCTGCTCATGCTCGTCGGGCGCCGCCGGCGTCTGCTCAACTACCTCCAGCGCACGGATCTAGAGCGCTACCGGAAGGTGCTGCGCGAGCTGGGCCTGCGCCGGTGACCGACTCCACCGACGACGGGCCGATCCGGGCGGGGACGGCGGCGCCGGAGTTCACGCTCCGGCGCGAGGACGGGACCGAGTTCACGCGCCAAGACCTCGAGGGCAAGACGACCGTGCTGGTGTTCTACCCGTTCGCGTTCAGCCCGGTGTGCACCGATCAGATCGGCCTCTACGAGGAGGTGCTCGGCGACTACCTCTCCAAGCGCGGCGCCACCATGTACGGCGTTTCCTGCGACGCGCGCTGGTCGCAGACGGCGTTTCGGGAGAAGCTCGGCGTGAGCATCCCGCAACTGTCGGATTTCGAGCCCAAGGGGGCGGCCTGCCGCGCCTTCGGCGTCTACCACCCCGGAGGCTTCCCGCAGCGCGCACTGGTGATCGTCGGACCCGACGCGGTGGTGGGCTGGAGCTACCAGGCCCCGTCGCCGGGCGACCTGCCGGGCGCGAACCTGATCTTCGACGGCCTCGACGCGACCGCCGCCGGATCCGCTCAGGCTTGAGCGACCTCGGCTCGGCTCCACTCCCCGGGCTGCGCGCGGACGATCACGTGAGAGGGCCGGCGGGTGCCCCGCTGGTGATCGTGTACGCCGATTTCGAGTGCCCTTACTGCGCGGCGGCCGAGCTCAAGCTCAGAGGAGCCCGGCTGCGGGTCGCGTTCCGGCACTTCCCGGTGCGCTCGAGCCACCCCCGCGCGTGGCCGGCGGCGTGCGCGGCGCAGGCCGCCGCGCTCCAGGGCCGGTTCTGGGATATGCACGACCTGCTGTTCGCCGATCAGGGCCGTCTCGAGGATCCGCACCTGTGGGCGCGGGCCCGCTCGCTGAGGCTCGACCTCGAGCGGTTCGACGCCGACCGGCGCGGCGCGTCGGTCCGGGCCCGGGTCCGGCGCGACTTCGAGTCCGGCGTGCGAGGAGGCATCGTGACGACCCCGACGCTGGTGGTAGGCGGCGTGGCTCACGCCGGGCAGGTCGATCCGGCGGCGATCGAAAAAGAGCTAGGCGCGGACGCGACCTGAGCGGCGACCGACGGCGGAACGCTCAACGGCGCCTGGGCTCTTTGCCTTGACCCGCGGGCGCCGAGGGAATAGAAGTCCGGGCTTCACGAACGGAGGCACAAACGATCGGCGCCTGTGCGGGGGCGCTGCCCGGGTTCGGGATCGTGCTCGAGCTCTTGCCGGTGTTCGCCCGCAAGCCGCCTTGCGGTGGCGGGGATGCTCGGCGTCGGGTTCCTGAGCTTCTCCAGCAGCCGCTGGTGGTACGCCGCCGAGAGCTCGAGGCCCAACATTGTGAACGGCTCGGGCCGCGACGTCACGTCCTGTCGGATCAGCCGGACCGCGCCGCCGGCACCCCGGATCAGCCGGACCGCGCCGCCGGCACCCCGGATCAGCCAGACCGCGCCGCCGGCACCCCGGATTCGGGAAACGCCCGCTCGATGTCGGCCAGCGTGGGTGAGCGCCCACGCAGCGGCTGCTTGGCGGCGTTTGCGCTGATCGCGGCGCGCACCAGGTCGAGCTGGCGCGTCACGATCCCCGGTTCGGAGCTCGCGAACGCGCTCGCGACCTCGCACACGCCCTTGAGCAGCATCAGAACGTCCATGGCCCCGACGTCGCTGCGGACCACGCCCGCCTCCCTGGCCCGGGTGAGCAGCTCGTCGAGGACGCCCACGATCTCCGCGTGCGCCGCCCGGATCTCCTCATTGGCCAGGAACGTGTCCGCCACCGCGTCGAACAGACAGCGGTCGAGCTGCTGACGGCCGACGATCTCCTCGAGGAATCCGAACAGCGCCTCGCCCGCGACCGGGGCGTCGAGCAGCGTGCGCCCGTACTCGGTGGCGTCATTCATCCGCTCGATCACGATCGCCGCGATCAGGTCTTCCTTGGACGGGAAGTTGCGAAACAGCGTGCCGCGGCCCACGCCGGCCCGCTCGGCGATCTCGGCGACGCCGACGTCGAGGCCGCGCTCGCTGAACAACGCCTCGGCAGCGTCGAGCAATCGGCGGCGGTTGCGCTCGGCGTCGGCACGGAGGGTTCGCTCGCCTGGCGTCATCGCGACAGATTCTCCTACGCCGCGACGGCGGAAGGCGCCAACTCGAGGCTGATGGCCTCGAGGTCGCGGCGTCTCACCGCCACCGCGAGGACGACGGCGCCGGCGGCCAGCATCACCGCCGCCGCGAGGAACGCGACGTGGTAGCCGGACACCTTCGCCGCGTTGGTCGCGGCGTTCGACAGGCCCCCGGGGAGCCCGTTCAGGACGCTCGCGGTCTTGCTCGCCGCGAGCGTCGAGAGGACCGCGAGGCCGAGCGAGCCGCCGACCTGCTGGGCCGTGTTGAACAGGCCCGAGGCGAGGCCGGCGTCGTTATCGCCGACGCCGCCCGTCGCCATCAACGTGATCGGCACGAACACGAGGCCCATCCCGATGCTCATCGGCAGGAGGCCGGGGAGCAAGTCGGCCGCATAGCTGCCGTGGACGGGCACCTGCGCCAGGACCACCATCCCGATCGTCGCGAGCACGATTCCGAACACCGCGAGGTTGCGCACGCCGGCACGGCGGACCAGTTGCTGGGCCAGACCGGCGCCGACGACGATCCCCCCGGTCACCGGCAGGAACGCGAGGCCCGCGTGGAGCGGGCTGTAGCCGAGGATCTCCTGGACGTACAGGGAGGCGAAGAAGAACATCCCGAACAGTCCGGACGCGACCAGGAGCAGCACTCCGTCGGCGACCGCGAGCGTGCGGATCTTGAAGATGCTGAGCCGGATCAGCGGCGCGACGCTTCGCTGCTCGATCACGACGAACGCCGCAAGCAGCACGAGCGAGGCCGCGATCAGGCCGATCGTCCGCCCGGATCCCCAGCCGAATGCCTGCGCCTTGACGATCGCGTACACGAGCACGACGAGACCGGAGGTGACCGTGACCGCGCCGGCGAGGTCGAACGACCGATGCTGGACATCCGCGCGCGACTCGGGCACGAACCGGAGCGTGAGTAGCAGCGTGACGACGCCGACGGGAACGTTCACGATGAAGATCCACGGCCACGAAGCGAGCTGTGTGAGCGCGCCGCCCATGACCAGGCCGACCGCGCCGCCACCGGCCGCGATCGCGCTCCACACGCCGAGCGCCTTCGTGCGCTCATCCTGCTCGACGAAGGTCGTGGTGATGATCGAGAGCGCAGCAGGGGAGAGGAGCGCGCCACCGAGACCCTGGATCCCGCGGCCGACGATCAGCATCCCGGACGACTGCGCGAGCCCGTTCAGCAGCGACGCGGCCGAGAACAGCGCGACGCCGACGACGAACAGGCGCTTGCGTCCAAGCAGGTCGCCGGCCCGGCCGCCGAGGAGCAGGAAGCCGCCGAAGATGAGCGTGTAGGCGTTCACGACCCACTGCAGGCTTGCCGGCGAGAAGTCGAGGCCCTTCTGGATCGAGGGCAGCGCCACGTTCACGACCGTGGCGTCGAGCACCACCATGAACTGCGCGAGGCAGGCGATTACGAGGATCAGCCAGCGGTTGGACGTGTGGCCCCGCGCCGGGGGCCGGACGGCGGGCCCTTCGCCGGTGGCGGTGGATGTGGTGGCGGACATAGGCGGGACTCCCCGTGTCGGCGTGATAATCTGGACTGCGCGGTCCGGTTAGAGTACCACAAGCGGACCGGGCGGTCCGGTTAGTTCTGCCGAGACACGCGTAGGGGTCGCGCCGGCAAGGGTCGGCTCGCCCCGGTCGCGTCCGTCGGGCGGACGCCGCATCAGCTGCCGCTGCCGCTGCTGAGCTTGACCGGACACCCGTCATACCCCTTACGCAGTTGCACGAGCGGCGGCGGGTCCTCCGGGAGCAGCTGTGGCACAGTCGGCGCTGCCGGCGCCGGCGTTTCGCCTCGAGCCGCCGCGCCTGCACCGAGGCAATGTCGTGCGCCATCGCAGGGATGGTGACACGCGTCCTCGCCCAGATCAGCTTTGGTTCGTTTTGCGCCCGGGTCGGCGGGCACCGCCGCGAGCCACAAACAACGCCCCAACGATCCCGCGGATGGGCGACTCCCCGCTACCATCCGTGCCGTTCGGAACTAACGATGAGAACGAGAAGGACTCCGCCGACCGAAGGGCGGGGTAGAAGGGAATTGAATATGTCTGACGCCGTTACGCGCGTGTCCGTCGAGATCGGGGGTCGGGAGATCTCGTTCGAGACCGGCAAGCTGGCCAAGCAGGCCTCCGGCGCCGTCGTCGTCCGCGCGGGCGACACCATGGTCCTCTGTACCGCCACCGCGGGCAATGTGCGCGATGTCGACTTCCTGCCGTTGACCGTCGACGTCGAGGAGCGGATGTACGCCGCGGGCAAGATCCCCGGGTCGTTCTTCAAGCGTGAAGGCCGCGCGGGGGAGAAGGCGACGCTGACCGCGCGCATGATCGACCGGCCGATCCGGCCGCTGTTCCCCAAGGGGTGGCGGTACGAGACGCAGCTCGTCGCGCTGCCGATCTCGGTCGACCACGTGAACCCTTACGAGATCCTGGCGATGAACGGCGCGTCGGCCGCGCTGATGGTCTCCAACATCCCGTTCCCGAGTCCGGTCGGCGCGGTGCGGATCGGCAAGGTCGACGGCAACTTCGTGGTCAACCCGTCCGAGGAGGACCTCCTCGACAACACCGACCTCGACCTGATCGTGGCCGGCACCGACGAGGCGATCCTGATGGTCGAGGCCGGCGCCAGCGAGATCCCCGAGGCGGAGATCCTGGACGCGCTCGACATCGCCCACGGCGAGATCAAGAAGCTGTGCGCGCTCCAGCGCGAGCTCGCCGAGCGCGCCGGCAAGGAGAAGATCACCGTCGACATCCCGGAGGTCAGCTCGGAGCTGTACGAGCAGATCAAGGCCTCGCACGGCGAGGCGCTCAGCGCCGCGACCCAGGTCGAGGAGAAGCTCGAGCGACAGGACGCCTGCAAGGCGGTCGAGGAGCAGGTGATCAACCAGTACTCGGGCGATCCCGAGGCCGAGACCTACGCGGAGTTCCGCGCGAACGCCCAGCGCGCGTTCGACAAGCTCGAGAAGACCCTGATCCGCGAACGGATCGCCGTCCAGAAGAAGCGCCCCGACGGGCGCAGCGCCGACCAGATCCGCCCGATCGAGGTCGAAGTCGGCGTCTCTCCCCGGGCCCATGGCTCGGCGCTGTTCACCCGCGGCCAGACCCAGGCGCTCAGCGCTGTCGCGCTCGGAACGACCCGCGAGGAGATGCGCCTCGACACGCTTGGGCTCGAGACCTCCAAGCGCTACTTCCATCACTACAACTTCCCCGGATTCTCCGTGGGTGAGGCCGGACCGATGCGCGGGCCCAAGCGGCGAGACATCGGCCACGGTGCGCTCGCCGAGCGTGCGCTCGTCCCGATGATCCCGAGCCAGGAGGAGTTCCCGTACACGATCCGCGTCGTCTCGGACATCCTCGAGTCGAACGGGTCGTCGTCGATGGCCTCCGTCTGCGGCTCGAGCCTGTCCCTGATGGACGCCGGCGTCCCGCTCCCGCGCCCGGTCGCGGGGATCGCGATGGGGCTGATCAAGGAGGGTGACGACTACATCGTCCTCACCGACATCGCCGGCGTCGAGGACCACCTCGGCGACATGGACTTCAAGGTCGCCGGCACCGAGAACGGGATCACCGCGCTCCAGATGGACATCAAGATCACCGGCGTCACGTTCGAGATCATGCGCGACGCGCTCACGCAGGCCAAGTCCGCCCGGACCTTCATCCTGGGCGAGATGGCCAAGGTGATCGACACCCCGCGCCCGGAGCTCTCCAAGTACGCGCCGGGCATCTCCTCGGTCCAGATCGACCCGGAGAAGATCGGCCTGCTGATCGGCAAGGGCGGTGAGACGATCCGCGCGCTCCAGGAGGAGTTCGAGTCCCAGATCGACGTCAACGACGAGGGGATGGTGCTGGTGTACGCCGCCGACCGCGAGCGCGGCGACGCGCTCGTCGACCGCATCCGGTCGATGACCAAGGAGGTCGAGGTCGGCGACGAGTTCACCGGTAAGGTCGTCAAGACGACCGCGTTCGGCGCCTTCGTCGAGCTCGCCAAGGGCACCGACGGGCTGCTCCACATCTCGAACGTCGCGCCCGGCCGCAGGATTGCCTCGGTCGAGGAGGTCCTCAACAAGGGCGACGAGCTAAACGTGCGGGTGGTCGAGGTCGATCGCGAGCGCGGCCGGATCGGCCTGCGGCTGGCGGACGATCCCGACATCGTCGGCAAGAGTGTCGAGGAGCTGGCCGCGGTCGGCACCGGTGACAGCGGCCCTCCGCGCCGCGATCGCGGCGGCCGCGACGGCCGCGACCGGGGTGGTCGTGGCCGCGAGCGCGACCGCGACCGGCCCCGCGAGGCCGACCGGCCGCCCCGCGAGGGCGACCGCGGCCGTGTGCGCGACCGCGATCCCGAGCGCAGCTGAGACGCCGCCGGTGGTACAGCAGCACAGGCTGACCACGCTCGATTCGGGCGTGCGGGTCACGACCGAGGCGATGCCCGCGGTCCGGTCGGTGTCGATCGGCTTCTGGATCGGCACCGGCTCCCGGACCGAGGATGACGAGCACGCGGGGCTGTCCCACCTGCTCGAGCATCTCCTGTTCAAGGGCACCGAGAAGTACGGCTCGCTCGAGATCGATCAGATCTTCGACGGGATGGGGGCCGAGCTCAACGCCGGCACGGGCAAGGAGACGACCTCGGTCTACGCGCGGGTGATCGACGACCACGTGCCGGAGGCGTTCGACGTGATGGCCGACATGGTGTTCCGCCCGACGCTCCGCGAGATCGACTCCGAGCGCGCGGTGATCCTCGAGGAGATCGCGATGTACGAGGACGACCCCCAGGAGAAGGTCTTCGACCTGCTCGGGGAGGCGGTGTTCGGAGACCACCCGCTGGGTCGGGCGATCATCGGGCGGGCGTCGGTGATCGCCGAGACGCCGCCGGAGGAGATCAGGTGCTTCCACGCCGACCGCTACGGCCCCGAGAACATCGTGATCGCGGCGGCCGGCGCGGTCGACCACGACGCGTTCGTCGAGCTCGCGGCCAAGTTGGTTGCCGAGAAGACGGGCCGGACCGCGCCGACGGCCTCGCCGGCGCCGGCTCCGGGCGCCGCGCGCGGCCGGTTCGAGCGCAAGGACACCGAGCAATACCACGTGTGCCTCGGCGGTCCCGGCCTCGCGCGCCACGACGAGCGCAGGTTCGCGCTGCGCGTGCTCGACAACGTGTTCGGCGGCACCTCCTCCTCACGGCTGTTCCAGGAGGTCCGCGAGCGGCGGGGGCTGGCGTACGCGGTCTATTCGTTCACGAGCGCCTACCGGGACACGGGTCAGGTCGGCCTCTACATCGGCACCCGCCCCGACAACGTCGCCGAGGGGCTCGCGGTCGTCGGCTCCGAGCTCGCGCGCATCCGCGAGGAGCCGGCCACCGCGGACGAGCTCGAGCGCGCCAAGGAGAACCTGAAGGGCCGCGTCGTGCTCGCGCTCGAGTCGACCGGCGCGCGCATGAACCGCCTCGGCTCGGAGATCCTCGCGGGCATGCCGTTGCTGTCGCTGGACGAGACCGTCGAGCGGATCGAGGCCGTCACGATCGAAGATCTCGCCGGGCTTGTCGACGAGCTGTGGGCGCCCGAGCGGCTGTCCGCCGCCGGCATCGGGCCGGACGAGGGCCGCTTCGAGGAGGCGCTCGGGGCGATCGGGCCGGAGCTGGTCGAGGCTCCGGCGGTCGGGACCGGCTGATGCCGATCCGGGTCGCGGTCGCCGGCGCGGCCGGGCGGATGGGGCAGACGGTGTGCCGGGCGGTCGAAGGCGCCGGCGACATGGAGCTCACCGGTCGCGCCGACCCGGCGCTGAACACCGCCCTGGCCGACGTCCTCCCGAACGCGGACGTGCTCGTCGACTTCACGATCCCGACGAGCGCGGTCGCCAACGCCCGCGAGGCGGTGGCTGCCGGCGTGCACGTCGTGATCGGCACGACCGGCTTCGACCCCTCCGACCTCGGCGACCTCGAGGGCGCCGGCGCCAACGTGTTCGTCGCGCCGAACTTCGCGATCGGCGCGGTCCTGATGATGCAATTCGCCGCTCAGGCGGCCAGGCACATGGCGCGCGCCGAGATCATCGAGCTCCACCACGACCGCAAGGTCGACGCGCCGAGCGGCACCGCCGCCCGGACCGCGGCCATGATGGCGCAGGCCTCGGGCCACAAGGCGCCGCCGATCCACTCGGTGCGGCTGCCCGGGCTCGTCGCCCACCAGGAGGTGATCCTCGGCGATGTCGGGCAGACGCTGACGATTCGCCACGACTCGATCGACCGGGAGTCGTTCATGCCCGGCGTGCTGATCGCGATCCGCGGTGTCGGCAGCCTGACCGCTTCGCCCGTGGTCGGCCTGGAACGACTGCTCGGGTTCTCCGAGGTCGCGGCCGGGAGCTAGTGCGGGTCTGGGCCGCCTGCGGCGGCGTCCATGGGACCATCCGACCCCGTCCGGACGGGGTCGCACGGACCCATGGACGCCGAGCGTCAGCGAGGCCCACTCCGCATGGCCGGCCCGCCCCGTGAGACTTTGTCCACCTGGCCTCTTGCAGCGACCGCGGGGCGCGCTATTTTGGAGCGTGGTCTATCGCAACAAACAGGGAGGTCGTCATTGACGTGGAAACGGAGCTTTCTCGTAGTGGCCAACGTGACCGCGACCTCTGACGAGTTGATCGACGCGCTCCGGCGCCGGGCCCGGGAGAAGCCCTCCAGCTTCACGCTGATCATCCCCGCGACGCCGTTCGGCGGGGGCCGGGAGGCGGCGCTCCAGAAGCTGGGCGACGCCCTCGACCAGCTGCACGACGCCGGGCTCGAGGCCGAGGGCAGCGTCGGCAACGCCGATCCGATCCTCGCGGTCACCGACGTCTGGGACCCCAAGCGCTACGACGAGATCATCGTCTCGACCCTCCCGATGCTCTTCTCGAAGTGGTTGCGCGCGGGGTTGCCCGAACGGATCTCGAAGCTCACGGACGCCCCGGTCACCCACGTGGTGTCCTCGCCCCCCAAGCCCGCGCCCGAGGTGGCGCCGCCGCCCGCACCACCGGACAAGAGCATGGGCCCACTCGCGGTGCTGAGCTGGGGCGCGCGCAAGTAAGGCGCGCGCCCACTGCGCGGCCGCTGCCGGTCCTGCGATAATCGGTCCATGGCTGAGCACCTTGGCTCGATCCTGACTGCGATGGTGACGCCGTTCGACGCCGACGGGAACGTCGACGAGGACGCCGCCGTCGCGCTGATGCACCACCTGGTCGAGCACGGCTCGGACGGGCTCGTGATCTGCGGCACCACCGGCGAGGCCTCGACGCTCGACGACGACGAGCACCTCGGGATGATCCGGCTCGCTGTGGAGGAATTAAGACCCACCCACCCCTCGGTTACGATCGTCGCCGGCGTGGGCTCCAACGACACCCGCCACGCGATCCACCTGACCGAGCGCGCGACCGAAATCGGGCCCGACGCGCTGCTGTCCGTGAACCCGTACTACAACCGCCCGAGCCGGCGCGGAATCGTCCGCCACTACGAAGAGGTCTGCCGCGCCACCGACCTGCCGATCCTGCTCTACAACATCCCGCAGCGGACGGGGTCGGACCTGCCGAACGATCTGCTCGCGGAGCTCGCCCAGCTCGACAACATCTTCGCGGTCAAGCAGGCCAACGCGGCGAATCTGGCCAAGATCGACGGCCTGCAGATCTACGCCGGTAACGATGACCTCCTCGCCGACGTGCTCGACCTTGGCGAGCCCGGCGGGATCCTCGTCGCCAGCCACCTGTTCGGCGAGGAGATGCGCCGGATGGTCGACGAGCCCGAACGGCGGCGCGAGATCGACGCGGGGCTCAAGGACGTGTACGCCGATATGCCGGTGGCGCCGCTGGCATGCTCGACGAAGGCGGCGCTCAACCTCCTCGGGATCCTGCCCAACGCCGCCCCGCGCCTGCCGTACGTGGGGCTCGACGAGCAGGAGCTCGGCGTGATCCGGTCGATGCTCGCGCGCCACGGGCTGCTCCAAGCCAGCCGGGCGTGAGCACGCTGCGCGTCCTGCCGCTGGGCGGTCTGGGCGAGATCGGCAAGAACATGACCGTCGTCGAGTACGACGGTCGGATCATCGTCGTCGACATCGGTCTGCGGTTCCCGACGACCGACATGCTCGGGATCGATCTGGTCCTGCCCGACTTCGGATACCTGCGCGACCGGGTCGACGACATCGAGGCGATCGTGGTCACGCACGGTCACGAGGACCATCTCGGGGCGCTTCCGTGGGTCCTCCGCGAGCTCGGGCAGTCCCCGCCCGTGTACGGCGGCCGGCTGACCATCGCGATGGCGCACTCGAAGCTCGACGAGCACAAGCTCAGGGACACGCCGCTCGAGGATCTGCGGCCCGGCGACGAGCTCGAACTCGGCCCGTTCCGGCTCGAGCTCGTGCACATGACCCACTCGATCCCGGACTCGTGTGCGGTGGCGCTCACGACCGAGCTCGGCACGATCGTCCTCACCGGGGACTACAAGTTCGACCAGACGCCGGTCGACGGCGTGCCCGCTGACGTGTCGCGGCTCGCCGAGCTTGGCCGGGAGGGGGTGCTGCTGCTGTGCGGCGACTCCACCAACGCCGACCGGCCGGGCTTCTCGCCGTCCGAGCGGGGCGTCGGACCCAGGCTGCAGGAAGTGTTCGCGCGGGCGCAAGGGCGGATCATCGTGACCAGCTTCGCCTCGAACATCCACCGCGTCCAGCAGGTGATCGACGCCGCCGCCGAGCTCGGGCGCAAGGTCTCCCTGGTCGGCCGCTCGATGCGCAAGAACGTGAATATCGGGCGGTCGCTGGGCCACATCGAGTTCCCCGAGGGGGCCCTGATCCCGCCCCAGGAGGTCGAGGACTGGCCCGACGAGAAGATCGTCGTGATCTCGACCGGTTCCCAGGGCGAGCCGCTGTCGGCGCTCCGGCGGATGGCGCACAACGACCACCGGATGATCAAGCTCCGTCCGGGCGACACGGTCGTGTTCTCGGCGACGCCGATCCCGGGCAACGAGCGCGCGGTCAACGAGACCGTCGACCGGCTGTTCCACATCGGGTGCGACGTGATCACCCCGCGCGAGGCGCCGATTCACGCCTCCGGGCACGGCTACGCCGAGGAGCTGAAGCTGATGCTGAACCTGCTCAAGCCCCGCTACGTCATGCCCGTCCACGGCGACTACAAGCGCCTGCGCCTGCACGCCGAGCTGGCCGACGCGGTCGGGATCGATCCCGACGACGTGTTCCAGGGAGAGAACGGGCTACCGCTCGAGCTCGACGAGGGCGGCGCCGGCTGGGGCGAGCGCGAGCAGTCCGGGATGATCTTCGTCGACGGGGTCGACATCGGCGATCCCGCCGACGTCGCTCTGCGCGACCGCCGGATGCTGTCGGCCGACGGGATCTTCATCGTCGTCGCGACCGTGTCCGAGCAGAGCGGCGAGTCGGTCGTCCCGCCCGAGGTGATCTTCCGCGGGGTTCCGTTCGCCGAGCAGGCCGACAGCCTCGTCGAGGAGATCCGCCAGGAGGTGGAGCGCTCGCTCGCGACCGCCGCCCACGACGGAGTCCGCGAGATCGACATGCTCCAGCAGGAGCTGCACGACGACCTCGCGGCGTTCGTCTACGACCGGCTCAGGCGCCGGCCGATGGTCCTGCCGGTCGTGGTCGAGGTCTGAGCGGGCGGGTCAGGGCGCCACGGCGCGGTTGGCCGCGGAGCGCGGCGAGCCCGGCGAGCGCGACGACGAAGCAGGTGACCGCACCGATGCCGAGCCCCGCCCGGGCGCCGGCGACTGCCATCAGCCAGCCGACGATCGGGCCGCCGATCGGGGTCGAACCCTGGAAGGAGACGAACCACAGCGACATCACGCGGCCGCGCATCCCGGGGTCCGCGGTCAGCTGCAGGGTCGAGTTGCCCATCGACATGAACGAGATGCTGGCCCAGCCCACGAACATGAGCGCGAGCAGCTCGATCGCGAGGCCAGGGGCGAGCGTCGCGAACGACATCGCCACGCCGAAGCCGGTGGCGGCGATCACCAGCGGTCGGACCCCCGTCTTCCCGCGGGCGGCGACGAGCAGGCCGCCGAACACGGCCCCGAGTCCCATCGCGGCGGTCATGAACCCGAAGCCGGTGGAGCCGGCGTGCAGCCCGCGGCTGGCCATCACCGGCAGCGTCACCTGGAACTCGTAGGTCAGGCAGCCGACCGCGGCCATCATCAGCAGCGGAACGGCCAGCTCGGGCGTGCTGCGGACGTAGCGAATGCCCTCACGGAGCTGGCCGCGGGCCCGCGGCGTCGGCTCGGTCGGGTTCAGGGCGGCGTGGTTCATCGTGGTCAGCGACGCGACCACGGCGATGAAGCTCGCGGCGTTGATCAGGAAGCAGGCTCCCTCGCCCACAATCGCGATCAGGATCCCGGCGACCGCGGGGCCGATCACGCGCGCGGTGTTGACCAGCACGGAGTTGAGGCTGACCGCGTTGCGCAGGTGCTCCGGGCCGACCATCTCGAGCATGAACGACTGCCGGGACGGGTTCTCGAACGCGTTGTTCAGGCCGAGGATCGCGGCGAGGATGCCGATCTGCCAGACCTGCACGACACCGGTGACCGTGAGCACGCCGAGGATCAGCGCCTGCACGCCCATCGCGCTCTGGAGCACGACCATCAGCTTGAGCTTGTCGACGCGGTCGGCGATCACGCCGCCATAGGGGCCGAGCAGGAGCACGGGCAGCGTCTGGAGCGCGACGATCAGGCCGAGCGTCGTGCTCGAGTGGGTAAGGCTCAGGACCAGCCAGGCCTGCGCCGTCATCTGCATCCAGGTGCCGATCAGCGAGATCGCCTGGCCGCCGTAGTAGCGGCGGTAGTTTGCGACCGAGAGGGCGGCGAACGTCACACGACCGGCGCGGATCACCCGCGTCAAGGCCGCTCTCCCTTGAACTCCTCCGCGAGGCGCTCGAGCGCCGGCAATGCGGCCTCGATCTGCGCGCGTTCCTGCTCGTCGAGCTTGTCGAGCGCTAGGTTCACGGCGTCCGTGCGCTCCGCTCGGATGCTCTCGGCCAGGCGGCGCCCAGCCGTCGTTGCCTCGACGAGAGCGGCGCGACGGTCCTCGGGGTCGCACACCCGCTCGAGCAGGCCCTGCTCGGCGAGGTCGGCGATCACCCGCGAGAGCATCGTCGGGTTGATCGCCTCGGACTCCGAGAGCTCGGACAGCCGGATCCGGCCGGCGCGGGCCACGTGCAGGAGCACCGACGTCCGCGTCGGCGTCAGACCGGCCGCGAGCGCGGCGCCGGTCGGGCGAAGGCGGCGCGACAGCCTGCCGATCAGCTGGCGCAGGCGGGGCGCGGTGTCGACGTCGAGTGTGGCCGAGATGGGGGACAAAGTGCTCCGGTGGCGGTGATAAATACTTGCTTGCTGGCAAGCAATATAGCAGGTCGCTCGCCCTCCAGGCCATCCGCGGACTCCGCTGACCGCGGCGGCGAGCTGTCGCGCGGCGGTCTTCCCGCGAGGAGTCCGCGGACGGCCGCGGAGGCTCGCTCCGAGCCGCGCCGATCGCTAACGCGCGTGGCGGCGGCCGGACACTGCAGCGCTCGGGCCCACCCGAGGTTCCGGTGGCGGCGGCGCGGGGTCGGGGCCCAGGCCGCGCGGGATCTTGATCACGAACCGAGTCCCGGTGCCGACGTCGGGCTGCTCGAGCACGACCGACCCGCCGTGGGACTCGGCGACCGCCCGCACAATCGCGAGGCCGAGACCCGAGCCGCGGGTTCCGGTGCCCGCGCCGCGAACGAAGCGATCGAACACGCGCCGCCCGAGCTCGGGCGGGACACCGGGTCCGTCGTCCTCGACGGTCAGGACCGCCATCCCGTCCTGCACCGACGTGGACGCGCGGATGTGCGTGCCCGCGGGCGTGTGCCGCGCCGCGTTCTCGATCAGGTTGAGCGCGAGGCGGTGGAGATCGTCGCGCACGCCGGGTGCGACCGCGGGTCGCGCGTCGATCGAAAGCTCGTGGTCCTCGGCCATCGGCTCGAGCTCCGAGGCCGCCTCGAGCAGCACGTCGGCGAGGTCGGTGGGACCGCGCGCCTGGACCCTGCGCGCGTCGGCGCGCGCGAGCAGCAGCAGGTCGCCGACCAGCCGGCGCATCCGCCGGGCCGAGCGCAGCGCGGCCTGTGCGGTCTCGGCCTGCTCGTCGCCGAGCTCCTCGGCGAGCAGCTCTAGGTTCGCCAGCAGGCTCGTGAGCGGCGTCCGGAGCTCGTGCGAGGCGTCGGCGACGAACTCCCGCTGGCGCTCGAGCGCGGCGTGCGTATCGGTTCGCGCGGCATCGAGCGAGCCGAGCATCCCCTCGACCGTCCGGGTCAGTTCTCCGACCTCGTCGTCGGCCTCGGGGTGGGGGAGGTGCAGCGTGGGGTCGCGGGTGCGCTCGATCTCGCGAGCCGCGTCGGTCAGCTGGACGATCGGTCGCATCGCGCGCGCGGCGGTGGCGAGGCCGCCGAGCAGCGCGAGCACGGTGCCGCCGAGCACGCCGAGCAGCAGGATCACCCGGACGCGGGCGATCGTGTGGTCGACGTCGGAGACCGGACGGGCGTAAAGCAGCCACACCGTGCTGCTCTGCACGTTCATCTGGGTGGCCACGACCCGATAGCCGCCCTCCTGCACGGTTCCCTCTCTTGACGGGAGCGGGAACACCGGCGTCGCCGGGAGGAACTTGACGCCCTTGATCCTGACGTTGTTCTGCGTGCATAGCAGCAGTCCGGCCTGGTTGAAGATCCGGATCTGCACGTGCTCGGCGCTCGCGAAGTCCTTCAGCGACACGTTCTGCCTGCAGTCCATGAGGCCGCTATTCCCGATCCACTTCAGGCGGATCTCGCGCGCGAGCTGGTCGGAGTTGCTGCGGACGTCGTCGTTGAACTGCCCGTGCAGCTGACGATCGGTCAGCACCCCGACGAGCGCGGCGAAGCTCGCGAGGATCACGCACGTCAGCATCGCCGAGCCGCCGGCCAGTCGCCAGCGGATCGGGATCGACCTATACGCGGAGAACGTAGCCCGCGCCGCGGATCGTATGTAGGAGCCTGGGCTCGCCACCGGCTTCCAGTTTCCTTCGAAGGTTCGAGACGAACACCTCGATCGTATTGGTCATCGAGAACGGGTCATAGCCCCACACCTCGTCGAGCAGTCGCTGGCGGGAGATCACGATCCGTTCGTTGCGCATCAGGTACTCGAGCAACTCGAACTCGCGCTGGGTCAGGTCGATCGTGCGGCCGCCCCGCGTGACCTCGTGCGTGTCCGGGTTGAGCTTCAAGTCACTCATCGTCAGCGTCGCCTGCCCCCGCGGAGGGCGGCGCCGGAGCAGCGCCCGCAACCGCGCCAACAGTTCCTGGCGCTCGAACGGCTTGACCAGGTAGTCGTCGGCGCCGGCGTCGAGGCCCTCGACCCGCGCCTCGACCCCGTCGCGTGCCGTGAGCACGAGGATCGGGACGTCGTCGGTGAGACGGAGCGTCTTGGCGACCTCGACGCCGTCCATGCGGGGCAGGCCGAGATCGAGGATCACGAGGTCGGGCAGGAACGCGTGCGCCTCGTCGAGCGCGGCGACCCCGTCGCCGGCGATCCGCACCTCGTAGCCCTCCATCCGCAACGAGCGCTGGAGGACCTGCGCGATCGCGTCGTCGTCCTCCACCACCAGCACGCGCGGTGTTCGTTCGTAGTCCGCCATCTGTGTAGCTGGGATGGTACGTACCGCGCTTAAGAGTTCTGCGTGTTCGCAGTCGCGGCAGGAAGCGGACCGGGTGCGTCGAAGCTCAGTCCCTCTGAGATGGCCGCCACGAAGCGAAAGAAGCCGCCGCCCAAGCGCGCGACGCGCTCGCTGCTGTCGAGTCGGCCCTCGCTGCGGCTGCCGCACCTGAACGTCCAGCCGCATCACGTCGACATCTTCGGGCTCGGCCTGATCGCGGTTGGCATCCTGCTCGGGGGTGTCGCGTATGCGGGGTGGAACGGCGGGGCGCTCGGCAACGGCGCGGTCACCGGCATGCGGTTCCTTCTGGGTGCGCTCGGGTACGTCGTCCCGGCTGCGCTCGCCGTCGCCGGCGGGCTCGTGCTCATGCGTGAGATGCGGCCGCCCGGGCGTCCGCTGCGGACCGGGGTCGTGTGCCTGACATGCTCGATCACGCTCGCGCTGGCCGCCGGGACCCTCGGCGTCGGCCCGGGCGCGGTGCCGGCGGATCAGTTCTGGCAGGCGTCTTTGTTCCAGACGCGCGGGGGCGTGGTCGGGCAGGCGGAGTTGTGGGTGACCTCGCACCTCATCTCGACGGTCGGCGCCGACATCCTCGCGGTGTTCCTGTTCGTGGCCGGGCTGATCCTGGTCACGGGCGCGACGCTCGCGGGGATCGTGCGCGCGACCGGCGCCGGGGTCGCGGGCACGACCCGTGCCCTGCGACGCTCGACCGAGGGGATGGCCACGACCCGGGCCCGGCGGCCAGCCACCGAGGCGGCCAAGGCTCGCGCGGCCCGGTCTGCTGGGGTCGATGCCCCGCTCGATCCTGTCGAGCCGCTGGTGCCGCCCGAGCCTGTCGAGCCGCTGCTGCCGCCCGAGCCTGTCGAGCCGCTGCTGCCGCCCGAGCCCGACACCTCGGAGCTCGTCGTCCGCGCCACCCATGTCGAGGCGCCGCCGATCTTGGACGACAGCGAGGTGCCTGAATTTGAACCGCCGGGTCGCGGTGGCGTCCCCGGCGACGACGAGCAGTCCGAGCAGCCGGACCCAAGCCCCGAGGACCTGACTCCGCAGGGTCGTTACCGCGCGCACATCACCGAGGACCCGGGCTTCGTCTGGCGGGTCCCGAAGTCCCGCTTCCTGGTCCGCTCGACCGGCGAGGCCGCCAAGCCCGACACCGCGGGCCAGGAGCAGGTGGCGGCCACGCTGATCGAGACGCTCGGCCACTTCGGGATCGAGGCCAACGTGATCGGGCGGGTGGCCGGGCCGCACATCACCCGCTACGAGCTCCGGCTGGCGCCCGGCACCAAGGTCGCAAAGGTCGCGCAGCTCAAGGATGATCTGGCGTACGCGCTGGCCGCGACCGAGATCCGGATCCTGGCGCCGATCCCCGGCAAGCAGGCCGTCGGCGTCGAGGTCCCGAACGCCCGCCGGCGGATCGTCCACCTCGGCGACGTGTTCCAGGTCCCGCCGCCCGACTGGTCTCCGCTGACCGTGTGGCTCGGCAAGGACATCGCGGGTCGCGCGATCGGCGCCGACCTCGCGAAGATGCCCCATCTGCTCGTCGCGGGAACTACCGGCGCCGGCAAGTCGGCCTGCGTCAACGCGATGCTGTGCAGCATCCTGCTTCGCGCCACACCCCACGAGGTCAGGGTCGTACTGGTCGACCCCAAGCAGGTCGAGCTCAACCACTACGAGTCGATCCCGCACCTGCTGACACCGGTGATCACGAGCCCGCGGATGGCCGCCAACGCGCTCCAGAACCTCGTGCGCGAGATGGAGCAGCGCTACGGCATCATGTCGCTCGCACGCACCCGCTCCCTGCCGGAGCTCAACCGCGCGCGTGAGAAGCGGGGAGAGCCGCCGCTGCCTTACATCCTGTGCGTGATCGACGAGCTCGCCGACCTGATGATGGTCGCGCCGGCCGATGTCGAGGACTCGATCATCCGGCTCGCGCAGAAGGCCCGCGCGGTCGGGATCCATCTCGTGCTCGCGACCCAGTCGCCGCGTGTCGACGTGATCACGGGTATGATCAAGGCGAACGTGCCGTCCCGGATCGCGTTCGCGGTGAGCTCTCAGACCGACTCCCGGGTGATCCTCGACCACAACGGCGCGGAGGCGCTGCTCGGGCAGGGCGACATGCTGTTCTCGCCGGTCGGGACGAGCAAGCTCCAGCGGATCCAGGGCGCCTACATCGACGAGGAGCAGATCGCCGAGCTGACCGACGCGTGGCGCAAGCAGGGTGAGCCCGAGTTCCACGCCGAGCTGCTCGAGGAGGTGGAGTCGTCGGATTCGGGCGACGGCTCCGGTGAGCCTGAGTTCAGCCCGGACGAGGATCCGCTGCTCGAGGAGGCGATCGCGCTGGTGGCGCAGATGGGAACCGCTTCGACCTCGATGCTCCAGCGCCGGCTGCGTCTAGGCTACACGCGGGCGGGGCGGCTGATCGACATGCTCGAGCGCCGCGGGATCATCTCCGGCTACGAGGGGTCCAAGCCGCGCCAGGTGCTGATCGCCGAGGCCGACGTGCCTCGGATCCTGTCCCATCTGGCCGAGGCCGAGGGCCCGGCGCCTCCGCCTGCCGTCCGCGTTCCCGACGACGCCGACGAAGAGCAGTAGTCCGTTGCGCGGCCGGGGGGAGGGACGTAAAAGTCCTGCTGTGCAAGCGCCATCCGCCGCTAGCCTTCGGAGGCGGATGGCGGACATCGGCACCACACTGCGTGAGCCTTCGGAGGCGGATGGCGGACATCGGCACCACACTGCGTGAGGCGCGGATCCGGGCGCGGATCGATATCAGCGAGGTCGAAGCCCGGACCAAGATCCGCGCGAAGTACCTGCGCGCGATCGAGAACGAGGAGTGGGACCTGCTTCCGGGGCCGGTCTACGTCAAGAGCTTCCTGCGCACCTACGGCGACTTCGTCGGCGTCGACAGCCGCTCGCTCGTCGATGAGTACAAGCGCCGGTACGAGCGCCCCGCCGACCAGGACCTGCGGCCGATCGCGCCGCTCGGGCGCGAGCGCGAGCGCAAGCGCCGGCGACCCCGGCTCGGTCCCGTGGCCGCGGTCGTGCTCGTGCTTGCCGCGGTCGTGGCCGCGCTGTTCATCGTCGGCAGCCTCAATCCCGGGAGCAACTCGTCGAAGAGCACGCAATCGACGCCTGCGGCCTCGAGCCCGACGTCCTCGACGACGACCTCGCACAACGCCACGACTCACAAGCAGCACGCGCACCGACCGCCGGCAGCACGGCCGAAGCCGACGACGGTCACGCTCAAGCTCGTGCCGACCAGCTCGGTGTACGTGTGCGTGGAGGACGGCAACGGCAACAAGCTGATCCCAGGAGTCGTCTTCGCCGCCGGCCAGACGATTCCGACCGAGACCGCCAAGAAGCTCATGGTCACGTTAGGCAATCCTTCGGTGCAGATGAAGGTGAACGGCAAGACAGTGAGCGTCGCCAACGCCTCGCCGGTCGGCTACGAGCTGACGCCGGGGAAATCCACTCCGCTTCCGGCGGGTCAGCTGCCGACGTGCACATGAGCGACTCCTTCGGAGCAGAAGCGGCCGGCGGAGCGCCGGCCGCTGGTGATGCCCCCCGCGCCGGGATTCTGATCACCGGCACCGAGGTCCTGTCGGGGATCATCTCCGACCGCAACGGGCCGTGGCTTTCCGAGCGCCTGGCCGAGATCGGCGTCGACGCGGCGATGATCCAGATCGTCGGCGACCGCCCCGACGACCTCCTCGCCGCGCTGTGGTACATGGCGGGTCAGGGGATGGCGCTGGTCGTGACGAGCGGGGGCCTCGGCCCGACCGCGGACGATCTGACCGCCGAGGTCGTCGGTCGCTTCGCCGGCCGCGAGATGGTGCTCGACGACGCGCTCGAGGAGCGGATCGCCGAGATCCTCCGGCCGCTCATGCACCGCTGGCGGGGGCTCGATCCCGACGCGATCCGGGAATCGAACCGCAAGCAGGCCGTCGTGCCCAGGGGCGCCACCGTCCTGAGTCCGGTCGGCACCGCCCCCGGGCTGGTCGTGCCGCCGGCTTCGGGGCGTGGGCCCACCGTGGTGGTGCTCCCCGGCCCGCCGCGGGAGCTGCACGAGATGTGGGCTATGGCCGTTCGGACGGAGGCGTTCCGGGCGGCGACTGCCGGCGCCCGGTCATATCACCGGAGCATCGTCCGCCTGTACGGGCTCCCCGAGTCCGAGATCGCGAACACGCTCCGCGCCGCCGAGGAGGCCGGCGTGCCGCTCGAGCCGCTCGAGATCACGACGTGCCTGCGCCGCGGCGAGATCGAGGTCGCGACGCGGTACGAGCCGGCCGGCGAGTCGGCGTACGCGGCGTTGATCGACTTCATCGCCGACCGGCACGGCGAGCTGCTGTTCTCGCGCGACGGGTCGACGGTAGACTCGCAGGTGGCTTCGCTGATTTCGGGGCGCATGATCGCGGTCGCGGAGTCGTGCACCGGGGGTCTGATGTCGGCGCGGCTGACCGAGCTGCCCGGTTCCTCGGCGTACTTCGCCGGCGGGGTCGTCGTTTACTCGAATGAGGCGAAGGTCTCGATGGCCGGGGTGGATGCACGCTTGATTGCCCGGTTCGGTGCGGTGTCGACTGAAGTGGCCGAGGCGCTCGCTTCCGGCGCGGCGTCGCGGTTCGGGGCCGACTTCGGGATCGGGATCACGGGGATCGCGGGTCCCGGTGGCGGCACGGAGGACAAGCCCGTCGGCACGGTGTGCTTCTCGGTTTGCCTGCGAGGCGGCGGGCGGCTCACGCGACGCTTGCTGCTGCCCGGAAACAGGTCCGACGTCCGCGATCGCTCGACCACCGTGGCCATGCACCTGTTGCGGCGCGTGCTTCTCGATGCCGGCGCGGTGGCGCCTGGTGCGGGCGCGGTGGCGCCTGGTGCGGGCGCGGTGGCGCCTGGTGCGGGCGCGGTGGCGCCTGGTGCGGGCGCGGTGGCGCCTGGTGCGGGCGCGGTGGCGCCTGGTGCGGGCGCGGTGGCGCCTGGTGCGGGCGCGGTGGCGCCTGGTCCGGGCGTAGTGGGGCCGGAGGCGCGGGCGAGCGCCGAGGGCGGTTGACCGGCTCGCCGGACGCGGCGTCGGCCCGGCTGTTCGTGGCGCTCGACCTGCCCTCGGGGGCGCGCGAGGCGTTGGTGCGGTGGCGGGCGGCGGTGGTCGATCGGGTCCCCGGTCTGCGTCTCATCCGCCCCGACGATCTTCACGCGACCCTCTGCTTCCTCGGCTCGCGCCCGGTCGGCGAGATCGATCGGATCGCGGCGGCGTGCGGAGCGGTCGCGGGCGAGCCCGCTTTCGAATCGGGGTTCGGCTCGGCCTTGTGGCTGCCTGCGCGTCGCCCGCGCGTCCTGGCGGTCTCGCTACTTGATGAGGATGGCGCGTTGGCGCGGATCCAGTCCGTGCTGTCGGGGGCGCTCGCGGCCGGTGGCTGGTACGCGCCCGAGTCGCGGCCGTTCCTCGCCCACGTGACGGTGGCGCGCGTCGCGCGCGACGCCCGGGTGCGCGCGGTCGAGCTGCCGGCGCCACCGGAGTCCGCGGTGCGCTGCTTGCACGTCACGCTGTACCGGTCGCAGCTGAGCTCGGCGGGGGCCCGGTACGAGCCGCTTGCCTCGGTTTCGCTCGGGTCGGCGCCGGGTGCGGCCGATCCCGTGTCGGTCGTGCGGCGCTTCCACGCTCTGCAGGCTCGGGTGTACGCCGGGGGCGAGTCGCTTGATTCGATCCGTGAGGTGTTGGACGAGGGTGTGGTCTGGCACGTGCCGGGCGCGAGCGCGATCGCCGGCGAGCATCGCGGGATCGACGCCGTGCTCGAGTACCTGGACACGCGCCGGCGGATGACCGACTCCACGTTCCGCGTCACCGTCCACGGCGTCGCGATGATCGCCGATCGGGTGGTGCAGCTCGCCGGCGGCGCGGCGCTGCGCGACGGCCGCGAGCTCCGCTGGGAGACCGTCGGCGTGTTCCGGGTGGCCGACGGGCGGATCGCCCAGTGCTGGCTCGTGCCGTTCGACCAGGCGTCGTTCGACGAGATCTGGTCGTAGTGGAACGTTGAGGGGAGCTTCGGTTGAATCCGCCGGAGCCCCACTGGGACGCGGATCGCCTCGCAGCCGGCTATCTTCGATCGATGCGAGTCGTCGTCACCGGCGCCACCGGCACGATCGGCCGGTCCTTGGTGAGCGCGCTGCTCGCGCGCGGGGAGGAGGTCGTCGCTCTGTCGCGTGACGCTCAGCGCGCTCGCTCGGCGTTCGGGGACGGGGTGGAGCCGCACACGTGGTCGAATCCCATGGGTGAGCCGCCGCCCGAGGCCGCTCTCGCCGGTGCCGACGCGATCGTGCACCTGCTTGGCGAGCCGATCGCCCAGCGCTGGACGGACGATTCGAAGGAGGCCATCCGCGAGTCGCGCGTGCAGTCGACGCGGGCGCTTGTCGAGGGGCTGTTGGCGCTCGCGCCCGACCGGCGCCCTCGAACGCTTCTCTCGCAGTCCGCGGTCGGCTACTACGGCCCCCGCGCCTCGGAGCCGGTGGGGGAGGATGCGCCGGCCGGATCGGACTTCGTCGCCGAGGTCGTGATGGCGTGGGAGCGCGAGGCGCTCGCCGCGGCTGCCGGCGACTCGGGGGTTCGCGTGGTCCTGACGCGCACGGGCGTGGTCCTGTCTTCGTCGGGCGGGGCGCTCGCGAAGATGCTCCCCTTCTTCCGCCTCGGGATCGGCGGCCCGGTCGCCGGCGGGCGCCAGTACGTCCCATGGGTCCATCTCGACGACGTGGTCGGGGCGATGCTGTTCTGCATCGGGCAGCCCGACGCGACCGGCCCGGTGAATCTAACCGCCCCGACTCCCGTGACGAACGCCGAGCTCTCGCGCGTGCTCGGCCGCGTGCTGAGCCGGCCGGCGGTGCTGCCGGTGCCGGGGTTCGCGGTAAAGGCGCTGTACGGCGAGATGGCGGAGATCGTGATCACGGGGCAGCGCGCGGTGCCGGCGCGGCTGGAGTCGCTCGGGTACGGCTTCCGCCACCCGGAGCTGGAGGCGGCCCTGCGCGACGTGCTGAACCGCCCGGGCTGAGCCTTGCCGGCGCCGGCGCCGGCGCCTCGGCTGCGGTCTGCGCGGGCCCGGGGGCGGGGGCGTGCCCGGCGATCCTCCGCGCCGTTTAACCGTTTCGCGCCGGCGGCAATCGTCTCGCAGCGCCGGCAATCGTCTCGCGTCGGCGATCGTCTCGCGTCGGCGATCGTCTCGCGTCGGCGATCGTCTCGCGTCGGCGATCGTCTCGCGTCGGCGATCGTCTCGCGTCGGCGATCGTCTCGCGTCGGCGATCGTCTCGCGTCGGCGATCGTCTCGCGCCGGCGATCGTCTCGCGCCGGCGATCGTCTCGCGCCGGCAATCGTCTCGCGCCGGCAATCGTCCGCGGCGCCCGACCCGAACCGCCCGGTCCGGCCTTCCCCGACCTGCTTAACACGACAATCGATGCCAACCGTTCCGGCCTTGCCGACTCATGCGCGACTATCGCGCACTACACGTCACGGTCGTGCTGAGGCGGCGCGATTGGCGGGTTAAGCAGGTTCCGGCGCCCACGGCGACGGGCCTCGCCCCAGACACCCGCACCGCTCCCTCAGCTGTCAGTTCTTGACCGCCGGCATCCCGGGCGTCTTCCCGGACGTCTCTTCCCGGGCGTCTCTTCCCGGACGTCTCTTCCCGGACGTCTCTTCCCGGACGTCTCTTCCCGGACGTCTCTTCCCGGGCGTCTTCCCGGACGTCTCTTCCCGGGCGTCTCTTCCCGGGCGTCTCTTCCCGGACGTCTCTTCCCGGGCGTCTTCCCGGGCGTCTTCCCGGGCGTCTTCCCGGGCGTCTTCCCGGACGTCTCTTCCCGGGCGTCTCTTCCCGGGCGTCTCTTCCCGGGCGTCTCTTCCCGGACGTCTCTTCCCGGGCGTTCTTCCCGGGCGTCTTCCCGGGCGTCTTCCCGGACGTCTTCCCGGACGTCTTCCCGGACGTCTCTTCCCGGACGTCTCTTCCCGGACGTCTCTTCCCGGGCGTCTCTTCCCGGACGTCTCTTCCCGGACGTCTCTTCCCGGACGTCTCTTCCCGGGCGTCTCTTCCCGGACGTCTCTTCCCGAACGTCTTCCCCGACGTCTCTTCCCGGACGTCTTCCGGGACGGTCTTCCCCGACGTCTCTTCCCGGACGTCTTCCGGGACGGTCTTCCCCGACCTCCCCCGGGAGAGCCCCGGTAACCACCACCATCCGGCCCCCGCCGCACAATTGGAACGAACTTGTTGGTCTTCTGAGACCAACGTGTCTTGTTCGGTAGCAGCGCCCGGTTCTAGCGTGCCGGTTCCGTCCGCCATCCCGCCTACCGTGGTGGATTCAAAGCTTGTGAGACAAGGAGCCGAACGGAGATGAGCGAGCAAGACAAGGCCTACGTGAAGCCGGGCACCGCGTCCGACCCGAAGGCGGATGCCAAGCGACAGGCCGCGCTGCAGGGCGCGCTGACGCAGATCGAGCGGCAGTTCGGCAAGGGCACCGTCATGCGCATGGGAGATCCGGGCGCGCGCGTGGCCGTCGATGCGATTCCCACCGGCGCGTTGGCGCTCGACCTGGCGCTCGGGATCGGTGGCGTCCCACGCGGGCGCATCATCGAGATCTTCGGCCCGGAGTCCTCCGGTAAGACCACGCTCGTCTACCACATCCTCGCCGAGGCCCAGAAGCTCGGTGGCGTCTGCGCGTTCGTCGACGCCGAGCACGCGATGGACCCGCTGTACGCTCAGCAGATCGGCGTCGACATCGACGAGCTGCTGGTCTCCCAGCCCGACTACGGCGAGCAGGCGCTCGAGATCGTCGACATGCTGATCCGCTCAGGGGCCGTCGACGTGATCGCGATCGACTCGGTCGCTGCGCTCACGCCGCGCGCGGAGCTCGAGGGACAGATGGGCGACCAGAGCGTCGGCGTGCAGGCGCGCATGATGTCGCAGGCGATGCGCAAGATCACCGGCGGCCTCAACCGGACGCAGACGCTGTGCGTGTTCACGAACCAGATCCGCGAGAAGGTCGGCGTGATGTTCGGCTCGCCCGAGACGCAGCCCGGCGGCCGGGCGCTGAAGTTCTACTCATCCCAGCGCCTGGACATCCGTCGCATCGAGACGCTCAAGGACGGCACCGAGGCGGTCGGCAACCGGGTCCGCGTGAAGGTCGTCAAGAACAAGGTGGCGGCGCCGTTCAAGCAGGCCGAGTTCGACATCGAGTTCGGCAAGGGGATCTCGACATCGGGCTGCCTGCTCGATTACGGCATCGAGCACAACATCATCACGAAGTCCGGCTCGTTCTTCTCCTACGGCGAGGAGCGGCTCGGTCAGGGGCGCGGCAACGCCAAGGCGTTTCTCGACGAGCACCCCGACGTGGCGACGGAGATCGAGTCCAAGATCTACGCGGCCCTCGGACTCAAGCGCGACCTGGTCAAGTCGATCGACCGCGAGGGGCCGCCGCTTCAAGCCGTCGGAGCGGAGGCGGCCGCCGAGGGGCGCGCCGCGTAAGCGAGGTGCTCGACAGCGATGCCGGTCTCGAGCAGGCGCTCGAGATGGCATACCGCTATCTGAACTCGCGCGAGCGCACGGAGGCCGAGATGCGCGCGCATCTGGAAGGCAACGGCATCGGCGAGCGCGCCGTCGCGCGGACGATCCGAGCGCTTGTCGAGCAGGGGCAGCTGGACGACACCCGGTTCGCTCGCCTGTTCGTCCAGGACAAGCGGGAACTCGACGGGTGGGGTGTCGAGCGGATCAGGCAGGTCCTGCTCTCCCACGGCGTCGATCGCGACGTGGTCGAGGGGGCGGTGGCCGACGCCGACCCGGATGCGGAGATGACTCGGGCGCTCGAGCTGCTGCGCCGGCGCTTCCCGTTGCCGGCGCGGGATCGCCGCGACCGCGACCGCGCGCTCGGGGTGCTGGTCCGCAAGGGCTTCGACCCGGACCTCGCGCTCGAGGCGCTCGCGATCCACGGCAAGGACGCGGACCTGCGCTAGCCCGGTAGGCCCGGTGCGTCGTTGCGCCGGCAGCCCGCCGGTACTACGATCCCTGACAGCGAACGAAGGGCCCGCGGGCCACAAAGAACACCAGCAAATTTCATATATCTTGGATTCCGGACTCAGTTTTGACGGCAAACATCATCGGGCCACCTGGTCCATTCAGACAAGACTCAGAACCCGCCAGGTAGCCGCCTACTGAAGGCAGGCGCCAATCGCCATGCCGGCATCCGTTCGTGCAGCCTTGCGCGGGCCGCTCGGTCGCTCCAAAAACCAATGCTTTGAAGTAGGTCCGGCACCCCGCCGGCACCGCACGGAGAGGATCGACCATGGAAATCATCGGGGCCGCAGCGCTGATCGCGGTAGGAATCGTGGTTGCGGCCATCATCTACGGTCGGATGCACGGCGCCCGGACGGTTGCCGTCGCCCATCCGGCCGTGAGCGTGCCGGTCCTCGCGACGGCGCCGGCGCCGGCCAACCCCGCGCGTCGCGACTCCGAGGTCCTCGAGCGCACGGCTTCGGTCACGCGCCGGGAGGAGGCGCTCGCACTCCGGGAAGCTGAGCTCGAGAAGGAGCGGCAGTCGCTCACCGACTCCCGGAAGGAGCTCGAACGCTCGCTCGAGCAGATCTCGGGTCTGTCGGCCGGCCGCGCCAAGCAGCTGCTGCTCAAGGAAGTGGAGGAGCAGACCAGGCACGACGCCGCGCGGCGCATCCGTCAGATCGAGGAGGAGACCAAGCGCGAGGCGGAGCGCCGGGTCCGGAACATCCTGTCGGTGTGCATGCAGCGCCTCGCCGCGGGGCACGCGGCCGAGACGACCGTGTCGGTCGTGCAGCTGTCGGCAGACGATATGAAGGGGCGGATCATCGGCCGCGAGGGTCGCAATATCCGGGCGCTCGAGAACCTGACCGGCGTGGACTTCATCATCGACGACACGCCCGGCGCGGTCGTACTGTCGGGCTTCGACGGCGTGCGGCGCGAGATCGCGAGGATCACGCTCGAGAAGCTGCTCCAGGACGGTCGCATCCATCCCGCTCGGATCGAGGAGATGTACTACCAGGCGAAGTCCGAGCTCGAGAGCCACATCGTCGAGATGGGGGGGCAGGCGGTGTTCGACGCCGGCGTCCAGGGTGTCCATCCCGAGCTGATCAAGGTGCTGGGGCGGCTCCGGTTCCGGACCAGCTACGGCCAGAACGTGCTCGCGCACTCGATCGAGGTCTCGCAGTTGGCGGCGATGATGGCCGAGGAGCTCGGGGCGAGCCCCCGCACCGCCCGGCGGGCCGCGCTGTTGCACGACATCGGCAAGGCGGTCACGCACGAGGTCGAGGGGCCCCACGCGCTCGTCGGCGGGGAGCTCGCGCGCAAGTACGGCGAGTCCGAAGCGGTGGTGCACGCGATGGAGGCACACCACAACGAGGTCGAGCCGCAGACGATCGAGGCGGTGATCGTGCAAGCCGCGGACGCGCTGTCGGGCGCCCGCCCCGGCGCCCGGGGAGAGTCGCTCGAGCAGTACGTCAAGCGCCTGCGAGACCTCGAGCAGATCGCGACCCGTCACATGGGCGTGGACAAGGTCTACGCGATGCAGGCCGGCCGCGAGATCCGCGTGATGGTCCAGCCGGGCGCGATCGACGACGACGCCGCCACCGCGCTCTCGTACGAGATCGCACGCGAGATCGAGAAGGAGCTCGAGTACCCCGGGCAGATCAAGGTGACGGTGATTCGGGAGTCGCGAGCGGTCGAGTACGCCCGCTGACAATCGGCCACCGGCGCGGCGTCGCACTCCGCGTTGTGCGTGTAGTACCGCGCGAACTGGTAGCCGGTGCCGGCCATCTTGGGCAGCACGGGCCCGATCAGCAGCAGTCGCTGGTTCCCATCGCGCGACGGAGTCCGCTTGAGCAACCGAAGTTTCACGTGAGCTGTGGATGAGAAAGCTCTTTGCCGTGACGGACGGGCCCGAGGCCCGGCTCTATCATCGGCCGATGCGCGACGCCGGACGCGGCGACGGATTGCCATGCCCGGATTGATCCTCGTAATCGAAGACGAACCGGGAATCGTCGACTTCCTCGAACGCGGGCTGAAAGCGCAGGGGTTCGATGTGATCTCGGCGACCGACGGCGTCAACGGCGCTGTGACCGCGCTCAACCAGGACATCGATCTCGTGGTGCTCGACTTGATGCTGCCCGGGCGCAGCGGTCTCGACGTGCTCGCGACGCTTCACGAGGTCAAACCGGCATTGCCGGTGATCGTGCTGACGGCGCTGGGCGAGGTCGAGCATCGCGTCGCCGGGCTCGACGCCGGCGCGGTCGACTACTTGACCAAGCCGTTCTCGCTAACCGAACTCGCGGCCCGAATCCGTGCGCAGCTGCGCGCGGCCGCGCACACCCCCCGTACCACGCTGAGCGCCGGCGACATCGAGGTGAACCTGCTGACGCGTGAGGTACGCCGCAGCGGCGAGCTCGTGCGCCTCTCGACGACCGAGTTCGAGCTACTGGCGTATCTGATGCAGAACCGGGGTCACGTCCTCTCTAGGGAGCAGATCCTTCGCGCGGTCTGGGGCTACGAATATGACCCGGGCACGAACGTCGTCGACGTCTACATCGGGTATCTGCGCCGCAAGCTGCGCCGGCAGGGCACGAACGTGCCGATCGTCACCGTGCGCTCGGTCGGCTACCGGTTGGAAGCGAGCCACTAGGTCGGCACCGTCGCGGTAAGCCGTGCGCGCGCGACTACATTCGGCACTGCCACCGGGGCTCCGCTGGCGGCTCACGGCGTGGGTCGCCAGCGTGATGATTCTCTCGAGCGCGGTGGTTTTCCTGGTCGTCTACCAGGACACGGGCACGCAGCTGAGAAGCGAGATCGATCGCGACATCAGCGGCGACACGAGCCAGCTGCTCCAGTCGCTGAACGCAGTGAGCCCACGGACGCCCCGGCGCATCGCCGCCGCAGCCACGCGCTACGTGCTGGCCCAGCCCTACAACGCAACCTCGACGCTGCTGTTCGTGCTGATGCGGGGAGGGGAAGCCACCAGCAACCACCCCGAGGTGTTCGGTGGCGGCCCTCCGGACGAGGGCGAGACCGTCGCCGAGCAGCTGATCGAGAACGCCGAAGGACGTCAGCTGAGGGTGCCGCGCCTCGGATACTCGACCACGCAGGTGCCGGACGTCGGCCGGATGCGCGTCTTCGAGCAACGCCTCGATTTCGGCAGCGTGCAGATCATCGCGGGCGCCGGCGAGCCGCTCGCGCTGGTTGAGCGCGCCCAGCACGGCGTGGCCCGCGCGTTCGTGCTCGCGGGTGCGGTCGTGCTGCTACTCGCGCTCTTTGCCTCGTACGCCGCCGGGGCGCGCGTGTCGGCTCCGCTGCGGCGGATGGCGCAGGTCGCGACGCGCGTCGACGCCGGCGAACTGGGACCGCGGATGGAGATCTCGGGGGGCCGCGACGACGAGGTCAGGGTCTTGGCGGATGCGTTCAACCGCATGCTCGACCGCCTCTCGGAGGCGTTCGCCGGCCAGCGCGCGTTTGTCGCGGACGCTTCGCACGAGCTGCGCACGCCGCTCACCGTGATCCGCGGGCAGCTCGAGGTGCTCGCCGCGCAGGAGAATCCCTCGAGCGAAGAGGTCACGCGCGTGGAGCGCCTGGTGCGGGCCGAGATCACGCGGATCAGCAGGCTCGTCGACGACCTGCTGGTGCTCGCGCAGGCCGAGCGGACCGACTTCCTGCGCGCCGAGGACATCGACGTGCGCCCGTTCGTCACCGACCTCTGGGACGGCATGAGCTTGACCGCCGATCGCAGGTTCGAGCTGGGAACGATCGCGGACGGATCACTGAACGCCGATCCGGATCGGCTCGCGCAGGCGCTGCGGAACCTGGCGCGGAACGCGATCGAGCACACGAGCGAACACGACGGCCTCGTCCGTCTCGACGTCACGCGGCTCGCGCCCGATCGGATTCGCTTCGCGATCCTCGACGACGGCCCCGGGATCCCCGTGGAGGAGCGCGAGCTCGTGTTCGAGCGGTTTCACCGAACCGGGAGCGGACGAACCCGGACGGCCGGCGGCGGGGCCGGCCTCGGCCTGGCGATCGTCCGCGCGATCGCCGAGGCCCACAAAGGGACCGTTCGCGTCCGGGATTCGCAGAACGGGCACGGCGCCACGATAGAGCTCGTGCTGCCCGGGTTCGAAGCGACCTGAGCCGCCCGGGACCGCGTCGCTACGCTTGCCGGGAGCATGAAGCGCTACCACGTCACGACGTTCGGATGCCAGATGAACGAGCACGACTCCGAACGGATGAAGGGAATGCTCGAGTCGCTCGGATACGCCGAGGCGCCGGCTCGCGATCAAGCCGACCTGATCCTGTTCAACACGTGCTCGATCCGTGAGAAGGCGGACAGCCGGTTCGTGGCGCATCTGGGCGAGGCGAAGCGCCTGAAGTCACAGCGTCCCGACGTGGTTGTCGGCGTCGGGGGGTGCTGGGCGCAGTCGGTCAAGGAGGAGGTGTTCGCTCGCTTCCCGTTCGTCGACGTGGCGTTTGGCCCCGGTCAGGTCCACAAGCTCGCCGAGTTCCTGGTGAGCGAATCGATCACCGCGCAGGGCTACTTCGAGTTCGAGGGGTTCACGGGGCACCTTCCCGCCAGGCGGGCCCGCGACCACCACGCGTGGGTGCAGATCAGCGTCGGGTGCAATTGCGTGTGCTCGTACTGCATCGTGCCGTCGACCCGCGGCCGAGAGGTCAGCCGGCCGCCGGATGAGCTCGTCGCCGAGGTGCGGGCGCTCGCCCACGACGGTGTGCGCGAAGTCACGCTGCTTGGTCAGAACGTGAACTCGTACGGACGCGATCTGCCCCGCGATCAGCGCACGACGTTCGCGCAGCTGCTCGGCAAGATCGACGCCGTCGATGGGATCGACCGGATCCGCTACACGAGCCCACACCCCAAGGACATGCGCGAGGACGTGATCCGGGCTCACGCCGAGCTGCCGGCCTTGTGCGAGCACATCCATCTGCCGCTCCAGTCCGGGTCCAGCGACGTGCTCAAGCGCATGCGTCGCACGTATACGCGCGAGCGCTACCTCGAACGGGTGGCGATGATCCGGGAGCACGTGCCGGACTGCGCGCTGACGACGGACATCATCGTCGGGTTCCCAGGCGAGACCGAGGCGGATTTCGAGCGGACGCTCGAGGTCGCCGAGGAGGTCGGCTATGACGGAGCGTTCACGTTCATCTACTCGCCCCGCCGCGGGACCGAAGCCGCCACCCTACCCGGCCAGGTGCCGCACGAGCTCAAGGTAGAGCGCGTCCAGCGCCTCATCGAAGTCGTGCAGCGGCGGGCACACGAGCGCGCTCAGCGATTCGTCGGGCGCACGCTGGACGTGCTCGTCGAAGGGTCTTCGCGGACCGATGCATCCCGTATGCGCGGCCGCTCCCGCCACAACAAGGTCGTGAACTTCACCGGCCTTGGAGGCCCCGGCGAGCTGGTCGACGTCGAGATCGAGGACGCGACCAGCCAGACGCTGTCCGGGCACGAACCGATCCTGAGTAGAGCCGCCCGCTGACATTCGTCCATATTCGCCGTCCCGGCTAACGTGGACATCCGTCCAGCCCCCGATACCGCGGCGGCTCCCGGGTGCCGGCGCGCCGAAACGCTGATTGTGGGAGTGATCCACGGATCTGTGGAGCGCTGATGGCCACCCTGGCGGCGGTCACGTATCTGCCTGCTCTCGCGCTACTGGACGAGGACGGCAAGCTCGAGCACAGCAGCGAGCCGTTTCGCCGCTGGTACGCCGACAGGGAAGAGCTGTGCAAGCAGTCCCCAGAGTTCCAGCGCGTGCTCGACGGTCAGGCGAACGCCTCGGTACTCAACGTCGACGGGATCGCTGTCGATATCGCGGCCGTGTCGAACCGGGCCGGCGCCCGCCGCGTCCTGGTCACGCTGCCGACCGGCGAGTTGCCGTCGCTCGGCGATGCCGGCGGCGCGCTGCTCGACGGAGCGCTCGACGAGAGCCCGGCGCTCGTCTGGCTGAAGGACCTCGAGGGCCGCTATGTCCGTGTCAACTCCCGTTTCACCACCTTGCTCGGCACGACCGAGGAACGACTGCTCGGCCGCACCGACGCGGAGATCCCACCCGCGGAGACGGTCGATGGCCCTCGCTTTGAGGAACGCCGGGGCGATGTCGAGCAGCCCCTCCAGCTGGAGTACTTCGTCGGCCCTTACCACGGGCGGGACGCGCTGGCGGTCCTCCGGTTCCCGGTCGGCGATGCAAACGGCGTGCCGCTGCTCGTATGCGGCGTGGCCGCTCCATCACGCGAGGCGAATGTCGCTCGCAGCGAGGCCGCCCGGCTGCTGCGGATAGAACGCTGGAGCCGGCTCGATCGCGATAGCGTGCGGGCCGAGATGCTCGCCGAATGGGGCGTGCTCCCGGGCGCCCGTGGTCGCGCGATGGGGGGGGCTGGTGGGGCCATGATTCCGGAGCAGACATCTCCGCCCACCGATCGCGAGCAGCAGGCCGCGGTCTCCGAAGCACGGGCCGAGCGCGCCACCGCGGTCGCCGAGCGCGACGCCGCGCTGACCGCGAACGACGGGCTCGCGGCCGCGCTCGAGGCGGCGAAGGGCCGGCTGAAGGAACTCGAGCGGACGCAGGCCACCGGAGATGCTGAGCGCGGAGATGCCGAGGTGGCGCTGGCCGTGCGAGCCGCGGACCTCGAGCGCGCGCTCGCACGCGAGCGGGACCAAGCGGAAGAGCTCGAGCGCACGCTCGCGCTGGTCAGGGAGCGGCTCGGCGATGACGCCGATGCGGCCCGAACCGAGGTGCAGCGTGCCCGCGCCGACGCCGAGGCCGCTCGGACCGAGGTACAGCGGGCGCGCGCCGACGCCGAATCGGCTCGCGCTGACCTCGAGAAGGCGCGCGTCGAAGCGGACTCCGCACGCGCGGCGGTCGCCGCCGAACGCGGCGCGGGCTCGAGGGCACGAGAGGCGCTCGAGCTCCAGGTTAAGCAGGCCCGGGAGCGCGTCGCGAGCCTGGAGCATCAGCACGGTGCGGACGACTCGGGGGCCCAGCTGCTCAAGGCCGAGAAGGCGCTGGCCGGTGCCGAGGCGGCGCTGGGGGAGGCCGTTGCCGAGCGCGACGCCACGCTGAAGGCGAGAGCAGCGCTCGAGGGCGAGATCGAGCTCGAGCGCAAGCAGGTCACTGCATTGCACGAGAGCGCCGCGGCGGCGGACCGGCAGATTCGCGAGCTCACCGGCGACGTCGAGCGCGAGCGCGTCCGAGCCGCCACGGCCGCGCAACTGCAGGCGCGGGTCCAGGAGCTCGAGGGCGAGCTTCGTCCGGCGATGACGCGGGCGGAGAAGGCCGAGCGCGAGGTCGAGTTCGCGGCCACCGCGGCCGACAAGGCCGAACACCACCTCCGGTTTGAGGTGGCGCGCGCGGACCAGGCCGAGCGCGAGCTGCGGCTCGCGGTGGCGAGGGCGGACAAGTTGGAGGGCGAGCTTCATCTCGCGCAGTCGAGGGTGCAGAAGGCCGAGAGCGATGCGCACGGCGCGGCTGGCCGTGCGATCAAGGCCGAGGGCGAGGGCGAGCAGTGGCGCACCCAGGCGATCGAGGCCGAAGCCCAGCTCGCGCTCGCGAACGCTCGAGGGGAGGGCCTCGACGGCGAGCTTGCCCGCGCCCGGTCCCGGCTCGAGCAGCTCGAGGCCGAGCTGAGGTTCGCCACCACGCGGGCCGACCACGCCGAGCACGAGATCGAGCTGGGACGTGCGCGGGTTGAGGAGCTGAAGGGCGAGATCGAGCAGGGTGCCGCGCGCGTGGAGGAGCTCGAGGGTGACGCGGTCGTGGACGCGGGCCAGCCGCGGGCGCCCTCCGGGGTGAGCTGGCAGCCCACCGCCAAGCGGACGCTGTCGGCCTCGCTGGCCCGCGAATCCGTTTGGCGCAACGTCTTGAAGGACGCCGTCCAGGTACTCGGGTCCGAGGGCGGCTGGGACACCGTGACGGCATGGCTTCCCGACGAATCAGACGGCCTCGGGTGCGCGGCCACGTGGACCGCGCACCGTGGGCTTGACGGGTTCGAGGCCCTGACCTGGGAGGCCGGGGTCCGGCGCGAGGGCTCTTTGCTCGACCAGGCTCTGCAGGCGCCCCACCTGACTTGGCTCACCGACATCGACGCGGTGGACGACGAGCGGCTTCAGACCGCCGCCGCCCACGGCATGAGCTCGGCGCTGCTGCTCCCGTTCCGCAACGGCTCCACGGCGATCGGGCTGCTCGAGCTGCTGACGCACGACAGCATCGAGCCCGACGCGCAGATCGCGCTTTCGCTCGAGGCCTCGGCGCTCCAGCTTGGGCGCTTCGGCCACCTCCTCAGCCTCGGCAAGTAGCCGCTCTCGGTGCCGGCGCGCGCCCGGGTCCGGTCCGTCCGGGCCCGATGCGAACATGCGTTCGAGTGCGATGGAGCAATCTCGAAACGACGGTGGAGGAGCGCGCCCGCCTGCCCGGCTATCGCGAGGCGGCGGTCGTGCGCCATTTCGACGCGCCCGAGGCGGTCGAGACGAGGTTCTACGAGGTCCGCGCGAAGTCGATCCTGAACCGCGTCCCCGAGGCGTCGCAGATGCCGTTCCGGTGGACGATCAACCCCTACCGCGGCTGCACTCACTCCTGCGTTTACTGCTTCGCGCGCCCGACGCACAAGTACCTGGACTTCGACGCCGGCCGGGATTTCGAGCGCGAGATCGTCGTCAAGGTCAACGCGCCGGAGCTGCTTCGGGCGGAGCTGGCGCGGCCGCGATGGGGGCGCGAGCACGTCGCGCTTGGGACGAACACCGACCCGTACCAGTGGGTCGAGGGCCGCTACAGGCTGATGCCCGGCATCTGGGAGGCGATGCGGGACGCGATGAACCCCTGCTCGGTCCTCACCAAATCTCCCCTGCTGCTGCGAGACCTGCCGTTGATGAAGCAGATCGCCGAGCGGACGGAGTTCGGCGCCGCGCTGTCGGTGCCGACGGTGGACGAGCGTGCATGGCGGGCCACCGAGCCGCACTCGCCGAACCCGCGGGCGCGGCTCGAGGCGGTGGCGGAGCTGACCCGCGCCGGGATCAGGACGGGCGTGCTGGTGGCGCCGCTGATGCCCGGGATCAACGACCAGCCCGAGCAGGTGGCGGAGATCCTGGAGCTCGCGTCGGAGGCGGGGGCGGCGTACGTGACCGGGATCGCACTCCACCTGCGCGCGGACGTGCGGAATCTGTTCTTCGAATGGCTCCGGAGTCATCGGCCGGACCTGGTCGACCGCTACAAGCGGCTCTACCAGAGGGGCGCATACGCCCATCCCGACGAGCGCAAGCGGTTGAGCGAGCTCGTGAGGGGCCCTGACTTGGCGCCGGGGGAGCGGATGCGCGGGCGATACCGCTCGACGTTCGTAAACGAGGAGGCCGCAAATTCGGCACGAAATGGAAACGGGTGGGCTCCGGACCAGCGTCGCCTATTCTGAAGCCGGAGTGAAACCCACGCCGCCCGACGGTGGTAGTAGAGAGCGACCCGGATCGGGCAATGACGCGACAAATGCCACAACGCTTCAAGAAACCATCGAGACCTGATTTCCGGCTCGACCAGATGTTCGACACCCACAGCGAGGAGTGGGAGCGCGTCGGGCTGGCCGTCGACTTCGACGAGAAGAGCCTGCGAACCGCTCGACGTCGCGTCGCGATTCTGGTGCCGCTGTTCATCGCGGTCATCATCTTCTACAACAACTACGAGAGCTGGTTCCACCTCTACGACACGACGACGCGGGCCCACAAGGCCAGCGGATGGATAACGCCGATCACGATCGTGACGGTGCTGGCGCTGCTCGCGCTCGGCTGGGCCATAGCCCGCGACATCGGGCGCGTAGCCGGGCCAACGTTCTTCCGCCGGATGGATCCGGGCACCGCCGGAACGGTGGGCTTCCTCGTCCGCCTCGTGACCGTCGCGATCACGCTCATCGTGGCGCTCGAGATCGCGGGCGTGAGCGCGGCCTCGCTCGTCGCGACGAGCGCGTTCACCGCGGTGATCGTCGGTCTCGCCGCGCAGCAGACGCTCGGCAACCTGTTCGCGGGGATGGTGCTGCTGAGCGCGAGGCCGTTCCGCGTCGGCGAGCGCGTCCGCTTCCAGGCGGGTGCCGTCGGCGGACAGATTGACGGGATCGTGAGCTCTCTCGGCCTGCTCTACACGACGCTCGCCCAGGGCGAGGACCGGATCATGGTTCCGAACAACGTCGTGCTATCGGCCGTCGTGGTCCCGATCAGGGAACCCGAGCCGGTCGACGTGAGGGTCCGTCTGGGCACCGGCATCCGCGTGAGCCAGGTCCAGGCGATCCTCGACGACAAGGTCAAGACGCCGACTCGGCGATCGGCGACGGTGCTGCTCGAGCAGCTCGATGGAGACGATGTCGTCGTCAGGGTCCGGGCCACGCCGGACCGCCCGGACGACGGCGCGCGCCTCGCCGACGAGATCATCGACGCGTTGGCGTCGGTCACCGGCGAGCACCGGGTCAGCGTCGGCGACGAGGACGGCCAGCACGCGCCGCGGATGCACCCAGAGGTGGCCGCGACCTCGCGCAAGACCTGACCGCCGACGCCGAACACGCCCCGAGAGCGGACGGTTCAACGCTTGTCGCGCTGGCCGGCCGCGATGTCCGCCGCGACCCGCTCGCTCCCGAACCGGCGGCTGACCGCGGAGGCCAGCGCCGGCGCGACGCCCCCGACGCTCGCCCCGATGCGCATCGTGATCGACGCGACCGAGACCTCCGCCCGGTTGCGCTCGATCGCCGAGATCACCGCCTGGGCGACCTCCTGCGGCGACCGGGTCCCCACGCCCGGCGGGAGTGTGGCCTGCGAGTCCGCGAACATGCCGGCGTCGCGGATGAACCCGGGAAGCACCACCGAGACGCCGACTCCGGACGGGCGCAGATCCTCGCGCAGGCCGAGCGCGAACCCCCGCAACCCGAACTTCGTCGCCGAATAGACCGAGGACGCCGGCGAGGCGGTCTTGCCCGAAAGGGACGAGACGAATGCAAGGTGCCCCCGCTGTCGCTGCACCATGCCGGGCGCGAACGCTCGGGCGAGCGCGATCGGGGCGCGCAGGTTGACCTCGAGCATGCGGTCGATCTCCTGCTGGGTCAGCTCGAGCAGCAGGCCGGATGCCGGTACCCCGGCGTTCGCGATCAGGACGTCGATCTGGCCGGCCTGCTCGATCAGACGCTCGACATCCTCACGGCGTGAGAGGTCGGCGGCGATCACGCGCGCCCGGAGCTCGGCGGCGAGCGGTTCGAGCACATCGGTCCGGCGGCCGGTGAGGATGAGCTCGGCGGCCTGGGAAGCTACGGCCCGCGCGATCGCAGCACCGATCCCGCCGTTGGCGCCGGTGAGCAGCACGTTGCCGGTGAGGCTGCTCACGAGGCGCGCGGGAACACGGCCAGCGTCGCGGTGAACCCGTGCAGAAAGCTCCGCCCGCCGACGGGGCCGATCTCGCCCGCGGCGAAGAATCCCGCGGCCGGCGCGCCGCCGAGCTCGCGCTCGATCGCCTCGGCGTCGTGGTCGGCGACGCCGAACATCGCGCTCCCGCGGCCGTTGCACGAGAACACAAGGGCGCCCGCCGGGCGCTCCCCGGCCAGCGCCTCGACGCGAAGCTTGAGCGCCTGGCGGAGGTCCTCGTCGGCCGAGCGCGCGTCGCGAGCGTGCAGCCGGACCACCTGGCCGGCGGCGACCTGAGCCCCGACCACGAGCGCGCCGGACTCGGAGTCCGCTCCGAGCACGCCACGGACGAGGAAGTCTCCCTGCTCGTACTCGGGCTTGCCGCCGTCGATCACGACACCGATCAGCAGTCCGCCCGCGACGAGCCCGCGTTCCCGGGGTGAGAGCTCGGAGATGATCAGCTCCACGGTCTCGAGCGCGGGGCGGCCGGCGAGCTCGTGGATCACGTTCCCCTCGGCGGCGGTGATCGTGACCTCGCGGCCGAGCGGAGCAGCTCCCTGGGAGACGCACGGGATCATCTCGACGCCGTGCAGGCTGACGCCGACGGCACCGCTCTCGTGGACGTCCTCGCCGCAGAACAGGGCCCCGTCGCCGTCGGCGGTCCGGCCGCTGGCGAGCCCTCCGAGCACCGGGACGGTCGGAGCGCGCTCCGCCAGGATCTCGAGCACGGCATCTGTCGGAAACGAGTACGGATCCGACAGCATCAGCAATCCGCTCGAACCGTCGAGGTCCGGCAGTCCGGCGACGCGCTGCTCGAGGCCCTCCTCGGTGAGCGTGGCGTGGAACGGCGTCGCCGAGCCGCCGTCGTCGAATGCGGCCGCCCACAGCACGAGCGCGGTGCCGGATTCGAGCTCGCGCCCGCCGCCGAGGACGCCGCCGGCGCCGCAGCCGACGAGCGCGTCCGGGGCGAGCACGGAGTGAACGCCCTCGAGCGCCGCCTCGGGCGCGATCAGGTGCGAGCCGCTCGCGAACATCACCGCGAGGTCCGCGGGTGCCCCGCCGAGGTCCAGCGCCGCTGACTGCGCCGCCGCCGTCCCCGCCTTCAGCGGGTCGTGCTCGGTCGAGATTCCGGTGCCGATCCTGATCGCTCCACGATACTCCGGACCATGCCGCGCGCGGACGTGATCGCCCTATTCGGTCCGACCGGCGTCGGCAAGACCGACGTCGCGATCGAGCTCGCGCTGCGCCTGCGCGAGCTCGGCGAGCGGCCGGTGGCCGTCTCGGCGGACGCGCTTCAGGTCTATCAGGGGCTCGAGACGCTGACCGGGGCTGCAAGCCCCGATGAGCGGGCTCGGCTCGAGCATCGCCTGATCTCGTTCCTGCCGGTGGACGGCACCTTCAGCGCCGGCCAGTACGCGGAGCTCGCGCACGCCGAGATCGACGCGCTGCTCGGATCCGGAGCCCGGCCGATCGTCGTCGGCGGCACCGGCCTGTACCTCCGCGCCGCGCTCGCGGAGCTGAGCCTGCGCCCGCCGCCGCCCGAGGGGGCGCGGCAGCGCTGGGTCGCCGAGCTCGAGCGTCGCGGGGCTCCCGCGCTCCACGGCGTGTTGCGCGAGCGGGCGCCGTGGGCCGCGGCCGAGATCGAGCCCGCCGACCGCCAGCGGATCGTTCGCGCGCTCGAGCTGCTCGACGCCGGGGAGCTCGACCGCCAGACCGGCGAATCGGAGCTGTGGACCGGCGCCGTCCGACACAGCACGCTTCTGATCGGGCTCGTGCTCGAGCGCCACGAGCTATACGACCGGATCGACGCGCGTGTCGACGCGATGATCGCCGCCGGCGCGCAGGGCGAGGTCCGCCGCGCGTACGCCGGCGGCGCGTCGGCCACCGCGCGCAAGGCGCTCGGCTTCGAGGAGCTGCTCGCCGGCGACGTCGAGTCGATGAAGCGCCGGACCCGCAACTACGCCCGCCGCCAGCTGACGTGGATGCGCAAGCTCGCGGGTGCACACATCCTCGACACGACCGGCCTCTCGGCGGCGCAGACCGCCGCTCGAGTCGTCGCGCTGTGGTCGGGCACGGTCGACTGAGCGGAACCGTTCTCGAGCTCGTGGAGCCGCTCCGTGAGGCGAGCAACGCCGATGCACCCGATACGCGGCGGCTCATGGCAGCGGGGTGAACGGGTACATCACGACCACCGCCGCCACCACGGCGGCCATCCACGCGATGCAGAGGATCCGGCCGGGACCGATCCGCCCGATCAGGTCGGCCACGGCCATGTAGATCCCCGGCATCACGATCACCATGTAGTAGAGGTAGCTCGTTCGGCTCTCGATCAGGGTGGTCAGCACGAACGGAACGAACGTGCCGATGAACCAGGCGAGGCCGAGGATCCCAACCTCGTCGGCGGGCCTGTACCTCGTCCAGGTCACGCCGCGAGCCGCGAACACCATCGAGGGCAGCGCGAGCAGCAGGATCGGAGGGCTGATCATCCCGAGGAAATGCACGGCCGGCCCGATCTGGTTGAGCTGGGGAGTCGGGTGAGAGGGGTTGATCCGGAGGTAGGTGATTGGCTTGATGTCGACCAGCCAGTCCCACGGATATGACGCGATCCCGGTCGGTCCATGCGGGCTCGTCTGGTTCGCGGCGTAGGTGAGGATGCGCGAGACCTCGCCGAACGGGTCGTCGGGCACGAGCTTCCCGGTTTGCGGGTTCCACGGCGGCGCGATCCGGTCGAGCACGGCGAGCAGCGCGATGAACGTCGCGGCGGACGCCACCACGCAAACCCCCATTCGGCGCACGGCGGCTCGCGCGCCCGCCCTTCGAGCAAGCCAGCGGAGCAGTTCGAGCACGGCCAGCGCGAACAGCACATACGGCGTCACCTCCTTCGCGCACGCCCCGATGCCGACGATCACCCCCGCCCACAACGGCCGGCCGCGGAGGTACAGCGCCGCCCCCCAGATCATCGCCGCGGTCGCGTAGATGTCGAGGGTGCCGATTCGGCTGTGAACGAGCAACAGGTTGTCGGCGGCCATCAGCGCCGCCGCCCCCAGCGCCGTCCAGCGGGCACCGCCCGCCGCTCGGACGAGCGCGAACATCCCCAGGATCGCCACGGTTCCGAGCAGCACGCTCGGCAGGCGCCACGCGATCGGGCCGTCTCCGAACAGCTCCATCCCGCCCGCGATGATCAGCTTGGCCAGTTGCGGATGCTCGGAGTTGGGGTCGTCGCCGAGTGGCGCGCTCGCGTACGGCGCACCGGTCGGCGGCTGGATCCCGGCGATCACGCGCGCCGCGTTGACGTAGTAATCCTCGTCGAAGATCAGGGTGTGGTCGGTCGGCGAGCGGCACGGAGCGCGACACGGCTCCGCGATCCACGCGAGTCGCGCCACCGATGAGACGAGCACCACCGCGCCGAGCAGCCACAGCGAAAGCGACGGCCGGCGCGCGGCCCATGCTTGCAGCCGCCCGAGCATTGCGCGCGCGACGGTACACATACACTGCCGCCCGGTGGAGTTCGAGAAGTGGCACGCGCTCGGCAACGACTACGTGATCGTGGAGGCGGCACACCTCCCGTTCGAGCTGACCTCAGCGCGGATCCAGGCGATATGCGCCTCGCACACCGGCGTGTCGGCCGACGGGATCCTGCTCCTGTCGGCGCCCGAGGAGTCCGGCTACGTGGCCCGGCTGCGGATTTTCAACCCGGACGGGTCCGAAGCCGAGCTGTCCGGAAACGGGGCCCGCGAGGCGATCATGTACCTGCGCCGGCACGAATGGACCGACGCCGACTCGTTCCTGATCCAGACCACGGCGGGCGACATCCGGCCGCTGATCACCTCGAAGACCGAGTGCACGGTTGATATGGGCCCCGCCCGGCTCCGAAGCGCCGCGTACCCGGCGGGCGCCGAGGACGGCCGCGGCGAGCTGGCCGCGGCGGGGCGGACCTGGCGCTTCCAGCACGTTCAGGTCGGCAACCCGCAGTGCGCGATCCGGGTCGGGGACGAGGCGGAGCTCCGGTCGCTCGACCTGCCGGCGATCGGCCCTGGGATCGAGCATCACGAGCTGTTCCCCAACCGCACGAACGTCTCCTGGTTCGCGGAGCTCGAGCCGGGCCGGATTCGCGCGCGGATATTCGAGCGTGGCGTCGGGGAGACGTCGGCGAGCGGCACCGGCGCCACCGGAGCCGCCGTCGCCTACGTCGTGGACGGCGGCAGCTCACCGGTCACGGTGGTGCTCGACGGCGGCGAGCTCGGCGTCGAGGTAGGGGACGATCTTGAAATCAAGCTCTCGGGCTGGGCGGTCCCGGTCTACCGCGGCACGCTCGCCGAGGAGTTCCTAGAGGAGTTGCATGCGACGCAGTAGCCGTCTCGACCTGATCCCCCCGTACCTGTTCGCCGAGCTCGAACGCAAGGTTCGCGCCAAGCGGGCGGCCGGGGTCGACGTGATCAGCCTCGGCATCGGCGATCCCGACACGCCGACGTACCCCCAAATCGTGGCTGCCGCACAGCGCGCCGTGGCGGATCCGAGCACCCACACCTACCCCTCGAACCGGGGCCGGCAGGAGTTCCGCGAAGCCGTGGCCGCGTTCTATGAGCGACGCTTCGAAGTTGAGCTTGACCCGGAGACCGAGGTGATGGCCGCGATCGGCGCGAAGGAGTGCATCTTCAACTTGAACCTGGCGTTTCTGGACGCCGGAGACGTCGCGCTCGCGTCCGACCCGGGCTACCCGGTGTACACGGGCGGCCCGCTGCTCGCCGGCGGCAGGCCCGTGCTGCTGCCGCTGTTGCCCGAGCGCCAGTTCGCTCCCAACCTCGACGCGGTCTCGCCCGAGGACCTCGAGCGGGCGCGGCTGATGTTCCTCAACTATCCCAACAACCCGACCGGCGCGATCGTTCCGGACGGCCTGTTCGAACAGATGGTGTCGTTCGCCCGTCGCCACGAGATCCTCGCCGTCCACGACAACGCGTACAGCGAGGTGACGTTCGACGGCTACGTGGCCCCGTCGTTCTTGCAGACGCCGGGAGCCAAGGAGGTCGGCGTCGAGGTCTTCTCGCTGTCCAAGGGCTACAACATGACGGGCTGGCGGTGCGCCGCGATCGTCGGTAACGCGGAGGCGATCGACACGTACTGGCATCTCAAGTCGAACATCGACTCGGGCCTGTTCGAGGCGGTTCAGCTCGCCGGCGCGGCCGCGCTCGCCCCGGAGATCGACGCCGAGGTCAAGGCGATGAACGAGCTGTATCGGCGCCGCCGCGATCTCGTGTGCGACGCGCTGGCCCAGGCGGGGGTCGAGGTGACTGCGCCGAAGGGGACGATCTACATCTGGGCGCCGGTGCCGCCGGGCTTCGACTCCTCCGCGGCGTACTGCGAGCACGTGCTCGAGCAGGCGGCGGTCGTGATCTCTCCCGGCGGCGCCTACGGCGCGAGCGGCGAGGGGTACTTCAGGATCTCGCTCACCACGCCCGACGAGCGACTGCTCGAGGCGGTAGAGCGGATCCGGCGGCTCTAACGGCCCTCGCCACTTACTCAGTCGCGGACCATTATGGTTGAGGGGCCGCAGCTACCATCAGTCTTTGTGGAGAACCGTCAAGCCCACAGCCAGGGACCGGGCTCGGCGCTCAACGGGCAGCGCCCGACGGGTCGCGCTCGCCAGCGCGCGTTTCTGGTTGCGGTCGTGCCCGACGGCGGCGATGAACAGCTCTCCGAGCTTCGTGAGTTACTCAAGACGGCCGGGGTCGCCGGTGTCGGCGAGCTGATCCAGCGGCTCGATCAGCCGCACCCCAACACCTATCTCGGGAAGGGCAAGCTCGATGAGCTCAAGGCCCAGATTGCGGCCTCGGACGCCAACCTCGTCGCGTTCGACGACGAGCTCTCCCCGCGGCAGGAACGGAACCTCGAGTCGGCGCTCGGGATGCCGGTGATCGACCGCACCGCGATCATCCTCGACATCTTCGCCTCGCACGCGCACAGCGCCGAGGGCAAGCTCCAGGTCGAGCTCGCGCAGCTCGAGTACAACCTCGCCCGGATGCGCGGGCTGTGGTCGCACCTGGAGCGCCTGGGCGCGGGGCGCATCGACGGCGGCATCGGCACCCGCGGACCGGGCGAGACGCAGATCGAGACCGACCGCCGGCTCGCGCGCGACCGGATCTCGGCGCTGAAGCGCAAGCTCGGCCACGTTCGCTCGAACCGCTCGGTGATGCGCGCCGAGCGCGAGCGCGCGCACCTGCCGTCGGTGGCGCTCGCCGGCTACACGAACGCGGGGAAGTCGACGCTCTTGAACGCGCTCACCGGCTCGGACGTCGGCGTGCGCGACAGCCTGTTCGAGACGCTCGATCCGACGACCCGGTTGCTGCGCACCGGGGGCCGGGACTATCTCGTGACCGACACCGTCGGCTTCATCCGCAAGCTTCCCCATCAGCTCGTCGAGGCGTTCGGCGCGACGCTCGAGGAGACGCGCGTCGCGGATCTGATCCTGCACGTCGTCGACGCCTCGGTTCCGGAGGAGGAGCTGGTCGCGATGACGCGCGCCGTCGAGGACGTCCTGCTCGAGATCGGCGCCGACGGGGTGCCCCAGATCCTCGTGCTCGCCAAGGCCGACGGGATCGACGCCGAGCGGCGCACGGAGCTCGAGCGCCGGCATCCGCACGCGGTGCTGATCTCAGCGGTCACCGGCGAAGGGCTCGCCACGCTCGAGCAGCGGATCGAGGAGGAATTCGCCCGCACGCTCCAGGACGTCGAGCTCCTGATCCCCTACGACGCCGGTGCGCGTCTGGCGGAGCTGCACGAGATCGCCGGCGATCTGGAGCGCGAGGACACGCCCGACGGCGTCCGCGTGCTCGCCCGGCTGCCCGCGGCCGTGGCCGCGCGCTACCAGGGGTTCGCGCTCAGCCGCCCGTCCGCGTGAGCAGCGCGGACCCGGCTCCCGAGCGTCTCCAGGTCCGGCGGCTCAACGGCCGCGCGCTGCTGCCGACCCGTGCGTATCCCGGCGACGCGGGCCTCGACCTGTACGCGCTCGACGAAGCGGTGCTCGCTCCCGGACAGCGCGTGTCGATCGGCACCGGGATCGCGGTCGAGATCCCCGCGGGCCGGGCCGGCCTCGTGCTCCCGCGGTCGGGGCTCGCGGGCAAGCACGGGATCGCGCTCGTGAACGCCCCCGGTCTGATCGACTCGGGCTACCGAGGCGAGATCCGGGTGCTGCTGCTGAACACCGACCGCGACGCGCCGTTCACGGTGGCGCACGGCGAACGGATCGCCCAGCTCGTGCTCGTCCGCGTCGAGACCCGCGAGGTCGTGGAGGTCGAGGAGCTTGCGCTGACCGAGCGCGGCGCCGGCGGCTTCGGCTCGAGCGGCTAAGGGTCCCTGAGGGCCCGCGACTGAAGTTGTGAGGCCCTAACCGCCGGTGGGCGGCTGCGGCAGCAAACCCTCCTGCTGGAGGAACTGTGTCGCGACCGTCGCGGGATCCTGGCCGTCCTGCACCACGGCTGCGTTCAGCTCGCGCATCGCCGGCAACGTGAGCAGCGAGCTCACGTGGTTGATCGTGGCCTCGAACGCCGGCCCCTCGGCGTCGAGTGCCCGCACCGACGCGACCGGAACCACGTTGCCCCACCCGAAGATGTTCTCGGGGTCGCGCAGCAGCGGGTAGCTGTCGCTGAGCAGCTGCGGGTCGGTCGTGTCGACGACGGCCGCCTGCACGGTCCCCTGGTCGAGCGCCTGATACTGCGCCCCGAGCTCGAGCGCCTTGAACGCCGACGGAACGATGCCGTAGGTGGTCTGGAGCGCCGGCAGCCCCGTCGCGCTCTGCTGGAACTGGGGCGGGCCGCCGAGCGTCAGCTGGGGCGCGACCTTGACCAGGTCCGAGATCGACTGCAGATCGTTTTGGACCGCGTAGTCGAACGTGACCGCGATCGCGTTGGTGTCGCTGAACGGGGTCGGGCTGAGCAGCGCGAGGCCGTGTTCCAGCGCGTAGCGCTGGCCCGCGAGGTATGCGTCCCTGCGGGTCCGGAACGGGTCCTGGATTCCGGCGACGGTCGTGTCCCAGGTGTCGAGGTACTCCGGGTACATTGCGAGCTGCCCGTTCGCGAGCGCCTGCTGGATCACCTCGGTCGGACCGATGCTCTGGTTGAGCGAGACGTTGAAGCCCTGGGCGCGGAGCGCCTGGTAGTACAGCTGGCCAAGCAGGAACTGCTCGGGCGTGTTCTCGTCTCCGATCGTGACCGGCGGCCGGCCCGCGCCCGGCAACGAGATCGTCGTCGTGGTCGTCGCGGTCGTGGTGGTGGTCGTCGTGGATGTGACGGTGACCGTGGCCGGCGTCGCCGCGGTCGCCGAGTGCGAACCGGCCCCGCACGCCGCGAGCCCGATCGCCGCGATCCCCCCAGCGACGACGGACCCGATCGAGCCCTTGAACCATGCCGCTCGCGACATAACCCGCAGAGTCTCACACTCCCGCCGCGTGGCGGGCGTCCGCGTGGGCGTCGGTCTCGAGCCGGTCGTCGAGCGGCTCGAGCGGCTGATCGAGGCCGAGCGCGGCCTCGATCAGCCAGTCGGCGAACCACGCGTTCTTGGGCAGCAGCGGACCGTGCAGGTAGGTGCCGATCACGCTGCCCCGCCGCACGCCTTCGTAGCCGTCGACGCCGTTGTTGCCGTACCCCTTCAGCACCCGGCCGAGCGGCTCGGCGCTCGGGCCGAGGTGGGTCCGCCCGCCATGATTCTCGAACCCCGCCAGGACCCGGCGGGTACCGGCGTCGAGCTCGACCTCGATCGCGACGTTGCCGATCAGCCGCGGCTCGTCGGACCGGACCGTCACGAGATCGACCAGCCCCGCGCCGGGCAGGGTCAGCTCCCCGAGCTGGTAGGAATGCCCGAGCAGCTGGTAGCCGCCGCACACGGCGAGGATCACCGCTCCGCGACCGGCCGCCTCGTGGAGCGCGTCGCGCTTGACCTGCGCCAGGTCGAGCGCGCACAGCTGCTGGTCGCGGTCCTGCCCGCCGCCGAGGTAGTAGAGATCGGCGCCGTCGGGGTCGAGCGGCTCGCCGAGACCGCTCGCACGAAGCTCGAACGCGATCCCTCGCCAGCGGCAGCGCTGCTCGAGCACGAGCAGGTTGCCGCGGTCCGCGTAGATGTTCATCAGGTCCGGGTACAGCGCGCATGCGCGCAGGACCCCGTCGCTACTCGCGGGGGGCATGCAGGATCACCACCTCGCTCCCGACGAAGTCCGCGGTCTCCCGCACCCGCGCCCGCTCGTGGCCGATGAACCCGGCGGCGCGCCCCTCGCGCTCGAGCCCGCGGGCGGTCAGGCGATCGAGGCGGATCAGGTCGCGTTCGACCGTGCGCTCGCCCGCCACCGCGACCGTCTCCCGGCGCCGCTCGAGCACGAACCCGCCGGGATCGGCGCGGACCGCCACCGGCTGGCTCGAGTACACGACGCCGTCTTCTTCGCGGATATCGGGCAGCGGCGACGGGAAACCGTCGACCACCTCGTACAGCTCGAGCGCTTCGACGATCGCCACCGCGAGCACCCCTCCGGCGCGAAGCTGGCGCAGCGCGCAGCGCAGGAACGCGGCGCGACCGCCGGCGCCTCCGAGCAGCTGGATCGTCTGCATCGGGACGATGCAGAGCGGATAGCGGTTGGGCAGTTCGAACTCGCGCGCGTCGGCCACGACCGTCGTGACGAGGGGTTGGGAAGAAACTCGGACTATTTCCGAGTTACTTCCCAAGTCCAGGCCGTCGCCGCTGGCCGCGCGGCGAGCGAGCTCGGAGAGCAGCTCCGGATCTCGATCAAGCGCCGTGACGCGGTAGCCCGCCCGGGCGAGACTCAAGGCCACTCGGCCCGTGCCGGCGCCGACGTCGAGCACGGGGTCGCCGTGCTCGGCGGCGAGCGAGCGCCACAGCGGCAGGTCCTCCGAGTACGCGCCGCACTCAAGGTCGTGCCAGATCACGCTCATGTGCGACCGACCGCCTCAGGCTCCCAGAACTGGAGCACGTGCCCGCGATCGGCCAGCTCCCGGCGCAGCTCGAGCAGAGCCGTGTACGTGGGCAGGACGTACAGCCGGGGTGGGCGGGGTGGGCGGGGTGGGCGGGGCCCTATTTCCACCTCGGCTAGCGCCTCGTCGAGCGCCGGGGCGAGTGCGGGCGTGACGTGCAGGCGGTCGGCGGGCACCCCGGCGTACTTCAGGCGTACCGCGAGCTCGGCGGCGCGGGTGCCGGCGCAGGTGACGCGCCGCACGCGTCCAACGAGCATCTCGTAGTCGGCGTCCCACACCCAGGAGACGTCGCGCCCGTCCGCGGTGCGGTCGTTGAGGATCGCCAGCAGGTCGAGCTCCTCGTGCTCGAGCACGAGCGTGCGCAGGATCTCGTTCGCTCCCGCCGGGTTCTTGACCAACAGGACCTGGAGCTCGACCTCGCCGATCGAGATCCGCTCGGCGCGACCGAACGCCGCCCGCACGTCCCGCAGCCCGGCTGCGACCACGTCGAGCGGAACGTCCAGGCCAAGGCAGAGCGCGGCCGCGCCGAGCGCGTTGTAGACGTTGTAGAGCCCGGGCAGCGGCAACTCGACGCTCGCGGTGCCGAGCGGCGTCGTCAGCTCGAACGCGGCGCGGCGGGTGCCGTCGAGCGTGATTCGCTCGGCCGCGACCGATGGCGCCGGCCGCTCCTGCCCGCACGAGGGGCAGCGGTAGCGGCCGAGATGGCCGAGGTAGATCGCCTCGTATTCGTAGGCGTGGCCGCACCTGCGGCAGTGCTTGGAGTCAGAGGCGTGCTGCATCTCGGGGGTAGCGACCGACGGGTCCTCGACTCCGAAGTACGTGACGTTCGGCGCGTCGCGCCCGAGATCGGCGATCAGCGGGTCGTCCGCGTTCAGCACGAGCCGGGCGTCGCGCCCGGTCGACGACGCCACCGCGGCCCAGCGGTCGGCGATCGTCTCGAGCTCGCCGTACCGGTCGAGCTGATCGCGAAACAGATTGCCGAGCAGCACCCCGCACGGCTTGAGCTGTGGCGTGATCCGGTCGAGCCAGAACTCGTCGATCTCGAACAGCCCGAGCTCTCCGTCGATCCGTCCCCCGCTGCGCGCGGCGGCCAGCAGCGTCGAAGCCACGCCGCCGGCCATGTTCGCGCCCGCCCGGTTGTGGACGACCGGTACACCCGCACGCGCGAGCACGGACGCCACCATCGCCGCGGTCGTCGTCTTGCCGTTGGTGGCCGAGATCACGACCGACCCGCGAGGCAGCCGCGCGGACAGCTCGGAGATCGCGCCGGGCTCGAGTCGCATCAGCACCTTGCCGGGGAGGCTGGTTCCGCCGCCGCGGCCGGCGCGGCGCGCGAGCTCTCCGACGGCGCGCGCCGCGGCGATCTTGGGGCCGAGCAGCGTCATCGCGGCACGATCATCCGGACCGCCGCCGGCAGCACGCGCACGGTGACGGGGAGCTCGGCGACCGGGTCCCCGTCGGCGAACAGCGTGAACGGCCGCGTCGCGCTGATGTGGAGCTCGCGCGTGCGGACAACGCGCACGGCGCGCCGGCGCACGTGCCGGCCGAAGAACACGGTCGGCGCGAGTCCTAGGTAGCGGAGCCTTGGCATGTTCTCGATCATCACCACGTCGAGCAATCCGTCCTGGAGGGAGGCATCCGGCGCGAGACGCATGCCCCCGCCGAACGTCTTCGAGTTTGCCGCGGCGACCGAATAGCCCGTAAACTCGCACGTCTCGCCGCCGTCGAGCGTCACCTGGAAGCCGGCCGCCTTCCAGCTCGGCAGCGCCCGCACCAGCGCATATGCGTACACGAGGCTACCGCGCAGCGCGCGGGTGTCATTCGCGATCTGGTTGGCGACCGAATCGAAGCCGCAGCTCGCGATCCCCGCGAACGTGCGATCACCCGCCTGTCCGAGGTCGAACTCGCGGACGACGCCGGACGCCAGGACGGAGCACGCGGCGACAGGCTTGAGCGGGATCCCGAGGACCCGGCAGAGGTCGTTGCCGCGCCCGCCCGGCAGCATGCCGACGACGCCGTGCGAGTACTTGAGCGCTCCCGCGACCGCGCCGATCAACCCGTCGCCGCCGAACGCGACGGCGACCTCGTCGTTCGCCGCAGCGGCGAGGGCAAGCTCGCGGGCATGCTCGAGGCTCTTCGTGTACTCGAAGCGGAACTCGAGCCCCAGCGCTCGCAGCGCCGACTCGACAGCGGGCAACGCCCGGGCCGGGCGGCCCCCGCCGGCGACGGGGTTGACGATCAGCGACAGCGCTCGCATCGTGGAGATCATGCCGAACCCACCTAAGGCGGCCACCGCCGACAAATCCCCACTAAGGCGGCAACCGCCGACAGATTCCCACTAAGGCGGCAACCGCCGACAGATTCCCACTAAGGCGGCAACCGCCGACAGATTCCCACTAAAGGCGGCAACCGCCGACAGATTCCAGGCTTGGTACGCTTAGTCGCGCATGGCGTTTCGCCTCGACCTCCGACTTCTTCTCCTCCCCCCTCGGGGGGAATAGCGCGTGGGCGGCCGCACGTAGCCGCGAAACCAGCACCGAGAAGAAACCGAGTTCGAGACATCGAGGAGCGACAATGCCCAAGCCAAGTGACCCAAGCCGCAAGGCGCCGCCGTCAGGCGCCGCCGACAATTCGAAAGTACTGATCTTCGACACGACGCTGCGTGACGGGGAGCAGTCCCCCGGCATCTCACTGAACACGCAGGAGAAGCTGGAGATCGCCCATCAGCTCGCGCGCCTGGGCGTCGACGTGATCGAGGCGGGCTTCCCCATCACCTCGCCGGGCGACTTCGAGGCGGTGCAGGCGATTGCGCGCGCAGATTTCGACCCCGCCCACCCACCCGTGATCGCGGGACTGGCGCGAACCCACGTGGCCGACATCGATGCCGCCTGGAACGCGGTCAAGGACGCGCGGGGGGCGGGTGGGGCCCGAATTCATACGTTCATCTCGACCTCGGACATCCACATCGAGCACCAGCTCCAGACCACGCGCGACGACGTCAAGGGCCAGGCCCGCGCGGCGGTCGCGCAGGCCAAGCAGTACGTCGACGACGTCGAGTTCTCGCCGATGGACGCGACCCGTGCCGACATCGAGTTCACCGCGGAGGTGTGTCAGATCGCGATCGACGAAGGCGCGACCACGATCAACATCCCCGACACCGTCGGATACACGATGCCGCACGAGTACACGGAGTACCTGAAGCGGCTGTACAAGCTTGTCCCGGACCTCAACGACGTCGTGCTGTCGGTCCACTGCCACGACGATCTGGGCCTGGCGGTCGCGAACTCGTTCGCGGGGCTGCTCGCCGGCGCTCGCCAGGTCGAGTGCGCGATCAACGGGATCGGCGAGCGCGCCGGCAACGCGTCGCTCGAGGAGATCGTGATGCTGCTCCACACGCGCTCGGCGGACATCGGGCTCCACTCCGGCATCGCCACCCGGGAAATCGCCCGCACCTCGCGAATGGTGTCCCGGCTGACCGGATACGCGGTGCCGCCCAACAAGGCGGTGGTCGGCCGAAACGCGTTCGCGCACGAGTCCGGCATCCACCAGGACGGGGTGCTGAAGGAGCGGACGACGTACGAGATCATGGACGCCACGACGGTCGGGCTCGAGGCCAACTCGATCGTGCTCGGCAAGCACTCAGGCCGCCACGCGCTGCAGCAGACGCTCGCCGACCTGGGGTTCGAGCTCTCCGGCCAGGGTCTGAACACCGCGTTCAGGCGCTTCAAGGAGATCGCGGACAAGAAGAAGCATGTGACCGCGATGGATCTCGAGGCGCTCGTCACCGACGAGCTGCGTGAGGAGATCGCTGGCTACCAACTCGAGTGGTTCGACGTCGAGGCATCGACGCGCCGGCCCCCGCACGCGACGGTCGGCATTCGGACGCCCGACGGTGACGAGGTCACCGGCTCGTTCACCGGCGACGGCCCGGTCGACGCGATCTTCCGTGCGATCAACGCCGCCACGGGCAGCGACGCGCGCCTGCGGGAGTTCCGCGTCGATGCGGTGACCGGCGGGCAGGACGCACTCGGCGAGACCTCTGTGGTGCTCGAGGTGGGCGGAGTCACCGGGTCGGGCCAGGGCGTCTCGACCGACATCCTCGAGGCCGCGGCCCGCGCGTACGTCCGGGCGCTCTCGAACGCGATCCGGCGCCGCGGGGTTACGGCTGAGGCCGAGGAAGCGACGGCCGTTGCGCTGTCGCGGTCACCCGTGCGGACCCCGTGACGAACTGGAGTCCCTGCCGGTAGCCGGCGGCGAGCACGCGCCCGCTGGGCTTGCGGTCCATGAAGTTCGTTCCCATCGTCTCGGCGCACTCGTCGTTCGGAGCGAGCATCCGGACCGCGGCCCCGCGGCGCTGCAGCGTCAGCGACTCGAGTGAGACGGCGGTGCGCGAGACCCTGCGAACCACCGCGAGAGCGCCGCTCGAGCCGGGAATGCTGGCGGTCGGATTCAGGCACAGCACGTGGGTGTCGCGGCCGGCGGGCGCGGCGTCGAGGTTGGTGGGGCTCCAAACGCCGCCGTCGACGTACTCGCGGCCGCCGATCGTGACCGGCGCGAACAGCCACGGCACGGTGCAGGAGGCGGCCACGGCCTCGGCCACGCCGGCGCGCGGCGCGCCGGGGCTGCCGAACACGACCCGCCGGCCGTTGCGACGGTCGACCGCGGCGACGCGCAGGCGGCCGTCGAATCTCGGCTCGAGCCGTTCGAGCGTCTGACGGAGGCCACCTAGCGTGTCCGTCGGGCGTGGAAGTCGCCTGAGCATCGCCGCCCGCACGACGGCGCCGCCCGGAGCGGCCAGGCCCAGCGCCATCGGCGCGAACGTGGCCCCGGCGGCAAACGCCCAGGCGCCGGCACGGCGTGCCGCCGCCAGGCCCGCGGCGGCCAGGCCGTCTGCCGGCCTCGGAGTGCTCGGCGCGTCGAGGTCGGTCCCGATCGTCGACGGGCGACGTGGAGGCTGGCCGGCGACGAGATGGGCCGCGACGATCGAGCCGGCGGACGTGCCGACGTAGTAGTCGCAATCGCGCAAGTCGAAGCCGGTGCCGTCCTCGATTCCGGCCAGGACTCCCATCATCCAGGCCTCGCCGAGGACGCCACCGCCGCCGAGCACCAGCACGTCGGGTCTTGAGCGCATGACGGATGAGGCTAGCGGGCGCGCTGCGTACGTGATAACGTACGCTCGTATGTCATCCACCGCGGCCACCAACGGCAGTCTCGGGCCACGGGTCCGGGCGCTGCGCGAGGCGATGGACCTGTCCCTGCGCGACCTGGCCGAGCGCTCGGGGGTGAGCGCGCCGATGCTCTCGCAGGTCGAGCGCGGCGAAACCAGTCCCACGCTTCAGGTCGCCAAGCGGATTGCCGCCGGTCTCGAGCTGCGGCTCTCGCAGCTGCTCAGGCTCGACGAGCAGGGAGCGGTCATCGTCGTCCGGCGGAACGAGCGCCGGCAAGGCCCGCACCCGGTCGCCGGCCACAGCTACGAGATCCTCACGCCGCCGCTGCCCGGCCAGCGGGCCGAGCTCTCGCGCCACACGCTCGCTCCCGGCGCGGTGACCGGCGGACCCGGCGACCCGCCGATGCACGAGCCGGGCAGCCGCGAGACCGCGCTGGTCGAGTCCGGCACGGTCGTGCTACTGATCGACGGTGCCGGCCACGAGCTTCATGAGGGTGATTGCGTCACGTTCGACGCGGACCTTCCCCACCATTTCGAGAACCCAGGACAAGCGCAGGCCGTCGTGCTCGCGGTGCTGAGCGCCGGCTTGCGAAGGAGCTAGAGGACGATCCAATGCCAAAGACGCTGTTCGACAAGATCTGGGATGCGCACTTGATGGATGGGGCGGGGGCCAATCTCATCTACATCGACCTGCATCTGGTGCACGAGGTCACCAGTCCGCAGGCGTTCGACGGGCTGCGGCTCGCCGGTCGCAAGGTGCGCCGGCCCGACCGCACGCTGGCGACCGCTGATCACAACGTCCCGACCGACGGCACGCCTGTAGCCGCGCGGATTCGCGACGAGCTCTCGCGCGTGCAGGTGGAGACGCTCGAGCGCAACTGCGACGAGTTCGGCATACCGCTGTTCTCCCTGGGCTCCGTTCGCCAGGGGATCGTGCACGTGATCGGGCCCGAGCTCGGCGTGACCCAGCCGGGGATGACGATCGTCTGCGGCGACTCCCACACCGCCACACACGGGGCGTTCGGCGCGCTCGCGTTCGGGATCGGGACGAGCGAGGTCGAGCACGTCCTCGCCACCCAGTGCCTCGTGCAGTCAAAGCCGAAGTCGATGCGGATCCTCTACACGGGCTCGCTCGGCTACGGCGTCACCGCCAAGGACCTGATCCTGGCCACGATCGGCCAGATGGGCGTCGACGGCGCGGCCGGCCACGTCGTCGAGTACGCCGGCCCTGCGATCGAGTCCCTCTCGATGGAGGGCCGCATGACCGTCTGCAACATGACGATCGAGGGGGGCGGGCGCGCCGGCATGGTCGCTCCCGACGACACCACGTTCGCGTGGGTGATCGGCCGGGCGGCGGCGCCGGACTCGGTCCCGGACGCGTGGCGCGATCTCTATACCGACGAGGGCGCACAGTTCGACAAGCAGGTCGAGGTCGACGCTTCCGCGGTCAGCCCGATGGTGACGTGGGGGACGACGCCGGCGATGGTTTCGCCGGTCACCGGTGTGGTGCCCGAACCGCACTCCGACCAGGACGAGCGCGCACTCGAGTACATGGCGCTCGAGCCGGGAACGCCGATCGAGGAGATAAAGCTCGACCGCGTGTTCATCGGCTCGTGCACGAACTCGCGGATCGGCGACCTACGCGCGGCGGCCGCGGTCGTCGCCGGCCGCAAGGTCGCCGACGGGGTCTACGCGATGGTCGTCCCCGGCTCCTATCAGGTCAAGGCGCAGGCCGAGCAGGAAGGACTCGATGACGTGTTCCGTGCCGCGGGGTTCGACTGGCGCGGGGCCGGGTGCTCGATGTGCCTGGGGATGAACCCGGACATCGCGACGCCAGGCGAGCGCGTGGCATCCACCTCGAACCGCAACTTCGAAGGGCGCCAGGGGCGGGGAGCGCGCTCGCATCTCGCCTCGCCCGAGATGGCGGCCGCGGCCGCGATCGAGGGTCGGTTCGTGGACATCCGAACCTGGGCCCCGGCCACCCCGCTCACCCACGGACGATGAGAGCGATCGAGACGATCACGGGGCCCGTGTCGGTGCTGAACCGGGACGACGTCGACACCGACCAGATCATCCCCAAGCAGTTCCTCAAGCGGGTCGAGCGGACCGGCTTTGGCGAGTTCCTGTTCTTCGACTGGGCCAAGCAGCCGGGGTGGGACCTGCCGAGCAACCCGATCCTCGTCGCCGGGCGCAACTTCGGCTGCGGGTCGAGCCGCGAGCACGCCCCGTGGGCGCTCGAGGACTACGGTTTTCAGGCGATCATCGCGCCCAGCTTCGCCGACATCTTCCGCTCGAACTGCACGAAGATCGGGCTGCTGCCGGTCGTGCTGAGCCCGGACGCGTGCGCCTCGATCGCCGACGCCGGCCAGGCGCAGGTCGATCTCGCGGCCCAGGAGGTGCGCTGGCCCGGCGGGACAGCCGGCTTCGAAATCGATCCCGACATCAAGCACCGGCTCCTGAACGGCCTCGACGACATCGGGCTGACGCTCGAGCAGGATGAGGCGATCGCGTCGTACGAGCGCGAGCGCGAGCGTCCCGGAGAGTGGGCGGGTCCGAACACCACTGCGCTATGACCGGCGACCCCGGGTTCGCCGCCGGGTTCGCCGCAGGCGAACCCGCAAGCGAATCGCCCCCAGGGCGATTCGCCAGAGCCGCAGGCGAACCCGCAAGCGAATCGCCCCCAGGGCGATTCGCCAGAGCCGCAGGCGAACCCGCAAGCGAATCGCCCCCAGGGCGATTCGCCCGCGACTGGGACGCGGCCACCTACGACCGCGTCTCCGATCCTCAGCTGGCCTGGGCGCGCGAGCAGCTCGAGCGGCTCGAACTGACCGGCGGCGAGGTCGTGCTCGACGCCGGCTGCGGGTCGGGCCGCGTCACCGCGTTGCTGGCCGACCTGGTCCCGCACGGCCGCGTGTACGCGGTCGACGTGGCCCCGTCGATGGTCGCCCACGCCCGCGAGGCGCTCGGCGAGCGCGCCACCGTTCTGTGCCAGGACCTGGTCGAGCTCGACCTGCCCGAGCGGGTCGACGCGATCTTCTCGAACGCGACCTTCCACTGGATCCACGATCACGACGCGCTGTTCGCCGCGCTGGCGCGGACGCTCGAGCCCGGCGGCCAGCTGGTCGCCCAGTGCGGGGGGCGGGGCAACATCGACGCGTTCCGCACGCTCGCCGACGAGATCGCCGCGGAGGCGCGGTTCGCGCCGTACTTCGTCGGCTGGCAGCGTCCGTGGAACTACGCCACCGACACCGAGACCGGTGCGCGACTCGAGCGCGCGGGGTTCACCCGCGTGAGCTGCTGGCTCGAGCCCAAGGCGGTCACGCCGCAGGACCCGCGCGCGTTCATCCACACCGTATGCCTGGTCAGACACCTGGATCCGCTCCCGCCCGAACTGCGCGAGTCGTTCGTCGACCGTGTGCTCGAGCGCGCGGGAGACCCGCTCGCGCTCGAGTACGTGCGGCTGAACATGACCGCGCGGCGCGGGCCTTCGGCGGCGGGCGGTTGGTAGCGTCCCGGGCTGCCATGGCCCCGCGCGTCGTCCTTCTCCCCGGTGACGGGATCGGTCCCGAGATCATCGCCCCGACGGTCGAGGTGCTCGCCGCCGCCGGCGTCGAGCTCGAGTACGAGGAGCACGTGTTCGGCGGCGCGTCGATCGACGCCCACGGCATTGCGCTGACCGACGAGACCCTCAGCGCGTGCCGCCAGTCCGACGCGGTGCTGCTGGCCGCCGTCGGCGGCCCGAAGTGGGACACGACCGATCCCGACAAGCCCCGGCCCGAGCAGGGGCTGCTCGGGCTCCGCAAGGGCCTGCGGCCTGTTCGCGAACCTCCGCCCGGTCAGGCCACTGCCGGCGCTGTACGACGCGAGCCCGCTCAAGCGCGAGCTGATCGAGCGAACCGACCTGATCGTCGTCCGCGAGCTGACCGGCGGCATCTACTTCGGCGCGAAGACCCGGACCGTCGACCGCGCGTCGGACGAGTGCGTCTACACGCGCGAGGAGATCGAGCGGATCGCCCGGGTCGCGTTCGACATCGCCAGGTCGCGGGTGACGAGCGTCGACAAGGCCAACGTGCTCGAGACGAGCCGGCTGTGGCGCGAGGTCGTGCGCGACCTGCACCGCGCCGAGTTCCCGAACATCGAGCTCGAGCACCTCCTCGTCGACAACGCGGCGATGCGGCTGGTCGCAGCGCCGCGCCACTTCGAGGTGATCCTGACCGAGAACATGTTCGGCGACATCCTCAGCGACGAGGCCGCGATGCTGACCGGCTCGATCGGGATGCTCCCGAGCGCGTCGCTCGGCAGCGACGGCCCCGGCGTGTTCGAGCCCGTGCACGGATCAGCCCCGGACATCGCCGGCACCGGAGCGGCGAACCCGCTCGCGATGTTCCTCTCCGCGGCGATGATGCTGCGCCACGGACTCGACATGGAGGCCCAGGCGGCGGCGATAGAATCGGCCGTCGAGCGAGCGCTGGCCGAGGGGCTGCGCACGCCCGACCTGGGGGGCACGGCAACTACATCAGAGGCCACCCAGGCAGTCCTGAACCATCTCTAAGGCGCCGCCGTCAGGCGCCGCCGAAAATTCGAATAGGAGTCAGGCGTGCAACAAGTGGACCTCATCTGGCACAACGGTGAAATGGTTGCCTGGGAGGACGCGAAGGTTCACGTACTGACGCACGGCCTGCATTACGGGACAGGGGTGTTCGAGGGCATCCGGGCGTACGAGACCGCCAAGGGAACGGCGATCTTCCGCCACCACGACCACCTCGACCGCCTGTTCAAGTCGGCCGAGCTCTACTACATGCCGATCCCGTACACGCTGGCGGAGCTCCGCACGGCGACGCACGAGCTGATCACCGCCAACGAGCTGCGCGAGTGCTACATCCGCCCGATCGCGTTCCGTGGCTACGGCCAGATGGGCCTGTACCCGCTCGACGCCCCCGTCGAGGTCTCGATCGCCGCGTGGCCGTGGGGCGCCTACCTCGGCGAGGAAGGCAAGGCCAGCGGCATCCGCGCCAAGGTCTCGAGCTGGCGGCGGATCCCGCACGACGCGCTGATCCCGCACGCGAAGGCCTCCGGGCAGTACCTCAACAGCGTGCTCGCGAAGATCGAGGCGTCGAAGGCCGGCTATCAGGAGGCGATCCTGCTCGATTCGCGCGGGTTCGTGTGCGAGGGCTCGGGCGAGAACATCTATGGCGTGCGCGACGGCCAGATCGTCACGCCGCCTCACGCCGCCGGGATTCTCGATGGGATCAGCCGCAAGTCGATCATCAAGATCGCGACCGACCTCGGCTACGAAGTAGCCGAGCGCGACGTCGCGCGGGCGGAACTGTATCTCGCCGACGAGGTGTTTCTCACCGGCACGGCGGCTGAGCTCGTTCCGGTGCGGGAGATCGACGACCACACGATCGGCTCCGGCGAGCCCGGTGCGGTCACGCGCGAGATCCAGCGCGTGTTCGACGATGCCCTCCATGGGCGCGACCCGCGCTACGCCGAGTGGCTCGACGTGGTCGAGGTCCCGAGCGCAAGCGCGACCGGCTGAGGCGCCGCCCAAGGCGCCGCCGCAAGGCGCCGCCGACGATTGATGAATCAGATCGCCGCCGATGAACTAAATGAATCAGATCGCCACCGACAAACTCACATGACTCACATCGAGCTCTACGACACCACCCTCCGCGACGGAATGCAGGGGGAGGGCATGTCGCTGTCCGCGCAGGAGAAAGTGCGAGTCGCGCACCGCCTCGACGAGCTCGGCATCGACGTGATCGAGGCCGGGTTCCCGAGCTCGAACCCCAAGGAGCTCGAGCTGTTCAGCCTGCTGGCCGAGGAGACGTTCCAGCACGCCCAGGTCGCCGCGTTCGGGATGACCCGCCGACGCGACACGCGAGCCGACGCCGATCCGGGCCTGCGGGCCCTTGCCGGCTCCGGCGCGCCCGTGTGCACGATCGTCGGCAAGACCTGGAGCCTGCACCTCGAGAAGGTCGTGAAGGTCGACCGCGAGGAGAACCTGCGGATGATCTCCGAGTCGGTCGCGTTCCTCGTGGGGGAGGGCAAGCGCGTGATCTACGACGCCGAGCACTTCTTCGACGGCTTCGCCGATGACCCGGCGTACGCGCTCTGCTGCGTGCGCGCCGCCGCCGACGCCGGTGCCGACACGGTCACGTGCTGCGACACGAACGGCGGCACGCTCCCACACCAGGTCGTGCTCGCGGTCGCCGACGTCGTCGCAGCGCTCGCGCCGACCGGCGCCCGGCTCGGGATCCACTGCCACGACGACTCTGGCTGCGGCGTCGCCTGCACGCTGGCGGCCGTCGAGCAGGGCGCCGTCCACGTGCAGGGGACGATGAACGGCTATGGGGAGCGATGCGGGAACGCGAACCTCGTCACGATCATCCCGAACCTCCAGCTGAAGCTCGGCTACGAGTGCGTGAGCGAGGAGCAGCTCGCCTCGCTCTCCCAGACCGCGCACTTCTTCGACGAGATGCTGAACTTCACGCCTGACCCCGACCAGCCGTACGTCGGGCGCAACGCGTTCGCCCACAAGGGCGGCATGCACGTCGCGGGCGTCAACGTCGACCCGGCGACGTTCGAGCACGTCGACCCGGACGTCATCGGCAATCGCCGTGAGCTGCTCATCTCCGAGCTGTCGGGAAAGGGCACGGTGCATGCCCGGGCCCGCGCCGCCGGCATCGCGCTCGGCGACGAGGAGGCGGGCCGGCTGGTCGAACGGGTCAAGGAGCTCGAGCACCGTGGCTACCACTTCGAAGCGGCGGACGGGTCGTTCGAGCTGCTGCTGCGCAAGGAGACCGGCGAGTACGAGCCGCTGTTCATCCTCGAGTCCTGGCGCGTAATCGTCGAGAAGCGCGCCGACGGCAGAGTCGAGACCGAGGCGACGATAAAGATCTGGACCCCGACCGGGGATGGGCGGGGACCGAATTCCGAGCGTTACGTGCGGACCGCCGAGGGCAACGGCCCCGTGAACGCGCTCGACCGCGCGCTCAGGGATGCGCTCGTCGAGATCCACCCCCACCTGCGCGACATCGACCTCGTTAACTTCAAGGTCCGGATCCTGGACGAGACCAAGGGCACCGGCGCGGTCACGCGCGTGCTCCTCGACGCGTCCGACGGGGATCAGGTGTGGGGCTCGATCGGAGTGTCGGAGAATGTCATCGAGGCGTCCTGGGAGGCGCTGGTCGACTCGCTCGAGTACGGGATGGGGGTGTCGGGCAGGCAGGCGCCCGGCGCGACCGCTTCGCCACAGGTTCGTGACTGAGCTTTCGAGGGAGACCGTGGCCGGCCGGATCGGCGAGGCAATCCCGCTCGCGCGGCCGGTCGTCGGCGAGGCCGAGATCGAGCGGGTGCTCGAGGTGCTCCACTCGGGGCGCCTCTCGCTCGGTCCGCTGCTGGCCGAGTTCGAGCAGGAGTTCGCCCGCCGGGTGGGAGCCGATTGCGCGAGCGCGGTCTCGAGCGGGACCGCCGGCCTGCACCTGGCGCTGCGAGCGGCCGGCGTCAGCGACGGCGACGAGGTCGTCACGAGCCCGTTCTCGTTCGTGGCGAGCGCCAACGTCATCGTCTACGAGCGCGCCCGTCCCGTGTTCGCCGACATCGATCCGGTCACGTTCAACCTCGACCCGGATGCGGCGGCGGCAGCCGTCACCCACCGCACGACCGCGCTCCTGCCGGTGGACATCTTCGGTTACCCCGCCGACCTCGGCGCGTTCGAGCGATTCGGGCTGCCGATCGTCGAGGACGCGTGCGAGGCGCTCGGCGCGGTCGACGCCGACGGTGTGCCGGTCGGCGGTCGCGGCCATCAGGCGGTGTTCGGCTTCTACGCAAACAAGCAGATCACCACCGGCGAGGGGGGGATGGTCACGACCTCGGACGCGGCGATCAAGGAGAGGATCGACTCCGAGCGAAACCAGGGCCGCGCGCTCGACATGGACTGGCTCGACCACGACCGGCTCGGCTTCAACTACCGCTTGGGCGAGATCGCCTGCGCGCTCGGCCTGGCTCAGCTCGAGCGGCTCGACGATCTCCTCGCCGGCCGCGCCCGGGTGGCCGGCGCCTATCGCGAGGCGCTCGCGGACATCGATGGAGTGCAGGTGCCGTGCGATGATTCGACCCCCGCCCGGGGGGGTGGGAGCCAAACACGGCGGGGCTGGTTCGTCTACGTGGTCCAGCTCCCGCACGACGCGGACCGCGACTCGGTCGTCCGGGCGCTGCACGCGCGTGGGATCCCGAGCAAGCCTTACTTCCCGGCGGTTCACCTGATGAGCTACTACCGCGAGCGGTTCGGGCACGGCGAGGGCGAGTTCCCCGTGTGCGAGGACGTCGCCGCCCGGTCGATCGCGTTGCCGTTCTTCCCCGAGATGAGCGAGTCGCAGGTCGAGCGGGTGGCGCAGTCGCTCCGCGAGGTTCTTGGAACGGTCGGCGGCGCCTGACGGCGGCGCCTTACCGACCGATAATCCGCGCCCTCATGTCCCGCTTCGCCGAGCCACAACACGCCGCCTTCCGCGCGCTGAACGACTCGATCTCGTTCGACTGGCGCCTCGGCCCATATGACGTCCAGCAGTCGCGGGCTCACGCGGCGATGCTCGCGGCGCAGGGAATCATCTCCGAGGCCGAGCGCGACGAGCTGCACAAGGCGCTCGCCCAGATCGAGCGAGAGCTCGGTGACGGTAGCTTCCCGTTCGCCGACGGCGACGAGGACATCCACATGGCGATCGAGCGGCGCGTGACCGAGCTCGCCGGCCGGGTCGGCGGGAAGCTCCACACCGCGCGCTCGCGCAACGACCAGGTCGCGACCGACGTCGCGATGTTCGTGCGGGCCCATTCGGCGAGGGCCGCCGAGCGGGCGGCGGGGCTCGCCGGGACGCTCACCGACCTCGCCGAAGCCCACCTCGACTGGCCGATGCCCGGCTACACCCACCTGCAGCGCGCCCAGCCCGTGTATCTGAGCCACCACTTGCTCGCATACTGCTGGATGCTGATCCGCGACCGCGACCGGTTCGCCGGGGTCGTTTCCGCCGCGTCCGCGCTGCCGCTCGGCGCGGGTGCGCTGGCCGGCGTCAACTTCGACACCGACCGCGACCTCGTGGCGCGCGAGCTCGGGTTCGAGTCGGTGGCCGAGAACTCGATCGACGCCGTCTCGAACCGCGACTTCGTGCTCGATTACCTGTCGGCCGCCGCCATCTGCGCGACCCACCTGTCGCGCCTCGGCGCCGAGATCGTGCTGTGGTCGAGCGAGGAGTTCGGCTTCTGCGAAGTCGCGGATGCCTGGGCCTCGGGGTCTTCGATCATGCCGCAGAAGAAGAACCCTGACGCGGCCGAGCTGCTTCGTGCCAAGGGGCCGCGCGTGGCCGCCCACCTCGTCGCGCTCCACGGCGTGATGCACGGCCTCCCGCTCACGTACAACAAGGACATGCAGGAGGACAAGGAGCACCTGTTCGACGCCGCCGACACGATCGAGCTGTGTCTGGAGGCGGCCGACGGGATGCTGTCCACGATCCACTTCAGGCGCGATCGGCTGGCCGGAGCGGCCGCGGACGAGCTGCTCGCCGCGACCGATGTCGCCGACCTGCTGGTGCGCCGCGGCCTGCCGTTCCGAGAGGCCCATGGGGTCGTCGCGGGCCTCGTGCGAACCGCGATCGATCAGCACAAGCAGCTGTCCGAGCTGACCACGGCAGAGCTCGAGCAGCATTCGCCGCTGCTCGACGACGAGTTCTACGCGCTCCTGCGCGACGGCGCTTGGCTCGAGACCAAGCGCTCGCAGGGCGGGACGAGCCTCCCGCGCGTGCGGGAGCAGCTCGAGCGGGCCCGGACCGCACTCGGATGAAGCGCGGCTTCTACGACCGTCCGGTCCTCGACGTCGCCCACGACCTGATCGGGTGCGCGGTTTCGCACGGGGGCAGCACGGGGGTGATCGTCGAGACCGAGGCCTACCACCACTCCGAGCCGGCATCCCACGCGTACGTCGGCCTGACCGAGCGGACCCGGGTGCTATTCGGTCCGCCGGGGCGCGCGTACCTCTACCGATCCTACGGGATCCACGCGTGCCTGAACGCCGTGTGTGAGCCGGAGGGCGTGGGAGCCGCGGTGCTCATCCGGGCGCTGGAGCCCGTCGACGGGATCGACGCGATGCGCGTCCGGCGGGGGGTGGGGCGGCTCGAGGACCTGTGCTCGGGGCCCGGCAAGCTCACGCAGGCGTTGGGGATCGGCTTCGACCTCAACGGCTCCGATCTGTCCCGGGGGCCGATCGTGATCGCTCCTCGGCCGCGAGCGTGGCGCGACGTCCAGGTGGTCGCGAGCAAGCGGATCGGGATCACGAAGGCCGCCGAGTTGCCGTGGCGCTTCTCCGCGCTCGAGAGCCGGTTCCTGTCGCGGCCCGCGCTGTCGCGGTCAGAGCGACTCGAGCAGGCGCTGACGCGATAGCGCTACCCGCCGCCGATACCGGCGCCGCCCGAGGTCGAGCCACCGCCGGTGCCGCCGCCGCCCGCGCCGGTGGTGCCTCCGCCCCCGCCGGCTCCAGTGGTGCCACCGCCGCCCCCTCCGGCTCCGGTGGTGCCACCGCCACCGCCACCGCCGGCTCCGGTGGTGCCACCGCCACCGCCCCCGCCCCCTCCGGCTCCGGTGGTGCCACCGCCACCGCCCCCGCCCCCTCCGGCTCCGGTCGTCCCGCCGCCGCCACCGGTCACGCCGGTGCCGCCTCCGGCCCCGGCGCCCGCGCCGGGAGTGCCGGTCGCCCCGCCACCCGTGTTGCCTCCCGTCGCGCCTCCTGTCGGCGCAACCGGGGTCGTCTGCGTCGTGCCTGTGCTCGAGCTCGCTCCTGAATCCGGCGTCGGGGGCGCGCTCGTCGTGTCGGTCGGAACGCTGGTCGTGGACCTCTGGTGCGGGTTCTCGCTCGCGAGGATCTGCAGCGCCTGGACCATGAAGTCATGCCAGATGATCGCGGGGTAGGTCCCGCCCTCGACGGGAGCTCCGTTGTAGGCGGTGGTCATCGGCACGAGCCGGTTCGGGTAGCCGACCCACACCGCGGTTGTCAGCTGCGGGGTCCAGCCCACGAACCACGCGTCGGCGTAATCGGTGGTGGTCCCGGTCTTGCCCGCGACGTCGACGCCCGAGATCGCGGCGGACGTACCTGTGCCGTGCTGCACGACCCCGGTCAGCATCTCGTGGACCACGGCCGCGATCGAAGCCGGAAGCACGCGCTCGTAGTCGGGGTGGTCGATCAAGTTCTTCTGAGGGCAGACGGAAGGGCAGTAGATCTGGGCGATGCCGGTCGGGCCCTTGTTGGGCGCTCCGAGGACCGGGTCGAACACGCGCCGGCCGCCCTCGGCGAACATCTCGTACGCGTGCGCCATATCCAGCGGCGACACCCCGATCTTGAGGCCGCCGAGGATCATCGCGTAGTTCGTCGAGACCGGCGTGCGGATCCCGGCGCGCGCGGCGAACTTGGCGATCCTCTTGGTCCCGACGTTGATTCCGACCTGCGAGTAGACCGTGTTGTCAGAGATGTCCGTGGCTTCGGCGAGCGTGATCGGGCCCGAGTACGTGTTGCCGAAGTTGTGGACGATGAAGTGCTCCTTGCCGCTGCTGTTCGGGACGACGAAGTTCTGGGGGGCGGAGTCGATGATCGAGTCAGGCCCGTATTTGCCCGACTCGAGCGCCATCGCGAGCGTGAACGGCTTGAAAGAAGAGCCGGGCTGGCGGCGCGCTTCGGTGGCCAGGTTGAACGGCAGCTGGTTGTAGTCCTCCTGGCCGTTGACGATCGGCCCGCCGACCATCGCCCTGACCTGCCCGGTCTTGTTGTCGATCGCGACCAGCGAGGCGCCCGGGAGGCCGGAGCCGTAGGGCAGCTCCTCCGAGATGGCCTGATCGGCTGCCTGCTCCATCCCGAGGTCGATCGTCGTACGGATCTTCAAGCCGCCGTAGTAGGCGCGATACTCGGCGACGCTGTCCGGCACTCCGGGCTTGCCGAGCCCCATCGCCGCGAGGATCTGCGGGCGCAGCCAGCTCGTGAAGTAAGGTGCCGCTGCCGGCTCCTGGGGCTGCTGGACCAGAGACGGCGTCGGAAGCGGCTCAGCGATCCCGACCTCGTACTGCTGCTCTGAGATGTAGTGCTGCTCGAGCATGTCCTTGAGCACGAGCTTGCGCCGTCCCTTGGCCGTGGCGGGGTGGGCCAGGGGGTCGAACTCGCTCGGGTCGGCGACCATGCCGGCGAGCAGCGCCGCCTGGTAATACGTGAGCTGCGACGCGCACGTCGGCCGCGGCGGGTCCCCGCAGCCCGCGTGCTGCGAGCCGGGCGCAACGGCCGAGTCGTACCCGTGCTGCTTGCCGAAAAACACGCGCGCCGCGGACTCGACGCCGTAGGCGCCGTTGCCGAAGTAGATCGCGTTCAGATACTCCTGCATGATCTGCGTCCTCGGCCATCGGCGCGTGAGGTGGTAGGCCAGCGCGGCCTCGCGCAGCTTCTCGAAGATCGTGCGGTTGTCCTGCTCGGACAGCGCGTTCTTGACGAACTGCTGGGCGATGGTCGAGGCGCCCTCCCTCGAGCCGCCGGTGGCGTCGGCCAGCACCGCGCGCGCGATGCCGCGCAGGTCGACCCCCGGGTCGGTCCAGAATCGCCGGTCCTCCACGGACACGATCGCGCGCCTCATGTACGGCGAGATCTGCTGGAAGCTGTCGATCGCCTCGTGATTGGGCGGGGCGAACTGCCCGATCAGGTGCCAATGGTCGTCGTACAGGTACGAGTTCGCCGCGGCTCGGTAAACCTGCCGGTTCTCGATCTGCGGCAGGTCCTGGGCGACCGCCATCATCATCCCGAACACGGTCGAGATGACCGCGAGCACGCCGAGGCCGATCAGGATCAGCAGCAGCCGGAGCTTGCGCACCCGCGGCTTGCGTGGCCGGCCAGGGCCACCGCGGCGTCGCCAACCCCGGCGGGGCGGCTTGAACGGGATCGGCTCCTGCGGCTGATCGCCCTGTGTCGGGGTTTCGACGTCGTCGATCATGCGATCGCGGGGTGCTTCGGTGGTCCTCGCAGCTGGCCAATTCTCAGCCGCTACGGGCGCAGCGGGACATTGCGGCAACATGGGTCCCGCGGCGGCGAGAGTCTAGCATTGCCCCTTATGAATTCCGAGGTCCGGACGGAGCCCGCCCCGGCGCCTGAGCCATCCACCTCGAGTCCGTCCGAGGCGGCTGCCTGGCTCGCCCGGAACGCCGTCGACAGCCTGCCCGAAGGGGTGTTGGCGCGCAAGCTCGCGGAGGGGCGCCCGCTCCGGGTCAAGCTCGGGATCGACCCGACCGCGCCCGACATCCACCTCGGGCACGCGGTCGTGCTCCAGAAGCTACGGGAGTTCCAGGACCTCGGCCACGAGGTTGTGCTGATCATCGGCGACTACACCGCCCGGGTCGGCGATCCGAGCGGCCGCTCCGCGACGCGCCCGGCGCTGTCCGGCGCGCAGATCGACGCCAACGCGCACACGTTCACCGAGCAGGCGTTCACCGTGCTCGATCCGGATCGCACCAGCATCCGCTTCAACGGCGACTGGCTCGACATGTCGATGGAGCAGCTGTTCAGGCTCGCGCGGATCCCGACCGTCGGTCAGCTCCTCGAGCGCGACGACTTCGCCAAGCGGTTTGCCGGCCACACCCCGATCTCGGTGCTCGAGCTGCTCTATCCGCTGCTCCAGGGCTACGACTCGGTCGCGATCCGCGCCGACGTCGAGCTCGGGGGCACCGATCAGAAGTTCAACCTGCTGCTCGGGCGCGACATCCAGCGGGCCTACGACGTGCCCGAGCAGGCGGTCCTGACCATGCCGATTCTGCCTGGCACCGACGGGGTGCGCAAGATGGCCAAGTCGCTCGGCAACTTCATCAGCGTCGCCGAGCCGCCGGATCAGATCTACGGAAAGACGCTCCACATCCCGGACGAGGCCCTGCCGACCTGGTACGAGTTGCTGCTGGGGATGGAGGTCCCGCCCGAGCTCGTCCCGCGCGACGCCAAGCGGGCGCTGGCCCGGGCGCTGGTGGCACGCTTCCACGGGGCCGAGGCGGCGCGGGCGGCCGAGCAGGAGTTCGACCGCATCCACATCCAGCGCCGGGCTCCGCAGGAGATGCCGACCGTGACGTGGCCGGCCGATCGCCCCGAGGTCCATCTGCCGGCGCTGCTCGCGAGCGCGTTCGGGATCTCGACATCCGACGCGCGTCGCAGCCTGGCGCAGGGAGGGGTCAGGCTCGACGGGGAGCCGGTCGGGGACGGCGCGCTCGACCTGCCGGCGGCCGAGGTCGACGGCAAGGTCCTGCAGCTCGGCAAGCGGCGGTTTGCGCGCGTGCGCGTGGGGCTGGATGGCTGACGGCCGGGGTCCGCGGTGACCGTGCACGGCGGGCTGCTGCGGATGGACACGCCCGGGAACGGGCACATCGTCGACATCACGCCCGGCGTCGCCAGCGTGGTCCAGACCGCCGGGGTCGACCGCGGCGTCGCGACCGTGTTCGCCGTCGGGTCGACGGTCGGCGTCACCACGATGGAGTACGAGCCGGGGGGCGTCCACGACCTCCAGGCGCTGCTCGACCGCCTGATCCCCGCCGGCGGGGACTACGAGCACAACCGCCGCAACCACGACACCAACGCCCACGCCCACCTGCGCGCGGCGGTGATCGGGCCGTCGGAGACGATCCCGGTCCTCGACGGCCGGCTCGCGCTCGGCACCTGGCAGCAGGTCGTGCTGATCGACTTCGACGACCGGCCGCGGCGGCGGACGGTCACGGTCCAGGTCCTGTCTTAGGCTGTCCGGAAGGGGCGACCGCGGCTCCGGTTCGCGGCGTCTCGCCACGCGGCGATCCTGGCGCTATACTTACCGGTCCGCTCCGAGATCGGAATGTCTCGGACGCGCCCTGGGAAGGAATCCCCTTCCGGAGAGGTGCGACGGTCTTTGAAAACTCAACAGCATGCGCACCCTTCGACCGACCTTCGGTCGAGGAGTGTGTCCAGGTTCGACGCCGTCGCTTCTCCGGTCCTTGCGGGCCGAGGGACGACGACGGTGCCAGATTGAAACCCCGTCTTGCGTCCCGGGATCCGTGGTGTACATGGATCCCCTAGTGAGGACGCAGGGGCCTGATCCCACCAGGGACAGGCCCGGGTCCGGCCCACCGCACTTAGGTGGAGCACGGACCTCGACGACTCTTTGTGAAGCGGGTTGCCGTTGGCGGCCCGTCTCAAGCAGTTCTTCACGGAGAGTTTGATCCTGGCTCAGGACGAACGCTGGCGGCGTGCCTAACACATGCAAGTGGAGCGACGAACCAGGCTTCGGCCTGGGGCAAAGCCGCGAACGGGTGAGTAACACGTGGGTAACCTGCCCTGATGATTGGGACAACCCGAGGAAACTCGGGCTAATACCGAATGTGCCCTCCGGCCATAAGGCCGCTGGGGAAAGGAAGCTTCGGCCTCCGCATCGGGATGGGCCCGCGGCCCATTAGCTTGTTGGTGAGGTAACGGCTCACCAAGGCGACGATGGGTAGCTGGTCTGAGAGGACGATCAGCCACACTGGGACTGAGACACGGCCCAGACTCCTACGGGAGGCAGCAGTGGGGAATCTTGCGCAATGCGCGAAAGCGTGACGCAGCAACGCCGCGTGGGGGAAGAAGGCCTTCGGGTTGTAAACTCCTTTCAGTTGGGACGAAGCTCCGCCGGTGAATAGCCGGCTGGAGTGACGGTACCTTCAGAAGAAGCCCCGGCTAACTACGTGCCAGCAGCCGCGGTAATACGTAGGGGGCAAGCGTTGTCCGGAATCATTGGGCGTAAAGAGCGTGTAGGCGGCTCGGTAAGTCCGCTGTAAAAGTCCAGGGCTCAACCCTGGAAAGCCGGTGGAAACTGTCGAGCTAGAGTCCGGAAGAGGCGAGTGGAATTCCTGGTGTAGCGGTGAAATGCGCAGATATCAGGAGGAACACCAATGGCGAAGGCAGCTCGCTGGGACGGTACTGACGCTGAGACGCGAAAGCGTGGGGAGCAAACAGGATTAGATACCCTGGTAGTCCACGCTGTAAACGATGGGCACTAGGTGTGGGGGGTGTCGACTCCCTCCGTGCCGACGCTAACGCATTAAGTGCCCCGCCTGGGGAGTACGGCCGCAAGGCTAAAACTCAAAGGAATTGACGGGGGCCCGCACAAGCAGCGGAGCATGTGGTTTAATTCGACGCAACGCGAAGAACCTTACCTGGGCTTGACATGTTCCTGACAGCCGTGGAAACACGGTCTCCCTTCGGGGCAGGATCACAGGTGGTGCATGGCTGTCGTCAGCTCGTGTCGTGAGATGTTGGGTTAAGTCCCGCAACGAGCGCAACCCCCGTCGCATGTTGCCAGCATTCAGTTGGGGACTCATGCGAGACCGCCGGTGACAAACCGGAGGAAGGTGGGGATGACGTCAAGTCATCATGCCCCTTATGTCCAGGGCTACACACGTGCTACATTGGCGCGTACAGAGGGTTGCGATACCGCGAGGTGGAGCGAATCCCTTAAAGCGCGTCTCGGTTCGGATTGCAGGCTGAAACCCGCCTGCATGAAGGCGGAGTTGCTAGTAATCGCGGATCAGCACTGCCGCGGTGAATACGTTCCCGGGCCTTGTACACACCGCCCGTCACACCATGGGAGTGAGCAACACCCGAAGCCGGTGGCCTAACCCTTTTGGGAGGGAGCCGTCGAAGGTGGGGCTCGCGACTGGGGTGAAGTCGTAACAAGGTAGCCGTAGCGGAAGCTGCGGCTGGATCACCTCCTTTCTAGGGAGCCCTTTTGGGGCAGCGACCGCCTCGAGCGGTCAGCTCTAGCAATGTCGACCGAACCTGCTGAATCGCCCTGGTGGGCAATTCAGCCGGGAGAGATCTGCTCACACCGGTGGAAACGCCGATGTGTTACGGGCAGATTTCTCCCAATGTAATCGGCGTCAGCCGATTACACGCATGCTGTTGAGTTTTGAGAGACCGGCCTCGCCGCCGGCGCTCGTCGACCTCGGTCCGTGGGCAACAGCGTGCGAGCGTGCCTCTTCTCGGACCTTGAAAACTGCACAGTAGCCAATGACACGGGTATCAGGGCAATTCGCCTAGCGGCGGATTGCCTTAGGAGAAATCCTTGCGGATTTCTCCGAGCGGGAAGAGTCCGGACTAACCCCCGGAGAAATCGTACGGTAAACGCCGCCAGGCGGTTGCCCGATTTCTCCAAGGGAAAAGTCCGCCAGGACTTTTCCCCGATCACCGTCAAGATATTAAGGGCACATGGTGGATGCCTTGGCACCAAGAGTCGATGAAGGGCGTGAACGGCTGCGATAAGCCGCGGTGAGGCGCTGAATGGCCAGTGACCCGCGGATGCCCGAATGGGGAAACCCAGCGTCGGTAATGCGACGTTATCCCACGCTGAACACATAGGCGTGGCGAAGACAAGCGGGGGAAGTGAAACATCTCAGTACCCCGAGGAAAGGAAATCAAAAGAGACTCCCTGAGTAGTGGCGAGCGAAAAGGGAAGAGCCCAAACCCGGCGTGTGCAAGCGGCCACGCGTTGCACGTCGGGGGTTGTAGGGCGCCTGGTCCGGAGTGTGGCTGCTCCGGCAGAAGTTACAAAACTGCGTGATAGTCGAAGCGTGTGGAACCACGCACCACAGAGGGCAACCGTCCCGTAGACGAAATTGCGCAGTCTTCTGCAGGCGTTCCTGAGTAAGTCCGCACCCGTGAAACGCGGACTGAACCTGGGGGGACCACCCTCCAAGGCTAAGTACTACTTGGTGACCGATAGCGGACTAGTACCGTGAGGGAAAGGTGAAAAGTACCCCGGAAGGGGAGTGAAATAGTACCTGAAACCGCGTGCCTACAAGCGGTGGGAGCGGCCTCGTGCCGTGACCGCGTGCTTTTTGCATAACGAGCCGGCGAGTTACTCGTCTGCGGCGAGGTTAAGCGATGAGCGGAGCCATAGCGAAAGCGAGTCCGAATAGGGCGACATAGTCGTAGGCGGTAGACCCGAAGCTGAGCGAGCTACCCATGGGCAGGTTGAAGCGGGGGTAAGACCTCGTGGAGGACCGAACCGACCTAGGTTGAAAACTGGGCGGATGACCTGTGGGTCGGAGTGAAAGGCTAATCAAGCTCAGTGATATCTGGTTCTCTCCGAAATATATTTAGGTATAGCCTCGGATCAATTCCGTGGCGGCCGTAGAGCACTGTTTGGACTAGGGGCCCTACCAGGTTACCGACTTCAGGCAAACTCCGAAGACCGTCACGGTTACTCCGGGAGTCAGTTGCTGGGGGATAAACTTCAGCGTCAAAAGGGAAACAGCCCAGACCGCCAGCTAAGGTCCCTAAGTGCTAGCTAAGTGGGAAACGATGTTCGAATGCACAGACAACCAGGAGGTTGGCTTAGAGGCAGCCATCCTTGAAAGAATGCGTAACAGCTCACTGGTCAAGTGTTCGAGCGCGGACAATGTAACGGGGCTCAAGCTAGTCACCGAAGCTGCGGGTGTGAGAGGTCTTCGGGCCTCTTGCGCGGTAGGAGAGCGTTCCGGCGCCAGTGAAGCGGCGGCGTAAGCCAGCCGTGGAGGCGGCGGAAGTGAGAATGCCGGCATGAGTAACGAAAGAGGGGTGAGAATCCCCTCCGCCGATTGCCCAAGGGTTCCTGAGTAAAGTTCGTCTGCTCAGGGTCAGTCGGGTCCTAAGGCGAGGCCGAAAGGCGTAGTCGATGGCTAACGGGTTGATATTCCCGTACCACGTCGCTTTCGTTTGACCGATGGGGGGACGAGGAAGGCTATGGGATCCCAGGCGATGGTCGTCCTGGGCTAAGCATGTAGGGGTGGCTCTAGGTAAATCCGGAGCCGCATAACCTGAGGTGCGAATGCAGCTGGCTCTAAGCCGGCGAGTCCCGGAAGCCCTGCCTCCAAGAAAAGCCTCTAGGGAGAAAGCGCGTGCCCGTACCAAAACCGACACAGGTGGGCAAGTGGAGAACACTAAGGTGATCGAGATAACCCTCGTTAAGGAACTCGGCAAAATCGCCCCGTAACTTCGGGATAAGGGGCGCCCCAGTAGGGTGAACCTCTTCGCGAGGGAAGCCCGAGAGGGCCGCAGTGAATAGGTTCAAGCGACTGTTTACCAAAAACACAGGTCTCTGCTAAGTCGTAAGACGACGTATAGGGGCTGACGCCTGCCCGGTGCCGGAAGGTTACGTGGAGGTGTTAGGGTTCGCTCGAAGCACCGAAGCTAAGCCCCGGTAAACGGCGGCCGTAACTATAACGGTCCTAAGGTAAATTCGTTGCCCACCACACTGGTAACAGTGTGGATTGTATTCGGCTATATGCTGGAAAACCCGATGTATCCGTCCGGTACTCGTCCTACACTTCGGTGGTGGACAGTGACAATCCGAACGGTGCGGAAAACCAGCAGGAAAGGCTGAGGCAGGAAGGCTGGGTTATTGGTTTTGTAGACGGAGAAGGGTGCTTCTCTATCGGCTTTATCCGCCAACTTGGTGGGTCTGGCCGGAGCGGCTACAGAACCGGCTATCAGGTGGCTCACGAGTTTGTGGTCACGCAGGGCGCGCAAAGCGTGTCGTGCTTGTACGAGCTCAAGGGCTTCTTCGGGGTTGGCCAAGTACTCGCGAATAAGCGGTACGACAACCACCACGAGCACCTGTACCGCTACGTGGTGCGCCGGCGGGCGGATCTGATCGCGAAGATCATTCCGTTCTTCCGAATGCACCCGATGCATTCGTCGAAGCAGCGCAACTTCGAGAAATTCGCGGAGTGCGTCGAACTGATCGATCGAGGTCATCACCTCACTTGTGAGGGGCTGGCGGACATCGTGCAGATCGCGGAGACGATGAACCGTCAAAAACCCAGGACCGACCTCCTCAGAATCCTCAGAGGCCATACGCCGAACATCCAGGACACTGGATGATGAGATGGTCCCGTCTGCATGGCGACATGCAGGGAAGGCGCGCGTGTACACGAGGACGCGCCATCCGCCACCGGCGTCCCCGGTGGTAAGAGCTCAAGCGAAATTCCTTGTCGGGTAAGTTCCGACCTGCACGAATGGCGTAACGACTTGAACGCTGTCTCAACGAGGGGCTCGGTGAAATTGCAGTCTCGGTGAAGATGCCGAGTACCCGCGGCTAGACGGAAAGACCCCGTGAACCTTTACTACAACCTGGTATTGGGGTTCGATGCATCTCGCTCAGGATAGGTGGGAGCCTTGGAAGCGCCGGCTGCGGCTGGCGTGGAGGCAACCTTGAGATACCACCCTTGGTGTATTGGATCTCTAACAGTGCGCCGTGAATCCGGGCGCTGGACAGTGACAGGCGGGTAGTTTGACTGGGGCGGTCGCCTCCCAAAATGTAACGGAGGCGCGCAAAGGTTCCCTCAGCACGGTCGGAAATCGTGCGTAGAGTGTAAAGGCAGCAAGGGAGCTTGACTGCGAGACTGACAGGTCGAGCAGGTGCGAAAGCAGGCCTTAGTGATCCGGCGGTAGCAAGTGGAAGCGCCGTCGCTCAACGGACAAAAGGTACTCCGGGGATAACAGGCTTATCGGGCCCAAGAGTCCACATCGACGGCCCGGTTTGGCACCTCGATGTCGGCTCGTCGCATCCTGGGGCTGAAGTAGGTCCCAAGGGTTGGGCTGTTCGCCCATTAAAGCGGTACGCGAGCTGGGTTCAGAACGTCGTGAGACAGTTCGGTCCCTATCTGCCGTGGGCGTTGGAGAGTTGAGAGGATTCGTCCCTAGTACGAGAGGACCGGGATGAACGCACCTCTGGTGTATCTGTTGTCCTGCCAAGGGCACCGCAGGTTAGCTACGTGCGGATCGGATAACCGCTGAAAGCATCTAAGCGGGAAGCCGGCCTCAAGATGAGCTCTCCCATCCCCATTGAGGGAGTAAGACCCCTGGAAGATCACCAGGTTGATAGGCCGGATCTGGAAGAGTGGTGACACTCGTAGGAGACCGGTACTAATGGGTCGAGGGCTTGACGGATATTTGAATATCCGTGCATTGGCACTGTGTAGTTTTGAAGGCCCGAGAAGGGGGGCTAAGCCGCTTGCGGCTTGGCCCGGTCTCTACCGGTTTCCGGTGGCTATGGCGAGGGGGAAACACCTCTTCCCATTCCGAACAGAGCAGTTAAGCCCCTCAGCGCCGATGGTACTTGGCCCGCAAGGGCCTGGGAGAGTAGGTCGCCGCCGGTTTATGTTTCAGAGGCAGTGGCAGCACGAATCTAGAGGAACGAAGTAGATGCGGGCAGTGGTGAAGTTCCTCAAAGCGAATCCGCAGGCGTTTGTGCTGCTCATCATTTGCGTCGTGCTCGGGCTGGGCACGTTCATCGCGGTTTTGATTGCGCTCGCGACGGCACCGACGGACCAGACGACGGGCGAACCGAGCGGGGCGATCCTTGCCGCGCATGCGGCGTGGCATGCCATGCAATCGGCGGTCGCCGGCGTCCGTGCCGCGTAACGACCGTCCACCCCGCCTCAAGGTCGCCCGTACCCGCTGAACCGGTGGCGGGAGGAGCAGGTCGCGAGCGGGCCGCGAGTCTCGGCTACCCCTTCCCACCCGAGGCCGGGAGGCCCACGCATGCGCGGACGCGCGCGGCAAGCCTCCCAAGCGCGACGTCAAGCAGCGTGGGCCTTCCTCGGCCTCGTGATGGTGTCGGAGCCTCGCGGCGGGCTTCCCCGGCCTCGCGGCGGGCTTCCAGTTCAGTTGTCTGGATCCGGGCTGGACTGGCCGGCGGCTATCGCACCACCTCGTTTCGTCCCCCGTGGTTCGGCGTCGGCCGGACCGGGCACAGGCAATGGGCGGGCGCAGGCGGCACGCTGCCGGCGCGGCGCGCTCGCACGCATCGGAGCGGGTGGCGGTGGGGGTGCGTGGCCCACGGCTCGAGATCGGGTTGCGCGTCATCCGGTGGATCGCCGAGGAGATCCTCGGCGAGCGCGAGCCAGGCGCGCAGGCGGTTGGCGGAAGACTGGAACATATGTTCGTGACCCTAGGGTGGGGGTCGGACGGAATGGGCGACCGCTTGCAGGGCCTTCCGAACCGCAACGAGCGCGCCGCGGGGGTCTCCATGACCCCCCGCGCGGAGGGCCGCGAGCAGCTCCGGGTCCGCGACTGGGAAAGCGGCGGACCCTCAGTGCGGGGGGCTCGGATGCTTCGGTTCGTACAGGCCGAGCTCGCCGCCGCCGGGCAGCCTGATCGCGGTAACCGAGCCCCAGCGCTCGTCGGTGATCGGGCGGATGAACTCGACTCCCTTGCCCTCGAGCTCCGAGACCGTCGCGTGGATGTCGTCGCACATCAGAAACAGCTCGTGAAAGCCGGCGCCGTCGGTGGGGTGGGCGGCGACCTCGGCGGGGGGCAGGGCGAAGATCAGCCAGCCCTGGCCCGCATCGACCGACGGGAGCTCGAGCACGTCCCTGAAGAATTCGCGAACCCCGTCCGCGTCGTTGCTGTAGACGATCGCGTGGGCGCCGGTGATCACGGGGTCACGCCGCCGACCCGAGCGAGGACCAGACCTCGAGCTTGTTCGCCACCCGTTTGACCACCTCGGTCGTGAACTCCGTGGTTCCGGCGTGGCCGCCGAGGTCGGGTGTCTTGACGCCCGACCCGATCGTCTCGAGCGCGGCCTCGTAGATCGCGCGCGAGGCGTGCTCGGCAACCGCGCCGTGGCGGTCAGCCGCGTGGCGAAGCAGCGCGCCGCAGGCGAGGAGCATCGCCAGCGGATTGGCGAGGTCCTTGCCCTCGAGGGCCGGCGCCGTGCCGTGTGGCGCCTCGGCCATCGCGACGGTCGTCTGGTAGGTCTCGATGTCGAACGCCAGCAGCACGGACTCGGCGCCGGCGATCGAGCCGAACATCGGTAGCACGAGATCCGATAGGCAATCCCCGTCCCGGTTGAGCGCCGGGATCACGAGCGGGGCATCGGCGGCGCCCGACATCAGGCCGGCGTAGGTGGCGTCGATCAGGACCGGCTCGTAGGCAACGTTCGGGTGGCGGGCGGCGGCGGCGTCGAGCTCCTCCTTCAGCATCCCCTCGTACACGGGCGACACCGTCCACTTCGGCCCGCCGTAGACGCGGGCGTTCGTCTTCTCGGCGGTCCGGAACGCGTACTCGGAGACCGCGCGGCAGGTCGAGCGGGTGATCCTCTCGGTCCGGTAGGCGATCTCCGACGGCGCTCCGGCCTCGCCCTCGCGCCACTGCTTGGCCCCGTACGCGTCGTCGACCGCCATCCTCACGACCGAGATCGGGTAGTGCACGCCGCCGATCGGCGCGACGCCCGGGAGGCGCCGGCCGGCTCTGACGACCACCTTCCCGTCCACGTCTTCGCGGAGGATCCGGTTCGGGGACCCAACATCGTCCTTGCCCTCGGGAGTGATCGTGGCGGCCTTCAGCCCCAGACCGGCCTCGCGCATCGCCCTGGCCGCGTCGGTCACGACCACGTTCGAAGTCGCCCGGCGGTTCCCGAGCGAGAGGTCGAAGCGCTCGAGCTCGAGCTCTAGTCCGAGCAGCGACGGGTCGAGCAGCCGGACCGACTGCTCGAGCAGTTCCTGCCCGGTCTGGTCGCCCTCGAGGACGACGATCTTGACCGGCTCGGCCACGGGAGCGGACCATAGCCGAACGGGCGCCACCGCTGTCCGCGTGCGGACGTACGCGCGCATAAGGGCGGCCTTTCGGCCCGGCGGGTGACGGCTAGGCTACCCAAGGGGCGCCACCGGGACCCGTGAGCTGCGCCGCCCGGACGGCTAGGCCGCGCCGGCGGGCATCAGCTCGTCCTGCTTCTCGGCGAGCGCCGCGATCACGATCGTCAGGTGCTCGTCGAACTCGACGCCCAGCTCCTCGGCGCCGTGCTGGAGCTCCTCGCGGTTGACGGCTGCGGCGAAGCTCGGCTGCTTGAGCTTCTTCTTGACCGATTTCGGCGTCATGCCGACGAGACCCTCAGGCCTGACATAGGCCACGGCCAACACGAATCCGGACAGCTCGTCCACCGCATACAGCGCCTTCTCCATCGGCGAGTCGCGCGACACCCCGAGGAAGTCGGCGTGCGACGCCACCGCCCGGACCAGCTCCGGCGGATAACCCCGGGCCTCGAGCTCTCGCAGCGCGTAGCGCGGATGCCCGTCCTCGAGGTTCGGATACCGCTCGTAGTCGAGATCGTGCAGGAGGCCGGTCAGGCCCCACAGCTCGACGTCGCCGTCGAAACGGGGCGCGTAGGCCCGCATCGCCGCCTCGACCGCCAGCATGTGCCGCCGCAGCGAGTCAGAAGAAGTCCATTCACAAAGCAGGTCCCACGCCTCCTCTCGCGAAAGCTGAACCCGCATGGACGGTACCCTAGCTGAGCCGGTCCGGATCATCGATGCTCGCAAGAAGGCGCCGCCGGCGGGCCGGACGGGACCGCCCTCGAGTACCGGTCTGCCGACGCGACAGGGTACGCTCCGGCCACCTATGGAAAAGTTCGTAATAGAAGGCGGGGCGCCCTTGTCGGGCACCATCACCCCGGCCGGCAACAAAAACGGCGCGCTCCCGATCCTGGCCGCGTGCCTCCTCACAGACGACGAAGTGATCCTCCGCAACGTCCCCAGGATCCGGGACGTGGAGGCGATGACGCTGCTGCTCGAGCAGCTCGGCGCCAGGGTCCAGTGGCTCGGTCCTGGCGAGATCTCGATCGACGCCTCGAGCGTCGACAGCTGCGAGGTCGATCGGGAGCTGGCCGAGCGCATCCGTGCGTCGTTCCTGCTCGCCGGCCCGCTGCTGGCCCGGTTCGGCTGCGCCCACATGCCGCCTCCTGGCGGCGACGTGATCGGTCGTCGCCGGCTCGACCCGCACCTGGACGCGTTCCGTGCGCTCGGCGCCTCGGTCGACGAGGATCGCAGCGAAATCAAGATCGACGCCCCGCTCGGACTGAGGCCGTGTGACTTCCTGATGGACGAGCCGTCGGTGATGGCCACCGAGAACGCGCTGATGGCCGCCGCGCTGACGCGCGGGCCAACCGTCATCCGCAACGCCGCGTCCGAGCCGCACGTCCAGGATCTGGCGCGCATGCTCGTGACGATGGGCGCCCAGATCGACGGAATCGGCTCGAACGTCATGACCGTCCACGGCGTCGGCAGCCTCCGCGGCTGCACGCACGGAATCGCGCCCGATCACATCGAGATCGGCTCGTTCATGGCTCTCGCCGCCGTCACCGGCGGGGAGCTCGTGGTCAGGGACACGGTCCCCGAGGATCTACGGATGATCCGGCTCGTGTTCGATCGCCTCGGCCTGCGGACCGAGGTGCGGGGCGCGGACGTGATCGTCCCTGGCAACCAGCAGCTCGTGATCCGTAACGACAAGGGGGACTACATCCCGAAGGTCGAGGACGGGCCGTGGCCCGCGTTCCCGGCGGATCTGACGAGCATCGCGGTCGCACTCGCGACGCAGGCCGAGGGCTCGGTGATGATCCACGAGAAGATGTTCGAAAACCGGCTGTTCTTTGTCGACAAGCTCGTGCTGATGGGCGCGGCGATCACGATCTGCGATCCACATCGCGCGATCGTGGTCGGACCTCGGCGTCTCCACGGCTCCCGGGTCGATTCCCCGGACATTCGCGCGGGGATGGCGATGCTGATCGCGGCTCTGGCCGCCGACGGCGTCACCGAGATCGGCAACGTCCGCCACATCGACCGTGGATACGAGCGCATCGACGAGCGCCTGCGCGAGCTCGGGGCGCGGATCGAGCGCGAGGACGACGTGCCGGTCTCGGTCTGAGCTGCCCCGACCGCTACGAACCTCCAGCTGAACGGGCCGCCGGCAATGGTCGATCGCATTCCGAGCGGAACGCGAGACTTCCTGCCCGACGAAATGCGGGAGCTGCGGTCGATGACCGACCGCATCCGGACGGTGTTCGAGCGGGCCGGTTACGGCGAGGTCTACACGCCCGCGCTCGAGTACGAGGGCACGTTCGAGCGCGCCAACATGCATACGAGCCGCCCTGCGTACCGTATGTTCGACGAGCAGGGCAACGTGCTCGTGCTCCGCTCGGACATGACGGTGCCGATCGCGCGGCTCGTCGCGACGCGCTACCGGGACTCCGACCCGCCGCTGCGGTTCTGCTATTTCGCCCACGCCTATCGCGGCGTACGACCGCAGCGCGGGCAGTCGCGCGAGTTCCTCCAGGCCGGCATCGAGCTGATCGGCGCCGGCTCGCCGGAGGGCACCGCCGAGGTCCTGTCGGTGCTGTGCGCGGCGCTGGACGCGGCCGGACTCGAGACGTATCGGGTCGGGCTCGGCGACGCCTCGCTGTATCCGACCCTGCTCGATGGTCTACAAGTCGACCACGCTCGGCGCGAGCACATACTCACCGAACTCGTCGACGGCGATTTCGTCGGCCTCGAACGCGAGATCAGCGAGCTCGGCGTCGATCCCGCCGACGCCGCGCTGCTGCTGCGCGTTCCGCAGACCAGAGGCGGCCCCGAGGTGCTCGAGGACCTCGAAGGGCCCCTCCACACCGCGGTCACCGGCATGCGCTCCGTACACGCGCTCCTGGCGCCAAACGTGGCCGACCGGATCATCTTCGACCTCGGCCTGGTGCGGAGCCTCGGCTACTACACCGGCGCGATCTTCCAGGTCTACGACCCCGCGTACGGCGTGCCGATCGGGATCGGCGGGCGGTACGACGAGCTGCTCGGGCAATTCGGGCGGCCGCTCCCGGCGGTCGGGTTCGCGCTCAACGTCGAGCGGCTGCACATCGCGCTGACCGGTGAGGAACGGGGCCAGGGGCGGCATAAGTGAACGACCTGCGGATCGCGGTTCCCCGGGGAGCCCTGTTCCACGGCACGCTCGACCTCCTCGACCGGCTCGGTCTCGACACCGGCGAGGTCCGCGAGAACGATCGCAAGCTCCTGTTCGAGGACGCGGGCATCATCACGATGCGGCCGTCGGACGTTCCCACCTACGTCGAGGCCGGCGCCGCCGACATCGGGATCACCGGTAAGGATGTGCTGATGGAGCAATCCGAGCGCGAGCTCTACGAGCTCGTCGATCTCGGCTACGGGGCATGCCGGATGGTGCTCGCGACCGTCGCTGGCGAGGACCCTACGGCCGAGGCGCTCCGGCGCCTCGGCGTGGTCAGGATCGCCACCAAGTACCCGCGGATCGCGACGCGGTACTTCCTCGACACGGGCCGCCAGGCCGAGATCGTCGAGGTCAAGGGATCGGTCGAGCTCGCGCCGCTGACCGGTCTGGTCGAGGGCATCGTCGATCTCACCGCGAGCGGGGCGACGCTCCGCGAGAACGGGCTCGTCGTCCGCGAGGAGATCGCGCGCAGCACCGCGCGCATGATCGCGAACCCGGTGGCGCACAAGCTCAAGGCAGCTACGATCGACGCGCTGCTGGAGCGACTCGATGCGGTGTGAGCGGCTCGTCCTGGGCGATGCCGCCGCCACGGCCGAGTCGCTGAGGACGCTCGTACCCGCCCCCGACTCGGTCCGCGAGACCGTCGCGGAGATCATCGCGGACGTTCGCGCTCGCGGCGACGCGGCGCTGCTCGAGTACACCCGCAGGTTCGACACCGGCGGCGAGGAACCGCTGCCGCTGCTCGTCACCGACGGCGCGCTCGACGCGGCGGCAGCGGCGCTCGATCAGCCGGTTCGCCACGGGATCGAGCGCGCGATCGAGAACGTTCGGGCGGTTTCGGCCGGATGGGCCGCCACATCGGTGCACGCGGTCGAGCTTGGCGGTAACCGGATCGTCCTCCGGCAGGCACCGGTCGCGAGCGCCGCGGTGTACGTCCCCGGCGGCCGCGCCCCTTACCCGAGCACTGTAGTGATGGGAACGGTGCCCGCGAGGCTCGCCGGCGTGCGGCAGATCGCGGTGTGCGCGCCGCCGCGGCGGGACGGCGAGGTCGATCCCGTCGTGCTCGGCGCCTGCCGGCTCACCGGCGTCTGCGCCGTGTACCGGATGGGCGGTGCCCATGCGATCGCCGCGCTCGCGTACGGGACCGAATCCATCGCCGCAGTTGACGTGATCGTCGGCCCCGGGAACCTGTACGTGCAGGAGGCCAAGCGGCAGGTGTTCGGACAGGTCGGCATCGACGGCTTCGCCGGGCCGAGCGATCTGCTCGTGATCGCCACCGGGGACGCCGATCCCGAGCCGCTCGCGCTCGACCTGCTCGCCCAGGCCGAGCACGGGCCGGGCACGCTCGTGATCGCGGCGTCCGACTCGCCCCGGCTCCTCGACGCCTTGGGGGATCACCTGAGGCGCGGAGAGCTGACGGGAGCGGTGGCGCGCCTGGTCGTGGTCCCCGACGCCGAGCGGGCGCTCGCACTGGCCGAGGCGTTCGCCCCCGAGCACCTTCAGCTCGTGGGCGCGGAGGCCGAAGCGCTCGCGGACCGTGTCACAAGAGCCGGATGCCTTTTCGTCGGCGCCGGCGCGGGCACGGCCTTCGGCGACTACATCGCCGGGTCCAACCACATCCTGCCGACGAACGGGGCCGCTCGGTTTGCCTCAGGCGTGTCGCCCGATCAGTTCCTGCGGCGGTTCAGCGAGGTGCACATCGACGCGCCGCAGGAGCTCGCACGCTCCGCGGCGCCGCTCGCGCGGGCCGAGGGCTTCGAGCTTCATGCGCGGTCGATGGAGGCACGCATTCGGGAGAATGGGGCCTGATGACAAGGAGCGCACAGATCGATCGCGAGACCGGCGAGACCGACATCCACGTCAGCCTCGCGCTCGACGGCGGGGGCGCCGGCGAGCGCGACACCGGCGTCGGCTTCTTCGACCACATGCTCGATCTGCTCGCTCGCCATGGGCACCTCGACCTCGCGGTCCGGGCCCGCGGCGATCTCGAGACCGGCGCCCATCACACGGTCGAGGACGTCGGCATCTGCCTCGGCCAGGCGCTCGCCGAGGCGCTCGGCGACCGCGCCGGCATAACCCGCTACGGGCAGGCCACGATCCCGATGGACGAGGCACGCGCGTCGTGCGCGATCGACATCTCCGGCCGCGGCCTGTGCGCCTTCGAGGCGATGCTGCCGCCCGGGGCGATCGGCAACTTCGACCACGAGCTCGTCGAGGAGTTCTTCCGCGCGCTCGCGCTGAACGCGAGGCTGACCCTCCACCTGACGATCGAGCGCGGCACGAACGCCCACCACATGATCGAGGCGGCGTTCAAGGCGGTGGCGCGCGCGCTCCGAGCAGCGGTCGCGCTCGACCCCGGCGAGCATGGCATCCCGAGCACGAAGGGGACACTGTTGTGACGCACGTGGGCTTAATCGACTACGGGATGGGCAACCGTCGCTCGGTCGAGAAGGCGCTCGAGCACGTCGGCGCCCGCGTCTCGCTGAGCGCCGACCACGACGAGCTGCGCGCGTGTGACGGACTGGTGCTGCCCGGCGTCGGCGCGTTCCCGAAGGCCATGCGGAACCTGCACGAGCTCGGGCTGGTCGATCTGATCCACGCGCGGGTGGAGCAGGGGACGCCGCTGCTCGGCATCTGCCTCGGGATGCAGCTGCTGTTCGACGGCTCCGAGGAGCTCGAGGGGACGGCGGGGCTCGGCCTGATCGCCGGGGAAGTGACGCGCCTGCGGGCCGGCGGACTGAGGATCCCGCACATCGGCTGGAACGAGGTGCGGTTCGAGCGCCGCGCGCCGCTGCTCGCGGACCTCCCCGAGCTGGGCTGCCCCTTCTACCACGTGCACTCCTACGCCGCGCGGCCGGCCGATCAGGAGACCGTGGTCGGCACCACCGAGTACGGCGAGCGGTTTGCCACCGCGGTCGGCCTGGGATCGGTGTTCGGAGTCCAGTTCCACCCCGAGAAGTCCTCGCTGAACGGCCTTCGCATGCTCGACGGCTTCGTGGGGATCTGCGCGGGCACGGCAAGCGTGCGCGCATGATCCTGCTGCCGGCCGTCGACATCCTCGAGGGCAAGGCCGTGCGCCTGACCCGCGGCGAGTTCGACCAGAGCAAGGTGTACGACGCCGATCCGCTCGACGCCGCGCGGCGGTGGATAGAGGCGGGCGCGCACGAGCTGCACATCGTGGACCTCGACGGTGCGCGCGAAGGCGCCCCAGTCAACTTCGAGCACATCCGGCGGATCGGCGCCGAGATTGACGTGCCCTTCCAGGTCGGCGGGGGCTTGAGGACGATCGAGGCGGTTCGCGAGGCGGCTGCTGCCGGGGCCACGTGGGTCGTGATCGGAACCGCCGCGTACACCGATATCGACTTCCTCGATCAGGCGGTCGCCGAGCTCGGCGACCGCGTGGTGGTCTCCCTCGATGCGCGGGCGGGAAAGCTCGCGGGGGCCGGATGGACCGAGCAGACCGACATCCCGATCGAGGCGGTGATCGAGCGGCTCGGGGCTCGCGGCGTGCGGCGGTTCGTGTACTCGAGCATCGACCGAGACGGGATGCTGGCCGGGCCTGACCTCGAGGGCGCCCGCCGCGTAGCCGAGGCCGTCCGCGGCATCTACGCCTATTCGGGCGGGGTCTCGTCGCTCGACGACCTCCGCGCACTGGTCGAGCTCAGGCAGGTCAACCTGCGCGCGGTGATCGTCGGCAAGGCTCTGTACGAGGGGCGGTTCACGGTCGCCGAGGCGCAGGCCGTGCTGGACGGCTGATGCACTACAAGCGCGTGATCCCCTGCCTCGACGTCGACCGCGGTCGCGTCGTCAAGGGCGTCGGGTTCGTCGACCTCCGCGACGCCGGGGACCCGGTCGAGCTCGCCTGCCGGTACGACGCCGCCGGCGCCGACGAGCTCGTGTTCCTCGACATCACCGCGACCTCGGACAAGCGCGAGACGGTCGTCGAGCTTGCGCGGCGCACCGCCGACGACGTGTTCATCCCGTTCACGATCGGCGGCGGGATCCGCTCGGTCGACGACGGGCAGGCGGTGCTCGACGCCGGCGCGGACAAGGTCTCGATCAACTCGGCGGCGCTCGCGCGGCCCGGGCTGATCGACGAGCTCGCGGCGACGTTCGGCGCCCAGTGCGTCGTGCTCGCGATCGACGCCAAGTCGCGGGGGGACTCGGACTGGGAGGCGTTCGTCGCCGGGGGCAGGACGCCCACCGGCCGCGACGCGGTGCAGTGGGCGCGGGAGGGAGTCGAGCGCGGCGCGGGGGAGATCCTGCTCACGAGCATGGACCGCGACGGCACGAACGCCGGCTACGACCTCGCCCTGACGGCGTCGGTCGCCGGCGCCGTCGGCGTGCCCGTGATCGCGTCCGGTGGCGCGGGAGAGATAGACCACCTCGCCGCGGCGCTCGCGGCCGGCGCGGACGCGGTTCTGTGCGCCTCGATCTTCCATTACGGCCACCACACGGTTGCGGAGGTCAAGGCCGCGCTCGCGCGCGACGGGGTCCCGATCCGGCCCGCGGATTAGGCCCCCACCCGCCCCTGGCTGCGCTCGACATCCATGGGACCGCGTTCCCCGTCCGGATGGGGTACCCGGTCCCGGGGAATCCGGCTCCGAACGTGTGCGCTTCGTCGCGCAATGGAGCCGGATTCCCTCAAGGGAATCCGCCGCATGGACGTCCGCGGCGCGTAACTCCACGCGGCGGATTCCCCATGGACGTCGCGCGTCAGCGCGACCCCAATATCCCAGCCGGCTACGAGGCGCGGAATCCCACGACCTGGTGCGGCGAACCTACGTGATTTATGTCGGCCCGGTTGAAGCTAGCCGCGGTTAGGCGGCCTCTTCCACGTATCCAGCCGCTGCGCATGCATCGCAGTACGCGGCGGGCGGAACGCGGGGCTCGTAACAGCCAGGGCGGCAGCAAGTCGAGGACCGCTTAGGCCGACCGCGACCGATGCGGGCTGCGGCGGCGTCCTTCAGCTCTTCGCGCATGCGATCGAGCTCCGCCGCGTGCTCCGCGCAAAACCTACGGCCCGGCACGGTCGGCTCCTGGCAATGACTTCCACTTCGACAACGCATAGACCAGGAAGGATAGCAAGAAGCGCTCGAACGCACGTTCCATGCCAGCGCGATTGCGCGCCCTGTGCGGGGATTTCGTGAGCGCGGGGGCCCGCTATATGCACTTCTTGTGAGTGCGCTACGAGCGCTGCGTGGAGATTACGTTAGCGCTTGGGCGCCGCCGGCGTTCAGTGATGCGTGGGCAGCATCTGGTACAGCATCGTGTACCCGCTCAGGTAGATCGCGCCGTGGTCGGCAACGACCGGATTGAACGCCCCGTCGGGGAACGAGAACACCTGACGGCCGGTGCGAACGTCGAGTCCGGCCGTGGTCTTCGCGCCCAGATCCGAGTAGTAGACGACGTCCCCCACGATCGTGGCCGATCCCGAGATCTTTCCGCCGGCCGGGTGGCGCCACCTGACCGCTCCGGACTGCGCGTCGAACGCGTAGAAGTTGCCGTCGTAGGAACCGAGGTAGACCGTCGGGCCGAGTCCCGGCGTGTCCTGCACCGCGGCAGAGGCGTACACGTAGGCGCCGGTCCCGGTGGCCCAGGCGAGCTGGCCGGTGTTGGCCGCGAACGAGTAGACACGCCCGTCGGTGTTGCCCATGTACACGCGGCCGAACGCCACCGCGGGGGTCGAGTAGAAGTTGCCCGAGCCGAACCCGAAGTCGGCGCCGTTCGTGTTGACGGCCCAGACCTGGTGCCCGGTGGCGGCGTTCACCGCGTACGCACGCCCGGAATAGTCGCCGAAGTACACGATGCCCTTCGAGATCGCCGGGCCGCCCTTGACGGCGGCGCCGGCGTGGTAGGTCCAGTTCACGTGACCGGTGGTCGCGTTCAGCGAGTACACGTTCCCGCCCTGGTCTCCGAAGTACACCGCGTTGCCGACGGCGATCGGCGAGGACTCGGTCCCGGCGGGGATGACCTTCGACCACACGACCCGGCCGGTCTTCATCGAGAGCGCCACGAACCGCCCGTCCCCGGGGGAATGGGAATGTGCGGACAGCACCGAGAGGTACATCAGACCCTGCTTGACCCCGAGCGCCGGCGAGGCCGCCGCGAGCGTTCCCACCTTGGTCTCCCACAGCTTGTGGCCCGTCTCCGAGTCGAGCTCCTTCGCCGAGCCGTCGTCGTCCATCAGATAGAGACCGTTCTGGTAGATCACCGGCGGGAACTCCAGCAGCGCGTAGTCCTGGAAGCGCCAGCCGACGTGCAGCGGCGGCCCGGGGACCTTGCCCACGGCGAAGACGCGCGTGCGCCCGTCGTCGTAGCCGTACCACGGCCAGACGACGTTGTTGACCGGAACGGCCTTCTTCTCGGGTGGCGCCGTGGCGACGGTCGTCGCCGTCGTCGGGATCGTGAACTCGACGTTCGGATGGGAGACGTTGTGGGGCGCATTGGCAAGGAGGGCCGCCACCGCGCCTCCCACCGCCACCAACAGGACCACCACGGCGACGAGCCCCCACCGCAGCCAGCGCCGCGAACCGGGACTCGGCATGGGTCAGCATGCTAGCCACCGACCCCCATCGAACCACTTGGGAAGAAACTATGTCCATGCTGACGTTTCTTCCCGAGCCCGGCGAGTTGGCTGAGCGGGTGCGCGCGCTCCCGGCGTCCGGACCGCTGCTCGCCCGCCTGCCGAACGCCACCGGCGTGCATCTCGTCGGTGGCGCCGTGCGCGACCTGCTGCTGGGCGGCGCGCCGATCGATCTCGACCTGGCAGTCGAAGGCGATGCGGCCGCTATGGCGGCCTCGCTCGGCGGAGAGCTGAGGGTGCACGACCGGTTCGGGACCTCGACCGTCAGACTCGACGGGTTCGACTACGACATCGCCCGCACGCGCCGCGAGACGTACGCGAGGCCCGGTGCGCTGCCCGATGTCGTGCCGGCGACGCTGGCCGAGGATCTCCACCGCCGTGACTTCACGGTCAACGCGATCGCGATCGCGCTCGGAGGTGACACGCCGGGGGAGCTCGCGGCGGCGCCCGCGGCGCTCGACGACCTCGAGGCCCACCGGCTGCGGGTCCTGCACGACCTGAGCTTCATCGACGACCCCACGCGCCTGTTCCGGCTCGTGCGATACGCAAGCCGTCTCGGGTTCGAGATCGAGCCGCATACGCGGGCGCTGGCGAACCGAGCGGTGGACGGGGGCGCGCTCGGCACGGTCAGCGGATCGCGGATCGGGGCGGAGCTCAGGCTGCTGGCGCGCGAGCCCGACCCGGTCAAGGCGCTCCGGTCGCTCGGCGGCCTCGGGCTCGAGCTCGACCGAGCGTTCCATCCCGGGTTCGGCCTCGAGGACGAGGAGCTCGCCCGTCGCGCGCTCGCGCTGGCGCCGGACGACGCCCGCGGTGATCGGCTCGTGCTCGCGCTCGCGGCGCTGCGGATCCCGGGTCGGGAGCTCGCCGCGCTGCTCGACTCGCTCGCGTTCCAGGCCGAGGATCGCGACGTGATCCTGGCCGCCGTCACCCGGGCCGAGGATCTCGCGCGGTCGCTCGAGGCGGCGGCCGCGCCGTCGGCGATCGCGGCCGCGGCCGCGGGGGCGCCCCCGGAGCTGGTCGCGCTCGCCGGCGCGCTCGGCCCCGAGCGCCAGGCCCGCGCCTGGCTCGACGAGCTCCGCCAAGTTCGCCTGTCGATCGACGGCGGCGACCTGCTCGCGGCGGGCGTGCCGGAGGGCCCGGCGATCGGGCGCGGACTGCGCGCGGCGCTGGCGGCAAAGCTCGACCGCGTCGCGAGCGGGCACGAGCAGGAGCTCGCCGAGGCGCTCAACGCCGCCGGCTCACGAGGGTAGCCTGCGGCGATCCCGATGGCGAGCACGCGCACTGCTACAACACTGAGGTGAAGCTGCCTGAGGTGAAGCTGCCGGCGCCGTTCTACGCCTGGGACGAGCACCTGGCGATCGCGCTGCCCGGCGCGCACGCGGTGTTCACGACCCGCCGCGGCGGATTCTCCGAGGGCCCGTACGCGAGCCTCAACCTGGGTCGTCTGACCGACGATCACCCGGAGGCAGTCCGGCGCAACCGGGGCCGGCTGCAGAAGCAGTTCGGGGTCAGGCCGGCGCACGTCCGCCAGGTCCACGGCACGGCGGTGCGGACAGTCTCGGACGCGGCCGACCCGTTCGTCGCGCCGCTGCCAGAGGCGGGAATCGAGTTGCCCGAGGCGGACGGCCAGGCGACGCGGCTGGAGGGGGTGGCGCCGATGGTTCTGACCGCGGATTGCCTGCCGATCGCGATCGCCGGCCGCGGAGGGTCGGGCGGGCGCAGCGGCGGTGCGGTCGCGATGCTCCACGCCGGCTGGCGCGGCCTCGCCGGGGGCATCGTCGCCGAGGGCGTTCGCGCGGTTCGCGAGCTCGGCGCCGACCGCCCGCTCGAGGCGGCGATCGGCCCGGGGGCGGGCGGATGCTGTTACGAGGTCGGCGAGGACGTGCACGAGACGTTCGCAGGCTACGGGAAGCACGTCCGGCGCGGACGCAACCTCGACCTGAAGGCGATCGCGCGAGATCAGCTCGAGCGGGCCGGGGTCCAAACCGTGTACGACGTCGAGCTGTGCACGATCTGCTCCGGCGAGGACCTGTTCTTCTCCCACCGCCGCGATCGCGGCGTTACCGGGCGCCAAGCGGGGCTCGCGTGGTTGAGCTGATCACGGGCCTGCGCGCCGAGGCGGTGCGGGCGAACCTCGAGCGGGTGCGGTCCGCGATCGCGGCCTCCGGGCGCGACCCGAGCGAGGTGCAGATCCTCGCGGCGGTCAAGTACGTGCCGGTCGGGGAGCTCGGCGTGCTCGCCGAGGCCGGGGTCGAGCTGCTCGGCGAGAACCGCGCGCAGGATCTCGTCGAGAAGGTCGAGGCGGATGCGGGGACCTTCACCTGGGACTTCATCGGCCACCTCCAGAGCCGCAAGGTCCGTCAGATCCTTCCGTACGTCCGCTACATCCACTCGGTCGCGACCGAATCCGCACTCGAGCAGCTCGGCCGCCACGGGACTCCGGCCACCGAGGTCCTGATCGAGGTGAACGTCGCCGGCGAGGCGGGCAAGAGCGGGATCGCCCCGTCGGAGCTCCCGCTGTACCTCGAGCAGTGCCCGGTGAAGGTCGTGGGGCTGATGACGATGCCTCCGCTGGCGCCTGCTCCCGAGGCTAGCCGCGAGCATTTCGCGGCGCTTGCAGAGCTTGCCGGGGCGCACGACCTCCCTCACCTGTCGATGGGGACCAGCCAGGACTATCTCGTCGCCGTGCAGGAGGGTGCAACGATCGTCCGACTCGGCACGAGCTTGTACCGGTCCGGCGCGTCATAATCACAGCAGGGAATTACGTTCCCCCACCGAAACTTCGATTCCGAGATGGCCTTAGAGATACCTGGCACCGCACGCTCATGTATTTCGGGCTGGCCGATGACGAGGACTACGAGGACGACCTCGAGCCGTACAGCGAGCCGGAGGCGGAGGCCCAGGACGCTTATCGTGAACGACCGAACGTCCGGCGCCTGAGCTCGCGCCGCCGGCGCGACGAGTTCGACGACATCTTCGCCGACGATCCCGACGCCGAACGGCGCACGACGTCGCTCCGGCCGGTAGGCGGGGGGCGTGGGAACGGTCGCAGTGAGTCCGACGTTCGCGTCCACTTGGTCGTGCCGAAGAACTTCAACGAGGTCCAGGACGTCGCGGACAAGTTCAAGGACGCGATCCCGGTGATCCTGAACCTCCAAAGCACGGATCACGACCTGTCCAAGCGCCTGATCGACTTCTCGAGCGGGCTCACCTACGCCCTCAACGGGGGCATGCAGCGGATCGCGGACAAGGTATTCCTGCTGACCCCGCGCAACGTCGAGGTGTCGGCCGAAGAGCGCGCGCGCCTCGTGGAGAAGGGGTTCTTCAATCAGAGCTGAGCGCGGGCGGTCGCGCATTGTTGCGATCTGAGGTCAATTGCCCGTCGGCGTCGAGCGACCGGGCTCCTCACCGGTAGATTTCCTCAAATGCAAGTCGGATTGATCGGCGCTGGAAACATGGCCCGCGCGCTCGCCCGTGGCTGGGGTGATCCGGTGCTCGTGTCCGACAGCGGCTCGGGCCGCGCGAAAGCGCTCGCCGACGAGGTCGAAGGGGAGGCGCTCGACTCGAACGTGGCCGTCGCCGACCGCGCCGATCTGGTCGTGCTCGCGCACAAGCCCGCGCAGTTCGAGAAGGTGGCCGAGGAGCTCGCCGGCCACGCGAAGGCGGTTGCCTCGGTGGTCGGGGGAGTCGACACCGCGACTCTTCGCGGCGCCTACGGCGTACCCGTGTTCCGGTTCATGCCCAATACGCCCGTCGAGGTCCGCCGCGGGGTCATGTGCTACTCCCCGGAGCCCGATGTCGACCCTCGGATCGAAGGCGACGTGCTCGAGCTGTTCGGGCGGCTCGGGACCGTGGTCAAGGTCCCCGAGTCTCTGATGGGCGCGGCCGGCGCCGTCATGGGGGTCGGTCCCGCCTACCAGGCGCTGCTCGTCGAGGCCCAGGTCGACGCCGCCGTGCGCCACGGGCTCGCACCGGGGCTCGCCGGGCTCCTGGTCGCCGAGACGATGGCCGGAACGGCGGCGCTGCTCGAGCTTCGCGACTACGACACGCTCGCGGTCAGGCGCGAGGTCACCTCACCGGGCGGCACGACCGCTCGCGGGCTGGCGGCGCTCGAGCGCGGGGGCGTGCGTCCGGCGTTTCAGGAGGCGTTCGACGCGGTCGTGGGGTGGGCGCGGTGACGTTGGTTGCGGCCCTCACTCGGGGTGACATCGCCAACTACGTGCAGGCGCTGTTCCTCGTCTACATCCTGCTGATCTTCCTCTACATCCTGCTCAACATGATGTTCTCGCTCGGTCTGCGCCCGCCGTACTCGCGCTACACCGACGCCGTGCTCAACTTCCTGCGAGACGTATGCGAGCCGTACCTGAAGATCTTCCGCCGCTTCATACCGCCGATCGGGATGTTCGACCTCACCCCGATGATCGCGATCATCGTCCTGTACATCGTGCAGACGATCGTGGTCAAGTTGATTCAGGGCTGAGCTGATGTGCAGGATCGGGCTTGCGGGCTGAGAGCCCGTCCCATAACGCTGGCACGCGTCTGGCGGCGGCGGATCGTCGCGATCGCGCGAGATGACTCAATCGACCGCGTCGCTCCGGCTGACAGCGTTCGCGCGCGCCGCGGCGGTCGCGGTGGTCGTGGTGATTCTCGACCAGGTGACCAAGCACCTCGTCCGGGCGAATATCGACCTCGGCGATCACCACCGGTTCCTCCCGGGCGTCACGCTCGTGCACGACCGAAACACCGGGGTCGCGTTCAGCGTGTTCTCGGGCGGAGGGGCGCTCGTGCTCGTGTTCACGCTGGCCGCGCTGGCGTTGCTCATCGGGTACTTCGCGGTGCGACCCGAACGGCCGCTGCTGTGGCTTCCGACCGGGATGCTGGTCGGGGGCGCGGTCGGCAACCTGATCGACCGGATCTCGAGCGGCGGGGTGACCGACTTCATCAAGCTGCCGCATTGGCCCGCGTTCAACGTCGCCGACATGTCAATCACGTTCGGCGTGCTGACGCTGCTGTGGGTGCTCGAGGGCCGGCGAGAACGGTGAGCCCCCGGGAGGACCGGATCGAGTTGCGCGTGCCCGAGCAGGCGTCCGGCGCCCGGCTCGACCGGTTCCTGGCGGTTCCGCTCGGGTCCCGGGCGCGAGCGCAGATGCTGATCGACAACGGCCGCGTGCGAGTCGACGGCCAGCTTCGCCCGAAGCGCTACCTGGTGCAGTCCGGGGAGTCGATCGAGATCGAGGAACTCGAGCCGGACGGGTCGTCGCTCGCGGACACGCCGGACGCGCCGTACTCGGTGGCGTTCGAGGACGAGCACCTGCTCGTGGTCGACAAGCCGGCGGGGGTGGTCGTCCATCCCGCCCGGGGCCACTGGGCCGGAACGCTCGCGCAGGCGCTCGACGGCCGGGCCGCCGGGGGTGAGGAGCCGTGGCGCGCCGGAATCGTCCACCGCCTCGATCGGGACACCTCGGGGCTGCTCGTCGTCGCCAAGAACGACTCGGTTCACCGCGCGCTCAAGGCGCTGCTCGCGGCCCGGCGACTGCGGCGCGAGTACGTCGCGCTGGTCGACGGCCACCCGTCGGCGAGGACGGGGACGATCGATGCCCCGATCGGGCGCCACCGCCGCGATCGGAAGCTGATGTCGATCGACAGCGAGGAGCCGCGGGAGGCGCGCACGCACTTCGAGATCGAGCGCCTGCTTCCGTCGGCGGCGCTGCTGCGCGTGGTGCTCGACACCGGCCGGACGCACCAGATCCGCGTGCATCTGGCGGCGATCGGCCATCCCGTGTCCGGCGACCCGCAGTACGGAGTGCCGGGCCGGTTCGGCCTCGACCGCCAGTTCCTTCATGCCGCACGGCTGGCATTTCCGCATCCGGTCACGGGGGAGGACGCCGACGTTGCGTCGCCGCTCCCCGAGGATCTGGTGGCGGCGCTGGCGGCGGCGGAGCGGGGGGAGTAGGCGGGTCGGGGGGAGTAGGGGGAGTAGGCGGGCGGGGGGAGTTGGCGGGCGGGGGGAGTTGGCGGGCGGGGGGAGTTGGCGGGCGGGGGAGTTGGCGGGCGGGGGAGTTGGCGGGCGGGGGAGTTGGCGGGCGGGGGAGTTGGCGGGCGGGGGAGTTGGCGGGCGGGGGAGTTGGCGGGCGGGGGAGTAGGCGGGCGGGGGAGTAGGCGGGCGGGGGCAGTAGGCGGGCGGGGGGAGTAGGCGGGCGGGGCGCGGACCGGCCCTTGTTGAGGTTGAGGGAGCCGGCGGCTTTGAACGGCGGGCACCTGGGGTGGGTGCGGCCGCCCCTGGGGTGCACAACGCGGCAACGGACGTCGGGGTCGCCAGCCGTGCCGTGCTGTGCGCCATAGTCGTGCATAAGTCGGCAGGCCCGGGGAGGGTTGCGTCGATTGTCGCCTTATGCAGGTGGTTTTGGCCCCGGATCCGCCACCGAGACCGTGGGGCCACGCTCAGGCGGCCACGATCGACTTGGTCGCCACCCGAACGTGCCGCACGCGCGAAAAAAAGGGCGGGGCGGCCCGTCCACAGCCGCCCCGCCTGACGTTGCGAACCGAGCCACCGGAGGTAGGGGAAGGGAGGTTCGGCCCGCGCACGAGCCACCGCTGAAGGTAGGGGAAGCGAATGGCCCGCTACACCTGAAAACGCAGTGGCACACAAAAACTTGCGTAAACTGATCAAGACCATTCTCGATCCCGTTCACGTGGATCGCGCCCTGCCTCGCTAGCCGAGGTCCGCGAGCGCGCGTGAGCGGGCTGAAGTACAACCAACACAAGGGAGTAGGCAGTGGCTCAGATCGGAATCAAGGAGCTGCTGGAGGCCGGCGTCCATTTCGGCCACCAGACCCGTCGATGGAACCCCAAGATGCGCCGCTTCATCTTCGGCGAGCGCGATGGGAACTACATCATCGACCTCCTTCAGACCCAGGTTCTCCTGGAGGACGCACGCGAGTTCGCCTCGGACGTGGCGCGCCGCGGCGGAACCGTGCTGTTCGTCGGAACCAAGAAGCAGGCGCGCGACACGATCCGCGAGAACGCGGAGGCCGCCGACATGCCCTACGTCAACCACCGCTGGCTCGGCGGTCTGCTGACGAACTTCCAGACGATCTCGCTGCGGATAAGGCGGCTGCACGACCTCGAGCGCTACGAGACCGAGGGCCAGCTTCAGCTGCTGCCCACGCGCGAGCGGATGGCCGCCCAGGCGGACCTCGAGAAGCTGCGCGCGAACCTCGGCGGCGTCAAGAACATGCAGCGGCTGCCCGACGCGGTGTTCGTGATCGACCTGAAGACCGAGGTGATCGCGGTGCGCGAGGCTCAGCGCCTTCGCATCCCGATCATCGGGCTCGTCGACACGAACTGCGACCCCGACGGGATCGACTACGTGGTTCCCGGCAACGACGACGCGATCCGCTCGTGCGCGCTGATCACGCGGGCGATCGGCGACGTCGTGAGCCAGGGCCACAACGTCTTCCGCGAGGAGGAGGAGCGAGCCCGCCTCGAGCGTGAGCGTCAGGAGGCCGAGGAGCGAGCCCGGCAGGAGGCCGCGGAACGCGCCCGGCAGGAGGCCGAGGAGCAGGCCCGGCTCGAGCGTGAGCGCCAGGAGGCCGAGGAGCGCGAACGCCAAGAGGCCGAGGAGCGCGAACGCCAAGAGGCCGAAGAGCGAGCGCGGCAGGAAGCGGCGGCCGCCCAGGCCGCGCCGCCCGCGCCTGAGGCGGCTGCGCCGCCCGCCACCGAGGCGGCTCCGCCGCTCGCGCCGGAGGCGGCCGCGCCAGCCCCCGAGGTACCCGCTGCCGAGCCCGCTGCTCCGGAACCCCCCGTGGAGCCCGCCACGGCAGAAGCAGCCGCGCCGGCGCCCGAGGAGCCGCCAGCCGCGGCCGCAGAGGAGACGCCCCCGGCGGCAGTCGAGGAGCCGCCAGCCGCGGCCGCGGACGAGGCGCCCACGGTGGCAGTCGAGCAGACGCCCGCGGTGGCAGTCGAGCAGACGCCCGCGCCGGCGCCCGAGGAGCCGCCAGCCGCGGCTGCAGAGGAGACGCCCGCGGTGGCAGTCGAGGAGCCGCCAGCCGCGGCCGCAGAGGAGCCCACGCCACCGGCGCCAGAGCCGGCGCCCCAGGCCGAGGCGCCACCGCCACCCCTGGAGGAGCCCACGCCACCGGCGCCAGAGCCGGCGCCCCAGGCCGAGGCGCCACCGCCACCCCTGGAGGAGCCCACGCCACCGGCGCCAGAGCCGGCGCCCCCGGCCGAGGCGCCACCGCCACCCCTGGAGGAGCCCACGCCACCGGCGCCAGAGCCGGCGCCCCCGGCCGAGGCGCCACCGCCACCCCCGGAGGAGCCCACGCCACCGGCGCCAGAGCCGGCGCCCCCGGCCGAGGCGCCACCGCCACCCCCGGAGGAGCCCCCGGCCGAACCCGAAGCGGTCGCCGAGCCGCAGGCGCCTGAAGCCGTCGCAGCTGCGGAGCCGCAGGAGCCCGAAGCCGCCGCCGAGCCCGAGCAGACTCCCGAGCCCGCCGCACAGGAGAACGCATGAGCCCCGCGATCAGCGCTAAGGAAGTGAAGGCTCTGCGCGACCGCACGGGCGCGGGCGTGCTTGCCTGCCGCGAGGCGCTGGGCGAGGCCGGGGGGGATGTCGAGCGCGCGATCGAGATCCTGCGCGCCCGGGGGCAGGCCCAGGCGGCCAAGCGGGCCGGCGAGGAGGCGCGCGAGGGCGTCGTCCAGAGCTACATCCACGCCGGCAACAAGATCGGCGTTCTCGTCGAGGTCGACTGCCAGACCGACTTCGTCGCGCGCAACGACAAGTTCGTCGAGTTCGCGAGAGATCTCGCGCTGCACATCGCCGCTGCCGCGCCGATCGCTGTGAGCGACGAGGAGGTGCCGGCGGAGGATCGCGAGCGCGAGGAGCGGATCGCGGTCGAGCAGGCCGCCGATCGCCCCGAGAACGTGCGCGAGAGGATCGTGAGCGGCAAGCTCGACAAATGGCTAGACGGTGTGGTGCTGCTCCGGCAGAAGCACGTCAACGAGGACAAGCACGGCGGCAAGACGATCGAGGAGCTTCGCGCCGAGCTCTCGGCGGAGACACGGGAGAACGTCGTGATCCGCCGCTTCAGCCGCTTTTCTGTGGGCAGTTGAGCTCGCCAAGCGTCATCCCTCATCCGTCCAGTGCCCGGCCCGCCGCCTACCGGCGGATCCTGCTGAAGCTGTCGGGCGAGGCCCTGATGGGGGACCTCGAGTACGGAACCGACCCCGACCGGGTCCACGAGATCGCCGCCCAGATCGCGACCGTCCACCGGCGGGGCGTGGAGGTGGCGATCGTGGTCGGCGGCGGCAACATCTACCGCGGGCTCGCGGCCGCCGCGCGCGGAATGGACCGCGCGACCGGCGACTACATGGGGATGCTCGCGACCGTGCTGAACGCGCTCGCGCTCCAGGATGCGCTCGAGAAGGAGAGCGTCCAGACGCGCGTGCAGTCCGCGATCACGATCTCGGAGGTCGCCGAGCCGTACATCCGCCGCCGGGCGATGCGGCACCTCGAGAAGAGCCGAATCGTGATCTTCGCCGCAGGCACCGGCAACCCGTTCTTTTCGACCGACACCGCTGCGGCGCTCCGCGCCGCGGAGCTGCACGCCGAGATCATCCTGATGGCGAAGAACCGGGTCGAGGGCGTCTACACGGCCGATCCGCGGACCGACCCGAGCGCCGAGTTCATCCCCGAAATCACCCACAAGGACGCCCTCACGCGCGGGCTGCAGGTGATGGACTCCACCGCGTTTGCCCTGTGCATGGACAACAACATCCCGATCATCGTCTTCAACATGGCCGACGGGCGCAACATCGACAAGATAGTGTCCGGAGAACGAGTGGGGACGTTGGTGAGAACATGACAACGGACATGATCGACGAGCTGCTGGCCGACGCGCGGGAGCGGATGACGAAGTCGGTGGAGGCGATTCGCACGGAGTTCGGGTCGGTCCGCACCGGCCGCGCCAGCCCGGCGCTGCTCGACCGGATCATGGTCGACTACTACGGCGCCGTGACCCCGCTCAAGCAGCTCGCGACAATCACGGCTCCCGAGGCGCGGCTGCTGACGATCCAGCCGTACGACAAGTCCTCGATCAAAGCGATCGAGCGGGCGATCCTCGAGTCGGACGTGGGGCTCACGCCGAACAACGACGGCAATCTGATCCGCCTGGGGATCCCGGAGCTGACCGAGGAGCGGCGCAAGCAGCTCGTGAAGGTCGTCCGCCACATCGCCGAGGAGGGCCGGGTCGCGATCCGCAACATCCGCCGCGACGTCATGCACGACCTGCGTGAGCTCAAGGAGGCGGGGGAGGCGGGCTCCGACGACGAGCACCGAGCCGAGCTCGATCTGCAGAAGGTCACCGATGTGAGGATCAGCGAGCTCGACGAGGCGCTCAAGAACAAGGAAGCGGAGATCCTGGAGGTGTAGTGCGCCCGATCCGGGGCAACCGGTTCTCGACGAGGTACTAGTGGACCCAACGCCCGGTGAGCCGGGACCCGCCGACGGAGACGGCGCACGGGCTCGCTACGTGGCCATCATCACCGACGGCAACGGGCGCTGGGCGCAGCGACGGGGCCTGCCGGCGATCGCCGGACACGAGGCCGGCGCCGACGCGGTGAAGGCCAGGCTCCGGGACTCCGTCGACCTCGGCATCGACGAGCTGACCGTGTACTCGTTCTCAACCGAGAACTGGGTCCGGCCGCAGGCGGAGGTCCAGGGCCTGATGGCGATGATGGCGCGCCGGATCGAGGCCGAGACGCCCGAACTCCACGAGGAGGGGGTCCGCATGCGCTTCATTGGGCGCCGGAGCGACCCCGTCCCGCCCGAGTTGATCGAGCGCATGGTCTGGGCCGAGGAGCTGACCGCCGACAACCGCCGGATCACGCTGTTCGTCGCGTTCAACTATGGCGGCAGGGCGGAAATCGTCGATGCAGCGCGAACTTTCACCTCGGGCACCGAGGATGACTTTCGCGCCCACCTGTACGCGCCCGACATGCACGACCCCGACCTGATCATCCGCACCAGCGGCGAGCGGCGGATCTCGAACTACCTGCTGTGGCAGGGGGCGTACTCGGAGTGGGTGTTCCGGGACGAGCTCTGGCCGGATTTCTCGAGGGAGTCGCTCGAGCAGAGCCTCGAGGAGTTCGCTTCGCGCAAACGCCGCTACGGAGGTAGATAGGGATGCCGTCGGCGCGCAGGGGCGGAGGCTCCGGGCAGCGTCGAGCGCCGCGCGAGGAGCCCCGAGCGCGGCGTCGGCAGCGCCGGCCGCCTCGCGAGGAGCCGGAGAAGAAGCCGCGCCGGCGCTCGGATCTGCTCACGCGGATCCTCGTCGCGATCCCGCTCGCGATCGCGACGATCATCTTCACGAACCTCGGGGGGCTGCCGTTCGCGTTGTTCCTCGTCGCTGCCGGCCTGATCTGCATGCATGAGCTGTACGGCCTTCTGGCGATATGGCGGCCGGTCGCGGTCGTCGGGTTCGCGGCGCTCGTGGTGATGGTGCTGGTCGCCCGAACCGGCAACCAGGGCGGCGTGCTCGAGGTCGCCGTCGCCGCCGTACCGGTGGTGCTGCTTGGGGTGATCGCCAGCGACCGGCGCCGCCCGACGGTCGCGATCGCGGGCACGCTGCTCGGCATCTACTGGATCGGGTTCGCGTTCGCGCACGCCGAGCTGCTGCGCGAGCTGCCCCACGGCAACGGCGTGTTCATCGACGTGCTCGTCGGGACGTTCGTGGGCGATACCGCCGCCTATGCGGGCGGGCGGCTGTTCGGGCGCCGGCCGCTGGCGCCCTCGGTGTCGCCGAACAAGACCCTCGAGGGCCTGTTCTGCGGGATGCTCCTCGCGATCCTGGCCGTGTTCCTCGCCGGCGTCTACCAGACCTGGCTGACCCAGGGAAACGCGCTCCTCCTCGGCGTCGCGATCGCGGTGATCGGCCCGCTCGGCGACCTGTTCGAGTCGGTGGTCAAGCGCGACGCGAACGTGAAGGACTCGGGCAGCGTGTTCGGGCCGCACGGCGGCGCGCTCGACCGCCTGGACGCGGCCCTGTTCACCGTCGTCGTCGGCTTCTACATCTGGCAGGCAGTCGGGCACTGACCGGTCGCGGCGGCGAGCGCTCGAGCCGCCCTAGACTGGGTCTGTGCCGCGCCGCGTCGCGATCCTCGGCTCCACGGGCTCGATCGGCTGCCAAGCCCTCGACGTCGTCTCGCGCTCGCCGGAGCTCTCGGTCGTCGCGCTGAGCGCCGCGAGGTCGTGGGAGCCGCTGCTCGACCAGGCCCGGCGCCACGGCGTGAGGAAGGTCGCAGTCGCCGATCCCGACGCGGCGGCGCGGGCAAGCGAAGCGTGGACCGGCGGAGACGTGCTGGCAGGGCCCGACGGCGTGCTCCGGCTGATCACCGAATGCGAGTGCGATCTGGTGCTGAACGCGATCGTCGGTTCGGCCGGGCTGCTCCCGACGGTCGCGACGCTCGCGGAGGGGATCGACCTGGCGCTGGCCAACAAGGAGTCGCTCGTCGTCGGCGGCGAGCTCGTCACCGCGCTCGCGCAGGCGACGGGCGCCGCGATCATCCCGGTCGACTCCGAGCACTCGGCGCTCCACCAGCTGCTCGCCTCCGAACGCCCCGGAACCGTCGACCGCCTGATCCTGACCGCGTCCGGCGGGCCGTTCCGCGGCATGCGGCGGAGTGACCTCGAGCAGGTCACGACCGAGCAGGCGCTGGCCCACCCGACCTGGACGATGGGCGGCAAGATCACGATCGACTCGGCAACGCTGATGAACAAGGGCCTCGAGATGATCGAGGCGCATCACCTGTTCGGGACTCCATACGAGCAGATCGAGCTCGTCCTGCACCGGCAGTCGATCATCCACAGCCTGATCCAGCTGTGCGACGGGGCCACGCTCGCGCATCTCGGCTACCCGGACATGCGGGTGCCGATCTCGTACGCGTTGCACCATCCCGAGCGGGTTGACGTGCCGGTCCGCCCGCTCGACCTGGTCGAAGTCGGCGAGCTCACGTTCGAGCCGATCGACGAGGAGACGTTCAGCTGCGTGCGGATCGCCCGGGACGCCGCGCGTGCGGGCGGGACCGCGCCGTGCACGATGAACGCGGCCAACGAGGTCGCGGTGCACGCGTTCCTCACGGGTCGTCTCCGTTTCCTCGACATCGCCGCGGTGATCGAAGAGACGCTCGGGCAGCTGCCGCCAGGGCCGGTCCACTCGTTCGATGCGCTCGGCGAGGCCGACGCCGACGCCCGCCGGATCGCGGGCGAGCTCGTGGCCGACCGCGCGCCCGCGTAGCGGCGCTGAACCGGTTCTTACGGACCTCATCGGCGCGGCTGCCACACTGCCAACGTGTCCTACGTCCTCGCGTTCCTGGGATTCGTGGCGCTGATCATCCTGCACGAGGCGGGTCACTTCACGGCCGCCAAGGCCGTGGGCATGCGGGTTGAGCGCTTCTCGCTGTTCATGGGCCCGCTGCTCGTCAAGTTCCGGCGAGGCGAGACCGAGTACGGGATCGGCCCGTTTCCGGTCGGGGGCTACGTGAAGATCACCGGGATGAACCCGCACGAGGAGATTCCCGACGAGGTGCTGCCACGGGCCTACTACAACCAGAAGGTCTGGAAGCGGATCGTGGTGATCCTCGCCGGCCCGTTCGTAAACCTGCTGATCGCGTTCGGGATCTTCTGGGCGATCGCGTTCTCGAACGGCCAGGCCGTGCCGACCACGAACGTCGCGACGATCTCGTCGGGCTCCGCGTCGGCGAACGTCTTGCGCCCCGGCGACCACGTCGTGTCGGTCGACGGCGTCGGGAGCTCGGAGGAAGCGATCCGCAACCAGATCGGAACGCACCGCTGCGCCGGCGCTCAGGTCGACAACTGCGTGGCGGCGACGCCGGCTCGCGTCGTCGTGCGGCGCGACGGCCAGCTGAAGACGTTCCTGATCCGTCCGCGATACAGCAGCGCGGAGGGGAGGCCGCTGCTCGGGGTCGAGTTCGGCTCGACCCAGCAGCCGATCGGCGTCGGGGAGGCAGCGTCGCTGTCGGGCAGCAACATGTGGTACGTCACGACCCGGACTGTCTCGGTTGTCGCACGGCTATTCGAGCCGCAGGAGCGAAAGCAGCTCCACAGCATCGTCTACGGCTACACGGCGACCCAGGAGTCGTTCGCGGCGAGCACGACGCAGGCGCTCTACGTGCTCGGCCTGATCTCGCTGTCGCTCGCGATCATCAACCTGTTCCCGTTCCTCCCGCTCGACGGAGGCCACGTGTTCTGGGCCGTGGCGGAGAAGATCAGGGGCAAGCGGATCCCGTTCCAGGTCATGGAACGCGCCGGCGTGGTCGGGTTCGTGCTGATCCTGTTGATCTTCGTGATCGGGCTCAGCAACGACATCTCGACGCTGTCGGGCCCCGGCATCGGACTTCACTAGCGGGCCCGTCCGCAGCGGCTCCCGCGGCGGTGGACGCAGGCGGAACACCCGCTCGGTGGACGCAGGCGGAACACCCGCTCGGTGGACGCAGGCGGAACACCCGCCGGTGGACGCAGGCGGAAGAACCGCTGATACGTTTACGCGGCCAGATCAAGCCCGAGGGTGGAGGAGCAAACGGCATGGAGAGCAGCACGATCTCGCCGGCACCGGCGCGAGCGGTTGACGCCCCGACGTTGACGGAGGCGCTGCGGCGTTCGATCCGGGCGTGAAGGTGATCTCGTGGCTGCCCGCCGCGCACATCGCCGAGCGGATGGCCCACCACTACATTCCGGTCATCTACGCGGGCACGATCACGTGCTGCCCGGACCCGCGCGAGGTGCTCTCGTTCCTGCCGCAGGTCAGGCCGACCTGGTTCTTCGCGGTCCCCCGGATCTGGGAGAAGCTAAAGGCCGGGCTCGAGACGATGCAGGCGGCCCAACCCGAGGAGCAGCGCCGCCCGGTCCAGGAGGCGGTGCAGGCGGCGATCGAGCGCGTGCGGCTTCGCCAGCGCGGCGAGCCCGTGCCCGCCGAGCTCGAGGCGAAGGTCGCCCAGGCCGACGAGCAGATGTTCTCGAAGCTGCGGGAGATGCTCGGGCTCGACCAGGTGATCGCGGTCAACGTGGGAGCCGCCCCGACCCCGGTGGATGTGCTCGAGTTCTTCCACGCGCTCGGGATCGAGCTCGGGGAGCTGTGGGGGATGTCCGAGACATGCGGCTGCGGCACGTGCAACCGGCCGGGCGAGGTCAAGATCGGCACGGTCGGGCCGCCTGAGCCGGGCGTGGAGATCAAGATCGCCGACGACGGGGAGCTGCTCGTGCGGGGCGGGTGCGTGATGCCGGGCTACCGCAACGCACCGGACAAGACGGCGGAGGCGCTCGATTCGGACGGGTGGCTGCATACCGGCGACATCGGTCAAATCGACGCGGACGGCTTCCTGCGCATCGTCGACCGAAAGAAGGAGATCATCATCAACGCCGCCGGCAAGAACATGTCGCCGGCGAACATCGAGGCCGAGCTCAAGTCCTCGAGCCCGCTGATAGCGCAGCTTGATCGCGACCGAACAGCTGTACACGTGGTGGGCTCGGACGGGTCCACTAGCCGACCGTCACCCTCACCGCGCGACTCTCGACGTCGTCGCGCGCGGCCATCAGCAGCGCGTCGGCCGGCGGGTAGTCATAGTTCAGCCTGACCGTCCCGCTCGACGGGAACTTCACCTTGGCCTCGAAGTAGCAGCTCCCCGGGTTGCTGACGGTCACGGTCTGGATCGTCGCGAACGGCCCGGACGCGGTGCGGGCGAACTGAATCTGGGCAGTCTGCGGCTCCACGGTGTCGAGCACGCCGGACTGGGCGGGCCGCACGCACCCCCAGACCTCGAGCGGCCGGCCGGCTCGGGCGGTCGTGGCCGGCAGGTACAGCGCAAGCGCCCACGCGTCGTAGGTCGGCTTGGGAACCCCGTTCCAGCTGATCAGCCCGCTCGCGAATCCGCCCCAGTCGTTCGACCTGGACGGGCGCTCGGGGTCCTGCAGCGGGTACTGCGCGTAGGACGCGACGCGTGGGTTCCGCCAGCTGAGGTACTCGGCCCAGTTCATGTAGGCGGCGGCCGTCGCCGGCGAGACGTACACGACTTTCCCGTCCGAGCCTGGATCCGGGCTGTGCTTCGGCGGGCTTGTGATGTAGCCGAACTCGGTGTCGTAGACCGGCAGCCGCCTGTGAGAGCCGTACGTGCGCTGGAGCCGGTCGAGCGCCGAGGTCAGGTGACCGATCACCGCGAGCGAGCTGTAGTCGGCCGTCGAGGACAGATTGGTGGGGTCGGGGCTCTGCTCCTGGTTCGGGGCGTACCAGCGCATGTAAGGATGGTCGGAGAAGCCGCTGGCCGCGAACAGCGCCGGGTGCTGGGCGCGAAAGCTTCTGGAGCCCGCCGCCGTCGTCGGACACGCCCTGGCCCGGGCTGCGCTTCCGCGGAGCTCGTGGTAGCCGGAGTCGACGCAGTACAACGCCCGGAGGAACGCCAGTGGCGTCATCCCCGAGAACACGCCCCAGCGTTTCTGGCCGCGCGGCGCGAGCTCGCCGAAGATCACGGTGTCGGTCGCCGGGGAGTGCCCGGTGGCCTCGAGTGCGCTCCAGGCCGCGTCGAGCAGCCGCCGGTACATCTTCGGGCTGTTCTCGATCAGCAGATCCCCGGGAACGCCCTGCGGTGCGAGGCTCGGCCCGTAGTTCGGCTCGTTCCAGATCGACCAGAAGCCGACGCGCGGCAGGTCGCCCTCGTCGCCGGGGGCGAGCGTGCCCGAGCGCGGGTCGTAATCGCCGCTGTACCTGGTGGCGACCGCCCGCACGAACGCCCCGAACTCGGCGGCGGACGGCTCCCAGTTCGGGTTGCTGTTGCCGGCGGGGCGCCCCGGCCCGAGCGCCCATCGCGGGGCCCCTCCCATCAGGTCGAGGTCGACCGTGATCCCGTCACGGTGCGCGTCGGTCACGATCTCATCCCAGACCTTCCAGTTGGCCGCGGGGTAAGCCGCCGGATCCGAGCCGTCGAAGTCGCGCGGCGGGTGGGTGCCGTTCGGGTTCGGGGCGATCAGCTCCCACGGCATCGCGACGCGCACGACCTCGGCACCGAGCGTACCGAGCCGCTCGAGCGTGCCCGCGGGATTCGCCTGGATCTGGCTGTCGTCTTCGAGGATCGAGACCTGCTTGGACGATGCCATCGCCGGGCTGGCCGGCACGGTGACCAGCATCCCGACGAGCGCGAACGCGCCGAACAGCGCCGCGGTGGCGAGCCGACGACATCTCGCCATTAGTGGACCCGTCCGCAAGTCCTGCCCACTACCCGACCGTCACCTTCACGGCCCGGCTGTAGACGGTGTCCGCGGCGCCCGGATCCGACAGGCTCGGCGTCAGCAGCGGGTCATTTGGTGGGTAGGACCAGGCCAGCCTCACCGACCCACTCGCCGGGAACGCCATGCGCAGGTCGAAGTATCCGCGCGCGTTCGTGACCGTGACGGTTCGCACTGTCGCGAAGGCTCCCTGCGACCCCCGCTGGAACTGGATCTGAACCTGCTGGGGCGTCCCGCCGGTGTCGAGGGCCGCGAAATGCGCGGGCCGGACGCAGCCCCACACCTCGAGGCGCTGCCCGCGTCGCGCCGACGTGCTCGGCAGGAACAGCGGCATGCGGTAGGCGTTGTACCCCGGCTTGGGCGTACCGCTGTACGAGATCAGGCCGCTGGCGAAGCCCCCGAACTCGGGCGCGTGACGCGGGTTGGGGTCATACAGCAGGTACTGCATCGCCGAGGCGATCCGGCCGCTGTGCCAGGACAGGTACTCGGCCCAGTTGAGGTAGTAGGCGGCGGTGGCGGGCGAGACGAAATGGCTCGCGCTGTTGTTCGGCGGGTTCGTGATGTAGCCGTACTCGGTGTTGTAGATCGGGAAGCGCCTGTCCGAGCCATAGATGCGCTGCAGGCGGTCGAGCGCGCTGGCGAGCTGCGGCAGCTCGCTGAACTCGGTGAAGTCCGGATCCGACGAGCTCTCCTCGGTCGGGGGGAGGTTCACGGGGTAGGGATGGGCGCCGAACCCGGACGCCCCGAACAGCGCCGGATGCGCGGAGCGGAACCTCCGCGAGCCGGCCGCCGACGTCGGGCAGCCGACGGCTGCCGCCGCGGCCCCGCGGAGCTGCTGGTAAGAGGAGCTCACGCAATACAGCGTTCGGATGAACTGCATCGGCTTGGCCTGTCCGAAATTGCCCGGGAGCCCCTGGGAGCCGCGGCGTCCCTTCGCGCTCTGTCCACGGGGGGCGAGGTTGCCGATCACGATCGTGTCCCGTGCGTGGCCGGTGGCCCGCAGGGCGGCCCAGCCGGCGTCCAGAAGGCTTCGGTAGGCGGAGGGGGCCGCCGGCACGGTCGATCCCTCGATCGCCTGTGGCGCGAGGTCCTGCCCGAAGTTCGGCTCGTTCCAGAGCTCCCAGAAGCTCACTCGCGGCAGGTCGCCGGGGTTTCGGGGGACGGTCTCGCCCTGCGTCGGGTCATAGCTGCCGCTGTAGCGAGTGCCGACGGCCTCGACGAACGCGCCGTAGGCCGCCGCCGACGGCCTCCATTCGCCGAAATTGCCGGGGGCCGGCTGGCCTGCGCCGGTGGCCCACAGTGGCGCACCGCCCGAGACCGAGAAGTCGACGGCGATCCCGTCCTCGTGCGCGTCGAGCACGATCTGGTCGTAGATGCCCCAGCCCGGATACGACGCCGGATCGTCCGCTTTGAAGCCCTGCGGTCGCTTCGCCGGCGCGACCGCGCTCCACTGGAGCGAAACGCGCACGACACCGACCCCGAGCTGGCGGAGCGTCGCGAGCGTCGGGCCGGGCCGGCTCAGTATGCGCACGTCGTCCTGGAAGATCGCGGGCTGGTTGGCCTGCGCGACCGCGCTCGCGGGAAACGGCAGGTGCAGGACTACCACCCCCGCCGCAGTCGCCGCGACGGACATCGCCATCCGCAGTCGCGTCACGAGTCGCACTGAAAGAGACAACAGGCCTGCTCGGGCGAAGTTGCGCGCCGCGCCCGTCCCACTAGCGCATTGTGAGCGGCGTGACGCGGCTGTGGAACGTCTGACCGGTCGGAGAGGTCCACGAGGTCCGGACCGAACCGGTCGACGGGAACGTCGCGAACGTATCGAAGTAGCCGTAGTCGTCGGTGATCGTGACCCTTGTCACGGTCTTGAATCCGTTCCCCCCGGCTGGCTCGAACTGGATCTGGACGACCTGGGGCTTGCGCGAGTGGAGCATCGCGTAGTGGGCCGGCCGCACGCCGCCCCAGACCTCGAGCGCGTGGCCCGTCTGCCCCGTCGCCGAGGGCAGGTAGAGCGGCATCCGGAACGCGCCGTACATCGGCGCCTTGGGCATGCCGCTCGCGAACTCGAGCCCGGTGTCGAAGCTGCTCGGGGGCGGCGGATCGGTCAGCAGGTACTGATCGAACGACACCACCCGCGGATCGCGCCAGCTGATGTACTCGGCCCAGTTCATGTAGTAGGCGGCCAGCGCGGGCTTGATTGCCCGAGCGATCGTCTCCGGCGGGTTCGTCTGGTAGCCGAACTCGGTGTCGTAGATCGGGAAGCGCGTGCTCGATCCGTACGCCGCCATCGCGCCGTCGAGCGTCGCCTCGAGCTCGGGCAGCTTCGGGAGGTCGGCATAGTCGGGCTCGCCGGGCGTGGCGGTGGTCGGCGTGACCTGACCCTGCGGGTAGGGGTGGATCGCGAATCCGCTCGCGTGGAACAGCCCCGGGTGCTCGCTCGGGAACGCCTTCGATTCCGCGGCGGTCGCCGGACACCCTCGGAGCGTCGCGGCGGTCCCTTGTAACGGATGCAACGAGCCGTCGACGCAATAGAGTGCTCGGATGAAGCGCAATGGCACCATTCCCGAGAAGTTTCCGGGGAGGCCGCCGGTGGTCTCTCCGCGCGGCGCAAGCTCGCCGATCAGGATCTTGTCGCGTCCGTGGCCGGTCTCACCAAGCGCGGTCCAGGCGGCGTCGAGCAGTTGCCGGTAGAAGATCGGCGAGATCTCGACCTCGGAGTTGTCGATCGCCTGGGGGGCGAGCTGCTGGCCGTAGTTGGGCTCGTTCCAGATCGACCAGAAGCTCACGCGCGGCAGCGGAGAGCTTTGACCGGGCGGGGTGTAGCGGCCGCTGTAGCGCTTCGCGACGGCCTGGAAGAACCAGCCGTATTCCTTGGCCGAGGGCTCCCAGGCGCCGACGAAGCTCGAAGCGGTGCCCGGCGGTACGCCTGGGGCGGTCGCCCACGGTGGCGCGGGCGCCTCGAGCGCGAGGTCCACGCCGACCCCGCGCGCCGCCGCGGCGCGGACGATCGCGTCGTAGGGGGCCCAGGCAGCGGCCGGGTACGAGGCCGGCGAGGCGGCGTCGAAGTGCACCGGCCGCGTGCGAGACGCGCCCTGATCGGGCGTCATCGGCGCCCATGGCATGAACACCTTGACATCGTCGACTCCGAGTTGCCGCAGCTGATCGATCGCCTGCGCCGGATTGGCGAACAGCTGCGATTGAGCCTCGAAGATCGTCTCGAGCGGAAGGGTCCTCGAGGACTGGGCGGGCGCCTGTGCGGTGCTGCTGCCGCAGCCCCCGAGAAGCAGCACGACCGCGCCGCTCGCGAGCACCGCGGCGACGAGCGCGACCGTCCACGCTCTGCGAGGCAACCGGGTCAGGATGGGCGCCATTATTCGTGTCAAGATCGGCTGCGAAGACCTGTCGGCGGTCACGGGTAAGCGCTGAAACCTGCCTAGAATGCGCGCGGATGCTTGTCCCGGCCCGCTCGGACGCCGCTGTCGCGGCCCGGACCTCCAGGGCGCTGAGGGTAGCAAGCGGTCCGGCAGAGGCATGGTTCCTCGCAGGTCTCGTCGGGCTCGGCGCGGCGATCCGATTCGCAACGCTGGGCGCCCAGAGCTACTGGTTCGACGAGGCCCAGGCCGCTCACGAGCTCCACCTGTCGTTCGGGTCGATGTGGAGCTCGCTGGTCGTCCACGAGACGAACCCGCCGCTGTATTTCGTTCTCGGATGGCTGTGGGCGCGCGTGTTCGGCACCGGCGCCGTCGGCCTGCGCGCGCTGTCGGCGCTCGCCGGGACCGTGGTGGTGCTGCTCGCCTACCTGTGCGGGCGCGAGCTCGTCTCGCGCCGCGCCGGCATCGTCGCGGCCGCATTCACGGCGCTCAGCCCGTTCATGATCTGGTACTCGCAGGAGGCGAGGGAGTACATGCTGCTGGCTGCCCTCTGCGGCGCGTCGCTCCTGTACTTCGCCCGAGCCCGGCGCGACCCCTCGAAGCCGAACATCGCGCTGTGGGCGCTGTTCTCCGGATTGGCTCTGCTGACCCATTTCTTCGCCGGCTTCCTCGTCGCGCCCGAGGCGCTGTGGCTGCTGTACGTCATCCGTAACCGAGCGATCGTGATCGCGGCGGGCGCCGTCGCCGTCGTCCAGCTGGCGCTGTTGCCCCTCCTTTTCTCGCAGGCGTCGAACTCGCTGCTCGGCTTCATCAGCGGCACGCGGCTGATCACGAGGGTCCAGCAGGTGCCGGTGGCGTTCGGGCTCGGCAACCTGTACGAGAGCCCGGCCGTGCGTTACGGGCTGCTCGGCGCGGCGGTGCTGGCCGGGTCGGTGATCGTGCTGCTGGTGCTCGGGGCGGACTCAAGGCAGCTCCGCGGCGCGGGCGCCGCCGCTGCGCTGGCGGCGTTCGTGCTGGTGGTCCCGCTCGGTCTCGCGCTGCTCGGGGAGGACTACTACATACCGCGTGCGCTGATGCCGGCGTGGATCCCGCTGGCGATCGTGGTCGCAGCCGCCTGCACGGCACCCCGTGCTCGGGTGGCCGGAGCGGTGCTGGCCACGATCCTGCTCGGGAGCTTCGTCTACGCGCAGGTGAAGGTGAACGGGAGCCCCCAGTACCAGCGCCCCGACTGGCGCGGCGTCGCGAAGGCGCTCGGTACCTCGACCGGCCCGCGCGCGATCGTCGCCTACGACGGATCGCTCGCCACCGACCCGCTCGCCACCTACCTTCCCGGCGTCCCGTGGAGCGAGCCGGAGAGCCGGGCGGTGACGGTCGGCGAGGTCGACGTCGTCGGCTACCCGTGGCAGATCCGCCGGCGGCTCCCCGCCGGCGTGAGCCTGATCGCGACGAAGGCCGTCGACGATTTCGTCGTGGATCGCTTCTCGATCGGCGCGCCACGGCAGCTGACCCGCGCGCAGATCCGCGCCACGGCGGGCTCGCTGCTCGGTCCCCCGCTCGTGGGCGCTGCGGTGCTCATCCAACGCCCGAGCTCAGCTCGCTGAGTGATCCTCCTTCTGCACAACCGCTACCGCACATCCGGGGGCGAGGAGCGCGCGGTTGCCGAGATCGCCGGACTGCTGGCTCGGCGCGGGCACGAGGTCGAGGTGCTCGAGCGCTCGAGCGCGGCGGTGGGACGCGAGCGGGCGGCGCTCGGCCTGGTCTCGGGCGGGCTCGACCCGGACACGATCGGGGCGGCGGTCCGCCGGCTCCGAGCCGACGTCGTCCACGCGCACAACCTCCATCCGACGCTCGGCTGGCGCGCGCTCGCGGCCGCCCAGGCCGCGGGCGCCCGAACCGTGCTCCATCTGCACAACTACCGGCTGTTCTGCGCGATCGGCATCGCATACCGGGACGGAGCCCCGTGCTTCCGCTGTCGGGGAAGCAGCACGCTCCCGGGCCTGCGGCTGCGCTGCCGCGGGTCGCTCCTCGAGGCGGCCGTGTACGCGGCGGGCCTGCGCCGCCAGCAGCCCCGGCTGTTCGAGCACGTCGACCAGTTCGTGGCCGTCAGCGAGTCGACCGCCGCCCATCTGCGCGACTTGGGACTACCGGCCTCGTTAACTGCCACGTTGCCGAACTTCATGCCAAACGGGGCGTTCGCGTCGGAATCGACCGCCGGAGCGGGGGAGTTCGCGCTCGCGGCTGGGCGGCTGACCGAGGAGAAGGGGCTCGACACCGCGATCGCCGCCGCCCGCGCCGCGGAGGTCCCGCTGGTGATCGCCGGGTCCGGACCGGACGAGGGGCGCTTGCGGGGCCTGGCCGCCGGCGCGAACGTGCGGTTCACCGGGCTTTTGCCGCAGGCCGATCTGAATCAGCTGCGCCGGCGCGCCGCGGTCGCGCTCGCTCCCTCCCGCTGGGAGGAGCCTTGCCCGTACTCGGTGCTCGAGGCGCTCGCCGCGGGAGTGCCCGTGCTGGCCTCCGATCGGGGCGGACTGCCCGAGCTCGTCGGCGAGGACGCGGTGCTCCCGGCGCGCAACCTCGAGGCCTGGACGAGCTCGCTGGCCGAGCTGTGGCAGAACCCGGCGGTGCGCTCGGTGCGCGGCGCCGCGGCACTTGCCCGAGCGCGCGAGCGGTTCGGCGAGGACCGGTTCTACGAGGGGCTGATACGGCTCTATGGAGCGGTTTCCGCATAAGCTTCGGGCGATGAGGCGAGCGTTGATCACCGCGCTTGCGCTGGTCTGCGCGATCTCGGCGGCCGCCCCGGCCGTCGTGGTCGCCGCATCGGGCGGCACCGCCGCGCAGGCGATCTCGGACTGCAACAACCACGGACAGCTGACCGCCCACTACTCGGCGAGCACGCTCCGCGCCGCACTCGCGAACATGCCGGCGGACGTCCGCGAGTACACGGACTGCTACGACGTGATCGAGAAGCAGCTGTTCGCGCAGCTCGGAACGAGCGGCGCCGGGAGCGGAACGGCCACGACAAGTTCGAGCGGGTCGTTCCTGCCCACGCCGCTGATCGTGTTGATCGTGCTGCTCGCGCTGGCGGCGCTCACCTTCGGCGCGATCGCGATCCGGCGAAACCGGGCCGGCGGCGGTCCGCCGGATTCGGGCTCCTCCGGGAACCAGGGCGGCTAGGACGACCCGGGCGGGTCAGGGGCTGGGGGGGCGGGGGGGCGGGTCCCCAATAAACCCATGACCGCGCCCGGATCGAATCGGGCTACTTGACCGTGATCTTCTGCGTCCGGCCTACTTGACCGTGATCTTCTGCGTCCGGCCTACTTGACCGTGATCTTCTGCGTCCGGCCTACTTGACCGTGATCTTCTGCGTCCGGCCTACTTGACCGTGATCTTCTGCGTCCGGCCTACTTGACCGTGATCTTCTGCGTCCGGCTGAACACCGTCCCGCCGCTCAGGAGCGGGTCGCCGGTCGGGTAGGTCCAGGCCAGCCTCACCGAGCCGCTGCTCGGGAACGCGAGGTGCACGTCGAAGTAACCGCGCGAGTTCGTGATCGGGACAGTGGCGATCGTCGTAAACCCGCCCTTCGAGCCGGCCTGGAACTGGACGAGAACGCTCTGCGCCTTCCCGGTGTCCAGCCTGGCGTAGGCCGCCGGGCGCACCCCGCCCCAGATCTCGAGCTTGCGGCCCTTCCGGGTCGACGTGCTCGGCAGCCACAGCGGCATGCGGTACGCCGCGTATCCGGGCTTCTGGGTTCCGTTCGGGTTCAGCAGTCCGGTGTCGAAGTAGGCCGGCGGCGGCTGGTCGATCAGCCCGTACTGGGAGTAGCTGAACAGCCGCGACTGCTTGTAGCTCAGGTACTCGGCTTCGTTCATGTAAATCGCTGCGTTCGCCTGGCTTACGCCTTCGTTCGGGTCGGGCGGCCGGGTCCGGAAGCCGTATTCCGTGCTCCACACCGGGAAGTGCGTGTGCGAGCCGTAGATCCCGTTCAACCGATCGAGCGTGCGCTCGAGCTTCGGGACCTGCGGCAGGTCTGCGAAGTCGGGGTCGCCGGGGGGCCCGACGCACAGCTTGGTCCCGCACAGGTGGGTCGGCTGGTTGGGCGGCGATGCCTCCTCGTAGGGGTGGGCGGCGAACGCGCTGGCTGAGAACAGCGCCGGGTTCTGCTTGCGGAAGCTGCGCGAGCCGGCGGCCGTCGTCGGGCAGCCCTGGGACCTCGCCGCCGAGCCGCGCAGCTCGCGGTAGCTCGAATCGACGCAGTACAGCGAGCGCAGAAAGACCAGCGGCTTCATGTTGTTGAACACGCCCCAAGCGTTCTCGCCGTGCGGCGTCACCTCGCCGAATAGGATCATGTCCCTCCGGGTGGTGTGGCCAGTGGCGTTCAGCGAGCTCCACGCCGCGTCGAGAAGGTTTCGGTAGACGTGCGGGCTGTTCGGTATCGACTGGTGCGACCCGATTCCCTGCGGGGCGATGTCGTAGCCGTAGTTCGGCTCGTTCCAGATCGACCAGAAGCTCACGCGGGGCAACGCCGTGGCCGAGCCGCTCGGATTGTAGGACCCGTCGTAGCGGGTGCCGACCGCCTTGACGAAGAGTCCGTACTCGTTCGCCGAAGGCTGCCAATCGGCCCTGAAGTAGCCGGTGGTCCCGCGTGGAGCCCCCGAGCCGCTCGCCCACAGCGGCGCGGGCCCGTTGAGCGTGAAGTCGACCGCGATGTGGTCGGCTGCGGCGGTGCGGACGAACGCGTCGTACGGCGCCCATCCTCTGGACGGATAGGCCGCCGGGTCCGCGGCGTTGAAGCCGGCCGGGCGGTGGGTCGAGAGCGGCGAGGGCGCGATCGCGTTCCAGGTGACGTTCACCCGGATCATGCCCACGCCCAGGTCCCGGAGCGTCTGCAGCGTGCCGGTGGGGTTGCTGAGCACCTGGGGATCCGCCTGGAAGATCGCGACCTGCGTGCTCGAGGCGGCGGCGGGGGCGGCATTGATCGCCCCGACCGTCAACAGCAGTGCGGCTATGGAGAAATGATGTCGGATTCTTGACACGTTAGAAGACAACTACTCGGACCCTCCGAAGTTGCGCCGCGGTGGTCCAGCTCTACACTGGCTTTGTGGCTTCAGAGCGCCGTATCCACGTGGGCGGCGTCCCGATCGGCGGCGGCGCGCCCGTCGCGGTCCAGACCATGACCAAGACCGAGACGGCCGATCTGAGCGCGACGATGGACCAGATCCGGCGGGTGGCCGAGGCGGGCGCCGACATCGTCCGCGTCGCGGTCCCGCGCGATCAGGACGTCGAGGCGCTCAAGACGATCGTCTCCGATTCGCCGATCCCGGTCATCGCCGACATCCACTTCAACTACACGCTCGCGCTCAAGGCGCTCGACGCCGGCGCCCACTGCGTCAGGCTGAACCCGGGCAACATCGGCGGCCCCGACAAGGTCGCGCTCGTGACCAAGCGTGCGAACGAGCTTGGGACTCCCCTGCGGATCGGCGTCAACTCGGGATCGCTGCCCGCGCACCTGCGCGAGCTCGAGTACGCGAACCCGGTCGAGGCGCTCGTCACCGCCGCCGTCGAGTTCGTCGAGCTGATGGAGCGCCTCGAGTTCACGAACTTCAAGGTGTCGATGAAGTCGACCAGCGTGCCGAACACGATCGCCTCGAACCGACTTCTGTCCGAGCGGATCCCGTATCCCCTGCACCTTGGGATCACCGAGGCCGGCACGAAGTGGTCGGGCTCGCTGAAGTCCGCCGTCGGGCTCGGAACGCTGCTGGCCGACGGGATCGGCGACACGATCCGGATCTCGCTCTCAACCTTCCACGCCGAGGAGGAGGTGAAGGTCGCGTGGGAGATCCTCAAGGCGCTCAAGCTCCGCGAGCGCGGCCCCGTGCTGATCGCCTGCCCGACCTGCGGGCGTCTTCAGTTCGACATGGACACGGTCGTGGCCGAGGTCGAGCGCCGGCTCGAGGCCTATGACGACCCGATCGAGGTGTCGGTGCTCGGCTGTGCGGTCAACGGGATCGGCGAGGCCCGGCACGCTGACTTCGGGATCACCGGCGCCAAGGACGCCGGCGCGATCTACTCGAAGGGCAAGATGATCCGCAAGGTCAGGACCGAGAACCTTGTCGACGAGCTGTTCGCCGAGATCGACAGGTACTACGCCGCCGGCAAGCGCGTCGTCCGCGACGAGCGCGCCGCCGCCGAGGCCGAGCGGTGGCTGGCCGAGAACGAGGACGCCACCGCGATGACGCCCGAGCGCATGGCGGCGATGGAGACCGCGGCGGCTGCGCTCGACGAGGAGTCCTCGCCGGTGGCGGGGCGCCGCTTCACCCGGGCCTAGATGGTGGGACGCGCGGCCGGGCCCCTGGGCACCCCGGGTATGCGGACCGGACCTGCTTAGCACGCCAATCGCGCCGCATCAACGCGACCGTGACGTGTAGTGCAGCACTATCGCGCGTAGCACGGCAGGGCTCGAGCGATCGCGCTCCGCTGCCGTGTTGTGCACGTGCGCTGCGGCGCCCGCTACCCACCCCGGGTGAATCAACGACCTCGGGGATGTTGGGCCGGCTTCGCCGGCATCCATGGGGCCGTGCGACCCCGTCCGGACGGGCCCTGTCGGCCCCACGGACGCCGGCGCAGGCCGTGCGACCCCGTCCGGACGGGCCCTGTCGGCCCCACGGACGCCGGCGCAGGCCGTGCGACCCCGTCCGGACGGGCCCTGTCGGCCCCACGGACGCCGGCGCAGCCGGCCCCAGGACCGCAGTACGCTCGCAAGAGCTGCGTAGGTGCGTGTGCCACTCGGGTGACTCGCGTTCCGGGCCGGCGCCGGAGCAAGCCGCGGGAACGCGCGGTCACCCGATGCGGACACGCAGCCGAGCTAACTCACCGCGGCGTACCCCTCGGCCACCTTGGCCCAGTTGACGACGTTCCACCACGCGTCGAGGTAGTCCGGGCGCCGGTTGTTGTAGGTCAGGTAGTAGGCGTGCTCCCACACGTCGTTGCCGAGCAGCGGCGTCTTGCCGTCAGAGATCGGGCTGTCCTGGTTGGCCGTGGAGAGGAGCGCGAGCCCCGAGCCGTCGTGCACGAGCCACGTCCAACCCGAGCCGAACCGCTTGACGCCGTTGTCCTTGAACTGCGCCTTGAAGTCGTCGAACGACCCGAAGGCCGCATCGATCGCCGCGCGGAGGTCGCCGTCGGGCTCGCCGCCGCCGTTCGGCGACATCCACTCCCAGAACAGAGAATGGTTGTAGTGGCCGCCGGCCTGGTTGCGTACCCCGGTCTGCTTGTCGCTGGGGAGCGAGCCGAGGTTCTTCAGAACCTCCTCGACCGGCTTGTCAGCCCATTCGGTGCCCTCGAGCAGGCCGTTGGCGGCGTTCACGTAGGCCTGGTGATGCTTGTCGTGATGCAGGTGCATCGTCTGCTCGTCAATCGTCGGCTCGAGCGCGTTGTAGTCATACGGCAGCGGCGGAACTTCGTAGGCCATCGCGTGCTCCTTGCATGAGGGTCTTTCGGACGTCCTCCTTCTATCACGCCCGGGTACGCTGCGGCTTGCAGTGACGAGGCTCTCCACGTACTTCCTGCCGACCGAGCGCGAGCCCCCCGCCGATGCGGAGGCGATCTCGCACAAGCTGATGGTCCGCGCCGGCCTGATCCGGCAGGTCGGATCCGGGTTCTGGACGTGGCTTCCTGCGGGCTTTCGCGTCCACCAGCGGATCGTGCAGATCGTCCGCGAGGAGATGAACGCGATCGGGGGTCAGGAGCTGCTGATGCCGGTGCTCCAGCCGGCCGAGGCGTGGCGGCGAACCGGCCGCTACGCCATCGACGAGCTGTTCAAGCTCAACGACCGGCGAGGGGCCGACCTGGTGCTCGCGATGACCCACGAGGAGGTCGTGACCGGCCACGTTGCCGCCGCCGTGCGGTCCTATCGCGAGCTGCCGCTGATCCTCTACCACTTCCAGGTCAAGGAGCGTGACGAGCCACGGCCGCGCGCCGGCGTCCTGCGCACCCGCGAGTTCATCATGAAGGACTCCTACACGTTCGACCGCGACGCGGAGGGTCTCGAGGCGTCCTATCAGAAGCACGTCGTCGCCTACGACCGGATGATGGACCGCTGCGGCCTCGAGTGGTACCGGGTCGAGGCCGACGTCGGGATGATGGGCGGCAGCGGCGCGCACGAGTACATGGCGCCCTGCCCTGCCGGGGAGAACGAGGTCGTCGTGGCCGCCGGCTATGCCGCCAACCTCGAGGTGGCGAGCGCGGAGCCTCAGCCGGTGTGGCTCGAGCCGGGCCCGGACGCGCCGGCGATCGTCTCCACTCCCGGGATGACCACGATCGATGCGGTAGCCACCGCGCTCGAGGTGCCGGCCGGCGCGCTGCTCAAGGCGTTCCCGGTGATCGTCGACGGCGACGCGATGAAGCTCGTCGTCCTCCGCGGCGACCACCGAGTCAACGAGACCAAGCTCCGCACCGCGCTCGGGGTCGATTTCCGCCCCGCCCGTGCCGACGAGGTCTCGGCGCGGCTCGGGCCGCCGGGATACATCGGGCCGGTCGGCGCGCAGATGCCGATCCTGCTCGACGCCGCCGTCGCGGACGGCGCCTACGTGGCCGGCGCGAACGAGCCGGACGCACATCTGCGCGGGGTCGAGCCGGGCCGCGACTTCCCGTTCGAGCGGGTCGACGTGCGCACGGCGATGCCCGGCGACACGATCAACGGCGCGCCGATCCGGATCGAGCCGGCGATCGAGGTCGGCAACATCTTCAAGCTCGGGACCCGGTACTCACTGCCGCTCGGCGCCAGGTATCTGGACGAGTCCGGCCAGGAGCAGTTGATCTGGATGGGGTGCTACGGGTTCGGACCGGCTCGGGCGGCCGCCGCCGCGGTCGAGCAATACGCCGACGAGCAGGGGATCTCGTGGCCGCGGACGATCGCGCCGTTCGACGTCGAGCTGGTGACTCTCGGCAAGGAGGGCACCGAGGAGCGGATGTTCTCGGACCGGCTCTACCGGGGGCTGTGCGAGCTCGGCCTCGACACGCTCTACGACGACCGCGACGCGAGCCCGGGGGAGAAGTTCGCCGACGCCGAGCTGCTCGGCTGCCCGGTGCGGGTGACGATCGGGCGCCGCACGCTCTCCTCCGGCGAGGTCGAGGTCCAGATCCGGCGGGGGCGGGAGTCGCGCACCGTCCCCGTGGACGGCGCCGCCGAGGCGGTCGCCGAGCTGTGGCGCGAACTGCCGTAGGGCTGGGCTTCGGGCTGCCGCGCGATGAGTGGGCGGGTGGACAGGCGGGCGGGTCTCAATGTCAGCAAGCGTCGTCTGACCGGCATCGATCGCTCGGGGCCGGCGCCCGAGGCGACCCTCTCCGGCCGTCCGCTCAACCCGTGGACGATCCCGAACGCGATCGACTTCGTCCGGCTCGCTGCGATCCCGGTGTTCCTGATCATCGCGCTGTCCAGTGACGACGGTCAGGACACCCTCGCGGTCGTGCTGTTCGCGGTGATCGGATGGTCCGACTACTTCGACGGCTTCGCCGCCCGGCTAACCGGACAGTACAGCCGCCTCGGGGCCCTGCTCGATCCGCTCGTCGACAGGCTCCTGATCATCAGCGGAATGGTTGTGTGCTGGCACTTCTCCCTGCTCCCGCGATGGGCGATCGCGATCGTGATCGCGCGGGAGCTGTTCATGCTCCTCGCGAGCCGATACGCGCTCGCCCGGGGGCTCGAGATCCAGATCAACTGGGCCGGGCGGATCGGCGTCGCCCCGATCGCGGGCGCGCCGTTCTTCGCGATGGCGGGCGTCCACTGGCTGGCGCTGATCATGCTGTACGTCGGGATGGCGTTCTCGCTGACCGCGACCGTGTTGTACGTCCGCCGCGGATTGGAGCAGCTACAGGGTCCGAAGGAGCGCGGCGGGGACGGGCAAGCCAAACTCTCAAGCTGAGATTGAGCCTCGCTATTGGCCAGGGTATACTCGTACCTTCGCCCACTCCGACCCGGAAGCACCCGGAGGGATCTGATCTACATGGACACGTTTCCCGACCTCGGCTCACTGACCGATCAGGAGCTCAAGGAGCTGATCAAGCAGCTGACCGACGAGGAGATGGAGATCTCCTACAGACGGCGGATCCTGCACGGGAAGATCGACATCCTCCGCGCGGAGCTCGTGAACCGGCTACGTAAGAAGGACGAGACCGGGGAACTGGTCATCTCCGGCGCCGACGTCCAGCAGCTCACCGACATCCTCGCCGGTCGCGTCCCGGGGTCCGAGCCCGAGTAGCCGGCGTCGGTGGCCCAGCACTGCCCAGAGTGCGGTTTTGCCAACGACGAGGGCGCCAACTACTGCCAGCGGTGCGGCGCGTTCCTGGCGCATTCAGATCCCCCGCCGGGGACGACCACGGCGACCTACAAGCTCGGCGAGACGGGCGAGCTCGAGGAGGTCAACGTGGACGACGCCGGCGAGCGGGGCCCGGCGCTGGTGATCCGCGCCGGGGGCGGGCGCGCGGGCGAGAGCTTCCCGCTCGGCGCCGGACGGGTCACGATCGGCCGCCGCCCGGTCAGCGACATCTTCCTCGACGACGTGACGGTCTCACGAGATCATGCGATTCTGGTCCGCCGCGGCACCGAGTACTACCTCGACGACTGCGGCTCGCTCAACGGAACCTACGTCAATCGTCGCCGGATCGAGTCCCAGCGGCTCGTCGACGGCGACGAGCTCCAGATCGGTAAGTACAAGCTCGCGTTCCTCAGCAACTGATGGCAACCCATGAAACCCGCGATCCCGCCGTCGAGCTCCCTGAGCCACCCGATCAGGAGGCGCAGCGGCTGCGCCAGAAAGCGGTCACGATCGGGACCGTGTGCAAGGCGCTCCAGCAGGAGTTCCCGGACATCTCGATCTCGAAGATCCGCTATCTCGAGGATCAGAAGCTGCTCTCGCCACGGCGGACCCAGGGCGGCTACCGGCTCTACACGCAATCCGACGTGCAGCGTCTACGCACGATCCTTCGCCTCCAGCGCGACGAGTTCCTTCCGCTCCGGGTGATCCGTCAGGAACTCGCCGGCGGACGCACGGAGAGCGAGGTCACAGCCCCGCCGGCGACCGGCGACGGCCGCTCACTGCGGCGGGCGCTCGTGAGCACGCGCGACCCGGGGGCGCTCTACTCGCTCGACGACGTCGTCGAGGAGACCGGCGCCGATCCGGCCCTCGTGCGCGAGCTCGTCGACTTCGGCGTGATCAAGGGGGAGCTGCGCACGGGCGTGCGGTACTTCGACGAGACCGAGCGCGAGATCGTCAGGGCGGTGTCGGAGCTGGCCCGGTACGGTGTCGGCGGTCGCAACCTGCGCGTGTTCCGCAGCTCGGCCGATCGCGAGGCCCAGCTGCTCCAGAGCATCCTCGCTCCGGCCCTGCGCTCGCACAACCCCGAGCGCCGGCGGGAGGCGATCGAGGCGCTCGAGAACCTGGCGTCGGTCACAACTCATTTGAAGCATCTGCTCTTGATCCGCGATCTGCGCAAGATCGCGACCTAGGACTTGTGTTCCCACCCGCCCCCGACGGTGGACCCGGACGACCTGCGGGGGCTGGTCCGCGAGATCCCGGACTTTCCTCAGGCCGGGATCCTGTTCAAGGACATCACACCGCTGCTGCTCGCTCCGGCCGCCCTGCACGCCACCGTTTCGGAGCTGGCGACGTTCGCCCGCCCGCTGGGGGTGGAGCTGGTGATCGCCGCCGAGGCGCGCGGGTTCATCCTCGGGGGCGCGCTCGCGCTCGAGCTCGGCGCCGGTTTCGTGCCCGCGCGCAAGCGCGGCAAGCTGCCCTCGGACACGGCGAGTGTCGAGTACCTGCTCGAGTACGGGGTCGACGTGCTCGAGGTCCACGCGGACGCCTTCGCCCACGGAGCGCGCGTGCTCGTCCATGACGATCTGCTCGCGACCGGCGGGACCGCGCGCGGCGTTTGCGACCTGGTCGGCGGCCTCGGCGCAGAGGTCATCGGCTGCGCGTTCCTGATCGAGCTGAGCTTCCTCGGAGGACGCGCGCGCCTTGATCCCTACCCGGTCCACGCGGTGCTCGAGTACGCATCCTGATGCCGTTCGACTCGAGCTTCATGCCGATGCGGCGCTCGCTGTCGCGAGCCGAGCGGACGCGCCTGTTGATCGCCGCGCCCCAAACGGTGTGGAAGGTGATCGAGGACCCGTTCAAGATGCCCCTGTGGTGGCCGGGGGTGACGCGCGTGGAGGGCGTCGAGGAGGATCGGTTCACCCAGGTGTTCCAGACCAAGCGCCGGCACACGGTCCGGATGGACTTTCGCGTGCTCGCGTCCGATCCCCCCGGCAGCGGGGGCCAGGCGTCGGGGCACCGCGCGTGGGACCAGGAAGTCAGGGGCACCCCGTTCGAGCGCGTGCTGGACCAGGCGATCACCGAGGTGCTGATTGACCCCGCGCACGGAGGGACCTCGCGGGTCACGATCGCGCAGCTCCAGAAGCTGCGAGGCTATTCGCGCACGGGCGCGTTCGTGATGCGCCGCGCGACGAACCAGCGCCTCGATCAGGCGCTCGAGGCGCTCGAGCGGTTGTGCGCCTGACCCGTCACGACAGGCCCTCCATCGCGCCCTGAAGGACGACCGGACCCGGGGTCTTCGGGCTGTTCTGCGTCTCGAGCGTGAGCAGCAGCTCCTTGTAGCGGGCGGCATTCGAGGGGAGCGCGCCGCCGGTCTGAAGGCGGCCGTTCTTGCCGACGCCCGGGGTCACGAATCCGACCCGCACGCTGTCGGTCGGAGAGTTCGACAGCCACACGGCGTAGGCGTTGTGCGAGTTCGGCGCGACGCCCTGCGCCTGGAGCACGATCCCGTTGGCGCTGCCCGCCTTGACGATCAACGCGACGCCCTTGGCCGCGCCGGTTCCGTTGGGCGGATTCATGTTGATCTGGGCCACGACCTTCGCGGAGCTCGCCGAGGTCGAGCTCGCGGTCGTGGCCGAGGCGGCGGTGGTGGCGCTGCGCGGCGCCACCGACGCCGTCGAGGAATGCTTGCTCGACCCTCCGCTGCTCAGCACGACGAGCAGGGCGACGACGATCAGGAGTACGACCAGCGTGCCGACCAGGAGAAAGACCGCGCCGCCGAGCCGGGAGCTGGGCCGGTCGCTCGGGCGCGGCACTCGACGACGCTCGGACCGCGACGGACGAGGTTCGGTCTGCGGGCGGGGCTCCGTGTCCGCGCTCGCATGCGGCGCGGCGGCCCGCGCACCGTCGGGGATCTCCGGAAGCGGCTTGCTCGCGATCGACGCGAGGTCGGTCGCGACCACCCGCGCCCACGCCCGCTCGTAGGGCGACTCGGCGAGACGGTCCCGGATCTGCTCGGCAACCTTCTCGGGCAGCTGCCCGAGCAGGAAGTCGGTGATCAGCGCCCGGGCCTCTGGTGCAAGGCCGGTGTCGGGACCGATCTCGTCGAGCGCCGAAAGCGCCCGGGCCCGCACCCCCGCCCGGTCGATCGCGAGCAGGCGCGCGATGTCGTCGTAGCTGCGGCCGCGCTGGAGCACGAGATCGAGGACCGCGCGCTGGTCGGGTCGGAGCGTGTCGAGAGGCGCCATCGCAACCAGCTAGCGTAGTTCAGCGAACGGCGGTGTGCGAAGGGTGGGTGTGGCGCTGAAACCCATTAAGGTGCGGCGGCGCATGGGCTTCGACGCGCTTTACGGCCTCGAGCTGACCGACTGCTCGGACGAGCTCGTCCACGGCCGCGTCCACGTCCGCGACGAGCTCAAGCAGTCCGCCGGCCTCGTCCACGGCGGCGTGCTCGGGGCGATCGCCGAAGCACTCGCGGCGCGGGGAACGACCGTCGCGACCGCGCCCGAGCGAAAGCTCGCGGTCGCGCTCTCGAACCACACGACCTCGCTGCGCCCGATCACCGGGGGAACAATCGAGGCGACCGCGGTTCGCAGGCATCGCGGCCGGACCACGTGGGTGTGGGAGGTGGAGATCTCCGACGACCAGGAGCGGCGGTGCGCGGTCGCTCGCGTGACGATCGCGGTGAGAGACCCGTAGGCACCGGTGGCGTGGCACCTCAGCACCCGGAGCACCGGGGAGCCCATCCGCAGTCGCTCTCACAGCCCTTGGGGCCGAGCCGTGAGCGGTGGCTACCTCATCTCATTCCCGGGGCACCTCTCCCCAGCCAGAACGACACGAACTGACCGAGCGCCGGGTCCGACACGCCCCTGACGTTCACGAGGTGGGTCCAGGCGAGGGCCACCAGTCCCCGCGTACCCGGTCGCGGGGCGAGGATGACAGCCCCGCCCGTCGCGGCCAGCGCCGGCGAGAACGGCGGCGCGGCCGACCGCGCGAGCGCCGCGAGGCCGGGCGGCGGCGTCCGGGTGCCGTAGAAGATCACGACGTCGCCGAGCTGGAGCGCCTGGAGCAGCTGATCGTCGTTCAGCGGCACCCCGTCGCGGACCACGGACTCCGGGACGTGCGCGCCGCTCGTCGGGGGGTTCGAGTCGTACCTCGGCCGCGGCTGCCCGGGCTTCAGCGCCGCATGGCCGAGGTCCGCGTACGACTGGCCCGGGACGCTGCCGGCCCCCGACACCCCGGCTTGATCCCGTCCGGCGAAGAACCCGGAGAGCAGCGCGATCAGCCCGATCGACAGCACCAGCGACGCGATCCCGATCGCGGCCAGCTCGAGAACCCGGATCAGCCGTGACTCGCCCGGACCACGCGCGGACTCACGCGCCGCCCGCGTCACCGCGCGGCGTGCGCCCCGCGGCCGGAGCCGCCCGCCCGTGCTCCAGCCGCCTCGAGCGCCGGGGCACCGGCGGCGGCCGACAGCTCGTCGATCGAAGCGCGCAAATCGTCCACGAGCGCCTCGAGGTCGGCGAGCGCGTCGTAGTCGCCCACCAGACCGAAGTCCAGCTGCCCGTTGTAGCTCAGAATCGCGATCCCGAGCGCCGTGTTCTCGGCGAGCGGGACCATCGGGTAGATCGCCTCGAGCTCGCGGCCCAGCAGGTACAGCGGGAACTGCGGTCCGGGGATGTTGGTCACGACGAGGTTGAACAGTCGCTGGCGAGCCTGGAGCCGGGCCGCCTGCGCCATGATCGTCGGCGGGGCGAAGCCGGAGACGCGGGTGAGGATCTCGGCGCCGACGGCCTGGCCCGACTGCTTGACGCCTTCCATCGCGTCGCTGACCTCGCGGAGCCGCTGGACCGGATCCGAGAGGCCGACCGGGAGCGTCACCCACATCGCCGCGACGCGATTGCCGAGCGCCCCTCGGTCGATGTCGGCGCGGATCGACACCGGGACCATCGCGCGCAGGCCCAGGCCCTCGGTCGGCTCGCCGTGGCGGCGCATGTAGCTGCCGAGCGCTCCCGCCACCACCGTGAGCACCACGTCGTTGACGGTTCCGCCGAGCGAGTTCTTGATCGCCTTGAACTGCCCGAGGTCGGCCGGGACCCAGGTGAACCGGCGGTGGGGGCCGATCCTCACGTTGAACGGGCTCGGAGGAGCGGCCTGCAGTCCGGTCCAGGCGAGCGCGCCGACGCTCGCGAGCGCTCCGCCCGCCCGCTTCGCGACCGTCCGTGGACCCCGAAGGGTCGCCTTTACGCCGCGCACCACCTCGGCCGGCACCGTCGTGCGCTCTAGCAGCGCGTCCGCGAGCAGCTGCGCTCGGGTCGGGAGCGGTCGCGCGATCCATTGGTGCTCCGGCGGCGCGACGGGAAGCGGCTCGGCTGAGGTGTCGAACAGCACGGTCGCGATATCAACCCCGGAGACCCCGTCGACGAGAGCATGGTGCGTCTTCGACAGCACCGCGAAGCGCTCGTCGGCAAGTCCCTCGACCAGCCACAGCTCCCACAGCGGCCGGCTCCGGTCGAGCGCCTGGGAGAACACGCGCCCGGCGAGTCGCTTGAGCTCCTCATCCCCACCCGGGCGGGGCAGCGCCGTGTGACGCACGTGGTAACGCACCCTGAAGTAGGGATCGTCCACCCACACCGGCCGCCCCTGGTTGAGCGGGACGAACGCCAGGCGCTGGCGGTAGCGAGGCACCAGATGGAGCCGCGACTCGATCGCGTCGACCAGCTCGTCGTAGGCAGGCGGCGAGCCGTCGAACACCGAGCACGCGGCTACGTGCATATGGGCCGAGTCGCGCTCCAGATGCAGAAACGAGCTGTCGAGGCCGCTCAGCCTGTCGTCGTTCGCCACCGGTTGGATGGTAGTCACAGGTCGGCCGAACGGCGCCGGGGAGTGGCGATCGTGACGAACTTCACATGCGGTTGGTGTGACCGACCTCACAGTCAGATCCTCAAGCCGGCCCCTAACCTCCCGACTAATTGATTGACCTGCCGAATCGTCCTCGTCCGTTACGAGGGCGAACGGGGGACCCATTGCCAGGCGGACGTATGCCTGGCCGGGGCGAATCGACTTGCCCGGCGCCAACGCGCCGGCTGCAGTCGTAGCGCCCACCCGGTGAGCGCGCGGAGCGTGCTCACAGGTGGTTCGCGAGCCCGTCAGCTAACCCCGTAGGCGCCCGGTCAACGTCACAAGGAGGTCCTCGCGTTGAGGCCCGAGTCACGCATGACCAGATCGCGCCGTAGCTGGCTGGGTGCCGGCGCGCTCATGATCGGAATCCCAGCTTCGGCGGTCGCGATCGCGGCCGGCCAGGCCCTCGCATCGCCGGCGCTCGAGCCGGTTCACGCCAAGCCGCAGTCGCGCCAAATCAGCTACGGGGACGATGTCGTCGTGCGCGGCGCGGCGCCGTCCTCGGACGCCGGACACACGGTGGTGCTCGAGTTCGCCGCGCGCGGCACCAATGCCTGGCGCCAGCTCGGGTCGACGGTCGTCGGCAGTGCCGGCGAGTTTCGCTTAGCGCAACCGCTCGAGCAGTCGGGCGCCGTGCGAGTGCTCGACGTCTCGAGCGGGTCGGTGACGCCGTTCGTGGCTGGGGGCGGCGCCGTCGGTCCGACGAGCAGCCCGGTGCCGGTGGACGTCGCGGCCAGGATGCGCGTCCCCGCTCACGAGATCGGCGTGCTGGGCGGCCAGGTCGTAAAGGTTCGCGGGCGGCTGCTGCCCGCCGTTGGAGGTCGCAAGGTGAGCCTCCAGGCGCTCGAGGACGGGGCGTGGCACACGCTCGCCACCGCGCGAACCGGCTCCGCCGGAAGGTTCGCGCTCCGCTACGTCGCCGCAAGCCCCGGCCGGGAGCAGATCCGGGTCCGGTTCGGCGGCGACCGGCGAAACGCGCGGTCGACCGCCCGCGCCGGCCGGATCACCGTCTACCGGACGGCCGAGGCCTCGTGGTACTACGACGCCGGCAACACCGCGTGCGGCTTTCATGCCCAGTACGGCGTCGCCAACCGCACGCTCCCGTGCGGCACCAACGTCGCGTTCCGCTACGGCGGCCGCTCGCTGACCGCGACCGTCGACGACCGCGGACCGTACGTCGGCGGGCGGGACTGGGATCTCAGCCAGAGCACCGCCGGTGCGCTCGGATTCGGCGGTGTCGGCCAGGTCTGGTCGAGTCAGTAGGCGCCTGCGGCCGAGCGGGCCGGGGCACGCCTCGCCGTCTGGAGCGTGTCCTAGCCTGGTCGGTTGATGGCGGACCGATGCGTCGCCCACCTCGACATGGACGCGTTCTACGTGTCCGTCGAGCTGCGGCGCAGGCCGGAGCTGAGGGGCCGGCCGGTGATCGTCGCCGGCACCGGTCCCCGCTCGGTTGTGACCACCGCGTCGTATGAGGCACGGCGGTTCGGCGTCGGCTCGGCGATGCCGGCGGCGCGAGCGAGGCGGCTGTGCCCGCACGGCGTGTTCCTCACGCCGGACTTCGCCTACTACCGCGGGGCCTCGCGCGAGGTGATGGCGATCGTGCGCTCGCTCGCCGAAACGGTCGAAGTCGTGGGGCTCGACGAGACGTACCTCGAGCTGACCGGCATCCCGGCGCCACACGCCGCGATGCGCCGGCTCGGGGGCAACATCGAGCGAGCCACCGGGCTCGGCTGCTCGATCGGCATCGGGCCCAGCAAGCTCGTGGCGAAGGTGGCATCGGACGCCGAGAAGCCCAGAGGCTTCGTGGTGCTGACCCGTGAGCAGGCCTGCGAGCGGTTCGGAGCTTCGCCGTGCGCGCTTGTCCCGGGAATCGGCCCGAAGACCGCCGAGCGGCTCCGGGCGTTCGGGATCCAGACGCTGGCGGCGCTCGCGGCGGCCCCGGGCGAGCAGCTTGCGTCGCACTTCGGCGCGCGGTTCGCCGCCGAGCTCCAGCGCCGCGCTCGGTTCGAGGACGACTCGCCGGTCACCCAGGAGCGCAAGGTAGTGTCCGAATCCCGCGAGCTCACGTTCGACGAAGACGTCCGCGATCCGCAGCGGCTCGAGGCGATTCTCGACGAGCTCGTCGAGCACCTATGCGCCGGGCTCGTCGCCCAGCGCCGCCGTGGCCGGACGATCGGGATCAAGGTCCGGCTTGACGATTTCTCGACGCACACCCGGGCAAAGACGCTGACGGAGGCCGTCGGCTCGGCCGACCGGGTGGGGCCGGTCGCGCTGGACCTGCTTCGGCGCTTCGCGGCGCCCAGACCCGTTCGCCTGCTCGGCGTTCGCGTCGCTGGCCTCGAGCACCCCGACCCGGCCGCGGAGGAGCAGCTGGCGCTCCTGGTCTAGTGGGGCTCCCCTCGACCCACCAGTGGCGACGGATCTATGCCCAGGACGTTCCGCTCGACAAGCGACCGAGCGCGATCTCGTGGCGCGGACCGATGGCTTGACCGGAGCATTCATCAAAGAGCGAATGCGCCAAGCAGGACTGCGAAGAGGAATAGCCGACATAGCCCGTGGACGCGTGCAGTCGGCGCTCGCCGAACGTGACTGGCTCGTCAATGATCGTTTCAGCGTGGCCGACGTGATGTGCGCGAGCGTGCTTCAGGGAGCGAACGCGCGAGAGCTGCTGGGACCGTGGCCGGACCTCGAAGCCTACGTGCAGCGCGGCGAGGCGCGCCCGGCGTATGCGCGGGCGGCTGCGATCTCGGATCGCCCCCGCGCCTGACAACGGTCTGACACGATGCTGAGTAGGTGCCGTCTCGGCGCCATCCAACCCAAGACCAGGAGGGTTACCAAGTTGATCGATCGCATTCGTCACGACATCCAGCAACGACTCGACCAGCTGCTCGCCGAGGCCGACAAGCTACGTCACGCGCTCGCTGCGCTCGACCCCCGCGAGCGCTCTGCCCGCAACCCGAAAACGACGAAGTCGCAGCCGACCGCGACGCGGGCGAAAACGCCGGACGCTGCCAAGCCGACCCCCGCTCGGACCCGAACGCTCACTGCCAGCAGGGCGAACGGCGCCAGCACGACGACGCGAACGGCGCCAGGTGAGACCAAGGCGAAGGTGCTCGCCGCGCTGTCGAGCGACCAGGCGTTGACCGCCGGCCAAGTCGCGAAGGCGACCGGGCTCGCACGAGGGACGGTCAGCACGACTCTGTCGAAGCTCTCGAAGACCGGCGAGGTGATCAAGGCCGACCGTGGTTACCGCCTGCCTAGCACCCACGGCACGTCCGCAAACGCTGCCGAACCGACAGCCACCCCGACGCCCGCCGACGCATAGACATCCTCACAACCGCGCCGAACTCAACACAAGGAGCTGACGGGCGTGCGGTTGACCCTTTAGGTTGTGAGACGCGCCGCCGAGCTCTGCCGCATCTTCCGTGAAACCTCCACGGCGCGGCGCACCGCGTCCGGTAACCGATCCTGGATCGAGTGCGTGGCCTGTAGTTTGAAATCGTCCTTAGCGTATTAATCGCCGGGAGGACGACGAGCGATGGTCGCGACGCCTACTAGAGCCGGGGTCGTCGCCCGATACGAGCGCCTTCGCCGATCCACAAGTGCGGGGTGGGATTGCGCGCTACCGCATCCATGGGCTCGGGTGTAGAGGCGAGCAAGGCATCGCGGCGCGTTGCACCTCCGGACCCGCTTCGGTGGGACCCGTCGACCGATGCAATCCGGGCTGAGATTGCGGGTCTGTACGGATCCGGGTTGGCGCAGGGCGTAACCTTTAGATGAAGAGAGGAGCGAGAGCGGATGACGCGGCCAGAAACCGGCACCGCGTTGATGTCTGCCGGTGGTGGTGATGGCGGATCACAAGCCGACGTAGAGCGGCTGGTCCTCCGCGACGGGTCGAGTGTCGTGATCCGGTTGCTGGCTACTGGCGATGAGGCTGGGATCGCCAGCTGGTTCACGAGCTGCTTCGCTGGTCTCGGCGCCGAGACGGTGTACGCGCGGTTGTTCGTGTTGCTCAAGTGGCTCGATCGTTTCACGGCGCCTGCGCTGGCGGGTGTAAACCGGTTCGCTCCGGATGCACTCGCGGCGTTCGCCCCTGATGGGGTGACCGTAGGGATCGCGCGGCTTGTGCCCGTCAGCAAGTCCGCGAGCGCCGAGATCACGGTTGCGGTGGCCGACGCTTGGCAGGGGCGGGGCATTGCTACCGCACTGGTGGAACGGGTCGCGGCCAGAGCGCGGTCTGTCGACGTCAAGCAACTAACCGCGAGTTGTCCTGCTAGCAACGACAAGTTCATTCGCCTGCTGAGCCGACTCGGACCGACGACGGTAGTGCCGTCGAGCGTCGGCTTAGTGAACGTGCGGATCGATCTTGGCAGCGCGCTGCGCTCCAGGCGGGTTAGCGCCGGACGGCGTGATTGAGCGACGGAGCGGCGATGTCGGACGAAGCCTGGCCAAGCCTCGAAAGTCGGACGAAGCCTGGCCAAGCCTCGAAAGTCGGACGAAGCCTGGCCAAGCCTCGAACAGCGTGGGCTGTGCCCGGCGCGGTCACCAGGTCTTGACGCGCTCGGTTGGTTGCGGACGCTCGATCCGCAGGCGCATGTCGAGCACAACGCAGCCGTTCGCCATGCACCGCACGGGGTTCAGGTCGGCCTCGACGATTTCCGGGGTTTCGCGGAGCAGCAGCGCGAAGCGCAGCATGAGCTCGCGCAGCGCGGCCCGATCGAGGTGGGGCAGGCCGCGTGATCCGTCGAGTTGCGTGGTTACCTGTTCGGATGCGTTGATCAGTTCGTCGGCGTCGACGTCTGTGTTCGGTGGTAGGTGAACGGCGGCGGTGCCGGGGAGCCCGCCGTGCCGGCCGCCGAGTCCGACCGCCATCACCCGCCCGAACTCTGGATCGTTAACCGTCCCAACGAGCAGGTCGGCTCCTGGTGGCATTAGCCGCTGCACGATCGCTCCCGCCCATGGCGACCGGGTCTGCCGTACGCGTTGCTCGAGCTCTCGCCAGCCGGCTCTGACCGCTGCTTCGCCTTCCAGGCCGAGCAGGACCGCGTCGATGTCGCCGGCGTAGCCCGGCGGCTGACGCCTGGCCTTGAGCGCAATCGGCCCGTCGATCTGCTCCGCGATCGCCACCGCGGTGTCAGCGTCCTGGCACGGGTGCGAGGGCAGATGCGCCAAGCCGTGCGTTGCGAGCAGAGCCTCCGCTTCGTGGCTCGCCAGCCATGGTCCATCGCTCTGCTCTCGATCCAGACGGGAGCCGATCAGCTCGCGGGCGGCCGCCGGATCGAGATCCCCGTAGCAGGGAGGCTCACCGAGGGGTCGTGAAAGCCAGGCGCGTCGCTCGGCCGCGCGCGCGAGCACGTCTGCGCAGGACTCGGGGAAGCGGAAGTTCGGCACGCGCAGGCCGCGATCGGTGGGCAGTTCACCCTTCGCGGTGACGACGCAGGCAACGACCGGCTTGCCGTGCCCGGCAGCGGTTCTGGAGATCGCATCGAGAACCCCGTCCGGATCGCCACCCAGCGGATCCACATAGAAACCCATCAGCGCATCGACGCCGGGGTCTCGAACAATCGCGCGGACGGCCTTCACGTAATCTCGGTGATTAGCGCGGATATGCATGATCAGCGGGTTCTGGGTCCGACCTGCGGGCTGCGCGATGACAAGGCCCCGGGTTGCGCAGGCATCGGCAGCCAGTGTCGCGACCCCAGCCGAGTTGCTGACGATCCCGATCTGGCGTCCAAGTGGAAGCGGCTGGCGGTCGTAGAACTCGGCGGCGTTGAACAGCTCCTCCCCGGTTCGGAACCGCTGCACCCCGCCGTGATACAGCAGGCCATCCACGAGCGCGTCTCCGCGCAGCGCGGCGCTCGTGTGCGAGCGGGCCTCGCTCCGCGTCGGGTCGGGCCGGCGATGTCCCTTGATGGCAAGGATCGGCTTGCGTTGCGCGACCCGCCGCGCAATCCGGGCGAATCGCTCCGGATTGCCGACGGTCTCCACGTAGAGCATCAGGACAGCCGTGCGCGAGTCCTCCTCCCAGATCTCGAGCAGATCGTTCGTCGAGACGTCCGCGCGCTGGCCAAGCGAGACGAAACTCGAGACCCCGAGCCGTCGAGCCGCGGCATGTCCGAGCAGGGCGATCCCGATCGCTCCCGATTCCGAGCAGACAGCCAGATGCCCGGCTGGCACACGAAATCCCGCGAGGGTTGCGTTCAGGCTCACCTGCGGGTCGGTATTGAGCACCCCTAGGCAGTTCGGGCCGACCAAGCGCATCCCGGCGGCGCGCACGACCTCCAGCAGCGGCTCCTCCCATTCGCGTGACTGAGAGGCTCCGTCCGCCGTTTCGCACCGCAATACGATGAGCGCCTTCGCCCCTTTTTCCGCCGCCTCGCGAGCGATCTCCACGACCTCCGACGTGGGGACAGCGCTCACGACGAGCTCGGGCGCCTCCTCGAGCGCGGCGATGCTAGGCGCGACGCGGATTGAGCGAATCACACCGCCGGCCCGGTTGATTGGCACCGCGACGCCTCGGAAATGGCCGTCCAGCACGTTTGACAAGACAGCGCCGCCGGGAGCCCCAGGGTCGTCCGATGCGCCCACGATCGCGATCGAAGTCGGGGCGAGAACCGATCGCATCGACGCCACCACGCCTGCGTGGTCGCGTTCGTCGGTCCGCTCCCAAACGCTCTCGCTTGGTGTGAGGTCGAGCATCAACGTGACCTCGCCCCCGACGCCTTTGCGCTGCACCTTGAATCCGGCCTCTTTGAAGACGCCGAGCGCGGCGCGGTTGATGGCCAGCACCTCCGCGTCGAAGCGGCGGATTCCCCGCTCCGCGGCGATCGCCGCGAGCTGCTCCAGCAGTCGCGTCGCCGTCCAGCGACGCCTGAAATCCTCAGCCACCGCGCACGCGATCTCGGCGACCCCAGGCTCGCGCAGACGGTCGTAGTTCGCGACCGCGACCACACGGTCACCGTGCCGGCAGATCAGCGCCACCCGGTCGACCCCGCTGGCCTCGACCACATAGCGCGACGGGATGTCCGTGCGGACCGTCCCATGGAACCGCATGTAGCGACTTTCCGGGGAGAGCCCGTCGTAGAAGGCCTTGACATCGTCATAGTCCTCGGGCCCGGGCGCGCGCAAGCGTAGCGTCGACCCATCGGCCAAGATCACATCGCGCGTAAGAGGCCCCGCGAGCAGGCTCGAAGACAGCCGCGGGAGCGCGTCGGCACTCACCGCAGTCGGCGCCCCATTCCCTGAACTACGCGCAGCTTGCCCGTCCGATGTCCTCGTGAGCGATCACAACCACCTCCACGGCCGTACAACGCGACCATCGCCGCCTCGACCACGAGCGTAGATAACGGATCAGCGCCCAAGACGTTAGCGACCTCGACGATCAGCCAGATGATCCAGAAGTAACCGTCGCGTTAAGCGACGATAGTGTCGCTGACTACCAGATCCAACCCACCGGCGACGCGTTCGCAGGCCGATCTGCTCCGAAGGGTTTCTCCGCCTCGTCCCGATTACCGGCGAAGCTCGTGTGCACGGTCACGCGGCGTCGGCGCCCGGGCAAACTCGTGCTACGCGTACCCGCCGTAGCCACGCAGGCGGATGGCTTCCAGGACGCGTTCTATCGCCAGCTCGTATGCCGCGACGCGCAGCGAGACGCCCTGCTCAGCGGCACGCTGCTCGACCTCGCGATAGGCGCCCCGCATTCTCGCCCCGAGCCTGTTGTTCACCTCGTGCTCGTCCCAGCGCGCGTGCTGGAGGTTCTGGACCCACTCGAAGTAGGACACGACGACCCCTCCGGCGTTGGCGAGCACGTCGGGAACGACGAGCACTCCCCTTTGGCGCAGGATCTCGTCGGCGGCAGGCGTCGTCGGGTTGTTGGCCCCCTCGATCACGATCCGCGCGCGGACCGAGTCCGCGTTGGCGGCGTGGATCGTCCCGCCGAGCGCCGCCGGGATCAGCACCTCGCAGTCGAGCGCCACCAGCTGCTCTGCCGCGATCGGCTCGGCCTGCGGGTACTCGGCCAGCGTTCCACCCTCGGCGAGATGCTTCGCGAGCGCGCCGGGATCGATGCCCGCCTCGGCGTATATCGCGCCCGACGTATTCGAGACCCCGACGAGCGTGCACCCGAGCTGAGTCATGATCCGGGCCGCCGACGAGCCGACGTTGCCAAAGCCCTGGACCGCGACGCGCGTAGTGTCCGGGTGCAAGCCGAGTGTGCGCGCCGCCTCGCGGTACGCGTACACGACCCCGCGGCCGGTGGCGGCCTCGCGCCCAGGCGAGCCGCCGAGTGAGATCGGCTTGCCGGTGACTACGGCGGGGGCGTCGCCGTGCAGCTTGGCATACTCGTCCATGATCCATGCCATGACCTGCGCGTTGGTGCCCGCATCGGGGGCAGGGATGTCGCGGGTGGGCCCAAGGATCCCTGCGAGCTTGTCGGTGAATGAGCGGGTGATTAGCTCAAGCTCGTGCTCGTCGAGGTCGCGGGCGGGGCAGTTGACTCCTCCCTTGGCGCCACCGAACGGAATGTCGAGGATCGCGGTCTTCCAGGTCATCAGCGCCGCCAGGGCCCTGACCTCGTCGAGGTTGACGCGCTCGTGATAGCGGATGCCGCCCTTGAACGGCCCGCGCGCGCCGTTGTGTTGCACCCGGTAGCCGGAGAACACGTGGATCCCGGTGTCCCGTAGCCTGACCGGGATTTGAACCTGGACCTCGCGGTACGCGGTCGCGATCACCGCGCGCACGTCTTCGGCGACGCCCAGGCGGTCGGCCGCGACCTCAAAGAAGCGTGCGACGGCGTCAAAGCTCGAGATCTCGGCAGCACCGGCGTCCCGAGCGCGGTTCGCAACGCGCGGCGACTTGTCGGGGTGGGAACGGCGGCCAACCGGGGTCTCCCGTGGGTCCTCGGCTCGTTGCTCGCTCATGGCCCCAATAGGCCCAGTACTCGGGTTGGTGTCACCAGGGGCAAAGTAGCGTCCACTGAACTAATCGGCGTTAGAGGACGTTACGGCACGTGGGCTATCGACGCCACACTGTCGCTCGCACGAAACGAAGCGGCAGCGACGCGGGTCCCCGGATCGACGACCGCTGCTGTCCACAGGGAGGGAGCGAGACCGCGGATCGCCCTGCTTGCGCTCTCGCAGGGAAAGCCTCGCACGGCGAACCTGCTATCCGGCAAGGCAGGTCCGCAATCGACCGGGGACGCGATGTCCACCAGATGCCGGAAGCAGTGGGTCTTTACCTTTCCGGCCCTTGGCTGCGAACAACATGACGTCACGCGATCCACTGGATGCATGCGCCATGATGATGGGGCGACCCCGTCTACTGCAGGGATAGCGCGCCCGGGCCGCTGCTCGATCGGCGACGGCGGGTTGACGGTCGCGGTGTAAAGGGTGTCTATTCGGCGTGGCCGTAGGCTGCGATCTCCTCTCTCTCTTTGTCTGAGAGCTTGCGCGGCGTTTCGCCGTGCGCGAGCTTCTCGCTCTGCACGTGGTGGCGGATCTCATCGACGATCTCGGGGTTCGCGAGCGTCGTGACGTCGCCGACGTCCGCGAAGTTGGAGATGCTGGCGATCACCCGGCGCATGATCTTGCCCGAGCGTGTCTTCGGCATGTCGGTGACGATCCACACGTTCTTCGGGCGGGCGATCGACCCGATCTCCGTGACGATCATTTGGGAGACCTTCTTCGCGACCTCGTCGCTCGGCTGGAATCCTGGCTTGAGCGCCACGTACATCTCGACGGTCTTGCCGCGTACCTCGTCGATCACGGGTACCGCGGCGGCCTCGGCGACCTCATTGACCATGATCGCGGCCGACTCGAGCTCCTTGGTCCCGAGCCGGTGGCCGGCGACGTTGATCACGTCGTCGACGCGGCCGAGGATCCGGAAGTAGCCGTCGGCCGCTTGCACGGCGCCGTCCCCGGCGAAGTACGGCCAGTCGTGCCAGTCCTTGCTGTCCTTGTCCTTGTTGTACTTGGCGTAGTAGGTCTCCACGTACCGCTCCGGCTGCCCCCAGATCGTCTGGAAGGACCCGGGCCACGGGTTGCTGATGCAGATGTTCCCCGCCTTGCCCGAGCCCTTCGGGACTTCCGCGCCGTTCTCGTCGTAGATCACGGGGAAGATCCCGAGCACACCCGGCCCGCAGCTCCCAGGCTTCATCGGCTGCAGTCCGGGCAGCGTTGAGCCCAGGAAGCCACCGTTCTCGGTCTGCCACCAGGTGTCGGTGATCGCCGCCTCGCCCTTGCCGACGAAGCTGTGGTACCAGCGCCACACGTCCGGCTCGATCGGCTCCCCGACCGTCGTCATCGTCTTGAAGTGATAGGTATATTTGCCCGGCTCCTCAGGGCCGAGCTTGCGCAGCATCCGGATCGTCGTCGGCGCGGTGTGGAAGATGTCCACGCCCAGCTGCTCGGCGATCCGCCACGGCCGCCCGGCATCCGGGTAGGTCGGCACGCCCTCGTACATCACGCTCGTGGTGCCAAGTGACAGCGGCCCATAGACGATGTAGGAGTGGCCGGTGATCCAGCCGATGTCGGCAAAGCACCAGTACGTGTCGTCCGGGTGGATGTCCTGGTAGTACCTCGCCGTGCCGGTCACGTACGACAGATAGCCACCGGTCGAATGCTCGCAGCCCTTAGGCCGGCCGGTCGTGCCGCTCGTGTACATCAAGAACAGCGGCGCCTGCGCCGGCATCGACTCCGGCTCCACCTGCTGCCCGCGGTACCTGTCCAGCAGCTCGTCGATGAAGAAGTCGCGACCCTCGACCATCGGGCTCTGCGAGTGGTACTCGCCGGGGTGCCGCCGCCACACCAGCACCTTCTCGATCTCCTGACCCTCCTCACGCGCGGCCGCGATCGCCTCATCGGCCTTGACCTTGTGGTCGATCAGCTCGCCGTTGCGCGAGTAGGCATCCATCGTCACCAGGATCTTGCTCTGCGAGTCCGCCATCCGGTGACCACACGCCGCCCCTGCGAACCCGCCGAAAACCTCGGAGTGGATCACTCCCATGCGAGCGCACGCCAGCATCGAGACCGGCAGCTCCGGCACCATCGGCAGATGGAACGTCACCCGGTCACCGGTCCGTACGCCGGCGAAATCACGCAGCAGCGCCGCGAACTCGTTGACGCGCCGGTGAAGCTCCCGATAGGTGATCTCCTGCGTCTCCTCCTCCTCGCGCTCAGGCACCCAGATCAGCGCGTTCTTATCGCCCCGCGATTCCAGATGTCGATCGACGCAGTTCACGCTCGCGTTCAGACGCCCGCCCACCCACCACTTCCAGAACGGCGGGTTGCTCGTGTCCAGAATCGTGTCCCACTTGCGATCCCACGTCAGCATCTCCGCGTACTCAACGAAGCAATCCGGGTAATGCTCCTCGCTGAAGCGCTCAAGGATCGCCGGGTCCGCCGCGTTCGCCTGCGCGACGAACGACGGCGGCGGCGGGTAGTACTCCTCCTCCCGCCAATGAACCGCGATCTGCGCCTCAGACACGGCCGCCTCGGCAACCTCCGCGGCCGATGGTGTGTGATCCTCTACTCCCATTACTCAACCTCCTACGAGGGTTTGGCGAAACGATTGGCGAAAGTCGCCATGATGCGGCTCCCTCGGTTGATCCGAGTCGGCGAACGATATGTCTCGACCTCGTCCATCTCACGGGCAATGCGCAAGATCGCCTCACGGTTGGCAGCGAGCATCGGCATCAGGATGTCGCCGATGGGGTCGGCGACGCACTGAGGCCCTTCAGTGAGGGCGCGGATACCAGCCGGGGTCGCCTTCACGCCCAGATCCATGATCCACTGAACCTCGTCCTCGAGCGACATGGCTACTCCTCTCCGCTCAGATCTGCCAAAGCCTATGAGAACCCGACAAAAGCGGTCACCCGTAGTTTGCCGCGCAACCGGCGCACAGGACAACGGATAAGGCACCTCCGCTGTGCAGGTAGCGTCAGCCCGCATGCGCGGCGTGAGTAGCTTCTGCCCTCAGCCCGCAAGAGATACGCGCCGCCGCCGTCAGACTGCTTTTGACAGGGGAGCCAGCGGTGAACTCCCTGCCCAAGCGGTTGTGATGAGCTGGTCGCCATGAGGACCCTCCTGCGAGTGAGTGGAGAGCCTCATGTCCCAAAACGGTCACCCCAAACACCACGACAAGCGCCGTTCGCCATACACAATTCTCGGCACACGTTGATAGTCGCCGATTATTCGAAGAGATCGGAGGATCCCGCGCAAAGCCCGCGCCGCGCGAGCCGTCAGCGCCCCACGTTCCGGTGTCGAACTTGGCCTGGCTCGGATGGCTCCAGCATCCACCCGAGCCTGTCGGCCAGGTGGCCGCCGCCGGCCTCGCGGCCGCTCGGGCCGGGGCGCACGCGCTGACGCATCCGCGTGAGGCGTTGGAACACTCACGGGCGGTGATCGATCTGCTCGTCCGTGACGAGCTGATCGCGGCGCCGCGCTCGAGCCTGAACGTACCGATCGGCGCGACCCGACGGATCGCGACCGTTCACGTCGAGCTCCAGGAGCTGCAGAAGGTCCGTTCGTCACTTGGCGGCACGGTCAACGATGTCGTGCTGTGTGCCGCCACCGGCGCGTTGCGCGAGCTGCTGCTCGAGCGCGGCGAGAAACCGCCCCGCCAGGGACTGCGCGCGATGGTGCCGGTGAACATCCGTCCCCGAGCGGGTACTGGGCCGACGACGCGATCGTGGTCGTAGATCCGTACCTGTTGGTATTGACGTGCGCCGGGCTTTGCACCGGGAAGGTGACTAGCGGGGCCCCCTTCTTAATGCGCAAGGATTCGCTGAGAACTGGAACGGGAGCGCCTGGGCTATCGAGACCATCGCAACCGCACCTGGTGTGACCGCGGGCTTGGACGCGGTATCTTGCGTGTCGACGAAGTTTGCGTCGCGGTCGGGACGACGGGCACGGACTTGGTGACGTTCCCCTACGGTGTGATTGGATATGACAGGAGCGAGAGCCCGGCCGATGATGAGCTCCAGCGTTGAGCTGAACGCGTAGAGAAGTGGCTCGTGCTCCTGCGAGCCACGCTCGACACCACGCAGCGAGCTGTCAGTACAGCGCGGAGGCGAGCCGGCGCCGAGCATCTCGGGCGAGCGGGTGCTCCACCCCGAGCTCGTCGAGCACGCCGACGACGACACGGCGGACGTCGTCGCGCGATCCGTCCGCGTTCGGCAGCGCCTCAAGCAGGAGATCCAGAGCGCGCTCGACATCGCCGGCGTCGAGCGCGGCAAAGGCTTCGCGCAGATCCGGCACCGTCGGCTCGAGCGAGCCTTCGGCGGCGGATTGCAGGCCGATCCGTGCCTTCAGGCCATCGGCCGCGAAGCTCCCCGGAACGCGCGCGAGCACGGCGAGCGCATCGCCGGTCTCGCCTCGCCCGAGCAAGAGCTTCGCGAGCGGGACCGCGGCATCCGCCCGGGTCGGCTCGAGCTCATGCGCTCGCCGGAGCGACGCTTCATCGCCGAGCAGCACGAGCGCGTCGGCCTCGGAGGGAAGCAGCGAGTCGAGGAACTGGTCGACCGCCGCCGGCGGCTGTGCGCCGACGAACTCGGATGCGACCTTCCCATCGCGAAACGCCTTGACCGCGGGGATCCCCTGGATCCGGAACGCCTGCGCGATGCGGGGGTTCGCATCGACGTCCACCTTGGCGAGCTCCACCTTGCCCTCGCGAGCGGCCACCGCCCGCTCGATCACCGGCCCGAGCTGCCGGCACGGCGCGCACCACTCCGCCCAGAAGTCGACGACCACTGGGAGGGTGTGGGAGCGGTCGATGACGGCCGACTGGAAGTTGCTTTCGGAGACGTCCATGGCACCTCATGGTAGCGACGCCACGTTGCCGGGTAATCTCACGCGCACGTCAATTTCTGCCGACAGCTCGACGGTCCTCGTCGACGACCTCGTCGTCCGGTTCGATGCTCCGGTCGCCGTCGGCGGAGTCTCGTTCGCGGTCGGTCCCGACGAGTCGTTCGGCTTGCTCGGCCCAACGGAGCCGGCAAGACCACCACCGTGCGAGTGCTTGCGACGCTGCTGCCCGCGACGGACGGCAGGACGCTCGTCGCCGGCTACGACGTACGCCACAACGGGCTCGAGGTCCGAGCCTCGATCGGGTATATCCCGCGCTGTCGGCCGACGGGGGACTCACCGCGCGGGAGAAGCTGGAGTGCTACGCGCGCGTGACCTCGGTTCCCCGCCGGGTCCGGGCCGAGCGGATCGCCGAGGCGGTCGAGGCGATGGAGAGCGGCGGCTGGCTCGATCGTCTGGCACGCCCGCTGTCCGCCGGCATGTTGCGCCGGCTCGAGATCGCGACTGCGCTGCTCAACCGCCCGCGCGTGCTGCTGCTCGACGAGCCGACAGTCGGGCTCGACCCCAACGCTCGCCGGGTCGTGTGGGACCGCCCGCACGCGCTCCGCGAGCAGTCGGTCACCACCATCCTCGTGACGACGCACCTGATGGAAGAGGCGGAGCGGCATTGCGACCGCCTTGCGGTCATGGATCACGGAAAACGGGTGGCGGAGGGGACGCCCGCAGAGCTGATCGCGAGCCACGAAGCCGCGGGCATCGAGGACGTGTTCGTGGCCGTGGCCGTGGCCGACAGACAGGACGATCAAGGAGGGAGGGAGTTTCCGAGATGTCAGGCGCCAGCGCCGCATCGCCGGCCGCCTCGGTTGAGCTGACCCGCCCGCCGGCGCTCGCGGTTCCGGGGCCGCTGCGGCTCCTGGCCGGAGCCCACGGGCGCGTTCGCGTCGATGTCGATGCTGATCGCAGCCGGCGTCAAGATGCTGCTCGGAGTCGGGGCAGGGGCAGGGGAGAGGTGTGGCTCGACTTCCTCGTTGTCGTCGGCTTCTTCGTGGCGATGGTCGCGGCGGCGACCAGGGCATACCCGCGCACGATCCTGTGAGCGTGCTGCCGACCCGCGCAAATGGGTGAGATCGTCGTCGCGCGAGACGGCGTCGAGCTCTCGGGCGACGAGACCGGGGAGGGCGTGCCGGTCGTCCTCCTGCACGGTCTGACCGCGACCCGCCGCTACGTGGTGATGGGCTCGAAGGGACTCGAGCGCTCGGGCCACCGCGTGATCGCATACGACGCGCGCGGGCACGGACGATCCTCGCCGGCGCCGGCGCGTGATGCGTATACGTACGACGACCTCCGGCATGACCTCGAGGCGGTGCTTGACGCGCGCGGGATCGAGCGGGCGGTGCTGGCGGGAGCGTCGATGGGCGCTCACACGGTGCTCGCGCTCGCGCTCCGAGCGCCCGAGCGCGCCGCCGGGCTAGTCGTCATAACCCCGGCGTACGACCCGGATGCGCATGTGGCGGATGGACGGCTCGAGCGCTGGGACGCGCTCGCCGACGGGCTCGAGCGGGGTGGTGTCGAGGGGTTCATCGCCGCCCAGCGAACTGCCGGCGTATCCGATTCCTGGCACGAGAGGGTCGTCATGGTGACCCGGCAGCGCCTCTCGCAGCACGAGCACCCCTCGGCCGTCGCGGACGCGTTGCGAACGGTTCCGCGCTCGCGACCGTTCGACCGGATCGAGGAGCTGGGCGCGATCTCGGTCCCGGTCGTGATCGTGGCCAGCGCCGACGAGCCCGACCCCGGTCATCCCGAGGCGGTAGGGGAGGCGTACGCGGCCGCGATCCCGAGGGCGCGACTCGTCCTCGACGAGCCCGGGCGCTCGCCGATCGCGTGGCAGGGCAGCCAGCTGTCCAAGCTGATCGCCGACGTCGCGGCCGAGTCCGGTGCCAGGTGACCGGGGCGCTTGCGCGGAGGCTCACGGGCTCGGCGTCTGCGGTCGGGCCGGCTGCGAGGTCCAGCGGAACGCGTGCGCCGTGCCGCCGGTCGTATCGGCGCTCCCGGTCACCTGGCCGAACAGCTTGATCGCGGTCGCCTGACTCGTCGGTCCGCCGAGCGTGCCGAGGTCCTACATCCCGCCGAACGGGGTCCATCGGAATGCGTGAGATTTGGTCGGCGCGTACGGGTCGGTGTTCGGGAGGTCGGAGCTTCCGGCCACCAGGCCGGAGTTGTTGATCGCGTTGCCCGTGCTGTCGGTCCCGCCGAGTGTCCCGAGGCCGGTCGGGGTGGTGGCCGAGGCCGCCGCCGTCCAGGTCAAGGCGTGGACCACCCGGGGGGCGAAGCACTTGAACGCTGCCGGTCCGGCGAAGCGGCCACGATAGGCTGAGCGCCACGGATGACAGGAGCCTCGTCGAACGCCCAGGCGGCCGGCTATTCGGGCACGCCGCTGCCGCGCAAGCTCGGGATCAAGCCCGGTGCACTGCTTGCGCTCGTGGGCGCCCCCGACGGGTTCGACTCGACGCTCGGAGAGCTCCCCGAAGGCGTTAGCGTGCGAACGCGCATCGGCGCGCAGCCGCTCGACGTGATCGTCGCCTTCTTCTCGCGGCGGTCGATGCTCGAGCGCCGGCTCCCGGCGCTGGGGGCTGCGCTGCACCCCGCAGGGGGACTCTGGATCGCGTGGCCCAAGCGCGCCTCGTGCGTCACCACCGACGTGACCGAGGACGTGGTCCGCTCGCTCGGTCTCGCCGCCGGACTCGTCGACAACAAGGTGTGCGCGATCGATTACGTCTGGTCCGGGCTGCGACTCGTCTACCGGCTTCGCGACCGCCCCCGATAGGGGCGATCGCGGTCAGCCGGCAATCGAGACCGAACTACCCCAACTCGATCGTCTGGCCTGACGTCTTGTGCGGCGTGAGGTAGAAGTCTCCGAGGTAGTGGGCCACCATCGTGATCCTCACCGGCGGCTGGAGATGCCCATGGCCAGGGAGGCGGTTGAACACCGTCTGGCCGGAGAACTTGCAGTCGGGTCCGAGCGGCACCAGCGTCGACCCGATGCGGCGCGAGCCGAGCAGGAACCGAATCGACACGTTCCCGCGGCAGTCGTAGACCGCCGGGATCCAGGACGGCCCGTGGACCGATCCGGTGGTGGTGAGGACGAACGGCTTGTCGGGCGCGTGGCGGGGCCTCGTCCTGGCATGGACGTGCGGCACCGGCCGGTGGACCGGCAGCGTCATGAACGTTCCGTCCGCGCCGGGCTGTGGAGGCGTGTTGCCGTGCAGCGCGACGATCCGGTAGTGGAAGATCGTCTGCGCCTCGAGGCCCTGCACGCTCGCCGACACGGTCACGGGCGTCGTTCCGGCGGGAACCGTCGCGGCGATCGTCTGGGAGCCGTAGGTCGTCGAGGTGCCGTACTGGAAGTAGTAGGTCGTCGTCTGCTTGTTCGGGCTGACCACGGCGGTCAGCGTCGCGCCGTTCTTGCTGATCTGCGTGGCGGGACCGGTCGACACGCCCGGCGGCGGGTGACCCGCGGTGGTGAACCTGCGGTCGGCGCCGGTCGCCGAGCCCGATCCGTTCGTCGCCACGAGGCGGTAGTGATAGACCGTTCCCGGGATCAGCCCCCTGGCGATGGTGGCGACCGATACCGGCTTGGTCCCGTGGCCCGCGGAGTGCGGCGCGCTGGTGACCCCGTACGCGGTCGTCAGTCCCCACTCGAAGTAGTAGGCGGTAGCGCTGTCGTTCGGGTTGACCGAGCCGTGCAGCTCCCCGCTCGTGTCGGTCACGTTCGAGCGCGTGCCGGTCGTGACCGCCGGCGACGAGGCGGCCATCGCGATCGCGGTTGCGCCTACAAGAAGGATTGCCGACAACAGCGCTGCCGGCACGAGCATCTCGAGCTTGCGCTTCATCCCTGCGTCCCTTTTTCTTGGACGACCTCGAGTGCCTTATACCCGCTCTCGCGCCCAAGTTGCGCTTGCGAGTTGCGCTTGCAGCTAATGGACTAAGCGGCATCCGTCGCTTCGACCCGAACGGCCGTATGCAGCTTGGTCTCGATCCGGTCTATAGAGGAAAATGGCTCGGCGTATGCTTCGTCACCTCGCCATTCGCGGATTCAAGTCGCTCGTGGACGTCGAGCTGGAATTGCCAGGACTCGCCGTGCTAGCTGGCCCAAACGCCGCGGGCAAGAGCAACATCCTCGACGCGATCCAGATGTTTGCGCGGGCCGGCACGCAGCGGACTCTCGCTGAGGCACTGAGCGCTCCCATTCGAGGGTTTCCCACGGAGGCATTCACATTCCCTCGGGGCGGACGTTCTGACGCCGAAGGAAATTGCTGACCGCTCAAGCTTTTCCTATCAGGCGATCCTGCGCGCGATCAGACGCGGCGACCTGCGCGCCTACGAACCCGTACCCGGCCGCTACCGGATCGCGATCGCCGAATACGAGCGCTGGCTGCAGACCCCCAGACGCCAAGACCCCGACACCTCCCACAGGCCCGATCCGAAACCCCGCCATCGCGCTCGCGCGAACGACACACAGTTCGCCACCCATCTCCAGCGCCGCCGCCAACTCGGACAGGCAGCGATCCCCGACGACATCGCCCTGCGGGAACTCGTCGAGGTCTATTGGCGGCTGCACGCCGTCCCGAACCTCGCGAAATCGACGCGCGACTTCTACAAGCTCTCCTGGGTCAACCACATCATGCCCCGCCTCGGCGACTACCCCGTCCGGGAGCTCACACCCAAACGCCTCACCCGCTTCCGTGAAGAGCGCTTGCGCTCCGGCGGCACCGCCCCGTCGAGCGCTTGGCGCACCGTCCGACGATGCACCCCATACCGACGCGCCAACGCGCGCGTCGACAGACCAGCGAACTCGTGATCCCTGCGGATCTTCTCGAACAGCTCCACTCTGGAACCCATCCCTTCTGCGACCTCCGATCCGCGCTCTGAAAAGCACGGACCCTGGGGTCACGCCCGGACGGAAGATGGGGCCAAATCAAGCCGGCGGGTCGCGGTAGATGCGGTGCTGCGAGAGGTTCTCGCGCGGCTGTTGGGCAGGCGGTGGAGCCCGGAGCAGGTGGCGCACGAGCTCAGGGTCTCGTCGTTCGCCGGCCAGCCGGAGCGTTGTCTGTGCACCGAGTCGATCTATCAGGCGATCTACGACCCGGCCGTTGACCTGACTCGTCCGGCTCGCCGGCGCCGCCGTCGAAGGCGTGTTCATGGCGTGCAACGACGTGGACGGTTGACCGCGATGCGGATGATCGATGAGCGTCCAGCAGAAGTCGAGGACCGCTCCCAGGCCGGGCATTGGGAAGGAGATCTGATCATGGGACCGGGCAACCGGTCGGCGATCGGGACGCTCGTGGAGCGCAGGACGCGGTTTCTCGTCTTGCTGCACATGCCGGACGCGATCTCGACGGCGGCCGCGGTCGGCCACGCGGTCAGCTCCGCCTTCAGCGGGCTGCCTGACGGGCTGCGGCGAACGTTGACCTGGGATCAAGGCAAGGAGCTTGCGCTGCACCAGCAGATCACCGCCTCCACCGCGACACAGGTGTTCTTCTGTGACGCGCACTCCCCGTGGCAGCGGGGGAGCAACGAGAACATGAACGGACTGCTTCGCGACTACTTCCCCAAAGGAACCGATCTCAGCGTGGTCACCGACGAGGCTCTGCAGCAGATCGCCGCCGAGATCAACGACCGGCCGCGCAAAACGCTCGACTGGAACCGGCCGGGCGACCTGTTCAACAGCGCGCTGGCCGACCCCGTCTAGCCACCACGCCTCCCAGAGACCGCAGCAGACCACCTCCCCTTCTCGCGCCGGGTAACGCCCTGCTGGGGTCCGGGAACGGCTGGGGCAATGAAGGGTGGCCGGGTTGGGGGGGCGCGCGGTCGTGCGTCGCGCGTTGAGACCGCTTCGCTCTCGCCGTTGATCGCTCGCCACGAGAGGTGGCTCGTAGTTCGCAAGGCGTGGAGCTCGCCCGAGCGGGGGCCGGGCGAGCGATGCGACCTCCGCGCGTGGCTAGTCGCGGTCAAGCGCTGCGGGGTGTGGTCCAGAACTCGGCCCTCCGGGCCCTCCCCCGCCCACCTCACGCCGGGCTCACAACATCCGATGGGTCCGACAACTACGATCCGTGCTGGTCAACTGTTGCGACGTTGACTCGAATTCCCCCCGTCGCAGTGGGCCAAATCAGGCCGGCGTTCTCATCGCTGCGTCTCTTCGCACGGATGTGCCTCATCCTCACGGGCCGAACAGAAGTCGGCGCGAACGCTGGTTCCCCGGTTAGCGGTTATCTCGAGGGTCTCATCGTGCGGCGGGCTGGAGTGTCGGCTGAGCTTGTTTCGTGGCTCAAGTTGCGCGCGGGCGCGCCGATTACCGGGGTATTGTGGATGATGCGCGGCTGCAGAAAGAACGTCGCGTGGGCGCGGGTCGGGCTGTGAGCGCGCCGCTGAAGCGCGTGCTGTTTGTGGACGATGACCGCGACATGCTCGAGAGCCTTCGTGACGCGCTGGATCTGTATCGTCGGGTGTGGCGGATGCGGTTTGCGATCAGTGGCGCCGAGGCGCTCGAGGAGCTCGAGTCAGAGCCGGCGGACGTGATCGTTTCGGATATCCAGATGCCGGGGATCGATGGCGCCGCGCTGCTCGCTCGGGTGCAGGAGCGCTATCCGGCGACGATCCGCCTGGTGCTATCGGGTTACGCGAATTCGAGAGTGGTGGCGCGTGTCGCGACGGTGGCGCATCGGATCCTGGCCAAGCCGTGCGATGTCGATGAACTGGGGATCGTGATCGAGCGATCGTTCGCGCTGCATGAGCTGACCGAGCAGGCGCAGCAGTATCGAATCATGGCAGCCGCGACGACGCTTCCGTCCGCTCCCGGTTTGTATATGGAGATCTCGCAGGTGATCGCCGACCCGAACACCGGTCCGGATGACGTCGCCGCCGTGATCGAGCGTGACACGGCGATGACGGCGAAGCTGTTGCAGCTGGCTAACTGCGCGTTCTTCGGGGTCGGCCGCAGGGTGAACCGGGTGCGTGACGCGGTCGTGTACCTGGGATCGGACACGATCAAGGCGCTGATGCTGTCGGCGGAGGCGGTCGGCAAGCTCGCCCCAACGGGGGTGCAAGGCTTCTCGATCGAGCAGTTTCAGGACCACGCATCGCTTGTGGCTCGGATCGCGGCAGAGATCCTACCGAAGGGCGCGGTCCAGCAGGACGCGATCACCGCTGCGCTGCTGCACGACATTGGGCAGCTGGTCTTGATCGCGGATGATCCGTCGCAGTGGCAGCGGCTGACAGAGCAAGCCCAGCGCCGGGGCTTGCCGCTGTACCAGGTCGAGCACGCAGAGCAGGGAATTACCCATGCGGCGACGGGGGCGTACCTGCTGTCGCTGTGGGGGCTCCCGGACGGTGTTGTCGAAGCCGTCGCTCATCACCATGATCCCCTCTCAGTTCCCGGTGCCGCGCTCGACGCGGTCGCCGCCGTTCACATCGCGGACGCTCTCGCCCACGAGGTCGAGCAGGCGCCTGGGAGCCAGACGGCGTCGCTGCTGCTAGACGCCGCGTACCTTGAGCAACTTGGAGTGGGATCGCAGCTTGCCCGGTGGCGCGAGCTCGCTCGCTCTGCCGCCGGCGCTGTGGCCGTCTCGGCTACCGCCGCCGAGTGACAGGGGACTACGTCTCTGGGTCTGCGATCATCAGCGGCTCGCGGACCTGGCCTGTGCGGAGGTTGAGCAGGCGGGCGATCAGCTGATCGGTCGCCGTGCTTCCGCGGGCGATCAACAGGGCGCCGGTGTCGCTGCGCACGTCGCCGGCGAGCATCATTCCGGCGCGCAGACCTCCCAACGGGATCTCGCGCACCCTCATCCCTCGGACGTTGCCGCCGATCACACGCTCGAACGCCGAAAGCAGGTCCGGGTCGTACACCAGGCCACGTCCACGCATCGCCCTCAGCGCCAAGCGGTCGTCGCCGACCTGCGCGTCGAGCGCGTCATGATCGAGCGCGATCCGCAGGATTCGCGCTCCGAGGGGAAGTGACCGCCCGGCGCCTTTCTCACCGTAGTCACGCCGGTACTCGGCGATGATCTCAAGGACGCCCTCGAGCCGGGGGATGTTCGCCAAGATCCGGCGGGTCAATGCGGGTACGCGGTCGACCATGTCCTGCTCGCCCGGCGTCAGCCTCGCGCCCGCGTACAGCTTCTCCGCGGTCTCGGGCGGCAGCGTGACCGCACCGATGTGGACCAGCAACGCGGAAACCTCGACCTCCCAAGACTCCAGTTTCAGCACGCGCGCCAGACGCGCGACCGAGTCGCGGACGCGCGCGCTGCGGCCGAAGGCGGCGGGGTTGGCAAGCGCAAGAACATCCGCAAGCGCCTTCACGCTGCCCTTCAGCGTCTGCTCGAGCAGTACCCGCTCAGCCGTCCGCAGCCGATGCTGCTCCAGCGCCGCGTCGCACGCGGCCAGCAGTTCCGTCGGCGGGCACGGCTTCGTCAGAAAACGAAACAGCTGCCCGTCGTTGACCGCACTGATGGCGGCGTCAAGCTCCGCGTAGCCGGTCAGCAGGATCCGCGTTGCGTCGGGCGCCACGCGCCGGGCTTCGCGCAGGAACACCGACCCCGGCATCACCGGCATCCGCATGTCGGAGATGATCATCGCGTACGCGTCCGGCTCGTCGCCGAGCTTCGCCAGCCCCTCGGGGCCGCTGCGGGCGGTCCGGACGTCGTAGTGTTCATACAAGGCGTCTTGCAGGGACTCCAAGATCTGTGGCTCGTCGTCGACGCACAAGATCCGGGGGCGCGCGCGCCGCATACTGCCGCTCAACTAATACTAATTACTTCCCCCGGATAACCGGGGGAAGTAATTTAGGGGGCCTTGGGGTCACGGCTCGGTAATCGTACAGCGAAGCCGACGCCTGCTAAGCGATCGCTGGCTGGGAGTCGTTGGTGATCGCGATTATGCTGCGGTCTGGAGGTTCTCGTCGTCGGCTGCCGGCTCGTCTCGGGGCAGGAGGACGCGGAACGTGGTGCCGCCGCCAGGGTTGGGCTCGAAGCTGATCGCTCCGTGGTGGCGCTCGACGACGATCGTGTGCGCGATCGCCAGGCCCTGTCCGGTGCCGCGTCCGACCGGCTTGGTGGTGAAGAACGGATCGAACACCCGCCCGGCGACGTCGGCCGGGATTCCGCAGCCGGTGTCGCTGACGCTGATCAGTACAGCGGCATCGTCGGCTTCGGTTCGCACCGTGATCGTGCCGCGCTGCTCGGTGTCTTGTACGCGAGCTTCGATCGCGTGGCTGGCGTTGACGATCAGGTTGAGGAACACTTGGTTCAGATCGCCGGCATTGGCCATCACAAGCGGAAGGTCGCCGAGCTCCAGTTCGATGTCGGCCACGTACTTGTATTCGTTCCTGGCCACGATCAGTGTGGTCTGGATCCCGTCGTTGACGTCGATCGGCGCCCGGTCGGCGGAATGGTGGGCGAACTCACGCATCGCGCGCACGATCGAGGAGACGCGCTCGATGCCATCGAGCGCGCGGTCAAACGCCGGCGGGATCCGCTCGATCAGATAGTCCAGCTCAACGTCTTCCTCGGCAAGAGCAGCGCGCAGCTGGCGTTCCTCCTTGTCGATCGGCTGATCGCTGTGCAGCAGCTCGTGGTAGACGCTTGTGAGCGTCAATAGCTTGTCGGCCGCGCGTTTTAGGAACGTCACCGAGTTGCCGATGAACTGGACCGGCGTGTTGATCTCGTGCGCAACGCCGGCGGCGAGCTGACCGACCGCCTCAAGCTTCTGCGCCAACCGCAGATCGAGTTCCAGTCGCTCGCGTTCGAGCGCCGCCTGCTTGGCCGCGGTGATGTCGAACAGCACCGATTGCACACGCTGGGAGTGATCTTCGGCGTGGACAAGCGCTGACACGCCACGCAGCCACACCTCGCGGCCGTTGGGGCAGTTGAAGCGAAACTCGACCGGCGGTTGATCGACCTCGAATGCCGCCGGTTCTGTGACCGACGTGCGCAGCAGCTCGCGGTCATCAGGATGCACGTACTGGAGAAAGCGGGAGCTGTCGCCGAGCAGCTCGGGCGGCGCCACGCCGAGGATCGTCTCGCACTGTCGGCTCACGAACGCGAGCCTGACCGAGCCGTCGGCGTGCACCTCACCCGCGATCACGACGCCCGGGATCTGCTCGATCAGGCGCTCCTTCTCGCTCACCAGATCGCGCAGGCTGTCGGCCATCACCGCCAGCGAACGGCTCTGCTGGCTGACGGTCTCCTGCGCGTGCTGGCTCTGGATCGCCTCGCCGAGAACATTCGCAAGCGCATGAAGGAACGGAAGACAATCTGCCGGCACGGCGCCGGCCTCGGTGTACTGGACCTCGAGCACCCCGAACGGCGAGGTTGGGTCTCCGACCAGCACACCGGCGCTGCTGCGCACGCCACGAGCACGCCGCTGGCTCGAAGGCGCAAAGCGGGGCTCCTGATCCCAGTCCTCGACCACGACCGATCCGTGCGACCGCGCCGCGTATCCCGACAGTGAGCGCGCCTCCCCCACGATCGGCTCACCGTGCTTCTGATCGGCCCAGCCGACCTCCACCGTCAGGACCGGATCCGGGGAGTCCGGCGAACACTGAACCAGCCACGCGCAGTCAGAGGACAGAACCCGCCACGCAGCGCCAACCGCACAGTCAAACAGCTCCTCCAGCGGCTCGCCTTTGAGCGCGAGCCGGCCGAGGCTGGCGATCTCCTGATGCCCTTCGGCGTAGCGCCGGACGGCCTGCTCGGCGTTCCGGCGCGCGCTGATGTCGACCGAGACGCTGACGATCGCGTCCGATTCGCCATCACGATCGTGGAGTCGAACACTGTGAAGGCGGTAGTAGACCGGGAACACGCGCCGCTGCTTGTCACGTGCATCGATCTCCCCTTCCGCCGCTGAGCCGGCGATCGCGCCGGCGCGACGCTCTCGGATCTCGCTGCGGCTCGCTATCGGGAAGATCAAATCGAGCAGCTGGCAGTCGACCGCTTCCTCACGGGAGTAGCCGTAGAGCTGCTGTGCGCCACGGCTCCAGTAGCGAACGACGCCGGCCGCGCTGCTGACGATCACGGCGGCATCAACCTCGTCTAGCAGCTCCGCCTGCAGCGCGATCTGCTCCTGCGCGCGCATCAAACCAGTTACGTCACGCGCGATGCTCGACGCGCCCGTCACCCGGCCCGCCGAATCGTGGATCGGGGAGACCGACAGAGACACATTGACAACGGACCCGTCCTTGCAAACCCGCTCGGTCTGATAGTGCTCCAGCCGCCCGCCCCCCAGCCCACGATCAAGAAGCTCCCGGTCCTCATTACGACGCGCCACAGGAACCAACAAGCTGACCGGACGGCCGATCGCCTCCGACGCCGCGTAGCCGTACAGTCGCTCCGCCGCGGGATTCCAGACGGTGATCACCCCGCAGCGATCCTTTCCGATAATCGCGTCCTGCGAGCACTCCACGATCGCCGCCAGGTCCGCGTACTCAGACTCGGCGGTCTTGCGCTCGGTGATGTCCTCGACCTGCGTGAAGAACTTCGCCGCCCGCCCGCCGCTGTCACGCACAAGCACCACCGACAGCAGCACATCAACGACCGTGCCATCCGTGCGGATATAGCGCTTCTCCGCCTGATATGGCTTCTCTTGCTCCAAGATCACGCGCATCGCCGCGACGCCTGTCGCGGCGTCGTCCGGATGGGTCAGTGACGCGAAGCTGACCCCGACGAGCTCCGCTGGCTCCGCGTAGCCGAGCAGCCGAGCAAACGCGAAGTTGACCCGGCTAAACGTTCCATCGAGGTCGACCAGCGCCGTACCGATCGGCGAATGCTCAAACGCCTCCGCGAACAGCCCCTCGCTTTCCCGCGGGTCGGCCTCCGCGGTCTTGCGAGCGCGACGGTTCTCCGCCTCACGAAGGTGAATCTTCACGGAGGCGCCGAGACTCCCGAGGTCGTTCTTGCTGATGCACTCCGCGGCGCCGTGGCGGATCGAGATAGCAGTCGCCTCGTCGCTGGCCGAGGCCGAGATACGGATCAGAGGAATGTCGGCATCCCTGTCTCGCAGCACGTGCACGGCCTCCAGCCAGTCGAGATCGGGCCACTCGTGATTGCTCAGGACCAGATCCCACGCCTCGCTGGCAAGCGCGGCGCCGATCTCGGCAAGGTCCTCGACCCGGCGCCAATGCAGGCCGCAACCGGCCGCCTGCAGCGCCAGCAGTTCAAGCTTCACGTCATCCTCGCGGCCCCCGAAGATCAGCACTCTGAGCTTCTCGGACTTCACCGGCCCAGACATCACAAGGACGCGCTCCCGCTAACGGTAGGCGCTCGACGCCTCAACACATCAACGACTCCGCGATCGAACGCACCAATCTCATCGACGTCAACCGACAGCCGCTCTTCGCCTGTATTTGTCTGTTTCATCACACAATCCATAATCGCGATCACTAGGCCTGCAAGAGGACGCGATCTCCGGCAGCCGCCGCACCACACGCACGCACGAATCCCATAGCTGATCGCGAACAACACCGGACTAAAGTCAGCTTCGACCCCGCCGACCGCTCACAACTCCGAACAAACCACGGAGTCGAGCCCGCTTACTACGGATCCTGCCACCTGCAACGTCAAATGTCCCCGCCGACCCAAAAACCGCTGTCCCCGTCATTTAGGGGTGATACTCGGCCTCGGACACCTCAAGCGCCGTCGCCACCTTAGCCCGGAACGTGCAGTAAGCCCGCGAATGTGACTGGCGGGCGGCGTCGGCGTGTTATTGGTGATGGTTGGGCCGCGTTCCGGGTCGTTGTTGGCGGTGCTCGGGGTTTCCGCGGGTGTGTCGTGGGCTGGTCGGGCGGCTTCTGGGCAACGGTGATCGCGGCCGGGTGACCGGGCGGTCTGCTGGGCGGTGGTAGCGGGCGGTGGCGGCTGTTCTCAGCCGGGCGCGGCCGCGAGCGTCTTGAGTTTTCGGAACGCGGTGACGAGTTCGGCCGCCCACGGCCATGTGTTCTGCAGGTGGAGCTTTGCGCGCCGGCCGGAGAACGCGAGGCGGCCGGCGACGTGCAAGAGCCGGTAGCGCAGCTGCTTGGGCTCGGCCTTGGCGAGCTCCCCGTCGAGCACGAGCGCTTGGGTCCAGACGAGTAGGTCGTGCGCGAGCATCACGATCTCCAACCACACCTCGTTGAGCTGAAACTCCTTGAACGGAAACTTCGACAGGCCGCGCGCCGGGGTGCGGACGCTCACGCCGGACGATCAGCCTGGTGGGCTCGTCCTCCTCACCCCAGGCGGACAGATCGACGCTGTTGGTGATCTCCGCGACTTCTCCGTTCTCTCGCTCGCTGCCGTCCTGATCCAAGGCCGGAACCCAAGCATCCGCGGGGATCTCGAGGATCGCGGCACGGACCGGCTCGGTCAGCTCATAGCCAACCGAGAAGCGCACGTCCGCTTCGCGGCAGTAGTCGACCAGACCGTGCGTCGCGCCGGCGGAATCCGCGCGCACCAAGATCTCCAGCGACTCGACGTACTCGGCCGGGATCTGCGCCAGCGCCCGGTCGATCACCGCGACATGATCGGCGGCGGTGTTCGAGCCGGCGTTCCCGGGACGCAGCAGACCGCCGAGCGCCTCGCGCGTCTCATCCAGGTAGACCTGCAACGGATGAACCCGTAGCCGCCCTTGTAGTTCCCGGCCGCCTTCTCCTTCTCCGAATGCGCGGTGATCAGCGTCCCATCAACATCGAGCGTCAACCGCGCAGGCGCACCATCAAGCTCCCAGAACCGGGCGCGAGCCCGGGCGTGAGCCCGGCGGACCGCGTCCAACATGCCTGGCGTGGACGCGATCCGGTCGACCATCCGAAACGCCGTCGAGTCAGACGCCACCCCGCCGAACAACACCTCCTGCTCACGGACCGCACCGAGATCAGACACACACTCGCCGCCGTCGGCCAACATCACCCGCGAGATCGCGGATCACCCGGCCCGGGTCATGACCACGACGCCGCTGCTTGATCGCAGCCAGCCGCAACGACAACGCCTGCGTGAGCCCCAGCTTGTCAGCGACCTGCGCGACCACCGCCGTGCCCGCGTGCGAGACCAAACCCGCTCCGTCCGACGTGACTTCTACGGTTACCGGACGTCCATCACGCATCACCCTCAAGGTGAACCTCCAAGCTCGGGATCAAGGACCGTCAGCAAGCCCAAGGATCCCTGCTCAGCCGGACGTTTCCGCGCCCCCGCCGGGGGCGCGGTCATTACCCGGCCGCTACTGCACGCTCGGGGCTATTCGCCATTCGGGTCCGTCTTACCCGCTCTTCGATTCCGTTCGAGGCGAGCTCCGCCAGTGGCGTACGTATTACCTTGATCCGCAGACGGCTATGCGGGCCGCGACTGCGCCGAGAGAGGTGCCGGACATCGGGGTGCACGGTGAGAATCTCGCGCCTTTTCTCTACGGCCTCAAGACACGCGACCAGAAGTCATTCGCTGCGGTGCAGCGCGTCCTCCGCTCGGTGGTCCCGGCGATCACAACTCTTGACGTCGACCTCGACACGAAACGCGGAGCACTCGACATCCAAATCGAGCAAGACGGCACCATGTTCTCGTCTCGTCTCGAGTCGTCTCAGAGGGAACGCTCCGGGTCTTGGCTTTATGCGCGATCGCGGTCACCGCGTCGGGTGGCATCGTTGCGTTCGAGGAACCCGAAAATGGGGTTCACCGCAACGCCTGGACCGGATCGCCGAGCTTCTCACATCGGCAGCCCGCCGTGGAAGCGCCCAGCTAATCCTCACTACTCACTCACCAGGCTTCGTCGCGGCGATGTTGGAGCGTGCGCGATCCGAGAAAGAAGACGTCGGTCTATTCGCCGTCGGGCGAGATGGGCGCGCGACGACAGTCCGCCCGATCGACGAGCCTGGCATCTGGGTGCTCGTCAAGCGTCGAGCCGGTACACCGGACCTCCTGATCGTGTTGGTTGACGCAAATGCGGTCGGTCCGCAGGCGCGACGGCGGGAGGTCGAGCAGCTAATTGATCCGTCGGTGTTCCCTCGCTACGTCGTCGAGACACCGGATCCCTGTGTTGAGCGTTGGCTATTAGCGGATCCGGAAGGGTTCGCTGAACGCTTCGGTCTTCAGCCTCCGCTCGGCGCCGTACGAGACCGCCGCGAATGGAAGCGCCGACTCCAAGAGACGCTTGAGGGAGCGGGAGAGATCGTGACCCAAGGGGGCGGTGAGTTTGCTGACGAGATCATCGAGACGATGGACTTCTACCGAGCACGCCAGGCGGATCAGACGATCCAGACGTTCGCCGACGATGTCCGGAGTGCGCTCAGGCAGATCGATGGGTAGAGCTAACTCGGCTTCCAACCCAACCGGCAGGAACTCGCGCTCGCCCACGTTGCACTTGAGCTTGCCAAGGTGTGAGAGTGCTATTTGTGGCGAGTTCCGCTCGGGGCGGATTCGGGTCTGTCCCTGTAGAGAGAGATGACGCTCGTTTCGGCCCAGCCTGGAGCGTCCTGTCGGCGTGGCCCGCACCATCGCTTGGAGTCCGGCGCCGGCGCGTCGCGGGCGAGCCCTTTAGCGACCACCGAGGCGTCCCAAATCCGCCGGCGAGCGCGGGCGCCGCACGATCGCCTGCTCAACAGCGCCTCCGCGAGGAGCGATCGCGGCCTCGTTGAGAGTTGAGCGGGCCGAGGACGCCGCGGGTCCCGTTCCCTAGGGCTCGTCAGGCGGCTCCCAGCCGAGCCGCTTGGCGTCATCCCAGAGATGCTGCACCTCACCGCGGAAAAAGCCGAGCAGTCGGTTCAGCCGACGGACGATGGGGTCGCCCCCTAGGTACTCGATCCTCTCGGCCGTGACGTAGGACTCGATCAGCGGGCGCGCGGTGTCCTCGATGGACCTAAGCTCCTCCAGAAGGTGGACGCGCTCCTCGTCGATCTTCGACCGGGGGGTCCGGCGGCGTGGTGTGGGCATCGAGGCGAACCTACCTGAAGGCGAGCGGACGCGGGAGAACTCGCGCTCGTCGCCCGGGCAGCGATCCGGGACGGACCAGCCCCATCAGCGTCGCCGGGGCGTCGTGCTCGACCGCGCGCTCAATCAGCCAGTCCGCCAGTCGCCCGCGGTCGGTCTCCTCCGCCCGCCGCCAACCCAGGTGGGCGAGCACGAGCTGGAGGTGATCGCTGCGAGTCTGCGCGCGTGCGCCGTAGGCGAGTACCTCGTGCGGGGCAGCATCGACTTGGCCCGCGGCGAACACGAGCGCCTCGTCAGGGATCGACGCGATGTCGTCGGGCACGAACCCCAAGAACCGCAACGCGCACAGCGACACCGCCAACCCCAAACGGTTCTCCGCTCCACGTTGATCGAAGACCAGGACCCACCTCGGCCTGCCGTCGGGTCAGTAGTCGATCTGCAGGTCCTTGACCGCGCGCTGGCGATCAGCGGCGGACGGCAGCGTGTAGCGGCGCGTAATCTCGAGCTTCTGATGGCCCGCCAGCTCGGCGACCATCACCAGATCGTTGCCGCGGCGCACCAACCCGGTCAGACACGTATGGCGCAACGTGTGCGCCGAGAGCGAAAGACCGGCCGTCGAGGCGACCATCCTGACGTCGCGGTCGGCCGAGCGGGCCGACAGCCGCTCGCCGTTACGGCTGACCCACAACGCCCGCTCGCCCTCGCGGGCGAGTACAGCCCGCTGTTGCAGCCACTCGTCGAGGACCTGGCGGACGAGCGCGTTCAGCGGCACCTCGCGCTGCATCTCGCCCTTGCCGAACACGACCACGACGCCCTTGCGGGTCGTGACCCGCACGTCTTCGAGGTGCAGCGCGACGGTCTCCGAGATCTGCAGCGCGGTGACAGCATCAGCATCACCAGCGCTCGCGCGCGGATCGGCGCCGCCTCCGCGGCGCGCAGCAGCCGGCGCTCCCCCGCCTCATCAAAGCGCGCGCGGCGCCGCCTGGGCGGGCTTATCACGGCGCACATTCGGGCGCCCCAGGCCCAGACAGCGATACAGCGCATCCAGCGACGCCAGCGCCAAGTTCACCGTGGAGGCCGCCGCCCGCTTCTCGACCTGCAGGTAGCGGCGGAAGTCCCGAGCGGCATGATCGCGCGCGAGCGGATCGATCAGCGGGTCGCCCTGCCAGCCATCCCGATCCGGCGTGTCGGCCAGCCAGGCGCAGTACGCGCGTGCGCTGCGTGCGTATTCCCGCCGCGATCGGTCGGCCGACGGCCGTGCCGCCAGCCAGCGCTCGAACAGCTCGGGGACCTCGACGAGCTCGACCGCGTCGCGCATCAGGGCAGTCGAGCCTATTTGTCGCCACGGCGGAAGCCGGATCGCACCCGTCCCTCTAGACCCGGTTTGTCGCCACTCAGCCGGGATCGGTGGCAACTAAGAGCCGTTAGTCGCCAACCGCGTCTCGGGGATCGCGAGCATCAGGCAGTTCGACGATCGGCACTGCTGGGTCCACCCACGAGCGGCAGTCTCGGCCTCGCTGCTGGGTTGGCGACAACGGGGCAGTGTGCTGGACGCGAGTCCGTTACGTGATGGGCGATCGGACTCGATCACGGGTGCGCCGCGAAGACGTGGCCGACGGCTCCGCCGCTGAAGGCATTGGTGCTGATCGGCTCGATGGTGAGCGGTGCGGTGAAGAGCCGCTCGCCGGCACCCAAGACGACGGGTGGACGACCAGGCGGTACTCATCGATCAAGCCGGTCTCGACGGCGATCGGGCGAACCGTGCACCGCCCTGAGCGAGCAGGTACCCGCTGGTCTGCTCCTGCTTCAGGCGCGCGACCGCTTCGGTTAGATCGCCGGAGGCGATCGTCGTCTCAGCCCAGTCGGCGGACTCCAGGGAGTCCGAGAACACGACTTGGGGATGTCGTTCATCGGCTTGGCGAACGGCCCAGGGGCGCTGGGCCAGAACCCGGCCCACCTGGCGTAGGTGGTGGCGCCGATGAGGTGCGCACTGGCGTTGCTCACGGTCTCGAGTGTCCAACTCGCGCCGTCAGGGGAGCGGCCCGCGGCGACCCAGTCGGTGCTCCCGTCGGGTGGTGCGACGTAGTCGTCCAGCGAGATGGACATCTTTAGGACCAGTGACCTCATGTGCTGCTTCCTCTCCAGGACGGACGACCCGAGCTGCTCGAGTCGATAGTCGATAGTCGATATCCAGACTCCAGACGACTGCGAAACTGATCGCCTACCGGATCGATCGCCGTACTGCTCGTCTCACGAACCTCGAGACGTCTCAGCCGACTATTCCAGCGCGGAGTGCGTTACTGCTCTTGGTCGGCGGGTGAGCGAAGCGTAAGCCGGGGCTCAGCGGCTGCCTTCACAAGGCAGAAGGGTTGCCCGGGGGCTGCGGCGCGAGCGCTTGACTTCGTGACCTAGCCTAGCGATGTGCAGGTAACACCCGACTGCGGCCATCAACCACGAAACAGGAGCGAAGGACTGGCTGCGATGACTCTCACCGTCGAATCCTGGCTCGCGCAGCGGCATGTCCGGCCCGAAACCGCGCCGGCCGTACTGGCCGACCTGATCCACGCGGTCGGCGACGCCGATCCCTCGAGCCTGAGTCGCAACGACCCGCCGGCGGTCGATGTCGCCGAGCGCCAAGCCGCCGTTCTCATCCTGCTGGCCACCGATGGATGCGCAGGCCCAGACGTTCTCTTGCAGGAGCGCGCGAGCGCTCTGAGAGACCACGCCGGCGAGATCTCGTTTCCAGGCGGCCGCCGCGAGCTTGATGACGCCGGGGTCGTCGAAACCGCGTTGCGTGAAGCGGTGGAGGAAACGGGCATCGACCCCGCGGGCGTCGATGCACTCGCGGTACTCCCTCGACTGCACATCGTGCCATCGCGCTTTGACGTCACCGGGATCCTCGCCCACTGGCGCGCGCCCTCCGCGGTCGCCCCGCAGGACCAAGCCGAAACGGTGACGACGATACGGGTTCCGCTACGCCGCCTCGCCGAGCCCGCGAACCGCCTCTGCCTGGAAACGAGCTCAGCTTGGCGCGGGCCTGCCTTCCAAATCGATGGGCACCTCATCTGGGGATATACCGGCGAGATCCTCGCCGCGCTCATCCATCTGGGTGGATGGGAACAGCCTTGGGAAGACGACCCGGACTGACCGATCTCGTCATGTGTATCAGCGCGAGCCACGGTGGGGCCGGGCTTGCGCTTCACGTCGATCGGACCATGAAGCAGCGCCCAGCGCCCGACACCTGCGTCGGCGACGAAGCGGCAGCGAAGGGCATTCGGAGCGGCCGTTATGTAGCCCATGTCCTTGCGTGCGCCAACGGCGCAGACCGCGGCTGGTGTCTCGATGATCTGCGCCCAGGGGTAGGTCTCGACTTCTGGATGTGAACCAAGCCATGGGACGACGATCGACTGACCGTCTGTCGCGATCTCGATCGGCCATACAAGCGGCTGGCCTTGCGTCGGGGCGGGAGGTGGTGCGCCTGCGGCTCCTTCGGAGGGTTGCCAGAACTCGATGGCGGGGTCGAGCACCCAGAGCGGCCCATTTATGGCAGGTCCTCGCAGCCAGTACGCCGGCAAGACCTCGGGACCGCGGTCGGTGAGGAACTCGTGCTCTCCCAGCCCGGCATGCGTGATCTTCAGCGCCTCAGCCGTGGGCTCCCGCCGCCCCGGATCGGCACTCTGCCGTGCCCGCCGCCGGACGCCCTCAGGAACCTCGACGGCCCACTCATATCGACCATCAAACCAAGCATCCTTCGCCTCCCCCGAACGAAGCCCCGCTTCGATGTGATCGCCGGTCCCGCGAGAACAAGAGGACGAGGTGCCGCGTCAACGGGAAAAGCCGCCCAACGTCGCACGGCCCAGCGAGCCTGCCGGATATGAACGTCGAAGTTCTTGTCGATATCCACATGATCCCGCGCCGCCAACCGCCCACGTCGACTGACGACAGCACCATCGAGCCCGCTGCCGCTCACGCCGCCGGAGCGAGCCAAGCGGCAGCCGCGCCGTGATGACTCCCTCGGCGACGATGCAGAGGTGGTTGCGCGGCAGCGACCATCTCGTCCAGAGCGAAGCGCAGATCGGGGTAGCCTCCGGGCCGATGATGGCGACGGCTCATCCCGACGAAGCAGATGGCCTGGATCTGGCAGCCCTCCTCTCGGCCCTCCTGGTGGCCTTCACCATCGAGTTCGACAACGAATTCGAGCATCGCATGCCGCACCGTACGACCCGCCACGGGCGCAGTGCCCCCGGGGCCGGTCCTCGACCGTGGCTGGTGTCCATGGCGATGTGGGTCCACGGCATGCGTCTCGTACCGAAGGAAGGCATCAGCGCCCGGGACCTCGCCCGGCGGTCACAGCTCACTCCTAAGAGCACCCAGAACGTGGTGAAGCGTCTCGGCAAGTGGTGGGGCTACCTGGACGTCGGCCCCGATCCCGCCGACCGGCGGGCCAAGTCTCCGATATCGGAATCGCTGGTCCGACCCACGTCGGCCGGGCTAAAGGCGCAGGGCATCTGGACCCCCCTCACCGACGAGGTCGAGGAACGCTGGACGAACCGATTTGGTCCAGCAGCGGAGGATGCTCTGCGGACCGCGCTGACGGATGTCGTGGCGAGACTGGATGTGGATCCCCCCGACTACCTGCCGGTGGGCGAGCCCCACCTACCGCCGCGCCGGGTACTCGAGGGTGATGCTCGATTGCCGTTGACGGCGCTGCTGTCAAAGGTGCTGCTGGCGCTAGCGCTCGACTTCGACGACCAATCAGACCTGTCGCTCGGCGTCTACACCTCGGGGGCGGGGTCCCGGCTGCCGATCTGCGCCAATGTCCTGCGCCTGATCGACACGGACGGGGTCGCGGTGGCGAAGATCCCCCAACTGAGCGGCGTGGCCAAGATGAGCATCGATAACTGGATCGGCAGCCTCGACAAACTCGGCTACGTCGAGCTGGCCACCGATTCCAGCCGGCGGCGACGGGTAGCCCGCTTGACCCCCAAAGGGCTCCGTGCCCGCGACGCCTACCTCCAGTGGACGGACTCCCTCGAAGGACGCTGGCCTGACCCGGCATCGTCGGCGGTAATCGGGCGCCTACGGCGGGCCGCCGAGGCCATCGTCGGGGATCCCGGTCCAGGTTCGCTTCTCTGGAAGGGCATGGAGCCCTACCCGGACGGATGGCGAAGCCAGGTAGCGCCGCGGCAAGTGCTGCCGCATTTTCCGGCGGTGTCACACCGGGGCGGATTCCCGGATGGAAGCTGAGAGAACATACAGACGGCCCTGCTGGAGGCCGTCGAGCGTCGGCGCAACGACCCGGAATTCCAGAAGACCCTCAAGAAGATCATCATCGAACAAGACCGCGAGCTGCTTGATCCTGTAGGGGAGATTCTCACGCGGTGGCGGAACCACCGGTGTACCTGCTCGTGATGTTGGCCCGCTATGCGGCGCAAGCTAACCGCGCCGCGGAGGCGCGGGAGCTGGCGGAGCGGGCGCTGGCCTGTGAGCCATATCCGCCCCCGCTTGACATCTAATCTGCACGACCTTGCTTCTCACGCTCACGCTCGTCGAGTGCTACGACGCGCTGCAGCGGCTGTGCGAGGATCTGCTCGCGGCCGCGCGCCGGCGCGGCGCGATGCAGGAGACGATCGGGATCGTGGTGACTCGGGCGTGGGCGTCGTGCGACTGTGGCGCGTTGGCCGACGCGGAGGCGGACGCGCGCTGGGCGCTGGAGCGCGCGGAGGGGGTTCGTCGGATCTACGCCGTCACCGAGGTGATCCGGGTGCTGATCGAGCGCGACGCGCTGGATGCGGCACAGCATGAGCTGGAGCAACTTGTCGATCCGCTCGCGTCGCGCTCGATCGAGGCAGTTTGGCTTCTGATCGCGCGGGGCCGGCTGCGTGCCAGCGAGGGCCGCCTGCAGGAGGCGCTCGACGACTTCCTCGAGTGCGGGCAGCGATGCGCGCGGCTCGGGCTTCTGACGCCGAGCATCGCGCCGTGGCGCGCCGAGGCGGCGCTGGCTCACGCGGCGCTCGGCGCCACGGGGGAGGCGCTGCGGCTCGCGGGCGAGCAGCTTGAGCTGGCGCGCGCGTTCGGGCGCCCGCGGACGCTCGGCATCTCGCTGCGCGCGTGCGGGCTGATCGAGAGCGGCGAGACCGGCCTCGAGCTGCTTGCAGAGGCGGTCAAGACACTGGAGCGCTCGCAGTCACCGATCGAGCTCGCCCGCGCGCTATCCGATTACGGTGCGGCGCTGCGCCGCGCCGGCCGCCGTGTCCAGGCCCGCACCGAGCTCGAGCGCGCGCTGGATCTCGCCCACCATCTGGGCGCGCGGCGGATCGCCAACCAGGCGCGCGCGGAGCTGATCGCTGCGGGCGCCAAGCCCAGGCGCGACACGATCACCGGCCGCGACGCACTGACCGCCGGCGAGCTCCGCGCCGCACGGCTCGCCGCCGAAGGCCTCACCAACCGCGAGATCGCGCAGGCGCTGTTCATCACCACCAAGACCGCCAAGGGGCACCTCAGCAGCGTGTACCGCAAGCTCGAGATCACCCGTCGCGGCCAACTCGCCAACGCGCTCACCGGCTTTCTCGACCATGACGGCGAGGACCTGAGCGCCACCGCGGCGATTTCCTAAGACCCCGGCGCCATAAGACAGGACCTTGCCGGCCGGTGCGCAACGCGCCCGGCCGGGCGAGAGTCGCTGTCATGAACAAACGGCGCGTGGTCCTCGATGCCGCGATCGACCGCTCCGATCCGCACGCGCACCGCGTCTACCAGCGGGCGCGCGGATTTCACGGCTGGCTCGGGTTCAACACAGCGCTCGAGGCGCTGCTGGTCGAGACCTGTGCCGATCACCCGCCCGGTACTTAGCCCGCTGTTTAACCAATCACAAATGACCAGGAGGTGAACGATGGGATCGGTCGATAAGGACTTGACGGGGGTGACCCCGAGGATTCCGCTTCCCGCTGACGACGACCTCGAGCCCGAGCGCCGCGAGATGCTCGCCAATCTTCCGCCGCTGAATGTATTTCGGATGGTTGCGGGTGCACCTCGCGCCGTGCGGCCGTTCTTGGAGCTCGGGGCTGCTGTGCTGTCGACGGCGCTCGACGCCCGGCGGTGTGAGATCGCTGTGCTGAGGGTCGCGGACGCCACCAACTCGAGTTATGAGTGGGCGCAGCACGAGCAGCTTGGCAGGAGCGTCGGCGTGACGGAGGCGGAGATCGATTCGATCGGTACAGAGGAGCGTGTCTCTAGCCTCGACGAGGAGTGTAACTTGATCTGCCGCCTGGCGGACGAGGTCAGCCGGGACGTGCGGCTCTCGGACGAGGCGCTTGAGCAGATCATCGACCGCTACGGGCCGCGCGAGGCCGCTGAGTTGATCCTGCTGGTCAGCTACTACAACATGGTTAGCCGGTTTCTCGAGTCGACCAGGGTGGAGCTGGAGGACGAGCCGCTGCTTGGGGGACAGACGCCGAGCTCGATCGGTCGACGGCCAAGCGACCAGCGGGGCGCCCGATGAGGCTCCAAGGGAAGGTCGGCGTCGTTGTCGGAGCGGGGCAGTCACCGGGCGAGAGCGTCGGCACCGGCCGAGCCGCGGCAATCCTCTTCGCGCGTGAGGGAGCGAAGGTGCTGCTCGCCGATCGCGATCTCGACTCGGCGCGCAAAACGGCCAAAATGATCTCAGACGAGGGCGGCGTCGCCGAATGCGTGGCCGCCGATTGGACCAAGGCGGCGGACTGTGAGGCCGTAGCCGCGGCCTGCGTTGACGCCTGGGGCCGGATCGACTTCCTCCAGAACAACGTCGGCATCGGTACCGACGACGCCGATCCCCTGAAGCTCACCGAAGCGGCCTTCGATCACATCATCGCGGTGAACCTCAAGGGCTGCCTGCTCTCCTGCCAGGCGGTGATACCGGTGATGCGAGCGCAAGGCTCCGGGTCGATCGTGAACATCTCCTCGGTCGCGGCGCTGGCGGCGGCCGTCCCGCTGACCGCCTATAAGATCTCGAACGCGGGGATCAACGCACTCAGTCACTCGCTAGCGAGCGACAACGCCGCGCACGGCATCCGCGTGAACACGATCATGCCCGGGCTGCTAGACACACCAATGGCGATCGACGCCTGGGCAGCGAAGCTACACCTCCCACGTGACCAGATTCGCGCCCAACGCGACGCCATGGTCCCGCTTCGCGCCAAGATGGGCACCGGCTGGGATGTCGCGTACGCCAGCCTCTTCCTGCACTCCGACCAGGCGGGATTCAGTACGAGGACTTCTTCTGCCTGACACCGATCGGAGTGCGCGTCGGCTACGCCTCGCCCATCTTGCTCAAGACGCTCTTTAGGCGTGAGCAGGCAGCGCTCGACGGACGGGTCGTGTGGGCGTCGACGTCGAACCCGCACGACGCGCCGCACGGCGTCCGCGCCGGCGAGTCGATCACCAGGGCGTCCCAGAGGCTCGACACGGAGCCCTCCGATCCACATCGGCCGGAACCACTGGTACCTCGCGCGTTAAGCCGAGCTACATCGCCGTGCTGAAAGTCCGCGGCGACGTCGTCGAAGAGATCGGATCGCGACGTACGTGCTCACCAAGACCCGGGCGGCCCAAGTCGTGCTCATGCACTTCCTTCTACTAACGGCGACGACCGGGGCCGCACCGACCGCCGCGCTTGCAGGACAAGCGCGTACAGCTCGGCAGGGATAAGCAGCCGTATCGGCCCCCACGCGACGGACCTTGCTCCTCGCGCAAAGCGTGACAGGATGACCTCGGTCAACGCCGACGTCAGTGGCGACAAACACTGACGTTGGATTTCGCGCGGATGATGGCGCGACCCCAACCAGGCACGCGCCGAGCTGGTGGCGTTAGGAGCCAAGCCACGTCGCGATGCGATCACCGGCCGCGACGCGCTGACCGCCGGCGAGCTCCGCGTCGCGCGGCTCGCGGCCGAAGGCCTCACCAACCGCGAGATCGCCCAAGCCTTGTTCATCACCACCAAGACCGCCAAGGGGCACGTCAGCCACGTGTACCGCAAGCTCGAGATCACCCGCCGCGACCAATTCGCCCCGCGCTCACCGGCGTAGTCGACGACGGTGGCGAGTGCCCGAGCGCCACCGCGACGATCTCCTAAGACCCCGCTCGCGAAAAGACAGGACCTTGCCGGCCGGTGCGCCCCGCACCCGGCGGGGCGAGACTGCGGCCATGAAGATCGCCACTCCCAAACAGCGCGTGATCCTCGCCTCTCGCGAGGGACCGCTCCTCATGCATGGGCCGCTCACCGTGCAGGGCGGCCGAAGCCTTCACCACCACCGATCAGAAACGGACGATTCGATGACAAGTTCTGCTGGGTCTAACGGCGCCCTGGGTCAACTCGACCGCGAACTGCGCGAACTCACGCGCGAACACGGCCACGTCCTCAGGCTCGATGAGTTCCGCCGCCACCTGGACGAGCACGAGCAAATCCTCATGGTTCGACACGTTGCGCCGCCACCTGCACCGCGCGCCCAACCGGACCCAGAGGCGGCTGGCGAGGTGGATCGCATGCGGCAGCTGCGAGCGGCGATCGCCAGGCGACTGGAGCGCGGCGACGCGCTGGACACCGTCGAGCGTGAGCTGATCGCGCCCTGCGGGCTGGCAGAAGAACAGCAGTCCGCGCTCTGGCTCTACGCGTGGTCGCACCCGAACTGCCCGGCAGCCAGCCGGCCGCGGCTCTCCTGAGAACGATGAGCTGAACTGGCCCCACTGTGATGTGGGGAATTCGAGTCAACGTCGCAACAGTTGACCAGCACGGATCGTAGTTGTCGGACCCATCGGATGTTGTGAGCCCGGCGTGAGGTGGGCGGGGGAGGGCCCGGAGGGCCGAGTTCTGGACCACACCCCGCAGCGCTTGACCGCGACTAGCCACGCGCGGAGGTCGCATCGCTCGCCCGGCCCCCGCTCGGGCGAGCTCCACGCCTTGCGAACTACGAGCCACCTCTCGTGGCGAGCGATCAACGGCGAGAGCGAAGCGGTCTCAACGCGCGACGCACGACCGCGCGCCCCCCCAACCCGGCCACCCTTCATTGCCCCAGCCGTTCCCGGACCCCAGCAGGGCGTTACCCGGCGCGAGAAGGGGAGGTGGTCTGCTGCGGTCTCTGGGAGGCGTGGTGGCTAGACGGGGTCGGCCAGCGCGCTGTTGAACAGGTCGCCCGGCCGGTTCCAGTCGAGCGTTTTGCGCGGCCGGTCGTTGATCTCGGCGGCGATCTGCTGCAGAGCCTCGTCGGTGACCACGCTGAGATCGGTTCCTTTGGGGAAGTAGTCGCGAAGCAGTCCGTTCATGTTCTCGTTGCTCCCCCGCTGCCACGGGGAGTGCGCGTCACAGAAGAACACCTGTGTCGCGGTGGAGGCGGTGATCTGCTGGTGCAGCGCAAGCTCCTTGCCTTGATCCCAGGTCAACGTTCGCCGCAGCCCGTCAGGCAGCCCGCTGAAGGCGGAGCTGACCGCGTGGCCGACCGCGGCCGCCGTCGAGATCGCGTCCGGCATGTGCAGCAAGACGAGAAACCGCGTCCTGCGCTCCACGAGCGTCCCGATCGCCGACCGGTTGCCCGGTCCCATGATCAGATCTCCTTCCCAATGCCCGGCCTGGGAGCGGTCCTCGACTTCTGCTGGACGCTCATCGATCATCCGCATCGCGGTCAACCGTCCACGTCGTTGCACGCCATGAACACGCCTTCGACGGCGGCGCCGGCGAGCCGGACGAGTCAGGTCAACGGCCGGGTCGTAGATCGCCTGATAGATCGACTCGGTGCACAGACAACGCTCCGGCTGGCCGGCGAACGACGAGACCCTGAGCTCGTGCGCCACCTGCTCCGGGCTCCACCGCCTGCCCAACAGCCGCGCGAGAACCTCTCGCAGCACCGCATCTACCGCGACCCGCCGCTCGCGAGGTCGGCGAGCGCGGGCTCTCGCGGCTTGCTCCGCGTGAGCGGGCCGATAGCGAGCGTGAGCGTCACTGTTGCGGCGGATCTCGCGGCTCACAGTCGACGGTGAGCGGCCCAGCTCCCGTGCGATCGCGCGAACGGTCTGACCTGCCCGGAGCAAACCGGCGATCACGATCCGCTCATCCTCCGACAGGTACCGCGGACTGCGCGGTTTGGCTGGCGTGATTTTCACCGGCTCATAGTGCAGGACCTCACCCGCCGCGTTCGCAACCGACCGCCCATACCGCCACCTGGTGCCCGTCTTGCGGTTGATCCCAACCAACCGACACGCCTCAGAATTCCCGACCCCCTGCGCGATCAACCGCACATACCGCTGCTGCTTCTCCGCTTGAACGCCGCCCGCTGCCGTCCGCCGTCTCCCGCGCATCCCAACCTCCAAACCGCATTGGTGTTGCGACGATCACCGGAATCCGCCCCCCGCCCCTTGGCTCCACCCGCGCTGCGACACGCGCAAGCTTCACGGCTACTACGAGCGGGTCCGCCGGCGCGCCCGGCGACGGTACTCGGCTCCTCGCGGATTCCGCCGCTTGGAGGTCTCCCTCTCGCCACGGAAGGCACCGCAGCGGTGTCCGGGCACGCCTTCACACGTTCCATAGAAGCGCCTCGGTCGAGATCATGCTGCCTGTATGCCGGACGCCGCCCGGGCAGTAAACGGGTGCCCCCCAGGCTCATCCCAGGACGGGCCAGTGGCCCTGGTTTTGACGTCGACTGATGGTGTTCCGACACATAAACGGCAGAGGGCTTGCACCCATCGCTCATCTTCTCGACCCACACCTGGCGCGATCGAGCCGCGCCTTTTCCCACGACGTTCAGCACAACGGTCTTCAGCCAATGCACCTGTGGGCGGTTTGAAGCCTCCCCCCGCAGGGCGGCTCCGGAGGGCCAGACAACCTCCATCACTCCTACAGCACCGCAGTCAGCGGGACCACCATCTACCAAACCGTCCAACCTCCTGCGTTCGTGTTCACAACCGACCCACACCTGACGAGATCTAGTCTCGCCTTTTCCCACGACGCTCACCACAACGGTCTTCAGCCAATGCAGCTGTGGGCGGTTTGAAGCCTCCCCCCGTAGGGCGGCTTCAGGGGGCCAAACCCCTATCTCTTCTACAGCACCGCAATCAGCGGAACCACCATCAAACAACCGATCCACCTCCTGCGTTCGTGTTCACAACTTCTCCAAGCCGGTTTATCCCGGCGCTTTCCATATGCAAACGCGCGTTTCTGTACGTCGTCGCGCGAGCCCTGGATTCGGCGAGGAGCGGGCCTGTGCCGCCAGTCGGGCCGGAACCCGCTCGTCGCCAAACCGAGCACCGAGTGGTTGCAGCCTTCTTGCAAGCACTCGGGTCGAGGCGAGGCGCGCCGCGACCGAGAGTTGGCGCTCCCGCTGAACGGAACCAGCGATCGACCTCGACATCCGCGCGTGGCTGCAATGCCGCTGAAGCGGTTGCCCCGAGACATGGCTGCTCTGACCGGCGCCGGGCTTCAAGCAGGCATCGCCGGCGAGCGCCGCGGCAGCCGGCTGCCGTTGTGTTCGAGCGGACTCTCGTGAGCTCGTGAGAGTGCCACCGATGATTCTGCTCGCCTTTCGTTGTCTCAGCCGGTGAACGACGAAGACAAGGAGATGTCATGCCGGATCCTCAAATCCTGATCGACGGCGTAGTGTTCGGCGAGTCGCCGCGCTGGTACGACGGGCGCCTGTGGTTCTGCGACTGGGCGGTCGGGCAGGTCGTGGCGGTCGACCGGGACGGCCGCCGCGAGGTCGTGCTCACCGTCGATTTCCCCGCCTTTCCGATGTCCATCGATTTCACCGCGGACGGCACCCTGCTCGTGGTCGGCTCCGCGCAGAGCGCGCTGCTGCGAGTCGAGCCGGACGGCTCGCTCGCCCGCCAGGCCGACCTCAGCCCTGTGGCGCGCACCCCGTGGAACGAGATGGTCCTCGACGCTCGCGGCAACGCGTACGTCAACTGCATCGGCTTCGACTTCCCCGGCGGGGAGTTCGCGCCCGGGCTGGTCGCTCTGGTGACCCCCGACGGCGCGGTCAGGCAGGTTGCCGACGGCGTCGCGTTTCCCAACGGGATGGCGATCACCGCCGACGCTCAGACGCTGATCGTCGCCGAGTCCTACGGCGAGCGACTGACCGCGTTTGAGATCGACGCGGATGGCGGGCTGTCGGGCCGGCGAACATGGGCAGACACCCCAGGCCACCATCCAGACGGCATCTGCGTCGATGCCGCCGGAGCGGTGTGGTACGCCGACGTCGGGACCAATCGCTGCGTGCGGGTAGCGGAAGGTGGCGAAGTGCTTGACACGGTCGTGCTTGACCGTGGCTGCTTTGCCTGCATGCTCGGCGGGAATGACGACCAGACGCTGTTCATCGTCGCCCAGCGGTGGGGCGAGGCGCCGGATCCGAGCGCCCCGACCGGTCAGGTGCTGACCGTCCGCGCACCGTCTCCGCACGCGGGACGGCCGTGACCGCCGCCGGTCAGACGAATGAATGAGCTCGCGCTGTTCCGATGCGATCGTGCGCAAGGCCCCAGGCGCCAAATGGCGCCGCTGACAGGCTGGCGACAGTGCTGATGACTGATCGGACCGACAGGAGGCTGATGAGATGACATCTGTGGTGCTCATTCCCGGGGCGGGTGGCGTGGGCTGGTACTGGCACTTGGTCGAGCGCGACCTGCGGAGTCGTGGTTACGACGTGATCGCCATGGATCTGGCAGCGCGTGGCCGCACTGGCCTGCCGGCCTACGCCGACGCGGTCGTAGACGCCGTCGAGGGCCGCGCCGACGTGGCGCTGATCGCACAATCGATGGGAGCCTTCACCGCACCGCTGGTGTGGCAGCGGATACCGACCCGCCTGGTCGTGTTCGTCAACGCGATGATCCCGCAGCCCGGCGAGACACCGGGCGAGTGGTGGGAGAACGTGGGATCGGAGCAGGCCCGGACAGCGGCAGCCGTGAGCGGCGGCTACAGCGTTGAGTTCGATCTGGCTACCTACTTTCTGCACGATGTTCCCGAGGAACTGCTGCCGGAAATGGAGTCCCGTGCTGCCTCCCAACTGGACGAGGGTTTCGATGACCGCTGTGACTTCGGCGCGTGGCCCTCGATCCCGATCCACGTCGTCGCCGGCCGTGACGACCGTTTCTTCCCGCTCGAGTTTCAGCAGCGCGTCGCCCGCGAACGACTCGGTCTTGATCCGGTCGTCGTGCCCGGGGGGCACCTTGCCGCCCTCAGCCATCCGGACGAGCTCGCCGGGGTCATCGCGGGGTACCTCGGACCGCCATGAGCTGATGGGCGAGCACGGTGCTCAAAACGTGGCTGGTTCGCCGCTGCACCGGCCAGGTCGTGAGGTGCCCGCTTTCCCACGGGCATCGCCCAAAGCGGCCCTGCCCGCCGAGTTCTGTTCGGCGAGCGAGTGTGGTTCAGGCGGCGAGGTTCTGTTCAGGCCACAGGCCCGAACTAACCCGCACGTAGAGCGTGTCGGGCGCCAGGTCAGCACCGCCGGGCCAGATCACCGTGCCTGACTCGGGGTCCAGGCGCGCCTGAGCGAAGCCGTCCTCGGTGCGTGCGTTCTGGAAAACAGGCCCGCGCATCCGCTCGAGCACGTCGACTTCTCCGGTCACGCCGTCGACAAACCGCAGGCGAAGCACGCCGTGGCGCACCACGGCGACGTCGGTCATATCAGGGGTCAGTCCGATCATTGGAGTGGCTCGATCTCGTTCAGTTTCTCACCAGCCCGCGCGAGGCGCCAGTTCTCGAGCAGTTCGTCTCGGTGCAGCTCGGCCCATGCGAGCGCGAGGCGCAGTTGTCGAACGTCGAGCGTGCTCTCGATGACCTCGATCTGATCGATCCGGATCTTGGCCTCCTGCCCGGAATGGCGGGCGTGGAAGTGCGGGTGGCCGTGATCGTCGAAGAACATCGCGATCACGATCCCGTAGAAGCGACAGATCGCTGGCACCGCCCGATGGTGGCGCGGACGCCGGTCGACTCGCCACAGCTCACGCGCCGTGGCGTCGGGGACGGCCCGCCTCCCACCAGTCGGTCTCCGGCTCGCCGGTCCCCCGCCACCACTCGACGGTCAGCGCCGCGGTTTCCCAATCAGAGCCTCCCGAACCACAGAAGCTCCACAGCTTCTGGGCTGAGCGCTTGTAATGATGGATCAGCTCGTCGAGCTCGAAGGGATCGATCTCGCCGGCGTCCATGCGCTCGATGCCGTGGCGCACGTGTTCCAGCAAGCGCCGCAACTGCTCCTCGTGGTACTCGCCGATCAGCACGCGGGCTGCCCGCCGGCGCGTTCGCTGGTCCTCGATGTCGCGGATCCGCGAGGGCTCGCTCATGCCGAAGAACCTACCGCTCTCAAGCCCGGCAGAGGGAGAAAGCCACCGTGGGAGGGCCCCTCCCTTCTGCCGAAATAGAACCAACCCGAACCCGGCTCCCGCAGGTGCCACCCGCAGCCAGAGTGCTCGGCAGTCTGTGCTGGATCACCACCCAAGAGATTCCTCGGCGCCGCACACGTCCGTCGCCGCTATACCCCTCGGTCAGCGATCTGTGCGGGTGGCTGCTTTGGAGGTTTAGGCGGCTTGGGGCGAGAAAGCGGCTATCTCGGGCAGCGACGGCTGGACCGGAGGGTGGCTCAGCGGGACGATCCGTTCCACGGGTCCGGGTGGTCCGGGCGTGAGGATCGCTCCTGAGAGGAGGAGGTCATGCCAGGGGTAGTCTTGATCGACGCGATCGGACGGCGGCGATCGAAGGTCTCGCTGCCCGGATACCTGGATGGGCGCGCGCCGCACAACAAAGGGATGCGCTACCCGGCTGACCCGCCGCGGGTCGAGGAGATCGTCGCGGTCATGCGCCAGGCCGGCGAGGACCGCCACGGTCTCCGAATCCGGGCGGTGATCGCGGTGCTGTGGCGCGGCGGCCTGCGGATCTCCGAGGCGCTGGCGCTCAAAGAGACCGATGTCGACCCGGCGCGCGGGTCGGTGCTGATCCGGCACGGCAAGGGTGATCGCCGCCGCGAGGTCGGGATGGACGACTGGGGGTTTGAGCACCTCAACCGCTGGCTCGAGCATCGCGTCCAGCTACCGGTCGGGCCGCTGTTTTGCATCATCGACGGCCCGACCCGCGGTCGCGCGTGGCCGGCGACCGCCGTCCGTGGAGAGCTCCGAAACCTCGCCGCCCATGCCGGTGTCCGGCGCCGGTTCGCCCCCCACCAGCTGAGGCATGCTCACGCTGTCGAGCTTGCCCGCGAGGGGGTGCCGGTCAACATCATCCAGCGCCTGCTCGGGCACACCGACCTTGGCACCACCAGCACGTACTTGCAAGGGATCGATCCGAGCGAGATCGTCAACGCCGTCCACTCTCGCCGCCCACCGATGATGGATGCCCGCCAGCGCAGCCCTCGGCCGATAAACCACCCGGGCGCCGTGCTCAAGGCGGCACGGCGTCCGAAGATGGCCGCTTCCGCCCGCAGACCACGACGAAGCAGGCATGTGCGGACATGACTCGTCGAGCGGCAGAGTGGCCACGCCGCCCGCGACGCTGCGGAGGTCCGGTCCTGGGTGCTTGGCACCGGATAGACATCCGGCCGGCGCGATGCGGGTGATCGCTTCGCCCCGCGAAGCAGTCGGCGGACAGCGCCACGGGGCTGCCGCCTCTCGTCCTGAGCGGGGGGCCTGCTCGGGTGCTGTCACGACGGCTTCTGTGTCATACCGAAGCAGCTGTTGACGGTTCGTTCGCGATGGGAGGATCCCCATACCGGCGCGACCCGTGGGTGCCCTGAGTTTGGCGCTGAAGTGTGTGCTTGGCCGGGCGATGCAACGTCGCGGGAAGTGTTCGTGACGCTGCGGACTATCGGATGCTGTACACCGGGGCGCCAGTGATCGGCGCCTTTGCTGGCTCTGAGCTGTGGCGCGTCGTGGCTCGGGATGCGCGAGTTCGTCTACTGCTCGACGAATTCGGCGTGGGCGGCTCGTCCTCTGGTGTTCGTTTGGTTGGGGTGGCCGATGCGTGGTGCCATGGCATCCGTGGATCGGCCACCCCCGGTCGGGCGGATGTGTGGAGGTTGCTAGCTCTTAGCAGCTAGGGCGGCGGGACTAGGGCAGCGAGACGGGTCCGCTCGCGGTGATGATTATCTGAATGGCGTCTGCGGGGGTGTTGTTCGAGCACTTGCCGTTGACGGTCGCTCCGACAAACGTGGCCTTGGATGTGGACTTTCCTGATCCGGTGATCCCGTCGTAGATGCCTGTGCCGCTCGCGATTGTGTAGGTGTCGGGCGTGACGTCCGTCTCCAGGCAGGCCTTTAGGCTCGCGGTGGTCTTGGTGCGCCCGGCTGCCCGGAGCTTCAGCACGATCGTGCCGAGCTGGAACCGGAGCGTGGCGGTTCCCGCCTTGGAGTCAATGATTGCCGTTCCGCCGGCCGTGAACGTGCCGGTGGCGATTGCGCTGAGGTGGAGCGGGCTGGATCCGTTGGTCTGGATGTTGATGAGGGAGAGGTGCTCGGTCCCCGTCGTCGTGGCTGTTGCGGCGCTCGTGATGGCGAGTGCCGCGCTCACGGCTATGGCCGCCGCGACGAGGGTGATCTTGGTGAGAGTCGGGCGATTCAAACGATGTGGCATCGGTGCTGCCTCCTCGAGTTGACGGTTGCGCGCAACGGCGGGCTCGGTGGCTGCTCGTCCACCGCGTTTGCTTGTGGCGCAAAGGCTCTCAGCGGCCCGGTCGCGTGTCGTCGTCCGCAGGATCGACTCTTCGTGGACTTTCGGATAATCTGACCGTAGGGAAGGTCCTACTCGAGTAGGACGCGAGTCGTCGCCTCGGATGATGCGCGCCGGTGGCTGGGGCGCTAGTTTGCGCTCGTGGGCACTGTGAGCACGTTGACCGGGCGGTTTCGGGGAATCGATCTGCGGGTGCTCGATTGGGCTCTCGCGGTGGTTTTGACCATCGGCGGGCTGATGGACGCGGCTTCTGTGCTCGGTCGCGGTCTGGACGCGGCGGCGGTCGTGTCGTGCGTCGCGGTCACGGGTAGCGTCGCATGGCGCCGAGCAAACCCGGTCCTCGCGACCGCCGTCGCGACCAGCGGGTACCCCGCGCTGGTGCTCGTGAGCGGCTATAGCTCCGCCGGCACGTTTCAGTTGGTCGCGATCGCGTTGAACTTCTACACGCTCGGTCGTCGCGAGCGCGGGAGCGTGGTCGTGGCGGCTGGGTTGTTCGCGTACTGGCTGGTTGGGTCGGTGGTGGTCTGGTATTTCCCGCCGGGCGGGTCGGTCGGTCAAGCGCTCGCGACGTGGGGTGTGGGCGTGGCACCGTTCGCTTTCGCGCGGATCCTCGCGACGCGCAGCGCGCTGACGCGCGAGCTCGCGTCGAAGGCAGCCAGGTTGGAGGACGAGCAGGAGGTTCGTGCCCGTCGTGCCGCTGCAGAGGAGCGCAACCGGATGGCGCGTGAGTTGCACGATGTGATTGCGCATAGCGTGAGCGTGATGGTGATCCAGGCCAGTGGCGCGCGGCGGGTCGCGCGGCGGGATCTCGACGCGGCACGGGCCGCGCTCGGGGTTGTTGAGAGCGCGGGGCGTGACGCGCTGGTGGAGTTGCGGCGGATCGTGGGTGTGCTGCGGCGCGGCAGCGATGAGCTGCCCTGGGTTTCGCGGAGGCTCTGAAACGAGGATTCGGTCCTCGAGCAAGGAACTGCAAGTTCATGCCCAGAGCCAGGAAGTATCCAGAGGAGCTGATCGAGCGTGGTGTCCGTCTCGCGCTCGAGTCGGGCCGGCCGGTCGCAGCGGTCGCGCGCGATCTCGGTATCGGTCACGAGGTGCTGCGCAAGCGCGTCAGGCAGGCTGAGGCCGACGGTGGCCTGCGGCCGGATCTGCCCAGCAGCGAGGAGCGCGAGGAGATCAAGAAGCTCCGCAAGGAGAACCATGAGCTGCGCCGCGCGAACGAGATCCTGAAGGCCGCCAGCGTGTATTTTGCGATCGAGCTCGACGCAGACCGACCGAGGTGAGCGCGTTCATCGACATGCACCGCGACCGCTTCGGCGTCGAGCCGATCTGCCGGACCCTGGACGTGTCGGCGTCGGCGTACCACCAACGCGCGACCGGCGAGCGGTCGGCCCGTGACGTGGAGGATGAGCGGTTGACTGGCCGGATCCGGGAGGTGCACGAGGCCAACTACGAGTGCTACGGGTATCGGCGGCTGCACGCCCAGTTGGTCCGTGAGGGCGAGCAGGCCGGCCGCGACCAGATCGCTCGGCTGATGGGCGCAGCGGGCATCCAGGGCGCCAAGCGACGCGGCAAGCCGTGGAGGACCACGATCGCGGATCCTGAGGCGCGGCGGGCCGCTGACCTTGTCAAGCGCGACTTCACCGCCACCGCGCCGGACCGCCTGTGGGTCGGGGACTTCACCTACCTGCGCAGCTGGGGGGGCCGGTCGTTCTTCTCGTTCATCATCGACGTGTTCTCACGGATGATCGTCGGCTGGCAGATCGCCCGCCACATGCGCACCAGCCTGGTGCTCGACGCGCTGCGGATGGCGCTCGCGATCCGCCAGCCCGGCGCTGACTTCCAGCTCGTGTCGCACACCGACCAGGGCTCGCAGTACACCGCGGAGGACTACACCCAGCAGCTCGACGACGCCAGGGTGCTCGCGTCGGTCGGGTCGGTCGGCGACTGCTACGACAATGCGCTCGCCGAGAGCTTCGTCGACAGCTACAAGACCGAGCTGATCGCCGATCGTGTGTGGCGCTCCCACGCCCAGCTCGAGCTCGCGACCGTCGACTACGTCGCCTGGTTCAACACCCGCCGGCTGCACTCCTCGCTCGGGAACACCCCGCCCGTCGAGCACGAGCAACGACACGTCGCGGCGCTCGCCGCGAACCCTGAGGCGCTGCCTTTCCCGACAGGCCCTGTCACCCTGAACGCTGGCGCGATGTACGACCCCTTCGGGGTCGTCTCCGACCTACGGTAGTAGACAAGCTCACTAACTTGATTTACTTACTGACAAGTCCTACAAACCAGGTCTCCGTCAAACCCAGGGCATTCCACGATGAGCTTCAGGGACCCGCGGCGCCGGGGCTCTCGGGGATCGTCACAGGATCTGTGTAAGGCAGAGCGAACGGAGAGCGCATGCCTTCAACACAAGAAAAGAAGTTCTCATTCGAGCGAGTTTCCTCTGATCTGTACGCCGCCGGCGGCGAGCCGCCAGGCGAGCCGCCGGCGCCCCCTCTGTGGAGTGCGGAAGCGTCCCGGCCCTTGAGCGAGGAGGTGGTCGAGGAGGCGCTGGATCGGGCCCGGTTGAGAAGATCGGTGGCGGGAATGACCGACGATGCGCGTGAGACGCTGATCGACGCGCTGCTGGATCAGCTCAAGGGCGAGCGTGACGGGCTGCCCGACGAGCTGCGCGAGCGGTTGCTGGACGGGATGATCGACGAGCTGATCGCCGGGAAGCGCGGCGAGCGGGAGATCCTCGGGCAGGATGGCGTGCTCGGCGAGATCACCCGTCGGATGGTCCAGCGGGCGCTCGAGGAGGAGCTGACCGAGCATCTGGGCTATCCGGCCGGTCAGGCGCCGCCCGGCGGGATCGGGAACTCGCGCAACGGCGGGACGCCCAAGACGCTCCTGACCGACCAGGGACCGGTGCGGATCGACACTCCGCGGGACCGCAAGAGCCGCTTTGAGCCGCAGCTGGTCCGCAAGGGCCAGCGGCGTCTGGCCGGGCTGGACGAGAAGATCATCGCCCTGTATGGCGGCGGGATGAGTACCCGCGAGATCGAGACCTACATCACCGAGCTGTACGGGCCCGGGGTCAGCCGCGAGACCGTCAGCCGGGTCACCGCCGCGGTGCTGGAGGACGCCAAGGCCTGGCAGACCCGGCCGTTGGAGCAGATCTACCCGATCCTCTACTTGGACGCGCTCGTGATCAAGATCCGCGATGGGCAGGCGGTCAGAAACTTCGCCTGCTACCTGGCGATCGGCGTCAACCTCGAGGGCGACCGTGACGTGCTCGGGATGTGGTTCCAGCGCACCGAGGGCGCCAAGTTCTGGCTGCAGGTCCTGACCGATCTGAAGACCCGCGGCGTCCAGGACGTACTCGTCTGCTGCGTCGACGGGCTGCAGGGCTTCCCCGAGGCGATCGAGGCCGTCTACCCCAACACCTGGGTGCAGACCTGCATCGTGCACCTCATCCGCAACAGCCTCAAGTTCGTGCCCTACAAGGATCGCCGCCAAGTCGCCGCCGATCTGAAGCCGATCTACACCGCGGTGAACCGCGACCACGCCTGGGAGCAGCTCGAGCGCTTCGCCGAGAAGTGGGATCACAAGTACCCGATGATCTCCCAGAGCTGGACCGAGCACTGGGAGCGCGTCGTGCCGTTCCTGGCCTTCCCGCCCGATGTCCGCCGCGCCGTCTACACCACCAACACGATCGAGGCGCTCAACCGCCAGATCCGCAAGATCATCAAGACGAGAGGCAGCTTCCCCAACGAGGACTCCGCGCGCAAGCTGCTTTACCTCGCGATCACCAGAGCCCAAACGAAATGGAGGCACACCTACAACTGGAGCTCAGCACTGACAGCCTTCCGCATCCACTTCGGGGACCGCGTACCCGACACTGCCTGACCGTCACTGCAAACTCACTGTCATAAATCGACACCCAAGGAAGTAACTGTTACAGTGCGTCACGAACGCAGAGGAGGGGCCATGTAGGAGACCTTTTCAATGCGATGCTGTGCAAGAGATGGAGGACTGCTGGCCCTCCAGCGTCGGCCTCGCGGGGGCGGGCGCTAAACCACCCTGTGCTGCGTTGGCTGAAGACCGTCGTGGTGAGCGACAGGGAAAAGGCGTGGCTTGATCGCGTCAGGTGGGGACCGGGAAGACGTTCCAGAACCGTTCGGCCGGGGGAACCTGGCCGGGTGGGCGCTGTGTAAGCGTCGACAGTTTTAGGTGGCATCAAAATCGGTTGCGAACACGAACACAGGAGGCAGGTCTTGATTGATGATGGCGGTCCTGCTGGCTGTGGTGCTGCACGAGAAATGGAGGTTGTATGGCCCTCTGGAATCGCCCTGCGGGGGGAGGTTCCAAACCACCCTGTGCTGCGTTGGCTGAAGACCGTCGTGGTTAGCGACAGGGAGAAGGCGCGGCTGTGATCGCGTCAGGTGTGGTTCGGGAAGATGAGCGATGGACGAGAGTCCTCTGCCGTGGACGTGTCGAAAGATGTAAGACGACGTCGAAACCAAGGCCGCTGGTTTGTCTTGGGATCAGCCTGGGGGATACCCGTTTACTGCCCAGGCGGCGTCCGGCATACAGGCAGCATGAGCCCGATCTAGGTTCTCGTACGGAACGTGTGAAGGCGGGCCCGGATACCGTCGTGGGGAGACCTGCGGCGAGAGGGAGAGCTCCAAGTGGCAGAATCCGCGAGGAGCAGAGTACCGTCGCCGGGCACGCTGGCGGACTCGCCCGTAGTAGCCGAGAAGCTTCCGCGTATCGCAGCGGGAGTGGAGCGAAGGGGCGGGGCTGTTCAGGCTTGTGGATGCGGTCAACCGAAAGGAATGAACCGCTTGCATGAGTCGAGGTTGAAGGGCAAGTCGCATGTCATCCCCAAGCGGCTGGTGTGGGATGCGTGGCTGAAGGTCAAGCGGAAGGGCGGGGCGGCCGGGGCTGACGGCGTGTCGATCGGGCAGTTCGAGGAGGACCTTTCGAGGAACCTGTATCGGCTGTGGAATCGGATGTCGTCGGGGTCGTATTCTCCCGGGCCGGTCCGGGCGGTGGAGATACCCAAGAAGGGCAAGAAGGGCGGGATCAGGGTGCTCGGTATTCCGAATGTCGTTGACCGAGTTGCGCAGACGGCGGCGGCGATGGCGTTGGAGCCCAGTGTGGAGCCGATGTTTCACGAGGACTCCTACGGCTACCGTCCCGGACGCGCGCCCGCGGACGCGGTAGCGGTCTGCCGGGAGCGGTGCTTCAGGAAGGATTGGGTTGTCGATCTTGACATCCGAGCCTTCTTTGACTCCGTTTCTTGGGAGCTGATGCTGAGGGCGGTGTAGGCGTTCAGGGGGTCGCAGGCATCTAGGCAGGATCCGTGTGATTTGCAGGGAATGTTGCATGCGTGGGATCTGCAAGCTCTGGTTCGGGTCGGCTCAGCTATGAGGAGCTGGAGACGCTGGTGGCCGAGCAGGCGGCGTTGATTGACGCGTTGCAGGCGCGGATTGCGGAGCAGGCGGCTGTGATCGAGGAGTTGGAGCGAAGGGTTAATCGCAACTCAAGTAACAGTTCGTTGCCGCCGTCGTCTGATCAGCCGTTGACGCGGGCTGAGCGTCGCCGGCGGGCGCGGGAGAAGGCCAAGGAGCTGTCCAAGCGCAAGCCGGGCGGGCAGCCCGGGCATGAGGGCAAGCACCGCGCGATGGTGCCAGCGGAGCGTGTTGACCGTCGCACTGAGCACCTGCCGCAGGTGTGCGGGTGCGGGCACCGGTTCACCGGCAGCGAGGAGCGGGTCGATGATCCGGTGATCCATCAGCAGTGGGAGTTGCCGGCGATCCGCCCGCTGATCTTTCAGTATGACCTGGTCAGGTTGCGCTGTCCGTGTTGCCGGCGGCCGCGGCTCGCGGAGCTGCCGGCGGGGGTGTCGTGGTCG
>CAVUPS010000016.1:0-511436 GCA_963743475.1 uncultured Solirubrobacterales bacterium
GCTGGACGACCCGGTGGTCACGGGCATCGCAGAACGCCTCGGGCGAAGCCCAGCGCAGGTCCTGCTGCGCTGGTGCGTCCAGCGCGGCATCCCCGTCATCACCAAGTCGACCCATCGCGACCGCCTCGCCGAGAACGCGGAGATCTTCGACTTCGAGCTTGCCGCCCCGGACATGGAGGAACTCGACGCCCTCGATCGGTCAGGAGGAACCCGAGTGGCACTAGAGCGTAAATGGTGGTGAGCACTCGCGGCGGACAGCCATCGAGCCCTGGCAAGCTGATCGGTGACCGCCGGCGGACATTGGAGATGCTGCGAAATGTCGACGCCATGACACTGCGCGAACACGAAAGCAGGGTAGTCCGGCGCCACGCCAGAGACCTCGTCCTCGCCATGAGCGTGTTCGCCGGCGGGGTGGCGATCCACGACGCCCGGGCCGGCCGGGCCTTCCCCGCAAGCCGCGCATTCGGAGACTTTCGGCTCCCGCTCCAGGATGCCCGTGCGACCGCGGATGCAAGGCCGCGCCCCAGAGCGCCTCGCCTCCGGACAAGGCACACACCCCGTGGGGAGGCTTCGACGAGTCCGCGTGGTCGATGCAGTTCTGGGACCTCGACACCGCGACGCCTCACTGTTGTAGCCGTTCAGGGGATCTGGTGTCATGGGTTTCAGCGAAGGCGTGCGGCACGACCACCCAGTGACGGCAATGGCCGTGCGGCCGCTCACGCTCCTACGTCACCAGTGTTTCGGCTTGAACCATGCGCCCGCGAGCGCCGCGGCACGACGGCGGTCGGCCCGTAGGACCGAAGGCTCGGCAGACCGTCGCAGTCCAGCGGTGACGTCGTAGATCGGCACGATCCGTCCGCGGAGGTTGATCAGCCGCGGGTCCAACTATCGCCCGATGCGACCGATCGCGATTCTGTGTAGCGGATGATCTCGTGGACGTGGTCGATCGCGAGCGCGTAGGGCTCGGTCCCGAGCCTGAACACCACGAGCTGTTGTGTCTGGGCGTCTTGTGCCATCCGATTGATTCCTGTGGTTGGGACCTTGCTGGGGTAGTGGCGCCCCTCGACTGCCGGGTGCGAGAGGCGCCATCGATTCGGCTGCAGGGGAGTTCGTCAGGATGTGAGCTTGAACTCGTGGACGAGTTGGTTGAGCGCCTCGGCGTTACCGGCGAGCCCTTCGGCGGAGGCTGCGATCTGTTCCGCGGAGGCCGCGCTTTGCTCCGTTGCGGCCGAGACTTCCTCGGTCGAGGCCGAGGACTGCTCGGCAACGGATGCGACCTCGCCGACATTGTGTTCCATTATGTTCGCGCTGGCCGTGATCTGCTGCGCGGCAGCCGCGATCTGCTCGATCCGAGCGTTCATGTCCTCCACCGCGTGACCGATCGTCAGGAATGCCTCGCGTGTCTGCTCGACGACCGCCGCGCCCTCATGTGTGCGCTTGGCGCCGTCCTCGACGACGTGCACGGCCTTGGCGGTCTCCTCTTGCATCGCCCCGATCAGTTCGGAGATCTCGTGAGCGGCGTGCTGGGAGTCCTCTGCGAGCTTGCGGACCTCCTCGGCGACGACCGCGAAGCCGCGGCCCTGCTCGCCGGCGCGGGCAGCTTCGATCGCGGCGTTGAGCGCGAGCAGGTTCGTCTGCTCGGCGATTCCGGTGATCGTCTGAACGATCATCCCGATCTGCTCGGACTTGCTCGCGAGCTCGCGGATCGCCTCGGTGACGGACTCACTCGATTCCCTGACCGACCGCATCGCGTCGTTAGCCTTCTCGGCAGCATCTACACCCGCCTTCGCTGCCTCTTGAGCCTCGTGCGCGACCTCCGCGGTGCGTTCCGCGCTCTCGGCCGACTCCCCGACCGCGTGTGCGATCTCCTGAGCGGAGCGCTGGGCCTCCTCGGCCATCCGAGCCTGCCGCTCGGCGCCCTGCGCGATGTCGCCGATCGCCTGCGCGATCTCGCCGCTCGCTTTGCCAGCCTCCTGAGAAGTAGAGGACATCTCCTGCGACGCCGCGCCGACCGCTCCGGCCGTCGTGCTCATCGTGCCCACCAGCTCCCGCAGCCTCGCTGCGGTCGCGTTGTACGCGTCATAGCATCCGATCATCGCGTCGCGGAACCGCTCGGTGTGGCGCTGGATCGTGCCGAGCTCGTCGCCGGCGAAATCGGCCGATGCCGCGGTCTCGGCGTGCAATTCGACCGTGAGATCGCCGTCCGCGAGCGCCTTCAGGCCTCTCAATAGGTGTTCCTTCGCTGCCTCGTCGACGGCATCCATCCGCGTGATCACCTTCGCCGTGCCGTTGCCCAGCCTCGCAAACATCAGTGCGGTCACGCCACCGCCGATCACGAGACCCACGCCCAGCACGGCGAACGCAACGGGCTTGCCGGTTTGTACAGCGTCGAGCGCCAACAACGCGAGCAACAAACCGCTCACGCCCACCAGCTTCCACTTCAACGAAACATTGCCAAACATGGACACCATCGATCCTTTCATCACGGATACGAGCAGAACCGACGCCGAGAGTCGGTTCTCTCCTGTCGTCGTCCGGCGGTAGCGGGGTCCTGAGCGCTGGTGTATCGGAATGTGGCTGATTACCGACCGCGCACCGTGGAAAGCACGGGGCCCAGGGCGACCTATTCGTGGCTCGCTAGCCGACCGCTGCCTGTGGCGCTTGCGGGCTCGTGGCCAGGACGTCTGCACTGATGCTTGGACGAACGCGCTGCGTGGTGTGGCGCGAGCCCGAATCGTTGTTTCTCGAGCTCTGCGCCCATGCCGAGGGGTACCCGTCGGGCGCCGTGCGTGCGGGCTCGAAGCAACACTTGGCCTAGAGATTGGCGGTAGACGTAGTGTGAGTCGATGTAGTCGTAGTCGAGCCCGATGATCATCGGCGCGTGGTGCTGTTTGCGATGAAATGCGCGCCGAACGCGACGGGCGCGGGCTCCCCGAACGCGGAGGAGCAGCAGCTCCCAGCATGAATATGCGAGCAGTTCGCGCCAGACCGTCTGGGGGAGTTCGTCGGTGTTGAGCTCGAGGCTGCGGGCGCTCGCCGAAGGTTTGCAGCGCGACGGTCTTGCCGAGTTGGATGAGCGTGTGAACCAGGGCCGCTGATCGCGAGGAGCTGCCGATGGCGTTGATGGAGGAGTCCCAGCAGGGGCGCGAGATGCGAGCGCAAATCGCGGTTGGTGAAACCCCGCACGGACAGGCGAAACACGGTCAGCAGCGAGAGCAGCGCCATCGCGCGAGCGTCGCCGAAGCGGAGCCCGGCGACGCGGCTGTTACCGACCGTGACCGGGTCGGTGACCTTCCGCAGTGCCCGGGCGGCGGCGATCGGGTCGTGGCCGAGCCGTTGGGTGGCGAGCAGTCGCCGGTTGGCTTGGAAGCCGACCTGCCGCAGTGCGGGCAGGTTCCTCAGCCGTTTGCCGATCGCGAAGTCCCGGGTGTCGTTGATCGTGGTTTCGGTTCTGATCGCTCGTTGGAGCTTGTGGTACTGCTTGATCTTGGAGTGCTTGTAGTCAACGTGGATCGAGGGGGTGACCTCGGGGCAGAGCACGCGGGTGCGCCACCGCGACGGGGTCGGGCGCCGGCCGCGCAGACGGACGCCGCGGTCGAAGATCAGGCTGGTCTTGTCGGGCCGGCCGAGGTCGAGGTTCTCGCGGATCAGCTGCTCGAAGAACACGCGGCCTGAGTGGGGGCGGTCGAGCACCTGGGTGAGGGAGAACTCGGCCTGCAGGATCGACAGCTCATAGCGGTAGCCGGCCCGGCGGTCGGCCGCTGTGAACGGGTGCGGCAGCCGCGCCAGCCACCGACGAAAGAACGCTTCGATCTTCGCCGCCGACAGCCGCTCGCAGATGCGCTGCAGCCCGTGCGGGTCATCGCACTCAAGGAAGCCGTTGTCCAGCGCGGTGAACGCGATCCCCGCCGCCTGCGCCTGGCGCTGCGCCCAATGATGCCCGTTGAAGCACAGCTTCGCGCCGTACGGGAAGTAGCTTGAGAACTTCACAAAGAACGGGCCAAAATCGACGTCCAGCCCATAGAGGTAATACGGGACTCCTCGTGACTTGGGGGTGAATCGGGGGTCTCGGTCGGTTGGTCGTTGGTCTGACGGGTGCCGGCCCCTGGCCGGCGATCGTCGCCAGATAGCGGGGCCGAAGCCCGGGTCAAGCGGCCGGATCTCCTGCAAGCGTGGGGGTTCGTCGGGGCGCTGGGGTGATCGGGGCTGCCGCTTGACGCGCGGCGTATGGCTCCGCTACTGACCGAGGCCCGACGGCGGCGTGAGGGGCTCGCAAGTTGCGCACGTGCTGGGCGACCCGCCGCCCCCCGCCTTTGGCAGGCTGCTGGCTGTCAGATGTTCAGCTGCCTACGAAGGAGGGCGACGTGCGGGTCACCACGGCATTCAACCGGATGCTCGGGCTTCCGGGAGCATGGGTCAGGGATGTCGAGTTATCAGACCTAATTCGGTGAGTAAGCCCGCGTTGGGCGTCGCAAATGGTGATGTGACAGTCACTGAGGGTTTGAGATGGTGAGATGTGCCCGTGACGGGGTTACACCCGCCCGGAAGTGACTGTCAGCGGCCACAAACGGGTATCGGGAGCGTGCGGGTGACTGTTTGTGGGGTCGCCGAGCTGGGCGTCACCGACATCCCCGCGCAACAGAAGAGCACCGCGGAAGTCGAGTACTTCCACCGCCACCGCGCGCAGATCGAGGAGCGCTTCAACGACGCAAAGCTCGGCCAAGCGCTCAGGCACCTGCCCTCCGGAAACCTGAACGCCAACCGCATCTGCAGCTGCTCGGGCGGGATCGTCTTGCGCCGCCGCGCCTTCGGGCTTGTCGCCTGCAGCTCGGTGGCGGTGACCGGGACACGCCGCACGACTAGCCGCAACGGCTCTCGCGTCCAGCCCTGCGGCGTGAACGGCAGCTCCGCGACCTGCGCGCCGCGCATGCAGATCGCGTCTTCCCAGGCGTCCTCTGGGATCTCTGAGAGCTTTGCCCACATCAGCGAGGTGCGCGTCGCCGACAGCGTGAAGCGCATCTTGCGCTTGCGGCACCCCATCATCACCTCGACCGCGTAGAAGCCCGAGTCGCCGCGGACCGTGACCTCCCCGTGCCCGTCGGGCAACAGCCGCTCGGCGCGGGCGATCATCGTGAGCGACTGCGACGCTTTGATCCTGGCCTGGTTGCCGCCCTTGAGCTCGGAGGTCAGCGGCCGCCCGCGCTGCGGCCACCTCACCACATAGCTGTTATAGGCGAGATGGCCGTTGCGGCTGCGTCCGGTCCCGCGCTTGCGCCGGCCGTAGAGGACCGTCTCGGTCGCGTCCAGATCGAAGCTCACATCCTCGCCCGGGTCGCGACCGAGCCCGCGGTCAAGCTCGTTGCCACAACGCGCGGCCCCCCGCTCGATCGCGCGGATATGCGACGGTTTGAAGCGGTAGGCCAGCTGGCGCGCGGTCGACGGCGACGGCGTCTGGGCCACCGCTCGCAGCGACGCGCCCGCCCGATCGCTACGCACGTCCTGTAAGTCATCAAAGGCGCCGACCAGCTGCGCCTCGCTGATCGCGACCGTGACCCCGCCCGCCGAGAGGCGACGCCGGCGCTGCTTGACCGATGCCACCCGATCGACCGCGCAGAGCTCCGCGTCGATCAGCTCCACAAGCAGCAGGCTGCGGCACAGCTCGCCCGACACAGCCAGTCCCGCGTACCGTGTCAGCGACGGATCATCGGCGCGGAACTCGATCCGTCCGGGGCCGCTGTCAAGGTTACCCGAGATCACCCTCTGGGTGAGTTCCACTCACAGGTAACAGGCGCCTTCATCACTCGCCAACCTAGTGAACATGCCGCACAGAAACCCCCGTACACGCGGGGGTTTCTGCTATCAGCAGCCCACTGTTAACACGCGCTTAACCGTATTTCAGAGCGCCAGTCCGTCGCAGCTACCCAACGATCTAGGTCAGAGCGGGCGGTGATCGTGACGGTCGTGCTGCGCGCCAAGAAGCTGGACTGTTTTGATGCGGTCGTGTTTCTCGGCGCCCGAGGACCTGCTGCTGTCCGACCGGCCGTTGCAGCTCGGGGGGTTGGCGTGGCTGGCGCTGTTCGCGCTGGAAGTCCATGCGGCCAGCTGACGCGGCGCTTGTTCGCTCGCGTGCGACCGCGCCGATGCAGTCGATCATCACCGGGTAGGGCGGAAGCCGGAGAGCGAGCGTCACGACTCGTCCGTCCGCATGGGGTCGACGAGCTGCACGTCGTGTTCCGGCATCTGCCCCGCAGCATCTACCGGAGGCTCCCGCTGTGAGACCCAACGTGCTGCGCGGCGATGTCGGAATCGCGACCGTCGCGATGATCGTCGTCCTGACGATCATTCCCGGACTGGCAACGGCGGGACCACATCGCGATCGTCATGCCGACCGCCTGCGCGATCGGCTTCAGACGCGAGTCGCGGCGCCAACGCCGCTCTCGAGCCGCCTTGTGGCGCACCGTCCCGCCCGCCCCCTTGGCGCCGGTACGCAGTCCACCCGGCGGAGCAATCGCACATGACCGTACCGGGTCGCGGAATCCTCTGATTGGGAGCGAGCAATGGCGGCTGGGACGAAGCCGCCTACCTACAGCGAGACGAATACAGCAACACCAAGGTGCGAGGTATTGCCTCGGAATGCCGTTCTGGCCCGCGACGAGCGGGACCGGGGCCAGGGACGCGGCGCCGCCACGATGGCCGTAGAGGTAGCCGGCCACCCACTCCGGGTTGATGTCCAGCTCAACCGCGCGCACGGCGCCGGCACCTCCTGACGCCAGCTGCCGATGTCGGTGGTGCCGTCGGTGTAGGTGACGACCGATCCCAGACCGTTGCTCAGCGGCGCGGCCACCCGGCCGTAGGATTCGAATCCGCCGGCGCCGGCGCCGACGTTCAGACGGAAGCCGCCGTTGAATGCGGCGACCAGACGCCTCAGCTTCGGACCGGCGATCGCCGGCCCGTAGCGCCAGCCGAGCGTTCCGGCGTCGGCGGTGCCCGAGTGTAGTCTGAGCTGCAGGTCAGGCTGCTTGAACGCCCCCACTGTCACGCCGGACGACGACCGCGGGATCCACGCCACCGGGCTCCCCTTCCGGTTGACGACCGGCACGAACGGCGTGGGCTGCGAGGAGCGCGATCCCGAGCAGCTGCGGATAGGCGAGTGGGGGGCGGCGGCTTGGGCTTTTGGCGCACGACGACATGGGTCGTCGCTGTCTTCGCGGTCCGGATCTGGGTCCGCTCCGTGCTGGGCGATCCGGTGGCGTTCGACCCCGTGGAGCTCGGTGCTTTACTCGTCAAAGCGACTGACCCCGCCTCCGCAGCCGGCGAGCCCGACCGCCAGGATGGCACCGCACGCCAGGGCGGGAGAGCGGCTCACTTTCTGTCTGATTCGAGCAGCAGCGCCAGGGTGGGGCAGGCGCTGGCCGCACGGCGGGCGTGCTCGACGAGATCGGGCGTCAGCTCGCCCTCGATGATCGGGTAGCCCCACTCGTCGGGTCGGATCGCCTCGGGCAGGAGCTCGCCGCACAGGCCGTGTGCGACGCAATCGATCGGGTTGATTCGGAGTCGCATCGTCAGCCTCGAGACCTGGCGTGGATCGGGGCCGGGAGCACCGGCGGCCCCGCGCACCGTTCGCACGGGCCGCGCCGGGCGTGGTCGCGCAGCTCGGGCTCGAATACCCGCAGCGCGCTGGTGATGAAGCGGATCGCGCCGTCGGGGTGCTGGCAGGCGCCGCGACGACGCATGTCGCGCACCCAGCGTTCCACGTCGCTCCACGCGGTACGCGATGCCGTTCCGGTGGCCAGCTGGTGGACGGTGCCGGCGATCGCGTCCAGACCGTTCACGCACGGCCCGCACTGCCCCGCGCTCTCTGCGGCGAACCAGTCGGCGATCCGCGTCGTCTCGGCCACCGGACATGCGCCGGCGCCCAGGACCACGATCACGCCTGCGCCTAGACCGGCTCCATGCTCGCTCAGGTGCTCACCGCTCAATCTCACATGCGGCGCGATGTCCGCGGGGAGCCAGGTCCCGAAGTACCCCCCGATCAGCACCCCCGCCACCCGATCGGTCAGCTCGACCACGTCGAGCAGCTCTGACAGCGGCATGCCGTGGTCGATCTCGTACACGCCGGGCGCGGCGACCGCGCCGGACACCGTCACGAGCGCCGAGCCCGGATCGGGTGGGGTCCCGAGCTCGCGGAACCAGCCCGCGCCATGGCGTGCGATCAAGGCCAGATGCGCGAGCGTCTCGACGTTCTGCACCAATGTGGGTCGCCGGCGCACCCCACGCTCGAACGGCAACGGTGGGGTGAATGTGGGCTTGGCCGGACCGCCGTTCAGCGCCGACACCAGCGCCGTCTCCTGTCCCGCGAGATAGCAGGGCTCGATCTCGAACAGCTCAAACCGCAGGTCGCCGTCCAGCCTCGTGGCTGCGCGGTCGCGCAGCGCTAGCTGCAAGCTGCGCACGCTGCGTGCGTCCTCGTGCGAGACCACCACGATCGCGTCGCGCGCACCCACCGCGCGCGCCGCCGCCGCGGCGCCGTCGAGGACCAGGTGCGGTAGTTCGCGCATCAGCGCGCGGTCCTTCTTGCTCGCCGGCTCCCCTTCCGAGCCGTTGGCGACCACGATCGCCTGACCCCGCCGCGACGCCACCGCGCGCATCTTGCGCGCCGTCGGGAAGGACGCGCCGCCGTGGCCACGCAGGCCGGCGCTCTCCACGAGCGTGATGATCTGCTGGGGTGGCCAGCGCCGCAGATCGGGCGGCGGTCCATGCACGTCCAGGTGCTGTTCGAGCGACACTATCGATTGCTCGCCGATCCCGGCCAGCAAGCGAGGCAGCAGCTGATCGACCGTCACGGCCATCATCTGCCTCCTTCGGTCCCTTCGCCCGGCCGCGCGGACAGCGCGCCGGTCACCGCACCCGAGTGCGGATCGATCTGAAGCTGTGCCGCTAGTCCAAGCGACCCCAGTGGGCTCCTCACTCGGGCCGCGATGTTGGTCCCCTCCAGACCGGTGACCCGCCCCCGGTAGAGGGCCGGCGCGGAGCGGGTGCCGAGGGTGACACGGCTGGAGCTCATCGCCACGCCACCGCCGCTCGCCGGCTGCCCCACGAGGCGGATGTCGAGCGCGCCGAGCGCCTGGCCCGAGACGATCAGCTCAGAGACGGCCGTCCGATTCATGGGACAGGATTCTTCGTGCCCTGTCGAAGCGATCGCTAAGGAATGCGTGAGTCGTCTCTAAGGCGGAGGTGAGATCCCCTTTACTTCTCCGGAGATCAGAGCCCGGACTGCGCCCCGTGGTCATGGTCGGAGACGGAGCCAACGACGCGCCGGCGCTCGCAATCGCCGACCTCGGCATCGCGATGGGAGCGGCCGGCGCGACCGTCTCCTCCGAAACGGCCGACGCGGTCATCACCGTCGACCGGGTCGACCGCGTCGCCGACGCCGTCCACATCGGCCGCCGCGCGCTGCACATCGCCCGCCAGAGCGTCCTCTGCGGCATGGGCTGAGCCTCGCCGCGATGGGGGTTGCGGCCTTCGGCTACCTCGCGCCGCTCGCCGGCGCGCTGCTTCGCTGGCGGCGGTCCGCCGAGGGCACGCGGATCAATCGCGCCTCACCGACGCGCCGGCGGCCTCCGGCGCGCGGGCGGACGCCTGCTGGTCGTCCGCTGCGTCGCTTGTCTCGACGATCTCCGGCGCGAGTCGAGCACGAAACTGGCCACGCACCCGGCCAGCACGAGAATCGCGATCATCGCCGCGACCGCGACGCCGGGGGTCAGGATCAGCACGACGATGGCCGCGAGGACCGCGATGGCGAGATCGGTGACGAGCGCATTGCGGGTCACAGCGGAAGCCTCCGATAGGTCGCTCTTGGCAGGTGGCGCAGGGCGGTGAAGATCGGGCGTAACCGAGCGGGCACCCAGATCGTGTGGGCGCGCCCGGCGAGCGCTGCGACGGTCGCTTCCGCCACGGTCTCGGGTGTGGTCGCGAACGGGGCCGGCGGTAGGCCGGCGGTCATGCGCGTCTTGACGAACCCCGGGCGGACGACGAGCACGCGCACGCCGCTCGACGCAGTCGCGTCGGCGAGTCCCTGGGCGAGCGCATCGAGCCCTGCCTTTGCCGCTCCGTAGATCGCGTTCGAGCGGGTTGCTCACAACAGCCCGGTTCGGCGGGCGAGGTCAGAGCACCAGCGGCGCTCGGGATCGGCGAGGTCACGGGCCGAGCGCCATTCATCAAGCCGGGGATACATCGCCTGCAGTGCCTCCGGGCACAGCCGCGCGTCCTTGGTCAGGTAGACGTGTCCCCCCGCCTCGGCTACGAGCCGGTCGAATCCGTCGAGCAGGGGCCCGATCCCGGGGGCGGCCCGCGGGAGGTCGAGCGTAAGCGTCCACCCCTCGAGCGGGAACGACAGCGGCGCGCGGTTGGCTGGGCCGAAGTCCTTGAGCACCGCGAGATAGCACGGCACGTGGGCCGGGCGCAGACGTTCGATCACGACTTCGAGCACCCGCTCGGAGCCGCCCGGCACTACGAGCTGGTATTGGAGCAGGCCGGGCGGGCCGTACAACCGCGGCCAGGCGTCGAGGGAGTCGAGCGGGAACATGTGCCTGCCGATGCTCTCGAGCCGTCCCCGCTCGCGGCGCGGCGCGGTCCGGTAGCGCAGTGCGTTGAAGGCACCGACCGCAGGGGGGCGCAGCAGCCCTTCCGGCCACCGTCGGGGGACAGTCGCTCGGGCCCGCACGGTTGGGTCCGCGTCCGTCCGCGAAGCGTCGGTGTGTGCGGCCCGCGTGACGATTCCTCTGACGGGACGCCGGCTCAACAGGTCGAGCCAGGCCACGCGGTGAGCGCCGCCTGGGGTCGCGAGCGCCGCGAGCGCCGCGTCCAGGGAGTCGATCCTGTCCGTATCGACCGAGACCAGCGGGCCGGCCACGGCATGCAGCCTGATCCGCGCCGAGACGATCACGCCGGTTAGGCCCATCCCGCCGAGCGTCGCCTCGAACACGCCGTCGGGCGATCCGGGGAGCAGCTCGACGAGCTCGGCCGTCGAGGTCAGCAGCGAGATCGATTCGACGTGGCTGCCGAACGTCCCCGCCACGCCGTGGTTCTTGCCATGGATGTCGCTCGCGATCGCGCCGCCGACGGTCACGTGCTGGGTCCCCGGCACGACCGGAAGCATCCACCCCGCGGGCACGAGCACGTCCAGCAGGTCGCCGATCGTGGCACCCGCGTGCGCGGTGACGACCCCGTGTTCGGAGTCGAGCTTGAGTTGCCGCAGCCGTGTGGTATCGAGCACGAGCCCGCCCGACAGCTGCGCGGCGTCGCCGTAACTGCGTCCGTTCCCGCGGGCGATCGCACCGCCGGCGGCGAGCGCGACCGCGGAGCGCAACGCCGCCACGGTTTCTGGACGCACGAGGGCCACCTTGGCGCCGGGGCCACCGCCCCAACCCCGCACGACCGCGTAGCTCGGCGCGGCCGCGACCGTCCCCTCGGGCTGCCGCAACGGTAATTCAGCTGGCCGCATGGACCTCCAGCGCGAACAGCACCAACCACGCGAGCCCTGCCAGCTGCAGCGGGCGGTCGGCGAGTAAGACATCCTCGGGGGCCTCACCGGCTCCGGCTCGCACGAGCGCACCGTAGCGGAGCAGACAGACGGCGAACGGAGCAATCGTCAGCGGACGCCACGGGATCCCGCGCACCGCCGGCAGCTCAAACGCCCACACGCAATAGGCGACTAGTGCGACCGCCGCGCTCAAGGTAAGTATCAGCTCGAGTAACCGCGGGCTGTAGGAGTTCAGGACCCGGCGTCGGGCGAGGCGGTCACTGCCAGCTCGCCGAAGCTCCGCGTAGCGCTTCGCGGCGGCGACGAACACCGCGCCGCAGACCACGACGAGCAGGAACCAGCGCGACAGCGTGACCGGCGCCGCCACACCACCGGCGACGGCGCGCAAAACGAATCCGCCGGCGATCGCGAGGATGTCGAGCACCAGCACGTGTCGCCACAGCAGCGTGTAACTCAGCGTCAGCCCGACGTACGCGGCGCCGATGAGCGCCAGGAGCGGGGAGATCACGGCGCACAGGATGAGTCCCGCGAGCATCAGCCACAACCCCAACCCCGCAGCGGCAAGCGGATCGAGCGCGCCCGCCGCCACGGGACGGTGGCGCTTGACCGGATGGCGCCGGTCCTCGGGGGCGTCACGGACGTCGTTGACGGCGTAGATACCCGACGCGAGCAGGCAGAAGGCTACGGTCGCGAGTGTGACGCGAGCAGGCACATCATCGTGTCCGAGCGCGCCCGCGGCCCCGGCCGCGGCGATCACCAACGCGTTCTTGATCCACTGCTTCGGGCGCATCGTCACTACCACCGCGCGTACAGGGCGGCGCCGCGCCCCGCGCAGCGGTAATGCGCCCGCGTCAGCAGATTCCATCGCGCCAACCTACGCGGCGTGTCTCAGGTGAGCGTATGAGATTAATGAGGAGCCTCACAGCAATGAGGACCCTCTCAGGATCACTTCAGGCTGCCGTGTCAGCGTGCCACAGTGGCGGCACATGCTCGCGCGCACGAGAGAACCATTCGAGCTTTCGCGGCGGCACTCGCCCGTTCTGAGCCGGCGCCCGGAGTCGCGGCCGGTCGGATTCAGGCGGGTTCGACGGATCACGACGTTTGCCGCGGCGCTGTGCCTGATTCCGGCTGTCGTCTCCTTCGTAGGCATGCTCGAGCAGCCGTCTGATTCGAGCCTCGGCATCCGGACAGCGGAATGGATGCGCGATAACGGAGCCCGAGGACTGGTGATGCGGATCGAGAACCTCTACTACTCGCTCACAGCTCCATCGAAGGGCGGGCCGGCGCTGAAGGCGTTGCCCGAGCAGGCAGGCGCCGTCAACGCGTTCGTGGCGCGACCCGTCCACTACTACCGCCCGCCGAACATCGCTCCGGTGATCACGCCCGCCCTGCCCGGTGAGGGCGTGTGGCACGCGGCGTTCGCCGCTGGCGGCTCACGACCCCCCGTGCTGATCACGAGCTTCCGTCCCGAGCCGAGCTACCCCCAGCTCGTCGCCGGCGTGGCGTGGATCGATCACACCCGCACCAGCGTAATGCTGTACCCCGGGCTGCAGGAGCCGAGCGTCGCGATGCCGGGCCGCGGACCGATGGAAGTCCCCCCGCAGCTTCGCCCGACCGTCGTGGCGACGTTCAACAGCGGCTTCAAACTGAGCGACTCCGGCGGAGGGTTCGCTTACCACGGCCACACATACGCCCCCTTGAAAGCGGGCCTCGCGACGATTCTGCGCGACCGCAACGGTCGGGTCGATGTCATCTCCTGGACCGGTGGGGCCGATGTGCCGGGGGACATCGTCTACGCCCGCCAGAACCTGCGCCTGATCGTGTCGGGCGGCAGACCCAACCCGAACCTTTCAGACGGTCCGGAGTGGGGCGCGACCCTCGGTAACGCGATCCAGGTGTGGCGCTCGGCCGTCGGGATCGACCGCCACGGCAACCTGATCTACGCCGCCGCCAATTACCAGACGGTGGGTTCGCTGGCCGCGATCATGATCCGCGCCGGGGCGGTCCGCGCGATGGAGCTCGACATCAACTACTACTGGACGAGCTTCATCACCTACCGGTATCCGGGCGCCGGGGACCCCGCGAACCTTCTCCCCGACATGGACCGCTCGCCCGAGCGCTACCTCACCCCGGACGACCGCGACTTCTTCGCCGTGTACGCGCGATGAGGCCCCCCGCCCGCTTAGAACATTCTCACGCGCGCCGGCGCCGGCAAGGACCGAACCGGCAGCGGTCGAAGGGCGCTCGCGAGCAATATGCAATCCGCCCACGACACAGCGACCCGCGCGCATTCCCGGCCGGCGCTCCGGGCGGTCGGACGGAGACGTCCACGAGCCCCTGGCGACATCCTGCTCCGCGCCTGCCGACCGCGGCAATGGCTGAAGAATCTGCTCGTCGCGCTCGCTCCGGCAGCGGCCGGTGCGCTAACGCGCCCGGGCGTGATCGCGGAGGCCGCGTGCGCGTTCGCGTCGTTCTGCCTGCTCGCGAGCGCCACGTACCTCGTCAATGACGTCCGCGACCGCGAGCAGGACCAGCGCCATCCGCGCAAGCGCTTGCGACCGGTCGCGGCCGGCGAGCTCGCGCCCCGCGGAGCCCTGCGGCTAGCCAGTTGGTCGCCGGGGTCGCGTGGATCGACGTCTCCCACACCTGGCTCGCTCTCTACCCCGGGCGCTACGAACCGCCCAACGACGGCAGCCAGCCGGCGGAGGTGCCGCCGCAGCTACGCTCCAGCCTGCTCGCGACGTTCAACAGCGGCTTCAGGCTCGAGGACTCTGGCGGCGGCTTCGCCGTGTCCGGTCACCTGTACGCCCCGCTTACGGACGGCCAGGCGACGTTGATCGGATATCGCAACGGCACCGTCGACGTGCGCACCTCAACTACGAGTGGACCACCTTCAACATCTACGGAACCTTCGGCGCGGGCGAGCCCGCCAAACTGCTGCCCGCCATGAACCGACCCGCCACCCGCTACCTGACGCCCGACGACCGCGACTTCTTCGCCGTCTACGCGCGGTAAGGCCATCTGCTCGTGCGCGTCGCCCGCCGTGGCGTGGTTCGTTGCGAACCGGTTGTCGATCCGATTTGCGCCGGCGTTGACTGCTGTAAGAGGACTCTAACCGCAGTCTTTTCCCGTTCTTCACTGTTGCTGAGGCTGGCGTGTGGTCGAAAGGGTGTACTCGCCTTATGACGGCACCACTTTGTCCCAAGGAAGTGGGGGTATGGTGCATTCGACGATGAGCGACCGCGATCCAGGCGGTACTGAAACCCCGCCGAGCGATCCCTCCGAGCTCCCAGGCGGACGTGAGGTCGCACAACGTCCGGGTGGGCGCCCGGCGGTCATCACCGACGGGTTGACCAAGCGCTTCGGCGATCGTGTCGCGGTCGACCGGATCGAGATCGAGCTCCCGGCTGGGGTGGTGAGTGGCTTCGTCGGGCCGAACGGAGCGGGCAAGACAACCACGATCGCGATGCTGCTCGGCCTCGTTCGACCGAGCGACGGCACCGCTCAGGTGCTCGGCCATTCGATCGGCGACCCTGCCGCGTACCTTCCGCGCGTCGGCGCGTTGATCGAGGCGCCCTCGTTCTACCCAACGCTGTCCGGGCGCCGCAATCTCGAAGTGCTGGCTCGTCTCGGCCGCCTTGACCGGCGTCGGATCGCCGAGGTGTTGGAGACCGTCGAGCTGAGCGATCGCGCGAACGACCTCGTGCGGGCGTATTCACTCGGGATGAAGCAGCGGCTCGGCGTCGCCGCGGCGCTCCTGCCCGACCCGGAGCTGATGATCCTCGACGAGCCGACCAACGGTCTCGATCCGGCCGGCATCCGCGAGATCCGGGCGCTGCTGCGCAGCCTCGCCGACCGCGGCATCACGGTGTTCGTCTCCAGCCATCTGCTCGCCGAAATCGAGACGATCTGCGACCACCTGGTGCTGATCGACTCGGGGCGGATCGCCTTCCAGGGCGCCGTCTCGGAGTTGCTCGCCGGACAGCGCTCGGAGTTGCTCGCCATCCCCGAGCACAGCGACGACCTCCAGGCGCTCGTAGCCTTGTGCGTGCAGGCGGGCCGTCCAGCGCGCATAGACGGCGACGGCGTTCGCGTGCAGGTCGCGGGTGACTGGGCAGCAGAGCTGAACCGACGGGCGATGGCGGCCGGCATCACGCTGCGGGGACTGCAAAGCACGCGTGCCTCGCTCGAGGAAGCGTTCTTCGCGATCACCGACCGGGCCGACGGGAGCAAGGGCGGAAGCGACTGATGCTCGGCGCATTCTCGAGTGAATGGGTTAAGCTGCGCCGCCGCAGCATGCTGCTGTGGGGGATCGGCGGCGGGCTACTCTTCACCGTGCTCGCGACCGTCTTCACGATCGAACGGGCGACAAAGACGCTCACCCCCGGTGGCCACGGCTTCCGTATAACCGTGGCGCAGTTGTCGCAGCCTGACGGGCTCGTCCACGGCGTCATCGACGTTTCGAACCTCGTCGGGATCGTCGCGCTGTGCCTGTTTGCCGGCGCGGTCGCAACCGAGTACAGCCAGGGCACGCTTCGCAATCTGTTGGTCCGCCAACCCCGCCGAGCGCAGCTGTTGTCGGGCAAGTTCCTAGCGCTCGCCGCGTTCATCGGTCTCGCCGTGCTGCTTGCGATCGCCGTCGCGACGGGCGTGGCGTTCGCGCTCGCGCCCGGAAAGGGCATCAGCACATCGACGTGGACGAGCAGCACCGGACTGAACGACCTCTTCCAATCGATCGTTCACGTCTTCCTTGCCTGCGTCGGCTACGGCGTCCTTGGCACCGCGCTGGCGATCGTGCTCCGCTCCCCCGCGGTCGCGATCGCGCTCGGCGTCGCCTACGTGCTGCCAGGCGAAGCGATCATCAACGCCCTGTGGAGCAACGGCGACCGTTGGCTGCCGGGCCAGCTGCTCAGCGCGCTCGCCCATGGCGGAACGAGCTCAGCTTCCTACGCGCACGCGCTCGTGACGCTCACCGTGTACGCCGTGATCGTCGCGGCCGGCACGCTTGTGCTGTTCCAGCGGCGCGATGTGTGAACCGGCGAAAACGTGTCGCTTCGCCGATTGGATTCGCGCGTATCTGGCAGTGCAGCGAGTCCAGTTCGCGGACGCGACCGAATGGGTCGCCGGGCTCTCCGGCTGAGCCAAGGCACCCGAGTCCGGCGTCGCGTCCCGCATCAGGGCCCGAGCCTACGCTCAGCGGGTAAACCGCAAAGCTAATCGGCTCGTACTCCGGCTCGGCCTCGACACCTTCGCCGTGGCCGCAGCCCTTGGAAACGCCCCGCGCCTGTGACCCGAGTTCCGCAGTTGATGCGGATTTCTGGGAGTCGCGGCGGGTGAAATCCCTGCTCAGAGCGATTTTGATGGTCTCTGAGCACGAAAACGCCTCGATACACGCTTTTTGAAGAAAGAGGTGAGTTAGCCGGGAGATCGTGTATAAGCGCTAGGTATGTATCTGCGTCGGACGGGGTCAGCTTGACCGGCGAGGAGAACCGATTGATCTCGCCGATCTCTGAGGCGATCGTTGAACCCGGTGACCCAGTCGATCCCCGGAGCGCTCATCAACAACGGGATGTAGCGATGATCGGCTCCCGAGCATCGCAGCCAGCGCTCGATCTGATCGATCCGCCGCTCGAGATCGTCGATCAGCTCGAGGCTTGCCTGCACGTGACCGCGCCACGGCTCGGGGAAAGGGTACACCGGCCTGTGCCCGCGCGTGAACCAGTCCGGGGAGATGGACCGACGCGGCCCGCTCTCCAAGCACGGCCCGAGATACTTGCGCTGGGGACTGATGGAAGCGGGGATTGCCGCGTCCTCGCACCCGCTCTACAAGGAGCGCTACCAGCGCACCAAGCGTCGCCTCGGTCGCCAGCGCGGCGCGAAGGTCGCGCAAATCGAGCTCGCCAGAAAGCTGACCGAGGCGATCTGGTACATGCTGACCCGCGACCAACCGTTCACGCCCTTCACTCCGGCAGGCGCCATTATCGCCCTGACTGCCTGACAGTCCATTTTTGAGATGCGCCACCGGAGCGAGCACCGATCACACCAAGTCCTCGAGGTCGGATGAAGCGATAGAGCGATGAGCACCGCTCCCACCTGTCAACCCGCACGCGCACCGTGACAACGTCCTGCCAGGTTCACACTGTCGTGTCAAGCGCCATGAGCCTAACGGTTCACCTCAGTGAGCTTGCTCAGGCGCTTGACACGACAGCGATCACCCGGCATATAGCAATGAGATGTTGCCAGCCCTCTGACAACATCACGCGAGGGACTTGACAGCGGGCCCTCGTTCATAGAGGGCGATACCGGCAGTGAATGCGATCGAGGAAAGCGTTGGGTGCGGCTCGGTCTGAGGGGCGTGGGAGCCTTTAGTTCTTGGGGATGCGTGGCTGAGGTACTGGTCACAGCCTGAGGTTTTGCGAGAGGTGTTGCCTGCGCGGGGGTGAAAGGCGGCAGGAAAAGCGGTGAGGGGCGCCGAAGTCGGTGTTGCTGATATCAACGTCGACCACGAGAGGTGGGTCACGTGGTCACCGACTCCGGCACCCGTTATCGCGAACTTTACGCGCCGGCCGATGAAGTCCTGCAAGCGGGGGGTGGAGGTGATGCCCGCGCAACGAATCGCCCGGCCGAGGGGGGCGATGGGTTTGACCGGTCGCGTGGTCGGCTCGAGCAGATCGTCGAGCAGCTCGCGACTGTCGAGGCGGATAAGCTTGAGCATGGGGAGCTTGAGTGCTTGATCGAGCGGGAGGGGCGAGAGCTTTTGCGCCAGCTGCTGCAGGATCGTGTTGATCTGCGTGCCTTGCGCGAGTCGCGTCTGGACGCGGTCGTTGACGCGCGCGAGGTGCCGCGCCCTGCGGTCGAGTGTGATTATCGCCGTCGGCTGTCAAGCATGTTCGGGGAGGTGAGGGTCGGGCGGCTCGCCTACCGGGCGCGCGGGGAGGAGAACCTGTACGTCGCCGACGGGGTGTTGAACCTGCCGGCCGAGCACGCCTCGCACGGGGTCAGGCGCGTGGCGGCGAGGGCGGCGGCGGTGGGGTCGTTTGAGGACGCTACCGGGCAGGTGCGCGAGCGGACAGGGCTTGATTTGGGTAAGCGGCAGCTCGAGGAGCTGGCGGTGCGCGCCGCGGTCGATTTCGATGCGTTTTATGCCGAGCGCGTGACCGAAGCCGAGGAGGACCGGGAGCGGCGAGGACGAGGTGCTGGTGCTCTGCTGCGATGGCAAGGGGATCGTGATGCGCGCAGAGGCGCTCAGAGAGGCGACCGCCAGGGCCGCCAAGCGCGCTTCCCCGAAGCTCAAGACCCGCCTGTCCAAGGGGGAGAAGTCGGGCCGCAAGCGGATCGCCGAGGTCGGCGCCGTGTATGAGATCGAGCCGGCGCCGCGCACGCCGGCCGAGGTGCTCGCCCCCATTAATGACAAGACGCTCAAGCCGCCGAGGGCCAAGCACAAGTGGGTGACCGCGTCCGTCGTCGATGACGCCGCGAGTGTCGTCTGCGACATCTTTGACGAGGCCGAGCGGCGGGACGGCGATCACCGGCATCGGTGGGTGGCGTTGGTGGACGGCAACAACCATCAGATCGACCGGATCCGTACCGAAGCCCGGCGGCGCAAGCTGAATGGGTCTTTCTCGAGCTCCTTCCTGCTCGCCCGCCGCGGTCCGGCCGGCCAAGCCGGCCGACCCGACGGACGGGGCATAAGCTCAGGCCGTCACAGGCGTTGCTGAGTGGGCCAGGGGTGGGCCAGGGCTGCTTCGTCGGCAGCGGGCCGAGACATCGGCCCGTTCGGCGGCGGTGCGCGAAACCCAACAACTGCGGATGCTTGAGCAGCTACGGCAGGCGGGCAGGCAGCCGATGACGCTCGAGCAGTTACGTACGCGCAGGTGGGATTGACTTCCCCGCGGTCGTCGTCGGCGAGCTCGAGCTCAAGGGGTGGTTCGTGGTCGAGCGCGTCTTCGAGCAAGGCAAGCTCCTCGGCGTCCGACTCGAGACCGAGGCCCCCGATCCGCCAACCACGCGCCGGCGCGACCGATGGCGCCGCCGACACTCGCGATAGCCACGTGGGCGCATCGGCGGTCGGTGTCGAACGACGGCCCAATCACAGCGCGTCGCTACCCGATGGGCCCTCCGCGATGGAGACGGTTCTTGTTGTGCTCCGGAGAGGCCCGAGCGAAGTGCACGTCGGAAGCGGTCGAACATCGAGAGCGGTATCAGTCACCAGGGGTGTAGCCCGAACCATCGCGCGTTCCACGGCGCGAGCCCGCACCATCCCCCGAAACGGATGCGTTGCGTTCGGATCCGGGTGCGATCGCGGGAGGACTGCGGCGCTGATCCTCGCGTGCCGTGCGGAGTGTCGCCCGTCCCGCCTGTGCCATGGAAAGCTGCGGCGCGTTGATCACCTCGGTGCGGGCAAGCCAGTCCGGGAATCCACGGCGCTCGAATAGGATCGGGGCAAAACCGGCGAACAGCGGCAACATAGCCAGGTTCATGCCAACCCAGCGCACCACAGCCCGCGCCGGCTTGACCCTCCCGCCATTCGCCGACACCAACCGAATCTGCATCGTCCGAGCGCCCAGCGTTTGTCCGGTCCACGACCAGAACACCACAAAGTAGAGCCCGGCCCAGACGAGGTAGGCGACCCCGGCGATCGGTTTGAGCACCGATGCGAGATTGCGCGAGATGGGAAAGATCGACAAGACCAATTCAGCGCCAAGCCCCGTGGCAATCGCGACCACGTTGATGGCCACCGCGTCCAGCACCCAGGAAAACGCGCGCGTGACAATGCCCACAAAACGCGCATCCTCCCCGGGCACGGTCTGGACCGTCGATCCGCTTTCGAGCGATCCGGCGCCGCTGCTCATCGTCCTCGCACGCCGGTCCTTGTCGCCGTCGCGTCGGTCCGGCGACGCGCGCGCCGCCGAGCCGTGCGCTCGACGCAATGGTCAGCCCGGCATGAGTGGTACCCGACACAGCCGCCGAGCTGATCAGCAAACCCGAGACACCGCTGCGAGAACGCCGCCCCGGCCCCCGGACTCTGCGCGATCCCATCCGCGGGCCACAACAATGCGTCGCTCGCTGCCGCCCGTGTCATGAAGCTGTCGAACGACCCGCTCACGAACGAGATGTCGATGAATCTCCTCGCCCAGTCGCTCTCGAGTGCCGACCGCATGGCCGCATGAATAGGAGGGTCGCTCAACCCACTGTTCGGAATGAGGCGCAGCGTCGAGCTGTCGCGCACGCGATCGGCGGCCACGCCTGTCGCACTACCCGCCGTCTCCGGTACCCAGCTCGTGCCTCGACCACCTACCCCAGCGAGCGACCCGGAGGCTGGAGGCTGGAGGCTCGTTGTGTAGTCGATGGGCATAACGATCCATGCTGATCTTGCCAACGCTCAGCCTTTCGGCCGTCACCCGAATCGGATGACGGGACTTGGCCGCTCGCGCGCCGGCGCGCCTCGAAGGTCAACGCCCGGTTTGTGCGAGGCCGCCAAGAGGATCCCGCGCTCCCTCCAGCAGCCCTCAAACTCGAGGATTGTCTCGCCGGTCGTTTAGTCGACACCGGCAGCGTCGCAAGCACCACAAACCATCGTGCGGCCTGGGACATCAAGAGGTCCGGGCCGGCTGTCCCGGAAACGCCGTGTGCGTTCTGCAGAACCGGCCCATTCCGAGCCGACGAACCGGGAGCCCAGACTCGCTCCCGGCGCCGGTCGCTGGCTGCCGTGAGGCAACGCCCGGCCAGCGATGCGCTCTCGATGTGTGGCGGCTATCCGTCCCTGTGGACGCAACGAGTGGCGCAGTCGGAGGCTTGCTAGGACAACTCCAGCCGGAGGGGCACATCGCCCGATCTGGGTGAAGGCAGAGCGATCTGCAGACCCGAACATAAGACACTCAGCCATGGCGACCGGTCACACTGGTAACTCCCGATCACAGCTTTTACCCGCCCCCTCAGAGATCGTGGGCGCTCATCCACGGATTCTGTCGAGTAGGCTATGACCGTCGCTGTCTCGAAGCGGTCTTCGGCCCGCCCCTCTTCGGGTGAAGCGCAGCCACCGCAACACAGCTCCAGCCGGCCGGAGCGCTCAGCGCGAGATGAGTAGCCCGCCGGAGTCGATGAACGGCCACAAACCGGTCAAGCTCGAAGGTAGAACGCGTGGTGTCCGCCTAGTCCAACGGGTGCTGTCGTGGGTGGACGTGGCGGTGGCCCACCTGATCACCGATCACCGGCGCCGGGCGCTCGTTCAGCGCTCGCGCGAGATTGACGGTCGGCTCGAGCGCGCCGCTCACAGGCTTACGCGACGCCACCGCTAACCGTGTACGGGCGACCCCGCGCGCTTACACAACGAGCGGTCCGCCGGCGGCTCCTGAGCGGCGGCGAGCGACGGGCTGGCGGTTCTGACCGGGGTCACGATCCTCGCGTCCTCGCTGTAGCCGGGGCTGCCGGTCGCCCCCCGTCGCTGACTCCATTGCTCCCGACTACCCTCTACACCCCGATGGCAAGGAGATGATTTTGATGACTGGTGAATCTGACCTACCGCCCGACCTCGCGACCCGGGCCGACGAACTTCTTCATACGACGCCGGCACTCGCACCAATCGTCGGGACCGCCCGCGTCCTCTCTGCGACCTCGAGAATCATGGAGCTGCTCAGCGCCGACGCTTGACCCGGAGCGCGCGAGTCAGCCCCTCGGAGAGGCTCCTCAGTGGCGTTAGTCAGGCTGCTGATCGATCGGCAAGCAGTCGACGGCGCGACCTTCCGGAGGACCGGACCCTGGCCGGCCAACCGTCCCGGCTACTCGAGCGATGGTCGCTGCGGGCCGCGATCCGGATGACGAGCAGCAGGATGAGGGTGCCGAGCGTGAGGTCGATGATCGGGTTGACGGTGTGTTTGGCTGTGCTGGCTGTGCTCGAACCGGGCCATAGGAAGACAAGTAGGAGGCCGCAGGTGACGCTCGTCAGAACCGCGCCGACCAGGTAGCCGAGCAGGAGCCGCTTTGGGCTGGGCAGTGTGAGCATGACCGTCACGGCGGCCAGCAAGCTCGGGTTTAACGCCGAAGTCAGGGAGAACACGAACACGTTGCCCATGTGCTGCGCTCCTGTCTTGATGTGGGGTTGCTCGCGGCGACGTGCTGGGGTGCGCGACTCGGTGTTCTCAATCGGCTCACGCGATCCGCTCAGCGTCGTGTTTGATCGCTTGTTCGAGTTTGTGCAGGCGCCGCAGGCGCGGCGACTTGAGGGTGCGGCCGGTCCGGAGCGTCGCTAGCGCGCAGGTCAAGAAGCACGCGGCTCCCAGCGCAGTGTTCCAGTTCGCCCAGGCCAGGTTGAGCAGCGAGCCGGTTGACGGGACGAGGTAGCCGGCGATGGCCGAGATGCCGAAGAAGATGCAGCCGAGCAGGTTGATCGACGGTTCCCACCAGCCTTGATGGCCGCGTGTGGGTAGCCAGCCGTGTCGCGCCGAGGCGCGGTACGCGATCGCGCCTGAGATCAGGAAGCAGATCGAGCCGAACGCGTCTGGGCGCCAGACGAGCCTGTCGTAGTGGGAGTTAGTCAGGGAGGTGTGCAGCGCCTGGTAGGTCGTGACGTTGAAGAACAGGGTGCCGGCGGATTGGATCGTGGCGGCCCGCCACGCCGCCGGCCCGGTATGCAGGGAATGGCGCTCAGGGAACGCGATCCAGGTCTGTAGCGCCCCGCCGGTGGTGAACAGGATCGAGCCGATGAAGAAGGTGGCCGCGTCGGCGTTGGCGCCGACGAGCTGCGCGTAGCCGGGAAACGGGCCGATCAAGAAGCACGTCGAGCCGAGCGCGAAGAAGAGGGCCATCCAGCGCTCGCGATTCATGGCCTGCTGCCCCGTTCACCCGGAACGTCGACGTCCGGAGCGTCGACACGCTCTTCTAGGGCGCGCATGTTTGGCCTCGAATGGGTTGGCGGATTCACAGCGGTCTCGATGCCGACTGGGTCAGGCTGGCTGCGGCGCCGCTTTGGCGCCGGGCTTCTGGAGTTGGTCCGCGAGGACAATGACTAGGACGGCGAGTCCGACGCCCAGAAACGTGTAGAGCACGCGGAGCGCCTCGTGACTGAAGTCAGTCGGGTGGGGGATGTCGATTCCGATCAGGACACCGCGAGCCATCGCGGCGATGTAGAAGGCGTAGTTGACGCCACGAATGGCCGTCGCCAACGCGAACAGGACGATGACGGTCACGTCGAGCACGGGCTTGTTGGGGACCGTCAGCAGGACGAGGGCGGCGACCAGAGCGCCGATGAGCGCGCCGGCGACGCGCTGCTCGGCCACTGGCGTGGATTGTGCAAGGCTTGGTTCATCGCCACCAGCGTCGCGATCGGCATCCAGTCGGCGTTCGGCAGATGCAGTCAGAAGATCGCGACGGCGATCGCCCGGATCACCGCCAACAGAATGATCGGCCGGGTCTGCTTCCTCGGCGAGATGTCTCCTGGGATCTCCGGGACGGCCTTGGGGCGTGGTTTGCGATCGCGCGCCCGCCAGAGGATGGAGGTGAACCCGATCCAGAGCGCTGAGCCCGCGAGCCACGTCGTCGCCTAGGACTTCCCTGTGTGCAACAGCGTGCGCAGCTCGTCGAAGCTTCCGATCTTCGCAGTTTCGGCGACCACGAAGCGGTCGCCGTGCAGGGCAAACGAGAACTCGCCGAGAGACACAGCCCATCCCCACTGTCGGACGCTCCTTTCAAACCGCCCGGGCCAGACTCAACTGTCCTGACATCTGCTCTGACTGGGCTTATTCGTTGCGGTAGCCAACCTGCACAAGCAGGAACCGGTCGCACGCCGGTCGACGCGCAACTCAACTATCCCTCGCGCGTTGCATCCTGACGTCATCTGTATCGGGTGATGCGGGCGCACCTCAGCCGGCGCCCGCCCGCCCCGGTCATCCAAGGCACAGCACGGATCGCAGATTCGGCTCGGTCAACCGAGTGGCCGTGGGCGGGCAACGCGACGCGCGGCGCAGTCGCCCAGCCCGACACGCGCCCTGGCGAACCGCCGGAACGACTCCTTGCGACGATCTGCGCGGCCGTCCGGTCATAGGGGCGGTCGCTTGCGCTCTGGGGCGCGTGTGGCTCTTCTTGGGTGAGATAGACCGGCCCGCGGTTGCGGGCGATTCGGGCTAATCGGAGGATGCCCGGCAGAGCCGAGCGTGAGAGTGTCCCGAGGGGTTTCGGGAGTCGGCGACGCGGGAAGCGCGGCAGACCGTCCGAACCGGGGAGAGAGATCATGACCACAGCCAACGCGAGCGAGCCAGCAAAGCAGCCGGCTCAGCACGGAAAGGTGATGAGCTTTCTGTCGAAGGTGTTTGCACTCAACCCTCAGGGGCTCAAATGGGCGCGAGGGGTGATGTTCCTGGACGTCGCGCTGGTGCCGATTGTCGTCCTGCTCGCGATCGGGAAGGAGCAATACCTGCTCAGCGCGGTGTTCGGCGTGCTGTTCGCGGGTGTGGCCGACCCTGGAGGCTCCTACGGGTACCGCGCGTCGCGCATCGCCGTGTTCGGGCTGGCCGGCGCGGCGATGACCGCGCTTGGGTTTGGGATCGCCACGAGCGGCTGGGGCTGGCTGGTGCTCGCAGCTTTCGTTGTCACGCTGGTGGCCGGGTTGGCGATCAAGTTCGGCGTGCACAGGTTCATTGCCGCCATGCTCCTGAACATCGGGTTCATCATCGCCCTCGTTCTAGGGTCCAACCACCACAACGCCCACGTCACCAGTCACACCTGGGCTCAGGTGCTCGCCTGGGTCGGGGGGACGGCGCTGTGGATCGCTCTCACGTTCATAGGGTGGTTGATAGACGGGCGCAAGACCCGGCCAGAACCGATCGCGGAGCTTCCCGGTGACACCTCGCCGCGGAAACTGACCCCGCCGCTGATCGCGTTTGCGGTTCTCCGCGCTCTCGGCATCGCGGGCGCCACCGCGATCGCGTTTGGCGCACACCTGTCCCATGCCGACTGGACGCCGATCGCGGCCATCGTGGCGATGAAACCCAGCCTGGACCAAACCACCGTGGTGGCCGCGCAGCGCCTGGCAGGCGCGCTGATCGGCGCAGCCGCGGCTGTGCTGCTGCTGCTCATACCCGCCAGCGAACACGGGCTCAAATTGATCTCGATCAGGCATGCACTCGAAGTGGTCGTGGTCGTCTTCTTCTTGCACGGGGCGGCCATTCGATTCTGGAACTACGCGCTCTACACCGCCGCGATCGCCGCGGGCGTGCTGCTCGCCGTAGACTTCCCCACCCCTCCAACTACAGTACCGAGGGAGACCGGGTCCTCTACACGATGATCGGCGTGGCGATCGCCGTGATCGTCATGCTGCTCGGGAGTCTGCTCGCCGAGCGCAGAGCCGGAGCGCCCCAAGCAACGCCACACCCAGCCTGAGCAGGTGTTCCGTTCCGCCGGTGGCAAGAGCAGCTAGCAGAGCAGTCCGCCGCGAGCAAAGCGGCCTCGTACCAGAAAGCGCCACTCCGATGCCCTCGGCTAAGAGTTGCCGGTCCCGGCTACTTTGCAATGGCGGACTCGCCTCGATCCGGCCAATGCGAGACTGATGCTCTGGAACGGATGCGAGCACACGGATCGCGCCGTCGAGCACGGTCGCATCGCCCCATCAACGCGGCGGTCATGATGCCCGCAGCGCGGAATAAACGCCCGCCGGCAGGGCCGCCAACCGCCGTTGAGACAGCAGGGGCGGCTACCGATCGCCAAGCAAAGCGGCAACCCGTGCGGCGCGACCGCTACAGGCGTAGAGCGACAGCAGCCTGGCTGAGCTGGCGTGCGGTTGCGGTCGCGGAAGTCGGCGTGTCCTGCTTTCCCTCGCCGACGAGCACGTCGCCGAGCACCACAAGCGCCCTGCAAAGCGCGGAAAGGAAGGTCGACATCGGCCACCGAATGCGACTTCCCGGCCACGACGGCACTATCCCTCGCGCGCGAGCGCTTTGCAGAAAAGCGGGCGTGCGGATCTCGGCCGCGCCGAGTAGTTCGTCGCTCGTGCTTGCGCCCAGAAGGGAGAGCCCGGCGTGCAGCCGCCGGACGACCGCTCCCCGACGAGGCTGTCGCACAACCGGGCAACAGCGCGATTTGTTGTGTCGAGGTCATAACACAGCGGGCGCGTCACGGAGGCGCTGTCCGAACTTTGGCGATCTACCCCACAAAAATGAGGGGTGGATCGCCAAAGTTCGCTTGGTCAGACCTTGACTTCAGGCACAGCGAATCGCGACCTTGTGAGCTGACCACAACGCCCGGCATTTGTGCGACAGCCTCCGACGAATGCGATCACCGCGCCTCAGACCGATCGAGACGAAGTCCTCGGCAGCCATCCCCCGGAGATAGTTCAGCCCCTCAGCGTCGAACGGAGCCCCACCTGCCAGTGACGCCACAGCAGCGACCCGCTCAGCGAGTAGGGCCGCACACGCCAACGCGTGCGGACCCCCTCCAGAGATGCCCCAGGTCACGAAGCGCTCCACGCCGAGCGCGTCCATGATCGCCGCGCAATCGCCGGCGGCATCACCGACGCTCCTCCCCGGGCCCGCTGTCGAATCGCAGTAGCCCGGGAGGTCATAGTAGATCAGCCGAGCGCCTCGCACCCGGGCATCCTCGACCAACGCCTTCAGTGGCGGTCCGGCGAACGGGGTGCCGCTATGCGAAAAGGATGACTGGATCATCAGGTGCACCCGCCTCGTACACCGTGAGCACGCGTCCATCCGTCTCGACGCGGTGCCGGAACACCTCTGACGGCTCTCGGCCGGTATTGGTCAAGGACTCATCCGTGGGGTCGTGTCCGGTCGACCACTAACCCGCCGCAGACCAGAATGCACCCACGCCTCGCACGGTCGAATCGGTCAACAGTAGCCATATTATGCGCCCGGAGGAAGCGGTGGGTCCAGCAAGAGCGCGGCTTCCCGTTGCTCGACAAGCGACACTCGCGAGGCGCCGTCAGCAGCGGCGACCGAGCATCAACCTCGAGTGTTGGTTTTGATCTGCGGCCGCGACCTGGGGACGTCGCGTCGGCAGCCGGCGGATCTTCGCCCAGGAGCGCCGCGTCAGCGAACACTGATTAGGTCCACGACGAAGACGAGGGTCTCGTCCGGTCCGATCGCCCGGCCAGCGCCGCGCTTGCCGTACGCAAGCATCGGCGGGATCGTGATCCGCCGACGACCGCCGACCCTCATTCCGGCCACACCTTGATCCCAGCCAGCGATGACCTGGCCCTTACCCAGACCGAACTTGAAGGTGCTGCCACGGTCCCAAGACGCGTCGAACTGCTGCCCGGTCTTCCATGAGACGCCGACGTAATGCACCTCGACGACGCGCCCCGAGACGGCCTCATCACCGTCTCCGACCACGATGTCCTCGATCTCGAGCTGATACGACGGCGCCTGATCGGACGGCACCACGACATCCGGCTTCTCACCTGTCGCCACGACCCCAAACCTACCGGACTGCGCCCTCAGCGTCGCACCATCGCCTCTGACCAAATCCAACCTGCCGCAGTTCGATCATTGGGATTATGTTGAGGTCAACATAACAGCAATGGAACGCCAACAGCCACGCTTACCGACACCGGCGAGGCTGCCCGTCCGCCCCGGCGATGCAGCAGTCCGGCGGCGCCGAGCTGACGGCCGCCCTCCACCGTTAGCCACGAACTCCTGAGTAGCAAACACAAGAGCGGCAGTTTCGGCGGCACCGCAGGGGCACCTACCGCACTGCGCGGCTCATGACCGGGACGGCCAGCCGCCCCGAGCGACCCGCGACCGGAGCCTACACACCACGCACCAGCCAGCGGGGTCGTCTAACCAGCCGCCGCCCACCCCACCGCAGCCACGGGCCACCGGCAAACACGCCTCGTCGGGCTGGGGCGGAGCCCCGTTAGCGCTCAGCAAGTGAAAGCGGACGTCGCGAACCCTCCTATGGGCCAGCAGCAAGCCGCGATCGCAACTCGGGGCCAGTCCCGCGTTCCTCGTCCACGGCTATTGCGGCGCGAGCTGCTCCTTTGACCCGACGGCTCAACTCCCCTATTTCGATCAGCTTGCCGCGACAGGGACGATGTGGATCGGGAGCGGGGTACTAAGAAGATTCTCACCAGGTTGGACATAGGTTAGCCCGGGAATCCTTTGCGATACGAGGGAAGAGATTCGCCTCCTGCGGAGTCGTAGTTAAAATCTGGCCATGACCGGCGAATGTAACGGCTTGGATGCGACGCAGGCTAGGACAGATCTCTTCGGGTCGGTATGGCGGAGGAGGTATCTGCGGGTGTCGAATCTGAAGCCCGCGAAGATCAGGAGTGCGGTTAGCCGTCGCTGGTTCGAGCACCGACTGGAGGCCATGGCGGTAACGAACGCCGGTTCCCCGGTCCATCTCGGCACCGCGTATGGTGGTTGGATCGTTCCCGCCGCGGTGATCAGGCCGGGCTGGATCTGCTACAGCATTGGTGCGGGCGGGGACGTCAGCTTCGATGCTGAGCTGATACGTCTCTTCGACGTGCGAGTACGGTCGGTCGAACCCGTGCAGTCCTTCGTCGATTTCGTCGCCAAGGAGATGCGTGATGAGCCGAGGTTCTCGGTCCATCGACTTGCGCTCGCCGAGCGCGACGGTCCGATCCGAATGCAGCAAACTCATCATCCCGGGGCAAGGGCCGTCTCAGCCGCAGGTCTATTCGACGCCAACCGCTGGTACGAGTTTCCGGGCCGGTCGCTGTCGTCGCTGATGGCAGAGCTCGGCGATCAGCAGATTGACTTACTCAAGATGGATACCGAGGGGACTGAGTACGAGCTGCTACCCGCATTGGACCTTCGTGCCCTCGGGATCAAGGTTCTCGCAGTATGCCTCCACCACAACGGCTCGATGAGGCAGGCGCGGAAGCTCATCGCCTGCCTCGGCTCAGCGGGGTATGAAGCGGTGGCAGTCAAGCCCGCAGTCAAGATCACATTCGCCCATCAAGCCGTTCTAGACCCACGTCGCCTCCCGAGGCAAAGAGCAGCCGTAGGCGCGCCGTGAGGAATCACATCGCTGTCTCCGTTTATGCCGGCTCGGGATCTCGCTAGCGTCCGGCACGGACAGCGCGGCGGTCCGAATCGCTTGCTCGCGGCCGTCTGGCTGCAAACATGCACGCTCAAAGCAGGAGCGGCCTGCGCCCGGAGTGTGGCCGGGAGGGGTGCCCGGTCCACGACACCGAGCAGAAGACCTGGCGGCATCTGGGCTTCTTCGAGCACGACGCGTATCTGACCGCGCGGGTGCCGCGCGTGATCTGTCCCGAGCGCGATGTCAAGCAGGTCGAGGTGCCGTGGGCGCGGGAGCGCTCGGGGTTCATGCTGCTGTTCGAGGCGCTGGTGATGGCGCTGGTCAAGGAGATGCCGGTCGCGGCGGTCGCCGCGCTGATCGGCGAGAGCGACATGCGGATCTGGCGGATCGTGCACCGCTATGTCGACGATGCGGTCGAGGCGCAGGATCTGTCGGGGCTGGAGCGGGCGGGGATCGATGAGACCTCGGCCAAGCGGGGCAGGATTACGTGTCGGTGTTCGCCGATCTGGACGAGCGCCGCGCGGTGTACGTGACCGAGGGTCGAGATCAGCGCACGGTGCAGGAGTTCTCGTGCTTTCTGGAGTGCCACGGCGGCCAGGTCGAGAAGGTCACGGAAGTCTGCCAGGAATGTCGAGGAAGCGCGCGCGGCGGCCTGAAGCGCGGCCAAGGTGGTTCCGGTGCCGACCAGTCCCGTGTCGCCGCCCTGCGCCACCACCGGCGCGCGGTGGCGCGCACGCAGCCAACACGCCCGCCACTTGTGTGGTGTCGGCCGGGCGGACGGGGTCGCTCAGCACGTGCCTGCCACCCACGACGTCCTCCAGGGCGTCGTCGTCAACGCGCAGGCCTACCGTGACTGGATCGGATTGACGGAGGAGGACGTCACGTTCGGCGTCGCGCCGTTCTTCCACATCACCGGGCTGATCGGCAACCTCGCGGCACCCCTCCTCACTCCTCGATCCACTCGGCCTCGCGCTCGCTCGGCGGCAGCTACGTCTGCGACCGGCCGCTACCGCCGGTGGGCCGCACGCTCGGCGGCGACTTCCGGCGAGGGCACCACGATCACCGGTCGGTCCGCGTGCTGGAGCACGTGGTGCGAAACGCTTCCCAGCAAAAGCGATTTGAGACCGGTCAGGCCTCGCGTGCCCATCACAATCACGTTCGCTCCCACGTCGGCCGCCTGGGCCATGATCGTGTCCGCGATCGAATTCTCCCGGACGCTGGTGCGCGCCTGCGCGTTCAGGCCGGCGCGGACCGCGCGTTCGACGCCCTCGCTGGCCTGCCGACGCGCCTGATCCTCGGAGGACCGATCGAGACGCTCGTAGTCGACGTCAACCATCGGCACGCCAGCGCCGGCGCGGGCGGCGACGTCGATGAACCGTTCCCACACTGTGAGCACCGTCGCGGGCTGGCCCTTCAGCAGTTCGCCGGCGCGATCGATCGCTGCCCCCGCATCAGCCGAGCCGTCGTAGGCGATCAAGATCATCGCGGCTTCTCCTGTGCTCTTGGATTCGGTGCGATTGGGCGCGAGCCTCGCGAGCGAGGCAGTCTTCGACAGCGGCGGCAGATGGAGTCTGACATCGCCTCGATAGTGTCACCGATCGCGGCGTCACCCGGTCTCGTCGAACCGGCCGCGGGTCCGTGGAAGTACGTAGCTCGATCGTGTGGCGCGGCCTCCGTCGCCGGGGGCGGAGTAGGGTGTGGGCGATGCCGCACACCCGAGCGGTGACGGCGGTCCAGATCGACCGGCTGACCGTCGAGCGGGGAGGACGCACGGTCCTGAGCGGCGTTTCCGCGTCGTTCTTGGCGGGCAGGGTTACGGGCCTGTTCGGCCCCAGCGGCAGCGGCAAGTCGACGCTGATCCGCGCGATCGTCGGTGTCCAGTCGAGAGTGCAGGGGACGGTCACGGTGCTGGGAGAGCCGCCCGGAAGCATGGCCGTACGCCGTGCGCTGGGGTACATGACCCAGTCACCGTCGGTGTATGAGGATCTGACGGTGGCCGAGAACGTGCGCTACTTCGCGCAGATTCGCGGCAACGAGATCGGTGACGTCCTCGAGCGTGTGCAGCTCGGCTCCCATGCCAACCAGCTCGTGCGCAACCTCTCCGGCGGACAGCGGGCGCGCGTTTCGCTCGCCGCCGCGTTGGTGGGGCGCCCGCGGCTGCTGGTCCTCGACGAACCCACGGTCGGGCTCGATCCGCTGCTCCGGCGTGACCTCTGGCGGCTATTCGGTGAGCTCGCCGGCGAGGGATCCGCGCTGCTGGTCTCGAGTCATGTGCTCGACGAGGCTCGTCATTGCGATGAGGTCGTCCTGCTGCGCGAGGGACGGATCGTCGCGCAGCTGACCCCGGCCGAGCTGTCCGCCCGCACCGGGACCGACGACCTGGACGAGGCGTTCATTCGACTGATCGAGCAGCGATGAGCACCGCCCGAACACTCGCGACGGCGCGGCGGGTGTTGCTTCAACTGCGCCACGACCCGCGCACGATCGCGCTCATGCTGCTCGTCCCCTGCGTGCTTGAGACGCTGCTGCGCCTGATCTACTCCCATCACCGGGCGGCGTTCGATCAGGCCGGCGCCCCGCTGCTGGCGTTCTTCCCGTTGACCACAGTGTTCCTCGTCACCTCGATCGCGCTGTTGCGCGAGCGCGTGACCGGCACCCTCGAACGGCTGCTCACGAGCCCGCTTGGCCGGCTCGAGCTGCTCGGCGGCTACGCGCTGTCGTTCGGTCTGCTCGCGGCCACACAGGCGATCGTCGTGTGCGCGCTGACGCTCGGTCCGCTCGGGTTGCGGGTGCAAGGCCCGGTAGCGCTGCTGGTCGTCCTGGCGGTGTGTGTGGCGCTGCTCGGCACCGGGCTCGGTCTGCTCGCGAGCGCATTCGCTCGCACCGAATTCCAGGTCGTGCAGTTCTTCCCGCTCGCCATCCTGCCTCAGCTCCTGCTGTGTGGCCTGCTCGTTGCGCGCGACCGAATGCCTTCCGTCCTGCACGCGATCTCCGACGTGCTGCCCCTGTCCTACGCTGTCGACGGCATGCACCACCTCTCCCGACAGGCCGGCGCCGGCGGCGCCGTGAGCGCCGATATCGCGATCGTGCTCGGGTTCGCCGCGGGCGCGCTCGTACTCGGTGCGGCCACGCTGCGCCGGCAGACCGACTGAGTGTTCGCGCGCGGTCCAAAGACCGCGTCCTGATTCATCAGAAGCACACGCAGCGCGCCAGACCGTAGCCGGACCGCCCCCGCCTTCAGGCGCAGCGAGTGGCTGTCCTGAACACGGATCGGCGCCACCTCCTACGCGGCCATCGACACTTCCGGATCGGGGACGCGGGGCGCGGACATCTCGACACCGTGGTGCGCGGCGTATGCGTACGGGTGATGGAAGACGTCGAGCGGTCGCTCGCCGTCGTGAACCTCGACACAGAAGGCGTCACCGGTTCGCGTGTTGAGCACCGCGACCCACAGCGTTCCATCGTGCTGGCACCACAGCAGCCGAATCTGGGTGCCGTCGGTCCCACGGGTATCGAGCTCACGTACCGATGTCAGGACTTGGGCAGTCATCACACTCTCTCCTCGATGGTCGGCTGCGCCGCAGTCTTCCATCGCACCCGGCCTCCGCCATCCGGGTAAGCGCACCTCGGGCGGTAGGGCTTATCTCCACCACCCGCTGCGGCTTTCCCGCAACTCGGCCGAGCCGACGCCCGGTCCCCTCGCGCGGGCGCGCGCTACGCGGCCACTCCTCTACCTAGTCCTGGCAGATATAAGCGGTGCTCGCGCCAGTGATCCGCACCACATCCCGGGGATCGACCAGCACCGAGTGCCGGTGATCGCCGGCGGGGCAGAGAATCCGCGGCTGCTCGAGCAGCGCACGGTCGACTACCTCGGCCGCCGGCACCATCGGCCCGAACGGCGGCACGGCGCCGACCTCCAAGGTCGGAAAATCGTGCGCGATCTCATCCTCGCCGGCCAGATGCAGCCGGCGCGGAGCGCCGAGCAGCTCGCGGAACTTGTGCAGGTCAAGTCGCTGGGAGGCGGGAATCACCGCGATCACGTACGCGCTGCCGTCGTGGAGAACGATCGTCTTGGCGACCTGGTCCGACGAGTAGTGCGTGGTGCGGGCCTCGGCCGCAGCGCTCAGAGTGGCCTCGTGCTCGATCAGTTCGTAGGCCACGCCCTCGCCCTCGAGGAACTCGACGATCGCCTCGGACCGGGTGGTCGTCGGGGTCAATGAGCCATTCTCAGCAGTCATCGCGACATCTCCTTTCCTGAGTTGGCAACTACGACGCTAGTCCGGTCAGGCGCGCCCGGTATCGGCGAAAACCACACGCGTGCATCAGTAGCCGTCACGGACACCCGGGGGCGCCGCTCGATCAGATCGGACCGGCGCGCCGTCTGCTCGATCGCCTGCTCGACGTTCTCGCAGCGCACGAGCCGAGCCAGCCGCTGGGCCGGCTGTCCGGCCAGTGGCGACCTGATCTCGCATCCGCTCGAGCTCGGCCTGGGCATTCCTCAGACGCTCGGCGTGAGTCTGCACGCGTACGGCGCGACGAGCATCGGGTCAGACCCCCACCGGCACGGCGACAAACTACGGATTGCGGACCGGCGGCTCACATTTACGGTGGGGCCATGTTTGCCGACGAGTCCGCCGGCGCTGATCCGTCCAACGACCGAGCGGACGAGATCCTGGGGTGGGCGGCCTCGCTGAAGCCGCGTCGGGCGGACAGCTACCGGGCGCGGCTGGCCGCCCGCCTGGCCTAAGAACGGCTGACCGGAGACCAGTTGCCGCTTGCCGCATCGGCGGTTCTTCCGTGCCTTCAACCTCCACCTCTACTACGAGATTCGAGGGCGCAAGAGCCGGATCAGCCAAGCGCAAACCGCTCAGCAAGGCCGCAGCTGAAACCCGTGCGGCGCGGATGGCGCGTCTCGTGTCGGTCGGTGACTGGTTCTGGCGTCACCTGATAACAGCGGGTAAACGTCACCGTGACTATCACCAGATCCCCCTACGCCAAGAGCGTGAGTGCGCCGTGGTTTGCGGCTGATTCGCCGCTGGCCGGTTTGGCGGTCGCTCCCTAGCGAACACTCACGCTCTGACACTCACATTGTAGCGCGATCTTGGCGCGGATTCTCGCGGCTTTTCGGGCGCACCCGCTCACCCAGCTGATCGATCGTTCTCCTCGCGCACCACCCTGGCGCACGACCGGCTCACGTCGATCTTCCTACCTCGACGACGCTCGCGCTCTTGGTCCGTAGTTGTCCCCGCCAGCGTGGGGGCGACCCACTGATGCTCGTTGCCGGGACGTGCGGCAGGCTCGTGACAAGGTCCTCCTGAGCTTGGAGCGAACGTGGAGTCGACGATCGCCCGACGCTAGGCGCCGGGGCTGCGCCCGACAAGCCAGCGTGCGCGAATGGCCTGCTCGCGCTCGCCTTCGTCGAGCGCCAGGTCGAGGGCGGCAAGCGCCTGCTCGTGTTCTGGTATCCATCGCTCTCGCAGCGCGCGCAGCCGGCGCGCCGCGCGACCGAGCTCGGCGGAAAGCTCAGACTCGGCCCGCTCTGCGATCGCGTGGCGTGAGGCCGCGCGCGCGGCCTCGCAACACGCGCGGCCCAGCAGGACGGCGGCAGAGCTGCCGCCGAGCGCCGAAACCGCCGGTGGCTCGGGGACGTCGTGCCTCGGCGCGGGGAATGCGGGCCGCCCATGAAGTTCTGCCAGGACAGCTTCAACGAAGCTCGGGTCTGGACGTGGCGGGCGAGCAGCTCGAGCCGGCCGGCGCCGTCGACGATCCCCCCGCGGGAAGTCCGGGTCTCCACCCGGGCCGCGGCATCGTTCCAGTCGCGCCGCGCCTGCTCGGCTTCGGCTCGGATGCGCGTCTGCTCAGCCAGCAGCGCCTAGCGCTTGCGGTCGAGCAGCTCCGCGTCGCGATGGGCGACCTCGAGGCGCCCGAGGAGCCACGTCCGTCCCGCCCTGCCGGGAGTCGCAGAGCCATCGTCGTCGGGCGGGTTGGCAGCGCTGCTCCACCGTGCGCGGGCTGATCATCGACAGCTCCGCCCGGGGCAGCACCGAGGCGACGCTCCAGGCTCGGTGGAGCGTGTCGTCCAGGGAGCGGCTTTGGCGGCTATGCGCGCGATCGCCGGAGGTCTAGGGTCAGGACTTCGACGACCAGGCTTCGCGGAGGTCCCGGGGTTCGAGCGCGAGCTTGCTGCGGAGACGACGGTGGTCATGCCGGCTCGTGGGCGTTTGGTGGGACTGATGTTGACCATGTGACCTCCTCGCGTGGCAGCGAAAGCACGGAACCACTGTCCCACGGGCACTACGCGGAGCCATCCGGGGCGGCCGCCTCCACGGTTGCGGAAAGATACTGATGGGTTCAGCCGCTGTTCCCGGCCGAAGCATCGGGAACGTGACATGAGATTGTGGGAAAGCCACAGCATTGATTCGGCCCCCGCCGGATTACAAGCCGTCCTCCCGGCTCTAGCGTGGGATCGGCAAGTCAGAAGGAGGGTCGCGATGCCCGACAGCACCGTTCAGACGACCGATGGCAGTTACTCGAGGCGCTCCCTTGCGCGTGCCACCGTGGCTGATGCAATGCATGCGGGGATCGTGTCGTGTCCCGCCAGCGCGACGCTGCCCGAGGTCGCTCGCGTTATGGCAACCCACCGCGTGCACTGCATCGCGGTGATGGGGATCGCTCATGAAGGTGAGGCCGAGCGGTTGGTCTGGGGCCTGATCTCCGACCTCGATGTGATGCGCGCCGGCATCCGAGTCGGGCCGGCGGAGATCGCCGGAGCACTGGCTGTAGAGCCTCTCGTCAGCGTCGATCCAACCACAAGCCTGACCAGCGCCGGGGAGCTCATGCTGACGCGCGGCGTCAGTCACCTCGTTGTCGTCGACCCGGAGACGCAGCGCCCGACGGGAGTCCTCTCGACTCTCGACGTCATCGGTGTGCTCGCCTCGGGCTGGGCGTAACCCAGGCCGGCTGATGAGGCTCGGGCGATGATTTCTTCAATGGTTCCGCGCGAGGACAGAGCCCATCTGCGCGATGAGGAGATTGACGGACAACTCGCGATCCGTCGGAGATTGGGCGAGATGGCCGCCGAGGAACGGGAGATGGAGCGCGCGATGAAAGCGTTCGAAGAGGACGCCGACCAGGCCAAGCGATACATCAAGGATGAGTGGCGCAAGGAGCACTGGGGCCACGACCCCGAGCGTCCACCAGCGTGGGAGCTGAGTGACCCCACCCGCGCTTCGGGGCCGTCGGGGAATAGCAGGCCGGTTTCGCCACGGCGACCCAGGCAGTCGCGCTGAGGACCGACCAGCTCAGGCGTGTTCGCAGAAAGTCCGACGGTGACTGGCGGGTCCGACGCGGACCAGCGCACAACTCACGCCGGCGTGACCCCCGCACCCGCGGTGATGTAGCTCGTGATCGCGGCGCTCAAGCCGAGATCGAGCGAGACCGAGCCGCCATCGAGGTGGACGCGCGATGCGTCGTCGCTGAGCGTCGCCGTCCAGCCGTGGAGGTCGACATCCCGGAGGGCCTGGCGGAGAACAAGCTCGGCACGCTCGCCGGGCTCGGGGCACATCGCCGGCCGATCGAGCTCGAGCTCGAGCTCGGCGAGCACGTCGTTCGTCGAGCCGTCGCGGAGGCGTTGGAGGTTGCGGTCGATCTCGACCGCGACCGGTGCCAACATGAGGTCCTTCTGGCTTTTCGGGTGGATTGTCATGGCAGGCTCCTTGAGAGTTTGAGCCCATCCAAACGGTTCAGGGAGCCGCGGACATCCGGTCGTTCCCGGCGGGCACATCAGTGGTTTTCCGCACCGGGAAAGATCCATTCCGGTGACCGTGTCCCTGACACTGCAAACTGACCGTCACGAGCTGACACTCACGGAGTGACCGTACCCATCAGCCGCCTACACGGTTAGCCTGACGTCGCTCGTGCTGTCCGGCTAGTCGAGCGAGCGGGCTGGGGTGCAAACGGGTGCGCTCTGATCGAGCCTGCCACCAGCAGCGAGCTGGCAGCGAATACCTCAGCCTGCGGCGCGATCAGGGCGGCCAACGAGGAACTCGGGTGACCTCTACCGGAAGCGAGCGCTCGCGCTCAGCGGATGCGCCCCAGGCGTCGGCAGTGCCGTCCCGAGGATGCGCAGATATACGTCGGTCACAACCGTCCTGCATCCGGATCTTGGATCCGAATCGAAACCGCGACCGCCTCAGGCAGGTCTCGGGGCGCGTCCTCCGGGACGAAGAGCCTAAACCCGACGACGCTGTCTGCGCCCGCGATCGCCTTCGGCGGCCGACCGCACTCCGGGCAGGCAACGAGGTAAGCCGCCTCGGCGGCGGCGAACCGCAACCGGCAGCTGGGACAGCCAACTTGGGTCATGACCGACCCCTTTCGATAGAAGCCTGAGAAATTTCAGGCTGTCCCGCGCCGACGCTCGCAACCCGCGAGCATTGTCACGGTAGCCATCGCCGACGGCCTCTCTGCCCTTCTGAGTGAAAGTTGCCCCGAAAGCGAGAAGAGCTTGGCTCACCGAGCGAACTTCACCTTAGCAGGTCCGGACCTCCACTAACCAGAGCGACCCGCTCGGCGCGGGGGCTGTACCGCTTGGCTGGCTAGACTGGGTACTACGGGTCGTGGCGTTTCGTTTCGACCAAAGCAGTGCCTCGCGTTTTCGCAGTTGTTGTGCTTCAGCACCCTCCGCGTCTCGCAGTGCACATATTCCGGAGGGAACAACATGGCAACGGGAACCGTGAAGTGGTTCAGCGACGACAAGGGCTTTGGTTTCATCACACCCGATGACTCCGGCAAGGAGCTGTTCGTACACCACACCGCGATCCAAGGCGACGGCTTCAAGTCGCTGGCCGAGGGCGCGAAGGTGAGCTACGACGCCGAGCGGGGCCCCAAGGGCCCAGCGGCCGCGAACGTCCGGGCGCTGTAGAGTCGCCCGACCTACCGACCTAATGAGGCACGGGAGGGCGCACGCGCCCGCCCTCCCGTCGCCGTTAACGACCATGAGGCGACACGACCCGACACCGCAGTTCTGCGAAGGTCAAGGGCGAGTCTCGGCGCCCGCACCACGGCACCGCGTCGCCGCAGCAGAGCGCTCCACCCGAACTGGCTTGCGCGACAACAACGCGCTCGAGATCCACAAAAGAACGGACACTCATGGCCTCGACCGGCAAGAAGAAGACCACGATGGCGAAACTGAACCGCGAAAGCAAACTGCGCGAGCGCCGGCAGGAGAAGGAGGCTAGAAAGCGCTCGAGAAAGCTCGCCGCCGCAAACCCTCTGAGCCAGCCCGACGGCTCAGCGGCCGGCGACCAGCGATAACTCGGCGTGGCTGCTCTCGGTCCCCGGGATTGCCTCTCGGGTCCCCGGGATTGGGGTCCCCGGGATTGCCTCTCGGGTCCCCGGGATTGGGGTCCCCGGGATTGCCTCTCGGGTCCCCGGGATTGGGGTCCCCGGGGGATTGCCTCTCGGCATCCGACTACCGCGAGCGGGCGGCGGCCGGGCCGGCAGGTGCCCCCGTCGAGTGTCGGGCCTGGGCCGTCGCGTCGCGCAACCGCTCCTCCGCGTGCTCGAGTTCCTGCTCGAGCCCCTGAAGCTGAGCGTTGGATCCGAGACCCCATCGGTACAGCTTGGCGCGCAGTAGCGCCACCTGATCGTGGCAGTCTCGTACATCGGCTCGGAAAAGCTCTATCTCCCCGCGCGAGCTCATCGGTCGAAGCGCGCCTACAGCCCGCGTTCGCGAGCGTCCTTGCTCATGGCCTCACCGAGCGCTCCCGGCTCGAGCCGAGCCTCGAGCTCGGCGATCTGCTTGCTCTGCCGCTCCGACTCGCGGTACACCGAGTCCTGAAGTCCCTCCAGTAGCTGCTCCAGGTGAGCGATGCGCTCTTCCAGAAGGACGATCTGGGCGTCACTTGCATCGCCGGCATCGCTAGCAGGCTGTGCCTCGGTGGTCCTGCCAGTCTGCCCGATCTGTCGGAGTTGCGTGACGAGCCGCTCGCGCTCGCCGATCCTCATGGTCGATCAAACCGTCTGCGCTCGACCTGACGAGGCGGATACCGCCGGCGCTCTTCCGGCGTCATCGGACGAATGACGAGCGTGCCGCTGTCGACCAACTCGCGGATCTCCTCGAGCTTGGCTTGGCGCTTCTCCTCGGTTCTCTCTCGAGCTGTCTTCATGTCGCCACCTCGCCTTTGCCGTGCGAGCGATGCGAACCTGGCCGGGAGCCGATCTTGGCAGTCGGAGGCCAGGAACCCGCTTTCAGTGCGGTTCCGCTGAGCTGGTCATACCCGTTACTGGGCATCGCGCTCCTTCCTTCGCCGGCGCGGTCTGCATTCGAGACGAGATTCGGTGCGTCGGCGAGAAGAACCTCGGGGCGGAATCATCCGCCCTCTTACATCACGTTAGCAGCACGACGGGCTCAGGCGATCCGGACTCCAGACATTGACCCGAAGCCGGTTAGCGCGGCCCGAGCCCTTCGCGACGGCCGGGCTGTTACAGTGAGCGCGTCAGGCCGGGCTCGTGCTCGGCTACGCAGTGCCAGCGCTCGTAGCCTTTGCTCATAGCAATCTCCGCGTTCGCAGCACGATCAACGCCGGAGGAATCAATGGCTACCGGAACCGTTAAATGGTTCAGCGACGACAAGGGCTTTGGCTTCATCACGCCCGACGATCAGTCCAAGGACCTGTTCGTACATCACAGCGCGATCGTCGGAGCCAGCGGCTACCGCTCGCTGAGCGAGGGCGCCAAGGTGTCCTACGAGGCCGAAGCTGGGCCCAAGGGTCCGAAAGCCGTCAACGTCAGCGTGCAGTCCGATTAGCCGAGACCCCTCCGGCCGGAGCGACGCGCCTTGAGCCGCTCGTCGTCGCGGGGGCCAGCCCACGGTACGTGCCACCCACAACAGAGATAACCGTCGTTGGTGGAAGTGCCCATCGGGTCGAGGGAGACGCGCGCGACGTCGAGCGGATGATCCTCGATGCCGCTCGCGGCTCGCTCATGCAGCTGGCCTGGCTGGTTGAGGTCGACAGCGGCAAGCGCATCGCGGTCAATCCGGAGCACGTGGTCATGCTCCGAGCGCTTGAGGCGTAGTCCGCGCCGCTGCGACGAGGGCGTCGGCTCCTTGGAATGCGGCGCTGCGTGGCGCCAGTTGCCCATTCAGGCAGAAGAAGTCTTGCTGCATCGTTCACATAAACCGGTGCGATCGGAGTACATTCGTGCCACGTGCTGGCCCTGCGGCCGTGATCGTCGGCCCGGGTACTGCGTGCCACCGACGGCGCCGCGCGCGCCACGAGGCGAGGGCGTGGTGCTGCACGGGCTCGGGCGGATCGGTTTGATGTGATCGACGGCGCGGAGCTTATGGCCGCGTGAACCCGACGACGGGACGGAAGGCTCCGACATGATGCCGCGCAGGGAACGACACGGTGCCGCGGCACGGCGCGGCAAGCCGATCCGTGGCTCGCGTCCGGCCTCGACGACACGCGACGCAGCCACCGCGGCTCCGTGTGAGCGGCCCCGCGCCTAGCGCGCGAAGGGCGACGGGATGTCAGCAGCGGAACTCGAGGAGCTCGACGAAGTTAAGGGGCTGATCGCACGCGGACTACAGCTGGGCGTGCTCACATATTCCGAGATCGCCAGCGCCACGGCGGAGCTCGACCTCGAGGAAACCGACGCCGAGGAGTTGCTCGGCCTGTTCGAGGGCCGTCAAATCGAGCTGGTGGAGGAAATCGATCCGGCAACGTCGGCGAGCCAGGGGATCGAGCGCGCGCCGGACAAGCGTGGCCGGCGCAAGTCCCGGGCGGATCGAGAACCAGAGGGGACGACCGACGGCTTGCAGCTGTTTCTCAGGGACATCGGCAAGGTGCGGCTCCTGACCGCCCAGCAGGAAGTCGACCTCGCCAAGCGGATCTGGCGCGGTGACGTGGAGGCGAAGCGGAAGTTGGTCGAGGCGAACCTGCGTCTGGTCGTCTCTATTGCCAAGAGATATCGCAACCAGGGTCTGCCTTTCTTGGACCTGATCCAGGAGGGGACGCTCGGCCTCGTGCGCGCGGCGGAGAAGTTCGACTATCGCAGGGGGTTCAAGTTCTCCACCTACGCGACCTGGTGGATCCGGCAGGCAATCGCCCGCGCGCTCGCGGACAAAGCAAGGACGGTCCGCATCCCCGTGCACATCGTGGAGAAGCTCAACCACATCGGCCGGGCGGAGCGCAAGCTGACCACCGCCCTCGGCCGTGCGCCGACCGCCGATGAGATCGCCGAGGTCACCGGCCTCAAACCGGAGGAGGTCGAGTCGATCAAGCGCGCGGCGCAGGCGCCGATCTCACTCGAGAAGCCGGTCGGTGACGAGGATCAGCTCGAGTTCGGTCAGCTGATCGCCGACGACCGAGCCGAGTCACCGTATGACCGGGCCGTGGAGATCCTGACCGAAGAGGCTGTGCGCGAAGCGCTCGAGTCTCTCGGCTATCGAGAGCGTCGCGTGCTCGAGCTGCGGTACGGGCTCGGCGGCGCGGATCCGTGGACGCTCGATGAGATCGGGCGCACGTTCAACGTCACGCGTGAACGCATCCGACAAATCGAACACCAGTCGCTCAAGAAGCTCCAAACCCTCAGTGAAGCCCAGCAGCTGCGCAACGAGCTGTCATAGCAGGGCGCCGCGTTGAACTCTGGAGCGGGCCGATTGCGTCGGGCGTGTCAGGACCCTGTGGGCGGCTGATCGATGCGCACCAGATTGCCGGCTTCGACCGTTGATCATCCGTCCGACGGTGATGCGAACATGTGTTCGTGTCGCCCTCGGCTTCGATCCTCCACGCGGACCTCGACTCGTTCTATGCGTCGGTCGAGCAGCGTGACGATCCGCGCCTCCGCGGCCGGCCGGTGATCGTCGGCGCGGGCGTCGTACTCGCGGCCAGCTACGAGGCGAAGGCCCACGGCGTTCGCACGGCGATGGGCGGCGGGCGGGCGCGGCGTCTGTGCCCCGATGCGGTCGTGGTCTCTCCGCGGATGTCGGCCTACTCAGAGGCCAGCAAGGCGGTGTTCGCGGTATTCGAGGACACGGCGCCGGTCGTCGAGGGGCTGTCGATCGACGAGGCGTTCCTCGATGTCCGTGGCCTCGATCACATCTCGGGGACGCCGGTCGAGATCGCCGCCGAGCTGCGGCGCAGGATCCGGCGGGAGGTCGGCCTCCCGATCACGGTCGGCGTCGCCCGTACCAAGTTCCTCGCGAAGGTGGCAAGCGCGGTGGCGAAGCCCGACGGGCTACTGCTGGTGGCGCCCGAGCGCGAGCTCGAGTTCCTGCATCCGCTTCCGGTCGAGCGGCTGTGGGGCGTGGGGCGGGTCACGGCCGAGAAGCTCCACGAGCGCGGCATCACGACGGTCGGACAGGTCGCGCTGCTGGCCGAGCGTGAGCTCGTGCTGACGCTCGGGCGCGCCTCGGGCCGCCACCTGCACGCGCTCGCCCACAACTACGACCCGCGGCCCGTGGAGACCCGCCGCCGGCGCCGTTCGATCGGCGCCCAGCGGGCGCTCGGGCGGCGGCGATCGCCCGAGGAGCTGGCGAGCACGTTGATCGCGCTCGTCGATCGGGTGGCGAGGCGGCTGCGCACCGCGCGGAGGGTGTGCCGGACGGTCGTGCTACGGATGCGATTCGAGGACTTCTCCCGGGCGACGCGGTCCCACACGCTGCGGGAGGCGACCGACCATACGCAGGCGATCCTGCACGCCGCGAACCGGCTGCTCAAGGCTTCGACGCCGATGATCGAGCGTCAAGGCCTGACGCTGATCGGGATCGCGCTCACCAACCTGTACGACCGGGGTGCCGTGCAGCTGATGCTGCCGTTCAACCGGGCGCGCGACCTCGACGCGGCCGTCGACCGCGTACGGGACCGGTTTGGCTCCAAGGCGATCACCCGTGGCGCGCTGGTCGGGAGCGATTCGGGGGTGTGGGTGCCGCTATTGCCAGATTAGGCCTGCGTCGCGAGGCGCGCGAGCGCGGCGCGGACCTCGGCGTCGCGGCGGTCGGCGTCCTCGTCGGTCCAGCGCCACCGCACGCCCGACTCGATCTCGAGCGTCGGCCGGTCATGGTCGTGGACGTGTTCGACCTCGATCTCGACCGCGATCACCCCGTCGACGAGCCGGGAACCGTCGTCCTCGAGGACGCGGGCGCGCCCGTGCGCGGTCACGGCTATGCCCTCGGCGACGATTGCCAACGAGACGCGGGGATCGGCCCGCAGCCGCGCGAGCGAGCCGCGGGTCCCGGCGAGTGCGATCAGGGCCCGGCGTGGGCCGGCGCGGACCGCAGCGGAGACGGGGATTGCGTGCGGACCGTCGCCGGCGGTCGCGAGGATCGTGACCGTGCCGGGTGGCCATTCGGGGAGCACGTGCCGGACGCTACCGCGGCCGGGCTGCGGCCGGGGTCCGGTGGCGCGGTGGCGCGGGGGGCGGGGGGCGCGGTGACGCGGTGACGCGGTGGGCGCGGTGACGCGGTGGGGTGCCATGGCGCGGTGACGCCGTGGGGTGCCGTGGCGCGGGGGGCGCGGTGACGCCGTGGGGTGCCGTGGCGCGGGGGGCGCGGTGACGCCGTGGGGTGCCGTGGCGCGGGGGGCGCGGTGACGCCGTGGGGTGCCGTGGCGCGGGGGGCGCGGTGACGCCGTGGGGTGCCGTGGCGCGGGGGGCGCGGAGGGCGCGGTGGGGTGCCGTGGCGGGGGCGCACGGCGCGGCGCGGCGGAAATGCGATGCGCAACACGACATTCGATGGTCGTCGGGCGGAACATGCCGAGTTGCGCGCGATAATCGTGCGCAACTCGGCACGGCCCGGCACAGCGGCGTGTCGTGGCGAGCTATGCATGCCCGTAGTTGCCGGGTGGGGCCGGCGAGTGGGTAGCGGTGGCGCCAGGCGATGGTGGCGGGGACCGGGCGCGGCCGGGCGTCTACGGAACCCGGTGCGTCGGCGCGGGCGGCTGCCGGACGCGAGACGACCGCGCGCCTACGGGACCCGAGACGACCGCGCGCCTACGCCACCCCGCGCGCGACACAGAGACGTTGAAGCAACTCCATCGCCTCGGTGGCGTGCTCGGGCAGGGCATCGAGGGCGTTCGCCGCCAGGCGGAGGTCGTTGATCGTGACCTCGCGGGCCTCGAGCGCGAACCGGCCCAGCCAGCGGACCGCGGCCCGCTCGTAGCGGTCCGGGTCGCCGCCGCGGAAGACCAGGCAGATGCGGAGCGCGTCGTCGAGCCGTACCTGCGGGAGCTCGCGGGCGGCCGTGATCACGAGCGTCTCGTTACCGGTCTCGAGCGCGCGGCGGAACCGCGCGTACGGGTTGCCGTCGCTCGTCAAGGGTTGCCGTCGCTCGTCAAGGGTTGCCGTCGCTCGTCAAGGGTTGCCGTCGCTCGTCACGGGTTGCCGTCGCTCCTTACGGGTTGCCGTCGCTCGTCACGGGTTGCCGTCGCTCCTCACGGGTTGCCGTCGCTCGTCACGGGTGCCGTCGCTCGTCACGGGTGCCGTCGCTCGTCACGGGTGCCGTCGCTCCTCATGGGTTGCCGGCGCTCCTCAGGGGGTTACGGTCACTTAGCACTCGAACATATGTTCGCATCTGACCCGGCGGGATGCAACGACTGCGCGGGGCACGGTGTACGAGGAGCCGAAGGCCCTCGGAACGCCCCCGGCGCAGATCAACCAGATGCTCGGCAACCTCGGTCAGTGACGCGTTCGGGTCGCCCGAACGGCGCTTGACGGCGGCCTCGCAGCGGGCCGAATCTCACGCTGTGCACGGCGATCCCGTCCGGAGTAGGCTCCGCCGGGCGCGGCGATCTGCTGCCGGCGATCGCCAGTCGTCAGTCGAGTCCGGCGGCGCGACTCCCGCACTGCCGCGATTCCGACTCAAAGACAGAGCTAAGTGGCCCCACTGAGGAGAGCAAGAACAGAGGAGGTCTCGAAGTGGCGGTAAAGGGGGCGGACCTCGAGTCCGAGCTGATCGACACGGTGTGCGAACGCGTGCGGGAACGGTTGCCCGCCGAGCAGGTCATGCCGTGCGAGTCGTTCGTCCGCCAGTACTACCAGTGGGTGCCGGGCGAGGATCTGGCGGATCGCAACCCGCTCGATCTGTACGGGGCAGCCGTCGCGCATTGGAACCTGGCCCAGCAGCGTGCTCCGGGCGAGTCGAAGGTGCGGGTGTACAACCCGGACTTCGAGCAGCACGGATGGCAGTCGCCGCACACGCTGATCGAGATCGTCACCGACGACATGCCGTTCATCGTCGATTCGGTGACGATGCAGCTCGGGCGGCTGGGGTACGGGATCGATCTGGTCATCCACCCCGTGATCCGGGTCCGGCGCGACGCCGACGGGCACATGATCGAGGTGCTCGATCACGATGCCAGCGGGGATGACCTCGTCCGCGAATCGATCGTCCACATCGAGGTCGCCCGCGAGCACGACCGTGTGCTGCTGGACCAGCTGCGTCAGTCGATCGAGCGCGTCCTCGCCGACGTTCGCGCCGCCGTCGAGGACTGGCAGGGGATGCGGGCGCAGGCGCGCGCTCTGATCGAGGAGTTCGACAAGCGGCCGCCGCCGACCGTCGAGACCGCGGTCGTCGACGAGACAAAGGCGTTCCTCGAGTGGCTGGCCGACGACAACTTCACGTTCCTCGGCTACCGGGAGTACGACCTGGTCGAGGACGGCGACGCGGCGCGGCTCGAGGCGATCGACGGATCGGGCCTCGGGATCCTGCGCGGCACTCCGACCAAGGCGCCGAAGACGCTCAGCGGCAGGGCGCTCGTGGTCGGGCGGGAGCCGCAGCTCCTGCTTCTGACCAAGGCCAACTCACCGTCGTCGGTGCACCGCCCGGCGTACCTCGACTACATCGGCGTCAAGAGGTTCTCAGACGACGGACGGGTGGTCGGCGAACGGCGCTTCCTCGGCCTGTACGCGACCCCCGCGTACAAGGCGAGCCCCCTGTCGATCCCGCTGCTGCGCGGCAAGGTCGAGGGCGTGCTCGAACGCGCCGGGTTCCCGCCGGTCAGTCACGACCGCAAGGCCCTGGTCGAGATCCTCGAGTCCTACACGCGCGACTCGCTGTTCCAGATGAACACCCAGGAGCTGTACGGCGTGGCGATCGGGATCCTCGGGCTCGGCGAGCGCCAGCGGCTGCGGCTGTTCGTATGGCGGGACCCGCTCGAGCGGTTCGTCGAGTGCCTCGTGTGTATCCCGCGCGACCGTTTCAACACCGAGAACCGCGAGCACGTCGGACGGATCCTGCTCGAGGCGCTCGGCGGGGTGGCGCTCGACTGGACGCTGCAGCTGAGCGAGTCGCGCCTCGCGCGCGTGCACTACATCATCCGCCTCGGAGACGAGCCCGTCACCGGCTACGAGGTTGGGACGATCGAGACGCGCCTCGCCCAGGTGATTCGCGCCTGGCCCGATGAGCTGCGCGAGGCGCTGATCGACGAGCACGGCGAGGAGGACGGGATCAAGCTGTTCAAGCGCTACGAGCGCGCGTTTCCCGCCGGCTACATGTCCGACTGGGTGGCGCGCTCGGCGGTCACGGACATCGCCCGGATCGAGGAGCTCGCGAGCTGCGACGAGCCGATCACGAGCCTCTACCGGCCGCTCGAGGCGCCCGAGGGGATGGTGCGTCTGAAGCTGTTCAGCTCCGGCGGCGTGCTGCTCTCGGAGGTCCTCCCGACGTTCGAGCACCTCGGCGCGAAGGTGGCCGACGAGCGCCCGTACGAGATCATCCCGGCCGATCGCGGCCCGGCGTGGATCTACGACTTCGGCCTCCAGGCCGACCCCGAGAACATCGAACGCGTCCGCGACCTCCTCCACGACGCGTTCATCGGGGTGTGGCGCGGCGAGCTCGAGGACGACGGCCTCAACGGCCTTGTGCTCGGCGCGACCGTGACCGGACGGCAGGTTTCGATCATCCGCGCGATCGCCAGGTACCTGCGTCAGGGCGGGATCGGCTTCTCGGACACCTACATCGAGCGCACGCTGACCGGCCACCCGGACATCGCCCGGCTCCTGGTCAGGCTGTTCGGCGCGCGGCTTGATCCCGACGCGGCGGACGCGGACGCCGCCGAGCGCCTCGGGCGTGAGATCGAGGAGGCGCTCGACGCGGTCCCGAGCCTCGACGAGGACCGGATCCTCCGCAGCTTCCTGTCGGTCGTGCGGGCGATCGTCCGCACGAACTGCTTCCAGCCGGGCGCGGACGGGGCCCCGCACCCGTACCTGTCGTTCAAGCTCGACTCGTCGCTGATCCCGGTGCTGCCGCTGCCCCGACCGCAGTTCGAGATCTTCGTGTACTCGCCGCGGGTCGAGGCGGCGCACCTGCGCGGCGGCAAGGTTTCGCGGGGCGGGATCCGCTGGTCGGACCGACGCGAGGACTTCCGGACCGAGGTGCTGGGTCTGATGAAGGCCCAGATGGTCAAGAACGCGTTGATCGTCCCGGTTGGCGCGAAGGGCGGCTTCGTGGTCAAGCGCCCGCCCGCGCACGGGGGCCGCGAGGCGCAGCTGCAGGAAGGGATCGCCTGCTACAGGACGTTCTTGTCCGGGATGCTCGACATCACCGACAACATCGTCGAGGGTGAGGTCGTCGCGCCCAAGCGGGTGATCCGCTACGACGACGACGACCCGTACCTGGTCGTGGCCGCCGACAAGGGCACCGCCACGTTCTCGGACATCGCGAACGGGGTCTCGGCCGACTATGGCTTCTGGCTGGGCGACGCGTTCGCCTCGGGCGGCTCGCAGGGCTACGACCACAAGAAGATGGGAATCACGGCGCGCGGCGCTTGGGAATCGGTCAAGCGGCAATTCCGCGAGCTCGGCACCGACATCCAGACGACCGACTACACGGCGGTCGGGATCGGGGACATGTCCGGGGACGTGTTCGGCAACGGGATGCTGCTCTCGCGCAACACCAAGCTGCTCGCCGCGTTCAACCACCTGCACGTGTTCATCGACCCCGACCCCGACCCGGCGCGGAGCTACGAGGAGCGCAGGCGCCTGTTCGAGCTGCCGCGCTCGGCGTGGTCGGACTACGACGGGTCGCTGATCTCCGAGGGCGGGGGCGTGTTCTCGCGCACGGCGAAGTCGATCGCGCTGTCGCCACAGGCGCGCGAGGCGCTCGGGATCGAGGACGAGCGGCTCGCCCCGAACAACCTCATCCAGGCGATCCTCAAAGCCCCCGTCGACCTGCTGTTCAACGGCGGCATCGGGACGTACGTGAAGGCGTCGACCGAGTCCAATTCCGACGTCGGCGACAAGGCCAACGACGCGGTTCGGGTCGACGCGCGGAGGCTCCGCTGCAAGGTGGTGGGGGAGGGCGGAAACCTCGGGCTCACCCAGCGGGCCCGGATCGAGTACGCGCTCGCCGGCGGTCCGCACGGCAGCGGAGGGCAGATCACCAACGACGCGGTCGACAACGTCGCGGGCGTCAACTGCTCAGACCACGAGGTCAACATCAAGATCCTGCTCGACGGCCTCGTCGCCGACGGTGACATGACCGACAAGCAGCGAAACGAGCTGCTCGCGGAGATGACCGACGCGCTCGGCCAGCAGGTCCTGTACGGGAGCTACACGCAGACCCAGGCCATCAGCCTGGCGCTCGCGCAAGCCGTGCCGATGGTTGACGTGCACGCGCGGCTGATCCGGTACCTCGAGCAGACGGCCGGGCTCAACCGCAGCCTCGAATTCCTGCCCTCGGACGACACGATCGACGAGCGCAAGTCGGTCCACCAGGGCCTCGTCGCGCCCGAGCTCGCGGTGGTGATGGCGCACTGCAAGATCCACCTCTACCAGCAGCTGCTCGAGTCCGACCTGCCCGAGGATCCCTTCCTTGCGCACGACCTCGAGCGCTACTTCCCGCCACCGCTGCCCCAGCGCTACTCCGAGCAGATGCGCGGCCACCGCCTGAAGCGCGAGATCATCGCCACGGTCGTCGCCAACCAGCTCGTCGACCGGGCCGGCACGACTTTCTCGTTCCGGCTCGGCGAGGAGACCGGCGCGCCTGCGTCGGTGCTCGCCCGGGCGTACGCGGCCGCCCGCGAGATCCTCGACATGCGCTCGTTCTGGGACGCAGTCGAGCACCTCGACAACCAGGTCGCGGCCCAGACCCAGCTCCAGATGCTGATCGAGAGCCGTCGCCTGGTCGAGCGGTCCACCCGCTGGCTGATTCGCGCCAATCCCTACCAGGTCAGCATCGCGCAGTCGATCCGCCGCTTCCAGCCGGGCGGCCAGATGCTGGCGGCGGCGCTCCCGGACGCGCTTGAGGGCTCCGATCGGAATGGGTTCGACGACCGTGCGGCGCAGCTCGAGCAGGCCGGCGTCCCGACGCCGCTCGCCGCGAGAGCCGCCGGCATGCAGTCGATGCTCGCCCTGTTCGACATCGTCGAGGTCGCCACGGCGACCAAGCGCGATCAGGCGGACGTGCTCCGGATCTACTTCCGGCTCGGCTCGCGGCTCGAGCTCAACTGGATGCGCGACCGGATCATCGAGCTACCGCGCGCGAACCGGTGGCAGGCGCTGGCCCGGGCGGCGCTCCGCGACGATCTGTTCAACCTGTACCGCGAGCTCACCCGCAAGGTGCTCGACACCGGCGGCGCGAAGGCGGACAGCGAGACGGCGATCGACGCGTGGTCCGAGCGCAACCAAGCCGCGCTCGAGCGGTGCCTGGGGATGGTCGCCGACGTCCGCGCGTCGAGGATCTACGACATGACGACGCTGCCGGTGGCGCTGCGCGAGATCCGCGGGCTGCTGCGCGGGACGAGCCGTTCGATCGCGCCCGTGGGAGCGGCATCAATCACGATGGCGGAGTAGACCCACCCCGGCGTTCGGCGAGGACATACCGCAGGTAGGCCAGCGTCAGCGCGCCGACGTCGACGATCCCGGCGACCAGGAACGCCCCCGGCCCGGTCACCAACCGGCCTGCAAGCCGAGAGAACACGTCTGCAAGCTATCGTCTCCGACCAACCCGATGCCGAGCCCCGTGAAGACAAGCATCACCGAGCTCCCCGAGTCGCGCGTGCGCGTCGAGGCCGAGGTCGCCCCCGAGGAGGTCGAGCGCCGCGTCCAGCAGGCCGCGCGCGAGCTCGGCCGCCAGATGCGGGTGCCGGGCTTCCGCAAGGGCAAGGTGCCCGCGCCGGTCGTCATCCGCCGGCTTGGCCGCGAGGCGGTCCTCGACGAGGCGGTCCGCAGCGCGCTCGGCACGTGGTACACGGAGGCGATCGACGGCGCCGGGATCGCGCCGGTGGGTGAGCCCGAGCTCGACGTTCCAAACGAACTGCCGCCCGAGGGGCAACCGCTGGCGTTCTCGATCGAGATCGGCGTGCGCCCGGCCGCCAAGCTCGGCGACTACAAGGGCCTCGAGGTCGGCCGCCGCGAGCCCCACGTCGAAGACGCCCAGATCGACGCGGAGATCGACCGGTTGCGCGACCGGCTGGCGACACTCGACACGGTCGAGCGCCCAGCCGAGAACGGCGACCACGTCGTGATCGACTACGTCGGGACCGTCGGCGGTGAGGAGCTCGAGGGCGGCGCACGGCGCGATCAGCTGCTCGAGCTCGGCTCGGGCCGGCTCGGGCCCGGGTTCGAGGACCAGCTCGTCGGCGCGAGCGCCGGCGAGGAGCGCACGGTGACGATCACGTTCCGGGACGACTATCCGGCTCCGGAGCTTGCCGGCAAGGAGGCGCAGTTCGCGGTCACCGTCAACGAGGTCAAGGCCAAGAACCTGCCCGATGCCGACGACGACTTCGCGGCCGAGGCGGCCGGATTCGACACGCTCGACGAGCTCCGCCAGGACATCCGGGAGCGCCTCGAGAAGGTCGACGCCCAATCGCTCGAGCGCGAGTTCGAGGATGCGGTGATCGAGGCCGCGGTGACCGAGGCCGACGTCGAGGTGCCCGACAAGCTCGTTCACGCGCGCGCGCACGAGTTGCTCGAGGACACGTTCACGATGCTGGCTCGGCAGGGCATCTCCAAGGACGCCTACCTGCGCATTTCCGGTCGTGACGAGGAGGCGCTCGCACACGAGGCCGAGCCCGAGGCGGCGGCCGCGCTCAAGCGCGAGGCGGTGCTGGCGGCGATCGTCGAGGCCGAGGGGTTCGAGCCGACCGACGAGGAGGTCCGCGAGGCGCTCGAGCCGACGGCCGAACGCCAGGGCACAACCGTCGAGAAGCTGTTCGACCAGCTCCGCTCGAACGGCCGCGTCGACCGCGTGCGCCGCGAGGTCGCGATCCGTCAGGCGATCGACCTGCTGGTGGCGCAGGCCAAGCCGATCAGCGTCGAGCAGGCCAAGGCTCGCGAGAAGATCTGGACGCCTGGCAAGGAGGCGCGTGGAGGCGGAACCCACCCACCCACCCACCCACCCGCTGGACAGATCTGGACTCCCGGCAGCTAACCCTGTAGAAACACCCCTTCCAACGAGCAACGAGCAACGAGCCCGACCGGGCTCGCCCTTCAGAGCCTGCCCTGGGCGATTGCTAGAGTCGGCAGGACTCCGGCCGAGGAAGCGAAAGAAGCGAGGACGATGAGCCCACTCGTACCGATGGTTGTCGAACAGACCTCTCGCGGAGAACGTGCCTTCGACATATACAGCCGTCTACTTAGCGAGCGGATCGTGTTCCTGGGGACCCCGGTGGACGATCAGATAGCGAACCTGATCGTCGCGCAACTTCTGCACTTGGAATCAGAGGATCCGGACAAGGACATCTCGATCTACGTCAACTCCCCCGGCGGCTCCGTCTATGCCGGCCTGGCCATCTACGACACGATGCAGTTCATCAAGCCCGACGTGTCCACGATCTGCGTCGGGATCGCGATGTCGATGGGCGCGCTGCTGCTGGCCGGCGGGGCCCACGGCAAGCGGATGGCGCTCCCGAACGCGAAGATCCTGATCCATCAGGTGTCCTCGGCGTTCCAGGGTCAGGCCACCGACATCGAGATCCACGCGAGGGAGATCATCGACGTTCGGCGGCGGCTCGACGAGATCATCGCCCACCACACGGGGCAGAGCCTCGAGAAAGTTCGGTCGGATACCGAGCGTGATTACTTCATGAGCTCCGAGGAGGCGAAGGATTACGGAATCATCGACCGCGTCATCTCGCAGCACTGAGGGTCTACCCTTAGGGCTTGGGATAAGGCGGCGCGAGGCGACTCCGGGAGAGGCATCACATGGCACGTCCGACCGATTCCAACGAACAGCTGCTCTGCAGCTTCTGCGGCAAGTCGCAGAGGCAGGTCAAGAAGCTGATCGCTGGGCCAGGCGTGTACATCTGCGACGAGTGCATCGACCTCTGCAACGAGATCATCGACGAGGAGCTCACCGCTCCGCCGAGCTTCGACATCGAGAATCTCCCCAAGCCGCGTGAGATATACGACGTCCTGAACGAGTACGTGGTCGGCCAGGAGCAGGCCAAGCGAAGCCTGTCGGTGGCCGTCTACAACCACTACAAGCGCGTTCAGATGATGCAGTCCGATGAGAACGACATCGAGCTGCAGAAATCGAACATCCTGCTGCTCGGCCCGACGGGCTGCGGGAAGACGCTGCTCGCGCAGACGCTGGCCAAGATCCTCAACGTCCCGTTCGCGATCGCCGACGCCACCGCGCTGACCGAGGCCGGGTACGTGGGCGAGGACGTCGAGAACATCCTCTTGAAGCTGATCCAGGCCGCCGACTACGACGTCAAGAAGGCCGAGACCGGGATCATCTACATCGACGAGGTCGACAAGATCGCGCGCAAGGCCGACAACCCGTCGATCACCCGCGACGTGTCCGGCGAGGGCGTCCAGCAGGCGCTGCTCAAGATCCTCGAGGGGACCACCGCGAGCGTGCCGCCCCAGGGTGGCCGCAAGCATCCCCACCAGGAGTTCCTGTCGATCGACACCACCAACGTCCTGTTCATCTGCGGCGGGGCGTTCGCGAACCTCGACAAGGTGATCGAGCGGCGGATCGGGCACCAGGGCGTCGGCTTCGGCGCCGCGATCCAGTCCAAGGACCAGCGAGACGCTGGCGAGATCTTCGAACACTGCCTGCCGGAGGACCTGATCCAGTACGGGCTGATCCCCGAGTTCATCGGGCGCCTGCCGGTGATGTCCGCGATCCACCAGCTCTCGCGCGACGAGCTCATGCAGATCCTGACCGAGCCGAGGAACGCGCTCGTCAAGCAGTTCCAGCGGTTCTTCCAGTTCGACGGGATCGAGCTGGTGTTCGCCGAGGAGGCGCTCCACTCGATCGCCGACAGGGCGCTCGAGCGCGAGACCGGCGCCCGCGGACTTCGCTCGATCATCGAGGAGGTCCTGCTCGAGGTCCAGTTCGAGCTCCCCTCGCGCCGAGACGTACGAAAGTGCGTCGTAACCCGCGACACGATCGACAAGGGGATCTCCCCGACGCTCGTGACCGTCGCCACCCCCGAGGAAGAGGCCGCCTAGAGCGGTCTTCGTCGTTCGGGGGCGCGCATCCGCGCCCCCGCAGCCGGATGACGCGGGCCCACGCGATCAAGCGAGGCTGGATGCCGAGCGCGCGGCAGGCCCGCAGGCGTGCGCCCGGCCCGCCCGCCCTAGACTCCGAGTCGGCATGGCAGGCCGCTCCGAACTGGAAGCCAGAACCCGCTACGACCCGTCCGAGGTCGAGCGCCGGATCGCGCGCGTCTGGCTCGAAAGCGGCCTGTTCCACCCCGAGCCGAGCGGCGATCCGGCCGAGAACTACTCGATCGCGATCCCGCTCCCGAACGTCACCGGCGTGCTCCACATGGGCCACGCGCTCAACGACTCGATCCAGGACTGCCTGATCCGCTTCAACAGGATGAATGGTCCGCCCACCAAGCGGACGAAGTGGATCCTCGGGACCGACCACGCCGGGATCGCGACCCAGACCCAGGTCGAGAAGGCGCTGATCGCCGAGGGCACGAGCCGCGAGCAGCTGGGGCGCGAGGCGTTCCTCGAGCGCGTGTGGCGCTGGCGGGACGACTACGGAGGCCAGATCATCGGGCAGCTCAAGCGCCTCGGGGCCTCGCTCGACTACGAGGACGAGCGGTTCACGCTCGACCCCGAGTACGCGCGCGCGGTCCGGAAGGTGTTCGTCGAGCTGTTCGAGAAGGGCTACATCTACCGCGACCGGTACATGGTCAACTGGGACCCGGGCAGCGGGTCGGCGATCTCGGACCTCGAGGTGGAGGACCGCGAGGTGCAGGACACCCTCTACTACATCGACTACCCGCTGGCGTCGGGATCGGGGGCGATCACGGTCGCCACCGTGCGCCCGGAGACGATGCTCGCCGACACCGCGATCGCGGTCCATCCCGATGACGATCGCTACCGGCGGCTGGTCGGGGAGAAGGCGATCCTGCCGCTGGTCGGGCGCAAGCTGAAGATCATCGCCGACGAGTACGTCAAGCCCGAGTTCGGTACGGGGGCGCTCAAGGTCACCCCTGGCCACGATCCCAACGACTTCGACATAGGCCGTCGGCACGGCCTCCAGCAGATCAGCGTGATCGGCGAGGACGGGCGGATCACCGACGAGGCGCCCGAGCGCTTCGTCGGCATGACCGTGGAGCAGGCGCGCCGCGAGGTCGTCGCCGAGCTTCGCCGCCAGGACCTGATCGCCCACACCGTGGACTACGTCCACGAGGTCCCGTTCTCGGAGCGCTCGGGCGAGCGGATCGAGCCGCTCGTCTCGCTCCAGTGGTTCATGCGCATGGACGAGCTGGTCAAGCCCGCGATCGAGGTCGTCACGAGCGGCCAGGTGCGGTTCTGGCCCAAGAACTACAAGGCCGTCTACCTCAACTGGATGGAGAACATCCGCCCTTGGTGCATCTCCCGCCAGCTGTGGTGGGGGCACCAGATCCCGGTCTGGTATCGCGGCGACGAGCAATACGTCGGGATGATCGAGCCCGAGGGTGAGGGCTGGGAGCGCGACCCGGACGTGCTCGACACCTGGTTCAGCTCGGGCCTGTTCCCGTTCGCGGCGCTCGGGTGGCCCGAGGACACGCCGGCTCTGCGAGCGTTCTATCCGACCGACGCGCTCGTGACCGGCCGCGAGATCGTGTTCCTCTGGGTGGCGCGGATGATCATGTTCGGGCTCGAGTTCACCGACACGATCCCGTTCACGGACGTCTACGTCCACTCGATCATCCAGGCCCCCGACGGGCGCCGGATGTCGAAGTCGCTCGGGACCGGGGTCGACCCGCTCGACCTGATCGAGGGAGGCCCCCGCCCACCGGTGTTCGAGGCCGGCGGCGACTTTCCGCCCTACGGCGCCGACGCGGTCCGCTGGGGGATGCTCGCGATGTCCTCGAGCCAGGACGTGAGCTTCAGCGAGGAGCGGCTCGCCCAGGGGCTTCAGCTCACGAACAAGCTATGGAACGCGGCGCGGCTGATCCTGCTCGGGGTGAGCGTGGAAGCGCGCGCGGCGCCGGCGCCGAGCGCGGTCGAGGACCGGTGGATCCTCTCGCGCCTGGAACGGGCCAAGACCGAGATCGCCGACCGGATCGAGCGCTTCGGCTTCGCCCACGCCGCGCTCGGGTTGTACGACTTCGTCTACGGCGAGCTGTGCGACTGGTATCTCGAGCTGGTCAAGCCTCGCCTGCGCGCCGGCGGGGTTGGCGGGGTGCGCGGGGCGGGCGGGGTCGGCGGGGGCGGGGTCGGCGGGGATCCACTTCATGCGACGCTGCTCTACGTCCTGACCCAGACGCTCGCTATCGCCCACCCGATGATCCCGTTCGTGACCGAGGAGATCTACCGCTACATCCCGGGGACGGAGGGCCTGCTCGCCGCCGGCCTGTCCGACTCGGTCGAAGTGTCGCGCGACGAGCATGCGGAGGCCACGGTGGCGCGGGTGATCGAGGCGGTGCAGGCGCTGCGGGGGTGGCGGGACCTGGCCGGGATCAGGGCCGGCGCCACGGTCCCGGCGCGCCTGGCCGCGGACGGCTATGAGGACACTCGAGAGCACCTGGCCCGGCTCGCGAAGCTGTCGTTCACCGCTGACGGCGGCGAGCCGGTCGCGTCGGTGCCGGTGCCGGGCGGGGCGGTCGAGATCTTCCCGAGCGACGACATCGATCTCGAGGGGGCCTCGCGCAAGCGCGACGCGAGGCGCGCGGAACTCGAGGCCGAGATCGCGCGCGCCGAGGGCAAGCTGGCCAACGAGGGGTTCGTCGCCAAGGCCCCGAACAACATGGTTCAGGCCGAGCGGGACAAGCTGGCGCGCCTGCGGGCGGAGCTGGGCGAATGACTTCGTCATTCGCTTGCGAGATCGCCCAGGGGGCGATCTCGGGAGGTGACGAAGCGTGACCGCGGGGGACGCCGAGCGCTACGTCCTCTCCCGCGAGCTGTTCGGGATGCGCTTCGGCCTGGACCGCATGCGGCGGCTGATGACCGCGATGGGGAACCCCCAGCTGCAGTTCGACTCGATCCACGTCGTCGGGACCAACGGCAAGTCCTCGACGGTCCGGATGACCGCGGCGATCCTCAAGCGCCACGGGCTGCGCACGGGCGCCTACCTGTCACCCCACCTTGTCTCCTTCGCCGAGCGGATCAGGATCGACGACGCTGACCTCGAGACGGCGGAGTTCGGTGCCGCGATCGGGCGAGCGGCGCACGCCGCCGACCTCGTCGACCGCTCGCTCGTCGGCGACGACCGCGTCACCCAGTTCGAGCTGCTGACCGCCGCCGCCTACTCCGAGCTGGCCCGGCGCGGCGTTCAGGTCGGGGTGATCGAGGCGGGGCTCGGCGGCCGCTACGACGCGACCAACGTGATCCCCTCGAAGGTGCAGGTGCTCACGAGCGTCGGGCTCGAGCACACCCGTTGGCTCGGGCCGACGATCACCGCGATCGCCACCGAGAAGCTCGACGTGGTCCAGCCCGGGGCGGCGCTCGTGCTGGCACAGGGCCTGCATCCCGACGCCGAGGCCGTCGCCGAGAGGGTCGCCGCCGAGCGCGGGGCCACGATCGTCCATGCCGGCGCCGACCCCGGGGTGCCGCTGATAGCGCTCGGATCCTTCCAGCGGCGGAACTTCGCGCTCGCACGAGTCGCCGCGCAGGCCTATCTGGGCGAGCTCGACGCCGACGCGGTCGCCACCGCCGCCGCGGAGATCCTCGTGCCGGGCCGCCTCCAGGCGGTCGACCAGGACCCGCTGACGCTGCTCGACGGCGCCCACAACCCCGACGGGACGGCGGCGCTCGCCGAGGCTCTGGCCGAGCCGTGGGCCGCCGGGCACGACCGCGTCGTCGCGGTCATCTCGGTGCTCGACGACAAGGACGCCGCGGCGATGCTCGCCACCCTCATGCCGATGTGCGACAGGCTGATCCTGACCGCGAGCCAGAACCCGCGCGCGCTGCCGCCGCCGACGCTGCAATCGCTCGCCGGCCAGCTCGACGGGCCCCCCTCAGAGGTGATTCGCGACCCCCGTGCCGCGCTCGAGCGCGCCCGCGAGATCGCGGGCCCCCGGGGGTTGGTGGTCGCTACTGGCTCGATCTATCTGGTCGCGGACCTGCTGCGGCCGGCGAGCGCCGGCCGCGCCTCGATGCTGTGAACGTCCCCGATGCCGTGAACGACGAGGAGGAGAAGCAGCCGAGGCTCCTGGCGATGGTCGCGCTCGTCGCAGTGGTGGTCGCGCTCGTGATTCTCGTCTTCTTCGGAATCGGATACTTGTTCGGAAGGACATATCTCTGAGGGGCCGAAGTTGTTGCCCCAAGTTGTTGCCCCAAGTCGTTGCCCCAAGTCGTTGCCCCAAGTCGTTTGCGCCGGCGCGATTCGTGTGAGGATTTACACACACGACGAGCGCCCTGCGCGACCGATCGACGCCATCGCCCACTAAACTCGCACGCTTAATGCCCTTCCTGACGGTCTTCGGTATCAAGAACGGCACGATCAGTGCTGTCGTAGAGCTGATCTGCCTGTTCCTCGTGGTGGTCTGGCTCGCGCTCGTCTACTGGACGTACGCGGACGCCCGGCGGCGGATCGCCGACCCGCTTCTGATCGGTTGTGCGACCGCCGCGTCGCTGTTCCCGTTCGTCGGGACGATCGTCTACATGATCGTCAGGCCGCCCGAGTACCTCGCGGACGTGCACGAGCGCGAGCTCGAGATCCAGGCCGCCGAGGCGCGGCTGGCAGAGATCGGGTACCAGGTCTGCCCGTACTGCGACTACGAGGTCGAAAAGGACTTCCTCCGGTGCCCGAACTGCATGCGCAAGCTCAAGGACCCGTGTGCGTCCTGCGGCAAGCCGCTTGACCCGATGTGGAAGATCTGCCCGTTCTGCGAGGCCGAGATCGCGAGTGTCGCGCCTGCGCCGCGCCGCACGCGGCGCCGCCGCGACAGCACCTCCGAACAGCCGGTGGCGGGGGCGACGGTCAGGGCCGAGCGGGGCGCCTCCCCGGCGCCGACGCCTGCGCCGGCGGAGCACGGCGGCCCGGCGTCCACCTGACCGATCCCTAGTCTGCCGGTCCGTAACGTCGACCCGACAAGGGAGAGCATCCATCCATGGAGCGAACGCTGATTCTGGTCAAGCCCGACGCCTTCGAGCGAAACCTCTCGGGCGAGATCATCGCGCGGTTTGAGCGCAAGGGCCTGCGGCTCGTCGCGATGACCCTGATGAGGATGACCCGGGACCTCGCCGGGCGGCACTACGCCGAGCACGAGGGCAAGCCCTTCTACGAGGAGCTTGTGTCGTTCATCACATCCGGGCGGCTGGTCGCGATGGTGCTCGAGGGGGAGCAGGCGGTGGTGGCGGCGCGCCAGGTGATCGGCGCCACCGATCCGCTGAAGGCGACGACCGGCTCGATCCGCGGCGACTACGCGATCGAGGTCGGCCAGAATATGGTCCACGGTTCGGACTCGCCCGAGTCCGCCGCCCGCGAGGTGGCCCTGTTCTTCCCTGAGCTCGCCTGAGGGCGGCCGGCGCAGGTGCGGACGGTCCCGTGACACACGTCGTGCTCGCCTCGAGGTCGCCCCAGCGCCGGGCGATCCTCGAGCAGATCGGGGTTCCGTTCACGGTCGAGGCCCCCGATGTCGAGGAGCTCGAGTCGGGCCCGCCGCACGAGGTGGCGCTCGAAAACGCGTACCGCAAGGCGTCCGCCGTCGCCTCGAGAACGGCTGCGGGGCTTGTCCTCGGCGTCGACACGCTCGTCAGCCTCGGCGCCCGCGTATACGGCAAGCCTGCCGACGCCGCGGACGCGCGCTCGATGCTTACGGCGCTCGCCGGGCGCCGCCACGCGGTCGTCAGCGGCATCTGCCTGATCGAGGACGGCTCCTCGCGCACGGCCGCGGCGAGCACCGTTGTCGAGTTCCGGGCCCTCGACGAGGCGCTGATCGAGTGGTACCTGGCGAGCGGCGAATGGCGCGATCGGGCCGGCGCATACGCGATCCAAGGGCGCGGTGCGGCGCTCGTCTCGGGGATCGAAGGCGACTTCCTGAACGTCGTCGGGCTGCCCGTGACGACGCTGCTCGAGATGGTGCCGGGGCTGCTGAGCGGGTGAAAAGCGCTCCGGCGACCATCCTCCGGCGGAGCGAGCCCGTACAATCCGGGTCGGACGGCGCTGGCAGCGTGGCGCGGCCCCCGGCACTCCGTATCCCGTCCGCTGCTCACTCCTACCCAGCTTATCTATGGGCTTTTTCACGTACCTAACCGGTTTCGGCGGTCGCGACATGGCGGTCGATCTCGGCACTGCGAACACGCTCGTGTACGTCCGCGGGCGCGGGATCGTGCTGTCCGAACCGAGCGTGGTCGCGGTCGATTCCCGGACCGGCGAGGTCCACGCGGTCGGGATCGAGGCCAAACGGATGCTGGGGCGGACGCCCGGCACGATCCAGGCGATCCGGCCGCTCAAGGACGGGGTGATCGCGGACTTCGAGGTCACCGAGGAGATGCTCCGGCACTTCATCCAGAAGGTGCACCAGAACCGCTGGGCGCATCCCCGGGTCGTCGTGTGCGTCCCATCCGGGGTGACCGGCGTCGAGAAGCGGGCCGTGGAGGAGGCCTGCTTGAGCGCCGGCGCCCGGCAGGCGTACCTGATCGAGGAGCCGATGGCGGCGGCGATCGGCGCGGGCCTGCCGGTCGGCGAGCCGACGGGCTCGATGGTCGTCGACATCGGCGGCGGGACGAGCGAGGTGGCGGTGATCTCGCTCGGCGGGATCGTCGTCTCGCAGTCGATCCGGGTCGGCGGCGACGAGCTCGACGAGTCGATCATGAGTTACGTCAAGCGGGAGTACAAGCTGCTGATCGGGCAGCAGACGGCCGAGGAGGTCAAGCTCGAGATCGGCTCGGCGTATCCGCTGGGGGAGGAGGTGCAGGCCGAGATCCGCGGACGCGACATGGTCTCGGGGCTGCCCAAGACGGTGGTGCTCACGAGCGAGGAGATCCGGGGGGCGCTCGAGGAGCCGGTCGTCCAGATCATCGACGCGGTCAAGGAGACGCTCGACCGCACACCGCCCGAGCTCGCCTCCGACATCATGGATCGTGGCATCATGCTGGCGGGAGGTGGTTCGTTGCTACAGGGGCTCGATGAGCGCCTGCGTCACGAGACGCAGATGCCCGCGCATCTGGCCGAGTCGCCGCTGACTTGCGTCGCGGTCGGCTCGGGAAGATCGTTGGAGGAGTTCGAAGCGATCCACCGTTCGAGCAAGAATTCACGCAACCGGCGGCGCCGGTACTAGTTTGGGACCGGTACTGACGTGACGCCTCGCGACCTCTTGGAGACACGAATCTCGTGCATGACAAGCAAGTTCGGCGACGACGCGCAGTTCTGGCCCTGCTCGTCGCAGTCTCCCTGATCCTGCTCACGGCCTACTTCGGCGAGACGCCGAACAGCCCGCTGCACTCGGTCCAGCGGGGCGTCGTCGAGGTGCTCTCGCCGGTCGAGCAGGGCGCGAGCGAGGTGCTGTCGCCGGTCCGGTCGGCCGCCGGCTGGTTCTCGAGCACGTTCCACGCCAAGACCCAGGTCAAGCAGCTCCAGACCACCGTTCAGCGGCTGACCAACGAGCTCGCGCAGGCCAAGGGCGCTCAGCTCCTGAACCAGCAGCTGAGCGCCGAGCTCCACCTCGACACCAGCCTCAATCTGAGCTCTTACCACCCGGTCACCGCGCAGGTGATCCTCCGCGACCCGACGCTCTGGTACCAGACGATCAGCGTCGACAAGGGCAGCGACGACGGCGTCGCCCTCCACGATCCGGTCACCGGCGACGGCGCGCTCGTCGGCGAGGTCACCGAGGTGTCCGCGACCGCGTCGTTCGTGACGCTGATCACCGACCACACGCTGTCGGTGACCGCGCGGGTACTCGACCAGAACGGCGACACCGGCGAGCTCGTGCCGGCGGTGGGGAATCCGGACGAGCTCGTGCTCCAGTACCTCCAGCCCCCGAACCCGGGACAGACCCAGAACGGCCCCCAGCAGGGCCAGCTGGTGGTCACCGCCGGGTTCAAGTCTGGGTCGCTCGAGTCGTACTTCCCGGCCGGGATCCCGATCGGGAACGTCCTGCCGGTCGACGAGAACCAGCTGCTCAACAACGGGGAGATCCAGGTCTCGCCGCAAGCCGACCTGCGCGGCGTCGACGTGGTGCAGATACTGACCCGTCCCCAGCCCGGTACCGAGCGGGCGCAGGTGCCGTGAGCAACAAGGTCAAACTTCCGATCCGGCTCGTACTGCTCGGCTTCATCGCCGTCGTGGTCCAGGAGTCTGCGGTCTCCCAGGTCTCGATCTTCGGCGTGAGCGCCGACCTGACCCCGCTCGTCGTGATGTCGGTCGGCCTGTTGTGCGGCTCGCTCACCGGTGCGGTGTTCGGCTTCGCCACCGGCCTGCTGATCGACCTCGTGCTCGTCCAGACGCTCGGAGTGACCTCGCTGCTGTACATCGTGATCGGGTACTGGGCGGGCCGCCTGCACGAGCTGCGCGATCCCTCGCACGAGCTCGTGCCGCTCGCCGTCGGCGCCGTGGCCGCGGCGTTCGCCGGCCTCGGGATGGCGGTCATCCAGTTCCTGCTCGGCGTCGACGCGCCCGTCAGCCTGCTGCTCCTGCAGCAGATCTTCATCGTGGTGCTGGTCGACACGCTGCTCGCTCTGCCGGTGTACGTGCTCGTGCGACGCATCATCCGCCCGGTCCTGCCCGAGGATCCGCGGCGCCGGCGGCGGCGGGCATACACGACCGGCGGCCTCAGCCCGCTCCAGCAAGGCGCCGCTCGCCGCGGCTCGATCACCCGTCCCCAGCCGCGATGAGCCCAGAACTGCCCGAAGACAAGCGCCTGCAGTTCATCCCCCAGGACCAGCGCCCGCCGCTGACGCCCCAGCTCGCGCTGCGGGTCGCGATCGTCGGCACGTTCGCGCTCGCGATCTTCGCGATCCTGTTCTTCCGCCTGTGGTTCCTGCAGGTCCTCTCGGGCGATCAGTACGCGCACGCGGCCAGCGTGAACTTCGTGCGCAACGTCGAGGTGGCGGCCCCTCGGGGCGAGATTCTCGACAGCACCGGCCAGATCCTGGCCTCGAGCCAGCCCGCCTACGCGGTCGAGATCTCGCCCCCCAGTCTGCCGGTGCCGATCACCTTGACCAACCTCGCCCATCCCCCGCGGCCGGATGCTGCCCTGTACGACCGGATCGCCGGGGTGCTGGGGCTCTCCGCCAAGCGGCAGAAGTGCCCGGTCAACGGCCACGGCGTCCTGCATATGTCCCAGATCGCCTGCGCGGTCGTCCAGGAGTACGTGCAATTGCCCTACGCCACGGCGACGGTCGCGACCAACATCACCCAGCAGCAGCTCTGGTACCTCTCGGAGCGCCAGTCCCAGCTCCCGGCCGTCAGCGTGCAGAAGATCTACCAGCGCACCTACCCGATGAACGACACCGCCGCTCCGGTCCTCGGTGCAGTCGGACGGATCAGCGCGCAGGAGGTCAAGATGCCCGAGTACCGCGGCATCAACCAGAACGACACGGTCGGTCAATCCGGACTCGAGGCGTCCTACAACCGCTACCTCCAGGGAACAGACGGGGCCACTCGGGTCAAGGTGGACGCGCTGGGGAATTTCGACGGCTATCTCTCTCAGCAGGCCCCGGTGCCCGGCGACATCCTGAAGACGTCTCTGGACGCGAACCTCCAGAACACCGGCCAGCAGGCGCTGCAGGAGTCGATCAACTCGAACTACCCGGCGAACGGCGGCGCGTTCGTGGCCATGGATCCGCAGAACGGCCAGGTCTACGCGATGGGCTCGCTGCCGACCTACAACGCCAACATCTTCAACGGCAGCCCGATTCCGGAGTCGACCTACCAGCAGCTGAACAACGCGGCGAGCAATTACCCGCTGATCAACCGCGCTACTCAGAGCGTCGGACCGACCGGCTCAACGTTTAAGCCGATCACCGCCACTGCCGCGCTCGAGAGTGGCGCCTGGACCACGACTGACGTGTTCAACGACACCGGCCAGTTTTGCTTCAGCGGCCAGTGCAGGCACAACGCCGGCATGGCGGTCGACGGTGCGCTCGACCTCGAGAGTGCGATCAAGGTCTCCTCGGACGACTTCTTCTACAACCTCGGGGTGCTGACGAACAATCCCGCGCCGGACGGCGGTCCGCTACAGCACTGGGCGCATCTCTACGGGATCGGCCGCAAGACGGGCATCGACCTCGCCGACGAGCTGCCGGGCAACCTTCCCTCGCCGAAGTGGCGGGCGTACATCGACCAGCAGGAGCTCGAGTGCGAGAAGGCGATCGGCCCCTACAAGTTCACCGTGGTCAACGGGAAAACCGTCCGGCGTCAGCCGGGCCCCAGTTGCGGCATCGCCGACGGGCGGCCGTGGTCGGCGGGCGACAACGAGAACCTCGCCGTCGGGCAGGGCGACGTGCAGGTGAGCCCGCTGCAGCTGGCGGTCGCCTACTCGGCGATCGCCAACGGGGGCGTGATCGTCCGGCCACATCTGGGGCTCGACGTCCAGGCGCCGGACGGGACCGTGCTGCGCTCGTTCAACCCGCCGCCCGAGCGCCATCTGAACATCAACCCCCTCTACCTCGAGACGATCCGGCAGGGGCTGCGGGACGCCGCCTCGCAGCCCGGTGGAACGTCGGCCGACGTGTTCGCGAACTTCCCCGAGCAGGTGTACGGCAAGACCGGCACCGCCCAGTACAACGGCCAGCAGGACTACGCGTGGTATGCCTGCTTCGTTCCCGCGTCGGCGACGAGCAAGCCGATCGTGGTGGTGGTGACCGTGGAGCAGGGCGGCTTCGGCGCCGTCGGCGCGGCGCCGGTGGCCCGCCAGCTCCTGTCGCAGTGGTTCTTCGGCAACAGGGGCGCGTACGTGGTCGGGAGCTCGAAGACGCTGTGAGCTCGGGCGCGCTGCCGGTCCCGCCGGTCGAAGAGAACGCGCTTGCGCGGCCGCGGGCGCTGCTGCGGATGGACCCGCTGCTGCTGCTGGCGGCGCTCGGGCTTGCGGTGTGCTCGCTGATCACGCTGAAGGGCGCGACTCGGACGATGAACCCGGGGCACCCGATGTACTACGTCGAGCGGCAGGGGATCTACTTCGCGATCGGGCTGGTCGCGGCGCTGGCCCTGGCGCAGATGGACTACTCGCGGCTGCGCGAGTACAAGTACGGCCTGTACGGCGTGATGATCGCGCTGAACCTGGTCGTGCTCGGGATGCCGCGCGTCCAGGGAGCGGCGCGCTGGATCCCGCTGCCGTTCTTCCAGCTCCAGCCGTCGGAGTTCGGCAAGGTGCTGCTGATCGCGGCCGTGTCCGCGTTCGCGGTCGACCGTTCGCGGCGGCTGCACGAACGCCGCACCACGGCCCGGATCATGCTGCTCGCGCTGCTGCCGGCGATGATGGTGATCCCGCAGCCGGACCTCGGCACCGCGCTCGTGTACGTCGCGGCCGGGTTCGCGATCCTGTTCTTCTCGGGCACGTCATGGAAGCAGTTGACCGCGCTCGTGGTGCTGTTCGTGGCCGCGATCGTGATCGTGCTCGTGGTGGCGCCGGCAACCGGCCACCACCTCCTCAAGCCCTACCAGATGCAGCGCCTGACCGGCTTCCTGCATCCCTCCCACGATCCCCGCAATCAGACGTACAACATCACGGAGTCGCTGACGGCGATCGGCTCCGGCGGGAAGACCGGACTCGGCACCCTGGGCGCGACGCAGGTGAACCTGCACTTCCTTCCCGCCCCCAGCACTGACTTCGTGTTCGCCGTCGTCGGCGAGACCTACGGGTTCGTCGGCGCGTCCGTCGTGCTATCGCTGTATGCCTTGATGATCTGGCGGACGCTTCGGATCCTGACGATGTCGAAGAACCTGTACGGCACGCTGATCGCCGGCGGCGTCCTGGCCATGCTGATGTTTCAGGTGTTCGTCAACACGGGCATGACGATCGGGATCATGCCGATCACCGGAGTCCCATTGCCGTTGATGAGCTACGGCGGCTCCTCGGTGCTCGTGACGTTCATCGCGATCGGCCTTCTACAGTCAATATGTGTGCAGGCACGCATGACGGCTGCGACGAAGAGTCGAGGATTGGTTTCGTAAATGAGCCGCTGCCCAGCCAATCGGGCGCGGCGCCTTGACGGTCCACGCCGTCCGGAGATCGAGCCCAAAGCTCGGGCTATCTCCACGAGCGTGGCCAAAACTTCATAAAGGACTGAATGAGCTTTGAAGAAGCAAGTACTGGTAAGCGTCGACCGGGGCGAGACCCGGGTCGCGCTGCTCGAGGCCTCCGGATCGGTAGCCGCCCGTAAGAGCGCGCCGAAGTCCGGCACCACCCGCCGGCGTCGTAGGACGTTCAAGCCGGCCGCTGGATATCACGTAGCCGAGCTATATCTGGAGCGCCGCGGAGCGCGCTCGATCGTCGGGAACATTTACAAGGGACGCGTCGACAACGTGCTCGGCGGCCTCGAGGCCGCGTTCGTCGACATCGGCCTGGAGAAGAACGGATTCCTACACGTCGACGAGATCGTGCTGCCGGGCGTCGAGGCGCCCCGGCGGGGCCGCGGCTCCGGGCGGGACAGCCGCCAGATCACCGAGATGCTCAAGCCCGGACAGGAGATCGTCGTCCAGGTCGTCAAGGACCCGCTGAAGACCAAGGGAGCCCGGCTGTCGATGGATCTCACGATCGCCGGCCGCTACATGGTGTACGCGCCCTACGGCGAGGGCGTGGGGGTCTCGCGCCGCCTCGACGACGGCGAGCGCGAGCGGCTACGCAAGGAGGCGGCGAAGCTGGATTTGAAGGGCGCCGGCGCGATCGTCCGCACGGCCGCCCAGGGCGCCACCCGGTCCGATCTGGAGCGTGAGCTGCTCTATCTGTTCAAGCTGAACGAGGTCTTGCAGAAGCGGGTCGCGGAGACGCCGGCGCCGGCGCTGGTCTTCCAGGAGGCCGACCTGTCGGTCCGAGTCGTGCGCGACATCTTCTCCTCCTCGTTCGAGCGGGCGATCGTGGACGACCCCAAGCAGCACCACCGCCTGGTCTCGTTCTTCTCGCGCACCGCGCCCGAGTTGGTCGACCACGTCGAGCTGTGGGAGGAGGACCAGCCGCTGTTCGAGGCGTTCGGGGTCGAGCAGGTGCTCGACTCGACGCTCTCGCGCCGGGTCGACCTCCCGAGCGGCGGCTACCTGATGATCGACTACGCCGAGGCGCTGACCGTGATCGACGTCAACTCCGGCTCGTTCGTGGGGCGCGGCAAGGCAGCGCGGCTGGAGGACACGATCACGAAGACGAACCTCGAGGCCGCGGACGAGGTGGTGCGGCAGCTGCGGCTGCGCGACATCGGCGGGATCATCGTCATCGACTTCATCGACATGGCGCGGGCCCGCAACCGCGACGCGGTGCTGAAGGTCCTGCGGGGCGCCCTGGACGAGGACCGCACGAAGACGTTCGTGGTCGAGATCTCGCCGCTCGGGCTGGTCGAGATGACCCGCCAGAACGTCACCGACGGCGTGCGGGAGATCATGACCCGGCCGTGCCCCACGTGCGGCGGCGACGGCGTGATCAAATCCGAGGAGACGCTTGCGATCGAGTTTGAGCGCCGCATGCGAGACCTGGCCAAGGAGACCGCCGCCGAGGCGCTGCTGATCCAGATGAACCCGCGCGTGAGCGCGGAATTCACGCGGGACGACGCGCGGGTGCTGCGGCAGATCGAGGAGGAGACCGCCAAGTGGTTCCACTTCGAGGGCTCCGAGGGCTTGCATCTGGATCATTTCGCGGTCCTGCTCGAGGGCACGCGGGAGCGGGTGCTCGAGCGGGCGGTGCCGTTCCGCGCCGGCGAGGAGGTTCACGTCGAGATCGTCGAGCCGCACATGTACAGCCCCGGCGATGCTGTGGCGAAGGTCGACGGGTACATGATCTCGATCACCGGCGCCGGCGACTACGTCGGGGAGAAGCACCTCGTGCGGATCGAGGAGGCCGGACGGACCTCCGCGACCGCCACGCTCGTCGACGTGCCGGCGTCCGCGGCGCCGTCGTCGAACGGCGACGGTGACGGTGACGGGGATGACCTAGAATCGAAGTCTCGGCGTCGTGGCCGCAGAGGCGGACGGCGCCGTTCGGGCGCTAAGGCCGAGTCAGCTTCGAGCGTATCCACATCCGAATGAGCACTTACGCGATAGTCAAAACAGGCGGCAAGCAGTACCGGGTCCATCAGGGCCTGACGCTGCTCGTCGAGCGGCTGCCCGCGGCCGATGGCGAGTCGGTGGCTCTGCGGCCGCTGCTGTACGTCGACGGCGCCTCGGTGCTCGACGGCGAGGATCTCGCTCGAGTGTCGGTGGAGGCCCGCGTGGTCGGCCACGAACGTGGACCCAAGCTTCGCATCGTGAAGTTCAAGCCCAAGCGCGGGTACAAGCGGCGCACCGGCCATCGGCAGGAGCTGACGCGGATCGAGGTCACTTCGATCGGGCTGGCCTCCTCGGGCCCGCGCGCCACAGCTACCGAGGAGGCCGGCGATGGCTCATAAGAAAGGTCTTGGCTCCTCGCGCAACGGGCGCGACTCCCAGGCCAAGCGGCTCGGCGTGAAGGTGTTCGCCGGCGAGAGCGGTCACCGGCGGCGAGATCATCGTCCGCCAGCGCGGCACCCGGTTCAAGCCGGGGGACGGCGTCGGCATCGGCAAGGACGACACGATCTACGCGCAGGACGCGGGCACGGTGGCGTTCACGCGCGGCCGGCGCGGTCGGGTCATCTCGGTTCAGCCGCCGCCCGAGTCGTAGCTGCTGGGCCGCCTGCGGCGGCGTCCGTGGGGAATCCGCCGCGACGCGCCACGCGCTGCGCACGTCGGCGCGGCGGATTCCCTAAGGGAATCCGGCTCCGTCACGTGATGGAGCGCAGGAGTTTCGGAGCCGGATTCCACGGGGCCGGGTACCCCGTCCGGACAGCGTCAGGGTACCGCGCCCCGGTCCGGACGGGCCCGAGTGGCCCCACGGATGACACGTGGACTACGAGGTCGGGTGGCAAGATGATCCCGTGCAGGATCGCGCTCGCATTCACGTCGAGGCCGGTGGCGGCGGCGACGGCTGTCTCAGCTTCCGCCGCGAGGCGCACGTGCCCAAGGGAGGGCCGAACGGCGGTGACGGGGGTCGCGGCGGCGACGTCGTGCTGGTCTGCGACGACTCGCTGCGCGATCTCGAGAGCTTCAGGCGCCGGTCGCACTTCAAGGCGCGCCGCGGCGGCCACGGACAGGGATCGCTGCGCCACGGCAAGGACGGCGCGGATCTCGAGATCCCCGTGCCGCCCGGGACCGAGGCGCTCGTCGACGCCGACCGCACTCTGCACGACCTCGTCCGGCCGGGACAGCGGGCGATCGTGGCGCGGGGCGGGTCGGGAGGCCGGGGGAACAAGCGGTTCGCCGGGCCGACCCACCAGACGCCCCGGTTCGCCGAAAAGGGGCTTGCCGGCGAGGAGACGTGGATCACGCTGCAGCTGAAGCTGCTCGCCGACGTCGGCCTGGTCGGGCTGCCCAACGCCGGCAAATCGTCGCTGCTCGGCCGTCTCACCCGCGCGCACCCCAGGGTCGCGGGTTACCCGTTCACGACGCTCGAGCCTGCGCTTGGGACGCTCGAGATCGACGACCGGCAACTCGTGATCGCGGACATCCCGGGCCTGATCGAGGGCGCCAGCGCCGGCGCGGGACTCGGTCACGACTTCCTCGCCCACGTCGAGCGCACGCGCCTGCTCGTGCATGTACTCGACCTCGCCCCGCTGGACGGCTCGGACCCGGACGCGAACTACGCCACGGTGGAGCGCGAGCTCGAGCTCCACAACCCGCGGCTCGCGGTCCTGCCGCGCGTGCTCGCCCTCGCGAAGGCGGACCTCGTCGACGAGCACAGCCGCGAGGCCGCGCGCGAGCGCTGGGAGCAGCGGCTCGGCCCCGACACACCGGTGCTCGTGACCTCCTCGGTGACGAGGCTCGGACTCGACGACCTCGCGGTCGAGCTGGTCCGGCGCGTCCCCGCGGACCTCGGCGAACCCGCGCTCGACGGCGCCGCGGCGGCGATCGAGACCCGGCCGTCCGACGGGCTCGCCGAGCACCGGGTGTTCCGGCCGGCCGCCCGCCGCGCGTACGAGGTCGTGAAGGTCTCGGAGCGGGCGTACCGCGTGACCGGCAAGGGCGTCGAACGGCTGGTGGCTCGGTACGACCTCGACAACGAGGACGCGCTCGCGTACCTCGAGCGCCGGCTGCGTGGGATCGGCGTGATCCGCGCGCTCGAGGCCGAAGGGTTCGAGCCGGGCGACGAGGTCGAAATCGCCGGGGTCGCGTTCGACCTCGATCCGAGCGTATAGCATGCCCCGCCGCGCCGGGTCTATCGAGGAGGTCTCATGCAACGGAAAGCAACCCTTGCGGTTGTCGCTGCCCTGGTGGCGATCGCGGCCCCAGCGGCGAATGCGCGCGTGCTGCGCGTCGGCACGTATCACGGAATCCGAGGTCAATACGGCTCGATCCAGGCGGCGGTCAACGTGGCCAAGCGCGGCGATTGGATCCTGGTCGCCCCCGGGGACTACAAGACGAGCTCGAGCAGCGCGCCCGAGGGCGCGGATGACCCGCCCGCCGGGATCCTGATCACGAAGCCGCACATCTACCTGCGCGGGATGAACCGGAACACGGTGATCGTCGACGGCACCCAGCCCGGCTCACCCCGTTGTGCAGCCTCGAAGGCGGCGCAGAACTTCGGCCCGAAGGGCAAGAGGGGCGCGCTCGGGCTCAACGGGATCATGGTGTGGAAGGCCGACGACGTGTGGGTCCAGAACCTGACCGTGTGCAACTTCCTCGGCGGCTCGGGCGACGTCGGCAACGAGATCTGGTGGAACGGCGGCGACGGCAGCGGCAAGATCGGGGGGCACGGCTACTACGGCTCGTACCTGACCGCCACCAGCACGTTCTTCGGGGGCGAGAAGTCAGCCGCGGAGTACGGGATCTTCTCGAGCAACTGGACCGGCGGCACCTGGGATCAGACGTATGCCAGCAACTTCAACGACTCCGGGCTGTACATTGGCGCCTGCCGGCAGGTCTGCAACCAGACGATCGATCACACGTGGGCCGAGTTCGACGCGCTCGGTTACTCGGGGTCGAACTCGGGCGGTTGGATGCTGATCGAGAACTCGCGCTTCGACAACAACGAGGACGGGTTCGACACCAACAGCCAGAACGGCGACAACCCGCCGCCTCAGAACGGCGCGTGCCCGGTGGGCGTGAAGCCGCCGGTCGCCGGCGCGCCCTCGTGCTGGGTCCTGACCCACAACCTGTTCGATGACAACAACAACCCGAACGTGCCCTCCGCCAGGTCGGCGGCCGCGGGACCGGTCGGGACCGGCCTGTCGCTGTCCGGCGCCCGCAACGACACCGTGATCGACAATACGTTCCGGGACAACGACGCCTGGGGCGCGATCATGGTCCCGTATCCCGACAGTGGCAGGCCCTGCAAGGGCGGGGTGCTCGGCTGGGCCGGATCCGGGACGTGCCTGTTCGACGAGAGCGGCGACGCGCTGCTCGACAACACGTTCGCCGACAACGGGTCGTTCGGCAACCCGACCAACGGCGACTTCGCGCTGACGAACTTCGAGCCGGGTGCGACCGACTGCTTCAGCGGGAACGTCGAGCAAGGCGGCGGCGCCGTCACCAGCACCCCCGCGAACGCCGAGCAGGAGTACCCGACGTGCAACGGACAGACGGTCGCACCGAGCGATCCGCAAGCCGGGCAGTTCACGAACGAGGTGCTGTGCGACTCGCAGGCGTCGCTGTCGCCGGGCGCCAAGCCTCCGTGCCAGCACACCGACTACTATCCGCGCCGCTCGAAGGTCGTGATGCACCCGCTGCCCAACCATCTCGCGACGATGCCGAACCCGTGCGCCGGAGTTCCCGCGAATCCCTGGTGCAGGCAGGGGTGAGGACCGTGCGGCGCATCGCGACCGTGCTGATCGTATTGACGGCGGTGTGCGCCGCGGGAGCCGCCGCGGCATCGGCCCGTGTCCTGATCGTGACTCAGCGCCACGTCCCGTATCCGCATTACACGACGATCCAGGCGGGCGTGAACGCCGCGCATCGCGGGGATTGGATCCTGATCGCCCCCGGCGTGTACGCGGGCCCGGTCCGGATCAAGACGCCCGACCTGCACGTGCGGGGCATGAACCGCAACAAGGTGATCATCGACGGCCGCCACCGCGTCGGCAACGGAATCGTGATCAGCTCGAGCGGCGTCTGGATCGAGAACCTGACCGTGCGCAACTTCGACCGTCGCGCGCGCGAGGACGCGGCCAACGGCAACGAGGTGTGGTGGGAGGGAGCGGGCCCGGAAGGCACTCGAATCGGCATTCACGGCTGGTGGGGTCAGTACCTGACCGCGTACGACACCGGCCTGCTCGGCGGCTACGGTCTGTACGCCGGCCATTCGGTCAACGGCTGGCTCAAGCACGTTTACGCGTCCGGCTTCAACGACTCCGGCGTGTACGTCGGGGGCTGCCGCGACTGTCACGCGCTCGTGCAGAACGCCCTCGTCGAGCGCAACGCGCTGGGCTGGTCGAGCACCAACGCCGGCGGGCACCTGATCGTCGAGGACTCGACCTTCCGCGACAACAGCGTCGGGGTCGCCCCGGACTCCGAGCCCGACGACGATCTACCGCCGCCGCAGGACGGCGCGTGCGACTCGGCGTCGAACCGCGCGACGCTGCCGACGTTCACCACCACCCAGATCGATCGCTGCACGATCTTCCGCGACAACCTGATCGAGGACAACGGCAACATCTCGACGCCGGCGAATTCGGACATCCTGAACGCGCCGTGGGGGGAGGGCGTGGTGCTCGGCGGCGACTACGCCGACCTGATCGAGGACAACACGATCCGCGACAACCCGACGTTCGGCGTGCTCGTGCTCGAGCGGCCGGATCCGTTCCCGCCCACGTCGAACACGGTCTACTTCCAGTCGTCGGGCAATCGCGTGTCGGACAACGTCATCACGGGCAACGCCACGGCCTCCGGCACCGCCGACATCGCCGTCGAGGGCGGGGTGTTCGGGGCGATGAGTTCCGTCGACAACTGCTTCTCGGGCAACACGTTCGCCACCTCGAGCCCGGCGAACATCGAAGGGACTTGGGGCTGCCAGAACGCGACGACGCCCAACGGCGGCGATGTTCTGTTCGCCGAGATCCTCAAGCTGATCGGGCAGTCGGGGGCGCGCCGTCAGCGTCCGCAGCCCGCGCCTGCGCCGCAACCGACGATGCCCCGGCCATGCCGCGGCGTGCCGAAGAACCCGCTCTGCAGCTGAGCGCGTCTCAAGCCCGGCGGCGTACCTGAGTCCTAACCTTGTCCGTGCCATGGCCCCCGTAGTCGTCAAGCTCGGCTCGAGCATCGTCGCGGACGATCGCGGCGAGGTGCGCACCGACGTGCTGCGCCGGATATGCGACGAGCTCGCCGCGCTCCACCGCGCCGGACGCGAGCCCGTGGTCGTCACCAGCGGGGCGATCGCGCGCGGCATGGGCGTGATGGCGCTCCCGCTCCGTCCCCGCGCGGTCGACGAGCTCCAGGCTGCGAGCGCGGTCGGGCAGGGCAAGCTCTACCAGGTCTACGACGCGCTGCTGCGCGAGCGCGGGATGCAGACCGCGCAGGTACTGCTCACGTTCTTCGACATGAGCGCGCGGACGCACTACCTGAACGCTCGCCAGACGCTCCGCAAGCTGCTCGACTGGCGGGTCGTCCCGGTCATCAACGAGAACGACACCACGACCACCGACGACATCTCGTTCGGCGACAACGACTTCCTCGCCGCGCAGGTGGCGATCCTGCTTGCGGCCGAGCGCCTGGTGCTGCTGACCGACGCCGAGGGCCTGTTCACCGCGGACCCCCGCACCGACCCCGGCGCGCGCCTCGTCGCCGAGGTCACCGATTTCGAGCAGCTGGAGCAGCTCGCGATCGGCCACGGCACCTCGCCGCTCGGCTCGGGCGGGATGCGCTCGAAGGTGGTCGCCGCCGAGATGGCCACCGCCGCCGGCATTCCGACGGTGATCGCGAGCGGCCTACGAGAGGGTGGCCTGCTCGCGGCGGCGGGCGGCGAGCCGGTCGGGACCCGGTTTCCTGCTCGGAGCGGGCGGTACTCGAGCTTCAAGCTGTGGCTCAAGTACGCCAAGCCGGCCCGCGGCCGAGTGCAGATCGACGCGGGCGCCGCGCGCGCTCTGCGCGAGGGCGGCACCAGCCTACTGCCGGTCGGGATCGTCGAGGTGGCGGGGGAATTCGATGCGGGCGACGCCGTCGAGGTCGCGTTCGACGGCGAGCTCGTCGGCAAGGGGATCTGCAACTACTCCGCGGTCGAGCTGCGCCGGGTGCGCGGGCTGAAGTCGGCGGACGTGCGCGAGCGCCTGCCGCGGGCCACCGAGGAGGCGGTTCACCGCGACTACTTCGTGCTCGCGTAATCTTTGTCTTCCGATGGCGATGACCGCCACATCAGTCGCGGAGACCTGCGCGGCCGCCAAGCGAGCCGCGCAGACGCTCGCGAGCCTGCCCTCCGGCGTCAAGGACGCCGCGCTCGAGGCGATCGCGACGGAGCTGATCGAGCGCACGCCGGAGATCCTCGAGGCGAACGTCCGCGATCTCGAGGCCGGGCGCGAGGCCGGGCTGACCGATGCGCTGATGGACCGGCTGGCGCTCGACGCCGACCGGATCGCGGCCGTCGCCGGCCAGGTCAGGGACATCGTCGCGCTGCGCGATCCGGTGGGCGAGGTGGTCGAGGGCTTCCGACTGGCGAACGGCCTCGACGTCCGCAAGGTGCGCGTCCCGCTCGGGGTGATCGCGGTCGTGTACGAGGCGCGGCCGAACGTCACGATCGATGCCGCTGCGCTGTGTCTGAAGTCCGGGAACGCCGTTGTGCTGCGCGGCTCCTCGACGGCGGCCCACTCGAACGCGGTGCTCGCGGCGGTTGCGATCGAGGCCGGGCTCGCGGCCGGCCTGCCGGACGGGGCGATGTCGCTGGTCGCCGGCGGCGGGCACGAGCAGCTCGAGCAGCTCGCGACCCAGGCGGGCGTGGTCGACCTGATCGTGCCGCGCGGGGGAGAGGGCCTGAAGGCCGCCCTGAAGGGCGTGGCCACGGTTCCCGTCCTGTATGCCGCCTCGGGGAACTGCCACGTGTACGTCGACGAGACCGCCTCGCTCGAGGATGCGCTCGCGATCACGCTCAACGCCAAGATCCAGCGTCCGAGCGTCTGCAACGCCGCCGAGACGCTGCTCGTGCACGAAGCGGTCGCCGGCGAGTTCCTGCCCACGGCGCTCGGCGCGCTGTCGGCCGCTGGCGTCGAGCTCCGCGTCGACGACCGCGCGCACGCATGCGCCGCCGGCGCGCCGGTCGCGGCCGCCACCGAGGAGGACTGGGCGACCGAGTATCACGCGCTTACGATCGCAGTCAAGGTGGTCGATTCCACCGAGGAGGCGGTCGAGCACATCAACCGTTACGGCTCCGGTCACTCGGAGGCGATCGTCACCCGGGACACCGAGTCGGCGCGCGCGTTCCAGCTCGGCGTGGACGCCGCGTGTGTCTACGTCAACGCGTCCACCCGGTTCACGGACGGCGGGGAGTTCGGGATGGGCGCGGAGATCGGCAACTCGACTCAGAAGCTCCACGCGCGCGGACCGATCGGCGTCCGAGAGCTGTGCTCGTTCAAGTACCTGATCGAGGGCTCCGGCCACGTTCGAGCGTGAACGGGTCGGGGCCGCTGACCCACGCCGCGAGCCTGCCCGGTCCGGAGCGCTGAGCCACCGTGCGGATCGGCATCCTCGGCGGGACCTTCAACCCGCCACATCTTGGTCACCTCATCTGTGCCCAGGAGGCGTACCTTCAGCTTGAACTCGATCGAGTGACGCTGATCCCCGCACGGATACCACCGCACAAGCCCGTCGAAGACGAGCCGGGGCCCGAGCACCGGCTCGAGTTGTGCCGGGTCGCCGTCGGCGACGACGAGCGGTTCGACGTCTCCGACGTCGAGGTCGCGCGCGACGGGCCGTCGTACATGGTCGACACGCTCGAGTTGCTGGATTCCCGAGTGCCGGAGAGCGAGCTGTTCCTGATCGTCGGCGGTGACATCGCCGCCGGCCTGCCGAAATGGCGCGAGCCGCAGCGGGTGCTCTCGTTCGCGACGCTGTCGGTCGCGGGCCGCCGGGGGACCTCGCGTGCGGAGGTGGACGAAGCGCTGCGCGCGCTCGCCGGCGCCGGGCGCGCCCGGTTCTTCCAGATGCCGACAATCGGCATCTCCTCGACCGCGCTCCGGCGGCGGGTGCGCGCCGGGCAGACGATCAAGTACTACGTTCCGGACGCGGTCGTGACCTACATCGGTCGCCACCGCCTGTACGGTGGGTAGGCTGACCGTGATGACTCCAGAAGAGCTCGCAAACGCGATCGCGGAGTACGCCGCCGATCGCAAGGCGCTCGAGATCGTGCAGCTGGACCTGCGGGCGATCATCGGCTACACGGACTACTTCGTGATCTGCACCGGGCGGAGCGAACGCCAGACGAAGGCGATCCACGACGGGATCCACGAAGGACTCAAATCGGCGCACCGACGGCTTCCGCAGCGGGTCGAGGGGCTTCCCGGAGCCCGCTGGATCTTGATGGATTACCTCGACGTCGTCGTTCACGTCTTCACCCCAGAGATGCGCGAGTACTACCGGCTCGAGCAGCTCTGGGGAGAGGCGCCGGCGCAGGCGGTCGGGGGCGGGGCCGGCGGGGTCGGGGCCGGGGCCGGCGGGGTCGGGGTCGGGGTCGGGGTCGGGGTCGGCAGAGCGTAGCGAGCGGCTGACGACGCGGCCGTGAGGACGGGCTACGCGGTCGCGAGCAGCCTCGGCGCCACCTCTTTCTTGCGGCTCATCACGCCGGGCAGCTCGATCGTGCCGTCCTGCGCCGTCACGCCGAACGCTCTCGCCACCGTGGTCACGTCACCGGCCACGAGCAGGTCCGTTCCCTTGCTCAGCACGTCGGTGACCATCAGCGCGTAGAGCTGGAGCTCCCGGCTCTCGCGCGCCTTGCGCATCGCGGCGACCAGCTCGTCGCTGCGGTCCAGCAGCGACTTGCCGACGACCTCGATCTGGGCGATGCAGATCTGGTGGCCGCTGCTCGCGTGGTACTGCTTCGCGTCGCGCGAGATGATCTCCTCGGCGCTCACCTCGGAGACGTCGGAGGTGGCCTCGAACATCTGGCGGCCGAACTCGGCCGCGTCGATCGCGAGCACGCGCTCGAGGTACTCGATGACGCGGCGGTCGCGCTCGGTGGTCGTGGCCGAGTTGAGGATGATCGTGTCGGACATGACCGCGCCGAGCAACATCGTCGCGGCCGGGCGGCTCGGCTCCATTCCACTACGGCGGAATCGCTCGATCACGAGCGTCGCGGTCGACCCGACCGGATCGAACGTCGCGGTGACCGGGATCCGCGTCTCGATCGAGCCGATGTGGTGATGGTCGAGGATCTCGACGATCTCGGCCTGGTCGACGCCGGGCACGCTCTGGGCCTGCTCGGCGTGATCGACGAGCAGCACCCGCCGGCGCGGCGGCGAGAACAGGTCGGATCGCGTCACCAGGCCGATCGGCCGACGCTGGGGATCGATCACCACGGCCGCGCCGTAGTGGCTCTCCTTGATCTGCTCGGAGATCTCCTCGACGAGGAACTCGGTGGTGGCGGTCAGCGGATCGCGCTCCATCAACGCCTCGCACGGCGCCGCGAGCGTGATCATGCGCCCGGACACGTAGCTGTCGAGCGGTGAGACGATCACGCCGGTCCCGTGCTGGCGGGCGAGCTCCAGGATCTCGTCCGTCGGGGTCGAGCTGTTCGAGAGCACGAGCAGCTGTGCGCCCCGTTCGATCGCCATCCGCTGCGCGTCCGAGCGGTTGCCGACCACGACCACGTCGCCGCCGGAGATGCCGGTGCGCGAGGTATCCATCGCCTGTACCCACACCCGGCCCGACAGTGCCTTGTCCTCGCCGAGCAGGAGCTTGCCGCCGAGCACCTCGACGATCGCGTGGACCCGGGTCGGCGCGTCCTGGAGGGTCGACGTCTCCCGGGTCTCGCGGATGTAGCGCCGGGCCAGCGCGCGCTCGGTGATCACACCGGCGAGCGCGCCGTCGTCGTCGACCACGGGCACGAGCTCGAGGCCGGCGCGGGCCATCGCGAGCCCGGCCTCCCGGATCGGCGCGCCGGCGCCGGCGGTCGGGAAGTCCGAGCGCATCACGTCGCAGGCGCGGACCATCACGTGGGGAAGGAACTGCGGCTGCGCCGCGCCGCTGCGGTCGAGCAGCCAGCGCGTCTGCGCGTTGCATTCGCCGAGCCGGACCGGCACGTACGCGTTGTTCGTATCGAGGCGCCCCTGGAGCTCGGCGTACCCGATCGCCGCCGCGATCGAGTCCGCGTCGGGGTTGCGATGTCCGGTGACATAGATCGTCGCCATGGCGGTGCGATTATCGCTCCTGATCGACGGCGCGCGGGGCGCGATCGCGGTACCTTCCCTGAGCGAAGCCGAGGGCAGCGGCTTGCGGCTGCCGGATCACGTCCCCGATTGGAGAGCACCATGCCGTCCGCACCTCAGATCCTGCCGACCCAGATCCCGCAGGGAACCGCACCCGGAGTCACGTACCGGCTCGAGGGCGAGCTCGTCCCGGTTCTCCACATGGCCCTCGACGGGCAGGTGCCCGTCTACTTCGAGCACCACGTGCTGCTGTGGAAGTACCCGCAGCTGCAGATCGGGCTGCATCCTCTCGGCAAGGGGCTGAAGCGCCGCGTGTTCGGAGGCATGCCGCTGCTGATGCTCGAGGCGCAGTCGCCCGGCGAGATCGCGTTCAGCCGCGACGCGCCCGGTCACATCGTCGCGCTTCACCTGCAGACGGGCGAGGGCATCATCGTCCGCGAGCACCAGTTCCTCGCCGCCACCGGCGGGGTCCAGTACGACTACAGCCGGGTCCAGGGCTTCGCCAACATGCTCTATGGCGGCGGCTTCTGGGTCGACCAGTTCTTCGCCGGCGACCACGAGGGCGTCGTCTGGGTCCACGGCTACGGCAACGTGTTCGAGAAGAACCTCGAGCCCGGCGAGACGATCGACATCGAACCAGGAGGCTGGGTTTACCGCGACCACTCGGTCCAGATGGCCCAGGAGGTCTACGGGTTCAAGACCGGCTTCCTCGGCGGCGGCGCCGGCAACCTCGTGTTCAACCGCTTCACCGGCCCGGGCCGGGTCGGCATCCAGAGCGCGTATTTCCATCCGCCCGTCCAGGAGAGCAGCAGCAGCGACCAGCAGCGCCAGGGCGGCGGCCTGCTCGGCAACATCGTCGGCGGCCTGCTCGACAACTAGCCGGAGACGACCGTGAGCTTCGCGCCGGGGCACCTCGCGGAACACCCGCTCCCGCCGGGCATCGTCGGCGCGCTCGGCCTCGGCGGATATCAGCTGTTGGTCGACATCGCGGGCGTCGGCGCCGGGCGGCTCGGCTCGCACGCGTTCCTGCTGGTCGCGCCCGAACCCGACCCGTCACTGCCGGACGCCGGGACCCAGATCGCGCTGCACCGGCCGCACCTGAAGGACGAGCGCGAAGCGTCCGCGTTCACCCAGCTCGCGGCCCAGCTCGGTTATCTGCGCCTCTCGGGCTATCGCCTCGCGCTCGAGCGCGCCGGCCTGCGCAGCAAGGTCAACCTGGTCAACCCCGCCACCGGCGCGATCGTCGCCACGATCCCGGACAAGCAGGCGGGTCGCCTGTTCGGTGGCGGCACGAACGCCGCCTCCCTGCTCGCCTCCGTGCGCGGCCTGCCGCCCGCCGGCGCGCCGCCCGATCTCCAGAGCCCCGAATTGCTGCGTCAGGTCCTGCTGGCGCTGGCGTTGCGCGACGAGTCGATCGGTGGCGCGGAGGCGGCCGAGCTCGCCGATCGCGCGCTCGAGCTGACGCGCCGTCGCGGGGGGATGGACCCGCCGGCGGCGCTCGAGGCGGCGAAGCAGGACCGCGGGTAGCGGAACCGTCATGCGTCAGCCCCGGGAAGCAGGGACTGGCGGGGAGCGGAGGAGGAGTGGAGCTGAGGGGACTCGAACCCCTGACCTTCGCGCTGCCAGCGCGACGCTCTAGCCAACTGAGCTACAGCCCCGGCGAATGTGACGTCGTCTGCAAGGTTAATGGATGTCGGCTATCCGGGCGGGATGAACTCGGGCACGTCGAGCCCGTCTGCCGAAGGCTCGCTCGCCCGGCTCCGCCGTCCGCCCGGCGCGGGCCTCGACCCCGAGGCGCCGGCGGCACGCTCGACGCGCTCGATCTGGCTGATGAGCCTCGAATGCACCCGCTGGACGTCGCCGAGGAGGCGTTCCGCGTTCGCGTGCAGCGAGTTGCCCATCTCGCGCAGGTTCGAGACGAGCTCGAGGCCCTCGGAGCGGACGCCGTCGGCGGTGGCGCGGGCGTCCTCCATCAGCCCGCGAGCGCGTTGCTCGGCCTCCGCGCGGCTCGTCGCGGCGGATTCGCGCGCCTCGCCGATGATCTTGTCGGCGCTCTCCTCGGCCCGTGCGACGATCGCGAGCGCCTCGTTCGTGGCCGCGGTGGTCGCTGCCTCCGCCTCGGCCTTCCCCTCCGAGCGCAACCGCGCCGCCTCGGTCTGGGCGAGGCGGATGGCGTCGGCGGCCTCCTCGTCGGCGGCGCGGACGCGGTTGTCGGCGGCGCGCTGGGCCTCGGCGATCCGGTCGTTCGCGCGCTGCTCGGTCTCGAGCCGCATGCGCTCGGCGGTGTCCTCGGCGGCCGCGATGATCCCGGCGACGCGCTCGGCGGCGAGCGCCGCGCTGGCATGAGGACCCGCACTTGCGCGCGGGTGCCCGCTCGAGCCGGATTCGGCGTTCTCAGCCACGCCCGGATGGTAGAGCGACCCGAAGAATCCCCTGCACAGGACGGCCCGGGAATCGCACCCGCCCGCAGGAACGGGCCGGGAACGTCAGAACCCCCAGTCGCAAGTAACCTCCTAATTACTGTGTCAGAACGGCGGTACGACCCCAAGCAGATCGAGCCCAAGTGGCAGGAGGTGTGGGAGCGCGAGCGCACGTGGGAGGTCGCGAACGAGCCGACGCGGGACGGCCATGGGCCAGACGGCCGCGAGAAGTCCTACGTGCTCGAGATGCTGCCCTATCCGAGCGGCGAGCCGCATATCGGCCACCTGAAGAACTACGCGCTCGGCGACGCGATTGCGCACTTCCACCGCCGGATCGGCCGGCGCGTGCTGCATCCGATGGGCTACGACGCGTTCGGCCTGCCCGCCGAGAACAACGCGATCAAGACCGGCGTGCACCCGAGGGTCGCGACCGACCGGTCGATCGCCGCCTACCGCCACTGGTTCCACCGGTGGGGGATCTCGATCGACTGGAGCCGGGAACTCGGGACGCACGAGCCGTCGTACTACCGCTGGACCCAGTGGATCTTCCTGAAGCTGTTCGAGCGAGAACTCGCCTACCGCAAGAACGCGGCGGTCAAGTGGTGCCCGCATGACCAGACGGTGCTGGCCAACGAGCAGGTGATCGACGGGCGGTGCGAGCGGTGCGGCCATCTCGTCGAGATTCGTCAGCTCGAGCAGTGGTTCTTCCGGATCACCGATTACGCGGACCGCCTGCTTGACGACCTCGACAAGATCGAGTGGCCCGAGCACGTGAAGGCGATGCAGCGCAACTGGATCGGCCGCAGCGAAGGGGCCGAGGTCGTGTTCCGATGCGAGGATTTGGATCCCGCCCACCCGATCGACTATCCGGTGTTCACGACGCGCCCCGACACGCTGTTCGGCGCCACATTCTTCGTGATGGCGCCCGAGCACCCCGACGTGTTCAACCTGGCCGCGGGCACCGAGCGCGAGCACGAGGTCCACGAGTACGTCAATCAGGCGATCACGGAGTCCGTCGAGCTGCGCGGCGACGTCGACAAGCCGAAGACGGGAGTGCCGCTCGGCCGCACGGTCACAAACCCCGTGACCGGCGAGCAGATCCCGATGTTCGTCTCCGACTACGTCCTGATGGAGTACGGGACCGGCGCGATCATGGCGGTGCCGGCGCACGATCAGCGCGACTACGACTTCGCGAAGGCGTTCGACCTTCCGATCCGGCAGGTCGTCGCGCCCGGCGACGGCGAGGACGCAGCAGCACCCGCCGAGCGCCAGGCGTTCGTCTCACACACCGAGAACGAGGTGCTGATCAACTCGGGACGGTTCTCCGGCATGAACGCCGTCGAGGGCCAGCGGGCGATCGTCGAGTCGCTGGACCGCGAAGGCAACGGCCACTTCTCGGTGAGCTACAAGCTGCGCGACTGGCTCGTCTCGCGCCAGCGCTACTGGGGCTGCCCGATCCCGATCGTCTACTGCGACCGGTGCGGGATGGTCCCCGTGCCCGAGGACGAGCTCCCGGTCAAGCTGCCCGAGATCGAGGACTACCAGCCGAGGGGACGCTCGCCGCTGGCCGCGGCCGAGGACTGGATCAACACCCGCTGTTCGCGGTGCGGTGGCCCGGCCCGGCGCGAGACCGACACGATGGACACGTTCGTCGACTCGAGCTGGTACTACCTGCGCTACTGCGACGCCCGCAACGACGAGGCCGCGTGGGATCGCCAGATCCTGCGCAGCTGGATGCCCGTCGATCAGTACATCGGCGGCGTCGAGCACGCGATCCTGCACCTGATGTACTCGCGCTTCTTCGTCAAGGCGCTCGCGGACATGAACCTGCTGGACGTCCAGGAGCCGTTCCAGGCGCTGTTCACCCAGGGCATGATCCTCGGCTCCGACGGCAACAAGATGTCGAGCTCGAAGGGGAACGTGATCGCCCCCAGCGAGATCATCGAGCGGTACGGCGCGGACGCCGCGCGCTGCTACGTGCTGATCATCGGTCCCGCCGACCAGGATGCCGCGTGGTCGGAGTCCGGCATCGACGGCGTGTACCGCAGGCTGCTGGCCCGGCTGTGGCGAATGGCCGACGAGCTGTCCGAGTCGGCGCCGGGCGCAGGGGCGGCTCAGCCGGCGGATCCCGACGAGGACGGGTTGACGATCATCCGCAAGGCGCACTGGGCGATCGACAAGGTCACGCGCGACACCGCGGGCCGGTGGGCGTTCAACACGGCGCTGTCGGCGATCATCGAGTTGCTCAACGAGATCTACCGCTACCCGGATGCCGACCCGAGGGCACGGCGGTTCGCGACCGCGACGGCGGCGTCGCTCGTGTTTCCGTTCGCGCCCCACCTGGGCGCAGAGGCCTACGAGATGCTGACCGGCCGGCGCGTGTGGGAGGAGCCGTGGCCCGACGCCGACCCCGACCTGCTCCAGGCGGAGACGTTCCAGCTCGTCTGCCAGGTCAACGGCAAGGTCCGCGACCGGGTCGATGCGCCCACGGGCGCGCCAAAGGACGTGCTCGAGCGCTTGTGCCTCGAGTCTCGCGGCGTCAAAGCCCACCTCGACGGGCACGAGATCGCGAAGGTCGTCGTCGTGCCGGACAAGCTGGTCAACGTCGTGGTGCGCTGACGGGCGGTGGCGCACCGGCCGTACGTGGCGGTCAAAGGTCCCGGCGAAGCGACGTCCGAGCAGACGCGTGCCGCCAGCCGCGGCGGCTCATAGACTGGATCGCCGAGCCATGCCCGCGTTCAAGCCCGCCTACCTGATCCACGGCGACGACCACGGCCGGATCGCCGAGCGCCGCAGACGGCTGCGGGCGCTCGCCGAGGCCGAGAGCGGTACCCAGGGCATCGAGCTGTTCGAGGGCGACGCCGCGACCCCGGAGGCCGTCGCAAACGCGCTGAACGCGATGACGTTCGCGATCGGGCGCCGGTTCATCATCGTCGACGGCGTCGAGCGGTGGACCGACAAGCAGTTCGACCCCCTCGAGGCCGCGCTCAAAGTCATCCCGGAGGACACCACCGTGGCGTTCTTCGCGCGCGAGGACGGCCGCGCCAAGGCCCCCAAGCGCCTGCACGAGGCGGTGCGGAAGGCGGGCGGCGACATCAGCCCCGAGGAGAGCGTCAAGCCGTGGGAGCTGCCCAAGTGGGTGATCGCGCAGGCGCGCGAGCTCGGCCTGCAAATCGAACCGGACACGGCACGAGCGCTGATCGGGCACGTCGGCGATCGGCAGCAGCGACTGCTCCGCGAGCTCGAGAAACTCGCGCTGTACGCGGGTCAGGGCGCGCGCGTCGACGCCGAGATGGTCGATGAGCTGACCGCGCCGTCGGCCGAGCACAGGGCCTGGTCGCTGGCCGACGCGATCCTCGGCGGCGACGCGGCCGCCGCCACGCGCGTCTACCTGACCCTGCGCTCGCAGGGAGAGCGTCTGCCCGGTCTCCTGTACTGGATGAGCAATCGTGTCCGGACCGCCCACGAGGTGGCGGTCGCGCTCGACGCCGGCGAGTCGACGGCACAGGTCAAGCGCCGGCTGAGGATGCCCTCGCGCGCCGCCGACCGGCTGATCACCGATGCCCGGCACGCCGGCGCCGCGAAGCTCGAGCGGACGATCGAGCAGCTCGCCGATCTCGAGCTCGCGTCTCGCGGCGGAGGGACGGGCGTCGCCGGCGAGGACACCGCCGCGCTGCTCGCGATTCAGCGCGTCACGAGCTAGTGAGCTCCCCCTAGCCGTGCCGCCCTGCGGCGCGTGGCCCCGCGGGCAGCGCTGGCAGGGCTCCTCCTAGATGATGTGCAGGACGAAGCCGACGACGATCGCCGCCGCGATCACCACGAACGCCGGCAGGAAGTGCAGCGCCCGGCTCGACTCCCGCCGGTAGGCGGGCGGGGTGTTCGCCGCGTTGCGCATGACGATCGCGGCGCCGCGGGCGGCGATCGCGTCGTCGCGCTCGGCGCGCAGCTGCTCGACCGTGGCCGACAGCGCCTCGCGCTCGGTCGCGGTCCGCTCGCTCGCGGCAACCGCGCCGTCGCGGACGCGAACCGCGTCGTCTCGGTCCCCGAGCAGGGCGTCGCGCTCGGCGGCGACCTGATCGCGCGCCGCGAGCGCGCTGTCGCGTTCGGACAGCGCTGCCTCGCGCGCCGCGAGCGCCGCGTCGAGCCCCGCCCCGACCTCGTCGCGGGAGTCGATCGCCGCGCGCCGCTCCGCGAGCGCCTCGTCGCGCGCGGCCAGCGCGGCGTCACGGAGCCGGAGGGCGGCCTCGCGCTCGCCAGCGGCCGCGTCGCGCTCCGCGATCGCCTCGTCGCGCAACCTCAACGCCTCGCCGCGGGCACGTACGAGCCGCTCGCGCTCCTCGGCGGCTTCCTCACGGGCGGAACGGGCGGCGTCGCGCGCGCCGGAGACCTCCTCGAGCTTGGCGCCGCGGCGCTCGAGCTCGGCGGACAGCTCGGCGATCTCTGCCTCCTTGCGTTCGAGCTCGCGCTGCGCCCGGTGTGCCTCGCGCCGGGCGTTGACGAGCTCGGCGGACGGCGCACGTGGACGCCTCGGCGCAGCGGTCGACCCGTCCGACGGCTCGCCGCGGCGCGGCACGGTCGCGCCGGACGGGGGCCGGTTGGCGCTCGTCGAGCCCGAGGAGGAGGGCGAACGTGGCCGGCGCCGGCCCGCGTCGCCGGGCAGCGGGAGCGTGATCGTGATGTCAGGGGCGACGTTCAGCTCGGCCTCGACCCAGCCGCCGTCGTCGTCGCCACAAGGAAATGTGGCTTCCCACGGCTGGCCGTCCTCGGCCGCCCACGGCTTGTGCTCGAGGTCGGCCAACAGCCGCCGCTGCTCCTCGTCGGCGACCAGCGTCAGGCTCGGGCGGATGAACCTCCGTCCGCGCACGCCGAACCAGCGGCCGCCTATCTCAAACCGCTCTCCGTCCGCCAGCTCGAACCGATCGAGCTCGAAGACGACGCCGCTGGCTCCGGTGGTTGCCGGCTCGACGACCTCTGCCATGGGATCCACAAGTTACCCGGATCCGCGATCCGAGCGCGCCGTCGCAATCAGCGCTGCAGGGATCGGCCGGGTCAGCCGCGCAGCACGCGCGACGCGCGCGACTTCTTGCGCGCGCCGGAATTGCGGTGCAGAGCGCCGCGCTTGACGGCCTTGTCGATCGCCTGGACGAGCTCGCGATGCTCGGCGTCCGCCTGCGCTCCGTCACCCGACGCCACGGCCGTTTCGAGCCGGCGGAAGAACGTCTTGACCTTCGAGGTGTAGCGGCGGTTCTCGAGTCGCTCGCGTTCGGCGCGCACGATCCGCTTCTTCTGTGACTTGATGTTGGCCATAGAGCAGGAAGCCTGGGGAAGGTCGGCAGCGCCTGACGGCGACGCCTTAGCCCGCGGCTCCTCGCCGCGGCGCGCCCTACTATAGCCACCCCTGGCACAGATCGACACCGACACCACCTCCCCCGGAAACGGAGTACCGCCGCGACCCCCCAATGGACCCGGCTCGGCGACCCAGGGACCGGGCGGGACTTCCCCGCCGCGCCGGCGCATCGCCGTCAACACGGCCATCTTCGCGTTCGCCACCGCGCTGTCGCGGATCGCCGGGCTCGGGCGCGAGGTCGTCCAGGCCGCGTACTTCGCGACCTCGGCCGCGGCGTCCGCGTTCACGCTCGCCTCGCAGGTCCCGAACCTGTTCAGCAACCTGTTCTCGCAGGCGGCGCTGTCGGCGGCGTTCGTTCCGGTGTTCACCGAGCTCCTGAGCAAGGGCCGCAAGCGCGAGGCGTTCCGCGTCGCCTCGACGCTGTTCTGGGTGATCCTGATCGCGCTCGGCGCGCTCACCGTGGTGTGGACGCTGGTCGCGGGGCTGGTCGTGCCGGCGTTCACCGGGAGCCACATCCCCAACGCGCTCACCGCGGGGCTGTCGCGCGTGCTGTTCCCGGTGGTGTTGCTGCTGAGCCTCACCGGCCTGCTCGTCGGGATCCTCCAGTCCTACGACGAGTTCACGATCCCGGCGATCGCCCCGGCGGTCTGGAACCTCGTGATCCTGCTCGGGCTCGTGACGCTGTACCACCGGTTCAACGGGACCGACCGGATCTACGCCTACGCGATCGCGTGGCTGGTGGCGACCGTCGTGCAGTTCCTGATGGTGTTCCTGGCGCTTCGCCGGATCGAGTTCCGCGTGTCGTTCGTGTGCGACTGGCGGGACCCACGCGTCAGGCAGGTGCTGATCCTGTTCATCCCGGTGACGATCAGCATCGGGATCGTCAACCTCGACATCTTCCTGAACGCCGGCTTCGGGTCGCTCGTCTCGAGCGCCGCGCCGGCCGCGATCAACGACGCATTCCGGATCTACATGCTCCCCCAGGGGATCTTCAGCGTCGCGGTCGCGACCGTGCTGTTCCCGACGCTCAGCCGCCTCGCCGCCCGCCGCGACGCCACGGGCATGCGGCGCACGATCGGCAACGGGATGCGCCAGATCAACCTGCTGCTGATCCCCTCGTCGGCGCTGATGCTCGTGCTGGCCATGCCGATCACCCGGCTGGTCTATCAGCACCGCGCGTTCGGCCCGCACTCGACCAGCCTGGTCTCCACCGCCCTGTTCTGGTTCTCGTTCAGCCTGCCGTTCGCGGGCGTCAACCTGCTGCTGAGCCGAGCGTTCTTCGCGCTCAAGCGTCCGTGGATCCCGACCAAGCTGGCCGCGATGAACATGGTCGTCGACGCGATCGTCAGCATCGCGCTGTACAAGCCGCTCGGCATCGCCGGGCTCGTGATCGGGACCGCTGCCGCGAACGTGGTCATGACCTTCCTCCAGCTCTACCGGTTGCGGATCGGATTCAACGGCTATCTCGAGGGTGGGCAGACGCTGATGATCACGATGCGGATCCTGGTGGCGACCGTGATCGTGGCGGCGCTCGCGCGCGGAGTCTGGGCCCTGCTCGACCATCTGCTCGGCGTCTCGTTGGCGGCGCAGATCCTCTCCGTTGGGATCTCGTGCGCGCTCGCGTGCGTGCTGTACGCAAAGCTCGTCCTGACCATGCGCGTGCCAGAGGCGAGGCAGATCCAAGGCCTGATCATGGCCCGCCTGCGGTCCTCGTAGATCGTCGGCCGCAATACCCTCTGAAGAGCACGCAATGGCTGACCAGGCCCACATCCGCAACTTCTCGATCATCGCCCACATCGACCACGGCAAGTCGACGCTGGCCGATCGCATCCTCGAGCTCACCCATACCGTCGACCCGCGGGCGATGCGCGCCCAGCTGCTCGACTCGATGGAGCTCGAGCGCGAGCGCGGGATCACGATCAAGGCCCAGGCGGTTCGTGTGTTCTACGAGTCCGAGCTCGACGGCCAGACCTATCAGCTCCATCTGATCGACACGCCCGGCCACGTCGACTTCTCCTATGAGGTGTCGCGCTCGCTCGCCGCGTGCGAGGGCGCGCTGCTGGTCGTCGACGCGAGCCAGGGCGTCGAGGCGCAGACCGTCGCCAACACGTACCTGGCGATCGATTCGGGGCTCGAGCTGATCCCGTGCCTGAACAAGGTCGACCTTCCCGGGGCCGAGCCCGAGCGGGTGGCCGAGGAGGTCGCCGAGCTGCTGGGAGAGCCCGCCGACACGGTCCGCCGGATCAGCGCCAAGACCGGCGAGGGCGTGACGGACGTGCTCGACGAGCTGATCGCCCGCGTCCCGCCCCCGAGTGGCGATCCCGAGAAGCCGGCCCGTGCCCTGATCTTCGACTCCGAGTTCGACCAGTACCGTGGCGTGATCGCGTACATCAGGGTCGTTGACGGGACGTTCACGAAGGGAGAGGCGATCCGGGCGATGCAGGCGGGCACCGAGGCCGAGATCGACGACATCGGCTTCTTCACGCCGCAGATGAGCTCGGCGAACGCGCTCCACGCCGGCGAGGTCGGGTTCCTGATCACCGGGATCAAGGACGTCACGTGGCTCCGTGTCGGCGACACGCTCACGACCAAGCGAAACGCCGCGCACGACCCGCTACCGGGCTACCGCGAGGTAAAGCCGATGGTGTTCTGCGGCCTGTTCCCGATCGACTCCGACGCCTATCCCGACCTCCGCGACGCGCTCGAGAAGCTCAGCCTGAACGACGCCGCGCTCAGCTGGGAGCCGGAGACGAGCGACGCGCTCGGGTTCGGGTTCCGGTGCGGGTTCCTCGGCCTCCTGCACATGGACATCGTGCGCGAGCGCCTGGAGCGCGAATACGACCTCGAGCTGCTCGCGACGATGCCGAGCGTCGAGTACGAGGTCACGCTCACCGACGGCGAGACGATCCCCGTCCACAGCCCCAACGACATGCCCGAGCCGACGCGCGTCGCGGTCGTCCGCGAGCCCTACATCCGCGCCTCGATCCTCACGCCGAAGGAATACATCGGGCACATCATGGAGCTGTGCCAGGAGCGCCGGGGCGAGCACGCCGGAATGCACTATCTGTCATCCGAGCGCGTGCAGCTGACCTACGACCTGCCGCTGGCGGAGATCGTGCTCGACTTCTTCGACCAGCTCAAGTCGCGGACGCGCGGCTACGCATCGCTCGACTACGAGCTGATCGGGCTGCGCGAGTCGGACCTCGTCAAGCTCGACATTCTGCTCGCGGGCGACCCGGTCGACGCGCTGTCGATGCTCGTCCACCGCAGCAAGGCCTATGACGCCGGCCGGACGCTGGCCGAGCGGCTGCGCAAGACGATCCCGCGCCAGCAGTACGACGTCCCGATCCAGGCCGCGATCGGGTCGCGGATCGTCGCCCGTGAGACGATCAAGGCATACCGCAAGGACGTGATCGCCAAGTGCTACGGCGGCGACATCACCCGCAAGCGCAAGCTGCTCGAGCAGCAGAAGCGCGGCAAGCAGCGAATGAAGCAGGTTGGACGGATCGAGGTCCCGCAGGAGGCGTTCCTGGCCGTGCTCGAGCTCGGCGAGAAGAGCTGATGGGGCTGGGATCTTTTATGGGCGCTTGCGCGCCGGTTTTTCGTCCCGGTCGTCCGGGCCGTGGTCGGACTTGAGCCACGCGGCGACGTCGTCGAGCAGGTCCGCCGCGCGGTCGCGGATCGGCTCCTCCTGCACGTTGCCGAGCCGCTCGGAGAACTCCTTACGAGCGTCCGCGAGGATCTTGCCGATGCTGTCGTCGGTCTTGACGTATCCGAGCTCCTCGTCCGAGGGCCGCTTGTAGCTCGCGGCTGCCTCGCGCGCCGCGCGCTGCGCCCGCTCGCGGGCCGCGCGCGCCTTCTCGCGCAGCTCGCGCTCGAGGTCCGCGAGCCGCTGCTCGACGTCGGGGCTCGACCGCGGTGGGGGTGGGGAGGAGGGCCGGACCGGGCTTCGCCGACGCTCGCGCGCGATCTGCGCGTACGCCTCCTGGACCTCCTCGAACCGCCGGGCCGAGTCGGTCGAGCCGCCGTTGTGGTCGGGATGGTGAAGCTGGACGAGCCGCCGGTAGGTCGCGCGAAGCTCCTCGTCGGAGACGCCCGGTCGCAGGCCGAGAACGCTGTACGGATCGCGCGCCAGAGGTCAGACCCAGGGCCGGGGCCTGGGGCCGCTGGGGCGCCCGGTCGGCCAGCGGCCGTACGGATGCAGCGAGCGCCTGCGGTTGGGTCCGTACCGGCGGTGCTGGCCGAACACCCACCAGCCGACCGCGAGCACGACCGCCCACGCCGTGAACAGCGTCGTGATCACGACCATCGCCGCGATCAGCATCGAGACGACCACGGGCAGCAGGAACACGAGCGCGAGGATCACCGCCGGCCCCGGCATCGCCGGCGCGCGCGAGCGCTCGCGCCGGTGCACGGGCGTCCCCGGGAGATCGGCGACGACGGCGTCGAGCTCGCCGTAGGTGCGGGCGGAGAACACGGCCTCGAGCCGCTCTTCGAGCTCCTCGGCGAGGAGCCGGCCTTCCGCGGTCGCGTTGCGCAGCCGCTCGGCGACGTTCTCACGATCCGCGTCCGATGCCCTCAGGGTCGCTGGCCTTGCCATCTGCTGTTGCTCCTGTCGCCGCCTGAGTTCCCCGTGTGTCGCTAACGAGGCTACCGTGCCCGCGACCTCGTCACAAGGACTCCGTCGGAGAACCCTAATCTGCGGGTGCTGCGGAGCGCCGGCCTCGTGGTCTCGCGCACTGGTTCCCGACCAAGGTTGAGGCGGACCTCCGGGTCGGCGGCTCGATGACGTTCACGTTCGAGGACCACACGCTTCCGGACCGTGTGCGGTCCGTCACGTGACGGAGCCGGATTCCCCAGCGTCAGACCAGAACGCGCCGGCGGAAGTTCCGCAGCCCGAGCCACAGGAAAAACGCACTGAAGCCGATCAGGACCGGATAGATGATGAAGAGGTGCATGTGTGAGAACGGGGTCAGCCCGGCGCGCATCCCCTCGGTCACGTAGATCAGCGGGTTGATCAGCACGATCGTCTGGAGCCAGTGGAAGCCGTAGACCTGGACCGGGGCGAGCTTGGTCCACTGGTAGTAGGTTCCGCCCAGGAACGTCAGCGGCAGCACCACGAAGCCCCACATCAGACCGATGTTGCGCGGCTCGAAGCTGGTGCCGAGGACCAGGCCGAGCGAGGTCATGGCCAGGCACGCGAGCGGAATCAGCGTGATCACCACCAACCAGTGGACGTGGAGGTGCGCATTGACACCGGTGGCGTGGACGACCGCCGCGATCGGGAACACGATCAGCGCGGCCAGTATCCCCTGGACCGAGCCCGACAGCACCTTCGCGATCGCCACCAGCCAGATCGGGCACGGCGCCTGGACCCGGTCCTCGATCTCGCGGGTGTAGCCGAACTCGGTCGACATCGGCAGCGCCACGGCCTGGATCCCCTGGAACATGATCGAGATCCCGACCACGCCGGCGACGAGCACGGTCGCGAACGCCGATTCGGCCGCGGGTCCGCGTCCGCCCCCGATGCCCTGGCCGATCGTCGGGAACACGTACAGGAACACGAACACCAGCAGGAACGGCTGGATCAGCGTGCGCACGATGAACTCGCCGAGGTGCTTGCGGAGCACGACCAGGTCGCGGAGGACCAGCGCCCACAGCGCCGCGCGGCTCGCGGCGAAGGTCGAGCGAGTCGGCGTGAGCGAGATCGCCCTCGCCGGCGCCTGCACGGTCCGCGGGCTCGTGGTCGTCATTCGCGGAGGTCCTTCCCGGTCAGGTTGATGAACACGGTCTCGAGCGTCGGCTCGGCCACCGACAGGTCGACCAGCTCGAACCCGGCCTGCTCGGCGGCGGACACCACGCGCGGGATGATCCGCTCGGAGCCCTTGACGTGAAGCTCGACGGCGGCCGTGGCCGGGCTCTCGGGGGTGGGCGGGTCAGGGGTGGGCGGGCGCTCAATCACGCGTGTGCGCGTGACCCCTTCGACGCCCCGCTCGAGTGCCGTGGCCAGCGCATCGCCGTCGCCCGTGGCCTTCACGGTCACGATCGTGTCGGCGCCGATCGACTGCTTGAGCGCCGCCGGTGTGTCGAGCGCGAGGATCTTCCCGTGATCCATGATCGCGACCCGGTTGCAGAGTCGATCGGCCTCCTCCATGTAGTGCGTCAGCAGCATGATCGTCTGGCCGTCTGCGTTCAGCTCGCCCAGGATCTGCCACAGCGCCAGCCGGCTCTGCGGGTCGAGTCCGGCGGTCGGCTCGTCCAGGAACAGCACCGCCGGCCGGTGGAAGATCGCGCGCGCGACCATCAGCCGTTGCGCCATCCCGCCCGACAGTGCGTACACCGACGCCTTCGCCCACCGACTCAGGTGGAACTGCTCGAGCAGCTGATCTGAGATCCGCCGCGATTCGGGCGCCGCGATCCCGAACAGCCGGCCGTGGAAGTAGAGGTTCTCCCACACCGTCAGCTGCCGGTCGAGCGTGTTCTGCTGGGAGACGATTCCGATCAGCTGCTTGACCAGCGCGGGGTGGTCGATCACGTCGACGGTCCCAACGCGGGCGCTGCCGGCGGTGGGGACGACGCGCGTGGTCAGCATCCCCGCAGTCGTGGTCTTGCCGGCGCCGTTCGGCCCGAGCAGTCCGAAGATCTCGCCCGCCTCGATGCTCAGGTCGAGCCCGTCGACGGCCTTGAAATCGGTGCTCGGATACTGCTTGGTCAGCCCGGCGGTGCGGATGATCGCGGCGCCGCCGTCGCCGTTCTCGGTGGTGATCGGCATGGAAGAATCACCAAGTATGGACCTCGGCCTCCGCGATTAGACTGCGCGCGATGTCCGTCCAGACCGGCGCCGTGGGCAAGACCTACCCCGCGAGCACATACGCGGTCGGACGCGAGAAGGTCCGCGAGTACGCCTCGGTCGTGGGGGAGACCAACCCGCTGCACTTCGACGTCGAGGCTGCCCGCGCCGCGGGATACGCCGACGTCGTCGCGCCGCCGATGTTCGCGGTTGTGTACGCCGGGCGCTCGATTGCGCCGGCGCTGTTCGATCCCGAGGTCGGGATCGACTTCGCGAACATGCTCCACGCCGGCCAGGAGTTCGAGTGGGGACCGGTCGTCGTCGCCGGCGACGAGATCACGACGACGCTGACGGTCAAGGGCATCGAGGAGCGCGGAGGGATGGGGTTCTACGAGTTCGTCAGCGAGTCGCGCAACGAACGCGGCGAGACGGTGTGCACGGGCACCTGGCGCCAGATCGTGAGGGGCGCGGGCCAGTGAGCCTGAACCAGGGCGACCGGGTCGAGCTCAGGGTCACGCCGGATCCGTTTGTAACCGTTCGCTACGCCGGCGCTTCGGGCGACTTCAACCCGATCCACATCGACGACGAGTTCGCCAGATCCGTCGGGTTGCCCGGCCGCATCCTCCACGGGCTCTACACGATGGCCCTGGTCGCGCGCGCCCACGCGGACGCCGCCGGCGGCCCCGAACGGCTCAAGCGGCTGTCGGTCCAGTTCCGCGGGATGGGACGGATGGGCGAGGAGATCGTGGTCTCGGGCCAGGTTCGCGAGGTGACGGACGGCGTCGCGGTCGTCGACTCGCAGGCCGAGCAATCCGGCCACCGGATCATCCGCAACGCGGTTGCCGAGATCTCAGTCGGCTGACCGAAGATCCGGACCGCGCGGCAGCGGCGGCGGTCAACGGTCTGGGACGGCCAACCGCCGACCTACAATCAGGCTGATGCTGACCTCTCGGCAGGAGCTGGTGCTGCGCAAAGTCGTCGAGGAATACCTCGAGGGCGGCGTGCCCGTGGGCTCGAAGGCTCTGTCCGTCGACGTGCAGTGGGGCCCGTCGACGATTCGCAACGAGCTCGCGTGTCTCGAGGAGCTCGGTCTGCTGGCGCATCCGCACACCTCCGCGGGCCGGATCCCGACCGACGCCGGCTACCGGTACTTCGTCGACCGGCTGCTGCCGGCCCAGGACATGAAGCCGCGACTGTCGCTGTCGCTGGTCCGCCGCGAGCTCGACGAGGCGATGCGGGTCACGACCGAGACGCTCTCTCAGGTCACGAACCTGCTGGCGATCGTCACTGCGCCGCCGATCGAGACCTCGACGATCCGTCACGTCGAGGTCCTGCTGCTCCAGCCCCAGGTGCTGATGGTCGTCGTGATCACCTCGACCGGTGGCGTCACCAAGCGGCTGTTCACGTTCGCGCGCCCGATCGACTCGGGCCTCGCCGACTGGGCCGCCAGCTACCTGAACGAGCGGCTCGTCGGGCTCGGGCTCGGCGCCCGGATCCTCCAGAAGCGGCTTCACGACCCGTCGCTGTCGCGCTCGGAGGCGGACTTCCTCGACGCGCTCGCGCCGGTGTTCACCGACCTCGAGGTCGGTGTGCACGACTCGCTGTATGTCGAAGGCACGTCGCGCCTGCTCCGCGGCGACCAGCTCGGCGACGTGTCGGAGCTGAACGCGCTGATGGACATGCTCGAGCGCCGTGTGACGCTGCTCGGGGTGTTGCAGGCGGCGCTGAACGAACGCGACGTGCTCGTCCGGATCGGCGCCGAGAGCGGCGTGCCGGCGCTGCGCTCGGTTGCGATCGTGGCTGCCGGCTACGGCCTCCCGCAGCGCCGGCTCGGGACCGTGTCGGTGATCGGGCCGCTGCGCATGGACTACGGATACGCGATCAGGTCGGTCAGAGACGCCGCCGCGCAGCTGTCGAGCTTCATCGCGGAGGTGTATGACGAGCGATGAGCAGCACGCGCGACTACTACGAGGTGCTCGGCGTCGGACGCGATGCCGACGAGGCGACGATCAAGAGCGCGTTCCGCAAGCTCGCGCGCGAGCTTCACCCGGACGTCAACCGACACGACCCCGACGCCGAGGAGAAGTTCAAGGAGGCGGCCGAGGCGTACGAGGTGCTTTCGGACTCCAAGCGGCGCGCCACGTATGACCAGTACGGGCGCGACGGCCTGCGCAGCGGTGGATACGCGCCGAACTTCGAGGCGTTCGGCTCGGTGTCGGACATCTTCGAGGCGTTCTTCGGCGGCGGTGGTGCGTTCGGCGACCTGTTCGGGATGGGTGGCGGCCGGGCCACAGGCCCGGTCCAGGGCGGCGATGTGGCGGTGTCGGCCGAGATCGAGCTAGTCCAGGCCGCCGGCGGCACCAAGGTCGAGGTGAGCTACGAGGCAGTGGAGGTCTGCGAGCACTGCCGCGGCAACGGCGCCGAGCCCGGCACGCCGATCGAGACGTGCCCGCGCTGCCAGGGCAGCGGGCAGCTGCGCGCGGTGTCGCGGACGCCGTTCGGCCAGGTGATGCGGACCGCCGCCTGCGACGTCTGCGCCGGCGACGGGCGCGTCGCACGCGATCCCTGCAAGCTGTGCCGGGGCCGTGGCCGTAAGGTCGAGCGGCCCAAGGTGAAGGTCGACGTCCCGGCCGGCATCGCCGACGGCCAGCGCATCCGGATCGCCGGGCGCGGCCATGCCGGCGAGCGGGGCGGGCCATCCGGGGACCTGTACGTGCTGATCCGGGTCCGCGAGGACCCGCGGTTCGTGCGCGACGGCGACGATCTCGTGACCGTGGTCGACGTCGCCGCCCCGCTCGCGGTGCTCGGCACGACCGTCCATGTCGACACGGTCGAGGGGAGCGTCGAGCTCGAGATCCCCGCCGGCACGCAGCCGCACGAGACGCTCGTGGTTCGCGGCGCCGGCATGCCGTCGGTGCGTGGACGCCACACCGGCAACCTGCGCGTGGTCGTCAACGTGGTGATCCCGCGCCACCTGAGCAGGGAGCAGCGCGAGCTCGTCGAGCGGCTGGCCGACTCGATGACCGAGCACAACCTCCGCAGCGACGAGGGGTTGTTCGGGAAGCTCAAGCGCGCGTTCCACGGCTAGATGCTCCGTCTCGCGGTTCGCGTCGAGCGCGAGCAGGCCGAGATCGTGCTCGCGGAACTGCTCGAGCTGGCTCCCGGCGGGGTCGAGGAGGTATCGATCGGCGACGGCATCGTCGAGTACGCGGTGTACGGGGCTCCGGGCGAGCTGCCCGCGCTGCCGGATCTGACCGTGGCCGCCGGCGACGCGCTCGTCGAGGTCCGTACCTCCGAGGTCGCCGACGACTGGGATCAGCGGTGGCGCGAGTTCCACAAGCCGCTCGTGCTCTCCGGCCGGCTGTCGGTGCGACCGCCGTGGGAGGCGGCGATCGGGACCCCGATCGACCTCGTGATCGACCCGGCCCAGGCGTTCGGGACCGGGGCGCACGCGACCACGCGGCTGTGCCTTGAGCTGATGCTCGAAAACCCGTCAGCCGGCCCGTTCCTGGACCTCGGCTGCGGCTCGGGCGTGCTCGCGGTCGCCGCCGCGCGGCTCGGGTGGGATCCGGTGGCGGCGCTCGACTACGACCCGGCGAGCGTCTCGGCCGCGCTCGACAACGCGCGCGTCAACGGCGTGGCGATCGACGTGCGCCGACACGACCTGCGCACCGACCCGCCGGCGTCGGCGCCCACGGTCGCGGCGAACCTGCTGAGGCCGCTTTTGCTCACGTGGGCGGGGCGGCTGGCGGCGGACGCCCCGGAGCTCCCGCACGTCGTGATCGCGAGCGGTCTGCTGGCGCACGAGGCCGACGAGGTTGCGGCGGCGTTCGGACCCTGCGGGCTGGCCGAGGCGACGCGGCGCGAGTCCGGAGAGTGGGCCGCACTCCTGCTCGCGCGCCCGCGCTGACCCCGCCGCCGCGGTGGACAACGCGGTGGCGCCAGATCTTGTCCACCGGGCCGATGCCGCCGGCGCCCGCCTCGCGCATGCTTGTCCACGACGTTGCGATCCCGAAAGCAATCTTTTGCAACAAAGGAGGTGAAGCCCAGTTGCCCAATCCGCTCGCGATCGGTGTGACGCTCGGTGGCCTGCTCCTCGACGTGGTAGTGCCGCGGCCAAAGCCTCGCGCTGGATTTGCGCATGAGTCCTTTCTCCTCGCTCCGCGCGCCGGCTCGAGGACACCGTGGCATGAAGCCGCACACGAGGAGCACGAAACTCCGCCGGCCGCGGGTGTGCGACTCAACTGAACGGAAGGCGTTCACGGTGGCCGCGCTAACGTGCGGCCACCGTGACGTCGTTTGCCGTCAAGTTTCTCGGGTGCAAGGTTTCGCAAGCTGATGCGATGATCGCCCGGCGGGCGCTGCTCGCCGCCGGGCACTCCGAAGTCGCCGAGGATGAGGCGGAGCTGCACGTGATCAACACGTGCTGCATCACGAGCGAGGCCGAGGCCAAATCACGCCAATCGGTGAGACGCTCGCTGCGAACGGCGGAGCAGGTGCTGGTGTCCGGTTGCGCGGTGAACCTGCACGCGTCTCAGTTCGGTGCCATCGACGAGCGAGTCCTGCCGTTCGTCGGGCGGGCCGAGGACGTGGCAGGGGAAATGGCGCGGTCGCTCGGGAGCTGCGCCGATCTGGGGAACGACGTCGTCGCCCGCCAGGCGCCCCAGCAAGCGCCGCGCACGCGCGGCTTCATCAAGATCCAGGACGGCTGCGACTGCCACTGCGCCTACTGCATCATCCCCACGGTCCGGGGCGGGGCGCGCTCGCGTCCCGCGACCGCGATCCTCGACGAGGCCCGGAGGCGGGTCGACCAGCGCCAGCCCGAGATGGTGCTGACCGGTATCAGTGTCGGCGACTACCGCGACCCGGAGCGAGGCCTCGAGCTCGGTCAGCTGATGGTCGAGGTGGCCCGGGTGCCCGGAGTCGAACGGGTGAGGCTCTCGAGCGTCGAGGTGATCCACGTCAAGGACTCGCTGCTCGAGGCGCTCGCGAGCGAGCCGAAGGTGTGCCCGCACCTGCACGTCCCGATGCAGTCCGGCGACGACGACGTGCTCCGCACGATGGGGCGGCACTACACCGCCGGCGAGTACCTCGAGATCGTGGGCGAGCTGCGGGCCGCCGTGCCGCACGTCAACGTGACGACCGACGTGATTGTCGGCTTCCCGACCGAGACCGACGACGCCTTCCAGAGGACCTTGAACGCGGTCGACGCCGCCGGCATCACGAAGGTCCACACGTTCTCTTACTCGCCCCGGCCCGGAACCGTCGCCGAGGCCCTCGGCGACCGCGTCCCGCCCGAGCAGAAGAAGCGCCGCTCGCGTGAGCTGCGCGGACGCTCAGAGGTCCGCTCGCGCCAGCATGCCAACGCCAAGCTCGGCGGCCGCGAGCGGGTGCTTGTCGACAAGGTCGCGGACTCGCAGTGCTCGGGCTATACCGCCGACTACACCCGCTGTTATCTGCCGGCCGGCACCGCCGGGCGGGGTGAGATGATCGACGTCGCATGCTTGGAGCTCCACGCGGACGGGATACGTTGCCAGTCGCGAGATACCACGGAGTTATCCCAACCACCGGGTTCCACGGGGCTATCCTGAACGTGTGAGTTTCATCGATCAGGTTCGCGGCGATATGACCAACGCAATGAAAGCCGGCGACCTCTTATGACCAAGGCCGAAGGGCGTGCCGACGGCAAGCGCGCGTCCGCGCGCGTCCGCGAGGCCTTGAGTGCGTAGACGACAGGGCAGGGGTGGGTGCGTAAGCAGGTAGAGCTCGAGAACGCGATTGCCGCCGAGCTTGCCGGCAGCAAGGACACTGTCCTGCGGGCGCTCGAGGGACATCTGGACTGCGACGTGTTCCTTCGCGGCAACGTGCTGACGCTGGACGGCGAGGACGACGCGGTCGACTCCGCCGCGGCGGTCGTACACGAGCTTTCGGAGCTGATCACGCAGGGCCACGAGATCGCGCCCGGGACGATCGAGGCTGTCACGCGCGCGCTCGATGCGCACGAATCCCCCGGCGCGATCCTCGAGGACGTGGTCTGGCGCCACCGCGCCACCAAGGTCTCGCCGAAGACCGTCAACCAGAAGCGCTACGTCGACTCGATCCGCAACCACACGATCACGTTCGGGATCGGCCCGGCCGGAACCGGCAAGACGTTCCTGGCGGTGGCGCTCGCGGCCGCGGCGCTGAGCCGCCGCGAGGTCAACCGGATCATCCTCACGCGGCCAGCGGTCGAGGCCGGCGAGCGACTCGGGTTCCTCCCCGGGGATCTGATGGCCAAGGTCGACCCGTACCTGCGGCCGTTGTTCGACGCGCTCCACGACATGCTCGAGCCCGACCGCGTCTCGCAGCACCTCGAGCGCGGCGTGATCGAGGTGGCGCCGCTCGCGTTCATGCGCGGCCGGACCTTGAATGACAGCTTCATCATCCTCGACGAGGCCCAGAACACGAGCCCCGAGCAGATGAAGATGTTCCTGACCCGGCTCGGATTCAACTCGAGGATGGTGGTCACCGGCGACATCACCCAGATCGACCTCCCGCGCGAGCAGGACTCGGGGCTCGTGGTCGTCGCCGACATCCTCAAGGACGTCGAGGGGATCGAGTTCGTGCGCTTCGGCGAGGAGGACGTCGTCCGCCACAAGCTCGTGCGCCAGATCGTCGCCGCCTACAGCGAGCACGCACAGCGCGCCGCGCCGGAGCTGCGGCCGCGGGCGGCCACCCCGAGGGGTTGACGGGCCTCCGCCGGTGCTCGAGATAGAGGTCATCGGGATCGAGGGGATCGCGGTCGACGTGCCGGCTGCGGATGAGCTCCGGTTCCCGACCGCGAGCGAGCTGAAGGGGCTGTGCGCGCTCGCGATCTCCTCGGCGGGCATCGAGGACGGCCATGTCGCGATTGAGTTCGTCGACGCCGACCGGATCCGTGAGCTCAACCGCGAGTACCGCCAGGTCGACGCACCGACCGACGTGCTGTCGTTCGGCGTCGACGAGGACGGCACTATCGCGGGGCCGCGCGAGCTCGGCGACATCGTGATCTGCCCCGAGCACACCGTGGATCTGCGCGAGGCGGTCGTGCACGGCGCGCTACACCTGACGGGCATGGACCACGAGACCGACGACGGCGAGATGATCGCCCTCCAAGCCGAGTTGCTGCGCTGGGCGCGGTGAGCGCGCCGACGCGGTCGGGCTTCATCGCGCTCGCCGGACGCCCCAACGTCGGCAAGTCGACGCTCGCCAACGCGGTCGTCGGCGCCAAGGTCGCGATCGTCTCGGACAAGCCGCAGACCACCCGGAGGGCGATCCGCGGCGTCGCCAGCGGCCCCGGCTGGCAGCTCGTGCTCGTCGATCTCCCCGGCGTGCAGCGCCCGCGCGACGCGCTCACCGAGCGGATGCAGCGCCGGGTCGAGCACGAGCTCGACGACGCCGACGGCTGCGTGTTCGTGATCAACGCCCAGGAAGGCGTCGGGCCCGGCGACCGGTTCATCGCGAGGCTGCTCGGCGCGGCCCGGGTTCCGGTCGTGATCGCGGTCAACAAGATCGACAGCGCCGACCGCGGCGCGACCGCGGCGGCGCTCCAGGCCGCCGCCGACCTCGACATCGCGCAGGAGATCTTCCCGGTCTCGGCGGTCAAGGGCTTGGGGGTGGGGCCGCTCGTCGACCGGCTGGTCTCGATGCTGCCCGCCGGGCCGTTCTACTTCGAGCCCGAGCAGCGCTCGGATCAGTCGCAGGGGGTGCGGCTCGCCGAGCTCGTGCGCGAGCAGGTGCTCGCGCGCACCCGCGAGGAGGTCCCGCACTCGGTCGAGGTTGCGATCGAGGCGATCGACGCTGCGGAGACCGCGCACGGCGACGTGATCCGGATCGAGGCGGTGATCCTCGCCGAGACCGAGTCCCAGAAGCGGATCCTGATCGGCGCCGGCGGCCAGATGGTGAAGTCGATCGGGGTCGCGTCGCGGCGCGCGATCGAGCGGGAGCTCGGAAGCCGCGTCCATCTCGACCTCAAGGTCCGCGTCCGCCGGCACTGGCGTGCCGACGAGCGGATGCTCGACCGCCTCGGGATCGAATAGACCGAGCACCTAGAATCCGCCACCCCGGTGGAGGACTCAGAGATCTCATTCGACGAGAACGGCCTGGTGCCGTGCATCGTCCAAGACTGGCGGACCGGCGAGGTGCTCACGCTCGCGTACATGAACGCGGAAGCGCTGCGCCGTACGCGCGAGAGCGGCGAGATGCACTTCTACAGCCGTTCGCGCCAGGAGCAGTGGCACAAGGGCGAGACGTCGGGTAACACCCAGACGCTGCGGGCGCTCCGCTACGACTGCGACGCGGATGCGCTGCTCGCGCTGGTGGAGCCGGCTGGGCCGGCGTGCCATACCGGCGAGCGATCCTGCTTTTACCGGGGTGAGCTTAATCCGGGGGCGCCGTACGAGACGCTGCCGGTGCTCGAGCGCACGATCGCCGAACGGGCGGCCACACGGCCCGCGGGCTCGTACACCTCGAAGCTGCTCGACGACTCGGGCCTCGCCGGCGCGAAGGTGCAGGAGGAGGCCGAGGAGGTGGTCAGGGCGGCGCGCGAGGAGCCCGACGAGCGCGTGGCCGAGGAGGCCGCGGACGTCATCTACCACCTCGCGGTCCTGCTCCGCGGACGCGGGCTGGCGCTGGCGGATGCCGAGCGGGTGCTCGATGGCCGTCGCCAGCGCTGAGACCACGCCCGCCGGAGTGACGCCCTCGCTCGAGCAGGCGCGCGAGCTCGCGTCGGACTACAACCTGATCCCGATCAGGGAGACGTTCATCGACGACTGCGAGACGCCGGTGTCGGCGTTTCTGAAGCTGCGCGACCGCGAGCCTTCGTTCCTGCTCGAGTCGGCCGACCACGGGCGCGTCGGGCGCTACTCGTTCATCGGCTTTCGCCCCCGTAAGGTGCTGCGCTGGTCGCTCGGCGACGAGGGCGACCCGTACGCGCTGGCCGGCGCCGAGCTCGCCCGCCTGCGCGTCGCTCAGTTGGCCGACCTGCCGCCGTTCGCCGGCGGGGCGGTCGGGCTGTTCGCGTACGACCTCGTCCGGACGGTCGAGCCGCTCGGGCCGCCGAAGCCTGACCCGGTCGGGCTCCCCGACCTCGCGCTGATGCTGACCGATGCGCTGGTCGCGTTCGATCACCTCAGGCACACGATCACGGTGATCGCGAACGTCTACGGCGACGATGACCTCGATGTCTCCTACGCGCGCGCGGAGCAGACGATCGCCGAGGTCCGCTGGCGGCTGGCCGGCCCGGTGCCGCGGCCCCCGCGGCCCCCGGCTCACAACCGGGTCGTGCCGCCGCTGAAGGCGAACATGACCCGCGAGCAGTTCGAGGCGAACGTCGCGCGGATCATCGATTACATCTACGCCGGGGACGCGTTCCAGGTGGTTCCGTCGCAGCGCTGGTCCGGGCCGGTGCCGGTGGAGGCATTCTCGATCTACCGCGGCCTACGTGCGGTAAATCCGAGCCCGTACATGTATTTCCTGGACTTCGGCGACTTCGAGATCGCCGGCGCGAGCCCCGAGCCGCTGATCACGGTCGCCGGCAGGCGCGTGTCCACGCGGCCGATCGCCGGCACCCGCCCGCGGGGGCCGACCGCCGAGGAGGACCGCCGGATCGCCGAGGAGCTGCTCGCGGACCCGAAGGAGCGCGCCGAGCACGTGATGTTGGTCGACCTCGGCCGCAACGACCTCGGCCGGGTGTGCGAGTACGGATCGGTCGAGGTCGAGAGCTTCATGGCGGTCGAGAACTACAGTCACGTGATGCACATCGTCTCGAGCGTGGTTGGCGAGCTGCGCGACGAGGTCGGAGCGCTCGAGGCGCTCCGCTCCGTGCTGCCCGCGGGCACGCTGTCCGGGGCCCCGAAGGTGCGGGCGATGCAGATCATCGACGAGCTCGAGCCTGTCAAGCGCGGCGGCTACGGCGGCGCGATCGGCTACGCGAGCTACACGGGCGATCTCGACACGTGCATCCACATCCGCACGGTCGTCGTCAAGGACGGCGTCGCGCACGTGCAGGCCGGCGGCGGGACCGTCGCCGACGCCAAGCCCGAGTTCGAATACCGCGAATCCGAGGCCAAGGCTCGAGCGGTGCTGCAGGCGATCGCGCTCGCGGCGGGCCAGACCGATTGGCCGTAGGACGGCGCCCGAGTTCGTCTGAGTCCCGCGCCCGGTCCGGCTCGTTACCGTTCGCGTCGATGCGAGTCCTCGTTCTCGACAACTACGACAGCTTCACCTACAACCTCGTCCAATACCTGGGCGAGCTCGGAGCCGAGGTCGAGGTCGTCCGCAACGACCATGCGTCGGTCGACGACCTGCTCGTCCGCGGCTACGACCGGGTGATCGTCTCGCCCGGCCCGTGCACGCCGAACGAGGCCGGGATCTCGCTCGAGGCCGTGCGCCGCTTCCCCGCCGCGAAGGTCCCGACGCTCGGCGTGTGCCTCGGCCACCAGGCGCTCGTGCAGGCTTGGGGGGGACGGGTGATCCAGCACGAGCCGGTGCACGGCAAGACCACCACGATCGAGCACGACGGCAAGACGATCTTCCGCGGCCTGCGCCAGCCGCTCGAGGTCGGGCGCTACCACTCGCTGGTGGTGGATCCGGCGCTACCGGAGTGCTTCGAGAGCAGCGCGACCGGCGGCGAGGTCGTGATGGCGGTCCGCCACCGCGATCTCCCGGCCGAGGGGGTGCAGTTCCACCCCGAGTCGGTCCTGACCGAGCAGGGCCGCGAGCTGCTGGCCAACTTCCTCGCGCGGGCGAGATGACCGACGGGCCCGATCTGATCACGGGGGCGATCGACACGCTCGCGAGCGGCCACGACCTGGATCTCGATGACGCCGCCGCGGTGCTGTCGGAGATCATGGCCGGGAACGCCTCGGAGGTTCAGATCGCCGGGTTCCTGATCGCGCTGCGGACCAAGGGGGAGACCGTCGAGGAATTGGCCGGCCTGGCCCTGACGATGCGAAACATGGCTTCGCACGTGAGCGTGTCGAGCGAAGATCTGCTCGACACCGCGGGCACCGGCGGCGGCCGCCGGACGTTCAACGTCTCGACAACCGCGGCGCTGATCGCCGCCGGCGCGGGGTGCACGGTCGCCAAGCACGGGAACCGCTCGGCGACCGGGCTGTCGGGCTCGGCCGACGTGCTCGAGGCGCTCGGCGCGCGCATCGACCTCGGTCCCCGGGAGGTGGCGCGCTGCATCGACGAGGTCGGGTTCGGGTTCATGTTCGCGCCGGCCCACCACCAGGCGACCAGGTACGTGATACCGGTCCGTCGCCAGCTCGCGGTGCGGACGATCTTCAACTTCCTCGGCCCGCTCACGAATCCGGCCGGCGCCACGCGCCAGCTGATCGGGGTGTCGGATCCGGGATACCTGGAGACGATGGCGGGGGCGCTCGCGCTGCTCGGAACCAAGCACGCGCTGCTCGTCTCGAGCGAGGATGGCATCGACGAGCTGAGCATCTCGGCGCCGACGCTGGTCGTCGAGGTGATCGGCGCGGAGATCCGGCGCTACACGCTGTCTCCCGAGGACGTCGGGCTCGAGCGGACGCCGGCCGAGGCGATCCCCGGCGGCGACCCCCAGCAGAACGCGCAGACCGCCCGGTCGATCTTGGGCGGAGAGCGGGGAGCGTCACGCGATCTGGCGGTACTGAACGCCGGCGCAGCGATCTACGCCGGCGGCCGCGCCACGACGCTCGAGGAGGGGGCGCGGGCGGCCGAGCGCGCGATCGAGGACGGCGCCGCGCTGGCCGCGCTCGAGCGGTTCGTCAGGCGAACGCGCGAGCTGGCGCCGTGAACCGCCTCGATCCGATCGTCGCGGCCGCGCGCGAGGAGGTAGCGCGCCGGCGGGAAGTCGTGACGCGCGCTCAGCTCGACGAGGCCGGCGCGCGGCGGGCCGCGCACGACCCGGTGCGGCCGTTCACCGAGGCGCTGGCCCGTCCCGGGCTGTCGGTCATCGCCGAGCACAAGCGCCGCTCCCCCTCGGCCGGGCCGATCCGCGAGGACCTCGAGCTCCAGGACGTGGTCGGGGCGTACGAGCGGGGGGGCGCGTCGGCGCTCTCGATCCTCACCGAGGGGCCGAGCTTCGGCGGATCGCTCGACGACCTGCGCGCGGCGCGGGCCACGGTCGGCCTGCCGCTGCTCCGCAAGGACTTCATCGTCGATCCCTACCAGGTGCACGAGTCGTTCGCCGCGGGGGCGGACGCGATCCTCCTGATCGTCGCGGCGCTGGCACCGGCGCAGCTGTCCGCGCTTCTCCGGGAGGCGCAGGAGCTCGGCCTGAGCGCGCTCGTCGAGGTCCACGACGCGAACGAGCTCGAGGTCGCGCTCAATTCGGGCCCCACCGCCCCGCCCGTGATCGGGATCAACAACCGCGATCTCAGGACGCTCGAGGTCGACACCGGCCGCACGTTCGAACTGCTGCCCCTTATACGAGACCCCGACCGGCCCCCAGCCCGCCCCCACGCGCTCGTCGTGTCCGAGTCGGGCTTCAGCCGCCCGAACCAGCTCGACGAGCTCGCGCGGGCGGGGCTCGACGGCGTGCTGATCGGCGAGGCGCTCATGCGCTCAGCCGACATCGAGACGGCGTGCCGCGAGCTCGCGGTGCGCTAAGGCGCCGCCGTCAGGCGCCGCCGACCATCCCACTGAGGCGCCGCCGTCAGGCGCCGCCGACCATCCCACTGAGCCGGGGCGCCCTACGATTGTCGACGTGACCAAGATCAAGTTCTGCGGAATCACCACGGTCGACGACGCCGAGCGCGCGGCCGCCGCCGGCGCGTGGGCGATCGGGTTGATCTTCTGGCCACGATCGCCGCGGCGCTGCAACGTCGACCGCGCGGCCGAGATCGCCGCCGCGGTCAAGCGCCGGGCCGAGGTCGTCGGCGTGTTCGTCAACGCGACGCTCGACCAGGTCGCGCAGACGGCCGATGGCGTCGGCCTGACGATGCTCCAACTCCACGGCGACGAGGGGCCGGTTTACTGCGCCGAGGCGGCGCGGCGGACCGGCTGCAAGGTGATCAAGGCGGTCCGGGTGCGAAGCCGCGCGGACGTCCAGGCGGTGGCGCCGTTCCACACCGACTACCACCTGTTCGACAGCTATACCGCCGGGGTGCCGGGTGGCACCGGCGAGACCTTCTCGTGGGAGATCGCCCGCATGGATGGGATCCCCACCCGCCTCCCCACCCGCCTCCCCACCCGCCTCCCCAGCCGCCCCCCCAAGCCGCCCCTCGCCCACCCGGTCCCGCTGATCCTCTCGGGCGGGCTGAATCCGGACAACGTCGCCGACGCGATCGCCGTGGTCCGGCCGTACGCGGTCGACGTCGCCAGCGGCGTCGAGAGCCGCCCGGGCCACAAGGATCCGGACAAGCTTGCGGCATTCGCGGCGGCGGTCCGCTCGACGACGGTCGCGGTGGCCGCCCCGTGAGCACGATCGAGCACAGGTTCGGCCCCTACGGCGGGCAGTACGTGCCCGAGACGCTGATGCCGGCGCTGTCCGAGCTCGAGGAGGCGTGGGTATCGGCGCGCGAGGACCCGGGGTTTCGCGCCGGGCTCGACGCGCTGTTGCGCGACTTCGTCGGACGCCCGTCGCCGCTGTATCTCGCGGCGCGCCTGAGCGAGGCCGCCGGCCACCCGATCTGGCTCAAGCGCGAGGACCTCAACCACACCGGCGCGCACAAGATCAACAACGCGGTCGGACAGGCGCTCCTGGCCAGGCGCATGGGCAAGCGACGGATCATCGCCGAGACCGGCGCCGGGCAGCACGGCGTCGCGGCCGCGACCGCGTGCGCGCTGCTCGACCTCGAGTGCATCGTCTACATGGGGACGGAGGACATGCGCCGCCAGCGGCCGAACGTCGAGCGGATGGGGCTGCTCGGCGCCGTCGTCGAGCCCGTCGAGGCGGGGGCGCGGACGCTGAAGGAGGCGGTCTCGGCGGCGATCCGGGATTGGGTCACGAACGTTGAGACCACGCACTACATCATCGGCTCGTGCGTCGGGCCGGCGCCGTACCCGGCGCTGGTCCGGGACCTCCAGCGGGTGATCGGCGACGAGGCTCGCGCCCAGGTGCTGCAGCGCACCGGCCGCCTGCCCCAGCGCGTGATCGCCTGCGTCGGGGGCGGCTCGAACTCGATCGGCGTGTTCACGCCGTTTGTCGGCGACCCCGACGTCGAGCTGATCGGTGTCGAGGCCGCCGGCGAGGGGATCGAGACCGGGCGCCACGGGGCCCCGTTGACGCTCGGGGGGCGGGGCGGGGTCCTGCACGGAGCGTTCTCGGCGATCATGCAGGACGAGGACGGGCAGATCCTAGAGGCGCATTCGATCTCGGCCGGGCTCGATTACCCCGGCACCGGGCCCGAGCACGCGTGGCTACGCGACAGCGGCCGCGCCAGCTACTTCGCGGTCACCGACAGGCAGGCGCTCGAGGCGTTCGCGTTGACCGCGCGCCTGGAGGGGATCATCCCTGCGCTCGAGAGCGCCCATGCGCTCGCGTGGACGCTCGAGAACGGGCCAAGCGAGCTCGACCTCGTCTGCCTGTCGGGAAGGGGAGACAAGGACCTGGCCGAGGCGGTGAAACTCGCTGGCGCGAGTTCCATTGGGAGTTTCGCTGGCGCGGTGGAACTCGCTGGCGCGAGTTCCATTGGGAGTTTCGCTGGCGCGAAACTCCCGGGGGCGAAAGAGTGACCGGAATCGAACGGATCGCGGAGGCGTTCGAGTCCTCCCGCGCGAGCGGCCGTCGCGCGGCGCTGATGCCGTACCTGATGGGCGGCTTCCCGGACCTCGACACGTCACGCCGGATCGGCATCGCGTACGCGGAGTCCGGAGCCGACCTGGTCGAGCTCGGCGTTCCGTTCTCCGATCCGCTCGCCGACGGGCCGGTGATCCATGCGGCGGGGACGGCGGCACTCCGAGCCGGAGCCACGCTCCACGGCGTGCTCGAGGTCGGGCGGGCGATCGCCGAGCTCGTCCCGGTCGTGGTCATGTGTTACGCGAACCTGATCTTCGTCCGCGGGCCCGAGCGGTTCGCCGATGCGCTGCTCGAGGTCGGCGCGAGCGGCCTGATCGTGCCGGACCTGCCGCTCGAGGAAGCGGCGGCGATGCTCGGCGCGTGCGACGAGCGCGGGCTCGCGCTCGTGCCGCTGGTCGCCCCGACCACGCCCCCGGAGCGGCTCGCGCGGATCGGGGCCCAGGCTCGCGGCTTCCTCTACACGGTGTCGCTGACCGGGACCACCGGCGAGCGCGCCGCCGTCGAGGACGGGCTCGGCCGCGTCGTGGCCCGCGCCGCCGCCTGTACCAGCGTCCCGGTGGCGGTCGGATTCGGCATCTCGACCGCCGAGCAAGCCGCGGCCGCCGCGGCGGCCGGCGCCGCCGGGGTGATCGTAGGGAGCCGTCTGGTGCGCGCTGCGGGAGAGGCCGGGGTGGGTGGGGCGGTGGGTGGGGACGCGGTTTCCGCGGTCAGGGCGGTCATGCGCGAGCTGTCGGCTGGGCTGGCGACTCGCCTCTGAGTTAGCATCCAGCGGGCGATGGGCTTGATTCTCACTGCCACCGCGGGCCTCTGTCTGTGGATCGTCCTGTGGTCGCTGAACGTCAGCGGCCTCGACAGCATCCTGATCGGCATCGTGATGGTGCTGATCGCGCTCGGCGTCCGACAACTGCTGCCGTTCCTGCCAGGCCGGCGGGGCTGACCGGGCTCGGGCGTGCGAAGCCGGGTGCTCGCATGCGGACGAGCCGTCTGCACATGGGCTCTACTCGCGGCCGGGGTCGCCGGATGCACCTCGTCGGGCTCCGCGAGCTCGACGGTGACGGTCTCGGGCACCCAGCTCACGGTGTACGTCAGCGCCGCGTCGACCGATCAGCCGCAGGTCGCCCAGGATGTGCTCGATGCCGAACGGCTCGCGTTCCGGCAGGGGCCGACGCGCGCGGGCACCCGCTCGATCCGGTACGTGGTCGTCCGCGAGAACACGATCTCCGCACAGGCCCGGACCGTGATCCAGGACACGAGCGCGATCGCCTACATCGGTGAGGTCGTTCCGCACTCGTCCTACGCATCGCTCGGGATCACGAACGCCGTCGATCTGCTCCAGGTCAGCCCGACCGACACCGCGCTCGAGCTGACCGAGACGACGACCGCGGTCCCGGACGCTCCCGACAGCTACTACGAGTCGCTCGCTTCATACGGCAGGACGTTCGCGCGCGTCGTCCCGAACAGCGGTGAGGAAGCCAAGGCGCAGGTGCAGGAGATGCAGTCGCTCGGGGTCACGAAGCTGTTCGTCGCGTCCGACGGCAGCGCCTACGGCGCGGCGATCGCGAACGCGGTGAGCCACGACGCGAGCGGCACGATCACGGTGCTCGGGAGCGCCACCGGCGCGGACGGCGCGTTCTACGGCTCGGCCTCGCCCACGCTCGCCGCGCGCTTCTTCAACTCGGTGGCGGCGTCGGATCCGTCGGCCAAGCTGTTCGGCCCGTCGGCGCTCGACGCGCCCGCGTTCACCTCCGCTCTGTCGCCGTCGGTAGGCAGCCTCTACATCTCGGTGCCGGGTTTCCTCCAGCAGGACCTGACGCCCGCCGGGCGCACATTCGTCCAGGACTTCACGAGCACGTACGGGCACGCGCCCGCGGTTCAGGCGATCTTCGGCTACGAGGCGGTGGCCGCGGTGCTGTCCGTGCTCAAGCAGGCGGGAGCCTCCGCGACCAACCGCACGACCGTCGTGCACGATTTCTTCGCGATCAAGAACCGTCAGTCGGTGCTCGGCACCTACTCGATCGACTCCAACGGCGACACGAGCATCGCGCCGTTCGTGTTCAGCCGCCTTCGGGGCGGCGAGCTCGTTCCAGTCAAGTTCGTGCAAGCGCGGGGGTGAAGCTCGCGACGGCGTTGACGAGGGCGAGAAGGTCGGCGATGGTGGCAGGGGCGCTGTTCGCCGCGGGCGTCGGCGTGAGCGGCTGCGGATCGAGCTCCGGCCACACGCTCGCCGCGAGCCGGATTCCCGGCAAGACGCTCACGATCTACGCCAGCGCGCCGCTGCGCGGCCGCTCCAGCGTGACCGGCGAGTCGGTCGTCGACGCCGCCCGGCTGGCGCTCGATCAGCGGCACGACCGCATCGGCGAGTACCGGATCGAGATGAAGGTTCTTGACGACGCCACCGTGCAGCGAGGCGGATGGGACCCCGGGCAGACGACGATCAACATGAAGGTCGTGGTGCTCGACCCGACCACGATCGGCTACGTCGGTGATCTCAACTCGGGCGCGAGCGCGATCTCGATCCCTCCGCTCAACCGCGCGGGCATCCCGCAGGTGAGCCCGACCAGCACCGCGGTCGGGCTGACCTCGAGCGCGCTCGGGGCGTTCCCGGGCGAGCCTCAGAAGTACTACCCGACCGGGGTGCGGACATTCGCGCGGGTGGTGCCCAACGACCGGATCCAGGCGGCGGCCCAGGTTCACGTCCAGCAGGCGATGGGCTGCGAGTCGACGTACGTGCTGAACGACGGCGAGGTCGACGGCGCGGACGCGGCGCGGAGCTTCGAGGTGGCGGCCCAGGCCGCTCATCTGAAACTTCTCGGTGTCCAGCAGTTCGTGCGCGACGCCACCAGCTACAAGGCGCTGGCGACGGGCCTGGCCCACCTCTCGCCGGACTGCGTGCTGATCGCGGCGGACACGGAGTCCGGCGCGGTGCTGCTGACGACGCAGCTCGCAGCGGCGATGCCGGACCTCAAGATCTTCGGAACCGCCGGCCTCGCCGAGACGACGTTCGCGAATCCGGCCGACGGGGGCATTCCGCTGTCGGTCGACCCGCAGGTCGTGCTCACCTCCCCGGCGCTCGCGCCGGACGAATACCCGCGTTCGGCGCGCGCGTTCCTAGCCGCTTACCGGCGCCGGTACGGTTCCCCCGAGCCGGATGCGATCTTCGGCTACGAGGCGATGAGCCTCCTGCTCGACGCGATCGATCGCGCCACCGATCACGGCACCCGGCCGGCCGTGCGCGCCGAGGTGCGAAACGCCCTCTTCGCCACCCGCGATCGCCACAGCGTGCTCGGCACCTACAGCATCGACGGCAACGGCGACACGACGCTCCGGCGGTTCGGCGTGTACGTCATCGTCCAGGGTCGCCTCACGTTCTGGGAAGCGATCGAGGGCTGATTGGCGTTGCGTTAGGCCGAGCCGCGATGGCTTGGCGGGTTCCCGAGCCGCGATTACATTCCGGCGCACCGGGCCACGGGACGCCCGGACTCGATACAGAGGAAGGTGAATGCGGCTCGCTCTCAGCAAGGCTCTGGCCGGGTGCCTTGCGCTCTTCTCCGTGGCCGCGCTGAGCGCGTGCGGCGGGAGTGCCAACAGCAGCAGTGCGGGCTCCTCGAGTGCGGCCGCCGGCGCCGCGGGGAGCGTCGTCGACGTCTACTCGAGCCTCCCGATGCAGGGCCCATACGCCGCCGACGCGGCCGCGATCACGAACGGGATCAGGCTCGCGCTGGCGCAGGCGCACGGCCGGGCCGGTCCGTTCACGGTGCAGTACACCGCGCTCGACGACTCCGCCGGGCCGTCCGGATGGGACGCGACCCAGACTGCCACGGACGCCCGCGAGGTCGCAGCCGACCCACGGGCCGTGTACTACATCGGCGAGTTCGACGACGACGCGAGCGAGGTCTCGATGCCGATCCTGAACGAGGCCGGGATCGCCCAGGTGAGCCCTGCCAACACGTACGTCGGGCTGACCACGAGCCAGCCCGGAAGCGCGTCCGGCGAGCCCGGGCGGTACGTCCCGAGCGGGACCCGCACGTTTCTGCGGATCGTGCCGATCGACTCCGTCCAGGCCGCGGCCGATCTGCTCGCGATGCACGAAGCCGGTTGCAGGAAGGTCGCGCTCGCGAGCGACAACGAGGCGTACGAAACCGCCCTGGCCAAGCTGATCGACCTGCAGAAGGCCTATTACGGCGTCGACATCGTGAGCGACACCTCGGTCAAGCCGAATGCGCCGAGCTTCCGCTCGTACGCCGAGAGGCTGAAAGGGATTCACGCGGACTGCTTCACCCTGGCCGCAGTGCCGTCCAAGGCCGAAGTCGCGCTGACGAAGGCCGTCCACCTCGCGCTGCCGACGGCCAAGATCTTCGGACCCGACCAGATGTGCACGAGCGCGTGGACGAACCCCAAGGACGGCGGCGTGCCCGCGACGATCGACCCGCTGATCGAGTGCACGCAGGTCACCCAGAGCGTGACCGCGTACCCGGGCGGGAAGGCGTTCCTGGCCGCGTACAAGGCGAGTTACTCGCACTCGAATCCGAACCCGTACGCGATCCTCGGCTACGAGGCGATGAGGCTCGGCCTGACCACGATCGCCGGGCTCGGCCCCAACGGCGACAGCAAGTCGGCGGTCCTGAGCGCCCTGTTCTCGACCGCCAACCGGCACTCGGTGCTCGGCACCTACGGCTTCAACAGGAACGGCGACACGACGCTCAAGTCGTTCGGGCTGTACAAGGTCGCGACGAGCGGAAACCCCGTGTTCGTCAGGACGATCACGCCCAGCCGCGTGCTCTGAGTGGTCGTCCACACGGGGCGAGATAGCCTGACATAAGTGACGGGAACACACGGGCCAGACGAGCTCTTCCTGATCGACGGCAACAGCCTCGCGTACCGCGCGTTCTTCGCGCTGCCCGAGTCGATCGCCACCTCGACGGGGATGCCGACGAATGCGATCTTCGGGTTCGCGTCGATGCTCGTGAAGATCCTGACCGACTACGGCCCGAAGGCGACGGTCGTGGTCTGGGATGCCGGAGACACCGGGCGCAGGGAGGTGTTCGCCGACTACAAGGCACAGCGGCGCTCGCGCCCCGACCTGCTGAAGGAGCAGTGGCCTCACCTCGAGCCGCTGGTCGACGCGTTCGGCTACCGCAACCTCAGGGTCGAGGGCTACGAGGCCGACGACGTGATCGCCTCGATCGTCGAGCGCGCGCGCACCGCAGATCCGCCGATCCCGGTGATGGTCGTGACCGGCGACCGCGACGCGTACCAGCTGGTCGACGACGGCGTCGTGAAGATCATGACGACATCGCGGGGGATCACCGACACGCGCGTCTACGACCGCCAGGGCGTGATCGACCGCTACGGGATCCCGCCCGAGCTGATCCCCGACTTCATCGGCCTGAAGGGCGACACCAGCGACAACATCCCCGGGGTCCCGGGGATCGGCGACAAGACGGCCGCGGAGCTGCTGCAACGGTTCGGAACGCTCGAGGACGTGCTCGGCCACGTCGACGACATCAGCGGCGCCAAGCGCAAGCAGAACCTCACCGAGCACGCCGACGCCGCGCGCCTGTCCAAGCAGCTCGCCACCGCCAAGCGCGACATCGACGTCGCGCTCGACCTCCAGGCGTTCGCCACCGCGCCGCCAGACCGGTCCAAGCTCCGGGAGACGTTCCGCCAGTTCGAGCTGCGCGAGCCACTACGCCGCTTGGAGGAGGCGCTCGGCTCTGCCGACGCCGCCGCGCCCGCCCCAGAGGCCGAGGAGGCCCTCACCGCGCGGCTTCGCAACGTCACGGTGAAGGCCCTCGAGCGGCTGCCCGAGAAGGGGGTGTCGGTGGCGGTCCGGGCGCCCGAGATCCCGGAGGACCAGCTGTTCGCCGCCGATTCGGCGTGGCGGTTCGGGGTGTACGTCGACGGCTCGCCCGACGTGCTTGCGGGCGCCGCCGGCCGCCCCGAGGAGGTCGTCGAGGTGCTCGGGCGCCGGCCGGTGGCCGCGCACGACGCGAAGTCGCTCGGCCAGGTGCCGGCGACGCTCGAGCACGACACCGAGGTCGCCGCCTACCTGCTCGAGCCGGCGCGGCGCGCATACCCGTTCCGCGAGCTGTGCGAGGAGCGCGGGCTCGGCGCCGACGTCGACGACGAGACCGCCGCCGACGCGCTGCTGCTGCATGCGCTGGCCGCGTGGCAGCGAGAGGAGATCCGCGGGCGCGGCCTCACCGACCTGTTCCAGAACGTCGAGCTGCCGCTCGTGCGCATCCTGCGCGAGATGGAGCTCGCCGGCTCCAAGCTCGACACCGAGCGGCTGCGCGAGATCTCCACGCGGGTGAAGGCCGAGGCCGACGAGCTCGAGCGCGAGATCTTCGGGTTGTGCGGCGAGGAGTTCACGCTCGGCTCGCCCAAACAGCTCGAGGAGGTCCTGTTCGGCAAGCTCGGCCTGTCGCGCAAGCGCCGTGGCAAGACCGGCTACTCGACCGACGCGCGCGTGCTCCAGGCGATCCGGCACGAGCATCCGGTGATCGCCAAGATCGAGCGCTGGCGGGAGCTGACGAAGCTCGCGCAGACGTATCTCGACGCGCTGCCGCTGCTGATCGCGGCCGACGGGCGGATCCACACGACGTTCAACCAGACCGCCGCGACCACGGGCCGGCTGTCCTCGAACAACCCGAACCTCCAGAACATCCCGATCCGCACCCCGCTCGGGCGCGAGATCCGGGCCTGCTTCGTGGCCGAGCCCGGGGACCTGCTCGTCTCGGCCGACTACTCACAGGTCGAGCTCCGGTTGCTCGCCCACATCGCCGGCGAGGACGCCCTGAAGGAAATCTTCCGAAAGGGCGAAGATGTCCACACCGCGACGGCGTGCCGCGTGTTTGGGGTCACCCCGGAGCAAATCGATCCCGGGATGAGGTCGAAGGCCAAGATGATCAACTACGGCATCGTGTACGGACTGTCCGCCTGGGGCATGGCGGACCGGCTCGACATCCCGCAGGAGGAGGCGGACGAGTTCATCCAGCGCTACCTGGCGGGCTTCCCCGCGGTGGCACGTTGGATCGAGGACACGATCACGCAGGGGACCGAGCACGGATACGTCTCGACGCTGTTCGGGCGCCGCCGCCAGGTGCCCGAGCTGCGGGCGCGCCGGTGGGAGTTGCGCAAGCAGGGCGAGCGGTTCGCGGTCAACATGGTGATCCAGGGGACCGCGGCAGACATCATGAAGGTTGCGATGGTCCGCTGTGATCACGCGGTCAAGGAGGCCGGGCTGCGGTCGCGCATGATCCTCCAGATCCACGACGAGCTGCTGTTCGAGGGGCCGGCCGAGGAGGCCGAGGAGGTCAGGCGGATCACGACGGTGCAGATGGGGGGCGCGTTCGAGATGGACCCGCCGCTCGCGGTCGAGGCCGGCATCGGCCCGGACTGGCTGGCCGCGAAGTGAGACTGCGCCGGTTCCTCCTGGCGGCGGTCGCCGCCGCGCTGGCGGTGCTTCCGGCCGTGGCGCAGGCCAAGACGTTCGCGGGCATGGTCAGCGATGTCCCGACCGGCTGGCACGGCCGCATCAGCACCTCCCAGCGCGACGCCGGCCTGCCCTACGGCGGCGGGCCGGTGCTCCACTCCAACCGCACCCACCCGATCTTCTGGCAGCCGGCCGGCTCGGGCCTGACGTTCGACCGCGGCTACGAGTCGCTGATCGAGATGTTCCTAACCGACGTCGCCGCCGACAGCCACAAGACCACGAACGTCTATAGCCTGAGCGGGCAGTACGCCGACGGCTCCGGCCCGGCGGCGTACGACTCGACCTACGGTGGCGCCGTGGTCGACACCGACCCGCTGCCCGCGAACGGCTGCACCGAGCCGCCGACCGGCCCGGGCTGGACCGTGTGCCTGACCGACGCCCAGCTCGAGACCGAGCTCGAGCACGTGGTCGCGGCCGATCGCCTGCCGACGACGCACCGCGACATCTATTTCCTGATCACGCCGGCCGGGTTCGGCAGCTGCACCGACGCGACCTCATCGAGCTGTTCGCTCGGGGGTAGCGCGACCGGCTACTGCGGCTACCACTCCGAGACCCCGAACAGCATCCTGTACGCGGTCATCCCGGACAACGCGGTCTTCGGGCACTGCCAGTCGAACAACCCGCGTCCGAACTCGAGCACGGCCGACCCGACGATCTCGACGATCAGCCACGAGCAGAACGAGACGATCACCGACCCCGAGGGCAACGCATGGATCGACTCACAGGGAGAGGAGGAGGCCGACCTGTGCCTGACGGACTTCGGCCCGGCCCTCGGCGGGGTGGGCGGGTCCGGAATCACCCCGTGGAACGAGTCGATCCACGGCGGCCACTTCTTCCTCCAGGAGGAGTGGAGCAACGCCGATTTGGCGTGCGAGCCGCGGGCGGCGCCCGACTCGGTGTCGTTCGACATGGTCCGGACGGCCGACCGCGCCCGGTTGGTCTCGTTCGCGGGCCGCGGATCCGATCCCGACGGCCGGATCGTCTCGTTCGAGTGGTTCTTCGGCGACGGCCGCTCGGGATTCGGCCGCCGGGTGTCCCACATGTTCAAGATCCCCGGGAGCTACCAGGTGATGCTCCGCGCGACCGACAGCTGGGGCAACTGGGCATACGCCGGACGCACGGTCCGGGTCGGGGGCCGCCCGGTCGCTTAGGCCGGGACGCGGACCTGGAGCGGGGCCCGCGGGCCTCCTGCCACGAATCGCGGGTGCGCGATCTCGAGGTAGTGACCGAACGCCCAGTCGAGGAAGCGCCGGCTCTCCATCGCACGCAGGGCGCCGCCCAGCAGGCCCGGGGCGACGCGCGGGATCAGGCGCTGGCAGCGCAGCATCCATCCGAACCGGCGCGCGTGCGAGGCACTGAAGCGGGAGTAGCTCGACAGCGCCTCCGAGGCGGTTGCCGTGGCACCCAGGACTCCCTGAAGGGCGCGACCGACTGCAAGCCCAAAATAAAGAGCAGTACGGATTCCCTCGGCGGTCAGGGGCAGGCAATGGCCGGCCGAGTCTCCGACGAAGAACACGCCGTCCTCGGTCGCGTTGCGCAGCGCGTGCGGGATCCAGTTGCCCTGGTAGCGGACCGAGTCGGCGGCGAGATCGGTGGCGAGCCGGACCGTCGGCTCGCGCACGTGGAAGCGCGGATCGAACGAGCCGACGCCGATTCGCAGCTCGTCGCCGGCGGGAAAGCTCCAGCCGTAGCCGGCGGGGACGTATGCGCGGTCGATCCAGATCTCCATGTCGTCGCCGGACCCCGACGGATGGACCTCGAGCCCGCGTGAGAGCAGGGCGTCGGGCGGCTGGACGTTCTCGCCGGCGCCGAGCACGCGCCGCCAGCCCAGCGCGTCCACGACGTAGGCGGCGCGAATGTCACCCCGGTCGGTGTGCACGGTGTGGCCGGTCCGGCGCCTCCCGAGTTCGGCGCCAGCCGAACTCGCCAGGAAATCCGCGCCAGCGGATTTCCCTTCGACCTTCGCGGTCTCGAACGTGAACGCCCCCTGGTCGGCGAGCAGCTCGCACAGCGTGCGGTAGTCGAACGTCGAGAACGTCCACGGAAGCCGGTAGCGGACGGTCGTGTACGGCGTGTGGATCACGAGCTCGCCGAACGTCTGCCGCAGCGACCCCTGGAGGCCGAGCGGCTCGAGCCAGGCGGTCGGAATCCCGCACGCGGAGGTCTGTCGCTCGCCGATCTCGTAGCGGTCTACGACCAGCACGTCGGCGCCGCTTTGGGCCAGTTCGCGCGCCACCGCGAGGCCCGCGAAGCTCGCGCCGCAGATCAGCACGTCGCAATCGCGCTCGAGCGGCGTGCGCTCGAGGCCCCGCTTGGTCGCTCTCCGTGGCATTGGGAGCGGATGATAGGTGGGCTGCGGAGACCGCTTGATACGCACTGTGCGGCTATCCTCCGAGAAGCGCATGTCTACAACCACAACGCTTAACCCTGCCCTCGATCAGCCGAACGCCAAGATCGTCGAAGGCTCCGATGGCCTGCTGCTCGAGATCGACGGCCAGATAGTTCCCAACTACGACGCCACCGTCCACCCGTTCCAGGAGGGCGACGTAGTCACCGGCCACGTAGTCCGCATCGACAACGACGAGGTTCTCGTCGACATCGGCTACAAGTCCGAGGGGGTCATTCCCTCCACAGAGCTTTCGATCCGCAAGTCCGTCGATCCGAGCGACGAGGTGTCCCTTGGCGAAGAGGTTGACGCCCTCGTTCTGACCAAGGAGGACCAGGACGGACGGCTGATCCTGTCCAAGAAGCGCGCCCGCTTCGAGAAGGCCTGGCGCCGGATCGAGGCTGCCGCCGAGTCCGGCGACCCCGTCGAGGGCGCCGTCATCGAAGTCGTCAAGGGCGGCCTGATCATCGACCTCGGCGTGCGCGGCTTCCTGCCCGCGTCGCTCGTCGACATCCGTCGCGTCCCGAATCTCGACGAGTACATGGGCGAGACGATCGAATGCAAGGTGATCGAGCTCAATCGCTCGCGCAACAACGTCGTGCTGTCGCGGCGCGCCGTGCTCGAGGAGCAGCGCAAGGAGGATCGCGAGCGGATCCTGGACCGGCTCCAGCCCGGCCAGGTGGTCGAGGGGACGATCTCGAACATCGTCGACTTCGGAGCGTTCGTCGACCTCGAAGGAATCGACGGCCTGATCCACATCTCCGAACTGTCGTGGTCGCACGTCAACCATCCGTCTGAGATCCTCGGGATCGGCGACAAGGTCACGGTCAAGGTGCTCGACATCGACCGCCAGCGTCAGCGGATCTCGCTCGGGCTCAAGCAGACCCAGGAGGATCCGTGGCAGCGGGTCGTCGACACCTACAACGTCGGGGACGAGCTCGAGGGCACGGTGACGAAGGTGGTCACGTTCGGCGCGTTCGTCGAGATCCTCGATGGGGTCGAGGGGCTCGTGCACATCTCCGAGCTGGCCCAGCACCACGTCGAGAACCCGCGCGAGATCATCCAGCCGGGCGATCCGGTGCGGGTCAAGATCCTCGAGATCGACTCCGAGCGCCGCCGCCTGTCGCTGTCGATCAAGCGGGTCGAGGGCCAGGTGCTGCCGGTAAGGCCGATCACGGCACCGGTCGACGGCGACGGCGGCGATCTGGACAACATGCCCGAGCTCGGCCTGTCCGAGGACGTGTTCGCCGGCTCGGACTCCGACCTCGACGCCGGTGGGGAGGCGATCGTCCCGGACGACGGGGATGGCGCGGCGTCCGCCGAGCCCGCGGCCGAATCAGAGGTAGGGAGCGTCGACGAGCCAGCCGACGCTGGACCGGACGCCTGACCGTCCGGTCCCGTTCGTCGCGCTGACCGGCGGCATCGGCGCCGGCAAATCGACGGCGCTCGAGGCGCTCGAGCGCGCGGGAGCGGCTGTGCTGTCGACCGATCGCGTCGTCCACGAGCTGTACGGCTCGGATGAGGTGGTCGCGGCCGTCACCGAGCGGTTCGGGCCCGCGGTGGCGCCCGGTGGGGTCATCGACCGCGGCGAGCTGGCCAAGCGTGCGTTCGCGACCGACGAGGACCGGACCTGGCTCGAGGGCTTCCTGTGGCCGCGCGTGGGCGAGCGGATGATGGCGTGGCGGACCAAGCTCTCGACCGCGGTGGATCCGCCGCTCGCGGCCGTGGTCGAGGTGCCGTTGCTGTTCGAGTCGGGGATGGAGGGCCAGTTCGACGCGACGATCGCGGTGATCGTCGACGAGTCCGTGCGGGCGTCGCGGGCGGAGGGGAGGGGCCACGAGGCGCTCGCGGAGCGCTTGGCACGCCAGCTCTCACAAGAGGAAAAAGCGCACCGTGCGACGTATGTCGTCGTTAACGACGGTACGTTCGAGGAGTTGGAGTCGAAGCTGTCGGCGCTGCTTGAGATGCTGCACTCGTGAGTCCGTCCGCGGTCACCAGCCCGCCCCGTCGCGGCAACCCGCGACGGGCCGCGTCCGCGCGCAAGCGGGCGGCAACGAGGCGCCGGAACCGGCTGCTGGCCGGGATCCTGGTCGCGGCCGCCGTGCTCGGCGTCGTGCTGACGATGCCGCTGGTCCAGAAGGCGGTCAACGATCTCGGGCTGCCGCTGACCAACGCGGACGTGATCCGCCAGCAGGCGGCGGAGAAGCATCTCGATCCGGCGCTGATCGCCGCGGTCATCTACGCCGAGACGAAGTTCGACCCGCGGGCGTCGCCCGTGGGCGCCCAGGGGCTGATGCAGATCATGCCCCAGACCGCCGAGTTCCTGGCCCACCGCTCGGGAGCGACCACGTTCACGACGGCCGACCTGGGCATGCCGGAGGTCAACATCGCCTACGGCAGCTACTACCTGCGCTACCTGCTCGACGAGTACCGCGGCAACACGACGCTCGCGCTCGCGGCCTACAACGGCGGCGAGTCGAACGTCAACCGCTGGATCGCGGATGCCCGCGCGCAGGGACGGTCGCTGACCGTCGAGGAGATCCCGTTCCCGGAGACGCGGGCGTATGTCACGCGGGTGCTCTCAGCGGAGAACCGCTACCGCCAGAAGTACGCGTCGCAGCTGTACGGCTGAGCTTCCGTCCGGTCTTTGGCGGTTCACTCTCGCTTAGCGCAGGTGCAGCGCCAAAGAGCGGTTCAGGATGCGGACCGTTCCTGGCACCGGCCACCGCTACGCTAGACGCCGATGCCCAAATTTGAGCTGGACGCCTCCTATAGCCCGACCGCCGATCAGCCCGCCGCGATCGAGTCGCTGGCCGCCGGGATCATCGGCGGTGAGCGGTCGCTGACGCTGCTCGGGGCGACCGGCACGGGCAAGACGATGACGATGGCGGCGACGATCGAGGCCGTGCAGAAGCCGTCGCTCGTGATCGCCCACAACAAGACGCTCGCGGCGCAGCTGTGCAACGAGTTCCGCACGTATTTCCCTCGCAACGCCGTCGAGTACTTCGTCTCGTACTACGACTACTACCAGCCCGAGGCCTACGTCCCGAGCAAGGACCTGTACATCGAGAAGGACTCGGCGATCAACCAGGAGATCGACCGGCTGCGGCATTCGGCGACCGCGGCGCTGTTCGCCCGGCGCGACGTGGTGATCGTCGCGAGCGTCTCGTGCATCTACGGCCTGGGGTCGCCGGAGGTCTACGACGAGAACCTGCAGACGCTCGCGAAGGGCGAGATGATCGACCGCGACGCGCTGCTGCGGAAGCTCGTCTCGATCCAGTACACGCGCAACGACACGGCGCTCGCGCGGGGGAATTTCCGGGTCCGCGGCGAGACGCTCGAGATCTTCCCCGCGTACGCCGAGACGGCGTTCCGGATAGTGATGTTCGGCGACGAGGTCGAGCACCTCCAGCACTTCGACCCGTTGACCGGGGAGGTGATCGAGGACGACCTCGAGCACGTGGGGATCTGGCCGGCCTCGCACTACAACGTGCGGGAGGGCATGATCGATGACGCGGTTGCCGAGATCGGCCGCGAGCTCAACCAGCGATGCACGGAGCTCGAGGCCGAGGGCAAGCTGCTCGAGTCCCACCGCCTGCGCCAGCGGACCCAGTACGACATGGAGATGCTCCGCGAGCTCGGGTTCTGCTCGGGGATCGAGAACTACTCGCGGATCCTCGACGGCCGCAAGCCCGGCGAGCGGCCGTACTGCCTGCTCGACTACTTCCCTGAGGACTTCGTGTGCTTCATCGACGAGTCGCACCAGACCGTACCCCAGATCGGGGGCATGTCCGAGGGCGACCGCTCGCGCAAGCAGACGCTCGTCGATTACGGGTTCAGGCTGCCGAGCGCAATCGACAACCGGCCCCAGACTTTCCAGGAGTTCCTGTCGGTCACGCCCCAGATGGTGTTCGTGTCGGCGACGCCGGGCGAGTACGAGCGGCGAGCGTCCGGCCGGATCGTCGAGCAGATCGTCCGCCCGACCGGGATCGTGGACCCCGAGGTCGAGGTCCGGGAGACCCGGAACCAGATCGACGACCTGATGAACGAGATCCGCGAGCGCGTCGACCGGAACGAGCGCACGCTCGTGACCACGCTGACGAAGAAGATGTCCGAGGACCTGACCGACTACCTGCTCGAGATGGGATTCCGGGTGCGCTACCTGCACTCGGAGATCGACACGCTGGAGCGGATCCAGATCATCCGCCAGCTGCGGCTCGGCGAGTTCGACGTGCTCGTCGGCGTCAACCTCCTCCGCGAGGGCCTCGACCTTCCCGAGGTGTCGCTGGTCGGGATCCTCGACGCGGACAAGGAGGGCTTCCTGCGCGGGGAGACCTCGCTGATCCAGACGATCGGCCGCGCGGCCCGCAACGTCGAGGGCAAGGTGCTGATGTACGCCGACAAGGAGACGGCCGCGATGCAGGCGGCGATCGGCGAGACCGACCGGCGGCGCGCGATCCAGGTGGCGTACAACGAGGAGCACGGGATCACCCCCGAGACGATCGTCAAGGGGATCTCGGACATCGCCGAGTTCCTGATGTCCGAGTCGAAGGTCCCACGCTCACGCCGGCGCCGGCAGCGGGCGGCCGAGACGATGCCTCCGGCGGAGATCGAGAAGACGATCGTCGAGCTCGAGGAGGAGATGCTCGCGGCGGCCGAGGAGCTCAGGTTCGAGTACGCCGCCAAGCTCCGCGACGAGATCCGCGACCTCAAGCGCCAGCTCGATCAGGCTGTGGCCGAGGGACGGGCACCGATCGGCTAGATCCCTGCCGGTTGCTCTGCGAGGTGGCTGAACGGCGGGCGGAGGCCCCCGCCGGCGTCACTCGGGTGCGATCCCGATCGCCGGCGACAGCAGCCCGTAACCCGCGGTGACGCCGGCCGGGGGATCCGCCCAGTCCGGTACGCTGCGGTCGCTTCTCCCATCCCGAGACGGAGGTTGTTCCGTGGCGCTGGATCGACAGAGCATCGAGAAAAAGGACTTCCCGATCGGGCGGCGGGGCTACGACCCGGACGCGGTTGACGCCCACCTGCACACGCTCGCCGAGGAGATCGAAGAGCTCAAGCGCTCGGCGCGGCGGCGCAGCGAATCGCTCGCGGCGGCGGCCTCCGAGCAGGTCCGCTCGATCGTCGAGGCCGCGGAGACGAGCGCCGCCGACATCCAGCGCCAGGCCGAGGACGAGGCTCGCGAGATCCGGGCCGAGGCCAACACCGAGGCGGACGCCACCCGCGAGCACGCCACCTCCGAGGCCCGCGATTACGTCGGGCGCGTGTCGGGGTCGACGTCGGGCATGCTCGAGCGGATCGACGCGATGGAGAGCGAGCTGCAGGCGCTGATCGAGTCGCTCCGAACCGGCTCGAACCGCCTCAATGCCGATCTGCAGCTGCTCGAGGGCAACCTGACCGCGGTCAAGAACGCGGTCGTGCCGCGGCCCCAGTTCGAGCCCGAGCAGCCGGCGCCGGCCCCCCAGCGCGGCGTGCGCCCCGAGGAGCCGCCGGAGACCGCCCCGCCCGTCTTCGAGGGCGCGGCGCACGTCACCGCCGCCGCCGGCGAGGTCCTGAGCGAGGCCCCGGCCGAGGCGGCGTCGGCACGGGCGGCAAGGACGAACGGCGGTGACGACGACGGCGCCCGGCTGATCGCCCTCAACATGGCGCTGAACGGGACTCCCCGCGAGGACACCGACAAGTACCTGGCCGAGAACTTCAAGCTCACCGACCGGCGGGGGCTGCTCGACGACGTCTACTCGTCCGTAGAAGGCTAATCGCCCTGCGGGCGATTAGCTGGCGGAGAATGGCTAATCGGCCTGGCGGCCGATTAGCTGGCGAGAATGGCTAATCGGCCTGGCGGCCGATTAGCTGGCGAGAATGGCTAATCGGCCTGGCGGCCGATTAGCTGGCGAGAATCCGCTGGCGCGGATTCTCGGGCTGGCGCGGATTCTCGGGGCCGGGCGGGCCGGGTTTTCCGCAAACAGCGGGGCGGCTGCCAGGGGAACGTCTGTTCGGTCGATTAGACTCGGTTATGTGGACAAACTCGTCGTCTCGGGAGCCCGGGAGCACAACCTCAAGGACGTAACGGTCGAGATCCCGCGGGACGCGCTGACCGTGATCACGGGCCTGTCGGGGTCGGGCAAGTCGTCGCTCGCGTTCGACACGATCTACGCCGAGGGACAGCGCCGGTACGTCGAATCGCTGTCCGCGTACGCGCGCCAGTTCCTCGGGCAGATGGACAAGCCCGACGTCGACTCGATCGAGGGGCTGTCGCCGGCGATCTCGATCGACCAGAAGACGACGTCGCGCAACCCGCGCTCGACCGTCGGCACCGTCACCGAGATCTACGACTACCTGCGCCTGCTGTGGGCCCGGGTCGGGCATCCCCACTGCCACGTATGCGGACGGCCGATCAGCGGTCAGTCGGCCGAGCAGATCATCGACCAGGTGATGGAGCTGCCCGACGGCACGCGGTTCATGGTGCTTGCGCCGATCGTCCGCGGCCGCAAGGGCGAGTACGGCAAGCAGCTCGAGGAGCTCAAGGGCGAGGGATTCACGCGGGCGAAGATCGACGGCGAGCTCCGCCGGCTCGACGAGGAGATCGTGCTCGACAAGAAGTTCAAGCACGACATCGCGGTGGTCGTCGACCGGCTGGTGATGAAGGGCGAGCTGCGCAAGCGGCTGGCCGACTCGATCGAGACCGCGGTGTCGCTCGCGGACGGGCTGGTCGAGATCGAGATCGTGGATTCGGATCCCATCCATTCGGATCCCACCCACCCGAGCGGGAACCAGATCCAAACCTATTCGGAGCGGTTCGCCTGCCCGGTCCACGGTCCGAGCCTGGTCGAGCTCGAGCCGCGCATCTTCAGCTTCAACTCGCCCCATGGCGCGTGCCTGCGGTGCACGGGACTCGGGTCGCAGATGGAGATCGATCCCGAGCTGGTCGTGCCCGACCCGACGCTGTCGATCGGCGAGGGGGCGATCGCGCCGTGGGCGGCGAGCGCCTCGGACTATTACGAGCAGCTGATCCAGGCGATCGCCGAGCGCTATGACGTCGATCTCGACACGCCGTGGGAGGATCTCGACGAACGCTCGCGCGACTTCTTCCTGTACGGGACCAACGGCGACCGCGTGCAGGTCACCTACCGCAACCGGTTCGGGCGCCGGCGCTCGTACGGCGCGACGTTCGACGGGATCCTGCCGAACCTCGAGCGGCGCTACCGGGAGACCGAGTCGGACATGGCCCGGGAGAAGATCGAGGAGTACATGACGCTAAGGCCGTGCCCCGACTGCAAGGGGGCGCGCCTGCGGCCCGAGTCGCGCGCGGTGCTGATTGCCGGCACGCCGATCCACGAGTTCACGGCGCTGTCGGCGCGGCGCGCGCTCGCGTGGGTCGACGGGCTCGAGCTGTCAGAGCACGACCAGCGGATCTCGCGGCTGGTGCTGCGCGAGATCTCCGAGCGGCTCCGGTTCCTCGACAACGTTGGGGTCGGGTACCTGTCGATGAACCGTGCGGCCTCGAGCCTGTCGGGCGGCGAGGCGCAGCGGATCCGGCTGGCCACGCAGATCGGCTCGTCGCTGGTCGGGGTGTTGTACATCCTCGACGAGCCGTCGATCGGGCTGCACCAGCGCGACAACGGCAGGCTGATCGTGACGCTCGAGCGGCTGCGCGACCTCGGCAACACCGTGATCGTGGTCGAGCACGACGAGGGCACGATGCGCGCCGCCGACCACCTCGTGGACATGGGCCCGGGAGCGGGCGAGCACGGCGGGCACGTCGTGGCCCAGGGGACCGCGGACGAGGTCGAGAAGGTCCCCGAATCGCTCACCGGCCAGTTCCTCGCCGGGACGCGGACGATCGAGACGCCCCGGCGCCGGCGCAAGCCGAGCGGGCGGGTGTCGATCGAGGGCGCCTCCGAGCACAACCTCCAGAACATCGACGTGAGCGTCCCGCTCGGGGTGCTGTGCTGCGTGACCGGCGTGTCCGGGTCGGGCAAGTCGACGCTGGTCAACGACGTGCTCTACAAGTCGGTGGCCAACCGCCTGCACAAGACCCGGCAGCGGGCGGGGGCGCACAAGCGGATCACGGGGCTCGAGCAGCTCGACAAGATCATCTCGGTCGATCAGTCCCCGATCGGGCGGACGCCCCGCTCCAATCCCGCCACGTACATCGGGTTGTTCGACCAGATCCGGGAGCTGTTCTCGAAGACCCAGGAGGCCCGCGCGCGCGGCTACAAGCCGGGCCGGTTCTCGTTCAACGTCAAAGGTGGCCGGTGCGAGGTGTGCCGGGGCGACGGCCAGATCAAGATCGAGATGCACTTCCTGCCCGACGTGTACGTCCCGTGCGAGCAGTGCCACGGCAAGCGCTACAACCGCGAGACGCTGGATGTGCGGTTCAAGGGCAAGACGATCGCGGACGTGCTCGAGATGCCGATCGAGGAGGCGCTCGAGTTCTTCGCTCACATCCCGAAGATCCGCCGGCGGGTCCAGACGCTGAACGACGTCGGGCTCGGGTACATGCGGCTCGGGCAGCCGGCGACGACGCTGTCCGGTGGCGAGGCCCAGCGCGTGAAGCTCGCGGCCGAGCTGTCGAAGGTCGCCACCGGCAGGACGATCTACATCCTCGACGAGCCGACCACCGGCCTGCACTTCGCCGACATCCAGCGGCTGCTCGAGGTGCTCCAGCGATTGGTGGACGCCGGCAACACCGTGGTCGTGATCGAGCACAACCTCGACGTGATCAAGGTCTCCGACCAGATCATCGACCTCGGCCCCGAGGGCGGGGAGGAGGGCGGCCGCGTGATCGCCACCGGGACGCCGGAGAAGGTGGCCGCCGTGCGGGAGTCATATACCGGCTCGTTCCTGGCCGGGGTGCTCCCGGTGCGCGCGGCCAGGACCGCCAAGAGCGCTGCCAAGAACGGGCGGCCGGCGCGGCGTCGCGCCACCGCCGCCACCGGCTGAGCGGGTCCCGTGCGGTACTCGGGTCGATCCGGGGCGCCGGATCATGCGGCGCTCAAGCTGTGGCTGCAGAAGTGGCGCTGGTACGAGCGCAACTCGCTGCCGTGGAACCGCGCCCGGATTCACTGGGAGTTCATGCGGCGCCACGCGTTCGTGCGGTGGCCGGTGCACGGGAACGTGCTCGAGGCGCTGCTCGAGGGGCGGCTGGAGGTCGGGGCGCACACGCTGTTCGAGCCGGGGGTCTGGATCACCGCTCCCGCGCCGGCGCGGATCCGGATCGGCTCGGGGACGTTCCTGAACATCGGGGTGATGGTGGCGGCGCTCGAGCTCGTCGAGATCGGCGATCACTGCATGTTCGCCAACGGCTGCTTCATCACGGACTCGGCCCACCGGTTCGACGACCCGGCGAAGCCCGTGCCCTGGCAGGGCTTCACCACCAAGGGGCCGACGCGGATCGGGGACAACGTCTGGTGTGGGGTGAACGTGGTGGTGACGAGCGGGGTGACGATCGGCCAGCGGTGCGTGATCGGCGCCAACTCGGTCGTTACGACGGACATCCCGGCGTTTTCGGTGGCGGTCGGGGCGCCGGCGCGGGTGCTGCGGACGATCACGTACTGAGGTTCGCGGGCCTCATGCCCGTGGGACGCCCCGCCTGGCGCCGCAGACGGGGCGGCCCAGCCTCAACAGCCGAGCCGCCCCCGGGCACCGAGCGCTCAGCCTGTGGGAATGCCGTTCGCCGGCGGCGCGGGTTGCGTACCGGTGTACGGCGTGATCGGGCTGCCGGCGACCGGCGTGGTCGTCAGCGGGCCGCCCGTCAGGACGATCTTGCCGCCCTTGATCATGCCCATCTCCGCGCCGCTGTAGCCGCCGTGCTCGGTGGTCGAGTAGCGGAACGGGACGAGCCCGGGGCCCATCCAGCTGGCGCCGCTCTTGTTGATGGCGTCGATCAGGCTCTGACGGGTGAGGTCCTTGCCGGCGGCCTGGAGGGCCTGCACAAGCGTGTAGGCGCTGGCCATGCCGTACTCGACGTTCCCGTCGAACGGCGCCTTCGAGTCGTACTGGGCGTGGACCTTCATGAACAGCTGGATCCACGGGTTCGAGGTGTCGGTCGGCGACGGCACGTAGCCGTCGGTGATCGCGCCCTCGATCAGCGCGGTGCCGGACGCCTTGCCCTTGGAGATCGACGCCAGCAGGCCACCGACGGTGGTGGGGTCGATGCCGACGTTCGAGACGACGAGCTGCGGCTTGTATCCGAGCGTGAACGAGGTGAGCTGGCCGATCGCGGTGTAGATCGGCACCGTGAAGTCGACGAGCACGTCCGCCTTGGCGGCCTTGATCGCGGTGATCTGCGGCGCCAGCGTGGTCACGCCGGGCTGGTAGGGCTGCTTGGCGACGATATCCGAGGCCGGGACCTCGTCCTCGATGCCGGTGAGGCCGCCCTGGCCGAAGTCGTCGTCCTGGTAGAGCACGCCGATCTTCTTGCCGGCGAAGTGCTGCTTGAGGTACTGGCCGAGGATCTTGCCCTCGATCGTGTAGTTCGGCTGCCAGCCGAACGTGTACGGCTGGGTCGTGCCGTTGTCCCAGCAGGGGCAGCCGGAGGCGACGAAGACGTCCGGCACCTTCTCGGCGTTCAGGAAGCCGACGACCTTGGTGTGGGTGGGCGTGCCGAGCCCCTCGTAGATCCCGAACACCTTGCTCTGGAGGACGAGCTGGTGGACCACGTTGACGGTGTTGGTCGGGTTGTACGCGTCGTCCTTGATGATCAGGTTGATCTTCCGCCCGAACACGCCGCCATTGGCGTTGACATAGTTGAAGAAGGCCTGCGAAGCGGGGGCGATCTCGCTGTATCCCGGCGCGGCCGGTCCGGTCAACGGCTGGTGGGTGCCGAACGTGATGCTGGTCGCCGTGACGCCTGGTGCGGTGGCGCCACCGTTACCGCTACTGCTGCTACTGCCACCACTGCTGCTGCTGCTGCTACTGGCGCCGCTGTGGTTGCTGCTGCTGCTGGACGATCCGCAACCGGTCGCGACCAGCGCGACCGCGGCGATCACTCCCACGCACGCCAGCGATTTGGTGCCGCGAAAGCTCATACCTCTCCTCCTCCACGTGGTGGAACCAGCCGGGACAGCACGCACTTCGAACGCGCCGAGTGTAATTTAATACGTTTTCCCTCGGATGTTTCAAATATTAAAGTCCGGTGATGGGCACGGCAACAGCGACGGAGACAAACGAGCCCGCGCGTGTGCCGGCGGCAGGCCGGCCGGCGACGAAGGCTAAACGGGGACGTCCCGCCACCGCGTCGCGCGATGACGTGCTCGCGGTGGTCACCGAGCTCTATCTCGACGGCCAGCGCGTCGACATCACCGTGGTGGCATCGCGGCTCGGGCTTGGCCGAGCCACGATCTATCGCTGGTTCGGGTCCCGCGAGGCGCTGCTTGGGGAGGTCGTCGCCCGCCAGCTCGAGCTGCTCGTCGCGCGCAAGCGAGCCGCGGTGCGCCGCCGCGGCGCGGCCGGCGTGCTCGAGGTGCTCGACCGCGTGAACCGCGCGCTCACCAGGTCGCGCGCGGTGCGCCGGCTGCTCGAGCAGGAGCGCGACAACGCGATGCGGATGCTGACCTCGAGCGCCGGCGTGGTCGAGCCGCGCGCCGTCGCGTGCGTGCAGGCGCTGATCGAGGACGAGATGGCCTCCGGTCGCTACCAGCCCGCGATTGACCCGGCGACGCTCGCGTACGCGCTCGTGCGCCTGCGGCACGCGTTCCTGTACCACGACACCGCGGTCGGGATTCGCGGCGACTACGAACGGCTGCGCGAGGTCCAGGCCGCGCTGCTCGGGATCACCGCCGCGCCGCCGCGGCGCGTCAGCGGGCAGGACCCCAAGCCGTCGCCCGGGGGGCGGCCGTCGCGCAGCACATCCGCCGGTTGAAGCTAGGGCTGTGACGCCTCGACTCCCTCGTCCTTGGCCGGCTCGGGGGAAGCTCGCCCGCCGCGGGGCGGGGACGCCGGCCGCACCGCGTGAGCGATCGCGCGCACGCCGCCCTGGATCCCGGTCGGCCAGAGCAGCATCGCGACGATCAGCACGACGCCGTAGATCGCGATCGGAAGGTTGTGAGAGACGTTGGTCGAGAGCGAGAACGAGTTCGCGAGGTCGTTGGTCCAGTTCGGGAGCAGCACGAGCAGCGCGGCGCCCCAGACCGCGCCGACGAGCGACCCGAGCCCGCCGATCACGACGCCCGTGAGCAGCGTCAGCGACAGCTGCAGCGGGAACGAGCCGGGGTCGGCGAGCTGCGTCACCGCGGCCAGCAGTCCGCCGCCGAGCCCCGCCGCCGCGGCGCTGACCGCGAATGCGAGCGTCTGCCGGCGCCCGACGCGCAGCCCCGCCAGCGCGGCCGCAATCTCGTCGTCGCGCACCGCCCGCCACGACCGCCCGATGCCGCTATGGGTGACGTTGTAGAGCACGAACAGCACGACGAGCGCGCCGGCACACGCGATCCAGGCCTCCCAGCGCTCGAGCGGGAAGTTCGAGCCGAGCCACGGCGGGGGGATCGGCGGGTTGATCGCGAGGCCGTTCTCGCCGCCGAACAGCGACGGGAACTTGTCCGCGAGCGCCGGCAGCCCGACCGCGAACGCCAGCGTCGCCCCGGCCAGGTAAGGCCCGCGGAGCCGGCTCGCCGCGGCGCCGACGGGGATCCCGATCAGCAGCGCGGCGAACACGGACGCCACGAGCGCCGGGAACACCGACCACTGCTCGTTCATGTTAAGCAGCGCGAACGTGTACGCCCCGACCGCCATGAACGCGCCGTGCCCGAGCGAGATCTGCCCGCTCGAGCCCGCGAGCACTGTGAGGCCGGCGAGCACGCAGAAGTAGTAGGCGCCGGAGGCGAGCTGGAGGTTGCGGTATGCGCTGAACTGATCGGTCAGGAGGAACAGCACCAGGCCGACGACCACCACGAGCGTCAGCGACCGCAGCAGCGTGCTCGAGCCCAGCGCGCTCCGCCTCGCAGAGGTCACACTCGCCGCTCCTTGGTCGCCGAGAACAGCCCGGTCGGGCGGATCATCAGCACGCCCACGAGGATCACGAGCGCCGCCAGCGGCACGAGCGACGAGCCCTCGTATCCCGAGACGTAGGACAGGGCCAGCCCCAGGACGAGACCGCCGACGACCGCGCCGGGAGGGCTGTCGAGGCCGCCGAGCACCGCGGCCACGAACCCGATGATCAGGATTGGATCGAAGCTGTTCGGCCCCAGGAACACCGACGGGGCGACGAGCACGCCGGCGAGCGATCCGGTCACCGCGGCGAGCGCCCACCCGAGCGTGAGCATCCGCCCGACGCGCACGCCGAGCAGCCGCGCCACCTCGGGCGAGAACGCCGCGCCGCGCATCCGCAGGCCGATCGAGGTGTAGCGGAACAGCACGGCGAGCAGCGCCGCGACCGCGATCACCACCAGCACGATGAACGTGTCGTTCGGCGAGAACAGCAGGGTGGTGCCGCCGACGGTGTAGCCGTGCAGGGAGAACGCGGCCGGGAACGAGCGGGGGGAGTTGCCCCAGATCATCCCCGCGATCGCGACGATCAGCGTGTACAGGCCGAGCGTCAGGATCACCGCGTTCAGTGGCGGCGCGTTCTCGACCGGCCGGACGACCACGCGCTCGACGACCGCGCCGAGGACGAATCCCGCCGCGAGCGCGGCCACGAAGCCCTCGACGTAGGAGCCGCTCGAGTTGATGACCGCCGACGCGATGAACGTCGTGAACATCAGCATCGAGCCCTGGGCGAAGTTGACGATCCGGGTCGAGCGCCAGATCAGCACGAGCGCGAGCGCGACCGCGGCGTAGATCGCGCCGCTCGAGATCCCGCTGAGCGTGAGGTCGATGAACTTGGTCACGGGATCGGCGGTCGCTTTCTCAGAACCCCAGGTACGCGTGCAGCAGACGATCGTCGGCGACGAGCGCTTCCGGCTCCTGCTCGGCGACGATCCGCCCGAGGTTCAGGACGATCCCGCGGTTGGCGATCGAGAGGGCGCCGCGGGCGTTCTGCTCGACGAGCAGCACGGCCAGCCCGAGCGTGTCCGCGAGTCGGCGGATCAGAGCCATGATCTGGGCGACCAGCACCGGTGCGAGCCCCAGCGAAGGCTCGTCGAGGAGCAGCGCCTGCGGGCGCCCGACCAGCGCTCGCCCGATCGAGAGCATCTGCCGCTCGCCACCGGACAGCCTCGAGGCCGGCTGCTTCTGTCGCTCCTCGAGCCGGGGGAACAGGTCGTAGATCTCCTTCAGCGGCGCCGCGTCGCGTCCGCGCCACAGCCCGCCGAGCCGCAGGTTCTCCTCCACGGTCAGCTCGGCGATGACGCCGCGGCCCTCGGGGACGTGCGCCATCCCCCGCCGCACGATCAGCTCGACGGGCAGGCGCGTGATGTCCTCGCCGGCGAGCCTGACGGTCCCCGCGCTTGGCCGGACGAGACCGGTGATGGTCCGCAGCAGCGAGGTCTTGCCGGCGCCGTTGGCGCCGAGCACCGCGGTCACCGAGCCCTCGGGCACCTCGAACGAGACGCGGTCGACCGCGCGGACCGGCCCGTAGTCGGTGGTGAGCTCCTCAACCCTCAGCATGTTCGCCTCCGGCGGGAGCGAGCGGCTCGGTGCCCTCGGCCTCGCGTCCGAGATACGCCTCGAGTACGCGCGGATCCCGCTGCACCGCCGGCGGCTCTCCGTCGGCGATCACGCGGCCGAAGTCGAGCACGACCATGCGGTCGCAAACCGACACGACGAAGTCCATGTGGTGATCGACGAGCATCACCGCGACCGAGCTGCCGAGCGACTTGATCAGCTCTCCGAGGTCGGTCAGCTCGCGGGCGTCAAGCCCTCCGGCCGGCTCGTCGAGCATCAGGAGCTCGGGCTCGGACACGAGCGCCCGCGCCAGCGCGACCCGCTTCTGCACGGCATACGGCAGCGTTCCCGGCAGGCGGTCGGCGACGTCCTCGCACCCGAGCCTCGCGAGTGCCGCCATCGCTCGGTCGCGCAGGCTCCGCTCGTCGCGGTCGGACCACGGGAGTCCGAGCATCGCGGTCAGCACGTGCGTCTTGCGAAACCGCTGCGCGCCGACCATCACGTTCTCGACCACGGTCAAGCCGGCGAACAGCCCCACGCCCTGCAGCGTCCGCGCGATCCCGAGCGAGGCCAGACGATCGGGTGAGATGCGCGCCATCTGCTGGCCGCGCCAGCTGAGCGTGCCCGCATTCGGCTTGACGAAGCCGCAGATCACGTTGAACAGCGTGGTCTTGCCGGCGCCGTTCGGCCCGATCACGCCGAGCACTTCACCCGGGGCGAGGTCTACCGAGACGCCCTGGAGCGCCGTGATCCCGCCGAATGAGACTTCCACGTCGCGAACCGCCAGGCCGGCGGCCGGGGTGGGTGGGTTCCTATCCACGCGCGCAAGCTACAACAGCGCACCGCGCGTGCCAATAGTGAGACACATCGGGCTACGAGTTCTTAATAACGATGCTCTCGAGGATGTGCGCGACGTGCTCGGTCGAGTCGATCGCCGCCTCCAGGCGCTCGAACAGATCCTTCCAGCGAATCACGACCATCGGGTCGATCGGAGCGTCGAACAGCGAGGCGACGGCCTCGCGCGTGATCCCGTCGCCCTCGTTCTCGAGGCGGTTGATCTCGACAGTGTGCTCGGAGATGTCCCTGAAGCCGCGCAGCAGTGGAATCGCGTTGCCGATCTCCCGGCAGGCCAGGCTGAGCACCCGGGTCAGGCTGATCGCCTGGTCCATCGGCGCCTCGATCCGGTACAGGCCGAGGTAGTCGGCCACCTCCTCGGTGTAGTCGACGATGTCGTCGAGCGCGGACGCGAGCGCCAGGATGTCCTCGCGGTCGATCGGCGGCACGAACGTGTGGTTCAGGCGGTCGATGATGTCGCGCGTGATCCGATCGCCTGCGTGCTCGCACTCGAGGATCTCGCCGGCCAGGTCCCGCGTGTCGGGGAAGTTGACCATCATCCGATCGAGCAGATCGGCCGCCAGCACCACGTTCTGCCCGGCCTGCTCGAACAGCTCGAAGTAGGCCCGGTCGCGCGGAGCGAACAGGTCTCCGAGGCGCGGCATCCCGCGATGGTATTCGTGCGCCGCCCGGAGGCGCTGTCAAGGCGCGCTTCTAGCGGATGGCTCCGAGCCCCTCGTCGAACATCCGCAGCTCGTCGTCGTCGATCGAGTAGGTGTGCTCGGGGGCCGGGAACGAGCCTTGGCGCACGTCCGCCGCGTACGCCGCGACGCCGGTAATCATCTGCTCTCGCATCTCGCCGTAGCGCTTGGCGAACCGGGGCGCGTGACCATCGTAGATGCCGAGCAGGTCGTGGAACACGAGCACCTGGCCGTCCGTCGCCGGGCCTGCGCCGATTCCGATCACCGGGATCTCGAGGCGCGGCATCAGGGCCGCGGTGACCGCCGCCGGGATCGCCTCGATCACGAGCGAGAAGCAGCCGGCCTGCTCGAGCGCAAGCGCGTCCCGGGCGACTCCGAGCGCGCGCTCGGCCGTCCGCCCCTGGGCGCGGTAGCCGCCGAGCGCGGTTGCGGTCTGAGGCGTGAGCCCGATGTGCCCCATTACCGGGATCCCCGACTCGACGATCGCGCGGGCGCGCTGGACGCTCGTGCCACCGCGCTCGAGCTTCACCGCGTCGCACCCGGCCTCCTTGATGAACCGCTGGGCGGTGGCGATCGCGAGCTCGTCCGACGCCTCATAGGACCCGAACGGCAGGTCCCCTACGAGCAGCGGCGTGTGCAGGCCGCGGCGGGTGGCCGCCGCGAGCATCAGCATCTCGTCGACCGACACCGGCACGGTCGAGGAGTAGCCGAGCACGGTCATCGCGCCCGAGTCGCCGACGAGCACGACGTCGACGCCGGCCGCCTCAGCGACCTGGGCGGAGGGATAGTCGTAGGCCGTGACCATCACGATCGGTTCGCCGAGGCGCTTCTTCTCGGCCAGCCGCGGAAGCGTCATCGGCAGGGGCGAGTCGAGGTTCTCCGGGATCGGGATACGCGGTGTTGTCGACACTTGCCTTCACTCCTTACGCGACTGTTGACGCCCCGAGCAGGGTCGCCGCCTCGCTGTCGATGTTCAGGATCCGATCGCGATCGAGGCGACGTAATGCAGGTCGCTGTCGGTCACGGTCGCTCGATGGATCTTCGATTTCAGCATCGTTCGTTGCATTTCAGGGCCTCGGGTGGTCACCCGACCCAGCCCGAGGAGACGGCTGGATCCGTTGGCTGTCGATCAGTCGCGTGCCGCCCACGGGGGCGGCGAGAACGGCGAGCACGTCGCCGTCGATCCGGTGGAGCGGCGCGAGCGTGTCGGCCGACACCAGCTCGACGTATTCAGGCTGGATCTCGGCCGCGGTCAGTTCCGCGAGGGCGCGCTCGCGGGCAGCGGCCGGATCGCGCTCGCCGGTGTCGACGGCGTCCTGCACGGCCCGGAGCGCGCGATGGAGCGCGGTCGCGCGAGTGCGCTCGGCGGGCGAAAGGTGCACGTTGCGGCTCGACATGGCCAGCCCGTCCGCCTCGCGGACGATCGGGCACACCTCGATCGCGACCGGGATGTCGAGGTCGCGCACGAAGCGGCGGATAACGACCGCCTGCTGGGCATCCTTCTGGCCGAAGTAGGCGACGTCAGGGCAGACCATGTTGAAGAGCTTCGTCACGACGGTCGTGACCCCGTCGAAGTGAGCGCGGCCCCGGTGCTCGCCCTCGAGCGTCTCGGTCAACCCGCCCACCGACACGGTCGTGGCGAAGCCGGGCGGGTAGACCTCCACGACGCCGGGGGCGAACAGGTAGTCGACCCCCACCAGCGCGGCGAGCTCGGCGTCGCGCCCGCGGTCCCGGGGGTATCCGTCGAGGTCGGTGGGATCGTTGAACTGGGAGGGGTTGACGAACAGCGATACGACCACCACGTCGCAGTCCCGCCGGGCCCGGCGCATCAGCGATAGGTGTCCGTCGTGGAACGCGCCCATCGTCGGAACCAGGCCGATCCGCCGGCCGGCGCGTCGGGGCTCGAGCAGCTCCGCCCGCAGCTCGGCGACGGTCTCGATCACCCTCATGCCGGCTGCACCTCTCGGTCGGGAGTGGCGGCGAGCGCCCGGGTGGCGGTCACGAGCTCGTCGAACAGTGCCACCAGGTCGGGGGCCACCTCGTCGATCGCCGCTCGCTGCCGCTCGATCGTGGCCTCGTCGCCGCGGGCCACCGGTCCCGTCAGCGCCCGCTCGGGGCCGAGCCGGGCCCAGTTCTCGACCGTTGCGCGCACCAGCGGCACGAGTTGCGAGCGCTCGATGCCGACCGCGCCGGCGATGCGCTCGGCGGCGGCCTCGAGCGTGACCAGGAAGTTCGAGGCGATCGATGCGGCGGCGTGGTAGGCGGCGCGGTTGCGCTCGGCGATCTCGACCGGGCGCATCCCGAGCGCGCGCGCAAGCTCGGCGGCGAGGCCCAGCGCGTGCGGGGTGCTGCCCGCGATCGCAGCGCCGGCGCCGGCGAACTCGGCGCCCTCGGCGGTGACGGTCATCAGCGGGTGCAGCGAGAACGCCTCGTGCGGCGCGAGCGCGCCGAGCCCCGTCGCGCCCGAGCAGTGGCCGACGAGCGGTCCGCGGGCGATGTGGGCGGCTGCGCCGGCGATCTCCGCGTCGGGCACGCACAGGAGCACGGCGCCGGCGCTGAGCCCGTCCGCGCCCCGCCCCAGCGGACCGGAAATCTCGTAGCCCTCGCGCCCGAGCGCGACGGCAAGGGCGTTGCCGACTCGGCCCCGGCCGACAATGGCCAGGCCCGCGCGTGAGGGCGTGTCGGAGGAGAGCTTCCGTTCCAGTTCCCGCATCGAGATACCGGTCGGCGTGAAAGATCGATTTCGGTGTCGAGGTCCACCCGCGATTGCCCGCGTGACGGCCTCTCACGCGATCATACTCCGGTTGCGGCCTCGGGTTACTCCCGCCCGCGACGCCCCATTTTGGGCGTTTTCGAGAGATCCGAGGCCCTCGCCCCGTCCGCGAGCGGGGATAGCATCGTAATCAGTGAGAAGCGCTCTCGAGCGACGCGAGTTGTTGCGGGCCGTCTACGAGGAAGCACGCGGGTGTGTGCGCTGCCCCTTGCATCAGACGCGCACCACGGTCGTCTTCGGCGCCGGCAACGCGGATGCCGACCTGATGTTCATCGGCGAGGCGCCCGGCGCCAACGAGGACCGGATGGGGCTCCCGTTCGTCGGCCAGGCGGGCAAGCTGCTCGACAAGCTGCTCGCCGAGATCGGGCTCGAGCGCCAGCAGGTGTGGATATGCAATGTTCTTAAATGCCGGCCCCCGGACAACCGCGACCCTCACCCGAACGAGATCGAGGCCTGTCAGGACTACCTGCGCAGCCAGGTGGACCTGATCGAGCCGACGGTCATCTGCACGCTCGGGAACTTCTCGACGAAGCTGCTGCGCGCCGACAGCACCGGGATCTCGCGGCTACACGGCCACGCGGAGGTGCGGATGATCGGGCCCCGCGCGGTGCGCCTGTACCCGCTGTACCACCCGGCGGCCGCGCTGTACACGCCGTCTACGCTCGAGGCGCTCCGGGCCGACTTCCACCGGATTCCCGACCTGCTGGCGCTCGGGCCGCCCGAGCAGCCGCAGACGTACGAGCCGGTCCCCGAGATCGACGACGCCCCGGCCGAGGCCGAGGCGGCGCCGGTGGGCGCCGGCGAGCACGAGCCGGCGGCGCAGCTCGGCCTGTTCTAGGGGGCTCGCTCCGCTCGCCGTCCGTGGGGCCGCGCGGGCCCGTCCGGACGGGGGTGAATCCGCCGCGGCGCGCTACGCGGGCCCACATCGATTTGGCGGATTCCCTTGAGGGAATCCGGCTTCGGCACGTGGTGGGCCGCGCACGCGTTTTGGAGCCGGATTCCCCCTAGTCGCGCAGCTCCCCGGGGAATCCGCCGCGAAGCGCCATGCGCTGCGGACTTCGATTCGGCGGATTCCGTAAGGGAATCCGGCTCGGAGCCGTGTGCGCTCCGTCACGTGAAGGAGCCGGATTCCCCGCTGACGCGCTCGATCAGGAACGAGACGCGGACGTGCGCCCGCCACTCGTCGAGGTTTTCGCCGCGCAGGCCGATCGAGACGACATCGAGCGCCTTGATGTTCCGGAGCGTCGCCTGCGCCTCGGCCAGCGCGGCCTTGACCGCGTCGTCGGAGCTGGTCTTCGAGCTCCCGACGAGCTCGATGATCTTCGTGACCGCCACGGCTACGAGAGGCCCGAGGCGCCCACGAGCTCCGGCTCTTCGATGCCGGGGGAGGCTGATCCGCGCCGCCCGGCCGGGCCTTGTCGGGTCGGAGCGCCATCCCGAACGCGATCGCCGCGCCCACGATCTGGACCGCGAGCACGACCGTCGCGAAGCCCTTGGGCTCCTTCGACGCCTCGAGCAGGAGGATCGGCTCGGCGACCGCGACGGCTCCGAGCGGGAGCAGGAACCACGTCCGCTTGAGCGCGAGCATGTACTGCACCGCGAGATAGGTCGCCGCGAGCACCGTGAACGCGACGCCGAGGACGAACAGCGAGTCGACCGCGAGCAGGCGCTTGGATCCGAACGCGGCCTTGATCAGCAGGTGCGGGACGAGACCGTAGATCAGCAGGCACGGGACGGCGGCGACGGCGACGATCGCGAGCGCCTTGGCCAGCACGGGCCGCCCGTCCTGTCCGGCCGAATGCTTGCGCGAGACCTCGGGAACGAGGTAGAAGCCGGCTCCCATCGCGACCCAGATCAACACCTTCGCGGCGACCGCGGTGGCGCTGTAGGAGCTCGCGAGATCGGACGAGAAGCGGTGCTTGGCCGCGATGATGTCGATGTTCTGGAGCACGGCGATGATCCCGAGCGCGGCGATCGCCGCCCACGCGCTGCGGACGTGAGCCCAGAGCGGCACCGCCGGGCGGCGCCCGGGCTCGGCCACGCCGAGCCGGCGGCGCAGGGGCACGGCGCAGTAGAACATCATCGCCACGAACGACAGCGGAGTTCCCACGTACGCGCCCGTGACCCCGAGCCCGATCGCCGCGAGCACGCCGCCGATCACCAGCCGGGCTGCCTGCTCGCCGATCAGGCTGATGCCGACGGCGCGGTAGTCGCCGAGCCCCTGGAGGACGCCGCGCAGGACGCACAGCAGCAGGTACAGGCAGCCGGCCGGGATCCCGAGCGCGGCGCCCCACTGCTGCTTGACGCCGACCGCGTCGGCGATCGGATGGCGGAGCAGGACCGAGATGACCGTCATCACCGCTGTGAACACCAGCAGCCACTTGGTCCAGTTGCGGATCGTGGCGGCCAGCCCGGCGCCGACCCCGAGGTGGCCGAGCACGGCCTCGCGCGCGGTCGCGAGCTGCATCGCGTACCCGACGACGGCGAGGATCAGGAAGTAGCTTACGAGCGCGGCGAGCGATCCGTAGTCGTTGAGCAGGCGCGAGAACACGATCACCGAGCCGAGCGCGATCACGTTGTTCGCGACCATCGCGCCGGCGAGGCCCGCGGCCTTCGCGGTATCGGAGCCGCCAAGTCGTGAGAGCTGCGGCTCGTAGCGCTGTCTCAGCGAGCTCAGCATCAGGTCGCTGATTCGAGGGTTGGGTGGCTCATTCCTCGCGCTGACGGTACCGGACCGCTCGGGGCAATGAGACCGTACGGCTTCTCTACATTGCGTCGTGCTCATGTCACAGCGCCACGAGACAGCTGATCCGTCGCAAACCGAGGCGCTTGCCGCCGAGCTCGCCGCGGAGCTCGCGGCCGGCGACGTCGTGCTCGTGGAGGGGGAGCTCGGCGCCGGCAAGACCACGTTCGTGCGCGGCGCCTGCCGCGCGCTCGGGGTCGACGGGGTCGTGACCAGCCCGACGTTCACGATCGGCCAGCGTTACCGGGCGGGCGTGCCGGTCTCGCACCTGGATCTGTACCGGGTCACGGACCTCGGAAGCGAGGATCCGGACCTGCTCGCGGACTACATCGGCCCGGACAGGATCGCGTTCGTCGAGTGGCCCGAGAACGCGACCGCGACGATCGCGAGCCTCTCGCGCGTGGCCGCGCGGGTGGTCATCGAGCATGCCGGCGGAGACCGGCGGGTGGTGACGATCGAGGTGCCGTCGGCGAGGATCAAGGCGCGATGAGGATCCTCGCCTTCGACACCGCCACGCGCGCGAGCACCGTCGCCCTGTCGGGCGTTGGCGAGGTCGTGTTCACCGCGCGGGACGACCCGCGCCCGGGCGAGCGCCCCGGCCACGCCACGCGGCTGCTGCCGCTGGCCGCCGCGGTGCTCGAGCGCGCCGGGATCGGCTGGAACGGGGTCGACCGGATCGCGGTCGGGGTGGGACCCGGCACGTTCACCGGGCTGCGGATCGGGGTCGCGACTGCCAGGGCCCTGGCCCGGGCCGGCGGCATTCCACTCGTCGGCGTCTCGACGCTGCAGTCGCTTGCGCTGGCGGGACCGGCGGCGACCCAGGTGCGGTCCCGTCTCGACACCGTGCTCGCCGTGATCGACGCCCGCCGCGGAGAGGTGTTCGCCGCGAGCTGGCGGATCGGCGAGGTCGAGGACTTCGAAGCCGCGCTGCTGCTTCCGCGCGCGTTCGCGCCCGAGATGCTCGCCAACCTGGTGACGCCGCTCGGCCCGACGATGCTGGCGATCGGAGACGGGGCGGTAGCATTCAGGGAGGCTCTCGAGCGCTCGGGAGCCTTCATCCCACACGACGATTCGCAGCTGCACAGGGTCACGGCCACGAATCACTGCAGGCTCGCAGGCCGCCTGCAAGCGAGTTCCCCTGACGAGGTCCGGCCGGACTACCTACGCGCTCCCGACGCCGAGATGGCCCACCGCTCATAACAACCGCATCACAGCCAGAATGAGCACGCAGCACGTCACGATCCGCTCCCTCGGATACTCGGACCTGCCGCAGGTGATCTCGATCGAGCGCCGCGCGTTTCCGACCCCGTGGTCGCTCGCGATGTTCGTGCTCGAGCTCTCGAAGCCGTCAGGGGTCTGTCTGGCCGCGGTCGAGGACCGCCGCGTCGTCGGCTATCTCATCTGCTCCCGCTACGCCGATGTCTTTCACCTGATGAACATCGCGGTCGACCCGCCGGACACGCACCGGGGGATCGGGACCGCGCTGCTCGAGGAGATGATCGCCCGCGCCGGGGACGACGCGTCGTACACGCTCGAGGTGCGCCCGTCGAACAGCCCGGCGATCGCGCTGTACGAGCGTTTCGGCTTCCGGTCGGCCGGCACGCGCCGGCGCTACTACCAGGACACCGGAGAGGACGCCGTGATCATGTGGCGCACGGCCGAGACCGCGTCGACCCCGAGCGCCTCCGGGTGATCCTCGCGCTCGAGACGAGCTGTGACGACACGTGTGCGGCGGTCGTCACGGGCGAGGGGGAGATCCGCTCGAACGTGATCTCCTCTCAACGGGTCCATGACCGCTATGGAGGCGTCGTCCCCGAGATCGCCTCGCGTCATCATCTGGACCTGATCGGCGACGTGGTCGACGAGGCGCTGGAACACGCGGAGACCTCCCTGGCGGAGCTCGAGATGGTCGCGGTGACACGCGGTCCCGGCCTCGTTGCGGCGCTGCTCGTCGGGGTGGCGACGGCGAAAGCCCTGGCCGCCGCGCACGAGCTGCCGCTGGCGCCCGTCGACCATCTGCACGGGCACGTCGCCGCGGCGTTCCTCGGGCCGGACCCGTTCGAGCCGCCGTTCCTGTGCCTGATCGCGAGCGGCGGTCACACGCTGCTCGCGCGGGTCACCGATTACGGTCCGGGCTACGAGGTCATCGGCCAGACGCTCGACGATGCCGCCGGCGAGGCCTTCGACAAGGGCGCACGGCTGCTCGGCCTCGGCTACCCGGGCGGCGCCGCGCTCGAGCGCCTGGCCCGCGACGGCGATCCCGCCACGTTCCGGTTCCCCACCGCCAACCGGCTCGCCGGGCTCGACTTCTCGTTCGCGGGCCTCAAGACCGCGCTGCTGTACAAGGTCCGAGACCTCGGCGAGGAGGAGGCCGGGCGTCGCCGGGCCGACCTCGCGGCGTCGTATCAGCGAGCGATCGTGGAGTCGCTGGCGATCCGCGTCGAGCGGGCCCTGGTCCAGACCGGGCTCGAGCGGCTCTCGGTCGGCGGCGGCGTGGCGGCCAACGGGCCGGTCCGAGAGCGGATGCGGTCGCTCGGCGTCCAGCTGCACGTGCCCGCGCGCGAGCTGTGCACCGACAACGCCGCGATGATCGCCAGCGCGGCGCGATTCGCCGGCGCGCTCCCGTATCCGGACTACCTCGGCCTGGACGTGTACGCGACCGGCGAGCGGGCGCTGATCGCGCGATGACCGCGGTCATTCTGTACAGCCGCGAAGGTTGTTGCCTGTGCGATGACGCACGCGCGATCCTCGAGCGCGTGCGCCGCGTTCGCCCGTTCACGCTCCAGGAGCGCGACATCGACGCCGACGATGGCCTGCTCAGGGCGTATCTGGAACGGATCCCTGTCGTTACGATCGAAGGCGAGGAGGCGTTTGAGCTGTTTGTGAACGAACACGAGCTCGAACGCCGGCTAGATATGGTGGACACCGGATGAGTTACACGGTCGGGACCGGCCCCGAAACCGCCCAACCCGGCATCGACAAGCCGGCCGACAAGCTGGCCCTCGGGGTCGCCGCGCGGCTGTCGCGGTACCTGCAGGTGCTGATCCAAGCCCGCAAGATGGGCAAGGAGACGATCTCCTCACAGGAGCTGGCCGATTACACGCATGTGAACTCGACGCAGATCCGGCGGGATCTGTCGGGGTTCGGCAAGTTCGGCAAGCGCGGCGTCGGCTACAACGTCGAGTCGCTCGTCACCCAGATCCGCAAGATCCTTCGCACCTCGGGCCAGCACAACATCGCCCTGTTCGGCGCCGGGCACCTGGGGACGGCGATCGCGACCTCGGACATCTTCGCCGACCACGGCTTTCGCGTGGTCGCGATCTTCGACGTCGATCGGGGCAAGGTGGGCACGCGAATCGGGACCCTCGCCGTTCGCCACAACTCCGATTTGCGCGAGCTGATCGACGACGAGGACATCGTCGTAGCGGTGCTGGCGGTCCCGTCCTCGGCAGCGCAGAAGCTCGCCGACGACCTCGTGGACGCCGGCGTCAAGATCATCTTCAACTATTCCGACGCGCTGCTGCAGGTGCCTCCGGAGGTCACGGTCCACACGTCGAGCCCGGCCGTCGACCTGCTGTACGCGCTCTACTTCTATCTCACCTGACCCTCACCGGAATCGTGAGCCTGGACCTGGAATCGGCGTACGCCGCCTTCGAGGAGTCGACGGACTTCACCGTCGGCCTCGAGGAGGAGTTCGCAGTGCTCGACCCGGCCTCGCTCGACCTCGTGCCCCGCTTCGAGGAGCTCCGGGACGCCGCCCAGGTCGACCCGGTGCTGGCGGACTCGGTCGCCGGCGAGCTGATCTCCTCAGAGGTCGAGATCCGCTCGGGACGCGGCGCGGACTTCGCCGCTGCGGTGTCCGCGCAGCGCGACCGGCGCCGGCGGCTGTTCGCGGTGGCGGCCGACCTCGGTGTTGCGCTCGGCGCCACGGGCACGCATCCCTGGGCGGACTATCGCGAGCAGCACATCATCGACACCGAGCACTACCACCGGGTCGAGGACGGCCTCAAGTGGGTGGCGTGGCGCAACAACACGTTCTCCTGCCATGTCCACGTCGGCGTCCGGGGGGCCGACCGGGCCGTGCTCGTGTGCGACCGGCTGCGCCCCGTGCTGCCGCTGCTGCTGGCGATCTCGGCCAACTCGCCGTTCCTGGACGATCGGGACTCGGGCCTGCACAGCATGCGCACGCAGATCTTCACCAAGAGCTTTCCGCGGTGCGGTGTGCCCGACGCGTTCGGCGGCTGGCGGGCGTTCGCCGACTACATCGACTTCCTCGTTCGCACTCGCTCGATCGTGGAGTACACGCAGGTGTGGTGGTCGATCAGGCCGCACTTCTCGTTCGGGACCGTCGAGGTGCGGATCTGCGATGCGCAGATGACCGCCACCGAGTCCGAGGCGCTGGAGGCGCTGATCGTGGCCTGCGTGGCGCAGGCCGCGCGCGACCACGACGACGGCGTCCCGTTCGCGGATCTGCCCCGGCGGCTGATCGAGGAGAATCTGTGGCGGGCGACTCGCCACGGGCTCGACGGCGAGCTGCTCGACCTCGAGCGGGCCGAGCCCTATCCCGCGTCCGAAGCTGCTGAGAGGCTTTTGAACTGGTCGGCTCCGGTCCGCGCCGAGCTCGGCATCGAGGTTGCCCTGCCTTCGATGAACGGCGCCCAGCGTCAGCGGCGGATGACCGACGCGGGCACGAGCCTGCCCGAGGCGTACGCCGCGGTCGTGGCCGAGACGCGCGATGCGTATGCTGCGAGCGCAGCGGAAGTGACCCGGTGAGCACCGAAAGCAGAAAGCCCTCCGAGGAAGAGCTGCATGCGGCCTACGAGGCCGAGCTCAAGCAGCTTCGCGTCGAGCACGTCCTGCTCGACAACGTCGCGGCGCTGGCGAACCTCGGGATGCGCCGGACCGGCCTGGCCCCCGGGACCGAGGGCGAACGCGATCCGGCGCAGGTCCGGCTCGCGATCGAGTCGCTCCGGGCGCTGATGCCCGTGCTCGAGCAGGTGGCGCCGACGCAGATCCCGGCGATCCGCGACGCCGTGTCCCAGCTCCAGATCGCGTACGTGAGGATTGCTCCCGAGGCGGGCGCGGTCGCGCCGGAGGCCGGCACGGGCCCCGGCGGCCCGGCGTCCGGAACCGGCGCGGCGCCCGCGGGCGGGACCGAGCCGCCGGCGACCGAGCCCCCCCGAAGCCCGGGGAGCCCGGTCCGGCCCAGCGCAGCGGGCGTCTGTGGGTCCCGGGCCAGTAGGCCGAGGAGCCGTCGATCGGCAGGCGGCCGGTTGCCGCGACCGGACGTTCCGCGCCCTCGCACGCTAAACTCGCATCCTTCCGGGCCTCCGCTCGACCAGCACGGGTGGCGGCCCTTTCCAGTTGTGTTGGCTGCGCATGCTCGCGCCCTCTCGCTAATTCAGACCTTCCCGGAGGACTTTCTTGTCCAGCTTTCTGACGCACCACGGCGTCATCATTGCGCTGATATGCGCCGGCGCCGCCGTCGCCTACGGCGTCGTCACCTCACGTGCGCTGCTCGCGCTGTCGCCCGGCAACGAGACCATGCGCGGCATCTCCCTGGCCGTGCAGGAGGGCGCGCGCGCGTACCTGAACCGCCAGTACACGACGATCGCCGGGGTCGGCGTTGTTCTGTTCATCGTCCTGATCCCGATCCAGAACATCCGGGTGGCGATCGGGTTCGCGATCGGAGGCGCGCTGTCGGCTTCGGCGGGCTACATCGGGATGAACGTGTCCGTCCGCGCGAATGCGCGCGTAGCGGAATCGGCACGCAGTGGCGTGCCCCGCGCGCTCCAGGTCGCGTTCCGCGGCGGTGCGGTGACCGGGTTGCTGGTCGTCGGACTTGCGCTGCTGGGCGTCGCCGGCTACTACGGCGTCCTCACCTGGATCGCGGGGGAGAGCCCGAAGGAGGCGGTGGACGCGCTGATCGGGCTCGGCTTCGGCGGCTCGCTGATCTCGGTGTTCGCCCGGCTCGGCGGCGGCATCTTCACCAAGGCCGCCGACGTCGGCGCCGACCTCGTCGGCAAGATCGAGGCCGGCATTCCCGAGGACGACCCGCGGAACCCCGCCGTGATCGCCGACAACGTCGGCGACAACGTCGGCGACTGCGCGGGCATGGCGGCCGACCTGTTCGAGACCTACGCCGTGACCGCGGTCGCGGTGATGCTCCTCGGCGTCCTGCTGTTCCGCCAGCAGTCGGCCGTGGCCCTCTTCCCGCTGGTGCTCGGCGCGGCCTCGATCATCGCCTCGATCATCGGCACGTTCGCGGTCAAGTCACGCGCCGGCAACGTCGAGCGCGCGCTCTACCAGGGCATGATCACCTCGGGCGTGCTCGCGGCGCTCGCGTTCTTCCCGATCACGTACTGGATGATGAGGGACCTCACGTTCAAGACGGGCGCCGCCGCGCCGCACTGGTGGAAGTACTACCTGTGCGCGCTGATCGGGATCGGCGTGACCGCGTGCCTGTTCGTGATCACCGACTACTTCACCTCGACCCGCTTCGCTCCGGTCAAGAGGATCTCCCGCGCGTCGCAGACCGGTCACGCGACGAACGTCATCCAGGGCCTGGCGTCGGGCTTCCAGTCGACGGCCCCGCCCGCGATCGTGATCGCCTTGGGCATCCTTGGCTCCTGGAAGCTTGCCGGCGGCGGCACCACGACCGGGATCTACGGCATCGGCGTTGCCGTCATGGCGCAGCTCTCGCTCACCGGCCTGATCGTCGCGCTCGACGCGTTCGGCCCGATCACCGACAACGCCGGCGGGATCGCCGAGATGGCCGATCTTCCCCAGGAGGTCCGCGACGTGACCGACCCGCTCGACGCGGTCGGCAACACCACCAAGGCGGTCACCAAGGGGTACGCGATCGGCTCGGCCGCACTCGCCGCGCTCGTGCTGTTCAGCGCGTTCGAGAACGAGCTGATCCAGGCCGGCAAGCACCCGGACTTCTCGATCGGCAATCCGGCGGTCCTGATCGGGCTGCTGATCGGGGGGATGATGGTCTACCTGTTCGCCTCGCTGGCGATGGAGGCGGTCGGCCGCGCCGGCGGCGCGGTCGTCGAGGAGGTGCGCCGCCAGTTCCGCGATCACCCCGGGATCATGGAGGGCACCGAGCAGCCGGAATACGGCGCCGCGGTCGCGCTCGTGACCCGAGCGGCACAGCGCGAGATGATCGTGCCCGCACTGATCCCGATCCTGATCCCGTTCATCGTCGGGCTGATCAGCATCGAGGCGCTCGGCGGCCTGCTGATCGGCGTGATCGTGGTCGGGCTGTTCATGGCGATCTCGATGACCTCGGGCGGCGGCGCGTGGGACAACGCGAAGAAGCTGATCGAGGACGGCGCGTACGGCGGGAAGGGCTCGGAGGCCCACGCCGCGTCGATCACGGGCGACACGGTCGGCGATCCCTACAAGGACACGGCCGGACCGGCGATCAACCCGATGATCAAGGTCGCGAACATCGTGGCCCTGCTGATCATCCCGATCATCACCTGAGCGCTCCGGCGCCCGGCCGCCCGGAGCTGTTGGACCTGAAACAAGCGAATGGTCTTACGCTTGGTTTAGGACTAGAGTCCCGGCTATGTTCATCCTGATCGTGGGCTCAGGCCGGGTCGGGTCCGCCGTCGCGAAGCGGGCGCTCGACGCCGGGCACGAGGTGTCGGTGCTCGACAGCGACCCGCTCTCGCACGAGCGTCTGGACAAGGATCAGCTGACGACCTGGGAGGACGCGGGCGGCAGGTTCACGGTCAGCACCGCGCTCGAGATCGACGGCCTGATCGAGGCCGGCATCGAGCAGGCCGACGTGTTCGTGGCCGCCACGAGCGGGGACAACACGAATCTCGTGATCGCGCAGATCGCGCAGCGGCGGTTCAAGGTCAGCCGCGTCGTGGTCCGGGTCGCCGACCCGGGCCGGGCGTCCTGGTATGCGGAGCAGGGTCTCGTGACGATCTGTCCGACGCAGATCGCGATCGACCAGACATCCCGCGTGATGCTGGCATGACCGGGGACCGGGCCGCATGTACGTGATCATCGCCGGCGCCGGCAAGGTCGGCTGGAACCTCGCCCGCGAGCTGATCGCCAAGGAGCGCGAGGTGACGCTGGTCGAGTCCGATCACGCGCGCTATCGCGTGGTCGAGGAGGAGCTCGAGCACGCGGTTCAGTACGGCGACGCGACCGAGCTGTGGGTGCTCGAGCGCGCCGGGATCCAGCGGGCCGACCTCGTGATCGCGGTCACCGGCGACGACGAGGACAACATCCTGATCTGCCAGATGGCCAGGGAGAAGTACGGCGTCCAGCGAATCGTCGCCCGCGTGAACAACCCGCGGAACCTTCAGCACTTCCGGCTGCTCGACGTGCAGCCGGCCGTGTCGGCGACCGACCTGATCCTCCGCCTGATCGAGCACGAGGTCCCCGAGTACGGCCTGGTGCAGCTGCTGGCGCTCGAGGAGGAGCATCTCGAGATCATCGAGCTCGAGGTGGGGAAGGGCTCGGAGGCGGCCGGCCGCCGGGTCCAGGACGTCGAGCTCCCCGACGGGTCCCTGATCATCTCGGTGCTGCGCGGCGGCGCCGGGTTCGTGCCGAAGGCCGACTCGGTGATCCAGCCAGGCGACCAGGTGCTGCTGATCCTCGATCCCGGCCTCGAGTCCCAGATCACTCCCCAATTCGCCCCGAACGGCGCAAGCCCGACGGCCTGATGGCGGATCGGCACGTCGACTACGCCCTGATCGGCGGCGGCTTGGCCGCGGGCAACTGCGCGCGCTGGCTGCGCGAGTCGGGCGCCGACGGGTCGGTTCTGCTGATCGGGCGCGAGTCCGATCTGCCGTACAACCGGCCGCCGTGCTCGAAGGGCTACCTCCAGGACAAGGAGTCCCGCGCGGACACGCTGTTCCGCCCGCCGGAGTGGTACGAGGAGCAGAGCATCGAGGCGCTGACCCGCGTTTCGGCGAAGTCGCTGGACATATCGGGGCGGACGGTGGCGCTGACCAACGGACAAGAGGTCAGCTTCGACAAGGCGCTGATCGCGACCGGGGCCGGCGTCCGCCGCGTGTCGGTCCCGGGCGCCGAGCTCGAGGGCATCCACTATCTGCGCACGCTCGGCAACAGCGACTCGATTCGCGCGGACGCCGCCGGCAAGCGCGTCGTGATGATCGGCGGCTCCTACATCGCGACCGAGGTCGCCGCCTCGCTGACCGAGATGGGCAGCTCGTGCTCGCTCGTCATGATCGAGCCGGTCACGCTCAGCCGCGGCTTCGGCGAGCAGGCGGGACGGTTCTTCCAGCAGCGCCTCGAGGAGCACGGGATCGAGGTGTTCGGCGACGACGAGCTCGAGAGCTTCCACGGCGCCGGCGGCCGCGTCACCCGGGTCGTGACCAAGCGCGGACGCAGGATCAACGCCGACGTGGTCGTGATCGGGGTGGGCGCGGTACCCGACGTCAGGCTGGCCCGGACCGCCGGGCTCGAGATCGGCGAGCTGGGCGGCGTCAAGGTCAACTCCCGCCTCGAGACGTTCGTCCCGGGCATCTTTGCCGCCGGCGACATCGCCGAGTACGAGAGCGTCGTCCACGGCGGCAGGACGCTACGGATCGAGCACTGGGACGTGGCGTTCAACCAGGGCAAGACCGCGGGGCTCAACATGCTCGGCTCCGATCAGCCCCACGACGTCGTGCCGTACTTCTTCTCGGATCTCTCGGACTGGGCCTCGCTCGAGTACGTCGGGCCCGCCTCGAGCTGGGATCAGGAGATCGTGCGCGGCTCGCTGGACGACGGCAAGTTCACGATCTTCTACCTGAAGGACGGCCGCGTGGCCGCGGCGCTGACCGTCGGGCGCTCGGACGATCTCGAGTATGCCGGCCGGCTGCTGAGCTCGGCGGCCGTCGTGCAAGACCGCGTGCACGTGCTGCAGGATCTCTCGAGCGACCTTGCCTCGATCTGAGACTCCTGACCTATACTCGGCCCCTGAGTCTCGACAGTCGCGCACAGCACTGGGGAATGGTGTAATGGCAGCACGCGACGCTCTGGACGTCGAAGTCGGGGTTCGAGTCCCTGTTCCCCAGTTGTTGTAGGCCAACATTTCGTGTGCGCGCGTCGTAGCGGCACGACGCCCTGTGGTAGGTTCCCGAGTCGGGACCGGCCCGTCGAAGTTGAGCGCCCCCGGGGTTTCCTCCGTCGCCACGCAGATCTCGGCGGCGAGGTCGGCCCGGCTCACCACGGCCCTCAGGTGGGGTCTTCGAACTCCGCGGGCTGCTTGGTCATGCCGGCGGTGACCGCCGCGAGCTGGTTGGGCGTGCCGAGCAGGCCGAGCTGGATGTCGGCCTCGAGCCGCAGCGTCTCCTCGGTGGACCCGGTCCACGACTCGTCGAACAGCCGCTTCATGCCGCGGACGGCATCCGGCGAGCGGGTCGCGATCTCGGCGGCAAGGGCGCGGGCCGCGGCCAGAGGATTCTCGTCCACGTGCGTGATCAAGCCGAGCGAGTGGGCCTCGCTGCCGCTGATCAGACGGCCGGTGTAGGCGAGCTCCTTGGCCACGTCGATCCCGACGAGCCGGGGAAGCGTACGCGTGATCGCCATGTCCGGGATCAGGCCCCACTTGACCTCGAGCACCGAGAGCAGGGAGTCGGAGGCCGCGAACCTGATGTCCGTCGCGAGCGCGATCTGGAGGCCGCCGCCCAGGCAGTGACCGTGGATCGCCGCGATCACCGGGACGGGGACCTCGAGCCAGCGATGGGCGGCGCGCTGGAACCAGTTCGGGACCGGCCCGCGCAGCGGGCCCATCAGCGCGTCCGATCCGGGCTGGTTGGCCATCACGCCGGCGACGTCGAGGCCGGAGCAGAAGCTCGGTCCCGCGCCGTGCAGGACAACTGCCCGAACCCCCGGCTCGGTCGCGAGACGCTCCGCGGCGCCGGTGATCGCCTCGAACATCGCGATGTCGAGGGCGTTGTGCTTGTCCGGCCGGGTGAGAGTGACGACCGCGACGTGATCGCTGACGTCGATCGCGACGCGTTCTGAGGTGACGGCGCTGCTCATCGCTCGGAAACACTATCCATCATTTCCTAGGCCGCTGCCTGCTCGGCCCAGTCGCGGTACAGGCGCCAGTAGCGCCCGCGCGCCTCGAGCAGCTCGTCGTGGGTCCCGTCCTCGACCACGCGCCCATTCTCGAGCACGAGGATCCGGCTCGCGTGACGGATCGTCGAGAGGCGATGGGCGATCACGATTGCGGTCCTGCCGGCGACGAGCCGCCGCAGCCCGTGCTCGATCAGGCTCTCGGTGTGAACGTCGACGTTGGAGGTGGCCTCGTCGAGGACGAGGATGCGCGGATCCGCCACGAGCGCGCGGGCGAACGCCACCAGCTGGCGCTGCCCGGCCGACAGCTGCACTCCGCGCTCGCCGATCTGAGCGTCGTAACCGTCCTCGAGAGCGGCGATGAACGTGTCCGCCCCGACCGCGCGCGCGGCGGCACGGATCTCCTCGTCGGTCGCCGACGGACGGCCGAACGCGATGTTCTCGCGGATCGTGCCGCTGAACAGGAACCCCTCCTGAGGGACGATCCCCATCTGCGAGCGCAGCGAATCGGCGGTCACCGTACGCAGGTCGTGGCCGTCGACGAGCACCGCGCCCGAGGTCGGGTCATAGAATCGCGCCACCAGCTTTGCGAACGTCGACTTGCCGGCGCCCGTCTCGCCCACGAGCGCGACCGTCTGACCGGGCTGGATCACCAGGTCGAGGTCGCGGAGCGCCCAGCCGGCGCCGTCGCCGGCGCCGTACTGGAACGACACCTCGTCGAAGCGCACCTCGCCGCGGATCGACGGCAGCGCGGTGGCGTCGGGCGCGTCGGCGATATCCGGCTCCTCGTCGAGCAGGTCGAAGATCTTGTCGAGGGCGGCCATCCCGGACTGGTAGGTCGTGTACAGCTGCGACAGCTGCTGGATCGGGTCGAAGAAGTTGTTGAGCGCGGCGATGAACGCGAACACGGCACCGGTCGAGGTGTGCCCGTTGATCGCCTCGATCCCGCCGATCACCAGGATCTCGACCGTGACCAGGGCCGAAAGGAACTCGACCGCGGGGAAGTAGGCGGCGTTGAGGTTGACAGTGGTCATGTTCGCCGCACGGTTCTCGTCGTTGAGCTCGTGGAAGCGCCTGATGTGCTCTCGCTCCTGGCCGAACGCGCGTACCACTCGGATGCCGGACAGCGTCTCCTGCAGGTAGCCGGTGATCGACGCGATCTTCTCGCGCGTCAGGCGATATGCGTCGGCTGAGGCGATCCTGAACGCGAACGCGCCGGCCGCCAGCACCGGTAGCACGAGGAACGTCAGCAGCGCCAGGTGCGGATCCAGCACGAACAGGATCACGACGACGCCGATCAGCGTCAGGCCGGACTGGATCAGCGTGGCCATGCCGTCCTCGACGAGCTGGTCGAGCGCCTCGACGTCGTTGGTGATCCTCGAGATGATCACGCCGGCGCGATTGCGCGAATAGAAACCGATCGACAGCTTCTGGAGGTGGGTGAACAGTCGGACTCGGAGGTCCTGGAGCGCCCGCTGCCCGACCCAGCCAACCAGGTACGTCTGAGCGTATGTCGCGACCGCGTACACAATCGCCGAGACCAGGAACGCGACGACGATCAGATTGAGCGCGCCGACGTCGTGGCGCTGGATCCCGTCGTCGATCGCCAGCTTGGCCAGCGGCGCCGGGGCGAGCGCGGCCGCGGTGGCGGCCACGAGCGAGACGAACATCGCGAGCACCCGCCAGCGGTACGGCGCGACGATCTCGGCGAGGCCGCGAAGCTTCCGGCCCCGGCCGCTGGACTGGTGCAGGCGGCGGCGGATGTCGTCGATGCGTCTCACAGTCCCACCGCCCCGAGCGCGTTCTCGGTCAGGAAGACCTGGTCGGGCATGCCCTTCTCGACGATCTCGCGATACAGGTCCGATTCCTCGAGCAGCTCATCGTGAGTTCCGTGCGCCGCCACGCGGCCGCCCTCGAGCACCACGATCTCGTCCGCCAGCGCGATCGTCGACAGTCGATGCGCGATCACGAACGTCGTTCGCCCGGCCATCACCTCGGCCAGCGCGAGCTTGATCTCCTGCTCGGTCGAGGCGTCGACCGACGAGGTCGCGTCGTCGAGGATCAGGATCCGGGGATCTGCGAGCACCGCGCGCGCGATCGCGATCCGCTGGCGTTGGCCTCCGGACAGGGTCAGTCCGCGCTCGCCGACCATCGTGTCGTACCCCTTCGGAAGCGCCTCGATGAACGAGGCGGCCTGGGCGACCTGGGCGGCTCGCTCGACGTCCTCTCGAGTCGCGTCGGGCCGGGCGTACGCAATGTTGTCGTGGACCGTGGCCGAGAACAGGAACGGGTCGTCGGTGACCAGGGCAATCGCGCGGCGCAGGCTGTCGAGGTCGACGGAGCGGACGTCCGCGCCATCGATCCGGACCGAGCCGGAGGTGACCTCGTAGAGCCGGGGGAGCAGCGACACCAGCGCGGTCTTGCCCGAGCCCATCGCGCCGACCAGCGCCACCGTGCGCCCGGGCTCGATCTCGAGGTCGACGTCGCGCAGCGCGGGCTGGCTCGTGCCCTCGAAGGTCAGGCTGACGTCCCGGAGCGAGACGCGGCCGGGGCCGTCGGGCAGCGCCGGCGCGTCCATGGGGCTCGTGATCGCCGGAGCGCGATCGAGCACCTGGAAGATCCGCGCACCGGAAGCGGTAGCGCGCTGCGCGGCGCTCAGCATGTACCCGAGCGTGCGCATCGGCGAGATCAGCATCAGCAGATACGCGTAGAAGGCGGTGAACTGACCGATCGTCAGCGTTCCATGGATCACGTCGCGACCGCCGATAAGCAGGATCAGGGCCAGCCCGAGGTTCGGCAGGAAGCTGATCAGCGGCGTGTACCGGGCCTGGATCCTCGTCGCGTACATCTGCTGGTCGAACACGCGCACGACCGAGCGGCTGAAGCGCTCGAGCTGGCGATCCTCCTGGGCAAAAGCCTTGATCACGCGCACCCCCGAGACGTTCTCCTCGGCGTCGGCGGTCAGCTCCGCGATCCGCTGCTGAGCCTCCTGAAGCGCCGGCCTCGACCGGCGCCCGTAGCGCCACGCGATCAGCACGACGAACGGGACGGGCGCCAGCGACAGCGCCGCCAGCGACGGCTGGAGCACGAACATCGCGACCGCCGCAAGCGCGATCGTGAGGATCGACTGGGCGATGAAGATCAGGCCGTAGCCGAGATAGAAGCGAACCGACTGGAGATCGACGGTGGCGCGCGACATCAGCTGGCCGGTCTGCTGACGGTCGAAAAACGCGAGTTCGAGTGCCTGCAGCTGCGCGTAAAGACGGTTCCGCAGGTCAACCTCGACGCCGAGCGACACGCGCCCGGCGACGAGGCGCCGGGCGGCGCTCAGCCCGAGGCGAGCGATCCCGGCCGCGACGATCGCGATCGCCCAGATCGCAAGGTAGTGCCGATCCCTCGATTGGATCGCGTCGATCGCCCGGCCCGTCAGGTACGGGATCAGCACGGTGGCGCCCATCGCGCCTGCCGCGAGCGCGAACGACCAACGAACAGCGCCCCGGTAGGGGCGCAGGAAACTCAGAAGCCGTTGATGGGTCCGCATGCTTCATAAAGTATAGTAACTCGATTCGGCCTTCCGGGCCGGTTCGAACTTGAACGTCAGCCTTGGTTCGAGTTACATCGTAGGGTCCAAACCCGCCGAATGACGACCGTAAGAGAAGCAACGCTCGAGCTGTTCCGAGCCCACGGGATGACGACGATCTTCGGCAACCCCGGGTCGACCGAGCTGCCGATGTTGGCGGAGCTGCCCGACGACTTCAGGTACGTGCTCGGCCTGCAGGAGCTGGTGGTGGTCGGGATGGCCGACGGCTATGCGCAGGCGACCGGACGCCCGACGCACGTCAACCTGCACACGGCGCCGGGGGTCGGGAACGCCGTCGGCGGCATCGGCAACGCGAAGGCCAACAAGGCGCCGCTGGTGATCACCGCCGGCCAACAGGTCCGCCCCCAGATCACCCACGAGGCGCTGTTGACCAATCGGGACGCCACGATCGGCCCACAGCCGTATGTGAAGTGGAGCCACGAGCCGCCGCGCGCGCAGGACGTCCCGGGCGCGATCGGGCGGGCCATCCACCACGCCGCGCTGCCGCCGCGCGGTCCGGCATTCGTGTCGATCCCGATGGACGACTGGAACGCGGAGGCCGACGAGGATCGCGCGCTGAACGCTCAGCGTCGCGTCGTCACCGGTCGCGCCGTGCCGGACCCGGCCGAGCTTGCGCAGCTCGCCGCGGTGATCGAGTCGGCGCGCAACCCGGTCCTGATCGCCGGCCCCGACATCGACGCGAGCGGCGGGTGGTACGCCGCCGTCACGCTCGCCGAGAAGCAGCGGCTGCCGGTGTGGGCGTCGCCCGGCACCGCGAGCAGCCGGATCGGCTTCCCGGAGAGCCACCCGAACTTCCTCGGGGTGCTCCCGCCGGCGATCGGCCCGCTATCGCAGGTGATGAGCGGGCACGACCTCCTGTTGGTCGTCGGCACCTACGTGTTCCCGTACTACCCGTACATACCGGGACCGCTCCTCCCGGAGGGCGCCTCGCTCGTCGCGATCACGAGCGACCCCGACGAGGCGGCGCGCGCGCCGATGGGCGACGCGATCGTCGGCGACGTCGCACTCGCGCTCCAGCAGCTCGTGGAGCTCGTCGGCGTGTCGGACCGCGCCGCCCCGGATCCGCGTGCGGCGCCGCCGGAGCCGACCCAGGCGGACCCGATGAGCGGGGCGGCGGCGATGGCGTCGCTCGCGGACGTCTGGCCCGACGGCGGGATCGCGGTGGCCGAGATCCCCTCGAGCGCGTCCGCGCTGCGCAATCGGCTGCGGCTGTCGCAGCCCGGCAGCTACTACCAGAGCGCCAGCGGCGGCCTCGGCTTCGGGATCTGCGCGGCGGTGGGCGTACAGATGGCCGAGCGTGACCGTCCGGTGGTGTGCGTCGTGGGGGAGGGCTCGGCGCAGTACGGGATCACCGTGCTGTGGACGGCGGCCGCATACGCGGTGCCGGTCACGTTCCTCGTCGTGCGCAACGCGGAGTACATGATCCTCAAGTGGTTCTCCGAGCTCGAGCACGTCAGCGGGGCTCCGGGCCTCGAGCTCCCGGGGCTCGACACCGCCGCGGTGGCGCGTGCCTACGGCGTGCCGGCGGAGACGGTGTCGGGCCGCGAGCAGCTCACCGAGGCGCTCCGGGATGCGATCGCCGTCGACGATGGTCCCCGGCTGATCGAGGCCAGGGTCGCGTCCGGCATGTGGTGGGAGTAGCCGGGCGTAGTTCCCTGCGGACCCTTAGTAGTACTTTGCTAACCAACTAACAAAGTACTATTAGCGGCGGCTGACGCTGCGGCCACGCGGCGCTTCCGATGATTCCCTGTCCTGTTCGGCCTGCTCGCGCCCCTCGACGCGCTCCACCTGATCGCAGAACAGTGACCAGGCGGTCGCCGGCTCCCGGCCCTTGTAACGGTCGCGGCCCTGGAGGAACGCCCATCCCTCGCTGCGCATGACGGCGGCGGCAAGTCCGCGACGGGTCGAACGTCTGGAGGGCTTCAGCCACTGGCTCAGGCTCTGCAGGCAGCCGACGACGAGGCCGAGCACGATCGCGTACACCTTGGGCGCGTCCAGCGCGGCGGCAAGCGATGCGCCGACGCCGGCGAGGATCGAGGTCAGGTTCAGGAAGTTGTCGAGGACCGAGTAGCCGCGAAAGGTGCGCTCGTACGTCTTCAGCGGGCCGACGAACCGATGCTGTAGGAACGCTCGCTGTATCTCGAGGTGGTCGAGCGCAGGAGCATGGGGATGCTTGTACTGCTGGGAGGCTACATCGGCGAGCCGGCGCTCGATCAGCCGTGCGAGGTCCTGCGCCTCACCGCTCAGCTCGTCGCGCAGGCCGACCGCCTTGAGCAGCGCGTCGGTCTCGTCGATGCCGGCATCCATGTACTGGGTGACGATGCTCTTGGCCCGCTCGGTCCCGTCTGAGGCCTGCGGGATGGAACTCGTGGCCGCCGCCTGCGCCTGCGCCGGTGCCGGTGCCGGTGCCGGTGCCGGTGGTGCTTCGGTCTGGTGGGTCATGCACCGCCCTCCTCCGTCTGTGCCCTCGCGTTACACCCCGGAGGCGCGGGGCGCGTCACGCGCGTGTCAACGCAGGACAAACGGTAATCGGTCCGGCCAGCCCGATGTGAAAACTGCAATCAGACAATCAGACAATCAGACAATCAGAGGTTCACGGCGACGTACTTCGTCTCGAGGTACTCCTCGATCCCCTCGTAACCGCCTTCGCGGCCGAAGCCGGACTGCTTGATGCCGCCGAACGGGGCTCCGGCGTTCGACACCATGCCCTGGTTGAGCCCGACCATGCCGGTCTCGAGCCGCTCGATCACGCGGAGCGCGCGCTTGAGGTTGTTCGTGAACACGTAGGCGACCAGGCCGTACTCGGTGTCGTTGGCGGCGGCGATCGCCTCGTCCTCGTCGCCGAATCCCTTGACGGGCGCGACCGGGCCGAAGATCTCCTCGCGCAGCAGCTCGGCGTCGTCGGGGATGTCGGTGAGCACGGTCGGGTCGAAGAAGTAGCCGGCGCCGTCGCGGGCTTGGCCGCCGACGACCGCCGTCGCGCCGCGGCCGATCGCGTCCTCGACGAGCTCGGCGACCTTGCTTCGCTGGTCGCCGTCGATCAGCGGCCCGACCTGGACGCCGTCCTCGGTGCCGCGGCCGACCTTCATCGCGCCCATCTTCTCGGCCAGCTTCTCGGCGAACTCCTCGGCGATCGCATCCGCGACGTGGAAGCGGTTGGCGGCCGTGCACGCCTCGCCGATGTTGCGCATCTTCGCCACCAGCGCTCCCTGGACGGCCGCGTCGACGTCGGCGTCGTCGAACACGATGAACGGCGCGTTGCCGCCGAGCTCCATCGAGAGGCGTAGGAGGTTCTGCGAGGCCTGCTCCATCAGCTTGCGCCCCACCTCGGTCGAGCCGGTGAACGACAGCTTGCGCAGGCGCTGATCGGCGATCAGCGGCGCCATCGTCTCGCCCGACGACGAGGCGGTGACGAGGTTGACGACGCCGGGCGGGAGGCCGGCCTCCTCGAGGATCTTGACCAGCATCAGCATCGACAGCGGCGTCTGCTGCGCCGGCTTGAGCACGATCGTGCAGCCGGCGGCGATCGCGGGCCCGATCTTGCGGGTGCCCATCGCCATCGGGAAGTTCCACGGCGTGATCAACAGGCATGCCCCTACGGGCTGCTTCATCGTCAGCAGACGCCCCTGACCGTTGGCATTCACCGAGTAGCGCCCGTCGATCCGCACCGCCTCCTCGGAGAACCAGCGAAAGAACTCGGCGGCATAGGCGATCTCCGCCTTGGACTCGGCGAGCGGCTTGCCCATCTCGAGCGTCATCAGGAGCGCGAGATCGTCGGCGCGGGCGACGAGCGCCTCGAACGAGCGCCGGAGGACCTCACCGCGCTCTCGCGGAGCCTGGGTGGACCACTCGGGGCCGGCCTGCACCGCGGCGGTCAAAGCGGCCTTGGCGTCGTCGGTGGAGGCGTCGGCGACCTCGCAGAGGGATTCGCCGGTCGAGGGGTCCTCGACCGACAGGGTGCCCTTGGCTCCGTCGCGCCACTCGCCGGCAATGTAGAGCTGCTTGGGAACTTCATCGACGATTTTCTGTTCGGCTGGGGCTGTGATCGTGCTCATTCGTTCAACCTACCACCGGCGAACGGGTGCCAACCGGACGCGAACGGACGGTGGCGGGCGGGCCTCTGGTGAAGGCCCGCCCGCCGCCGGGGTTGGGAGGAGACAGCTTGTTGCTAGGCGGCGTGCGCCACCGCGGCCCGCTCGAGCGCGACGCCCAGCACCTCGTCGACCGTCATCGCGAAGTGGAAGGTCATCGCGTCCCGCACCTCCTGCGGCACGTCGTCGAGATCGCCGCGGTTGCGCTCGGGAAGCACGACATCGGTCAGACCGGCGGCGTGCGCCGCGAGCACCTTCTGCTTGACCCCACCGATCGGCAGGACGCGGCCCTGGAGGGTGACTTCACCGGTCATGCCGACGGTGTGGCGCACCGGCCTGCCGCTGAGCAGCGAGGTCAGTGCGGTCACCATCGTCACGCCGGCGCTGGGGCCGTCCTTGGGGATCGCGCCGGCCGGCACATGCACGTGGAACGAGCGATCCTCGAATGTAGAGGGGTCGATCTCGAGCTCTGGCGCATGCCCACGGACGTAGGAGAGGGCGATCTGCGCCGACTCCTTCATCACGTCGCCGAGCTGGCCGGTGAGCGTCAGTCCGGGCTTGCCTTGCATTCCGGTGGCCTCGATGAACAGCACGTCGCCACCGGTGCCGGTCACGGCGAGGCCGGTCGCGACGCCGGGGACCGCGGTGCGGATCGCCGACTCCTGGAAGTGACGCTGGCGGCCGAGCGCGTCGCGGACCGCGTCGAGGTCGATGACCACGGGGGCCTCCGCCTCACCTGATGCGATCTTCGTCGCGGTCTTGCGCAGCAGCGTCCCGAGCTCGCGCTCGAGCTGGCGGACGCCGGCCTCGCGCGTGTACTCGGTTGCGACGGTGTTCAGCAGCTCATCGGAGACCTCGACCTCCTCGGGCCGCAGGCCGTTCCGCTCACGCTGGCGCGGCCACAGATAGCCGCGGGCGATCGCGACCTTCTCCGAGGTCGTGTAGCCGTCGAACCTGATCACTTCCATCCGGTCGAGCAGCGGGCCCGGAATCGTGTCCGCGACGTTCGCTGTCGCGATGAACAGCACGCCGCTCAGGTCGAGCTCGACGTCCAGGTAGTGATCCCGGAAGCTGTGATTCTGCGCCGGGTCGAGCACCTCGAGCAGGGCCGCGCTGGGGTCGCCACGCCAGTCGGCGCCGACCTTGTCGACCTCGTCGAGCATGATCACCGGGTTCATCGTGTCGGCGTCGCGCAGGGCACGGACGAGCCGGCCCGGGAGCGCGCCGATGTACGTGCGCCTATGACCGCGGATCTCGGCCTCGTCGCGGACGCCGCCGAGCGACATCCGGACGAACTCGCGCCCGGTGGCGCGGGCGATCGACTCGCCGATCGAGGTCTTGCCGGTGCCGGGCGGTCCGATCAGGGTCAGGATCGCGCCGGACCGCTTGTCCTCGGTGATGCCGCGCTCCTGGCGCAGCTTCTTGACCGCGATGTACTCGACGATCCGGTCCTTGACGTCCTCGAGGCCGGCATGGTCGGCGTCGAGCACCCCGCGCGCGTGCTTCGGATCGAGGCGTTCCTCGGAGCGCTTGCTCCACGGGACCGCGATCAGCCAGTCGAGGTAGGTCCGGATCACGCTCGACTCGGCCGACTGCTCGCCGAGCCGCTCGAGGCGCCCCAGCTCCTTGTCGGCCTGCTCGCGCACGCCCTCGGGCATCCCGGCCTCTTCGATCTTCGTCCGGTACTCCTCGACGACCGACGCGTCGTCCTCGCCGAGCTCCTTGCGGATCGACTCCATCTGCTTGCGCAGGAAGTAATCGCGCTGCTGCTTCTCGGCCCCCGACTCCACGTCGTCGCGGATCCGCTTGCGGACCTGAAGCTCAGCCAGTCGCTCGCGCTGCATGCCCACGGCGAGCTCGAGCCGCTCGGTCACGTCGAGGGTCTGGAGCAGCTTGACCTTGTTCTCGTAGGACAGGTCAGGCGAGTAACCGCCGGTGTCGGCCAGTGCCCCGGGCTCGGTGATGCCCCGCAGGAACGAAGCCACGCGCGCGTCGGCGCCGCGCAGCTCGAGGATCTCCTCGACGACCGCGCGGTACTCGCGCTCGAGGTTGCGGGTGCGACCGTCGACGGGCACCGGATCGGGGCGCTCGTCGACCTCGACGAACAGCCGTCCGTCGGGATTGGTGTGGGCGGCGCCGGCGACGCCGCGGTGAAGTCCCTGCAGGACGACGGCGCGAGCGCCGCCGGGCAGCCGGACCTGGTCGGCAACCTCCGCGACGGTGCCGACGCTTGCAAAGTCGTGTTCGTGTCTTGGAACGAGCAGAACCCGTTCCTCCTCGCCGGCGTCGACCGCGAGCGTGAGCGACATGCCCGGGAAGGCCACGACGTCGTCGAGCGGGATGAGAAGAAGGCGACTAGACATCAGTAAGGGCGTTCGCTTTCGATAGTTGCTTACGTGAGATAAGTGAAGGATAGCAATTCCTCGAACTCGATCTGAGTCCTCGAGGCTTAGATGTTTTCGGGGCCGCGCGGGCGGTCGAAATGACGATCCGGCGTCGCATCTGGAAACATCCCGCCCGTGTCAGACCCAATTAAGCCTCCTGAGGATTCCGCGCACGACGTTCTCGCCGCGGAGGCGTTCGCGATGCCCTCTGCCGACCCGTCGCTGCGCCACCAGCCGATCATGCTGCCCGACGATCCGAGCGGGATCGCCGAGCCCCACGACGTGCTCGCGGCCGAGGAGTTCGCGATGCCGGCGCCCCGGGGCGCCCCGGAAACGGCTGGCGGTCCGCTGGCGCGCGCCGGCGAGGCCGCGTCGCCCAAGCGGATCGGGATCGCCGCCGCGGTGGCGTTGGTGGCGCTCGTGCTGCTGAGGCGCCGGCGCCCGCGCCGAGGCTAGCCGGGCGGCGCTTGGTGAGAAACTCGGACTATTTCCGGGTTTCTTCCATACCCATACGGGCGGTCTGCTTTCGGGGAGGCATGAGGTCGGTGACCGTGCCCTCGGCGATCTCGGCGGCGAACCCGATCGTCTCGGTCAGCGTCGGGTGGGGGTGGATCGTCAACCCGATGTCCTCGGCGTCCGAGCCCATCTCGAGCGCGTGCACGGTCTCGGCGATCAGCTCGCCGGCGTTGACACCGACGATTCCGGCCCCGAGCAGGCGCCGGGAATGGGACTCCCCACCCACCCGGAACAGCAGCTTGGTCATGCCCTCGTCGCGTCCCAGGGACAGGGCGCGCCCGGACGCCGCCCACGGGAACACGGCCTTCTCGACCTCGATCCCCCGGTCGCGCGCCTCGGTCTCGGTCAGCCCCATCCACGCGACCTCGGGGTCGGTGTAGGCGACCGACGGGATCGCGCGGGGATCGAACTCCGCGCCCGCGACGCCGGCGATCACCTCGGCGGCGACCTTGCCCTCGTGCGAGGCCTTGTGGGCGAGCATCGGGCCACCGACGACGTCGCCGATCGCGTAGATCCCCGGCACGTTCGTGCGCAGTTGCCGATCGACCGGGATGAACCCGGCGTCGTCCACGATGACGCCGACCCCGGAAGCGCCTACGGCGTGGCCGTTCGGCCGGCGGCCGATCGCCACCAGGATGCCGTCGAACTTCTCGGTATCGCCCGACGACAGCCTCACCCCGAGGTGCTTCTCGGAGGCCTCGACCGACTCGACCTTCATGCCGAGATGGATCGCCTCGTACCGCGCCGAGATCCGCTTGTGGAGCGGCTTGACCAGGTCCGGGTCGCAGCCGGGAATCAGCTGGTCCAGCAGCTCGACCATCGTCACCTTGGAGCCGAGCGCGTGATAGACGGTCGCCATCTCGAGGCCGATGATCCCGCAGCCGATCACCAGCAGCCGCTTGGGGATCGACGGCAGCTCGAGCGCGCCGGTCGAGGAGAAGATCCGCGCATCATCCGGAAGCGCCGGCAACGACGCCGCCTCGGATCCGGCCGCGATGATGCAGTTGTCGAACGAGACCATCCGGTCGCCGACCGCCACCGTGTTGGGTCCGGTCAGCGAAGCGACGCCCGTGATCACCTCGACCTTGCGCTGCTTGGCGAGGCCCGCGAGTCCGCCGGTGAGCTTCCCGACGACCGAGGCCTTCCAGGAGCGGAGCTCGTCCAGGTCGACCTTGGGCTTGCCGAACTTGATCCCGTGCTCCGCCATCTCCTCGGCCTCCGCCACGACCCGGGCGGCGTGCAACAGCGCCTTGGACGGGATGCAGCCGACGTTCAGGCAGACGCCGCCGAGCGTGTCGTAGCGCTCGATCAGCACGGTCTTCAGCCCCAGGTCGGCCGCGCGGAACGCGGCCGTGTAGCCGCCCGGTCCCGACCCGATCACGACCACCTGGGCGTCATGACTGCCGCCGGCGCGATTCGAAGACGGCGGGGGAGGCGCGGGCTCGCGCTCCACCGAGGCCTCGGTGGTGGCCGGCGCTTCGGTGGTGGTTGACGGCGCCTCGCCGGAGCTTGCCGGCGCCTCCGATGAACCCGAACCGCTCGGCGCTGCCCCGTCGGACTCGAGCGTGAGCAGCACGCTGCCCTCGGACACGCGGTCGCCGATCTGGACCCTGAGCTGAGCGACCTTCCCGGCCTCTGGCGCGGGCACGTCCATCGTCGCCTTGTCCGACTCGAGCGTGACCAGCGAGTCCTCGACCGCCACCTCATCGCCGGGCGAGACGTGGATCTCGATCACCGGGACGTCGGTGAAGTCACCGATGTCCGGAACGCGAATCTCGCTCACAGCAGCGCACGCTTCAGATCGCTCAGCACCGTGACCAGGTGCACCATGAACCGGGCCGCGGCCGCGCCGTCGATCACTCGGTGGTCATACGACAGCGACAGCGGGACCATCAACCGCGGCACGAACTCGCGACCGTTCCACACCGGCTTGATCGCCGAGCGGGTCGCGCCGAGGATCGCGACCTCGGGCGCGTTGATGATCGGGGTGAAGCTGGTCCCGCCGATGCCGCCGAGCGAGGAGATCGTGAACGTGGCGCCCTGCATGTCGCCGGGCATGAGCTTGCCGTCCCGTGCCTTGGCCGACAGTTCGGTTAGGTCCCGCGCGATCTCGAGCAGGCCCTTCTGGTCGGCGTTCCTGATCACGGGCACGACGAGGCCGCCGGGCGTGTCGGTGGCGAAGCCGATGTTGTAGTACCGCTTGAGGATCAGGTCGTCGCCGTCGAGCGAGGAGTTGAAGGTCGGAAACGCCTTCAGCGTGGCGACCGACGCGACCACGAGGAACGACACCATCGTGAGCTTGACGCCACGCGACCGCGCGTTCTCGTCGTTGAGCTGCTTGCGCCACGCCTCGAGGTCGGTGATGTCCGCCTCGTCGTTGTGGGTGACGTGCGGGATCATCACCCAGTTGCGGGCGAGCACCGGACCCGAGATCCGCTGGATCCGGGACCGCTGCACGCGCTCGACCTCGCCGAACTTCGAGAAGTCGACCGACGGCCACGGCGGCAGCTCCAGCCCCACACCAGGCCCGGCCGCCGGCGTCGGAGCCGGGCTGGGCGGGCCGCTCTCCGCGAACCTCCGTACGTCGTCCTTGGTGATCCGGCCCTTGCGACCGCTCCCGGTCACCCGGTGAAGGTCGACGCCGAGCTCGCGGGCGATCCGGCGGACCGCGGGGCTGGCATAGACAGGGCCTCCGCCGTTGCCGGCGGAATCAGGAGCCCCGGGCGCCGCGGCCGGAGCTCCCGGCGCCGGTGCGGCCGCCCCCGGCGCCGACGCGGCCGCCCCCGGCGCCGACGCGGGCGGCGCGGCCTGCTCCTCGGCCTGGCTCGCGCTCTGCACCGAATGCGCCGCCTTGGTGCCGGTGGCCGGGGTCGCCTCGGCGGCCGGGGCGCCGCCGTCGCCGCCGGACGGCTCGAGCGTCAGCAGCTGAGCGCCCTGGGAGACCTTGTCGCCGATATTCACGAGCAGCTCGCGCACGGTGCCCGCGAACGGCGCCGGCACGTCCATCGTCGCCTTGTCGGACTCGAGCGTGAGCAGCGGATCGTCGATCGCGACGGTGTCGCCGGGCGACACCAGGATCTCGATGACCGGCACGTCCTCGAAGTCGCCGATGTCCGGAACTTCGACCGAGGTCGCGCTCATACGGTCGTCGGCATCGGGGCTTCGGTGTTGATCTCGAAGCGCTCGATCGCCTCCTGCACGCGCGAGGCGTCGATCGTGCCCTCGTCGGCCAGCGCCTTCAGCGCGGCCACGGCCACGTAGTGGCGGTTGACCTCGAAGAACCGGCGGAGCGCGCGGCGAGAGTCGCTGCGGCCGAAGCCGTCGGTGCCCAGCACGCGGTAGCGGCGCGGCACCCACTGGCGGATCTGGTCCGGGAACGCCCGCAGGTAGTCGGTGGAGGCGACGACCGGCCCATCCCGATCCGCGAGCCGCTCGGAGACGTACGCGCGACGTGGCTCCTCGAGCGGATGCAGCATGTTCCACCGTTCGACCTCGATCCCGTCCCGGCGGAGCTCGGTGAACGAGGTCACGCTCCACACGTCCGCGGCCACCCCGAAGTCGGACTCGAGCAGCTCGGCCGCGGCGAGCACCTCGTTCAGGATCGTGCCCGATCCGAGGAGCTGTACGCGCGGCCCGCCCTCCGAGGAGCCGGACCGAATCAGGTACATGCCGCGCAGGATCCCCTCCCGGGCGCCCTCAGGCATCGCGGGATGCCGGTAGTTCTCGTTCATCAGCGTGATGTAGTAGAAGACGTCCTCCTGCTCGGCGACCATCCGCCGCAGGCCATCCTGGATGATCACCGCGAGCTCGTGGCCGAACGCCGGGTCGTACGCGCGGCAGTTCGGCACGACCGAGAACAGCACGTGGCTGTGCCCGTCCTCGTGCTGGAGCCCCTCGCCGTTGAGTGTCGTGCGCCCGGCGGTACCGCCGAGCAGGAAGCCTCGGGTGCGCGAGTCAGCGGCCGCCCACACGAGATCGCCGACGCGCTGGTAGCCGAACATCGAGTAGTAGATGTAGAACGGCACCATCTGAATCGCGTGGGCGCTGTAGGAGGTGCCGGCGGCGATGAACGAGGAGATCGAGCCGGCCTCGGTGATGCCCTCCTCGAGGATCTGGCCGTGCTTGTCCTCCTTGTAGAACATCAGCTGCTCGGAGTCCTGGGGCTGGTACAGCTGTCCCACGGGGGAGTAGATCCCGATCTGGCGGAACATCCCTTCCATTCCGAACGTTCGTGACTCGTCGGGGACAATCGGGACGATCCGACGGCCGATCGCCTTGTCGCGCAGCAGCGCGGCGAGCACGCGCACGAACGCCATCGTGGTCGAGATCTCGCGCTCGCCGGTCCCGTCGAGCTGGCCTTTGAACGTCTCGAGCGAGGGAACCTCGAGCGGCTCCGCCGCCGTCCGGCGGACCGGCATGCTGCCGCCCAGCGCGGCGCGCCGCTCCCGCATGAACTCCATCTCGGGCGAGTCATCGGGCGGCTTGTAGTACTCGGCCGCGCGGACCTGCTCGTCGGTCAGCGGAAGCTCGAACCGGTCGCGGAACGCGAGCAGGGCGTCCTCGGTCATCTTCTTCGCCTGGTGGGTGATCATCTGGCCCTCGCCCGAGACTCCCATCCCGTAGCCCTTGATCGTCTTGGCGAGGATCACGGTCGGCTGTTCGGTGTGGTGGACGGCCTCGTGATAGGCCGCGTACACCTTCTGCTGGTCGAGGCCTCCGCGGTTGAGCAGCCAGATCTCGTCGTCGGTCATGTGCGAGACGCGATCGAGCAGCACCGGATCGCGCCCGAAGAAGTGCTCGCGCACGTACGCCCCGTCGCGGGACTTGAACGTCTGGTACTCGCCGTCAACGCACTCCTCCATCACCTTTACGAGCCGCCCGTCGGTGTCCTCTGCGAGCAGCGGGTCCCAGCGCGTTCCCCACACGACCTTGATTACGTTCCACCCGGCGCCCCGGAAGTCGGCCTCGAGCTCCTGGATGATCTTGCCGTTGCCGCGAACCGGGCCGTCGAGCCGCTGCAGGTTGCAGTTCACGATCCAGATCAGGTTGTCGAGGTGCTCGCGCCCGGCCATCCCGATCGCGCCCATCGTCTCGGGCTCGTCCATCTCGCCGTCGCCGAGGAACGCCCACACCTTGCGCCCGGCGGTGTGCGCGACATCTCGCGCCTCGAGGTACTTCATGAACCGCGCCTGGTAGATCGAGGTGATCGCGCCGATCCCGAGCGACACCGTCGGGAACTGCCAGAACTCCGGCATCAGCCACGGATGCGGGTACGACGACAGGCCGGGGCCGTCGACCTCCTGACGGAAGTTGTCGAGCTGCTCCTCGCTCAGGCGGCCCTCTATGTACGCGCGCGCGTAGTTGCCGGGCGAGGAATGGCCCTGGAAGTAGACGAGGTCCCCGCCGTGATCGCCGGACGGCGCGTGCCAGAAGTGGTTGAAGCCGACCTCGTACAGCGTCGCCAGCGATTGGAAGCTCGCGATGTGGCCGCCGAGCTCGGAAGAGACCTTGTTGGCGCGGACGACCATCGCGATCGCGTTCCAGCGGATGATCGAGCGCAGCCGCCGCTCGATTTCGGCCCCACCCACCCCGTCCGGGAGCTTCGCCTCTCGTTCCGGCGGGATCGTGTTCACGTACGGAGTCGTGATGCTCGCGATCGGGCCGCTGCCGGCGAGCTCCGCGCGCTGCACCGCGCGCGCGAGGATCTGGCGGGCCCTGTCGGGTCCGTCGTGCTCGACGACGGCATCGACGGCCTCGAGCCACTCGGTGGTCTCGACCGCGTCTATGTCAGCTCCGACGCCGTTTGAGCTTGGGGTCTGGACTCGGTCCGTCATCACGGAATGCCCCGCTTATCGAGACTGACTGGGAGTCGTCACTATAGCCCGGCCGGTCGCGCCGAGCGTCCCCCCGCGGGCCGTTTCGCGTACGGTGATGCCATGGCACTGAAAGATCTCGAAGGCGTCGTCGGAGCGCCTTGGGCGCGTCCGCTCGGGGGCGCGCTCGATCAGCTGGTCGTTGAGTCCGACGCGCTCTCCGACAACCCGCTGGGAGACCCGGCCCGGCGCCCGCTGTACGTCTACCGACCGCCCGGCGTGGAGCTCGATCACCCCAAGCCGCTTCCGTCCGTATACGTGATCCAGGGGTTCACCGGGCAGATCGACATGTGGACGGCGCACTCCGCGCTCGAGCCCAACATGATCGAACGCGTCGACGCGATGTTCGCCGCGCGCGCGTGCCCCGATGCGATCTTGGTGTTCGTCGACGCCTGGACCTCGCGCGGCGGCTCGCAGTTCATCAACTCGGCTTCCACCGGCCGGTACCTCGACTACCTTTGCGACGAGGTCGTCACGTTCATCGATGGACGCTATCCGACGAGCCCGCAGCGCGATCACCGCGGGCTCGCCGGCAAGTCGTCGGGCGGGTACGGCGCGATGGTCGTGCCGATGCTTCGCCCCGACGTGTTTGGGGCGCTCGCCTCGCACGCCGGCGACGCGCTGTTCGAATGCTGCTACCAGCGCGAGTTCCCAAACGTGGCGCGGGCGCTGCGCGACAACTTCGAGGGGTCATACGCGGTGTTCTTCGAGCAGTTGGCCGCCGCCGACCACTTCGACTTCGCGCGTTACGGCGCCGCGTTCGAGATGTACGGGTATGCGTCGGCGTACTCGCCCGACCTGACCACCCCCGGCCGGGCCCTCCTCCCGTTCGAGGTCTCGACGGGCCGGCTGATCGACGACGTGTGGGCGCTGTGGCTCGAGCACGACCCCGTGCGGATGGCGCCGCACCACGCCGACGCGCTGCGCAGCATGCGCCGGATCTACCTCGACGCCGGCAAGTCCGACGAGTACTACCTGGACCTCGGCGCGCAGGCGTTCGCGCAGGAGCTCTCGAAGATCGGCGCCGCACACACGATCGAGTTGTTCGAGGGCAAGCACGGCGGGATCACCTATCGCTATCCCGGGGCGATTCGCGAGCTGGTGACGGCGCTTCACGGATGACGGCCACCGCCGAGCAAGACCTCGCGTTCGCGGTGCCGTGCGCCACCCGTCCAGCTCGTGGGCCGGCCGGGAGCGGAGGATCTGCTCTACTCGCTCGCTGGGCAGATCGAGCGGGCGCGGCCGTGGGCTCATCACCGTCCACCCCGGTGCTGAATACTTCCCGGGAGAGCTGTAGGAACTCGGCCGCGGCCGGTCCGAGGCGTCGCCCTTCGCGGCACGCCAGTGTGATGTCGCGCTTCAGGGACGGCTCGATCAGCGTGGCCACGGCGACGTTGCCCGGAGACCGCTCGGCGTCCGAGCGCGGGAGGATCGCGACGCCCGTGCCGCGCGCCACGAGCCGCCTGATCCGCTCGCTCTCGTTCGATTCGAGCTTGATCTGCGGCTCGAACCCGGCGCTGTGGGCGGCGAACGTCAACAGCTCGCGCAACCGGGCGCCCTCGCGGTAGCTCACGAACTGCTCGTCGGCGAGCTCGGCCATCCGCACCCGGCGCCGGCCGGCGAGGGGATGATCGAGTGGCACCACCGCCACGAGCTCCTCGGAGACGAGCTGGTGCAGGCTCAGCTCGTGGCTCTCGATCCGCTCGGTGACCGACAGGAACGCCAGGTCGAGCACGTCGTCGCGGAGCATCTCCGCGAGCTCCTCGCTTGACTGCTCGCGGACGGTGAGCTCGACGCCCGGGTGGCGCTCGTGGAACATCGCCAGTGCCAGCGACACGTCGACCGGCCCCATCGTGTGCATCGTTCCGACCGTGACGTGGCCGGCTTTGATGCCGGCGAGGGCCTGCATCTCCGCTTTGGCGGCATCGACCTCGGACAGGATCCGGCGGGCGCGGGCGACGAGGGTCCTGCCGGCCTCGGTGACCGTGACGCGCCGCGTCGTCCGATCGACGACGGGCAGCCCGACCTCCTCCTCCAGCCGGCGGATCTGCTGCGAAAGCGCGGGTTGCGCGATGTGCTCACGCGCTGCGGCCCGCGTGAAGTGCTGCTCGTCGGCGAGCGCGACAAGGTAGCGCAATTGCCGAAGTTCCATAAGCTAAGCCTATAGATGAATGCGAGTTTCCGTCTTTGACAGATGAAACCCGGGGCGCCACGATGTTTGCAACACCATCTCCTCCCTCAGGAGCGCGCCCCGCAGATCCGGCAGGAAGCAGCCGCCAGATCGGGGGCGCGCTTCTTCAAGACGCCGGATCGTCAGGCGAGGAGTGCGGCCATCCGCGCGATCAGCGCGACCTGGTCGAGGTCGTCGTGCACGCGCGATTGACACATGACCCGGCTGAGGCCCGCATCGCGCAACTGCGCGTACTGCTCGGCCGCATCGTCGATCGTCCCCACGATCCAGCCCTGGGGCGGGTCGCGCAGGAGCTCGTCCCGGTCGGCGCCCACGATCTCGGCGACCCGGCCGGCGCGGTCCTCGAGGTCGGCCGCGTCCGCACCGAGCACGGTCCCGGCCATGATCGAGAAAGGGATCAGCGGCCGGCCGGCGCGCTCACACGCCTCGGCGATCCGGTTGCGGCGCTCAGGGATCTCCCCGAGCGACGGGAACGGCGTGTTGTACTCGTCCGCGAACCGCCCGGCGAGCGCCGTGCTGCGCGAGCCGCCGCTGCCGCCCATGATCACGGGCGGGTGGGGCCGCTGGATCGGCTTCGGCTGCGCGTCGAGGTTGGACAGTGTGTAGTGCTCACCCGCGAACGAGAACTGCTCGCTGCTCCAATGGCCGAACAGCACCTGGATCTGCTCCTCGAGCACGTCCAGGCGGACGCGAGGCGCGTGGAACGGGAAGCCCATCGCCTCGTGCTCGCCGTTGTGCCAGCCGGCGCCGATGCCGAGGTCGATCCGCCCGCCCGAGACGTGGTCGGCGGTGACGACGAGCTTGGCCAGCACCGACGGGTGGCGGAAGCTCGCCGGCGAGACGAGCGTCCCGAGCCGCAGCGTGGTGGTCACCGCAGCGAGCGCGTTGATCGTGCCCCAGGCGTCGAGCGATCCGCGCTCGGGGTGCTGCCCATCGAGGTTCAGGTAGTGGTCGGAGCGAAACAGCGCCGGGATCCCATGGTCCTCACACGCCTGCGCGAGCGCCTGCCACTGGGGCCACGTGACGCCCTCCTGACCTTCGATCATCAAGCAGAGATCCACGCCGTGCGCTCCTCGAGTTCGGGGTGGCGATCGTATTGCACGAGTGCTTGCGTTCGGTTGCCGGCCCGTTGCCGACCTCTCCTCGCGCGAAACTGCAACTTGTGAAAGCGTGGAGCCGCAGCCGGTTCTTCCACTTCGACGTGGCGGTCGTGTCGATCGTGGGCGTGCTGATCCTCGGATTCGCGGTGGCGAGCGCGGGAGGCGGCGATGCCGGTAGGCGGAGCCCGCACGCGGCCGTGGTCACCGTCGACCCCGGGCCGCGCGAGCCAGTGGTGCCGGCGGGATTCCTCGGTCTGTCGATCGAGTACCCGGCGCTCGAGGCCTATGCCGGCACCGATCCGAGCTCGCTGGATCGGGTGTTCGAACAGCTCGTCCGCAACCTGGCGCCCGGGCAGGCGCCGGTCCTGCGGATCGGTGGGAACAGCGCGGACCGGACGTGGTGGCCGACGGCGGGCATGGAACGTCCACCGGGCGTCACGTTCGATATCACCGACCGATGGCTCGCGGTCACCCGCGCGCTCACGCGGGCGCTCGGCGCCCATCTGATCCTCGGCCTCAACCTCGAGGCGGACAGCCCGCGGCTCGCGGCCTCCGAAGCGGGCGCGCTTATCGACGGGATCGGCACGCAATCCGTGCGGGCGCTCGAGCTCGGCAACGAGCCAGACCTGTACCCCGCGTTCCCGTGGTACCGGTCGGGCGATCACACGATCTTCGGTCGCCCGGAGAACTATGACGAGGCGGCGTTCATCCGCGACTTCGCGGGCTTCACCAGTGCGCTGCGGCCCACCCCGCTCGCCGGCCCGAGCCTCAGCGGCATGAGCTGGACGCGGGGCCTGGGGCAGTTTCTCTCCGCCGAGCAGCACCTCGGGCTGGTGACGCTGCACCGATATCCGCTGCAGATGTGCCTGACGCCGCCGAGCTCGGCGCGATACCCGACGATCGCGCGGCTGCTGTCGCCGGCGACCTCGACCGGGCTCGCCGAGTCGTTCGCGCCGTACGTCGCGCTCGCCCGCGCCCACGGCCTCTCGCTCCGGGTGGACGAGCTGAACAGCGTCGCGTGCGGCGCGGATCCGGCCGTGAGCAACTCGTTCGCCTCGGCCCTGTGGGCGCTGCGCACGCTGTTCGAGCTGGCCCGCGTCGGCGTCTCCGGGGTCAACATCCACACGTTCCCGGGGGCCGGCTACCAGCTGTTCGAGATCAGCCGCGAGAGCGGTGAGTGGCGGGCAGCGGTCTCGCCCGAGTACTACGGCCTGCTGATGTTCGCCCGGGCGACGCCGCCAGGCTCTCGCCTGTTGACCGTCAGCCGCACCGGCGCCCCGGGCGTCAACGCGTGGGCGACGCGGGCGACCGACGGCACGGTCCGGGTGGTGTTCATGAACGAGGGCGCAAGCTCGCGCGAGCTCGCGGTCAGCGTGCCCGGGAAGTTCGAGCGCGCGATGCTCGCCCGCCTCACCGCACCGAGTCCCGGCTCGACCGCGGGCGTGACGCTCGCAGGCCAGAGCTTCGGAGCGCAGACCAGCAGCGGCCTGCTCGCGGGCCGGCCACAGACTGCTTCGATCACGCCGTCGCAGGGGCGATACACGATGGCGCTGCCGGCGACGAGCGCCGCGATGCTGGTGCTCTCGCCGCAGGCCGGCGCGCATCGGTGACAAGATGGCCGGCGTTCACCGACTTCCCGTACGACCTCGAGCCGTAGCTCGGTCGCGGGTGCCGTCGTCGGGGCGATATCGACCAGAGTTCACGCCGAAGCGTTCCTCCACGCGAAATGCGGGGTTTGTCTCCCTGTGTCGCAGTCGCCCCGACGGGCGGCTTGCGGCCCGACCGCGGACCGCTTTACACCAGATAACGGTAGTTGACTCGCATTTCTCGCGGCGCGCGGGTGGCTTTGCGCCCGACCCGCTGGGATGATCCGCGCTGAGGTCCCTCGATGCTCGTCGATCTCCACGCGCATTTTCCGATGCATCTGCTGGCTGAAGAACAGCAGCGCACGCACGAGCGCGCGCGCGTGTGGTGGCGCCAGCGCTGGCAGGGACGCGTCGTCGACCTGATCTCGCGGTTCGCGAACTACCAGGGCCCTGGCGACACGCCGAGCGTGACCGAGACGCTGATGCGAGCCGGGGACGTCGGCGTGGCGCTGTCGATGCTCTACCAGCCGTTCGACGAGATCGACCTGACCGAGAGCTACGGGGCGCCGCCGCGGGAGAGCTACTGCAAGGACATCGTCGATCAGCACCAGACCGTCGAGGACTACGTCCAGGCCCATTCGAGCGATGTCGCGATCGCTCACTCGGTCTCGGAGCTCGACGCGCTTCTCGGCGGGGGCGTCCCGATCCTGATCCACGCGATCGAGGGCGGGTTCCAGCTCGGACGGGAGCCGGGGGAGGTCCGCAGCAACGTCCAGACGCTGGCCGGACTGGGAATCGCGTACGTAACCGTCGCCCACCTGTTCTTTAGAGATGTGGCCACGAACGCTCCGGCGCTGCCGTTCCTTCCCGACTGGCTCTACAACCTGGTGTTCCCGCAGGCGAAGGGTGTGGGCCTGACCTCGATCGGGCACGAGGTCATCGACGCGATGGTCGACGAGGGCATCCTCATCGACCTCACGCATATGCGGTCGGAGTCGATCCGGGACGTGCTCGCGCAGCTCGACGCTCGCGACCCGGCGAAGGAGATCCCGGTCCTCGCGACCCACATGGCGTACCGGTTCGGCGGGCTTCAGTACAGCTTCGACGACGCGACCGTCGAGGCCATCGCCGCCCGCGGCGGCGTGATGGGGTGCATCCTGTGCGAGCACTTCATCACCAGCGGGGTGTCCAGCGTGAACTCGCTCGACGGGTCGCTCGGAGCGCTGTGCCGCCACATCGACAAGATCCACGAGCTCACCGGAAGCTATGACCACGTCGCGATCGGCACGGATCTCGACGGCTACATCAAGCCGGCGCTGCCCGGCCTCGAGGATCACAGCCGGATGGCCCCGCTCCAAGCCCACCTGCGCACGCGCTACGGCGACGCGGACGCCGAGAAGATCTGCAACGGCAACGCGCTCCGGGTCCTGCGCGCGGAGTGGGGACACAAGCGGCCTCGGCCGTAGGTAGCCGTGCCGGTCGGCGATGATCTCCGAGCGCTGACGCGGGGCGGTGACCTGAAGGCGCCCCTGGGGGTGGTGGCGGCCGCGATTGGGCTGATCGCGTACGTGCTCGTGGTCGGCTGGATCGTTGACCTGGTCCGGTTCTCCGCGGCGCGACTGCCGGCCGGGGCGGCGACGGCGGCGCTGAGCGACCGGCAGCTGTTCGGCGACGGCCTGCGCTCGACGCTGCTGATGGCCGGCGTGTTCGCGGTGAGCTGCGCCGTCGCCTATTTCACCTCGGCGCGGAAGTGGGACGTGCACGGCCAGGACTGGCACGACATCGTCCGCAAGCACGGCGTCGCGAACGCGGCCTCGGACGAGGACGCGAACGTGGAGCGCCGGCGCCGGGAGCGACGGCACGCGACGCTCAAGGCCGAGAAGGCGCGCGTGGTGGCCGAGCGCTCGCGCCGGCTCCCGCTGGGCGTGATCCACGGCGTGGCCGAGCGCGTCCGCGCTCGCAACGAGGAGCGCTCGCAGAGGCTCCCCGCCGAGCAGCCCAAGCCGCTCGAGCCGGCACCGCTCGGCGACCCTGCCGTTCGCGTGATCGCCGGGTTCAACATCATGGTGCTCTCGGCGCTGATCGCGCTGGGGACGGCACGCGGAGTGGGAGCCGCGGTTCCGCTCGTCCGCTGGGTCGGCGTCGTGATCGGAGTGATCGTGTTCCTGGTCGTGAGGTGGGTGCTGACGCACTCGAGCCCGCTCGTGCTGGACTCGCGGATCCACGGGCTCGTATGGGCGGCGGTCGCGCTCGCGACGCTGTTCGCCTCCGCGCCGGTCGGCGTGCTCGTGCTGACCGCGGTCGGCGTGGCGACGCTCGGCCGGAGCCTCGCCAGGGTGAAGCAGCCGCACGGCGCGGGGCAGTTCTTGCGCTCGCCGCTCCCCTGGGTGCTGCTGACGATCTGCCTGCTGCTGGGGCTCGCGTACACCGCGACCCCGCCGGTGTCGCTCCCCCGCGTGGTCGTCACGACCGCGACCGGTAGCCACATCGGTGGCTACCTGACCCGGACGAGCGCCGGCGTCTACCTCGCCACGTGCACGCCGCTCGCGGACGCCACGTCGACGAACGAGCAGCTCGAGCTGGTGCCGGATCGCACGATCGAGGACGTGCAGGTGGGCGGTGGATCGGCCTACTTCGACACGGGGCAGCGGCCATCGATCGCGACGCTCGCGCTGCGCGCGCTCGGAACCGGCGGGAGCACACCGACCGTGTTCAGCGCGGCGCTCCGCGCGACCGAGCCCACGTGCGCCGGCGTCCCTCCGAGCTTCCTGGCCCGGGGTTACGAGGACCCGGCGCTCGGGGCTGGGGTGATCGCGGGCCCGGCGCCCGCCGGAGGGCGCGCGAACGACGGCGAGGCGCCCGTCGCGCGAACGACGCCGGCGCCGGTCGCCGCACTCGCGCTGCGCTATCAGCCCACGCTGCTCGTCACGGTCGCCGATCGCAACTGGCCCGTGTCGGTGAACGCGATACTCGACGAGCGGGGGCCCGGGGACCAGCCGGCGTGCCTGATCGAGGCCCGCCCGCCGCAACGCGTGTGCCCGGCGTCGGCGTCGAGCCTCGCCGGCGCGGGCGCGCAGTCGTCCGACTATCTCCAGCTGCCGGTGAGGTTGGCCAGCAATCAGAGCCCGGGCGGCCAGTTCCAGGCGTTCCTTCGCGGCCAGTACATCGCCTCGGGATCCGTGCACAACTGGCTGGCCGACCCCGGCGTGCTCGATCCCTGGGCATCGGCCCAGATCTACTTCTACTACGCGGGACCGATCAGCACCTCGAAGTTCCCCGCTCAGGCCCGCGATCCGAACGTCCCCTCCGGCCTGGACGCGCTCGAGTACTGGTTCTACTACCCGTTCAACTACTTCCCGCTGCTGTTCAACTCGGACCTGATGAATGAGGCGCCGCTCGCCGGCGACGACGAGAACGTCGACCTCCACCAGGGCGACTGGGAGCACGTGGACGTGCTGCTCGATCCCAGGACGCACGCGCCGCTGTGGCTTTACCTGGCGCGCCACGGCCACGAAGGCCAGTTCATCCCTTGGAACAGCCCCCAGATCGAGTTCGACCAGAGACATCCGCTGCTTCAGGCCGCGTTCGGCGGGCATCCGACGTACCCGGCCGGCTGCGGCCAGCGACCGCGGCCGGTCACCTACGATCTGTCGAGCGACTGGTTGTCGTGTGGCTCGGGCCGGTTCGCGTTCCGTGCGGCGACCACGCCGCTGGTCGACATCGCGCAGACGCCCTGGGCGTGCTGGCCCGGGTATTTTGGCGAGGCGTCGACGAAGCTCGAGGTACAGGCCGCCAAGCAGCCCGAGTCCACGATCGACTCGGTAAAGCACTTCGTGTTCGTCGCCGGGCCGCGCGGGCCGTTGCAGCAGGCCGAGAACACCGGCGTCTGCCGCGCGGACCCGCGGGCGGCAGAGCTCGCGGCCAAGTCCTCGGGTTAGTGGTTGGGCGACCGCTTGGTCCGGCGGTCGAGGATCGCCTGGAGCGGCTGGGTGTTGACCACGTTCGCCGCGGTCGCCCAGCCGCGGCGCGCCGTCGCGACCGACAGCGGCATGTTCCCGAGCCCGGTCGTCGAGTGCGCGTCGGTCGAGCAGACGATCTGCACGCCCGCACGGAGCGCGTCGCGGACGTGCTCCCCGCTGAGGTCGAGCCGGAGGGGCAGGCCGTTGACCTCGATCGCCACGTCCTGCTCGAGCGCGACCTCGTAGATCCGTTCGAGGTCGAGTGCGTTCTCGGGTCGGCGGTTGATGTACCGGCCGGTCGGGTGGCTGAGGCAACTCACCGACGGATTGCGAAGCGCCTCCTCGACGCGCTTGGTCATCTCGCGGCGCGGCATCCGCTGCCCGCCGTGGACGCTCGCCTGCACCCAGTCGAGCTCGGCGAGGACGGCATCAGGAAGGTCGAGGCGCCCGTCCGGGAGGATGTCGCACTCGATTCCCCGGAGCACCCGGAACGGCGCGAGCAGTTCATTCGCGGCGGCGATCTCGTCGGCCTGGCGCCGGATGTCGTCGGGGGTCAGCCCGCGCACGGCGCCGACCGCCGGCGTGTGATCGCAGATCGCCAGGTACTCGTATCCGCACTCGAGCGCGGCCCCGGCCATCTCCTCGACGCTCGCACGTCCGTCCGATCGGGTCGTGTGGCAGTGCAGGTCCCCGCGGATGTCCCCGAGCTCGAGAAGCGGCGGCGGGTCACCGCGGAACGGTTGCTCGCGAAGCTCCGGCTGGCACCACGGGACCGCGAGCGCCCGGTAGACGGACTCCTCGTCGGGGCCGTCCGGGAGCGGCCCGAGCGCGTCGACGTACGCGCGCGAGCCGGTGGCAAGGACGAGCGCGGTCCCGAGCCGACCGGGCTCGGCGGCGACGAGCTCGACCGGGACGCCCTCGATCGTGACCCCGACCGCGCGGCGCTCGTCCCGATCGATCAGCGCGACGATCTGCGGCAGCGCCGCGAAACGAGCGAGCACGGGCTCCGGATCGGTCGCGGCGCACACGACCGCGAGCCACTCGCACGAGTCGCGCCACCGGCGCACGTCGCCCGCGGGCTCGCCGTCGAGCGCGGCCGCGATCGTGCCGACGAGCTCGCGGGCCCGGTTCAGCAGCAGCCCCTGCCGGGGTCGCGGCTCCTCCTCGCGCGCGAGCGCCTCGAGCAGCAGTGCCTCGGTCTTCGCGCCGATCCCGGGGACGTCGCGGAGCCGGCCCGCCGCCGCCGCCTCGCGGAGCTCGCCGGCCGTTCGCACCCCGAGCGAGCGCGCCAGCTCGACCGAACGCCTTGCGCCCAGGCCGAGGTAGCGCCCGAGGCCGACCAGGTCCGGCGAAAGCTCGCGTTCGAGCTCGGCCAGCTCCGCGATCTCGCCGGTCTCGACGAGCTCGCGCAACCGGGCCTCAATCCCCTGGCCGATCCCGCGCAGTCGCCGGACCTGGCCCGACCGGACGAGCTCGGCGACCCGGAGCGGCGTGCCGCGGATCGTCTCGGCGGCCCGGCGGTAGGCCCGGATCGTGTACGGGTTCGCCTCGACCAGCTCGAGCATCAGCGCGAACGTCTCGAGGCGGTCGGCGGTCTGCTCGTTGTCCACCCGCAGTAGTTTCCCGGTGGTGAGCAAGGTCCTGATCACAGGCTCCGCCGACGGACTCGGGCAGCGGGCCGCCCAGCGGCTCGTCGACGGTGGCCACGAAGTCGTCCTGCATGCGCGCAGCCGTCAGCGGGCGGACGACGCGCTGAGCGGGACTCCGGGCGCGGCCGGCGCGCTCGTCGGGGATCTGTCGAGCATCGCCGAGACGTGCGCCCTGGCCGAGGCGGCGAACGCGTCGGGCCGTTTCGACGCGGTCATCCACAACGCCGCCGTCGGCTTCCGCGAACCACGGATCGAGACCGCCGACGGTCTCTCCCATGTATTTGCGATCAACGTGCTCGCGCCGTACCTGCTGACCGCGCTGATCGCGGCCCCGGAGCGGCTCGTCTACCTGAGCTCGGGCATGCACCAGGGGGGTGATCCGGACCTCGACGACCTGCAGTGGACGCGGCGGCGGTGGAGCGGGGCACAGGCCTACTCGGACTCCAAACTGTTCGATCTGGCGCTCTCGCTGGCCGTCGCTCGCCTGTGGCCCGGCGTTCTGGCGAACGCCGTGGAGCCGGGCTGGGTCGCGACGAAGATGGGCGGCCCGGGCGCTCCCGACAACCTCGAGCTCGGGTCGGATACGCAGGCGTGGCTCGCGACCAGCTCGGATCCGGACGCCACCGTCACCGGCCGCTACTTCTACCACCGGCGTGCGCGCCGCTTTGCCCCGTCCGCGGCGCGCGTCGAGGTGCAGGACGGCCTGCTCGCGGTGTGCCGGGAGCTGACCGGGGTGGAGTTCCCCGAGCGCTGATCACGCCGCGCCCGCCGCGTGGGGCGTTGGACACATATGCTCGGGCGATGGAGCGCTCAAGGTGGGCAACGTTCGACTGCTACGGCACGCTTGTCGACTGGAACGCCGGCATCCGGGCCGAGCTCGAGCGGCTGCTCGGTGCATCTGCGGGCGCACGGCTGCTGTCCCGCTACCACGCGATCGAGCCGCGCGTCCAGACCGAGCACCCCGGCTGGAGCTACCGCGACGTGATGGCGGCCGTGCTCTCCGAGCTCGCATCGGAGGCGGGTGTCGCGCTACCCGAGGACGAGCGCGACGCGCTCGGCCGTTCGCTTCCCGGGTGGCCCGTGTTCGCCGAGGTGCCGGGCGCGCTGGCCGAAGCTCGCGAACGGGGCTGGCGACTGGTCGCGCTGTCGAACACCGACCGCGATCTGATCGAGGCGTCGATGAGGACGATCGGGGTTCCGTTCGAGGCGGCGATCGTGGCCTCCGAGATCGGCTCCTACAAGCCGGCGCACGGGCACTGGCGCGCGTTCTATGAGTCCACGGGAGCCGATCCCCACCGCCACGTACACGTGGCGGAAAGCCACTACCACGACATCGTGCCCGCGCACGAGCTCGGGATCGCTTCGATCTGGATCAACCGCCTCGGCGAGCTGGGGACTCCTGCGCCCGCGCGCGAGCTGCCTGATCTTCGCGGCCTCGCGGACGTGCTCGACGAGCTCGTCTCCGCATAGACCCGGTGGCGCGCGATCTCGCGCCCGCAGGACGGGTCGGCCGGCGGCACGCGTCGATGATTTCGCCTCCCCCGCAGTCGGAGGCATACGAGAACGGCGTTCTGCACCTCGCGTACCGGCCGACGGATTAGCGCATCGGACGGTTAGAGCGTCGGCGATCCCGCGCCGCGGGCAACCCGCGGCGAGCAGCGGGACGGCACGCGCTGGCCGCCGTGCCGATAATGGGGCGCTGGATGTTCGGGGACGGCTTAACGATCCGGCGAGGAGACGAGGGTGACGGGCCGGCCGTGATCGCGATGTTCGACGAGGCGGTCGCATGGCTCGTAGAACGTGGCCAGACCGGACAGTGGGGAGCGACGCCGTTCTCGGAGCGCCCGGGCATCAGCGAGCGCGTGCATGGATTCAGGGTCGGCGGTGGGCTACACATCGCCGAATCTGCCGGCGAGCCGGTCGGCGTCCTGGTCGCCGGTCCCGCGCCCGCGTACGCGCCCCCGGCGCCCGTGCCGGAGCTCTACATCATCCTGCTGCTCAGCTCGCGCCGGCACGCCGGGCGCGGAATCGGAGCCGCGCTGGTCAACAAGGCGATCGACGAGGCGTACGCCCGGGCGGCCGAGGTCCTGCGCGTGGACTGCTGGGCTCACGCGCCGGGGCTCGTGCGCTGGTACGAGAAGCAGGGGTTCAGCCGTTCGAACCGCTTCGAGCTGAACGGCTGGCAGGGCCAGATCTTCGCGATGGATCTCTAGGGCGGGTCGCTCACCCGATCAGGCGGTGATGAGCCTAGCCGTCGTCGAGCACCGTCAGGTCGAGCTCGGCTGACGAGCGGCGCACAACCGGTCCACGGCGAGGAGGCACTAGTGAACGTCGAGGTACACGCGCGACCAGCCGACGCCGACCGCGAGGTGACCTCTACGTGCCGAGGATCTTGGCCTTCTGGGCGGCGAACTCCTCTTCGGTCAGGATCCCCTGTGTCTTCAGCTCGGCGAGATCCTTGAGCTGCTGCACCGTGTCTTCGGTGATGCCGGCCGGTGCGGCCGGTGCGGCCGGTGCGGCCGGCGCGGCCGGTGCGGGCTGCTCGGCGTACTGCTGTTGCTCCTGTTCGGCCCAGCGGTTGCCCTGGCGGCGGCTGACTCGATTGGAGACCGCGGTCGCCGTCCCGGCGACAACGGCGACGCGAGCCATCCCACGAAGTAGTCCTGGCATGTTGCTTCCTTTCTGCTACGCCGCTGCGTCGGCGGCGTCGAGAGCGTCGATTACGTCCTGCACGCCGATCCGTTCGCTTGCGATCACGACGCCACCGTTGCGACGGACGGCGCTGATGAACGGGCCCGCCCAGCGGTTCTCGTACAGGATCATCACCGCCGCGGCCCCCGGCTCGAGCTCCGCCGCGACCACCGCGGCGTCGTCGTCGCCGAGCAACCCCGTCGACGCCCCGGCGAAGACGGTTAGGTCGCCGGCGGTCTCCTGGTCGAGATCGGCGAGATCGAACCCGGAGAACGTCCCGTCCGCCTCCTTCTGCACGAACAGCGCGTCGAGCACGCGGATGATTCCGCGGTCGACGAGGTCGAGCAGAATCGGCACCGCCTCGCCGGTCATCGGAGCGCCGGGCGGGTAGCCGATCACGACGGCGTCGATCGGGCCAAGCTCTACTTCGTTGCCTTCCATCTAAGTGCCTCCGGGTTTGATTCAGGGCGCTCGAATCGGCGGCGCTTCGCCGCCACCGGGAGGAGTCGATCAAGCGCGACCGCTCAGCGCATCACCCATTGCGGATGACGCGCACGTGATTCGCCGGCGGCCCGGACTCAGCCGATCCCAGCGCCCGACGGGCCGATTTAGCGGTAGCCGAGCATCGCACCGAGGATGTGTGGCGCCGCGGCGCGATGCGCGTCATCCACGAGCCCGACGACGAGACTCCAACGCCGTCGTGTCAGCGATCCGAGCCGCGCAGGCCGCCGATGCCCAGCGATCCGTCGCCCGGATCGTCCGCGGGCGCCTCGTCGTCGCTCGGGCCCGGCGCCGTCGCGGGCGTGAGGTTCTCCAGCAAAGCCCCGGAGGGGACGAAGAAGAGGCCCCCGGTGATGGCTGTGGAGAAGTCGAGGATCCGGTCGGTGTTGCCGGGCGGATCTCCGATGAACATGTTCGTGAGCATCTGCTCGATCAGCTCCGAGGTGCGCGCGTACGCGATGTAGTAGGTGCCGAACTCGGCGACGCCGACGCGGCCGAACGGCATGTTGAAACGCATGATTTGGCGCTCCTCGCCGTCAGGGCCCGTGATCACGTTGAGCGCGAGATGCGAGTTGGGTGGCTTGGCCTCGTCGGGCAACTCGATGTCGTTGAGCTTGGTGCGGCCGATGATCAGCTCCTGCTCCTCGGTGGACAGAGCGTCCCACGCGCGCAGGTCGTGAACGTACTTCTGGACGATCACGTAGCTGCCGCCGGCGAACGCGGCATCCTCGTCTCCGATCAGCACGGCTTGGCTCGCGGCCGCGCCCTCGGGATTCTCGGTGCCATCGACAAAGCCGAGCACGTCCCGTTCGTCGAAGGACCGGAATCCATGGACCTCGTCGACGACGTCGGCGTGGCCGCGGAGTCGTTCGGTCAGTCGCTGGGCGAGCTCGAAGCACAGGTCGAAGCGGTGGGCCCGGATGTGAAGCAGCAGGTCGCCCGGGGTGGCGAGGGCTCGGTGGCGCGCGCCGGCGAGCTCGCGGAACGGGTGCAGCCCTGCCGGGCGCGGGCCCTGGGTCAGCCGATCCCACAAGCTGGCGCCGATCCCGACCACGCACGAGAGCTCCGCCTCGGGCACCCGGAAGCCCACCGACCGCTTGACCCCAGACGCGTCCGCGAGTATCTCGCGCACCTCACCCTCGGAGCCCGGGGCCACCGTCAGCACGAGAAAGATCGCCGCCTCGGTCGGGTGGCTCAGGATCGGCTGCGGCTCGGGTGCGGACACGTTCGGCAACATACGGCATCCCGGTCCGCTCGGGAACGGCCTGAGCGCTTAGGTCGCCGGCGCCATGGGATCTTCTCCGGGAGAGACGCCGAGCTCACCGCCCTGGGTCGGATCTTCGTACTCGGCCTCGCCCCGCTCAACGCCCTGAGTGGGGTCTTCATTCGCCTGCTGGCCCACCTCGTCCCCCCGCGTCGGGTCAATGGTCGAGTCGCCGGCTGCGGATCCGACCGGATCCTCGCCCTCCGCCGCTCCGTGTTCGGCGCCCTGGGTGGGATCCTCGCTGAATGACATCTTGCCTCCTATGTGTGAGTCGAACGCTGTCTTGCGCGGCTCTCGCATGCGCACGAGCAGTTACGTTACCGCTGGTGGGGTCACACCGCCGGGGCCGGGGAGAATTCAGCCAGGCTGGGGGTCAGGTGACTGAGCCGCGTGGAGGAGCCTGCGGGCATTGCGGTGTGCTGTGCTACGTTCGACTCAGCGGTCGGCGCCGTCGGCCGCGAGGCAGCTTGCTTGGGTCCCGCAGTCAGCGGTTCGGGTTGGCCGTAGCCTCCTGGATCGTCCGCGGCCCATTCGCGCCGCCCGAGGAGTTGTGCATGTCTACAGAATCGTTTGCCGATCTCGGTGTCTCGCGCGCCGTCACCGGCTCCCTCTCGCGCCAGGGGATCACCGAGCCGTTCGAGATCCAGCGCGCCGTCATCGGCGACGCGATCGCCGGGCGTGACGTCATCGCCAAGTCGCCGACCGGCTCCGGCAAGACGCTCGCGTTCGGTATCCCGCTGGTCGAGCGGCTCCGCGCCGAGGACCGGCGTCCGGCGGCGCTCGTGCTCGCGCCGACCCGCGAGCTCGCCGCGCAGATCGTCGAGGACATTCGCGGCATCGCGCATACCCGGGCGCTCCGCGTCACGGCGGTCTACGGTGGCGTCGGCCTGGTCAAGCAGGCCAAGGACGCCGCTGCCTCGCAGGTCCTGGTGGCGACTCCTGGCCGCCTCGAGGATCTGCTGGCGCGCGGGGCGTTCACCTTGGACTCCGTCCGGATGCTGGTTCTCGACGAAGCCGACCGGATGCTCGACATGGGCTTTCGTCCGGCGATCGACCGGATCGTCGCCGCGTGCCCGCAGGACCGACAGACGCTGTTCTTCTCCGCGACTCTCGACGGCGAAGCCGGCCGCGTCGCCGGGCTCTACGCGCGCGAGCCGGTGATCCACGCGCAGGGGCCGACGGCCCGCCGCGCCGGCGCGGAGATCGAGCACAGGTTCGTACAGGTCGAGCACGAGCACCGCGTCGGCGCCCTCGTCCGCGAGCTGGCTCGCGACCGTGATCTCACGCTCGTGTTCGTGCGAACCAAGCACGGGGCCGACCGGCTCGTCAAGCGCATAGCGGCGCACGGCGTCAAGGCGATGGCGATGCACGGTAACAAGTCACAGCGCCAGCGCGAGCAGGCACTCGCCCGCTTCGAGTCCGGCTCGGTGGATGTCCTGGTAGCGACAGATGTCGCCGCGCGCGGGATTGACGTCAGCGGGATCTCCCACGTGATCAACTTCGATCCGCCTGCCGACACCGAGACGTATGTGCACCGCATCGGTCGCACGGGCCGCGCCGGTCGCAAGGGGGTCGGGATCACGCTGCTCTCGCCCGACCAGCACCGCGACGTCAGCCTGCTCGCCAGCAAACTCGGGCTCGACCACCTGCTCCAGGGGGCGAGCCCCCGGCGCAGGGCCGTCGACCCGGTGCCGCGCGTTGGCCCGGTGGACAGCCGTCCGTCTCGTCGCCGACCTCGGCGCCGGCGCTCCGGGTCCCCGAGCCAGCCCCTCGCCGGGCTGCGCTAAAGCCGGCCTCAGGGTCGACTCGGAAAGGCCGGCCGCCCGGCCCGGCCGATATGGAATGACCGCGATCACGGGTGCGCTCGCCTGTACGGGCGGTCCGTAGTTCACCGCACGACACAGCGGCGATCTCCCGATGGGAAGGCATCTCGGGGGCCCGTACGGTCGTTCCCTATGACGACGATCGAATACACCCACGCCCGCCAGATCCTCGATAGTCGCGGAAATCCCACAGTCGAGGTCGATGTGGGCCTCAGGTCGGGGGCATTCGGCCGGGCCGCCGTGCCATCGGGCGCCTCGACCGGCGAGCACGAGGCGATCGAGCTGCGCGACGGCGGCGCGCCATTCGCCGGGAAGGGTGTGCTCGAGGCCGTCGCGAACGTCAACGGCGAGATCGCGACCGCGGTCCGGGGACGGGACGCCGACGACCAGGAGGGGCTCGATCGCTGCCTGATCGAACTGGACGGAACGAGCACCAAGCGCCGGCTCGGGGCCAACGCGACGCTGGGCGTCTCGCTCGCGGTGGTCCGCGCCGCGGCAGCGGACGCCGCCGAGCCGCTGTGGCGCCACCTCGGAGGGGAGGGGGCGGTGACGCTCCCGATCCCGATGATGAACGTGCTCAACGGCGGCGTCCACGCGGACAACCCCGTCGATTTCCAGGAGTTCATGATCGTCCCCTGGGGCGCGGACTCGTTCGCACACGCCCTCCGCATGGGCGCCGAGACGTACCAGACCCTGAAGGGCATGCTGCATCGCCGCGGACTCGGAACCGCGGTCGGCGACGAGGGCGGCTTCGCCCCGGCGCTCGAATCCAACGAGGCGCCGCTCGAGCTGCTCGTTTCCGCGATCGAAGCCGCCGGCTACAGCCCGGGCGAGGAGATCGCGATCGCGCTCGACCCCGCCACGAGCGAGTTCCATGTCGACGGCCGCTACGAGCTGTCGGGGGAGGGACGCACGCTGGACACCAAAGCGATGGTCGATTGTTGGGAGACTCTGGCCGGCCGTTATCCGATCGTGCTCCTGGAGGACGGGATGGCCGAGGAGGACTGGGACGGCTGGCGAACGCTCACCGACCGGCTCGGGGAGCGTATGCAGCTCGTCGGCGACGACATCTTCGTGACCAACCCGGCGATCCTGCGACGCGGCATCGACGCCGGCGTGGCCAACTCGATCCTGATCAAGCTGAACCAGGTCGGAACGGTCACCGAGACGCTCGAGACGATCGCGCTCGCGCGCGACGCCGGCTACCGGGCTGTGATTTCACACCGCTCCGGCGAGACCGAGGACACGACGATCGCCGACCTCGCAGTCGCGACCGGCACCGGTCAGATCAAGACAGGCGCGCCGGCGCACTCCGAGCGCGTGGCCAAGTACAACCAGCTGCTGCGGATCGAGGAGCAGCTCGGCGACCGAGCGCGCTTTGCCGGCCGGGCCGCCGTCGCGGTCTCGTGGTGAAGCGGAGACGCCCCGACTCCCAGATGCGAAAGCCGCCGCGCGCGGCGGAGATGGCCCGATGACGCTCGCGCCCGGACCCCCGCTCGCGCCCGGACCAGTCTTCCCGGACGTCGGCCCGGTCTGCCTGATCGTGATGGATGGATGGGGAATCGCTGCTCCGGGTCCCGGAAACGCGATCGCGCAGGCCCACAAGCCGACATTCGACGAGCTGTGGGCCCGCTGTCCACACGCGGCGCTCGTCGCCGACGGCCCGAGCGTCGGGCTGCCCGAGGGTCAGATGGGGAACTCCGAGGTGGGCCATCTGACTCTCGGGGCCGGGGCCGCGGTGCCACAGACGCTGACGCTCATCGACAACGCCGTCGCCAGCGGCGCGCTGGAGGCCAACCCGGTCCTGCGCACGGCGCTGACCGCGAGCGACCGCGTCCATCTCGTGGGGATGGTCTCCGACGGCGGTGTGCACTCGGGTTTCGGGCATCTGCACGCGCTCGTCGAGCTCGCGGCCGAGCTCCGGACCCGCGATCTCGTGCTGCACTGTTTCACCGACGGGCGCGACACGTCGCCGACCGCGGGCGAGAGTTATCTCGCGACGCTCGAAGGCTGGTGTCGTGCGGCGGGTGTCGGGCGCATCGCGACCGTGGTCGGCCGGTTCTGGGGGATGGACCGCGACCGCCGCTGGCAGCGCACCCAAGCCGCCTTCGACCTACTCGTGCACGGGCGCGCGGAGCATCACGCGCACGACGGCCCGTCGGCGGCGCGCGCCGCGTATCAGCGGGGCGAGACCGACGAGTTCATCACGCCGACGACTGTCGCGGCGGACGGGCGAATCCGAGCCTCCGACAGCGTGCTGTGCTTCAACTTTCGCCCGGACCGGATGCGGGAGATCGTGCGAGCCCTCGCCGAGCCGGGCTTCGGCGCAACCGGCGAAGACCTACCGGGGTGGGAAGGTCGCGGCGACGCCGGACCGGTCGAGCGACTGACGACAATGACCGAGTACCAGAAGGGGTTCCCATACCCGGTGGCGTTCTCGGCCGCGCACCCCGCCATCACCCTCGGCGCGGTCATCTCCGCGGCCGGCGAGCGGCAGCTCCACGTGGCCGAGACCGAGAAGTACGCACACGTCACATACTTCTTCAACGGCGGACGCGAGCAGCCGTACGACGGCGAGCGGCGTGCGCTCGTGCCGTCGCAGCGCGACGTCCCGACCTACGACCTCAAGCCGGAGATGAGCGCACAGCAGGTGACCGACGCGTTCCTCGTGGCGTTTGCGCAGGAGCGGCCTCGGTTCTCGGTGATCAACTTCGCGAACGCCGACATGGTCGGCCACACCGGCGTGATCCCGGCCACGGTGACCGCCGTGGGGACCGTGGATCGCTGTCTGGCGCGGGTGGTTCAAGCCGTCCACGAGGCGGGCGGAGCCTGCGTGATCACCGCCGACCACGGTAACGCCGAACGCATGCTCGAGTCCGACAACAGTCCGAGTACCTCGCATTCGCTCAATCCGGTGCCGCTGATCGTCACCGCGCAGCGGCGTCGGGCTCGCGGCCACCGGGACCCTGGCCGACGTGGCCCCCACGGTTCTGACACTGCTTGGAATTGCACCGCCGGTCGAGATGACTGGATGCTCGCTGCTCGAGCACGCGCGCGAGCGACGGCAACCGAGTCCGGTGTAACCGGTTCCACCAGAATCGGTCGCTTCGACACGCCCGTCGCTGCTAGCGTTATCGTGTCGACAAAATGCGCAGCTATGGGCGATGATTCACTCCTGGAGTTGCTGCGGCCGGTCGCAGACGCCACGAGCGAGCGATCCGCCGTACTCGGGTTCCTGCGGCCTGACGACATGATCTGCGAAACCGACTGGGCTCACCGCGGTGGGCGTACGGGGCACGACCGTGCCTGATCGCGAGCGCGCGGTCGATCCGGGCGTGCTCGCCGTGCTGGATCTCGCCCAGGGGCTGCTCTCCGATCTCGACCTCGATGTCGTGCTCGAGCGCGTCGTCGAGTCCGCACGAGCGCTCGTGGGGGCAAGGTATGCCGCGCTCGGTGTGAACAACGAGGCGCGGACCGGGCTCGAGCGATTCATCACCAGCGGAATCGACGAGGACACCCGCCGGCGTATCGGCGAGCTGCCCCGGGGACGGGGAGTCCTCGGCGAGCTGATCATGCACCCGGTGGCACTGCGGCTGGCCGATGTGGACACTCACCCGCACTCGTACGGCTTTCCGCCCGGGCATCCGCCGATGAAGACGTTTCTCGGCGTCCCGATCTTGGTGGGCGGCATCCCGTTCGGGAACCTGTACCTGACCGAGAAGGCGGGCGGCGAGCAGTTCACCGAGCAGGACGAGCAGACGATCACGCTGCTGGCCGGGTTCGCCGCCGTAGCCATCGACCACGCGCGGCAATACTCCGGTCTCGAGGCTCAACACGCCGACCTGAGGCGGACCGTCGATGCGCTCGACGCGACGATGCAGATCGCGCGGGCGCTCGGCGGGGAGACCGACCTTGACTCGGTCCTGGCACTTGTCGCGAAGCGCGGCCGGGCGCTCGTGTCGGCCCGTGCGCTCGTCATCGAGCACGAGGAGGACGGGGAGATTGTCATCGCGGCGGGCGCCGGTGAGCTTCCTGAGGGCCTGATCGGCCAGCGTGTGGACCTCAAGGACAGCCTGGCGAGCGCTGCCCTGCGCACGTCACGAACCCTTCGTCTGGAGGAGCAGCCCAACCGCGCACGGTTCGAGCGCCACGGCCTCGGCCGCCTCGGTGTCCGGGCGAGCGGCGGGTTGGTCGTGCCGCTGATCTTCCGCGGTCGTGGGCACGGGGTGCTGGTCGCCGTCGACCGTCTCGAGGGAGGGCCGGCGTTCAGCGCCGAGGATCAGCGGCTTCTGGAGGCGTTCGCGGCCAGTGCCGCGACCGCGGTTGCGACCGCGGTGACGGTCGAGGCGGAGCGACGTCGGCAGCGGCTCGCGGCGGCCGAACAGGAACGGGCGCGCTGGGCCCGCGAGCTGCACGACGAGACCCTGCAGAATCTCGCTGCGCTTCGGGTTGGCCTCGCCGCGCAGCTCCGTCGTCCCAACCCGGAGGCGATGATCGACGTGGTCACGGAGGCCGTCGCTCAGCTCGAGGGCGAGATCGCGAGCCTCCGCGCGCTCGTAACCGACCTTCGCCCGGCGGCGCTCGATGACCTCGGCGTTCAGGCCGCCATCGAGGACCTGGCCGGGCGGGCTCGAAACCGAGGGCTCGAGGTGGATATGAGTGTCGACCTCGCCTACGAGCAAGGGCGTGAGCGAGAGCGGCTCGCTCCCGATCTCGAGACTGCGACGTACCGCATCGTCCAGGAAGCCCTCACCAACGCGGGCAAGCACGGTGATGCCCGCTGGGCGCGGGTCGAGATCGAGGAAGACGACACCAGCGTGCGGTTGGTCGTGCGGGACGACGGCCACGGCTTCGACCCGTCCGAGCGCACCGGCGGATTCGGGCTGGCCGGTATGCAGGAGCGGGTGGAGTTACTGCACGGAAGGCTCGAGGTCGAGTCCTCGGTCGGGACCGGCACGACGATCAAGGCGACGTTCCCCGTGGACCGTCGCAGTGTCGCGCAGATCGCCTGACCCCGGCGGTCCGAAGGACATCGGTCACGCGACGGCGCGCCTGACCCGGGCGCTCAGGTAGACGCGGCCGGACGCGGCGCGGCGGACGGCGTCCGCCAGCTCACGGTCCGCTGTGTCCACCAGCACGAACCCAAGCGCCCCAGCCCGTAGCGCCCGCGTCGCGTACAGCTCGTTCTCGTGCATCGTCGTGACCACGACCGCGGTCGTGGGCGAGAGCCGGCGCACGTGCTCAATGCTCGTGGCCCTGGAACCGTCCGGCATCCGCAGATCGAGCACGATCACGTCCGGTCGCGCCCTGGCCACCTCGCTTGCCGCGGTCTCGAAGTCGCTTGCCTCGCCGACGACCTCCAGGTCGTCTTCGCGCTGGAGCAGCCGGCTCAAGGCACGGCGCATCACGCGATGGTCGTTCGCCACGAGGACCCGGGTCGGCCGGACCGCGGGCGGGGTGCTGGGGAGCAGATCGTCGACTGCAGAGAGGTGACGGAGCATGCCTCGAAACTACGCCCCCGGCGAGATTCCGACGACGGGGTGAACGCGCGGATCCGGCGCGGCGAATTACCGACCCGCAAGCGGCGAGAGCGTCGCCGCTGACCGGTGGCGGCTCGTCCAGGACCAAAACGGCCGCCACCGGTCAGGGATCGTCAGGGGGCAAAGACGATCCGGGCGGCGACGCGGCCGGCCTCGACGTCGGCGATCGACTCGTTGACGCGGGTGAGCGGGCGGACCTCGCGAATCACCCTCGTCTTGCCGGCGGCATGGAGCTCGAACACCTCACGCAGATCGGTGCGCGTGCCGACGATCGAACCGACGACCGTGATCCCGTTCAGCACGGTCTCGAAGATCGGGAGCGTCACCTGGTTGCCGGCGGGGAGCGCGACGAACACGAGCGTGCCCCCTCGGCGAAGCGTCCCGTACGCCTGCTCGAACGCCCGCGGCGACACCGCGACGGCGATTGCCTGGTCGACCCCGCCGAGCGCCTGGATCGCCTCGACCGGATCCTCGCGGGCGGCGTTGACGGTGAACTCGGCGCCGAGCTCGAGCGCGAGCTCGAGCTTCTCGTCGACCAGGTCGACCGCGATCACGCGGCCGCCGGCGATCGCGGCGTACTGGATCGCGAGATGCCCGAGCCCACCGACCCCGAAGACGGCGACTAGATCGGACGAGCGGGTGCCCGCGACCTTGACCGCCTTGTAAGTGGTCACCCCGGCGCACGCGAGCGGCGCCGCGTCGAAAGGATCGATGCCATCCGGGACCTTCACGACGTACCGCGCGTATGCGACCGCGTACTCGCCGAAGGCGCCGTCGATCGAGTAGCCCATGTTCTTCTGGGACTCGCACAGCGTCTCGCGGCCTGAGATGCAGTAGTCGCAGGTCCCGCAGGCATATGCGAGCCACGGCATCGCGACCCGCTCGCCGCACGCGACCTCGGTCACCCCGGGTCCGAGCTCCTGGACGATGCCGACGCCCTCATGACCGGGAATGAATGGCGGCGACGGCTTGATCGGCCAGTCCCCGCGGGCCGCGTGGATGTCGGTGTGGCAGAGCCCGGACGCCTCCACCTGAACGAGGATCTGGCCAGGCTGCAGCTCACGCCACGCCACCTGCTCGACCGTCAGGGGCGCGTCGAACGCGTGAACCACCGCGGCGTGGTAACCCGCGACGTTCGCCGTGGCGGAGGCGAGGCTCGAAACCGTGGTAGCCATGACTTTCTCCTTGGATTGACGCCCACATCATCCGGGCGCCGGACGCCCGCCCCATCCGTCCCGACGCGCACACATCGCGCGGGCAACTACCGACCTACGGCGCGCCGGCCAGGCGCGTGTAGCACTCGAGGTGATAGCGCTCGCCCTCACAGTCGAGCACATCGGGCTCGGCCGCACGGGAGGTTCGACGCGCCAGCCCGTCGAGCATGTGGACCAGCGGCTCGTAGACACCGATCACGTCTTTGCAGGCGGTGCAGCGGGGCAACTCGTCCGACCACCGCTTACTAGCGATCGACATGAATGGGTAGGTTCGGGCATCGGCCACTGGTCGCCATCGGGGGAGAGCCGTGGCGGATCGGGACTAACTACTGAGTCCGACGCTGTGATCCGGTGATCCGTCGATCAGCTCGTGGGCGATGACCCGGTGGTACGCGTCACGCACGATCAGCTCACGCGGATACCCTTGCCCGGCATTGACATACCCCACCCGCCGTGCTTCCTCGAGCGTCTCGCAGGATACGGGCGCGGAGCAGTCCGAGAGCAAGACCTCCCAGCGTCCCCGGCACCCTCGGTCGATCCACACGGTTTGCGGGTCCTTGAACGGCATCCCGCAAGCGTGCAGGGCCGGGGCGCGCGGCGCATCCGTGGGATCCCGCAGAGGCGATGCGGGTAGTGAGTGAGTCCGTGGGCGGCGCCCGCGGCGGCCACTCTATCAAGCTCCGTGGGCGGCGACGTCGTAGACCGGCCACCTTGATCGATGTGGAAAATCCACAATCGCCGTTCGGTCCGCGCCGGATCACGAGCGCGCTGACCCGCCGTAACTTGTCTATGAGCAATCCACTAGGAGATGAAGCCATGCCCGATGCCGCTGCTCACATCTATCACGGCAGCTACTTGATGCCGTCGCTGGAGCATGCGACGGTCTCGGATGCGATGCATCCCGGGATATTGTCTTGCGAGCCCGACGCGACGCTGAGAGAGGTGGCGCAGATGATGGCCACCAAGCACGTCCACTGTGTCGCGGTGGTGGGCAGCTCACACGAGACGCCGGGACCCTTCGTCACCGGCATCATCTCCGCCCTGGACCTGATCGCCGCACGGATCCCGGACGACACCGAGCAAACCGCGAGGGAGCTTGCAGGTCAGCCCGTCGTCACCGTCGAGCCGAGCATGCCGTTGCGTGACGCCGGCGAGCTGATGCTCACCCGTCGAGTCAGCCATCTGCTCGTCGCCGACGCGGACTCCGGGCGCCCCATCGGGATCCTGTCGACACTTGATGTGGCCGGAGTGCTCGCCTGGGGCGAGGCGTGATACCCACAGATCTCAGGTCGGTGACGCCATTCTCGGGCGGGCTCTTCCGGAGGTCGCGATGACCGCGATGGAGCCGAGCACGGTCACGTTGCACGGTCGGGCTGTGAGCTACGTCGAGCAGGGGAGCGGGCCGGTGCTCCTCCTCATACACGGGATGGCGGGCAGGTACCAGAATTGGGAGGCCGTGATCGAACCGCTCGCACGCCATCACACCGTCGTCGCGCCAGACCTCCCCGGTCATGGCGCGTCCGATCCCGGCGGCGGCGACTACTCGCTCGGCGGGCTGGCGGCGGGGCTGCGTGACCTCCTCCTGGCGCTCGGTCACGACCGGGCCACGCTCGTGGGCCACTCGCTCGGCGGCGGCATAGCTATGCAGCTTGCCTACCAATTCCCGGAGCTCGCCGAGCGCCTGGTGCTTGTCTCGAGCGGAGGCCTCGGCCCGGAGGTCAGCCTGATCCTTCGGGCTGCCGCGTTACCCGGCGCCGATTTGTTCGTCAAAGCCACGGCACGGACCGCGAACACGGCCGGAGCCACGCTCGGCCGCGGGTTGGCCGCGGTCGGGCTGCGCCCGAGCGCGGACGTGGCCGAGGTCGCCCGCGGCTATGCATCGCTCGCCGATCCCGATCGCCGCTTCGCGTTCCTGGCAACGGTGAGATCCGTGATCAGTGCACGCGGCCAGCGGGTCGACGCCGGCGACCGGCTGTATCTCGCCGCCCGGATGCCCGTGCTGGTTGTATGGGGAGCGCGCGATCCGATCATTCCCGTCCTTCACGCCGAGCGCGCCCACGAGAACATCGCCGGCAGCCGCCTCGAGATCTTCGATGGCGTCGGGCATCTGCCGCAACTCGAGGCGCCGGCCCGTTTCGTCGCCGTGCTCGAGCGATTCCTCGAAGACACAGAGCCGGCACCATTCGACCTTGACGTTTGGCGTACTCGGATTCAAACCCCGATCGCGGATCAAGATACGTAGAAACCCGTCTGGTCACGCGGTCTGCGGGACCCGGACGCTCACACGCTCCGCGAGCTCGACCAGCCGGCTCGAGTATCCCCACTCGTTGTCGTACCACGCCACGACCTTGACCTGCGTGTCGTCGATCACTGCGGTAAGCCCGGAGTCGAAGATCGCAGAGTAGGAGGACTTGATGATGTCGGTGGAGACGATCGGATCCTCGGTGTAAGCGAGGATGCCGCTCAGCGCGCCCTCGTCAGCCGCCTGTTCGAACGCGGCATTGATCTCCGCCTTTGAGGTCGGCCGCTCGGCCTCGACGGTCAGATCGACGAGAGATCCGGTCGGCATGGGTACCCGGACCGCGTAGCCGTGCAGGCGTCCCTCGAGCTCGGGGATCACCAACCCGAGCGCCTTGGCGGCGCCGGTCGACGTGGGCACGAGGTTGATCGCCGCCGCGCGCGCCCGGCGCAGGTCACTGTGCGGAGCATCGAGGAGATTCTGATCGGAGGTGTACGCGTGGACGGTTGTCATCAGACCATGCTTGATCCCGACCGTCTCGTGCAGCACCTTTGCCACGGGAGCCAGGCAGTTCGTCGTGCAGGAGGCGTTGGAGATGACGTGGTGACTGTCGGGGTCGTAGACCTCGTCGAAGTTGACGCCCAGCACGACGGTTGCATCCGCGGGTACTTCGCCCTTCGCCGGCGCCGAGATGATGACCTTTCTGGCTCCTGCCTCGAGGTGCTTGGCCGCTGCCTCGCGCGTGAGGAAATGGCCGGTCGACTCGATCACCACGTCGACGCCCAGCTCCGCCCACGGAAGCTTGAGGGGGTCGGTCTCGGCCAGCGTGCGAAGCGCGTGTCCGTCCACTTGGATCGCGCCGTCGGCTGCGGCGACGGGGGCGGGAAAGCGTCCGAAGACCGAGTCGTAGCGCAGGAGGTGGGCCAGGGTGTTCGGGTCGACGAGGTCGTTGACGGCGACGACTTCGATGTCGGCGTTCCCCTCGTGGGCGGCCCGCATCACACTGCGACCGATACGGCCGAAGCCGTTGATGGCTACTCGTACAGGCATTTAGCTCCTCGCTTGTTCGATGGTGTCCAGGTGATTGGCGTCCGGGACCAGCGCGTTGAGCTCCTCGATCCCCGCCTCGATGCCGTGTGCCACCACGTCGATGTCGGGTGTCGATTCGCTGTCGGCGATCACGCCGAAGGTGATCAGCCCGTTGCAGGAGAAGATCGCGATCCCAACAGAGTGGTTCGCCGCGAGCGGCACCACCGGGTACACCTCGCGCAGCTGCGCCCCGAACGAGTAGAGCGGAATCTGCGGCCCCGGCACGTTCGTGATCGTCACGTTGAACAAGCGCGTCGCATACAGTGAACGCGCGAGTGCTGCGTGCACGATCGGCGGGGCCAGTGCGGCCAGGTCCAGCATCGCCTCGGTGCCCGTGGCGGCGCGCGAAGACTTGAGGCTCTCGGTCGCGGCGACAATCTGCCGGTGGCGCAGGTGCGCGACCGCTTCCCCGACCGGCAGGTCGACGAACAGGGAACTGATCCGGTTTCCGAGCGCGAGGCGCTCGGTGCTCTGGCGGATGTTCATCGGCACCATCGCGCGCAGGCCTCGCCGTGGAGGCTCCTCGCCGCGCTCGAGCAGCAGAAGCCGCAGCCCGGTGGTGCATGCCGCGAGCACGACGTCGTTGATCGAGCCGCCCAGCCGCCGGCGGATCGCCTTGAGCTCGGCCAGCGGGCGGCTGACGACCGCGAACCGGCGGGTCGAGCCGATCGGAACGTTGATCGATGCGTGCGGCGCGCCGATCAGCTCCTCGCGAACGATCAGCTCGGCCAGCGAGCGAGATCTTTCCAGCGCCTCGCGCGGATGCAGCGCCGCGTGGACCCCTGCCCCGGCAACGCGGGCACCGGCGTGCGCGACATTCGCGATCGGCTGCGGGGGGCTGAGCAGGAACGGCCGCAGTAGTGAATCGCTGCCCAGCGGCCGGGGCGGTGCGAGCCGGCGCTCAGGGGGATTCGGCTCGGCGTCGAGCAGCACGTAGGCGACATCGACGGAACCGACGCCGTCGACCAGGCAGTGATGGGTCTTGTTCGCGACCGCCCAGCGACCTTCGGGGAGTCCCTCGATCAGCGCCATTTCCCACAGCGGTCGCGTCCGGTCCAGCCGGTGCGAGTAGAAGTCCGCGGCCCAGTCGCACAGCTCAGCCATCCCGCCGGGCGCCGGCAGGGCCACGTGGGAGACGTGGTCACGAACCCGGAAGCGGTCGTCGTCGGTCCAGCGCGGCCAGGCGAACCCGCCGGTCCGGGTCGAGGACAGCCGCTGCGAGTATCGGGGCAGTTGATCGAGCCGCGACGCGAGGTTCGCGCACAGCTCCTCGACCGTCGGCGCCCCGCCCCCGGGCATCGGGTCGAAAACGCTCACGCCGCCGATGCCCATCAGCGCGCCCTCGTCCTGCTGCTCGAGCTCGAGGAAGGTCGCGTCGAGGGCGGTGAGGCTGTCGGTCATGGCCCGCTCCCCGGCTCGAGCTCAGCCTGGCATCGTCATCGCGGTGAGCGGGACGTCGACGTCGGTGAACCCGATCGGGGGTGCGCCGAATCTGTCCTCGTCACCGCGCTCGGACAGATACGGCCCGAGATAGCGGCCGGCGACTTTGGTCGGCGGCCACCAAAGGGGATACCAGGCGCTCGGGACGGCCGGATCGACGCCGGGAACGACCGAGCGCATGTACAGCGGCTCGTCGCCGGTGAACAGCATGCCTCGCAGCATCGGGCGGAACGGCGTCGGTTCGACGCTCGCGCCGCATCTCGCGGCAACGTCCTCGGCGACGGCATCCGCCTGCTGTGCGGCAAGTCCACCCTGCTTGACCGGGAAGTCGACCGCGTCGCCGGCCGCGTAGACGTCGGGGAGCCCGGCCACGCGCCCATACTCGTCAGTCGGGACGAATCCAGGCGGCTCGCCGGCCGGCAGGCCGGATACGCCCGGGCCGCTCAGGAGTGGCAACGTGACGAGGTAATCGGGAGTGCCGTGCCCGAGCGCGCCGTAGATGAGGCCGCCCGTGTCGGCCTTGGCGAAGGACGCGCGGATGAACTCGATTCCAGCCTGGCCCAGCAGGCGACCGATGCCCTGGCTGACCTTGTCGCCGAACAGCGCCATCGGCCGATCCTCGGGGGTGAGGAGACGCAGCTCGATCCCATCGACGTTGTTGTGTGCGAGCTCGCGCGCGGTCATGAGCGCGAGCTCGTAGAGCGGCAGGAGCCATCCCGTCGTGGACGGAGCGACGAACGCCACGCTCCGCGCCGTTCCACCGCGCAGATCGTCGAGCATCTCTCGGATGCGGTGACCCGAACCTTCGAGCCCGAAGGTGATCGCGTCGGCAAACGGCGCGCGCATCCGCGCGCCGGAAGCGAGGATCAGCTTGTCGAAGGCAAGGTCAGGGCCCTCCGCGCAGCTCACCGTGCGCTCGGCGGCGTGCACCGCCGTCACGGTACCGCGGACGAACTCCGCGCCGGCCTCGGCGGCGACATCCGGCAGCGACAGGCGCGCGGCCGATCCGAAGCCAAACGGCTCGGCGACGGTCATCGGTCGATCGACGAACCAATCGTCTTTCGAAACGAGCGTAAGGGCAATGCGGTCGCTGGCCAGGGCCTGCAGCGCGAGGAGCGCCTCGAGGCCGGCGACGCCGCCGCCGACAATGACAACGCGGCTCGTGGCGGATTCGTCAGGTTGTGTCATGGGTTCATTTCACCAGGGGTTATAGGCGCCGGCGTTGGCCGCGCGCATTGCAGTGACGTAACTCGAACGCTCATACGCGGCGCGGTCGGCGTCGCCGGGCACCGCGAGCAGACCGCGGACGTCGTCGACCGTCGCGAAGCCCTTCCGCGCCATCCAACCGCGCAAGCCGTCGAGAAGCTCGGTTGCGTAGCTTGGCCCGTGGCGGAGCAGCGCGGACGTGGTCATGACCACGTCGGCGCCGGCGAGCAGGTATCTGGCGAGGTCAGCCGGCACCTCCACACCCGAGGTGGCGGCGAGCGATGCGCTCACCTTGCCCCGCAACAATGCGATCCAGGTACGTGCCACCCGAGCGTCGGCAGGGCTCGACAGGTTGACTCTCGGCAGGAACATGAGCTGCTCGGGGTCGATCTCCGGTTGCAGAAAGCGATTGAACAGCACGAGCGCGTCGGCACCCGCCTGGTCGAGGCGCAGCGCGAGCTCGCCCGGAGAGCTGAAGTACGGGCCGAGCTTGACCGCAACCGGCACGCTGACCGAGGACTTGACCCGTTCCAGGACATCGAGGTGACGCTGCTCGACGTCGCGACCGGAGATCTCCGGATCACCTGGGAGGTAGTAGATGTTCAGCTCGATCGCGGCAGCCCCGGCATCCTGCATGGCGCGGGCATACTCGGTCCATCCGTCGGGGGTGACGCCGTTGAGGCTCGCGATCACGGGGACGTCGACGGCTGCGACGGCGCGCTCGAGCAGGACCAGGTAGCTCCGCGGCCCGCCCTCTTCCTCGACGACGCTCGGGAAGTAGCCGAGCGCCTCGGGGAAGCTCTCGGCGTTCTCCTCGACGAGCCGGATCGCTTCCGCCGCCTGCTCGCGCAGCTGCTCCTCGAACAGCGAGAACATGACGATCGCGCCAACGCCGCCGTGTGCGAGTTGCTTGATCCCGTCGAGGGTGTACGAGCCCGGCGACGGTGACGCCACCAGCGGGTTGCGGAGGGTCAGACCCATGTACGTTGTGGAGAGGTCCATCAGTCACCTCGGCGGGTGTCGGACGGGAACTCGTTTGCGCCGCGGGTCGCCATTTCCTCGTACAGCCGCCAGCGCTGGTCGGCCGCCTGCTGGGCGAGGCCGAGCAGCCGCTCGGCCTCGGTCGGCTGGGCGGCCGCGAGGGCACGAAAGCGCAGCTCGCCCTTGCGGTAGTCGCCCAGCGACATCCGTGGCCGCGGCGAGTCGAGCAGGAACGGGTTGCCGCCGTCCGTGCGCACGACCGGGTCATAGCGAATCAGCGGCCAGTGACCGCTCGCCACCGCGCCGTACTGCTGGTTCAGCCCCTCGCGCATGTCGTACCCGTGCGCGACACAGGTGCTGTAGGCGATGATCAGGGATGGTCCGTCGTAGGCCTCGGCCTCGCGGAATGCGCGCAGCGTCTGCTGGGGATCGGCGCCGAACGCGACTCGCGCCACGTACACGTCGGCATAAGCGATCGCCTGCAAAGCGAGGTCCTTGGTCGGGACGGTCTTGCCGGCTGCGGCGAACTTGGCGACCGCGCCGAGCGGGGTCGCCTTCGACATCTGCCCGCCGGTGTTGGAGTACACCTCGGTGTCCATCACGAGCACATTGACGTTCTTGCCGCTGGCGAGCACGTGATCGAGCCCGCCCGAGCCAATGTCGTAGGCCCAGCCGTCGCCGCCTACGATCCAGACGCTCCGCCGGATCAGGTGGTCGAGCACGCTGCGCAGGTCGGCGATCGCGGGGTCGTCGAGCTCGCCGAGCCGGCGCTCGAGCGCCACGACTCGCTCGCGCTGGAGCCGCAGCTCGGACTCCAGCACCTGGGGCGCGGACAGGATCTCGTCGACGAGCTCCGGGCCCACGGCATCGCGCAGATCCGAGAGGCGGCGGCGGGCGAGCTCGGTGTGGCCGTCCGCCGCGAGCCGCAGCCCCAGCCCGAACTCCGCGTTGTCCTCGAACAGCGAGTTCGACCACGCCGGGCCGTGCCCGTCGGCATCGACGGTCCACGGCGTCGTCGGCTGATTTCCGCCGTAGATCGATGAGCAGCCGGTGGCGTTCGCGACCGTCAGCCGGTCGCCGAACAGCTGCGAGAGGAGCTTCAGATACGGCGTCTCCCCGCAGCCCGCGCAGGCGCCCGAGAACTCGAACAGCGGCTCGAGGAACTGCGTCCCGCGCACGGTGCCGAAGTCGACGCGTGTGCGATCGTTCACCGGCAGCTGCTCGAAGAAGGCGATGTTCTCGCGCTCGCTCTCGACCAGCGGCTCCCGGGCGTCGAGGTTGATGGCTTTGTGGCCCGGCTCATTGGCCGCGGACACCGGACACGCCTCGACGCACAGCCCGCATCCGGTGCAGTCCTCGACGTACACCTGGAGCGTGTAGCGGACATCCGGGAGCCCAGCCCCGTTGAGCGGCGCCGTCGGGAAGCTCTCCGGGGCGCCTCCCAGACGGTCCGGCTCGTAGTAGCGGGACCGGATCACGCTGTGCGGGCAGACGAAGCTGCAGTTGCCGCACTGGATGCACAATTCCGAATCCCAGACTGCGACCAGGTCGGAGACGTTGCGCTTCTCGTACTTGGTCGTGCCGCTCGGGTACGTGCCGTCGACCGGCAGCGCGCTGACGGGTAGCTCATCCCCGTGGCCGGCCATCATCGCCGCGGTCACCGTCCGGACGAACTCGGGTGCGTTCGCGGGCACGAGCGCCGGGGCCTCCCAGGTGGAGGAGGCTCGATCGGGAACGGGTATCTGGTGCAGCGCGGCGACCGATCGGTCGACCGCCTCGATGTTGCGGCTGACCACCTCCTCGCCGCGCTTGCCGTAGGTCTTCCGGATCGACGCCTTGATCGACTCGATCGCCTGCTCGCGCTCCATCACACCGGAGATCGCGAAGAAGCACGTCTGCAGGACGGTGTTCGTCCGCCCCGCCAGTCCCGCGTCCCGCGCGATCTTCCCGGCGTCGATCGCGTAAAGCCTGATCTCCTTGTCGATGATCTTCTCCTGCACGTCACGCGACAGGGCGTCCCAGACCTGATCCGGGTCCTGCGGACAGTTGAGCAACAGCGTCGCGCCGTGGGCGGCGCGATCGAGAACCTCGGAGCGCTCGATCAGGCGGAACTGGTGGCATCCGACGAAGCTCGCCGCGGACACGAGATACGGGGCGCGGATCGACTGTGGTCCGAACCGCAGGTGCGACACGGTCTGCGATCCGGACTTCTTGGAGTCGTAGACGAAGTAGCCCTGCGCGTGCAGGTTCGCCGCATCCCCGAGGATCTTGATCGTGTTCTTGTTGGCGCCGACCGTGCCGTCCGAACCGAGGCCGAAGAACACGGCGCGAACCGTCTCCTTGGGCTCTATGTCGAACGATGGGTCGTAAGTCAGGCTCGTTTGGGACACGTCGTCGTTGATCCCGATCGTGAAGCGTCGCTTGGGCCGCTTGCGCGCAAGCTCGTCGAACACGCCGGCGACCATCCCCGGGGTGAACTCCTTCGAGGACAGGCCGTAGCGACCGCCGATGACCGTCGGCATCGCCTCACGCTCCCCGTCACCATGGGCTTCGTGCAACGCTGCGAGCACGTCGAGGAACAGCGGCTCTCCAAACGATCCCGGCTCCTTCGTGCGGTCGAGCACGGCGACTCCCGTGACGCTCTGAGGAAGCGCGCGAGCGAGCTCGCGCGCGGGGAACGGCCTGTACAGCCTGATCTGTGCGACGCCCACCCGCTCGCCCTGCGTCTGGAGGAACGCGACCGTCTCGCGCGCGGTCTCGCCACCCGAGCCCATCACCACGACCACTCGCTCGGCCTCGGGATGCCCGCTGTAATCCACGAGGCCGTAGCGGCGACCGGTCCGCTCGGCCAGGCGGTCCATCATGCTCTGCACGACGCCGGGCACCCGCGCATAGAACGGGTTGACGGTCTCGCGCGCCTGGAAGTAGATGTCCGGGTTCTGCGCGGTGCCGCGGATGAACGGCCGCTCGGGCGACAGCCCGCGGGCGCGGTGGGCCCGGACCAGCTCGTCGGAGATCACCGCTCGGACGTCCTCGTCGTCGAGCATCTCGATCGTCTGCAGCTCGTGCGAGGTGCGGAAGCCGTCGAAGAAATGTACGAACGGGACCCGTGTCTCGAGCGTCGCGGCGTGAGCAACGAGCGCCAAGTCGTGCGCCTCCTGCACCGAGGCCGCGGCCAGAAGCGCGAAACCGGTCTGACGGACCGCCATCACGTCGGAGTGGTCACCGAAGATCGACAGCCCCTGCGCCGCCAGCGAGCGAGCGGCCACGTGCATCACCGCCGACGTCAGCTCCCCGGCGATCTTGTACATGTTCGGGATCATCAGCAGCAGCCCCTGCGAGGCCGTGAAGGTCGTCCCGAGCGCCCCGCCCTGGAGCGTGCCGTGGAGGGCTCCGGCGGCGCCGGCCTCGCTCTGCATCTCGATGACCGCCGGCACCGTCCCCCACAGGTTCGTCCGCCCCTTGCTCGACCACTCGTCGGCGAACTCGGCCATCGGCGAGGAGGGGGTGATCGGGAAGATGCAGCAGACCTCGCTGCAGCGGAACGCCACCCACGCTGTGGCTTCGTTGCCGTCGACCGTGGCACGCATCAGGGCCTCCCCTCGATCGGGTTGACGGGCGCGACGAACGCATTGTCGGGATCCGGCGCCTGCTCGGGCACCATTTCGATCGAGTGCACCGGGCACTGCTCGAAACACGCCCGACATCCGGTGCACCGGTCGTAGTCGAAGCTGTAACGCAGGCCCGGCCCGAGCTTGATCACCGCGTCCTCGGGGCAGGCGCCGAGACAGCCGTCGCACTCGATGCAGTTGCCGCACGACAGACACCGACGGGCCTCGAACACTGCCTCCTCGGGCGAGAGACCGCCGACCACCTCGTCGAATCCGCCGAGTCGTTGCTCGGGCGCCAGCTCCGGCTGAAGGCGAGTCGGGTGATCGCCGAAGTACCACAGGTTCAGGAGCTCGAACTCCGCCTGGGGATGCTTCGGCGGGCGGGGATATCGCGACTCGCGCAGCCATGCATCGATCTCGCGCGCGGCTCGCTTGCCGTGCCCGACGCCGATTGTCACGGTGCGCTCCGATGGCACCATGTCGCCGCCGGCGAACACACCCGGACAGCCGGTCATCAGCGAGCGGGACACGCGTACCGTCCCGTCACGGTCGAACTCCACGCCGGGGACGGCGCGCAGGAAGTCGGTATCGCTTTCCTGGCCCAGCGCCAGGATCACGGTGTCGGCAGCCAGGGTCTCGAAGCGTCCGGTGGGCTGTGGGTAGCCGGTCTCGTCGAGCTCCATCACCTCGACCTGGAGCTCGGAACCCTCCATCGCCTTGATCGTGCGCAGCCAGTTGATCCGCACCCCCTCCCGCTCGGCATCAGCCGCCTCGTCCTCGTGGGCAGGCATCTGGGCGCGCGTCCGTCGGTAGACGATCAGCGCTTCTTCCGCGCCCATCCGCCGGGCGACTCGTGCTGCATCCATCGCCGTGTTCCCGCCCCCATAGACAGCCACGCGGCGTCCGATCACCGGCTGTTGGCCGGCCGCGACGCCGCGCAGGAACGACACGGCATCGACGACGTGCCCGGCATCGGCAGCGGGGATGTCCACCCGTTTCGACAGGTGTGCGCCGACCGCCACGAACACGGCATCGAAGGCGCCCTCGCGGCGCTCGGCCTCGAGGTCCTCGACCCAGTGGTCGCTGGTGAAGCGCACACCGAGCGCCGCGATCCGATCGACCTCTGCGCCCATCACGTCCCGCGGCATCCGGTAGGCGGGGATCCCGTAGCGCATCATTCCGCCGGGCTCGGGGCCCGCGTCGCGAATCTCGACCTCATGGCCGAGGCGCGCCAGATGGTAGGCCGCCGAAAGGCCGCTCGGACCCGCGCCGATCACGAGCACGCGCTTGCCGCTGCGCACCGGTGGCGGATCGAACCGCCAGCCCCGCTCGAGTGCCAGATCACCGAGGAACCGCTCGACGGCGTGAATCGATATCGCGCTGTCGAGCTCGGCACGATTGCACACGCTCTCACACGGGTGGTAACAGACCCGGCCGTGGATCGCGGGGAACGGGTTCTCGGCGGTCAGCAGGCGCCACGCCTGCTCGTGCTCGCCGACCTTGACGTGCGCCATCCAGCCCTGGATGTTCTCCCCGGCGGGGCAGCCGGCGTTGCAGGGTGGCAGCAGATCGACGTACACCGGCCGCTCGCCGCGCACGGCGCCGGTCCGCGAGCGTCCGTGGGCCAGATCGGCCAACGGCGTGATGTCTGTGGCCGAGCGGGCGTGCGCGGGCCCCGCCCGGCGCTCGGAACGCTGCACAGGTTTGGTAGCCATGATCAGTTAGGCCTCTCGCGGCTCCCGCGGAGCGGCGATTGCCGCCTGGGCGGCGGCCACCCGCGCGATCGGGAGACGGAACGGCGAGCAGCTGACGTAATCGAGTCCCGCGTCGTGGAAGAAACGAATCGACTCGGGATCTCCGCCGTGCTCACCGCATACACCGAGCTCGAGCTCAGGCCGTTCACGCCGTCCTCGCTCCACCGCGATCCGGACCAGCTCGCCCACCCCGGCCTGGTCGAGGCTCGAGAACGGCGAGCCGTCGACGATCTTCTCGTCGACGTAGCGGGGGATGATCCGGCCCTCGATGTCGTCCCGAGAGAAGCCGAGCGCGCACTGCGTGAGATCGTTCGTGCCGAACGAGAAGAAGTCGGCGTGACGGGCGATCTGACCGGCGATGAAGCAGGCCCGCGGGAGCTCGATCATCGTCCCGACGCTGAAGTCGGTCCCGAGCGTCAGCCCTTCCGCCTCGGCCACCGACACCACGCGGTTCTTGACCAGCTCGAGTTCCCGCTCGTAGGCCACGAGCGGAATCATGATCTCGAGGTGCGGCCCGCGCCCGGTCCGCTCGTGCACCGCCACCCAGGCTCGGGCGATCGCTCGCACCTGCATCTCGTACACCTCCGGCTGCATCACACCGAGCCGGACCCCGCGGGTTCCGAGCATCGGATTGGTCTCCTCGAGCGAACGCACCCGGTCGAACTCGCTCTCGAGAAATCCCAGGCGCGCGCTGCGATCGATCCGCGCTCGCACGATCTCCTCGTGCAATTCGAACCGGTCGGGCAGGAACTCGTGCAGGGGCGGGTCGAGCAGGCGGATCGTGACCGGCCATCCGGCCATCGCCTCGAACAGACCCTCGAAGTCGCTCTGTTGGAGCGGGAGCAGCTCATCCAGCGCGGCCTTCTGGCCCGCCTCGTCGTTGGCCATGATCATCGCCCGCATCTTCGGCTGCCGATCAGCGGCCATGAACATGTGCTCGGTGCGGCACAGCCCGATCCCCTCGGCGCCGAAGCGGTGCGCGCGGGTAGCGTCCTCGGGCGTGTCGGCATTCGCCCGCACGCCGACCTGACGCAGCTCGTCCGCCCAGCGCAGGACGGTCTCGAACCGGGCGTCGATGTGGGCCTCGACCAGCGGAACGTCGTCGGTGGTGATCGCGCCCGTCGTGCCGTCGATCGCGATGAAGTCGCCGCCATGGAGGACGAGCTCGCCGATCCGCACTTCACCCCGCTTCAGATCGACCTCGACCGCGGCAGCACCGGTCACCGCGGGACGGCCCATGCCGCGCGCCACGAGGGCCGCGTGCGAGGCCTTGCCTCCCTCCGAGGTGAGGATCCCGACGGCGGCGTGGAAGCCCGCGACGTCGTCGGCCTCGGTGAACGGCCGGACCAGGATTACCGCCTTCCCCTCGGCCGCCTGCGCGACCGCCTCCGGCGCGGTGAACACGATCGTGCCCTTGGCCGCGCCCGGCGAGGCGGCGACCCCGTGCGCGAGCGCGGTGTAGCGCGCCGTCGTGTCGAACGAGGGGTGCAGGAGCGCCTCGAGCGCTCCTGCGTCGATCGTCGCGACCGCCTCGGCCTTGCTCAACAGGCGTTCCTCGAACGCGTCGACCGCGAACCGGACCGCCGCTTGCGCCGGCCGCTTCGCGCCCCTGGTCTGGAGCATGAACAGCCGGCCCTCCTCGACCGTGAACTCGGTGTCCTGCATATCCTTGTAGTGGGCCTCGAGCTTGCGCAGGATCTCCTTCAACCGGTCTGAGATCTCCGGCATCCACTCGTGGAACTCCGAGATGTCGAGCGGCGTCCGGACACCGGAGACGACATCCTCGCCTTGTGCATTGACCAGGAAGTCGCCCGAAGGCTGCTGCCCGCCGGTTACCTCGTCGCGGCTGAAGGCCACCCCGGAGCAGGACGTCTGGCCCTTGTTCCCGTACACCATCTGCTGGATGCTCACCGCTGTTCCCCAGTCGTCGGGGAGGCGATTGATCCGCCGGTACTGCACCGCTCGCTCGCCCATCCACGAGTCGAACACCGCGCGGATCGACTCGGTGAGCTGCTGCTTGACGTCGGTGGGGAAGTCGAAGAACGACCTGAAGCTGTCGGTCAGCTCGCGCAGCGCAGCAGCATCGAACTCGGTGTCGAGCTTCACGCCACGCTCTCGCTTGACGCGCCCGATCTCGTCCTCGAACCGCTCTCCGGGGACGCCACGCACGACGTTGCCGAACATCTGCACCAGGCGCCGGAAGCAGTCCGCCGCGAAGCGCTCATCTCCGGTGCGGGAAGCCAGGCCCGCCGCCGACTCGTCGTTCAGCCCCAGGTTGAGCACGGTGTCCATCATCCCAGGCATCGAGACGCGCGCTCCCGACCGAACCGAGACGAGCAGCGGATCCGCGGGGTCGCCAAGCCGCTTGCCGGCCAGGTCTTCCAGCCGCGCGAGTGCCTCATCGACCTGCACGTCGAGCCCCTTCGGCCACACGCCTCCGGAGCGCATGTACGCCACGCACGCCTCGGTCGTGATCGTGAAGCCGGCGGGCACCAGCTCCGGGCCGAGCACGCGCGTCATCTCGGCGATGCCCGCGCCCTTGCCACCCAGGAGATCGCGCATCTCGCGCGAGCCCTCGGCGAAGTCGTACACCCACTTGTGAGTCCGAGCGGCCGCCTTCTTGCCGCTGCCGGTTGCTACTTGCGTCGTCATCTCACATCTTCTCCCAGGTTGGGCAACACCGCCGATCGACCCTATGGCCTCGCGGGCGTCAGGCCATCCCGGATACCTCCGCTTTGGCGTCGGTAGTTCTCCGCAGCCGCTGCCGCTCGTCCGGTCCGGACCCCGTGTCCGGACGGGACGGATGGGGTGCCGGAGCCCGACGTCAGGGCCCGCGACTCTGACTGCGTATTTCTCCGCACCGGCGGTTCGGTCCCGCACTCTCACGCGCGGCCCGGCCTCAGACGTAAACTCGCTCGATGACGCGGGGCATCCGATTCTCACCGGCGCGTTGGACGCTGGTCGCGGCCGCCGCGGCCGGCGGTGTCGGTGGGCTCGTCCGTCGCCGGAGATCGGTGCGGAACCCGCCTCCGCCGCCTCCGCCCGTGACTACACAGTCCAGTCCCGGGCAGATCGCGGCGCTGCAACAGGAGTTTGGCGCCGACATGGGGCCGACGTCCGCCGCGCCGCCCGGTCGGGACACAGCGGACGACTGACATCCCGGCGCGAGGGCACGCGTGCTCGACGACAGCTTCCCGACAATGGGCACCGTAGCGCGGGTCGTGCGCGACCGCGACGGCGGGGTCGACTTGGCCTCGGAGTTCGCCGAGATCGACCGCCGGCTGTCGCGCTTTGATGCGAGCAGCGACCTCTCGCGCCTGAATGCCGACCCGCGCGCCCGCGTTCCCGCGGCGCCGATCCTGCGGGCGGCGGTCGCGGCCGCGTTGCGTGCGGCGTCCCTGAGCGGCGGCCTCGTGGACCCGACGCTGATCGGGGCGCTGCGCCGCGCCGGCTACCGCGAGTCCCGCGCGCATGTCCGGCCTCCGTCACTACTACGCGCGCTCGCCGCCGCGCCGCCGCGCCGTCCGGCCCGCCGCGACCCGGCGGCCGCCTGGCAAGCGGTTGAGGTCGACGAGGCCGAAGGCGTGATCTCCCGACCGCCGGGCCTCGAGCTCGATCTTGGCGGCACGGTCAAGGGATGGGCGGCGGACCTCGTCGCCTCGCAACTCGAGCCTCATGGGCGCTGCGCCGTCGACTGTGGCGGCGACCTTCGTGTCGCGGCCGGCCCCGGAGCGCCATGGGAGGTGCGCGTCCGCCATCCGCTGACCGGTGGGGTCGCCCACACGTTCCGCGTGCACGCCGGCGGTGTGGCGACGTCCGGCATCGACGCGCGATTGTGGGAACGCGACGGGGGCGAGTTCGCCCACCACCTGATCGACCCCGCCACCGGGACCCCCGCGTGGACGGGATTGGTCGCAGCCACGGCGCTCGCCCCTACCGCGCTCGAGGCCGAGGCCTTGGCCAAGGCCGCGCTGCTGTCAGGACCGGCGGCGGGCGCGGCGCTGCTCCGGGCCCGCTACGGCGGCGTGCTCGTCCACGAAGACGGCACCGTCGAACCGGTCGTCATCTGAAGCCCCGCGTCGTATGAGCCCTGAGCGCGGACGATCCCTCGCTCGACGGCGTCGACCAAAGAGCTCCGCAGCGACGCCAGTTCGATGATGCTCTTCACCGAGCCCATCCGAACAGCGCGCTCGATGCTGTGAACCCGGTCGAACCGATCGGCGAACGCTCGCCTCTTCTCCGCCAGCACCTCGTCCCACAGCGCGCCTCTGCGGGCCCGTAGGCGCTGGCGCTCCGCGCCTTCGGCCCCCGCGATCAGCTGGTCCAGCGCTTGGATCCGCTCGTCGTCCGTGGCGGCCCGTTCGACCTCACCGGCGAACACGACCGCCGCCGCCGGGGCACCGCCGATCACCGAGGCCCGAGCGCCTTCGAGCGCGATGGTCTCGAGGTTTGGATTCAGCTTCTGCGAGAAGACCACGAACGCGCCGCCGTGGTAGCGCGAGAGGACGCAGAACACGATCGGACCGTCGAAGTTGACAACCGCACGCGCGATCTCGGCGCCGAACTCGAGCTCCAACTCGCGCAGCGACTCGGGCGAGCCGTCGAAGCCGGCCAGGTTCGCGAGCACGACCACCGGCCTGCGCCCCGCCGCCGCGTTCAGCGCGCGGGCGATCTTCTTGGCGGCGCGCGGGAACAGCGTGCCGGCGGTCCATTGCTCGGGCCCGTCGGCGGGGATCGCGCCTCGCCGCGGCAGCGGCCTGGACTCGATCCCGATCAGCGACACCGGCCAGCCGCCCAGATGCGCGTCCCATACGACCGCGACCTCGGCATCGCGCATCGCCGCCCAGCGCTCGAGCGGCCGGTGGTCGGAGTCGATCACCGCGCTCATCACCGACCGGATGTCAAACGGCTGCTTCCGATCGCTGTTGAACTCGTTCGAGAACACGTCGGCGATCCGCTTCAGCGCCGAGCCGGGGGCGTGATGCGGGGCCTCGCCGACGTCGCGATCGACTGGATCTGTCGTGCGCGCCCGCCGCGGAAAGCGGTCTCCCGGCGCGACATACGTGTGCTCGTAGTAGCGAAGTAGCACCCGGCAGGCATCGGCGAGGTCGCCGGCCCAGTACTGCGCCTGGCCGTTCGGCCCCATGATCCGCTCGTAGCCCCCGATACCGAGGTTGTCCTCGGCCGACACGCCGCCCGAATAGTCGAGCGCCTCTTTGCCGGCCAGCACCATCGTGCTTTGCGGCGTCATGATCAGGGTCCCGCGCGTGTGCATCAGCATCGTCGCCTCGGCGTTGCAATAGGGCTGCGCCCCGACGTTGATGCCGGCGACGACCACGTTCAGCTCTCCGCCGGCCTGCGTGAACAGCACGATCCGCCGCAGGCCGGCCGCGATCCAATCCATCGTCTCGGTACCCGAGTCCATCGCGATCTTCGCGCCGGCCGACAGCGCGAACCACTCCAGCGGGACGCCGAGTTGCTCGGCGAGATCGATCGCCGCGACGATCCGCCGGCACTCGGGCTCGGCCAGCGATCCAAGCGCGCGCGTCGGGTCGCCGAGCAGGATCACGCGGAGCATCCCCTCGGGGTAGCGCTCGGTGAAGTTGCGGATCGTGCCGACTACGATGCCGGTCGGGTTCGTCCCCGGCGGCCGGCTGACCGGCTCGAGCCCGCCGGACTGGCTCAGCTCGTGCTCGACGAATTCGCCGCTGGGCAGGCCGGCGGCTGAGTAGCCCCCACCCGGAGCGAGCAGCCTGACGATCTCGGCAGGGTGAAGGTTGCCGCGACGACGTGCCGAGCTGATACGCCGTGTTCCCTCGTCGAGCGGCTGCAGCGGCTCGGTCGGCCGGTCGTCCACCTCCATGGCGACGTCGTGACCCGTCGGCACGAAGAAGCGGAGCATTCGGTCGCGGACGGCCCCATCGCTGTCTCGGAGGCGTCCTTGTATCGCCACCATCTCCAGCCCGAGCCCGGCCGCCCTGGGCGCCAGCCGTTCGATCAGCGCGCGGATCTCGTCGGGATGCAGCTCGATCACCGGCCACGCGTGCAGCACGACGCGGTTCCACATCAGACGACGGTGCAGCGGCCGTCGGGCCTGGAAGCGACGGATGGCCTCCAGCACAGACACCAGAACGCGTTCGAGCTCCGGCAGGGCGACGACCCGCCCGCGTTCGTCGTGGACGGCGGTGAGGTCCCGGACCTCGGCGAGCGCGAACAAGCGCTCATCCTTGGCGTTGGCACGGGCGACCCCTCGGAACATGTAGATGTCCTCGTCCGACGGGAGGCGCTCGAGCTCGAACTCGCGAAGCCGCGACAGGCGCAGACGATGTCCCATCATCGGGTGCAGGCCGCGCAGCACCTTGTCCTCGACCAGCCCGCTCGGTCCCGGCCGGAACGTGAACAGGTCGATCGCCGACATTCCCCGGCCCCGCCGGGGTTCTGCGACCGCGACGACGACGCGGTGAACCGCCGGCGGCGCCGGCACCTGCGCGAGTGCGGCCAGCAGCTGCGCTGCCGTCTGCTCGCGCACCGGTGCCTGGTCGTGGTGCTGCGCGTACAGGTCGAGCACCGCGAGCTCACCAGGGGCCAGCGTCTCGGCGTGACGGGCAAAGGCGTTCGCGATCGCCGTCACGTCCTCGAGCTCGACGTACGCGGTGACGAGCAGCCGCGCGACACCGTCGACCACGTAGCGCGCCAGCGCCACGTCATACCCGTCCAGCTGTCCGGGCTCAAATCCGGTCAGCGAGCGCGTCCGGTAGTAGCGGCGCGCCATCGCCTCTACGAGCAGCCGGCGAGCGGCCGGTCCGGCCGTGCCCATCGCGACCGTCAGCTGTGGCGCGAGTGGACGGGGGCAGTCGACGATTTCTCCGATCAGCTCGTTTGCATCCGGTCGTTCGGGCTCGCTGGTCAGCGCCGCGACCTGCCGCCCGATCTCGGCATACACCCGCTCCCGAGCCTCCGCGATCACGGGCTCGTCGAAGTAGCGGAAGCGGACCTCGTGCGCCAGGTCGGCGACGACCGGGTCCCGGCCCTCGAGCGCGATCGCGAGCCGGTCGAGGACCTCTCGGAACTCCGCGCCCACGTGCCCGATGAGCTCATCGGCGTCCTCGAGTCGCCGGTCTAGGATCGCCACGATCGCGGTGCGCGCGATCTCGGCGCGCTGCTGGGAGAGGAACAGCCGGTAGCAGGCCTCCTCCAGCGCGGGGGTCCGCTCGAGGCTGTCGATCCCGTAGTTGGCGAGGGCACGTTGCAGCGCGGCGGTGAACCGCGCCGGCAGTCCCTCCGCGTCGGCGTCGAGCGAGCGCAGCCACGCGTGGAAGTGCTCCTGAGGACTCTGGAGGGGTTCAGAGCCCGACTCCTGGTCTGCGTGGTGCGGACGTGAGACCGCACGCAGGTCGGCGAACATCCCGAGGAGGCGATGCTCGCCGGGGATCAGCGCCGGGTCGCACGCGAGCAGATCTGCACACTGGCCGTGGAGGTCGTCGATCGTCCGTCGCACCTCTGCGGTGTCGATGTCGTAACCGAGCACGAGCCACTCCATCCGCCGCAGGTTCTCTCGGCAGGGATCGGGGGCGACGTCCGCAGAATGCGTCAGGGACACGAACGACAGGCGCTCGCCGGGTTTCGCCGGCGCGGGTTGCTCGATCGGCTCGAGCACGACGAGCGGTGCCTGTGCGGCGACGTGGACGTTCTCACCAACCAGCACTCGCTTGACTCGTCCGCGGAACGGCGCGGCCAGCGACGACTCCATCTTCATCGCCTCCGCGACCGCGACCACGTCTCCCGCCTCGACGATGTCCCCCGGGGACACCGGGATCGAGACCACGAGCGCGGGATTCGGAGCCCGGACGACCCCGCCGTCGTCGCGGGAGATGCGATGCGGCACGCCGTCGACCTCGATTAGGAGGTCGTCGCCCTGGCTCGAGGTCAGCGTCCGGTGGGTCCGGCCGAGTAGCTCGAGGCGGCGCTCGTGCGGGCCGAGCCGGCGGACGACGAGCTCGATCGACAGTCGATCGACCGCCACTCGGTAGCGGTCGGGCGCGGTTTGCGAGACGGCGAGCCGGTAGGACTCTCCGCGGTGGCGCAGCTCGTAAGTGCGAGACAGCGCGCCCGCCGCCTGGGGCCGTCCGCCGCGAGCGAATGCGTAGAAGCGAGCTCGATCGTCTGCCGCGTCCTGGTCGCAGAGCTCGATCGCCGCCTGCAGCAGCGCCAGGTCGCCGTGGCGCGCCGGCAGCGTGCTTCCGGTCACCGACAGTCGGTCGAGCCAGCCGGTGTCGACCTCACCGGCGCGTAACTTCGGATGGTCGAGCAGCGCGAGCAGGGAGCCTTGGTTTGTCGTCCCCCCGTCGAGGATCGCGACGGTGTCACCGAGCGCGCGGTGTAGGCGCGCGAGCGCCTCGGGCCGGTCGCCGCCCCACGCGATCAGCTTGCAGATCATCGGGTCGAGCTCGGCAGGAATGCCGTCGCCCTCGATCACGCCGGTGTCGACCCGGAGGCCGGGCCCGGTCGGAAGCCGTAGGTGCGCAAGCCGCGCTGGAGTCGGTACGAACCCAGGCGCCGGATCCTCGGCGCACAGGCGTGCCTCGATTGCGTGCCCGATCGGCAGCGGCGGGTCGCCCTCGAGGCGTCCACCCGCCGCAACGTGAAGCTGAAGCTTGACCAGATCGAGCCCGGTGACCGCTTCCGTGACCGCGTGCTCGAGCCACGCGCGCACCCCGACGACATAGCAGCGACGCGCCTCGGGGTCATAGAGGAAGTCGACCGTTCCCGCGCCACGGTATCCGCCGTCCAGCGCCAGCCGCTTCGCCGCGTTCATGATCTCTCGCTCCTGATCTGCGACGAGGGCCGGGCTCGAGGATTCGGCGAGCGTCGTCTGCCCGCGCCGCTGACACGAGTGGTCGCAGACTCCGAGCGGCCACACCGCGCCATGGGAATCGGCGACGATCGGCACGGTCAGGCAGCGCGCTCCTCCGAACGGCTTCGACGGCGCGACTGGGGCGTACTGCTGCTTGGCGGCGATCGTGGCCGTGCGTCGCAACGCCGCAAGATCGGGACCGACGAAGACGAGCCCGAGGCGCTCGCAGAGCTCCGCAACGTCCGGCGGCTCGGCCACCGGCCCCGACCCGGCCCACGCCGCGTCGGCGCCCGCGTCGCGCAGCGCACGCTCCAGTTCGGCCGGGCCGAAACCGACGCACACCGCCTCGTCTGCGTGGTTGACGAATAGTGCGTCGCCCTCGGCGTCGGTGTGCAGAGCGATCAGGCGGACGGGATCTGCCCGACCGTGGTTGAGCTCGCGCACGGCATGGATGACCCTTATCGCCGGTTCGCCGCGACCCGCGATCGCCAGGCGTGAGAACTCACGCTGGACCATTGAGGCCTCGGTGGCCGGCGAACTGCGACGAGCTGCCGTCAAGCCCCGCCGGAGTAGCCCGCCTCGAGCAGCTGGATGACCTCGCGGATCATCGGGATCCGCGGGTTGGTGCGTATGCTCGGATCCGCGAACGCCGCCTTCGCGAGCTCGGGCAGCGCCTGCTCGAAGTCCTCGCGCTTGACGCCACAGTCAGCCAGCGAACGCGGCTCGCCGACCTCGGCCAGCAACTCGTCCACGTGGGCGAACAGCCGCTCGCGCCGCTCCTCCTCGGTGTGGCCGCCGAAACCGACGATCCGCCCGATCTCCGCATACTTCTCGGGTGCGACGTAGGCGGAATAGCCGGGCGCCGGCATGAACTTGCTCGGCAGCGACGCGTTGTAGCGCAGCACGTGCGGCAGGAAGATCGCGTTCGCGCGACCGTGGGCAATCCCGAACCGCGCCCCGATCGGATGTGCCAGTGCGTGGTTGAGCCCGACGAACGCGTTCGAGAACGCCAATCCCGCGATCGTCGCGGCGTTGTGCATCGCGGTGCGCGCCTCGAGGTCCGAGCCGTCGCGATAGGCACGCGGCAGCGCCGTGAAGATCAGGTTGGCCGCCTGCACGCAGAACGCGTCGGTGAACGGCGAGGCGAAGATCGAGACCGCCGCCTCGAGCGCGTGCGTCAACGCGTCGATTCCGGTGTCGGCCGTGATCTCCTTCGGCATCGTCAGCGTGAGATGCGGGTCGACGATCGCCATGTCGGGGACGAGCGAGTAATCGACCAGCGTGACCTTGCGCTGCCCCACGGTCAGCACCGCGGCCGGCGAGACCTCCGAGCCCGTGCCGGACGTCGTAGGGATCGCCACCAGCCGCACCTTGTGGTTGATTTGCGGGAACTCTGCGATGCGCTTGCGCGCGTCGAGGAACGGCAGCGAGAGCTCTCGGACGCTCAGCTGCGGGCTCTCGTGGAACAGGCGCATCGCCTTTGCGGCGTCCATCACCGAGCCGCCGCCGACTGCGATGATCGCATCGGCGTTGACGCGCTCGAGCTGCTCCACGCCGGCGCGGATCTGCGCCTCGGTCGGCTCCGGCTCGACCCCGGAGTACACGTGCACGGCGCCCGCCGTGAGGTAGTGGCGAACTTCCTCGGCCACCCCGCGGGCCACGGTCCACCTGTCGGTGACGATCAGTGGGCGAGCGGCGTCGAGCTGCCGCAGGCTGTCGAGCGACCCGGGGTTGAAGTACGTGTCCGCGGGCACCCGGAACCACTGCGGCGGCGTCTGCCGGCGTGACACTGTCTTGACGTTCAAGAGATTCCGATAGTTGACGTTGTCGGTCGTGTTCGAGCCGCCCCACGTGCCGCAGCCGAGCGAGAACGTGGGGGTCATCGAGTTGTAGACGCCGCCGAGCGCCCCGACCGCGGTCGGCGCGTTGACGAGGATCCGCCCGGTGCGGATCAGGAGCGCGAAGCGCTCGATCACGTCGTCGTCGGTTGCGTACACGGCCGACGTGTGGCCCAGGCCGCCGTGTTCGGTGACCAGCTCACAGGCCCGGAGCGCGTGCTCGACCGACGGCGAGCGCACGACCCCGAGCACCGGCATCAGCTTCTCGGCGATGAACGGGTGCGCGGCGAAGGCGTCGAGGTCAGTCGGCAGCGGGGCGAGTAGCACCTTGTCGGCGTCCGCCGCCTCGAAGCCCGCCAGCCCGCCGAGGTTGACGCACGACTGCCCGAGCACGTCGAGCTGCATCTTGCCTTCGTCGGTGAACGAACGCGCCGCGAGCGCATCCGTCTCCTTGTCGGTCAGCATCCGGGCGCCCATCTTCAGGAACTCCGCGATCATCTGATCGTAGATCTGATCGTCGATCACGCACGTCTGCTCCGAGGGGCAGATCACCGAGGAGTCGAACGTCTTCGAGATCAGGATGTCCATCACCGCCATCCGGATGTCGGCGCTCCGGTGCACATACACCGGCGCGTTGCCGGCACCGACGCTCAGGCACGGCTTCCCGGCGGAGTTCGCGGCCGCCACCGCCTTCGGCCCCCCGGTCGTCCAGATGAAGTCGACCCCCGGGTGGTGGAACAGGTACTGCGACACCTCGAGCGACGGATCGGGGATCACCTGGAGCGAGTTGGGGGGCAGGCCAACGGCCTCGCCCGCCTCCTGGAGCAGCTCACCGGCCCGGCCACAGCATCGCACCGCGCGCGGCGACGGACGCATGATCAGCGCGTTCCGGGTCTTGGCGCAGACGATCGACTTGAACAGCGTCGTCGACGTCGGGTTCGTGATCGGCAGCAGCGCGAGCACGACCCCGATCGGCTCCGCGACGTATTGCAGCGCCCGCTCGCGGTCCTCGTCGATCACGCCGACCGACTTCTTGTCCCGCAGGTAGTCATACAGGAACTCGGTGGCGATGTAGTTCTTGAGCACCTTGTCCTCGAACACGCCGAACTGGGTCTCCTCCATCGCCAGCTCTGCCAGCTCGACCGCGTTCTCGAGCCCCGCGACCGTCATCGCCCAGACGATCCGGTCGACCGCCTCCTGATCGAGCTCGCGCAGCGCCTTGGAGGCATCCTGCGCACGCTGCACGAAGCCGTCCAGCCGTTCAGCCCACTCAGCGTCCGTCGGGGCGGGCGGCTCTTTGATTGCCGTGGCCATGTAGTTCCCTTTCCTAGTCGAGCGGGGGCATCATTGGACCGTCGCCGGCCGGGTCAAGGATTCCTTCCTCGAGCCACGCGTAGCGGCCGTCCAGTAGGTTCTGCGCAGCGCGATACCGGTCGTCGTCGTCGTTGGCCCAGAGCTCTCCGAACAATGAGTCGGCCCGGCGCTTGGCCATCGAGCAGAACAGCTGTGCGAGCTCGATCGCCTCGGCCTTGCGCTCCGGGTGCTCGCGCCCGACGGTGTCGGCATAGACGACGGTCGCGGAGATCGCGAACAGCTCAGCGCCGATGTCGACGATGCGCCCGAGGAACGTCTGCTTGTTCTCGAGCTTCGCCTGCCAGCGCGCCATTCCGTAGAAGGTCTCGCGCGCGAGCTTGCGCGAGGCACGCTCGACGTAGCGCAGGTAGCTGGCCGTCGGCCCGAACTCCTCGTAGGCGCGGGGGTTCTGGCCCTTGCCGACGGCGAGCTGCGGCAGCCACTTGCCATAGAACAGCCCGGCCTTCACCGCCGCGTCGGCCTTCGCCTTGACGTCGCCGTCGCCCATCAGCAGCCCGCCGGCGGCCTGGAGGTGGGTATCGACCGCCTCTCGCGCGATCAGCAGGTGCATGATTTCGGTCGAGCCTTCGAAGATGCGGTTCACGCGCATGTCCCGCATGACCTGCTCCACCGGCACGGGCTTCTCGCCGCGTGCCTTCAACGACTCCGCGGTTTCGTAGCCGCGGCCGCCGCGAACCTGCATCAGCTCGTCAATCACCTTCCATGAGAGCTCCGATCCGTACGCCTTGCACAGCGCGGCTTCGATCCGGATGTCGTTGCGCTTGTTGTCGGCCAGGCGCGCCGCGACGTCGAGCATCGCCTCGAGGCCGAACGCGCTGCCGGCGATGAACGCCAGCTTCTGCGCCACCGCGTCGTGCTTGCCGATCGGACGGCCCCATTGCACCCGTTCGAGCGACCATTCGCGCGCGACCTTGGTCGCCCACCTGGAGGCACTGGCCGCGATCGCCATAAGTGCCAGGCGCCCCGTGTTCAGCGTGCTGAGCGCGATCCGCAGGCCGTCGCCCTCGCGGGCGATCCGGTTCTCCTCGGGGACGAACACGTCCTTGAGGATCGTCACCGAGTTCTCTATCCCGTGCAGCCCCATGAACGCGTTGCGGTGCAGAATCGTGACGCCCTCCGTCTTGTAGGGCAGCACGAACGCCGTGATCCCACCGCGGTGCCCGTCGCTCCTGGGCACCTTCGCCATCACCACGACGATGTCGGCAACCGTCCCGTTCGTCGCCCACAGCTTGCGGCCGTTGACCATGTAGCCGCCCTCGACCGGCGTCGCCGTTATGTCGTCATCGACCGGCGCAGCGGCGTGCTCAGGGTTGACCGGCACCGCGGTCGAGGCCATCCGGGCCGGATCGGAGCCGACGCCAGGCTCGGTCAGCAGAAAGGCGCTGATGTGATCCTTGGCGACCAGCGGCAGCCACTTGCGCTTCTGCTCTTCTGAGCCGAACATCCGCAGCGGCTCGGCGACGCCGATCGACTGGTGCGCGCTCATGAGGGTGGTGATCGCCGCGTGATAGTTGCCGGTGACCCCCAGCGCCTTGGCGTAGTAGACCTGGGAGAGCCCCAGGCCACCGTACTCGGGCGGGACCTTCATCCCGAGCGCGCCGATCTTCTTCAGGCCATCGATCACCCGATCGGGGATCTTCGCGTCGCGCTCGATCTCCAGCGGATCAGCCAGCTCCGTGAGCACCGCCCGCAGCTCGCCGAGGAAGCGCTCGCCCTTCTCGATCGCCTCGGGCTCCAGCCGCGGCTGCGGGTGGATCAGATCGAGGCGGAAATCGCCCAGGAACAGCTGCTTGCCGAAGCTCGGCAGCTTCCATTCGGTCTCTCGCGCCGCCTCGACGACGTCGCGAGCCTCTTTCTCTGAAACGTTGGTGGCCACGCTGGTTAGTCTCCTCTCTCTTGATCGTTCGTCGAACAAGAAGCTCGATCACATGTTGAGTCCGCCGTCGACGTCCCAGATCTGCCCGGTGATGTAACCCGAGGCATCCTGGGCGAGGAAGCAGACAACGCGTGCAATTTCCTCTGGCTGTCCCATCCGGTGTACCGGGATCCGCTCCACGAAGTCCGCCACCATGAATGGAGGGATTGTGACGACCATGTCGGTCTCGATCAGGCCGGGGGTCACGCAGTTGACCGTGAGCCCGAGTCCCTTCTCGAGCTTGCCGGCCATCCGAAGCGTGAACGCCGCTTCGCGGGCGAGCGTCTTCGTGAGCCCGAACAGGCCGGACTTCGACGCCGTGTAGTTCGCCTGGCCGATGTTACCCGTTTCGGCCGCCACCGACGAGATGCTGATGATCCGCCCCGAGCCGCGCCCGAGCATATGCTGGAGTGCCGGCTTTGACATGTAGAACGCCCCCGACAGGTCCACCTTCAGCACCTTGTCCCAGTCGGTCGCGGACATCTTCGAAACCGGTTTGTCGACCGTGATGCCCGCGTTGTTGACGAGGATGTCCAGCCGGCCGTGCTGCTTGATCACCTCTTTGACTACGCGCTCGCAGTCCTCCGCGTCGCCGATGTTGCCCTGATGCAGCGAGAGCGTGCCGCCCTCGGCCTCGACGGCCTGGCGCAGCTCGTCGGCGCGCGCCTGATTCGAGGAGTAGCCGGCCGCGACGGCCGCGCCGTCTCCGGCGAGCGCGTGGCAGATCGCCGCGCCAATCCCCCGGGTGCCTCCGGTGACCAGCGCGACCCGTCCGGTGAGATCGCGGTCCCGCCCTGCGGTCTGAGTCTTGGGGTCTGTGGTTGCCATGGTGCGTCCCTTTCCGTTCTAGTGGAGCCGCTCGACGATCATTGCCTGGCCATTCCCGCCGGCCACGCACATCGACTCGAGGCCGTACCTGCCGCCCATCGAGTCGAGGTTGTTGAGCAGTGTGGTCATGATCCGCGCCCCGGTCATCCCGAACGGGTGACCGAGCGCGATCGCGCCGCCGTTGATGTTGAGCTTCTCCGTATCGATGCCGAGCTCGTCGCGGCACGGCACTACCTGCGCGGCGAACGCCTCGTTGAGCTCGACGGCGTCGATGTCGTCGATCGTCAGTCCGGCCTGCTTCAGCACCGCCTTGACCGCGGGGATCGGCGCGAGGCCCATGAACTCAGGACGGACCGCCGCCACCGCGGAGGCCACGATCCGCGCCCGCGGCTTGAGGCCGCGCTCGCGGGCCTTCTCCTCGGACATCACCAGAACGGCGGCGGCTCCGTCGTTGAGCGGGCATGAGTTGCCCGCGGTCACGCTGCCGCCTGGCTTGAACGCGGGCTTGAGCTTCGCCAGCGTCTCCATCGTCGTGCCCGCCCGCGGCCCGTCGTCCTTGGTGACCGTGTGTGCGGCGATGACATCACCGCCGGCGTCGTGGGTCTCGGGTACGTCCACCCCCACGATCTCGGAATCGAACTGGCCGCTCTCGCGCGCCGCGCACGCGCGCTGCTGAGACAGCACCGCCCACTCGTCCTGGGCCTCTCGGCTGACGTTGTAACGCTCGGCCACGTTCTCGGCGGTCAGCCCCATCGGGATGTAGACGTTGTAGCTGGTGCCGTTCGACCCATCGATACGCGGGTTCATGACCGGAAGCGTCATGCCGGCGCCGCGTGACGTGCATTCGACGCCAGCCGCGATGTACTGGTCGCCTTCGCCGGCCTTGATCGCGTGGAACGCCATGCGGATCGTCTGCAACGACGATGCGCAGAAGCGGTTCACCGTGACCGCCGGGACGTGGTGGTCGATTCCCGCCAGCAGGGCTGCGTTGCGGGCGACGTTGTAGCCCTGCTCGTGGTCGGGGAAGCCACAGCCCATCATCACGTCGTTCGTCTCGCGGAAGTCGACTTCCGGGTTGCGCTCGACGAGCGCGCGCAGCGGAATTGCGGCGAGGTCGTCGGCACGTAGGTCCCGCAGCGTCCCTCGCATTGCCCTGCCGATGGGGGTCCGGATTGCGTCAACGATGACTGCTTCAGACATGGATCCTCCTTTGCGCGATCCCACCAGAGGACCGGACGGTGCCGTGGCTCATGCGGTCAGTCTGGGCCAGCCGGGTAGCTGTCTCATCCGCCTGCGCCCACAGAGCCGTGCGGAAAACTACGTAACGACGACCGACGCGCGCGGCACCTAATCCAAGATCGCGCAGGTGCCTGTGGTCCGCGGCTAACTACTGGCCGGTTTCAGGGATTGCGCCCGATGCACTGCTCGCCCGGCGGTCCTACCCTCTTCGCATGCGCGATTATCGACGAGCATCGAGCGGGAGCCAGGCGATCGTATTTCGGGATCTTCGCCTCCGCAACGAGCGGCGCAACCGCGTTTCGAAGCTCCTCGATACAGAGCGCAAACGGCGGATCGAGCGGGGCATGGAGGCTCAACTCGAGCGTTGGACGCGCCTTAAGTGACGCACTCCGGGCCTGACGCCAACGGCGCGTCCGTCGTCAGGCCCGCCCGCCGTCTTCGAACCACCGCCCGCTGTCTTCGAACCACCGCCGCATCAAGCTAGACGTGCACGCAGTCATGAAGGAGCTGGCCCGCGATCTCGCCGGCGAACCGATCGATCGCGTCCCAGTTGCGTTCGTCTCCCTCGGGCGCGTGGATCGTCCGGGCGATAGCCCGCTCGGCGAAATCCAGGCGCTTCATCTCGAGCCGGCCGGGGAAGGTTCTGTGTCCGGTGGCCCGAGTCAACCTGAGCAGCACGGGGATGTCCGAAGGCGTGCCGGGCGGGATCCGGTGCCCGGCCGGCCCGACCGGGCCGGAGCTGAAGAGCCATACAGGCATCGTGCACAACGCCGAGGCGTGGAACTGGGCGAAGCCGCGCGCCTCGCCGAGCCATCTACCCATGTAGACGGCGCTGCCGAGCACGACCGCCGCGTACGGGTCGAGGCTCGTGACCTCTCCGACCGGGACTGCCTCTGCGTCCACACCACGATCGGCGAGCCCGGCTGCGATCGCCTCGGCGATCTCGCGGGTGCCGTCGTGGCGGCTGGCGGCGGTGACGAGAACCTTCATGGAAGCCTCCTGACCAGTCAGTGGATCGCGAGCCGTTCGTGGGCGTGCCACTCGCGCCGCTTGGCTTCGTATTCGGGTGGGAGCGCGCCTTGCAGCGCTTCCGCTGCGTCGAGCGCGTTGAGCGCGGACGGGTAGTCGCCCCAGCGGGCATCGCAGTCCGCGAGCAGCAACGCGAGCGCGAGCGCGTCGTGATGCTCTTCATCGGAAACCGGCGGTCCGGGCACCGGGACCCGGTCGGTAAGCATGCTGGCAGTGAGCAGCGACGGCCGGGCCGTGGCGAGATACGGGGCCAGGTAGCGGCCGGCGATCTTCGCGGGTGGCCACCAGAGCGCCTGTCCGGCTGCGGCGGAGGCGTCGCGCGTGGGCCGATAAGCAGACGGAGCCTCGATCGCCACCGTGGCCTCGTGCTGTAAGCGCTGTGGTTCGGCGCGCAGGTAGAGGGGGGCACCACCGGTCAGCAGCAGTCCGCGCAGCACGGGTCGGAACGGCCTTGGCGTGATGTCGGCGCCGGCAAGGGCTGCGATCGACTCGACCACGGCGTCTGCCTGTTGAGCAGCGAGGCCACCTTGTTTGAGCGGGAATGCCGTGATGTCCCCGGCGGCGTAGACATGCTCGAGACCACCGACGCGCCCGAACTTGTCGACCGGCACGAAGCCGTTCTCGTCATGGGGGAGTCCGGACTGCTTGGGTCCCTCGAGCACGGGCAGGGTGATCACACGGTCGACGAACACCTCCGCTCCTCCGACGAGCAGCAGCTTGTGGCCACGCACCGTGGCGGGCAGCGATGAGGTTCGAAGCGTGATGCCTCGGGAGGTGAGCAGCGGACGCACGGCGTCGGCGGCGGCGGGACCGAACAGCTCGAGCGGCTCCTCCTCCGGGGTAACCAGCGTGACGTTTGCGTCACCGGCCCCGTGCTCGTTCAGGTGGCCTGCGGTCATGAGCGCGAGCTCGTACAGGGGTAGCGGCCACACTCGCTGCGATGGGAGCGCGAGCGCCACCGATCCCGCCTGGCCCGTGGTGAGGTCATGCAGCAGACCACGTAGAACGGGCACGTCGCTGCGGCCGCGGAACGTGAAGGCGCCCGGGAACGGAGCCCGGGGGACGGCGCCGGTGGCCACCACGAGCACGTCGAACGGGAGCCTTCGTCCGCCTCCGGTCACGGCGATCCGGGCACGAGATTCAACGTCGGCCAGCGTGTCGCGGACGAGCTCGCCTCCGCCCTGGTGAGCGAGTATCTCCGCTAGGTCGTAAACCCGTGCTTCCGCACGGTCGAATGCTTCTGCGACCGTGACCGGCCGGTAGATGAAATCGGCCGTCGGCGATATCAGTGTGACGTTGACGAGGTTGCCGGCGAGCGCGCGAAGCCCCAGCAGCGTCTCGAGTGCAGCGACTCCGCCGCCGGCGATCACGACATTCATGCGACCTCGCACGCTCATGAACTCGCCGGTTCCGCGAGCCCGAGCGCTCCGTCGTTGCGTTCAAAGTCCATGGCCCAACCGTAGTCCGAGGAGTGCGCGGGACATCGTGGATGCGCACCACCTCCGCGGTGGAGAAGCGCGGCCCAGATTCGGGTTTTCCCCGATGTGATGGAGCGCGGCCGGCCCAGAGTGGCGCGATGGCGGCTCGAACGCGATCGGTAGTTTTCCGCCGCCACACCGCCGCTGGGCCCGGATGCCCGGGCGGCGGCCAGTGGGCGAATCTTCCCCGATGAGCTCACCTGCCTCGGTATATCCGTGGGAGCGGGAGGTGGACGTCGTTCTCCGCGACGGAGCGACGACGCATGTGCGGCCTGTGCGCTCCGACGATGCCGTCGCGGTTCGCGAGTTTCTCGCGGCGCTGTCTTCGGAGTCCATCGGATACCGCTTCTTCGGCGTGCCCAATCTCGACTGGGCGACCCGGTGGTCGGTCGACGTCGATTACGCTGACCGCTTCGCGCTCGTCGTCGAGAGCGGCAGCCCGCGGGTGATCATGGCCCACGCCGCGTACGTGCGGACCGGCTCCGACCGCGCCGAGGTGGCGTTTGTGGTCGCCGACGCCTGGCAGGGACGGGGAATCTCGACGATCCTCCTCGCCCATCTGGCGGAGGTGGCACAGGAGCATGGGATCTCCACGTTCATCGCCGAGGTATTGCCCCACAACCACCGGATGATCGATGTGTTCCGTGGCAGCGGATTCCCCGTGGAGCTCCGATCGGTCCCGGATGCTCTCGAGATCGAACTGCCGACCTCGTTGTCGGCGGCCGCGATCGAGCGGTTCGAGGAACGGGAGCGGAGCGGTGCGGTGGCCGCTGTTCGAAGCGTTCTGGAGCCGCAGTCGGTGGCCGTGATCGGCGCATCTCGTCGGCGGGGCACGATCGGTGGCGAGATCCTGCACAACCTTGTCGCGGCCGGGTTCAGCGGCGTGGTGTATGCGGTCAACGACAAGGCCGACGTGGTTCAGTCCGTGTCCGCGTACCGGTCGGTGGGCGGCATTCCGGGCGGAGTCGAACTGGCGGTGGTAGCCGTGCCCGCCGAGCGGGTCGTCGGCATCGCGCGCGAGTGCGCGGCCGCCGGCGTGCGGGCCCTGGTGGTCATCTCATCCGGTTTCGCTGAGGCGGGAGTGGAAGGCGCCGCCCGCCAGCGCGAGCTGCTCGAAGTGTGCCGCGACGCCGGAATCCGAATCGTCGGCCCGAACTGCATGGGCGTGCTCAATACCTCGCCGGGCGTACGGCTCAACGCGACGTTCACCCCACCTTCGGCCGTGCCCGGAGGTGTCGGATTCATGTCCCAGAGCGGCGGGCTCGGCCTCGCGATCATCGAGGCGACGAGCCGACTCGGCGTCGGGCTGTCGTCGTTCGTCTCGGTCGGCAACAAGTCCGATCTGTCCGGCAACGACTTCCTCCAGTACTGGGAGCAGGACCCGAGCACCAGGCTTGCTCTGCTCTACCTGGAGTCGTTCGGCAACCCCAGGAAGTTCGCCCGCATTGCCCGCAGGGTCGCGGCGAGCAAACCGGTGCTGGCGGTCAAGAGCGGCCGGTCGGCCGCGGGCGCCCGGGCAACCTCCTCCCATATCGGTGCGATGCTGTCCGCGGCCGATGTGACCGTCGACGCCCTGTTTGGGCAAGCCGGCGTGATCCGTACGGACACGATGCACGAGCTGTTCGACGTCGCGGCGCTGCTGTCGGCGCAATGCGTCCCGCGCGGCGATCGCCTCGCGATCGTCACCAACGGCGGCGGGGCGGGCGTCCTGTGCGCGGACGCCTGTCAGGCCGGCGGTGTGGGTATCGCCGAGTTGCCGGCAGCGGTACGAGCCCGCCTCGCGGAGTTCCTGCCGGAAGGTGCCGCGCTTGGCAACCCGATCGACATGCTCGCGACGGCCTCCGCCGCCGAATATCGGCGCACGCTTCAGACGCTGATCGACGCCAATGCGTGCGACGCGATCATCACGATCTTCGTTCCGGCACTCGTGACGACGGCCGCCGACGTCGCCGCCGCGATCCGTGAAGTCGCCGAGACCAACCCCGCCGTGGCGGTCGCCGCGGTGTTCATGATCAGTGAGGGCGTTCCGGCTGAGCTGTCCTCCGGGAAGGTTCGCGTGCCCGGTTACGCGTTCCCTGAGAGCGCAGCGCGCGCCGTGGCGCTAGCGGTGCGCCACAGGCGCTGGCGCGTGCGTGACATGGGCTCGGTGCCGAGAATCGAAGGCCTCCGATCGGTCGAAGCCGCCGCGATCATCAGCACCGAGCTCGCGCGCCAAGAAGCATGGCTGTCGCTCGGGTGCGTCGCGCGGTTGTTCGATTGCTACGGCCTCCCGCTGATCACCACTCGGGTCGTACCCGACGCGGAGCGAGCAGTCGCGGCCGCGGCCGAGCTCGGATCACCTGTCGCCCTGAAAGCGAGCGCCGCCGGCCTCGTCGACAACACCGACGCCGGCGTGGTCCGGCTCGGTCTCTCTGGGTCTGACGCGGTGAGGGCCGCGGCCCACGAGATCGAGGAGGCAGTCACACAGGCCGGGCACCAGCTCGACGGGCTGGTCGTGCGGCCGATGGCGACCGCCGGTGTCGAGCTGATCGTCGGGGTCGTCCACGATCACAGCTTCGGCCCGGTGCTCGCATGTGGCGCCGGCGGCACGACCGCTGAGCTGGTCAGCGACATCGCCGTGCGCATCACACCCGTGACGGACGTGCAGGCGCGCGACATGGTCCGCTCGCTGCGCACGTTCCCGCTGCTCGACGGATACCGCGGCGCGCCGCCTTGCGACCTCGCCGCGATCGAGGACGTTCTGCTCCGGGTCAGCGCGATGGTGGAGGCGCATCCCGAGATCGTCGAGCTCGACTGCAACCCCGTGATCGCCGGGCCGGACGGAGCGTTGATCGTCGACGCTCGGGTCCGGGTCGAGACGGCCGCGCCACGGCGGCCGTTGCTGTCAGTCGGGGCCTGACAGCTCAACCAGCCCGTTAGTGCCTAAGAAGCGCCTCACCTCGGGCCGAGGTCGAGATCAGTAGTTTTCCCCCGCCGATTTGCGCGCAACCCACGGTGCCGTGAATCACCGCGGTGCGTAGGGTGCCCGCGATGGCGGCGGTCTTGAACCTGAATCATCACGCCTCGTACGTGCACTGGCACTTCTTCGTGATGTCGGTGCCGAACGTCATCGTGATCGTGCTCATGGTTGTCGTGTTCGCGGCAGCGATCCTCGTGCCGTTCCCGTCCCACCGCGTGCGTCGAGGCTCCTCGTGAGCGTGTCCGAGAAAGGCTCCTGGACCGCGGCGGTCCGTGAGCGGGCGGTTAGCTCCCTCCCGCCGGAGAAGCTTCTGGCCGACGAGCAGCCGTCGTATGTCGCCTCGTGGATCTACGTGTTCGGGGTCCTGTCGCTCGCTTCCCTGGTCGTGATCATCGGCTCGGGAACGATCCTGGCGTTGAAGGGGCCCGGGTGGTGGCACTTCACCGGTGTCGGTCACTTCTTCAACAGCATCCATCTGTGGGCGGTGGAGCTGTTCTTCTTCTTCATGGTCATCCACCTGTGGGGCAAGTATTGGATGGCGGCGTGGCGCGGCGGCCGTGCGCGCGTCTGGATAACCGGCGCGGTCACGTTCCTGGTCGCGATTCCGTGCGCGCTGACCGGTTACGTGTCCCAGCAGAACTTCGACGCGCAGTGGATCTCGACCCAGGCCAAGGACGCGATGAACGCGGCTGGGATCGGCTCATTCTTCAACCTGCTCAACTTCGGCCAGATGTACAGCTACCACGTGCTGCTGCTTCCGGCAGCCGTGGTCGGGATCGTGATTGCCCACGTTCTGCTCGTACGCAGGCATGGGGTGGTGCCGCCGTTCAGGCCGCCGTCGACGACCGCGCCGGCGAGCGCCGACGGTCCGGCCCCGGACGAGCCGGAGCCGTCGTCGTGAGCCGGCGGGAGCGACTCGCCGACGACGAGCGCTACCGCGTGTGGAACGGTGCCTATCGTCCGTACGATCTGGTCAAGGAAGCGTCGATCGCGCTCGGCGTGGTGCTCGCGCTCACCCTCCTGCTGACGATCCTGTTCTCCTCGCCCGACGAGGCGCCGAGCACGATCAAGCAGTGGTCACGCACTGATCCTGTGGACTTCGTCACCACCGCCGCCACGGAGCTCGACGGCTCGAGCGGTACGGGCGTGTACGGGCCTCCGTACAACCATGCCTCGAACGGACAGCACATCCTGTTCATCTATCTCCAGAAGTGGCTCGGCGTCAGCCACCCGGTCGACACTGCGGAGGACTTCGTGCTTGCGCCGTTGCGGTCGATCCCCGACCAGCCCGCGCTTCAGTCCGCGGTCACCAATTACCAGTCGGCGTCGTCCAAGCAGCAGGCGGCCTGGACGACCGCGTACGAGGCCGCGCTCGGAAAGGCGAAGACCAATCCGGATGGGTCGATCTCCGTGCCGTCCGGCAGCTACGGGCCGCTGCCGACGATGATGGCCGGCCTGTTGGGCTTCGCCCAGGGCGGTGGGCTGGACGGCGCCCTCCTGACCAGCGGGCAGTTCTACCAGACCGATTACACCAAGCCGCTGCTGCTGATGGCAGACGGCGGGCTTCTGTCAGACCGCGCCCAGGCCGAGCATCTACTCGGAACGCAGTGGGGAATGATGAACGAGACCGGCAGCTACCCCGGCCAGGTGTGGCTGTGGCTGTACACGTTCTGGTACCAGATCAAGCCGTTCTCGACGTCGGCGAACGCGGACATCCTGGTCCTGGCGATCATGGGCGTGCTCAGCCTCGCGCTCGTCCTGGTCCCGTTCCTGCCCGGAGTTCGCGACATCCCACGCTGGATCCCGATCTACAAGCTGATCTGGCGCGAGCACTACCGATCGCTCGGACCGCCGAACTGACGTCTGTAGTAACGCAGCCGGCGAGCGCCGCAACGAACCGAGCGTCGGCGTCGCAGCCGGCTGGCACCGCTGGCCTGCTGGCAGCGGCTGGCAGGAGGCCACGCTGAGGTCGTGCATGACCTCGATTGACCTAGACGCCAACGAGCTTGTGGTCGAGCGCGTACCGGACGAGCTCGGCTCGCGTCCCGAGGCGCAGCTTCTGCTGGATATGGGCGCGGTGCGTCTCGACCGTGCGGACCGACAGAAAGAGCTGTTCGGCGATCTCGGAGTTGGTGTGCCCGAGGGCGATCATCCGCAGCACCTCCACCTCCCGCTCCGATAGACCATCGGGCAGACCGGGCGCCGGCTCGGCCGCGACGCGGGCGCCCAGCCGGGGGTTCAGATACGTGTCGCCCGTGGCGGCGCGACGGATCGCCTCGACCAGCTCCGACTCGGCCGATTCCTTGAGCACATAACCCAGCGCGCCCGCGCCGAGCGCGTGCCTTGCGTACGCGGGCTCGTCCTGCATCGTCAACACGACGATCTGGGTCTCTGGGAATTCGGACCGGAGCTCCGGAATCCGATCGAGACTCGATCCGCCCGGCATGTTCAGGTCGAGCACGAGCACATCGGGCCGATGGCCCCGCACGTGCCGTCGAGCGGTCTCGAGATCCGACGCCTCCGCCACGACCTCGAAGCCCTCCTCGAGGTCGAGCACATGGCGCAGGCCGCGACGGACCACCGCGTGGTCGTCGGCGATCACGACGCTGATCGTTCTCGTCGATCCGCTCGCGCTGCCCGAGCTATCCATGTGCGGTCCCGTTCCGGTCGACGGCGTCATCGCAACGCCGCTCGATCCCGCGACTCGAGGTACGGCGCGAGGTACTTGGCGACGATCTTCGCCGTGGGTGACGACGTCGGCGTCTCGCTGACCTCGGAGCTCGATACCCGTCCGCCGGTGATGTGGGCGGTCAGGTAGAGGGGCTTCTTCCCGCCGAGCAGCATTCCGCGGATGACGGGCTGGAACGTCTGCGGCTCGATCGGAGCGCCGGCGAGAGCGGCGATTGCCTCGGCCGCGGTATCGGCGTGCTGGGATGCGATACCGCCCTGCTTGATCGCGAAGTCGGTCGAGTCCCCGGCGGCATAGACGCGCTCGAGCTGCGGCACCTTGCAGTGCGCATCGATCGGGATGAACCCGTTGTCAGCCTTGAGCGGAACGCCGGGAACGGGCGGGCCGAACAGCTCCGGCAACGCCACCACCCGGTCGACGTGCAAGAGTCGCGACCCGGGGTCGATCGAGACCTCTCCGGGGGCAGGCGTCTCGCAATGCGCGGACGGTATGAACAGAATGCCGTTCTCCTCGAGCAGCTGCTCGACAGCACGGCTCGCGTCCGGGCCGAAGACCGCCAACGGGGCGTCTTCGGGTGTCGCGACCGTGATCGACACATCGACGTTCATGTCGTACGCCCGTCGGGCCGTCATCAGCGCTAGCTCGTAGATGGGCATCGGCCAGGGCATCGGTGTCGGAGCAATGAACGCCAGGTTGCGGACATAGCCTTCCTCCACGTCCTGGATCAGCCCGTGCAGCTGTTCGTCCATGGCACTGTCATCGAGCGTCAGGGCGTGGCTGAAGCGCGGTCGCGCAACTGCCCCGAGGGCCAGCAGGAGCGCGTCGTACTCGAGACTCGCGCCGGCTTCCGTGTGCACTACGCGATTGTCAGGGTCGAGCCGCTTGAACGCGTCGTGCACGAAGTCGACCCCGATGTCGCGGGTGATCTCATCGAGCGAGTACCGGTGCGCGGCGCTGTAGGCAAACGGCTCGCGGACGGTCATCGGCCGGTAGACGAACTCTGGCGCAGCGGCCAAGAGCGTGGTAGCGACGCGGTCGCCGGCGAGCTCGCGCAGCGCGAGCGCCGCCTCGAGGCCGGCGACGCCGCCGCCGGCGATTACGACTTTGAAGGGTGTGTGGTCATTCGGGTTCATGCGGCAAGGCTACGGCGTCACTTTTCCCCCGCCAGCCGGGCAGGTCCGAACCGTCGCCTCGGAAAAGTACGTAGACGGGAGGGCGCACGCGACGGGTCACATGTCCGCGTAAAACGATGAGCTCCGGCGAGGGCTAAGCCCCGTGGCCGGCCGCAACGATCCGTCGTCCCGTGACCGTCCAAGCGCGAATCCGCATCCAATGTGCCTTGTGCCCGGGCGTCCAGTTCTCCAGCCCCAGGCGCTCGAGGTGGCGCACCTCGCTCGGGCTTATGATCTCTTCGGTCATGCCGGCGATGATCACGCTCCAGCCGGTGCGCGAGTCCTGATCGATGCCGTCGATCTCGAACGCGGCGTTGCGGCTGACCAGCATCGCGTGAAACTTCGAACCGTCCGCCGTGCGAAACACGACGGACTGCGATCGCTCGTCGAACACGTAATTGACGGGGCGGATGAGGGGTGACTCCGTCGCGACGGCCAAACGCCCGAAGCTGTTCGACGCGAGCAGGCGCAGACACTCCTCGCGCGACAGCACGAGCACGTCGCTCGTGGGCTCTCGTGGGATCGTGGAGCCAGGGACCGGCGCCGGGGGTCGGCTCTCAGGCGGCGTGTGACAAGCGTCCGGAACCATGCCGATCACACTAGGACCGGGAGGCCGGCCTCGCAGCCGGGCAAACCCGCACGACGCTCCGCGCAACTACTGACAGCCGGCGGCGTCGCCTTGGCGTCAGTGGCTCCGGTCTCTCATTCAGTGCTTTCCCGCACTCGGTCGGCAGGTTTCACGGGACGCCGGTCGCAACCGCCGGCGCTAGCTTGGACGGGTCATGCCGGTACATCTCCACATCGCGCCCGATCCCGGCCGCGAAGCGCTGCCGGCCCGGGCGCCGATCACGGTGGTGATCGCGGACACTCACGCGGTCGTGCGCCGGAGCCTCCGGTCGCTCCTCGACGTCGAGGACGACATGAACCTCATTGCGGAAGCATCCGAGCTTTCGACGGCCACTCACCGCGTCAACGAGGATCGGCCACAGGTGCTCGTGGTCGATCTCCGCATGTTGAACGGATCGAGCGTCCAGACGATCTCGGATCTTCGCCAGCAGGCACCGTGGACCGAGATCGTCGTGCTGACGATGCACGAGAGTCCGCTCTTCGCACAGCGGACGCTCGACGCCGGTGCCGTGGGCTTCGTGCTCAAGGACAGGGCAGATGTCGAGCTGCTCGATGCGATCCGGTGCGCGGCGCGCGGGGAGGAGTACGTCAGCACGCGCGTCGCCGCAGGGGTCGACCGGCTGCGGCGAGCTGCCGGAGGGGATGCTCTCAATTCACGCGAAACCGAGGTCCTCCGGCTGATCGCGCTCGGTCACACGAGCGCCGAGATCGCGGAGAAGCTTCATGTCTCCAGGCGCACCGTCGAGACGTACCGAGCCCGCTTGCACAGCAAGCTCGGCCTGAGGACCCGAGCCGAGCTAGTGCAGGTAGCGCTGCGTCGCCGCCTCATCGGCGGCTGACCGGGCGCGCGCAGAGTCGCTCCGGACGCGCCCTGCTCCACTACAAGGCGCCGACGGTCGCCCCAACGGCCTGCTCGATGCGCTCGCCGAGCTTCTGGTCTGCGGTGATGTGTCGTCCCTCCGCAACTCAAAGTCTCGAACTTTTTCCAGAATCGAGCCGTGCCAGGATTGAAACTGTGCGCGACGGCTGCTCCGTATCCACTACGTAGCTGGATGAGTCCTTCGCCGTAGATCGGACCCGGGATGCACCCGTGCCCGATCCGCTCTTGCAGCGGTGGTCGCGTACCGGAGACCCGAGTACAAGTCATTCAGAGGATCCCCGCGCCGGCCACGGCCGGCGCTACCGAAGGTCCACAGGAGGCTGTTATGACGCCCACGCGAGAGCTCGCAAGCGAAACCTGGTCGGAGTATTTCGACGCGCTCGGCAGGGAGTTGCTGAACGCCCCCACCTCGATCGAGGTGGTCGACAGCGCCGGGCTGCCGACCATCGAGGCGAGACACCTCGCTCTCCATAGCCTGACGTACGACCGTCGAGATGACGTCTTCGAGGTGGCGGTCGCTCAGGGCGGTCCGTATCCGCCGGCCGTCCTGCGCCACATGGTCGACCATCCGGCTCGTGTCGCGGTGGACAACCACACGATGCTGGCGCCGATGACGATCGCGGTCGACGGACGCGATGGCGTCCGCACGATGATCAGGATCGAGCACGACCCCTACATCTCAAGCTGAGCCTGCTGGGACCGGATCGGCGCCCACGGGGCGTCGAGGATCACCAGGTAGTTAGCCGAACCGGTCGTCCGGGCTTCGGCGAGAACTAGTCTGGTGGGGTGACCGAAGAAGTCGGCCGCACGCGGAAGGGAACGCGCAACGCGCAGGCCTACGCGCGTGATCGAGGTGGCTCGCGTCTGTTATACGCATTCGGCCGGCTGCTGGCGGCCGCGGTGCTCCGGAGCTGGTTTCGTGTGCGCGTGTCTGGTGCGCAAGAAATCCCAATCGACGGCCCCGTCATCCTGGCGCCCAATCACAAGAACGTCCTCGATCCGTTCTTCATCGGAACCGCCACGCGCCGGCGCGTTCGGTTCATGGCAAAGGCCGAGCTGTTCCGCGGGCCGCTGTCGTGGCTGTTTCTGCGATTGGGCGCGTTCCCGGTTCGCCGCGGCCAGTCCGATGCCGAGGCGCTGGATACGGCCGCCACGATCCTTCGGGAGGGCGGCATCGTGGTCCTGTTCCCGGAGGGCACGCGGGTAGAGCAGCCCGACGCGTTGGGCTCCCCGCGTCACGGGGCAGGCCGCCTGTCGACGGAGACCGGCGCGCCGATCGTGCCGACGGCGATCACGGGCACCTCGCACCTCTGGCGCGGCGCGCTTCCGAAACTCAAGAGAGTCCAGATCACCTTTCTTCGCCCGGTCGAACCGGAACCGCCCGTCACCGGCCACGACCCCGCTTCGGAGCTGATCGACGATCGCGTGTGGCCGGCGGTTCAGGAGGAGTACGCGCGACTCGTCGCCAGGCCGGGGCTGATCGCCGCCGCGCTCGCCGCGGCCGGGATCGGCGGCGGGCTGGTGGCCAGACGCCGGCTTCAGGCAAGCCGCAAGCCTCGGCTCGTCGAAAACGTCGATCCTCGGAGACTGCGGCCTCGCAGGGCTCGCCGGCGCCGGCTCGAGTGGCTACGCGTTCGGCGCCTGCGGCGCTGACGCGGCCGTGTTACGAACCCGTGACCCGTGGGCCTGACGTGACGATGGCCGCTGGCGGCAGGGATGCCGTCAGCGGCTTTCGCGTACTCGGATGGCTGTCAGACGTGGGGACGCGGCACGACCAGCACCGCAGCGCTCGCATCGTGCATGAGCGCTTCGCCGGTGCCACCGAGGAGAACGCGAGCGGCGCCTCCCCAGCGTCGCGATCCGATCACGAGCAGGTCGACGTGCTCGCACAGGTCCAACAGCGCGTCGGCGGGCCGGCCCCGGGCGACGTCGACGTCGACCTCGGCGCCCGTTCCGTCGGCCGCATTCTGCGCCCGTTCGAGCAGCGAAGCGGCTTGTGGCTCGAGCAGGTCCTCCCACATCGCGAAGGCGAGCTCGCGCCCCGCGCTTCGCCAGCCGACGGCGGGCACTCGATCGTCGACCACGGCCCGAACCCACAGCCTGGCACCGGCGCGGGCCGCGAGCGACCCGGCCAGCAACAGCGCCGCCTCCGACTCCGGATCGCCGTCGTAGCCCACTCCGATCCGCTCGAGCGTGCGAGCGGGCAGCTCGCCGATCCCCCGCGGCGCTACCGCCAACGCACACCCCCCGTGGCTTAGGAGCTGCCTCGTGCGGCTGCCGATGCGCACCCGACCGTGAGGCCCTCGACGGCTTGAGCCGATCACGAGCAGATCGCGGTGCTCGCGCTGAGCGACGCGTTCGAGCGCGCGAGGTACGGACCAGTCGGTCTCGACGACGATCCGCGCGCCGGGGGCCACGGCGTCTCGGGTCTCCCTGAGGACCGTCTGCGCCTCCTTGCGCAGGCCCGCCCAGCCGAGCTCCGCCGGCAGCACGACCATCGGGTCGGGATGGATGCCCACCAGCATCAGCTGGGCGCCCGCAGCGCGCGCGATCATCGCTCCGAGGGCGGCAGCATCCCGGCCCTCGGGATAGCCGTTCACGCCGGCGGCGATCCGCGCGATCGCCGGGCGAGGCGGATCGCTTGCGCCCGAGTCGGCGGGACCTGGGGCGCCCGAGTCGGCGGGACCTGGGGTGGCGGACATACACGGAGCCTAGCCGCTGTGATCGAGAGGTGCCGTCGCAGCACCCCCCCGATTGAAAGAACATGAGCGGACCGTGGGCGGCCTCGAGGCGATGGATCGCCTCGAGTGCCGCCGGGGTCGCAGCCACGAGATCGGCTGCTTCTGGAACCGCCACCCCCATCTAGATCTAGAAGAATCCGAGCGGGTTCGGGTCGTAACTGACAAGCAGGCACTTGGTCTGCGAGTAGTGGTCGAGCATCATCCGGTGGTTCTCACGGCCGACGCCGGAGCTCTTGTATCCGCCGAACGCCGCGTGCGCGGGGTACTGGTGGTAACAGTTCGTCCACACGCGGCCGGCCTTAATCGCGCGGCCCATCCGGAAGGCGCGGCTTCCGTCGCGAGTCCACACGCCGGCTCCCAGGCCGTACATCGTGTCATTCGCGATCTCGAGCGCCTCCGCTTCGTCACGGAACGTGGTGACCGCCAGGACCGGACCGAAGATCTCCTCCTGGAAGACCCTCATCGCGTTGTGGCCCTTCAGCACCGTCGGCTCGAAGTAATAGCCGCCGGCCAGACGTGCGCCCAGGTCGGGACGGTGTCCGCCGATCAGCACCTTGGCGCCCTCGTTGCGCCCGATCTCCACGTAGCTCTCGATCTTCTCGAGCTGAGCGGTCGAGACCTGTGCGCCCATCATCGTGTCGCGGTCGAGCGGGTCGCCTTGCCTGATCGCGCCAATCCGCTCCAGACAACGTTCCATGAACTCGTCGTAGATCGACTCGTGGATCAGCGCCCGCGACGGGCAGGTGCAGACTTCGCCCTTGTTGAACGCGTACAGGACGAGACCTTCGATCGCCTTGTCCAGGAACGCGTCGTCGGCGGCCATCACGTCCTCGAAGAAGATGTTCGGCGACTTGCCGCCGAGCTCCGTCGTCGAGGGGATCAGGTTCTGGGCTGCGTAGGACATGATCAGACGACCGGTCACGGTCTCGCCCGTGAAGCCGACCTTCGCGATCCGCTTGTTCGACGCGAGCGCCTTGCCGATCTCCGCTCCGGGCCCGTTGACGACGTTGATCACGCCGGGCGGGATGAGGTCGCCGATCACCTCCATCAGCTTGAGGATCGACCACGGAGTCGGGCTCGCGGGCTTGATCACCGTGCAGTTGCCTGCGGCGAGCGCCGGCGCGATCTTCCACGCCGCCATCAGGATCGGGAAGTTGAACGGGATGATCTGACCTACCACACCCAGCGGCTCCTGGAAGTGGTACGCGTAGGTCTGATCATCGATCTCCGAGATCCGACCCTCCTCGGCACGCACCGCAGCAGCGAAATAGCGGAAATGATCGGCCGCCAACGGAATGTCTGCCGCGAGCGTCTCACGCACCGGCTTGCCGTTCTCGTGGCTCTCGGCGACCGCGAGCATCTCGACGTTCTCCTCGATCGCGTCCGCGACCCGGGTCAGCGCAGCGGCCCGCTCGGATGGAGAGCGCCGCCCCCACTCATCCTTGGCAGCATGCGCCGCGTCGAGCGCCAGCTCGATGTCCTGCGCGCCCGAGTGAGCGACTTCGCAGAACGGCTCACCCGTCGACGGTGTCATGTTGTCACGGTATTCGCCGGTGGTGGGGGGTGTCCACTCGCCGCCGATGAAGTTGTCGTATCGATCCTTCAAGGGCACAGGGCTACCTGGCCCGCCTGGCGCCTCGTATGTGGTTGATGCGACAGTCGCCATCGTGGAACTCTCCCTTCGGTGTGAATTCACTGAGAACCTAACTCAATCACCCCCGGCCACAAACGGACATCGGGGTGACCGTGCAAGCGCGGTACGGCTAAACCCGCATGAAGCTCAGCATGTGAGGCCGCAGCCGCGCCGCGGGCGGTCTCCGGAGAGACCGCCCGAGCGGACCCGAGGCGCGACTAGCGGGTCAGGTAGGGCTTGCCGCCGTAGGCGGCTAGACCGTAGATGACCAGCAAGCTGATCGCGACGAGCGCCAGCGACGGTGTTCAGGCCACTGAGGATGTAGGAGGCTCCCGCGACGAAGAAGTGCGAATCTCCTTTCTTCTCGCTCATCCACCCTGAGCAGGCCACCTCCCCGAGGGAGGACTGACAGTGCTCACTCTACGTGTCGAGGGTGCCGGCGTGGTCCGGGAGAACGCGCAGCGCTTCCGTGGGAACTACGCGTTATCGGACGCAGCTCAGCGCATTTGCCTCGCTCAGGACGAGCTCGGCGAGCCGAGGCACGACCGCCATGAGCTCCTCGGAGAGTCCGGCCCCAGCGTCAAACCGGCGCCCCTCCACGGCGAAGACGACCACCTTACGTGGCAGTCTTCCAAGTGCTCGCCCGAGCTCGATCGCTTCGGCGAGTCCGCCCGCGTGGGTCGAGGCTGCCCCGCGCAGCTGGACGGGCAGCGGTTCGCTGCTTGCGTCGAGGCGACGGATCGTGCCGGGCGGGGCGCCCGAATGCATCGTGTCGGCGAGCACCACGGCGTCGCGACGGGCCCAAACGTCGAGCAGCCGTATCGGGTCGGCCTGGAGCTCTTGCACGTCGATCCCGGAGCCGCGAGCGAGATCCCGCACGCAGCGCGCGACCTCCAGACCGGCGCCGTCGTCGCCGCGCACCTCGTTGCCGACGCCGACCACAAGCACCGCCGGGCGGCCGGAGTCAGCCACGGTCGATCGTGAGGTCGAGGAAGTGGGTCGCGCAGGAGATACAGGGGTCGTGGTTGCGGATCGTCTGCTCGCAGCGGAGCGTGAGCTCCGCATCGGACAGATCGACGCTGCGCACCACAACCTCCCGCAGGTCCTCCTCGATCGCGCGCTGATTTTGGGAGGTGGGGGGGACGATCCGGGCATCGAGGATGGTCCCGTCCTCGTCGATCTCGTAGCGGTGGTAGAGCAGTCCGCGTGGGGCTTCGGTCGCGCCGTGGCCGACCCCCCGGCGTGGCTGCACTTCGACCGCCGGGGCGTCGGGCTGCTCGTAGGCGTCGATCAGGGCGAGTGCCTCATCGGCGGCCTCGACGAGCTCGATCGCGCGGACGATGATGCTCTGAAACGGATTGCGGCACGTCGCATCAAGTCCAGCCTCGCGCGCCGCGTCGCGGGCCAACGGTCGCAGAGCGTCGGAGGAAAGGCTGTAGCGGGCGAGCGGCCCGGTGAGGTACGAGCCGCGGGCGCGCAGGCGGGCGCGCAGCGCGGTGGAGTGCTCGACGTGCTCCTCGACGAAGTGCTCGTCGAACCCCAACGGTTCGATGTCCAGTCCGTAGTCGGAGACGATCCGACCGCGGTCGATCGGGTAGCCATCGGGATCGCGGAGCGCGACGTGCTCAGGCTCGAGTTCGACGTCGGGGAAGGGAAGCGTGGCTGCCCAGCGCACGGTCTCGAGCGCGATCCCGCGTGCCCGCTCGAGCGGGTCGGTGAGCGCGCGTAGCCTCGTTCGAGTTGGGACCCGGTAGAACCCGCCGACCCGGACATTGATCGGATGGACCTCGCGCCCGCCGATCAGGGTCATCAGCGCGTTGCCGGCCTGCTTCATCTGGAGGCCGTGCTCAACGATCTTGCGATGGTCCCGGGCCATCTCGATCGCGCCCGGATAGCCGAGGAAATCAGGGGCGTGCAGCATGTACACGTGGAGGCTGTGGCTCTCGATCCACTCACCGCAATAGAGGAGCCGGCGGAGATCGCGGATCGGTCCCTCGTCGATCCTCACCCCGCAGGCGTCCTCCATCGCCCGGGCGGAGCTCATCTGGTAGGCGACCGGGCAGATACCGCAGATCCGCGCGGTCAGGTCCGGAACCTCGGTGAACGCGCGACCGCGCAGAAACGCCTCGAAGAATCGCGGCGGCTCGTATATCCGCAGCTTGACCTCGCGCACGTCGCGTCCGTCGAGCTTGACGTACATCGCGCCCTCGCCCTCGACCCGGGCGAGGTAGTCGGTGCGGATCGTCCGGGTGCGCCTAGTCTCGCTCATGGGCCCGGCTCGCCTCGCGGAACGCGTCGGCGTCGGCGTTGAACGTGCGGTACACGCGGACCAAGTCGCGCGCCTCGAGCCCGGACCACGCGTCGAGGGACCCGGTGTTCGGCGTCTCCTTCGGGCCGTAGCAGCCATAGCACCCGCGGTCGTAGGCGGGGCAGATCGCGCCGCAGCCGGCGTGCGTCACCGGTCCCAGGCAGGGCGTGCCGTGCGCCACCATCACGCACACGGTGCCGCGGCGCTTGCACTCGACACAGACGCTGTGTGCGCGCACCCGCGGCCGCCGCCGGTTGAGGTGGGCGCTGATCACCTCGAGCAGCTGTCGCTTGTTGATCGGGCAGCCGTTCAGTTCGAAGTCGACCGGCACGTGGGCGCTGATCGGAGTCGAGGTGGCCAGCGTCGAGATGTAATCCGGCGAGGCGTACACGAGCCGTGCGAACTCGTCCACGTCGGCGAAGTTGCGAAGTGCCTGGATCCCGCCGGCGGTCGCGCACGCGCCGATCGTGATCAGCGCTCGGGAGCTCGCCCGGACCGCGCGGATCCGTTCGGCGTCATGGGCGGTGGTAATCGACCCTTCGACCAGCGACACGTCGTATGGTCCCTCGACCGCGGCGCTCGAGGCTTCCAGGAAGTGGGCGATGTCGACATGCTCGGCCAGGGTCAGCAGCTCGTCCTCGAGATCGAGCACGCTCAGCTGGCACCCGTCGCAGGAAGCGAACTTCCACACCGCCAACGTCTTCTTGCCCGCGCCTTCCATCACAGCTCCCGGATCGTCAGCCACGGCTCGAGCTCGGACCAGCGGTACACGGGGCCATCCAGGCACACCAGCGTAGGACCTAACTGGCAATGCCCGCAGTGGCCGATCCCGCACTGCATGTTCCGCTCCATCGAGGCGTAGATCTGGTTGCCGCCGACCCCAGATTTCCTCAGCGCCGCGACCGTGAATCGCATCATCACTTCCGGCCCGCAGACCATCGCAACGGTGTCGCCGCCGCCGATTCCGGCGCGGCCCACCAAGCGGGTGACCACGCCGACGTGGCCGAGCCACTCCGGGCCGGCGCTGTCGACCGTGACCAGGGTCTCGAGACCCTGTTCGGACCAGGACCCGAGCTCATCGGTGTAGAGAAGCTGGTCGGGCCCGCGTCCACCGTAGAGCAACACGAGACGGCCGTAACGTTCGCGGCGGGCTAGCAGTCGCAGGATCGCCGGTCGGAGCGGCGCCAGGCCGATGCCACCGGCTGCGATCACCACATCCGCGCCTTCGGCCTGCTCGACGGGCCACGGTTCGCCGAACGGCCCCCGGGCTGCCAGCACGCGGCCTGGCGGGGAGGCGCAAATCGCCTCGGTTGCGAGCCCGACCGCGCGCACCGTGTGCACGAGCCGATCGGGCCGGTCCGGGTCTCCACTGATCGAGATCGGAACCTCGCCGGCGCCGCCGGCCGAGAGCATCGTGAACTGGCCGGGGGCGAACTGCAGCGGAGCGCCCGAGCTCCGCTCTAGTTCGAGCGTCCACGTGTCAACGGTGTCCTGGCGCCGTGAGCGCACCTCGAACAGTTCGGGGACCATCAGCCGGGTTCCCGCGACGGCGGGGTCAGCCCGTGCCCGCAGCATCGCCATAGACATCGAGCAGCTGGAGCCGCGTCGCCTGAAGCCTATCGATCAGGTTCGCGGTGAACCTGCGCATCAGCTCGTAGCCGAGCTCGTGGTCGGCCTCCCACTTACCGCGCAGGCAGGCGCCGTCGAAGCCGATCAGCTGGCACGGCTCGAGGGTGCGCGCGTCGAGATGCCAGCGAAAGGGCGCGAACAGCCACGACAACCCGACGGAATCGCCGGCGTGAAGCGTCTCGACCGTCACCGCGCCGCGGCCGGGAGCGTGCATCTCCAGGGCGACCGAGCCCCGCCGGATCAGAAAGAAACGGTCGGCCGGGTCGCCCTCACGCAACAGCAGCATGCCGCCCTCGACATGCTCGTTCATCGCGCAGCCCGCGATCAGCTCGAGCTGTGCAGGTTCGAGGCCGGCGAACACCGACGCCTGGGCGATCAGCTGATCAATTGTCTGCATCGGTCCTGTCCTCGCTCTCCCTGATCGCCCGTGCCTCCTCGGTGATGTCGATCCCCACCGGGCACCAGGTGATGCAGCGGCCGCACCCGACACAACCCGAGGTCCCGAACTGGTCGTGCCACGTCGCCAGCTTGTGCGTCATCCATTGGCGGTAGCGCGAGCGCGATGAGCCGCGCACCGCGCCTCCGTGGATGTGCGAGTAGTCGACGGTGAAACAGGAATCCCAGTGCTGGTTGCGCTCAACGTGCTCGCCGGCGAGGTCCGTGACGTCCTCGACGGTCGTGCAGAAGCAGGTGGGGCAGACCATCGTGCAGTTCCCGCAGGTCAAGCAGCGCTCGGCCACCTCATCCCAGCGCGCGTGCTCGTAGTTTCGGTAAAGCAGCTCCTTGATGCCATCGGTGTCGAGCTCGCGGCCCATCTGCGAGGCGGTTCGAGCATGCACCGCTTCCGCGGCAACGCGGTCATGGCCGGCCGCCGGCTGGTGCGGGACATCTTCGAGCACCTCTCCGCCGCGAACTGAGCCGACCTCGACCGCGAAGTAGTGGCGATCGTCCTCGATCACCTCGGTCACGGCGAGATCGAACCCGCGCTCGGCCACCGGTCCTGTCCTCATCGAAACGCAGAAGCAGGTTCCGCCCGCCTGTCCGCATTGAACGGCGACGACAAACGCGCCCTCGGCGCGCTCCCGGTCTGCGGGATCTGGATGCGGGCCTCCGAGCAGGACTCGGTCGAGAATCCCCATCGCGTGCAGCTCGCATGAGCGGGCCCCGAAGAACGCATAGCGGACCGATGTCCGGTGCGGCTCGGTCAGATTGACGAGACCGCCCCGCTCGTCGATCCGGGCGTCCCACAACTTCACGGTGGGCGGGAGCTGATACTGCTTCCACGAGTGCGGGCCGACCGCGTACCCGAACAGCGCCTCGTCATCGCGGCGCCGGAGGCGATAGCGGCCACCGTCTTGCTCGTCGGTCCACCCGACCGGTAAGTCCGCGACCGAGCGGATCTCGTCGTAGACGATCGCCTGATCGCGAACCGTCGGACCGACGATCGTGTAGCCCCGGCTCGAGAGCGCCGGGAACAGCCCGTCGAAGTTGGATCGCTCGATGACGTGATCGGAAGCCATCGCCAGTTCGGACTCTACGTCTCGCGCCGACGCGGTGTATGTGGAAAACCCGCAGCCGGGGTTCGGAGCGCGGCGGATCACCACGCGATCCACAGGGATTAGCGTGCAGGTACTCACGAGGAGGCGAAAATGCCCGACACAGCCACAACGTCGACCCACGGCAACTATCTGATGCCGTCGCTCGAGCACGCGACGGTCGCCGATGCGATGCATCCCGGGATCCTCTCCTGCGAGCCCGACGCGACCCTCATCGACGTGGCCATGATGATGGCCACCCACCACGTGCACTGCGTCGCGGTCGTCGGGATCTCGCACGAGCAGCCCGAGTGCTTCGTCTGGGCGATCATCTCCGACCTCGATCTCGTCCGAGCGGGAATCGCCAACGGCAGCGACGTGTCCGCGCGCGCGCTGGCCTCGCAGCCGATCGTCGTCGTCGATCCGGCGATGCCGCTGCGTGAGGCCGCGCGCGAGATGCTCGCGCACGGAGTCAGCCACGTGGTGGTGGCCGATCCGATCGCGAAGCGCCCGATCGGAGTGCTCTCGACGCTCGACGTGGCCGGCGTGATCGCATGGGGCGAGGGCTGACGCGAGCGATTGGTGCGGACCGTCACCACTGTCGTCGGCCACGGCAAGGCGGCCGCCTGTCGCGATCTGGACACTCTAGGCGCTCGCGTTGCGGGGGCCGATCGGATCGATGAGCACGACTCCCGCAGAAGCGAGGTATCCACAGGAGCGCGAGGCCGACGTCGTCCTGCGGGACGGCGCGACCGTGCACGTGCGCCCGGTGCGGGTCGACGACGGCCCGGCGATCCATGCCTTTCTCAACGCGGTCTCGCCGGAGTCGATCGCGTTTCGGTTCTTTGGCGCCGCCAATCTCGATTGGGTCACCTCGTGGTCGGTCGACGTCGATTACGCAGACCGGTACGGGCTCGTGGTGGAGAGCGGCAACCCGCAAACGATCGTGGCCCATGCTGCGTACATCCGGATCGACTCCAGACGTGCCGAGGTGGCGTTCCTGGTCGCGGACGCCTGGCAGGGGCGGGGTATCTCGACGATCCTGCTTGCACACCTCGCGGAGGTGGCCGGTGCGCACGAGATCCCTACGTTCACCGCGCAGGTCCTGCCGGAGAACCATCGGATGATCGATGTCTTCCGCGAGAGCGGCTTCCCGGTCGAGCTCCACTCGGTACCCGATGCGGTCGAGATCGAGCTGCCCACGTCGCTCTCGGAGGAAGCGCTCGAGCGGTTTGAGGAACGCGAGCGGATCGGGGCGGTGGCCGCGGTGCGGAGCTTTCTCGAACCGCGTTCGGTGGCGGTGATCGGCGCGTCGCGCCGCCGGGGGACGATAGGCGGAGAGATCCTTCATAACCTACTCGCGGCCGAGTTCAACGGCCCGGTGTATGCGGTCAACGACAAGGCCGAAGTGGTTCAATCGCTGGCCGCGTACCGGTCGGTGGGCGACATTGCGAACGGGGTCGAGCTGGCGGTCCTCGCCGTGCCCGCCGCCGAAGTAGTCGACGCCGCCCGCGAGTGCGCGGCCGCCGGGGTGCGGGCTCTATTGGTCATCTCGTCCGACTTCGCCGAGGCCGGCGCCGAGGGCGCATGTCGACAGGGCGAGCTGCTCGAGGCGTGCCGCGACGCCGGGGTTCGGATCGTCGGACCTAACTGCATGGGCGTGCTCAACACCTCCCCTACGGTGCGGCTGAACGCGACGTTCGCGCCGCCGGTGGCGGTGCCGGGGGAGGTTGGGTTCATGTCCCAGAGCGGAGGTCTCGGGATCGCGATCATCGAGGCCGCGACCCGGCTCGGCGTCGGGCTGTCGTCGTTCGTCTCGGTTGGCAACAAGTGCGATCTCTCCGGCAACGACTTCCTCCAGTACTGGGAGCAGGACCCGAACACCAAGCTCGTGCTGCTCTACCTGGAGTCGTTCGGCAACCCTCGTAAGTTCTCGCGGATCGCTCGCCAAGTGGCGGCAGCGAAGCCGGTGCTGGCGGTGAAGAGTGGCCGCTCGGCCGCGGGCGCTCGCGCCACTTCTTCTCACACGGGCGCGATGCTGTCGGCTTCCGACGTGACCGTCGACGCCCTGTTCGAACAGGCCGGGGTAATTCGCACGGACACGATGCACGAGCTGTTCGATGTCGCAGCGCTGCTGTCGGCCCAGCCCGTTCCCCGCGGCGATCGGGTGGCGATCGTCACCAACGGGGGCGGCCCCGGCATCCTCTGCGCCGACGCCTGTCAGGCGGGCGGCGTGGATATCGTCGAGCTGCCGGCAGCGGTACGAGCCCGGCTTGCGGAGTGCCTGCCGGAAGGTGCTGGGCTTGGCAACCCGATCGACATGATCGCGACGGCCTCCGCCGCGGATTATCGGCGCACGCTTCAGACGCTGATCGACGCCGACGCCTGCGACGCGATCATCACGATCTTCGTTCCCACCCTTGTCGTCGAGGCCGCCGATATCGCGGGCGCGATTCGTGAAGTCGCGCAAGCCAATCCCTCGGTGACGATCGCCGCCGTGTTCATGGTCAGCGGTGGCCTCCCGCCCGAGCTGTGCTCGGATCGACTGCGCGTCCCCGGGTATGAGTTTCCCGAGGACGCCGCGCGTGCGCTGGCGCTGGCCGCCCGCCACGCGCGGTGGCGCGCCCGAGATGCGGGCACGGTGCCCAGGCTCGAGGGCCTTCGGTCCGTCGAGGCCGCGGCGGTCATCAGCCAGGAGCTGGCGAGGGACGAGGCCTGGCTGTCCCCGGCACGCGTCGCGCAGGTGTTCGACTGCTACGGGCTGCCGCTGATCACGACCCGTGTGGTCGCCGACGCCGACCAGGCGGTAGTGGTCGCGAACGAGCTCGGGTCGCCGGTCGCCTTGAAGGCGATCGCGCACGGCCTCGTGCACAAGACGGACGTCGGCGGGGTCCGCCTCGGGCTTGACGGGGCCGATGCAGTGCGTGCGGCTGCGGCGGAGATCGAGCAGGCGGTCAGGGTGGCCGGACACCGGCTCGACGGGCTCGTCGTACAGCCGATGGCGCCCACCGGTGTGGAGCTGATCGTCGGGGTCGTCCACGATCACAGCTTCGGCCCGGTGCTCGCGTGTGGCGCCGGCGGCACGGCCGCTGAGCTGGTCAGCGACGTAGCGGTCCGCATTACGCCCGTGACGGATGTGCAGGCACGTGACATGGTCCGCTCGCGGCGCACGTTCCCGTTGCTCGACGGCTATCGCGGCGCGCCACGCTGCGATCTGGCCGCGATCGAGGACGTTCTGCTCCGCGTCAGCGCGATGGTGGAGGCCCATCCCGAGATCGTCGAGCTCGACTGCAACCCCCTGATCGCGGGTCCGGACGGCGCAGTGATAGTCGACGCTCGAGTCCGGGTCGAGACCGCCGCGCCGCCGCGGCCGACCCCCTCGCTAGAGGCGTAGCAGCTTCCGCGGGCCCCTACGGCCCTAAACGTCGACGAGCTTGTGGTCGAGCGCGTAGCGGACGAGCTCGGCGCGACTGCCGAGTCGCAGCTTCTGCTGGATGTGGGCGCGGTGAGTCTCGACCGTGCGCACCGACAGAAACAGCTGGTCGGCTATCTCGGCGTTCGTATGTCCGAGCGCGATCATTCGAAGCACCTCCACCTCCCGGTCCGAAAGCCCGTCGGGCAGCCCGGTTGCGGGTTCGGCCGCGACGCGCGCCCCAAGGCGTGGGTTCAGGTAGGTGTCGCCCGCGGCCGCACGCCGGATCGCCTCCACGAGCTCGGACTCGGCTGACTCCTTGAGCACGTAGCCCAGAGCGCCCGCGCTGAGCGCGTGGCGAGCGTACGCGGGCTCGTCCTGCATGGTGAGTACGACGATCTGCGTGTCCGGGCATTCGGCGCGGATCTGCGGGATGCCCTCGAGGCTCGATCCGCCGGGCATGTTCAGGTCGAGCACGAGCACGTCCGGGCGATGGCCCCGGACGTACCGCCGGGCGCCGTCCAGATCGACCGCCTCAGCCACGACCTCGAAGCCCTCCTCAACGTCCAGCACCTGGCGCAGTCCATGGCGGACCACCGCGTGGTCGTCGGCGATCACGACACGAATCGCTCCCGACGCGCCAGTCTGGCCCGATGGGTCCTCGACGCTCATGTGGGGCTCGGTTTCCGGCACGGGCGTCATCGTAGCGCCGCCCGATCTCGCAACGAGCTAGGTCGCGAGGCCGGGGTAATGCTCAGCTGAGGTCGGCCAGCGCGTCAAGTTCCGTCTCGAGCTGGGCGACGGCCCGGTCAGGATCGGGAATCAACGCGGCGTCGACCATCAAGCCAACGGTTACCTCGCCGCGGTAGCTGAAGATGCTGACGCTCATGCCGATGTGGCCGGACGTCGGCGCCCACACCAGGACCGCGCGCACCGGTGTGCCGGCGAGGTAGACCGGTTCCGACGGCCCGGGCACGTTCGTCACTATTGCCGTGCCCTTCCCCGTGAACAGGTCCACGACCTTTCGTTCGATCGGCTCGGGTGTCAGCCCGATCGCGCTCAGCAGGGCGTAGGAAATCGGGCCGTCACGTGACTGCTTGATCTCATCCATACGCTTGTGCACCTCGAGCAGACGGCGGTAGCTGCCGCTCACCCCGACCGGAAGCGGCAGGAACACAAGCCCGAACCTGTTGCCGAGCCCCTGCGGGACTGGTTGGTCGAGCGGGCGCAGGTTGAACGGCACCATCGCCTGGATCTCGTGTACCGCATCGCCGCGGTCCTGCAGGTAGTGGCGCAGGGCCCCGCTGAGGGCGGCCATCAGCACATCGTTGATGGTGGCGTCGTGGGCGTGTGCGATCCGCTTGACCTGCGCCAATGAGAACGGCTCGCTCCAGGCCACGCGCCGGCTGATCCCGGGGTCGCCCTTGATCGCGCTGGCGCCGTCGGCCGGGGTCAGCAGCAGTCGTGCCGCGGCTGCGCCGTCGCGGGCGACCGCGCCGGCAAGGCTAGCCGCGTGCGAGGGAGAGGCGACCAGGCTCGCGCCCTGCCGGACCGCGCTCACGTAACCGTGCCCGGCGCGGGCGAGGATTCGCCCGGTCGAGCCGGCGGAGCCGAAGAGGAGCCCACCGGAGCGGACGTCGTGCCGATCGAGAGCGGGCGGGGCGATCCCGGCATCCGGCGCGGAATCGGTCAGCGACAGCATCACCCTGGCCAGGGCGATTCCATCCGCGATGCAGTGGTGCATGCGGTTGACGAGCGCGGCGCCGTCGCCGAACCCGTCGACGAGGTAGATGTGCCAAAGCGGCCGATTTCGATCAAGCGGCATCGTCATCATGTCCCCGACCAGTTCCTGGAGGGCGGCCGTGTCGCCCGGAGCGGGGAGCGCGAGATGGTGCATGTGGTGCTCGAGTGCGAAGTCGGGATCGTCCTCCCATTTGGGTGCGCGTAGCGGCAGCCTGCTTTCGATCACGCGCTGCCGGAAGCGGGGATAGCGGTCGACCAGCCGGCTCTGAATCAGTTGCTTGACGCGCTCCCAGTCGAGCGGCTCGTCGAAGAGCTCGACCGAGTTGATCACCATCAGGTTGGTCGGACGGTCCATGTGCAGCCATGCCGTGTCGGCGTATGAGAGTCGAGTGCTCATGGCGTCGGTCCCCGAATTCAGCTCCGGATCGCGAGCGTGATCAGGAGCGCCATGCCGTAGGCGATGGTCAGTGTGCCGAGTGTCCACAGCCCGCGACCGATACGCCGCCGGGTCTTGGGAGTGGGGTCGAGGTCGTCGAGCACGCCCCAGACGCCGGCCTCGCAGTCGCCGACTGCGTAGCGCGCACCGCTGTGAAGCAGCCCGTGGTGCCGCCCGCTCCTGCCCGAAGTCAACTCACCGCGGTCCACGTGCGCGTCGTATCGAATCGGCATTCGTTCTTTACTCCCAATCGATCATGGCGATCGTAAGCCGCCGCCGAAGCATGGGCATCCGGGTTTATCCCGCTCCGAGCTTCGGGTTCGCCCCCTTGTCCATCGCCTTGCGGTGAGCGACTCTAAAAGTGTCGAGGCACACCATGCGACGACTTCAACACGTCGCGTTAGCGGCGACGTCCACGGAGGATCCGATGAGTGATTCCACGATGACACATCACCACGGCGAGGCGTTGGACCGTTCACGGCCAGAAACGCTTGGTCAGATGCTGCTTGATGCGGCGGCGCGCTTCGACGGTCCCGCGCTTCAATACCCGCGTCACGGTCGGACCGCCACGATCTCCTACCGGTCGTTAGGTGTCATCAGCGCAGAGATTGCACAGGGGCTTATCCGCCTCGGCATCGAGCCGGGGGACCGGGTCGCGATTCTCGGCCTGACCTCCGCGAACTGGACGCTCGCGGATTTCGGATCGCTGTGTGCGGGCGCTGTGGTGACGCCGATCTATCACACGAACTCTCCGGAGGAATGCGCGTACGTGCTCGATCATTCGCAAGCTCGGTTGATCTTCTGCGACGATGCCGCCCAGGCGGCGAAGGTCGATCAGGTCCGCGGGCGCTGTCCGTGCCTCGAGCACGTCGTGACGTTCGAGCCTGTCGACGGGGCGATCACGCTCGGCGAGCTGCGACGTCGCGGCCGCGAGGTCCCGCGCGAGCAGGTGTACGAGCGGGTGCGCACGATCGGGCCTGACGAGGTCGCGACGCTGGTCTACACCTCAGGGACGACCGGGCCTCCCAAGGGCTGCATGCTCAGCCACGAGAATTTCATGGCCACCGTGCGCATGTACGACCAGCAGCTCGGGCTCAACCACACGCACTCGATGTATCAGTTCCTTCCGCTCGCGCACGTGCTCGCCCGCGTTGCCCAAGCTGTGACGCTCAGCGTGGGAGCCCGCCTGATCTACTGGAGCGGGGATCCCGCGAAGATCGTCGACGAGCTCGGCGAGACGTCACCCACGCACCTGCCGGCGGTGCCCCGGGTCTACGAGAAGATCCACGGCGTAGTCGCCGGCGAGATAGCGCGCAAGCCCACGGCGCAACGAGCCTTGTTCGACTGGGCGGTGCGGTGCGGGACTCGCGCGCGGGCAGCACTGCGCGAAGGCCGCCAGCCCGATCTGATCACGGACCTGCAATACCGGCTCGCGGATCGACTCGTGCTGGCACGGGTCCGCCGGCTGTTCGGCGGCGGGCTTCAGGTCGCGCTGGTCGGCGCGGCCCCGGTCGCCCCCGATCTGCTCGAGTTCTTCGACGCGTGCGGAGTCCTCGTGCTCGAGGGGTACGGCCTCACCGAGACGTGCGCCGCGAGCTCGATCAACACGATCGATGCCGTGCGGTTCGGCACGGTCGGGAAGCCACTGCCGGGCACGGAGGTTGTGATCGCCGCCGACGGGGAAATCCTCATCCGCGGGCCCCACGTCTTCAAGGGTTACTACAGGGACCCCGAGGCCACCGAGAGGGTACTCACCCCTGACGGATGGCTACACACCGGCGATCTCGGCGAGGTGTCCTTCGATGGATTCGTTTCGATCACCGGACGAAAGAAGGAGCTGATCATCACCTCGAGCGGCAAGAACATCTCGCCGGTGAACATCGAGAGTGAGCTCCGCGAGAGTCGCTTCGTGACCGAGGCAGTGGTGTACGGCGACAACCGCCCGTATCTGGTCGCGATGCTCACGCTCGATCGCGACGAGTCGGTCAAGTTGGCCGAGCGGCTCGGGATCGCCACCGATCCGGTCACAATCGCGAGCGATCCCAGGGTTCGCTCCGAGTTGCAAGGCGTGATCGACCGGGTCAACGAGAAGTTCGCGCGCATCGAGCAGGTCAAGCGCTTCGCGATCCTCGGACACGATCTCACCCAGGGCGACGGCGAGGTGACGCCAACGATGAAGGTCAAGCGCGCGATCGTGTATGAGAAGTACGGTGACGTGTTCGCGGGCATGTATGACAAGTGAAAAGCGTCTATGCCTGGAGGTCGCGACGTTCGATGGCGATCATGGCGAGTGCGGTGAGCAGCAGGGTGAGGGCGGCGAGAACGATGATTCCCGGGATGTCCAGACCGTGGGTGAGCGGGTCGTGCCCGGCGTAGTGGGCGGCGGCCGCCTTGACCACGGCGTCGGCCGAGCCCTGGAAGCTGACCGTCACGGTTCGCACGTCGGCGCTGGCCTCGGTGACCCCGGGCAGTGCGCTGAACTCGTCCGGGTCGACCGGTTCGCCGAACTCGATCTCAAGCCGTTGGACGGCGACCCGGCGAAGGTTCTCCACCGAGTCGACGACCGCGAGCCGGCCCCGGCGCAGAATCGCGAGCCGGTGCGTGACTCGTTCGACCTCCGACAGCGTGTGTGAGGAGAGGAACACCGTGCGCTCCTGGGCGCTGACCTCGCCCAGGAGAGTGTGGAAGCTCCGCTGGACGAGCGGGTCCAGGCCAGAGATCGGCTCGTCGAGGATCAACAACTCGGGGTCGTGCATGAACGCCTGGACCAACCCGAGCTTCTGCCGGTTCCCGGTCGAGAGCTCGCGCACCGGCCGATCGAGGTCGGCATCGAAACGCTCGACCAGCGAGTCGCGGACCCGCCGATCCACGCCCCCGCGAAGCTGCGCCAGATAGTCGAGCACGGCCCGTCCGGTTAGCTTCGGGTAAAGCGCCAGATCGCCTGGCAAGAAGCCGACGCGGCGACGGATCTCGAGGCTGTCGTTGATGCTGTCCATCCCGAGCACCCGCGCCGAGCCCGCGGTCGGCTTGATCAGATCGAGCAGCAGCCGCAAGGTGGTCGACTTCCCGGCGCCGTTGGGGCCCAGAAACCCGAACACCTCACCTTGCCGAACCTCCAGGTCGAGCCCGAACAGTCCGCGCCCGGACCCGTAGTCCTTCGACAGGCCACTGGTTGCGATCACCGGCGGTGCGCTCACCAGGAGAGTCCCGACGACCCGTGCGGATTAGACTCTGGCACCCGAATTCACAGGCTACACAAGTTTCAGGCGATCGTGAAAATTCGTCAGAATGCGGAAATACCGTCCAGCGGAAGCGGCGAAGCCGTCCGCCACTTCATCGAGAGCTTCGCGTCAGCGCTCGTCGACTCGGGCCTGCCGCACATGCCCGCGCTCGTGTTCGTCACCCTCCTCGCCACCGACGCCGGCGGACTGACCGCGGACGAGCTCGCCGCGCGGCTCCAGGTCAGCCGCGCCGCGATCTCAGGCGCCGTCAACTACCTGAGCCATATCGACCTCATCGCTCGCGAACGCCAGCCGGGCACACGCCGCCACCGCTACGTCCTTCGCGATCCGACCTGGTACGAGCTCGTGGCCCGACGTGAACGGCTCCTGGACCGCTGGATCAGCACCACCCGCGACGGCATCAACGCGCTCGGGCCCAACACACCCGGCGGACAACGTCTCACGGAGTCGCTCGAGTTCTTCGAGTTCCTCCGTGCGGAGATGCCCGCCATGCTCGCCCGCTGGCACAAACACAAAGCCGGGAAGCCGACGCGCCGAAAGACTGACAAGCGATAGCTCCAAGCGAGCCGCATCTAGCTCCCGCTAGGTCGTTGAAACCTTCACGGGGCTGTCATCTTGTCAGGCCGCGATAGCGGCCTGTTTTATCTGTTGTCGTCGCCATCGAGGGTGGACCGGGCTGTGACGGCGATTCTGTTCGCCAGTTCGGCGGCATCAGAGACGCCTTGAAAGGGTTCCGATCCGGCAGCGAATATTCGGGTACTGGGAGAAGACCGGATGCAATAATCGTAAGTCGACAATCTCGGTCAAGTTTCCGAGAAAGCCCGGAATCCGTTCGTGATCCACCCCAGCCACTCGTATGTCGTCTGTTCCACTCAGCGGAGCGGAAGCACGTACCTTTGCCACCTCCTGGCAAGCACCGGGGTGGCAGGGAACCCGCAGGAATACTTCGAGGCGCGCGCCGAGACCGGATCACCGCCGCATCCGGGCTACTTCCTGGCTGGGTTGCCGCGCACCGGCGCCGGCATCCGTGACGACCAGCGTCCGACCGACGCCCCGGACTACTCCGACCTGCGTGCGGTCGACGGCTGGGAGGCCCATCTGGAACGCACCTTCGAGCTGGGAACGACCGACAACGGCGTGTTTGCCACCAAGCTGATGTGGAACCAGCTGCCCGACTTGGAACAGCACGCCGCCGCTCTACTGGACTTCGCCGGCCTGACCAGGTCTGAGCTGCTCGATGCATTGTTCGGGCAACCGAGCTACGTGTGGATGCGGCGCCTCGACAAGGTGGGCCAGGCGATCAGCATGTGGCGTGCGCTCCAGACCCGCACCTGGCGCCTCGAGAACCCGACCGCCGACGGCGAGCCGCCAAGGCTGTCCTACAGCTTCCGCGGGATCGAACACCTCCGTCGTCGCCTGAGCGCCGATGACGAGTTGTGGGGGCGCTACTTCCTGCGCTCCGCGATCGAGCCGCTGGAGCTGTACTACGAGACGGATGTCAAGCACGACCCCGCGGGCGCCGTTGCGCGGGTGCTGTCGCACATCGGGGTCGACTTGCCGTGGGCGTGGAAGCCTGAGCCGAGGATGGTCCGGCAGTCGGATGGGCTGAACGATGCGTGGCATTCCGCCTACCATCGAGACGCCACCGCCCGCCTCGGCGTTTGATGCCACCGAACATCCTCTACATCCACTCCCACGACACCGGCCGGTACGTACAGCCCTACGGTCACGCGATCCCCACGCCGAACCTCCAGTGGCTGGCCGACCAGGGGATCATGTTCCGCAACGCCTTCTGTGCCGCACCCTCATGCTCGGGCAGCCGCGCCGCGTTGCTGACCGGCGAGTACTGCCACACCAACGGGATGATGGGGCTGGCGCATCGCGGCTTCGTACTGAACGACTACGACCATCAGCTCGTCCGGGTGCTGGTGGCACACGGCTATCACTCCGAGCTGATCGGCGAGCAGCACATCTCGGCGGATCCGAACGTGCTCGGCTACGACGTCGTGCACCAGATCCCCGACACCCGCGTCCACTCGGTCGGCCCGGCTGCGATCGAGTCGCTGCGCGGCGGGATCCGTGAGCCGTTCTTCATGTCCGTCGGCTTCTTCGAGACGCACCGAAGCTTCTTCGCGCCGAGCTCGGTCCGCGATCGCGTCTACTCGCTGCCGCCCCCCTTCCTGCCCGATACACCCGAGATCCGCGAGGACGTCGCCGCCTACAAGGCCAGCGCCCGCTCGCTCGATCACGGCGTCGGCAGCGTCCTGAACGCGCTTCAGGAGACCCGGCTCGACGAGCGCACGGTTGTGATCTTCACGACCGACCACGGGCTCGCCTTCCCGACGGCCAAGGCGAGCCTTCTTGATCGCGGGATCGGCGTCACCCTCATCATTCGCGGGCCCGGGTTCACCGGCGGACGCGCGCTCGACGAGCTCGTCTCACACCTCGACATCTTCCCGACCGCCTGTGACCTGGCCGGAGTGACGACGCCGCCATGGGCGCTCGGTCGCTCGCTGCTGCCACTGGCCGCCGGCGAGGAGGAGCCCGGGATCCGTTCGGCGATCTTCTCCGAGCTGACCTACCACGCCGCCTACGAGCCGCAGCGGGCGATTCGCACCGATCGCTACAAGTACATCCGGCGATTCGACGATTACCCCTACCCGGTGCTGCCCAACTGCGACGACAGTCCGAGCAAGAACGCCTACCTCGACCGCGGCTGGGGGACCCGCACCGTCGCCCGCGAGTCGCTCCACGACCTGTTCTTCAACCCGGGCGAAGGTCGTAACCTCGTCGACAACGGTGACTATGCCGGAGTGCTCGCCGAGCTGCGGGGACGCCTCCGGGAGTGGATGGTCCGCACCGACGACCCGCTGCTGCATGGTCCGATCGCCCCTCCCGTCGGGGCCCGGATCAACTCCCAGTCGCAGCGCTCGGCCGAGGAGCCGACTCGGCTCATCGAGGAGGTAGACAGGTCCCCGGGCCGATGAGCGAGGTCAATACCGCCAGAGGTGGGCGGAGATGATCTCCTCGAGCCGCCGCTCGGCCGCCCACTGAGCGTCCGAGCGGCGAACGGCGAGAAACGCGCCGACGAGCGGCTCGCCGAGCGCAGCCGACGGATTGCTCGCGTTCCCGAGGCCCCTGGAGGACCTTCGGCGCATCGAGGTTCGGGACTGATCGCCAGTTGGCGTTCCACGCAGCGCTTACCATCGCCAGAGTTGCGAAGCTACTTCGCCTGTAAAGCGATGGCCCGGCGTCGACCATCGACGGCGCGCTGGACAGCGAGGCGTGTTGGTTAGATAAGCGGATCGTCGATCTCGCCCAGGCAAGTCGTGCATCCTGGTACTTTGCGGCCGTAGCGCTCGTGTGCGCCGTCGTGCTGTCGGCGTGCGGTGGCTCCCGCGGCGCTGCGCACAGTGGGGCCGGCGAAGGGACGTCGATCGCGGCGGCCTTGATCGCGTTCGTGGCTCCTCGTGACGGCGCCGACGCGGTGATCGGGGCGCAGCTTGCGAGTTTCGCGCAGACGGTTCAGACCAAGCTGCTCAATGACTGCATGACCAGCGACGGTTTTCCGGCGCCGACGTTTCCGGCGGGTGGGCCGCCGACCGGTCTGGGCAACCCGCAGTTTCCCAACCTACCCGCGATCGAGGCTGTACGCACGGCTGCAGAACCAGCTCGGACCGATCTCGCCGTCGAGCGCGGACAGCGCGGAGGTGCAGCAGCTGCAGGCGAAGGGGGCGAGCGTGCTGGCGGCGTGCTGGGCGAAGGTGATCAACGAGATGACGGCGCTGTTGAGCGGAGTTTCAGGGACCCTCGACGCTGTCACAGGCCGACGTGGTGCGGCTGGCGCGGCTGCGCGGGGTCACCAGCGCCGGGTTGGTGTGGGATCTCGATCAGCAGCAGCCGTTGCCGGTGGCCGTCGGCCCGTCGACGACTGGGCCGTCGCAGACCCAGCTGTCGGTCACGGCGATGGGACCGTCGGCGCTTGCGGCGGTCGGGGCGGTGCTGTCGTCGGGCCGGTTCTATGACACGGGCGCGGACTCGCACCATCAGATGGTCGCGCTGCTCGGGTCCGGGGCGGCGGCGCAGCTGGGGATCAGCTCGTCGCTGGGCAACCCGGCGATCAACGTCTCAGGGATCGTGCTGACGGTGGTCGGGATCGTGTCCAGCTCCCAGCAGGAGTCCCAGGCGCTGCTCGGGGTGATCGTGCCGCCGTACGTGGCCGGCGTGATCGCCGGCGACCGCGACCCGCGGCGAGTGATCGCTCGAACCGCACCGGGCGCCGCGCAGCTGATCGGCCGCCAGGGCCCGGTCGAGCTCGATCCCTACCAGCCAGGCCAGGTCACCGCCGACGTGCCGCCCAACCCGACGACGCTGCGCTCCCAGGTACAAGCATCGCTGTCGACGCTGTTGAGCGTGCTGAGCCTCGCCGGCCTGGGGATCGGCTTTCTAGCGATCGCGGCGGTCACGATCATGTCGGTAGCACAGCGCCGGTCGGAGATCGGGCTGCGTCGCGCGGTCGGCTACGCCCGGCTCGAGATCGCCGGGCTGATCGTGCTCGAGGCGGCCGGGGTCGGCATGCTGGGCGGGATCCTTGGCGCCTCGATCGGGGTGCTCGCGACCGCCGCGATCGCGTCGGGCAACCACTGGACGCCGGTGATGAACACCACGCTCGTGCTCGCCGCCCCGTTCCTCGGCGTCGCCGTCGGGGTGCTGGCCGGCTGCTACCCGGCGATCCGCGCCGCAGGATCACGCCGGTGGCAGCGCTGCGCTCCTGAGGAATTCAGTAGCGCAATGCCGGCCCGCTAAGGGCTTCCGAATCAATAACTGTCGGGAGCCGGAGCTCGAAACCCAACGTTTTCGCCGACGCGGATGACTCGAGTCCCACAGTTGTTGATCACCGAGCCCTAAGCGAATGAACAGGAGTGGAGTTGACCGTGTCAACTCCGAGGGAGGTGAACGGATGGGTTGCTACGTGTTGGATTTCCCGGAGATCGGCCAGACCCAGGTTGCGGTCGTTGGCGGCAAGGGCGCGCTCTTGGGGGAGCTTTCGCGGATCGAAGGGATCTGTGTGCCCGCCGGCTTTTGCGTGACGACGGACGCCTTCCAGCGGATCCGGGCGGAAGCGCCGTCGATCGACGATCGGCTCGATCGGCTGTCGCGCCTGAAGCCGGACGACCGGGAGGGGATACGCGCGCTCAGCGCGGAGATCCGCCGGGCCCTCGAAGGGATCGCCGTCCCAGAGGACCTGGTGTCGGCGATCACGCGCCCGCTCGCCCGGCTCGGCGAGCAAGCCGCCTACGCCGTCCGATCCAGCGCGACCGCGGAGGACTTGCCGACCGCATCCTTCGCGGGCCAGCACGACACCTACCTGAACGTCCTAGGCCCGGCGGCGATCCTCCAGCACGTGCACCGGTGCTGGACCTCGCTCTTCACCGAGCGGGCCGTGACCTACCGCCTGCGGAACGGGCTCGACCACCGGAAGGTTCAGATGGCCGTGGTCGTGCAGCAGATGGTCTTCCCGCAGGCGGCCGGAATCCTGTTCACGGCCGACCCCGTCACCTCCAGCCGGAAGGTCGCCTCCGTGGAGGCCGGCTTCGGCCTCGGCGAGGCCCTGGTCTCCGGCCTGGCCAACGCAGACCGCTACAAGGTGCGCGACGGCGAGGTCGTCGCGAAGGCGGTCGCCACCAAGCAGCTTGCCATCCACGCCGCGCCGGCGAGCGGGATACAGGAACAGGCGATCGAGCCGGAGCGGCAGGGGCAGCCGGCGCTGACGGATGCGCAGGTCGTGCGACTCGTGCAGCTCGGCCGACGGATCGAGGCGCACTTCGGCCGTCCCCAGGACATCGAATGGTGCCTGGCCGGCAATGGCTTCTGGATCGTCCAGAGCCGGCCGATCACCACGCTGTTTCCCATCCCTGCGGTCGACGACCGAGAGAACCACGTCTATGTCTCCGTCGGTCATCAGCAGATGATGACCGACCCCATGAAGCCCTGGGGCTCTCGCTATTCCAGCTGACGGCCTTACCGCGGATGTACGAGGCCGGCGGGAGGCTGTTTGTCGACGTCACCCGGGGACTGGCTTCGCCGGCGAGCCGCGCAGGCCTCCTGGAAGCCCTTGGGAAATCCGATCCGCTGATCGGGGACGCGCTGCAGACCGTCCTCGAACGCGGCGACTTCATCCGGCCGCTCCCGGACGATGGTCCTGGCGGGGCGCCGGCCGGCGGCCCGCCCGCCCCGATCGAGACCGATCCAACCATCGTCGTCGAGCTGATCGGGCGCAACCAGGCCTCCGTCGCCGCCTTGAAGCGCGACATCCGGACGAAGTCCGGATCGGCACTGCTCGACTTCATCCTGACGGACATCCAGGAGCTGAAGCGGATCTTGTTCGATCCGCGAAGCCATCAGGTGATCATGGCAGGGATGGAGGCCACCTGGTGGCTCAACGAGCAGCTGGAGGCGTGGCTGGGCGAGAAGAACGCGGCCGACACGCTCACGCAGTCCGTCCCCGACAACGTCACGTCTGAGATGGGGCTGGCGCTCCTGGACGTCGCGGACGTGATCCGCCCGCATCCGAATGTGGTGGCTTTTCTGGAGAACGTCGAGGACGAGGGCTTCCTGGACGAGCTGCCGAAGCTCGCGGGCGGGCGGGAAGCACGAGACGCCATCGAGGCCTACCTCGACAAGTACGGCATGCGCTGCGTCGGCGAGATCGACATCACGAGGCCGCGTTGGAGCGAACGCCCCACCGCGCTCGTGCCGATAATCCTCGGGAACATCAAGAACTTCGAGCCGGGCGCCGGCAAGCGGCGCCTCGAGCAAGGGCGGCAGGAGGCCCTGAAGAAGGAACGTGAGCTGTTGGAGCGCTTGCGGGTCCTGCCGGACGGGGAGCGGAAGGCCGAAGAGGTCGAGCGGATGATCGCCCGGGTCCAGACCTTCATCGGGTACCGGGAGTATCCGAAGTACGGCATCGTCAGCCGCTACTTCGTCTACAAGCAAGCGTTGTTGGAAGCAGCCGGGCGTCTCGTGCAGGCCCACGTGCTTCGCGAGAAGGAAGACATCTTCTACCTCACGCTTCAGGAGCTCCACGACGTCGTGCGCACTGATCGAGTGGATGACCAGCTCATCGGCCGGCGCAAAGACGCGTTCAGGGCGTACCAAGCGCTCACGCCGCCCCGGGTGCTCACCTCCGACGGCGAGGTCATCGCCGGGGCGTACCGACGCGACGACTTGCCGGCCGGCGCGCTGGTCGGCTTACCGGTTTCCGCCGGGACCATCGAGGGGCGGGCCCGCGTCACCGTGGACATAGCCCAGGCCGATCTCGAAGCGGGCGACATCCTGGTCACCGCCTACACCGATCCCAGCTGGGCGCCCCTGTTCGTCGCGATCAAGGGCCTGGTGACGGAGGTGGGGGGCCTGATGACCCATGGCGCGGTGATCGCACGGGAGTACGGCTTGCCGGCCGTCGTCGGAGTGGAGCATGCCACCCGGCTGATCCGGGACGGGCAGCGGATCCGCGTGCACGGAACGGACGGGTACGTCGAGATCCTGCCTTAGTGGCGGGCTAAGCGTTGGTTTTCGCGCAGAGGGCACTACCGCTTGCCCTCGCGCGCGGCAAGCCCTACAAGACGCCCCTGCTGTCCGGGAACGATCTTGGTGATGCGCCCGAGCGGAGCACCGCCGGCCTCGGCTTTACAGGGCTCATGCTGTAACGCTTGCCGTGTACGGGCCAATGTCCGCCGCTCCCCCGTTTGCGTACACGCTCATCGAAACGGAGACGCGATGCAGCCGTGGGCGGTGGCTCCTTCTTCGGGGTTTCGACCAGAGCAACCGTTCGAGGCGGGTCGAGTTCAAGCGAGCCTTGCGGACTCGACGATCGAGCTAGATCGGCTGTTAGAGGTCTCGGGGCAGCGCGATCTGCGGGTTGCGATCGCTTGTCGCAGGAGGCGTGGCGCGACGCGACTCCGGCATCGCCGAGAGCAGGCGCAGAAGGCCGCGGGCGAGGTTCAGTGGGCCGCTGAACGCGACGCGGCCGTCGACCAGGCGGGCGATCGCAGCGCGGCCGATCGCCGTTGTTGGTCTCGGTAGCCCGCCGGTGAGCGGGGAAGCGATCAAGGCGCAGACGTCATGCAGCGCGCCGTCGATGACGAGGTCGTGCGCGCGATCATTGTTGTCGAAGTCACCGACCTCGATCTCGCCCTCGCAGAGGTCGACACGAACGGGCTTGTACGGATGGCCCAAGCGCAACAGGATGCTACCCCGAAGCTCACACGCGAGTGCGGGACGCAGCAGCACGCCGCGCTCCAGCAGCGCGTAGATGACTGCCGATATCGAAGTGCCGCTTGTCGAGCGAAGCTGCACATGCGGGTGGGGTGATCGCTCGGTCATGACGCCTCCGCGGTCACTGCGCGGACGCTAGCGCGGTGACCGCGGACACCTGGCCACGTCAGCGTTGGTGCGTCGTGCACATTGCGCGTAGTTGCGTGGTCTCAGGCCGTCGTTAGCTCGCGTTCCGCGCGCAGCCAGTTTCCGAGCTGATCGGATCCGCCCTCTTCGAGGTGGATGAAGTAAGCGCGCTTGGAGATTTGGTCCCGATCGGGCTTGCGCCGCCTCGTGCTGGGCTTGCGCGAGCTGGCGGGCTTGCTGGGGGCGAGCTTTGCGGGCTTCTGCGTCATCTCGGCCTTTCTGTCATTATTGCGGGCCCCGCGTCGCGGTCGTGCGCCTCGACGCGAAGATTCCCCGCGACCTACGCGCAGGGGTGCTTGGCAGTATTCGACGTCGCGGCAGCCGACCCTCCAGGCTCTATGACCGCAGTGCTCCTGGGCTTCGGTGGTCGAGCGGTCGTGCCTGGGGCGCGCATTACTCGGAATGAAACCTCGCTGGTTTCGACGAGCATAGGGCCACCTGAGTTGCGCAGCTTCGACTCACCTCCGCAGCTGCTGCGAAACCCGGGTCTTGGGCGTGCGCGCCCCCTACGTTCGCTCCCATGAAGCCAGCCGATTGAGTTCTCGCCTCGCGTGGCTCGGGCGAGTTCGAGTCGGCGATCAGCCGGCGGATCGGAACGATTGCGTTCGGATCACCGGCTCGCCGGCGGCGTCTGAGGCGCTGAGGTCGACGGTGGCGACGATCGCCCAGTCGTAGTGGGCTTCGGGGTCATTGATGATCTGGCGCACCGTCCACGTTCGTGCCTCACTGCCCGCCACGGCGCGCTCGATCATGAGTAACTCGGGAGCTCGCGCGGTCGGTCCGGCGTCCATCGTCTCGTATTCGCCCCAGTAGGTGCCGAGTGCGGTCTCCCACGCGGCAGCGTCCATCACGACCCTCCCCGGTGGATCGCTCAGCGCCGCCGCCGCGGCCTCGAGCTGTCCGAGCTCGGCGAAGCGGTCTCGGGAGGCCAGCTGCACCTTCTGGAACATGCAGTTGCGGATCATCACCCGGAAGGCGCGCTCGTTGGCGGTGATCGGGCGCGGCGGTACCAGCGCCTCGCCGGTGGCCGCGGCGGCCGCGGCGCGCGCGACCGACTGCGGATCGGTCAGCGCCTCCCACTCGTCCAGCAGGCTCGAGTCGATCTGGCGGACCGTTTCGCCGAGCCACTCGACGAGGTCGTCGAGCTCGTTGGTCTTGACGCGCTCGGGCACCGTCTGGCGGAGCACCCGGTAGGTATCGCTCAGGTAACGCAGGACTAGGCCTTCCGAGCGCGCGACACCGTAGAACGCCACGAACTCGGTGAAGGTCCGGCCCCACTCGTACATGTCGCGCACGACCGATTTCGGGGAGAGGTCGGTCTCGAGCAGCCACGGGTGGGTCTCGCGGTACAGCCGCAGCGCCTGCTCGAGCGGCTCGGCCAGTGGCTTTGGGTAGGTGACCTCCTCAAGCAGCGCCATGCGCTCCTCGTACTCGATGCCATCGGCCTTCATCGCGGCGACGGCCTCACCACGCGCCTTGCTCGCCTGCGCCATCAGAACGGGCAACGGGTCATCCAGGATCGACTCCACGACCGAGAGCACATCCAGCGCGTAGTGCTCGGATTCCGGGTCGATGAGATCGAATGCGGCGAGCGCGAACGACGCCAGCGGCTGATTGAGCGCGAAGTCTTCTTGGAGTGCCGGTGCCAGCTGGAGGGTTCGGCCATATTGATCGGGCTCGGGCAGCCGCTCCAGTACGCCGGATGCGAGCAACTCTTCCATGAGCGAATCGGCCCGCTCCGACAGGCGCCGGCGCCCGCGCTCATGCTCGTGGTTGTCCTCCATCAGCGCACGCATCGTCTCGACCGAATCCGCGCGCTGATTGATGGCGTTGAGGATGATCGCGTGGTTGACGCGCATCCGCGACACCAGCGCGTCGGGAGGCGCATCCCGCAGGCGCTCGAACGTCTCCTCGGTCCAGCTGACCGCGCCGTCCACTGGTTTCTTGCGCTGGATCCTGCGGAGCTTCTTTGGGTCCTCACCGGCCTTCGCCACAGCGCGTGCGTTGTCGATCACATGCTCGGGCGCCTGCACCACCACGTATCCGGACGTGTCGAACCCGGGACGGCCGGCGCGCCCGGCGATCTGATGGAACTCGCGCGGCTTCAGCAGCCGCTGCCGCGAGCCGTCGAACTTCGCCAGGCCGGTGAACACCACGGTGCGGATCGGGACATTGATGCCGACGCCGAGCGTGTCGGTCCCGCTGACCACCTTCAACAACCCGGTCTGCGCCAGCTGCTCTACGAGCCGCCGGTAGCGCGGCAGCATGCCGGCATGGTGGACGCCGATGCCGTTGCGGACCAGCTTCGAGAGCGTCCGGCCGAACCCGGCGGTGAAGCGGAACGCGCCGATCGTGTCGGCGATCGCCACACGCTCCTCCCGCGTGCAGAGCTTCGCCGATAACAGCGACTGGGCCCGCTCCAGTGCGGCGGCCTGAGTGAAGTGCACGACGTAGATCGGCGCCTGGCCGGTTCGCACCATCTCCTCGAGCAACTCGTGCAGCGGCTCCAGCGACCACGAGAACAGGAGCGGCACCGGCCGCTCGGCGTCGTCGATCAAGGCGGTGTCGCGGCCCGTGCGTCGCGTCAGGTCGGCCCGCAGCGCGGTGACGTCGCCGAGCGTGGCCGACATCAACAAGAACTGCGCCTGCGGCAGGCTGAGCAGCGGCACCTGCCACGCCCAGCCGCGTTGCGGGTCGTCGTAGTAGTGAAACTCGTCCATCACGACCTGGCCGATGTCGGCATCCGCGCCCTCCCGCAGCGCGATGTTGGCCAGGACCTCCGCGGTACAGCAGATGATCGGGGCGCTGCTGTTGACCGACGCGTCACCGGTCAGCATGCCCACGTTCTGCGCGCCGAACGTCTCACACAGCGCGAAGAACTTCTCCGAAACGAGCGCCTTGATGGGAGCGCTGTAGAACGTTACCCGACCGTCAGCGAGCGCCGCGAAGTGCGCCGCGACCGCGACCATCGACTTCCCGGAGCCGGTCGGCGTGGCGAGGATCGCATTGTTGCCAGTGAACAGCTCGATCGCCGCCTCCTCCTGATAGGGATAGAGGCTCAGGCCCTGCTGCTCCACCCAGCCGGTGAATGCCTCATACACGGAGTCGGCGCTGGGCTGTTTCGGGAGGACATCGACCAGTCTCACTGGTCATCCTCCCGTGTGCCGGCGGATGCCGGCAGACCGCCACGAACGCTTGCCCGCGCACGGGCCCAACATCAGACAAGCACCTCGCGGCTTCCCGTCCAGGCGCCCTGAGTGGCGACCAAACGGCTCAACCTGAAAGATCGGACCCCAGCTCGAACCGATGACCAACGAACTCGCGATGTCGGCTGAAGCCGAACCCAGCGAGCCCAGCTCGTCACAGCAAGACGCACGTAGGAGCCTCGTGCCAGGGCTCGCCACGTTTGCACCAGGCACCCGGGATCCGGCCTCTTCCCGCGAATGAGACGCGCTGCTTATCCAGCCTGCTGCTCGCTGTCGGCGCTGGCGGCGCTGTCTGCGGGCGCACCGGCGGCTGTCTGGCCAGCGAGCTGGTAGAAGTGAGCGGCCTTGGTGACCTCCCCATTGTTGGCGAGCTTTGACAGCGTGGTGCTGACGCTTGCGCGGCTCAGTCCGGTCGCGGTGGCGACCTCGCCCGCGGTCATCGCGTTGCCACCCGCGAACGCCTGACGGACGGCGGTCTTGGTCGAACCCCGGGCCGGGCGCGCCGTCGTGCGAGCCGCGTCGGCGGCGAGCGGAGTCGCGAGTGGCTGAGCAGCCTGCAATGAACAGCTGCTGGCGGCTGCGCTGGCGCTCGGACGTAGCCGCGCGGGCTTCGGGGTCGCCGTACGGGAGACCGGGGCCGAGCGGGTGCGCTCAGGAGCGGGTGACGGGGCGGCGCTCGCCGATCGTGGCGCGCCGCCGTCGCGCGAGCCCAGAGCACGACGGAGCTTGTCGGCCTCGCCGAGCAGCTCGTCGAGGCGGGTCTGGATCTCGCGGCGTAGTTGGTCGAGCATTGCGCTGGTGGGGTCCTTGCGTTTGGCGGCGGGTAGTTGAGCGTAGCGAGCACCGCCGAACACGCTCGGGCGTGCGACAAGGATTCTGCGCACGACAAGCGTCACCGCCGCGGGCCTCTCCTCTGGTCCCCGCCGCACCGGCTCCCCGGCGTGCTGCTCGAGAACCCGGACTTCCGGAAACCACTCCCCACCGATCCGCCCGCGCCGGCCAAACCGCAGCGCCAGCCACCGCCAACACCACCGCCGCCGGCGGCGCGTCTGCGTCAACAGCGACCAACCCCGCGACTGCTGTCGCGAATCGGCCATGGGCGCACCAGCGAACAACCTCGGGTTGGTCGAACGCGTGCAAACGATGGGGATCTGGGTGTCCGAGCGCGCCGGTTGTTATCGTCGATCGCGACCGCACGAGCCCATCTGTGATGGCAAACACACTTCGATCGACACCCGCGCAGGCCCAGTCTCCGGTGTTCCCGAGCCGCCGCGTCGGGAGCCAGCCGCCGACCGGCATCGCTCCCGTCTGCCTCTGGCTGCTGCCGCAGCGCCCGCGCTTGGGCCGCGCCGCGCCGCGCTTGTCAACACGTCCGAGCGCAGCCCGCTCGCGACGCTGGTCACTACCGACAAGCTGGCTGGCGGGATTGCCGCTGCTCACGCTCACGCTCACGCTCACGCTCACGCTCGGCCCGGGCGCGTTTACCGCACCGCTCGCGTTGGTCCCGGTCGTCTCCGCCCTGCTGCTGGTCGGCGCGCTTGGATCGTCCGCCGTGGCGCGAGCGCTCGCCAGGATCGACCCGGCGGTGATCGGCCTGCCCGCACCCTACGGATCGCTCGCGACCACATCGCGCACCCGCAGCGGCCGCTCGTACCCCCCCAAACCGCTTAGCGCCCGCTAACCGACCCCGCGGTCGGCCACGACCCGACGGGTCAAGTGGCAACGGCGGCTCAGCACACGGGCCGCCCGGGCGTGCTCGAACGCAACCCCACACCCGGAACTACCACCCTGAAAAGGAACACAAATGCCGAAGATCATCGTCCAAGCCAACCAATCCGACAGCGACGCCGGCCGCGTGACACTCAGCGAGCGCGTCGTCGCCACCCACCTACAAGACCACCACTACGCGACGCAGCTGATCGAGCGACTTGCCTGGGCCGCAACCGACGCCGAGCAGCTCGAGACGCCTACCGATCGCGAGCACGCCGACAAGTACCGCGGCCCGCGGCCCCGGCAGGACACCGCCCCCAGCCAGTCGGTCTCCAGCCCGCGCCCACGCCCGGCTGCCGGCACCCATCGAGACTCGACATGACCACAAAGCGCCCGATCGCGACAAGACCCGCTCCAGACCTCCGCCGGCGGCGGTCACGACACGACACGACAGGCCCGGCCCGTAGCGAGCGCGATCACGAGCAAGCCGACGCTCGGTGGCTGTACGCGTGGTCCTACGACGCGCTGCGTCCGACCGGCGAGCTCCTCGCCGCGCGCCTGACCACCCCCGCCGCCCTTCGACCCGGCAGAGTCGGCCGCGTCTCGCCTCGCACTCGACGCCGCCACACCTCCCCCTTGAGCTCAGTCAGCCCAGACCGAGAATGACACTCTGACCGAGGCGGCCTGGCCGCGCAGCGTGAGCGTCCTGCCGTGGGCGTCGCCCGCCGACAGGATCCAGATGCGCAGCGCGCCTTTGACGCCCGCGGCCCGGCGGAGCTTGAGCACCCGCGCGGAGTGCCTGGCTGGCCGGGCGGCGGCGGAGGCGATGTTGGCGGCGACCGTCGAGCTCACTTGGGCGACCAGCAGCGGAGCGCCGTGCGAGCTCAGCGTCACCGGGGCGGACGACACGGTGGCCGAGGCGGCGGTGGCGGGCGCGATGAGCACCGTGTGTGCCGAGAGCGCCGAGACCGCCTTGTCCAGGTTGGTTGCCGTGACCGTGGCCACGATGGTGGCGCCGGCATCCGCGGCCTGGAGCGTGAGGTCGTCGTGGTTGCCCCGGCGATGGGCTGGCAGCCCTGCCCGGCGCTCGTGCACCGCTCCCAGGCGTATGTGAGCGTTACTCCCGGTCCGGTGAACTAGCGGAGAGGCAGGGTCTGCGAAAGAGGAAAGCTGGCTGGGCCAACCTTTTGGCTCGCTGTGCGTTGATGTATGTACAGAGGCCGATTGACAGGATCTGTTGGGGGCAAACGTGACGGCGCCCCGGGTGTGCACTCCCGGGGCGCCGTGGGGGGCCGCAGCGGCGGACCGGTGCCCAGTGGGGGCTGGCTGGGCCGACCGGCCCGAGGCCGAGTCTAGTCATCTAACAGCGGCCCGGCAACCCGCGCTCACGGGCGGGTTGGTTCCTTGCAACTCCGGCGCTTTCGCACCCCATAACGTCGAGGGACGCTGTTCGCTCCGAGGCGGCGGGCACGAAGCACGGAGTTGCCTCGGCTGGACGTCGGCGCTCAGGCAGCGCATACTTTGCATATGGGGGTGACCGCAGAACGCGCCGACCGCCGCCACGAGGTCGACCGCAGCTTCGTCCTTGGCCGGAGCGACGAGGACCTTGTGGCCGCGGTGCGTGCTGGGAACGACGTTGCGTTCGAAGCCATCTACGATCGATACGCTCGTGGCGTGCTCGCTTTCTGCGCGCACATGCTGGGCAGCCGGGATGAGGCCGAAGACGCGCTGCAGCTGACGTTCGCGTCCGCATACCGGGCGCTGCGGGAGCGCGGCAGCGACATTTCGCTGCGGCCGTGGATCTACACGATCGCTCGCAACCGTTGTCTGTCGGAGCTGCGCGCCCGGCGCGATCGGTTTGACGCCGACCGAGAACTAGTGGATCGGCCATGTTTCGATGGCCCGGCAGATCAGGTTCAGCGGCGGGAGGACCTCCGCGAAATGTTCGAGGACATGCAGCGGCTGCCCGCCGACCAGCGTGCCGCGCTGGTTCTGTTTGAGCTCGGTGACCACTCGCACGCCGAGATCGCTGCGGTCCTCGGCGTGCGCGGCGAGAAGGTCAAGGCGCTTATCTTCCAGGCACGCGAGGGCCTCACGCGGGGCCGACGCGCACGGAATAGTTCATGCGCGGAGGTCCGTGAACTGCTCGCGACGGTCCGCGGCACGATCCTTCCGCGCAGCATGACCCGCGCCCATATCGACCGGTGCCCCGGCTGCGCAGCGTTCGAACACGAGGTGCGCCGTCAGCGGGCTGCGCTCGCGCTCATCCTACCTGTCGTTCTGACCGGCAAGCTGAAGGCCCTGGTGCTCGGTTCGGCGGCAAGCGGCGGCAATGGGATCACCGCCGCCGCGGGAGCCACGAGTGTGAGCGGTGCGGTGCTTGGCGGTGGCGGGGCTGGCGCCGCGGGCACGGCTGGAACAGTCGTGGCGAGCGCCAGTGCCGTGGGCAGCCTGGCCACTGCCGGCACCGGTGCCTGCGCGGTTGAAGTGGTCGCAGGAGCCCCGGCTGCCGCGTTCGCCGCAGATCTCACCGCCGTGAGTGGAGGCGCTTCGGTCCTCAGCGGGCTCGCGGCGCCGGGCGCGACGGGGATCGTTATGAAGATCGCGATCGCCGCGGCCGCTATTGCGACCGGAGTCGTCGGCGCAACCGCGACGCCCCGCGCTCTTCCGGCACTAACCCCGATCATGTCCGGCAAAACCCCAGTACCCACCGCGCTCGCGATGTCCAACACCGTCCCGCCCACAATCTCTGGGTCGGCGGTGCAGGGGAGTGCGCTGAGTGCTTCGGTTGGGGTGTGGGCTGGATCGCCGGCGCCGATGTTCACCTACCAGTGGGAGGACTGCGACTCGGGGGGGGCGCATTGTTCGCCGATCTCGGGCGCGACGTCTTCGAGCTATGTGCTGGGCGGTTCTGATGTCGGGTCGACGGTTGAGGTGCTCGTGACGGGCACAAACAGCGCGGGCTCCTCGTCGGCGGGGTCCTTGCCGACGGCGGTGATCGCGGGCTCCGTGTCGGCGGGGTCGTCGCCGCCGGCCGTAGTCGCGGGCTCCGTGTCGGCGGGGTCCTTGCCGACGGCGGTGATCGCGGGTGCTCCGGCGGACACGGCTGTGCCGGCGGTGTCTGGGTCGGCGGTGCAGGGGGGTGCGCTGAGTGCTTCGGTTGGGGTGTGGGCTGGATCGCCGGCGCCGATGTTCACCTACCAGTGGGAGGATTGCGACTCGGGGGGTGCGCATTGTTCGCCGATCTCGGGCGCGACGTCTTCGAGCTATGTGCTGGAGGGTTCTGATGTCGGGTCGACGGTTGAGGTGCTCGTGACGGGCACAAACAGCGCGGGCTCTGCGTCGGCTGGGTCCTTGCCGACGGCGGTGATCGCGGGTGCTCCGGCGGACACGGCTGTGCCGGCGGTGTCTGGGTCGGCGGTGCAGGGGGGTGCGCTGAGTGCTTCGGTTGGGGTGTGGGCTGGATCGCCGGCGCCGATGTTCACCTACCAGTGGGAGGATTGCGACTCGGGGGGTGCGCATTGTTCGCCGATCTCGGGCGCGACGTCTTCGAGCTATGTGCTGGAGGGTTCTGATGTCGGGTCGACGGTTGAGGTGCTCGTGACGGGCACAAACAGCGTGGGCTCCTCGTCGGCTGGGTCCTCGCCCACGGCCGTGATCGCGGGCTCCGTCGTCGGCTGGGTCGTCGCCGCCGGCCGTAGTCGCGGGCTCGTCGTCGGCTGGGTCGTCGCCGCCGGCGGTAGTCGCGGGCTCCGTGTCGGCTGGGTCGTCGCCGCCGGCGGTAGTCGCGGGCTCGTCGTCGGCTGGGTCGTCGCCGCCGGCCGTAGTCGCGGGCTCGTCGTCGGCTGGGTCGTCGCCGCCGGCCGTAGTCGCGGGCTCCGCGTCGGCTGGGTCGTCGCCGCCGGCCGTAGTCGCGGGCTCCTTATCCGTGTCGGCGGGGTCCTTGCCGACGGCGGTGATCGCGGGTGCTCCGGCGGACACGGCTGTGCCGGCGGTGTCTGGGTCGGCGGTGCAGGGGGGTGCGCTGAGTGCTTCGGTTGGGGTGTGGGCTGGATCGCCGGCGCCGGCGTTCACCTACCAGTGGGAGGATTGCGACTTGGGGGGTGCGCATTGTTCGCCGATCTCGGGCGCGACGTCTTCGAGCTATGTGCTGGAGGGTTCTGATGTCGGGTCGACGGTTGAGGTGCTCGTGACGGGCACAAACAGCGCGGGCTCTGCGTCGGCTGGGTCCTCGCCCACGGCCGTGATCGCGGGCTCGTCGTCGGCTGGGTCGTCGCCGCCGGCCGTAGTCGCGGGCTCGTCGTCGGCTGGGTCGTCGCCGCCGGCCGTAGTCGCGGGCTCGTCGTCGGCTGGGTCGTCGCCGCCGGCCGTAGTCGCGGGCTCGTCGTCGGCTGGGTCGTCGCCGCCGGCCGTAGTCGCGGGCTCGTCGTCGGCGGGGTCGTCGCCGCCGGCCGTAGTCGCGGGCTCCGCGTCGGCGGGGTCGTCGCCGCCGGCCGTAGTCGCGGGCTCCGTGTCGGCGGGGTCCTTGCCGACGGCGGTGATCGCGGGTGCTCCGGCGGACACGGCTGTGCCGGCGGTGTCTGGGTCGGCGGTGCAGGGGGGTGCGCTGAGTGCTTCGGTTGGGGTGTGGGCTGGATCGCCGGCGCCGATGTTCACCTACCAGTGGGAGGATTGCGACTCGGGGGGTGCGCATTGTTCGCCGATCTCGGGCGCGACGTCTTCGAGCTATGTGCTGGAGGGTTCTGATGTCGGGTCGACGGTTGAGGTGCTCGTGACGGGCACAAACAGCGCGGGCTCTGCGTCGGCTGGGTCCTTGCCGACGGCGGTGATCGCGGGTGCTCCGGCGGACACGGCTGTGCCGGCGGTGTCTGGGTCGGCGGTGCAGGGGGGTGCGCTGAGTGCTTCGGTTGGGGTGTGGGCTGGATCGCCGGCGCCGGCGTTCACCTACCAGTGGGAGGATTGCGACTCGGGGGGTGCGCATTGTTCGCCGATCTCGGGCGCGACGTCTTCGAGCTATGTGCTGGAGGGTTCTGATGTCGGGTCGACGGTTGAGGTGCTCGTGACGGGCACAAACAGCGCGGGCTCTGCGTCGGCTGGGTCCTTGCCGACGGCGGTGATCGCGGGCGCTCCGTAAACGGCGCCCTGCCGACCCTCGCTCCCGGACCGCGAGGCGCTAGCGGCGTCGCCGCCCCGTCCGGGGTCCGGGTAGTCACGGAGCAGCTCGCTCCGGACGAGACGCAGGAGCCTCGTGTTGACGGACATCGAAAATGGTGATGACGGCGACACCAAAGATGGTGACGAAGGATCGCGAACGACCGAACGACCAAACGTCCAAAAGATCGCGGACGAAGAAAGGAAGAAAGGGTCGCTCGCGGCGAGGAGAGGGATGCGAACGTTCAAACGTTCAAAGTCCCGGTCGGCGTCGGGCGCTGCCTGCGGCATGGGGGGGTAGCTGAGCCATCGGCTGGCGTCAAGCGCCGATCAGCAGGGTCGTTCGAGCGCGAAACGTCTCGGCGGCGCTTGACCCCGAGCCGCCGGGCTCAGCTGGATGGCAACGAGGTCGTGCAGGTCGGCACGAAGGTCCCCGGCCTATGGCTCGAGCTTGCGCCGCTGCGCGACAACGCGCCGGTCCGGCTTGGGTGGCAGGACGGGTTCGAGCGCGTCCAGATCGGTGAGATCGTGCTCGCGCGCGTCGTGCACGCGACCACCATGCCGACCGTGTGGGGACTCGGCGCCTACTTCCCCGCCGGCAGCCACCGGCGCTGGAAGGCACGGCTCGCAGCGTTGCCCACCGATCCCGCCGAGGCCGCGCTGATCATGCTCGGCTTCAATCCCGATGATCTCGCCGAGCCGATCGCGGACGGGATCGAGCTGCACAGCCTGACCTGGTCGATCAGCGATGACGAGGCCGTGCTCGACGCGCTCGAGAACGAGGATCTGTGGGAGAGCCTCGGCGAGGCGATCCCCGACGGCTGGGCGTTCGCCTGGCCCGAGGACGCGAGCGCCGGCCGTCGCGAGCTCGGCGGCTGGCAGCAGGTCGCCGGCGAGATCGAGATCGCCCGGTTGATCGTGCGCGAGCGGGACATCGACCTGGTCAGCGCCGAGCGCGGGACGCTGCTTGAGATCGCGACCCACCTTGAGGGGAGCCTCCGCAGCCCGATCGCACCCCGCCAGGACGCGCTCGCCGCGTGAGCCGTCAGCAGCGGGGCACCGATCTTCGTGCTCTGCTCTCTCCATGCACGTGCAGCTACGCGAAGATCACTCACACGGAGCCGAGCCGTCCGCGACGATTGCCTCGCCATGCGGAGTGGAGCTCGGAGGGTCGTCCCATCCCGGGATCTCACCCGGCCGATCCGTCGCAGCCGGCGGACATGATTGGCGGGCATGGTTAGCGTGCCCGCGATCGCTCGTCAGCGCTGCTTTCAGGATAGCCCCCCGATGACGAGGCGTTCATGGATGGGGCAGCAGGCTCTCTTGGCGCAGCCGCCCTGCTTCGGCGACGCTCTGCGCCCGCTCGCGCCGTGGGCGCGCCGGCACTGCAAGATCCGCGAACGGGTCCTCACCCACCCGTCGCAGCCTAGCCATGCGGCCGAATAGAACGCGGGCGCGGACGACCATTCGGTCGCGTCGACCGCTCGCAGGGCCACAGAACGCCTTACAGGGCGGTTCCTGCCTTCCGCCCCAACAGCGACCAACGCAGTGACGTTGGAGTTCGCACACTTGTGCACTTGTGGTCAGAACCCCAGCCCGCAATTGCGAGCCGGGGAGGTGCTTGAGGGCGGCTTGGTCAGTGCGGCGCACGGGCGCGAGACTGCTCAGATGATGCGTCGAGCTCCATCGCGTGCGGACGATCACAGCCCCAGCTCGTAGCGGAAGCATTGTTGGCCACTTTGGTGTCGCTACTCAGACGACCGCTGTCGCCCGGGGGCGCTACCCCTTGCGGACGAGATCACGCAGCCAGGCCGCCACGACCGCGTGCTGGCGTGCCTGCTCGCGACGGGACTTCTCACGGGAGCGCCGGTGGGCGCCCGCGGATCGCTGTGTTTCGGTCAGCGCGGCGGCCCACTCAGGCTGCCTGACCGACATCGACCGTGGTGGGTACGGCGCCGTGGCGCGCGGCGAATCGGGCATCTATGAAGTCCTCTCCTCACAAGGGCGGCCGGTTTGGACACTTCGCCACTCCGGGCTTGGACATTATGTCACAGCCATTGGGAAACCGCACGAGTACGAGCCCGCGAAGCGAAGGGGCTGGCAGCCGGCCAGCGCCGTCGTAGCCTGACAGCTCGACAAGCTGTGGCGGGTAGGGCAGCGATACGCGCACAAGCTCGCCTGCCGCCTGGCGCCTGGCGGCGCTGCGCGACGAGTTTCCGGCCGTTGCGCGTCGACGTCGCCTACCGCTGCGCCACCCGACCGTCCTCGGCGATCATGGCGCGGCTCATCGACACTGAGCTTGACCGCAGCGAGATCTGGGACTGATCCCAGCCGCGCGCTCGCCTCCGTCCCCTCCGCCGCCTCTTCGGCAACCCGCCGAGCCTACCTCTCTTCCGGTGGGGGCGTGTCGAGCCTCACGCGACACGTCGCGCGCGGCCGCCTCAAGCAGCAGCCCAAAATGGTTCGGGGGTCGATGCGTCTCGGGACTTGCATGTCCCGTCGACATGGCGAGCTCCCCGGTTACGTCAGACTGCGCCGCGTGATTGGCTCGGTGGCTTTGTTCCAGCGCGTCTTCAAGATACGCATCACCGAGGGGACTGGCGACGACCCGCCGGTCAGGACATATTCGACAACCGCGCGGGTGCGACTCCCGTCCGACCTGCGTCCGCTCGTTCAGGACGTGTTCACCAGCTATCTGCGGCAGGTCAAGGTGAGCGCGCCCCGCGTCGCGGCTGCCCACGCTCTCGCCGTGGCCGGCGGGGTGGGCGGGGATCCGCGTCCCCCGACGCGCACCGGGACCTGGACTGGCGGCTGCGCGCAGGCGGAGGCGGCCGGCGCGTTCAGCTACGACCAGGTTCGCGACGCCTACGGGATCGACCAGCTCGGCACCGGCGCCGGCGCCTCGATCGTCATCCTCGCGCTGACCGAGGTCCCGTCGGCGCGAGACATCGCTGACAACCTCCGCTGTTTCGCCTATCAGAGGCTCAAATCACGCACGCTCCTCACTGAATCACTGAGGGCGAGGCGCTTCCGATCCCACCGGGCTGTTCGAGCCCCAGGAGGACGCGGCCGAGCACGTCCGCCAACGTGTCGGCCTCGACGAGACCCCGGCGATCGCGCGACTGCGAAACCGATGGCAGCCCGCCGCTGCCGCCACGCTCGACGGCCAGCCAGCATGGGACGACGCCTGGAAGACCGGCGGCGAACTCACCATCGACGACGCGCTAGGCCAAGTCGCTATCGCTATCACCCTGAACGGTGCCAGCTGACCCGCCGTCCATGAGCGAGCGATAACCGCACGGGCGAGCTGCCAGAGAGCGATAACCTCCACGGGAGGTCGCTCGGATCAGCGTGGGGGTCCCGTCCCGTCCCGTCCCGTCCCGTCCCGTCCCGTCCCGTCCCGTGGTGGGAATCCCCGGCGCGCACGGGTGTGCGTTGCCGGTGGCGGGGTCGTGCTGTTCACCGTCGGGCCGTATTACTATGTCGTCGCGGCTGGCAATCCACGGCACGCGCGCACTGCCCACCGCGCGGGTTGTCCGGCCGCGGGAATGCTGTATCTGGCGGTATCGGGTTGCTCGGCGGCGGCGCGGTGATCGGCGCGGCCTCGACCCCGACATGGGCGTGACAGGATGTGTCGCGCCCATGTTGAGCTGCGCACGGTGCGGTGCCGAGAGTCCAGACGGGTTTCGATTCTGTCCAGCGTGTGGCGCGGCGCTTGCGCTGGAGCCGGCGCCGCGCCAGGCGCGAAAGGTGGTCACGGCGGTGTTCTGCGACATGACCGGCTCCACCGCGCTGGGGGAGCAGCTCGATCCCGAGGTCCTCCGCGGGGTGATCAACCGGTGCTTCGCTGAGCTACGGGCGACGATCGAGCGCCATGGCGGCACGGTGGAGCGGTTTGTGGGCGATGCCGTGATGGCGGTCTTCGGGATCCCGCGGGTTGAGGAGGACGACGCGCTGCGGGCCGTGCGGGCGGCTGCCGAGATCAGGGAGCGGATGCCGGCGCTGGGGGAGGAGGTCGGGGTGGCGCTGCGGTTCCGTACGGGTGTCAACACCGGTCCGGTGTTGATGGGCGAGGGTGAGAACCTGGCGGAGGTCCGACGACTGCTCGAGTCATTGGCACGCGATCGGCCGGTCGTCTGGTACGTGGATGATCTTCAGTGGGCGGAGCCGACGCTGCTCGACCTTGTCGACCACGTTTCCGATCTCAGCCGGGGCGCGCCGATCCTGCTGTTGTGCACCGCGCGTCCTGAGCTCCTCGAGGATCGTCCGAGCTGGGGAGGCGGGAAGTTCAATGCCACCACGGCGCTGCTCGAGCCGCTCGCCACGGCGGAGTCCGAGGCCCTGCTGGACAAGCTCGCCGACGGGCTCGACGCGGAGGCGCGTGCCCGCGTGATCGCGGCTAGCGAGGGAAATCCGCTGTTCCTGGAGGAGATGGTCGGGCTCGCGCGAGAACGTGGCACGGTTGAGGTCCCGCCGACCATCCAGGCCCTGCTCGCGGCGCGGCTCGAGGGCCTCGAGGTACAGGAGCGTGAGCTGCTCGAACGGGGTGCAGTCGAGGGCGAGGTGTTCCACCGCCTGGCAGTCCATGCCCTCGCCGATGAGCGTCTCGTGGCGGAGGTCGAGCTGCGTCTCTCCCGGCTCGTGCGCAAGGAGCTGATCCGCCCCCATGTCCCCACCCTCATCGGCGACGAGGCGTTCCGCTTCCGGCATCTGCTGATCCGGGACGCCGCCTATGACGGGCTGCCGAAGGCCGCCCGCGCCGAGCTGCACGAGCGCTTCGCCCGCTGGCTGGAGGGTGCCGCTCAGGGCCTCGTCGAGCTGGATGAGATCGCCGGCTGGCATCTGGAGCAGGCGGTGCGCTACCGGCGAGAGCTCGGCCAACCCGTGGATCGCCGGCTGGCCGGCAGCGCCGCGGCTCACCTTCATTTGGCCGGTACGCAGGCGCGCATGCGCGCCGATCTCACGGCTGCGCGGAACCTCCTGGAGCGCGCGCTGGCGCTCGCTCCGGATGACGGCGGGCTGCGAGCCCGGATCGCGGTCGACCTCGCCGATGATCTCATCGTGGCCGGCGAGGTCACGCGTGTGGACGAGCTGCTCGCGGATGCCGAACGCGACCCGGACGTGAAGGGCCGGGCTGCTCTGATCCGGCTCAAATGGCTGGTGCACGCTCGCCCGCGCGAGGCGATCCGCGCGATCGATGCCCGTCTCCCGGGCTTGCTGGTTCAGTTTGCCGCGGACGGAGATGAGCGCGGCCTGGCGATGGCGCACAAGCTCGCGTTCGAGCGGCACTGGCTCGCGAGCCGCGCTGTCGCGGCCGCGCAGGAGCTACGGCTCACTGTCGAGCATGCTGAGCGAGTGGGCGATCAGGGCCTCCGGTCGCGAGCGCTCGGCGAGTACGTGTCTACGTTGATGTACGGCCCAACGCCTGTCCGGGACATCGAGGCCGAGCTCGACCGAGTCGAGGAACTGGCCCACGGCGTGTATGTGGACGCCTTCGTGGCAGCCGCCCGGAGCGCGGTTGCGCAGCTCGACGGACGCTTCGAAGAAGCGCGGGTGTGGGCTCGGCGTGAGATCGATGCGTTCGCGTCGATTCGCGACGTGCTGGAGGCTTGGGGATGGGAGTTCCTCGCCGAAGCTGAGACCGCGGACGGTGACCTGGATGCGGCGCTCGAGGCGCGCGAGCGCGGTGACGCGATCCAGGTGCGGTTCCAAGAACAGGCGTATCGGTCCACGAGCCAAGCGATGCTCGCGGACCTGCACGTCCGGCGCGGGGATCTGGACTCGGCGCGGGCCGCGATCTCACTGTCCGACGAGCTCACCGCCCCCGAGGACGTCCTCAACTACGCGCTGACTCACCGCCTGCGAGCACAGCTCGCGCTCGTGGACGGAGACGTTGCCGAGGCTGAGCGGTGGGCGCGCAGCGCCGTGCACTACGCGTTTCTGACGGACTTCCCTGTCACGCAGGCCGATGCGAAGCTCGCGCTCGCCCGTGTTCTTTCGACGCTTGATCGCGTCGAGGAGGCGAGGACCGAGGCGCGAGCCGCGGTCGAGCTCTACGACAGCAAAGGCGACCGCCCGGGCCTGGCCGTCGCCCGCGCGGTACTTGCCACCCTGTGACCCCCCAGCGAACATCAAGACCACGGGGGTGGGTCGGACTGGGCCTTTCTCCGGGAAGGCCCGGGTGGGCCTTCCCGGTCTGGAGGTTCACTATGGGTTCATCGGTGGCCGGGGCCGGGCTGCGCCTGCGGAGCGGCCGGGGTAGCGACCGTAAGCAGCGCGTGGGTGACCGGGTCGCGGAACGCCCCGCCCGCTAGGTTCGTGTCCGAGACGCCGGTTGGCTCCGCTGCCGGGTGCGACTGCGTCGCGTTGATCGTGCCCGGACGAGCGCTCGGGCGGCCGGCGGTGGAGGTGGTGCTCGTGATCGCGATCGCGACGGCGACCGCGATGAGGGCGATGGCCAGCAGCAGCGCGCCAACGATGTGGCGGGGCTGCAGGCGCCGGGGCGACGCGAGGCGATCGGTTGCTGAAGAGATGGACATGTCTGCTCCTTGTGGGTGGTCGCGCGAGGCGTGACTTGGTTTGGTTTGGTTTGGTTTGGTGGTGGTCTGTGGCAGTGACGTCGCTGCTTCCGGAACGGTCCCACCGCCGGCCGGAGCCGCCCACGTCTCTCGACCCAGCCTGAGTGAGTCGTCTTGCTCACGTCCCACCGGCTGCCTGGCCGGTAGGAGAAACTGTCGGGGTGTCCGCCACAAGACCTACTGGCGAGCTTCTTGCCGGCGCGTTGCGCGGCGCAGGTCGGCGCGTCCGGTTCCGCCGCGGCCAGGCGCTGTTCACCGAGGGCGATCTCGCCGACCGCGTGTTCGTGATCGAGCGCGGTTGGGTGCTGATCACGAGCATCGCCCCGGGCGGCCGTGAGATCGTGCTCGGACTGCGCGGGCCGGGGGACGTGATCGGCGATCTGTCGGCGCTGGACGGCGCGCCACGTTCGGCCACCGCGGTCGCGGCGGGCGAGGTGGAGGCGACCGTCGCGCCCGGCTCGGCCCTGATCCGCGCGCTGGGTGATGCCGCCGCCGCGATGGAGCTGCTGCGGGTGCTCGCGAGCAGGCTGCGCGACGCCGACCGCAAGCGGCTGGAGTTCGCGGCGCTGGACACGCTCGGGAGGGTCGCCTGGCGGCTGCACGAGCTCAGCGAACGCTTCGGCGAGGACACCGCCGACGGGATCGAGGTCGAGCTGCCCCTGTCTCAGGAACAGCTCGCGAGCTGGTGCGGCGCGTCGCGAGAGGCCACCGTCAAGGCGCTGGCCGCGCTCCGGACCTTGGGCTGCATCTCCACCGGCCGGCGCAGCGTGCTGATTCGCGATCTGGAGGCGCTGGGCCGGCACGCGCAGGGCGCGGCTTAGCGCGCTCGTCCCGAGCGAGAGCCGAACTCCGCCGTCGTCCGGGCACCGCGTCTGAGGACGTGCGACCGGGTGCGGACGGGCCCTACCGGCCCCATGGACGTGACGACGGCCCCCAAACCGGCGTACCACGGCAATCCCGGCCAAGTTATTCCACTGCGTCAAAGGACGCAGAAGTTCAGCGCCAAACGCCGTGGGCGACCGCGCCGAACGGCGCGACAGTACCGGCATCAGCCCGGATGCCCGACCTGAAGGCCAGACCGGGAAACCGCCGCCAACCGACCGCCATCGGAGGAGCACCTCATGTCACCGCACCTGCACTACGAGATCGCCCGCGTCCGCCAGAACGAGATCGCCGTCCGCACCCTCCACGCTCACCACGCCACCGAACTGCGCGCCACCGCCGGCCGGCCTCGCCGCTCGCGGAGAACGCGATCGATTCGGTCGCGGTGGCCGTCGGCGGCTGCGGCTCGCTGAACGACCAGATGGGCGCGTTGCGTTGGGTGCCGCCAGCGTGACCCTGATCCGCGAGCCGGCCCGGTAGACGTGCCCTCGAAGCACAGCGGGATGTCCACCTCGGCAAAGTCCCCCGCGGGCACCCGCTGCACGTCGGAGGCCAGGAAGGTCGGTATCGGCTCGAGCAGGGCGCTCAGTTGCATGAAGATGTTGTTCGCTGTCGTCGCGAGCCGCGCTCGACACCCCGAAACCACCGTCCTGAACGAACGTCTCGTCGCCGTCCGGACGAACCTCGTTGACGGCGGCCTGGAGATCGACGTCCGGGCGTGGAGGAGGCCACCCAGGCGCGAACCGCCCCACCGCCGATGACCGTCGCGTTCGCCGTCACCGGCTTGCCCGCTCGGCGTCGCTGCTGCTCGGGACGAATCGCAGAAAGCTTGCCGCCGTGGTCGGCGCTCTTCTGCGCGGCCACGGAAACAGCCACCAGCGAGCCGCCCGGCTGACTACCTCTCCCGGACATCAGCGGCCACGAGATCGGCGCCTCCACCTACCCGCCTCACGAAGAATGCCGGGCCCGGCCCCTGGCCACGACGCGCGCCCTGGATCTCGCCTCTGGAATCGGCGGCCGCGCTCGGGGCAGGCTGTGAGAACGACTCAGGCGAGTTTCGCTCAGGGCCCCGCGCGGGACGAGAGGATGTCGCCAAGGCAATCGCGCGACGCGAGGCAGCGCGAGGATCAAAGCGTTCGCCGCGGCTTTCAGCACCCGGGCTTTCGAGATTGGGCGGATCCGATCGTGCGCCGCGGTGGCGATCGGATGCCCGGGACGGCTCTGCGAGCCCGGAATCCGCGCGTTCGGGGATACGACTCAGCGTCGGGGTCGGACTGTGCAAATGGAGGATTCGGGGTGCCGAATGCGAACTCGTCACGCGAGTCAGCCGACAGTCGCTGGCTGGAAACCGTGGTGGAAAGGAAGCGCATATGAAAGGTGTAGGCCGGGCCGTGTTCGTCGCGGTTTTGTTCCTGATAATCGGCGTCCTCAACGTCATCTACGGCATCGCCGCGATCGGGAACGCTCATTTCTTCAACAACACGCAGTTCGTCTTCTCGAGCCTTCACACCTGGGGGTGGATCACGGTCATCGTCGGCGTCATCCAGCTCACTGCGGGGCTGTCGCTGATGTCCGGCGGTGGCTACGGCCGGGTGATCGGAATCATCGCCGCGACCATTGGCGCGTTCGAGTCGCTGCTGTCGGTCGGCGGAACGCACCCGTGGTGGTCGCTGGCCATCTTTGCGCTGTGCATATACGTCCTGCACGGCCTCATCATCTTCGGCGAGGGAACGCCGGCGGAAGCCTAACGGGGCTCCGCCCCAGCCCGACGAGGCGTGTTTGTCGGCGGCCCGTGGCTGCGGTGGGGTGGGCGGCGGCTGGTTAGACGACTCCGCTGGCTGGCGAGTGGTGTGTAGGCTCCGGTCGCGGGTCGCTCGGGGCGGCTGGCCGTCCCGGTCATGAACCGCGCTGTGCGGTAGGTGCCCCCGAGGGGGCGTGGACCCCGACGACCGGAGTTGATGATGAGCGTACCCCTGTCGGCCGCGGATGTGCAGGGTTTCGCCTCGACGTGTCTGGCGGACGAGATCAGCAAGCAGTTCGTCGCCTCGATCCAGCAGTTCGCCGCCGAGCGCACGATCCCGGTGGTGCGCTTTGCGACGGGGCAGCGCAAGGACGATGTGGCCCACGAGCATCTGGCGCGGTTTGCCGGGCCCGAGGGGATCTACATGATCGGGGTGGCCCAGGAGAAGACGAGCACGTTCCGGACCGAGAGGCGGCGCAACTCTCGACGTGGTGGCCGCGCTCGGCGCACCCGGCCATGAACTCCGGGTGCTCGGCCGCTAGGGGACTGCTGATGCTGATCTCGATCATCTGGTCTCCTTCACCGGTTCGCTTGTGAACAGGGGAGCGGAGCGGCGACGCAGTCCGTGCGCCTGTGATGCGGGATGCTGCTAGCGGCCCGCGCGATCGCGGCGGCGTGCGCTCGCCGCCGGGCGGCGGTCGATCACGACCGCCTCGCACCGCCGCCGCACCGCCAGCCCACAGCTCCGGGCACGCTGGCGCAGCGCGTCACGCGCCGGCGGCGATCGTCTCGAGCGGCGTTCTGCCATCCAGCGCCGGCACCGCGCGTCGTAGCCAGTCCGCGATCGCCTCGCGCTTCGTCGTGACCTCCAACCGCTCGACAGCGGCGATCAGCTCCGTGAGCCTGGCCGCCGACGCTCCTGACGGTGCTGCCTGCCGCGCAAGCCATACCGCAACCGTTTCCTCATCGGCGCCGGTTGCCGCAGCGATGTCCGCAGCCGACAAGGGCACTCGCTCGCGCAGGTGGATCAGCTGGTCGGCCAGCGCGATCGTGCCCGTGCTGTTGGCGGCGGTCGTTGCCACGGGTATGAATGTACCGGCGATCCTCGGCATCGCCCCTCCTTTCTTACACTCATTGTTTGTCTGCCTGGAGGCCCCTCCGTTCACCTGGCTCGGGGCGGCCGCGCCGGCGCAGAGCGGTCGTCTCGCAGCCGTCCACGATCTTCAGCGGCGAGCCTCACAGCACAACCTCGGTCATGGTCCACCACCGGCGAAGACCAACCTCCCGACTGGTCTTCTTCTATCAGCAGAGATCGTGGCGTTCCTTGGCGAGGGCCCGCGCCCCCATCGGAGCTGTGAGCGAAGGCGACGCTCAGCTTCTCAGCCCGACGAGGATGGGGAACGGCGTGAGCGCTCGACCGCCCGCCGACGACACGCCAACCGCGCCGCTGTCGAGCGTCGAGCTGGTGAGAACTCAGGCACATTGCACCCTATGCCCAAGCTGTTGCTCGCCGCGCGCTCCGAGGCCAAAGCGACGCTTCGCCATTGATCGAGTCCACGATCCGTGACGCCGAAACAGGCGGTCAGGGGCTCAGCGTCCGGTGGGACGAGTGGGTGAGCGCAATCCTGTTCGACGGGCTTGGCCGCTATGACCGGGCGCTCGCCTCGGCCCAACGAGCGGCCGAGGAGACACCGCAGCTACACGTCACCCCCTGGGCACTGACTGAGCTGATCGAAGCGGCGGTCCGCACCGCGAGGCGCGACGTCGCGGCCGGTGCGCTCGAGGTGAGCTGCTTGCGACGGGGGAGAAAGTGCGCAAGCGGACCGTCGCGACGCGCGACGCTCTCACCGCCCAGGAGCGGCAGATCGCGCGCCTGGCGCGCGAGGGCCTATCGAATCCGGACATCGATGCCCGGCTCTTCCTCAGCCCGCGCACCGTGGAGTGGCATCTGCGCGACGCGTTCACCAAGCTCGCGATCCACTCGCGGCGGGAGCTGACGCGCGCGCTGTCGAGCTCCGGGTCAGAGCTGATCACCGCCTGAACTAAACCCTCGGGAAGCCCCTGTACCCGCGCAGCTGCCTGAGAGCGTGGGAGATTCTGTCGCGCGTCAGTCGCGTTCCCCTGGCAGAAGGCACTGACGCCCCGGCGTCATTGAACGGCAACGATGCGAATGCCTCGCGGATCCGGGCGGCTGCGGCCGGCAGCCGGTCGAGTGCGGCGCGTCCGGTCAACGGCCGCGTAACCAGACGGTAAGAACGACGGGGCATATCTCCCTGCGGATGGAACTTCGTGTTCTCCGGGAACTCGGTGATCGGGAATGCCGCGGAGCAGCCAGGGTGCCGCCCCGGGGAGCACCCCAGGGTGCCGCCCCGGGGAGCAACCCCAGGGTCTCGACGGGTGCGACTTTCGAACGCGCCGTTCAGGCTTCGCCGGGTCATCCATCACCGCACTAAGGAGGACCCACATGGCTGTCACCAGCGAGAGGTCAGCGGGTGCGACGGCGATCCGGCCGTTCACGGTCGAGTTTCCCGAGGCGGACGTCGAGGATCTGCGTGCCCGAATCGCGGCAACCCGTTTCCCGGAGAGGGAGCCGGTCGAAGATCCCATCGTGCATCCGTTGGGAGACAAGGGCCCGCCGCAGGGCGTCGAGTTGGCGACGATGGAGGCGCTCGTGCGCTACTGGGGCAGCGAGTACGACCTCCGGAGAATCGAGGCGCGGCTGAACGCGTTGCCGCAGTTCGTGACTGAGATCGACGATCTCGATATTCACTTCATCCACGTCAAGTCGCGTCATGAGAACGCGTTGCCGGTGATCCTCATCCACGGCTGGCCTGGCTCGGTCGTGGAGATGCTGGGCGTCGTCGGCCCGCTGACCGACCCGACGGCGCACGGCGGCAGTGCTGAGGACGCGTTCGATGTGGTGATTCCGTCGATCCCGGGCTACGGGTTCTCCGGCAAGCCGACGAGGAGCGGCTGGGGTCCCGAGCACGTCGCGAGTGCATCGGTTGAGCTGATGAAGCGCCTCGGCTACACGCGCTTTGTCGCGCAAGGCGGCGACTGGGGCGCGGTCACCGTGGATCTGATGGCCGTGCAGGCACCCCCGGAACTGATCGGTATCCACTCGAACATGCCGGGCGTTCTTCCGCCCGAGATCGCCCCGGGGTTCGCGCCGCTGGCCGTCGCTTCGGCGCCGGCCGGTCTCTCGGCCGAGGAGCAGCGCTGCTACGAGCAGGTGAGCTACATGTATACGAAGGGAATCGGCTACGCCGTCGAGATGCTCCTACATCCGCAGACGCTCTACGGGATCGCGGACTCGCCCGCCGGGCTGGCCTCCTGGATCCTGGACCACGACGCCGAGAGCTACCTGGACATCACCAGCGCCTTTGTCGATGGCGCTCCGGTCGGCAACCTAACGCGGGATGAGGTGCTCGACACCATCACGCTGACGTGGTTGACGAATACGGGTATCTCCTCGGCTCGTCTCTACCACGAAAACGCGTTTGGCTTCTTCGACGCAAAGGGCGTGTCCGTCCCGGCCGCAGTGACCGTGTTTCCGAAGGAGCTCTATCAGGCTTCGCGGAGCTGGGCAGAGCGCGCGTCCCAACCTGATCTACTTCAACGAGGTCGACCGAGGCGGGCACTGCGCGGTCTGGCAGGAGCCGCAACTGTTCTCAGAATAGGTCCGCGCGGCGTTCCGGTCGCTGCGGTAGCGCGATGATGTTCGAGCGGCTGCATATGCCTCCGTTCGCCGGGGCGGCCGAGTGGCTCAACTCTGAGCCACTCGGCCCCGCCGAGCTGCGCGGCCACGTCGTCCTCGTGAACTTCTGGACACTGACGTGCATCAACTGGCTACGCCAGGAACCGCACGTCCGCGCGTGGGCGCAGACATACCGTGACGCTGGACTCGTCGTCATCGGAGTCCACACACCGGAGTTCTCCTTCGAACACGAGATCGACCGCGTCCGCCACGCCATCAAGGAGCGAGAGATCGACTACCCGCGTGCGCGCCGCCAGATACCCGAACACGGGCCGCGACCCGCGCGGCTGATCACCGGCACGGAGAGCGGAGCATCGATGTCGCCCAGCTCATCGACAACACCACGCCATGCGAGGTGCGCCCGCGCCAGCGGTTCTATGACATTCCGACGCCACGAGTTCGCCTGGTTCCGGCGAGGTGGGCTATGCCCTTCGCTCCCCTTGACGGGCAGGGATCGCTGGTAGCTCGGGCTTTGTGGCCGTGGCTTGGCGACCAGGAACAGGAGTCCGTCGCGATTGAGGCTGTCGTCGGCGAATCCGGTTCCGGTGAGCTGCTGTGCAGCGAGCTCGGGACCGCTGACGCTGTCGGTGATCGTCCAGCCGGACTGGTGAATCGGCCGCATCACGTACGCCAGGCGCGAATCGGGGGAGCGAAGGACATAGCCCACCCGGCGAGAAGCGGGCCTGGGCCGCGAGGCGGGCCGGAACCCGTTCGTCGCCAGACCGAGCACCGACTGCTTGCAGCCTTCTTGCAAGCACTCAGGTCGAGGCGAGGCGCGCCGGGGACCGAGAGTTGGCGCTCCGGTGGACGGAAACCAGCGGTCGACCTCGACGGCCGCGCGTGGCTGCAATGCCGCTCGAGCGGCCACGGCGGATCTGCTCAGAGTTAGCTGCCCGACCGCACGCGAGATCGCAGTCGGAGAGCGGCCGCCACGGCGGCGCGGGCTTGCGCGTCACCACGGACTCGATCGCCAGCCTAGCCTCGACGACCGCCGACGGTAGCTCTTGTGATCTCGGGGCCTTGCACCGAGCGCTCGGGACCAACGGGATCCGCTACTTCGCCGGCGGGCTGTGGGCGGTCGTTGCTGAGTCGGTGCCGGCCGAGGCCGCGCGCCGGCCGAGGCCGCGCGCCGGCCGCGGCCTCGTGGCGCTGCTGGCTCAGTGCGAGAGCTTGAGGCTGTTCGTGGCCGAGATCATCGGCGCCGGCCGCTCGTGAACGGCGTGGATGATCTCGGTGTTGTCGATCCCGCGCAGGTACGCCGACGTGATCCCGAGATCGGCATGTCGGCCGAGCTGGCGCTGTATGACCTGCAACGGACCACCCTCGCGGGACATCTCAACGGCGTGAGCATGTCGGAGCTGGTGCGGCGCCAACCGCCGGCGAACACCGGCAGCACGCGCCGCCTCGCGGAGTCGGACACGGATCCCGGCGGCCGAGCACGGCCGGCGGCGGGTCGGGCCGCGCAGCACGCAGAACAGCGACCCGACCCGGGAGCGTGGCACGGAGCTCCAGCCACGGGGTGCAGTAGTGCTCCCATGCCCACCGGTCCATCCCGACCTCACGGCGCTTGTCGCCCTTCCCGTGTTATGCCGAGTCCCGACTTATGCCGAGTAGACGGAGGGGACGGGTCATTTGCGCTGCTGAGAGCAATGCGGGTTTCGAGTTCGCCCCCGCCCAGCCAGGGCGTCGCGCACTACTACCCTCCGGGTGACCGGGTCGGCGCTACCCAGCGATTCCGAGATGGCGCTTCGTGGCCCGGGTTCTGATCTTCGACGGCCAACGCGAGCGGTCTCTGCAGGCCAGACTGCTGGCGAGGGTGCTCCGCCGTGGACTCGGTAAGTCGGGGCGCCGTGAGCGTTTGTCAGGCGGCCGGGTTCGCGGCCGCCCAGGCGACGATCTGCTTGCTTTCCGTGATCACGTCGCCGTTGTCGGTCACCAGGACGGGGACCCAACTGGAGCCAGTCAGCTCCTTGATCCTTCGACGTCCATCCGTCCGGTCGAACGGTGGCAACCCGAGCCCGTGGACAGGCTCTACTTCTGGCGTGTACCCGGCATCCTTGAGTGCCCGATAGGCATTGCCGCACGGGTGACCCCCAGGACGACCAGTCGTGCGGATGTTCTTGAGGAAGTCGTAACAGACGTAGATCTTCATCGCGACCCTCTGTCTACCAGTTTCGCCGCCCACGCTGATCGGTCGTTCCGGGATTCCCGATGGACGTCGCCCGACGGAAGGAAGCGTCGCCGTAGCGCTCGTCCGCTCGCGCACCGGCCGGCAGACCATTGCGATCGTCCGAACCGCCGCGCTCGGAGCCGCGGTCCTCGCCGAGATCCGTGTCCGCCGCGGGTTCTCGGACTGCCGGTTTCAGATCGACGAACCTGACTGCGGCGCCTCCCCACGCCGACGCGCCGGCTTCTCGTTTCTGGCCGGCCGCAGGAGAAGGGATGGCTTGTGGAGCCGCGTGGTCTGCGCGGGATGAGTTTCGTCGCCGGTCGTGGGGCCGCGGCTCGATGTGAATAAGAGGTGCGGCGGAGGCAGGATCTGTCCGGGGGTTGTCCTGGCCTCCGTGCGCGCCGTGTGCTTAGCTCACGGTGATGAGCGCGCCGGCGGGAATCGATTGGGATTGGGCGACGCGGACGGGTGGGGCGCTGAGCGCCAGGCAGCGTCGGCAGCTGCTGACCCCGTTGCTGAGGACCGTCGTGCGCTATCCGGCCGCGCGGTTGCGGATCGCGCTGGGTCGACGCGGATCCGGTCGACTCGACCTCGATGCGCTGCGCTGGCCGGACTCGCAGCTCGCTCGCGATGCGGAGGCCGAGGCGCGCGAGGCGCTCTCGCCGCACGTGCTGGAGCATTCCTACCGCACGTATCTGTTTGGACTCGTGCTGGCATCGATCGACACGGTCCGCGTCGATGAGGAGCTGGCGTACGTCTCGTCGTTGCTACATGACCTCCAGCTCGAGCACCCGACCAGCGGCCGGTGCTTTGCCGTGGTCGGCGGTGAGCGGGCCGAGCGGTTCGCGCTCGAGCGCGGCGCGGATCCGGTGCGCGCGGCCGCGATCGGCGCGGCGATCGCAGGCCACATCACCCCCGGAGTCTCCGAGGACCTCTCCGACCTGTCCGGGTTCGTCTCCGCCGGAGCGCTTGTCGACGTCGCCGGCGGCCGCTTAGAGGAGCTCGACCCGGCCTGGGTGGCCCAGATCCTCGAACGCCATCCCCGGCACGAGCTCAAACGTCATCTCCTGGCCTGCTGGGCGGCCGAGGCCGCCGCGATGCCGGCAGGCAGAGCGCGCTGGCTCACCACCCACGCTGCCTTCCCGATTCTCATCCGCGCCGCCCCATTCGCGGAATAGACCGCCGGAACCATCCGCAAGCGCATCCCGCCTTGGCGTGCCACACATCGGCCGCGCGAACCCGGCTCGCCACACGCGATATGGGCGGCGAGCTCGGCCGCCGGCCGGGAACGAAAAGCGCAAGCCGGTGCATGTTGCGGACGGCACGCGCACAGCGGCGAGCGGCGGCGTCCCCCGCGCCCGCGGACGCCCCGCGCAACTCAATTCGTGCGACACCTCGACGCCCGGCCCTGCTGATCGCCGATAGCGGGGCTGACGACACGAGTCGCCCGCGACCGATTCTGCCTACGCAGATCTCGGGATTGAACGCGCCGCGATCCGTCGCCAGCGGCGCCGTTCAGAGCCGATCACTGGTGATCGCGTTGTCGCCGAAGCGCTCGCCCGCAGCGTGTCGGCAGGAAATCGAATGCGACAGTGCGCGAGAGTCGCGGTTTCCGCGCGTCGCAGGGCGGCGACCCCTGACCGGCAGATGCGCCTGCCGCAAGCGAAGCAGGGCAGCCGTCTCCGGGATCGTCGCGCGATCAGGAGATTTCTGCACCATCAACAAAGACGCGCTGGCTGTCCGGCCGGCTGCCTTAGCGCTTCTCGGTGCTTGCGCGCGAAGCCAGTCGCTTCTGGTTCCCCGCGGGTCGTCGGCGGTGGTGTGCGAGACTTTCGAGCGTGCGCGCCGTCGTTCTGAATTCATTCATCGGGCTGGATGGGCTCGAGCTTTCCGATGTCGCCGACCCTGTGCCGGGCGACGGTGAACAGCTCGTGAATGTTCGTGCGGCGTCCCTCGGACCGTGGGATCTGGCCGGCGCGAAGGGTGCATTCGCAGCCGCGGGTGGCTCCACGGATTTTCCGCAGGTCCAGGGGTGGGACTTCGCCGGCGAGACCGACGACGGGCAGCGGGTTCTTGGGTTCGTGGCTCAGCCGTGGATGGGAGTCGGCACGTTCGCCGAACGAATCGCAGTGCCGTCCGCGATTCTCGCACCGCTGCCCGATTCCCTCGGGTTCCCAGATGGCAGCGCGCTTCCGGTCTGCGTCTTGACGGCCCGGATGCTGGTGGACGCCGCTGCGATTGGCGATGGCCACGTTGTGCTGGTGACGGGTGCGGCGGGGATGGTCGGCGGGTTTGCGACGCAGCTGGCTCTCACACGTGGCGCGCGGGTCGTCGCGGCGGTGCGTGAGTCCGATGCAGATGAGGCGCGCCGGCTGGGAGCCGAGATGGTTGTGGGCACAGGCAGCGGGCTCGAGACGGTGGTTCGTGGGCAGGGCGGCGTCGACGCGTGTCTCGATACGGTCGGGTTGGGGGCTGGCGCAATGGTCTGCGTTCGGGATGGCGGGGCATTCGTCACTTCGGTCCCGACCGCGGTGCCTGACGCCGCTCGGGGGATCGCGCCTCAGACCGTGCAGGTGCAGCCGGACGCCGGCGCACTGGCGGAGCTGGTAGGTCGCGTCCTGGCCGGCGAGCTCACGGTTCGCGTGGCCGAGAACCTCCCCTTGGAGGCCTTCGGCGACGCGTATGTGCGGCTGGAGCGCGGCGGGCTGCGCGGCAAGATCGTGCTCACCCCTTAGGCACTCCGGCCCCTTTTTGCCGAGACCCGTTTTCAGGGCGCGGGCGGGCCATCTGCGGCAACGTGCTCAGGTAGCGTCTGGACCGCGATGCCGAGCAGGTACCACCGGTTCGCTGGCAGCAGCCTCGATCGCCTCGCGGCGCTAAGCGACGGGGTGTTTGCGGTTGCGATGACATTGTTGGTGCTCGACTTGAAGGCACCGTCGGTGCCCGTGCGCGCTCAGCATCCGATCTGGTCGGGCGGCGGGGGCGGCTCCGAGCAGGCCCTGCTGCATGACCTTGCGCACCACGTCGCGCCACGCTTGTTGCCTTACGCGATGAGCTTCTTGACCCTGGGCATCTTCTGGGTCGGTCAGCAGACGCAGCTTTCGAGCTTGACGCGCAGCACACGCGCGCTTACCTGGATTCACCTCACCTTCCTGCTCGCGGTGACGCTGATGCCGTTCTCGACCGGGCTGCTCGCGCAGGACACCACGTATAGACTGTCGATTGCTGTCTATTGGCTGAACCTGTTCGCACTCGGTGCGGTGCTGTTCATCAGCCTCGAGTACGCCGATCAGGCCGGGCTGATGAGCGACGACACGACGGAAGACATGCGTGCGGCGATGAAGCGGCGGATCGTCGTCTACCAGTGCCTATATGCGCTCGCGGCGCTGACGTGCCTGATCAACACATACCTGGCGATCGGCCTACTCGTCGCTCTGCAGCTCAATTCGGTGATCGCCCCGCGGATCGGGATTCTCGACCGGGCGTGATCGACCGATCGTCCGCGACGCCGGGCTGGGGCATCCCCCAGCCGGTTTATCGAGAGCGTTCCGTAGCGGACGCCTCGGATCTCTAACCTCCCATCGCCGTTGCCCGCTTAGCGCCGTCACCCGCGCACGCCACGCCCGCCCGGTTGCGGCCATCACGACCGAAAATCGTCTGCCGCGTACTGGCTCGTGCTAGCCGGAACTGCGGCAGCCGCAGCCACCTGACTGAGCACGCGGTTCGGGCGGCTCCGCTACCCGTCTCGATGGCAGCGACCGCGAGGCAGACGTCCAGGTCGCCGCAACGCGCTACCGGTGTCGGGACACATGCGATCACGAACCCGTGGACCTGCCTCCCACGCCCGCGCGAACGCGAATGCGGGTTTCGACCCGTGTCTCGCGACGCACCTGTTCGTCGCTGACGAAGGCTTCCGCCGCGACGGCGGCCTTCATCTGGCCATCGCTTCGGCGACGTTGCGATAGCGGTCGACCAAGCTCTCGAGCTGCCCAGCAAGGCCTCAGCGCCGGAGCAGCCGAACCGACGCTGCATATGCAACCAGTCGAATCTGCACAGCTCGGCTGGCGCCCTGCTTACGGCGCCTGGCGCGATCCCGGTGGGCGGGAGGGACCGGGCTGGCCGCGTTATTCGTGGTGCGCGAAGTTCTGCGCAAGGCAGGCGGCCGCGAGCGGAGGCCGGATGCTCGAGACATCGCGAGATGTCTCTGCGCTGCCGTGTGTCGGGACCGGGCGGCACTCAGGCGGTGCGTCATTGGATCGGCGTTTCACTCTCCAACGTCAAGTGAGCCATCGCCAGGCCGCCAGTGCGACTGCACGAGTCGCCGCGCGACCCCTCTACGGTTTCAGGTGCGCTTCGAAGAACGCGAGGATGCGCCGGCGTGCATCGCGCGCAGATTCCTCGTGGTAGCCCGATCCTGGCGAGAGTATTCCGAAGACCGGCTCCAAGATGGAGAATGGGAGCGGCGTCTTGTCTCCGGCTCCTTCGTGGTCGCTGAGAAAGGAGTGCCCGGCCTGCGGGTACTCCTTGACATCGTGCTCGACCCCGACTGCCGTCAATGCTCGGTCGAGGCGATCGGCGGCACCCCGCAGTGAGCGATCCTTGCCTCCGTAGCTTCCCACGATCGGGCACGCCCGTCTCAGGAATGTGGCCTTGTAGGCGTCCTTCGGAGCAGTGCCGTAGTTGACGCTCGAGACCGTGAACCCGCGATCGGCCGCGAGCAGCAGAGCAAACCCCCCTCCCATGCAGTAGCCGATCACGCCGATCCTGCCGTGTAGTCCTCCCGCGCTTCCAGCCAGGCGCGTGCCGCTTCGATCTCGTCGAACGACCTTCCCCGTCCGGCACGCACGTCGCGCATCACCGAGATCATGCAGGCCACCGGACCTCTCCCATCGAAGAGATCGGGCGCTCCGGCGAGGTACCCTGCGCCCGCGAGCCAGTCAGCCTGGTTGCGTAAGTCCTGGCTCATTCCCGATGCGTCGTGGATGACGACGACACCCGGCCAGGGGCCGACGCCCTCAGGTGTCGCCAGGTAGGACGGCAGCTCGCCCTGAGTGGGGCCCGTCACCTCGGCCATCACTTCTCCGTGGATGTCGGCGATCGTTCCGGACGGTCCGCATCGGTGACGCCCATCGATCCGACGCTCGGCGCGAGTCGTTTGCCCCATTCTTGGGCTCGGGCCTCCTCGCCCGGTTCGAGGTGATGCTTCGAATCGACCAAGAAGCTCTCGGGCTTGGCGACCACCTCGAACCCATGCTTGCGAAGCTTTCGGCTGATTGCCTTTGACGCCCTACCTGTGAGACCCGCCAGACCGGTGTAGCGGGTGTCGAAGGCGGCAACCTTTGTGTGGGCGTGGCCGAGCGAGGCGAGCCAGTCACGCACGCCCGGGCCTTCGGCGTTGCGATCGAGCACCAGATCGTTGCTGGGCTTGTGCGCAATGCCGGCCGCCCACTTGCGGGAGCGTGGGCGACTCATGCCGTGGAAATGGGTGGGGCCGCCCACCATGAGCAGGTCGGCGTCGCCCAACCGCTCGCGGCCTGCCTCGGCCAGCGGAACCACGACGAGTTCGAGCGTCGGTTCGAGGCCCTTGCCAACGGCATCGGCGATCGCGTGCGTGTTACCGAACATCGACTCGTAGACGATCACCGCCCGCCTGGTCCACCTCCCTGATTGGTTGTCGTACTGCTCGTGAGCAGGGCGCGTCACATGGCGCTCAGTTGCTGGTGGTCAGGGCTTGGGCCCAGAACTCTCGGTCGGCGACGGCTTCCCCTCCGTGTCCGACCTTGCCGGACACGGTCATGCGTGTCTGGCCGTCGTCACCGTCGGGGGTGAATGTCACGTTGATTTGTTCTGCGCCGAGGACGCGGCCGAGCCATACGATCGTGCTGACGGGCAGTGGTGCCACGAGCTTTGGCTTGTAGGTGAGCGAGGTTGTCGTGTGCTTGCTGAGCCGCATCTCGCGATGAAGGTTGCGGGCACCGCCACCCCCGCTCGGCCGGCGCAACCGGTCGGTCAGGACTCTTTGCAGGCGCGCCCTGGCGTTTTCGGGTGTTCCCGTGGTTGCGAACTCGTATGAGAAGGTCTGGGCCATCGTGTTCTCCTTGCAGTAGCGATGTCGGGTGTCACCGTGCCTTCGGCGCCCAACCGAAGCGCCGGACGGCGATCACGAGCCCGACGGCGCCCCAGAGCGCGATGATCAGCAGATCCCCCCACGCGAACCCGGCGCCGGTGGTGTACGGGTTGAACGCCTTCAGCAGCGCCTGCTGGAGGTGGCGGACCGGGAACACGTTGGCGACGTCGGTCAACCAGTGGGGGATGCTTGCCGCCGGGATGAAGATCCCGGAGATGAAGTAAAGCGGCAGCACGATCAGCTGCAGCACCGGCTGGGCGGAGTCGGCCGAGTTGATCGCGGTGACGAGCGCGTACCCGAGCGCACAGAACGCGATCGCGCCGATCGCGATCGTGACGATGATCGCCGGGATCGTCCTTCCTGGTACCCGCGCGCCGTAGAGCACCGCGCCGGTCACGATCAGCACGACCGCGTTGACGATCGCGGTGCCGACGCAGATCAGCGCGCGGCTCGTGATCAGCACCCAGGCGGGTACCGGCGTGGAGCGCCGGCGCTTGAGGATCCCGGACTCCCGCTGGGCGGTGACCGAGATGACCAGGCTCATGAACGAGGCCTGGATCACACCCAGCGCTACCAGCCCGGGCACGTAGTAGGTGGACTCCTTGATCGTTCCGCCCGGCACGCGCACCGTGCCGTTGCCGAAGATCGAGCACAGCAGAATCAGGAACAGGACCGGCAGCGCCAGCGTGAAGAACCGTCCCTGGCGGTTGCGCATGAACGACAGCCCGTCGTAGCGAACCTGACTGATGACCAGCGCGGCGCCAGAGCGGCGCAGACCGCGTGGCGCGTTGACACTGGTGGCGCTCATCTCGGCGCCTCGGTCAGCTTCAGGTAGATCTCCTCGAGCGTCGGCCGGTGAACCTCGATGTCCCCCAGCTCGAGGCCGTTGTTACGTGCCCAGTCGATCAGCGTGCCGAGCACTTGTGTGGGTGCCTGGGTGTGCAGCTCGAAGCGGCGATGATGGTCGTCCGCGATCGCGGCGACAAGCCCGGTCGGGAGATCGGACGGCTCGATCCCGGGTGGTAGCCCGAACGAGATCTCCGTCGCTGCGGTGTCGCGCCCGCCGAGGTTCTGCGGTGTGCCCTCAGCGACCATCTGGCCCGCCGCCAGGACGACGATCCGATCGGCCAAGTACTCGGCCTCTTCCATGTAGTGGGTGGTGAGGAAGATCGTCTTCCCCAGCGCTTGGAGCCCGGCGATCATCTCCCATGCCGCCCGCCGCGCCGTCGGGTCAAACCCCGTCGTCGGCTCATCCAAGAACACCAACTCGGGATCGCCGACCAGCGCCAGCGCGACATCCAGCCGCCGTCGCTGACCGCCGGACAGGGTCGCACCGCGCGCCTCCGCCTTCTCCGCCAGACCGACCAACTCGATTAACTCGTCCACCGGGCGGGGCGCACCGTAGTAGCTGGCATACATGCTCAGACATTCGCGCACCGTCAAGTCGGGCTCGGCAGCCGACTCCTGCAACACCACCCCAACCCGCTCGCGCCAGTCCGCGCTCGCGTGCTCGGGATCGACGCCCAGTACCGAGACCTCGCCGCCGGTCCGCTTCAGGTACCCCTCCAGCACCTCGACCGTGGTCGTCTTCCCGGCCCCGTTCGGGCCCAGGAACGCGAATACCTCACCCCGGTACACGTCCAGATCGATCCCGCGCACCGCCTCCAGATCCCCGTAGGACATGTGCAACCCACGGACGGAGACCACCGTCTCGGTCGCGGCCGCCTGGCGATCAGGACGTGCCACCTCAGACCCCGCCAGCACGGAACCGCGCACATCGACCCCATCGCCGGCGAGACCGGCGTTGCTGGAAGGGGCCGAGTGAAGATTCCTGTTGATGTCGGATGCCATGGGTTGTCCTCGCGTCTCCGTATCGTGAGAGGCGGCTAGGCCGGTACTCGCACCGCTGATGCGGGTGGGGCGCGCATCGCTCCGAGCCCGGCGAGCGTGCCGGCGACGATGCCGAGCAGGCCAGTTCCGGCGAGAGCGAGGACCGCGAGCCTGGAGAAGCCGGTGACGGGCATGCCGGTCGGACCGATCGGCACGCTGAGGAGCGAGACCCGGACGATCACGATGCCGACCGCGAGGCCGACCACGACCGTGATCACGGTTTCGAGTGTGACGATCCCGAGGCACTGGCCGGAGGTCCCGCCGAGCAAGCGGATGCTGGCGAGCTCGCTGCCGCGCACGGCGGTGGACATCGCGATCATGTTGACCAGGCCGAGCACGGCGAACGCTGCGGCGAGGCCGGCGATGATCCAGGCGACCCAGCTGGCGTTGACCGTGGTTCCGTGGACGTCTGCGAGGAACTGCGCCCGCGACTGGACCGCAACCTCTGGGTGAAGCCGGGCGTACCGTGCCAACGTCCGGTCGGCGACGGGGCCGCCGGTGACGTAGATCGCGTTGTCGAGCTTGTCGGTCGCGTGGGCTTGGGCGAGGCTCGGGTCCATCACGACGTCGCCGAGCCCGGCCGCGTTGTTGTAGATCGCGCCGATCCACAACGTGACCCGGCCGGGGTCGATCATGCTCGCGTGCAGCAGCTGGCCGAGGTGAAGGTGTGCGGGAGCTGCGACGGAGTATGCGATTGCGATTACGTCGCCGTGAACGTTGGCCAGCGACCCGGCCCGAACGGCGAGGTGAAGTCCGGGTGTCGCGCCGCGCCGCCCGCCGTCGAGCCCGGCCGCGGGGCGCGGCTCCCCGTTGTTAGTCAGCCCTTTGTCAAGCAGGAAGACCTGCGTCGCCAGCTCCCCGGTCGCTCCGCGCACGCCCGGCAGAGCGCGAACCGCCGTGACGGTGCCGAGCGGCGGGCTGACACCGGATGATGCGATCAGTACCCGGGGGGCCGTGACTCGCTTGGTTGTGACGTGCTGGGTGAATCGCGCGTCGGTCTGTTCGAAGCCCACGCCGGCGCCTACGAGCGCGGTGATCAGGACGATCGGCATGGCGATCGCGCCTGCTCGGGTGCGGTTCGCTGACATCGCCGTGCTGGCGAGCAGTCCCTGCGCGCCGTGAAAGAGCCGCAGCGGCCGCGCGAGCAGCGCCGCCGGCCCGCCAAGCACAAGCGGCTCCAGCAGGGCGACGCCGCACAAGAACCATGTCGCGGTGGGGAACGCGAACACCAGCGCGGAGGTGCCCTTGAAGACCTTGATCATCGCCACCCCGCCGGCGATGCACGCGACGCCCGCCACTGTGCGCACCACCCCGATTCTCTGGTAGCCGGCGCGCTGCTCGCGCAGCGCCTCGGCTGCCGGCACACGGCTGGCTCGCCAGGCGGCGGCGAGCACGGCGACGACGCAGACCAGTAGGCCTGCGAAGAGCGCGATCAGGAGCGCGGCCACGGTCACGTACGGGCTGAAGCCGTTCGCGGCTGCCCCGTGCTGCACAAGCAGCTTGGCGATCCAGTCGGCGGGAAACAGAGCGAGCCGCAGCATCTACCCCTCCAAGCTCGCCATCCAGTCAGCGACCTGATCTGCCGTCGGCTGTTCCAACTCGCCGACCAGACGCCCGTCCGCGAGGAACACGACCCGGTCGGCCCGCGCCGCGGAGCGCGGGTCGTGGGTGACCATCAACACCGTCTGGCCAAGCTGATCCACCGCGGCGCGCAGCGCGTCGAGCACCGCGCGACCGCTCGCCAGATCAAGCGCCCCAGTCGGCTCGTCGGCGAACACCACATCCGGCTGCTCGCGACGGAGCTTCGCTCGCTCGCGCTCGGACAGCCGGTCAAGCACGACGGCACCCACGTGGACAGTGCCCTGGCTCTGGCGGTCCAACCCGGCGGCGCACAGCAGCAGCGTCGTCTTACCCGACCCCGACGGGCCCATCACCGCCGTGAACGAACCGGGCGCCAGGCGCAGGCTCACCCCGTCAAGCGCACGCGTAGCGCTCGCGCCGTGAACAAACACCCGCACCACCGACTCGAGCTCAACGCTCGGCCTGACGGCCGGCGGCGCCGAACGTACACCATCAGCGCCGCGAACGCGGACACCACGCCGATGGGGTGAAATCGTCAAATGCGCCATCAGATCTCAAACCCTCCGCCGATCCGGCGCAACCGTCGGACTTCAAGCGCACGCCTCGATTCAAGCCAAACAATGACGAGGCTCCAGCACACCCACATCGGTACCCCGCCACAGCGCTTCGGTCAGAACTACGGAACCACTACGCCAAGGTCCCACCACCGCACAGGGGAAACCCGCGGACGATGACCCGCTTCCACCGATGGCCGGTGGCCGTGGCCGACGCTGCCTGAGCCCGTAACCGAAGGCCGGGCTAGACACGCGAGCGCCGGAAGAACCAACGCCCACCGCCCCTCCCGCAGTTCCTACAGACGAAGTCCCGGACCATGCGCACTCTGACCGAATCGCCTTGGCGCGGTAGCAACGGCGCGGCCTGCCGGGCGGGGCCGCTCCTTCTGGTCGAATGCGAAAGCGCTGTGGCGCGCCGCCCGGACCGGGACGACCGCTACGTCGTCCGCAACGCCCAGTTCCGTCGGCGTCGGCTCACCCCTCTGCAGGTGCTCGACCGTCACGCCGAGCTCGTTCGCGATTCGCCGCAACGCCTTTACCGAAGGCGTTCGAGCGTTCGCCTTGACATGCGAGATGTACGCGTACGAGATTCCCGGTGCTGATGGTTCACGCTGCGACAGTTCCCGGTCCAATCGCAGATGCCTAATGCGCTGACCTATCGCCTTCGCCGCGATCTTCTCACTAGGTGAGCGATTCAAGCCGTCGGTTACAGGTCGACGACGGCCCGAGGGTACTGGGTGGCCCCAGATGACGCACAACCACGCGTGCGTGCTGCTTTGCACCACGCGGAGACACAACGGCATCGGGGGATCGAGCCGACTGGTTGCCAGCTAATGCGGGACCGTCGGCGGGAAGGGGGCGTCTACTGGTAGCGGAGTGCTTCGGCTGGGTAGACTCGGGCTGCGTAGCGGGCGGGAATGAGCGTGGTCGCGAGCGCTACCAGGTAGACGCTCAGGAAGATTACGCCGAGCGTGAGCCAGGGAACGGCGAGGCTCAGGGTTATGCCGGAGCCTGCGGCGTTCGTCGCTGCGGATGAGCTGATGACGTTGTGGGCGACGACGAGGCCGAGGGCGGCGCCGACGATGATCGCGGTGAGCGCGATGAAGGATGACTCGAGTAGCAGGCTGGCCTGGACCGTGCGGCGTTGGAAGCCGATCGCGCGGAGAACGCCGATCTGCTGGCGCCGTTCGACGACGGCGCGGGCGGTGACGACGCCGAGCGCGGCGACGCCGACGACGAGGCCGAGCGCGAGGAATCCTTCGATGAGGCGGTCTATGACGACGTTCCCGGCGATCGTCTGGTTGAGCAGTTTCTGCATCGAGTCGGCCTGAAGGCCGTTGGCCATGAACGCGTTCTGCAGCGTCTTGGCCGTGGTGGTGGGATCGACGCCGGGTTTGAGCTTGAACAGGTAGGTGGTTGGGAGGACGCGGTTGCCGAACACGGGTGTTAGGGTGGCCTGCGAGGTCCAGATGCCGGTCATCCCGGCCGGGACGCTGTCTGAGAGGACGCCGATTACGGTCAGGGTGGTGTGCTTGCCGGTTTGCGGGTCGGTCACGGAGACCCGCACGGGCGCCCAGCCCTTGTCTTCGATGTAGAAGCCTGTCAGCTTGAACTTCAGAGTCGAGCCGCCGAGGCTATAGTTCTGGCGGCGCGGGACGGCGAGGGGGTCGACGATGGCGAGCCCGGGGTGGGTGAGCAGCGCGTGCCAGACGGCGGCGGGTGAGCTGTAGCCGCGCGCCCAGGTGTCGAAGCCCCAGCTTGTGTGTGTGAGGAAGCTCGTGTCGAGGCCGCCGACGAGGTAGTTCTGCGCCGCGTGCGTTGTGCCGAGCTGGCGTGCCTTGACCGGTAGTGAGGATCTGGTGGCGGTGACGCTGATCAGCGGCCGGAGGACCGGCGAGCGGTGAACGGCAGCCGCCATGTCGAGCACCGGCGCCGTCGGCGCAGCTGTCGCGTGGACGTCGAAGCCGCCTCCGAAGGCGCGGACGTTGTTGAAGGCGTTGTTGAACGATCCTGTAGTGGTCGCGCCGACGACGAGCGTGAACGTGACCAGCATGAACATCGCCAGCGTGACGCCGGTGCGGAACAGGCTCTTCAACGGGTAGGCCATCGACATGCGCATGACAGGCGCGATCCTGCGGATCCGTCCGAGGGCGCCACCGAGTGCGCCGAGGAGAACGTCGGCGTTGTACATGATCGTCCAGGTCGCGCCGATCACGATCATCAGCCCGGCGAGGATGAACATCCCGAAGGTCACGCTCATCGCGCCGAACAGGTGCCGGCCGATCGAGGGAACGGTGAACCAGACGATCAGCGCCAGCCCTGCTGCCGTACGCACGACGCGCTTGTTGGCGCCGAGCGCCTCTAGGAGCCGGGCGAGACCGAGGATCACGAGCGAGACGCCAAAGCCGAGCGTGATCTCGTTCTTGGCGCTGATCCCGCTGCGTGCGATCGAGTAGCCGAGGGCGATGGTCAGGATCCCGCCGATCCGCTTGCGGCGCGTGCTCATCGCGACGATCTGATCGGGGAGGTCGCGGATCGCGGAGACGATGTTCATCCGGCTCACGCGCCACGCGGAGAACGCGACCACACCGAGGGTCAGCAGCACCCCGATCGTGTAGGCGACAACGAGGCTGGCCGGCTTGACGGCGAACGCGAGATGGAAGCCACGTCAGCACCGAGCGTCCCCCGCCCGTCTACTCGCTCGCGCACCGCCTGCTGGCGTCGGCGGCGTGGCACGAAGCTGGCAGACGCCCCGCCTCGCGCAACGTCGCAACGTTCCGCCTCTCAGGCCGTGGCGGCGTGTTCGGCGGGTGTGTTGTGGTCGGCCTGTCTGATGGGTGTGGTGTGGGCGAGCGCGTCGAGTTGTGTGTAGAGCTCGTGGATGCGCTGGACGTGGGGAGCGAGCCGCTTGTCGTTGAGCGCTCCGTGATGTGCGAGGGCAAAGGCGGCGCCGCCGAGGTCGGCGAAGGCGAGGTTGAGCGCGTGCTCGAGCTGGGTATCCGTGTCGGCGGGCCGGGTGTCTGTGGCTCGCGGGAACGGGGGTGCGGGGTGCTGGCCGGAGGCGTGTGCGAGGTGGCGGCGCAACGCGTGCAGGTTGAGGACTTGTCCGTGCTCGCGCGGGAGTTCGCGTTCTGTGAGGTCGAGTTGATCGAGTGTTTTGTCGAGTCGGTAGTCGCTGGAATCCGGCATTTGAAGGTCCTCTCTGGGCTAGCCTCGTCGGCGATTGCGGTGGTGTTGGACTGTCGTTTGGTGTTGGCGTCCGAGAGAATGAGGTGGTCCGCTGTTGGGGCGCTAAGGAGTCGCTAAGCAGATGGAGTTTCGGATCCTCGGTCCCCTGGAGGTCGCTGACGGCGACTCTCTGATTGCGCTGGCGGCGGCGCAGCACGCGCTCCTGGCGCTGCTGTTGTTGAGCGCGAACGAGGTGGTGTCCTCGGATCGGTTGATTGAGGCGTTGTGGGGCGAGCATTCCCCAGAGTCGGGACGCACCGCGCTTCAGGTCCGCGTTTCGCAGCTGCGAAAAGCCCTCGGTGAGGCCGGCGGGCTCGTGGTGACACGCCCGCCGGGCTACGTGCTGCGGGTCGATGCTGGGCAGGTCGACCTCGCTCGGTTTGAGCGCTTCGTCGACGAGGCTGATGCTGGGCCGCCGTCGGTTGCGGCGTCCAAGTTGCGCGAGGCGCTGGCGCTGTGGCGCGGGCCTGCGTTGGCGGATCTGGCGTTTGAGTCGTTTGCCCAGCCCGCGGTCGCCCGGCTGGAGGAGCTTCGCCTGGGGGCAATCGAGAAGCGGATCGACGCTGATCTGGCGCTGGGTCGCCACGCCGCGCTGGTTGGCGAGCTGGAGGCGCTGACCGCGGTGCACCCGCTGCGCGAACGGGTGCGAGCCCAGTTGATGCTCGCGCTTTACCGCTGCGGCCGGCAGGCGGATGCGCTGGCTGTCTACCAGTCCGCGAGGCGGGAGTTGGTCGAGGAATTGGGGCTCGAGCCCAGCCCGTCGCTGCGCGAACTCGAGCAGTCGATCCTTCGCCAAGACCCCGCGTTGGAGCCGGCTCCACTGGCGCGGCATCCGCTGGCGGACCAACCAATCGACGTCTCGCCACGGGTGCTCGAGCCGCGGCACAACCTGCCCGCAAGGGCCTCGAGCTTCGTGGGGCGCGAGCGCGAGCTCCGCGTGCTGCAGGGGCTTCTCTCGCACACGCGCGCGCTGACCCTGGTCGGTGCCGGTGGTGTGGGCAAGACGCGGCTTGCCTTGGAGCTCGCCGAGCTCGTGCTTGAGGGGTGGGGCGATGGCGTGTGGTTCGTCGATCTCGCTCCGCTCGCGGATCCGGCCCTGGTCGCCGGGAAGGTGGCAAGCGTCTTCGCCGTGCCTGAGGCGCCGGAGCGGTCAGTGTCTGAATCGGTGGTCGATGCGCTTCGGTCCCGCGAGCTAATGGTGATCTTGGACAACTGTGAGCATGTGATCGACTCTGCGGCGATTCTCGCTGGGCAGTTCGTGGTGGCGTGCCCGCGGGTAGCCATCGTCTCAACAAGCCGCGAGCCGCTTCGAATCGCCGGCGAACAGGTCTACCGCGTCCCTTCGCTCTCGCTTCCCGCCGCCGACGGCCGAGACGTTGCGCGGATGGCGGACTCAGAAGCGGTTCGCCTATTCGTCGACCGTGCCCGTCGGCAGCGTCCGGACTTCGCGCTCGACTCGGAGAATTGCAGCGCCGTGGCACGGTTGTGCCGTCGCCTCGACGGGATCCCCCTAGCGATCGAGCTCGCGGCGGCGCGTCTTCGCGCCATGTCGGTGGACGAGATCGAGAAACGGCTGGATCAGCGATTCGCTCTGCTCACCGGCGGAAACCGCGCCGCGTTGCCGCGCCAGCAGACCCTCGAGGCCCTGATCGATTGGTCCTACGACCTGCTCAACCCGAGCGAGCAAGAACTGCTCGAGCGCCTTCGGTGTTTGCCGGCGGATTTGACCTCGACGGCGCCGAACTCGTCACCGCGCGCGACCGAAACGGTTCGGTGGTGGATGAGGTTGTGGCGCTCGTGGACAAGAGCCTGGTCCAGTGGGATGACTCCAACAACCGGTACATACTGTTGGAAAGCGTCCGCGACTACGCCGCCGCGAAGCTGGTGGCGCGAGGCAGGGCGGTGGCCGAAGCGGCGCGGACGGCGCATCGCGACTACTACCTTAGACTCGCCGAGGCCGCGGTCCCGCATTTGACGGGCCACGGCCAGATCGAGTGGCTCGATCGCCTCCACCAGGAAGTTGACAACCTCCGCGCAGGAATCGCCGCCTCTTTCCAGGATCCGGATCCCACACCCGGTCTCCGTTTCGCCAGAGCCCTGCGCTACTTCTGGATCCACCGCGAACCGACCGCGGAAGGCGCCGTTGCCGTCGGTGCAGCGCTTGACCGACCGGATGCCCAAGCGCCAACGCTCCAGAGGGGCCAAGCGCTCATCGCGGCGGCGCTCCTCCGTCTAACCGTCGCCCCGGATCTCGACGCCGCGGTGGCGCGCGCCGAAGAGGCGCTGGCAATCGCCCCTGCGCTAGGCGACGAGCGCCTGCGCATCGAAGCGCTCTGCGCCCTCGCCACAGTCAACGCATTTCAAGGTAACGAGGAGGCGCTCCTGGCGGTCGCCGAAGACGGGTTGCGGGCCGCGCGGAGGTTGGGAGACCCGCAGCTGACTTCCTGGCTGCTAGGCCAATGGGCGACGGCTCAGGGACTCGGTCATGACGAGCGCGTCCGCGCCTACGAGGAGTGCCTCTCCCTCGATCGGCAAACAGGGAACCAGCTGTTCTACCTACGCGACCTCAACCAGCTCGGGCGTCTCGAGATGGACGCGGGCGAGATCGACGCCGCCCGCGCCCGTCTTTCCGAGGCTGTCCGCATCGCTCGTGCGATCAGCGATCGCCGCGGCCTATCGCTCTACATATGCAACCTGGGATTCGCGGCATACCTCGACGGCGATGACACCGGTGCACGGATGATGTTCGACGAGTCGCTGCAGATCGCACGGCGCAATGGCGACGCCCTCACGGCTGCGCACGCGCAACTCGGCCTGGCGCTGCTAGCCAGCCGCAGCGGAGACGCGGCGTACGCCGCCAGCCTTCACCGTTTCGCGGACGCGATTCACGAGAAGCTCGGAACCGTCGCTGTCGGCGTGGAAGCCCGTCTGCGTAACGCCGACATCGCGAGGCTACGAGAAGCGCTGGGCAATGCGGCATTCGAAACCGCCTACGCCCAGGCACCCTCGACGCAACAAACACCATGACCGTCGGCGCCTCACTCCTCCGCCCTTCTATGACTTGAATGTCGGCTTCAGCAGCATGGCCGCTTCCCAGGGCACCAACCACCCGTTCTGGCCAAACCGCACCCGCCAACAGCGCGAGCAGGTGGTTGCGGCGCGCTCTCCAACGAGGCCGAAACGACGCTCGGCAGCGACGGGGACCAGCCTCTCCCGGAGGCGAGCAACGCCACTGACAAAGCACCGTCCTATGCGACTGCTCAGCACGGCCCGACTACAGCAGCGGACTGATCACACCCGTCGCCACTGGGGCGGCCGCACACGAGCGCCGCCGCAGTCCGCGAACGGAGAAGTGCTTGAGAACCTCGGGTCGTCCAGGCGGATGGTTTGGAACGAACCGCTCGTCATGGGCGCCGCGCCGTGGCGCTGACTCTTGCCGTCGACTCCTCAAACGTGAGCAGCACCCCCGGCTCGCCGCACTCCCGCGCGCCCGCGACGAGGAACTGCAACCCCAGCAGCGTCTTACCCGACCCCGCGCCGCCCGCCACCAGCGTCGTCCTGCCCCGCGGCAGCCCGCCCCCGGTGATCTCGTCGAGCCCTCGGATCCCGGTCGAAGCCTTCGGCAACACAGGACCCGCGGCAGCCTCGCCCCGGGCTGACATCAGAACCGATCCGCCATGATCCCGCTCCACAGCCCTCCCGAGGCCGCTTCAAACAGATCATGATCCCGTCTTCCCACCGCCTGCAAGATAATGGGAGACACGGCGCCATGACGCCCGAATAGCGGTTCTTCGATTCGGCCGCGCGCTTCGGCGCTAAATCCGATCGGGCTTTCGAGAGGGACGGAGGAGGCTCCGCTCCGAGCGGTCGAGAGGGCGCAGGGACCTCGTTGGCAGCGGCGGGTCAGGGAAGGTCCCGCTGGGGATCATCGGGATATCAGGCCAGCGATCTCGATCACCGCCGACGGTGGGGACGCCCCGAGCTCCGGCGTATTGGGGTCGAGTCTCTTTCTGAGGAGCACACGCCGCCACAAGGCGTCAGCGTTCCGAGCCGCGAGTAGACTCGCTCGCAGTGCAGCGGACTCGTACCCGGACTGTTTTCGGGTGTCTGGAGGCGGGACGCGCGCGGCGCCGGTGCGCCCGCCCTTGTTCGTATGAACGAGCCGCGGGACACGATTGGCTGAGAGCGTAGGACGACGATGACCACGGAACGCTCGATTCCCGACGGGGAACTCGCCGCCAGGATCTCGAACACTGTCGTTCGGGCGCTGGCCCGGACGACCGGTCGTGGCCCTACGAGGGCAAAGACGACGCTCGGCGCTAATGGCGTGTTGTTGGTGCTGCAGGACACGCTCACACGCGGCGAGCAGACACTCGCTGACGCCGGCCAGCACGAGGCGGTGCTCGATCTGCGCCACCGCTGGCAAATGATCATGAAGAATGATGTCAGCCGCGAGATCGAGGAGCTGACGGGACGCAAGGTGATCGGCTTCATGAGCGATAACCACATCGACCCCGACCTGGCTGTCGAAGTGTTCGTGCTGGAACCGGTCCCGAGCGCGGACGCCCACTGACACCGCCCGTTCCCAGCAGATCGCGCCAATGGGAACCTCCTGCACGTTCGCACATGGGCGAGCTGCGCCGGCGATCGCAACTCGCCCAGGGCGTCGCGCCGCGCACATCGGACAACGGACAATGACCCTGGCACCTCGGACGCGCGCTCGGCCCCGGAACTCTCGCATGCCCAGTCGGATTGAGCCACCGGGCGGCACTGTCCGCGGGCAGCTCTGAGCGACTCGGACCCGGCCGAGCGCTAGTGCCCGCGATGTGGTGGGAGTAAAGTCGGTGGCGCGCTGGCCCTGCGGCCAGAACGCTCGACGCAAGCCTGGACGCCACCGACCCGGTCACGCGAGACGCGAGGCGGGGACTGCCGGGTCCTGACCACGGGGATGGTCCGTACGTCCTATCGGCGTCACCCTAGTAGAACGTCCCTTGACGTGCGCCTTCGAGCCTCTGAACGGAACTAGCCGAGCCAATCCGGCGGTGTCCGACATGATCTTCTCCGTCACCGCCACCGCGAAATCTCTTTTTCGGTGACGTTTGCGGTTCGTCGCCGCTAGGATCACATGCACAGCGATTCCCGACTCGTGGTCATTGATTGCCTCGGGGGTTGCGACTTGAGAGCGGAACGAGTGCGCGGTCACACGATGGCCGCGCGATCGGGTCGTCGACGGGCCTGATCGTGGCAGCGCACCACTCCTCACCGACCCAGACATGCCGGCACGCCTCGGCCTGGTCTCGTGACGGCACGCATTTGCCGGGGACCCGATTCGCGCAGCGTGCTCCTCGCGGGCGAGGCAGAGGGTCCTCGAGCGCTACGAGACAGGGTCGCCGGTGATGGACCGGCCTGCCCGCGAAGTGCTCGGTGCTGTCGTCGTGACCGCGTCCTGGGTTTGGGTGGCTGCGCACGCGATCGCGAGGGGATGAGGTCGTGAGCGGCCAAAATGGTGCAGGCGGCGACGTGGGTTTGGTGCTGGGTGGCGGCGGGGCGCGTGGCGCCTACATATCCGGGGCGTTATCGGTGCTGTTGCCCGAGCTCAAGGATCAAGTGCGGGTGATCGTCGGGACCAGCTCGGGGGCGCTGGTCGGGGCGTATCTGGCGGCGAATTGGCATCGTCCTACCGAGGAGGCGGTCGAGGACGGTCTGAGCTTCTGGCGCGATTTGCGATTCGGGGACGTGTGCGCGCCGCTGATCGCGCTTGGCGGCGCGGCTCGGTTTATGCGCTACGTCGGCGAGTTTCTGCCGGTCAGCAGCATGCACGGCTCGTCGATCCTGCACCCCGAACCGCTGCCGCGGACGCTTGCAAGGCTGGTGGACTTCGAGCAGCTGGGCGAGAACATCCGCGAGCGGCGCCTCGCGCTCGGGGTGGTCGCGGCCCCCGCCTATGGCAACCGGTCGGTCGTGTTTCACCAGGGCGGGATTCCGCGACACCGCGAGGACCCGTTGCGCGGGATCGATTACGTCGCCACCCCCGAGCTGGAGCCAGAGCATATCCTCGCCTCCTCAGCGATCCCGGCGCTGTTCCCGGCCGTGCGCGTGAGCGGCCCCGGGCAGGCGGCCGGCTGGTACTACGACGGTGGCTCGCGGCTGAACACGCCGATCAAGCCGGCGCTGTGGCTGGGGGCCAAGCGGGTGATCGTGATCGCGCTCAATTCCGTCGCCCCGAGCCGCACGCCGGCACCCGAGCAGCAGCCTGACTTCTACGTCGGAGCCGCGCACCTGCTGCACGCCGCGCTGGGCGACCCGCTGGCCCAGGACATCCGCACGCTAGCGAACACAAACGCGCTGATCGGAGCGGGGCTCCCGGCGACCAATGGACGCGCTCGCAACCACCGTCCCGCCGCTCGCAAGCGGCGGCCGGACGCTCTGGCGGAGCCGGTCCAGCCCGTGCCCTACATCTTCATCGCGCCGGAGGACCCCTTGGCGATCGGCGAGATCGCCCGCCGCGTCTACCGCAAGCACTACCGGCGCCCCTGGAACGCCGGCGCGCGCGATCTGTGGCTGCTGGGAAAGATCCTCGACGCCAGCGCCGGCGCGATGCACGGCGAGCTCCTCAGCTACCTGTTCTTCGCCGGCGAATTCGCCGAGGAACTGATCGGGCTCGGCCAAGCCGACGCGCAGCGCTGGATCGACGAGCACCCCGCGGGCCTTTGGCAGCTCGATCCGCTACCCGCCTGGAGCCAAGCCCCGAACGGCGACCCAGGCGCCCTCAGCGCCCCGCAGCCAGCGCCGGTACGAGCCCTCGCGGACGTGGGGGAGCCCGCCACCGCCGCCCGCGAGCAAACGGCGTGAGCTAAGTGAACCGAGCAGGCGACCGCTGCCGCCGTGGCCGTTCGTTCATGCAGCAAGCGATCATCGCCGGCTGCTTGCCGCCCTCAGCGCGCCACGCCGGCTGTTGCTCATCGATTGGGATGCAAAGTGCGGTCCCAACGACGATGATCACCGGGGCGACTGCAGTTGGCGGCCAGCGCCAAGCCGGATCGCCGCGGAGCCTGGACTCGAGCTGAAACGTCAGTGAGTGTCCGCGCTCGGGACTGGTTCCAGCACGAACACTTCGACAGCCAGGTCGGGGTCGATGTGGTTATCGCTCATGAAGCCGATCACCTTGCGTCCCGTCAGCTCCTCGATCTCGCGGCTGACGTCCTTCTTCATGATCATTTGCCAGCGGTGGCGCAGGTCGAGCACCGCCTCGCTCTGGCCGGCGTCAGCGAGCGTTTGCTCGCCGCGTGTGAGCGTGTCCTGCAGCACCACGAACACGCCGTTAGGGCCGAGCGTCGTCTTTGCCTTCGTGGGGCCACGACCGGTCGTGCGGGACAGGGATCGAACGACGGTGTTCGAGATCCTGGTGGCGAGTTCCCCGTCGTGAATCGGGTCTTTGTTGGTCATCATGCTTCTCCGCTCTCTCACGCCGACGAATGGTGTTCCGCGGCTTGTCGCACGAACAACGGCGCCGCGCCGTCTCGCGTCCGGACACCCGAACATGGTCAATCCGTGTCACGAGTCCGCGGCGCGTGACCGAGTCTACTCGCGGCGCGGAACGCTGGCGCCTCGTGGCGGCGACCTCCAATCCCCGTGTGCGGGCCAACTCCCGGGACTGGGCTCGGCGGCCTGTGGGTCTGTACGGATGTTGGTTGGCCCGGTAGAGCGTAACGTGCCATGGTCAGTTAGGAGCCTCAGTTTGAACGCGGCCCGATCGGCCTGACAAGGTCTTGACCCGGAAGTGTCTGGGCTGATCCTCTCCCTAGTGGTGAGCCCTCCCGGAGCAGCGAATGCGTTGGCTTGTGAGGGATCCCGAAGGAGGACTCATGTCGAGTCAGACGAATGCTCTTGCCTCGCCGGCGTCTGCCGCGCTAGGTGCCTTCCGCGAGTGTCCGGTTCTCATTCCTGAGGACAACGGCGACAGGCATCACATTCCTGAGGACAACCGCGACAGCTATCACCCGACGCTTGATGACAGTGGCGAAAGCCTGGTGCAATCGCGCAGCTCCGGCTACATCGGAGCCGAGCTTTACCTTGGATGACGGTAACTATTCAGGTTTCCGGAGCCCCGTCGGCTTTGTGCGAGGTTGCGCGGCGGCGGTCCTTCAGCGTGCCTTCGGATAGTTGCCCTTGAGGATTGAGAGCAGGTTTCGAAGGTACGCCTCGGGTCCGAGGTTGTGGATTTGCTTCACGTTTGCCGCAATCCATGGTGCTTCGCTGATCAGCAGTTCGTGCGGTTTCGCCAAGACAGGGTCGATGTTGATCGCGTAGAACGCGTTTCCGATCAGGCCGCTCACGTCGACGGGGTCCAGTCAGACTCCATCGCGGTCCCCTGTGTTGAAGTGGCCGTTTAGGTGGGGTCGCCTCAGACGCCTAGCCAGCGGCGGTATGCGGCGAGTAGGCGTGCGGTGGTTGGGTCGGCGTGGATATCGATGTCGAGCAGCGCGATGTCGTATTGGCGTCCGGCTCGTTGGCAGGTGACTGTCAGCTCGCGACGGTGTCGGCGCGGCTGACGGAGAGGATCTGCACTTCCTCACTGACGACGGTGCCGGGGCACGGGAAGCTGGCGTCCTCGTCAAAGGAGGCCTCGAAGCCCATCAGTTGCTCGTCTTCGTCGTGGCTGTCGACGGTGATCTCGTAGATCAGGTTGTCGAGCTCGGGGTCGGCTTGGCGGGCTGGGCTCATCGGTTTCTCCTCGGGTCAGGCGGCCGGGTTGAGTCTCATGTGCGAAGGCCACGGTCACCTACGGCAAGATGAAGCCGGCGGCTGCGCACGCATCAGGGAGTCTGCAGAGCAATGGGGATCCAGGCCCCGAGCAGGTCATGGCGGCCCGGCAGCGGCCAGGCCGGCTCGCCGCGGGTTTTAGAACCTGAGCAAGTCCGATCTCTTGGGACCGCCACTGGCTGGCCGGTCGCCGAAGGGCCGCGAAGGTGCAACGCGCTCGGCGAGCGCATCTTCTAAAGCGTGGGGGATCGCGCACGAGGTTGCGCGAGCCAATTGCGCTGAGGTTACGCTCCGACACGTGGCGATTCCCGACTTTCAAACCCTGATGCGCCCAATCCTCGCTCAGCTTCAAGATGGTCAGCCGCGCGCCATCGCCGACGTACGAGCTGCGCTTGTCAGCGAGTTCGCCCTGACTGAGGAGGATCTGGCTCAGGAGCTGCCGAGCGGGCGTGCGAAGACCTTCCAGAACCGCGTCGGCTGGGTGACGACTCACCTCTACCGGACTGGCCTTCTGATGCGCCCACGGCGGTCGGTCTACGCGATCACCGAGCGCGGCCAGCAGGTCCTCGCCGCCAACCCAGAGCGAATCGACCTGCGCGTACTCGCGCAGTTCCCTGAGCTTGCCGCTTTCCGCTCCGCCCGCCAGGACGAACACCAACCTGAGCAATCTGACCAGACGCTGGTCGCCGCCGATGACCTGGGTGTTCACGAGGCAACGCCCCAGGAACGGATCGCCAGTGCATATCGCGAGCTGCGGTCCGCCCTGATTGCCGAGCTGCTAGACAGCATCAGCGAGCAAGATTCCGACTTCTTGAGAAGCTCGTTCTCGACGTGCTTCAGGCTATGGGCTACGGCGGCAGCCGTGAGGACGCTGCAGAACGCCTAGGGCAGAGCGGAGACGAGGGCGTCGACGGCGTTATCCGCGAAGATCGCCTCGGTCCCGAGTGTTGCCGCGCAAGGCCGGCGACGATTGGACGCAAAGACTTTTCGAAACAGCAGGCCATGATTCCTCTCCCGAGCAGCACGATCCCTAGGCACGGGCAGACCGCCTTATGTCGGCCGGCCCGGAGTGGGCGCGACAGCAACGCCCGGTTCACGGCTACGAAGTCATATGGGGCGGTTATCGCGCATCTTCGCTGGAGGCCTCGGGAACGGCGCCTGGCGGCAGCGACGTGTCGCCGTCGACCGCCTCCAGGACGGCGGGGCGCGGCTCGTGGCGCGGGCGGGGGTGGAAGGCGGGGCTGCCCGCCAGCGGTGCGAGCGTGCAGTCCGGCGGTGAGGTGAGCGCGGCGGAAGCGGACCCACTGGGTGCCGTCGACGGAGTCGCAGCATTGTCAGCACTTCCTGGAGGATTCACTGGCATCGACGTCCGACGGGGCGCAGCGTCAGACGCCGGTCGGGGCGGTACGTTCAGCGGTCGGTGACGACGGTCGAGCGATTCCTCAAGTTCTGGGACCTGGCCAGCTGACCTGCGGGCCACCACTCAACGACACGCGCTGCTTGGCGGCTGGTGCCCGTTCCTTAATTAAGCGCAACCTGCTTAGCACTTAGCGGCACTTTTCGTTCCGTTGTTCCTCACGGCCCGGAACCCGTCAGGGTTGACGGCGACGGCGGCTGCGCGAAGCTGCGCGGAGTGCGAACGACCAGCGGTGGCTTCTCTGCCCGCCTCGGGGACGAGTCCGCGTGGTGGACGCGATACGGCGTGTTAGTAGGTAGGTTCCGTGAGGCTGATGCCGCACAGCTGTCCGCGATGCGCCGTGGTGGTCGACGACGAGTGGCCGGGAGCCGATGCAAGCCTCACCCATGAGGAACGAGACCGCAGCTCGCGCGTGCCAGGAGGCCGCAGGCTGTGCCGTGGTGTGGCGCCAGCCGGTCTTCAACCGTAGCGAGCGTCTCGCCGGCTACGAGCTGCGGCTGGCTGACCCCGCCGGCTCCGACGAGGACGACGCGGCCAGGCTGATCACCGCGGCGGCTGGCGATCTCGGCCTGCGACAGGTGGTCGGGGATCGCCGCGCCTACGTCACGGCCACCGCCCAGCTGCTCGCAGACGCGGCCGCGCTGCGGCTCTCGGCCGAGCAGGTGGTGCTCCAGATCCCCCCAGCAACCGCTCGACGAGCAATTGCTGACCGTGGTCGCTCGCCGCGTCGAGGAGGGCTTCCGGATCAGCGTCGGCGGCTGGGCGCTGGACCCCGCCGCAGAACCTCTGCTACGACTGGCCTCGGTCGTCAAGGTCGACTTCAACTTCGGCACGCTTGACCTCGTGCGCGCCATGGCACGCCGCGACGAGCTGCACGCCCGCGGAGCCACCCTCATCGCGGGGCGCGTCAACACCCGGGGCGAGCTGGAGGAGTGCCGTCGCCTCGGGTTCGACGCCTTCCAGGGCGAGTTCCTGGCTCAGCCCGCATGCATCGCCCGGCGCCGCACGCCGACGTTCCGGATGGCCGCCCTGGCGGAGGCGGTGAATGCCAATGGCGAGGGAGCGTTCGAGCAGCTCGAGCGGCTCATCTGCCGCGACGTCGGGCTCGCGCACCGGTTCCTGCGCCTGGCCGACTCGGCGTTCTACGCCCGCCGAGCCCGGGTGCGCTCGGTTCGAGACGCGCTTGCCCGCCTGGGCGCCGAGGCGGTGCGCCGATGGTCGCTCATGCTGGCCCTCGCTGGCCTCACCGACACCTCGTCGGAGACTGCGCGAGTACTGCTCGGCGTCGGCCTGCATCGCGCGCGCGTGTGCCAGCTGCTCGCCCGCCAGGAGCTCGCCGACGACCCGGATCGTGCGTTCACCGTCGGGCTACTGTCGATCCTCCCGGGGCTGGTTGACCGGCCGATCGACGAGCTGGTCGCCGAGCTCCCGGTCGACGAGCGCCTCGCGGCCGCGCTCATCGACCACCTCGGCGCCGAGGGGCGCCTGTTGGCGGCGATGATCGCCTAGCATCACCCGTCAGCACGACAGCGCCTGCCGGCCCCCTCTGCAGGTCCGCCTCCGCAACCAGCGGTTCCTGACGACCGCGCCGCCGCGGAGTATCACCTCGATCTTTTCCTCGCTCGCGTCTCCGCCGCGCGGTGCGCACCGGCTCACCGTCCGGGAGCTGCGGGCACTCGATATTGATGCCAACGGGATCTACGCCCGCTACGCCTGGCAGGGACGCACCGACGGCGTCCACTACTACGTGGTGCCGGCAGCAGTCGTCGGAACCACCGAGACGCTCCCGGCGCGCTGTTACCGGGAGGCGCTTGCCGCCTTCCGCGCAGAGACCCGGCACTTCCCCGCCAGCCAGCGTGCCGCGGCGATTTCCTACGCGCAAGGGCGGTTCAATCCCCAGGCTAACGCTGGAGTGTCCGTCGTGACAGCAGGTTGGGGAGACCGGGGCGAAATCAACCAGCCAGTCTGGATGCTTGCATCGCTCAACACCTACCCGGTCGTCGGGGCCGGTGGTGGGGGGAACAACGGCTCCACGACAACGACGCTGCTCGTCCCCGGTGACGTCTCCACCGTCACCGCGACCTGCCACACCCAGTCATACCCCGGACGGGTGCCGAGGACCTTCTCTATCAGCAAACGGCCCGTCCGCAACCTCGTCATCTTCCATCTGAGCGGAGCGTGGAACCCGCCGCAACTCACCTACCGCTCAAACACAGGCGCGGTAATAGCCCGCCGCACGCCCTAGCCAGAGCGCATGTAGGCGTCCTCGGGCGGCCCCGCAGACCACCAATCGCCCCTAACCCGCGTTAGTGGATGAATTGTTGGCCGTTTTACCGTCTTTACTCAGACGACCCCGACTTCCAGCGGTCCGGAGCGGCATCTCGACTTGAGTGGCGACAAACACTAAGCGTTGGATTTCGCGCGGATGATGGCGCTACCCCATGTAGCCGACGAGCACGTTCGCGCTCCTTGTCACGTGTACGTTTGGTTTCTGAGACGCGAGGTCCACGTGCGGCGCCTGTCGCATTCCAGGCGGCTGAACGGCGGACTCGATGCCGGACGTCTACGGCAAGTGCTCTGGCCGCTTGACCGGGCTACCTAGCAGGCGCCCCTCCGCAACCCAGTCCCACTTCTCGCGAATCGTCGTCAGCTCGACCTCGGCGAGCCTGCTCTCACCTGTGACATAGAGTGCCTGGAAGTCAAGCTCCGCAGGCAACACCTCGGTTAGCGTGCCCTTCTCCGTTCGCTCGTTCCAGTCAATGTCCTGGCGGACGGGCAAGCCCCGATCGTCGAACGCCCCCCAGGCTGACACCTCGACCCGGTACTGCACGTCAGCGTGGCCGATGATCCGCACAAAGGATGGTGACCCGGAGCGCCCGGTTGCGACGCCGACGACGTCGAAGTCGTGCAAGTCATGTATGAAGTCGAGATCGAGGTCCTCCCACTCAACATCTAGGTCCGGATCGAGGTCGGCATCCGCGTAGAGCTGGTTGTTGACATCGTTCAGCTGGTCGTAAACCGTGGCGAAGAATGCGCGGTCCTTGCGGAGGCGCTCCCGAAGTTCAATGACAACACCATGTTGCGCCGGGAAATCCTGCTCGATCACGGACGCCAAATCCCGGCGGATGCTCACGTCCGCTCTCAGCGGTTCAGCTTGACCAAGCGCGGTCACGTCCTCGATGAGATCGTCGGCGAGCCGCTCCGCTTCATCGGCCGAGCGTGCGAAGTCCTTGTGGTTCGCAGTCACGAGAATCACTCTGTTAGACGAACGAGCGACCTCTAGAACCGAGTGCCAGATGAGCGCGTCTCGGTAGCCCGTACGTCCGTCTTGATCAAATGGCTTCCTTCCACGCAGGACGTCTCCACCAGGCGCTCGTGACCAGCATTGGGTAGCGACAGCACCCGAGCTCCCGCTCGATCCAGTACGCGCCGGAGCTTTGACTCATATTCAGTCGCGGCGGCAGCAACGTGGACGCTGGTGTTCATGCGCGAGAGCAGTGGGTCAGGCGCTCCGGCCTCGAGCTGTCGACGCTGGTTGAGGGCCCGATGAAGCTCACGTTGAGCGGCCTTGAGCCGGCGGGCGTACACACGAGCGACTTCGCGGATCACGAGGTCCGGCACAAGAAGGGCGAGCGGCCCGTACGCCGACTGGTTGCGGATATGTGTGGCAGCTGGGCTGTTCAGCAGCCAGTCTTCGACAATGACGTTTGCGTCGAGTACCAATGCAACCGACGTGCCTTCCATCGGGCGCATCGTATGACCTTGCCTGACTGATCGACCCGTTTCGAGCCCGCGGCGCCTTCGCCGCCGAGCGTGCGTCTCTGTGGTCGCGGCTTCAGCCTGCTTGACGCCGGGGATTTGACCGCTGGGGAGCCCCGAGCGAAGATCTCCGAAATCTCCGAGACCAGGCTCCCATCCGCCGCGGGCCAGGCCGCCGGCTACGAGTACCAACGTCAGCTGTCCCTTGTGCTTGGCTAAGGCGCTTCCCAGCGACCCGACTCGTGCCTACGCTCCCCAACCCGCCCGTCGTGCGGCGTGGTGGCGGCGGTCGAGCACCTCGGCGATGTCGTCGACGCGCTCGGGCCGCGGCGCGGCGTAGCGGGCGGTCGTGCGCAGGTCGACGTGCCCGAGCCGCGCGGAGACCTCGTGCACGGGGATGCCGGCCTCGAGCAGGTGGGTAGCCCAGTAGGCCCTGAGCGCGTGCGGGTGCGCCAGCCGCTCCGGCACGCCGGCGGCCAGGCACGAGCGGCGCACGAGCCGGTGCACAGCCACGGCAGAGAGTGGGAGAGGCTCCTCATCACCATGGCGGCCGAGGCGCACAAACAGCGGCTGCTCGTCGAGTAGCCCGACGCCGCGGGCCAGGGGATGCACTTTGAGCCAGGCCTCGATGGCCTGCTGGACCGCCTCAGGCACGGGAACCTCGCGCTCGCGCCCCCCCTTGCCGCGCACGTAGAGGCGGTGGTGGCGGGCGTTGACCCGAGGGCGGCGCAGATCCCGCGCCCGCAGACCGCGCAGCTCGGCTGAGCGCAGCCCGCAGTCCCCGAGGACGCGCAGCAGCGCGTAGTCGCGCTTGCCGGCGAGCGTGCGCCGGTCCGGAACGCGCAGGAGGTTGGCATAGTCGGTGTCGGTGAGGGTCTCCGGCGGGCCGGGCTCGTGTCGCGGCACGCGGACGCCGTCGACCGCCTTCTCTAGGCCGAGGTTGCGGACGAGCGCCCGGACCATCGACAGATACACGCGCACGGTCGCCGGCGCCGCCGGCCGTCCGCCACGACCGCCGCACGCCGTCAGGTGTCGCCCGTAGGCGGCGATCACATCGGCGTCGAGATCACCGACCAGCGGCGGGCGGCCGAGCTCCGCTGCGAGCCAGTCGCCGAAGGCGCGGAAGATCGCCGCGTACTGCCGGCGCGTGCTCGCCGACGCCGCCCGGGCGGCGATCCGCTCGGCCTCGGCAAACAGGTTGCGCGCCTCGAGCCGCGGGCGAGAGGGCGGCGGGGAGGGGGAGAGGGCGGACGGCGACGCTGGGCCGGTGCTCGTGACCAGTTCGCCGTCGACGAGCTCGAGCTCGGCATCGACGACCGGGGCCCAGGCGAGGTCTGGGTGAATCGTCTCGCCAACCCGGATCGACCAGTAGCCGCTTGTGTTCCCCTTGTACGGGCACGCGGTGACGGTGTCGGTGGGTGTCAGGTAGTCGAGGTTGATCTCGGTCCGGTCGAGGTAGTAGCGAGTCGGCAGTCCGGTCTCGAAGACCATCACCGGCGAGGGGGAGTCGGCGAGCACGATGCCGTCGAGCTCGATGCGCACCGGGCGGGTCGAGCGCACCGCGTCGACGCGGACGTACGGGCTGCGGGGATGGACGAACACCTGCTCGTCCTCCTCGAACCAGGCGTCGAGCGCGTCCCAGTCGAAGCGCACGGTCCCGCTGAGCCGGTCGGTCGGTGATTCGGTGTGTAACTTGGCGGCGCGGGACCGCTCAACGTCGTGGACCCGCAGCCCGTACAGCTCGACCGGTCCGCGTCTGGTCGCCTGGGTGTTCCCTTCCGCGACGAGCAGATCCGTACGTACGTCTTCCAGCGGTATGTAGTACTGCGGGTAGTGGGGCCACTCCCAGACATACCTCGCCTGCGTGGTATCGAAGATCGTCTCGCCGGCAAGGACCGCCCGCACCCGGCGGGGAGCTGGCTCGACGTGGTTGACCGGGACGATTGGTGACGGGTAGTCGTTCATTTGTTGCTCCTTCGGCTTCGTAGTGGCGCGAGAGGTTCGGGACGGCGGGTCGTCGCGTCGTGGGGAGCCGATCCCGCGATGCGGGTTTGTCGTCAGACCGCGACGCGCCCGCCGTCGACGGGCACGATCGCGCCGTTGAGGTATTTGGCGTCCTCGGAGGCGAGGAACACGATCGCCGCGGCGATCTCGGCGGGGTCGGCTGCGCGGCCGAGGGGGATCGTGGCCACGATCTGCTTGAAGCCGTCGCCCATCGCCGCGGTGCCCGGGGTTCGGGTCGGTCCTGGGGAGACGGCGTTGACGCGCACGCCTTGGGGGCCGTACTCGGCAGCCCATGCCTTGGTCAGGAGCGCGGCGGCGGCTTTCGACGCGCCGTAGACCGAGAGTCCGGCCATGCCGAATTCGGCGACCATCGTCGTGACGTTGATGATCGCGCCCTCGCCGCGCTGTGCCATCCGCGGCGCGATCGCGGCGGTCAGGAAGAACGGCGCTTTGACGTTGACATCGAAGGTCGTCTCGAACGTCGCTTCGTCGATCTCGTGGGTCGCGCCGCCTGGGAACACCCCGGCGTTGTTGACGAGGATGTCGATCTCGCCGGCGCGATCGGCGAGCGCCGCTACCTCGGACGGCGCGGACAGGTCGGCGCTGATGAACTGAGCCTTGCCGCCGGCGCGCTCGATCGCCTCGGCGACCTCGGCCCCGCGGGCCTGATCGCGCCCGCTCAGCACCACGGTCGCTCCTTCGCTCGCCAGCGCTTCGGCTGTCGCCCGCCCGATACCCGACGTCGCCCCGGTCACCAGCGCACGCTTGCCTTCGAGCTTCATGATGACTCCTTTCCGAATAAAGTGGACTGCTCAGTCCAGTCGTAGAACCGTCGAGGAAAGCACGAAAAGACTGGACTGTCAAGTCCAATCGCGGTATCCTGGGCGTATGGCTGCGTTGACACCGACAACCGAGAAGGGCCGCGCCACCCGGCGGCGGATCGTGCAGGCGGCGGCCGAGCTGGTGGCGGAGAAAGGCGCGGCCGCAGCGAGCCTCGACGAGGTCGGCGCGCGCTCGGGCGCGAGCCGCAGTCAGCTTTATCACTACTTCGAAGATCGTGACGACCTGATTCGCGCCGTGATCGATACCACGGCCGAGGCGGTCCTCGGCGCTCAGGACGGGCTACTGGACGAGCTCGACTCGTGGGCCGGGATCGACCGCTGGTTCCAGGCGCTCGTCGACCTGCAGATCGAGCGCCACGCGCGCGGAGGCTGCCCAATCGGCACGCTCGCGGGGCAGCTCGCCGAGCGCGACCCCCAAGCCCGCGTCGCGATCGCCGACGGCCTCGGCCGCTGGGAGCAGCACCTGCGCCAGGGGCTCGAGCGCATGCAGGGGCGCGGCAAGCTCCGAGCGGGCGCCGACCCCGCCAGGCTCGCCACCGCGACGATGGCCTCGATCCAGGGAGGCCTGCTGCTGACGCAGGTAAGACGAGACCCAGGTCAGCTGCGAATCTCTTTGGACGCGGCGCGCACCGTCCTGCGTAGCGCCGCGACCTGAGCGCGCCGGTTCCCTCCTGCGGACCAGCACAGCAGCGACCGCTGTGCCGCGAGATCTGCGCCGAACGCGTGGCGCGCCGCTCGGTCATCTCATGCTGGGAACAAGCCACCCGAGACGGGTGCCAAGAATGGACTTGACAGTCCAGTCGCGCTGTGGTTCTCTTCTATTGGACTGAGTAGTCCAAGATCAGAGACGGGCGGCAAGGGACGCGACGCCGTCGCCTATCTGCTTGTCCACACCGACCAGAGGAGGCCGCACCATGTCCAGCACCACCCCGATCGCCGCGATCCACGGCGTCCGCCCACGCCAGCCCGCACCCGATCTTACCGTCCCGCTTCTCCGCGGAGGCACCTACCGTCTCGACGATCAGAAGCCGGAACTGTTCACGATGGTCGTATTCTTCCGCGGCCTCCACTGCCCGGTCTGCCGGGCTCAGCTGAAAGAACTTGACCGCCGCCTCGAGGAGCTAAACAAGCGCGGCATAAACGTCATCGCCGTCAGCGGAGAGACGCACGCGCGCACCACCAGGCTCGCGCAAGAGTGGAAACTCGAACGTCTCCCCCTCGCCTACGGCCTCACCGAAGAGCAGATGCGCGCCTGGAGCCTATTCATCTCCCACGGAATCAAAGACGACGAGCCAACGCTGTTCAACGAACCCGGGCTATTCCTCATTTCACCCGACCACACCGTCTACTACGAATCGATCCTCTCGATGCCCGTCGGACGTCCGCGGCTGGGCGACCTGCTCGACGGCATCGACTACTGGACCGCTACCGACTATCCGGCCCGTGGCGAGTCCTAGCCAGGACCCGCGCGCGTGAAGGACTCCTGGCTAGCGATCAATGTGTTGACGCGACCCAGCGCCAGCGCCCGCGAACGTCGGCTCGTCGAGGAGCACCTGTTAGTAGACGGCGTGGGCGCGGTCTCGGACGTACGAGTCGAATCGCGGGCCAGGCCGGAGGCGTCACGCGCAATCGACAGAGATCCGGTCACTGACCGGTCCTGATCGAGCACGACGAGGGGCCCGCCGGCGAAGGTTCGCGGAGCACCCGCTCGGACAGCGGTGCGTCTTCAACCAGCCCGATTTCGGGTACCTTCGCTGCGATGACTGGCGTCAGCTACGTGTCGAGAGTCAGGATCGAGCGGCTGGGTGGCCCACAGCGCCTCGCCCATCTTCCCGCCGAGGAGCAGCCAGTGGTCTTCGGTGTGCACTCGGAGGTCGCCGAGCACTACGGCGTCAGGCCGGAGCAATATCCACCGCACGCGACGACGCTCGACTATGTGGTCGCTGCGGCCGGTGGCTGACTGGCGGGCACGTTCGCCGGCGCGCTGGAGGCGCGTCAGATCGAAGTTGATCCAAGGCGCTACGAGGTCGAAGCGATCGGGGAGATCGAGACCGAGGACGGCGTCCTGGTCATCAAGCGAATCAGGGTCAACTATCGGCTGGCGGTCGCACAGGACCGCAGGGCAGACGCGGAGCGGGTCCACGGCCTCCACGCCCGTTTCTGTCCGGTGGCGCGTAGCCTCGCCGGCGCGATCGAGATCACCACGCAGCTCGAGCTGCTCTGAAGACCGAGCCATTCAGCAGAGCCGCTCGCGTCGCCCGAGCACGCTTGCGCTCCGCCCCCACCACCGCCGCAGCCCCCATGCCGACGAACCGCGCTCTATTTCGTGCGCGAACGGTCGACTGGCGCGAGTCGTGCCCCGAACCTGGCTCGAACAGGGCGCGCGGCCGCGACGACGAACGCTGCGCTCGCGTGTCGACCACGCGCTGCCAGCGCCTCTCAGTGCGAGCCGCCACCAGGGGACATGTCCGAGGCCGTTTCCGCTCACGCCGCTACCTCTCTGACCACTCCATCCAGCTCGTGCTCTCGCCGGCGACGGTACAGAGCAAGCACGCTCGAACAACAACAACGAGGAGGTGATCGAGCTCACCGCAGCCTAGAGAAGCCACCGTCCTAACGACGATCAGGAGCTACACTGCGAAACGCGACTTGACACACGCCGCATGTCCGCATTGCGCCCGCAGCCGCGAACGCCGAGGGCTCCTGATGGCCCGCGGATCCGCGCCATGATCACCCTCCGTCCACGTGATCACCGCCAGCGCGCCGGACCACCCGGCCGACGCACGACGCCCTGCTTCTCATCGCCACGCGGAAGTGCTCGCTCGCGCTGATTACGCCATCGAGATGGATGACGAGCGGAGGTCCGTGGGGCGCACACCCTCGCGCTCTCCGGCCAAACAGAAACCTCGGCCGGCCGCAGATCGCGCCGGCGGCGTGACTGAACCAGAGCCCCGCTTTCGTGCGCGCGGAGGTGACTCAGCCGAATTCGGCCGCACGCGCGTTGCGCGGAAAGGGTGGCGGGTTGATCAGCACCGACAGCCCGCCTAGGGGACTGCGAGGTTGCTGCGGCTAGAGCAACGCGTCGATCTCGGCGACGGTTAGTCGCTCGGGCTCGGTTTGCAGGCGGACGATGTCGTCGCCGGCTTGAAGCATGCCCTCTTCGAGGACCGCGCGAGTAGAAGCCGGGTCGGTGGTGGGCGACCAGGAGGGAGGGCATCCTTGGTTCGTTCATCCGGATGCCCACGCGGAAGCAGGTCACGCGTGGTTGGGTGACTTCGAAGATTGCTTGCCCGATCTGGTAGTGGTCGCTGGTGCATACCTCGTCGTCGGCGAGGCCTTCGACCGTGAGGTTCTCGCCGAACTGTCCGTAGGTGAAGTCATCGCGTCCGAGCAGCTCCTCCCAGTACCAGTAGGAATCGATCTGGTATACGAAGACGGCGCGGTGATTGCAGCCGTGCGCGGCGCGATCTGCCTGGTCATCGCCGTCGATGTTGATCTGGCGGACCATGCGCGGGCCGTCGACGGGCTCCTTCCAGATCGCAGTGCGAACCGTCTTGCCCTGCCATGGCACATCGCGAGGTAGTCCGACGTTGACGGAGAGCAGCTTGCCCGCCTTGGCCCCTGCCTGGCTCCCTCCCGGCACCCGCATTCCGGTAACTGGTCCGTGAAGGGGCTGCGCAATTGGTGCTGTGTCGGCACGATCGCTTCAGGATCGTCGGTGAGGTCGCGAGCAGCGGTTGCCCGAGGCCGCGGCGGCGGCCGCGATGCTTTCGGCGCTCGCCGCCCATGCGCGGAGACGTTTGAGGCTTGCGCTGCGGGTATGCGGACGGTTCGACATGCGGACGTTCCGTTGAGTTGAAGCGGCCGCATCAGACCATGTACGAGCGAAAATCATCCCCGCACCATATGGCCGCTACGACGGCAACTTGTCGGCCAGCACGTCAAGCGTCTCGATCTGCGGTGGCTGGGCGAGCAGCTCGTCGGCGTTCTCCATCAGCGCGGCCGCGACCGGCCCGGCGAGGTGAGCTTGACGCCCCCTGCTCGTCCTGGAAGGCATCGAAGATCGCGAAGCGAGAGGGGCCCATGCGCACTGCGAACCAGGCTGTGGTCTGCTCCTCCTGCTCGACCACCGGCAACGCTCCTCGCAGGAGTGCGGCGACGTGGTCCTCCCTGTCTGGCTTTGCTTCCAACTCGACGAAAAGTCCCATCGCAGCCATGTTTCGGTCTCCTGGGTGGCGGGCTTCAGAAATCGAGACGCACGCTACGAGCCGCCGCCGTGTCGCCACCAAGTCGCACCTGAGCGGAACGCCCCGGAGTCTCGGGGCCCGGTCTCGCGGGCGGCGAGCGCGGCGAGCGCGCCACACGACACACCCGGCGTCAGCTCGGATCGTGGACGAGGTTGAGCGTATGCTGTGCCGCCTTCTCGACGGCGATCACGACGCACACCCGATCGGGGCCGCGGCTCGGAAATGGCGCGCCTGTGTAGTTGATCGAAATCGGATCCATGTAGCGGCAGCCTCGTCCGGACGCACTTGGACGACTCGTCCCTGGATCGCCGCCATGCGGTAAGGGTTGGCCATGTCGGTCACCGACAGGGCGACGCGCGGGTCGCGCCGCATGTCCTTGGCCTTCCAGATCGCGTCCGAGGTACATACCAGGATCCGATCGCCTCCGAGCCCGACCCATACCACCCAGTTTCTCGGCGATCCGTCCGCCCGCAGGGTCGCGAGGTGCACACAGTTAGGCGCTTCTAACAGTCGCCGAACGTCAGCGGGGATCGGGATCGCCATCGGACCCAGTTACTCCAGCGAGCGGCGGCGGGAGGCCCGCCGTCGCCTGGAGCGTTCCTAGGCGTGGCCTATCTCGCTCGGGTCGCGTCGGGCGACGGTTGGGCAGTCTGTGGCCGGGAATCTGCTCGGACAGTGTGCGGGCAATCCGCTGGCGGCCGCGATGAAGCCGGGTGGTGATCGTGGCCTCGCGAACGCGCAGCGCTCGGGCGGCCTCGCGGTAGGAGAATCCCATCACATCGATCGCCACGACGGCGTCGCGGAAGTCGGGAGGGAGGGCGGCGATCACCGCGAACAGCTCATCCGTCTTGATCAGGGCTTCTGGCTGCGCCGCGTTTGGGTCCTCGAGCCGGTCGAGGAGATCTGACTGCGCCGCTGTCCGGGGGCGAGACGACGCGGTGCGGCGAGTGGAGACGAATGTATTGCGCAGTGTCCGCAGCAGATATCCGAGATCGCCCTCGGAGTGCAGCATCCGCGGCTTTCGCAGCACCCGTGCGAACGTCTCTTGGACGAGATTCTCGGACTCTTCGCGCGAGCCGCAGAGGCTCCTCGCCGCTCGGTAGAGCCGATCGATGTGGTCGCCGAGCGTCTCGGGATCAAGCTGGCGGCCCGGGCACGTGCGTTCGCTGAGCATCTCGATCGCCTCTCACCAGATGGAACGGAACCGGCCGAGACAGGGGGGAAATCCGGGGATCCTCGCGACGAACGCGGCTTCGGCGATGATTTCGTCGCAGTCGCTCACCAGGACCTCGACGACCTCCTGTTCGCGTGCGACCGTTCTTCGGTGTCGGTGTCGGTGTCGGTTAGGAGGGTGAGGGTCGCGCGGTGGCACCACGCGGTCGGCCGGATGGTGTCCCGCGCGGCACTGATCGGCGATTGTGCCTCGGGTGAGGATGATCGGATTCGCCGGCGGCGAACCCGGTCGCCGCGGAGCTCGAAGCGGTGGGGCGGGAGCGTGAAGTCGCCGCGTTGCGCGTTGGCGAATCTTTCTCGGGCCCAGTCTTTGGCGACCTCGGCGAGGTAGTCAAGGGTCCCAAGTAGAGGCGGTGTGCTCAGCGGCTCAGAACTCATCGAGGCGCCACGCTACGAGACAGCGCTGTCTCATAGCTGAGCGTCCGCTGAGCGCCTCGTCGGGAGCACCGTGCGACGGTCCGGTGTCGCTTGGCTGCGGCTCAGAGGCGGTCGGTGCGCTCAGCTCCCGCGACGGCTCGCGCTCCGGCCTCGCGGCCGATCAGCGTGGCGAGGGCGGCACGCGAGTGCAGGCCGAGTTTGTCGAAGATTCGAGCGAGATGGTTCCCGACAGTCTTTTCGCTGAGGAACAGCACCGCGGCCACCTCACGGTTGGTTTTGCCCGACGCAACCTGGGCCGCGACTTCGTGCTCGCGGGGACTCAGAGCGGCCAGCCCCGGGTGCTCCTCGCCCGGACGCGAGCGGCGCAGAACCCGTCGCCCGAGGCGGCGCAACTCGCGTGCGGCGGCGTCCGCCTCGCGCACCGCGCCACAGGCGAACAAGTCGTGCTCTGCGCTCTCGAGCTGCGCGATGCCCCGCGCGCGTTGGCCGGCGGCGGGCAAGGCGATCCCGGCGAGCGCTCGGCCGCGCGCACTCAGCAACGGATTGCCGGCGGCGTCGGACAAGGCGACCGCGTCCTCGGCAACGTCATTTGCAGCGTCGGGCTCGCCGCGCGCCAGGAGAACCGCGGCGCGGGCACAGCGGACGGTAGCGAGTTGCTGCGGCAGCCCGGAGGTCTTGGCGCGACGCGACGCGCGCGCGACCGTGTCCTGCGCCCGGTCGATCTCGCCAAGGGCAAGGTGTGTGCGAGTGAGCAGCTCCCATCCGTGGGACGCGTGTTGGTCGAGCAGACGCCACGTCGGCTCGGCGTCGAGTGCCGCGAGTCTGGCGCCCGCGGATACCGCGTCGCCGGCGGCGTATTCGGCGCCGGCGAGCTGGATCTGCGCGGGGCCGCACAGGAATGTGTGTAGCCGCTCCGAGCGGGCGACCATCTCCCGTGAGCTCGCGAGCGCCCTGTCGGTGTCCCCGGCCCAGAACGCTGCCAGCGCGTCGGCCTCGAGCGCCCAGACCGTGCGCCAGTCATCCGCTATCAAGCTGGCCGCGTCGATCGCGCTGTGCGCGACTCGCGCCGCGTCGCTCACCCGCCCCTTCATCACGAGCGCGCGGCTCGCGATCGCCAGCCAGGTGGTGACGGTCACTCCCTGGCCTGTCAGGCGCGCGAGGTCGATGCCACGATTGACGTGCGCGAAGGCATCGTCGGCGCGCTCCAGTCGCAGCTCGGCCAACCCGAGGTAGAACGAGACATAGATGCGCTCCGCCAGCTGCTCGTCCCCAAGGGCGTCAAATGCAGCTTGAGCTTCGGTGAGCGCTTCGAGCGCCTCCGCGACGCTGTGCTCCGCGTGGGCGAGGCTGCTGAGCGCCGCCGAGACGCTGATCATCGCGGGGTCCGCTCGCTCACGGGCGGCGATCAGCGACTGGTCGGCAAGCTCGCCCAAAGCGGCAAACTCTTCGTGCCACAAGCGGTCGAGCGCGAGCTCCAAGCGTAAGCTCATCGCGGCCGCGGCGTCCCCGGCGCCAGGCGACTTCAGTGCGTTCTCCAGGATCCGCCGGGAATCGAACGGGCGGCCGCTTCGACGCCTGGCGTACGCGAGCTTCGCGATCAGGTCGGGCCGCGTTCCCGCCTGATCGGGAGGCGCCAGGGCCAGCGCCGCTTCCAGCGCGTCGAGCGCTTCGTCGTATGCGCCGCCCGAGATCAGCGCGGTCGCGGCCTCCACGAGAAGCGCGAGCCGCCGGGCGGGATCGGCGTCCGGGGCCAGCAGGCGGAGCGCCGCGAGCAACTGCCGTCCGGCCGTCAATGGGGCTCGCGGGGCGGCGGCGCGGGCGGCATCGACGAGCAACGCGACCGCGTTCTCGTCGCCCACGATGCCCGAGCGCTCGACGTGGTGCGCACACGTGCTCGCGGGAGCGTGCGCGGCGATCAGCGCCGCTGCTGCCCGAGCGTGAGCGCCGAGCCGCCATGCGGGCCGGACCGCGTCGTAGACGGCCCTGCGCACGATCGGATGCCGAAAGCGGAAGCGGTTTGGCGTTGGCGTCGCCCGGATGATGTCGGCCTCGAGCAGGTCATCCAGGGCAGCGAGCGTGGCGGCGCTGCTCCGCTCGGCGATCGCTGCGGCCAGCGACGCTTCGAAAGACTCTCCCACGATCGCGGCGGCGTCGAGCACGACCCGGGGGTCAGGCTCGATCCGACCGAGCTCGTCGTTGATCGCAGCCGCCACCGCGGGCGGCAGCTTCCGGGGCTCGGTCGGCGGCTCGGACGCAACCGAGCTCGAGAGCTCGCGCGGTGGAGCCCGCACGAGCGCTTCCAGGTAGAACGGATTCCCTCCACTCTCGCGGTAGAGCGCCGTCCGAGTCGCGCTATCCAGCTCGGGATCGATCAGTGCCTGCGCTTCGCGAGAAGTGAGCGGGGCAAGGTCGAGCCGGGTCCCGAACCCGGGACGGGTCGCCTCCTCGAGCGCGGCGGCGAGTCGTGTCGGGGTTTGACGAAATGCCAACGCCACCAGCAGCGGACCCCGAAACCGACGTAACAGATGGGCGACGACGTCAAGCGACGCTGGATCGGCCCAGTGAACGTCGTCCAGTGCAAGCAGTACCGGGCGGCGAGCGGCAAGCCGCTCCAGAAGGGCGCGGACGGCATAGTGGAACCGGTATCGCTCGCCCGCGACCCGTGGCCCGGGCGCCTCGTCGGCGAACGCAGACAGCGACGGGAAGACGGGGGCGAGCTCCTGGACGGTCGCGTCCTCCATCGCACGGATACACGCCGGCTCGACCGTCGCCAGGTAATCGTTGAGAGCATCGATAACCAGCCCCAAGGGAACGTCGTGCTCGAACTCGGCGGCCCGACCATCGAGGACGAGGAACCCGCGCTCCTCGGCGCGGTGAAGGAGCTCCGCCAGCAGGCGCGACTTACCGATGCCCGGCTCGCCGATCAGCTGCACGAACCCCGGTTGGCCTTCGGTGAGCCAGTCCAGCGCTAGATCGAGCTCCCTGAGCTCCCGCACACGACCAACTAGTGCGCCGGGTCGTTGCCGCGCGTTTGTCGACATCTCGCTCGCCTAAGCGAGCGTACTTCAACCGCGATGTTCGCTTCGATCGCGCAGGAGACTGATCACATACACGTCGTTTCCGCTGTCGAGTGCGAGCAGCGTGATCTCGGTCGGGAGAAACGTTCCGGACTTCGTCCGGCACGCCAACTCGATCGTCCAGTTGACGCCGTTGTCCAGCGCCAGCTCAGCAAACATCTGCATCCGCGGAAGCTCGTGGGGGTGTATGTGTGAGATCGGTGTGGCCAGAAACTCTTCGCGCGTGTAGCCGAGCAGCCGGCAGGCGGCGGGATTGGCGTCGAGGATGCGGTCCGCGCGCGGATCGGCGATGACCACCGGATCCCTAGATTCCTCGAACAGCAGCTCGAGCGGAGGGTGCCCGTCCGGAGGTCCGAGCATCGGCTAACGCCCCCTCGGACCGGCAGCAGCGCCGGTCTCAACGAGGATGTCACGACCAGCGGCGCGGAAGATCTCGTGACGTTCACGAGCCCCCTCTGCGCGCTCGCGTAGCAAGCGCTGACGCGCGGGCGAGACGCCCGCCGCGAGGACATCGCGGATGATCGAATAGCGGTAGCGGAAGCGAAGACCGTCGATGCGAAGGAGCCGTCGATCGCAAAGCTGCTCCAGCCGCTCGGTCAACTCGACGGGGTCGGCATCGAGCAGCGCGGCGAGCACCTCGGGATCAAACGGCTGTGGGAGCGTCGCCGCCATCAGCAGGATGCGATACGCGTCCGGGCCCTCGGCGCGGCAGCGAGCAATCAGGAGCTCGGTGAGCGAACGCCGGAGATCCGGGCGTGATCCGTTTGCGATCAAGTCGGCGACGAGGGCTGGATGCCCGCCTGTACGCTCGTGGACTCCCGGGATCCCCAGCGGGGCCAGCTCCTCATCGGTCAGCGGCTCGAGCCGGATGATCTCGGTCGCGTCCAGCCTGCGCACAGGGTGATCGGACCGCGCGTCCTCGCCGCGCACCGCTCCGAGCACCATCACAGGCGACTCGGCGCACCGCCGGTGGAGATACTCCAGCGCGGCGATCGTGCTCAGGTCCGCCAGGTGCACGTCGTCGAGGATGAGGACCATGGGCGCGTGGCGGGCGATCACAGCCACCATGGCCTCGAGCACGTCGACCTCGCTGAACTCCATCGCCGGCTGGCGCGCGCCTAGCTCCGGCAGCATTCCGCGCAGCGCCGGAAACTCCGTCGGTTCGAGCTGAATCTCTTTCAGCGCGTCCCTTAGAGCCGCCGCCAGCGGCACGTAAGCGAGGCGCCGCTCAAGGTCCGAGCACTTCGCCCGGCCGACTCGGACACCGTCGAGCGTCGAGGCGAACTCGTCGAGTAGCCTGGACTTGCCAAGGCCGGCCTCACCCTCGAGCAACACCAGCGAGAGCTCCCCGTCCAGCGCCGAGCCGGCGAGCTGCTCGAGCGCGGTGAGCTCCGGTTTGCGACCGAGGAACAGCAGCCACGGTCGCCCGGAGGATCGAAGCTGGATCTCGCGGGACGGGCGCGGAATCAGCGTCGCCACCTCGTCCTGGCGGAGGATCGCGGCTTCTAGTGATCGGGTGTCCTCGCTTGGCTCGAGCCCGAGCTCACCGACCAGCAGCGAGCGCAGCCGGCGGTACCCCTCGAGCGCCTCATTCGCTCGGCCCATCGCGTACAGCGAGAGCATGTACGTCCGGTGGGCGCGTTCGCTGAACCGATCCAGCCTCGCGGCCGCTTCCGAATAAGCGAGGCCGGCGCGATAGTCGTGAGCTGCCAGCGCGGCATCGGCGACCTCGAGATTGGCCCCGATCACCCTCCCCTGATACGTGCCGCGCAGCTCCTGCGCCCAATCCGCGTACGGCTCGTCCTCCAGCACCTCCTCCGTCGCGAGCGCCAGCGCCTCGGCGAGGCAGCGCCGGGCGGCCTCGGTCGGCACCCGCCCGGAACGCTCCAGCAGCCGGTCGAAGCGGTCGAGGTCGATCTCGGCGCGCCGCACGGCGAACCGGTACGCCCCCCGTTCGGTGACGACCAGTTCCCGCGCGCACGCCGGATCCGGACACAGGTGGCGCCGGAGCACCGACACGAACGTCTGGAGAGAGCCGGGGGCGTTGTCGGGCAGCTCCTCACCCCACAGCATCTCGGCCATCCGGTCGACGGGCACCCAGCCTCCTCGGGCCGCAAGCAGTATCTCCAGAACCTGCTTGGGCCTGCTGCCGCCAAAGTCACGAGGCCCGAGCGTGCGGTCACCGTGCTGGACGGCGATCGGCCCAAAGAGCCGGATCGTCAACGGCGCGCTGAGGCACGAGGTGCTCATCGCCGGCGCAACGGGGCCCTGCGCGCGAGATGCGGCCTGCGGCTCAGCATGCCTGAAAGCCTCGCAGGGCCGCGATCGCGGCGGTATGGGGTGAATGCCTCAATCGGGGGGCGATCAACGCGGAACGTCAACGAACCCGGCTCGGGCATTCGGCCACTCAGCGGACGCACAGATCCCGCTAAGGCCCCGCTCGTAGGTTCGGCGTCGCCGCTAACCGGTTGCGGCATGTCCAGTCAATCCACGTGACTCCAAAGAGGACAGGAGACCCGCGTAATGCATCAAGTACTCGTATCCATAGGAGCGCGCAAACGCATCGCGATCGCAGTGATCGCCGCGCTCGCCGCAACGCTGCTGGCGATCCAGGTAACGGGATCGGCATCGGCGACACCAAAACACCGCACCAAGGACCGTACGAAGCACCAGGTGAACACGTCAGGCGGCCAAGGCTCGGCCACGGGCCTCGGACAGCTGAGCGGCTTCCTGCCGGCCGACAAGCTGACGTTGAAGAGCGCGATCGACGTCAACCTGAGCAACGAGACGGTTCGTCTGCCGATCTACCCGGGGACCGCGCCCGTGCCCGGCAACCCTAGCCAGACCGAGAGGGTGTGGTACATCCTCGAGGACGCCTCCGACGAGGGGCTCGCGGACGATTTGGGCGTGAACTACGCGCCCAAGCTTCTGAACATGGCGGTCAGCTGCCCGGCCTGCGTGCAGACGGTCACCGAGGACAACCCATCGCCTCAGTCCAATCCGTTCGGCCCGGCCGTGATCCACTTCCAGGGCGCCCCGGACTTCAGCCCCACGCGGATCGCGGTGCCCGGCCCGACCGGCTTTCCGCTGGCCAAGTTCCAGCCCGGAGCGGTGGCCACCGACGGCTATAGCCCGTTCATCCGGATCGCCGGCTCGGACGTCATCTACAACGCGCCGATCATCGCGACCGGCAACGGGCCGTCGTCGTCGTTCGACGTCGTGCACCACACCAACACCGGAGATCGCGTGGTGGGTATCCACATCGCGGGGCCGTCGGCTCCCGGCCAGTTCGCCGAGTCTTGGGCCGACCTGTTGTTCGTCAAGGGGTTCGACTCGGGCCAGCCGATCGTCTACCTCAGCACCGACGCCGGCCAACCGCTGACAGCGGTGCTCGAGCGCTCGACCTACGTGCCGGCGCTCAACAACGTGTCGTTCAACGGCGGCGATGACTTCCTCGGCTCCGCCCGCGAGCGTCTGTTCGGCTTCATCAACGGCCAGACCGGCGCTAACAACCCGCAGGCGCAAGGCTTCATGCACCTCGCGGACGACGGGTACGTAAGCGATGACGCTTCGCTCACCAACACCGCGATGATCAACGCGCTGCGCCACGGCGGCGACCTGCTCAACGTGTTCGGGGACTTCCCGACGTTGGCAGACCCGCGTCATGCCGATGCATACAGCCCGCTATGGGACGCTCAGCTCGGCCTTTGGACACCAAAGGCGGTCAGCGAGGGCCTCAACACCCGCCAGATCGACGAGAACACCGTTCTCAACCTGGCGGCCGAGCATCCCGACTTGCTGACGGGCGTGGACCCCGCCACCGGGCAACCCGAACCGTACGGCTCGGTTGGCGTCGACATCAACTGCGCGGTCATCGGGTACACGGCACAGCCGCCTACAGCGGCCCTCCAGCCGAACGCACCCGGCTCGCAGTTCCCGCCGAGGTAGTAACCGGTGGGTTCCAGCGTCGTCACTCACCCCCGCCACCGGCAGTCGGTGAGTGTCGGCGCTGGCCAGTCGCGCTCGCGGACCCCATTACAGGGTCCGCGAGCCCGCGGCGCCCACGGGTATGCGCATGCGGTCCGTCGGCGTCCGCAGCGGGCCGGCACCCCGGCCAGCGGCCGTGACGGGAGAATGAGCAACCTCTGTTCGCCCCCCCGGACCGTCTTAGGTGAGCCGATACATGCGGGCCGACCCCGCGCGGGCCGGCACGTCCCCGACAGGCACCGACAGGCTCGCGCAATCTCGCGAGCCACCCTCACCTCAGCCAGAAAGGCAAGCCATGATCGCCGTTTACGTCATCATGCAGTATGAGCGGGCAGTAGTGTTCAAGCTCGGGAAGGTCACCGGTAACGCGCGCGGGCCAGGGCTGATCTTCGTGGTGCCCTTCGCCCAGCGCATCCGTCGGGTGTCGTTGCGGATCGTCACGATGCCGATCCAGTCGCAGGGGATCATCACCAAGGACAACGTGAGCATCGACGTGTCTGCGGTGGCTTACTACCGCGTGGAGGACCCGGTCCCGTCAGTGGTGGCGATCGAGAACGTCGAGGAGGCGATCAGCCAAATCGCGCAGACGACACTTCGCGCTGTGGTTGGACGTCACACCCTGGACGAGACGCTGTCTGAGACCGACGTGATCAACCAGAACATCCGCGAGATCCTCGATGTCCAGACCGAGGAGTGGAGGGTCAAGGTCACGGTCGTCGAGCTGCGGGACATTCAGCTGCCCGAGGGGATGCAGCGAGTGATCGCCCGCCAGGCCGAGGCAGAGCGCGAGAAGCGGGCCAAGATCATCGCCGCGCAAGGCGAAGCGCTCGCGGCCGGCGAGCTTGCGCAAGCCTCGGACGTGATGATGGCCCACCCGCTGGCGCTTCAGCTGCGCAACCTCCAGACCCTGGTCGAGGTCGCGGTCGACAAGAACTCGACCGTCGTCTTCCCGGCGCCATTGATGAGCACGATCGGCGAGCTCGGCGCTTTCCTGGCCCGCGAGAGCAAAGCCGCGGTCCAGCTCGCCGCAGTGCCAGCCCTGCCGTCAGGCTCCGCAAATGGAGAGCCGACGCCGTCGCAGCCTTCGCAGAGCTCGTAGCTGCACGCGAGGCCGCGCACCTCCTGTTCCCCAAATTTGGAGACGCGCCTCGTGGTCGGGTCTCCGGCCGCGGTTGCCGATCAGCGCGGAGTTGCGCTTGGCGCGAACTCGGGTGCAGCGTCGGGCGCCGACGGTGCAGCCCGAAGGCGCTTGCCGATCGCCTCGCTTGTGCCGGCCAGCAAGCGCCCGGCGCTGTCGCTCTCGTGACCGAGCGGGCACCCGCCGCACCGCCGAGCTCACTGCTCAGATGGACGAAAGGCGACTGTCCTTGCACGATGGCCGCAGGCTTCTGCTCGTCCATCGGAAGGCAGAAGCGAACAGTCGTCGCTCCTGCGGGCTCGTGGTCCACCCCCTTGGTGGGCGCTGCGTCGCGCAGTGTCTTCCCTCCGAGCGCACGATCCTGAATCGCGTTCGTACTTTTCGTACTTCGTCATTACGTCCGCTGGCCGGTCGGTCTGCAAGCGGGGCTCACGAGCAGCAGAGGTCTGCGGAACGTCAAAGGCCGCCACCAGGGGGCGAAGCCCTCTCCTTGGGGCACAAAACAGGTCTTCTTCGGCGATCCAGCGCAACGCTGGTAACGAGCACTCGGTTGTGGTCCGCCGGCCTCGACACGACTGCCGAGTCTGCCAGTAGCCCGATGGGCTGGCGCTACGGGTTCTCGATGATCGACCCAGGCCGCACGTCCTCCAGCCCGGCCCAGTCAGGGACGTGGATGGCGCTCCTTCGGCCAGACGTGTCGCTGGCTGACGCGGAACACGACGGCCGGATGCTCCGCCTGCTGGGACAGGCGTCGGCGCCGTGCTGTTCGGCTTATCTTGGCTGGACGCCTACCAATCCCCAGGCGGCGGCGATGCCGCACGGTCGGGAAGCTGGCAGACCACCTCCAGCGCGCCGACTAGCAAGACCGTCAGCTGCTCGATCAGCTCCTGTTCGCGCCGATCCCAGGCGCGTACCTCGGCCTGCAGCTGCTCGGCTCCCCCAACCAACCCTTCCCGCACATCCAGCTGAGCCTCCAACCCGGATCCCGCCGTCTGCTGCAGCCCATTCCACTACCGGCTTGCTGCTAAGTGCGCTGCGATACAGCTCCAACCCCGCGGAAGACCCCGGTCACGATGAACACGGTCTGCTCGGCGATGTCGAGCGCGTTCTCGGAGATCCGCTCAAGAGCACGGGCCACGAGGACCATGAACATCGCCCACTCCCGCGCTTCGACGTCGTCGCCGAATTCGACTGCGCGGTTGACGATCTCGCGGTTCAGCCTCCCGATCCCGACGTCCTCGGCGATGAGGTACTTCGCGAGCGAGACGTGCCGAGTCTTGAACACCTCCTGCGCCTCCGTGAGCTGGCCACGCGCAAGCTTCCCCATCCGCTCGATCGCGTCGAGGATCTGCTCGTCCTGTCGCCCTTTCTCGACCGACAACGGCACGAGCTTGGCGATATTGGCGCACTGATCGCCCATCCGCTCGACGCAGCGGATGATGTGCAACAACGCCGCAACAAGCCGCAGATCGCCAGCGACCGGAGTTTGGCGGGCGATCACCGACAGCACCCCCTCTTGGATCCGGAGGTACAGCGCATCGATCTGTACGTCGCCAGCGACAACCAGCCCGGCCAACTCGACATCCTCATGGCGCAACGACTCAAGCGCCCGATCGAGCTGCCCGAGCACCAGATCGATCCCCTCGAGCACCCTGACCTCAAGCTCCCTCAGGTCTTCGTGGAACTGATGACGAGACCTGTGCATCACGAAACCCTACCGAGGTTCCAGTAGCAACCGCGCCGTTTCTACTCCAGGCCCGTGGTGGCGGGCCTCCATCTAGGACCTCCGAGAGCAAACGCGCGAGATCCAACGGTTTGCGTTTGTCGCCGTCCTCGATCTCGCGAGCGCGGCAGCCCGCCTACCCCACATTTGCAGGTGTTTCGTGGCGTCGTAAGTGGGCTCCGGCGCGTGTCGCGCTGCAGTCGAGCCGAGCGGCGCCTGTTCGGAGTTGTGCTGGTTCGTGCGCCCTCCTGACGGTCCCGATTTCCAGTAGTTACGGGCCGTTGGCGACGGCGACAAATAGAAAGCGTTGCCGGTCGCACGGTTGCTCTCGGAGGTCCTGGGCGAGCGGCTCGCGCTTGACATTCGCAGGCCCGAGGCCGAGGAACCGATTGAAGTGGTCCACCGGCGGCGAGCGCGAGGTTGACCGACGAGGGCTTCCACCCGCGCTCGACCTTCAAGTACCGCTTAAAGTCCCGGGCGGCGTAGTCCCGCGCCCGCGAGTCCGTGAGGCCTTCGCCCCGTCGCGCCGGTGAACATGCCTGCTCTCGTCCATGTGGCAAGAAGTGGGGCGTTTTCGGTTGTCTGCCGCCCGGCCCGCCGCCCGCTCGACGCCCGGTGGTTGTGGCGTTACGAGCCGTTCTTGGCCGGTTCGAATGGCCGCTGTGGGTCGGCGGGGTCCTGCTCGATCCGCCTGCGGAGTTGCTGTTCGGCGTCAAGCGCGGCCTGCGCGCGGGCTTGCTCGAGTTCGGCTGCGTGGCGCGCGTCGCGCAGCTCGGCGAGCTGGCGTTCAAGCCCGGCGCGCTGAGCGTGGGCTTGCTGCTCGGCGCGGTCAGCCCGGTCGATCGCCTCCTGCGCGCGTATCTCGGCTTGCTCGGCGCGCCGTTCAGCCTCCCCGGCCAGCTGCTGGGCGCGCTGCACGTCGTCGCGCGCCCGGTGCGCGTACTGCTCGGCCGCCCGGCGCTCGCGATAGTTCTCGCGTGACTCCTCCAGCACGGCTTGGTGCTTGCGCTCGGCGTCGTCCGCGCGGGCGATCGCCTGATCGCGCTGCTCCTCAGCCCGCCCGGCGCGCGCGATCGCGTCCTGCGCCTGCTTGCGCGCTTCGCTGGCCGAGGCCTCGGCCACCGCTTGCGCCGCGACGGCCGCCTCGCTGCGAACGACCGCGTCCCGGGCAGCGCGCTCGGCCTCGCCTGCGCGGGCGAACGCGTGGTCGCGCTCTCCGTCAGCCCACTCGGCGCGCGCGATCGCGTCCTGCGCCTGCCTGCGCGCTTCGCTGGCCGAGGCCTCGGCCACCGCTTGCGCCGCGACGGCCGCCTCGCTGCGAACGACCGCGTCCCGGGCAGCGCGCTCGGCGTCCTCCGCCCGCGCGGTCGCGTGCCGCTCGCCGTCCGCCGCGGCCTGCGCGCGCTGCTCGGCCTGCTCCGCGGCCCGCAACGCCGCCTCCGCCGCCTCGTCGGCCTCGATCCGCTCGCGCCGCGCAGCGGCCTCGAGCTGGGCGGCGCGGACGACCTCCGCCTGCGCGTCGGCACGCACCGCGGCGAGCTCCGCCTCCAGCTGCTCGGTGTCGCCGAGCACCGCGATCACCTCGCGCGTGCGTTCCATATCAGCCGACAGTCGTCCGGCCAACACGCGCAGGCTGCCCGCGGCCAGGCTCACCGGCCGCTCCCGCCCGCTCGGCTCGCTGCCGTCCCCGTCGTCGGCCGCGCCGACCCCCGCGGGACCGCGGCGCTCGCGAAACGCGCTCAACGGGTTGTGCTCGGGCAGCTCGCAATAGCGCAACAAGCCCGACGCACCGTCCAGCGCCGGCGCTAGCGGCCGCTCACAGCCCGGGAAGCCACAAATCTCACTCGTCATCAGCGTGCGTCTGAGCTCGTCAAGACATCACCGCCCGACGTGTGAGGCAGCTCGGATTCGCACAAACAGAGGGTACCGGCCAGCGGTCTGCTGCGCGTTGCCGGCCACCATGACCGAACCGTCTTGATGCACCGTTGCTCAAGACTGCCAGCACCTCGTCGACCCCGCTCGGCGGCCGAGTCGCCGGCTGTCGGCTCGTTCGATAAGTCCGCCGTCGCTCGCGGGCCTGCACGACACCACCGTCGGCGCGATCTCCCTTCGCGCATATTCAGTCGGATCTCGTGGTGGCACGGAGGTTGAGTCGCCGTGTCGGCGGGCGACGAGGAGACCCACTCGCTTGCTCGCTGCTGGCAGGGCCCCTGAGGTGCACAAGCAACCACCGGAGTCATCCATGTTCGCGCTGCGGCTGCCGGCGCTCGCAATCGCCTGGGATCGGGGTGGCGCCGCCGTTTGCCTGCTCGCCGGGGCCGGGTTCGTCACGGTCAGCTTCGATCCCTGGGCGCACCATGAGCGCTCCCGCATGTGCGTGCCGACACCACATGACGAATATCGCTCGCACGCCCGAGGGCAAGACCGTCTGCAGCAGCGACCCTCGGCCTTGTTGGGGGGGCGTGGACGACGCCGGAGCGCGCAAGGACAACCCAGCGGTAGTCACACATGACGGCCAGTTCGACCATGTAGGAACGATCGGCCTGCGGGAGGGCCAAACCGAAGCTCCCGCGCTGGGCCCACACGGCGTGCTCAGCCACAAGGTGCCCGCTCGGCACACCAATCAGCCGCAGGAACGCCTCCCGTCCACCGAAAGGCCCGACAACGGCAACGATCCGATTGACACTCATGTCCCAATACGCGTGCGCCCACGCCGGATCACGGACCATCAACTCCAGCGTGTCGCTGCCGTAGGCGAGCGGCAACGCAGCGTCGTCTGCCCTCAGCCCATCACCACTGCCGGCAGCCAGGTCCTTTGCAGTAGCGTCAACCTCCACGCGCACCATCCCTCGCTACGAGAACTCTCAGGCGACACTGAAACGCGTGCGGCAGCACGCCGCGGAGACAATCCGACGAGGACAAATTCGCCCAAGATGCCACATCGCATGGTGAACCGACACGCCACCATCCTGGCCGGCGCGTAGGAGCGCAACGGCCGGCACCTTCTACATCCAAGATTCCGTGCATTGCGCAGGTCCCGTGAAACAACAACACCGCCCGAGTGGCGCCGAGCACCACCAAGACACGATCCGCCCTCGAGCCCCCGAGGTCACTGGCCCCCGGTCCAACGCAACCGGGCACCGATTGGCCACGCGGCATAGTGACCTGCATTGAGGCGGATCGTGCCCGCTCACGCACGACCACATCACCCTCACCGGCGACTACCGCATCGGCATTACCAGGGGAACGGCCCATATAGGCCCGAAAGGTGTAATAGCCGTCTTGCGATGATCGCCGCAAACTGCGGGCCCGGCGGGCCCGGCGTGATCGGCGCCGTGGTGGGCGGGGTAGGCTCGGCCGCGTGAACGGCCGTGGCGAGCCGAACTGGCAGCCGATCAGCATGCTGGCGACGATCGCGTCGTTGATCGACGGGGGTCTGGCCGACGCGCGAGAGCATTACGCGATGTTGCTGAAGGCCCGCCCGAAGCCGTACGTGCTTGATGACGCGACGATCGTCCACACGCAGCGGGTCAACGGTGAGGGCCCAGTGCTCGGGTTCGTGTCACCAGGGGCAAAGTAGCGTCCACTAATCGTCGTTAGAGGACCGTCACGGCACGTGGGCCATCGAGGCCACACTGACGCTCGCATGAAACGAAGCGGCAGCGACGCCGGGTCCCCGCATCGACGACTGCTGCTCGTCCAGAGGGAGAGCGAGACCGAGGATCGCCCTTGGCTCGCGCTGCCGCAGGGAAAACCAGCACGGCGAACCTACTTTCCGCGCAAAGGGAGACCACCGACTCGTGCGCTGGCAGGTACGTCCGAACGTCAAAGGAGGTCCCGAGGACGGGACGATCGCAAGCGCGGCGTTGCGAGCGCGCGATATCGGCCGCCTGAATCCTGAAAGCGATCGCTCCGTGCGCCGGCTCCGGTGCCCGCGTCAGGCGAAGACCAGCTACATGGCGGCGGGACGCCAGGTAGCCGCAGAAGCGGCGTTGCAGCGATGTCGACGGCCGAGTCGAGATGGCCCCTTTCGGCCTCGCGCTAGCGCTAGCCCGCCCGCCCAGCGGAGCGTGGCTAGCAGTCGGCGCGCCCTGCCTGTGGCGACGAGCCGGGGACGATGTTGGTTCTTCGATCCCCCGAGGTGGCTCCTTTGTTGTTGAGGCGGGACTTTGCTCCACGTCGCGGTCGCTGCTGCGGGCATTCGCGAGCACTCTCGCGAGTGCGTTGGGAGGCCTTGACAGTTCTGCTTGTCGGGAGGATTGTGCGTAGCTACTACACGGGGAGCCACGGACCGGGCCCTAACACGCGACAAGACCTTTGGAGGTTCAGATGTCCGCTACAGAAGTCGCAGACCAGACCGCCAGCGGCCGCGCCGCTATTCGCCCGTTTCACGTCGATTTTTCGGAGGAGGAGATCACCGAGCTGCGTAGGCGTGTAAACGCGACCAGGTGGCCCGAGCGTGAGACGGTCAGCGACGACTCGCAGGGGGTGCCGCTGGCGATGATGCAGGAGCTCGTGCGCTATTGGGGGTCAGACTATGACTGGCGTAAGTGCGAGGCGAAACTGAACGCCTTACCGAACTTCATGACCGAGATCGACGGGCTGGACATTCACTTCATTCACGTCCGCTCCCAGCACGAGGACGCGCTGCCGCTGATCGTCACGCACGGGTGGCCTGGCACGATCCTAGAACAGCTGAAGATCATCGAGCCGCTCACCGATCCCACCGCTCACGGCGGGAGCGCGCAGGATGCCTTCCATTTGGTGATTCCCTCGTTGCCCGGCCACGGGTTCTCCGCCAAGCCGACCGCCACCGGGTGGGATCCCGTCCGTATCGCACGAGCGTGGGTGGTGCTGATGAAGCGGCTCGGGTACACCCGGTTCGTCGCACAGGGCGGCGATTGGGGCGCGGCGGTGACGCAGACGATGGGTGCTCAGGCCGCCCCGGAATTGCTCGGCATTCATTCCAACATGCCGGGTACGGCGCCGGCCGATCTCGTAGCTGGGTTCGAGCGCGGCGACCCGCCGCCATCCGATCTCTCAGGCGAGGAGCTACGCGCGTACGAGCAGCTGAGCAACTTCTACGCCAAGCACGTCGCCTACGCGCAGATCATGACCACGCGCCCCCAAACGCTGTACGGGCTGGCTGACTCACCCGTTGATCTGGCGGCGTTCGCGCTCGACCACGGCGACGGGACCGGCCAGCCCGGACTCGTGGAAAAGGTCCTTCAGGGGAGCTACCAGAGCGCCCTAACGCGGGACGACCTCCTCGACAACATCACGCTCTACTGGCTGACGAACACGGGGGTCTCCGCCGCTCGCCTGTATTGGGAGAACAAGGCCGACTTCTTCGACGCCAAGCCCATCACCATCCCGTACGCGATAAGCGTCTTTCCCGATGAGCTCTACGAGGCCCCACGGAGCTGGGCAGAGCGCGCGTACCCCCACAACCTGATCCATTACAACAAGCTCGACCGAGGCGGCCACTTCGCCGCCTGGGAACAGCCGCAGCTCTTCTCAGAAGAGATCCGCACCAGCTTCAGACCGCTGCGCAAGCAGCCAGGATAGGAGCAGCGACAACTTCACCGACATGAGCTGGGTCGACGTGTTCCGCCATGGAGGGCCAGCTCCGATGTCCTCCGAGGTGTACATCGCCGACGCGCAGGGACAAATCCGGCACCACCAATTCGGCGAGGGTCGCTACGAAGAGTGCGAACGGGTCATTCAGCGCTTGTTGCGCGAGGCTGGGGTCGAGAACGCCGGTGGCGCTCTGGTCTCGGTCGCTGCCGACGGTTTCGAGGCTCAAGCCGATTGGACGAACCTGGCGTCGCCCGAGACCTACCTCGGCTACGAGCAAACTCAGAACTTCGCGTCTCCGGGTGGTGTCGCGTTCGACGAGTCTCGAACGTTCGTCGCGCCAGACTCGTTGAGGCTCAACCACTGGGCGCTCTCCGGGGACTGGACGATCGAGAGCGGGGCCAGTCTGCTAAATGGAGCCGGCGGAGGGATCGCGTTCCGCTTCCATGACCGCGACGTGCATCTCGTCCTGCGAGGGACGTCCGTGCCGTTCCGAGTGCTGATCGACGGCGAACCTGCCGGCGATGCGCACGGGCTCGACGTGGACCTTTGCGCTCTCGGGTGGAGCACAACTACTCGTCGAAGAGCACGATCTGGAGGCGGCTGCCAGGGCATTGGCCGGCAAGACCCACCAGACTTAAGCGAGCCCGGCTACTTCGTCGAGGTCGAAGCCCCGCTCGCTCGCCTCGCCGCCCTTGACCTGGGCGAGATAGTTAGGCCACCCACCCGCGACCGATGGAGGTCGACATGAGCGCAACCCAGGTCAGTACCGACGACGCGGGCGTGGCCGCGACCGTCGGCATGAATCTCGAGGTGATCGTCATCCCCGTCTCGGATGTCGATCGCGCCAAAGAGTTCTACGGACGCCTCGGGTGGAGGCTCGACGCAGATCGCGCCGCCGGTGAGGAGTTCCGCCTGATCCAGTTCACGCCTCCAGGCTCCGGGTGCTCGATCCAATTTGGGACGAACCTGACCTCCGCCCCGCCCGGCTCGGCGCGGGGGTTGTACCTGATCGTCTCCGACGTCGAGGCGGTCCGCGACGGGCTCCTCGCCGAAGGCGTCGAGGTGAGCGAGGTGTTCCACGAGGGGGGACCGGGCGCGCGGTTCCATCCGGCCGGCGCGGCCGATCGCGTCAGCGGCCCGGCGCCCGGCCACAAGAGCTATGGCTCGTTCGCCTCGTTCAGCGATCCGGACGGCAATGCCTGGCTGCTCCAGGAAGTCACCGCGCGGCTGCCGGGGCGGGTTGACGCGTCGGCGACTTCGTTTGCGTCGGTCGGCGATCTGGCGGAGGCGCTGCGACGCGCTGAGGCCGCGCATGGGGAGCACGAGAAGCGAATCGGTGCCGGGGATCCGAACTGGCCGAACTGGTACGCGCTCTACATGGTCCGCGAGCAGGCTGGCGAGGAGCTCCCGTCGTGACCACCCACTACGACGTCATCGTCCTCGGTGGCGGGGCGCCCGGAGAGCACTGCGCCGCCGCCATCGCGGAGGGCGGTCTGCGGGTTGCGGTCGTCGAGCGCGACCTGGTCGGTGGCCTATGCTCGTACTGGGCTTGCATCCCATCAAAGGCACTGCTGCGCCCGGGGGAGGCGGTGCACGGCGCACGCGAGGCTGGAGCTAGCGCTGAGGTGGATGTGCAGGCGGCGCTTGATTGGCGCGACTTCATGGTCTCGAACTACTCCGATACCAAAGCTGCGCAGTGGCTGGCCGACCGTGGGATCGCCCTGCTGCGTGGCCGCGGTCGCCTCGCCGGGACGGGAGTGATCGAGGTCGATGACGCTCGGTACACCGCCGACAACGTCGTCCTTGCCAATGGCGCTGACCCGGTCGTCCCCCCGGTTCCCGGCTTGCGAGAGCTCGATGGTGTCTGGGGCACGAACGAGGCGACCGCGATGAAGGCTGTGCCCAAACGGCTGATCGTGCTCGGAGGGCGAGTATCAGGGCGAGGTAGTCGCCTCGAACATCCTCGGCGAACCACGCGAGGCCCACTACGAAGCGGTCCCGCGCGTCACCTACACCGATCCCCAAGCCGCGGGCGTGGGGGCGACCGAGGCCGAGTTCAGCGCCACCGCGCTGTTGTCCGAGATCGCCAAGACGGCGACCTACATGCACGCCTACGCGGAGTCGAAAGGGTTCATGACTGTGCTCAGCGACGGGGAGCGCCTCACCGGCGCGTACGCGCTGGGCCCGGAGGCCGGGGAGTGGCTGCAGCAGGCGACGTTGGCGATTCGCGCCCGCGTTCCGCTCGAGGTGCTGCGCGACACGATTCAGCCGTTCCCAAGCTTCTCGGAGATCCACGCCGCGGCGCTGAAAGCGCTCCGGCGGGAGATCGGGGCGGCAGGGCGCAAGGTCGCTGTAGGGGCGCGATGAGCGCGATCGTGGTGTACGAGATTTACCTGGCGCAATGAGCCCGCCGGTCGCGATCATCACGGGCGCTTCCCAGGGCATTGGCGCCGGGCTCGTAACGGGCTACCGCAGTGCGGGTTATGCGGTCGTCGGCGTTGCGCTGTCGTTCCCGTCAGCCGATCGAGACGAGAGCGATTACGTCGCGGTCGCCGGCGACATCGCAGATGCGAACACCGCACGGCGGGCGGTCGACGAGGCTCGCGACCGGTTCGGACGGGTCGACACGCTGATCAACAACGCCGGCATCTACATCGGCAAGCCGTTCACGGAGTACACGCTCGATGATTACGCGGCGATCACGGCCGTGAACCTGACCGGGTTCTTCCACATCACCCAGCTGGCGATCGCGGAGATGGTCGACCGGGGCGGCGGGCACGTCGTGAACGTCTCCACGAGCCTGGTCGACCACCCGGACAGCACGCGGCCGGCAGCGCTACCAGCCCTCACGAAGGGAGGACTCGTCGCGGCCAGCCGTTCCCTGGCGATCGAGTACGCCTCGCGTGGGGTGCGCGTCAATGCGGTTTCGCTCGGGGTCATCAAGACACCCGACCACGACCCTGCGTCCTACAAGGGACTCGGGGCCCTCCACCCTCTAGGGCGCGTCGGCGAAGTCACCGATGTCGTCGACGCGATCCTCTACCTCGAGCGCGCGACGTTCGTCACCGGCGAGACGATCCACGTCGACGGCGGCCAGGCCGCCGGCGGCTAGCACCGACCAATGCTGTCAACCCCCCAACACCCCGACCGGAGGATTTGAACCATGCGCCCGGACATCGCCCCTGGCGGCACATTGCCCGACTATGAGCTGCCCGACCAAGATCGCGTCACTCGCACGCTCAGCGAGATCCAGGGCGAGGATCCGCTGATCCTGACACTTGCGCGCGGCAACTATTGCCCAAAAGAGCACCAACAGCACCTCGAGCTTGCGGCCAACTACCCGAAGATAGCCGTGTCCTATACCAAGGTCGCCACGATATCGACCGACACCCACCACTCAAGCCAGGAGTTCCGCGCGTCGATCGGCGCCCAGTGGCCGTTCCTCGAGGATCCGGGTCGGATCGTCCAGAAGGACCTCGACATCCAGGAGTACACCGACACCGAGCACGACCCGATGATCCCGCACACATTCGTGCTCAAGCCCGGGCTCGTGATCTACAGGATCTATAACGGCTACTGGTTCTGGGGACGACCGTCGTTCGTGGACCTCTGGCACGATCTCCGTGACGTGTCGAGCGAGATCCGCCCCGACTGGGACCTAGCAACGCCCGGCCTGCACGAACGTTGGGATGCGGGCGACCTTTCGCCCTTCCACGGTTGGAACAAGCAGCTCGTCCGAACCGCAGAGCGACCGGACGAGTACTGAATGGAGGCCCACATGGATGGTGAGTGCCGTCCTCGGCCGGCCGGAGACTGACATGACCGATCGCAAGCGAACGCCGGTGTGCGAGTTGCTGCGGATCGAGTTCCCGATCGTCGAGGCGCCGGTGGCTGCAGATCCCCGCCTGCCCGCCGCGGTCTCGAACGCCGGCGGCCTCGGCACCCTGGGGCTGGGGTGGGCTGATGATGCAGGAGCCGTGGTTCGGGAAACGGCAGCCCTTACCGACCGGCCGTTTGCCGGCAACTTCGTTCTCGCCTGGGATCAGCACCATCGAGTCGATCAGGCACTGTCGGCGGGTCTGCGGATCGTGTCGCTCTTCTGGGGCGATCCGAGCGGGTACGTTGACTCGGTGCATGACGCCGGAGGGCTTGTGATGCACACGGTTGGCAGCGTCGAGGAAGCGCGGCGCGCTGTCGGATGTGGAGTGGACATCGTCATCGCGCAGGGGTGGGAAGCCGGGGGCCACGTCTGGAGTGGGGTCGCAACGCTCCCGCTGGTGCCGGCGGTAGTCGACGCGGTGGCGCCGGTGCCGGTCATCGCGGCCGGTGGGATCGGCGACGCTCGCGGAGTCGCGGCCGTGCTCGCCCTCGGCGCGCAGGGCGCGATGCTCGGCACGCGGTTCCTGCTCGCCGATGAAATGCCGATCCACGAGGAGTATCGGCGCCGCCTGATAGCCGCTACAGAGACCGATGCCGAGTGGTACCCCAACCTATACGCGGTGGGATGGCCGGTGGACGCTTCGCACCGTGCGATCCACAACTCGACGGCCGAGATGTGGGAGGCCGCGGGCCGGCCGGCAATAGGTAGTCGACCGCGAGAGGGCGAAGTGCTCGCGCACTTCGCTTCGGGTGAACCGATCGTTCGATATGAGCCCGCGCCCCCGATGGCTGGCACGACCGGTGCGATCGAGCCGCTATCGCTGTGGGCCGGACAGAGCGTTGCGCTCGCGAGACGGTCACAGCCCGCGGCGGAAATCGTGACCGAACTTGTCGCGATGCTGCCGGCGACATCGAGATCCGAGCGCGGAGGCTAACCAATGAGTCATCAGATCGATGAGAGCGTGTTCCGGGGAGTACTACCGGAGGACATCGAGTGGAAGCCGTTCCCGGCGTTCCCGCCGTCTGCGCGCCTCGCCGTTGTGGTGGGCGAGCCGACCGAGCCGGGCCCGTACGTGATCAGGGTCAAGCTGCCTGCTGGGGTCGAGCTTATGCCGCACGTTCACCCGGAGGATCGCGTCTACACGGTGATCTCCGGTGTCTTCTACATCGGCCTCGGCGAACACTTCGACAGCGCGAAGTTGGAGGCATACCCGCCAGGTAGCGTCATCGTTCTCCCCGGCGGAACCCCCCACTTCCACTGGGCGCGGTCCGGTGACTACGTCACTCAAGTGACCGCGATCGGACCACTCGGTCTCGAGTACGTGGACCCAGACGATGACCCGCGAAAGCACTGACCCCGCCGCTCCGGGTGAACATTCGGCGCCGGACAGTGTGCGTCGCCCCGCCGTCGGGCGGCTGCTGTCGGTCAACGTTGGCATGCCGAAGAACGTGCCGTGGCAGGGGAAGACGGTTTTCACCGCTGTTTTCAAGGACTCCGTCAGCGGTCCCCGCCGCGTCGGCAAGCTCAACGTCGAGGGCGATGGTCAAGGCGATCTCGCCGGGCACGGCGGCGAGCAGCGCGCGGTGTTCGTCTACCAGATCGACTCGTATCGGTACTGGGAACGGGAGCTCGGAAGAGACGACTTCGTCTACGGCCAATTCGGTGAGAACTTCACCGTCGAGGGGCTCGGCGACGACGAGGTATGCATCGGCGACCGCTACCAGATCGGCGCTGCCGCCTTCGAGGTCACGCAGCCGCGCGTCACCTGTTACCGCGTCGGGATCCGGATGAACGACCCACGGATGCCCGCCTTGCTCGTTTCACATCATCGCCCGGGCTTCTACTTCCGCGTGCTCGAAGAGGGCGAGGTACAAGCCGGAGACGAGATCATCAAGCTCCGCTCCGGCCCCGAACAGATGCGGGTCGCTGAGGCCGATGCGCTGCTCTACCTCCCCGGGCACCCTCGCCAGCAGTTGCTGCGGGCGCTCCGGATCCCGGCCCTCAGCCCCGGCTGGCAGGTCTCATTCCGAGCTCTGCTCGACGAAGAACCCGGTAGCGGCAACGCCGGGCTTGCGATGACCAGCCCGCCTCCCGCCTGGTCGGGCTTCCGCCGGCTGTCCGTCACCGGAATCACCCGCGAAGCCGACTCGGTGATCTCGATACGACTCGAGGACCCCAATGGCGCTCCGCTTCCACCCGCGCGGCCGGGACAGTACCTGACGCTGCGAGTCCAACCCGACAAGCAGCAGAGGTCAGTGCTCCGCAACTACTCCCTCTCCGGGCCGCCCGACGCCGGCTACTACCGCGTCGCCGTCAAGCGCGAACGCGATGGCGTCGCCAGCGGCTATCTCCACACCCGGCTCGCCGTCGGCGACCAACTCGACATCGCGGCACCCCGCGGCACCTTCAGCCTCGACCAGACTGATGCACCGGCGCTGCTGATCAGTGCCGGGATCGGTGCCACGCCAGTCCTCGCCATGCTTCACGCGCTCGGGGACGAGCGTTCCGATCGCGAGATTTGGGGCCTGCACTCTGCACGCAACAGACGCGAGCACTCGTTCGCCGCCGAGGCGAGGGCTCTCCTCGCGTCGCTCCCGAACGCACGCAGGCGCGTGTATTACAGCCGTCCAGGTCCGAACGATGTCGAAGGCCGTGACTTCGACATCGCGGGCCGTCTCACCGGGTCAGTGCTGGCTGACCTCAATCCACCCCGCGATGCCCAGGCATACCTGTGCGGCCCGGCCGGATTCATGGACGAGATCAGCGCCGCTCTGGCGGCGCTCGGGATCGACGCCTCACGCATCCACACCGAGCCGTTCGGACCCGCACCTGGACTAACCCCCGGCATCGCAGCAACACCCGCGAGAGCGCCGCACCCGCCCGCCGGCAAGCCCGGAAACGGCCCCACGATCGAGTTCGCCCGCAGCAACCTCGCCATCCCATGGGACAGCGACTACGGCAGCCTGCTCGAACTCGCCGAAGCGTGCGACGTGCCCGTCCGCTGGTCCTGCCGGACCGGCGTCTGTCACACCTGCGAGACCACCCTCATCGCCGGCGATCTCAAATACAACCCTGAACCGGTCGAACCCCCCGCCGACGGAAGCGCACTCATCTGCTGCTCACAACCAAGCGACGACGTGGTGCTGGACCTGTGACCGGCTAGAAAGGGTAGATGGCGCCGCAACAGAATCAATTTCCGACAACGGAGGTCAGCATGAGCAACATCGACGAGGACCTGGTCTTGGCCCACTTCATCGTTTCAGACGATGTCGAGCGTTCCCGCCGCTTCTACGCCGAAGTACTCGGCGGCCGCCTGGCCTTCTCCGGCCCGGGAGGGCTGACCTATGTAGCACTGTCCAACAGCTGGATCATCATCAATGGCGGCGGTGGACCGACGGACGACAAGCCCTCGGTCACCCTGGAGACGCCACGCGATCCCGACCGGGTCAGCAGCTTCCTCAATATCCGCGTCAAAGACATCGAGGCCGTGTACGCCAAATGGAGCGCCAGGGGCGCCAATTTCCTGACGCCGCCGAAACAGCACCAGTACGAGATCCGTTGCTACATCCGCGACCCCGACGGACACATCATCGAAGTCGGACAAACCACCGACCCAGACGGCGACTGGACGCCCGCTCACTGGCCATCGAGTACGCCCCCAGAGGGGCTTGTGCTGACCCGCTTCATCGTCTCAGAAGCTGTCGAGCGTTCTCGGCGCTTCTACACCGAAGTACTCGGGGGCAGGGTCGTCTTCTCCGGAAAGCCGTCCGGAGAGCCGACCAATGTCGCACTATCCAACAGCTTCATCGTCATAAGCGTCGGCGGCGGCCCGACGGACGACAAGCCTACGGTCACCCTGGAGACGCCACGCGATCCCGACCGGGTCAGCAGCTTCCTCAATATCCGCGTCAAAGACATCGCGGCCGTGCACGCCGAATGGAGCGCCAGGGGCGCCAATTTCCTGACGCCGCCGAAACAGCACCAGTACGAGATCCGCTGCTACATCCGCGACCCCGACGGACACATCATCGAAGTCGGACAAACCACCGACCCAGACGGCGACTGGACGCCCCCTCACTGGCCATCCGAGCAGACGACCTGAGAGACGGTTCGGGTCATGAGCACCGCGATCATCGGCACCGGAGAGCTCGGGTCGGTCATCGCCCTTCGGCTCACGTCAGGCGGCGAGACCCTGCGTCTCTCGAGCGCCGACACTGAGTCGGCACGAAGGCTGGCTTCACAGATCGGTCGAGCTGCGGTCGTCGCCGTCGACAATCGCGACGCGTTGCAGGGCGCCGATGCGGTCGTCCTCGCGCTGCGGTTTGGCGTGCTGAAGGGCGTCATAGAAGAGCTCGCCGACTCACTAACCGACAAGCTTGTGGTCGTTCCGAGCAACCCGGTCGGCCTCGACGGACAAGGGAATATCGTGCGTTTGCTGCCGCAACGGCAATCCTCTGGCAAGGTTGTAGCTGGGTGGCTGCCGGAGGGGACGCGCCTGGCCATGGCGTTTGGCAGCATGTCGGGCGATCTCCTCGAGTCTTCTAGCAACCGGTCACCGGAGCTGGCCGTTCTCTTTTACGTTACCGACGACGACCGTGCGGGTGAGGAGGTCGAGCGGTTGATCCGCAGCGCCGGTTTCGAGCCGGTGAAGGTCGGCGGGATCGAACAGTCGGGTCGACTCGAGGTCGGCGGCGACCTTCACGATCTCGTAATCGGCCCTGCAGAGGCGCGGTCACTGATCGGTGGGCCCTGATCGCTTCGCTGCGCTGGCGCGAAGCACCTCTTCAGTCGGGCCTTCACCCAGACGGTCGGGACGGCGCTGACCATCGCGCTGTCGAAGGTACGGACAGTGGTTCCGGTGACGAGGTGGCTCCCCGCCACCGCACATGGCCAGCGTTCGTTGCTTCCGACATCCCTGCCAAGTCCGTTCGGTTGCGAGTTCGACCGAGAAGCTGGTGGCGGCCGCCATCAAGCCGGAGTTCGATTCGACGGATCCGAGGTGTCGGAGGCACTTTCAGCAGGCAGCGTCTCCCGGAGCTCACTCTCAGAAATGGCCCAGGCCGCGTTGACTAGCCCGATGTGGCTGAAGGCTTGGGGGAAGTTGCCCAAGAGCTCTCCGCTGACGGGGTCGACCTCCTCAGCGGGCAGGCCGACGTCGTTGACGAAGGCGGCGGCTCGTTCGAACACGGTGCGCGCCCGAGCCGGCTGTCCGGCCCGGGCCAGGGCCTGGGCCAGCCAGAAGGTGCACAGAAGGAACGTGCCTTCCTCGCCCTCGAGCGAGTCGGGGGACCGGTAGCGGTACACCAGCCCCCGATCATCGGTGAGGCGATCTTGGGTCGCGTTGATCGTGGCCAGCACTTTGGGATCGTCGCCGGGAAGGAACCCCACTAGGGGCAGCATCAGGCTGGAGGCGTCAAGCTCATCGGAGCCGAAGGATTGGGTGAAGGCGTTGGCCCGGTCGCTCCAGCCTCTGGTGAGGATCGCCTCACGGATCTGGTCCTGGGTCTGCTTCCATGCCTCGATTCGGTCGGAGGCGTCGAGGCGGTCGGCTAAGGCCGCCGCCCGGTCGAGGGCCACCCAGCACATCAGCTTGGAGTACAGGAAGTCGCGAGGCTCGCCGCGAACCTCCCAGATCCCCTGGTCCTTTTCCTGCCAGCGCCGAGCGGCCGTCTCGGCCAGCTCGACGAAGAACCGTCGTGTGGCTGGGGCCAGGTCGGGGGGCGCACCCAACTTGTCAGGCGCGGCCATTGGCCCAACCTGTTGGGCCCTGTCGAACAGGTGGTCCGAGAGGCGGTAAACGGCGCTGAGCAATTCGCCGTAGACGTCAAGCTGGCGCTGGTTCCAGGCACCGTTGCCGACGCGAACCGGGGCAGAGTGTCGCCAGCCCTCCAAGTGCGGCAGCTCCCGCTCGGTCAGGTCCCGTTCGCCGCCGATGCCGAACATGATCTGCAGCTCGCCGCCTCGGTCGAGCGAGCCGGCAGCCGAGGAGGTCATATAGTCGAAGAACTGATTGGCTTCGTCGGGGCAGGCCGCCACCCAAAGAGCCTGGATCGTGAAGGAAGCGTCCCGGACCCAGGCGTAGCGGTAGTCCCAGTTTCGGGCACCGCCCACCACCTCTGGCAGCGAAGTCGTCGCCGCCGCGCAGATCGCGCCGGTGGGGGCAAACGAAAGCGCCTGGAGCACCCGTCCGCTTTGGTGCACCAGGTCACGCCACGGACCGACGTAGGCCTGGTGGAGCTCCGACCACGACTCCCACGCCGACACCGTGTCTTCGAACCGCTCGCCTATCTCGGATTGGCTCCAGAACTTGACTGAACCCGTCTTGGCCCCGCTCGGTGTGATGAAGGGCGAAGCCCGCGCTCACGCCGCGGCGGAGTTGGAGCCGACCGCAGACCGCCGACTCCTGAACGGTCAGCCCCACCGGGAAAGAGAGAACCAGCACATCGGCGCCCCCAAACGCGGCCACTCCACCATCGACATCCTCGAGCAACGGATGGACCAGCCCGTACTCCGGGCGCGGGACGTACTCCACGGACAATTCAACTTCTCCTTCGACGCACGTCGCACGCCGCAGCAGAAGATGCGGTGCGCCCTTACCAAGTTGATGCCCGCGGTTACCGTCGCCCATCGCCAGGGCGTCGGTCAGCGCGACCGTGCCGGTCGGCGTGCGAAACGTGGTCTCCAGCACCATCGTCCTGTGCAGGTAGCGGCGAGTCACCTCTGTGGCAGTCACGGCCCGCACGACCAGTGGCCGGCGTCTTTCACCGAGGAGGCGGCCGAAGATCGAGGGGCTGTCGAAGCGCGGGAAGCACAACCAGTCGATCGATCCGTCCCGACCCACGAGCGCGGCGCTGTGCCGATCCGAAAGGAGAGCATAATCAGCGATAGGGGTCGTGCTCATATGAGTTCCTTCTCCTAGGACATCCGTGGGACCTGGCAGCTCCGGTCCAAGTGTCAGGTTCCCGTCCAGCGTGGCGGGCGATTCGAGCTCCCAGCCGAGGCAGTTGAGCCTACCTCGCCCCGAAAGACGCGGGCCGTTGCGTGGGCGTCGGTCACGCGGGATGAGCCCATGACTTCGACACCGTGTACGGCCGCATCATTCCGTTCGTCTGTTGGGGTTGTCTACTACGCTTCGTGGATGAGCGCTCCCGCGACCCTTCTCATCTGGTTTCAGCTGCGCTCGCCGGAGCTGGCAGAGGACTTTGAGCGCCTGATGGCGGGGGATCGAGACATTGTCCGCGGGTCGCTGGACACCGTCTCGGAGTGGCGTCTCACGCGGCCGGCGGACGTGCCCGGACAGGCGATCGGTCAAGCCGATTACGTGCTGATCGCGGAGATCGTCGAGGTGGATCGCTTCGAGCAGCAGGCGACCGAACACGTCCAACGCTTGACGGATGACTTGGAGCATCTCGTCTCGAGCCGGGGGATGCTCGTCGTGCGCCCCGTCCTCTGAGAGCCGCCGTCGGTGGAGGGCGATCAGCCCCTAGAAGGAGCCCCTCAGTCGTGGAGTACCAGAACCGCCCTGATCGCACCGGAGCCTCGGCGTGCCCGCCCGTGCCGACACCTACGCCCCATCGACACGTGAGCTGGCAAGAGCGAGGCTCGAAAGCGGCCGTCTCGAGTCGGCCGACGACATCGCTGCAAGGCCGCTCACGCAGTCGTCTCGCACGCCAGCGCGAGGCAGCTCTTGATGGCCGAATGCAGCCACGGCATCCCCGCCGAGCGGGCGACCGCTTTTTGCTTCACGGGCGTTCGCGGCCGCGCGAGCGCTTGGCCACGTTTGCGCTCGCCGCTCAGCGCTCGGAGGCGCACCACCGCGATACCCGCGGATTCACCGAAGCAGGACGGAGCCGAGTCGGCGCACGCAGTCCCGAGATTCGCCAGAAGCAGGACGAGCAGCGGTCGTCTGATCTCCGGGTCGCCGAGCTGCGGTTCCTGGTGAGAGCGAGAGCGCATCGGGATGGGCCAGAGCGGGACTGGCGCCCACCCGTTGTCATGGGATCAGGGTGAGAACCTTGGTGTGGCTGGGCCTCACGACGCCGAAGTGGCGCCGGTCGAGGGTGGCGATCGTGGTGAGGCCGAGGCGCTCGGCGACGGTGACCAGGCCGGCGTCTACGCCGCCGAGGTGCTGGTCGGCGTAGCGCTCGGTCAGGTCGGCGATACGCGTCCAGTCGGCTCGGGAGAGGGGCTCGACGACGAGCTCGCCGTCGGCGACCGACCGATACAGCGCGGCTTCGGCGGCGGGCCCGATCTGGCGATCCAGTAGCCAGCCGGTCTCGGCAAGCACCGGCTCGGTAGTGATCAGCGGGCCCGGATGCGACTCGAGCAGGTCGCGACAAGCCTCGTGCACCGGGTCGCTTCGGTCGGCCGCGGCGAGCAGCACGCCGGTGTCGACCAGCAGGGTCAGCGACCGAACCCTTCGGCGAGCATCTCCTCGGCTTCCGCCGCGGTGCGGCCGGAGCTGGACTCGCCGATCGCGACGAACCCGAGGCGCCGCCGGGTCGGGATGTGCTCGGCCAGCACGCGCGCTGCGAGCTCGTCAGGGGTCAGCGATTGGCGCGCGGCTTCCTCGGCGAGGAGCGCGGCGAGCTCGTCGGGCAGCTTCACGGTGATGCTCATCGCCTGCTCAGTGTACGAGCCTGTCTGGCCAGAGCCCGCCACGGCGCGGGGTAGCGACCCCCGTCTTCTAAATAGCCTTAGAGGACGGTTCCGTCCCGGTCGTCGTCTACTAATCCCGTCGTGGCGGCTTCACAACGGCGGGAATCCGCGTCTACTAACAAGCACGGGGAGGTGGTCGGCGACGTCGGCGCCGCGGTTGCGCGGTATCTGGCGGATCTGGAGCGGGCGCCGTTGGCGGCCCGCCGGCGAGTTACGCGTCGCGCGGCTCGCCGCCGAAGGCCTCACCAACCGCGAGATCGCCCAAGCCTTGTTCATCACCACCAAGACCGCCAAGGGGCACCTCAGCCACGTCTACCGCAAGCTCGAGATCACCCGTCGCGGCCAACTCGCCACCGCGCTCACCGGCCTAGTCGACGACGGCGGCGAGTGCCCGAGCGCCACCGCGACGCTCTCCTAAGACCCCGCTCGCGAAAAGACAGGACCCTGCCGGCCGGTGCGCCCCGGCACCCGGCGGGGCGAGACTCACGCCTATGAAAATCGCCACTCCCAAACAGCGCGTGATCCTCGACTTCGCGAGCGACCGCTCCGTCATCCACGGGCCGCTCACCGTGCAGGGCGCGCGTGAACCAGCGAGATGTCGGCGTACGATGTGATCGTGGTCGGGGGCCGGTGTGCGGGGTCGCCGTCCGGAATGCTGCTCGCACGGGCGGGCATGCGTGTGTTGCTCATCGACCGCGCCAGTTTTCCAAGCGACACGGTCTCTGGACACCTGATAAAGCCAGCCGGTGTGGGATGGCTGAAGCGCTGGGGCCTGCTCGACAAGCTCGTCGCGACGGGGTACCCGCCGATCCGCCGCCGTCACGTGCAGTTCGGTGAGCAACCGTTTGATATGCCCGCGCCGTCGGCTAGGGCGATGGCGCCGTTGGCGCCGCGACGGTTTGTGCTGGACGAGTTGTTGGTAGTGTTCTGCGTCTGAGTTCGTTTCCGAAATTCGCCGTTTTGTTACGCCATCTCGTTGCGTGTGCAACGATGCTGTAAGGGGGTCAGACGGGCGCGAGGAGGAGCATGTCCGAACTACAGGATGTCAGCCGTCGTGGGCGTGGCGACGCGCGATCGCACGGGCGCGACTGGGAGCGAACATGCCGAGATCGTGATCGGCGCGGACGGCCGCAACTCGCTGGTGACGCATCGTGCTGACGCCCCGGTGTATGGGTTGCCGTTGAGGAATCGTGGCACCAGCCGCCAACTAGCGCGGTTTGTAGCGGTGCGCGCCCCCTCTTCCGCTCCGCGATTCGGAAGCAGCAGCGGCGAATCTGACGCGGAGTACTGTCGAGATTGCTCAGAGGCGGCAGCGATCTCGTCGCTTCCGCGTTTGGGCGAAAGCACAAGCGCCGGATCGAGCCCGGCGCGGCTGTCAGGGCCGCTGGATCCACGCGACCGCAGAAGCGACCGCGATCCCGCCGGTCGTTTGCAGCGGCGTTGAAATGCGGCGGTCGGCTAACGTATGACGCGCTTGCGGGGGCGTGCCGCGGGAGCAAGCGTTTGGTCGGAGGGACTCTTCCGCTCGTCTGTTTCCCGCGCGGGCCCGTCCCGAGCGCCATTCGGATAAGTGCTCGAGTGGCTGTGCCTGAGTTTGACCGGCGAATCGTCTTTGGGGCGGGCGCGGATCGGCGTGACCGGGGGCGGTTGCGATTGGGCGCGCGCCAAAATACCGGTTCGGAGGGGTCGTCACCCATCCATCCAAGAACTCGCCCATCCGCCGGTGGATCAGCTGCGAGTGGTCGACCTCCTGGCGCTCCGGATGGATCTCGACTTTGCCGGGACACGGCGCCTCGGCGAACGCAAGCTACATCGCGCCTGAGGAGCTTGGCGCGCGCGGTGGAGCGACGACGTGTCGCGCCAGGGCTCCGGGCGCGCAACTCGCCGGCGCTCGGTGTCAGCGCCGCAACGTGCGGCGCGAGCGAGACGTCGTCAGTCGCTGGTGGAGTGTGCCGGGCTTTGGCGAGGATGACCGAACCGTGGGCTCGCCTTCCGGCAGCGCTTGGAGCAGAACACGCTTTCGACCAGCCGCGCTTCGACCGACATCTCGTTCGTCGCACGATGCGCATAGCGCTTGTCGATCGGAGCCGCTCGACGGGACCCCGTCACCGTGCTCGGTTTGTGGCTCGCCTTCTGCCGTCAGGGCTTCCGGCCATTACACCCTTCGGGACGCAGTCCGGTCGGCTGGAGGTCGCCCCACCCCCGGGCACGACCCGGTCCCCGCCTCTGGTCTAGCCGCGGGGACTGGGTGTGAGCGCTTTGAGCGGTGCGGGCTTGCCGAGGTGAAAGCCCTGTCCGTAGGTGGCGCCCATCTCGCGCAAAAGCTGCGCGACCGGCTCGTCGGTGACGTACTCGGCGACGGTTGGAAGGCCCATGCCGGTGGCGATGTGCAGGGTGGCTTCGATGATCAGCTGGTCGACGCGGTTGGTGGCGAGCTCCTTGACGAACTCGCCGTCGATCTTCAACAGGTCGATCTGTATCGCCTTCAGGTAGGAGAAGCCTGAGAATCCCGAGCCGAAGTCGTCGAGGGCGATCCGCGCGCCGAGCGCGCGAAGGTGCTCGCAGACCGAGCGGGCGTGGTCGAGGTTGGCGATCACGTCGGCCTCCGAGAGCTCGAACACCAGGTCGGCGGGGTCAGCTGCCGCCTCCTTGAGCGTGTTGGTGATGAAGGCGACGAGCCCCGGCTCGGCGATCGTGTTGGCGGCCAGGTTGACGGCCAGGCAGCGTCCGGGCTCCTCGGCGGCCAGTCGCGCGGCTTGGGTGATCACCCAGCGGTCGATCTGGGGCATGTAGCCAAAGCGTGCGGCTGCGGGCAGGAAGCGGTTGGGCGGGACGAGCTCCCCGTCCTCCGCTGTCATCCGGATCAGCAGCTCTCGCATCACGGTCTCGCCGGTTTGCAGTGAGACGATCGGTTGGGCGTGCAGGATGAAGTGGTCGTGGGCGAGCGCGTCTTTGAGCAGCTGTGACCAGGTGAGTCCGGCGAGCACGTCCTGGCGCGTCTCCGCGGAGAAGACCGCGGCGCGGTTGCGGCCCTGCTGCTTTGCGTCATAGAGCGCGATGTCGGCGCTCACGAGCGCGTCCTCAGCCGAGGCCGTGCCCTGATCGAGCACGACCACCCCGGCCGAGGCCGAGAGCACGTAGCGGTGCCCGTCGTGGGCGAACGGGCACTGTTCGATACAGGCGACGAACTCGGCCGCGAGTCGCCGTGCGAGCTGTGAGTCGACGTGCGAGAGGATCACGGCGAACTCGTCGCCGCCCTGGCGGGCGAGGATGTCAGCGCGGCGAAGGCGCCGTTTGAGCACCTTGCCCACGTGCCTGATCAGCTTGTCGCCCACTTTGTGGCCGAGCGCGTCGTTGAGGTACTTGAAGTGGTCCAGGTCAAGGACGACGAGCGCGGCCTGCTCGCCGTAGCGGCGCGAGAGCGCCACCTGGCGCTCGAGCTCTGATTCAAAGCGGCGGCGATTGTAGAGCTTGGTGAGCGAGTCGTGATCGGCCAGGTAGCTCAGGCGCTGCTCGAACTCGCGGCGCTCGGTGACGTCCTGGATTTGAGAGACGAAGTGAACCGGCCGGCCGGCCTGGTCGTGAATCACGCTGGCCGACACCGCGATCCAGATGACGCGCGCGTCGGCGCGCACGTAGCGCTTCTCGACCGCGTACGCGTCCCGCGTGCCCGCCACGCACTCCTCGAACTCCTCGCGACCCGCCTGCAGGTCGTCGGGGTGCGTGAGGTCGGCAAACCGCCGGGCGAGCAGCTCGCTCTCCGAATAGCCGGTGATCCCGCACAGCGCCCGGTTGACCTTGATCCATGCGCCGTCCAGGTCGACGAGCGCCATCCCGATTGGGGCGCGCTCGAAAGCGTGCTCGAAGCGCTCGGTCGCCTCTCGCAGCCGCGCCTCCTGCGCCTTGCGGTCCGAGACGTCCCGAACCGCCACCACGAACTCGAGCACCCGGCCTTGCTCGTCGCGACGGCTGTGCAACAACGCGTGAACCCATGCCAAGCTTCCGTCTGCGCGAATCAAGCGGTGCTCCACCTGCGCCTCGCCGGTGCGGCGCGCCTCGCGGCTTGCCGCCTCGACCCGCGAGCGGTCCTCGGCGTAAACGAATTCATGCGGGCGGTGGCCGATCAGCTGATCGGGGGTGTATCCCGTGATTTGGGTGCACCGCGGCGAGACGTACACGTAGCGCCCGCTGGCGTCGTGGCGCGAGAGCACGTCGCCGGACTGCTCGATCACCGCCCGGAACTGCTGCTCGGCTCGCGCGAGCTCCGCCTCCGCGGCCTTCTGCGCGGAGATGTCGCGCGCCGCGCGCACGATCTCAATCAGCCGCCCCTCCTCGTCGTAGCGCGCTCGCAACAGCGAGTTGATCCACACGTAGCTTCCGTCCGGACGCCCGATCCGGTGCTCGACCTCGGCGGCTCCTTGCTTTGCCGCGGTGCGCACCGAGCCAATGGAGAGCTCGACGTCCTCGGGGTGGGCGAAATCGCTCGGTCGCCGTCCAACAAGCTCCTCGGGCCGCCAGCCGATCACGTCTACGGAGTTCGGCGATGCGTACACGAGGATGCCGTCCGCGTCGGTGCGGGTGTGCAGGTCACCGGAGAGCTCGATCACGGTGCGCGCCTGGCGCTCGGCCTCGGCCAGCCCCTGTTCCGCGGCGCGCTGGGCGGTGATGTCGCGCGAGATCCCGTACGTGCCGATGATCTGACCGTCCGCGTTGCGTAGCGGCAACTTCGACGTCGAGACCCACGCAACCCGTCCATCGGGGAACGTCTCGCGCTCTTCAAGGCCGATGATCGGCTCCCCGGTGTCGATGATCCGCCGCTCGTCCGTTAACGCTTGGCTGGCGTGCTCATCGGAGAACGCGTCGAAGTCGCTCTTTCCGATCGCGTCCTCGGGGTCGTTGAAGCCGAGCTTTGCCGCCTGCACGGACGAGACCCTGACGAATCGGCCGTGCAGATCCTTGAAGTAGACCTGATCGGGGGTCGTCTCCAGGAACGCGTATAGCAGCCGCCGCTCCTCCTCCAGCGCGTTCTCGGCATGCTTTCGCTTGGTGATGTCTCGTACCGCTCGCACGATCTCGACCAGCTGCCCCTGCTCGTCATAGCGGGCGCGAAGCAGCACGTGCAGCCACATGTAGCGTCCGTCGGGGCGTCTGAAGCGGTACTCGATCTCGCTTGCGCCGTGTTCGCACGCCTCGCCCGTGATCGCGTCGTAGCGCTCACGGTCGGCGGGGTGGGTGAAGTGGTGGGGGCATTGCCCGAGCAGTTGCTCGGGGCGATAGCCGACCACCTGCTGGCAGTTGGGCGAGACGTACACAAGCCGCCCGTCCGCGTCGGTGCGGCTGTGCATGTCGCCCGAGAACTCAATCAGCCCGCGCGCCTGGCGCTCGCCCTCCGCCAGCGCGTCCTCTCCGGAGCGCTGGGCTGAGACGTCGCGCGTTGCGCCGACGACAAACCGGCGCCCTGACTCGTCCACGTAGACGCGCACGGTCGCGTGAACCCACACGCAGCTGCCGTCCGGGGGCAGCACCCGGTACGCGACCTCGAAGCAGTCGCCTTCCACCAGCGCCTTGCCGGTCAACGAGGCCTTGACGCCGTCGACGTCGTCGAGGTGCGCGAACTCAAGCGGATGGCGTCCAATCAGCTCGCCGGGCCCGCGCCCATAGATCGGCACGCAGGCGGGCGAAACGTAGGTGAAGAAACCCTCCTCGTCATGGCGCGTGAGCATGTCCGCCGACTGCTCGACGATCGCGCCACAGTCGCCGCGCGCCCCCGCAAGCGCGGCCTCAGCGTCGCCCTCAGCGGTGATGCCGCGCAGCATCACCAAGACGCCGCCGGTAATGCGCCCCTGCCGATCGCGAAGTGCGGAGATGACCGCCTCGTAGACCGACTTGCCATCCGGACTGAAATCAACGAGCGGCTCTGGCCCGTCGCGCTCTCCCGCGAGCGCCTGCGCGAACCGCTCTTCGAGCACCGCCCAGCCCGCTCCCAGCTCGCGCGGGCAGCGCCCGATGATGTCCTGCGGCGCATAGCCGTGGCGAGCAAGCCCGCCACCGGCGACGGCGCTAAAGCGCATCCGCTGATCGAAGGAAAGCAGCGCGACGCCCGGGATCTGGTCGACCGCGAGCTTCAGTACGCCGAATGAAACGTGGGGCCCGTCCCCGTTTAGGGCCGTCACCGGCTCCCATCCGGGATCCGGGCTACTTGCAGAAGTGCCGTTGTCGCCATCCATCTACGTGCGCATCTGTCTAACCGGCAATCCGATCATCGCTGCTCTTGATATTCGATTCCATTCGACCACTCGACCGGTATTGCTGGACCTTTAGCGGGGATCGCCGAGCTGGCTCGGTTAAGACCGCCAACGCGACTCGCAGACGGTCATTCCGCCCAGATCGGAGCTCGCGGTGCCCCGCGGCGACGGCATATCCGCGCTGGTCGTGCCGAGCGTCGGCCGAACACGACCCGCGACGCGGGTCCGGCGGATCCCTTGGATGCTCGAACGTGTTGTTGGCGCTCGCGGACCGTTGCTTCCTCAGCTCCCGTCGTCCGCGAGACAAGATCAAGCAGGGCGCAATGACCGCCCTCACCGTGAAGTGGCTCAGCGACGATGGAAGCTTCGGGGCTCCCGATTCATCACGCGGAATGAGTCCCGGAAAGGACGCATGGATCCAGCGGCGCTGACGGCCGCGCCGGGCTCGATCCAACGCTTGTGCTTTCGCCCAGGAGCAGAAGCCTCGGCGGTCTCCAGTTGGTCATTCCTGGCCGGATTGGGAACGCCAACAGCCACGCCGACCGACATGGCCACGACTGCCCGTCCGCCCCGGCGATGCAGCAGCCTGCCGGCCGCCCTCCACCGTTAGCAACGAACGCCTGGACAGCAAGCACAAGAGCAGCAGCATCGCCGGCACCGCCGGACTGCTGCATCAGGCGTGAAGCAGCAGTCTCGGCGGCTGGATCGAGCCAGGCTGACGCTGCTGCTGCGGAACGAGTGCAGCCACGTGCGGACTCGCGAGCTCGACTTCTGCTTTGGCCCGGCGAAGCGGAAGAGCGGGCGTGGCCATTGACACGGACCGACCAATCGACTGCTGGCGCAGCCGGCTTACCGCCGCGGTTCGTCGACAGGTCTCGGATGCTGGGCCGGTGGTTGCTTCTACATCGGTCGCGGGCGCATCGCTTTTCGACGACCGTGGCCGCTACCCACGAGGGGGATGCAGAGTGACGAGAAACGACCATTTGCCGACGCATCAGGCGCCGACTGGATGACCCCAGCGTTTCCGGGCTACAGCGGCGTCGAGAACTCGCGTCGAGACTACGACGGTAATTTCGGCCCGTCGGGTATTCTCGACACGTGCTGCTCGGCTACGCGCGCGTCTCGACGGGCGTTCCTAAAGCCCTATAGCCTCAAGTCCGTGGAGATGGACCCACGGGCGAGCGAATGGAGGGGACCGGATGGGCGTTGCGGCGCTCCCACGAGCGATTGGCATCGTGCGTGTCTCGCGTCAGAACCGCAATGAGGACTCAAGAGAATCGCCGGAGGTTCAGCGCCGGTTGATCACGAGGTTCGCTGGACCTCAGGGCGAGGGTTGGGATTTGATCGAGATCCTCGACGAGAACGAGCTTCGCAACGGCAACGTGTCCGGCGGTGGCGATATCTCCAAGCGACTGGGGTTCAGCGCCGCGATCAAGCGGATCGAGGCTGGCAAGGCTGATTTGATTGTGGTGGCTGACCACGGTCGACTGTTTCGGGACATCGACGTCCAGCGTGCGGCGATTGATCGAGTTGAAGGCGCCGGTGGTCAGTTGTGGGCCGTCTCGAGCGGTCGGATCACGCACGAGACGGCGGACGCCGAGCTGATGGCGAACCTGAAGGGCTCGATCGACCACTAGCAGCGGCGCTACGCCCGTGAGAAGTCGTTCTTGGCGGTCGAGCTCGCGATCGAGAAGGGCAAGGTCCCGTGGCCGGGTGAGATCCCGGGCTACATCCGGGACGCCGACAGCAGGCTGACTCCCGACGATGAGATGGTGGCGGTGATTGTGCGGGCGTTTGAGATCCGCAAGGACGGCGGCACGATTGACGCGGTGCGAGCTCACCTGTTGGCGAATGGGATCGGGATCAGCTACACCGCTACGCAGCACTTGCTTGGGGATCGCATCTATCTCGGCGAGATCCACTTCGGCACGCACACGCCGAACTTGGAGGCCCACAACCCGATCGTCGGCCGCGGGCTGTTCGGCGCGGTGCAGAGGACCAAGATCTCGCGCGGGAGGCGCGCGAGGTCCGACCGGCTACTCGCGCGGATTGGCGTCCTGCGGTGCGGGAACTGCGGCTCGCGGGTGGTTGTCGGCACGAGCAACAGCGCGAATTACCACGTCTATCGCTGCCAAGGAAGCGACTGCGTTCAGCGGATGACGATCTTGGCCGAGACGGTGGAGAGGATGGTGGTCGAGAAGGTCGACGAACTGCGTGCTTGCAGGAGCAAGCGCGTGTGTGGTGAGTGCGACCCCGTTGAGCAGGCACGACTCGATCTGGAGCGCGCTCAGGCGGCACTGGACGGGGCGATCATGGCCTTCTCAGGGCTCGAGGTCGAACCTGCGGCGATCAGACGGCTGCGGGAGCTGCGTGAGGGAAGGGACGCCGCGCAGGAGCGCTACGTGGCGCTGGAGGCGGCGTATGCGCAGAGCGACTTCGCCGCCACGACGGGTCCTTGGGACAGCTTGTCGCTCCAGGAGCAGCGCGATCTGGTCCGCGCCCTGATCAAGCAGGTGTTGATCACTCCGGGCCGTGGGCGTCAGCGCGTCGATGTCCAGGAGATGCCGGATATTGCCGATCGAATCGAGATCCGATGATGTACACAACGTGATCGACCGCGTTGATGGGAGCCGATCGGGCCGACGGGCCCGGCCTCGCTTGGTGCCGGATGTCGTGTGTCCTGCCACGGTTCTGGCGCAAGGTCGGGTACGCGAGAGCGCCCAGGTTGCGGGGCTCTACCCGACTGGCTTTGGTTTCCTCCCGCTCTCCGTCGATTTCTGCATGCGGGCTTCCCGCAACCCCACACAGAAGCTTCGGGCGGGTGATGTGGTCGCTTGAGCTGCGCTCGGCGGCTGTTGGTGTCGGGGGGGCGCGCTGTGCTGGGTCCCCGGTGGCGCGGTGTGTGCGTCGGCGCGCGGGGCGTGGTGTTATTCGAAGCTGATGACCCACCGGTCTGGGCGCCACGGCTCGCCCCGCACGGGCCCTGGTGGTGGGGTGCCGAGCAGGCCGCCGGCGAGCGCTTTGAGGTCTCCAGGGCGCAGCAACTCCTCGGGTGGGCAGAAGGCGGCCATCTCGGCGGCGATCGCGAGCGCGTGCTCCTCGTCTCTCTAAAGTGCTTGCTGAAACGCAGCAAGCACGACCGTGCTTTTGAGCCGCTCCTCCGACGACTGGGACGCCTCGGCTCGAACGAGCCGACGATCGCCTTCACGCGAATGCGATCGCCCGCTTCCGTTGGGGCTGACGATCGCATCCGTGGACGTCCTGTGTCAACCCCCGAGTGCGATAGCGGATGTCGGCTTGCCGTCAAGCGCGTTGCGCTCGGCCCTGCGGGCCGCCCGTTGGGTGACGGCGGCGCCGGCCATCCGCTGGGTGGCGACTGTGTCGGGCCGGGGGCCCGACGAGGTGGGGATAGTGACAGTGACGTGGCGTTGCAGCGCGCGGTGGCGGGCCGGGTCATACGGGACGCCGTCTTGCCAACAGCGCCACACGATCCGGCACCAGCCACGGCCGAGGGTGCGGATCGCGCGGGGGTGGTCGTGCCCGCGGGCGAGGGCGGCGGCGTACAGGTCCTGCGCCCACGGGTTATGGTGGCGGCTGGTGTCCGCGAGCGTGACGAACGCCTGGCGCAGGCGCTTGTTGCAGGCCCAACGGAAGCAGGCTGCTTTGCGTTTGCCTGACTCGACCGCGAGGGCGGCCTGGCCGGCGTCGGCGGCGAGGGTGTCGCGGGTGGGGTAGCGCCCGCGGCAGTCGCCGATCTCCGCCAACAGTTCCGCGGCCGTGATCACGCTGTTTGGCTTCTTGAACAACGAGAGGAAGATCGGACCGTCGGGGTGCTCGCGGATGGCGGTCGTGATCTGCCGCTCGAGCTGCTTGATCTGCTCGTTGATCGTCTTGATCGTCGCCACCAGGCTCAGGACCAGCGCTCGGCGGACGCCGAGCTCGAGCTCGCCGACCCGGGCCTCGGGAGCGCGGCGGAGCTTTGCCAAAAGCCGTGCGGGCTTCTGGCCACCGGAATATCGCTGGCGCGCCAGGAACGCCTGAAGGCGCTGCTCGCCCAGACCGCGCGCGTCCGCGGGGCCGGGGTAGCGCTCAAGGAACGCGAGCGAGATCTGACTGTGCAGGCTCGTGAACAGCCCCAGCGGACCTGGCCAGAAACCCGCAAGCTCCGCGCGCAGCTGGTTGACCAGGGCGGTCCTGGTGCCCACCAGATCCTCTCGTGCCCGGGTCAGCGCTCTGAGCGCCTTGGTCTGATCCGAATCGGGCTCGAGCACCCGGAAGCGGTGGTGATCGGTCCGCGCCAGCTCGCACAACACGAACGCGTCGAACCGATCGGACTTCCCGCCCGAGGCCCTGAACCGATCACGCGTCGCCGCGACCTGGTTGGGATGCAACGGAAGGATCCGCAGCCCCGCGTCCAGTAGCCGCTCGACCAGAAGCCCGTCGGGCCGCTCGATCGCGACCAGCGTCACCTCGTGACGCACGAGGGTGCGGCACAAGCCCCGCACCCCGGCCTCGTCGTGGGCGAACGTCGCGGCCAAGATCTCCTCGCCCGTCTCATCAGCGATCACCACGTCGTGCTTCTCGGACGCCCAATCGACGCCCGCATAAGTACTTCTCATCACTTCAACTCCATCTTGGTCAAGGGGTCTTCACAGCGCCCCGACCGAGAGGTACCGTTGCGGATGCCTATAGACAGGCCCTCAACACGGGGCTACGTCCTGTTGCCGCTAGTCGGCACCTCACCACCGCCGAGAGGGGCTGGTCCACGAATGGCCCTCCACACTGGGGGGCAGGCAAAGCGAAGCCCTCTCCCGGCGGCGGTCGAGGCAACAACCAGCTTAGGATGACCTATAGGCAAAGCGCAAGCTGGCTTGAATGGCGCGAAACATGGGCGTGCTTGCTCATCGCGAGCTAGCAGCGGGTCCTGTCGAACATGCGCTTGGTCGCCATTGCGATAGCCCGTTGCCCGGCGGCCCGAGAAGAAAAGCAATCGTCGCGGTGGCCCACACCGCGTGATCGCATCCCGTCGGGAGCGATCATCCCGCCGCCGGTGCCGGGACGATTGGATTCGTGACGGAGCGATCACGCCGCGGCAGCGTGCCTGGCTCCTGGTGTTGGGCGATTGCAAGAGCGGCGCTCGAGTCGGAGGGGGTCGCACGCGCCGGGATGTCACGCTCCCATTGATGTGAGACGAGGAGCGCTGACGGTCCCAGCCACCAGTGCTGAGTGCTCCTCAGATCCGACATTCTCGACGCGCGACGTGCCTGCTTGCGTGGCTAAGGACAAGTCGCGTCGCCCCGCGCGAATCGTCCCGAGTGCTAGCTGCTATGCGCCCTGGGGGCCGTACGCACTCTGTTCGTCGCATGGTGCGCTGTTTTACGCAGCACTGGCGCCTTCTTGACTCGCGCACCTGCAAGCGCGCCGAGCTTCTCAGCTTCTGCGGTCTGGCTTTTGGCAGGACCGCTGTGGTTTCGCAGTACCCGTCGCAGACGAGCCATGCGGTGATGTCGGTCGGCTCGGACCGCAGTTGCCCCGACTGCCATGTGTGTGGGCAAGGCTTCGGTGCCTGTCTCATTGAGCGTGTCACTCGACCGTCTTCGCGGGCCGTCGCGCCAGCTTGTACACAGCGAGTGACAGTGCGATCAGCAGCGCTGTCGCGATTGTCAGCGCGATCGGTACCCAGCCGGGCACCCCGTTTGTCGCCGCGCCGGGAACGGCAGTCGTTTCACGCTTGAGCTGAGTAGCGTTCGCACCGGTGAACTTGACGGTCGTGTCGATGTTGACTGGCGCTGTGCCCGTGGGGCGGATCGTGCCGAGCACGCGGTAGCTGCCTGGTGTGGGGCGGCCTTGCCAGGGTACGTCGTAGTTCAGGCTGGCGGCGGGGAACAGCTGACCGAGCGTCGAGGCGTAGGTGAAGATGGTGCGTGAGCCGCGCAGCACGCGCACGTTGAGCTGCGTTACCTCGATCAGCTCGCTGCCGCCGGCACGCAGAGCGAGATGGAGGCTCGCGCCGACGGGTGCGACGATCAGCTTGGCGGAGCGTAGAGCGAGGCTGCGCGTCAGCGGCCCGGGAAGGCGGATCGTGAGCGGAAGCGCTTGGCGGTCGATGCGGGAGAAGGTGAAGCTCGTTCCCTTGCCTCCTTTGCGTGCTCCTCCGGGCGCGAGGTCCGCGGCGTTGATCGCGACGATCCCGGCGTAATGCGATGCGCCGATCGTGCCTGCGGGGATATTGACGGTGAACGCGATCCGCCGTGAGGCGTGAGGCGCTAGGCGTACGGTGGCGGCTGCGAGATGCAGCCAGCGGCCGGTATGCGAGAGCGCGGTGGTGACGTAGTCGGCGTTGCCGTTGCTCGCATTTTCGATGTCGGCGGGCTGCAAGATCACGGTGACTGTCTGTCGCGAGACGTTGCGTACGCGAACGGCGCCGTGCAGCACCTGATCGGCGGTGCCGTGCAGCAGCATGGCGCCGGAGGCCCCGACCGCGGTTAACGCGAAGGCCGCCGGCATGGTTGATGTGGCCGCGGCGGCCGACGCCGGGGCCGCCGCGGATGCGGCGAGCGCCGACGCGACCATCACGGCCAAGGCCCCAGCGCGAGGATGCGAGGAACGGGATCGAATCTTCGTTGTGAGGCCTTTCGTCATCGTGTTAGGCCACCGGAGGGGCGGTCGTGAACGTCAGCGTGCTGCTGTACGCACCAGCGCTGGCGTCGCCAGGGATGACGACAGCCAACGACTTGGTGGAGCCGGAGTCCGCGGCGAAATCCGACTCGCCCTGGCCGGTTGTCGCCGCCGCGTTGTCGATCGTCGCGGCGGTCGTGCTCAGCACCTGCGCCGATTCGGCGACCGGGCCGGTGCTGGCCGGGTTTAGAGACGCGGCGGTCGCCGTGCTCGGGGTCAGCGTGATCGACGAGCCGGTACCTATGGTGTGCGCTGTACCACTGACCGTCGGGGCGCTGGCGGCGACCGTGACGCTGTAACCGGCATTGCTGCCGGTCGCGTCCGTGACGCTCCACGAACCAACCGTGGTGTTCACGGTCTGCGTGAGACCGGTCAACGTCGCGTCGACCGATCCGAGCGTCGGGGCCGTGTTAGACAGCGAACCGGCAGTCAGCGTGCCGGACAGCGTGGTGTCCGCGGCCTGTGCCGCGACCGGGGCCACCGCGAACGCGCAGAGCACGGCCATCCCGGCCGCGACCCGCGAGACACGCGGAGCGAGGAACCTAGACATCAACTACCTCCAACATCTGCGAGCAGACCTTCTTCAACGTCTCAGGGGTGGAGATCACTCCGTAGCTTGCGTTGGCAACCCGGCTGACTCCGGCGGAGTCCCGTGGCTTTGCGGACCCGCCTCACGACGGGGGTGCCTTGTTAGGAAGGTTCTACTCAGTGAGCGATGCTCGCTCTATGTATCCCGACTGTCGGCCACCGTGGGCCGGTCGGACATCCACCAAATCAGGGATCCAAGCGAGGTCTACGGCAAACTACGTGGCCGGTCGGCGTAGTAATTGCAACTGTGGAACGGGCCAGCACAGATGCCTGACTGAGAATGGGCCGTCAGCGGGTCGCTTACGTCCTTTCCGTCAGCAGCGGCAGTTGCTGTCAGCTCCGTTCGACGAGCAGGCGGAGATATCTGCGTAAGCGGTCAGTGTCGAGCGGCCTGGACCGCATCCCGATGTCAGCGTGCGCTGTCTAGGAGCAGCTCTGCGAGGTCGCGCGCGCGGCGGGCGGCGTCGAGATCCCCGCCGGTCGCGCATACGATCGCGCCGATCATCAGGATCTGCATCTGGAAGGCCACGGCGCGGGGATCTCTGACGCCCGCTTCGCGGGCGTTCTCCTGAAGGATGTCCCTGATCACCTCCAGCTGGTGCACGGCCTCTTGGCGAACGAGGTCGGTCTTGTCGCGGATCTCGAGCAGCGCGCAGGTGAACGCGTCGCTCTCGTAGTCGTCGCGGCGGAACCATTCGTCGAGCGCGTCAAATAGGGCGAGCGAGCGGTCGCGCGGGGTCGCGGCGATGTCGCGAATCTCGGTGGTCAGCCAGCCCGAGGTCCAGCGTTACTGACGCGTATCGAGGAATGCGAGGGCCAGGTCCTCTTTGGAGTGGAAGTGGTGGTAGAGCGTCTTCTTCGCGACGCCGGCTTCATCGACGATCCTGTCGACTCCGACCGCGCGGATGCCGTTCTTAGCGAACAGCTCGTAGGCCGTGTCGATGATCCGCTCACGTGCGGATCGGAGCAGCAGATCACGGATCAGGTGCTTCGCCACGGGAAGTGGGTCGGGACCGTGGGAGCGGGTTCGCAAGGACGGCAGCCGGTTCACCGGCCGTGTGGTGCAGACGCCGCGATGGGATGCCCGCAAGCGGTTTGTCGGCTTCCTGGTGATCTCCAGCGATACCACGGAGCAGGTCCGACTGACCCGAGAGCTGGAGCGAACCCGGACGCTTGCCGAATCGTTGCCCGAGTCAGCTCCTGACGCGATGCTGATCGTCGACAGCGACGGGCGGATCCAGTTGGCGAACGCCGAGACGGAGAGGCTGTTCGGCCATCGCCGCGAGGAGTTGGTCGGTGCGGCGGTCCACCTGCTGATCCCGGAGCGCTTCCACGCTCGCCATTCCGGGCAGGAGGCGGAGTTCTTCGCCGAGCCGCGTTCGCGTCCGATGGGCGTCGGCTTGGAATTGACGGCGCGACGTAAGGACGGCGTCGAGTTCCCGGTCGAGATCAGCCTTAGTCCGGTCGACACCGAGGAGGGGTTTGCTGGTGACGGCTGCGATCCGCGACGTCACCGAGCGCAAGCGGTTCGAGGACGACCTCCGCGAGGCGAACGCCCAGCTCAAGACATCGAGCCGCGCCAAGGCCGCTTCCTGGCGAGCATGAGCCATGAGCTGCGCACGCCACTGAACGCGATTCTCGGGTTCACCGGGACGCTTCTGATGGGCATGGCGGGTCCCCTCAACCTCGAGCAGATCGGTGTTTGATCCCGATCCCGTCGCGGGCACTCACTGACGTGAAATAGTCATTGGCGAGCTTGCGACCTCGGGCGATGAGCGGCGCGAGGTCGGGTGCAGTCACTTCTGCCACAGTGAGTCGGCTCACAGGGAGTGTGGGTGAGATTGCATTGCCGTCGATTTCTTCCACGATGGTCGTGGCGATGCGGGTGATGGCGATTGGCCCAGGCGGGACGTCGGCGGGGGCGGGTGTGTGGTGGTGGGCGACGGCATCGGTGATGAGTTCTGGTAGTCCCCAGAGTGCTAGGACGTAGCCGCCGATGTCTGCGTGGGTGGCGCCGTACGTGTCGTGCTCGAGTTCGTGCAGTGGGCGCGCGTCGCGGCCGGCGTGGTGAATGAGCTCGCCCAGCTCGTCAGCGTGGGCGCTGGCCAGTACAAGCAGCCCGATGTCGTGAAGTAGCCCGGCGGTGAAGGTGTGGTCTCGTTGACAGGGGTCGTCTGTGATGGCCTTCGCGATGGTCGCGACGGCTGTTCCGTGGTGCTGGAAGCGCTCTAGCTCGAAGCCGGGGATGGGTGTGGCGATGTTGAACTGGTTGAGCGCTTCTGCGTGCAGGACGAGGGCACGGAGCTGCTCGAGTCCGAGGTAGGCGACGGACTCAAGAATGCTGGAGACGGGAGTTCGCCGTCCGAAGTATGCGGAGTTCGCTAGTCGCAGCACTCTCGCGGCCGTGCCGATGTCCTCCTCTACCAGTTGCGCGGCGTCGCGAATCGTCGCGCCTTCGTCAGCGAGTAAGTTGGTTAGGGCGAGGTAGAGCTGCGGCGCTGAGGGCAGGGAGGTTCCGAATAGCCGGTTTGTGCCGCGTGCGTCGATCGCGTCCTCTTTGATTGTGCAGGAGAGTTCGATCACTTGCGTGAGCTCGGCGTTGTCGCACGGTTTTGACAGCATGCGATGAGCGACGGCGGCAGCGCGTGCGACCATCCGCATCTCGCCGTGACCTGAGAGGACGATTCGGACGGCATCTGGGCATCGTTGAGACACCTGTTCCAGCAAGGTGGCGCCGTCCATCAGGGGCATTCGGAGGTCTGCGACGACTACATCTTGGGGCTGGTCGTCGAGGAGGCGAAGCGCGTCCGGTCCACTCGTGACGAAGGACATCTCCCAGACATGGCGCTGGGGGCGCAGCGCGTCACGCATAGCCTCGAGGACCGCTTCTTCGTCGTCGACGAACAGGATTCGCTTGCGTGCCGGCGTCGCGCTGGTGGGGCTTGGACGGTCGACCATTGCTGTCAGGGTGCTCCGTCCGCGATCCGTAATGGCTCACGTACGGAGCCGGGGTGCAGGTTGGCCAGGCGCTCGAGCAGCCGGTCGGTGACGTGCTGGCCGCGAGCCACAAGCAGATATCCGCTGGTGTGGCGCACGTCGGCGACCAGGGTCATTCCCACTTGTAGGTCGGCGAGCGCGAGTTCGCGCACGTCAGGCGCGGCGCTGGTGAGGCCGAGGGCGTCTGCGAATGCCTGCAGGAGTCGCCGGTCGTAGACGCCGCGATTGTGCATGACTCCGAGCGCGACCTGCTTGCTCGCTCCGTCTGCCTCGAGCTCGACGTAGTCGCTTGCGATGCGCAGTGCCAGCGCGCCCAGCGGTGCTTGCTTGGAGCCATCCGCCGCTCGGTCAGGCAGTGCGGCGTGATATGTCGTGAGGATCTCGAGCACACCCTCAAGGCGCGGGATCTTCGAAAGTAGCTGACGAGTGACCGCAGGAGTCCGGAGGACCATCTCGGTTTCCTCGTGCGTGAGCGGCAGACCGGCGTAGAGCCTCTCAACCGTGGACTGGGGGAGTATGACGGCGCCAATGGTGCTGAGCATCGCCGCCGCCTCGACCTCCCAGTCGTCGGGGATTCCAGCGATCTGGACAAGAAGCGCCGCAAGCATCCTGAGGCGGCTGGCACGTCCGAACGCCGCCGGGTTGGTCAGCGCGAGCACCTCGGCCAACACGTCGATACTTGCCCGCAGCGTTTGGGCGAGCAGTTCCCGTTCTGCCAGTTGCTTGCGGTGCTGGCCCAGCGCGGCCACGCAAGCTCGCAGCAGTTCACTCGTGTCGCACGGCTTGGGCAGGTAACGAAAGAGCCGCGCCCCGTTGACTGCATCAATCGCGCTCTGCAGGTCCGCCTGGCCGGTCAGCAGTATCCGAACCGCATACGGTGCCCACAACCGTGCCTCGCGCAGGAATTGGGCCCCCGACATCCGCGGCATCCGCAGGTCGGAGATCACGACGGCAAACCCCTCCGGGTCCTGCCGCAAGATATCCAGCGCTTCGATGGGGTCCTCACTGGCGTGCACTTCGAAGCTTCTCCACAACGTGTCGCGCAACCCGTCCAGCACATACGGCTCATCGTCGACGCACAGCACGCGCGGTCGCGTGCTTGCGCTCTGGTGCGGCGACCATAATGCGTGCGTGCTCATCTCTTTGCCTCGCCGCTGAGGTCTACCGGCGCGCCGCTGTCGGCGCCCCCTTCGTCCTGCGCGGCACTCGCCGTGGGCTGGTCGAGGGGTATTCGCAAGGTGAATGCAGTGCCCTGGCCGGGCGCGCTCACGCACTCCAGTGTTGCGCCGTGGCGCTGCACCGCGGCGAGGGCGATCGCCAGCCCCTGGCCGGTGCCCTTACCGACCGCCTTGGTCGTGAAGAAGGGGTCGTAGATCCGGTCTTGGAGGTCGCGGGGAATGCCCGGTCCGTCGTCACTAATGCGTACGGTCGCATAGGTGCCGTCTTCCCAGGTTTCGATTTCGATCCGTCCCCGGTCCTCGGTTCGTTTCTGTTCGTCGATCGCCTGCGCGGCGTTGACGATCAAATTCAAAAAGACTTGGTTGATCTCAGCGATGTTGCACGTGACTGGTGGCAGTGGGCCAGGGCAGAAGCTGACGTCGGCCACGTATTTGTACTCGTTGCGGCACACCGTCAACGTCGTCTCGATCGCCTCGTTCAGGTCCGCTGGAGCGGCCTCGCCAGGGCCGGCGTGCGAGAAGCGCTTCATCGCTTGCACGATCGAGCGCACGCGCTCGATCCCGTCGACGGTTCGCTTGAACGCCGCCGGGATACGCTCGAGCAGGTATTCGACGTCTGCGTTCTCCTCGGCCCGCTCGATGCTCTCACGGCGATCTGCTTGGGGAATTGCCTGATCGATGAACAGCGCTTCGCGATAGCGCTCAATCAGCAGCAGCAGCTGGTCGACGGCCGTGTTGAGGAAGGTGACCGAGTCACCGACGAACTGCAGCGGTGTGTTGATCTCGTGGCCGATCCCGGCAGCGAGCTGACCGACGGCCTCAAGACGCTGCGAGACCCGTCGCTCGGTTTCGAGCTGCTCGCGCTCGCGCGCCAGCGCGAGCCGCTCGGTCACGTCGCGCGACGCGATAAGGACGACAGCGTCGCTGGAATCGTGATCCAGCTGCACAAAGGTCGAATCGAGCGACCGCCAGCTTCCATCGCTCGCGCGCACGCGGTGCGGAAGGGAAGCCGATGCCGCCGGGCGAGAGCTATCGAAGGCGCACTGCAAGTCGGTGAGGTCCTCCGGGTGGCTGAGATCGGCCAGCGACCAGCCGATCAGCTCATGGGGTGAGTAGCCCAGCCACCGCGCCACCGCCGGGCTCGCGTACGTGACGCGGCCGGTTAGATCGAGAAGAATTACGATCTCCTGAAGCGCGGCGAGGAGGTGTCGCTGGCGCGCTTCGCTCGCGGCAAGAAGCTCTTTGACGCGCTTGCGCAGAGTGATGTCGTGGGAGATCCCGATTGTGCCGATGACCTGTCCGGTCGCATCGCGCAGCGGCACCTTCGATGTCTCCACCCAGGCGTGGCGACCGTCGGGGAACACTTCGAGCTCTTCGTACCGCAGACGAGGCTCACCGCTGGCGATGATCTCTTGCTCTGTGTGAAAGGCGACTTCGGCGTGCTCGGTCGCGAACAGCTCGAAATCGGTCGCACCCACCAGGTGCTGCACGTCGGGAAGACCGAACCGGGTTGCCTGAAGCGTTGACGCCTTGATGATGCGACCCTCGATGTCTTTGAAGTAGACGCGGTACGGAACCGAGTCAAGGAACGCCGCGAGCAACAGCTCGTCGCTCGGCTGCATAAACCCCTTTCCCCGTGTCGCCGCCCCACTTGCGCGGACTCGTTGCGCGCTCGTCGTCCTCGGGTCTGCAGCTGCTCGCCTCGGAGCGTCGCCAGCTCCTGCTCGCTCGCTGATCATGTCTGAGTTCCTTTCGCGCTGGGGTTGTCGAGCGATGTTGACGAGCCGCGTGACTCTGAGCGCCAAGCCGCCCGGGGTATCTGGCTTGGGTCGGGTACAGCGAGCGGTTCTGGCCTGCCGATGTAGAAGCCTTGGGCGTAGTCGACACCGAGTTCGAGCAGCGTCTGCAGCACATCGGCGCTCTCCACTCCCTCGGCGATCGCTTCTTTGCCGAGTGCGTGCGCGATCTCAACGATCGAGCGGACGATCTCCTTGTCGCTCGGGTCCGTGTTGATGTCGCGGACGAACTCCATGTCGATCTTCAAGTAGCGCGCAGGGAGATGCTTGAGATACGTAAAGGAGCCGAATCCGGTGCCGAAGTCATCAAGCGCAAGGTGGCATCCGAGCTCGCCCAGCGCCGAGACGAATCCGAGCGCTGCCCCGAAGTCCGTCATCGCGGCTGTTTCGGTGATCTCGAACGTGAGGTTGGGCGGATCGAGTCCTGCTGCGATCGCCTCGCGTACCGCTGCGAGGATCCGCGGATCGCCGATCGAGCGAGCCGAGAGGTTGACCGTGAGCGGCTGATCGCGGGCTACCTGGATCGCCTCATTGATGACCCAACGATCGATTTCTGCGATCAGCGAGAATCGCTCGGCGACCGGAAGAAACTCCCCAGGCGCAATAAGTTCTCCGGAGTCAGAGCGCATCCGGATCAATAGCTCGCGAAAGGCAATGTGATTGCTGCGAAGGTCCACGATCGGCTGCGCGTGCAGGACAAATCGGCGGTGGGCTAGGGCATCTTGAATCGACCGCACGCGACGTGTGACATCGCCAAACGGGCCCTTGTACACTGAGGCCCGATCACCTCCTGCCTCCTTGGCCTGATACATCGCGATGTCCGCGGCAACGAGCACGTCATCCGCCGTGCGCGTGTCGTGCCCGCTGAACGGGGCGATGCCGATGCTGACGCGCACCGGTGGCCCGAGCGGACGCTCGCACAGCAGCGCGCGCACCTCCAACCCTAGCTTCACCGCCTCCTCCTCATCTGCCTTAGGGAGGACGACGGCGAACTCGTCGCCGCCGATCCTCGCCACGAGGTCCGTCTCGCGCAATCTGCCGCGGAGCACCTCCGCCACCGACGTCAGGAGATGGTCCCCGGCGGCGTGGCCGAAGGAATCGTTGGTCGACTTGAAGTTGTCAACATCCAGCATCAGCACAGCCCCTGTGTGGTCGTACCGGGCGGCGTACCGAAGGATCCGCTCCAGTTCGCTGATCAGCTTGCGGCGGTTCCAGATGCCAGTGAGCGCATCGTGTTCCGCCATGTACGTGAGCTTGAGCTCACTCGCCTTGCGCTCGGTGATGTCAACGACAACGATCCCGATGCCGATCACGTCCCCCTCCACCCGAACCGGATAGAAGCTCGTGAGCCACGTGTGCTCGCGACCAGGATCACCGCCGAGCGCTCCCGAAGTTTCACGGTTGACCACCGCCTCCCCTGTCTCCAGCACCCGTCGGTAGACCGGCTCAAGCTCGGGCCACAGCTCCGGGATGACCTCCGCGACCGTCCTTCCAATATTCTGCTCCACCGTGAGGCTGGTGGTGGCGGCGAGCGCCTCGTTGATCCTCATCTGGCGAAACTCCCGGTCCACGAAGCCAAACCCCACCGGCGCGCTTGCGTGCAAGGTCTCCAGCAGCGACAGTGTCTCAGCGGTGCGCCGCTCAGCCGCTCGCAAGCTCTCCTCGAGCTGACGCCGCTCCTCGATATCGGTCACTGTCCCGATCCACTTCACGAGCTCGCCCCCGTGGCTACGCACAGGCATGGCCCGGCACTCGTGCCAGCGATACACCCCATCCTTGCTGCGCAACCGATATTCGATCGCGTACGGCGCCTCGCACTCAACAGCATCGCGCCACGCCCCCTCCGTCCGGCCAGCATCATCGGGATGGATCAGCGCGAGCCAGCCCCAGCCGTTGTTGGTGTCCCGCGGCAGGCCGGTGTATTCAGTCCCGCGCTGATTGAAGTAATCCGTAGCGCCGTCCGCACCTGCGGTCCACACGATCTGGGGTATCGAGTCCGCGATCAGCTCAAAGTCAATACCGGTCAGCGAGCACATACCATCCTCATGCAGCCGACCATCCCGACCTTCCGCGGGTCCGCACTCACCGGGGAAAGTGCCTTTCACGCGCGCCGCGTGTTCCCAGACCACCGTGAGCCACGCGGTGAGCGCCGGCCGGATCCAGCGGATCCCGGCGCCCGCGCGTCGCGCATCTCGCCTTACGGCAGGTCCGCTCCCACGTACTCTGGCACGCACGGCGACGCTTGTCGCGCGAACTAGGTCCGCGCTCTCCAACGCTATTGGTTTAGCCACGTAGCGATTATCGGCCAGTCGCCAACCGCCGGTCATCCCCGAATTAGGAGATGGATGCAACGTTGGCGGTCAGCTACGAGCGACCCTACGTAGGACACCCCCAGGCCCTCGGGGGAATTACGGATGACGAGCTCGTCGCCCACGGCTCGCCTACCGACGCAGCCGCGCCAAGCGCTTGCGCTGTTGCGCGACCGTGCATGTCTGCACGAAACGAACGCGCGCCATCACGTCCACTATCGGATTACGCCCGATCGAATCCCCACCGCGACCGCCGAGGCACGATCACTGACCCCAAGACTCTCGTAGATGTGCTTCATATGGGTGGCGATCGTCCCCACGCTCACACCAAGCCGCTCGGCGATCTCGGGACCCGAACAACCGTCCGCAGCCAACTGCAGCACCTGCACCTCGCGCGGCGTAAGCGGATTAGAGTACAGCTGACTACGTCGCCGCGACAGAAACTCTCCAAGCTCATACCCGATAGCCCTCATCGTCTGAATCAACCGGGCAGAGAACACCAACTCGTCGCGGTCGTAGAACTCGAACACAGCGAGCACCTCTCCAGCATGAAGCGCCGGAAAGCCCAGGGCCCCATGTAGGCCTAATCCCGCCGCCGGCTCGCGTCGCCGATAACCCCGATCCGCTAGCACGTTGGTGACGCCAACCGGCGCCTTCGCCTCCCACACCCGCCCCACCAACCCAACGCCGGACGGGAAGCGCAGCCCAAGCGTGGCATCTCGAAATCCCGGCATCTCTGGAAGCGCGGACTCGCTCCAAACCAGCCTAGCCACCAGCAAATCGCGGTCGGGCACCCATACGATCCCGATGACAAATCCCATCGCTTCGGCAAGCCCGCGCAACAGACGCATTCCGTCTTCATCCAACGCCTTCCAGCCCGCCAGCACTCCTGAGACAGCAAGGTGGGCTGCGATCTCACGACCCGCAAGGCGCTGCTCAGTCACATCCTGAACGACCCCAACGATCCGCTCCGCGCCATGGGCGCCCGTCTCGACAGTCTCGATCGTTGAACGCAAGTAGCGAGTCCCGCGCCCGGGCTGCTGGACGCGATACTCGATCGGCGGCGGATTGGTCACATGGCGGGTCATCTCGACGTAGCGCGCCACCCGCTCCCTGTCATTAGGATGCGTCTGCGCTGAGACAAACTCCCGCGTCGGCGTGACCTCGCTAGGCTCTACCCCGAAGATCCGAAACAGGTTGTCTGACCACAGCTGCTTGTCTGGCCCGGGCAACCATTCCCAGCTGCCGAGGTTTGCCACCCGTTCGCCAGTCTCGAGCAAGCGAAACCGTTCCCCCGGGGACGTTCGCACGACGTTCCCCCACTCGGTGTCGCTAGCCCCGCCAGCCGTCATCGGAACATGCAAGCGCCGAGATCCTTCGAGGTGTGCAGCACCGAATGGAACCGGCCCACGACCTCCGAGGGTGTGTAGCCGTACAGTCGGCGGGCGCCTTCATTCCACAACACGATCCGGCATTCCGAGTCGATCGCGATGATCGAGTGCTCGATCGACGCCTCGAGGACGTTGGCGATGAACTCGACGGCGTCCTCGTTGCTCGCGCGCGTCCTGGCCTCGAACAGATCACGGCTCATGTTCGCCGCTCGCTGTGTCCACGCCGACAGAGCGTAATGAGCCCAGTCAGCCACCTGGCGTTCGCGACGGCGACCGTACCCATGCGTCCAATATCGCGGCGGATTGACAGCGCGACAATCCGCCGAAGCAGGTGAATCAGCGCCCCGGACCTCCCCGATTCCAGGGGAAGCAAGCGAGCTGTAGCGTACTACCGGCGCGCAGTATCGAGCAGCGGCTTCGGTCCGGTTCCTGACGCCGAGCTTGCGCAGGATCTGCTTGACGTGAGACTGGACGGTGCTCTCAGCGATCACGAGACGCTCGCCGATCTCAGCATTCGTGGCTCCCTCCGCAATCAGCGTCAGCACCTCAAGCTCCCGCCGTGATAGGAGCTCCTCAGGCTCGTCGCCGGGCGAGCCGTCGGTCTGGCGAGCGCCAGCGGCATCGTTGTCGTTTCGATCGTATTGGGGCAACGCGCGCCGGCGAGAACGGCTACTGTCATGAAGACCGCAAACCGACTCAGATCGCCAACGATGCCGATCTGTCCACCGGAGATCCACGTTCGCGCTGCCACTAGCGTCAACGCGATCGCGGTAGCGGCAGCCGTGCTCCGTGGGCCCCACCGTCGACCGATCAGCGCGATCGGAAGGACAAGCATCATCAGCGGAGCGTTGGCGGGGCTCAGCGACAGGGCCTGGTGAAGTGACACAGCGTGTCTAGTCGCAGAACGGGCATGCGACCGTTCTTGGCGGAGTAGGCGGAGCAGTTCCTATTCGCGCCGATAGCGAGCGCGGTCGACTTGACGAAACCCAGCGTCATTTCGACCGGCGATCTATCGGGCTTGTCGGCTCACGCCGATACTTGATTGCGATGATCACAGGGGAGATTGTCCTAGGCGTGCCCTCCCCCGTCATCAGTAGACAGGGCGATAGATACTCACCCGGTCGGATGAAACATCTCCCTGGAGTAGGCGGATACACCTCCGATTGGATCGAGGGCTAGGTCGAACGAGCGGCACCACACCCCGAATCAGCGCCCGGACTTGGACGGGTCGGTCGAGAACATCCCGGGAGGGCCGCGCAGGAGTGCCATCCAGTCGAACTCGCCGATCGCTGGCCGTGCGGTCGGGCGAGCTCGAGCGATGAATGCTGGAGGCTCTTCGGCGCTCCGGGATCACCCCCTAGCCATGAGCCAAGCTACACCCATCCTTCCTTTATGGCTCGAACCGCTGCCTGGACCCGGTTGCGCGCTTCCAGCCGTCGAAAGATCTCCTGGACGTGGGACTTCACCGTGTTCTCGCTGAGATGAATGCGGCTGGCGATCTCCTTGTTCGACAGCCCCTCCGTTATCAGACGAAGGATCTCTTTCTGGCTGTTGTTGAGCGAGGGCGGGGTCCGGATTGAGCTACTCGGGTCCGGACGCAACCCAGACACTGTGCGCTCGCGCTCTAGTGCGATCAGCTGCTCCCGTTCCGCCTGACTGAGATGCGCGTTGAGCTGCTGGAGCCTGGCAATCATCTCTTGCTGATGCTCATGCAGCATGGCGTTGTCGATCGCGACGGCGACCTGGTTGGCGAATGTGGACAGCAGACGCTCGTCCTCGGGCCCGTAACCATTCTGCTTGTTCCCTGCGCCGATCATCCCGATTACGTCGCCGCTCACTCGGAGCGGTACTCCGAGAAAGCGCCGCACGCGGGGATGGCCCGGTGGTTGGCCCACACTCGCAGGGTCATTCTCGACATCGTCGGAGATGTTCGGGCGGCCTTCGGTGATCACGATCCCAAAGACGGTGGGACGAAGCGGCATGCGCCTGAACCGCTCAAAGAACTTCGGATCGGGAGGAGGAAACCCCTTGACCGCGACGAGGTCCATGTCGACCCGACCCTCGTTCACGAGGCCAATGAACCCCGTCTCCGATTCCGTGAGAGCCAAGCAGTACGTCAGCGCCAAGTCGTAGATCTCCGAGAGATCGCGCAAGCTCGCAATCTGCACCGAGATCCCGTACAAGGACTCCAGCTGGTCGCGAAACCGGTTGATTGCTCATTCTAACTCGGAGGTCCCGCATCGAGGCTCAGGCAGCCGCCTCTTGGACCCCCAGTCGCCAAGACCTGCGTTCCCATCGCTGCGGGCATCCGCAGCTGCCCGACGATGCACCCACCTTGCGCGAACAGCGCGCACGCCAACCACGACCGCTCCCCCCCACACTGCCGAGCTCGCAGGGTCCCGCGCTAGCCGGGTGCCAGGATGTTGCCAGCACCAAAGCGGCAGCCTCGCCGCCGGCGCTCGCGCTGCCCGTTGCGGACAACACAGGCCAGGTTGGCGATCGGGACGCCGACGCTCACATTGGCGCGCGAGCGACGCGATCGACGCAACCGGACCGCTTGCTCATCGGCCGGGACGCCGGCAGCCCAGCAAGCACCCTGAGTACCGCTCGCCCACAGGAGCAGGTGTCGACGCTGCCAGTCACGCCGCTCCCGCTGCGGAACGCATTCGAGCGCGTCGGCGTCGACGTCGCCCGCCGCTCGTTCCGAGTTGATTCGAGCGTGACGGCCCGGCGTGTACGGCCCGCCCTCCGTCTTGAGCGCCGCTTCCGCAATCGCCCAACACCAGGAGCCAGGCACGCTGCCGCGGCGTGATCGCTCCGTCACGAATCCAATCGTCCCGGCAGCGGCGGCGGGATGATCGCTTCCGACGGGATGCGATCACGCGGTGTGGGCCACCGCGACGATTGCTTTTCTTCTCGGGCCGCCGGGCAGCGGGCTATCGCAATGACGACCGAAACGCAGCCCGGCCCGCGGCGCCTGCTTGCTCGTCGGCGGCTAGCACCGCGTCCTCGCGAAGCTGCGGTTGGTCGCCGACGCGATGGCTGGGCAAGTGGCGGCTGAGGATGCGAATGCGATCGTGCGTGCCGACGGCGGTTGTGCTGATCGCGCGAAGCGGGATCGAGCGAAGGTCGGTGTGCGTCAGTAGCGCTCGACGAGGCCGATGACCCACGCTCTTGGAACCGGCCCCCAGAAGCGGCCGCCCCGGCGCCGACCACGCGCCGCGGCAATCACCACGAGCAGATCAGCCGGCTACGCCCCGCACCGCCCATGCGGTCGCGGACACGGTGAACGCACCAGACGGCAGCCGCGCCTCGCACAGCGCGCGCAACTCCGCGCAGCGCTCGGCTGACAGGCCGCCGACGAACCCCCCGACCGACCCGACACCGAGCAAGAACGGCTCCCACCACTCCTCGAACCCGCCGAACGCAACATCCACCGCGACGATTCCCACCTCCGCGGTCCGGATCACAGCCTCGGCGAACAGCTCGGCTAGATGACCGCGCGTGGTTCCCGCTCGCGACGCCTCGCCCTCGAGGGTAGGGTCGATCTCCCGCGCGGCGTCCCAGAACGGGCTCAGCGGTCCCCGCCCATCGGGACCGTGATCCCATACGCAGGCGGCGACCACGCCGCCGGGGCGCGTCACGCGCGCCATCTCCCGCAGACCGGCAACGGGATCGGCCATGAAATGCACAACGAGCTGCGCTAGCGCGGCATCGAACTCCCCGTGTCCGAACGGCAGCGACTCTGCGGACGCGCACTGCGCCCGCACGCCCGGGTGGCGCGCCCGCACCGCGGCGACGAACGGCTCGGAGGGATCGACCGCCGTCACGGACTCCGCGCCGACGCGATCGCCCAGGACGGCCGTCAGCGCCCCCGGGCCGCATCCAACATCGAGGATCCGCTGACCCACGGCGACACCCGCAAAGTCAGCGAACACGGACGCGAGCGGGATCGAGTAGCGCCCCATGAATCGGTCGTAGGCGTCCGGTGCAACGACAAAGCTCACAATCGCGCAATCTACGGCCTCGCGCGGCTGTCGGGTCGGCAGACCGGGGAGCCACCACGGTCCCCCCGCATCACAGAACAGGAAGGACGCGTGACGCGCGCTGTCTGAGCGACTCTGAGGGCAGCCGCGGTCGAGCTCGGCTCCATACTCCTGGTCGTAGATGCCGCCCGAGCGGCCCGGACCCGCCGGAACCCAAGCGCCGACCCCGGGGACCGCGTCGACCCGCCTTCAGACGAGCTCGAGGCAAGCGATCCGCCCGAGGGGGCGACTGGTGCGCGTGAGCCCGAACGCGCAGTCGTGGGCGAATCCGATCGTGTCGGCGCCGAGCATGCCGCCGACAGCCCAGCGCTCGCCTGGTCGCCTTAGCGATAGCCCGGGCGTCGACGCCGCGAGACGCGGAAGCGATCGTGCGGTCGATTTCGTCGGCGCGATCGGAAACGTGGCTAAGCGCAACTTGCTTGAATGGCGCGAAACATGGGCGTGCTTGCTCATCGCGAGCTAGCAGCGCGTCCTGTCGAACATGCGCTTGGTCGCCATTGCGATAGCCCCGGCAGACGCCGGCGCGCGGCTGAAAGCGATAGTCCCGGCGGCCGGCGCGGCGCGATCGCATTCCGTCGAGAGCGATCACCCCGCCCGGCGTGACGGGGCGATCGGATTCGTGCCGGAGCGATCGTCCGGCCGCAGCGTGCCCGGCTCCTGCTCCTGGGCGAAAGCATGCGCGCCGCCACTCGCGCTGGTCGCTTGCTGCGTGCGGTCGCGGTCGATCCTCTGCAAGCGCTCGGCTGTGCTTGCTGGGGCGCGACCGAGTAGCTAAAGATGGGCGGCGTAGTCTCTCGGAATCCTCTGGTAGCGGCAGTCTCGTGTCCGCCGGCGGCGAGAGTGCTGGTCCCTGCTCAGGACCAGGCGTCGCGATCGTCACTTGGGCCGTGCCCGCTTTCGTGGCGAGCGAAGGCAGGGTGCTTGCCGGGGAGCCGGTCGGTGCCTTGCACCATTAGGGGCCACGGCCGACGGTCGGTCGGTCCGACGTGGCCGCTCTTAGCCCAAACCGGCAGCGAGGCTCGGCGCTCCGCGGACTGCCGATTTCATGCGCTCGCGGTGCCCGTCGGTTGGCTGGATTCCAGCAAGCGCCCGTGAGTGGGCGGACTCTCGTCACACGCCGGAGGCGAGAGCGCTGGCGCTTCGCACGCTGACGCGTCGAATGGGTACTCGGGGCAGGACCGCGACGATGGAGGTGCCGGAGGCGGCGAAGGCGCTGGGGATCAGCTAGCAGACCGATCACCGTTGGCCCAACCAATAGGGGGACGAAGGCGGACGACGCGAGCGGCTCAAGGAGCTCGAGCGGGAGCAGCAGGCCCGTGATCGCAGCGCCGGAGATGCAGTCGATCGGCGGTGGTGGATCTTCGCGAGCGACGCGCTGCACGATTCGTGGAGACAACCGCGACGGCGGGACCAGCGTCGAGGTGCGTGGCCAACGGTTGGACCACGGATCCTCGACGAGGGATCCTGGCCGCCTAGCGGGGACTTGGGCCGCTGCTCGGCGACGTGGGCACGTTGCCGTACTCCTTTTCGCGTCGAGGACCAGCGGCCTGACGGCGTTCGTCACGACTCTCGTCTCGCGCCTGGTCCGAGGATGTCAGCAGGAGCGGCTGGGCGTGCGCGTGTGCGGGTGGCTCAGGCGGCGAGCGGCGGCGTTTGGGATACGCCGCTGAGCGCTTGGCGGAGCTCGTGGGGAGAGTCGCTGGTGATGGCGTCGAGGTCGAGCGGCAGGAGCGGCGCGAGGATCGCGGCGTGGTTGACGGTGCCGGTCGTGACGCTGAGTCCGGAAGCTCGGAGGTTTGCAACCAGCGTGCGGGAGAGCAGGAAGTGCTCGACGCATACGCCGTGCAGGCCGACGCGTCGCCCCCAGGCGGCGAGTGCGTGGATGGGGTAGTCGGCGATGATCACCAGCCGCGTTCGGAAGCCGAGCTCGGCGGCGAGCTCGCATGCGCCGGAGAAGAAGCTGATGATCTCGGTGCGCTCCCGTGCCGGGTGGTCGCGAAGGCGCTTGCAGATGGCGCTCGAGGTGCGGCGTGCGAGGGCGGGGTTGGCGTGTGCTTTGACCTCGAGCTGGAGCGCCGCGCCGGGCGGCGCGAGGTCGAGCAGCTCGTCGAGCAGCAGCGGGCGCTCGGCGCTTGGCGTGCCGTCGCGGTCGCGCAGCCATCCTGCTCGGATCTCGGCCGCGGTGTGCTGATGCGCCCAGCCGGACAGCGTCGTGCCGGCCTCGAGCAGCGGGTCGTGCAGCAGCACAAGTTTACCGTCGGCGGTCAGGCAGCAGTCTGTCTCGAGGCCGTCGAGTGGCTGCTCCAGTGCGCGGCTGAGCGCCGCGAGCGACGAGTCAGGGCCGTACGCGCGGCCGAGGCGGTGGGCGTAGAGCGCCGGGAGCACTCCCACAACTGTCGCGACGCCGGCGCACTTGCTCGTTACGAGCGTGCAACGATCTTGTGAAGAGGTTGCGCAGAAGGCCGTCCCGGGAGCGTTCTAGGCGACCAGCCGGGCCATCAGCCGCGGGTGGCCGTCGACCTCCACGTCGACGAGCGACTCGACGCGCGAGAAGCCGGCAATTTGGGCGAGCCGTTGCAGGCCGGCGCTCCCGAACCCCCAGTAGACGAACTCGTCGCGCGCGTAAACCTTCCCGGGCTCCGAGGCGCGGATCGCTGGGCCGTTTCGATCTTCCAGGCCGACGCCGTAGGTCTCGAGCAGCACCGCGCCGCCGCTCACCGTCCGCCCGCGCAGCACGCGCAGAAGCCCGAGTGGATTGTCGACCCTGTGCAGGATCCCGAAGCAGTAGACGAGGTCAAAGAGCTCATCGAGCCCGTCGAGCGCGAACGCGTCCATCCGTCGATACTCAACAGCCGAGCCGAGCAGGCGCTGGATGGCGCGGAAGCCCTCTCCGCCTTGCAGCTCGATGCCCCACCGGGACGCGACCCAGAGCCGATACTGCTCGTTGTCAACCGCCACTACCCTCTCGGCCCCCCGACGCTCGGCAAGGAAGGCGTAGAAACCGTCGAAGCAGCCGACGTCGAGCACGCTCATCCCGGCAAAGTCATCGGGAAGCGTGCAGACGCGGTAGCGATGGTCGCGAGCCGCCCCGGGCGTATAGATGCCCTCAGCGCGGTTCAGCGCGAACGCGTGAAACCAGAACGGCACCGTCTCGACGGTCGCGCGAGCGAGGACCGGATCGACCTCGATCGGCAGCAGGTCGGCCACCTGCCGCTCGGCCTCCGTAACGATGAACCGCTCCCGCGCGCCACCGTGCGCCGACCCCGTCGTCCCCATCTAGACACGTCCCCTCCGCGTGCCCGCCTCCCCCGCCCGACCTATCGGCGAGACGTTGCCCGAGGCATGTTCTGTTGTCGATCAGCGCCCGGGCCTGCCCACACCCGTGACGGGCGGCAGGCGAGCGGAATTCGCTAGACCAGCTGAACGTTGACTGCCTTGGGACCCTTGTCGCCGGCCTCAACCTCGTAGGAAACCTTCGCGCCCTCCGCGAGCGAGCGATAGCCCCCGCCGGCGATCGCCGTGTGGTGGACGAACAGATCCTTGGCCTGATCCTCGGGAGTGATGAACCCGAAGCCCTTCTCGTCGCTAAACCACTTCACCGTTCCAGTAGCCACAGCGTTTCCTCCGGCGTTATCACGTGCTGCGAACGCCGAGATTGCTCAAAGCAAAGGCTACGACCGCTGGCACCTACATGTGTCGGGCAAGCTGCCCAACCTGACCGAACGACCATATCAGCCCACCGACCACGCGACCGCGCTGCTCTTACCGGATCATTGCGCAGCCTGCCGGCTCCCGCGCTGACGGCTCCTCGGCGACCGGGATCAGGAGCACGCCGATCGCGAGGCGGTCGAGGTCGTGACCGTGGCCGGCGACGTTCGTCGTCGGGTAGCTCTCGGTCGCCGCGCACCGGTAACCCCACGGCGTGCCTGACGCCATCCATGAGCCGCTCGCGACAGACGTCACGCTCGAGACGCTCGGGGCGCAGACCGAGACGACGTGGAGCAGCGCCCACGCAAGCGGCGCGTCGTGGTCGGCAACCTGCATGGGTCATCGTCCGCCGTGTCGACAGCCGAACCGTGAGCGCGGAACGTCAGTGATGAACCGGCAACGGTCAAGGCCAGAGGTCGACTAGATCACATAGACCCGAAGCTCTCTCGCCGTTGGGTAGTGGAACGTTGCGAGCTCGACGTTCTCGCACACGCTTACGAGACCGCCGATCGGGCGGTGGTTGCTCTTGGCGCTGATGGCCTCGCCTGTGTGAAGCCCGCGCGCAACCGGCCCGGCGCGAGCGCTCCAGCCACCGCGCCCAGCGGCAGGTCCTTTCCCTCTTCGCGGCTCGCCGGCCCGAGCGCTCGGTGCCTACGATCCACCGCTCGCAGCACCACAGCCGTACAGATGCTCGCGCAGTTGATCACAGCTCTCTACTGACCAGCGCTTACTGGTCTGCAAGTCCTCGATCAGAACCTCGGCCCAGCGGACCGTCCGCTCGCTGTCCGGCTCGCCGAACAGCAAGACATCCGCGGCCTCCAGCAGCTGCTCCCGCTCCCTGGCGTTCAGTTTGCTGGCTTGCTGGTGATCGATCGTGTCGAGCAGCGCCGTGTAGTGGGCAGCACGAGCAATCATTGGCTCCGCGGTCATCATCATGTAGTCACAGTAGCGGCCCGTTCTCACGCTCGGGCCGTCGATCTCGTCGATCACCTCGCGTTCCAGTGAGCCGGCCGCCCGGCTCTCCGGCAATTGCCGTGGGCGCTTGAGCAATGTGTCGAAAGGACCGGCGGGGCGAGCGCGTCAGCGCACACGCTCCGGTAGCCGGGCGGCAAGCTGTCCTCGGCCGCCTCAGCCGGTCCCCTCGGCGTCCACCGTTGGCGAGACGGCGTCGATCTTCTCGCCACGGAAGATCACGGCGATCAGCTTGGGAATCACCCTCGCCGCCACGAGGTGCCGCGTCGGTCGCTTTGGCTCTGCGGGCACGTGCACGAGTCGCGCGTCGTTGAGCGCGCGCAGCGTCTGAGACTCGTTGGGATCGGCGTGTGAGAGGAAACTGCTGCCGGCGGTCATGCTGCTCGCGTCCGGGGAGATGTTGATCTCGCAGCCGGCGACGAGCAGGTAGCCGCGCTCATGGACGTGATGCTCATGTAGCCCCTCCACGCAGGGCAGGCGGATGCGATCGCCCGGTCTGGTCGGCGTAGCGCCGCACCTTGGGGGCTCGATTGCCAGGGAGCGGGGCTCCCAACTGGTGCATTTGAGCGTCAGCTCGGGGCGCGCTGTCGCTCAATGCTTCCGCGGCGGCCAAGCTCTGTGCGAGACGCGGCCCGGCCGCTGGCGAGGAATTTGTCGATGCACGCGGACGAGCCCGGGCAGACTTTTTGAGGTCTCGTTCCTGCCAGCGCCCGCGATCGGAGTAGGTTCGTACACGAGCTGGTCCTGTGGCCAGGATTCTCAGCCTAAGCCCGGATGCCGCCGACGGCGCGAGTTGACGCGACCAGGCGATAGGCGATAGGCGTGGGTTATTGGTTTTGACTGCGGGGCCGGTGCCGTACTTCGAGGGACCGTTACCCGACCGGCCTGGTGGCCGCGTCCCGATCTGATTGCACGCGCGGGGGTTCTAGCCCTCTTCCTTGCGCGCGGACCCAACCGAGGGTCGGGAAGGCCTCAAAGACCATGACTCGGACGGAACACAATTGGGCCGCGCGTAGGCGCGGCGAGCCGACTCGTGAGCGCGGGTCGCGGCGGGTCTCCTCGGCGATCGATGCTCAACGACGCCTCAATGCCCGGCGGGCGGATGGCACCCGGACGAAGGCGGAGCGGTTCGGTCCGCGCGATCCCCGCTACGGGTATCTAACGCGATCCTACGACTAGCCGACAGGGGCCTGCCGATGACACATTTCAAATGTCTGGCGTGCAACACGCGCTTCTACAGCACTGAAAGCGAAGCCGATCCAATCGGGGATCTATGCCCCGTTTGCGGTTCGCTGTTGGAGCCGGTCGGCGAGTTGGGTGAGATCGGCGGGTGCGGCGTAATCGAGTCACGCGGCAGCACGTCGCGAAGCGGCGCCACCCGCGCGGGCCGGCTGATCGCTGGGCGCGTCGGTGAGATGATCGCTCGACGCGAGCTCAAGCACGCACGAGTCCGGCTCGACGTCGAGGGCCGCGACGCTCACTGCGTGAGCCCGCAAGTGCAGGCTGTTGGCTCGCGGGCTCGGGCACGGGCGAGGGAGTTGTCAGATGCTGCGGCCCTCCCCACCTCAGCCGCGGCGCCGCGAGTGCCGCGCGTCCTCGGGGCTTTCGACGCGGGGCGTCGCCGGCGCGAACGGCGCCGCCAGAGGAACGTCGGCGCTTCGTCCTCGGCCTAGGCTCCGCTGCGCGCATTGAAATGGATCGACCCCGAGTCACGAAGACGAACACACGTCCGAGAGTGGCGCGCACGCGAACATCGCCGTTGACGTGTCCCTGGGCAGACCACAGACCGACTTGGGCCCGTTGGGACACGCGGGCTAGACGGGGAGCGTGAGCGGATGTCAGTAGCGGATCTTCAGGAGCTTGAAGAAGTCAAGGGTCTGATCGCACGCGGCCAGCAGGTCGGCGTGCTCACATACGCCGAGATCGCGACCGCCACTGTCGAGCTCAGCTTCGACGACGGCGACGTCGAGGAGTTGCACGGCCTGTTCGAGCGCTGTGAAATTGAGCTGGTCGAGGAGATCGACCCGGCCACCGCGGCGAGCCTGAAGATCGAGCGTGCGACGGAGAAGCGCACCCGCCGCAAGGCGCCGCTGGATCTCAAGCCGGAGGGGAGCACCGACGGTCTGCAGCTGTACTTGAAGGGCATCGGCAAGGTGCGTCTGCTGAGCGCTCAGCAGGAGGTTGAGCTCGCGAAGCGGATCGAGCGTGGTGACCTGGACGCTAAGGCGAAGATGGTCGAGTCGAACCTGCGCCTCGTGGTCTCGATCGCGAAGAACTACCGCAACCAGGGGCTGCCGTTCTTGGACCTGATCCAGGAGGGCACGCTCGGTCTCGTCCGCGCTGCGGAGAAGTTCGACTACCGCAAGGGATTCAAGTTCTCGACGTACGCTACCTGGTGGATTCGCCAGGCGATCGCCCGAGCCTTGGCTGACAAGGCGCGCACGATCCGGATCCCTGTCCACATCGTCGAGAGGCTCAACAAGATCGGCCGGGCGGAGCGCAGCCTGGCCCCGGCGCTCGGCCGTGAGCCGACGACCGAGGAGATCGCCGAGGTGACCGGGATCGATCCCGAGCAGGTCGAGTCGATCAAGCGCTCCGCGCAAGCGCCGATCTCGCTCGAGAAGCCCGTCGGTGACGAGGGGGAGTCCGAGTTCGGTCAGCTGATCGCCGACGAAGGAGCCGAGTCTCCCTACGAGCGCGCGGTGGAGGTCCTTATGAATCAAGCCCTGCGTGACGCGCTTGAGAACCTCAGCTACCGCGAGCGTCGCGTGCTCGAGCTGCGATACGGCCTCGACGGCGAGCACCCGCGCACACTCGACGAGCTCGGGCGCACGTTCAACGTCACGCGCGAGCGGATCCGCCAGATCGAGAACCAGTCGCTCAAGAAGCTCGAGCACCTCCGCGAAGCCCAGCCGCTGCGCGACGACGCCGAGATCGCTTCCGGCGATCCGCTGCGCGCAGGCTCAGGCACCGAATCTAGACGCCCGTCGAGGTGATCCCTGGATCTCGACGCTGGGCGCGACGCCGACGAGGCCGGTCGGTCGCTCAGCCGACCCAGCCAGAACGCGCCGCGACGCACCTCGACCGGGCATCGCTGATTCAACCGAGCCGAGCTGAGCGCGCGTTACGAGCCGGGGCGCGCTCACCGATCGCGGCTGTGCAACACGATCTGGGTCGCTCAAACTCGAAGAGCGGCTCAGCGCGAGCTGACCGCTGTGTGCGGCTCGCGCCGCAGTCAGGTCGTCCCGTCGCGAGATCCGGGTGTGATCTCTGTCGGCTCGAAGGTGCCGCGCAAGCGTTGCGCCAAGCCGAGCGTGATCACGGGACAGTGAGATCTCTTTTGCTCCTCGGCAATCTCAGAAGCCCGCTGGCCGGCCGCTCCGGTCTAGCCAGAGACAGTCATCCGGCTGGATGGACTTGATGGCTACGTGCCGGTCTGGGTGGTCTGGGCCTCGATCGTTCGCCCGTCGGTGCCTTCGGTGATCTTTACCTTGCGGGGCTTGGCCGATTCGGCGACTGGGATGCGCAGGATCAGCACCCCGGTTTCGTAGCTGGCCACGAGGTGCTCCGCGTCGAGCGTGTCGCCGAGGAACAGCTGCCGGGTAAACGCACCGTGCGGGCGCTCGGCGGCGATCACCTCATCGCCCTCTTGGCCGTCAAACCTTCGCTCTGCCTTGATCGTCAACACGTTCTGCTCGACGGTGAGGTCGATCTTGCCGGGGGTGATCCCCGGCAGGTCAAAGGACACCACGAACTCGTCGCCGCGGCGGTAGGCGTCCATCGGAAACGGTCGCGGCGTACGCGCGCCGGCGGCGAGCTGCTCGGCTAGCCGGTCAAACTCGCGGAACGGATCGAACTGCATCAGCATCGCAATGCACCTCCTGAGGGGTTTGAGTGCGGGTTGTTGTCGTGTGGCGGTCGCCCGCGAACGTTCGCGACACGCTGTTGCGCGCCGTCGCGCCCAGCAAGACTGGCTGACACGCGACGCCGGGCGTATGACTTTTCGCTCATCTTGGCGGCTTCGCTCACGCGGCAGTCTCCCGACACGACGCTTCGTTCGGTCGGGACTGGCCACTGTTGTCCTGCTCGATCACAGACTCCATTTCCTTCATCCGCTTGCGGCGTGGGAGTGATGGGGCGCTCGCCTCACTACATCGCCTCACTACATCACTACCAAGGCTGCCCTCCTCGTCTATCCAGCGATCGGCGTCCAACTGTGCCTGGGTCCCGGCGCGTGCGTTGCCTGCGAGCGTTGCGGGAATCGGGGGCTGGCGCGAGTCCTGACGGGATGCGAGCGCGCCCCGGGGGATCACCGACTGCGCGGCCCGCGACCCGCTGTTCGAGATCCAGTTGGTGGCGCAGCACCTCTACCCGTGAGGCCGCCGTTTGGCGTAAGGCCGTCTGGTCGGCCTTCAATGCATGGCGTGCCTTCTGGGCATCATCGGTCGCCTGTCGCTGTGTGGCAACGCGAGCGTCCCATTCGGCCTTGGCTTGATCGGCGCGCAGTGAAGCTTCCTCACCCCGCGCTCTTGCCTGTCGGACCTGTTCACAGATCCGTGCGTACTCTGGGTCGCTTCGTTCCCATCGCGCTTGTTCTTCCGCAAAGGTTTCGTGCTCCCACGCCTCGGTGTGGCGTACAAGTTCGGCCATGCCGATGAAGCTGCGCGAGCCGTTTCCGGTGTCTCCCTCGCCGCTCCGCGGCTTATGCAGGATCGTCATGACTGACCTTCCTACCAAGACCCCGCAAATGAGGGCGGTCCTGGGTCCTACTTGTAAACGGCGTTTCTGTCGCTTTGGACGAAACGGCCCGTGAGGTCAGCGAGAGGCAGGTGTTGCCTGGCGGGGGGCCTGCGCGAGAGATTCGAGCAGCAGCGGCCGATAACGGCCCTACAGCGACGATACTCCCTTTCCTGACACATAACCAGCTAAGGGCCCTAACGCTCGATCGCGGTCTGCTGAGGTGGCGGTCTGGGTCAGTCGTTCGGCGGCGGGCAAGCTCTATCGGACGCGTGCCCCCGGCGGTGCAGGAATCAGCCGATGCCCGCGGAGGAGCCCGAGCAAATTCTTTACATCGGGTTCACATAACACCCGCGATCGGAGTAGAGTCGAACAGGAGCTGGCCCTGCGGCCAGGATTCTCGGCCCAAGCCCGGATGCCACCTACGGTGCGACCCGCGCCACGAGGCGAGAGGCGTGGGTTACTGGTTTTGACTGCGGGGCCGGTCCCGTATTTCGATGGGCGCTATGCCACCGGTCCGGTTTCCGCGTCCCAAGCTGATTGAACGCGCGTGGGTTCTAGCCCTCGCCCTTCCGCGCGGGCCCAGCAACAGAGGGACTGGAAGGCCTAAAGACGATGACGCGGGCGGAACCGAACCCGGCGCCACGCACGCGAGGCGAGCTCAATCGCGATCGTGGATCGCGGCGGATCTCGCAGGCGATCGATGCCCAACGACGCCTGAGCGCGCGACGAGCGGATAGCACCCGGACCAAAGCAAACCCGTTTGATCCGAGCGACCCCCGCCACGAGTACGTAGCGCAGGCGCGCCACTAGCGACCCTACCGATGCCGCACTACGACGTACAAAGGAGCGCAGATGCCCAGAGTTGAGGTCCTAACAGAAGTTTCCGAACGTGACCCCGAGGCCGTGCTCACCGAGCACGTGCCGTCCGAGATGCTCGCCGACGAGCACGACGCTGATCAGCTTCTCGAGCGCACGGGGTGGGCGCTCGTAGACGCCGAGCGACAGGAGCACGCGATTAACGCCCACAATGGTGGCTCGGCCGCGGCCGCTCCGGCTCGCTCGGTGCGCCGTGCGACTGCGCGGCGCGCGAGCAACAGGCGTGCAACTGCGCGCAACCGTCAGGGCGACACCAGGGCGAGCATCATCGACTTCCTCGCCCAGCACCCTGGGAGCACAGCTGGCGATCTCGCCAAAGGGCTGAACCTCCATCCCGCCAGTGTCTCAACCCGCCTCACCCTGCTCGCGAAGACCGGCGAGATCAAAAAGGCATCACACGGCTACAGCCCGACCCCGGCGGCGCGACCCCGCAGACACCAGCGCCCACTCCATCGCTCACACTGAGCTGAGCCAATCTGGACTCAACGGAGACCCCGACCCGCGCGAGGCCGACCGCTCAATCGCGCCGGTTCCAGCAGGTCGCGCCGCCCGCCCGCGGCTCTCGAGACTCCCCGTTTAGAATTGGGGCGGCAGCCTCGGCCGCCACTCGCCCCACTCCTCGCCCACAAAAACGACAGCAAGCAGAGGCTCAGCGTGCCGGGAGTGGCAGGCTACCCCGGCCACTCGCAGCGCCAGCGACGGCGGCTGCCGGTCGTGCGCATCGCGCCGCGGCGGCTGTAGCGCACTCAACGAGGCTCGCCGCAGGCGGCGGTGGAGCACCGACGCGACAAGCGTCCTCGACGCCGCTCGCGCAGATCATCATTGGCAGCACAACGGCCTACTGACCAACGACGTCGCCACTCAAGGGGACGGTCCAGGACACCTATGGGCGTCTCGCGGCACTGCTGTGCTCGCTTCCCCGGTTTTCGCGACAAGCGAGAGCCCTGAACGGACCGCGTCGCGCACCTGCTCTGGGCTGACAGGAAGTCTCGCTCCCGGCAATCGGCCGCGGCGACACTGCTGGTTTTGCACGCCGAAGCGGAAGTCCCAATTCCACGAGATGGCTGCTCTTGAGCAGCACCAGCACTCGGGCTGCCGGCGGATACGAGACTGCCGCTACTAGAGGATTCCAAGAGACTACGCCGTCCATCTTTAGCTGGTCGGTCGCGCCCCAGCAAGCACAGCCGAGCGCTTGCAGAGGATCGACCGCGACCGCACGCAGCAAGCGACCAGGGCGAATGACGGCGCGCATGCTTTCGCCCAGAAGGAGGAGCCCGGCGTGCAGCCGCCGGACGATCGCTCCTCGACGAATGCGATCACCGCGCCGCGGATCGCGGGGTGATCGCAACCGACGGAACGCCGGAGTTCCGCAGTTCGTAGGCATCTGAAAGGGTTTTGGAGCACGTTTTCCCTGCAAATGGCTGGCCGGAGAGTCGCGAGAGGTCAGATCTTGTAGGCACACGCTTCGATTGGATTTTGCTTGTGAGTACAGGCGCTGCCGGGTATCGTGTAGGGGCATGTATCTGCGCGAGACCAAGCGGGGGAACGCGGACGGGAGCAGCGTCTCGTACTTAGCGCTGGCGCAGAACGAGCGTGACCCGAGGACCGGGGTGCCGCGCGCGCGGATCATCCACCGGTTCGGACGCGCCGATCAGGTCGACCGCGACGGGCTGGCGCGGCTGGTCCGCTCGATCAGCCGCTTCCTGGATCCGGGCGAGGCGGTCGCGGCGACCGCCGCTGGCGAGGTCAGCATCATCGAGTCGCGCGCGATGGGCTCGGCGTGGCTGGCTGACCAGCTGTGGGAGCGCCTTGAGATCGGCAAGACGATCATCAAGTGCGCCGGTGGCCGGCGGCTTGCGGGCGAGCGGGTGGAGCGCGCGATCTTCGCGATGGTCGCCAATCGCCTGTCGGTCAAGCCGCTCTCGAAGCTGGCCGGCTGCGACTGGGTCAGAGAGCGGGCGTTCATCGAGGGGCTGGCCGAGGTCTCAGACGATGAGTGCTACCGGGCGATGGACTTCCTGCACACCGCGCTTTCCGAGTTGCAGGAGCGGGTGTTCTTCACGGTCGCCAACCTGCTGGACCTCGAGGTCGACCTGCTGTTCTTCGATACCACCTCGACGTACTGGGAGACCGACCGCCTGCCCGACCAACTCCAAGACAACGAGAATGAGCAACCCGGCAGTGACCTGGATGGTGACAGTGATCAGGATGGTGACAGTGACCCGGTGCTTGAGGAGTCCGGCCGGCGGCGCTACAGCAAGCACAGCAAGGATCACCGCCCGGACCTGCCCCAAGTGGTGGTCGGGATGGCGGTCACCCGCCAGGGGATCCCGGTCAGGATGTGGACGTTCCCCGGCAACGCGTCTGATCAGGTGATCATCCGCAAGGTCCGCGACGACCTGCGCGGCTGGAACCTCTCCCGCGTGATCTGGGTGCTGGACCGCGGCTTCACCTCCGAGCGCAACCGCCGCTACCTGCAACGCGCTGGCGGGCACTACATCGTCGGCGAGAAGCTCCGCGGAGACTCCAAGGAAGCGAACGCGGCGCTTGCGCGTCAGGGCCGCTACCAGACCGTCGAGGGAAACCTGCGCGTTAAGCAGGTCCGGATCGACGACGGCGCCAACCGGGATCGGTTCGTGATCTGCCACAACCCCGAGCGCGCCGAGCGCGACCGCACGGTGCGCGAGCAGATCATCGAGCGCCTGCGCCAGGAGATCCACCACGCCGACGGCCTTGCGCCGAGCAAGCGCGCAGAGCTCTACGGCGCACTGTCCACCAAGCCCGCCTACAAGCGCTTCCTACGCCGCACCCCGACCGGCAAGCTCCGGATCGACCGTGCAGCCGTCGCCAAGGAGGCCAAGCTCGACGGCAAGTTCCTACTGCGCACCTCCGATGAGAGCCTCACCCCCGCCGATCTGGCCCACGGGTACAAGGCGCTCTACGAGGTCGAGCGCGGCTGGCGCGACGTCAAGCACACGATCGACATGCGCCCCGCCTACCACCGCCGCGAGGACCGCATCGAAGCGCACGTCCAACTCTGCTGGCTCGCGCTGCTGTTGCTGCGCGTCGCCGAGACCGAGGCAGACGACACCTGGCGCAACCTCCGCAACGAGCTGGACCGCATGCACCTCGTCACGCTCGCCACCAGCGAGGGGACCGTCGCGCAGCGCACCGAGCTCACTTCCGGCCAGCGCCGCATCCTGCGCGCCCTCACGCTGCCCGAGCCACCACGGTTCTACGACTTCACCCCCAGCGCCGACTAGCCGCGGGCTGTAGACACACGGGCTCACCGCGCCGAAACCGGCGAAATCCCTGCTTACACGGCCTTTTCAGGCCAATCGTGCGCCTCGCTTCTGCGGAACTCCGGGAACGCGATCACGCCGCGCCGGGCACCGAGACGATTGCTTTCAATGTCGTGGCCGCGCGCGCCGTGCTATCGCAATGGCGACCAAGCGCATGTTCGACAGGACGCGCTGCTAGCTCGCGATGAGCAAGCACGCCCATGTTTCGCGCCATTCAAGCCAGCTTGCGCTTTGCCTATAGGTCATCCTAAGCTGGTTGTTGCCTCGACCGCCGCCGGGAGAGGGCTTCGCTTTGCCTGCCCCCCAGTGTGGAGGGCCATTCGTGGACCAGCCCCTCTCGGCGGTGGTGAGGTGCCGACTAGCGGCAACAGGACGTAGCCCCGTGTTGAGGGCCTGTCTATAGGCATCCGCAACGGTACCTCTCGGTCGGGGCGCTGTGAAGACCCCTTGACCAAGATGGAGTTGAAGTGATGAGAAGTACTTATGCGGGCGTCGATTGGGCGTCCGAGAAGCACGACGTGGTGATCGCTGATGAGACGGGCGAGGAGATCTTGGCCGCGACGTTCGCCCACGACGAGGCCGGGGTGCGGGGCTTGTGCCGCACCCTCGTGCGTCACGAGGTGACGCTGGTCGCGATCGAGCGGCCCGACGGGCTTCTGGTCGAGCGGCTACTGGACGCGGGGCTGCGGATCCTTCCGTTGCATCCCAACCAGGTCGCGGCGACGCGTGATCGGTTCAGGGCCTCGGGCGGGAAGTCCGATCGGTTCGACGCGTTCGTGTTGTGCGAGCTGGCGCGGACCGATCACCACCGCTTCCGGGTGCTCGAGCCCGATTCGGATCAGACCAAGGCGCTCAGAGCGCTGACCCGGGCACGAGAGGATCTGGTGGGCACCAGGACCGCCCTGGTCAACCAGCTGCGCGCGGAGCTTGCGGGTTTCTGGCCAGGTCCGCTGGGGCTGTTCACGAGCCTGCACAGTCAGATCTCGCTCGCGTTCCTTGAGCGCTACCCCGGCCCCGCGGACGCGCGCGGTCTGGGCGAGCAGCGCCTTCAGGCGTTCCTGGCGCGCCAGCGATATTCCGGTGGCCAGAAGCCCGCACGGCTTTTGGCAAAGCTCCGCCGCGCTCCCGAGGCCCGGGTCGGCGAGCTCGAGCTCGGCGTCCGCCGAGCGCTGGTCCTGAGCCTGGTGGCGACGATCAAGACGATCAACGAGCAGATCAAGCAGCTCGAGCGGCAGATCACGACCGCCATCCGCGAGCACCCCGACGGTCCGATCTTCCTCTCGTTGTTCAAGAAGCCAAACAGCGTGATCACGGCCGCGGAACTGTTGGCGGAGATCGGCGACTGCCGCGGGCGCTACCCCACCCGCGACACCCTCGCCGCCGACGCCGGCCAGGCCGCCCTCGCGGTCGAGTCAGGCAAACGCAAAGCAGCCTGCTTCCGTTGGGCCTGCAACAAGCGCCTGCGCCAGGCGTTCGTCACGCTCGCGGACACCAGCCGCCACCATAACCCGTGGGCGCAGGACCTGTACGCCGCCGCCCTCGCCCGCGGGCACGACCACCCCCGCGCGATCCGCACCCTCGGCCGTGGCTGGTGCCGGATCGTGTGGCGCTGTTGGCAAGACGGCGTCCCGTATGACCCGGCCCGCCACCGCGCGCTGCAACGCCACGTCACTGTCACTATCCCCACCTCGTCGGGCCCCCGGCCCGACACAGTCGCCACCCAGCGGATGGCCCGCGCCGCCGTCACCCAACGGGCGGCCCGCAGGGCCGAGCGCAACGCGCTTGACGGCAAGCCGACATCCGCTATCGCACTCGGGGGTTGACACAGGACGTCCACGGATGCGATCGTCAGCCCCAACGGAAGCGGGCGATCGCGTTCGCGTGAACGCGGTAGTCGGCTCGTTCACGCCGGCGCAATTCCGGCCGATCGAGACGCGGCCGAAGACCGCGATCGTGCTTGCAGCCCGTCAGCAAGCACTTCACCGAAAGCATCGACCTCGAGCCCGGATCCGGCGTCGCTGTTGGCGCATTCCAGCAGTCTCGTCCGCACGGACCGGCAGTCGCTCGTCGACAGGGGCGGGCTGCATTGCCGCACGCGCGGTCGCGCGACGAGGTGGGCGCTCTGGCCGGCGCCGACCGGTAGCAGCGGTCGGCCACTCTAGGACCGCTGCAGCGACGGAGCGGGTATCGTCGAACGAGCAGTGGGCTGTCGATGACGCCTGAGGAGCTCATGAGGGTCTCAACGAGACAGACTCGCCCGGCCTGCGGAGTTCGAGGCGCTCCGCTGAAATGGGGTCGAGACAGATCATCCAGCCGTCATCAAGGCCGCCCCTCGCGTTGGGATCGCTGATCATCCATTGGCCGTCGAGCGCGACGACCCAGATGTCGACCTCGCGTCCGCGTCGCCGGCCCATCTGCGCGAAACTCGGCCGATTCCATCTCGGAGCACAGAAGACGCCGTCGGTCTCGGGCGCTGGGCTGCCGGCGATGCCGCTCCCGACGAACCGTCTCCAGTCGAGCCCGTGAGACGGATGGATGCCCCGTCCTCAGCGAAGGTCGTGTGAAACCAGACGCCCACCTTGTCTGAGGACCAGCCCGGACCGCCGCTCGCCGTGGCTGTCAGCGGTGACAACTTCCGCGACGGCATCGAGCCATGCTCGACCGGGTATTGGTGTCGGCGGCAGCCGCAAGCACCACCGCAAGATCACCGACGTGCTCGCCCGAGGGCCCCGATGCGAACCACTCGCTCCCACCGGGGTCCAACTGTTCAAGCTCGATGCCCCCGTCCGTCCAGTCCTCCCGTCGACGAATGGGCTGAGCACGAAACACTTCCACCCGGTGGCCACCGCCAGGATATTCCCACGATCCCTCCAACGGCGGCGGTTCTGCCCGCCGCGCAGCACGGCCGTCTCCTGGCCGCCTCAGGCGCCGACCCGAAAAAGAGCAGCCACCAGCGCCACCCACCGCACGAACGGCGAACCGGCTGTCTCATCCGCCTAGCCTTCCGGTGGTCCCGACACAACCTGCTCTGCATGGAAACCAGAAGCGCAGGAGGATCATCTCGCCCCGCTCAAGCAGCCGCGACGGAGCTCTGTCGACCGCTTGCAAGACGTCGACGGCAGGCGCCGGCAGCTAGCACCAGGCCGCTATTGCGATCGTGGCAAAGCGCAACCTGGCGCCGGCGCCGTCGGAGTGCTGGATCGTCGCCAAAGCGATGGCGCCCGTCGACGCCGCTCGGCAAGTAAAAGCGATCGTCGATCGGGTCGACGTCGCGTGACTGGTTCCCGTCGGAAGCGATCGCGCCGACGTAGCAGGGCGGACACGCGCAGACCGGCGATTACTTTACGAGCGTCTCGGAAATGCCAGTTGCGCTAGCTCACTGGAGTCGGGGTCGATCTTCGGCAAGCGGTCGCGGATGTCCGAGGGACTGCCCTCAGGTGCTTGCTGGCCCGCGCTGGTTCGGCTAACGCCCGGAGGCGTCGGCTTCTGCAATCGCCGCGGGGCGGCAGTCTGGTCAGCGCCGGCTCCGAGGCTGCTGAGACTGCTCAAACGAGCAGCGAGGAGCCGGCCGCTGGTTTTGTCCGGAAGCAGGATGCTTCGTGGGCTCGGCAGAACCGTCGCGAGAGTGCTGCTCGTGCGTGATTCCAGAAGTCTGGGTGGTTCGAGGCCGGTGAGCGCTCGACCGCCGGTGTTGGGCGCCGGATTGTCAGCGCGCGACTGAACGGCAGAGCTTGCGCGGGTTCGTCTTGGTCGGACAGGGGCGAAAGCGGATTACGCGGATGTGCGGATGTGCGGGCAACGCGAGGAATTCGAGGTTGTCCGGGGTGACGGGGAGGCGTTGGTAGCCGGTGATCGTCAGCGCGTCGGTGACCGGTCTCGCGCCGCGACCCTGCGGGAACGTTAACGTCATCGTGACCTTGACCGGCAGGAATGTGCGTGCGTCGATGAGCGCGCGGACATACAGATTGCCTGAACTGCCGGTGAGCACGTCGACGAGGCGCCCATTGATCGTGGTGTGGCCGGTGGCGTGGATCTGTCCGGAGCGATAGAGGCTGCGCAGGGCGTCGATCGGAACGTTGTTCTGACCCTCGGCGCAGCCGCCTAGAAGCACGATCACTGCGGCGCATCTCGTGTTCGCCGGCCAGGACGGCATGATCACGAGGTTTCCGAACGCCAGCGTCTGCGACTGGCCGTTGCTTGTCACGATGTTCTGGCGCCCCTTGGGGTCGTTGGCGTCGAGGATCTGGTGGCTGTCCTGGCCGTATATCCAGATCTCGGCGATGTCCGGGACGCGGCTTTTGGCCTGCAGCGAGCTGTGGCTGGTCTCGACGTAATGGACGATCACCCCGGCGGGATCGGTCGCGGCGTAGGCACGGGCAACGATCGACGGCCCGCCGCCCGCACCGAGCACGAGGATCGCGACGACGGCCGCGATCACCGCCGCGAGGCCCGCCAAGGCACCGCCACGCCGTCGGGTCAACCGAGTCGACCAGCGTGCGGTCGAAGCGGTCAATCTGTTCATCCGCTCGCGCGTGGGACCGGCGGCGCGGTCGCGTTCGGTCGCGGCGAGCACATGCGTCAGCACACGTTGGGCCGACGGGCCCGTCGACGACAGCATCTCGGCAGGTACCCGCGGCGCAACTTCGCGCACTCGCTCGAGAAGATCGTCCTCAAAGAGCCGGCTGTCGCTCATCTCAATCCTCCTCCTTGGTCGCGGGCGCGCTCGAGCAGCGGGCCGCGGCTGGCCGACGCGACCCGGCGCGACCGGCCGCTGAGCCCAGCAGAGCCGCAAGTTGACCGCGCGCGCGATGAAGGCGCGACCGCGCGGCACCCGCTCGCAGACCGAGCACTTCGCCGGCGTGCGCCGGGTCCAAGCCGTCCCAGGCCACCAGCAGGATCAGTTCGCGGTCGATCTCCTTCAACGCGGCGAGCGCGCCGAGCAACTGCTCCCGCGCGGCCACTCCGTCCTCGACAGCCCCAGAGCTCCCAACGTCCTCGGGCTCGGCGAACGGCTCGACGAGCGTCCGTTCACGCCGGGCTCGTCGACCGGCATTGCGCGAGAGGTTGCGCTCGACCGCCAGCAACCATGGCGTTGCCTGCTCGCCATCGGGCACGTTCTCCAACCGCCGCCAGGCGACCTCAAATGTCGCGGCGACGAGATCTTCGGCGTCTGGACCCCGATGACCGCGGTTGTAGGCGTAGCGCACAACCGCCGGATAAGTCCGATCGAACAGCGCCCGAAACCGGGTCTCATCAGCCAGCGAGGGTCTCATCACTCATCACATCGTCTATGTCGCAAGCGACGCCAACGTCTCAAACTCCTAAGGCACGCCGCTTTGACTCGTCGCCCGCGTGCGGATGTTCACCTGAGGCCGCGACCGGGACACGCCAGGATCACCGCGCCTGCGCTTCCGACCGGCCGGCGTACCCCTCGTCCGCCGATCCAGCCGAGCGCCACCGGGGCTACGAAGCCGCGTACCCCTCGCTGCCGAGGATGTGCAGCGAGACGTACGGCTCGTTGCCGACCACCCAGCTGTCATCACCGGGCGGAACGTAGAAGAAGTCGCCGACGCGCATCACGACTTCGCGGCCGTCGTCCATCTTCGCCACGGCCTGGCCGCTCAGTTGGAGTGGCCAAGCTCGGCGAGCGACACCGGTCTTGTCGCCGCGATCTTGTTGTTGGGAACGGTTGCGCCTCAGGCGCGAGCGGCTGACTTCTGCTCTTGCCGTTGGACGCGCTCGAAGCAGAAGCATCCCAGGGCGCTCGGCGGTCACCCGGCGGCTTCCACCAGTGGTCGGTCGCCAAGGCGATCACTCGACGCTGGTCGGGCGACGAAGGGGCAGCGAACGCCAGCGGACCAGCGACGGGCGAGAGCTCTTGCCAGGCTAAGCGCCGACCCGCAACCGGCCCGACGACGCCGCGGTCGTAGCCGCTCGCACGGGCTCGTGCCGGCTCCAGCGTATGGTCGACCATCGAGCGGCCCCTCGGATCTCAGGTTTCGTCGGCGCGCGAACTCCTCGGTGCGCCGACCTCGCCGACGGACACCCGAGCGGCCGACTTCCTCGCTCCAGTCGCGCCGCTGACGTTCCTGCCGCGCTGCAGCCGACTTATGTCGTTTCTGTCGTACGTCGTACGTCGCGGGCGCGTCAATGTGGCGGGGACAGCCGTCACGTCGACTACATGTCAATCACGTCGGAGCCCAGCAACGACGGCTTCAACACCTCGAGCCTCACATAAAGGCGTGAAGCAACAGTCTCGGCGGCTGGATCGAGCCTGGCTGACGCTGCTGCTGCTGCGGAACCATTCCGGCAGTCAGCGGGCCGCGGCTGCCCGACGTCCGCCGGGCTTCTGCTTCCGTTCCGTTGCAGGCATGTCGCCCGAGCGGCCCGCTGCCGTTCTCGCGAGAGCGATTGCGCTCGACGTCGCTTCTGCGTTTGGGCGAAAGCAGGCGTCCCGTCGAGCGCGGCAACCAACCGGAAGGACCGGTTGGGCAGAGCTAAGGCGTCTTTGTGCGCTCGGATTCGGTTCGGTCGCGAACCCGCACGCTGACGGAGAGCCCTGATTTCCGCACGAGGTATCCGAGTCCTGCGATGAGCAGGATCCCGCCCGTCGCGAGTCCGATCGCTCCCCATGCAACGGAGCTGGATAGCGTCCCGACATCGACCTCGAGCTTGGTCGCCGCGGCTACACCAATCGCGTCTCCACCGCGAGCATGTTTCAGGCTGGTCGACGCCACCAGATCGGACATGTAGGAGCCGCCCGCGGCCGTCGGCGGGACCGCGATCCTGATCGGGACGACCGCCGATCGGTGTGGTGAAAGCGTGATGCCATTGCGCCCGAACGTGATCCAGGTCGCCGGGAGGACTCGCTCGGCGCCGGTCGACAGGCGCTGCACCCGCACGCGTAGATATCGCTCCGTGCCCGTGTTGCGCACATACAGGCCTGGTAGCGCGTAGCTGTGCCCTTGCAACGCTCGTTTGGGGAGCACGACTGGAGAGGCGCTGACACCGGTCCCAAGCGACGCGCCGGCGATGCCAGGAAGGGCCAGGAGCGCCGCGACGCACGATAGCGTCATACCCGCGATCGCCCGCGATCGCGATCCTGGGAGCTTGCGCCTCGTCAGACGTGCTGTCGCGGCGGGACTACCGTCCATGTGACCGTCGTCGTGTAGGCAGTCGCGGCGTTGGCCGTGCTCTCCGGCCCGCTCAACGTTAGCGTCTCGGTGGCGCTCTGGCTCTCCGGCCGCGACTACCTCCACGCCGGCTTTCGGCTGACTGGCACGGCACAACCACCGCGTTCGCCTCAAACGCCAGCCGACCCTCTGGACGCCCGCGACGCGCGGAAACCAAACGATCAGACGAGGCGCTCCAACGGGCGAAGCGCACCCCGCAGCGCCCGCCCAGACCTTCCGGGCCTCTGCGGACGCGAAGCCACCCCCAGACGGTCCGGCCAACGGCGCGATGCCGCTGGGCGCGTCCGGCAATGGATCGCTCAACGCACGTCGGTGGGCGCTTGGCAGCGGTCGCGGGCGTGGTCCGGTGGTGTCTCAATCGTCGAACGCTCTGCGAACACACTGCTGGAATAGGCGCGCGGTGTTACTCCGGGTTCGCGTGAGGCGCGCGGTTATGTGGCGAGGAACCGCTTTATGTCTGTCGCCTCGCTGGCGAGCGCTGCAGCTGGCGCGGGCGGACCAAACCACGCTGGCGCGGGACGGCCCTTCTCAATGGACCAGATGCCGGTCGCGATCCCGCCGCTGAGCACGACGGGTTTGAGCATGCCGCCGCCCTTGAGGACGTGATGGTCGTGCTCGGCGGCAACGAACGGCTGGCGGGTGCGGTGCCCGAGCATCAGGGTGTCGAAGGCGGCGAGCAGCAGACAGGCTGGTGGTTCCGCAGTGGGCCAGGCGTCGGCGTCGCGCCGCGGGCCGGCGGCGTCGAGCGCCCGGCGCGCCTGAGTGATCGGCAGTGAGGACCACTTCGCAAGGTCGGTCGCGTTGCAGGGGCCGTAGCCTGCGCGGTAACGGGTGCCGAGGATCGCGAGCGCCTCGTCGTGGTCGACGGCCGCTGGCGGGTCGGCCGAGTGCAGCAGTCCGGCGATGTCGGTGACGATCAGACCCTGCGTCGAAAGCCATGGTACGAATGTGTTGATCGGACCTTGCTCGAGCGACGGGTGCCCGCGGTCGCTGAGGGCGCGGAGCAGCGACGCCCGGTCGCGGGGACGCTCGGCGCACAGTTCAACGACATCCGTGCGCATGGCGTTGACCTCGTCAACGATGCCAAAGCGCTCGAAGCGCGCGCCGAACATGCGGGCGTTGCGGTCGGCCAACAGCGCATGCAGCCACGGGCGATCGGATGCCGCGATCAGGTGTACCGTGCCGCGGACGGTCCACGTCCGCAGAAGCGGCGCGGCCCGCACGGCGCCTCGGGTAAGGCCCGGCACACGGGAGCGCAGCGCAAGTGCCGCTGCGCGTAGGTCCTGAGCCTGGATGCCGATCACGGCTAGCGCTGCTTCCTCGGCGCTCGCGCATGCCGTCGCCGGCGTCAGCCGCTGCGCGGCGAGGCGGGAACGACGCAAGCGCTCGTCAGCGTCCATTGGGGCAAATGCTCACATGCGAGCGGCGATTCCGCCCTGCCGACGTGGCCCGAGCTGGCCGACCAGGCCGTGGCTCGCGCAACACGCCACGCAGGCGCCCGCATCGTGTTTTGCCATGTTCGGCCTCGGAAACACCAGCTTACGGCCACCGAGCAGCACGGTGCCGGCGGGGCCGAGGTGCACGAACAGCTTTGTCGCGAACGCGGCGCCCACCTGTACAGCGGCGATCCCGACGAGCAGCAGCGCTAGGGCGGGCACGCGATCAAAGACCGATCGTTCGTGCGTGGTCACCTCGGAAAAGTGCGATTGCATGCCGAATAAAACTTCCCAAAACGACCCCGCCGATGCGATCGCCCACGCTGCCGTGAATGGTGTCGAAGGGAATTATTCGCACGACGGAGATCGTCAGCACGGCGCGCACTGCGCCCGGTCCCGTGGCTCTCGCCGGCGGAGAAACCTTCAGCGGCTTGTCAACCCACTGACCGCGAGGTCTCAAGTGCCTGTTCTCACCTACCGAAACGCCAACGCCGCGCCGTCAGGCGCCCGAGGCGCCATCGGCTACAGCGCTCTGCGAGGGACTGGATCGCCGGAACGCTCGTCGAGCTCGACCCAGCGCGGGAGAGGATCACCGTCAGGGTCCAGAGCGCCGGCTATCCGCTGCCCATCCCGGGGACGGAAGTGACAATCGACGTCTCGTCGGCGCGCCTCCGCGCGAGCGACGGCGACGGGGATGGCCGCGCAGGCCTCACCGATCTGTTCCCAGGCGATCGCGATCAAACCCCGATCGAGTTCGCGACATGACCCTCGTCCGGATCCGAACGGCCGTCCCCACAGACCTGCCTGCTCTGCGCTCACTGTTCAGGAGATCGTCGCTCTCCAACGACGGGGACCGAGAGGTCCTGCTCGCCAATCCGGAGGCCCTGGAGCTGACCGACACCGCTATCGCCGACGGAAGGACGCCGGTTGCCGTGGCACTCGACGGGACGATCGTCGGATTCGCCAGCGGCCTACCTCTCGCGGGCTCGCTGCTGGAGCTCGAGGACCTCTTCGTCGACCCTGACTGGATGCGCAGGGAATCGCGCGACGCCTCGTGGCAGACCTGACCGAGACAGCCAGGCGCGATCGCATCACATACATTGAAGTCACCGCCAACCCGCATGCGGACGCCTTCTACCGCAGCGTTGGATTCGTCCATATGCACGACACCCAAACCGAGTTTGGGGGCGGAGCGCCCATACAGCTCGTGGTACCGAGGCCGACGCCGTGACGTCGCGGTGGGCGTCTCACTTCTACGCGCTCAGTGCTCATCCGGGCGCCAACACCGGTCGGCACGGCCAGGTCCGAGGCCGGGAGCTGGGCCAGATCCTCGCCGATGGCGAGCACGAGCGGGCCTGCCCGATAGACGCCGGTTTCGCGCGGCAGGGGCGCGTGGGCCAGGTCGGCCGGGTGCCCGCACGGAACATCGGCCACGGGCTCGGGGACGGCCGGCGCGTGATGCCCGCCCCCGCCGCACGCGGCGAGGACCACCGCGAGTAGCGCCGGGATCGCGAGGCGTGATCGCTGCACGTCCGCTACTACGGCCCACGCCCCCGGCGAGGTCCCAGGGGACCTCTTGCCGCCCGCGGACCGTAGGAGGGACGACGTTGCCCGTGGCCACGTCCGTCCCCACGCACGCCTACCAGCAGGTGCGCCGCGTGCGCCCACGCGGCGAGGCGGCGCTCATCCGGGGCGCGGGCCGGCTCGCAGGCCGACCTCGAGCTGCTGTTCCGCGCCCACTGGCCGCGGGCCTACCGCTCGGCCTTCGCCGATTGAGACGGGCTCGGCCCCGGTCCCCGGCCGGGTTGGTCACCGCCGCCTCGTTCGCTCGCCGATGGTGAGCGAAGCGGCTGTAGCTGCTCGACGGTCAGTGCAGCGTCGGAGGCGTCATCACGCGGATCGTCCCGCGCGCGCGGATCCGCAGCCCAAGCCGTTCATACAGGTCGATCGCGTCGGTGTTCGAGGCGAGGACGTGAAGGAAGGCCCGCTCGAAGCGGGCGTGAATGCCGGCAGCGATGGCGCTGACGAGCCGCGCAGCGAGGCCCTGACCGCGCTGATCCGGCGCAGTGCACACGCCGCTGATTTCCCGCCAGCCGTCGAGCGCCATCCGCTCGCCGGCCATCGCCACGAGCACGCCTTCCCGACGGATCCCGAGGTAACGCCCGAGCTCGATCGTCCGCTCAAGGAACGGACCCGGCTCGGTCGCGCGGACCAGCTCGAGCACCTCAGGCACATCGTCGCGGTCGAGCAACACGGCCCCGCGGTCCTCGACGCCGCGGAGGTCGACCTCGATCATCTGGACGAGCTCGAACTCGCGGACCGTCGTCCAGCCCGCCGGAGGCTCGGGCCCGAGCTGTACCGCAGCAAGGGCGATGAAGCCGCCATCGCCGACAAGACGTGCCGCGTCGACCCAGTCCTCGGGCATGGGCTCCGGCGGCAGCGCCATGAACGGCGCCACGTCCCCGGCATAGCGAACCACGCGGCCGCGCGTCTCCGCGAAGCGCGCGTGAGCCCCCGTGAGCGCGGCATACACTGGGTTATCGAGCTGCGGTTCGCCCGCGGGCGTCATGAGAAGCGTGAATACCAGCACACGCGGTTCCGTGCACCCAGACCATCCACAAACAGCAACGGGCCGGCCGGCATTTGGCAGCTTCGCCGTGCCCGCGATCGCCTCGCCGATCCAAGAACATTGCTTATACGAACGCCTCGGCACCGTAACCGAGCCCGGCCTTGACACGCCGGACCACCGGGTCATCGCAGCGAACGGAGCTCTCCAACGCGTCCGCTGTGCGAGCGACAATCGAACACGACCGACGCCTCCGTGCTTCCGCTTCGGTAAGCCCAAAGCGGCAGGAATGCCTGAGGCTGTCGGTCTAGTCTAGGGGAGTTGGCTGCCCGAATTCCACTCAGGAGCGAATCGATCGCCGCGCGCGACCACGTTCACCGTGGCCGACCTGGCCAAGGCGGCCGTGAACATCGCCTACGGCACGTACTACCTGCGCTACCCGCTCGACGAGTACCACGGCAACCTCACGCTCGCCTTGGCCTTACAACGGCGGGGATACCAACGTCGTCGATCGGTGGGTGGCGGCGCGCACGCCCGCGGGACGGCCTTCACCGTCGACGACATCCCGTTCCCGGAGACGCGCGCGTACGTGCAGGGGTGCTGACGGCCGAGCGGGACTACCGGATGACGGTGGCCATGGAAAGCTCCCCGTAGGCGGCCACTGAATTTCCCCGCTGGTGGCCACGGTTTCTCCCCATGGGTGGCCACGGTTTCTCCCCACGGTTCTGTCCTGAGGCGCCTGTAGTCGGGTGCGCGTTGTTGTCAACGCGCGACCCGAGGAGGGCGACCGTGAAGAGACCGGAGGAAGCGATGGAGATCCTTGAGGCGTATGACTTGACGGGGTCGCTGCGTGGAGCGGCGGCGCTGGCGGGGTGTGATCACAAGACGGTGGCGCGGTTGGTCGAGGCGCGTGAGGCTGGTGGTGGGCTGGCGGTGCGGGCGCGTAGTCGTCCGTTGGTGGATCCGTTTGCGGAGAAGATCGATGAGCTGGTGGTTCGTTCGCACGCGCGGATCCGGGCGGATAAGGCGCATGGGGTGTTGGTGGCGATGGGGTATGAGGGGTCGTATCGGACGACGCGGCGGGCGGTCGCGGAGGCTAAGCGGCGCTGGCGGCAGAAGCATGGGCGGCGCACGCGGCCGTGGATTCCGCAGCCGGGGTTGTGGTTGCAGTGGGACTATGGGGATGGGCCGGTGGTGTGCGGGGTGCGGGCGGTGTTGTTCTGCGCGTGGTTGGCGTGGTCGCGGTTTCGGGTGGTGGTGCCGTTGCGCGATAAGACGATGCCGTCGGTGGTGATCGGGCTGGACCGGACGCTGCGGCTGATCGATGGGGTTCCGACGTACGCGCTGACGGATAACGAGAAGACGGTGACGGTCGAGCACGTGTGCGGGATCGCGGTGCGCAACCCGACGATGGTTGAGGTCTCGCGCCATTACGGTTTGTCGGTCGCGACGTGCGAGCCCGCCGATCCGCAGAGCAAGGGCGGTAGCGAGTCGACGGTGAAGATCGCGAAGGCTGATCTGGTGCCGACCGATCACAACCTCCGCGAGGAGTATGCGGACTGGCGGGCGCTGGAGCAGGCGTGCCAGGAGTTCATGGCCGATGTCAACACGCGCCCGCACCGTTCAACCCGGCAGCCGCCGGTGATCCTGCTCGCCGAGGAGCACGAGCATCTGCACCGGCTGCCGCGCTTGCCGCACATGCTGTGCTTCGGGCAGACCCGCAAGGTCGATCGCCAGGCGACGGTGTCGGTCGGCGAGGCGATCTACTCGGTGCCGCACGGGCTGATCGGCGAGCGGGTGTGGGTCCGCGCGGAGGGCGAGCAGCTGGTGGTCGTGCACGTCGACGAGGTCCAGGGGCCGCGAGAGGTCGCGCGGCACGCGCTGACCACGCCGGGGCGTCCCAGTATCTGTGATGAGCACTACCCACCCCGGCCGGCCGGGGCGTTGGAGCGCAAGCCCAGAGCCCGGTCAGCCGAGGAGCGGGAGTTCCTGGCGATCGGCGAGGGCGCCGAGCGGTGGCTCAAGCGCGCCGCCGCGGAGGGGACCCAGCGGATTCGTCGCAAGATGGCAGAGGCGGTCGACCTGGCCAAGCTCCACGGCGCCAGCCCGGTCGATGAGGCGCTTGAGCGGTGTGCGAGCTACGGCCGCTTCGCTGACGGCGATCTGGCCAGCATCCTTGCCCACCAGCAGACCGCGACGGTGATCGCGCTCCCCGCGCGGGCCCCGGAGGAGCGCTCGCTGCAGGCCTCGACCCGCCGCTGGGAGGGATTCGGCCGATGACCGTCTACTACACCGACATCCGCGTGCTGCTCGACCCCGAGCAGTCGGACGCGCTCACAGGCGGCGGGCGGCTGCAGGACGTCTCGGTGATCCTCACCGACCGCCACGACCGACAGGCCCGGCCCGTCGGGATCGCGCTGCTCGCCTGCCAAGCACGCGAGCTCGCATTCGAACTGTTGGAACTCGCCGAGCACGCCGACCGCCACAGGACGCATCCATGACCGTCAAACCGCCGACCCCGCCGCCGTTGCCCGACGAATTCGACCGCCTCCTGCGTCGTCTGCGGATGCCGTATGTCCGCCGGCGGCGCCGGAGGTGATCGCTACCGCTAACAGCCAGCGCTGGGAGCACGCCGAGGTTCTGCGCGTGCTCCTGGCCGAGGAGGCGGCCGGCCGTGACCAGGCGACGATCAACATGCGCCGGCGCGCGTCCGGGCTACCGGCCGGCAAGACGTTCGACGCGTGGGAGCAGACAGCGTCGGTGATCCCGAACCCCACCCAGCAGGCGCTCCGCACGCTCGAGTGGGTCAACCGCGCCGAAGTGCTCGTGATCTGCGGCCCGTCAGGGACCGGCAAATCGCATTTCATCGAGGCGCTCGGACACCTCGCGATCGACAAAGGCCGCGCCGTCTCCTGGCACACGCTCGAGTCCCTCGCCGCTCTGTTCCGCCGCCACCGCGCCGACGACAGCATCAACAAGGCAATCAGCAAGCTGATCCGCTCAGACCTCATCCTGATCGACGACGTCGGACTCTTGCCCGTGTCTGCCGACGCCGCCGACGCGCTCTTCCGGGTCGTCGACGCCGCCTACGAGAAACGCTCGATCGCGATCTCGTCAAACATTCACCCGTCCGGATTCGACGAGCTGATGCCCAAGACCATGGCCACCGCGACCGTCGACCGGCTACTGCATCACGCCCACGTAATCATCACCGACGGCCAGGACAGCTACCGGCTCGCGCAAGCGACCGCCGGCAAGGGGGTGAAGCCCCTGACCTGACGCTCAACAGCCCCCCCGCTGGGGAGATTCGATGGCCACCAGTGGGGAGATCTGATGGCCACCAACGGGGAGAAAAGATGGCCACCAGTGGGGAATTTCGTGGCCGCTAGTGGGGAGAAACCGATGGCCATTGACACCGGAGCAAATATGCGGCGCAGTTGGGATACGACCAGCCGTGAAAACGACAAGGGCGCCGCCGAAGCGGCGCCCTCGCGCTGTCAAGAGCCCAGGTTGGAGTATTACGGCTTGACGCGGAACACCCGGCCGGTGCCGGGGGCCGTGGCCGGCTCGCCGACGTAGACCCATCCGCCGTGGGTCCCCAGCCCGATGAGCGCCTCGCCCTTGAACCCGGTCAGCAGGGTCTTCAGGGCACCGCCGGTCAGTGGGATCGACTGGACCTTAGCCGTACGGACGAATCCGAACTCGGAGAGGTACAGCCGGTTGCCGATGATCCCGAGTCCACCCGGATCGGTGTGTGGTGCCAGGAACTTAAACGGCGTTGCGAACTTCGTGCAGGCGGCCGCGACGACCCAGTTGCACTTCGGGAAGCCGTAGTCCTGACCCGCTCGCACGCGCAAGATGAAGTCCGGCACCTTCTTCTGGATACTCGCCGGCTTGTCCTGTCCCAGGACGGTGACGAACGGGGACGAAGACCCTGCGGGGAACGCCAGCTGCCACGGCTGGCGCATCCCGGTGGCGAACACCTTCACGCCGTTGCCGGCCGCGTTGAACGACAGGATGTCGTACAGGAGGCCCTTCCTCGGGCCATGGTCATTCGTAAGCCCTACGTCAACGCCCGCGTACAGGCGGCCGTCGGCCCCAAACGCGAGGCCGTTGAGGAGGATCCCGGACGGCGCGGTGTAGAGCGTCTTCTGCTTGGTGAAGGTGACGCCGTTCCAACCGGACCACGCGTACAGCTGTCCGACCGGACCCTTCGCGCCCACTGTGGCTCCGCTCACGTACAACGTGCCCTTGTGGAAGGTGATCCCGAACGCCAGAAGCGGCGACCCGGGCACGAGGACGGCCTTGCCGCCCTGGAGGACGTACACGCCGCCGCCCTTTTGGGGTGGTGTCGTTCCGTCGCTGACGAACACCTGCCCGGCGCCGAACGCGAACGCGGTCGGCGTCGTGACACCCGTGGCGATGAGCTGGAGCTTCGCTCCCTTGGCCGGGTTGGGCAGCGGTGTCGTCGCTGCGGAAGCGGCGGGCACGACCACGGCGGACGCGACGGCGCACGCGATCAGTGACCTGACTATCCGTTGAAGCAAGAAAACCTCCTCGTGATGTATGGACTCCCTGGGCGGGCGCATGTGCGCGCAACGGCCCGCCCTCACCCCTCGGATGCGCTAACGCAGATTCGTAGCGAAAGTTGCGATCTTGTGGTCCGCCGTCCGGCCCACGCCACCGCTGCACCAACCCGTTCCGTCGGCGTCCGCCGCTCTCGACCGGCCGGGCCCGCTGTGCTCCCGGTCTGCGGTCGTCCTTAATCGCTGTCAGCCGGGCTGGAGGACGAGGCGTCCGACCGTTCCGTCGGGCATGCGCGGCAACCGACGCGCCTCGAGGACGGCGTGGGCCTCGGCGGCGGCGTCGAAGCCGAGCACGCGGCCGACGCTGACCGCCAGCGGCCGGGAGGGATAGGTGGCGTTGATTCGGTCGGCGGCCGCGGCGAGCTCCACGCGGTCATGCCGCTCATGAGAAGCCGAGCAGCTGCGCCTCCCGCAGGTAGAACGAGCGCAGATGCCGCTCGGCTTTCGCCGCCCCTGCAATCAGGACGATCCGCCCGCGCGGCGCGAGGTGCCCGGGGGCTGAGCCGATGTCGAGCTGAGCGGTGGTGTCGATCACGACGTCTCCGGCTCCATTCGTGCTCGTCTCCGACATGTCCGGCGTTCTCCGTTCTCGCCCTCAACGTCATTGTTCCTCGATGTTGAGCGCCTAGCCGGACGTTGATAGAGAGGGGGCGTCCGTTGAGCGTTCCCCTGTGAAACGCCGGAGTCTTCAGCGGGACTTCCTTCGACGGCAGTCGGCAGCCTCGGGTTCGTGGCTGCCTCGGACGCAGGAGAAATGACGGGCCTGGCTGGGTTCGGCGACGATCTGGCAGTGGCACTCGGCGACTCGGTGGGTCCGCGATCGGGCGTCACCGCGGCCGCGAGACCTAGGTCGAGGAGCTCGTTAGCACCGCGATCGCCTCGATGGAGACGAGGAGGCCGCGAGGCAGCCGCACGTTGGCCGGGGCTGACCGCGCCGGCGGTGGATCGGGCATGTGCCGGGCGTAGACCTCGTTGAGGCGAGCGAAGTCTTCGACGTCGGCGTAGAAGATCGTCGTCTTGACCACGTCATCCATCGACGATCCAGCGGCCCTGAGCACAGCGGCGAGGTTCACCAGTGCCTGCTCGGTCTGGGCTTCGATCCCGTCCGCAATCGCGCCGGTCGCGGGGTCGATGCCCGCCATCCCGGAGCAGAAGACCAGGCCGCCCGCGAGGATCGCCTGGCTGTAGGACCCGAGCGCGTCGGGGGCCTGTTCGCTCAATATTGCCGTTCGGGTCATCGCTTTGCTCCTTGGTCGCGGTCAGTCGGTCGCGCGCCAACTTATGCCGACCGGAAGGTGGACGCAAGGCCATCGAGAATCGGACACGAAGGACGGGGGAAATGTCCTTTGCTCGTGCTTCGCCTGCGCGCGCAACAGCACGCCTCGCCGCGTCACCGTTAGCTCCTTCTTGTCCTTGGCGCGATTCTCGTGGGCGACGGTCGACGCGGCCAGATTCATGGAAGAGCACCTGCGCGGGCGTTACGAGTCGCGCCGGTGTGTGGAACCGGCGGTTCTGTGCGTGACGGGGCGCGGGTACGTTCGTAGTCTTGACGAGGCGATGGACGACCGCACTGGGCACCGTTGGCGATGAGAGGCTCCTCGGCGCGCGGCTGGAATGCGGTTTTCGCCACGACGGCGGTGGCGATGGTCTCTGCGCTGGGCGGGTGTGCCAGCTCAGCGTCACCAACCGGTCGGCCGGCTGCAAGTGACGTGCTCCCGGCTCGCTGTTTGGCCAAGGCGCCGCTGAGCGTGCCGGCCGAGCGCTGGTCTGCGGCGCGTCTGGAGCTGGCGCCGACGGGGGCGAGCGCGATCCGCCTGTGCCGCTACTCCGGCCTGAACGCCCACCCGCGCTTGATGCTGTTGGACTCGCGGCTGCTGAAGAGCCGCAGCCTCGTGGAGCAGCTGGTGAGCGAGTTTGACCGCCTCCCATCGCTGAGTGGAACCGTCGCCTGCGCGGACGACGACCTGTCGCAGATCTTCGCGGTACTCGCCTACCCGGCGGGGCAGCAGGTGACCATCAGCGTCGGATTGACGGGCTGCGCGCTGGTCACCAACGGCAGCGTGCACCGGACCGCCGCTGGACTCGGCACGCCCCGAGCGTTCGGGCCCCAGCTGATCGCCTCGCTCGAGCAGCTGCTCAGCACCCGCCAGCAGTCGAATGCAGGGAGCGCAAACGCGCTCGCGCACGGCCACTGGTCGGTGCTCGCGCACTCGCCACTCGGAACGCGATACGGGTCAACGTTCCTCTGGGACGGTCGCGAGCTGCTCGAGCTCGGCGGCAGCGCCGGCGGCCCGCTCGGCGGAGCGCCGAACGATAGCAGCGCCGCCTATAACCCGACCACGTACCGCTGGCGCCGGCTGGCCAGCGCACCCGCCGCGCTCCTGCTCGACAACGCAGCCTGGACGTGGACCGGACACCGGGTGTTCATCTTCGGCGGGCCGAGCCTCCCCAACGAAACGGCCACCGACCTCGCCGGGCTTTACGACCCCACCACGAACCACTGGACCGTGACCAGCACAGCCCCCGTCGGTCCGTTCAACGCCCCCACCGCGGTGTGGACAGGCACGCGCGTGATCCTTGCCGGCATGACCCGCGGAAACCCGGCGCTCCAGGTCGCCAGCTACGACCCCACCACGAACACCTGGGCCTCATTCGAGCCGCCGGTCAGCCCGCAGCACCCGCCGATCCCCATGGCGATGGTCGCCACCAAAGATGGAGTGCTGCTCTGGTCCCTCTGGGGTCGAACGAACAAGACCGGCCCGAACACCTACACCTACTCCTCCGGGGTCGACGTCTTTCGCCTCAGCTCGTCGGGCACCTGGGCGAACGTCACCGACTCTTGGCCCCAAGGGCACACGGTCGATCAACCCATCTTCACCGGCACCCAAATCCTGCTCGCGCCAGGTCAAATCTGGTGCGGCGCCTGCAGCCACCCGGCACCGTTCGACGAGCACGGATACATCGTCGACCCTGCAACGCTGCATCGGACCGAGATCCCGCACGGCCCGCTCGACGACATCGGACCGCAGATCATCTGGAGCGGCAAAGCCGAGATCTCGTTCAACAACGCAGGAGAGATCACCGGCCCGCACATCAGCGTCCTCCCCGGCGACATCGCGATCTGGAACCCCAACACGCGGAAATGGGCACGCGGGCCACGGGCACCCAAACGCATCGGCGACATACCCGCAGTCTGGGACGGCAACGACCTCTTCGTGCTCGCCCAGAACGGCAGCCTCCTGAGCTACGGCAACCAGTAGCCGAGCAACCAGACCTCTGAGGTCCGGGCCGCTCCCGCCACGCCAGGCTGTCGCATCAAGCGTTGGTCGGCGGACACGGAACGACGGCCGCCGTCCCGAGCGCTCGCGTCGACGCGCGTGCGGCCGCTGCCCTGTCTCGATGCGCTCGAGCCGCGGGACTCTGCGGTACTCGACTTCTTGGAGCCCGGACGCCAGAATTCCGTTATGCGGGCAACTGACGCCGAACGCGACTCAACCATCCGCATCCTTCACGACGGGCACACCGATGGCCGCATCGGCCCAGCAACCCTGGAGGAACGGGTCGAGCGAGCGCTGATGGCCAAGAGCGTGGCTGACCTGCGCGAGTTGACGGTGGACATCAAGCGTGTGTCGCGGACGAGGGCGTGGCTCGCGCACATGATGAGCATCCTGGAGCGAGATGCGGAGCCGACCGAGGCTGCCTCTGATGAGCCGTCTCTCTGGCTGGGTGGGCTTGGTGATCGACCATTCGTGGTCGGGCGAGCCGAGCAGGCTGACCTCGTAGTCGTCGACGAGACCGTGTCCCGGCTTCACGCGCAAATCGTTCGCACTCCTGACGGATTCATGCTGACCGACCTCGCCTCAACCAACGGCACGTGGATAGATGGGCGACGCGTCGGCCAGGTCGAGGTTATGCCGGGAGACGTCGTCCGCCTCGGCCACATGTCGTTGCATCTGCTGTGAGCTGATCTCGGAGCCCGGACGTACCCACGACAGGACGCCCGCCCGTTCCCGGCTTCATCGAGGACCAAGAGCCTCCCGCCGTCGTCGGCTCGTCGCCGCTTCGCCGCTGAAGCGGCGACGCGGAGCGCACAGGCTTGACGACTGCTCTCGGCGGGAACGTCCACGAGAGCGACCCGACCGGCGTGTTCGTAGCGGGTTTCCGACCGGACGCTACGGCGACAACGGATGCCCATCGACACGCGCACTCAAGAGACCTGCTCTTGCCACACCTCGGGCATCCGGCCTCTCTCCGTAGGCGCCCTCCTTAGCGCTTAGCGCGGATAGCGCACACGGCGACCACGACCGCTCCACCGCCGAGCTCGAACCGTCCCGTGCTAGCCAGGTGCCCGGATGTCGCAAGCACCAAAGCGGCAGCCGCGCCGCCGGCGGTGTTGCTGCTGGTTGCGGACCAAACCAGCAGCCGGCTCCTCGCTGCCCGTTTGAGCAGTCTCAGCAGCCTCGGAGCCGGCGCTGACCAGACTGCCGCCCCGCGGCGATTGCAGAAGCCGACGCCTCCGGGGCGTTAGCCGAACCAGCGTGGGCCAGCAAGCACCTGAGGGCAGTCCCTCGGACATCCGCGACCGCTTGCCGAAGATCGACCCCGACTCCAGTGAGCTAGCGCAACTGGCATTTCCGAGACGCTCGTAAAGTAATAGCCGGTCTGCGCGTGTCCGCCCTGCTACGTCGGCTTCCGACGGGAACCAGTCACGCGACGTCGACCCGATCGACGATCGCTTTTACTTGCCGAGCGGCGTCGACGGGCGCCATCGCTTTGGCGACGATCCAGCACTCCGACGGCGCCGGCGCCAGGTTGCGCTTTGCCACGATCGCAATAGCGGCCTGGTGCTAGCTGCTGGCGCCTGCCGTCGACGTCTTGCAAGCGGTCGACAGAGCTCCGTCGCGGCTGCTTGAGCGGGGCGAGATGAGCCCTTCAGCGCTGCTGGTTTCCATGCGTCTGTGTCATCGTTGTGGTCGCCGGGCCGGTGACGTCCGACCGGTCTGGTAGGTCCTCGGGTCGGCGGCGGGCTGACTCTTTTCCATGCTGCCGACCTTGTGGTCTGGCTGGCCGTTGTTGTGTCGCCCGTCGCCGTCCGAGGATTCACCGGCGTGACTTGATAGGAGCTTGGCATCAGCCCCAACAGAGGTTTGTCCGCCGGAGGTCCGCTCCATTCGGCGGTCTACCAGATGAAGGGACGGTGCATATGATCGTGATCGGCGTCGATACGCACAAGGGCTCGCATGCGTTGTGCGCGGTCGATGAGGGGACGGGCCGTGTTCGCGGCGGCCGCGAGATCAAGGCCGATGAGGCTGGGCATCAGGCGGCGGTGCGGTGGGCGCGCGGGCTGGACTGCGGGCGGGTGTGGGCGATCGAGGACTGCCGGCACGTGTCGCGGCGGCTGGAGCAGGCGCTGTTGGCTGCTGGTGAGCGGGTGGTCCGGGTCGCGCCGAAGATGATGGGCGCCTCGCGCAAGGGTGAGCGTGAGCGCGGCAAGTCTGATCAGATTGACGCGCAGGCGGTCGCCCGGGCGGTGGTCAAGGACGGTGTGGAGCGCTTCCCGGCCGCGTATCTGGATGAGCGGGCGATGGAGATCCGGCTGTTGTTCGATCATCGTGAGGAGCTGGTGAAGGAGCGCACGCGGGTCAAGAATCGGTTGCGCTGGCAGCTGTTGGAGCTGTGCCCGGAGCGCGAGGCGACGCTGACGCGCGGCGAGCTGTCCGATCCTCGGGCGCTGGAGCGGCTGGATCGACAGCTGCGCCGGCTCGCCCCGTGTGTGCGGTTGCGGATCGCGCGCGAGCAGCTGGCGGCGATCCGCGCGCCACCCGCCGGGCTGATGCGCTCGAGTCAGAGCTGCGCGAGCTGATCCGGGCGTATCGGCCCGCGCTGCTGGAAGAGCAGGGGTGCGGGACGCTCAGCGCGGCGCTGTTGATCGGCCACACCGCCGGGGCGGAGCGGTTTCGCTCGGACGCGTGCTTTGCCCGCCAGTGCGGCGCTGCGCCGGTTCCGTGCTCGTCGGGTAAGCGCACGCAGTATCGGCTGGACCGTGGTGGGGATCGTCAGCTCAACCGGGCGTTGCACACGATCGCGATCACCCGCGCCCGCCACGATCCCGCCACCCGCGAGTACCTGGCGCGCAAGGAAGCCGACGGCAAGACCCGCAAGGGCGCGCTGCGCTGCCTCAAGCGCTACCTCGCCCGCCGCTTCTGGCAGCTGCTCACCGAGCCGCCGGTGCCCGCAGCCGAGCAAGCCGTGAGCGCAGAGCAGCCCGCCGAGCCGCCCACGCCCGAGCCGATCGCGATCCCTGAGCACCCCCTCTCCCGGTCGAGAGATCGACCCCACCATCACCGGGTCGCTCCCGATGCCTAGCGTCACCTAGCGTCACCTAGCGTCACCTAGCCGCCCGTCAGCCCAACCACGCTCGAGCGCCCCGCTCAACGCCGGCGAGAGCCGCCGGTCGCGAGCGCCTGCCCGAATCCGCCCGGTTCGCGGCCAGCGCGAGATGGCCCCGTGTGTCCGCCGGCTGCTCACCGGGCCCGCCCTCGGGCGTTCCGACTGCCCCCACTGGGACAATCCTGACGTGTCGCGCGACGCGTCGCAGACAACAGGAGGTGACCGGCGGTTGTGGCTAGAGGAGCGCTGTCCGCGCTGCGGCGCGGCCGCGGGCGAGCGCTGTCGTCCGCGCGCGAACCGACGACCCGCGGCGTCCTCCGAGCCGCTCCTGCACGTCGCGCGTGGCTGGCGCCGGCGGCGCTGCACGACCTGCCAGGCCGCCGCGGGCGAGCCATGCCGCTCGCCCAGCGGTCGGACGGCCAGCCGGCCCCACACCGCCCGGCTCGGGCCCGCGCGCCGAGAGCTCGCCGGAGCCGAGGCGATCTGGCGGGCGCTCGAGCGGATCGCCGCGAGCGTCGCGTTGGTTCGCTTCACCGCCGCCAGCGGGCGGACCGCGACCGTCGAGATCGTGGCCACGGCCGTCGACGGCACCGAGCTTCGCCGCTGGCGGCCGGGCGAGAGCGAGCTGGCCGACGCGCTCGCCGCGCCTGTGTGGGCGCGCTACGGCACCTTCCAGCGCCAGCCGCCGATCACCGGGACGCTGCGCTACGACGTCGCCGAGCGCTCGATTACGCTCGCCGGCCGCCGCGGCGCACAGCCCTTCACCAAGACCATCGCCGACGCGGCGCGAGCGACCCCGCAAGCCGCCAGCGACACGTCGCGCGACACGTCGCCCGGAGAGGTGGCGGCGAGACAGGGTCGCGTCTGCGAGCGCTGTGGCCAGTCGATCGCCCAGGCCGCCCGCTCGGAGGCGCGCTACTGCTCAAAACGCTGCCGGCAAGCCGCCTCCCGGGCGAGGCTCCGCGAGCGCTCAGGCCGCTCGGCGCTGACCCTGCCCGAGCGCTGCGCCCAGTGCGCGGGACCGATGCCGACCGGGCTGCGACTCGAGGCACGCTACTGCTCAAAACGCTGCCGACAGGCCGCATCCCGTGCCCGGCTCGCGCTCGACCGCCGGCGAGCCTCACGGCCGCCCAGCGACGCGTCGCGCGACGTGTCGCCCACACGTTGACGGGCCGGACGCCCGCTGGGAGCCCGCGGCCGCACTCGACTGGGCGAGCCGTCAACCCACACCTATCCGACGGACCCAGGCCACGCCAACCCGGAGGATGGCCGGCGGACGCAAACCTGCCGATGGTTGCCACCCGCTAGAAACCCGCACGCCAGCCGCGGCGCTCCCAAGACACCCCAGCGGCACATCTGGTCTACCGCCCGGAAACTGTTCTGTTCACCCCGTGCCGCCCAACGAGAAACCCGCAAATTGCGACTCTCCCTTGACATAGATGGCATGTGCAACAACGGGCAGTCCGACGCGCACGCAACGCCAATCGACCGGTGCGGAAAGGAACGACCTCGGCGCTGGCCACGACGTCGTTGCTTCTGGCGCACACCATCGACTGGGTGTCGGCTCGGCGCGATCCGACACGGTGCCGTCAGAGGGGGACGCGGTGGCGGGGCATGCGCCTGAGGATGAGCGATCTCGCAGAGCGACGGGGTCGCCATCACCGCGACGGAATCGCCGACCCGAGGTCTGCTTTGACCCGGTGCGACGAGTTCGGAGGCGGGGCGCGTGGTGATGCGTGGCGCGCTGAGCGGAGCAGGATCTGTGGTCCTGTGAGCACTCGCGGCACATCCGTGCGCCTCGAGCCGATCCGTCTTCGGAGAGGAGACATCGATGTCCGAGAGGAACTTGTTGGACAAGACGGGGGCGCCGGCGGTCACCGGCGATGACGCCCGGATACCGCGCGGGGTGTGCGCCGGCGAACAAGGGGATGCACTACCCGCCTGACCCGCCAAGGGTAGAGGAGATCATCGCGGTCATGCGCCAGGCCGGCGAGGGCTGCCACGCCCTCCGCATCCGCGGGTTGATCGTTGTGCTCTGGCGCGCGGGGCTACGCGTCAGCGAAGCGCTGATGCTCACCGAAACCGATCTGGACCCGACCGCGGGGTCGGTGCTCGTGCGACGCGGGAAGGGCGGCCGACGACGGGTCGTCGGGATGGACGCCTGGGGGTGGGCGCACCTCGACGCCTGGTTGAAGGTGCGCGTCACGCTTCCGGTCGGCCCGCTGTTCTGCGTCCTGGATGGCCCAACCCGCGGGCGCGTCTGGTCCGCCAGCCAAGCGCGCGGCGAGCTCGCGCACCTGGCCGCCAAGGCCGGTGTGCGCCGGCGGTTCGCGCCCCACCAGCTCCGCCACGCGCACGCCATCGAGCTCGCTCGCGAGGGGGTCTCGCTGCCGCTTATCCAGCGCCAGCTCGGGCATGCCCACCTGGGCGTGACAAGCGTCTACCTACGCGGAATCGACACCAGCGAGATCATCGACACCGTCCACGCTCGCCGCCCACCCGTCATCCCCGCCAGCGCCGGCCTGACCCTGTAGCCATGATCAAGGTCGGCAAGGGTCATCACATCGCATAGGCTCATCGACGCCGCGCGGTCGCCTGCCGTACGCCCACCCAGGCGAACGGCAGGCGGCGGGCCGAACGAGAAACGTGCTCGGCGCCAAGAGCAACGACGCGCCGGATCGCAGTAGACCTTCGCTTTCGATCGATGCTTGCTGAGGTGTCGCAAGCGCCGCCAGTCCCGGGCCGCGACGGCGTCGCCGTTGCCATTGGACATCTCGATTGGTTGTCGCGCAACGTAAGAGCCTGTCTCAACAACGCTCGCGCCCGTCTCACGCCGCCGGCAGATGCTCACGCGCCCAGGCGACGATCACCTCGACGAGCTCGCGTCCCGCGTCGGAGACCAGGTCGTTGTGCCCGACTCCGGCGAACACGTGCAGCGCCTTCGGCTCGGGCGCCGCCGCGAACAGCTCGTGCGCGTGTGCGATCGGGACGATCTCGTCCCGATCGCCGTGCAGGAGGAGCAACGGTGCGGCGAGACGGGGGATGCGCTGTAGGCTCGGGTAGGCGTCGGGCACGACCCCGGCAGGGATGAGCGGGTAGTGGATGCGGGCGAGCGCGCGCACTGACGTGAATGTCGAGAGCAGGACCAGGCCCGCCGGTGGCGAGAACAGCGCCAGCTCGAGCGAGATCGCGCCGCCGAGTGACTCGCCGAGGTAGACGACGCGGCGGGGGTCGACCTCAGGTTGCTCGAGCAGGCATCGCAGCGCGGCGCGAGCATCGCGGTAGGTGCCCTCCTCGCCCGGCGTGCCGGTGCTGGCACCGTAGCCGCGGTAGTCGAACAGGAGGACGTCGAAGCCCGCTGCGGACAGCAATGCGGCGTGCAGGAGACGGTCGGCGATGTTCCCGGCGTTCCCGTGGCAGAACAGCACATGTCCGATCGTCGCGCTGCGGCTCTCAATCCACCAGCCATGGAGCTGCTCGCCGTCGTCGGTGCGCGGCGCGAGCTCACGGTGGCGCAGCCCGATCCGCTCGGGCGCTGCTAGCAACGTGCGCTCGGGAAAGTAGATGAGCTGGTTGACCGCGGCGCGGAACATGGCAGGCGGCCCGGCTCACGTCGACGACGTCGAGCTCACGTCCGATTGCGCGCGCAGGCGCCGCAGCGCCCGCGTGCGAAGGACGCCGAGCGAGATGACCAGCCAGGCGATGCCGGTGACGACGAGCAGGACCTGCAGCCACGTACTCGCCGACGCAAGCGCCCGCCCGAAGAAGTAGTACTCCAGCCCGTTGACGAGCGCCCACGTCAGCGCCGCAGCGGCGCTGATCGGAACAAACCGTGCGAGCGGCATGCCGCTGGCGCCAGCGACAAGGCCGCTGACGTTGCGCAAGCCGGTGACGAACCGCGCGATGAACAGCCATCCCGCCCCGGACGCCGCGAGTTCGCGCCGCACCCGCTGGACACGTTCGCGGCTCTGCCGCAGGCGGCGCCCGATCGCGTGCACCAGCGGCTCGCCGCCCCGGCGGCCGAGCGCGAAGCCGGCCATCGTCCCGCACAGCGCGCCAAGCGCGCCTGCAGCGATCACTCCCGCGATCGGCAGGCCGTTCGCCGTCGAGGCGTAGAGCGCCGCGGCGACAAGCGCCGTCGTCCCCGGCAGCGGGCAGCCGACGGCCTGCAGCGCGACGACGGTGAAGACCGTCACGCACCCGTACTCGTGCAGCAGTTGCGTGATCTCGTGCGAGCCCACGCTTGACAGTCTGCCGCGCCCGCTGTCCCCGTAGGATGACGAGATGGCGCAGGACTCGCTCGCGGCCGACATCGAGACCGCGCTGCGCGCAACCGGCGATCCACGGCGCGCCGCCGGCGAGAAGCGTTTTCGACGAGATCGTGCACCGCGGCCGGCTGGTGAACCAGTCGGCCTCCACGCTGCGCATTGCGGCAGTTGCGACGACGTCGAATTCCGTCTTGAGGTCGTCGCTTCTCTCCGAAGTGCTTGCTGGAGCGCAGCAAGCACTTCGCGTGCTCTTGAGCCGCTCTCCGACGACTGGGATCGCTTCGGCTTGAACGAGCCGACGATCGCGCTCACGCGAAGGCAAAAGTGCGGCGTCGCTGGCGCTGGCGATCGCTCCTGTCCCCGGGCCGAATGGCACGATCGCGTGCCGAACGACACCGCCGACGAGACTCAGCAAGCGCCACACGGCGTGGCGGTCGCTGCCGCGTCACGATCGACCGGGCTGCAGCGCCGCTTGCGCTTGCTGGGATCGAGCAAGCGCTCATTCCTTCCTTGACGTCAAGGAAGGGCTGCGCGCTGATCGCTCACGCCGACGGACGCGGGCGGCCCGAGTGAGTCCCGGATGTGGCGATCAGCAGAGACGCAACCCTAGCGTGGCGTCGGTCCGGCTTTGGGCGGTCCGCGATACTCAGGCACGGCGAGCCCGACGTTGTCGAGATCGTTCCCACGGAGCGGCCCGGCCGGATGGCGGAGACGCTGTAGGGACGTGCGTTCTAGGCCGGAGCCGGTGTGACTCTTGCGATGCGCGTCGTCCGCGTCCTGGCGCTTGCGAGCGTTGGCCGCTAATCAGGGAGGAGACCGAGCTGACCGAGAAAGTCCATCTGGTCGAAGAACAGGTGCTCGGACTTCAGCGTGTCGCCGTCGGTGACATAGACCGCCGCCCACCGGAGCTCCACGGCTCGTCCTGTCGGCGCGACATCGCCGTTGGGGGTGTTGTGTGGAGCACGCGATCATGGGTGCCCACGATGGCCCCTTCGGTCGCCGCAGCTGGCCCGTCGGTGAGGAGCTGCTTGATCTCAAGGCGGAGGTCCGGGAACGCTTCGTGGAACACGCCCAAGAAGCCAATGACGTCGTCGCGGCCGCTGGCCTGGCCGCCTGGCGCCACCAGCTCGGCATCGGCGGCCCACGGTTCAGCGTTGCTATCACGGTCGTTGACCGCGGCGATGTGCTTCAGGATCACGTCTTTGGCGTCGGGCATCATCTCTCCATCGCGGTTGACGGTGCGGGTCTCTCACATGTTCGCTGGGCGCCCCGGCACTGCCCCGCCATCGGCGACCACGCAGTGAGCTCTGACGAGCCACACGATCCAGACGCACGGACCCGTCGCTGCGGACGTCCCGGCTCTTGCTCTAACCAGGTTGCAGGCATTGAGGACCGCGTCAGGCCGCTGCCCCTGCTTTGCGCGGATCTGAGGACCCGAAACGGCTTCATGAGGTCAAGGCGCTGGGGCGCTGGAAGGGACGGCTGAGACCTGCTCTCCGCGCGGAGAGCAGGTCTTTGGCCGGATCACTGCTGAGGCCTGTGGCCGAGCGTAAGCGGGTCTGGACCAGTTCTACGGCGCGGATGCTTGGTCCGGACGAGTGGACGGGGTGTTTCGGGTTGCTGGCTGTGGCCGGAGGCGGTGTCACGTTGGGCGAAGAGATGAGGCGGGACCGCTCCGTTGTCGTCGAGCTGGCGCCGAACAAGCGGGGAACTCGAATTGTGATACTCTGAATCGAGTACTCGTGTCGCAGGCCCACCGCAAGAATCCGCTGGCGCTGGCCGTGCTGATGACGCTGATCCAGCGGGACATGCACCCGTACGAGATCGCGGCGACGTTGCGCCGCGAGCACAAGGATGAGAGCGTCAAGCTCAACTACGGTTCGCTTTACTCGGTTGTCTGCTCGCTTGCGCGCCGCGGCTTGATCGTCGCTCAGGACACCGAGCGCGAGGGTCGGTTACCGGAGCGCACGATCTTCCGGCTGACCGATGCTGGACGCGTCGAGGCGCACGATTGGCTTGCGGACATGCTCGCGGTCCCGGTCAAGGACTATCCCGCGTTTGCGGCCGGCCTGGCGTTCCTGCCGGGCGTGACGCCGGTCGAGGCGGTCGCGCTGCTTGAGGAGCGCGCGGGGCGGCTGGAGGAGTTGATTGCGGGTGCCGGTGTTGTGCGCGGGATGCTCGAGCAGCGCGGTCTGCCGCGCGTTCTCTGGGTGGAGGCCGAGTTCGAGGCCGAGCTGCGCCGGACCGAGCTGCGGTTCGTGCGGCGCCTGCTCGAGGAGATCACGTCCGGAACGATCGACGGGATCGAGATCTGGCAGGCATGGCATGACGGTGTGCCATTGCCAGAGTTTGCGCTCGCAGGCGGGGGCGCGCAGTGAGCGCGGTGATCGAAGCCCGAGAGCTGCGGAAACGCTTCGCGGCGCGCGGCGGGACCGTCGAAGCCGTGCGTGGCGTCAGCTTTGCGGTCTCGCGGGGCGAGATCTTTGGGTTCCTCGGGCCCAATGGTGCTGGCAAGACGACGACGTTGCGGATGCTGACGACGCTGCTGAGTATCGATGAGGGCGAGGCGCGCGTGGCTGGCTTCGATGTCGCGAGCGCACCGGCGAAGGTCCGCCAGCAAATCGGCTACGTCAGTCAGCTCGGTGGCGCCGACAACCTCGCGACCGGCCGCGAGGATCTGATGCTGCAGGGCCGTCTCTACGGTCGCGAACGCGGCGCTGTCGCCGCACGCGTGCAGGGGCTGCTGGGCCTGCTTGACCTCACTAGCTTCGCCGAGCGTCAGGTGAAGACCTACTCGGGCGGGCAGAAGCGCCGCTTGGATGTGGCGCTTGGGATCGTCCACGAGCCGCAGGTGCTGTTCCTGGATGAGCCGACCACCGGCCTTGACCCCCAGAACCGCGCGAACCTCTGGCAGCATGTCCGCACGCTGCGCGACCACGGCGTCACCGTCTTTCTCACGACGCACTACCTCGATGAGGCAGACGCTCTCTGTGACCGCGTGATGATCATCGACGGTGGCACGATCGTCGCCGAGGGCAGCCCACGCGAGCTCAAGCGCGACGTCGTCGGCGACGCTGTGGTCCTGCGCGTAGGCGATGACGAAGCCGCGCGCGTGCGTGCCGAGACGCTACTCGCCGCGGTGCCGTTCGTGCGCTCGACGACACAGGCCAAGGACGGCGAGCTGCACTGCTACGTCGACGACGGGCCTGCGGCGTTACCCGAGCTGCTGCGCCGCTTCGACGCCGCGCAGATCGCGTTGCGGGCGATCAGCCTCTCCGAGCCGACGCTCGACGACGTGTTCCTCGCCAAGACCGGCCGCTCACTGCGCGACTCCGAAGCCGGGGCCGCCGCGTGAAGCTTGTGCGTGACACCCGTCTGCTTGCCTGGCGCCGCGCGCTGCAACTGCTGCGAAACCCGGTCTGGCTGTTCGTGAGCCTGACCGTGCCGCTGCTCTACCTCGCGCTGTTCACGCCGCTGCTCAAGGACGTGCCGCTCGCGCCTGGGGCCGGTGGCAACGTGCTCGACGAGTTCCTCCCCGGGATCCTCTCGCTGCTGGCGTTCACGAGCGGCACCAGCGCGGGCTTCTCGACGCTGTTCGAGCTCCAGGCCGGAGTGATCGAGCGCTTCCGCGTGACGCCCGCCAGCAGGCTCGCGCTGCTGCTCGGCCCGCTCGTCTCGGGCATGGTCAGCATGTTCATCTTCGACCTCATACTGCTCGTCGTTGGCGTCGCCTTCGGCTTCCACGTCCACGTTCCGGGACTGCTCGTGCTTGCGATCCTGCTCGCGCTCTTCTATTTGACGATGGCCGCGTTCTCAACAGCTGTAGCACTGCTGACCAAGGAGATCACGGGCTTCGCCGCGATCGTAAACGGCATCAACCTGCCGCTGCTGCTGCTCGCCGGCGTGCTGCTCCCGATCTCACTCGGCCCGGGCTGGATGAGCGTGCTGGCACACTTCAATCCGCTCTACTACCTCGTCATCGCCTCACGCACACTCGCACTCGACACGTTCTCCGGCAGCGCGGTGTGGCAGGCCTTCGCCGTGCTGACACCACTCTGCGTGGTCTCGCTCGCCTGGGCCACGCGCGTCTATCGCCGCGCGGTCGCGTAGACCCGACACCATTCTGTATGAACGACGACTGGCGAGCGACCCCGCAACGTCGTCTACTACCTCCAAAAGGATCCCCGCGCGCTCGTAACCGCGCTATGCGGCAGCGACGATGGCCCAAACGATGCACTGTGCCACCGCGAGCGCAGGGCTCCGCCAACAGGACGGCACTCGTCCTGCTCGTCGCCATGCGCTCGGCACAGGCACGATCCGTCGCGCCCGATGCACCCCAATCTGCGCAAAGGGGGTGCGGCCCGGTATCGGCCAAGATGCCCGTCCTGGGCACGAAAAGCGCGACTCATCGGCGTGATCAGAACACGCTAACGCGCGGCGAGGGAGGTCCGTGGATTGCGCCAGGAGCGACGACGTGTTGGATCGGAGCGAGATCGTCGCTTTCGATCGACGCGCCTGGCCTGCTGGGGCGTCCCAAACGCCGCGGGTCCCCTGGCCGGCGCCGGCGACGGCGAATGCGTTGGACATCTCACGATTGCTTTTGAGATCGCGAGGAGCAGGGCTGCTGTCGTCTACACGGCTTAGTTAAGGTGGTGGTCGGGGCTAGCCGCACGGTCTTGGGGTGAGCCGGAATTGAGCACTGGCTTCTTCCTCTCCGGGAAGGCGGGGCGGTCGAATCGACCGTTCACGGCGCTTTGGCCGCCGGCTGCGCCGCCGCTCGCGCTTTTGCGAGATGCAGGTCCGTGGGCGCAGACGTGGCTCATCTGGTGGTTGGTGGCCAGAGTACCGGGGCTCGCAAGCTCGCAAACGCTGCTGCCGGGTTTCCAAAGCCCCCGTCCGTGATTCTCCGCGCTGCACAGCGGGCTTTGTCGGATGCTGACGGCAACGTGCGTTGCGATGCTGGGTCGCATAGCCACGGTTGCGCTGGCGATTCGCCCGCTTTTGGGTGGTCGAGTTCGATGCGTCTAGAGGACTTGTCATGAAGATCGAGTACTACCGGGCCTGCGGGTGTGGTTGGAAGTGATGATGTCCTTGTGTCTCTGAAAGACAGGAGGTGTGAACCAGCATGACCGATCGTGACGTCATTGCTGCGCGAGCTGCTCGAGAGCTGCGTGGCGGTTTGGTGGTGAATCTGGGATTTGGGATGCCGACGCTGGTTGACGAGTACGTGCCGAGCGACGTCAAGGTCATCCTCCAGTCGGAGAACGGCATGTTGGAGTTCGCCGGGCCACCGGAACGTGGCTTTCAGGATTGTTATCTCGCCAACGCCGGCGGAGAGCCCCTGATCGAGGTTGCCGGGAGTTCGTACTTCAACATTGCGGAGTCGTTCTGCATGATTCGCGGCGGGCACATCGACCTATGCCTCCTCGGGGCTCTCGAGGTTGATGAGAAGGGCGACATCGCGAACTGGCTCGTGCCGGGCAAGCGACCGACCGGCATGGGCGGAGCGATGGATCTCCTGGTCGGCGCAAAGCACGTCGTGGTGCTGACGGAACACAACGCCAAGGACGGATCGCCCAAGCTGGTCAGGGAGTGTGCGCTACCGCTCTCGGCGGTAGGCGCGGTCAATCGGGTGATCACTGAGAAGGGTGTGTTTGACATCGACGGGCGCGGCTTTGTCCTGCGGGAGATCTCACCCTTGGTCACGGTGGAGGAATTGAAGCTGCTCACGGGTGCCGATTTCATGGTTGACGAGGACCCGCAGCCGATGTTCGAGGAGGTGAACTGCCGTGTCTGACGCATTCAACAAGGCGACAACGATCGATGCGGTCATCGATCGCATCCACGACGGAGCTTCGATCATGATCGGCGGTTTCCTCGGTGTCGGCGCACCACTGATGATGATCGACAAGCTGGTCGCGAGCGGTAAACGGAACCTGACGCTCATCACCACGGTCTGCGGATATCCGGGAGGTGGTTTCGACGTCAGCAAGCTGATCGAGAACGATCAGGTCCGGAAGATCATCGCCTCCCACACCGGCACCACGCCTTAGCGGTCACGGATAAATTAGTGCGCTGTGGCAGGATGTTTGGTGGTGGTGGCGTATCGCGAGGGCATGATCGATGAATCGAAGATTGCGGAGCGTTTTGCGGGGTTGGGTCCGGAGTTGAACGAGCGTCAGCGTCGGTTGTGGGCGGCGACTGAGGCTCGGTCGTTTGGGCGGGGCGGGATCGCGGCGGTTGTGCGAGCAACGGGGGTCAGCAAGGACACTGTGCGGCGTGGGATCGCGGAGTTGGGGGAGGGGACGCGGCTTGAGCCGGGGCGGGTTCGTGCTGCGGGTGCGGGGCGTCCGCGGTTGACGGAGTCTGATCCGACGCTGATCGGGGATCTGGAGCGGCTGGTGGATCCGGATGCGCGTGGTGATCCGGAGTCGCCGTTGCGGTGGTGCTCGAAGAGCTTGGGAAAGATCGCGGGGGCGTTGGTGGCGGCGGGGCATCAGGTGTCTGATCGGTCGGCCGCGAAGCTGTTGCGGGGGTTGGGGTTTCGGTTGCACGCCAACCAGAAGACGCGGGAGGGTAAGCAGCATCCCGATCGTGATGCGCAGTTTCGGCATATCAACGAGACCACTCGGGCGGCGCTTGCTGGCGGCGAGCCGACGATCTCCGTAGACGCCAAGAAGCGGGAGCTGGGTGTGCCACGTACGCAACAAGGAGGGCCGAGTAGAAGAGCGGACTGAGTTGATGCGGTAACTGCATTGGAGATGGAGGGGCCGGCCTTTGGGCTAGTGGTCCTCCGCGGTCGTCCTGCAGGGGGTGGCCGCAAACCACCGCAAGGTGCTGCGGTCAAGAGCCGTGGTGTTGAGCGTTGCGGAAAAAGGCGCGCCGTGAGCGCGTCAGGTGTGGGCCAAGAAGGCGAGCGCAAGCGATCCACTGATGACGTGTCGAAAGCTTTTAGATGACAGCAGAACCGGGTTTGCCAGCTTGGCCCGGGAGGAGTCTGGCGGGTGCCTGCTGATTGGCCAGGCGCTGTCCGGCATGAAGGTGGCGCGAGCTTGGTCTGGGCTCCGGTGTGGAACGTGGGAACCTGTTGTCCGCGCCCGCGGGCGACCAGTGGAGCGGGTGTGGCCTGCGGTCGTGCGTGGAAGGGAGAGCCTCAAGCGGCTGATCTGCGAGGGGTTGAGTACTGATGCGGACAGCAGGGGCGGACCGCCTCGTGGTAGTGATGACGCCCGGTAATGCGGGTCGAGCGACGGGGGCGGGTCGTCCTGGCTCGGTTGGTGGTCAACCGCGGTGTCGCGGGAGGAGCCGGTGAGCGAGCCGAAGCCTGACGGCAAGCCGTTTGCGATTTCCAAACGGATGGTCTGGGAGGCGTGGCGAAGGGTCAAGGACAATGACGGGGCTGAAGGCGTCGATGAGGAGTCGATCGAGGAGTTTGAGCGCGACCTGAAAGGGAACCTCTACAAACTCTGGAATCGGATGTCCTCGGGGAGCTACATGCCGCCGCCGGTGAGGGCGGTTGAGATACCGAAGAAGTCAGGCGGGTTGAGGTTGCTCGGCGTGCCCACGGTCGCAGATAGGGTCGCTCAGACGGTCGCGTACCTGTACTTGGAGCCCGAGGTGGAGCCGGTCTTCCATCAGGATTCCTTCGGGTATCGGCCGCGACGGTCGGCTCATGACGCGGTGCGGGTATGTCGGGCGCGGTGTTGGAAGGACGACTGGGCTCTGGATTTGGATCTCAAATCGTTCTTTGACTCGCTCGATCACTCGCTCATGCTGAAAGCGGTCGCTCACCACACGAACCTGCGGTGGATTCTCCTCTATGTGGAGCGGTGGCTCAAAGCGCCGCTGCAACTGCAGGACGGCACCCTGAAAGCCAGGGATCGCGGCAGCCCGCAGGGCTCTGCGATCTCGCCCGTGCTGGCGAACATCTTCCTCCATTACGCGCTCGACATGTGGCTTGGCCGGGAGTTTCCGGCGGTCCCGTTCGAGCGGTACGCGGATGATGTGATCCTGCATTTCAACAGCAAGGCGCAAGCGCAAGTGGTGCTCGACGCGATCGTCGAGCGGTTGGCGCAGGTCGGTCTGGAGCTCAATCTGGACAAGACGCGCATCGTGTACTGCAAGGATTCGAACCGCACCGGCTCTCACGAGCACGAGCAGTTCACGTTCGTTGGGTATACGTTTCGTCCGCGGCGAGCCCGGAACCGGAGCGGCGCGTTGTTCGTCAGCTTCGCACCGGCCGTCAGCGACGTAGCCGCGAAGGCAATCGGTCGCAGGATCAAACGCTGGCGGCTGCACTTGAGGAGCGGACAGACCCTTGCCGACCTCGCGGAAGCGATCAACCGGATCGTGTGGGGTTGGATCAACTTCTATGGCCGCTTCTACCGGTCAGAGTTGATCTCGCTTCTCCGGGTAATCGACGAGTACCTCGTTCGATGGGCCATGCGGAAGTACAAGCGACTGCGTGGACGCCCCACGCGGGCATGGAGCTTTCTGGCGAGCGTCGCAAGACGCGAACCGGGGCTCTTTGCTCACTGGAAGGCGGGCGCGCGGCCTCAGGCTGGATGACAGGAGCCCGGTGAGTTGAGAGGCTCACGCCGGGATCTGCGAGCGCCGGGGGGTGAGATCCCCCCCGGCGACTCAACTCGGTGATTTCAAGGCGGTCGGGCGTGAGTGGGAGCCGAGCGGGCGGCCGGTCGAGGTCCGCTGCCACGACTTCAAGGACAAGGACCTGGGGCACGCGATCCCCTACGGCGTGCTGGATCTGGAGGCCAACGAGGGAATGGTGTCGGTCGGTGTCACCAACGACACCAGCGCGTTCGCGGTCAACTCGATCCGCGCGTGGTGGCAGCACCTCGGCCGCGAGCGCTACCCCGAGGCGACGTGCCTGACGATCACCGCTGACGGCGGCGGCAGCAACTCCAGCCGCACGCGCCTGTGGAAGGTCGAGCTGCAGAAGCTCGCGAACGAGCTCGGGTTCGCGATCCGCGTCTGTCATTTCCCGCCGGGGACATCGAAGTGGAACAAAATCGAGCACCGTCTGTTCTCGTTCGTGAGCCTCAACTGGCGCGGCAGGCCGCTGGAGAGCCTGCAGGTGATCATCGACCTGATCGGCTCAACGACCACCAGCACCGGGCTGAAGGTCTACGCGCGTCTCGATCCCGGCGAGTACGAGAAAGGGATCAAGATCACCGATGGCGAGTTGGCGGCGGTGAACATCGTCCGGGGCGAGTTCCATCCGGACTGGAACTACACCATCCACCCAAACCAATCCGGCGCACTAATTATTTCGTGAGCGCTTACGTCACGGAGCTGTATCTCGCGGGCAAGATCGAGCTCGAGTGGTTCCCGCAGGGGACGCTTGCAGAGAAGATCCGGTGTGCCGGCGGCGGCCTGGGAGGAGTGTTGACTCCCGTCGGCGTCGGCACGCTCATCGAGAAGGGTAAGCAGAAGATCACCCTCGACGGAAAGACGTACCTTCTGGAGACGCCGCTTTCGGCGGACTTCGCGCTGCTGAACGGATTCCGAGCGGACAAGATGGGTAACGTCGAGTATCGAAAGACCGGCATCACGCTGAACCCGATCATGGCGACGGCCGCCGACTTCGTCGCCTTCGAAGTCAACGAGATCGTGGAGGTCGGCGAGGTCGACCCGGCGCTCGTGCGCACACCAGGAATATATGTCGACGCGGTCGTGCCCGGCTACACGCTCTCGGACAGGCAGACGGTGTTCGATGAGCTGTGGACGAAAGGGCACAAGTACGAGGAAGCCCCAGTCGGGCACGACGTGCTCGTGCATTCCTGACCCCGGCGATCGCCACCGAGCGCCAATCGAGAACCGCCAGCCCGGGGACGACGATTGGCGCTCACATCCGCGCGGGGTCTCGATCGACGGATGCGAGCTCAACGTCGCGCAACTTCTCCGAGGCCCGCGCTGCGGCTCATCCAGGTCCGCTGCCAGCGGCAACCGTGCGACGAGGTACCCACGCTTGCGCGCCGCGACGGCCTGCTCTCTCGCGGCGATCATCCCATCTGGTGATCGCCGCAGGGCACCTCTCGGACGGCGTCCGAGCGCTGTAACACGCAACCGCCGACGGCCCAAAGCATCACCTCGACCTCATGGCGCAACCGCGCACTGGTGGACGGCTCGACCGTCCACCAACATCCGTGCGGCGTGCGACATCCGACGATCGCATTCAGCATTCCGGCACCGTCAACACCGACGAGCGCGATGGCCACCTCTGGGTCACGCCGATCGTCGCGTCCAGCCACGAGGCGCGTGATGGCGTTCGCGGAGCCAGACCGTGGGGCGCGCCGGTGAACGCGCTATCGGAATGCCACCACGAAGCGGTCCGCGGAGGCTCGGCCGCGCGGACGATCACAATGCTCGAGAACGAATCGCGAGATTTCCGTCGCCAGCGGCGTCGGCGCCGTCGCGCAGCGCCGGTGCTCATAGGCTTTTGCTCAAGTTCAGCTCGATCGCAGCGAGCACGCCGGTTTTGTGTTTGCGGATCGTGCGCGCGAGCTTCACGAACGGTTTCAGTCGGGACCGGGACGCCCACGCCAGCCATGCCTGTAGGCGTTCGCGTGCTTCGTGCTTGGGGACCTTGTAGAGGTGGCGCAGTTCGCCGTAGAGCAGGAGCGCGCGGTACATGTGCTTGTTGGTCAGGACGACCTCGGCGAGCTTGAGCAGCTGCTTCGGGGTCTGCTTGGCAGGGTCCTTGAGCAGGCTGTAGCGCGTGCCCTTGATCCACTTGCCCTCGCCGGTGGCCGAGCGCCCGTGCTTGTTGTACTCGTCGCGGCGGACTTGGTCGGCCGCCTTGGAGCCGAGTTGGACGACGTGGAAGGGGTCGAACACGACCTGCGCGTGCGGGACGCCGTTGTCAGGGTCGCGGATCGCTTTCTCATACCCGGCAGACATGTCGATCGAGACGGCCCGGATCGAGGCCTTCTGCTCGTCGGTGAGCCCGTCGAAGAACGCTGTGAGGCTGGCGGTGTTGCGACCTTCGGTCGCCCACACGATCCCGCCGGTCTCGTGGTTGGCGACACACGTCAGGAACTTGTGATCGGCGCCGTAGTTGACGTCGACGCCGATCAGTTCAAGGCCGTCCAACCGGCTGGCGGGGAGCTTCTCGGCAACGACACGCGCAAGGATGTTGCCGACCGTCTCCCAGCCGATCCGCATCAGCTTCGTGAGCTGCGTCTGGTTCATCTGCTGCGCCAGCCACGCCATGAGGTCATCGAAGTCGCGCGTGTAGCGCGCGCCGCCGCGCGCCCACTCGACGTGCTCGGGCAGATCGCCGCAGCCCGGGCAGTACAGCCGGCGCAGCCGGCACTCGATGTAGCAGCGCACGCCGCCCATGTCGAGATGCCGCCAGCGCTTGACGCGGTGATCCTTGATCTTCAGCCCGCGCGCCCCGCAGCCCGAACAGACCGGCCGTTTGCGGCGCAGACAGACCGTCACGATCATCGCCCGCTCGCCGAGCTCTACGTCCCTGACCCAGGCGCCCGGAAGCTCAAGCATCCGGTTGAATGCGGTGGTGACCCGCACGTCGTCCTCCTCGTAGTTGCTGACCTTCAGACAGCCAGCAGACTGCCGCAGAAGCGGCGGCGGCGGGTCGCCCAGCACGCGCGCAACTTGCGAGACGCTCGCCGTCGGGCAACGTCAACGGCGTAGCGGAGCCGCGCGCCGCGCGTCAAGCGGCAGCCCCAGTCGACCAAGCGTCCCCGCGAACCCCCCGCCTGCAGGGAGATTCGGCCGCTTGACCCGGGCTTCGGCCCCGCTATCTGGCACCTGAGCCGGCAGGGCCGGCACTGCGCTCACGTCAGCACCAAAGGCCAACCAGCCCCCGGATTCACCCCCAAATGACGAGGAGTGCGGATCTAACGTCGTCGCACGTGGCGCGATGGGACGACCTCAAGCTCGACCGGCGGCTGGCTACGCAGGCGTCGGCGGTTAGCGCCAGACCCAACGACCTGTTGGAGCGTAGCGAGGTCGGCGCTTTCACGATGGGTCAGGAGGTCGGGTCAGTGTCCGAACCCCAGGAACGCGCGCCCTCTGCGATACTGTTTTTACCCACGGGCGTCTCCACGGACGATCAGAGTCTCGCGCTGCAGCTCGATGCGCTCAAGCATCAAGCAAGGCGGCTGCCGGCGCGTGTTTCGCGATGTCGGCTCCGGGTCCCTGAGCCATCGCCCCGAGCTCGACGCCTGCCTTCAGTTCCTCAGCGCCGGCGACACGCTCGTGGTCTGGCGCCTGGATCGCCTCGGCCCGGCCTCAAAACACCTGATCGAAGCGATCGAGGATCTGCACGACCGCGAGATCGGCTTCCGCTCACTGACCGAGCAGATCGACACCACCACCTCCGCCGGACGGTTGCAGTTCCACATCTTCGGCGCCCTGGCCGAATTCGAGAGGGAAATCATCAGAGAGCGCACGCGCGCCGGCCTGGCCGCCGCCCGCGCCCGGGGCCGACTCTCAGGCCGCCCGAGCCTGGTCACCGCCGAGAAGCTCGCCGCCGCCCAGACGATGCGAGCGCAGAAGCACACCATGGCCGAGATCTCAACCGCGCTCGGGATCAGCCGCGCGACCCTCTACCGCCACCTGGCGCTCGACGCCGAGCCCAACGGCCGCGCCGCCTAGCCGTCGTCCGCCACGGCCCGATCGCCGGAAATACGCTGCCGCCGCGCCTTATTGGGTCGCCTTCGATGTGGCTGGATTTTCCGAGCGAGAGACGCCTGCGGAGCGCGGCTCATAAACCTTCTTGGTTTCTGGGGCAATCGCGCCGTTTCGAACCCGACCAACTACGGTGAGCACGGCCGCTCGATCTCGCAGGGCTTCCCGTGGGGTTGGGTGTGATGATTCGTTGGGTGGATGTGCGAGATCGAGAGGTGGGGCCGGGGTCGCCCGAGCGGGTCGATTTCTTCGTCAGCTATGCGAGCGCCGATCGTCCGTGGGCTGAGTGGATCGGGTGGGCGCTGGACGAGGCCGGTCATCGCGTTCTGGTTCAGGCGTGGGACTTTGGGCCGGGCGCGAATTTCGTGCTCCAAATGGATCGTGCCGCGACGATCAGTGACCGGACGGTCGCGGTGCTCTCGCCAGCGTTTCTTGGAATCGCGGTACACGGCGCCTGAGTGGGCGGCGGCGTTCCGGGAGGATCCGGTGGGATCGGGCCACAGGTTGCTGCCGGTGCGTGTGCGCGAGTGCGAGCCGCAGGGGCTGCTTGGCTCGGTGGTGTACGTCGACCTGGTTGGCGTCGATGAAGTGCGTGCTCGGGAGCGACTGCTCGGGGCGGTCGCCAGCGGGCGCAGGAAGCCCTCAGCGACTCCTGCGTTCCCCGCCGGCCAGCGAGTGGAAGGTGGTGCACCCTGCGGCAGAGGCGGCGATCTGGAATGTCCCACCGGTCAGCGGTCGGTTTGTCGGTCGTGAGCGTCTGGTCGGCGATCTGGCTGAGCGCTTGGTCGGCGGGGAGGCGGCGGCGCTGACGTAGGTGCAGACGTTGCATGGGTTGGGCGGGGTGGGTAAGACGCGGGTGGCTGTCGAGTACGCGCTTCGCTATCGCGAGCGCTACGACGTGGTGTGGTGGGTGCGGGCGGAGAGTCCGCTCACGTTGCTGGACGACTTTGCCGCGCTGGCCGACGCGCTGGTGTTGCCCGAGCGCGAGGAGCGCGAGCAGGACGCGCGGGCGGCGGCGGTTACGGCGTGGTTTGAGAGTCATCCGCGGTGGCTTTTGGTGTTCGACAACGCGCCCTCGCCGGATGCGGTGCGCGGGGTGATGCCGCACGGTCGCAGTGGCCATGTGCTCATCACCTCGCGTCAGCACGGTGGGTGGCGTGGGATCGCGGATCCGCTGGTGATCGATGTGTGGACGCGGGAGGAGTCGCTGGGTTTCCTGCGCCAGCGCACCGGCGACCGGGACAGGGACTCCGCTGAATCGTTGGCCGAGGCGTTGGGTGATCTTCCGTTGGCGCTTGAGCAGGCTGCGGCGTACATGGACAGCGCGCAGATCTCGCTGGCGGGTTACCAGCGTCGTCTGCAATCTCAGGCGCCGACGCTGTTTGAGCGGGGACGCCCGTCGGACCACGAGCACACTATCGCGACGACCTGGGAGCTGGCCTTCGCCCAACTCGAAGAAGACCCGGGATGTGCAGCCCTCATGTTCTGCTGTGCGTTCTTGGCGCCCGAGCGGATCCCGCGGGGGCCGTTCCTAAGCGACGCGATCGCCGACGGCATCTTTAGCGCGGACGACGGCGAACTCGCACTCGACAGCGCAATCAGCCGGGTCCTCTCGTGGACCGGCGTTCCTGCACCGCGCGGACGTGATGATCGGGTCGTCCCCACGCGCGTGGGGGTGGACCGGAGGACGCATCCGGTCGCAAAGCAAAGCCTCCGTCGTCCCCACGCGCGTGGGGGTGGACCGTCCTCGACGCCCGCGGCGGCCAGAGGGGGTGGACCGGAGCCCGCGCGAGGTGGACATAAGGCTCCTGCGGCACCGTCGTTAAACCTGCCTGCTTGCAGGCTTTTTGCTGACTCGATAGACATAATAACCACCATTATCGAGCGTCGCAATAGCGACGTGCTGGCGTCGGAAAATTGACGGACGGTGGTATCCTCAAGCCATGTCCCCGCTTGCCGCTGAAGCCCGCCGCGTGCATGACCGGGCGCAACTCAGTGACCGGCAGATCGCCGCGGCCACCGGCGCGCGGCCGAGTACCGTGCGCGACTGGCTCAGCGGTCGTAGCGCGCCCAGCGGCGCCCGCGCCGACCGGCTGGTCGAGCTCGGCGCGATGGTCGATCGCCTCGCGCGCGTCATGCAAGCCGACTTCATCCCGATCTGGCTCACGCGACCGATCGAGGCGCTCAATGATGAAAAGCCCGTCGAGGTCCTTGCCCGCGGCGACTATCGCCGTATCGCCAAGCTGATCGGCGAGCTGGAATACCCCGGCGTCTCCTGACCAGCACATAGACGTCGATACCGTCGCCGTGGACGGCGAGTGGATCCGCCACGCGCCGCATCGCTCCTCGCTGCTCGGACGCGCCAGCGAAGCGACGGATGGTCGCTGGCAGCACGGCGAGGTTGTACGCGCGCTGTATCTCGCCGACGAGCCGGCCACCGCGATCGCCGAGTGGTATCGCCTGCTGGCCGAACGCGGACTACCGCCAGGCCGCGCCATCCCTCACGACCACCACGTGTGGCAGCTCGACCTCCAACTCGCCGACCTCAGCACACCGGAACGGCTGGCCCGCGTAAAGCTGACGCCGCCTACGCCGGGACGACGAACCTGGCCACCGTTTCAGGCCGCGGGCGAGCAGCTGTTCCATGCGGGTTTCGCCGGCATCCTCGTGCCCAGCGCCGCTCGCCCACGAGGACTTGTCAGCTGCATCTTCGACCGCGGCGCCTGGCCTCCCGCCGGCTGCCGGCCCCTGAGAGCCATTGCGATCCACGAGGTGCCGCCGCCGCCCACCGGAATGACAACCTAATCGGCGAAGCGACCAGCAAGCCGATCCCACGCTGACATCGCGAGGTGACTCTCTCCCCCAACCGGCTGCACCGAATAAGGGTTATCGAGCGTGGGCACGTTCGCGATCTCCTCGAGCGGCGTCTGCTCCTCGTTAGTGCTCACGAACTCCCCATCCTTAGTCGCCATGCGGCGATCCCCCAGCGGAGCCTACCTCACCTGAACCTTGGGGCACACACCTCGCGCCGGGGACGCGCCGGGCCTATGAGAGCGACTGGTGCGCGTTCGCCGACTGGTGCGCGCCCCGCGGCCTGAGCGCGATCCCGGCCACGCCGGCGACGGTCGCGGCGTTCCTGGCCGCCGAGGCCGACCGCGAATTCCGCCCAGTCACGATCGCCCGCCGCGCGGCCGCGATCGCCGCCGCGCACCGCGCCCAGGACCACCCCAACCCGTGCGACTCCGGCGCCGTTCAAGCCGTCCTGTCCGGGATCCGCCGGCAGCTCGGCACCGCGCCGACGCGCCGGGCGGCGCCGCTCGACCTCGAGCCGCTTGCGCGGCTGCTCGAGCCGATCAAGCAGGACACGCTCGCCGGGCGGCGCGATCGGGCGCTGCTCTTGCTCGGATTCGCCGCCGTGCTCAGACGCTCCGAGCTCGTCGCGCTCGACGTCGAGGATCTCGCCTTCGACCTGCGCCGCGGCCTGCTGGTCACCATCCGCGCTTCCAAGACCGACCAGGAGCAGGCAGGAACCGAGGTCGCGGTGCCGTACGCGCGCGCGGGAGACAACGTGTGCGCGGTCCGCGGGCTCCAGGCCTACCTCGAGGCCGCCGCCATCCACCGCGGTCCGGTGTTCCGGCGGATGCGCCGCGGCGACACCCTCACCGCGGAGCGGCTCTCAGACCAGTCCGTCGCGCTGATCGTCAAGCGCCGCGCCAGCGACGCCGGCATCCGGCGGGAGGAGCTCGCCACCCTCTCCGGCCATTCGCTCAGGGCCGGCTACGCCACCGCCGCAGCCGCCGGCGTCGAGGAGCGCAAGATCGCCAACGTGACCCGCCACAAGAACCTCCCCGTCCTGCGCCGCTACATCCGCGCCGCCACCACGTTCGACGACGTCGGCGAGGTGCTGTAGGCACGAGGCGGCCCTCCCCTGCGAGCTCCACTGAGAGGGAAACTGCGGGTCGTGTCAGCCCCTCCTCGAACCCGCCCTGCTCGAACTTCAGCGTCGTCGCGTTCTCGGAGACGGTTCGGATCTTCGCGTCGTCGAATCCGTCCCGAGCTGTCGCCTCGATCTCGATCGTGACGTTGAGGGTCACACCGGGCGTCGCCCCGAGCGGGCCTAGGACTTCGTCGGCGAGCTTCTTGAAGTCTGATGCGTAGCGGTCGGCCTACAGGCGCTTGCTGCCGAAGAACCGCGTCTTGCCGGGGGTTGGCGGGGACGGCGGCTGCGCGCCGGGTCCAGGCTCGGGACCCGGGCCCGGCCCGACCGGAGGCTCGTCTCGCACCTCGGCCGCCCGCTGCGCCTTCGCCCGCTCGGGCCGCACGACGAGTGTCGCGTCGGTCACGGTGACCGTCATCCCGTCGGACGGCAGTAGCAGCGCGCGGTACTTCCCGCTCGTCTCGTCGTAGCCGTCGGCGAGCGCGAAGCCCTCCGGAGGCAATGGCGACTCGTGGTGTATTAGGTCCTATACGAACATACGTTCTGAAAAGGAGCCGACAATGGCCACCATCACCGAAATGGCTGATGCGACTAAGCCCAGCCCGAGCGTGAACAGCCCAGCGACTCATCAGCGCCCGGTGGCTGAGCCTGAGGTTGCACCGAAGCCGCAGACGGTGGCGAAGCCGCCGTCGAGCGATCTGCGGGGACGTACAGCTGACCGTCTGTCAAACGTCGTCGAGCGGACGGCCGACATGTCGGTCGAGCTGCTGAAGTCGCTCGAGACCGGAGAGCTCGCCGCGATCGACGCAGTGGGCACGTTCGCGATCTCCATCGAGGACGGCGGGACCGAGCAGGTCAAAAGTACTTCCGCTGTGGCGAAGACGCTCGTGATCGCCATCGAGGGGAGCCTGAGCGAGCAGGTCACCGGGACTTCCGCTGTGGTCAAGAAGCTCGTGGTCGCTATCCCCGACGCCCTGACCGAGCAGGTCACCAGCACCTCCGCTGTGGCGAAGAAACTCGTGATCGCGATGGAGGACGCCGTCACCGACGAAATCACAGCGACGACCACGGGCGCGAAGAAGATCACGGTCTCCGGCTTTGAGATGGCCGACCGGTTCGTTCGCCTGGAGCACGACGTGCTCCGCGGTCTCATCCAGGGAGCCACCCGGCCGCTGGTGGTCCAGAACGGCGCGAAGTACCGGGCCGCCAAGTAGCCCGACCCTCAGGGTCGCCGGCTACGCCGACCCGGCGGGTCGGCGTAGCCGGCATGTCGACTCGACCACGTAAACCAGCGCGAAGGGCGCCATCGTTCGGCGATGCGATGCATGCGTGCCCAGTTCAGGCGGTGGCGCTGGCTGCGGCGTTTGAACCAGCATGTCGCTCAACACCTCCCGGAACTTCCGCTCGCTGCGCAGGGCGCTCCGCGCTTCCTGAGCACGCCCCTCCCCCTGGCCGGGAGCCTCGATACGGTGCGAAGGGGCCACGGAACGGAGGACGCGCCCGTCCCGTCCGCCCCGGTTGGGAGCGTTCGGGGCGACCAAACCCAAGTCCGAGAGGACAGGAGGAACCGCCATGCATCAGCGGGGTGGGGACGCGCCGTAAGTCACGCCTCGACGACGTATGCCTCTGGGCGAATCGTCTGACCCACCTCGATGATGTAGCCATCCGGGTCTCGAAAGTAGCAGCGGATCTCGATCTCGTGCTGTTTGGGCACCGTCAGGAACTCGGCTCCTCGAGCGCTCCACTCCGAGTAAGCCGCGTGGATGTCAGCCCCCGGAGGTTCAGGAAGCTGCTGACCCGATTCGGATCGGACGGCGTCTCGAGCGTGACCGTCGGCTTGTCGTCGGTCGGGCCGCCACCGACGTTGATGATGATGATCCAGCTGTTCGCCATCGCGACGTACGTGACCGGCCCGGTCGCAACGACCACCCCGCCCAGGACCTCCGTATAGAACCGCCGCGAACGCTCAACGTCGGCCAATGAAGAACGCGACGGCGATCGCGGGCTCGCGGAATGGAAGCCGCGTTACGGAAGGGCTTGTGTCGGTGCTGCTCGTGGCGACCTCCTCAGGTTGCTGTGTTGGCAGACTGACTCGCAGGCGATGGCGGACGCCGCATATTGCTTCGGGCGGATCATGGCGCACGCCGGGGGCGAGGCTCCTCACTGACGCGTTGGCCAATGAGCGGCGCAGCGAGCTCGCATTCTTCCGCGACATTGACGAGCTGTCGGCAGTCGCGTGCGGCCGGCGCCCGAACTCGGCCGCGCCGAGCGCGGCAGGAGGCAACGCGGGGGCTATGTCAGGATCCCACAGGGAACGCCCCAGTCGGCCGGTTCCTCAGACTCAATGCGTTTGGCGATTTTCAGCGACGTTCACGGACAGGTTGGTCGCCTCAGCGCGTGCCTTACCGCAATCGCGCGAGTCGGTGCCGATGAGCTGTGGTGCCTCGGCGATGCGATCGACAGACTTTCAGCGCGCCCGCCAGAGCTGACCGTCGCCTGCGTACGAGCGATCAACGACATGTGCGCCGTGAAGCTCGCCGGCAACCAGGAAGCCTGGGCGCTGCAAGACCAGTCTTTGCCCCGCGCCGCGGCCGACGTGATCGCATGCTGGGGCGTCGCCGCGCAGCGCGACGGAATCCTCGCCGTGCACGGCAGCCCGCACAACCCGCTGATGGGCCGCCTCTCCGATGAGCGGTACGTACGTGAAGCGCTTCGCCGGCTGCCGGGATGGCTGCGCGCGCATGGGCACACTCATCAGGCGGCGCTGTGGATCGGCCGCGGCGATGGGACGATTGAGCGTCGGCGCCGCCCGACGTCCCAGCGTCTGGGACGCTCGATGCGGGCCGTTGCCTGCCCTGGCGCGCTGAGCGGACCAGATCCCAGCTGGCTGCTAGTAGACACGGTGCGGCGCCGGCTCACCTGGCATCGGATCGACGCCGGGGGACCGCCGCCGGGTTCGGTGTCCGCCGATCGACATCCGAGTTCGGAAACCAATGTCCACGTCAGCGCCGGGCGTCAAGGCGGAGCAGACTCGTGACATCGGGAGCAGGGTTCCCTTGGGACGCGCCAGCGCCGAACGAGCACGGAAAGCAGTGGATCGAGATCGAGCTTGACCATCCGGTTAACCCGTGGGAGCACGAGGGTGCTGGCAGTATCACCTGGGGCGTGAACCTCGACCGTCTGGCACCGCTTGGCGAGGAGGCGGTGAGCATCATCAAGGAGGCGTGGGAGCGGCGGCAGGAGGATCCGCGCGAACGCGCGAAGCGCGGGGCGGAAGAATCGGAGCCGGTCGACCGTGGCCCGAGCAGCGGCGCCTCGGTCAAGCCGGGCTGGAGTGAGCGGGTCGAGTTCAGCCAGTACTGGATCCACATGACCCTGTACCAGCCGATCAACCAGCGATGGGTCGAGGAGCGAGGGGAGAGCTGGTCGCATGGGGAGCTGGTCGATGACGGAATCGTCAAGCGCAGTGTGACCGTCGAGGCCACTACACGTCTCGGTCGGCGAGCGCTGCGAATCATCGAGGCGCTGCACGGCGCTCATCCGTTCAACGAGCTAGAGACCCCGGAGCGCGGCACTTGGTATGACTCGTGAATGTGCACACCGCCCGGGGCGGATTAATCGCCAAGTCAAGCCTCCGCCTCGGCACGCTCCATGCGAGTGCAAAATTCGCTGCAACAAACAGGAATCCCTGCCGCAGGCCCCGACGACTGAACGCTTACCAAAACCCACTCACAAGCAGGGAGTATGGAGAAGGCTGAGCGGGAGGGGCGTTCTGGGGTGGTGATGCTCGGCGTCGCGCAGGAGAAGGCGTTCGCGTGGCGCGGTTGGCGCGATGGCGGGAGTGACGCGCACCCGCATTTCGAGTTCGATCGTCAGGCCGTGTTCGTCAACCACTTCTACCATTACATCTTCGATGCGGACTGGGGGCCGTCGTTCATCAAGACCAACGCGTACGCCCCATACCCGGTATGGGTCTACTTGAACGGCCATGAGTGGGCCAAGCGCCAGGCCGCCCATGAGGGGATCGAGTTTGAGCCGTTGGATAACGGATTCTGAGCCTGTGATCAAGCCGAGCGGCTGGTCGAGATCTGCGGCTCGCTCTCAGGGCAGGACATCTTTGGTTTCTGCGAGCGGTGGATGCGTCAGCTGCCTTCCCGTTCACGCGCGCTGAGCGCGGCCGCTACGGCTACCGCTATTCGGTCCGGCAGCTCGAGCTCTCAGATACCCGCGTGTTCGATAAGCCCGCGGCGGGGCGTGCGTGGTTTGAGCAGACGATCCGCGATCAGCTGGACCTCGGGCGCCCCGACAAGGTCCAGATCATCTTTGACCGCAAGGTCACCAAACGGACCGCCGGCCGGTTCCAGACCAAGGTCATCACCAAGGGCGTCGAGCCGGTCATCCAAGCGCACTACAAGCACAGCAAGGTCAAGCAGTACTTCAAGGAAGGCCGCGCGCTCAGAACCGAGACGACCGTCAACGATCCCTACGACTTCGCTGTCAAGCGCACCCTGACCGCCGAGACGTGGCAGCAGCTGCGGTCGATCGGCGATGACATCAACGATCGCCTGCTTGACGCGCAACTTCAGGCGTGCTCCTGCGCGCCGGACCCCGAGACGCTTACGCGTCTGGTGTCGCCGTCCGTCGAGGACGGCCAACCCGCGCCCGCTCTGCACTTCGCAGACCCCAGGGTGATGGCGCTGCTCGCGTGCCTGTTGTTGAGCGCCGTTGAGTTTGGTCACGAAATGGAGTGTTGGCGCCGTTGGCGTTGGTCACGGCCCCTTGTTGCGGGCGGATGACCGTTTCACGGCACTGGCGTGGTTGTGGTAGATGTCCCACACGAGTCGCCCCTTGGCGGCCGAGGCGGCGTGTGGAAGGCTTCGGCGCGGATGAGCGATCCGGTGATCTTCGATGCTCTCGGTGGCGCTATCTGCGGAGGGTCTGGAGGCCGCGCTGGCGGCTGGGGATCTCGCGTGTCCGGTCTGTTGCGGGCGGCTGTCGCCGTGGGGGTTTGCGCGCTCGCGCGAGGTGCGGCTGTTGGACGAGGTGCGGTCGCTGCGGCCACGGCGGGCGGTATGTGGCGGGTGTGGCGCGACGCACGTGCTCGCACCGGCCTGGTCGGTCCCGCGTCGGCGCGACGGCGTCGAGGTGATCGGCCAGGCGCTCGTGCTCGCCAGCCGTGGCGCTGGGCACAGGGTGATCGCCCGCCGGCTGGGTCGTGCGCCGGGCACGGTCCGAGGGTGGCTGCGCGCGGCGCGAGGCCGTGCGGGGAGCTTGCGCGCGTGCGCGACCGGGTGGGCGTGCGCGCTGGACTCGGAGCTGGGCGCGATCACGCCGGCCGGCAGCGAGCTGGGCGATGCGGTCGAGGCGCTGGCGATCGCGGCGCGCGCGTGGACGCTGCGGTTCGGATCCCAGCAGGCGGGCGGGTGGCAGCGCGTGGTCGAGCTGACCGGCGGGTTGCTGGCCGGGGTTCCGCCACCGCCGCGTTAGCGGCGTCACGGGCTGTCGTGGGGAGTTCCCCGCCATGGCCGCTGGCACCGGCGGGAACGGCAAGACGATCATGGCTTTCACGCTGAACGGCAACGGTGGACCAACCGGTGCCGACCACGGCGGCTTCTATCCGAGCACCGCCTACGGCCGGCTGACCGCCACCTCGCTCGGCTTGACCGGGTCGGTGTTCAACATCGCGGACCTCGGGCAGTCGCCGGAAGACGGATTCGCCGAGTACCAGGGCTTCCCTGGCCCGACTAGGCCCCGGTGGGGCGATTACAGCTGGGCGATCTACCCGGGGTCCGGCGATCGGATCTATTTCGCCACCAACTACATCCAATACGCCAACTGCACCGGCAGTGCGTTCACGCTGACGATCGGAACGTGCGGCGGAACCCGGGACGGTTTCGCCAACTGGGGAACCTCCGTCAACTACGTCGTGCCGTAGGTCTGTAGGGCCGCAGGGCGCGGGCCGAGCAGGTACGGTCCGCGCCCAGTAGCCGCGCAAACTTGATCCTGCTCCCCGGCGGCGGGATCGGGCGAAGATCATGGGGCCGCGGATACCGGTGCTGCACACCAGTCGACTGCACGCAGGAGACAGTCGATTGCTGCCGGTCGCCGTGGGACCAGCGCGACGGACGCCCTGGCGCCGTACGAGCCTTGCTTGGTCACGCCGCGCGGCTTCAACCTCGCCCACCGAGATCCGTTCTGCAACGGGCGCGGAAGGTAAGGGCTCTGGCGCTCGCTCCGCTTACTCGAGGAGTAGCTGCGGCCGTCCAGGTGGCCGTGGCCGCTACGGACGACCAGCAGCAGCGAAACGTCGTCGGTCGCAGACGCATTCTTCGCGATATGGATGCAGAAGAGCAGCCTCGTCGCCGGCGCGCGGCGGAGGCAAGACTGCTGTTACTTCGTGGAAGCAGGTGGCTCGGACGGTTGAGAACCGTTTCTGCGTGTAGCCCGATGCAACTGCCTGGTTCCAGCAGGTCCATCGCCAGCGCGTGCGAGAGCGGGGCGTGTCTGGGGGGCCTGCTGAGGCCGGACGGGCGCGGCCGGTCAGCGGCGGGCGTGCTGGCTTAGGTGGGCGTAGTGGGCGGGTCGACGAGGGGGGTGATCGCGTCGAGCAGTTCCTCGATGTGGTGATCGAGGAACTGTTCCTCGCGTCTCAGGTCCTCGCCTGCCATCGCCCGCGCGGGGTCTGGCTGTGGGTGCTGCGGCCGGTGATTGTTCATCCCGTCAGCGGCGGGGAGGTCGCGTGGCTGCGTACCCGCATATGCTCGCAGCACATGTTTGTTCGCGATTCACCCGACCCGTTGCCTTGGTCGGATGCTTCGGTTGGGGTGCTACTCGTCCAAGAGCGTGTTTATTAGTGCGTCGATTCCTGAGAGTCTGGCGGCGAGTTCGTCGCTGAGCTCGTAGCGGGCGGCAAGCGCGGCTGGGGCCGTGTAGCTGAGCTTGGATTGGTTCCCATCGGCCCAGACGAGCACCTTGAGTGGCAGGTCCAGCGCCGCGAGCGGCGCGGCCTGCATCACGGGAGTCCCTGCTTGTGGACTGCCGAAGATCAGCACCTTGGTGTCGCGGAGCTCGAGCCCTGAGGCTTTGGCCTCGCCGCTGTGGTCGAATACGGCGAACAGCTTCATCCCTTTGGCTGCGACGAGGTCGGACAGGCGGGCGACGGTATCCGCCACCGACCAGGGACTGAGCTTGGTGACCACCTGATCCGTTGGGTCGTCTGATCGGGTTGCGTTTGCGCTCAATGCCACTCGCTCCCTTCTCGGTCTGGATTCATATGGTGTGGCTGCCGGATCTTTATCACGGTTCGGCGACCGTGCCTATCTCGACAGGCCTCGGGCTTCCTACGCTGCTGGCAACCGATCTTGCGCAAGCGCTTGACGGTGACTAATCCGGAGAAGTAGGGTGAGCGCGACACGGGTCAGCCGCCGCCCACATCCGATTGGGGGGCTGAGGGATCGTTGAGACATTCAGCATTGTCACGGCCGTTGCGATCGCTGCTCAGGCGCTTGCGCTGATCGCGCTGCATCTGCTGCCCACGGGTTACGACCCAAGGACCGACGCCGTCAGCGATTACGGGATTGGGCGGTATCGCGGTCTGTTTTGGACGCAGGCCTTGGCGGGTGCAGTGGCGTGCTTCGCGCTTGCGGTCGCGCTCGGTGACGCCAAGCCGTCGATGCCCACAGAAGCGATCGTGTTGCTTGTGATCGCAGGGCTCGCGCGCCTTCTGATCCCGGTCTTTCCGACCGACCAAAACGGCAGTCGGTGGCAGACCGTGCCCGGGTCTATCCACATGATCCTGGCGATCTTGATCTTCGCCGCGATCATCTTCGCCGCCTCAAAACTCGGTTCGACGCTCGAACACAGGCCAGCGTGGCACGGCGTCAAGGGCTGGCTGTCGGCCCTCCCGTGGGTGATGACCGGCGGGGCGGTTGGGACCCTGGTCGCAATGAGAAGTCCAAGGCTGAAGCGGGTCGGGCTCTTCGAACGCCTGTTCTACGTAGCCTCGATCGCGTGGTTCTTCATCGTCGCGATCGAACTAGCACGCATCTACTAACTCGGCCGGGGCGTCCCAGGAGCGCCACACCAGCAGAGTGCCCATTGATCGAACTTCCGAAGTTTGGCGAGGTGCCGAGCAGACTTCTCCCTTGTCGCCGAGGGGCAGTCTCGGTCAAGCTGCCCGTTTCCGCGCCGAGCGGTAGCGACGCCAGCATGACCGCTTGAGGCGTGGAGCAGCCACGTCGATCCTGCCCACAACGGCCGCGACACGCAGGAAGGAGCGCCTGGGCGGACGATCGTCTCCAACCCGCCGGATAACCTGCGACCGCATCGGCGACGACGCAGGCGCGACGATGTCACGGGCAACGAGTCGGCTGCTACCGGTCGGCGCCGAGCGCGCTGAGCAGACCGCGCACGTCCCTTACCGTCACTGTGAGCTCGGGGTGCCGGATCAGTCCGAGCGGATCGATCGCCGGCACGCGCTCGTGGAACGAGAGCAGAACGCCCCGCTCTCCGTTGCTCGCGAACGTGAGCCCACCATCGGTGATACCCAACCGCGCCGGACCGGCGGTCCGATAGAACCGGTACGGGCCGGTGATCGCTACCCGTCGGACGTTGCCAAGCGGGGTGCGCAGCCGCCACGGGCCGTAGTTGGCGAGTAGGTGCTCATCGTCGACCTGCACCCAGGCGCGCTCGGGTGTGATCCCGAAAGGGCGCGCCGCGAGGCGGTAGGCGCGAGCAAAGCGGAAGCCGAAGCGCTGCACCGGCCCGTCACGTTACGCAACCCGAGCGTTCGCGAGAGCTGCGAGCCCGCCCGTGGACGGAATCGCGCCCGACTGCAGCGCGGCATCGACTCCCGACGATCGCATCGTGTCTGAGCTCGCCGGCTGGCCGGCGATTGCCTTGGCGACGTGCGAGGCGTCCGGATCCGCCTCAACGACGCCGGTGCCGAACGAGTGGAATCGCGAGATCCGAGCGCTTCATGAGTCTCGGTCGGCCGGCAGCGCTGCATATGCAGCGCGCCGGTTCCGCAGGGGTTCTCGGGAGCCCCGGTTCCGGCGAGAAGCGCGCCCCGCCTGCCGTATGCGGACGACCGCTTTTCACGATTGGACTGACTGCCTCAGGGCGCGCCCGTTGCGGCGCCGGCGTCCGTGAGGAGGGATCCGGCCCCGCTTGTCCCATCGCCGATGAGAAAGGAGCCAGGCGCGCCGCCCGCAGGATCGCTCCGTGACGAACGCAATCACCGCGCCGCGGATGGCGGGGTGATCGCAACCGACGGCAACAAGACCCGCCGCCGCTGGCGCGAGGAGTGTCGCGCGGGCAGAGAAGGGATCACCCCTGGTTTGGGGGCGCGAGGGGTCGCGGAAAGGGACGTGTGCGCCGCGTCTCGGTTTCCGCGCGTTGCAGGGAAGACGGCGTCGCGCTCGCGATGCTCGTGCCGGAAGCAGAGCAGGACTCGCCGGCACGATCACCGCCTGCGGGGGTGAGCCCACGACACGCTGCTGGCTACGTCTGGCCGGGGCGCACGAAAGGTTCGTCCGCGCCCCGGCCCACCGCGTCCTGCTAGAAACGTCCGGGGGCGAGCTCTTGGAGCCCGGCGCCTGTGAGGGTGTACGCGCCCGGGCTATGCTCGCCGCGAGCGAGTGCCACGAAGGCATCTCCCGCCGCCAGCGAGGTGACCGGCGGAGGGATGCGCTGGACGAGCTGATGCTCGCTGACTCCCGCACGGTCGGCGTAGGTGGCTATGGCGGCGCGCCCGATGTCGGTTTCGGGTGTCATGCCTGGTAGGACGGCGCTTACCGTGATGCCGAGCCCGGCGCGCGTGGACTCCTCGTTGGCGTAGGCGGCGAGGAAGCGCTGCATGGCCTTTGCCCCCGCGTAGCCGCCGGTCATCGGCGAACCGGGGATTGCCGCGCCACTGCTCATCACGAGGATTTGGCTCCCCGGAGCGAGCGGCAACACCAGCGCCTTGCGGATCCACTCGAATGTCATTCGCACGTCAACCTCCCAGTTGCGCGAGAAGGTCTCCCAGGTTTGCTCCTGCAGCGGCAGCATCATCGGCTGTGCGCCGGCGACCAGTACCAGCACGTCGGGTTTATGGCGCTCCAGCATCAGGTCGACCACCGAGGAATCGGTCGCATCGGCCACCTCGATCCCGATGGTCGGGATGGCGGACGCCAGCTGCTCGAGCGCCGGCCCTGAGCGTGCCAGGGCGGTCACGTTGGCGCCGGCGGCCGCGAACTGCTCCGCGATGCCTCGCCCGAGGCCGCGACTCGCGCCGACGACGAGGACAGTCTTTCCATCTAGCTTGCTCATGTCACTCTCCTTGTTGTTTTCTGCGGGATGTGGTGGACATGGATTAGTTGGCTGATACGAGGGCGGGCTGCGCCTCGGGGCTGGTGATCTTGGTCACCGGGTCGGTGCGCTCATCTCGGCCGACGAGCGCGAAGATCACCGGGAGGGCGAGCAGCGCGATCGCGCCCAGCACCCAGAAGGCCTGCTGGAAGCCGCCTGTCAGCGCCGCGGGCAACTTGTCGCCGGCGTGCAGCAGTACGTTGGTGTGGCTGGCGGCGATGCTCGAGGCGACCGCGATGCCGAGCGCTCCTCCGACCTGCTGGCTGGTGCTCAGGAGCCCGGACGCCAGTCCCGCCCGGTGCTCCTCGATGCCGGCGAGCGCGGCGATCGAGACCGGGATGAACGCGAACGCGGTCCCTGCGCCGGCGACGATGAACGGCCCGAGCAGGTTGCCGACGAAATGGCCGTGGGCGGGTACTTGCGTTCCCCAGATCACGCCCGCGCCGATCAGGGTCATCCCGGCCGCCATCACCGGCTTGGGTCCGATACGGGTGACCAGTAGCTGGGAGACGCCGGCGAGCGCGAGCGAGGTCAGGGACGCTGCCAGCCACGCGACGCCCGCCTGCAGCGCGCTGTAGTGCAGCACCTGCTGCATGTACAGGGTGCCGACGAACAGGAACGCGTAGAAACTGCCGACCAGCAGCACCGCTGCTGCGTTCGCGCCGGCGAGCGTGCGCAGCCGGAAGATCGAGAGCGGCAGAATCGGCCACTCGGCCCTTTTCTCGACGGCGACGAACGAGACGAGCAGACCGACGGATGCCGCCAGGACCGCGATCGTCCGCATGGCGCCCCAGCCGTACTGGGGTGCTTGGGAGATCGCGTCGACCAGCAGTACCAGTCCGCCCGTTCCGGTGATCGCACCGGCCGCGTCAAAGCGCCGGCGCGCGGTGGCCAGGCGGCTCTCGGGCACAATCCTCGGTACCAGCGCCAGTGCGGCCAGGCCGATTGGGACGTTCAGGTAGAAGATGTACTGCCATCCGGCGTAGCGGGTGAGAAGCCCCCCGGCGATCAGCCCGACGGTCGCACCGCCGGCTCCGAGCCCGCCCCAGATCCCGAGCGCCTTGTTGCGCTCGGCGCCCTCTTGGAACATGTTCATCACGATCGACAGGGCGGCGGGCAGCATGATCGCCGCACCGACCCCTTGGATGGCCCGGGTCGCGATCAGGAAGCCCGCGCTGGTCGCGAGCCCGCAGGCCAGCGACGCGGCCGTGAACAGGCCGAGCCCTACCATCAGGACACGCCGGCGGCCAACCAAATCGGCGGCGCGGCCACCCAACAGCAGCAGGCCACCAAAGGTGAGCGCGTAGGCGGTCGCGACCCACTGCAGGTTGGTCTGGGTGAAATGCAGATCGTGGGCGATCGTGGGCAGTGAGACGTTGACGATCGTCAGGTCGATGATCGTCATGAAGTACGCGACGGCCAATAGCGCGAACGCGCGCCAGCGGTTGATGGGTGGTGTTGTGGTAGTCATCTGCGACCTCCTTGGTCGGTGGGTTGCCGTTCTTCCTCGTTGTCCATGGAGATACGAGGCGGAGCCGAAATCCATCGCCCGTGCGCGTATCGCTGACGCGGAGTGCTTGGAGGCGAGACAGTCCGGGCGCTACCCGCGCGCGGGAAGCCCGAACCGCTCGCGTATCGCCGCCCTGCCCGTGAGCGGCACCGGCTTCAACGGGCCGAGCACGCTCCGATGTTGACTATCGGCCCGGTCGCTCGGGCTCGAGCGTGCGCTTGATGACGCTCAACGCGTGCTCCATCAGAGGTGCGGCCCGACCGGCGAGATCGTTCGGGAGGAAATCGGCGATCCACACGAACAGGCTGCGGTCTGCTCCGTTCGCGAGCACCTGAGCCGATGCGTTGTGATGGGTGTATGGCGGGTCGACCACCGACCACACGAGCCTGCGCGCGTCGTCGTCGAGGTCAACCAATCGCTCGCGCAGCACGCTGCCGTTGAAGAACGTGACGATCCGGTCCGCACCGTCCAGTCGGGCATCGGTCGCGAAACCGGGCACGAGTCGCACATGCAGCCCTCCCCAGTCGCGCAGCGCGTCCCAGACGCGATCCGCACTCGCGTCGATCACGATTTCCTTGCGAATCGAAGCCATCGCTGCCCTCGGGTCTGAATTTGGACCAGCCGGCACCCCGCCGGCCCGTTCTCGCTGGTGACGGAGACCTTATAGGGCTGGATGCAGGCGGACCCGGGACCTACCGCGAGTCATTCAGCCGGGAGGTCACGCCTGGGAAGGCAGCCCGAACAACTCGACCATCGACGGCGTGCGGAAGTGGATGATCTCGTCGATTCGCTCAGCCTCAAGGGTTAGGACGGTCACGCCATGTGGGGCGTAGACCCCCGAGCTGTCGAGCTCGTAGGCGCCGACTGCCAGCTGACCGTTGGCGGCGGTAGGCAACATGCGCCAACGCCGCGCGCCGTCGAACACCGCGCTGCGCAGCACCCTCTCGATCGCTTCGCGCCCGTGATACCAGCTCGGGATCGGCGGCATCGCAAGCGTCGCGGTATCGGTAAGCATCCCGACGATCGTGTCCACGTCGTTGTGCGCCCAGGCGTCGACGTAGCGTTGCACGATCTCCTTCAGCTGCTTATCGCCCAGCGAGCGGAGCGTCGCGTGCTGGGTGCGGTCCGGCCGTCGCTCCTCAAGCGTCGCGTGCGCGCGCTGCAGGGCACTATAGACAGAGGCCGGCGTCGTCTCGAGCGCCTCGGCGACCTCCGCGCCCGAGAAGCCGAGAACGTCGCGCAGGATGAGCACCGCCCGCTGCCGAGGCGGTAGAAGCTGGAGCGCGGCGACAAACGCGAGCTCGATGCTCTCTCGCTGCTCGTAGCGGGCCTCCGGTCCGGCGAGACCGTCCTCGAGGCCGAGCTGCGCGTCGGGATATGGGTCCATCCACACGGACTCGAGCAGCGGCGCTTGGATCGGCTCGTGTGGATCCGCGGGTGGGCCATAGTCGATCGGCAGCACACGCGAAGGTCTGCGCTCGATCGCGCGCAGGCAAACGTTCGTGGCGATCGAATACAGCCAGCTTCGCAGCGAGCTTCGCCCCTGAAACGACGACAGCCTCCGCCACGCACGCAGCAGCGTCTCCTGCACTGCATCCTCGGCATCGTGCAGGGAGCCGAGCATCCGATAGCAGTGCGAGTGAAGCGGCCGCCGGTGCGCTTGCACCAGCTCGGCGAACGCTGCCTGATCCCCGCCGATAGCTGCCTCGAGTAGCTGAGAGTCGGTCATCTGGTCCCTCGCACGAGCGTACCCTTCGGCTGCCACAGCGCGATCTCGCCACCGTCGCTCCTGGCGAGCACGCTGCGCCATCCGGCCGGCCCCTCGCGCGGCTCGAGCAACACCGCCGCTCCCAGCGCCCGCCCGCGCTCGGTCATCGCCTCGATCTCCCGCACCTCGACGTACGGAAGCCAGATCGGCCGCCGTGCACCGCACTCCACGATCCCGCCATCCACCGCGCCGCCAACGGCCACACCGTGATAGGTGCCAGACCGACAATGCAGGCGCTCCGTCCGCCAACCAAGCAGCTCGCGATAGAACGTGCTCGCGCCTGCCAGGTCGTGGGTATGCAGCTCGAGATGCACGAGCCTGCCCGGTTGATCATCCCGTGTGTTCGTCATTCGCCGACGCGCTCGTAGGTGAGGAGAGCGAGGTCGTGACCGACCGTCCGGACGTCGAGGAGGCGCATCGGTTTCTTGTCGCTGGTCTCGCCGAAGAGACGCTCGCCGGCCCCGAGAACCACCGGATACACCATCAGCCGCAGCTCGTCGACGAGGTCGTGCTCTGTCAGCATGCGCACGAGCTGGAAGCTGCCGTAGACGAGGATCTCCCCGCCCAGCGCCTGCTTCAGCTCCGAGACCTGGTCCACTACGTCGCCCTTCAGCACCGTCGAGTTGCTCCAACGGGGATGCTCGAGAGTCGCCGACACGACGTACTTGGGCAGGCTGTTCAACCTGTCCGCCAACTCACCACTCCGGGATGGCCAGCGATCGGCGAAGAACTCGTAGCTGTGCCGACCGAGCAGCAGGGCCTCGGCGTTCAGCGCCTCATCGAGCAGGATCTTGGCCGCCTCGTCGCGGCCCCGGTCGCCGACACGGCCAACCCAGCCACCGCGCGCGAAGCCCTCGTCACCGGCGGGGTCCTCGATCACCCCGTCGAGCGAGACGTTCTCGCTTATCACGATCGTTCCCATCTCGGTTCTCCTTTCGTCATCGCGCTTTCAACTGAGATCCGAGCGAGCGGCGAAATCCAACGCGCCCCTCCTGATCGAGTCCCGACCGCTGACCATCCGTGCCCTCCTTGGTCGGTGGGTTGCCGGCACTTCTTCGTTGTCGATGGAGATACGAGGCGGAGCGGGAATCCATCGCTCGCGGTCGCGCATCGGCCGCGGAGCGCTTGGAGGGCGCGCACGCGTCCGCCGGGCACGGCACGTGCTGCCGGGGCGCGATGAGCCGCCTCGGCTGATCGTCTCCGCCCGGCGAGCGTCGGCTGCGCGTGCGACTGCCCGCGCGCAGCGCGCGCGGGCAGCCCGAACACTCAGCCGTCACGTCCGGGAGATCAATGATCCCATCGATCCTCTCCCTGCGGAGCGTCAGCAGACACCGAGACGCCGAGCTCGCAGACGCCAAGTTTTTGGCGAGGAGCGATGGATTTGCGTGTCGGCTCGTATCTCTGTTCTCGAAAGGGCGATCCCGAGATCGTCGAGGACACGAGATCTAAGGAGCGACACATGACAATCACCGACAAGACAATTCTGGTGACCGGCGCCAACCGTGGTCTTGGCCAGGCGCTCGTCGACGAGGCACTGAGACGGGGTGCGCAGCGTGTTTATGCCACGTCGCGGACGCCGTTCGCCCACCCGGATGACCGTGTCACTCCCTTGATCATGGACGTGACCGACTGGGCGCAGATCCGGCGGGCTGTCGAGAGTGTCGAATCGCTCGACATCCTGATCAACAACGCCGGACTGTCGCTGCCCGATGACCTGAACAGTCGGGCCGCGTTTGAGCAGCACTTCGACGTCAACGTCTACGGCCCGGTGATGGTGACCCAGGCGCTGCTGCCGTCGCTGACCGAGAGCAGGGGACGGATCGTCAACGTCGTCTCGATCGGGGCGTTCGCCGCGGTGCCCGTCCTTCCGGCCTATTCGGCCTCGAAGGCGGCGGCGTTCTCGGTGACGCAGTCGCTGCGCGCACTCCTGGCGGGCCAGGGCGTGAAGGTTCATGCCGTCCTGCCCGGCCCGATCGACACCGACATGATCCGGGACCTCCCGGTCCCGAAGACCGCGCCGGAGTCGGTCGCCCAAGCCATCTTCGACGGCGTGGAGAATGGGGATGAGGAGATCTTCCCCGACCCGTTCTCGGAGATGCAGGCCGAGAGCTGGCGCATGGGCGCGGCCAAGGAGCTCGAGCGCCAGAACGCCGCGCTCGTACAGGCAGAGCCCATAGCTGCCTGAACGCCCGACAGAGTGCTCGCCCGCGGCCATTCTCACGGTCGCGGGCCGGCACGGCGGTCGCGCTGGTGAGGTCGAGAGAGGTTCGCTCGCAGCACACACACACACACACACCCACTCACCCACTCACCCACCCACCTAGCCAAACGAGGAGAGACCCCATGTCCGAGACACCCACTCAGTACAACGCCAAGATCATCGGGGAGTTCCGCGCCAACCAAGGACGCGTCGGCGGCACGTGGGAGGAGATCCCGCTGCTCTTGCTCCACCACACCGGCGCAAAGTCCGGCATGAGCCGAGTCAACCCGGTCGCCTACTTGCCCAACGGTCGGGGCTACCTGATCTGGGCCGCAAACGGCGGAGCGCCAAACAACCCCGACTGGTACCACAACCTCAACGCGCAGCCCAACACGCGAATCGAGGTCGGCACCGAGACGATCGACGTCGTCGCCGAGGAGGCGACGGGCGAGGAGCGCGAGCGCCTCTTCACAGGTGCAACCGGACACTATCCGCAGCTCGCCGAAGCCGCCCGCAAGACCGACCGCGTCATCCCCATGATCGTCCTCACACCTCGGGGGAGAGCGTGAACCAGTCGCCGGTGGGCCACGCTCGGACGCGCCGCCGCGCCTGCCGCGGGGCTCGAGCAGCTGGGGCACGTCGGCGGGCCGAGGGCAACTAGCCACCGCACGCGGTCCACGCCGAGCTGCTCAGCGGCGCAGGCGACGCGAGCGGTACGGTGGGCGCGTCCCAGTGCCCGATCGAGCCCTCCTGGAACGCCATGGAGCGCGCAGAGCGCGTCGGCGTTGGGGCGCTGCGCCGAGCGGCTCCCAACGCATGTGCAAATCACCCTTCGTGATGAGATGTCTTGTCGAGGCCCCAATCAGAGCCCCAAGCCAACCGACCACCCAACCTCTCACGGACCATCAACGAGCGAATCGAGGATGCAATGAAACACGAACGAAACAAGCTCAGGCCGACAGAAGCCGATGTAACCGACCCAGTGGAGGGCCCCGTCGTGGTCGATCGGGACACGTTTCAAGCCGAGCTCGATGCCCTACGGGTCCGCGAGAAGGCGCACACTCGCGAGGGCGACGCGATCGCCGCGGCACGTCGTCGGCTCCCGATGGTCGAGATGGACCCGAACCTCCCGCTGATCGGTCCGCGCGGCCCGGTGACGTTGCTGGACGCGTTCGAGGGCCGCCGGCAGCTCATCGCCTACTACTTCATGTGGTGGACCGGCCATCCGGCTGCCGAGCAGTGCGAGGGGTGCACGCACTACACGACGCAGGTCGGGGAGCTCTCCTACCTGCATTCGCGCGACGTCACCTACGCCACGTTCTGCCAGGGGCCGTACGAGGAGAGCATCCGCTACCGCGACTTCATGGGCTGGGAGATGCCCTGGTATTCCGCCGAAGACTCCCGCGACGCTCTGCTGACCGGGCGTCGCGTAGGCAAGATGCACGTGGTGTGCTATCTGCGTAACGGCGACAGAGTCTTCGAAACCTACTGGACCACTCTGCGCGGCGTCGAGGCGATGGATTATAGCTACGGACTGCTCGACCTAACCGTGTACGGCCGGCAGGAGACCTGGGAGGACTCCCCCGTCGGCTGGCCACAGTCTCCCGTGATGTCCCATCTACGCACCAACGGACGTCCGACCGCCCAGTGGTCCCGCCTGGAAGCCGGACGAAAGGACGACCTTGGCACCACCGGCCCCTGAACCGGATCCGCCGGGGCGAATGAGCACGACGGTTTCGACCGGCTGACAGTCAGTCAGTGCAGCTGATCGCGCGAGCACGCGTGTCGAGGTGCGTGTCGCGCTGCCAAAGCAGGTCAAAGTGGCCGCCCTCGGGCCGGTCCCGCAAATCGCCAGGAGCAGGGACACGAGACCACACGCTGGGATCCGGCCGGTGCAAGCACGGGAACGACCGAAGCCGTCACACAACGATCGCCGACATCGTCGGCCGGTGCGGAGTCGCCCCTCACCAGCCGCCCAGGAAGCGACCCCTGACGACCATCACTCGGCCCGAGTTCGCCGCGCTCACGATCGAGTTGACCGCGGTCGTCCGATCGGGCGATGCGCCAGTCGTCGCGGGCGATCGCTTTCCCCGAGAGCGATCACCGCGCCGCGGATGGCGGGGTGATCGCAATCGACGGGAACCAATCACGCGACGTCGACCAGATCGACGATCGCTTTTGCCTGCCGAGCGGCGTCGACGGGGGCCATCGCTTTGGCGACCAAGGGCAACCCCGCGACGACGCGCTGCTAACCGCCGACGAGCAAGCAGACGCTCTCGGGCGCGGTCGGAATCAGTTCTGCCGTCACCGCCGCACCGGCCGGGTGCGGCGGTGACGTGATCTCAAAGACGAAGACCAGATGTATTCGATCTTGCAGCGCGATGTCACGGGACTTGCAGATCCCCGGAAAGCGCATCTGTTCGGGCTCGGGCGCTGCGCAACCAAAGCCAAGGCCTTGGTCGGCAGGCCGAGTGACGTCGTTGAGCGCCTGCGGTTACTGTCGGTTTGGGAGCGGTATCGTCGCCGGCGATGTCTGCCGTTGATCGTGTGCAGGAGCGCCGACTGGGGGCTGCATACACGGACGTCGACCTGCAAGCCGCTCCTCGGCTCTCGCTGCGACGGCAAGGCCAGCGTTCTCCCACTGCCCGATTTGTCCGAAAGCGGCCACGCGCTCCCGGCTCGAGGCGCTCGCGATGACGGCTGCTCCGCGCCGAGGGCGGCAGCGTTGCGAGTTCGCCGGGTTTCGATGGGAGTGCTGCTGTTGCGTGAAGGGAGAAGCCGCGGAGTCATGGTGATCCACCCGGGCCTGTTGAGTCCGGCTGGCGTCAGGACTCGTTTGACTGGGCTGCCTCCGTGGATTGCACGCGTTCGATGATGTGGCTCGGCGCGGTCTCGAGCGATCCGGTCTCGAATGGCGGGTCGGGGTCGTATTCGATGCTCAGCTGGATCGCCTGGGCGACGTCGGTACCGGCGAGGCGGCTTGTGAGCAACAGCGCCATATCGATGCCGGCGCTGACTCCGGCGGCGGTCATTATCTTGCCGCGTTCGACCACCCGTTCAGCAAGGGGCTGAGCGCCGAGGGATCCGAGAAGATCCCGCGCGGCCCAATGGGTCGCGGCGTCGACCCCCTGGAGGATTCCCGCGGCTGCCAGCAGCAATGAACCGGTGCAGACCGATGTGGTCCACGACGAGGTCTCGTGCACTTGCCTCAGCCAGCGCAGAATGCGCTCATCGTCGAGCAGTTGACGAGTTCCGAAGCCGCCCGGGACTACCACGACGGTTGGGGCCGTGACGTCCTCCCAGGCAGCCTCCGCAGCGAGGGCGATCATGCGGGTGTCGGCGTAGACGAGGCCCGCGCGCGGCCCGAGAAACCGAACCGTGGCGCCCGGCACGCGCGACAGGACTTCGTACGGACCGACAGCATCAAGAGCCGTGAATCGGTCAAACAACGGGACGGCTATCTCCACGAACAATCCTCCTCAGAGGCCAGTTTCACGAAGCATGTGCAGCTTGGGAGCGCGGCGGGGTAGAGGTCCGAGCGCCTACGCAAGGATCGCGGAGATATGTTGGGAAGGGCCATCTCGCAGCAGGGACTGGCGACAACCTGCAAAGACTGCGCGCACAACGGGCATACCGGAGGCGCGGGGAGGGAGATGGTCTGGCGCATGAGCCCGTACGAGCGACGACGAGGGGGTAACGCCCCTCCAGGCGGCTTGCGAGGCCGTCCCGGCGCGGGTAACGCCCGCTTCGGGCAAAGGGGCTCTGGGCACTCGGTGGCCTCGACAGCTGGGTACGCTCCGGACTCTGAGCCGGGTTACGCGGGGCCTGCGTCGTGGCGAAGGGGCGATGCAAACTCCACCGCGTCGGGGCGAAGGGTGCGCCAGCACCGCAGTTTCGCGCTGTGGGGGAAGGTGCGCCCTGAGAAATGGGTACAGAGCCGAGGCCAGAACCGGACTCGGGAAATCCGACCGTCCGGGATCGTAGAGGGGCTTCAGGAAACGTGGCCAGTTGAGCATGATCTCCACGCAGCGCGCGCGCCTGATTTCTATCTCGACCCCGGTGCGCTAAACGCGCACGCCGGGATCTGCGCGGGGGGCGGGCCGAGCCCACAAGCAAAGGCCCGTCCCTACCGCGACCGTACTTGTGAGGGCCTCTGGCGACATTTCGCGAGTGTCCCACGACCGTCGGACGGAACTCTCTCAGAATCGACCGCTTTCGCAACACGAAGCGTGAGACAGTCATCGCGGCGCTGAACCCGCATGAGAGCGTCTCAGAAGCCAGTCTCATGATCGACGCAGGCCGCAATGGTCGCGTCCGAGACTTCTGAGACGATCGACTATGTGGGTTCCCCCAAGCAAAACCGAGCCGCGCCCGCCGACGCTCGCAGCCGCGCCGGGCGCCGGCGGGCCGCCAGCGGGCACCTGATTGGCTACGCGCGCGTGTCGACGGGCGTTCCTAAAGCCCTATAGCCTCAAGTCCGTGGAGATGGACCCACGGGTGAGCGAATGGAGGGGACCGGATGGGCGTTGCGGCGCTCCCACGAGCGATTGGCATCGTGCGTGTCTCGCGTCAGAACCGCAATGAGGACTCAAGAGAATCGCCGGAGGTTCAGCGCCGGTTGATCACGAGGTTCGCTGGACCTCAGGGCGAGGGTTGGGATTTGATCGAGATCCTCGACGAGAACGAGCTTCGCAACGGCAACGTGTCCGGCGGTGGCGATATCTCCAAGCGACTGGGGTTCAGCGCCGCGATCAAGCGGATCGAGGCTGGCAAGGCTGATTTGATTGTGGTGGCTGACCACGGTCGACTGTTTCGGGACATCGACGTCCAGCGTGCGGCGATTGATCGAGTTGAAGGCGCCGGTGGTCAGTTGTGGGCCGTCTCGAGCGGTCGGATCACGCACGAGACGGCGGACGCCGAGCTGATCGCGAACGTGAAGGGCTCGATCGACCACTAGCAGCGGCGCTACGCCCGTGAGAAGTCGTTCTTGGCGGTCGAGCTCGCGATCGAGAAGGGCAAGGTCCCGTGGCCGGGTGAGATCCCGGGCTACATCCGGGACGCCGACAGTAGGCTGACTCCCGACGATGAGATGGTGGCGGTGATTGTGCGGGCGTTTGAGATCCGCAAGGACGGCGGCACGATTGACGCGGTGCGAGCTCACCTGTTGGCGAATGGGATCGGGATCAGCTACACCGCTACGCAGCACTTGCTTGGGGATCGCATCTATCTCGGCGAGATCCACTTCGGTACGCACACGCCGAACTTGGGGGCGTGCGCGCCGATCATTGGCCGCGGGCTGTTCGGCGCGGTGCAGAGGACCAAGATCTCGCGCGGGAGGCGCGCGAGGTCCGACCGGCTACTCGCGCGGATTGGCGTCCTGCGGTGCGGGAACTGCGGCTCGCGGATGGTTGTCGGCACGAGCAACGGCGCGAATTACCACGTCTATCGCTGCCAAGGAAGCGACTGCGTTCAGCGGATGACGATCTTGGCCGAGACGGTGGAGAGGATGGTGGTCGAGAAGGTCGACGAACTGCGTGCTTGCAGGAGCAAGCGCGTGTGTGGTGAGTGCGACCCCGGTGAGCAGGCACGACTCGATCTGGAGCGCGCTCAGGCGGCACTGGACGGGGCGATCATGGCCTTCTCAGGGCTCGAGGTCGAACCTGCGGCGATCAGACGGCTGCGGGAGCTGCGTGAGGGAAGGGACGCCGCGCAGGAGCGCTACGTGGCGCTGGAGGCGGCGTATGCGCAGAGCGACGTCGCCGCCACGACGGGTCCTTGGGACAGCTTGTCGCTCCAGGAGCAGCGCGATCTGGTCCGCGCCCTGATCAAGCAGGTGTTGATCACTCCGGGCCGTGGGCGTCAGCGCTCGGCGGCTGTTGGTGTCGGGGGCGCGCGCTGTGCTGGGTCCCCGGTGGCGCGGTGTGTGCGTCGGCGCGCGGGGCGTGGTGTTATTCGAAGCTGATGACCGACCGGTCTGGGCGCCATGGCTCGCCCCGCACGGGCCCTGGTGGTGGGGTGCCGAGCAGGCCGCCGACGAGCGCTTTGAGGTCGCCAGGGCGCAGCAGCTCCTCGGGTGGGCAGAAGGCGGCCATCTCGGCGGCGATCGCGAGCGCGTGCTCCTCGTCTCTCTAAAGTGCTTGCTGAAACGCAGCAAGCACGACCGTGCTTTTTGAGCCGCTCCTCCGACGACTGGGACGCCTCGGCTCGAACGAGCCGACGATCGCCTTCACGCGAACGCGATCGTCAGCCGCTGCTCGTGCTCAGAAGCGCGTTCGTGGCGAAGCGCAAGCCGGTCTCGACCGTCTCAGGCGAGCAGAGCGATCGTCATCCGTCGCCCGGTGCTCGCCGGCAGACAGGGTCGTAGCTAACGATTCCAGCGAAGGCACCTCTCGCGACGAGCGGGTGTGAGCCGGTCGGCGATCGATGTCCCGCGTTGTTTCTTGCGCGGTCATATTGTTTCGGGCGCGTGGCTCCGATCGGATGGTCTGTCGGGACTGTCCGGCGGCGGCCCTGCGTGTCGCCTCCGTTAGCCTGGGGACATGTCGAGTGCACGGATCGATCACATCGTTGGCGGGATCTACAGGATTTCCGTTTGGTCGCCGGATTCGGGTGCGTGCAGAGACCAGCCCGCGGCGATGGCACCAACGACGCGGCCCGTGGTCGCGGCAAAGACATGCCACGTATTTCCTGAGGTGTTCTCGCCGGTGGGCATGAAAATCAGCCGGCCATCGTGACTGATGTCGAACGAATCGATCCCGAACCGATAGCCGCGGTCATACACGACCTCTGCCGGTAGAGGCTGAACTCCAACAGGTGCCCGATGCCGGTCGGGAGCCCTCCGTAGCTGACGTACAGCATCCCGGTCGCAGCACTCGCGCCGATCCCTCTGATCTCGGCGACCCCCGGGAGCGCGACCCGCACGACGAGCGATTCGTCGGCGATGTTGTACACGGACAACTGACCGACCCCGGCGACGTATTGATAGCGGGCTGCCTGAGTCGCGCTCGTCGCGGCCCGGGACACCAGCCGACTCGGCCACGCGAAGGCACTAGCGCCAGCTACAAGCCCGCCGAGACGACGCAGGTCGCGAGTGGCTTGCCAACGGTTCTGCAATCACGGTCCAGCTTCGATCAGCACCTCTCCACCAGGATACGAGTCGGGCTGGATCTCCCTCCCTGGCGCGCGATCGTCGCGGCGGCGATGGTCGGCGAGGTCTCATGCCTGGGTTGAATTTGTTTTGGCAGCGATGTTCGGATTCGGCCCGGCTCGGGCGATGATCAGGTATCGACGAATCGACGTACCGCGCAGCCCTCCCCCACGTGTACGGCTACCTGCTGCCGCGCTGCGGCAGCGTCGCCGATGCTGAGGACCTGACTGCCGAGACGTTCATGGCCGCGGTCGCGGCACTGAGGCGCCCCGACCCGCCCTCCGTGAGTGTCGCGTGGCTGATCGGCGTCGCCCGACATAAGCTCGTGGATCACTGGCGCCGCAGTGAGCGCGAGCGGCGCGGGCTTGCGGCCGTCGGACCGAGCCAACCCGACGATCCTTGGGAGAACCTGCTCGACACGAGTGCCGCATACTCGGCGCTGGCGCGGCTGCCGGGACCACAGCGTGCGGCGTTGTCGCTGCGATATCTCGACGGCCTGACCGTGGCCGAAATAGCCGACCATTTGGACAGGACCGTACGAGGAACCGAGACGCTGCTAGTCCGGGCCCGGGCGGCCCTGCGGCGGATTTACCGGGAGGAGGCTGCATGACCCCCGATCCACTCCACGCGCTGCGGCTCCCGAGGGTCCCGATCGAGCCGCGTCCGGCGTTCGCCGAGGCGCTGTGGCGACGGATTGCGGGCGGCGAGGAGCTGGTCGCGCTGTCCGCGACCGTCCGCTACTTCGTCGACGACGTCGATCAGGCGATCGCGTTCTACCGCGACCAGCTCGGCTTCGAGGAGGAGCTCCATCCCTCGCCGACGTTCGCGATGCTCTACCGGGGCGACCTGCGGCTACTGCTGAGCGTCCCCGGCGAGCCGCACGCACTGCCGGACGGCACGCTCCCCGAGCCCGGTGGGTGGAACCGGATCTCACTGCAAGTCTCGAACCTGAACGCGACCGTCGCGGCGCTGCGCGCCAGCGGCGTCACCTTCCGCCGGGGGATCGCTGCCGGCGTCGCAGTCGACACCGCCCTACTCGCGGACCCGTCGGGCAACCCCGTCGAGTTGTTCGAGCCGCGCGCCGGATACCACGAACGAACGACCACGAAGGAGTAAGCAGATGAGCACGGCCAGCGTCCGCTATATCGTCGACGACGTCGATGCGGCCATCGACTTCTACTGCCGGGAGCTCGGCTTCGAGCAACAGATGCACCCCGACCCCGCGTTCGCGATGCTCACGCGCGGCGACCTTCGACTCGTGCTGGTCTCTCCCGTCGGCCCCGACCATCCTGGCGGCGGCTCGCGGCCAATGCCAGACGGAACCAAGCAACAACCAGGAGGGTGGAACCGGATCATGCTTCAGGTGTCGGACCTGGAGGGCACAGTCGAGGCACTCCGCCCAGCAGGGGTTCAGTTCCGCAACGACATCGTCACCGGCATCGGCAGCAAGCAGATCCTGGTCCAGGATCCGGCGGGAAACCTGGTGGAGCTGTTCCAGCCGATCCGCTCCGAAGCGCGGCTCAGCAACTAAAACGCCGGGGCCGACGCGCGGCAACGAGCGGCACTCGGCCCTGTCCTGCTTCACGATCGGCACGTGCATCTGAACACATCCGCCCAGAGATCCCTCTTCGCGCGCGGCATCCGCGTCAGCCGAAGACGCAAGCCGCGGGGCTGTCGGCTGGCTAGCACCGGCCGACAGCTGACGATCGCTCTGCTCGGCTGAGACAGCGGAGGCCGGCTTGCGCTTCGCCACGAGAGTGCTCGTGAACGCCAGCCCGGTCCGACGATCGCGTTCGCGTGAACGCGGTCGTCGGCTCGTTCACGCCGGCGCGATTCCGGCCGATCGAGACGCGGCCGAAGAGCGCGATCGTGCTTGCAGCGCGTCCGCAAGCACTTCACCCGAAAGCATCGACCTCGAGCCCGGATCCGGCGTCGTGCTGTTGGCGCATTCCAGCAGTCTCGTCCGCACGGACCGGCAGTCGCTCGTCGACAGGGGCGGGCTGCATTGCCGCTCGCGCGGTCGCGCGACGAGGTGGGCGCTCTGGCCGGCGCCGACCGGTAGCAGCGGTCGGCCACTCTAGGACCGCTGCAGCGACTTGGGCCAGCGACGCGGACGCGAGGTCGACATCTGGGTCGTCACGGGTCCCGACACACCTGCTCTGCATGGAAACCAGCAGCGCTGAAGGATCATCTCGCCCCGCTCAAGCAGCCGCGCCGGAGCTCTGTCGACCGCTTGCAAGACGTCGACGGCAGGCGGCAGGCGCCGGCAGCTAGCACCAGGCCGCTATTGCGATCGTGGCGAAGCGATCACGCCATCCGGTGGAGACGCATGAGTGCTTGCCGTCGAATGCGATCACCCCGCGATCCGCGTCGCGGTGATCGCATTCGTCGAGGAGCGATCGTCCGGCGGCTGCAGGCCGGGCTCCTCCTTCTGGGCGAGTGGGTTATCCATCTAACTCAGGGCGAGTACGACGACCTGGGCGATACGCGCGGGTGCCTGAGAGCTCGCCCCGCGCCTTCTCGCGCGCGCCACGGGCGGCCCGCGGTCGGTTTCGCTCCACCCCTCGGGTCGGCTGGCCGCGTGGGCGTCAACCTGACTCAAATGGATAACCCGTCTGGGCGAAAGCACAAGCGCTGTGTTCGGCGTCGGCGGTGTCTCGGTCGCTGCTGGATCCACGCGAATGCAGCAGGCAGGCCCCAGCCCGGACTCAAGCAAAAGCGCAAGCCGGTCGATCGTCGAGGCGTGAGACGCAGGCTGCGCCGGAGCGGATCGGCGAGCTCGCGACGGGCGGAAGTGAGCGTCCCTGGTTCCCGCGCAATGCGGGTCGCTGGTTGAGTCGGGCGAGGTTCGCGGCGCGGCGCGAAAGGAGGTGTCCCGTGTCGGTGACCCGAAGCAGCTCTTCTGCGCGTTGGCGCGGCGATGGAGGCGTCCGCTGGCGAGCAGCCGTCGCTCGTGCGGTTCGTCCGCTCCAGCAGTGAGACGTTGAGCATCTAGCGCTTTCGCTTGCCAGGCGGAGCAGCGGTCGACGGCTGTGGATTTGGCGAGCGGTGTGGTTGTGCTCTGCGCATGGTGCTGCGGGTTGGCGAAGCGGAGGTCCTTCTGCCAGGTGCTTGAGCGATCGCTCGGCGGCGGGGCTGGCGCCGCCCGCCGTGTCCACGAGGATTCCCGTGTCGGACGGTTGGCTGAAGCTGCGGTCAAACAGCGATGTGCTGATCGTCAGCGCTCCCGGCAGCTCGACGACCACGGGCGGGTTCTGGATCCCCACGACGCTCAGCTCAAGCCGAATACCGGATTGCGTCTGCAGTCCAACCCGGCTGCCTTTCGACAGGTGGTGGGCGGAGGCGAACTGCTTGGTGACGATCGCGCCCGAGAGTCCGCGCCGCGCGAGGTCGGTCGGTCCTGATCCGTGCGCCCACGTGAAATGGTAGAAGCGGGCGACGTCCGCGGGGTCGACGCCGGTGGTCAGCTGGGTCTGGCCGTAGGCGTTGACCTGGCCCGCGCGGACGGAGGAGGCCGAGACGCCGGGCGCAGCGCTCAGCGTGTCGCCGACCGACGGCGTCAGAGTGCCGGCGGCCGCGCTCGCGCTCACCACGTAGTCGGCGTGGATCTGCTGATTGATCTCGGTGTAGACGGTGCCCCGGAGACCTGCGCCGAGCACGGCGACGAATGCGACCAGCGCCACCCCGACGGTGAGCGCGCCAGCGGTGATCGCGGTGCGCGCCGGGTTGCGGGTGGTGTTCTCACGCGCCAGCATTCCGGTCGCGCCGGCGAGGCGCTCGAACGGCCGCCCGACAGCCGCGGCAAGCGGCGCGACCAGCCAGCGCGAGACGAACGCCAGGCCGACGAACAAGAGCGCGGCGCCGCCGCCCAGCGCCAGCAGCCGCGTGCTGGTCGAGAGACCCCCGACGAACAGGCCGGCACCGAGGATGACCATGCCCACGACGCTCACCGCAGCAAGCAAGGGGGTGCGTAGCCGCGCAAGCGGCCCCGGCGGCAGGATGGCGACCTCGCGCACCGCGGCGATCGGGGCGACGCGAGTGGCGCGCGAGGCCGGAGCCAGGCTCGCCAGCACCGTGACCAAGATTCCCGCCGCCAGGCTGACGATCACCGTCCGCGTCGCGAACACCGTGCCAGAACTCGGCAGCTTCGCGCCCACCGCAGTGAACAGCGCTTCAAGGCCCCTGGCCAAACCGAGGCCGGCGACGAGCCCGACCAACGAGGCGAGCACCCCGATGATCAGCGCCTCGAGCAGCACCGACCCGAGCACCTGTCGGCGCGAGGCCCCAAGGGTGCGTAACGTCGCGAGCTCGCGCGTCCGCTGCGCGACCGTGACCGAAAGCGTGTTGAAGATCACGAACGATCCGACGAACAGCGCGATCGCCGCAAACGCGAGCAGGACGTCCCGGATCGGCGCGCACGCCTGGTCGACGTCGTTGGTCTGGGTCTGGACCTCCTGGGCGCCGGTCTTCTCCTGAGCGTTCGCGGGCAGTAACGGGGCGATCGCGCGCATCAGTGTCGCGGTGCTCACACCGGGACGCGACGAGACGTAGATCTGGTCATAGACGCCCTCCTTATCGAACAGGCGCTGCGCGACCGGCAGATCGAACACCAGCAGCTGGATCGGGCCAAGCGAGCCGACCCCCCGAAGCGCACGATCCCGACCACGTAAAGGACTGGAGCGCCTGCCGGGTGACGACGCCGACCGTCGACCCGATCACCGGATGATTGGCGCTGGCGGTCTGGGAGTCGACCGCGATCTCGCCGGGTCCGCTGGGACGGTGCCCGGCCACGACAGCAATGACGCTGAAAGGAGTCACATGACTTGGCACGCCGAACGCCAACGGGGTGCCTGGACCAGCCATCGCGCCTCCCTGGGCGTTGCGGAGCTCCGCGCGATCGTCGATATACCCCTCGGCGTCGTGCACCCCCGGGAGGAGGCGGATCCGCGTCAGCACCGAGGCGGGCACCGACGGCGTCCTCACCGCGGTGCCGGAGATCGGGCTCTTGCCCAGCACCACCACCTGCGCCTTTGAGTACGCGGTCGCGAACAGACTGTCGAACGCGTGCAACGTGGTGTCCATCAGCACGTAGGTGCCGCTGATCATCGCCACCCCCAACACGATCGCGAGCGCGGTCATCACCGCGCGAAGCCTGCGCGACCGCAGACCCCCGAGGACGACCGCGGTCATACCTCGAGCGCGTCGATCGCGCTCCTCACCTCCCCGCTGGAGACGTGGTCGAGCTCGCGGACGATCAGGCCATCCGCGAGCAGCAGGATACGGTCGGCGACCGTGGACACACGTGGCTCGTGGGTAACGGTCAGGATCGTCTGCCCGTAGGACGTCACGCAGGAACGCAGCAGATCCAGGATGTCGCGTCCGGACTTCGAGTCGAGATTTCCGGTCGGCTCGTCCGCGAACAGGATCGCGGGGCGGGTGATCAGCGCCCGCGCGATCGCTACGCGCTGCTGCTGACCGCCCGACAGCTCCGCCGGGCGATGTGTGCGCCTATCGGACAGCCGACCCGCTCGATGACCTCGTCGATCCAGGCCCGATCAAGTGGCGTGCCGGCCAGCTTCAGCGGCAGCACCACGTTCTGCTCGGTGTCGAGCATCGGCAGCAGGTTGAAGAACTGGAACACGAACCCCACCTTCTCGCGGCGCAGCAACGTCAGCTCCTGATCGCCCATGCTGGACAGCGCCACGCCGTCGACGAACGCCTCGCCGGAAGTGGGCAGGTCCAACCCGGCCAGGATGTGCAGCAGCGTCGACTTGCCCGACCCCGACGGTCCCATCACCGCCACTAGCTCCCCGCGCGCAACCGACAGCGAAACGCCGCGCAACGCATCAACCGCCGCCTCGCCCTCGCCGTAGCGACGGGTCAGATCGACCGCTGACACCGCCGGCGCCGCCGCCCCTCCGGCTTGCGGAACCACCACTGCTCCGAGAACCGCCGGTTCAATGGCCATCGCACACCTCGTCGTTGGTTCAGCCTGCTGATCGGCTCGACTGCAAGTTTCGCTCGACCCCACTTGCCACCCATCCGGAGGCGTCCGCACACCCGGGGGACTTACTACCGACCCTCGCAGGCAGTAGCAGCGTTGCAGCAGTTCACGCCCTGACTCCGGAGCTAACGTCGTCGGCATCGGCTGCCACCAGCCCTCCGAGCAGACGCGCGCCGGCGAATCACTACGCGGACCGCGCCGAAGGCGTAGCCGGCGCGATGCAGGTCGCTCGTTCAGTCCGACGAGGGCTCGCGGCGCCGCGCGAAACCAGGCGCGTTGACGACCCGACACAGACTCTCTCTGCATCCGGGGGGGGCAAGAGCACGTTCAGCAACATCACCGGCGTCCTCTACGTGGTCACGCTGCTCGCTCTCCTCGGCGCGCTGGTGCCGCTATCGAGCACGATCAGCACGCTCGTCAGCGAGCAGACGCCGGAGATCGCGACGATGAAGGCAATCGGCGCCGGACGCCGGCAGATCCGGCGCGTGTACCTGCGCACCGCCATGCTGCTCGGCGCGCTTGGTGCGATCGCGGGCGCGGTGCTCGGAATCCTGCTGTCGTGGGCGCTGACGTCGTATTTCGCCTCCTCCCTGTACGCGATCAGCGCCCCGTTCAGCGTCGACGTGCCCGTGCTCGTGGCCAGCATTGCGCTCGGCGTGATCGGGCCGCCGCTCGCCGCGCTGCCCGCGGTCCGCCGCGCCGCCAGGTTGCCGCTCGCGGAGACGCTACAGGCGACCGGGAGCGCGACCGGGCCCGAGCGCGGGCTTGACCGCCTGCTGCGCCGCGCGCGCTTCCTGCCCCGCACCGCCCAGATCGGGCTGCGTAGCGTCACCCGCCGCCGGCGGCGCAGCATCACGACCATGCTCCAGGTCGGACTTGCCGTCGCGACCCTACTCGCGTTCCTGTCGCTTACGACCAGCGTCGGGAACACGGTCAACGAGTCTTGGAACTCATACCGCTACAACATCTCCGCAGGATCGACGCTGAGCCAGGCACTCCCGCAAAGCGCCGAGAGCCTGATCGCGTCGACCCCCGGGGTAGCGAGCGTCCAGCCGCAGCTGCGAAACAGCATCAAGCTCGGCGGCCAGGACGGCTATGTCTGGGCACTCCCAGACCGGCCGATGTACAGCTTCCACCTCGTCTCAGGCCGCCTGCTGACCCCTGCCGATACGCGCACACAGGCGCGCGTGGTCGTTATCGAAGAGAGCATCGCCCGCGCCAGCAACACCCACCTCGGACAGCGCATCACTGTGCACACGACAGCCGGAGACGTGCCGTTCACCGTCGTCGGGATCGTCTCAGACCAGCAGGAGAACGGCACCGTCTTATACGTCCCGCTCACGACCATGCAGTCCGTGCTGCACACACCGGGAGCGGTCAACACGTACTGGATCCAGACCTCCTCTGCCAGCCACAACCTGATCGATCAGACCAACACCCGGCTCGAGGACGCGTTCGCCGCCCACGGGCTCCAGATCACGACCCAGAGGGAGTACGTCGGCGCGGCGAACGACCGCGCGACCTACCGCGGCGTTACCACCGCGATCACCGTGCTCGGCCTGCTGATCGTCGCGATCAGCATGGTCGCGCTGATCAACACGCTCACGATGGTCGTGCTCGAACGCACACGCGAGATCGGGATGCTGCGCTGCATCGGCGCCCATGCCCGCGACGTCAGGCAGATCTTCGCCACCGAAGGCCTAGCCGTCGCGCTGGCCGGCTGGCTGATCGGCGTCCCGCTCGGCTTCGGCCTCGCCCACGCCGTCGTCACGCTCGCCGAGAACGTGTTCAACGAACACCTGCTATTCGCGTTCCCAGCCCTCAACATCCCGATCGCCCTAATCGGCACGCTCATGCTCGCACTGCTCGTGATGCAGATCCCGCTGCGCCGCGCTGTGCGGTTCAAGCCCGGCGAAGCGCTGCGGTACGCATGAGCGCCCCGCCAGCCAGCAGGCACGCCGCACAACGAAGCAGAACTCACCCCGGTTAGCCGATTAGACCCGCAACTCGCCACGAGCGCGACAACCAACGTCGTGCTGCCGGCGAGCGTGCCGGGCGCCCCTCCTCGCCGCGCGTTGGGGGTTCTGAGCTCCGGCGCGGGCAGAGTCTCGCGCCGTGTCGGAAGCAGGGAAGCTACCCGGTTGATCGACTGTTCCTGATCCCTGCCGGTCCGCGAACGGACGCACTGCATATGCCCCCTCGGTCTAGCGGCCGGTGAGCCCCGCTTCGATTACACGCAGTTGTGAGCGCATGACCAGGCCGATGAATGGCGCCAGTGGCCGCCAGTAGCGTATGAAGCCGCGGCGGGCGGTCTCGTCGGTCGCGAGCGTCCGGCATTCGTAGGTCACGAGTGTCCGGTCGGGGCCGTATGGGCGCAGCGAGAAGTTGCAGGCGATCTTGCCGAAGCCGGGCTGGGCGAACGTCGCGAAGTCCGCGGCGTCGATCCGCGCCCAGACGGTCTCTCCGGCCCAGAAGCGTCCGATGACGCCGAACGCGATCTCGTGGGGTGGGTCCTCGCCGAGGAGCACCCAGTCGCCGTGGGTTGGCATGTCGGCCAGTCGCATCGACTCCGGTGGTGGTGGCGCCCGATGCTCGCGTCGGGCGATCAGGCAGAGCGCGCGCTCGCCGAGGTCGCGGGCGGCGAACAGCAGCCTGACGGCGGCGGACTCGCGCCAAGCGCGGATGAAGTCGGCGCGGCGTGCCGCGGCGTAGACGGTCGCGACGTCGCCCGGGACGATCCGGTGCTCGGCGCGCACCGCGTCGTAGGCGGGCATCAAGCGGTCAATTAGCATCGCCTCACCCGCCGACGGTGAGGCGATGGTCGCTCGAATTGTCGGCCGGTCGAAGCAGCTTGTTCGATCCTCGATCGCCATCAGAACCTCCTTGTGGCTGGGATCCAAAGCTATGAGACGTGGAGCTGCCCGCCATCCGCAGTTCCCCGCGCGCCAAGGACCGAGAAGCCACGCGTACGACGCCAGCCGGCTGGGGATCAAGCATCATGTTGCGTCGCCAGTCGGCGAGCCACCACGAGCCCAGCCGCGCCACCGACGCACCTCATAGCGGAAGATCCGAAAGCGCCCCGCCCAGCGCGCGCCAACCGCACCACCAGCAGCGACGCCCCGCCCCGCCCCGTCGCCTCGCGGGACGGGCGCTTGCTCAATCACGAAGCTTCCCTCCGGCACGTGCACCTCGAGCGCGGCGTGGTAGAGATCATACGCCGGCCGATGCTCGAGCCGCGACACCACCTCTTCGAACACGCGACCGTTGTGACGCACAGAATGGCCACTCGCCCCGACGGCAACCAGTACAGATCGACGCCCGCAACGGACTCACCGCAGCCGGTGCTCGACTGCTCAAATTCGTTCGTCGTCATCCGAGCAAAGGTTCACACGACCGGACCGCGTCGACAGACTCGTTCTTCTCAGCAGTCTCGAAGTCGATCAGGAACGCCGCTGCTTCGTCACGGTTGCGCCGAATCTTTCCCGGACTACCCGTCGGCGCCGGTGGCGCAAGGTGCGGCAGGGGATGACCTTCCCCCGCTGTCGGGGCATGACGGCGTTGAGGGCGCTCTAGCTTCTAGCGATGGTCATCGTCAGAGGCGAGGGTGAAGTAGAATGTGGCCCCGTCGCCGATCGCGCCCTCCGCCCATACGCCTCCGCGGTGGCGAGCGATGACGCGTTGCACGGTAGCCAATCCGATGCCGGTGCCGGTGAACTCGCTCTCGGAGTGCAGGCGCTCGAACGGACGGAAGAGCTTGTCGGCGTGGTTCATGTCGAAACCGACGCCGTTGTCGCGCACGAAGATAGCGGCCTGCCCCGCGTGCTCGGTGCGACCGAACTGCACGCTCGCGTGTGGCTTTGGTGAGGTGAACTTGAACGCGTTGCCGAGCAGGTTCTGGAGTGCGACGCGCAGCAGCTCCTGGTCACCCACGGCCGACACGTTCGGCTCGATCAGAACTTCGACGTCGCGGTCGGGCTCGCCGGCACGCAACTCCTCGACGACCTCGGCCGCCAGCGCACTCAGATCGACATCGCGGAGCTCCAGCGGCCGCCGACCGAGCCGCGAAAGCTCGAGCATGCTGTCGATCAGCACTCCCATCCGCTCGCTGCCCGCGCGGACCCGCTCGAGCGCGTGACGTCCGTCGGCGTCGAGCCTGTCGGCGTAGCGGCTGAGGAGCACTTGGCTGAAGCCGTCGATCGCGCGAAGCGGCGCGCGCAAGTCGTGCGAGACGGAGTAGCTGAACGCTTCAAGCTCCGCGTTCGCGGCCCGGAGCTGGTGCGTGCGGTCCTGCACGCGCTGCTCGAGCTCCTCCGAGAGGCGGCGCAGCTGGTCCTCGGCCGCTCGGCGTCGCTCGTCAAGCTGCATCGCCTCGAGCGCGAAGGAGAGGTCGGCCGCCATTCCGTCGAACAGCTTGACCTCTTCCTCGTCGAAGAACCCTGGCTCTGAGGCGTACGCTGTCAGCACCGCCACGCAGCGATCCTCGACCACGAGCGGGAAACCGGCCGAAGATCGATACTCGCGAGCGAGCGCGGCGTCGCGCCACGGCGCCATCCGATCGTCCGTCGCGATGTCCGTCGTGAACATGTGCCGTTGTTCCCGCGCGGCGATGCCGGTCGGCCCGCGGCCCTCCGGAACGTCGCGCACGGAGATCCGGAGCGATTCGAAGTAGCCCTGCACCGCTCCCGCGTGGGCGACGGGGACGATCCACCCGTCTGGGTCGATCTCACCAACCCATGCCATCCGCAGGCGCCCCTGTTCGACTAGCACGCGGCAGACCCGCTCGAGTAGGGGAAGCCGCTGCCTGATCCGCACGATCGCCTCGTCTGCCCTGGACAGCGTCGCGTAGATGCGAGTCAACCGCTCCGCTCGCCGCTCGGCGACCACGCGGCTTTCCACATCGCGACAGCTCACGACCACACCATCGCCCTCGCGAACGATCCGGACGTCGTAGTGACGGGGGCCGGCTGCCAGTCCGAACAGCGCGTTCAGCTCGAGCCCGTCTTGCGCGAACGACTCGCCAGTCTCGATCACCTCCAGGTACAGCTCGAAGATCCGGCTCGCGGCGAGCTCGGGAAACAGCTCCAGCAGACCGCGTCCGAGCTGGCTCTCAGCGGTGATCTGACTGAACTCGCACGCCGCTCGATTGATGAACTCGGTACGAACGTCGACGACCCGCCCCGCGCTGTCGCGAACCGCGCTGTAGATCGCGAACGGATCGAGCTGCGTGTCGACCGCGGCCTGGAGCCGCTCGTCGCCCTCCCGCACCGCCTGCTCAGTCGGCGTGCGCTCGGTCACCTCGCGCCCACCGACGAGCGTCTCGCTCCAGCGAGCCACGTCACACCTGCTGCTCGTCCAACTCGATAGCACCGGGTTCCATCGTCGGCACTTCCGCTTCGCAGAGATCCGGCACCCGCCACGATCGTCGACCACCGGCTGTGGAGGAGCGGCGTCGAGCACGCGTAAGCGGCCCTGGTGCGGCCCAGGACGTCTGAGCGTGCTTGGTAGTCGGCCCTCCTCTCGCGTCGCTTCCCGGACGTGAACACGAACGTCACAACCTCCGATTGGTCGACGATAGGGATTGAGCGGCGGTTCGTGGTGTGTTCATCCCGAGCTCTTTGGATCGGGCGGAGGCTCGTTGATCACGAGCCAGACCAGTCCAAGTTGCTTGACGGCTTCGGAGAACGCGTCGAACTCGACGGGTTTGACGACGTAGGCGTTGACTCCTTCGACGTAGCTTTGGTAGCGATCGCTCTCTTCGCTTGAGCCGGTCAGCACCACGATCGGCACGAGCTTGGTGCGCTCGTCGGCGCGCAGGCGCTTGAGCACGTCAAGACCCATGATCCTTGGCAGCTTGAGGTCCAGCAGCACCAGCACCGGGAGCGGCCGGGAGTGATCCTCGAAGTACTCAAACGCTTCCTCTCCGTCACGCGCGATGTCGATCTCGTTGGCGATCTTGCTGCCCTGCAGCGCCATGATCGTGAGATCGCGATCGTCGGGGTTGTCCTCCACGAGAAGGATGTTCTGGGAAGTCATGTTCCGGTTTCTGTTGGTGGCTCGAGCCTGAAGTAGAAGGTGGCGCCCTCGCCGAGCCGACCTTCGCCCCACACCGCGCCGCCGTGGCGGCGGACGATTCGCTCCACAGTCGTGAGGCCAACGCCGAGGCCGGGAAATTCGTCCTCGCGGTGAAGCCGCGCGAACGGCTCGAACAACAGCCCGGCGAACTCCATGTTGAACCCGACACCGTTGTCGCGGACCGCGAACACCCCGGCGCCCGCGCCCATCACCTCGATCCTGGCGTGCTCCCGCGGGCCGGTGAACCTCCACGCGTTCTCGAGCAAGTTGCGCATCAACACCCGCACCAGCCGCCGATCGCCCACAGTCTCCAACCCGTCGCCGATCACGAACTCAACCCCGCGCGCCGGATCCCGCGCGCGCAGCTCTTCGCTGATCTCCCTGGCGACTGCGCTGAGATCCACGCTCGTGACGCTCAGCTCACGTCTGGTGAGCTCCGAGAGCAGCAGCATCGCGTCGATCTCCTCGCCCATCCTGGCGCTCGCCCGGCGGACCCGATCGAGCGTCTCCCGCCCCCGATCGCCGAGCTGGTCGCCGTGACTCTGCGACAGCGCCGCGCCGAACCCATTGATCGCCCGGATTGGCGCGCGGAGGTCGTGAGCGAGCGAATACGCGAACGCTTCGAGCTCCAGATTGGCAGCCCTCAGCTCCGCGGTCCGCTGCAACACACGCCGCTCGAGCTCGGCGTTGAGGCGACGCACCTCGGCCTCCGCGAGCTTGCGCTCGGTGATGTCCTCCACCTGCCCAAAGAACACCAACGGTCGCCCGTCCGCGTCGCGCACCAGCGTCGCCCCATACAGCGCGTACACGACAGTCCCGTCCCTGCGGATGTAGCGCCTCTCCCCGTGATAGCTCCCCTGCTCCATGATTTGCTTGAGGGTCTCCCGTCCCAGCGCCACTTCGTCGGGATGGACAATGTTCGCGAAGCTCTGTCCTGCGAGCTCGGCCGGGTCCTCGTAGCCGAGCATGTGCGCGAACGTCGCGTTGACCTCCACGAGCCTGCCGTCCAGGCCCGTAAGCGCCGTACCGATCGGCGAGTTCTCAAACCCACCGCGGAACCGTTCCTCGCTGGCGCGCAGCGCCGCCTCCGCGAGCTTGCGCTCGGTGATGTCCTCCAATTGTGCAAAGAACACCGACGGTTGCCCGTCCTCGTCGCGCACCAGGGTGCCCGCATACAGCGCGTACACGACAGCCCCATCCCTGCGGATGTAGCGCCTCTCGCCGCGTTCAGCCCCGGTCTCAATCACTCGCTGCGGAGCCGCTAGTGCCAGAGCCGCTTCGTCGGGATGGATGAGGTTCGTGAAGCTCTGTCCTGCCAGCTCGGCTGGGTCATCAAAGCCGAGCATCCGCGCGAGCGTGGCGTTGACCTCAACGTACCTGCCGTCCAGCCCGACGAGCGCCATCCCGATCGGCGAGTTCTCAAAGCCACCGCGGAACCGCTGCTCACTCGCGCGCAGCGCCTCCTCGACCCGCTTGCGCTCGGTGATGTCCTCCACCTGCGAAAACAGCACCGACGGTTGCCCGTCCGCATCGCGCACAGCCGAGGAACCAAACAGCGCATACACGGTCGCACCGTCCTTGCGGATGTACCGCCTCTCGCCGTGGTCGGTGCCCGTCTCGTGGAGTCGCCTGATGCTCGCGTAGGTATCGGCCACGTCGTCGGGATGGACGAAGCTTTCGAAGCTCAGTCCGATCATCTCGTGCGGGTCGTCAACGCCGAGCATCCGCGCGTGCGTGCTGTTGACCTCAAGGTATCTGCCGTTCGGGTCGACGAGCGCCATCCCGATCGGCGAGTTCTCAAAGCCACCGCGGAACCGCTCCTCGCTGGCCCGCAACGCCGCCTCCGCCTGTTTGCGCTCCGTGATGTCCTGAACCTGCGTGAACAGCATCGACGGTCGCCCGTCCGCGTCGAGCACCGCGGTCGACCCCATCAGCGCGTACACGACAGTCCCATCCGTGCGGATGTAGCGCTTCTCGGCCACATACGGCTTGCGTTCTTCGACCATGATGCGGATGCCCTCGCGGTTCGCGGCCACATCGTCGGGGTGCGTGTAGCGCGCGAAGTCATGTCCCGCCAGCTGCTCAGGGTCATCGAAGCCGAGCATCCGCGCGAACGCCGCGTTGACCTCAACGAGCGTGCCGTCCAGGCCCGTGAGCGCCATCCCGGTCGGCGAGTCGTCAAACCCACTGTGGAACAGCTGGTCACTCGCGCGAAGCGCCTCCTCGACCCGCTTGCGTTCGCTGACATCACTGATGTTGCCACCGACACGCACAACGCGACCGTCGTCGATCACCGGCCGGCCGATCGTGCGTACCCAGACCCGCTGCCCATCGGCGCGGAGCAGCCCGAGCTCGAGATCGTAAGGCTCGCCCTCGGCCACCAGCCGCTTGAACGCCGCATCGATGATCGGCGCGCTCTCGGGATCGTAGGCCGCGATTGCCTGCATGACCTCCGTCGGATCCGACGTCCGCGCGACCCCGTAGATGCGGTACACCTCGTCCGTCCACGTCAGCTCGCCGGTCGCGACGTCGTACTCCCAGCCGCCCGTGTTGCTGACCTCCTCGGTTCGCTCGAGCAGCCCGGCGATGTGCGCGAGTTCCTCCTCGACCCGCTTGCGCTCGGTGATGTCCGAGTTCAGCTCGATGATCGCGCTCGGCCGCCCGTCCGCACCGCGCTGAAGCGCCTGCCGACTGGAGACGACGATCACCATGCCGTCCTTGCGGGTATGGCGCAATTCGCCAACCCACCGTCCCTCCCGCGCCAGAGCGTCATCGACCGCCTGTCTGGACTCCGGGAAGACCGTCGCGAGCAGCTCATGCGTGACCCGCCCAAGCGCTTCTTCTCGGCTGTAGCCGTAGATCGCCTGCGCCTCGCGGTTCCAGAACGTCACACGACTCTCAGCCGGATCACGCACGATCACCGCATCATGAGCGAGATCCAACAGCTCGGCTCGCAGCCGCAGCTCCTCCTCGGCCTGCTTCTGCTCGGTGATGTCGCGGTGGATCGACGACGCGCCGATCACGTCTGCAGACGTGCCGTATATCGGCGACACGGTGAGCGAGACGTCGATCACCGTCCCATCCTTAGCGAGCCGCTGCGTTTCGTAGTTCGCCACGTCCTCGCCGCGCAGCGCACGATCGAGGATCGCCTGCTCCTCGCCCGCGCGATCCGCAGGCACCAGCACGCCGACGGGCTGCCCGACGATCTCACTCGCGGTGTACCCGTAGAGGCGCTCCGCCCCTCGGTTCCAGCTCGTGATCCGGCAGTCGCGGTCCTTGGAAAGGATCGCGTCCGCCGAGGAATCAACCCCGGCGGCCAGCCGGCGAAGCTCGACGTCCACCAGCTTTCGCTCGGTGATGTCCGAGTTCAGCTCAATGATCGCGCTCGGCTGTCCGTCGGCCGCGCGCTGAAGCGCCTGGCGACTGGAGACGACGATCACCCGACCATCCTTGCGGGTGTGGCGCAGCTCCCCGACCCACTGTCCCGCCCGCGCGAGCGCGTCATCGACTGCCGCTCTGGACTCCGGGAAGACCGTCGCGAGCAGCTCATGCGTGACCTGCCCCAGCGCTTCTTCTGGGCTGTAGCCGTAGATCGCTTGCGCCTCGTGGTTCCAGAACGTCACACGACTCTCAGCCGGCTCACGCACAATCACGGCATCATGGGCCAGATCCAGCAGCTCGGCTCGCAGCTGCAGCTCCTTTTCGTCGCACCTGCGCTCGGTGACGTCGCGCGCTGACACCACGAGGTTCTCACCCATCGAGGCGATGATCGTGTCGACCACTTGGGTGGCCAGCGGGGTGCCGGCCCACGCCTGCTCGTGGTAGACGTCATCGGTCCTGCACGCCTCGCCGGTCACCGCCACCCGGCGGTAGACGGCGAACCGGTCACTGCCCGGATAGTCGGGAAACAGCTCCCCGATCCGGTGGCCGAGCAGCTGCTCGCGGTCGAAACCAACCAGCTTGCAGTGGGCGTCGTTTACGTACTCATATCGAAAATCGACGATCGCGCCGCCATCACCACGGACCGGTGAGACGACGAAGACGGCGTCGAGCATCGAACCGGCCGCTGCCTGGAACCGCTCGTCGCCGGCGCGACGCTCCGCCTCGATGCGACGCTCGTCGGTCACGTCAACCGCGGTCGCGACCACGTGCGTAACCTCGCCGTGATCGCCGAGGACCGCGCTGTTGCGCCAGCTCAACAGCCGCCGTCGTCCATCCTTGGTCGCCCAGTGGCTCTCGTAGCGATCAGGGAACTCACCGCCGTTCAGTCGGACGACCAGTTCGTGGAAACCGGATTGTTCCTCCTGCCCGATCAGCCCCGTCTCCCACACCTCGCGACCGCAAACCTCCTCGCTGGAGTATCCCGTCAGCTCCTCCGCCGCGCGGTTGAACTCCACGATCCGACCCTGGACGTCCAGGACCACGACGACCGCCGCGACGGTCTCGAGCACCACCGCATCCATCGGACGCCGCGCACCGGCGTCAGCAGACCCATCCGTACCGCCAGATGCGAGTATCCGAGCCACTAGGAGACCACCAGACGCTAAGCCCAATCCCGCGCACTCGCATCCGTCATTCGTACCCCCACCCACCCGGAAACCACCGCAACACCATCTCCCGCCCGCCCACGAATGCCGCACTACTCCCCTTCCCACACGACCGCGGGAGTCTTCCTGGCGGGGGTCGCGTCCCGCCATGATCACTGCTGCGCGGCCCTCGCTAAGCAGGAGAGCCGGACGTCGCCACCGTCAACTAATGCTCAGGACGAGGAGCGATCGTCCCATCCTGCCGGTTGGCTGGCTCTTGCCTCTCGTCGAAGCGACAGTTGGGGCGTTGCTTGAGGCTGGCGTCCGCAGTCGTCACAGGACCGGAGGAGAGAGGCTTGGGATGGAGTCGTCGCATGGCGTCGTCTAAGTGACCTTAGTCGCAGGATCCGACCCGGATTCCTGCTACTAATCCGCTCGTGTCGACCTCACAACGGGCGAAAACGGCTTCCACTAACCGAGCTGCTACGCGCCGCCGAGGCCTCCAGGGCCCGGGACCGCGCGATCGTGACGCTGCTGCTCGACACCGCGATCCGGCTCAACGAGATCGTCTCGCTCGACCTCGACAACGTATCGATCTCAGCGCGCAAGGGCCTGCTGGTGATCAGGTCCGGAAAGGGCGACCTCTACCGCGAGGTGCCGCTGAACCCGTCCAGCCGGCAGGCAGTCGCCGACTGGCTCAAGGAGCGAGCCGCGGCCGACGGGGAGCGGGCGCTGTTCATCGGACCTCAGGGCCGACGGCTATCGGCCCGAGCAGTCGATCTGGTCGTGCGCAGCATCGCGGCGCGAGCGGAACTGAAGCTCTCCGCGCACACGCTCCAGCACACCTGCGTGACGAACCTCGTCCGCTCAGGCAACGACCTCGTCCTGGTCGCGGAACTCGCCGGCCACCGACGGCTCGAAACGACCCGACGCTACAGCCTGCCCTCAGCAGCCGACCGGCAGGCCGCGATGGACGCGCTCGAGATCGAGGACTGACGGCGACCGCTTAGCGCTAAATCCTGTTCCGATCTTCCCCAGACCCCTGCAACTACCTCGCCGACGAGAACGTTCGCCGCGAGGTCCACGAAGCCAGGCACGTGATCGAGACCTGGAACAGCGGCATCGACTTCATCCACTACGGCAAGAACAACGACCTCACCGGCGATGACCGCGAAGACCTCGAGATCTCGATGCTCGCCATGCACCTCCTCCAAGCCTCGCTCGTGCTCGTCAACACCCTCATCCTCCAACAGATCCTCGCCGAACCCGAATGGGCCGACCGGCTCACCGGCCGCGACAAGCAGGCCCTCAGTGCCCTGATCTGGAGCCACATCAACCCCTATGGCACCTTCCACATCGACATGAGCACCCACCTCGACCTTGGACGGCTCGCCGATCTCGTTCGGTGTGGCTCTTGGCGCACGCGTGGTCTCGACGACCAGCACAGCCGAGGAGTCTCGAAACCCATGGACCGGCGTAAGAGTGCGACGTTGATTTCGGGCACGGGTTTCGAACACGGAAAACCCCTGCACGCGAGTCGGGCCAGGGGTGCCGTCTCGTATACGGCGCCGTCTATCAGACGCCGCCACGGCACCAAGACGTGCCTGCCGGTCTAATCCGGTTGCCCGCCGCGCATGGATCCACCATGCCGCTACCAGCGAGATGTGCTCATATAGCCGTTGATCCGGGATAGTCCCGTTCAGCAGGGGGATAGTCCCGTTCAGCAGGGCCGAATCGGCAAAGCGGCAAGTCCGCCGGAGGCACCGGTGGCGGCGATCACGATCTGCGTTGCGTGATGCGACCGCCGTCGGGATGAGATCTGATCCGATCGCTGAGGGTCGTGCTCGAGGGAGAGTCATCGACGTGGCTCACCGCCGCGCTAACCATGTGCTAACTGGCTCACCATCCCACCCGAGCGATCAAGTCGGTAAGAACGTCATCGAGTTAGGGTGGCAATCCACAACCGACGGGGTGGTCCCATGCGAAGAGGCATTCTGGTTGCAATCGTTACGATGGCGTTGATCGCTGTCGCTGGATGTGGCAGCAGCACGAGCACGAGCACGAGCTCTGCGGCGGTGTCCTCGTCCAGCAGCACGACGTCGACGACGAAGCTGGCCAAGACGAAGTTCGTACTGCACGCCGGACTTGCGTTCGGCGCTTTTCACCGCTGGATCTACAAGCCGGCCAAGGCGGGCGAGCTGAGCCACCCGCTCAGCCACAAGGCGACGGCGGTGAAGGCCGCGCTGGCTGGGGCGTTCGTCTACCACGAGCTGGGGCTAGCGCTCAAGGACGCTCAGGCGGATCCGGCGCTGTCGAAGCTGGTCAGCCCGATCACCGCTCTGCAGAACAAGCTGCACGGCCTCGCCGGAAGCGTCAAATCAGGCGGCGTGAGCGCTGCCGACGCTCAGGGGCTTGACAGCACGGTCTCCTCGATTAAGGACCAGGCCTCGAGCGCGGGCCAGCCGATCACCGAACAAACTCCAGCGACGCCCACTGGTTGAGTCGCGGTTCGTTCCACCGTGCGCGAGAGGTGGATCGGTCTCGGGATTCTGGTTGGATTGGCGCCGCGCCGGCCAGTCGCGTTTCTCTCGATGGCGGTCTGCGAGGTCACCGTCCGCTCTCTGACCGTCAACCTCCCGCGCCGCCGGCTGATGAACCACCGGGCCGCCGTACGATCGACATCGGCGCGGCGTGATGGGTCGTCCTCGGTCCGCGAAAACCTCGGACCGGGCGGTAGTGGGAATCAGAGACCCAGCGAAGATGGGCGGCAGGGAAGGGAGAAGAGCGGCGGCTGGCGAGGGGCTGAGGCTCGTGACCAGCTCGGCCCTCGACCAGCTCGAACTCGGCATCAACGACCCCACCGAGAGCTGCCGCTTGCTTCACAGTAAACCCCTATTCCTGAAACTTCGCGTGTTGGGTTACGTTAAACCGCGCCTCGGACGGCAAGAACCGCTGGATCCCGTCGGTCCTCGGGTCCGAATAACGGAGCTATGTCGAGCTGGAAACGGCTGTCAGCGATGTAAGCGTGGCGTGCTGGAATGCCGTCCGAGGACACCGTTAGGTTGATCGTGTCTTTTATGTCAGCGATGTCCTCGAACTACCGGGCGCGTGGAGTCCGCTTGCCGTCGTCTGGGATTGCCTCGTGGACGGTGATCGGGCCGGACCTTCGCGCGGCTGCGCCGGTTGACGAGTACTTGGGATGGCTGACCGGGATCGAGCGCTCGCCGAACACGGTCGAGGCGTACGCGCGGGACTTGGCGTTGTTCTTCACCTTCTTGGGCGAGCGAGGATCCGACTGGCAGACGGACGTGGACGTTTCGGTGGTGGGCGAGTTCGCTGCGTGGGCGAGGCAGCCGGCGGCGAACGTCGTGCCGATGAGCGAGCAGGCGGCGCGACGTGCCGCGAGCACCGTGAACCGGATGCTCACGAGCGTGGTCGGCTTCTACGAGTTCCACGGTCGCCGAGGTAATCCGCTGGCGGCGGAGCTGGTCGTCCGCACGCGTTATGGCCGGGGTGGCTACAAAGCGTTCTTGGCCGGGGTGGCGCCGACACGGCGGCGAGGCCGGGCGGGGCGGCCGCCGCAGGAGCAGAAGTTGCCTAGGACGTTGACGCTGGAGCAGGTGGCGGCGGTGATCGATGCGCAGACGCGGTTACGCGACCGGTTCTTGTTCGCGTTGTTGGCGAGCACCGGGATGCGGATCGGGCAGGCGCTGGGCCTGCGCCACGAGGACGTGGTCTCGTGGGAGCGGCGGATCGTGATCGAGCCGCGAGACGGCGCGCCGGCCCGCGCGCGATCGAAGCTCGGGGGACGCGCGTCGGTTCCGGTGCCGGGCGAGCTGATGCGGCTGTCGTCGGACTACATGCACGAGGAGTACGGGGACCTTGAGGCTGAGCACGTGTTCGTGAATCTGTGGGAGGGGCGGGTCGGGCGGCCGATGAACTATGCGACGGTCGAGAAGCTCGTCGCGCGGACCCGCAAACGGGTCGGCTTTCACTTCACTGCGCATCATTATGCCGACGTCTTCGTTATGCCCAGTTCGACGCGAGCCTCGTGGGTATCCCCGGCTCTCGCCGCGTTGAAGTCGGCATAACACGCCCAATCCGGCGCGCTTTGGCGGTCGCGTCGCATTGACTGTTCACGCCGAACAACCTTGGAACGCCCCCGGTAAGCGGGGGAACGGATCGCGGGTCCTCGTCCAGCACCACCAAGCGAGACGACGCTCGTTATTTCGTTATGCCGACGAACCTGTGCGGTTTGTAACACGCATCTGACCGCGGAGGATCTCCGTCGGGCGCTGCAGGAGCGCGGCGTGCTTGACCGCGTTGGGGACTTGAGCGCGTGAGCACGGCCAGCATCCATGCGCTCAACCGCGGTGCCGCTCCGCGTGGCTGGGAGCGGCTGTGGGGGCTTGCCCGATGGCCGCACGACTTGCTGCCCACGGCCGATCCCGACAGCGAGCAGCGCGGCGCCCTGCGGTTTGACGGGATCGCACAGCGGTGGCTGAAGGAGGCGGCGAAGCGGTGGACGCGCGCGCGGCTTTTGTCGGGCACGACGTTCGGGTCAATGCGGGTCTACGTCCGCGATCTGGCCATCTTCGCCGACTGGCTCGCGAGCCATGCGCCGGAGGTGAGCGGACCGTCAGCGATCACGCGCGCGCTGCTGGAGGACTACCTGCTCTGGGTTCGCCGTGGCCTGAAGTCAAGCGCCACCTGCCGGCGGCACGTGTCTGCGGTCCGGCAGTTCCTCTCAGAGCAGGCAGACGACGGGCTGGCGGGGCTGCCGCGCGGCGCGGTCATCCACGTCGGGGAGATTCCATCGGTGACGGCCCGCCCGCCGCGAGGGATCGAGAAGACGGTGTTCGATCAGCTGATCGACCCTGCCAACCTGGCGCTGTTGCCCAGCGAGAAGCAGCGCACGATCGTCCTTCTGCTCGTCCACACCGGCCTGCGGGTCAGCAGCCTCGTGACGCTGGCGCGAGATGCGCTTGAGATCGGCTCTGATGCTCATCCGTACTTGCGCCACCGCAACGTGAAGTTCAAGCGCGAGACGATCATCCCGATCGCGCCGCAGCTGGCGGATCAGATCCGCTGCCAGCAGGCATACCTCGACGGGGCCTACGGCCGCGATGGAACCAGGTTCCTGCTCCCCAACCCGCCCCAGGGGGAACGAGGCCATCAGCGCGGGCACGGAGGCCAGCGGCATATCGCGACCCACAGCGTCGGGCGTCTGCTCCGGGCCTACGTCCGCAAGGCGGACATTCGCGGCAGCGACGGCAAGCTGGCCGTCGGGCTTCACCCCCACCTGTTTCGCCATCACCTCGCCACCAGCCTGGTCAACGACCGAGTGCCGCTGCCGGTGATCCAGCGCATCCTCGATCACGCTTCGATCCAGATGACCTCGGTCTATGCGCAGGTCAACGACGAGACGGTCAAGCGCGAGCTCACGGGCTGGCAGCAGCGGGTCAACATCCGCGGCGAGCGGATCGCGCTGGCGCCCGACAGCCCGCTGGCGCAGGCCGCGTGGATGAAGGATCACATCGCTCGCGCCAAGCAGGCGCTGCCCAACGGTTACTGCGGGCTGCCGCTGGTGCAGACCTGCCCGCACCCCAACGCCTGCCTCAGCTGCGAGAACTTCCTCACCGACGCCTCCTACAGACCGATCCACGAGCACCAGCTCGGCGAGACTAGGCGCCTGCAGGAGAACGCTGAGCGCAACAGTCAGGCGCGTCTCGTCGAGCTCCTGCAGCGCGACCAGGACGCGCTCTCGCGCATCCTCACCGGCCTCGACGAGCTCGAGGCCTCCGCCGCGCTGTCTCGTCGCGACGAAAGCGTCGACCTGGTCGATCTGGCGAGGCCAGCGACGTGAGCGACCGGCAGACCGCCGCGGTCCGGGCCGCGGCCACCAAACGCACTGCCGACGCCGAAGCCCGCGTCCGCAAGGCGCTGCGCGCGATTGCGGCATCCGGTGAGGAGGTCAACTTCGTCGCCGCGGCGGCCGCCGCGCGTGTGAGCCGCCAGTTCCTCTACAGCCACCCCGAGCTGCGAGCCGAAATCGAGCAGCTCCGCGCCCAGACGCTGGCTGTGGCCCGCCTCCCCGCCCGCGGGAGCGCCAGCGACGATTCGACGCGCCACCGCCTGCGCGCCGCCCTGGATGACAACCAGCGACTCCGCGACGAGAACCGACTGCTCAAAGAAGAGCTTTCCATCGCCCACGGAGAGCTACGAGAAGCCCGGCAGAGCCGGGCGCGGGCCACGGTCACGTAGCGCTAACCCGTCAACCGGTTCATTCCGGACCAGCGCGTCGCACAGCCGCTATCAACGGTGGGCCGCGAGTGGTGCTTTTGCCCGAAGCGACACTGGGGACGTACGCTTCAGCGCACATGCCGATTGGCCCCGACGTTGTCCTCGCCGAGCTCGACCTTGGTCACGTGAGCGTTCGGGCAGTGCGCACGCGTGTATCGGATGAACTGCGCGGGATGCTCGCGGCCGGGGGTACGGCGGTTGGTGATGAGATCATCGAGGTTCGGTGGGGGGACGCGCCGTCCGGTCAACCGGTGCTCAGCGAACGGCCGACGATGATCATCATCGACGACTCTCTCGCGCTGGTGTTCGGCCTTCTCCCCGACAGCGCGGTGAGTGCCGAAGCCGTCGCCCCTGACGGTGAGCGTGTGGCCTGCACCATCGCCCCCGGAGTCTGGCTCGTCGTGCTGCCCAATAACCAGCTGGGGGCCGAGCTGTATCCGGTCCTGTTTCAGGACCGCGCCGGGGCTCCGGTCAATCCTGGCCTCCCACCCGATTGGGAGCGTGAACCGGTCGGCGATCGCGAGGTCCCGTGCCCGGCGTGCGGATCGAACGCATGGGACAAGGTGACGGCCGCCTGGGTAGGCACCGGACACCTGCGCAATACGCGGTGGGGTTACGGCTCATCTGGCCCCGGGAAGGCGTTCGTCTGCCGCGTTTGCGGGCACGAAGACCGGATCGGCGGCACCGTATTTGTATATGGCCGACGCTAGGACCGACCGAGACACGACAACGGCGTCCGGCCGGGCTGCCGCTTCGATCGAAGGGCAGCAGCGCCGACGCTAGCGCCGCTGGCCAACTCAGAAGCGGGGCCGCCGGTATGACAATCCCTCAGGAGTCACGCCGAGCGATCCCGATGAGGATGTCGATGTCGGGCACCTCGGCGACCGCCTGCCGCTGGGACTCGCCGGAAAGCCATCCAGCTCGAATAGCGGCCGTGCAGAGCGGCGTCCCGGATGTAGCCCGGGATCTCACCCGGCCACGGGACCTTGCCCTTCTCGATCGCGAGCTCGACCGCCAAGAACGACTTCTCACGGCGTAGCGCCGCTGGTAGTGGTCGATCGAGCCCTTCAGGTTCGCGATCAGCTCGGCGTCCGCCGTCTCGTGCGTGATCCGACCGCTCGAGACGGCCCACAACTGACCACCGGCGCCTTCAACTCGATCAATCGCCGCACGCTGGACGTCGATGTCCCGAAACAGTCGACCGTGGTCAGCTACCACAATCAAATCAGCCTTGCCAGCCTCGATGCGCTTGATCGCGGCGCTGAATCCCAGTCGCTTGGAGATATCGCCACCGCCGGACACGTTGCCGTTGCGAAGCTCGTTCTCGTCGAGGATCTCGATCAAATCCCAACCCTGGCCCTGAGGTCCTGCGAACCTCGTAATCAACCGGCGCTGAACCTCCGGCGATTCTCTTGAGTCCTCATTGCGGTTCTGACGCGAGACACGCAGGATGCCAATCGCGGCGCCTCTGACGACCGCGATCCTGGCCCTGGGAGCGCCGCAGCGCCCATCCGGTCCCCTCCATTCGCTCGCCCGTTGCGGCGTTCCGCGCGCTCTGCGCTCAGGTCCGAAAACTCCGTTTATGTCGAGCGGCTGTGGCGTAAGCCCCCAGAGGCGGCGAGATTCCCGCGGGCCGCTCACAAGCTCCGTCCGTCCGTAGCGGCGCCAGCGTTTGAGATCCGCAAGGACGGCGGCACGATTGACGCGGTGCGAGCTCACCTGTTGGCGAATGGGATCGGGATCAGCTACACCGCTACGCAGCACTTGCTTGGGGATCGCATCTATCTCGGCGAGATCCACTTCGGTACGCACACGCCGAGCTTGGGGGCGTGCGCGCCGATCATTGGCCGCGGGCTGTTCGGCGCGGTGCAGAGGACCAAGATCTCGCGCGGGAGGCGCGCGAGGTCCGACCGGCTACTCGCGCGGATTGGCGTCCTGCGGTGCGGGAACTGCGGCTCGCGGGTGGTTGTCGGCACGAGCAACGGCGCGAATTACCACGTCTATCGCTGCCAAGGAAGCGACTGCGTTCAGCGGATGACGATCTTGGCCGAGACGGTGGAGAGGATGGTGGTCGAGAAGGTCGACGAACTGCGTGCTTGCAGGAGCAAGCGCGTGTGTGGTGAGTGCGACCCCGGTGAGCAGGCACGACTCGATCTGGAGCGCGCTCAGGCGGCACTGGACGGGGCGATCATGGCCTTCTCAGGGCTGGAGGTCGAACCTGCGGCGATCAGACGGCTGCGGGAGCTGCGTGAGGGAAGGGACGCCGCGCAGGAGCGCTACGTGGCGCTGGAGGCGGCGTATGCGCAGAGCGACGTCGCCGCCACGACGGGTCCTTGGGACAGCTTGTCGCTCCAGGAGCAGCGCGATCTGGTCCGCGCCCTGATCAAGCAGGTGTTGATCACTCCGGGCCGTGGGCGTCAGCGCGTCGATGTCCAGGAGATGCCGGATATTGCCGATCGAATCGAGATCCGATGATGTACACAACGTGATCGACGGCGTTGATGGGAGCCGATCGGGCCGACGGGCCCGGCCTCGCTTGGTGCCGGATGTCGTGTGTCCTGCCACGGTGCTGGCGCAAGGTCGGGTAGGCGAGAGCGCGCAGGTTGCGGGGCTCTACCCGACTGGCTTTGGTTTCCTCCCGCTCTCCGTCGATTTCTGCATGCGGGCTTCCCGCAACCTCACACAGAAGCTTCGGGCGGGTGATGTGGTCGCTTGAGCTGCGCTCGGCGGCTGTTGGTGTCGGGGGGCGCGCTGTGCTGGATGCGGAAGACGCGCCACGCCGCGAGCGCGATCGCCCACGTGGCGACGAACATGCCGACGATGATGAAGCCGAGCTCGTTGATGTTGATGTCGGCGACCCAGCGCCAGAACGAGCCCTGGGCGCCGAGCTCCTGTCCGACCAGGCCGGCGAACTCGATCGTTCCGATCACGAGCGCGACCATCACGGACAGGCCCGTGATCGTGATGTTGTAGTAGATCTTGCGGACCGGCTTGGAGAAGGACCAGCCGTAGGCGAAGTTCATGAACGAGCCGTCGATCGTGTCGAGCGGGCTCATGCCGGCGGCGAACAGGATCGGCAGACAGAGAATCGCGTAGAACCGCAGACCCGCGCCGGCTGCGCCGGCCGCGAGGAACAGGAGCGCGACCTCGGAGGCTGTGTCGAACCCGATACCGAACAGGACGCCGATCGGATACATGTGCCAGGACTTCGTGATCGTCTTGGTGAAACGCCCGAAGAAGCGGTTCATCAGCCCGCGTGAGTTCAGCTGCTTTTCGAGCTACTCCTCGTCGTACTTGCCGGCTCGCATATCGCGAAAGACCTCGATGATCCCGACCAGGATTACGACGTTCAGCGCGAGGCGGCGAGCTCGTAGTGGTGGGGCGCGACGAGCGCGATGAGGATGAAGAACGCGACCGCATGCAGCCCGGTGACAACACCGACCATACCCGCGACGATCCGCTTCTCCTGTGTCGTCAGATTGAGGCCCGGGCGCCCGGTGCGCGAGCGCTGTGCGGTGCGGTGCGGTGCGGCGGCGTTGCGGTTCCATGTCGGCCTCCTTTCTCATCTTGAGGGTCCTTGAAGGTTCGTGCGGGCCGAGCCGGCGCTGTTTGTGGCGACTGCCCGAACCGTGCGATCCCGGGCGGTACTGCTGAGGGCGCCCGCCTATTCGGCGGGCGCCCTCGAGATGTGCTTCAACTGACAGCGACCTCGGCGATGCCACCTTCGGGGACCGTGACGACGGGCCCGCTCGTCGCGGCGTCCTCCCAGACGACGTACTCGCCGGCCGGCAGGCTGCCGAAGATCGCGGTCAGCAGCGACCGCGTCTGCGTGGTCCGCTCGTGAACGCCGGTGTGGACGCGATGCCCGGTGCCTCCGACGCGGCTGATCTCGATCTCGCGACCGCGGTAGCGCTTGCTCGGATAGAGGACCAGCGCCCCGCGTCCAGGGCCGATGTCGAGCGCGACGCTGGCGCTGTCGGCCGCCAGCGGGACGACGCCGTGGTGCTCGTGCCCCACATGCCCGTCGCCGTTGTGGTGGCCGGCATTAGCGTCCGTCGTGGTGATCGAAGCGGTGTTCATCGCGTTCACCCGTGATCAGGCGAGAGTCCCGAGCGGAGCGGTCTGGTAGCCGCCCTGCGGGGTCCCGAGGTAGGGGAACACATCCAGGAACGTCGTGTTCGCGGCGGTGAGGCCGTCCGTGATCAGCGACGCAGCCCCGTCCGGCTTGAAGCTGGGGTCGACCAGCGGAAGGGTCGCCCCGGCGAGTGCACGGAACTCGATCGTGACGACGTCGTCGAACACGCGCCGTCCGTTCGGGAACCCGGCGAGGTCGCCGCCGAGGATCCCGAGCGCGCTCGGATTGCTCGTCGTCGGCGGAATCGCCATGTTGAGCCGCAGCTCGTCAGCGAGCGTGGCGCCAGTGAAGTTCTGGAAACCCGGGACGATCCCGGCGGGAAGACCCGTCAGGAAGATCGCCACGATGTCTGCACGCACGCCGCTGAACGCCGCCAGGTTCGGGAACACGCCCGGGTACAGGACCGGCAGCAGCGTGGACAGTTCGGGGTGCTGCAAGCCACCCACGAACGCCGAGTCGCCCGACGGCTCGATCGCGTTCCACGCGTCCTTGCCGCCCATGCCGACCAGCACCTCGTTGAACAGCGGATTGGCCAAGCGCGAGACCTGGACCCACCTTCCGAGGTCCTGGACGGTGGCGCTGTCCGGGCTGCGGATCGTTGCAGCCTGGCGCCGCGCGGAGCACCAGATGCCCACGACCGACTTCGAGTCCATCGGATTGGTCGGGGTCTTGTGGTTATGGGTGAGGTCCTTCTTGGGCACCCTCAACGCGATCGAGTGCACGCTGAACTCGTTCGTGGCGTCGACGCCAGCCGCCGCTTTCAGCGAGCCGATGTGCAGGTTCTCGAACGGACGCAGGTTGGCCAGATCGAAAATCGAGCCGAGGTCGACATAGAACCCTTCCAGCCGCTGGCCGGTGAACACGGTCCGACCCCCGGGCAGGCTGTTGATGGCCTCCTGGGCGAGCGTCTCGTAGTTCGGCGTCGACAGGATGCCGACGTTGCAGGGCGGGCAGGGCAGGTTCTCACCGAGAACCTCTTCGTAGCCATGCTCGATCCGCGTGACCGAATAGAACTGCTTGCGATTCCAGTTCGGGCTGGTGATCGAGTCGATCTCGCCCGTGTTGTAGAGGAACGAGTCCGGGTTCGCGACCGTCGTCGTGAACGCGAACTCGTAGATTACGTCCGCATCGCCGTCGCCATCGTTGTCGATGTTGAGGCGGTAGCGGACGTCGTCGCCGAACTCGAAGAAGTTCGGACCGCCGAACGGCGCCTCGAGAGGGATGTAGTTGGCGATGATCGTAACCGTATCCGGATCGTCAGGGCTGACGAACGCGTACACGTCGGTGTTGTCGGCGACCGGATCCTTGCTGATCGCCGGCGCTTCACGGTGGGATGACACTGCTTACCTCCGATTGGTTTCGTGAGAAGGGTGGTGGATACGCGCTCGTGTTGTTCAGCGAGCCGCGCGGGCGAGACGAGCAGCGATCTTGCGATCGGTCACCTTCACGGTGCGCTCGCCCCAATTCAGGGACATCTCGCCGCTGCTTGGATCGTGGATGTACGCGACCATCGGAGCCGCATTCTTCGCGGCCTTCGCGTCAGCCTCCTCAGCCATCAGCGCGCCAACGACCGTCATGCCCGCCGCCGTAACGGCCGAATTCTTGACGAATCCGCGCCTTGTGCTGTCACTCATGTTTGCCTCCGTCGTTGTGGGGTTTGACCAAGCGGATCTGGTACAAGAGCGCAGGGGTGAATCGAGTTCCCACAAGTCGAGACTTGGCTGCGCCCACAGATCCATTTGTCATATGTCATTCGTTGAGCGCGTGAAACTGGATCACTCGCGGGCGAAAAACCGTGCTGATTCACGTTTCGAATACACGGACGGGTGCGGGCGCACGGGCGCCCACCCACGACACGGATGGAGAGCAAGCGTGCGTCGCCCGGCTAGGACCGGACCGGCTCGGTCCCGAGCGTCGCCTCGATCCGCCGAGCGCGGGCCTCGGCTCGGCGTTCGAGGAGCGTCGCGAGGAGCACGCCGACCTCGAACAGGACGTACAGCGGCACCGTTTCGAGCAGCAGCGTGATCGCGTCGCCCGGAAGCAGCGCGGCCACCGCGCCGCATGCCACGACGGCATAGCGGCGACTCTTTCGCAGGCGTCGGGGAGAGACGATTCCCGCACGGGTGATCGCCACGATGCCGACCGGCACCTGGAACAGCAGACCCATCGCGAGGAGCGTCGTCGCGGCGAACTTGTAGTACTGGCTCGCCTGGACGAGGACGTTGAACTGGGCGCTGTTGAAGTTCTGGAAGAAGCGGACCGCTGCCGGCAGCACGACGAAGTAGCCGAACATCACCCCGGCGACGAACAGGAACGGGATCGCCAGCACCAGGGGCAGGAGCTGCCGGCGCTGCCCGGGCTCGAACGCCGGCATCAGGAACCCATAGGCCTGATAGAGGACGAACGGCAGCGCCAGGATCAGCGCGAAGATGAACGAGATCGTGACCGTCGTCGTGAACGGCTCGCCGATCCCAAGCGTCACAGGCTTGTCGCCCTGAGGCGGGACGGACAGGCTCTTGATGTCGCGCTCCAGACTCGAGGCGACGTGGTCGAGCGCCGTCGATGCTGCCGGGCTGGCGTGCTGCCCGGAACCGCTGAGGACGCCGACCACCGTGTGCAGCTGGACCGCCACGTCGCGCGCGCTCTGGGCGACGGTGTACGTGGCTCCGAGTGGCCCGTGGCCCGCCTTGACCTGCGCCTGGGTCTGACGCGCGAGCGGCAGATCGATCAGGTGCAGGAGCTCGTGGTTCTTCCAGAAGCAAAAGCCGAACGCAACCCCAACGACGGCGAGAGACACGATCAAGCGCGTGCGCAGCTCGTCGAGGTGAGCGACCATGCTCAGCCGGTCTTCGTGGCCGACCTTCTGGACCGAAGTGCGGATCGCGCTCAGCATGCGCCTGGAAGATTCGAGGGAGGGGACGTACTAGGCGTGGGTCACGGACTCAACGGCGACCGACGCGCCGACCTCGCTCGTCGGAGTCGCGGCGGAGGTCTGGACGGCGACCGGCGACGGAGCGGCCAGCTCCGGCGCGTGGGTCTGGGTCGTCGTGTCGCCGCTCAGGGCGTCACGGAACCCGCGCATGCCGGAGCCGAGCGAGCGGCCCATCTCCGGGAGGCGCTTCGCTCCGAAGACGAGCAGGACGAGGACGAGAACGAATACGAGGTGAATCGGGTTGTCCAGCAGGCTCATGGTTACTCCTAGGGTCGTTGGCTATTGCTTGTACGGGGGGGGATCGGCAGTCGGATCACTCTTTAGGCGGCCGCGCGGCGACGGCGCGCGCTCGACGCTCGCCGTTCACTCGCGCCGCCGCGATCCAGCGAGCATCAGCCCTTGATCAGAGGACCGGCCTTGCCGAGCACCTCGGCCTTCGTCAACGGCCGGTCGATCGAAACCGCCGTTGGAAGTCACGGGCTGCGAGATCAGCAGGCCATCGACCCGGCGTGCCGCCCCTCGACCTGCACAATCGCGCCGGCGGCTCCCAGGTAGGCCGGGTTCGGCAGCGACGGGCCCCGCCGTTGTGGGCGCCGACGCCGGTGCTCTCGAGCACGTAGGCCAGATTCAGTTCAGGAAGCTCGTCCGGTCCGAGACCGGGAAGGCGAAAGTCGGCTTCTTCACCGGCGTGCCGCCGGCCGCCTGAACCGCATTCGCCAGAGCGCCGACGTGCTCCTGCTCCTGGTCGGCGAACATCGCCGCGAGTGTCTTCGCCTCGCCGCTCACGCCGACCGCGGTCGCCCTGTTCTTGTAGAAGTCGGTCTCGGAGCCGATCTGCACCTCGCCGGCACCTCCCAGCCGCCGGCGATCTGGAGACTGACGCGCGCTGACGCCATCAACGCCGATGAGCTCCGCCGCCGGTTCAGCAGCGCGTTCGAGCCGACCCACCGACACTCGGTGGGAGCGATCGGGCGAGCATCCAAGTTCGCCCTGTACCACCTGGTCCGCGCGCGGACCGGCGCACCTTGAGCGATAGCCACCGGCTCGGCCGCGGCGCGCACTGAAGGTTCGCGAGCCGACACGTAGCAGGCAAGAGGCCCGGGAACCCTTACCGAGGTAGTCGTTTGCTACGGACGGGGCACGAAGCAAGCATGGCGATCGTTAGCTCGCTCCCCACGTCTTACACGTGCGCAAGCGCTTCCGGGAGTTGCGCCCACTCTCCTATCGCCCAGACTCAGCAGTACGCCCGCGCCGAACCGTGCCACCCGCGCGACGATCGCATTCCCGGAGAGCGATCGTCCCGACGGCCACGAGCCGGCCATGCCTTTGCCACGATCGCAATAGCGGCCTGGTGCTAGCTGCCGGCGCCTGCCGTCGACGTCTTGCAAGCGGTCGACAGAGCTCCGTCGGGGCCGCTTGAGCGGGGCGAGATGATCCTTCAGCGCTGCTGGTTTCCATGCGAAGGGGCAGCGGCGACCCTGAGCGACGCGAGGCCGACCAGGCCGCCCTTTGGCCGCCCCGTGGAGGCCCCGCGAGCTGGTCGGACTTGTGCTCTTGTCCAGCGACCAGCGCCGATACCGGCACATCCTCGCGACGCGTTCGAGCGTGCGGTCCCAGTCCGGGGGCGCGACACCCGCCACTCGCTCGGTTCGAGCAAGCGTCGGAGGTTGGCGTCGCGTGATCGTGGTGCGTGTTGTGCCGGCAGGAGCGGCGGTTGGAACGTGCTGGTGCTCGGTCGTCGCGATTGACGAGGTGGCCGCCCACTTCTACGTGGGCCGGATCCCGCCGTCGATCAGGATCGACTGGTTGGTGAGGTACGGGTTGCGCACAATGGCCGCGATCAGGTCGGCGACTTCGCCGACCTGCCCGAGGCGCCCGACAGGGATCCGTCGTGCGAGATTCTGAAGCGCCTGTTCGTCGGTGGGCATCATGTCGGTGGCGATCAGCGCGGGCGCCACGACGTTGACGGTGACGCCGTGACCGGAGGAAAACTGTGAGAGCGAGTGAGCGAGCCCATGCAGGCCGGCCTTGGAGGCCGCGTAGTGCGGACCGACGATCCCGCCGGTATACGCCGCGACTGAGGACAGCAGCACGATCCGTCCAAAGCCCCGGTCCATCATCCCGCCGATCGCGGCCCGGGCGACCAAGAATGGAGCTCGCAGGTTGATCGCCATCGCCCGGTCCCAGGCAGTCGTGTCGATCTTGCGGGGATCCTGCTCGAGTGGGTCGTTGACGCCCGCATTTGCAATGAGAATCTCGACCGGGCCGAGCTCGCGGCCCACCGCCGCGACCAGCGCGCTGGTCGCCTCGGCGTCGGCCATGTCGGCGGCGAACGTAGCGGCCCTGCGACCCAGCGCACGAACCTCGCCGGCGACGCGCTCGGCGGCCTCGGCGCTGGAACCGTACGCGACGGCGATGTCGTGTCCGTCCTGGGCTAGGCGGACCGCGGTCGCGGCGCCGATTCCGCGCGAGCCGCCGGTGATGAGGGCGAGCGCCATCGCCGTGACGATATCCAAGGCGCGGCGCCTGCGGTCGGCGACCGGATGCTGCCCTTCATCATCCGAGTTCCGAAGTTCCGCGACGCTCTCGCTCCTGCTCGAGCTGCGGGCGTCCGGGCAAGTGCGGCCCGAGGGCTCACGCCGCATGACGGCGTGGCGGCTGATCACCGACGAGGAGCGGATCGCTCAGCATGCTGCCGAACTCGAGCGGCTGGCCGCCGCATCGGGCACGCGCCAGGCACGACCACGCGGACACGCCCGGGCATCCGGATAGTCGGAGTCAGTCCTGGCGCGCGGACCCCCCGTTTCGCCGGAAGCGGGGCGCGGCTCCAGCCGATGCAGAGCCACGGCTGCGCCTATGCAGAGTTCTCAGTTCGGAGCGTAGTCATCCGGTCCGATTTGCGGCCTCACAGCACCCCGCTCGCGATCCTGGCCGGGACTTGCTTGCCGTTGATCTCGCAGGCCCGTGTCAAGCCCGGCCGCCGACGAGAGCGCACATGCGCGATGGCTGTCGGCGGCGACGTGCTCGCGCGAGCGGGCTCGTCGGGAAAGCACACGTCGCGCGAATTGGATGCTGGGTGATGTAAGCGAGTGTCCGCCAGGGACAAGCTGCAGCGATACGCGGATCGAATGGGACGCCCAGCCCGTGAACCGTCGTCTGCCGTCAGGCGGCGGGCTTACGCTCCACTGCGGTGCACCCTGTTCGCAGAGTACTGGCGCCGCGTTAGGCGGCCGTTGTCTGATGCCGGCGCTCTCCGCGAGACTCAGGAGCATGATTGGCGGACCACGCGCGGACAGCTGACTCCCCCTGAGGACGAGAGCGTGGCGGTGCGCATGATTTGGCTCGCTGAGGTGTTTGATCCTTCCACGGTCCCCCACCTGGGGCACGCGCTCGAGGACGATCGCGTGGGTCCGCGTACACTTTCGACCAAGGAAACGCTCGGAGGGCTGCGACGGAGTCGGACGAGTGGATCGTGGAGCGCGCAGTGGGACATGGGGTACTTCGTGCCGCGAAACTCGGACTTACCTCTGCTCTTTGGCGGCCGATGTGTGGACTTGCCCGAGGGCGTGCTTCTCGCTGTCCCGACCCTTCCTATTTCGTCCGATGCGATCTCCGTCCTTGTATGCGGATTTCTCCTTGACGACTCAGCTGGCCGCCTAGTCGACGCGGCGCTGCGGAAGACGCACCGGTCAACGATGCATCGCAAGGGCGAGGTCCTGAGCTTCCATCCTCCGGAGATGGCTCAGCGGGATGCTGTCCGCGCCGCGCGCGCACAGGCTCGCTCGGAGCTCGGCAAGTGGATGGAGCGCTTCGGCGGTGCGTTCGCGAATGGACTCAGCCCTAGGTTGCCAGCAGCCGAGATGCTCACGCACCGAACACTGGCCTGAGTCGGACGCTTGCTTTCAGTCGCCGGCCCCGGCGCTGCCTATCAACGGGAGCATTCGAGCCCGACGCCGTCGCTCCCGCCTGCAGCGATGAAGGGCTCGTCCGTCGCGTACGTTCAGGTCGCCGGATGCAGGGCTGACGCGTGGGCGTACAGATCGCAACAGTGCGTAGGCAGAGTCGGACGGCCCATAGCGGCCCATGAACCCGTCGGAGTGGCTCGGACGGGTCCCGTCCGAGCACCCACGCCCGCCGCCGCGGCGCTCAAGCGCTAGAACGACTCGATGACGGCGACTGGCCGCCCGCCAGCGTCGTCGGCGAGGTGTTCGGCACCTGGGAGGCCGCGCGCGCGGCCTCCAGCGCCGACAGTTAAACCCGGGTGAGCGATCACCCGCGGCGACCGATCCCCTACTCGGCCGCCGCGGCGGGGGTCGGGCCGCTCACGATCGATCTTCGCGCACTCACCAAGGCCGGCTTGATCGCGTCCTGGAACACGCGGATCGGCTCGGTGCGGGCCGGTTCCGCGCGGCGCCATGTTGGGTGCCGCTCGCCGGCCACCCCGGCCGCTTCCCGCTCGAGGAACGCAGGACCTCAGGCCTTCCTGGGGACCGGACCAATACTCAGGGACCCTCCACCGCCGCAAGACGCCTCCGCTCGTACCCACCCAGCGTCATCCCAACGCCCCCCGCACCGCTCAGAGTGCCGATGAAGGCGGCCAGACCGCCATTACGGGCACCCGGGCTCTCGGCGTACCTAATCGGCGGAGGAATCGAGCGGCGGCGTGCGAGCGGAGACCGGCTCGGCGTACTCACCGTACTCCACGTCGAGCCCGCTGCGAATCAGCTTAGCTCCCATGCGGGGCGGCAAGCCCCCGATAGCTCCGAGGCGACGCGGCCAATGAACAAGCCGGTCGAAGATCGCGACACGGGCGAGATGCGCGTCGAGCCGAAGACGTCTCTCAACCTCACGCTCGACTTCGGAGTCGGATCGATCGCCTGCGCCATAGATCTCCCTCAACTCGCTTCGGTGCCGCTGCTGCCGCGTCCACTCGCGCTTCTCCGCTTCGCTAGGCCCGGCGAGCCAGGCCTCGCGCCGTTTCTTCTCACGCTCCGCCCATTCTTCAACGTCTTGATCGGTTGGCTCAGCGGCCACAACGCCCATCCTCATTCGCGATTCGTATGCACACCAGTGAGAATACCCAGGCCTCGCACTCCGCGTACTGCTATCTCTCTGCGGTCGAAGGCTATCCGATCGCCGGGCGACACTCAAGCTTCGATCAGCCACCGGCCACAGATGAGTTGCTCGATCGGTTGCCAATCGCGGCTCGCGCAATCCTCGCGGGCGAGAGCCCGGCGGCTAGCACGAACTGCGGTTTCTTCAGCGCGCTGAAGTTGGACCACGTCGATGATCCGCTCACGCCAGCCGACGTGGTGAAATGCTGGCGGACCGCGGTGTCGGATCGACCGTGCCCGCGACTTCGTCGAGAGGGTCATGGCCGAGGAGCGCGCTGTCTCCGGCGTTCTATCCACGGCGAGGTGGTGATTAGACCGTCGCCCTTCGTGGGCGTGCTCGGCGTGTTGGCGGTCTGGTTGGCTGAACGTTTCAACCGCCACACGAAGCGCGTTCCAACACCAACGCGAGACTAACTCAAGGGATCAATGCGTCCCCAGTCCGACCGCACACGATGAAGCTCGCTTCCCGTGCCGCCAGGTCGACCCTGAGCCCGCCCGGCGATACGAGGTCGGGCATGTTTTCTGTGTAAGGTTTCGCCGACGTCGGCATTGCGGCGTGCAGCAACGAGATCGAGATGAGTTTGACAGGCTCCCCCGCCATCTTGGACGCTTCAGAACTCCCGACATTTGCTTGGAGCGAGGAACACCATGGGCGAGCGACTTGTGCATGATTTCCGACCGGTGGACCGTGAGCAACACGACGCGGTGAGCGGGCGACTCGGGCTCGACCCAAAGAGCGGGGCAGGAGTAAACCTCCGCCATTGCTTTTGGCGCTTGAGGAGCCGTAGCCCGATCACACCGCGGCGGCGGTTCGATCCGCGACACCTGGCGCAGGTGGAGAGCGCTCTGTGGGTCGCCTATTACCGGCGCGAATGGCTGGCGTTCTTGCGCTACGCGGTCTTCCTGATCCGCGGCGTCTTCGGCCTGCCGTGGCCGTCAACGGCCCGTGGCTCCTGGTTTCTGCTGCGCGCCACTCGGCTATGGGCGCCGACTCCCGACAACGACCCCGTTGCCGCGCGGCTTGCGATGGAGCGGTTCTACCGGCTGCTCAAGCAACACAACGACGAGCCGTTCGACCCTGCTGAGGCGGCCCGGCTCGAGGTCGAATGGTGGCATGTGCACCGCGAACATCAGCAGAACAACGCTGACGTCGACGAGCAAGCGCTCGTCGACGCGTTGGCCGCGTTATATGCGTACGCGTTAGGACTGCCGGACGCAGCCGTTCGACCAGCCGCGGAGCAGCGCGCGCTGGCGATGCGCTACTGCGATCAGTGGGTGCGGGCGGGTTGCGACCTCAAGAGCTCACTGATTACTCAGAAGCGCGCGGCTCTGGTGCGCTCATACGCGGGACTGCTCGCAGCCGTCGGTCAACCGTGACAGAAGGTGACGATCGCCTTACGCCGTGACAATCGGCTGCTGTCTGATGAAGCCGTCGACACAGTCGCTTGATACCCGCTAAGGCGTCCGTTGCAGCCCTCGCGCACCGGCCCGGCGGAAACCGGCGTTGGATGTCCGTTCGCGCCTCCACACGGCGTTGTTTGATGCGTCGCTCGATAGCAGGGACGTCGGTCAGAGTCGATCACGCGCCGCCGCCTGGTCACACCCCCCTCAGCTGACCCCTGTCTTCGCGTCGGCTGATCGCTGACGCGGGTAAGCGCGGTTCGTGCCATGGGCCTGTGGCCGCATGCTGACGAGCAGCGTGCACCGCACCTGCTTTGCGCAACTTCAGCTCCAAGCTGCCCGAACGCCATCACACCGAGGTTGAGGCGCGCTGGTGGAAGCTGTGTGACGAGGCCAGCTCGCCGGCCGAGGCACGATGCGAGCTCGAGGCGATCATCGCCGACTACCGGATCGCGTGTCCGTAGCTATGGCATTGATCGAGCGCGACCTCGACGCGCTCCTCACACATCTGCGCTGGCCGGCGAGCACCGCAAGCGGATCCGGACTACGAATCTCCTGAAGCGCACGTTCGTCGAGGTCCGCAGGCGCACAAAGATGATCAGCCGGTTCCCCGGCGAGACCATCGCGCTGTCGCTGATCTGGGCCGTGCCCGAGCTCTCAAACCGCGGCTGGCGCGGCGTGACCATGACCCCGAAGACCGTCGCCGAGATCGAATGCATCCGACGACAGCAGAACACATCCCCCACCTCCGAAACCGAGGAGGTCGCCGCTGCCTAGCATCCGCACCCGCGGAGCCACGCCCCCACTTTCACCCCGGAAGTCGGGACGTCACCCGGGAGTCCCAGCTTACACTGTGCAGTGATGGCTCCCGAGAAGCTGGTGCTGGCCGCGCCACGCGGCTATTGCGCGGGCGTGGATCGCGCCGTGCAGACCGTCGAGCGCGCACTCGAGCTGTACGGCGCCCCCGTCTACGTGCGCAGGGAAATCGTCCACAACACGCACGTGGTCGAGCAACTGCGAGCCCGGGGAGCTGTGTTCGTCGACTCCGAGACCCAAGTGCCAGAGGGCGCGACCGTGGTGTTCTCGGCCCACGGCGTCGCCCCCAGCGTCTACGCAAACGCGCGAAGGCGAACCCTCCAGACGATCGACGCCACCTGCCCGCTTGTGACCAAGGTCCACGCGGAGGCGAAGAAGTTCGCTGCCGACGGGTACACGATCGTGCTCGTCGGCCATGCCGGGCACGAGGAAGTTGAGGGGACGATGGGCGAGGCTCCCGACGACATCGTCCTGATCGAAACCAAGCAGGATGTCGATCAGGTCGATGTTCGTGACCCGAGCAAGGTCGCGTACATCTCGCAGACGACGCTCTCGGTCGACGAGACGCGCGCGATCATCAACCGGCTCCGCGAGCGCTTCCCCGCGATCATCGGTCCGCGCACCGACGACATCTGCTACGCGACCACCAACCGGCAGGCGGCGGTCAAGCAGCTGGCGCGCGAGTGCGAGCTCGTGCTGGTGATCGGCTCGCGCAACTCGTCGAACTCCAATCGGCTGGTCGAGGTTGCGCGTGAGCATGGCGCCGATTCGCACCTGATCGACAACGAAGGCCAGGTACGAGAAGAGTGGCTGACCGGCAAGCGGGTTGTGGGCATCACGTCAGGAGCCAGCGCTCCCGAGGAACTCGTCCAACGCCTGGTCGACTTCTTCCTGGCGCGGGGCACCAGCGACGTGCAGGAGCTCGAGGTCGTGCAGGAGGACGTCCGCTTCATGCTCCCCAAGGCGATCCGCCAGGAGGTGGCGGCCGCCCCCGGATAGCATCTCGGTCCCGCTGCACACTCTGGCTGTTCGTCTGCCCTGGCCGTGAGCGATTGATGGAACGGTGGATGCTGATGAGACGTTCCTCGGCGGGCCCGCGACTGGCGTGCGGGACGCGGAGCGGCCGGCAAGGTGATGGTCGAAGTGGCTGTTGAACCGAACGGTCGCGGCCTGGGCCACTGTGGCTGCAGATGATCCCGGACGTCGCGGGGCCGACGCCGAGGGAGTTCAGAGTCGCGCACGCCGAGCCCGGCTCGGTCGTGATCAGCGGCGGGCTCGCCAGCTACAGGCCGGCGCGCGACGAGTACTCTTAGCATCGGCCTGAGCCCATCGGCGCGCTCAGACGCGTCCAAGCCGGCCCCCGCGGCCGGGGCAGCGACAGTCTTCCCCGCACCCCACTCGCCCGAGATCACCCGGATCGCCTGCTCACAGGTGCACCACTGGATCCGCGCGACCGCCTGCCCGTGCGCCTCGTGGGCGTGCAACATTCCCCGCGCCAGATCCTTCCCGAACGGCATCCTCGAGAACCCGTAGTGCCAGCGCAACCGATCGATACTCACTGCATGTCTCCTTCCTGGTTGATGTCACGATCCTCGTCCTCGTCCTCGCGTCGCGTCGCAGTCGCAGTCGCAGTCGCAGTCGCCGTCGCCGTCGTTGACGAGGCTGGCGTAGCCGATACGGTGCCGCCCAGCTCGGCGTCGCGCTTGCGGCAATCAGCTTGAGGTAGTCGATCCCGGTCGGGCGGCGGTGAGAGCTCGCGCTCGGCCTGCGGATGGGTGTGGCGGCCGATCACCAGCGGGCGCGTCCCCAACTGGCCATGCTGGTAACGGACCTCGATCCTCGTGAGATCGAACGGGTCCGAACACCAGCTCGACCTTCCGGCCCGCCAGCGCGGCGTCGACCTCGTAGTTGGTTGCCGTGCAGCGACACCGTCGCCGTTATGCGCTCCGGGCTCCACACGAACGCTTCTCTGAGCAGCGCCGGGGTCGGCAGCTGCGGGCATCGCCGGCGGCGTCGAACCGCTCAAGCGGCGTCAGTCCGGTCTCGGAATGCGCCGCCGGTGGTAGACGACTCAAGCCAAGCGGAGAACAGCCGGTTGAGCTCGGCGAGATCGACGCCGTCGTCGATCTCGACCAGGACTGATCGCGAACCGTGCGAGTAGGGTCGACCGTGCGGCGAGGTGCCAGCGTATTCTGGTCCTTTTCCGCACGGCCTCCCTCCGAACCCGCCATGCCAGTTTCCCAGCAACGGGCTCTCCAGTGACTATTCCGTGGACGTGACAGGCCTCCCGTGGATCAGGCCGTGGCACTCGCCGCAGACCACGAGGGACTTGCGGCGGCGTCTTGCCATGACCTGCACCCATTGGGGTGGTGAGGACCCGGCCTGTTGCAGCTGGGCGAGGTTGCGGATGTGGTGCACTTCGATACCGTCCGCGCGCCCGCACAGCTCGCATCTGCCGCGAAGGAGCCTTCGGATCAGCTCCTTGTTGGGATAGACCGGCCCGGTCAAGAGACGGTCGGTCAGGACCGCCGTCTTCTGCCGCTTGAGCGGAATGCCACCGAACCTGGCCACCAGCGGCTCCTTGCCGGCGCGCTCGACCTTGGCCTCAAAGCACGTTCTAGGCCCGTAGGATGTCTCAATCTTGGCCTTGTAACGGGCCGCCATCCTCGACACCGACGCGCGGTGCTTGCATGCCAAGGTCTCGAGCATGGAGGTTTCCATGACCCAGCGCAACCGGTGAAGCCGAAAGACATCACCGGCAAGCAAGTAGTACTGGACGAGACCCCGGTACTCGGCCCCGAAACGGCCAACGATGCTGTAATCGGCTTCGTTGACCATGCGGTTCCGGCACGCGGGAACCCCGCGTGACATGTAGGGGGCACTCTTGGCCTTGATCACCGCGGCGGGAACGTGCAGCACGACCGTCCCGTTGAGCGACCGGCGGTTACGCCGATCGGTTTCGCTGGGACGTCTCGTTCTGCGACCGCTCGACGCCACGTCGATCTCGTAGCCGAGAAAGCAGGCCCGCTGACTGCGAGCGTGCGTGATCAAGGTCTTCTCATGCGAGAGTTCGAGCTTGAGGTCATCGCGCAGGAACACCGCCAAGCGAGCCTTGATCTCCTCGGCTTCGACTTTCGGTCCGGCGAACCCGAGCAGCATGTCATCCGCGTAGCGGCAGTAGCGCAGTCTCCGATAGCCAGGATCACAAGGGTCCTGGCTGGGGAGGCTGTGCAACCGCCTGTAGAGCACCCGCAACTGCGCGCGGTCGCCCTGCTCGCGGGCACGCCTTATCGCTCGCTCCACCTTGCGATACTCCAAGCTTCGCGCCCGGAGCTTGCCTCGGGTGTATTCCGGGATCAGAACTGTCTCGACGAACTTGTCCAACCGGTCCAGGTAGATGTTGGACAGGACGGGCGAGGCAACCCCGCCCTGGGGAACCCCGCTAAGCGTGGCACCCCACCTCCAGTCCTCCAAGTACCCGGCCCGGCACATGTCTCGAACCAGCCGCAGGAACCGGTGATCGTGGATCTTCTCAGCGAGAATCGTGAGCATGACCTCATGGTCAAAGCTCCCGAAGCAGTCGGCGAGATCGCCCTCGATAAACCAGCTCGTCCCGGTCCAGGTGTTCGCCACCTCCCGCAGCGCGGTATGGCAGCCCCGGCCGGCACGAAACCCGTGGGAGCGGTCGGAGAACATCGGCTCGTAATACGCCTCCAACAGCAGGCGGACTACTTCACCGACGAGCTTGTCCGACCAGGTAGGCAGGCCCAGCGGGCGCAGCTTCCCCGACTTCTTGGGGATATACACCCGCCGCACAGGAGAGAACCGGTAGCGCTCACCGCGCATCGCGTCAATGATGCGATCGATCCTTCCCAACGACATGCCGTCCACGGTCTCCTGGGTGGCCCCAGGCGTCATTGCCCCTTTGTTCGCGTAGATGCGCCCGTAGGCCATCAGGTACACCTGCGGGTTGAACATCTGTCGATGCAGCTCATCCAGCGGCAGGCCACGCCTGCCTCGTTCACGTAGGACATCCATCACCGTTTTGGCGTTTTGCATTACGCATACCTCCCGGCATTCGAATGTCCGATCACCTGGCCCCCTTTGCCCTGTAGACGGCTTTCCCGTCCTCCTTGGTCGAGCGTCACTCCGACGACTACTACGGGGCCTCCGTCGCCGATAGGACTCGCGTCCCGTAGGCGATCCCACGTTCGTCCTTGTCGCACGAAACAGCATGACTTAGGCGTCCCACTCATCTCCTTCAATGCCCTCACTGGGCATCGCTCCTTGCTCCGAAGGTTGCGGCCGCTATATTCCTCGCGCGCCGCAGAGCCGGCACCGGTTTCAGACGTCTTTCCGGTGGATGTGAACTTCCATCTCCTGGAGATTGGGCTTCAAGCAATCCAGCCTTCGCCATATCACGCGGGTCCCCCACAGCACCGCCCCATACGCCTGGGCGCAGCCCGTGGTTTCCTGGCATGCTCTTGTCCCCTTTCCCTTTCGGGTCTAGGTCAGCCATCAGACCCAAGAACCTCCCTTCGAGTTCCCCCCGGCTATGCCGGGGATGCAACAAGGCGCCTCGTGGCGCACAAGAACCGCTCGATCTTCCCTTCGTCGTGGCTGCGCGGGGTCTGCGTGATCAGCTTTCACGCCCAAACAGCGCACACTCTCAGCAGCTGCGAGGAAACGAACGTCAGCCGCGCTCAATCAAGATCGCCTACGGGGACACCGCGCGTCATCATCCCGGCCCGCAGCGCGGCCTCCAGCCGGAACACGACCTCGCCGGTACCCCACCGCCAACCGACCAGCAGTCGCGAGTGATCGTCGATGAACGCCAAGAGCATCGCCCGACTCGGGTGAAGGCAGCGCGATCTTATCCGGCGAGCATTCGCAACATCCGGATGGCCAACGATCACGCACACAAGTCCCTGTCATGGATTCTGAGACCGCGTACCGAGGTGACCAGGCGCTCCACCGGCGCGACGCTGAGGCCGACCTCCGATGACGTCGCGCCCACCCGGGCGGGGGTGAGTCCGGAGCGCCGCGGGGTGAGGGAGCGCTCGCTCGAGGCTGGCCGTCAGGTCGACGGCACTATTAATCACGTGTTGCGCCGCGGCCCCAGCACGGTTCCGACAGTTCACGACACAACGCGACGAGCATGATCAGCCCAATGGAGTCTCAGAACGGCAATGGGCGGGCCCGGGCCAGGGTCGTCGAGGATGTGCGTCATCGCGGTCGCGTAACGCGCGTGGCCTGTTGGGTGGTGGATGTGGCGATCCCCAAGCTGATCCCCGATCACGTGACCGCACGCTTCAGACAACGCGTGCGCAGGGCTGATGACCGGCTCGAGCGAGCCGCTCATCGGCTCACCCGCCACCGCTTCGACGCAGACCGGACACGGCCCGACAGGGACGGGCGATGAGCGACCCATCCGAGTCGCCTGAGAGCGACACAGCCGGCCAGACCACGCGCGAGGAGAACCTGCCTGACGTCGGGCTAGCCACACGTGTGATCTCCTGGGCGGTCGACATACTGCTTATCAACTTGGTGGCGATCATCATCGGGCTTGGCGCCCAGCTGATCGCCTCGATCTTCCCGATCACGAAGAATCTGAAGCCACTCTTCCTGGCGATCGCGGCTGGTGTCTACGTTGTCTGGACGGCCGCCTACTTCATCGTCTTCTGGTCGATGTCGGGTCAGACGCCGGGTGCCCGCCTGATGCAGGTCCGGTTGGTGACTCCCGGCGGGGGAAAGGTCAAGCCCGTCCGGGCGCTGGTGCGCTGGGTCGGGATGAACGTCGGGATGTTGCCCCTGCCCTGGGGTTACGTACCGATCCCGTTCAAGCGCCTGGGATTCCCAGACTGGCTCGCCCACACGCGTGTGATCGAGGCCCCACAGCTGTCTATCGCCGAAGCACGTCGGGCGAGCAAGCGCAAGACACGCAGCGGCTCCCGACTACCCTCTCCACCCGCTGAGAACGAGATAACCGATGACCGGTGAATCTGACCTGCCGCCCGACCTCGCGACCCGTGCCGACGACCTTCTTCATACGAGACCGAACGCGGGCCGCTCGCGGGCATGGCCACCGACGCGTTCGAGGCCTCACGCCTTGATCAACGAGACGTTGGTGCTGGTCTGGCTCGCCGCCCTCGTGGCGCTCGACGCGCCGACCGACTCGTACCTGATGAACTTCGGTGCCGCCAGCCAGACCGCTGTTAGCGTGGAGCGAGTTCACCAGGTCTCACGGCACTCGCACCAATCGTCGGGACCAGGCGCGTGCTCTCTCTGCTACCACCAGAATCATGGACGTGCTCCGCACCGGCGCCTGACCCGAAACGGGCGAGCCAGCCTCTCGGAGTGGAGCCTCAGCGGCGTCGGCCAGACTGCTGATCGACCGGCAAGCAGTCGACGACCCCGACCTCCCGGTGAACCGCACACAGACTGCCACGCGCGAACGTCGGCACCCCGGTAGCCGACCGACCACCGACCCGTGGCAACACAAGGAAGGCCGAGCCCGAACCATCAGCGTCGACGCGCCAACGCTCGCCGCACACAGCGCGTGGGCACACTCTTCGCACTCACCGGGGCTACACGAACACCAGGGCGATGGCGCTCGGGCTCACAGCGCGCTTCGCCGCAGGCCATCGCACGGACGCTCTCGGCGCACCTAGCGGCCGGCGGAGGGCGAATCCGGGGGCATTCGGCGACGGAAGGCCGGCTCGGTGTAGTAGTCGTACTGCGCGTCAAGCCCGCTGCGAATCAGCTTTGCCCCCATGCTGTACGGCAAATTCAGGAACAGTCCTAAGATCCCGGCGCGAGCGAGGTGTACGTCGCGCCGCAGACGTCGCTCAAGTTCACGCTCGACCTCGGAGTCGGGCTCATCGCTTGCGCCATACAGATCCCTCAGCTCGCTGATTTCCTCCTGCCGCCGTCGCCACTCGCGCTTCTCCGCTTCGGTAGGCCCGGCCAGCCATGCCTCACGCCGCTTCTTCTCGCGGTCTGCCCATTCCTCTACTTCTTGGTCCGTCGGCTCAGCGGCCACGACACACGTCCTCTATCGCTCTTCATTGCCGTCACAAGCCATCCACAAGGCCCGCGTAACAACCCAAGTTTACGTCTCGTTTCTAAGCCGAAAGGCTATCCAATCACAGCGCGCCGTTCAAGCTACGATACCGGTCGGCGGTGAGGACGAGTCGCTCGGCGCATTGCCATTCGCGGCTGGAGCAGTCCTCGCGCGTGGGAACCCCAGGCTCTGGAATCTCGTGACCTCTGGACGCAATCCACCACTGTCTGCCGCGGATCAGTCCGTCTCCCATGACAGCCGCTGACGCCTCGATCCGCTTGCCTGTCCGAGATCCTCCTGGGTCGTCTGCTCAATGAAGACATTCCGTCGCCTAATCCAGATCCTTGGGGCCGTCCTCACATACGGTCTTCTGCCTCAACTCAAGCTCACGCGACGTCGCACGCTGTCGCGACCCGTCCGGCTCCGCCTGGCGCTCGAGGAACTCGGTGCAACGTGGATAAAGCTGGGCCAGGCCCTTGCGTTGCGGTTCGACCTCCTTCCCCCGACCTACTGCTACGAGCTGTTCCAACTCTTCAACCAAGTCGCACCCTTTCCTTATGCTGACGTACAAAGGATAATTCTCAGCGACTTTGGGCGGGACGTCTCTGGGGTGTACTCGTGGTTCGATCCCGAACCGTTCGCGGCTGCGTCAATCGGCCAAGTGCATCGCGCCGCGCTCCCGTCTGGGGAACGTGTCGCGGTAAAGGTCCAGCGGCCGGGGATCCAAGACCGAGTCGAGACGGACCTGCGGCTGATGTATCGGATGGCATTTCTGGGTGACCTCATGCGGCTGTTCGGCGGCACCCCCACGCGGGTTGTCATCGACGAGTTTGCTAGCTGGCTCGACGAAGAGCTCGATTACGTGACCGAGGCGAGGCACGCGTACACCATTCGCGAGAACGCCCGATTCGATCCGATCGAGTACAACCCGAAGGTGTGGCTCGACTATTCGACAGAGCGCGTTCTCACGCTGGAGTACGTCGATGGCATCCTAGTGAGTGACATCTTGACGAATCTTCGGCGTGACCGGGGCGAATGCATGGCCCAGCTGCGAAAGCAGGGCTACGATCTCAATCAAGTTGCCGCCAATCTTGTCTGGAACTTTCTCAATCAGGTATACGTCATTGGCGTATTTCACGCCGATTTACACCCGGCGAACCTACTCGTGCTCCCGGGTAACCGAATAGGCTACGTCGACTTCGGCATTACGGGCCGCCTCCCGAATAATGTCCGCCAGTCGCTCGTCCTGTTTGCAAGGCGCCTGCTCAAGGGCGACGTGGATGGTGCGATGGTCGAGCTCACCCGATGGGTAAAGTCTTCGACGAGAACCGACCAAGGCGAGGCGGTAGATGAGCTCAAGGCACTTGCCGAGGGCTTTCTGTTCGAGCTTCGCGCGACACAGCGATCCAGGCAGGCTCTCGCCGCTGCCTACCAGATCGACTTACTCGGGGCGATTCGGCGCAACAAGATGGTCGTGGACCCCGTAGTCCTTAGTTACGTCAAGGCTGTGATCACGATGGACTCGATCACGACTGAGCTCGCACCGGCATTCGATCTTGTCCAGCATGAACTGCGGTTCTTCAGCGCGCTGACGTTGGACGAGGTCCACGACTCGCTTAGGCCGGCCGAGCTAGTGAACACCGTGATGGACTACCGCTATCGGATCGACCGTATCCTCGACTTCGTCGAGAAGATCGTCACCGAGGAGCAGGCCTTGACAGGCATCCTCGGCAGCGCGAAGAAGTGGATAGAACGGTTGGCTCTCGTCGCCGTCGTCGGAGTGTTCGTGGTCTGGTTGGCAGAGCGCTACACCGGCCACACCAAAGGCATATTCCAAACCAACGTCGGATTCATCGTGGTGGTCGTCGGGGGGTTGTTCTTACTCGCGGTTCTTCGCCAAACACGCAAGCTGCCAGACACAGGAACCCAAGGACGCAGACGACGCAAGCTGAAACGGCGACGCACGGCTCGCCCGCGAAACGATTGGCACCCACCTCCGACCACACTTCCGCAGACGAACGGTTCGCCAACTCAAGGTTCAGGCCGGCCGGAGTCGCAACGCACACGATGAAGTTCGCTTCCCGCATCACGGATCGGCTTCTCAGCCGCGTCGGCTTGTGAGCGCCATGCACTGGTTTCCATGTAAGGTTTCGCCGGCCTAGCCATCGCAGCGAGCCGCAACCCACGCCGTGATGAGCCTGATCCGCACCCCCGCCATCTTGGACGCTTCAGGGCCCCCGACGTTCACTGGGAGGAGGCATGCGGGCTGGCGAGCGACTTGCGTTTGATTTCGACGGTGTCGACCGCGAGCAATACAACGCGGTGAACGCACGACTCGGGCTGGATTCCGAGAGCGAGGAGGCGACTGGTCCGTTTGCCCGCACTTCTACTCGAGCGCGGGGAAGCCGGCAGCTGGGGGCTTCGCGGATGGGAAACGCCTAGCGTGCAAGAGCACTGTATGCACGAGCGGCTCGAACAGCCGATCCGGGAGGGCCGCGATTGCGGCGACGACACGCGTCGAGGTACCGAATCAAACCTGTTACGTCGCGCTTGGCGCTGGAAGGGCCGTAGCCCGGTCAAACGCCACCGGTCGTTCGATCGACAGCGCGTGGGGCAGCTCGAGTGCGCCCTGTGGGTCGCGCACTACCGACGCGAATGGATCGCGTTTCTGCGCTCTGCAGTTGTCCTAATCCTAATACGCCATGTCTTCGGACTCCCGTGGCCGTGGCTCATGGTTTGTGCTGCGCGCTACTCAACTCTGGGCGCCATGTCCCGACAATGATCGCGTTGCGGCGCGGCTTGCGATCGAGCAGTTCTACCGTCTGCTCAAGCAACACAACGACGAGCCGTTCGAGCCCGCTGAGGCGGGGCGGCTCGAGGTCGAATGGTGGCATGTGCACCGCGAGTATCAGCACAACAACGCTGACGACCGAGCGCTTGTCGATGCGTTGGCCGAGCTCTATTCATACGTGTTCGGGATGCCGGACACAGCCGTTCGACCCGCGGCCGAGCAGCGAGCGCAGGCGATGCGCTATTGCGATCAGTGGGTGCAAGCGGGTTGCGATCTTGAGAGCCCGCTGATCGCTCAGGAACGCGCGGCTCTGGTGCGCTCTTACGTGGGACTGCTCGCAGCCGTCCACCAGCGAGGTGTCTTGGTCCCCCTGCAGGCGATGGAGACGCTGTCCGATCAGCGCGAGCAGCTCGGGCGCTGCTTGCATGTACCAGTAGCTCGACTCGGGGCGTGGTTCGCGTTACGGCTGGATTGCGGCGGATGCGGCGACCGGCGCCGCTCCATCCCGCGCTCTCGCAGTTCGTCCCAAAGCACGTCAGCTCCGCGCCGCGCTTGGCATCGGGGCGTAGCATCACCCGCACGCGTCGGTATGGGCGATCTTGCCGGGTGTCACCGACCCACCGAAGGGGAGGGGACTGGTTCGCCACCGCGGCAGCGTAGCCCGCGACCCGGCTCAGTGGTTTGGCCCTGGATCTTGGGTTTCGGTGAACAGCGCGCCCTGTCCTGCTCCCGAGGCCGAGGCGCCGCCGCCACGGCCGCGCAGGACGAACGCGATGAGGACCGCGACGGCAGCCCCGGCGATCGGTCCTGCCACATAGACGAGGTAGTGAGAGAATTTCCCTCCGACCAGGTCCGGACCGAATGTGCGGGCGGGGTTCATCGAGGCGCCGAGATGGGGCTACCCCAAAGCCCGACGAGAGCGATGTACCGAACGCGCCAAACAGGCCGACATTCTGCGCGCCCGAAGCGGTGCCGAGAATCACGCTGACCAAGCCGACGGTCAGGATGAACTCCATCCAGAACGCTGCGGCCGCCGAGTAGTGGGCAGCCGGATAGTTCGATCCATACGTAACCGACACGTTGATGACCGCGTGCAGGAACAGCGCGGCGAGTGTCGCACCGATCAGCTGCACGACGATCTAGTCGGGCACGCGCCGCCACGGGAAGTCGCGGCGCACGGCGAACGCGAAGCTGACCGCCGGGTTCAGATGCGCGCCCGAGACTCTGCCCATGAACAGGATGATCGCCAACACCGTCAGCGCCGGCGCGACGACAGCATCCGTATGAGTGATCACGCCCGGAAAGGCATGGCCCATCATGCCGCCACCGGCCGCCGCGAGCACCAGCAAGAACGTGCCGAGGAGCTAAGAGATCAGACGTCGCCACTCCTGGCGAGGGTCCTTGAAATCCTCGACCCGGTCGATGATCTCCTGCTCGTAACGTGCGACCGGGCCCTGCGCCGGAGTGCCCGGGTGACCGAGGCAGGCACTGTTGCCATCGGGTCACCCTTTCACCTCGAAAACGATGGATCGGAGTCTTCCACTGAACTCACAGCCTCCCTTCGCGACGAACACGCGTCTCAACAGCACCAGGCGCCAAGTACGCGCGATCGGGAACCCTCGCGTCTTAGATGCTGAAGCTCCGAAGGTGCTTTGCCGCGGTGCCGTTGTTGCCTTAGTAGCTGATATACGCTGATCCCGGCGGGCGAGAACGTGAACGTGTCGAACGGTTCGGCCTCGATCGTGACGAGATCGTCGAGCTTGGCGAGGCCGACGGTGACGTGCGCGATGTAGTTCGAGCCGCTGTGGACCGGCACGTAGCGCTCTATGTACTGCACGGTCGCGTCGTTAAATGTCGGGCTCGGCCTCGGTGCGAACGTAGGCGTCGGCCGTGCCGCCGCTCTCGATGAACGGCTTCAGCGCCTCGATCAGGCGTGCCTGGAAGTCGAGCACCGCGGGACCAGGCTGCACGACGATCGCGGTCAATCCCGCGCCCGGAATGGCCGCCACCGCCATGTGACCGAACTTGACCGCGGTCAGCGAGAGGCCACCGACGTCCACGGCGCTCATCACCTGCCCCACCGCATCAAAGACCCCGTCGAGGTCGGCGGTGCGCACATAGCGCTGAAGCGTCGTGATGTGGGGTTGGTGATGTTCGTCCAGCTCGAATCCCTTGGGAAAGCTGGCGAGCATCCGGGCATTCGCGGCCTTCGCCCGACTGATCATCGTGTCGTCGGGATCGATCAGGACGTCGATCGCGGTGAGATCGCCCATGATTCACCTCGCCTCGACGAACGTGGACCGGAGCCGGTCGATCGTGCCGGAATCGAGCCCGAGCTCCTCGGAGAAATAGCCCTCCACCGCCCCGTACTGCTTCTCCATCTCGGCGAGAGCAGCCTCGAGGTATGACTTGTGGACACCGAGAACCGGCTCCAGCAGCTCCGGGTCCCCGCCGAGAGACCTGAACTGGTCCACGACCGGTTGCAGCGCGGGACGCAGCTGCTCGTTGGTCAACATGTAGTCGGCGAACACGTCCTCTTTAGAGACACCGAGCAACAGCAGCATCACCGCGGCGGCCCAACCCGTCCGGTCCTTGCCCGTCGTGCAATGAAACAGCGCCGGACGGTGCTCTTCCTCAGCGATCTCTGAGAAGAACTCGCGGTAGCCGGCCAACGCACTGGGAAGCGAGACGACCTCACGGTAGCCCGCTTGGAACAGTGGCAGCGCCTTGCCGCCGCCGAGGACCTCCTCAGCCTCCTTCGGGTCGCCGATCACCTTCAGCAGTAGCGTCGGCGCCGAGTTGGAGGAGTCCTTCAGGATGTCGAGGACGACGTACTCGATGCCTGCAGGAACCACGTTCGGCTGCGCGGTCCGCTCACGCTCGTTGCGAAAGTCATAGACCGTGCTGATGCCGAGCCTGCCAAACGCCGTGGCGTCCTCGCCCTGCAGATTTGCGAACTCCGCCGACCTGAACAAGAGACCCGCTCGCACCTTCCCATCCGGCGTTGGCCACCCCCCGAGATCCCGCAGGTTCGGAACCGTCGTGATCGGGATGTTCTGGCCGGGTTCGCCGACTGACGTATCGAGCATAGCCCGCCTCCTCAAAGATCATCGTTTCTCGTGCACGCACGCAACCACCCACGGTATCGCCGCCAACGTTAAGCCCCGAGCCAAGGAGGGCATCACCCCAGCGAGATGAGACCCGACAACCCGGATAAGGCAGCCCCGGACAATGCGTGCAGGCGCGGACTGCGCTGCTGCATCGGCACCAACAGACGCTCGAGCGCTCGCGCCCAGATATCTCCTGCGGGCTGCAAGCGAAAGCGACACCATCGACTCGAGACGCCCGCAATGCCCGAGCAGGAGTCGCGTTCCCGCACCGCCGCGGTCCTCCTCCGGAACGATCAGGGAAGCCTCGTGACCGTCTAGCGTGATTACCGCAACAACAGCGGAGGAGGTGTCTCGCCTGAGGACTCAAGCGACCTGCTGCTCGCCAAACTCGAGACGCACCGCGTCGTCGGGTCTTCGGCAGCAACTACTGCTGGGCTCGGAGTTGCGCATTGGGATGAACTCGGGTGCGACGCTGGTGCCGACGATGCGGACGCAGAGGCGCTTGCCGGTCGCCTGACTCGTGCCGGCCGGCAAGCACCCCGGCGCTGTCGCTCTCTTGATCGAGCAGTCGCCAACTCGAGCGATCTGATCTCTTCCCGGTTGCACGAGGAGGAGAAGAGCCGCGTCGGTCGCCGCGCTCGACCTCCGACGCTGCTGCAACTTGTCCAACCGGGAAGAGACCTTGGGCATGGTCGGCGCTGCTGCTCAGCCGCGGTTGCAGTAGTGGCCCCGCCGGATGCATCACGCGCTTCCGCATTTCGGCGGGGGCGGGACCGTCCTTCGAGAGTCCCGCTGCTCGTCCATTCCACTAGCCATCGCGCCGAGGAATCTCGCGCCTCCTCTGCCAGGCGAGCGGTCGTCGCTTACTGGCTGTTGGCGAGGAGCGCGACGCTGGCGGAGGATGCGTTGACACCTGTGTTTCTGCTCGCGCGGGTATTCGCCGCTGACGATGATGCTGGCGTGGGTGCATTTGTCCGATACCGGTCGTCTTTCGCTGGGATGGCAGGTCCGACCGGACGGCTCCTTTGCTCGAGGATCAGCAGCGCGAGCGCCCCGAGGGCGATCCGGGTCTGGCCGGGCTACTAATCTGCCGTCTGCGACGATGGGCAACCCGCCGTTGACTCCCTACTCTCCCAGCGCGCTGCAAGCGCGCCGGGCCGCGGCTCGACGGCGGCGCACACGTCGACGCGCCGTGGCGGCCGTGGCGGCCGTCCTGCTGATCGCACCGGCCGCGGTGCTGCTCACGCACGTCTCCGGTCGGGGGGCGACCGCGGGCGCCGGCCGTCGACTCGAGGCCTCCGTTCAGCCCGCGCCGCCGCGGAGGCCCTCGCCAGCGATCGCGCGGGCAAACGCGGCGCGCGAGCTTCTGGTTCACGAGAACGAAGCGATCGACCGGCTGCTCAAGCGCCAGCCATTCATCGCTGCCGGAGGCACCGAGCGGCGCGAGATCGCGCTGACTTTCGATGACGGGCCGGGCCCCTACACGCCCCGTCTCCTCGACGAGCTTGACCGCTTGCACGCTCCGGCGACGTTCTTCGAGATCGGCTTTATGTTCCAGTGGTTTCACGGCTCGGTCACTCGCGAGCTGCAGATGGGGGACGTGATCGGCGATCACACCGAGACGCACCCGATGATGGCCGAGCTCTCGCTGGCCGCTCAGCGCAGCGAGATCTTGGACCAGACCGGATGGGTGCGCAAGTACGGCGGCCCGTTTCCGCGCCTGTGGCGCCCGCCGTACGGCTCCTACAACGCCCACACGCTCGCGATCCTGCACCACGAACACATGCTGATGGTGCTCTGGACGGTCGAGACCGACGACTACTTGAGACCCGGTGTGGGCGTGATCGTCCACAACGCGCTCGCGGGAGCGCGCCCCGGCGCGATCATCCTCATGCACGATGGCGGCGGGGATCGCAGCCAGACGATAGCCGCGCTGCGGCCGATCGTGCACGCCCTTCGCAAACGAGGCTACAAACTGGTCACCCTCCCGGAACTGATCCTCGACGACCCACCCCGACAGACCCAGCACCTCCCAGACCAGGCTCGGCGGCGACTAACCCACCGCGGCAAGCCGAACGTCCGCACGCGCGCGGGACACCGGCGCCGCGAAGCGCCCCTGGGATCAGGAGTCGAAACCCCGCCACGAATGCGAGACCAATCCGGACCAGCTATAGCCGCGGCTGTGGCCCGGAGATCGGCTGGCGGGCAATCCGTCACTGCGCCCGCCGGCCTTGGTGATGGTGCGACCGCAGGCAGCTGCTGGCCCTTCGGGAGTCGCGATGGGTTGTACTGGTGGCGTTTGCGAGTTCAGTCGGAGCTGCTGGATCCGACGAGGCCCGGAACTCTCACGCAACTTGCCGGTTTCCGCGAATCCGGCAGCGCCCGGGCCGAGCCCGACGCTGACCGTCGCATCCGCAGGGCGAGCATCACGGCTGACGACCGAGGTCGCCGCTCTCGCCTGGGACGACGAGCACGAGCTCCCGTCGTGCTTCCTGCGGGTTGAGTCGCTGCTGCCCGCCGCCGACATTGCGGCAGTCTCCCAATCGTGCGCGCGAGATCCGCGCGTCACGAGGAGAATGCGGTTGCTCCGGCGGACGAATCCGGGAGCTCGCACCGCTAGCGCTAGCCGGTGGGCGGTAGGGGCTGTCGCATGTAGTCCAACTTCGAAGCGGTTGCAGGCGAAGCTACGCGCGCTCAAGGACGAGTTGATGCGACGCCGACACCAGCCCATCCCCGAGCAGGGTCGCTGGCTCGCCAGCGTCCTGCGAGGACACGCCAACTATTACGGCGTGCCCGACAACAGCGAGGCGCTGCTCGCCTTCCGCTACTACGTCACCGAGCACTGGTATCGGGCGCTGCGGCGCCGCAGCCAGCGCTCGCGCCTGACGTGGGAACGGATGCGGCACCTCCGAGCTCGATGGCTACCTTGGCCGCGCGTCGTTCATCCCCGGCCCGACGTCCGCTTCGACGCTCGTACCCAAGGGAGGAGCCCAGTGCGCTAGCAGTGCACGCTGGGATCTGTGCGGGGGGCGTCGGGCAACGGCGGTCCCTACCGGTGCGCCCGGCATGACCAGCAGCTCGGGGGTGCAAGTCCCCCGTGGAGGAGATGACACCAACCACAAGCCAAGGGCAACTGCGTCGTCGTGAGGCGGGGTGGGAAGGAAGCCGGAGGCGAAATCGCGACCCTAGGAACACATGGCGCGTCGCCATCGCGGCGACGGGCTGCGCGTATGAGGCGGGGCGGTCCGGGCGAGCTGGCCGGTTACGGCGAAGCCCGTTGTCATCAAGGGGCCGTTGCGTAGACGCGGTGGGTGTGCGATGAAGGTTGCTGGCCTTACCCGGGGAGATCTCCACGGGTGTCCCAGATGCCCCGTCCGACGGTTGGTTCGCGGGGTGGTGCGAGACGGCGGCGTCCGCGAGGGTGTCGCTCGCCGTGGAGAAGTCAGCAGACGCCGTAGTACCAGCGGGATCGTTGATCGCTGGGAAGGGCTGAACGCGAAGCCGAGATGCAGGACGCTCGTGCTCGTGGGATGGACGTTGAAGGCAGCCAACCCCGCAAGGGGCCTGGGCGGGAGGGCCGGAGGGTGAAGCCCGAAGGTTCCCGGCCAGAGCACAGTCCATCCCCGGCGCCCGGCGACACCGCGCCTCACCCCGCCGAGGCGAGCTTGTGGGAGCAGTTGTTGTCCCGCGAGAATCTCGCCGAGGCGCTCCGACGCGTCGAGCAGAACGCCGGTGCCCCAGGCATCGACGGGATGAGCACCAAGGAACTGCGGCCGTGGCTCTTTGAGCATTGGCCGGAGGTCCGCTCAGCGCTTGACGCGGGCACCTACCGTCCGCTGCCCGTCAGGAGGGTGATGATCCCCAAGCCCTCGGGTGGTCAGCGGAAGCTGGGGGTGCCGGCTGTGGTGGATCGGCTGATCTGCCAGGCCATCGCGCAGGTGCTTACGCCGATCTTCGACCCCCATTTCCATCCCCATAGCTTCGGGTATCGCCCGGGGCGCTCGCAGCATCACGCTGTCGAGCGGGCTCGCCAGTTCATCAACGATGACGCAGCGTGGTGCGCCGATTTTGATCTCGACTCGTTTTTCGATCGGGTTCAGCACGACGCGCTGATGGCGAGGGTCGCAAGACGGGTCCACGACAAGCGGGTGCTCAGGCTGATCCGGCGCTACCTGGAAGCGGGCGTCATGGCTGACGGACTAACGCATGCGAGCGAGGAGGGGACCCCGCAAGGGTCGCCGCTCTCGCCGCTGCTCTCGAACGTCATGCTTGACGACCTCGACTGGGAGCTGGAGCGGCGCGGGCATCGCTTCGTGCGCTACGCGGACGACGTGCGGGTGTACGTCGCCAGCGAGCGGGCGGGGCAGCGCGTCATGGAGAGCATCACGCGCTATGTCGAGCGACGTCTCAAACTCACGGTCAGCCGTCAGAAGTCGGCGGTCGACCTCGCCAAGAAGCGGCGCCTGCTTGGGTTCCGGTTCTTCGGTCGCGAGCACGAGGTCAGGGTGCGGATCGACCCGAGCGCCCGAACACGGGCCAAGGATCGCCTGCGTCAGCTGACCTCGCGGAAATGGGGCGTCTCGATGGAGCAGCGGATCGATGAGATCAACCGCTACACGGTCGGCTGGACGGCGTACTACGCGCTGGCCGATACGCCCTCGGTGTTCGAGGGGCTCGACGAATGGCTCAGACGCAGGCTCAGGCAGGTTCGCTGGAAGGAATGGACGCGCCCCAAAACTAAGCGGCGCAGACTGATCGCGCTGGGAATCCGCGCGCAGGAGGCCACTGAGTGGTCGTACTCGCGCAAGGGTTACTGGCGCGTCTCAGGCTCCCCAATCCTTACCCGGGCGCTGCCGAACGCCTACTGGGCCGGCCAGGGCCTGAAGGGGTTCAGGGAGCCCTACCGCAGTTTCTGGGATGCCAAGCGAACCGCCGGATGCGGACCCGCACGTCCGGTGGTGTGGGGGGCGCCGGGGTGAGCCCGGCGCCTACCCGATCGATCAGCGTCGGTTCGGCTGCTCCGGCGCTGAGGCCTTGCTGGGCAGCTCGAGAGCTTGGTCGACCGCTATCGCAACATCGCCTTTGCGATAGCCCGGCCCGCACCGCCGCGAAGGCAAAAGCGTAGCGCCACGCCGGGGCCGCGCACGCCCGGTTCTCGGCGAAAGCACAAGCGCGGCCGCGCCGCCTTGGTTGGCGTCGGCGTCACGAAGCAGGCGTGCGGCCGGCACGCATTCGGTCGCGAAAGCCGGCGTCCGAGTGTTGGTCCGACACACGCTTCTCGCCGATTGCAGGGCCAGCACCTCGGCGTGCAGAACCCCGCACGTGCCTACGCGGAATCGGTTCGGACGCTGCGGTGGCGAGACCTCGACGGCGCAGCTCCTGACCCTCGCCCATCGCGATCGGAACGTCGCCTAAGGAATCACGCGCCCCGGCACTTGGTTTCGCGAAACCGATCGTGTGGGACTGGCGCCCCGGAGCCTGTCAAGCACGGTGAGACGCTTCGCGCGGGAACTTATTGAGCCGCCTCGTTCGTGGCGGAATTGTTGATCCAGGCGGCGGTTGGCAGCTCGGGCGGTGCCGGCGGCTGCGGACGGACCGCTCGGCGTTGCGGGCGTGCGTGTCGGCGAGAACGGCAGCGCGTCGATCATAGAGCTGCCCCGCGCCGACCGCGCCGTCGCGCATGACGGAACGACTGATTGGGCTCTCACCGGCAACCCATGAATGCTCTCGCCGCCTACCATGCCTGCGCGAGCTTCCACAGCTCCGCGCTTGGAGCCGCGAGTTGCCGAACCACGGGACGCTTGGCGGCATCGTCGTCGACGAGCAGGATCGCAGACGGCGCGGCCGCGCCTGGAGCGTCGACTGGCCCGTGGTTCGCCATCATCGAAGCCCGGTCGGCGACGGTCCCGCTGGCGCGGCGGCCGAGAGCCACTGGCCGAGGACGCGCATGAGCTTGTCGGTTTCGATCGGCTTGGAGATGTAGTCGGAGGCGCCTGCGTCGATGCACCGCTGGCGCTCCCCGGGGGTCACGTTGGCCGTGACGGCGAGGATCGGGAGGTCCCGACCCGCCGGCAGGTTGCGCATCGCTCGGATCGTCGCGTGTCCGTCCATGACCGGCATCATGATGTCGATGAGCACGATGTCGATGTCCGGCATCCGCTCGAGGATCGCGATGCCCTCCGGGCCGCTCTCCGCGGAGACCACGTCGACGTGACCGTTCTCCAGCAGCGTGGTGAGGGCGAAGATGTTGCGGAAGTCGTCGTCGACGATCAGGGCCTTCATGCCCGTGAGGCGGGGGTCAGGCGAATGTTGGGGCGGGGGTGGCGGCTGCGAGTCGGGAGCCTCGGATGCCGGAGGGGCCGCCGCGCCGGCGTGACCGTCGGGAGCCGACGAGAGGTACACCGTGAACGTGCTGCCCTGGTCGGGCGTGCTGGTGAGGGCGATCTCGCCGCCGAACAGCCGTACCAGTTCTCGGCTGATCGACAAACCCAGTCCCGTGCCTCCATACTGGCGGGCCGTTGTGCCGTCGGCCTGGGCGAACGCCTCGAAGATACGCCGCTGCGTCTCCGCCGTGATGCCGATCCCGGTGTCGGCGATGCCGAACGCGATCACCGCACCCGAGCGGCCGAGCTTGTCGTTCTCCGGCCTCCATCCGCTGTCCGCCCGGCTCATACGCACGCTCACTTCGCCCTGCTCCGTGAACTTGAAAGCGTTGGAGAGAAGATTGTTCAGCACCTGGCGAAGGCGGCCGGGGTCGGTGACGATGGTCGGCGGAAGGCCGCTCTCTAGCTCCACGGAGAACGCCACGCCCTTCTGGTCAGCGACAGGGCCGAAGTCGCGCTCGAGGGCGTCTTGGAGCTCGTCCAGCCGCAGCTCGCCGATCTCGAGCGTGACCGTGCCCGACTCGACCTTCGCGAGGTCGAGAATGTCGTTGAGCAATCGCAGCAGGTCGGTGCCCGCGGAGTGGATCACGCTGGCGTACTGCACCTGCTGCTCGGTCAGGTTGTGCTCGGGATTGTCCTTCAGCTGGCTGGCGAGTATCAACAGGCTGTTGAGCGGTGTGCGCAGCTCGTGAGACATGTTGGAGAAGAACTCCGACGTGTACTTCGACGAGACGGCCAGCTGCAGGCGCTGCTGGCGTTCGCGTGCGAGCAGCCACAGCAAGCCGACGAGCGGCGCGGCCAGTAGCACCAGCTCCGGCTGCTTGACCGCCGATGCCGCAATCAGGAGGCCGATGCAGGACAGACACGCATCGATGAGATACAGCCACAACATCGGCAGCTGCCTTGAGGGAGGCAGCCGCTCGGCAAACCAGGTGCGGCCGAGCCCCGCGCCGGCGTCGAACGCGATCTGGGCGAGGAAGGCGAGCAGCAACAGAGGCCAGCGCTCCCACGAGAGGTCTTGGCCGTCGAAGAGCACGAGCACGAGCGCCGGGCCGAGCGAGTAGGAGCTGTCCCCTATGCGTGCCAACACTCGCGTCGCCGCCAAACGCCCATGAACCGCGCGCGGCAACTGGTCTGCGAGTGAGCACACCGCGACGATCAACGGGACGAACGGCGTTGGCAGCACGAACAGCATCGGCACGAACACAAGCTGCGTCGGAGCCGTCCACGCGCTGCCGACCGGGTACCGTACGCGCCCGGCCACGAGGTACGCAACCACCGTCACCGCGAGGGCCGACAGCGAGAACGAGCGCGCCGGCGAGCCGAGCGCCGCCAGCGAACCGGCAGCCGCGATGAACACTGCGGCCGTCGCCGCCTCCGTGATCAGCAGCCGTCGACGAATCTGGCCGCTCTCAGAGTGGCGTTTCCGTCCCAAGAGCAGCAGGCTCTCGGCGACTGGAGTCTCGTAGGAGTCAATCTGCCTCTTCGCTGTCGGTGCTCGCGCCAAGGGCAGGGTTTGAGAGACGATGTCGGCAATCAACCACATGTACCCGAACCGTCCGTCGCTGTCAGCCGCGATTCCACGGGTCGATGAACACGTCATCAAGTTGCGGGCTTCCGGTCAGGGCTGTGAGCCGGAGCGAGACCTGGGCGGTCCCGCCCGACAGCACGCCCAACAGCAACACCTGGCTGGCGGTGATCATCACCGGAGTCGGCTGCCAGGCGCCGCCGGCAACCGAGACCCCGGCGGGAATCGCCAGGTTGTCGTAGACGACCGCTACCGCGAGCGTTCCGGTCCCGGCGATGAACAGCCGCACCGATGGATACGCCGCGTCGACGCAGGTCAGCGGCGACTGGGCGGATGCACCGGCCGGCAGCGACAGCGACCAGGATCCAAGCGTCCCAGTTGCCGCGAACGGCTCGCTACCGGACACGATCTGCGCGCCGCCGCTCAGAGTCCACAGCGAGCTCTCAAAGTCACCACCCGGCGCCAGCTCGTAGAGGGACCAATCACCCCACGGCGCGAATGGCTGGCTCAGTGCGGAAAGGCTGCACGGGCTCAGGTTGATCAAACCCGCCTGCGCAGCCGGAGCTGAGAGCGCGGCCGCTCCTGCCAAGCCGAGCGCA
>CAVUPS010000017.1:0-876715 GCA_963743475.1 uncultured Solirubrobacterales bacterium
GGGATCGACATCGGCGAGCACCCGGCGTGGCTGCGCCACGACGACGGGACGCTGGAGGAGACGATCCACCTCGCGACCCCGCCGCTGGCGACCGACCCATCGTGGCTGGCGCATCTGCTCAGCTGCCCGCTGCCCGCCACGCTCGCCGTCCACATCAGCGTCGGTGTCCGCTCGCGCGAGAAGCACCGCCAGCGCCGACGCTGGCAGCGGCTGCGGGCCGCGGTCCGCTACAAGGAGCGCCGCGACCGACTCGTCGGCTCCGACGAGGAGGACGCGCTCGAGGAGGCGGCGGTGATGGACGCCGAGCTCGCCGCCCAGGTCGGCGCGACCGTCTACGAGGTCGGGATCTACTGCTCGATCCGCGACCCGTCCGGAAACGCCGAGAGCTTTGAGCGGATCGTCAAGCAGACCTGCTCTGACTTCCACGCGCTCACCAACGCCCGCGTCGTCCGCGGCCGCCACCTCGCGCTGCAGGGGTTCACCGCCACGCTCCCGCTCGGCGTCGACCCGCTGCGCGCGACGCGCCGCTACGCGCAGCGGAACATCGCGCACTGCGTCCCGCTCACCTCCAGCCGCTGCGGGTGCCCGGACGGGCTGATCCTCGGGACCGCGGATCCCGGCGGCACGATCGAGCGGCTCGACCCCTACGACCGGCAGTTCGCGACGACGCTGACGCTGATCGTCGGCAAGGGCGGCGGCGGCAAGACCGTCACCTCGATCCTGCTGGCGTGCCGGTTCATCGCCCAAGGCGGGCGGATCTACATCACCGACCGCAGCTCCACCCCGGACGATCGCGGCGACAGCACCGGCACCGGCCACTACGACACGCTCCTGTCGCTGATTCCGGGCGGCCGGCGGGTGCAGCTCGGAACCGCGCACGGCGCGGTCATCTGCCCCTGGGACGTCCCCGACGTCGAGCACGTCCCCGACCAGAAGGTCGAGTTCCTGCTCGCGCTGCATGCGCTGCTGATCGGCGAAGCGCACGACGCCGAAGGCCTCGTCCGCACGCTCGACGCCGACGAGGAGGCGCTGCTGCGCGACGCGATCACCGCCGTCTACAAGCGGTGCGCCGAGGAGCCGGGAGCGGCCGCGCGAGCAGCTGCTGATCGACGCACTCCACGACCGGCAGCAGCGAGCGGGCAGCTGACCGGCGCTAACGCCGACAAGCTCCAGTCGCTGCTGCTGCGCCTCGGCCCCTACGGCCAGGACGGGACGCTCGCGCACATCGCCGACCGGCGCACCACGGTGGCCGAGGACGCGCCACTGGTGCTCTTCGACTTCACCGGCCTGTCCGATCGGCTCGCGCCGGCGTTGACGCTCGCGGTGGCCGACTACGTCGAGTGGCACGTCCATCGCCTGCGCCGCGCGCGGGTCGCCGGCGAGCTCGACGGGCACGGCCCATGGGCGGGCAAGAGCCAGCTGATCATCGAGGAGGGCTGGAAGCCGCTCAGCTCGCCCGCAGCGGGAGCGTGGCTGAACGAGTACGCCCGCCGGGCGCGTCACTACGCGCTGTGGCTGACGTTCATCACCCAGTTCTTCCGCGACTTCGACTCAGAACAGGGCCGCTCGATGCTGAGCAACCACGCCGTCGCGCTCTGTCTCCCCAACGAGCGCGCGCGACCTCGAGCACGCCCGCGACTCGCTCGCGCTGACCGACACCGACATCGCCGAGATCACCTCACTGCCCTCACAGAAGGGCAGCTACTCGACGCTCTACATGATCAGCAAGCGCGGCCGCGGCGCGATCCGGATCGCTCCCGGCGCGCCCGAGTACTGGATCGCGAGCTCCAACCCCGAGCTCGACCAGCCACTCCGGCACGCCGCGCTCCGAGAGACCGGCGGGGACCCGTGGAAGGCGCTCACCCGGCTCTGCGATCCAGCCTGGCAGGAGCGCCAACGCCAGCCCCAGGGAGCCGAGCGGTGACCGTCACCGTCCCGTCTCGGACGCCGCAGCCGGACCAAGCTGATCTGGCTGGTTCCGGCCGTCGGGTTCATGATCGTGCTCGCCCCGGTCGTGCTGCTCGCCGGCGCCGGCAACCCGCCCTGCACGCTCGATCGCGCCGTCGCCGACCGGGTTTCCGGTCGGGTCGGGCGCGTGGATCGCGACCGCGTACGGGCCGCCGTGGGACGCGATGAACGGGAGCGGGGTCACCGCCACCGGCCTGAACCTCACCGCCGGACAGCCCGCGTACGAGATCGCCGTCGACCCCACGGTGATCCCGCTCGAGAGCTTCGCGCACGTCACCCCCAACCCGTTCGACACCCAACACGCCTTCTACGCCGGCGACACCGGCGGCGCGATCATCGGCCGCCACGTCGACATCTACGACTGGGAAGGCCGCGCCGCCCAAGACGCCTGGGGCGTCCGACACGTCACCGTCACCCCGGCGCCGAACCCGGGCACCGGCAGCCTGCTCGGCGAGATCACCCCGACCGCGGCCGCCACCCTGGGTCATGCGACGGCGGGCGGTGGGGTCGCGGGGTGCTCGGCGGTTGGGGGGCCGCTGCCGCTGACGACCGGCCAGACCGCGAAGATCCTGCCGAGTGGCCTCGCGGCCGCGCCGCAGGACGCGCCGCGAGCGGTGAAGGGCGCGATCGCCGCCGCCAACCAGCTCATCGACAAGCCCTACATCTACGGCGGCGGGCACGGCCAGCCACTCACCCAGCTGGCCACCGGCTACGACTGCTCGGGATCGACCAGCTTCGTGCTCCACGGTGGCGGCGTATTCAGCGACTACGCCGAGGACTCGACCGAGCTCGAGAGCTACGGGCAGGCCGGGCCCGGCCAGTGGATCACCGTCTACGCCAACAGCGCCCACGCGTTCATCGACGTCGCCGGGATCGTGCTCGACACCGCCTGGTACGCGCCAGTCCAGCCGACCAGCCCCGGCAGTGGACCACGCTGGCAGCCCGCCTCGATCATCCCCGCCCAATACGCCGGCGATGAGGCCGCCGGCAATGGCGGGTTCGTTCAACGACACCCGGCAGGGCTCTGATGCGCCCGATCGACCTCCGCCTCCCCGCCGCCCTCGTCGTCGCGCTGATCCTGGCCGGCTGCGGACTGACAGACCCCTACACCGGCCAGCACCCAATAACGACCAGCACCCCGACGTCGACGAGCACGACGTCGACCACGGCGACCGAGACCAACGCCGACCCCGCCCCGGAGCGCGGCGGCACGATCCCGAATGCCGCGCAAGCAGCGCAGAACAACCCGGCTGCGGGCGCCGGCAGACCGACCGCGCAGGCGGCGCTGGAGCGCTACGCCAACCTCGACATGAACTGGACTGCGAAGACCGTCGCCCGCGTCCAGAATCAGCTCGCGGCGATCTCCGTCGGCGAGGCCCGCGCTCAGGCGCTCCAGGCCGCAGCCAGCTACGGGCAGGACACCACTCTGCAGGCCAGCCAGGTGGCCAACACCGGCACCGTCGTGGCCATAGCGCCGGGCCAAGGGTCTGCGGCCGGCTGGTGGGTGATCGTCACCCGCGAGAGCACCACCGGCCAGGGCGACTACGCCGGCCTGCCGCCCACCGATCACGTCACCGACGCCCAACTCGAGCACACCGGCAACGGATGGGTCATCAGCTCATGGTCCCCACAGAGCTGACCCGAAGCCCGCAGCTGTCTCGTCCGTCGCTCAGCGCGGGCGCGGTCATCGGCCTAACCGCGCTCGGGATTGGACTCGCGCTCGTCGACCCGGCGCTGGCTGGATCGACCCGTCCGCACGCCACTCTCACCGGCAGCCTCGGCGACGCGGCCGGGATCGTTCAGAACAACGCGTCGCGTCCTCAGCGTCCCGTTCCTACTGGTACTGCTCGACTTCCCGCAGAGCCGCATCGGTCGCCATGCCGGCGACCTCATCGTCACGGCCCTCATTGCCGCCAGCACCATCCCGGTCGGGCTCGAGCTGGGCCGCTGGCAAGGGCGACTGCTGCCCTACCTCCCGCAGTTGCCATTCGAATGGACAGCCCTGGCCCTCGCGGTCAACGCCTGGGTCGTCGCTCGCTCCGGTCACCTCACCACCCGCCAGTTGGCGCCGCTCGCCGCCGCCATCCTCACACTGCTGACCTGCGCGGCCTGCCTGGAGACCTGGGCCACCCCGCACAGACGCGGCCACCGTCTCGACACAGCGCATGACACCGCCGTGTGGCGATCGGCCGGATGCCTATCACCCGGATTCTGCACCGGCCCCGGCCGGGTCGCTTCAAGGTCGCACGCTCCCTTCCCCTCGCTGCGCTCGGTTCCGCTCGGCCGTGTCGCCGGTGCTGCCGGGATCTCGTCAACCAACCGACTCCCACAAGGAGGGATCACATGAGCAGCATCAATTCGGTCAACCTCATCGGCAGGCTCACCCAGGACCCCGCCGTCACCCCGAGCACGGACTCCACGCGGTGCAAGATGCGCATCGCCGTGCAGCGCCGCCGCGGGAAGGACGGCGAGGACAAGGGCGCCAACTACTTCGACGTAGTCGCCTTCGGAGGCCAGGCCGTCAACTGCGGCAAGTACCTGCGCAAGGGCCGCCTGATCGCCCTCACCGGCCACCTCAACCACAGCGAGTGGACCGCCGAGGACGGCAGCTCGCGCCAGCGCGTCGAGATCATCGCCGACAACGTGATGTTCCTCGATGGCCCCAAGCGCGAGGAGGCCGAAGAGCAGGAAACGGCAGTGGCCGCCGGCGTCGGCGCGGAGGACGACAGCGCGTTCTGAGCAGCCCGAATCCACGGGACACCCCCCAAGCCCGGGGGGTGTCTCGCTGCCGGTCAGCGCCTCCACAAGAGATCCGCCATGACAGACACCTCTCCCATCCTCGCCGTGCTGCCCAGCAGATGCCCGAGCCGACAGGTCGGGCTTGACCTGCCACTGGCCACGATCAAAGAGCTCGATCTGCTCGCCGCCCGCTACCACATCAGCCGCGAACAAATCGTCCGGCAGATCATCAACGCCGCACCACTCAGTGATGCGCCGCACTGGCCCGTAGGCCCCGACCCGATCGGCCGGCTCGCCGAGCACGCCTACCTCACCGTCGTCCGCTCCTACGAGCTCGCCGGGGAGTGCAAGTCAGAAGCCACGTCGACCGCGCCGTCGCCGGAACCCGATGCTGAGAGCAGCCGGCGATGAGCGCCGCAGCGACCACGTCACAAATCCGGCGGGTCGGTGGCCTGGCCGCCCCGATTGTGGCCGACGCTTCGCGCCGGCGGACGGGGCCTGACCAAGCCCCCGACCCGCAAGGAACCACGATGCCCCGGCAGGCCACCCCTACCGTCAGCCGCACCGCACTGGCGCTCAACATCCCCGTCGGCGAAGCGCGCGAGCAGCAGCAGGCCGCGTTGTGGGCAATGAGCCCGGCCGAACGCGTGGCGGCAATGTGGCGCGGCGATCTCACCCTTTACCAACTGTCCCGGTGGACCTCGCGCGCGCAGCACGAGGTGCCCCTGCTCGGCGGCGAGTTCGCATGGATCGCCATGCGGACACCCGAATGGGCCGAGGCGGCCGACGACCTTTCCGACAGCGTCATCTACCTCACCGAAAGGCAGGACGACCGTGCCGCTGCATGACGACGAGCCACTCGAGGATCTGCTCGCCCGCTCACGTGACCGCGCACAGCAGTTCAATGTCTGGCTCGACCAGCTCCGCGCGGGCGATCCCGCGTTCGCCGAGGCCCTGCTGCTCTACCCAGCCGACATGGGCGAGTGGCAAGCAGCCCTCTACCTGCTCACCGGCTGCGACCACGTGTGGCTCGCGCTCGCGCAGGACGTGCTCAGCGACGAGTCGATCGCTCCCGTAATCACCGAGCACGAGGACCGTCGCCGCGCTTGGTCCTCAAGCGAAGGCGCGGCCATGCGATGGGCGGCGCACTTCTGGGACGTCGACCGCTGGCCAGCGAAATTACCCCACGTCTTCGAGACGTACTACTTCCAGCGCTGGATCACCGCCTGCCACCTGTACAAGCGGATCACGCCGGCTCTCCCCAGCGACACAGGGGGCGAACGATGACGCTCACGCTCCCCGGCGCCGACATCCGCGGGTACTACCAAGCGCTCGGTATCGAGCTGCCCGGATGGGCAACGCACAGAGGCCTCGGTTCGTTGCTTCGCCGACCCCGAGGCACACCGCCGCGGGGACCGCGACCCGTCCTGCTCAGTCAACCTCGAACACGGCGCTTGGCACTGCCACGCCTGCGGCGCCAAAGGCGGTGCCTTCGACGCCGCCACGGCACGCGGCTATTCCGACCGGGCGGCGATCGACCTGATGGTCGCCTTCCGACTCACCGAGCACCGGGCGTACCGGCATGCCAACGCCAACCGCGGACCCCGTCCCCGCTCCATCTCCACGCGGCCTGCCCAGCCTCCACGCACGCCGCTGCGTCCCATCAGCGAGGACATCAAGCGTTGGCAAGCCACCCTCGTCGTCGACACCGACCTCATCGCCAAGCTCGCCCGGGCGCGGGGCTGGCTCTACGCCACGATGCTCGAGCTCGAGCTCGGAGTCGACCGCGGCCGCATCACCATCCCGGTCCGCGACGACGAGCACCAGCTCATCGGGCTGCTGCGCTACCGACCCTGGCCGGAGCCGGGCGAGGCGAAAATGCTCGCCGCCGCCGGCTCACGCCGGGCGTTGCTGCCGCACCCCGCCGCCGAACCCTCCACCCAAGTGCTCCTCGTGGAGGGCGAGCCAGACATGATCGCCGCCCGCTCCCGCGGCCTACCCGCGATCGCGGTCCCCGGCGTGGACGGCTGGAGACGTGCGTGGGCCGAGCTCCTTGCAGGACGGGAGGTGACGGTCATCATGGACTGCGACGAGCAGGGACGGGCAGCCGCGGCAGCGATCTGCAGGGACCTCTCGTCGCTCAGTGGCGTCCGCGTGCTCGACCTCGCGTCTGACCGGAACGACGGCTATGACCTGACCGACTGGCTGTTGGAAAGAAAGCAATCGCAGGTGGCTTCGGCGGTCGGCGAAGCCATCATGAGCACAGGTGAGACGGGCTATGGCCGCCGCTAGCCCGACCCTCCTGACCCCCGAGGAGGCGGCGACGATCGCTCGGTGCTCGGTCAAGACAGTGCGACGCGCCTACGCCACTGGTGCGCTGATCGCGTATCGCCGACGGGGATCGCGGGCCGTGCTCCTAGACAACCAGGACGTTCTCGCGTGGGTGCACGGGCAGCTTCTGCAGCCGACCGCTCCCGCCACATCTCCCCTGGAGTCGCCGCAAGCCCGAAAGGCGACCAGGATGGCCGATGGGGTGGCGCGCGCATCGAAGCTCGGCGGTCAGCTCCGCTTCGATCTCTCCAAAGACGCGCTGCGCGGTCGGCGCTCGAAAACGGACCTTGCACGGTAGACGCATCGAGCTATGCGGGAACCATGGAAAAAGCACGGAGGTTGGCCGTACGAGGGGCGGCGCGGCAAGACCTGGCAACTCGGCTACCGAGACCACGAGGGGCGCGTCCGGTCCAAGAGCTTCAAGACCAAGACGGCAGCGGAAACCTGGGCCAAGGACTACGTCGACGCGGAACGCCGCAACCGGCTCCGCGAATTCCTGCTTGGATCCGATGCGCCCGAGGTGCAGCCGGACACCACGCCCATCGGTGAGCTCATTCTCGACTGGCTAGCGACCGACGCCCATCCCGACTCGACCGGCGGACTCGCCCGCAACAGCTGGGACACGTATCGCTCGATCGCCTCACGCCACATCATCGGCAACCCCGTCGAGCAACTCATGAAGAAGACGGGCGAAATCGTGGAGGTCGAGCCGGCCATCCCGCCGCTCGGCCAGAAAGGTGGCTACGCCATCGGCCACCTGCCTCTCGTCGACTTCGGGTCCGCCGACATTCTCAAGCGCTGGGTGCAGGGCATGCGCGCGGCCGGCGTGAGCCGCTCCACCGAGGCGAAAGCATGGACCGTGATCTCCTCCGCGCTGTCGTGGGCTGTCGAGGACGACTCATGGCCGCTATCGATGAATGGCTGCCTGACGATGCAGCGGCGCCGGGGTATGCGACGGGCCTCTCGTCGTGCCGGCACCGGCGCCATCAGGCATGTCTCACCGGGGAAGCGCCGAGACGATCTGCCGTCGTGGGCGCTTTCGCCGCTTGCAGTCGAGCGGATCCGTCTGGTGATGTTGGAGAGGTTGGAGCAGCGGTCCTCGCTCCTCGCGCTCCGCGACGCCACGGCGGTCTCCGTCCAGTACGGCCTCGGCATGCGCAACCAGGAGATCTGGGCGCTCACCCTCGGTGACATCGCCGGGCGGCGGGCGACAGTCCGTGAGGTCCTCAGCTACGGTGCGCTCGACGCCGGAAAGACCGAGGGCGCCACCGGTCGGGCCCGGCGGCCGCCGATCGACGCGCTCCTGGCTGATGACCTCGCGGCCTGGAAGGCGGCGCTCGCAGCAGCCGGATACCCGACCGCTCCTAACGACTTCCTCCTGCGCGGCGACCTTGGCGGTCACGGCGCTCGGGAGGGCCACATGAGCGGAAGCCAGGCCGACAAGTGGCCGGGCAAATACTTCACGCCCGCCGTTCGCAGAGTCGCGGAGGAGTGGCCGGAGGAGCACAGCGACATCATCGGCGCAACGCCGTATTCGCTACGCCGGGGGATGATCTCGCTTCGCATCCGTGCGGGCGAGGACCGGCAGGCGATCGCGAAGCAGTGCGGCACCAGCGTCGAGATGCTGGAGCGCAACTACTCGTTTGCGATCGAGGACCTTGAGGATGAGGGCCCAAAGCCGGCGGTAGAGGAGCGAGTCCTTGCCCGGACGCTCGCTCCGGCCGGTAGGCGTCGACAGCTGCGGGCTGCGTGAGCCCCGTGTTCGAGCCCGTCAACCGGATTGCTTTCACGCGGCGGGAACGTCGGCTACGCTTGCCCGGAGCAGCGGTCGACCGAGATTTTGCAGCCCCCGTGCAGCCCGAAACAGGCCAGCGGAGGCCGAAAAGCCCGGAAATCCCTGCAAACGCCCTCTTAGCTCAGCTGGTAGAGCACTTCCATGGTAAGGAAGGGGTCGTCGGTTCGAGTCCGACAGAGGGCTTTGCCTGCAATTCGTTGGGTTTTTCGCGCTCGGGGTGCGGGCCAGTCGCGCTCGTGCGCGTCCAGTTCGCGTCCAAAATTGGTCTGTTCGGAAGGGGTCGTCGGGACGCGATTGCGCGCATCTATGGGGGATGGCGGGATGGTGGAACACTTCCCTGCAGGCTGTACGTTCGTGCCCGCTCGGTGCACGCAATCCTGGCATGTGCAGGGGACCGCGGTTGGAGGTGGGCGGGCGGTGGTAAAGGTGTCGCACCTCTTGAGCCTGGGTGCTACACTCGGTCCCGTGCCAACGACCAAGCCTCGATACACGATGACGGATACCGGGCATCTCGCGGAGCTGTTGGACGCGGCGGCGCGCCGTTGGCCCGATGTCGCTGACCGCAAGCAGCTGCTGCTCCGGCTCGCGGAGGAAGGACATCACGCGCTTGCCAGCGCTGAGGTCGCGACGGTTGCGCGTGATCGGCGCGGCCGGGTTGCGCTGGCGCTTGAGCGGATTCCGTCGCTGGTTGACGTCGATCTATTGCTTTCCGATGAGGCGTGGGGCTGACGGGGTCTCGCGAGCGGCGCTGGTTGCTGTTGGATAAGTCGGCGCTCGTGCGCGGCGCGAGCATCGACGACGCGTACGGGGAGCCGTGTCTGTGCGCGATCACGAGACTCGAGATGCTCTACAGCGCCCGTTCCGCTCGTTCCTACGAGGAGCTCGAGATCGAGTTAGACACGTTCCATCAGCTCCGAGTCGACGCCGAGACGATCGCGACCGCGTTGACCGCTCAGCGTGAGCTCGCGACGCGCAGTCAGCATCGTGTACCGATCCCCGACCTCCTGATCGCCGCGTGCGCCCACCAACACCAAGCGGCCGTGCTCCACGTCGACCGGCATTACGAGACGCTTGCTCGCGTTCTGGCGTTCACCCCCGTGCGACTCACGACCTGAGATCGCGAGCAAGCGAGGGGCGCTCGCCTTCTGGCGTGGGGGAAAGGTAGCAACGCGTCGGCTGCCGGCCAGTTCCAAACCGACTAGGGGTCGGTGACTACCACGACTACCGGGCTCTCGGCAGCGTCCTAGTACCCAACCGCGGCGCGGTCCGCTGGGGAACTACCGGCTGGCCCGTAACCCACTGGCGCGCGACAATCATGTCCTTCGAGCTGCGCAGCTGAGCCCGGATGAATCCGGCGCATCTCGTTCCACAAACCGATGAGCGCCCACTAGGACTGGCAGCGAACCGATGACCACCTCCTGCCGGGGTGCACATGCTGCAGCGTGTGCACTCCGACCGCGGCCACTACCGCGCCAGCCGTGAAATCCGCCTTCGGCGAGAACCACATCGCCCTGTCAGCCTAATGCTGCGGGACCGCCTGCCATGTCGGTCGAACTTCCGTATCAGATACGACAGCGCTCATCCACGGCGACCATCAGCAAGCGATGCATTTCGGCCGTGATCGGCCAGGGATTCGGCGGAATCTTTTACACCAATTCCGCCACGGATCCCAACTCCGGGCCGCCGTCAGGCCCCGACGGCGAGCCCGGACATCCGGACGCCGCGGCGGGTGGCCACGAGCAGCGAGCCTTTGCCACGTGTCATGCGATGGCGCTCCAGCCACGCTTGGCGTTCCAGCCGTCGCGCGTGTGAGCTAGCCACGCTCGAACACCAGCCCATCACGGACCTCCATGCATCCAACGGTGCCGGCCCAACCCTCACGAGCCACGCAAGTCCAGCCATCGACGCCGGTCCAGGGCGCAGCTCACAGCTCAGCCATCGATGGTCCCCTTCTATCTCTTTCTACTCCACAGACCCTGACTCAGTTCCTTTGCCCGAGAGCCCTCGTCGGCCCGCCGGCTTGACATCGATCGTGGCGCCCTGGCGACGGACTAGGTTCAGCCAAACGTCTTTGGTGATGATCGCGCGGCGCTACCGCCAAGCGGAGGGTCCGGCGATCGGCGTAGCGAGATGCTGCGGCCAGCGGCGCCACGGGTTCGCGGGTCCGCGCGGTGTGACCGGCGAGCTCGCACGCTTCGTGCGATGACGGCTCACCCCGGTCGCACCGAGGCTACGGGGCGTGCAAAGGCCCACCTCGTCGGTTGTCCAGAATCCACGGGCATCTGCGCGGTGCTTGGGTGCGTGGCTCCGTGGCCGGCGTCGGTCAGCTTCGGAGTGGACGGGGCAGCTTGACGCTGCCGGGGGCGCGCAGCCCGTCGATGATGATCTCGACCAGGCGTGGCCAGCGTCCGGTCGCGGGTCCGGCCATCTGTTGGGTGGTGGGCCCCAGTCCGCAGACGATCATCGGGATGTCCTCCCAGCTGAGGTCACCGCGCAGCGCACCGGCTTTCTGAGCTCGCTTGACGAGTTGGTCGGTCAGCTCGGCGAGCCCCGACGCCTCGGCCGCGGCCGCGGCCAGCTCTGGCAGGGTGGCGGTCACTTCGGTGAGGCCGCGGTCGGTGGCCTGGATCTTGGCGGAGTAGCGGATGAACTCGCAGATTCCGTCCCACGGGTCGGCCATCTCGAGGCATTCGCGCGCCTTCTGGGCGATGCGCTCGAAATGGGCCGCGACGAAGGCGGCCACGAGGTCGTCCTTGCGGGGGAAGTGACGGTAGACGGTTCCCACGCCGACGTTGGCGGCGCGCGCGACGTCGGGCATCTGGGCCTCGAGTCCTTCCTCGGCGAACAACCGCGCGGCCGCCTCGAGCACCGCGGCGCGGTTGCGCAGGGCGTCCGCCCGGCGCCCTTTGGTCTCGTCGATGGTTCTCACGCTTCGAAGTTTCCCATGGCCAGCTCCGGTGGGTTGACAAGCGGAAATATACTTCCGTATAATAGCGGAAATCGGAATCCGCTTTCCGATTAGTTCCAATCCAAAGGAGCTATCGACATGACCGACACAAGAGACGGGCTCGACCGGCGGTGGATCGCGCTGATCCTGCTCACGGTCGCCCAGTTCGTCGTCGTCCTCGACGCATCGATCGTCAACGTGGCCCTGCCGAGCATCGGCCGGGGCGTGCACTTCTCCGACACGGACCTCCCGTGGGTTGTCAACGCGTACCTGATCGCCTTCGGCGGCTTCCTGCTGCTGGGCGGCCGCGCAGCGGACCTCCTTGGTCGCCGGCGCGTGTTCATGGCCGGGCTGGCGGCGGTGGCCATCGCCTCGCTGGCGGCCGGGTTTGCGGCCACGCGGGGCGAGCTGATCGCCGCCCGCGCAGGACAGGGGCTCGGGGCGGCGTTCATCTCACCGGCGGCGCTTTCGATCGTGACCACGCTGTTCACCGACGGCGCCGACCGCAACCGGGCGCTGGGCGTGTGGGGCGCGGTCTCGGGCGCAGCGGGCGCGGCCGGAGTACTGCTGGGAGGGATCCTCACCTCCGGTCTGAGCTGGAAGTGGGTGCTGTGGGTCAACGTGCCGGTGACGCTGATCGCGCTCTGGCTCACGCCCGGGCTGATTCCCGAGAGCCGCGCGCAACGGGCGAGGCGTCACTTCGACCTGGCCGGCGCGGTCACGATCACCGCCGGCCTCTCGACGCTCGCCTACGCCGTGCTCGACGCCGGCACCGCTGGCTGGGGCTCGCCGAAGATCATCGTCCTGCTGGCGGGCGCAGCCGTGCTGATCGCGGCGTTCGTCGTCATCGAGCAGCGCTCCACGGCGCCGCTCGTCCCGTTCCGGATCTTCCGATTGCGCACACTCACTGGCGCGAACGTCGTGGGGCTTCTGCTCGGCGCCTCGCTGTTCTCAATGTTCTTCCTGATCACGCTGTACATGCAGCAGGTGCTGCACTACAGCCCGATCCACGCCGGGCTGTCCTACCTGCCCCTGGCGGCGACGACCACGATCGCATCGGGGATCGGCGCCCAGCTCGTGAGCCGGGTCGGGTTCAAGCCGATTCTCGCGGCCGGGATGGCGATCCTCGGCGGCGGGCTGTTCTGGTTCAGCCACATCGCGGTCCACGGCAGCTTCCTGGGGGACATCCTTGGCGCGTCGCTGCTGGGCGCGACAGGGCTCGGATTCGGGTTCGTCGCCTCGACGATCGCCGCCGTCTCCGGCGTGCCGGAGCGGGAGCAGGGGCTCGCCAGCGGTCTGATCAACACCACTCAGCAGTTCGGAGGCGCGCTCGGCCTGGCGATCCTCTCGACGGTCGCGGCCACCCGAACGGATCACCTCCTGCGCTCCGGCGCGAGCGTCCCGCAAGCGCTGACGCACGGATTCCAGAGCGCGTTCCTCGGCGGTGCGGGTGATCGCGGCGCTCGGCGTGATCGCGACCCTGGTCCTGATCCGCACGCGCGACAGCCGCGCCCACCTCCAGATGGCCCAGGGGCAGACAAGCCCCGCCCACGCATAGCCAACGACATCAGCAAGGAGAAACGACCATGAACATCGCAACCTCAACCCCCGGATCGGCGGAGCGGACGAGCTCCACGCCCGAGTCGCTCAGCTTCGGCCCGGTCCATCTCGACGTGGTGGACCGCGATCGCTCGCTCGTCTGGTGGCGCGACGTGGCCGGCCTGCACGACGTCACCGAGCACGCCGACACCCTCGAGCTGGGCGTCGGCGGAGAGCCGCTGATCGTCCTGCGCCCGACTGCCACCCGCCGGTGCGCCGCGGCTACAGCGGCCTCTACCACCTGGCGATCAACCTCCCCGACGAGGCCGCATTCGCACAACTGCTCGCCCGGCTGATGGAGACTCGCGCTTCGCACTCCACGACCGACCACGTGGTTGCGAAGTCGATCTACCTCGCAGACCCGGACGGGATCGACCTCGAGCTGACCGTCGAGCTGGTCGAGCGGGTCACGAGCATCAGCTGGCCGGAGACCGAGCAGCACCCCGAGATCATCGACGCCAATGGGCGCAGGCGCCAAGGCCTCGAGCCGCTCGACATCGATGCGGTGCTAGCCAAGCTGCCGGCCGGCGACCTCCCGCGATCGCTGCCGAGCGGCACCAGGGTGGGGCACGTCCACCTCAAGGTGCCCGAGCTCGCCGCGGCCTACGCCTTCTACCGCGACGAGCTCGGCCTCATCCCGAACAACTACGTCCCGGTGATTGGCTACGGCGACTTCGGCACGGGTGACTACCGCGTGCACCGCGTCGCCCTCAACACCTGGACCGGCGTTGGCCTCCCGCCACGCCCGCCGCACATGGCCGGCATGGATCACTACACGCTCCGCTTCGAATCACCAGCTCGGCTCGACGAGACTGTCGGCAGGCTCGAGCACGTCGAAGCGCGCGACGGCGTCTATCTCGCCCGCGACACCGCCGGCAACACGATCGCGTTGGAGGCGCCGGGGCGTGACAGCGCCCGCGGCGCCGACGCGCGGTGACTCCATACCGCCGACGCGCGGTGACTCCATACCGAAGACCGAGGAGATCCAATGAAGATCCTGTTCGCATACGACGGGTCCGAGAGCGCCGACGCCGCGATCGCCGCGGCCGGCCAGCTCCTCGGACGCCCTGACATGGAAGCAATCGTACTGTCGGTCTGGGAGCCGCTGATCGTGGAGGCACTGCACGCCACCAGGTTCGGCGGCCGGTTCTCCGCGCCGACGAGCGTCTCCGAGACGGACGAGCGATCCGAGCATCACGCCCGACAGCTGGCCGAGCACGGCGCACGCATCGCCCGGGAGCACGGTTTCAACGCCCGCCCTCGCTGGGCGGCTGATGACCGTGACGTCAAGGACGCGATCATCGCCGAAGAGGACGAGCTCGACGTCGACCTGGTCGTCCTCGGAGCTCGCAGCCTCGCCGGGACGCGCGCGCTCATGGGCAGCGTCTCCAACCACGTCCTTCAGCATGCACACCGCCCGCTGCTGGTAATCCCGCCCGCCGGCGCCCCGGCGGGCACAACGCTCGAGCACGCCACCGCGGGGGAGGCGTCATGACCGACTACGGGCACGACCTCATCCTCGGAACATTCATCACGCCCCAGAACCAGCGGCCCCAGGACGTGGTCGGCTTGGCGCAGCTGACTGAGCGCGCCGGCCTTGATCTCGTCACGTTCATGGATCACCCGTACAACCCCGGGTTCCTCGACACCTGGACGCTGATGTCCTACGTCGCCGCCCGAACCGAGCGGGTGCACCTATCCGGCTACGTGCTCAACCTGCCAAGCCGCCATCCCGCCTACCTGGCCAAGGCCGCGGCGAGCCTCGACCTCCTGTCGGGCGGGCGCCTGGAACTCGGCCTCGGCCCCGGTGATTACCACGTCGCGCCCGAGATCGAAGCGATGGGCGGCCCGCGGCGGACGCGGCCCGAGTCGATCCGCGCGCTCAGCGAGGCGATCGGGATCATCCAGGGCATCTGGGACACGAGCGCTCCCGACCGGGTTCACCTCGACGGCGAGCACTACCGCATACCTGGAGCGCTGCGCGGCCCCGAGCTGGCCCACCCGATCTCGCTCCGGGTCCCGCCGAGGGACCGGTCGCCCGACGGCTGGTCGGGCGCAACGCCGACGGCTGGATCACCGGCGCTGCGTGGATGACCGACGTCGAGCGCGAGCTGGCAGAGGGAAACCGCATGGTCGACGAAGCCGCAACCGAAGCAGGACGCGATCCGCGTCAGATCCGCCGTATCTTCGACTTCCATGGAACCTTCGGCCGCCCAGGCCGGGGGATGGTCCATGGCCAAGCCGAGGATTGGGCCCAGCAGCTCGTGCCGCTCGTGATCGAGCGCGGGATCAGCGTGCTCATCCTCATCGGCAACGACGCTCACGCGATCGAACGGTGGGGCACGGAGGTTGGCCCCGTCCTGCGCGCCGCCGTGGCGCGCGAGCGCCGACCCTCGAACGTCGCGAAGGTCTGATCATGAGCGGGTAACGGCGCGCGGGTTTCACGCGCCGCCGACGGTCACGTCGCTGGCGATTCCGTTGCGAGCGTGGAGGGCGAACTGGAGCCTGCCGTCGTGAGACGCGTCCTCCACCACTCGCGCGGCACTAGCCGTGAGGCGGGCTCCAGCGTCGAGGCGTCGAGGCGCTCGGCGAGCTGCGCGATCCCGACGAGCCGCTCGGCCAGTGCCGCGTCGTCGACTTGCCCCTCGAACTGAACCGCCGGATGAGCCCGAGCCCGGCGCCTGCGGCGCGCGTCCGCGGGTGGCTCGAAGGTGTCGAGCAAGCTCTCGACCCACGCGATGCTCGAGGCCAGTTCGACGTGGCGGTCGATGAGCTCTGCGTAGGCGTTCGTGTTCAGCATCACTCCTGCCCACCGGCCGAGCACATCGTCGCTGTGTTCGACCATCCGGACAATCGCGTCCTGGAGGAGAGGCCGTCTGTCCGGATCGGTCACCAGGGCGCTGACCGCGGCCGCCAGTCGTGTCGTTTCGCGAACCGCACGGGCTCCCGCGTCGATGGACGCCGGCGCCAAACCTCCAGAAGGAAGGATCCCCGACAGGTCGGCCACGCCCATCCAGACGATGCGCGCGTGGCGCACGAGCTGCAGCATCACGTACTGGGCGAGCACGCTCCACTGTCTGCGGCTGCGCCACTCGATGGCTTCGTTCAGCACCGCGACCGTGAGCATCACGACAATCAGGCTCGAGGTCAGGCCGGCGAGCAGCTGGTGCTGACTCCAGAAGTGGGGCGCCAGGACGTCGGACAAGACGCCGGTGACGAAAGCGAGCGCGGCGACAGCGGCAAGCGTGCGCGTCTGCCATACGTATGACTGGATCGACGCAGAGCGGGGCGGCCCCTGCCGGCGCTGACGCATCCTCGCGCCCCTCACACCCTCACCGTTGCAAACCGGTGGTTAGCCGCACGCGCTGATCAGCGCCCCCGCCGGGCGGTTGCGAGCAGCCCGGCAGCTCGCGCGCGCTCGACGGCATCGGCGCGCGCGTGGACGCCGAGCTTGGCGTACACGTGGCGTATGTGCGTCTTGACGGTGTGCACGGACAGCACGAGCTCTCCGGCGATCTCTTGTGCTGAGAGGTTGCTCGACAGGTAGCGCAGCACCCGCGTCTCGCTCTCGGACAGCGGCTCCCACAGAGGCTCCGGTCCGCCGGGGGAGGAGCTCGGCTCGCATCCGGCCAGCAGCCCCCGAATCTCGGAGATCAACGCTCCGTGTGCACTTCGATACCTGCTGTGGCGGTCGAGCAGGTCGGAGGGCGGGCAGAGCAGAAACGGCCAGAGCAGCCCGTCGGGCTCGGCGCGATCGAGCGCCCGCTCGAGCGCGCGCTCGGCGGCGCCCAGGTCGCCGAGCGCGTCCCGAGCCCTCGCTTCCAGGAGGAGAGCGACCACGCTCCAGACGGGATTGCCCGCAGCCGGAGGGTTCCCGAGGAACGGTGCGAGCGCCTCGGCGGCCGCCTCCGGGTCGTTCTCCTCGAGCCGAAGTGCCGCGAGTGCGGTGCAAATTGGACCGCTTTCGCGCTGCGCTTGGTCCAGGTCCGCCAGGGCAGCCTCGAAGCGCGCGGTCTCGCCGAGCCGCACGAGCGCGTGGAGCCGCATGCCGCGACCCTCCGCACGCATCGGGTGCTCCGGGGCGAGAGGGTCGGCGAGCCGTTCGCCGGCGCGGAATGCGCTCAGCGCGTCGCGATCGCGGCCGCCTGCCCACGGGCAAAGGCCAGGGCGAGCTCCGGGTCGGAGGAGACCGCGGTTGAAGGGAACGCATCGAGCAGCGCCTCCAGCGTCGCTGAGCGACCATCGAGTGCGAGGCTCGCGCTGTGGTCGGCGACCAGACGGGCCGCGTGGCTCCAGTCCTCGGCCGATTGGCTGTGCCGGATCGCCTCGACCACCTGACCGTGCTCCTCGTACCAGGCGGCGGCAGCCCGCTGCAGCTCGGGGACGATCTCCGGTTCGGACCGCTCGAGCTCGAGGCTGAGCAGATCGGCGAACAGGCGGTGGTAGCGAAACCACTCACGGCTCGCGTCGGTCGCGACGACGAACGCATTCTGCTCCTCGAGCTCCTGGAGGATCCGCCGCGATCCGGTGCCACTCGTGAGCAGGTCGGCCAGCGCACCATTGACGCGATCGAGCACCGAGGTTCGCACGAGCAGGCGCCGCGCCTCCTCGGGCTGGCGCTCGAGCACCTCGGCGAACAGGTAGTCGGAGACGGTCCGCTCGCTGCCGGTGAACTCGGCCACGAATCGTTCAGGATCGGGGTGCCCCGCCAGCGCGAGTGCAGCCAGCCGCAAGCCGGCGGCCCATCCCTCGGTGCGCTCATGCAGCCGCGCGAGGCTCTCGTCTGAAAGCGTGACGCCCGCGGCGGTCAGCAGCTCGCGTGTCTCCTCGAGGCTGAACCGCAGGTCCCTACCCCGAATCTCTGTCAGCTCGCCGGCGAGACGCAGTCGATGCAGCCCGACCCGGGGATCCCGGCGGCTAGCCACTACCACCCGCAGGAGCCGAGGACGATGGGAGAGAAGGCGCTCGAGCTGGCGAAGCGCCGCGGGAGATCGAAGCTCGTGCAGATCGTCGAGCACGAGCACGACCGGCTGCTCCGACATCCCCAGCTCCGAGATCAGACGCTCGACTACCGCCTCGCCGTCGAATGTCGGCGTCGGCGTCGGCTCGAGCCTCTCTACGAGCCCACCGGACGCGTCATGCAGCGCTCCGATCACCAATTCCCAGAACCGCTGCGCGTCCTGCTCCTCGCCATCGACGCACCCAGGCGACGCGGTCACGCAGACCGGCGTCCTCGATCCACGACCGAAGCAGGACCGTCTTACCGCTACCCGGTGGCGCGGACAGCAGCGTCACGCCGCTGTCCCCGCCGGACGAGAGCGACCCGGACAAATCTCGCCGGGAAACGACGGACGAACTGCGCGCGCCTACGACCATCTTCTGAGTTCGACTCTACAGCGGAAGAAGTTGTGCGAGGAGCCGGCGAAATCGCTCGGATCGTGCGACGACGGCTCACTCCCTCTGGCGCGAGCCTCAACTAACTCACGAGACGTCCCCTCACATGAAGGAGCCACACCATGAACCCGGTGGCAGTAACGCTCAAACGGACCCGGGGCGGCTGGGCGATCGAGCTCACCAACGGGCGGGAGATCGCCAGATTCACCGGCCCAGGCGCCAAATACCGCGCACTCCGCTACCTCGCCAGCCACGACATCGCCCGCGGGGTCAGCCGCCGCCGCTGACGCGATCGCATGGCCACCCAGAACGACTCGGTGGGGGCGCCGCGGCGCCATTCGCCGCGCCCCGATGCAGCGCACGGCGCCCAGCGCGCAGCTCGCGCTGCGTGGGATGGGTCGCGGGCGGCGGGGCGCCTGGCCCGCGGCGAGTTCGTCAAGCGCGTCGGCGGCCCCGCCCGCGCTCGCGTGGTCGCCGTGTTCGGCGCGGTGCTGGCACTTAACGGCGCGGACACCAGCACCATCAGCGCGATCTCGCCCCAGCTCGAGAGCGCACTACACATCGGCACCACGAAGCTCGGGCTGCTGGTGTCCGTCGGGCTCGTGGTCGGCGCCCTGTTCACCATCCCCGTCGGGCTGCTCGTCGACCGGACCAAGCGCATACCGATCCTCGCTGCCAGCATCATCCTCTGGAGCATCGCCTCATTGCTGAGCGCATTCGCCAGCGGCTACACCAGCCTGCTGCTGACGCGCCTGGCGCTTGGCGCAGTCGCGGCCACCGCTACGCCGGCGATCGCGTCGCTGACCGGCGACTACTTCCCGGCGAGTGAGCGCGGCCGGATCTACGCCTGGATCCTCGGCGGCGACGTGGCCGGTGCCGCGATCGGCTACATCCTCAGCGGGTCGGTGGCCAGCCTGATCGACTGGCGCGCCGCCTTCGTCGTGCTGGCGTTCCCCGGCTTCTTCCTCGCCCACACCTTGTGGCGGACGGTCCCCGAGCCCCTCCGCGGCGGCCAGAGCCACCTCAGACCGGGTTTGGTCGATCTCGACGGCGCCGTATCCGCGTCTACCGCTCAACCGAATGGCACCCAGGCTGGAGGCGAGCCCGAGGCCACCGCTTCCCCCCAGCGGCAGGTCGCCCGTGAGGCCGCCCGCCGTGCCGGCGCCGTGCCCGATGCCCGCCTCGTGTTACGAGAGGACCCGCAGAGGATGGGGCTGATCGCCGCCCTTCGCTACACCCTCCGCATCCGCTCGAACCTGATGTTAATCATCGGCACCTCGCTGGGCTACTTCTACTACCAGGGGCTCTCAGCGTTCGCGCTGCTGTTCGTAAAGGGGCACTATCACGCCAGCCAAGCCACCGCCGAGCTCATCCTCGCCGCACTCGTCATCGCCGGAGTGACCGGGACGCTGATCAGCGGACGGCTGACCGACCTGATGCTCGCGCGCGGGATGCTGAAAGCGCGAGTCCTCGTCCCGGCAATCTGCTACGTGCTGGCTGCGCTGCTGCTCGTGCCGGGCTTCATCTCGACCAGCCTCGGGCTCGCCTTGCTGTTCGACTTTGCGGGAGTGGCGCTGATCACCGCCGCCAATCCTCCGATCCAGGCCGCCCGCCTGGACATCATGCCGTCGGCCCTATGGGGGCGCGCTGCCAGCGGCCAAACCGCCATCCGTTCGCTCGCCCAGGCGATCGCGCCGACGTTGTTCGGCGCGCTCACGGGTCTGGTGGCTGGAATCGTGCCCAACCAGGCGCCGATCGGAACCCGCCCCCGCGCGCCCACCTCGCACACGGCTACGGGGCTGGAGGTGACGTTCCTGTTCATGCTCGGCGCGCTAATCGTCGGTGGCTTGTTCCTTGCACGCGCACGCGCCACATACGCGACGGACGTGGCAACCGCGGCCGCCTCCGAGCGGGCGACACTCGATGTGTCGAGCGTGCGAGGCCCTCCGCGCCACCCGGAAGAGGACTGTTCCAGCCACTGAGCACGGGAGCCGGATTAGTTCAGCGGGGATCTCAGAACCCCCGATGGACTGAACCCATACCGACTTCGAGACCGCCGCGCTCGACCAACTGCAGCACGTCCACTCCGCCTCCACCAGGTTCACTTTGGACGCTTCCTGCCCGTCACGTCCGTACAGTCCAGGTGTGCATATTTGCGGGGATTTCGTGCCCGATACTTAGCGGTCATGAACGCTCGTCGCGCCCCTGACCTTCACTCGCAATGAGGCGGTCCGGGGTTCGAGTCCGCGCGTCGCTTTGGCGTGGCTGGCTGTGCAGGTTTGGCCTGGTCCGCCTGACGTAGACGCTCGAGCTTCCACGCTGGTCTCATTGCGACTGTTTGTTGTCGTCGACGTGAGTTGGTCTTGCGCGGAACCCGCGCTTGCGCATATCTCCGCGTTCGCTGTCGGGCGCTTGACGGCTTGATCGCTCATGTGTTCCACGTGGAACACGTAGCGACCGACGTTCTTCCCGCGGGGGCCACTATGTCTCGATGTCGGCGTCGAGGAGACAGAGGAGGGTCATCGCGCCGACTTGGTCGAGAATGATCTGGAACCCGCGCGGGTGCGGCATGGCGCGGGCTTCGCATCCCGTTGCGCTCACGAGCGCGTCCTGGAGTCGTGTAGCGGCGGCGCAGTGGTCCGGCTCGGGCTCACGGTGACGCGGCGCGGGTTTCGTCGGTCTGCTGATTTCTGCCTCGAGTTGACGAACGGACCAGTGTCGTTCGGCCGCCACCTGAGCGAGCTGGCGGCGTCGGTGGTGGTCGGGTTCGGTGAGTAGGGCCTTGCCGTGCCCTTTGCTGAGCTCACCGGCGTCGATAAGCTCGATCGCTTCGTCGGGCAGGTCGAGCAGCCGGACGGTGTTGACGATGTCGGTGCGGCTGCGGCCGAGCCGCTTTGCGAGCACGCCTCCCGTCAGGCGCAGGTCCTCGAGCAGGGTTGCGAGCGCTCTGGCTTGCTCGATGGCGCTGAGGTCTTCGCGCACGAGGTTCTCGATGAGGGCGAGCTCGAGCGATCCAGCCTGGTCGACCATCGCGTCGACGAGTGCCGGGATCGTTGTCTCGCCGGCGAGCTGGGCGGCACGCCAGCGACGCTCGCGGCGAGAGGGTCGTCGACCTGCAGGCCGCGTCGACCGAGGGCCGTCATCGTGCCACCGCCGAGGCCAGGAGATCGACGAGCTCGGAGTAGGCGATCGCGACGGTGCTGTCGGGGGCGAGTCTCGCGACCGGGATCCCCGCGGTTTGAGGGCCGCGGGCTGGACACCGTCGGCGCTGACGATCTCGCAAGGCTCGTTCGTGAGCTACGTGCCGAGGGCATGAGCGAAGCGACGATCGCCGTCATCCTCGGTGTCGTGAGCGCCATCTACAAGTTCTCCACGCGGAGGCTGGGATGGAGCGGGACGATTCCCACGACGTTGATGCTGCGGTCTGAGCGGCCGAAGATCTCTCAGACGAAGCGCCGGCCCGTCTTTGTGGGCGAACAGCTCGAGCAGACCATCGCCGCCGCCAATGAGCCGTTCCGGACGCTGTTCACCGTCGCGGCCTTGACGGGCGCGCGTATCTCCGAGCTCTGCGCCCTGACATGGGGTGATGTCCGCATCGACGATCCCGATGACGCAGAGATCGAGTTCGGGTGGCAGCTGGACCGACACGGGAGTCGCCGGCCGACCAAGACCGACGGTTCGGCGCGGACCGTTCCAGTCCCGCGGGAGCTAGCGATCGTTCTCGCGCGACACAAGCTGGCGGCTAAGTACTGCGAGCAGGCGAGCTTCGTGTTTGCGACAGGCACGGGCCATCCGGTTCAGCAACGCAACGTGTCCAGGGCGCTGCGCGAGGCACAGCGGCGCGCTGCCGGTCCAGATGGGGCTCCGACGTTCCCGATCCTCCACGAGCTCGACGAGCGGGGCGAGCCCCTGTCGGTTCCACGCGGGTCGTTGCCCTCAATGCATTCATTCCGGCACACCGTCGCGTCGCGGGCGCTGCTGGCGGGCGAGAGCGTGGACGAGATCGCGTTCTTGCTTGGTCACCGCGACGCAAACGTGACCCGTGCTGTGTACGTGCGCGAGGTCGCGGATGCCCGGCGGCGGTCGATGCGTAGGTCGCGGATGGTGGCGGAGTTCGGGGGCGCGCTTCGGATCGCTCTGAATCCGGGCGACGAAGCGGGTTAGCGCACAAGCCCGGCGCCGGTTAATCGAATGGCGCTCGCGTCAGGAGCCGGGCGCCGGCGGAACCCAGCGCTCGGTGGCCGGCAGGCCGTCAGGATGCTCATGGAGGATTTGTTCGATCGCGTTGGCGAGCATCTCGACGGCACCTCGCGTCCGCGTCCGGGTGGAAGGGAGCAGGATCAATCCGGCGTGAGACTCCCCCCGTGCGAGGCGCTCTGCAGCGAGAGGTCGGAAGTCCTTGACGTTGTTCGTGATCACGGCCCGTCCTTCCGCCACCGCGACCTCCAGGATGATTCGGTCGCTTCGTCCAGCGAGGTCACGCCGCTCTCCAACGGCCTCGACGTCGTGGCCACGGCCGCGTAGCAACTCCGCGATCCGCAGCGAGAGCTGCTCATCTAGGAGCGCCTTCACTCGCGCAGCGCGCGCTCGCCGGCGGCGGCGGCTTCGAAGCCGCGCTGGTATTCGGCCTCGTTGAGCTCAATCTCGGCGTCGATCTCGTCGCGGTACTCGCCGTAGTAAGCGACCGCGGCCTGCACGAGCCCGAACGGAATGTGCAGGTAGGAAGCGGCTTCCTCGGCCGACCCATCGTTGTCGCGGACGGTGGCAATCACCTCCCACACGTCGAGGCCCGAGCCGACCATGCTGGCACGACGGCCGCTAGGTCCATCTAGGAACTGGATCAGCGGGTGTGCGTCGTGCCGGAGCCCCTCTTCGAGATACCGCTGGGCGAGCGCCCGCTCAGGCAACCCAGTGCGACGCGCGTACTGGGTGAGGCGTGCTCGTGTCCCTGCGGGGAGGCGGAGAGTGTAATGGTCAGACACGGAATGAGCCTACCACGATGTGCCACATTGTGCCACGGCATTGACGAGACAGAAGGTGTCTCAGGCCAGGTGTACCGTCGCCCGGGCTCCAAACCGCGCGATCCGGGGAGCTCGGGCAGGCGTCGGAAATGGGGCTGCGATGGAGACTTTTTGGAAGCCTCAGACCGCACGGAAGCGTCGCAATCCCGCTGCACCGCAAAACAAGAAATTGTCAATTTGCAGCATAAATAGGCAAACGCGCATCAGCTGAAGTCGCCCTCTGGGTCATGGTAAGGAAGGGGTCGTCGGTTCGAGTCCGACAGAGGGCTCCTCTCGATTTGCAGGGAAAACGTAACTCCCTGCGAGGCGCGATCCGCGGCCTGGCGCAACGTGGGCGCAACTCACGTCCACGGACTGTCCACTTCGTTACGCCGCGAGCGCCGGCTGGTGAAGCGAATCGCCTGGCGGTCTGGTCGATTCCCTGGGTGCCGCGCGCCGCTGACTCGTTCTGTGAATCGGCGCGCTCGGCGCCGTCTTGCATGCCACCGCCGCGCGGTCTCGGGGAGAGCGGGGATCCGGCGGCGGTAGCGCCGTCGGCCGCCGGCCGGGATCGGCCGTTGGGCGTAACCGCGTCGCGTCGAGGCCGGCGGGCTGAAGTCCAACCACGGGGGCCTCCATGAGGCCCGTTAAAAGCGAAGCGCCGGGTGGCCGCCCGGCGTTCCGTGGTCAAACCAAGATCAAACCCTGTGAACGCAGTCTACCGCGGCGGGCGACGGAATCCACCGCCGCGATGGTTGCCGCGCTCAGTATTGCCGGCGACTGCTCGCTCCCGAGTGATCGGTCTCGCGAGGGAGCGCGACTGTGAGCCGCGACGCGATCGCCGCGGCACTGGCCCGCGAGGACCTGGCGGGAGGCGAGCGGCTGGTGGCGTTCTCGCTGGCCAGCTTCGCCGGTGCCGATAACCGCGCATGGTCGGGCGCCCCGGCGGCCGCGGAACGTGCGGGGCTGAGTCGCAGCCGCTACCTGTTCGACCGCGACCGCCTCGTCCGGCGTGGGCTAGTCGTCGTGGAGGAGGCCGCGTCGGGGCGTGGGCGCGCGAGCACGGTGGCGCTGCCGTTCGTGTCGCAAGGGCCGTGGTGGGAAGGGGAGATCAACGCGGAGCTGTTCGAGGCGGTCCTGTCGCGCAGCCGAGCTCGCGGGCCGGCCCGGCTTGTGCTGGCGGCGATGGCCGCGCTCGCCGACGAGGCGGGCATGGTGCGGGGCGTGTCGGGCGTCGAGTTGTGCGCGGCCGCAAGGGTGGACGATCACACCTACCGCCGGGCGCGCAAGGACCTGCTCGAGTCCGGCGAGCTGGTCCTGGTGCACCGCGCGTGCGGGCGCGGGAACACGAACGTCTGGGAGGTCCGCCCGCCCGGCGCGGTCGCGCTGGCGGCGGGGGCGGGGCGACGACCTCGGCGCGTGGCGCCGCCCGCCGGGGCGCGGCCACTGCTCGCCGCGATGGCCAGGTCGGGTGCGGACGAAATCGAGGCCGGTGGTGGCGAGCAGCCGGATTCAGTCGGGCGCGATCACCGAAGCGGCGACCGAGGAGAGATCGCCGGTCCCGAAAACCGTCCTGCGGTGACCGGAGTTTCCGAACCAAACGGGGGTCAGGACAGGACGGTTTCCGAGCAGAACTGTCCTGGCGTGCCCGGGGTTTCGGGCGCAAAGGACTGTCAGGACAGGACACTTTTCGACGAGCACACGACGGCAAACCCGGCGGAAAAGGGGGCGGAAAACCCGGCAGAAAACCCGGTAGCCAACGCGCGCGCGGGAAAGGAACCCCAGAACCCCAGAACCCCAGAAGACCCCCCAACCCCCCTTGCAGGGGGGCAGGCAGACCGCTCGATGATGATCGAGCAGAACTTCATCACCGACCGCGGGCGGCGGAGACGACGGATGGTCCCAGTCGACCTCGATGCCGTCCGTCGAGGCCTTGGAATTCCCACGGCTGAGGATCGGAGCGACTGGCACCGGATCCGCGACCTGCTCAGGGCCAAGGTCGGGGAGAGCCAGTTCGACATCTGGCTCGAGCCCGTCCGGCTGATCGCGATCGACAGTAATCGCAAGCTCGTCCTCGCTGCGCCGCCCGCGACCGCCGGGTGGATGCGCGAGCGCTTCGGCCGGGTGCTCGCGGCATTCGCGTCGTCCGTCGGGCGCGAGTTGCGGTTCGCCGACGAGCCCGAGCGCCGTGTCGTCGGCGCCGAGGCCCAGAGCAGTTCGACGTTCCCAACCAACCAGAAGGAGGCAGCAGGATGACCGTGGTGACGATCGGCAACCAGAAGGGCGGTGTCGGGAAGACCACGACGGCCGCGAACCTCGGCGTGCTGCTGGCCTGTCACGGCCGCCGAGTGCTCGTCGTTGATGCCGATCCGCAGTTCGCGCTCACGCGCCAGATCGGGGTGGAGGAACGATCGCTGGGGGTGAACCTGGTCGATGTGCTCGCCGGCCGCGCGGCCGCGGCGGACGCGACCGTGGGCGACGTCCATGGTGTCGACTTCATCGCCGCTGCGCCGGCGCTCGCTGGGATCGAGATGAGCCTCGTCGGCGAGCTCGGCCGCGAGCTGTTCCTGCGCGATGCGCTCGAGCCCGTGCTCTGTGACTACGACGACGTCGTGATCGACACGCCCCCGAACCTCGGGCTGCTGACGGTCAACGCGCTCGTCGTCGCCGAGCTGGTGCTCGCGCCGGTCAGCGCCGAGGACGACGCGTCGCTGCATGGGATTCGCGAGCTGCGCCAGACGCTCCGGCGGCTCGCTGAGCGCCTCGGGGCACCGGCGCCCGAGCTGGTTGCCGTGCTGACGCGCTGGCAGCCGTGGCGGATAAGCAGCCGCGCGATCGAGGACGCGCTCGCGTGTGAGGGGCTGGTGGCAGCGGTGAGGATCCCCGCGCGTTCGGCGCTGCTCGCCCGGGCGGCCGCCGATCGGGTGCCGCTCGCGGTCAGCGATCCCGACAGCTCACCGGCCATTGCGTATCGCCATCTGGCCGACCAGCTCGCGGCGGTGAACGCACGATGAGTCCGCAGGCCAGACGAGCACTGCGGATCGACGACCCGGTCGCCGGCGACGCGTGCCGCGTGGCACAGCTCGGTTCGCCAGACGGTTCGAGCGGTCGGCTCCGCGACATCGCGGTGAACGAGATCCATCCCAACCCGTCCCAGCCGCGCAAACGCTTCGACGACGCTTCGCTCGCGGCGCTGGCGGGCTCGATCCGGGAGCGCGGCGTATTGCAGCCGATCATCGTCCAGCCGCGGACGGCCGGCGGGTACGAACTGATCGCGGGCGAACGCCGCTGGCGCGCGTCCAGGATTGCCGGCATCGCAACGATCCCGACACTCATCGCGCAGCCCGTCGACGCCGGGCAATCCGTCGAGCTCGCGCTGATCGAGAACGTGGCCCGCGAGGACCTGGGGGTGATCGAAGAAGCCCGTACGATCGCCGCGCTCCTTGACGAGTTCCGGGTCACCGCCGCCGCCTTGGCAAAGCGACTCGGCCGCAGTCGCAGCGACCTCACACACACGATGCGCCTGCTCGACCTACCCGACGAAGCGATCGAACTCATCAACGCCGGCGAACTCTCAAAAGGACACGGCAAGGCGCTCCTGACCGAACCCGACCACCACCGACGGCGCTTGCTCGCGCGCCGCGCGGCCCAACACGAGTGGTCGGTCAGGGCACTCGAAGCCGAGATCGCCCGAGGCGCAACGCCACGCTCTCGAGCCTCAGACCCCAATCCCGATCAGATCGCGGCCGCCATTCGGCTTCACGACCTCCTTGCCCAGGCAACCGGATGCGACATCCAGACGCAGCCGCATCGCCTCGGCTATCAGCTCATCCTCGACCAAGACGCCGCTGACCGGCTCACGAGGCTCCTGCAACCCCCTGCGTCCAATCCACGAGGTGTGCCACGTAGCACGGGACCGACTCCGGCTCCATGAAGCCTCAGTCCCCCCGCCGTCGCAGAGTTGCGCCATCACGATAGCCGCGGTACTGCTCAGCGGCAGAAGCAAAGCGATCGTCGCGGTCGTCGACGTCGCGTGACTGCTTGCCGTCGAAAGGAATCACGCCACGAATCACCGTCGCGCTGCTGAGATTGGGCGAAGGCGAGAGCCGCCAGGGTCCAACCGGGCACCGACATGCTGACCAGTGCATTCGCAGAAAGCACACATATGCGACGCTCGGCGGCTGCCGCGTACCCCGGCCCAGATGGCGGACGCCTGCTTGCCGCCGTTTGATCTCAAAAGTCCCGGCGGCTCCGGCTGGCCGAGCAAAGCGCTAGTCGGCGGCGGCCGTTGGACTTCGGGACTGCACGCGCGCATCGTCGCCGGAGCGATCGCCCGATGGTCGCCGCGAACAACGCGAAAGCAATCGTCGGGATCGCTCCAGCCGAGCGCGCAATCTGGCGCGACGCAAAGCCCGCCGCCCAGGCGCTCAGCGTGAAGCCTCGGCAGACGCCTATGCTCAGCAGCTGATGGAGAGCGTCGAGCTCCTCGTGTGTGCACGCGACAGGTTGGCTCGGTGAATAGCTCGCAGCTCGCCGTCAGAGCGCCTCGTACCCCGCCCCCTCGATAACTAGGTTTGGCCGATTGCCTGATCTCCCCTCGCTACCGACGTCGTTCGCGCGCGCCGACCTGGAGGCTGCCGGCTTTGCGGGCTGGCGCACCTGGGATCAGTTGCGCGCCAGCGCCTTCAAAGCGATTCCGACGGGTCCTGCCGCGTATGTCATCTATCGCCAGGCAACTACAGCCCCGGCCTATCTTGAGGCCAACCCTGGCGGGCGCTCCAAGCAGCGCGATCCTTCCGTTGAGCCTGACCTCCTGGCGCGGAACTGGGTCGTAGGCTCCCACGTCATCTACATCGGCAAAGCTGACAACGCGGAGCGCAGGCTCTCTCAGTTCGCCCGTTTCGGCGCCGGGGAGCCCGTGGTGGATTGGGGCGGGCGCTACATCTGGCAGCTTGCCGGCTCTGGCGATCTGTTGGTCGCTTGGCATACCGTGACGTGGGAAGAAACGGCGCGGGCTTACGAGAAGCGGCTGCTAGCTCATTTCGCCGATCTTCATGGAGGCGTCAGGCCCTTTGCCAACCTCACCGGATAACCAAACCAGAGCTGTCGGCGCGATTCTGATGTTGGCCGCCTCATGAGCTCTGGCCCTACCGGCGCGGCAGCCAGGCTGCTTGCCATTCTCAAGGTCCATGAGGTCGCGCCGCCCACGATTCGCGCCGATGACGAGGAGACGGCCGAGCAAGCAGAAGCTCGTCTCAGCGCCTTAGATCCCGTTGTCACGGCCTTCGCCAAAGAGGTGGTGCAATCAGAGCTCCAAGCTCGAGCGGAGTCGCTCGATGTTCAGGCGCGCATCCTCGACCTATGGGGGCATGTCATTGATCTACTCGACGCCGTCCGGATCCTCTCGTCCGATCTAGGGCGCGAAGCCGAAGCCGTGGTTTCAGAATGGATCTCTGGGCCACTCCCGCCAAAGCGCCAAGCCCTAGGCCGACTGTTCTGGGGAGCACAACTCGTGGCTACGGAGGTATTGACACTCCTGCGCCATGGCTACGCAGCTGGAGCTCTCGCTCGTTGGCGGGCGATCTATGAGATGGGGATCCGCGCCGCGGTGATTGATGCCGGCGGCGATGAACTGGCCGAGAGATTCCTTGATCACGAGCGGCTGAGACATCTCAGCGAAGGCCTTCGGTGGTGGACCGAGGTGGATCGCTCCGTCATGGACGAAGACGAGCAGCAGGCAAGGCACCGGCTTGACAAGTGGCAAAAGCAAGTCATCGCCAGATATGGCGGCGAAGTCTTCAGGCGCGAATACGGCTGGGCTCACGCTTACCTGCACAATCACGATTCCAATTACCGAGAGGCCTTCGACAAGGAGCGGCGTCCCAATGGGCCAACCCTGACTGACCTCAGCCGGTCACTCGAGGACTATCCAGAGAAGGCCGCGCGGGAGAACTACTACTCCCGTGCCAGCGCAGCGATCCACGGTTCTCCCCGCAGTCTGGGCGACTTCGACGAAGCTGCGGAGCTGAACATCTGGGGTGGACCCACACTGAACTACCTTGGCTTGGCAATTGACCAGACAGCCGAGGATCTCGCGCAGCTCACGTACACCTACATGGGACCCCTCGAGGAGGCCAGCTCCAGTGACGCCATCATGGTGGCTCTCTGCCTCGCCCGCTTGGTCCGGGTCCGTCAGGCAAGCGCGGTGAAAGTTCACAACAGCTTGAGCGGCGAGTAGCTGCTCGGTCACAGCGACCGCAAGGTCGCCGAAGGGATCGCTCGGCATGAGCGGTCGGAGCACGAAAAGTATCGTCCGCCCGGGCCGCCGACCCCAGCCCCCCTGGGCGCAGCAGACGCGGATGCGCCGCGGCCTTGGCCGAGACCGCCAGCGCGCTTCGCGGCTGGCCGCCGAGCGCCGACTAGCCCAGGACTGAGTAACGCGTAGTTGGCCGACCTCGAGGTGCCGAGGGCGGCATCCTGTAAGGATGGCGCAGATGATTCGATCGACAACCGCGCTTTGTCCGTCATGGCAGACAGTTCTTGCGGCGAGCGGAGGACTAGCGGCGGTACTCCTCGGGGCACTCTACGGACTGGGAGTAGCCGTCGTTAGTCCTCGCATGGCGATCGCGCACGTTCCCCTAAGTGACGGACTGCCCCTAGTGCCGCTTCCCCATCTTCTCGCTGCCGGCATCGGGTTGCTTGTCGCCTCGCTGCTCGCCGTTGGCGGTGTGACCCTCGCCGCGATCGCAATGCTACGGCTCGAACGGGAGGTCGAGCCGTATCGTCAGAACCTTCGACGACTGCCACGAAAGCTCAAACCCGAGTCAAAGCGATGGCCGCGTTCCACAAATATGAGGCCGGCGAGGCGACGTCAGACCTCCGAGAGCTGAATCGCATTCGAGAGGAGATCAACGAGATCACAGCCGATCCCCCGACGTTTGACACCCCTCGCACCAACGAAGAGCTTCAAGAGGCGCGTGACCTTAAGGCTCGCTTGGAGGGCTGCTAGATGAAGGTAGGCGATACAACGAGACCCGAGCAACGAAGATCGCCAACTCCCAGGCGACCATCAAGCGAATCAGGCGCTTCCAGCGGCGCATGAAGATGCAGTTAGCGCTCCATCGCTTCTTCGTGCGTCTACTCCGGTGGGGTCCTCTTGCTGCAGGCCTCCTGGTCGCGTTTTTCCTGCCTCCCATTCTTGCCGGGACGGCCGCCGCCGTCGGCCTCGTTTGGGCCTTCGGCACTCACACTGACATACGCACACTATTGATCACGCTCTACCTCGCAGTGATCACTGGGATCGTCGCGAACGGTATCGTCCAAGTGGCACCGCTACCCCAAGGAAGACTCACCACAACCAGTGGCGCCGTAACAAAACCGCTCATCAGCCTGACCGACTCCGCTTGGTACGTTGCTCAACTAGACCACTCAATCCGATTCATATCTGCGGCACAGGTCAAAGTCGGCATCTTCGCGACCAGCGAGCGTCGCAATCGCTCGGTGTTGGCGCTCTTGGAGGGCCTCATTTGAGCCGTGCGCTTTGCTGGGCTTGCCCCCGCGATGCGCCTTGGCGCGAGGACTTAATCGGCAAGTGACGCGCTCGTGCTCTCGACCCTCCCTATCAAGGGCTAGGACTCCCCGCCCGCGGCCAGCGCATCTCGCGGGGCGCGGGCAGCTCTTTCTGGGAGGGCGCACGTGCAGCTCCGGGATGACAGGCGACGCCGCTCGCTTGTGGTGTCGCACAGAGGCAAACGTCCGCTCCGGGCGAGCGGGCCCTGCTGCTGGCGCCCCTTTTCGACGGTCCAGTGCCGCGGTCCCGCGCAATCGCTTTTGTCGTTCCGGTAGCTTGCATCCCACGAGTGCAATGGCGACGATGCACGCGTGCGGTCCCAATCGCCGACGGCCGGCGCCGACTTGCGCTTTGCTCGTCCGGGGCCGACATCGGGACTCTGATCAACGGATCGCTCTCGTCGGGAGCCCGCGTCTCGTCGGAGCGGCCCAGGCGCCGTGTCGGGCGCTCGCTTCTCGCGCAACGCGCAAGCCTCGGCCGCAGCACTCGGGGCCGTGCGAAAACGAAGGCAGTCGGCCAGCAATCAAGCCGCAGCGAAGTGATGATTGCCGCCGTGGAATGCCGACCGGACTGGCGCCAATCGGTGGCTAAGAGACGACCCTCGGAATGGCTCCCAGAGGGCCACTACGATAACGAGATGCGTTCTGTGGACTTCTCAGTCGAGCTTGCGCCGTGGCTCGACATCGATACGGTTCTGGCAGTCGCCACGGCGTACGAGGATCGACCGGCTGTTGTGGCTGAGCAGGATCCCGTAGCGCTGCGCCATCCGGACATCTCGTCGGGGCATGATGGCGACCTCGTTGGCTTGGTGGCCTCGTTCGTCGACCACTTTCGCATCCCCGAAGCGTGGCTGCGAACCGTGCGCGCCATGCGGACCGACCGACCGCTGGCCCAAACGACCTGGGACTGGCTTGCGGGGCTAAGGTTTGGCGGAGCGGTGCAATGTGATGCCCGTGTCACAGGTTTTCCATTCGAGACCGCTCACGTCCTCGTCGAAGACCGTTGGGCTGTTACCGAGATCCTCTTTCACCCATTGGAGATGCTGATCTTCAGTGCGGCGAGCTGTTACACGGGGTGGCACAAGCTGCTCCAGAGTGTGCCCGCTGAGAACCTATGGGTGAAAAATACCGCCGACGGAGCCCTCGGGGTGTTCTTTGATGGATGGACCGCAAGGGCATTAGGGATACCCAGACCTACCGCGGCGGGCCGAATTGCCGGCGGGTTGATGATCGGTTACCGCAGCGTGACCGCCTCAGGCACGCTTGACGACCTACGTGACGGCCGTCTGCTCGCGTCAGCACGAGCGTCTCTCCAGCATATGTCCGACGACCTGCGAGACACCTGATGTTTGACGTGTCACGGATGGTGCCACTTGAACCGGCCAGTCTGTCCGAGGGCACAGAATACGGCCTGGCGCCTTACAGGAACCAGGTCGCCGGGGACGCCGTTTTCGATGTTTCGACTCCCGGCGACGCTATCCTTATGGATCCGGCCTATGGGTTGATCTACGATGGCGCGTTGGTCCGGAGCACGGGCTTGTATGGAAGGGCCAGTGAACTCCCCCCTATGCCTGGCGACGCGCTTGCAAATCTCGGATTCCTTCGAGTCCCGTTCCGTCGGGTGCCACGTCGGCGGGTCGCCAGCCGAAGAGAGCTGGATGCGATTGTCGGCGGACTCGACGACCGTGGCAGGGTTGAAAAGTACTGGCGCGGACAGAGTCGCGAGCATCTGTTGACCCGCGATCCCGCAACGACGTGGCTGCTGTACGGCGAGCCGCAAGCCGTTGAGCCGTCCTTGCTCACGTCAGCCGGGCGCGAAGCGATGGCATGGGAGGCAATCCTCCCCATCTGGAGCCCAATCGTCCGAGCGCACTTAGACTCGGTTCCGACCCTCTCGGACCTCCGCGACGGTCTTTATCGATCGTATGCTCTGCGCGCCTTTCTCCTGGCGTTAGGACAGCACTACGGCCTGCCAACCTCGGGACTCGATGTCACGACCCAGCTCAGAGTGGGACTGTTTTTCGCGCTGCACGAGTTTCGGCGCGAAGGTGACAACGTCGTCTGCCACCGTAAGGAGGCCGGAAGCGGCGATTCCGTGCTGTATTGCCTGATCGCAGATCCCGACGTGGCCGTCGACTACGACGAGCTGGTTCCGCCACTAGCGACCGCTGCTAGGCCACGCGCCCAAACCGCACGGTTTCTCGCGACCGCTTGGGGCCAAGCTCCGAACGCATGCGCGCGCATGATTTTTTGCGCTTTCTATTTGGCCCCCGGCGTCGACTGGGGCGACGACATTCCGGACTGCGGCGAGATGTTTCCTGACAACGACCCATTTGCGGAGTGGCTCAATTGTGTGGGGGGCTTCGATCTACCGCCCGGGGCACAGGAGTTACTGTCGCGCTATAGCAGCGTGATCTCCGCTGACTCCGTATGACGCCGCTTGGTTCCGCTGACGACCTGCCCACAGGCGCGGGGCAGCACTGCTGCGCGGAGGGGCGGCATAGCTGGTTATGGAAACCGTCGCCATGCTGTAACAGCGGCTCGAGCCGGGAAGACCGCCGCGGCGGCTTGGGCTTTCGTCGCGACCGCTGCGATGTTGGCGGCCTTGCGCTTTCGCGTGAAAGCACGCGCTGACGAGTCACGCGCGGAGGTCGAGAACTCGGTCGCGCACGCCGCTCCTGCTTTCCCAGAAACCAAGCGTCCGGACTTGTCCGCCCCTCACTCTTTGCTCGCTCGTGCCTTCGCCCAGAAGCGGGAACTGGGGCCAGCTCGTCTCGGTCGCCGGCTGCTTGCGGATGCTCCTGGGCGCAGCGAGAACCTCGGCGCAGGCGGGGCTGGCGCATAACCGTTGAAGGCATGCGTCAGCGGGCTGTCCCGGGTGATCGCAAGAGGAGTCGCGCGGGTGCGGTCGAGGGACGCGTGCCTGCTCCTCGCGCAATGCGGAGCCGAGCCGGGATTGCCACCGTTACGTGTGTGTCCGGGCGGGATAACCGCGAATGAAGCGGACCTGGCAGCCCATGGATTCGGCGTCTGATTTGAACGTTGGCGGGAACGCCGAGTCGGACTCCTCGAAGACAATTGCGTAACCGAGCCGGCAGACACCGCCGTTCAGATAGCGTGCGATCTTCTGCACCTTCGCGTGACCCTTCTCAGGTTCTCCAAATTTAGCCGCGTCGGGCAGCGCCCAAAAATCGGGGAGATATGCGAACTCAAGGCATGCGTCAAAGCTGAACCCCGGTCCGGTAGCAGGAAGCTGCGCGCGGAGGAAATCCTCGCTGCGCAGGAGCGCAAGATCCACACGCCATTTCGCACCGCCTGCCGTCGCCGCTTCATGAGGCGCGTCGAATAGCCAGCGCGAAACGGAGACCTGATGATGTATCGCGTCCCACGCGACTCCGGCTTCGTTGAGGAAGCGTGCGAAGTGCATCACGCAGTCCTGCTCGGACAAGATCGCGGGATGCCTGAATCCGACCACGCTGCCGAGATTGACTCTGTCATGGAACGTCGGCAACGTCCTGTACCACCGCTCCGCGCTGTCACAAGCCTTCTCGATGGCCATCTCGGCCCAGGCAATAGCTGCGCTCTGGGCTGCTTGAGTCATACCGCGCAGCCTATCCCCCACCGCCGTGGATGCAGCGGCACCAGTGCGATCGTTTGGCTCCCGCGCTGGCTCTTGTGCTTCCGTTTAGCCCGAAGGGTCGATGAGCGGTCAGCGCCGCCCTGGCGCTCCCCCGCGGCGCGCCGGTTGCGCAGCCGTTCCGCGGGCCAACCGTCTGACCGCAGGACGCGCGACTTCGCCGCATTCCCTCCGTGGCGGGACGCGCCTGGTTGGCCACGGGCGGAGTCGTGGAATGCCGCAACAGCGGGCGCTTGCATTCGCCTAAGAGGACGCGCCAGCCCACACGCGGCGCACCACAACTTCTCCGACTGCACGGGCTGCTCCGACGGTCGACCGCGCCGCGCGAGCGCTTTCCCGGAAAGCGCTCGTCAAGACCTCGGCGGCATCCGGCACCGGTCGGCTTCTGAGTTCGCCCAATCTCAGCGGCGCGACGGTGATTCGTGGCGTGATTCCTTTCGACGGGGAGCAATCGCGCGAGGTCGACGACCGCAACGATCGCCTTGCTTCTACCGCTGGCGAGCGCCGCGCGATCGCGATGGGGACACGCAGATCGCTTTCGACCCGGCGCGATCGGGGTGGCGCCGTGCTCCCGGCATCGCGAGAAGGCGGGAAGCGCGGCGCCGATCCGCAACGCCCGCTCTGATCCGCGCCGGGCGAACTATCGACCGCCGGCGAAGGGCTCCGGCAGGGTCGTTTCCGACGAATGGCGCCTCTAGCGTGGGATATGTCGGACGACGTGACCAGGCGAGTCGAACGTCGCCGCCAGCCCGCCATGTCCACGACCGATACGAAGCTTCGCAAGTAATCAGCGCGACTCGCCGTTACAGTCGCCCGATCGTCCGGCATACCCGGACGCGGAGCCAGTATCCACCGTTGGCTCCGGCTCAGGAGCACCTTCTCGAAACCGCATGCTCAGCTTTCCTCCTTGCTCATCCTCTGTGAGAACAAAGAGTGTGTCCTGCCCTCCGAAAGAGGCCTCCCCGTATGCCACATTGGCTTTGGCAAATCGCTTATGCGTCAGTGTGACCTCCGCAACGTTTATGACCAGCCGACCGGAGTACTCCATCACGATGACCTGGTGCATCTCAGGCGGGTCGGACACCTCCCAACGGAGATAAACTGGCTCCAGCGATCCGCGCCGGACTAGCTCGAACGGCGCGTCGGAATGGCCTACCTGCAGGAAGAATGGCTCATCTCGATCCTCTGTGGTTCCCGCAAGATCAACCATCTCGGCCAAGCGCGGGAACTGAGTTTCGAATGCCATCTTGAATGCGGCCCAATGTGTCTCTATGACAGTGCCATCCAGGAAGCAGAGGAGTCCGTCGGACGGTGCGTCGCGAACGCGCAGCAAGCTTCCGTCGGGCTTTCGCACCAGAATGCGCAAGCCTTCAGGCGTAAGTGCTAAGCCCTTGGGCCACATACGCTCGATTCGGCTGACGACGCGGAGGGACGGATTGTCCCCTTGAAAGTCTTCCGGCGCGATGAGCGCAACGCCCTTCTGCGCGGCGTAGCGACGAGCGGGCCGTGAGAAACCCGTCTCTGCAACCAGCACGAGCCGATCGGTTGGCAGATCCGCATGCTTGCCGATCATCTGCTCGACCCACGGGGAAGATCCCTTCTTCATGGTGGCTTCGACGCCGAGGATCATCTCCTGTCCGGCGACCATTGAGCGGATCACTACGTCAACTTCGCGGTCCTCGCCCGTAACGCGGTTCTGGAGCATCTCCGACTCAACAACCGTGGCATCGCCCGTAAGGTGCTCATGAAGGATCGCCACAACCTGCTGGAAAGTGTTCGTGCGCTTCGGCATCGTCGAGAGCCTAGCCGCGGATGTGGCGCCCGCGCCCGGTACCAGGCTCGCCACCAAGGCCGGCTCCCGGCGGAACAGGATCTCGCTGGCGAGTGCTTCACGATCCGCCCGGTCCCGAGCGGACGACTCCCTTGGCGACGGACCAGCGACGCCAGACCGCGATGATCGCCTGACCCGGTCCGGCACCGGTAGCCCGCGGCGGCACTGGCGGTAACGAAGTCTTGGCTGCCCTGCATGGCCCGCGAACACCGGAGCACCGAATTCGCTGGACGGTCCTGGTTTGATTCCGCGAAGCGCACTTGGACCGTGCGCGGCGCTGGTCGTCACGCTCACGAGTTCCCGCGCGCTGGCGCCGGGGGTCCCGGAATTGTGGCGCCACCGGCGTCGCCGCCGCTACAGCGGGCGCAGCCCGTCGCCTACGACGTCTCGCGCAGGTGGACGTCGAAGAAGTCCAGGATGCGCCGCCATGAGTCCTCCGCCGATTCGTGGCGGTAGCTCATGCCAATGAACTTGACGAGTCGCCCCAGGCCGGGGCCGGCATTAATGCGATTCATGAAGCTGTGGCCGGCGTCGGGGTACTCCTTGACGTCGTGCTCGATCCCGAGCGCCTGGAGCGCGCTCTCCAAGCGCTGCGCGCGGCCGCGCAGCCCGCGGTCACGAGCCCCGTAGCTGGCGACAATCGGGCACGCGCCGGCCAAGCGCTGCGCTGCGTCAGCGGGCACCTCGCCGTAATTGACCGACGCCGCCGAGAACGCGTAGCGCGGCGCCGACAACAAGGCGAAGCCGCCGCCCATGCAGAACCCGATGATCCCAACCTTGCCGGCGCAGTCCTCGCGGGCGCTGAGCCACCGGCGCGCCCCTTCGATGTCCTCATAGGGCTCGCCGCGGCCCGACCGCGAGGCGCTGAGCGCCGCAACCACGCAGCGGATGCCGCGCCCGGAGTACAGGTCCGGCGCGAACGCCAGAAACCCGGCCGTGGCCAGCCGGTCGGCCGCCAGCCTGATGTCGTCGCTGAGCCCCAGCGCGTCCATCACCACGACAACGCCCGGCCATGGGCCCTCGCCCCTCGGCATGGCCAGGTAGGCGCGCAGCTCCCGCTCAGGCGCCGCCTCATAGATCACGTCGGACATCGCGGTCTCCCGTTCATCGTGGTAGCGAAAGTGTTGCGAATCACGCTCACTCCGACGCCCCCGGTAGCGCCGCCGGCCGCGCGCCTATGGCCATCGACGACTCCGACCAAGAAACCGTGATCGGGATGGCGCTGAGGATCAAACGCAGTTGGCGGCAACTACGCGGCGAGGGCGGTCCAGGCGGCAGATCCGCGCGTCCATGCGACACGCCAGATCCGACCGCCACCCCAGGTCTCAGGCCCGAGCGGCCGCACCGCTGAGGTTGGGCGATCGAGGATGCCGCGGTCCCGACCTGCGAGTAACGCGTTGGCCAAGCCGGGTCCTGCGCGCGCCGGCGGGTAAGAAAAGGCTCCTCCACGTTCTGAGTGGGTGTCAGGTGACTGCCGGCCCGGCGTTGAGCTTGCCGGCGACGAGATAGATCATCGCGATGTAGTTGCGGTTGGTGCGGTATCCGCGGGCTCTGCGTTTGGCGGCTTGGATGAGTGAGTTGAGTCCCTCGAGCAGCCCGTTGGAGACGTGACTGTGGTGCCAGCGCATGACCCCGAGCCAGTGATCCTCGAGCATGCGCGTGAACTTGACCAGCGGCTGCAGGCCGCTGGGCTGAACCTCGGCGATCCAGCGGCGTAGGTACTCCTCGGCTGCGTCGGGATCGTCGATCCCGTAGAAGTCGTCGAAGCGCAGCGACAATTCGTAGGCCCGGACCGTCTGGAGCGGCTGGTGCAAGAGCTCATCGAGCAGGTCCTGTTGACGAGCGGTGAGGTTGGCTGGGCGCTTGAGCCACAGATGGCGCGTGCCCTTCAGAAGCTGCTTGTGCTGCTTGGCCTCGACGCGGCGAATCTCGTCGATCGCCTCCGAGAGGTGCTTGCGGATGTGGTAGCGATCGAAGGTGATCTCGGCCTGCGGCAGGTACTTGAGCGACCCGGCCAGGTAGGCCTCCGACATGTCCTGGCAGACTTCCGTGACCTTCTCGACCTGGCCGCCGTGGCACTCCAGAAAGCACGAGAACTCCTGCACCGTGCGCTGATCTCGACCCTCGGTCACGTACACCGCGCGGCGCTCGTCCAGATCGGCGAACACCGACACGTAATCCTGCCCGCGCTTGGCCGAGGTCTCATCGATCCCAGCCCGCTCCAGCCCCGCCAGATCCTGCGCCTCGACCGCGTCGTCGACATAGTGGTGCACGATCCGCCAGATCCGCATGTCGCTCTCGCCGATCAGCGCGGCGACCGCCGCGACCGGCATCTCCTTGACCAGCGCCATCACCAGCACCTCGAACAGCAGCGTGAACCCCGAGCGCTCCCGCGCCCACGGCACCTCGACCTGCTTGACATCGTGCTTGGGACAGATCACGCGCGGCACCCGCGCGGTCAGATACGCGTGGTGCTGGAAGAAGCCCAGATGCCGCCAGGTCTTCTGCTCGGTGTCGTGGACTGGGCACCCCTCCCGGCCGCACTCCGGGCAGGAGAACCGGGACCCCTCGGAAAATCGATCCGCAGATCCAGCCGCCGCTGCTCAGCGTCGAATCGGACATCGACCACCCGCCACGGGTCCTGCAGGCCAAGGGCTCGGTGAAACAGCTCCGAATCGTTCATGCCAGGCTCCATCATCGAGGATCAGAAGCCCGGCAGGCTCTCAGCCAGACCGGACGGCTACCCACTCAGATCGTGGAGGAGCCTAAGAAAACGCCAACGCTCGGAAGGTTGCTATTAGGATCGGCGCTCCACCATGGACAGGGCGCTCACAACCGAGTACGGCATTGTTCCACAGCGCCTGCTCCCGCGCAACACCGACACGAGTGTCAACTACGACGTGATCGTGGTTGGCTCGGGGTTCGGCGGCGGCCTGCTGGCCAGTGCCCTCGCCGACGGCGGCGCCAACGTGCTCGTGCTCGAGGCGGGTTCGTACCTGTTTCCGACTCACGTCGGCAACCTGCCCCGTCAACTACCCATCGGGCAGTTCGATAAGAATACATGGCACCTGTACCAAGACTTTGGGGTGATCAATTACCAGAACGTGGAAGGCTCTGACTTCCAGGGCGCGCAGGGGTTCAACCTGGGAGGGCGGTCCATCTTCTGGGGAGCGCTGACACCGCGCCAGACCGCCTGGCAACTGCAGAGCTGGCCACAGGCGGTCTCCGATTACCTGCTGAACAGCGGCGGCTACGACGCCGCGGAGAAACGAATCAACATCGCCCCATCGCCCACCACGGCCTACCAAACCGAGTCGACAGCGTTCCTGGACAACACCATCTCCGGGTTCGTCGCCGCCGACGCGCCGATGGGGATCGAGTACGTCGCCCCCGCTCATTGGATGGTGCCGGCCGGCTTATTCTCGACTGCAGATCTGCTGCTCGAGGATTACCTGAGACTGGCCGCTCCGACGCCGGACCGGCAGCTCACCGTCAACCTCAATACCGCGGTCTGGAGCGTCAACACGAATGGTACCCGAGCCACGGGAGTGCGGTGCTTTGACCTGCTCGATCAGGCCCAGCGCGTTTACAACGGCAACGTCGTCGTCCTGTGCGCCGGCACGATCGAGTCGGCGAAGATCGCGCTGCAGTCGGACCTGAATGATCCAGCGAACCTGATCGGCAAGGGGATCACGGACCACATGATCCGCTACCGCCATTTCACGATCCCTCCTGCCGGCCCCGACTCGTCGACCACCGACTCGGCCAAGGTGGTCCTCCAACATCCGGCGGGGACCGCCGAGGAGCACGCCTTCGACATCGTCGTCGAGCTCGGCACCGAACTCAACCAGGGGCGCTACGTCGACCCTAACGACCTGGCCAACGACGAGAACATCCGCAACGGCTGGACGATGTGCGAGATCGTCTTCCAGTACTACGCCGACCTGCTCGAGGGAAACTACATCGCACTTTCGGGCACCGACCCCGCGGATCCGGTGAATATCAACATGCAGCCGGCGACCCCGTCGCAGGCGCTGCTGGGCGAGGCCGATGAGATCGCGCAGTCCGTGTTCACGGCCTACGACGCGCAACCGGTGCTCGGCGAGGGAGGCTGGCCCGCGCTCCAGGTGGCCAACCTCGGCAACGTCGCGCACGAGGTGGGCACGCTGCGCATGACCGCCGGCACCCAGGGTGTCGTCGACACGAACCTGAAGTTCCTCGCCTACGACAACCTGTACGCGTGCGACAACTCGGTTTTCCCGGCCTCGCCCGCGGCCAACCCCAGCCTGACCCTGGGCGCGCTAGCGCTGCGCCTGGCCGCACAGCTGGCGTAGGTCGAAAGTGGTCGGGTTGATCGCTCGCGGCGGTATAGCCGCCGTCCGGCGCGATCGAGGCGTCGCCAAACGCGCTTGTGCGACGCGCGCGCCCCGGCGTCGTCCAGCCTCGTCCGGCAGCGCTCAGCCCGTGTGCTCTCAAAGGAGCTTGCTGGCAGAACCCGGCGCGAGCGCTTGGCCCTGCCGCCGATCCGGCCGTGTGACAGCCCGTCGGCACCGCAGGGGCTCGTGAAGCCCGGGGCGGCAGCTGTGGCCAAGCCGGAACCCTGATCGGGGCGATCGCTTTCCCCGTTCGGATCGTAAGAACCTGGTGATCCCTTTGGCGACGGGGGAGTCGTCCGCCGGCACCGCGGGTCGCGAGTGCTTGGCCACGGTCTCAGTCGTCTCGCCGGGGCTCGCGGACGGCTGCTTCAGCCCGGCGATGCACCAAGCCGAGCCGCTCGAGGCCGGCGGCATCCGCCGTACTATTGCTCATAGGCATCGGCCGACCTCCGCCCCGGAGCGATCGTCCCGTGTTGGCCGTCCGCGTGATCGGAACGCGCGGAAAGGAATCCCGGATACACCGCCTGAGACTGGGCCTGCGAGGCAAGCGGTCTAGCGGCGCGCTTTTCGGTTGCATGCGAGACAGCAGCGCCGGCTTGATCGCTCTGGCGCCTCCCGTCACGCAGAAGCGGGTGCCGGCCCGTCCGGGCTGCGCCGTAATAAGCAGGTTAACGGGCTTACCTTCCGAGCAGCGCGCAGACTGCCGCCGCCTGGAGCGAACGTAGCTGCTGCAGTAGTGCGCCGGTCGGCGCGGCGATGTTGAGCGACGTCGTGATCGAACGGCGGCCGTCCGCCGTCGCGGCCGCCCATTGCACGTATCCGGGGAAGTTGCCCGTGTGGCCGTACACTGTGCCGCACCGCGTCTGGTACCGGAAGATGGCTAGCCCCGCCGAGTTCCTGCCAGGGCCGGGCGGGCTTGAAGAGCCGGCGACGAAGCGCAGCTCCTCACGACGCTGCGCGGGTCCGAAGAACCGAGCGCCGAGATCGGCGCGGATGAACGCGCCAAGATCGGCCGGGGTGGAGACGATTGCGCCCGACGCCCACGCGCCGCTCGGGCTCAAAAACGCGCTGACGTCTTGCGGCGGCTTACCCGGCTCGACGTCATAACCGTGCATGAATGGCGTCGGCAACGAGATCCTCCGTGTCGGGAAAGTTGTCTGCCTCAGGCCCGCCGGCCCGAAGACAATCGTCGAGAGAAGTTGGCCGAACGACCGGCCGGTGATCCTCTGTGCGATCAGGCCGACGACGATGTTGTCAGTGTTCGAATACTCATAGCGCGAGCCCGGCGTGAATCTCAGGTCCGTCTTGCGCACCCAGTCGACTATCTGCATCGGCGAGACGTACCCGCGAGGATTCGTCATCGCCTGCATTCGGAAACCGTCCGACTGCGTGTAGTCGGGCAACCCGCTCGTGTGGTTGAGCATCTCGCGCACCGTGACCATCGACCAGGCCTGCGGCATCGCTCCTGAAAGTCGCTGCCCAATCGTGTCATCTAGACCCAGCCGGCCCTCTTGCACCAGGTGCAGAGCGACTGCTCCGGTGAACGCTTTCGTGATGCTGGCGATCCGCATGTGGTCACCCAGGCGCGGCGCGCCTGGACGCGACGCGTCCGCCCGCCCCGCGCGAAGGACGGTCATGCGACCGTGGCGGTAGAGGGTCACGATCGCGCCTACCGGTCCACCCGGCGTGCCAACGAGGCGATCGAGAAGACGCCGGACGGCCGCGTCCGAAGTGCGACCGCCGGGCACGGCGCCAGCGCCGCTCGCAAGCAACAGCATCCCAACCGCCGCTATCAACACCAGCGCCGTAAACGACGAAGCCCGAACGGACCGGCCCACGCGAACAACATATCCTCATCGCGACCCCGAAGACAACCATCATGCTTCGTTCAAAGCATCGTCACGGCAGGTCCCCGGTCCGCGCGGGGTGCGGCCATCCGTCCCGGCTTCGTAGGAACGCGAGCGTCTCCCCGCCGCAGGGCGACTGAGCCGCACGGCGCGGAACCCGCGCATCTCGGCAACTATCGCTTTGACGTTCCGCTGGCGCGCGAGCCGGCGATCGCCTTGGCGACCAACCGCAGATCCGCGAGGACGCGGTGCTAGCCGCCGACGAGCAAGCAGGCGCCCCCGGGCCGGGCCGCGTTTGGTCGCCATTGCGATAGTGCGCTGCACGCCGGCGCGAGAAGAAAAGGAATCGTCGCGGTGGCCCACGCCGCATGATCGCATCCCGTCGAAAGCGGTCACCCCGCGATCCGCGGCAAGGTGATCGCGTTCATGGTGGAGCGATCGTGCCGGCGGCGCGCCTAGCTCCTCCTCATGGGCGACTGCAGAACTTCGATCGGCGACGTCGGCGACGAGAAGCCGACGTCTGCTGTGAGGGCTGGGTGCTTGCAGCCGCGTGGATCGGAGCTAGCGACCGAGCCGCCTGCGGCCCGCGCAACCCAGCTCGTGCGACACCGTGACGCCCGGCCCTGCTGATCGCCGATAGCAGGGCTGGCGTAGCGGCGAGCACAATCGCCGATCTGCATAGGTAACGGCACGACGAAGGTGCTCGAGCCCGCTATGGAGGGAACACGGGCATCCAGCTATATGTGCAGATGCACCATGACGAGCTCGGAGACCGCGACTCTCGCTTCGCGTGACGAAGCGATGTCTCGGGCCGCAGAATCCGTGCGCCGCTGCTTGTCGTCCGTTGCGGGAGGCAGCTCGAGACCGACGAGCACTTCTGCTCCGGTCCGATCGTTAGCAGCGATCTGCAAGCACTCGAAACGTCCGCGGGCGCCCAATTGGGGAATCTCGCGTCTCCGGCGCGAGTGCGACAGGCACCTGCATTGTCAGCGACGCGCGACTCTCCCCAGCGGTGCCAAGCAACGTCGTCATCGCGGTCGGGCTACCAGCCCTCGGTGACCCGGATGATCGTCTTCCCGGACACGCGCGGAGCGTCGGGGCCGAACGCGGCGGGAGCTTCGGCCAACGGCCGGACAGCCCCCACATTCGAGAGTCAGTCGTCCGTCGCGCAGCCGTTGGGCGAGCTCGGCGAGTTGGGAGCGATCGGCCTCCACGACGAAGAAGATCGCCCGCCCGTTCTCGGGCTGTTCGGTGGGCGGTTCGATCGTTGTGACGAGCGTGCCGCCGGCGCGTACAAGCCCGATGGAACGCTTGAGGATGTCCCCGCCGATCAGGTCGAGCACCACGTCGGCCTGTCCGGCGTCCTCTAGGCGGTCGCTCTCCAAGTCCACAAACTCCTCGACGCCGAGACCGAGCGCACGGTCTCTGTCGGCGGCCCGGCCGGTTCCGATCACCCGGGAGCCGACCTCACGGGCAAGCTGTACGGCGATCGAGCCGACGCCGCCTGCGGCGCCGTGGATCAGCACGGTCTGCCCGGCGAGGAGGTGGGTGTGGTCGAACAGGGCCTGCCATGCCGTCAGCCCAGAGATCACTGCACCGGCCGCGACCGCGTAGAGGACGCTGGCAGGCCGACGTGTGCTCGACCTGATCGGCGGGGAATCCTCAAGCGTTCCATGCGGGCTTGTACGGCCGGCGAAATCGCTGGCCGACGGTCAGGCCGGTGGTCCGTAGCCGAGCTCGGTGACGACACCCGACACCGGCCCGGGCACGCTCGTCACAACGATCGATCAGTCCAGGTCCCGGCCCAGGCCAGCTCCCCAGGGGTGAACCCAGCGGCGTGCACGCGCACGATGACGTCGTTCTCGGCGGCGTGCGGATTCGGCAAGCTCGTCAGGAACAGCCCAGCCAGACCAGCGTCGCGGTCGCGGACAGCGATGGCTTGCATAGCAAGTTCCTCTCTGATGGTGAGCGTCGGGCGCGTAACGTCGGGCCGGCCGGCTTCGTCGATCGGTTCGATGACGCCGGTGAAGCCGCTTTGCTTGGGGCAACGTCTCGTCTCTCGTCAGTAAGACTCGAGCAGGCGTTTCGCCTCAGCGAGCGCGTGGTGGAGGCGGTGGGCATTAACCGAGACCGCGCTGCCATCGTCGCTCGGCGCGATCGTCAAAACCAGTTCGCCTTCCTCAAGCTGGGTGAAGCCGAACAGCTGGCCGCCGAGCCAAAACTCAGCTGTCTCATGGTCGGCGTCTTCGAGGCTTACGACTCGAACCTCGATCTCACGCATGGGCGTCCTCCTGAAGATGGAAGGGTGACACATTCCGCTCGAGCCGGCGCCCACTAGCGTCGGTCCTAATCGCATTCCGCTTCGCTCGCAAGACGCTACTTGGGCCCGCTCCGACTGGAGGCCTCGTTTGCGCGGGGAGCAGTACGTCCGCCGCAGGCGACCGACCTCGCGTGACCCGGCGACATGGGCGCTGCCGCTGGCGGGCTGGAAGCCCGCCAGCCGATGAGCTGAGGCTGGTCCGACGGTCTCTTAGGGGAGGATCCGTTCGACAGAAGGAGTGAAGATGAGCAAGCTCAGACTCGGCATCACGATGTCGCTCGACGGGTACGTCGCCGGCCCGGACCAAAGCGAGGAGAACCCGCTCGGAGTCGGCGGGATGGAGCTGCACCAGTGGTTCTTTCCGCTCGAGGCGTTCAGAGAGATGCACGGCGAAGAGGGAGGCGCGCACAACGCCAGCTCCGCGGTCGTCGAGGAACGTCGGACGAACATCGGCGCCACGATCATGGGGCGCAACATGTTTGGCCCGGTTCGCAGGGCGTGGCCAGACGAGTCTTGGCGTGGCTGGTGGGGCGAGGACCCGCCCTACCACCATCCGGTGTTCGTGCTCACGCACTACCCGCGCGAACCACTACAGATGGAGGGCGGCACCACCTTTCACTTCGTCGACGATGGGATCGAGTCAGCACTCGCGCAAGCCCAGGATGCCGCCGGGGGACGGGATATCTGGCTTGCTGGCGGGGCATCCGTGGTCAACCAGTACCTGGAGGCGCGGCTGGTTGACGAGATCGACGTCTCGATCGCACCCGTCATCCTCGGCGCCGGCGCTCGCCTGTTCGACGGGCTCGAGCGCGGCCAGCTCACGCTCAAGCAGATCAGAGCCGTCGACGCGCCCGGCGTCACGCACATCAAGTACGAGGTCAGCTGACCCGCTTTCGCCTGGCCGCAGCTACCGAATCGCTCGTACCGCCAAGACCCCGTATGCGCGGATCGGAGGCACCGCGTCTTCGTCTGCGTGGACGCCACGTGCGAGCGCTGCCGGCGAATACCAGCGCCGGGTGCGGGACGGCCAGAGCATCTGCTTTGGCACTCACGCGGAGCGAGCTCGCTCTGGGACCGGCTCCGAGGCGGTGCGGCCCCTAGGCCGCCGGTCTGAGGCGAATGTCGATTTCGGGGGTTGGCGTTCGTGTAGATGACGAGGGTCGGCATCGAGTCGACCGAGCGATCACAGGAGGACTCTCTGATGAAGCAGTATCTGTTGAGCGTGTACCACCCCGACGTCACCGAGAGCGCGCCGCCGCCGGCCGACATCGAGCAGATCATGGCTGACGTCGGCGCTGTGAACGACGAACTTGGGGCCGCCGGGGCGTGGGTGTTCGCGGGCGGCCTGCACCCGTCGAGCACCGCGACCGTGCTCAAGCTGACCAACGGCGAGGTGCTAGTCACCGATGGCCCGTTTCTCGAGGGCAAGGAGCACATCGGCGGGATCTGGGTGATCAAGGCCCCCGATCTCGATGCGGCGCTCGGCTGGGGCCGCAAGGCCGCGCGCGCGTGCCGGATCCCCGTCGAGGTGCGTCCCTTCCAGGAGGAGGCGCAGGACTGACCGCACCGGTTCAAAGTAGTGACGTTGCACGGGTGTTCCGTGAGGAGCACGGGCGGGCCGTCGCCGTGCTGGTCCGCGTCTTCGGTGACATCGACATCGCCGAGGACGCGGTCCAAGAGGCGTTCGCGGTGGCATGCGAGCGCTGGCCGCAGACGGGCCTGCCCCCCAGCCCTGCCGGCTGGATCATCGCGACCGCGCGCAACCGCGCGATCGACCGACTGCGACGTGAGTCCTCGCGGCCGGAGCGCCACAGGCAGGCCGAGTGGCTTCTCGCCCAGCGACGGGAGCACACCGCAAAGCCGGAGGGCCCGGTGAGGGACGACCGGCTGCGGCTCATCTTCACCTGCTGCCACCCCGCGCTCGCCCAGCCGGCGCAGGTCGCCTTGACGCTGAGGCTGCTCGGCGGACTTCAGACCCAGGAGATCGCTCGCGCGTTTCTCGTGAGCGAGAGCACGATGGCCCAGCGGCTGGTGCGCGCCAAGGGCAAGATCCGGGACGCCGGGATCCCCTACCGGGTTCCCTCCGAGGCCGACCTCCCCGATCGGCTCGGATCCGTTCTGGCGGTCGTATACCTGATCTTCAACGAGGGCTACACGGCAAGCGCGGGAGACCGGCACGTGCGCGTCGAGTTGTGCGATGAGGCGATCCGGCTCGCACGGCTGGTGTTAGCGCTGATGCCGGACGAGCCCGAGGCGAAAGGTCTGCTCGCGCTGATGCTGCTCGCACACGCGCGCAGGCTGGCGCGCACAACCCCGTCCGGCGATCTCGTGCTGCTCGCAGACCAGAACCGCTCGCTGTGGGACCGCGAGCTGATCAGCGAAGGCCAGTCGCTGGTCCGCGAGTGCCTGCGAGCGAACCTCCCGGGCCCCTACCAGATCCAGGCGGCAATCAACACCGTCCACGCCCACGCGGAGACCTACGAGCAGACCGACTGGCCGCAGATCCTCGCGCTCTACGACCAGCTCTACGCGGTCAGTCCGTCTCCCGTGGTCGCGCTCAACAGGGCAGTCGCCGTAGCCGAGGTCAGCGGCCCCGGTGCCGCGCTCGAGCTACTCGACGATTTGGACCTCGACCGCTATCAGCGTTACCACGCGATCCGAGCCGACCTGCTGCGGCGCCTCGAGCGCATGATCGAGGCCAAGGACGCCTACCTGGCGGCGATCGCGCTGACCGACAACCCCTCCGAGCGCCGTTTCCTCCAACAGAGGCTCCGCGCGTTCACCGCACAACAGCCGTGAGCAAGGCGCTGGCCGGGTTGCAACCAAGAGAGCGAACCCCCCGTAGCCGGGAGCTCGGAGACCTCCCTTTGCGCTGCGGCGGACATCCGATCGCTTCCGGCCACGCCCCCGCTACGCGCGAAAACCGAGCATGCGCGGACTCGCCGTGCTTGCAAGATCGCTGCTAACGAGCTGGCCGGAGCGGAAGTGTGCGCGGGTCGCGAGGTGCCTCCCGCAAGGGACGACAAGCAGAACTAATCGCGGACCGAATCGCTCGCCATGCCCATACTGCTGGTTGTCGTCCCATCCAGCAGCGACGCGGGCGTCGGCGCTGGTGCCTGCTCCCCCACGCGAGCGACAGCCAGGGGCGCTTGCAAGTCGCCGCGGATCGGCCGGCGAGCACGCATTTCGGCGACTCCCGCAACCACGGCAAAGGAGGGCAGCCGGTGTGGCAATCACGACGCCGGACCGTCAAGGGCATGGTGATGCGCACCTTTGGCGACAAGCACGTCGCCGGTGAAGACCGGGCCGACACCTGCCTTCGTGTTCGCGCGGGTCTTCGCCCTGACGTGCGCCAACGTGGCTGCCTATGTCCGCGAGCGGCCCCGCCGGACCGTAATCGGTGCCCGCCGTTGACGGCTGCTCGGCGTCCAAGGGCGGCAGCGTCGGCGCTGGCGTACGACCGAACGGAGCCTGCTCTTGCAGCGTGCAAGCAGGCGCGTAGACTTGCGTCGTGCCGGGAGACGTGGACCGCGACGATGCCTATCGAGCCATCGGCCGCTACGTCGTCACGTTCTCCGAGCTCGTCCGGGTCATGCGGGATCTGGCCTCCGAGTTCGTCGCGAAGGGCGTCACTGACATGCACCTTTCGGCTCTCTTGCTAGGCGAAGCACCAGCGCAGGCGGTCGCCAACGCGTTCTTCGGCATGTGCTCCAGGGTTGGAGAACTCGACGAGGACGAGCGACGGATCGCAACGGCGCTGAAGAAGCGCGTTGACGAAACCACCAAGACGCGCAACGACCTCGCTCACGGTGACTGGTGGATCGGGAACATTGCTCTCGCTCGGGACCGCGAAGCGGTCGTCATGCCGCCACGTCTGGTGCGGATCAAGCCTAGTCGCAAGGACGGCGCCTATGAGTTCATCGACCTAGAGGTGAAGCAGATCGATGAACTCTCTGAGGGCATCGAGGAGTTGCTGGCTTTTGTCGAGGACTTCGGGAAGCTGGCGCTCGGCATGCCGACGGTACCGACCGCACCAGACGGGCCCAGGGTCAGCCGGGGCGAGTTCCGCGTTCGGGACGTGCTGACCGCGACGAAGGGCAACCATGGCGTCACGATCTCCCGCGACGGTCCCAGGGCCGGGGACGTACTAACCGGGATCTATTCGACGCTGGCTTCGCAGAAGGGGGAGCGTCTCCAACCATTGCCGGAACGCCCGTTGGAGTCGGGCTAATGTGTTCTCGCGGTCCGCACCGATCTGCAGGCTGCCTGATCAGAGCGTTCGATCTGCCTCGAACATCACCATTGCGGTTTGGAACACAGCACGCCGTCCGTCCTCAGGTGTTAGCGGGTCGCCGGCCCGTTGACCGCCGTGCTCCTGCCGCTGAATATAGGAGTCGGTGGCTTTCCAGTATCCAAACAGCGCGTCGAGGAGTTCGGACTTGCGCTCCCCCAGATCGGCGCGGCGGCTGTTGACGGTGGCCGAGAACCGCTCGCGCGTCTTGGCCTTGTCAGTCTGTTCACACTCGACGCCATGAAGCGCGAGCAGCTCTGTTGCAAACTCCTGCATCGCCTCACGGCACTTGTGCCCGATGGTGGAAAGCTCCTGCTCAGAATCCTCGCCCCACAACAACTCGATCGCGTCCTTCCAGCGTGCGTACGCGACGGGGTAGCGAGCACGGAACTGGGCCGAGTCCAGGTAGCGCTCGATCGTTTGCTCGACGTCAGCGACGGGCTCCACATGCGCTTCCTTCCAGTCCTGGTAGAGCGCAAGGTTGCGAGCTGTGATCGTGAACACGTCGTTGTCAAAGGTCAGCAGGCCCTCATCGCGAATTGCCTCGATGTCTCCGTCGGGGGTCTGGATATTCAGCCCGTTGCCTTGGACGTGGTTCGCGCCCATTGTCACGACGTAGAGGAACGGCTGTCGCTCCTCCCTCGGTCTGCTTCGCCACGCATCCAGGAGCTGCTCAAACAGTTCCCACTGCTGCGGTTCGAGGTAAACAGCGATAGAGCCCTCCCTAGTGCGAACAGCCTGCAAACAAGACCCAATCTCCCAATCTACGCCTCCCTTGTCGCGCGAAGCGGCTACGAGGCGCTGTGGCGTGGAGCAGCCACGCTCGGGCCGGCACAGTCCGACCACCCTCAGACCTGCCTTTGAGGTCGGACGCGCATCTCGACCGTGACGTCACGCCTCCTGCTTGGCGCGGATCTCGGGGCTCGGGCCGGATCGGTGGCGTCGCTGTGCCGAACGAACTGCTGGCGAGGGCTGAGGCGCCCTTTCCGCGCATTCCGAGACTGCCGCTGCTCGCGCGAAGATGCCCGTGCGACAACCAAGGCAGGTCTCGACCGGGGCCGTGACGAGTGTTGGGTATGAGGGCTCGACGCGGTGAAGCGGCCACGGCTGCGCCGCGGCCGCTTTGCTCCTCGCCCCGGCGGATCCGAGACTGGTCGCTTTGGGTGGGGTCCTCGCCGACGAGCCGATCTGGCGGGGCCGGGGACCCCGCTCACCCGATTTGGATGATGACCCGTTTTCTGTGGATTGGTTTAGCTTGCCGTCACGTTGGCGGTGATCGGGCCTGTGCGCTGAGGCGTGGGTCGGCTCTGAGCATCGCGGGATCGTCGAGTTTGGAGGCGGATTTGTGCCGGACCGGGTCGCTGCTGGGGATGCTGGCGTCGCGGGCTGGATCTCCGCGGAGCTGCAGCAGAACGTGATCGAGCCGATCGCGGATTTTCAGAATCCGGATCAGGAGTCAGGAGTGGCGCCGATTGTTCTCGGAGCTCTTGGGGACGTTCTTTCTGGTGACGGTCGCCGCTGGCGGGGGGATGATGGGGGCCGCGTTTCCGAATACGATCAGTCGTACCGCGGCGGTGGTCGCGCCGGGGCTGATGGTGCTGGGAATCATCATGTTCATGGGGAAGGTCTCGGGCGCTCACCCGAACCCGGCGGTCAGCATCGCGTTCGCGCTGCGGCGGGACTTTCCGTGGCGTCGGGTGCCGGGCTACGTCATCGTTCAGCTGATCGGCGCGACGCTGGCTGCGCTGGTCCTGCATTGGTGATCAACGTGTCGGCCGTTCACGGGTCGAACTACGTCGCCTCGGGGTACAGCGCCGGCGCGGGGTTCTGGATGGAGCTGCTTTTGACGTTCGGGCTGGTGAGCGTGATCCTGGGGACGGCTTCGGGCGCGCAGAACATCGGGATCATCGCCGCGCTGGCGGTGGGCGCGTACATCGCCTTGGCTGGGTTGTGGGAAGTCCGATCTCGGGAGCGTCGATGAACCCGGCGCGAACGTTCGGCCCGGATCTCATCGGGGGAAAGTTCACCGACTACTGGGTGTATATCGCCGGGCCGATCCTGGGTGGCGCCGTAGCGGTCGCGGTCGCGTTCGCGCTCCGCGGTCCGGGCGGCGGCATGTCCGGCTCGGCCGCCGCCCAGTGCGCCCTCTACACCGAGGCCCAGAAACGTCGACAGGACGGAACGACCGAGCCGCCAATGAGCGATCCCTCAGTGAAAGGAGATGGCTGATGCCCACACCCGACAGGTCCCACGCGCTCGACCATGTCGTGCTCGTGCTGTTCGAGAACCGTTCGCTGGACAACATGCTCGGGCACCTCTACGGCCCCGAGGACGGTAAGAACTTCGACGGCGTCATCGGGAAGAACCTGAGCAACCCCATCCCCGAGTGGGCCGAGCACAGCGCCGAGCGAAAGACGGTCCCTTACACAGTCGCCACGGACATGGACGCTCCGAACCCCGACTCGGGCGAGGAGTACTACCACACCAACACCCAGCTGTTCAACATCCTCGACGAGCCCAACCGGTTCAAGATCGGCGAGGCTGTGAGCGCGCCCTGGAACGCGCCCGAGACCGGGGCGGTACCGACGATGGACGGGTTCGTGACCGACTACATCAGCACGTTCACCGCGGAGGTAGGGCGCCAGCCGACCTACGAGGAATACGCGCAGATCATGACCGGCTACACACCCGAGCAGGTGCCGGTCCTGAGCGCGATCGCGAAGGGCTTCGGGGTGTTCGACCACTGGTTCTGCGAGGTGCCCTCACAGACGTTCATGAACCGCTCCTTCTGGACCGCCGCGACGTCGTCGGGGTTCGTGGTCAACAGCCCGGTGTCGAACTGGACCCAGCACAACACCGCCGGGACGCTGTTCGATCGCCTCGAGGCGCACGGGCGCACATGGAAGGTGTACGTACACGAACCGATGCCCCTGTCGTTCACGGGCCTGATCCACCTCCCGCGCGTCAAGGACCGCCTCGCGACGAACTTCGTACCCTACTCCGAGTTCGAGCGGGACGCGGTCAACGGCACCCTGCCCGACTTCAGCCTGATCGAACCGAACATGCTCTCCGGGCACAGCGACTATCACCCTGCCTTCGGCCGGTCGTTTATCCCCGACGACATGAACATCCCGATGGACCCGCCGTCATCGATCGGCGGCGGCGAGGCGTTCCTGGCCAGCATCTACAACACGATCAGATCGGCCGCGTCCCGGGACGGCTCTAACGCGTACAACACGCTGTTCTTTATCGGCTGGGATGAGCCCGGCGGAACGTATGACCACGTTCCCCCAGGACCCGTGCCCCCGCCGGACCCGAGCGCGCCAGCGGGACAGCTCGACTTCAAATTCGACCGCTCGGGCTACCGGGTGCCGGCGATCATCGTCTCCCCGTGGGTGGACGAGGGGATCGTGATCAACGATGAGCACCGGCATACATCGATGATCGCCACGCTCCGCAACGTATGGGGTCTCGGCGACCCGTTCACCGGCCGCGACGCCGCCGCCACCACCTTTGATCACCTGCTCTCCCGGGAGACCCCTCGCGATCCCGCGAGCTGGCCGGACGTCGAGGCGCTCCCAGTCCCGCAGTTCCACATGGACATGGTCCAGATGGGAAAGGCCCTCAGCGTCCTCGGCAAGACCGCAGGCAGCGGCATCCTCGAGCATGCAAAGCAGTCCGGGCTCGTGATCCCCGCTGAGCTGACCGACCCCAACTCGTCCCCCCAGCAGATCGTCGCGGCCTTGCGAAGCATCGCGCTGCAGGTCTTCCCGCGCCTAGCCTCTCACACATAGAACGCGAAGCAATCCTGGCTCAACGGGCGAGCGCTCTCGTACGGCTCCGAACCCGAACACGTGAGCAACGGGCAGCCTCACCCCGCTCGGGACGACCAGCAATCTCGTCGCTGTCAACGGATCCCCGCTCGAGCCCGACGATCCGCAGTGCGCGGCCCGCCACGAGCAGCGTCACCGCTCGCACCACAAACAAGCCACGACGTCACGCGGCTCTGGCTACTGCTACGCGCGAGCGCTCCCCGACACAACCCGCCACGACACCACAGGCCTGTGCCTGCGCAAGGACAAAAGCGAGTCACGACCCCAGTGTGGCGGCGCACCTAGTTATCGCCAACAGCGGCCGATCGTGATCGAACTGCCGCCGGGCGCATTGATGGGCGCGGTCAACGATCTCCATCAACGGTGGGTGATGGACATCGGCCTGCCCGGCCCCGACCACGGCGCAGGCGGCAAGCATCTGTTGCTCCCGCCCGGACACGCCGGAGAGGTGCCCGCGGGCTACTGCGCGGCGACGCCGACTACCAACCGGGTGCTCGGGTTGATCCGCGCGTCGCCGCCGCACGGCGATCTCGACGCCGGGATCGCGCTGATGAAGTCGGTCAAGGTCTATCCGCTGGACGGCCCGGGGGACGGTTCAGATGTGGAGTGGGGCGAGCTGTCGCTCTCGTTGGACTACTCACCCGGTCCGTTTGACACGGAGATTCGCTACTGGGAGATGCTGCACGACCTGATCGATACCGAGCCACCGTATGACGCCTATCGCAACGAGTACGGCAACCTCGCCGCGCTGGGCATCGCCAAGGGCCATCCGTTTGCGCCCGACCAGCGGATGACCCGCATCCTGCTGCAGGCAGCGCAGATCGCCAGCGCGCAGATGCGCGTCCAGTCCCTCGCCGATCGCCGTCCTGACCGGGTGGTGTGGGACGGCCGCCAGTGGGAATGGGCGGTGCTGCGCCCCGAGAACGGCACGTTTGACGCCGACAGCTACGTCGACCTCGAAGCCCGCGAGAAGTGGTTCTACCAGGCCCAGATCGAGTCCCCGGCGATGTTCGCCCGCGCCCCCGGAGCCGGCTCGCTGTACTGGCTTTCGGCCCGAGACTCCACGGGCGCCTACCTCGACGGCGCGCGCTCCTACCGGCTCAGTGTCCCGCTCCCGGTCCCCGACAAGCTGTTCTGGTCGATCACCGTTTACGACGCCCAGACTCGCACCGAGATCGTCACCGATCAGAACCAGGCCGCGCTGCGATCCCTGATCGAGCTCACCCCCGAAGTCCTCGGAGACGCCCCACACGCCGAACTGCACTCTAGCCCCCAACAACCCGGTGGCGCGCAGGGCAGGTGGATCAAGACCATCCCCGGCCGCGGCTGGTTTGCCTACTTCCGCATCTACGGCCCCGACGCCCCCGCGTTCGATCACTCCTGGCAGCTACCCGACTTCGAGCTCACAGCTGGCGTTTGACCGCGCCTGGTTCGACGAGCAGCCCCAGCTTCATCGACGCGGCTAAGACTCCCGCATCGTCGCCCGGGCGGCGCTCTGAGTCAAGCTTCCGCTCTCCGCGCAAAGGAAGAGGCGGCGCTGAGGACGGCGAGATGCTCGTCGTTGCACGAGAGCAGGTGCAGGGCCGGTGAGCCGCCATCGCGCTACCGCGAGCAGAGTTGATCGCCGACTCTTCCGCGTCGGCCGTCCAAAGGGGCCGTTGGCCGCAGCACCGACGCGGCTGATGCATCTCGTCCAATGCGCGACCCGGTGATTGCACTTACGCTCGCGCCCGGCGAAGCGCCGTTGTGGGGAGAGTCGTGGTGGGCCTATGCGAGCGGCCGGCCGGAGGGCTGCACATAACAGCGGCCTAACAGTGTTACCCTCTGGTTACTCGGCGTGCCGTACACACGGCCCGGTGGCGAAACGACTCTCAATCATTTTCAGCTGCGGGCTGCTGGTCGCCGCGTGCGGATCCTCGGGTAAGCAGCCCTCAAGCGAGAACACCGGCTACTCGCAGGCTCTCGCGTTCGCCAAGTGCATGCGCTCGCACGGCGCGTCGGACTTCCCCGACCCAGGCGCGAGTGGCGGGATCTCGATGGCTCCCGGCTCGGGCATCAGCTCGGCGGCGCCGGCATTCCAGGCGGCTCAGAGGTCCTGCCGGCATCTGCTGCCCGGCGGCGGCTCCCTGTCGGGACCCCCGAACCCTCAGGCGAAGGCACAGGTGCTCAAGATGTCTAAGTGCATGAGGGCGCACGGGATCCCCAGCTTCCCCGACCCGCACAGCGGCCCGCCCCCGGGTCAGCCCGTCGGCTACCGCGACATCATCGCTACCAACGGGTTCTGGCTCGGGATCCCGGCCTCGATCAACACCCAGTCGCCCGGGTTCAAGCGGGCGGCGGCCGCGTGCAACTTTGGGCCCACGGGAGTCTAGGCGCGGCGCGGCGAAGGAAGGCTGCGGCTCGCGAGACGACGAGATGAGCCCACAGCTCAGCTTCATCAGCTTGCGCGGAGTTGGCCTTCCGCGCCACAGGATCGCGGCTGTCGCTTCGCTTGGCGAAGCAGGGGCCTCGTTGCCCCGAATCGAGCCTGCCGGAGTGAGGCCTCGTACGACCTGCTACAAGCGGCCACCAGCCCAGTCCTGGGCCGCTGCATACGGTGATTGGAGAAGTCTCGCGCAACCAGCAGAGCAGGTCTCGTCCGTGCGCCTGGCGCCGCACCTCGTATTCGCCAAAGGTGCGCATCTGCACGCCCTCGACGGTCCGGCGTTGTGATGGCCACGACGGCTGCCCCCCTTTGCCGCGGTTGCGGGAGTCGCCGAAGTGCGTGCTCGCCGGCCGATCCGCGGCGACTTGCAAGCGCCCCTGGCTGTCGCTCGCGTGGGGGAGCAGGCACCAGCGCCGACGCCCGCGTCGCTGCCGGATGGGACGACAAGCAGCAGCGCACGGATTCTGCGGCCTGAGACGATCGCTTCGTCACGCGAAGCGAGAGTCGCGGTCTCCGAGCTCGTCATGGTGCATCTGCACATATAGCTGGATGCCCGTGTTCCCTCCATAGCGGGCTCGAGCACCTTCGTCGTGCTCATGCTTGTGCCCTCACTGAGCGCTTTCGGCGCCAGTGCCGGGCGAGTCCTTTCGTCGCTCGGCCGGCGGCAGGCGCGCTATTCCTATGGCGACGGAAAGGTCGTCCTCGCGAGTGTTCCGCCACAAACCCCGATCGCCCCGCCGCCACGGGAGGAAGGGACCCACTACTGCGTCTGAGTCGGGCGATTTTGTGCGAAGCGCACAAAATCGCCAGTCGAGGCCCGAGATCGGCTGATCGCTCCTCTGCCGCTGAAGCAGCCACCAGACGCTCGGCTCTCAGACTGCTGGTATCGGACAAAACCGGCCACGCCGGGCCTATCTCGGCGCGCCGTCGGGAGCGCGCAGCTCGCCGAGAGCAGGGCTGCGAGTCGCGTCGCGATAGGCCGCGCTTGCCTAGGCAAATGGGGTGGGTCCCGCCCGAGCCACCACGGCACGTTCCGGCGACTGCCTCGTCACCGCGGCGGGGTGGCGGCGATCCTGATCTAGGCGGTGCTGGTCGAGCGCCACCGGATGCCCCGCATGTCGGTGGTCCGATGCTCGAGTCCGCGGATCCTTGGCCGCCGCGACACGCACCACAAGGGCGGCAAGCATCGAGACGGTCACGGAGCGAACGCCGTCGCGATTTGCGGCCATGCCCCGGCGGTGGCCGGTTCAAATGCCCGGAAGTCTGGAATGCTGTCGGTCGATGAGTCCCCGTCCATTGGTCCTGGTCCCGGGCGCGTGTCTGGGAGGCTGGGCATGGCGATGCGTCGCCGACCAGCTTCGTGCCCTGGGTCACGATGTATATCCGGTCACGCTTACCGGCCTCGGCGACCGCGTGCACCTGGCGGATGAGAGCGTCGATCTCGAGACCCACATCGCCGATGTGCTTGGCGTCCTCGACTACGAGGACTTGAGCGACGCCGTTCTCGTCGGCCACAGCTACGCCGGCCTCGTGGTCGCCGGCGCAGCGGATCGCCGCCCGGAGCGGCTCGAAGCGGTTGTGTACCTGGACTGCTCGCCGCTACCCGACGGCATGGCGATCAGCGACGTGCAGACCCCCGAGGAACGCGAGACTCAGCGCTCCGCGGTCGACCGCGACGGCGACGGCTGGCGCTGGCCGGTCCCCGACCGCACCACGCTCGAGACGGGGCAGTTCGGCAGTACCGCAGGACTGACCGACGAACACTTCGCCGCAATTGCAGAACGCGGCACGCCGCAGCCCTACGCGACTTTCACCTCGCCGCTGCGGCTTGAGCACGAAAAGCCGTTAGGCGTGCGCCGTTCGGTGATCTTCTGCGCTGCAGGCGGGGTCAGCGTCGCCGCAGTTAGAGAGCTGATTGCGCAGGGGGACCCTCGCGCCGCCCCGTTCGCCGATCCGGACTGGGATCTGCGTGAACTCCCAACTGGTCACTGGGCGATGTTCTCCGCCCCCGACCAGGTCGCCGAAACGCTCCACGACATCGCCGGCTGACTCCGGTCGGAAGCGGCGACTCCTGACTCGCCGAAGCGATGACGGGTCCAAGCTCTCGCCGAAAAGGCGATAGCGATCGTCAGGGAGGACCGGGCGCCGAGCTCGTGGGGCCAGCGGGCCCGAGCCCGACGCCAGTTTGCCCTCAAGGCCAGGAGGAGAGATGATCCACATGGACACAGTTGGCATGCGATGGGGGCTCGCCAAGAGAAAAGAACGCGGTGTCGCTAGATGGGCCAAGCTGAGCTCCTGATCGCCGGGCTGCTCGTCGCCGTGGTGGGGCTCAGCTCGCTCGCCCGGCTGCTGGCGGTCCCGTATCCCATCGTGCTCGTGGTCGGGGGCGCGGTGCTCGGGTTCGTTCCGGGCATGCCGGAGGTGCGGCTCAACCCGAACGTGGTGCTGGTCGTGTTCCTGCCACCGCTCGTCTACGGGGCGGCGTTCTTCGCGAACCTCGGCGACATCCGCGCGAACCTCCGGACGGTGACGCTGAACTCGATCGGGCTCGTGCTCCTCACGATGATCGTCGTCGCCGCCGCGGCGCACGCGTTCGTGGGGCTCCCGTGGGCGGCCGCGTTCGCACTCGGGGCGATCGTCTCCCCAACCGATCCGCTGGCGGGGGCGAGCATCATGCGACGGCTCGAGTTCCCGCGGCGGCTGGTCAGCGCCGTCGAGGCGGAAGGATTGTTCAACGACGCGACCGCGCTCGTCTGCTACAAAGTCGCGGTCGCGGCCGTGCTCGGCGGAACGTTCTCGCTGCTGAGCGCGACGGGGCAGTTCATCGCTGGCGCGGTGGGCGGCGTCGCGATCGGCCTGGCGGTCGGCTGGGTCATCGCCGAGGTTAGGAGGCGGACGACCGACATCCAGACAAGCATCACGATCTCGCTGCTCAGCGGCTATGCGGCGTTCATCCCGGCGAACGCGCTCGGCGCCTCGGGCGTGCTGGCCTCAGTCACGACCGGCATCTATATGGGGGTGCGCGGGCCGAGCATCATCAATGCGCGCACGCGGCTCCAGGGCTTCTTCGTCTGGGAGATGCTCGACTTCGTCATCAACGCCACCCTGTTCGTCCTCGTCGGGCTACAGCTGCGAGCGGTCGTCAATCAGTTGGGCACATGGCCACCGGCAAGGCTGACGGCCTACGCGGTCGCGATCAGCGCGACCGCGATCGCCGTTCGGTTCGTGTGGCTGTTCACGGTTCCGTACGTGATCAGGGCGCTCGACCGTCGCCCGAGTCAGCGGGCGCGCCGCGTAGGATGGCGGCCACGGCTGGCGATTGCGTGGTCGGGGATGCGAGGGTCGGTGTCGCTGGCCGCGGCGCTCGCGCTGCCACTCACCACCCACTCCGGCGAGCGGTTCCCGGACCGCAACATCATCATCTTCCTCACGTTCGCGGTGATCTTCGCGACGCTTGTGGTACAGGGCCTGACACTGCCCGCCCTGATCAGGCGACTCGGCGTGGCGCGCGACGGCAGCGAGGACGCGGAGGAGATCCGCGCGCGGCTGATGGCGACAAAGGCCGCGCTCGCTCAGCTCGACGAGCTCGAGCACGAGGACTGGACGCGTGAGGACACGATCGAGCGGATGCGTCGCGCCTACGAATACCGCAAGCGCCGCGTCGCGGCGCGCGCGGGCAAGATCGAGGACGATGGGTACGAGGACCGGTCGCTCGCCTACCAGCAGATCGTCCAGATGGTGCTCGCCGCCCAGCGCGAGACGCTCGTGCGGATGCGAAACGACGGCGAGATCTCGAACGAGACGATGAACCAGGTGATCCGCGAGCTCGACCTCGAAGAATCGAGGCTCGAGATTTAGATTAGGAGGCTCCGAGGATGATTTAGTCTTTAGCCTTAGCGAGCAGCCTCATACCGCCGAGTGGAGGGCCGAGTGGTTTCGGCGGGTCGGAGCGGGAGCAGCGGTTCGGGGTGGTGCTGGTCGGCGTCGCGGAGGATAAAACAATCGTGCGGCGCCGCTGGCGCGAAGGTGGCTCGGACAGCCATCCGAGGGTGGTCGGGTAGACGCGGGGCGCGGGCTTGCCGATTGGCCCGCGGTGCCGGACGATCGCTCCGCCCACTCGACCTGCGTCAACCGCGCTATCGCAATGGCGACATCTCGATCGTGCGCACGAACCCGCCGAGGGTCCTGGCGGGGCGGGAGCGCCTTACACGCCCACCGGCCCTGCATACGTAGATCGCACATTCTGCACGCCTGATCGGAGTCCTGGATTCGGCGAGCTGCACGCTGGGTGGGGGGTGGCGTGAGCGCTCGCCCGCGCGAACGTCGGGCCGAAGTCGGGTAGCTCGCTCTGCGGGGCGGTCTTGTACGCGGCCTCTAGGCCAGGCGCCAGCGAGAGCTTGAGGCCGGAGGGGAGAGGCGCGGTGAGCACCGCCTCGGCGGCAGCTGACAGCGCCTGATTGGGCGCGGTGTTCAACTGGTTGACGAACACCGGGGTAAGGACCAGCAAGCCGAGCACGATCCCGGCATCCCGGGCGGCGACCGTCTTCGCGGCCCGGGCAGCGGCCGGTCCGCCGCTCCCGAGCGCTGCTGTGGTAAGGCCCGGGAAAGCCAATCCTAGGCCGGTTCCGACCAGCGCGAGCGTGACGATCACCAAGCCGAGCTCGCGATGCGTCACGAACGAGAGGCCCATCAGGCCCGCCGCCACGAGCGCCGCGCCGATTGCTCCCAACGCGATCGGCGAACTTCCGCGTACATGGCGTTGTGCGATCGCGGTAGTAAAGCGGGATTGTGGTCACAACGGCCGCGGCCGCGATCGGCGACAGCCGCCAAGCGTTGATCAGCATCAGGACGACTAGAAACAGGGCACAGATCAGTCCTGCCGAGAGCAGTGTCAGGCCAACGTTGGCCGTCACAGGGTCGAGCGCTGCCGCACGCCGATCCACCTCGTCTGGAAGCGCGTTCACCGGGTCGGGGCGTTCGACAAGGACCAAGATCACGCCAAGCGCGGCGACCGGCGCCTGCGCTAGGAAGATCGCGCGCCAATCGAAGATCTGGGTGAGCACGCCGCCTGCCGCGGGTCCCACCGCGATGCCGATTGCGGCCGCGGCCGACCACGCGCTAAATGGGGAGTCGCCCGGCCGCACCGTGCCGCCGAGCATCGGCAGCGATGCGCACAGAAGAAGACCGCCGCCGACGCCCTGGAGGCAGCGGAGGCACCAGCGCGCTCATGCTGTTCGCGGCTCCACAGCCGATGGAGGCCAGCCCGAACAACACCAGCCCAGCGATCAGCGCCCGCGTCGAGTCAAGTCGCCGAGCAAACGGGATGACCGCAGCCGCCGAGACGATCAGCGCCAGGTTGTAGGCCGTGATCACCCACGGGACGTGCGAGAGCGAGGTATGCAGCCGGCTGACGATCTCCGGCAGCGCGAGCACGACGATCGAGGCGTCCGCAAACGCCAGCCCGACCGCCAGCCGCACCGTGCCGTTCTGCGACAGCCGGGCGGAAAGATGCCGGGTTGGTATGTCTGCCCGGGTCCCGGGGGTGATGGGTGCTCCGTGCGTCGGAATGCTTGACTGGTCCGTCATAAGCTGGTCTCGAAGGCGAGCATAGGCTCGCTTGGCGGGTGAAGCTGGGTCGTCGGCAGCGGCCGCCCCGGCCATCGCGGCAGCTGCCACGTGCGACGCCCAATGAGCGGGGGCAAGCGGTCTGACCGGTAGGCGATCGAGACGGACACTAAGGTCATGATCGCGCCCGGCCCTCGAGCTCCCGCGGCGATAACTGATCGTCGCTGGCGCATCTCCGTTTGAGATGTGGCTCAAGGCGTTGCGAAGGTCGTACAGTTCGATCCGATGACCTTGACCACCAGCGCGAGACCGCCCCATCGCACCGTCGCGAGCTGGATCGCGCGGGTCGCCTGTGTCGTGGTTCTAGGGCTGGTCGCACTCGCTGGTTGCGGGAGCAGCAGCAAGCCCGCCTACTGCTCGGCTCGAACCAGCCTCGAGAACTCGATCAAGCAGGTGACGAGCCTGAGCCCGAGCAGTGGAATCGGCGGCTTGGACGCCGCGTTCACGAACATCAAGACCGATGCCAACACCGTGATCAGCCAGGCCAAGGGCGACTTCCCGAGCGAGACCAGCGCAATCAAGTCCTCGGTCGATTCGCTCACCACCGCCGTCAACGCGCTCAAGTCGAATCCTTCTCCCAGCAACATCGCGACGGTGACCGGCGCTGCAAGCAACGTGGTGAGCTCCTTCAAGAGCTTCGTGGACGCCAGCAAGTCGAAGTGCAGCTGACCCCGGGCTTCGCCGACTTCCTGCGCGCGGTTCCGGCTCTAGCTGCTCACCGCTCAGCACGAGTGCCGACATGCGTGTCGCGCGGCCAAAGCAGGTCAGAGTCGTCCAGCTTGGCTGGGCCCGCTCCTCGCCACAAACGCGCACGTTGCGCGTCGCCGACGGATCGGTCTACGGCTGCTCGCGGCGCTAACTGAACGTCGGGAAGCTGCAAGCACAAAGCGGTCACGACCGCGTCGATACTGGGACTGCCGCTCCAGGCGTCAAGCGGCAGCGCACGTCGCGCAGCCGGCTGCTTCTCGGGAGCCAGCGGACCGTCGCCGCGCGAGCCGGGCGTTACCTATGCAGATCGGCGATCTGCTCGCCGCTGCGCCAGCCCTGCTATCGGCGATCAGCAGGGCCGGGCGTCGAGGTGGTGGACGAGCTGAGTTGCGCGGGCCGCGGGCGGCTCCGTCGCTAGCTCCGATCCGCTCGGCTGCAACCACCCAGCCCTCAGAGCAGACGTCGGCTCCTACTCGCCGACGTGGCCGATCGAAGTTCCGCGATCGCCCAGGAGGAGGAGCCAGGTGGGCCAACGGCACGATTGCTCCGTGACGAATGCGATCACCGCGCCGCGGATCGCGGGGTGACCGCTTTCGACGGCAAGCAGTCACGCGACGTCGACGACCGCGACGATCGCTTTGCTTCTGCCGCTGAGCAGTGCCGGGGCTATCGTGATGGCGCAACTCCGCGACGACGCGTGCTAGCGCCGACGGGGAATCAGCTGCTCGGGCGCGGTCGCGTCAGTGCTGCCCCTCAGCGGCGAGCGCGAATCGGCAGGTTCGGCGACATAATCCGCAGGACAACCAGCGTCAGCGCGACTCGTGCCGTTGGCGCACTGCTTGATTGCCTCGGCGCTGAGGAACTCTCGGGGTCGGCTGGTTGGACTGACTGGTTCCAGCCGTTCGAGGTGGCGGCAGCATGTGGGTTCGGGGCGTGACTGACCGGGGTTACGATCCCGGCATGCCGCCTGATGACGAGGTGCATCCCCAACTCGGATTGGGGAACATGATCCGTCGGGACGCCTTGGGGCCGATCGGCGACCGGCCAGATGCGTGGAGCTTGCGGCTGTCGAGCTGTCGTCGGGCGGCGGGACGTTTGTCGTCGAGCCGGACCTTTACGAGCACGTGGCCTTGATCATTTTCAACGGAGTGCCGGGGCAGGGTCGGCGGCGGTGGTGCGGGTGGCCCGCGCTACGCCGGCGCATGGAGGTGGCGAGCCGGGGTCGTGGTAGCGGTGCGAGGGGCCGCCTGTGTCGCGGCGGATGCCCGCCCCCGACCGGACGCGTGACCGATGCTGGCCGAGCCAGCCGGCCGACCCGCCGCCGGAGCGTGTGACTTGACTGAGCGTCGCTCAGCCCCGGGTGCATCGGATGCGATCGCTGGGCCGACCGCGGTCGAGTTGGTTGCGGCGCTTGACCGCGCTTGGCAGAACATAGCGGGCGGCATGAGGAGGTGCCGCCGGTGGTGTTGCTCGTCGGGCCAAGCCCGTCCCGTCCACGAGCGAAGAGACGGACGCTTGGCTATTTCGCGCCTGTGGGATGGTCTGTGCCGCAATCAGACGGCCGGGGAGGCTCGCCAGCGCCAGAGAGCCCGATCGCCGAAGCCGACGAGGACGAGGAGCGCTACACCGAGCTTGCAGTACGAGCCGAGGCGATCCTGCTGGGCCTCGCGCAGCTCTATCGCGAGATGTCCAGCACTCGCGGGGAGGTGTTCATCGCCACTGAGCCGGTGGCGCGCGACGCCACGGACATGTTCGCCGTTTTGCTGCATGAGGCTGCGCACACGATCGCCAGCCGGCGAGGGATCAAGGACACCAGCCGCCAGGGGCGCTACCACAACGGGCGATTCAGAATGATCGCGGAGGATGTAGGGCTGGAGGGGGGACGGGATCCGGAGAGGGGATGGTCCCTGACTGGCTCTGTCAGCGGAAGCCAAGGCCGGGTACCGGGACACGCTCGCGCAGCTGAAGGCCGCGCTTGCTGGGCGACCCGGACCGCAGGATCGCGCACTTATCGCCGCCGTCGCGGGCCCTGTGTGTGGGTGCGGCCAATGGGTGCCGGCGACCCGTCGGCGACGGCCGAGGATTGTGGCGGGCACCGTGATGTGCGACGTGTGCGCCGAGCAGTTCAACCAGAGCGGTTAGCCCTTCCTCGCTCGTGGGACCGCCGCCGGCACGGTCAGTCTGACGTTGGTGCCGGATCCGAGAGCTCATTCGACCGATAGTTGTCGACGGCCGAAGGCGATACCTTCAGGCTCGTGCGTGCACGGCCGCCGATCGATCTCAGGGTGAGGATTGACGCGCAGCCGGTCGTGAGCGAGACGACCTGTACGTGGGCTGGCGCGCACGTCCTCACGGTCCACACGGTCATCCCTCGTTCGGACCTGGCGTTTGAGCTTCACTCGACGTTCGTGGGGCACCCGGGAGTGCGGACGCGGGTGGTTCATCTCAGGCTGGGCCCACCCGGTCACGAGCCGGAGATCACCTCGACGGATGCGGACGACGCTCAACTCGAGCCGACTTTCGGTGCGCGCGCGTGCGCGTATGAGCATGCGCAGCGACTGATCGAGATCCTCGCGGGCCTGGGCTACCGCGCTGGTGTGGACGTGCCGAGCGAGAGCGCGTTTGACGCGCTCGAGCGACTCGCGCCGCCGACGACGTAGCGCGTGACAGGCGGCAAGGGCGGTGCGTCGCCCGGTGCCGGGCCGACCCGCCGCTGATGGTGGCACGCCCTGGCGGGCGTGCGGGCGGCTGGGGATCGGGCCGCCACCGGGCGGGCCAAAGACCAACAGGAGGGCCTGATGGCCACCGCCACAGAGGTAGGAGTCGAGCGCAGCGCGTCGCTCGAGGAGATCCACGTTTCTGGAAACGTGCGGACGCTCGACTCAGAGCACGTGCATGCGCTCGCAGGCAGCATCCGGCAGCAAGGGATGCTCGTGCCGGTCGTCGTGCGCCCGGCCGAGGGCGAGGTCGCCCAAGGCGGGTGGAAGTACGAGCTCGTCGCGGGGTTTCACCGGGTTGCGGCGGCCGCCGAGCTCGGGCTGAGGGAGATCCCGGTGGTGATCCGCGAGTCCGGCAGCGATGCTGCGGCGGCGACGGAGAACATCGCTCGCAAGCAGCTCAATCCCCAGGAGGAGGCCAACGCGGTCCGCGCGTTATCTGAAAGTTCGGATATCGCCTTCTATGCGAAGCCGGGAGTTATCTGAAGTCGTGCCTGGAATGTCAGTTGCCGGACTGGTGTCTGGGATGTCGGGTTTCGCATAACTGCGCGGCTATTCCGCAGCGTCGTGGTCCGAGCGGCGCTCAGGGGATCCTTCTCGGGTAGGGGGCCTGCGGCTCGGCTTCAGCCGAGCCGCACAGTTCCGGTCGCGCCGACCGAGTTGTACTCGGAGATGATGTCTGCGTGGTTGCACTGTCCAGCGTTGGGTCCGGTGGTGTGGCGTGAGGACAGAAGGGCGTGTGTAGCGGTGAACTCCAGGGTGCCTGAGATGCCGGCGTACTGACCCGTACCGTTGAGCACTACGCTCGGAGTGCGTTCGGCGAATATACCGGAGCAGGTCGCTTTGAACGGGGTCTTGTGGCGGACGGTCGCCGCCGTGAATTTGACCTCGAGCGTGCCGTTGTGGAGGCTGACCTTCAGGTAGCTACCGTTCGGGTCGGGGGTCCCTGTCGCGTTCACCTGCACGTACTTGCCGTGGTCGCCGATCGCGCCGACGATCAGCACGCTGCCGGCGGCTCCGCCTGCGGTCGGGTTCGAGAACAACTCGACCTGACCTCCGGGCGGAGTGCTTGCGCTCGCTTCGAGGACGCTGGTGCCTCCGAGAATCGCGGCTCCGACCAGCGCCAGGCTGACTACTGCTTTCCCTGCTCGCATCTTCGACCTCCGACTAGAAGCTTGTGTGGTTCGATGGGCGCGGCCCGCCGTGTGTTCGATTGTGTTGACGCGGCGCGGCGTTGTCGTCGCCCGTAATGTCGATTTGCGGTCGGCTGTTCGCTGATCTCGTGTCTGACTTCCGGCTTACGGTCGGTCCGCCGCGAGTCGGACTCGGAGTCGCCGGAGCAGGGGATGTGCGCCGAGGCGCGCGGCGGTACCGTCGCGGGATGGCACTGGTAGCCAGGCTCTGGACGCGTGCTCGCGGACTTGATCCGAGAGCCGTCGACCTACTCGTGGCGCTCATCCTGGGCGTGATCATCGTCATCCAGGAAGCCGCCATGGTGCGCGCCGGGGCGATCGAAGTCCTCGCCGGCGCCGGATCCGCGGCGACCGTCGCCTGGCGTCGGTGGGCTCCTGTGGCCGCGACGATCGCATCGGCGGTGTGCATCGGCCTGCTGGCACGGTCGGGCGGCGCGCCAAATCTTGAGCTCGTCGTGCTGGTCCTGAACTTCTACATGCTCGGCCGCCGTGGCTCTGGCGAGCGTGCATGGCGATCGCTCGATGTGCTGCTGGTGGCGGTCGCGCTCCCGGCGGTTGCCCTCGTCCCGGGTAGCTCCGGAGTGCTCGACGTCGTGTCGACGTGGGCGGTTTTCATCGTTCTTCCATTCGCCAGCGCACGCGTGATCGGAAGTCGGACAGCCGCCATGCACGAGTTGCAGGCCGACGCTCAGCGGCTTGAGAGCGAGCAGCGTGAACGCGCGCGACGGGCAATTGGCGAGGAGCGAGTACGGATCGCGCGCGAACTGCACGACGTCATCGCGCACAGCGTCAGCGTGATGGTGATCCAGACCGCCGCAGCCCGCCGGCTTGCCAGACAGGACCACGACGCTGCCGGCGACGCTCTGGACGCTGTCGCCAACTGCGGGCGTGAAGCCCTCAGCGAGATGCGCCGGATGGTCGGCGTGCTCCATCGCGGCGACCTCGACCTCACAGGCGCCCCCGGCCTGATGCAGCTGCAACTCCTCGCCGACCGCGCCCGAGCGTCCGGACTGCCAGTCGAAGTGCGTATCGACGGCGATCCACGCCCGCTCCCCCAGATGATCGATCTCGTTGCATTCCGAGTCGTGCAGGAGGCCCTCACGAACGTGATCAAGCATGCGGGCGCTGCCCGCGCCCAGGTCAAAGTCGCCTACACGACCAGAACTCTTGACATCGACGTCATCGACGACGGGCGCGGACCGCGCCGCCCTGACCCGGGACTCGAGGGGACCGGTCACGGACTGATCGGTATGCGGGAGCGTTTGGCGACATACGGCGGTGAGCTGCAGACCGACCGCGGACGCGGCGGCGGGTTTCACGTTCGAGCGCGCATCCCACTGACCGAGGCCGGTTCGGCATGAGCCCTAGGCGGCGGGCAGGTGGCTGGTTTGATCCCGCGCTGGCCGCGGTCTTGCTGGTCGCGGCGGAGGTCGAGATGATCGTTCGACCTCGGAGTGGACCGTTTGCGGTCGAGCTTGGGGTCGTTGCCGTGATGACCGTCCCGCTCGCGTGGAGGCGTCGAGCTCCACTGCCGGTCGCCATGGTGGTGATGGCGATGTTGGTCGTCCTCAAGGCGATCGACGGTGACTTCCACGAGCTCAGCTTCCCGCTGTTCGCAGTGTTGATACCGCCATACAGCGTCGGCGCAGGCGAGCCGCGAGGTCGCGCGCTGGTCGGCCTCGCGGTGTGCCTAGCCGGGGTGTTCGCCGTCCATGCCGTCGGATCAGACAGCGGGTCGTTCGCGTTCATAGTCGCGATGATGATGGCGTCCTGGGCGGCCGGGCAGGTCGTGCGCGCGCGGCGAGTCGCAGCCGCAACGTTCAAAGGGAAGGCCGACAGGATCACGGCGGAGCGCGCAGATCGCGAGCGGCTCGCCGTCATCGACGAACGCTCCCGAATCGCCCGAGAGCTTCATGCCGTGGTCGCCACCGCGGTCAGCGCCATGGTCGTACAGACCGACGCCGCTCAGCGGCTACTCGCCGTCGACGCAGCCCGAGCGGACGAAGCGATGGAAAGCATCGAGGAAGCCGGCCGCAAAACACTGAGGGAGATGCGGCGTGTGCTCGGCGTGCTGCGCGAAGAGAACGAGACCGCCGAGCTCGCCCCACAGCCCGGCGTCGGCCAGATCCATACGTTGATCGATAACGCGCGCGGCGACCAGCGGCAGGTCGAACTGAAGGTCCATGGCGAACCCGGGCCGCTACCCGCAAGCGTGAATCTTGGCGTCTACAGGATCCTCGAGGACGCTCTCGGGAGCACACCGAAGAACGACCAGCATCCGACGGACGTCACACTTCGCTTCGGCGAACAGGATGTCGAGCTGAGCGTGACCACAACCGCTGCCAACTCGCTCTCGTGGCCCACCCCGGCGATGCGCGAGCGGGTCGCGCTGTGCGACGGCGCGATCGATGTCGAGATGGCACCGAGCGCCGCGACGCGGCTACGCGTCCGCCTACCGAGCACCTTTGACAGGGCGCTCCTATGACCGTGCGCGTACTGATCGCCGACGACCAGCACCTTGTCCGCACTGGCCTCCAAGTGATCCTCAATACCGAGCCCGACATCGAGGTCATCGGCCAGGCCACTACCGGGCTCGAAGCCGTCAGCTTGGCGCATGAACTGCACCCAGACGTCGTGCTGATGGACATCCGCATGCCCGAACTGGACGGCATCGAAGCCACCCGACAGATCACCACCCATAACAGCCCCAGCACCCGCGTCCTAGTCCTCACGACCTTCGACGTCGATGAGTACGTGTTCGAAGCCCTCCGTGCGGGGGCGAGCGGCTTCCTACTCAAAGACGTCCCGGCCGATCAACTTATCACCGGTATTCGGATGACCGCAGCCGGCGACGCGCTACTCGCACCCTCGATCACGCGACGTCTGATCGAGCAGTTCGCCGCCGCCCCTCCCGCCGCGACGCCCGCCGCACTCGACGATCTCACGCCACGCGAACTTGAGGTCTTCCGCCTCCTCGCCAAAGGAATGTCCAACGCCGAGATCGCCACCGAGCTGTTCATCGGCGACGCAACCGTCAAGACCCACGTCACACGACTGCTGATGAAACTAGACCTCCGCGACCGCGTGCAAGCCGTCGTACTCGCCTACGAAACCGGCATCGTCCGGCCGGGCGATCGGCAAATCAACAGATAGCGACGCGGTCACCCGCGCACACAGCGCCTGATATGGCCCGGCGACACGACGCGAACGGGCGCACATCGTTTGGAACCCCAAGTCTGTCAAGGAGCTTGCACTCACAGCTGACGATCGGGCTACGCCTCGAACGAAACCAGCACTCCGCCGGCTGGACCGCAGCCTCCTGCCCGGATCGGTGAGCACCAGTCGACAGCGCCGGTTTCTACGGACGAGCCTTCTGGCGATCAATCGTCAGGAGGTGTTCGATGGGTGCGCGGAGGTTGTCGTCGAGGGTGCCGGGTCCGTTGGCCGGGTTCGCCGCTGGCTACGACGTGTGGCTTGCGGAGCGGGGAATCTGCCGGCGGGCGGTTCGGGATCGCCTTTGGCAGCTCTGGGATCTCAGCGAGTGGCTTGATCGCGAGGGCTTGTCGGCGGGCGATCTCGATCGACGTCACGCGGAGGGGCATCTCGCCGAGCGTCGTGAAACCGGTTGTGTTGAGTGGGTGGCGCCGTCGAGTCTGCGCTTACCGCTGGAGTATCTGCGCGAGATCGGCGCCGCACCCACGGAGCCGGCAATCCCGGCCGGGCCGGTCGATCGTCTGCTCGTCGACTACCGCGATTACCTGGTGCTGGAACGACGGTTCGTGCCAAGAACGGTCCGTGGGTGCGAGCGCGTCGCGCGTGTGTTCTTGGAAGCTCGAGAGCGGCACCACGGCGCACTGGACCTCGGGGAGCTCGCGGCCGCTGACGTGAGCGAGTTCTTGGCGCGCGAGTCTCGCCGCCTGAACGTCGGCGGTATGCGTGGCATGGTCTCGAAGCTGAGGCCGCTGCTGCTCTTTCTGCACGTCACCGGGCGGATCGAAGGCCCGCTGCGGTGGGCCGTGGCCAGGGTTGCGGACACCAACGGCCGCTTGCTCCCGCGAGCGGTCGATCGCGAGACGGTCACTGCGCTCCTGGGGAGCTGTGACCGCGACCGGCCGTGCGGTCGGCGGGATTACGCGATCGTGTTGCTGCTGGCGCGGCTCGGGTTGCGCTGCGGCGAGGTCGCCGCGTTGCAGCTCGAGGACGTCGACTGGCGCGCGGGCGAGCTGCTCGTGCGTGGCAAGGGCGCCCGTGAGGATCGTCTGCCGGTGCCTGTCGACGTCGGCGATGCGCTCGCCGAGTACTTGCTGCGCCGCCCGCCGATCGAGTCGCGCGCGGTGTTTATCCGGTTGCCCGCGCCGATCGGGCCGATGACAAGGCAAGCGGTCTCGCAGGCCGTCGTCGCGGCCTGCCGGCGAGCCGGTCTGCCACGGATCGCGGCTCACCGGCTGCGTCATACCGCGGCGACGGAGATGCTCCGTGCCGGCTCCTCAATGGCGGAGGTCGCTGAGGTCCTGCGCCACCAGCTGCTCTACACGACAGCGATCTACGCGAGGGTCGATCACGCGGCCTTGAGAGCGGTCGCGATCCCGTGGCCGGGAGGTGGTGCGGCATGAACTCGCTGAACGAGAGCCTGGTCGACTATCTGCGGATCCGACGGCAGCTCGGGTTCGAGCTCGAACGCGCCGGCCGTGAGCTCACCGGATTCGTCGCGTTCCTCCAGCAGTCCGGCGCGGAGCGGATCACCAACGAGTTCGCGCTCCGGTGGGCGTGCCAGCCGGGCGCGAGCGAGCGGTACCACAGCTTGCGGCTCGGGATGGTGCGCGGCTTCGCGCAATATCTCGCGACGCTCGACCCGGCATTCGAGATCCCGCCCTCCGATCTGCTCTCGGCCCGGCTGAGACGGATCACGCCATACCTCTACTGCGAACGGGAGATCACCGAGTTGATGGCCGCTGCTGGCGCGTTGACGCCAACCCTTCGCGGCGTGACCTACCGGACCATCATCGGACTGCTGGCCGTGACGGGGATCAGGATCGGCGAGGCGCTCGCGCTGGACCGCGAAGATGTCTCACTTGACGATGGCATGCTGCGCGTGCGCGTCGCCAAGCAGCAAAAGCAGCGTCTCGTGCCGCTGCACGAGACGACCACCAACGCGTTGCGCGAGTACGCCCGCGCCCGCGACAATGCGTGCCCGCGGCCAGCGACCGCGGCGTTTTTCCTCAGCGCGGAGGGGATGCGGATCTGCGGCAGCGTGAGCGTGTTCGACAGGACGTTCCGCGCGCTGATCCGCCAAGTCGAACCGCAGCAAGGCGCCGAGCAAGCGCACCGCCGGGCGCATGATCTCCGGCACACGTTCGCCGTCCAGACCTTGGTGCGCTGGCATCAAGCCGGCGTGGATGTCGAGCGCACGATGCCGCTACTGAGCACCTATCTCGGGCACATCGATCCGAACTCGACGTTCTGGTATCTGCACGCCACCCCGGAGCTGATGCGCCCCGTCGCCCGTAAGCTCGAAGGAATCCAGGGAGGTCGGTCATGACCGAGCTCGCCCCGACCCTGCAGGCGTTCTTCACCGAGCGACTGCTCACCCAGCGCAAGGTCAGCCCACACACGATCGCGGCATACCGCGACTCACTGCGCCTGCTCCTCTGCTTCGCGCAGGAACGGACCGGCAAACCGCCAAACCGCCTCGACTTCGCCGACCTCGACGCACCGCTAATCGGCGCGTTCCTCGCTCACCTCGACCGCGAGCGCGGGAACAGCCCCGCGACCCGCAACGCCCGGCTCGCGGCGATCCACTCGCTGTTCCGCTACGCCGCTCTGCGCCACCCCGAGCACGCCGCCAGCATCGCCCGGGTGCTCGAGATCCCCGCCACGCGCCACCGCAAGACGACGATCGCCTACCTCGACCGCTCGGAGATTGACGCGCTGCTCGCGGCGCCGGACCGGAGCACATGGGTCGGGCGCCGGGACCACGCGATGTTGCTCCTCGCGATCCAGACCGGCGTGCGGGTCTCCGAACTCGTCAACCTGACCATCGCCCAAGCGTGCCTCACCACCGGCGCGCACGTGCGTGTGATCGGCAAGGGCAACAAGGAGCGCTGCGCGATCCTCACCAATGAGACGGTCGCGGTGCTCCGCGCATGGGTCCGCGAACGCCAAGGCCAGCCACACCAGCCGCTGTTCCCGACCCGTCGCGGCGGGTCGCTGACGACACGCGCATTCGAGCTGCGACTCGACAAGCACACGGCGACAGCGGCCCGCTCATGCTCGACGCTGAGCACGAAGCGGATCACTCCGCAAACGCTGCGGCATTACGTGGACGGCTGGGTTATGTGGCCGGCAGGGGCTTTTGCGGTGGTGGGCGTGGCGCTGGGGCCGGTTCCGGCCACATAATCCGGGGGGGTGTGCGGGTCAACGCGTGACTGATCCGCGTGTCCAGCCGGGGTTCGCGTCTTAGTCCCGGTGGGCGGACACGCTTGCCTGTTTCCCGTGCGGGGGGCCGTCTGCTGCGCCGTGAGTGCGGCAAAGAATCGCCTTTCTGTTCACCACGATCGGGGAGGCCGATTCTCATGCAGGCAACAGAGATCCGCGACGCGTCTGGGCGGGTGATCGTCGCGTTGGTGACGGCGGGTCGGTCGCGGGCGACGATCAAACGCCACGAAGCGGAGTTCAACGCGTTCGCCGGGTTCCTCGAGGCTCGCGGCCGGGCGCTCCCGACCGAGGCGGACTGCCTCGATTTCATCGCCGAGCGGTCCGGGTGCAGGCTCGCGGGCCTGCGCGAGCCGACGAGTTCCAGACGGGCTCAGCTCGCACGCCGGCCGTTGATCCTGTTGATGGAAACGTTGGACGGTGGCGTCCCTGAGGTGGGGCAGGCGACAACGCCGCCGGTTGATCGCTGTCCAGCGCGTTTCCGTGGGGTCCGGGACGAGTACCTCGCGGTGTGCCGGCGGCGGGGTAACGCCGAAGCCACCGTCGTGACGAAACAGCATGCTGCGGACCAGTTCCTCGCCTACCTTGAGGAGGTCGGTCGGGACACCCTCGAGCAGGCGCAGGCCCGGGACTTGGCCGGGTTTTGGGCTCGGCGTCAGCGGCGGGGCTACGCCCCGAAAACGACTGGGTTGCTGCGTTCGTCGTTGGCTGACTTCTTGGGCCACCTGCACGAGGGTGGGCAGATCCGAGACGACCTGGCCGGGCGGCTCCCGCCGCAGCGCTATCCCCGACGCGGCCAGTCGGCCCCGCACCCGTGGACGGCTGAGGATGTCCGCTTGGTGTTGGGCCAGATCGATCGGCAGTCCGCGATCGGGAAACGCGACTACGCGATGGTGTTGCTGATCGTCAGGCTCGGTGTGAGGGTCGGGGACCTGCGCCGTTTGGAGCTTGGATGGTTCGACTGGCGGGCCAAGACGCTGGCGTTGACGCAGCACAAGACCGGCGTGGCGTTGACGCTGCCGTTGCCGGGTGACGTCGGATGGGCGGTGATCGACTACATCCGTCACGGCCGGCCCGACGCGGCCTGCCGGTAGGTGTTCGTGAAACACCGCTACCCGTTCACAGCGTTCGGGTCCTCCACGTCGGCGGGGTGCCGGCTGAGCTACTACGCGCGGCGTGCCGGGATCGTGTTCGCGGCCGGGCGCTCGCACGGCCTGCACTCGCTACGCGGAGCGCTGGCGGTCGCGATGCTTCAAAGCGACACGCCCCCGCCGGTCGTCACCGCGGTTCTGGGTCACGCGGCGGGCACCACGACCGCCGCGCACTACCTCAGGCTCGACACCGAGCATCTGCGTCGCTGCGCGCTCGATGTCGAAGATGTCCTTCACGCGGGGGAAGGGACGCGGCCGTGAACGCGCTGACGCTGGGCGACCTGGTCGACATGCTCGTCGCGGCCCGCCGCGCCGGCGGGTTCCGGTACGACCGCCAAGCACGGGTGCTGGCGCAGTTCGCCGAGCACTGCCGCCGAGACGGCTATGCGGACGGGTCGATCATCCAAGAGGCCGTCGAGGGATTCCTCTACGGCCGCCACCTCAAAGCGTCCACGATCCGCCGCGAGGAGATCATCCTGCGCGACCTGGCAGAACACGCCCGCCAGTTCGGCTGGCCGGCGTGGGCGCCGCCGACGCTGACCCGCCTCAAGACCCGCCACCGGCCACCGCCGTACGTGTTCAGCGACGAGGAGATCCGCCGCCTGTTCCACGCGATCGACACCCAGCCGCTGTCAGAGATGTCGAACCGGGCGCTGGTCGACCCGGTGCTGTTCCGGGTCCTCTACGCCACCGGGCTGCGCCTCTCCGAAGCGCTCAACCTGCAACTGCGCGATCTCGACCCGGCCCGCGCCACGCTCGAGGTCCGCGACAGCAAGAACCGCGAGAGCCGCAGCGTGCCCGTCACCAGGCGCCTGGCCGACACGCTGGAGGGCTATATCGCGGCCGCGCACCCCTATCCAGAGCCCGCTCACCATCTGTTCCACACCGGCGACCCGTCCACACCGGCTGGCAAGTCCACGATCTACAACCGGTTGCGCCGGTACCTCGCCGATGCGGACATTCCCCATTTCGCCCCAGGCGGCCCGCACATCCATTCGCTGCGTCACGGGTTCGCCGTCCAGAACCTGCGCCGCTGGGCGGCCGACGGCACCGACCTGGCGGTGATGCTGCCCTACCTGTCCGCGTACATGGGTCACGCCGACCTGCGTGGCACCCAGTACTACCTCCGGCTGACCGCGGACGCCTACCCAGAGGTCGCTGCCATGGCCCAAGCCAGGTTCGGCTACGTCATCCCCGACCCCGGCGCGCGGGAAGGAGCGCAATCGTGAGCCGCGTCACCCCAGCGGGCGGGGATCTGGCCGGCAGGTGGCTGTCGAAGTTCCTCACCGACCACCTCGCCGGCGAGCGGGACCTGTCCCCCCAGACGATCGCCTCCTACCGAGACGCGATCAAACTGCTGCTCACCTGGTTCCGCGACGTGCAGGGAACCCCACCCGAAAAGCTGCGCCTCGCCGACCTCGACCGGGCGCGGGTGCTCGCGTTCCTGGACTGGCTCCAAGCCGAACGCGGCAACTCGCCGGCGACCCGCAACCAGCGCCTCGCCGTCATCAAGTCGTTCGCTCGCTACACCGCGGACGAGCGGCCAGAGTTCCTCGACCAAGCCACCCAGATCATCGCCGTCAAACAGAAGAAGACCCCGGCTACCGACATGGGCTACCTCACCGGCGATGAGGTCAAAGTCCTCCTGGCCGAACCCGACCCGGCCACCCGGCGCGGACAGCGCGACACCGTTCTGCTCTCCACGCTCTACGACACAGCCGCCCGCGTCCAGGAGATCTGCGACCTGAACACCGCCGATGTCCGCACAGCCCGCCCGATGCTGGTCACGCTACGCGGCAAAGGCTCCAAAACCAGACGCGCCCCGCTGATGGACCCCACAGCCCAACTGATGCAGCACTACCTCGACCGGCGCACGCCCCACCTCGGCGTCGGCCCAGACGCAGACCCGCTGTTCCAAGGGCCCGAACACACCCGATTGACCCGCTGGGCCGTCACCAAACTCCTCGCCAAACACGTCCAATCCATACGCCGCCGCGACCCCAGCTACGCGCCCGGCGTGAACGTCACCCCGCACGTGATCAGACGAACCCGGGCGATGCACCTGCTCCAAGCCAAGGTGAACCTGATCTACATCCGCGACCTGCTTGGTCACGCCGACGTATCAACCACCGAGATCTACGCCCGCGCCGACGCGGAAGCGAAACGCAAAGCCATCGAGAGCGCCTACCAGTCGCTCACCCCCGAGTTATCCCTTGCAGACTGGACGGCCGACCAAGATCTCCTCGACTGGCTCGACCACGTCTGCCGATAACGCCCCGGGTTATGTGGCCGGAACCGGCCCCAGCACCACGCCCACCACCGCAAAAGCCCCTGCCGGCCACATAACCCAGCCGTCCACGTAATGCCGGTTACGTGGAATTCCACGTAAGCGGCATACCAACGCGATGCTGCTCAGAGCGGAGAAAGTCGACATCTACACGATCGCGCTCTGGCTCGGACACGCCACCGTCAAATCAACCGAGATCTACCTCCACGCCGACAACAAGCTCAAGCAGGACGCGATTGAACGAGCGGCACCGTTCGGCACCCGACCCGGCCGCTACCGACCAGCCGACACGCTGCTCGCGTTCCTGGAAGGACTGTGATTATGCGAAGCACCGCACGCCGCTCAACGCCGCGGTGGCGGCATCCCAGCCCCGACTTCAGATAACGCCAGGCTTCGCATAGAAGGCGATGCTCGACCGGGGGCTGAGCGAGGACGGCGCCGCGCAGGCGCTCGGATGGCCGAAGGTGAGGATCACCGCACGGGTGAAGATCCTCGAGTTGCCCGAGCGCGCCCAGGACATGATCGGCGCCGGGGTGATCGCGCTGAGCGCGGTCGACCAGCTGCGGGTGATCGGACGCGTCTCGAGGCCGCTGCTGGACGCGGTCGTCGCGTTCTTGGCGGATGGGAACGAGTGGGCGGCCGAGCGGCTCGCGCGCGAGCCCGGCTGGGTGCTGGACTCCGCGCTGCGGGAAGGGAGCGTGAAGGTGTTCGCCGCCCATTTGAGCCAAGTCGGGGCGCGCGAGATCGCCGAGCTGCGGCTCGGGAAGAGGACCGAGGATCTGTACGCGGAGGCCGAGAAGCTGCACAAGCAGATCGACCGCTACGCGTACGGCCCCGCCGCAGATCCGGTTCAACGACGATGACGTGGACCAGGCACGCGCCGCGGGGGCTCTGATCGAGTTCGAACGGGGCGCCGGCATCATCGTCGACCGGGCGATGTACCGCGAGCTCGTCAAGGGCGCGGTCAAGCGAACGGTCGCAGAGCTGCGCGTCAAGACCGCCGAACTTGCCGAGCACCGCAAGCAGGATCGCGGCCGGGCAGGAGGAGCGCCGGAGGATCCGGTCGTTCAGGCGACGCGCGAGCGGGATCGGCGTCTGCGGGAGCTGGCCGATCAGGCGCACGGCGTGAACCTCGACCTCGGACAGGGGCTGCTAAGCGGGCTCTCATCCGTCGACCCGAGCTCGCTCGAAGTGGTTATCTGGCGTCGCCGAGGCGCGTCATCGACGTCGTTGAACCTTCCCTCGCGGTGTCATTCGAGGCGTTATCTGCCGTTCGTCTTCCGTGTCGTCCACGTCATTGGACCGGAGGCTGGCGGATCTCGATCGATCCACCACTCTTGTCGCGTCGGTGGTGGCTGCCTCTCCCGGTGGATCGGCGCGGGGCTTCCGGCGAGCCCCACCAGCCGCGGCGGCCGGAGCAGAAAACGTCGACGCGGGCGACGCTCCACCGGGGGCCTGGGCTCGCCGGAGCCCTTCTCAGGAGACCGTCAGCGTCAGCGGCGTAAGCTCGAGCTCTGGCCGGAGTGGATGCGTGATCCTGCGATGACACCGCCGACGTTGAGAGCCATCAGATCGCGTCTCGAGAACACGTACACGGGGTACAGCATCGGGTGCGCCGCCGTGTGGGCGGCCCTGCTCGCGACGGGCCGCGGCCTGCTGGACGCCAAGAATTGGGACATGCTTCGGCTCGGTGCTGCGGGCTGGTGGGCGGGATGGCTCTCGGCCACGATCGCCCGGGTCGGCTACCCGCCACCACGGAAGCTGACTGAGGCGGGCCAGAGGCGACTCGAAAAGGTGTCACTCGTGTTGGACGACGTATGGGCTGATCGCGCAGCTGCCGGTCGTGATTGATTCGTACTCGCTCGAACCGCTGGTGAGGGCGTTCAGTCCGGCCTTTACGCGGTACACCACCCTGGTTCGGCTTCACGGCGCCGGAGAAGATGGACTTGCCGAGGACGTCACACCGTTTGAGCCGGCGCAGCATGCGTTTGCGAGTTCGGCTGCTGAGTTGCCGCTCAGCGGATTCTGGACACTCGAGTCTTGCGCCGCCTGCTTGGACGAGGTTGAGCTGTATGAGGGTCCGCAGCTTCCTCCCGGCTTCCCGAAGACATTCCGACGGTGGGCGCTGGAGAGCGCAGCACTTGATCTCGCGCTTCGTCAAGCCGGTCTTCCGCTCGCTGAAGCGCTTAAGCGTGAGTGCCGACCGGTGAGATTTGTCAACTCGCTCAGTCTCGGCGAGCGCGGGATCGAAGCGGTGAGCCAAAGGCTGGCACGTGTTCCCTCGCTGCGGTTCAAGCTCGATCCCGCGCCTGATTGGAGTGATGGGCTGATGGAACAGCTGGCAGCGACTGGCAGGGTCGACATCATCGACCTCAAGGGCCTGTACCCGCCCCAGGCGCCGGTAGCGCTGACCAGATCCCGACCTCTACCGGCGGCTCGCCACGGTGTTCCCGGACGTCTGGTTAGAGGATCCCGGATTGAATACCGCCACTCGAGAAGTCCTACAACCCCATTTCGGCCGCATCACCTGGGACCTTCCCGTTTGCACCTCTGAGGACATCGATCAGCTGCCGATCCCGCCTCGGGCGATCAACATCAAGCCCGCACGTCACGGCAGGTTGCGTCGGCTGCTCGACGTCTACGACCACTGTGCCCACCACAGGATCCCGACGTACGGCGGAGGCATGGGCGAGTTGGCAGTTGGACGCGAGCAGATCCAGTACCTGGCATCGCTGTTTCATCCTGACGCCCCCAACGACGTCGCGCCGGTCGACTACAACGATCACGAGCTCCGCGGCAACCTACCGCCGAGCCCCCTCCGCGTCGAACCCGCACCGAAGGGGTTCCGGATCGCCGCCTGAAGCACCTAAGGACCCGCTAGGACGTCCTGGCAGCGCTCGCATTCGCCCAGAAGGAGGCGTCCGGATCGAGGCCTGCGACGGGCCTGCGAGGGCCGAGACTCACCGGCGTCCGGCGACGGTGACACGCTTCTGCTTCGTCGCCCCAGCAGCAACGAACGAGCTGCTTCCGCTTCACGAGGTGTAGGGCATAAAGCGGCAGCGTTGTCGGACACGATGTTGGACCGCGAAAACGTCGGGCGGCGTCGCAAGCGGAGGGCTTGCCGCGTCGGCGCCGAGGCGGCGGCATCGCAGAGCAAGCACCATGCCGGCGGGGCGGCGATCGTCATCCGCCAGCCGCTGACCCGCACAACCTGCCGAGACTTCCCCTTGTACTCGGCTGCCGGGCAGCTAGGGTTTCACGCGATGTCCCTGCGCGAGGTCTACAACCGCCATTGCCACACCGCCAGGCAGGAGCGGGCGCTGCTCAGCGCGATCGGATTCACGTCGACGTTCACCGCCGCGCGACTGATCACCCATTCGATTCGCGCCGGGATCGGCCCGTTTCACAACATCTCGGGGGGCGGTCGCCACATCCACCACAGCACCTTCGGGATCTTCGGCCTGCTCGGCATCGGCTACCTCTGGACCTACCGGGTCGGGGTCGGGAACAAGATGCCAGAGTGGGAGTCCCGGCTGACGGCGAGCGCCTACGGGGTCGCGGCCGCGCTGACCCTGGATGAATTCGCGCTGTGGCTCGACCTCCACGACGACTACTGGGACAAGCAGGGGCGCAAATCGATCGATGCGGTGGCGGTGTTCGGCGGGCTGCTCACGATCGGGGTTGCGGGCCGCGACATGATCAACGAGCTCGGCCTACTCCCCAAGCGCGTCAGCAAGCTGGTCGAGCGCGACCAGCACCGCCGCGAGACGCTTCGCCACGCCCACTAGGTCCGGGCTCTCGCCGCCGGCCACGCACCGCAGCTTCCCAACCTTCAATGCATGCAAGCGGGCCATCGCCAAACCACCGCGAGAGTTCTCCTTTGTCGCCAGAGCGGAAGTCTCACTCATTCCTGCTTCGCGAATGGATCGGGCTAGATCCGGCAGTGTGGGGCCGCTCCCCCGAGGATCCGTGAGGCCCCCGGTTCGGACGCGGACGCAGCTGGCCGGATGGGAGACCGGGGGTCGATAATCCTTGTCGGAGGGGCTGGATGGGTATGGGCATGGTGCTGTCCGCGGCGCGGTTTACCGTGCGTTGTGATGTCGGCTGCGCAGGGCAGCTGCCGGGTTCAGCGGGTCGTGGAGCGCGGCCGCGAGTCGTGGACGGTGATCGGTGCCGACCGTCGGCCGGTGGAGCCGGTTGAGGCGTTTCTGCGTTGGCTGACGGACACGGAGCGTTCGCCGAACACGGTCCGGGCGTACGCCGGTGATCTGCGCCAGTTCTGGGAGTTCCTTGCCGAGCGTGGCTATGAGTGGGCGGATCTCGGTGTTGAGGAGCTGGGGGATTTCGCGAGCTGGCTGCGCAGCCCAGCCGACAATGTGGTGGTGCTGCCGGGTGGTGCGTCGGCGCGGGGCGCGTCGACGGTGAACCGCAAGCTCCGCTGCCTGCCGACCGGCGTTGCGCACAAGCACGCGATCGCCTGTGGTGTCAAGCAACTATTCGAGGAGACGCATGATCTCGGGTGGATCGAGCTGCGCAACCCGCGCGTCTACCTGCCCGGTGAGATCCCGACACGCCGCGACTGGCTCCCGCGCGCGCTCCCAGCCGCAGTCGTGAACCGCCTCAACGAGCCTGACGTTCTCGACGGTCTCGGGGTGAGAGAGCGCGCGATCGTGCTGGTGCTGATGGACGGCGGGCTGCGCGCGAGCGACACGATCCGCCTCGGGTTGGATCCGGTCACGACCGGCTCGGACGGCGCGCCGTATCTGCGCTACTGGAACCACAAGCGCCGCCGCGAAGCGGTCGTGCCGATCTCCCACCGCGCCACGGAGGCGATCGCCGCCCAGGCCGCATGGGTGCGCCAGCACATCCCGGGCTGCTGCGGGTGGCTGTTCCCGCGGGTCAACGCCAACGGCCGCGGGCACCAGCCCGCCAGCTACGGGCTGGTCTACGACACGCTACGCCGCTGGGCCAAAGCGCTCGATCTCCGCGACGAACACGGTCAGCCGTTTTCGCTGCAGCCGCACGCGTTCCGGCACACGTACGCGACCGGGCTGGTCAACAACGATGTCGACCTGTTCTCGGTGCAGACGTTGCTCGATCACGACTCGCCGCAGATGACCTGGCGCTACGCGCGGCTGAGCAAGGAGTCGCTGCGACGCAAGTGGGAGCAGGGCCAGCAGCGGATCAACATCCGCGGCGAGACCGTGCCGCTCGACATCAACGGCGAGCTGTCAGATGCGGCCTGGGCGAAGGAGCAGATCGCGCGCTCCAAGCAGTCGCTGCCGAACGGGTGGTGCGGGCTGCCGTTGCAGCAGACCTGCCCGCACCCGAACGCGTGCCTGACGTGCCCGGCGTTCCTGACCGACGCGACATTCCTCCATGAGCACCGCGAGCAGCTGATCCGGACCGAGCAGCTGATCGCCCACGGCCAGGCGAACGGGAACGACCGGCTGGTCGAGATCAACCAGGCAACCAGGGTGAACCTGATCGCGATCATCCACCGCGCCGAGCAGCTCGGCGAGACCAGACGGGAGGACAGCGATGCCGCAGCCTGAAGCCAACACCACCGGCCTTGCCGGCGCGGCCGAGCGACGCCACGACCACGCGGTCGCCCGCGCACGCAGCGCGATCCGCGCGCTTGACAGTCACGGGGAGACGATCAGCTTCCAATCGGTCGCGCGGCGGGCGGGCGTCTCACGCCAATTCCTCTACTCGGCGCAGGAGCTACGCGGCGAGATTGAGCGGCTGCGATCCGCCGGCCTGTCGGCTGGTCCGGTCGCGCTGCCGGCCGCGCAGCGCTCAAGCGAGGTGTCGCTGAAGGCCCGCAACCAGACGCTGCTGGACGAGAACCGTCGGCTGCGCGAGGAGATCGCCGGGCTGCGAGATGAGCTTGCCGGCGCATGGGGTGAGCTCCGCGCCGCCCGCCGAGCACAGGGTCGGACTGGCCCGAGGGGCGTGACGTTGTGACCGGTTGGCCGACGATCGACGAGGCCGCCTTCCACGGCCCGGCGGGCGAGTTCGTGCTACGCACGCGTCGCCGGCGATTCCCGGCCCGGTGGACATGTCAACAACGCCGAAGTCCAACGGCAGAAGGAGTTTGACACCCCAGGCTTCAGATAAAAGTGGCACGGTTCTACGTGTACTCGCTCCTGGGAAGCGACTACAGCTCCGGCTACGGTCAGGCTGGGGAGCGGATCCATCACCTCGCGGTCGCGGGGATCCGGCTCGTGGTGGGCGAGCTTCGCAAGGACGTGACGAAGAGCAAGAAGGACGGCACCCGGGGCCGGTTGCGGATCGACTACGGGGATCAGCGTGAGCCCGACGCCGCGCTGAGGTGGCTGTGGCGGTACGTCGATGGCGCGAGGAGCGCCGGGGAGCTGTTTTGGGCGTGGGCTCGTGGTCGCGGCCGCTGAGCAGCACGCCGCGCGGCTGGTTCTTCCGGCGAGCCAGCGGACGTACCGGATGAGCTGGGGGTCGCACAAGGACATCGCGGCCAAGGCGCTGGCGAAGCTCGCGGCCCCGCACCTCCCGGCATCGCTGAAGGCTCTGGAGGGCGCCGTCGAGCGAGCGCACGCCGAGCACCGCTCGGCGATCGAGAATTCCGCGGACGGATCGCATACCCCCGCGGCTGACGATGACGCCGCCACCGAGCGCGAGCCGAGCGAGGAGATCGACGCGGAGCCCGATCACGAGGCCGAGGACGCCGAGTGCGCGCCGGGTGAGCAGTAGCGACGGATTGCCTGCGCGATGCGGGAGCCGGCGGGCGGGCCAGTTTCGCACGCCGTCCGGGCGTGCGGCCCTCGCCTCGACCGGCCCCGCACCGAACGGGACCACAACGAGAAGGGAAGGGTTCTGATGCCCGCAGGAATCACCAGCAGCGACTCGATGTTTTCCGTCCGCGAGACGCCGTGGCACGGCCTCGGCGCGGTGCTCGATCGGCCGCCGGCGACCATCGCGGAAGCGATCCAAGCCTCGGGGCTCGGGTGGCGGGTCGAGCGCGAGCCGATCGCGGTCGACCGGGGTGACGCCGCCACCGTGGATGACTGGTGGCAACCGCGTTGCGAGGAGATCCAGGGCTACTACGCGACCGTCCGGCAGGACACGCGCACCGTGCTCGGGATCGTCGGTGAGCGCTACCGGATCGTTCAGAACGAGGAGGCGTTCCAGTTCGTCGACCAGCTGCTCGGCACCGCGCTTCATTTCGAGACGGCCGGCAGCCTGCATGGCGGCCGTCGCGTCTGGGTGCTGGCCACGCTGCCCGACCACGTCCAGGTCGGCGGCGACGCGGTAAGGCCTTACGTCCTCCTGATGAACAGCCACGACGGGTCGACCGCGGTGATCGCCGCTACCACCCCGGTCAGGGTGGTGTGTCAGAACACGCTGAACTGGGGTCTGGAGCGCGCGCTACAGAGGTTCTCGATTCGGCACACCGAGCAGATCAACCGCCGCGTACACGAGGCCCGACGGGTCCTCGAGCTCTCGATCGACTACTACGCCCAGTTCCGCGAGACCGGCAACCTGCTCGCCTCCGAACAGTGCACGGAGCGGCAGCTTCAGCGTGTGCTCGACGAGCTGTACCCGTCCGGCACCGAGGATCGAATGACCGACCGGAGCAGCCGCGGGCGTGAGCGGACCAAGCGGCGGATCGTCGAGCTGTTCCTGCACGGCGACACGCAGGGGAACGCGCCAGGGAGCAAGTGGGCGGCGATCAACGCGATCATCGAGTACGGCGACTGGCACCGGCCGATCCGCCAAGGAGGCGAGCGGTTCGCCCGCGCGGTCGACGACGGCGCGGACAAGACCAGGGCGCTCAAGCTGATCACCGCCGCCTGACGCGAGGCGGGGGAGGGCCGGCGGGTGCGTCTGTGCTCGCCGGCCCGGGGACGTTCGCCGGCTTGGCCCTGTCTGGGGCGGTAGGGCAGCCCCTGGAGCGGGCCGCGGCCGGCGCCGCCGGTCAAGCATTTGACAGCCCGCCGTCCTGAAATCGTCAACGACAAGAGTCCACGACGGCGTACTACGAGAGTCCGGATCAAATGCTTGACAGCTCGTCGCCGGCCGCGGCCTTCGCTGGGGCATGCCCACCACCCCAGACCAGGAGGCCCACATGGACGACAACCCCCCGAGCCCGAAGCAGCTCAACTACCTCAAGGCCCTCGCGCAGCGCACCGGCCACACCTTCACCTTGCCCAAGACCAGGGAACAGGCCAGCCGCGAGATCGGCCGGCTCAAGCAGGCCCGGCCGGCTTCACGCGCCGAGGCGGAGATCGACCGTGAAATCGCCGACGCGAGGCCGCGGCGAGCCCCTCGGGAAGGATCCGCGCCGCCGATCCCGGGCGTGGTCGCGCCGGCGGCGACACACCCGGGCTGCGCGGGCGCGCCGGCCGTGATCGCGTTGCCGGCGGTCTGTGCGTAGCGTTGCGCGAGTTGCTGGACCTGGGCGACGTACCAGCCGGCGTGGTTGTAGGCGTACAGCGCGGCGGGCCAGTCGCCGGGGGTGCCGCTGGCGTGCAGATAGTTCGCGGCGGCGTAGACGGCATCGGTCTCGTCGTAGACGCTCGGCGGGAGCGGCCCGCCGGGCGCATCGACCTGATATCTCGCCCAGCTGTCGCCCGCGGCGCCGGCGATCCCGATCTGCATCGGCCCGGCGGCGCCGTCAGCGTTGGTGCCGGAGTGCACGCCCGGCAGCGTGGAGCAGTCGAAGTTGCTCTCGATCTCGTTGATCGCGGCCAGATACGCCCACCCTCCCGGTCCGAGCTGGTAGCTGCCGGCGGCCTGCTCGAAGATCGGCAGAAGGCTCGCGGGCACGCCAGGGGCGCTGCCCGGACCAGCCGCGCCGCCGGCGCATTGCGCCTGGGAGCTGACGGCCGCGAACGCGAGCAGCACCGCCACCAGCGGCAGCCCGATCGTCAACGACAGCGCGATCACGAACAGCCGCCGCACCGCTCACCACTCCACACGCCACCGCCCGACCGGGCGCCGCGGCCGGGACAGCGCACGCTCACCGCCGAACACGGCCGCTCCGGCGACCGCAAGGCGTGCGCGAACGCTGGTGCCGGCACGGAGGCGCTCGAGACCGCGGGCAGCAGCCGCTCATCCGTCCGACCGCTCGCTGGATGGCCGATGCTGGTGGGCGCGAGCGCGAACGCCGCCACGGCCAACGCGACCAGCGCTAGCGGGACCGCGAACATCAGCCCGCCGTAACGCCGCGCTCGGCGACCAACACGGCCGCTCGCCGCCCGCCGGGTCATCTGAGCGTGCGCGCAATCAGATACACAACCAGCAGATCGGAAAGGCCGTGCGCGAGCTCCTCGGGCACTCGCATCCGGTCATCCGCGGTGGCGTCGGTCGCCGCGGTGAGTGAGACCGCGGCGCCCCTCGCATGCTCGAGCAGCACCGGCGCGTCGCGGTCGGCCTGGCGCCACAGCGACGCGCTCGCATGATCGAGCACCCGGTCAAGCCACACCCCGCGCTTGTAGCCGACGTTGCGCGCGTGCGTCTCCAGCGCCCGATGCGCCAGTCGCAGCGCTCCCGCGGCCGTCGCCCCCATCTCCTCGATCAGCACGGCGCGGAGGCGATCGACCTCAGCGTCCTCGTCGATGACATCCAGGAGGTACGCGTACAGCGCGAGATCGGGCAGGTGCAGCGTCGCGAGGGTGAGCAGCCGCAGGGGGCTGTAGGTGCGCTCCTCCTCGGCCCGGCACCCGGTGCTCGCAGCCCCATGCGCGACGCCCGCGGCATATGCTCGACGCAGCCGCGCCTCGTCCACCGCCGCCGCCCGCGCCACCGCCTCAGCCATGTTCATCTCAACGCGCCTTCGCTCACCACTCACCGTGCAGGTACCGGACACGCACGCGAACCCCCCGCCCAAAGCCGCACACCCCTCACACCACTGCGGCAGCTTCCACGACCGTCCGACCCGCCCGGCGACGCGGAAAGCACGAGCACAACCGCCGGCCTGTTCGTGAGGTCGCTGGAGGTCATCTACCGCGACCTCGGTCGCCCCCTGGCCCCTCGGCGAGCTCGCCGCCAGCTACCAGGCCGCCTATGAGCGCGGCGCCGCGGACATGCCCGCGGACGAAACGCCGCCGGACCGGCCGATCACGCTGCTGGCGACCGCGATCCCCAGGCTGATCAGCCTCGCCGTCGCCGCCAACGTGCTGCACATCCTCCCGGCGACTGTCTTGAACGCAGCGATCGGCAACGACGTCCTCGGCACGCTTGACCTCACCGCCGCCGGCAGCCTTCACCGCTGCCACCTGGCGCTGCACGCCCACGCGCACGCACAGGACTACGACGCCGACGAGTGGCTACCGCTCGCCTACGAGCAGGCCGCCGACTGGCTCGAACACGGCTCAGTCGCGGCCGATCCGCCAGCGCTGATCGACCACGCCCAGCAGGCCGGCCGCTACGCCGCGGTCGCGATCGGCTCGCTCGACCGCAACGCGCCGAACGCGCCCGAGGCGATCACAGACACCCTCGCCCACCTCCTCACCGTATGCGTGTTCGCCGACACCGCCTCCACCAACCGCCAGGGCAAGTAATCCGGTTTCCGACGGCCCTACGCACATGGCGCCTCTCCTTTCCGCGCGAAGCTATAGCGCGGTCGGCCGAGCCGGGACGATCGCTCTTGGCTTGAGGGGCCCGGCCGATGCCATCGGGAAAGCAATAGCGCGGCGGATGCCGCCCGCCTCGAGCGGCTCGGCTTGTACATCGCCGGGGTGAAGCAGCCGTCCGTCGGCTGCTGCCAGACGACTCAGGCCGTGGCAAAGGAATGGCCGGCGCAGGCGCCGGCGGAGTGGTGCTCTGTCGCCATTGCGCTCGCGCGGGCGACGTGCGGTCTCTCGCTCCGCCGGGCGGATGCAGCGGTCTCCGCGGGCGCCGCAACAGCGCTGCTCCTCGTCCCGATCAGCCACGGGCTCAACCGCGCGGTCGGCTGCCACTCGGCCCGGAGATTGCGCTGTCGCGTCGTGGACCCGTCTGAGGTCGGGTCGTAGGTCTCGAGCTCGCGACGCCCGTGCTTCGGTCGCAACGTCCCCGAGGGCGGTCTCGGTCGGCCGATCGAACGGCCCGAAACCAAGATAACACTAATTTGTGATATCTCCGTGATGCATGCTATGCTTGTCGCATGCCACGCGATGAAGAGATCACATTCGCCGACCACCTGGGCCGCTTCTACGCCCACCGCTACGCGTTTCCGCCGATGGTCGGACGCGTGCTCGGCTACCTGCTGGTGTGCGAACCCCGCGACCAATCGATTGCCGAGCTGAGCGAAGCGCTGCTGGCGAGCCGCAGCGCGATCACCGGCGCGCTGGACGTGCTGGAGCGGCTGCATGCCATCCGTCGCTCGCGAGCAGCGGGTGAGCGGATGGACCGCGTCCGGACTGACTTCTCCTCCGCGGAAGCGCGGGGGTTTGACATCACGGAGTACCAGGAGCTCGGTGATCTGGCCCGGGAGGGGCTCGAGGTGCTGAGCGATGCGCCGCCACAACGCCGGGCGGATCTGCTCGAGCTGGCGGCGTTCGCGGATTTCCTGGTCGAGGGCACCCAAACGCTTCGCCAGGAGTGGGAGGCGCGTCGTGACGCCCTCCGTGCCTCGGGCGAGTTGCCCTCGTGAGCTTTGTGCCCCTGCAACCACATGACATCAAGAAACCGATCGGAAAGAAAGCCATGACAGATCAATCCTCACCGGCTATCAACGCTGACGCTGGAAAGGGCGGCTTCATCTCAACGGTGATCGGCCCCAAGAAGCGGTGGCGGGCGTACAAGGCGCGCGTGCGACAGCTTCCCGAGAACTACCGCACGGCGGTCGATGCGATCGAGCGGTATCTCATGCACTTCGTGCCGGCGGACGGCGACAGCGCGGCGTCTGAGTTCGAAGACCTCGCCGACCTGTTCGAGCGGGCCGCGGCGGACGGAACCCCGATCCGCCAGATCGTCGGCGACGACCCCGCGGAGTTCGTCGAGGCGTTTGCTCAGAACTACACGAAGGGCGGATATGTCCCCGACCGGGAGCGGAATCGCCTGACCAGCGCCATCGCGCGCGCCGCAGGAGACGACAATGAAAAGAGGGCAGTCTGATGACAACCCAGCAAACCCCGGCGATCCACGTGCAGGGCCTGGAGAAGTCCTATAAGAAGCTGGAGGTGCTGCGCGGCGTGGACTTCGACGTGCCGCGGGGCAGCATCTTCGCCCTGCTCGGCTCCAACGGGGCCGGCAAGACCACGGTCGTGAAGATCCTGTCCACGCTGCTCAGGGCCGACGCCGGCACTGTCAGCGTCAACGGCTTCGATGTCGCCACGCTGGCGGCGGACGTGCGGGAGTCGATCAGCCTCACCGGACAGTTCGCGGCCGTCGACGAAATCCTCACCGGGCGGGAGAACCTCGTGCTGGTCGCCCGGTTGCGGCAGGTCAAGGACCCGGGCGCGATCGCGGACGACCTGCTCGACCGCTTCTCACTGACCGACGCGGCGGCGCGGAAGGTGTCGACGTACTCGGGTGGCATGCGCCGCCGCCTCGACATCGCGATGAGCCTGATCGGGAATCCGCCGGTCATCTTCCTCGACGAGCCGACGACCGGGCTCGACCCCCAGGGGCGCATCGAGGTGTGGCAGACCATCAAGCACCTCGCCGAGCACGGCACCACGGTGCTGCTCACGACGCAGTACCTGGACGAGGCCGAACAGCTCGCCGACCGGATCGCGATCCTCCACCAGGGTCGGATCATCGTCAACGGCACCCTCACCGAGCTCAAGCAACTGCTCCCGCCCGCCAAGATCGAATACGTCGAGAAACAGCCGACCCTCGAAGACGTCTTCTTCGCCATCGTCGGTGACAACGGCACGCACGACGACGCCGGCCAGACCGTCAGCGCCGGCGCCAACGAGTAAGGACCAACCATGACCACGCAATTCCTCGGCGGCACCGCCGCCCTGACCGGGCGATCGCTGCGCCACATCACGCGCAGCCCGGACACCATCATCACGACCACGATCATGCCGATCGCCTTCCTGCTGCTGTTCGTCTACGTGTTCGGCGGCGCGATCAACACCGGCTCGAATTCGTACGTGAACTACCTGCTGCCCGGCATCCTGCTCATCACGATCGCCACGGGCATCTCCTACACCGCATTCCGGCTCTTCCTGGACATGAAGAGCGGCATCTTCGAGCGATTCCAGTCGATGCCGATCGCACGCTCATCCGTGCTGTGGGCGCACGTGCTGACCTCGCTGGTCGCCAACCTGATCTCGGTCGTGGTCGTCGTGCTCGTCGCCCTCCTCATGGGCTTCCACTCGGGGGCGGGCGTGCTGGACTGGCTCGCGGTCGCCGGCATCCTGATGCTGTTCACGCTGGCGTTGACGTGGATCGCCGTCATCCCCGGTCTCACCGCGAAGTCCCCGGACGGCGCGAGCGCGTTCTCCTACCCGCTCATCTTCCTGCCGTTCATCAGCTCGGCATTCGTGCCCACCGACAGCATGCCCGGCGCGGTGCGCGCCTTCGCCGAGAACCAGCCGGTGACAACCATCGTCAACACGATCCGCGACCTGCTCACACAACAGCCCGTCGGCACCGACATCTGGATCGCCCTCGCCTGGCTCGTCGGCATCCTCATCGTCGCCTACACCTTCGCCATGGCCACCTACCGCCGCAAGATCTCCTAGTTGCAGTTCCCGAGGAGGCTGTTCATCCGGGCCTCCCAGGAGGCTGAGAGCTGCCGAGCCGTCCCAACTCCAGGGAGGAGCCCGGATGAACTCGCACGCTGAAGCGGCCCTGTCAAGACCCTCCGTTAGCAGGCGAGCAGTCGCGTCGAGATCAGCGTCAATGGGGAGCACCTCGCCGGCGCTCCCCTCTCGGCCGCCCAGCGTTGACAGCGGCAGCCGGCCCGATCTGCCGAAGCGGGCGCGGTTTGCGAGGAGCTACCGGCGCGTCGCGCTTTCGCATACGCGCGGTTGCGAGCGCGAATGTCGTGGAGCTGTGCGTGCCTGCTTCGGACGAGGACCACCAGTTAGGCCTCGATGCTCCTTCCCGGAGGAGCAGGAGCTCGCGCTCGACGCGCCCGTGCTCCCGAGCCGGGAGGATGCCCGGATAACGCGGCGGTCGGGTCGCCGCGCTTTTGGTGGTTGATGACCAAGCGGGGGCGGATCTCGGCGAATGAATGGATGGGCCTCTGGTGGTTCAGGTGTCGAGTAGCGCGGGCACGTCGGCGATTGAGTCGACGATGCGGGTGGGTTGGATGCCGGATTTGCGCAGGCGGTCTTCGCGGTACTTGCCGGTGCGTACGAGGATCGCGTCGAGCCCGGCGCGGAGTGCTCCGCCGATGTCGGACTCGATGTCGTCGCCGATCATCGCCGCCGCGCTGGCATCGACATCGATGGAGGCGAGCACTTGCTCGAAGAACCCTTTGGCGGGTTTGCCGACCACGTACGCGTCGCGGTCGGCGGCAAACTCGATCGCGGCGACGAACGGGCCGACGTCGAGCGAGAGCCCGTCGGCGCGCATCCAGTAGCGGTTCTTCTGCAGCGCGATCAGCTCGGCGCCGTCCATCACGTGGCGGAAGGCGTGGTTGAGGACGTCGTAGCCGAACGCGGATCCGAGGTCCCCGATGATTACGGCGTCGGCGCGAGCGGTGGTCTCCTGGAGCTCTTTGAAGTCGCGTTTGACTTCCTCGTTCATGATCAGCGCGACGCGCTGGTGGCCGCGCTCGCGGCAGTGCCTGACGGCGAGCGCCGCCGGGGTGATGAGCTCGCGGTCATCTACCTCCAAACCAAGGCGGGCGAGCTTGTGGAGTGTGCGATCGCGTGAGTGCGCGGTCGTGTTGGTAACGAAGCGGAGCGGCAGCCCGCGCTGGCGCAGCCGGCGTACAGCCTCCGCGGCGCCGGCGATCGGCTCCTCCTCGACGTACAGCACGCCGTCGAGATCGATCAGCAGCGCGCGGACATCCTCGAGCATCGTTCGCACCATCGCAGATCGCCATCGGCCGTAGGCTCGAGCGACGAACGGCAGCTCCCGGACCGAGTCTTCCTAGGGCCGGGGCGTGTAGCGTGCCGGGTCGTGGCTGATGGTGCTGGCGGCAAGCTCGATCGGCGGGTGGTGCGGGCGGCTGAGGCCGCGCTCGCACAGGGGAGGTTCGTGACCGCGATCGACGTGCTGGTCGCTCTGGGGTGGTTGGAGCCGCGGCGGGTGGATGAGTGGCGCCAGGGGCGGATCGCGTATCTGGAGGCGGTCGTGATCGCGAGCCTGGGGAAGATCTCGACCGCGATGAAGGTCTTTCGCCAGTGGGCTCAGGCGCGCGGCTTGAAGCCGAGCGAGACCGCGTATGTGGCGCGCACCCGGGATCGGCGTCCACTGCGGTTCTCCAAATCGGGCGATGCGGGGATCGAGCGGGCGTATCGCACGCACTGGGTCTCACCCGAGCTGTCCGAGCGCGGGCGAGAGCGGTTGGCCGAGCGCCAAAGCCGCCCGCCCGATCTGGTGGTCGTCTCGCCGGTCAAGCAGTGGACGTGCGCGGTGTGCGGTAGCGAGGACGCGGGTGGCTGATCATGCAGGAGGAAGGACCGGTGTCCCTGGCCTGCGCGGACATGGATCACTTGGTGTTCGTGGCGTCTGGCGATGCCGCGCTGACCCGGCGCGCGAAGAACCACAGCCGCCTATCGGCGGTCGTGGTGCGTTTCAGTCGCGCGCGAAAGCGTACGAGCGCCAGGGGATCCTGGTCCAGGAGGACGCGCTCGAGCGGGCCGAGCAGGAGTGCCTGGCGGATGAGGAGTCGCGGGCGCGGCGCCGGGACCGGGACGCAGCACGACGCGCCCGCGCCGACCTCGCGCTTCAGGCGCGGATGGCGGTCGAGATCGGCAAGCTGTTCCCGGGCTGCCCGCCCGGGCGAGCCGAGGCGATCGCCACACACGCCGCTCAGCGCGGCAGCGGCCGGGTGGGACGCACCGCGGCCGCACGCGCGCTTGACCCGGAAGCGCTCGAGCTGGCAGTCCCGGCATCGGTCCGCCACCAAGACACCGGATACGACCAGCTGCTGATATCGGGAGTTGACCGCGCCACCGCCCGCGACCGCCTGCGCGACCAGGTCAACGCGGTCCTGGACCAGTGACGCCACGCGTGAGCTCGAACCGGCACGCGCCCAGACCGCTGCCGAGTCTCGCCGCACCCACGCCACGAACGCCGCTCACCGGTCCTCTCGCTAACGCCGTGCGCCACGCGGCAGCGTCCATCCAGTGGACACTCATCTACGCGCTGCCCGGGCACCAACACACCCAGATACGACAGACCCGAGGCCCGCGCCCGCTGCACCGGCGACAACCCGGCCCGGCGTCCGCACGCTTCCGCTCCGACGTAAAGCAGCCCCCCAGCGTCAGCGCCCCTCCTCGTCCAGTGCGGAAGCCAGCCGCGCGCCGGTGGCACTACCGCTGTTCGATTTGAATGCGCAAGCGCGGTCGCACGCGTCGACCGCGCCGGCGGGCGCTTGGGGAATCCCTCGCTGAGCGCGAGTCTCAGCGCCAATGTCGCCTCGGCTCCCCAGATTGCTCAAGGAGGCGCTTCGCAATGCAGTGCTGGAGCCCGCCACTACGCGATCCGGACACGCGCAGCTCGTCCGGAGGGGAAGCCCCCTCGAGGCCTGAGAACGTCTGCTTCAGCGGCGTCGGCTGTTTTATTCGGCGACCCGCCGGCGGGTAGGCGAGCAAGCAGGCCCTGTCCCCCTCCCGGGCTTGCCGGCGGTTGTGCCTTCGCACCAGTGTGGAACAGCTAATCGGCACCCATGGCCATCCGTTCGACCTGATCCGCGAGGTTGCGGAGGACCGGTGTAATTCGGTGCAGATCACGCATCAGTATCGCGAGTTCCGTGTATGTCTCTACGCGGTCTGGTACTCCGTATTTGTCCTCGTAGAACCGTTTGCGCCTAGTAGTACTTTGTTAGGTCGTGTCACTCCTTCTGGTGTGTGTTCGCAGGCGATTGCCCCAATCGGCCCGGAGGCAGGCAAATGACTCGGTGGCCGTTCGACTCCCCAGATGTCGGATTGCGGCGGCTGGTTCTCGACGTAGTCCACGAACGGCAAGGCCACCCGATCCACCCAGGGTTCGATCAACGTCCTGCTGGCAGACCGCGCCTCGGGGCTATCAGGGTCGAAAGCCCGTAGCTCCTCGAAAATCTCCTTGACAGTGGCAGGGGCCACGGATGGCCCACGCGATGTGAGTCAGCCAGCCCGACAGGGCCGCCGTCACCTCACATGGCTCCCGGGTCGGACGAGGAGCAGCGCTGTTGCAGCGCCCGCGGAGACCGCTGCATCCGCCCGGCGGAGCGAGAGACCGCACGTCGGTACGACCCTCCCATGTCGCTCGCCGAGGCAAAGCAGGAGCGTTGCCCTGGCGGCTGCGTGCTTGCAGGACTCGGCCCCCGGCGCCGCCAGCAAGCGCTCGGGCTCGTCGGCGGTGCGCGAAGCATCAGCCGACTACCTGGACGCCGCGCCGCGCCGTTCCCCAAGAGGAATCGTCACGAGCGCGGCGACCGGACAAGCGCTTTTCCACGAAGGCACTCGCCGGCAGCCGACCGGCCTGCGCGAGCGCAATGGCGACCAACCGCGCGTCGGTCCACTGCGGCGATTCCACGCGTGGCCGGGTAGCCTTTGACGGCATGTGAATCCCGGGGTGTCCCTAGCTGAGGGGCTGAGAGGGTGCTTCCTAGTGCCGACCCGCCGAACCTGATCTGGGTTATGCCAGCGAAGGGAGACGACGATGATGCCACCGATCCGTGACTCGCCGGGCGTGGAGCTGTTCGGCGGGATCCGCCGCGAGCTCTCGGAAGTCGAGGAGCGGATGCGCTCGCACCGCTTCCTCGTTGCACTGGATGAGGGGCGTGTGTCGCGTGAGCGCCTCAGCGCTTTCGCCGGCGAGCAGTACGCGGTCATCTCCAGCGATCGCCGCAGCTTCGCGGTGCTGGCGTCGCGCTTTCCCGAGCCGCCCGCCGGGGACGTGTTCCTCTGGCTCGCCGAGGGCGAGGGGCGAGCTCTGGAGCTGCTGCATGTGTTGGCGGTCGCGGTGGGAGCCAACGAGGTGGCTGTGCACGCCCACGAGCCAGCGCCCGGCGCCCAGGCCTACCCGGCGTTTGTGGCCTGGCTTGCGCTGAACGGCTCGCGCAGCGACGTGAGCCTGGCTTTTCTCGCGAATCTCGCAGCCTGGGGTGAGAGCTGCGGCCGCATGGCCGAGGCCCTGCGCGCTCGCTACCGGGTCGACGAGCAGGCGGTGGAATTCTTCAGGTTCTTCGCCGAGCCGCCGCTGGACTCCGAGCAGCGCCTGCTGGCGGTGCTCGACGTTGGGTTGGGCGAGGGGGATTCGCCGGTTCGCGCCCGGCGGGCGGCGCGGCTGTTGCAGGCCTACGAACTGCTGTTCTGGGACACCCTCGCGGAGGGGATCGCCTGATGGCAGAGCATCTCTTGAGCGAGTGCCTGTGGTCAGAGATCGAGGACATCTACGCCGCGATCCTGTCGCATCGGTTCATCGCCGGGCTCACCGATGGCACGCTCGAGCGCGACGTGTTCCGCTTCTACGTCATCCAGGACGCCCACTACTTGCGCGAGTACGCGCGGGCGCTGTCGGTCGCCGCCGCCCGCTCGCCGAGCGAGCCCGATATCGCGATGTTCGCCCAGCACGCTGCTGGGGCGATCGAGGTCGAGCGCTCGTTGCATGAGAGCTTCTTCCGCGACTTCGGGCTTTCGGCCGAGGAGGTGGCCTTGGCACCGATGGCGCCAACAAACCTCGCCTATACGAGCTATCTGCTGGCTGTCGCTTACGGCGGCTCGTTTCCCGAGGCGCTCGGGGCGATCCTGCCCTGCTACTGGATTTATTGGGAGGTCGGCAAGCAGCTGATTGAGCAGGGCTCACCCGACCCGCTCTACCAGCGCTGGATCGCGACCTACGGCGGCGAGCAGTTTGCGACGATCGTCCGCGCCGTGCTCGCGCTCACCGATCGCCTCGGACCGGAGCTCAGCCCCCGTGAGCGCAACCGGGTCGCCGAGCGGTTCGTGACGACCAGCCGCTACGAGTGGATGTTCTGGGACATGGGATACCGCCAGGAGCAGTGGCCGATCGCCCCTGCACCAGACCGGTAACGCTGGGGCGCCATACCACCAGCACGAAGCAACAGTAGAGCGACCCTATGGTCAACGGCGAGAGAGCACCACTGTCCAGCAATCCGGCCGTCTCCATCCACGCGCCAAGCTGACGATCGCATTCGTGCTCTCACTGGCGGGAAGCTCGCGCGCGCTTTGGCGACAGAGCACCCCCGCCGGCGCCTGCGCCGGCCATTCCCTTGCCACGCCAGCAGCCGTGAGAGCGCGCTACTCGTTCAGCGCGGAGCAGTCGTGGAAGGTTCCGCTACCGCATTCGGGAGGGAGCAGGCGCCCGCCGCCGTTGCTGCCGCCGTGGCAAACCGCTAGTCGGGGTAGGCGCGGGCGCACGGCTCCCGAGTCGCCGTTGCGGTTCGTCCGATGCGAGCTGGCGGATCCAGCGGAGCGATCGTCGCGGTGATGGACGTCGCGCGCGATTCCTACTGCGCAATGCGATCATCCCGGCGGTCGGTGCGGCGTGATCGCGTTGCGTCGGGTGCGATCCGGCTGTGGGCTCCGCTCACTTCAACGCCTTTCCGATCAGGTGTAGCAGGGCAGTCGTCGGCCCGGCGAAAGGCGCGGCGGATGTGCGAGGGCGTCTGCCACCGGCCGGCGACTGCGTAGAAAGGTGCGGGCGTGCTCGGCGCGGGAACCATCCGTGGCCCATCGGGGGTTATATGGGGTGATGGACGATTTCGACGAGTTCGTCGCCGGCAACCTTGAGCAGCTGCTGAGGACGGCTTACCTGATCACGTGGGATGCAGGCGAGGCTGAGGATCTCGTGCAGGAGTGCCTGTTCAAGGTCGCGCGGCGGTGGCCGCGCGTGCGAGGGATGGCGCAGCCAGGGGGGTACGCGCGGCGGATCCTCGTCAACCTGGCGCTTGACGCTGCTCGCGGCCGTGCCCGACGCCGCGCCGAGCTCGACGAGGCGCCACTGGTCGCCGACGGACCGGCTCGGGATCTGCTCGTCGGGCTCGAGACGCGTGCCGAGCTGCTCGACGCGCTCGCGCGCCTAACGCCACGTCAACGGGCTGTGCTCGTCCTGCGCTATTTCAACGACTTGTCCGAGGCCGAGACGGCCGAGGTCCTCGGCTGCTCGCCGGGGACCGTGAAGAGCAATACCTCGCGCGGACTCGCGCGGCTGCGCGAGGTGCTTGCACCAATCCCTCACCCAACACGGGAGCTCTGAACGCAATGCCCGATCAACTCGAACAGAGCCTGCGCGAAGCCCTGTCACAGCGCGCCGCGCAGCTAGATCCAGACTCGATCGCCCGCCTGCGCGCGATCGACTACCACCCTCGCCCACGCCGGATCGGGAGGTTTCCTGCGATCGGCGCGCTCGGCGCCACTGGCATCGCGGCTGCGGTTGCCGCGATCGTGACCCTCGGCTCGAGCGCAGCGCCGGCGTTCGCCGGCTGGCAGTCGACGCCGACTACCCCGGCGGCGGGGCAGCTCGCCCAGGCAGCCCAGGCCTGTGGGCAGGATCTGGGGAGCCCGGTTTTGACCGACTCGCGCGGTCCGTACACGGCCTCGATCTACGCCGACTCAACCACCAGCGACGTGTGCCTCAGCGGTAATGGGGTCTCGATGTCCTCCAGCTCTACCACGCGGGCGCCCGTCAGCGTTGCGGCGGGTCACATCCAGCTCGATGGCGGTGGCACTCGGGACGGCGCGGGTAACGCGTTGACGCTCGTCGACGGCCGCACCGGAGCGGGCGTCACCGCCGTCACGATTGAACGCAGCGACGGCAGCTCCGTGCAGGCGACAGTCACCAACGGTTGGTACCTGGCGTGGTGGCCAGGCACCGTCGCAGCGAGGAACGCAGAGATCACCACGGCTTCCGGGACCAGCATTGTGGCGCTCCCGTCGACGCCGGCGCTGCCGACCCCGGGCTGCCCCTCCGGGTCCCACTGCGCGGCCGGCTACTCGTTCGGTAGCGGTAGCGCCAGTGGTAGCGGCAGCGGCCCGGCGCCCGTCGGTAGCGGTAGCGGTAGCGGCAGGGTCGGCGGCAGCGGTAGCGGCCCGGCGCCCGTCGGTAGCGGTAGCGGCAGGGTCGGCGGCAGCGGCCCGGGCGCCGGCCGCCCGGTCCGACGATGACGGTACACGCCAGTAGCGGGAGCTCGTCCAAGTAGCCGCGCTGGCGCCGCTGGGGGTGGCCCGCAAGCCACCCCCAGCGGAGATGCCGCACCGCCGGAACGCAGCGCAGCGCCGCCCGGCTCGAGAAGCAGCAGCCCGATGCGCGGGCCGTGGACGGCTGCTTTGCTCAGCCCGGCCTCGACTCGGTGAGCTCACGATCGGATTGGCCACGCTCCGATCAGCGCCCGAGCCGACGCCGGCGTGATTCCTTTGCCACGTCAGCAGCCGTCTCGCTGGGCGCGGCGGACTACTGGTTCGCCCCGGCTGAGCGGTAGTCATGCAGCTCGAGGCCGGCGGCATCCGCCGCGCTATTGCTTTCCCGATGGCATCGGCCGGGCCCCTCAAGCCAAGAGCGATCGTCCCGGCTCGGCCGACCGCGCTATAGCTTCGCGCGGAAAGGAGAGGCGAAGAAATGGCGGCCCCGGGCCGCTCCGGCACTATCGCTTTTGAGACGGCGGCTCCCGGCGAGCACGTGACCCGTCCGCCTGCAAGCAATCCCCGGCCCGACGGAGGACCGAACGATCGGAAAACGAGACGATCCGCTTGCGGCGATCGGAGCTCGGTGGCCGTGAGGGCCGCGATCGCTCTTCGTCCGTGGGCGACTGGTCGACCGTTGGGAGCCAAGGGGCGCCGATCAGGCAGTGTGATTGCTGTGCGGCGAGAAACCTGGGGCGCGGCGAGGTTCCGCCGCGGACTCGAAGCGCCGGCACCAACCGGTCAAGCGACACGATCAGGACGTCGTCCTCGACGCGCTCCAGGCTCTTCGCGCCGACAACGCACAGGACCGCCAGCGCGCCCGCGCGGCACCAGCGCCGACGGTAGCGGCAAAGCCATGCCGCCATCTCGCGGGTCTTGGCGAGGTGGGCGGCGTGAAAGGTTCGCGTCTTGGTTTCGATCACGCAAGTCATTCCGGTGGGTCGATTGCGACGCTGTCGAGGTCGCCGTGCCCGCCGCGACAGGGCAGCGAATGGCGAAGGCGCCAGTCCTCTGCTTTGAGCACTGTGAGCGCTGCGCGCACCGCGTCCTCGGAGCGAGCGCCGACGCGGCTGCGGCCCGCAAGGCGCAGCCAGCGGCGCGTGTCGAGCAGCAGTCCGGCGGTAACGAGCGCGAGCGCGCCGGCGAGCGCGGGCGCGCCGGCAGCCAGGGCGATGATCGCCGCCGCACCGGCCGCGGTCGCGCCGGCGCTGCTGGCGGCCGCTCGACGCAGCCGGCGGTGCTGCTGGCGGCGGGGGAAACTCGATCGGACCATTGAGGGAGAAGCTGGCAGGCGCGGCGGACGAGGCGCCCGCGACCGCTCCGGGCGAACGAGCGTGATCGGGAGATCAACCAGAAGAGCGGCGGCGGAAGTCAATGAGAGCCGCGAACCTCCGCCGTCGCGGGTTGTCCGCGCTGCCGGGCGGTCGGCCGCCGCTCGAGCTGGCGCTGAACGAGGCGTCGAGACCGCGCAGCGGGTGCACGCGGTCGGGATCGGGACTCCTGTTGCGGCGAGTCGCATGATGAAGGGCGGGGCCTGCTCGGCCCGATCGGTGGGACGGCCAGCCGTTTATCGTCGCGATCGACAACGACGAGGTGATGGTCGGGCGCGAGCCGGCGCCTACTCTTACCGGTGCGTCTATCGGGGCGTGGGCGAGCACGCCGTATACGTCCACCCGGACGCCCGCGGCCGCGGCCTCGGACGCACGCTCGTGGTCGAGCTCTGCGCGGAATCGGAACGCCGTGGGCTCTACGAACTCACCAGCCGAGTGTTCACCGACAACGAGCCCAGCCGGGCCGCGCGCCGCGCCGCCGGGTTCGAAGGGGTCGGCATCCTGCGCCGCCACGTAAAGCTCGACGGCGAATGGAAGGACTGTGTCCTCGTCGAGCGTCTCCTCGGCTCGCGGCGGACTGACGCCATCGCCAAGCTGGTTCGCGACTAACACTAACGCTCGTCGCAACGTCACTCGACACGCAACCGCCGTGCGGCAGCTGCAGAGGCGCCCGAGCACGCCTGACGTAGTATCGCTTCAGCTATCGATAGTCAGCGTCATGGCCTGCCGGTATCGCTGATCCTCGGGGTGTCGATGACGGCTGCGGGCGTCGTGTATCCGGTCACCGACGCCGCGCTCCATCACACGTCGCCGATCATGATCGCGACGCTCCGCGCGCTCCTCGGCGGCGCCTTGTTGACCGCGATGTTGCCGCTGATGCGAAGTCGCCTGCCGCGCACCCGTCGCCTGTGGCTCTGGGCGTCCGCGATCGGCTTCGGCAACACCACGCTCACGCAGGTCGGCATCAGCGTCGGGACAGACCGCGCCGGTGCGGCCGTCGCGGCGGTGCTGCTGAATTCGTCGCCGTTCTTCGTCGCTTTGATCGCTCGGTTCGCGCTCGACGAGGCGATCACGCGACTGCGGGCGGCGGGGCTCGTAATCGGATTCAGCGGCGTGCTGCTGGTCGTGTTCTCGGACCCTGGCAACATCGCACATGGCTCGCAGCTGGCGATCGGGTTCGCGCTCGCGCTGCTGGGTGCTCTGGGATGGGCCGGCGGCGGCCTCGGGATGAGAGTCCTGACGCGGCGCGAGCCCGACCTTGACATCCCTGGCATCACGGCCGCGCAATTCCTCGCCGGCGGCGTGCCGCTCATCCCGCTTGTACTGCTCGCGGGAGGGACGACCGACTGGGGACGGTCTTCGCTCGACCTGCAACTGCTGTACCTGATCCTTGGCGGGCAAGTGCTGGTCTACCTCGGGTTCAACGCCGCGCTCAGCCGCTGGCCGTCGACCCGCGTGTATGCGTGGACGTTTCTGGTGCCTGTCGTCGCGGTGGTGATCGAAGCCTTTCGGGGCGCATTGCCGGGCTTCGCTGCGACCATCGGCGTCGCTCTCGTCATTCTCGGCGTCGCGATCGTCAACCACCCACGGGCCGAGGAACGCGCGATCGAGCCGACCGAACGGCCGCCAATCGCAGAAGCAGTACTCCTGGGCGATAGCGAGCCGACGACCTGAGCGCCCAATGTCCAGTACCCGCGCGGCGCGGTCGCGCCTGCCACGCGCATCCTGGTCATGCTGTCAGCCAGATTGGATTGCGTTGTGCGTGAGGTGCATTTCGTCGTCGCTGGCCATGTGTTCGCCGACCCAGGGCTAGTTGGTCGGCGAGCTGTTGCGGATCGGGGGCGCTGATCGAGAACACTCGAACTCCGAGGTGTTCGGATCCGACAGTCCCTCCTAGAAGCTCCTGGCCGTTCGCGAGTGTGCGTAGGAATCGCCACCCCGCCCAGAGCGTAAGCAGCTTGATCACGTTCGCTCGATTCTCTCGTTAGTTTAGGTGCCCTAAAACAAGCGATCCGGAACCTACGCTTGGTTTAGGTTTAGACACAGCCGCCGCTCATCCCGCCGCTCTACCCGGTACCGGGACCAACGTCGAAGCCGGGCGGTTGACCCACGACTAGCGCAGGATCCCGGTGTGCCCGAGTGAGTAGCGCCCGGGCTGGGGCCACACGCACAGTCCGTGCGGCCCGTCACCGACGGGGATCGCCGCGCGGAGACGGCCGGTGCGGGTGTCGATCGCGTACACGACCGCGTTGTAGCGTCCGCTCAGCCACAGCGTGTTGCCGTCGGCTGAGACACCTCCCATGTCGGGGCTGGCGGGCAGCGGGAGCTGCCACGTCGTGACCACGCGTCGCGTCCGGAAGCTGACGACGGAGATCGAGCCCGCCTGGCGGTTGGACACGTACATGAACCTGGCGTCGCGGCTCGGGTAGAGGCCGTGGGCGCCAGCGCCTGTCCTCAGGAAGCCGATCACGCGGAACGAGGACGGGTCGATCTCCCACACGCCGCCGTTCTGCTGATCGGCCGTGTACAGGGTGCGGCCGTCGGGCGACAGCTTCACGTCCTGCGGGCTCGCGACGCCGTTGTTAATCGTGAGTGTGCGGATCACCTGCTCGGTGCCGAGGTCGATTTCGATCATCCGGCCGGCGAACTCGCAGCTCGCGTACGCGTAGCGCCCGTCCGCGGAGAAGTCCATGTGATCGACGCCGCGGCACTCGGGCACCGGCAGCGAATGCACGAGGCGCATCGTGTTCGGGTCGCGGAAGTCGAGGCGCTGAAGCCGCTCGGCCACGACGATCGCGTACCGGCCGTCGGGCGTGAAGTACAGGTTGTACGGGTCCTCGACCGGTATCGGGCGGCCTGGCTTGGCGGTACGGGGGTCGATCGGGGTGAGGCTGTTGCCCAGGTCGTTGTCGACGTAGAGCGTGCGCAGGTCGTAGGAGGGCGTGACGTGCTGCGGGAGCGCCCCGACCGGGAACTGCGCGACGATCTTCAACGTCCGCTGGCTGATCACGTCGACGGTGTTGCTGAGGCTGTTCGGCACGTATACGAGCGCCGGATCGCCGCGCACGACCGGACTGAGGTCGCCGGCGGCGTCGGCGCTGTACACGTTCACGACGCCGCGGTGGCGTCCGCCGCTCTGGCCGGCGTTCGGCGCAGGCGACGGGCCGAGGGTCAGCGTCGACGTGGGCGTGCTCGACGAACTGCTCGCATGACGGCTCGACCCGCATCCCGCGAGCAGCAGCGCTCCGATCACGCACGCGAGCACGGCCGCGCGGACGGCGGCACGCGGCAACCGGCCCAGGGCTGGGTGGACGTTGACGGGCACGCTGACGAGTTTGGGTCCCCCCGTGCGGATCTACCTAAGGAGGCGGTGAGACTTTCCACAGGGAGTGCGCGCCCGCCGTCCGCGCCGATTCTTGCTGGCTAGGATCGCCGGCATCCGCCGTCCACTTCTCCTGGCTATGCTCCTTGCTGCGCTGGTCGTGTCCGCATGCGGGGGCAGCGCCACGACGACGAGCTCCACCGCTTCGCGATCACCGGCCGCTCACGCTCGCGCATCCCACGCCGTCGCCGCGCACGCCCCACCGGCGCGGCCGGCGACGCTCGTCTACCACCCGCGGTACCAGCTGCCGGCGCCGCTCAAAGATCCGGCTTTCGCCGTGCTCGGTGCGGGCCGCTTCGCCCTGTTCGGTGGACTCGACTCGTCCGAGGTCTCGAGCGCTGGGATCGAGGTCGCGGACGCTGCGGGCGTGCTGTGTACCGGAACGCTGCCGCTCGCCCAGCACGACGCGCAGGGCGCGGAGCTGGGCGGCGAGGTGTACGTGTTCGGCGGCGGCTCAGCGACCGAGCTCGACCACATCATCTCGTTCGATCCAGCGAGCGGGGCCGTGAGCACCGTCGGCTCGTTGCCGCGGGCGCAGTCCGATGTCGGCGTCGCCGCGGCCGGCGGTAAGGCGTACGTGGTCGGCGGCTACGACGGCACGAACTGGTTGAACACGATCCTGGCTTGGCGCCCGGGCTCGCCGGTGCGGGTCGCCGGACACCTGCCGGTGGGGCTTCGCTACGCGGCGGCGGCTGCGGTCGGCGGCCGGATCCTGATCATCGGCGGCTCGGCGCCCGACGGCGCGAGCAGCGCGATCTACCGCTTCGATCCCGCCAGCGGGCTGGTCCGTGAGGTCGGGCGGCTGCCGCAGCCGATCACCCACGCGTCCGCCGCGGCGCTCGGCGCGTTCGTGTACCTGGTCGGCGGTCGCGGGAACGATCTGGGCTCTCAGACCGCGACCGTGTGGTCAATCGATCCGCGCACCGGCGCCGTCGTGGTAGCGGGACGGCTTCCCGAGCCGCTGTCGGACACGGCCTCGTTGTCGATCGGCGGCGGGATCGTCGTCGCCGGCGGGCTGACGCCCACGAGCACAGTGGCGGACGTGGGCGAGCTCGTGCCGGAACGCTCGCGTTAGCCGTGGCTCACGGCCCGCGCGCCTCGACAGCGCGGACGTAACCGGCGACGGTCTGGAGCTGCGCCGAGCCCAGCCGGTGAGCGAGGGGCATCTCGCGCACGAACTCGAGCATCTCGGCACGAGTCATGTGCAGCGCGAGCAGATCGCCACCCTGACGGCGCGGCGACTGCCGTCCGGTGAGCGAGTGGCACGTCCCGCAATCCTCGGCAAACAGCGCGGCGCCGCTCGCATGCTGCGAGCCGCCACCGGACCCGCAACCCGCGAGAGCCGCGATCGCCAAAGCAGCGAGTGCGGTTCTGGCGTGCACCCGGCCAAGCGTACGGCGCGCGGAGATCGAAGCGGACTTGTGACTTTCTCCGGGATCGCCGCGGCCTTAGCTCTGTGGCTCGGGGCTGGGGGATGGCGATGTCCCAGTTGCACGTGATTCACGCGGGCGATTGACTTCGCTTGTGATTGCGCGTGCGCGCGCAGATGCCGCTCGGCGCTTCCGTCTGGAGTCAGCACCTTCCAAACCAGCCAGCCACCCCTGGACAGCGTGCGCCGTGCGCCGTGCGCGTGCTTCCCGGATGCTGATCGGCTGGTTCGGCGGGGCGGAGTTGGGTCCGGCGTAGATGGGCTTGGGATTTTGTGTCATGAAGTCAGTAGAGCGGGCCACCCACAGGGCAGTCTCAGCTGAGACGAAGTCATGGCGAAGACTGTGGTGAGAGTCCTCTCAGCGGAGGCCGGACCCTTAGCTCAAATGGACGTCGCGTGAACGGGTGCTCGGTCGCGAGGCCTTCGCTCATCGTGCGTCGATCGTGAAGAAGTCTCGGCTCCAGGGACCGATAAACTCTCCGGGGATCCCCGCCGGCCCGCCACGACCGGCACGCGTGCGAGCGGTCGCTTGCAGCCGAGCGGTGCGCCTAGCTACTTGCCGAGGTTCCGCGGGAAGTAGCTAGGCGTTTGCCCGAGCTCGCCTGCCGGGCCGCCGCGGCGCCGGCGCGGCCGGAGGCCGGCTTGGCACGGCACGCGAGTCGAACAAGCGGAAAAAGGCGTTGCCGTAGTGCTGGTAGGCGCCCCACGTCTGCCGGCCGTCGAGCGTGTTGAAGATCTTGCGCCGCGCCGCTTGCATCGCCATGTGCATCTCCTCGGGATTCCAGGTGCGGGCGGGGTCAGTCTCGCCCGGGACGGGGAGCCCGAGCAGCTTCGCATACAGCGTCAAAGCGAAGTCTCGTGCGGCGAGGTCGCTCACCGGCCAAGCCGTGCAGACGAAGTTCGCCACGCCGCGCGCGAAGAATGACTCCGCGAAGCTCGGGGCCAACCCGCGCGAGCGCAGATCGACACGGTCCGGCGTGATGCCTGACTCGCACGCGTTCGAGAAGACGAACTTCGGGATGCGGTCGATGCGGTTGAGCTCGTTGGGGCTCAACAGCTCCCCGTTCGTGAACAGCCAGCCTTGGTTCGCGGGCTTGTTCTCGTCGTAGACGCAGTGCCCCGCATAGTGCAGGACATCGTAGGACCGCGCCGCGAGATGCCGCATGACTGCCGTGCGAGTCGCCGCGCTCGGCCCGAACAACCGGACGACCTCGATGCGGCTCTCGACACTCGGGGGAACAAACTCGTTGAAGCTCTCGAACAGGTCAGCCACCGCGACGCCCTCCTCCATGGCGCCCTGTAGTGGTCGGTCCGCCGCCGGGTCGGCCACGACCAGCACACGCAGCACCCGGCGCGGCGGCGGCGGCGGATCGGGCGGCGGCGCGAAGGTCGTGCGTAGCTGTCTGGTGAGCCCGCGGCTGGTGCCGAGGAACGACCTTGTCAGGTCGCTGCCCTGCTGCTGACCGTCGCCATCGCCACCGGCCACCGCCGGCTCGGACTGCGACACCATTTCCCAGTGGATTCGTGCGGTCGTCGAATCGAGCAGCATGACGATCGGCGCGTTACCGGCCAGGCGCGGGCGCAGGTCGTCCGGTATCAGCAGCCGCTCCAGCAGTTTGCCGCGCTCGCGCTGGAGGTCGTGATCCCACTCGCTCGCGAGCTCGTCGTTGGCCTGTTCGACGAGCGCGGGGTCGAGCGGTATCGCACGCTCGGGGATCGACGCCGTGTCCGTGATCGCGCCGATCGTGTAAACGCCGCGATCGCGCGACAGCGTCAGCCGTGTTGGTACCAGACTCGATCGGTCGCCGCGGCCGCGCGCGTCGATGCTGTCCAGCCGACGGGAGCGCTCCTTGAGCTCCTCGCGCTCGAGTTCGACGAGCTGCTCGCGAGTGAGCTCATCGTATTTGATGCTCAGACCTTCGCGCTCGAGCGGCGAGATCAGAGCGACGATCGCCTCCTGTAGTAACGCGAGCTTCTGAGCGGAGGACTCGACGAGTGTGAGCTGCTCGAGCCGCGGGCCGGCGTCGTCGACGGCCACGGTGAGGGCGTCGCGGAGTCCGCGGAGCCATGCCTCGACGGCGTCCTGGACGGGGATGTTCCCGGTACCTCCGCCGATCAGGACCGTCGCGAGGTGGCGCTTGCCCAGCCGTCCCAGCGCCCAGACCAGCTCGCGCGCAAGGACCGTGAGCTCCGGCACGCCGAACCGTCCCGGCAAGCCCATTCCCGCCAGGACGATCATCCGCCGTGGCGCGCGCGCGGTGGCTGGCTGGCGTGGGTCGTCGAGGAAGAACGGCTGACCGAGTTCGCCACGGATGAGCCCGCGCTCGGTGTAATCCGTCAACAGCAGGCGCTCGGGCTCGCGGCCGTTGCGGGACGAGGTGAGCGCCTCGCTGATCGCGCGATCGAGCGCGAGTTCGGCCTGCTGTGGCTTGACGCCGACGTAGTGCCCGACGGCAATCGCGTCGATCGGAATCGCCTCCTCCGCGCTGCCCACGTTCTCGATCTCGCCGCGCACGAGCGCGACCCGGACCGTCCTCTGGGGTCCGCCGGGTCGTGTGCTCGCCGGGCGCTCGCTCGCGTCTGTGCCGAGCACGCCCCTGACGATCAGCTCCTCGAGCGCGCGTTCGGTCCATCCGCCCGTCGACTCGCCGGACTGGCCGCCGCCTGCCCGGCCGCCGAGTCTCTCGGCCGTGTCGCGCACCTCGTTCTGCTCCTGCTGCTGCTCGTCCTCGAACTTGCGCGCGTCGGCCCGACCGTTCGCGGACCGGCGGGGCGGAGGCGGCTCGGAGGCAAGATCGCACTTGCCCGTGCGCAGGAGTTGGTCGAGCCGGCTCAGCACGGCCGAGCTAGTCGTCAGATCGCCGTGACTCACCTCGACGTAGTAGGTCCGCACGCCCTCGAGGAGCCCGAGCTCGTACGGAACGCGTCCGTCGCCTTCGCGGCTGACCTTGTACGCCTTGGGGTTCCCGGGATGCCGAGGGTTCACATCGACGAGTGTCAGCTGGTTGGCGCCGGCGACGTACACGAGCCGGTCCGGATCGATCACCTCATTGAGCAGTTGGTGATGTTCGCGCGCCGCGTCGAGGTGCTCTGCCGACACGGGCAGCCCATCGTACGACGCCCGGTCGTACAAGTCCTCCCAGTAGCCGTCGCGTATGAGCGGGGACGGCAGCATCTGATAGGTCCCGGGGAACGAGTTGAGCACCGCGCGCAGCCGCTCGGCCGAATTGCGGATGTCGAGCAGCATTAGCTTCTTCACAGTCCCCTCGATGCCGGTGAGCACCTGCGGGATCGCGAACGATCCGCGGTTCGGTGTGCCGAGCATCACCAGCTTTCCCCGCTCGGGGCCGTTGCCGGCTCCCTGCAACCGATCCCAATGCTCGCGGTACCTGGAGATGAAGGTGCGGGCGACGAGGCCGCCCATCGAATGCGCGACGATGTGGACCCGATCGCGTTCACCAAACCACCCATCCAGCTTCGCGTGGAGCTCGTCGGCCGCGACGTCGAGGCCCTTTCGCCAGTCGAACCAGAACGCCCGGACGCGCCAGGTTCCCGAAAGCGACAGCAGTAGATCGCCGTAGTGACGCTTGAGGATGCCCGTCGCGCGGACGTCGAAGCTTTCGTCGCGCTCCTTGAGGCCGTCCGGGGCGAGCTCCAGCCGCCCGAGTGCCCCGCCGACGATCTTCAAGGCCTTAACCCAGATCTGGTTGGCGCTTCCCGCTCGTGAGAACGTGGACAGCTCGCTACCCATGATCCCGTGGATTACGACGACGTTCCCCTCCGGCTCGCGCTTGGCCGACCGCTGGATCGAGCGCCGCAGAGTCAGGTCGCGCTGGCGCTGGTAGCGCGCGTCACCGAGGTACGCCCTGAGCGCGCGGTCCTCTTCGCGCGTGGGCCGCCGGAGGATATCGGCGAACTCGTCGGGGTCGGCGGCTTCGACCCGCTCGATAAAGCTCGCCACGTCGAACGTCATGACTACCTCCGGGTGGTGGCGGCGGTCAGGAGCCTCTCGATGTCGTCGACCGAGGCGTTGTCGACCTCTATCCTTGTCCCATCAGGAAGCTCGATCTTCGCCCCGGTGACTCCCTTCCCGCGGATCATCCCGATGACCTTCTCGACGATCGGCACGGTGGTTGCGACGTCCGCGAGCGCGCCGCCGACAACTTTCACCAGCAGCAGAGCCGCCGTGAGCGAGCGCGTGTCGGAGCTCGTCTCGACGACTCCTTCCACGTCGCGGAGCGCGGTCGCCAGCTGCGCTGCGTCCTGCTTGGACGCCTCATCGCTGAGCTCGATCTTAAATACGTCGCCCACCGTCTCCTCCCCACGAAAATCTGGCCGGAGCCCTCCGGCGACGCCACTGTATTACTTCGGAGGCGGTTGTCAAGCGGTGCCAGGCCTTGGCCACCGGCGAGTGAAGCTCTCCGCTCTCGTCGGTCACGACGATCGACGCGCCGTCGCCGACATCCCCGTGCATCTTGAACACGAATGGCTTGTCGACCGTCGCCCGCGGGTAGTCGTGCGGACGGCCATACCGAACGGGGTTGTAAACCTCGTGTCGTAGTTGGTGGGTACGACAAACGGAAACGGCAGCTCGGCGAGCACGCGAACCACGGGTGAAAGCTCGGTGCGGTCGTCCACCGCGAGCTTGATTTCCTCGATGAGCTTGCGCCGTTTGTGCTTGTGCTGGTAACACATTCGCCACACGCTGCAGGTTCCGATCGCTCTCGTCCGGGCATATCGTGGAGAAACTGCACTTCTGCGCAAGGCGCTGCGCCAGCTCGTCCGCCAGCGGCGGGCGTTGCTCCTCCGGGTAGCTGAAGCTGGATTCCGGTGGCGGTGCATGGTGAACTCCTGCTCCCAGAAACAGGTGCAGCTGCCGTCCTTGATGAGGTCAACGAGGACCTGGAACTGATCCTGGTCGAACGGTTCGGCGTTCAAGCTGCAAACGGGGGCATCGACAATATCTATCTAAACCTACTTGAAGCGGGGGGGCCATTGCGTCTTTTCACTCGCTGACTGAGCACGGCGCCCCACACCCTGCGGCCTAGACGCGACAGACCCACGCGATGTAGGCGGTGCCCGTCGGGGTCGGGAGGTGCAACAGCGATGATCGAGTTCGTGGGGCCATTCGGTGCGCGGCGATTCTCAGGGCTCCGTCTCAGGCGCGAGGACGCGGGTCAGCGCCGGGAAGACCGTGCGCTGGTGGTCGACACATCGGTAAACCCGGTCGCCCGTTAGACTTTCCAAGCCGGTTCGCGGAAGTGCGTCGATGATCGATCCCACGAGCAGCGGCGTGACACGGACGGGTTTGCGGTCGAGAAGGTTGGCCGCTACAGCTTGGTCCGGGTTGCTCCCGACCGGTTCAACTTGTGCCTCATTCGCAGAGATCGCAGTCCGTTCGGGCTGCGCCGCGCAGCCTTGAGCACCGCAGGTCCGGCGGGCACAATCCGCGCCTGGGCAGGCTCGCATCACAGCGGCCGGAGACGGCAAGCGACCCGCGGCACGGCGCTGGTTGCCTCCGGGCGATCTGGCGCCCCGCTCGCTTTTGACGCGCCGCCTGCTCGGTGCGATCGGGCGAACCCTGGCCACTCCAGAGCCCATGCGTCTAAGGCTCGCGTCTTTTCACGAGGCTCGCAGACCGGCCGGCGCCGTTGCACGCCCGCGACGTATTCGGCAAGCGGGCGGGCGTCGCCTTGGCGCTGTGCGACCCGCGCACTCGCTACCAACGCGAAGGCGCCGATCGAAGCTCGCATCGGGGCAGTGTCTCCGCCTCGCGCCTGTTCTTGTCGCGTCACACGATCAAGACGCAGGCGATCTCGAGCTACCGCAAGCTCGACACATCATCGGCGGGGCCGTTGCCCGAGCGCGGGAGATCGGACTGCTCGACGAGGTCATCCGTGACGCAGACGTCATATTGAATTCGCTCGCATGATGCTAGTCCGGGTGAGCCGGCTGATCGCAGTCAAACGCCGCGTCCACGTCAAACCCGACGGCTCGAGCCAGCAGTGGCGCGGCCGCGACGACTCGCGCGCTTCCGACCGTGCCGGCTACCGCGAACAGGACATCGATGATCTGCTCAACGCTGGCGCCAGCCGCCAGCGCAGATTCGACGACCGACCGGTAGGACGCGCAGGTCCCACCGCCGGCGATCAGCGCGGCGAGCCGAAACAGGGGACGCGTCCGCTCGTCGCGTCGTTCGCCGCCGATAACCGCGTCGCCTTTGACCAGTAGGAACGCGATGAGCCGATCGTCACTCACCGCGAGCCTAGCTTGCGTAGCGTCTGCTCGTAGTCGGTCGATGCAGAGCGAATTAGAGCGTCCCGCGCGTAGGTGCGCATCGCCCTGACGGGATGAAGTCGCGGCGACGTGCTCCCGGGCCGTCACGCAAGCTGCTACACGCGCCGTCATCGGACGCCACGGGAACAGTCCCGTGCCGATCTCCGCGAGCGACATGGGAAACAGTCGGGAGCCCGACCCACCGGCCAGGCTCCCGACACATGCCGCTAGGCCCGTGTCGGCTCTTCCTCGCCGAACACGATGAGGCCGTGAAGGATGTACACGCACAGCGCGAAGATGGCTAACGACCACCAAGGGTGGGTTCCGCCAATCGACAGCAGCGACTCGAGCGCCCCGATGCTCGCGGCGAAGATCCCGATTATCCGGCCGTACCCTCCGCCGCCCAACAGCGAGACCCCGGCGGTGAGCTGGATGATGCCGACGATGATCGTGATCCACCCCCAGGTGTGGAGGCTTGAAAACACGTACTGCGTGTTCGCAAAGAAGTGGGCGTTCCCCACGGCTGCGATGCCATAAATGATGTCGAGGGTGCCCGCGATCAGCAGCAGCACCGCGACGAACACCGCCCTGCCTGTACCTTTCATATGACTGCCTTCCTCTCGTGCTGCCCGTAGCACGGTTGTCTGATTTGGCTCAACCGCCGTCTCCGCTGAATCGTTAGCGATCACACCTCTCGCCGCATCACCCAATCGGCATGAAATGCCAGCCGGGGGAGAGCGCTAATGCGCGGCGGTGGCTCGCGATCGCCGAGCGGCGATCTGACGAAGGGTTTCGGCCCTCGGGGCTGCCTCGACTCGCGGAGGTCGCGCTTGTCGCACGCCACACCACGAGGTCAACCCGGCGGCGCGGGCCATGATCGCTCGGCGTACGTCAGGCGACCACTGGTACCGCGGTCGACGGAGCTTTGGGTTGGAATGGCCGCATCTCGGAGTGGTCTGGGCCGATGATCCCGTAGGTTGATTCGGGGACCTCGTTCCAGACGCCGGAGACGTCGCCGAGGGGTTCGGAGACGATCAGCCGCGCGTTGTCCGAGAATTGTCCGAGGTCTGCCCGCTCGGGGTATAGCTTGCGCAGCGTCGGGACGTCGGTGGTGTAGAACAGCGAACGCGATTTGCGCTCGCTGGAGTAGCGGAACGCCCAGATGCTCTCGCCGTCGGTAGTGGCGACGGTGCCCTGGAACGGATGGGGCACGTCGTGCCGGCTTGCGACCGCTTCGACGAGCCCGATCGCCTGCTCAACGGCGGCCGGCGGGTCGTCCTCGAGGCCGAAGGTAAGCGCCAGGTAGAACAGCACCTCGGTGTCGGCCTGGCCCTTGATCTCGGGATAGAGCGATGGGTCGACGGCGAGTATCAGGTCGCGTTTGATCGTCGCGAACTCGTTGAGGTAGCCGTTGTGCATGAACAGCCAGTGGTCATGACGGAAGGGGTGGCAGTTGGTCTGCTGCACGGCGCTGCCGATCGCCGCGCGGATATGGGTGAAGAACAGCGGGGAGCTGATGTGGCCGGCGAGCTCGCGCAGGTTCTCGTCGTTCCACGCCGAGGGTCGCCGGGCTCACCCCGCTACCGCCGCCCTCCGCGCTAGCCGCTCGCCGTTCACAAGGACGCCAACGGAAAGATCGAGGTGCAGCACCTCAGCACCCTCAGCGAGGAAGAGGCGATCGAGGTCGGCAGCACAGTCGGCGCTCTCATTGGCCTCGGGATCGAGGGCGAGGAGGGGGCCGAGGAAGGCGCCGTGCTGCTAGCCGAGCCCCGAGCAAGGAGGTGTGAGATGTTTGCGTGTCGCAGAATGGCGCTCCGTACGTCGCGGCGCGTCGCTCGCCGACGCTAGAAGCGTGCGTGCTCGGCTGCGTGACCAGCAGCCGGACACGCAAGTCTAGTGCCACCCCCCAGTAACCCGAGGCAGCAGTACGCTGGGGCAAGTTCGTGCGGTCGAAGTCCGGGTGATCTCGATCGGTAGGTCTCGGGCCCGGCGGCAAGACGTGAGTCGATTCTGGTGCTTCCCGCCGTTATCGGTGCAGGTGGCTGACGGCTGAGCATCGTCGCGAAAATCAAACGAGGAAGGGCTGGCGATGGCGACCACCACGAGAACGAATGACAAACACGGGACTGCCAGCGCGAGGAGGCGCAAGCCCGGTACGGTGGTGCCGCACTCGTCCGTAGCTGAGCGGGCCGCGCGCGGGAGGGCTGCGCGGGCCGAGGTCCCGCGCTCTAGCCACGCGAAGTTTGAGCCGTCGGCGAGCCGCGCTGACCCCGTGGATCTGCTGCAACGCCAGGCGGCGACACGTGTGCCGGAGCTCGTGCCGATCCGCTACGGCCGGATGCTGGTCTCGCCGTTCACCTTCTATCGGGGGGCGGCTCTGATCATGGCCAACGATTTGGCGGGGACACCGCGCTCGGGGTTGACCGTGCAGTGCTGCGGGGATGCACACCTGTCGAACTTCGGGGTGTTCGCTTCGCCCGAGCGCCGGCTCGTGTTCGATCTGAACGACTTCGATGAGACGCTCCCCGGTCCGTGGGAATGGGACGTCAAGCGCCTTGCGGTGAGCATGCTGATCGCGGCGAAAGCCAACGACTACGCGGTCAAGGACGAGGAGCGGGCCGTGCTCGAGACGGTCGAGGCGTACCGCAGCGCGATGGCGGGTTTCGCCGGGATGAATAACCTCGATGTTTGGTACGCGCACCTGGATATCGAGAGCACGCTCCAGGAGCTTGGCTCGCAGTTCAAGCCGGTGATGTTCAAGCGGGCCGAGAGGACGCTCGCTAAGGCTCGCACCCGCGACAGCATGTCGGCGTTTAGCAAGTTGACCCACGTCGTTGACGGCGAGGTGCGGATCGTGGATCAGTCGCCGTTGATCGTGCCGATAGAAGCGCTCGCGCCGGGTGACGAGCGCGACGAGATGTTCGAGGGTCTGCACCAGCTCCTCCGCGGCTACCGCGATACGCTCGAGGTCGACCGCCGGCGGGTGTTAGAGCAGTTCGAGTTGACCGACTTCGCTCGGAAAGTGGTGGGCGTCGGGAGCGTCGGGACGCGTGCGTGGATCGCGCTGATGCTCGGTCGCGACGGCGAGGACCCGTTGTTCTTGCAGATGAAAGAGGCGGAGAAGTCGGTCCTCGAGGACTTCGTCGGGCCGAGCGAGTTCGCCAACCACGGCGAGCGTGTGGTCGTCGGGCAGCGGTTGATGCAGGCCAGCAGTGACATCTTCCTCGGGTGGTTGCATATCGAGAGCGGGCTTGACGGGCAGCCTCGCGATTTCTACGGCCGCCAGCTCAAAGACTGGAAAGGTTCAGCCGAGATCGAGCAGATGGTCCCGAAGGGCCTGGCAGCCTACGGCAAGATGTGCGGCTGGACGCTCGCGCGAGCCCACGCCCGCAGCGGCGACCGGATCGCGATTGCCGCCTATCTCGGCAAGGGTGACAGCTTCGCGCGCGCGCTCCTCGAGTTCTGCAACGCCTACGCCGAGCAGAACGAGCGCGATTACCAAGCGCTCGCCGCCGCAGTCAGCTCCGGCAAGATCAGCGCCGAGACAGGCCTATGAGGCGGACCGCTCAATGCTGCGTGACCGAAAGTTGCCGTGTCTCGGGAACTCCCGGTGGAGGCGGATCCGTCAGGGAACGGTGCGCACGTAGCCTTCAGTCAGGGTGAGCGCGAGTGGCGTGGCCAACGACCGATTGGCGTTCCTCGATTGAAACGCCGGATGGCCACCGATTTGAGGCGCCCCCGGATTCTCGATCCCCGTCAGCTCGGTGGTCCCGGAAGACCGAGGAGTTGCACTGCCGAAGCGATGAGACAGGGCGGAGCCGATTCCGATCAGGCCGTAGCGCGCTGAGCGGGCCGCGAAGTGGCTGGCGATCCCCACCAGGAACAGCACGGCGGCCAAGAAGACCGTGAGCCGCACGTATTTGTCCGCCGTCCCCGAGGCCGCTTGGCCTTCCCTGAACTCTGCTTGCCCCTGCGCGGTAAGGACGCCTGCCTGGGTCTGTTGCGGGATCTTGTACTCCGGCATGTAAGACGGATCAGGCGGTGCGTGGGGATTCTTAAGGGGGTGGGTGGCCAGCCATGCATCCACGGCGGCGAGGTAACCCGGCCGCAGCCGATTGAGCATCAGCTGAAACAGCTTGGGGTTGTGCGTCTCGTAGGCCGCAACCAACCCGTTGAACGACACTGAATCCAGCGTGCGGATCTGCGACGCCTGAATGCGGTCGAGACTCGATTCGTTCTGCGCCGACGAGGAGCGCGCTAGCGAGAGCGACGCGTCGCTGCCCCACTTGGCCGCTGAGTACCCCGACCATGCAGCCATCAACGTGACGATTGACAGCAACTCCGCTTCGGCGATGGAAATCAGGCGCTCATGCCGACTGACAGCAGACAGGCTACCCCGCCCCATAACCACCAACCTCACACCATTCGTCCCGCGCAGGCCGGCGAGCCGAGCTGGGGCCTGTCGATTGGAGCTCGCTCCGTGAGCTAGCCCCCCATTTTCCGAGTAGTGGGGTGGTAGGGCCAACATGTACGTAAAGCGTCATGCGGTGCGTCGTCTGCTCGACGAGGACACGGGTGAGCTGACCGGCGACGTCAGTCACCGGTCGAAACGAACGCGCCGCCGCCCACGCCGACGTCGGAGCGACGAGTACCGTGCTCAAGGCGAGCAACTCATCTGGCTGAACTATGACGGCGTACCGGACGCCGCTTTGGTCGCTTCCGCGTCGCCCGCGCGCGACTCGCAGGCGCCGCACATCGCCCCGGACCACGGGCTACGCCTCGGGCCACGGCGCGGAGGCAGCGTTCATTTCATTTCGCACGCGCCGAGCCTCAGCCAGATTTTCAGGATTGTGAGCAGCCGCCTGCGCCTCGGCGCGCAACGCGGATCTCCGGCGGCGGCGTTCGGCCGCCTCCCGTAGGCCACGCGGATCGCGTCTGACTCGTTGTGCCCCTCGTTGCGGACAACAGCGAGGTCATCCTCAGCACGTTCGTCGAGGCGAGCCTGGACCGTGCGAGCTATCACACCGGGGGGCGATTCCGCCGGGGCGCAGATCGCCGCCCAGGTGGGCGCCCTTGGACACTGTCTGTGGCTGCGCACGTGACGTCAGTGTTTCCCCCGGCGCTGCTCACGGTCGGAAACGTCGATCCGCTGAGGCCTCACTCTGAGCTCCTCGTCGAGAAGCTTCGCGCTCAGGGAGTTGAGCCCGAGACGCTGTTCTATCCCGATGACTACAAGCCGCCGCTCGACCATGAGTACCAGTTCGACCTCGACACCGACGCGGGTCAACTGTTCCTGAAGCGCACGCTTGCGTTTCTGCAGCTGCGCCTCCAACCGCCGGCGAATGCGTAGGTACGCGCCTCAGCCACACCGGCTGCCGGCTGCGTGACGCCGGTCGTAGGAGTGCAGAATGGGGTCGGGCTGCCGGTCGAGTACGGTGGAGGGATCGAAGATGAACGACGCAAGCCGCGGCGGACTGCGCGGGAGCTCGCCAGGTCCGTGGAGAGCGGCCGGAACGTGGGTGCCGCACTGCGACACCTGGACGGTCACGGGTCCGAGCCCGGAGCGGTGGGGGTAGCCGAGGCGCTCGCCCGGTTCCTCGTTGTGCGCTGCGATTCGCACCATGCCGGTTGGCGAGTCGTGCGTCAGGTCGTCGTCGATTCGGCGGCTGACGCGCCGTGGGAGAGGTGCGCGCGGCGCGCGATACCGCTGGTATCGGAGGATCTCCTGAGGCTTGCCGGCGACCGTGGCAGGACCCCGCTGGCACGCGCCCAACATATCGCCGCCCAGCGCCGCGCTGAGCAGATCGCCGTTCACGTTGATCAGGCCGCGGTACTTGCGGACCTGGGGCTGGAGTGCGCTGCAGGGACTCCCGAACGCTGGCGCGTTGCTCTGAGGTGCGCGGTCGGTGCCCGTTCACGCGAGCAGGTCGCCCGCGCGGTTGACCGCTCGCTTCGCGCGTGACCGAGAACAGGTTCGCGCCGTCGTGCTGACACGCGATCGGAGCGGCTGTCCTCGACGCCCGAGGTGCGGCTGCTCGATGTGTTGATCGGTGGTGGGGTAGCGCTAGCGGGCCACACGCTGGTGTTCCCGCCCGATCCTGTCGTTGGTGTCGCGCGCGCCACCAACGCTGTCTTTGGCGAACTGGGGGCCGTACTGCGCGATGCCGCCGGGGTGCTGGCCGGCGGCGACGTGCTTCGCGGCGAGACCGCGGCACGCGCAGCATCAGCATCGCCACGTCGTCGCGGGGCTGGCGGCGCGGGGTGCCGAACGCGGCGTTCTCGAGCTCGGACAGAAGCTCCTCGGCGCCGGCGGTGGAGAGAGATCCGAGCAGGCGCACAAGGGCGTGCTCGTCACCGATGCGCGGGTTGTGCTTGATGAGGCCATCGGTGTACAGGAGGAGAGTGTTATCCGGGCCCATCTCAACCTCGATTAGTGGAAAGCCCGGAGCCTGCAGGATGCCGAGTACTGGACCGTGGTCCTCCAGCGTTTCGGTGGCTCCATCGGCACGCCGGATCAGCGGAGGCGGATGCCCGCCCACTGCGAGTCCGAGTCGCCAGCCCTGGGAGGCCTGCTCGAGCCGGCCGTATACGGCCGTGCAGTATCGCTTGTATCCGGAGCCGAGCAGGATCTCGCTCACCTGCCGGAGAACCTCGCGGGGATCCGGCTCCCGTCCGGCGATCGCGCGTGTGGTGTGGCGGGTGAGTGCCGTGACCGAAGCGGCCTGCGCACCGTGACCGCAGACGTCGCCGATCTCCAGACCCCAGGGCGCGATCAGACAGCGGGAAAATGTCATAGAAGTCAAGTCACCACCCACGTCGAGCATGCGGTCACCGGTGTGGCCGGGTGACCTGCCCGGAGCCCGGTGGCGGCGCTCAGGCGGGCGTCGCCGCGCTCGTCGAACAGGTAGACCGCGGTGAACGGCATCGAGCGCTGGTTGGCGGCCAGATGCCGGGCCGACGCGTCCAGAAAGGCCTGCTCCTCACGGATGTGGTGGGGACGCTACCCAGGTCGCGCAGCGTGGCGATCCGCCGCTCGCCGATGACGCGGTCGGTGTCCTCGCTGACGACGCACAGCATGCCCGCGATCGCTCCCTCCTCGTCGGGCAGCGGACTGTAGGAGAACGTGTGATAGGTCTCCTCCATGTAGCCGCTGCGCTCGACGAACAGCGGCAACCACTTTCACACTCTTAGAGTCTCAGATGTGGAGCTTTGACGCCGCAAGTGGTGCCCTCGCAGCGCATTTCAGGTATCTGGGCGTCTGCCTTTGGCACTGCTCGCGCTCTCGCCGTGAGCGGCCTGTGTCGGGGAACCGCGCCTTGCTCAGTCGTAGAACAGCGCCGTCTCGATCTCGGCCGCGACCACCAGGGCTGGGTCGTAGTCCGCGACTTCGCCGGGGATCCAGGTGGCAGCGTGCAGGCGTCCGGAGTAGGGGAACGTGCCGTGCCGCCGGTGCAGCCCCCAGTGGACCGGTCCCCCGCTGCCCCGTCCCACGTCAATACCACTGAACGGCGCGAGCCCGACGAGCATCCACAGGCTCTCCAGTTGGGCCACCTCGACGTCGTCGACGAGCAGGGCGACGTCCACATGGAATTCGGGCCGCCAGGTCACGTCGAGCGAGACCATGCGGGACCCGGGAGCGAGCGGCCCGCCATCGGCCTCCCGAAGCGAGCCGTACTCATTCCACGCGAGCTGCAGCCGACCGTCCTCGACATACACGGCGTAGCCGCCGCCCTGATCGCCGTGCGCGATCAGGATGCCCTGATCCGAGGCGCCGTGGTCCAGCTCGATGCGGACCCGGAACGACCGCAGCGACGTCAGCCGGCTCGAGCGATAGCGCTCCAGCTTCGGTGTGCCGGGCAAGACTCGGACCGGTCGTGAGAGCTCCGCCTCAGCCGGCCGCCGTCCGGGCACGAACCCTGCCCCCAGCGGGAAGACGGTGTTGTGCCACGCGGCGGTCTCCCACGCATCGGCCAGCTCCTTGAGCCGCACGGGCTCGCGACCGGCGACGTTGTGCAGCTCGTTAGGGTCGGTGCGGATGTCATAGAGCTCCCACTCCCCGTCGTCGAACGGGGTGCCCGGCTCATGGTTGGTGAGGATCTTCCAGCCGTCGCGGTAGAAGCCGCGGTTCCCGCCGAACTCGGCATACTGCTCGTGGTGCGTGCTCGGCGCGTCGGGGTCAGGCAGGACCGATGTGAAGCTGAACCCGTCGATCGACTTGGCCGGGAGGCCGTTCCGCGACCCCGGGTGTGAAAGGCCCGCGAGGTCAAGCAGGGTCGGGAGCACGTCGGTCACGTACTGGTACTGGTGCCGGACCCGGCCCGCGCCGGAAGGCGAGATGCCGGCCGGCCAACTGATCACGAACGGCACGCGCACCCCGCCCGCGAACGTCTGCCCCTTGTAGAACCTAAACGGCGTGTTCGACGCCATCCCCCACCCGCGCGGGTAGTGCACCATCGTGCGGGGCCCGCCGATCAGATCCGGATCGATTGCAACGTCAGCCTCCCAGTCCTTCGGCAGGCCCGGGATGTGCACGAACCGGCTGAAGTAGCTCCGTGTCCCCTCTGGACCGCCCTCACCCGTCCCACCGTTGTCAGAGGTGAATACGAAGATCGTGTTGCCCAGCTCTCCAAGCGCCTTGACGGTCTCGACGATCCGGCCGATGCTGTCGTCGACGTTGTACACCATGGCGGCATAGACCTCCATGTAGCGGGCGTAGAGCTCTCGGTCCCCCGGGGGCAGCGAGTCCCAGGCTGGCACGTCGAACCGCGGCCCGGCGTTCCGCGGCGGGAGGGGCACGCCCGGCCCGATGATGCCCATTTCGATTTGCCGCAGGTGACGGACCCGGCGGATCTCGTCCCACCCCACGTCGTACTGGCCGCGGAACCGCTCGATGTCCTCGCGCTTGGCGCCGAGCGGCCCGTGCACCGCGGTGTGGGCGAAATAGAGGAAGAACGGCTGACGCGAGTCGTTGGCGCGCAGTGGCCGCGAGCCTGTCCAGGTGGGGCGTCGGGATCTCCGACCCAAACGGCCCAACGTCGCTGTACCCCAGGTCATCGAGGACGATGACGACGATATTCGGCGAGCCCTCCGGAGCCCGGCGCTCGCGCGGCCAGGCCCGGGTGGACTCGCGCGCCGTGCGACCAACGGTCCCCGGGAAGTTCTCATAACCCCGTGCATCGGGCGGTATCACGTTCTGCGGCACCTCACGCGGCTCCGTCACTCTCTCCGGGAAGTTGGCGGGCGAGCATCTGGACTACGACAAGGCCGGGGCCGTGCTCGGTTTGCTGGAGGCCCGCGGGTCGCTCGTCAGCGACCCCGCGAGATGCTCGATCACCTCACGCGCGTCATCCTCGATGCCGTGGATGAACGTGGACTTGCGCCGCCTCAGCACGGGCAGTCCCAGCGCGTACAGGCCCGGGCTGTCGACGACGCCGCCGTCGTGGCGGAGCTGGCCCTTGGCGTCGATGACCGGCACGTCGAGCCACCGGTAGTCGGGCCGAAACCCCGTTGCCCAAACGATCGCGCGGATCTCGCCGCTCAGGAGGTCAAGCTGCAACCGCGGCGAGTGGGGCACCTGAGTCGGTGGGAGGCGCTCGGGAGGGTCGGCCTCCGCGTCCGGTCCGCCGGCCGCAGCCCACTCGTCGAAGACACCGAGCAGCCGTTCCATCTTCAGGTCCGCGAGCGAGCAGACGTTGCGCAGACCGCCTGAGAACAGCGCGCGGCCGTCGCGGACCGCCGCCCAGCGTCCGACGAGCTCGACCCCCATCGCAGACAGCGCGTTCAGATCCAGTGTCGTCCGCTCGGGCGTCCCGACGAGCTGCGGCGACGGCAGCCGCCGCGCTCGGGTGACATCGTCGAGCTCGTCATAGCGCTGGTCCCACACACCCGACGCGTCCATCCACCACAGGACATCGCGGCCGCGGTACGTCCGCGGCAATCGCACGTGCTCTCCGACCGAGAGGGTCACCGGCCGGCCCGATCTCCTCAGCTCGGCCGCCAGCTGTACGCCGGTCGCCGACGCCCCGACGACGAGTACACCGCCGTCGGGGAGTTGGCTCGGGTCGCGGTAGCCGAACGGCGTCAGCTGCTCGACCGTCGGCGGCACCGCGTGGGCAAAGCTCGGCATCGTCGGCCGGTTGCAGGCTCCGCTGGCGAGAACCATCGCGCGACACCGGATCTCACCGCGGCTCGTGATCACGTGGTAGCCGTCGTCGATGCGCCGCACCGAGGTGACGTTCGTCCCGGTCCGTACGCGAGCGCGAGCAGGCGCAGCGAAGCGCTCGATCAGCTCGACCACCTCGGCCATCGTCATGTAGCCGTCAGGGTCCGGGCCGTCGTAGCGAACGCAGGGCAGGCGGCACTGCCAGTTGGGAGTGAGCAGCCGCAGAGAGTCCCAGCGCTCGTGTCGCCAAGAGTTCCCCACCTCGCCACGCTCGAGCACGACGTGGTCGATTGACCGCTCGCCGAGAAAGTGGCTGGCGGCAAGGCCGGCGTGCCCCGCGCCGATGACGACCGTGGTGAACCGCTCGATGACGAGGTCCCTCAGCGCCGGGTGGCGAGGTCCCTCAGGCGACCGTGACGGTAACCTCGGTCGGGTTCGCGAGGGCGTCGAACACCGCGGAGCGCTTCTGCGACTGGGCGACCAGCGCCTCGATCTCCTCCCTGGACGCGTCCGCGTCGATCGTGAACGTCACCTTGATGTCGTTGAAGCCGTTGCGGACGTCGCTGTCGACGCCGAGGAACCCGCGTATGTCGTGGCTGCCCTCGACCGTCGACTCGACGGAGCGCAACTGAATCCCGCGATTCTGCGCGATGGCCGCCACGCCCGCGCTCAGGCAGCCGGCCAGCCCCACGAGGAGATACTCGATCGGGGTGATCCCGTTGTCCTCGGCGGCGAAGATCTCCGGGTGGTCGGAGTCGAACTCGAATTCGCTCCTGTGGCTCTGCTCCTCGCCGAGGCCGAAGAAGTCCTGGACGGTGATCGTGCTGTGGACGCCGCTCTGCCACTTCGACGATGCCCGCCACGTGAACTGGGCGGCTTCCGGCGCGTCCGCCAAGACTCCGCGCGCATCGAGCAGCGCCTGAACGTTCACTCCGTTGTCTATGGTCGTCATTTCGCCGTTCCGCCCCTTCTCACGTAGTGTAGTTTCCCGATAAGGCCGCTCGACAATATCAGGACCCCAGGGGACAGACAGATGACCGCGCCCACGGCGCCAGCGTCGACGCTCGCGGCCGGCTCGGTCGGAACCGTCGAGACCCAATATCTCGATCTGCCGGATCCGGTGCGGCTCGATTGCGCACGGGACCTGCACCCGGTCCGCGTGGCCTATGAGACCTATGGGGCGCTCTCACCCCGCCGCGACAATGTGATCATGGTCTGCCACGCGCTCAGCGGGGACGCCCACGCGGCCGGCCTCTCGAAGACGGCGGGGGGGAAAGCACCCGCGACGGGTTCGGGGCCGAGGATCGCGACGGCGCGGGCGACAAGGGGCTCGGCTGGTGGGACGGGATGATCGGACCCGGCAAGGCCTTCGACACCGACCAGTTCTTCGTCATCTCCACGAACCTGCTCGGCGGCTGTCGCGGGACCACGGGGCCCTCATCGATCGACCCGGCCACGGGCAGGCCGCATGGCTCGGACTTCCCCGTGATCACCGTCGCGGACATGGTGAGAACGGAGCGCGCGTTCCTCGACGAGCTCGGGATCGAGCGGCTCGCGGCCGTGGCCGGTGGCTCGCTCGGGGGGATGCAGGCATTCGAGTGGGCGATCCTGTTCCCAGACCAGGTCGGCGCCGTCGTGGCGATCGCCAGCACCCATGCCCTCCACGCACAGGGCGTGGCATGGAACGCGATCGCCCGGGACGCCATCATGCGCGACCCGGCGTGGCAGGGAGGCCACTACCACGGCACGGATGACGCACCGAACGCGGGCATGGGCGTCGCGCGAATGATCGGCCACATCACTTACCTCTCGGGGCCGGCGCTGAGTGTTAAGTTCGGTCGGCGCCTTCGGTTCGCCGACGACGTCCGCTACACGATCACAGAGCCGGAGTTCGAGGTCGAGAGCTACCTGCGCCACCAAGCCGACTCGTTCGTCAAGCGGTTCGACGCCAACACCTACCTCTACACGTCCAGAGCCTTGACGTACTTCGATCTCGCGCGGCAGTACGGCGGCGGATCACTGACCCGGGCGCTCCAGCGCGTCTCGGCGCGGACGCTGCTGATCGCCTTCAGCTCCGACTGGCTGTATCCGCCGTCGGCATCGCGAGAGATCGAAGCCGCGCTTCGGAGACTCGGCAAGCCGGTCGAGCTACACGTGATCGATGCGCTATACGGCCACGACTGCTTTCTGCTCGAGGAGGCGCGTCAAACGCCCATCATTCGTCGCTTCCTGGAGGAGAGCGCGTGACCGAGGAGCGCGACCGGCCCGAGGAGGCCCGTGCCTTCGGGTTCGAGACACGGCAGCTCCACGCCGGGCAGCGGCCTGACCCGAACACGGGGGCTCGTGCGGTGCCGATCTTCCAGACGACCAGCTATGTGTTCGAGGATCCGGAATCGGCGGCGGCCTACTTCAACCTGCAGGAGTACGGGAACACCTACTCACGCATCATGAATCCGACGGTCGCCGTGTTCGAAGAGCGGGTGGGGAACCTCGAGGGCGGGTCGGGCGCGGTGGCGTTCGCGAGCGGGATCGCCGCACAGGCAGCCGCGCTGTTCACGCTGCTAGCGCCGGGCGACCACGTCGTCTCGTCCTCGGCGCTGTACGGCGGGACGGTGAACCAACTCAAGCACCTGTTGCGAAAGATGAGCGTGGAGCTGACGTGGGTCGATCCCGACGATCCGGACGCGTGGCGAAAAGCGGTGCGTGTGAACACCAAGGCGTTCTTCGGCGAGACGATCGGCAACCCGGCGGGCAACGTGCTGGACATCGAGGCTGTGGCGTCGATCGCGCACGATCACGATTTGCCGTTGATCGTGGACAACACGTTCGCCACGCCGTACCTGTGCCGCCCGATCGAATGGGGGGCCGACATCGTGATCCACTCCGCGACGAAGTTCATCGGGGGCCACGGGACTAGCATCGGCGGCGTCGTCGTCGAGGCCGGCACGTTCGACTGGTCGAACGGACGGTTTCCGGCGATCGCGGATCCATCGCCGGCTTACCACGGCCTGCGGTTCCACGAGACCTTCGGGATGTATGGCTACCTGATGAAGCTGCGGGCCGAGACGCTGCGCGATCTCGGCGGTGCGCTCTCGCCGTTCAACGCGTTTCTGTTCCTGCAGGGGCTGGAGACACTGTCGCTGCGGATGGAACGTCACGTCGTGAACGCGCAAGCGGTCGCGGCGTTCCTCGAGTCGCACGAGCTGGCCTCGAACGTCACCTATCCCGGCCTGTCGGGAAGCGGGTACCGGCCGCTCGTCGAGAAGTACCTGCCGCGCGGCGCGGGCGCCGTGTTCTCGTTCGACTGTGCGGGGGGCCGCAGCGCCGGCCAGGAACTCATCCGCGGCGTGACGCTCTGGTCCCACCTCGCGAACGTCGGCGACGCCAAGAGCCTGATCATCCATCCGGCGAGTACCACCCACCGCCAACTGAGCGACGACGAATTGGAAGCGGCGGGCGTGGGGCCCGGAACGGTCCGGCTGTCGGTCGGCACCGAGTCGGTCGACGATCTGATCTGGGACCTCGAACAGGGACTGGCCAGGGTGACATGAGATGACCGAGCTCGAGCGCTACCAGGACCCGTTGACGATCCAGCGCGTGCTCCACACGGCGAGCACGATCGCGATCGTGGGCCTGTCCAGCAACGAGTTGCGGGCCAGCCACTTCGTCGGCTTCTACCTCAAGCGGCACGGCTACCGGGTGATCCCGGTGAATCCCCGCGAGACCGACGTCCTCGGAGCGGCGAGCTACCCGAGCCTGCTCGACGTCCCCGAGCCGGTGGACGTCGTCAACGTCTTCCGCGCGCCCGGTGCGCTCCCGGCGATCGCACGGGAGGCCGTCGCGATCCACGCCGGCGCCCTGTGGTGTCAGTTCGGCGTGATCAACGACGAGGGCGCACGGATCGCCGAGGAGGGCGGCGCAACGGTCATCATGGATCGCTGCCTGAAGGTCGAGCACGCGCGCTACGTGGGTCGCATGCACTGGTTCGGCCTGAACACCGGGCGGATTACGTCCGTGCGCGCCGGCCTTCAGTAGTCGCCGATCTGGTAGCGGTGACCAAGGAGCAGATCAAGTCCGCGCCGAACATCGAGCAGCACGGCGTGAGCCGACGGGCTCCGTGCAACGGCTATCCGGGCTGAGCCTCGCGCCGGCGTGCGGGGCGCCGCTGTCTATCGTGAGCTGGCGTGTCGACGCTCGTGCTCTCGGACCTTCATTTGGGGTCGCGTCTGCGGCACGACGTGCTCACGCACCCGGAGCCGCGGCGCCGGCTGCTCGAGGCGCTCGAGGGAATCGAGCGCCTTGTGCTACTCGGGGACGTGGTGGAGCTGCTCGAGGAGCGGCCCGAGCGCGCGATGGGTGTCGCCGAGCCGATCCTGCGGCTGATTGGCAGGACGCTCGGGGTGGGCCGGGAGGTGATCTTCGTGCCCGGCAACCACGATCGGGCCTTGGTCGCGGGGTGGATCCGGCGAGTCGGCGCGGGCCTCGCTCCTGACAGCCGCGTTCCCCTTGACGCGACGCCGGAGCTGTCTCGCGTCGTCTCCTGGCTTGCGCCGGGGCGCGTCCGGGTGCACTACCCGGGCGTCTGGCTCGCCCCGGGACTGTGGGCGACGCACGGGCATTACCTGGATCGTCACCTGCTGCCTGAGGCCGCGTTTGGCATCACGCGCGGTCTCCTCGGACAGGTCCCGCGACTGGGGGCCGTCCCGATGGACTACGAGCTGGCCGGAGGCCCGTCCTTCACGCGCCTGGAGGCGCTCGTGATCAAGGCGCTCCCGCGCCCGCTCGCGGCGATGGCAGAGGACGTCGCTGAGCTGATTCGAGCCTCGACGATGCCGCTAGGGCCTCGCCGCCTGCTGCGCCCCGGAATGGCGCGCCTCACCGCGAGTGTCCTGGGGGCGCAGATGCGCCTCGCCAGCCTTCCCGCTCTCGCGCACGTGGTCGCGAACCTCGGGATCGACGCGGAGTGGGTGCTGTTCGGTCACGTCCACCGCCTTGGCCCTCTCCCGGACGACCTCGAGACGCGCTGGCGGGGACCGCAGGGCCAGCCCCGCCTTCTCAACACGGGCTCCTGGGTTTACGAGCCACTGCTCGTCCACAACGCCACCGCTCCGCACCCGTACTGGCCCGGCGGGGCCGTGATCCTGGACGACGACCGCGCGCCCCGAGCTGTCCGGCTGCTCGACGCCGTTCCCGCCGGCGCGATGCACTAAACCCGACCTGCAGGTCATCGAGGTCCCGGCTACCCACGGTCGCTTGTACTCGATCCAGCTGATCGACATGTGGTCGAACTCGTTCGCGTACACCGGCCTCCGCGCGACCGGCGACAGAGCCGGCGCGTATGCGATCACGCCTCCGGGCTGGTCGGGCAAGTTGCCGGCTTCGGCGTCGCTCAGCTCGACGGCCTGCCGCTGACCGGCGCTCACGACTACACACTGACCTTCCCCAAGGGGGAGCTGCCGGCGGTTGGGGCGTCTTGGTCGCTGATCCTCTACGACCTCCGGACGGTCCGTAGCGCTGCTCGCAGGGGTGGGGTTACGGTCGGGGTGTGCGGCGGCGGTGGTCGAGGCCGTCGAGGATGAGGTCGAGCCCCCAGGCGAACTCGACGACGTTGTCGTATCCGGACTCGGGGAGCTTGGTTGCGATCTCGGCGAGATACGGGTAGTCGTCGAGCACGCCGACCGCCCGCGCTCTTCTTTGCACGGCTTGTCCGGCGTCGGCGGGTGTTTGGAATCCGAGTGTCTTCTCCTGCAGCGCGAAGCCGTATATGTAGGCGTCCTGGACCGAGTAGGCGTGGATCGCCGTCTCGAACGAGAAGCCCGCCTCGCGTAGGCAGCCCATTACCGCGTTGTGGTTTCGCAGGTTGGCCGGCCCGGGGTTCCGCGTCTCCATCAGCCCGATCGCCCAGCGATGGCGCTTGAGCGCGTCGCGCGCCGAGATCGCCCGGCGTCGCATTGCCGACCTCCAGTTGTCGTCGATCGAGGGAGACTCGATCTCGCCGAAGACGATGTCGACCATGCCGTCGAGGAGCTCATCCTTGTTCGCCACGTGCTTGTAGAGCGCCATCGGCACCACGCCGAGCGCTTGCGCGAGCCGGCGCATGCTGAACCCTTCAAGTCCGTCCTCGTCTGCGAGTGCGACGGCAGCCTGGAGCACGAGCGGTCTACTCAGGCGTGTCCGGCCGGTGTTCGTCTCTTGGGTCACAGCGCTTGACAAGTGTACGCCGTACACCTATAGTCCCGCGGCAGAGTGTACGCCGTACACCTGACAGAGAGAGAACCATCATGGAAAGCTCAGGACAGACACCCGCACCTTCGCCGGGCGACGGGGCGCCGCCGAGCGGTGGCCACGACTACCCGCTGACCTTCTCGGTCGACTATCCCGACCGCAGCCTCAACCGCCTCACCTCGGCCCTTCGCATCTTCACGATCATCCCGATCGCGATCCTCGCCGCAACAATCGAAGGCGGAAGCTTCGGGGCCAACGCAGGAGGCAGCGGCGCCCGCTACGCCGGGGGCGGCATCGGGATCCTCGTCATCCCCGTGCTGCTGATGCTGCTGTTCCGCAAGAAGTACCCGCGCTGGTGGTACGACTGGAACCTGCAGCTGACCCGCTTCAGCAACCGGATCGCCGTCTACTTCGCGCTGATGGACGACCGCTACCCCTCCACCGACGAGGAGCAGGCCGTCCACCTGAACTTCCCCTATCCCGACGCCGAACACGACCTCAGCCGCGGCCTGCCGATCATCAAGTGGCTGCTCGCGATCCCCCACTACATCGTCCTTTTCTTTCTCACGATCGGCGCGTTGCTCGCCGCCATCTTCGTCTGGTTCGCGATCCTCTTCACCGGCCGCTACCCCCGGTCGCTGTTCGATTTCATCGAGGGCGTGTTCCGCTGGCACAACCGCGTCGCGGCCTACGCCTTCCTACTGATCACCGACCGCTACCCGCCATTCAGCCTGCAGTCGTAACGATCCCCAACCCTGTACGCAGACAGCGCCCCCGACGTTCTATGGTGAGGGGAGAATGTCGTTGCGTACCGAAGCGCTCATCGAGATAGAAAACGCCGGGCGGCGCTGCGGCGTCTGCCGCTCCGGTCGTGGATGGCGTCGGTTCGAGCTCGTTCGCCCGGCCGGTCGGGAGCCGATCGTCATGTGCGGCAGCTGCCGAGCGCGCTTCGGGGACGATCCGCCGGTCGGACGCAAGCCCGCGCCCCCGTTGGAACCCGTCCCGGCCGCGGCTGAGCCGCCCGCGCCCGCACCCGAGCGCCCCGGCGAGGAGAGGACCGACCCGCGCCCGGATCGCTTACGAGCGGCGCTGGGCAAGCTGCCCAGCTCATTCTCGACGGCGATGGCCGCTCGGGCGGCAGGTCTTAACAGCGAAAAGGCGCTTGCCCGGCTCGAGGACCTGGAGCGCCGAGGCGAGATCCGGCGCGTCGGCAAGCGCTGGTCGACCGAGTCGCCCCCAAGCGACATCGCCGCGGCGATGGATCGGCTTCAGGAGCGGACGAGCAACCTTCGGATCGTCCGGGAGCGGGCTCGGGTCGGCTGACCAACCGCCCGCGCACCAGCGCGGGCCGATCGCCGCGTCTCCTACGGGCCCGTAGTTGTCGCCGATGAAGGCGGCGGGCAGATTGCGACCCGGGACCTCGTTGGGCGGATAGATCTTCGCGTCGCCCGGATAGGCGACGTTCCAGTTGTGCGCGGAGTACCAGTCGAGCCGGTTGAGCAGCGCCGGCTTGGCGGTGTCCGGTGCGGCTCGCAGCCCGTTGAAGCGCTGCCGCCGGCTCCAGGCCCACCCAGGCGTCGTAGACCGAGCGCTCGGACGCGGGCACCGCACCGGTGCCGGCCAGAGGGCCGCGGGTGATCGTCGACGCATAGACCGGCGCGCCGAGCGTCAGCGGTATCCGGTTCGCCCGCACGTCGAAGGGTGCGAAGTCGGGGTTGGCGGTGAACGCGGCGTACATCGGCACCGCCGAATGGTCCTCCTGGTTCATCGGCTTGATGCCCAGGATCTGCTCGACGGTGCGGACGACGTTGAGCTGCGTGTAGTACTGGTCGTCGACGCCGGGCTTGGAGTATGGGCTGATCGTCCACAGCACGCTGCGGTGGCCATCGACATGGTCGACGCCGTTCTGGGCGTCGTCCTCCAGGACGAAGATCGCCGTGCTCTTCCAGAACCGGCTGTGCGAGATCGCATCGACGACCCGGCCGACCGCCAGGTCGTTGTCGGCGGCCTCGGCGACGGGATCCGGGTCGCCCGTGCCGACGCCCGCGGTGTGATCGGTCATCAGCCACTCTACCTACCTCAGCCCAAGGCGGTGCCGTTCCAGCGGACCAACGTCGACTACGACGTCAGCGTGTCCTACGACGGGTGCTACAAGGCGCAGTCGCCCCCGAGCTTCATCGGCGGGCAGACCATGGCCGGCGCCCACGGGGCGAGCGTCGTCAATCCGCTGTTCGTCGTCTACGGCTGCTTCAACACGTTGTGAGCCGGTACGCCGGCCTCACCGTCGCGTTGTCGCCGATCGTGATCGCGGCGAGGTGTCGGTCCGGCTATTCGTCCTGACGGCCGAGCATTGCCACGAACCGCTCGACCCGGTGGCGTTCGCCCTCGGCCAGCGGGCCCGTCGCCTGTACGAGCAACGTCATCGGGCCGCGGCCGCGTGCCCAGGCGGTGACCGTCTCGCTGAAGTACTCGTCCACCCACACGAGCGGGAGGCGATCGGCATACGCCATCACCGTCTCCTGCTGACGGCCCAAGGTTTCCTCGCCTCGAACGACGGAGACGCTGATCAGGCCCAGCGTGTGCGCAAGCTCGTTGATCGCGGCGAGTCCGCCGCCATCGGCCAACAGTCCAATCTCGCCGTCACCGAGCATCTCGATCACCCACTCGGCTGGCACGCCGACGAGCGCGGATGCGGCGCAGATGAAGTGAAAGCGCGGCTCGGACACGTCCGGGAAGCTACAAGCTTCCGCGGCGCGGCGACTAGAACGATTTGTATTTGCCGTTTCCGATCACGAACCCATGGTTGTCGCCGTTGAAGCACAGGATCGTGCCTGAGGTGACGTTGCACGTGACCCCGATCGAGCGCCAAAGGGTGCCGGACTCGTCGCCGTGCCCTTCCATGCGGTCGTCTCTTGCGGTGCTTGCCCTCGAAGGTGTAGTGGCGGACCGGCCTGGATCCGCAACTCGGGCGCGATCACAGCCAGGCAGGAGCCAGCTCGAGATCGGGGCTGACTTTTCTGCTTCCCGCGTGCCGGGCGTTAGCTCTAGTAACCGGCGGCGAGGCCTCGCGAGCAGGTCACGAGCTTTCCTCGCGATCGGCTTCGCGAAGCAAGGCGGTGAGCTTGCCCGCCTCGGTGAGCTGCCGGCCGTCCCTCGCCACGTGCTCGATGATGCGCGAGCGCCGATGCTGGCGCCAGTGCTGAGCGCCACCAAGCCGCGAAACGGCTACTGCCTCCGAGCCGAGAGCTTCTTCAACGTCGCGAGTCGTTCCTGGCGCTGGCCGCCAACCGATTCGGGGCCGAGGGCCTCTACCTGCTCGACGAGCCGGAGGCGGCGCTGTCGGTCACGACCGCATCCCGGCCGCAGGTGGTATCGATCAGGTGGAGGATCCGTGGGTGTGCCGATAGACGGCCCACCCGCGACCTCGCTGGGGCGGGAGAGACCCGATGCCGCCGCCCGGGGGGAGGGATGCTGGGTCGTTACCGACTCCGAGCAGGGAACGCGTGAGCTGCTGGCCGCTATCGAGGAGATCGTCGAGCGCGCGGGTCAGATGGGTGGTCGCGACCGCCGGTTCGGAGGCATGCTCGTGAAGTGCCTCGAGCATCGCGCGCCGCAGTAACTCCCTGAGGAACGATGCGGTAACTCCCTGGGTTCGGTCGACGACGTCACGCCGGTCCGTCTCGGAGAGGCGCATGGGAATCGCTTTGCCGTAGAGGTCCAGGAGCCGGGCGCGCCCCTCGGCGTCAGGCAGGTCGATCTCGATAGCGACGTCCACCCGCCCGGGTCGCGCCGCAAGCGCCGGCTCGAGCAAGTCAGCGCGGTTCGTGGTCAGCAGGAACAAGACGTCGGCGTCCCCGGCGGCGCCGTCCATCGCATCGAGCAGTTCAAACAGGACCGGGGTGGCGCCGGGCCGGAAGCTTCGATCCTCCGCCACGAGATCGACGTCCTCGAGCACGATCACCGCCGGCTGCAGATCGCGGGCGAGTTCGGATGCGGCTCCGATTGCGTGGAGCGCCCGGCCGGAGAGCAACAGCCGGGTGTAGTCGGTCATCTGGCCGATGAGATATCGGGTCGTGTGCGTCTTGCCCGTGCCCGGGGGCCCGTACAGCAGTAGGCCGCGCTTGAGGTGCTGACCTGCGCTGAGCAGCGCATCGCGATGCGCGGCCACACCCAGGGCCTGACGCTCGATCCGTGCGAGCACACCCTCGGGTAGGACGACGTCCTCGCGGTTGGTCAACGGGATGTCGCTGAAGTCCAGCGTCACCTCGCCCATTGGCGACATCCCCACATCCAACATGTGGCCCCGGTAGACGTTAAGCCGACTGCGAAGTTCCGCCAATTGGGCATGCACGGCCTGCGCCGCGTCGACCGACAATCCCGCGACCTCGACGCGGAGGCCCGGATCGTGCTCGCTCGGTCCACTGACCATCACCACGTAGCGGCCATGCGCATCACTGATCAACAGCAGCGCCAACTGCAAGCATGCCAACGTTGAAGCCGGACCATTGGGCAGATCGACCAGTGCCGGCGCGGACAGCCGCAGCGGTGGCATCGCCTCTCCGATGATCAACTGCTGCAAACTCACCGTCATGTGGTGAGGCGGTATCGAGAACCCTCGCACCACAACCTCACGCCCCGGCTCCTGCGACCACGCGTCCAACGCCGTCTGCAAGTTCACATGCTCAAATGGCGCCAACGCACGCCGGACCACCGACCGCTCCGACGCTCCCTCGCCGAGAAAATCGCCAACCAACCCAGCGACTGGGTTGCGCCCGGCCCCCGCATGCCCCGAGTGCAACCAATCGAGGAAGGATCGATACGCCGCCGCGAATTCGCGAGCTTCAACATCGGACGCGCTGGCCATCAGCAATCAACGATAAACGCAGCGACGATCAGGTGCTGCGCGTCCCATCGCAGGCGACCAGGTGACGGGCGGACACCCGGTAGGGCCCGGCCGGGCCGCGCACGTCCGCGGTCACCGTGGTGCGCTTATGCTCTTGCCCAACGACCTCGAGCGTGTCGTCCGCGAGTGGCGCGAGCAACGTCGCGGCTAGGAGAGCGGTTGCGGGGTTTCCCGCATGCGAGATGTGTCTCATACCGATGTCCCGGCGCCCCGATAGGGGGATGCTCTGACTGGTACGAATAGTCGACGACGATCATTTTGAGCCGGACATTGTCGATGGTGAACCTCGCTCGTTCGCTCCTCGATGCTCCCTGTGGGTATCCGTCTGGGAGATGCTCGTCGCCACAACGGCGCGCCGAAGCTCTTGACGCGCAAGGAAGCTGGGGTGTCCATGGCAACCATCTCTTCACAATCGCTCGGGCAGGGAGATCAGCCCGCCGGGGCGCCAGTGCGAACAGCTCCTGAACGCAACGGCGCGCTCCCGCACGCAACGACTCTGGACCAGGGCAATGGCCGGGCACCACTCGATCCGGGGGCGGCCGCCACGTCCGGGAGCGCCGAGCGCGGATCCAAGCGGGGAATCGAAGGCCTAATCGGCAGGCGTGTCGCCGCTGCTACCGAGCACGCCCTCGAGGGCCCCAACCAGACGTTGATGCGGATTCAGAAGCCCGGCTGGGATGTCCTTTGCAAGTACTACTTCCGGCTGGAGACGTCCGGTTGGGAGCGGTTGCCGCAGGAGACCTCGCTCCTGATCGGAAATCATTCGGGAGGGTCGCTGACGATCGACGCCTGGACGTTCGTGTTTGACTGGTGGCGGCGATTCGGCACCGAGCGCGTGCTTCATGCGACGGCTCACGACGTCCTGATGGCGGCGCCCGGCCTCGGCGATTACTTCCGCCACGCAGGCGTGATCCCAGCTTCCCGGCAAGGCGTCACCGCAGCGCTCAGCGCCGGATGCGACGTGGTCATCTGGCCAGGGGGCGAGGTCGACGCGATGCGCAACTGGCGCAGGCGCGACGAGGCTGTGCTTGGCGGTCGCATGGGCTTCGTACGCACGGCGATCCGCTCAGGCGTGCCGATCGTCCCCGTGGCCAGCGTCGGCGGGCATGACACCGCATTCGTCCTGTCCGAGGGGCGCTGGCTCGCGGATGGGCTTGACCGGGTCAGCGGGCTCAAGAGGAAGCTTCGCGGCTCGAGGCTGCCGATCGTGCTCGGCTTCCCGTTCGGCCTGACGATCGAGACGATTCCGACGCACCTTCCGCTGCCGGCGAAGATCCGCACCGAGCTGCTGGACCCGATTCACGTAGACCACGACCCAGACCGGGTCAACGATCGCGAGTACGTCGAGTCGATCTATCGAGAAGTCGAATCCGCGATCCAGAGTGGGATGGACCGACTCGCCAAGCAACGGCGCTTCCCGATCTTCGGGTAGCCGCCAGGCACCCAACTCGGAAGGCGGAGTGCCGGAGCTCCTCCGGCGCTCTGCCTGCCGGTTTCAAGTTCCCCGACGGCGTCTTGTTGCTGGTCGGGGGGAGGTGTATGCTCGCGGGCGAGGCTGGATCCCGGGTGCGCTGCGTGATCGGGGTGCACAGAGGGTCCGTGTCTGACGCGTAGCTCGCGTTCGCGGCGGCTGTGGAGCGGCAAGCGGGGGCGTTACCTAGGCGATGTTCACTGGGTCCCCCGAAAGGTCGCGATGTCTTCATCTACGCGTGGAGTGCTGGACGCCACCGAGTTCGTGCCCGCCGAGGTGGGGTTGGAGGTTGCGCTCGATCGAGTGCTGGGGTCCGCGAAGGAGCGGACCGGCGCGCGGTACGCGGCGCTGTCCGTGCTTGACGATGCCAGGAGCGGCCTGGCGGTGTTTCTCACGGCGGGGATTGACGATGAGACGTGCGCGAGGATCGGGAAGTGGCCGTGCGGGCGGGGGGTGCTTGGCGATCTGATCCTTGATCCGGTCCCGTTGCGGCTGGCCAGCCTGGGCGAGCACGCGCATGCGTACGGAATGCCGCCCGGTCATCCGCCGATGCGCTCGTTTCTTGGTGTCCCGATTCTGGTTGATGACGTGCCGGACGGGAGTTTGTACCTGTGCGAGAAGGCGGGTGGGGGATCGTTCTCCGAGGAGGATCAGGAATTGGTCGTGGCGCTGGCTGGTGTCGCGGGCCTCGCGATCGAGCGCGATCGTCGGCAAGCCAATGGCGGTCGTTTCTGAATCGGGCTGGGGAGCGCCCTCAGCGCTGGCGAACGTGCCCTGCGGCCAGTCGCCCGATCTCGAAGGTCGCAGTTCCGGTCGTCATGACCGGGTCGTGCGCGGCGAATTCGCGCAGGACCTGCTCGTCGTCGGTCTCGACAACCGCGAGCCCGTACGAGTCGTCGTCGGTGAGGACAGGTCCGAACACGGCGATGTCGCCACGCTCGAGGTACGGCCGCCAGTGGGCGGCGTGGCGGTTCATGATCTCCCGCTCGGAGTCGGTCAGCGTATGGGCGAAGTCGGGACGCGGGGCGATGAGACGCAGGACGAACGTGGGCATGCGCAGACTCTACGCCAGGTGAGGTCAGCGGCTCGAGCCCCATACGTGGGGTGGGGGGAGATCGGTTCACCCCACCCAACACGGTCGGCGGTGGCAATAGGGCGTTACGTCCCGTACAGATCGGCATCGAGCGCGTACAGATTTCGTTAGTAGATGCCCGCGTGGTCGCTCGAGCGCCTTCGGTGGGACGCCATGTACGCTAGGACGCTAATCCGTGTCCGGAGCGGTCGGCCTCATCCTGCTGGTCGTCGGAACGGGCGTCGTCGTCCTTGCCGCCGACATGTTCGTCGACGGCCTGCTCGGGGTCGCTCGGGCACTTGGGATCGCGCCGTTCGCACTCTCGGTCGCTCTGTCGGGGTTCGAGACCGAGAACCTCGCCGTGGGGATCGCGGCGAACGCAAAGGGTCTTCCCGGCGCGGCGGCGGGTACGTTCCTGGGTGGCGTGACGTTCTTGGCGCTCGGCGTGGCCGGCCTCGGCGGACTGATCGCGCCGATCCGGGTCGAGCTCCCGGCGCGCTTCGCGGTTTGGACCGCGATCTCGCCGCTGCCGCTGCTGGTGTTCGCGATCGACGGTCGCCTCTCACGTGCGGAAGGTGCGCTGCTCGTGATCTGGTCGATCGTGGCGCTGGTCGGGCTCGTGCGCTCGGGACGCGCACTGCTCGCCCGCGAGGACGACGACGAGCGGGTACGGCGCCCCGGTCTGCGGCTGGTCGCGGGACTGGTGCTTCTGACCGGTGGGGGATGGCTGATCGGCGAGGGTCTTCGCACGACCGTGCGCCAGCTCGGAGTGCCCCAGACCTTGCTCGGTAACACCGCGCTGGCGGCGACGGTCGAGGCCGAAGAGCTCGCCCGCTTCGCCGTCCCGGCGCGTCGCGGGCGTCCCGAGATCGGTCTCGGCAGCATCGCCGGAACCGTCGTTCACTTCGTCGCGCTCAACGCCGGGATCGTCGCGCTGGTCAAGCCGCTGACGCTCGGACACGACACCACGCGCTTCTATCTGCCGGTCGCCGTGGTCAGTCCCGCGATCTTCTCCGGGGTGATCCTGGTCCGCAAGCAGCTTGGCCGACTCGAAGGCGCCGCGCTGACCGCGCTGTACATCACCTACGTCGCAGTCGCGATCGCCATCTCGACCTGACACGGCCGGCCGGGAACCGGCTCTCAGACGAGCGGATTCCCGCCTCGCGGCACCTCGGACAGCGCCGCCAAGTGCAGGTCGTCAACGGTCGCAACGGCCCCGCTGATGCAATCTCTGAGGGTCACGTAGCTGATCGTGCCCCCTCGCCGCCCGTAGTTCTGCACCGTGTGCTGCGCGGCGATCTCGTACAGGTTAGTCCCATCCGTGAGGTAGCTGAGTCCCATGCTCGTCCGTTCGGTCGGGGTTTCGCGATCACGAGGCCGAGTGCGATTCTGCACGGGATCAAACGGCCAGCCTGTGCACATTGCGCTGTTTGCTTGGGCGCGAGGCGCGCCGCCGGCGTTGGTCAGGCCGCGGGCTGCGTCCCGACGAGGCCGACGATCGACAGGCGCCGCCGGCATAGCGACACGGCGTACGCGCGGGTGGCGGTCGACACCGCGTCGCCCCAGGCGGTCGCCGCCTCGCTGGCGCGGGCCAGCACGTCCTCGAGCACGACGTCGCGGTCCTTGGCCTCGGTGAGGCAGCGCGCGCCGAAGCCGACGTGCCAGCGCTCGTCGAGCTCGACCCGACGCACGCCCTCGCGCACCCCCGGCAGGGCACCGTCGGCGAGGTCGTCGAGCAGTGCGCGCTGTCCGGCGGAGAAGACGGCCCCCTCCAGCACCATGTGGTACAGGCGGACGCCCTCGAGGATGCCGGCCCGCCCCGCCCCGAGCTCGGCGGCAAGCGCCGGCAGCCGCACCTCGAACAGCTCGAGCAACGGGGCCGGGACGTACTCGCGCGCCGCGGCGCGTCGCTCGGCCGGGGTGTCTCCCGGAAGCCGGAGCACCTCTGCGGCGACGCGGTCGAAGAACAGGGCGTGGCGGTCCTCGTCGCGGCGCTGCAGGAAGAAGATCCACATCATCATCGTGTCCACGTGCTCGGCGGCGTCGGCGAACGGGGTGAGGTGCTCCGCGACGGCGTCCTCGGCCACGCGGAAGCCGGCGAGCAGCGTGGTGAGGCGGCGGCGTCGCTTGACCGGGAGTCCCTCCCATGCCCGAGCGTCAGGCCCGAGGTCGATCACCGCCGGCTCCCATTGCAGCCGGGCCACGATCTGGGAGTACGTCGAGAGTCGCGGGAAGATCGACAGCTCGGAGCGGTCAGCGGTAGGAATGCTGAGGCCGCCCGGCCCCATGTTTGCGTACGCGTCCACGATCTTTTCCTGCGCCATCAGAGACAGTTTGTCGAGTCGGTAGCCGCGGCCATGATTCAGATGCGGATAGGCGGCGCCTTGGCCGGCCGCTTGATCGCGCGATAGACGAACTCGTCGGTCCGCGCCGACTCGCGTGCCGACACGACGTGCTCGTGATGCGGCGAGAGCCGGCAGACCGGATCGGCGGCGGCGGCGTCGCCGGTCAGCCGGAGGGCCTGGCAACGGCAGCCACCCCAATCCACCTCCTGGCGTCCGAGCGGGCACGAGCGGCAGGGCTCCTGCATCCAGCCTGTGCCCCGGAAGCGCGTGAACGCGCCGGACTCGTTCCAGATCCACTCGAGCGGATGCTCGCGCACGCTGGTGAACTCGATCCCTGGGATCGTCGACGCGGCCTGGCATGGCAGCACGTCGCCGTTGGGAGCGACCACGATCGCCGTCCGCCCCCAACCGCCCATGCACGGCTTGGGGAGATCCTCGTAGAGGTCGGGGAGGACCCAGAGAACGTCGACTCGGGGACCGACGCGGTCGCGGAAGCGCTTGACCGCTTCCTCTCCTCGCCGCAGCTGCTCCCAGCTCGGCAGCAGAGCCTCCTGATTGACGACCGCCCAGCCGTAGTACTGGGTGTTCGCGAGCTCGAGGCGCTGAGCGTCCAGCTCGAGGGTCAGATCGAGCAGTTCCTCGATTCGATCGAGGTTCTGCCGGTGAAGGACGCAGTTGATCGTCAGCGGGAAGTCGAGGGCGCGCGCGGCGCGAGCGGCTGCGACCTTCTGCTCGAACGACCGGTTGCCCGCGATCCGGTTGTTCTCCGCCGGGTCGGGGCTCTGGATCGAGATCTGCACGTGGTCGAGCCCGGCCGTCTTCAGCTCGCGCGCGCGCTCGCGCGTGAACAGGGTGCCGGCGGTGATCAGCGACGAGTAGAGACCCGCCTCCCGCGCCGCCGCGCACAGCTCGATCAGATCGCGGCGCAGCATCGGCTCGCCGCCGGTCAGGGCGAGTTGAATGACCCCCAGCTCGCGCGCCTGGCCGAACGTGCGGATCCAGTCTCCGGTTTCGAGCTCGTGGCGGTACACCTCCCCGCCGATGTCGACCGGGTTCGAGCAGTACGGGCAGTGCAGCGGGCACTGATAGGACAGCTCGGCGATAAGCGTGAACGGCCTAGGCTGCGGCATCGACCAGGAGTCCTCTCTGCGACATCGCCTCGACCAGTCCTCGAACGTCCTCGCTCACATCGGCTCCGTCGTAGCGCGCGATCAGGACGCCGATGATCTCATCCACCGAGTGCTCTCCATCGCACAGCTCCAGCACCTCGGCGGCGGTCGGGTTGAGCCGCACCGCACCTTCGGGGACGAGCAGGAGGTGCTCCTCGCGCACCTCGTCGTAGCGCAGTCGCGCGCCGGTGACGAGGCGGGGGCGGGTCATGACTCGATCCCACCCGCCTCGGGCGGGATCGAGTCTTGCGAGTCGCCTCGCTCGATCGCGTCGAGTTGCGCCCACAGGACCTCGGTCTTGAATCTCAACGCCGCTACCGCAGCGCCCTGCTGCTCGCGCGTGCGGCAGCGATCGACGACCAGCGCGAGCGCATACTCGGCGTCGCGCGGCGCCTTCACCAGCCGGGTCCGGAAGTACTCGAGCCCGGCGGGATCGATCCATGGGTAGTGGCGCTCGAGCGCGTCGAGCCGCACCCTGATCGCGGCCGGCCCGAACAGCTCGGTTAGCGACGACGCGACCGCGTCCACCCAAGGCTTCTGCCGGGCGAAGTTCACGTACGCGTCGACCGCGTAGCGGACGCCCGGGAGAACGCCGCGCTCGGACTCGAGCTCGTCGCGGGAGACGCCGAGCGCCTCGCCCAGCCGCAGCCACGACTCGATGCCACCCGTCCCCTCCGCCGGCCCGTCGTGGTCGATGATCCGCCGAATCCATTCGCGGCGCACCACCACCTCGGGGCAGTTGGACATGATCGCCGCGTCCTTCAGCGGGATGCACTTCTGGTAGTAGAACCGATTCGTAACCCAGCGCTGCAGCTCGTCGCGGGTCAGGTCCCCGGCGTCCATGCGTTTATGGAACGGGTGCAGGTTGTGGTAGCGCGTCCCCTGTGCGCGCAACTCGGCGATGAACTCATCGGTCACAGCTCGACCTCGAGTCCATCGTAAGCAACTTCGACCCCGACGCGCACCACAGCTTCGCGCTCGGGCGAGTCTTCGAGCAGGATCGGGTTGGTGTTGTTGATGTGGACGAGCGCCTTGCGCGGTCGCTCCAGGCGGGCCAGCGCCTCGAGCGTCCCGCCGGGGCCCGATAGCGGCAGATGCCCCATATCGCGCGCGCTTCGCGTGGAGATGCCGAGGAGCGCGAGCTCGTCGTCGCGCCAGAAGGTGCCGTCGACGAGCACGAGATCACTGGCGGCGAACCGGGTGAGCACCTCGTCGTCCAACCGGGCCAGGCCGGGGACGTAGGTGACTACGCCACCGCTCGCGCGGTCGCGGAAGACAAAGCCGCTCGCGCTGAGCTCTACCCCCGATCCGTCCAGATAGCGCGGTGCATCGCCGCCCACGTCGAACGGCTCGACCGCGAGGCTCGACCCTTCCAACGGCCACGCCTGCCCGGGCTCGAGCGTCTGCCACCACAAGCCGCAGTAATGCTCGAGCATCGGCAGTACCGGATATCCCTCCCTCAGCGCGCGCTCGACCCCGGCCTCGCCGTACACGCGCACCGGCGTCGACGACTCGCGCAGGAGCAGCAGCCCAGCCGTGTGGTCGATCTCCGCGTCGGTCAGGAGCACGCCCGCGATCGGCGGCGAGCGGACACCGTCGAGCGCCGGGTCGGTGATCGCCTCGAGCTGCTGACGCGCGTCCGGCGAAGCGTTCACGAGAAACCACGGGCCGTCGTTGCCGCGGATCGCCAGCGACGATTGGGTACGCGGCTTCGCCCTCACGCCCGCGCGGGCAGCCTCACACGTGGGGCAACGGCAATTCCACTGCGGAAACCCCCCGCCGGCGGCAGAGCCGAGGATCCGAAGGCGCACGCGGCGCGCGAAGCGGTGCGTAGCCTCAGGCGATTGCCGGAGGCCACGCCAGCTTCACGCTCCTACCGGTGGTGGAGGTAGGAAGTGACCTCCGAGCACATCTCGATGAACTCAAACTGTGGCTTGATCCAAGTCATGGGATCCCTCTCCTTCTTGGAGTTCAACGGTCCGGCCGGATCCTACCGCACCAGGCGTTACGCTGGACCCGATGAATCGCGGGGATGGCGAGCTGAAAGGTGCGGCCGCCGCCACGCCTGGACGCGTCGTCGACCCCTCGAGGTTCGACGTCGCCGTGGCCGAGCGCGCCGCCCGGGATCTGCTGCGAGCGATCGGCGCCGACGTCGACTCGCCGAATCTGCTCGAGACCCCCCGCCGGGTCGTCGCCTCATTCGCCGAGCTGGTGACGCCTGCCGAGTTCGGCGCGACCGTCTTTCCCAACGAGGGCTACGACGAGCTCGTCCTGGTCCGGGACATCTCGTTCCAGACGCTGTGCATGCACCATCTGCTGCCGTTCCACGGCGTGGCTCACGTGGCGTACCTGCCGGGAGACAGCATCATCGGGCTGTCGAAGCTGGCGCGTGTGGTCGAATTCTTCGCGCGAGATCTGCAGCTGCAGGAGCGGATGACCGTGCAGATCGCCGACTGGCTCGAGCAGGAGCTCGCGCCGCGGGGGGTGGGGGTCGTGCTGAGCGCCGAGCACATGTGCATGACGATCCGGGGCGTTCGCAAGCCGGGGGCCCGCACGGTCACCTCGGCGCTGCGGGGCTCGCTCCGCGACGATGCGCGCACGCGCCAGGAGTTCTTCAGCCTTGTCGGCTGATACCGGTGAGCAGTCGCCGCTGATCGAGACCGTGGTGACCACAACCGGGAGCAGCGGTGTGGTCAACTGCGCGGCCATGGGAGTGCGCTGGGGCGAGGAGGAGCTCGTGTTCTGGCCGTTCGAGGCCACCCGGACGCTGCGGAACCTCCGCGTTCACGGCGAGGCGGTCGTCCACCTGACCGACGACGTGCTGCTATTCGTCGAGGCGGCGCTCGGTCAGCCCCGGCCGGCGATGCGCCCCGCCAGCGCGATCGACGGCTCGGTGATCGAGGGGGCGAACTCCTGGCGGGAAGTGGTCGTGACCGAGATCACGAGAATGGGACCCCACCCGCCCCAGCCGCCCCAGCTGCCGCGCTCGATGGTGCGTGCCCGGGTGGTGGCCTCCGGCACAGGGACCCGGCAGCCGCTCGGGCTGTGCCGCGCCCGGCACGCGGCCGTCGAGGCGTCGATCCTCGCCTCGCGCCTGAGGTGGCTGGGCGCCGAGCGCGTGCGGACCGAGCTCGGACGCCTTCAGGAGCTCGTCGACAAGACCGCGGGCCCCCGCGAGCGGGCCGCAATGGACTACGTGCGCCGATACGTCGCGGACCGAACGTGACCGAGGTCGTCGTCACCGCGCCGGCGCGGCTGCACTTCGGCATGCTGGATCCGGCCGGGATGGGCTCGCGTCGCTTCGGCGGGTGCGGCGTCGGGGTGGAGTCTCCGCGCGTGGTCGTCGGGGTCAGGCCCCGGCCCGGCGAGGAGGTCATCGCGCGTGGCTCGCAGGCCGAGCGCGCCACCGCCTTCGCTCACCGCGCCCGCGCCGCGTTCGGTCACCGCGGGGGCGTCGAGGTCGATGTTCGCGAGGCGATCCCCCCGCACGTGGGCCTCGGATCGGGAACGAAGCTCGGGCTGGCGGTCGCGCGCGGGGTGGCCGAGCTGGCCGGGATCTCGGCGAGGCCCGAGGAGCTTGCGGACGCGAGCGGTCGGGGAGCGCGGTCCAGCGTCGGCAGCTGGACGTTCGCGGCGCCGGGCCTCGTGGTCGAGGCCGGGGTGCCCGACGGAGGCTTGATCAGCCCGCTCGTGGCCCGGCATCTGGTGCCTGAGCGGTGGCGATGCGTGCTCGCGCTGCCGGTCGGCGGCGAGGGGCTGTCCGGCGATGCGGAGAAGCGATTCTTCGATCAGCTCCACGAGCAGGCAACCGGCGAGCCTCGCGTATCGCGGCTGCTGCTGACGGCCCTGCTCCCGGGGCTGGTGACGGCGGACATCGACGAGTTCGGCGCCGCGCTGGCCGAGATCCAGCGCGACATCGGATCGATGTTCGCCGCCCGGCAGGGCGGCGTGTTCCATCCGCGCGCGGCGCCGGTCGTGGACGCGTTGCTGGCGCTGGGGGTCGGAGCGGTCGGGCAGAGCTCCTGGGGTCCAACCGTCTACGGGATCGTGGAGAGCCCCGAGCGCGCCGCCGACGTCGCCGATCGGCTTCGCGCCGCGGTGGATGCGGGCACCGACGTCCGCGTGGTCGACTTCGACCGCCGTGGCGCGAGGGTCGCACGCGATGGCTCGGCGCAGGCGGCGGCGTGAGGCTGCTCGTCAGCGTCGTGTCGGCCGAGGAGGCGCGGCAGGCTCTCGCCGGGGGAGCGGACATCGTCGACGTGAAGGATCCCGGCGAAGGCGCGCTCGGCGCGCCCGCGCCGCGAGTCCTCTCCGACGTGGTGAGAGCGGTCGGCACGCGCGCCCCCGTGAGCGCCGCGCTCGGTGACCTACCGGACCTCCCGCATACCGCGGCGCTCGCCGCCTGTGGCGCCGCGCTCAGCGGCGCGGACTACGTCAAGGTGGGGCTGCGCGGGGTCCGCGAGTTCGACCGGGCGGTGGCGATGATGAGCGCCGTCGCCGACGCGGTCGGGCCGCAGGCGGCGGTGATCGCCGTCGCTTACGCGGATGCCGACGCGCTCGATCCCCCGGCACTCGCGCCCGTGTGGCTGCCCGACTTGGTGAGGCGGTCCGGGATCGCGGGCGCGCTCGTCGACACGTTCGTCAAGGACGGCCGCGGACTGTATGGCTGGTTGTCGGCGGCCGAGATCGCCGACCTGGTCGCCCGCACACGCAGCGCGGGTGGCGCGTTTGCGGTCGCGGGACAGCTGCGGCTGGGCGAACTGTGCCGAGTTGAGGCCGATGTGGTCGGCGTGCGATCGGCCGTGTGTCGGCGCGGCGACCGCACAGGGGAGCTCGACGCGGAGATGGTCGCGGCCGCCGTCGCCGAGGTTCGGACTTTGGCGCTCCACTCTCGGCTACGTCAGGTAGATCGCCAAAGTCCGTTCCTCAGCGCGGGGTGATGAGGGTCCCGAGGCCGCCCTTCCTCAGCGCGGGGTGATGACGGTCCCGAGGCCGCCCGGCGCCCGCACAACCACGCTCACACCAGTGCGACGGACGGCCTCGGGCACGTAGGGGTCGACCGCTCGCCCGCCGCCCGCGTCCTGCAACGCCTCGAGATCCGCCGCGGTCAGCGCGGCGAGCGGCGGGTCGTCCGACGGCCACCGCGCGAGCACCCCGGCGACCGGCTTGAGCAGGACGGCCTCGGCGCTCCCGATCGCGGCCGCCGCCAGCACCGCGAGCGAGTCGCTCGTGACCGACCAGGACTCCGGTATCTCCGGGCGCCCAGCGAACGCCGGCGCCGCCACCAGCATGCCGAGCGCGCGAGGTGCGACCAGACGGGTGAGCGGCACGGCTGACGGCAGCAACCTCGCCAGCATCACGCCGAGCTGATCCATCGCCTGGAGCGCGAGCGCGTGCGCCACGCCGTCGGAGAGGCCCACCCGCGCGTCGGCCTCGCGCACGGCGTCGGCGAACGGACCGCCTCCGGGCACGACGAGCACCGGCCGGGACGCGGCGATGCCAGTCGTCTCCGCGCAGGCGCGGCGCAGGCCGGCGAGACCCTCGTCCCGCAGCAGCCCGCCGCCGATCTTGACCACCAGGGGACGGAGCTCACTCACGGCCGAGCACCGACAGCGCGACCGCGGCGGCCACCTCTCCCTTCTTGCCGTCGAGGCCGATCCCCGCGTCGCCGTCCGCCAGGACCGGGAGACCGCAGCGCGCCGCCGCCGCGCGGGCCAGGAACGCGCCGACGCCGACCGCAACGACCACGGGGCCGCCGGGCGACCGTTCGGCGACACGGTCGAGAGCGGCGGCGATTGCCGCGATCTGCGCCTCCTCCACGGCGGCGGCGATCGCCTCCAGATCGCCGGCGGCGAGCTGCTCGGGGTCGGCGCACACCAGGCGCGCCAGCCGCGAGCGAACCTCGCCGGGCGAAGTCCCGCGACCGTCTGGGAACGTGCAGCGGCACTGGTCGGGGCTCAGGCTGCCCCGCAGCAGGTGGGCGTCGGCGGCGATCGCGAACAGCTCCGAGGACACTGGGCAGCTCCGCCCGCCGACGGGCACATGCGAGACCACCGCGGCGATGTTGGTGCGCAGCGCACCGGTATAGACCAGCTCGTCGGCGAGCAGGCGCTCGAGGTCGGTGCGGCCGTGCGCGAGCACGGCGCCGGCGGAAATTGGAATGAGGTCGGTGGTCGTACCGCCGCAGTCCACGAGGATCGCGTCGGGAAGCGAGCGCGCGACGAGCAGCGCGGTCGCCATCCAGTTGGCGGCCGCGCACTTCAGCGGCGCGCCTCGCGCCTGTTCGAGCGAGACCAGCTTGCCGGCCGTGGTCATGACCCGCACCCGCCGACCGGGCAGAGCCCGCCTCGCCGCCTCCAGTACGAACAGCACGCCCTCTCGCTTGCTCGCGAACACGTCGACGAGCTCCGCGGTCGTGGTCAGCGCGACCGGCATGCGTTCGGGGCCGAGCCGCCCGACCACGTCGGCGATCACGTCGGCCATGGCGTCTGGCTCGCGCCACACGTCGAACGGCTCGGAGGCGACCTGCACCCGCTGTTCGCCGTCCACCAGTGCCACCTTGGTGTTGGCGCCGCCGACATCGAGCCCGATCACCAGAGCCATCAGGGCATCATGACGCCGACGATGCGAATCATTCCGGTCCTCGACCTCAAGGGCGGCGTGGTCGTCCACGCCCGCCGCGGCCGGCGCGCCGACTACGCGCCGCTGCGCAGTCCGCTCGTCGACGGGTGCGAGCCGGTCGCGGTCGCCCGCGCGCTGTGCGCCGTGTGCCGGACGCGCAGCCTGTACGTCGCCGACCTCGACGCGCTCGCGGGTGAACCGGTCGACGAGGCCACGCTCGCGGCGCTGGCGTCGGTGGCGGACCCGTGGGTCGATGCGGGTGCCACCACGCCCGAGCGGGCGGCGGCGCTGCACCGAGCCGGCGTCGCGCGCAACGTCATCGGCACGGAATCGATCGCGGCGCCCGCGCCGACGGGACGACCGCTCCGCGCCGCCGCGCCGCCGCTTGTGCTCAGCGTCGACCTGCGCGACGGATGGCTGATCTCGCCGGATCCCGAGCTTGCCGGCCGCAAGCCGGCTGCTGCGGCGCCGCTCGCGCAGGCGATCGGGGTGCGCGAGCTGCTCGTGATCGATCTCGCCCGCGTCGGCAGCGGCTCGGGCCCGCCCTTGAGCGCCGTGGCTGACCTTGCGGCGGCGCTCCCCCGAGCTGCGATCTACGCCGGCGGGGGCGTACGCGACGACGCGGACCTGCGCGCGCTCGAGTCCGCCGGGGCCGCCGGCGCCCTGGTCGCGACGGCTCTGCACGAGGGTCGCCTCACGCCGTGACCAGCGCCTCGCAGGCGCCGACCACGACCTGCGTCAGGTCGCGCTCGCAGACCGACTGCAGCGCCTGCCAGCCGGGAATCCCGTTGACCTCCAGCACAACCGCCTCGCCGTCCGGCGTCACCAGCAGGTCCACGCCGGCGACGTCGGCCTCGAGCGCGGCGCTCGCGGCGAGCGCGACACGGCGTTCATCCTCGCCGAGCGTCACCGCGCGCGGACGGGCACCGCGCGCGATGTTGGCCCGCCACGAATCGGTCGCGCGCTCCATCGCCCCCGCGACCTCGCCGGCGACGACGAGGGCGCGCAGATCGCGGCGCCCGGCCGGGGCGATCGTGCGTTGCACGTAGTAGACCGTCCGCTCCAGCTCGAGAGCGCGGAACACGCGATGCGCCACGTCCCGGTCCTCGACGCGCACGATCCCGTTGCCCATCGCGCCGAACAGCGGCTTGACGACGACGTCGCCGCCCAGCCGGTCGAACGCCCGCATCGCGCCGTCGTAGCGCTCGCACACGATCGTGGGCGGGGTGGGCATCCCGGCCGTCGCGAGCATGGCGCCGGCCCACGCCTTGTCGATCGTCCGCTCGATCGCGCGCGGGCTGTTGACGATCCGGACGCCCCGCTGCGCGAGGATGTGCAGCGTGTCCATCCGGAAGATCACCTGCTCGAGCGAGCCGCGCGGGAGCCCCCGCACGATCAGCAGGTCGAGCGCGTCGACCGCCACGCCGTCGGGTCCGAGAACGCGGGCCTCACCATCCTCATCGACCTCGGACTGCAGGCGCGTGGCGGGGATCGCGACCACGTCGTGACCGCGAGCGGCGAGCGCGTCCAGCAGCCTGCGCGCGTGCCAGGAGCCGGACGCCCCCAGGACGGCGACTCGCAGCCCCACGGTCACCCGGTGAACGAGCGCTCGAGCACGTCAGGTGCGAGCCCGCCGCCGTGATGTGCCCGCCCCGACTCGGTGCTGGTCAGCGTCGCCGCCGCGGGGCTGAACAGCATCGGATCGATGTCGTAGAAGTTCCAGTCGGCGGCTGCGAGCAGCTCTCCGAACGGGGTGCCGAACGCTTCGGAGGCGGCCGACGGCAGGCGCCGCGCGAGGTCGGCCACCTCGTCGTCACCTCCCTCGATCCACAGGTGGACGGTACCGCCGTACAGCACCGCGTCGTTGGTCCGCCCGATCGCCGCCGGGTCGTTCTCGGCCACCGGGGCGATCGGGCAGCAGCCCCACCCGTGGCGGACGCGGGCGGGGTCGACGCCGAGCTCGTGCAGCTTGTGCAGCGCGGTCTCGACCACGCGGGCGCTGATCTGCACCGAGCCGCACACCGAGGCGGTCGGCGCGATCAGAAACGTGACCGCGGACGCCTGAACGCCACAGCGCTCCGCCACCTTGTCGACGATCTCGGGCGGCGGATCCTCTTGGGTTTCGAGGCATAGCACGGCCCGATCGGCTCGCTCGCGCCAGGCCAGCTCGTCGAACAGGTCCTCGGCTCGCGCCAGCGCGCGCCCCGGGCCGCTCGCCATCGCGAAGAAGTCGTCGTGCTCGAGCTTCCACCCCGCGTACTGAGCGGCGAGGCAGGCGGCCGCGGGCTGGTCAACCGCGACGCCGATGCCGGGCCAGGTCCGGTCGCCGACGGTGACGGGCACCGGGTCGAGCCTGCCGAGGTCGCCCATGCACGCGGACGCGAAGCCCAGCCCGGCCTGGAGCCCGCCGCGCGCCCGCGCGCCGCAGTCCACGAGGCGCGCGCCGGAGTCGAGCGTACGGACCTCGATTCCGAGGCCGTCGGTGTCGGCGGCCATCGCATCCACGAGCGCCGCGGCACGTTCGTTCATCGACAGGCTCATCGGCCGCCCTCCTCGTCGTCCTCAAAGATCAGGATCTCGCCGCGCGTCAGCTCGGTCCGGTCGCCGGACCATCTCGCCCACGCCCCTCCCAAGAGCGAGTCGTCCACGGTCAGGCCGAGCTCGCGCACCCGCCGTAGCTGCAACCGCAGGGCCGGGGGCTGAAAGCGGGTGGCGAACGCATACGCCGGCAGCGGCTCCACCGGCCGACCGGAGACGAGGCTGCCCCGCTTGTTGCCAAGCCCCGCGTCCGCGCCGAGTCCGCCGAGCGCGATCACCGTGCCTGCGAGCATGCGCAGCCCGGCCCCCGCTTCGATCCGGCCGGCGACCGCGACCAGTCCTCGCCGCATGCCGGCGCCGGCTTCCTCGCCGGCATCGCCCGCGACGACGATCTCCCCGCCGCTCATGCCGGCCGCGGCGCCAGGGAAGGCGGCGCCGAGGCGATCGCCGGCGTCGCCCGAGATCCGGATCAGCCCGCCGGCCATGTCGGCCCCCGCCCACGCGCCGGCATCGCCACGCGCCTCGATCTCCCCGCCGGTCATGCGCGCGCCCAGGTGATCCCCGCAGGGTCCCTCGACCAGTACGCGGCCGCCCGGCATCGACGCACCGATCCGGTCGAGCCGGCTCAGGTCGCCGGCCAGCACGAGCGCCCCGTCGCCGGCGCCCGACACCCCGAACAGGTCGCCGACGGGCAGCCGCTCGCGACCGCAGCGCAGGAGCAGTGATGCGATCTCGCCGGCGCCGAGACCGCGCAGCCGCTCGGGGATGAGCGGCGCCGCGTCCACGCGCGCCGGCGGTGGCGTCCGGAGGGTGAGGGTCAGGGTCACGGCGGGTCGCGCAGCTCCGACAGCGGGAAGTGGAACTCGCCGAGCTTGCCGCCGAAGTTGGCGGCGGTGACGTGCGTCGCGCCGGCGGCCGCGGCCGCGTGCAGCCCGCGGCGCATCGCTCCGCGCACGGCGTCCTCGGACACGGCGTCGATCACGATCTCGAACATCGCGCCGACGCCGTCCGGGACCAGCGTGTCGTCGACCTGGACGCGCAGCGTGGGCGCCATCTGATGGTTGGTCGAGGCGGGCATCGATTTAGAGGTGAGCGCGCCGACCTTGCTGCCGCTGCGGACGACGCCGCCCGGGAACGGGAGCGCGATGCCCGCGCCGCGCATCGCGTCCGCGGCCGCCGCTGCGGCCGCGAGCGCGCGCGCGTCGTCGTCGCCGCCGATCACGAGGTTCCCTCCGCCCACTCCCCGGCCGACCCCGACCGAATCGCAGACCAGGAACTCGCCCTCCATCACCGGGATCCGCCAGAAGCGCTTTCCGGCGATCACCTTGCTCGCCTGAAAGCCGTCTGCGAAGTAGCGCAGGCTCGCTCCCAGTGGCACCGTCTTCTCGTCGCCTTCGAAGCCGTCGAAGCAGGCCGTCGTCGGGCACGTCATCACGCTCTGCCCGACGCGCTCGAGCACGCGCTTGCCGACGCCGTCACGGTCCATCGCGAACAGCAGCACCGCGATCCCCGGCCGGCCGTCCGGCGTGTCCGCGGCGGCGATCACGCGTTCGATCGCGGCCTCGCACTTGCAGCCGATCACCGACGTGGCAAAGCCGGTCATCGAGCGTGCCGCCTCGAGCGCCCAGGCGTCGGTGGCCGCCGTGATCACGAGGCGGGCATAGCGCATCGGGAAAGCCTCGGCGAATGTGTCCGCGACCTCGGTGGCGCCGAGCGCGTAGCCGGTCATTGCTGTGCGGCCTCGATGATCCGGGCCGGCTCGCGGAGCGCCGGGTCGCGGACGGGGTAGTGCTCGAACGCGACCGTGTAGCGCTCGCCGAACAGCGGCTCCAGGACGCCGCTCACGTCGGGATCGAATGCGGCGCGGGTGGACAGCAGCACCCCGTCGTCGGAGCGGCGGAGCTCGCCTTCCTCGACGGCGACCTCGCCTCCCTTGATCACGTAGCGAGGGGTGGCGAACATCTCCTCGCGGTCCGCGCGGTCGTGGTAGATCGTCACGTCGGCGTCGGCGCCGATTCCGAGGTGACCCTTGTCGCGCAGACCGAGCCGCCGTGCCGGCGCGGCGCGCGTGATGATCGCGATCTCGTTCAGGGTGTACTCGCGGTCGATCCCGTCGAGCAGGGCGGTGCGCCGGATCGCCCGCTGGTTGGCGCGGCCGGTCTGATCCTCGCGGAATCCGCGGTCCATGAGCAGGCGGATCAGCTTGGGATAGGAGAGGAACGAGCCGCCGTTGGGGTGGTCGGTAGAGAGCATGACCTGCCACGGGTCCTTGCCCAGCAGGAACAGCTCGAGTCCGATCCCCCATTGGAGGGCGTGGACGTAGTTGCCGGCCCGATACCGGTACGGGACGATCCCGCACCCGGTCTCCACCTCGGTGTCGTGGTTGAGCCACTTGCCGCCGCTGAGATCACGGAGCACCGCCGACACGTGAGCGTCGGCCGTCATCGTCATCGCCGGCCCGAACATCACCTGGCCGACGTCGGCGGTGATCTCGGGATGGCCGGCGAGGTGCTCGAGCAGCTCGGGCGCCCGGGAGCGGGGCAGGCCGCCCGGCGGTGTGGGCGGGGCTCCGTAACAATGGAACTGCAAGTGGGCGAAGTGCGCCTGGCGTCCCGACAGCGTGCGCATCGTATCCAGGGTCGTATCGGCGTTGCCCGGCACCCCGAGGTTGTTCGCGTGAACGTGGACGGGATGCGGCAGCCCGAGCTCGTCCACGGCCCCGCCAATTGCCTCGAGCACCTGGCGCGGGGTCACCCCGAACCCCGCGACCTCGTCATCGAGGGAGTCGATCACGCCGTTGCTCTGCTTCCACAGCTCGACCCCACCCGGGTTGACGAGCTTGACCCCGTACCCGCCGGTGGCCTCGAGCCACCACGCCACCGCGTCGCGCAGCGGCGCCGAGACGGCACCGCCTGATTTCCGGATCAACTCGAACAGCACTTGGTTGTTGCCCATCAGGATCAGGAACGCCTTGTCGATCATCGGCGTGTCGCGCAGCTCGGAGAGCACATGGCGCGCAGCCAGCGGCGGCGCGGCCGCCTCGACCACGGTGGTGTAGCCGAGCAGCGAGTAGCGGTAGCCGGTGGCGAACGTGGACGGAACCAGGCCGCCGGTGCCCGAGCGCAGAACCTCGGTTCGGTCCAGCGGCTGGTCGCGGCGGTCATCGGGCGAGAGCTTGCGCGCGGCGTTGACCTTGGGGCCGGCGATGTGAGCATGGATGTCGACGCCGCCTGGCATCAGAACCATCCCATGCGCGTCGATCCGCCGTGCGTCGGGGCCGACGTTCCCGACCACCCTGCCGCCGTCCAGGCACACGTCGCGGATCTCGCCGTCGACGCCGTTGGCGGGGTCGTGGACGGCGCCGCCGGTGATCCGGATCGCCGTCACCGCCACACCTTGTCGAGCAGCCGACCGAGCAGCGCCGCGGCGGTCGGCGCGTCGTCCGGCCGGGGCGCCTGCAGCGTCAGCGGGACCCCGTCGAGTCGGTGGGCGGTGCCGGCGGCGGCCACCCCGGCGGCCGCCGTGCGGATCGACACCTCGACACCCGGCCCGGGCGGCAGCGAGCACAGCGCGATCTCGGTCACCCCCGCGGGCAGGTTCGCCGGAGGCGACTCGACGCGCAGGGATACGTCGACGCCCTCGCCGGCGGTCGGCGGTCGCGTTGCGGTGACCGGCTCCGGGTGACCCGCCGCGAGGTCCACGTCTCCGGCGTAGCCCGTCTGCCAGACCAGTGCGTCGTCGGCGCTTCTGGTCCCTGGAGCGCGTGGCAGCTCGAGCGTGACCACGTGGCGCTCGTGGCACAGCGCCCGGACCAGCTCATGAAGGGCCAGCGCCCGTCGCTGGCCGCCGGCGCCCGATGCCAAATCCGGTCCGTACACGAACGCGGCATGGGGAACCGCCCCCAAGCGATCCGTCAGCGCGCGCAGGTCTCCGGCGCGGTCGCCCTGGGCTGGGGCGAGCCCTCGCTCCAGCAGGTGCAGGCGAGTGAGCGCGTCGAGGTCGTGATCGCGCGGCCAGCGCAGATGCGTGTCGGCACGCCGCGCGGTCGCGGTGTCACGGTCGTCGACGACCACGAGCGTGCGCTCGGACCGAGCGCCGTCGGCGAAGCCGAGGCGGTCGAGCAGCCGCGGATGGCTCGCCTCCGGGTCCTCGCGCCAGATCACGACCAGGCGCGAGCGATCGCGGATCTCGCCGAGCGTGGCCGTCGATGCGCCGCGCAGCGGGACCGCCGGGGCGCCGGGCCAGCGGCGAGCGACATCCCCGGTCGTGATCAGGGCCCCCAGCCGGTCGGCCAACGTCACCGCGGCCCGGGCGTCCTCGACCGTGGCGCCGTCGAACCCGTGCACGAGCGGCCGGCGCGCGCCGCGCAGCAGCTCGGCGGCGCGCCGCAGCGCGGTCTCGACGTCGACGGCCTCACCGTCGATCGTGGCCGGCACCGCGTCCTGCCGGCGCATGCGCTCCGAGAACCAGTCGGCCCCGAGACCGCACCTGGGCGCCAGCCGCACGCCGTCGCCGGTCGCCCCGACCGAGACGTCATCGCACAGCAGGCCGCAGCCCGCACACGTGACCGGGCCGAACTCAGCCACCGGCGAGCACTGTCGGATGTGGCGCGGCAGGCCCGTCAGGCGAGGCATAGCTGCCGAGCGGGCCGTCGCCGCGACCGGGGAGCGCCGCGAGCAGCCGAGCGCCGTGCGCGGCGAGCTCCGGCGCGGTCGCGGTCGACGACACGAGCGTGCACACCGGCGCTCCCCGCCTGATCGTCTCGCCGGCATGCGGGATGTCGCGCGTCAGGCCCGGCGGCCACCAGCCAGGGTCGGGGGCGCGGAGGTCGCGGCCTGCGAACAGCACGAGCTTCACCTTCGCACACCTTGTCGCCGGGGGGGTGCCGGCGCTGGGGAGACCAAGTCCTCGCGCTCCCCGGACATGCGCGTCGAAGCACCGGGGGCCGAACAGCTCGAGCGAGGCCGGCGGTCGTGGGTTGACCTCGACCACCCATGCATGACGACCGTCCCACACGGCGTCGACGCCGAACGCGCCGCGCACGCCGAAGCGCGCCGCGACCTCGTCGCAGACGGCGCGCAGCTGACCGTCCAGCTCCGCGAGCTCGGGATCGGGCAGGCGCGGAGGCGTCGAGTTGCCCATCCAGGCGAAACCCGGGCGGCGATGAAGCTGCTCGGTGAGCCCGAGCACGGCAGCCCGGCGGCCGTCGGAGATCGCCACCGCCGAGCAGGACAGCCCGTCGATCCGGCGCTGCACGATCTCCGCCGGCCGCAGCCGACCGCCCGCCCATCCGCGCACGCCGCGGCCTCCGCCTCCCCGCAGGGGCTTGCGCAACCACGGCCCTCGCCGCCCGGCGCCCGCGAGCTCGCCGACGGACCGGGTCTCGGGAGCACGCGCGCCGCCCGCCCGGGCCGCCGCCCCCACCGCCCACGGGTCGCGCACGGCCGCGAGCAGCTCGGGCGGAGTTCCCAGCAGCTCGCGTCCCTTGGCCAGCCGCGCGACCAGATCGGGGCAATTCTCGAACCCGGCGCCGTACACGATCGCGTCTGCCTCGACGCCGGCCGCGAGCGCTGCCAGCGCCTCGTTGCTCCCGGCACGCGCCCCGCCGGCGACCGCGCGCAGGTCGACATCGCCGAAGCGGTCGAGCGCCGTCACCTCCCAGCCGTCGGCCGCCGCGAGCTCCGCCAGCATGCGAGCGCTGACCGCTACCACGAGCACCCTCACGGCAGCGCCACCCCGGTCAGGAGCGCTGCCAGCAGCGTCCCGGCCACGAGGTCCGCAGTCGTACCGGGGTTCAGCCGGTGGTCGGGTCCGCGCAGCGACGCGTCGAGATCCGCGAGCGTGCGGGTCCCTGCGCGCACGTCGCGCGCCGCCTCGGTCACGGTCCGCGCTGCCGCGGCGCCCGCCTTGCGTTCGATCAATGTGTCGGGGCAGGAGGCGAGCAGGCCGACGTGCAGTGACACGATCGCATCAAGCGTCCGGGCGCCGTCGCCGAGCGCCTGCGCCAGGAGCGGCAGGCCGGTGTCGAACACGATCGCATAACCGGTGGCGTACTCCGAGGCGATGCTGTCCCGGTGGGCAGCGGCAGCCATCGCCTCGCGCAGGGAAACGCGCGCCGGCGCCCTGACGTCGTGGTCGGGCACCTCGCCCAGCCCGCCGGGACGAGCCTGCACGATCGCGGTGAAGGCGGCGGCGGCGTCGTCGACATCGAGCTGCGCCAGGATTCGCTCGGCCGCCGACCGCAGCGATTCGTCGGCGTGCCGGGTCGCCTCGGCGCGGACCAGCGGCGCGAGCAGGAGCACGATCCCGAGATTCGTGTTGGCGGCGGTCACGCGCGCGGTCGCGCTCACCCCGTCGGCGATCAGCGCACCGACGCCGCGCGTGCGGGCCCGGCGGCGCGCGAATACCGGCCCGAGCGCGAGCGCCGAGCGGACCATGTCGGCGTAGGTCGTGTCGGCGAAGTCGTGGGCCGGTGTGACGTTGCCCGGTTTGGCTGCTGACACCTCCAGCAGGCACGCCAACTGAACGCGATGGGCGAGTAGGTCCCCACTCAGTCTGGAGTGAGCTAGGGTTGCGTCCACTAGCGTCACCATAGAGAGGAGACTCACGTCATGGCCATCACCCTGGCAACCGGCGAGGCGTTGGTGGGCGAAGGTAACGAGGTCGCCCACATCGACTTGCTGCTCGGGTCGAAGAGCGGTCCGGTCGGTGAAGCATTCGCCCATGCCTTCGTCAACGAGTCCGAAGGTCACACCAACCTGCTCGCCGTGGTCACTCCCAACCTGCCGGCCAAGCCGGACACGGTGTTGAGCAACAAGGTGACGATCAAGGGCGCGAAGCAGGCCGTGCAGCTGTTCGGCCCCGCTCAGGCCGCGGTCTCCCGCGCGGTGGTGGACTCGGTCGCCGAGGGCGTCATCCCCAAGGACCAGGTCGACGACCTGTGCATCATCGTCAGCGTGTTCATCCACTGGGAGGCCGAGGACGACAAGAAGATCTACGACTGGAACTACGAGGCCGTGAAGTCCTCGATCGCCCGCGCTCTGGGCGGAGAGCCGAGCACCGACAAGGTGCTCGCGGACACGCCGGCCGCGCGGCACCCATTCGCCGGCGGCGCCGAGGGGTAGCGGCGGCCGGCCACGAGCCGTTGATCGCGCAGACCGGAGAGGCTCCGCTCGCCGGTCTGCGCACCGTCGTTACCGGGGCCAGCTCCGGGATCGGGAGAGCGATCGCGATCGCGTTTGCCGGGGCCGGCGCGCGCGTCGGCATCGGCTTCTGGCGCTCGTCGGCGGCCGCGCAGGTGCTCGCCGACCAGCTCGGTCCCGTGCATCTGTTGCTGCAGGCGGATCTCAGCACGCCGGTCGGATGCGACTCGATCGTGCGAGCGGCCTTCGCCGCGTTCGAGAACGTCGACGTCTGGGTCAACAACGCCGGCGCCGACGTGCTCACCGGCGAGGCCGGGGTGTGGCCGGCCGAGCGCAAGCTCGAAGCGCTGCTCGATCTCGATCTCAAAGGCACGATCCGCTGCTCGCGGCTGGTCGCGTCGCGGATGCGTCCGGGCGGCTGCATCCTCAACGTCGGCTGGGATCACTCCACGATCGACGGGATGGCAGGCGAGGACCCGGAGCTGTTCGCCGCCGTCAAGGCCGGAGTGCTCGGCTTCTCCAAGTCGTTTGCACGTTCCGTCGCGCCGGATGTGCGCGTGAACGTGCTGTGCCCGGGCTGGATCGAGACCGCGTTCGGGGCAGGCGTCGACCCTGAGTTCCACGAGGAAGTAACAGCCGCCACGCCGCTGCGCCGCTGGGGCCGGCCGGAGGACGTCGCCGGCGCAGCGGTCTGGCTCGCGTCGCCGGCGGCCGCGTTCGTAACCGGCCAGGCGGTCAACCTCAACGGCGGCACAGTTGGGTGACACGCTGTTCGTCACCGGCCGCCTGGCCGAGCCGGCGTTGTGGAACGTCCTGTCCGAGCTGGACATCGGTCACCAGGTGACCGTGATGAACATCAGCGTCGCGGCGCTGATGACGACCCGCTGGATCGCGCGGCGGCTGAGCGTGCCCGCGGGGGTGGACGAGATCGTGATTCCGGGCCTGTGCGAAGGCGACGTCGACACGCTGCAACAGGCCACCGGCCTCCCGGTGCGCAAGGGCCCGGTCGACGTCCGCGCGCTGCCCGAGTGGTACGGACGCGCGGCCGTCCGGGCCGAGCTCGGCCCGCGTGACGTGCGCGTGTTCGCGGAGATCAACGACGTGCAGTCGCTGACGCGCGAGCAGGTGATCGATCGGGCGGACGCGTACGGCGCGGACGGGGCGGACGTGATCGACCTCGGCCTTTCGCTCGACCACTCGTGGCTGGCCGACGGGCCCGCGACGATCGCGGCACTGCGCGAGCGCGGGCTATCGGTCAGCATCGACACGCTCGACCCGGAGCACATCCGGATGGCCGACGCCGCCGGCGTGGAGTATGTGCTCAGCCTCACGCCGGCGACGATCGACCTGGCTCGGGAGCTGCGCGCGACGCCGGTGCTGATCAGCGACGATCCGGACGACCTCGACGGCCTCGATCGGATGGCCGCGCGGATGGACAAGCTGGGTCGCCCGTACCTGCTCGACTCGATCCTGACTCCGATCAACTCCGGCTTCGCCGCGTCGCTCGCGCGCTACGTCGAGGTCCGCCGCCGCCACCCCGAGGCCGAGATGCTGATGGGAATCGGCAACCTGACCGAGCTCACCGAGGCGGACACGACCGGGGTGACCGCACTGCTGATCGGCTTCTGCCAGGAGGTCGGGATCGGCGCCGTGCTGACGACCGAGGTGATCGGGTGGGCCGCCGGGGCGGTGCGCGAGACCGTGCTTGCCGCTCAGATCATGCACCTGGCCCAGCGCCAGGCGCGGCCGCCCAAGCACATCGACTCGGGACTGGTTACGAGCCGGGACGAGTCGATGCGCGCTCCCTCCGAGCAGGAGCTGCGCGCCATGCAGGCCCAGGTCTCTGACTCGAACTACCGGCTGTTCGCCGACGCCGACTGGCTCTACGCGTTCAACGGGGAGCGGTTCGCGCGCGGAGCCAATCTGTTCGCGGTGTTCGACCAGCTCGACGTGGTCGAGGCTTCGCACGCCTTCTATCTGGGCAAAGAGCTGATGAAGGCGACGATCGCGCGCGGCCTGCGCAAGAGCTACCGCCAGGAGGGGCCCCTGGACTGGGGCCTGCTGAGCTTTCCCGAACCTCGACGAGAGGACCCGACATGAAGAAGATCCTGATCCAGCTCGACACCGATCACCATCCGAGCGCGTTCGACGCGATCGCCGCCTACGACGCCGACGTGGACACCGTGATCGCGTACGGCCAGATCACCGCCGAGAACCTCGACGACGTCGTCCAGGGCGCGATCTTCCCGCGCGGGCCCGATGGCCTGGCCAACACCGCGTTCTGGGTCGGCGGGTCGAAGGTACGCGACGGCGAGGCCGTGTTCGAGGCGGCTCAGGAGCTGTTCTTCAAGCCGTTCAATCCGTCGATCATGCTCGACTCCGACGGTTCGAACACGACGGCGGCCGCGGCCGTGGCTCGGGTCCGCGGCGCCGTGACGCTGAGCGGCAGCCGCGCGGCGGTGATCGGGGTGGGGCCGGTCGGGCTGCGAACGGCGGAGCTGCTGCGGCGCGAGGGTGCCGAGGTGACCATGTTCACCTTCCCGCCCGACGTGATGGAAGGCGGCCACCGCCGCGCGTCGGGCATCTCCGTGGCCGAGGAAGCGGGGTTCGAGGTCGTCGAGCCGGCATCGAGCGACGAGCTCGACGAGGCGCTCGCCGGCTGCGCGGTCTTGTTCGCTGCCGGCCCCGCGGGCACGCAGATCCTGCGGCGCAGCGGCTGGGCGCAGGACGGCGTCCGGGTGGTCGTCGATTACTCGGCCGCCGAGCCGGTCGGCGTCGAGGGGGTCGACCGGGGCGACGACCTCGACGATGACGACGGCGTCATCAAGCTGGGGGCGCTGGCAGTCGGCGGCCCGAAGATGAAGCTCCAGAAGGCGTGCCTCCGGAGGATGTTCGAGACCAAGGGCATGGTTCTGGACATCGAGGGCGTGTACGACGTGGCCCTGGACGTGCTGTGACGGGCAGAATCCGGCCTGGACACGGCCTAGACAGCGTGAGTGCTCGGACGTGCATGAGCCGGATTCCGCTAGGGAAATTGAGCCCCGTCGCGTTGAATAGGCGCCGGCCGGTTGAGCCGAATCCCCGGGGCTCAGGAGCGCGCTGACTTGGAGAACACGAACTTCCCCATCGGCCCTTCGAGTGGGCTGTCGGCGGCGGGGCGCCACAGGATCGTGTCCTCGATCTTCCGCGCCAGCGTGAAGTCCTTGTCGGTGATTCCGCCGGCCGAGTGCGTGGCGAGCTTGACCCAGAGCTTGCCCCAGGTGACGTTCAGGTCGGCGTGATGCCCGGCGGCCTCACACAGGTAGCCAACCGCATTGACCGCCATCAGCGTCGTCGGCCAGCCGTCGGTGTTGTACTTGCGCCGGATCCATTTGTCCTCGTAGTACCACTCGTCGAGGCCGTACTCGGAGAACTTGGCGGGGATCTCGTCCTCGCCGTAGGTGCGTGGCTTTTCCCTCGTTGTGCTCATTCCCCAATGATATGCCCCGTGTAGCCGGCGTCGACCCGGGAACGGTCTCGTTCGACCTGTGCGTGCTCGACGACGGTGAGCCGGTCGTCGAGCAGGTGTTCGCGACCGGCTCGCTGAGCCGGGACAGCGGGCCGCTGCTCGAGGCGCTCGCTCGCCACGGGCCGTACGAGCTCGTGTATGGGCCGAGCGGCTACGGCCTGCCGCTGGTGGGCGCCGCCGACGTCGGAGCGCGCGAACTGGCCGAGATGGTGCTGGTGCGAGCCGACGAGGCGCACGCCGACACCGGCGTCGGCGGGATGCGCTCGCTGCTCCGCGCGCTCGCGCAGAGCGGGCTTCCGGTCGTCTTCGGTCCCGGCGTCATCCACCTGCCGTCCGTTCCACGGCACCGCAAGTACAACCGAATCGATCTCGGCACCGCGGACAAGGTGTGCGCGGCGGCGTACGCGATCGTCGACCAATCGACCCGGCGTGCGATCAAGCTGCGCGAGACCTCGATGGTCCTGCTCGAGCTCGGCGGCGCGTTCACCGCCGCGCTCGCGATCGATTGGGGAGAGATCGTCGACGGGATGGGCGGGACGTCGGGGCCACTCGGCGTACGAGCCGCCGGAGCGCTCGATGGCGAGGCCGCCTACCTGCTCGGGACCGCGCTCGGAAAGGACACGCTCTACAGCGGCGGAGCTCTGGATCCCGGCGGCGTCGTCGATACGAGCGATCTCGATGCGCTGTGGGCCTCACCCGTCCACGCGGACGGCTGGACGGCGCTGCTCGAGGCCGCGGCCAAGGCGGTGCGCGCCCTCGTGGTGAGCGTGCCGGCGCCGCGCGAGATCGTCGTCACCGGTCGCCTCGCGCGCCTGCCCGAGCTGATCGCCACGCTGGCGTCTTATTTGGGCGATATCGCTCCGGTCATCGCGCTCGTGCCCGGTCACGCGAGCGCCGCCGCGCACGGTGGCGCGCTGCTGGCCGATGCGCTGGCGGGCGGTCGTAACGCCGCGCTGGCGGAGGCGCTGAGATTGCGCGAGTCGAGCGGCACCGCGCTCGATCACCTGCGCATGTCGGGCGCCGAGACGATCTCACTCGGCTGACGGTCACAAACTCGGTTGACCGGTCAGTGAACCGATGACTGACCGGTCAGTGTCATACCTATCCGATCGGTCAGGATAGACCTGACTGAACAGTCATAGCGTGTTCTCGCTGACGGTCAGGTTGTGCCAGGGACGCTCCGATGTTAGGTTCTTTCGACCCGTTTTTCAGGATGGAAGGAGAGAATCGCCGTGACGGCCACTGCCGAAAAGAGTGTTCTCGAGGCGCTGGAAAAGCAGAATGGGGTGACGGTGGGTCGTGTGCTCGGCCGTGGGACCGTCGGCATGGCCGAGGAGGGATCCGACGGCAAGATGCACGCCACCATCCGGATCCCCCTGGACGAGCTGGTGTTCGAGCCCAGGGTGCTAGTCGTGCCGCACGGTGGCGACCTCGAGCTCGAGATCATCAACGACGACAACAACTCCCACTGCGCGGTCCTGCCCAACAACGGCGACGCGAAGTTCATCTGGCTGGTGAACTTCTCGAAGGGAACGGCCAGCCTCAACCTCGACGGACCGGGCTATTACTGGTACGGATCGCGGACCGGAAACGATGAGGGCGGCGGCCTCACCGGCACGATCGTCGTCGGGGGCGAGGTCCCAGACGAAGCCAAGCTCGACCGCCCACCCCAACCGCGACCGTAGAAAGGGAGCCGCTGATGGCAACCGAGACTGAGTATGTTGACGCAGGGGCAGCGGTCAACTTCCGGATTCTGAGCCCCGGCTTGGTCGGCAAGGCGCCCCCGGTGACCAAGGGGGTCAACTACGACCGGATCCTCAAGGCCCGCGAGGCGGAGCCGCACAACTGGATCACCTACTACGGCGCGTACGACGGGCAGCGCCACAGCCCGCTCGATCAGATCAACCAGGGCAACGTCAAGGATCTCAAACCCGCCTGGGTGTTCCAGTGCGGCTCGGTGGGCATGCACTCGGGCGCGTCGACGTACTCGTTGGAGGCGTCCCCGCTGGTCGTCGACGGCATCATGTTCGTAACCGGCTTCGATGGCTGGCTCTGGGCGCTGGACGCCAAGACCGGTCAGGAGCTGTGGCGCTACCACCGCGCCTCTCCGTACGACGTGCGCCTGTGCTGCGGCAATGTCAACCGCGGGTGCGCCGTGGCGGACGGGAAGGTCTTCATGACGACGCTCAACGCCCACGTGATTGCGCTCGACGCGACGAACGGCGAGCTTGTCTGGGACCAGCCGTACGGCGACGTCCGGGCCGGTGAGAGCGCAACGGTCGCTCCGCTGATCGTCAAGGACATGGTGATCGTCGGGAGCTCCGGCGGCGAGTTCGGGGTGCGCGGCCATTCCGACGCATTCAAGCTCGAGACCGGAGAGCGCGTCTGGCGGTGCTACATGGTTCCGGCCCCCGGGGAGCCGGGGTCCGAGACCTGGCCGGCGGACGGCGAGGCCTGGGCGCGAGGCGGCGCAAACTGCTGGACCACGCCGACGTTCGACCCCGAGCTCAACCTCCTGTACTTCAACACGGGCAACCCGTGCCCCGACTTCGACGGGGGAGTACGCGAGGGCGACAATCTGTACACCAACTGCGTCGTCGCGGTCGACCCGGACACGGGCCAGATCAAGGCGCACTACCAGTACACCCCGCACGACGTGTGGGATTACGACTCGACGATGGAGAACATCCTGTTCGAGATGGACGGGCGCAAGTGCTCCGGCCACTTCGACAAGAACGGGTACTTCTTCGTCCTGGATCGCACGGATTGCAGCCTGATCCGAGTCGTCCCGTTCGTCGACCGCATCACCTGGGGCGAGATCGACTCGAGCGGCAAGGTGACGGCCAGGGTGTTCCCCGACAAGGAGGGGGACCCGGTTCACTTCTGGCCCGGCCCGGCCGGCGCCAAGGAGTGGACGCACGCGGCCTACAGCCCGAAGACGGGGCTCTTCTATGCGCCGGTGCAGGATGTCGGTGCGACGGCCACGCGACGGCGCCGTGAGTTCAAGGAGAGCATCCCCTACTGGGGCGCCGGCGTCGCCGTGGACACGGAGGACGTGGCCGGCTACCTGTCCGCGATCGATCCAGCGACGGGCCAGGAGAAGTGGCGCTTCCGCCAGGAACACCCGATGACCGCTTCGGTGCTGACCACGGGCGGCGGCCTCGTATTCGCCGGAGGCCCCGCGGGTAAGTACTGGGCATTCAACGACAGCACGGGAGAGCTGCTGTGGGAGTTCCAGTGCGGAAGCGGACACCACTCGAGCCCGAGCACCTACACGGTCGACGGGCGGCAGTACATCGCCGTGCCGGTCGGGTACGGCGCCTGGACCGAGGGGTTCTACCCCGGGGCGCTCGCGCAGGCGGGTGGATCTGCGCTGTTCGCGTTCGCGCTGCCGGAGTAGCGCACAGCGACCGAAGCCATACGCGATCTGTCACGGCGCCCCACGTCGTGACAGATCGCAGGCGTCGCGACCGGCCTTTCAAGGCAATAAGGTGATCGGGCTTCTCACTCTCGGGTTCACGCTGAGCCTGGACAACTTCCGTACCTCGATCGTGCTGGGGGGGCTAAAGCCGACCCTGCTTCGGTCGGTCAAGACTTCCTTCATCTTCGGCCTGTGGGATGGCATCGCACCGCTGGTCGGGATACTTATCGGCGGCTACCTGAGCAACAAGGTCGACTCCACCGCCGACACGATCGCGGCGATCGGCCTCGCTGGATACGGCCTGTTCATCCTCGTGCGGGCGTTGCTGTCAGACGAGCATGCGGATCCGGACCTGCGGTTCGCCACGCGCGGGCTGCCCCTGCCGTTGAGTGTCGACAATGTGGCCGCCGGTGCGAGCCTTGGTCTCGTCGGATACTCACCCTGGCTCGCGCCCGTCCTGTTCGGGATGATCACGTTTGCGATGTCGGTCGCCGGGCACCAGATCGGCCGCACAGCGGCCCACTTCATACCCCGCGTCCGCACCGACCTGTTGACCGGGGTTGCGTTCGTCGCGATGGCAGTCTTTCTGGTAGTTGGCATCAACCTCCCGGGCGGCGACTGACGCCCGGCGCCAGGATAGAAGCACCGATTCCATGTTCGCCTAGCGTTAGCGCGGCGCGATAGGATCGGCAGTGCAATCCGGCCAGGAGGAGCGGAGGGATTGGAGCAGTTCAGCCCGACACCTGCGGCGGTGGCCGAGGGCGCGGCCCCTGTCGCCACCGTGGTAGCCCCTCGGCCCGAAGCGGCGCCTGCGTCCCTCGAACCCGCGCCGGCGCCGCGCGCCCTACGCGGCCGCGTCAGCAAGTTCGTGATCCCGGAGGTGATCTTCGGCATCGGGACGCTTGCCGAGGTCGGCGGAGCGGTTCGCCGGGTCGGCGGCCGGCGTCCCCTGCTCGTCAGCGATGCGGGCGTGCTCGCGGCCGGCTGGGTCGACCGCGCGACGCCGCACCTCGCGGACGTCCGCGTGCAGTGGCGCCTGTGGCACGAGCTGACTCCCAATCCCAAGGACATCGAGGTCCAGGCGGCGTTCGAGAGCTACCTCGAGAGCGGCTGCGATGCGCTCGTGGCGATCGGTGGGGGGAGCTGCATCGACCTGGCGAAAGCGGTGGCGATCCTGAGCGGCAACGGCGGCCAGATCCTCGACTACGAGGGCATCGACCGCGCCACCAGCCCGATCCCGCCGATGGTGATGGTCCCGACGACTGGCGGCTCGGGTTCGGATGTGTCGCAGTTCTGCGTGGTGACCGACACCAGGCGACATCTCAAGGTGACGATCGGGGGCCGCGCGCTCGTTCCGGAGATCTCCGTCACGGACCCCGAATTGCTGACGACGATGTCCGCGGAGCTGACCGCGCACACCGGGATCGACGCGCTCAGCCATGCAGTCGAATCGTCGGTGTCCGAAGCCTGCGACTTCCTCAGCAAGGGGCTGGCGATCGATGCGATTCGGGGAATCGTCGAGCACCTCCCGGTGGCGGTCGAGCATCCGCTTGATCTCGCCGCGCGCGAGGGCATGGCCCGCGCGAGCCTCCAGGCCGGGATGGCCTTCACCAACGCGCTGCTCGGCGCGACCCACGCGATCGCCCACCAGATCGGCGGCGCACTCGACCTCCCGCACGGGTTGCTCAACGCGATCCTGATGCCGCACGTGATGCGCTTCAACGCCGAGACCCACGCCGAGCGCTACGTCGACGTGGCCGGCGCACTCGGCATCGCGACCGATGGGCTCGATGCGAGCGTGTCGGCCGAACTGGCCGTCGAGCGGGTGCAAGCGCTCAGCCGGAGCCTGGGGATCCCCAGCGGTCTGCACGAGATCGGGGTCGATCCGGTGGACTTCGACGCGTTCGCGGTCAACGCGCTGCGGGACTCCTATATCGCGACCAACCCGAGGCCAGTCAGCGAGGACGATGTCCGCCGCATCTGCGTCGCCGCCTACTGAGCAGCGCCCCGGCGTCGACCGGTGGGCGCTCGAGCGCCTGATCGGCGTCCGCTCCTCGAAGCCGAGCTTCTACGCCGCCTGGCGCGACAAGTCCGCTCGCCTGGACCACACGATCGAGACGCTCGAGCGAATCTCGGCCGCGCTGTGCGCCGCTCCGGACGGTCCGGGTGCTCTGTGCGATGCCGTGGTCGAGGCCGCGGCGCACCACTTCAACGCCCCCTGGGCGGCGATGATGTTCACGGGCCCCGGTGTCGGCGAGGACCTACCCCGCGTGATCGTCCATATCCGCGGCATGGCCGTCCAGCGCTGTGACTCGCCGCCGCGGGTGCTCGCGAGGCTCGCGCAGCGTGCGCTCGCCGCGCAGCGGCCGGTAGTCGTGGCGGAGGACCAGGGGTACGCGCTCGCCGCGGCGCTCGGTGGCGAGCCGTGCGCGGCGGTGGCGGCGCCGATGCCGGTCCAGGAGGAGCTCGCCGGCGTGCTCGCCGTGGGTCTGTCGGCCGATGCCGAGATCGAGCCAAGCGATCTCTCGATCCTGCTGACGCTGGCCAACCAGGCCGGCGTCGCCCTCCACAACGCGCGGCTGTTCCAGGAGAACGAGCAACGTGCGGCCGAGCTCGAACGCCGCGGCTCAGAGCTCGAGGGGACCCGCCGCCGGCTCGAGCAGGCCGGCGAGCGTCGGCTGCTCAGCGAGGAGCGCAACCGGATCGCCCGCGAGCTCCACGACAGCGTCGCCCAGCATCTGCTGACGATCGGGATGAACCTCGAGTGGTGCCGGCGCCACGAGTCGACGACTTCGCCCGTGCTCGAGCGCGTGACGGCAGCCAAGGCGCTGGCCCGCGCGGCCGTGGCCGAGATCCGCGAGGCGATCTACGAGCTCGCGAGCGACGGCCAGATCGGGCTGCGCGCCGCCCTTCGCGATGTGATCGAGGATGTCGAGGCGGGCACGCACCTCGAGGTCGGGCTTCGGGCATACGGGGAGACGCGTCCGGTCGCGGCCGCGACCCAGCACGCGCTCATCCAGATCGCCCGTGAAGCGCTGTCCAACGTCGTCCGTCATGCAGACGCCGGTCACGCGTGGGTGACGCTGAGGTGGGAGCCCGACGTCGTTTCACTCGCGGTGGCCGACGACGGCTGCGGCCAGCCCGGGAAGCTCCAGCGGCGCCTTCTCTCGGCGCACCCTTCGGGCGATCACCTCGGGCTCGCGGGGATCGCGGACCGGGTCCGCCGGCTGGGCGGAACCGCGTCGTTCGAACGCCGCCGCGGTGGCGGCGTGAAGCTCACGGTTGAGGTACCGGTGGGTGGCACGGTCGGGGTCGCCTGAGGGCGTCGCGGCGCCCGCCCGTGTGCTCCTGGTCGACGATCACGCGATCGTCCGTCGCGGTCTGCGATCGATCCTCGAGCTCGAGCCCGACGTCTCGGTCGTGGCCGAAGCGAGCGGTCGAAGCGAGGCGTTGCGCGCGCTCGACCGGGCCAAGCCGGACATAGTCCTGCTCGACCTCAAGCTGAGCGCCGACAACGACGCGGACGGGCTCGAGCTGTGCAGCGAGATCCTCGAGCGCCAGCCGGATTCCAACGTCGTGATCCTCTCGACGTTTCTGAACGAGGATCTGCTGAATCAGGCGCTCCGGCGCGGCGCCAAGGCATACGTGCTCAAGGAGGTCGATGTCGTCGAGCTCGTCCGGATCATCCGCGCGGTGTCGCGCGGCGGCTCGGCGTTCGACGGCCGCAGCGCGGCCATGGTCAGGGCGCTGGTCGCCGGCGAGCACGCCTCGACCGAGCCCGCGTTCACCGACCGCGAACGGGAGGTCACGAGGTTGATCGCGAGCGGGCTGACCAACCGCGAGATCGGCGCCCGGATCTTCGTCAGCGAGAGCACGGCCAAGTTCCACGTGCGCAACGTGATGCGCAAGCTCGGCGTTCACAGCCGGGCGGAGGTCGCCTACGCCGCGGGCAAGCGCGGCCTGCTCGACGAGCACTAGCAACAGGCGTCGTCTTCCGCGGCGATCCGCAGCATCTCCCCGACCGCAGTGAGCTTCACCCGTGGCCGTCCCGCGGGCTCGCCGAGCGACCGCTCGTGGGTATCGATGCGCTGCCATCCGTCGTAGGTCACGACACCGGGATGCCGGTCGGCCAGCAGGTCCTCGAGATCGGTCGTGCCCGGATCCGGCGTGAGCATGCGGCTCGCGTCGACGTCCGCGAGGACGCAGTTGACGGTCTCCTGGGCGTCCTTCTTGTTCGTCCCGATCACCCCCGACGGCCCGCGCTTGATCCAGCCGACGACGTACTCACCGACCGCGTGGGCGTCGTCCTGCATCACGCGCCCGCTGTCGTTGGCGATCGTCCCGCGCTGCTCGTCGAACGGGACATCGGGGAGCGGGACGCCGCGGTATCCGATCGCGCGCACGACCAGGCCGGCGTCGATGGTCTCCTCGCGGTCGGTGCGCCGAGCGCGCAGGGCTCCGTTCGGGCCCGGGACCAGCTCGTTGTGCACGATCCGGACCGCCTGGACGCGATCGTCGCCGAGCAGCTCGACGGGCGAGCGCAGGAAGCGGAACTCGATCCGGCGAGACGCGCCCGTCGGGCCCTTTTCAGCGTAGCCGCGGAGGATCTCGACGTTGCGGGTCGCGGTCGGATCCATCGTGGGATCGGGGATCGCGAGCGCCTGCTCGAGCTCGACCGGATCGACGACGATGTCGACGCCCTCGAGGTCGGCGAGCTCGCGCAGCTCCGGGTTGGTGAAGGCCGCCTGCCCGGGTCCCCGCCGTCCGAGGACCACTACGTGGCGCACCGCGCTTTCGAGCAGCGTCGCGATCGCGTGGTCGGCGGTGTCGGTGATCGCGAGCTCCTTCGCGGGGAGCATCAGCATCCGGGCGACGTCGAGCGCGACGTTGCCGTTGCCGACCACGACCGCCCGCTCGGCGCTCAGGTTGAACTCGAGGTCGGCGTAATCGGGGTGGCCGTTGTACCAGCCGACGAAGTCGGTGGCGGCAACGCTGCCTGCGAGGTCCTCCCCGGGGATTCCCATCGGGCGGTCGGCCGCGGTGCCGGTCGCGTAGACGATCACGTGATAGCGCGAGCGCAGCTCCTCGCGGGTTACGTCCGTACCGAAATCGACTCCGCCGAAGAACCGGAACTGAGCGTGCGCGGCGGTCTTCTCGAACACCCGGGTGACCGACTTGATCTTCGGGTGATCGGGGGCGACGCCGGAGCGCACCAGCCCGAACGGGGTCGGCAGGCGATCGAGCATGTCCAGCGACAGCTCGCGGTCGCCGGCGCCCGTCAGCAGGTGGCCCGCCGCATAGAACCCGGCTGGACCTGATCCGACGACGCAGATCCGAACCGGCTCCGCCACCTACGCCTGGGCGTCGTGGGCGACCCGCAGCGTCTCGAGGCCGCGGGACGCCAGGCTGGGGACCCACCGCAGCTCGGGCTCGGCCTCGGCGAAACGCAGGCCCGGCAGCCGCTTCACGACGCTGGCCAGCGCGAGACGCATCTCGAGCCGCGAGCGCTGGGCTCCGATGCACGCATGGATCCGCTTGCCGAACGCGATGTGCGGATTCGGGGCTCGCGTGATGTCGAACCGGTCGGCAGATGGACGTGATCTCATGATCGGACAGCGTATCGCCGTCGGCGCCGGCCAGCAGGTCGCTGATCATGTCCTCGCCGGGCTCGCGCCGACCACGCCGCGGAGCGCGAACTCGGCGCAGGTGTCCGCGACCTTGTCGCGGCTGATCTTGCCGCCCGGGCGGTACCACCGGTAGGTCCAGATGAACGCGCCTTGGATGAAGTTGCTGAGCAGGCGCGCGTCGAGCTCGGGGTTGGCGTCGCCGGCTTGTTGCGCTTCCTCGATCACCTCGGTCACGTAGCGCTCGTGCAGCCGGCGGCGGGCGACGATCTGGGCGCGACGGTCGGGGCTCAGGCGCTCGTAGTCGTTGTAGTAGACGGCGACGCGCCGCAGGTTCTCGAGGTTGAACAGCACCTGTTTGCGGATGTACAGCTCGAGGCGCTCGAGTGGCTTGAGCCCTTCGACCGCCGCGACCTCCTCGAGGATCGCCTGCACCTCGTCGTGCAGGTCCTCGAGTAGCCGGAACAGCAGATCCTCTTTGGTCTCGATGTAGTGGTAGAGGCTGCCCTTGAGGATCCCGAGCTCGTCGGCGACGTCCTGAACCGAGGCGTCGGCGAAGCCGCGCTCGTAGAACACCTTGGCGGCTGCGTCGATGACCTCTTGATCGCGGCGCTTGCGCGGCCGGTGCAAGGCCTCCACGGTGCCTACCGGTTGCTCCGGGGCCGAAGCTTCCTGCATGCGGACTCGTTTTGCGTCGAGGCTGGCATCGATTTGTCTCTGTTCTTAGGCGGCGTCGGGTCTGTGGTGTGCGTGGCTGCCTCTCGTTGCGGGATGCCGACGATGTGGATGCCGGCGTGCGTCTTGTAACGGCCGTTGATCGAGATCAGGAGCGGAGTCAGCTGCTCGGTGAAGCGTGAGAGCTCGAGCCTGCCGCAGTCGATACAGCGAAGACCCGGGACGCGCTCGATGATCTCGGCGACGCGGCGCTTGTCCTCGCGGTGGTCGCCGCAGATCAGGACGTCCTCGTGGAGCTCGTGCCCGAGATCGGTCAGCGTCGCGGCGCTGACCGTGTGAAGCGCGGAGACGACCCGGACGCCGTCGGGCACGAGCGCCTTGGCCTGCTGCGCGGCGGACCCGTGCCATACGCCGATCGTTGCCGTTGGCTTGCCGCCGAGCGCCGTCGCCAGCGGGACGGTGGCGTCCACGAGGATCTGCCCCGCGCGGAAGCTCGAGGCCAGCCCCTTCAACGTCTCCGCATGGGACGCGAACGGCACGCTCAGCACGATCACCTCGGTGCGCTCGATCGCGTGGTCGTTGGTCATCCCCTCGATGCGGGCGTCCGGAAGGCTCTCGCGGGCTCGCTGCGCCGCGGCGTCAGCGCGCTCGGCGCTGCGGGACCCGATCACGACGGGCACGCCCTCGCGCGACAGTCGAAGCGCCAGTCCGAAGCCGAGGTCTCCGGTGGCGCCGAGGATCGAAACCGGCGTCTGATCGGCGGCGCTGTTTTCCATGGGCGCACCATACAGGAGCTACCAATCATTTGGTAGACTCCACGCCTCCGCCGACAAGGAGCAGTCGTGACCGCCGATCACCGGCCGCCCGCTTCCCATCGCCGCTCGAGCGCCGGGTTCAGCTCGTGAAGCTGGACCCGGGGGCGTACCTGGGTGTCGATCGCTGGTGGGAGCCCTGAGGTCAGCTGAGATCAGGCCGGCGGATCTTCGCCGGCGCCGAGCGGGCCGCAGCGCACGCACTCGGCTGTCCACCCGAACGGGAGGACCTGGACCGCGAGCTTGCGGCCGCACACGGCGCAGTAGCGCGGCGGGTCCGATGTGCGCCGGCGCTCGCGGCAGCGCTCGTGCCCCTCCTCGGAGGCCGGGCGGCCGCACCCGTCGCAGTGCTGGGGTGGTTCGGTCAGTGGGTCTGCGAGAGGCGCTTGACCGGCATCGAGAGCTCCGAGAGCAAATCGAGATCGTGCTCCGGCGAGCGGCCGAGGGTCGTGAGGTAGTTGCCGACGATCATCGCATTGATCCCGCCGAGCACGCCCTGGCGCGTGCCGTCGTCGCCGAGCGCGAGCTCGCGGCCACCCGCGAAGCGCAGCACGGTGCGCGGCAGCGCGAGGCGGAAGGCCGCGATCGCCCGCAGCGCGTCCTGATCGTCGAGCACCGGTAGCTCCGCGAACGGCGTGCCCGGGCGCGGGTCGAGGAAGTTGAGCGGGACCTCGTCCGGGGCGAGCGCGGCGAGCTGGCCGGCGAACTCGGCGCGCTGATCGACGGTCTCACCCATGCCGACGATGCCGCCGCAGCAGACTTCCATACCCAGCTCGCGCACGAGCTCGAGCGTCTCCATCCGCTCCTCCCAGGTGTGGGTGGTGACGACCTCCGGGAAGAACGACCGGGCGGTCTCGAGGTTGTGGTTGTAGCGGTGCACGTCCAGCGCGGCGAGCTCCTCTCCCTGAGCTCGGGTCAGGATCCCGAGCGAGCAGGCGATGTTGATCTCGACCACGGCGTTGATGGCCTCCACCGCGTCGCGCACCTGCGCCATCAGACGCTCGTCGGGGCCGCGGACCGCGGCCACCAGACAGAACTCGGTCGCCCCGCTGGCCGCGGTCTCGTGCGCGGCGCGTACGAGCGCGGGGATGTCCAGGCGCACCGCGCGCACGGGCGTTTCGAACCGTCCCGACTGCGAGCAGAAGTGACAGTCCTCGGGGCAGCCGCCCGTCTTGATCGACACGATGCCCTCGACCTCGACCGCCGGCCCGCACCAGCGCATCCGCACCTCGTGCGCGACGGCGAGCGCGTCGACGACGCGATCGTCGGGAAGTTCGAGCACGGCCAGCGCCTGGGACTCGTCGAGCGGAACGCCGCGCTCGAGCACCTGCTCGCGAGCCACCGCCAGGATGTCATCTTCCATTCGCCGATCTCCCTTTCTGGACGCGACCGCTGGCCCGACCGCGAGTGATTCCATCACACCTGGGCCGCCACGTCTCCCCACCCTGGCGCTGACGGCTGTTCCGAACGAGAGTTGACTACATCGAAATCTCACCTATAGGCTGCCCGGCGTTAAGCCCAGCCCTATCTCCTAGCGAGGAGGCACACCATGGCAGACAGCGTGTATCGCGTCACCGAGGTAATCGGCGTCAGCAGCGAATCGTGGGAAGCGGCCGCGCGCAGTGCCGTGGAGACCGCGGCGAAGACCGTCCGGGACCTCCGTGTGGCCGAGGTCGTCCGTCAGGACGTCACGATCGAGAACGGCGGAGTCGTCAGCTACCGGGTTCGGCTCGCCATCTCCTTCAAGTACGACACCGGCGACTGACCCGCCCACGTCGACGCCTCGAGAGGCGGGACTCCTCAGCGGTAGCTCACAAGCTCGTCGCCCGCCTCCTCGAGATGGCTGTGGTCGTTGTAGGAGACCAGGACAGGGTCCTTCCGCGGCTGCCGAATCGGCCACGTCTGCGCGGCCGCGCTCGAGGCGCCGGCGTCGGAGCGAGCCGCTAACGACGCGATCGGCCGCGACCGGCATCGAGCGGAGCTACGTCTCGAAATCGCCGGCAGCCACGCGGAGGCTCATGAGCTTGTCGCTGATCACGTCGAGGTCGCGCTCGGGCACCGGGGCGGTGCCGAACTCGGACTGGTTCAGCACACGGGTCGCCTTCTTGGCCACCTCACGGCCGCGAGGCGTGATCGTCCCGAGCGTCGTGCGACGGTCGGTCGGATGCGGCGAGCGCTCGGCGAGGCCCTCGCGCTCGAGACCGTCCATCAGGTTGGTCACGCTCGTGCGGTGCACCTGGAGTCGGTCTCCCATCTTCCCGAGCGGGAGCGAGCCAGTGCGGCTGTAGTAGAGCAGCATCAGCGCCTCGTACCGCGCGAACGTCAGGTCGAACGGCGCGAGCGCCTCGTTGAGGCGACCGATCAGGATCTGATGCGCGCGCATGATCGACGTGACCGCACGCATCGGCGAGGTCGTCTGCGCGCCCCAGTGCTTGGTCCATTGACGGGCGGCTTCGGCGATTGGATCGAACGGGAGAGAGGTCGACATCCAGGCGGACGAGCGTCGCACAGGCGTCGGCCGGCAACGCGTGCGCGCTTGAACTTATAGTGCCCTTCATACTATCGGTCGTTCACTCATTTCTGGCCGTGTCGCCGGCGCTCTCGTGTTCGGCGACGACCGGATCGGGCTGAACCCGGTCGTTCTCAGACTTCTCTCGGACACGCGGTCAGCGCGACATGGCCCGTGCGATCACGAGCCGCTGGATCTCGTTGGTGCCCTCGTAGATCTGGGTGATCTTGGCGTCGCGCATCATGCGCTCGACGGGGTAGTCGTTGACGTATCCGTATCCACCGAGCACCTGTATCGCCTCTACGGTGACGCGCATCGCGTTGTCGGAGGCGAACAGCTTCGCCATCGACGTGTATTTGCCGACTCCGGGCACACCGCGATCGACGAGGGCGCAGGCCTTGTAGAGCAGCTCGCGCGCCGCCGCCGTCCCGGTCTCCATGTCGGCAAGCTTGAACTGGATGCCCTGGAGCTGGTTGATCGGCTTGCCGAAGGCGATCCGCTGCTTCGCGTAGTCGTTCGCATAGTCGGTGGCGCCCTGGGCGATCCCGACCGCCTGTGCCGCCGCGCCGAGACGCGTCCGCTCGAGCGTCCCGAGCGCGACGCCGAGGCCCTTGCCCTCCTGCCCGATCAGGTTGCCGCTCGGGATGCGCACGTCCTCGAGCACGGGCGAGCCGGTCGGCGATCCTTTGATCCCGAGCTTGTGCTCGAGGTTGCCGATCGAGAACCCCGGACGGTCTGCCTCGACGAGAAACGCCGAGCTGCGGCCGCCCTCGCGGTCGGTCTTCGCGAACACCACGTATACGTCGGCGATGCCGGCGTTGCTGATCCAGTTCTTGGCCCCGTTGAGGACCCACTCGTCGCCGTCGCGGACCGCGGTCGTCCGCATCGCGGCCGGGTCCGAGCCCGCCTCCGGCTCACTGAGCGCGAACGCCGGCGCGAGCTCGCCGGTGGCGAACCGCGGAAGCCACTGGTCCTTGAGCTCCCGAGAGCCGAACAGCGAGATCGGCAGGGACCCGAGCTCCTGAAGCATGAGGATCAGGGCGCTGCTCGCACAGACCTTGGCGATCTCCTCGACCGCCATCTGGAGCATCAGCGTCCCGGTGCCCGTGCCGCCGTACTCGGTTCCGAACGGCAGCGCGAGCACGTCCTGTTCGGCCAGCAAGCGCCGAACGTCCCATGGGTACTCGGCGGCGCGGTCGATCTCGCCCGCGCGCGGCGCAATCTGCTCCTGGGCGAGCCGACGGACGAGGTCGCGAAAATCCAGGAGGTCCTGCGGGATGTCATAAAGGTCCATATTGTTGGCGGTATCGCTCATGCGCGGAGCCTACCGGATACGTGGAATGCCGACTATCGGAACCTCAGCGTAGGCCCGACGCCTGGCGGGTCGAAAGGGACCGGTGCGATGCGACTGCGACGCGTGGCCAGGAGCGGCAGTCTAGGGTGGGCGCTGCAATGACCGAGATTATCCTCGACTGCGATCCGGGCCACGACGACGCGGTCGCGCTGCTGCTGGCGCTCGCGAGCCCCGAGCTGGAGCTGCTCGGCGTGACCACGGTGTCCGGCAACCAGACGCTCGAGCGGACGACCGCGAACGCGATCCGCGTGCTCGACCATGTCGGCCGCGCCGAGGTCCCGGTTGCCGCCGGTGCCGATCGGCCGCTGCTCCGGGACCGGCACGTCGCCGCGGAGGTGCACGGCGAGACGGGGCTAGACGGTCCGGAGCTGCCGCCGCCATCGCGCCAGCCGGAGCCGATGCACGCGATCGACTGGATCGCGGCGACGCTGCGGCAACGGGTCCGCCCGGTAACGCTCGTTCCCACCGGGCCGCTCACGAACATCGCGCTGTTCCTCGCGCGCTATCCGGAGCTCACGACCAGAGTCGAGCGAGTCGTTCTGATGGGTGGCGCGGTCGGCGAGGGCAACGTGACCCCGGCCGCCGAGTTCAACATCTGGGCCGATCCCGAGGCAGCCCATCGCGTGTTCTCGAGCGGGCTCGACCTCACGATGGTCGGGCTCGACGTCACCCACCAGGCGTTGCTGATGCCGCTGGACGTGGAGCGGCTCAGGGGCGCGGGCCGGGCCGGGAAGCTCGTCGCCGACCTGTTCGGCTTCTACGCGAGATACCACCGGGATCGATACGGGTGGGACGGTGCGCCGGTGCACGACGCGGTGGCGGTGGCGCATGTCATCGACCGCGGCCTGCTCACCACCAAGCACCTCGGCGTGGTCGTCGACACCGGCCCGGAGCTCTCGCGCGGGCGCACACACACCGACGTCTCCGGCCTGAGCGGCTGGGAGCGGAACTGCAGCGTCGCGGTCGGCATCGACGCCGATGGCTTCCGCGAGCTACTCGTCGCGCGGATCAGCTCGCTCGGGTAGGCGGCGGCGACGGTACCTACCTGAGGTGCGGCGGGAGCCTCAGCGTGTCGAGTCCCGGAGCCTCCTCGGGCCACACCAGGAGCAGCTGGCACGGGGCGTGGTCGAGGACGAACCGGGTGCGGGGACCGAGGCTCTTGGGCCCGAGGCGGGGCTCGCCGTCGCGCGCGAGGATCAGCAGGTCGGCGCCGGCGCACGCTTCGAGCACCTCGCGCTCGATCCTGCCTCGCCGCGAGTCGGTCCCGGCGGGACGCCCGAGCCGAGCCCGTGCCGCCTCGAGCAGGGCATGGGCCTCCTCGTCGGCGATCGCTCGCAGCGGCGGGCCGGGCGGCGGCGGCGGGTGGCGGCCCAGCAGGCGGGCTGCGCCATGCGAGGCGATCTCCTCCACGTCGCTCGGAGCCACGTGCAGGAGAGTGACGTCGGCGTCCTCGGGGAGGATCGCCTGGGCCCGGTCCACGCAACCTTCCCAGGTGCCCTCCGATATCCAGACCACGGCGCGCATCAGATCACCTTGAGAGCCAACCACAACGCGACCGTGCATGACGCCAATACCGGGGGAACCGTGAGCGCCCCGAGGCGCGTGAACTCGCCCATGTCGGTCGCTTGATCGTGGGCGTGGACGATCCGGCGCCAGAGCAGCGTCGCCAGCGACCCGACGTAGGTGAGGTTCGGACCGACGTTGACTCCGATGAGCATCGCGAGCACCGCACCCGGACCGCTGGTCGCGGCGACCGGCAGGATGATGAGCGTCGCGGGCAGGTTGTTCACGAGGTTGGCGGCGACCGCGCTGATCGCGGCGATCGCGAGCAGCGCGCCGAGCCCGGTGCCGCGGGGGAGGAGGTCGTCGACGGCGCTGGTCAGGCCGTGCACGCTCGCGGCGTGGACGACGATCCCCAGGCCGAGCACGAACACCAGAAACGCCGGCTCGGCCGCGCCGACGAGCTGCTTGGGGGTGGGACGCTCACGGAGCGCGAGCACGAGCGCGCCGGCGGCCGCGATCCATACGGGTGCGACCCCGACCAGCGAGCTGAGCGCGAACCCGACGAGGGTCAACCCCACCACGGCGAGCGCGAATGCCGGGAGCTCCGGCCGGTCGACGGGACCGGTGGAGCCGAGTCCCGAGTGCCGCAGATCGCCGGCGAACGAGCGGCGCAGAACGAGCCACTCGATCACCAACGCGACCAGCCACGGGAGCGCCATCAGCCCGCCGAAACGCGTGAACGACAAGCCGCTCGCCCGGAACGCGAGCAGGTTCGTGAGGTTCGAGACAGGCAACAGCAGCGACCCGCTGTTCGCGAGGTGAGAGCACGCGTACACGTGCGGGCGGGGGTTCGTGCGCAGCCGCGCCGCGGTCGCGAACACGATCGGGGTCAGCAGCACGACCGTCGCGTCGAGGCTCAGCACCGCCGTGGTGCAGGACGCGCACACGAACACCATCGCCAGCAGGCGGACGGGACGGCCCCGGGAGCCGATCGCCATCCAGGCGCCGAGCGCGTCGAACATCCCCGCGCGCCGGCAGCCATCGGCCAGCACCAGCAACGCCGCGAGGAAGCCGACCGTGGGCCCGAGCCCGCTGATCGCCGACCGGGCGCCGCTCAGGCTCAACACCCCGACGGCCACGAGCAGCACCGCACCGCCCGCCGCGACCGCCCAGTCCGGCGCCCACCGCGGTCGCGCCACGGCGGCGGCCAGGCATGCCGCGAGCACGATCAGTGCAACGATCTCGTTCATCGCCTACGGGCTACCCTTTCGCGGAGGTCGACCCCAGGCGCAGGCCCGCTCAGAGCCAGCCGCGCTCGTCCGCGCTCCTCACCGCCTCCGTCCGGTTGCGCGATCCGGTCTTGGCGACCGCGGCGCGCACGTCGGCGAGCGATCGGCGGGCGAGATCCTCGACCTCGGCGATCTCCTGTTGCGACCGGGCCGGGTCGGTCTCGCCCAAGTGGCGCGCGAGGCCGGCCTTGACCGTGATCGTCGTCAGCGTATGGCCGAGCAGGTGCTCGGAGCTGGCCGATCGCCGGACCACCAAGCTGTCCGCAGGCGCGAGCGCGTCGTCGACCTCGAGCGGGTGCGGATACAGCGAGGCGACCAGTTCGCGGTGACAAATGTCAGCTGGGCCACGACCACGCAGGTCCGGCCCGCTTGGGTGGTCGCGTCCGTGCGACCACCTCGGCGTTCCGACTAGTTGACTCAGGCAGCAGCAGCCAACTCGCTCTCGGCGCGCAGCCAGTTCGCGAGTTCGTCGCGTCCACCTTCCTCGACATGGATGAAATACGCGCGCTCGGAGATCTCGGCGTGCGTAGGTTCGGGCCGCGGTGCCGCCGGCTTCGGCTTAGCCGTCCGGACACGGCGCCTGACGGGCTTCGTCGTCGTCTCGGGCATCTGATCCTCCTGGTCCGTATTTACAGGTCGTGCCTCCCTCGCCCCAAGGCGTCGGCACGGTGTTCGACGCCCGGCTCCGCGGCCCTGCTTAGGTCAGTAGCCCATGTCGTTGGTCGTCGACGTGAGGACCCCGGAGGCGAACACCAGCGCCCACACGATCGATCCGACGATGCTCAGCCCGATGATCCAGGTCCCGTGCTTCGACGTCGCCCGGTTAGGGCGGGTGGCGACGACGACGCCCACGATCAGACCGAGCAGTGGAAGCGCCACCGCGGTGATGTAGCCGAGGACCACGAGCCGGCTGGGCGCGCCGGCCGGACGGCTGCTGGGCACGTCGGCGGTGGCGCCGTTGCTCGATGTGTGGTCGACGGTCCACGGGTTGTCGTCTGGGGCGGGGGGCTTGGCGGAGCTCATCGTGCCTCGCTTGCCCGCGGGCGGCACGCAGCCGCGAGCCGCTCGTGCGCGACCTGCCGGGCGGAGGCGAGCGGTGTGATCGAGCGCTCCTCGGCGGTGGCGAACGCCGCCTCGACATCGGCGTCGGTGTCGTCGGCGAGTTGGTTGCTCGCGGGACCGGCGATCGACACCCGTTCGTGCTCGAGCATCCACACATCGTATGGGTCGGCCTCGCGCTAGGTTTGAGGCCTCGACAATGACCGATCCCTACGGACTGGAGCGGTTCGTGTCCGCGCAGAACCGGGCGGGAACCTACGCGGCGGCGGTTGAGGAGCTGCGCGCAGGACGCAAGCGAAGCCACTGGATGTGGTTTGTGTTCCCCCAGATCGCGGGGCTCGGGCAGAGCTCGATGTCGCGGACATATGCGATCTCGTCGCTCGAGGAGGCACAGGCCTACCTCGTCCACCGGGTGCTCGGGCCGCGATTGATCGAGTGCGCCCGGGTCGTGGCCGAACTCGACGGGCGGTCCGCGGAGGACATCTTCGGCGGGATCGACGCGATGAAGCTGGGCTCGTCGATGACGCTGTTCGCCAACGCCGATCCGGACAATCCGGCGTTCGCGCGCGTGCTCGAAAAGTATTTCGGCGGCGTCCGCGATCAGGTCACCGAGCGGCTGCTCGGCATCGGTCGCTGAGGGCCGATCGCCGGCGCGGCCGGATCAGCCGGCTGCGGCCGGGAGGATCATCGAGAGGCCGCCGACGGGCTCCCCGGTTGTGAACACGTTCTGCCGTCCCCGTCGTGTGCTGTGTCGCGCTAGCTTGCGTGGCTGCGCCAGCGGGTCGAGCGCCGGTTGCCCGTGCGGCTGACCCGTCCCGCCTCTTCGAGCTGCTGGAGCCGGTTACGTACGACCTCGGGCGACACGCCGAACTGCTTCGCGATCCCCGAAGCCTGATCCTGCCCGTCCTTGAGCGCGTCGAACACCGCCTCCGCGGATGCGGTGCGAGCGCGGCGAGGGCGCTTGGGGGCGATGGCGCGAGCGTGGCGGGTGGTTGTGCGGCGCCCGTTCGAGCTGGCCGCGGCACGCGCGCCGTCGCCCTGTTGCCCGCGTAGCGCTTCGAGCGCGCGCTCGTTGACTTCGATCTCGCTCTTCAGCTCCGCGATCCGGGCCTGGATCTGCTTCGCGATGGCTTCACTATGTCTCATGCCACTCCCTTGTATGAGTCTTGGAGCAGCTGAGGGTAGCTATTCGCTCACCTCGAACACGTCGCACCAGCGTCCCGCATGAGCGACGCCCGCTCGCCACTCGCCGTCCTGATGCTCGCCGTAGCTCGTCCCCTCGCAGGCGAACATGTCGGTTCCGGTCATGATCCAGTTGAAGTTCGCGTAGTTGTGGACGATTCGCTCGATCGTGGCGCCGACGTCCCCGAACAGGCGGCCGATCGCGTCCTTGCCGGTGGCGAGACCCCATTTGGGGAAATAGACCTGCGCGTCATCGGGCGGTCGGGATGTGGCTAGAGTCGCTCACGACCACAGAGCACCGAGGTCCCGTACGGCGCCGGATCGACCTGGATCGGCGGCACGATCGACGTCGAGGCACTGAGGCATTTCCGCCAGACCGCGCAGTGGGACAACTGGATGAAGGACCTCACCACCGAGCAGTACCAGCTCGTCTACGAGCAGCCCATCTACCCGAAGAACCTGTACCTCGAGCGGATGCCGTACACGCACGCCGAGTACCGCGACGAGGTGACGCGCAAGCAGGTGGAGTTGCTCCACGAGCGAGGAGTGTGGGCGCGGCCGGACCGCGCGGCTTCGGCGCCGGTCGAGGCCCCGGTGCCGGCCGAGACCCCGGCGCCGGCCGAGCCCCGGGTCCTGCCTGAGACCCCGGCCCCGGCCGAGACTCCGGCCCCGACCGTCGGCTGAGCGCGTGGCCGGTTGGGACGACGTGCGGCGGATCGCGCTAGCGCTCCCGGAGACGACCGAGCGCATCTCCCGCGGCAACGTCTCGTGGCGAGTCCGCGACAAGCTGTTCGTGTGGGAACGGCCGCTGCGCCAGGCGGACCTCCGCGCGCTTGGCGACGCCGCACCGGACGGTCCGATCCTCGGCGCCAGAGTCGAGCACGTACTGTCGCATCCGTTATCATGTATGCGACCATTCCTGATTCTGGGAGGAGTTCCGTGGACAAGAGCAGCGATTCGGCGGCGTCGGGAGGAAAACGGCGTCGCAAGTGGTTCGGGATCCTCGCCGCCTCGCTCGTGGCGGAGACGATCCCGATCTGGCGGCACGGCTACCGGATCGGGGGTAACGTCGTGGTTCGGTGCGGAAAGGGCCACCTATTCACGACGATCTGGCTTCCCGGGGCATCGGTGAAGTCGGTGCGGCTCGGCTCGCGCAGGTTCCAGCGCTGCCCAGTCGGGCATCACTGGTCGCTCGTGAAGCTCGTCCGCGAATCCGACCTCACCGATAGGCAGCGGCGCAAGGCCGCCGCGAACAGGGACGTCCGGATCCCGTAACCCGGAGCCCGAACCGGACGCCAGCCTCGGCTACTGCGCGGCCGGCCGGACGGGAGCGGGCTCGGCGGCCGTCTCGGCGGCCGTCGGCATCACGGGCGTGCCGGCGATGCGCGTCGTCTCGGCGGCCGTCGGCATCCCGGGCGCTCCGGCAATGCGCGTCATCTCGGCGTGCGTGACCCCGGTCTCGCCGCTGATCGACTCCTTGAACCCGCGGAGGCCGGCACCGAGCGAGCGTCCCATCTCCGGCAGCCGCTTGGCACCGAACACCAGCAGCAGGAGCACGAGCAGGAAGGCGATGTGCATTGGATTGTCGAGTCCCATCATGGCTTGCTCCGATCAGGTTGGTTGCAGTCACTCTTACGTCACCGACGACGATTTGGATCAGTCAGGTCAGCCTCGCGACGATCACCGGGCGGGTCGTGGGCACGCGGCTTCCTCCCGCGGGCTCGACCGTCACGAGCAGGCGCGTTATCCCAGCCAACTGGCCCGGTACGCCGACGTCGGCCGTGTCGCGCGAGGTCACCGCGAACAGGGTGCTGGGCGCCGGCGCTCGCGTCCCGCGCTGGAGCCACAGCTCGTAGACCCGACCGGGCGGAGCGGGTTCCAGGCGGTCGACGATCAGCTCGCCGTGGCTGCCGGCGATGCGGAGCTGGGCACGGCCGACGCTCGCCTGGATCACACGCGAGCGCGAGCCGCTTCCGAGCACGGCCGTGGCGATCGCGACAAGCGCGAGCGCGAGCCCGAGGGCCGCGGCGATCGCCCGCCGCCGGGGTGCCGGCGCCGAGCGAAGCGACCACGATCGCTTGCGGTGAGGGCGGGCCGTCGATGCCCTCGGCTCGGCTCGGACCTGCTGCATCACGCGCCGGCGGAGCGCGCCGCTCACCTCGTAGCGCGGGGCCGACGATGGCAAGGCGTCGATCACTGGCGTCAGCGCGGCCACCTCATCTCGGCACACCGCGCAGCTCGCCATGTGGTCGGCGAACGCGCGCGCATCGTCGGGCTCGAGCGCGCCGAGCACGAACGGCGCGGCATCGTTCCCGCAGGCGCGTTGCTCACCGGTCACGGAAGCACCCCCGCGGGCTCGCCGAGCGCGATCCTCAGCTTGCTCAGCGCGAGCCGCATCCGTCCCTTGACGGTCCCGGCCGGCAACCCGAGGGCCTCGGCGATCTGGGTGTGCGAGAAGCCACCGAAGTACGCGAGCTCGATCACCTGGCGCTGATCGGGCGGGAGGCCCTCGAGCGCGGTTCGGACGAGCCGCGCGTCGTTGCGGCGCTCGGCCTCCTCGTCGGTCCGCTCGCGGGCGGGGAGGACGTCGCTGATCCAGTCGTCGGGCACGTCGTGCCCGGCGGTCGAGAGCTCGCGCCTGAACGTATCGATCGCCCGGTTGTGCACGACCCGCAGCACCCACGACCTGACGCTGCCTCGAGTGCGGTCGTAACGCGCGCAGCTGCGCCACAGCGACATGAACGCCTCCTGCACAATCTCCTCCGCCAGCGCTCGGCGCCCGCACATCCGGTAGGCGAGCGAGAACGCAGCGCTCCCATGACGGTCGAAGATCACCTCGAATGCGCGCGCGTCGCCGTCGTAGGAGAGCTGCATCAGCTCCTCGTCGGCCACGTCGCGCAGATCCGGTGAGAAGAAGCGGCGCGATTGCAGAAGCACGTGAACGCTTACGGAGCTGTCGAGCATCCGGATCACCAACGCGAGTGATCCGGCTGCAGCGCCGGCGCGTAAAGGGGGGTGTCAACGACCTCGGGAGTAGCCAATGAGCCTCGACAACCCCATTCACCTCGCCTTCCTGCTTGTACTCGTGCTGCTCGTGTTCGGCGCCAAGCGCCTGCCCGAGCTGGGCCGCTCGCTTGGATCGGGCATGCGCGGCTTCCGCGACGCGTTGACCGGTGAAGAGGCGAGCCGGAGCCACGGCGAGCTGACCCCGCCGCCGGCCGAATAACCAGAGCTGGGGCCGAGCAGATGCTGAGCGCGATCCGAACCGCGGTGCGGACGGTCGAGCATCAAGATCGTTTGAGCACGGTCGGTCATCTGGACGAGCTGCGCACGCGCCTGATCGCGTCGCTCGTGGTGATCGGGGTTGCGTTCGGCTTCTGCTTCTGGCAGAACAACCGGCTCCTGCGTCTCGTCGATCGGCCGCTCGCCCATCAGACCCAGGCGCAGGTCCGGGCAGGGCACGGGCCGCTCGGAGCCACCTACTCGGTCGCCCAGAGCGCCCGCGACGTCGCGGTCCAGCTCGACGCCGTGGTGGACGTGCTCGACTCGCCCGATCAGCACCAGAATCCGAGCGCGAGCACAGCGCTGCGCCATGTGGCGTCGAACCTCGATCGTGACATCGGACGGCTGTCGGTACCCCCGGAGGGTGACAAGCCGGTGACGCTCGGGATCGGCGAGCCGTTCACCACGACGGTGACCGTGTCGCTCGTGTTCGCGCTGATCCTGTCGCTGCCGTTCGTCCTCTACCAGGCGTACGCGTTCCTGATGCCGGCGCTGCATCCGCACGAGCGGCGCCATGTCCGCCCGCTGGTGGTGTCGATCCCGTTCCTGTTCACAGCCGGCGTCCTGTTCGGTTACTTCGTCGTGCTGCCGGCCGCGGTGCGCTTCTTCCAGAACTTCAACAGCAACCAGTTCAACGTCCTCGTGCAGGCGAACCAGTACTACAAGTTTGCGGCGACGACGCTGGTCGCGATGGGCTTCCTGTTCCAGGTCCCGGTCGGGATCGTGGCGGTCACCCGCGCCGGCTTCATCACTCCGCGGCGCCTGCGCAAGAACCGGCGCTACGCGGTGCTGGCGTGCGGCGCGGTCGCCGCGGTGCTGCCGGGCGACGTGGTCACGCTGCTGCTGGAGACAGTGCCGCTGTATCTCCTGTTCGAGCTCGGTGTCCTGCTCGCCGGCGTGGCCGAGCGCCGCGCTCAGAAGAAATCACGCGAGCAGAGTGATCCATTCTCGCCTGCCGTGCGAATTACAGGTGACTGATGGCGAGGGCGCGGGGGCGAGGCGGATGTGGGCCAGCGGGAGCTCACGTCTGACTTCATTCACGCGCCGATCCGTCCAGTCAAAATCCGACCACTACGGAGGAAACCATGAGTGACAGTACAAGGCGCGGATTCGTCAAGAGCTCTGCCGCCGCAGCCGCCGGCATGACGGTCGTAGGCGCGCTCGTCGCCGAGCAGGCCGATGCCAAGGCCGCCGCCGGATCCGGACCGGTCGTCGCCTACATCCGCGACGCCGGCACCGGCGAGATCTCGGTGATGGCCGGCGAGCGCGAGGTGAAGCTTCACGATCGCAAGATCGCCGCCCGGCTCGCCCGCGCGGCGCGCTGACCCGGCGTCGGCACCCACGATCCACCCACCACCCTTCTCTCGAGGAGATATTCAGTGTCATCCCACCGTGAAGCGCCGGCGATCAGTCGCGATCCCGTCGCCGACAACACCGACCTGTACGCGTTCGTCAGCCCCGACGACCCGAGCACGGTCACGCTCATCGCCAACTATCTGCCGCTCGAGGCGCCGTTCGGAGGGCCGAACTTCTTCGAGTTCGGCCCGGACGTCCGCTACCGGATCAACATCGACAACGACGGTGACGGCGACGCCGACATCGTCTACGAGTTCGCGTTCGAGACGCAGGTCGCCAACCCGAACTCGTTCCTCTACAACAGCGGCCCGATTCTGTCGATCGACAGCGCGAACTGGAACCGCAAGCAGTTCTTCACGACCACGAAGATCACGCACGGCAGCCGTCAGGTGCTGGGCGCCAACCTCGCCTGCCCGCCGTGCAACGTAGGGGTGCTGTCCACCCCGAACTACGAGACGCTGGCCTCGCAGGCGATTCACAGCCTGCCGGGCGGGCGGACGGTGTTCGCGGGACAGCGCCGTGAGGGGTTCTACGTCGATCTCGGGTCGATCTTCGATCTGGGGAACCTGCGTCCGTTCGAGGGCGCGCACGCGACGTTCGGCCTTCCGATGCTGGCGGCCGCGCCGGGAGTCAACGGGACCAACAACTTCAGCGTGCACACGATCGCGTTGAAGGTTCCCAAGGCGGAGTTGACCCGCCACGGCTCAAATCCGACGGATCCGTCGTCAAAGGACTCGGTCGTCGGCGTGTGGGCGTCGGCCAACCGTCAGGTCGCCGCGATCCGCGAGCCGTGGTCGGACCAGGTCCAGGCGGCCGGCGAGTGGACGCAGGTGTCGCGGCTCGGCAACCCGCTGTTCAACGAGGTCCTCGTGGGGATGGGATTCAAGGACCTGTGGAACTCGCTCCCGCCGGCGGCCGACAGCCGGTTCGTCACGGGAGTGCAGCATCCGGAGCTCGCGACGCTCCTGCCGGTGCTGTATCCGGGCGTGTTCCCCAACCTGGGCGGCCTCACCGCACCGCGTGCCGACCTCGTCGCGATCCTCCTGACCGGAATCCCTGCCGGGCTCATACCGGGCTTCCAGAACTTCACCGGAAGCACCCTCGCCGACATGCTGCGGCTGAACATGGCGATCCCGCCGGCCTCGAACCCGAACATATTCGGGTTGCTCGGAGGCGACGTGGCCGGATTCCCGAACGGCCGACGCGTGTCCGACGACGTCGTCGCGATCGAGCTGCGAGCGATCGCGGGAGTGACCTACCCGCTGATCAACAGCAGCTACAAGCCCGACGCGGCGGCAGGCGAGGTCACCGATGGGCTCACCCCGGCGAGCGTCGCCGGAGGGTACCTGTCGACGTTCCCCTATCTGGGAACGCCGCAGGGCGGATACCAGACCGCGCCGCTCGGGACGCTGTGAGTCATGGTGACCACGACGACGGAGCACGGCAGGCTCGAGCCCGCGGCGGCCTGCGCCAGCGTGGCGCTCGACATCGGGCCGGGTTCGGGGGCGCTCGTCTTGTACCCGAGTGAGCGCTTCCGCGGCCGCGAGATCGAGATCAGCCGGCTCGGCGGACACGGGCATCGCGTCCATACCGGCGTGCACGAACGCACGACGCAGGAGCATTCGCAGCTCACTGCGATCTTCGGCAGCCTCCCAGCCGGCGAGTACGTCGTCTGGGAGGGCGCCGGCACCCCGGGACCGGTGGTGACGGTGCCCGACGCCGCGGTCGCGGAGGTCACGCTGACATGAACGGGAAGCTGACAGCACGCGAGTGGCGCGCGGTCGCCGGCATGGCCGGCGCGGTGATCGGGCTGCACGTGATCGGCTTCTTCATTCTGATCGTGCTCGTCGCCCCGCACCATTACCACCTCGGTCCGTCGGGTGGATTCAGCATCGGGCTCGGTCTGACCGCCTACACGCTCGGGCTGCGCCACGCGTTCGACGCGGACCACATCTCGGCGATCGACAACACCACGCGCAAGCTGATGGCCGAGCGCCAGCGCCCGCTCAGCGTCGGATTCTGGTTCTCGCTCGGGCACTCGACGATCGTGTTCGCGCTGTCGTTCCTGTTCGCGATCGGGATCCGCGCGCTCAGCGGCCAGGTTCGGCACGGCGGATCGACGCTTCACAACGTCACCAACTGGATCGGGACGGGCGTCTCGGGCACGTTCCTGTACGTGATCGCCGCGCTCAACGTGGTGATCCTGATCGGGATCATCAAGGTGTCCCGCGAGATGCGAAGCGGAAGCTTCGACGAGGCGCAACTGGACGAGCAGCTCGACTCGCGCGGACTGATGAACCGGATCCTCGGGCGCTGCACCCGGACGATCACGAAGTCGTGGCACATGTATCCGATCGGCCTGCTGTTCGGGCTCGGGTTCGACACCGCCAGCGAGGTCGCGCTGCTGTTCCTGGCCGCGGGCGCGGCCGGCGCCGGCCTGCCGTTTTACGCGATCCTGTGCCTGCCGATCCTGTTCGCGGCCGGGATGAGCCTGCTCGACACGATCGATGGATCGTTCATGAACTTCGCGTACGGGTGGTCGTTCTCCAAGCCCGCGCGCAAGCTGTACTACAACATCACGATCACGGGGCTGTCGGTGATGATCGCGCTCGTGATCGGAACGGTCGAGCTCGCCGGCCTGTTGTCCGAAGAGCTCGGCGCGCACGGCTCGTTCTGGCGGTGGGTGGCCAACGTCAACATCAACGAGCTCGGGTTCGTGATCGCCGGAATGTTCGTCGCGACGTGGGCGATCGCGCTGTCGATCTGGCACTTCGGCCACATCGAGGACCGATGGACCCGCCGTGAGTCCGAACCGGATCCGATGGCGGCGTCGTAGCGGGGCTACAGCTCGGCCCGGACGAGCGCCGCACCGCCCGCGAGCGCCTTCAGCTTGCCGAACGCCCGCGCCCGCGGGAGGTACTTCATGCCGGGACCCGCCCCGGCAGCGTCGACGGGCTGTTCGAGCGGGTGGTCCGCGACGCGGGAAGGGTTGGCCTGCTCGTGAACAACGCGGGCGTGTTCGGACCGTACGGGATCACGGGCTTGACTAAGGCGCTCGCGCTCGAGGGCAGGCGCCACGGGATCGCCTGCGGGCAGATCGACATCGGCAACGCGGCCACCGACATGACCAGGCAGCTCGAGGTCGGCGCCTTGTGAGCTCGGCCCGGCGGTATGCTCGCCCGACCGGCAAACCGACAGTTCCTGAGAGGAGAGAGCGATGGAGGCGACGACGGTGCGTACCCCGCAGGAGGTGTTCGAACACCACGGCGCGGCGCTGATGGCCGAGGATCTCGAAGGCATCGTGGCCGACTACGCCGATGACGCGATCTTCATCACCCCGGACGGCGTTCTGCGCGGCAAGGACGGAGTCCGGCAGGGGTTCGAGAAGCTCATCGGCGACCTCCCCGGCGCCAAATGGGAGCTGCCGACGATGCTCTTCGAGGACGACATCCTGCTGCTCGAATGGAAGGCGGAGTCCGACAAGGTCAAGGCAGAGGACGGCATCGACACGTTCGTGTTCCGCGACGGGATGATCCGCGTACAGACGGTTCGCTACACGCTGACGCCCAAGTAGGGGCCTCCTAGGAGTCCGCTTCAAGCCTGGCCAGGACCGCGCCGGCCGCGAACGTGTCGCCCTTGCCGACGACGATCTCCGCGATCGTGCCCGCGAACGGCGCGAGGACCTGAAACGACGTCTTGATCACGACCGCGTCGGCCACCGGTTGGTCGGCGGCCACGCGGTCGTTCTTTTCGACGAGCCACGCCTCGAGCAATCCCTCCACCCCCTCGTCGACGTCGCGGAAGACGTCGGCGGGCGGCCTGATCTCGATCACGAGCTGGTCTTGACCATGTCCCGCACCGCGGACACGATGTGGTCGACCTGCGGGATCACGCGACGCTCGAGCGGCCGGCTGTATGGAATCGGGACGTCCGGAACCGCGAGTCGGCGCACCGGCGCCTTCATGTCGATGCTGTCGAGCCGCTCGGCCACGATCGCGCAGATCTCGCCGCTCAGGCCGAAGCTGAGGTAGTCCTCGTCGGCGATCAGCAGCCGCCCCGTCCGGGCGACCGACGATGCCACCGCATCGCGGTCGAGCGGGACGAGCGTGCGCAGGTCGAGCACCTCGACGCTGACGCCGTCCCGTTCGAGCTCGTCGGCGGCGACGAGCGCCTTCTGCACCATCTGGCTGAGCGTGACGATCGTCACGTCGTCGCCGTGGCGGGCAACCGCGGCCTGCCCGAACGGGACCGTGTACTCCTCGTCGGGGACCGCGTTGGTCGAGCCCTCGAAATACGACATCCACGGCAATCCCATGATCCCCTTGTGGAAGAAGAACATCACCGGGTTGTCGTCGCGGATCGCCTCGATCATCAGGCCCTTCGCGTCGTAGGCGTTCGACGGCACCACCACCTTCAGGCCGGGCATGTGCGCGAACGTGCCGTACAGGCACTGCGAGTGCTGAGCCGCGTCGCTGTAGCCCCCACCGATCGCGGTCGTGATCACCACGGGGAGCCTCACGTTGCCGTCCGACATGTACGTGTTCTTCGCGAGGTGGTTGTAGATCTGGTCCATGCAGACTCCGAAGAAGTCAACGAACATCAGCTCCGCGATCGGCCTCATCCCCTGTGCCGCCGCGCCTGTCGCGGCGCCGATGAAGCCCGCCTCGGAGATCGGCGTGTCCATGATCCGGTCGGGGCCGAAGCGGTCGAGCAGACCGCTTGTGGCGCTGAAGATGCCGCCATAGCTCCCGATGTCCTCACCCATCACGAACACCCGCTCGTCCCGCTCCATCTCCTGGCCGATCGCCTCGGAGATGGCCTGGGCCATCGTGAGCGTGCGTTCCTTGGTCGCAACCGCCATGTTCTCTCTCCTCGAATTCGTCTAGACGAAGACGTGCTCGAGCGCCTCGGCCGGGTCCGGCAGCGGGCTCTCGCGCGCAAAGTCGTATGCCAGGGTTACGCGCTCCGCGGCGCGCGAGCGGATCTCCTGATCGCGGGCGTCGTCGAGCAGCCCCTTGTCGCGGAGCTCGGCCGCCAGCCTCGGGATTGGGTCGTGCCCGCGCAGCTCGTCGGGCTCGCCCTTGGGGCGGTAGACCTCGGCGTCGCCCTGGAAGTGGCCGAGGTAGCGGTCGGTCTGGACCTCGATCAGCGTCGGCCCGCCTCCTTGGCGCGCCCGGGCGATCGCCTCACCGGCGGCAGCGAACACCTCGACCGCGTCGTTGTGGTCGACCGAGACCCCGGGCATCCCGTACGACGAGGCCCGGTCGGCGTTCGAGGCGATCGCGGTCGACTTCTCCTTCGGAACCGAGATCGCCCACCGGTTGTCCTCGCAGATGAACACGGCCGGCAGGCGCCACAGACCGGCGATGTTCAGCGCCTCGTGGAACGTGCCCTGGTTCGCGGCTCCCTCGCCGAAGAACGCCACCGCGACGCTGTCGCGCCCGAGCTTCTTGTACGCGAGCGCCGCGCCGGTGGCCGGCGGAAGGCTCGCGCCCTCGATCCCGCTGCACGAGAAGTTGTGCTCGGGATCGAACAGGTGCATGTGACCGCCCTTGCCGCGACTCAGCCCGGTGACCTTGCCGAACAGCTCAGCGGCGAGCCGGTCGAGCGGGACCCCCTTGGCGATCGCGAAGTGATGCGGCCGATGCGTGCCGACGACGGTGTCCTCGTCGCGAAGGTGCGCGCACACGCCGACCGCGACGGGTTCCTGCCCCGCGGCCAGATGCATCTCGCCCGGCACCGGCCCGCCGGCGATGTCGAAGGCAAGGCCGTGCTGGATGTCGGGCGGGAGCTTGCCCTCGAGATAGATGTTGACCATCCGCTCCTCGAAGTCGCGGATGACGAGCATCGTCTCGTACATCCAGAGGAGCTGGTCTTCGTGCGGGTCCACAGCGCGATCCTCCTTCTAGGGCCCAAGCGACCCGGTTCTGATGGACCGGGCCAGCCTAATGTAGGAGCGGCCGCGGGTCCAGACGGGAGGGATCGTCAAGGGCTACCGAAAACGTGGGCAAGGCTGAGGTCTGAACGCGGTCGTGGGTTGGCGGCCCGATTCGTGGGTAGTACGCGCCTGCCGTGATCGAGCGGGATCCCCGTCGGCAGCTGCCCCGACATGATCGAGGAGATCAGCTGGAAAGCGGACCTGGCGGCCTGAGCCGCCCACGCCGGCGTCAGGTGGGGAGGGCCAGCCCGACCAAGTAGGTCGCGCCCCCGACGATCACGCCGGCGAGGGTCATCTCCAGTCCCGCCGACCACCACGTGCGCAGCGTCACGAGCGACTTCGCCGCGCCCACGAGGAAGTGCGCGACGAGCGAGATGATGGCCGCGACGACGATCGCGACCGTGCCCGTCGTGAATATGAACGGGATTACCGGGACGATCGCGCCGAGCCCGGTCGAGATGCCGGCCGCGAGCGCCGCCTCCTTCGGATCGCCGCGGTCGCCGGTGATCCCGAACTCCTCGGCCGCGAGCGCGCGGAGCATCGCCTCGGGCTGCCTGGCCAGTTGCTCGGCCATCGCATCCGCGGTCGCCTCGTCGATCCCCTTCAACTGGTAGAAGAGCGAGAGTTCCTCCTGTTCCTCTTCCGGCCGCTCGGCGATCTCCCGCCGCTCGCGCTCGATGTTCGCGGCAGCCACCTCGGCCTCGGAGCGCTCGGCCAGGAACGCGCCGGTCGCCATCGACAGCGCCGAAGCGACCGCCGCCGACACCCCGGCGGTCAGGACGAAGCTCGATCCGCCGGTCGCGCCGGAAACGCCGGCGACGATCCCGAACACGGCCGCCAGCCCGTCGTTGGCGCCGTAGATCGCGCCGCTGATCCAGCCGCCGCCGGTTCGGTGCCCTTTCTCGCGGCCGAGGATCTTGTCGAGCCGAACCTGAGCCGGATGCACCAGAGCCTCGGTGTCGCTGCCGCCCGCGCCGTCGGACGTTCCGGACCGCAACTCGCTCACCGCCTGCGAGTGCGCGCGCTCCTCCTTGCGGATCCCGCGCAGCAGCTCGTCGGTCACGGGATCGCCGGTCGAGCGCTTGTACAGGTCGCCGACCTCCGCGTCCTCGGCCGCCTCGCGGGCCGCGAGCAGCCGGCTGACCGGCGCGATCCGCGCCTGGAGCCGCAGCCACGGCGACATCTGGACGGCCTGCGCAGAAGGGACCACGATTCCCAGCTCCGCCATCCGTGCCTCGAGCCGCTCGCGATGACCGGCCTCAGCCTCCGCCATGCGCCGGAGGATCTCGGCCTCGGGCGCGGGCATCCGCGCGGCGATCGCGTCGTACACGCGGCTGGCGATGATCTCGCCGCGCCACGCCACGAGCAGACGCTCGCGTACCTCGCGGTCAACGTCGGTCGCGGTCGCTGCCATGGCCGCATCAGCGTAACCGGTCAGCGGCGCCGCTCGAGCGCCTCGGGCAGCGGTGCCGATGACGCTAAGCGATCTCTCACTACCCCGGGATCAGGATGCCGCGGCCTTGGAGCCTGCCGCCGTCGAGGTCGGCCATCGCGTCGTTGATCGCATCGAGCGGGTAGGTGCTCGTGTGCAGGCTGACCTGGCCCTGGGCGGTCAGCGTCATCAGGTCCTCGAGGTCGGTGTAGGTGCCGACGAGGTTTCCGATGAAGCTGATCTCGCGCGAGATCACGTCGATCGTGGGGATGTTGATGTTCTCGCCGTAGCCGATCACGTAGTAGAAGCCGCCGTCCTGCACCATCGCGATCCCGTCCTCGATCGCGCCCTTCTCGCCGACGAAGTCGATGATCGCCTCGGCACCCAGCCCGTCGGTCAGCTCCCTGACCGTGTCCACGTGCGACCCGTCGACCTTCACGGTGTGGTCGGCGCCGAGCTCGCCCGCGAGCGCGAGCGCCTGCTCGGACGGATCGATCACGATCACCTCCGCAGGCGTGTACGCCTTCAGGCACTGAATCCCGATATGACCAAGCCCGCCGGCGCCGATCACGACCACGCGCGTGCCCGCGCCCAGCACCGGGATCGCCTTCTTGACCGCATGGATCGCCGTGAGCCCGGCGTCGGCCAACGCCGCGATGTCCCTCGGCTCAAGGCCAGGCCCGAGCTTGACCACCGACCGCGCGGAGGTCTGCAGCAACTCCGCGAACCCGCCATCCCGATTGATCCCCGGAAACGAGCCGTTCCGGCAATGCATGTCATCCCCACGCCGGCACGGGCCGCACAGCCCGCACGAGATGAACGGATGCACGATCACCGTATCCCCCACCGCCACGTGCGAGACGCCCGACCCGATCTCGTGCACCCACCCGGCGTTCTCATGACCAGGCGTGTAAGGCAGCACCACCTGAGACTTCTCGGCCCACTGACCCTCCTGAATATGCAAATCGGTCCGGCACAACCCCGCCGCGCCGATCCTGACGATCACGTCGAGTGGTCCGACGATCTTGGGCTCGTCGATGCTCTCGAGCTTGAGCGGGTCATGATACGCGTGCAACCGCGCAGCCTTCATCGCAAAACCTCCTCAGGATCCTCGATCGCCACGCCGTGGCGTATTTGGAGAAGCGAACGGCAAATGCCTCCGTTGACCTCGAGACTCATCCGCACCAGCCGCGCGGTCCGCAGCCAGCGCTTCAGCTCCGCGCCCGGGACCGGCTCGCCGTTGGGCAGCACGAACGCGGGCGACGCGGGGTCGTCAGGGAGACCCAGCCGGCGGCGCAGCTCGAGGCAGCGCCGCGCGTCGGGAAGGTCCGGCAGGTCCTCGACGCGACGAGCGGAAATGTCCTCCGGGGTCGCTCCCTCCGCGAGCAGCGCCTCGAACAGCCGCGACTCGCGCGCGACGAGCGCCTTGCGCTGAAACAGCTCGCGCAGCGCAGCGAGGTCGTCGTCGGCGGTCTCGCCCGGGAACGCCCCGCTGAAGCCGTCGCCGCGCCCGATCGCATCGTTGATCTCGCCGGCGGTGTAGTGGTCCTGCAGCGCGATCGTCACCCGTCCGACTCCAGGCAGCCGGCGCACCGCGGTGCGCGCGTCGGCTGCCATCAGGAACGCGAAATTGGGAGCGCACTGCGGCGTGGGCAACCGCAGCACGACAACGACGTCGCCGTCGGCGCTCACCTCGCACGAGGTCACGAACCCGAGCCGCGTAATCGGCTCATCGAGCTCGGGGTCGTACACCTCCGCGAGCGCGTCGATCACGCTCGCGCGATCCATCACGCGGACTCGACCAGCTGGGCGTCCTCCTTCGCCGCCGGGGTGCCGCCGTTCTGGAGCTGCAGCTCGGCCGGGACCTCGATGTCGTACAGCTTCGCCGCGTTCAGGCCCATGATCTTCTTCTTGGTCGCGGTCGTGACCGCGGAGTAGTCCGAGTACTCCTCGGAGTCGGGCATGGTCCAGTCGATGAAGCCCTCGACCTGCCACTGGGGCTCCCAGATGCCGTAGTCGGAGCCGAACAGGATCTTGTCCTCGCCGACCCAGAACAGCAGCTCGCCCATGACCTTGTTGAAGAACCGGGGACGCGCGTGCATCAGGCCGCCGATCACAACCGCCAGGCCCGCGTACACGTTGGGCTCCTGCGTGGCCATGAAGCAGAAGTCCTCGATCCGCGGCAGCCCCACGTGCTCGACGATGAAGTTGAGCTCAGGGTTGCTCGTCGCGGCGACGTCGATGTCCTTGACGTCGAACGCGTCCTTGTCGAGCGGCCAGATCGTCGGGCCCTTGTGCGCGTGGATGTTCTTGATCCCGAGCTCCTTGCACTTGTCAAGGAAGATCTGCGCGGCGGGGTCGGTCAGCGTCCAGCCGCGCGAGCCCTTGTACCACTCGGCGGTGTAGACCTTCACGCCCTTGAGGTTGTAACGCTTTGCGTCCTCCTCGAGCTGCTTGAGCCCGGCCTCCCCCTCGCGGGGATCAAAGCGGCCGTTGACGATCAGCCTGTCCGGGTACTTCTCGGCGATCCGCGAGTTGCGCTCGGCCGTGTTGAAGCCGTCGGTGTACCACTCCTTCAGGTACGTGGACTGGAGGATCCCGGCGTCGATATGGCCATCCTCGAACACATCCTTGACGTAGTCGTCCTCGGAGTACTTCATGAACTTCTCGAGCGACCAGTGCGTCTCGGGGGGGCCAAGACCCATGTACGCGTGGAAGCACTCGATCCAGCCCTTCGCGTACTGCTCCTGCCCCTTCACCCAGTTGTCTGGGCTGGCGTCCCAGAAGTGCTGATGGGCGTCGACGACGAAGTACTTCTCACCGTCCTTCTCGTACATAGCTCTCCTCTCGAACGGTCCGGTCGGCGCACTCTACTGTGCGGCAACCGCCGTCCGCCAGAGGCTTTCGCGTAATTCGAACACCGGGTCGGTCGGGGGCCTGCGGCGTCGGAAAGCTGCCGTCGACGAGCTCGATCCGGTAGCCGTCTGGATGTGGCGCGCTCCGGAGCGGACGGTCCTCAGCCGCGTGGATGGGTGCCTCGGATGCCCCCCGCGGCTGCGGCATCAGATCCCGAGTAACGCAACACTCGGCACTGCCCGTCCGGCGAGTGCTGCGATCCTCGCGCTATAGCCGAGTGAATCGACGTTCACCGCCGGCGGAGCGGCGAGTGCTAAGAAACTCGCGGTCGACCGGGACGCCGGCAGGGTCGACCTGGGGTACGCCGGCGGGGTCGACCTGGGAGTCCGCCGGCGGGGTCGACCTGGGAGTCCGCCGGCGGGGTCGACCTGGGTACGCCGGCGGGGTCGACCTGGGGTACGCCGGCAGCGCCCGCGGTCAGTCGTCCGGATCCTGCGGGGTGGGGAAGTCGCGGTCGATCAGCTCGATCCGATAGCCGTCCGGGTCCTGGACGAAACAGATCCGTCCGATCTCGGGCCGGCCGCCGGGTGAGTACGGTGGCTTCTCGGGCTCGATCCCCTCGGCGCTCAGCTTCGCCAGCAGGCCGTCGAGGTCCTCGACGACGAGCGCCATGTGGTTGTAGCCCTCGCCGATCTCGTACGGCTCGGCGCGGTCGCGATTGACGGTCAGCTCCAGCGTATCGCCGTCCCCCGGGAGCCCCATGTAGATGTTGTACGCAGTCTCGAAGTTCAGCCGTCCGCGGCGCTCGTAGCCCAGGAGGCTGTAGAACCGTTCGGCTGCCTCCGGGTCGCGGACGCGGACGCAGGTGTGGACGAATCGCATGCGCGGCAGCCTATCGCGCGGATGGAGGGCCATCGGTGGCCAGGCGCTTGTTCTTGAAGCGGGGGTCGTCGGTGACCTCGCGCCCGAGCCAGGCGGGCGGCTCGAACGCGTCCGAGGCGCTCGACGACGTGAACTCGACCTCGGCGGTGAGCAGACCCGCGAGCCGGCCGTGGTAGACGTCGAGCTCGATTCTCAGATCTCCCCGGTCCGGGATCACGTACCGCCGCTTGTCGATGCGCCGGCCCTCGGTGAGCGGCCACAGCGCGCCAAACCTCCGCGCGTCGATCTCGATCTCCTCCTCGACCCGAGCTCGGTCGCCGCTCGACTTGATCGTCAGGAACCTCTGCTCGCCGTAGCGCCGTAGCCGGACCTCGGCGTCGTCGGTGATCGCGACATATCCCTGCTGGATCTCCCTGGACGGGTACGCGTCCAGGCCGTCCGGGAGCTGGTCGACCACGAACTTACGCTCGATCTCGATTCCTTCGGGCATCGTCGAGAACCGATTCTGACGCCAACGCGTCCGCCGGGTACCTGGCGCCCTATCTCGAGTCGCTGGACGGGGCCGGCGCGTAAGGGGCCGGCTCACCCGGTCGGCGTCAGCACGATCACCGGGATCACGCGATCGGTTTTGCCCTGGTACTCGGCGAACGCGGGGGAGCGCTCGGCCTGCGCGCGGAACAGGCGATCGCGCTCCTCGCCGGTCGTCTCGCTCGCGACGACCTCGATCGTGTCCGTCCCAACCTCGATCGTGCAGTTTGGATGGGCCTTCAGGTTGTGGTACCAGTCCGGGTTCGTCGGGGCGCCGGCCTTGGAAGCGAACACGACGAAGCGCCCGGCGTCGGTGTCGTACACGAGCGGGTTGATCCGGTCCGTTCCGGACTTGGCGCCGACGTGGTGGAGCAGGAGCAGCGTCGAGTTCTCGAACGGCGCGCCGACCCGCCCCTTGTTGGCGCGGAACTCCTCGATGATTCGGGCGTTGAAGTCCTGGGGCGCTGTCGACATCGTGCTCCTCGTGGATAGGGGAGCTCCGATCATGACGGAAACCGGGCCGCCCAGGGTTCGTGTTGCACGCGGGCGGCGTGCAACACGAACGAGATCGTGTGGTACCAGCCGCTCGTCACGACGAGTTCGAGGATCTGCTGCGCGGTGAAGTGCTGCGCGAGCGCGGCGTAGGTCGCGTCGGACACGTCCGAGCTGTCGCGAAGCTCGTCGGCCAGCGCGACGACGGCGCGCTCCCGGTCCGACCAGACGGGATCGTTCGGGCTCCCGGTGACGCTCGCGGCGAGTTGCTCGGCGGTGAGCCCGACGCGCTCGCCAAAGAAGGCGGCGTGGACTCCCCACTCGTACTCGGCGCCGCAACGTGCGCAGGTGCGGTGAATCATGAGCTCGCGATCGTGGGGCTCGAGCAGTCCGTGGCCGAGGATGCCGGCGCCGAGCGGCCGCATCCGCGCGGCCAGCGAGCCGTGGACGGCGAGTGTGCGGAACAGGCGCAGCGGCTCGAGCTCGGCGTCGGGTGGCATCCACTTGCGGAGCATCTCCTCGACATCCGGTGGATAGGGCGGCTCGAGCGGGGCGATTCGCGGTGCCTGGATCTGGATCTGGTCGGTCACGGGTTACACTCCGGTCGCGTTGTGCTTCGAAAACAAAAGCGGGGTCGCGCGCCCCAGCGTAGCGCTTCGGAAATCAAAGCGCAAGCGCAAGTAGTCGTGACCCGGATCCCCAAACCCGGCGTTCCCGTACGCGGCTCGGACACCGGCCGGCCGGTCATGGCGCTGCTCGACCTGCTCGGCCGGCGCTGGGCGCTGCGCGTGGTCTGGGAGCTCCGCGCGGAGCCGCTCTCGTTTCGCGAGGTGCAGGCCCGCTCCGGCGGGATCAGCTCCTCGGTCCTCAACGACCGGCTGACCGAGCTGCGGGCGGCGGGGATCGTCGAGGCCGGCGAGGACGGCTATCGCCTCACCGGCGAGGGACGCGAGCTCCTCGCGCTCTACCCTCCGCTCGAGGCGTGGGCCGAGCGGTGGGCCAAGCGGGAGCGGCGGATCAAGTGACGGCCCGGCGCCGGACGTTCCGTTCGTCCCACTCGAGCCCGCTGCCCGGACGATCGGGCGGGTAGGCGAGCCCGTCGACCACCGCCGGCTCGGATCCGGCGTGTGTCATTTCGATGAAGGTCTTCTCACGATAGGAAGGGTGGAGGCCCGCGCGGAGTCCGAGCGGATCGGAGAGCTATCCAACGACAAGGAGGAAACAGCATGATCTCCGATCAGCCCGCACGCTCACATCGGCGCGCGTTCGCGGCGATGGCGCGACCTGACGACAGGTAGACGAGCGATCCTGCCGGCGCTCGTGTGCCTGTGCGGATCGCTCGCGTTCGGCGCCGCGAGCGCACAGGCCGCGCCGTTCATCGGGCCGTTCGCGCGGAACCCGCCGTCGATCGCGACCACGGTGCCGGCAAACGGCGACGTCAACCCGTACGGCATCGTGACCGTGCCGGACAGCGTCGGGTCGTTGCACCGGGACGAGGAGTTGATCAGCAATTTCAACAACTCCGGCAACCTCCAGGGCACCGGCACGACGATCGTGCAGATCCCCCCGAACGGGAACGGTGGGACGCCGGGCACCGCGTCGGTGTTCGCTCAGATCAATCCGACCGATTTGCCAGGTCGGTGTCCCGGTGGCGTCGGGCTCACGACGGCGCTCGCGGTGACTCGCACCGGCTTCGTGATCGTGGGCAGCCTGCCGACGCGGGACGGAACCTCCGCGACCGCGAAGGCCGGATGCCTGCTTGTGCTCGACAGTCGCGGCCGGGTGGTCGAGACGATCGCCGGCGGGCCGATCAACGGGCCGTGGGACATGACCGCGGTCGACCACGGCTTCATCACGACGCTGTACGTGACCAACGTGCTGAACGGGACGGTCGCGGCCTCGCCGGATCCGACGCTGCCCGGCAACATGGTCGACGGCGGCACGGTCGTCCGGATCCAGCTGCTCACAATTCCGGGAATCCGCCCAGTCGTGCTCGACGAGGACGTGATCGGGACCGGGTTCCCGGAGCGCACCGATCCAGCCGCGCTCGTGGTCGGGCCGACCGGTGTGGCGCTCGGTCGTGACGGCACGCTGTACGTTGCCGACACGCAGGGCAACCGCATCGCCGCGATCCCCGACGCGGCGTTCCGCGAGTTCCCGGCTCGCAACGGCGGCCGGACGGTCTCGGCCGGCGGCGACCTGAACGGGCCGCTCGGGATGACACTCGCGCCGAACGGGGACATCCTCACCGCCAATGCCGGCGACGGCAACATCGTCGAGACCACGCCGTTCGGCGCCCAGACGGACGTTGCCGCCGACTCGGCTGGGGGCGCGGGGGTGCTGTTCGGGCTGACCGTGCCTCCTCGATTCGACGGGATCTACTTCGTCGACGACGGAGACAACACGCTGCGCGTGCTCGCTCCCTGATCCGACGGGCCGCCGGGGCCGGGCTTGGACGCTCGGCCCCGCGGCGGCGGTCGTTCTCGACCCGCTCCACCATCGCTCGCGTGGTCGATTTCCCCCGGATAGCGGGGGAAAACGACCACTCACCACCTAACCTAACTGAGGGGCGGTGGCGGGCCGGACGCGACCCAGTCCGTGCTCCGCCGCCAGAGCTCCGCGGCCAGGCTCGCGGTCACCGCGGCGCCGGGTTCCGCGGGTGCGCACTCGTCGTAGTAACCGCCGCTCTGAGCGGCGAGCTCGGGGGCCGTCGCGCAGTACACCGACGTCCTCGATCCCTGCTCGGGCGAGCCCATCCTTCGCTTCATGACCGCTCGCGCCGGCCATGGCACGCGGCGCCAGATGTCGGAGGCGATCACGCCCGGGTGCAACGAATAGGTCGTGACCCCGGTGCCGTCGAGACGGCCTGCGAGCTCCCGGGCGTGGAGCACGTTCGCGAGCTTCGAGACCGAGTACTCGCGCATGCCGGTGATCGTCCTCGTCGGTCTCCGCACCGCCTCGAAGTCGATCCCCGAGACCCCGTGATGCGCGTCGCTCGCGACGTTCACGATCCGCGCCGGCGCGCTGTCGCGCAGCCGGTCGAGCAGGAGGCTCGTGAACAGGAACGGCCCGACGTGGTTCGTCCCGAACGCCATCTCGAAGCCGCTGGCGGTCATCCCGCGGCTCCCGGCCAGGCCGGCGTTGTTGATCAGGACGTGCAGCGGCTCCCCGCGGTCGAGGAACGCCTGCGCGCACGCGCGCACCGAGGCCAGATCGCCGAGGTCGAGCGACAGCAATTCGAGATTGGGGTTGCCGGTCTGCGCTCCGATCTCGGCGATCGCGTTGCGGCCGTTCTGCTCCGAGCGGCAGGCCAGAATCACTGTGCCCCCGCGGCTCGCGAGCGCACGTGCCGTCTCCTTGCCGATGCCGGTGTTGGCCCCGGTGACGAGGAACGTCCTGCCTTCGAGATCGCTCACCGCCAGAGGATATGCGCGCCCTCGGTCAGCGATCGCCGGAGCTCGATCCGCGCGATTGATCGCTTGTGGACCTCGTCGGGTCCGTCGGCAAGGCGGAGTGTTCGCAGGTGCGCGTACATCGACGCGAGCGGGAAGTCGTCGCTCACGCCGCCCCCGCCGTGAACCTGGATCGCCCGGTCGATCACCCGGAGCGCGACGTTCGGCGCCGCGACCTTGATCGCAGCGATCTCCGTGCGGGCGGCCTTGTTGCCGACGGTGTCCATCAGCCAGGCGGCGTTCAGCGTCAGCAGCCGTGCCATGTCTATCTCGATCCGCGACTCGGCGATCCAATCCTGGACGTTCGCGCGCTCCGCGAGCGGCTCACCCCACGTGATCCGCGTGGAGGCGCGGGCGCACATCAGCTCGAGTGCGCGCTCGGCCGCACCGATGCAGCGCATACAGTGGTGGATCCGGCCCGGCCCGAGCCGCGCCTGAGCGATCAGGAAGCCGTGCCCCTCCTCGCTGATCAGGTTCGACGCGGGCACGCGAACGTCCTCGAACAGCAGTTCGGCGTGGCCCTCCTGATCGATGTAGCCGAATACCGGCAGGTTGCGGACGATCGTCAGACCGGGCGTGTCCGTGGGCACGAGGATCATCGACTGCTGGTGGAACGGAGATGATTCGGACCCACCCGCCCCGGTCTTGCCCATCACGATCATGATCTTGCAGCGGTCCCGCATGGCCCCGGAGATCCACCACTTGCGGCCGTTGAGGACATACTCGTCGCCGTCGCGCTCGATCCGCAGCTCGATGTTCGTCGCGTCCGAGCTCGCCACCGCCGGCTCGGTCATCGCGAACGCCGAGCGGATCTCGCCGTCGAGCAGAGGCGCCAGCCACAGATCCTTCTGCTCTGGCGTCCCGAACAGGGTCAGGACCTCCATGTTCCCGGTGTCGGGTGCGGCGCAATTGCACGCCTCGGGGGCGATGTGGCTGCGCCCCATGATCTCCGCGAGCGGCGCGTACTCGGCGTTGCTCAGGCCGGGCGCCCCCCACTGCTCGCCTCCGTGCGGGAGGAACAGGTTCCACAAGCCGAGCTCCAGCGCGCGCGCCTTCAGCTCCTGCATCACGGGCGGGTGCGAGTGGGGGTCCCCCGAGGTGGTGAGCTGCTCTTGGTAGACCGGCTCGGCTGGGTAGACGCGGTCGTCCATGAACGCGAGCAGCCGCTCGCGAAGCTCCTTGCATCGATCCGAGAACTCGAAGTCCATGGTCGTCCGGCGCCGAACACTACCGCCGCCGCGCCGCGCCGGACTAAGACAGCATCGAGGCGATATCGTCGCGAACCGGCGGATGTCGATCGGCTTTGAGACGTTCGAGCACGATCATCGCCGGCTGCTCCTCGGCGAGCGCCCGCTCGGCGGCTGTCAGCGAGTTCACCCGCGCAGGATCCGGCGGAGCCGCCGGGCCAGCGGGCTGTGCCTGCCGGCCAGTCCGCTCACGCCCAGCAGCACGACGAACACGCCCGCGAGCAGCGCGAGGCCCGCGAGCACGGCCGGCCAGTGGCGCTCGAGGAAGCTCCTGCCGGTCGCGAGCAGGCGATCGGCTTGATCGCCGCCGAACGTGAGCGTCGCGAGGATCCCGAGCAGCGGCAGGACGAAGCAGAGGTTGAACAGCAGCAGCAGCACGAGGTCGCGCGCGGGGCCGAGTCCCGACCCGACGATCGCGGCGATGGCCGCGAAATACGGGAACGCGGTCGGCAGCTCGAGTGCGGTGATCGACGCGCCGAGGACCCAGCTCGACCTCCCGTGCGGGTCAAAATCGGGCGGGTCTCGCCGCGACAGGTGCGCCCGATGGCGCCAGAGCAGCATCGCGACGCCGATCATCGCCGCGCCGACGGCGATCTCCACAACGTGTGTGATGTAGTGATGGTGGTGGGGCAGTAGCGGCCGGACCAGCTGCCCGGCGCCGATCGCGACCGCGGCGCCGCCGACGAGGTACACCGCGAAAACCGCAAATGTGAACTCCGCCACCCGGCCCTGGGCGCGCTCGCCGGTTGCCAGATAAAGCGCCGGCGCGATCGTGCTCGGGTTGAGCGCGTCAGCGAGTCCGATCGAGACGACTATGCCCACCAGGCGAAACATGCGCGCATTCTCTACTTCCCTGATGCTCGTTGGTGGACCGGTGAGAGGTCTCTCAGACGGCAGCTAGGCGTAGTGCAGGTCTTCGTCCTCGTCGTCGCCGAGGGTTCGCTCGCAGGTCGGGCACCACCAGCGCGCCTCCATCGGCGTACCGCAGACCGCGTGCCGAGGCGCGGTCGCGCCCTCGGCGTTGCGGGCTCCCCAGCTCGCCATCAGCCTGAGCGCTCCCGCCAGCTCCTGGCCGGCCGCGCTCAGCTCGTAGACGAACCGCGGCGGACGCTCGCAGTAGGGGCGGGCGAGCACGAGCGCGTTGCGCTCGAGCTGCCGCAGGCGCTGCGTGAGGATGTTCGGGGCGATACCGGGAAGCTCCGCCTGGAGATCGCCGAATCGCTTGGCTCCGTCGAGCAGTGCCGCGATCACCAGCAGCGTCCAACGGTCGCCAACGGTCATTAGCGCGTCGGCCAATGCATCACGGGAAACCTGGGTGGTCTCGATCTCCGGCGACCACTCGCGGTCCGAAGGAGGCGGCTCGTTCATGGCTGTGCAGATCGTAGGGGTTGGCTGGGCCCCCGAGGTAGTGGTAAAGTTGCGACTTGCATAATGCAAGTCATTAGTGGTATGTGAAGGAGAAGGTGGTCGACATGACCGTTCTTGAAGAGTTGGAGGGAACGATCCAGGCGGCGGCCGAGCGCACCGGTCCGAAGGTGATCGGGCTCGGCCAGGGGTGGGGCAGGGGCTCGGGCTTCGTGATCGGAGCGAACCGGATCCTCACGAACGCCCACAACCTGCGGGGGGACGAGGTCACGGTCACGTTTCTCGACGGCCGGCGTGAGAACGGACGCGTCGTGGCGTCCGATCAGGACATGGATCTCGCGGTGATCGAAGCCGAGACGGCCGGGATCGAGCCGCTCGAGTGGGCCGAGGACGTCAACGGATCCGTGCCGATCGGCCGGTCCGTGCTGGCGCTCGCGAACCCGGGCGGCCGTGGCCTCCGGGTCACGCCCGGATTCGTGTCCTCCACCGCGCGCAGCTTCCGCGGACCGCGCGGGCGCCGGATCGCCGGCGCGATCGAGCACACCGCGCCGCTGCCGCGCGGATCGTCCGGGGGTCCGTTGATCGACTCCGACGGACGGCTGCTCGGCATCAACGCGGTTCGCGCCGACGGGGGTCTGATCCTCGCCGTTCCGGCTGACGGTGCCACTCGCGAGCGCGTCGAGAAGCTCGGCCGCGGAGAGTCGCCCAAGCGGGCTCACCTCGGCGTGGCGATCGCTCCGCCTCGAGTCGCGCGTCGCCTGCGGCGTGCGGTCGGCCTGCCCGAGCGCGACGGCGTCCTGGTCAGGGCGGTCGAGCGCGGCAGCGCCGCGGACCGGGCCGGCCTCGAGCGCGGTGACCTTATCGTCGCGGCTGCCGGCAGGGACCTCGACCGAGTCGAGGCACTGTACGAGGCGCTCGACGGCGCCCAGGCCGGCGCGCAGCTCGAGCTGACGATCGTCCGCGGCGCCGACGAGCGCACCGTGGCCGTCAACCTCTAGGCCCGGACTCTTGCGATGGATGCAACCGCCGAGCAATACGAGAACGACGCGGAGCGGCGTGAGGCCGAGGCGCTCGATGCCTATTCGAGGGTTGTCGTCGACGTCGCCGAGCGCATCGCGCCGAGCGTTGCCAACCTGCGGGTGATGCAGCGCGGCCGGAGCGGCCAGGTGCCGGCGGGCGCCGGTAGCGCGGTCGCGTTGACGCCGGACGGGTTCCTCGTGACCTCCGCGCACGTGGTCGCGGGACCGGGGCGGACTGGACGGGCGATGTTCGTCGACGGCCGCGAGCTGAGCTGGCGCGTCGTCGGCACGGACCGGTTGACGGATCTGGCGGTGCTCCGGGCCGACGGCGACGGACTGGTCCCGGCTGCGCTCGGCGAGGCCGAGCATCTGCGCGTCGGCCAGCTCGTGGTCGCGATCGGCAACCCGAACGGGTTCGCCGGCTCGGTGACCGCGGGCGTGGTGTCCGCGCTGGGCCGCTCCCTGCCGGCGCGGGCGGGGCGGACCGTGCGCCACATCGACAACGTGATCCAGACCGACGCCGCGCTCAACCCCGGCAACTCCGGCGGCGCGCTCGTCGACAGCTCGGCGCGGGTGATCGGAATCAACACGGCGGTCGCCGGCGTCGGCCTCGGCCTCGCGGTCCCGATCAACGCCGCCACCCGCCAGATCGTCGGCACGCTGATGCGCGACGGGCGCGTGCGCCGGGCGTGGATCGGGATCGCCGCCGGCCCCCGGCCACTGCCTCCGCACGCTCGCGTGCGCGTGAATCGGACGGCCGGAGTCGAGGTCGTCGAGGTCTCGCAGGGCAGCCCCGCCCAGCGAGCCGGCCTGCGCGCCGAGGATCTGATCGTGGAGCTCGACGGGCAGGCGATCGAGCGCGTCGACGACGTCCAGCGGCTGATGAGCCAGGACGCGATCGGGCGCGCGGTCCCGATCCGGATCCTCCGCGGCGATCGCTGGCTCGATTTGGAGGTATCGCCGGTGGAGCTCATCGAATAAGCCACAGCGGTCTCCCAGCCACGGCTCGGCCGCTACACTGAGTCTCGGCGCCGGCGGCGTTTATTTTCGCGCCCGTGATCCGGTAGCAAACTAACCATCCAGACGGAAGCGGCCCACATGGCTCGTGGAGATGTTCGGATCGCTGCAACTCTTGCCTGTGAAGAGTGCAAGCGACGCAACTACCAGACGAACAAGAGCAAGCGGAACAACCCGGAGCGGCTCCAGCTGCGTAAGTACTGCCGCTGGTGCAGGCGCCACACGCCGCACCGCGAAACGCGCTGAGCTTGAACGGAGGGCTCCGTGGCTCGTAATCGCAAACGCGCCAGAGACCGGCGTGGCCGCCAGCCGAACTCGCCGGTGGATCCTGGCCAGGGGCTCCCGACCGCGACGCACGATTCCGAGAACGGCGCCGCCGAGCTCGAGCCCGTCGACATCGGCTCGGAGCCCCTGGAGCCGGTCGATCTCCACTCCGATCCACTCGAGGACGTCGACCGCGACACTCGTCCACGCGGCCACGACGACGAGGGTGCGCCCGCTCCGCTCGAGCACGCCATGCCGGACGTCGAGCTGGCCGAGGAGCAGCTCGCGGTAGGACGTCCGGCGGAACCAGAGCCGGACGAAGGGGAGGACGAGGAGGAGTTCGAGCGCGAGGTCGACGAGTCGATCCCGGTCCCCCGCCGCGGCCGCGGGCGGAGGGGCGGCGGTTACGATGAAGAGAGCGCCGGCTCGTCCGGCGGCGGCGAAGTGGCCGCGACGGCCGCGGCGGTTCCGGAGCGGCGGCCGAACATCTTCGCGCGGCTCATCGCGTTCCTGCAAGGAAGCTGGCGCGAGCTGCAACGGGTACAGTGGCCGGACCGTCGGCAGGTGATGCAAGCCACGGGAGTCGTGATCGGGTTCGTGATCGTGGCTGCGGTGTTCCTCGGCGTGGCGGACTGGGTCGCCGGGAAGCTGGTTACGTTCGTCTTGAAGTGAGCGCCACCGGGCGCTGACGGCTAGAGAGGCCAAACCAAACAATAAATGTTCCGCTGGTACGTCGTAAACACATACTCGGGTCACGAGAACAAGGTCAAGCACAACCTCGAACACCGGATCGTCTCGCTCGGTCAGCAGCAGGCGGTTCGGCAGATCGTTGTGCCCACCGAGTCCGTATCGGAGATGAAGGACAACCAGAAGATCACCGTCGAGAAGCGCACGATGCCCGGTTACGTACTCGTCAACATGGATCTCAACGAGGACTCATGGTCGCTGGTGAAGGGCACGCCGGGCGTCACCGGCTTCGTCGGCGCGTCGAACGAGCCCGTCCCGCTGACCCAGGACGAGGTCAACCGCCTGCTCCACCGCGAGCAGGAGGTGCGGCCGCGCAGCCGTGCGACCTTCACGATCGGTGAGTCGGTCAAGGTGATCTCGGGTCCGCTGTCAGACTTCTCCGGCGAGATCTCCGAGGTCAACGAGGACGCGCAGCGGCTGAAGGTGCTCGTGTCGATCTTCGGCCGCGAGACGCCGGTGGAAGTCGGGTTCGATCAGGTAAAGAAGATCTAGGGGTCGGTTGTGGCCAAGAAAGTTCTGACACAGATCAAGTTGCAGGCGGTCGGCGGCCAGGCTTCGCCGGCGCCGCCAGTCGGGCCGGCGCTCGGTCAGCACGGCGTCAACATCATGGAGTTCGTCAAGTCGTTCAATGCCCAGACGCAGGGCGACCTGGGCACGGTGATCCCGGTCGTGATCACCGTCTACGAGGACCGCTCGTTCACGTTCGTCACGAAGAGCCCTCCGGCCGCCGTGCTGATCAAGCAGGCGCTGTCGATCGACAAGGGCTCCGCCGAGCCGAACCGCATCAAGGTCGCCAAGATCACGCAGGACCAGCTGCGGCAGATCGCGGAGAAGAAGATGAAGGACCTGAACGCCGGCGATATCGACGCCGCCGCGAAGATCATCGCGGGCACCGCTCGCTCGATGGGTGTGGAGGTCGTATAGGTCATGTCGCACCACGGAAAGACATACGCGGACGCCAAGCAGCGCTTCGACCGCGAGCGCGAGTACTCGCCCGCCGAGGCGCTGTCGCTGATCAAGCAGCTCGCGCGCGTGAAGTTCAACGAGTCCGTCGAGGTGCACGTGCGCACCGGGCTGAACGTCCGCCACGCGGACGAGCAGTTGCGCGGCACGATCGCGCTCCCGAACGGGCTCGGCAAGGACGTCAAGGTCGCCGTGTTCGCGCAGGGCGACAAGGCCCGCGAGGCCGAGGAGGCGGGCGCCGACGTGGTCGGCGCCGAGGATCTCGCCCAGCGGATCCAGGAAGGCTTCGACGACTTCGACGTCGCAATCGCGACGCCCGACCTGATGCCCGTCGTCGGCCGCCTCGGCCGGATCCTGGGCCCGGCGGGCAAGATGCCGAATCCCAAGGTGGGCACGGTCACGATGGACGTGGCTCGGGCCGTCCAGGAATCCAAGGCGGGCAAGGTCGAGTACCGGACCGACCGCAACGCGATCGTGCATCTCGTCATCGGCAAGCGCGACTTCGATGAACGCAAGCTGCTCGAGAACTACGCCGCGGTGATCGAGGAGCTGATCCGCGCCAAGCCGTCCGCCGCGAAGGGTCGCTACATCCGCACGGTGACCGTCGCCACGACGATGGGCCCGGGCGTCAAGGTCGATCCCGCGCGCACGCGCGACATCATCGAGGAGCCCGTAGCGGCGTAAACTGTTCATCCGCAGAGACGAAGCCCGAGACCTCCGGCGGCAGATAAGTCCGGAGCAGGCGGAGCCTCGAGATTTGGAACCGCGTTCTGGTTCCCGATTCGACGCCCGCCGACAAGCGGGCGTTTCCCGTTTCGAGAGGAACTATGAACCGAGACCAGAAAGCAGCAGTCGTAGACGAGATCGCCGGCCAGATCAAATCGGCCGAAGCGGTGTTCGCGGTCGACTATCGGGGAATATCCGTCGCGCAGGCTGCCGAGTTGCGAGCCAGGCTGCGTGATTCCGGCACCAAGTTCCGGATCGTCAAGAACTCACTGTCCGAGCTTGCCGCCGACAAGGCCGGCGCCGATGGCCTGAAGCCGTTGCTTCAGGGTCCCACGGCGCTCGCGTTCGTCTCCGGCGATGCCGCGCTCGCGGCGAAGGCGCTCAACGAGGCGGCGCGCACGATGCGTACGCTCGAGTTCAAGGGCGGCCTGATGGATACGACGGCGCTGACCGCCGACGACGTGCGCACGATCGCACGCCTGCCGGCGCGCGAGGTGCTCCAGGCCCAGCTCGTCGGCACGATCGCGGCTCCGCTGTCGGGCCTCGTCCGGGGCCTGAACGCGCTGATCGCGGGGATCGCGATCCAGCTGCAGCAGATCGTGGAGAAGGGACTCGTCGGTGGCGGAGCGGCGCCGGCGACGGCCGCGCCCGAGCCCGAGGCGGCTGAGCCTGAGCCTGAGCCTGAGCCTGAGGCGGCCGTGTCCGAGCCTGAACCTGTGGCGGCCGCGCCGGAGCCTGAGCCTGAGGCGGTTCAGCCTGAGCCTGAGCATGAGGTGCCCGTGCCCGTGCCCGTGCCCGTGCCCGTGCCCGTGCCCGTGCCCGTGCCCGAGCCTGAGGCGCCCGTGCCTGAGGCGGCCGAGCCTGAGGCCGAGCCTGAGGCCGAGCCTGAGCCTGAGGCGGCCGTGTTCGAGCCTGAGCCTGAGGCGGCTGCGCCCGAGCCTGAGCCCGAGGAGGCTGAGGCTGAGTCTGAGCCTGAGGACGCCGTGCCCGAGCCCGCGCCCGAGGCGGCTGCGCCCGAGGCAGCCGCGGAACCTGAGCCGGAAACGGCGCCGGAAGAAACTGAACAGGAATCAGCGTCGGACGACCAGCCGTCCGACGCGTAAGGAGGAACCATGCCCAGCACCCAAGACTGGATCGACGAGCTCAAGTCGATCTCCGTACTCGAGCTTTCCGAGCGCATCAAAGCGCTCGAGGAGACGTTCGGCGTGTCGGCGACCGCCGTCGCGGCGGCGGCGCCTGCCGGCGCGCCCGCGGCCGACGGCGGTGGCGAGGAGGTCGAGGAGCAGACCGCGTTCGACGTGGTGCTCCAGGCGGCCGGCGAGAAGAAGATCCAGGTGATCAAGGTCGTGCGCGCGGCGACGGGACTCGGCCTCAAGGAGGCCAAGGCGCTCGTCGACGAGGCGCCCAAGGCCATCAAGGAGGGCATCGACCGCGCCGAGGCCGACAAGCTCAAGGCCGATCTCGAAGAGGCCGGCGGCATCGTCGACCTGAAGTAGCCGCACTACCTGCGTAACGCCCGAAGGCCGCGTGAAGCCGCGGCCTTCGCGCTTTAGCAGGGCGTGCGCCCGGCCGTTCGGATACGTTTGTGGCGTGGGCGTGTGGGAGCTGGAAGCGCTATCGGTCTCGGTTGGTGACGGTCGCGTTCTGGAGGTCGTGGTGGCAGGGCCGCCCCACGGGGTGCCGGTGCTGGTCCACCACGGCACTCCCGGAGCGGCCGGGATGTTCGATCCGTTGGTGGAGATAGGGGCGGAGCGGAACGTCCGCCACATCACGTATTCCCGGCCCGGGTACGGCGGCTCCGCACGGCTCGAGGGACGCACCGTTGCCGGTTGCGTGCAGGACGTCGTGGCGATCGCCGATTCGCTCGGGTACGACCGGTTCCATTCCCTCGGCGGGTCTGGCGGTGCTCCGCATTCGATCGCGTGTGCCGCGCTGCTGCCCGATCGCGTGATCTCGGCAACCGCGATCGCGTGCCCGGCGCCGGTCGATGCGGTCGGTCTGGATTGGACCGAGGGCATGGCCAAGGAGAACGTCACCGAGCTCGAGGCGAGCCGCTCCAGCGACGGCGAGTTCCAGCAGTACCTCGAGCGAGAGGCGAGTTCGATACTCGGAACGCCCGCCGAGGACATCATGACGGTCCTGGGAGATCTGGTCTCGGACGTCGACCGTCAGGCCCTCAGCGGCGCGCTCGGTGAGTTCATCGTCGACGAGCTCGAGCGTTCCCTGTCGACCGGAGTCTGGGGTTGGTTCGACGACGACCGGGCGATCCTCGGCGACTGGGGATTCGATCTCGCGGACGTCAGAGCGCCGCTGTCGCTCTGGCACGGCGGCCAGGACCGCTTCGTCCCGATCGCGCACGGCGAGTGGCTGGCCGCGCAACTTTTAGCTGACGCCCATCTGCGACCGGATCACGGGCACCTGTCGCTCTCGCTCGGTTCGTACGGGGAGATCCTCGACGTGCTGCTCGAGCGATGAGCGCCGGCGTGAGCTCCGGCACGGAAACCATCGAGCGCTACGTGCCGCGGATGCTGCTCGGTCGGCTCGCGAGGCCGGCCGACGAGCTCGTGGAAACGCTCGAGGGCACGATGGTGTTCGCGGACGTGTCGGGCTTCACGCGCCTGTCCGAACGGCTGGCGCGCAAGGGCAAGGAAGGCGCGGAGCACCTGGTCGACGCGATCAACGCGTGCTTCTCCGCGCTGCTGGCCGACGCCTATGCCCGCGGCGGCTCGCTCTTGAAGTTCGGCGGCGACGCGATGTATGGCTGCGGACGTCTCAGGCCGCGCCCGTACACTTCGCTTGCCGGTCGTGGCGCCGGCGGGCGTCTTTGCCCGACACGCATGCAAGCTGACACTGGAACGCTCGCTCCCTACGTGCCCCAGGCGCTGCTGGCGCGCCTGGCGCGACCGATCGAGGTTCTGAGCGAGATGGTCGACTGCACGATGGTGTTCGCCGACGTGTCCGGCTTCACGCGCCTGTCTGAGCGGCTCGCGCGGCGCGGCAAGGAGGGGGCCGAGCAGCTGGTCGACGTGATCAACGCCTGCTTCACGGCGCTGTTGGCGGAGGCATACGGGCGTGGCGGCTCGCTCGTGAAGTTCGGCGGCGACGCGATGGCGCTGCTGTTCTACGACCAGCAGCGCAACCAGGAGCATGCGCTGCGGGCGTGCTGCTCGGCGGCGGCGATGCGGCGCAGGCTCCGCGAGGTCGGCCGGCTCCGTGTCGGAGACTGCAACGTCGTGCTCCGGATGTCCGTCGGCGTGCACAGCGGCGAGTACCCGATGTTCGTGATCGGCGGGTCTCATCGCGAGTTCGTGATCGGCGGCGAGCCGACGACCAAGGTGGTCGCGCTGGAAGCGGCAGCGCGCGCGGGACAGATTCTGGTCAGCCCGGAGACGGCCCGGGCGCTGCCCCGCAGCTGCGTTGGGGCGCAGACCGGACCCGGCGTCCTGCTCGCCCGGTCGCCCACGCCCTGTGAGTGGGTCCCACCCGCCGGACTTCCGACTCCGACCGAGAGCGTCATCGAGAGCTTGCTGCCAGTCGCACTTCGCGCGCACCTGCGCAACGGGGCGACGGCCCCCGAGCATCGCACCGCGGCGATCGCGTTCCTTCACTTCGGCGGGCTCGATCAGGTGATCGCGAGGGACGGACTCGAGGGGGCGGCGGGGCGGCTGGACGAAGTCGTGTGCCTCGTCCAGGAGGCGGCCGAGCGCTACGACGTGTGCTTCCTCGACTCGGACATCGCGTCCGACGGAGCCAAGATCCGGCTGAGCGCCGGCGCCCCGCGGGTGGTGGGGGATGACGAGGAGCGGATGCTGCTCGCGCTTCGCCACATCGTCGAGGCCGGGCCGTCGCTGCCGGTCCGTGTCGGCGTCAACCAAGGTCCGGTCTTCACAGGCCGGGTGGGGCCGGCGTACCGGCGCTGGTACGCGGTGATGGGTGACACCGTGAACCTCGCGGCGCGTCTGATGGCGAAGGCGCCGGCCGGGCACCTGTATGCGACGCGCGACGTGTTGGGCGGCGCGAAGACGAGCTTCGAGCAGGCCGCGCTCGAGCCGTTCGCGGTCAAGGGCAAGTCACGTCCGGTACAGGCGTGGGATGTGGGCCCGACGCTCCGCGGCGCCTCGGAGGGAGCGATCCGACTCGAGCTGCCCCTCGCCGGCCGCCAGGGCGAGCTCGACCGGCTGCGGTCGTCGATCATGCGCGCACGTCGCGGCTCGGGGACGCTGATCGAGCTCGCGGGCGAGACCGGGAGCGGCAAGTCGCGGCTGCTGGCCGAGGCCGCCAGGATCGGCGAGGGGATGGCGGTGTTGCGCGCGGGCTGCGAGGTCTACATGCGCGACACGCCATACTCCGCCTGGCGCCGGCTGTTGCGGTGGGTGCTCGGCGTGGACGCGGACGCGCCCGACGACGTCGTGCTCACGCGTCTGCGCGCCGAGATCGAAGCCAACGACCCGGAGCTGGGCCCGTGGCTGCCATTGATCGCGATCGCGCTCGACGTCGAGGTGGCGCCGTCGATCGAGGTCGAGCAGCTGGCGGAGGCGTCTCGTGCGACCAGACTGCACGAGGTCGTGCTCCGCTTCCTCGGCCGCGCGTTGGTGGTCCCGACGATCGTCGAGGTCGAGCAGGCCCACTTGATGGACGCCGCGTCGGCGGGCCTCCTCCGCGCGCTCGCGCTCGAGCTCGAATCGTCGGCCTGGGTCGTGCTGGCAACTCGCCGGGACTCGCCGGGCGGTCTTGTCCTGACCGATCGTCCGCACCATCGGATCGAGCTCGGTCCGCTGTCGCGTCAGGACACGCAAGCGCTGGCGCTTTCCACGCCCGAGGCGGCGCAACTGCCGCCGCACGTCGTGGAGCTTGCGGTCGAGCGGTCCGGGGGAAGCCCGCAGTTTCTGCTCGACCTGCTCGCGGCCGCTGTGGCCGGCAACCGCGACGGGCTGCCGGACAGCGTCGGGGCGGCGACGATGGCCCGCATCGACGCTCTCGCCCCGGGTGACGGCGCGATCGTCCGCCGCGCGGCGGTGCTCGGCTTGTCGTTTCATCCGCGGCGGTTGTCGGACGTCCTCGCGCCGGACATCCCGGCGCCCGACGCGCGGTTCTGGGACCGCCTGTCGAGCGTGTTCGTCCGCGAGGGCGACGGTCACATGCGCTTCCGCCGGCCCGCCCTGCAAGAGGTTGCCTACTCGAGCCTGTCGTTCAAGCTGCGGCGCCGGTTGCACGAGGCGGTTGGCCTGAGCGTTGAGCGCGAGCACGGCAGCGACCTCGACGCCGGCCCGGCGGTGCTGTCGAACCACTTCGCGCTGGCCGGCGATTACGTGCGCGCCCACCGGTACGCGATGCTCGCCGCCAAACGCGCGACCGAGCGGTTCTCCTACGCGGACGCCGCACGGCTCTACGAGCGTGCGATCGAGACGGGCCGGGCGTGCGGATCTGCCGACGCGCAAGCGCTGGCCGACGCCTGGGAGCAGATGGGCGAGGCGCTTCGGTGCATCGGAGAGCCGGCGGCGGCAAGCCGGGCGCTGACCGAGGCGCGCAGACTCCGGCGCGACGATCCGATCGCGCTCGCACGGCTGTGCGACCGTCACGCGGACGTCGCCTCGCGCAGCGCGGCGCTGACCCCGGCGGTGCGATGGCTGAGGCGCGGCTTTCGGGCGCTCGAGGGGGTGGACGGGGTCGAAGCGACGGCGTGGCGCGCCAAGATGCGCTCGAGGCTCGGGGGGGTGAGAAATCGGCAAGGCCGCTGGTCGGAGGCGATCGCGGAGTGCCGTCGGGCGATCGCGGAGGCGGAGTCGGTCGGCGAGCTCAGCGCGCTGGCGCACGCCTTGTATTCGCTCGACTGGGCGCTCGTCGAATCGGGTCGCGCAGAGGAGGCCACGCACTCGTGGCGTGCGCTCGACATCTACGAGCGGCTCGGCGATCCCGAGCACGAGCTGATCGTCCTCAACAACCTGGGCATGTTCGCCTACTTCGACGGCCGCTGGGATGACGCGATCGCGCTCTACCGCCGCGCTCGGATATGCGGCGAGCGCTCAGGGAGGCCGGCGGACGTGGCGTTCGTCGACTGCAACGTCGGCGAGATCCTGTCCGACCAGGGCCAGCTCGACGCAGCCGAGGAGCACCTGCAGCGGGCACGACGGGTGTGGAGCGGGACGCGCGAGGCGCAAGCCGTCGCGTTCGTCGACGTGCTCCTGGGACGCTTGGCGGTCCGGCGCGGCGACCTCGACAGAGGGCTGCCGATGATCGAATCATCGATGAACGCGCTTCGCAGGTTCAGCATGCACGCCTATGCGGATTTCGCTGAGGCCCTGATCGCCGAGGCCGAGGCGTTCGCGGGCAACCCGGCTCGGGCGCTCGAGATCGCGCGCGCGGGCATGGATTCGGGCGACCGCAACCGCCCGTTACTCCAGCGCGCCGCAGGCGTCGCGCTCGCCCGTCTCGGGCGGCCGGAGGCGGCGCGCGAGGAACTGGCGGCCGCGCTCGGGTCGGCGCGCGAGCGGGGCGCCGAGTACGACTTCGCAGCGACGATCGACGCGCTGGACGCGCTGGGCGGAGCGGACGCGGAGATGCTCCGCGAGCGCGATCAGATCCTCAAGGCGCTCAAGATCGTGCGCCCGCCCGGTCCGGCTTTGGATCGAGCCGCCTAATCTAACCGCCGCCCCAGGGATCTCCCTGCTCGGGGACCTGAATGCTCATGACCGCGTCGTAGCCCGACTTGGCCGACGGGTCGGACTGCTGCGAGATCGTCGAGATGCACGGCGGGCCCGCGTTGGCGCAGCGCGGAAGGAGCCCGATGAACCCGGCGTTGCCGTTGGGGAGCTTGCCGGCGCGGGCCTGATTACCGGAGGCCGTCGTGAACTCGTACTGCGCCCCCAGGCAGAACCCAATCCCCGTCGGCGAGGCGTTCTTGATCGTATAGCTGACCTGATCCATAACCGGTGGGACCCCGGCCGGCGGAGAGGTCTGCGAGGTCACGAGCGCGTCGTACCAATTCGGATCGCGGAACCGGTAGGAGCCACAGGTCAAGCGCCGGCCGACGTCGACGGTCTGGCGAAGCGTGCCCGAGCCCGCGTTGGAGACCACCCCATAGGTGCTCACGGATGTGTTCAGGCTGGTCGAGCAGGGGGGCCCACCGTCGCCGCACACCGCCGTCGACGGGGGGACCACGGTCACGCCCGTGCTGCTCAGCGCTGACTGGAGCGCGAGCTGTGGGCCTGACCCGGTCGCGCCCTGGAACGCACGAGCGGTCCAGCGCAGGAGCGACTTGCCGCTCTTGGTGGGCGCGGTCGCCACGACGTCGAACTGCACCTTCGATCCTGGCCTTACCGAGATCTGGTGGACCGAGAGCATCCTCCGCTGGACCTTCGTCCTGCGCCGCAACGGCGCGTTCGGGCCCGGGCGGGACAGCGTGAAGCCCGTCGGCGCCGTGAGCTGCAGGGATCTGAGCGCGGTCCCCGGCGACGACGTGTTCACGAAGGTCACCTCGAACGTGGTCGACTGACCCGCGGTCGCGTAGGCGGGGGAGATCACCACCTTGAAGGTCGCCCTGACCTGGGCGCCCTGCTGCTGCGCCTCGGCCGATGCTCCCCCCAGCGTCGCGGCGGCAAAGACGGCGCCGACCGTGAGGGCAAATCGCAGATATCTCGCTCGCGCAACCGTCATACGTTCCCCCTTGTGAGGCAATGGGCACAGACGCCTGAGACTAAAAACCCCCCAGACAGCAAATCTACCGCGTCGGCGGAAGATATCTGCGGAAACTCCGCCCTCCGCGGCGCGAACAGCCCGGGGTCTGGCTTTCACGAATGGCCTTGCCCAACCGGCGCTTTGCCCCTACACTGCCCCGGTCAGCCAATAGCCGTAGCTGCCCATTTACAGCGGTGTCGCGCCACATACGCGACGATCCGAGGGCGGGGTCCGTGAGAGCTGAGCGTCCTGCACAGGGCAACGGTGCCGTGTGCTATCTTTGTTGGTCGCGCTTCGTGGGGAGTACGTGCTCTCGGGTCGCCGGGAGCACGGATCCTCGAGAGGCGCAGATCTTGCCTCCCTCTCGACCGTTTCCGAGGAGTCGCCGTCTTGGCAACCACTCACGCCCCCCGGACGCGCCGCAGCTTCGCGCGTCTGAACAAGGTCCTTGAAGTCCCCAACCTCATTGATATCCAGCGCAAGTCCTTTCAATGGCTGACCGACCCCGATGGCGGCGGTCTGCGTGAGACGATCGACGACATCTCCCCGATCGAGGACTACACCGGCAACCTCGCCGTCCAGTTCGGCGATTTCGCCTTTGACGAGCCCGTAGCCGATCTCGAGCAGTGCCGCGAGAAGGATCTGACGTACGCGCGACCGCTGACCGTCACGGTCGCGTTCATCAACCGGGAGACCGGCGAGATCCGCGAGCAGTCGGTGTTCATGGGCGATTTCCCGTGGATGACCGAGCGCGGCACGTTCATCATCAACGGCACCGAGCGCGTCGTGGTCACGCAGCTGGTGCGTTCGCCCGGCGCCTACGTGATGGAGCCGAAGGATCGCGAGAAGCAGGTCTTCATCGCGAACCTGATGCCGGCCCGTGGCTCGTGGCTCGAGCTCGAGATCGACAAGAAGGGCCGCGTCTACGTCCGCATCGACCGCAAGCGCAAGCTGCCGGTCACCGTGCTGCTGCGCGCGATGGGCTATGCGTCGGACGAGGAGATCCTGAACCTCTTCGACAGCTCGCTGTACATCCGCCTGACGCTCGATTCCGATCCGGAGATGGTCCGCAGCGAGGAGGGCTCGCTGATCGAGCTGTTCAAGAAGCAGCGTCCGGGCGAGCCGCCCTCGGTTGACGCGGCGCGTTCGCTGCTGCACCAGCTGTTCTTCGATCCCAAGCGCTACGACCTCACGCGCGTCGGGCGCTACAAGCTCAACTCGCGTCTAGGGCTCGACATCGACCTCGAGACTCGAACGCTCACCCACGACGACATCATCGCCCTGGTCCGCGAGCTCGTCTCGCTGCCGCGGCTGCTCGGGATGCCCGAGGACGACGGCGCCGACGTCAAGGATTACGCGGCGGAGGCGCTGTCGATGCCGCGCGAGCCGATCCAGGATCACCTCGACGAGTACGAGCACTTCGGCAACCGTCGTCTGCGCACCGTCGGCGAGCTGATCCAGGAGGCGTTCCGGATCGGCCTGTACCGGATGGAGCGCGTCGTGCGCGAGCGGCTCACGACCGAGGACGCCGACACGATCACCCCGCAGACGATCGTCAACATCCGGCCGGTCGTGGCGGCGCTGAAGGAGTTCTTCGGCTCGAGCCAGCTGTCGCAGTTCATGGACCAGACCAACTCGCTGGCCGGTCTTACCCATCGCCGGCGCCTGAGCGCGCTCGGTGCGGGCGGCCTGACCCGGGAGCGGGCGCCGATCGAGGTCCGCGACGTGCACCCCACCCATTACGGGCGCATGTGCCCGATCGAGACGCCGGAAGGCCCGAACATCGGCCTGATCGGCTCGCTGTCCTCCTACGCGGAGGTGTCCGAGCACGGCTTCGTGACCACCCCGTACCGGGTCGTCCGGGACGGCAACGTGACCGACGAGATCTTGCACCTCGACGCCACGCAGGAGGAGGAGCGGATCATCGCCCAGGCGAATACCCCGGTCGACGACCAGGGCCATCTGGTCGGCGACGAGATCCTCTGCCGCACCCAGGCCGGGCAGTACGTGACCGTGCCGGCTGAGGAAGTGGATCTGATCGACGTCTCGCCGGAGCAGATCTGGTCGGTGGCGACGGCGATGATCCCGTTCCTGGAGCACGACGACGCCAACCGCGCGCTGATGGGCTCGAACATGCAGCGCCAGGCGGTGCCGCTGCTCGTGACCGACGCACCGCTGGTCGGCACCGGGATGGAGCGTCGCGCGGCGATCGATACCGGCGACGTGGTGGTGGCGAAGACCGCCGGCACCGTCTCCTATGTCGACGCCGAGCAGATGGTGGTCGACCGCGACGGCGGCGGCCAGGACGAATACCTGCTCCAGAAGTTCATGCGCTCCAATCAGGGCACGCTGATCCACCAGAAGCCGATCGTCGACGTCGGAGCCGAGGTCGACGAGGGCGCCGTGCTGGCGGACGGCTCGGCGACCGACTCGGGCGAGATGGCGCTGGGCAAGAACCTGCTCGTCGCCTTCATGTCCTGGGAGGGCTACAACTTCGAGGACGCGATCATCCTGTCCCGGAGGATCGTCAAGGACGACGAGCTCACCTCGATCCACATCGAGGAGTACGAGATCGACGCCCGCACGACGAAGCTCGGCGACGAGGAGATCACCCGCGACATCCCGAACCGCTCGGAGGAGTCGCTGCGCAACCTCGACGACCGCGGAATCGTCCGTATCGGCGCCGAGGTCGGCTCGGGCGACCTGCTGGTCGGCAAGGTCACGCCCAAGGGCGAGACCGAGCTGACGGCCGAGGAGAAGCTGATCCGCGCGATCTTCAAGGAGAAGGCGCGCGAGGTCCGCGACACCTCGCTGAAGGTGCCGCACGGCGAGGGCGGCGTCGTGATCGACGTCAAGACGTTCAGCCGCGACGAGGGCGACGATCTGCCGCCGGGCGTCAACGAGCTGGTGCGCGTGTTCGTGGCCAAGAAGCGCAAGATCGCCGAGGGCGACAAGCTCGCCGGCCGCCACGGCAACAAGGGCGTGATCTCGAAGATCGTCGACGTCGAGGACATGCCGTTCCTGGAGGACGGCACGCCGGTGGACGTGATCCTCAACCCGCTCGGCGTTCCGAGCCGGATGAACCTCGGCCAGATCCTCGAGACGCACCTCGGGTGGGTCGCGGCCAACGGCTGGTACGACGACGGCTCGCAGGCCTACCGGGAGGCGCATGACGACGGCGGCAAGGTTTACATCGCCACGCCGGTGTTCGACGGCGCCACCGTGCGCGACGTGGACGAGGCGCTCGTTCGCTGGCAGGACGAGCACGAGGGCCGCATCAGGATGGATGTCGACAAGCGCCGGCGCGAGGGCGACCAGGCCTCGGGTAAGACCACGCTGTTCAACGGCCGCAGCGGCGAGCCGTTCGAGGAGCAGGTCACCGTCGGCTACATGTACATCCTGAAGCTGCTCCACCTGGTGGACGACAAGATCCACGCCCGTTCGACCGGCCCGTACTCGCTCGTGACCCAGCAGCCGCTGGGCGGCAAGGCGCAGTTCGGCGGCCAGCGGTTCGGCGAGATGGAGGTGTGGGCGCTCGAGGCGTATGGCGCCGCGTACACCCTCCAGGAGATGCTCACGATCAAGTCCGACGACACGGTCGGGCGCGTCAAGGCCTACGAGGCGATTGTCAAGGGCGAGAACATCGCCGAGCCGTCGATTCCCGAGTCGTTCAAGGTCCTGCTCAAGGAGATGCAGTCGCTGGCGCTCGACGTCAACGTGGTCTCCGAGGAGGGCGAGCGCGCCGAGATGCGCGAGGAGGACGACGACCTGCTCCGGGCCGCCGAGGAGCTCGGCATCGATCTCAGCGGTGTCCGGGCAACCGACGGCGCCGCCGCGGACGAGGCGACCGAACACGAGGGCGAAACGGTGGAGGCGTCCGAGGAAGAGGCCGAGGTGGAGGATGGCGACCTCGAGCCCGGCGAGAACCTCGAGGAGGAGGACTTCGCCTCAGATGATGACCCGATGCTCGAAGACGACGTTCCGGCCGGCGAGGCAGAGGGCGTTGTGGGCGAGGACTGATCCACAACCCCCGCCCGCCGACCCCGAGATTTCTAAAGACAAGAAGGGATCAATTTGATCGACATCAATAATTTCGACGCGATCGAGATCGGACTGGCCTCCTCCAAGCAGATTCGCTCATGGAGCTCGGGGGAGGTCACGAAGCCCGAGACGATCAACTACCGGACGCTGAAGCCCGAGAAGGACGGCTTGTTCTGCGAGCGCATCTTCGGTCCGACCAAGGACTGGGAGTGCTACTGCGGCAAGTACAAGCGCGTCCGCTACAAGGGCATCGTGTGTGAACGGTGCGGCGTCGAGGTCACCCGTTCGAAGGTTCGCCGCGAGCGCATGGGCCACGTCGACCTGGCCGCCCCGGTCTCGCACATCTGGTTCTTCAAGGGCGTCCCGAGCCGGATCGGCTACCTGCTCGACATGGCTCCGAAGGAGCTCGAGAAGGTCCTGTACTTTGCCGCCTCGATCGTCACCTGGATCGACGAGGAGGCGCGGGCCAAGGACCTCGACCAGCTTGAGGGCGAGGTCAACAAGGTGCTCGACGCATACGCGGCCGAGAAGGAAGAGCGGATGCTCGAGCTGAAGGAGTCGCTGGCCCGCCGCGAGGAGCACCTCCAGAGCGGCAAGACCGGGCGCGACTTCTCAGACGACGACCACATGTGGGCCGAGACGCTCGGCGTGAACATCTCGAAGCTCTCCGACGAGGAGCGCGAGAAGATGCTCAAGGACACTCGCAAGAGCCTCCAGGCCGACATCGACGACACCGAGGCCTACATCGAGGACGCGGCCGAGCGCATGCGCCAGGTGTGGGAGCTGTTCAAGACGATGAAGCCCAAGGACGTCGTCAACGACGAGACCACGTTCCGGGAGCTCAAGGACCGGTTCGGCTCGCCGTATGGGTTCGGCGAGTACTTCCGCGGTGGGATGGGCGCCGAGGCCGTGCGCGACCTGCTCCAGCAGGTCGACCTCGATGCCGAGGCGGCCGACCTCCAGGATCAGGTCAAGACGGCCAAGGGTCAGAAGCAGGCCCGCGCGGTCAAGCGGCTGAAGGTCGTCTCCGCGTTCCTGCACTCGGGCAACAAGCCCGAGATGATGATCCTCGAGGCGGTGCCGGTGATCCCGCCGGAGCTGCGGCCAATGGTCCAGCTCGACGGTGGCCGGTTCGCCACCTCCGACCTCAACGACCTCTACCGCCGCGTGATCAACCGGAACAACCGCCTGAAGCGGCTGCTGGACCTCGGCGCGCCCGAGATCATCGTCAACAACGAGAAGCGGATGCTCCAGGAGGCGGTCGACGCGCTGTTCGACAACGGCCGGCGCGGACGCCCGGTGACGGGTCCGGGCAACCGTCCGCTCAAGTCGCTGAGCGACATGCTCAAGGGCAAGCAGGGCCGGTTCCGCCAGAACCTGCTCGGCAAGCGCGTCGACTACTCGGGCCGTTCGGTGATCGTCGCCGGGCCGTCGCTCAGGCTCCACCAGTGCGGGCTGCCGAAGCTGATGGCGCTCGAGCTGTTCAAGCCGTTCATCATGGCCCGCTTGGTCGAGCGCAAGTCCGCGCAGAACATCAAGGCGGCCAAGAAGATGGTCGACTCGATGATCCCCGAGGTGTGGGACGTGCTCGAGGAGGTCATCCACGAGCATCCGGTGCTGCTCAACCGCGCGCCGACGCTCCACCGTCTGGGCATCCAGGCGTTCGAGCCGGTGCTGGTCGAGGGCAAGGCGATTCAGGTCCATCCGCTCGTCTGCCACGCGTTCAACGCCGACTTCGACGGCGACCAGATGGCGGTCCACCTGCCGCTGTCGGCCGAGGCGCAGGCCGAGGCCCGGATCCTGATGTTGTCCGCCAACAACATCCTGTCCCCCGCCCACGGTGCGCCGCTGGCGACTCCGTCGCAGGACATGGTGCTCGGCGCCTACTACCTGACGTACGGCCCCGAGGGTGAGGATCTGGCGAAGATCGATCCGGCGACGCACGAGCCGCGCCCGCACGTGTTCCGCACCGCCCAGGAGGCGGAGTGGTCCTACGAGCACGGCGTGGTCAAGCTCCACGACCTGGCGGAGTACCGTCCGCTCGGGCGCGAGGGCGGCCACGTGCTGACCACGATCGGCCGGATCCTGTGGAACGACCGGATCGAGCGGGCGCTGGCCGAGGCTCTCGGCGACGGGTTCGACGCGAGCATGTACGAGTTCGTCAACCGCTCGATGAAGAAGAAGGACACGACCCGGCTCGTCGACGACCTCGTGCAGCTCTACGGGGCGCCGACGATCTCGCAGGTGCTCGATGCGTTCAAGGACGTCGGCTTCCACTTCGCCACCCAGGCGGGTGTGACGATCTCCAAGAACGACGTCCAGACGCCGCCGACCAAGCCGGAGATCCTGGCCCGGTACGAGGCCGAGCTCGAGACGGTCGAGGCCCAGTACGACAACGGCGAGATCAACCAGGAGGAGCGCCACGAGCTCGTCACCGGGCTGTGGGACCGCGCCACCAACGAGGTCGGAAAGGCACTGTACGACCACCTGGATGAGCTCAACCCGATCTACATGATGGCCAACTCCGGTGCCCGGGGGTCGTTCTCCCAGATCCGGCAGCTGGCCGGCATGCGCGGCCTGATGGCCAACCCGAAGGGCGAGATCATCGAGCGTCCGATCAAGGCCTCCTTCCAGGAGGGCCTGACCGTGCTCGAGTACTTCATCTCGACCCACGGCGCCCGCAAGGGACTCGCGGACACGGCGCTTCGTACCGCCGACTCGGGCTACCTGACGCGGCGTCTGGTCGACGTCGCCCAGGACGTGATCATCCGTACCGAGGACTGCGGCACCGAGGAGTACATCGAGATGCCGGTGTCCAAGCTCGAGGCCGGTCCCGACAGCCGGGGGCTGCGGCCGACCGGGGAGCCCAACGGCAACCTGATCGGGCGGATCGCGGGCCAGGACGTCACGACCAAGCGTGGTCGGGTGATCGTGGAGAAGGGCAAGGAGATCGACCGGGCGGAGCTGGCGGATCTGGTCGAGTCCTGGCACGACGACACCGAGAGGGGCGCGGTCATTACCGTGCCTGTGCGCTCGGTGCTCAAGTGCGAGGCGTCCACGGGAATCTGCCAGGCCTGCTACGGGCGGTCGCTTGCGACCGGCAAGCTGGCCCAGATCGGCGACGCGGTCGGGATCATCGCCGCGCAGTCGATCGGCGAGCCGGGCACGCAGCTGACCATGCGGACGTTCCACACCGGCGGCGTCGCCGGCGCGGACATCACGCACGGCCTCCCGCGCGTGGTCGAGCTGTTCGAGGCGCGCAAGCCCAAGGGCCTGGCGAAGATCGCAGAGATCGGCGGCATGGTCTCGATCGAGGAGTCCGACAAGGCGGTCACGGTCGTGATCACCGACGACTCGGGCGAGGAGCATCGCAACACGTTCCCCCGCCGGACGCGGCTGTTTGTGAATGAGGGCGAGAAGATCGAGCCCGGCACGCAGCTCAACGAGGGGTCGCTGTACCCGGCGGAGCTGCTGGCGGTCCGGGGACGCACGGAAACCGAGATGTACCTGGTCCGCGAGGTCCAGGAGGTCTACGTGTCCCAGGGCGTCGACATCGACGACAAGCACATCGAGCTGATCGTGCGCCAGATGATGAAGCGGATGCGGGTCGACCAGAAGGGCGACACGGAGTTGCTGCCCGGGCAGTTCGTCGACCGCCAGGAGTACGGGCGCGTGAACCAGGCAGTGATCGACGCAGGTGGTGAGGCCGCCCAGGCCGAGGAGATCATCCTCGGGATCACGAAGGCATCGCTGAACACCGACTCGTTCCTGTCGGCGGCGTCGTTCCAGGAGACCACCAAGGTGCTCACCGACGCGGCGCTCGAAGGCAAGATCGACCGCCTGGTCGGGCTCAAGGAGAACGTGATCATCGGCAAGCTGATTCCGGCCGCGACCGGACTCAAGCGCTACCGCCGGATCGAGATCGAGCCCGCCGAGCCCCTGCCTCGCGGGATGGACGATGTCGGCCTGCTGGACCACGACGACCTCGCGGCCGAGCTCGGGCTGACCGACGGCGAGGGCCTGACCGGGTTCGGCGGCCCCGAGCCCGACCTGTCCGATCTCGAGGGAATCGGCGACGGCCGCTCCTCGATGGGGTTCGTCGACGAGCTCGCCGAGCTCGACGTGCCCGACGTCGATCAGGAAGAGGCTTAGTCGAAATGCGCCGTTCCGGGTCGCCCTGCCGCGCGGGGCGGCCCGGATTCGCGCCACCGCTGGAGGATGCGTGAGCCGGCGCTCCCGGCTGCTCGGCTTCGGCTCCGCCGCGCTCCTGGTCGTGGCCGGCGCCGTGAGCGCGGCGGCGATCGGCGGTGGGCTCGGTGACGGGCTCGCGCTGGTGCTGATCAGCCTCGGCGCGGTGGAGGCGACCAGCCTCGTGTTCCTCGAGGTCGGCTTGAGCGAGGACCGGGAGCGGGCCGCCGAGCAGCGAGAGCGCGACCGAGCCGCGGAGCGACGGGAGCGGCCGCCGAGGTCTGCCCGGATCCGGCTCGACCGCAGGCGCGGCCATCGCCGGCGCCTTCGCTGAGCGGCCGTCGTTTCTGAAGCGGTAATCTTGTGAATCCCGATTCACAGATGGCGACGGTCGACTCCATCAACCCGGCGCGCGAAGTCCTGAACCAGGCGCCGGCGCTCCAGCCGGTCAGTCTGTTCGAGGTCGACCTCGCGCTGCGGGAAGGTCTCGAGCGCGAGGGCGGCGGCTGGGGCACCGAGCGCGCCCGAGAGGCCGGCGCGGCCGCCGGCAGCATCGAGGCGCTCGAGCACTGCCGTCGCGCCGAGCGGAACCTCCCGGTCCTGCGCACCCACGACCGGTATGGAAACCGGATCGACGACGTGGAGCTCGATCCGTCGTGGCACGCGCTGCTGCGCGGCGCGGTCGAGCGCGAGATCCACAGCCTTCCGTGGCGCGACCCGGCGCCTGGCGCGCACGTCGTCCGGGCGGCGCTGTTCATGCTCTGGGGCAACGCGAACGCGGGCGTGATGTGCCCGGTGTCGATGACCTACGCGGCGGTGCCGGCGCTCCGCGACGGCGCGCCCGATCTCGCCGAGGAATGGGAGCCTCGGCTGACCGCGCCCGACTACGATGGCGGTGCGCTCGCCGGCATGGCGATGACCGAGCGTCAGGGGGGCTCGGACGTCCGCGCCAACATCACGCGCGCCGAGCCGATCGGGGACGGCGTGTACGAGCTTCATGGCCACAAGTGGTTCTGCTCCTATCCGCCGTGCGACGTGTTCCTGGCGCTTGCGCAGGCCCCGGCCGGGCTCACGTGCCTCCTCGTCGAACGTGGGCCTGGCATGGAGTTCCAACGGCTGAAAGACAAGCTCGGGACGCGCTCGTTGCCCTCGTCAGAGGTCGAGTTCCACGGCATCCACGGCCGTCTCGTCGGTGAGGAGGGGCGGGGCGTGCCCGCGATCATCCGGATGGTCAACCACACGCGTCTGGACTGCCTGCTTGGAGGCGCCACCGGGCTGCGCCGCGGAACGCTCGAGGCCATTCACCACGCCCGCCACCGCTCGGCGTTCGGGGCGCTGCTGGCCGACCAGCCGGCGATGCGCAACGTGCTCGCCGACCTTGCGATCGAATCCGAGGCTGCGACCGCCGCCGCGCTCCGGGTCGCTCGCAGCTACGACGACATCGGAGACGAGGCGTTCCGGCGGTTCGCGACGGCGGTCATGAAGTACTGGGTGTGCAAGCGCGCGGCTCCACACGCCGCCGAGGCACTCGAGTGCCTCGGGGGCAACGGGTTCGTCGAGGACTCGGGTCTACCGCTCCTGTACCGCGACGCGCCGCTGAACTCGATCTGGGAGGGCTCGGGGAACGTCGCGGCGCTCGACGTCCTGCGGGCGCTGAGCAGGGAACCGGACGGCCTGCCGGCGTTCCTGGCCGAGTGCGAGCTGGCCGGTGGCGCTGACGCGCGGCTCGATGCGCACCTCGCGCGGGTCCGTGAGCGGGCGGCCGGGGCGTTCGCCGCCGAGGGGGTGGGCGGGGTTCAATTTCACGCGCGACGGATCGTCGAGGACCTGGCGACCGCGCTCCAGGCGTCGCTGCTCGTCCGTTACGCTCCGCACGCGGTTGCCGACGCGTTCTGCGCCGCCCGGCTCGGCCACGAGGGCGGGCACGTCTACGGGACGCTCCCGCCGGGCGTCGACGCGGGCGCGATCATCGAGCGCGCGCTGCCCGCGTGAGCACCGTCGCGGGGCTCGCCACGCGAGAGCGGCTGATGGCGGCGGCTCAGATTAGCTTTCAGTTCGACCCTGGTCTTACGACCAGGCACGGTCCACCGACAGCAGCCGGGGCTGCCGAGCGCTAGCCATCGCCGTCCAAGCCCCGGGCCCAGGCGAGCAGCTGGTCCACATCGCGCTCGGAGACGCCGACGGCCGGTTCGGTCGTAACCAGCAGCGTCGGCGCCGAGCGGGCCTCCGCCCACGCGCGACAGCGCTCGTCATGCGCGTCGTCGATCCACGCCAGCGGTCTGGACGGATGCACGTGACGGTCGATGGCGCCGAGCTTCCAGTGCGCCCGGGGCGGCCTGCCGTCGTGGTCGAACTCGACGTAGGCAAGCGGTCCGGGCAGGCCGAGCGCCGGCGGGAGGTACTCGTTGGCCTTCTCCTCCCAGCCCGTGCACCAGGCGAGCTCGAAGGCCGGCTCGAGCCGCCGCAGGTGCCCTCCCGCCGTTCCCGACAGGAAGTGGGCGATCCCGTCGACCAGCATGTAGCGGCCGTCAGGTGGCGGCGCGGCGTGGTCGAAGCCGAACAGGGAGATCACCCCGTCGACGTCGATCAGGAGTAGCGGTCGGTCCACCGAGAAGCTCGTTTCAGTTTGTTGCGATTTGCCTAAGGACGACTGGCCAGATGCTCTCATGGGTACTCAAGTGGCCGTACTCGGCTACTGTGCTCAAGCGCTTCGCCCGCGATGCCGAAGACAGGCTTAAGGCAGGCACGGACCGCTCGCCCGCCAACTAGCAATGAGCTCTCTTCTCGGCATCTTCCTCGCGCTCGCATGCGCCCTGGCCACGAACATCGGCTTCCTGTACAAGCACCGGGGAGCCTGCGCGGCCCCGTCGGTGAACGTCCGGCGTCCGCTCTCGTCGGCCAAGGCCCTGTTCGCGTCCCCGCTCTTTACGATCGGGTGGGTGATCGGCGCCGGCGCGTGGGTGTTCCACGTGGCCGCGATGTCGGTCGCGCCGCTGTCGCTCGTGCAGGCGGTGCTGGCGGGCGGCATGGTGATGCTGGCGATCATGGCCGAGCAGATGCTCGGCTGCAAGATCGGCCGCCGCCAGTGGATCGGCCTCGGGCTGACCGCGTTCGGGCTGATGCTGCTCGGCTTCACCCTCCCGGTCGTCCACGGCGCTGATTCTCAGTTCTCACTCCCCGGCATGATCGGATTCGAGAGCGTGCTGATCGTGGCCGGGACCCTGTTGATCATGGGCCCGTCCATCGGCGCGCCGGCCGAGCACCACGGATACATGCTCGGGGCCGCCTCGGGCATCCTGTTCGGCGTGTCCGACGTCGCGATCAAGGCGATCTCGGGGATGGTCGGCTCGTCCGGCATCGCCGGCCTGCTGACCCCGTGGCTGCTCCTCTGCGTCGCCGCGTCGATCGCGGCCTTCTACTCCTCGGCCAAGGGCCTCCAGGACGGAGACGCAGTGCCCGTGATCGCGGTCACCGGTACCGCGGCGAACGTGGCCGGCATCGTCGGCGGGTTCATCGTGTTCGGCGACCCGCTTCCCGGCAGCCCGCTGCCGATCGTGCTCCAGTGCTTGGCGTTTATGCTCGTGATCGGGGCGGCGTGGCTGATGCCGGCGCCGGTCCACGCCACCGGGCCCGCGGTCGCCACCGCTTAGGGGCCGTAGGCACTCGGACCGCGGGGGTAGGGCCTTCTCGATCCGTCCTCCGTGGGATCGATCATCTCCGCCGCCAACCGGCTAACCCCCGGTAACGGCCCGCGCCAGTCTGCACAATTGCCCCGGCCCAGCCAGGGCGGTACCGTTGTACAAAACGGCACACGAGTTGGAGGGATGCGATGGCGAGCACCGAGGAGGCAGTTCGAGCCGGGCAGAGCACGCTCCAGGAGCTGGCCAGGCGGCACCTGTGGATGCACTTCACGCGGATGAGCGCGTACGACGACGAGCACGAGGTGCCGATCATCGTCCGGGGCGACGGGTGCTACGTATGGGACGAGCACGGCAAGCGCTACCTCGATGCGCTGTCGGCGCTGTTCTGCGTGAACATCGGCCACGGCCGCGCTGACGTCGTCCAGGCCGGTGCCGACCAGGCAAAGGAGCTCGGCTTCTTCACGACCTGGTCGTACGCCCACCCGCCGGCGATCGAGCTCGCCGCGCGGATCGCCCGGCTCGCTCCCGGAAACCTCAACCGTGTGTTCTTCACCAGCGGCGGCAGTGAGGCCGTCGAGTCCGCCTACAAGCTCGCGCGCCAGTACCACAAGGTGACCGGCAGGCCGAACAAGACCAAGCTGATCGCCCGTGAGATCGCCTACCACGGAACCAGCCTTGGTGCGCTGTCGGCCACCGGCATCACCAGCCTGCGCCAGCCGTTCGAGCCGCTCACGCCCGGCGACCATCACGTGCCCAACACCAACACCTACCGGATGCCCCCGGGCGTCAGCGAGAGCTGGTTCGCCGAGGCGATCGCCGAGAAGATCGAGTTCGAGGGCCCGGACACGGTCGCGGCGGTGATCCTCGAGCCCGTGCAGAACGGCGGCGGCTGCTTCACGCCCCCCGACGGCTACTTCCAGCGGGTCCGGGAGATCTGCGACGAGTACGACGTGCTGCTGATCTCCGACGAGGTGATCTGCGCCTGGGGCCGGCTGGGCGAGTGGTTCGGTGCGCACAAGTACGGATACCACCCCGACATGATCACCACCGCCAAGGGGATCACGAGCGCATACGCGCCGATGGGCGCGGTGATCGCGTCGGACCGGGTCGCGGAGCCGTTCATGAGCGGGAACCACAGCTTCACGCACGGGTTCACGTTCGCCGGACACCCGGTGTGCTCGGCGATCGCGATGGCGAACCTCGACGTGTTCGAGCGCGAGGGCGTTCTCGAGCACGTTCGCGCGAACGAGGGGACGTTCCGCGACATGGTCGAGGGGCTGCGCGAGCTCCCGATCGTCGGCGACGTCCGCGGCACCGGGTACTTCCTCGCGCTCGAGCTCGTGAAGGACAAGGAGACCAAGGAGACGTTCAACGACGAGGAGTGCGAGACGCTCCTGCGCGGGTTCCTTTCCGGCGAGCTCTACCGTCGCGGCCTGATTTGCCGCGCCGACGATCGCGGCGATCCCGTGATCCAGCTGTCGCCGCCGCTGATCGCGGGGCCTGAGCAGTTCGCGGAGATCGAGGAGATCCTGCGCGAAGTGCTGACCGAGGCGGGTGAGCGGATGCAGGTCCGATCCGCCGCGCGGACGGCTACGCATACGGCGATGCCGAGATAACCCGGGATGCTGACCGTCGGGGACCTGCTGCGCGACCTGGACGTTCGCCTGCTCGCGGGTGAGCGCGGCCTGCACCTGCCCGTGCGGTGGGTGCACATCTCCGAGCTGCTCGATCCGACGCCGTGGCTGTCCGGTGGCGAGCTGCTGCTGACCACCGGCATGCAGCTCGACACCCCGACGCATGCGCGAGAGTTCGCGGCGCGTCTGGCCGACCACCACCTGGCCGGGCTCGGGTTCGGGACGGGCTTCAAGCACGCCGTGGTGCCGGAGGCGCTGCTCGAGGTCGCGGCCGAGCGGGAGTTCCCCGTGTTCGAAGTGCCCTACGAGGTGCCGTTCATCGCGGTCACCGAGGCGGCGTTCACGCAGCTCGTCAACGAGCAGTACGCGGTGCTCCGGCGCGCGCTGGCCGCGCAGGTGCGGCTCGAGCGGATCGTGCTGTCCGAGCGGGGTCTCGATGCGCTCGTCGGCGCGCTCGCGACCCTGATCGGGGCGGCCGTGGTCGTGTTCGACGCGCGCGGCGAGCCGCTCCAGCAGCATGCGTTCCGGCGGCCGATCGAGCCCGAGGCGCTCAACGCGCTGCGCGGCGAGGTGCGCGACCGGGCCCGGCGGCGCGAGGCGAAGGCATTCATGCCGACGCTCGTCGACGGAAATCAAGGCCTGGCGCTGCCGGTCGCGGCCGACGGTGCGCCGCGGCCGGGCCCGGGCGGACCAGGCCGGGCCCCGGAGGCGTGGCTGGTGGCGGTCAAGGATGCCGGCCCGCTGTCGGACTTCGATCGGCTGACCCTGCATCAGGCGGTGACGATCGTGGCGCTCGAGCTCCTGCGAGCGCGTGTGGCGGGCGACACCGAGCGCCGGCTGGCCGGTGACGTGCTCGACGCGATCGTGCGCGGCGAGCTGACCGGCCCGGAGTTGGCCCGCCGGCTCGGCCCGTTCGGCCTGTCCGAGCGCGTGGCGGCGATCGTGCTCAAGCGCTCGGCTGACGGGCGCGGCACGCCGACGTCGGTCGAGGCCGTGCTGTGGGCCGCGCTTCGCGACGAGGCGGAGCCGGCGCTGGTCGCGTCGGCCGGTCCGCTCGCGTGCGCGCTCGTCCCGGGTGGAGACGAGGGCGAGCTGTTCGCGCTCGCCGACCGAGTCGCGGCGGCGGCCGAGGCGGAGCTGCACGGCGACGTCCGGGTCGGAATCGGGCGGGCGGTGCCGGCGATCGACGCACGGCGGAGCTTTCACGAGGCGCGCTGCGCGCTCGAGGCGCTCGCGCTCGGGGCGACGGCATCGGACGGCAACGGGTCGGGCCCGGCGGAGGTCCCGCGCGTGGCGACCTACAAGGATCTCGGCTCCTTCCAGTTGTTGCTCTCGCTTCAGGACGACGAGGCGCTGCGGCTGTTCTGCGACTCCATCCTCGGCCCGATCGAGGCGAGCGAGGGTCCCTACGGTGGCGAGCTGATGCGCTCGCTCGAGGCGTTCATCGAGGAAAACGGGCAGTGGGAACGGGCGGCCAGGCGCCTGTACTGCCACCGCCACACGCTGCGTTATCGGATCCGTCGCGTCGAGGAGCTCACCGGCCGGAACCTGGGTTCGGCCCGCGACCGGATCGAGTTCTGGCTGGCGCTGCGGGGACGGCAGCTGGTGAGTTGACTATTGCCGAGCAAACCGGGAAGGCGGTCCTAGGGTGAAGGTCGGGGTTCCAACAGAGGTCAAATCAGACGAGTACCGGGTTGCGCTGACGCCGGCCGGCGTCCGCGAGCTGGTCGACGCGGGGCACGAGGTGTTCGTGCAGAGTGGCGCCGGGATCGGTTCCGCGATCACCGACGACGCGTACGCGGCCCAGGGGGCCGCGATCCTGCCCGACGCGGACGAAGTGTTCGAGGAAGCGACCCTGATCGTCAAGGTCAAGGAACCCCAGGCGCCCGAGGTCGAGCGGCTCAAGCCGCACCACACGCTGTTCACGTACCTGCACCTGGCGGCGGACGCTTCGCTGACGCGCGGGCTGATGGCTTCCGGCGCGACGTGCATCGCGTACGAGACCGTCGAGGACGGGCGCGGCCGCCTGCCGCTGCTCGCCCCGATGTCGGAGGTCGCCGGCAAGATCGCCACCCAGGCCGGCGCGTTCATGCTCGAGAAGCCGTTGGGCGGGCGGGGCATCCTCCTGGGCGGCGTCCCGGGTGTCGCCGCCGCCAACGTGATGATCATCGGCGGCGGTGTGGTCGGGATGAACGCGGCGTTCATCGCGTTGGGGATGGAGGCGACCGTCTACGTGTTCGACCGCAACATCGACCGCCTGCGCGAGCTGGACATCGCCTTCGGCGGCCGGGCGGACACCTGCTTCGCCTCGACGCTCGAGATCGAGCAGCGGCTGCCTGCGATGGACCTCGTGATCGGGGCGGTGCTCGTCCACGGGGCGAAGGCGCCGCACGTGATCACCCGCGAGCAACTTGGGCTGATGAGGCACCAGGCGGTGCTGGTCGACGTCTCGATCGACCAGGGCGGCTGCTTCGAGACCTCGCGGCCCACCACCCATTCGGACCCGACGTACGAGGTCGACGGGATCACCCATTACTGCGTCACGAACATGCCCGGCGCGGTGCCGATCACCTCGACGTACGCGCTCACGAACGCGACGATGCCGTACGTGGTGCATCTGGCCACGGCCGGCGTCCAGCGCGCCACCATCGAGGATCTCGGGCTGAAGCTCGGCGTGAACGTCGCCGGCGGTCAGGTCACGTACGCGCCGGTCGCGGATGCCGTGGGCGTGCCGTACGTGCCGGTCGACGACGCGCTCGGGGTGGCGGCGTAGGTGCCGAGCGCCAACAGGATCGAAACAGGCTCGCTGTCCGCCCCTGCTACATTTGCGCCCGCATGCCGACTACCAGCCAATTGATCCGCAAGGGCCGTACGCCGCCCAAGAAGAAGCTCGCGACGCCGGGCCTTAAGTCCGGCAAAGGGCGCAAGAAGAAGGTCGCCGCCCCCCAGCGGCGCGGCGTCTGCACCCGCGTGTACACGACCACGCCGAAGAAGCCCAACTCGGCTCTGCGGAAGGTCGCCCGCGTCAGGCTCACGAACGGCATGGAGGTCGGCGCCTACATCCCGGGCGAGGGCCACAACCTCCAGGAGCACTCGGTCGTCCTCGTTCGCGGTGGCCGTGTCAAGGACCTTCCCGGGTTCCGCTACAAGGTCATACGCGGCACGCTCGACGCCGCCGGCGTCGGCGACCGCAAGAAGGCGCGCTCGCAGTACGGCGTGAAGGCCAAGTAGGAGGCCCCTGGATGCCCCGCCGCGCTGCCGCACAGATCCGCCCGGTCGAGCCCGACCCGGTGCATCGCAACCGCCTCGTCCAGCAGGTGATCAACAAGGTCATGCTCGACGGCAAGAAGTCCGTCGCCGAGCAGATCGTCTACGACGCGCTGGCGACCCTCGGGGAGCGCTCGGGCAAGAACCCGGTAGAGCAGCTCGAGGCCAGCATCAAGGCGTTGACGCCGGTGCTCGAGGTCCGCTCGCGCCGCGTCGGTGGCGCCACCTATCAGGTGCCGGTCGAGGTCCCCGCGCGCCGGGCGCGCACGCTGGCGGTCCGCTGGCTCGTGCAGTTCGCGCGCCAGCGCCGGGAGAAGACGATGTCCCAACGGCTCGCGCACGAGCTGCTCGACGCTCAGCAGCAGCAGGGCGCCGCCTACAAGCGCAAGGACGACATCTATCGCATGGCGCAGGCCAACAAGGCCTTTGCGCACTACCGCTGGTAGCCCGCGTCCGAAGCCCTGGTGTCGGCCTCGCGGGAAGGAAAACGCGAGGGCTGCCCACCACACGGGACCGGGGGCTGCAGTGAGACAACCCTCGCGTTTCCAGAGAGTAACGCCGGATTCCGAGAGGCTGGCGGTTCAGATCCTGCAGTGTCAGGATGCCGACCACCGCCGCCCCCTGGGGTACGAACGGTGAGAGAACGCTTAGGCGTCTGGCGGGTTCAACAGGAGCAGGCCGAGCCCGCCGCTGAGGAGCAGCAGCACCGCTCCGAGCCGCCCGGGAATGCGCCCGAGAGGCTCAGATCCTCTGCTATATTCGGTGTTCGCCTCGGGTGGCGCGCTGATCCGTGCGCTCCCGTAGGCGCGCAGGTTCCCTGTAATGGAGTCGTCCACCAGATAAACACCCGCCCCTTGCCGACAGCTGCGTCGTGAGTGGGCCCAATGGGCCCTTTTTCATGTCCGCAGCTTCGACCACCGGAACTGGTGCAGTTTGGAGCCAGACGGCTCAGAAATCCCCGCTCGGAATAACAGACACTCATGCCTCGCACTTTCCCTCTGAACAGGATTCGCAACATCGGGATCATGGCTCACATCGACGCCGGTAAGACGACGACGACTGAGCGCATCCTGTATTACACCGGTCGGACCTACAAGATGGGGGAGGTTCACGAGGGCGCCGCCGTCATGGACTGGATGGCGCAGGAGCAGGAGCGCGGCATCACGATCACGTCCGCCGCGACCACCTGCGAGTGGAAGGACCACCGGATCAACATCATCGACACGCCGGGCCACGTCGACTTCACGGTCGAAGTGGAGCGCTCGCTGCGCGTGCTCGACGGCGCGATTGCGCTGTTCGACTCGGTCGCCGGCGTCGAGCCACAGTCCGAGACCGTATGGCGCCAGGCCGACAAGTACCACGTCCCGCGGATCGCCTACATCAACAAGATGGACCGCATCGGCGCCGACTTCGACCGGGGCGTGCAGACGATGATCGACCGGCTCGCAGCGCATCCGATCCCGATCCAGGTGCCGATCGGCGCTGAGTCGGACTTCCTCGGGATCATCGATCTGGTCCAGATGAAGGCGATCGTCTACAAGGACGAGCTCGGCAAGGACCAGGACACCATCGATATTCCCGAGGAGCTGAGGCCCGTGGCCGACGCCGCTCGCGAGCGTCTGCTCGAGCAGGTGTCTCACTACGACGACGGGCTCATCGAGATGATCCTCGAGGATCAGGAGATCTCGCCCGACCGCCTCAAGCAGGCGATCCGCAAGGCGACGCTGGCGATCAGGATCACCCCGGTTCTGTGCGGGTCGAGCTTCAAGAACAAGGGCGTCCAGCCGCTGCTCGACGCGGTCATCGATTACCTCCCGAGCCCGCTCGAGGTCCCGCCGGTCGAGGGCCTCGAACCCGACAAGGCCTCGCAGAACGGCGACCGCCCTGCGCATCGCGACGCCTCCGACGACGAGCCGTTCGCGGCGCTCGCGTTCAAGATCATGGCCGACCCGTACGTCGGCAAGCTCACGTACTTCCGCGTGTACTCGGGCCGCCTCGAGGCGGGCTCGCGGGTGCTGAACGTCAACACGGGTCGCACCGAGCGAATCAGCCGGATCCTGATCATGCACGCGAACGAGCGCGAGGAGGTCAAGGACATCGCGGCCGGCGACATCGCAGCCGCGGTCGGGATCAAGCAGGTCGTGACCGGCGACACGCTCGCCGCGCCCGACCGGCCGATCAAGCTCGAGATGATCGACTTCCCCGAGCCGGTGATCAAGGTCGCGATCGAGCCGAAGACCAAGGCCGACCAGGAGAAGATGGGAACCGCGCTTGCGCGCCTGGCCGAGGAGGACCCGACCTTCCAGGTGCGGACCAACGAGGAGACCGGCCAGACTGAGATCTCGGGGATGGGCGAGCTCCACCTCGAGGTGCTGGTCGACCGGATGCTGCGCGAGTACAAGGTCGACGCCAACGTCGGCCGGCCGCAGGTCTCCTACCGCGAGACGATCAAGGGCACCGCCGAGAAGGTCGAGGGCCGGTTCGTTCGCCAGACCGGTGGCGCCGGGCAGTACGGGATCGTCTACATCAACGTCGAGCCGGCGCCGGGCGAGGGGTTCGACTTCGTCAACAAGGTCAAGGGCGGGTCGATTCCGACCGAGTTCATCCCGGCGGTCGAGAAGGGCGTCGAGGAGGCGATGGAGAACGGGCCGCGCGCCGGGTATCCGATGGTGGACGTGCGCGTCACCCTGACCGACGGCAAGTACCACGACACCGACTCGTCCGAGATTGCCTTCAAGGTGGCCGGCTCGCTGGCGCTGAAGGCGGCGGCGGCACGAGCCAAGCCGATTCTGCTCGAGCCGATCTTCGCGGTCGAGGTCGTGACGCCCGAGGAGTTCATGGGCGACGTGATCGGCGATCTGAACCGCCGGCGCGGCCACGTCAACGGGATGGAGCAGCGCGGGAACGCGCAGGTCATCACGGCGTTGGTGCCGCTGGCGGAGATGTTCGGATACGCCACCGACGTGCGGTCGAACACCCAGGGCCGGGCCACGTACACGATGCAGTTCGAGCGGTACGAGGAAGTGCCGCCCAGCCTCGCCGACAAGATCGGTGGAGACCAGGCTGCGGCCTAACCCCAGCCTCCTCCCGAAACTTTATATCCTGCATAAGTTCGTCCTCAGACGGACACCACTACTGAAACAGAAGGAGCGAAAGCAAAGTGGCGAAAGCCAAGTTCGAGCGCGATAAGCCGCACGTCAACGTCGGGACCATCGGTCACATCGACCATGGCAAGACGACGCTGACGGCGGCCATCACCAAGGTGCTGAACGAGAAGTACGGCGGCACGGAGGTTCGGTCGTTCGAATCGATCGACAACGCTCCGGAGGAGAAGGCGCGAGGCATCACGATCGCGACCTCTCATGTCGAGTACCAGACTCCGAACCGGCACTACGCACACGTCGACTGTCCCGGACACGCGGACTACGTCAAGAACATGATCACCGGAGCCGCCCAGATGGACGGCGCGATCCTGGTCGTGTCCGCGGCGGACGGCGCGATGCCCCAGACACGCGAGCACATCCTGCTCGCCCGTCAGGTCGGTGTTCCCTACATCGTCGTGTTCCTCAACAAGGTCGACATGGTCGACGACCCCGAGCTGCTCGAGCTCGTGGAGGTCGAGATCCGAGACCTGCTCTCCGAGTACGAGTTCCCGGGAGACGACATTCCGTTCGTCGCCGGTTCGGCGCTGAAGGCGCTGGAGGGCGACGTGGAGTACGAGGCCAAGATCATCGAGCTCGCTGAGGCGCTGGACAGTTACATTCCGGAGCCTGTCCGCGACCTCGACAGGCCGTTCCTGATGCCGGTCGAGGACGTGTTCTCGATCACCGGCCGCGGCACCGTCGCGACCGGCCGCGTCGACCAGGGCATCATCAAGACCGGCCAGACGGTCGAGATCGTGGGCATCAAGGCGACGACCAGCACTGTGGTGACCGGCGTCGAGATGTTCAAGAAGATCCTCGACCAAGGTCAGGCCGGCGACAACGTCGGCTGCCTGCTGCGCGGCACCAAGCGCGACGAGATCGAGCGCGGGCAGGTGCTGTGCAAGCCGGGTTCGATCACGCCTCACACCAAGTTCAAGGCCGAGGTCTACGTCCTGAAGAAGGAGGAGGGCGGCCGTCACACGCCGTTCTTCACGGGCTACAGGCCGCAGTTCTATTTCCGCACAACCGACGTCACCGGCGTGGCGCGGCTGCCCGAGGGCACCGAGATGGTCATGCCGGGTGACAACGTCCAGATGGAGATCGAGCTGATCCAGCCGATCGCCATGGACCAGGGTCTGCGGTTCGCGATCCGCGAGGGCGGCCGAACGGTCGGCTCGGGGGTCGTCGCCGAAGTAGTCGAATAGTTGACGAGGCGGCGTGGCCGGACGACCCGCCGCCATATTTGTGACAGATACGACCTTTTAGGGCGGGTCCCGAAGCCTAGGGCTCGCCCTCAACACTGAGAAGACAAGTGAGCGCAAGCGAACAGTTAAGAGAGGCTGGAGGCCGAACGGCCCCGTCAGAACGCGGAGCTGGACGCCTCGCGGAGGACTCCTGAGCTTTGGCAACTATTGCCCAGAACAAGATCCGAATTCGCCTGAAGTCCTACGACCACACGGCGATCGAAACGGCGGCCAAGGAGATCGTCGAGACGGCCACGCGCACGGGTGCGACCGTCTCCGGTCCGGTGCCGCTGCCGACCGAGAAAAACGTCTACTGCGTGATCCGCTCGCCGTTCAAGGACAAGGACTCGCGTGAGCATTTCGAGATCCGCACGCACAAGCGGCTGATCGACATCCACCAGCCGACCCCGAAGACCGTCGACTCGCTCCAGCGGCTCGACCATCTTCCGGCCGGCGTGGATATCGAGATCCGCCTCGCCTCCTGAGTCCAATGACCGCGATCCTCGCCAAGAAGCTCGGGATGACGCAGCGGTTCCTCGAGGACGGCCGGGTCGAGCGCGTCACCGTGCTCGAAGCCGGGCCGTGTCCGGTCACCGCGATCCGCACGGTCGAGCGCGACGGCTACGAGGCCGTCCAGCTGGCGTTCGGCAAGTGCAAGGAGAAGTCGCTGACGAAGCCCGAGCTCGGGCACCTGAAGAAGGCCGATGCGTCCGCGCACCGCCACCTGGCGGAGTTCCGCGACGAGGCCGGCGAGCTGCTCGTGGGTGAGACCGTGACCGTCGACGCGTTCACGGTCGGGGACACCGTGAAGGTCTCGGGCAAGACCAAGGGCAAGGGTTTCCAGGGCACGATCAAGCGCCACAACTTCAAGAGCGGACCGAAGTCGCACGGCTCGCACAACGTCCGCGCGCCCGGGTCGATCGGCGCCTCCGCGACGCCCTCGCGCGTGTTCAAGGGCATGCGCGGTCCGGGCCGGATGGGCGGCGGGCGCGTGACCCAGCGCGGCCTGACCGTGGTCGAGATCATCGCGGGCCAGAACCTGTTGCTGCTCCGCGGTGCGGTCCCCGGCCCTCGCGGTGGGACTGTGGAGGTTCGCACCGATGGCTAGCGCGCGTGTGCTCGGTGGCGGAAGCGTCGACCTCGATCCGGTCGCGTTCGAGGCCAAGTTCAACATGCCGCTCGTGCACGAGACGGTGCGCGCCGAGCTGAACGCGCGCCGGCACGGCACCGCGTCGACCAAGACGCGCGGCGAGGTCTCGGGCGGCGGCGCCAAGCCGTGGCGCCAGAAGGGCACCGGCCGTGCCCGGGCCGGCTCGTCGCGCTCGCCGGTGTGGACGGGCGGAGGCACGGTGTTCGGGCCGACCCCGCGCCACTACACGGTCAAGGTCAACCGCAAGGCGCGCCGGGCGGCGCTGCGCAGCGCGCTGTCGCTGCACGCCGAGCGCGAGTCGCTCGCGGTGTTCGACGCCGCGACGTTCTCCGAGCCGTCGACCAGGCAGGCCGCCGAGCTGCTCGAGGCGTGGGGCGCGAGCGCGCCGACGCTGATCGTGCTGAGCGAGTCGGAGGCCGCCGCCGGCAAGTCGTTCCGGAACCTTGCCCACGCCCGTGCGATCCCGGTGGAGGACGCGGGCGTGGCCGATCTCGTCGGCGCGGCCTCGCTGCTCGTGTCGCAGGAGGCCATGCGCGCGCTGGTCGCGCGCGCGGCGGGCACGGCGGAATCGGCTGGCGCCGATTCCGTTGGAGATTCGGCTGGCGCCGAATCTCCGGGCTCTCGTGAAGAGAGCACGGCGGAATCGGCTGGCGCCGATTCCGTTGGAGATTCGGCCGGCGCCGAATCTCCGGGCTCTCCCGAAGAGGAGGAGGCTGGCTGATGGAGCCCACGCAGGTGATCATCCGTCCGGTCCTGTCCGAGAAGACGTTCGCGCTCGCCGAGGCCGGCAAGTACACGTTCCGCGTCCACGACAAGGCGCACAAGACGCAGATCCGGCAGGCGATCGAGGAGCTGTTCGACGTCAACGTGCTCGAGGTCCGCACGGCACACGTGCATTCCAAGCCCAAGCGCCGCGGCCAGACCGCGGGCCGCACCCGCCAGTGGAAGAAGGCGATCGTGCAGGTGCGCGCGGGCCAGACGATCCCGATCTTCGGTGGACTGGAGGCAGGCGAGTAATGCCGATCCGTAAGCCCAAGCCGACCTCCGCCGGACGCCGCTTCGTTACGTACCCGGACTACGCCGAGATCACCCGGACCGAGCCCGAGAAGTCGCTCGTCGAGGGGCTCAAGAAGTCGGGCGGCCGCAACGCGCACGGCCGCAAGACCTCGCGCCACCGTGGCGGCGGCGCCAAGCGGCTCTACCGGAAGATCGACTTCAAGCGCCGCAAGGACGGGGTGCCGGCGAAGGTTGCGCACATCGAGTACGACCCGAACCGGTCGGCTTATATCGCGCTGCTGCACTACGCCGACGGCGAGAAGCGCTACATCCTCGCGCCCCAGCGGCTGCGGGTCGGGATGGCGGTGCAGTCGGGCCCGACCGCGGAGATCCGGGTGGGCAACAGCCTCCCGCTGACGAACATGCCGGCCGGTACCGTGGTCCACAACGTCGAGCTGACGCCGGGTCGCGGCGGCCAGATGGCGCGCGCGGCCGGTGCCGGCGTGCAGCTGCTGGCCAAGGACGGCGACTACGTGACGCTGCGCCTGCCCTCGGGCGAGATGCGGATGGTGCGCGGCGAGTGCCGGGCGACCGTCGGCTCGATCGGCAACACCGACCACCAGAACGTTTCGGTCGGGAAGGCGGGCCGCAAGCGCCACATGGGCGTCCGGCCGCAAACCCGCGGGACCGCGATGAACCCGGTCGACCACCCTCACGGCGGCGGCGAGGGATCGACGACGGCCGGGCGCCATCCCGTGACCCCGTGGGGCGTGCCCACACTCGGGTATCGCACGCGGCCGAAGGGCAAGGCATCTGACAAGTACATCGTGCGCGGACGGAGGAGAGGGAAGAAGCGGTGAGTCGCTCGAGCAAGAAGGGGCCCTACGTCGAGGAGCGGTTGATGTCGCGGATCGAGGCGATGAACGTCTCGGGCGAGAAGCGCATGCTCAGAACCTGGTCGCGCGCCTCGACGATCTTCCCCGAGATGGTCGGCCACACGATCGCGGTTCACGACGGCCGCAAGCACGTGCCCGTCTTCGTCACCGAGGCAATGGTCGGGCACAAGCTCGGCGAGTTCGCGCCGACCCGGCTGTACCGCGGGCACGCAGGAACCGGTAAGAGACGATGAGCCCCGACGACGAGACGCCAGAGCCGCCAGAGACTCCAGAGACCCCAGGCACCGGGGCCGAGGCGACCGAGGCCGAGGAGGCGCCGAAGCGCCGGTGGCTATCCCGTAAGAACCCCGTCGAGCCGACCGAGGTCGCGGCCGAGCCGTCGGCCGAGGCCGAGGACGAGGACGAGGACGAGGACGAGGACGACTCAGACGACGTGGAAGAGACGCCCGAGGACGTCGAGGCCGAAGAGGCGGCATCCGACGTGATGCTCGAGGCCGACGCCGAGGCGGAGGACGAGGACGAAGCTGACGCGGAAGCCGACGAGGAGGCGCTCGCCGATCTCGAGCACGAGCCCGATGAGCCGGAGGCCGAGACGCCCGCGCCGTCGCGGCGCCGGCGCCGGCGCCGTCGCGGCGCCGCCGAGGCCGGCGAGGAGGCTGCGCCATCCGCTCCCGCGCCCACGCGACGCCGGCGCGGAGAGCGTCCGGCCGGGCCGCCCCCCGTCGTGCGGGCTCAGGCGAAATACGTCCGGTGCTCGGCGCGAAAGGCCCGCCTCGTCTGCGACCACATCCGCGGAAAGACCGTTCCGGAGGCGCGAGCTATCCTCGCTCACACCTCGCGTGCGGTCGCGCGCGACTGGAGCAAGTTGCTCGAGTCCGCGGTGGCCAACGCCGAGAACAACCACGAGCTCGTGGGCGAGGACCTTTATGTGAAGGCGGTCCACGCCGACGAGGGTCCGACGATCAGGCGCTTCCGGCCCCGCGCGATGGGCCGCGCGACGCGGATCCGCAAGCGCACCAGCCATCTGACGATCTTGCTCACACCGAAGGACTAGTCACAGATATGGGTCAAAAAGTTCATCCCGAAGGGCTCCGCGTTGGCTACATCCACGACTGGAAGTCGAACTGGTTCAACGAGCGCGCGTTCGCGGACTTCCTGCACGAGGACACGCAGATCCGCAGGCACATCATCGGCCGACTCTCGCACGCGGGCCTGTCGGACATCACGATCCGCAAGAACCAAAACGAGGTCGAGGTCAACATCCACACCGCGCGGCCGGGGATCGTGATCGGCAAGTCCGGATCCGAGGTCGACCAGCTGCGGCGTGACCTGCACCGGATCACCGGCAAGCAGGTCAAGGTCAACATCCTCGAGATCAAGCGCCCTGAGCTCGATGCGCGTCTGGTGGCGCAGTCGATCGCCGAGCAGCTCCAGAACCGGGTTGCGTTCCGACGCGCGATGAAGCGCGCGCTGACGAGCGCGATGCGCTCCGGCGCCAAGGGCGTAAAGGTCCAGGTCTCCGGGCGGCTCGGCGGCGCCGAGATGGCGCGGACCGAGGGCTACTCCGACGGCCGGGTCCCGCTGCACACGCTGCGCGCCGACATTGACTACGGCTTCCACGAGGCCCGAACCACGTTCGGGCGGATCGGCGTGAAGTGCTGGATCAACAAGGGCGAGATCATGCCCGAGGGTTACACCGGCACCGATCTCACGATCATGGATGAGCCGGCGCCGCAGGCGCCCGAGCGCGACGGCCGCGGCGGCCGGGGCGGCCGCGACGGCCGTGGCCGCGGGGGCGGTCCCGGCGGAGGTGGTCGCGGTGGCGCCCCGGGTGGCCCTGGCGGCCGCGGCGGTCCGGGTGGTCGTGGTGGCGGTCCGGGTGGTCCCGGCGGTCCGGGTGGTCGTGGTGGCGGTCCGGGTGGTCCGGGTGGTCCTGGCGGCCGCGGCGGTCCGGGTGGTCGTGGTGGCGGTCCCGGTCGCGGCGGTAGCGGCGCGGGTGGTCGTGGTGGCGGTCGCGGTGGCGGCGCCGGCGCGGGTGGTCGTGGTGGCGGCCCCGGTCGCGGTGGTAGCGGCGGCGGCGGTCGTGGCGGCGCTCCCGGCGGTGGCGGAGGCGGACCTCGTCCCAGCCAGGGAGGCGGCGGTCGCTGATGCTCGCCCCGAAGCGCGTCAAGCACCGCAAGGTGCACCGCGGACGCCGGCGAGGCATGTCCCGCGGCCAGACCAAGGTTCAGTTCGGCGAGTACGGCCTGAAGGCGCTCGATGCCGGCTGGCTCACCAATCGGCAGATCGAGGCCGCCCGGGTTGCCATGACCCGCAAGATCAAGCGCGGCGGCAAGGTCTGGATCAACATATATCCGGACAAGTCGTTCACGAAGAAGCCGGCCGAGACGCGGATGGGGTCCGGCAAGGGCTCGCCCGAGGGCTGGGTCGCCGTGGTCAAGCCCGGTCGCGTGATGTTCGAGCTCGCGGGCGTGCCCGAGCCACTGGCACGCGAGGCGATGCGGCTCGCCGGCCACAAGCTGTCGGTCCGCACGAAGTTCGTGATGCGAGAGGACGGGTGAGATGAGGCCGGCCGACGTCCGCGACCTAACCGACAACGAGCTTCGCGAGCACATCCGGACCGCTCGCCGCGAGCTGTTCGGGCTGCGCTTCCAGCACGCCACGTCCGAGCTCGAGAACACCGCGACCCTCAAGCGGGCCAAGCGCGAGATCGCGCGGGCACTGACGATTCAGCGCGAACGGGAATTACGAAATGACTGAGCAGAACGACACCACTGAGAACGAGGCCCCCAAGGCCGCAGCCGGGGATGCGCCCGCAGCTGCCCCGAGGGCGCCCGTCGAGGTCGTCCCGCCCAAGGAGCGCCGGCGCCGTGCCCGCGCCGGCAAGGCGGCGAAGACCCCGACCCGCAAGCCGCGGACTCCGGAGGAGCGCCACGCCGACCGCGTCGCCGAGCGGGGTCAGAAGGCGCAGGCCCGGCGTGCCGAGCGCGTTCGCGCCCGCCAGAAGGCACGCGCGAGCAGCGCCGTCGCGGACACGATCCCGGCCCGGGAGCACGGTCTCGGCAGGCAGAAGACGCGCCAGGGCGTCGTCGTCTCCGACAAGGCCGACAAGACCATCACGGTCCGCATCGACATCGCGCGGCGCCACCGGCGCTACGACAAGATCGTGCGCAGGTCGAACACTCTGCACGCGCACGACGAGACCAACGACGCGCACATCGGCGACACCGTGATCGTGCGCGAGTGCCGTCCGCTCTCGCGGAGCAAGCGGTGGCGGCTGGTGGAAGTCGTCCAGAGAGCCGAGTGAGGCCTCGATGATCCAGAACGAGACCCGACTGCGGGTCGCCGACAACACCGGCGCCAGGGAGATCCTGGTGATCCGCGTGCGCGGCGGTCACCGCCGGCGGTACGCCGGCGTCGGCGACATCGTCACCGCCACCGTCAAACAGGCGAGCCCCCAGGGATCGGTCAAGAAGGGCGAGGTCGTGACCGCCGTGGTCGTACGCACGCGGAAGTCCTACGGCCGCGAGGACGGGACGTACATCGCCTTCGACGAGAACGCCGCAGTGCTGATCGACAGCCAGAACAACCCCCGCGGCACGCGCATCTTCGGGCCGGTGGCGCGCGAACTGCGGGAGCGCAACTTCATGAAGATCGTGTCCCTCGCCCCGGAGGTCCTCTGACCATGCCCTCGCGACTCAAGACCGGCGACGAGGTGATCGTGATCGGCGGCAAGGACCGCGGCAAGCGCGGCCGGATCCTGCGGACCGACCTCAAGAAGGACCGCGTGTACATCGAGGGCCTGAACATGATCAAGCGCCACCAGCGCCCGCATCAGGTCGCCGGCGCGCAGCGCGCCGAGCAGGTCGGCGGCGTGATCGAGAAGGAGGGCCCGATCCACGTCTCCAACGTGATGCTGATCGACCCGAAGGAAGGGAAGCCCACGCGCGTCGGGATCGAGGTCCACGACGGCAAGCGATTCCGGATCGCGCGGCGCAGCGGAGCGAGGCTCGACTGATGGCCAACGCACGCTTGAAGGCCCGCTACAAGGACGAGATCCTGCCGGCGCTGACCGAGCGGTTCGGCTACTCGACGCCGATGCGGGCGCCCCGCATCACGAAGGTGACGGTCAACATGGGCGTCGGCGACGCCAAGCAGGACTCGAAGATGCTCGAGGCGGCGACCGAGCAGCTCGCGACGATCACCGGCCAGCGGCCGAACGTCCGCCGGGCACGCAAGTCGATCGCCCAGTTCAAGGTCCGCGAGGGGATGCCGGTCGGCGTCGCCGTGACCCTGCGCGGCGAGCGCTCCTACGAGTTCCTCGACCGGCTCATGTCGGTCGCGATTCCCCGGATTCGCGACTTCCGCGGGCTGAACCCGCGCTCGTTCGACGGCCGCGGCAACTACTCGTTGGGAGTCCGCGAGCAGATCATCTTCCCCGAGGTCGACTATGACGAGGTCGACCAGGTCCGCGGCCTGGACATCACGATCACCACCACCGCCCAGAGCGACGACGAGGCGTTCGCGCTGCTCGAGGCGCTCGGGATGCCATTCGCCAAAGAGGGCCGCCCGCAGGCGGCCGGTACCCAGACGTAGAGGAGCACATGGCCAAGACTTCACAGGTTGTCCGTCAGCAGCGCACGCCGAAGTACAAGACGCGCGGATACAGCCGCTGCCGCCGGTGCGGCCGGGCGCGCGCCGTCTATCGCAAGTTCGGCGTATGCCGCATCTGCCTGCGCGAGCTGGCGCACAACGGGTACATCCCCGGCATGACCAAGTCGAGCTGGTAGAGGGCGGCCCGGAACATGTCGATGACCGATCCGATTGCCGACTTCCTCACCCGGCTGCGCAACGCCGCCAACGCCCAGCACCAGGACGTGACGATGCCGTCGTCGAAGCTGAGCAGCGAGTTGGCCCGCATCCTGCGCGAGCAGGGCTACATCGAGGCCTACGAGGTCCACGACCCCGCTCCCGGCCGACCGGGCCGGGAGCTCACGATCAGGCTCAAGTACACCCAGGCGCGCAAGCCGGTGATCACGGGGCTTCAGCGCGTGTCGCGGCCCGGTCAGCGCACCTACGTCGACCACGCGCACATCCCTCGCGTCCAGGGCGGGATGGGGACGGCGATAATCTCGACCTCCAAGGGGGTCATGACCGGTCACGAAGCTCGTCTTGCCGGCATCGGCGGCGAAGTCGTGGCGAAGGTCTGGTAGACCGTCTCAGGCCATGTCGCGCATCGGCAGACAACCCATCCCCGTGCCGGCCGGAGTGACGGTCTCGATCGAGCCCGATGTCGTGCGCGTCAACGGCCCCAAGGGCGAGCTGTCCGAACGGGTCAACCGGGACATGAAGGTCGAGCAGGTGGACGATCAGATCCTCGTCAGTCGACCGACCGATCGCGGCGAGCACCGCGCGCTGCACGGCCTCACCCGCACGCTGGTCGCGAACATGGTGCAAGGTGTCACGGCCGGATTCGAGAAGCGGCTCGAGATCCAGGGCGTCGGATACCGCGCCCAGCTCCGCGGGCGAGACCTCGAGCTCGCGCTCGGCTACTCGCACCCGGTGTCGATCAAGGCCCCGGAAGGGATCGAGTTCGAGGTGCCGCAGCCCACGCGAATCGTCGTCAGGGGTGCGTCCAAGCAGCAGGTCGGAGAGACCGCCGCGCTGATCCGCAAGCAGCGCAAGCCCGAGCCCTACAAGGGCAAGGGGATCCGTTACGAGGGCGAGCACGTGGCACGAAAGGTCGGTAAGCGCGCATGACCGTGATGACCAAGCCGGCGCAGCGGCTCAGGCGCCGCCGCCGGGTCCGCGCCAAGGTCCGCGGCACCGCGGAGCGACCGCGCATCTCCGTTTTCCGCTCCAATCGAGGCATCTTCGCGCAGCTGATCGACGACGAGTCTGGGCGCACCGTGGCCTCGGTCAACTGGACCGAGCCAGAGCTGCGCGACCTCGGACCGATGGAGCAGGCAACGCGCGCCGGCGGGCTGCTGGCACAGCGAGCCGGGGCTGCCGGGGTCGAGACCGCGGTGTTCGACCGTGGCGGTTACAAGTACCACGGGCGCGTGAAGGCGCTCGCGGACGGCGCCCGTGAGGGCGGGCTGGCGTTCTAGTGGCCCGCCAGACGGGGTGGATCGATCGCCGGCGGGTCACGGCCCGCTACTCTGGGTGAGCTGATGGCACGCGATCGCGATCGGACAGTTTCCTCTGCCGGCCTGGACCTCCAGGAGCGCGTTGTCGAGATCAACCGCGTGGCCAAGGTGGTCAAGGGGGGACGCCGCTTCTCGTTCACCGCGCTGGTCGTCGTCGGGGACGAGCGCGACGTAGTCGGCATCGGCTACGGCAAAGCCAACGAGGTGCCGGTGGCGATCCAGAAGGGCGTCGAGCGGGCCAAGAAGAACCTTTACCGCGTACCCAAGCACGGCTCGACGATCACGCACCAGACGACCGGCATCTTCGGGGCCGGGCGAGTGTTCCTGAAGCCGGCGGCTCCCGGAACCGGCGTGATCGCCGGCGGCGGCGTGCGCGCCGTGCTCGAGCTCGCCGGCATCAACGACATCCTGTCCAAGAGCCTCGGGTCCCAGAACCCGATCAACCTGGTCAAGGCGACGATGGCCGGCCTTCAGTCCCTGCGCACTCCTGAGGAGGTCGCCGAGATTCGCGGACTCTCGGTCAACCAAGTGCTCGGCTTGACCGCTGAGCCGGACGCTGAGGCCGCGTCCGTCGCCTCCCACGCTTCGAGCGCCAATGGTGATGGAGGGGCCGAAGCGACGCGAGGGGGCGCGGACGCGCCACCAGCGTCCGTCTCCGACGAAGCGACCACAGCTCCGACCTCGGCCGAAGAGCTTGAGGCCCCCGAGTCGTGAGCAAGCTGATCGTCACGCAGCGGCGGTCGCGGAATGGGTGCGACCAGCGGCAGATCGACACGCTTCGCTCGCTCGGGCTGCGGCGCATAGGCCAGAGCGTCGAGCATCCCGACACGCCGCAGATACGCGGCATGATCGCGAAGCTCGCACATATTGTGGACGTCTCGGAGGAGTCCGATGCCTGACGACGAGACTCGCGAGACCGAAGAGCGGATCGGGCTGCACAACCTGAGGCCCGCGCCGGGCTCCCGCCGGCCGCGCAAGCGCGTCGGCCGCGGCGAGGGTTCGGGCACCGGCAAGACCTCGGGTCGTGGTCAGAAGGGTTGGGGCTCGCGCTCGGGCGCCAAGCGCCGCGCCCGCTTCGAGGGAGGCCAGAACCCGATCCACATGCGGATGCGCAAGCTGCGCGGCCCGCACATGAAGAAGTCGATGCCGTTCGAGCCGTTCCGGACCGAGACGCAGCCGGTCAACCTGGTTGACCTCGAGGCGCGATTCGAATCCGGCGACTCGGTAACTTTGGATGCGATGCGGGCGAAAGGGCTTGCGACGCGAAAGGCCGTTCCGGTCAAGGTTCTCGCCAAGGGTGAGCTGACCAAGCCGCTGACCGTCCATGCGCATGGATTCAGCAAGGCCGCGCGTGAGCGGATCGAGGGCGCCGGCGGCACCTGCCAGGTCATAGAGGAGACGAAGGCCGCATGATCTCGACGATCCTGGGTGCGTTCAGGGTCGGCGAGATTCGCAACAAGGTGCTGTTCACGGCGGCGCTGCTCGGGCTCTACCGTCTCGGCACCCACATCCCGGCTCCCGGGATCAACGCCAAGGCGGTCGCCGCGATCCAGAACAACTTCGGCGGGAGCAGCATCCTCGGCTTCCTGAACCTGTTCTCCGGCGGCGGGCTCGGGCGGATCGCGATCTTCGCGCTCGGGATCATGCCCTACATCACGGCCTCGATCATCCTGCAGCTGCTGCAGGTGGTCGTGCCGTCGCTCGAGAAGCTCTCCAAGGAGGGCGAGGTGGGGCAGGCGCGGATCACCCAGTACACGCGCTACCTGACCGTTGGTCTCGCGTTCGCCCAGTCGATCGGCTACGTGTTCCTGTTCCGGAGCTTCGAGCAGTCCGCGGGCGTGACCGTGATCCCGAACTTCAACCTCGCGAAGGTGTTCCTGATCGTGATCTCGCTGACCGCGGGCACGGTGCTGCTGATGTGGATGGGCGAGCTGATCACCCAGCGTGGGATCGGCAACGGGATCTCGCTGCTGATCTTCGCCAGCATCGTCGCGCGGATCCCCAACGGCATCCACTCGTGGTGGACGAACCCCGACCAGGTGTTCAAGGTGATCATGCCGTTCATCGCGATCGGCGTGGTCGCGGCGATCGTGTTCGTGCAGGAGGGCCAGCGCCGGATCCCGATCCAGTACGCCAAGCGGGTGATCGGCCGGCGAATGACGGGGGGCACGCAGACGTACCTGCCGCTGCGCGTGAACATGGCCGGCGTGATCCCGGTGATCTTCGCCGCGAGCCTGATGGCGATCCCGCCGACGCTCGGACAGCTGCTGGGGCAGAACCGCACCAACTTCTGGACCAACGTCCAAACCTTCTTCAGCCCGCAGGGCTGGCACTACGTGCTCGGCGAGAGTCTCCTGATCATCGTGTTCACGTACTTCTACACCGCGGTCACGTTCAACCCCGTCGACCAGGCCGAGAACCTGCGCAAGTACGGCGGCTTCATCCCCGGGGTGCGACCAGGCCGGCCCACGGCCGAGTTCCTCGACCGCATCCTCGCGCGCCTGACGTTCCCGGGAGCGTTGTTCCTGGCCTCGATCGCCGCGCTGCCGACGGTCTTGATCAACCAGACCTCCGCGAACTTCTTCTTCGGCGGCACCTCGATCCTGATCGTGATCGGTGTCGCGCTCGACACGATGAAGCAGCTCGAGGCGCAGCTGATGATGCGCAACTACGAAGGCTTCCTGAAGTAGCGAGCCCCGGGGACGGGGAAGGGGTTATTGCGCCCGGCTGCGGCTTCGGGATCGGGTGTTCCTGACGAGCCACAGCTCCGGTGGCGGGCCGGCGGTGGCGCGTTGTGCACGCTCGGATGTACTCGGCTGAACCGCCATCCCCGGACGCTCGCCCTACGCTGATCGTCCACCAACGATGGGCCCGATCGTCGATGAGGGAGAGTTTGCCGACGTTAGCTAGTGGGGACAAGGAGACCCCCGGTGAACAATAGTTTGCCGACGCCAACTAACGGGGATAGGGACAGCCCCGGGGTGGATTATGAGCGTCGCACGCCGATTTGCAGGGATGCATTCATACGCCCACGCGCTGTGGCCGCCGTTGCGGCGCGCCGCCGTGCTGGCGCTGGCCGTTGCGCTGAGCTGCGCGGTCGGCGCTGCGGGCGCCCGGGCGGATGCTGCCCCGCAGCTGTGGCTGCCGAACTCGGCTGACCTCGTCCGGAGGCTGCGGCCGTGTACGGAGAACGTGATTGCTCCGACCGCTCCTATCTGCTGGTCGGTGAGCGAGGACATGTCGGCGTGGATGGCGCTGCCTCTCGGCTCGCCGTATCCGTGGGGGCAGTGCACGTACTACGCCGGACTCATGCGGCCCGACATCTGGAACGACCGCGCGCCGCTCTCGACCGATCCGTCCGACAATTGGGACGCCTGGACCTGGGCGGCGCACGCCCAGGCCGAGGGGCTAACCGTGGACGGCAACCCACGGCCGGGGGACGTCGTGGTCTTTTCCCGCCAGGCGCTCGGCAACACCACCGGCCACCTGGGGATCGTCGAGGCCGCCGGCGGGACCGATGCCGCCAGGGGCGACCTCCTCCTGACGATGTCGGAGATGAACGTCCAGGGGCTCGACGACCCCGCCCAGGGCCAGGGGGACACGATGACCCTGCTGGTGCCGCGCTCGCAGCTCGTGCCGGGCATGATCCAGTTCATCCACCCGCCGTCGCCGGGCTACGTTGCGCCGGGCTGGGCAGGTGGAAGCGGAGCCGCCGATGCCGGCGGGAGCCCGCCGTCCGCCGCCGGCGACCCCTCGCTGGCGGTCGCCGTGTTCGGCGAGCGGCTCGAGACCGTTAGCGAGTCCGCCGCGCCGGAGCGCGCCGTCGTCACCTCGACGGCGAGCGGCCGTATCGTCGCCACGCTCAGGCTCGCGCCCAATCGCATTGTCACGCTGCACCTGCCCGCCGGCGCCGACCGGGTGTGCGTCACGCAGCCCGCCACTGGACAATGGGCGGCCGCCCGCGGGTGCGCGAGCGGGGCCGGCGGGCGACGGCGATCACGCCGGCTGTCGCATTCGCCGCGCAGCGTGCGGACCCGAGGCTGAGCCTCCAGGCGCACCCCTGATTGCGGACGCCACGCCGAACGGCGCCCACCCTGGGCGCCCACGCTGGCCTGGAGCTTTCCGGGAGGTTTGCAGGCGTTCTTACCCGAGTGTGCGCAGAATGACTGCGAACGGCCCATACGTGCGATAGTCGACTACAGGCCGCTCGAGCGCCGACTACTCCCGCCGGTGCGCCGGCGTACGGGGCAGGGACGTGAACTTTTGACGATCAAGCCACCGACCCCAAAGTGGAGGCGTACTATACGCCTCCACGGCAGAGCGGTGGCAGTCATCCTCTTCACCGCCGTCGCTTGGCTCGCCGTCGGTGGCGCGGTCCTGACGCCGGTGGCCGCCGCAGCGTCGGCGACGATCGCCATCAGCGCCGACAGCCCTCCCCCACCGCCCGTGCCGAGCGGCCACGCTTCGACGTACACGATCAACTTCACCTGCTCGGCCGTCCTCGGCTCCACGTGCGGCACCAATCCCACGGTCACGATCCCGCTCGACCTCACCTCGAGCAACCCGGCGACGCCCGACATGAGCACGTGGGCGTACGGCGCCTCCAGCTCGATTCCCGGGCTCGTGGCGAGCGCGAGCGTCGTCGGCGAGAACTACGTGATCCGCCTCAACGAGTCGGCGCTCCAGCCTGGAGACTCGGATACGATCGGCGTCAGCGTCACGCCGCCGAACGACATCACGCCCGATCAGACGACGTGGTCGCTCAGGCCCTCGTTCCAGACCGGCCAGATCTCCCCGGTGACGGCGCCGTCGGCGGCGCCGGGGGCCGCCAGCGCCACGGCTCAGATCTCGGTGGCCAAGACGACCAACGACGGCGGCGCCGTGTACGTCCGCGGCAACGCGATCGTCTATTCGATCAGCGCCCGCTGCAACCCCGCCGGTGCCAACGGGAACCTGTACCTCACCGGCGGCAGCCTCGCCGACACGCTGCCGGGCGGCCTGACCTTCGTGTCGGCGGCGCCCGCGCCGACAAGCGCGCCGACGGTCGGCTCCAGCGGGACGATCACCTGGAGCTACCCGAACGGCGCCTCCTTGCCCAGCGGCTGCTCGGCGAAAGGGGCCGGCACGACGACATATCAGCTCGTGGCCGAGATCAACCCGAGTACCCCGAACAACACGTCCTTGACCAACAGCGTCACCTTCAGCGGCACCCCGATCAGCACGTCCACCCCGATCTCGACCACAGCCACACGCAGCGTCACCGCGATCGCCACCTCGCCCTCCAGCCCCGGAAGTTTCGCGGGCAAGAGCTCAAAGGGCCCGCTCAACATCCCCGGCTTCGGCTACGACGCCACGTACGCGGGCCACTGGATCACGCCGATCAACCAGACTCCGAGCTCCAACCCGGGCGCCGCGGAGGGGGAGTACACGGTGACGATCGCCTATCCAGCCTCTCGGGCGTTCCAGACCGACCTCGCCGACCCTGTGCCGTGTCTCGACAACCGCTCCGGCGTGACCTACGCCTCCGACACGCCGTCGGGGGCGATCGATGGCCCGGGCTCGATCGACAACCTCTGCCAGCATCCCGCCTTCGACCCCACGGTGGTGCAGGTCTCCGCGGCCAGCGTGGCCGCCGCGATCTCGAGCGACGCCTGGGCGCCGGTGGGGATCAGGCCCGACGGGACCACGTTCACACTGACCCGTAACGGCGCGCCGGGTTCGAGCGCCTATTTCGACGTCCCGAGCGCCGACGTCGGGGACTTGGCCGCCATCGAGCTTCCCCGGGACGCCGACCTCACCGACGTCCGGATGTCGATGAACGTATGGGGCTACGGCGACGTCTCGTTGGCCGGCGGCGACGTCCTGCGCGACATCGCCACCGCCACCGCGTACCCGGTAAGCGGGGGCGGCGGACCGGTTACCCAGAGCCACTCGGCCGACCTGTACATCGAGCCGAGGGTCATCCAGCTCGGGGTCTACAAGGCCTTCGGGACGCTCGGAGGCGCACCCGGCGGTACGACCGCGCTCGCCCTCCAGGGAACCGTGTCGACGCCGGCGACACTGTCCGACAACGTCGTTCTCGCGGATCTGCTCCCCGACGGCCTCTCCTGGGCCAACCCGGTGTCCAGCCCGCGGTTCACGCTGACGAGGAGCTCCGGGGGGCCCGGGACCTCCGTCACCGGCACCGTGCAGGACATCGCCAACTTCCAGGGCACCGGGCGCGAGCTCATCCGGGTGACCTTCCCGGCGAGCGCCTTCACGCCCGGCTTCGACACGGTCACCGCGCCGACCAACTTCGTCGAGCTCGCCGTGCCGAGCGGAGCGACGACGTACGCCAACACCGCCCAGCTGTTCGCGGCCGGGATCGGCGACGGCACGAGCCCGGTCTGCGGTCCCGGGACGACGTCGACCCCCTCCACCTTCGAGTCCTCGGACCCGCTCGACCTCGCCGGCGACGGGCTGACCGAGGAGGACTACTGCCAGTGGGCGGCCTCATTGACGGTGCCGCCGAGCGGCGGACCGGGCTTTTCCCTGGTCAAGAGCGTTCAGGGTGATCTCGACCCCGGGCCGAAGTACTCGCCGGGAATCGGCGACACCTCGCCGTCGGGGTCCGGCACCTACGGGCTGCGGTGGAGCAACACCGGCGGCAAGACCCTCACCGATCCCGTCGTCTACGACATCCTGCCCTATATCGGCGACACCGGCGTGAGCGAGGGGCAGTCAACCACCCCCCGCGGGAGCCAGTTCGCGCCGGTCTTCACCGCCATCTTGGGGTCCCTGCCCAGTGGCGTCGCGGTCGCCTACTCGAGTTCGACCAACCCCTGCCGACCCGAGGTGTACGCCAACGCCGACAACCCGGGTTGCGCCGATGACTGGACGACCACCGCCCCCGGCGACCCCAGCCAGGTCAAGGCGCTGCGGATCACGGCCACCGGTCCCTACAGCCCGGGGCAATCGTTCACGGTGTCGTTCACCGTCCGCGTCCCCGCCGGCTACGTCAACACCGTGGCGTGGAACAGCGCCGCCAGCGACGCCGACTACAACGGCACCGCGCTGCTGCCGGCCGAGCCGCCCAAGGTCGGACTCACCGCTCTCGCCCCGCCCGTGACCCCGACGGTCTCCACGACTGCCTCTGCCGCCGAGGTGCTGCCCGGCCAGAGCTTCAGCGACGCCATCGTCGTGGGCAACACCGGTGGCGCGGACGGCACGCTGGCGTGGACGCTGCTGGGCCCGGTGACGCCGGCGGCCGACGGCACCTGCGACGGTCTGGACTGGAGTAACGCCCCGACGTTCGCCAAAGGCACGCTCGCCGTGAGCGGCGACGGCGTATACACGACCGACACATCGACGCCGACGGCGATCGGTTGCTACAGCTACACCGAGCTGTTGACTTCCTCCTCGGTCGGCAGTCCCACGTTCGGCGGTCCCGCCACCAGCGCGCCCGGCGCCGCCGGGGAGACCGTACTCGTCGCCCCGCCATCGCTCTCCACCAGCGTGTCCTCGCCATCGGTGAACCCCGGCACGAGCGTGAGCGACGTCATCGCGGTGGCAGGCACCGTGGGCCAGCCGGGGACGATCGCGTGGGAGCTGCTCGGTCCGGTCGCTCCCAACCCGGGCGCGATCTGCGACGCGGTGAGCTGGGCGGGCGCCGCCGTCGCCGGACAGGGGTCGCTGAGCGTCTCCGGCGATGGTCAGTACGCCACGCCCGCGATCGCGCTCAGCGCGGCCGGTTGCTACGGGTACGTCGCCACGCTGACCGGGGCCTTGTACGGAGGTCCAGTCACGTCGGACGCGGGAGCGGCCGGAGAGGTGGTGACGGTCATCACAGGCGCAACCACGATCGCGCCCCCCCCGACGGTCGTCGGATCCGCGCCCCCCCCGACGGTTCTCGGATCCGCGCCGCCCCCGACGGTTCTCGGATCCGCGCCCTCGCGCGCGGTGATCCAGCTCACGCTGACCAAGACCGCGTCGGAACCGGTGGTGCGGGCCGGAGGCCGACTGCGCTTCGCGATCAAGGTCGGCAATCGCACCGGCCAGACTGCCCGCAGCGTGACGGCGTGCGATCGGCTGCCCGCCGGGCTGATGTTCGTCTCGGCGAGCGTGCGGACGCACCTGCGCGCCGGCCGGCTGTGCTGGACGATTGCCAAGATCGCGCCGCATACCCACCGCGGGTACACCATGACCGTTCGGGCTCTGCCCGGCGCCGGCGGTCGGCTGACCAACATCGTGACCATCTTCGGCAAGGGGATCGCTACCCGACGCGCCACCGCGACGGTCCGCGTCCTACCGCTGCCCCCCGTTGCGACCGGCGTCACCGGGTGAGCCGGTCGCGCCGGTCAGGCTGGCGCCCCGGCATCCGCACGCTCCTGACCGTACTGCTCGTCGGAGCAGGGGTGACGATGTCGCGCGGCTCGAACGTCCTCGCCGCCGCCGGGCGGTTCCGTGCATCGGCCCTGGACGGGGCAAACGCGACGGGTCGGCGGCCGACGCGCATCGTGGCGCCGTCGCGACATGGCGGGGCGATGCTCGCGCAGATCGTCGTGGGCGCGGAGGCCGAGTCGGGGCCGGGCGAAGGACGCCGCGTCTGGTGGGTGGGCACCGCCACGAGCTGGAGCGCCGAGCCGCAGGTATTGCTCGTGCTGGGCTCGGCGGTGCGTCACGGTCGTCCGTGGCTGCGGGTGCTGTTGCCGATCCGCCCTGACGGCGCCACCGGATGGATCCCCAGGGACAACGTCGCGCTGCTGTCGACTCGATACTGGATCACGGTCGATAAGCGCGCCCGGATGGTGACGATCTACCGCGACGACCGGCCGGTGCATCGCTACGAGGCGGTGATCGGCAAGCCGGCCACGCCCACCCCGGATGGCCTGGCCGCGATCTACGAGAAGGACCCGCAACCCGATCCGGGCGGCTTCCTCGGTCCCTGGGCGCTGCCGCTCACCGCTTTATCGAACGTGCTCGAGAACTTCGGCGGCGGTCCGGGCCGGATCGCAATCCACGGGCGCGACGGCGCCAGCCTCCAGGATCCGCTGGGATCGGCGCGCTCGCACGGCTGCATCAGGATCGACAACGGCCCGATCGTCTGGATGGCCCAGCACATCCCCCAGGGGACGCCGGTGCAGATCGTCGGCTGACCCGGGGGTTAGTGGTCGCAGTGATCGAGGCGACGCGCTCCGCCGACCCCAGCGCCGGTGCTGGGGGCGGAATGACTCGGGCGTCGAACAACGAACAAAGCTCCGGTGTGTTTTCGGGTGCGTTCGCCCGATACAGTGGGGCCTTCGTGTCAGAGTTGAACCTGATCCTGTTCGGTCCGCCGGGCGCGGGCAAGGGAACGCAGGCCGAGCGTCTGCGTTCTGACTTCCAGCTGCCCTACATCGCCACCGGCGACATGCTGCGCGCGAACGTCAAGGAAGGCACCGAGCTCGGCAAGAAGGCCAAGGAGTACATGGACGCCGGCGAGCTCGTCCCCGACGACCTGATCGTGGCGATGGCGGCGGACCGCCTCGGGAACCAGGACGCTCAGGACGGGTTCATCCTCGACGGCTTCCCGCGCACGGTCCCCCAGGCGGAGGCACTCGGCAGGCAGCTCCTGCAGATGGGGCGGCGCGTCACCGCCGTGCTGCTGATCGACGTGCCCGACCACGAGCTCGTGCGGCGGCTGTCGGGTCGCCGCGTGTGCGTCAAGTCGGGGCACAACTACCACGTCGACTTCGATCCGCCCAAGCGCGACGACGTGTGCGATCAGGACGGGTCTCGGCTCGTGCAGCGCGACGACGACAAACCCGAGGTCGTGGAGAACCGCCTTCACGTCTACCACGACCAGACCGAGCCTGTGATCGACTACTACGATGAGAAGGGAATCCTGCGCCGGGTCGACGGAACGCAGCCTCCGGCCGAGGTGCACGACCACATCCGCGCCGTGATCGCGACGCTGCGACTCGAGGAAGACGTTTGATCATCAAGAAGACCCCCGAACAGATAGAGAACATGGCCGCCGCCGGGGCCATCCTCGTCAAGACGATGAACCTGCTGGCGGGGAAGATCCGCCCGGGGGTCACCACGGCCGACCTCGACGAGGCGGCCGAGAAGTTCATCCGCTCGCAGGGCGCCACGCCGGCGTTCAAGGGCTACCGCGGCTTCCCGGGCTCGATCTGCGCCTCGCCCAACGAGATGGTCGTGCACGGCATCCCGGGCGCGTACGTGCTCGCGAAGGGCGACATCCTGTCGGTCGACATCGGGGTCGTCTACGACGGCTGGGTCGCCGACGCCGCCCGCACGTTCCCGATCGGTCCGATCAGCCCCGTCGCCACCAAGCTGCTGCGCGTCACCGAGGAGTCGCTCTACATCGCGGTCGACCAGTGCGTCGTGGGTAACCGGCTCGGGGACATCTCGCACGCGGTCCAGGAGCACGTGGAGGCCGCCGGACTGTCGATCGTCCGCTCGCTCGTCGGCCACGGGATCGGGCGCGAGATGCACGAGGACCCGCAGATCCCCAACTACGGCAGCCCCGGCACCGGGATCGTGCTCGAGGAGGGGATGGTGTTCGCGGTCGAGCCGATGGTCACCGCCGGCCGGCACGCGGTGCGGGTCGGAGACGATCACTGGGCGATCTACTCCCAGGACGGCTCGCTTGCCGCCCACTTCGAGTTCACGATCGCGATCACCGCCTCCGGGCCGCGGATCCTGACGCCGTGGCACGAGGCAGCTGGAGCGGCTGCTGGAGCGCACCTGCCGCACGGGAGGCACTCGCGCGTGGCATAGGTGGATTGCGCGCGGCGGAAGCGTGGCGGCGGCGCGTGACGGAGCGGCGCTAACTCGGCCCCAGATCCCGGCGACGGCTCGCAGGGCGGCCCCTGCTACCATCACGGGTTGCCCTCGCAGGGCGATCCTTTGGCCTGCGTGGCTGGCTACAGCGCGGTAGCGGCGGCTGCAACGGCCTCCAGAGCCGTGCTGTGGGAACTACTGGAATCGGTCGAAGAGAGCGAAACGAGCGTGAAAGTACGACCGTCGGTCAAGCCGATGTGTGAGAAGTGCAAGATCATCCGCCGGAACGGTCGGGTCCTCGTGATCTGCTCGAATCCGCGACACAAGCAAAGGCAGGGTTGAGATGGCACGCATCTCCGGTGTCAATATCCCTCTCAACAAGCGCGTTGAGATCGGTCTGACGTACATCTACGGGATCGGTCGTTCGACCGCGAACCAGATGCTCGCCGAGCTCGGCATCGAGCCCGACCGGAAGGTTCGCGACCTCACCGAGGAAGAGGTCATCAAGCTCCGCGAGGCGATCGACACGGACCACACGGTCGAGGGCGACCTCCGCCGCGAGCGCTCCCAGAACATCAAGCGCCTCCAGGAGATCGGCTGCTACCGCGGGCTCCGGCACCGTCGCGGGCTTCCGGTCCACGGCCAGAACACGAAGACCAACGCGCGCACGCGTAAGGGCCCGAAGCGGATGCAGGTCGCCGGCAAGAAGAAGGCGACCAAGAAGTAGATGCCAGCTCCCCGTAGACCTCAGCGCGGACGCCGGCGCGTTCGCAAGAACATCCCGATCGGCCAGGCGCACATCAAGACCTCTTTCAACAACACGATCGTGTCGCTGACCGACCGCGAGGGCAACGTGATCGCGTGGGAATCGGCCGGTGGCGCGGGCTTCAAGGGCTCGCGCAAGTCGACTCCGTTCGCGGCCCAGGTGACCGCCGACGCTGCCGCCCGCAAGGGCATCGAGCACGGCCTGCAGCGGGTCGAGGTGTTCGTCAAGGGCCCCGGCTCCGGTCGCGAGACCGCGATCCGGTCCCTGCAGGCGGCGGGCCTCGAGGTGACCGGCGTCAAGGACGTCACGCCTCAGGCGCACAACGGCGTCCGGCAGCGGAAGCGGAGGCGTGTCTGATGGCTCGCGATACCTCGCCTCAATGCAAGCAGTGCCGCCGCGAGGGGCAGAAGCTGTTCCTCAAGGGCGAGCGTTGCCTGACCGACAAGTGCGGCGTCGAGCGCCGCTCGTACCCGCCCGGCGAACACGGTCGCGGGCGCCAGCGCCAGAGCGAGTACCGGGTGCAGCTGCGCGAGAAGCAGAAGGCCCGGCGGTACTACGGCGTGCTCGAGAAGCAGTTCCGGATCTACTACCAGAAGGCCTCCCAGCAGCCGGGCATCACCGGTGAGAACCTTCTGCGGCTGCTCGAGTGCCGGTTCGACAACGTGCTCGTGCGCCTCGGCTTCGCAGCCTCGAGGCGGCAGGCGCGCCAGCTGATCCTGCACGGTCACTGGACGGTCAACGGACGGCGCGTGAACATCGCCAGCTATCAGCTGAAGGACGGGGATGTGATCGCGATCCATCCTCGCTCGACCGCGACGCAGGTGATTCGCGACGCCACCGAGCTCACCGGTCAGGTGCCGGCGTGGTTACAGGCGGATCACGACTCGCTCACGGCCAAGGTGCTGCGCAAGCCCGAGCGTCGCGAGATCGCGGCTCCTGTGCAGGAACAGCTCATCGTCGAGCTGTACTCCAAGTAGGAAGAAGATTTGAGCCGCGAGACCGGGTCCGCCCGGGTGTGGCCCTGATACCGCCCAGACGGCGGCAAGAACCCACGACGTTAGGACCCTGATGCTCGACTTCCAAGTCCCCCGAATCTCCTCCGAGAGTGTTGACGACAACCGCGGGTCGTTCACGATCGAGCCGCTCGATCGGGGCTTCGGCTATACGTTCGGCAACTCGCTGCGGCGCGTGTTGCTCTCGTCTCTGGCCGGCGCGGCCGTGACCTCCGTGCGCATCGAAGGCGTGGCGCACGAGTTCTCGACGATTCGCGGGGTCAAGGAGGACGTGACCGACATCGTCCTGAACCTGAAGGGCGTCGTCTGCCGCATGCACTCGGACGCGACCGAGATCGAGGCGCCGCTCGTCGTCACCGGCCCCGGGGACATCACCGCCAAGGACATCGACCTGCCCTCGGGCGTCGAGATCCTGAACCCCGATGCACACATCGCGACGCTCGAGAAGAAGACCAAGCTCGAGGTGTATCTGACGATCGGACGCGGGCGCGGCTATCGCCCGGCGGAGGAGAACAAGTCCCCGGACCAGCCGATCGGCGTGATCCCGATCGACTCGATCTTCTCGCCTGTGCGGCGTGTCGCCTACAACGTCGAGCAGGCGCGCGTCGGGCAGCGGACTGACTACGACAAGCTCACGCTCGACATCGAGACCGACGGCTCGATCGATCCGCACGCGGCTTTGCGCGAGGCGGCCGAGATCCTGATCTCGCAGCTCGCGATCTTCACGGATGCCGAGCGGGTCGTGGAGTTGCGCGAGGCCGGTGCTCCCGGTGTGTTGGAGCCCGGGGTCGGCGGTGCGGTCGGCGGCGTGCCGTCGCGGCCGCCGAACGCGATGGACGACATCCTGATCGAGGAGCTCGAGCTCGGTGTTCGGTCCTACAACTGCCTCAAACGGGCGGGGATCCAGACGGTCGGCGATCTGGTGTCGAAGAGCGAGTCTGAGCTGGCGGCGATCCCGAACTTCGGCAAGAAGTCGATCGACGAGGTGATCGAGACTCTGCACACACGGGGTCTCGGTCTGCGCAACGAGTAGTTTGTCGCTACCGTCCGGCGGGATCCGACATGCGCCACCAACGCAACCGATACCAGCTCTCGCGTGATTCGGCCCACCGCAAGGCGCTGCTAATGAACCTCGCCAAGGAGGTCATCGCGCACGAGCGGATCCGCACCACCGAGACCAAGGCGAAGGCGGTCAAGCCCGAGCTCGAGAAGCTGATCACGCTGGCGAAGCGGGGCGATCTGCACGCGCGCCGGCAGGCGCTGTCCGCGCTCGGGCAGGACAAGTTCATGGTCTACAAGCTGTTCGAGGAGATCGCGCCGCGGTACTCGGAGCGGCCGGGCGGCTACAGCCGGATCCTGAAGCTGGGGCCGCGCCGGTCGGATTCGACCGAGATGGTGCTGCTGGAGCTGGTCTAGGGCCGGTTGGTATCCCGGCTCGTTCTGGAGTACGACGGGGCGGGGTTTGCGGGCTGGGCGAAGCAGCCCGGGTTGCGAACGGTTTGCGGGGAGGTCGAGCGGGCTCTGTGTGTCGTCTTGCGTGTCGACGCGGTGCCGCTGGTGGTGGCGGGGCGCACGGACGCTGGGGTTCACGCCTGGGGGCAGGTGGCGTCGTATGCGGGCCCGGTGGGCCCGGTCGCCGGGTTGAACGCGCTGCTGCCGGATGACGTGGCGGTGCTCTCGTGCGTCGCCGCCGAGGACGGGTTCGACGCGCGCCGGGACGCCACGAGCCGCGCGTACTGCTACCGAGTGTCGCTGCGGGGGTCCCGGAGCGTGTTCGAGCGGGGGCGCTCGTTGTACTGGCCGCATCGCTTGGATGTGCCTGCGTTGTCACAGTGTGCCTCGGCGTTGGCCGGGGTCCACGACTTCACGGCGTTCACGCCGACCGAGACCGAGCACGTCCGGTTCTCGCGTGAGGTGTATGCGGCGTACTGGCGGCGGGCCTGCGGCGACGACGACCTCCTGGAGTTTTGGATAGAAGCCGACGCGTTCATGCGCCAGATGAACCGGGTGCTGGTGGGGACGATGCTCGAGGTCGGGGGCGGCCGTCGGTCCGTGGCGTCGTTCTCGGAGCTGCTGGCGGGGCGGCCGCGGTCCTGCGCCGGTCGCACGGCGCCGGCGCACGGGCTGTACCTGGCCGGGGTCGGCTACGGTGGCGAGCGGGTGTTACGCCGCGGCTAGGATCAGCCTAGGGATGCGCGTGCTGCTCACCAACGACGACGGGATCGAGGCCGCCGGGCTCCAGGCGCTCAGATCCGCTCTGCTCGCGGTGGATGGCATCGAGCTCGCGGTGATTGCGCCCGACGGGAACCGGTCGGCGATGGCGAGGTCGATCACGACCAGGCGCCCGCTGTGGGTGCAGGAGGTCGACTTCGAAGACGGGACGGTCGGCTACGCCACCGACGGCACGCCGGTCGACTGCGTGCGCCTGGCCAACCTCGGGCTGGTCGAGGGGTTCGAGGCCGAGCTCGTGGTTGCCGGCATCAACCACGGCTCGAACCTCGGGGACGACATCACGTACTCGGGCACGGTGGCGGCGGCGCTCGAGGCGATCGTGCTCGGGCTGCCCGGCATCGCGGTGTCCCAGCAGTCGAGCGCGCGAGAGCTCGACTTCAGGGTCGGGACCGCTTTCGACTTCACGGTGGCGGCGTCGTTCACGGCGCGTCTCGTCGCCGAGCTCGAGCGCACGCCGTTGCCGGCGGGGACGCTGCTGAACGTGAACGTGCCGGGCGCGCCGCCGGCGGGCGTTGAGGTGGCGCGGCTCGGCAAGCGGGTGTACCGCGACGAGCTGTCGCTGGTGGACGAGGGCGGCGAGCGACGTCGCCTCTACAAGATCTACGGCGACGCGAGCTACGAGCGCAACGAGACGGGGACCGACCTCGCGGCGGTCGCCCAGGGCAAGATCGCGGTGACGCCGGTCCACTTCGACCTGACCGATCGCGAGGGCATGTCCGTGCTCGCGCGCTACAACCTCGACCGGCTGGTCGGCCCGGCGGCCGAGAACCTGGCCGAGCGCCCGTGAGCGCGTCGCGCCAGACCCGCGCCGTCGACCCGAGCGAGCGTGTCGCCGAGCTTCGCCGCGAGATCGAGCACCACAGCTACCGCTATCACGTGCTTGACGATCCAGAGATCGGCGACGACGTCTACGACGCCCTGTTCAACGAGCTGCGCGCGATCGAAGAGGAGCATCCCGAGCTGGTCTCGCCCGACTCCCCGACACAGCGAGTCGCCCCCGAGCCGGTCTCAGAGCTCGACAAGGTCCGCCACCCGCAGCCGATGCTGTCGCTCGCGAACGCGCGCTCGTCCGACGAGCTGATGGCGTGGATCCAGCGGATGCGCAACCACCTCGCGCGCGAGGGCATCACCGATCCGCAGTTCGAGTTCGTTGCGGAGCCGAAGATCGACGGGTTGGCGATCTCGCTGATCTACCGCGACGGCGTATTCGAGCGCGGCGCGACGCGAGGGAACGGCGAGATCGGCGAGGACGTCACCCACAACCTGCGCACGATGCCGGCGGTTCCGCTCCGCCTCGAGGACCCGAACCCGCCGGCGCTGGTCGAGGTCCGGGGCGAGGTCTACATGTCGCTGCCGGACTTCGCCGCGCTCAACGAGCGCCGGGCCCAGGCCGGCCTGTCGACGTTCATGAACCCGCGGAACTCCGCGGCCGGAACGATCCGCCAGCTCGACCCGAAGCTCGCCGCCGATCGGCCGCTGTCGCTCTGGTGCTACGCGATCGGTGCCACCGAGGGAATCACGTTCGACGCGCACTGGGAGGCGCTCGAGTGGCTGCGCGAGCACCGTTTCCCGGTCCACCCCGACGTCAAGAAGCTCCGCACCGAAGACGAGGTGATCGCCCAGTGCCGAGGCTGGGAGGAGCGCCGGGGATCGCTCGAGTTCGAGATCGACGGCGTGGTGGTCAAGGTCAACCAGGTCGAGCTCCAGCGCCGGCTGGGATCCGTCGGGCGTGAGCCGCGCTGGGCGATCGCGTGGAAGTTCCCGCCCACCACGGCGGTCACACGTCTGAATCAGATCATCTGGGCTCCGGGCAAGTTCGGTGACCTGCACCCGGCCGCGATGCTCGAGCCGGTGCGCGTGGGCGGGGTGACGGTGAAGATGGCGACGCTCCACAACGAGGAGGACCTCGGGCGCAAGGACATCCGGCCGGGCGAGGACGTGATCGTCCTGCGCGCCGGCGACGTGATCCCCCAGGTGCTGTCGCCGGCTCCGCATGTCGCCGAGCGCGACGACCGGCCGCCGCCGCCTCATCCGCCCGAGCGCTGCCCGATCTGCAATACCCCGACGGTCAAGCCGGAGGACTCGGTATTCACGCGCTGCCCAAACCGCGACTGCCCCGGCCGGCGCTGGCAGCTGCTCAAGCACTTCACCGGCGCGATGGACATCGACGGGCTCGGCGAGAAGCAGGTGGACCTGTTCATGAAGCTCGGGTGGGTCCGGACGCCCGCCGACTTCTACGAGCTCACCGCGCAGCAGATCTCCGAACAGCCAGGGTTCGGTCAGGTGTCCGCCGAGAAGCTGGTCGCGGCGATCGAGGACTCCAAGCGCCAGCCGTTCGGCCGGGTCCTGTTCGGGCTGGGGATCGAGGAGGTCGGCTACGTCATCGGCCGCAACCTGGCCCAGCACTTCCGCACAATCGACGCGCTGCTCGCGGCCGATCCCGAGCAGATCGAGCAGACGCAGGGCGTCGGGCCGAAGATGGCGGCGAAGATCTACGAGCAGCTCCAGGACGAGCAGATGAGGACGCTGATCGGTGGGCTCGTCGAGCGCGGCCTGCAGCTCGAGGAGGCAGGCCCACCGCCGGGCGAGGGCCCGCTGGCCGACAAGACGTTCGTGCTGACCGGGACGCTGCCGGACCTCACGCGCGAGCAGGCCACCGAGATGATCACCGCCGCCGGCGGGCGGGTGACGGGCTCGGTGTCGCGCAAGACCGACTACGTCGTCGCCGGCGGGAGCGCCGGCTCAAAGCTCGCCCAGGCCGAGCGGCTCGGGGTGCCCGTCATCGACGAGTCGGGATTGCGGGCGCTGCTTCCCTGACTCAGCCGTTGTACTCGGCGAGGGCGACGGACATCGAGGCCTCGACCTCGTGCACGTAGTCTGGGTTGCCCAGGCCGTCGGCGAGGAAGGCGAACGCGAGCGTGTGACCGTCGCGGGCCTCGCAGTAGCCGGCGAGGTTCGCGACGTCGTGGAGCGTGCCGGTCTTGCCGCGGCAGTCGCTCTGGGCGATCGTCCCCAGCGCCTCATCCTGGAGCGTGCCGGTCTCTCCCATCAGCGCCAGCGAGTTGACGAACACCGAGTTCGTGGCCATCGCCCCGAGCACGGTGACCACCTGTGACGGCGAGGTCAGGTCGTACCGCGACAGCCCGGAGCCGTCGTTCAGCCTCGGGCTGATCCCGAACTTGCTCTGGAGCTCGGCTCTGACGACCGCTGCGCCGGCCGCGGTCGTGCCGGCGCCCCCGAGGCGGGCGCCGATGTCCTTCAGGAGGCTCTCCGCAAGATAGTTGTCGGACGGCGTGTTCGTCAGCTGGATCAGCCGCGACAGCGGTGGGGATTGGATCGAGGCCAGCGTGGTGGCGCCTGCGGGCGTCCGGCCGGCGGAGATCCGAGTCCCCGGCAGCTTCACGCCGAACGCGCGCAACCCGCCTGCGAGTCGCTGCGCGGCGTAGAGCGCGGGGTGGATCTGGAACGCGGTGCCGTGGTTGTTCGTGTATCCGCGGTCGTAGGCGAGCGCGCTCAGCTCGCCCTCGAGATCGGCTGAGCGAGCGAAGCCGGTCGCGGGCGTTCCGCGGACCGAATCCCAGTAGGACCCGTCGCCGACGACGGCGCCGCGGACCGCGGTGATGCCGGTGGCCCTGAGCAAGCTGGCGATCAGATTGCGCATCGTCGTGCCGGTCCCGTACCACGCCTGGTCGAAGGGCACGGAGCCGAACGTCGGATCCCCTCCGCCGCGCAGGTAGAGCGTCCCGTCCCACACCCCCGACGGATCCGGCGAGCCCGTTCCGAGGATCGACGTGGTGAATGTGGCCGTCGGGCCGAGCGCCAGCAGCGCCGTCGAGGTCGTGTAGATCTTCTCGACCGAGGCGGGAAGGCGGCCGGTGTTGGCCGCCTGGGAGAACAGCACCTGCCCGGTGCTGAGATCGAGGACGTACGCGCCGCTCTGATTTCCGGCCTGGCGGAGGCCCTGCTTCAGCGCGCCCTGCAGGGCGCGCTGTGCCGGGGTCGTCTGCGCGCCGGCCGAGCCGGCGGTTCCGGCGAGGAGGACGGAGATCGCCCCCAGGGTCGCCAACAACAGCCGCATCGGCGGATATAACCGGCGGCGCCGGTCAAAGTAGCGGCGACGGGCGGCCGTGGCGGGCCCGAGGCCGCTTACAATCTCGTTCGGGATGGGCAAGGTTGTTAATCTTGACGCCGGCGCCTCAGAGCGGCCGACGGCATCCTCGCGGAGCTCGGGGGCTCGGCGCCGGCGCACGCGCTCGAAGACTGCCCTGGTACTCGGCGGAGGCGGGTTCACGGGTGGCGTCTACGAGATCGGGGCGCTGCGGGCGCTAGATCTGCTGTCGGTGAACCGGACGGTCAACGAGTTCGACGTGTACGTCGGGACCAGCGCCGGCGCGTTCGTGGCGGCCGCGGTCGCGAACGGGGTCACTCCTGAGGAGATGATGCGGGTCATCGTCCAGCAGGTGCCGACGTCGTTCCCGGACGCGCGGGTGAGCGCGTTGCTCCACCCGAACTACCGCGAGTTCCTCAGCAAGGGCCTGATGGTCCCATTCCGGTTGGCGCAGCTCGTCCGCTCGCTGATCCGGGACATCGGTCAGGTGTCTGCGGTGGACATCGCGGTCGGGCTGGCGGAGGCGTTGCCGTCGGGGTTGTACTCGGAGAAGGGCATCGAGCGGTACGTGCGCACGATTCTGTCCGACCTGGACCGCACCGACGACTTCCGGCTGCTGCGGAACGAGCTGTACCTCGTCGCCACCGATCTGGACACGTGCGAGCGGATCGTGTTCGGCGCCGAGGACTGGGACGACGTGCCGATCTCGAAGGCCGTTGCGGCGTCGAGCGCTCTGCCGATGATCTATAAGCCGGTCCGGATCAAGGACCGCGAGCTCGTCGACGGGGGGATCGTGTCGACGACGAACCTCGACGTCGCGGTCGAGGCGGGCGCCAAGTTCATCGTCGTGGTCAATCCGCTCGTGCCGTACGTCAACGACTTCCAGAAGCGCATCCCCACGATCACGGGGTCGCGGCCGCGGCGGGTGTCGGACATGGGGTTCCCCCAGATCGGCTACCAGGCGTTCAAGCTGCTCGCCTATCAGCGGCTGCACGATGTAGCGCGGCGCTGGGAGCAGCGCTATCCCGGCGTGGACATCATCCTGGTCGAGCCCGAGCCGAACGACGAGCTGATGTTCCAGACGAGCGTCATGAACTTCACCTCCCGGGTCGACATCGCTCGCCACGGGTTTCAGTCGGTGACGCTGAAGCTCGCGCAGGACTATCCCCGGTTCAAGCGGATCTGCGCGCGGCACGGCATCGAGATCTCAGCCACGAGGGTGCGCAAGGTCGTCAAGCACTTCGGAGCCGAGCGTGAGAAGACGCGCGCGTGGCGGAAGATCCTCGAGCAGACAACCTCGACGCTGCTGCGCCAGTCGGCCCAGGACTGAACTCGCCCCGCCGCGCGGCGAAGGGCTGGGAGAGGCTCTTAGTGGATGCGAATCCCGCTAGGCGGGCTGGACCTGATGGACAGGCTGTGGGATGGAGCCGGTGATTTCGCGGAAGCTGGAAAGGAACAGGGTCTTATCGATCCGACCGTTGAAGATCGGGATGCCCCACTCGACGCACTTTACGATCACATCGCGACGCTCTAGACCGGACTCTCGAGCAAGCTCGGTGGGCGTGAGGTGAATGGCCATCGGATTGAAGTCCTCCTTTGCCGCCTGCGCTTCGGAAGCGAAGTATGGCGTTTGGACCGGACGGTCTCAACGTGTCTTTCGGCTAGATCTCTGCCTAAACATTAGCGTCTCTGATTAAAGCTCTGGACATATGGCCGATTCCCGGTAGAGTCCCCGCAGCTAGGGGGAACACGGAGCGACGGGGACAACTTGGTCATGGCACGGCTGCTTCCAGAGGCCCTTCAGATTGCGTGGCGTACCGACCACGAACTCGTGACGGCGGTCCGAAGAGGTGAGGACACCGCCTTCGAGGAGCTGTTCTCGCGCTATCGCGGCCGGATCCGCGCCTATGTGAGCGGCATCATCGGCGATCCCGATCAGGCCGAGGACCTCACGCAGGAGGTGTTCATCTCGGTTCTGCGCAGGCTCCGCGACACCGAGCGGCCGATCGCGTTCAAGCCCTGGGTCTACCGGATCGCGAAGAACGCCTGCATAGATGAGCTTCGGCGAGCCCGCCGCAGCCACGAGGTCCTGTTCGATCAGCGCGAGTCCGAGGACGAGGCCGACGATCTCCTCGCGAGCGCGCCGGGCCCCGAGGCCGCTGTCGAGAGCAAGCAGCTGCTCGAGGATCTACGCGGTGCATTCCGCGGGGTGTCGGAGCTCCACCACCGGATCCTCGTGCTGCGCGAGCTCGAAGGGCTGTCATATGGCGAGATCGGCGAGCGGCTCGGGATGTCGCGACCCGTTGTCGAGAGCACCCTGTTCCGCGCGCGGCGCCGGCTCGCGGAGGAGTACGAGGAGCTGATCAGCGGCCGTCGCTGCGAGCGGGCGCGCGCGATGATCGACAGTCGGCAGGGACGGACGCTCCGGCGGCTCGGGGTCCGCGAAACGCGCCAGCTCGCGCTCCACCTCACGCACTGCCAACCTTGCCGGCGCCACGCGATGCTCGCGCGCATCGCCGGCGCGGTCCCGCGGCCGATCGGAACCGTCAATTACGAAGTCGCGGGCCCTAAGCTCCGGCTCGTTGCGCGGCCCGGGTCGCCGCCTCACGAGGCCTCGGCATGCCTCGTGGCTGTGGGATACTGGGCCAATCGGGGCGTGGCGCAGCCTGGTAGCGCGCACCGTTCGGGTCGGTGAGGTCCCCGGTTCAAATCCGGGCGCCCCGATTTCTCCCTGCAAATCGACTAGTTTTGCTCGTACAGACTTGCGGTGTATCGGGGGCTTGGAACAGGTTGGCGGCGCAGGGCGGCCGCGAAATGCCTGGAAATGGACCGATTCGTGGTAGTCATTGGCGCTCACCGGCGCTGTCGGTGAGGTCCCCGGTTCGCCATTCAGGCCCACGGCAAGAAAATCCCTGGTAAATCGGGACTTTCGCTAACGCGAGCGACCAAGATCAGATCCTCGTCGTTAGCCCGAGCAACCTCCCTGCCCTCTTCGAAGATCTGATTGGGACTCCTCGACCTGCGCCCGCATGGAGACATGGTCCGGCTTGGCGTCAACCTGAGCCACCGCTTAGATGACTCGACCCTCGTCGAGCATGTGGACGCTCAGGGTGAACAGTCATCCATTCGACCTCGAGTTCCTCGAAGACATGGTCTACGTTCAAACACGCACCGCCGTGCAGTTCGAGATTCCAGAGACCATCACGAGCGAGGACGCCGCGTGGTTTCGCGCGGTCGCCGACGTGTTCAGGACTGGCAAGACGATCTTCCGACGGTCTGGGATGCGGATCACCGGGCCAAGCTCACCCCCGCTGCCACGGACTGAGGGAGCCGTCCGCATCGAGCAGAACATCACCGTGACACTCCTCGGCCAAGACATCGCCCTTGGGAGGGGCGTGCTGAACCTGCCGAGAGTCGAACTTGTGGATCGAGGTCGGCTCCCGGACGATGCGACCCGCCGCATCGTCGAGTTGCGTCCCCCAGGTGGCGAACCGATCGAAGTGGAGTGGAGCGTGGTGTCGACGACCACCTCCAGCTGAACGAAACCGGATGCGGACTCCGGTTGGGAGGCCCCGCGCGGGTGCACGCCCCCGCGGGCAAGCTGCTCCCTGTAGAGGGCGGCGTCTGTCAGTGGCTTTCGCTCTTTGCTTGACACGGCGTCGGCCTAAACAGCGGCCCATATACGTACGTCGTGATCTCACGACTAGCACTCGGCAACGTTGACGGCCAGCCCGCCCAGCGATGTCTCCTTGTACTTGCTGCTCATATCAGCGCCGGTGTCGCGCATCGTCTTGATCACGGTATCGAGGGACACGCGGTGTCGCCCATCGCCCCGTAAGGCGAGCCGGGTCGAGGCGACAGCCTTGACCGAGGCGAGAGCGTTTCGCTCGATGCATGGGATCTGGACGAGGCCCCCGACTGGGTCGCACGTCAACCCCAGGTTGTGCTCCATCGCGATCTCCGCTGCGTTCTCGACCTGGGCGGGCGTTCCGCCGAGCGCCTCGGCCAGCCCTGCCCCGGCCATCGAAGACGCTGAGCCGACCTCTCCCTGGCAACCGACATCGGCGCCCGAGATCGACGCGTTTCGCTTATAGAGGGTTCCGATCGCGCCTGCAGCGAGCAGAAAGCGCGCGACGCCTTCCTCGTTAAAGCCGGGCACGAAGTCGCGATAGTAATGCAGCACGGCTGGGACGATCCCGGCAGCACCGTTGGTCGGTGCCGTCACGACTCGTCCGCCAGCGGCGTTCTCCTCGTTGACCGCAAGCGCGTAGAGTTCGATCCAGTCCATGACACGAAGCGGATCGTTAGTTCCCGCATCCGCCTCGAGGGCGCGGCGGAGGCTAGGGGCTCTTCGCAAGACGTTGAGTCCGCCCGGCAGCACGCCTTCCTGAGCGCAACCGCGCCGCACGCATGCCTGCATCGCGTCCCAGATCTTCCTTAGCTCGCCGCGGATCTCGTGCTCGGTTCGTGCCGAGCGCTCGTTGGCCAGCATCAGATCGCTAATTCGCAGCCCTGAGCGGCGACAGTGATCCAGCAGTTCTGCGGCGTTCGCGAAAGGATAGGGCTGCGCCGCGCCTTGCTGGCGCTCGGGTTGCGCCGCTTCACCGTCCTCGACGATGAACCCGCCGCCGACCGAGAAGTACGTGCGCGAGCACAGCTCAATCTCCGCCGCGTCAAAGGCCCGCATGCGCATGGCGTTCGGGTGGCCGGGCAGTCGCTCACGGCCGCGGAACTCGATATCGTCGCGCTCGCGGAAGGCAACCGCGTGCCGACCCAACAGTTCAAGACACTTGGCCTGGCGGACGGCGGCGAGGCGAGCGTCGACTGTGTCCGGGTCGATTTCGTCCGGACGGGCGCCCTCGAGCCCAAGAATGATTGCTTTCGCAGTGCCGTGTCCGCGCCCGGTGGCACCGAGCGAACCGTAGAGATCAGCGCGGACGCGGGCCGTGGTGGCGAGGAGTCCGTTGCCGGCTACGGATTCTGCGAACCGGCGGGCGGCGCGCATTGGCCCTACCGTGTGTGAGCTCGATGGACCGATGCCGACTGTGAACAGCTCGAAGACGCTGGAGACGACAGGCGGCCGTGCGTGGGGACGACCCCCACGACTGCCGCGGACGATGCTCATCTCGTCAGCTGGATTTCGAGCCTCACCACGCACGGTAGGTGCGGACGGTGGCGGCCCGCAACCCGGTGACATACCCGGCGCGCTCGTATGCAGCCACGTCCGCGCCGAGCGGCACCGACAGCATGCCGCGCAGCTCGTCGATTGATTGGAATCCCTTGCGCGCCATCCATGCCAACAGCCCGTCGAGCAGCACGGTCGCGTGCTCGGGTCCGTGGCGCAGCAGCGCCGAGGCGGTCATCACCACATCCGCTCCCGCGAGCAGGTATTTGGCGACGTCGGCGGGGTCTTCGACGCCCGTGGTGGCCGCGAGTGCAGCGCGCACCCTGCCGTGCAGCAGCGCAATCCACGTCTCCGGCAGCAGCGCGTCGACCGGGGCCGAGAGTGCGACAGAGGGCACGACGGTGAGAGTTTCGGGGTCGATACTGGGCTGCAGGAAGCGGTTGAACAGGACGAGGGCGTCGGCGCCTGCCTCGTCCAGTCGAAGCGCGATCTCGCCGGTCGAGCTGAAGTACGGGCCGAGCTTGACCGCGACCGGCACGGTGACCGCGTCCTTGACACGCTGAAGGACGTCGACGTAGCGCTGCTCGACTTCGCGGCCGGGAGTGCTGGGATCGCCGGGCAGGTAATAGATGTTCAGCTCGATCGCGCTGGCGCCGACGTCCTGCATCGCGCGCGCCTGATCGGTCCAGCCTCCGGGCGTGACACCGTTGACGCTGCCGATCACGGGGACCTCAACCGCCGCGGCGGCGCGCTCCAACAAGCTCAGATGATGGCGTGGGCCGGGCTCGTCTTCGACCGCGGAGGGGAAGTAGGACAGCGACTCGGCGAAGCTCTCGGTGCCGGCTTCGGAGAGCTGGGCGTTCAGCTCGGCCGCCTCCCGCAGCTGCTCCTCAAACAGCGAGTGCATCACAATCGCGCCGACACCAGCGTCCGCCAGCCGGCGGACGCCGTCGACGGTGTGTGACAGCGGCGACGCGGATGCAACCAGCGGGTTGCGCAACTCAAGGCCCATGTAGTTGGTCGCCAGCTCCATCAGTGATCCTTGCGGGCGTCGGCCGGGAACTCGCCGGCGCTGCGGGTGGCCATCTCCTCATAGATCTGCCAGCGCTGATAGACCGTCTGCTGGGCGAGGTTCTGCAGGCGTTCGGCTTCGGGCGGGTCGGTGTTGGTCAGTGCGCGGAAGCGCAGCTCTCCGTTTCGGTAGTCGCCCAGCGAAATCCACGGCCTGGGCGAGTCAAGAAGGAACGGGTTGGCGCCCTCTGCTCGCGCCAGCGGGTCGTAGCGGATCAGCGGCCAGTGGCCGCTCACGACGGCCTTGTACTGCTGGTCGAGCCCGCGTCGCATCTCGATCCCGTGCGCGATGCAATGGCTGTAGGCAATCAACAGGGAAGGTCCGTTGTAGGCCTCGGCCTCGCGGAACGCAGTGAGCGTCTGCTGGGGATCGGCGCCCATCGCCACCCGCGCGACATACACGTTGGCATATGAGATCGCCTGCAGCGCGAGGTCCTTGGTGGGCATCGTCTTGCCGGCGGACGCGAACTTCGCCACCGCGCCGAGCGGCGTCGCCTTGGACATCTGCCCGCCCGTGTTGGAGTAGACCTCGGTGTCGAGCACGAGCACGTTGACGTTGTGCCCGCTGGCCAGGACGTGATCCAGGCCGCCGGACCCGATGTCGTAGGCCCAGCCGTCGCCGCCGACGATCCACACACTTCGCCGGATCAGGTGATCGACGACGCTGCGCAGGTCGGCGACCACCGCTTCGTCCAGCCCGTCGAGCCGCCGCATCAGCTCGATCACCCGTTCGCGCTGGGCGCGCAGCTCGGACTCGCGCAACTGCGGCGCTTCGAGGATCTCGTCAACCAGCTCGGCACCAAGCAGGTCGCGCAGCTCGGTCAGGCGCCGACGAGCAAGCTCGGTGTGGCGATCGGCGGCCAGCCGCAGGCCGAGTCCGAACTCGGCGTTGTCCTCGAACAGCGAGTTCGACCAAGCAGGGCCGCGCCCGTCGCCATCGACCGTCCATGGCGTCGTCGGCAGATTCCCGCCGTAGACCGACGAGCATCCGCTCGCGTTGGCGATCGTCGCCCGGTCGCCGAACAGCTGCGAGACGAGCTTCAGGTACGGGGTCTCGCCACAGCCTGCACACGCGCCTGAGAACTCGAACAACGGCTCCAGGAACTGTGTGCCGCGCACCGTGCCGAAATCCACCCGCGAGCGGTCGCTCGCCGGCAACTGCTCGAAGAACGCGATCTTCTCCCGCTCGCCGCCCAACGGCTCGAGTGCCGCGAGGTTGATCGCCTTGCGCTCGGGCTGTCTGGGCGCCGAGACCGGGCAGGCCTCGACGCACAGCCCACAGCCGGTGCAGTCCTCGACATAGACCTGCAGCGTGTAGCGCGTGTCCGGCAGCCCAGGAGCGTTGAGCGGAGCCGAACGGAACCCGTCCGGCGCACCGTTCAACCGGGATTGCTCGTAGTAGCGGGAGCGGATCACGCTGTGGGGACAGACGAAGCTGCAGTTCCCGCACTGAATGCACAGCTCCGGGTCCCAGGCCGCGACCAGCTCGGAGACCTTGCGCTTCTCATACGCCGTCGTGCCGCTGGGGTACGTGCCGTCGACGGGCAGCGCGCTGACCGGGAGCTCGTCGCCCCGGCCGGCCATCATCGCCGCCGTCACGGTGCGCACGAACTCCGGCGCGTGCGCGGGTACGATCGGCTCCGGTTCGCGCGTGGCCGTCGCCCGCTCGGGCAGTTGCACGCGGTGAAGCCCTTGCAGTGCACGGTCGACCGCCGTCTGGTTGCGCTCCACCACCTCGGCGCCACGCTTGCCGTAGGTTTTGGAGATCGAGGTCTTGATCCGCTCGATTGCCTGCTCGGGCTCGAGCACGCCGGAGATCGCGAAGAAGCACGTCTGTAGCACCGTGTTGGTCCGCCCGGCAAGGCCCGCGTCGCGCGCGATCTGCCCCGCATCGACCACGTACAGCTTGATCCGCTTGGCCAGGATCCGCTCCTGGACCGGACGCGAGAGCGCGTCCCACACGCGATCGGGTCGCTCGCGGCTGTTGAGCAGCAGCGTCGCGTCCGGCGCGGCTCGGTCGAGCACCTCATCGCGCTCCAGCAAGCCGAAGTGGTGGCATCCGACGAAGCTCGCTTGCGAGATCAGGTAGGGCGCGTTGATCGATTGTGAACCGAAGCGAAGGTGCGACACCGTCTGCGAACCGGACTTCTTGGAGTCATAGACGAAGTACCCCTGGGCGTGCAGGTCCTCCTCGGAGCCCAGGATCTTGATCGTATTCTTGTTCGCTCCGACGGTCCCGTCTGCGCCGAGGCCGAAGAACACGGCACGCACGGTCTCCGGCGGCTCGATGTCAAGCGATCCGTCGTACGCAAGGCTCGTGCCGGAGACATCGTCGTTGATCCCGATCGTGAAGCGGCGCTTCGGGCGCTCGCGCCCAAGCTCGTCGAACACGGCCGCGACCATGCCCGGGGTGAACTCCTTCGAGGACAGCCCGTAGCGCCCGCCAATCACGCTCGGCATCCGCTCGCGCTCACCGTCCGCGTGCGACTCGCTCAGCGCCACGACCACGTCAAGGAACAGCGGCTCCCCGAGCGAGCCTGGCTCCTTCGTGCGGTCGAGCACGGCGATACTCTGCACGGTCGCGGGCAGCGCCTCTACCAGCGCCCGCGCCGGGAACGGCCGGTACAGCCGGAGCTGCGCCACGCCGACTCGCTCACCGCGCTTCTGCAGGTGAGCCACCGTCTCGCGGACCGTCTCCCCGCCCGAGCCCATCACCACGAGCACGCGCTCCGCGTCGGGGTGCCCGCTGTAGCCGACGAGCCCGTAGTGGCGGCCGGTGCGCTCGCCGAGCTGGTTCATCGCGTCCTGGACAACGCCTGGGACGCGGCCATAGAAGGGGTTGACGCTCTCGCGCGCCTGGAAATAGACGTCCGGGTTCTGCACGGTGCCACGGATGAACGGCCGCTCCGGTGACAGCCCCCGCCAGCGATGCGCGCGGACGAGCTTCTCGGGCACCAGCGCCCGGAGGTCCTCGTCGGAGAGCAACTCGATCGTGTTCAGCTCGTGCGAGGTCCGAAATCCGTCGAAGAAGTGCACGAACGGCACTCGGGTCGCCAACGTCGCGGACTGCGCCACCAGCGCCAGATCGTGCGCCTCCTGCACCGACGCCGACGACAGCAGCGCAAACCCGGTCTGGCGCACCGCCATCACGTCGGAATGATCGTCGAAGATCGAAGCCCCCTGCGCCGCCAGCGACCGAGTCGCGACGTGCATCACGGCCGAGGTCAGCTCACCGGCGATCTTGTACATGTTCGGGATCATCAGCAACAGGCCCTGAGAGGAGGTGAACGTCGTCCCCAGCGCACCGCCCTGCAGCGCGCCGTGCAGAGCGCCCGCCGCGCCACCCTCGCTCTGCATCTCCACCACCGCCGGCACGGTCCCCCACACGTTCGGCCGCCCACGACTCGCCCACTCGTCCGCGAGCTCCGCCATCGTCGAGGACGGCGTGATCGGATAAATACAGCAAACCTCGTTCAGCCGATAAGCGACCGATGCCGCCGCCTCGTTGCCGTCGACCGTCGTGCGCATCAGCTCGGCTCCGAAGCGCAATGTCCCGCGTGGCGTCTCGGGCGGCTCGGCGATCTCCCAGGCGACGGTAGGGGCCAGGAAGATCTTGCTGGGCCGCGCACGTTCGAGCGCCACAGTCGGTCGCCCATCGCCTCCCGCCGGGCACGCCCGATCGTCGCCGGTAGCTCCGCGTCGAAGCTGGTGGCCGCCAACACGTCGACGGTGCTCATGCCGGGGAGGACTTCCGTCCCGCCTCGAGCCGGCGTGCCGCCACCTCGTATGCGGCCACGAGCGGCGTCCGGCCGGTCGACTCGGAGTGCTCGAGGATCTCGGCGACCACGTCGTGGATGCCCATGACACGCTCGTCGACACGGTCGGGATCGCGCGTTAGGGCGTGCTCCTCGGCGACGTGGATGATGCCCCCGGCGTTGGCGATGAAGTCGGGAGCGTAGATGATGTTGCGCTGCTGGAGGTCGTCGGCCAGCTCCTCACGCGAGAGCTGATTGTTGGCGGAGCCGCAGACGATCTGGCAGCGCAGGGCTGGGATCGTGGCCTCGTCGAGGACGCCGCCTAACGCGCACGGAGCGAGCACCTCGACGTCGGCGATGATCGCGCTCTCGGGGTCGCTCCAGCGCGCGTGGAGCTCTTCCGCGAGCGCGCGCTTGGCCTCGTTGATGTCGGAGATGATCAGCTTAGCCCCCTTATCCGCGAGGCTGCGCGCGAGCCGCTCGCCGACGGAGCCGGCGCCCACGATAGCGACGCTGCGGTCGGCGAACTCCTCCGAGCCAAAGCGCTTGCCGATGCAGGCGGCCATTGCCGCCTCGACGCCGGCAGCGGTGGCCGGACTCGGATCGCCGACGCCGCCCTTCTCCCGCGGCAGCCCGACGACGTGGCTCGTGCGAGTATGGATCAACTCCATGTCGACGGCGTGGGTGCCGACGTCCTCGGCCGTGATGAACAGCCCGTCGAGGGCCTCCACGTTGTCGGCCAGATCCAGCAGCATCGAATCGCGGTCCACGCCAGGCTCCATCGCGATGACGGCCTTACCACCGCCCAACGGGAGCCCCGCCGCCGCCGACTTGTACGTCATGCCGCGCGCCAACCGCAGCGCATCGCGCACCGCCTCCGCCGCGCTGGCGTAGCTCGACATGCGGCAGCCTCCGAGCGCCGGGCCGAGCACCGTCGAATGCACGGCCACGATCGTGTAAACGCCGCTCCGGGCACCTCGGCGAACCACAAGAGCCTCGTGATCGAGGCTAACGAGTGGCGACACTATCGGCTCGCTCACGGCCCCTCCTCCTCGTCGGGTCTCAGCGCGGGTGCCACCCCATCCTACATGTGCGGGAGCGCCTATCGTCGCCCGCTGGTGCTTCGCGTCGTGGTGATCGACGACCGCAGCCTCGGGCTGGTCGAACCCGGGCGCATTGGCCACGCTATCGGCTGCGCGGTGGCTGGGCTCGGGTGTAAGTCAGGTCGTTGCCCGCCGACGATCCACGCGCCGAGCACCGCCGCGCTGTTCGCCGGCCTGGATCGCTTCGGCAGCTGGTTCGAGCGCACCGTGGGGCACGCCCGCGCGCTCGCCGACGCGGTCGACGCCGAGCCGTCCCTTCAGCTGCTGCGCCGCCCGACGCGAGCTCGGCCACCGCCTGGGCCGCCGCGCGGTAGCGGCCGGCCCTGCGCGAATGAAGCTGACCGGCTAACCGCGCCGCCCTGGCCGATACCGGTCACTTGGGGGCCGAGCGCGAGTAATGTCGCGGGGATGAGCGCACCCACCTTCCACACAATCATCGAGCCGTTTCGGATCCACTCCGTCGAGCCGCTGCGGATGACCACGACGCAGCACCGCCAGGCGGTCGTGTCCCAGGCCGGCTACAACCTGTTCGAAGTGCACGCGAAGGACGTGCTGATCGACTTGCTCACCGACTCGGGCACCGGCGCGATGAGCCGCGACCAGTGGGCCGCGATCCAGCACGGCGATGAGTCCTACGCTGGCTCGCCGTCGTACTACGTGTTCCGGGACGCCGTGCGCGAGCTGTTCCCGTTCGAGCACGTGATCCCCACCCACCAAGGCCGGGCGGCCGAGAGGATCCTCTTCAGCGTCCTCGCCGAGCCCGGGAAGGTCGTGCCGAACAACACCCACTTCGACACCACCCGCGCCAACGTCGAGTACAACGGAGCGCAGGCCCTTGACCTGGTCATCGCGGAGGGGCTCGACCCGCGGGCCGAGCACCCGTTCAAGGGCAACATGGACATCGGGGCACTGGACGCGTTACTGCGCGAGCGTGCCGATGACGTCCCGGTCGTCTTCATAACAATCACCAACAACAGCGGCGGTGGACAGCCGGTGTCGCTGGCCAACCTGCACGAGGTCCGCGACGTCTGCGACGCGCACGGCAAGAAGCTGTTCCTGGACGCCTGCCGCTTCGCCGAGAACGCCTGGTTCATCCACGAGCGAGAGCCGGGGCAGGCGGACCGCGACGTGCGCGACATCGTGCGTGAGATGGCATCGCTGGCCGATGGCATGACGATGAGCGCCAAGAAGGACCCGATGGGCAACATCGGTGGATGGCTGGCGATGGACGACGACGAACTGGCCCGAGACTGCCGCAACCTGCTGATCCTCACCGAAGGGTTCCCGACCTACGGCGGGTTGGCCGGCCGCGACCTCGAGGCGTTGGCACAGGGGCTGCGCGAAGTTGTCGACCACGACTACCTGCGATACCGAATCCGCTCGACCGGGTACCTTGGTGAGGCGTTGCAACGGGCCGGACTGCCGGTGCTGACCCCGATCGGCGGGCACGCCGTCTACGTCGACGCCCGCGCCCTGCTCCCGCAGATCCCGCCGCTCGAGTACCCCGGTCAGGCGCTCGCTGTCGCCCTGTACGAGGCAGGGGGGGTGCGTAGCTGTGAGATCGGCACGGTGATGTTTGGCCGCCAGCCGGACGGCTCGGAGGTGCCTGCCCCTCTCGACCTGGTGCGGCTGGCGATCCCGCGGCGGACATACACGCAGAGCCACATCGACTACGTGATCGAGGTCTGCGAGCACGTCGCCCGCGGGGCCGGCGAGCTCACCGGCTACCGGATCGTGGACGAGCCCGCGGCCTTGCGCCACTTCACCGCCACCTTCGAACCGCTCGGCTGACCGATCGGCGTTTTGCGTCGCCACGGCACTCCGCCGGCCGCTTCAGCTTCGGGGAACGGGCGGCGCACTAGTACACCGGCGTCTCTCGGTAGGTGCCGAATACCTCTTGCAGCGCGCTGATGATCTCGCCCTCGCTGGCGTGGGCGCGGGTCGCGTCGAGGAGGGTCGGCATCAGATTGCGCTCAGGCATTGCCGCGTCCTCCTTCAGCTGCGTTAGGAGCCGCTCAACCTCGGTGCTGTCCCGCTTGGCCTTCACCGAGCGCAGGCGGTCGATCTGCTGGCGCTCGAGCGCGGGATCGACGTGCAGGGTTTCGAGCGGCTGCTCGTCGCGCTCGACTTGCTCGTTGACGCCGATCACGATGCGGTCTTTCGCGTCGATCTCCATCTGAAGCGCAAACGCCGCGTCGGCGATCTCGCCCTGGGGGAAGCCTTGCTTGACCGCCTCGACCATTCCTCCAAGCGCGTCGATCCGACGGAAGTACTCGTAAGCCAGCTCCTCCATCCGATCGGTCAGCGCCTCGACGAAATACGAGCCGCCCAGTGGATCGATCGTGTTCGTGACACCGCTCTCGTGAGCAATTACCTGCTGTGTGCGGACCGCCAGCTTGACCGCCTGCTCTGTCGGCAACGCGAGCGCCTCGTCAAAACTGTTGGTGTGCAACGACTGTGTCCCACCGAGCACCCCTGCGAGCGCTTCGATCGCGGTCCGCACCACGTTGTTCAGCGGCTGCTGCGCGGTCAGCGACACGCCAGCGGTCTGAGTGTGGAAGCGCATCAGCCAGGAACGCGGATTCTTCGCGCCATAGGTCTCGCGCAGCTCGCGCGCCCAGATCCGCCGCGCCGCGCGGTACTTGGCGATCTCCTCGAAGAAGTCGATCTGGGCGTTGAAGAAGAACGACAATCGCGGCGCGAACTCGTCCACACCCAGGCCGCGCGCGATCTGTTCCTCGACGTAGGTCAGGCCGTCCTTCAGCGTGAACGCCAGCTCCTGCGCGGCGGTTGCACCAGCCTCGCGGATGTGGTACCCAGAAATCGAAACGGGATGCCAGCGCGGGGCGTTGCGCGTTGACCACTCCATCATGTCTCCGAGCAGGCGCATCGCCGGATCGACCGGGAAGCACCACTCCTTCTGAGCGATGTACTCCTTCAGGATGTCGGCCTGGATGGTGCCCGCCAGCCGATCGGCGGGCACGGCTTGACGCTCGGCCGCCACCACATAGAACGCCATCATTATCGCCGCCGGTGCATTGATCGTCATCGACACCGACACCCTGCCGAGATCAATCCCAGCGAATAGCGTCTGCATGTCATCGACGGTGTCGACGGCCACTCCCTCCCGCCCGACCTCGCCAAGCGAGCGCGCGTGATCAGAGTCAAGACCCATCAGCGAGGGCATGTCGAACGCGGTCGAGAGACCGGTCTGCCCGTGCTCGAGCAGATAGTTGAATCGCGCGTTGGTCTCGGCTGCCCCCCCGAAGCCGGCAAACTGACGGACCGTCCACAGGCGCCCGCGATACATCGACGGGTACACCCCACGCGTGAATGGATATGTGCCCGGCAGGCCGATCGCGCCCTCGCGATCCGCAGGCAGATCACGCTCGCTGTACAGCGGGCGAATCGGCTCGCCGCTCAGCGAGGTGAACAGTGCCTTGCGCTCCGGCGCCCCAGCGTAAACCTCACGAAGCCAGCGATCCTCATGGCTCAGATCTCGCGACGATGGCAGCATCACACTCACAAGTCAGTCCTCCAAGTCGGCGGTCAGGGTCCTCTCAAGAATCGGCGCGGCCTGCCGGCCCACATCCCCGGCGAGCATCTGGCGTGCGGCGTTCGCGGGATCGATCCGTCGAGCCACGACCGCATCGAGCAGTCCCTGAACCCCAGGGTCGTCAGCCGCCGCCGCGGCGAGCGCGGTTTGCACCCGGGCTCCGGCGAGCGCTAGCACCTCGTTCAGCAGGTTGCGCCGTCGCCGCCCGGCCAGCGTGCCCTCAGCTGCGATCCGTGATCGATGCTGGCGAAGAGCATCCAAGAGCTCATCGATGCCCTCGCCGCGAATCGCCTCGGTCTTGACGATCGGAACGCGTCGCCCCTCGCGGGGTGACAGCGAGAGCGCGCTGCGAACCTGGCGGACCATCGTGTCGGCCAGCGGATGGTCGCTCTTGTTGACCACGATCACGTCCGGAATCTCCATCACGCCGGCCTTCATCGCCTGCACCGAATCGCCCGACCCGGGAATCAGGACCAGCACGACCGTGTCGGCGTGAGCGACGATGTCCACCTCGGCCTGCCCGACTCCCACGGTCTCCAGCAGCACGTCGTCGAAACCCGCGGCGTCCATCAGCTGGGCCGTCTGCAAAGCGGCCTCCGCCAGGCCGCCGAGCGCCCCGCGCGTTGCCATCGAGCGAATGAACACCCCCGGATCGAGGAAGTGCTCGCTCAGCCGGATCCGATCGCCCAGCAGCGCCCCGCCCCGAAATGGCGACGACGGGTCAATCGACAGCACACCCACCTTGCGATGTCGCGCCCGCAGACGTGTCACCAGGGCGCTGATCAACGTCGACTTTCCGCCTCCAGGCGAGCCGGTGAACCCGACGACAGCCGCCCGACCGGTATGCGGATACAGAACACTCATGAGCTCCCAGCCGGCCGGATCGTCGTTCTCGACCAGCGAGATCGCCCGCGCCAAGGCCCGCTTGTCCCCCGCGCGAACACGAGCGGCCAGCGAATCATCGGCCACTAAGGTGTCGGTTCCCTCGGCGAACGGGCGCGGTTGCTCCAAGCGATTCTCGAGCGGAACGTGCATCTCCTCGATCAAGATATCGGTCTGATGCTGCGCACGGTTGCTCATTTTGCCCGTGATCGCCGAGGCTTGATAGCCCGTCGAATCGTCATTCGTGCGGTCGAGGATGGAGCCGCCAACATCGCCTCGGCCGTCCTCGTCGCGCGCTCAGATCAAGATCTGAGTTCCTCATCGGCGAACTCGCGAACCCGGTGACGGATCTGCCCGCTCGGCATCGGAGAGGAGAGCATCCCATCGCAAGGAAGTCCGTCCCCTGCGAGCGTGCGAGCTCATGACTCACGCGTGGACTGGGAGCGGCGACGCTCTCGAGCGCCTCGCCACTCTCGGTCGTCTTTAAGGCCTCTCTCCTCCTTATTCTGGGTGTCGCGACAGAGCGGGGGCCGAGCGCCAGACGGCGACCTCGCCGCTCATCGCGGAGGTCAGGTTGACTTGGAACGGCCCTAGCCGATCGCGGACGAAATCCGCCGCGGCACGGCTCGAACGAACCGCGTCCGGCTCAGCCTCGAAGATCGTCACCGAAACGATCTCGTCCTCGCCGCTTGCGATTACGTAGTAGCCGATAAATCCTGGCAGTGCTGCCATCGTGTCCCCAAGCTCGTCGTCGACGTAGCGCATGAGGTCCGGGAGCGAACCGGCGCCCATCTCGTACTGGCGAATAGCGGCGTACATCAATCTCCTCTCTGATGGACTCCAGCGTCGGGCTCGGAGAACGTGTCGAACTTCCACGTCCGCCCGTTCGCTGGCACCGGGCTGCCGAAGAAGCTGATCGAGCCAGTCCAGCTGCTTGGCGATCAGGTTCGCCGGCTCGCCGGCCGCTTGCGCCGCAGGTAAAACGCGTGTTCTGCAACAGCCGCTTGTCTGTCTGCCCTCCACCCGGAGGATCTGCTCGATCGCCTTGCCCAGCTGCTCGCTATGGTAGCGATCGAACTTGGTCTCGGCGGAGCGCAGGTGCTTGAGCACCCCGGGCAGATACGCCTCCGACATGTCCTGGCAGACCTCGCTGATCTTCTCCGATCGCCGTCGTGACCCTCCAGGAACCCCACGAATCGCTCGATCGTTTCCTGATGACGCCCCTCGATCACGAACACCGCGACGCTCGCTTGGTCCAGGTCGCAGAAGTGTCCTCAAGAAGCGGGTCGGCGTGTCCCCGCGAAGGAACGACGGGTTCATCGGTCCCTCCATACGGGGGGTAGCTGCCCGTGCAGCCGGCGGTGCGCGATCTCGTGCATGGTCGGCGCGTGCGAGCGGTGCGGGAAAACCCGCGCGGACATCACGAGACTTCCACAATGCTTGACAAGACGGTTAAGCTGTGTATTAGCTTGCCTCGCCCTTACCTTCGGCGGGCAACGTTTTTTCCGGCTCCAGCCCTCGGCCGGTCTGTGCGTGATCTGAAAGGTCATCGCAAACCAACGCGGAGGAGCGGAGTCTATGAATCGTCCACCAACACACCAGCGCGAGGTGGAGAGCACGGCGCAGCAGTTCGTGTTGCCGGAGGAGGCGGTTCACGAGGACTTTCATCGGGGGTTGAAGGAGCGTCATATTCAGATGATCGCGATTGGTGGCGCGATCGGGGTGGGGCTGTTCCTTGGTTCGGCGAGCGCAATCCAGCAGGCCGGTCCGTCTCTGCTGTTGGCATATGCGGTCGCCGGGGTCGTGATGTTCTTGATCATGCGAGCGCTGGGTGAGCTGCTCCTGTACCGGCCGGTCGCGGGCTCGTTCGCGACCTACGCGGATGAGTTCGTCGGTCCGTGGGCGGGGTTCGCGACCGCGTGGACGTACTGGTTGATGTGGGTGGTGGTCGTGATGGCGGAGATCACCGCGGCCGCGATCTATGTGCAGTACTGGGTGCCTGGTCTGCCGCAGTGGATCGTTGCGCTGGCCGCGCTGGTGCTCCTGCTGGGGGTCAACCTGATCGCGGTCGGCGTGTTCGGCGAGTTCGAGTTCTGGTTCGCGATCATCAAGGTGGTCACGATCATCGGCATGATCGTGCTCGGCTTGGCGATCATCGTGTTGGGCATCAGCGACCTCAGTCATACCGCGAGCTTCTCGAATCTGTGGTCGCACGGTGGGTTCTTCCCCAAGGGTTTCAAGGGGCCGTTCTTGGCTTTGCAGATCGTGATGTTCGCGTTCTTGGGGGTCGAACTGATCGGGGTGACGGCGGGCGAAGCCCAGAATCCCACCAAATCGATCCCGTCGGCGATCAACAAGGTGATCTGGCGGATCCTGATCTTCTACGTCGGCGCTCTCTTCATCATCATGTCGCTGGTCGCCTGGAACCGCCTGAACCCCAGCCAGAGCCCGTTCGTGGTGGTGTTCTCCAAGATCGGCATTCCGACCGCCGCCGGGCTCGTCAACTTCGTCGTGCTGACTGCCGCGCTGTCGTCGTGTAACAGCGGCATCTTCAGCACGGGCCGGATGCTGTACACGCTTGCGGGCTTCAAGCAGGCGCCCGCGGCGTTTCGCAAGGTCAGTCGCCACAAGGTTCCCGCGGTGGGGATGATGGTCTCGTTCGTGGCGATGCTGGGCGGGGTCGTGCTGAACTACGTGATTCCGGCCAGCGCGTTTGCCTACATCACGAGCATCGCCACCGTTGGTGGGCTGTTCACGTGGGGGATGATCATGTACACGCACTTGTGCTACCGCAGAGCGGTCAAGGCCGGCCGGTTGCCCGAGGGTGCTTTCCGGATGCCGCTGTCGCCCGTCGGGAACTGGTTCGGTCTGGCCTTCCTCGCGATGGTGCTCGTGCTGCTGGCGTACAGCAAGGACACGCGGATCGCGTTGTACGTGGCTCCTGCCTGGGTGCTGGTGATGGTGATCGGATATTTGGCCTCACGCAAGCACCACATCCGACTGACCCCGGTGCAAGCCGCGGCGGGCCCCAACGCTCCCGAGCCGGTCACGGCTCGTGAGCCGATCGCTGGTGCCATCGCGCCCAAGCCGGCCGTGACTGCCTCATAAGCCAATGGCTGGTCCCGATCGCGAGACCAGCGTGAGTACTTTGAGCAATACCTCTCTGACTGGAGAACAAAATGCGGATCGGTGTCGTGAAGGAGATCAAGCAGGCCGAGAGGAGGGTGGCGCTCACGCCAGCCGGGGCGATGGAGCTGGTCGCGCTGGGGTCTGAGGTTCTGGTCGAGGCCGGAGCTGGTGTCGGGTCGGGCTTTTCCGACGATGCCTACACGGTGGTCGGAGCGCGGGTCCTCGCGGAGGCCGCGGAGGTGTGGCAGCAGAGCGAGCTGCTGCTCAAGGTGAAGGAGCCGATCGAGTCGGAGTACCCGCTGATGCGTGCGGGCCTGACGATGTTCACCTACTTCCATCTCGCGCCCGACCGGGCGCAAACCGAGGCGGTCCTGAGCTCCGGGGCGACAGCGATCGCGTATGAGACGGTCGAGACGGCGGACGGGCGGCTGCCGTTGCTCGCGCCGATGAGCGAGATCGCGGGGCGGCTCGCGGCGCACGCGGGCGCCTACTTCCTGCAGTCCCCGCTCGGCGGCCCGGGAGTGCTGATGGGCGGAGTCACCGGCGTCGCTCCCGCCCGGATCCTCGTGATCGGCGGTGGGGTCGTCGGGGCCGGAGCGACACGGATCGCGCTCGGTGCCGAGGGGGAGGTGACGATCCTCGAGCGCTCGCTCGATCGCCTCCACGAGCTGGACCAGTTCTTCGGGTCGCGAGCCCGGATCCTGATGTCCGACTCGATCATCCTCGAACAGGAGCTCCGCGAAGCGGACGTCGTGATCGGCGCCGTGCTGGTCCCCGGGGCCGTCGCCCCGCACCTGGTCACCCGCGAGATGCTTGGCCTGATGAAACCGCGCTCGGTGATCGTGGACGTCGCGATCGACCAGGGCGGCTGCTTTGAGACCTCGCACCCGACGACGCACGCCGACCCCGTGTTCGAGGTCGACGGCATCCTCCACTACTGCGTCGCAAACATGCCCGGCGCGGTTCCGGTCACCGCGACACGGGCGCTGACCAACGCGACCCTGCCCTACGTCCGCCGGCTCGCCGGCGTAGGCGTCGATGCCGCGCTCGCCGATGACCCCGGCTTCGCGCGCGGGCTCAACGTCAAGAACGGAGAGATCACCTACGAGCCCGTCGCCGCAGCCTACGCCCAGGGGCCACCCTTAGCCGCCTGGTAGCGATCGCTGATCGCCGAGCGCCACCGCCAGTGCCTGCGCTGGCGTGCGTGTCGCGGAGCGCGTCAACCGGCCGAGGCCGATGTCCGTGGGCGACCGAGACGGCGCGGTAGCATGCGCCGCACGTCCCGGCTCGCGGAGAGGAGGCCGGGGTATGTCCGAGCGAGAGGGTGATGCGAGATGATAGGTGCGTTACCGAGCACAGGCCGCCTACAGCTGGACGGCGGCTCGCTGACGATCGACGACGTGGTTGCATTCGCGCGCGGAGACGCCGAGTGCGCCCTCACCGCCGAGGCCCAGGAGAAGGTCAGAGCGTCGCGCCAGCTCAAGCAGGACCTGATCACGAGCGGGATCCCGATTTACGGCGTCACTACCGGCTTCGGCGACAGCGCGAACCGCCAGATCTCGCCGCAAAAGGCACGCGCCCTGCAGCGCAACCTAGTGCGCTTCCTGGGCGCCGGCACGGGCCCGATCGCCCCGGCCGAGGTGCTGCGCGCGACCGTGCTGCTGCGCTGCAACTGTCTGGCCAAGGGCAACTCGGGAGTCCGTCTCGAGCTAGTCGAGCGCATCCTCCATCTGCTCAACAACGACGTCCTCCCGATGATCCCCGAACGCGGCTCGTGCGGCGCCAGCGGAGACCTCGTGCCGCTCTCCTACCTCGGCGCCGCCGTTGTCGGCGAGCGCGAGGTCTTGCACCGCGGCGAGGTCCGGGACACCGCCGACGTCCTCGCCGACCTGGGCCTGGAGCCCTTCGAGCTTGAATCCAAGGAGGGTCTGGCGATCACGAACGGGACCTCGTTCACGAGCGCGTTCGGCGTCCTGGCGGTCAAGGACGCCGAGGAGCTGGCGTTCCTGTGCGACGTGACCACCGCGATGGCCTCGGAGGCGCTGCTCGGCAATCGCGGGCACTTCGCTGACTTCCTGTCCGAGCAGAAGCCGCACCCCGGGCAGGTCGAGAGCATGCGCATCATCCACAAGCTGATCGCGGAGTCCCAGCTGTCGCTCGACAGCGAAGAGATCCTTGCCGGCGCCGGCATGCACGGCCTGGACTTTGTCGAGCTACAGCACCAAGTGCAGGACAAATACTCGATCCGCTGCGCGCCGCACGTCAACGGCGCGCTGCGCGACACGCTGGTGTGGGTCAGGCGCTGGATGGAGATCGAGATCAACGCCTCCGATGACAACCCGCTGTTCGACGTCGGCGCCGGCCGCGTGCGTAGTGGCGGCAACTTCTATGCCAGCCACCCGGCGCAGGCGATGGACTCGCTGAAGGTCGCGCTGGCCAACATCTGCGACCTGATGGACCGCCAGCTCGAGCTCGTCGTCGACGAGAAGTTCAACGTTGGCCTGACTCCGAACCTGATCCCGTTCTTCTCCGACGATGATCCCGAGGCGGGGATGCACCACGGCTTCAAGGGCATGCAGCTGTGCTGTTCGGCCATGTCCGCGGAGGCGATCAAGCTGTCCAACCCCGCCAGCGTGCACTCGCGATCGACGGAGTGCCACAACCAGGACAAGGTCAGCATGGGCACGATCGCTGCGCGCGACGCGCGCTCGATCGTGGACCTCGCGCAGAACGTCGCCGCGGTCCATCTCATCGCCGTCTGCCAGGCGCTCGATCTGCGCGGCCCGGAGAAGGCGAGCGCGGGGACGCGCATCGTGCACGCCCTCGTGCGCGAGCGCATCCCGTTCCTGAACGCCGACCGGCGCACGGACCTCGACATCGCGGCGGCGGTGGAGCTGATCCGCTCAGGCGAGCTCTCACGTGCGGCGCTCGCGGCGTAGCCGGACACCGGTCAACATGCGAGATGGACCGGGTCGCCGGCCAGCTCGAGCGCGCTTCGGGTCGGCGGCCCAGCAGCCTGGGCAAACGAAATGGCGGGAATAGTCACGACCCCGCGGCAACGTGCCGAGCTATAATTGACCTGGGTGGCGTAGCGATGAGCTACCGCGAGATCGAGCATCTGCGTGTCCTGATCGCTAACGAGCGCAAAGATCGTCTCGCGATCGTCGCCCCGATCGTAGTGGGACTCGGTCACGAGGTGATCGCGCGGGAGATCGACGTCGAGGACGTCGGGGCCGTGACCGCCCGGGAGCGACCTGACGTCGCGCTTGTCGGGCTCGGTGAGAGTTCCGAGCACGCGCTCGGGCTGATCGAGAAGATCGTCCGCGAGGCCGCCTGCCCCGTGATCGTGCTGCTGCACGCGCCTGATCCCGCGTTCGTCAAGGAGGCGTCCAAGCGGGGCGTGTTCGCTCACATCTCAGACGCCGACGTCGAGGATTGGCAAAGCTCGATCGACATCGTGCTGCGTCGGTTCGCCGAATATCACGATCTGGAAGGTGCGTTCGGACGCCGCGCGCTGACTGAGCGAGCCAAAGGCATCCTGATGGAACGCCATTCCATCGACGAGGACAGCGCGTTTGAGATGCTCCGCGAGCGCTCACGCACAGCCAACCGCAGGCTCGTCGACCTCGCGGCCGCCGTCGTTGACGGCCACTCCCTACTCCCCAAACAACCGCAAGCCCCTTCCGGGATCTAGTTGTCTAGTCAAACGTGGGCGGCTAAAGCACCTTCACGTCAGCGTCGGCCGACTACCTCCTCCAAACGACGTGCGCAGACGGGTCAACGTCGCCGTGTCAGCCACCGTCAAGCGCTCAGCGACATTCTCGGTTGAGCCATCGCCCCACCCGAGGCATCCTCCCAAAAGCCCGCGCTGCACGGCAAATTAACCCGCATCGGTGCTCGGAAGACTGCAATAGTGCTCGTGGGAGAGGGTAAATCGAGAGAAAGAGGATGAGGATGGCTGGCAGCGTCTATCGCGTAACCGAGTTGGTTGGTGTCAGTAGCGAATCGTGGGAGGAAGCTGCCCGCAACGCCATTGAGACCGCCTCGAAGACCGTGCGGGACCTGCGTATCGGCGAGGCCCACCGCTTCGACGTCACGATCGCGGATGGCAAGGTGACGAGCTACCGCGTGCGTCTGAACGTTTCGTTCAAGTACGAATCGGGCGACTGATCTGGCCTGTCCGTCGCGCCGCGGCGCTTCGAAAGGCCGCGGCTTAATCGATCCGGTGCGCAGGTCCTCGGCTTGTAGTCGGCGGCCGATCAGCGTAACCTTGAGCGAAGGAGGTCTGGCGACGACGCGCCTTCGGACGGGCCCGTCAGGGATCAGCGAAGACACCAGAGCGCGCTCACAGCGACCGGTCGGGCCGCGCGTGCGGGCTGTTGCAGACAGGCAACGCCGTCCCACCTGTGAGGTTGCCGTGGCGAGAGTACCGTCCGCACCAAGGTGTGCGAGCACTTCACGGGGTTCTCGCCCGCGATCAGCCCCTTTGATCGGCCCGCGGCCGTAGTGCTCGCGCATGAACGCGACGATCCGGTTTGGTGATCTCGGCGAGTAGCCTGCCGCCGACGAGCGGCCGCAGCGCGCGGTCGTCGGGCCGGATGTCGCTCATCGCCGACCTGGTGTTGCTCTGCTGGGGGTGCTCACTGGTGCGAGTGGTCCGTCGTTTGTGCCGCTGTGCCTGAAGCGGGCGCCGGGCTCAACGCCAACGCCTTCTGAGCGTATCCGAATCGGGGTCTCCTGAACGGCGTTGTATTCGGTTGGGATCGGAGTAGTGTCGGACGGGTTGAGGTTTGGCTGCGCCGCCCGCGGGCGGGGCAGCCAGGCATCAGCGCTTATTTCGCGGACGAGCTTGGCAGCGGCACGCCTTCGCAGAGCGTTGCGCTACCGGGCGCCCGCGCCGGGACGGCCGGCACGTTGGGGGCATGGCTTCCGGGAGTTTGGCTCCGGCTCGGCGGCGAGGTCGTTCAGCGAGACGTGCGGGAGTGCGATCGTGCGACAGCGCGGGGGCGTGAGCTGCGTCCGCCTGCTGCTCCGCCGGCGTCGCCTCGATTGACGCGCTTCCGTGACCGTTCGTCGATCGCGGCTCCAGCGCGCTACCGCTATCAGGTGAGCTCTCGCGAGGGCCGTTCGATGAGGCAGCTTTGGAGCCGCGCAGTCCGATTGCGTCAAGGATCGACATCAGCTAGAGCTAGCCCCCTCAGTGGTCGGCAGCATGCCAGCGGACCTTGAGTAGAGGCATCGACCGAACCTTGGACCGCGTCCAGCACCATCTCCTCGACCCGGTCGGCCGTGACCGCCGCTCGTCGCCGGCAGCGGTTCGCGCTCGTGTCGCCTCAGCGGTAGCTGCCGCTGTCGGAGTTGATCACCATCGGCGACCCGCACGTCCCGCAGCACAGCACTCCCAGGCGCGCCAGCAGCCGCTCTGACTTGGCTTGGCGCCCGCGCGAGGCCGTCCGCCGCGGCGCGCTTGATCTCGTAGGTCGACACTTCGACGCCAGTGACGCGGGAAACCTCGAAATCGTCTACGAAGCCGCAGCTCACGGCCGCTGGGCCCATCGCGCAAGCCTCGTCGTGGAGCACGCCGGAGAAGGACAAGCGGTGCCGCCCGCCGTCTACCAGGAGGTGGGCCGGTTCAGCCTCGGACTGTACGTGATGCGCCGCCGACCTGACGGCGACTTCGACGTGCGCGAGTTGATCCAGCCGCCGCTCACGCCCGAGGCACAACCAGAGGACTTAAACGACCTTCTGACGTTCTTCCTTGCCGAAGACCGCCGCGTTCGCGACGCGTACATGCGGGCGATTGGACGATAGATCCGGCGTAATCGAACCGTCGTGAACGAGCGGCGGTCGGCACGATCGGACTCTCGCTCGCGCACAGGGCGCGCCGTTCGCTGAGCCTTCCCCGATCGGACGCTTATCCAGACCTGCTTTGCCACGCGGTGGGCACCCGGTCCCTGCTGCTACCGGACCCACTTTGCGCGGCGAGCAGGGCCGTGTGCTGTTGCGGGGTCCTCGGGATCGGCTGCGGGCGGCGACCGTCAGACCAAGTAGTCCGTTGATCTCGGCGAAGTCGCAGGCGGCTGGGCCGAGGGATGTGTATGGCGCGGTCCCGCGGAGGTGTATCCTTGAGCGAGTGAGCGAGACCAAGATCAGGCGCACCAACATCAATCTCGACACGGAGCTCGTCGACGCGGCGGCAGCTGTGCTCGGCACTGAGCGGACCACGGACACGGTCCATGCTGCGCTGCGTACCGTGATCGATCGTGCGGCTCGCGAGCGGCTCGCAATACGCGACTTCGATGACCTGACGCCGGACGTGCTAGAGCAGCTGCGCCGCCCGCGACCGGCCGTCTAGCTAGCTAAGTGCACTTGGCCGATACCAGCGCCTGGGTGTGGACGCGCGCGATCGGCGGCGAGCTGCGCGCTGTCTTCGATCAAGACGTCATCGACGGTCAGGTAGCGACCTGCGACATGGTGCGCCTCGAGCTCCTCTACAGCGCCCGAAACGCCACCGAGTTCACAAGTCTGCGCATGGAGCTCGATGCTCTGCCGAACTGCGAGATCGGTGTCGATCAGTGGCAGCGGGCGCTCGAGGTCTACGAGCGACTCGCCCGCCAAGGCGGACTGCATCATCGTGCGGTCCGTCACCCAGACCTGCTGATCGCAGCTGCCGCCGAAGCCAGCGGCATTCCGGTGCTCGCCTACGACGAAGACTACGAGCGCATCGCCGCGATTACTGGGCAGGAAATCCGGTGGCTGGCGCCGCGCGGATCACTCAGCTGAGCGGTGTCCGCACCCCGAGGCCGATTGGGCAGTAATTCGATCTCACTGCCTAATCCCCGGCAATCGACCGCAAAATCCGAGGATCTGAGAGGAGGTGGAGCAGAACCCCAATAACCGGATTTGCAGGGCTTTTCCGTCCGCGGCCCGGAATTCGGGTCGGTGAGGTCCCCGGTTCAAATCCGGGCGCCCCGATAAAAGCCCCGCAAATGCGGGGTTTTTTCTTGCTCTGATACCCGGTGCATTTGGCGGTCTTGGAGGCCGAGTGTGGCCGCTGGGCCAGTCTCGCGACAGACGAAAACCCTGCAAGGTCGAATTTCCTGGGTCGCGGTAGCGCACATCGGCGCCGTCGGTGAGGTCCCCGGTTCCGAGGTCGTAGCGACCGGCAGGAAGGTCCTGCTAATCGGCATGTTCTGTGTGATGCGGGCCGAGACGGGTTCATGGCTTTGTGCCCAATGTGTGCCCAAACCGGCTGGCGCTGGCGGTCCCGGGCCGACATGTGGCTGAGAGTGGCGCCGTGTGCCGTGCCCGGTCTGGTGCTGCTGCTCCCAGGTCGGTGAAGCCTGCAGGTGGGGGGCTACCATCCGCGGTGTGGCGGTTGCCGCGAAGAAGCTGAATGTGAGTATCGGCGATGTCGTCGAGATCGACGGCCGGCGCTACGACGTGGTGTCCGACAAGGAGGGCGGCGTCACGTTGGAGCCGGCGATCACCGTCAGCGCTGAGGAGCTCCACGAGCGCCACGGCACACGTCCGGTGACCCAGGAAGAGTTCGAGGAGCTGTTCGGGGATCTCCCCTCAGACGGAGAGGGCTGACTGCTGCCGACAGAAGGAGCCGGCGGACGGCTGGACGCGGCGGTTCAGTTCGACCCCGACGTGTGGCAGGAGGAGGTCCACCGCTTCGATAAGGGCTCGCCGGTTCGGCAGGCTGCCCAGAGTGGACGGCGACGCCTTGAAACTCAGCGCCCGTCCGCGGGTTGGCTCCCATGCGAGGCCGAAGGCCCCCGAGGCACCAGGCTTCCAGGTTGCGTGAAGCTCTATCTGCCGCTGGATCGCGAGCCGAGCGCGGCTCCGTACGGGTTCGTGTTCGAGCTCATCGCCTCGCGCGGACCCAAGCCGGCGTTCTCTCTGCGGCTGCTTGCCTTCGGCGAGCGCCACCCGCGACCGGGAACGCGCAACGTCTACGAGCGGGCGCACAAGCGGCTACACGGTCGATACCCCGACCAATAGGGACGCGACGTCAGGCCTGCCGGCTGGTGATCGCCGGGCGCAGACGGCGTCGGCGAGAGGGCGCGGGGCGCACGGATCGGAGGCGGTACCCCCGAGCTGACTCATCGACCTCGCCGGGCTCGGCGAGCTTCTGCGTGCACGACCTACGCGCAGGACATCGCTGCCGGCATCTGGATCGTCGCCCCCACGTTCATGCTCGACCTCCCTGCGATCAGCTACGCGTCAGCGACACGACCGCGGCTCGGGAGAGGTGTACTTCGCGGGCGCCGCCCGAATGACGACGAGCCCTGTGACGGAGCCGCCGAGGCCGAGGCGCGCCAAGCGCAGGCACGGGCCCGGCACGCCGAGGCGACGCGGAGCGATTTCGAGCTCGGGCACGACATCCGCGCGGGGCTGATGGACGCGCGTGACAGCCAGCTGCGCGCGCTTCGGCAGATCGTCTGCTACGTGCTCGTGCGCCACTACGGCGAGCGGCGCGACGCGGTACCCGCCGGCGACGGCGCGCTGCGCGCCGCCGTATGGGAGTTCATGCGACCAATGCTCTCGCCCGCGCTCGTTGCGCTCAACCGCGACGCCTTCGTCGTCGACGGCAGCGCAGAGACGACCGTTGACCTCGATGGCCATCGTGCGGCGTCCGACCTCGAGGAGCTCGCCCTCGACGACGAGCCAAACGCAGACGCAGCGTAGGACCCCGCTGCCCTCCTGCCGTCCTCCCGCCCCGGCCACAGGTCCCGGGCGGGAGGACCGGCCCGTCCGGATGAACTCGCCTACCCCTTTTTCAGGCGGTGGGCGATCCAGCACGTGAGGTAGGGACGCGAGCGACGCCGCGACCGCCCCGGCCAGAGCGACAGCTCGACATGGCGACGGCCGTCGACCGGCCGCCACCGCTCGCTCAGAGATCCGGATGTGGCGACGTGCAGGACGCGACCGGCGCACGGTCGCGTCGTGCTTCGTCGTCGCCGAGGGCATCAAGCGGCGTCGGAGACTTCACCGGCAACCATCGTTGAGAGGTCTCGCGTCGCTTCCCGGTTGGCGCTCGATGCGGAGGCGGACGTAGCGTAGGACACAGCGTGTCGTTGTTCATCAGGGCAGCATCCGTCCGTCCCGACCTCCAGTGAAGCTCCGAGCGGGTCTCCCGACCCGCCGTACCACCTATGCTTGCTCCACCGGCACCGGTTGGTGATGAGTCGATTTGAGCGCTGATCCCGGAACCATCCCTTCCTCGCGGCCCGCGCTCTCTCTGCCGCGTCCTGTCGGGTTCGTGCTCGGGGGCGGAGCGAGCTTCGGCGCCGTTCAGGTCGGCATGCTGCAGGCGCTTTCCGAGATCGGACTCGCCCCGGACCTCGTCGTGGGAACATCGGTTGGGTCGGTCAACGGTGCACTGCTCGCCCAGGACACACGCGGAGCGGCCAACCGCCTGACGCATATATGGGAACAAGTCAGGCGCGAGATGGTCTTTCCGGGTCACGCGATGGATCGCGTACGCACCTGGCACCAGCACGGCACGTATCTTGTGCCCGCTGATGGTCTGCGCGATCTACTGACGCGCATACTGGAGGTGGAGGGGATCGAGGATCTCCCGCTGCCGTTTGCCGCGACCGCGATGGATCTGATTACGGGACAGACCGTGCCCCTGGACTCGGGGCCGCTTGTCCCTGCACTGCTCGCTAGCGCTGCGGTCCCGGGCCTGTATCCACCCGTCCGAATCGGCGGCCGCGACCTCGTCGATGGGGGGGTCGTGAGAAACGTCCCGGTCGGCCATGCGCTGCGCATGGGCGCCCGCAGCGTCGTCGTGCTCGACTGCGGCCCGTTCGGTTTGCGCACCCAAGCGCCGCGCTCGCTTCCCGAGACCGTGGCGCACGTGGTCGCGATCATGATGCGCCAACAGATCGTGCGCGACGTGCCGGACGTCGCTCGCGAGGTCCCCGTCCTGTACCTGCCAGGACCGTTTCCCCTGACCAGCTCACCGCTTGATTTCGACGCCTCGACGAAGCTCATGGCCGATGCATATGAGGCCAGCCGCGTGTTCCTGGCGGAAGTGGAGCCAGCCGGCCCCGGTCTCTATGGCGCCCCACCGCTCGTGACCGCGCTCGACCAGGGCGGGCCGCTTGACGTGCGGCGGTAGCAAGTGACGGACAATGGTCGCCACACCCTCATGCTGCGGTCACGCGCCCGAACCCGCCGGTTGATCGCTCCCGTTTCCCCGGGCGGAGTGGGTTCCATGCTCAGGGGTGCGACCGATTGGGCGGAGGCCACCCCGAGAACGTTCACCTCGAATGGTGCAGGCCCAGCCTTGTCCCGCCGTGCACTACTGCTCCTGAGTCCGGCCGGCGGCGAGACCAGCTGTCCCGCCAGGCCGCCCGTGAGCGGCTAGCGTCGCGGCCGGCGCAGACCGGCGGCGTTGGCGCGGTACGGACCGCACCGCCCGCCGAGCTGTTCCGCTTCGCGTGCTCAGGGGAGGTTGCGGCCGAGCCAGCCTTTGTAGGAGCCGTGGAGGTCGGGAGGAAGTCGTGCAGTATGGGGTAGCCGGCGGCAGCGTCTGGACTTGGTGCGATCACTGTCCGCCTCGCTGGCTTCCCGCCCGATGTCCTCATCACCGTTCCAAAGGACGCCTGCCGCACCTTGGACTTCCAACGCGCCGCCCCGGTGGTCGAACTCGGCCGGGAACTGACCGCCGACACGCTCGAAGCGTTCGAAGCCCGACCGGCGCCAACCCCCGGGTCGCCTCGCGCGACTGTGCCAACTGGGGCGCCGTTGCGCGTGGGCAGAGATGGTCACACGGCAACGTCTCGTCTCGCGGCATCGCCAACATGATCTGGGTTATCACTCGGCGCCGAGTAGGTTTGTGTCCGCATTCGAACGTCCATGCGCACCTATTGCTGAGGATCGCATATGGCTTGGTCTGAACCTGGGATCCGCAGAGACCGAGCCCGCGCGCTGCGCGCACAGGTCCCGCGATCAAGTCACGCCGCGTGGAAGCCCTCGCCAGGTCGCCGCGACCCGGTGGTCGTACTTCGTGAGCAGGAGGCAGAACGCGTCCCTGCGCTGGTGCCGATCCGCCACGAGCGGATGATCGAGTCGCCGTTTACGTTCTTTCGCGGGGCGGCCGCCGTGATGGCCGAGGACCTCGCAAGCACACCGGTGAGCGACCTTCGCGTCCAGGCCTGCGGCGATGCCCACCTGTTGAACTTCGGGATCTATGCCACGCCTGAGCGCCGGCTCGTATTCGACGTCAATGACTTCGACGAGACATTGCCGGCGCCGTTTGAATGGGACGTCAAGCGGTTGGCTGCGAGCGTTGCCGTGGCGGCGCGCACGCGCGGGTTTGCGGCGCAGTCCTGCAAGCGCGCAGCGCGTGCGGCGGCCACGGCGTACCGGACCCGGATCGCAGGGCTGGCGCAGATGGGACACCTGGAGGTCTGGTATTCACGGCTCGACGTGGACGAGCTGGTCGCACTGATGCACAAGACGCAGGCCCGTGAGGCCCGAAAGCTCGAGTCCGGCGTGCGCAAGGCGCGCGCGAAGACCAGCCTTGGAGCGCTCGACAAGCTGACCGCGGTCATCGACGGACAGCGCCGCATCGTCGACTCGCCACCGTTGATCGAGCATCTGCCCGAGCGTAAGGCAAGTGTCGATGCGCCGGTCGTGGTGCGCCGGTATCGCAGATCGCTTGCCGATGAGACGCGCGCGGTGCTCGAGCGCTACCGCCCCGTGGATTGGGCGCGCAAAGTGGTCGGTGTGGGCAGCGTCGGGACCGATGACGCGATCGTGCTGCTGTGCGGCGATTCTGACCGCGACCCGCTGTTCCTCCAGGTCAAAGAGGCGCAAGCCTCGGTGCTCGAGCGGTTTGCCGGCCGGAGCCGTTACCGCAACCACGGGCAGCGCGTCGTGGCCGGGCAGCGGCTGACGCAGGCCGCCAGCGACATCTTCCTCGGATGGACCCGTATCGAGCGACGCGACTACTACGTGCGCCAGCTGCGCGACATGAAACGCTCCGTTTCGATCGACAGACTGTCACCGGATGAGCTGACGCAGTACGCGGGTGCCTGCGGGGAGGCGCTGGCCGGCGGTCATGCTCGCTCAGGTGACCGGGTCGCGATTAGTGCATACCTCGGACGCTCAGACGCCTTTGACCGCGCGGTCGCTGAGTTCGCCGTCGCCTACTCAAATCAGACCGACCGCGACCACGCATCGTTTGCCGACGCGGTGGGCTCCGGAGAGCTCATGGCCGCCTGCGGCTAGACGAGGCGCTCGTGCCCGCGCCGGCCCCGCGCGCGCGGTCCTTCGAAAAGCTGATCGCTCCGGCGCTGCCGCCCCCGCGACACCGGCCCGCGCAGCCGGTAACGCCAACGGTGCCGATTGAGCTCGGCAACACATCCAGGTGGGTTGCTTCGGCGGCTCGTTCCATCAGGACCTTGTTGGCGCCGTTACCGTGACGAGAGCAGGGCCGAGGGCGAGGCGCCCGGGTGGTGGCGTGAGATGCGGACGCGCAGCGCGGCGGGACGGGTTGTGCAGTGGAGCGGCGGCAGCAGCGTGACGGCCTCGCCGTCGAGGCCTGCGGGTAGGGGCGCGGGGGCCGCGATCTCGATTGAGGGCGCGCTCCACGCAGAGACCGGGGAGCGCTTTGCGCCAGGCCGGTCCAGCACGATGATGCCCAGTCGGCCGGTGTCGAGCCGTGGCCGCGAACCCTGGGCCAGTGGCTGGTCCAGTGCGTACTCGTTGTTCGACACCAGCACGACCAGGGGGGAGGTGTGCCGACGAGCCAGGTCGTCGGTGAGAAGTAGCTCCGGTGTTGGGGTGGTTGAGCTCAGCACCTCGTGGAGGGTGTCCAGCATCGTCTGCAACTTGGCGTCGCGATAGCCCGATCGCTGCACGGCGTCGCCGTAGACGCCCAGCGAGATGTTGTTCAGAAATGGGCGGCCGTTGACCTCGGCCATGTCGATCCGGCGCTCGAGCCCGGCCGTGAAGGCATCGAGCGCTCCGAGCAGGTCGTGCCGGGCGATTCCCAGATCGAGGGCGAAGTGGTTGCGCGTCCCGGCGGGAAGGCAGATGAACGGCAGGTCGTGCTCTGCCGCCGCAGCGGCGACTGTCGCCAGCGAGCCGTCACCGCCGGCCATGCCGAGTGCGTCAGCGCCTTTGTCGACGGCGATCGCAACGAGCGTCGCGAGATCGTCTGTAGGTCCGAGCACGACAGGCTCGACGCCCCGTTCGCGTGCTCGATCAGCGAGGGCCGCCCGCGCTGCCTTGCCATCGCCGGACCGGGGATTGATCAGCAGCACGGGTCGCCGCGGCGGATCGACGCGCTCCCATTCTTCTCGCAAAGCTCCAAAATGGGCGGGCACGCTCACCACCAGACTCTAGTGAGTAGCACCGCCGACCGACGATGTCGCTGATTGCCACGCACCCCGCCGCACGCCGGCCACTGCTGCAAGCGGCCATCGGGTACTGGCCACGGAGTCCGACGGTGCTTTCCGCGATCCGTATTCGTTGCTGGTCCTGCCGCATGTCAAGCGGCGGGTGCTGGTGTGACGGCCGGCGCGCGCTGCGAGGACCGGGTCCGGATCACCCACTTCCGGAGCTCGTCGGCACCCCAGACGATGAACGGGAACGGGATCAGTAGCACGATGTCGCGTGCGGGTGGGACGGCGGTGCCAAGCAGCGCCTGACACGGTGGAACGAACACGAATACGGCGGCGATCGCGAGCTCGCCCGCGATCGCCACCAGCAGGTAACGGTTGCTGAACACCCCGACCGAGCGCCTCGACCGCGTCCTCCGCCTGGCGCTCCTGAACGAACGCGACCGCCGCGTTCAACACGATGATCAGCACCACCGCGACACCGACCGTGATGCTGCCGACGATGAACGACAGCAGCGCCGCCACCCACAGCAACGGCGCCAGCAGGTGCGTGAGCGGCCGTGCCAGCTCTCGCGGCCACTGCACGCCCGTTACCGGCGGTGGAGTTGGTTGGGGCCGTACTGCGCCAGGCGCCGCTGCGCCTCCCGCGAGCTGAGCCGCTCTGTGTGGGTTTTCGGCGAGCGCAGCAGGTCCTCGACTGCCTCGGTCGGATCGAGCGCTGCCGCCGGCGTCGACGCTTGCGTGATCGTCTCGGTCATCACGCCCGCCTCACTACCACCGCCGGCGGTACGACGAGCACCCAAACAGGCCACCGTCCTGGACCATCCCCATCGAGTCCCGCCTCGGACGAGCTTGACCGAGGCGGGACATACGCTGCTGGTCCTGGCCGGGGCCGCGGGGGCGCTCGCCGTCGGTCAGGTCGAACCGAGCTGACGGAGCTGGAACGCCCGCACGATATCGGTGATGCCCTTCACCATCGCCCAGATGCCGGCGAACACCAGCAACGTGGCCGCGCGCGTCAGGAAGAACTGGCCGCTCACCCAGAACGCCAGTCCAACCATCAAGATGCCGCTGATCAGGCTCAGCCACCACAGGTCGTTGAAGGCCCGCTCGGCAAATGCCTGGACCGTCCAGAGAATCCCGATCATCAGGAACACGAAGCCGAGGATGTCGGCGAACCCGGCGAAGGTCGCTTCCGGATGGATCAGTGCAACGATTCCGGAGGCGGCCAGGAGCACCCCGAACAGCGCCCATACCCACCTGCTGGCGCCCTTATCCAGGACGGCCAGGAGGAACTCCTCGGCGGCGAACACCAGGAACATGATCCCCGTCAGCACCCCGACGGTGACGACCGACGCATGGTTGAACTTCAACACAACGATCGCCACGACGACCCAGAACACACCCAACAGCAACTCCACCCACCAGTAGCGCGCGAGCTGATGGAACAGCGGGCGCAGGCTGCTGTCGTCCAGGGGCTGGCTGCCAGGCGGCCCGTTCACCGCTCTGACGGCCTCTCTCATCTCTTCTACATGTGACATAGCTAACTCCTGTGGGTCAAACTGAGTGACGCGCGGGACTCGAGTTCGGCCCGCGCGCCACTCACGTCAGTGATCAGGCCGCCGACAGCTCGTCCGCCTCCTTCCTCGCCAGTTCGGCGTCGAGCACTGCGTACTCCGCCTCCTCGATCGCCGAGTACGCGAAGTCGACGGCGAACGCCGCGTCGTCTGCTCTGTGCTCGGCGCGCCGCTCGGCTCGATCTACGTCATGCTCAGCCCGCTTGGCGTCGATGTCGTCGCGAATCTTCGCGACGTGCTCGTTCCAAGTGCGCTGCAGGTCGTACCACCAAACCGAGAGCTTGTTCTTGTTCGCCTCAGCCGACTCGCGCAGCTTCTTAGCCCGCTCCTGAGCAGACGCTCGCGCGGTCTCGACGTCCGCCTCAAGGCCGGCCTTGGACTTGTCCCGGGCGGCTGCCGCGCGGTCCTCAGCCTCCTTGGCGCGAGCGGCGAGCTCGGTGAGTTGATCCGAAAGTGCCATGTCAACCTCCTTCGAGGAATGTCGTCCTACATGTACGTGACCGCATCCTGTCCACCGCTGCGTGACGGCATCGAATCGACGTCGCAATCGATCCCGGTGATGCCACTGCATTCGCTCTCATCGTTTGCGAATTCCAAGAAGGCACGCGTTTCACAAGCAATGAGCCCGTATCGGTTTGCCAGAACATGGGCGCAGGATCCTCGCGCGCAGGGTGAGCCGTCGTCGTCCGTTTTGCGTGATTTGGCCCGGCGCGTCGCACGAATCAGACAAGACGAGTGATGGACCACTGACCCTGACTGACGGAAACGGAGGGACCGCTTGCGAACGCCTGACCGACCGGCGGCCGACGACCCTTCAATCCGGCGACCGGTGTGGCCCTCTGGAGTCGCCACGGAAGCCCTGGCGAGTCCCGCGCACCGCGGGACATGCTGGGCCTCGACGGGCGTGCCGTCATCTCGGCTGGCGCCGCTTCGGGAGCGACGCGGGTGGGCGGCTCCGATCGCGGATTTCTACGGACGGCCACGGTACCGCGTTTGTGAGAGGCTTTGCGTAGCGCTCGAACGTGACGTGACATGGCAAGCGCGATGGAGGGAGTTCTGGAGACTCGGCGGGCGACTCCGCAGCCGCTGGCTGCAGCGCAGAGACTGGTCCAGCGGGATGCACTATTTGAGCGCCTGTCGGCGCCCAAAGGCGGGGTGGTGCTGGTATGCGCGCCGGCCGGGAGCGGCAAGACGATGTTGCTGCGCGCCTGGATCGAGGCGGTGGGCCTGCAGGACCGGGTGGGATGGGTGTCGGTCGAGCGCGGTGAGCAGGACGCCCAGCGGTTCTGGCTCGCGGTGATCGACGCGCTCGCCGGCGCGGTCAGCTTCGTGCAGCCGGTCGCCCCGGCGCCGACGTTCGGCGGCCGGGCCGTCATCGATCAGCTCCTGTCGGACCTTGCATGCCTCGAGGAGCCAGCGGTGCTCGTGATCGACGATCTGCATGAGCTGGGTTCGGCCGATGCGCTGAGCTGGCTTGAGGTGTTTCTCGGCCGGTTGCCGCCGGCGCTGCGAGTGGTGCTGGCGACCCGGGAGGACCCTGAACTGGGCCTTCACCGCCTACGTCTGGCCGGTCAGCTCACCGAGCTCCGCGCTCCCGACCTGCGTTTCTCAATGGAGGACATGATCGAGCTGCTCCGGTCGGAGGGCATCACGCTCTCGGACGGGGGCATGGCACTGCTCTATGAGCGGACGGAGGGGTGGGCCGCGGGCTTGCGATTGGCCGCGATCTCGCTTGCGCACCATCCGGACCCGGAGCGCCTGATCACCGAGTTCTCGGGCAGTGAGCGCAACGTGGCGGGATACCTGCTGGCGGAGGTGCTAGAGCGCCAGCCGCCCGAGGTGCGCGAGATGCTGCTGCGCACCTCGGTGCTCGACCGGGTGTGCGGCCCGCTGGCCGATTTCCTCACTGGCGGCTCGGGCGCCGAGCGGATGTTGCAGGAGCTCGAGGATGCCAACGCGTTCGTGACTTCGCTCGATGCGGGCCGATCGTGGTTTCGCTATCACCATCTGTTCGCGGACCTGCTGCAGCTCGAGCTGCGCCGAGCCGTGCCCGCAGTGGTCGGCTCACTGCACCGCGCGGCAGCCCAATGGCACGAACAGGAGTGCTACATGGTTGAGGCGATCCGCCACGCGCAGGCGGCACGTGACTGGACTCTGGCGTCGCGCCTGCTGGCCGACCACCACATCGATCTGACCTTCGATGGCCGCAGCGAATCGGTCTCGCAGCTGTTGGGGGTGTTTCCGGGCGAGGTGGTGGCCGCCGACGCGAAGCTCGCGCTCGTGTTCGCGACCGCGCGCCTGCTGCGCGGTGCGCTCGAGAAGAGCGCCGATTATGTAGATCTCGCCGGGCGATTGGCCGATACGGTTCCCGGGGAGCGTAGACCGGGATTTGAGGTGCTGCTGGCCGAGTTGAGGCTCGTGCTAGCGCGCTGGCGTGGTGATCTTGAGACGGCGCTCCGGACGCGACCATTGGTCGAGGCGGCGCTGGCCGCGCAGCCGGCGGGTGAGCGCGCCCTCAGTGAGGAGATGAGATCTGTCGCGCTGCAGAACCTGGGCGTTGCGGAGCTTTGGTCGTCGCGGCTGGATGATGCCCGGCGCGACCTCGAGCAGGGGCTGGCGCTGGCTCGTCGCGCGGGACGACCCTGGCTCGAGGTCCCGTGTTTGGCTCACCTGGGTATCGCCGGCCCGTTGACCGGCCTGTCGCTCTCGGCGGGGCTTGAGCTGAGCCAGGAGGCGGTGAGGATTGTCGATGCGCACGGCTGGGGCGAGGATCCGGTGATTGTCACCGCCCTGGCCACGGGCGCGATGGCCCTGCTCTGGCTGGGGCGATTCGATGAGGCCGAGCACTGGCTCGAGCGGGCGGGGCGCGCCTTGCGTCCGGGTGGTGAGCCGGGCACCGAGTTGATCGTGGACTATGCCCGAGCTCTTCTGTGCCGCGCGCGCGGCTTGCCTGGGGAGGCGCTGGCGGCGCTGCGCGCCGCGACGCGGATGGAGGATCTGCTGGCCGGCGAGCACGCATTCGCGTCGGTCGTGCGGGCGCGCGTGCTGCAAACGCAAGCGCGCATCGGGGAGCTGGCCGCCGGATATACGCGACGACCGGCGGGATGACGGTACGGTACGGAGACTGGACGAGCTCGAGTGGCACGTGGTTACCCCAGGCTTGCCAATACTCGCGGAAGCGCTTTGACTCTTCTTCGGTCGGGCTCACGTGCAGCGCCAGCACCGGCTGGTGCAGCGACACGGCGTAGGCGAGCGCTCGCACGCTCACCCGGTCAAGATGGGGGATCGGGACGATGGCGAGGTTGGAAACCTGTGACGGCGTCTGCTCGCTCTCACCATCCGGGGTTGCCGGGGCGTTCAGGCCGGTGGCGTCGTCGACGCGATCGAAGTGGCATCGGGTGAGGAGGGCGACGGTTGTGAACGCGACCACGATCAGCAGCGACACCCATGCTCCGGCGGTGAATTTGGTGACGGCGGCGATGAGGAACACGATCGCTGACATCGCGCATCCGACGGCGCCCATGACAATGCTGGTGCGCCAGCGCGCGCCCCGTACGCGCCGCCAGTGGACGACCATTCCAGCCTGGGAGAGCGTGAAGTCATCGCGGTCGAGCCGGACGCGAAGGCGCGCAGCACGAGGAACAGGCCAACGGCTTGGGAGGCATGGAGCGCGGGCGGCGCGAGCGCTTGGAAGCCCCGCCCACCCATCCGGAGGTGTTCGTCATCGGCGACCTGATGAGCCTCAACCACCTGTCGGGCGTCGCTGAGGTCGCGATGCAATCCGGCCGGTACGCCGCACGTTCGATCGTCCGCCGGCTCTGCGGCGACAACGCGACGCGCGCATTCCGTTACCGCGATCTCGGCACGATGGCGACGCTCGCCCGCTTCCGGGCCGTCACGTCGCCTGGTTCGGTCCGGTCCGGGTCGCTGGGCCCGTAGCCTGGCTGCTGTTGCTCGTGGTCCACCTGGCGTTCCTGACCGGCTTCAAGAACCGCGTGGCCACGCTCGCCAGCTGGACCGTCGCGTTCCTAGGGCGTGGCCGGCCCGAGCGCACGATCACCGAGCAGGAGGTGTTCGCGCGAACACGCGGCCAAGCGCATCAATGACCCATCGCCTACGCCGCTGCCGGGCGCGTAAGCGCGGCCAGTTCCGCGGCCGCCGCCTTTTCGAAATCGAGCGCTTCCAATCATCCAATCCGCGTGACGACGGGTCACCCGGGTGGACGGCAACCTCCTGCCGACGCCAACGCGAACCAGGAAGCCTGCGACGCGAATGAACCAGGAAGGCTGCGACGTTGAAGTCGAGCGAGCAGATTCACCGAGCTTCGCCGCTGCGCGCTGTTCCGGGTCTGACGGGCGAAGCCGATGAGCGATGAACTTCGCACACTCGATGACCTCGACGTCGACGGGCAGCGGGTCCTGCTGCGCGCGGATTTCAACGTGCCCCTCATGGCGGCCCCCGCCGGCGCGCCGGTGCGGATCGCCGATGATTCCCGCATCCGCGCTGGACTGACCACGATCGATGAGCTCCGCCGGCGCGGCGCCCGACTCGTGATCGTCTCCGACCTGGGCCGGCCCAAGGGCCAGGATCCGGGCTTGTCGATGCGCCCGGTCGCCAACCGTCTCGGCGAGCTGGCGGGCGCGCCGGTGCAGTTCGCGGCCGGGGTGACCGGGCCGGAAGTACGCGACCTGTCCGAGCGGCTCGAGCCGGGCCAGATCCTGATGCTGGAGAACATCCTGTTCGAAGCGGGCGAGGCGCGCGGCGAGCCCGCGCTGGCGGCAGCGTTGGCCGAGTTGGCGGACGTGTACGTCGGCGATGCCTTTGCCGCCGCGCAGCGGAGCTATGCGAGCACATCGGGCGTGGCTCACCACCTCCCCTCGGCCGCGGGCCGCACGATGGAGCGGGAAGTGCGCGCCTTGGGCGCGATCGTGGACCGGCCGGCACGACCGCTGGTCGCCATCCTCGGCGGCACCAAGATCCGCGACAAGATCGGCGTGCTTCGGCGCTTCCTGGAACTGGCCGACGCCGTCTGCATCGGCGGCGCGATGTGCTTCCCTTTTCTTGCCGCGCAGGGCCACAGCGTCGGCTACTCGCTATGTCGGAAGGACGATGTCGAGCCAGCGCGGGCGGCGCTCGCGACCACCCGCGGGTCGGCATGCGGACTCGAACTTCCCACCGATCTGCTGGTGGCCAGGTGGGGCCAGGACGGGGGTTCCCACACGCGCTACCTGGATGGGGTCGAGGTACCCCACGGTTGGATGGGGCTCGACATCGGCGCCGAGAGCGCAGCTCGGTACGCCGCGCTGATCGCCGCGGCGGGCACGGTCTTCTGGAACGGCCCGATGGGCCGGTTCGAGCTCCCCCAATACACCGCGGGCACCCGCACGATCGCCGACGCCGTCGCTTCGACATCGACGATGTCGGTGATCGGAGGCGGGGAGACGGTCGCGGCGCTGCATCGCTTCGGCCTGCGGGATCGCGTGAATCACGTCTCTGCGGGGGGTACGGCAATGCTTGAGTTCCTGGAGGGCCGACCGCTACCCGGTGTGCAAGTGCTGCTGCGAAACCGCACAGGTGCGTATGCCGAGGCGCCTCGCCCGTAGGACGCTATGGCATGTCGTGGGCGCTGCCGAGCGCCAGCTGACGATCCCATTACGCGGCCGCTGCAGCGGGCGGTCAACAACCTGCTCGTGATGCTGACCCGGTCAGCTGACCGTCGGTGCGGTGGGTGACACGCTCGCGGGAGCGTCCGCGTTGCTCGGGGGGCCACGCGGTCGGCGAGCGGCAGACCGCGGCCGCGCGCTGCGCGAGCGGACCACGCTTACCGTGACCTTGCGACACGATGGCGTTGCTGACGAGCTGTCCCTGTCGCAGCTATCGGCGATTAGCGCGCTCGTCAATCGGCGGCGCGCTCGGGCTGACCGTGAGAGGCCCTCGCCCAGCCGAGCGTCGGCTCGCCGTACTCGCCGTCGAGGACGGCCCCCCGCCGAAGATGCGTCGCGCCGGGCTCTTTATGTGCTCGGGAGAAACCGGCCGGTTAGAGGCGTTCACGGCCTGCAAGTCGAACGTCTCGGGGTGGACAGCCCGCATCCCCTCGGCCTATCCCCCGACGGGCGGGTCGGCGGAAGCCTCCCCGGGCGGGTCGAACTGGTCGAGGGGGCCCTGCGCGTGGTCACCCCGCGCCGCTCATAGATCAACCATCAGCCTGCGGTGATGACCTTGATCTCGCTTGTGATGCCGCCAACACCGGGCAGCGCCGAGACAGCCTCGAACGCGGCGTCGTTCTCGTACGGGTGCTTGACCTCTCCCTTCAGGGTCAACCAACCGTTGGAGACAGTGACGTCAATCGAGTCGGCGGGCACCGCGTCAGTCGACATCAGCGCCTGCAGCGCCGCACCGCGAACCTCGTTGTCCTGCCAGCGATCCCGCGGGTCGATCCCGAGCTCGTCCTCGACGGCGAGGACGCCCGGCACGGCGCGCGCGATCTTGACGATCGCTCGACGCTGGTGAAGCGTGCCGACGCTGCCGCGCAGTATCACAGCGCCATGGCGCTCTGAGACAGCCACCTCTGCAGGATGGGGGACGCGGTCGTCGCGCTCGAGCCTGGCGCGTATCTCGTCGGTGATCAGGTTTTCGTTGGACATGGCGGGAGCTCCTCGTGTTTCGTAGGGACTGCGGTCTCCGCGAGCATCAACGCTCCCGCGGTGAGCCGTCATCACGCGATTTGCGTGATCGAGGTTCGTGGACATGGGCGCCGTAAGCCAGTCCGTTTTCCGTTCTGCCAATCACTCGAAATGCGTGACGACGGCTCACCGATCTGCAGAAGACGCTCCCGGGCGTGGATTTCCCAACGGAGGAATGAGCAATGGCGCTGGTGGCTGAGCCTGATCGGCCGGATCATGATGATTGTGCTCGCGTTCTGGGTCAGCGGCCAGTTCTTCCTGGTCCGCGCGTCCACGCTGCTGACCTTCGCCGGAGTCTGGGGGATGACCACCGGCATCATCGACGTCGTGCGTGCCTTCGAGATTCGCGAGCTGGGTCGGCAGCTACGCCCTCGTTCCCGTTGACGAGGGTCTTTCTTGACGGCATGAGTCGATGAGCGCGCCCGACCACCCCACGCACACATCGCTGCGCACAACACGCGAGAGCTCTGAAGACGGCGCCGCCCCGTTGCGCGTCCGATTGACGGCCCCGCCCTTGAGTGGCGTGCTGCGGCTCGTGCTCATCCTCGTCGCGACCGTGCTCGCGCTGTACATGGTCTGGAGGATCCGCGGCGTCATTCAACTCCTTGTCATCAGCCTGTTCTTCGCGTTCGCGCTGTTCCCAGTGGTCGACGCGGCGGCAGTCAGAACCCGAGCACCTCGCGCCGTCGTGATCCTCGCCGTTTACACGATCCTTGCCCTGCTCGTCGGCCTGATCGGCTACGTGGTCATCCCGAGCGTGGTCAGAGAGGTGCAGACGCTCCCACGCGACGCTCCCCATTACGCGGCGGAGCTGCGGCGGGACGCGACGTTCCGCCACTACGATGATCGCTACCACATCACCGCGAAGCTCTTGCGGGACGCGCACCGGCTGCCGCAGCTGCTCGCCCGGGCGGCCGGTCCGCTGAAAGACGTGACCGTCGGCGCGGCCAGTTTCATCACGCAGCTCATCACAGTGCTGGCCGTCACGTTTCTGCTCGTCCTGCACGGTCGGGACTACTCCGAGCTGGGGCTGTCACTGGTCGGCCGCCGCCAGCAGCGCTACCGCCAGGTGATCATCGACATCAAAGACTCCGTCGCCCGCTACACGCTCGGCAACATCTCGATCAGCGTCCTTGCGACCATCGCGACCTGGATCGTCCTCTCAATCCTAGGTGTCCCGTACGCGCTTTCGCTCGGCCTCGTGGTGGGCTTCTTCGACTTCATACCGCTCATCGGCGCGACCCTCGGCGCGATCGTCGTGGCGCTGGCCACGGTCCCCGTGAGCTTCCCGACGGCCACGATCGTCTGGATCGCGTTCATCATCGTGTGGCAGCGGTTCGAGGACTACGTGGTGCAACCGCTCGTGTACGGCCGAGCGGTGAACGTCAATCCGCTCGTGACGATCATCAGCCTGCTCGTGGGCGCCGAGCTACTGGGGATCCTCGGCGTACTGCTCGCCATCCCCAGCGCGGCCGCGATCCAGATCATCCTCCGCGAATGGTGGTCCGCAAAAGGCCTCAAAGCTCCGGACCTCGGCGCAGACGGCGTCCGAGCTGACGAGGGGCCGACGCGCTGACGCGCACGCCGGCCCTCGTGATCAGAGCTCAGGAGCGGCGCGACCGGCCAGGATCATCCACACGCTGACGATCAGGCCGATCGCGCCGACCACCATCAGGATCACCCCGACGGTGGAGATGCTGATTCCGGCCACCTGGGCGGTGACGGCAAACTTGAGGATCGCCCCGGCGGCGATCACGAACAAGCTGAATCCAATGGTCATCTTGTGACCGCCTCCGTGAGATCCTTGGCCAGCTCGTCGGTGGTGGCGTTCAGCTCTCGCTTGGCCGTCTTGGCGGCTCTGGTGACCGCCCGTTCGAATCCCTTCGCGAGAGTTGCCTCTCCGACTACGATCAGCGCCGCTTCGCCTGCGTCGAGCGCCCGCGCTGCATCGTGCAGCTCACGGCGGGCGAGCGTGCCCGATCCCAGCCACTCCGGAATTATGCGGACGGCTGGGCGGTCCACACGCTTGACTATGTGCGGCTCGCCGTCCTTCCTGTCGACGACGGCCGCATCGTACTTGCCGATCATCTCGGCCTTGTGCAACTGCTCGAAGGCGGCGAGGTCGGCCAGCGCCTCGTCGACGTCGCCGTAGACGGCGGTGTACAGAACAGCGCTTCCAGAAGATTGAGCCATGTTTCCTCCTCAGGATGGGTTGGTACTGGAGAGCTGCGTTACCGACCGAGCATGAGCGGACGTCCGGTGAGCCGTCGTCACACGCTTTGCGTGATTGGCCTCCGATCACGCAAAGTTGGTGATGTCCGCTCACCCGGCTGCGTTCGACACTGCCGCTGCACTCGCCAACGCCAAGATCCATCGGACGACCAACCTTGTTCATCGATACTCGAATCCAAGAAGACGTACGGGCCGCGCTGCGACGCGATCCGCGCATCAAGCATCCGGAGCTGATCGCCGTATCGGTCGACGAGATTGGAACGGTCGTGCTGCGTGGGGCGGTCGAGAGCCTTCCCGAGCGTCTCGCCGCAGCGCACGACGCCCGACACGTCGAGGGCGTCTTTGACGTGATCGTCGACGACTTGAAGGTCCATCCCCCTGTGGCGCACCGGCGCCCCGACGACGAGATCCGCGCTGCGGCGCTGCAGCGCCTGACCGCCGACGTCAGGATTCGATCGACGCACATCCACGTCAAGGTTTTGCGCGGCCACCTGACACTGACGGGTTATGCCAGGCACGATGCGGAGAGCGCCGCTGCGGTCGAGGACGTCACGAGCCTCAGCGGGGTGGTCGGAGTGACGAATCAGATCAAGGTCAGGTAGCGCCAGGCGGGCGTGCAATGACCGAGCCATCGCCCGACATTCCCGCGCTGCCCGCCGAGTCCTCGATCGATCGCCTCGTCTCGCTGCTCGAGCCCTTCAGCCGTGTCATCCAGCCCAAGCTCTACGGCGTCGAGCACCTGTCCGCTGACGGCTCGCTGCTCGTCGGCAACCACACCATCTATGGGTTCCTGGACCTGCCGTTCATGATGGCCGAGATCTGGAAGCGCCGCCAACTGGCGATCCGCGGCCTTGGCGAGCACGCCCACTATGCGGTTCCGATCTGGCGCGATCTCCTGGCGGTCGGTGGGATGGTTCGCGGTACCCGTGACAACGTCCGGGCCCTAATGCGCGGTCGGCAGACGATCTTGGTCTTCCCCGGAGGCTCGCGTGAGGTCAACAAGCGGCGCGGCCAGGAGTACCAGCTTCTGTGGAGGGAGCGCATCGGCTTCGCCAGGCTCGCGATCGAGCACGGTTATCCGATCGTCCCGTTCGCGGCCGTGGGGGCCGACGACATGCTCGACGTGATCATCGACCAGAACACGCCGATCTACGGTCAGTTCGCCCATCTTTACGAGAAGCTAATGGGCTTCCCGACACCGCCGGTCATCCGCGGAGTTGGGGCAACTCCGATTCCCCGGCCCGAGCGGCTGTATTTCTGGTTTGGAGAGCCGATCGACACCACTCGCTTCGGTAGCAGCTTCGACGACACATCTGCCGCCCGGGCGCTCCGCGATGAGGTCAAGCGGGCCATCCTGGTTGGAGTTCAGTTCCTGCGCGATGAGCGCGACCAGGATCCGAGCCGAGCGCTGCTGGCGAGGCTACGCCGCCGCAGGATGTAGCTGGCCAATCACGCGAAACGCATCATGACCGCTCACCGACCGGCCGGCGAGGCTGCAGCACCACCACGAGACTCTCATGAGCCGGTCACGATCACCCCGACCGCGCCCTGACGCTCCGCCCACCGACGCCGTCGGGGCCACCCCCGCGGCCCGCCGCTCGGCGCCGCCCACGGGCGCCGGCCCTGACCGCCGGCCCGCGGACGGTTCGGGTTCCTTCTTTGGACGGCACCGGCGGATCGTGACCGTGGTCCTTGCCGCGATCGGCGACGAAGCTGCTGGCCGCGGCGGGCACAGGCGGAATCGCGCTCACCGTGTGGACGCTTCGCGGCTGGGGCCTGTCCGCCGCGAGCGTCGCCGGTGGGTTGGCCGGTTACATGCTCCTCACCTACGCGGTCTACCTGCTCGCCCTCGCGAGCGCGGGACTCGGACTGTGGCTCGGGCTGTTCTCAGGTCCGGCGCCGATCGGTCTCACGCTGATTCCGGCGAGCGTCGCTACCGCGGTAATCCTCATCGTCCTGTCAATGGTGTATCTCGACGAGCCGACCGAGCGACTCCTCCAGCGGCGCGCGGAGCGCTCGACGGGTCGGGCGGCCGACAGATGGCGCCGCGCCGCCACGCTGCCAAGGACGATCCACTCGGGGCTGCTCGCCGCGCTTGGCATGGTGAGGCGTCGCGACCCGTCGCTTCTCGGCGCAGTCGCGTACTGGGGGTTTGACGTCGGAGCGCTGTGGGCGTGCTTCCAGGCCTTCGGCCACTCGCCGCCGGGGGCGGTGCTGGTGACCGCCTACTACATCGGGACGCTCGGAAACGCGCTGCCGGTCCCGGGCGGAATCGGCGGCGTGGAAGGCGGCATGATCGGCGCCTTCCTTGGCTCCGGCGTCAAGGGCTCGCTTGCGACGCTCGCGGTCCTCGGCTACCGCACCCATCTCGTACTGGCTTCCGACCGGCCCAGGAGCGATCGCCTACTCCCGCCTGCGAGGTCGGCACGACACGCCGAGCTCGGGCGAGCACGAGCCGACTGAATGAGCGTGAGGGCAACCTCGGAGGTCAGACGCTCGCAGGCACCGAATGTCTGCGGGACGGCGACCCCGCGTCCAGAAGCCACCCTGCGACGATCAGCCCGAACACGAATCGGCCGACGTGGCGAACAACGCTCCGCCGCCACGGTTGGCGTGGGCCAAGGTGAGACCGTAGTTCGCCCCGATCAGCTCGTAGAGAAGCCACAGGCCCAGGAACACCCACGCGGGGATCCTCACGGGAATGACCAGGTGCTCCATCCGGGCGAAATCACGCGAATAATGTGATGACCGCTCACCCACGCGGGCTTCACCGTCTGCGACATGGATGATGGAACGCCAGCCTTCTCAGTGCGCTTTGGCCAGCAGCGCGCGGCGCGCGCCCACGATCGCGGGCACGAGCGGCTCGAGCAACTCCTCGAGCGTGACTGCGGGATCGGCCTGAGAGGCTACGAACGCGCCGTCGACCGCGGCGAGGGCGATCCGCGCGAGCCGAACGGTCACGGGGCTGTTGGGATCGTCGCCGAATGCGAGCGCGATCTGCTCCCGGAGGCGGTCGAGCCCGAGCCGGCGTACACGCGTCACGACAGCCTCGATTTCACCGCCGGCGCGCGCGGGCGGCTGTACAGCGAAGACGATCAGCAGGCGGAGGAAGTTGGGATGGCGCGCGAGCGTTCGGGCCGCGGTCGAGAGGACTGTGGCCAAATGGGTTGCGGGGCGTCCGAGCCGCCGGTTCGGGATGGGCAGATCGTCGAAGAAGCGTTCTGCTCCGCGTTCCATGACCGCGAGCAGGATTCCGTCCTTGGAGCCGTAGTAGTGGTAGACCGAGCTCATCGGGATACCGGCTTCTTCGACGACGCGGGCGAGGGTCGCGGCTTCGAAGCCGTGCTCCGCCATGACGTGCTCGGCGGCGTCCAGCACGAGTTCGCGGGACTTCATCCCGCGGCGGTTGGGGGTGACGTCGGCGCGGACAGCCATGGTTCGACGATATCAGACAAATTGGAGTTTATACTTCAATTCATGTATTGTAGTGTTCACTTCAATTCCTGATGTCGAGGAGAGACGATGACTTTCACAGCACCTCTTGAGAATGAAGTTCCGGTTTTGATCGTGGGCGGCGGTGGCGCGGGACTGACCGCTTCGATGCTCCTGGCCCGCCAGGGGGTCGAGCATCTGCTCGTCAGCGCCCGCGCGACGACATCGGATCTGCCCAAGGCGCATGTCCTGAATCAACGGGCGATGGAGGTGCTCGACGATGTCGGCGTGGCGGAGGCGATCGCGAAACGCGGCACGCCCGCGGAGCAGATGGCCGCGACCGCGTTCTACGCGGGCCTCACCGGTCCCGATCCGGATTACGGACGCCGTCTCGCGCGGCTTGAGAGCTGGGGCGCCGGCGGGGACGATGAGAGCTGGCATGCCGCCAGTGCGTGGCGGCAGATGAACCTGCCGCAGATTCGCCTCGAACCACTGATGAAGGCTCGCGCGGAGGAGCTCTCACCCGGCCGGGTCCGTTTCGGCCACGAGCTCCTCGACCTCGAGCAGGACGCCGACGGCGTGCTGGCCGCGATCCGGGACAACGGCTCAGGGCGCGAATACACGGTGCGCTGCGAGTACCTGGTCGGCGCCGACGGAGGACGGCGCGTGGCTGGGCTCATCGGCGTGGAGTACGAAGGCCTCGGGGTCGTGACGCAGACGGCGACGCTCCACGTCTCGGCGGACTTCTCGCGCTGGGCGAAGGATGCCGACGTCCTGATCCGCTGGATCTACTCGCCGCAGGCTGGTGTGCTCGCGGTGCTCGTGCCGATGGGACCCGAACGGTGGGGGCCAGACTCCGAGGAGTGGGTGATCCACCTCAACTACCCGGTTGACTGCGCCAACTCGGACGCGGAGGTCGAGGCAGACGCTCGCCGGGCGCTCGGGATCGGTGAGCTGCCGATGGAGATCCACAAGATCACTCGCTGGTCGGTCGACGCGGTGATCGCTTCCGCGTTCAGCGTCGGGCGTGTGTTCCTGGTGGGAGACGCGGCACATCGCCACCCGCCGACCGGTGGTCTTGGGCTGACCAGCGCGATCCACGACGCGCAGAACCTGTGCTGGAAGCTCGCCGCCGTCCTGGCCGGCCACGCATCGCCGGCGCTGCTCGACACCTACGAAGCCGAGCGGCGGCCCGTGGATCAGCGCAACTGCCAGCGCTCGCTTGAGAACGCGGTCAACCATTTCTCGATCGGCACGACGCTTGGCGTCGTTCCGGAGAACACGCCAGAGCAAAACCTCGAGCTGCTGCGGCGCACGTGGAGCGGCCATCCGGAGGACGCCGAGTTTTGCTCGAGCGTGCGTCGGATGATGCGGGCGCAGTCGATGGAGTTCTCCGAGCTGAACGTCGAGTACGGCTACAGCTACGAGTCAGCGGCGATTGTGCCCGACGGTACCCCGGCGCCGTTGCCGCTCGACGATATCCGCGTCTACGAGCCGTCAACGCGTCCGGGTGCACCGCTGCCGCACGCTTGGATTGACGACGAGAATGGCAACCGCCGTCCGATCAAGGACCTGGTCGCCCCCGGCCGCTTCCTGGTGATCGCGGGTGAGGATGGCGAGGCGTGGTGCGAGGTGGCCAGGCAGCTCGCCGCTGACGCCGGCCTCCCGCTCGATGCAGTTCGGATCGGTCACCTCGACGGGGAGCTGTACGACCCGCGCTGCGCGTGGTTGCGCCGGCGCGAGATCCAAAGCGACGGCGCGATCCTCGTTCGACCGGACCGCTTCATCGCCTGGCGACAGGCGACGTCGGCGGAGGACCCCCGGAGCGCGCTCGCCGGCGCGGTGAGCCAGATTCTCGCTCGCTCCGTCGCTACCCGGCTCGTGGCAGCCGGCTCCGGGTTCACGTCATGACTGCTCCAGGTTTCGACGCTGACGTGGCGATCGTGGGCTACGGCCCGGTGGGGCAGGCACTGGCGGCGCTGCTCGGTCGAGCCGGTCATCGGGTGGCGGTGTTCGAGCGCTTCACCGACATCTACCGCCTGCCGCGCGCGGTTCACCTCGATCACGAGATCATGCGGCTGCTGCAGTCACTCGGGCTGGCCGACACCCTCGCCGATGAGATGATCCCAGTCCAGGACTACCAGTGGTTCGGGGCCGACGGCCAGCTGCTGCTGTGCTTCGACGTTGAGGGTCCCGCTCGGTCGGGCTGGGACTCGGACTACATGTTCTTCCAGCCCGAGCTGGAGGCCGCGCTTGACCGCCTTGGCTGCGCCCAGCCGCGCGTGACCGTCGAACGTGGCTGGGTCGCCGAGGAGCTTCTCGACACGGGCAAAGGAGTGGAGCTCACGGTCCGGCGGGTCGATGACGCGTTCGGCGCGCTCGCTCTCACCGGCGATCGGCGAACCGTGCACGCACGGTGGGTGATCGGTGCCGACGGTGCGAACTCGTTCGTGCGCGAGGCGAGTGGGATCACACGGCGCGACCTTGGCTTCCAGGAGCGCTGGCTCGTCGTCGACGCCGAGCCGCGGGACATGGACGCGCTCGGCGACCTGCCGATCGCCTGCCAGTGGTGCGATCCGGACCGGCCCACGACCCACGTGCAGAGCGGCCCCCGGCACCGGCGCTGGGAGTTCATGCTGCGGCCCGACGAGCTGGCGGCCGATTTCGAGGATCCCGATCGTGTCTGGTCGCTGCTCGAGCCGTGGTACCGGCCAGCGGATGGGCCGCTGACTCGCAGCACCGTCTACGAGTTCCGCTCGATGCTCGCCAACCGGATGCGCAAGGGGCGCGTGCTGCTGATCGGCGACGCCGCCCACCTGACCCCGCCGTTCCTCGGTCAGGGATTGTGCTCCGGGCTGCGCGACGCCGCGAACCTTGCCTGGAAGCTCGACCTCGTGCTGCGCGGCGTCGCCCCCGAGCGGCTGCTGGACACCGTTGACGCCGAGCGACAGCCGCAGAACGAGGCCGTGATCCGGCTCGCGATCGAGCTGGGCAAGGTCCTCTGCGAGCTCGACCCCCAGGCTGCCGCCGGGCGCGACGCGGCGTTGCGCGCCGCCGGCCCTCCGCCGCCGCTCGAGCTTGCGCCGCTGACCGCGGGCCTGCTCCACCAGCCCATCGGTGAACCCGATCCACTTGCCGGGACCCTGGGCGTCCAGGGAGTGGTGGAGCGCGCGGCCCGTGAGGGACGCTTCGACGTCGTCGTCGGCGGTGGCTTCCAGCTGATCGTCGCCGACGGTGACCCGTTCGAACATCTCTCCCAGCGGCAGCGCACGCTGCTCGACACGCTTGAGGCGACGGTCGCGTCGCTTGACCCGGCTGCGCCGCACGGTGTCCGTGATTGCGATGGGCGCCTCACCGCGTGGCTGTCTCAGCACAACGCGCACGCCGTGCTCGTCCGTCCCGACTTCTACGTGTTCGGCGGCGCCGCCTCCCCTGGGGCGGTCCCCGCCCTGCTTGACGACCTTCGAACCCAGCTGCAGATCACCTCGACCCCCGCGACCTCAGGAGCTCTCGCATGAGCGACACCACCGTGATCCACCCGACCTTCCACCACGTCAACCTCAAGACAACCCGCCTGCGGGAGATGATCGACTTCTACGCCACGCTCGTCGGTATCGAGGTCATCTTCCAGGACCAGGTCGGCGCGTGGCTGTCCAACGACGCCGCCAATCACCGGGTCGCGCTGCTGGCGTTCCCGAACTTCGTCGACGACCCGGACAAGGACACCCGCACCGGGATGCACCACTCGGCGTTCGAGTACGCGAGCTTCGAGGACCTGAACTCGAGCTACCTGCGCCTGCGCGACGCCGGTATCACCCCCGCGCTGTGCCTGGACCACGGGATGACCCTCTCCTACTACTACGCTGATCCCGACGGAAACAACGTCGAGCTCCAGGTCGACTGCTTCGGGGACTGGAAGAAGTCGGCGGAGTGGATGCGGACCTCGGATGAGTTCAAGGCCAACCCGATCGGTCAGTTCGTCGACCCCGCGCAGGTCGCTGCGGACCACGCGGACGGCATGAGCTTCGAGGAGATTCACGCCAAGGCGATGTCCGGCGGCTACGCACCCGAGCAGGCGCCGGTCGAGATCCCGGAGATGAAGTCATGAGGCTCTGTCGCTTCGACGCGGGCGCGGGACCGCGCTATGGCGTCATCGAAGACGGATATGTAGTCGACCGGGACGACGCGGAGGAGCGCCATCCGCTGGAAGAGGTCCGGCTGCTCGCTCCCGTGCTGCCGCGCAAGTTCCTGGCCATCGGCCTCAACTACGCCGATCACATCGCCGAGTCGGGCATGGAGGCGCCGGAGTTCCCGGTGTTCTTCAACAAGCAGATCACCTGCGTGGTCGGTCCCGGCGACGACGTGCACATGCCCCGCGTCTCGAACCTGCTCGACTACGAGGGCGAGCTGGCGATCGTGATCGGGACTCGCTGCCGCCACGTGCCGGAGGACCGCGCCCACGAGGTGATCGCCGGCTACACGATCACCAACGACGTCTCGGTCCGCGACTGGCAAGTGCGCACGCCGACGATGACTATGGGCAAGTCGTTCGATACCCACGGACCGCTCGGCCCCTGGATCGTCACGGCGGACGAGCTCGGTGACCCGCACAGCCTCTCCATCCGCACCTACGTGGGCGAGGAGGTTCGCCAGGACGGCAACACCGGCGAGATGATCTATAACTGCTACCAGCAGGTCGCCCACTTGTCTGAGGCGTTCACGCTCGAGCCGGGCGACGTGATCGCCACCGGCACGCCGGCCGGAATCGGTGCCGTGCGCCAGCCGTTCCCCGAGGGACTGCTGAAGATCGGGGACGTCGTGAGGATCGAGATCGACGGGATCGGCGAGCTGCGCAACACCGTCGTCGAGGAGCCCGACGGGTTCGTCGTGCCGGAGAGCGAGGAGGCGCCGCAATGGGCGCACTGACCGAAGAGCTGCGCGAGTTCCTCGACGCTAATCGGGTTGGTGTCCTCGCGACACGCGCTCCCGACGGCCGCCCCCGTCAGTCGCTGGTGTATTTCGCGCGCGACGGTGAGCGACTGCTGAGCTCAACGCTCGCGGAGCGCCTCAAGGCCCGGGACGTGAGGCGGACCGGGTGGGCTTCGCTGTGCGTGATGGGCCACGAGCCGCCATATCCATCGGCGACGTTCTCGGGCCCCGCCGAGATCCTCACCAACGACATCGGCGCGGCGACCGCCAAGATCATGCAGCGCATCTCCAACGCCGCTGAGACGCCCGAACCTATGAGCGACGAGGCGCTGGCTGAGGTCGGCCGCGTGCTGCTCGCGATCACGATCGAGCGAGTGACCGCTGCCAGTTACATCCCCTCGCCCACCGGACAGTCGGAGACGCGCCGATGAGCGCCAGCGACATCTCGACAGACGATCTGCTCTGGCCATCCTTCAGCGGGCCTTCGCAGCTGGCCGCGATCGAGCGCGTTCGGCTGAGCGATCGCGGCCTGCCCGCGAGCACCTACGAGCTGGTGAGGAGGGCGGCTGAGCTGTGGCCCGATCGCCCGGCCGTGTCGGTGCTGCCCGACGCGGAGAGCTTCCACACACCGCTCGTCCGGACCTTCGCGGAGCTCGCTGGCGACGTGCACCGATCTAGCCTGAAGCTGCCGATCGTCGGTGCCGCACCGCTTCCGCCAGCAGTGCGCGACGCGTTCGAAGCCCGGACCGGGGTCGCTCTGTGCGAGGGCTACGGTCTGACCGAGGGCACGTGCGTCACCGCGGTCAGCTGGCCCGGCGCGCCGCGATCGGGCACGGTCGGTCGGCGTCTTCCCTACCAGGAGGCGCGCACGGTGAAGATCGACGAAGCGACGGGCAACTGGACGTTCCTGCCCGAGAACGAGGTCGGGACGCTCGTCCTGCGCGGCCCGAACATCTTCGCCGGCTACCTCGTCGACACTGGCTCCCGGCGCGACGTGCGCGCCGGCGGGAAGGTCAAGGACGGCTGGCTTGACACCGGCGACCTGGCGTCCGTCGACGGCGACGGGTTCATCCGCCTCGCCGGCCGCGCCAAGGACCTGATCATCCGCGGCGGCCACAACATCGACCCCGCCACGATCGAGGACGCGCTGCTCGCGCATCCCGACGTCACGGCCGCCGCCGCCGTCGGCCGGCCCGACCCGCACTCCGGCGAGGTACCGGTCGCGTTCGTCACCCTTGCTACGGGAACCGAGCGCACCGCCGATGAGCTCGAATCCTGGGCGGCCGACCACGTGTCCGAACGCGCTGCCGCGCCCAAGCACGTCGAGATCGTCGACGAGATCCCGGTGACGTCGGTCGGCAAGCCCTACAAGCCTGAGCTACGCCGCCGCGCCGCCGAGCAGGCGGCCCGCGACGCGCTCGCCGAGACCGGGCTGGGCGATCAGGTACGCGCCGTCCTGATCGACGCCGCCCCCGAGATCCACGTCCCGCACTCGCCCCACGACGACGAGGTCCGTGAGGCGCTCTCCCAATACGCGTGGACGTGGAAGCTGACCAACTGAGCACTCGATCAAGGAGCCACCAAATGAGCACCGACACCCTCACCCAACCCCAACCCCTCGATACCCAGAGCGTCCCGCTAGAACACTGGCGGATCGATCCCACCCGCTCGAGTGTCGAATTCCACGCGCAAACTCTCTGGGGACTGGCCACCGTCGAAGGCCGCTTCGAGCGTTACGAAGGCACGCTCGACCTACAGCAGAACCCGGTAATCGAGTTGACGATCGATGCCGCCAGCCTCACCACGAACCTCGGCTTCCGCGACAGGCACCTGCGCTCGGCCGACTTCTTCGACGTGGTGAACCACCCGCAGGTGAGCTTTGTGTCTGACAGCGCCACGCTGGAAGGCGAGCGGCTGCATGTTCGCGGTCGGCTTCATGTGGTGGGACAGAGCATCCCGCTCGAGCTCGACGCGCGCTTGCGGCGCGTTGGTGATGAGCTCGAAGTGGACGCCAGAACGAACGCCGATCACCGCAAGTTGGGCATGAGCCACGGCTTGCTGGGCATGATCCCCACCCCGAGCAAGCTGATCGTCCGCGGCCGGCTGGTCCGATGAGCGTGGAAACGAATTCAAAACCGAAGGACCGGGTCTCGCCCGCGGAGCCCGGTCTGAGGCTAGCCGCTCGGTCGAGCCTCGACGTCATGCTGAGCGATGCGGTGCTCGAGGGCGGCGGCGTGGGCAGGTTCGTCAAGCCACGGGCGGCCGGTCGCACGATCGCGGGATTGGCGCGCCATCCGCGGCGGGCCGCGAGCGATGCGGGTCGCTTCGGCGTCGAGCTGGCGCGGGTGGCGGCCGGGCATTCCGAGGCTCGGCCGAGCAAGGGCGATCGTCGGTTCGGCGAGCGGGCGTGGCAGGACAGCTGGCTGCTGCGGCGGGTGATGCAGGGCTATCTCGCCACGTGCGAGACCGTCGACCGCCTGATCTCCGACGCGGGGCTCGACTGGCGCACCGAGCGCCAGGCGCGGTTTGCGGCGAGCAACGTGCTCGATGCGCTGGCGCCGACGAACTTCCCGTGGTCGAACCCCGCGGTGCTCAAAGAGAGCATCGACGCCGGCGGAGCGAACCTCGTCCGCGGCGGAAGACGCTTCGTGCGCGACATGACCCGTCCACCGCACCTGCCCGCCAGCGTTGACGTGACGAAGTTCGAGGTGGGCGAAAATCTCGCCGTCACGCCCGGGTCGGTGGTGCTGCGGACGGACGTGTTCGAGCTGATCCAATACCGGCCGGCCAACAAGCAGGTTCACGAAGTGCCGCTGCTGTTCGTCCCGCCGACGATCAACAAGTACTACATCCTCGACATCTCGCCGGGGCGCAGCATGGTGGAGTGGCTGCTCGGCGAACAGCAGCAGGTGTTCACCATCTCGTGGCGCAACCCCGACGCCGCGCAGGGCCATTTCGACCTCGACACCTACGCACGGGCGGTGCTCGAGGCGCGCGACGCGGTGGCCGAGATCACCCGCCAACCCAGCGTGAACGTGAACGCGGCCTGCTCCGGTGGAATCATCACCGCTTGCGCCCTGGGCCATCTCGCCGCGATCGGCGAGCAGGGCAAGTTCGGGACGCTGACGATGATGGTATGCGCGCTTGACCAGGCGCGGATGGGCACGGCGGGGGCACTCGCGAGCAAGGAGCTCGCCGCCGCGGCGGTGGCCGAGTCCGCTCGCAAGGGCTACATCGACGGTCGCGCGCTCGCGGGCGTGTTCGCGTGGCTCCGTCCAAACGATCTGGTCTGGAACTACGTCGTCAACAACTACCTGCTTGGCAAGGACCCGCCAGCGTTCGACATTCTGTACTGGAACCAGGACAGCGTCCGCCTGGCGGCCGGCCTGCACCGCGACTTCATCCGGACCGCACTCGACAACGCGCTCACTCACCCGGGAGCAATCGAGGTGCTGGGCACGCCGATCGACCTCGGTGCGATCACGGTGGACAGCTACAGCATCGCCGGGCTGAACGACCACATCGTGCCGTGGGAGAACGCATACCGGAGCGCGCAGCTGCTAGGCGGCACCAAACGCTTCGTACTCTCGACCAGCGGCCACATCCAGGCGCTGGTCAACCCGCCCAGCCCTGAAACCCGCGCCAGCTACCGCGTCACCGACGATCCCCCGGAAGAGCCCGAGACATGGGTGGCGAACGCGGATGTCAAGCGCGGAAGCTGGTGGCCTGATTACCGCGACTGGCTCGCGGAGCGCGCGGGGAAGCTCAAGCCAGCACCCAAGACGCTGGGAAGCGGCAAGCACAAGGCGACCGCGAAGGCGCCCGGCGGCTACGTGCATGCCAGCTGAGCGGTGGCTGGGCCGGCCGCTCGCCGAGACGCGCGGCTGGCTTGAACTCGCGCGCCTGCTGCCCGACCCGGTGTTCGGCGGGAGCGGTGTACCGCACGGGGACGGCCGTCCCGTGGTCTTGATGCCGGGCTTCCTCGCCGGCGATCAGACGCTCAGCGTCATCGCGGCGTGGCTGCAGCGCCTCGGCTACCGGCCGCAGCTCTGCGGCTTTGTGCTCAACGCCGGTTGCTCTGATCGCACGCTTGACCGGGTCGAGCGCAGAGTCGACGCGCTGTGGCGCTCGCACGGCCGTCGGGTGGCCCTGATCGGCCACAGCCGTGGCGGGCACTTCGCCCGCGCGCTCGCCGCCCGTCGTCCTGACCGCGTCTCTCATGCGATCTCGATGGGTGCCGACCTTCAGGGTCTGTTCGGAGCCTCCACGCCCACGCTGGTGGCAGTTGACGTCGCGCGCCGCGTCATCCATGCCAGCGGCCGAGCGCGCAAAGACGCGTGCCTCAGCCGGCACTGCGGCTGCCCGTTCAGCCACGACTTCGCGCGGCCGTTCCCGTTCGAGCAGGTGCGGCTCACGAGCATCTACTCAAAGGGCGACGGAGTCGTCCACTGGCAATGCCAGGTGATACCCGAGGCAGACTGCATCGAGGTCACCGGCAGCCACATCGGGCTCGTCTTCAACCGCAAGGTGTACCGCGCGGTCGCGGGCGCGTTGGCGCTGCCCGAGCTGCCCCCGGGCGACGCTCACCGCAACCTCGAGCCGTGATGTTCGATCTGCTTTGCCGCTTGACGTAGGCGAGCGACCGCGGCGTCGTTGTTGGCACCCGTCGGCCGCCTCCGTGGCCGCAAGGTGTTGTTTGGCGGAGCCGATGCGTGTCGTGGGGGTGGGGAGCTCTGAGAAGAAACGCTGCGCACCCCGCTCCATGACCGCGAGCAGGATGCCGTCCTTGGAGCCGAAGTAGTGGTAGACGGAGCTTTTCGGGATACCGGTCTCCTCGACGCCGCCTGCTGAGCGGGTCTCGCTTGGCCGGCGACGCGCCCGGGTTGCGCGCGCCGCCACCTACGGCCGGAGCTATGCGGAGGCACCTACCTTGGGCTGCCGGAGCTTCGACTTCAGCTCCTCGACCTTGCCATGCGCGTCTTCCGAGCGGCGCATGACCTCGCCACCCAGCCGCGCCACCGCGGTGTCGATGACCTCGGGGCTCTGCTCGGTCACCTGCGCCAGAACCGCTGTCCGCGTCGGGCGAACCTGCTTTGAGATGTCACCGAGGACCGACTCGGTGGTCTCGACATCATCGATGTCGAAGAGGGATCCGACCAGCACGCCGGTCGCGCCGCCGAGCAGCACGCCAAGCGGACCGCCGATGATCCCGACAAGCAGGCCGATCATGCCGCCGGCCGCGGTGCCGGTGTAAGGGTCGTTGCCGATCTCGCTCTTCACGTCAACTCGGCCGTCGAGGTCGCGCGTAACGACGGCACCGCCGGCGATCTTGATCTGGCCCCGTGAATCGAGCTGCTTGAGGTCGGTGAGTGCCCGCTGATGGTGTCTTGTGGCGGGCAGTCGCGCGGATCGGGTGATCGTCGTGCCCGGTCGATGCCGCGCCGCTCTCAGATGGGTAGGCGACTCGCGGCGAGGGTCGACGAGAACTTTCGCCCTAGGTCTTGACAGGCTGCTCTGGCGGCCTATTTCGACTTCCAGAGGTTGTAGACATAGAAGAAGCGGCTCATCTGTCAGGTGGAGCTCGGGGCCCGCAACTGGTTGCGGGGTCGGCTGTGATAGCGACCCACCGCCTCGAGTAAAGGCCTCAAGGGCTCCGGGCTCTCACCACCCCTCTCTCATCTGCTTCCCGAGCCGCGTGGCAATGCCGGAAAGGAGGTGAACGTCCCCGAACGTCCATCCGTCGCCGTTGGCGCATCGCGTGGGTACGCCGCAGCCTCGGCTCTCTCGGCGCCGCGCGGTCGTGCTGCCACGCGCACGTCTCGCCAACTGATCGCCTCAGTGACCGCGCCGGCGCGCTCGTGAGCACGATCAACGCCAAACAGCAGCTCGCCGCCCTACTCGCCGAAGACGGGCAGGGCGGTGCGCTAAATACTGTGGCGCAGCTCGAGATGTCCGCCGACGCCGATCACATCAGCCAACACGAGAGCGAAACGCTCGAGACCGAGTCCGTAGACGCTCGCGCCCACGACCAGCAACTCGCGACCGAGCTGCGCCGCGGCCCGCTCGAAGGGCCGACTAGCTCGGCCGTCCATCTGCGAGAGCTCGGAGAGCGGCCGCGACTGCCGCTCGCGACCGAACGACGCCTCGTGCAAGCGGCCAAGGACGGAGACCGGCGGGCACGCGAGGAGCTGGTCGAGGCGTTCCTGCCCGGGATCGCCGGGGTCACGCGCGTGTACCGCGGCTCCCCGTCGATCACCCGCGTCGAGCTGATCCAAGAGGGGGTGGTCGGGCTGCTACGCGCCCTGGAACGCTATGACCCGACCCTGGGCGTCCCGTTCTGGGGATACGCGACCTGGTGGGTGCGCCAGGCGATGCAGCAGCTGATCGCCGAACTGACCCGGCCCACGGTGCTCTCCGACCGCACCCTCCGGCACCTCGCGCAACTCAAGCGGGCGCACGGCGACTACCTGCAAAAACATGGGCAGGAGCCGACCGGCGATCAGCTCGCGACCGACACCGGGCTCACCCACACGCAGGTCGGCGAGCTGCTCGCGCTCGAACGGATCCCACAGTCCATGGACGAGCCGGTCAAGGGTGCCGACGGCGAGCTCGGCGCGTTCGGCGAGCTGCTCGCCGACCCGCTCGCCGAGGACGCCTACGAGCAGCTGCTGGATCACTCAGAGAGCGAGCAGGTCCGGGCGCTGCTCGGCAGCCTCAATGAGCGCGAGCGGACGATCCTCCGCGCCCACTACGGGCTCGACGGCGACGAGCAGTGACTGCGAGAGATCGGCGAGCGGATCGGCCTGTCCGGCGAGCGCGTGCGCCAGATCGAGGATCGCGCGCTCGGCAAGCTCCGCGCCGCCACGAACCGCACCCCCGCCACCGGCGAGACGTAGTCGCCGGGGCATTTGACGTGTCCGGCCCCGCGGCCTATTACCCAGACTGCAGGCACAAACACGTCGGAGGTGGACCTGATGTACGTACTTCATCGCCCCCATCTGCCGCGCCTGGTCAGCGTCAGCGTCGCCGCGGCGATCCTCGCGAGCGCGATCTCGATCGCGCTCGCCAGCAGACTCAGCAGCATCAGCCAGCCCAGCGACGGCACAAGCACCCCCGCCCATCTCGCCGCTCCCGCACCGACAAGCTCGCTGCAGACAACCGCGCCACGGTGGGCGAGCAACCCTTTCGCCGGCCTAATCCGCCGGCCGCCGCCGCAACCGTGGCTGACCGCGCGCCGCTAGCGACGACCGCCGTGCGCGCGAGCGCCCAGCCGGTCGTGCTGATGGGACAAAAGGACGACTACTACGGAATGCTCGGCGTCGGCCAGGACGCCAGCACGTCGGAGATCCGCCGCGCCTATCGGCGCCTCGCGCGCCAACATCACCCCGACCGAAACCCCGCGTCTGACCACCACCAACGGGATCGTGATCACACTGCCCGCAGGCGTGTCCGACGGCGATCACGTCACCATCGCCGTCGGCGACGTCCGGGCCGTGTTGACCGTTCGCGTCATCTCGCGCGAAAGACTTGACACGAGGTGACTTAGATCTATTACGGAGAGTGAAAGGCAACCCAAACGGTTTCCCCGAAGGGAGGTTCGCATGGCACTGATTCGCTGGGAGCCGGCCGCTGAGCTCAACACCATCCAGAACGAGATGAACCGGCTCTTCAACACCTTCTTCGACCAGCCCAGCCAGACCGGGCGCGGCAACGGCACGATGCGACGCTGGCTGCCGCCAATGGACCTCGTCGAGACGGCCGACCAGTACGTATTGCGCGCCGATCTCCCCGGCCTCTCCGACGGCGACGTCAACGTCCAACTCGAGGACAGCGTCCTCACCATCTCCGGCGAGCGCAAGGCCGAGCACGAGCAGCAGCAGGAGGGTTACTACCGGCTGGAGCGCGCGTTCGGAGTCGCGGTCCGCGCACCGCAGCGCACCTTTGGCAAGGGTCACGTAGCAGCGAGCCGAGTCGGGACGGCCATTCAGGGAGCAACGCGCCCGCCGACCCACGCGCCACCCGGTCAGGCGCGAGTCAGAACCCGTCCGACGCGTCGCGAAGCGCGCGATCCGTGACGAGAGTTCCGCTCTACAACCGCTAAGAGCATGTCCACCACGAGGCCGAGCTCCGACCGGAGTCAAGGCCATAGCGTCTGAGCCGTCGCGGGATCGTCGCAACTGATTCAGAGGGGAGCGTTGCTGGACGTGACTTCACCATGCGAGCGTGCCCCGCGGCCCTTTGAACGGCCCAATCAGATCGGCGGTGATCCACCCTCCGTAGAAGTCGCCTTGCTGGGCTTGAACGCGCTCGTCATCCAACCAAGCCGCGTCGACACGACCCGGGTAGAAGGCAACGTGATCGCGCAGCGCCTCGTATCCGGGCGAGGGGTCTGGGTAGCTCCAGCCGATCGTCTTGAAGCGCCGGCCGTCGAAGATCGCGTCCAGGTATCGCGGCGGCGGAGCGCCTCCTCGCTCGCGCGCGCCATCAGGAAGATGTTGTAGTCGACCCCGAGCGCGACGAGAAAGATGAAGGCCAGTAGCGGCAGCGTCGCTGGCTCGCTCGGGTAGCCGAGGAGGTGGTCGAACACAGCCGAGGAGATGCCTAGGGCGGCGCCGAAGGACAGGATCGCGATCGCGACCAGCAGCGGCGGCAGCGTGATCGCGTGGAGCAGCAGCGCGAGGATCACGAATACCAGCAGGAGCACACTTGGCACGATCAGCCGGTTGTCGTCCGCCGCTGCGGTGTCGAAGTCTTTCTGTTGCGCGGTCGGGCCGCCCACGAGCGCGGTCGGGCTGGCCGCGTGTGCCACCTGGCGAAGGCCCGGGACCAGGTTCTCTGCTTGGGTCGAGTAGGGGTCGGCGGTGAGCGTGAGGGCAAAGCGCGCGCCCGGGCTGCCGAGCTCCGGCGGCCCCGCCGGGAACGGAGCGCAGTGCCCGCTGGACGTGCGGGACGTCACCTTGATCGTAAGACCGAGCGTGCGCAGCGGCGCCATCCGGCTCTCCACGTCCGCCGTGACGAAGAGACGCTCGAGGGCTCTCATGTGGGAGCAAGTTCGGGGTCTTTTGCGACGGCGCGTCGGAGCGCTTGGTCGAAGCTGATCGGCTCGATGTCAAACAGCGCCATTCCGGAGCGGTCCGTGACGACCGTCGGCACGGCGAGCCCTTCGATCAATGGTCGTGCTACCAGCGCGGGGCCGTGCTCCCGGAGCGCGAGCGCGGTCTCGTGCCGGCTGCGCAGGTGCTGGGACTGCGGGCGGTCACCGAGGCCGCCGAGGTAGATTACGCGCTCAATCCCCTCCGCGCGTGCCATGCGGGCAAAGGCAATGGCGGCGGCGCGCTCGCTGGCGGCGAAGTTCTTGGGGCCGCCGCGACCCATCGAGTGGATCAGGTAATACGCCACGTCCATCCCGTGGCCCGCGCCGCGCAGCGTTTCCGGGCGCAGCACGTCTCCCTCGTGCAGCTCGAAGCCGTCGTGCTCGAGTTCGCGGGCGCGGGTGCCGCCGCGGTCGCGCACCAGGCAGCGTACCTCCCGTCCCGAGCTTGCCAGCCTAGCGTCAAGGCGAGCGCCGATAAACCCTGTCGCGCCGGTCACGAGCACGCGTGCGCTCATGCGGCGCTCGCGCCCGACGACGGCTCCGGCGCGAGCGCAGCGGCCAGCCGCTCGGCCTTCCGCTCCTCGAACCCGCCCGTCTCGCGTGCCAGTATCCGGCCGGAGCGCTCGACGATCAGCACCGCGATCGTGTCGGTGCCCGCGAGCCCGAGGGTCTCAACGACCTTCCGGACGTCGGTGTAGACGGTGATCGTGCGGGCGCGGGCGGCGGCGTCCGGGATCCCGCGCGTCATGCCACCGTCAATGAACCATCGCGCCGGACCGTACACGGATGACAGCACCGGCAACTCGTACACCGCGACGTCCGAGCGCCGCTGCTCAAGGTCGATCAGCCACGGCAGCCACTGATCGACAACCCGCTGCTGCTCGCGACGGAAGGCAACGACGAGGAAGGTGTGCCGCTTGGCGAGATCGCCCGGCAGCTCGCACTCCTTGCCGTCGAGAGCGCGACCGCATAGCGGGCTTAGCGTCTGCGGCTGCGAGGGAGCGAGCGTGCGCCTGAGACCGGCGAGAGCGCGATCCCCGACCCGGTTGAACGCGAGCGCCAAAACCGGGTCGGCGATCCTGAGCAGGCCTTTCAGCGCGAGGTCGGCGTCGTAGGTGACGCGTGTGCCCGCGGCGGCCGAGTCGAACGTGATCCTGTCCCGCGAGACCACGGTGGCGTTCTCGCCGAGAAAGGTGACCGCATGCGGCGGGTCGTACTCGACGATCCGATAGGTGAGCTCGTTCTTGCGGCCGAGGAACTCGGCGACCAGGCGGAACTCGGTTCCCTCGCCCACCGCTTGACCGTTCAAACGCTCCGCCTCGACCACGCCCGGATCCCATTCCCTGGCTGTCGAGAAATCGCTGAGGTAAGCGAACAGGTCCTCGCGGGGTTGCTGGACGTCGATCGATGCTCGGTAGTGGGCCATCAGGATTCTCCCTCTGGAATTGAAGTCGACGCGGTCGAAACGGACGCGTCGTGCCATCCGCTGAGCCGTACGCACTCGGCGAGGAGCCGCTCGCGCTCCTGCCGCGTCTCCCGTGTCCGTCGCAGCCGGTGCGTGGGCCGCGGTCGGCGGTCGTGCCAGAACCGGCCAGAGCTGCGGCCCGGTTCGGCGGCGGCACCGAGCCAGACGATCGTGTCGGCGCCCTCCGTGGGCGTCCTCAGCAGCGGTCGTGTCACCTTGTGGAAGCGAGGCAGCGAGGATCGCACGCCGGGGGTGTCCGACCACCCCGGGTGCATCGCGTGGACCACGACCCCGGTGCCCGCCAACTGCTCTGCCCAAAGCTCGGTAAGGATGACCTGCGCACGCTTGGTGCGCGCATACACCTTCGGGCCGTCGAACTCCCCGCGCTCGCTCTGCAGGTCATCAACTCTGAGCTTCTGCGTGTACATGCCACCGGAGGACACGTTGATGATCCGCGCCGGGACGCTCTCTTGCAGCGGTGGGATCAGCAGGTTCGTGAGCAGGAACGGGCCGACGACATTGGTCGCGAGCGTGAGCTCGATCCCATCGGCCGACACAGCGCGTTCTTTCGTCATCACCCCGGCGTTGTTGACCAGCACATCCAGCCGCGACGCCTGATCTCGAAAGCGTCCGGCGAACTGCCGGACCGACTCCAGCTCACTGAGATCGCAGACCCCCACGTGCACCTCGCCGTTACCGGACCGCTCGACGATCCTCGCGCGCGCCTGCTCGCCGCGCTCCCGGCCGCGGACCACCAGCCAGACCGTGGCGCCGAGACGTGCAAAGCCCTCGGCGGCGGCCAGACCAAGCCCGGAGCTCGCGCCCGTGACCAGCACCACCTTACCCAGCATCGGGCGCAGATCCGAAGCGTCCCACCCGCGGCTGCGGATCCGATAGCCGACGTTCGTGAAGCCGGCAACCACGGTACGGTCGAGCACGTCGTCGAGCAGCGAAGTGATCATGCGCTCAGCGAGAGGTCGCGCTGCTGGCTGTGGTCAGAGCGCTTTCGGTACGTGCGTGAGGCGATCCGGGACCGGGGCTTGGTCAGCAGCAGCTGGACTTCGCAGATCCGCCGCTCCGCGAAGCCGGCTTGGCAGTAGGCGAGGTAGAGCGTCCAGAGGCGGCGGAAGCGTTCGTCGTAGCCCAATTCCGCGAGGGCGTCGGCATGGGCCGTGAAGTTCTGGCGCCAGCGCCGGAGCGTCTCGACGTAGTGCTCTGTCAGGTCCTCGAGCCCCACCACCTGCAGGTCGGTTCGCCGGGCCACGTTGCGAGCGATGACCTCGAGCGAGGGCAGGCAGCCGCCGGGGAAGATGTGGGTGTTGATGAACGACTTCGATGCCTTCTCGACCTCGTAGGCGCGGTCGTCGATCGTGATCGCCTGCAGCAGCATCGCTCCATCGGGAGCCAGCAGCTCGGAGCACTTGGCGAAGAAGGTGCCGAAGTGCCGCCAGCCGACCGCCTCGATCATCTCGATCGAGACGAGCTTGTCGTAGCGGCCCCGCAGCTCGCGGTAGTCCTCCATCAGCACCGTGACCCTGTCGCTCAGTCCCGCGCGGCGGACCTGCTCGACGGCGTAATCGTGCTGCTCGCGCGAGATCGTGGTCGTGGTCACGTGGCAGCCGCGCGTTGCGGCGGCGTGAAGCGCGAACGCGCCCCAGCCCGTTCCGATCTCGAGCACGCGATCGCCCGGCCCAAGGTCGAGTTGCTCGCAGATGCGCTCGAGCTTTGCGACCTGCGCCTGCTCGAGCGTCATCCCCTCGTGCTCGAAGACCGCGGACGAGTAGCTCATCGTCGGGTCGAGCATCCGCGCGAACAGCTCGTTGCCGAGGTCGTAGTGCGCGGCGATGTCGCGCCGGCGCCGGCGCTTCGTGCTGCGACGCAAAAGCGCACCTGCCCGCTGCAGCGGCCACCGCACCGGCGCGAGCCGCGAGCGGAGCCTGTCCAGGCCGCCGGCGTTGCGCGCGGCGAGTCTGATCAACGCCACCAGATCCGGCGAGTCCCAGAGGCCTTGGGCGAAGGCCTCGGCCATCCCGCGGCTGCCCCGCGGCAGCATCGGCCACGTCCGCGAGGAGGCGATCCGGACAGTCGCAGCCGGTGAACCGGAGCCGAATACGAGCCGCTCATCCCCCTCCACGACGATCAGACTGCCGACCTTGATCCGTCTCAACAGGAGAAACACGAGCCAGCGTGAGATCCAGACGCTCACGTCCGTGCCGCCTGCGGGTGGGGGTGGACGGGCACGCTCGCGAGCTTGAGCCCGAGCGCGCGTGCATAGATCAGCGCCAGCACGCGCACCGTTGCGAGCGGGTAGCGCAGGGTGATCGCCGCCATCGACGCCCGCGTCAGCTCCCGGCGGCGCAGCGCCAGCGTCGCGTCGAACACGGTCGCGCCCGCACGGCTTGAGGCGATGTGGACTGACAAGGTCTGGGCGGGCGTTGCAGCGCGGGCGTTGTAGCGATGATCCATGCCCATGAACGGCGACACGTGGAGCGCCTTGTCGAACTGGCCATCGAGCACCGCAGAGTCACGCTGCTTGCCTTCGATCACGTAGGCGTGCCGTTCCCCCCAGGGCGTGTTCGTCACCTCCGCGACGAGCGCCTGCACGCGCTCGCTGCCCGGCTCGAAGCAGTAGTAGAAGCTGACGGGGTTAAAGCAGTGCCCAAACGACCGCAGCTGCGTCAGTAGCCGGATCGGGCCCGCGGGTCGCGCACCGGTCTGCTCCTCCACCACGTCGCGCACAGCGCGGTGCAGCGGCACAGCGGGATCGCCCAAGTAATCGCGGCGGCGAAAGCGAGCCGTTCCCGGGCGCCAGGCTACCAGTCGGCCGTCAAGCAGCCCCGGGAGCTCGTCCAGGTCGAGGTAGGCCAGCGCCAGTCGATGGCTGAACTCGCGGCGGGGCTCGAAGCGCCGGTGGCGAATCGTGCCCTCGTAGATGCAGCTCGCGCTCACAGCCGCGCCCCGAGGCGCTCGCCCACCCGCAGCGCGCTGCGAACTCCGTCCTCATGAAACCCCCACCCCCAGTAGGCGCCGCAGAAGTGCGTCCGGTTGCGCCCGTCGATCTCACCCACGCGCGCCTGCGCCTTGACCCCCGCCTGCGTGTACACCGGGTGCGCATAGGGGATCGTGCGGATCACATGAGCCGGGTCGATCGCCTCGGAGCGGTTGAGCGTCACGCAGAACTCGCGCTCGGCGCGCAGCGACTGAAGCCGGTTCATGTGGTAGGTGACGGTGGTGGCGGGCTTCGGTGTGGGCGGCAGGTGGTAGTTCCAGCTCGCCCACGCGCGCCGGCGCTGGGGCAACAGCCGAACGTCGGTGTGGAGCACCGCCTCGTTGGGCTGATACGGGATCGCACCGAGGATCTCGTGCTCACGATCGCCGGCATCGGCAAGCAGGGCCAGCGCCTGGTCTGAATGGGTCGCCAGGACAACCTCGTCGAAGCGCTCTGCCTCACCGCCACGCGGCTTGACCAGCACGTGATCAGGGTGGCGCGTGACGGCATCGACCGGCGTGCCCAGCCGCAGCCGATCAGAGAACGGCCGGATCAGGGCCTCCACGTACCGAGCGGAGCCCCCACGGACCGTCCGCCAGCGAGGCCGACCTCGGAACGACAGCATCCCGTGATGGTCGAAGAACTCCACCAAGAAACGCGCGGGAAAGCTCCACATCTGGCGCGGCCCGGCCGACCACACCGCCGACGCCTGCGGCACGACTAGTCGCTCGATGAACGCCCGCGAGAAACGATGACGTTCCAGCCAGTCGCCGAGCGAGATGTCCTCGGCGCGATCGCCTAGCAGCTCTCGAGCGGCGCGGTTGAACCGACCCAGATCAGCGACCATGCGGTGAAACCACGGGGTGAGGAGGTGCGCGCGCTTTGCGAACAGGCCATTCGGAGACGCACTGCTGTACTCGAAGTCCCCCATCCCGTCGCTGACGCTGAAACTCATCGTCGACCGCTGCCAGCCAACACCCAGACATTCGAGCAGCCGCTCGAAGTTCGGATAGTTGCGGTCATTGAAAACGATGAACCCGGTGTCGACCTGATGCGTCTCGTTCGGGGTATCGACGCGGACCGTGTTCGTGTGCCCGCCCGCATAGCCATTCGCCTCGAACACCGTGACGTCATGCGCCCGGTGCAGCAGATGCGCCACCACCAGGCCCGAGACCCCGGTACCTACCACAGCAATCCTCATCTCAGCGATCACCCTTCGTCAAACCGGGCTCGACGGACGCTGACAGAGCGGCCCAGCGAGGGCGCTCAGTGCCTGTCTGCCTCAGGATGGGCGATGCTGGCACGATTGACCCAACGCGCTGAACAGGATGGCGCCGTGCGCGCAGTCTCTCGCCGGCGGGTGGATGCGGAAGTGTGAGTGTCGTCATCGTGGCTTTTCCGTACGGCAGGGCCTGTGTCCGTAGGCCCGCCCCGGTCAGGGCGCCGCAGCGGCGGCGCCCTGAACAGGTGGGGTGGGTCAGCGCGGGATCAGCACCTTGTTGATGACGTGGATCACGCCGTTTGAGGCGCCGATGTCGGTCTTGATGAGGCGCGCGCCGCCGACCGTGACCGTACCGTGGCTGACGCGGACCTTCAGCGACTGGCCGTTGAGTGTCTTGATCGAGTGCAGCTTCACGACCTTCGCGGCCGTGAGCTTGCCCTTGGCCACGTGGTAGAGCAGCACGGCGCGGAGCTTCGCCTTGTCCCTGGCGAGCGCCGCCAGTGTCGCCTTCGGCACCTTTGCGAACGCCGCGTCGGTCGGGGCGAACACGGTGTACGGACCCTTGGCCTCAAGCGCGCGGGCGAGACCGGCCGCCTTCACCAGCTTCGTCAGCGTCTTGAACTGACCGGCCGCGACCGCGGTCTGGACGATGTTGCGCTGAGCCGGTTTCGCGGATACCACAGGAGCCATCGCCGAAAGCGATAGCGCCGCGAGGGCCGCGAGCGCGATGAACTTCAGATTCCTTCTCATCAAAAGTCTCCTCAGCAAGCGACTACGGGGAACGTTTCGCTGATCACGCGCACCTTCGGGCGGGCGATCACAGAACCTCGGGACTTCTCCATACACACCATCCTTTGACAAACATTGGACAATGTATGGACGAAGATATCGCGCCGGAGCATTTCTGTCAAGAGTTTGTCCAGGGTGTGTAGAATGATTTCGTGTCGACCACCCCAGAGTCGCTGCGGATCGGGGAGTTCGCCCGCCGCGTCGGCGTCAGCCCCGAGGTGCTCCGCGCCTGGGAGCGGCGCTACGGACTCCTTGAGCCGGTCCGCTCGCCCGGCGGGTTCCGGCTCTACACCGCCGAGGACGCCGAGCGGGTCGCTCGCATGCGCCGAGGCCTCGGCGAGGGGCTGTCGGCGGCCGAGGCGGCACGCGCCGCGCTGCAGAGCGCCCGACCGTCGGCGGGCCTGCTCGAAGACGCAGGGACGCGCCTGCTTGCCGCGATCCACGACTACGACGAGGCCGCCGTGCACGCGGTACTTGACCAGGGCTTCGCAGCGTTCGGTCTAGAAGCAATCCTGCGCGACCTCATCCTTCCCACCCTCACCAAGGTCGGCGTCGAGTGGCAAAAGGGGACCCTCGCTATCAGCCAGGAGCACTTCGCCAGCAACCTGATCCGAGCCCGGCTGCTGTCACTCGCACAGATGTGGGGGCGCGGCAGCGGACCGCTCGCGCTGCTCGCCTGCGCGCCAGGCGAGCAACACGACATCACCCTGCTCGCCTTCGGACTCGTCCTGCGCTCCTACGGCTGGCGCATCCTCTTTCTCGGCGCCGACACGCCGATCGCGACGCTCATCGAGGCCGCTGAGACGACTCGGCCGAGGCTGACCGTCCTTGCCAGCTTCGACCCGGACCTACTCGAGACCGAGGCGAGCGCACTTCGCCGCCTAGCGAAGCGAGTACCGCTCGTCCTCAGCGGCCCCGGGGCATCAGACGCACTGTGCACCCAGCTCGGCGTACGAAGGTTAGACGGGGACCTCATACGAGCCGCCACCGAAATAGGACACACCACATACGACTGAGCACACACTGTCTGCGGCGCACCCCAAGCAATCCGCGCCGGCCCGGAGGTCCAGCGATCGCGCGGCAGGCCCGAGCAACTCGCCGCGGCCGCGTACACGCCTAAACCTGATTCGCCGCGCTCGCACAGCCGTCAAGAAGCACCCGGCCGGTCGACGCCGTGCGTACGCGCCGCAGCCGACTCTCGAAAGCAACCACGCCTGCGTCAACCAAGCGCAGGCTCGCTCTGCATTGACCACCTCCTGCAAACGACGCCCACTACCGCGCTGCCACAAGAGGAAGTGTCGCTGACCACATCGGTCGCGTCTCAGCGTGACCAGCAAAGGCAGACGAACCGGCCGTTCTTGGATCCCCGCTTCCAGGACCGAGCAGGCACATTGAGCCCGGTTCTAAGATGCGTGATGGGCATCCCACGAGGGAAGACGAGGAGGCTTCGACGATGACCGACCACCAGCAAGATGCCAATTGGAACGTCGCCGAGTGGCACGGCAAGATGCTCGTCGATCGCGATGGCGAGAGGATCGGAAAGCTCCAGGACGTCTACGTCGACGTCGAGAACGACGAGCCGCAGTTCGCCACCGTCAAGGAGGGCTTCATCGGCCGACACCTGACCTTTGTGCCGCTAGGCGGGATCACGGTAGGTCCTGACGACCTGCAGGTCACTGTGACCAAGGAGCAGATCAAGTCCGCGCCGAACATCGAACAGCACGGGGAGGAGCTCTCCCAGGCCGACGAGTCGGCGCTCTACCACCACTACGAGCTCAACTACACCCCGCCTGACACCGAGAGCGGACGCCGACTCGCCCGCCGCTGACGCGCCAGCGCAACGACAGAGCGCCACGGGCGTCCACTCGGCGCTCAACCCATGTCAATCAAGCATCTGGACGATCTGCGAGCACAAGCTCAACACGCCCGCCAGCGCTACCTCCCGGCCGAGGCGAGTCCGGGCAGCGACCACTTCCCAGCGAGCGGATCGAGGGCAGCAGCAGTTCGGGGTGTGGCCCTGTGGCAGGCCGCCCAGGCACGCTTCGGCACGCCGCACGGCCGGAGGATGGCACCCGTCCCAGAGATGAGCCTGGAGTTCGAGGTGCACAACGCGGATGCTGTGGGTCCGCGGCCGAGGAACTTCGCCGGCGAGGACTCACCCTGCTGCGCGCTCGGCTTCCATCACAAGAAGGCTCGATCATCGGGATCTCGTTCGCCCCCACGCTGCACGATTGACGCGACTACGAACCGCCGTCGTGGCGATGGAGAACCGCGAACGCTGGCCGCTGGTCGGCGCGCTAGCGCCGCGCAACGGCGGCGAGGGAACTCCGAAGGGGCCCGGCGGAAGCGTGCCGGCCGCAAGCGCCTCGACCCGTAGCCCCGCTTTCAATCGGCTGTGAGCGTCGCGGCCCTAACCACGACGGACCCGCTCCGCGCGCGCAGGAGGTCCAGCCGGTGCGTCGGCACCGCGTGCCCACCTCGACGGAAACGCCAACTGAGCGAGGTAGCGTGACCCGGCGTGACGGCCACGGCGTCAGCCGCGGGTTTTGATCGGGTTGCCGGGCGGTCGCCCTGGCGCGTCATTACCGCGAGTTCGAGGGCCTCTCGATCAGGCAGATCGCTGACCGTCTCGGTCGCTCGCCGGCGACAGTCAAGGCGTACTTCTATGACCCGTCTCAGGCTAACAAAAGACCCAGGTGCTTATGACAGACCGCGTTAGCGAGGGACGCCGCGCCGCGCAGCTCGCGCGTCACTACCGCGACCAAGAGGGCCTGACGATCGCGGAGATCGCTCGCCGGCTGGGGCGCGCAGAGGCCACCGTGAAGGCGTATCTTTACGATCCGATCGGCGCAAAGGCGCGCGAGGTCAAGGCGCGCTATCGGGGCGTCTGCCGGGGCTGCGGCGCGCCGACCAGCGCGCGCAACGGCAAGGGCGACGCGTAAGCCTATTGCAAACGCTGCCGTCCCGGGGCGATCGCGCGGCAATGGACCCGCGAGCGGGTCCGTGAGGCGATGCGCGCCTGGCGAGCGAGCTACGGCACTACACCGTCCTCCTACGACTGGTCGCGCTCCCATGCACGCCGGCGCGGCGGCGAAGCGCTCAAACGACTACAGGCGGGGGAATGGCCCGCGCCGTCCACTGTGATCGATCTGTACGGGAGCTGGGCGGCGGGCGTCGCCGACGCCTTCGGCGGCGCCTGAACGTTGGGCATGAGTCGCCGTTGACATATGGAGGCGCGCTTGCGGTTGGCCGTCCGTGAACAGGACCGCTTAAGGTGGCCGGAAGCGCTCCTGCGCGATGCACGGCACCAGCGACGTCCAGCCGATCGCGGCCGGCTTGGTTGCCGCCGACTGCGAACGTGAGTGTTGATCCGATCACCGACGTCGGTCGCCGCGCCGGGTGTGACTATCGGTGCGGCGACGAAGCAGCCACGCGAAAACAGCGGGCACGCACGGCCCCGTTACGCCTACAGCAGCAGCGTCGACGTCGGCAGGTCGTGACCGCTTTGGTGCTTGCTGGCAGTCCCGCTTTAAGCTAGCGCTCGGCACCAGTCGGACGAGCCGTGCGTGACGGGCGGCGTGCGCGCTTGTGACGACAAGCGTGACTCTCGCCTGGCCACGTTCGAGACCTGCGTTGGCGTCTCCGCGGGTACGGACCCTACGGCTGCGGGGGCCGTGCGTGCCGAAGGAGAACCCAGGGCGCCGAAATGGAGAGACATATCGTGCGGCTGTCGCGCACTAGAGCCTACTCCGGTGTCCGGGACTTCGCCCGGAACCGGTGGCCCCTTCGGGGCAGCCCAAAACGCTGGTCAGCCACATTCGGGCCCTGACCAGTAAGGCTTGACCTATCACTCGGTTGGCAGTACTCACGCCAGCAGTGGCGCCCTATAGCCCGAAGGCGAGGATCTGCGCTCACTTCCAGCAACTTCTTATCCTAAACCCCCCGGCCCACATCGACAACGATTTGTCGATCGCCTCGCGGCAAGCCGCTAGGGGTTGATCAGGTCGTCGACCAATCGTCTTTGAGGATGGCGTAGCCGACTGTGTCTAGCCATTGGCCGGACCGGTGTAGCGACTCGCGGACTGCGTGCAGTTCACGGCTCATGCCGACGCGTTCCATGAGGCTCAACGAGGTGTCGTTGTCGAGGAAGCAGTTCGCGGTGATCCGGCGCACGCCGAGGTCCTGGAAGCAGTAGCGGAGGAGCTCACGTACGGCTTCGGTGGCGTAGCCGTGGCTGGTGTGGTCGGGGTCGAGGACCCAGCCAAGCTCTGCTTGCGTGTTGTGGGCCTGGCCGGCGACGTCGAGCTGGGCCCAGGCGTCCTCGCGGCGGAGCATGAAGTCGCCGATGATTGGGGCTGCGGCGTCGTGGCCGAGCGTGACGATGACGGTGGTCGCGAGTCGAGCGGGCTCTGTGAACAGGTTGCGGTAGCCGTCGAGGTCGGCGGGGCAGCCGGTGAGCCACTCGTTGACCGACTTGAGTCGGCGGTATGTCCAGGTCCCCTCGGCGTCCTCGGAGGTGGCGGGACGGAGGGTGAGGCGTTCGGTGTGCAACGGACGCTCGAGCACCGATCGGCAGGTGCGGACAGGCTCAGGGGTGGTGCGGAGCTCGGTGATGACGGCGCCGATGTCGCGCAGGTGTGCAAGCACTCCATGGAGTTGGGCTTGGTCGGCGATCACGGCGCGGATGGTGGTGGTGCCGTCGTTCTCGCGGCTCATGTCGAGCTTGCCGAGCCAGGCTGACCAGTGGTCGTCGAGATGGCCGTTGACGCGGATCGCGTATGTGGTGGGGGTGGGGTTCATGAGAGCGCTCCAGTGAGCTGAGGACTTGTAGGTATTGCAAGGCGGCGGCCATTGAGCGAAGCCGTCAACCACGGCCGGCACCCGGCTGGCACGGCGGTGCCAGGCCAGGTGCCGGGGGCGGCACGCGCGGGACCGGGCTGCTACCGGGTCGCCGCCTCCACAATCCGTACCGTCGCGGGCGCCTGGATGGTGTCGGCCTGCAGGCGCTCCTTGCGCCACAGCGAGATCCCGAGGCCGATCAGCGCGACGCCGGTGGGCACCGCGAACGGGCGGCTGAAGGACTCCGGCAGCACGGACAGCGCGAGGGCCGAGATGGTGCCGTAGGCGAGCAGCAGGGAGGCCCAGCGGGCCAGGACGCCGGCGCGGAACAGCGCGATGCCGAACAGCAGACCGCCGAGGGAGTAACCGATGCCCATGACGATGAACAGCTCGTGCATGAGGCCGATGCCCCCGCTTTGGCCGTGACCCATGGCCGCGTTGATGACGTGCTGGACGTAGCCGGGGTTCGAACGCGCCACCGTCGGGAGGTAGTAGCCGATGATGCACTCAGCCACGAACATCGCGAGGTAGCCGGTGGCCAGCAGAGAGTAGCCGGCGACCCCGACGCGGCCGAGCCGGCCGCGGTAGCGGGCGAACATGCCGGTGAAGCCGACCAACGCCAAAACGGCCATCGCGATCTTCGCGGTCTCGCGGAGCGTCATCTCGGTCGTGAGGAGGTGCGCCACGGTCGCCGACGGGTGGCCGATCTGGACGCCGATGAAGATCGCGCCGGCGGCCGCGGCGCACAGGCCAGCGATCGCGGTGCGGCGGTTGGTGGTGGTGGTGGTGCTCACGTCGGACTCCTTTGGTCTGGGTGCCGGGCGGGTGTCCGGCGATGTCGACAACTTAGGAATCGATGTGGTGAGCGCACATCACACGATGATGTGATTGAGGGTGGTGATTCGACTGCGGAGCGCTCAGAGCAGACCGAGGTCCGCGGCTCGACGTACCGCGGCGCGGCGGGTGTTCACGTCGAGCTTGGAGAAGATGTGCTTGGTGTGGGTCCGCAGCGTGTTCACCGAGATGTAGAGGTGTCCTGCGATCTCCGGCCCGCTGAGCTCGGTCGCCAGCAGGCGCAGCACCTCACGCTCACGCTCGCTGAGCTCTTCCGCGGCGGCATATCTAACGGGCGCGGGGGGCGGCGCCAGCGGTCTCCGTGCGGCGCCGAGCAGCTGCTCGGCGTGCGCCCGGCTGTCGTGCGGAGCGGAGCGCGCGAGTTGCCCGAGCAGCTCCGTCATCGGCCGGCCCTCGTCGAGGAAGAGCCGGCAGTAGCCAGCCGGCACCCCAGCGATCAGCGCCACAGCGAGGTCGGCCGCCGCCTCGTCGGCGTCGCCGTTCGCGTGGTGGGCGAGCGCCCGTACCAGGCAAGCCTCGATCAAACTCCCGTCGCGGCCCGCCGCCCGCGCGTCGTCAAGAACGCGGTCGAGCAGCCCGAGGGCCTCGCGCGCGTCACCCTCGGCAACGAGCAGCCGGGCGAGGGTGAGCTGGTCGTACTCGGCCAGGTAGGTCGGCGGATCCGTCGGCGCGAGCCCGCACTCGTGCGCCCACGCCCGCGCGTCATCGAGGCGGCCCTGGACGATCCGCACCCGCGCCCTGGTCGACGCGATCGGCCGCACGTCCGGAAAATAGCCGGGCAGGAACAGCGGCTCGGCCTGGTCGAGCATCGCGATCGCGCCGTCTAGGTCGCCTCTCGCCCGCAGCAGCCCGGCCTTCGCGGTGTACCAGCGGTGGCGGTTCTCCAGCAGCGACGCCCGGTCGCCGAGCTCGCGGGCGACCTCGAGGTGCTCCGCGGCCGCATCGAGCTCGCCCTGCTCGCGCAGGACGTCCGCGAGGCCGACGTGCAGGTCGCCGGCACTGGACAGCACCGGGCCGGGGTGGCTCTCGGCCGCGGCCAGCGCGCGCTCGTAGAGCCGGCGCGCCTCGATCGGCCGTCCGCGCGCCAGCCACATGTTCGCCAGCACGACGGTCGCTCCCAGCTCGTCCGCGACCATGCCGGCCGCGTGCAGGCTGGCGACCGCCTCGCTGAACGTGTCCACCGCGGTGCCGAGGTCGCCGGCCGCCCATGCCGCCAGACCGATGAAGCCGGCGGCGGCACCGCGCGGGAAGTGGTCCTCCGGCCCGGCCAGCGCGAGTGCCCGGCGTGCGTGCGCGACCGTACCGTCGACGTCGCCCCGGGCCTGGGCGACCGAGGCGCGGTACACGGCGATCATGGCCGGGAGGGAGCGGAGCTCCTCCTCCCGGTCCCTGACCGCCTCGGCCAGCGACCCCGCCGTCGTGATCGTCAATGCCGGCGTGGTATCGAGACCGGCCTCGGCGGCGTCGAGCCACGCCTCAACCCCGTCGATATCGCCCTCGGCGAGCCGGCTCCACCCCATGTAGGTGGCGAGCAGCGGCCGGCGACGCACGACCTCGTCAGGCAACGCGACCAGCCATTCACGAAAGGTGCGGTCCTGGCGGCGTCGGCGCATGTCGGCCAGAGTCAGCTCGACAAGGTCGGCGGCGTGTTCGAGGTCGCCGCTGGCGATCGCGTGCCGTACAGCATCGACCAGCAGCCCGTTGCTGGCCAGCCATCGGCTGGCCGCGGTGTGCAGCTCACCGATCCGGTCGGCGTGCCGGGCAGCCAGACGGGCACGCAATGCGTCGGCGAACAGATGGTGGTAGCGGAACCAGCGGCGCTCGTCGTCGAGCGGGACGACGAACACGTTCTCGCGCTCGAGGGTCTCCAGCATCAGCTGACCGTCGGAGCGCCCAGTCAGGGCGTCGCAAAGCCCGCCGGTCATCTGGTCGAGCACGGAGGTGTCGAGCAGGAAGGCGCGTACCTCGTCCGGCTGTCGGCTAAGAACCTCCTCAACGAGGTAGTCGAGGACGAACCTATGGCTTCCAGAAAACGCCTCCACGAACCCCGCCACGCCTCCAGGCCCGCCGGCGTCGCCAGCATGGGTCCGGGCCGACAGCGCGGCCAGCTGCAGCCCGGCCGCCCACCCCTCTGTGCGCGCCTCGAGCGCGGCCACGAGTGCGGGCTCGAGCTGCAGCCCCATCACCTCGTTGAGGAACACCTCCGCTTCCTCAGGGGTGAACCTGAGGTCCGCCGCCCGCACCTCCACCAGCTCGCCACGCGCACGCAGACGCGACAGCGGCAGCGGCGGGTCGGCCCGAGTAGCGATCACGAGCGTGACCTGCGGAGGCAGGTTATCGAGAAGGAACGTCACCGCCTCATGGACGGCGGCCGAGTCAATGACGTGGTAGTCGTCGAGCGCTACCACCATCGGACCGGCAAGGACGTCGAGATCGTTGATCAAGCTGACCAGGACGGCCTCGGTTGGCGTGGTACCGCCGGCCTCCAGCACGGCGAGCGCGTCGACACCAGCCTCGGGTTCGGCGGTCTGAATCGCGGCCACGAGGTGGGTCAGGAACAGGCGGAGATCTGCGTCGCCCGGGTCGAGAGCCAACCACGCCACCCCGCACTGCGACGTGCCGGCCGCCGCCGCCAGCCACTGCGCCAGAAGTGTGGTCTTGCCGAACCCAGCCGGTGCCGCGACGAGCACCAGCCGCGGCGCTTCGCCTGCGCCCGCGCGCAGTTGATCGGTGATGCGGTCGCGCGACACCAGCCGACGACGAGGCGAGGGCACGTGCAGCTTGGTACCCAGCACAGACATTCGGTCAGCGTAGGCCCGCTGTGCGCTCAGTGGACGAACGGCCGCCTGTGACGCGCTGGATCGCCACTCCGTCATCAACGGCTAGCCTGGCGGCGAGCACCGGTCCATCGACGCTCATCTTGCCCGCGAGCAGCTCGCCATTCGCCCTCGAGCATGGCGTATAGAGCGAGCCCTGCTCGGCGCGGATAGGGCGCACGGCGACCACGACCGCGCTGCAGCCGAGCTCTACGGTCCCGGTGCTAGCCAGGCGCTCGGATTGTGCAAGCACCAAAGCAGCAGCCGGACCGCCGACGATCCCGCTGCTCATATCGGACAATCTGGGCAGCGCCGCAGCCTCGCGCAGCACCGCCCCTTTGGTCTGAGAGCGGTGGCCGGGGCGGCGTCAGCGACCTCGGCAGTGGCGAGCAGCCCATCGCGGAAGCGAGCGCCGCGTCGACGTTGGGGTCGCCCTCGGCCAGGGACGCGAAATGTCGCCCCTTGCGCTCGGAGGTCCCGCGATGCCCGATGGAACAAAAGCGATTCAAGGACACCCTCGGCGTCACCCTCAAGCGTGTGTCTGGCGTCCCTTCCGCGCAGCCGGAGATGTGCCTCGCTCAGGCCGATAGCACACCGATGGCCCGTTCTCAGGAATCGCGGCGGTCGACCGGCAGCACGCGGTAGCCGGCCGCCGCGAGCCATGATCGCGCGCGGCCGCACTGGCGCTCCTCGGAGAATGCGTGCCATCGCTCAAGCTCGCCGGGCCAGCGGGCAAGCTCGTCCTTGAAGCGGCGAAACGCGCCGCGGCCTCTGATCGCGATGGCCAGCCGCTCGGCCCGGCCGGGATCCTCGACGGACGCGATGAACAGCTCCATGTCCCGGTAGCCCTCGCGTGAGCCCTCGCCGTGGACCGGCAGCCACCGCTCGGGATCATCAGCGCTGTCCTCGTCTTCCTCTCCGGTCTCCAGGGCGTATTCGATCGCCGCCTGATGCCGCACCTCACCGGTCCTGATGTCGATGCGGCCACCGGCGCTGAGGGGGTCGCCTTCGAGGATGCCGCCCAGCTCCTCGAGGTCGACGGGCAAGCCGCGCGGCATCGCTGCCGGTCCGCTGCCGAGCTGAGCCTCAAGCTGGTCGGCCAGCTCATCATCCCCGTCCCAGCCTCGCTGCCGGAGAGCAACCACGAACTCGCGAGCCAGCTCGGTGGCCCCGTCCACGCGCTGCATGACGGCCGCGATGAGACCGTCGCCAGCCAGCTGCAACGACTCATCATCGGCGCCGACGCCACGCAGCAGGTCGACGACAGCTGGTCCGTCACCACGATATACCGCCGCCCGCAGGGCGGAGCGCTGCTCCTTTGAGTCCATCTCGCTCTACGTAGTGTTGCGCTGCTGGCGGAGTTCTGTGGATGTCACGGGCGGGACGTCCAGACACCTCAGTACGCCGAAACGCCTCGCGCGAGTCGCCCGTCCTGCCCCGACCCTCGCGGCGCAGCTGGCGCCCCGATCCCGCCGCGACGCACCTCTCCGCGTTCTCTGAGGTGATGGCGCCGCTTCTAGTCCACCCTTCTGCGGATTCTCCGAAGCCACGCCGCCAGACCGCGCTGAGTCCGTTCAGGGAAGCGCGCCCCGCGAGGCGGCGGTCGTCTCTCAGCAGTCGCCGGTTATGGGGAGCACACAGTTCGGTGGTCGCCAACAGTCGCGACCACGCAGTCGACGTGACTGTCGGAACCGGTGGCATTGCGATCGCGCTGCGCCGGCACAGCTGACGCCTCGAGGTCGGATAGGAGTCGTCCGGGCCGGGAGTCCCCAGTCGCAGAAGCAGTCGTCACGGGATGCTCCGTTTCGCGCACGTTGCGCCGACACCGCCACCACCTGAGATGCAACCAAGTAATGGTCGCGCGCCTGCGTTCTACTTGTAGATCAAGCGGTACCCCAGCATCTGCGTGATCGTCACGAACCGATAGCCGCGCTTGCGCAGCGTGGTGATGATCGTCGGCAGCGCATCGATCGTCTCCTGACGCGGTCCGCCGCCGTCGTGCATCTCCACGATTCCTCCGTTGCGGGCGTTCGTGAGCACGTCGTCCTCGATCGCGGCGACACCGGGAAGCGCCCAGTCACGCGGGTCGATGTCCCACTGGATCGTCGCCATGCCCAGCGAGCGGATCTGCGCCAGCTGCGCCGGACTGGTGTTGCCGTAGGGAGCCCGGAACAGGCAGGGGTAGAAGCCGGTGGCGGCCCGGATCGCGTCCGCCGCTCTTACGACCTGCATCCGCTCATATGGTCCCGTCCCCGTGTAGTTGGGATGGGTCCAAGTGTGATCCCCGATCATGTCACCGTCGCGTAGCATCCGCCGCTCGAGCCGGTCGTGCTGCCCGTACACCGAGATCCACTCGCCGATCTGGAAGAACGTCGCCGGGACGTGGTAGCGCTCGAGCACATCGAGGAACTGCGGTGTCTGGACCCACGGCCCATCGTCGAAGGTGAGCGCGATGTCGCGCGCGTTCGCCGGCCCGTTGAACACCCACTTGCTCCCGGTCGCCACGCATCCGACGAGCTTCGGCGTGTGGAGCTTCAGCAGAGCGGGCCGGGCGGGGAACAGAACGCGGCAGGCGCCGGCCGGCGGAATCCCGGTGGCGGAGGTGGTGCACGCGGGCGGGCCGAGCGTGCTGAGCACCTGCCACCTGAGCGGCTTATACGCGGCCCCAATCCCGGACGGCAGGAAGCTCGCAGTCAGATCTCGGTTGCTGTCGCGCGTGATGGTCGCGTCGATCGCGCGGGCCTGGCCGCTGACGCCGTTGATCACGGACGCGTACCGGACCCGCGGCGCCCGCTGACCCTTGCGGGGGCCGACGAGGCACAGCTGCCCGGTGACCGCGCCGTTATCGGCACGCTCGACCAGCAGGCAGAGCGCGCGCCGGTCGCGGGCGAGTGCTCCGGGGGAGAACGGCTCGCTCATCTGCAACTGCCAGATGAGCTGCTCACCGTTCTGCGTCAGTGACGCGCTCTGCACCGCCAGCGGCTGGCTGCCGACGCCGGTCGCGCCCGCGACGTTCGCGACACCGAACAGCAGCGCCATGACCCCTGCGGCAGACCTCGCGAACCCCATCTTCATGGTGCTTCCCCTCAGACCCGACTACAAGGCAACGCTACTACTTGGGGCGGTCGGTGGCGCGAAGGCGTGGATTCGGCACCGGGCGAAATGGCGCGCGGCGCCGCGGGCTGTCGCGCCACATCGAGACATTGATCTCCGCCAGTCTGCATTGTGGAAGCCACCGACACGCTCGGGGCGGCCCCGCGCTGAGGCTGCGTCGGGTCCGGGTCCCGGACGAACTCACGATTCCGTTCGTGGCAAACCACTCGTAGCCGTGGGATCCGCCTGACGCGTCCCCAATTGCGATAGGAATCGTCGGCTCGGAAAGGCTCAGAAGGCAAAGCAGTCGTTCGCGGCATACGCGGTGCCACGCAGTTGCTCGGTCGGTGGACGCGTTCGCGGCGCGGACGCTTCTGCTTCGCGGACGAGCGGAGGTGCGGTGTTACTGCTGCCTGTCGTCCGAAGCATCAGCGAGGGTTAGCCGAATCAGAGCAAGCACCTGCCAGGTCGTACTTCTGCTCGCCCAGGAAGGCGGCCGTCTCGTCAAGTCGCTCGACGTCGCTGTCGAAGATCGTCCGGACCGGGAGCGAGGTTGGCGTGGACGAATGTGGCTGCTCGCCCACGCGAGCGAGAGCCAGGTGCGCTTGCAATCGTCGCGGATCAAGCCGGCAGCAAGCACACCGGTGACTCGCGCAATCGCGGCAAAGCAGGTCCGCGGAACGGCCGCTCATGACGCCGGGGTGGCCGACGAGGCGACCGGTTGCGCAAGTGGCGAAATGCGAGACCCGCGCCGTCAGCGGCGGTCCAGTAGACCTGCCTTCGTCTAGGCGCGGGTATCCAGAGCTGGCGGCAACTTCGTGACCCCCTCTGTTCGGAACCAGCTGGGCTGACCGCCGCTTGAAGCCGCCCGCTCATGCCTGCTTTCGTCTGGGAGCAGGCATCGGTTTCGATTGACATAGATAGTTCAACTGCATATACTGCTCGCAATGGCCAAGCGACCGATGCAGGAGGCAACGTTCATGATCCTCACCGCGCTGGCTGCGGGCAGCCAGCATGGCTACGGGATCATCACCGAGGTCCGGGCGATCTCGGGCGGTCAGGTCGAGCTGAAGGCTGGAACGTTGTATTCGGCGCTGGATCGTCTGCGGGCGGACAAGCTGATCGAGGTCGACCGCGAGGAGATCGTGGATAGCCGACTGCGCCGCTACTACCGGCTGACGCCCGCCGGTGGAGAGCGTCTGGCTGCTGAGGCAGCACGGCTGCAAGCAAACGCGCGTGTCGCGCTGTCGCGCCTGAAGCCTGCCGCGGGGATGGCCACGTGACTGATTGCCCGGTACTTGAGCGACGCTATCGGCGGCTCTTGGCGCTCTATCCGCGGGCGTTTCGGCGCGAGCACGAGGTGGAAATGCTCGCGGTGCTGATGGCGGGTGCCAAGGAGGGTCAGGGGCGACCCCGGTTCGGTGAGACCGCCGATCTGATCAAGAACGCGATCTGGATACAGCTCCGTCCGAACGTCCGGCGCTCGCAACCAACGGTCTTCTGGGCGGTCGTGCTGATGTGGCTGTGCGCGGGTTTGCGGCTGCTTGGCGTTCCGTTGCTGCCCGAGATGCCCGGGAGTGTCGGGTTCCCGCTTGAGATCGGCATAAGCTGGGGCGTGTTCGCATTGTTGGCGTGGGGAAACGGACGCGGCTACAAGTGGGCCAAGGTTCTGTTCGCCGCGTGGGTCGCCTTGCACTCCCTGGTCCTGTTCTACGACCTGGCGCATTTCACCGCGTCCTACTCGCCCGCTTGGACCGTGATCGCCAGCGTGACCTTCTGGCTCGTCGAACTCTCGGCCGTGCTGCTCATCCTAAACAGACGGTCCCAGCCGCATTACCGGCACAAGCCTGCCTAGCCAAGAGCGGCCAGCGACCGTGTCGAAGGCAGGGCTGCGCGCGCGCAGTCGCTCGACTGCCGCTCGAGCAGCAGAGCAGCCACGAGACGCTCGTGACCCCTCAAGCCTCTCCTATGTCAAGTGAAGTTCGGTAATTCCGTTTTTCGAGCGAGGGTTCTGTCCGGGGGTGGGCGGCTTCGGTGGTGGTGTAGAGCAGGCGCCAGATGCGGCGGGCGAGGTGTCGTTTGAGGCAGCGGATGGCTTCGCGTTTGGTCTTGCCTTCGGTGTGTTTGCGCTCGAGGTAGGCGCGGGTGGCGGGGTCGGTGCGGGCGCGGGAGAGGGCGATGATGCGGATGGCGCGGTTGAGTTGGCGGTCGCCGCCGCGGTGTAGCCGGTGGCGTTGGGTGTTGCCAGAGCTGGCGGGGATGGGGGCGGTGCCGGCGTGGCGCGCGAAGCACGCGTCGGTCGCGAAGCGCTGCGCGCCGGCGGTGTGGCCGATGATGATCGCGGCGGTGATCGGCCCGCAGCCGTGCTCGGCCAACAGCGCCGGGCAATGAGCTTCGATCAGCGCGCTGATCTCGGTGCGCAGCTCGCGTTCCTCGACGGTGATCTGTCCGATCCGCTTGAGGATCAGGTTCGCGACACGAACCTGGGGGCCGCGGGGCAGCCGGGCGAGGCGGCGGGCGACACGTTGGCGGACCTGTGGGTGGTCCAGGCTTGCTGGGGCGAGGGTGGCTTCGAGGTCGGGCGCGAGCTGCACGAGGTGCCAACGCAGCCGACTGGCCAGGCGGGTGCGTTCACTGACGATCTGGTCGCGGTAGTCGTTCAGCGTCCGGATCTCGAGCGCCTGCTCGTCCAGGTGCGCGACCGGGAGCGTGTCGATGCCTTCCCTGAGCGCGGCGCGAGCGATCGCGGTGGCATCGATCGGATCGGACTTTCCCGGCTGGCGCACGGCCCGCCGGGATGTCTCAGTCAGCCCGGGGGCGACCCGGACCACTCGCTCGCCGCTGGCCACAAGCCCGCGCTCCAGTCGCCCGGACACGTGCCGGCAGTCCTCCAGCGCCCACACGCGCTCGGCGTCGAGCTCGGTCGCGAACCGTAGTGCCTGAAGCGTGCCGTCGTCCGTTGCCGCGATCGTCAGCTGCCCGCGCGTGCCAGCGGTTGACGCATCGAGCGCGACAAGCGTGTGCGAGCGCTTGTGTGTGTCCACCCCGATCACGATCATCTGCACCGTCCCTTCGTTAGAGATATGGCCTGACGGAGCGGATCTCCGGCGGACACACCTCAGTCGGGGCGATGCCACGCTCCTATCAAGTCACGCCGAAGGTCCTCGGATGGCGACGGGCGACACGGCTAAAGCCGGTCAGACCCAGAAAGTCGACAGGCGTAAAGAGAGTCAGCCCGCCGCCGTCCGAGAGACAAACCGACGAGTCGGACGACACCGAATCGCCGGACCTAAGCTTCTCACTGAGGCGTCATGCGGCCACAGCCCACGTCCCACCACGGCTTACGGAGACCTGCTCTCCTCATCGCGGGGGTACCTCGGGGATCCCGAGCGCCCACCAGCTCTGCGCGGATCTCGGGGCTCGGGCCGGATAGGTGGCGTCATCGGCGCCGAGGTCAACGGCTGAGACGCCTTATCTGCGCAGTACGGGGGAGCTGTCCTCCCTCGCTGAAATGCACGTGTCGCCAGCGAAGCGAGTTTTCCTTAGAGGGATCTCCGTGTGGATGTGCAGACGGTCGCGACGCCCGGGCCAGGCCTGGGAGCAGCAGGAGCGCTTTGCTACGGGGTCGTCAGAGCCATTCGAGGCCTGCGGGCCGCTCCTGCTGTTGCCGGGTTCTCAGGACCGTGCGGCTTCGGCTGGAGGCCTGCGCATCAGCCGCAGCGGCGGTCCACCCTCCGGCAGCTCAAGCACGCCCATGTGCCGGAAGCCGAGCCGCTCGTACAGTGCCGCGCTGCGCTCGGTGCTGGCCTCGATGTAGGCCGGTAGCCCGGCCGAGTCGGCTCGCTGGAGTGTCGGCTGCATGAGTGCCGATCCCAGGCCTTGTCCCTGCAGCGCGGTGCGCACCCCAATGATTCGGACGTAGAAGTGGGGCTCACGGAGGTGGCGTTCCTCCATTGCGCGCTGGACTCTTGCCGCGAGCCGCAATCGCGTCCCGAACGCCCGCGCCCACAGGAGCGCCTGCGCCAGCGTTATCGACTTCGGCATCTCCCAAGCGCCGGGTGGCAGGGCAATGACCGCACCGTCGCAGCCGGCGGTCGTCCACACGGTCCCCTGGGGCAGTCCGTACTGCTCAAGCTCAGCCGTGAACATCGCTCGTAGTCGCGGTTTCAGCCGCAGCGTGCCCGGCAGCATCCACGTGTACACGGGGTCGTTGAGGAACGCGTCGGCGAGCGCCGTCGCGATTCGCGGGACGTCGTCGGCTGCCGCGAGCGGCAGCACCGGCCGCGCGATCCCGGGCGGTGCGACCGCCGGCTGTGATCGGGCGGGCATCTGATTCCCTAAGATCTTCAGCATTCGTTGAACAGTATTTCCTGAACATCTAATTGTCAAGGACTATCCTTTCGCGCCGATGCCTGCCGATCGGTCGTCCCAGAAGGGTCAGCCCCGCTCACGAAGCGCGGGGCCGCCGGAGCGCCAGGTCGAGGCCGCGGACGACGAGGCGCTGCATCTGCAGGATCCGCGGGATATCCGGGCCCTCGCCCATCCAGCCCGGATCGCGATCATCGATGCACTCGCCTCAGGCGACGAGTTGACGGCGACGGAGTGCGCCGAACTCACCGGGCTGAGCCCGAGCGCAACGGCGTATCACCTGAAGTTTTTGGAGCGCTACGATTTCGCCGAGCCCGCCCCCGCCCGAAAGGACGGACGAGAAAGGCCGTGGCGGGCGACCGACCGCCGGACGCTCGTCGACCTAGACACGTCCACCCCAGCCGGGGCGGCCGCCGCTACAGCCGTGGGTCTCGCCCTCATCGACCGCAGCCGCGCGCTGGCGAAGGCCTTCGTGGCCACCGAGCACGAGGAACCCGAGGAGTGGCAGAACGTCGCATCGCTGGCCACCGCCGACCTCTGGCTGACCGCCGACGAGACTCGAACGGTGACCGCAGGCCTTGCCGGCGTCCTCGAGCCCTACCGCGGCCGAGCGCTCGCCGACCGCCGCGACAGCACTCGTCGCGTGCGAATCATGAACATGGTCTTTCCCCACCCGAAGCATTGACCAGGACTGGGCGGACCTCCTCCCGGCGCGCCCCGCGACCATCACCGGATGCCCATCGCACGAGAAAGCGCGACTCACGGCAACTGCGCGCTCTTCCCTGCTGCTCGCCAAAGGTGCGCATCTCCACGCCCTCGACGGCCCGGCGTCGTGATCGGCCACACCGCCTGCCCTCCTTTGCCGCGATTGCGGGAGCCGCGGGCGTGCTTACTGCCGGCCTGATCCGCGACGACCTGCGAGCGCACCTGGCTCTCGCTCGCGTGGGCGAGCAGCCACCGTCGTCCACGCCAACCTCGCTCCCGGTCTGGACGAGTTGCGGCGGTCTCGGCTCGGTCGTTCAGGGTCGACAGCGAGACTTCCCCAGATCGTCCGATCCGGGTGTCCGAGTGCTGTCGATTTGGCCGAGACTGGCTTCTGCTCCGCCACGAGGCGCAAGTCTCGACGCGACTGCTGAGACTTCTGGATTGCCCGTGCAGTCCAGCATCGTGCACGCCAGCCCAGACACTGCCCTGGCTGCTCAAGAGGAGGCGCCGTGAGTCGGCGCGGGCGGGGTTCGCCGGTTCGTCTGCGCTTGTGGCTATATCGCACCCGTAGCACCACCGGTCGGTTCACGCGCTGAGAGAGCGCCGACAGGCGCGCACCATCATCGGAGGGCGTGTGCGACGCCTCCACTAGTGCACGATGACGGGGGCCTCCGCTTTCCACGTTCCAGCTGACCGTATTGAGCTGCAACGGCGCTCCGCCGCAGGGAGGGCCAACTGCGGCACAGCGGGCGCTAGCGTCACTCGCCCCGTCAAACGATTCGGCGAACCCGGCGTTCTCTCCGATCTCTGGCCTGAACGCATCCAGGGCGGAACGAAAAACGCCTGACCGAGCGGCCGTCGACTGCCCTGGACCGGGAGCGGATGACGGCGTCTGACTGGACCTCGGGGCTCGGCGTCGCGCGGAGCGGTGTGACGCAGCTCGTGCGCTGGGTCGAGGACGCCGGGCCGCTGCGACGTGAGGTCAACGCAGACGATGCGAGCTCGGGAGAAATCGCCACGAATACCTGCTCGACGTGCACCAGCAGAAGGAATTCACTTGTGCGTGGCGGCTACGTCGGAGCCGGGCGGGTGGCTGGCCCGGCGCGGCCTGAGGAGCGCCTCACAGATGACGGCTGTGATGACCAGGCCGCCGAGCACGCCTAACTGACCCGGGATATGGGTGGCGGCGTACACGCCGAGCGCGCCCAGCGAACCGAGGCAGGCGAGCGCGATGACCTTGGTTCGTCGGCTGTCGGCCGTGAGGCGGCCGCTGGCGAGGTTGACGGCGGCAAAGATGATCAGAAACCCCGCCGAGCCCATCAGACTGATGCCCTCGATGTTGACGGTGTTGACGATCACGAGGCTGCCGAGCGTGGTCGCGAGCAGGCCGCCGATCGACCGGTTCCAGATCGGTTGGCCAAGCCGCTCGGGTAGCTCGCCGTCGCGAGCCATCAGGAACGTGAACTTCGCGGCGCCATAGAGAGTGGCGTTGATTGCGCTGCCGGTCGAGACCACGGCTGCGATCGCGATGAGTTTGAACCCGGCCGACCCCAGGAACGGCCGGGCGGCTGCGGCGAGCGCGTAATCGCGTTCTGAGGCGATCGCCTTGGTGGACAGGTTGCCGACGGCGACGAACGCGACGAGCACGTAGAGACAGATCACACTGCCGATCGCGATCGCATAGGCACGGGGCAATGTTCGCTCCGGCTGCCGGGCGTCCTCGGAGGCATTTGCGATCAGCTCGAATCCCTCGTAGGCCAGGAAGATCAGTGTGCCCGCGTAAACGATCGAACCGATCGAGGGGAACGCTGACGGGGAGACGCGAGCGGTGTCGACGAACGCGAGCCCACCGAGACTGAAAACGAGCAGAACGGCCAGCTTGAAATACACCAGCACCGATTCGGCGCGTCCGACAACCTGCGCGCCGGCGAGGTTCAGGACGGCGAAACAGACGATCACGGCGCTGCCGAGTAACTGCCGCCAACCGCCGTTCGGGTCAAGCCCCAGTAGCGCGGCCATGTAGGAGCCGAACGCGACCGCGTACAGCCCGAGCATCACGAAGTAGCTCAACCACAAAAGCAGATTCAACGGCCCCGCGACCCTCGTCCCAAAGGCGCGGTCCAAAAACGACGCGGTCCCGCCGCGGCTATGGATCGCGACCGACAGACGTGCATACGAGAAGCCAGTCAGCGCCGCGACAACCCCGCCGACCACAAATGAAAGATAGGCGCCCGCTCCCGCCAATTGCACGGTCAGGCCGAGCACCGAGAAGATGCCACCGCCGACCATCCCACCGATCCCGATCGCGACCAGCGCCGCAATCCCCAGACCGCCCGGGGCTCGCTCGTGCCCTGCCGACTGAGATCCGCTCCTTAGCCCAAACGACATCCGGAGAAAGGCTAGGCCGGAACCCCCGACGACGCCTGGGCGAATGACCATGCGGACACCCTCTCAACAAACCCGCGGCAGCCCGAACACAGGGCCGGCTCCGTGGGCCCATCACTAACGCCGCCGTCGGCACAAAGAGACGCCAGCGACCGCCGCTTGGTTTGAGCGACAAGCCTCGCCGGCTGAACGGTAGTCGCATAACACCTTTCGCTTGGTCGGGCCGAAGCGGGAGTGCAATCCCTTGGTTGCGCTTTGGACGATCTTCGACAGCGACGTCGAGCGACGTGACGAGAGGCTCGCCTTCCCGGCGGAGCAGAAGTACGACCTGGCGGGTGCTTGCTGGGACTCGGCTAACCCTCGCTGCCGCTTGGGACGAGCACCGGGTGTGTCGTCGCCGGTGCCAGGAGTGCCGGTCGGCGCCGAGGATGCGACAGCGGGGTGCCGGTGGACCTTTCCCGCGATGCCGTGCAGGCCTGGACGTCGAGCGGGATGGGGAGCACCGAAGCGGTCTTACCGCGCACGCCGGCGGCGGAGCGGTGCTCGGCTCCTGGGCATGTGAATCTCAGCAGCGCGAACTCGCCGAGGCCGGGCGCCAAGCCACTCGACCCATCCACGTCGAACCCTTCGGCGGGCGATGGCTGCTGGTGGCGAGGGACACCCGCGCGCGGTCAGTCACTGCTGACGGCCGCACCGCTCGCCCGCAGTGGATTGAGGTGCTCACGCAGCCGCAGCAGTCGCGGGTTGGGCTCGTCGGTGTCGATCAGCACCGCGGTTCCCGGCCAGGCGTTTTGCAGGTAGCGGAGATATGCCTCGTGTGTGGCGAGGTCGGGTTCCTAGATCCACAAGCCGGTGTTCCAGTAGCGGATCGTGCCGCTCGGTCCACGGACGTTGTCGAGCGGGTGGTGGGTGTGGGCGAAGACGATCTTGTCGGTGTCACGGGCCCAGCCGAGTGCATGACGACTTGCTCGAACGCAGCGACCGCCGAGGGGGCGGGGTCTCGTGGTCGTAGGACCTGGCCGAGCGCGTGCCGAGCAAGCTCCCCGCCGCCGGGGGCGCCGGTTCGCCGCCGCTCCATCTCGGAGGCCATTGCCGTTTGGTAGGTGGCCGCCCGCGCGTGGCTGACGGTGTCTAGCCTGTCCAGCCGGCGACGCATCGGTCCGGGTGAAGCCGTGGACGTGGCGAGACGCTGCGCGATCGCGGCCGCGGCGCGCTCGAACGCCCGAACCGGTGCCGAGCACGCCCGGAACGCCCGCTGCAGCGCCTGCAAGTCGGCGAACGTCTGGCGCTGGGCACGAGTACCGTTCGGCAGCTGCGCGATCGTGAACAACAACCCGGTCAGGATCTCCGTGTTCGCCTCGAAGTCATCCTCGGTCGGCTCTCGCTCGGTTCGCCCCACGGCGATCGCCCAGATCAGACGCTCAAGCACCCTCCCCGAAAAGCCGCCCCCGCGCGCAGCGTAGTAGTCCAGATAATGGCCGTGCGTGCACAACACACTGCCGAAGGTGTAGCTCGGGTAACGCACGTCGACCTCGACACCCTCAAGCCGGCTCTCCAGGAACCGACGAAACGAATCAGCATGCACGAGCGATTCGGCCCCTCGCGTGCCGTGCGCCCCGGCCAGCTCGAGCTCCACGAGCTCTTCCCGGCGACGTCCGACGAAGTAGTGGTCGTGGTTGCCCGCCAGGAAGACGAACCGCCTGCCCTGAAGCCGCTCGCGCAGTAAGCCGAACAGCCCCTCCGCCGCCGTGAAGGCGTCCCGCGAGGAGGCGAACAGGAGATCGAACAGGTCTCCCAGCAGGATCACCTCATCGACGTCGAGATGGGGCGCAAGCAAAGCCAGGTTCTCCGGCTCTCGCAGAATGTCCTCCCCGGTCCAAGCGCCGAAGTGAGTGTCCGAGATCACCAGCGCCCGCACCAGTCCATTGAATCCAATCGCAGCGACCAGTGCGAGACCCCCACAACCCCGCAGCGTCCCCCAGCGCCGACACCCGGGCGCGGCCTACGAGCCCACGGCAATAAGCCCCACTCAGCCAGCGCGAAGACAACCAGAACGTCGCCAGTCCGATCGCAGCAGCGATGCCGGAACCGACAGCCGCTGAGGGTGGCAAACCACTCGTCCGGCATCGCCCGCGCGCGCGATCGCCTGCGGATCCAATCATCCCGACGGCGGAGCGCTGACGATCGAGATCGTGGCGAAGCGCAAGCCGGCCTCGACCGTCTCAGGCGGACAGAGCGATCCTCAGCTGTCGGCCGGCGGTTAGCCGGCCGACAGGCCATAGCTTCACGGCGGGCGCCGGTTCCGAGAGCGTGCAGCCCGAGTCGCATTTGTGGTCAAGCCGGAGCTCCTACGGCGGGCGGCGAGAGCTGGGATCGGTCGGCCCGGTCCAGAACTCGATGCCCCAGCGCGCCGAGATGTCGCGCAACTCGGCCGGTCCCGGTGGGGCGCGGTCCGGCTCGGTGTAGACGTCGGCGACGGGCACGCCGGCCTGGGCGAAGTAGCCCGACATCATCCCGGGCTGGCCTACGACCTCGAACCGGCACGGCCCCTGGGTGAGGTTCAGGGTGCCGTGGTAGGTCCAGGGGGCGACGAACACCGAGCCGCCGGGGCCGAGGGCGTGGGTGGCGCGCATGACACCGTCGCGCTCCTCGGTGAGCGTCAGCTCGCCCTCGAGCACGCGGAACCACTCGGCGAACGCGTGACGATGGGGCGGTGGTCCGCCGCCCGGAGCGGCACGGACCTCGATTACGTCGAGCAGCTCGTTGCTCTGGGAGCGATCCAGCGCGATCTCGACGTGGTTGCCTCCCGCGACGACGTACACGGTCGTGCTGCCGGCGGTTTGAGGGGTCGGGGGCGGTGCTCATCGCGGATCGGTTTTACCACCACCCGGCGCGCGCGGGCGGGTTTGTGGCGGTTACGTAGTCGGCTACGCAGGACAAGCGACGCGGGCGGCGGGAGAGTTCTGGCATGGCGATCAGCCATCACGTCAACCGGAAGGAGAACTCCATGTCGTCCAACAAGAGTGGGAGTGCCGAGTCGAGCGGGGGCGGTAAGGGAATCTTTATCGCGCTGATCCCGTGGATCGTGTTCACGGTGCTTGCTTCGCATGCCACGCTGAAGATCGGATCGCTGGCCGCGCTCGCGACGGCGATTGTGATCGCAGGCCGGAGCGTGCGCGCCGGGCGTCCCAAGCTGCTCGAGGTCGGGGCGGTGGTCACGTTCATCGGGTTCGTGGTGGTGGCGTTTCTGGCGGATGCTTCGACGGCCCATTGGGTCGCTCGGTATGCGCGCGGGATCGCGGCGCTGATCCTGTCGGCGATCTCGTTCGCCTCGTTGTTGTTCACGCCGTTTACCGAGGAGTACGCCCGCGATCAGGTGCCGGAGCAGTATTGGGGATCGCCGAAGTTCAAGGCGATCAACCGCAAGCTGACGACGATGTGGGCGTGCATTTTCGCCGCGATGGTCCCGTTCCACGCGGTCGCGGGCACGATCAACACCAAGGCGGGGAATATCGTCTTTAACTGGGCGATCCCGCTGGGATTGGTGTATTGGGGGATCAAGCGGTCCTCCGCGCCCGAGGAGAGCGATGCCGCGCCGGTGCAGCCGGTCGTCTAGAGGGCGATGTGACTGTCCGATCGGCCATGGATCCGGCGAGCGACCGGCGCGAGCATGAGCTGCGTGCGCTGGTCGCCGCCGCGCGTTGGGGGGCCGCTGACCCCGACGTGGTTGAGGCGATCGCCGCTCGCTCGCAGGGCGGCGACGGTGGCGCGTGGGTGCAGGAGTGGACGGCGGAGGGCGGGGCCGCGTGGGTTGCGGCGAGGCGCGGGGGGAGCGGTTGGGCGTATCTGCATGCTGCCTCTTACTACGCGGCCGCGCTCGCGTTGATCGACGAGAGCGACGGGCTGGTCGAGGAGGATCGGCTGTGGGAGCGACAGCGCGAGTGTTGGGACCGCGCCGTTGGGCTGCTCGGCGGCGAGCGCCTGTCGATCGCGTACGAGGACAGGGCCCTGCCGGGGTATTTCTTCTCGGCGGGTTCGGGCACCAGGCCGTTGGTTGTCATCGATCACGGTGGCCGGGCGGCCACTTCTTCGGCGTGGGCGGCCGGGGGGGGCGCGGCACGGGCGCGTGGATATCACTGGATGACGTTCGACGGGCCGGGCCGCCAGGCGGCGCTGCGCCGGCAGGGACTGGTGCTCCGACCCGACTGGGAAGCGGTGCTCGGTCCGGTCGCTGATGCGATGATCGCCCGTGCGGATGTTGACGCGTCGCGGATGGCGGTGATCGGGATAGACCACGCCGGCTACGGGGTCGCGCGCGCACTCGCCTTCGAGCCGCGCTTCGCCGCGGCCGTGCTGGCGCCTGGGATCGTCGACGCGTCTTGTCCGTGGGCGGCCGCGCTGCCGGCGCCGGCCCGCGCGGCGGTGTTGGACGAGGACCGCGAATGGTTCGATCGTGAGCTTCATCTGGCGACGCTGTTCTCGCCGGAGATCGGTGGGCGCCTGAGACGCCTCGGGCGCGACTACGACCGGTCAGGGCTTCCGCTATACGACCTCGCGCGCCGGATCGGTCAGTTCCGGATCGACGAGGAGCTCAGCCGGATCACGACGCCGGTGCTCGCCTGCTCAGTCGGCCCCGAGCCGCTGTGGGCAGTCCAGGCCCAGGAGCTCTGCTCGCGACTGCCGGGCTCCGAGCTGGCCTGCGCCGCGCCGGGCGAGGACAGCGTCTCGGACTGGCTCGACCGGTTCCTGTAGGCCTGATTACCATGGTTATGAGCCCTCTTATCGAGGGCGTAGAGTTGGCTGCATATGCCTGGGGACCAGGGGCACGCTTCCGCGCTGCAGGGCGCGTGGCCGCTCGTGGGTCGCGATCGCGAACTCGAGGCGATCGCGGCAGCGCGAGCCAGCCCGGGGTGCCACGGGGTGGTTCTTGTCGCTGACGCCGGGGTCGGGAAGTCGCGTCTGGCCAGGGAGGCAAAGGACGCGGCGCAGCGCGAGGGTGCGTTCGTCGACTGGGTGCAGGCGACGCGCAGCGGGGCTGCGGTTCCGCTCGCGGCCATGGCCGATCTGGTGCCCGAGGAGGTTCGCTCCGAGGACGTCGTCGCGCTGATGAGACGCTGCGGCGAGGAGTTCCGCACGCGCGCTGGAGGCCGTGAGGCCGTGATCGGCGTCGACGATGCGCAGCTGCTCGACCCGGTCTCGGCCGCGCTCGTGCTGCATCTCGCTACGTCGGGGTCGGCGTTCGTGCTCGCGACGGTGCGCGCCGGCGAGCCGTGCCCCGACGCGATCGTGTCGTTGTGGAAGGACGACACCGCCCGGCGAATGGAGCTCGCCTACCTCAGCAACGATGCGGTCCGGTCCCTCGTCGAGGCGGCGCTCGGTGACCCGGTGGAGGAGGCCGCGCTTGACTGGTTGGCCGAGGTCAGCCGGGGAAACGTGCTGTACGTGCGCGAGCTCGTCCGCGGCGCCGTCGAAGCGGGCGCGCTCGTCCGGTCGCCCGGGTTCTGGCGACTCGAAGGCCGCCTCACCGCGAGTCCGTCGCTGGTCGACCTCATCGGCCAGCGAATGGACGCCCTGACGGCAAGTCACCTGCAGGCGGTCGAACTGCTCGCGCTCGGCGAGCCACTCGCGCTCGAGGAGATCGAAGCTTTGACGTCCGAGGACACGCTGCTCGAGGCCGAATCTCACGGGCTGATCGCCACGGACGGCGAGGAGGTCAGGCTGGCGCATCCGCTCTACGGCGAGGCGGTGCGCACGCGACTGCCGCCGCTACGGGCGCGCAGCCTGCGTATGCGGCTGGTAGAGGTCCTCGAGCGTCGGGATGCGTTCGGCTCCGACGACGCGCTGAGGGCGGCTCGGCTTCGTCTCGATGCGGGCGCCGCTCTGTCCGTGGACCTCGCACTTCACGCGGCGCGGGCGGCGAACCGGGCCGGAGATCCCGACCTCGGCGCCGAGCTCGCCGCACTCGCCGGCGCCGACACCGACCTGGTCGCCGGGATGCTGCTGGCCCAGTCACACACGATGCGCAACCGATACGAGGAAGCGGAGGCGGCCCTGGCCGCCGTCGAGCGGCTGGCCCCGAAGGACGCGAACGCGCGCGACTATCTCAGGCAGCGGCTCTCGCTCTGGCACTGGGGGCTGCGCCGCTCGGGCGAAACCGGCGCGCTGCTCGACCGCGCCGACACGTGGTCCCAGGACGCCGGATGGCGGCGGTTCACCGGCCGGATCCGCACAACCTACGACGCGCTGGGGGATGGGTTCGACTCACCGCTGCACCCCACTGAGAACGGCGATCCTGCGGTCTCGGACGAGGCTCGACGCGCGCTGGCGACGATGCAGACGATGTCAGCGTTCCTGGCCGGGCACGGCGACACGGCAGCGGCGGCAGCGTTCGCCGCGCGGCCACCGATACCGGTGCGCGACTTCGGCGACGCGGGAGCGCTCGCCGCCCTGAGCCTGATCGCGCTCGAGACGGGCCACCGGTGGGACGAGGTCGAGCGATACATGAGCGGCGTCGTGCACGACGCCGTGCGAGCCCACGACCACGCCGCCGGCGGACTTTCGGCCTTCACGCTCGCGCGCCTGCACTTCCTCCGCGCGCGGCACCGAGACGCGTCCCGCTGGCTTGCCGAGGCCGAGATCCACTTCCACCAGCAGGATCCCTTCAACGTGATGCTTTCCGTCCATGCGCTCCGCGTGGGCATCGCCTGCTTCACCGGCGATTTCGACGGCACCATGACCGCCCAGGAACGGATGCGCGCCTTCTGTGAAGGCCACCAGCCGCTGCCCGTGCAACGTGTTCCTGTCCGTCGCGCTGAAGGCTGGGCGCTCCGCATGCTCAACCCTCCCGACGCGGGCCGCCAGCTGCTCGAGGACGCAGCGTCGATGGAGGACGAGATGTTGGGCCTTGCGCCCCAGCTCGCGTACGACGCGCTCCGAGCCGGAGCGCCGGCCGCGCCGTACCTCGAGCGAATGGCATTGCGCTGCCAGTCACGCCTGGTGACGGCCTACGCACAGCACGGCTCGGCGAAGGCTGCGCACGACGGGGCTGCGCTGATGGACACGGCCGAGGAGATGGCGGCGATCGGCGCGCTCCGCTACGCCGTCGAGGCCGCGAGCGACGCCGCCGGGGCGTTCCTTTCGCAGGGACGCGTCGACTCGTCGCGCCGGGCCACCGCTCGCGCCCGGCAGCTACACGTTCCCAACCAGGGCGCCGAGCTGCCGCCGATCGACGGTCTCGACGCCACCGCGGTCGACCTCACGCGGCGCGAGGCGCAGCTCGTCGATCTCGCCCGCGAGGGACTGAGCAACGCTGAGATCGCGGACCGTCTCGTGCTGTCGGTACGGACCGTCGAAACGCACCTGTACCGAGGCATGCAGAAACTCGGCGTCAAAGATCGCCGAGACCTCTGAGCCGCAACTCGCGCTCAGCAGCACGGCGCGAGCTCCAACAGGAAATACGTAGCGCGCTACGCAGGACAGCCGAACTCTCCGTCGGCACGCTGTTGTCAGACAGCAAGTTGTCGCGCCGCCCCGAACAGCGGGACGCGACCCGAGACGAAGGGGATCACATGAAAGAGCAATTCGAGGATGCCGAGTTCCAGTTTGGTCTCGAGATCGCGCTCGGCGCCGCGTACCGTCAGGCGTCCGATGTGGGCGAGTCGCTCGCCACCGCCGATCGGATCGCTGACGGCGACGCTGATTCGTGGGTTAGCGAATGGACCGCCACGGCTGAGGCGTGCGAGGCCGCCGGCTCCGAAGCCGAGTCGGCCGGGCGCCGCGTCAGCGGGCTCTCCTACTACCGGCGCGCGGCGACCTACTACGCGACGGCGCTCTACCGGTTCTCCGGCGCGACCGACCATTCGCACGAGCGTGAGCTCGAGCTGTGGCGCCGCCAGCGGGCCTGCTGGGAGCGGATCGTCGATCTGCAACCGGTGCCCGGGGAGCGCATCTCGATCCCGTACGAGGACACGACGCTCGAGGGTTTCTTCTTCGGCGCGCCGGACGCCGCGCCCGGAGAGCAGCGACCGCTGGTGGTGATGAACAACGGCAGCGACGGTGCCACCTCGGCGATGTGGTTGGAGGGCGGCGCGGCCGCGGCCGAACGCGGTTACCACTGGATGACGTTCGACGGTCCCGGGCAGCAGGCGGCGCTGTATGAGCAGAACATCCCGTTCCGCCACGACTGGGAAGCCGTCCTGACCCCGGTCCTCGACGCGATCCTGCCACGCCCCGACGTCGACGAGCAGCACGTCGCACTGATCGGCGTCAGCCAGGCCGGGTATTGGGTGCCGCGGGCGATCGCGTTCGAGCATCGCTTCGCCGCCGCCGTGGCCGACGGAGGAGTCGTCGACGTGTCCTCCGGATGGATCAAGCAGCTGCCCGAGATGATGCACAAGCAGCTCAGCGATGGCGACCGAGACGCATTCGATCGCGAGATGCAAGTCGCGGAGAGCAGGTCGCCGGCGGGAAAGGCGACGCTCGACTTCCGTGCCAAGCCCTATGGGTTCAACGGTGGCTCCCGCTTCGACCTCTACCAGGCGGTCGCGTCCTACCGACTCGGCGACGAAGTGAAAGACATCACCACCCCGCTGCTGATCACCGATCCCGACGACGAGCAGTTCTTCCCCGGACAGCCCCAACGGCTCTACGACCTCGTCCCCAGCACCAAGGAACTCATCCGGTTCACCGCACACGAAGGGGCCAACGGCCACTGCGAGCCGATGGCACGGTCACTGCGTGACACCCGCATCTTCGACTGGCTCGAGGACTACCTACGATGAGCGCGCATACACCACCCAGTCTCCACGTGCGAGCGGTCCAGGGTCTGTGAAACGAGAAGATCTGGACCGCGCCGATCCCCCTCGCCGCGGTGTTCACGGCCGTCATGGCGACGGTCTACTTCGGCTCGGTCGTCAACCCGACCGGGCACCTGCACGGCCTGCCGGTGACGATCGTCGATCAGGACACAGGCAGCAGCCGAAGTGCTAGCCGACGGCCTGAAGACGGCCAGCGCCGAGCGACCACCTCGGCGATGGCCGCTCGCTTGCGTGTGGTGCACGCACCGGCCGCGACCGCGGCGACTCCTGTCGCGTAAAGCAGCAGCGCCCAGCCCCACGACGAGCTCAGCCGCGCCCTGCACATTCGGAGTCCCACAGGCATCTTTCCTCCGACAGCCAAAAGACGCTAACTGCGGGCCTGTCGGCCGGCTAACGCCGGCCGACAGCTGACGATCGCTCTGTTCGCCTGAGACGGTCGAGGCCGAGTTGCGCTTCGCCACGGTTGCAATAGTCGCGCCGACCGCGTGGCCCGTCACCCCCGGCGATCTCGGAATTGTGGGCTGCTTACAACCGACGGCCCGCGGCTGTGGCGCGTACACCCAGCCGCGCAACGGCAAGGGCGACGCCTACGCCTACTGCAAGGCCTGCCACCCCGGGGCGATCGAGCGGCGTTGGACCCCCGAACGGGTACTCGCCGCGATGCGCGACTGGCTCGGCCGCTACGGCCGGCTGGCGACGTCATACGACTGGTCGAGCACCCACGCGCGTCGGCGTGGGGGAGACGCGCTCGCACGCGTCGCCCAAGGAGAGTGGCCTGCGGCGAGTGTCGTCACACGCTTGTTCGGCACGTGGAGCGCCGCCCGCGCGGTGGCTGCGCAGCGGGCTGGGGAGATGACGAGGGAGCCGGCGTCAGCGTCCTCGTCATTTGGCAGGGAATCGATCTCCCTGCCGAAACCCCGGGAATCCACCGCATTATCCGAGGATCTGAAAGGAGGTGAAGCCACACCGGAACTCATCGATTTGCAGGTACTTCCTACCGCGCCCCCAGATTTCGCCCATAATTCGGCTCGGTGAGGTCCCCGGTTCAAATCCGGGCGCCCCGACTCAAAAAACCCCGCAAATGCGGGGTTTTTTGTTCGGCCAAATCCTCTTCGCAGTGGGCAGTGATTGGGCAGTAACTGCCCAATCCCCGAGTGGCCAGCCTCCCGCGAGCCGGCAAAACCCCCCCTTTTGCAGGCATTCTGGACCGGAGCCCGCACCGGCAGCCGCGGTGCGGTCCCCGGTTCGGCGCACCGAGTGAGGCTCCTGTACCTCGAATGGTCGAGGGCGATGACCCAGATAGGCTTCAGCGTTCGCCACGCCGCCGCGATGGCCGAGCGTGGCGGGATCTGCCCGATGGTGGCCGGCGCCCTTGGTCGGCTCTCCGACCACGAGCCAGCACGGCCCGCTGCGCAACGACCGCACGCCCGTCTGCAGATGCTGGCCTCAGGAAGGGCGGCGGTGATTGTGCTTTCGGTCCCGCGAGCCGCCCACGCCTCAGGCCGCGAAGCCGCGTAGGCGACGCACCCGACAGGGCGTCCCTGTCCCGCGTCGGACCAGTGGGGAGGACGCTGCGGGCAAGAGTCGTGTTTTGCCGTCGGAGTCGATCGAGCACGTCCGATAGAGCAAGACTCCCGCGGATGCCGCGCAAGTCGTTCTCAGCGACGTCGTCTTCGCATCAATTGCCATTTCACCGCGCTCGGGCTTCGTTGCCTTGTCCTGAGGCATGTGCTAATGCCTCGAATGACGAGGTGAGACGAGGTTGTCCAGGGTTCCTGTCGCCGCTGCCCGCGTCGCGGCATCGTCTCCCCGGCCTCGCAGGATCCACGCACAGCCGACGGCGATGAGGCTTCCGAGCAGCGGGCCGGCCACGTACGCCCCACTGACGGGAGTGGTAGCCCGGTTCGGGCAGGGTGGCGCGGAGGTGTCGACGTTGCCGAAGAGGCCCAGCAGGAAAGGCCCGCAAGCGTCGCTCCGAGCAACTGCGCCAACGCGTAAAGGACCCTCGATATCACGGGAAATCCCCGCGCAGCGCGAACGTGACCGGCACCACCGGGGTCGAGATGGGCGCCCGAGACCGCGCCCATGAACGGGATGAACGCGAGGACCGTCAGTCCCGGGGCGACCACCGCGGCCGCCAGGCTGACCTGGGCATTGCCGTGCAGCAACCCGCGGAGGCCGCGAGCACTAACAGGAACGTGCCGAGAATTTCGGAGAACCGCCTGCGGTGCCCAAGCCGAGGTCCCGCGAACTCCTCGGGGAAGCCGAAGGCCAGCCACGCGCGGTGCCGGGTACGGCCCTCGTGCGTCACCGGCTGACGCTAAGGCGGGTTCGGGCAAACATCGACGGTGAGTGCGGCGGTCGACGGTGCGTCCCTCTCCGGCGCCGAGCCCGAACGAGGAAATGTTGGGCCGGTACGCGTGGTCCTGGAAGGCGACTAGGTCCCGCCCGGACTGCTCGCTGAGCTGAGCGAGCACGGTGGCGGCCTATCTCCTGGCCGAGGTACTCGAGCGCCAGCCGGCGCAGGCACGTGAACGTCTGCTCTACACCTCGCTGCTCGAGCGTGTCAGCGGGACGCTGGCCGACCACCTCACGGGCGGCGTCGGGCGCCGGGGGGATCTTGCACAAGCTGTCTGGCCACGCGTCGCGCGCTGCTGGATCCTTCCCGGCGCGGGTCTCGGCCGCCGATCCCGAGCTCGCGGTCGTGTTCGCCGGCGTTCGGCTCCGCGACGGTGCACTCGACGAGGCAGACGCATACGTCGCCGTGGCCGAGCGGATCGCGGAGGCCGTGCCGGAGGACCGCCAGAAACTGTTCGGCCTCCACCTGGCGAGCGTCCGCCTCGCGCTGGCTCGCCAGCGCGGCGATCTCGTCAGCGGCGTGCAGGCGATGCGCTCGCTCGAATCGGCGCTCGACGGCCAGCCGCCGAATGTGGCCGGCCGTAGCGACGATATTCGCGCCCTGGCGCTGATGACGCTCGGCACCACGGAGCTGTGGTCCCTGCGGTTGACGGACGCGCGCCGCCGTCTGGAGGAAGGACTCGCACTGGCACGGCAGACAAGGCGTCCCTACCTGGAGATCGGTTGCCTTGCGCACCTGGCAATCGCCGCCCCGCTCAGCGGGCTGTCGGCGTCGGCCGCGCTTGCCCTCAGCGAGGAGGCCGTAACGATCGCCGAGGCCCACGGGCTGGCCACCAATCCGATTGTTGCGCTCGCCTTTGCCATCGGCGCAGGCTCACTGGCCTGGCTGGGACGGTTCGACGAAGCCGAGCAGTGGCTCGAGCGGGCTGGGCTGGCGCTCCGCTCGGGAGGAGATCCGGGGACGGAGCTGGCCCTGCACCACGCGCGCGGCCTGCTCTACTCCGGTCAAGGCCGGCTCGAGGACGCGCTGGCCGAGTTCCGGAACGGGGAGAGGATCCAAGGGATGCTCGCCGGCGAGCACGCGCTCATGGTCGACCTGCGCGCGCGCATCATGCTGACGGAGGTCCGGACGGGCGGGCTGTCCGATGCCCGCGCCGCGCTCGACAGCATCGCCGAGCAGGACCGCGACCGGGCCGACGTGCGAATCCCTGCGGCCGCGATCTCTCTTGCCGAGGGCAGCCCGGAGAAAGCGATCGAGCTGCTCGGGCCGGTTACGGAGGGCTCGGTCGAGTCCCTCATCCCGAGGGGCTGATCCTGCCCTTCACGATCATCCCGGTCGAGGACCTTCTGGAGCGTTATCCGCGGCATCGAACTGCCCACGCCGTGTTCCTGTCAACGATCCGCGACGTGCGCGCTGGTCAGTCTGCCAAGCCGCAGGACGAGCCCGCTCCCCTGCTGGATGAGCTCAGTGCCGCAGAGGTGCGCGTCATCCGGTATCTGCCGAGCAACCTCCGGGCGCCGGAGATCGCCTCCGAGCTGTTCGTCTCGACGAACACGATCAGGACCCACCTGCGCCACATCTACGCCAAGCTCGGTGTTCACAACCGTGCCGAGGCGGTCGTGCGCGCCCGCGGGCTCGGGCTCCTCGCACCGTCCCGTAGCCGCCGTTGACCCATTGTGAGAGGCTTGTTCTGACGCTACGACGCGACGTGACATTCCGAGCATGACACTGGGTGTTCCGGGAACTCGGCGGGCGATTCCCCGGCCGACGGTGGCAGCACGACGCCTGGTCCGGCGGGATGGGCTGTACGATCGTTTGTCAGCGCCGGAAGGCGGTGCGGTGGTGCTGGTCTGTGCACCGGCCGGAAGCGGTAAGACGGTGCTGCTGCGCTCGTGGATCGAGGCGGCGGGCCTGGAGGATCGGGCGGGATGGGTGTCGGTCGAGCGTGCCGAGCGGGACGCCCAGCGTTTCTGGCTCGCGGTGATTGACGCGCTCGCCAGTGCGGTCGACGTCGTGGAGCGCGTCGCGCCGGCGCCGACGTTCCGCGGCCGAGCCGTCGTCGAGCAGCTCCTCGCCGATCTTGAGCTGCTGGAGGACCCGGCCGTGCTGGTCATCGACGATCTACACGAGCTCGAGTCGGCCGACGCGCTGGCATGGCTCGAGCTGCTCCTGGCCAGCCTCCCGTCGCCGTTACGCGTGGTCTTGGCCACGCGTGAAGACCCGCGCCTCGGCCTTCATCGCCTGCGTCTATCCGGTCGGCTCACGGAGCTGCGGGCTCCTGATCTGCGCTTCTCGGTGGAGGAGACGGTGGAGCTGCTCCGAGCGGACGGGATCGCGGTCTCCGATGGGGCGGCGTCGCTGCTCTATGAACAGACGGAGGGGTGGGCGGCCGGCTTGCGGTTGGCCGCGATCTCGCTGGCGCAGCAACCGGACCCGGAGCGCTTTATCACAGAGTTCTCGGGCAGCGAGCGCAACGTGGCCGGGTATCTGCTGGCGGAGGTCCTGGAGCGCCAGCCGGCAGAGGTGCGCGAGATGCTGTTGCGCACGTCGGTACTCGAGCGGGTGTGTGGTCCCCTGGCCGATTTCCTTACCGGCGGCTCGGGTGCCGAGCGGATGTTGCAGGGGCTCGAGGATGCCAACGCGTTCGTGACCTCCCTGGACGCGAGGCGGTTCTGGTTTCGGTACCACCGTCTTTTCGCGGATTTGCTTCAGCTGGAGCTGCGGCGAGCCAGCCCAACGCTTGTTGGGTCATTGCACCGGGCGGCTGCCGAGTGGCACGAGCAGCAGGGGTTCGTCGTGGAGGCGATCCGCCACGCCCAGGCGGCGCGTGACTGGAGCCTTGCGTCCCGCCTGCTGGCGGACCATCACATCGATTTGGCCTTCGACGGCGGCTGGGGAACGGTTTGCCACGTGTTGAGCGCGTTTCCTGCCGATGTGGCGGCTGCCGATCCGGAGCTCGCGCTCGTATCCGCCACCGCGCGCCTGCTGGACGGTGCACTCGACAAGAGCCGGGCTTATCTGGATCTCGCGGGCCGAATGGCCGACGCCGTTCCCGCGGGTCGTAGGCCGGGCTTTGACGTACTGCTGGCCGCGCTGAGGCTCGCGCTCGCGCGCTGGCATGGTGATCTCGAGAAGGTGCTGGAGATGCGGCCGTTGTTGGAGGTGGCGCTGGCCGCGCAACCGCCCGGGGAGGGTGCCCTCGGCGAGGAGATCAGGTGTGTCGCGTTCCAGAACCTGGGAGTGGCCGAGCTTTGGTCATCGCGGCTGGAGGATGCCCGGCGCGACCTCGAGCAGGGGCTGGCGCTGGCGCGCCGCGCGGGACGACCCTGGCTCGAGATCCCGTGTCTCGCTCACCTCGGGATCGCGGGCCCGTTGACCGGCCTCTCGCTCTCCGCGGGGCTTGCGCTGAGCCAGGAGGCCGTGCGAATTGTCGATGCGCACGGCTGGGGCGATGACCCAGTGGTTGTCACCGCTCTGGCGACCGGCGCGATGGCGCTGCTCTGGCTGGGGCGACTCGACGAGGCTGAGCAATGGCTCGAGCGCGCGGGGCGCGCGGTGCGTCCGGGGGGTGAACCCGGCACCGAGCTGATCGTGGACTATGCCCGAGCGCTTCTCTGCCTCGCACGCGGCTCACTTGCAGAGGCGCTGGCGGCGCTCCACTCCGCGACGCAGATGGAGGGTCTGCTGGTCGGCGAGCACGCGTTCGGGCCGGTCGTGCGGGCGCGTCTGGTGCAAACGGAAGCACGCATGGGGGAGCTGTCTGCCGCGCGCGCGGCGCTCGATGATGTCAGGGACGAGGAGCGCAATGTCGGCGACATGCGCGCGGCCGCTGCCGTCGTCCATCTCTCACAAGGTGAGCCGGAACATGCGATCGAGGTACTCGCCCCGGTGCTCGACGGTTCCGCTCCGGTGCTTCATGGGCCATCGATGAGGACGGAGGCGCAGCTGCTCGATGCAGTGGCCCGCGAGCAGCTCGGAGACCAGCGCGCGGCGGAAGCTTCCGTAGAACGCGCGCTTGACCTCGCCGAACCGGAGGGTGTCCTCCTGCCGTTCATCCTCGTCCCCGTCCAGCCGCTGCTCGATCTCCCGTCAGGGCGGCGCACCGCACATCCCGCGCTTCGGCGAGCCGTCCTCGACGTGCTGGCCGGTGCCGTACCGCACGGCGGGGCGCCAGCGGGGAACGTCGACGAGCTCAGTGAGGCCGAGCTTCGCGTCGTCCGCTACCTGCCGACCAACCTGAGGACGCCGGAGATCGCCAGCGAGCTGTTCGTGTCGACGAACACGGTCAGGACGCACCTGCGCCACATCTACGCCAAGCTCGGCGTCCACGGTCGCGCTGAGGCCGTTGACCGCGCTCGAGAGCTCGGGCTCCTCGCGCCATCTCACCGGCGCCGCTAGCGGCAACGGCCGAATTAGCCTCCCGGGCGCGCCGCCTGAGTCACGCATCGGTGGCGGTTACTCAATCGCGCAAAGTGAGTGACGACAGCTCACAGCGGGCCGTTTGATCCTGCAGTCACCTGACATGGCGCCGGCTGGATCTCCACCGTCCGGACGCCACCACAACCTAAAGAGGCTAGATGGAGCTGCTTGCGACATATACCTTCGGTCAGGCGCTGCTCACCGTTTTGGAGTTTGCGCTGCTGATCCTCTGGATCTGGCTGGCTGTCACTGTCGTAGTTGACGTGTTTCGCAGCCACGATCTATCAGGCTGGGCGAAAGCCGGCTGGGTCGTGCTGATCGTTCTCCTCCCCCTGTTGGGAGTGCTCGTCTACGTGATCGCGCGGGGCGACAAGATGAAGGCTCACGAGGTGAGCCAGGAGCGCCTACAAGAAAGGGCGTTCATCGCCGACGTCGAGGACCTGAGGGCTCGCAGGGTACTCACCGACGACGAGGTCCAGCGCGCCAAGACCAAGAGCCAGCCGATCACCAGCGCGCGGCCGTCACCAGACGACGACGTCGCCGAGCTCGAGGTCCTGAGGGATCGCGGGATCCTCAGCGACGAGGAGTTCAAGAGCGCCAAGCAAAGGGCATTGGCTGCGTAGTATCCGAGCTGCCCGCCTCGAGCAGATCGCTGCGCCTCCTGACAACCGGCGCCCGGATGATCTGCTCGAGGTCGGTCAGCCGAGGCATGCCTCCCCGATGCGTGCCCAGCATCTGCTGCGGGACACGGTCCAGCGCTTTGTCTCCTGACCGCCGATTCTGCGGAAGTTGTTTAGCCAATTTCCTCTAGCGAAGCCGGATGCCTCTCCTGACAGGCTGAGGGCCGCCGATCGATCAGGCCCGGACTCTTGATTCGGATCGTGATTGCTTAACGCGTTCCGCACGGCCTCGAGTCTGCGCGGCGCCACGAGTTGCTCCAGCAGGCGCTAACCCACATCGACGTCAAGAGACTCCGGGCGGATCCGACGCGGCGCCGAGCAGCGTATGGCCGGCCACCAGCTCCCACCAGCGGAACGACGTCGCGCCAAACTGACACAAGCCGCGGCGGAGGAACTGAGGGTGCCTAGCCGCCTGCCGCCAGCGCGATCGGCACAACAACGTCTCGTCGGCCAGCACCCGATCCGTCCGCGCGAGATCCTCCGGCAATTCGCGCACTCCGCCGGGAGCACCGCGTCCCGCAGACACTCCACCTGACCGGCCGCAAGCGTCAGCAATCAAACCTCCACCAGGTCAGAAAGCCATCCGCGAGCAGGCAAATCCTCTCAAGGCGGTGGGATGCAAATAACCCGGTTCTGACCGGCACGGGCGAGACCCTTCCCCGACCGCAACGAGGAGGCGCCAAGTGCCTGGACCCGGACAACGATCCCTGTCCCTGCGGCTCAGGCCGCAAGACCAAACGGTGCTGCGGCCAGCAGCGCGGGCCCTCCGAGGACCATCTCGCGCGCGCACATATCGCCGCCCTCGCCCACGACGCCGCCCACGACCTCGTCGGCCTCTCCGAGCAGGCGCTCGAGATCCTCTGGGAAAGCCTCTTCGACCTACCAACGGTCGACCTCTGCCTGCACGTCAAGCTCCCGGAGCTCATCACCCGCGAACTGCAACGACTGCGCGATGCCGTCGCCGAGGACGATTCCCAACCACGGCTGGGACGAGCGCCGCGCGGTGACAGACCAAGTCGACAGCCCGCAACAACGCGCCCGCCTCGCCGACGCGATCCTCCGCGTCCGCGCTCAGCACCGCCTCACCCCCACACAGGCCGCCTACGCCATCTATCACCTCAACACCGATCCCAACACCTCCTCGCCGCAAGCGTCACCCACGCCGGGGCCGTCGCCGTCGGCGTAAGCCGCACCCCCGGCGGCCTCAGAATCGCCGCCTAACCCCGATCATTCATCCAGCGGTAGCAGCCGGGTCTCGCTAGACGTGGAACGGAACGCTGGTGACGACGACCTTCGAAAGCGGTGCGAGGGCGTGGCGTAGCCGAACCGCCGTGTCCTCGTGCAGCAGCCTCTGCCAACGATGATGAAGGGCGAGATCCGGAACAACCACGGTCAAGGTGAGGTCGGGTCGCTGCGCGTGGAGCGATTCGATGTAGGCGACCGTTGGCGGGATGACGGCGCGGTAAGGAGACTGGATGAGCTCGAGCGGCACGTGGTTGCCCCAGGCGGTCCAGTACTGGTAGAAGCGCTCGGACTCCTCGGTGGTGGGGCTGACGTGCAGCGCGATCACGGGCTGACCCAGCGAGACTGCGTAGGCGAGGGCGCGCATGCTCACCCGGTCCAGATGCGCCATCGGAACGATGGTGAGGTTGGAGATCTCGGTGGGCGTCTCCTCGCTCTCGCCATCCCGCGGTCCCGAGACGCTGAGCGCGATGGCGCCGGCGACGCGGTCGAAGTGGCGGCGGGTGAGCAGGGCCACGCCGGTGAAGGTGATCACGATCAGCAGCGACACCCAGGCGCCGGCGGTGAACTTGGTGAAGGCGGCGATGAGGAACACGATCGCCGACATTGCGCAGCCCGTTGCGTTGATCGCAATGCTCGCGCGCCAACGCGCTCCCCGCTGGCGCCACCAGTGCACGACCATCCCGGCCTGTGAAAGGGTGAACGCGAGAAACACGCCTACTGCATACAGCGGGATCAACGAGCTCGTGTTGCCGCTGAACGCGATGAACACGAGCGCCGCCACGATCGACAGGAAGACGATCCCGTTATTGAAGGCAAGGCGATCGCCCATCTTCAGGAACGGCCTGGGTGCGAAGCGGTCTCGTGCGAGCAGGAACATCACGCGCGGGAAGTCGTTGTACGCGGTGTCGGCGGCCAGCAGGAGCACCAGCGCGGTCGCCGCCTGCGTGTAGACGTAAAGTGGCCCGCTCCCGAAGTCGAGGTGCGCGAGTTGTGAAAGCACTGTCTGACTGGGCTCGGGGACGATTCCATCGAGGTGGACGACGACGACGATCCCGACGAACATGGCGATGAGGAGCCCGATCATCCAGGTCAGCGTGGTCCGCGCGTTGCGCCACTCGACGGGCTTGAACGCCGGCACCGCGTTGGAGATCGCCTCGATGCCCGTCATTGCGGTCGAGCCAGAGGCGAAGGCGCGCAGCACAAGCAACACGCCGACGCTCTGGGAAGCGTGCAGGACCGGAGGCGGCACCGGGTGAAAACCACGTCGGCCCGCGTCGACGAACGCGACGATCACCAGCAGCGCAATCGCGAAGATAAACGCGTACGTGGGCGCGGCGAACAGCGCACCCGCCTGGCGCACACCGCGTAGGTTGGCGGCCAGGAGAAACGCTATGAGCGCGAGTCCGAGCGGCACGACCGCCGCCTGCAGCGACGGGACGGCCGATGTCACGGCCGCGAGACCGGAGGAGATTGAGACGGCCACCGTCAGCACGTAGTCGGTGATCAGTCCGGCTGCGGCCAGCAATCCGGGAACCCGGCCGAGGTTCGCGCTGGCAACGATGTACGAACCCCCACCATGGGGATAGGCGCGGATCGTCTGGCGGTAGGACACTCCCATGGCCAGCATCAGGAAGGCGATCGCCCCCGAGATCGGCAGCGACCAGCCGAGGCCGGGACCGCCCGCGAGGACAAGGACGGCGAGCATGGCCTCCGGGCCGTAGGCCACCGATGAGAGCGCGTCGGCCGAAAGTACCGGCAGCGCGACCAGCTTCCTCATCCGCTCCTGCACGATCGCGGTGCTCTTGAGCGGCGGCCCGAGGACGGCGCGGCGGAACCGGCGGGCGACCGTTCTCGGATCAAGGCCCGTGCCATCCTCATCGATCGTCGCCTCCAGCTCGTCTGGCGAGCCGCTCGCCGGGTTGACGTGAAGGAGGCGGCCCCCTCGAGTCGGCTGGCTCAGCTCGGGCTGGCGGCTGAGCGACGGGTCAATTGGGAGGGAGCGACTCCGTCCGTTGGAACTCTGTCCCCACTCGGAGCCGACCTCCCGCAGGGCCCGGAGCTGGTCCGCGTCCAGTGGCGGGAGGACCGCGTCCGGACTCGGAGGGGCGTTCGAGCTGGAATTCGCCTCGAGCATCGTCTGCCGGACACTGCGGGGCGGCCGGGTGACTCGTCGTCATGCGCTTTGAGTGATTTCCGTCCCTACCGGCGGACGATCGCGCCCGCGATCACCCGCAATGCGTGATTACTGCTCACTCGATCACACGGCATCGTGAGGCTCAACACAACCGGCGAGGATCACCATGAGCACATCGAACCGAAGGTACCGGGTCGCCATAGTCGGCTCTGGCTTCGGCGGCTTGGCCGCCGCTAAGGCCCTGCGGCGCGCCCCCGTCGACGTGACCGTGATCGACCGCACCAACCATCACCTCTTCCAGCCGCTGCTCTACCAGATGGCGACCGGCATCGTGGGCGCGGGCGACATCGCCCCGCCGATCCGGGACATCCTCCGCCGCCACTCCGATACGCGCGTGCTGCTCGGCGACGTGGTCGACGTGGACCTGGACGCACGCGAGGTGACGCTCGAAGCGGTTGGCAGGAGCACTCGGGTGGCCTACGACACCCTGATCGTCGCAGCCGGGGCTAGCCAGTCTTACTTCGGGCACGATGAGTTCGGCGTGCACGCCCCGGGCCTCAAGACGATCGACGACGCGCTCGAGGTGCGCGGCCGGATCTTCGGCGCATTCGAGCTGGCCGAGGGGGAGCAGGACGAGAGACAGCGGGATGGGTGGCTGACGGTCGCGGTCATCGGGGCGGGACCTGCTGGTGTCGAAGTCGCCGGTCAGATCGTTGAGCTCTCGCGCCGAGCGCTCAAGCGCAACTTCCGGACGTTCGACCCGGCGCAGGCGCGAGTGATCCTGCTCGACGCCGCCGACACCGTCCTGCCGACCTTCCCGGAGTCACTCCGGCGGCGCGCGCACCGCGACCTACGGCGGCTCGGAGTCGAAACCCGGCTCGGCACGAAGGTCACTGGCGTCGACGAGAGGTGTTCGTCATCGGTGATTTGATGAGCCTCGACGGGCTGCCAGGCGTCGCCGAAGTTGCGATGCAATCGGGCCGCCACGCGGCGCGGACGATCGTCCGGCGCCTCCGCGGCGAGAACACGATGCGCGAGTTCCGTTACTACGATCTCGGGACGATGGCGACGGTCTCCCGCTTCCGCGCCGTCGCGTGGCTCGGTCCGCTCCGTGTCGGTGGAGCCGTGGCCTGGCTGCTCTGGCTCGTGGTCCACCTCGCGTTCCTCACCGGCTTCAAGAATCGAGTGGCGACACTGGTCCGCTGGGCCATCGCGTTCCTCGGACGCGGCCGGCCCGAGCGCACGATCACCGAGCGGCAGGTCTTTGCGCGAACGCGCAAGCCGGAGCGCGGGTCCGGATATGATCTGGCGATGACGGGCCAGACGACAGTGAGCGACGCGTAGTCCAACCGGCACTCCCCGACACCGGTGGGTCCGGTGAGGCGCGACCGGTTGCTGGCCGTGCGGTTGGACGCATGAAACGAACGGCGCGGGTCCGTTCGTTTCATCCGCCCAATCGGCTGTTACGAGGATGTTCGTCCACGCGGAGGGTTCCTACGCCGCTGCCGGACGTGCAATCGCCGCCAGGTCTGCGGCTGCCGCCTCTTCGGAATCGAGCGCCGCCACATACGACGCGAACGCGAATACTCGCATTTCCGGCTCGGCATGAAGGAATCGATCCCACCGAGTTGAGACGACGTGAGCCGCCGCACGCCAAATCTCGAGCGCCTCGACACGGGCACGTGACTGCTGTGTCCGGGTCATGAACATCTGATCTCTCCTTGCTGATTAGGTGAGACGCGCGTCGTAGTCGGCCCAGGCTGTCTCGGCCTGGTCCTTCATCTTGTCTGACGGAGTCGTGTCTCTCCTCTGTGGTTGGGTGCGAGGGAGCTTGTCCTTAAGCTCCGCGATCTTTGCGCTAACGGCGACCTTGTCGTGCTGTTGGCGTCCGCGGATCAGTTCTTTGCGGGCTTCCAACCTGGCTTTGCGCTGAGCCTTCTCCGCAGCTGCGACTTCAGCGTCGACATCGGCCACCGAACGGCGCAGCACGGTGCCACCGAGTCCGGACATGGACGTGTCGATCGCGTCGGGGCTCTGCTCGGTAACCACGGCTAGCAGCGCGGTTCGCCCGACCCTGACCGAACTGGAGATCCCGGCCAGCGCGGACTCCGCCTCACCGGCGTCGTGAATATCAAACAGAGCGCCGGCGTAGAGGCCGCCAGCGCCGCCGATGAGCATCCCGAGCGGTCCCCCGATGATTCCGATCAGCAGTCCGATGACACCTCCACTGGCCGTGCCGAGCATGAGCGTCGATTCGGTCCTGTCCGCTTCGACGACTTGCCCGTCGTTGCGACGCACGACGACGACGGCCCGTTCGATGACGATCCGCTCCTGCGCGTCAAGCTCCTTGAGGAGCGTCATCGCCGTCTCGGCGTTGCGATCGTCGTCGAATGAGACGGCGATCACGTTGTCGGTACTCCATACCTCCGTGGCCTGCTGGTTGGATGCAATGTGTTTTTTGGTCATAGAGCGGAGCGTGATCACTCCGGGGGTGACCGGTCGTCACGCATTCCAGATGATCATCGCCGGACGGCCAATCGGCTGCCTGGCCGAGCTGGTGGATCGCGGCCTGGGCGACAGATCACGCAAAACGTGTGATGACCGCTCATTTGATCGTCCGGTGAGATATCCCAATGGTGCCAACGGAGGCCGTGCTCGTGATAAGCCCTCACGCGGGCCGCAGCCGCAAGCTCGCGCATGCGCGTCGCGCCCTCGACAGGGACGCAGTTGTTGTGGCGGAGGAGCTCGAGATCGAGCATCTGGATCGACTGCCCGAGCTGCTGTGTACGCCGGACGGGAAGCCACGCCTGGTCATCGCGGCCGGGGGTGACGGCACCGTCGGGTCGGTGGCCGGTCACCTGGCCGGCGCCGAGAACCCGCTCGGCATCCTGCCCCTCGGGACTGGTAACGATTTCGCGCGGTCGCTCGACATTCCGCTGAATCCGCGGCGGGCCGCTCGATTACTGGGCACCGGGGAGATCTCCCGTGTCGACCTCGGCCGTATCACGCGTCCCGGCGGGACGCCGAGGTACTTCGCGCACGGGGCGACCGTCTGGCTCAACGTCGACTTCGCGAAGCTGGCCACTCGCGCATCGGTACGCGGTCGCCTCGGACGCCTCACCTACCTGGCGGCGGCGGTGTACGCCGTGCGCGAGAGGACAACCGTCGAGGACGTCTCCCCTCCGAAGATGCTTCGCGCCGGGCTGTTTCTGCTGCTGGGCATCAATCGCACGGTTCCCGGTGTTCGGGCGCTGCAAGTCGAACGACTCGGCGTCGACAGCTCGCATCCTCTCGGGCTTCCCCTCGACGGGGAGCTCGATGGAAACCTCCCCGGACAGTTCGAAGCGATCGCTGGCGCCCTTCGCGTCGTCGTTCCCCGCTCATAGCGGGGCGGCCCCGGCGCCGACGGCGTCGGGGCCGCCTGCAAGCCTCGCGCTGGACGGTCCGAACCTGCGCCGGTCAGCCATCGACGCCGGCGGTGACGACCTTGATCTCGTTGGTGATCCCGCCGACGCCGGGCAGCCGGCGGACGGTCTCAAACGCGGCGTTGTTCTCGGACTGGTGCTCGACCTCACCCTTGAGGATCAACCAACCGTTGGCGACGATCACGTCAATCCGGTCGGCGGGTACGTCATCGCTCGCCATGAGCGCCTGCAGTGCGACACCACGGATTTCGTTGTCCTGCCAGCGGTCCCGGGGGTCGACCCAGAGCTCGTCGTAGACGGCGACGACGCCCGGCACCGACCGCGCGATCCTCACGGCTGCTCGACGCTGGTGGGGGGAACCGACGCTGCCGCGCAGCACTACCGTGCCGCGTTGCTCTGTGATGGCCACCTCGGCTGGGTGGGGGATGCGCTGATCGCGCTCGAGCGTGGCTCGAATCTCCTCGCTGATGAAGCTGTTGTCGGACATGGAAACACTCCTAGTGTTTGGTGGAGACTTCGCGTCCGGTGAGCATGAGCGCACCTGCGATGACCGGTCATCACGCGAATCGCGTGATTGAGGTCCGCGCCCCCCGCCGCGCACAGCCGACCCCGCTGCCCGCCTGAGCGCAATCACCCGAAATGCGTGACGACGCGTCACCGCTCTGACGAACACGCTGTCGGACACACACTTCGCACCGGAGGAACGAGCAATGTCGCAAGCAGCCAGTCAACCCAACCAGTCCGATCGAAGCGACTCGACCACGTCGAAGCAGCCGGCACGCACCGCCCCACCCTGGCGAGTGGAAGGAGCACGCAAGCCACAGGACACGACGGGGTGGCGTCCGCCGCCGAAGCGCCCCAGCCTCTGGGCGCTGCTCGCTCTGCTGCTAGTCCTCGACTGGCTCATGGTCCTCGCTTATCAGCCGTCGGTTCCCGCGCGCGTGACCGTCCCTTACAGCTATTTCGTCTCGCAGATCGACCGGAGCAACGTGACATCAGTCACGACGCAAGGGTCGACCATCCAGGGGACGTTCCGCCACTCGATCACCTATCCGGCGCAGAACGGGACGGCCACGCCCTACTTCAAGACTGAGCGTCCGGCGTTCGCCAATGACAACCTGCTCAGCCGACTGGAGAGTGAGGGCGCGGTGGTCTCGGCCAAGCCGGTCAGCTCGAGCTCCGGCTTGTTGTTGACGCTGCTCGGCGGTGTACTGCCGACCCTGTTGCTGGTCGGGTTCTGGATCTGGATCATCCAGCGGTACTGGGGCCAGATGAGTCAGGGCGGTGGGATGTTCAGCATGGGGCGTTCCAAGGCCCACAAGTACGAGGCCAGCGCCCAGCGGACCACCTTCGCCGACGTGGCCGGCATCGACGAGGCCAAGGACGAGCTGGCCGAGGTCGTCGACTATCTGAAGGAGCCCGAGCGCTATCGCCGGATCGGCGCGGAGATCCCCCACGGTGTGCTGCTGAGTGGGCAGCCCGGGACGGGCAAGACGCTGCTGGCGCGCGCCGTCGCGGGGGAAGCGAACGTGCCCTTCTACTCGATCTCCGCCTCGGAGTTCGTGGAGATGGTCGTCGGGGTGGGCGCCAGCCGCGTGCGCGACCTGTTCGAGCAGGCCAAGGCCGACGCGCCGTCGATCATCTTCATCGACGAGCTCGACGCGATCGGGCGCTCGCGCAGCTCAGGCGCGATGAGCGGTTCCAACGACGAGCGCGAACAGACCCTCAACCAGCTCCTGACCGAGATCGATGGGTTCACGGGAAGCGAGGGAGTGATCGTGCTCGCGGCGACCAATCGTCCGGAAATTCTCGATTCCGCGCTGCTGCGCGCCGGCCGGTTCGATCGCCGGATCACGGTCAACCCTCCCGACCAGCAGGGTCGCCTGAAGATCCTCCGGGTGCACACGCGCAACGTCCCGCTAAACGATCCGTCGGACCTGGAGGCCATCGCCGCCAGCACGCCGGGAATGGTGGGCGCCGACTTGAAGAATCTGATCAACGAGGCGGCTCTGAACGCCGCCCGGCGAGGCGAGTCGTCAGTTTCGCTCGCTGACTTCACTAATGCGCTGGAGCGGGTCACTCTCGGCGCCGCCCGGCGGATCGTCATCTCAGAGGAGGAGCGCCGCCGCACCGCGTACCACGAATCCGGGCATGCCCTGCTGGGGATGCTCCAGCCCGGCGCTGATCCCGTGCGCAAGATCTCGATCATCCCGCGTGGCCAGGCGCTCGGAGTCACCTACCAGAGCCCCGAGTCCGATCGCTACGGGTACGGCGAGAGTTACCTGCACGGGCGGATCATCGGGATGCTCGGAGGACGGGCCGCCGAGCAGCTGATCTACGGCGAGACCACGACGGGGCCGGAGTCAGACCTCGAGCAGGCAACCTCGCTGGCGCGACAGATGGTCGGCCGGTGGGGCATGTCCGAAGAAATCGGGGCAGTGTCAGCGCTCTCGCGCTCCGGCGAGGAAAGCTACGGCGCCGGCGCCACCTCACAGCACACGCTCGAGCTGATCGACGATGAAGTCAGACGCCTCCTCACCGAGTGCGCTGAGGAGGCGCAGCGCACGCTCACCGACCACCGTGAGCAGCTCGATCATCTTGCCCAGGCGCTGCTCGAGCGAGAAACGCTCGACGAAGCGGACGCTTACGCCGTCGCTGGCATCGCCCGGCCGTCCGCAGCGAAGCATCCGGTGGCCGCCCAGGCGTAGACGTATGACACAAACAAACCAACAGAAAGGTAAAGCAATGTCGTACACACAGAACAAGACCTCGTCGCGTTCCCTGCGCGATCGGGCACGCGAGCGGTTTGCGCACGCCGACGAGCAAAAGGTCGGACCGTCCAATGGCCAGATGCCGCTTGGCCCCAACCTCGGACCCGCGGCGGCGCTTGAGAAGGCGGCCTCGTATTGGTGGGTCGAGCTGGCGCTCGGCGTGTTCTGGGTCGTGATCTCTCTCGTGGTGCTGAAGTTCAATCAGGCATCGGTCACCACGGTCGGAATCCTCACCGGACTCATGTTCCTGCTGTTCGCAGCCCAGGAGTCGGTCCTCGCTGCGGTCGACCGGCCCCGCCGATGGGTTTGGGTGATCTTCTCCGTGCTCCTGGCAGCCTCGGGCATCGTGGCGCTGATCCAGCCCACCGCCACGTTCGTCGGGTTCGCCGACATCCTCGGTTTCGTGTTCCTGCTCGTCGGCGTAATGTGGATGGTGCAGGCGTTCTCCGAGCGGCCGATCAACGGTCTGTGGTGGCTGACGCTGATCGCCGGCATCTTGATGACCGGGATGGCGTTCTGGGTCAGCGGACAGTTCTTCGTCGTTCGCGCGTATACGCTGCTGATCTTCGTCGGAGTCTGGGCGATGACCGCCGGGATCATCGACATCGTCCGAGCGTTCCAGATCCGCGAGGCGGGTCACGAGCTGGGCCGTCATCTCAATCGATGATCGGCTTCTGAACGGCCGGAATCCCAGTGCACCTGGGATTCCGGCCTTCGTCACTGTCGATGCCATGACTCCGACCCGAACATCCCCGCGCGTGACACGCCAGAGCTCCACGAACGGCTCTGACCCTGTGCGTGTCCGCTTGGCGGCGCCGCCCATGAGTGGGGTCCTGCGGATCGTGCTCATGATCGTTGCGACGGCGCTCACGCTGTATCTGCTGTGGAGGCTCCGCAGCGTCATACAGCTCCTCGCCATCAGCCTGTTCTTCGCACTCGCGCTGTTTCCCGTGGTCGATGCTGTGGTGGTCAGAACCCGACTGCCTCGCGCCGTCGTGATCCTCGTCGTCTACGTGATGCTGGCCCTACTGGTCGCCGTGATCGGCTACGTAGTCATCCCGAGCGTCGTCCGGGAAGTGCACACGCTTTCGCACGACGCCCCGCACTACGCGGCGCAGCTCCGCCACAACGCGACGTTCCGGCACTACGACAATCGCTATCACATCACGGCCAAGCTCCTGCGAGACACGCACCGGCTGCCCGAGCTGCTCGCCAGAGCGGCCGGGCCGTTGAAAGACGTCACGGTGGGCGCAGCCAGCTTCCTCGCGCAGCTCATCACCGTACTCGCGGTCACCTTCCTGCTCGTCCTGCACGGTCGGGAATACTCCGAGCTCGGACTGTCACTGACCGGCCGTCACCAGCAGCGCTACCGCCAGGTGATCATCGACATCAAGGACGCCGTGGCCAAGTACACGCTCGGCAACATCGTCATCAGCGTCCTGGCCACCCTGGCCACCTGGATCGTCCTCTCGATCCTCGGCGTCCCGTACGCGCTGGCGCTCGGTCTCGTCGTGGGCTTCTTCGACTTCGTCCCGCTGGTCGGCGCGACGCTCGGCGCGATCGTCGTCGCGCTCGCCACCGTCGCAGTCAGCTTTCCCACCGCCACGATCGTCTGGATCGCGTTCATCATCGTCTGGCAACGCGCCGAGGACTACGTCGTGCAACCGCTCGTATACGGGCGAGCGGTGAACGTGAACCCCCTCGTGACGATCATCAGCCTGCTCGTGGGCGCCGAGCTGCTCGGCATTCTGGGCGTCCTGCTCGCAATCCCGACGGCGGCCGCGATCCAGATCATCCTCCGCGAATGGTGGTCGGCGAGAGGACCCAAAGTGGCCGGGAGCGGCGCTGATGAAGGGCCGGCGTGCTGAGGCGCACGCCGGCCCTCGCGATCAGAACTCCGGAGCGGCGCGGCGAGCCAGGATGAGCCAGAGGCTCACGAGCAGACCGATCACGCCGACCACCATCAGGATGACACCGACGGTCGAGAGGCTGATGCCGGCCAGCTGCGCCGTAACGGCGAACTTCAGGATCGCCCCGACCATGATCGCGAACAGACTGAGTCCGATGGTCATGTGGTCCTCCTCAGGCCATGGGTTGCTAATGGACACGCTGCAAGCATGGGCGCACGTGCGGTGACTTGTCGTCACACGCTTTGCGTGATTGGGTCACTGGCCCGCTGAATCACGCAAAGCGGATGATGACCACTCACCCGCGCAGGACCGAGACTGTCGGAACACAATTTCACCCACCTCGAGTCCCGAGACGCCACCATGCTCACCAATCCCCACATAGAAGAAACTGTGAGAGCCGCGCTCGACCACGATCCGCGCATCAAACATCCCGAGCTGATTGCCGTATCGGTCGATGAGATCGGCACCGTCGTCCTACGCGGGGCAGTCGGAACGCTCCCGGAGCGGCTCGCCGCGGCGCACGACGCGCGACACGTCGAGGGCGTCTTCAACGTGATCGTCGACGACTTGAGGTTGCGCCCGCCCGTTGGTCCACGCCGCTCGGATGATGAGATCCGCGCCGCGGCCCTCGACACGCTGAGCGCGGACCCCAGGATCCGGTCCACGCACATCCACGTCAAGGTTTCGCACGGCCACCTGACTCTGACGGGCTACGCCAGGGAGCAGGCAGAGAGCGCGGCCGCAGCCGAGGATGGCGCGAACCTGCACGGAGTGATCGAGGTCACCAACCGGATCGAAATCCGGTAGGAAGCGGCAAGATGTCTGCCGCGACCAGCCGTCTGCGGGGCGGTCACGGTTCGGTCTGGCGACGCCACCGGCGGGCGATAACCGCAGTTTTCGCTCTGCTCGCCGCCGCGGCGTTCGCCCATTACGTCCTACCGCACGTCGTGAGTCTCGGTCCGACGCTCGGGCGTCTGCGCCGAGGCCATATCGCCTGGCTCGCCCTCGGAGTGGCACTGGAGGCGTGTTCTCTGTTCGGAGAGGTGGCGCTGTTCCGCGGCGTATTCGCCAGGCCCGGTAATCGGATCAATTGGAGCAGCAGCGCCGAGATCACCTTCGCCGGTGCGGCGGCCACGAAGCTCGTCGCGGCGGCCGGGGCGGGAGGGGTTGCGGTGACGGTGTGGGGCCTTCGCGTCTACGGCGTGTCCGGCGCCGAGGCGGCGAACGGCATGGTCTGCTTCGGCGTTCTGACCTATGGCATCTACGCCGCCGCCGTTGCGATCGCCGGGTTCGGCCTCTGGTTCGGGTTGTTCAGCGGTCCCGCCGCGGCTGGTCTGACCCTGGTCCCCGCTGCCCTCGCATCCGTCGTCATCGTCGTCGCCCTGTCGACGCTGTTCGCCGACCGCGCGGTGACGGAGTTTCTCGAGCGACGAGCCGAGCGCTCGAGCGGGCGCCCGGCGAAGTGGTGGCACCGCGCCGCCGAGGTGCCGCGCTCAGTTCGCGCCGGGCTGCTGGCCGCGCTCGCCATGATCAGACGGCGGGATCCGTCGCTGCTGGGGGCAGTGGCCTACTGGGGCTTTGATATCGGCGCGCTGTGGGCGTCCTACCGCGCCTTCGGTCACTCACCGCCCGGAGCGGTGCTCGTCACGGGCTATTACGTCGGCACCGCGGCGAACGTGCTGCCGCTCCCGGGTGGCATCGGCGGGGTCGAGGCCGGGATGATCGGCGCCTTCATGGGCTTCAGGGTCAAGGCCTCGCTCGCTGCGCTTGCGGTGCTGGGGTATAGGACGATTTCCTACTGGCTTCCCACCCTGCCGGGGGCCGTCGCATACCTGCGTCTGCGCCGCACAGCCGGCTCGTCCGCATCCAGATCCGACTGACCACAGCGCGCCGTCGCCAGGCCGCGGCTCAGGGGTGAGCGCAGCGGCAGCTCGTTCGCCTTCGCGAGCCGAACACCCGGCGACGCCCGATCGGCGCCGCTCGCTCCAACAGTGCGGCCGGTTCCTCGGCCAGCCCGGCCGTAACGATGGCCCCGAACAGGAAGCCGCCGACGCGGCGGCCGAACTGCGACGCTACGGACGCTCGGTCGACCTCTTCGTGCTCGGTTCGCACGAGCACGGCCCGCTCGGTCGTCTCCTCGGACAGGGCACGGCCCAGCGGCTGGTCGACGAGCCGCCTTGCCCGCTCCTCGTGGTCGAGCAAGACTGACCGCGGCCGCTACTCACCGCGGCCGCGGAGCCGGGAGAGGAGGCTGCGGTGCGGGTCCTGGTCGCGCTCGTCACGCAGGGACTGAATCCCCACCAGGATGGCCTGCCTGACCTGGTCGCGAAGGTCGCGCGCGGCCTCGGTGTCGTCGAAGCGGCTGCCGAAGCGAGCACTGTCGACCGGCTCGCCGAACCAGAAATAGAGTCGCTCGAGGCGGGGGATCGGCGTCGGCCCGACCCCCCGGACCACCGGCGGGGTTGGGAAGCCCAGCAGCTTTTCATAAAGGCCGGCCAGCTGGCCGTAGATCGGCGTGTTCCGGTCGACGATCACGTCGAGCATGTCGTCGGCCCCCACGGCCGCGAAGGGAACGACCGGATAACCCTGTTCGATGGCAAGCCGCGCGAAGCCGATGCGCTCCTTCCAGAGGAGCTGATACTGCTGGCCGCGCCGCTTGTTCACCTCGCGGGCGCCGCCCGGGAAGACGAGGATCGTCTGCCGGTCGCCCATCAGGGCGCGGACGTTGTCTCGCGTGCCGCGGACCATCCCGCACGCCGCCAAGAGATCGCGCCACACCGGTACCGCGTCATGCGCGTGCTCCCCGAGCCCGCGGATGACGAGCCGGCGCCGCTTCCAGACCTCTGCCATCATGAACGGCAGGTCCAAGAAGCCGTAGATCGTGTGGTTCCCCACGAGCAGCGAGCCGTCGGCGGGGAGGTTCTCGAGACCGTAGATCTTCGGCTGGGCGATCCGCCCGAGGGGTCCGAGCAGCGAGACGAGCCGGTCGATCGCCTGGTCAGAAGGCAGCTCGGGAATCTCGACTGGTTGGCTCATGGCGCCATCGTTGACACCAATTGGGTGAGTGGTCGTCACCCAATCCGGCTGATTCGACGCGTGGGTCAGCCGGCTCGGGCCGAGAGTGCGCGGCGCGCCGCGACGAGGGCGGGCGGGAGGGGTTCCAGAAGCCGCTCAACCGTGACGCTCGGGTCGGCCTGCGAGGCGAGGAAGGCTCCGTCGAGGGTGGCGAGCGCGAAGCGTGCGAGTTGATCGGTCGTCGCGCTGCGCTCGTCGTCGTCGAAGGCGATTGCGATCTGGCTGCGCAGCCGTTGCAGGGCGACCGCGCGGACGCGCCCGACGACGGCCTGGATCTCCCCGTCGCCGCCGGTGGGCGGCTGAGCGGCAAAGACGATCAGCAGTCGAAGAAAGTCTGGGTGGCGCTCGAGCGTCTCGACGGCGGCCGAGCTGATCCTCGCCAAATGCTGGCCGGGCCGCCCGATCCGCCGGTCCCAGTCGGGCAGGTCGGCGAAGAAGCGCTCGGCGCCTCGTTCCATGACCGCGAGCAGGATGCCGTCCTTGGAGCCGTAGTAGTGGTGAAGGCGCACGTCCTGAACCAGCGGGCGATGGAGGTGCTCGACGACGTGGGCGTGGCGGACGCGATCGCCCGGCGCAGCACCTCGGCCCAGCAGATGTCCGCCACAGCGTTCTACGCGGGATTCACCGGGCCCGATCCCGCATACGGGCGTCGCCTGGCACGGCTGGAGAGCTGGGGCGCCGGCGGCGCGGACGACTTCTGGCGTGCCGCGAGCCCCTGGCGTCAGCTGAACCTGCCGCAGATCCGCCTCGAGCCGCTGTTGAAGGCTCGGGCGGAGGAACTATCACCTGGGCGGATCCGCTTCGGCCACGAACTCATCGATCTCGAACAGGACGGCGAGGGCGTACGCGTTCTGATCGGGGAGACCGCCTCCGGTCGCGAGTACGTGGTGGACTGCGAGTATCTGCTCGGCGCCGACGGCGGCCGGCGGATCCCCGGCCTGATCGGGGTCGACTATGAAGGCCTCGGCGTGGTCACCCAGACCGCGACGCTGCACGTTTCGGCTGACTTCTCGCGCTGGGCCAAGGATCCCGACGTCCTGATCCGCTGGATCTTCTCGCCCCAGGCCGGCGTCCTGGTGGTGATGGTGCCAATGGGGCCCGACCACTGGGGACCTGACTCCGAGGAGTGGGTCATTCACCTCAATTACCCGGTCGACTGCGCCCAGTCCGACGCCCAGGTCGAAGCCGACGCTCGCCGGGCGCTCGGCATCGGCGATCTGCCGATGGAGATCCACAAGATCACCCGGTGGTCGGTCGAGGCAGTGATCGCGTCGGAGTTCCGCGCGGGACGCGTGTTCCTGCTCGGCGACGCCGCGCACCGGCATCCGCCGACCGGCGGCCTGGGCCTGACCAGCGCGATCCACGATGCGCAAAACCTGTGCTGGAAGATCGCTTCCGTGCTTGCCGGGGACGCGTCACCGGAGCTGCTCGATACCTACGAGGCAGAGCGCAAGCCGGTCGATCAGCGCAACTGTTCAGCGCTCCCTCGAGAACGCCATCAACCACTTCGGGATCGGGACGGCGCTTGGACTGTCCCCCGAGAGCACCTCTGAGGAAAACATGGCGCGGCTACGGCGGCTGTGGAGCGGCCGACCCGAGGATGCAGAGCTTCGTTCGAGCGTGCTCCGCGCCATGCGTGCCCAATCGATGGAGTTCGGCGAGCTGAACGTCGAGTACGGCTACAGCTACGAGTCCGCAGCCGTCGTGCCGGACGGCGCCTGCGCGCCAGACCCGATCGATGACGTACGCGTCTATCAGCCTTCAACCCGACCCGGCGCGCCCCTGCCCCACGCCTGGCTCGACGACCAGCACGGTAACCGCGGCGCAATCAAGGACCTCGTGCCGCCGGGACGCTTCCTGCTCATCGCCGGGGAAGACGGAGAAGCCTGGTGTGAAGCTGCCAGACAGCTCGCGGCAGAGGAGAACCTCCCGCTCGACGCACTGCGGATCGGCCACCTCGACGGCGACCTCTACGACCCGCGCTGCGCCTGGATCCGTCACCGTCAGATCACAACCGACGGCGCGATCCTCGTGCGGCCGGACCGCTTCATCGCCTGGCGACATGCGACCGCGTCCGAGGACCCACGGGGCGCGCTAGCCGCTGCGCTCAGCCAGCTCCTCGCTCGTCCGATCGAGGCAGCGATCGGGTCGCCGGTATGACGGCGGCGATGAACATGTCGGTGCTCGCGCTGCACGATCACCCAAGACGCGTGACGACCGCTCACCCAGTCGTCTCCGAGACTCACCGGGAACTTGTGATGACGACTAAGTCATATCTGATGAGTTCCTCAGTAACGAGACGAAGACCTGGAGATGAGAATGACAATCGATAACGCCCACGAGCCGGAATTCGACGTCGCGATCGTCGGCTACGGCCCGGTCGGGCAGGCGCTCGCCGCGATGCTCGGCCGCGCCGGGCATCGGGTGGCGGCGTTTGAGCGCTTCGCCGAGATCTACCGTCTCCCGCGCGCGGTGCACCTCGATCACGAGATCATGCGGCTGCTGCAGTCGCTCGGGCTCTCCGACGTGCTGGCCGACGAGATGGTTCCGGTCGACGACTACCGCTGGTTCGGCGCCGACGGTGAGCTGCTCCTGCGGTTCGAGCCCCGCAGCCCGGCGCCGTCCGGGTGGGAGGCCGACTATATGTTCTTCCAGCCGGAGCTCGAGCGGGCGATCGACGACCACGCATGCACCCCCGCCGGGGTGACGGTCGAGCGCGGGTGGGCGGCCGAAGGGCTCCTGCAGTCCGACGAGCGGGTCGAGCTCACGCTACGGCGGGTCACCGAAGACGAGCCCGGCAGGCTCGCTCTGACCGCCGACACGCGCACCGTAAACGCCCGCTGGGTGGTCGGCGCCGACGGAGCCAACTCGTTCGTGCGCGAAGCGAGCGGGATCACGCGCCGGGACCTCGGCTTTCAGGAGCGGTGGCTTGTCGTGGATGCGGAGCCGCACGACATGGCGGCCTTCGCCCACCTGCCGGTCGCAAGCCAACACTGCGACCCGGTACGCCCGACCACCGTCGTGCAGAGCGGCCCCCGGCACCGGCGGTGGGAGTTCATGCTCCTACCCCACGAGCAGGCATCCGATTTCGAAGATCCGGAACGGGTGTGGGCGGTACTCGAGCGGTGGTACCGGCCGGAGGACGGGCCGCTCACGCGCAGCGCGGTCTACGAGTTTCGCTCGATGCTGACCGGCCAGATGCGCAGCGGGCGCGCCCTGCTCGTGGGCGATGCGGCTCACCTGACCCCGCCGTTCCTAGGTCAGGGCCTGTGCTCGGGCCTGCGAGACGCCGCCAACCTGGCCTGGAAGCTCGATCTCGTGCTGCGCGGCCTGGCATCCCCGCGACTGCTGAACACGATCGATCTCGAGCGCCAGCCCCAGAACGAGGCGATCATCCGCCTAGCCATCGAGCTCGGGAAGGTGCTGTGCCAGCTGGACCCGAAGGCGGCCGCCGAACGCGACGCGCTGCTGCGCCAGATCGAGCCGCCTCCACCGCCCGAACTCGCCCCGCTGCGTGATGGCGTAGTGCATTGGGCAACTGGCGGCTCGGATCCGCTCGCCGGCACGCTGAGCGTGCAGGGGGCGGTTCGCCGCGGGGATCGGGAAGGGCTCTTCGACGATGTGATCGGGCGAGGCTTCCAGCTGATCGTCGCGGCCGGTGACCCGCTCGGCGAGCTGTCGAGCGACCAGCGTGCGCTGATCGACGCGCTGGACATGAGCGTCGCCTCCCTTGACCCGGCCGCGCCGGGCGGCGTCCACGATGTGGACGGGCGGCTCACGGCGTGGCTGACCGAGCACAAAGCCCACGCCGTGCTCGTGCGACCGGACTTCTACGTGTTCGGCAGCTGCCCCTCACCCAGGGAGCTGCCTGACCTTCTCGACGACCTTCAAACCCAGCTTCAGCTGACCTACACAACCGCCACCGCAGGAGCCCTCCCATGACTGACACCACCTCCGTGATCCATCCCAAGTTCCACCACGTCAACCTCAAGACAACCCAACTGCAGGAAATGATCGACTTCTACGGCACGCTCGTCGGCGCCGAAGTGATCCACCAGTTCGAGGGTGGCGCGTGGCTGTCGAACGACGGGGCCAACCATCGGGTCGCGCTGCTCGCGTTCCCGAACTTCGTCGACGACCCCGGGAAGGAAACTCGCACCGGCATGCACCACTCCGCGTTCGAGTACGCGAGCTTCGAGGAGCTCAACTCCAGCTACCTGCGGCTGAAGGAGCAGGAGATCACGCCGGCGCTCTGCTTAGACCATGGGATGACGCTGTCCTACTACTACGCCGATCCGGACGGCAACCACGTCGAACTGCAAGTGGACTGCTTCGGTGATTGGACGAAGTCGACCGAATGGATGCGCACGTCGGATGAGTTCAAGGCGAACCCGATCGGCGTCTTTGTCGATCCCGATCGGATCGCTGCCGACCATGCCGACGGTATGACATTCGAGCAGATTCACGCCAAGGCGATGGCCGGCGGGTATGCGCCAGAGCAGGCCCCGGTCGAGATCCCGGAGGCGGCGCGATGAGACTCTGTCGCTTTGATGCCGGCGCCGGGCCCCGCCACGGAGTCGTGGAAGACGGATACGTCCTCGATCGCGACAACCCGGTCGAGCAGTACTCGCTCGAGGACATCCGGCTGCTGGCGCCCGTTCAGCCGCGGAAATATCTGGCCATCGGGCTCAACTATCCCGACCACATCGCCGAGTCCGGCATGGAAGCACCGGGGTACCCGGTGTTCTTCAACAAGCAAATCACCTGCGTCGTCGGCCCACACGACGACGTCCACATGCCGCGGGTATCGAGCCTGCTCGACTACGAGGGTGAGCTCGCGGTCGTGATCGGCGCTCGCTGCCGACACCTTCCGGTCGAGCGCGCGCACGAGATGATCGCCGGCTACACGATCGCCGACGACGTGTCGGTCCGCGACTGGCAGATACGCACTCCGACGATGACGATGGGCAAGTCGTTCGACACCCATGGGCCGCTCGGACCTTGGCTGGTCACCCCCGACGAGCTCGGCGATCCGCACGATCTCCCGATCCGCACGTACGTCAACGACGAGCTGCGCCAGGACGGCAACACGCGCGAGATGATCTACAACTGCTTCCAGCAGATCGCGCACCTGTCCGCGGCGTTCACACTCGAGCCAGGCGACGTCATCGCCACCGGCACGCCGGCCGGGATCGGTGCCGTGCGCCAGCCATTTCCGGAGGGGCTGCTCAAGGTCGGAGACGTCGCACGCGTCGAAATCGACGGGATCGGCGAGCTGCGCAACACCGTGGTCGAGGAGCCCGAGGAGTACCTCGCCCCGGAGACGGAGGTCGAAGTGGCATGGGCGCGTTGACGACAAAGAACGAGCTGCTGTGGCCCTCCTTTCAGGAGCCATCTGACCTCGCGGCGGTCGAGCGCGTCCCGCTGAGCGAACGTGGCCTGCCCGCCAGCACGTACGAGCTCGTGCGCAGGGCAGCCGAGCTGTGGCCCGACCGCCCAGCCGTGTCCGTGCTGCCCGACGCCGAGTCATTTCACACGCCGTTCGTACGGACATTCGCGGAGCTGGCGGGGGACGTGCACCGAGCGGCAGCTGTGCTGGCTGAGCTGGGAGTGAGCCGTGGTGACGCGGTGGCGGTGATCTCGGTCAACTGCGCCGAGATGCTGCCGTTGCTGCTGGCCGCCGAGGCGATCGGGATCTACGCCCCGATAAACCCCGGCCTGACGGTGGAGCACGCTACCGAGCTGGTGCGGCGCTCGGGCGCGCAGCTGATCGTGGCCTCGGGACCTGAACTCGATTCGGAGGTGTCGGCCCGCGCGCGGGCGATCGCAGCGCAGACGGGCGCCCGAGCGCTGCTCGCGCTGCGTCCCACGGCCGCGCCGGTGCAAGCACCCCCGCTCGAGCCGCTCGGCGACACGGTGGTCGCATACCTCGCCGACAAGATGGTCCGCGCTGATGCCGCGGCCCTCCCGGCACCGCCGCCCGCCGCGGGCGATGTCGCGAGCTACCTGCACACCGGCGGCACGACGGGCACGCCGAAGCTGGCCGCACGCACGCATGAGAATGAGGTGTCCAACGCGTGGATGACGCGGGCAAGCAACGCCCTTGACCAGGACAGCGTCATCTTCGCGGCGCTGCCGCTGTTTCACACCAACGCGCTGGTCGTGACCGTGCTGGGGCCGCTGATCAAAGGACAGCACGTCGTATGGGCCGGCCCGCTCGGCTACCGGGACATTCCTCTGTTCCAGGCCTTCTGGAAGATCGTCGAGCAATACCGGATTGCAGCGATGTCGGGAGTCCCGACGATCTACGCGGTGCTCGCTCAGGTTCCGATCGACTCCGACATCTCGAGCCTGAAAATGCCGATCGTCGGCGCCGCGCCGCTCCCGCCCGCCGTCGCGGCGGCTTTCGAGGCCCGTACCGGCGTCGCGCTGTGCGAAGGCTACGGGCTGACCGAGGGCACCTGCGCGAGCGCGCTCAGCTGGCCCGGAGCCGGTCGCCCCGGGACCGTCGGGCAGCGTCTGCCGTACCAGGAGGCATGCGCCGTGGCGATTCACGAAGCCACCGGCGAGTGGACGTTCCTGCCCGAGGGCGAAATCGGGACGCTCGTGCTACGCGGTCCCAACATCTTCGCGGGCTACCTGGTCCGGACAGACTCCGAAACGGAGCTGCGCGGCGACGGGAAGCTCAAGGACGGCTGGCTGGATACCGGCGACCTGGCCTCGGTCGACGGGGACGGGTTCATCCGGCTCGCCGGCCGCGCCAAGGACCTGATCATCCGCGGCGGCCACAACATCGATCCGGCCACCATCGAGGACGCGCTCATGGAGCACCCCGAGGTCACCGCAGTGGCCGCCGTGGGCCGTCCCGATCCGTACGCGGGCGAGGTGCCGGTGGCGTTCGTCACGCTGATCGCCGGGAGTCGACTCACGCCCGACGAGCTCGAAGCTTGGGCCGCCGACCACGCGCCGGAGCGCGCCGCGGCGCCCAAGCACGTCGAGATCATCGACGAGATCCCACTCACCGCGGTGGGCAAGCCGTACAAGCCGGAGCTGCGCCGCCGGGCGGCGGAACAAGCGGCACGTGCCGCCGTCGCCGAGACGGGCCTGAGTGACCACGTGCAGGCGGTTCTGATCGACGGCTCGCTCGAGATCCACGTCCCGCGCTCGGATCACGACGACATGGTCAGCGACGCGCTTTCGCAATACGCCTGGACATGGAAACTGACTATTTCAAGGAGACACCGATGAGCACCACCACCCCCCAGCCAACCGGTCTACAAAGCATCGAGAAGACACAGTGGCGAATCGACCCGACGCGTTCGCAGGTCGAATTCCGCACCCCCACGTTCTGGGGGATGATGACCGTGAGAGGTCGCTTCGAACGCTACGACGGGACGCTTGATCTGCGCCAGGAGCCGGCGATCGAACTAACAATCGACGCAGCGAGTCTCAACACGAACAACAACATGCGCGACAAGCACCTGCGCTCGAGCGACTTCTTCGACGTCGAAAACCATCCACATGTCCGCTTCGTCTCCGACGGCGCCACGCCCGACGGCGAGCGGCTGACGGTCAGCGGCCGGCTCTACGCGGCGGGAACGAGTGTCCCGCTTGACGTGGACGCCAGGCTGCGACCGGTTGACGCTGAGCTCGAAGTTGAGGCCACCGCGTCCGCCGATCAGTTCGAGCTCGGCATGAGCCACGGCATGCTCGGCATGATCCGCACCCCCTGCGAGCTCACCGTCCGCGGCCGGCTGGTTAGCGCCGCCGATTCGCCAGCCGGGGCGTGACCAGCATGGCCGCCAGCTCAAAGCCAATGCCGCAAGACCCGCACCGTGACCCGGGCCTTCGGCTCGCCGCCCAATCGGGACTCGACGTGATGCTCACCGATGCCGTGGTCGAAGATGGTGGGGTCGGGCGCTTACTCAAGCCGCGGCCGCCGCGCGCACCGTCGCCGGCCTGACGCGCCATCCTCACCGTACGGCTCGAGACGCCACCGCCCTGGGCGCAGAGCTGGCGCGCGTGGCGGCCGGCCGCTCCGGGGTTCGCCCGGCCAAGGGCGATCGCCGGTTCGGCGATCGGGCATGGCAGGACAACTGCGTGTTTCATCGTCTGATGCAGGCCTACCTCGCCACCGGTGAGACGGTCGACCGCCTGATCGCCGATGCGGAGCTCGATTGGCGGACCGAGCGCCAGGCGCGGTTTGCGGCCGGCAACGTGTTCGACGCGCTCGCGCCGACGAACTTCCCGTGGTCCAACCCGGCGGTGCTCAAGGAGTGCATCGACGAAGGCGGGGCGAATCTCGCGCGGGGCAGCGGTCGTCTTGTGCATGACGTGACGCACTCACCGCACCTGCCGGCCAGTGTCGACGTGAGCAAGTTCGAGGTGGGGGAGAATCTCGCGGTCACGCCGGGCTCGGTGGTGCTCAGGACGGACGTGTTCGAGCTGATCCAGTACCGGCCGGTCACCGACCGGGTCTATGAGGTGCCTGCGGGCTGGCGTGAGGTCCGGCCGCCTCAGCGTGCCGCACGAACGGATCGCGCTGCACGCCACGGGCGGTGCATTGCTTGCCGTGATGCGAGCCGTACTCGACGGGCAGGCCCCAAAGGACGCCGACATCCACCACGCCGAAGGTGTGCTCCGACTCCTCGGTCTTCCCGTCGACGAAGCGGCTGAGGTCGCGCGGCGCCCGCTGTCGGCGAGGTCGTGACCGCTGGAAGAGAAGTGTCTGCTGCGATGTCGTCCCATGAGAATGAACCGTAAAGGCGATCAACGAGCGGCCGGGCAAGAGGCCCCGATGGTGATCACTCCGAAGATGGTCACTCAGTTGATCCGTCAGATCATCCCGGGCCTCCACGGCGTTGCGAAGAAGGCGAGACATCGCTGACGGCATGGCGAGCCCCCGCGCCACTCTGACCTGAGCGTGAGTGCTCCCGCGATTCGCGGTCCCGGCCAAGCGGGCACGCGGCCGGTCGCCTACTGCGATGGGGTCGAGAGCCTCCTGCACGCAGCGCCGACGAAGGCTTCCGCGATCGCGTCACCGATCCCGCCGGCACGGATGTACCAGGGCACTCGGAGCTTCGCGTCGAGTTCAAGCGCGACGCGTGTGCTCGCGGCCGGCCGCAGCGTCCAGGTGGCGTTGAACTCCTGATTGGTCGGATGGTCCGTCACCCTGGTCAGCCTCACGCTCCCGGGTGGCTCGACGACGACCGCGAGAAACAGATTGAACTCCCTGACGAACCCGCCCCGGGCGATGTGCATCGTCATCCGCACGCGGATCGGCTGACCGTCGACGCCACGGTCGAGGACCTCGACGTCTCGGATGACTTGAGCGCACCAGTCCGGGTAGCGATCGACCGCGGCGACCAGGCTCAGACAAACCTCTTGCGGTGCGGCTGCGACCTCGGCCGCTTCGCCGTGGAACTCCCTGGTAGGCCTCATAAGGCAATCCCGTAAATGATCCCCAAGAGCGCCGCGGTCATGGGCTATTGGCCGCCGGCCGTGGCTCCTCGATCCGACGACGACCCGCCGGTCCCGCGTTTTTGCCGGCGCCGCGCCGTCACATTGCCAGCGCGACCGCAGACGCCCAGCCGTTGGCCACCGGTCCGATCCTCGCCGAGCAGCAAGAGAGCGCGCTAGACCCCGACGGCTCCGAATCACTCAAGTTGCGTGATGACGGCTCATCCCGAGCGACCTCATCCTCCGCCGAGATTCCACACCCCGGCCCTAGGAGGATCAATGGCTCATAACTCTGTGCTCTACACCGCGGTCTACACCGATCTCGAGGACGCCAAGTTCGATCTCGAGGCGTTCGAGCAGTTGCACAAGGATCACATGATCGGCAAGTTCGACGCGGCGGTCATCGACAAGGAGGATGGCAAGCCCCACATCGTCAAGCGCGTGGATGATCCGTACTACCGCGTGATCCCGGAGTGGTTCGGCTCCGGCACCTTGCCGCGCAAGGAGCTCCACGAGGCGGCGGAGGCGCTCGACGCAGGCCAAGCCGCGCTGGTCGTGGTCGGCGAACCGACGATCGCGCAGGGGGTCGAAAGGGCGCTCATCCGGTCCGCCAAGACCTTCAAGCACGATCTGAACGTCGCCACCGACGAGCTGACCAAAGAGGTGAGCGACGCGCTGAAGCAGACGGAAACTGCCGCGAAGAGCTAGCCGGTACCGAAGAGGACGAGCGGTCGAGCGCGTTGAGCTCCCTCAGCGCGCTCGGTCCGCACAACAAAACGAAAGGAACCGCCATGCACGCCGTCGTCATCAAGGCCACGATCACCGACCGAGACGCCCTGCCGACTACGCTCACCGAACTCGTGCCGGTCGTCTCAGGCGCCCCAGGGTTCGTCGCCGGCTACTGGATTCTTCTGGGACAAGACCAAGGCATCTCGATCCTCATATTCGACACCGAGGACTCAGCCTCGCTCCAAGCCCTTGCGACCCAAGTCGCCGGCAGCGACGCAGCGAGAATAGACAGCGTCGAAGTCGGCGAAGTCAGGGCTCAGGCATAGGATCGTGTGTTCAAGCTGGCCACTGCTCGGGGTCGGCTCACCAGCACAATGTGCACGGCGCTCCTTTGAATGGGCCGATGAGATCAGCGCTGATCCATCCCCCGTAGAAGTCGCCCTCCTGCGTTAGGACGCGCTCGTCGTCGAGCCAGGCCGCGTCGATCCGGCCGGGGTAAAAGGCGAAGTGGTCTTTGAGCGCCTCGTAGGCGAGGGAGGGTTCGGGGTAGGTCCAGGCCACCGCCTCGAAGCGCCGATTGCCGATGAGGGCGTCGAGGTCGCGGGCCGCGCCCTTGAACTCGCAGCGAGTGGAGGGCCGTCGGCTGGGCACCAGGAGATCGACCCGCACGTCATCCCGCGGGACGTAGATCGTCGGCGGGTGGCTTGTCTCGAGTACGCGCAGGGCATGGCCGGAGTCGGCGAGGATTTGTCCGGCGAGGTCGACTCGGACGTGGCGCGGACAGGGCTCGACAGCGGGCGGCCGCGGATAATCCCACACGTTCTCCACGGCTACGTCACAACGTCTGGGATCTCGGGCACCGGCTCTACCGCGATCTCGGCGTCGGCTGGATGTGGAGTCTGTCTGCGGTGGGCCTGCGCGCTCGGCCACCACACGCGCGCGCCGAGGTCGAACACAAGCGCCGGTACGAGCACCGAGCGCACGACGAACGCGTCGAGCAGGACGCCGAAGGCGATCGTGAACCCTAGCTCGGTGAGCGTCTTGAGCGGCAGCGTGGCCAGCATCGTGAAGGTTCCGGCCAGGACGATGCCGGCGGAGGTGATGACGCCGCCGGTCACGGCCAGGCCGCGCAGCATCCCGCGGCGAGGGCCGTGGCGGAGCGTTTCCTCCCGGGTCCGCGCCATCAGGAATATGTTGTAGTCGACCCCGAGCGCGACCAGGAAGATGAAGGCAAGGAGCGGCAGCGTCGAGGTCTCGCCCGGATAGCCGAAGACGTGCGTGAAGATCACGGCGGAGATGCCCAGGGCGGCGCCGAAGGACAGGATCACGGTGGCGATCAGGAGCAGCGGCAGCGTGACCGCGCGCAGGAGCAGGACGAGGATGAGGAACACGACGAGCAGCACGATCGGGACGATGAGCCGATTGTCGTGGGCCGCGGCGACGTCGAAGTCCTTCTGCTGTGCCGTCGGCCCGCCCACCAGCGCCGTGGGGCTGGCGGCGTGCGCGGCGGGATCAGGTTCTCCGCCTCGGTTGAGTACGGATCCGGCGTGAGGATCACCGAGAATCTCGCTCCGGGTCTTCCGAGCTCGACGGCGCCGACGGCGGCCACGCCCGGCACGGCGCGGATTGCCCGCTCCACGGCCGGCAGTGCCGCGAGGTCGCGGACAACGACGTCGGTGGGTGCGTTGGACCGGCCGGGAAGGCCTTGGCGATCAGCTGCTGGCCCTGGACGGACTCGACAGCGCCGCGGAAGTCCTGGGTGTTGGTCAGACCGCTGGAGAAGCTCGCCACCCCGAGGCAGCCCACGCCGAGCAGCACAGCGGTGGTAACCCATACGCGGCGGGGACGGGCGGCGACGCGTTCCCCGACTCGCCGCCAGAATCCGTGCGTCTCGTCGGCGCCCTCGGAGCCGAGGCGCGGGATGAAGGGCCAGAAGGCGCGCCGGCCGCCGATGACCAGCCCGGCCGGCAGCAGGGTGAGCATCGCGAGCATGGCCAGCGCCACGCCCATGGCGCCGATCGGCCCGAGTCCACTGGTGCCGTTGACCTCGGCCAGCGACAGGCAGAGCAGCGCGACGATCACCGTCGAGCCTGACGCCACCACGGCCGGTCCGGCGCGGCGCAGCGCCTGGCGCATCGCCTGCACCGGCGACTCGTGGCGGCGCAGCTCCTCGCGGTAGCGGGCGACGAGCAGCAGCGCGTAATCGGTGCCAGCTCCGAACACGAGCACGGGCAGGACGCCGGCGCTCTGGCCGTTGACGGTGACGCCGGCCTCGGCGATCGCCCACCGAAGACTTGAGGAGCGTCACGTCGCCGCCGGGGTTCAGGTTGACAATCAGCAGCGCCGTGGTGTGATCGGCTGAGACGCGGACGAGCACCGCGCGGGAGCCCGTCACCGGGGGAGTCGTGGCCAGCGAGCCGCGGACGCGCTCGACCGCCGCGACGTCGCCCGACGTGAGCCCTCCGTCCCTGCGCACGACCGTTACCGCGGTGAAGCGCTCGCCGGAGGGAAAGCGCTTGGCCAGGGTCAGCTCCTTCACCGATTCCGAGGAGCCGGGCAGGAAGGATGACTCCTCGTTCTTCTGGACGTTCTGGAAGCGCTGGGCGAACGAGCCTCCCAGGCCGCCGAAGATCAGCCACACGAGGACGATCCCGATCCGGGCGGCTCGCGAGGAGAACAGGCGCTCGAGGAACCTCATGCCGCCGCCAGCTCGGCGTCTGCGGCCACCGCCCGGCGCAGCGCCTCCTCGAAGCCCACCGGCTCGACGTCGAACAGCTCCATCCCCGACGGGTCGCTGATTACCGTCGGCACGGCCAGGCCCTCGATCAGCGGCCTGGCCACGCCCGGGTCCACCGGCGTGACCAGCCCGATCCACAGCGAGGAAAGCCACGGGGTGATCAGCGGCACCGGGATCCGAGGCCGGTGGTGGAGTCCGAGGACCTCGGCCATGCGGTCGAGCATCTCGGCATAGGTGAGCACGTCCGGACCGCCGATCTGGACATCCCGGCCCGTGGACGCATCCGCCTCGAGCGCCTTGACCAGGTAGCTCAGGGTGTCGGCAACGGCGATCGGCTGGGTCGGGTTCTGAAGCCAGGCCGGCGCGATCATCGCCGGTAGCCGCTGGACGAGGTAGCGCAGCGTCCGGTAGGACTCGCTCTGCGGCCCGACCACCATCCCGGCTCGGAAATAGGTGAGTGGCGGCCCGTGTTGGCGGAGCAGCAGCGCCGTTTCGTGTCGGCTGCGGAGATGCTTGGAGTGGGGGCGATCGCCGAGCCCTCCGAGGTAGATGACGCGCTCGATCCCCTCGTCCCGCGCCATCCGGCCGAAGCCCACCGCGGCGGCGCGCTCGCGGGGCGCGAAATCCTTCGGGGCGCCCCGTCCCATGGAGTGGATCAGGTAGTAGGCCGCGTCGATTCCGCGGCCGGCCCCGCGCAGGGTGTCGGGCCGCAGCGCGTCGCCGACGTGGAGTTCGAAGCCGGCGCGCTCGAGCGCCTGCGCGCGGGCGCCGGCGGCACTTCGCACCAGGCAACGCACGTCGTGGCCGTCCGCGGCCAGCTGGTCAGCGAGCATGCCGCCGATAAACCCGGTGGCGCCGGTGACCAGGACGCGGCTGCTCATGCCGCGGCGTCGACCGTTCCGGGAGCGGGATGGGCCAGCACCTCGCGCAGCCCAGCCAGCGCGCGGTCGCCGACGCGGTTGAAGGCCAGGGCGAGGAGCGGATCCGCCACCCCGAGCAGGCCCTTCAGCCTGAGCTCGGCGTCATAGGTGACCCGCGTCCCGGTAGCGGTGGTCTCGAGGGTGATGCGGTCACGCGAGACGACGGTTGCGTTCTCGCCCACGAAGGTGACCGCCCTCGGCGGCTCGTATTCGATGACCCGGTAGGTGAGCGGTGTCTTTCGCCCCAGGAACTCCGCCACGAGGCGAAACTCGGTCCCCTCGCCGACCGCGCCGGCGCCGACGCGCGCGGCCTCCACGACGCCGGGATCCCACTCGGCGCTCGTCGAGAAGTCGCTCAGGTACGCGAACGCCTCCTCAGATGTCCACCTGGTGTCGATGCTGGCTCGGTATCGCGCCACGGGCTGCTCCTTTAGTTGGAAGGGGTCGAACTCAGTGAGACGCACTCGGCCCACAGGCGGTCCCGCTCCACCTCGGTCTCCCGGGTTCCGGGCAGGAGGTGGGTGGGGCGGCGGCGACGGTCGTGCCAGAACCCGCCCGAGGTCTCCGGGGGCTCCCCGGCGGCGCCCAGCCAGACGATCGTGTCGGCCCCCTGATGCGGGCTGCGCAGCAGCGGCCGGGTCACGCGGTAAAAGCGGGGGAGCGAGGACCGAACTCCGGGAGTGTCGGCCCAGCCCGGGTGCATGGCGTGCACCGTGATGCCGGTGCCGGCGAGTCGCTGCGCCCACATTTCGCTCAGGACCACCTCGGCGCGCTTGGTCCGCGCATACGCCGTGGGCCCGTCGAAGTCCTCCTGCTCGCTCTGCAGATCGTCGGCCCGGAGCTTCTGGGTGTACATCCCGCCCGAGGACACGTTGACGATCCGGGAGGGAGCGCTGTGCTCGAGCGCCGGGATCAGCAGTTGGGTGAGCAGGAACGGCCCGGTCACGTTGGTGGCCAGCGTGAGCTCGATCCCGTCCGCCGACAGCTCCCGCTCCTTGGTGAGGACGCCCGCGTTGTTGACGAGGACGTCGAGGCGCGGCGCCTCGGCGGTGAAGCGCTCGGCGAACTGGCGCACCGAGTCCAGGCGGCTGAGGTCGCACAATCCGAGGTGGACGTCCGCTTCGCTCAGGTGTTCGAGAATCGTTGCCCGGGCAACCTCGCCGCGTTCGCGGTTGCGGACGGCCAGCCAGACCGTGGCCCCCAGTCTGGCGTAGCCGTCCGCCGCCGCTAGCCCGAGGCCCGAGGTCGCGCCGGTGATCAAGACCACTTTGCCCTCCATCCGCGGCAGCGGGGTCCAGCCACGGCTGCGAATGCGGTAGCCGACGCTGGTGTAGCCGCCGAGGACCGAGAGGTCGAGCGCGGTATCGAGCAGCGAGCTGGTCATCGCTCAGCGCGGGATCAGGACGCCGTCGATGACGTGGATGACGCCGTTGGAGGCCGCGATGTTCGTCTTGATCACGCGGATCCCGCCGACCGTGACGACACCGTTCTTCACCCGCACCGTTAGCGACTGCCCGTTCAGCGTCTTCACGGAGTGACGCTTGACGAGCTGGGCTGCGGTGATCCTGCCCTTGAGCACGTGGTAGAGCAGGACCGCCCGCAGCTTGGCGCGGTTGTGCTCGAGCGCGGTGACGGTCGCCCGGGGGAGCTTCGCGAATGCCGCGTCGGTCGGCGCGAACACGGTCAGCGGGCCCTTGCTCTCGAGCGCGCTGGCCAGGCCGGCCACTTTGGCGAGCTTGATCAGGGTCTTGAACTGGCCGGCCGCGGCCGCGGTCTGCACGATGTTGCCCTGGCTGCTGGCGGCCGAGCTGGCCGGGGCCAGGATCGCGACGGATATCGCCGCCAGCGTCGCCAGAGCGGCGATGTAGCGTTTGATTGGGTTCACCTTCGGTTACTCCTTTCAGATGCGTGCCGGCAGTAGCACGCGGTCGATGACATGGATGACTCCGTTTGACGCTTCGAGGTCGCCGGAGACGAGGCGGGCGCCGTCGATACGGATCACGCCGTGGTTGGAGATGGCCAGGTCCTCGCCCTGGAGGGTCTCGGCGGAGATCCGGCCGGCGACGTCCGCCGCCGTCATCCGGCCCGGCACGAGGTGGTAGTTGACGACGTCGGCGAGGGTGTCGGGAGCCGCCAGCAGGGACTGAACGGCTCCGTCCGGCAGCCTCGCGAACGCCTCATCGCTCGGCGCGAACACCGTGTAGGGGCCCGCGTGCTCCAGCACGTCGCTCAGTCCCGCCCGGTCGATGGCGGTGACCAGGGTGCCGAGGCTTCCCGCGGCGCGCGCGGTCTGGAGGATGTTGACCGCGCGCCGGGGTGGCGGCGGCTCGCGGTCGGCCGTCCGGCGGGCGGCCGCGTCACGGCCGTCGAGGATCGCCGCGTAAATGAGCAGAGCCATGGCTGCGGCGACGATCAGCGTGACCAGCAGGCCGATGGTGAAGAGGCCGGCTGTGCTCACCGCTCGCTCCGTGGGAGGACGACGGCGCCGACCGACAGGATCGAGGGGACCCACAGCCCGACGAAGATGCCCTGGTCATGCTGGCCGCCGAACCACAGGACGACCGAGATCACGAACGAGACGAACGCTGCCGACAGGACCAGCGATTTCGCCCGGACCTCAGGGGCGGCGCCGACAAATGAATGAACCTTCTGCACGAGAATCATCGTCCTTATACAAACTCTCTACAGGGCCTCGACAAAGGTAACGGTCGGCCCACGTGCTGTCAAGGGTTTGTAGAGGTTGTGTATAGTCCGCCCTGGACGAGGGCCTGTCCGCGGCCGAGGCGGCGCGCGCAGCGCTCGAGGCCGCTTCCTCGCCCGACGGCCTGATCGAGGACGCCAGGGCGCGCCTGACAGGCGCGATCGAGTCCTACGACGAAGCCGGCGTTCAGGCCGCGCTGGACGACGGACTGGCCGCTTTCGGGCTCGAGGCGTTCGTCCGCGATCTCATCCTGCCGACGCTTATCGCCGTCGGCCGCGGTTGGGAGCAGGGCCGCGTCGAGATCAGCCAGGAGCATTTCGCCAGCAATCTGATCCGGGGGCGGCTGCTCGCGCTCGCCCGGCTCTGGGGCCGCGGCGCGGGACCCCTCGCCCTGCTGGCCTGCGCACCCGGCGAGCAGCACGACATCAGCCTCCTCGCCTTCGGCCTAATTCTGCGCTCCCACGGTTGGCGCATCCTCTATCTCGGCGCCGATACTCCACTCTCGACCCTCGAGAGGACCGCGAGAACGACCGGGCCCGCCGTGATCGTGCTCGTCACGTTCGACGCTGAGCTGGTCACCGCGGAGGGCGCCGCCCTGCGCCGGCTGGCACGGACCGCACCGCTGCGCCTCAGCGGTCCCGGCGCCTCGCCGGATCTCACCGGCCAACTGCGCGTCCGACGGCTCGACGGCGACCTGATCGAGGCCGCCCACGAGGTGGCGAACATGACCAACCGGTGATTGTGCCCTCGTCATCGTCGGGCGGTCGCGCCCCCATGCGCTCTCGGTCAGCAGCGGGCGGCGGCCAAGCGAGCAGGGAGACCCGCGCCAGGAGCGCCGCAGACCCTTGCAGGCGACAACGCGGAGACGGGCTCCTCGCGAAAAGCAGGGCGCGTGCTTTCTCTGTGTGAGCGGACGGAAGGGGCGTCGTCCACAACGCGTGGGACTCCCGATCCTCGGCGTGGAGCAGAAGTCTGGTGGCCGCGACCTGCACCGCTCCTCGCCGTCCGAGACCGAGCGTGTGGTCAGCCGCGCCGCTGGCTACCGATCGCACACGAAGCAGCGACGTGCTTCTGACGGCCGCATCGAGGACGGCGCTCCGATCGGGGCAGAGATCCGTTCCGCGGTCGCCGGCGTCGCCGGCGGCTCGTCTCTACGTACTTCTCGACATTCCCTCTATGACGGGGCCGTCCGCGGTGCGGGCGTTCGTTGGAGGTCGGAGCAGTTCGCCGTGGCCAGCGCCCTCTGGCCGGCCGGAATCGTTCGGCGGGGTTCGGGTCGGGTAGCTCGCCGAGCAAATCGCCGTCATCGACCACGGTCGGGTCATCGCTCAGGGCACGGGGAGCGAGCTCAAGGACCGAGTCGGCGGACAGATCCTGGAACTCGAGCTGGTGAGCGCTGCCGAACGGGACAGGGCACGGGCCGCGCTGACCGGGATTGGGTGCGGGGAGCCGGAACCTGGCGAGCGGCTCGCGCAGCTGACGCTTCCGGCACCGCGAGACGGTCTTGAGATGATCGAGGACGCAGCTTCGGCGCTCCGGAAGGCCGGGATCGCGGTCAGCGATCTTGGGCTGCGACGACCGACGCTCGACGACGTGTTCCTGCAGCTGACCGGCGCGCCGCCGAGCGAGAACGGAGCGACGGCTGACGTCGCGAGCAGCAACGGGCAGCAGAAACCCTCCCGCCCAAGTGCCACCCCGACTCCAGTCATTGCCGCTCGTTCAGCCCTGCGCGCCGCGCCAAGGCGGCCGGCGCGAGGACCCCGCCTCTCGGCGCGAGAGCTTGGCGGCGACGTCACCGACGCGCGGGTGGTGAGCGGGCGCAACCTGCGCCACTTCGTTCGCCAACCGGATCTGCTGATCTTCTCGACGATCGAGCCGATCATGTTCGTGCTGCTGTTCACCTATGTGTTCGGCGGCGCGATCAGCCACTCACTGCCTCCCGGCGTGAGCTACATCGACTACCTGCTGCCCGGCATCCTTGTTCAGTCGGTGACGTTTCGGGCGAGCCAGACCGCAGTGGGCCTGTCGGAGGACTTGAAGCTCGGCGTGATCGACCGCTTCCGTTCGATGCCGATGGCCCGGTCCGCGGTGCTCGTTGGCCGCACCGCCGCCGACCTGGTACGCAACGTCCTGATCGTCGTGCTGATGATCATCGTCGGCTACATCATCGGCTTCCGCTTCCAGGCCGGCGTCGCCCAGGCCCTCGGCTGCATCGCACTCGTCAGCGCCTTCGGGCTCGCGCTCAGCTGGATCTTCGCCTTCGTTGCACTCACCGTGCGCGGCGCCGAGGCAGCTCAAACAGCCGGCTTCGTGGTCCTGTTTCCGCTCGTGTTCGCGAGTTCGGTATTCGTACCGGTCTCGACCCTGCCCGCCTGGCTGCAGGCAATCGCAAAGGTCAGCCCGGTCACCCTGACGGCGAACGCAGCCCGCTCCCTGGCCCTCGTCCCCGGAACACCATCCTCGCTGGGCGGAGCAGTCGCCTGGATTGCCGGTCTGCTGGTCGTGTTCATCCCGCTCTCCGTCTGGCGCTACCGGCGCATGACCTGAGGCGGGAACGACCAACGAGCGCATGACCGCGCGGTGTTCTGAGGTGTTATCACCGGCTGTCGACGGCAAGAACACGAAGTCCTGCCAGACGACGGCCGAACGTTGGTCATAACGGCCGTGGAGGGGGCCTCTGGGCCTGTGGTCGACGCCGTCCGCGACGCCTGGCACCGCGGCAACGTCGTGCAGTGCGGTTACTGCCAGCCGGGGCAGACCCTGGCTGCGGTGTCGTTGCTCGATTCAGACCCGTCACCCGAGGACGTGAAGATCGACGCGTGGATGAGCGGCAATCTGTGCCGCTGCGGCACCTATCCGCGGATCCGGACCGCCATCCACGAGGCTGCCGGCACGCTTGCCGCGGGCCGTGATCCGGGGCCGCTGGTGGCTCCGTCGGACGTCGACATACAGCGGCTTACGCCAGATGAGATGGCTGACCCGGTTCATCCGTACGTTCGCATCCGCGAGGACGGAACGATCGTCGCGTACTCGAGCCAGATCGAGATGGGCCAGGGAATCCACACCGGCCTGGCGACGATCGTCGCGGAAGAGCTCGACGCCGATTTCGATTCGGTCCGGGTCGTCAACGCGGCGAACGGAGCGGGACCAAACGGCAACGTTTACGGAAATCCCGACGCCGGCGGAGCCCTGCAGATCACGGGTGCGTCCAATTCGATGAAGGGGTACTGGGTGCGGTACCGGCTGGCCGCGGCTCAGGCGCGGGCGCGACTCGTGGCCGCGGCGGCCGAGGCATGGGACGTACCGACCGTTCAGGTCCGGGTCGAGAACGGCGTATTGCGTGATGGCAACGGCCGGCAGGCCGCCTTCGCTGAGCTGGCGGCGCGGGCCGAGCAGCTTACGGTTCCTGATGGCGTCGAGCCGAAGAATCCCGCCGACTACAAGCTGATCGGGCGCGAACGGCGGTTGCGGGTCGATGCCGTGCCGAAGATTCTCGGTACCACTCATTTCACGATCGACGTCAGCCTCCCGGGGATGCTGACCGCGGTTGTGCTGCATCCGCCGAGATTCGGCGCGAAGGTCGCCTCGGTCGATGACCAGGCGGCGCTAGCCGAGGCGGGGGTGAGGGCGGTCGTCCCGCTCGACGAGGGCGTCGCCGTCGTCGGCGAAAGCGTCGCCGACGCGCAGCGCGGACCGCGGGCCCTGGTCGTCGAGTGGGACGACACGAACGCGGAGCGACGGAGCACCGTCGAACTCCTGGCCGAGCACGTGCGACTGCTTGAGTCGGGCGAGAAGGAGCTGACGCTCGCGATGACGGCGACGTCGACCAGGCCCTGGTCGACGCGGCCTCAATCGTCGACGCGACCTACGTGCTGCCGTACCTCGCGCATGCCCCGATGGAGCCGAACAACGCCGCGTGCCGGATGCGCGAGGACGGCGTACTTGAAGTGTGGGTGGGGATCGAGACACCGGACTACGTGAAGATGAATGCGTCCTCGATCGCCGGCGTCGACCAGGAGCAGATACAGGTACCTGGCCGGCCTGGGGCTGTTTCTTGGCCTCCCCGGTCCCAGCAACCCGCTGCTCAGCGTCGTGCCGGCGGCGGTCGGCGCGGTCGTACTCGTGCTGTTCTTGCTGTTGCCGCGGTACGTCGACCGGATCGTGGAACGGGTACGACCTGGGCGGTTGCACGCCTTTCTGACCGAGACGGCGACCAGCGTGCGTGATACCGAGCGCCTGGTGTTCCATCCCGACCGGCGGATCGTCGGGGCGATCGGCTACCTGTGGTTCGACATCGCGGTGCTGTTCGCGTGCTTTGCCGCCGCCGGCCACGTGCCGCCGCTCGCCCCGGTGGTGCTCGCGTATCAGATCGGCTACCTGTCGAACTTCATTCCGGTGCCGGGTGGGATCGGCGTGCTCGACGGCAGCATGGTCGGCATGCTCGTGCTCTACGGCGTGGGCGGGACGGTGGCCACGGCGGCCACCCTGGTTTACCACGCGATCGCGCTGTGGGTCCCGGCCGTGTGGGGGACGGCCGCGTTCTTCGTGCTTCAGAAGACCAAGCGCCAGCCGATCGTTCTCCGCAACCCGCCCGAGGAACTGCGGCCCAGGGCCGGCTGATCCACGGTCCGATGCGCTCGCTCTATCGGCGCCCCAGATCACTGGAACCAGGCGAGGACAAGTCACCCTCTCAGCCGAGAGGCTTCGCCCCGGAATGACGACAGGAGCGGCGACCCTCACCCATCTAAGTTGCTGTGCGGTCGACACAGGTGGGTCGATTCCGCTCTGGCAAGGCGCCGCGCTCGCCGTCGCCTTGGGCGTGCGCCTTGTCGTAAGCGTCCGAAGGTTTGGCGCCGCGTGGTTCGACGGGATCGGGGAGCACGACATCGGAGTCGGCTATAACCGGCCCGACGAGCTTGATCCCGCCGCGCCGACAACGGCCGGAGCTGAGCACGAGGAGTTCGCGCCGCGATGACACCCGAGCAGTCGATGATCCCCCCGCTTGAAGACGCCGTGGATCATGTTCGCGGGCCGGACGCCGCGCGGCTTATCGTCGAGTACGGCGACTACGAGTGCCCGTACTCGCGTCAGGCCTACCGGTCGATCGAGCTGGTCGAGGCCGAGCTGGGTGGGGATGTGCGCTTCGCGTGGCGGCATTTCCCGCTGACCGAGATCCATCCGCACGCGCTCGCGGCGTCCCGGGCGGCGGAGGCCGCCGCGCTCCACGGCCGGTTCTGGGAGATGCACGAGGTTCTCTTTCACCGGCAGAAGGCGCTCGAGGACGAGGACCTGCGCGGCTATGCGAGCGAGCTTGGGCTCGACATCGGTCAGTTCGACAGCGACCGAAACAGCGAGCCGGTCCTCGACCGGATCGAGCGAGACTTCCGGAGCGGGTTGGAGTCCGGTGAGGTGCGCGGTACCCCGACGCTGTTCATCGATGGCGTCGTGCATCCTGGCGGCTACGACGCGGACACGTTGTTGGAGCTGATGAAGCGATGAGGGAGGGAGCTGATGTCGACTTGGATCTTTGAGCCGGGGCACACCGAGGTGGAGTTTCGAGCGCGTCACATGATGGTCACGTGGATGCGCGGTCTATTCAAGGATGTCCACGGCCGCATGGAGCTCGAGTGGGATCGTTGCCTCGAGGCCACCTTCGAGGGGGAGATCGATGCCGCCGGGATCTGGACCGGCGAGCCGCAACGTGACGAGCATCTGCGCAGCGCCGATTTTCTCGATGCCGCGAACCATCCCAAGATGATGTTCGCCGGGCGCTTTACGGAGCGTACGGGCAGTACGACATTCAAGGGCCAGGTCGACCTGACGATCCGCGGTGTGACGCGGACGGTGCCGCTCGACATCGTCTCGCTCGGCGAGTGGAAGACGCCGTTCTGGGTCGGCGACGAGAACAAGGGCGAGCTGCTTCGGATCGGTTTCGAGGCGACCGCGAAGATCAATCGTCACGACTTCGGCGTCTCGTGGCAGGACGAGATCCCCGGCGGTGGGGTCGTGGTGAGCAACGAGATCGAGCTGAACCTCGATGCCGAGGCGATCCTGTTGGATGACCTCGAGCGAACCGGCGCGATCGAGTACTACAAACCCTAGGTTACGTACCGACCCGACGGTACGGACGATGGCAATTTATGGCGCGCCAGACAGCGCTACCTGCCCAAGCGCGCGGCGACCGGCACGTACGCCAGCCCTGTCACGAGCGCTAGCAACGCAGCCAGCCCCAGCGGGAGCCAGACGTTCGTCTTCACCAGTAATGCTCCGATCAGAGCCCCGATCAGCATCGCCAGGACGGCGGCGGTCCGCCGGACCGAGCCTTTGCCGGAACCGCCCGCGGGCGGCGATTCAGCCGCCAACGCGGTCAGGGTCATCGTGAGGACCGTGGTGGTCAGATCCGGGACGCCGATCCGGCGCACCACTGTGTTGCGGACGCCCATCGCGGAGGCCATCAAGACGATCAGCACGTAGGCGGCAGCGTGTCCGGGCTCGACGGTGGTCGCGGCGGCCACGATCGTCGCAACGGCAAGCAGCGATATCTCGATGGCGAGCGCGCGCGCGACGAGCACAGGATGGCGTCGGCCCATCCGCTTCACAAGCAGGCCGCCCGCTCCTGCGCCCACCAGGAACGACGCGAGCGAGACAAGTGGCGCCACCACCGGCAGGCCGCCGCTCCCCGCGATCCCGAACCCAAGGAGGACGATGTTTCCGGTCATGTTGGCCGTAAATACGCGACCCAGCGCGAGGTAGCTGACAGCATCGACCAGGCCCGTGCTGAACGTCAGTGCCAGCAGCGCGCGGGTGAGCGGATGCGTCACGCTGGCGACCCCGCGCTTGAGCGCCTCCTCGTTGAAGTCAACGGGGCCTGGCGATCCCTCGATGGTGCTCAATACTCACCTTGCTTTCGATCACGAATGGTCACAGTGATCGTATATGTCGACCGGCGTTGAAGAGCGGCCTCACGGGGCCGCCCGCCGAGCGTTCGGCGTGACAGGATGAGGACCCCATGCTCCTCACCGCCCGCGATGAAGCTGCTCCCCTGCTGGGTCGCGACCAGGAGCGGACCCTTCTGAGGACAATCTTGGCCGAGGTCGCGACTCACGGTCAGGCGTTGGTGGTTCGCGGCGGGCCCGGTGTGGGCAAGTCACGGCTGTTGACCGAGATTGCCGGGACGGCGAGGGAAGGGGCATGTCGGTGCTCACGGCGACGGGCGTCCAGTCTGAAGCGGATCTTCCCTTTGCCGGGTTGCACCAGCTCCTTCGCCCGGTGCGCGGGCGCGTGACCGAGCTGCCCGCGGTTCAGCGCGCGGCGCTCGACGCGGCGTTCGGACTGACAGGCGAGGACGCGCCGGAGCATTATCGGATCGCGATGGCTGCATGGCTGCGCTGGACCTCCTCTCGGAGGTCGCGACGAATGCGCCGCTGCTGCTTGTCGTCGAGGACGCGCAATGGCTCGATCGACCGACCTCCGAAGCGCTCGCCTTCGTGGCGCGGCGGATCGAGTCCGACCCGATCATCCTGCTGGCCGGCATCCGTGACGGCTACTCCTCGGTGCTGGGCGATGCCGGCTTGCCGGAGCTGAGGCTCGCCGGGCTCGACGACGCGAAGGCTGCGGAGTTGCTCGATGCCGTGGCGCCGGAGCTTCCGCAGACGGCGCGCAGCCGCATCCTGCGTGAAGCGGCCGGGAACCCGCTCGCGCTGCTCGAGTTGCCCGCTCTGGTTCGCGATTACGAGGACGAGCGCTGGTCACCGGGTCCATTGCCGTTGACCGAGCGTCTTGAGCGTGCGTTCGCCGCCTGCCGCGGCTGCTGACCCTGTACTCGAGCATGGCCGCCCGCCGCGGGCACTGGGAAGTAGCGATCACCGCCGGGGACGAAGCGAAGCGTCTCGCCGAGGAGTTCGCCGAGCCGCAGTGGGCAGCCGCGGCGGACACGGCGATCTCAATCGTGGCTCCGATGCGCGGCGACGAACAGAGGGCCGAACTCCTGGCTGCGCGGGCCGAGGCCGTCGCGGCCCCGGTGGGCGCGAACATCACGATGGCCTTCGCCCAGTTCGGCAGGGTGTTAGCCGCGCTCGCCACCGGTCGCCACACGGAGGCGTACGCATACGCCGAGCGACTGTTCGATCCTGGGGACCCGGCATATCACCCCGTGATCTCGTCCTGGCTGATCGCGGATCTCGCCGAGGCTGCTGTGCACGTAGACCGGACTCGATGCCGCGCGGGCACGGGTGGGGCAGGTCGAGGCGATGGCGGGCGGGGAGCCCGGCGCGTGGATCGCACTGGCCCTCGGACACGCCCGTGCGCTGGTCGCCGAGCCGGACGAGGCCGGGGAGCGTTTCGATGAAGCGTTGGCCAGCGATCTCAGCCGGTGGCCATTTCAGCGGGCCAGGATCCAGCTCGCATACGGCCAATGGCTCAGACGCAGGCGGCAGGTGGGCGACTCGCGCGCCGTGTTGCGTGCCGCCCGCGACACGTTCGACGCGCTCGGCTGCCAACGGTGGAGCGAGCACGCGCGGCGCGAACTGCGTGCTTCGGGGGAACGGAGCCGGCGCCGAGTTCCCGAGGCGCGCGATCAGCTGACCGCGCAGGAGCTGCAGATCGCTCAGCTCGCGGCACAAGGCCTGTCTAACCGCGACATCGGCCAGCGGCTGTTTCTCTCGCATCGCACGATCAGCACGCACCTCTACCGGGTGTTCCCGAAGCTCGGGATCACCTCCCGTGGCGAGCTGGGCGCTGCGCTCGCCCCTCGTTCTGTGGCCGGAGAGGCGTAGAACAGGCCCGAGTATGTACGTAAGGCTTCCGGAAAGAGTCGTCATTTGACGGACGCTAGGCCGGATCGGTCAGCCGGCCGACGTGGCCGACGTCGTCGCGTTTCTCGCTTCCGACCAGGCGCGTTGGATCACTGGCCAGTTGGTTGAGGTCAGCGGCGGAATGTTCCTGGGACCGGCGCCATCGACGCCGAGCACCGATCGGACCGCGAACGCGCTCCCGCCGGCACGTTGGATCGCCACGAGCGTCTCGTTGGCCGCGGTCTCGTCGTGTCCGTAGTGGACCGCCACAAACGCGCCAGCCGCCGCGAGGCGTTCAGATACCGCTCGGCCGATGCCCCGCGACCCGCCGGTCACCAGCGCCGTCTTGCCAGTGAGCGCTCCCAACTCCACCTCCTTCAATCGCGCGGTCCGAGCCGCGCACGCTACCCGCACCGCCGTGGGCGTGGCGGCAGCGACCGGTATGACCCCTCCTCCGCGCTCATGGCTCGATCACGATCGGAGAGTCAAGGCCGAGCCGCGGGACGGCCTGACAGTGGCCACGGCCGGCGCCTGCACTCCGCACAAGGGAGGGCGGCGTCCGACGCGGACGGTTCGAAGCGCCGTTCACCGCCGGTCGGTGTCGAGGGCACGAAGACGCGATGGAACCCGTCAGCTCCGAGTCCTGCTTTTGGCGTGTGGCTGTCTAGCCGGTGGTGCGTGCGTGGAACCGCGAGAGTGTGAGCGGGATGGTGATCGCGAGCAGCGCGATGCTCCAGAGCGTCGCGCTGAGCACTGGATGTTGTCGTGGCCAGGCCGGGTGGGCGGGCGTCGCGGTTGGGTTGCCGAAGAGCGTGCGAGTGGCGGTCGCGAGGGCGCTGACGGGGTTCCATTCGGCGAATGTGCGTAGGCCGGTTGGCAGGCCGGTGGCGGGAACGAACGCGTTGCTGAGGAACGCGAGGGGGAAGATGATCACGAACGCGATCCCCATGACCGCGTCTGGTGAGCGCACGAGGATGCCGATCAGCGTGCCGACCCAGAGCATCACGAACGCGAACAGGGCGAGGAGAGCGAAGCCTGCGACGGCGTGAGCGAGGTCGGTGTGTATTCGCCAGCCGATCGCGAGCCCAGTCGCGGTGAGCACGATCACGGCGAGCGTTGATGCGGCGAACTCTGCGGTCAGGTGGCCGAGGAGGTAGGCGGAGCGTGAGATCGGGAGCGATCGGAAGCGGTCGATGATCCCCTCGGTGAGGTCGGTCGCGATCGAGGATCCGGGTCCTGCCATCCCGAATGTGAGCGTTTGGATGAAGATCCCGCCGACCAGGTATTCGTGGTAGCTGCCGCCCGGGATGTGGATCGAGCCGCCGAACACGTACGCGAGCAGCAGCATGAACATCAGCGGCTGCGCGGTCACGTCGATCAGCTTCTCGGGGACCTGTCTGACGTGCGCGAGATTGCGCCGCGCCAGGACCATCGTGTCGGAGAGTTGCCAACGCAGCCGGGTGCCGAGCGCAGGGGCGGATGGCGTCATATCGGTGGGCGCGGCGGTCATCGCGTGACGGTCTGCCCGGCGTCTGTGCGAGTCCTGCCGGTCAGGGTGAGGAACGCGTCGTCGAGGGTCGGCTCGCGGCGGTGAATGTCGACCGCGTCGATCCCTGCGAGGTCGAGCGCGCGAACGATCTCGATCAGTGGCGTGCCACGGCGGACCGGCGCGATGACATCGCGCTGATCGGCGTCGCTTGTGATTGGGCCATCGGCGAAGCGCGATAGCGCGTCCGCGGCGGCGATTCCGTCTGCGGTGCGGAGGCTAACGACGACACGCTCACCGCCGATGCGTGCCTTGAGCTCGGCTGGCGTGCCGGTCGCGACGACGGTACCGTGGTCGAGCACGACGATGTGGTCAGCTTCGCGATCGGCCTCCTCGAGCGTCTGGGTCGTCAGAATCAGCGTCGCACCGTCACGCACCCGCTCGCGCACCAGCTCCCAGAGATCGTTGCGGCTCTGCGGATCGAGTCCGGTCGTCGGCTCGTCGAGGAACAGGAGCGGGGGCTCTGCGACCAGGCTCGCGGCGAGGTCAAGCCGGCGGCGCATCCCGCCCGAGAAGCTCTTCAACAGCTTGTCGGCCACATCGACCAGCGCGACCCGTGCAAGGAGCTGATCGGCGCGAGCGCGCGCCTCCAGACGCGGGAGGTGGTAGAGCCGGCCGATCATCTCGAGGTTGGCGCGCGCGGACATCAGCTCATCGACGGTTGCGGCCTGACCGGCCAATCCGATCCGAGTGCGCACCCGCGCCGCGTCCGACACGACGTCATAGCCCGCGACGTGGGCGCGGCCGCTGGTTGGCAGCGCAAGCGTGGTGAGGATGCGGATCGCGGTCGTCTTGCCGGCGCCGTTCGGGCCCAAAAGCCCGAGCACCGACCCGGCTGGGACCTGCAGGTCGACGTCGCGCAACGCCCACAGGTGGTCGTAGCGCTTGCCGAGCCCTTCGGCCAAGACCGCCGGGTCGCCTGAGCCAGCCGTACGCATTACGCTCTGTTGGTACATTGTACGTCTAAGCTAGCAGTACGCTGTACGCCATGTCAAGCCGTGAACAAGTCCGCCTCGACAGAGCTCAGCCCGAGGCTCCCGAGCACGACGGTGACTCGGCCCTGATCTGGGCGCGACCCGAACCTGGCTCGCGTCGCCCGCGGTACACGCGCGACCAGATCGCCGCCAAAGCGCTCGAGATCGCCGACGCCGACGGGATCGACGCCGTGTCGATGCGCCGGGTCGCCGCCGAACTCGACGCCGGCACGATGACGCTCTATCACTATGTGCGCACAAAAGACGAGCTGATCACGCTGATGGACGACGCGATCCTGGGCGAGGTTCTCGTGCCCGACGACGAGCTGTCGTTCCACTGGCGCGAAGCGCTGACCCAAATCGCCCACCGCGTCCGAGCGGCATTCGCTCGACATCCGTGGGCACTCTCAACAATGAGCGGCACCCACGCAGGCCCCAACGCGCTGCGCCATTTCGAGCAATCACTCACCGCCGTTGCCGAACTGAAAATCGCGACCGAGCAACAACTCGAGCTGATCTCGCTCGTGGACGACTACACCTTCGGCTATCTGCTGCGCTCAGTCCACCCCGAACGCGCCGCGGACAATGACCAGATCACGGCCGCAATCGACTACATCGACCAGCAGATCCAGGCCGGCCACTACCCCCACATCAACAAGCTGATCGGCGAGGGGAACGCCCGCTCAAGCTGGGAACAAATCACCGCCATCATCGGCGACGAAAATCGCTACGAGCGCGGCCTGCAACGACTCCTTGACGGATTCGAACGGGCTCTCAACGGCGGAACGGAAACCCACGCGAATCCCAAGAAGCGCGACGGACGACGCAGCCGAAGCGACGCACGCTGAGGTGCAAGCCGGCACACAACGCGAGCTCGGTCAACCCGCCCGCACAAGCGAACAGATCTCGCCCCCAACGCATAAGCGCCCTCTTCTTCGCCAGGAGCACAACGCGTCCCGGTTGCGCTCGGCGCCGGTGCGATCGAAGAGGGCGCCATCTCCCCTGCATGCCGCGCAAACCGGGACGCTCGTCATCGGCTGCAGGTTGCGCGTCGCAATCGGAAGCGGGCACAGGCAGCCGTTGAAGCCGTGGACGGTGCCGGTGACGGCGCCCGCCGTGCGGTGGAGCGTGAGGTAGGAGGCGTTGGCGCTCGCGGCGATGGTGTTGAGCAGGGCTGCGCCGATCGATGAGCCGAGCTGGCTTGCCGCGCTCGAGAACAAGACCGACTTTAGTAGACGCAGCGTTTTCAATCTCCGCCAAGATACCATAGAGAACGTGGCGTCCACAAAGCGAACATCGGCGCAGCCAACAGACGGCGATTTCCGCAACCGACCCCGCCGGCGCGGCGCCGCCCTGGAGCAAGCGATCCTCGATGCCGCCTGGGACGAGCTCGGCCAGGTCGGTTACCGGAACTTCACGATCGAGGGAGTCGCCGCCCGGGCACAGACCGGCAAGCAGGCGATCTACCGCCGCTGGCCAGGGCGAGCACAACTGGTGATCGCGGCGATGCGCGTGCACGCGCCGGCCTACTCCGGCGAGATCCCTGACACAGGCGAGCTACGCGGTGACGTGCTCGCCCTCCTGCGTCGCGCGGTCGAACGCTGGGTGCAGCTCGGCCCCGAAACGTTCCATGGCTTGTTGGCCGAGCTGGTCGAGCACCCCGAGTACGCAGCGCTGATCAACCGCCACGCCGGCGAAGCCGCGATGCGCACAATCCTCGAGCGGGCCGCCGCTCGCGACGAGATCAACCCCGATCAGGTCACCCCCCGGATCGCCGCACTACCCGTCGACCTGTTCCGACACGAGGCCTTCCTCGCCAGCGCCCCCGTACCCGATTCCATGATCCTCGAAATCGTCGACGAGATCTTCCTACCCCTCGTCCACCGCGACCACGCCAGCGCTAACCACCACCCGGCCACAGCCACGCTAGGTTCCTGAAAGCGGACCTCGATAAGCGGGGGACACCCGCGGGTTTGAACCAGTCGTTCCCGCTGGTTTCATCCCGCGCTCAGGCCAACCGCCGCGATCGGCTATATCCGCGCCACCAGAAGGCAAGTGCCGGCGCGCCCCCTTTTTCGCGAGCGACGTGCTCGTCGCCAGACTCGTGTCGGACGGCGACGATTGGCGCGATCGGGGAGGTGAGAGCCTCAGATCCGCGCAAAGCATGTGCTTGTCACATGCTGCCGGGAATGCTCGACTGGTCGCCTGAGCAGGGCTCACATGGCTTGTCGGAAGCCGCCGGTCGCTCAGCGCCCGTGCACAGCGCTGATGCGAATCGCGACGGGGACGCTGAAGCGCTGCGCGAACGACTCCGCTGTCATCCCCGAGCGCTCCCACTCGGTGGCGTACTTGGCGACCCATGCCGTGTTCTCGGCGGCGCTCGGACGGGAGTCGTCCACACCAGCTGTGCCTGACAGGCCGACGATGTTGCCGCCCTGACCGTCGCCGTCAAAGTTCAACGTCACCTTCGGGTTGCGCGCGATGTTGCGGATTCGCGCGCCGGGCTGGCTGTAGACGAAGACGGTGTCGCCGCCGTCCCACAGGAACCCCACCGGCCGCGGGAGCGGCGCGCCGGATCGTGTGACGGTCGTCAGCCATACGATCATCTCCTCGCGCAGGCGTCGCACGACACGCGCGCCGAACTCGTTGCCCTCGTCGAGCATGCAGCAATCCTAATAACGGATGCGGCGCCGGCAAATTGTGCGCGACTGCCGGCACCGGACCGGCGGCCGTCGCGCTTGCCGCGTAAAGCACGTGCCTCGCCGGCTCGATCGGGATGCGCGCGCCGCCCGCTTAGTGCTCTGGTTCGGAAGTTCGCGGACGTATTCGTCCCACGAGCCGATCGCGATCCTCCACACTCGTTGACGGGACGCGAGGAGCGGCAGCGCATGCGATCATCACTTCGCGGCGACGCAGTGGATGTGCTGCTCGCATACGGCGACGGCCAGAAAGTGGGTGGTCATGATTGCAGTCGCCGTCCTCAAGCGGCGTTTGCGAGAGGGGAAGACGTACGAGGACTTCCGGAAGGCGTGGTTTCACGAGACTGGCTTCGGCACGTCCAACCGAATGCTGACGGTGCTCAACGTCGCCGATCCACGTGAAGTAATCGTGATCGCGCTCACCGAAACCAGCGCGGAGAACGCGAGTCAGCTGCTTGAGATCGACGCGACCGAACGGTCCCGGAGTCCGCTCGACGACGTCATTGAGCCATCGATCGATCGTAGTTTCGGGATCCTCGTTGCTGAAGACGACTTTTCATCAATGGGTCCGATCGAGTACTGCCCGCCGGCCGTTGATGGCGTGCCGACGGATCTCGCCGAGATTCAAGGGGCGATGAAGTTGGGATCTGAACTCCTTGCGCCGTACCTGAGGGATTCGCCGGACTGAGCATGCAAGTGGTGCGCGGGTTCCGCGCAAAGGGGGTCCACCGGCTCGCGCCGGGCGGGGTACGTGCCGAACGCCAAAGCACGTCCCGGCGGCCGCACGGTCGCATGCGTGGCGTTGCAGTCGTCCCGCGGCGGGGGCGGACTTACGCGTCGGCGGTCGCTGCTGTCTATTAGTCAGGCCGCGCTTCCGTCACCTTACGGTTCGGTCGTTTCCGACTCACGTTCCGGGTGCTGCTTGTTGGTTGACGACGCGAGCGCCCGTGTCCCCGATCACGCGCGTGCGGTGCGGTATTGGCGCGTGGCAAGGGGGCGAAGACAAGGATGAGGAGTGCGCTCCAGGCGATGATGGCGAGGACAGGGTGCTGGAGTGGCCAGGCGCCGCCGTGAGCGGCTCCGGGGTTGCCGAACAGTTGCCGGCAGGCGGCGACGAGGGAGCTGACCGGGTTCCAGTTGGCGATGTCGCGTAGCCATGCCGGCATGCCGCTGGTAGGCACGAAGGCGTTGGAGACCATGGCGACGACAAAGACGAGCGGGACGAGCGAGTCGGCGGAGGTGGGGTTGCGGACGAGGAGGCCGAGGTAGACGCCAAGCCAGCTGAGCGCGTAGCGCATGAGCAGCAGGAGACCGAAGGCTGCGGCTGCGTCGGCGGCGCCATCGTTGATCCGCCAGCCGATAGCGAGACCGCACATGGTCAACACGACCAGGTTCAGCAGTCCCGTGGCCACGGTGACGCCGGCCCGGCCGAACGGGACGGCCGATCGGGCGATAGGCATATCGGGAATGAACTGCGCGAGCACACCGTGCGAACATCCAGACACGCCTGCCGCCCCACCGAGCCTCCGCCCACCCGGTGGTGGGGATCGCGACCGCCATCGCCAGCAGGTAGCCGGTCGTGACCCACTGGATCGTGCCGTCGCTGGAGTGCAGCTTGACCACCAGCGTGTGGATCGCCAGCGTCACCATCGTCGAGTCCAGGATCGCCGCGATCCCACCCACGATCAGCGCCAGCAACACCATCCGCACCTGCGGTGAGAGCTTCGCCTCAGCGTCCGCGCGTTCAACTGCCGTCTCAGTCATCGGCTCATCCCCAACTTAAGAGTGTAATCCATCTCTTAGGGAGGGTAGGCAAACTTGCTAAGGAATGCAAGTATCTCTAATCTGAGGGAGGTGGCCACACCCACCCCAGAGCACGTCCGCCGCCGCCGACGCGGTCAGCAACTCGAAGCCGCGCTGCTTGATGCCGCCTGGGATGAGCTGGTCGAGGTCGGCTTCGCGAACCTGACGATGGAATCCGTCGCCGCACGCGCACAGACCGGGATCGCGGTGCTCTACCGCCGCTGGGCCAACAAGCACGAGCTCGTGCTCGCCGCCATCGCGCACTACGGCCACGCCCATCCGATCGAGACCCCCAACACCGGCACCCTGCGCGGCGACCTGCTCGCCGTACTGACCGCCTTCAGCAAAGCTCGCGCAACCTTCATCGCGGTCCTCGCCGCCGTAGGCTTCTCCGGACTGCTAGCCGATACCGGCCTGACCCCCGCCCAGGCACGCGACAAGCTCCTCGACGACCAGCGAATACGCAGCGATCAGATCATCTACCAACGCGCCCACGACCGCGGCGAGATCAACCTCGACCGCATCCCACCGGCCGTGCTCGCGATGCCGTTCGACCTGGTTCGCCACGACCTCCTGATGAACCTCAATCCACTCCGACCGAAACGCATCCACTCGATCATCGACGAGTTGTTCCTGCCGCTACTCCAGAGCTATCAAGGCCCGCCGGCGTCGACATCCGCCACCACCACTCGGCCCGCATCCCGCTGAACTGAGCCTCCCTGAGGCCACGAGCCCCCGCTTCATCCGATCACCAGCGGCGATCAGACTCCCGGTACGTCGCCGGACCGGCACTCTTGATCAGAGTCATGCTCACGGCCGATTGCAGAACCATATGTGGGGATACGTTGGGCTCGAGTCGCGAGGGAGGCAAGGCGACGGAGCACAACAACGGCGGTCCCTGCTTGTCGCCACAAGCGCACACGCCTCGCGTCGCAGACCGATCGGTCCGACCGTGGCTCGGGCGCTAACTGAACGTCGGGGGTCTGCAAGCATCAAAGCGGTCACGACGGCGTCGACGCCACGACCGCCGCTCCAGGCGTCGAGCGGCAGCGAATCACGGTGGACGACACCGTCGCCGCCTCGGAGCGGCCCGGCGTGACCCAAATTGTCCGATACGGGCAGCGAGAGCGTCGGGGGCGCCGCTGCTGCTCTGCTGCTTGCTGGATTCGGTCGTCTGGCTAGCACCAGGCGCATCGAGCTCTCACGGGGAGTGCTCGCGGTCGCCTTGCTCGCTTCCCGCGCGGAGCAGGTGTCAACCGGGCCGCGGGCGGGAACCGTGCGGCATCCCCAAAGCAGGTCAGCTGACCTCGTACTTGATGTGCGTGACGCCAGGCGCGTCGACGGCGCGGATCTGCTTGAGCTTGACGACGCCGTGCCCGACCCCGTCGAACAGCCGCTCGCCGGCGCCCATGATCACGGGAGCGATCGAGATACCGACCTCGTCCACCAACCCCGCGGCGAGGTACTGGTTGACCACAGATGCACCTCCGGCGAGCGAGACATCCTGTCCTCCTGCGGCGTCCTCGGCCTGCGCTAGCGCGGACTCGATCCCGTCGCCGACGAAATAGAAGGTGGTTCCACCCTCCATCTCCAGCGGCTCGCGCGGATGGTGGGTAAGCACGAACACGGGATGGTGGTAGGGCGGGTCCGCGCCCCACCAGCCTCGCCACGACTCATCCGGCCATGGTCCGCGAACGGGTCCGAACATGTTGCGACCCATAATCGTCGCGCCGATATTTGTCCGGCGTTCCTCCGCCACGGCAGAGCTCGCGTTGACCTCGCCTCCGTGCTCGCCATGCATCTCGCGAAACTCCTTCAGCGGAAAGAACCACTGGTGCAGCGCCATCCCGCCCACGCCGAGCGGGTCCTCCTCGCTTTGGTCCGCGCCGGCGACGTATCCATCCAAAGACATCGTGATGCTGAGTCTCAGCTTGCTCATGTCCACTCCCTTGCGTGTCTGATGGTTTCTGCTCTAACAGACTGCCGGAGCACCGGGACTCATCGGTCGAAGGTTCCGATCACGGTGAGCCAGTCGCCAGCGTCGCAGGTGCTCCTTGCCGCGCGTTGCAGGATCGGCTGTGATGGACAGCGAGAGCCTCTTCGAGGCGCGGATGCAGGTCGAGCATCGCGCCCAGACATTCAAGTATCTTCTTGATAAAGTAGATACTTGATGAACGCTACGACTGATGAGCTGAATGTCGTGTTCGCTGCGCTGGCTGATCCGACGCGTCGCGCGATGCTCGACCAGTTGCGTTCCGGGGAGGCAACGCTGAACGAGCTTGCACGTCCGTTCGAGATGAGCGTGCAGGGTGTCTCGCAGCACCTGAAGGTTCTGGAGCGAGCTGGCTTGGTGACCCGGGGTCGTCTCGCGCAGACTCGTCCGGCTCGGCTCTCTTCGGGCGGCCTGCAGGCGGCTAGCGGTTGGCTGGAGCGCTACCGGGAGTTCTGGGAAGCGAGCTTCGAACGGCTCGATGAGTACCTGGAGGATCTCCAAGTCCGCGAGGATGGCTCGTGACCAACAGGGGGCTGGCGATTGAGGTCCCGCCAGGGTCGATCAGGGTTCAGGGCGCTAGCTGAAGGTTGAGGAGCCGCGAGCACCAAAGCGGTCACGCCGGGATCGACGCCAGCGCTGCCGCAATAGGCGTAGAGCAACGACCGCCCCAAGGCGAGGAGGCAGCCCAATCGCGGCTGTCGCCAATATCGAGGACCCGCTTTCAGGTCTCCGGTTCGCGCAAGACCAGCAAGCAGTCACAGTCTGGGGCTGTCGCTGCTGCCGGTACGCGGGGCCCCCTCGGGCGGTGGCAATGTTGTCGCCCTGGGACGGCACGCAGAAGCCGGGATCGTGGTGGGCGGACTTGCTGCTCTCGCAATGAGGCGAGGGATGGCCGTGACGGTTGACGCCACCGTTCCAGATCCATGGAGGTCGGAGGCATCTGTCGCAGTCGCTGCGGAGGGCTGGATGATCGGCCAGAGGCCGTCCCGCAGTTTGGTCCCGAAACACCGTCTCGCTTTGCCTGTTGCCTGTACGCCCACGACATCACGATGCGTTCATCATCGACGAGAGAGCCGAATGCAACCGTCGACCTCGACGGCCACCGCTCAGCCTCCAACCTCGAAGAGCTCGACCAGGGCGAGCAGGCCGGAGCCGTCGCCTGATGGAACCTCTGCACCGAGCCTCCTGCTCCTGAGCGGGAAGGGGAGGCCAAGGCAGGCGGTCGCGAGCTCCGAAGTCACCTGCCCGTGGCGGCACCAAGAGGAGAAACCCTCCCCCGGCGAGGCGATTTCTTTTGCGCTTGGGCCGGCTGTCCAGCAGGTCCGGTAGGCTTGGGGTTCTGATGCTCGACCGTGTGACCGAACGGCGCCGCGCGGCGCAACTCGCCCGCCACTACCGCGACCAGGAGGGTCTGGCAATCGCGGAGATCGCGCGTCGGCTGGGACGCGCAGAAGCAACCATCAAGGCGTATCTCTACGATCCGACCGGCGATAAGGCACGCGAGGTCAAGGCCCGCTACCGGGGAGTGTGTCGCGGCTGCGGGGCGCCCACCGCGCCACGGAACGGCAAGGGCGACGCCTACGCGTATTGCAAACGCTGCCATCCCGGCGCGATTGCGCCGGAATGGACTCGGGAACGGGTTCGCGAAGCGATGCGTGCATGGCGAGCGCGCTACGGCGCTGCGCCGTCCTCGTACGATTGGTCGCGCACGCACGCACGTCGGCGCGGCAGCGAAGCGCTCAAACGACTAGATGCCCGAGAATGGCCCGCGCCGTCCACTGTCATCGATCTGTACGGGGCTTGGGCGAAGGCCCTCGGCGACGCCTTCGGCGGCGGATGAACGCCTGGGCGTCAAATGGGCTCCTCGGCATTCTGAGTGGGCTGACAGCTCGGCCGGGCGAGAGACCTGAACGGATAACTCGGCGCGTTTGGTAGGTTCGCAGGCTCGGCGGATGTAGCACCGGCCCACGCTCCCCCCCGACACTCCAACCCGAGGCCGAATGCAGCGGTTTGCAGCCGATTCGCGCAGCCAACACCGTCAAAAGCGGCGGCTGGGGGAAGGTGAGCGCCCGTTTCGGATCCCCTGCGGCTCCCGGTCGATGTCTGACGCGCGCGGTAGCTTGGGTTCCGAGCTGGCGGCGACGTTACCCACTCAGAATGCCGAGGGGCCGTCAAATGCCGTTGACGTAAGGACCCGCGCTTGCACTTGGTCAATGTGTGAACAGGGTGCGCACGATCTGTTCGGCCTCAGCACTGGGGCGGTCGTGAGCCTGGGCGGGGTGCTCGGCACAACGTCGGTGACGAGACTGGCGTTGTACGAGCCTCCGCTGTCGGTCGACGGCTCGACGCCGCTCGGCTGGACGGAGCGCTACGAACGCGAGATCGCCGCCGGCAAGACGTCATCCGCCCTGATCACCGGGATGCGCGGCTTGCACACCGACCGCGTCATGAGCCGCATTCCGCATGCTGCGGCTCCGCTGATGGAGTGGATGCTGCGCAGGGAGCGGCCCGAGCCGGGTGATGTGGCCATCCGCGATCTCGTGCCGACATTCCACTACGACATTGCGATCATCGAAAGAGACGGCCGACCGCGTAGGGGACTACGCCAGTATTCAAGCGGACACACTCCTGATCGGTGGGGAAAAGAGCCCGGCGTTTCTCGCCCACTCCCTCGACGCACTGGAAACCGCGTTGCCCAACTGCCGTCGGATAACCTGCCCTGGACTCGGACATCAGGCTGCAGTCGACCAACCCGATCGCGTCGCCGCCATCCTGCGCGACTTCTTCAAGGGCTGAGACGTCACGACATAACGGCCGCCTGTCCCGCTTTCGATGAGCGACGCGCAATCCCCAGCCGACGCCGATGGTGGAGGGGTCGAATTGCTTATGCAGGCAGCTGGCGTAGACCGTTGCGGCGTTGGTGGAAGCTGAGCTTCCGCAGGCCGCCAGGGCGACCGTTGCGGCAATGGTCAGGAGCACCGTGATGGCTCCAGAACGTCCGGCATGGTTCATCGTCGCGAGCATAGTTGCGCCCAAACCCGTTCAGCAAACCGGCCCTCTCGCTTTCGCTTGGGGGCTAGAAGCAGCACTCTCGCCCGGGCGGTCCCAGGGGCCTGTCATCGCACCCGGAGGGACGGTCAGCTAGCGCGCAACCCGCACGTAACCGCAGACAACTCCCGCCGCCAGAAGCACTCGACCTCATCAAAGCCCGCCTCGCGCAGCGCGGTCAGCTCCACGTCCAGCGGGAAGTACTGGTCCTCATCTGCCCACGCCGCGAAATGGCCGCGCGCCTGCGCATCGGTGATGCCGTGATCACCCATCCGAGCCGCCCAACGGTCAAACCCGAGCCCGCGAAGCCGGGCACCTTCAGTCACCGCTGCGTCAAGATTGACCAGCACCCCGCCGGGCGACAGCGTGGCGTAAATCGCCTGGTAGAGCGCCGTCTTGGTCTGCAGGTCATGGACGTGGTGCAGCGCCAAGGACGCGACCACAGCATCTGCGGCCGGCAGCGCGTCCAAGAAGCTGCCTTCCTGGAACAAGACGCGATCCGCGAAGCGGGCCAGCCGTCGACGGGCCTCGCCGAGCATGTCCGCGTCCACGTCGAGAACCGTCACGCGAACACCGGGAAGCGCATCGAGCACGGCAGAGGAGAGCGCACCAGTACCGCCACCGAGGTCGAGCACGTGCCCGTCGGGCCGCGCCAGCGCGGTGAGCAGCTCGACCCCGGTGGCGATCATCTCGTCGTAGTGTGGAATCAGCCGCCGGATCTGGACGTCGTAGCCATCAGCGTCGACATCGAGATGACGCTTGACCGAGTGCGTCTCAGAACCGGACATCAGACGAGCCTACAGCGGCCCTCGGTATCAGTTGCCCGGCTGCCGAGCGGACTCAGCCAGCAGGTAAGCGTCGTGCTCTCGATCACCCCGTCGCGCCGATAGAGGTGCATGTCTCAGACCCCAACCTCGAGCGCACGCGCCCCGTGTGACCGAGGAGGCGCGGCGTGTCGGCTACTTCACGCTGTAGCCGCGTGATGCTTTTTGGATCTGGCCTGTCTTCGCGAGCTGGGTCAACCGGGTGGACACACTCCCCGGATTGAGATTCAGGGCCTTGGCGATATCACCAGCGGTACTCCCCGGGTGCTTGGCGAGAAACTCGATGATGCTCCCCCTGATGTCACCCTGACGACTGCGCGCAGTAGCACGCCGAGTGCTCGCACGCCGCGCCGTCGAGCGGCGCACAGACCGAGCCGGAGCGGCGGTCGCAGTGCTGCCATTGTGAGCTTCGAACTCGTTGATCTGCCGATCAAGCCACGCCAAACGCTCCTGAACCTCAGCACGTTCAGCCTCAAGAGTGTCGATGACTTGCTGAATACGAGACAACGCCGCCTCCTCACAGAGCGGGGACTGGTGGTCGACCATCACGCTCGACGAAACCCACCCTGTCGAGCCAGTCTAGTCGCCTGACTGCTATCCGCCCGGGAACGTTCAACGAACCGCGGGGCAGGAGTCCGGTCGACCTCGTATTGGCGATTTGCGCGTCTCTTGTCGCCTCGGCTGGTTCTGCCCCGCCTTCGCGACCGCGGGTATCGCCGACGGTGCCGCTGGCTCCAAGATGACCTGTTCTGAACCCTTCAAACCGCTAACTGGAGCTAGCTGCTAGCTGAAGGCAGCGACTAGCTGTAGGAGCGCGGCGGCTGATAGGTCTGAGCATGCCGCTTACACAGAGAGGAGCCGTCCGCGCACGCCTCGTCGACCAACTCCTTCGTGAACGGTCCCTTGTACGTTGTGCCACCGCCTACGCCGGGCGCCGTTGCAGGCCGGTACGGATAGCCGCAGAAGTAGTAGCCCATCCGTCCTCCGCACACCCACCACTTGCCGGCGATCTTCACGGCGCCCGCGTCGAAGGTGTCTGCGCCGTCGGCCGTGAAGTTGATGATCGGGTCATGCCTGGACTCGGATTTTGTGAGCGTTTGGCGGGCCGCGCCGCAAGACATGTGCCACGGATAGACCGCGACCCGACCCGAGTACTCGCTGTTGACGTACCCACAACGCTGGACGCTCACCGGCGAGGCTGCCAATGCCGCAGCAGCGACGATCGTAGATCCCAGAACGACGGCTACTGCCGCACAACGTGTGGCTGCTCGCATCTGCTGACTCCAATCTTTGACGTGATTCCGGAGCGCGGCGCCAGCGCCGCGGGGTCTACCTGGACGTCGGAACGCCGACCATAGCGGTTGTCGCACGACGTCACGAGAATCTCTGCGCTACAGCTCAACACCTGCATCCATTGCCGCGCAGGAATCTCGCCGGCGGCGACAAAGAACCCGCGACGCGCGGGAGGCGCGTCGACGGAAGCCGGAGCCTGTCCGGGATAGCGAACTCTCGGGGAACAGCGTTCAGACGCTTCTCAGCCATCGCGAGCACCTCTTCATCGGCAGTCAGCTCGAGCTGATGGTGGTAGCTACGGTTGTCGGATGGGGAAATGGAAGGATGGGCGACGGTTTGGGCCAGGCCCATACATCCTCGGGTTTCAGCGCTTGAGCTGGGGCGACGAGTTCCCGTTCAGCGTTCCCGCCATCGCGAACATCGAGCAGCTGGACCTTGGCCAGCCGGTGACGCTCTTGGCTGGCGAGAACGGGAGCGGCAAGTCAACGATTCTGGAGGCCATCGCAGCGGCGATCGGTTTTGCGGAGCAGGGCGGTGAGCTTGAGCGCCTCGGTGAGCTGCCGGCCGTGCCTCGCAACGTGCTCGATGATGTTCGGGCGCCGCTGCTGGCGCCAGTGCTGAGCGACACCAAGCCGCGAAACGGCTACTTCCTACGAGCCGAGAGCTTCTTCAATGTCGCCAAGTTCGTCGACAGCAGCGACCGGTTCGCTCCCGACCTTTCGTTATATGGCGATGTCCCGCTCCACGCGCAGTCGCACGGCGAGTCTTTCCTGGCGCTGGCCGCCAACCGATTCGGAGCCAACGGCCTTTATCTGCTCGACGAGCCGGAAGCGGCACTGTCGGTCACCGGGGCGCTGGCGCTGCTGGCGATCGTGACCCGCGCCGCCAACTCGGGCGCCCAGTTCGTCATCGCCACCCATTCGCCGATCCTGCTCGCCGCACCGACAGCCCAGATTTATGAGCTAGACGAGGACGGGATCAACAGCGCCGGCTACGACGATCTACAAGCCGTACGACAGATGCGCGGCTTCCTCGATGCGCCCGACCGGTACCTACGGCAGATCATGATCGACCCAGAAGCCGGCGGAGACTAAGCCTAGATCCACCGAGGGGCTGGGGTGGTGAGGTGGATTTCGTGGAATCGTGGGGGTGATGGTCTGTGTCAGCGCTGTTGCGCTGGCGTGCGGGTCGCGAAGTTGGCTGGAGGCGTTCCCGGGGGCGCGTTTGGCCTTGTTTTCGCGCATGGGTAAGCGCCGTTGGCGTTGCGGGTTGGCTTGATTGTGGTGGTGAGGGTTGGGGCGCTCAGGCGAGGGCGGGGAGCGCCCGGATCTTGTCCAGCACGGTGGTGAACTGGTGTTGCCAGGGCCAGCGGGCGGGCATCCGCAGCGTCCAGGTTCGGCTGGTGCGGGTCAGCCGGGCGGGGATCTGGAGCAGTTGGCGGCGGCGGGAGCGGGCGGTTTGCACGGGCTCGTTGGGCAGCCCGATCTGGGTGACCCACCGTCCGAGGTTGTGCGCCAAGGCGGCGATCACCGTCCACGCGCTGTTGGCGGCAAAAGCTGCCGGAGGGGAAGTGACAGAGCGCCTGATCTTTGAGATCACGGATCACCAGCTCAATCGTCGCGTGGTCGCGATGATCCGTGTCAGCGGTCAGCATGGGGACGGTGCGGTTGGTGATGAAGCAGTGGTAGCGCCAGTCGGGGAACAGCTCGGCTTGCGCGCCGATCAGCCGGGTACGGCGCACGATCAGCCGCCAGTCGCCGAACGCGACCTCGGCGATCTGCGCCTCGCCGCCTTCGGGGTAGTCGGTGACGGTCACCCAATCGCTGTCGGGGATCTGCTCGATCAGCCGTTTGATCTTCTTGCTGTGCTTGACACCGATCGAGAACTCGATCCCGCGCGCATCCAGGATCTTGAACAGCTTGTGGTTCTCAAACCCGACATCGGCACGGATCACGAGCGCGCCCGTGTACCCGGCGCGCCGCACCCGGGCCAACAGCTCATCGAGGAACCGCTCAGCCCCGCGCTGGGTGTTGGCCTTGCCCTTGCGGTTGCGGATGTGCAACAGCTCGCCGGTGTCCGCCCGCACCGCGACGATCGGGTGATAGCCAAGCTTCTTGGTGTACCCGTATGAGGCGCCCTGCTTCTGGTCGCCGTGCACCTCGCGATGAAGCTGTCGATGTCGATTACCAACGGCCCATCCCCCGGCCCCGTCCCCGCCTGCCACGCCCGGCACAGCGCCTGATCGAGGACGCGGTCAAGCTGGCGGACATGCCCGAAGGTGAACGCCCGCAGGAACGTCCCCAGCGTGGACGGCGCCATCACCCGGTGCCCGAGGATCAACCCGGTCGACCCGGCGCGCAACACGTTCATGTCATCGATGCTGTCGGCGCCGGCGAGCATCCCGTGCACCAGGCTCATCACCTTGCGGCCCGGCAGCGCCGCCCCCGGCGCCTTGGGGTCAAGCCACACCGACTCGTTCACCAGTTCCTCCACGCCCAACCGCTCCGCCAACGTGGCGCACACCAACAGGCCGGCGTCGCTGATCAGCCGCTGCTCATCGAACCTCACCTGCACCGAGTCCAGGCTGATCGGCCCCGCGGGAACGTCCGCGCCGCCGTGCACCATATGGGTGACCTCCTGACAGGGCCGCAGCCGCCCCAAACGACTGCTACAAAAGACCTGCTCAGGAGGACATTTAAGACTCAGGCCCGGACGGAACGGGTCCCATCAGTCGGTGGTGGATCCAGGCTAAGCCTCACTGATACCGCCGCTCGGTTACAAGCCATCGCGACGTAGCAGGGGATCGACTTAGCAGCGTCCCGCTCGATCGCGCCGCGAGTCTGCGACCCTGCTCATCTTCGAGCACGAGAATCTCGCGGAACGCGCCGCAAGCGCGGCGTAGACCGCGCCGCCAGCCTGTCCGAATAGCGATCGCACAGCGGACGCGTTGGAGAGCTCCGTTCGCTGCGATGACCCGGTGGTCCGGCGTGTCAAGGCCGGGCTCGGTTACGCTGCCGAGGCGTTCGTATAAGCAATGTTCTTGGATCGGCGAGGCGACCGCGGGCACGGCGAAGCTGCCAAATGCCGGCCGGCCCGTTGCTGTTTGTGGATGGTCTGGGTGCACGGAACCGCGTGTGCTGGTATTCACGCTTCTCATGACGCCCGCGGGCGAACCGCAGCTCGATAACCCAGTGTATGCCGCGCTCACGGGGGCTCACGCGCGCTTCGCGGAGACGCGCGGCCGCGTGGTTCGCTATGCCGGGGACGTGGCGCCGTTCATGGCGCTGCCGCCGGAGCCCATGCCCGAGGACTGGGTCGACGCGGCACGTCTTGTCGGCGATGGCGGCTTCATCGCCCTTGCTGCGGTACAGCTCGGGCCCGAGCCTCCGCCGGGCTGGACGACGGTCCGCGAGTTCGAGCTCGTCCAGATGATCGAGGTCGACCTCCGCGGCGTCGAGGACCGCGGGGCCGTGTTGCTCGACCGCGACGATGTGCCTGAGGTGCTCGAGCTGGTCCGCGCGACCGAGCCGGGTCCGTTCCTTGAGCGGACGATCGAGCTCGGGCGTTACCTCGGGATCCGTCGGGAAGGCGTGCTCGTGGCGATGGCCGGCGAGCGGATGGCGCTCGACGGCTGGCGGGAAATCAGCGGCGTGTGCACTGCGCCGGATCAGCGCGGTCAGGGCCTCGCTGCGCGGCTCGTCAGCGCCATCGCTGCCGGCATTCACGCCCGCTTCGAGCGGGCCTTCCTTCACGTCCTCGCCTCGAACACCGACGCGATCGACCTGTACGAACGGCTGGGGCTGCAGATCCGCGCGCACGGGACGATCCGCGTGATGACGCCTCCGACGCTGCACTGACCGTCGAGCAGCTACAGCCGCTTCACTGACCGTCGAGCAGCTACAGCCGCTTCACTGACCGTCGAGCAGCTACAGCCGCTTCACTGACCGTCGAGCAGCTACAGCCGCTTCACTGACCATCGCCACACGGACACGCTCAGGACGCCCGGAGCGGACGAGCTTTCCGCGCGGATGCGTGGCAGTCGCCACCGCACTCGTCGCAGAATCGGAGAGGGCTCGCGTCCGATCTGCTCAGGCGTGTCGAGACCAACCCGTCACGCTGGCTCAGGAGCTTCGATACGCGCGGTGTTGTCGTCCCCGATCCGGCGATGCTCCTGCGCTTCGATCCAGATCGAGCCGTAGAAGCGCCGATGAAAGCCCAAGTCAGCACGCCGCTGAACCACGTGTGAGACTGTGCCTATGCTAGGACTGCGTGAACCCAAACACGCGATGACCGGTCTCAGACGAGCGCTGATCGTGGGAGCGGCCACCGCATTCGTCGCGGCCAGCGCGTCGCTAGCGGAGAGTGTCCAAACGACCGCACGCGCTCGTGCGGTCGCGTACGGACAAGCCGCAGTCCGGAGCTCGGACGCCGGCACGGGGGCCGTGGGCAGCCGCAACCGAGCGGTCGTGTTGCGGGGCGCGCGCAGCAACCAGCTCGGGACGGCCCTAAATGGTCACGCCGGGCCCGTCAGCAGCGTCGCGTTCAGTTCCCACGGCGACACACTGGCCACGGCCACCGAGGACGGGACGGTGCAATTGTGGGACGTGCGAAGCAGCACCCTGCTCGGGACGCTCAAAGGCCTGAGTGGGATCGTCGACAGTGTCGCGTTCAGCCCGAACGGGCGCACCCTCGCCGCCGGAGGAAGAGACGGGGTGGTCCTTTTGTGGAACGTGCCGAGCCGCAGGCAGCTGGGAACGCCGCTAACGGCCCACGCTGGCTCGGTCTATAACGTCGCGTTCAGTCCCGACGCGCGCACCCTCGCCGCCGCAAGCGCCAACGGAACAGTTGTGTTGTGGAACCTGCCGCGTCACGCCCGGCTCGCGACGCTCAATAATCACGCCGGCGCCATCGGTACCGTCGCGTTTCGTGCCCACGGCGACACCCTCGCCGCCGGCGACATCGACGGGACAATTGTGCTATGGGACGCCCAAAACCTCCGGCCGCTCGGGAAGCCCCTGCGGACCCACTACCTCGTCAGTAGCGTCGCGTTCAGTCCCGACGGGCGGACCCTCGCCGCCGGAAACGGCAACACCGGGACGGTCGCGCTGTGGGACGTGCAAACGCACCAACTGACCCGCACGCTGCGCACCGGCAGCCGTGGCCCAGTCAACGCTGTGGCGTTTAGTCCTGGCGGGCGCACCCTCGCCACCGCCAACGAGAATGGGACGGTCCAACTGTGGGACACGCGAACCCACGCCCGGCTCCAGACGCTCAACGCCGGCCCAGCCCAAGTCTTCAGCGTCATGTTCAGTCCTGACGGCCGTTTCCTCGCCGCCGGAGGATTCAACGGGACGATACGCGTGTGGCAGAAGGCCGGCCTCTGGCACAACTAGCTGACCGCCACAGGCAGATCTGCGAATGCGCACCCTCCCTTTGCCGTCAAGCGCCGCCGCTCCAATCGACCTTTCACACTCGGCCGCCCAGGCCGGACGTTCGCTGAGGGTTGGTCAGCGGGCACCTGGCCGGGCGTCCGCTTATCGGACCCAGCTGCGACGCGCCCACGATGAGCAGCGGCGCGCCCGAGTCAGGTCCGCCCCGCGTGCGGTTGGCGATGGCTCAGCGCACGCCGAGAACCTCCGATCCGGGCGTTCAGATTCGGCCGCGGCGTCGTCGCACAAACCAACCGCCAGCGAACAAACGAAACCCACGTCGTAGGCCGATGCTCGCCACACCTTTGTGCTCTGCACCCCGCGCGCTGGGATGCGTACTCTCCGCTGGATGACCGCCTTTCCCACGGCACCCGTCGCGGCTGGATCGCTCCTGGTCGGCTATGTCGTCGCGCGCGCAACCGGTGTCCGGCCGCTCGGCGGTGCCGTACTTGCGGCCGCCGGCGGATGGTGCACGCGCGCGTGGGCTCGTCGCGCGGGTCCAGGCACCGCGACCGCGCTGCTTAGCATCTACACCGCCGGGTTCGCAGGCTCCCACCCGCTCGCGAAGCGGATCGGAGCATGGCCTGCGGTCCTCACCGTCGCCGCCGTCAATGGTGCGGCATCGTGGGCTCTGGCCGACCGAGCCGTAGCTATGGCTGCCTGACGGTCCCGCTGCCGAGGATGGGGGTATCGATCACGCCGGGTTGGAGCTCGTTGATGCGGATACCGCGTTCTGCCCAGTCGCGCGCGGCCGAGCGGGTGAGGCCTCGGATCCCGTGCTTGGCGGCGGTGTATGCCGCCCGCGTGGGGAGGGCGCGGTCGGCATAGACGCTGGACACGTTGACGATCGCGCCGCCGCCGGCGTTGGCGATCGCGGGCAGTTGTGCCCGCATGCCGTAGGACAGTGCGGACAGGTTGATCGCGATCGTGCTGTTCCACACCTCGATCGGGAGTTCGGGAACGTCGTGGCTTTCGCTACTGATGCCGGCGTTGTTGACGGCGTAGTGCAGCGCGCCGAAGTGATCGACCGTCCAAGTGACTGCGGTTTGGATCGCGTTCGGGTCAGAGACGTCACCGGGCAGAACCAACGCGTCGGAGTTCGCTGGCTTCTGCGTGCCGACGGAAGAGGCAGAGGCGCGCTTCGATGAGTCTCTGGCGGTGATCCTGAAGGCGTGGAGCTCCGATGAGCCCTTCTCCCACGAGGGTCGGTTCTGGCGCTACCACGAGATCGTGGTGGAGCCGCCCACCGCTCAGAAACCGCATCCGCCTGTGTGGATCGCCGCACGTACGCCCGAGTCGGTTCGCAATGTTGCCGTGCTCGGGGCCAACCTGTTGCTCGCGGCGCTCGCCCGACAAGCAAGCATCCATACCCGCATGATCGAGCGCTCGCGCAGCCCGGACGGGTCCAGGCGCTCACACATCATGGCCTACGCGGACAAGGCTGGCGCGGCCGAGGCCCATGTCCTCTTCGGCCCGCCCCAGGAGATCATCGCGGGGCTGCAAGCACTGAGGCGGTCGGCGTCAGGTATGTGGTGACCGGCGGCCCAGAAGCCACCCGGCAGAGCATGCAGCGCTTCGCCGCCGAGGTGACGCCGGCGTTCCTACAGGACAGCTGACCCGGAATCGACAACCCCCCGAGCGGCGCTGGTCGTGGCCCGAACCGGCAGCCGCCTGTTCTACGACGGGTCGAGCTCAGCCTGAACGCCGGAAGTCAGTTCGACCGTGAACGGCGTCTCGATCAGATCTCGTTCGGTCACATGCACGCCAGCCTCGGCGAGCGCCGCGATCAAGCCCTCCCAAGCCAACCGCGGAGGATGATGCAGATCTGGATCGCGCCCCAGCATCTGATTAATCCCATCCTCGATGTCATGACGGTCGACGTGATGCTCCGTGAGCATGACTCGATTCGCTTCCTCGGGATCCGCCGGCAACGGCGGCCCATGCCAGCGGTGCCAGATACCGCGGCGCGGGCCGCTCATCCCGAAATGCCCAGTTCGCGCCGCGATCCGCCTGCCGTCGCAGAGTTCCGCTGACAGGCTCACGTGCAAGCTCAGGTCTTCGCGGTTGCCGAAGGACCCCACGAACGTGCCAACCCCCCTCCGCTTGGCTTCGGCGATCCAGGACGATTGGAGGTCGACCAGAGCGAAGACCTGCCACACCCGCGCGCTCGGCGTGTCACTCTCGTCGCCCATGGCGCGGAAGATAGATGCCGCGGGCAAGCTCCGGGTGACCGCGCCACCCACGACGGGCCCCAGGACTGCCCGGGATCTGCCCGCCTCCTTCTGGTTTGATCGATTCGCAACAGTCCGCCGGGGGTTGGCCTGCGGCCCCGACCGGCGGCAGTCATCGAGAAGTGTTGGATCTCGATCAAAACAACAAGCGCGCCGGTGACGGCCGAGACGACTACGGATGCGGACCGGGGCCGAGTGCGGATGTCGTCTTTGACCGTCAGCGGGATAAGTCATCTGACTGATGAGCGTTCCATCGTCCTTCCGACAGGTACCGCGTACTTGAGGACAACTTCCGGGCGCAGGCCGCTAAAGATAAGCGCGTCTACCTCCCGAACGTTGAGCCGTGCGGGCCGGTCCCCTACGTGTTCGTCACGATGGAACCGTCCGGCGACTGGGTGTCGTCTCCGCAGGAGGCGCAGGCGATGGTCGAGCGGGGGTTCCGGAACTTCGTCGCCGACCGTGTCGGCGGTGTTGTTTACCTGCATCACGCGATTCGGCACTACCTCGGCACCGAGAGCTACCACATCACGGCTGCTCGGTCTGTTCCCGCTCTACGTATATTTCCTGGTTATCGCAATAAGCGTTGCTCATCTAGCGAACTGCGCGCCAAACGCATCCGACTGCCCTGTCTGATCCTTCAGGGCAACGCACCTTGTCGCCTTGATCGATCAGCAACCTTACGTCGCGCCCGATGAAGGATCGCTGTCCGCAGCGTGGCGCCCGATTGCGACCGTGATTTTCGGGCGACTCGGGTGACCCACCTGAGCGGACGGCGTTGGCCGCGTGCGTAGACCAACGTTGACTGCGACGAGCCAGCCTGACGATCCGGGCAACCTCGTCCCGCGTTCAAGGCCGCCCTATCAGGCTGCGGTTGGTCGAGTTCGCTGCCGGATTCAGCCGATAGCGGAAGCCTGAACCCGGCCGAAATCGCGGCGCGAGGCTTCCCCTTGCGAGGAGCAGCAGTGTGGCCGTGCCTTGGATCTAGGTGGATAAGGAGCAGAGCGGGAGGGTTGTGCAACGCTTTGTCCGATGTCGCATGAGAACACCCGAAGGCTGCCGGTCGATCCTGGTTCGCTGCTCGTCGATGGGGGCTGGCTGAGTTGGCTGGGGGGGCATCTGGACGAGCTGCACAACGCGATCCGTCGAGAACGCGGACGGCAGTGCGATGACGGAGATCTCCTGATCGCGCTCGGGTCGGCCACTGACTCATTGACCGCGCATGCGCTGCGCGAGTCTGGAGTAGATCTTGATGCCCTTGCCGGCGTTGTCGAGCGTCTGCGCTCTCAGCCCAACGACGCTGACCTTCTGGGTAACGCGGAGGAGGTTCGCCAGCAAAAGGAGCACGCGCTTGACGTCGGCGACACCGCCACGGCGGATCGACTGCGCAACGAAGAGCGCAGGCTCACGCGAGAGAGCAAGCGGGCGCATCTTGACGCCCTTGCGGAGGTCCACCGGCGTCTTGGACTTACGGAGCGCCGCAAGACCGTTCGATCTGGCCTCAACCCCCACCGTAAAGCCTGGAGATCAATAGGCCGAGTCAGCTCGCCTTCCGCATCGCCGACAACGCAGACACGAGCTCGAGACGTCCGCTCGCCGCCGCAGGCAGGCAATCTGACGCCGGGCGGGTCAGAAGGGATCGCTATTCGGGCGGCATCTCGCTGGGCTCGACGACCCGCTTGCCGGCGTTGCGGGCGTCTCAATCGCCGAACCTTCACCGGAGAGCAGGCCTGATCTCCAGAACGGCTCGCGGGTGAGCGAGCGGCAAGGCCGGGCCATGGGGTTCTCGGTAGAAGACGCCGGTCGCACACGGCACCGCCCGTCGTGGGCAGATCCGCGACCCTTGGCGGTCAGAACCGTAGGATCGCAAGGGCACACGCGGGGGAACGCTGGGACAAGGGCTTTGGTCGAGAGGAGAAATGCAATGGAAGCGACGGCGTTTGAGAAGCAGCCTGAGCAGAAGAAACCGGTGCTGGATCCGCTGCGATACCACAAGCATTATCGGCACGGCAATTCGCCGTACGCCGGCGGCTCGAGCTTTATGGAGCGGGTGGCCGAAGCCGTGGCTAGCGGCATGGGAACGGTGGCGTTCATCGTCGTCTCGTCGCTGCTGATCCTCTCGTGGGTGTTCACCAACGGCGCTGTCCACTACATCTCGTCCACGATCACGAACATCGGGAACGGCACGCAGTTCGATCCCGAGCCCTGGATCCTGCTGAACCTGATCTTCTCGGCCGTCGCGTTCTATACCGGAGCACTGGTGATCATCGCTCAGAAGGCCCAGACCAGGACCGATAAGGCCAACGAGGAGGCGGCCGCGAAGCATCACGACGAGCTCGCCCAGTCCCAGACCGACTTGCTGCAGCAGAACACCGAGCTCACGAAACAGATCCACACTCTCGCCGAGCAGCTTCACGCCCTGACCGAGCAAGTCCACGCAGCGACCTGCGGGCGCCAGCCATTGACGTGATCGCGAGAGCCATGTCCGCGTCCGCGGCGAGGCGGCCGCGAGTCCCAGCGGATCATGAGGAGCCCCCCAGCTGACCGACGGCGAGGAGCCGCTGAGCGTCGCAGGTCAACGTCGCAGATGCCCATGGCTCAGCGGACGCTTTGAAGCGACCTGCTGAGCGCGTGGAATCGCGGCTCGAGGACCGTCGCACAAGGGAATATCGCACGCTTCGGGCCGCGCGATCAGGGCGTCCGGAGCCGGGGGCGGCGCACGAGCAGGCGACTTCGGCGTGACCGCTGTGGCGAGGGAGCACCAGGTCGGCGTCATCGGGTCCGGTTCCGGCGTGCGGCCAGCTCGGCCATGTTGGCGGCATGACGGGCTTTGACCTCTTCTGCGATCACGTGCGCGTCGTCGGCGGCGGCGTCGGCTTGCTCGATCAGATCGCTGAACGCAGCTCGGGTTCGGTCAGATTGCTCCAGGACGGGGGCGGCTACGTAGATCGGGGCGTCGGCCAGTAGTCCGAGCGTGAGGGCGTCGCTCGGGCGGGCGTCGATGCTGGTGCCGTCTGACAGGATCGCCTGAGCGTAGAAAACGGAGTCGGTCAGCTCGGTGATCCGCACCTCACGCAGACCGCCACCGGCGCCCGCGAGCAACGCCTCGGCGAACTGATAGACCCCCGGCCGGGGAAGTTGCACATCCTCGAGGATCACCGCCAACGCCGTCGCCTCTGCGGAGCCGATCCAGATCGGCAACCGCCGGCCGCCGTCGTCCTCCAAGAACACGATGTGTCGTTCGGTGCCCGGCTCGGCGGTGGCGGTGCGCCGCAGCTCGGCGACGTGCATCTGGATCAGCCGTGCGGCTTCATCGGTCATGTCGATGTACTCCTTGTAGGTATCCAGCAAGGAGACGCGCAGGGACCTGCGCGCCTTATGCAATCGGGTCTTGATGGCGCCCGGTCGGGTGCCGAGCCCGTCGGCGATCTCAGCCTGGGTGAGGCCGCCGAGATAGAAGAGCGCAACCGCCTCGCGCTGTCTGACCGGCAGTTGGGCGATCGCCAAGCGAACCCGGGCCGCGAGCTCGTGAGAGGCGACGGCGTCAACGGCGTCGGAAAGGTCGGCTGCCGGCTCGTTGGGCCCGCCCTCCCCCCAGACCGAATCCAACGAGATCTCCGGCCGGGTCGGACGGGCGAGAAGCCCCCGGCAGACGTTGAGACCGATCCCGATCAGCCACGCCCCGAAGCGCGCGTCGTCGCGCAGATGGCCGAGACCCAGCATCGCCCGCAGCACGGCCTCCTGGGCCGCGTCACGCGCCATGTCGCGATCGCCGAGCATTCTCCAACAGCTCCCGACCAGCACCGCGTAATGTCGGTCGACCAGGCGCGAAAACGCCGTCTCATCGCCCAAACGGGCGGCGCACACCAACTGCTGATCGACCCGAGAATCGCTCATGTGCGGTAGTAGTGCGCATTCCCGGGCCAAAAGTCACCCCAAGGCACGCCGGACTGCTGCGTGCGCACGGGCTGTTCGACGGACGAAGGCCCGCCCCGCTCGCCACCGAAGGTAGGCCCGCGTCTCACAACCCAACGACATCTGCGACGGACGCTGCCGTCTGGGCCCAGCCGGGCTCGCGTCCCGCGCACGGCAGAGCGGCTCGCCCGCATTGGCGAGATGGTCGTTGGGCCACGAACGCGTAAGCCGCACGGCGGGCGCGGTACGGTGTTCACGATGACTGACAACCCCGAGTCCCGGCTGGCGCCGATCCTCGCCTCAGACGCCGAGCGGGAGCGCAGCATCGCGCTGCTGCGTGACGCGGTCGGCGAGGGCCGACTGACGCTCGAGGAGTTCAGCGAGCGCGTCGGCCTCTCTCAGGCGGCACGCACCGACCAGGAACTGGCCCGCCTCGCTCGCGACCTGCCAGGCGACCCAGCCGCGGCCGGCCCGCCGGCCCCCGCGGCTGAAGAGCACCGGGCTTTCTGCTCGCACCTGGTCCGCAGCGGACCATGGTCGCTGGCGCCCCACTCGTCGTGGCGCTCGATCCTTGGCACGATCGATCTTGACCTGCGCCAGGCCCGCCTGGCCGGCCCCGAGACCGCACTGGAGGTCTACAACACTTTCGGCACGGTCACAGTGATCGTTCCGGAGGGCGTCGAGGTGGTCGTGCGGGGGGGCGGGCTGTTTGCCAGCCAGACGATCGAGTCGCCCGAGCGAGCACCGATCGCCGGTGGGCCGAGGCTCACCATCGACACCCGCGGTGCCGGCGGGACCCTGCACGTGCGCACGCACCCGACGCTGAAGCAGTCGCTCACGCGCGCGCTCAAGGGCTGAGCCCCGCACCACTTCGAACGCCCCAGCCGTTGCGAGTGTGTGGTCTGACGCGGGTTTCGGATCGAGGCACGACCGACGGCCCTCGACAAACGGAAGCTGTAGGCGCCCGCTCGCCCGGCACCGCCGACGTTTCACAACCGAAGGGCGATCGGACGGTACGGTGGGTCGGGACCACCCACCAGGTCCCGATCGGGCCGGTCGCGGGTCGAGCGACTCGGTGGCGGCCGCGCGGCACCATGTGAGACTGAGGAGCAAGCGGCTGCTCACGCGGCGCCTTGGGCGATGTCGGCGCGCTCGCGCATCCAGGCAGCAAGGCTTGGCGGTAGTGCGGGAGCGCGAGCGGCGATGGCCAGCAGCCCGTGGTCAGAGATGATCGCCTGGGCCACGAGTGCGATCGTGATCCCATGGTCAGGGCGCGAGACGATCTCGACCGCGTCACCCGCGCCGAGCTCACCCTCGCTCACGATGCGCAGGTAGGCCCCCGGCCGGCCGGCGCGGGCGAACCGTCGCACCATTCCGGGGTCCTGAAAAGCGACGCTGAGCTTGTAGCACGGCTGGCGGGGTTGGCAGACCTCGAGCTCGGTCGAGCCGATCCGCCAGCGCTCGCCGATGACCGCGCCGGACACGTCCACCCCGGCAGTGGTCAGGTTCTCACCAAACGCGCCGGGCGCGACCTCGAAGCCGAGAACGGTTGCCCACCACGCGCTGTCCTCGCTGGCGTAGGCATAGACGGCCTTCTCTGGCCCACCGTGGACGCTGCGATCGGCCTGGTCATCGCCGGCGAGGTTGACCCCTCGCACCGCGACCCGCCCGGTCACCGGGGACTTGCCGATTGCGCTGATCACGGGCCGCCCTCGGCGGGAAACGCCGATCTGTCGTGCGACACCAACGTTGACGCTGATGAGCTCACCCATCTCGCTCACAGTCAAGCAACCCGCGGCAGCCGCCGCGCGCGCCGAAACGGCCAGCCGCCCAATCGGCAAACCAACCCCCAGCTAGCCCACAGCTAGCCCGCGCCGCTTCGCCAAACCGCCCATGCCGCGCGGTGCCCGACCCTCGCATATGCGAACCTCGATCGGACGCCCGCTTGCCAGCCGACGCGGCGTGCCGCGTGGTTCGGCCCCCCCCGTTCGTAGGCCCCGTCATGGCCAGGAGGGCTCACCAGCGCGATCAGCTTGGGGCGGGACGGGTCCCCTTAGGTACGTAATCAAAGTAGCGGTGCGTCACGCCAGCGGAGGTCCACTCGGACCTTAGCCGGGTCTTTCGATGCGCGGCTCGCAGCGCTGAGAGGAGCATCCGATTGAGTTCTCGTGGACTTGAGCCGTGCATCTCGGCTTCGACGTGAAAGCCGTCGGCGAGCCGTGTGATCTGGCCTTGCACGTGCTTGCGCAGAACTTGCTCGGTCGCGGCTGGATCGTCGGAGCTCACATCGGCCACCAGGTAGAAGGACTTCTCGGTCATCGATTCCCAGGATTGTCACGGTCGGCGGCCTATAGACAGGCGCGGGACGGGTGATTTCCGTCAATCTCATGGCGTGCGATCCGGCGTGCGCCATGGAAGGCGATCTGAGACGGCTGCGCGGACGACGGCGGCGCGGCGCTGGTCAGCGCGTCGCGGGTTCGCCGCCGTCGACCGGCGCGGGCGTCTCGGGCTCGCCGCTATCCGCCCGCTGATCGCCCGCGGCAACGCGCTGATCTACAGCGACGCGATCGACGCCGCGCTGGCCCGCGTGCGAAGTGGGGCGAGTTCAATCCGGCCGGTAGGCTGAGGCCGATGCGGATCGCGATCGTCGCGGACGTCCACGGCAACCTGACCGCGTTCGAGGCGGTGGTGACCGACATCGGCCGGCGCGCGCCGGACCTGGTCGTGCAAGGCGGCGACCTAGCGTTGATGGGACCGCGGCCAGCCGAGGTGATCGACCGTGTCCGCGAGCTCGGCTGGCCGGGCGTCGTCGGCAACACCGACGAGCTGCTGTGGCGGCCTGAGGGGCACGAGCGCCAGCGGGAGCGCGCGCCGCAGCTGGCGCCGCTGCTGTCGCTGCTGTTCGGACCGTTCGCGGCCGACACGAGCGAGCGGCTCGGCGAGGAGCGGATCGAGTGGCTCAAGGCGCTGCCCACCGAGCATCGCGAGGGGGAGCTGTGCCTGGTGCACGCCCGGCCGGGCGATCTGTGGCGGGCGCCGATGCCAGAGGCAACCGACGACGAGCTGCACGCCGCGTACGACGAACTGCAGGCGCGCCAGGTCGTGTTCGGCCACATCCACCGGCAGTTCGCGCGGGCCGTGGGTGGCCTGACGGTGGCCAACACCGGCAGCGTCGGGATGCCGTGGGACGGCGACCCGCGCGCCGCCTACCTGCTGATCGACGACGGCAGCCCAGAGCTGATCCGGGTGGAGTACGACGTCGAAGCGGAGATCGCCGCGCTGTACGCCGCGGGTCATCCCGACGCCGATCGGCTGGCGGCCATGCGGCGCAGCGGTCGGTTCATCACCCCGGCGCCGTCGGGCGGCTGATCAAGCGCCTGGCGGGGTGAGCCCCGCGCACGCGCCGACTTGGCTCCGTGCAGCGGATCAGCGCCGTGTTCGCGCTGACGGATCACCCAACAGAGGGGGGTACCGGAAGTAGCCGTCGACGTCTCTGCCGAGCTCGCCGACCGTCTCATCCAGGGAAGGATCACTAAAACTAAACAGGCTCGCTGCGGCGGACTCGTAGCTGAATCCCGCCGGGAGAAGCAGCCTCCCGTGGCCGCCCCCGGGTGGCTCCCTGAGCGGCAAAGCGTGCGCACCGGCCCGGGACCTCGTCAGACCCGGTCCGGCTCAGATCCGAGCCTCGGGCAATCCCGGTCGTCCGATACAGCGGTGAGCTCGGGCGACGCGAGGCCAACTCTGACGTGGGGTGCCGATCGGGCTTGTCCCACGCACAAGCACCTCTGCCAATCCGGCGGCGTTGTCGGCCAGGGACTGCGCGAACCGCCGGGCGGCGCGCATCGGCCCGACCGTGTGTGAGCTCGACGGACCGATGCCCACCGTAAACAGCTCGAACACGCTGGTGACGACCGGCGGCCGAGGCGGACCCGACGGGCCGCTCACGGGATCCACAGTCCGATCACGCTCACCGCATCACCTCGTTGTGCTCGCGCAAGCCAGACCGCGCACCGGAGATATGGTAGGCACTATGACACTCGAGACGACGGTGGCGCTCGCACGCCGCCATACGCTGGCCGACCTGCTGCGGCGCTCGGCTGCTCGCTACCCCGATCGGGTCGCGGTGATCGACGGGACGCGCGCGCGGCCCAGGTGCTGTACACCTCCGGTACCGAGGGACACCCGCTCAGGTCGAGAACGCGGCCGAGATCGCGATGGAGCACAACCTGGGGTTGACGTGCGACCCGGTCGGAGGGCTCGTCCAGATCCCGTGCATCGAGCGAAACGCGCTCGCCGCAGTCAAGGCCGTCGCCGCGGCCCGGCTCGCTCTCCGCGGCGATGGACGACATAACGTGTCGCTCGACGCCGTGATCAAGACGATGCGCGATACCGGCGCTGATATGAGCAGCAAGTACAAAGAGACCTCAGAGGGAGGGCTCGCGGTCAACGTCGCGGCGTGCTAGTTGCTAGTTGCGGGCGCCACCCGCCTACAGCCCGACGCGGGCCGGTGTGGTTCCGGCCCGCGTAGTCCAGCTATTGCCGGCACCGGCGGCCTCACCCTTGGATGGGGTTCGGACCGCCGGCGTCGGCGCATCGAGGGGATTGGCTCGGTTTACCAGGCGGTTACGGGCGGCCCTTGGGCGTAGGCTTCGGCGACGGGCGCTAGGTGATCTCTCCGTTTTTGACGTTCAGCCCTCGTGCGAAGCCGGGGTCCTCGGCGAGCGCGGCGTCGACGCCTTCGCTGGCGAGCCGGCGGACGTAGGGCAGCGTCGCGTTGGTCAGCGCCCGCGTTGCTGTTCCCGGAACCGCGCCCGGCATGTACGCACACGCCGGCCGAGCTCTAGAGCCGGAAAATCATTGCCCGCCGAAGGGTGGGGCGAAGCTACAAATGGCTTATCCCTCTAGTCAAACCATTGTGAGAGCTCCTTGCGTCGGGCGGGTTTCCCCGCGCGGCTCGCGCGTGGTCGGTGCCGTCTGCGAGTTCCCCTCCGTCTGGCGAAGCGGGAGCCCTGGAGTTCGGGCACGTCGTCGCCAGGTCGAAGCTACATATGTATGGCGACGTCGTCGGTGGCTCGTTCCGTGATGACGAGTTAACCGCGGCGCTCCTGATTCGCCATAAAACTCGAGCACGTCCGCGTGCCGCGATCAGACTGCTGAGATGGACGACACGCGCAAGCGCATCGAGGTTCGCCGGTCGACAGGCTCTACATAGGCACAAGGCGTATCGGTACGCCGGCGGAGGCGCGTCGACCCCAGGTGCGCAATGCGCGAGAAGCGAGCACCCGAGACGGCGCCGGTGCCGCTCTGACGAGACGCGGACTGCCGACGAGCGCGCTGACGTACCTCTGCTTCTCGCGATATCTGCGACTCCGCGGGTCGAGCGGTTTCGTGCGAGCGGCGCAGGCGCTGCTGGATGCCGGCGCGGATCCCAACACCGGCTTCTTCGAGTCGGCGCACCAGCCGGCTCCTACCTTCGAGAGCGCCCTGTACGGCGCGGCCGGGGTCGCTCACCACGGCGAACTGACGCGGCTGCTGCTCGCGCGTGGCGCGGACCCGAACCTGGGTGGCGAGGTCGCCTACCACGCGCCGGAGGGTTTTGATGCCGATGCAATGCAGGCCGTGGTGGAGAGCGGCCAGCTGTCGCTGGCGGGGCTGACGACGATGCTCCATCGCAAGTTGGACTGGACAGATCTGGATGGGGTGCGCTGGCTGCTCGAGCACGGCGCCGACCCGAACGCGGTCAGTGCCTGGGGCGACCGAGCGCTGCATCACTCGCTGGCGCGCGACAACGCGCTGGCGTTACTCGAGGTGTTGCTGGAGTTCGGCGCCGATCCGACACTACGGGCGCCAGCGCACCACGATCGGAGCGCGGTCGCGGTGGCGGCGCGCGCGGGACGGCCCGACGCGCTCGAGCTGTTCCGCCGTCGCGGCTTTGCCGTCGAGCTGCACGGCGACGACGCGTTGTTCGAGGCGCTGTCGCGTGGCGATCGGGCGGGGACACTCGTGTTCGCGGCGGCCGAACCGCGGATAGTCGAGCGGCTGGAAGCCGCCCAGCCGGGGATCGTCGCGACGCTCGCCGGCGCCGGCAACCCTGCCGCGGTCGGGCTCGCGCTCGACCTCGGGTTCCCGCTGTCCGCCGATGCGCTGGCTGCGGCGGTCTGGCGCAAGCGCACGGACACGGTGCGGCTGCTGCTCGCGCGCGGCGCGCTCGGTTCGGCATCCGAGCTATCGCTCGCCGAGCGCGCCGTCACCGAGATGTCGGAATGGACACCACACCACTCACGCGAGATTCTCGTCGCACTTCAAGCCAAGGCGAGCGAACCACGATGACCGTCCGCGAGGGGTTCGACATAGCCGCTACTGTCGGACGCCGCGGCACCCGTGACGCTGTGCCCGTCAGGTCATCAAACCAGGGCGCGACCCTGTCGGAGGCCGGAACCTGAGATTCGCCACAAGCGGGGCACCTGGTGCTTGCAGGCTGCCGGCGGCCCGTTGCAAGCACCGGCCCGGACGATCGCGGCGCGCCGGGGGATCAGCTCAAGCCCGAGCCGGCGCGGGATGGCGGCTCTGCATGACCCGCTCGGCCTGCGATGCAGCAGTCCGGATCCGGTCACGTGCGATCTATCTCACGCGGGGCATCTAACTCATCAGATCCGGTGCAAGATTTGACGCCCAAGCCACTCGACCAACGCTGGCCAGAGACCTGCTTTCACGGAGCAGGGGCAGTCTCTGGGACCGGCATCGCGGCGCTCGAGACTTCCGCTCCCAGACAATCTGGGCAGCGCGGCAGCCGCGCAGCACGGCCCCTCTGGTCTGGGAGCGGTGGCCGGGGCGGCGTCAGCGACCTCGGCGGCGGCGAGCAGCCCACCGCGGGAAGCGAGCGCCGCGTCGACGCCGGGGTCGCCCTCGGCCAGGACGCGGAATGTCGCCCTTTGCGCTCGCAGGCCCCGCGATGGCCCTGGAGCTGCTCGCCGCGGAATAGGGAAAGGCGTGTAGCTGCCGCTTGACGGGCGCGGTGTAACGCTGGGCCGCTAAGAGCTACTACCGCCCATGCCCGCTGTCGACTTCACCAATCTGCTCATCGTCGTTGCTGTAGGTCTGCTCGCGCCGCTGGCGCTCGGGTTCTTCCCGCGCTTCCGGCTCCCCGCGATCGTGCTGGAGATCGTGCTCGGAATCGTCATCGGGCCTTCGGGCCTCGGCTGGGTCAGGCCCGATCTCCCGGTGTCGATCCTTGCGCTCGTCGGATTGGCCTTCCTGCTGTTCCTGTCCGGGCTGGAGATCGACGTGGCGCGCCTGCGGGGGCGGGTCCTGAAGCTCACCGCGCTCGGCTTCGCAGTGTCGTTTGTGATCGCGATCATCCTCGGCCTCGGCCTGAAGGCCGGCGGGTTCGTCAAGTCGCCGCTGTTCGTCGCGATCGTGCTCGTCGCGACCTCGCTTGGGGTGATCGTCCCAGTGCTCAAGGACTCCGGCAACATCGGCACCAGCTTCGGTCAGCTTGTGATCGCCGCGGCGTCGATCGCGGACTTTGGCGCGATCATCCTGCTGTCGCTGTTCTTCTCGGGCAAGGGCTCGACCAGCACCGCCGGGACGCTGATCCTGCTCGGAGTGTTCGGCCTGGTCGTGCTCCTGGTCGGCCTGGCGATTGCGGGCGTCGAGCACTCGATGAGCCTCGCGCGCGTGCTGCAACGCCTCCAGGACACCATGGCGCAGATCCGTGTCAGGGCCGCGTTCCTACTGCTGATCGCTCCCGTTCGGTGATCGCGGGCGTTCTCCAGTCGACCTCGCTCCCGTTCATCGTCGCCGCCACGCAGATCGGTCTGCAGCTCGGTGTTGTGAGCCGGGCGAGCCCCGCCGGCCTGGTCGCCGCGGGGCTGCTGTCGGTCGTGATCTCCCCGACGTTGGGCTTGGCGCTGCTGCGTCGGCAGCAGCCTGAGGCAGGCGGCCGCCGGGAGCTGCCGAGCCCAGTGATGCCGGTGATCACGGCCGAGGATCGTGCGCTCTGCCGTGTCGAGGGCGTCGCTTCAGCCGCGTGATGGCTCTCTTACCAGTCATGCCGCCCCGGTCCCGGCCAGCGAACGGGTCGAGTCGGTCGTGCTGCGGTCGGTCGGCGGGAGCACCGACCTCATCCGGTGACACTCAGCCCGGAACTACACTTGGGCCGTGTCGGCGCAGGCGCAGGCGCCACTTCTTTCGACCAAGCTTCATGCGCCCGATCCGCGCGAGCGGATCGGACGTGAGGCGCTGGTCGCCCGGCTGTCTAATGCGCCCGGTGCACGGCTCGCGCTGATCCGGGCACCGGCAGGATGGGGCAAGTCGACGCTGCTCTCGCAGTGGCGGAGCGGAGGGCAGGGCCGACGCGGGTTTGCCTGGGTGACGCTCGATTCTTCCGACAGCGATCCAATCCGCTTCTGGGCTTACGCTCTCGAGGCGCTGCGGACGGTGGCGCCAGAACTCGGCTCGCGGTCGCTGACGCTCCTGCGGGCGCCCGGTGTCGACCTGGTCAGCGAGATGCTGCCCGTACTGATAGGCGAGCTCGAGGCGTTCCAGCGACCACTCGTCATCGCGCTCGACGAATACCACCAACTCGAGGGAGACGCAGTCCACGCCGGGATGCGGCGGCTGCTGGACTATCTCCCTGACCACGTCCTCGTCGCGATCGCGACGAGGACCGAGCCGCCGCTTCAGGTTCCCCGCCTCCGTGCCCGCGGCCAGCTCGTCGAGGTCGATGCCGACGAGCTGCGGTTCTCGCGCACCGAAGCCGGGGTGCTGCTCAACGAGCTCCTCGGGCTGGAGCTCGCCGACGAGGACGTGGCCGCGTTGCATCAGCGCGCCGAAGGCTGGCCGGCAGCCGTCTATCTCGCCGGATTGTCGCTGCGCAACCGCGCCGACCGGCACGAGTTCATCTCGAGGTTCGCGGGGGATGACCGGCATATCGTCGACTACCTCGGCGAAGAGGTCCTTGCCGACCTCGACCCGGGCACGCGCGAGCTTCTGCTGCGAACGTCGATCCTCGAACGGGTGAACGGGCCGCTTTGTGACTCGATCGCCGAGAGCACGGGCTCGGCGCGGAAGCTGGAGACACTCGCGCGCTCGAACCTGTTTGTGGTCCCGCTCGACGACCGGCGGGACTGGTACCGCTACCACCATCTGTTCCGCGCCTGTTTGAACGCGGAGCTGCGACTCGAGTCGGCCGAGCTCATCCCGGAGCTTCACCGCCGCGCCTCGAGCTGGTTCCAGAGAACCGGGGAGGTGCCCGAGGCGATCAACCACGCGATCGCGGGACAGGACTTTCCGACCGCATCCGAGCTTCTGGCCGCACACTGGAACGAGGTGGTCTCAGGGGGAGGGTTGCGAACCGTGGAGATGTGGCTGATGGCGCTGCCCGAGCGCATAGTGATAGAGGACGCGCGTTTGTGCCTGGCGCGCGCGTGGACCTCGTTTGCCAAGGGCGCCCTCGACGCGGTCCTGCCCTGCCTGGAAGACGCCGAGGCGGCGCCTGCCCCGAAGCGCACGCTGGACGGGACCACCTCGGTCGCGTCTGGCGCCGCCACGCTGCGCGCGTCCTACTGGGTGCGGATAGGCGATTTCGAAAAGACCGTCACCTACGCGCGGGAGGCGCTGGCGCTGGAGCACGGCCCGTGGAGAGCGATCTCGGCAAATTGCCTGGGCATGGCGTCCTACTGGCTCGACCAGAACGCGCAGGCGCGCCGGTACCTCGAGGAGACGATCGATGTCGGCCGAGACCTTCTGCCGCTGGTGGCGCTCGTTGCGCTCGGAATGCTCGCGCTTATGGACTGCGAGAGCGAAGACTGGAACGCAGTTGCCAAGCGCCTGCACCAGGGCCGGCAGATGATCGAGAGTGGCGGGTTGGGTGAGTACTGGATGACGGCCGGAGTCGAGCTGGCGAGCGGATTGGCGGCCGAGCGCGACGGCGATCTCGCCCTTGCCGAGACGCTAATGGCTCGGAGCCTCGTCTTGTGCCGGCGTAGCAAGGCACCGGTCGAGATCGCCAACGCGCTACTGCATCTGGCGCGTATTCATCAAATCCAGGGGCTGGACACGGTGGCCGAAGCGGAGGTTGATGAGGCCGCGATGCTGGTCCATTCCTGTCCAGCTCCAGGACCAAGGATCCAGCGGCTGCTCGCTCGCGTTCGCGGTTCAGTTGCGGGATCCCCCCGAACGATCCGGCGGGTGACTGGAGTCGAGGAGCTCAGCGCGCGCGAGCTTCGAGTGCTGCGCCTGCTCGCGAGCGACCTGACGCAGCGGGAGATCGGAGCGGAGCTGTACCTCTCGCTGAACACGATCAAGTCCCACACGCGCAGCATCTTCCGCAAGCTGGGGGCCTCGACCCGAGAGCAGGCCGTCGCTCGAGCCCGCGAGCTCGAGCTGATCTGAGTCCCGTGTAACGCGTCGGCGGCTCGGGCTACCAAACCCCGACCACACCGATGACTAATAGGAGGGACGGATGTCAGCGACTGCGACCACGCCGGCACGACACGAAGCGATGCCGGGTTTGAAGGGCAAGGGCGTGCTTGTCACCGGCGGCACGTCGGGCATCGGCCAGGCGATCGCGGTCAAGTTCGCCGAATACGGCGCGAACGTCGCGATCAACTACCTGCGCACCGCCGAGGAGGCGGCCGACACCGAGCAGCAGGTGCACGCGTGCGTGAACCGCGTGCAGCGGGAGGGCGTCCGCGATGTGCTCGTGCGGGGGGACGTGTCGCAGGAGGACCAGGTCGTCGCGATGGTGGGCAAGGCGGTCAGCGAGCTGGGCGGCCTCGACGTGCTCATCAACAACGCCGGCATCCAGATCTCGCGCCACAGCGACGAGCTCTCCAGCGACGATTTCGACAAGGTGCTCGCGGTCAACATCCGCGGCGCGTTCCTGTGCGCGCGGGAGGCGATCAAGCACTTCCTGGCCGAGGGCAAGCCGGGCGTGATCATCAACGTCTCGAGCGTCCACCAGCTGATCCCCAAGCCCGACTACCTCGGCTACTCGGTCAGCAAGGGCGGCATGCAGAACCTCACCCGCACACTCGCGCTCGAGTACGCCGCTCGTGGGATCCGCGTCAACGGAATCGGCCCAGGCGCGACCGTCACCCCGATCAATCGCGCCTGGATCGATGATCCGGTCAAGCGGGAAATGGTGGAGAGCCACATCCCGATGCGCCGCGCCGGCACCGCCGATGAGATGGGCGCGGTGGCGTGCTTCCTGGCGAGCGACGACGCCGCCTACATCACCGGTCAGACGATCTTCGTCGACGGCGGGCTGACGCTATTCCCGAGCTTCCGCGAGCCCTGGTCCTCGGAATGACCGCTAGGGCCGCCAACGAGCTGGGCAAGCTGGCGCTGATCGACGACGCCAAACGAGCGGCGGCGCTGGCGCTGGTCAAGCAGGGGCGAATGTACGACCTCGGGCACGTGCTCGACGAGAACGTCCCGGTGTTCCCCGGGCGCTACTGCAAGCAGACGCTCGTGACCACCGCCCACCACGCCAACGAGGACGGCGGCGTGGGGGAGAACAACGTCAACTGGATCACCGAGCTCGTGTCGGGGACGATGCAGCTCGGAACACACCTCGACGCCCTCTCCCATCTGCAGATGGGAGACCACGGGTACGGCGGCTTCACCGTCCGTGAGCTCGCTGGTAGCGCGGGCGTGCGCCACCTCGGGGTAGAGACAGTTTACCTGGTGCACGGCCAGGCGGGCGAGGATCCGACCGAGGCCTGGCGTTCACGCGCGTTCCCGTATCCGGCGGTAACGCATGAGCCGCGCGTCCAGCAGCTGGCAGACGACTTCGCGCGGGCTGGCCACCACCCGTTCCACTTGCCCGTCGGGATCGACCTCAACGAGTCAGACCCGGAGGCCGGCCGGTGTGTGCGCTGTGACCGCTTCGATGGGTTCCCGTGCCTGGCCGATGGCAAGGCCGATGCGCATGTGCGCTGTGTGCGTCCCGCCCTCGCTCAGCACAAGAACCTCGAGCTGATCACCCACGCGCAGGTGGAGCGGTTGGAGACCTCGCGAACTCCTCTGAGGTGGTCGGACGCCACTACATGGCGCACATCAACTCCGGGTTATCGCGCTCTCGCAGACGCCGAACACCACCAAGTTCCAGAAGACGCTCGGGATCAACGACTTCTACTGGGGCGCCGAGGACTCAGAGCTCCCTCTGGGCCACATCCAAATGCTGGGCAAGTCTGACAAGGACATCCTGCGCGCCGGGGCACCCTGGTTCGCCCCGGGCGTTGCGCTTAACTACATGGCTAGGCACGCGATCGACTTCTGGCTCACCACACGGGACCTGCCCCACCCGGCCAACCGCGTGACCGTCGACCCCGAGGGACGGATCCACGTCGCCAAGACCTACCAAAACCTCGAGCCCCACAAGCGACTCCTGGCCAAGCTCAAGGCCCTCATGGGACCGCTCGGCTGCCACGACGCCGCGATCCCCCAGCTGGTCGATCCTGGACCAGCGGATCCCGCTGGCGGGCAACGCCCATCAGTGCGGCACCGTGCGCTTCGGCACAGACCCGAGCGACTCGGCGCTGGACGTCAACTGCCGGGCGCACGACCTCGACAACCTGTACGTCGTCGACACGAGCTTCTTCCCGTCGAGCAGCGCCGTGAACCCGGCGCTCACCGCGATGGCCAACGCCTTACGCGTGGGTGAGCACCTGTTCGACCGGCTTGCGGCGCGAGCCGCGCCCGCGGTATCCGACGAAGCGACAGCAGAGCCGGTGGAGGTTCTCTCATGACGAAGGCTGAGAAATTGGCGAGCAGCATCGGCAAGGGCCTGGTTGCCGGCTTCGCCGGCACGGCGGCGATGACGGTCTCGAGCACGCTTGAAGCGAAGCTGCGCGGGCGGGCGCCCAGCACAGCGCCGGCCCGCGCGACCGCGAAGGCGCTCGGGATCGCCTCGTTCGAGGACGCCATCGCACAGGCGCGCTTCAACGACCTCTCGCACTGGGGCTACGGCACCGGCTGGGGGATCGTTCGTGGGCTGCTCGACGCCGCGGGCCTCTCGCCGCAGAAGGCGACGACGGCGCACGGCGCGGCGGTATGGGGGAGTGCCCAGGTGATGCTGCCGGCGTTGGATGTGGCACCCCCGAGCATCTTCTGGGGCAAGGCGGAAGTCGCGATCGACGCCTTCCACCACGCCGTCTACGCGCTGTCGACCGGCCTCGCCTACCGGCTGCTGACCTCGCGCACCTGGACATGAGCAGAGACCGGCGACTGCTAATCCTCCGCCTCGTCTCGGGCGGGCGCGACGTCCTTGAGGCCGAGCCCGCCGGTAACCCTCCCCACTCCCGGGGTGGCCGATCTGTTGCGCTGAACCTTCGGCTACGCCCGCCCAAGGAAGCGGGACAGGCCGCCCACTCACCCATCGTCTGGCGCGTCCTCGAGCAGTCGCTCGAGCATCTGACCAAGGACATAGACATAGAGAGCCGTCCCGACGCCGAGCATCAGACCGGCGATCAGGACCGGGTAGTCGCTCGAGAGATGGGCGGCGCCCTCGAGAGATGGGCGGCGCCCTCGAGAGATGGGGGGCGCCCCGGACCAGGCCGAGAACAGCGAGGACGAAGCCCGCCGCGCCGAGCACACCTCCGAGCACGGTTCGGTGCCTCCAGCAGACGGTAACCAGAGCCAGGTCCCCGAGTGCCACCAGGGGCCCCGGCAATCGTCAGCGCTGCCGGCACTAGGGCAGCAGTCCGTCAGTCGGTGGCCGGCGGCTCGGGGGGATCGACCACGGTCCCCGCCGATGGCGCGTGCAAGCCGGAGGTGCTAAACGCCCGGCTGAAGCCGCGCGCGCCACTGCTGCCGAGGCCCGCCGTCGACCACGCGAATCGAGTGGCGTCCGAGGCCGGCGCGAGCGCGCCGGGTCGCTCGCCGCGCCTGACGAACACGATCGGGGCGGGGGCCGCCCTCGCGATCGCGCGCCGGGTCTCCCCCAGGCCCTCCTTGCGCCAGCCCTCGGACAGCCCGATCAGGAGCAGGTCGGCTCGGGAGGCCGCCGCGACGATCCCGGTCCGCCCGGGCTCAGCCACCGCTGTGGTCGTGGCCACGCCGGCGAATTGCTGAACGAGCAACGCCGCGTCGGCCAGCATGTGCCCGGCGCGCTTGCCCTCGGCGGTCTGGCCGCCAGCCCCGAGCAGCTCGAGCGAGGCGCCGGTCGCCGCGCACAGCCACGATGCGAGCTCGAGCGCGGCCCAGTCGTGCTCGGCCCCGCCGAACGGGACCATCACGCGCGTCCCGGGTGCGGGCGCGACCGGCTGTCCCTCGCGGGCCACCAGCACGGCCACGTCGCACGGCGCCTCCTGGAGGACCTCGCCGACCTCGCCCCGGGGGATGCCGTCTCCAAGCAGCGAGCGCCGGCCGTCCAGCAGCACCAGGTCGACCTCGTCGCCACGCGAAAGCCTCACCAGGTCGCTTCCCGGGTGGCTGGAGGCGAGGGCCACGGCGCGCGTGGCGATACCCTCGTCGAGCAGCCCGAGCCGAGCCCGCTGGATGTGATCTGACGCTTCGCGGACCTCGAACTGCTCGGTCTGGAGCCCTCCACGAACGGCCGATCCGCGCGGCGGCGGGACCAGCCGCAGGAGGATTAGCTCACGGGGCGGCTCCCAGCGGGCCAGCGGGGCGGCGATCGCGAGCAGCGGCTCGAGCGACGCCTCGGTCTGCGGCGCGACCAGGATCGAGTGCGACGGGGCGGCGGTGTCCCCGATGGTCAGGCGGGGGGCCGTGGCGAGCTCTTCTTCCGGAGGCTCTCCGAAGTGGTTCTTTGGATCGATCAGTCGCATCAACGGGCCTGTCATCAGCGTGGTGACGAGCGCCATCACCACCAGCGCGGTGAACAGCGCAGGCGAGATAACCCCCTCGTCGAGGGCGATGTTGAGCACGATCAGCTCGGTCAGGCCGCGCGTGTTCATCAGGGCTCCGAGCGCGGAGGACTGTCGCAGGGGAAGGTTCATCGTGCGCGCCGCGATGAACGTGCCCACGAACTTGCCGATGATCGCGATCCCGATCAGTCCGAGCGTGATCAGGATGAGTTCCGTCTGGCCGAGCGCACCGATGTTGGTCCGCAACCCCGTGTAAGCGAAGAACAGCGGGAGCAGGAGCGTCAGCACGAAGTCCTCTAGCCGCTTGGTGACTTCGTTGCTGAGCCCGGCGTGGCGAGGCATGACAAGCCCCATGAGGAACGCTCCCAGGATCACCGCCACGCCGATCTTGTCGGTGATGACGGCCGACAGCAGCACTCCGGAGAGGATGACCGTGAACCAGGTGCCCGGGAGCCGCCCCTGCTCGTCGTAGGCCACCGCCGCGCGGGCCAAAATCCGTCGAACAACCGTGAACATGATCACACCGAACAGACCGGCCTCGCCGATCGTCTTGAGCACGTCGAGGCCCGTGCCCGCGCCCGCGAGCGCCGTGGCCAGCGCGATCAGGAACCAGGCCGAGACGTCGTTCAGGGCCGCCGCCGACAGGGCGAGCGTGCCCAGCGGGCGCTTGACCATCCGGCGCTCGGAGATGATCCGGGCCAGGACCGGAAAGGCCGTGATTGACATCGAGACGGCGATGAACAGGGCGAAGGCCAGGAAGCGCGTCGGAGGCGCGAGCAGGCCATAGAGCGGCAGCGCCGCGAGCAGGCCCAGCATCAGCGGGAACAGCAGGCTCGTGTTCGAGATCGCGAGCGTCATCCCGACGCGGCCGCGAAGCTGGCTGAGGTCGACCTCGAGCCCGATCAGGAACATGTAGAAGACCAGTCCGAGGTTCGCCGCGACGCCGATGTAAGGCACGATGTCCGTGGGAAAGACGTCGCCCTGGAGCGTGGGCAGGATCGCGCCGAACACGGTCGGCCCGAGGATGATGCCGCCGAGCACCTCGCCCATTACCCGGGGTTGCCTGATCTTCGGCATCAGGCTCCCGCACAGGCGGGCGAACAGCATCACGACCAGCGTGGCGATGAAGAACGCGACCACGGTCTGGTCGGAGGTGCGCTGCTTGGTGGCGCTCACGTGCTCGCTCAGCTTGGGCGAGGCCCCGGCCGCGACGGGGGTGAGCATCACGTCGAGCGCGCGCCCGGCGGCGGTGCCGAACATCCGCCTCGACCCGCCGAGATTGCAGGCCACGGTCCCGGCGAAGCTCCCCTTGCGGTAGACGATCGTTCCCCGCCGGATGCTCTTGGTCACGACCTCGACCCGCGAGCCGGACTCGGTCAGCGTCACGTTCGTGCCCAGACAGTTCGAGGTCGGGCTCAGCGTGTAAATACCGGAGATCGAGCCGGGGGCCCGCGGCAGCGGCACACCCGGCGTGGGTGGATCGCCCTCGAGCTGAGCTCCCAGCGGCCGGCCGCCGATCGTCCCGAGCAAAAGCCCGTTGACGAAGTGGGCGTCGATCGCGGCCTGCGCGTGGCCGATGCAGTCGGCGGTGCCGGTCAGGCGGCCGTGCTTGAACGTGAGCTCGCCGCTCAGCGTGCCCTGGGTGTTCGACAGCGAGACGAACTGGCCCGACTGGACCACGAAAGCCTTGGCGCCCAGGCACGCGGCGCCCGATGAGACGTCGTAGCTTCCCGCGATCGTCGGCTGGGCGTGCTTGCCGCTCCCGGCCACGATCACCCCGATGACGACCGCCGCCGTCACCAGGATCAGGACCACGTAGTAAACCGCCACGCGCGACGGCGGCGGGGGTGGCGGCTGATCCTCGCCGGAAGCGACTCCCGCTTCGCTTACGACCGGGGTCGACACTATCCCATGCGCGCAGCGCCCGGCGTCGCGCTTAGGACGGCGGCGGGCCGGTCGGACCCGCGAAGACGCCCGACGGGCTCAGAGCGCGTGCGCCAGAGCGGCTTCAGCGACTTGTGCGAGCAGGTGTCCAGCTGCGCGACCGTCGGCCGGTCGGGGGGCAGGAAATAGCGGGCTGTGCAGTGCACGAGAAGCGAGTCGAAGCCCTCGCCGACGACGGGGATAGCTGAGTCCCTTGGATATGAAGCAGTCATCAGGCGCGAGCCTACCGGCGAGGCGTTGCTGCTAGCAAGAGGCCCTAAGGCCCCGAGCACGTCTGCGGCTCGTGCGACGACGAGCACGGTCAGCTGGTCCACATCGGGTACGCGACGGCGGCGGTCGCCTCCCACGCCGCGCGCACCTCGGTGAGTGTCGGGTCGAAGTCCGGCTTTATTCGGCGAAAGAGGTCCTGGAGGTCCTCCCACAGCTGGTAGGCCGAGGGTCGGCCCCAGAACCAGTAGCCGACGTAGACCTTGTCGATCAGCAGGCCAGGCGCGAGCACGAGCGTGTGGGGGACGCTGGCGCTGTGGTGCGGGTCGGTGTACTCGTCGATCCCGAGCGTGCGCTGGACCTCCAACTGCTCGTCGCAGAGATACGTCCACTGCGCCGGCGTCGAGATCTTCAGCTTGTACGTCTCGTGCTGGTCGTTGGGGAGGATCGTGACCATGCTGTTGAACCCGACCGCGCACCATTCGTAGAGCTTGATCAGCTCCTTCTGGTGCTGGCGCTCCCGGGGACAGTGTTCGCCGCGTCCGAGGAGCAGGATCATCGGCTCGTCGTCCTGGAGCTCGGAGAGACGGTGCAGCTCGCCGTTCTCGTCCGGAAGCTCGAGGTCGGGCCCAGTTGCCGACATAGAGGTAGCGCTCGGACGGCTCGACGAGGTCGACCGCTGGATCGAAGCCGCCGGACACGCGGCGGCTGACCAACCGGAACCCAAGGAGCTGCCGCCGCTCGAATCCGGCATCGCCAGCCTGCGAGCGATTCATCGGTACATGAGCGGCAATGTGAGCGCAGCGGTCGCCGCAGGCCGCCGCGCGCTCGAGCTCGAGCGGGGCGGAGCCACCTCGCCGTGGCGGCCCGTCGGGTGCCCGGTGCTCGGCCTGTCGCTGCACTGGCATGGAGAACGTCAGCACGCGAGCCAGACGCTGATCGAGGCAGTCCGGATCGCTAGGGCCGATGGCAACCACCTCGCCGCGATGCACGCCGGCGGCGGTCTCGCCGCGATCGAATACGAGCGTGGAGACGCCGCGAGCGCCAGCGCACGCGCCGCCGAGGCGATTGCACTGGCCGAGGAGCACGACCTGTCCGAGCACTGGGCGAGCTCGCTGTCGCTGGCGGTCCGCGGGCAGCTGCTCGATCGAACCGACGATCCAGAGGCCGCGGACCAGGCCCTGCTTCGCGCGACCGAACTCGCACGCCGTGGTGTCGCCTCGATTGAGATCGCGTACTCGCTGCTCGCGCTGGCGGGCATCCGCCAGCGGCTCGGCCGCCACGACGAGGCGCGGCGGCTCTACGACGAGGCCCGCAAGGCGGTGACCAGGTGTGAGGATCCCGGCATCCTGAACGAGCAGCTTGGCCGGGCCGAGCGCGGGGCGAAGTTCGCACCGCCGCCGCGAGCCGGCCGGACGCGCGGTTGCAGCGAGGCTCTCAGCGACGCCGAGCTGTCTGTCCTGCGGCTCCTTCGCAGCGAGGTCTCACAGCGCGAGATCGCGGGTGAGCTGCACCTGTCGTTCAACACGATCAAGACGCACACGCGCAACATCTACCGCAAGCTAGGTGTGGCCGAGCGGGCCGAGGCGATTTCGCGTGCGCGCGAGCTCAGCTTGATCTGAGTCAGCCGCTGCAAACGCGCGACTTGGTGCTTGTCGGTCGCGGTTTGTTACCGGGCGGGAGTCGTTTCACCCGGGTGAAGCGTGCGCCTGGGTGATGACAGCTCACCCAGGGCACGCGGAAGCTTGCGCCGTGATCGATCGGCACTCACGGCAGCGGTACGAGATCGTGGTCAGGGGCAGGTTGAGCAGCCGCTACGAGTGCGCTTTCGATGGCGCCAGGCTCGTCCCGCACAACGGTCAGACCACGCTTCGGGCGGATCTGGTCGATCAGTCGCAGCTGTACGGGCTGCTCAATCGGTTGCGGGACCTCGGGATCGAGCTAGTGAGCGTCAACCCTGCTGCGGAGACCGACGATGCCGCCTGAGCCAGCAGTCGCCTCGGCGAGGGTGGCGGTCTCAGACGAGCAGACCGTGGCGGCGCTTCGAGCCGGCGACGAGCGCGCTTTCCGTGACCTGTTCGCTCGCAGCTACCCGATGATGAAGCGGGTCGCCCGCACATATGTCGCGTCCGACGCTGTGGCGGAGGAGATCGTGCAGGACACTTGGATGGCAATCGTGACCGGGATTGACCGCTTCGAGGGGCGTTCGGCGCTCGGAACCTGGATGTTCTCGATCCTCACAAACCAGGCAAAGAGCCACAGCGCGCGCGAGAGAAGGGCCGTGCCACTCTCGTGCATCGCCCCGAGCGACCCCGAGGAGCCGTCGGTGGATCCCGACCGCTTTCAGAAGGACGACGACGCGTGGCCAGGACACTGGGCCACGCCGCCGCGCCCATGGCAGAAACCGGAGCGCCGACTGCTCTCGCTCGAGGCCCGGGAACGCCTGAAGGCGGCGCTGGCGGAGCTGCCCGATCGTCAGCGCTTGATCGTCGGGCTGCGCGACGTCGACGGCCACTCGGCCGAGGAGGTCTGCGACCTTCTCGGTCTCAGCCAGGAGAACCAGCGGGTGCTGTTGCACCGCGGGCGCTCGCGACTGCGGGCGGTCCTCGAGGAGTACCTCGACGCCGCGGGCGTGTAACGAACCGACAGGCAGGGAGACTCAACCAGGTGCACAGCTCGGACCCGCCCCACAATGGCCACTCGGCCAGCGAATCTGACCTGCCCGTCGACGAGGTCACGTGCCAGCAGGTCGTGGAGCTCGTCACCGAGTACTTCGAAGGAGCGCTCCAGGCGCGCATCATGAGCCAGGTCGAGGAGCACCTCGTGATGTGCGACTGGTGCGTCAACTACGTCGAGCAGCTGCAGGCGACGGTCGCGTCGCTGCGAGAGCTCGAACAGGAGCGTTCGCCGAAGCCTCCAGATTCAGTGCTGGCGGCCTTGCGGGCAAGGAGAGCAGGCGGAGCATGATCGCCTACAAGTTCCTGCGCTCCGGCCGCATCGGCCCCTTCAGCGCCTTCCGGTGGCCCGGACCGGGCGTCTGGGTGCATGCGACGCGGGATCTGGTCGCGTGCCAACGCGGCATTCACGCCTGCCGACCCAGCGACCTTCCGTGGTGGCTCGCCGATGAGTTGTGGGAGATCGAGCTCGATGGCCACGTGCAGCCCGACGAACACAAGATCATCGCCCCTGCCGGGCGGCTGCGCTCGCAGATCGAGGCGTGGCTCGGTCTGCGCGCGGGTCACTGACGCCCGCCACTCCGACCCGATGCGATCGTGCGGCGGCGATTGGCCGGGCAGCGTAACGGAACGGCCACGCGGGCGACCTAGCGCAAGCGTGATCGCCACCGGATCCGAGCCGGTGATCCCGCCGATCAACGGACTGCGCGAGCTGGACGGCGTCTGGACCAACCGCGAGGCGACCGGCGTCCGCGAGATCCCGCACAGCCTCGTGATCCTGGGCGGCGGCCCCGTCGGCGTCGAGATGGCGCAGGCGTTTGCGACGTTCGGCACTGACGTAGACCTGGTCGAGGGGATGGACCACATCCTGCCGCGAGAGCCCCGGTCGCTGGGCGAAGCGCTTGGCGAGGCGATCAGCGGCGAACGGCTGCGCATCCATCTGGGCCGCCGCGCATCTAGCGTGTCACGGTATGGCGGTCGCTACATCGTCTCGTTCGCGGACGGCACGACGCTCGAGGGCGAGCGACTGCTCGTCGCAACTGGCCGACGGCCGCGGGTCGAGGGCCTCGGCCTGGAGAACGTCGGCATCGAGGCTTCTTCACGCGGCATACCGGTCGACGGCCGCATGAGCGCCGCTCACGGGGTATGGGCGATCGGCGACGTGACCGGCATCTGGCCGCTCACGTACATGGGCAAGTACCACGGCAGGATCGCCGCGGCTAACATCCTCGGCGAGAGCCGCGAGGCCGACTACACGGCGGTCCCTCGGGTCATCTTCACGCATCCGCAGGCCGCCGCCATCGGCGCTGCGGAAGGTCCCGTAACCACGACGATTTCGCTCTCCGCCGTACCGAAGACCGCCACTTATCTCCGGGCGTGGGATGAGCATCCGGGGTTCCTCACGCTGATCTCCGACGGGGAGGTGCTGACGGGTGCCTACGGAGTCGGTCCCGAAGCCGGCGAATGGATGCAGCAGGCGACCGTGGCGATCCGCGCACGCGTGCCGCTCGCGGTGCTGGGCGACACGATCCAGCCGTTCCCAACGTTCTCGGAGGCGTTCCACTTCGCGCTGGCCGAACTCACCAGCCGGGTACCGGCACAAGCGCGATGAGTGGCACGCACGGCGCACGCGACCCCAACGGGACCGTCGGCGGAGATGCGATCGGCGAGCTCGCTGTCGGCGGGCAGGTCCCCGACTTCGAGCTGCTCGACCATGCCAGTAACCAACGCCAGCTCTCCCAGCTCGTGGGCGGCGATCCCACAGTGCTGCACTTCTACCGGGGCTGGTGGTGCCCCAAGGAACAGGCGTTCTTCCGCCGCCTCGTGGCTCTCCAAGAAGACGCGGAGGTCGCCTACTCGAGGATAGTCTCAGTAAGCGTCGACCCGCCCGAGGTGAACGCAGCATTCCGGGCCGGGCTGGGAGCACGCTGGACGTTCCTCTCCGATCCCGACCGAGCAGTCCAGACGCAGCTGAGACTCCGAGAGACCACCGACACGCTCAACAACCCGTACGTGCCCGCCGTCGTCGTGATCAGCCCAGGCCTCCGCATTCGCGCCGCATACAACGGCTACTGGTACTGGGGGCGACCCACCCACGACGAGTTGGTAAGACACCTGCGCGACATCAGCCGCGACCTGCGCCCGGATTGGGAGGCACCGACGCCATGAGCCGCTGCTGGCTGGCCCTCGTCGAGGGCCCGGCCAAAGGCGCCGACGCGGCCGCCCGCGCGATCGCGGCCGACGGTCACCCGGCCGGAACGCTCGCAGCCTGGCGCCGACGGGCAAAGCCGGTTCGCGAGGCCCTACGCGTCGACGAACGCCTGATCGACCCCGACGGCTCAGCGGCGTGGATCTCGCTCGTGCTCCCGCCGTCAGGCGTGCGACTGCCATTCGATGATCCGGCAGTCCAGCAGGCACGCCGCCAAGTCCTGCTGCATCCCTTCCCGGCCGCCGTCTCGACGCTGCTCCGCGACGACTCGCACTTCGAGGGCGCGATCACGGTGGCGCGCTCCCCAACCGAAAGGCGCCGCCTGCGCGAGGATCCCTTCGCCCGGATCTTCCCCTCGACGCTGCTCTCGGTCAGGGCCGGGATCCTCGGTGCTGTGCCGCCTCCGACCGGACCGACAATCGAGCGGTACGGCAGCGGCAATCCCTGGCCATGGGACCGCTTCGGCTGAACCCCCCGTCGGCGTCATCCATGCCGATCCAGAAGAACGCAGCTCCGCACTCCTCCAGCACCAGGGCGAGCGGCAGAGCGACCACGTCGCGATAGAACTCGATCGCGCGGTCGAGGTCACTGACCGAAGGTCGGTTTCGAATAAACCGATGGGCTTTGGCATGGCTGTCCGGTGCTCTCGGCGGAAGCGATTTGTTCCACGTAACCAATTTGGCCGACGCCCGACAGACAGCAAGCAGTTCCTACGCATAACGACGGAGAAGAGGAGCTCGCCATGTTCGCTGCCTAAACTCTGGCTCCTGGGGCGGATCGGGTCGGGGTGCTGTGTCGCACGCGGGATCGGCCAGCGCTCGTTGCGGACCGTCCTGGGTCTCGCAGTTGGCGCCGAGGCCGGCGCCGTTGTCGCCGTGGAAATACTCGTGGAACTGGAGCAGCTCGCGCCAGTGCGGATCGGACTGGAATCGTTCGATCCCTCCGAACACGGGCCGGTGTCCGTCATCGCCGCGGGTGAAGATCGCGGCCAGGCGCCGGCCGATCTCGTTGGCGACCTCGCTGAGGTTCATCTCGTTCCCTGGGCCGGTCGGGCTTTCGACCTTCAGGTTGTCGCCGCAGTACTGGTGCAGTTGCATCAGGCCGCGAATGATCACCATGTTCATCGGGAACCACACCGGTCCGCGCCAGTTCGAGTTTCCCCCCGAACATCCCAGTGTGCGATTCGGCCGGCTCGTAGTCGACGCGAAACTCCTGTCCGGCGATGTCGAAGATGTAGGGTGTTCGGCGTGGTAGCGCGAGATCGCGCGTCCCGTGCGGACCGAGGAACTCCGAGTCGTCGAGCATGATCGCGAGGATCCGCCAAAGCCGCTGCTCGCCGACGAGCGACGCCAGACGTTGGCCGCCGACGCTCGGTCCGGGGCGCTGCGCCAGCGCGGGGATCGAGTCCTGGTAGCGCGCGACGAAGTGCTCCCACTGCTCCAGCAGCCCCGGAAGACGCTCCAGCAGCTCGGGCTCGATCACGGTCGCGGCGCACATCGGCAGCAGGCCGACCAGCGACCGCACCGCAGCTGCTGCGTGCTGCCGTCGGGGATCCGCATGACGTCGTAGTAGAAGCTGTCCTCTTCGTCCCACAGCTCATCGCCGTCGTGGGAGTTCATCGCGGCGGCGATCCACACGAAGTGCATGGCGAACTTGGTGGCCGTGTTCTCGTAGGCGAGGTCGCGGCGGGTCAGCTCGAGCGCGATCTGGAGCATCGCCGCGCTGAAGAACGCCCTTCTACGCCGTCCCGTCGGCCTGCTCGAGTGTGCCGCCACCGGGTAACGGCGCCGAGCGGTCGAACACGCCGATGTTGTCGAGACCGAGGAAGCCGCCTAGGAAATACGGATGGGGGCTTTCCACCCTCGGTGGTAGGTTCGAAACAGATAGAGTCGGGATGGCCTGCCGTCCCCCGCAGCAAAGCGGCTGTGTGCTATTTGACGCTCTGCCGCGACCCGTTGGTCGGTGGACCGTCGCCTCTTCGCTAGGAGTTTGTTTTATGCGCGCACCGGCTCGTGCCGCCACCCAGATCACGAAGCCGGATAGCAAGGCGGTCGACTGCGGACCGCGGGGTTGCCGCCAGGCCAAGACTCCGGCCGCTCGCCAGCGGCAAGCTTTCACCTCGTCCGTCATCGCATTTGAAAAACGAACAGTTTGCGGACGTCGTCTGCGCGCGAGGCGTGCGCTGCGAGGACCCTCCGGTCTAGATTCTAGCGGGCGATCCGACTCCCCTGTTGCGGGTTCGGCGCCGTCTAACGACGAAGGCTCGTCGGTGGGCCGGCGTGGTTGTGCTCGGCGCCAATGCGATCGCGCAGCTGCTGATGATTCCGGGTCGCTGTCGATTTTCGCGCTCGACATTCTCGCGATCTATGGTCTGGTCGCGTACGGACAGCGGATCTCAACCGCGGCCTAAGTATGCGAACGTACGTCTGTTGCCGCTTCGGAGTGAGGCACGTGTTCTTCCGTTCGAGAAGACAGCGATCCCCTCGGGACGACCGGGTCGCCAGTGACCACAGCGATGCTGAGACCCGCGAGAGGACCGTGCGGCAGCCTCAGGAGCTTCCGGAGTGGCGGCGGTCGGCGCAGCGGGTCCCGCGTGCTTGGAACGCCTGGCTCGCGGCCGATGGCCACGATCGCGCCATCCGCTACCGGATATTCGTGGCTGCCCTTGCCGACGAGGAACGGGCAGCCACGGATGTCCAGCGCATGATCGACCTCACGGGTGCGGGAGAGTGCGTGACCACGACCGATCCACGGAACAGTGGACAGGGCGCCCGGTGAGCGCAGAACCTGGGGCATATCAGCGCTCGGATCTCGACCCGGTCCGCGCACTCGGCGAGCGGCCTTGTGGGAGTTTCCCCTGGTGGGCGCGCTGGAACGACACGCTTGATCGGCGGTATACGCTCGGGGTCGAGGAGGAGGTCATGCTGCTGGAACCGGGCGACTGGTCGCTGGCCCAGTCGAGCGACGATGTGCTCCCACGCCTCTCTGGCGAGCTCTCGGCGCACGCCTCCCCGGAGACGCACGCGGCGGTCCTCGAGCTCGCTACAGGCATCCACCCAGACGTTGACGGGGTCGTCGGAGAGCTCACCTGGCTTCGGAGGCGGCTCGCAGACGAGTTGTACGGGATGGGGTTGAGCGTCGCCGCGGCGGGCACGCATCCGTTGACCGTCCGGGAAGAGACCGAGGTCTCGAGCACGGTGCGCTACCGCGCGCTCAACGACTCGCTGCGTGTACTCGCGCGGCGCGAGCCGACCATGGCACTGCACGTGCACGTGGGCGTGCGGGCTCCCGAGGACGCGATCCGACTCTTGAACGGCCTGCGTCGCAACATCCCAATTCTGCTGGCGCTGTCGGCCAACTCTCCGTTCTGGCGGGGGAGCGATTGCGGCTTCGTGTCCGCGCGCACCGTGATCTTCCAGGCGTTTCCTCGCTCAGGACCGCCGCGATTCTTCGCCGACTACCCCGACTACGTCCAGACAATCGATGCGCTGATCGCCTCGGGGGCGATACCCGACCCGAGCTTCCTCTGGTGGGACGTCCGGCTGCAGCCCGCACTCGGTACCGTCGAGGTGCGCGTGATGGATGCACAATCTCGGCTCCTGGATGTCACTCCCCTGGTGGCGCTGATCCAATCACTGGCTCGTCTCGAGCTCGAAGGTGAGCCCTCGGCGGTGGTCCTGAGCGCTGAGGTGCTTGCCGAGAACCGCTTCTTGGCGGCTCGGGATGGGATGGACGCCTGGCTGATCGATCCGGCGGCTCGCTGTCTGGTTCACGTACGCGAGATGCTCGACTCCCTGCTAGTCGAGTGTCGACCGCACGCGCTCGCGCTCGGATGCGCCGACGCGCTCGATCGGATACAGCAGCTCGCGGCCGCCAACGGGGCCGCCCGCCAGCGCGCGTTCGCCGGGTCCAACCGGCGTCTGAGCGAGCTGGTTGCAAGCCTCGCTGACTGTTTTCTCGCGACAGACTGTTGTGCAGGAGTCGCGCGCGACGTTCCTCGACACCTATCAGTTCCGACAGAAAGGAGCGGCATATGTGCCGCTGGCTCGCGTACTCAGGCTCCCCCATCCTGATGAGTGAGGTGCTTTACGGGGGAACGAACTCGTTGGTCGACCAGAGCCTGCATTCGCGGCTCGGGGCCGAGCCGACGAACGGCGATGGGTTCGGCGTCGGCTGGTACGGCGCCCCCGACACCCCCGGCGTCTACCGCAGCATCGAACCCGCGTGGAACGACGAGAACCTGCGCGAACTCTCCGGGCACATCAGCTCCCCGCTGTTCTTCACCCACATTCGAGCGGCGATCGGCAGCGCCGTACAGCAGACCAACTGCCACCCCTTCCGCCACGACCATTGGCTGTTCATGCACAACGGCTACATCAACGAGTTCGGCACGATCAAGCGTGATCTCGTCCTCGCGGCCGACCCGTCGCTATACCCGGAGATCAGAGGCCAGGCCGACACCGAGGTGCTGTTCTTTCTCGCGCTGACCTTCGGTCTGGAGGATGACCCTCCGGCCGCCGTCGCGCAGGCGATCGGGCTCGTTGAAGACGTCGCCGAACGCCACGGAGTCCCGCACCCGTTCCAGGGCACCATCGCCACCACCGACGGCCAGAGCATCTGGGCCTTCCGGTACTCCAGCGAGCGTAATTCCCGCTCGCTGTTCTACACCACCGACGTTCCCAGCCTCCGCAAGCTCTACCCCGAACGAGAAGACCTCCGCCAATTCTCAGACGACGCGCGACTGATCGTCTCCGAACCACTCGGCGACGTCGCCGGCGTCTGGAACGAGGTGCCCGAGTCGAGCTGGGGCGTCGTCGGTCCAGGTCGTGAGGGCGAAGGGATCCAGCAGTTCCGTCCCCAAGCACCCCCGACATCGGTACCGGTCGCGTGAGCGCACGGCCGGCTCGATCTCACTCCCAGGCGGACGGAAACTCGCAGACGCCACCGGTGGCGCCGCTCTCGCAGATCGTCCGTTCACACCCGAAAGCGCTGCGATGATCGTGCTCGTGCGCGTATGAGCGTGACACCCCAGGCCCAGGGCTTGGCGACGGCAAGTTGGGTGAGTTCAGCGCGCGCGTTCATCGCTCCGCTGGCTCTTGCTCAGTTCATCTGCAGCTTCGCGGGCTCGAACATGAACGTGATGATCAACGACATCAGTCACGATTTGCACACCGATGTGAAGGGTGTGCAGACCACGATCACGCTGTTCCTGGTGATCATGGCGGTCCTGATGATCCCGTGCAGCAAGTTGACCGACCGTTGGGGCCGCAAGCGGTGCTTCGTCGGGGGCCTGACGCTCTACGGGATCGGCGCGTTCGTGAGCGCGATCGCGCCGACGCTGGGCGTGCTGATCCTAGGCAACTCGGTGTTCGAGGGCGTGGGAACCGCCTTCTTGATCCCGCCCGTCTACATCCTCACGACGATGGCGTTCACCTCGCTGCAATCTCGGGCAAGAGCCTTTGGTGTGATCAGCGGACTGGGCGGCATCGGCGCCGCAGCCGGACCATTGATCGGCGGTTTGATCACCTCGGCGATCAGTTGGCGAGCCGCGTTCGTGTTTCAAGCCTTGGTGGTGGGAACCATCATCGTGCTGAGCCGTCGCGTCGTGGATCCGGTCGCGCCTGACCCCGAGAGCCCGTTCGACGCGATCGGGGCGGCGCTGTCCGCCGTCGGCATGTTCTTTCTCGTGTTGGGGATCCTTCAGGCGGGCGTCAACAACACGCTGCTGGTCATCTTCCTGGCGATTGGAGTCGCATTACTGGCGGGGTTCTTCTTCTACATCCGCTCCCGGGAGCGGGCGGGCAAGGTGGCGCTTCTGTCGACCGAGCTCTTCCGAAACCGGATATCCAACCTTGGCCTGGTCACGCAGAACCTCCAGTGGCTGCTTCTGATGGGCGTGTCGTTTACCGTCTCGGTCTTTCTCCAGACCGAGCGCCACTACGACGCGATCAAGACAGGCGTGATCTTCACCGCAGCGACGGTGGGCGTCCTCGTCTCCTCGCTCGCGGCGGAGCCATTGGCGAAGAAGTACGCGCAGAAGACCCTGATCTGCGCCGGGTTCGTCATGACCGCTGCCGGGATCGGGCTCCTGCTCGGCCTCGTCAAAGCGGCCTCGTCGAGCGCGTGGGCGTTCGCTCCCGGTCTGCTGCTGATCGGCCTCGGCCTCGGCGTGATGCTCACCCCCTCGGTCAACCTCGTGCAATCAGCCTTCGCCGAGGAGAAGCAGGGCGAGATATCGGGGCTGTCGCGCAGCATCTCCAACCTCGGCTCGTCGTTCGGCACCGCAATCGCTGGAACGATTCTGGTCTCGAACCTTGTCTCGGGAAACGGCACGTACGTCGCGGCGATGATCGTTCTCGCCGTTGTCGCCCTCGCCGGGCTTGCGATCGCGACTCGCCTACCGTCCAGCCCCTTCCAAGCCGCTGCCAGTGAGGTCGCGCCTTCCGCCGCAGCCGCGGGCGCGCTCGACACAGCGGCGTGACCGGGAGGCACGATCGGGTGCCCCGGTACGCGACGACCGTTGCAGATGGGTTCGCCTTGCTCCGCGGCTGCTGGCAAACCACCCGTTGAACGACGCGAAATCACAGGGTCGGTTGACGATCGCCTCGATGTCGGCTCGGCTTGCCTGCGTCCGTAGCGAGGATGCCCTGGGCAGCGAAAGCGAAGCCTTCTCGTTCCCCACCCACGCTAACGCGCTCGCCCGAGCTGCCGTCAACGCGACGCGCGAACTCGCATCCCCCAGCAGGTCGAGCGAAGACGCGTTGGCGGGCGTTGGGTGATCGTTACCGGTCCATAGACCCGGCTGACGCTCTGCGGCGGTCCTCCAAGAGTTGTGCGGCCCGACCATGAATCGAAGCAGTGGAACCCCCTGACGAGTGATGTCCACCCACCACAGGAATGCGGGTCTGCCGCGTCCCACAACGGCCCTCACCGTGTTCGCCGCGCACATAAGCGCGACCCGAACCTGGATGTCGCCCACGACGTGCTCTCGGCTCCTTACTCGACTCCCTTTTCCGCGTTGAAGGCCGGCGCTTGTGGCACGAACCCGGAGCGATAGATCCACCGTGACGGGCGCCGGATCGACTGTGGTGCGAGCGAAGCCGGTCACAGACCGTTCCCGAGTCCGCGGTCGAACGCGGTCAGATGCGATGTGGCGACCCGCGGGCTCATTCGGCCTCGATGGGCGGCGTGGCCGCCTTCGAGGCCGAAAACTGGTCGAACAGCGGAAGCGGTTTGGGCTGAATGGCCGCTCGCACCTCGGCCGGCAGGCTGAGATCGCCGCCCGTGTGCATGACGCTGAACTCGCGCTCGAACCGCCCCCGGCCGACAAAGGACCGGGTCCACTTGAGAACGGTGTTCAGCCGGTTGGCGAACCCGCTCAGGAAGGCGAGATGGACGAAGGCCCAGATGACCCAGCCAGGGAAGCCGCTCAGTCGTAGCCCCTTGCCAGCTCGTCACCGAAGTTGGCCAGCGGCTCCTTGCCACCGTCGAGCAGGATGACCCGCACCGAGGATGGGTCGAAGGAGCGGAACTCGCCCCGAAGGCTGCGTGTTGCGAGCTCCCGAACCTGGCCGGCGAGCTCGACCCCGGTCAGCCCCTAATGGTCGAGGAGTGAGGCCAGGTAGCGATACGCGGGCGCGTCGTCGATTTGGAACGACCCGAGGTCCCAGATTGTGATCGGCGTGCGGCGCGTCTGCGAGGCGGAGATCAGGCGCTCGACCTTGGCGAGGCCTGGTGAGTACAAGACGCCGGCTGGGCTGGGATCGATCCTGTAGGGGCAGTAGGGCTGGTAACCGGGAGGCCCGGTAGCCGCCGCTAGCACGTGGCGCGGGTGCCCTGGCCGAGCAGGCGCGCAAACTCGCGGCGGTTGCCGCCGATGGCTGCCGTCGAGGCGGCGTTCTGAGGGACCAGTGGGCACCTGGCTCTGACCATGGGGCAGCATTCGGGCGGGTACACGGCCGTCTCGATTATCTCGCTCGCGGTCATGCTGCTCACCGGCCCGGTGTTGTACGTCGCTTCGCGCTACGTCCGCCGGCGTCGTGGAATCGACATCACGTCGGCTATGCGGGAGCTGCCGCCCGAATAAGTCGTTAGCCTGGGCGCCGATCGTGGGCGACATCTTCGTGCTGGCGTTCACCGCCGCGTTGAACCCGACGCTCGTCGCGGCTTCGACCGTGATGATGTTGCTGCCGAACCCGGTGCGGCTGATGCTGGGCTATCTCCTCGGCGCGCTCCTGACCAGCATTACGCTCGGCCTGCTGATCATCTCCCAGCTCGAGGAATCGAGCGCGGTCTCGACGACGAAGAACACGTTGAGCCCCGCCGCGACGATCGCGCTCGGGTGCATCGCGCTCGTGGGCGCGGTGGTGCTAGGCACCGACCGGCACCTCGGCAAGGCGGACCGCCGGGCCGCGCGTGAACACAAGAAGAAGGAGAAGGGACCGCCCCGATGGCAACGGGCGCTCGGAAGAGGATCCGCGCGGGTGACGTTCGTCGTCGGGGCGATGCTGACGCTTCCTGGCGCCTCGTACCTCGCGGGGCTGAGCCGGATCGACAAGGCGAACTACTCGACGCCCGAGACCGTCCTGGTCGTCATCGTCTTCAACCTGATTATGCTGGCACTCCTGGAGGTCCCGCTGATCTGCTTCGCGTTCGCACCGAACTGGACGCCGCGGGCGATCGAGCGAGCAAAGGCCTGGATCGGCCGACACTCGCGCCGGTTCGCGGTCACAGTGCTCACGGTCGTGGGTGCGCTGCTGGTGCTCAAGGGCGTGCTCGAGCTGCTGTGAGGCGCCGGGCCGACCGCGAGCCGGCCGTCGTCAGGCGGGTGGTGACGCGGCCGGCGCCGCTGCCGCGGCGTGGTTCGATGACGTCTCCGTAGTCGTCATGGTGTCGGTGTCGTCGTCGTGCCTTTGCGTCACGGTGGTCGTGGACGTCGTCGTGGGCGCCGTGACGGTTTCGGTCTTTGTCGTGGACCGTGTCGGGGTCGTCGCGGATTCAGTCGTCGTGACCGTCTTCGTCTTCGAGGTCGCGGTCGTCGTCGTGTCGGAGGCGGCCGTTGCGGTCTCGGACGTAGTCGTCGTGGCTGGAGCGGTTTGCGACGCTGACTCAGTCGTCGTGGTCGGAGTCGGCTCCGACGCTGACTGTGACGTAGTGGACTGACTCGCCGCCGGCGTGGTCGTCGAGGCTGAGGTCTGTGCATCTTGGCCTCCGGTGTGAGCACCACCTCGCCGTCCACGCCCGCCGGCAGGCGACCGGCGCTGCGCTCGGCCACCCGCAACACGCTCAGGAGCGCGTGTTCGCGCGCGAACCGAGCATCAACTTCGCAGACTACGGACCTTCTTCAGGTCCCCCGCTTGCGACGCCGTGAAGATCCGCTGGCGCTGCCGCCGTACGCTTCGCCTCAGCCGCCCGCGCGCGCCGGAGACCTCGACCTCTTCGTCGTCGGTGGGTCCACTCACGCGCACGGGCTGGCGACGGACCGAAGCCGTCACGTGGCTGTCGACCATGCGAGCGGCGAACGGATGCGGTCGATGATCGAGCCGGCAACGCCACCGAGGATCCCGGTCTGCGCTCCTCGCTCCGCGATGTTCGCTCCACCACGGGCCGCGCCGCCGCAGCCTTCGGCACTCGGGCCGGCCGGCGAGACGTCATGGTCCGGCAGCTAAGCGATGGTCTCCGATCGTGCGAACCGCGTCGGAGCCCTGCAGTGAGAAGACGATCACGAGCCCGAGGGGTCGGACAGCTTGACGCCGGGGAGCCGTAAAGCTCAAGGCGCAGCACGAGACACGGGACACGGCACACGGACGTCGCTACCGGATTCGTGGCTGACAGCAAGGCGGTTACGCGCTCGCGTCCATGGTCGAGGTCCATTCAGCGCCGGTCTGTCGGCGGAAGGCGTCAACGGCCGCGTCGATTGTCGGCGAAGAAGTGACCAGGGTCGAGCGGGCCGATCGAGCTAAGGGTCAGCGCTCGGGACTTCGCCCGGACGAGGATCGGCATGAGCTCGGCGAATACAAGGAAGGTCCCGGCGGCGTTCAGTTCCTGGTCGAGAGCACGAGGATGCGCGAGGGCCCGAACACGGCATAGCCGACCAGGCACAGGATCGACGTGTATAGGCCGGTGATCGCGGGCAGGCCGGCGAGTTCGGCGTAGGCCATCCCCTGCGGCACCAGCAAGGTCGTCAGTACAACTCCGGCCATCACGTCGCGGCGAAGCCACGGGAGCCGGTAGTCGGCGAGCGCGCGCAGGCCGGGAAGCAGCCGCGACATCACGATCGATCACATTCGGTCATCTGGCCGGCGTGTAGCCTGACAGCGGGCGCTGACGCCTGCCAGCTGTTGCACGAGCAGAGGGAGTTAGACGATGGAGCGGGTCAGAGGCACCGGCCCGACCATATTTTGCGTCCGTGCTGGCGGCGATCGGCGGCGTGCTCAACGGCCTATACGGGATCGCGGCGCTGGGGAACTCGAGCTTCTTCGTGGGCGGCGCTCACTGATTATTCAGCAGCCTTCTCACCTGGGGCTGGGTCAGCCTGATCCTCCGGATCCTCGAGCCGGACGCGGCTCTCTCAATATTTCAGAGCGGCGCCTTCGGGCGACACCGTCGGCGCGCTCGTGGCGATCGGGGCGCGGGTTGAGATCCCCGCACGCCCGTACTGGTCCAGCGCCGTATATGCCCTGACCGCGTGGATCACCTGGGGGCTGACGATGACCACCGAGCCGGAACCGGAGAGCTGACGAAAACCCGCGAGCGGGAACTCGAAGGCGGCTCTTTACGCTGGAATCGATGACCCGGACCCGCCCGGGGGCCGCGGTCTCCAACGGGCACGATGATGTGGCGCGTGGACGCTTTCCATCGGCGGCCTGCGGTGCGGCGGGTGCGCCTCGTACCAGCGGGCGTAACGCCTGGCCAGCGGCGCGGCCGTGAGTCCGTGAGCGAATACGGACAGGCCGATGGTCAGGTAGGTGGCGCGAAGGATCGTGTCAACGCCGGCGAGGTGCGCTTGCTGGACGGTGATTACCGCGAACACGATCGACGCCAGGCCACGCGGGCCGAACCAGCCGAGGAACCCGACCGTTGGCCACTTGGCGGCGCTGCCGAGCATCGCGATCGCGACCGGCAACATGCGGACGACGGTCAGGCTCAGGCCCGCGTAGAGCGCGATCTGCCAGCTCACGTGGTTCAGAGTTGGCCCCAGGAGCACGGCGCCGAAGATCAGGAACGTCACTCCCCCGAGCAGCGCCCCGAGTTCCTCGTTCAGGCGTGAGGCCTCCTCGGACTCCTCCGTGACGAGGCCGCCGAAGATGGCCCCGGCGAGGAAGGCGGCGATGAACCCCGAGCCGCCGAGCGCGGCCGCGAAACCGTAGGCGAGGGCCGCGCCGGCGATCGGGATGACCTGGAGCCACGATCCGCTGATCAGGTCCCGGCGGCGGCCGATCGCGACCACGGCGGCGGCCGCCAGGCCCGCCGCCACGCCACCGAGGATCCCGTAGCCGATCTCTTCGGCCACGATGCTGACCGCATGATGGCTCGTGGCCGTCTTGGCCTCGACGTCCGCGGCCGCCAGCGCGATCAACAGCAGCGGCACGCAGATCCCGTCGTTGAGTCCGCTCTCGACGTTGAGTCCCTGCCGAATCCGTGACGGGAGTCGCGGCTCGGTCACCACCGCTTGTCCGAGGGCGGCGTCCGTTGGCGCCAGCAGCACGGCCAGCACCACGGCCTCACCGGCGTTCAGGTGCGCGAACATGGCCGCCGCCAACAGCGCGCCGATCGCGATCGTGAGCGGCAGCCCGATCGCGAGCAGTCGGAGCGGCACCGCGTACTCCCGCCTGAGCACGCGGAGCTTGATCCGCGAGGCGTCGGCGAACAGCACCACGGCGAGCGTCGCCTCGGCGAGCGTCCGGACCGTCTCGCTCGCGGGGGACACCGTCACCTCGTCGAGCACGAACGGTCCGACCAGCAGCCCGATCAGCACGAACGCCATCGCCGGCGTGAACGGCGTGTCGGTCAGCCGGCGCGACACCCCGGCGACGGCCAGCAGGGCCCCGGCGACAATGGTTAGGTCCCATTTCATGACGCTGCTCCCGCGGTGTCGTGTCCCGGGGGCGGGCCGTTGGTCTCACCGTCGGCGAGTTGCGCTTCGATCGCGCGGTTGACGTTGCCATTGATATGGTCGGCGCCGATGAGGTCGACGATTCCGTCGGCTTGGATTAGCTTGAGGACGTTCGGCTTCACCCGGGCCAGGCGAAGGGTGACGCCGTCGGCATCCATGAGCTGGTGGATCTCGCTCAGCTTCGCCGCGCCCTGCGAGTCGATGAAATCGACACCCTCGAGATCGAGCACCACAGCGCGACACTTGGCGAGTACCGCGTTGCTGCTGGCTGGAGCGATCGCTTCGTGGAATGCGATGTCGGCCTCCGAGAGCGGCGTTCCCGTCTCGTACGCGACTCGGAAATGGGTCAGGCGCATGGGGGAGGAAGTCTGCGCACTTGCTGCTGGAAGGACTCGTCGAAGGAGTTGTCCCGCAGGTGGCCGATCAGCGCTCCCAAACCAGCGCCCATCGCCCAGCCGGCAAAGGGGATCAAGAACAGCGTGCCGAATAGCAGACCCCAGAACCCGCCCCAGATCGCTCCGCCCGCGGTCGAGAGACCGCTGTGGCTGGTATGGACGTGATATTTCCCGTCGGGATCACGGGAGATGACGGCGACCTCCTCAGCCTGGATGATCAACTCCTCCTCCAACCGCCAAACCGTCGCCCGCGCTTCCTCCGCGGTGTCCTGATCCGGATAGGCAATCGCAACCAGAGTGGCCATCGTGCTCCTCCCTTCTGTGTTGCTGTTCCTTGTGGCAGGGCCGACGCTGCCAGGTCACGACTTCCGTGCTTCGCTCGCGGCAACGGCGGTAGCCGACGAAGCTAACAGGATGCCTGAGCGAGGAAGCTTCCAGGATGGCTGGGCAGAAAGCGAGTGCCGGCGGGCGCGAGGACTTAGCGGGCGCCACCGTGCCCGAGGAGGCCGGAGCGAATCGACGGTTTACAAGGACCGCGCGGGGTCGCTGTCGTCGGTGCCGGGCTTTCGATCCTGGGCATGGGCGGGATCGTGCTTGGTATCCTGGTGTGGCAGGAAGGAGGCGGTTACGTCGGCTTGCCAATAGCGCTGGGTGCGGTCGCGATGGCGGGGCTGATCTTCTGGCACAGGCGCCGCAAGCGTGAGGGGAAGCCGATGCTGCTGGACCCGGATCTGTTCAAGTCGGCGGGATACCGATTCGGGATATCGCAGCAGCTGCTCCATCAGATCGCCTTGGGCGCGATGATGATCGCGCTGCCGATCTACCTCCAGATCGTGCTCGAAATTTAGGATCTCCAGTTTTCGACCTGAGGCCCAGTTCCCGCGCCTCATTGGAGGGTTGTCGTATGAGTCACGCGAAGCAGACGAAACCGGACGCGCAAGCGGTCGAGAAGCTTGGACGCAAGCGCTACGAGAAGGAGCTCGCTCGGCTGCAGGGGGAGCTGGTTCGGCTTCAGGAGTGGGTCGTGCGCGACGGGGCGAAGGTCTGCATCGTGTTCGAAGGCCGTGACACGGCCGGCAAGGGCGGGGTAATCAAACGGATCACCGAGCGGGTGAGCCCTCGCGTGTTCCGGGTAATCGCGCTGCCGGCACCGACCGACCGCGAGAAGTCCCAGATGTACGTCCAGCGCTACCTGTCGCATTTTCCGGCTGGCGGCGAGGTCGTCATCTTCGACCGCAGCTGGTACAACCGCGCCGGGGTCGAGCGGGTAATGGGCTTCTGCTCCGAGGACGAAGCATTTCGATTCTTGCGACTAGCGCCGTTGGTTGAAAGGGCGATGGTTGACTCCGGGATCATCCTGCTGAAGTACTGGCTCGAGGTCGGCCAGGAAGAGCAGACCCGGAGAATCGAGTCGCGTATCAACGACCCGCGCAAGGTCTGGAAACTGTCGCCCATGGACCTCAAGTCCTACAGCCGCTGGTATGACTACTCCCGGGCCCGCGACGAGATGTTCACCGCGACCAACACGGAATTTGCTCCCTGGCACGTCGCTGACTCAAACGATAAAAAGCGCGCCCGGCTGAACATCATCAGCCACTTGCTTGAGCAGATCCCCTACGACTCACCACCCCGGGAGCGAGTCGTGCTCCCAGCTCGCGAGAAGCGGCGCGGCTACCGCGAGCCCGACCACTCCCACCAGTACATCCCAGCCAAGTACTGACACCCCACGCCCGCGGGCGATGCGTGGCGAGCGCGTGCAGCAGCGCTGGTCAGCAAGCCCACCCGAGAAATCGGGAGGCTTCTCCATGGCAGCTTCTCCGCCCTCGCCCAAATCAACTGGCGGCGAAACGACCAGCGCATCGCTTAGCCCGTCCGACGTGACCGTCCCGATCCTGGCGCTGATGTTCTCCATCCTGGCCATTGTCTACTCGCGCAACACCGGCCAAAAGCCTCTGGATCTACTGGGCGCCGTTCCTGGTCGCCGGCGTGGCCATGCGGGCCGGCATCCCATCTACCGGGCAGCGCAGAGCCACATGACCGGCCGGCGCCGGCGTGTCCCGCCGGACCGGCCGCGCGCTGATCCAGCTAGGCGGCGGCCTTCTGCTGGCGGTGGAGCTGGATCGCCTTGTCGGCCCACACGAGCGCCGGCGCGATCAGCGAGAGGCCGAGCACGACGGCCCACTGGGCGCCGGTGAGCGACTCCGTGTCGAGCAGGCGCTGAAACATGTGGAGCTCAACGCCCGCCCAGGTGAGGAACCAGCCGAGGATGATCCAGCCCATGTAGGGGAACAGCGGCGAGGACCAGGGCGCCTCGCGCTCGCGCCGCATCACGAAGCCGAGGTTCACGGCGGTGAAGGCCACGACCGCGAACGCCATCGTCATCGACACCGACGCATGCGTCGTGCTCGGCTTGTCCGGTCCAAGGTCGAGAACGAGCAGCGCCGTGACGGCCACCACCAGGCCGCTGAGCAACCACCGGATGATCTGGGGCCGGTTGACGATCCGGGTGCCCGGCCTGCGTGGCGGCCGTTGCATCACGCCCGGATCGGGAACATCGACGATGAACCCGATTACCACCGTGACGACGACGAAGAACTTGCAGAACAGCAGCTGCATCGGGAACAGCGCCACGCCGTCATTGATGTTGAAGATCGTCGCCAGCACCATGAGCTGCAACACCGAGGACAGGATCGTCAGCTGGAGCTTCACGTAGGACGTGATCCTGCGGTAGATATCGCGGCCGAGATCGACCGCGCGTACGAGCGTCGCGAAGTTGTCGTCGGTCAGGACGATCTTGGCCGCCTGCTTGGAGACCTCGGAGCCGCTTCCCATCGCGACCCCGATGTCGGCCTGTTTGAGGGCCGCGGCGTCGTTCACGGCGTCGCCGGTCATCGCCACGACATCGCCCGACTGCTGCATCAGCTTGGCCAGCCGCAGCTTGTCCTCGGGCGCGACGCGGCCGAACACATGCAGGTTGGGGAGCTCGCGCACCACCTCTTCGTCGGGGAGATGCTGCAGCTCGGTCCCGGTGAGAACGCCCGGGCCGAGGCCGAGCTGGTCGGCGATCGCACGGGCGGTGACGGTATGGTCGCCGGTGATCATCCGGACGTCGATCCCCGCAGCCAGCGCGGTGCGGACCGCGTCCCTCGCCTCGGTCCGGAGCGGATCGATGATCCCGACGAGCGCGACCATTGTCAGATCGTGCACCGCGGCCATGGGGTCCTCGGTCGCCGTGGACATCGCCTGATCGTCGAGATCGCGAGCGGCGAACGCGAGCACGCGCAGCCCCTTCTCGGACAGCTGCTGGTTAGCGTCCAGGATCTCCTTGCGAACCTCGTCGATCGGGAGCTCCTGGCTGTGCCAGAGGGCATGGCTGCACAGCCCGACGACCACGTCCGGCGCGCCCTTGACGGTCATGAAGTGCCGCTCGGTGAGGATCCCGCCGGCGAGCCAGTCAGGACGGTCGTGGAAGGTCGCCATGAACTTGTACTCGGAGTCGAACGGCACCTCGGCGCGCCGCTCGAGCGAATTCCGTGTCTCCTCCGCGTCGGCGCTCATCTTCGCGGCCAGGACGACCAGCGCGGCCTCGGTCGGGTCGCCGATGATCGACTCGTCATCGGCGACCGTCGCGTCACTGCACAGCGTGAGCCCGAGCGCCAGACGCCGGAAATCGGGAAGCTCCGAGCCGGCCACCCCGAGGATCGTCCCGGACTTGCGGTAGCCGCCGCCCTCGACCCGGAACCAATCTCCGCCGGCCAGCATCGTGGTCGCGGTCATCTGGTTCAAGGTCAGCGTCCCGGTCTTGTCGCTGTTGATCACGGTCGTCCCCCCGAGCGTCTCGACGTCGGCGAGCGATTTCACCACCGCCTTGGACTCGGCCAACCGCTGAGCGCCCGAGGACAGCATCGCCTGCACGAATGTCGGCAGACCCACCGGGATCGAGGCAATCGCGGTCGAGATGCACAACAGCACCACGGTGTCGAACGACTGACCACGGGCGATGCCGAAGATCGCGATCACCGCCACCGCCAGCCACGCCACGAGCCCGAACACCTTCGTCATCCCGTCCAGCTCTTTTTGCAGGGGCGACCGCTGCCGCTGGGTCGAGGTGACCATGTCGGCGATCCGCCCCATCTCCGTCGACGACCCCGTCGCCGTCACCACCACGGCAGCCGTCCCACGCGTCACCTGCGTGTTCTGAAACACGAGGTTGATCCGGTCACCGAGCCCCGTCTCGGCATCCAGCACGCTCGTCCCATCCTTCGCCACCGGCGCGCTCTCACCGGTCAACGCCGCCTCCTGGAGCTCCAGGGTCGCGGACGTCACGATCCGGCCATCCGCCGGAACGACGTCACCGGCCTCGAGCAGAGCGATATCACCCGGCACCAGCTTCGTCGATTCGACCTCCTCGACGGCGCCACCGCGGCGGACGCGGGCATGCGGCACCTGCAACTCCGCGAGTGCCTCGACGCTGGCCCGCGCCTTCAGCTCCTGGGACGAGCCCATGACCACGTTGAACGTCACCAGGCCCAGCACGAACACGCCGGTCGGAACCTGCCCGACGACGAAGCTCGCCACCGCGACGATCAACAGCATGATGTTCATCGGGTTAGACAGCTGTCCCCTCGCCACCTCCCACCGGCTGGGGGGCGGCTCCTTTGGCAGCTCGTTGGCGCCGTACTGGCCCAGTCGGCGCTCGACCTCGCCGGCGTCCAACCCCCGATCGGGATCGACGCCCAGCTCCGCTGCCACATCGCCAGCCGATCTGCTGTGCCACACGGTCTTGGGCGTGGTCTGCTCGATCGTCGTCATCTCCCTCTCCGAAGGGTCGTCAGCTGTCTGGAGCTATCGCGAATCGAGGATCTCGCCACGGCGCGGCCGCGCATCATCCGATCCGGATGAACATCTACGCGCGGCGCGGAGCGGCGACGAGCAGAATCCCGACGAAATAGCCGTTCCACGACACGATTCCACGAGGCGTCCGTTCCCGCACCCCACGTACGAGGCTGCAAGCACGTCTCGGAAGCGCCGCTGGGGCGGCGGCAGTTACTACGATCCAGTGGGTGTTGGTCTACCGATGACGAAAGGCGACTATTAGACATATGTTCGGTGTATAGGTTGCGAGACAGCGAGGATCTAGCGCGATGAGCCGCTTGGGATCGACAGACGAGCAACTGTTGGGGCGGCTGCTTGCGCCTCCCGGCCTGGATGACGGAGTCGAGTCGCTCGACTTTTGGAGTCGGCGAAGTCGGCGGCTGCCGTGGTACTGGTTTCGCGCGCGGCGTGAGGCGGTGCGGATGACTGTTCGCTGGGAGCAGCGAGTCGGCGCGGCGCTTGTCGCGCAGCGTCGCGTGCCGCTTGAGGCGCGCGTGTTTGCCGGTGCGCTGGTCGCGCGGACGCGGCTGGCGCGATGGACCCGCCGTGTCGGGATCGTGGTGCTGGCTGCCGTGATGGCGGTGGTCGTGCTCGTGACGATTCCGGGCGTGGCGGCGCTCGTATACCTGCTGAACGCGTTGTGATCGAAGATCCGGCCGCTGGCGCGCCCAGCGGGTCGTGCATGCGTTCAGGCTCTCCGCGCGGGCGCACGGCTGGTAACCATCCGCGTCGTGCTGCCGACCGACGGCCCGCGCCGGCGATCGATCTGGCACGGCGAGGTGGACAGACCGCCTCGGGGCGAAGGCGATTGGTCGCTCGGACGTCGTGGAGCTCAGAGGGGTGCCGTCCCGTTGTCCCCTGAGTGGCATCTCGTCCGGCGTGGTCGGCGACGTCCAGCTCGTTTGTCATGTCATCGGGCCGGCGACACTGGCCCGGAGAGTCCCGGGATCATCGCGTTCGCTCATGGCTTGATCCGCCGGCGGGGTCCCCGGGCTGCGCGGCGAGCCTGTCGCTTCTGCTTGAGCTCGCGCTCCTTCACCTCGGCGTCGGCGTAGGACTGCCTGACCAATTCGCGGCCGCCGGACCAACCGAAGACCCAGGCCACTAGCAGGATCGCGAACAGGACATCCCATGCCGAGACGATCAGCTGTTGCGCGACGGAGTACGCGGTCGCGTTCGCGGTGCTCGTCGTGCCCTCGAGCACAACGACGTTCAGCGCCTGGGTAACTCCGACGCCCCCCGGGGTGAACGACAGGCTGCTTGAGATCGAGTTCGCCCCGGCCACGGCCAGCACGGTGTGGAAGCTCACCGGAATCGTGAACGCCGCGAGGAACACGGCCACGATCCCGAGCCGCGCAACGAAGCTGGCGAGCGCGGGGAGTGCCACCCCGATCGTGAACCGGCGGGGCTGGCCGAGAATCGCTCCGCCGCTCTTGAGCTCGTCGCGCAGCTTCGCCGCACGGCGCCAGAAGAAGCGACCGACCAGCACGAGCAGCAGCGCCGCACCCAGTACAAGGACAGCCGTCAGTACGGGATGTTCAGACACGAACCCCAATTCGAGCGACAGCGAGCCGGGCACGGTCGCGAACAGGTAGACGTAAAGCGCGGCGCTCAGCACCGTGAACGGGATCTTCTGAACGACGAAGCCCGAAAAGACCGCCGCGAAGGTCGCTCCAGCGATCAGCGTCACGAACATCAGCATCATCACCAGCGAGCCGATATTCGCCGGCAGAAAGCCGTTCAGCGCGACCCCGACGGCATATGACGCCAGCACCGGCCGGAACGGGACCCCAGCATCGGGATACGCCGCACGCAGGATCGTCAGCCACGTGACCGCCGCGAACACGGTCTGGAGCGTGTCCAGCACAACCCCGCCGACTATCGCCTCTGGCGGGACTGCCCGGATCTCCTTGAACAGCTGCCGGACCCAATCCGCGACCGGCACCCCCAGCAGGTCAAGCACGAACAGCACCAGCGCAATCCCAGCCACCCACGCGGCGATTCGAGCTACCCGCCTCAGCGCCGGCATGGAGCCATCAACGCGAGTCTCATCGGCCTGCATCAGTTAGATGATCGTTTCGGGAACACCGCTGTCGCCCAGAACAAGATGATCGCGGTCAGGCTGCGCGAACGCGATCGCCAGCGCACCGATGGCGTAGCCGAGCAGACCCAGCATGTAGGCACGCTTGCGGACGAAGAGGTCGCCGACGTTGCTGGCGATCAGGACGAATGCCGCGGACACCAGCGCCTCGAGCGCGATCGCCGACCGCACGCCGCTGACGGTCGTGTGCAGATCGTGCACCACCGCCGAGCTCGAGCTCCAAGCTCGCCGCGGCTGACGACGCCGGCGCGTGGCCTGTCGCGACGGAGCAGGCACGCCCGACAACGCTGTCGCGTGACCCGAGCCGTCCGGGAGCGGAAGTCTCGAGAGCCGCCAGCCGGCAGCAGCTCAAGGCGACGCTTTCTCCTTCCACGAAACCGGGGCAGTCTCGAGTACCGGGGCGTCTGGCGAGGAGGCGTTCGGGCGCGGGTTTGCCCGAACGTGCGTCTCGTCCGGCACGGTCGCTAGGTTCGCGGCGAACGAGCGCACGCGCTGGGATCCACGAATAGATGGGAGTTGGGACCGGATGGTTATCGCTACGTCGTACCCGTTCTTGGGGATTCTCTGGACGACGCTGATCTTCTTTGCGTGGGTGATCTTCATCTGGATCGCGATCACCGTCTTGATCGATGTGTTTCGTCGTCACGATATTTCTGGTTGGGCCAAGGCCGCGTGGGTGGTGTTCGTCGTGATCATCCCGTGGATCGGCGTGCTGGTCTACTTGATCGTCAATCACGATGGGATGGCCGAGCGAAAGATGAAGGAGGCGCAGGCCTCGCAGGCGCAATTCGATGAGTACGTGCGTACGACGGCCGGGGGCGGCGGCGCCGCGGCCGAGATCGAGAAGGCCAAGCAGCTGCTCGATAGTGGGGCGATCACTCAGGCTGAGTTCGACGCGATCAAGACCAAGACGCTCGCCTAGCTTCGAACGCAGCGGACGTAGGTGTGGATCGCCAGTGCCCGAGGATGATCGCCAACCGGGAAGCCACCTGACCCGTCGCGCGACCGTGCGTACCGGTGGTGGAGTGGGCCGGAGTCGCGCAGGTCAGTCACACGGAGGCACGAGCGTCTTCTTCCCGTCTTTGTTGCCAGGCAGCGCCGCATGCGGCGCCGAGGACGATGACGCTGCCGATGAGGATGAACCAGGTGAGCAGCGTGAAGACGACGCCGATGGTTCCGTAAGTCTTACTGTCGTCGATGAGGACCGACGAGAAGTAGGCGGACGAAAAGAATGCGAGCCCGAGCCAGAGAAGCGCGGTAATCAGGGCCGAGCCGATCACACGGCGCCATGGGACCCGTCCTGCCAGCAAGAAGTGCATCGTCCACGCGAAGAAGATCGCCACCACCACGAACGTCAGGATCGCTTGCACTACCACCCCAGCCGCGCGGCGCTCGGATCCGCTGACACTTCCCTCGGCGACCAAGGCACCGAGCAGGATGCCGACATAAGCAAGATAGCGGGGAAAGTCGCGCCAGCCACGATGCTCCTGGTCAAAGGCGCGCTCATAGAGCACTTGGAGGGAGGAGACGACCGCGATCACGCCGGCGAGTGTGAACAGCAGTCCGGTCGCGATCGGCACGACCGCATGCGTCGGTGAGCTGCGAAACAGACTTCTTAGGATCTGGGCGCCCTGGCCGTTGAGGCCGACGTGGCGGCTCAGGTCGTCGTCGATCCGCTCATTCGCCAGCGAACTGAGAAGGATGATGAACGGCAGTGCCGACCACAGCAGCTCGGCACCGAAGATCGTTGTCCACTCGAACAAGTGAAGGGCCTTCAGCTGCGCAACGATCGCCCCAACCCAGGATCCCTGATAGCGAACGCGCGCGGCATCGAACCACCGACGCGCCCCGCCTTCAGCAGGATGGTCGACTTGCCGTCCCGGCGGCGATTCACGGTTGCGGGCCGACCGGCTCATTGACCGTCACGGCGGTGCCGGAAGCCGAGCAGCGTGCAAGTTAGAAAGGCTGCGAGCACCGCAGCCAATCAGAGCCAATGGTCGCGGCGATCGCCCACGTTCCTCGGTACCTTCCGTCACATCCTCGGCGGTCTCTTTCCGGACACCGGCGGCTGACAACGCCTCGGGCCAACCGCGCTCGTGCGTGCGGTACGAAATCAGGTTCGCACCGGGCCAGCTGATCGCCATCATCCCATCTTGACGATCGAGCAACCGACGGGGGGAGCACCGATCGGCCCGCGTGCCGACCCAGCGCTTCCGGTTTGGGGCTGCGAGCGCAGGAGCAAGCCCCGCGGCTGGTCGGGCACGAGCGCTGACCGTGGCGCTGGGATAGCGGGGAGTGCATCATGCGAACCGCACGCATGGACGGAATTCGAGGGCAGTTTCCTTGAGCAGTCAAATTGCCTCGGTCACCGACAGCGACGGCAAGGCGGCAAACGACCCGTACCCCGGCACCCACCGCTCGAGCTGAGCTGCCGGTGCGGTGCTCACGGATGACCTGGTCGACGATGAACGCCTGGAATCCTGGCGGCGCTCACGCGAGCGCGGCGGCTTCGACAGGCGGTGAGGGCTCGATGTCAGGAAGACGAATCATGCGGAAGGAGTTGAACAGCCCACACAGGCCGGCCAGGATCGGGATCAGTAAAGCCACCTGCAGCGCCAGGTTCGTCGCGTCGGTGTTGATCTTGAGGACCTCATCCTGGACCGCCGGCGGTTCCCCTGCGACGAGCTTCTCGACTTGTGTGTTGCTCATGACCTCCGCGTCGTGCTCCAAGCTCTGGGAGATCTGCTGCTTCTGGGACGACGGGATCACGGCGCTGTCGTTCACCATGTTGGTGAACGCAAGCGAGAGAGTCGCCAGCAGGATGCCGCCCGCCATTGCCAGGCCGAACGACAGCCCGAACGAGCCGGCCGCCGAGTTGACTCCAGCGGCCTCGCTAACTCGCTCCTCGTCGATCGGGGCGAGCGTGTAATTGTTGAGTTGGGACACGAGGAGGCCGAGCCCCGCCCCTGCAATGATCAACGGGACAAGCAGGTACCAGCCCGAGCTCGCTCTGGGGACGATCGGGATCAGCAGCGCCATGCCGGCGGTGCTGAGCACGAAACCAATCCGGATGACGCTCGCGGAGCGCCGGTGTCCGGTCCGTCGTCCGGCGAGCATCGCCGCGGCGAACATCGTGAGTGAGAGCGGGGCCAGGGAGAGACCCGTCTGCATCGCGTTGTATTCCAGCTTGATCTGCAGGAAGATCGGCAGAGCGATCATCGCGCCGCCGAGTGTCACGTTCTGCAGCGCCTGCCCGGAGATCCCGAGCCGGAAGTGGGGAAGTCGGAACAGGTCCGGGTCGAGTACCGTGACCTTGCCCTCACGGTGCCGTCGCACGAGCCAGCGGGCAAACGCCCCCAGCGCCAGCGCGCCGAGCGCGATCAGCAGGACGACGTAGTCGCCGCCTTCCTGCCACACCAGGATGCCCAACACCACGCCGCCCATGCCTAGGACCGACAGGATCGCTCCGACGACGTCGACGTGCCGGTCGCCCGTGTACGGTATGTCCTTGACAAGGCCGATCTGCGACAGAACGATCGCGATCACGATCAGCTCAAGCAGGAACCCGACGCGCCAGGACAGGTAGGTTGTTAAGAACCCCCCGAGGAGCGGGCCGACCGCCGCGGCGACCGCCGCCGACGCTCCCACGAGGGCATAAGTCTTCTTCTGGGCGGCGCCTTCGAAGTTCCCGTGGATCAGCGACTGCATGGCGGGCAGCAACAGGGAGGCGCCGAGGCCGCCGATGATCGCCCAGAAGATCACGATCGCCGTGATGCTCTGGGCCAGGGTCATCGCCAGCGCGCCGACGGCGTAGCCGAGCAGGCCGAGCACGTACGCTTGCTTGCGGCCGATCAGATCCCCGACCTTGCTGTTGATCAGGATGAACGCCGCCGAGACGAGCGCCTCGAGCGCGATCGCGGACTGGACCGCGCTCACCGTCGTGTGAAGATCGTGAACGACCTTTGAGATCGACACGTTCATCAGCGACGTATCGATGACCAGCACGAACATCGCCATCGCCAGCAGCAGCGACAGGCGCAGGTTCCCCTGTCCCTCCTCGGAGGCGTCTACGGTCGGGTCATCCGCCACCGGACGCCATCCATCGCTCGCGACGCGGCGAGCCCTCGGGATGCTTCCATCAGGTCGGCATCAAGCGAACACCGGCAGTCATCGCAGACTCCTTTCTTGGCTCCCTTCTTATCAGACCGAGAAGCACGCGTCCGGCCGGTGCCGCTTCTCCTTTGTCGCCGACCCGGCCACGAGACCGCCGCTGCCGGTTCGGTCCACCGTTGGCGCTAAGCAGAAGTCCGGACGCCGGCGACGGTCAGCAGCGGCCCCGGCTGGAGAGGCCCTCGATCTGATCAGAAGCGCGATCTGGATGCGCCTGCGTCCGGGCGTGCCACCTCGCAACCAACCGTGTTCCGGGCCGTCAGGCTGATGTACCTCCGCGCAGCGCTTAGGCTGCTCGTCCCGATACTTCCCGCGACTCCCAGGAGTACCCCTTGCCCGCTTGATATCGGCATAAGCTGGGGTGTAATCGCGTTGTTCGCGTGGGCGAATGGCCGCGGGCATAACTGGGCCAGGGTTATCTTCGCTGTGTGGGTTGGGCTCCACACCCCGATCCTGTTCTACGACATCGCGCATCTGTCGGCGTCCTCCGCCCCCGTGTGGACCGTCATCGCCGGCGTGGTCTTCTGGCTCGTCGAATTCTCGGCCGTGGTGCTCATCCTGAACAAGCGGTCCGGGCCGTATTACCGGCACAAGCCCGCCCAGTCATAGCCTGTCCGACTTGTTCGGTGACAGTGGCGCCGCTCGTGCTACTGAGCAGTAGGGAGCGCGTCCGAGCATCGATGGTGGCGCCGTCGCTCGCCAGCCAAGCGCAGTGAAGGGGGTGGTGCATCATGATGCGCTACCATGATGCGCGTGACTCGCACCACGGTTGATGTAGATCAGGCCGCCCTCGCCGCCGCCCAGGCCGCGCTGGGCACCGACGGTCTCAGCGCTACGGTGAACACGGCGCTAAGGGAAGTGGCCCGCCGGTCTGCGCTGGCCGATTTCGATGTGCGGCGAGACGTCGACGGCACTCCGAGCGAGGTCGAATCGGGACGCGAGGATCGTGCCGGGGCGAGCCCCGTCTGACGGTCTGCGGCCGACCACATTGACGCGGCCCGCGCTCGTCGACACGGCGGTGTGGACATGGGCGCGCGATCGCCGGTTCCCCGAGCTCGCGGCCTGGTTCAACGCCGAGGTTCGCGCCGGACGGGTGCTGGTCTGTGACCTGGTCGTGTTGGAGCTGGTCCGCTTGGCTCCCAACGAACCGCGGGCACGCGAGCTGGCGGCGCGTCTTGCCGCGTTCGAGGCGCTGCCGATGTCAGGCGAGCTGTGGAGCCGGGCACGCGAGGTGCAGCTGCTGATGGCCGCGGCCGGCGATCACCGCCGCGTGCCTCCAGCTGATCTCCTGATCGCCGCAACGGCGGAACGGGCAGGCACGCCGCTGGTTCACTACGACCGCGATTACGACCGGATCGCTGCCGTCACCGCTCAACCGCATCTGTGGTTCGTGTCGGACGGCGCGCTCGCCGAGGACCCAGCGGGATAGGCTCGGACACACCACGGCCCGGCGAAGCGCCGGCGCGGCGTGGCGTGGCGGAAGGTCGCCGCCCGCGTGGTCGATCCAGCACCTCAGATATATAGACACCACCAGCAAGCCTGACGCGACGCAGAATCGGCGCTGCAACAGTTCCGCTCCGATGGTCGGAGCGGGACTCGGTCGAGCGTCGACTCGGCTACACGTTGCTCGTCGCTCGCGGCCGTCTCGGAGACGCCGATCAGAACCGCCCCTTCCACGCGAATCCACAAGCGAAGCGCTCGTGCCCACTGTCACGAAAGCGGAAGCGACAGGCGTGCGATTTGCCGTCCCTGCTGTTCGCGCGATCCGAGACTCTGGAGCCGTCGCCAGTAATGCTCCAGAGCTCATGCGGGCGGTGCTTGCGCTCCCCTCGATCAAGACCGTCGACCGCGCATCTGGTAGGCGCAGCACCATCGTTGTGTCTTCGTTGCAAACATGGTAGGTCAGGATGTGGGCAACGCGCGGCTCGCTGGTTTCGTCTCGTACGCGCACGATGACGCGGCGATCGTCGATCCGTTCCTCGAGTTGATGAAGCCTCGTTGTGGCGCGCTTCGGGACGTCGAGCTCGTGGGCTGGTGGGATCGCGCGATCTTGTGCGGAGATCGGTGGAGGCAGGAGATCGATGCGGCGCTGGAGCGGTGCGATTTCGGTCTCGTGTTGGTGACGCCGAGCTTTTTGGCCAGCCGGTTCATCGGGACCGTCGAGTTGCCGGCGCTGTTGGCGAGCGGGCGAGCCGTGTTTCCGGTCGGGATCGAGCGGGTCGACTTCGCCCGGGCCGATTTGAAGCGTCTCGAGGATCGACAGATTTTTGGCCTGCGGGCTGCGCGGGCGCGGCAAGCTCGCTGGTTCTCGGAGTGCGCGGGCGTCAACAGGGCGCGGTTCTGCGATCGGTTGGTCGGGGAGATGGTCGATCGGCTGCTGCACGAAACGGGTGTGCGGTGGCCGAGCGTCTGACGCTCGCTGAGGCCGCGCGGTTGTTGCGTCGGGTTGCGCCGGCGGCGCGCGGAAGGCGGGTGCGAGAGCGGATCGAACGGCTCGTGGCGCTGGTCGAGGAGCGGGACGGTCGTGACTGGGAGCTCGTGCTGGGAGAGGTCGAGGTGGGGTTGTTCGCGGACGCTCCGAAGGCTGGCGATCGGCTTCGGGAGTTCCGCAAGCGGCTTGGCGACCTCGCGCTGGAGCAGGGGATGGAGTTGCGCCTCGAGGTCGATGGGCAGAAGCGTGTCGGAGCTGGCGATCGTTGCTGCTGGTTTATCGGGGTCGCGGATGTAGCCGGACTCGAGCGCATGTCGGAGGTATCGACGATGGCGCGGGCCGACTCGCCGGAAGTGGTCGCGCGCGCGCGACGCGGGATCCGTCTGCTGATCGACGCGCCGCCGCCCGGTCGATCGGGTGACCGGGAGCTGATCGATGGGTTCGCGCGAGAGCTGCACGAAGCGCTGGCGCTGGATCGGGAGTTCGATTTCGAGGTCAGCGATACCCACGCGCTTGTCGGGTTGAGCCCGCGTAGCGTGCGGGAGGAGCGGCTCGCGAGGGCGGACGTGGTGCTCTGCCCGTTGACGTTGGCCTACCTGGCTGAGTACGGGTACGGGGATGTCGCAGGTCCCGGCCGGCTCGTGATCCCGGTCGTGCTCGAGCCACTTGGTTCTGCGGTCGATCGAAAGGGCTTTGAGAACGCGTTCTGCCTCGACGGCGGCGAAGCGTACGCCGGCCTGCGATCCCGCCGTGCTGAGTTCAGAGACGGTTTGCACGAGGTGCTCAGGGAGCGGCTGCGCGGCTCCCTGAGCGCGGCGCGGGCGCTCGAGGATCGTTGGATGCGGCTCGTGCCAGAGCACGATTGGGGGCTCGTCGACGCGAGGGCGTTGCGGACGTCCCTCGATCGTGTGGGGCCGGAGTCGGCGCACCTCGATGCGACGGTCAATGTGCAGGACCACCTGCGGGAGTGGGCGGATGATCCTGCAGGTCGCCCATATCTGGTCATCTTTGGTGAGTACGGAATGGGCAAAACGACGGCGTGCCAGGCGTTCACCCGTGGTCTGTTGGAGCGCCGGAAGGCCAATGAGGCCGCGGTGCGGCTTCCGATCTATCTCGATCTTCGCCGGCTCGGTGAGGTCAAGTACCGCGATCCAACGCTGGTCGAGATCCTCGATGACCTGCTGCCCCGGGTGTGGCAGACGGGTGAGGCCGGAGCGCCCGCAAGCGCGGTCGACGTGATCGAGCAGGTCCAGCGCGGCCGCGCGGTGGTGCTGTTCGACGGGCTGGACGAGGTGCTCGTGCACGTGGACGAGCGCAGAGGCCAGAGCCTGCTGCGCGAGCTGTGGAAGATCCTGCCGCCGGCGATCGCGCTCACGGAGGGCTCGCGCGATCGGGCCGGCCGCGTGGTCATGACGTGCCGCACGCATTACTTCCGCACGATCCGCGAGCAGCACGCGTACTTCCGCGGTGAGGATCGCGACCAGGTCACGGCCGACACATACGCTGGCTTGCATCTTCTCCCGTTCACGCCCGAGCAGGTTCGCGCTTATCTGGAGTGCCGCGGCCCGTCGGGCGCGGGCGAGGTCGACCGCGCGCTCGAGCTGATCGCACAGATCCACAACCTGGGCGAGCTCGCGGAGCGGCCGTACACGCTAAAGCTGATCGTCGATCAACTCGCCGCGCTCGAGCGCAGGATCGCCTCCGGCGAGCAGATGAACGCGTCGACGCTGTACGCCGAGCTGGTCGAGTCCTGGCTGCAGCGCGACCACGGCAAGCACCAGTTCCCGCCGCAGCTGAAGCCGCGGCTGATGGAGGATCTCGCGGCGCTGCTCTGGCGCTCCGGCCGGCGCTCGATCCCCGTCCAGGAGCTCGAAGCCTGGCTCTATAAGCGGCTGAGTGTCGACGACGACGTCGGGCGCTGGTACGTCCTTCAAGCGAAGAGCATCAGCGTGAACGTGCTCGCCGAGGACCTCCGAACCGCAACGTTCATCGTCCGACCCGGCGCTGAGGAGTTCGCGTTCGCGCACGCCTCCCTGCTGGAGTACTTCCTCGCCCGATACCTGTCCCGTGAGCTCGCCGAGTCAAACCCGTCCGCATGGGCGCTTCCGACCCCCTCGCCGGAGACCTTCGACTTCGTGGCCGACATCGTCACAGCGCACGAGCCGGCGGAGTTTCGCAGCAGCCTTAGAGCGCTGCGCGGTAGCTACCAGCCGCAGGCCTCCGAGCTCGCTTTCTCGTATTGCATCCGCGCCCGGCAACGCGGAGCCCCGTGCATCCCGCTCGCTGGCTTCAAGCTCCGCGGCGCGCGTCTGCGCTCGCTTAAGATCACCGGCCCGCCGGACGGACCGCTGCTGACGATCGCCGACTGCTCATTTGCGGGCGCCGACCTCCAACACGCGCGACTCTCGCGCGTACGGCTGGAGCGATGCGATCTCACCGGCGCGTCACTCGCACACGCGGAGATCCACGACAGCGCCCTCACAGCATCAAATCTCGACGAAGCAGATCTCACAGCCCTGATCGCGCGCCACACTCGACTGAAAGACATCGACCTCACGAACGCCCAAGCACACCGCACCCAATGGCTCCAATGCCCGACCGACGACGTCCACTGGCCCCAGGATCCCGACGAGCACCTCATCGCGCCCGCGTCGGGTGAGGCAGCTCCATCCCCGCTCCCGGACCGCAGCGCCGCCCGCCTCACGACCTTCACCGGACACAGCGGCTGGGTGTACGCGGTGGCGTTCTCGCCCGACGGCGGGCAGCTCGCGAGCGCCGGCGACGACGGGACGGTGCGGTTGTGGGATCCACGCACCGGCGAGCCGCTGCTCACGCTCGAAGGCCACAGCGGCTGGGTGTACGCAGTGGCGTTCTCGCCCGACGGCGGACAGCTCGCGAGCGCCGGCAACGACGGGACGGTGCGGTTGTGGGATCCACGCACCGGCGAGCCGCTGCTCACGCTCGAAGGCCACAGCGACTGGGTGCAGGCGGTGGCGTTCTCGCCCGACGGCGGACAGCTCGCGAGCGCCGGCAACGACGGGACGGTGCGGTTGTGGGATCCACGCACCGCAGAACCGACCCTGAGCATCCACCTCTTCCGCGGCGGCCAGCACGCCACACTCGCCAACGGCCGACTCATCAGCAACTCAGCTGGTGCCTGGCGTTGGCTCGGATGGCTAGCACGCTCCCCAAGCACGGGCGCGATCGCACGCTACCCTGCCGAGACATTCGGAGCGCTCACAGACGCTTGAGGGCTTGGCGCTCGAGGGTGGTAGGTGGCAGGTGGTAGAGTGGTCTCATTGAAGAAGACCAGCATCTACATCGATGACGACGTCGACGTTGCGCTGGCGCGTCGTGCCGCTGCTGAGGGCACGACCAAGGCTGAGCTGATCCGCCAGGCTCTCCGCGACGCGGCTGGCGGCTCACTCCGGGTCAAGCCACGTGCGCGGGGAGTGTTCAGCGGGCCCGTTGACCTTGCGTCGAATGCGGACGAGCACCTCGCGGCGTCGGGTTTTGGCGAGTGATCGTCGTCGACACGTCGGTCATCGTCGCCTACATGAACGCTGCTGACGGCGCCCACGAGGTCGTCGCCGGATGGCTTGAGCGCGCCGACGACGATCTCGTGACGACGCCCCTGATCATTGCCGAGGTCGATCATCTCGTCCGAGCGCGTGGTAATCCCGCCGCGCTGACCGCGCTGCGAACGGACCTTGCTGCCGGCGCGTACCTCGTCGAGTGGTGGGCAGGTGCGATCGTGTCAGCGGTGACGGTGGCCGAGCGCTATGCCGATACCGGGCTCGGGCTGGCCGACGCCTCCCTCGTCGCGCTCGCGGAGCGACTCGGCACGATCGACATCGCCACGCTCGACGAGCGGCACCTCCGAGCCGTGCGACCCCTGACCGGCGGTGAGGCATTCAGGCTCTTGCCCGCCGACGCGTGAGTCGTCGTCTTCGCAGGAGCGTCCAGCTGCCACGTGACGCGACTGACGCCGCGCACGAGCTCGAGGCGGCGAGTTGGGTGAGCGGCAGTGGTTGCGACTCGCCGAGGCCCGCGAGCCATCGCATCGAGCCGATGCGATCCCCGTGTACCTGCGGATCCAGGCCGCGCTCGCGGGCACCGGTGGCTACGACCGCGACCGGCACCTCGCCGCGGCCCTCCGATGCGCGGGAAGCGCGCACGACGCCTGATGCACGACGGTGTCCGACAGTGCGTTACACTGTGGTGCATGTCGGGGCGTCAATTCTCAGCGCGATTGGATCCAGACGTGGTGGATCGCCTGGAGCGTCGCGGGGCGCGAGCGGGGTTGAACAAGTCGCGGCTGGCCGAGCGTTACATCGACGAGGGGATGCGGATGGAGGACCATCCGGGGATCGTGTTCCGTGATGGGCCGACCGGCCGGCGCGCCGGACTGGCCGCAGGTCCGGATGTGTGGGAGGTGTTGAGCGCCTTGCGCTCAACCGGGCTTGAGGGAGACGAGGCGGTTCAGGCGACTGCCGAGTGGTCGGGGCTGACGGTGCGGCAGGTTCGCGATGCAGTCGGCTACTACAGCGAGTACCCGGCCGAGGTCGACGAGCGGATCCGTCTGAACGAGGAAGAGGCGGACGCGGCTGAGCGGCGCTGGCGTGAGCAGAGCCGCACGCGGTGAAGCTGCTGCTTGATGAGATGATCTCGGCGGTCGTGGCCGAGCAGCTCCGGGTGCGCGGACGCGATGTGGAGGCGGCGTGTGAGCGGCGCGAGCTCCGCGGCCTTTCTGACCCGGAGCTGGTTGTGTACGCGCAGGCGGCAGAGCGATCGGTCGTGACGTACAACCGCGACGACTTCCTAGAGCTCGATCGGCGGTTCCGCAGCCAGGGTCGCAACCACAGGGGGATCGTCATTCTCAACCCGCGCCGCTTCTCCCAGAGGCCGGCGTCAATCGGTCCCCTCGTCAAGTCGCTGGACGACCTGATCACCGACGGTCCTCCATACGAGAGCTTTATCCACTGGCTCCAATGACCAGCCCGGTGGCCGATCGGGCGCAAACGCGAATTCTCCGACACACGGCCGAGCTCGATGCCCTGCGAATCCGAGACAAGTTAGGCGGGGTATTCGTCCTTTCGGTAGTTGAGCGGCTCGCCCTGCCCCTTGTTCGGCGTCCGGTTGAGGAGGAAGCTGAAGTACGGCGCGACGAACGGATCGGGCGCCGACACCGTGTAGGTGTGGTAGACGGTCCCGTTTTCCTTCGCGAATGCGATGTAGCTCGGGTTCTCGCGGAGCCCGTCCTTGAGTTCAGCGCCGACCTGTGACGCCCAGAACGCAAGCCACGCGGGCGGGCTCTCGACCATCTGCCGCACCTCGGGGATCTGCTCCGCCTGCTCCTCGGTCAGCGCCAACCCGAAGTCCCAGGGAAAGTCGGTCTGATGGGTCGAGACGTATGGGAACGCCCAGCCCATCCGCTCCTTGTACGCGGTGAGCCGGTCGATCGGCGCGCGCGAGAAGCAGATCATGGTAGCGTCGCGCTTATTGAGGTGAAGGAGCGTCGTCGCGTCGAAACCGTCGGCGAGGTTCGTGCAACCGGGACAAGCGCCGACCGTGTAGTCGGGCCCGTACATGATGTTGTAGGCCAGCAGCTGCGAGCGGCCGTCGAACAGCTCGGCGAGGGTCTTCTTGCCCTCCTGCGTGTCGAACACGTACTCCTTGTCCACCGCGACCCAAGGCAGCTCGCGTCGCTTGCGGTTGATCTCCTCATCGCGCGCCGCCTGCGCTGCTTCGAGCCTCGCCAGCTCGTCGCGCGCGGCCTGCCATTCCTCGCGGGTTCCGATCTTATGCTCAGGCATGGATTTACCTCCTCGTACGCCCACCACCACTTAAGCAGACCGCGCACGCCGGCGAAACTCATCGCCGCCGTGCGAACCGCACCTGACCGAGCCTTCGTTGTCGGACCGGCATCTCGTTGCCGACGCGACGGCGTCCTTGAGTTGCTCTGCCTCCTGCTCGTTAGCCGCTATGAACTGGTCAATCTCGTCTGGGAACCCCGCCATCGGGCAGTAAGAGCGCCGCGAGGGAGTCAGGCAGACCGGGCGATCAGAACGCTCGCGATAGCGGCGTTCGCGCGCTCTGGCGAGAAGTTGAGGGGATCGAAGTCGCAGGCACGCTCGATGCCCAGCCATTCGAGCGCCTCGGTGTGCCCTTCCTCCTCGGGGGCGGCGAGCACGCGCCGGAGATCCTCATAGCCGGGGATTCCGCCGACGTCCTCGGGCGGGCATCTGCCTGCGCCGTCGGTGCAGGAGGGGCCGCGATCGGCTTGCTCGACTGCTTCGAGCACGATCTCGTGCTCCCAGCTGTCGCCGAAGTCGTACTCGTAACGCAGCCGATCACCTGGCTGTACCAGCAGCGCCCCGAGCGTCACCTCGCGGTCGTCACGGATGTCGAGCTCCGGGTCCGGGAACCCGTAGCGATCCGACCCGCGCTCGAACACGTGCAGGTGGGAGTCCTGCCAGCCCATCGCGGCTCCGAGCACCTGATGGAACCGGTCCAGACGGATGTCGGCCGGCACACGCAGGCGCCGCCAGATCTCCGGATCGGCCGATTCCTGGAGCGTGACCTTGACGCTCAGCACGCCGCTGGCCGGCGTTCCGAGGCCCAGCCACGCGGCGACGCTCCGCGATCCGAGCGGTGTGAGCTCGATCAGGCCGTCGGCCACCGTCAGCACGCCCAAGCCGGCGATGGCGTCGAGGATCCTGCGGATGTCGCCGTTGCTGCGTCGCCGCTGGAAGTTGATCTGCAGCTCGGTGGCGTTGGGAAACTCGTAGCGGCACATTGCGGTGCTCCAGGCGAGCTCGCATGCGTGCTCCAGCGACAGACTGCCGCCGTGTCCGATCAGACCGCCGAAGACCGCCTCGACGGTGTGGGGCGCGTCAACGGCGACGACTGAATCCCCCAGCTCGTGAGTGAGCCGTGGGATCGCGGCGAGCATGCGGCCGACGAGCTCGACGGGCTGCTCGAGCAGCTTGGCGCGCTTGCGCACGGCGATGATCCGTCCGCGCGCAACCCGAACCAGGCCACACGCGTTCGCCCACTCGACCAGCATGTTCAGGTGGTAGAGCTCAATGCTGCTCTGGATCGGGAAGCGTTGATCGAGAACGTCTCCGGTGTCCAACAGCTCGACCAGCGCGAGCGCGTCCGCACGGCGGAGTCGACCGGTTTGCGTCAGCGCGCGACCCGTGCCGACCCAGTCCACGAAAGCACGCACCCGGACCACGGTCGGCGCGCGAGCGGCGATCGCCGCCAGATCGTCACCGGTCGTGCCGCTCATGTCGTTCTCGACCAGCAAGCTCACGGGCCGAAGCCTGCCAGGTTCGGCGGACAGAATGCGCGCCGGCGCCGGCGCCGCGTCCCCGACGGGGAGCATGCTGCCGCGACGTCCGACCCGCTCGGCGTCCTTCGAACCACGGGGCCGGGACACTGCCTGGGCTCACCGGTGAGCGCTAAACTAAAGCGCCTCGTAGCGGAGAGCCGTCCCGCTGTGGACCTCCACGATCGGCTGCACCACGATCGTCCGGGCCTTCGTTGCGGATCGCCGCTTCGATGCTGGCGGCAATCGCCGCGTGCTCGACTGCGCATGAGCTCATCGTGAGCCTGCACAGCGTTGTTCGGCCAGCTCGTGCCACCGTGGCAGGTGAGCGGCGAGCGCGGGATTCCCGAGATAGTCGCACTCGGCGTCGTAGGAAGGCGAGATGTCTGGAGCCGCGGCCGACTCGGCCGCGTGGATCAAGGCGTTCGCGATGTATGTCACGGCAGTGACGTCGAATGGGGCACCGGGTCCGGGCGGGTCGTGATGGCAGGCCACGGCATCGGTGATGGTTTGCGGCAGGCCCCACAGGGCGAGCAGGTGCGCTCCGACCTCGGCGTGCCCGCAGAGCTGAAGCTCGCGCTCGACCTCGTAGACGGCACGGTGCTCGCGGTGGGCTCGCTCCAGGATGACGCTCAACATGTCGCGGTCCTCTGCGGCCAGCACCAGGATGCCGACGTCGTGGAGGAGTCCCGCCGCGAACACGGCCTCCTTGATGCCAAGCTCGCCCCCGATCGTGTGCGCGAGGTGCGCGACGCGCGAGCAGTGGAGCTGCAGCGCCTCGAGATCAAAGCGCGGGATCGGCGGATTCATCTTGAACTCCTGGAAGACGCCCGCGGAAAGGGCGAGCGCTCGCAGCGCGTCCAGGCCCAGGTAGGCGACCGCTTCACGCACCCGCGACACCGGGTTGCGGCGCCCGAAGTACGCCGAGTTCGCGAGTTGCAGCACCTTCGCCGCGACGGCCATGTCCTCCTCGACGATCGCGGCGGCATCCGCCGCGGTCGCTTGGCCGGAGGTGAGCAGCTCGGTGAGTTTCGCGTAGGACCGGGGCACCGACGGCAGCGCGGTTGATCCGCCCGAGCGGCGCCGGCATTCGGCCCGCATCATCATCTCCTGGAGGATGCAGCACCGGTTGACCATGTCGATCAGCTCATCTATGTCGCACGGCTTGGCGAGCAGGCGATGGGCCACGCCCGCGGCGCGCGCCAGCGTCTCCAGATCGGCCTGTCCGGACAGCACGATCCGGATCGCGGCCGGGGTGACCTCGCGGATGCGCGCGAGCAGGGCGGCCCCGTCGACGCCCGGCATGCGCAGGTCGGACACGACCACGTTCTGAGGCTGCTCGTCGACCGCCGCGAGTGCCTTCGCCGCGCCCGACACGAATGTCATCGTCCACCGCCTGCGCTGTGGGCGTAGCGCATCACGCAGCCCTTCCAACAGGTACTCGTCGTCGTCGACGAACAGGATCCGCTTGCGCTCGCTCGGCGCGATGTCGGCGGCACTCGTCACGGTGTGTTCCCGGCGTCAACGTCGATGACGCGCAGGGGCTCGCGGATCTGACCGCCGCGAAGGTTGGCAAGCCGTTCGATCAGCTGCTCGGTCACGGTGTGGCCGCGCGCGACCAGTAGGCCGCCGGCCACCGTCCGCACGTCACCGGCCAGCGTCATGCCGGTGCGTAGCGCGTCGAGCGGCAGCTCCCGAACGATCGGGGCTCCGCCTCCCACGCCGATGACTCGGCTGAACGCGTCGAGGAGAACCAGGTCATAGCTGCCGCGCCCGCGCATCGCCCCCAGTGCAACGCTGTCGGGGAGGCCGCTCGTCTCGAGATCCTCGTAGTCGAGCGCGATCCTCAGCACATCGGCGCCCGGCGTTCGGGGCTCTCCACCGGCACGTCCAGCGGGACGGCGACACGCGTCGAGGATCGCCACCACCCCGTCGAGTCGGGGGATGTTCGCCAGCAGACGGACGCCGAACCGCGGGATCCGATCGACCATCGCCGCCTCCTCGCCGCTCAGGACCTCTCCCGCATACAGCTTCTCCGCGGTCTGGATCGGCAGCGCCACGGCGCCGATCTGTGCCAGTAGGGCGGCGACCTCGACCTCCCAGCGATTCTCCAGCGACACCTCCTCGGCCAGCTTTTGCACGAGCGATCTGACCCGCCCGGCACGGCCGAACGCCGCCGGGCTGGCGAGCGCGAGCACCTCGACCAGGGCGTTGACCGCGCCGTGCAGGGTCTGCTCGAGTAGCACCCGCTCCGCGGTCAGCAGGCGGTGTTGGACGAGCGCCGCGACGCAGGCACGCACCAGATACTCGGGCTCGCACGGCTTGGTGAGGAAGCGGAACAGCTGGGCGTCGTTCACGGCCCGGATCGCGGAGTCGACGTCGGCGTAGCCGGTCAGGAGCATTCGCACGCAGTCCGGCGCCACCGTGCGTGCTTCGCGCAGGAACTCCGAGCCGAGTGTGCCGGGCATCCTCATGTCGGACAGGACGACGGCATAGCCATCCGGATCCTCGCGGAGCATGGCGAGCGCCATAGTCGCGCCCGTCGCCGTGCGCACGTCGAACGCCCGGTGTAGGGTGTCGCGCAGGCCCTCGAGCACGAACTCTTCGTCGTCGACGCAGAGGATTCGCGGCCGGCCGTTGGCGCTGCGCGCCTCACTCATATCTGGCTCCTCGTAACGTGGTTGCTCGCTCGCGTATCAAGGCGTGAATCGACGCCGGTCACCCGCCGCTTGAGCAAACTGGCGAACGATGCGGGTGGCCACCTACGGCGCGGCCGGGGAACTACGTGCGACCCTCCGGCCAGCTCGCGGCAGTGGTTCGGAGAGACCCGGACTGCCCCGGTCTTCGGCGGGCAGAAAATCAGCGTCTGCCCGCGCCGGTCGTCCATAACGGGAGGCCGCCTTCAATCCCCGTCAGCCCGATGACGATCCCACAAGAGAGAGGTGTCGATTTCTCTTGTGAATTCAGTCAGGCGTCCGTCCGTGCTACTGGGGCTGGGTGTGGTTGCGATCGCGGTCTACAACCTCGTGCCTGGGGCGATTCTCCAGTCGATCGTCTATGCGGGACTGGGAACGACCGCGGCAATGTCTGTGGCGTGGAGGGCGCGCTGTTGCCACGGTCGCGCACGCGTCGGGATCGCCTTGATTGCGGTCGGGATCGGGTGCTGGGTGTGCGGAGACGCGGCGAGCGGCGTGATGCGGTTCGCATCCGGCGGTGCACCGATTCCGTATCCCGCGACCGCGGATGTGATGTATCTGCTCGGCTTCGGCATTGCGCTCGGGGGGCAGCGATCTTGGCGCGCTACGTGTTCGGCCGGCCGCCGCTGGCGCCGCTGATCGACGGCGCGATCGCGGCGGCTACTTTCCTGGCTGTAGCGTGGGCCGCGATCAAAGCGGGAGGGATATCCGCCGGGTCGAGCGGCGACACGCTGGGGGTGCTGTCGTATCCGACGCTGGACGTTCTCGCGCTCGCAGCGGGGATGAGGATGTTCGGCGGCGCGTGGCGGAGCAGGCCGTTTCTTCTCGTTGCCGCTGGATTGCTTGTGATGCTGGCGGCGGACTGCGGCTACGCCGTGTCGGCGATGAGCTACAGGATCGGCGGGGCGCTCGATAACGGCTGGCTGCTGGCGTACCTCTGCTTCACGGCGGCGGCCTGCGGTCCGCTGGCAGCGACTACCCGCGCTGTCCGGGATGAGCGCCGCTTTCGTCCGATCAGGCTGGCGATGGTCGGGCTCGCTCTCGTCGCCACGAACATCGCGGCCACGATCGGCGGCCATACCGTCGACACGGCCGTCGGGATGATCGTCACGGGGTTCTGCTCGGCGGCGCTTGCGGGGCTGATCATTACGCGGACGGCGGTCGTCCTGCGCGCTCGCGATCGAGCAGGCCGGCGCGAGCGGCCCGCGAGCACCGACGCGCTCGCCGCCCAGCGCGAAGCGGACGTGGGCCGAGGGGAATTGGCGGCCGAACGCGAACGCCTGCTCGAGTCGGGGAGTCGGTTTCGTGCGATCTTCGAGCACGCCGGCCTCGCAAATGGTGCTCGTCGGCGGCGACCGGGAGGTGCTCACGGCGAACCCGGGCGCGCCGCCGCTCGCTGCGAAATCTGCTGATCATGCGCGATGTCCTCACAGTCGCACGCAATGAGTACAAGTACGTCGCGGACGTCGAGACCGAACTCGGCGACCTCCCGCTCGTCGTTTGCAACATCGGCGAGGTGAGTCAGGTCTTCCTGAACCTGATCGTCAACGCCGCGCATGCGATCGTCGCCGGCGTACCGTGACCGAAACGATCCCTGAGGTGGACGACGCTCGCTACCGTGTGGCTCCTGACTCGTTCTCGCTGAACGCGATCGAGCAGCTCTGCGTGCGCAACCTGCTCGCGAGCCGGGAGGAGCGGATCTTCTTCAAGGACGACAAGGGCCGGTTTCTGATGGTCAGCCAGGGTTGGCTCGAGGCTGAGGGCCGCGGGCTGTCGCTCCAGGATGTGATCGGCAAGACCGACTTCGACATCTTCAGCGATCCGCACGCGTCCCAGGCGTTCGCCGGTGAGCAGCGTGTGATCGAGACCGGGGAGCCGATCGTCGCGAGGCTCGAGCGGGAGACGTTCGACGGCGATGCTCCTGATTCGTGGGTGTCGACGACGAAGATGCCTCTGCTCGACGCCGATGGGACGATCGTCGGCACGTGGGGAGTGACGCGCGATGTCACGGCGCAGCTGGTGGATGAGGAGACGATCCGTCGCCATGCCCAGGGCCAGTCGGAGATCGCCGAGCTCGGTCGGGCCGGGCTCAGCGGCGCGCCGCTGCACGAGCTGTTCGACTCCGCCGTCGGATTGCCCCGGCCGCGTAGCTACGCGCGGCCGGTCCACTCGTAGGTGACCCCCGGGGGTAAGCGGACTCGTCGGTCCGCTACGATGAGGGCCATGGCGGAGGCGTCCGCGCAACAAGCACAGCCCGAGGGGCTTGACCGCGAAACCCTGATCGTCGCCGGTGTCGTGATGCTGGGGGCGGTGATGTCGATCCTCGACACGACGGTGGTCAACGTGGCCATCGATCACCTGGCGGTCGCCTTCCACGCCTCACTGACCACGATCCAGTGGGTGATCACCGGCTACACGCTGGCGCTCGCCTCGGTGATCCCGGTGTCGGGCTGGGCGGCGGACCGGTTCGGCACCAAGCGCATATATATGTGGTCGCTGGTGCTGTTCACGCTCGGCTCGGTGCTGTCCGGGCTGGCATGGAGCGCGGGCTCGCTGATCTTCTTTCGCGTCCTGCAGGGATTCGGCGGCGGCCTGATCATGCCGGCGGTCATGACGATCATGACCAAGAAGGCCGGTCCTCACCGGATGGGCCGCGTCATGGGCGTGCTCGGCGTCCCGATGCTGATCGCCCCGATCCTCGGTCCGATCCTCGGCGGCTGGCTGGTCGACAACGCGTCGTGGCGCTGGATCTTCTTCATCAACGTGCCGATCGGGATCGTCGCGTTCATCCTCGCGCTGATCGTCCTCGACCCGGACCAGCCGCAGCCCGCCCACCGGCTCGACTGGCTCGGGATGTTGCTGCTCTCACCGGGGCTGGCAGTGTTCATCTTCGGGCTGGCGGAGTCCGCGAGCTACGGTTTCGGCTCGGTGCGCTCGTGGGGCCCGACGCTCGCCGGCGTCGTGTTGATCGCCGCGTGGTTCGTGCACACCTGGCGCACCCCGAACCCGCTGATCGACCTGCGGACGTTCGCACACACGCGGGCGGGCGCGGCCGCGGGCACGTTCTTGCTGTTCGCGATCTCGGTGTTCGGCACGATGCTGCTCGTTCCCCTGTACTACCAGGCGGTGCGCGGCGCGTCGGCGCTCCAGGCGGGCCTGCTGCTGGCGCCGGGCGGGCTGGGCGCGATGTTGATGATGCCCCTCTCGGGGCGGCTGACCGACCGGTACGGACCAACCTGGCTGCCCGCTACCGGCCTGCCGCTCGTGGCCGTCGGGCTGATCCCGTTCGTGTTCGTCGGCGCCCACACGTCCTACGTCTTGCTGTGCGCCGGCAACTTCGTCCAGGGCTTGGGGATGGGCCTGGCGATGATGCCGAACATGACCGCCGCCATGCAGGCGGTGCCGCGGGCCGCGATCGCGCGGACGAGCACCGCGATGAACATCATCCGTCAGGCCGGGGCTTCGATCGGCACCGCGGTGCTCTCGGTGATCCTCGCCTCTGCGATCACCAGCAACCTCAGCGGGATCATCGGCAGCGGCGTCTCGAGCTCGCACGCTGGCGGGATCGCCACCCTCCAGCACCTGCCGGCGCGCGCCCACGCCGCGATTGCCGGGCCGCTGGCGAGCGCATTCGCCTCGACGTTCGTGTGGGCGCTCGTGCTGATCCTGATCGCGCTGATCCCCGCGGTCGGAATGGCCCTCTCGGGCCGGCGCCGCCCCGTCAGGGCGCCTGCCGGCGCTGTCCCGGTCGTACTCGAGTAGCGCCAGAGCGGCAGTGCTCGTGACCCACGGCGAACCCGAGATCCTGACCGGCGACATCCCGATCCTCGGATGACGCCGCTCGAGGTGCCCGGACACGACCTGGTCCGGGTCCGCGCGGGGAATCCGGGGCCGTTCACGCTGGGCGGCACGAACTCGTGGATCGTGGGACGGAACCCGGCGTGGCTCGTGGACCCCGGGCCGAACCTCGCGGCGCACGTCGAGGCGCTCCTCGCCGAGCTCGAGCGGCGGGGCGGCCTCGGCGGCGTCGCGCTCACCCACGACCACCACGACCACAGCGAGGCGGTTCCGGCCATCCGCGCGCGCTACCCGGACGCGCCGGTGGCCGCCGCCCGCGGCCGCGTCGACGTTCGGCTGACCGATGGTGGCGTGTTCGGGCCGCTCGAGGCGGTCGCGACCCCCGGCCACGCCCCCGATCACCTCGCCTACGTGACGGGCGACGCGGGGCTGAGCGGGGACGCCGTCCTCGGTGAGGGCAGCGTGTTCATCGCCCCCGATCCGGGCGCGCTCGCCGCGTACCTCGACGCCCTGTCACGGCTGCGGGAACGGCCGCTCACGGTCCTCTGCCCCGGCCACGGGCCGATCGTGCTCGACCCGGAAGCGAAGCTCGAGCAGTACATCTCCCACCGCCTGGATCGCGAGCGGCGCCTGATCGTCGCGCTCGGCCGCGGCGGGCGGAGCGCCGCGGAGCTCCTCGACGAGGTCTGGGACGACGTACCCGTAGCCATGCGCCCGGCCGCTGCGGTCACGCTGGCGGCCCATCTGGACAAGCTGTCCGATGAGGGCCGGCTGCCCCCGGGCGTCGAGCGCCCGGCACTCGATCTCGGTCCTCACGCCGGCGTCTGAAGCGGAAAGTGGCACGCCGGCGGGGGGACCGAGCTACACGACCGTCTGTCCCTGAGCAGCGGACAGCCGCTTGCGCGCGATCTCGAGCGCGGCCGTCAGCGGCGTGGCCCCGGTTGCTTGCGCCTCGTCGAAGATCTGGAGCATGGTCTCGCCGATCCTCCGAACGCGGCGGCCGGCGGCGGTGGGGCTGTAGCCGTTCCGCTCCTCGGCGATGTTGATCAAGCCGCCCGCGCCTCCGCGGGCTTGGCCCACCCGGCGCCGAGCTCCTCGGCGAACCGGCGTTTGCGCTCGTCGATATCGCTGAGCACGAGCTTGGCGCCCGCCTTCGCGCACCGTTTCGCGACCCGTGATCCGACGTGCCCGAGGCCGATCACGGCCACGGTCCGGTCGCGCAGCGAACTCGACGAGAACACGCGCTCACAGCACGCCCGAATCGCGGATTCGACGCCGAGCGCGGTGTACGGGCTCGGGTCGCCCGAGCCGCCCTGCCGGCGCGGAAGGCCCGCGACGTGCTCGGTGCGCTGTGCGATCACGCGCATGTCACGGCTCGAGGTGCCGACGTCCTCGGCGGTGATGTAGCGGCCGTCGAGGGACTCCACGGTGTCGCCGAAGTCGAGCAGCGCCGCCGTCCTCTGCTCGGACGACAGAACGCTCGCGGGAGCGGTCATGATCACCCCCTTGCCCCCGCCGAGGGGCAGGTCGGCCACGGCCGACTTGTAGGTCATCGCCCGCGAGAGCCGCAGCGCGTCGCGCAAGGCGTGACGCGCGTCCGCGTAACCCCACATCCGGCAGCCTCCGAGCGACGGGCCGCGTACCGTCGAGTGCACCACGACGAACGTGTACAGACCGGACCGCCGCCCGCGCCGGACGACCACGTCCTCGTGATCGAGCGACTCCGGGTAGCCGTCGATCGTCGGATCCGTGTGCGAGTCGCCGGGTCGATCCGCGCCCGGCCGGCTCACGGGGCGGGTGGCGGCGTCCCGCTCGGGGAACCCGGCGTCGGGGACCCCGTGCCGGTCGTGCTTCCCATCGAGGTGCCGGCGGTCGTGCTCGACGTGGTCGCGCCCTGCGACGTGGTGGAGGTCGGCTGCGTGGTCGAGGTCGAGTCGCTCGGCGACTGGCTCGTGCCGGTCGTGGTGGAGCTCGCCGACGTCGACGACCCCGTGCCGGTGGTGCTCGCGGGCGAGCCGTCACCCGGGTCGGTCGTGGCCGCGGCGCCGCTACGCGTGGCGCGACCGCCGCCGATCGTCATCGAGGTCCCGCCGGTTGCCGGTGTCTTGCTCTTCGTCGGGACCGTGATCGTCACCGTCGAAGTCGTCTCGGTCGTATCGGGGATCGCGTTCGTCGAGCTCGCCGGCGCGACGCGGGCGCGCTGCGGTGCCGGCGCCGCGGACACGATCGGCGCCGCGGGCTCGGGCTGCACGGCGCTTGAGTACGTGGGGGCCGGAGCGGCCGGCGGTGGCGCGTGGTGGGTCGGCGGTGCGACCTCCGCGGCACGCGCGTGGTGATGGTGGGTCGACGGCACGGTGATCGTGTGCTGGAGCTCGACCGCTCCGCCGGCGGTGACGACCGCGGCGGCGAGCAGCGTCGCGACGTGCGTGGCGCCCGCGCTCATCGCGCCGAGGCCGACGACCGCCGAGCCGGTTCCGGCCGCGCTGCCCGCGGCGACCGCCCCGCCCGCCGCGCCTCCGCCCGCTCCGCCGACGCCGAGCAGGTTCGCGAGCACGCCGATCGGCCCGAGCGTGGGAACGATCGCCGCGAACCGCCGGCTCACGCCGCGCAGCTGGTGACGGAAGTCCCGGCAGCCGGCGCAGTCGCGCATGTGCCGCCGCGCGGTGGCGTTCGGGCGCAGGCCGCGATCGTGGGCGATGATCAACTCCTCGCGAATGTCCGAGCATGCCGTGTCGCGGGCCTCGAGCGCCTGCCCCAGCGCCAGCCGAGCCCGCACGAGCAGCGACTTCACCGCCGGCACCGTGACTCCGAGCGCGCCGGCCATGTCGGCATAGGACATTCCGCCGAGCTCGCGCATCAGGAGAGCGGACCGCTGCTGCTCGGGGAGCCGCCGGACGTCCGCGATCAGGCGGCGCAGCGACTCACGCCGGTCGGCCTCGTCGATCGGGTCGTGGACCGGCGAGCGCAGAAGCTCGATCACCTCGGGCGGCGGCGGCGCGGGCCGGCGCAGCTCGTCGATGCAGCGGTTGTGGGCGACTCGGTAGAGCCAGGCGCGGAGCGCCAGCTCGCGGCGGTTGGCCCGCAGCCCCGCATAGGCGCGCACGAAGATGTCCTGTAGGGCGTCCTCGGCGTCCTGGCGATGGGGAAGCATCTGCCGGGTGTACGCGAACAGCCGCTGCCGGTAGCGGTCGTGGATCACCCGGAAGGCGTCGTCGTTGCCCGCGCGGAACAGCGCCACGAGCTGCTCGTCGGAACGCACGCGGAGAAGCGGCGCCCCGATGGATGTCCGAGTCCGGGCTACTGCTGCCGGTGCTGGGAGGGCCGAAGCTTCCACGAGAACCCGTGACCACTCTAACGCCTAATCCGGGGGAAGGTTTCACTGTCTCTCCCCGGTTCTGCCAGGCGGCGCCGCCGGCGGTCAGGAGGCCGACGCGGGCACGCGCTCGACCTGCCGTCGATACCCTCACAGGCGAGCACGATGGACCCTTCATCCGGGATTGCAATTCCAGTCGCGTTCGGCGCGGGGCTGATTTCGTTCCTCTCGCCGTGCGTGCTGCCGCTGGTGCCCGGCTACATCTCCGCGGTCGCCGGCGTCGCACCGTCCGAGATCCGAGCGCGCCGCGTGATCGCCCCGAGCCTCGCGTTCGTCGCGAGCTTCTCGGCGATCTTCATCGCCCTCGGGCTGCTCGGCCAGCAGGCGCTCCACGGTGCCTTGACCGGGCCGGCCGCGCTCAAGATCTCGGGAGCCGTGATCATCGCGATGGGAGCGCTGTTCGTACTCGCGCCGTTCGTGCCCCAGATCTCGCGCGAGTGGCACGTCGGGAGGCTGGTCAGCCGGGCGGGCCGCGGAGGCCCGGTGATCACCGGGGCCGCATTCGCGCTGGCGTGGACGCCGTGCACGGGACCGACGCTCGGCGCGATCATCACGGCCGCGGGCGTGTCGGGCTCGGCGGCGCGCGGCGCGCTGCTGCTCGCGGTCTACTGCGCCGGCCTCGGCGTCCCGTTCCTGATCACGGGGCTCGCGTTCGGGACCGTGACCTCGGCGCTCAGCGTCGTCCGCAGGCACTACGCGCTGGTGATCGGCACGGGCGGGGTGGTGCTGATCGGGATGGGCATCCTGATCTGGACGGGCGAGTTCACGCAGCTCAACATCACCGTCAACCACTGGCTACAGACGCTGGGGCTGCCGGACCTCAACTCGGACACATGAACCGGTCGGACCATCTCCGACCGCCATAGTTGGGCTTAGGGCGCCCTAATCTGGTAGGCTCGCATCCCTGATTAGGGGGGCCTAATTCGACGGAGGGTCCCATGTCGTTCGCGCAGACCATCGTTCTAGGCTCTCTCGCCGGGTTCACGATCTTCATCGGCCTCCCGGTGGGCCGTCTGCAGCTGCTCGGGAGCCGGACGCGCGTGGCGCTTGCGATGTTCTCGGTGGGGGTGCTCGCGTTCATCTTCGTCGATGTCATGTCGGGCGGTCTCTCGATCGTCGATGACGCGCTCACGGCGTTCAAGAACGACAAGCAGACGCTCGCGTACGTCGTCTGGCTCGTGGTCCTGCTCGCCGCCGGCTTCACGGCGGGCAGCGCCGGTCTCGCGTTCCTCGAGCGCCGGATGCGTCCCGCCGGCGCTCGCAAGCCGCCGATCGCCGGGGGCGCCGAGACCGCCGCGATCGGTGGCCTGAACCCCGAGCCGCCGGCACTCGAGCTCGACGCGGCGCGCCGCCGGGCGCTTCGGGTCGGGCTGACGATCGCGGCCGCGATCGGCGTGCACAACTTCGCCGAGGGCCTCGCGATCGGGGTGTCTGCACGGGCCGGGGCGATCAGCCTGGCGACGGTTCTGATCATCGGGTTCGCGCTCCACAACGCGACCGAGGGGTTCGGGATCGTCGGCCCGCTCGGGGACGTCAAGCCGTCGTGGCGCTGGCTGGGGCTGGCCGGCCTGATCGGCGGCGGCCCCACGTTCCTCGGCTCGATCGTCGGGTACGCGGTGACGAGCAACCCACTCGAGCTCGCGTTCTACGCCTGCGCCGGGGGAGCGATCCTGTACGTGATCGGCGAGATCTGGAACGGGATGCGCCGGTACGGCCACCGCGAGCTCGGGCTGCTGATGGTCTCGGCCGGATTCCTGATCGGCGTGCTCACCGACCTGGTCGTCACCTACGGCGGCGGCTGAGCACCGCCGCCGCCGACGGTCAGTAGTCCTCGTCGAAGTGGCGCTCGTGCCAGCGCAGCGCGGCCGCCTCGGCGCTCGCCGAGTGGCGGTTCGGCACGTGGACCTCGTCTTCGGGCACGACCGAAGGCGCGTCGTGATCGACGTCGTCGTCAGGGTGGGCCTGCCGCCAGCGAGTCGCCGCTGCTTCGGCGCTGCTGGAGCGCCGCTCTGGGGTCATCTCCTTGGACACTCCGAAACCTCCCTCCGTCGCCTCCGAACAGCCTAGCCGCTTCGCGGCGTCGGTGGGGCCGTTCGACACGGCTAACTCGAGTAGCCGGGCTCGCCCGGGAGCACGATCCGCGCGGTCTCACCCTCCACCAGCACCCGCGGCTCGACCGGTTCGACGTGGCGGCCGCGCGCGTACGCAAGCAGCGCATCCGCGGTCTCGAACGTCCCCAGCTGCTCGAGGTGCTTGATCGTCGGGAACACGAGGAAGAGCTCGCCGCCGGTGCTTGCCTCGAGTGCCGCCTGCGGCGTGTACCAGCGTGCATCGACGATCTCGCTGCCGTCGGGCTGTGCCTCCGCTCCGGGCGGGAGCGGCGCCAGGTAGAACCAGGTGTCGTAGCGGGTCTTCACCTGCGCCGGGGTGATCCAGCGCGAGAACGCGACGAGCTGCTCGGGGTCGGCGATCGAGATCCCCGCCTCCTCCTCGAGCTCGCGAATCGCGGCCGAGCGGAGCGCACGGTCGCCGTGGCCCTCGTCGCGATCGACCGCGCCGCCCGGAAACACCCAGGCGCCGCCCATGAACCGCGCGTTCGGGTTGCGCTGCACCAGCAGAACCTCGAGCGCGCTCGCCCCGCCACGGAGCACGATCACGGTGCCGGCGGGCCGTGGCACCGTGCGCTCGCCGAAGTTGAGCTCGCCCTCGGGCCTCGGCCGATCGGTGCTCATCGGGGGTTTCCCATCGCGCTGCATTCTCCCCGACGCGTCGTTAGCCTTGTCCACGTGAAGTGGATCTGCGGATCGTGCGGATTTATCTACGACCCCGACGAGGGGGACCCGGACGGGGGCATCCCGGCCGGCACCGTGTTCGAGGACATTCCCGAGACCTGGTTCTGCCCCGTGTGCGGGGCGCGCAAGCGGGACTTCGAGCCGTACGAGGAATAGCCGCCCGGGTCTACGCCGCGTGCGCGATCCGCTCGTAGTCGAACGGGGCGCGCAAGCGGGACTTCGAGCCGTACGAGGAATAGCCGCCCGGGTCTACGCCGCGTGCGCGATCCGCTCGTAGTCGAACGGGCCGGCGGGCGCAGGCTCGGGGGCCTCGCGCTCGTACCGGCCACCGCGTTCGTCGCGTTCGTCGACATCGAGATCGTGATCGAGCACCGCGGTCGCGCGCGGATCGAACCCGGCCTGACGGGCGGCCTGGCCGAGGACGCGTGCGGCGGCCTGGAGCTCCTCGGTGCGGTGGGATGCCATCACGGTCAGCCGGAGCCGCGAGCCGAGTGACGGTATGACCGGCGGGACGATCGCCTGGGCGAACAGGCCGCGGCCGAGCGCGGCATCGCACATGGCGAGCGTGAGCGCGGGATCGCCGACCACCACGGACATGATGTGCGTGCTCGAGCCGTTCAGGCCGAAGCCCTCCTGCTCGAGCGCGTCGCGCAGCGCGGCGGCATTCAGCCGGAGGCGGTCGACCAGGCGCGGGCGTTCCTCGAGCAGCGCGAGCGCGGCCAGCCCGGCCGCGACCGCCGGCGGAGCGGGCGCCGTCGAGAAGATCACCGTGCGGGCCGCGTTCAGCAGGTACTGCGTCATCGTGCGATCGCACGCGACGAACGCGCCGTAGGAGCCGAGCGCCTTGCCGAGCGTCCCGAGGATCACGTCGACGTGATCCTCGAGGCCGAGCTCGCCCAGCACACCGCGGCCGTCCGGTCCGAGCGCGCCGGTCCCATGGCCCTCGTCGATCAGCACGCGGACCCGGTGGCGCTCGGCGAGCTCGACGATCTCCTCGAGCGGGGCCACGTCCCCGTCCATCGAGAACACCCCCTCGCTGACGATCAGCGCCCCGCGTCCCTGCGCCTGCTCGAGGCCCCAGGCCAGGTGCTCGACGTCGCTGTGGTCATACACGAACGTCTCCGCCCGCGAGAGCCGGCAGCCGTCGACCAGCGATGCGTGGTTGAGCTGGTCCGAGAAGACGACGTCGCCGGGGCGGGCGAGCGCGGCGATCACGCCGGCGTTGGCGAGGAAGCCGGAGCCGAACAGGAGCGCGCTGTCTCGGCGCTTGAATGCGGCCAGCCGCTCCTCGAGACGACGGTGGATGGTCATCGTGCCGGACACGAGACGCGAGGCTCCCGCGCCGGCGCCCCAGCGCATCGCGGCCTGCGCCGCGGCCTCGCGGACGCGCGGGTGGTCGGCGAGGCCGAGATAGTTGTCCGAGCACAGCAGCAGCACTGGCTTGCCGTCGAGCACCACGTGCGGCCCCTGCGGACCGCTGACCATGCGCACGCGACGACCCAGGCCCAGCGACTTCAGCTCCGCGAGGCGAGCTTCGATCTCGATCATGTGGCGCTCCCCGGACGCGTTGGAGGTGGCGGCATCTGGGCCCGCAGCCTAAGCGGAAGGCCGGACGGACCGAGGTTTTCGGCGCGATCAGCGCCCGCGCCACCGCGGCGGGCGCTTCTCGGCGAAGGCCCGGACGCCCTCGCTGAAGTCCTCCGAGGCGAAGCAGGCGCGACGAAGCTCGATCAGCTCCCGCTCGAGGTCCGGATCCATCGCTCCCTGGGCGCTCAGGACCGCGCGGATCACGCGCTTGTTCCCCTGCTGCGCGAGCGGTGCGTTCGCCGCAATCTCCTTGGCCAGCTCGACCGCCTCCTCGGCGAGGCGGCCGTTCTCGGCGATCGCGTTGACGAGCCCCCACTCGCGCGCGGTGCGAGCGTCGATCCGCCGGCCGACGAGGAACAGCTCGCGCGTGCGGGGCGCGCCGATCGTGTCGATGAACTTGCGGATTCCCGTGTGCGAATAGACGAGCCCCAGCTTCGCCGGCGGCATGCCGAGCGCGATCGTTCCAGCGGCGATCCGCAGGTCGCACGCGAGCGCGAGCTCGAGGCCGCCGCCGATCGCGTGGCCGTTGAGCGCGCCCAGCGTGGGGTACGGGTAGGCCTCGACCGCGTCGAGGGCCGCGGTGAACGGGTTCGCGACGAGCCGGTCGGCCTCGTCGGCGAACCGCCCGCCGCTCCGCAGGTCGCCGATGTCGTACCCGGCCGAGAACGTGGTCCGCTCGCCGGTGATGATCACGCAGCGAGCGTCGATCTCCGACAGCGTCGAGGTGAAGCCGTCGAGGATCGCGTGATCGAGCGCACCCCGCTTGGCCGGGTTGGAGATCGTCAGTCGCGCGACGCCCGGCGCGGGCTCGTCGACCAGGAGCCGGCCGCCGGTTGCCGGCTTGGGGTCTTCCGGGGGGCTACTCGAGGACAACGAGCGTGTCGCCCTCGGAGACCGATTGGCCCTCCGCGCACCGGATCTCCTTGACCACGCCCGGATCCTCGGCTTCGACGGGCATCTCCATCTTCATCGACTCGAGGATCACCACCGTGTCACCCTCCTGCACGCTGTCGCCGACCTCGACCTCGATCTTCCAGACGGTGCCCGTGATGTGGGCCTCGACATCAGGCAAACTCGAGCCTCCTGTGATCGTGGGACGGCCGGAGGATAAGCGACCGGGCCCCGCACCGCGGGGCCTGCTGTCAGTACTCGCCGGGCAATCCCGCCGGGCAGCGGAAGTTGACCCTCGCCGGCGCGCCCTTGGGCCGCTTGCCGGTGTAGGTGATCGCGGCCTGCTTGAACGCGCGCTCGACCTGATTCGGGCAAGTCTTCGCCTCGGACAGGGTGACCCTGACCGAAACCGAGTGGCTGTGACCCGCGGCGCAGTCGGGCGTGCAGTTGATCGCGGTGAAGTTTCCGGTGCCGACCGCCTCGGACCCGTTCCAGCTCGACCATTTGAGCTTGCCCAGCCAGGTTCCACCGTCCCCGCAGGAGAGGACGATCCTCGTCGGCTTGAACTTCAACTGGTTGCAGTTGATCGCCCAGGGCTGGCTCGAGTTGCCGGCGGCAAGCGCTGCCGACGGGACGGCCAGGAGGCCGAGGACGATCACTATTTTCAGTGCCTTACGCATCTGTCCAAGGCAAGCACGGGTGTCAAGCCGCTTCATCGGGGGAGGCTTCCGTGCCGGAGCTCCTTCGAATCACACTCTCTCAGATGGCGTAGCCTGAGCGCGTGGACGAGATAGATCGCCCCGCCGTCGACCTGGACCTGCTCGCGGCTTCGCTGCGGGCCGATTCGAGCGATCTGAAAGTGTTCGTCGAGAGCCTCGCCGCCAAGCTCGAGGAGGCCGTGCCGGCGCGTGTCCGGGTCGACCGGCGCCGGGCCGGGATGTTCGGGCCCAAGGCGGTTCGCTCGGTGGCGGTCGATCTCGGCGACCGACGGCTCGAGCTGCGGAGCGACGGAGGGGCGGTCGAGGCTCGCTGTGCGCGCATGTCGGGCGGGATCGTGCTCAAGAACGAGGTGGTCGAGACCGACCTGTGGCTGGCCACTCTGAGCGAGGCGCTGGCGGCGGAGGCGCGACGCAGCGAAACGACAAGGAAGGCGCTCGAGCGCCTGCTGATCCAGTGAGGAGACTCGATGGGATTCCTGAAGCGTGACGACGACAACCCGGCCCCGCAGGCCGCCGCGACCCCGGTTCCCGTGACCGAGGATGCCCCGCATGCCGCCAGCTACGAGGCGGGCTCGCTGGCGGGCATCCCGGACTCCGGGCGCGAGCGGATCGAGCGGATGAAGCAGGAGGTCGCGCGCGGCTTCTTCACGAGCGACCTGTCCGTCAACGAGTTCCTGCTCGTCAAGCAGTCGGGGTTCGAGCCGCTCGGCCTCGTGCTCGGGAGCTCGATCTACCACATCGGCTTCCAGCAGGCGGGGTGGAATCAGAGCCAGGAGCTCGGCGTGCTGACCCAGGCGATGTACCACGCCCGCGAACTGGCGATGACGCGCATGGAGGAGGAGGCCGACCAGCTCGGGGCCGATGGGATCGTCGGAGTGCGGCTCGACATCGGCCGCTACGACTGGGGCGCGGACCTCGCCGAGTTCATCTCGGTGGGGACGGCGGTCAAGCATCGCGGCGGCGAGCTGCACCGGGCGCCGAACGGCCGCCCGTTCACGTCGGACCTGAATGGACAGGACTTCGCGACGCTGTTGCGGGCCGGCTACCGCCCCGTCGGGCTCGTGATGGGCAACTGCGTCTACCACGTCGGCCGCCAGGGCATGCTCGCTTCGCTCAAGCAGGTCGGCCGGAACGTCGAGATGCCGAACTACACCCAGGCGCTGTACCAGGCGCGCGAGCTCGCGATGGAGCGCATGCAGCGGGAGGCCGACGAGCTCCAGGCCGGCGGGATCGTCGGCGCGCGGATCGTCGAGCGGAGCCACGGGTGGGGGTCGCACGTGATCGAGTTCTTCGCGATCGGCACCGCCGTCGTCGCGACGAGCGACGAGCACGAGGTCGAGAAACCCGCGCTGGTGCTGCCACTCACCGGCTAGGTTGTTGATCGGATGCCCGACGTCGAGCTCAAGCCGCAGGTCTACAAGGACCCGAGGCCCAAGGAGTACTTCGACCGCTTCCACGCGCTCGTCCGCTCGCACCCGCCCGAGGCGAAGGTGTACGAGCCGGTGCGCGTCTTCACCGAGCTCAACGCGCTGATCGTGTACCGGGCGCGCGGGATCTCCAGCGAGAACGTGCCGAATGGCCCGGTGATCCTGGCCCCCAACCACGGGTCGTTCATGGACCACTTCTTCACCGGGGCGTTCATCCGCCGGCGGGTCCAGTTCATGGGCAAGTCGCAGCTGTTCAAGGGCATCCCGGGCTGGATCTTCAGCCACGGCGGGGTGTTCCCGGTCCGTCGCGGCAGCCAGGACGAGGAGGCATTCATCACCGCCTCGACGATCCTGCGCCGTGGTGGGGCCGTGGTCATGTACTGCGAGGGGGGTCGCTCGCGGACCGGGAAGATCGCGGACGACTCGAGGCCGGGGATCGGGCGGATCGCGCTCGAGTCGGGCGCGCCGGTGGTCCCGGTGGCGATCCTCGGCTCCCATCAGGTCCGCAACTGGAAGCGCCTGCGGTTCCCGAAGGTGACCGTGCAGTACGGCGAGCCGTTCCGGTTCGAGCGGGTCGAGCACCCGCCCCGCGAGCAGCAGCAGGAGGTTGCCGACTACATCCTCGAACGGATCAGGGAGCTGCACTCCGAGCTGTCGCGCGTCGGCCGCCGGGGTGCGCTCCGAGCGGCGCGGGCTGCGCGCGCCGCGCGGCCAGCGGCTAGCCGGTAGCGATCGCCGCCGCCGGGCGGCGGCTATGCGGTCGCGATCGCCGCCGCCTCGGCGAGCCCCAGCTCGTCGATCGCGGCGTCGCGCATCTTGAACTTCTGCACCTTGCCGGTGACCGTCATCGGAAACGAATCGACGATCTTGATGTAGCGCGGGATCTTGTAGTGGGCGATCTGGCCCTTGCAGAACTCCCTGATCTCGTTCTCGGTCACGGGGGCGCCGCCGTGGGGGATCACCCATGCCATCAGCTCCTCGCCGTAGCGCGCGTCGGGCACGCCGATGACCTGCACGTCGGCGATCTGAGGATGGGTGTAGAGGAACTCCTCGATCTCCCTCGGATAGACGTTCTCACCACCGCGGATAACCATGTCCTTGATCCGGCCGACGATGCGCACGTAACCCTGCTCGTCCATCGTCGCGAGATCGCCGGTGTGCATCCAACGCCGCTCGTCGATCGCGTCGGCGGTGCGCTCTGGGTCGTTCCAGTACCCGCGCATGACGCAGTAGCCACGCGCGAGGAACTCGCCCGGCTCGCCGCGCTGCACCGTCCGGCCGTCATTGGGACCCCCGCCCACCCCGATGATCTTGATCTCGACGTGGGGCCCGACCTCGCCGACGGTGCCGCAGCGATTCTCGAGCGAGTCGTCGCAGCGCACCTGGGTCGTGACCGGTGAGGTCTCGGTCATCCCGAACGCAATGCTCATCTCCTCGATCCCCATCTGCTCGGTGACGCGCTTCATGACCTCGATCGGGCACGGAGAGCCGGCCATGAGCCCGGTGCGCAGCGGGCCGAGCTCGAACTCGGAGAAGCGCTCGTGCGCGAGCTCGGCGATGAACATCGTCGGGACGCCGTAGAGGCTCGTGCAACGCTCACGCGCGCATCCCTCGAGGGTTGCGAGCGGCTCGAACGTCTCGGCCGGATACACCATGCAGGCGCCGTGCGATGTGGCCGCGAGATTGCCGAGCACCATCCCGAAGCAGTGGTAGAGCGGCACCGGGATGCAGATCCGGTCGCGCTCGGTGTACGCGAGCGTCGCGCCGACGAAGTGGCCGTTGTTGAGGATGTTGTGGTGGCTGAGCGTCGCGCCCTTGGGGAAGCCCGTGGTGCCGCTCGTGTACTGGATGTTGATCGGGTCGTCGAAGTCGAGCTCGTCGCCGTGGGCGCGCAGGTCGCCGGTGTAGCCCGCGCCGGACGCGAGCTCCTCCCACTCGGGAGTGTCGAAGAAGATCGCGCGCTCGAGCGCGGGCAACTCGGGGCGGACGTGGGCCACCATCTCGACGAAGTCGGTTGCCTTGAGGTGCTGGGTGGCGAGGATCCAGCGACAGCCGGATTGGCCGAGCGCGTAATGCAGCTCGTTCAGCCGGTACGCGGGGTTGATGTTGACGAGGATCACGCCGGCCTTGGCGGTCGCGTACTGGACCAGCGCCCATTCCGCGCGGTTGGGGCTCCAGACGCCGATGCGGTCGCCCTTGCGCAGGCCGGCCGCGAGCATCCCGCCGGCCAGCCGGTCGACGGCCTCCCCGAACTCCGCGTAGGTGTAGCGCACGCCCTGGCCGCACGAGACGAGCGCCTCGGAGTCGGGGACCCGCGCGATCGTCCGCTCGAGGTTGTGCCCGATCGTCTCGCCGAGCAGCGGGTCCTCGCAAGCGCCGTGTGCGTAGGACAGCATCTCGATCCTCTCTCCTTCGTCGGTTGGGGGCCGATCGTACCGCCAGATCGCTCCAGCGCCACCGCGGGCGGGCGGACGACCAACGAGGAGCTGTCCGAGCTCGTCTGCTTCCTCTTGTAGTACGCGGGCGCGTACTACAGCGGGTGCATGTTCGAGCTCGGCGCCGTTCAGGCTCGCGGGCTCATACGCAGCTCTTAGCCGGATCACATGCGGCTGAGATGGGCGGGGTCGAAGCTACGGGCATCCGTTGGAACCGACACCGAGGTACTTGACCCATGACTGACACCAATGCTCGGGCGCGCGGCCAGGCGATGCGAGGCGCTCGTCTTGCCCGCGCCCGGATGATCCGCCGGCGAGTCATCGCCGGAGCGCTCGCGCTGTTCGTGGCGTCCTGGCTGCTGATCACGATCGTGCTCGTGTCCGGCCACGACCCCGCGCTCGCCAAGAAGTCCTCCGCGGGCACCGTCGCGTCGAGCTCGAGCCCGGCCACGACCACCACTTCGACGAGCACGAGCACGACCTCGGGCTCGAGCGGCAACTCGGGCAGTGGCAGCGTGAGCAGCGTGACGACGAGCCAGTCATGAGCGCGACGATTCAGGTCCCCGTCGAGCAGCGCGCCGCGTTCGCCTGCTTCGGCTCGCGGTGCACGGTGATCGTCGCGGACGACCGCGCCGCCGACGCCGAGAACGCGGTCGCGCTGGCGCGCCGGCGGTTGCTCGAATGGCACCTGCAGTTCTCGCGGTTCGAGAGCGACAGCGAGCTGGCGCGGCTCAACGACGACTCGAGCGAGACCGTGCTCGTCTCGCCGATGATGCGCCGCGTCGTCGAGGCCGCCATGCGCGTCGCGCAGGCCACCGGCGGGCTCGTCGACCCGACGCTCGTGGGCGAGATCGAGCGGGCCGGGTACGACTCGCACTTCGACGGAGAGGGTCTGCCGCTGGTCGTGGCGCTGGCGCTCGCGCCCGGCCGGGCGCCCGGACGAGCGTCGTCGGGCTCGGCGTGGCGGCGCGTCCGGACCGACCGCCGCGCGGGCACGGTGACACGCCCGCCCGGCGTGCGGATCGACCCCGGCGGGATCGCCAAGGGCGTGTTCGCCGACGAGCTCGCGGTGCTCCTGGCCGGCTACGGCGCGTTCGTCGTCGACTGCGGTGGGGATATGAGGCTCGGAGGAAGGCTGGCGCTCCTGCGCGACGTGCATGTCGCGAGCCCGTTCGACGACTCGACGCTGTACACGTTCGCGATCTCGAGCGGCGGGGTCGCGACGAGCGGGATCGGACGACGCAGCTGGCTCGGTCGAGATGGACGCCCGGCCCACCACCTGCTCGATCCGGCGAGCGGCAGGCCCGCGTTCACCGGGATCGTGCAGGTCACCGCGCTCGCCCCGACCGCGACCGAGGCCGAGGCGCTGTCGAAGGCGGCGCTTCTCGCCGGGCCTGCCGGGGCCGAGCAGGTCCTCGTGCACGGAGGCGCGCTCGTGCTCGACGACGGGAACTTCGTGGTGCTCGAGCCGGCGCGAGCCTAGCCCGGCAGGCTGGTCTCGGGCGCCTCGGCCCAGGGCACGATCACCGCGTCCTCGAGCGGCGAGTCGCGGGCGACGACGTACTCGGCAGGGTCGGTGTCAGAAACGTTCTCGAGCACGTGCGTCTCGCGCGGCGGGACGTACACGAGGTCGCGCGGCTCGAGCATCAGCTCCTGCTCGAGGTGGTCCCCCCATTTCACGCGGAGCGATCCCGAGAGCATGCACACGGCGCTCTCGCAGTTCTCGTGGTAGTGGGGCCGCGACTGCGCGCCCGGCGGGACGCGAAACACGGCCATGTAGATGTTCTGCGCCCCGGTCGTGGCCTGCGAGATCTCGGATCCGCCGACCACTCCGCGCGGGACGTCGTGGTCCGCTCCGGGCTTGACGACCTTCATCGGCGGCGAGTCTACCGGCGCTCGCTATCGCCCGGTTGAGCCGCGATCTCGATCTGGAGCGGCCCTATCTCGTGGTCGACCTGAAGCGTCGTGTGGTGGATGTGGAAGCGGTCTTCGAGCAGCGCCTGCAGGGAGCGGCGCACCTCGTGGCAGTCGTCGCCGACGCGCACGACGACGTGCGCCGACAGCGCCGCGAACCCCGATGTGACCTCCCACACGTGGAGGTCGTGCACCTCGACGACGCCCTCCTTCCCCGCGAGCGAGCGACCGATCTCGTCGGGGTCGAGGCCGGTGGGAGCCGCCTCCATGAACACCCTCCCGGACGCCTTCAGGAGGCTGTATGACGCCTGGAGCATCAGCCCAGCGATCAGCAGCGAGGCGATCGCGTCGGCCCGGTCGAACCCGGTCGCGAGGATCACGGCCGCCGCGATAGCCGTGGCGATGAAGCCGTACAGGTCGGTCACGATGTGCCGGTAGGAGCCTTCGACGTTGAGGCTTCGCTCGTGGCCGTGACCGCCCGCGAGGATCCGCGCCGCGGCCAGGTTGAGCGGGATGCCCGCGAGCGCCACCACCAGCACCACGCCACCGTGAACCTCGGGCGGCGAAACCAATCTCACGATCGCGCCGTACACGATCAGCCACGCGAGCACGAACAGGGTCAATCCGTTGGCCTGCGCGCTGAGGGTCTCCGCGCGGCCGAGGCCGTACGTCATCGCCCCATACGCGGGCCGTGCGGCCAGCCGCGCCGCGGCGAGCGACAGCGCGAGCGCGGCGGCGTCGGTGAGCATGTGGCCGGCGTCGGAGAGCAGCGCGAGCGAGGACGCGAGCACGCCGGCGACGATCTCCACGACCATGAACGCGAGGATCAGCGCCAGCGCCGCCTTCAGCGCGCGCCGGTCCGCGTCGCGATGTGCGTGCGAGTGATCGTGCGCGATGATCGGATCGTAGACCCGAATTCGGGGGGCCGGTTTTCGCCGGTCAGTTCATCGAGGGGTCCGCGGGCATGCGGGCCAGGAGGGCGTAGCTTCCGCCCTTGCGGGTCAGGACCTCCGACCACAGCCCACGGGGATCTTCCGAGAACGCGTCCCCGAGCTGCGCCGGCTCGAGGATCCAGTCCCCGCGCTCGAGCTCGCCGTCGAGCTGCCCCGGGCCCCATCCGGCGTGCCCGAGGAACGCGCGCCCCGACCGGACGCCGGCGGTGAGCTCGTCGGCCGAGAAGCCGGTACCGAGGACGCCGACGTCGTCGAACGCGAGCAGCGCGGCGTCGGTCGCCTCCTCGAATTCGGCCAGCACGATCACCGCCGACGGCTGGACCGGGCCACCGATGAACAGGCTCTCCCTGGGGTCGAGCAGAGTCTCGAGCTGGGGGACCGCCTCGCCGACGCTCGTCTCGGACGGCCGGTTGAGCACGAGGCCGAGGGCGCCCTCCTCGTTGTGCTCGACCACGAGCACGACCGTGCGCCAGAAGTTCGGATCCAGCAGCGCCGGACCGGCCACGAGCAGCTGTCCTCGAACGGACTCCATCACCCCTCACGGGCTACCCAGAGTAGAGGCGGGAGCCCCTCTTGAGCCAGGGAAGCCTAACCGGCGGGCGTCGGACACGCCCGCCGCGGGCGTCATCTCAGGCGGCGCTGCGTCGGCAGCGACGACAGGCGCTGCCGCGCATCGGCGGAGAGGCGGGTCGCCTCGTCGGCCTGGTCCTCGTCGTCGAGGTCGAGTCCGGCCAGCTCGGCGATCACCTCGAACAGATCGATGCCCAGGCAGATCTGGGCCTCCGCGGCCGAGCCGGCTCGCGAGGCGGCGAACATGTCCTTCTCGCGCCACACGAGGATCTTCGCACCGGTGCTGGCTGTACAGGTCACGGTCATGGTCTCACCGCGGTTTGCCGCCCGGACAAGCGCCCGCTCCTCCTTGGAGCGCGCGACAGACGCTCCGGAGCGGGGCAGACCTACGCGGCAGAACTGAAGCGTAACAAAACTGCACCGCAAAACGGTGCTTCAGGATTAGGACCTATCCATAGGGATCGTACGGGATGGTTGCAGACGATCGCAGGCGCGACGCGGCGCGGCGCGGCGCAGCGCGGCGCGGCGATCGGACCCGCGACTGGTGGGACCCGTCCGCAAGAAAAAATCAGCGGGCGCCCAGCACTTGCGGACGGGTCCACTAGAGCCCGTACGAACGTCCGATCACCTCGAGCATGATCTCGTCGCTGCCCGCGCCGATCCGGTTCAGGCGCAGATCGCGCCATGAGCGCTCGATCCCGTACTCCTTCATGTAGCCGTTGCCGCCGTGGATCTGGATGCACTCGTCGGCCACCTCGACGGCGATGCGCGCGGAGTACAGCTTGGCCATCGTGATCTCGCGCACCGGGTACTCGCCGTTCTGGAAGCGCCATGCCGTCGTGTAGACCATCTGGCGCGCGGTCTCGATCTTCGTGGCCATCTCCGCGAACTTGTGTCGGATCGCCTGGAAGCGGCCGATCGGGCAGCCGAACGCGGTGCGTTCCTTGGCGTACTCGAGCGTGCGGTCGAACACGTGCTGCGCGCCGGCGACCGACCCGGCCGCGCCGATCAGGCGCTCGCCCTGGAGCTCCCACATGATGTGGTAGAAGCCCTTCCCGACCTGTCCGAGCACGGCTGACGCGGGCACGCGCACGTCGCCGAACGCGAGCAGGGCCGTATCCGAGGCGTGCATGCCGAGCTTCTGCAGGCGCTTCTCGCGGACCACGCCAGGGAGATCCATCGGCACGAGAAACAGCGTGAAACCGTCGTGGGTGGGCGGGGAATCCAAATCAGAGTCCGTCTTGGTGACGAGCACGATCGCGTGAGCGCGGTGGCCGTTGGTGATGAACGTCTTGGAGCCGTTGATCACGTACTCGTCGCCGTCTCTCTCCGCGCGCGTCTTGATCCCGGCAACGTCCGAGCCGGCGTCGGGCTCGGTGATGCCGAGGCACAGGATCTTCTTGCCGGCGATCGCGGGGATCCCCCACGTCCGCTTCTGCTCCTCGGTGCCGAACGCGAGGATCGGCGGGATCGTCATGTCCGTCTGAACCGCGATGCCCATCCCGAGGCCGCCGCAGTGCGCGTGGACGAGCTCCTCGGCGAGCACGAGCGTCGTGTAGTAGTCGCCGCCCTGGCCGCCGTACTCGACCGGCTTGTCGAGCCCGAGGAAGCCCAGCTCGCCCATGCGCTCGAACACCCAGTCGGGGAACGTCGTCTCCTCCCACTCCTCGGCGTGGGGCTGCAGCTCCTTGATCGCGAAGCGGCGGATCGACTCGCGCAGCTGCTCGTGGTCGTCGGTGAAGATGAAGTGCTTGCGCCGGGTGGCGAAGTCGGGCTTGAGGACGTCTGCGGTGGTCATGCCGCGCTGACGCTACCGGAGGGCGCCGGAGAAGTAAACAGTAGAGCTTTCTACTTCTTGCTTGACGGCGCCCGACGGCGTACGCTTGCCGGCGATGGCGTACGCCACGCTTCGCTACGAAACGTCTGATGCCGGCGTCGCCACGATCGCGCTCGATCAGCCAGAGACGCGAAACGCTTTGTCGGACGAGCTGCTCGACGATCTGATCGCCGCACTCGAGGCGGCCCGCGACGACGGCGCGGTGCGCTGCGTCGTGCTGACCTCGACCCACGAGCGCGTCTTCTCGGCCGGGGCCAACCTGTCGGGGTTCGCCGCCGACGTGCCGCTGGCGCACAAGCACCTCGGCACGGCGCGCTTCCCGCGCCTGTTCCGGTTGATCGGCGAGCTCGGCAAGCCGACGATCTGCGCCGCGAACGGGCACGTGCTGGCCGGCGCGCTCGGGATCGCGCTGGCGTGTGACCTGATCCTCGCGCGGGAGGGCGCGCGGTTCGGGACGCCCGAGATCAACGTCGGGGTGTTCCCGTTCATGATCATGGCGCTGATCTACCGAAACGTCCCGCGGAAGAAGACCAACGAGCTGCTGCTGCTGGGCGAGCAGATCTCGGCGCAGGAGGCGGAGCGGATCGGGATCGTCAACAAGGTGTTCGCGCCCGAGGAGTTCGACGCGGGCGTGCGCGAATGGGCGGAGAAGCTCGCGGGCAAGTCGCCGCTGCTGATGCGGCTCGGGAAGGACGCGATGTTCCGCCAGCAGGACATGGCGTTCCTGGATGCGCTCGACTTCCTGCGGTCGCAATTGACGATCGCGTTCTCGACCGAGGACATCCAGGAGGGAGTGCGGGCGTTCTTCGACAAGCGCGAGCCGGAATGGAAGGGCCGCTGATGGCCACCGACGCCGCGTCCACGAGCCTGCTGCGCCCGCTCGTCGAGGACCTGCGCGAGCGCCGGGAGCGGATCAGGCTCGGCGGCGGCGCGGAGAAGATCGCCGCGCAGCACGCGCAGGAGAAGCTGACCGCCCGCGAACGGATCGAGCTGCTGATCGACGCGGGCACGTTCGTCGAGCTCGGGATCCACGGCCGTCCTCACTTCTCCCAGCGCGCGATGGACGGCAGAGACGCACCGGCGGACGGCGTCGTGACCGGCTACGGCAAGATCGACGGCAGGCTCGCGGCCGTCGCCGCCTACGACTTCACGGTGATGGCCGGCTCGATGGGGATGACGGGGGAGCTCAAGGTGGCGCGGCTCCGCGAGCTCGCGCTCACCAAGCGGATCCCGATGATCTGGTTGCTCGACTCCGCGGGCGCGCGGATCCAGGAGGCGGTCGGATCGCTGTTCGCGGGCTCGGGGCACCTGTTCCGCGAGGAGGTCGTGAGCTCCGGCGTGATCCCGCAGATCGCCGCGCTGATGGGCCCATGCGCGGCGGGCACCGCGTACATCCCGGGACTGGCCGACTTCGTGCCGATGGTTCGGGGGCGGGGCTCGATGGCGCTGGCGGGGCCGCACCTCGTCAGGGCCGCGGTCGGCGAGGACGTGACACAGGAGGATCTCGGCGGCTCCCGCGTGCATTGCCGCAAGTCTGGCGTCGGCGACCTCGAGGTGGAATCCGACGAGGCGTGCATCGATGCGATCAAGCGGTACCTCAGCTACTTCCCCCAGAACTGCGAGCAGGCGCCGCCGGTGGTCCCGAGCACGGACCCGATCGACCGCGGCGACGAGGAGCTGCTCGACGTCCTGCCGGAGTCGAACCGCAAGCCGTACGACATGTACCAGGTGATCCGGCGGATCGTCGACGACGGCGTCTACTTCGACCTCAAGCCGCAGTGGGCGAAGACGATCATCACGTGCCTGGCGCGATTCGGCGGCCGTCCCGCGGGCGTCGTCGCCAACCAGCCCCGGCAGCTCGGCGGGATCCTCGACAACGACTCCGCCGACAAGGCGGCCCGGTTCATCAACCTGTGCAACGCCTACGCCATCCCGCTCGTCTACCTGATGGACGTGCCCGGGTTCATGGTGGGGACGAAGGTCGAGGAGGCCGGGATCATCCGCCACGGGGCCAAGATGTTGTACGCGACCGCGAACGCCACCGTCCCGAAGGTGACGGTCGTGCTGCGGAAGGCCTATGGAGCCGGCTATTACGTGATGTGCGGCCGTGCGTACGAGCCCGACCTGCTCGTCGCGTGGCCGTCGGCCGAGATCAGCGTGATGGGGGCCGAGGGGGCGGTCGAGATCATCTTCCGCAAGCAGGTCCAGGAGGCGGAGGATCCGGCGGCAAAGCGCGCCGAGCTGATCGCGAACTTCCGACAGATCATCGACGTGTACGTCGCGGCCGGCAACGACATGATCGACGACGTGATCGACCCACGGGAGACCCGCGCGACGATCTGCCGCGCGCTCGAGCTCGCGGCGGGGAAGAAGGCCGAGCGTCCGTGGAAGCGCAACGGGGTGGTGCCGGTATGAGCCGAGCGAAGCGAGGCGGTCAATGCGGGCTGGATGCCCGCATACCGCATCAGGAACGCCGACCGGACGGAGGCACGGGGTGACCCTTCAGGACCCCGTAATCATCACTTGTGCCATAAGCGGTGCGATCGCCAACCGCGACCAGTGCCCGGCGATTCCGTACACGCCCGAGGAGTACGCGGCGGAGGCGCGCAGGATCGTCGACGAGGGGGGCGTGCACATCCACATCCATGCCCGCAGCCCGGACGGGACCCCGAGCTACGAGGCCGAGGACTTCCTCGCGATCCGCGACGCGATCCGGTCCGAGGTGGGGGAGGCGGTGATCATCAACTTCTCGACGGGCACGGTCGGCGTCCCGGTACGCAAGCGGATCGCCTATCTCGAAGCCGGACGGCCGGCGGTGGCGGCGCTCAACATGGGGTCGATGAACTACGCGAAGTACTCGCGCAGCCGCAGGGACTTCGTGTTCAAGTTCGTGTTCGCCAACCCGTTCGACGAGATCATCGAGCTGCTCGAGGCGATGCGCCGGCTCCACATCAAGCCGGAGCACGAGTGCTTCGACGTCGGGCACGTCGGGTCACTTGCCCCGCTGGTGGACATGGGGTTGTTAGAAGCCCCTCTGCACGCGGATTTCGTGATGGGGGTCGTCGGGGGCATCCCGGCGAGCGCGCGCAACCTCGCGGCGATGGCGGACAACCTTGCCGCGGTCGGGGGGCGGGCGGGGATCCCAGTCAAACACCACTGGGGGGTGATCGGGATCGGCCGCGATCAGTGGATGCTCGTCGCCGCCGCGTTGACGCTCGGCGGTTCGATCCGCGTCGGGCTCGAGGACAACTTCTACCTCCCCGACGGCTCGATGGCGCGCTCGAACGGGGATCTGATCGCGAAGGCCCGGGGGATGACCGAGGACGCCGGCCGGCGCCCGGCGACGGTCGAGGAGGCGCGCGAGTTGATCGGGATTGGGAATTTATCGGCGGCGCCTGACGGCGGCGCCTTGGGGGATTTATCGGCGGCGCCTGACGGCGGCGCCTTGGTGGAATTGTCGGCGGCGCCTGACGGCGGCGCCTTGGGAGCTCATGAGCCTGCCGCTTGAGGGGCTGAAGGTCCTCGATCTCACGCGCCTGCTTCCGGGCGGGTTCTGCTCTCAGCTGCTCGCCGACTATGGCGCGGACGTGATCAAGGTCGAGGACACCGGGCTCGGGGACTATGTCCGCTGGGCGCCGCCCTACTACGCGGGCGCCGAGCCGAGCGCTCGGAGCGCCCTGTTCCTGTCGCTGAATCGCGGCAAGCGCTCGATCCGGGTCGACCTCAAGTCCGCCCAGGGCAAAGAGGTGCTGCTCACGCTCGTCCGGGGCGCGGACGTCCTGCTCGAATCGTTCCGGCCCGGGGTGCTCGCTCGCCTCGGCGTCGGATACGACCGCCTGCGCGAGGAGAACCCGGGGCTCGTCTACTGCGCGATCACCGGCTACGGCCAGGACGGCCCGGCCCGCGACCGGCCCGGCCATGACCTCAACTACCTCGGCCTGAACGGAATCCTCGGGCTGAGCGGCGAGGCGGACGGGCCACCCGTGTCCTGCGCCGCGCAGATCGCCGACCTCGGCGGTGGCGCGCTGATGGCGGCGTTCGGGATCATGGTCGCCCTGCAGGAGCGCCGGCGCTCGGGCCAGGGGCAGCTGATCGACTGCTCGATGTTCGACGGGTCGCTGTCGTGGCTCGCGATGGTCGCCGCCCAGGCGCTGGCGGGCGGCGTCGCTCCACGCCGCGGCGAGCTTCAGCTGGCCGGCGGGATCATCTGCTACCGGCCGTACCGATGCGCCGACGGCCACATCACGCTCGGCGCGCTCGAGCCGAAGTTCTGGGCCACGTTCTGCCAGGGGGTGGGACGCGAGGACCTGATCGGCAACGCGTTCGACCCGCCGGGGTCCGACGCGCACCGCTCCGTCTGCGAGATCATCGCCGCGCGCACGCGGGAGGAGTGGCGCGCGTTCGCGTCCGAGCACGACTGCTGTCTCGAGCCGGTGATGGACCTCGACGAGGTGCTGGACAGCGAGCTCGTCGCGGCTCGGGGGATGGTTGTCGAGCTCGACCAGCCGGGGGCCGAGCGGCCCGTCAAGCTGCTCGGGCTGCCGGTCAAGCTGAGCCGCACGCCCGGCGACCCGGTGCGCGCGCCTGGCCCCGGTCTGGGCGAGCACACGAACGAGGTCCTGGCGCAGGCCGGATACACACCCGAGCAGATCGACGCGCTGCACGAGTCCGGCGCGGTGGCCGGGCCGGCGGGGGAGACGGTGCGGGGCTCGTTCATGGCAGGGTGACGTGGCGACCGAAGACGGGTTGCTTAGGATCTCGGAGCTGGCCAAGCGCTCGGGCGTGAGCGCCGGCACGATCAAGCACTACCTGCGCGAGGGCCTGCTCGGCTCCGACGACGACGTGGTTCGCACGTCGCGGAATATGGCGTACTACCCGCCGCGGTTCGTCGAGCGGATCGAGCTGATCAAGCGCCTTCAGGAGGAGCGGTTCATGCCGCTGCGGGTGATCCGCGAGCTGATCGGCTCCGACCCCGAGCGGGCCATGCGGATCATCGAGCTCGAGGACCGGATCCTCGACCGCGCGATCGAGGCGCGCGAGGCCGGGCGCGTATCGCGGGCGCGGGCGCGGGAAACGTACGACCTCCCCCAGAACGTGCTCGACCGGCTCGAGCAGCTCGGCGTGCTCGCGCCGACCGGGCGCGGCTACGACCAGGACGACATCGCGATCATCGAGGCGATCTCGCGCTTCCGTGCCGGCGGCTACGAGGAGGCGATCGGGTTCACGGTCTACGACACGCTCCGCTACCGGGAGGCGCTGGAGCCGCTCGTCGAGGAGGAGGTCAGGGTCCTGCTCGACCGGCTCGCCGGCAAGGTCGACGTCGACCGCGCCGTCCAGATCATCTCCTCAGGGGCTGAGCCGCTGCGCGAGCTGATCGGCGCGATCCACTCGAAGCTCCTGCTCGCGGCGCTCCGGCGTCAGCGGGGGCTGCTTGAGTTACACTGACTGACTGGTCAATCGAAGAGGAGCGCCGTGCGCGTCGGCGCCGTTCAGCTTAACGCCACCGAGGACACCGACCGCAATCTCGAGACTGCCGACCGGCTGGTGAGGGACGCCGCCGGGCTCGGCGCCGAGGTCGTGGTCCTGCCCGAGAAGTGGAGCGTGCTCGGGACCGACGAGCAGATGACCGCCGGGGCGGAGACGCTCGACGGAAGGTGCATCTCGTGGGCGCGATCGACCGCGCAGGAGCTGTCGATCGATCTCGTCGCGGGCTCGATCGTCGAGCAGGTCGACGGACGGACGAAGTCGGCGAACACGAGCGTCCACGTCGGGGCCGACGGCGCCGTGCGGGCCGTCTATCGCAAGCTGCACATGTTCGACGTGGAGGTCGACGGAGACGTATACGCCGAGTCCGCCCACGAGGATGCCGGCGACGAGGTCGTGGTCTCGGAGCTGCCCGGAGGCGTCCAGATGGGAATGAGCATCTGCTACGACGTCCGCTTCCCCGAGCTCTACCGGATGCTCGCGATTCGCGGCGCGCAGGTGATCATCGTCCCGGCCGCGTTCACGCTCGCGACCACGCGCGATCACTGGGAGGTCCTGCTGCGAGCCCGCGCGATCGAGAACCAGTGCTTCGTGATCGCGCCCAATCAGATCGGCCCCCATCCGCCCGGTCACCGGGCCGGCGGGCGCTCGATGATCATCGATCCCTGGGGTCTCGTGCTTGCGTCGGCGCCCGACACGGAGACCGTGATCGTCGCCGACCTCGACCTCGACACGCTCGACAGCGTCAGGCGCCGGATCCCGGCGCTCACGCATCGCCGGTCCGACGTATACGGCTGGAAGTTCTGATGGCAGCTTCGGGCGCGGCCGCCCCCGACAAGCGCCGGGTGATCCTGCACGCCGCGATGCGCGTGTTCGCACGCCAGGGCTTCCACACGTGCCGGGTCTCGGACATCGCCGACGAGGCCGGGGTCGCGTACGGCCTTGTCTACCACTACTTCTCCTCCAAGGACGAGATCCTCGACACGCTGTTCCTCGAGCGGTGGAACGTGATGCTCGCCGCGATCGCCGAGGCGGACCGGACCGAGCGCTTACCGCGAGACAAGCTGGGTGCGATCGCCGGGTTCATCGTCGACTCATATCGGTACGAGCCCGAGCTGATGAAGGTGATCGTGGTCGAGGTCACGCGCGCCGCGAACACGTTCGGCCGCACGCATCTGGCGAAGATCCGCGAGGCGTACGCGCAGATCGCGGGGATCGTGGCGCGCGCCCAGGCAGACGGCCTGTTCCGGTCGGAGATCACGCCCGAGTTCGGAGCGCTCGCCTTCTACGGCTCGATCGAGCAGGTCCTCACGGGCTGGATCTTCGACCGCGACGCCGTCGCCGACGCCGAGCTCGAGGACGCCAAGAGCATGATCGTCGAGACGTTTTGCCGCGGGCTGGAGCGGGACCCCACCCCCACCGCCCCGGGCGCCGCCGCGATCTCTGATTGAATCCTCTCCGATGACTGAGAGCCCCTTAGTCAAGCGACTGCTTTGGTCGGGCTTGCTCGCCGGAACCGGCGCGCTCGCGACGCTCCTGTCGACTCGCGTGTCTGCGCTGATCTGGGCGCGTGTGTTCGGCGAGGACCCGCCCGAGTGACCGAAGACATCGAGACTTCGACCACGCAGCCGACAGCGGACGCCTCACCGGGCGGCGCTGAGAATATGCCCGTGCAGGCCCGCGTTGCCGCGCTCGCGGACGAGCGCCTGGAGGTAGCGATCGGAGCTGCGTTCGCCGGGGGCCTCCTGGCCGCCATGATCCTCAGGCGCCTTGTCCGCTGACAACGGCAGATCAGAGAACCTCGTCGACGCGGTGACCGAGGTCTCCGACCGGGTCAGCAACCTGGTCCGAGAGGAGCTCGAGCTCGCCAAGGCCGAAGTCACGCTGAAGGCCAAGAGCCTTCTTCGGGGGACGGTGGCGGTTTTCGCCGGGGCGGTATTCGGGGTGTTTGCCATCTTCATCGGGCTCGAGGCCGCGGCGTGGGGGATCAACGCGATCCTTGTTCCCGGCGCCGGGAGCATCTGGGAGGGCTTCCTGATCGTGTTCGGCGTGCTCGCGCTGCTCGCGATCTCGTCGTTCCTGTTCGCGTGGACCAAGCTCAAGTCCGGGGCGCCGCCGACCCCGACGATGGCCATCGACGAGGCGAAGCGGATTCGCGAGACGGTCTCGTCCAAGACCGAGATCGGAAGCTGATGCCGGCCCCGGCACGCACTCCCGACCAGATCCGTGCCTCGATCGAGCAGAACCGCCAGGAGCTCGGCCAATCGCTCGACAAGCTGCGATCCGAGGTGACCGAGCTCACCGATTGGCGAGGCCAGATGCGCCGCCACCAGCGGGAGGTGCTGATCGGGGCGGGGATCGCGGGGTTCGTCCTCGGTGGCGGGATGGCGGCGCTCGGTGTGATCGCGTTCGGGCGGGGCCGCCGCCGGCAGCTCGGCCGCTGATTTCCGGCGCGCCGCCGACCGGGGCGGCGCGAACGTGGCGACGCTCCACCGGTGCACGACTGCGACCGACGCGTTCAGGCGCTCGGACGCACGACCCACTTCTTCGCCGGACCGCTCGTCGGCGCGCTGAGCGCGGCCGGAAGCTGTTCAAGCTCGATCGTGGGCCCGCGAAGCGCGTGCCAGAGCGTGTCGTCGGCAGCGAGCGTCGCGAGTGCTCCGTCGACCTCCTCGCGCGAGTGGTGGAACGAGCCCCGGAGCTCGAGCTCCACGTAGTGGAGCGGACCGGTCGGCAGGCTGACCTCGGAGCCGCTCGGACACCCGCCGACGAGCACGACGACGGCGCCGGGTGCCGCGGCCGCGATCGCGGCGCGCCAGGCATCGGGCCGGCCCACGGCCTCGAACACGAGCTCGTGTTGGCCGAGGTCCTCGGCCGCCGTCGCGCCGAGCTCTGACGCCTGCGCGCGGCGCTCCGGGTGCGGGTCGGCGACGGTCACGTTTCGTCCCTGAGCGATCAGGAGCGAGGCCAACATCAGACCCATCGGCCCGCCGCCCAGCACGCCCACGTCCGCGGCGTCTCGGCCGCGAGCCACGGCATGAACCGCGGCCGCGAACGGCTCGGCCATCGCCGCCGCCTCGAACGGAAGGCCGTCAGGAATGCGGTGAAGCGCGGCCGCCGGCGCCGCGATGCGCTCGGCGAAGCCACCGAGCACCCAGGTCGGATCTCGGCAAATCTGCGCGCGTCCGCCGCGGCAGGGCTCGCAGGCCCCGCAGGCCACCGAATCGGAGACGAGCACCCGCTCGCCGGTGTCGGCGCGTACGCCTGCGGTCTCGTGGCCGAACCGGCACGGGTACGGCGGCAGTATCCGGTGCCCGTGCCGCCACATCTTGACGTCGGTCCCGCACGTGGTCGCCGCCTCAACCTCGACGATCACCTCCCCCTCGGGCTCGGGGATGTCCTGCACCCGGAGATCCCGAGGGCCGAACAGGACCGCCGCCCTCACGGTTGCACCACGACCTTCAGACCCGCCTTGCGACGCTGGAGATCGAGTGCCCGTCCGGTCTCCTCGAGCGGCAGCAGGTGCGAGACGAGCGGCCGCGGATCGACACGCCCGGTGGCGATTAGCTCGAGCGCGGCGCGCATGTCCCCCGGTCCCGCCGAATAGCTGGCGGTGACGCTGATCTCGCGCAGGTAGAGCGCGGTGGCGTCGAGCCACGGCGGTTCGTCCGGGGCGGGCGGCGCGTAGAAGCAGAGCGTGCCGCCGGGCGCCACGGCCGCCGCGGCTGCCGCGATCGCGTCCGGGTTGGGCGTGCACGCGATTGCGACGTCGACGAGCTCGTTGCCGTGATGCTCGGCGCCCCAGGCCTCGGCGAGCTCGAGGCGCTGCTCTTGCGGCTCGCGCACCCACACGACTTCGACGCCTCTGGCGTGGGCGGCGACGATCTGGAGCAGCCCGTTGACGCCGGCGCCGACCACGAGCAGCGAGTCGCCGGCGCGCAGCCCGGCGCGGTTCTGGGCGCGGAGCACGCACGCGAGCGGCTCGATGAAGGTGGCCGTCACGGGATCCAGCTCGTCGGGGAGCTCGAGCAGCTCCGTCACCAGCTCCGGGCTTATTCGCACGCGTTCGCAGAAACCACCGGGGTCGAGCCGGGAGGTCCGAAACCGCTCGCATAGGGTTTCGTGTCCGCGCCGGCACCGCCGGCACTCGCCGCAGGGGGCGTGGTGGTGGATCGCGACCCGCGCTCCGATCGGGGGTGCGTTCGCTCCGGGGCCAATGGCGCGCACGACGCCCGTCACCTCGTGTCCGAGCACGGCGGGCAGTCGCGGCGCGATGTACCAATCGGTGACGTCGGAGCCGCAGACGCCGCAGGCGAGCACGTCGCACACGACCTCGCCGGGGCCGGGCTCGGGCCCGGGTACCTCCTCGATCCGGACGTCGCCGGGAGCGAACGATCGTGCGACCCTCATCGGTCGGCGGGGTGATGCGCGGCGATGGCCTCGGTGCCGGGCGACCGCACGATCCCCCGCTCGGTGACGAGCACGGTGATCAAGCCGGCCGGGGTGACGTCGAACGCCGGGTTGCGGCAGCGCGTTCCCGGCAGCGTGAGGCGCTGGCCGGCGGCGGTCCTGACCTCCTCCGGGTCGCGCTCCTCGATCGCGATGTGTTGGCCGTCCGGCGTGGCCAGGTCGATCGTGGAGGTCGGACCGGCGACGACGAACGGGATGTTCGCGGCGCGGGCCGCGAGCGCGAGCCCGTAAGTCCCGACCTTGTTGGCCACGTCGCCGTTGGCCGCGACCCGGTCGCAGCCGACGATCACGGCGTCCACGGCGCCGGCCGCGATCAGCCCGGCCGCGGCCGAGTCGACGATCAGCTCGTGGGGGATGTCGAGCTTGGCAAGCTCGTACGCCGTGAGCCGAGCCCCCTGGAGGAGCGGCCGCGACTCGGTGGCGAGCACGTGTTGCAGCAGCCCGCGGTCAGCCAGTTCCGCGATCACGGCGAGGGCGGTGCCGCGGCCGGGAGCCGCGAGCGCACCCGTGTTGCAGTGGGTAAGGATCCGGCGTGCACCGGACAGCAAATCGGCGCCGTGGGCCGCAATCGCATAGCTGGCGGCTTCCTCCTCGGCATGGATGCGGGTTGCCTCTCCGAGCGCTGCGCCGGGAAGGTCGCCGGTTGCCGGGTCGCGTGCGCGGACGGCCCCGTTCACCCGATCGACGGCCCAGGACAGATTGACCGCGGTCGGCCGGGCCTCGCGCAACAGGGCGCAGGCGCGATCGAGCGTTCGCACCGACGGGTCGGTCGAGAGCTCGAGCACGACTCCGTATGCCGCGGCGACGCCGATCAGGGGCGCGCCGCGGATCGCGAGGCGGCGGATCGCCGCGGCCACGTCCTGCGCGCTCCGGAGCTCGAGCTCGCGCTCCTGCCAGGGGAGCGCGGTCTGGTCGAGCGCCCACAGCGCGGTGCCGTCGAAGCGCAGCGCGACGACGGTCGCGGGAGAGGCGCGTGCCGTGGCCATGATCCGATGCTATCCCGCCGGCTGCGGGGGTATGCTGTGGTAGCCGCTCGGGCCGCGGATGGGTGAGGAGGGGCTCGAAATGCACGTACGACTTGCGATCTTCTTCATGCTCGCGGCGCTGTCCGCCTCGACGGGCACGGCGGTCGCGGCCGGCGGCCCGATCATGCCGCTCTCGCAGGTCCAACCGGGGATGCAGTGCACGGGCGAGACCGTGATCCAGGGCACGACGATCTCGTCGTTCGACGTCCAGGTGATCGACGTCGTTCAGGCCCCTGGCGAGGGGGCGCGGATCCTCGTGCAGGTGTCCGGCCCGGCGGTCGACACGACCGGCGTCGCCGAGGGGTTCTCGGGCTCTCCGGTCTACTGTCCTGACTCGTTCGGGACGATCGAGAACGTCGGCGCGATCTCTGAGGGGATCGGGCAATACGGCAACAACGTCGTGCTCGTGACGCCGATCGAGCAGATGCTCGGCGAGCCCGTGGAGCCGCCGTCGTCCGCGCCCCGGCTCGCCGTGAAGCCGACGCCGCTGCTTGCGCCGTTGACCGTCGGCGGACTTTCGCCCGCCGTGTTCGGCCTCGTGCAGCGCGCCGGCGCCCGCGCCGGCAGGCTGGTGCTCTCGGCGCCGGCCGATCAGCCGGTGGGGTTCCCGATCCAGCAGCTCGTCCCGGGCGCATCGGTGAGCGCGAGCTACTCGTCGGGAGCCGTCCCCCTGGGCGCGGTCGGGACCGTCACGTACGTCGACGGACCGACCGTGTACGCGTTCGGGCACGAGCTCGACGGCGCCGGCCGGCGCTCGCTGCTGCTCCAGGACGCGTACGTCTACTACGTCGTCAACAACCCCGACCCGACCGTCGCCCCGAGCTACAAGCTGGCCGTGCCCGGCCATACGCTGGGCACGCTTTCGAGCGATACGCCGAACGCGGTGATCGGGGAGGTGGGGGCGCCACCGACGACGGTCCCGGTCGACGTGACCGCTCACGATCTCGACACGGGCACGTCGATGTCGTTCGATACGCAGGTGGCGGACGAGACCGACATCGGCCTGCCGCTCGGCACCTCGATGGTCGACACGATCGCGCCGCTCGCGGTCGCGCAGGCGGCGACCGAGATCTACGATGGGCCGCCCGCCGAGGAGTCGGGCCGGATGTGCCTGCGCATCTACCTCCGCGAGAGCGGCAAGCCGCTCGGGTTCTGCAACCGGTACGTCGGCACCGGCGTGGCCGGCGACGCGGGCACGCAGCCGCCGGAGCTCGCGAGCGCGGCGTCGAGCGACGTGACCAGCGCGTTCGGCGAGCTCGCGCAGGTCGAGTTCGCGGCGCTCCACGTCACGCACGTGGTCGCGAACATCGACGCCTCACGCGGCCTGGCCGAGGCGGCGATCGTGTCCGCTCACGCGCGGCGGCGGGTCAAGGCGGGCCAGGAGGTCAGGGTGCGGCTGGAGGTGCGGGTGTATCGCGGCCCGCTCCGGACGGTGTCGTTTCGGCTGCGGATTCCATCCGGCGCCCGGGGGCCGCTCTCGGTGACGATCCACGGCCCCACGGCGCCGCCCCCGGCAAGCCCGGGGGGGCTGTCCTCATCGCTGGTCGTGACCCTGTCCGGGGGCGGGGCGTCGCCGGGCAGCGGGGGCTCCTCGGCGATCCCGTCGATCGCCGACCTGCGGCAGGCGATCGACGCGATCCCGTCCTATGACGGTCTGATCGCGAACTTGCCCGGCCACGTCAAGCGCCACGTGTTCCGCGACCCGTCGCTGCTCGTCACGGGCCGCGCCACCGTCGCGTTCAACGTCGACGGCTAATAGCGAGCCCCCAGCGCGCTCTAGAGCCGGTTCTCGATCGTCAGCGGCGCCGGCTCCGCCTGCGCCGGCTCGGCGTCACCGTCGGCGTCGCCGTTCTCGACCCCGAGCGCCTCTTGGAGCTCGCCCGACTCGTACATCTCGGTAACGATGTCGCAGCCGCCGACGAACTCGCCGTCGATGAACAGCTGCGGGATCGTCGGCCAGTTCGACACCGCCGAGAGCTCCTGACGGATCCGGGGGTCGGGCAGGATGTCGACGGCCGCGAACGGCGTGCCGACCTGCTGCAGGATCGCCACGGTGCGAGCGGAGAAGCCGCACATCGGCTGGTCGGGATTTCCCTTCATGAACAGGATCACGGGGTTCTCAGAGATCGCGCTCTGGATCGCCTCGCGGATCTGGGTGGTCTGATCGTCGCTCATGCGATGTTCTCCGTTTCCGGGGCTTTCGTTTGGATCGACAGCGCGTGGATGCGGTCTCCGACCTCCGCTCCGAACACGTCGTAGACGAGCCGGTGCTGGGCGATCCGGGACAGGCCGCGGAACGCGGGAGCCGAGACGATCGCGTTGAAGTGGTGGCCGTCTCCGGTCACCGCCGCGGTCGATCCGGGGATGCCAGCCTCTATCCTGGTCCTGAGCTCGTCGGGGGTGGCTGATGCATCGGTCGCTGCCATGCGCTTTAGCGTAGCGAGATGGCATCGCTATACTGAATGAAGCAAACAGCCGATACTGATTTGAATGATCACACTCACTGACAAGGGCGCCGAGAAGGTTCGCGAGTTCCTCTCCTCCCAGGCGGCCGTTGCCGACACCGCCGGCCTCAGGGTCGGCGTCCGCGGCGGCGGTTGTTCCGGCTTCCAGTACGCGCTCGCGTTCGACGAGCAGCGCGACGACGACACCGTCTTCGAGGACAAGGGGATCCGGCTCCTGGTGGACCGGCCCAGCCTCGCGTACGTGAAGGGTTCCGTGATCGACTTCGTCGACGGACTCCAGGGCGCCGGCTTCAAGGTCGACAACCCGAACGTGATCGCGGCCTGCGGGTGCGGTTCGTCGTTCCGGGTCGCCGAAGAGGAAGAAGTCTCCGCGGTCTGATCGCCGGCGGCGTCTCGGCTGGGTTCGAGCGTCCAGTGGGGGCGCCACGGCTCGGCCGGCCCGGGCAGCGCCGGCAACCCGTAGAGGTTCATGACCGCCTTGCGGATCCCCAGGTCCCCCACCGGCAGCACGGCGGGCCGGCGCGGATGTCATCCAAGCCGTCTGTGCCGACGTCGCCGATCACGGTCACGTGCGGATCTCGTCGAGTCGAGTGCGAGCTTGGCGGGATCCGCCGTCATCCGTCCACGGTCTCGGTGACCGTCAGCGCGGCGCCGTCGAGCGCGCCCAGGGCACGTTGAACCGAGCACGAGATGCACGTGAACGTCGGCGTGTCGCGCAGCGTGTAGGAGCTCGACTCGGTGGTGCGCAGCCGCTGGACCAGGTCGAGGAAGTCGGCCGGATTGTCGGTCTCGAACGCGACCACGAACTCCTGGTCGTCGAGCCCGAACGAGTAACTCGTGTTCAGGTCGACCGAGGGGTACTCCCGGCCGACGCGAATGTGGTCCTGCATGATCCGCCAGCGCTCGTCGGCCGCCAGCGCGTACCAGGCCCGCGTCTTCACGAAGGGATACACGAACAGGTACTTCCCGCGGGCGGGGCGGACCTCGAGCCGGGACTCCTCGGAGTACTCCGACGGCTTGGTCATCGCCAGGAACGAGTACGGCACCTCGCACCACTTCATCAGCCCGCTCTGAGCGAGCACGACGTGGAACTCGTGGATCCGCTCGAGGTTCTGGGCCTGGCTGAGCAGCATCAGGTCGGCGTCGCCGCGGGTCCCGACGAGCGAGAACACGCGCAGGAGGTGGCCGTCGGAGAAGTCATCGCAGGCGGCGATGAACTCGCGCTTGTCGTCGGCCCTCCGTTCATCGTCGAGTCGCCGCCAAGCAGGATCGACCTTGAGGAAGGTGTATTTAACGAAATGTCTAACCGGCATCGGTGTTATTTGATATTACGCGCGGTCCCGCGCCGGTGATCTTACGCGCGGTCCCGCCCGGCGACGATAAGCGCGGCCTCGCGCCCCCCATGATCTGTTCCCCCAACCACTACCATTACACCTGATGCGAGTAGCGATTCTCTCGCCGTACTCGTGGACGTATCCGGGGGGCGTCACGAGGCACATCGAAGCGCTCGCGGAGCGCTTCATTGCCGACGGACATCACGTCCGGGTGCTGGCGCCCTTCGACCCGCCCGGCCGCTACTCATCCGCGCTGCACCGGGGTGCCCGCCCGCAGAACGTCGAACGCCCCGACTACCTGGTGTCCCTCGGCCGGACCCTGTCGCTGAAGGCCAACCAGGCGGTCTCGAACGTCTCGATCACCCCTTACGCGCTGGCCACCGCGCAGCAGGAGCTGCGCGCCGGGGGCTACGACGTGGTCCACGTCCACGAGCCGCTCGCGCCGGTCGCGCCCTGGTGCATCACGGACTCGACCAGGATTCCGCTCGTGGGCACGTTCCACACCTACAACGAGAACCGCATCTCGAACGGCATCGCGAACGCGCTCGGCGCGCGGCGGATGCTCAACCGCCTCCACGTCCGGATCGCGGTCTCCGAGGCGGCGGCCTGGACCGCCAAGCGGTTCTTCGGCGGCCACTACCGGATCATCCCGAACGGAGTCCACGTCGACGGCGAGCGCGCGGCTCTCGGCGCTCTGCGCCCGCAATCCGACAAGCTCAAGATCGTGTTCGTCGGCCAGGCGGTGGAGCGCAAAGGCCTGCCGATGCTGCTGCGTGCGTTCGAGGCGCTCCGCGAGCACATCCCGACCGAGCTTACCGTGATCGGCCCGTCCGAGCACGAGCTCTCGCCGCTGATGCTCGACATGCGGGACGTGCGCGTGCTCGGCAAGGTCGACGACGAGACCAAGCGCCTCGAGCTCGAGGCGAGCGACGTCCTGTGCGCCCCCTCGCTCGGGGGAGAGAGCTTCGGCATGGTCCTGACCGAGGCGTTCGCGGCGGGCACGCCCGTGATCGCCTCGGACATCGCCGGGTATCGCGACGTCGTGCGCGACGGGGTCGACGGAGTGCTCGTGCCCCGCGGCGATGCCCAGACGCTCGCCGAGGCGCTGCGCGACCTGTACGAGGAGCCGGCCCACCGTGCGCAGATGGCTCGCGCCGCCGCGCTCGGCGCCGACCGGTTCGCGTGGCCGCGGGTCGCCGCTCAGGTGATGGAGGCCTACGAGGCGGCGATCGAGACGCCCGAGCCGGCGACCACCGCGCAGCGCGTGGCGGTCCGGGTGGGCGCGCGCGCGGCCGACCTCAAGCAGCGGGTCCCGCCGCAACGCCTCGCCAGCCTCGAGCCGCCCCTCACCGGGCGCCAGCGCCACAGCAAGGCGCTCGGGATCGCACGCCGCATTGGCCTCGCCACAGTGTCGATCGGCGGCGCCGTGCTCGCGTTCCTCGCGCTCCAGAAGATCGGTCTGACCAACATCGCCTCGGCGCTGATCACCGCGAGCCCCACGCTGGTGCTGCTCGGCCTCGCGATCATGTGCAGCGCGATGGTGCTCCGCGCCGTCTCCTGGCACGCGATCCTCAGGGCCGCGCTGCCGCGCTCGCGCGTACGAATGTCCGACGCCGCCCAGGGCACGTTCATCGGCGTGCTGATGTCCTCGACGCTGCCGGCCCGCTTGGGCGAGCCGTCGCGCGCGCTGGTCGTGGCCAGGCGCACCGGAGCTCCACGCGAGAACCTCCCGATCGTGCTCGGCACGGTCGTGTCGCAGACGCTGCTGAACATCGTCGCGCTGATCGTGCTCGGGGCGATCATGTTCTCGTCGGTCGACTTCTTCAACGGCCATCAGAACGCGCTGCTCGTAGCCGCGATCGCGCCGCTCATCCTCCTGCTCGTGGTGCTGATCATGCCGTTGGTCCTGCGCGAGACCGGCGCCAAATCGCGCTGTTCGCGGCTCTACGCGCTCGCAGCGCAGGTCCGGGGCGCGATGGCGCGCGTGCGCGCCGGCCTGATCGTGTTCCGCCGCCCGCGCCTCGGCGCCACCGCCACGGCTGCACAGCTCGGAGCGTGGGCGTTTCAGTGCCTGTCCTGCTGGGTGCTCCTGGTCGCGCTCGGACTCGACACGAAGCACGGCGCCGGCATCGGCGCCGCGGCGGCGGTCCTGTTCGCGGTGAACATCACCGCGGTCCTGCCGGCGACGCCGGCGAACCTCGGCGTGTTCCAGGCGGCCTGCGCCGCCGTGCTCCACACCGGCTGGCACATCGGGTACGGCGACGGCGTCGCCTACGGGGTGATCCTCCAGGCCGTCGAGGTGACGACCGCGATCCTCATGGGCATGCCGGCGCTGCTCAAGGAGGGCATGTCGTGGCGCGAGGTCAGGCTCCGCGCGATGCACTCGACGCCGGTCAAGCTGCCGGCGCGTCCGAGCTCGCGGGCCGCGGGCCGCGCCGCCACGAGCCGGCCCGCGAGCGGAACCGTCGCAGCTCGCGGCTAACCGGCCTCGGCCAGCGCCGGCTCGCCCTCGGCGACCGGGTCCTCGTCGGTGAGCACATCCAACCGAGTCGGGTCCTTGTCGGTGCCCGCGATCAGGTCGTCAGCCGCCTGCCTGGCGGTCTTCGGCAGCGACCCGGACTTCATCCCGAAGTAGACCGCGTCGGGATGGTGGGCGACGATCGCGAGCGTCGACTGCTCGGGCTCGACCGCGAAGCCGCCCGACAGCCGCAGTCCGATCGACGGCGCGTCGAGCAACGCGAACACCTTCTCGTGCTCGGATTGCTCGGGACATGCCGGGTAGCCCCACGAATAGCGGCGCCCCTGCGACGGCTCGATCCCGAGATCCGCGCGCACCCGGCCGTGTACCCACTCGGCCATGCCCTCGGCGGTCTGCACGCCGAGGCCGTGAACGAACAGCTGCTCGGCGAACTCGCCGTCGGCCTCCAACCGAGCCATCAGCTCGGTGACCTCGTTGCCGGCCGTGACCGCCTGTAGAGCGACTACGTCGACCTCGCCCGACGACCCCAAAGGGCGGTAGAAGTCGGCCAGGCAGATCCGGTCGTGGCGCGGCTGGCGCGGGAACACCAGGCGTTGCAGCTCCCGGGGGTGGGCGGGATCCCAATCCTCCGGATCCCACACGATCAGCTCGTTGCCGTCCGAGTTGCACGGGAAGTATCCGAGCAGCGCGCGAGGATGCAGGTAGGTCTGCTCGCGCCACATGCGCTCGAGGCGAGGCTTGAAGTCCTCGCCCACGAGCCGCTTCCATTCCTCGCCCTTGACGCCACGGCCGCCCCAGTGGAGCTTGAACAGCACGTGCGTGTCGAGGTGGCGGTAGACCTCGTCCATCGGGATGTCGAGCTCGCGAACGCCCCAGAACGGCGGGGTCGGGATCGGGTTGTCGGTCGCAGCCGCGCTCCGGACCGAGGCGTCGGTCACCGGCGGCGCGCCGTCGTCGGTCGCCTCGGGTCGCTCACGCAAGCGCTTCGCCGCGTCGCGGGTTTTCGCGATCAGCGCCTCACGGGCGTCGCCGTCGACGAGCTGGTCCATCCTCGCCAGGCCCTCGAACGCGTCCCGGCAGTAGAACACGCCGGGCTCGTATACCTCGTCGGACTCGGGGCCGTTCGGGTACAGGATCCGCAGGCCGAAGTTCCGGTTGATCGCGGCGCCGCCGATCAGCAGCGGGAACTCGAGCCCCTGGGAGTGGAGTTCCTGCACGCACGCGGGCATCTGCTTGGAGGTCGAGACGAGCAGCGCGCTCAGCCCGATCGCGGTCGCGTTGTGCTCGACCGCCGCATCGATCACGGTCTGAATCGGGACCTGCTTGCCGAGGTCGACGACCGTGTAGCCGTTGTTCGTGAGGATCGTGTTGACGAGCGACTTGCCGATGTCGTGGACGTCGCCGAACACCGTCGCGAGCACGACCGTGCCCTTCGTGTATCCCTCGATCTTGTCGAGGTAGCGCTCGAGCCGGGCGACCGCGCGCTTCATGACCTCGGCCGACTGGAGCACGAACGGCAGGATCAGCTCCCCGGCGCCGAACTTGTCCCCGACCTCCTTCATCGCGGGCAGGAGCACGTCGTTCAGCGTCGGCACCGCGCCGATCTTCTCGACGCTGCGGTCGATCCAGTCCTCGACACCCTCCTTCTTGCGGCGCAGGATGTGGAAGTGCAGCGCCTCCTCGGGCTCCATCCCGGCGGTCGGATCGGCCTTCTCCTCGGCCTCCGCGGGGCCCTTGGACTCGAAGTGCGCGATGTAGCGCTCGAGCGCGTCCTCGCGCCGGTTCAAGACCAGGTCGTCGGCGAGCTCGCGCTCGTTCTCGGGGATCTCGCCGTACGGCGTGATGTGGTTGGGGTTGACCATCGCCAGGTCGAGGCCGGCCTCGACGCAGTGGTGCAGGAACACGCTGTTGAGCACGCAGCGCGCCGGCAGGCTGACGCCGAACGACACGTTCGAGACCCCGAGCGAGGTCTTCACGCCGGGGATCTCGGCCTTGATCCGGCGGATCCCCTCGATCGTCTCGACCGCGCTCGGCCGCCACTCCTCGTCGCCGGTGGTGAGCGTGAACGTGAGGCAGTCGAAGATCAGGACCTCGGGATCGAGGCCGTGCTCCTCGCAGCACAGTTGCGTGATCCGCTCCGCGACCTCGAGCTTGCGCTCGGCGGTCTTGGCCATCCCGACCTCGTCGATCGTCAGTGCGATCAGCCCCGCGCCGTGGGCCCTGGCCAGCGGGACGACCTTGTCGAGCTTCGCGCGGCCGGCCTCGAGGTTGATCGAGTTGACGATCGCGCGGCCCGGGATCTGCTGGAGCGCGGTCTCGATCACGTCGGGCTCGGTCGAGTCGATCTGGATCGGCGCCGGCTGGCTCAGCGAGATCCGCTTGACCACCTGGCGCATCTGCTCGGCCTCGTCCTGGCGTTCGGTCAGCGCGACGCACACGTCGAGCACGTGGGCCCCGCCGGCAACCTGATCCTCGGCGATCGTCAAGAGACCGTCGTAGTCGTCAGCCAGCAGCATCTCCTTGGCCTTGCGCGAGCCCTGGGAGTTGACGCGCTCGCCCACGAGCGTGGGGCGGGGATCCTGCACGAGCGTGTTCGCCGCGATCATGCTCGAGATGTGCGGCGGCCGCCGCGCCGGACGCTCGCCCGGCTTGTTTGCGCGGGCGCGCTCGGCGATCGCGGCGATATGGTCGGGCGTCGTGCCGCAGCAGCCGCCGACGATCGTGACGCCGTAGCGCTCGATGAACTGGCCGAGCACGTTCGCGAGCGCCTCGGGCTCCTCGGGGAAGATCGTCTCGCCGTTCGGGCCCTGGAGCGGGAGGCCGGCGTTCGGGATGCAGTGGACCGGGACCGGGCAGTTCTCGCCGAGGAAGCGGATCGCGTCGCGCATGTCCTCGGGGCCGGTCGAGCAGTTGAGCCCGATCACGTCGACGTCGAGCGCCTCGAGCGTCGCCAGCACCGCGCTGATGTCGGTGCCGAGCAGCATCTTGCCGGCCTGGGGGAGGAGCGACACGCTGCACTGGATCGGCACGGCGCGGCCGGCCTGCTTGAACGCCTCGCGCGCGCCGAAGATGGCCGCCTTGACCTCGAGAATGTCCTGGGCGGTCTCGATGATCAGCAGGTCGACGCCGCCGGTGAGCAGCGCCCGGGACTGCTCCTCGAACACGGCGACGAGCTGGGGGAACTGGATCTGGCCGAGCGTCGGGTCGTCGCTCGCCGGCAAGAAGCCGGTCGGGCCGATCGAGCCGGCGACGAAGCGCTTCTCGCCGGCCGCCTTGCGCGCGATCTCGGCCGCCTTCTGGTTGATCTCGAGCGTGTGGTCCTCGAGCCCCCACTCGGACAGCTTCAGCCGCGAGGCCTGGAACGTGTCGGTCTCGAGCACCTCGGCGCCGGCGTCGAGCATCGCGGTGTGGACGCCCTCGATCACATCGGGGCGGTTGAGCACGAGCACCTCGTGGCACCGTCCCGGCAGCCCGTAGTCGTTCTCGAGGCTGAGGTCGTACTGCTCGAGCGTGGCGCCCATGCCGCCGTCGTAGACGACAATGCGGTCGCGGGTCGCCGCCATGAAGTCGCGCATCGGAGCGATGCTATCAAACCTTGACATTACTCTGTCAAGGTTGCTCCGCCGCCGTGGCAATAGTTGAGCCCGAAGCCGACCGAGCTGTTGACCGAAAACGTACGGAGCGCAAGCTACCCTGCGACTGCGCAACGTTTGAGGTCTCGGTGGGTTTGATGATTGGTTGCAGGAGGTTTCGAGACAATTGAGGCCCCGATGGCCGCGGGTTGCCCGGGGAATCGTCGTCACGCTCGTGATGGGGATCGTGCTGCTTGCCGGCGCGGGGAACGCGCTCGCGCAGGCGCCCGCGGTCGCCGTGTTCCCGAGCCCGAGCACGACGTACGCCGAGCCCGGCAGCCAGATCACGTTCCGGGGGATCCCCGCCGGCCAGATTGGTCACGTCTCGGTGGTCGGATCGAGCAGCGGGACGCACGGCGGCACGATCCAGGCCGACTCCGACGGCCAGGGCGGGAGCTTCATCCCAAGCACGCCGTTCACGCCCGGGGAGACCGTGACCGTGACCACCGGGCTGAACGTCATCGGCGGCACTAACGGCGCGTTCCACTTCGGGGTTGCGGTGCCGTTCGGCTCGATCAACCCGATGACGCTGCCGATGGTGCCCGCGGGCTCGAACGGCGTCCAGCACTTCAACTCACGCCCCGACCTCGAGCCGGCATCGATCACGATCGACCGGCAGTCCTCGTCGCAGTACAACGGCGACATCTTCCTGACGCCGCAGTACGGGCCGGTCCAGAACGGCCCGATGCTGCTCGACTCGACCGGGCACCTGCTCTGGTTCCAGCCGCTGCCGGCGAACCAGCTCGCTTCTGATTTCCGCGTGCAACAGCTGAACGGACAGCCGGTGCTGACCTGGTGGCAGGGCTACACAAACAACGGCTCGGGGCGCGGCGAGGGCGTGATCTACAACAGCCAGTACCAGCAGATCGCGACGGTTCAGGCCGGCAACGGCCTTCAGGGCGTCGACTTGCACGAGTTCCTCGTGACGCCGCAGGGCGACGCGTACATCGTGGCGGTCGACCCGGTCCGCTACGACGGGATGACCCGGCCGCTGATGGATGCGGTGGTTCAGGAGATCGACATCAAGACCGGGCTGGTCCTGTTCGAGTGGGACGCGCTCGATCACGTGCCGATCACCGGGTCGTTCTTCAAGAAGAGCGCACCGGGATTGGTGTACGACCCCTACCACCTGAACTCGGTCTCGCTGGACACCGACGGCAATCTGATCATCTCGATGCGCAACACCTGGGGGGTCTACAAGGTCGACCACCAGACGGGCGCGGTGATCTGGACGCTCGGCTCCAACCAGAACAACTTCAAGATGGGACCCGGCACACAGATGGCGTTCCAGCACGACGTGCTGGTGCAGCCCAACGGCACTTTCACGATGTTCGACGATGGCGGCGGGCCGCCCACGGTCCATCAGGCTCGGGCGCTCCAGTTGGCGGTGAACGAGACCAGCAAGACGGTGACGCTGGTCAAGCAGTACCAGCACAGCCCGGGGCTGGACACCAACTTCGAGGGCAACGCCCAGCTTCTCCCCGGGGGCGACCTGCTCGTCGGCTGGGGGCAGCAGCCGTACTTCACGGAGTTCAACTCGGCCGGGCAGGAGGTGTTCGACGCGCGCTTCACCTCGAACACGTCAAGCTACCGTGCTTACAAGTTCGCGTGGACCGGGCAGCCGACGACGCCGCCGGCGATCGCGATCGCGCCCAACGATGACGGCACCACGGAGGTGTGGGGGAGCTGGAACGGCGCGACCACCGTCTCGTCGTGGCGGGTGCTGGCCGGAACCAGCTCCGGCTCCCTGGCGACGCTGCAGACCGCTTCCAAGCAGGGCTTTGAGACAGCGATCTCGGCACCGACCGGGGTGGCGGACTTCGAGCTTCAGGCGCTGGACTCGAAGGGCAACGTGCTCGCCACGTCGCCGATGAGCAGGGCCTCGCCTCACATCGGAATCGCCGGCCGGACCGCGTTCGTGTCCGGCAACGGCACCGGCGGTCTGCCGGCGGTGTGCGACAACGGCCGCGCGTGTCACATCGCGATCACGATCACCGCCGGACGCACGGTCGTCGCCCGCACCGGCACCGAGCAGATTCCGCGGAACGCCGGCGGCGTCATCTTCTTCTCGTTGACCGGCGCCGGACGGTCGTTGCTCGCGCACGCACGCGGGAACCGGCTGCTCGTGCGCCTTACCGGGCAGGCCTCGAAGACGCTCAAGCTGAATCGCCTGATCACGCTCGTGCGGTTCTCGACGAGGGACGCCGCGCCGGCGCGTAACGCCAGCCAGTCGTCGACGCTCCGGATTCTGGGGCTCACCGACTTCGTCTCCTCGGACGGGACCGGCGGGATCCTCGCCGAGTGCCTGGCCTCGACGCCGTGTCACACGCGCACGACCGTGTCGGTCGGCAGCACCGTGATCGCGACCACCGGGTCTGAGCTGGTCGGCGCGCGCGACGTCAGCTACCTGATCTTCGCGCTCACCTCCAGCGGCAGGTCGATGCTCGCGCACGCCCGCGGCAACCAGCTCGGGGCCTCGGTGACGATCACCGACGGGGGGGCGACCGCCAGCGGGAACGTCGCGCTCGTGCGCTTCCGCTGAGTACCGGTTAGCCTGCCCGGCGAGAGCAGTTCATCGACGACGGCGTGGTCCACGCCAACGACGTGATGGAGCAGGCGGCCGGCGCGATGCTCGATCAGCTCGTGAAGACGGAGGCGCTGCTGCGGCCGTTGCGCGAAGAGGTAGCCCGGGCGGGCTAGGGTCTATCGCGCGGTCCAGCCCTGGTCGAGCGTGACCGGGACGCCGGTGAACGTCCGGCCGGCCGGCGTGAGCAGGAACGCGACCACGTCGGCGACCTCTGACGGCTCGATCAGCTGCTTGACCGCGTGCGGCGCGAGGATCACCTGCTCGAGGACGTCCTCCTCGGGGAGGTTGTGCGCCTTGGCCTGGTCGGCGATCTGCTTCTCGACCAGCGGCGTGCGGACGTAGCCGGGGCACACCGCGACGGCGGTGATTCCGTTGCCGGCGCCTTCGAGCGCGAGCGTCTTGACCAGCCCGACGACGCCGTGCTTGGCCGAGACGTAGGCGGCCTTGTACGGGGAGGCGACCAGGCCGTGCACCGAGGCGATCGCGATGAACCTGCCGGCGCCGGAGTCTCTGAGCGCGGGCCAGGAGTACTTCGCGAGCAGGAACGGGCTCGTGAGCAGCAGCGAGACGATCGTCTCCCAGCGCTCGACCGGGAACTCCTCCACCGGCGCGACGTGCTGGATGCCGGCGTTGGCGACCACGACGTCGAGGCGGCCGAAGCGGCTCAGCGCCTCGTTGACCGCTGCCTGGTTCGCATCGGTGTTGGTCAGATCGGCCTCGAACTGGATGCCGGGGCCGTCGGGGTCGGGGTTCACGTCGACCGAGAGGACGTTCATGCCGTCGTTCGCGAGGCGTTCGGCGACGGCGCGACCGATGCCGCTGGCCGCCCCGGTGACGATCGCGGCCTTGCCGTCGTTCGCGTCGGTGCTCACGACCATGACCGCTTGGCGTGGGTCGGGGCGGAGGCGATGAACGACTCGTAGATCTCGATGAGCGCCTTGCGCTGGCGCGCGGTCAGCCGGTGGTCAGCGGCGATCGCGTCGAGCACCGCGTTGTCCTCGGGCTCGTCGCCCGGAGGCCTGAGCCCGGCTTGCTCGTAGAGCGCGTCGGCGGAGAGCTTCAGCGCCTTGGCGATCCCGTCGACGACCTGCTGAGACGGGGCGCGGAGGCCGCGCTCGATCTGCGAGAGATACGGGTTCGAGATCCCGGCGAGGTCCGCGAACTGGCGCATCGACATTTCGGCGAGCTCGCGTTGATGGCGGATGATCTCGCCCAGAGCTGCTGAGGCGCGGGGGGCCATCCCATCAGCATAGGCTCACCGCGCGGGCTTCGTCGGTAACCGGGACACTAACCGGACCTTGCCCAGCCATGCCGTCGCCTTCGCTCCCGGTCGCGCCAACCTGATCGGAGAGCACACCGACTACAACCAGGGTCTGGCGCTTGCGTTTGCGATCAGCGAGGGCGTGACGGTGCGGGCTCGGGGCCGGGCCGAGCGGCGGATCGACGCCGACGCGGTCGACCTGGGGGAGCAGGACAGCTTCGGGCTCGACCGCGTGCCGTGTGCGGACGGCTGGCGCGCGTTCGTCCGCGGCGCTGCCGCCGAGCTCGCCGCCGCCGGCGTGGAGCTCTCGGGCGCCGAGCTCGAGATCACCGGCACGGTGCCGCGCGGCGCCGGCCTGTCGTCGTCGGCCGCGCTCGAGGTCGCGCTCGTGCTCGCGCTGCTCTCGGTGAGCGGGGCGCGCTCGCCCGGCAAGCTCGACCTCGCGCGGATCTGCTCCCGGGTCGAGAACGAGTGGGTCGGCGCGCAGACGGGCCTGCTCGACCAGATCTCCTCGCTGTTCGGGGAGCACGATCGCGCGCTCCGGATCGACTTCCGCTCGCTCGACGTCCAACCGGTGGCGCTCGAGCTCGACGGCTACAAGCTCGTCACGCTCGACTCGGGCGAGCACCACGCGATCGCTTCTTCGGGCTACAACGAGCGGCGCGCCGAGTGTGCGCGCGCGTGCGCGGAGCTCGGCGCCTCGAGCCTGCGGGACGTGACGCTCGCGGACGCGGATACATTGCCGGCCGTGTTGTGCAAGCGCGCTCGACACGTGATCACCGAGAACGCGCGGGTGCAGGACGCGGTGGCGGCGCTCGGCCGGGGTGACTTCGTCGAGCTCGGACGGCTGATCGACGCCTCGCACGCGAGCCTGCGCGACTGTTATGAGGTCTCGACGCCGGCGGTCGAGGACGCGGTGGCGCGGCTGAAGGCCGCCGGCGCACTGGGCGCGCGGATCGTCGGCGGTGGGTTCGGCGGGCACGTGCTCGGGTTGCTGGCACCGGACGCTGCGGTGCCTCCGGATGCGGTCGAGGTGCGCCCCGGCGACGGGGCACGGGTGTCAGGTCGATGACCCCTTCGGTGTCGCTCGGGCCGGGCGGCGTGTCGGCTGCCGACGTGGTGGCGGTCGCGCGCGGCGACGCCGTCGTCGTGCTGAGCGAAGAGGCGCGGTCGGCGATGGAGCGGAGCGCCGTGGTGGTGGCGTCGCGGGCGGCCTCGGACGAGCCCGCGTACGGCATCTCGACCGGGTTCGGATCGCTCGCGCTCGTGCGGATCCCCGCCGACGCCCGCACGCAGCTGCAGCGGGCGCTGATCCGCTCGCACGCGGCCGGGATGGGCCCGCCGGTCGAGCGCGAGGTCGTGCGGGCGATGATGTTCCTGCGCGCCCGGACCCTGGCGATGGGGTGCTCGGGGGCGCGGCCGGTCGTGGCCGAGCGGATCCTCGCGCTCCTGTGCGCCGGGCTGACCCCGATCGTCCCCGAGTACGGCTCGCTCGGGGCCAGTGGCGATCTCGCCCCGCTGTCGCACTGCGCGCTCGTGCTGACGGGCGAGGGCTCGGTCGTGGACGTGGACGGGGCGCTGTTGCCGGCGGCGGACGCGCTTGCCCGGGCCGCGATCGAGCCGCTCGAGCTGACCGCGAAGGAGGGGCTCGCGCTGATCAACGGCACCGACGGGATGCTCGGGATGCTCGTGCTCGCCTGCTGCGACCTCGAGGCGCTGCTGCGGGTCGCCGACGTGGCGGCGGCGATGTCGGTCGAGGCGCTGCTCGGCACCGACCGGGTGTTCGCGGAGGATCTGATCGCGTTGCGGCCTCAGCCCGGGCAGGTGACGAGCGCGCGCAATCTGCGCGAGCTGCTGGCCGGCTCGGAGATCGTGGCCAGCCACCGGGTGGGCGACCCGCGGGTTCAGGACGCGTACTCGCTGCGGTGCGCGCCGCAGGTGATCGGCGCGGCCCGGGACGCCGTGGCGTTCGCTCGCGGCGTGGCCGAGGTCGAGCTGCGCTCAGCGATCGACAATCCGATGGTGCTGCCGGACGGCCGCGTCGAGTCGTGCGGCAACTTCCACGGAGCGCCGCTGGGGATGGCGTGCGACTACCTCGCGATCGCGGCGGCCGAGGTGGGCGCGATCGCCGAGCGCCGGACCGATCGGCTCCTGGATGCCACGCGATCGCACGGCCTCCCGCCGTTCCTGGCCGCGAGCCCCGGCGTCGACTCGGGGCTGATGCTGGCCGGGTACACGCAAGCCGCGCTGGTGGCGGAGAATCGGCGGCTGGCGGCGCCGGCAAGCGTCGACTCGATGCCGACCAGCGCGATGCAGGAGGATCACGTCTCGATGGGGTGGGGGGCGGCGCGCAAGCTCCGGGCCTCCGTCGCCAATCTGACGCGGATCCTCGCGGTCGAGCTGACGTGTGCGGCGCGGGGCCTCGACCTGCGGGCGCCGCTGTTGCCGGCGCCGGGCACGGCCGCGGCTCTGTCGGCGCTGCGCGTGCGCGTTCCCGGTCCGGGTCCGGATCGCTACACGGCGCCGGAGCTGGCCGCGGTCGAGGCGCTGATCAGGTCTGGCGCCGTGCTCACCGCGGTCGAGCAGGCGATCGGTCCGCTCAGCTGAGCGCGCCGCGCAGCGCCGGGTACAGCGCCTTGAAGCGCTCGTGCCGATCTCGGTAGATCGGGACCCACTCGGGGACCGGCTCGATGGGTTGGCCCGGGCGGACCGTCGCGGCTACGGCGCCGTGCACGTCCGGCCAGATGTTGGCCGCGACCCCGCCGAGGATCGCGGCGCCGAACGCGGCGCCCTCGTCGACGGCCACCCGCTCTAGCGGGAGCTCGAGCACCGAGGCGACGATCCTCGTCCACAGGTCGCTGCGGGCGCCACCTCCGGAGATGCGGCCGAGCTGCGGGCGGCGTCCGAGCTCCTCGATCAGGTCGAGCGAGTCTCTGAGTCCGAACGCCACGCCCTCGAGGACCGCCCGGGTCAGGGCGCCGCGGTCGTGGCGGATGCTGAGCCCGACGAACGCGCCTCTCGCGTCGGGGTCGGCGTGGGGCGTCCGCTCGCCGGCGAGGTAGGGGAGGAAGATCAGGCCCTCGGTGCCGGGCGGCCAAGCCGCGGCCTCGGTCAGCAGGGCGTCGAAGCTCGTGTCCGGGGCGGTCGCGCTGCGCAGCCAGGCGAGCGAGCCGGCCGCCGACAGCATCACGCCCATCGCGTGCCAGGCGCCGGGCACCGCGTGGCAGAACGCGTGAACGCGCGCCTCGGGGTCGGCCGCGAACGCGTCGAGCGCGGCGAACACGACGCCCGAGGTTCCGAGCGCCACCGACACCGGCCCGGGCCGGTCGACCCCGACCCCGACGGCGCCGGCGGCCTGGTCGCCGCCGCCGGCCGCGACGGGCGTTCCGCCGCTGGTGGTTCCTGAGAGTGTCGGGCTTTCGAGAGCCGCCGGGAGCCAGGCGGGGTCTATGCCGAGCGCGTCGAGGACCTCGTCGCTCCAGCGCCGGCGGGCGACGTCGAGGAGCAGCGTCCCGGACGCGTCGGAGACGTCGGTGGCGTGCTCGCCGGTCAGGCGGAGTCGCACGTAGTCCTTGGGGAGGAGGACTCGCGCGATCTTGGCGTAGTTATGCGGCTCGTGCTCGCGGAGCCACAGGATCTTCGGCGCGGTGAAGCCGGTCAGCGCGCGGTTCCCAGTCAGCTCGATCAGCCGCTCGAGCCCGATGGTGTCCTCGATCTGCGTGCACTGCGCCTGTGTTCTCTGGTCGTTCCAGAGGATCGCTGGCCTCAACACGCGGTCGTGCTCGTCGAGGGCCACGAGGCCGTGCATCTGCCCGGACAGGCCGATGCCGGCGGGGGCGCCGGCGGCTTCGGTGAGCTTGGCGAGCACGGTGCCGGTGGCGCGCCACCAGTCCTCGGGGTCCTGCTCTGACCAGCCGGGGCGTGGGGTGGACAGCGGATACGGCGCTTCCTCGGTGGCGAGCACGCCGCCCTCGGGGTCGATCGCGAGCCCTTTGACCGCCGAGGTCCCGACATCAATTCCGAACAGAACCGTCACGCGGCCCAGCGTCATGCGCCGAGGGCCGCGTAAACGATCTCGTAGGCGCGGACGGCATCCTTGCCGGCCTGGGCCTCGCGTAGCGCGGCGTCGTCGATCCGCGCCGCCACCGAGTCGATGAACCGCCACTGCATCACGGAGCGCCGGACGGCTCGCACCTGATCCTCGGTGTACGGATACAGGTCGAACCCGAGACGTTCGCCCGACGATCCATAGCCACAACGCCGGAGCTCCAGAGCGAGTTCGAGCGTCTCCATGAACGCGGTGGCGCCGACCATGTTGTCGTCGTCGGTGATGCCCCAGCCCGAGTTCGCGTGCAGGTGGCCGAGCAGGCCCTCGGAGGCGAGAAGCGCGGCGTACTCCGGCAGGTGCTCGCCGTTCATGATCAGGTGCTGCCAGTCCATGTTGACCTGGACGTTGTCGAGCCCCTGACCTCGCAGCTTCCCAGCCACGAACAAGCACATGCCGATGTTGCGCATCAGGATCTTCATCGCGGGTTCGGAGTTCTTGTGCTCCAGGAACAGCTTCACGCCGTGATCCCGGCACACCGTGGCCGCCTCCGCCATACCTTCGATCAACCACCGCCACGACTCGACGTACGGCGTCTGGAACGGGTAGTTGTAGCCCTCGCCCCCCGGCCAGATGATCAGGTTCGCCCCGAGCGAGCCGGCGAACGCCGCAGCGTCGCGCACGATTCTCCGCGCTTGCGCGCGAAGGCTCGGATCGGGATTCACCAACCCGCCGCGGCCGAACCGCGGGTCGAGGTGCAGCCCGCCCGCGATGCAATAAACGTCGTGGTCGTCTCCGAGCGCAGCCCGGACCTCGTCGAGATTCGAAGGCGAGAGCTCGTCGGGGTAGTGGAACTCGTAGCCGTCGATCAGGTCGCCGAGGCCTTCGACGGCCCGGTGCACCTTCTCGGCGACCGGCTCGGTCTCGTAGCTGTGGGTCGGTTGGTAGCCACCGGGGACGAACCGCGTGATCATCGGTCCGAATGCCCAGATGCCCAAGCTCGTCTTCATTCACCGCTCCTTCGAGGTCGAGGCGTGCGCGGCGATCTTATTCCCGATCGGTTGGTTAGCGCTAACATTTCGCTGTCGAGACGGAGTTCTGGGGGTAGGCAGCCGGGCGCGACGAATGAGTTTCGATGGAGCCAGGCCAGGACATCACGATCCCCATACGCCGACCGCGCGCGCCGGTGATGTCGGACGTCGGTCGGCTCGCCGGCGTCTCGCACCAGACGGTGTCGCGGGTGATCAACGGCAGTCCTCACGTGCGGCCCGAGACGCGCACGCGGGTGCTCGCGGCGATGGAGCAGCTTGGCTACCGGCCGAACTCGGTCGCGCGCGCGCTCGTCACCGGCCGATCGAAGACGCTCGGCGTGGTCAGCTTCGACACGACGCTGTACGGCCCGGCCTCGACCCTGTTCGGGATCGAGCGAGCCGCTCACGAGGCCGGCTACTTCATCATCGTGGCCAGCCTCAAGGCGCTCAACCGCTCGTCGGTGACCGACGCCGTGGAGCGCCTGCGCCGCCAGGGCGTGGACGGCATCCTGGTGATCGCCCCGCAGGAGGAAGCCGGCGACGCGCTCCTGCACACGCACGCCGACGTGCCGCTGGTGGCGGTCGAGGCCGGGCCCGAGGGTGGTGTCGCGGTGGTCGCGGTCGATCAGGTCGCCGGCGCGGTCAGCGCCACGAAGCACCTGCTCGAGCTCGGGCATGAGACCGTGTGGCACATCACCGGACCGCCGAACTTCATCGAGTCCCGGCAGCGCATGGAGGGGTGGCGCGCGACGCTCGAGGCAGCCGGCGCCGAGGTGCCCGAGCCGCTGGTCGGCGACTGGAGCCCGCGCGCCGGGTACGAGCTCGGCCGGCGCCTCAGCCGCGACCCGGCGGTCACCGCGGTGTTCGTCGCGAACGATCAGATGGCGCTCGGCCTCCTGCGCGCGATGCACGAAGCGGGGCGCGAGGTCCCGCGCGAGGTGAGCGTCGTCGGCTTCGACGACATCCCCGAGGCGCCGTTCTTCCTGCCGCCGCTGACCACGATCCGGCAGGACTTCAACGAAATGGGCACGCGGAGCCTGAGGCTGCTGCTGCGCACGATCGAGACCGGGGAATCGCAGTCCTCGCACGCGCTCGTCCCGCCGGAGCTGATCATCCGCGCCAGCACGAGCGCCGTGCGACGGCGCTGAGCGACGCAATCACGTCGTGTCGCCGCCGGAGGCGCCACTGTTAGGGCATTGAAAAGCCGGCCGCATCGATTGACACGCCGCCGTTGTGATCGCTAACATCGCGCCCGCTCGGGACATGAGAGAGGAGCGGAGCGAGGAGGCCCCAGCCCGAAACCGGGTTGTCGCAATAGGACCACCGGGATCAGTCTGCATCCGTATTAACTACTCGATGCATCGATGGGTTAAGCGCATGATGCGGCCCCCGCGAAGTGGGAGGGTGTGGCGGCGGCGAGTACGGATCGACAAAGGCAACCGGTTCTGATCTGTGGGGCGTCGCTGCGTCAGGTATCAACGGACGACAGAGGAGGACGAGATGGCTGATGAGGACATCATTCACGACGCGGTCGAACGCCTCGAGTGGGATGAGCGCAAGGAGGATGAAACACCGTTCAAGCGCTTCCGGCAGCTGACGCGCCGCACCGCGCTGACCGGTGGCGCGGCGGCGATCGCGGCGACGGTGCTCGAGGCTTGCGGCTCGAGCAAAAGCACGACCTCGAAAGCAGCGACGACGTCGGGCGGGAGCGGGCCCTACGGGGCGAGCGGGAGCCACCACTTCGTGATGGTCAACCACGTGACGACGAACTCGTTCTTCACCGCGACGATCTATGGATGCCAGGACGCCTGCTCACTGACAGGCTCCTCGTTCCAGTGGACGGGCTCCAACAACTCGATCGTCAGCGACATGGTCTCGGCGTTCAACACCGCCATCGCCGCAAAGGCGAAGGGGATCGGGTGCTCACTGATCGACAACACCGCCTTCAACACACCCGTCAACACTGCGCTGAGCCAGGGCATTCCCGTGATCGCGTACAACGCCGACGTGTCGCCGGGGTCCAAGAACAACAGGATGGCCTACGTCGGCCAGAACAACCTCACCGCGGGCGCCGCGGTCGGGGAGGAGATCCTCAAACATGTGACGTCGGGCGACCTCGTCGCCGGGATCATCGCGACTCCGGGGACGGGAAACATCCAGCCGCGGATCGACGGCGCGAAGCCCATCCTGACCGGTGCCGGCATCAAGTTCGTGGAGGTCGGGACCTCGGCGACCGAGGGCTCGCCGGAGTACGACAAGATCTCCTCGTGGTACGCCGGCAACAAGGACGTGAAGTGGATGATGGCCGTTGACAGCGGGGACAGCAACGCGGTGGCGCAGTTCATCAAGGCCGAGGGTCTGACGGGCAAGGTCGGCGCGTCGGTCTGGGACGTCGGATTGCCGGTCGCGCAGGCCATCAACGGCGGCTACGTAACCGCCACGATCGACCAGCAGGCCTACCTGCAGGGCTTCGACACGATCATGCAGCTGTTCCTGTGGAACGTCTCGGGTGGGCTGATGAAGCCGACGGACACCGACACGGGAATCGGCATCGTCACCAAGGCGAACGTCGCGCCCTACCTCATTGCGAACAGGTTCGAGGGAACGTCCGCGGCGAAGAAGGCATTGGCGACGCCGTCCTCTATCTCCGTCTAGTCGTCGGCAGCGTGCCATCGGCCGCTTCAACGCCTGCTGCTGCCCCGGAGGCCAGCCCGCCGGGGCAGCAGCACGAAGCCGTGTCGACGGGGCGTCGAGTCCTTCGCCTGTTCCTCTACCAGCGCGAGCTGACCCCGTTCGTGATCACGATCGCACTGTTCGTGTACTTCACGATCAGAGCCGGGTCGACGTTCACCGGCCCGCTCAGCCTCAGCTCGGCCGCCGGCTATGCGGGGCCGATCGGCGCGATCGCCGTCGGCGAGGTGCTGCTGCTCATGCTCGCGGAGATCGACCTGTCCGCCGGTCAGGTCTTCCTGTTCTGCCCGTGGGTCATGTACTGGCTCCACAACGATGGTCTGCCGCTCGTGCTCGCGATCGTGATCGCGCTTCTCGCCGTCTGCCTCGTCGGCGCGATCAACGGGCTGATCACCGTGCGCCTGAACGTGCCCTCGTTCGTCACCACGCTGGCCATGAACTTCATCCTCTACGGGGTGGTGCTCGTCGGCTCGAACGACGCGGAGGGCAGCCCGATTCCGCTGAGCGGAGGGACGAGCTTCATCAGCCAATTGATGGGGGCCTGGAAGTGGGCCGAGATCCTCTGGGTGGTCGCGATCACGATCGTCCTCGGGGTGCTGCTCACGCGCACGCGCTTCGGCGTTCGGATCATCGCCACAGGCGGCAACCTCGTCGGCGCGGCCGAGGCGGGCGTGCCGATCCGGCGGGTCAAGGTGTGGTGCTTCGTGATCTGCTCCTTCGTCGCCGGTCTTGTGGGAATCGTCGACTCGGTCAAGTACGGGACCCTCGACCCGGGCAACTTCGGCGTCGACTACATCCTGTACGCCGTCGGCGCCTGCGTGATCGGCGGCACAGCACTTACCGGCGGGCGCGGGACGGTGCTGGGGGCCTTGATCGGCGCGATCCTGATCGGCGTTCTCGAGGACGGGCTGACGCTGATCGGGGTCAGCACCAACGAGTTCTTCATCTGGGTCGGCGTGGTGATCATCTTCGCGATGGCGCTGAACGTCCAGTTCGACCGCGTGATCGCCCGCTCGAGGGGCGGATGAGCGCCGGCCTCCAGCCCGCCGAGCCCATGCCCCCTGTCCCTGCCGGGGCGCCTGTGCTCGAGGTGCGCGGCGTGACGAAGCGCTTTGGCGCGCTCGCGGTGCTGCGCGGCATCGACCTCGTCCTGCGCCAGGGCGAGGTGCTCGGGCTCGTCGGGGACAACGGAGCCGGCAAGAGCACGCTCGTCAAGATCCTCAGCGGCTTCTACGCGCAGGACGGGGGAGAGCTCCTGCTCGACGGAGAGCGCGTGAACCTCAGCTCGGTCGCGTCCGCCCGAGCCCATGGAATCGAGACGGTCTACCAGGATCTCGCGCTCATCCCGCAGCTGCCCGTCTACCAGAACCTGTTCCTGGGCCACGAGCTGACGAGGTTCGGAGCGCTTCGCTTCCTCGAGAAGCGTGAGATGCGCAAACTCGCGCGTCAGTACCTCGACGAGATCAACGTGCGCGTGCCGAGCGTGGACGCCGAGGCCGTGCAGCTCTCCGGCGGTCAACGGCAGGCGATCGCGGTCGCCCGGAGCGTGCGCGCGGCGACGAAGATCCTGCTGCTCGACGAGCCGCTCTCGGCCATGGGGGCGCGCGAGTCGCGTCTCATCATCAACCTCGTCAAGGACCTTGCCTCGAGCGGCCGTGTCTCGATCATCGTGATCGACCACAACTACGCTCACCTGTTCGAGCTGTGCGACCGCGTCAACGTGATGCAAGGCGGTCGCATCACCCTCGACCAGCAGGTGCATGAGACGTCGCTCGAGGCGCTCACGGAGCTGATGGTCTCGAGCTACCGTCGTCAACTCGAGGAGGTGCAGAACGCCGGCGCCTGAATCCGGCCCGCAGTGACTTACGCGATCGGTGTCGACTTCGGCACGGAGTCCGGGCGAGCGCTGCTGCTCCACCTGGAGACCGGGAAGGAGCTCGCAACCAGCGTCGTGCGCTATCCGAGTGCGGTGATCGACCGGACGCTGCCCTCGACCGGCGAGGAGCTACCGCCCGACTGGGCCCTGCAGGACCCCGACGACTGGGTGACGGTGGTCGAGAGGGCGGTGCCCGAGGTGGTGAAGGAGGCGGGCATCGACGCCGACGCGGTTGTCGGCCTCGGGGTCGATTTCACCTCGTGCACGGTGCTGCCGGTCACGAGCGACGGCGTGCCGCTGTGCACGCTTGAGCAGTGGCGCGATCGCCGCCACGCGTGGCCGAAGCTGTGGAAGCACCACGCCGCGCAGCCCATCGCGGATCGCCTCAACGAGGTCGCGCTAGAGCGGGGCGACGCGTTCCTCGAGCGCTACGGCGGGCGGATCTCCTCCGAGTGGTACTTCCCCAAGCTGATCGAGGTGTGGCTCGAGGACCGCGAGATCTACGACGAGTGTGACGGGTTTATCGAGGCGACCGACTGGATCGTGTGGTGGATGACCGGTGTCGAGTGCCGGCAGACCGCGACGGCGGGGTTCAAGGCGATGTGGTCGCCGGCCGAGGGACTGCCCCCGACCGAGTACTTCGAGGCGGCCTACCCCGGGTTCGACAAGCCCGGCGAGAAACTAGGAGACACGTTCGTGCCGCTGGGCACGCAGGCGGGAACGCTGCGGGCCGAGGTGGCGAAGAAGATCGGGCTGCCCGAGTCGGTGGCGGTCGCGGTCGGGAACGTCGACGCGTGGGTGTCGGTCCCGGGGGTCGGGGTCGAGGACCCGGGGACGTTCGTGATCGTGATCGGGACATCGATCTGCGACATGATCGTCCACCCCGAGGAGACGCGCCTCCCCGGCATCACCGGCGTGGTCAAGGACGGGATCCTCCCCGGGCTGTACGGCTACGAGGCCGGCCAGGCAGCGGTCGGCGACATGCTGGCCTGGTTCGTGGATGAGATGGTCATGGACCCGGACAGCTACGGCGCGCTCGAGAAGGCGGCGGCGAACATCGCCCCGGGTGAGACCGGACTGGTGGCGCTCGACTGGTGGAACGGCAACCGGACGATCCTCGCCGACGCCGACCTGACCGGAGTGATCTTCGGCCTGACCCTGCAGAGCACGCGCGCGCAGGTCTACCGCGCGTTGCTCGAGTCGATCGCGTTCGGCAGCCGCCGGATCATGGACAACTTCGAGGAGCACGGGCTCGTGCTGTCTGAGATCGTCGCCTGCGGCGGGATCGCCGAGCGCAGCCCGCTGATGATGCAGCTGCTGGCCGACACCAGCGGACGCCTCGTCCACGTCCCCGAGGTCAACGAGATCCCGGCCCGGGGCGCGGCGCTGTTCGGCGCGGTCGCGGCCGGCGTGTTCGACGACATCGGGAGCGCGATCGAAGCCACGCGGCCGAAGCGGGTGCGCACGTACGAGCCGGACCTGGAGGCCAAGAAGACCTACGACCGTGTGTACGAGATCTACCGAACGCTGTACGAGATGCTCGGCCGCACCGATGTCCGGCTCCTGCACGACCTGAAGCGGATCCGGACGGAAAGGAGATCAGCGTGAGCCGGCCACCCCGAATCGGCCTGCTCGGGATCATGCAGGAGCTCTACGACGAGATGATCCCGGGGATCACCGAGCACCAGGGGCAGTACGCGGCGGCAGTCGCCGAGCGACTCAGCGGGGTTGCGGAAGTCCGGTTCACGCGGCCGGCGCGCAACCGCGAGGACGTCGATCAGGTCGCGCGCGAGCTGGTGGACGCGGATGTCGACGGGATCGCGATCGTGATGCTCACCTACGGTCCCGCGATGCGGACGGTGCGCGCGCTGATGCAGACGCCGCTGCCGCTGCTGCTCGCGAACATCCAGCCCGAGCGTTCGATCACCGCGGCCTGGGACATGGCGGACCTGACCTACAACCAGGGGATCCACGGCGCCCAGGATCAGGCCAATGCGCTCGTGCGGTCGGGGTTGCCGTTCTCGGTGATCACCGGCGACTGGCGGTCGGCTGAGTTCGAGCGCGCGTTCGAGGACTGGGCGCGGGCGGCGCAGACTGTGACCCGACTCAGGCGAATGCGAATCGGCTTGCTCGGTTACCCCATGAACGGGATGGGAGACATCCTGTACGACCCGCCGTCACTGCTGCGGCGGATCGGGCCGATGGTCGTCAGCGAGGACCTTGGCCCGCTCGTCAAGCGCCTGGACGCGGTGACCGATGCCGAGGTCGGCGCGGTCATGGCCCGGCACGCCGACGTGTTCGAGGTCGCGGGCGATCTCCCGCGCGAGAACCATGCGTACGCCGCCCGGTTCGAGGTCGCGATCCGGGGGATGCTCGAGGACAACGACTACGCGGGGTTCTCGTTCCACTTCGACTCGATCGGCGGCGACGGGCGCTTCCGGCAGCTGCCGTTGCTGGCGGCGTCGGATCTGATGGCCGACGGCTACGGCTTCGCCGCCGAGGGAGACACGAACACGGCGACGCTGATGTGTGCGGGCCAGACCATGATCGGGGACGCGCATTTCAGCGAGATGTACGCGATGGACTGGGAGCTCGACTCGGTGCTGATCAGCCACATGGGCGAGGGGAACTGGAAGATCGCGCGCAAGGACCGGCCGGTGCGGCTGATCGACCGCGCACTGGGCATCGGCCGTCTCGACAACCCGCCGACTCCGGTGTTCTCCGCGGAGCCCGGGATGGCGACGTCGGCGGCGCTCGTGCCGATCGAGGGCGAGCTCTACCGGTTGGTGATCGGCCGCGGCGAGGTGCTCGATACGCCGGAGCTGCCGAAGGTCGAGATGCACCACTTCCATTTCCGCCCCGAGCGCGGGATGCAGGTGTTCATGGACGACTGGCTCAGCTACGGCGGTCCGCATCACTTCGTGATCAACCTCGGCGACCACGTCGGACGGTGGCGGCGGCTCGCGGAGCTGCTCGACATACCCAGCGTGGAAATCTGACCCGGCGGTTCGTGGTGCCTGACCTCGTCCACGAAGTCCTTGCCGCCAACCGGGCGCTGAACACGCACGGGCTGGTGACGCTGACCTGGGGCAACGTGAGCGGCATCGACCGCGATCGGGGGATCATGGCGATCAAGCCGAGCGGCGTCGCCTACGACGCGCTCACCGTCGAGGAGATCGTGGTCCTCGATCTCGACGGGAACGTGATCGCCGGGGAGAGGCGCCCGTCGACGGACACGCCCACGCACCTCGCGTTGTACCGCGCGTTCGAGGACATCGGCGGCGTCGTACACACGCACTCGACGTACGCCACCGCGTGGGCGCAGGCTCAGCGTGAGATTCCGTTGCTGGGCACAACGCACGCGGATCTGTGCGCATATCCGATTCCACTCACGCGTGCCCTCGCCGCGGCGGAGATCGAGTCCGGTTACGAGACGACCACCGGTGACGTGCTCGTCGAGGCGGTGGCGGAGCGGGGCGCGCTCGAGCTGCCGTGCGCGCTCGTCCGCGGTCACGCGCCGTTCTGCTGGGCGCAGTCGCCGGCCGCTGCCGTCGAGAACGCGGTGATCCTCGAGGAGGTTGCGAGGATGGCGCTGCTCACGACGCTGCTCGAACCGCACGCCGCGCCGCTCCAGGCCGAGCTCCGCGAGAAGCACTTCCAGCGCAAGCACGGGCCGGAGGCGTATTACGGGCAGCCGTGACCGGCGATTCTCGCCGCGCAGCGGGGGCGAAACTTCGGTAGGGTGCCGCTGGGTGACGTCAAGGTGACGACGAGGGTGACTGATCGCACACGCTGCAATGTGCTGATCGTCGCCGAAGACCACGAGTGACCTCCGCGCCGCGAGAGCGCACGGAAGTCGTCGGCGGGTGAGCGCTCGTGGCTGAGCGCGGACTCGAGCTGGCGGAGGCGAAGATGCGCGGCGCGGGTCAGCCCGAAGAGGCGATCCGCTGTTTCGCGAGCGCGTACGAGCGACTCGTCGGCGGCGATTCGGCGATGCTGCCAAGCTCCGAGCTCGAGCCGGCGGGCGACGTGGACGCGCTCGAGGCGCTGCCCGAAGCCGACGCGCGCGCGCTCGATCGCGTCGCGGTGATCAAGCTCAACGGCGGCCTTGCCACGACGATGGGGCTGCGCAGTCCGAAGTCGCTGGTGGAGGCGCGCGACGGCCGATCGTTCCTCGACATCATCATCGGCAACACGCTCGCGCTCAGGCAGCGTTACGGCGTGCGCCTGCCGCTCGTGCTGATGAACAGTCAGGCCACGCGTGCGGACACGATGCGCGCGCTCGAATCCCACCCGGATCTCGACACCGGCCTGCCGGTCCACTTCCTCCAGAGCATGGAGCCAAAGCTCGACGCCGAGTCGCTCGCGCCCGTGAGCTGGCCGCGAGAGCCATCGCTCGAGTGGTGCCCGCCCGGACACGGGGACGTGTACAGCTCGCTGCGCAGCTCGGAGACGCTCGCGGCGCTGCTCGAGCGGAACTTCCACTACGCGATGATCTCCAACGCCGACAACCTCGGCGCGAGCCCCGACGTCCGGATCGCCGCGCACATGGAGCGCGGCGAGATCCCGTTCCTGATGGAGGTCGTCGAGGGGACCGAGGCGGACCGCAAGGGCGGACACATCGCACGCCGCCGCGCTGACGGGCAGCTCGTGCTTCGGGAGACCGCGCAGACGCCTCCCGAAGACGAGGAGTCGTTTCGCGACTACCGTCGTTGGCGGTACTACAACACGAACAGCCTGTGGGTCGACCTGCGCGTGCTGAAGGAGACGCTCGACGAGACCGATGGCGTGCTCGAGCTTCCGCTGATCGTCAACCGCAAGACCGTCGATCCACGCGACTCGAGCTCACCGCCCGTGCTACAGCTCGAGAGCGCGATGGGCGCCGCGATCGGCAGCTTCAAGGATGCACGGCTCTTGTGCGTGCCACGCACGCGGTTCGTACCGGTCAAGACGACCGACGACCTGCTCGTGCTGCGGTCGGACCTCTACACGCTGTCGGATGACCTGGCCGTCCGCGTCGTGCCGGAGCGCGCCTCGAGCCTGCCGTACGTCGAGCTCGATCCCGACTTCTACAAGCTGCTCGACGACTTCGAGAAGCGGTTTCCCGACGGCCCGCCGTCGCTGCGCGAGGCCGACCGGCTCGTGGTCCACGGCGAGGTCACGTTCGGCGCGGGGGTGTGCGTCCGCGGCTCCGTCGAACTCGACGTCGACGAGCCTGTGAGGATCGAAGCCGGGACGACGCTCGAGCCTTGACGGCAAGGCCCGAGCGCATGCATTCCTAACCCGTCTTCGTTGCGCGCGTCGTCTTCGCCCGCGACGTCGTCTTGCGGGTCGCCGTCTTCGCGGCGGCCGTCTTCGCGGCCGTTGACTTCGCGGCCGTTGACTTCGTGGCGGTCGACTTCTTCGCCGCGGAGCTCGACTTCGAGGACGCTGGAGCCTTGTGCGTGATCGCGGTACGCAGCTTGTCGAAGTCCTTGAGCGCCTGACGGTTGGTCTTGGCCGCGTCGCGACGCAGCGCCGCCAGCGCCGCGGTCACGTCTTTGTAGCTGCCTTGCGCTCCGCGACCAAGGTGCGTGCCGAGCGTCTTGAGCGCGTCGTTGGCATCGTCGAGGCGCTTTTCGAAACGTGTGATCGACTGCTCCACCTCGCGGCGCGTCGCCGCGGAGGTTGAGGCGGCTCGCGCGCGTACGCTGTTGGCAGCTCTGGTGGCGCGAGTGGCGGGTTTGGTCGCGGCTGGCTTGCGGGCTGGGGGCATCGCTTCTCCCTGTTGAACTGGACAAGTGCGGTAAAGCTTTGCGTACTCGACGAACGCATGTCACCACATACTCTTTTTTCAGTCAACGAGATCCAAGCGTCGAGGACCCGCGAGCTATTGTGAGCGCGGTGGACGAGGTATCGCGGCGCGGACCGATCACGATCGTCCTGGCCGACGATCACCAGGTAGTCCGCGCCGGACTGCGATCGTTGCTCGGCGCCGAGGAGGGATTCGAGGTCGTCGCCGAGGCGGGGGATGTGGCCACGACCGAGCGCCGCGTCGCCGTGTATCGCCCGCGCGTCTTGATCCTCGACCTGAACATGCCGGGGGAATCGAGCCTGCCCGCGATCCCGCGCTTGCGCCAGAGCGCCCCCGACACGCAAATCGTCGTGCTCACGATGCAGAACGATCCCGTGTTCGCGCGCGAGGCGCTTCGCGCCGGCGCGATCGGTTACGTGCTGAAGGAGGCCGCCGAGGGGGAGCTCGTGCAGGCGGTGCGGCTGGCCGCGGAAGGCCGCACTTATCTCAACCCCGAGCTCGGGGCGCGCCTGGCCACCGAATCGCCGGGGTCTGACATTCCGCCCGATGATCTCTCCGCGCGCGAGATCGAGGTGCTGCGGTTGATCGCGCTCGGGCACACCAACCGCGAGATTGCGTCACGCCTGTATCTCAGCGTGCGCACGGTCGAGTCACACCGCGCGCACATACAGCAGAAGACCGGACGCAACACGCGGGCCGCGCTCGTCGCCTACGCGCGCGAGCACCAGCTTCTCTGACCTGAACCGCCCGCTAACCGGGGCCGCCGGCGCCGGCAATCTCGTCGCGCGTCGCGCGCGCGTGAGCCGACTTCGGAACCTGCATCAGCAGCCGGCGATGTGCGCCGCGGGCGCCGCGCACGGCCGACGCCGAGGCGACCACCGCTCCCGCCTGCGTCCACGTCACCGGCGCGGGCGCGAACCGGAGCAGCGCCGCCCACGTGGCCGGCCCGACGATCCCGTCGACCGTCAGTCCCTCCGCGGACTGGAAGTGCTCGACGGCCGATTGCGTGGCCGGGCCGTAGTCGCCGTCGATCGGGATCGTGTAGCCGGCCGTCGCCAGGTGCTCCTGCGCCCATACGACGAGGTCGCCACGCGAGGCGAGGCCGAGGATCGGGGTGCTCGCGGTCGGCGTGATGCCGGTCAGGTTGCCGGCACCGATCGAGATTCCCTTCCACCCTGTCGTGCTCGCCTGCTGCCAGTTCCACCAACTGACGCCCGCGGCGTGATACGTCCGCGACAGCTGGCGGAAGCGAATGATCTGGCCCATCGGCGGGTTCTGGTAGACCTGTCCGAGCGGGTCGATGGCACGCTCGTACACGCCGTTGTAGGCGTACGTGTGCGCGTACACGGCGTTCACGCTCGTGCCGATGTCCATCCAGTACATCTGTGGTGAGTTGTACTGCGCGCCACCGGGCCCGAGGAACACGGAATATGGAAACCCGGGGTGATAGTCCACATACGGAAATCCGGCCAGTGCCACGGGATAGCTCTGTCCGATCAGCTGGCGCAAACGAGTTATGTAACTCTGCGCCTGGACGTACTTGCCCTCGTATTCACTTTCGGCGTCGATCACGAGGCAATCCGCGCCGTCGTGAACCGCCTGGGCCCCGACATACGCTTCCGATATCGGGTGGACGCCGTAGACGTACTGCCACGCGCACGCGCGCAGGCCGTTCGCATGCAGCGTGGAGACGACACTCGAATTGAACTGCGACCACATGCTCGAGCCGTCGCCGCTTTTGATGATCAGCGTGCTGACGCCGTACTGCTTGGCGGTCGCGATGATCGAGGACAGCGTCCCGCCGGCTGAACGCGAGATGTACCAGATCCACATGCCGCGGCCGGCGAGCGAGTCCGCCGCCGTGTGGATGACGTGCGCCCGCGCCTTTCTCGCGACGGCGGCACCCGGGTCGGCCGTGAGCGCGAGCCCTGCCAGCAGCAGCCCGACTAGCAGGGCCGCGAAGCGCCCGCGGTGTTCGGTCATACGGCCTGGCACCAGTGCCACCGTAGCGTAGAACCCGGCCGGCGCTTACAAGTTGCGTTGCCGGATGGATGAGTTGCGTGCCACATGTCGTGCCTGTGGCGTCGGCACGCGACGGTACGGCCTTGAACGCCGTCACGAGAGTTGCGGCGCGCTGCGAGCGAGGGTCACGACATCGCCCCGGACACCCTCGGGGTAGTTGAGGGTGTCCGGGGCGGTGGGTGACCCGAGCGACTGCTATTTGATGAACAGGATCTCGGAGTACTTCGGAAGCGGCCAAAGATCGTCGGCGACGATCTTCTCGAGCTTGTCGGCGGCCGCGCGAACCTCCGCCATCGCCGTTACGACCGAGTCCCGCATGAAATCGGCGTGCTCCTCGAGGTCCGGCGGGTGGTTATCGGCCAGGTTCGTCGACTCGAGCTTCTTGATCGCGTCGGTCAGCTCGGCGATCAGGTCCGAGGTCTCGGCGGCGAGCTCTCCGAGCTGGGCTTCGAGCAGCAACGCCAGGTGGCGGGCCGCCGCCGGCAGCAGCATCGTCCGCGCGATCGATGCCGCGGTCTCGGACTCGATGTTGAGCTTGGTCACGTACTGCTCGAGGAACACCTCATGGCGCGACTCGAGCTCGCGGCGAGAGAGCACGTTGTGCCGCTCGAACACCGCCACGGTCTCGTCGGAGACGAGATACGGCAGCGCGTCCGGGGTCGCGCTCAGGTTCAGAAGGCCCCGGCGCTCGGCCTCGGCGTGCCACTCCTCGTCGTAGTTGTCGCCACCGAAGATGATCCGCTTGTTGGCGGCGTAGCTGCGCTGGAGGATCGGCTTCAGCGCTTCCTCGAGCACGGCGTCGCGCAGCGGGTCCCCGGCCGCAGGACCGTCCTTGACCGCCGCCTCGAGCTCGTCGGCGAGCTCGTCGATCGCGTCGGCGACGATCGTGTTGAGCACCGTGTTCGGGAGCGAGGGCGACTGGCTCGAGCCGAGCGCCCGGAACTCGAACTTGTTGCCGGTGAACGCGAACGGGCTGGTGCGGTTGCGATCGCCCCCGTGCTTGGGCAGCTGCGGCAGCACCGGCGTGCCGAGCCCGAGGAACGACTGCGCCCTGGTCTCCGACGTCTCGCCGCGCTCGATCGCGCCGAACACGTGCTCGAGGTCGGTGCCGAGGAAGATCGAGATGATCGCCGGCGGCGCCTCGTTCGCGCCGAGGCGATGGTCCTGACCGGGCGAGGCGATCGACGCGCGGAGCAGGCCCTGGTACTTGTTCACCGCCAGGATTACCGCGGCACAGAAGAACAGGAACTCGAGGTTCCGGTGCGGGGTGTCGCCGGGCTCGAGCAGGTTCTTGCCGGTGTCGGTGCCCATCGACCAGTTGTTGTGCTTGCCCGAGCCGTTGACGCCCGCGAACGGCTTTTCGTGCAGCAGGCACACGAGCCCGTAGCGGCGCGCGACGTTCTGCATTATCTGCATCGTTAGCTGCTGGTGGTCGGAGCCGACGTTCGAGTTCTCGAAGATCGGCGCTATCTCGTACTGGTTGGGCGCCACCTCGTTATGCCGGGTCTTGACCGGCACCCCGAGCTTGGCGAGCTCGCGCTCGGTATCGAGCATGCACGCGAGGATCCGCTCGGGGATCGAGCCGAAGTAGTGGTCGTCGAGCTCGTGGCCCTTGGGCGGCTTGGCGCCGAACAGCGTGCGGCCGGTCGTGATCAGGTCGGGCCGCTCGAAGTAGTACTGCTCGTCGATCAGGAAGTACTCCTGCTCGGGCCCGATCGTCGTGAACACGCGAGTGGACTGGGTGTCACCGAACAGCTTCAGCGCGCGGATCGCCGACTTCGAGAGCGCGTCCATCGATCGAAGCAGCGGGATCTTGTGATCGAGCGCCTCGCCCGTCCACGACGCGAACGCGGTCGGGATGCAAAGCAGCGTCCCGTTCGGGTTCTCGAGGATGAACGCGGGAGACGTCGGATCCCATGCGGTGTAGCCGCGCGCCTCGAACGTGGCGCGGATGCCGCCGGTCGGGAAGCTCGAGGCGTCGGGCTCGCCCTGGATCAACTCCTTGCCCGAGAACTCCGCGATCGCGGTGCCCTCGTCGGTCGGGGCGTAGAAGCTGTCGTGCTTCTCCGCGGTCGAGCCCGTCAGCGGCTGGAACCAGTGCGTGTAATGGGTTGCCCCACGCTCCATCGCCCACTCCTTCATCGCGAGCGCGACCGCGTCGGCGAGCGACGTGTCGAGCGCCTGGCCGCGAGCGAGCGTGTCCTGCAGGCGGTTGAACACGTCCGGGGAGAGGCGCTGGCGCTGGACCGCGCGACTGAATACGTTCGCGCCAAACACCTGGTTGTCGGAGATGGTGAGATCGGGCGCCCCGAGTGCGCCGCCGTTGGGAGCCCACTGGGCGGCAAGGACGTTCTGTTGACGGATTCGCGGCATGCGTGATCGATTTCCCTTCGTGTGGGCGCCGGCGGCAGTTGCCGGCGCAGACGAAACCCCGCCTCGACCGATTCGAGGCATACGATCGCGAAGCGTAACGCGGGGGTTGGGTGCCGTCATTATCCGGATGTCCAAAGCGGCCGTCACACGTGGCCAAGCGGGGTCGTGGAATACTCGACGGGTGCCGTTCGACGAACAGCTCGGCTGGCGCGCGTACGCCCCCGACGCGCGCCGCTATGACCAGATTCCGTATCGCCGCTGCGGGCGGAGCGGCCTGCAGCTCCCGGCGATCTCGCTCGGGCTGTGGCAGAACTTCGGCGACGACCGGCCGCTCGCGAACAGCCGCGCGATCATCCGCCGCGCGTTCGATCTCGGGATCACGCACTTCGACCTCGCGAACAACTACGGGCCGCCGTACGGAAGCGCCGAGATCAATTTCGGGCGGATCTTCGCCGAGGACCTGAAGTCATACCGGGACGAGATCGTGATCTCGACCAAGGCCGGCTACGACATGTGGCCGGGTCCGTACGGCGAGTGGGGATCACGCAAGTACCTGCTCGCAAGCCTCGAGCAGAGCCTCGAGCGGATGCGTCTCGACCACGTCGACATCTTCTACTCGCACCGGTTCGATCCCGACACGCCGCTCGAGGAGACGATGGGCGCGCTCGACGCGGCCGTCCGTCAGGGCAAGGCGCGCTACGTCGGGATCTCCTCCTACGGCCCGCGGCGCACCGAGGAGGCGGCGCTGATCCTGCGCGAGCTCGGTACCCCCCTGCTGATCCATCAACCGTCCTACTCGCTGCTGAATCGCTGGATCGAGGAGGGGCTGCTCGACGTGCTCGAGCGCGAGGGCGTCGGCGCGATCGTGTTCTCTCCGCTAGCCCAGGGACTGCTGACGGACAAGTACCTGGACGGCGTCCCCGACGACTCGCGCGCGCGGATCGGGAACTCCTTCGACGAGGGGATGCTGACGCCCGAGAACCTCGCGCGCGTCAAGGGATTGAATGAGATCGCGCAGCGGCGCGGTCAGTCGCTCGCGCAGCTGGCGATCGCGTGGGTGCTCCGCGATCCGCGCATCACCTCCGCGCTGCTCGGCGCGAGCAGCGTCACCCAGCTCGAGCAGAACGTGGCCGCGCTCGACCGCCTCGACTTCGACCCGGCCGAGCTCGAAGAGATCGACCGGTACGCGGTCGATGGCCAGATCAACATCTGGGCCACGTCGTCCGACGGTTAGGCTGGGGCTCGCTACGCTCGCCGTCCGTGGGGCCATGCGGGCCCGTCCGGACGGGGTCGCGCAGCCCCGGGGAATTCGGCTCCGAGACGCGTGCGCGCGCTCACGTGACGGAGGCCGACCCGTAGGGAATCCGCCGCATCGACGTTCGCAGCGCGTAGGGCCCCGCGGCGGATTCCCCATGGATGCCGCGAAGCGGCCTCCCATGGATGCCGCGAAGCGGCCCCATCCAAACTACGGCGCGCTCGACGACGTGGTGACGATCTGACCATCGGTGTTCACGTACGTTTGCGCCGGCGCGCTGTGGATCAGGACCGTGAACTTCCCGTGCGGGAGTGAGCCGTTGCTCGTCACCGCCTTGGCCTTGCCGCCCAGGCCGGCGGCGACCTCCCATGCGACGACGTGGCGACCGGGCGCCACCGCGGTCACGGCCCAGTCGAACTTCGCGGTCTTGCCGGGAGCGAGCGACCCGAGCGCCCACGTGTTCGAGTACGCGGTGACGGCGCCGCCGGGGCTGCCGCTCCCGGACGCGGACCCCGGCTGGCAGCCGACGTTGCACGCGCCCGGCGGGCGGTCGACGACCCACACGGGGCGCGAGGAGTTCGCGAGTCCGGGCATCTGGAGGTCCTGGGCGAACGCCGCCGCGTCGGTGCCCTCGCCCGCCGGCGCGGGATAGGCGCAGGTGACGTTGCAGATCGTCACCGCGATGTTCGGGATCGTCTCCGACCCGGCGTTGCGGACGGCGAGCACGAGGTGCGTGTGCTCGGACAGCCGCTGGGACGACGGGAAGGTCGCGGCGGACACGGCGACGGGGAAGTTGCCGCTCGGCTCGCTCGCGTCCTGTCGGGTGCCGCCGCCGCAAGCGGTAAGGGCGAGCACCGCAAGGACGCCGCAGATCAGACCGATGCTCTTGGAGGTCACGGCGCGCCGAACATAGCAACTGACCTCGGCGCTCACGCCGGGTCTGGCGCGACGGTTCGGATTTGGTATTTCCGGGCATGGCTCCGTACGCTTAGGCCCGTCACGCCGCGTGGCGGCACACCAGGGAGGCTTAGGCAGACTTGATCAGAGCCGTCGCCGATCGCGGGTACTCGCCCATCAAGGGGCTGCTCGAAGAGGTCGGCAACATGATGATCCTGACCGGCAAGACGCTGGTCTCGGCGGTGCGCCCGCCGTACCCGTACGGGCCCGAGTTCGTCGGCCAGTTCATGTTCGCGCTGCGGCTCTGCTGGTTCCCGCTGCTGATCTCGACGATCGCGTTCGGGTACGAGGCACCGGGCCTTCAGGCAGCGAACTTCCTCGTGCTGTTCGGCGCGCTCGACCGCCTCGGCGGCTTCTTCGTGCTCGCGTCGATCCGCGAGTTCGCGCCGTTCGTCGACGCGATTGTGCTCGCCGGCGTCGCCGGGACGGCGATCACGGCCGACCTCGGCGCCCGCAAGATCCGCGAGGAGCTTGACGCCCTCCAGGTGCTCGGCGTCGACCCGATCAAGAACCTGGTCGTGCCCCGCTTCCTCGCGCTGATGCTGGTCACCGGGCTGTTCGACATCTACGCGGTGATCTTCGGCATTTTCGGCGGGATCCTCGCGACGCTCGTCAACCACGCCTCGCTCGGCCCGTTCTTCTCGACGTTCTTCAACAACGCCGAGACGACCGACCTGTGGGGGTCGGTGGTCAAGACCACGCTGTTCGGCGCGATCATCGCCGTGGTCTGCTGTTACAAGGGGATGACCGCCTCGGGCGGGGCCGAGGGGGTCGGCCGCGCCGTCAACCAGGCGGTCGTGATCGCGTTCCTCGGGATCTTCGCGTTCAACTACGCGTTCACCCAGACCCTGCTCGCGACCCACCCCGAGATCACGACGATCCCGCGCTGATGAACGACCTGATCGTCACCCCGAAAGGCTGGATCGAGAGCTTCGGCGAGATCGCCAAGTTCACGACGCAGGTGCTCGGCGAGGTCTTCCGCCTGCGCGTGTTCAAGTTCTTCGGCGAGGCGCTGCGCCAGGCGGGCATCCTGATCGTCGGCTCGGCGCTGGTGATCTGTCTGCTGGTGTTCATCGTCGGCCTCACGTGCGGGATCGAGGGCGCGTACCTGCTGCGCTCGCAGGGAGCGCCGGCGTTCTCCGGCGTGTTCTCGGCGTGGTGCGACCTGCGCGAGCTCGCGCCGCTCGCGTTCGGCTACATGATGGCCGCGAAGGTCGGCACCGGAATCGTCGCCGAGCTCGGCTCGATGAGGATCTCCGACGAGATCGACGCGCTCGAGGTAATGGGGATCAGCGGCATGACGTTCCTGTGCGGGACCCGGTTGCTGGCGGCGTGGCTCGTGCTGCCGTTCGTGTACGTGATCTCGATCGGTGCCGGGTTCCTCGCGAGCTACATCGCGGTTGTGCAGCAGATCGGCGACGTCTCCTCGGGGGGCTACTTCCTGATCTTCTGGGAGTTCCAGAATCCACCCGACCTCTTATTCAGCTTGATAAAGGCGATGGCGATGGCGACGCTCATCGTGCTGGTCGGCTGCTATTACGGGTACAACGCAAGTGGCGGCCCGGTGGGTGTCGGCACCGCCACGGCGAAGTCGATGGTCTTGAACCTCGTGGGCGTACATCTCATCGGAATGCTCGGTACGCAGCTCTTCTGGGGCGCCAACCCCCGAGCACCAATCGGAGGCTGACGATGGCGTTTGACGACGAACACTGGGACGCTGAGGACGGCGACGCTCCGGCGTTCGACGACGGCCACGAGCCCGACCACAGCGATGCCCATCCGGCGCGCGAGTCCGGCTCGCGCGTGTCGGTCGTCGACGAAGAGCCGCCGCGCCCGAGTCCGCCGCCCGGCTCGTCCGAGGACGAGTACAAGTGGCACACCTACAAGGTGTATCCGTCGGGCCGCCCCGACGCGGTCGAGTTCATCGACACCTACAAGGCGTTCGGGCGCACGCCCATCCTTCGCGGGCTGAACATGGGGCTGCCCGAGGGGATGGTGTCGATGATCATCGGCCCGTCCGGCACCGGCAAGTCGGTGTGCATCAAGCACATGGTCGGGCTGCTCTACCCCGACGCGGGCGACATCCTCGTGCACGGCGAGTCGGTCCCGAACATGCCCGACGACGAGCTGTTCGAGATGCGCAAGAAGTTCGGCCTGCTGTTCCAGGACGGCGCGCTGTTCGGATCGATGACCGTGTTCGACAACGTGGCGTTTCCGCTGCGCCAGCACACCGAGAAGGGCGAGGACGAGGTCGAGGACATCGTGATGCGGCGGCTGAAGGAGGTCGGCCTCGGCGACGCGCGTGCGAAGCTGCCGAACGAGCTGTCGGGCGGGATGCGCAAGCGCGCCGGGTTCGCGCGCGCGCTCGTGCTCGAGCCCGACATTCTGCTGTTCGACGAGCCCGACTCGGGCCTCGACCCGGTGCGGACGGCGCTGCTCGGCGAGCTGATCCTCGAGATCCACCGCGAAATGATGGAAGAGGCGAAGGCGAAGAGGCGCGAGCACCTCCCCACCTTCTGCGTGATCACCCACGACATCATGAGCGCCCGGCGCGTCGCGGACTACATCAACGTGCTGTGGAAGGGCCGGATCGTCGAGGCCGGGCCGGCCGAGGACATGCTCAACTCGGAGAACCCGTTCATCCGCCAGTTCCTGTCCGGGGAGTCGCAGGGCCCGCTCGCGATGGACTAGCGTGCCCGCCCACCTACCCCCACCACCCACCTACCCGCCTGCCCACCCACCCCCATCTCCATGATCGCGAAGGCACTGGGGCGGCTCGCGCGGACGGCGGCGGGCAGACCGGCCGTGACGCTCGGGATCGTGCTCGCGCTCGCGCTGGGGGGCGGCGCGCTCGCGCTGCGACTCGAGCCGGACACGAACAGCGACACGTTCGTGAGCAGCTCGTCGGCGACGTTCAAGGCGAGCCTCGACGACGACAAGCACTTCGGGAGCGATCCCGTGGTGATCCTGATCCGCGAGCCGCTGACGGACCTGGTCGAGACCAAGGACCTCGCCACCGTGAGTCAGCTCGAGGCGTGCCTGGCCGGCGAGGTGCTGGTCGCCAACCAGCAGCTCGAGGCGTTCACGCCCGCTCCGGCCGGGTCGGCGACGCCGTACGGAGGGTGGGGCAGCCCGTGCGGGAAGCTGATGAAGGCGCGGCCGGCGCAGGTCGTGTACGGGCCGGGGACGTTCCTGAACCGCGCGGTCGCGGCCGTCAACACCGAGATCGAGCAGATCACTACCGCGGCCCAGCAGGCAGTCACGACCGCCAAGCAGAGCGCCTACAAGCTGGCGCTGGCGCGGCACCTGTCGACGAAGCAGGCGACCACGCTCGAGCATGCGGCGGGCACGATCGCGAGCCAGCAGGAGACCACGAACCTGCTCCAGATGTACCTGAGCTCGGGCATCTCCGGCCAGCCGAAGATCGACGATCCGCAGTTCATCCCCGAGATCGTGTTCGACCAGACGCGCGGCGTGAACCAGCCGAAGTCGCGGTTCGCGTACCTGTTCCCGACCGCCGACTCGGCCCTGATCCAGGTGCGCCTGAGGTCGTCGCTGACGGCCGCGCAGCAGGCTCAGGCGATCGAGTGGATCCGCCAGGCGGTCAACATGCCGATGTTCCGCTCGGCTTATCACGGCACCTACACGGTGTCCGGAGAGCCGGTCGTGACCGACGATCTCGCCTCGGCGATCACCGGCGGGGTCGCGGGCCTGCTCGCGGCGGCGCTGATCGTGATGGGCGTGGTGTTGCTGCTCGTGTTCCGGAACCGGCCGCGTCTATTGCCGCTCGGGATCGCGCTGGCTGCGGCGGGGATCACCTTCGGGGTGGTGTCGCTCGTCGGCGGGTCGCTGACGATGGCCTCGATCGCGGTGCTGCCGATCCTGATCGGGCTGGCGGTCGACTACGCGATCCAGTTCCAGGCGCGTGCCTCGGAGGCGCGCCGCGAGGCCGACGCGGGCGATCCCACTCAGGAAGTGGCCTATGCCGCGAGCACCGCCGCGCCGACGATCGCGACCGCCGCGCTCGCCACCGCCGCTGGATTCCTCGCGCTGCTGCTCTCGCCGGTCCCGATGGTCCGGGGGTTCGGCGAGCTGTTGATCGTGGGGATCGCGATCGCGCTCGCGTGCGCGCTCACCGCGGGCTCCGCGGCGCTCGTGCTGAGCCGGCGGCGCGCGCCGCGACGCGCGCGGGTGTCCGAGACGCGGGGGCCTCGTCTGCCCGAGCTCGGCGTGATCGGCGCATCCGTGCGCGGCGCAGGGGAGATCCTCGGCGACGCGAGGGCTCGGGCCGGGCTCTCGTGGCGCGCGGGTGGGGTCGCACGAGCCGCGGTGGCCGGGGCGGCCCGCCGGCCGGGTCGCGTGCTGCTCGTCGGATTGGTCCTCGCCGGTGTCGGCTGGGTCGCGGACACGCAGACGCCCGTCCAATCGGACGTGACCAAGCTCGTGCCGTCCAACATGCCGGCGTTGCGCGACTTGCGCACGCTCGAGCGCGTCACGGGCGTGTCCGGCGAGATCGATGTGGTCGTGCACTCGAGCAACGTCGCGACGCCGAAGACGATCGGGTGGATGCTGCGCTACGAGGATGCGCTGCTCGCTCACTTCGGGTATTTGGAGACGAAGGGGTGTGCGAAGGCGACGCTGTGCCCGGCGCTGTCGCTGCCGGACCTGTTCTGCTCGGGTGCCCAGGTGGCCGGCTCGTGCGGCAGTTCGCTGAGCACCGGTCTGATCTCGAGCCTGCTGAAGGCGGTGCCGCCGTACTTCTCGCAGGCGGTGATCACGCCCGATCATCGCGAGGCGACGCTCGCCTTCGGGATTCGGCTGATGCCGCTGTCGCGACAGCAGCGCGTGATCGACTACATGCGCGCGCAGCTGCATCCCCCGCCGGGGGTCGGCGCGGAGCTCGCCGGCCTGCCCGTGCTCGCGGCCCAGGCGGACGCGTCGCTGTCCTCATCGGGACGGCGGATGTTGATGCTGCTCGCCGGGCTGGTCGCGGTCGGGCTCGTACTGCTCGCGGCCCTGCGCAACGTGCAGCGGGCGATCATCCCGCTCGTGCCGATCGCGCTCGCGACCGGCTGGTCGTCGCTGATCCTGTTCGCGACGCGGATCCCGCTCAACCCGATGTCGGCCACCCTCGGCGCACTCGTAATCGCGATCTCCACCGAGTTCAGCGTGCTGCTGTCCGAGCGGTTCCGGCAGGAGCGAAGCACCGGGCGCGCACCCGCGGAGGCGCTCGCGAGGACGTACCGGTTCACCGGATCGGCGGTGCTCGCGTCCGGGATCACCGCGATCGCCGGGTTCGGCGTGCTGACCCTGTCGAACATCACGATGCTGCGCGACTTCGGGCTGGTCACGCTCGTCGACCTCACGGTGTCGCTCGGCGGGGTGCTGCTCGTCCTGCCCTCGGTGCTCGCGCTGGCAGAGCGTGGGAGTGCCTTACAGCGGACGCGCGAGCTTGCACGGCGAGTCGCGGGCATGCTTCCGCGGCGGCGGGCGCGCGTGGCGTGAGCGAGCCCCCGACTCCGTTCAAAGCCCTCATCGACAATCGGCGCTATGCGTGGATGGTCGGCGTGCTCGCGACCGTGCTCGTGATCAGCTTCCTGGTCTACGCGCTCACCAATCACCGGTCAGGCTCTGGAATCCCGGGGGTCGCGGCAGGTCAGCCGCTTCGCTACTTCGCGGCGCCGCTGGCGGCGTCGACGCTGAACGGCGATGCCAACCTCAACCCGCCGTGCACGCTCGCCGAGCACGATCCGCGGGCCCTCAACGTGTGCCTGCTGGCGGGTCGGGGGCCGCTGGTGCTCGCCTTCTTCGTGACGAGCTCCTCCGCGTGCGAGCGGGAGGTCGACACCATGCAGGCACTTGCCGGCGCGGCCGGGACGCGCGGGGCGCAGTTCGCCGCTGTGGCTGTCAACACCGGCCACGCCGCCACCGCCAAGGTCGTACGCGCCCACCACTGGACGATCCCGGTGGCCTACGACGCCGACGGCGGCGTCGGCGGCCTCTACAGCGTGACCGCCTGTCCGCTGCTCGAGCTCGCCTATCGTGGCGGGACCGTGGCTCAGCGATTGATCGGCGAGCACTGGCTCTCGCGGGCGGCCCTCGCCGCGCGGGTGCAGGCACTGCTGCACCGACGCCGCCAGGATCCCAAGTGAGGACGTGGCATGTTCTCGAGACCGCTTAGGGTCCGTGGGTGGGCGGGGCTGGTTCGTGCGCGTCTCCAACCGCGAGATCGGCGAGCCGGGATGTGGGGTGTGGCACGTCCGTCCGAGGCTCGGGCTGATCGGGATGCTGATGGGCTGGTGGGAGGTCAAGCTCTCTTCGGGCTGCCCATTAGCCGCCGCCGCGGAGAAGTAGTTCCGCGGCCAGCCGGCGAAGCTACCCTCGGCGTCACTGTGCGCGAACTGCTGAGGACGGGTGTCGGGGCGACGCTGGTGCTGCTCATCATGTTCATCGGCAGCCTCGTCCTGTGGATCGGGACGCCGCTGTTATGGCTCTGGATCGGCTCGCAGATCCAGGGCTCGACGTCCTCGCTCGGGACCGCGCTGGGCGTCAGCTTCATCGGTGTGGTGGCGACGATCGGCGTGCTGGCCGCGGTCCTCGCCAAGCTGAGCGACGTGTATGCGGCGAACCGCCGTGCCCGAGGACTCGACGACACCGGCCACTATGTGCTCGAGGCCGTGCTGGTCGTGAGCGCGGGATTGACGCTGGCGGCGTTTGTCGTGTGGTTCTTGTTCTTCGCCGGCGCCAGCCCGGTCCCGGTTGGGATCCAGATCTAGGCGACCACTGGTGCCCTGGTCCCGCGCCACCGCCCGTAGGCGGCGGCGCGGGGCCATTGCGGCTTCGCTACACCAGCTCGAGCGCGCGAGCGTTGCACGTCTCGAGCTGGTCGGCAAGAACACGGCGCTGGCGCTCGGTGAGCGCGCCAAGCGTCTTTGTCTCGGTGATGTGATGACGCGAGAGGAACTTGCGGCACTTGGTGCTGCCCCACCGGCGCTGGCTCATCAGCAGCTCTCCGATCGCCCAGCTCGCCGCCTCATCGGGCGGGTCCAAAATCACGCTCGCGGCGGCAGCGTCTCCCTCGGCGATCCTTCGCTTGAGCTCCGCGCGGGCGAGCCTGACCGCGTTGGCTCGTTCCAGTGCTCGCAGTCGTTGCGGCGCCGGGGTCATCGTGGCGGTCTCACTCATTTGGTGCTTCGCTTCCTCCCAATCGGTCCGACGCGGCGGACACTGTTGTTTACAAATGGCAGGGGTCCGCGAGGCCCCCCTCCCGTGGGTCCTTATGTCCTCAACTCCTATTCCCGCGCGCCGAGACGCACGGTCTGTCACCCCGTTTTCCGGCCCTTTCCCTACCGTAGCGGCCGCCGTTCGGATCGGCCTTTTCGCTAGAGCAAGAAGCTACGACATCGGCGCCGGTCACAGCAACGTCACATCTGCCGGCCATGCGCTTAGAGCGTGTTTTTTATGGGTGTGAAGGTCTTGTGCGAGTGTGGACAAGCACGGCGGCATGAACGCGCCCCGATGTCCAGGGGTGGAGCGCCCCTAGTAGCGTCGTCCGGGCAGCGGGCCGTGCTCGGCTTCGAAGGCCCGCTTGGCCTCGGCGAAGATCTCGAGCGCCCGATCGAGCGTCTCGCGATCGTGCGTGGCCATCACGCTCGTGCGGAGCAGCGCGCCCGCCGGCGGCACCGCCGGGTGGAGCGCGACGTTGACGTACACCCCGGCGTCGTACAGCGCCTTCCACAGGAACGCCGCCTTCCAGTCGTCGCCGACGACGATCGGGACGACCGTGGTGACGACCTCGGTGCCGTCCGCCAGCCTCGTCGGCTCGACCACCTGGAAGCCGAGCCTGTCCAGCCCCTGGTGCAGGTAGCGGGCGTTGTCGAGCACGCGCGCGAACAGCGTCCGGCCCTCGTCCGACCGGCAGATCCTGACCGCGGCCAGCGCCGCTCCGAGCGCGGCGGGGACGGCCGAGGCGGTGAACATGAACGGCCGCGACGAGACACGCAGGAACTCGATCACGTCGGCCGGGCCGGCGATCACGCCACCGCACGAGGCGAGCGACTTGGAGAACGTCGCCATCCGCAGATCGACCTGGTCCTCGACTCCGAACAGCTCGGACGCGCCGGCGCCACGGGTGCCGAGCACGCCGAGCGCGTGTGCCTCGTCGACCATCAGCCGGGCGCCGTAGCGCTGGCTCAGCTCGGCGATCTCGGGCAGGGGCGCGACGTCCCCCTCCATCGAGAAGACGCCGTCCACGACGACGAGGATCCCGCCGCCGTCGGCGGCGGCCTTCTCGAGCGCCTGCTCGAGCTTGCGCATCCGGCTGTGCCGGAACGGCCGCAGCTTGGCCCGCGAGAGGATGCAGCCGTCGAGGATCGACGCGTGGTCGCCCGAGTCGACCACGACGGTGTCGCCGGGGCCGAGGATCGTCCCGAGCGCGCCGATATTCGCCTGATGGCCGGTCGTGAACACGAGCGCGGCCTCCGTCTCGAACCACTCCGCCAGCTCCCGCTCGAGCTCGAGGTGCAGGTCGGTGGTGCCGTTCAGAAACCGCGATCCGGTGAGGCCGGTGCCGTAACGGTTCAGGGCGTCGAGCGCGCCCTGCTTGACCCGCTCGTCTCCGGTCAGCCCCAGGTAATTGTTGGAGCCGAGCATGATGCGGCGCTTGCCCTCCATCTCCACGACCGGCAGTGTCGGGCCCTCGAGCACGCGGAAATAGGGCACCAGGTCGAGCTCCCGGGCGGCCCGGAGCTGTTCCAGGCGCTCGTGCTCCCGGGCCTTGGCGAAGACGTCGATCGTGGTGGACATATAACGTTTCGGAGAGATGGCGCTGGACATAACCCTGCCGGCTCGTCGGGCCTTGGAGATTCGCCCTGTCGCGAGCAAGCGCGAGCTGAATACGTTCATCAAGCTGCCGTGGCGGCTCTATCGTAACGAGCCGAACTGGGTCCCGCCGCTGCTGTTCGACCGCAAGCGGTTCTTCGACCGGAGCCGCAACCCGTTCTTCAAGCACGCCGACGTCGAGTTCTTCCTGGCGTGGCGGGGGGAGACTCCAGTCGGGCGGATCACCGCGCAGATCGACCGCCACTTCAACGAGTACCAGCATCACGACTGGGGGATGTTCGGCTTCTTCGAGTGCGAGAACGATGTTCAGGCCGCGAACGCGCTGCTCTCAGCGGCGGAGGACTGGCTCCGCGCACGTGGCCGCGACCGGATGGTGGGCCCGATGGACTTCACCACCAACGACGAGTGCGGCGTGCTCGTCGACGGCTACGACCTGCTCCCGACGGTCCTGACCAACTGGCACCACCCGTACTACCCGCGCCTGATCGAGGGAGCCGGCCTGACCAAGGCGATGGACCTGTACATGTGGACGCTCGAGGTGTCCGAGCGGTCGTCGGTGAACCCCGTGATCTGGCGAGCCGCCGCCGACGTCGAGCGCAAGTACGGGATCACCGTGCGGCCGATGCGCAAGAAGGACATGGAGGCAGAGATCGGGCGCTTTCTCGAGGTGTACAACGCGGCCTGGGAGCGCAACTGGGGGTTTACGCCACTGACCGAGGAGGAGGTCCGCCACTACGCCAAGGACCTCAAGCCCGTGCTCGACGAGAACTGGGCGTTCATCGCCGAGAAGGATGGCGAGCCCGTGGCGGCAGCGCTCACGCTGCCCGACTACAACCAGGTTCTGATCCACCTGAACGGCCGTCTACTGCCGTTCGGCTGGGCCAAGGCCCTGTACTACAAGGGCAAGATCGATCGCGTTCGCGTGTTTGCGCTCGGGGTCAAGCAGGAGTACCAGCACACCGGGATCGGGGCGAAGCTGTACGAGATGCACTACGACGCCGCCGAGCGCACCAATCAGAAGAAGGGCGAGACCGGCTGGATCCTCGAGACGAACAAATCGATGAACCGAGCGATGGAGCGGATGGGCGGCCGGGTCGTCCGCACGTACCGGGTGTACGAGAAGCTTCTTTGAAGTTGACCGCCGGCGCTGTCACCATGTCGCGGCGATGAGTGAGCCGTTCGCAGACGGACATGCGCCCGAGGCGGGGGTCGAATCCGACGGCGAGGTCGTCGACGGGCTGCCCGTGCTCGCAGAGGTCCGGACGATCGAGCGAACACGCCCGGCCCCGCTGCCCGCCGTCCAGGCGGCCGCCGCGGCCGCCACCGGGTTCGTCGCCGGCGCCGCGACGATCGCGTTGATCAAGCGGCGCGCCGCCCGCAAGCTGGCGCGCAACGGCAAGGGCGGCTCGCGCCGTGCCGCCGACCTGTTGCCGATCGCGGCCTCCAGGTCGTTCCTGGTCGACGTGCACGTGATCGGCAAGCAAGGCGATTGAGCGCGCCTTCCGGGGTCGAGGTCCGGGTCGACGTCCGCCCGCGCTGGGCGTTCGCCCTCCCGCTCCGGAATGGGCTCGACGGGCTCGTCCGAGTGCGGGGCGGGGTGCTGCACCGACTGCTGCATGTGGGCGAGCTTCCCGTGCTCGTGCGAGTGGCTCAGCCCTCGTGCGACCGGGTGGTGTTCGGAGCGCGGGCCCCGGATCGGGCGGCGGCCGAGTGGGGGATCGAGCGGATGCGGCTCGCACTCGGGATCGACCAGGACATCGAGCCGTTCTACGAGCGCTTCCGCTTCGACTCGCTGATCGGCCGCTCGGTGCGGTCGAACCCCGGCCTGCGTGCCGGCGGCAAACCTGAGCCGTTCGAGGCGCTGGCGTGGGCGATCTGCGAGCAGCTGATCGAATTCGGCCGAGCGGCGGCGATCGAGCGCCGGCTGATCGCGCGGCTGGGTCGTCGGTGCGCCGTCACTGGGATGCGGGATTCGCCGACGCCGGCGATGCTCGCGGTGCAGGCGCCGGCGATGCTCGAGTCGCTCGACCTGTCCGCCGGCCGGGCGCTGGCGCTGGTCCGCGCCGCCCGCGAGGTGGCGGGCGGCCGCGTCGACCTCCACGATCCCGACCACGAGCGCGGGTGGCGCCGGCTGCGGGCGATCCACGGAATCGGCAGCTGGACGATCCAGATGCTGGCGCTGACCGGCCAGGGACGTCTGGACCAGCTCCCGTGCGGGGACGTGGGGTACCTGAAGCTCGTGGGACGGATTCGGGGGTCCGGGGATCCGAGGGTCCGCGCCACCGAGGAGGAGGTCGCCGAGTTCTTCGCCCCGTACGCGCCGTGGGCCGGCCTGGCGGGGCTGCACGCGCTGCGGCTCGGTGGCGGGTCGGCGGCGACGCGGGTGGCGGCGTGACGGTGGCGCGGTGGCGCGGCGCCGGCGGTCCCCGGTGGCGCGGCGGCGACGAGGCACGCTTTCGCGCCGCGATCCGGTCCACGGCGGGCTGACGCCGATGAGTTCCGTGGCGAATATCGGTCCTTCAAGCGAATGGGCGCGTCGGAGCCAAGCACGATCACGTTCGCGATCAGCGGGCCGATCGAGCGCGGCGACCTGCCGGCGCTGTACGCGCGCGTCTGTGCGCTGCTCGCCGGCAGTGGCGCGACGCTTGCCGTGTGCGACGTGGACGGTCTCGCCGCGGACGCGGTGACCGTGGACGCGCTCGCCCGGCTTCAGCTGGCCGCGCGCCGGCACGGGTGCCGGGTCGAGCTGCGGCACGCCTCGAGCGAGCTCCGCGAGCTGGTCGCGTACTTGGGGCTCAGCGACGTGCTCGTGCTCTAGGCTAGGACTCGAGCCGCGGCGGCAGCCCGAACAGCGGGAACAGCCGCTCGGTCGAGAGGAAGAATGTGAACTCGACGAACTTCCCGCCGGCGATCTCGAGGACCTGGAGCGCCCACGGGTCGAAGCCGCCTCCCGATTCGCTCGGCTTGTACTGCCCGAACGCGACCGAGCCGTTGGCGGTCTCGACCGGGAGCACCCGCGAGCCCTTGCAACCGATCCCGGGCCCCACCCACCACGCGAACACGTCGTCGCGGCCCGAGAGCCACATGTCGTAGGGCGGCATCGATTGGGTGGCGTCCTCGCGGATCAGTGAGGTCAGCGCGTCGATGTCGTAGCGCTCGAACGCATCGACGTAGCGAGCCAGCAGGTCGTGCTGGTCGGTGTCCATCGGGGCGACCGCGTCGGTGGTCTCGATGTCGCGCTCCTCGAGCGTCGACCGTGCGCGCTGGAGGGCGCTGTTGACCGACGCGACGCTCGTGTCGAGCAGCTCGGCCACCTCGCTGGCCTTCCAGCGCAGGACCTCGCACAGGATCAGCACCGCGCGCTGGCGCGCCGGCAGGTGCTGGAGCGCGGCCACGAACGCGAGGCGGATCGTGTCGCGCTGCGCGACGAGCTCCGCGGGATCTGTCTCGGCGGTCACCAGGCTCGTCGGGATCGGCTCGATCCAGGTGACCTCCGGGAGCGAGTTCAGATTCACCGCCTCCGGCGCCGACGCCGGACCGAAGTCCATCGGTCGCGCCCGGCGCGAGCGGCTGCTCAGCATGTCCATGCAGACGTTCGTCGCGATCCGGTACAGCCACGAGCGCAGCGCCGCGCGACCCTCGAACCGGTCGTAGCCGCGCCAGGCCCGAAGGAGCGTGTCCTGGACAGCGTCCTCGGCCTCGAACGGAGAGCCGAGCATCCGGTAGCAGTAGCCGGTCAGCTCGGAACGATGCTGCTCGAGCCGTCGCTCGAGCCCGCCCTGGGCGACCGCGAGTTGAGATTCCTGCACGAGGGTCATCGTAGGCGATCGAGCATCCGGGGGGAAAGCGGTGTGCGAGATCTCATTGCGCTCGGTATGTAGACCGACAGCGCCTTCGAAAATCATCGGTCTGCCGCGACAAGGCCGCGCGGGCGGCGCTCCTACAGCCCCTGACCGGCCAGCAGCTCGTTCGTCGAGGCGTCGAGCACCGCGTTCGGAACCGAGATCAGGTGGTGGCCCAGCATCCACTGCCCGTAGGCGTTCCACTGGCTCGGGTCCTGCCAGCCCCAGGGATGGGACGGATTGCTCGGGAAGAACGCCGGCAGCGTCGCTCGGACGCTCGCGAGCTGGAGCTTCGGCTCCAGGCCGGGGCTCGCTTTGATCAGGTTTGCGACGGCTGCCTGCGGGTCGCGCCGGGCCGACTCGTAGCCGCGCGCCAGCGCCTGCACGAACCGGCGGACCACGTCCGGGTGGTTGACGATCGTGTTCTTGCGCACGACCACGACGAGCTCGTCGTAGGTGGGAACGCCCACCTGCTCCATGTGGATCACGTTCGGGTGCTTGTGGAGCTGTGCGAGCTGGATCGCCTCGTAGTTCCAGAATGCGCCCAGGGTCGCGTCGACCCGGCCCGACAGCATCGCCGGGACGAGGTTCGCGCCGACGTTGATCTCCTTGACCGAGCTCGCCGGCACGCCGGCCTGGGCCAGGATCGTCTCGAGGTAGGCGTGCTGATAGGGGATTCCGGCGTCGCCGACGCGCTTGCCGCGCAGCTGCGACGCGCGCGTGATGTGCTTCGAGCCGATCGACACGATCGAGGTGAGCGGCTCCTGGACGATCGCCGCCACCGACACCAGCGGGAGGCCCTGGTTGCGGGCCAGCAGGACCTCGGGCTCATAGGAGATCGCGGCATCGATCTTGCCGGCCGCGAGCAGCTTGAGCGGCGCGGCCGGGTCCGAGGGCACCTGGATGTGGACGTCCAGGTCCGCCTTGGTGAAGTCGCCCTCCGCGAGCGCCTGGTAGATCCCGACGTGGTCCGCGTTCGGGAACCAGTCGAGCATCAGGGTCAGCCGTTGCGAGCTGCCGGCCGATCCCGTGACGCTCTCCTGCTTCTCCCCGCACCCGGCCAACGCGATTGCGAGCGCGACCGCGATGGCCGCCGCGATGATCTGCCAGACCGCGCGTCTCATGCCGGAAGCTCCTCGCGCGGGCGATATGCCCAGGGGAGCGCGAGACGCTCGGCCAGCGCCAGCAGGGAGAACAGTGCGATCGCGAACAGCGACAGGACCACGGTCGCGGCCACGGCGCGCGCCGCCAGCAGTTGCGGCTCCGAGACCAGGATCACGTAGCCGAGCCCGGAGTTCGATCCGGTGTACTCGGCGAACACGGCGCCGATCACCGACACGGCAATCGCGATCTTCGTTCCCGTGAACACGCCCGGAAGCGCCGACGGCAGCTCGACGTGCCGGAACGTCCTGAGTCTCGAGGCGTCGAACGTTCGCATCAGCTTGATCAGGTCGGGGTCGACGGCGTCCAGGCCGGCGGTGGTCGTCACCACGATCGAGAAGAACGACACGACCGCGACCACGACGAGCTTGGGCAGTATGCCGAAGCCGAGCCAGAACACGAGCACCGGGGCGAAGACCGGCACCGGGACGGCTTGCGAGGCCACGATCAGGGGGTAGGTGACTCGGCGAAGCGTCGGCGAGAAGTGGATCCCGACGGCAAGCACGCACCCGAACACGATCGCCACCAGGATTCCGAGCAGCACCTCCTGCGCGGTTACGAGGAAGCTGCTCCACAGCAGCGAGCGGTCGTCATAGAGCGCCTTGACCACCTGGTGGGGCGACGGGAGGATCAGCGAGAAGGTCGGACCTTTGAGATCGACGTAGAGCTCCCAGATCCCGATCAGCGCGATGACCAGGATCACCGCCGGCAACACTCGCAGCGACCGTCTCACGCGTCGACCCCCAGGGCCACCAACGCGCGCTCGCGCAGTTCGACGACCGTGGCGTCGGTGCGCTTGCGCGGCCTTGGCAGGGCGACCTCGATCTCGCTCACGGCGCGGCCCGGGCGCGGCGACATCACCACCACGCGGTCGCCGAGCATCACGGCTTCCTCGACGTCGTGGGTGACGAGGATCACCGTCCGCGGCGCGCCCTCGAGCACGTGGCTGAGCCAGCCCTGCATCTCCTGACGGGTGATCGCGTCGAGCGCGGCGAACGGCTCGTCCAGCGCGAGCACGGGCTTTCCGGCGAGCAACGTCCGCAGGAACGAGACGCGCTGGCGCATCCCGCCTGACAGCTCCGCCGGCCGCGTGTGCTCGAAGCGGGCGAGGCCGAAGCGCTCGAGCCAGGGTGCCGCCGCGCTGCGCGCCCTCTCGCGGGAGGCGCCGTGCGCCCGCAACGCTAGCCCGGCGTTGTCGATCGCGCTCAGCCAAGGCAGCAGCAGGTCGCGCTGGGGCATGAGTGCGGTCGGTCCCGCCTGCACCGTCCCCGAGTCGGGCCGCTGCAGCCCGCAGATCAGCTCGAGCAGGGTCGTCTTCCCGCATCCGCTGGGTCCGACCACGGCGACCACCTCGTGGGCGCAAGCGCGCAGCGACATTCCCGCCAGCGCCTGCACGCGTCCGCGCTTGGTCTGGAACGCTCGGCTCGCGAGCTCGACTCGGACAGCGTCCGCGGTCTTAAGCTCGCGAGGCTCCTCGGGGGGAGCCTCGACCATCGCAGTTGTCGCTCCCTTCGCGGGCATTACCCCACAGGTTCGAAGGGTCAACGCCAGGTCACACGATGCGGAGGGCGCTATCTCAGCCGGCTATTCCCGCCAGCACCCCTGGTTGTCAAGTTTGCGCGGTCAATGCTACTGCGCCGGATGATGGATCGCGCGGCGGAACCTCCTCGACAGGTGGCCGACCGTGTTGTGCTGGCCGCTCGCGAGGCCCGTGACCCCGAGCAGCGTCACGAAGATGCCCGCGACCAGGGCGAGGACGGCGACGAGGGTCGGCCAATGCCGCTGGAGCCAATCGCGGGCCGTTTCGATGATCGCCGTGGCCTTCTCCCCGCCGAACCCGAGCACGATGATCATCAGGATCAGCGGCAGCACGAACGTGACGTTGTAAAGCGCGATAGCGCCGAGTTGCTTCGGCGGGCCGACGCCCGAACCGACGATCGCCGCGATCGCCGCGAAGTACGGGAGCGCCGTGGGCAGTTCGACCGCGCTGATCGTCAAGCCGAGCAGGATCGCCGACTTCCCTTCGGCGGAGGGCGACGGGAGCTCGCGGTGACGGAGGCCCTTGCGCTTGCGCCACAGCACGACGGCCGCGATCAGCATCACCACGCCGGCGATCGTCTCGATGATGTACCTCGCGGTGGGGTGCGGATGCGGGACAAGGTGCAGGATCACCTGCCCCGGGCCGAGCGCGATGATCGCGCCGGCGACGAAGTTGACCGCGAACACCGCGCCCGTGAACTGGATCAGGCTGCTCCGCGCGCGCTCGCCTAGCGCGAGGTAAAGCCCGGGTGCGATCGTGCTCGGGTTCATCGAGTCGGCCAAAGCGATCGAGATGACGATTCCGAAAAGGCGGAGCACGATCCGGGAGTTCTCTCAGATACCGGCGGTGTTGTGGGATCTGAGGGCTCGATCCGGCTTGCGCGGCGGCCTCTACTTGTGGCCGAGCCCCGGCGCCTTCGCGAGATAGCTCTGACCCGCGTGGAGGATGACCGTCTTGTGCCGCACGAAGTCCCTGACCGCGACCGAGTCGGTGACGTCATGGACGAGCGTTCCGTCGCACCTGTCCGAGATCGTCCAGCTCGTGCCCCGCACGGTCGCGGCGCTGTAGCGCCCGTTCGTGCGGAACCTGCCGTGCGCGCTCGCGTGAAGCAACTGGAGCACCTTGCTCGAGGCGGCCGCAGCCGACGCGTCGCCGGCGTTGTGCTTCTTGCAGATCCCGTACGAAGGCGCGCCCTTGAACGCTCCCTCGAGCAGCGTCAACGTCGCGAGGCCCCTGCTCGGGCCAGAGCGCTTCTGCGTGGGCTTGAAGATCGCGCCGCCGAACGTGCCGTGCTGCGTCTTGCCCTTCTGGCCGGTCGACGTGATCAGCTCGAGCGAGCCGTGGCTCGCGTCGACCTGCGAGCCCGACGGAATCTGGTCGAGTCCGGTGAGCGGGACGAACTTGCCGTTGACCTTGATCAGCACGAGCCCGCTGACCGGCGCGATGTTGAACGTCATGCCGAGCGTCGGGGGGCTGGGCGCCGGCGCCGCCTCGGTTGCGAACGCGACGTCGGGTCCGAGCGTGGTGCCGTCGCTGTTGGTTGCCACCAGGCGCACGTGATAGAGCGCGTCGGGGAGGAGTCCCGCGACCGAGACCGGGCCGATCGGGTGGCTCGAGAAGTCGGAGCCGATCGACTGCGCCGGAGTCGACTGGCCGTATGTGAGCGGGCCGCCGCCCGAGTACTTCGGGTCGAGCCCGTACTCGAAGAACGCCTGCGTGGGAAGCCCGTTGGGCGTCACCAAGCCCGAGAACCCGGCGCTGGTGACGCTCACCGTCGGGGCGGTCGTCGTGACCGTCGGCGGCAACGGGTTTGACGACGAGTTGGGCGGTCCGGAGTTGGCCGGCGCGATCACCGCGGTCCGGTTCGAGGTCGCCTGTGCGGGCCCGGTGACGTTGGTCGCGGTGACGATCACCTGGACCGTGTGCCCGACGTCGCTCCCGGTGAGCGAGTACGTGTTCGCGTTCGTGCCCGTGTTCGCGCAGTTCTGGCCGCTCGGGTCGCAGTCCTGCCACTGGTAGCCGAACGCGGTTGGGCTCCCGTCCCAGCCTCCGTTCGTCGTCGTGAGCGTGGCGCCCTGCTGTGCGCTACCGGTCACCGTAGGAAGGCCGGTGTTCGTGGGCGCGAGCGGGGTCACCACAGCCGTCGGGTCCGAAGTGGCCTGCGCGGAGCCGCCGCAGTTGGTGGCGGTGACGGTCACCCGGATCGTATGCCCGACATCGTCCGAGGTGAGCGTGTACGAGTTCGTGTCGTCCCCGGTGTCGGCGCAGTTCTGGCCGTTCGGGTCGCAGTCCTGCCACTGGTAGTGGAACGTCTTCGGGTGGTGGTCCCAGGTCCCGTTGGTCGTCGTCAGCGTCTGGCCCTCCTGCGCGGTGCCGGAGATCATCGGCAGACCGGTGTTCGTCGGGACCGAGGACGCCTGTGCCACCCCAGCGAAGACGCCCATCGTCATCGTCGCCATGATGATGACAAGGCCTGCCAGGCGCAGCCGCACGCCGAGCGTACGCAGCACGCCTGCCGGGGGTCCCGATCCTGCGTCAATCATCGCGCCCTCCTTCCGGTCGTCCCCAGAACGCATCAACCGATTGCCACCCGACTCGCCCCTGAAACGGCCAACTTAAGGCCTCATCCGCCGAAAGTCAACAATGCCTGTCCGTAGTCAGTTGAGCGTCTTCTCACTTCTTTGGGCTGGGCCAGGTAGGTCTGCCCGGCGTGGAGGATGATCGTCTTGTGCCGGACGAGGTCGGTGACCGATACGGAGCCGGTGATGTCGTGGGTCAAGGTGCCGTCGCAGCGGTCGGCGATCGTCCATTTGGTGCTGCGGACGATCGCGGCGGCGTAGCGTCCCTTGGTGCGGAAGTTGCCGTGGGCGCTGGCGTGAAGCCGCTGTAGTGTCTTGCTGGAGGCGATCGTGGCGTTGACGTCGGCGGCCGTGTGCTTCTTGCAGGTGGCGTAGCTGGGGGCGCCCTTGAAGGCGGCACCCTCGACGAGGGTGAGCGTGACGAGGCCCCTGCCGGCGCCCTTGGTCGCCTGGCTGATCTCGAACACGGCGCCGCCGAACGTGCCCTTCTGGGTCTTGACCTTCGGCTTGTGCTTCCTGCGGCCGCCGGACGCATCGTGCGCGGGCGCCGGAGCGCCGCGGCCCGCGGCGGCGGTCAGCGACAGCGTCCCGTGGAGGGCGTCGATGACCGTGTTCTTCGGGATCTGCGAGAGCTCGGTCAACGGAACCAGCCGACCGTCGGCCTCCACGAGCACCACGCCGCTGACCGGCGACAGGTTGAACGACTGACCCAGCGCCGGTGGCGGAGCCGAAGTCGCCACCGCCACCGCCGGTGGCGGTGCCGGCGGCGACTTCGGCGTCGTGAATGTCACGTCTTGCCCGTAGGCGGTGCCCTGGCTGTTCGTTGCGACCACTCTCACGTGGTAGAGCGCGTTCGGGACGAGCCCCGAGACCGACGCGGTCAACGTGTGGCTTGTGAAGTCAGAGCCGACGCTCTGCACCGGTGTCGAATTCGTGTAGTCGACGGGGCCGCCCCCGGTGTACTTCGGGTCGAGCCCATACTCGAAGAAGGCGGTGGTCGGCAATCCGTCCGGGTTCACCGACCCCGAGAAGCTCGCGGTCGTGCTGCTCGTGGCCTGGGCGGGTGCGGTGAAGAGCGCCGCCACAAACGAAGCACCGACCGTGACGTCGGCGTTCATCCCGATCCGGCACGGTCCGGTGCCGGAGCACCCACCCCCGCTCCAGCCGGCGAACGCGGATCCTGCGGACCCCGTCGCTGTCAGCGTGACCTGCGTCCCCGCCGTGTAGGTGTGCGCGCACGTCACGGGCACGAGATCGCGCCGGATCCGTCGGACACGCTTCCACCCGAGGACACCGAGACGGTGAGCGTGTGGAACCCGCGCGCGAACGAGGCAACCTGGTTGCTTCCGGCCACATATACACTGTCGCCGTCCGGGGAGATCGCCAGGGCGAATACTCCGGTGAGGCCCGTGCCCGGAGTCCCACAGTCCGACAGGCCGTGCTCCTGGATGCAGTCGTCCTGCCCGGCGAGCTGGGTGAGGGAGCCATCCGGATTGCGCGCGAACTCCCCGACCGCATCGTCGCCGGTGGTGTAGACGTCCGCTCCGTCCGGGCTCACCTCGAGCTCCCCGCCCGGGCCCAGCTCGAGCTCCCCGCCATCCCCGAGCCCGTGCCCGTCCGTTCCGCACCCGGCGGTGCCGCCCACCTCCTCGATGCAGTCGTTCGGGGCAGGGAGCTGAGTCAGGACGCCCTCGGCACCCCGGGCGAACTCCGCGATCGGCTGGCTCGCCGCCGCCGAGGAGCTATAGAGGTTCCTGCCGTCCGGGCTGACCGTTACGCCGAAGACGTCGGTCACTCCGGTGCCGGCCGCGCACTCGCTGACCCCGGTGCCGATGCAGTTGTCAGGGCTCGCGAGCTGGGCCAGCGAACCGTTCGCGCCGCGGGTGAACTCGGCGATGTCACCGTCACCGGTGTCGTCCGGTACGCCGGACCCGACGTAGACGTTGCCGCCGTCGGGGCTGACGGTCACGGACTGAACGTCGGACAGACCGGTCGCGCTGGAGGTGCACTCGCCGCCGCTTCCGGTCTCGCTCAGGCAGTCGCCCGCCCCGTCCGGCTCGCTCAGCGCGCCATCGGGGGCGCGAGTCAAGTCCGTGATCGCCTGTCCTAGCTGGTCGGCGACGTAGACGTTGTTGCCGTCGGGACTCACAGCGAGCGCGGTCGGCAACAGAAGACCGTAACCGGTCTGGTTGGGGCAGTCCGACATGCCGGCGCGCGGGGCGTTCTCCGCGATGCACCCGCTGTCCCCGGGGAGCTGCGTCAGCGAGCCATCCGCGTTCCGCGCGAACTCCACGATCGTGCCAACCCCGTGGCTGGGGTCGGACGCGACGTAGACGTTCTTGCCGTCAGGGCTGATCGCGATCGTCTGCGGTGTCGACATCCCGATGGCAGGGGGCCCGCAGCTGCTGCCCAAGCTGAGACCGGTCGCCGGGATACAGCTGTTCGGACCGGGGAGCTGCACCAGTGAACCGTCGGCCTGGCGGGCGAACTCCGCGATCGCGTCCGAGCTGAGCACGTAAACATTCCTCCCATCCGGGCTGACGGCCACGTCCACCGTCAGGGCGAGGCCGATCCCGGTGAAGCATTCGGTGACGCCGGTGCCGATGCAGTTATCGGGGCTCGCGAGCTGAGTCAGCGAGCCGGGAGCCCTGGAGGCGAGCGCCGGCTGCGCCGCGAGCAGGAACAGGGCCACGATGGCGATCCCAACGGCTGGTGGAATCGCGTGTGGCGCCTTCATGGTCTACTTCAGCGCCCTGGCCAGATAGCTCTGCCCGGCGTGCAAGATGATCGTCTTGTGGTGGACGAAGTCGGTGACCGACACGGAGTCGGTGATGTCGTGAGTGAGGGTGCCGTCGCAGCGATCGGCGATCGTCCACTTGGTGCCGCGAACCGTGGCGGCGCTGTAGCGCCCGCGAGTGCTGAACCTGCCGTGGGCGCTGGCGTGAAGCAATTGTAGCGTCTTGCTGGAGGCGATCGTGGCGTTGACGTCGGCGGCTTTGTGCGTCTTGCAGGTGGCGTAGGTGGGGGCGCCCTTGAAGGCGGCGCCCTCGACGAGGGTGAGCGTGACGAGGCCGCTGCCGGCGCCCTTGGTCGCCTGGCTGATCTTGAACACGGCGCCGCCAAACGTGCCCTTCTGGGTCTTGACCTTGGGCTTGTGCGTCTTGCCCTTGGCGGCCGCGTCGTGTGCCGGGGCTGGACCGCCGGCGCCGGCGGCGGTGGTCAGCGACAGCGTTCCGTGGAGGGCGTCGATGACCGTGTTCCTGGGGATCTGCGACAGCTCGGTCAACGGCACGAACACGCCGTGGATCTTCACCAGCACGATCCCGCTGACCGGCGAGATGTCGAAGGTCTTTCCCAGGGTCGGCGAGCCGGGCGCCGGCAACGACGATGTCGTGAACGTCACGTCGGGCCCGAACGTCGTACCGGCGCTGTTCGTGGCCACGAGCCGGACGTGGTACACGGCATGCGGGACGAGCCCGGAGACCGACGCCGACACCGTATGAGTCGTGAAGTCCGAGCCGATCGCCTGCGCCGGCGTCGAGCTCGTATAAACGACCGGCCCGCCGCCGGTGTACTTCGGATCGAGGCCGTACTGGAACAAGGCAGTGGTCGCGAGGCCGTTCGGATCCGCCGAGCCCGAGAACCCGGCGCCGGTGGCGGTTATCGACGGCGGCTGCGAGGTCGTCACCGGCGCCGGAGCTGCCGTGATCGCCGCCGAGTCGTTCACGGTCGAGCTCCCCAGGTTGTTGCCGACCGAGTCGATCGTGACCGCCACCGGATACGACCCCCCCGCCGTGTAAGCGTGGTTACCGGTGACGGTGAAATTGCCGCCGCCGGCGCCGCTGACGGTGGCGGGGGAGGTCGTGCCGTCGCCCCAGTTGATCGTCGCCGTGTAGGCGCTTGCGGTGGCGGTCGTGTTCGGGTCGGTGATCGTGGCGACCGTTCCGCCGACGGTGCCGCCGGCGGGGCCGGTGAACGAGAAGCCGCCGGCGGGCACCGTGTCGACGATCGTGGTGTCGAACGAGAACGTGGCGGAGGCACCGACCGCTAGACCTTGGAGGGGCCATTCGATACCCATGGCGTTGTCCGAGCTGACCCTGCAGCTGGGGACGCAGGCGTTGGGGAACGCAGCGCCGAGATCTGACCAGATCATCGGCGATGTCGCCTCTATCCACTTGTCCCCGGTCGTCAATGGGACGAACTCCTCAAGCGGTGGAGAGTTGACCACGGTCGTCGTACAGGCGACGGTGTTCGGGGAACTCGGCGGTTGGGCGACGCCGAAGCCATTGTCCGACCCGCGCAGCTGGCAGTCGGCGACGTGGTACAGCTGGCCTAGGGCATCCATTGACACTGGGCCGACATTCGAGACCGTGAGGTCGGTGCGGTAGAAGTCGTCGCCCACGACATACGTATCGACTTCCGTGAACTGGAGGATCGCCGACTGGCCCTCAGTATCCGGCGGATCCGTCGCGGTCACGATCGTCGTGACCCTGTATGGGCTCGTCGCCGACCCCGATCCCGTGAAGGACTGGCTGACCGGGGTGAACGGAATCTCGCCGTTAGGAAATGAGGTATGGGTGCCGCCCTCGTGGTTTCCAAAATCGGGTCCCAGCAACTCGGTCTGGAAGCTGTCGGAGCCCGTATTGAGAAACGTCCCGCAGTCGCCGGGACCGGCGGCGTTCGGGAAGAACTCCGTGGACGAGAAGCCGCCGCTGCGCACCTGGCAGCCGAGGTCGTTGCCGATGTAGATGTCGCTGAGCGGCCCGGCGGAGTGGATGTCGGTGAACGGCGTCGACGCCGCCGACGCCGCCGGGACCGCGATCAGCGCGGTCAGGAGCGCTGCGACGATCGGCCCGGCGATCAGCCGGACCGACCGTCTCTCCCATCCGTTGACTTTCGGCACTGCTAGCTCCTGCGATCAGCTCGCTTACGGCTTCTTGGCCAGGTAGCTCTGCCCCGCGTGGAGGATGATCGTCTTGTGGCGAACGAAGTCGGTGACCGCCACCGAATCCGTGACGTCGTGCGTGAGCGTGCCGTCGCAGCGGTCGGCGATCGTCCACTTGGTGCCGCGGACGGTGGCGGCGGCGTAGCGCCCCTTGGTACTGAACTTGCCCTTGGCGCTCGCGTGCAGCAGCTGGAGCGTCTTCTTGCTCGAGGCCGCGGATGCGGTGACGTCGGCGGCCTTGTGTGCTGTACACGTCGCGTAGGTCGGTGCGCCCTTGAACGCGCCCTCGACCAGCGCGAGCGTGGTCAGGCCCTTGCTGGCGCCACCGGTGGCCTGGCTGATCTTGAAGATCGCGCCGCCGAAGTTGCCCTTCTGGGTGACGGTCTTGCCCTTCTTGCCCTTCTTGCCCTTGCCCTTGGCGGCCACGTCGGCGGTCGGATGGGAGCTTCCGGCAGCCGTGATCAGCGAGAGCGTTCCCTGGAGCGCGTTGATCACCGTGTTCTTGGGGATCTGGGTGAGCTCGGTCAACGGGATGAACTCGCCGTGGACCTTGACGAGCACGAGCCCGCTGACCAGCGAGATGTTGAACGTCTTGCCCAGCGTCGGCGAGCCCGGGGTGGCCCCGCGGCTGGTCGTGAACGTCATGTCGGGCCCGAACGTGGTGCCGCCACCGTTGGTGGCGACGACCCGCACGTGATAGAGCGCGTTGGGTACGAGTCCGGACACGCTCGACGTAACCGTGTGGTTGGCGAAGTCTCCGCCGACGTCCTGTACGGGGGTCGAATTGGTGTAGGTGGGGCCCGACCCCCCGAGCTTGCTGTACTTGGCGTCTAGGCCGTACTGGAAGTACGCGGTCGTCGCAGATCCATTCGGATCGACCAGGGCCGAGAAGCTCGCCCCGGTTGCGCTAACGGTCGGGGGCGCCGTGAACGTTCCCCCCTGCGGGCCGCCGCCGGCGGCCAGCGTGTTGACCGGCGGTTCTTCGAGTGTGAAGTAGGTGGACTGGCCGGGTTGCAGTGCGGGCGAGAAGTTGACGACACCCCCGGACTCGTCGGCCGAGACGTTGGTGAAGTAGGTCGTCGGGCCTTCGTATCCGTTCTGCGTGCTGCCTGAGTAAGCGTCCGCATCCGGCCCGGGCTGTCCGGGCGCCGGCGGGTAGGCGCACGGGCCTACGCTCGGGTCGCATGGAGTGCCCGCAGGTGATCCGATCTCCTGGCATCCAGCCGGGATCGGTGCGTCGATACCGACCTCCGTGAAGGCGTCGCAAATGCCGTCCCCGTCGAAGCCGAACAGGTCAGTTCCCGGTGCTGAGAGCGGGATCGCTGTAACCGGGTCCGACGAGTTGTTCACTACGCCGATCAGCGAGTCGTCCGCTCCTTCGTAGGCGCCCTGGCTGGTATCGTTGTCGATCGTTGTGCCGCTGTTCGAGGCGACGATCAGGAACTGGCAGCCGGTGTCGTCGCCGAGCTGTGGGCACTCGGTGAACTCCGGTGCGGCCCCGACAGTTGCGGTGAACGCGTCCGGCGTGCCGCTGCAGTCGTCGCCGGCGAAGGTGATCGTGCCGTTGTAGGTCCTCGCGGTGGTGTACGTGTGGGTGCCGAGAACCTCGCCGTCGGACAGGTATCGGCCCAGCGACGTACCGCTGCCGTCACCCCAGTTGATCGTGATCGATGTGGCGCCGGCGCACTGGGCGTCGCTGTCGATGACGCCGTTGAACTGGACCGCGGCTGCTCCCGTGATCGCGGTCCCGCCCGAGGCCATCGCCACCGGCGCCGCGATCAGCGCCAACGCGACCAGCGCGCCAACCGCGCCTGCCACCCGGCGAATGAACAAACCCCTCTGCCCTGTCATGGTCGTACCCCCGTAAGGTGGCCCCGCGATTATCCATTTCGCTCAGCCTCGGCCCCGAGCCGGCGCGACGTTACAACAAGTTCGCAAAGCGCGCAAGCAGAGTGGCGGCCCGCGGAGAAGCTCCGCCGAGGGCGCCTCGCTGCTCGAGGCTAACCGGGGGCTAACCGATGGGCTAACCGAGCGAGGTCATGCCGAGGCTCGTGAACGAGTTCGGCGTGACGTCGAGTGCCTTGACCGCGAGGTCGGCGAACAGCCCGGCGGGCTCGAGGTCGTCGTTGTGGTACGCGCGCCCGTCGCGACGATCGAGGATCGACAGCGCGCCGATCGCCCGTCCGGCTCGCTGGAGCGGGACGACGAGCATCGTGTACGGCACGTAGCCGGTGCCCTCGGCGATCCGGGCCGCGAAGCGGGGATCGGTGCGGCAGTCGGGTACTGCTTCGCCGGCGCACGACTGCACGACCATCCCGGCGATGCCCGCCCGGGGCGGGAGCCGTACGCCGACGATCTCGCGCGCGCCGGCCCCCCACGCCGACTGGTACACGAGCTCGCCGGTGGTCTCGTCGACGAGGCAGATCGAGGCGGCGGCGGCGCCGAACACGCCGGCCGCGGTGTGTACGACCGCCTCCATCAGGCCGCGCGATGCATCGGGGTCATCGATCGAAACCGCCAGCGAGACGCCGGTCTCGGTCCGTAGGGGCGCGCCGAGCGCCTTGGCGAACGCCGCCATCGAGGCGACGCGGCGCTCGGGGATCATCTCGAGGCCGGCGGAAATCGTGCGCTCGAGCTCGGGAGTGACCTCGCCCACGACCGTCGACAGCTTGGTCGGGTCGGCGTACACCGGCGGCCGGCCCGCGAGCAGGGTCCAGAGCGTGGCGGCGACGCTGAACACGTCGGTGCGCGCCGACACGTTGCCGCCGGCGAACACCTCCGGCGCCATGAACCGGGGTGTCCCGATCCCGACCGTGCCCTGCTCCTCGACCTCGTCCAGGAGGCGCGCGATCCCGAAGTCCACGAGCACGACTCCGCTCTCGCTCAGGATCAGGTTCTGGGGCTTGACGTCGCGGTGGACGATCTGCTGGTCGTGCACGTACTGGAGCGCCTCGCACGCCTGGCGGGTGTATTCGATCGCCTGGTCGACGGGCAGCCCCGGCTGGCCCCGCTGCTGGAGCAGCACGCCGAGGTCGATCCCACGGACGAGGTCCATCACGAGGTACTGGCCGCTTGGCGCCGAGAAGTGATCCTTGATGCGAACGACGCGGGGGTGCTGGAGGCTGGAGAGCAGGCGGGCCTCGGCCTCGAACCGCTGATCGTGATGGGGGTTCGTGCACTGCTTGAGGGCGACCTCGGCGTCCGACTCCATGTCGACGGCGCGATAGACCTGGCCCATCGCACCTGCGGAGATCGGCTCCAGGACGCGGTAGCGTCCTTTCAGTGTTCGTCCCAAGACCTGGGACGGGGTTCGTGGCTCGTTCACGCGATCCAGCGTCGCCAAAACTCCACCTTGTTCCTGCCCCATCCCTTCTACCCCCTGGCAGTGTAGACTCGCCCGCCCTCACAGTCTAACCCAGGTTGCGCAAGACTCGCAAGACCTGTCCCGCGGTTGCCCTAATGACCGGCGAGGCGTATGCGCGGGCTGCCCGGATGGCCGGTGCGGCTCATCGCGGCGCCGGGTCCTCAGTGCGCAAGGTCGCCGAGGACGAAGCCGGCCACGAACGCCACGACGACGATCGCGGCGACGAGCGCCACCAGGCGGGCCGGGATCTCGCCGGCCCGAGGCCCCCCGGCGACGGGCGCCGGCAGTTCGGCGAGCTCCGGAGCGACGGCGAGCGCGGCCGCGGCCGGCGCCGGCGCGGGGTCGGCCTCGGACTGCTCGCTCGGGGTCGGCGCGGGCACGATCTCGGGCCGGCTGATCGGCCGGGTCACGCCGGTGCGGGCGGCGGCGCCGGCATCGGCGGCGGCGGCCGGGCCGGAATCGCTCGGCTGCGAGCTGCTCGAACCGACCGCCGGCACCTTGGTCGTCTGAACCCTGCGCTCGTGCTCGGCCGCGCCATCCCGGCGGTCGGTCTGGGCGGGAACGCAGAGGCCCGACGCGCTCGAGGAAAGCGCGCGGGACGCGGCTTGGATCAGCTCGACGGCGCGCGCGGGCCGCGACCAGGGGTCCTTCGCCATCCCCTGCGCGATCACGCCGTCGAGCGCGGGGGGGAGGTCGGGGCGGCGCTCGCTCACGAGCGGCGGCGTCGACATCACGTGCGCGTGCAAGGTCGCGGCCTCGGACGGCTTGGGGAACGGGACCTCGCCGGTCAGGCACTCATACAGCACGCCGGCCAGCGCGTAGCAGTCGCTCGCCGAGGTCGCGGGCTCGGCCTGAATCTGCTCGGGCGCGACGTAGTCGATCGTGCCGATGAACTGGCCCGTGCCGGTGAGCCGGGCCTCGTCGGGGGCCTTGATCAGGCCGAAGTCAGCCAGGTAGGCGTGGTCGCCCTTCCCGATCAGGATGTTCTGCGGCTTGATGTCGCGGTGGATCAGCCCCGCCTCGTGGGCGGCGTCGAGCGCGTGCGCGACCTGGGTCAGCAGCCGCACGCTGCGCCGGGGGTCGAGGTCTCCGTCAAGGATCAGCCGCTTCAGCGTCGGCCCCGCGATCAGCCGCATCGCCAGGAACAGGCCGTACTCGCTCTGCCCGGCCTCGTACACCGCGGCGATGTGCTCGTGGTCGAGCGCGGCCTGGACCTGCCCTTCGCGTTCGAAGCGGGCCCGGAATCCCGGGTCGTCGCTGAGGTTCGGGGCGAGCAGCTTCAGGGCGACGACGCGGTTGAGCGACAGTTGGGTGGCTTCGTAGACGACGCCCATGCCTCCCTCTCCGAGTACCCCGTCGATGCGGTACCCGGAAACGATCGTGCCCTCCTCTAGCAAAGCAGCAGGATTCTACCGGCGGGCGGAGCCGCGGCCGGGGCCGTTAGGCGGCCTCCGAACGGCAGACGCGAATGGGTTCGAGAACGTCTTGTAGCTCCTGAGCCGATGCGCCGACGGAGCTTTATGATGGTCGCTCGCAGTCCCTCGGACCGATCATGAGTGAGCGATGAGCGTGAGCGACCCCCGAATCGGCAGCCAAATCGGCGAGTACAGCGTGGACAACCTCCTCGGCGAGGGCGGCATGGGGAAGGTCTATACCGCGACCGGTCCGGATGGTGGCCGTGTGGCGCTCAAGCTGGTCAAGGACGACTACGCGCGCGATGAGACGTTCCGGCGGCGGTTCTACCGCGAGGCCCGGATCGCCCAGACCGTCAAGCACCCGAACGTGGTCCCGGTGCTAAACACGGGCGAGGTCGACGGCCTCCCGTACATGGCGCAGCGGTTCATCGACGGCATGTCGCTCGACGACAAGCTCAAGCGAGACGGTCCGCTCGACGTCCAGACCGCGGTGCAGGTCTGCACCGACGTCGCCGCCGGGCTCGAGGCGCTGTGGGGAGCCGGGATGGTGCACCGCGACGTCAAGCCCGCCAACATCCTGCTCGATGAGAGCGGCCGGGGCTACATCACCGACTTCGGCCTGGCCAAGGACACCCAGGGCAGCCTGCTGACGCTGCCCGGCCAGGCGCTCGGGTCGATGGACTACATGGCGCCCGAGCAGATCCGCGGCGAGCCCGTCACCGCGGCCACGGACATCTACGCGCTCGGCTGCGTGATGTACGAGTGCATGTGCGGCCGTCCGCCGTTCGCCGAGGTCCAGGGGATGCGGATCCTGTGGGCGCACCTGCAGGACCCGCCACCCGATCCCCGGTCGGCTCGTCCCGACATGTCGGACCAGTTCGCGCGGACGCTGCTGACCGCGCTCGAGAAGGACTCGGCCAAGCGGCCTCAGACCGCCGGTGAGTACGCGCGCATGCTCGCCGCCGCCGCCAGCGCCTGACCGCTACCGCCACAGAACCGAGTAGACCTCGTGCTCCCCCAGGAGCCCCTTGAAGTGGTACTCGCCGTGGGCCTCGAACCGGAAGCTCGGATCGGTCTCGGTGTACTCCTTCGCGCTTGACGACACCAGGATCTCGCCCGCCTTGGCCTGCGCCGCGATCCGGGCGGCGAGGACCGCGTTGCGACCCATGAGCTGCTCGGGGTTGCCCATCACGAAGCCGGAGTGCAGGCCGACGCGAACCGCCAGCGACGGGTGATCTGACGAGGCGCTCGTGAACATGCGCTGCAGGTCGACGGCCGCGTGAAGGCCGGCGTGCGCGCTGTTGAACGAGGCGAGGAAGCCGTCGCCCTCGAACTTCGCGATCTGTCCGTCGTGCCTGCCCACCGTCTGCTCGACGAGCAGACGGTGGTCGCGCACCAGCTGGTCCCAACGTTCGGCGCCGAGATCCTGCGCGACGTCGCCCGCGTTTGCGATGTCGCCCAACATCAGCGTGACCGCGCCGTCCGGCGAGCTCATCCGGCCCAGGCCCGGCGTGACGGGCTCCAGCGCGGAGGCGATGACGTCGATCGAAGAGAGCTGTATCGGATCTGGCACTTCTCTGTCACGTCCCGGTGGCGGGGCGAGGATACCTTGACACGTCTTCGGGACCTCAGCAGAATCGAACGCAGGGATGTCGGGGGCTCAAACCGATCAAGGGATTCGGATGAGCGCGTTCCCGCCGATCGGCGACTACGCGTTCTTGTCCGATTGCGAGACGACCGCGCTCGTCGCCCCGAACGGGAACGTCGAATGGATGTGCCTGCCGCGAATGGACTCGGCGAGCGTGTTCGCGGCGATCCTCGATCGAGATGCCGGCGGGTTCCGGATCGCCCCGGCGGACGTGAACGTACCCGCCGGCCGGCGCTACATCCCGGGCACGATGGTGCTCGAGACCAGCTGGGAGACACGCATGGGCTGGGTCGTCGTCCGTGACGCGCTCAGCATCGGGCCATGGCACCACGAGACCGAGCGGTCGGGCAGCCATCGCCGCTCGCCGACCGACCACGACGCCGACCACGTGCTGCTGCGACTGATCGAGTGCATCCAGGGCTCGGCCGACATCAAGCTCGAGTGCGAGCCGGCGTTCGACTACGGCGGCCTGGCCGTCGACTGGGACTACACTGGCCCTGGCTACGGCGAGGCGGTGGCGCGGTCGGAGGGCATGAACCTCGCGCTGCGGATGGTGACCGATCTGCGCCTCGGGTTCGAGGGCCCGCGGGCGAGGGCGCGCACGACAATGAGGGAGGGCGACGTCGCGTTCGTCGCGCTCGGCTGGTCCGGCCACGGGATGCCGTCGAGCTACGAAGAGGCCGCCGAGTGGCTCGCCCGCACGGGGCGGTTCTGGCAGGAGTGGCTCAAGCACGGCACGTTCCCGGATCACCCGTGGCGGGCCCACCTCCAGCGCAGCGCGCTGACGCTGAAGGGCCTCACGTACGCGCCGTCGGGCGCGATGATCGCCGCGTCGACCACCTCGCTGCCCGAGGCGCCGGGCGGGGATCGGAACTGGGACTACCGCTACAGCTGGATCCGCGACGCGACCTTCACGCTGTGGGCCCTCTACTCGCTCGGGTTCGACGAGGAGGCCAACGACTTCTTCTACTTCGTCGCGGACATGGCCGAGGCCGAAGAGGGCCAGCTCCAGATCATGTACGGCATCGGAGGCGAGAGCAAGCTCCAGGAGCAGGAGCTGGAGCACCTGTCGGGCTATGAACAGTCGCGGCCGGTGCGGATCGGCAACGGTGCCTACGACCAGGATCAGCACGACGTGTGGGGGGCGGTCCTCGACTCGATCTACCTCCACACCCGCTCCCGCGATCAGCTGCCGGACCGGCTGTGGCCGATCATCAAGCGCCAGGTCGAGTCCGCGCTGGCCAAGTGGCGCGATCCCGACCGTGGCATCTGGGAGGTGCGGGGGGACCCCAAGCACTTCACCTCGTCGAAGCTGATGTGCTGGGTCGCCGCCGATCGGGGTGCGCGCCTGGCGCGGATCCGCAGCGACGAGCGGACCGCGGCTCGCTGGGCGCAGGCGGCGGCCGAGATCCACGCGGACATCTGCGCCAACGGGGTCGACGAGCGCGGCGTGTTCGTCCAGCACTACGGGACCGATGCACTCGACGCGTCGCTGTTGATGATGCCGCTCGTGCGCTTCCTGGGGCCCGACGACCCGCGGATCCGTGCGACCGTGCTCGCGATCGCCGACGAGCTGACCGAGAACGGCCTGGTGTTGCGCTACCGGGTCGGACAGACCGACGACGGGTTCGCGAGCGAGGAGGGCACGTTCACGATCTGCTCATTCTGGCTCGTCTCGGCGCTCGCCGAGATCGGCGAGATCGCCCGGGCCCGGGGCCTGTGCGAGAAGCTCCTGTCGTTCGCGAGCCCACTCGCGCTTTACGCGGAGGAGATCGACGCGGCGACCGGTCGTCACCTCGGTAACTTCCCGCAGGCGTTCACGCACCTGGCGCTGATCAACGCGGTCATGCACATCATCCGCGCCGAGCAGCAGATCGAACTGGGCGCGCCGGCGCGGGATCGCGAGCTCGCCGGTCGGTGAGACCGCGCGCTCGACGTAAGTGTTCGGTCATCTGTCGGTGAGATAGGTTCCAACGCATGCCCTGGGTTGAGGTGTTCGCGGTGTTCTTCGTGTCGCATGAGGTCGGCGACTACCTGTTCCAGACCGAATGGCAGGCGATGAACAAGCGCGGGGGACTGTCCAGCCCGGGGGTGAAGCGCCGCGCGCTGCTGTCCCACATCTTCACCTACACGCTCGCGTTCGTGCCCGGTCTGGTCTGGCTGTGGGGTAGTCTGCACTGGGGGGTCGTCGGCCTCGCCGCATTGATCGCGATCCCGCACATGATCCAGGACGACGGACGGCTGCTCACGAGCTACGCCCGCGTGTTCAAGAAGGCCGACCTCGACGCCAACCCCGCGCTGGGGCTGACGCTGGATCAGGCGTTCCATTTCCTCGCGCTGTTCCTGACCGCGTTGCTGATCGGCACGTGAGGCCAACGGGTGGTGGCACCCTGTCAGCTCGCTTATTTGAGACCAAACCCTTAGGATCGCCAGCGAGACCTCGGACAAGGAGATTTCTGGATGAGCACGACCGAACAGGAGCTTCCCGGCCCTGTCCTGGAGTACATCGGGGAGCAGAGCACGCTCACCCTTGCGACCGCGTCGCCCACCGGCGCGCCGCATGCCGCGACGTTTCTGTACGTAAACGACGGCCCGTCGCTGTACTTCTGGTCGCGGAGCTCGACCGAGAGCGCACGGCACATCGACCAGAACCCGATGGTGGCGTTCACGATCGACGAGTACACCACCGACCTGAACCAGACGCGCGGCGTGCAGGGTGTCGGTGAGTGCTCGGTGCTGCTGAGCGGCGAGCAGATCGCGCGGGTGGCGGATCTGTTCGGACAGAAGTTCCCGTCCCTGTCGCCCGGCGCGACGATGAGCATCTCGTTCTTCCGCATCACCCCGACCGAGATCCAGTTCATCGACAACAAGAAGAGCTCGAGCGCGTCCCGCGAGGGCATGTTCGGCGCCGAGTTCCACCGCGAGCGGTCCTACAGCGTGTTCGGCGGCCTTCCGGCCCAGACCGCGCAGACGATCTCGGCATCGCTTCAGCTCGTCGACGTCGAGCCGGACACGGTGGTCGCGCGCCAGGGGGGACCCGCGGACAAGTTCTTCATCGTGGTCGACGGAGAGCTCGAGGTCACGCGCGAGGACGGCGGTTCGACCGAAACGGTCAACACGGTCGGACCGGGCGAGCTGTTCGGCGAGATGGCGATCCTGTTCGACAAGCCTCGTGGAACCAGCGCCCGGGCGACGAAGCCCACGAAGCTCGTGGTGATAGACGGCGACACCTTCCGGGCTGTCGTAGCCCAATCGCTCGGTACCACGCGAGACTTCGACCAGATCATCCGGGACCGCCTCGGCAGGTCCGCGGGCTAGCGGCGAGGCGACGGCACCGTGCAGACCTTCTCAAGCAAGGAGTTCCGATCCACGGTGGGAGCGTTCGCCACGGGCGTGACCGTCGTGACCACGCGCGGCGAGGAGCACGCCTACGGCATGACCGCGAACGCGTTCTCCTCGGTGTCGCTCGATCCGCCGCTGATCCTCGTGTGCGTGATCAGCCCCTCGGAGGGGGCCGACCACATCAGCCGAAACGGCGTGTTCGCGGTCAACATCCTGGCCGAGGATCAGGAACCGCTGTCTCGCTATTTCGCCTCGCGTGACCGGCCTCGCGGGCATGACGCGTTCAAGGAGGTACCGCACCGGGTCGCGGCGAGCGGCTCGCCGATCCTCGAGGGCTCGGCGGCGTTTCTCGACTGCCGACTGCACGCCACCCACGAGGCCGGCGACCACCTGATCTTCATCGGCGAGGTGCTCGAGATCGCGACAAGCGAGGATGGCACTCCGCTCGTGTTCCACGGTGGCGGGTACCGCCTCCTGCAGCCGCCGCTCGGCGGCTGAGAGCGTCAGCGCCGATCAGGACGACGCGGCGGGCCGCCAGGCGTCACCATCGAACTCGAGCTGGAGAGGGTCCGAGCCGTCGTCGGCCGCGACCGTGGCCGTGCGCGCGGCGAAGTCGATGTGGAGCCTCAGGGAGAGGCTCGTCGAGCCGGCCGCGAGCCTGGCCTCGGTCTGGGGAACGGTGGGGGGTTCGGACGATGTCGCAGACGACGCCCCATCGGGCCGCGCGGCCCGGTCAGAGCGCCCGGATGACGCGAGCGGGGTCGCCTGCCTCGGGGACGGCGTCGCCGCCTCAGGCTTCTCCGAAGGAGTGACCGTCGGTTGCGGCGGCACCGCCTTGAGCGAACGCTCGGTGGCGGGGATCGGAAGCTCGCGAACGACGAGCGTGGTCCCGCCCACCTCGATCGTGTCGCCGACCGACAGCGTCTGCGGCCCGCCGACGCGCAGGCCGTTGACGAACGTCCCGTTCGTCGATCCGAGATCCTCGATCGCGCAGAAGCCGCTCCGGTCGAGGCTGATACGTGCGTGCGACCGGGAGATCTCGTCGTCGTCGGCGAGCCGCCCCGCGCCGTCCGCGTGGCGTCCGATCAGCAGTTCGTCGTCGAGCAGAATCGACATACCAATCGCCCTTCCGGCCACCACCTCCAAACGCGCCACCGCCCGGCTCATTCGCGGAATGTACCGCGCTGCACCGGGTCACGGCGCGGACCGAGGCGGCTTGCAGCAAATCGCCGCCACCGGTAGTCTGCCCCCGCTATGGCAAGGCTGCGTGTAGTGAGTGGGCCCAACGCTGGTCAGATGGTGGACATCGAGGATGAGATCGTCATCGGCCGCGAGGACACCGACCTCACCATCGACGACGACGAGATGTCGAGGCGCCACGCGGTCGTGCGCCGGCATGCCAACCGCCTCCAGGTGGAGGACCTGGGCTCGACGAACGGTACGTTCGTCGACGGCACCCGGATCGCCGAGCCGACGTTGCTCGGTGGCGGCGCGGAGATCAAGGTCGGCACGACCGTGCTCGTCGTCGAGGGCGTGCTGCCCGTGTCCGACACGAGCAGTGACATCCCGGTTCCCCGGAGCGTGACCAGCGTGAGCGCCGCCGTCCACGAGGGCGCGCCGCCGGCGCCGGCACCTCGGGCGACCCCCACTGCCGCGCCGCTGCTGGCGGCGCCGTCGCAGCCGGTCGGCGAGTTCCGCCCGCCCGAGCGCCAGAAGGTGCAGCGCGGGCTCGCGTCACGCTCGTGGGTCCCGGTGGTGCTCTCGTTCGGCACGGTCGTCATCGTGGCGATCGCGCTCGTGATCTACTTCAGCCAGCACAGCTGAGGGCACCTGCTCGCGCGGTCTGGGCGCGGGCGCGGCTGTTATTTCAGCGAGAAGTACAGGATGAGCGCGATCGCGACGAGCGTGAACAGCGCGAGCGGCGCCAACTGGGCACGCCGGCGCACCTTCACGTCCAGGAACCTCTCGACGGTCGGGTGAGCCGCGGCCGCAGCGGCCTGCGGAGCCTCATCGACCCGACGCACCTCCGGATTCACGTAGGTGGGCTCGCGCGGAGCGATCGCCATGGCCGGCGGGATCTGGATCACGGCGGATGCCCTGGAGGCGATGTCCCGACCCGTACGAAGTTGGAGCACGCTGACCCCGATCAGCAGCTCGTCGCCGGGGTCGAGGTGGGCGGGGCCCATGAGCTCGTTCTGGTTGACGAACGTTCCGTTGGCCGATTCGAGATCCTCGACCGTCGCCGACCCGTCCGGCGATGGGGTGACTCGGGCGTGCTGAGCCGAGACCTCGCCGTCCTCGAGGATCAGATCGGAGGCGGGATCGCGCCCGATCACGATCGCGCGATCGACCGCTATCTGCTTGCCAGCGTCCGGCCCCTCGATGACTTCCAGATTGAGCTCGCCCGCCACGGGCGCGAGCATATCGTCCGGCGAGGGGTCCGCGCAACGCGACCTCGACGAACGGGGAGCAGTCGTGAACGTGCCGGAAACACGATACTTCTGGCCCTTGCGCTGATCGCGTTCTTCGATATAGGGTGCCCGGACCATGACTGCGACACCACCACGCGACTCCGTGATTGCCGTCGTCGGCGACGGCTTCGGCTCGCTTCTCGTTCACTGCACAGCGCGGTACCTAGGGTTCGAACAGCAGCAGATGACGGTGTTCGGACCGAGTGACAACCCCGTCGGCACCTATCAGCAGTTCGCCTACAACCTCGGGCAGACCGTGCTCCGCTCGGAGTCCGAGTCGCACTTCCTCGCGCCCGACTGGCCGACGTTCGCGCAACTCGACGCGTGGTCGCACAAGTCGCTGCAGCCGCTTTGGCGCACCACCCGTCGTCGGTACAACCCGGGCGTGCCGGAGATTCTGACCGAGGCGGCCGTGGTGACACGCCGCACGGGGTGGGACGACGTGCGCGTGCCGCTCCGCGTCGGGTGGCTGCAACGTCAGATGAAGCCGACGCCGCACTTCGTCATGTACGACGAGCAGGCGAACTTCATCGGTCGCGCCAAGCACGTGATGCTTTCCCCCGGCCACGGGCCGCTGTCGTTCCCGCCCGTGCTCGCCAAGGCGCGCAAGGACCCGGCAATCGGCGACCGGATCGTGCAGGCGTACGAGCCCAAGCAGTACGCGAGCGGCGGCCGCTACATCGTCCTCGGCGCCGGCATCGCGTCGGTCAACGAGTGGGCGAACATCCTCGACGCGGGCGCGTCAGCGCTCGCGCTGACCCGCAACGCGCAGCCCGAGACCCAGGACCTCAACGTGCCCCGGTGCCTGTTCGAGTCGATCGGCATCGACGCGTACACGCAGCTGCCGTTCGATGAGCGCATCCAGTTCCTGGGGCAGGTGCTGCGTGGCACCCGCCCCGACCGCCGCGAATGGCTTACGCGGATCGAGGCGGGACAGAAGGACGGGCGGTTCGACGCGCTCGTCGGCGAGATCGACAAGATCGAGCCTGGACGCGCCGGGCTGCGCGTGTACGTCAAGAGCATGCACGGCGAGGACCCCGGCTGGCTCGACGTCACCGGCGTGGTCGCGGGCACCGGGTTCAACAAGTCGGTGCTCACCCTTCCGCTGATCCGGCGGCTGGTCGAGTTCTACAACGTGCCGGTCATCGACGGCCGCATGAGGCTGCAGACGAACTGCGGCGTGCCCGGGCTCGACCTGCCCGAGTCGCGTTTGTGCTGCATGGGGCTGATGGCCAACAACGTGATTCCGCACGGCGACACGATCGCCGGTCTGAAGTTCATCGCGCGCCGGTTCGTCGCCGACTGCGCCCGGGCCGAGAAGCTGAAGAAGCGAGCGTTCCCGTCGCGGATGGCGCTCCAGTTCTCGATGGGGCGCGACGTCGCTCAGGCGCTCCGCACAGTGACCCCGACCCAGCAGCTCGCGTAGGGAAGGAGAGGCGCCATGTGTCCGACCGTCCTAGGCCGCGTCCAGACCCGTTGGGCGATCCTGATCATCCCGGCGATCATCTGGACGATCGTCTCGCTGATCACCCAGAACCCGAGCTGGATCATCCTGATCGGGCTGTACTTCGTGATCGGCGTCGCGCTCGACACCGCGTTCTACCCGTTCATCATTCGCTGGCAGCCGCCGTGGCTGACGTTCACGCTGGCGGTGGGCGAGTTCGTCCTCGTGTACCTCGCGGCGAAGAGCCTGAAGGGCATCCACTTCGCGTCGGACTGGCAGCCGATCTTCGAGTACTGGATCACGTGGGTGATCGCGATCTGGACGAAGGTCGTGATCCTGCCGCTGCTGTCGCTCAGCTGGATCGAGAATGCCGGCGAGTTCCGCTCGACCGACTGGTCGGTGGCGCCGGAGTACGTGCCGCTGGCGGTGACCGCCTTCACCCCGGAGCTGGCCGAGGGCGGACCGCCGCCGCTCGCGCGCAAGTTCTCGGCCGCGGTGATCGAGATCCCGGAGGAGCTTCGGCGGGCGCCGAGCCCGTCGGGCGTGTTCCAGATCCCGACCGGACCGCCGCCCGCCTGAGGGGACGAGGCCCGCGAGCGCCGACCGAGGTCAGGCGGCGTCGTCGAGCCTGCCGATGACCTCGTCGCGGTCGGTGCCGTGCGCCGCGAGCACGAGGTCGAAGTCAGAGCCGTAAAAGCACATGACGGCGACCAGGATGTCGCCGGTGCCGACCGTGGGAGCGCCGCGCTTGCGGGCGACCCGGACCGCGAGCTCGCTGACGGTCGTGACCCGGTCGCGGTCGTCGCGGCTTGCTGAGCTCAGCAGTTCGTCCGCGTCGCCGGGATCGACGTCGGGAAGCGGCGTCTCGCCGACGCCGAGTGCGCACAGCACTCTGGCCGCCTCGCCGTGGAGCCGGAGGATCCGCAGCCAGCGGAGCGCCTCGGCTCGCCGCGTGGTCGCGAACGGCATCGCGGTCGAGGCGAGGCCGAGTGCAATCGCGGCGTCGGTGCAGAACGGCAGCGCGTTGCCCGGGCGCGTGCTGATTGCGTCTTCGAGCGTCGCAAAGCTGTCGAAGCGAGTATCGAGGCCGGTCAGCTCGAGCAGCTTGCGCTGCTTGGGAGGGACGCAGGCGAGCGCGATTCGCATGTCGTCGTCGAGGCGCCGGTGGAAGCCGACGAGCACGCCGAGCCCCATCGAATCCATGTGGGTGAGCTGCGAGAGGTCGAGCACGTACCGGCCGTAGCCCTTGCCGTGGAGCTCGACAAGCGCGTGCTTCAGCTCCGGGGCGGACGCGAGGTCGAGGTCGCCCGCGACGGCGACGACGCAGGTCCGCTCGTCGACCTCCCGATGCGTGATCACGAAGCTCTCCATCGAGTCAAGTTTCGGACACGCGCGGCGATCCGTGACCGGCGGATCGGCCGGATCGACAAACGTACGTATCCCGAACAGGCTCAGGCGGTGGTCTGCGCGGTCTCGGCTGCCGCGGGAGCCGGCGTCGGGGCCTCGTTCAGCCCCCACAGCTTCATCCGTGCGACCCGGCCGCGGATGTCGACCTCGTCGACGAACACGAGATCGTCCGCCGGCTGCATGAGCGCCTCGCGCGTCGAATCCGAGAGCAGCAGCTGGTGCGGCGTGCCCTTGGTGAGTCCCTCGATCCGCGAGGCGGTGTTCGTGGTGTCCCCGACCGCCGCGTATTCGACGCGGCGCTCGGATCCGACGTGGCCGGACATAACCATTCCGCTGTTCAGGCCGATCCCCATCCGGAAGCCGTCCCCGAGTCCCTCCGAGCGAATCCACTCGTTGAAGCGCGGTAGGCGGGTCTGGAGCATCTCCCTGGCGGTGCGCAGCGCGCGGTCGGCGTGGTCGGGCTGCTCGAGCGGCGCGCCGAACACGGCAAAGATCCCGTCTCCCATGTACGCGACCAGCGTGCCGCCGTTGTCGAGGATCGCGTCGCTCATCTCGCTCAGGTAGTGGTTCAGGACCTCGATCACCTGCGGCGGGGTCAGCGACTCCGAGAACGAAGTGAACCCGCGCAGGTCGGTGAACATGATCGTGCCCTCCCGCTGGACCCCGCCGAGCCGCAGGCCGTCGGCGCTCTTCAGGACCTCGTCGACGACGTCCTCGGGCACGAACCGCGCGAACAGGTCGACGGTCCGGATCCGCTCGAACGCCTCGGTGATCAGCTGCACCGCGAGCGCCCCCACGCTCGAGAGGATCAGGGCGCCGATCGGGTAGACGAACGACAGAATTACGCCGCCGTTGAACAGGAGCTGTACGACAACGGCGAACACGGCGCCGAGCCCGACCGCGATCGCGATCGAGACGACCGGGCGCACCCGGATGCTGACCAGCGGCACCGTCACGCCGAACAGGATGATCAGGAGGATGTTGACCCAGCCCGGGGCGGCGGACAGCGGGAACCCGCGCAGGACCGTGTAGATCGCGTTCGCCTGGACCTCGGCCCCGGGCATCAAGGGGTCGGTGGAGGTCGGGTGGAGGTCCTGAAGGGAAGGGGCAGTCGGACCGATCACCACGATCTTGCCCTTGAAGATGTTCTTCGGGATCTGGCCCGAGTAGACGTCGCCGAACGAGATGTTCTGGAACGTGCCGGCGGGTCCGACGTAGTCGATCCACTTGCTCCCCGAGAAGGCCTTCACCTTCTTGCCGGTGGCGGTCTCGGCGGTGACGACCGGGAAGCTGGTGAGCCGGTCGATCGAGTAGGACACCCGCCGGATGTAGCCGCCCGGATCGAACGGAAACAGCGTGATCCCCGGCTGGACCCCGGCCTGGCGCAGGACGGATTGCTTCTGACCCAGTCCGAACAGCAGCACGTCCCCATGCGCGTTCGTCTCCTGGAACGACAGCACGACCCTGCCGTTGGCGTTGCCGAGCGCGTTGAGCAGCGCGAGGTCGTCCTTCTGGCCGAGCGAGCTGGCGTCGGAGAACACGATGTCAAACGCAACCGCGGCGGGGTGCTGGGCGAGGATGTTGTTGAGCACCTTGGCCTCGACCGCGCGGGGGAACGGCCACTGCTTGTTGATGACCTGGAACGTCCCGGAGTCGATGCCGACGACCACGATGTTCTTCGGCGCCTTCTGGGCGCCGCGCACGGAGAAGCGGGTGTTGACCGTGTTCAGGTCGAGCGTGCGCAGGATCCGCCCCGCGTACGCCCCCAGCGCGAGCCCGGTTGCCCCGAGCGCCACCAGCCCAAGCAACAACACCTTGAGATTCCGGCCGCTGCCGATGCTGAATCGCCGCGTCCGCTTCATTTCACAATCACCCCCACAACGCCCGGAAAAGTCTACGTGCAAACCGACCCGCGAACAACCCCCACTCGAGCGCAGGGTTGACTAACAACGGGCGCGCGCTCTACCGTCTCGCGCGACCGGTGTCCAGCACGCCAATCACGATTGTGATCGCGGATGACCACGCGGTCGTGCGCCAGGGCCTGCGCCTGCTGCTCGAGGCCGAAGACGACCTCGCGGTGGTCGGCGAGACGAGCGACATCGCCCAGACGACCGCGGTCCTGCGCGAGCACACGCCGGCGGTGGTGCTGCTCGACCTGCACATGGGGCGCGACCTGAGCCTGAGCGCGCTGTTCGAGCTCAGATCGGCGTCGCCGTCGACCGCGGTCGTGATCCTGACGATGGAGGACGACCCGGCTTTCGTGGCGCCGGCGTGGAACGCGGGCGCGGCCGGCTACGTTCTCAAGGAGGCCTCGCGGACGGACCTGGTGCGCGCGATCCGGACGGTCGCGAAGGGCGGCCGGTATCTCGATCCGGCGATCGGCGGGTGGGCGCTCACGAGCGCAGACGATCCGTCGCTGAGCGATCGCGAGCTCGAGGTGCTGCGCCTGGTCGCGCTTGGGCACACGAACAGCGAGATCGCGACCCGCATGTACATCAGCCCCCGCACGGTCGAGACCCATCGCGCCAACCTCCAGGCCAAGCTCGGGCTCACCGGGCGGCCGGAGCTCGTCCGCTACGCGCTGGAGCACGGGGTGATCCACCGGTGAGCACGGCCGCGACACGGGCCAGCCAGATCGAGCTGGAGGCGGCCCAGCGTCGCGTCGTCGAGCGCCTGAACGCGACGGCGCCGAAGCGCGCCTCGCCGAAGAGGCACGCGTTGATCATCGCCGCCGCCGCGGTTCTGTTTGCGATTGCGTTCGCCGCGCGCCTCGCGGTGCACGACCCCGACGCGCTGCTCGCCAACTTCTACATCGTGCCGATAGCCGTTCTGGCGATCGAGTTCGGGACGCGGGCGGGGCTGATCGCGGCTGCGATCGCGTGCGTGCTCGTCCCGGCGTGGAGCTTGATCGAGTCCGTGCACGTCGATGCCCTCGGCTACATCTCTCGCGGCGCGGCGTTCGTGATCACCGGTGTGATCGTCGGCGGCTTCTCGGACCGGCTGCGCAGGGACATCGCCGAACGCCAGGACGCCCAGCGCGATCTGGCGCTGTACGCCGATCAGCTCGAGGGCTCGAACCGGGACCTCGCGCGCAGCGTCGACCGGCTCGAGGCGTTCGCCGAGATCGCGCGGGCGGTCGGGGGCGAGACCGACCTCGCGCGCATCCTGTCGCTGATCCTCGCCCACGGCCGGGAGATCGTGTCGGCCCGCACCCTCGTCGTCTATCTCCCCGACGGAGAAGAGCTCGCGGCCGTGAGCGGGAGCGCGCGGCGGTCGGAATCCCAGCCACGGCTACCGCTCGGCGGCTCCCTGGCCGGCGAGGTGCTGCTGAGCGGGACGCCGCGGCGTGTCGGGGCGGGCGCGGGCCCGGCCCAGCTCGAGCAGCTCGCGCCCGACGCGACCGAGGCGATCCTCGTACCCCTCTTCTTCCGGGGCGAGACGCTGGGCGTGCTCGCGGCGATCAACGGCGCCGGCGAGCGTAGATTTGACGAGGAGGACGAGCAGCTCCTGATGTCGGTCGCGGCGAGCGCCGCGACCGCGGTCGCGACCGCGCGCTCGGTCGCCGCGGCCCGATTGCGGCTGAGCCTCGAAGCCGCCGACCAGGCCCGCGCGCGGTGGGCCCGAGAGCTGCACGACGAAACGCTGCAGGGGCTCACCGGCGTGCGGATGGTCCTGTCGGCCGGGCTCGCCCGGGATGACACCGTCGCCCTGCGCCGCGCCGCCGACACCGCGGACGCGCACCTGGGCGAGGAGATGCGCAGGCTGCGCGACCTGATCGCCGAGCTTCGGCCCGCCGCGCTCGACGATCTCGGGCTAGGCCCGGCGATTGAGTCGCTGGCCAAGCGCCAGGCGGCGATCGGAGGCTTCGGAGTCGACGTCGAGATCGAGCTCGAGTCCGAGCGGCGGCTGGCACGCGATACCGAGACCGCGATCTACCGGATCGTCCAGGAGGCGCTCAGCAACGCGGTCAAGCACGCACGCGCCGGCGGCGTGACGTTGCGGGTGGGCCAGCACGGCGAGGCCGTCGAGATCGTGGTCGAGGACGACGGCCGCGGGTTCGACCCCGCGGGGGTCGGCGCCGGCTTCGGGCTGACGGGGATGCGGGAGCGCGCCTTGCTCGCGGGCGGGCGGCTCAGCGTGGTGTCGGAGGACGGCGGCCCGACCTGCGTGACCGCCGTCCTACCGCTGCCTCGTTAGCGCTCAGCCCCTAACGCGTTGTGCTCACTCACGAGATCGAGACCGGCGGCTCGTCCGGAGAGGGACCGTCGGTCGTCGGCATCGTCGCACTGGACCGACCGCGAGTGGATCCGAGCAACCCCGACGGCCCTCCGGCCATCGACCACCTGAACTGTGTGACGTTCTCCTTCGGCGCGAACAGGCCGGGCCGCGTGCCGCGCTTGACGAACAGCACCGGCGCGGGCGCCGCGCCGGCGATCGCCGAGCGCGTCGGACCGAGTCCTTCGCGGCGCCAGCGGTCCGAGAGCCCGAGCACGAGTAGGCCGGCGCCGGTGGCGGCGGCGATGATGCCATCCCGGCCGCCGGCGACGACCAGCGGCTCAGTCGCGATTCCGGTCGCCTGCTGCACGAGCAGTCCGGCATCGGCAAGGATCCGTGTGACCGACTTGCCCTCGTCGGTCTGCCCGCCCGCGCCGAGCAGCTTGAGCGGGGCCCCGGTGCTCGAGGCGAGCCACGAGCCCAGCTCGAGCGCGGCCCAGTCGTGCTCGGCGCCGCCGAACGGGACCAATATCGGCGCGCCGGGTCCGAGCTCGATCGGGTCCCCCTCCTTGGCGACCAGCACGGCGACGTCGCACGCGGCGTGCTCGAGCAGCTCGGTGACGTCGCCGAGCGGCACGCCCTCGCCGATCAGCCGCCGCCGGCCCTCCGTGAGCACGAGATCGACCGGCTCGCGCTCGACGATGTGGGCGAGATCGGAGCCGGGGTTCGTCGAGGTCAGCGCGACGCCTCTGACCACGACACCGTCGGTCGCAAGCCGCTCGCGCAGCTCGTTGATCTGCCGCGACGCGCGCTCCAACAGCAGGTTCTCCGACTGCAGGCCGCCGCGCACGCCCGCGCCGGCTCCTCGAGGCGGCCGGACGAGGCGGGCGACGATCAACTCGCGCGGGGGCTCCGAGCGGGAGAGTGGCTCGGCCAGCGCGACCAGCTGACCGATCGCGGCGTCTGTCTCCGGGGCCACCAGGATCGAGCGTTCCGGCAGCGGGAGCTCTGGATGCGCCTGGACCGCGGCGAGCGCGGCGTCGGCGAACTCGTCCTCGACGGCCCGGCCGTACTGGTTCTTCGGATCGAGCAGTTTCAGCAGCGGCCCGGCCATCAGCGTGGTCACGACCGCCATGATCACGAGCATCGCGAACAGCGTGTTCGAGATCGCGCCGACATCGAGCGCGAGGTTGAGCACGATCAGCTCGGTGAGGCCGCGCGTGTTCATCAGCGTCCCGATGACGGCCGAGGCCTTCCAGTCGTACCCCGACACCCGAGCGGCGATCGCGGCGCCGGCGAGCTTCCCGAGGATCGCGACCGCGATCAGCACGAGCGTGAGCAGCCACAGCTCTGGGCGGTCGAGCAGGCCGATGTTTGTCCGCAGGCCGGTGTAGACGAAGAACACCGGGAGCAGCAGCGTCACCACGAAGTCGTCGATCCGGCGCGTGATCTCCTCGTTCAGCCGCGCATGGCGGGGCATGATCATGCCCATGATGAACGCGCCGAAGATGAACGCGATGTTGATCTCCTCGGTCACGTAGGCCGACAGCAGCACTCCAACGATGATCCCCGCGAACCACGCACCTGGGATCCGCCCGACCTCGTCGAACGCAGCCGCCATGCGAGCGACGATCCGCCGCACGATCAGCACCATGATCAGGATGTAGACGGCCGCCTCGGCGATCGTCTTGAGGACGTCCCCCACTGTGCCGGACACGGCGATCGTGGTGGCCAGCGCGATCAGGAACCATGCGGTGACGTCGTCGATCGCCGCGCAGGCGATCGCCAGCGCGCCCACGGGGCGCTTGAGCATCCGCCGCTCGGCGAGGATCCTGGCCAGCACCGGGAACGCGGTGATCGACATCGCCACGCCCATGAACAGCGCGAACGCGACGAACTTCTTCTGCGGGCCGATCAGCTTGTAGAGCGGCAGCGCGACCGCGATGCCGAGCAGCAGGGGCACGGCGACGCTCGCGTTCGAGATCGCGGCGGCCTGGGCGACCTTGCCCTTGAGCTGGCCGCGGTCCACCTCGAGTCCGACCAGGAACATGTAGAAGATCAGGCCGAGGTTGGCCACGACCCCGAGCGCGGGCAGCACGTCACTTGGGAAGAACGTCGCCTGGAGGGCCGGCGAGATGGCGCCGAGCAGCGACGGGCCGAGCGCGAGGCCCGCGATCACCTCGCCCATCACGCGCGGCTCTCCCAACTTGACCGCGATGACACCGAACAGGCGGGCCACGATCAGCACGATCGCGATCGAGAGGAACACCGCGGCGACGAGCTTGTTGAAATCAGAGCGCTGCTTGGTCGCGGTGAACTTCTCGCCGGCCGGCGGCAGCCCGGAGGGAGTCGTCAGCGCCGGCTTGGCCGTTGCGGTCGTCGAGGGGACCGGCGTGGCCGCGTTCAGCGGTATCACCGTGACGTTCTGAAGCTGGAGGTCGTTGGCCGTCGCGGTCATCCGGGCGATTCCGCCCCTGACGCACTTCACGTCGCCGAACACCCCGCCGGTCTTGGTTGAGTACGTGACCGGCCCGAGGTTCTTGCCGGCCGAGGAGTAGAGCGTGTAGTTCGAGCCGCTCCCGTGCAGCGAGAACGAGCTCCCGAAGCACGTCGACCCGGGGGACAGCGCGAACGTGCCCTGGAGGTTCGTCGGCGTTCGCGGCGCGGCGGCGCCCGGGGGCGGCGGCGCGGTCTTGAAGGCGGCCGCGAACGGAAGCCCTCCAAGGGTTCCGACGATTGACGCCTTCGCTCCCGGGGTCGCGATCGCGTCCAGGCTCAGCGACCTGCCCCCGGACACGCAGTTCACGGTGCCCGTCAGGCGATGTCTGTTGCCGGAGAGCGTCTTTTCATTCAGTCTGAGCTGGCCGCCGAGCGTGCTCTGGTTGTTGGTGAAGTTCACGAACTGCCCGGACTGGAGGACGTTGAACGACGGCCCGGTGGCGGCCACCTGCGTTGGCGCCGTTGCCGGCAGCGGAGTGCCGCCCGCCGGCTTGGGCACGGGACCGATGCACGGGTTTGGAGCGCTCACGACGTAGCCGCCGGCGATCGAGGGCTGGGCCTTCTCGTTGCCCCCCTTGCTGACCACGAACACCACGACCGCAACTCCGATCACGGCCAGGATCGCGTAGAACGTGATCAGGCGCGTGACCATGCGACCACGCGGCTTGTCGTTCTGTCCCGGCATCTAGGCCCCCTTAGGCTCGCGTGCTGTGGATTGTTGCTCGGCCAGCGTAGCCCCGCCCCAGCCAGGTCGCGCGCGAAAAAATAGCCGATCGGGATTCCGCGCACATCCGGCATCTACCATCGAACTACATCCGTAAACCACCGCAATCTTCCTCCGGGAAGTGTCCGGGGAATTCGGCTTCGCAGCGTGTTGGTGCCATTACTTGGCGGAGCCGAATTCCCTCAGGGAATCCGCCGAATCGACGTCTGCGCTGGTATCGCGTGGAGGCGGATTCCCCGACCTGTCCGGGGAATTCGGCTTCGCAGCGTGTTGGTGCCATTACTTGGCGGAGCCGAATTCCCTCAGGGAATCCGCCGAATCGACGTCTGCGCTGGTATCGCGTGGAGGCGGATTCCCCGACCTCCCGGAGCGCGGGGGCCGCTACAGACCGAGCATCGACGCGATCCGGACCCGCTGGGTCTCGTTCGTGCCCGAGTAGATCGGCGCGCCGATCGCGTCGCGCAGTCCCTTCTCCAGCCCGTACTCGCGGGTGTAGCCACGCGCTCCGAAGATCTGGATCGCCGACAGCGCCGAGGCCACGTTCGCCTCGCTCGTGATCAGCTTGGCCATCGAGATCTCGGTGGTGACGCTGCGGCCCTTGTTGAAGCGCCGAGCGGTGTCGTAGAGATGCTTGCGCGAGCTCTCGAGGCTGATCTTCATGTCGACGATCTTGCCGGCGATGTACTGGTTCGTCCCGATCGGTCGGCCGAACGCCTGGCGCTCCTTGGCGTACTTGATGCAGCGGTCCATCCGCTCCTGCATCTCCCCGGCCATCATCATGAAGATGCACAGGATCTCGTAGTTCATGACGTGCTCGAGGATGAAGAAGCCCGCGCCGGGCTTGCCGAGCATGTTCTCCTGGGGCACGCGGCAATCGCGGAACTCGAGCTCGCAGAACGGGCACGTGTTCAGCCCGAGCTTCTCGATCGGCTCGCCGACGTGGAACCCGGGGGTGTCGGTGGGGACCAGGAACGCCGTGATGCCGGCGGCGCCTCCCTCCGCGCCGGTCTTCGCGTAGACCGTGATGATGTCGGCGAGCGGACCGCTGGTGATCCAGATCTTCTTGCCGTCGAGGATGTACTCATCGCCGTCCTCGGTGGCGGTGGTGATCATCGCGGTTGCGTCAGAGCCCGCCGACGGCTCGGAGATCGCGTGGGCGCTCAGGATCTCGCCGTCGACCAGGCGGGCCAGGTAGCGCTCCTTGAGCTCGTTCGAGCCGAACTTCTGAAGCGGGATGGCTGCGCTCACGACCTGGGTGGCCGCGCCGAACAGCAGTCCAGTGTCGCGGCACCCATAGCCGAGGTTCTCGAGCACGTACACGAGCGTCAGCACGTCGTGGCCGAGACCGCCCCACTGCGGGTCGAACGGAATCCGCAAGACGCCGGACTTCCGGATCAGATCCCACTTGTCGCGGTTGAACCGGTTTGCCGCGTCATCTTCGAGGTGACCCTCGTTGAGCGCGTCGAAGTACTCGTTCAGAGATTTTCTGAGCGCCTTCTGCTCGTCGGTCCATTCACCGGTTGGGGCGGTCAGTGCCATCCTCACTCCTTTGGGGTGGGGCGGGTTGGTGGGCGGGGGTGGGGTGGGGTGCGGTCGGCGGACTTAATACACGGATGAGTGGATGCCCGACTCGGTGAGCCGGTGTGCCTCGTCGCCGGTCAGCGCGGGCGTGAACATGCACACGAGCCGCAGGTCCTCGTTGTCGGACGCGACCAGGTCGTGACAGTCGTGCTTGTTGAGTGAGTAGATCGTGCCCGGCACGATCTCGTGCTCGGTGCCGTCCAACTCGACCACCTTGCCGCTCCCCTCGATGCAATAGCAAGACTCGAGGTGGTTCTTGTACTCGAGCCGGGACGTGGTCCCCTTGCGTACGATCGTGTCGGTGACCGTGTAGCCAAGGCCGTCGGCCTCCAGCAGAAAGCGGCGGCTCAGGCCGTTGCCCCACTCCACCGTCTTCACGTCATCGAGCTTGCGAACGATCATTGATCCCCCTCACTTTCGGTTTGACTTGCCTGTTCACCTACTCTGGGACCTGGCCCAGCTCCGCGAGCAACCCGCGGAAATCCTCTACGACGTCGCGCCCGGCGGCGCGCGCATCGGTCACACGCGCCACGCACGTGCTGCCGACGATCGCGGCGTCCGCGCCGACGGCGCCGAGCCCGTCGATGTGGCTGCGGTCCTTGACCCCGAACCCGACCGCGACCGGCACATCGGTCTGTTTGCGCAGGGTCTCGATAACCGGCGTGAGCGTGCCCAGATCGGGTGGCCCCACGGTTCCGCTTCGCCCATAGGCCGCGACCAGGTAGATGTAGGCCGACCCGTGCTCGGCGGCCTCGCTCAGCACGGCGGGATCGGAGGTCGCGTAGCAGGTGGTGACGATCGGCTGGCCCACCGTGCCCGCTGCCTCGTAGTAGTCGGCCCGCAGCCGCGGCGGCAGACCGTGGACCAGGAGCCCATCGGCGCCGGCCGACTGCACCATCTCGAGAAACTCGCGCATCGGCGTGCCTTTGATCGAGTAGCTCCAGTCGGCCAGTAGCGCAATCTTCAGGTGGCTGAGCTCGGGACGGATGGTACGCACGAACCCGAGCACGGCCTCGCGATCGACCCCATCCTCGAGCGCCCGGCCGGCCGACGCGCGGATCACCGGTCCGTCGCTGGCCGAGTTCGGGAACGGAATCGCGAGCTCGAGGCAATCGACCTTGGCCTGGTCGAGCATCAGCACGAGCCCGCGGAACGTGTCGAGCGGCGGGTCGCCCGCGTTGAGGAACAGCGCCAGGCCCGGGCGACCCGGCAGGGGGTCGGTGAAGAAGCGCGAGCTGCCCGCCGTCATGCCACCGCGGCTGCCTGCTGGCCGTGCGCGCGCATCCGCTCGATCAGGCGCGCGGGCTCGCCGTCGGCCATGGTTTGAGCTGCGAGGGTCAGACCCTCGCGCCAGTCATCAACGACGCCGCCGTTCATCGCCAGCGCCGCCGCGTTGAGCCTGATGCTCTCGATTGCGCCGGCGGGACCATCGCCGCTGATCAGCCGCAGGAAATGCGGCACGGTCGAATCGAGGTCGCTGACGGGGAGCAGGTCGTCGAACACCCCGGCGCCGGCGCCGACGATGTTCGCGAGCGCCACGACGAACTCCTCGCCGCTGCCGCTGTCGTAGACGTGGCAATCGACGACACTGAGCAGCTCGTCGGCGCCGAGGTCGTTCCAGCACAGCCAATAGCGCTTGGTCGGATCCTCGGACACGAGCTGGCGGAAAGTCGGAAGCACGCTGTGATCCGACACGCCGGTGATCTGCACCGATACCGGGACCGCGGCCAGGAACGGTCCGATCAGGTTGAAGAACCGTCCCACGGTCTTCATGTCGAACGGGAGGATCTGGCGGGCCAGCGCGCGCAGCTCCTTCGGATACACGAACGGGCCGGCGCAGGCGATGCCGAACGAGTCCAGCATCTCTTCGGTCTGCTCGTAGCTGTTGGTCTGCCGGATCCCCAGGCGGTCGAGCAGGTCGACCGACCCGGTGCGGCTCGCGTACGCGCGCGACCCGGTCTTGATCACGCGCGTGCCCATCGCCGCGGCGACGAACGCCGAGGCGGTGGACAGGTTGAACGTGCTCGGTCCGCCGCCCGTCCCGACGATGTTCACCGTGATCCGATCGGGCGTACCGGGCTGCGGGTTGCGCGCGCGCAGCGACGCGAGCATCGTGCTCACCGACGCGCCGTCCGGGATCCGGGTGGTCAGCGACGCCAGCACCGCGAGCGCCTCGCCCGCGTGCAGGCTCTTGCTCGCCAACCGGTCCCAGAAGTCGCCCCAAACCTCCTCTGAGATCGGGTAGCGCTGGGTGACCAGCGCCGCCAGCGCTTCCGAAGGAGTCTTACTCGGCATGCGCTCCGTCGCGCGCCTGGTCCACGTACGCCTTGATCGCAGCGACGGTGCGGAAGCTGTCGGGACCGAGCTCGGAGTCGTCCACGCCGATGTCGAACTCGTCCTCCAGCCACGCCACCACCTTGAGCAGTCCGAGGCTGTCCACGACCCCGCCGGTCAGCAGGTCGTAGTCGTCCTCGAGGTCCTCAACCGGCACATCCGGCATGAACTCCTCGACGATGAACGCCTTGATCTTCGCGGTGGTTTCATCCATTCGCACGACTCCTCTCTAGCTCGGCCATGATCGCTTTGCGATCGACCTTTCCGGTTGATGTTTTGGGCAGTGGCTCGGTCACGATCTGGATCGTCGAAGGCATCTCGGTGCGAGCCAGCCTGGTGGCGCAGTGCTGGCGTAGCTGGAGGCTGTTGAGCTTGACGTCGAGCTCGCGTCGCACGATCGCGTGGAGGCGGGCGCCGGCGAGCTCGTCGGGGACGGCGATCACCGCCACCTCGACGACCGCCGGGTGCTCCTGAATCGCCTGCTCGACGACCTGCGTCGAGACCCGGACGCCACGGACCTTGACGTAGAAATCCGCGCGGCCCTCGAGCGTCAGCGTGCCGTCCTCGTGGCGGCGGACGATGTCGCCGGTCCTGTAGTACGTGCGGTCTTGGTCGTCCTCGAGCGAGACGAACTTCCCCTCGTTCAGGTCCGCCCTCAGGTAGCCGCGCGTCTGGAACGGCGTCCACACCATCAGCTCGCCGGTTCCGGTGCCTTCCAAAGCCGTGCCGTCCCCGGACTGGACCCTGGCGATCACGCCGGGGATCGGCTGGCCCACCGGAATGTTCGACGGTACGTTGCCGTCGGCGAGCCCGAGGAACTCGTGGACGAGGCTGTCGTTGGTCTCGGTGCAGCCGTAAACGTTGTAGAACCGGGCGAGCGGGAACAGCTTGGGAAGCTCGGCCAGCGAGCTGGCCGGGATCTTGTCCCCGGTCGTGATCACGTGCCGGACGCTCGGGAAGGTGCGCCCGTCCTCGCGGTTGACGTCGATCAGCAGGCGATACAACATCGGCACCGCCTGGAGCACGTTCACCTGCCGGTCGTTGACCAGGTCTGCGAGGTACGCGCCCTGCGTGGCCCGGTCCTGGTCGACGAGCGCGACGCAGCCGCCGTGCTTGAGCGTGGTCCAGATGTCGAGCAGGCACAGGTCGAAGTTGAGCGGGGCGTAGTTGGCGACGACCGTGCCCGGCCGGATCTCGAACTGCGTCGCGGCCCAGTCGGTGAACGCGTCGACGCCGGTCGCGGTAAGCGGGACGATCTTCGGCAGCCCGGTGGAGCCCGAGGTCGTGAGCATGAACGTGATGTCGTCGGTCCCTCCCGCGGGCGGCCACTGCGATTTGGACCCCACGCCCCCGTCGTCCTGGGCGCGGACGTCGTCGACCAGCGCGCGCAGGCTCGCGGCGCTCTGGCTGCGTGGCCCATGGGGCGAGAGCACCTGGCTCGTGCCGGCCTGTGCGAACAGCGCCGCGAGCGTCTCGGAGGCGAGCTCGATCGAGGGGAGGAGGAACGGGTGGCCCGCTCGCAGGCACGCGAGGATCAGCCCGATCGCCTCGGGCGACTTCTTGGCGCGGATCCCGACCGGGCGATCCCCGGGCAGGCGCGCGTCCTCGAGCTCGGCAAACGAGGCGTCAGCCATCCGCTGGAGCTCGCCGTAGGAGATCGTCTCGCCCTCCCAGATCAGCGCCGGCGCCTGCCCCTGGCGCTGCGCCTGCTCGGCGAAGTGGTCGGCGATCGATTGCGTGGCAGTCTGGCTCATGTCGAGAGAGGGTGGGTGGGTGGGTGGGTGGGCGGGCGGGCGGCTAATACAAGAGCCTCCAGCTCGGCGCGGTGGCGCTCGAACTCGTCGACCCAGCCCTGGATGCTGTCGGCGCGAAGCAGGCCGGTCCCGATCAGCAGGCCCTTGAAACCCGAGTCGACCAGCTCGGCCGCGATCCTCGGGTCGAGGATCGCGCTCGCGCTGACCGGGCACGGTGTGCCGGCCGCGAGCGTCGCCTCGAGCAGCGAGCGGCTCGTGTCGATGTCGCCGGGCTCGCGCTCGTGGGTGTTTATGTCCTTGTTGTTGACCGCGATGATGCAGTCCTCGGGGTGGACCACGCTGTCGAGCTCGGCCTGGTCGACGATCTCCACGAACGGCGTGAGTCCGTTGGCGAGCGCGAGCTCGATCAAGTGCTGGAACGTCTTGGAGGGCAGGATCTTCGCAGTCAGCAGGATCGCCGAGGCGCCCATCTCCTTGGCGGCGACGATCTGCCTTTCGCGCGTGATGAAGTCCTTTTTGAGCAGCGGCAGGTCGGTCAGCCCCGCAACCTCCTCGAGCATCCGGTCGTCGCCGCCGAACCAGCGGCCGGTCACCACCGAGATGCACGGCGCGCCGGCCGCGACGTACTGGTCGACGATCTCCGGGATCGTCCGGTCACCGATCAGCTCGGCGCCCTCGCCGTCGTTGCGCTTGACCTCCATGATGATCGGAAGCCGCCCGGCCAGGAGTGCGTTCGTGAACACGCTAGGCATTTTCGTCACCGTTCTCGGCCGGCTGCTTCCAGACCCGGCTGATCGCCTCGACATTCTCAGATGAGATCTTCCCATCTGTGGTGCGGGCGTTGGTGTCGACATCGATCCCGAGGAATTTCGGATGGGCCGCGAGCGATTCGTAGTCCGCCCGGTTGGCGGCGGAGAGCCCGCCGGCGAGCAGGAACGGCCGGGACAACTTGTCCGCGAGCGGAGCCACCACAGCCGGGTCGATCGCTTGCCCGGTGCTGCCGACGCGGCCATCCTCGGCAACGACGTCGAACAGGAACACGTCGACGCCGGCCTTCTCGTAGGAGGAGAGCAGCGGGGCCTCGACGCACTCGCCGCCGCGGACGTGGAGGACCTTGATCACGCGGACCCGATCCCCGCCCACCGCGATCGCCTTGAGCTTGCGGATCGTCCCCGGAGTCGGGTAGCCGTGGAGCTGGATCCACCGTACCGGCGAGCCCTCGAGCGTCTCGCGCAGCTGCTCGGCGTCCTTGGAGAACGTGACCAGCACGGGCGTAAGGCCCTTGGTGGCCGCGGCCGCATCCGCGAGCTCGCGCCAGCGCTCGCGCTCGAGGTCGTGGGGCCCGCCCGGCACTCCCCACCAGAGCCCGACGAAGTCGACGCCCTGGGCGGCCAGCAGGTCCAGCTCCGAGCGCTCGACGATGCCGCAGACCTTGACCCTCGCGGCGCCACCGGGTTCTGCCAGGCGGGCGTCGGTGGATTGCGTCGTGGGCGCGCTCATCGCGCACGGCCCGACCCGAAAGCTTCGGGCACGAACTGCGCGCGGCGCCGCGGCCGAAGAATCCGCGGCAGCTGCTGAAGTAGCGCTACCCCCATTCCAAGCACAACGATGGTCCCTCGGTCGACCCCGGAATGGTCGCGACTGTAACAGCTAGTCATGCCCGTGGAAAGAGGCCCACCCACCACCCCCGCCGCCAGGCGACCCACCCGGTGCCCGCTCACCGCCCGCCCACCTCCGCCCGCCTCACCCGGCGCGGGCGTGGCGCTCGGTCTCGAGGAGGCTCGCTTCGCGCCCGGCGGCTTCGAGATCGACCGGCTTGGCGAGAGCCCGGAGCGCCGGTAACTGCTCGCGCGCGGCCTCGCGCCCAGAGGCCAAGAACAGGTCGGCGAGGTGGAAATCCCGCCACTCGGCGGGGCCGAAACGAGGGGTGACGACCACGTCGGCCAGGGCGGCATGGCGTGCGCTGGTGTCGAGCTGGCTGAGATCCATCGCTTCGAGCATCGTGTCGAGCGGACCGCGCCGGCGAGGCTTCTTGGGCTCCTCCTCGGGGTCATCGGGCACTCCCGGCCACTGCTCGAGCGCCTCGGCGCCGAGCAGGTTGACCGCCGCGATGATGTCGGCGCCGTCCTCGAGCACGGCCGCGGTCGGAACCGGCACGAGCGCGATCGCGTCGATCAGCCGATGCCCGTCCCGCTCCTGGGTGGGGAACACGCCGGCCACCGACAGTGCTGCCAGCAGCGCCTCCCACAGCGGGCCGCGGCGCTGGGCGATCGGAACCCGAGCAGTCAGGTCGACCGCCAGGATCACGAGCGGGATCTTCGTGTGCGAGAAGAACGCTCCGGCGGTCGCCTCCTTGAGCAGCCCGGTAAGCGTCTCGAGTCCGGCCGATCCGACCAGCGGAGATTTGAACAGCTGGCCGACGTTCTCGGGGCTGAATGCGGCGCGAAACCGCGCGTCGATCGCGGCGGCACCGTGACCGAGAGCGAGCTGGGTGGCGACGAACCCGCCGATGCTGCTGCCGCCCACGTAGTCAACCGCGTAGCCCTCCTCCTCGAGGACCTGGAGGAAGCCGACGTGCGCATACCCCTTCGCTCCACCCGCACCGAGGGCCACGCCCAGCTTGGTTCGCGTGAGATGACGAGCGATCCAGGCCACATCCTCATCGGCGAGCGGGAAACCGTCCTGGCGCGGGCAGTCGCGCACGACCAGCTCGAGCGTTCCCGGGTACCACATCCGGCTCGCCTCGCGCGCCTCGTCGGAGACGAGCACGATCTCGAGCCGCCGCCCCTCGGCGGCCGCCGCGACGCGGCCCAGGCTGGCGGCCTCCTCGGCGTTTCCGACCAGGGCGACGACGCGGTCTACCTCGTCGAGCAGAACGCCGAGCGTGTCGGGATCGAGTTCGCTTGGAATCAGCACGGTGTCGTTCTCGCTGGCGAGCTCGTCGGATGCGGTGAGAGCGCCGGCGAACGAGAGCGACCGATCCAGCACCGTGACCGGTCGCGGACTCGCGGTCCGAGCGGCCGCGACGAGGGTCGAGACCACGCCCTTGAGCGACGGTCCCGAGATGACGCCGATCTCCTCTCCTCGGTTCGAGCTGCTGCGGACGCTGGCGCTGAACAGCGCCGCGCTGCGTGCGCTCGCTCGGAACAGCCGCTCGCGCTGAGTCTGGATGACATTGATCAAGATGCGCGGAAAGCGCGCGGCCAGCTCGAGCAGGTCGGAGGCGTCGAGCTCGAGCACCTGGGTGATCGTGCTCGCCGCCACGGTCGCTGTGCGCTCGGTTCCGGTGATCGCATCCTGAGCGCCGATCACGTCGCCTTTTCGCATCCGCAGCTCGATCTCGCCACCGCCGGCGGTGGTTCCTGCGCTCCAGTTGACGAGGCCGCCCGTGATCAGCCAGATGCGGTCGCTCGGGTCCCCGGCCGTGCAGAGCTGCTCGCCGGGCGCGAGCTCGCGTGCCCGCATTCGCCCGAGCACGACCTCGAGCTCATCGGGACTCAGTCCCGAGAACAGCTGGCTCTGCGCCAGCCTTGGGTCGCGAGCCATCAGCTAGCCCCTTCGGTCATCGACGCAGCGTATGCGGGCCGAGCGCGCCCCGTCAAGCGGGCCTGGTTGATCCACCGACGAGGCCCTCGGTAGGATGTCGCGGCGCGCATTCGTCCGCCACTATCAGGCACGCACAACGATTGGGGGGTCCATGACTGATCCGACCGGTAGCCAACATCTGAACGCCGGGGACACCATCGCGCCGCATCAGCTCCAGGCTCTGTCGGGTGAGTCAGTGCCAGTTCCGGACCCGGCACACCTGGTTCACCTCGAGCTGCGCCGGTTCGCCGGCTGCCCCGTCTGCAACCTGCACCTGCGGTCGGTGGTGGTGCGCAGCGACGAGCTGCGCGCCGCAGGGGTGCGCGAGGTGGTCGTGTTCCACTCGAGCGCCGACGACCTGCGCAAGTACCAGGCCGAGCTGCCGTTCGACGTGATCCCTGACCCGGACAGGAAGCTCTACGCCGAGTTCGGCGTCGAGGCCAAGCCCCGGGCGATCCTCAGCCCGCGCGCGTGGCCGGCGATCTTCCGCGGCCTCGCCCGGAGCATCGGCGCGACGATCCGCGGCAAGGAGCACGCGCCACCGGTCAAGCCCGGCGGGGGCTCGACCGGCCTGCCCGGCGACTTCCTGATCGCCTCAGATGGCCGCATCGTCGCCAGCAAGTACGGCGAGCACGCCTACGACCAGTGGCCGGTGGACGAGGTGCTCGCGCTGGCCAAGGCCGAGCGCGAGGCTAAGGGCTCCACCGCGGGTCAGGCCGAGGCTAATAAGCGCTCCACCGCGGGTCAGGCCGAGGCTAAGGGCTCCACCGCGGGTCAGGCCGAGGCTAAGGGCTCCACGGCGAGTCAGGCCGAGGCTAAGGGCTCCACGGCGAGTCAGGCCGAGGCTAAGGGCTCCACGGCGAGTCAGGCCGAGGCTAAGGGCTCCACCGCGGGTCAGGCCGAGGCTAAGGGCTCCACCGCGGGTCAGGCCGAGGCTAAGGGCTCCACGGCGAGTCAGGCCGAGGCTAATAAAAGCTCCACCGCGGGTCAGGCCGAGGCTAATAAAAGCTCCACCGCGGGTCAGGCCGAGGCTAATAAGGGCTCCACCGCGGGTCAGGCCGAGGCTAATAAGGGCTCCACCGCGAGCCAGGCCGAGGCTAATAAGGGCTCCACCGCGAGCCAGGCCGAGGCTAATAAGGGCTCCACCGCGAGCCAGGCCCAGGCGGACGCGGAAGCACCGCTCGGCTCGTCCTCCTGAGCTGAACCTGAAGGCCGCCTAGCCAAAGAGAGAGGGCCGGCGAACCTCGCCGGCCCTCTCTGATTACTGCTGGCTTACTAACTCAGAATCCGACCAGGCCGTTCGTGCCCAGTGGGATGCCGGCGGCAGACGTGGACCCGAGGGGCACGAGGACGCCGTTGCTGGCGATCTTGTACTCATCGAGGTAGCTGTCCGTAGCCGGACCGGCGGACGAGGTGGAGTGGTGCCCCACCACGTACAGGTACTTGCCATCGGGCGTGATGAACTCGTCCGTCTTCAGGTATTCGTTCTTCTGCGGGAGGCTCACGCCGAGGAACTTCAGCTTCCCGGACGCGCTCAGCGTGTACGAGGCAATGGTGGATCCCGGAGGAGCACCGTTACCGGTGTTGACCACGAACGCGAACTTCTGGTTCGGCGAGACCAGCGACCAGCAGGGAAGCGCTCCGAACGACGACTTCGAGTCGATCGGCGCCAGGCTGCCGGTGCTGGTGACCGAATAGGTGGCCGTCGAGCCCTCTCCCGTCATGGACGTGACCTCCGAGTCCACGAGCTGATTGGCCTTGTCGAAGATGAAGCCGAACGGGAACGGATTCTGCGAGGCCACCTCGCTCGCGGGACCGGCCACGCCGCTCGAGTTGACCGCGAACGTGTCGATCTCAGGCGCCAACAGCAGGGTCACAATCAGCAGCTTGCCCGTGTTGTCGAAGCCGATCTGCCGCGAGAAACCGGGCGTCGCGTCCTTGGTCAGCTTCTGGATGGATCCAGGGATCGGTGTCACCGTGCCGGCGGAGTTGAACGTGAAGCCGGCGATGCTGGTGCTGTCGGTATTGAGCACGTAGAGCTCGTTACCGTGGATGGTGAGGCTGAACGGGAACACCCCGTCCGAGGATGTCTGCCCGGCGAGCGTCAGGCTGCCGTTCGCCGCCACGTGGAAGGCGCTGATCGTGTTGCTGCCGGCGTTGACGGCGAACAGCAAACTGCGATCAGGTGTCAGCTGGACCTCGTAGTCGGTGTCCAGCTGGGGACACGTCGCGGTGCAACCCGGCTGCTGCTGGGCCGCGCCGATGCCGCCGGTGTTGACGGTCCCGCCGAACTTCACACTCCCGTCGGAGTAGCGGTTCCAGATGACGATCTGGTTGGCGGTGAGACCGTTGCTCTGCGAGTACAAGTGTCCAACGACCTTAGCCTTGGTCTTGGAGGTCTTCGAGGCCGGCACCAGCGCCTTGACCGAGTACTGGAATGACCCGTTCTTCTCGCCGGAGAGGAGGCCTCCGCCCTTACCCGTTCCGGTGATGCCCTTGAACTGGCCGGTGCCTCCGGTGTACGTGACATGGAAGGCGAGGGACGGCGGGGCCGCAGCCGGGATCTTGAAGGTGAGCTTCCAGGTGCCGGAGACGGTGCCGCCCTTGAACTGGTCCTTGAACTTGACCAGACCGGTCCCACCTGTCTTGGCCTTGTTGAACTTCATCGTGAACGTGTCGCTCTGCGTGCCATCCCGGAGCGGCGATGAGCAGGACATCGGACCCTTGTCCGCGCCCTTCAGCACAGTCCCGTGCACCTCGGTGAGATACACCGTGCAGGCGATGTTCGTCTGCTTGGTCTTGGCGGCGGCACTCAAGGGCGCGATGCCCATAAATGCCCCCGCGAATGCCGCAGTCGCAACGACTGCGATTGATCTAGCCCTCAAAGTGCTCCCTTCGTGTCGATCCAGCCGCGGCGCGATCATATACGAGCCCGCAAAACGCGGGCAAATGCTCCAGCGCGGCCTATCTGCCGCCCACGACGAATCGTTCCGCGGCGACGGCGTGTTCATCCTCGATGCGAGATCGCCGAACGCTACCGCCCGGACCCCATGTCCCACAAGTCCCTGGGCAGGGATGCCCCTCCACAGGCTAGCGCAGCTGCGGTAGGAAACTCGCGGCAGAGTCCCGGAAGCCCGCATCAACGACCGGCCGGCGAGGGGTGGGCGCGCGCCCACCCCTCGACCCACGGCTACTTGCGGCTAACTCGCCGCGGCACCCGTAAGGCCCTGAGCGAGCCTGAACGGGGTTTGCTGGATAAGCGTCGGCTTGTGGTTGGGGCCGATCTTGAACACGTCGATGTGGCTGATGTTGACGCCGGTGTACGCGCGGTCGTCGATGGGCGACACCACGTACATGTACTTGCCGTCGCGGCTGAGCGCGATATCGGTCTGGAGCGGCTCGGCGCCGGACCTAGGGGTATGGCCGAGATACGTGAAGTGGCCGTTGCCGAACAGCCTGAACGTCGACACGGACGGGGCCGCCGGACCGAGGATGTCGGCGTTGACGATGTATGCGTATTTCCGGTTGCTCGACTCCACGTCCCAGCACGGCGCGTAACCGACCGTGCTCGCGGACGCGATCTGGGTCAGGGAACCGGTCGGGCCGATCGAGTAGGACTCGAGCGCGCCCGCCATGAACGCGAACGGGTTGCCGAGCGTCGTGATGATGGGGTGGTCGCCGCTGTCGAAGCCGACCGAGAACGGCACCGGGGTAGACGAGTCCGAGGGCACCGCGGCGCCGGCGGTCCCGTTGGCGTTCACGGGGAACGTGTCAATCGTGCCGTAAACACCCCCGGGCAAGCCTATATCCGCCGCTCGTCGAAAAGCAACACGAGCCAGCGTCTGCTCGTGTATGGGTCGTGCGACGGCTTCTCAAGGCGCCGAATCCGCACAGCGGCCGCCCGGAGCGCGTATAGACTCACGCCCCACATGGACACAAGCGAGGCGCGGAGCGCATCTGGAAGCCTGCCGATAGTCACCGGCAAGAAGCTGATGCTGTTCTCCGGGCGGGCCAATCCGGCGCTGGCGAGGGCGATCGCCCACAAGCTCGCGATCGAGCTCGGCCACATCACGCTCAAGACGTTCTCGGCCGGCGAGGTCTACTGCCGGTTCGACGAGTCGGTCCGCGGCGCCGACGTGTTCATCGTGCAGCCGACCTGCTCGAACCCGGAGACCGGGGTCAGCGCCAACGACGCGATGATGGAGCTGCTGGTGATGATCGACGCCGCGGTCGGCGCCTCGGCGCACCGGGTGATCGCGGTGATGCCGTGGTACGGATACTCCCGCCAGGACAAGAAGTCGGCGCTCCGCGAGCCGATCACCGCCCGGCTCGTCGCGCAGCTGCTCGAGACCGCGGGCGTCGACCGGGTGCTGACGATCGACCTACACGCCGGTCAGGTCCAGGGCTTCTTCCGCAAGCCGGTCGATCACATGACCGCGCTGCTGGTGATCGCCGAGTACTTCGCGGGGCTCGAGCTGGACGACCTCGTGGTGGTCGCCCCCGACGTCGGCCGCGTGAAGCTCAACCACAAGTTCGCCGACATGCTTGGCGCCGATCTCGCGTTGATGACCAAGGAGCGGCCCGCACAGCAGGTCGCCGAGGTCGGCTACGTGATCGGCGACGTGCGCGGCAAGACCGCCGTGATCCTCGACGACATCATCGACACCGCGGGCACGCTGACCGCGGCCGGCCAGACGGTACTCGACGGGGGGGCCGCGCGGGTGTTCGCGGCCTGCACCCATCCCGTGTTCTCGGGGCAGGCCTACGAGCGGCTCGCGAACTCCGCGTTCGAGCAGGTGGTCGTGACCGACACGATCCCGCTGCGGGAAGGGGCGCCCGACAACGTCGTCGTGCTGTCGTGCGCGTCGCTGCTCGCCGACACGATTCGCCAGATCTTCACCGACGGATCGGTCAGCGCGGTGTTCGGCGGCGAGAACCAACTGTTTTGAGCAGCTCCGCACCCCCGCAACCTTCCGCGAGCGTCATTCCCGGTTGGGCCGCCTACGGCGGCGTCCGTGGGACCACGTTCCCCGTCCGGACGGGGTGTCCGGCCCCATGGATGCCTCGCGAAGCGAGGCCCATTACCGGCGCATGAACTGCGAACCCGCGCAAGTTGCAGCGTGATCGGGGTTCCGTCATGATGCGATCGGACGTGGACCGACGAGGGGGTTGTAACCGGGGCTGGGAGACGCCGACGACAGTTGGCCGGCGCATGGGTCGGTGCCAGGCAATGGCTCGTCGTGTCAGGCTGCGGGGGCCCGCGATGCCGAGCGGTACTCGTCTGATCGCACGCGCAGCCGCCACTTGTGACCCCGACCAACCGAGGAGGAGCTGATGGCAGACGACCGTTCGGCGTCGATGCTCGAGTTGAAGGCGATCGATGCACCGCACGGCCACTACGACGTGGCGGTCCTCGGTGGCGGCCTGGCTGGGCTGACGATCGCGATTCAGCTCAAGCGTGAGCGCCCCGACACCCGCGTGCTGGTTACCGACAAGCGCACCGAGCCGGCGCCCGAGGCGGCGTTCAAGGTCGGCGAGTCGAGCGTTGAGATCGGCGCCTACTACTACCGTGAGATGGTCGGCATGCGCGATCATCTCGAGAAGTACCAGCAGCGCAAGCTCGGGCTGCGGTTCTTCCTCCCCGCCGGCGACAACTCGGACATCACCAAGCGCGTCGAGTTCTGCACGCCGGGTCACCTCGACGCGTTCACCCATCAGATCGACCGCGGGCGGTTCGAGAACGAGCTGTTCCGCCGTGCGCGCAAGGCCGGCGCCGACGCGTTCCGAGGCTGGCGCGTGCAGGACGTCGAGCTCGGAGCGGATGCGCACACGGTGCACATGTCCCAGGAGGAAGAGACGTGCAGCGTCACCGCGCGGTGGATCGTCGACGCGAGCGGCCGCGCGAACATCCTGCGGCGCAAGCTCGACCTCGGGGACGGTGTCGACACCGGCCACCAATGCAACGCGGCCTGGATTCGGCTCGCCGGCGGGCTCGACTTCGAGGACTGGACCGACGACGAGGAGTGGCTGGGCCGGATGCCCGAGAAGGGCCTGCGGATCCACTCCACCAGCCACCTGATCCAGCCCGGTTACTGGCTGTGGCTGATCCAGCTCGAGTCCGGGCCGATCTCGATCGGGGTGTGCGCGGACCCGCGCTTCCACCCGTGGGAGGGGATCAACAGCTTCGAGGGGTTCATGGACTGGATGAAGCGCAACGAGCCGCAGCTTCACGCCGAGATCGACGGGCGGCGTGAGGACGTGCTCGACTTCCTCCGCGTCCAGGACTTCTCGTACGGGTCGACGCGCTTCTTCTCGCCCGACCGCTGGACGCTGGTGGGCGAGGCGGGCGGCTTCCTGGACGCGCTGTATTCGCCGGGGTCCGACTTCATCGCGTTCTCGAACACGTTCAGCTGCGAGCTGATCGAGCGCGAGCTCGACGGGGAGGACGTCACCGACCTCGTCGAGTTCTACAACGACTTCTACCTGAACCTGTTCAACACCACGGCGCACCTGTACCGCGACAACTACCAGCTGTTCGGCAACCCACAGGTGATGGTCGCGAAGTTCGTCTACGACTCTTCGACGTACTTCTCGGGGATCGGGAACGCGTGGTGTCACGAGCGGATGCGCAAGCCCGAGGACATCGAGCGGCTCGGCGAGGTGCTCCACGACGCGATCCAGATGCTGCCCAGGATGCAGCAGCTGTTCCGCGACTGGAACGCGATCGAGCAGACACCGTTCGAGGGCGTCTCGGTCCTGCCCAGGCAGCTCACCCCGTACATCGCGGCGCAGGCAGACATGGCCCATCCGGCCGAGGGCGATGAGGTGTTCGAGAACTCGCGCAAGAACGTTCAGTACCTCAAGGCGCTCGCGGTCTGGATCTTCCACCGGGCCGCCAGGAACCTCTCCGAGCAGCCGGACGAGAACCGGCCGATCAACCCGCTGGCGATCAGCCTGCACCCCGAGCAGTGGGAGGCCGACGGCCTGTACTCAGACGACGGGATCAGCCTGGTTCAGGCGCTCGAGATGCTGCCGGGGATCGAGGAGATGGATCTCGAGGCGCGCGGAGCCGTGGTGGCGGCTTAGTTCGAGAGTGGACGTGAAAACTTCGCAACAAGGAGAGCAACGTGGGCACTGATAGGCAGCCGGCTGACAGCTACGACGTGGCGATCCTCGGCGGCGGCCTGGCCGGGTTGACACTCGGGCTTCAGCTCAAGCAGGCCCGTCCGGAGACGAGCATCTTCATCGCCGAGAAGCGCAAGGGCCTCGCGCCCGAGGCGGCGTTCAAGGTGGGCGAGTCGACCGTCGAGGTGTCGGCGCACTACTTCGCCGACATGGTCGGCGCGCGCGAGCACATGGACAACGACGAGCTCCACAAGTTCGGGCTGCGCTGGTGGTTCCCGGCCGCCGGGAATACGTCTATTGCGGAGCGGATCGAGCGGGGGATCAACAAGCCGCTCGACCATCCGAGCTACCAGCTGGACCGGGGGCGCTTCGAGAATTACCTCGGCGACCGGTGTGTCGCGGCCGGCGTCGACCGGTTCGGTAACTGCCGGGTCCAGGATGTGGAGGTCAGTGCCGACGGCCACACGATCCACGTCACCTACGACGGCGAGGACCGTGAGGTTCGCGCGCGCTGGGTCGTGGATGCGGCCGGTCGCGCGTTCATCTTGAAGCGCAAGCTCGATCTGCTGGAGGAGAACGGGCACATCGTGAACTCGGCCTGGTTCAGGCTCGACGGCGGCCTCGACATCGAGGACTGGGCCGACCCGGACGACGAGGAGTTCTTCGGGCGGATGTCCGAGCGCGGGCTGCGCAAGTTCTCGACCAACCATCTGTGCGGACAGGGCTACTGGGTGTGGCTGATTCCGCTGTCGTCCGGGCCGATCTCGATCGGGATCGTGGCCGACCCGCGGTTCCACCCGTATGAGGAAATGAAGACTTTGGATGGGGCGCTGGACTGGATCCGGCGGTACGAGCCCCAGCTCGGCGAGGCCTTGGACGGGCGGCTCGACCAGGTCGAGGACTTCCTGAAGGTGTCGGACTTCTCCTACGGGTGCAAGCAGTGCTACTCCGGGAGCGATCATTGGGCGCTCGTCGGAGAGGCCGGTGCGTTCCTGGACCCGTTCTACTCGCCCGGGTCTGACTTCATCGCGATCTCGAACACGCTCACGACGGACCTCGTGTGCCGGTTCCTGGACGGGGAGGACGTGACCGAGCGGGCGCGCGCGTTCGACGACCTGTACCTGAACACGTACAACGTGAATCTCACTCAGTACGAGGGCCAGTACGAGTTCTGGCACAACGCGATGGTGATGACGGTCAAGATCTGCGCCAACAACATCCTCTACTGGGGCACAGAGTGCCTGCTGTTCTTCCACGACAAGTACGCGGATATGGGTTTCATGGCTTCGGTGCGGCCTGATCTCGAGCGGATCTGGGCGATCACCCGGCGGCTCGAGGCGATGTACCGCGAGTGGAACGCGTTGGAGAACAGGGAGTGGCGGCGCGCGATCGTGCCGACGCAGGCGTTCCCCGGGATGTACCAGCGCCACGTGGACATGGCCGGCGGCTTCGATGACGAGAAGGTCAGGGAACGGCTGGCCTCCACGGTCGCGCTGATGGAGGGATTCGCGGTGCTCGCGTTTTCTCGCGCGGCGTCGAATCTCGGGGACGCGGCGCCGGCGGAGGACGAGAAGATCAACCCGTACGCGGTGTCGCTGGATCCCGCGCGTTGGGAGGCCGACGGGCTGTTCGACGGGTCCGGCCTTTCGCTGGCCGAGGCGCGCGAGAGCGAAGCGGCGGGGCTGGCGAACCTGTTCCTGGAGGCCGTGGCGCAGCCGGTGTAGGCGTTTAGTTTGGGCGCTTACGCGATCTCGGGTCGCGTGAGCGCCTTGACGAACTCCTCGAGCTGGTCGGTGCGCCAGCACTCGAACGCCGTGCAGTGCTTCTCGTACGCGGCGATCACGCTGTCGCCGTAGTTCCAGTAGAGGCGCGGCTCGGGGTTCAGCCAGAACGTCCGCCCGGCCTTGGCGGTGATCGCGGCGAACACGTCGTCTCTGGGCGGGCGGCCGTTGGTGCGGGCATCGCCGAGCACGATCACGGTGGCGCGGGGATGGAGCTCGTCCTCGATCAGCGTCAGGAACTCGAGCCAGACGCGGCCGTAGTCGGTGTAGCCGGAGATGTCGGCGACGCCGGCGTCCCTCGAGATCGCGTCGCTGGCGGCGCGGAAGTCGCGCTCGCGCTCGAACACCTCGGTGACCTCGGAGATCCGCTCGATGAATACGAAGGAGCGGAGCTTGCGGAACGCGTCGTGGAGCGCATGGAGGACGGAGAGGAAGAACGTGGATGCGCTCGTGACGCTGGTGGAGACGTCGCAGAGCACGAAGATCTCGGGGCGTCGTGGGCGTTTTGGCCGGTACTTGAGCGCGATCGGGACGCCGCCGGTCTGGAGCGAGGCGCGCATCGTCCTGCGGAAGTCGACGTGGGCGTGGTGCTTTCTGCCCTTGAGCTCGTGGCCCTGGGTGGCCAGGCGTCGCTTGAGCTGCGCCACCACTCGGTGGACGGCCGCGAGATCCTGGATCGGGCCGCTTGGGAGGGTCCGGTCGAGCTCGTTGAGCGGGCGCTTGGGGGGGAGGCTCGAGGTGCGCTCGATCAGGTTTCGCTCGAGCTCCCGTCTCAGGTGCTGCTCGAAGCGTCTGAGCTGTTCTCTCGGGAGGCCTTCGCGGCGGGGGTCATCGCTTGGGAGGTCGGGCTGGGGTTCGGTTCGGAGGCCGAGGGCGCGTCTTATGCGTTGCACGTCGACGCCGAGGACGCCCGAGCCCTCGCCGCGACCGAACGCGGCGAGCGCGAGGCGGGCGAGGTCCCGGAGCGCCGCGTCCGAGCCGTCCCTGAGCGCCGCCGCGATCTGCTGACGAAGCGTGTCGAGGTTGATGTCCGACGGCGGGTCGCCGCCCATGTTCGCCTCGGTGATCTTGCGTCGCGCCGCCTGGGCCTCGGCGGCGCGGAAGAAGAACCGTTCGAACACCAGGTCGAAGACTCTCTGGTCGTCGTTGGACTTGGCCAGGGTGGTCGCCAGAGCCTGCTTGAAGTCCGCTTGGGAGGTCCACTCGACGAGCGTGAGGGCCTCGAACGCGTCGAGGATCTCTGAGGTGCCGATTGCGACGCCCTCGCTTCGGAGATCTTCGGCGAACGAGAGGAGCTGGCCGTCGAGGTTGCCGGGCGGGCGGTCGGGGATCCCGCCGTAGATGGCGCTATGCCGCGGGGCGGGCATCGGTCGCTGCGTCCTGGAGCGTCACCCCGACCCGGGCTGCCACCGTGTCGAGGTCGGTGCGGTGCTTGACGATCACGCTCATCGTCTCGATGAAGGTGGTGTGGTCGATGTCGTTCGCACCGAGCAGGAGCAGCGTGCGAGCCCAGTCGATCGACTCGGCGATGCTCGGGGGTTTCTTGAGGTCGAGCTGGCGGATCTGGTGGATGATCTCGACGAGCTTGCGGGCGATCGTCTCGTCGAGCTCCGGGGAGTGCAGGCGGACGATCTGGAGCTCGTGCTCGAGGTCGGGGTAGTCGAGCCACAGGTAGAGGCAGCGGCGCTTCAGCGCCTCTGTCAGCTCGCGCGTGTTGTTCGAGGTGAGGAGGACGACGGGCTGGGTCTTGGCCTCGATTCGCCCCAGCTCGGGGATGGAGATCTGGAAGTCCGAGAGCAGCTCGAGCAACATCGCCTCGAACTCCTGGTCGGTCTTGTCGATCTCGTCGATCAGGAGGACCACGGGGTCAGGACTCGCGATCGCGGTCATGAGGGGCCGGGGGAGGAGGAACTCCTCGCCGAAGATGTCCTCCTGGACGTCCTGCCAGCCGGCGGTTGCGGACTCGGTCTGGATGCGGAGGAGCTGCTTGCGGTAGTTCCACTCGTACAGAGCCTTGGCCTCGTCGAGGCCCTCGTAGCATTGAAGCCTGACAAGGGTTCTGTTGAGGTAGGTGGCGAGGGACTTGGCGAGCTCGGTCTTGCCGACGCCGGCCGGTCCCTCGACGAGCACGGGCTTGCCGAGCTTGACGGCCAGGAACGAGACGAGCGCGGTCGAGTCGCCGGGGAGGTAGCCGACTTCGCGGAGGCCGGCGGCGAGGTCGGCGGCGGTGGCGGGTTCGTTGGCGGGTTCGTTGGCGGGTTCGTTGGGGTGCATGGGTCGAAAGTCAAAATACAGGTACGCACCGGCAACAAATGTGTTTCGGGAGCTCGAATTGGGTGCTGGTCAGGCTCGCGCAGACACTCGCGCGCCGCGCTGGCGCCGGCTAGTCGCGGTCGAGTCGCTGCGTGTCGTCCTCGTCGCCGCGGGGGATCGTCAGCTGCTCGTCGGGCGAGAGCTCGTCCGGCGGGGGAGAGGACTTCATCCTGAGCGTCGTCGCGTCCACGTCCGCCCGCTTGGCCCGGCCGAACGGCATCGTCGGCGGGTCGTCCGGGACGACGCGCTCGAACAGCTCGGCGGCGGACACTCGCCGGCGGGGACGGTCGGGCGCGGCCTCCGGTGGCGGCGGGCTCATGTGCGAGCTGCGGTCGGGGCGGGCGGGTCGATCCGACGGGGAGGGCCGGGGCCGCCGGCGCGGTGGCGGCGGCTTGGCCGTCCTCGGTGGGGTCGCGGCCGGGCGTGGGGTCGCGGCCGGGCGTGGGGTCGCGGCCGGGCGTGGGGTCGCGGCCGGGCGTGGGGTCGCGGCCGGGCGTGGGGTCGCGGCCGGGCGTGGGGTCGCGGCCGGGCGTGCGGTCGCGGCCGGGCGTGCGGTCGCGGCCGGGCGTGCGGTCGCGGCGCGCGCACTGGAGCCTGCCGGCTCCCGGTCCTCGCCTGGGAGGGGCGGTTCGGGGCGGTGGGCGGCTCGGATCCGCGAGCCGCTGTACGCGAGGAACGCGGCCGCGCCGAGCGCGACGAAGATGCCCCATTCGATCCCGGACGTGGTCGCGGCGGGCCCGTTGGTGGTCGCGCCCTGCTTGTCGAAGATCCGCCACACGATCAGCACGCACGTCCACAGGCCGGCGGCCGTGATCACGCCACCGTCGCCGCCGGGCAGATGGAACGCGCGCCCCTCGGCGCGCTGGAACAGCAGCACGAGGACGCCGGCGGCCACGATCAGCACCGCGGCCTCGACGAACGAGAACGCACCCCACCCCGTGATCGAGGCGCTTGCCGACTGCAGCGTCGCGGTCTTTGCCGGCGCGATCAGCGTCACCTGATACCACGGCAGGAACAGCGTCAGGAACAGCGCGAGCGAGGCGAATGCGGCGAGCCGGGGCTCGTGCGGCAGCGCTCTCCACACGCGGACGATCCGAGTCATCCCGGGGCCGCCGGCGGCGGTGGGCCCTTCGGTCATGCCCGCAAGCCTGCCACAGCCCGATTGTACGGGCGGCGGCAGCGCCCAACTACAGGATCGGGATGTCCTGGACCTCGACGCCCTGCTCGCGCCGGCGGTCGAGCCGCTCGAGATACCAGTCGATCAGGGCGCGGAGCGCGAGCAGCACCTCCCGGAGCGCGGCGGCGAGGCGTCGCTGGAGGTCCGGCGGGATCAGGTCGCGCACGGCTTGGACCAGGGCCACCAGGGGATCGAGCTCGGGCACGTAGCTTGGGCGCGGGTCCTCGTCGGAGGTCTGCCAGCCGGCGGGGGGTGGGTGGGGCGGGTTGCCGGCGCCGGAGGCGCCCGGGCCGGGGTTGCCGGCGCCGGAGGCGCCCGGGCCGGGGTTGCCGGCGCCGGAGGCGCCCGGGCCGGGGTTGCCGGCACCGGAGGCGCCCGGGCCGGGGTTGCCGGCACGGGAGGCGCCTGGGCCGGGGTTGCCGGCGCGGGCCGCGGCCTCGGCGGCCGCTTGCGCCATCAGACGCTCGGCCGTCTTGGACGCCTGGTCGAGGCGCAGCTCAAGCCGCCGGAGGGGGTCCTCCGGCGAGGGGGGGCCGCCGCCGGGCTCAGGCGTGCTAGGCATCGTGTGCGCCCCGGAAGGTCACCTCGAGGGTGCCGTCTTCGAACGTTGCGGCCGTCGGCGCAAACGCGGCGAGCGCCGAGGGCAGGATGATCGTCCGGCGCTGGCCGTCGACGCCGACGACCAACTCGAGCCCGATCTTCTTCAGGGAGATGTCGCCCTTGCGGGCGAACGGGAGCAGCAGGCGGAGCTGGGCGCCGTCCTCGGACACGTGCAGCTCCTGGCTGAGCGTGTCGTAGAGGACCGCGGCCGGATCGTGATCGCCGGACTCGAACAGGGCGTGCGCGAGCCGATCGAGCATGCCGGCCCCGAGCACCTCGGTGTCGAAATAGGGCGCGCACAGGACCGGCACGGGCGCGAACGCCGACCGGACAAGCTCGAGATGCTCCTCCTGTACGCGCCGCCAGCCGGCGAAGTAGTCGCCGACCTCGGAGGGGAAGATGCGGTTGACGATCACGGCGTCGGTCAGATACCCGTACAGGTTGAGATAGGTGAACGTGCGCATCGCCTCGCCGATCACCATCTTGTCCGGGTTCATCACGAGGCGGACCGTGCAGCGCCTGCGGTCGCGGAGGATCTCGTTCATCTCGATCAGGTTCTTCGACAGCCGCCGGATGTCGGCGAACACCGCCTGGCTCGGCAGCTGGATGTCGAGCAGGGACCGCGCGAGCGGGCGGGCCGCCGCCAGGATCTGGCGCTCGAGCGGGAACACCTTTTCGATCCACCAGCGCGCGACGTCCGGGAACGAGAGCAGCCGGAGCGTCTCGCCGGTCGGCGCGCAGTCGACGACGATCGCGTCCCAGTCCGGCGATCGGTGGGCCGCCTGGAGGCGCAGCAGTGAGAACAGCTCGTCCATGCCCGGCGGCACCGTCAGCTCCTGAGCTGAGATACGGTCGACGCCGCGCTCGACGAACAGCTCGCCGAGCCAGTCCTGGACGCCCGACCAGTGGCGCTCCATCTCGTCCTGGGCGTTGACCTCCTGCCCCCACAGCCGGTCGCCGGCAGGGCGCGGCTCGCCACCGAGCTCGGCGCCGAGAGACTCCGACAGGCTGTGCGCGGGGTCCGTCGAGATCACGAGCGTGCGCAATCCCGAGGCGGCGCAGGCGCGCGCGGTGCAGGCCGCGACGGACGTCTTGCCGACCCCGCCCTTCCCCGTGTAGAGGATCGTTCGCGGCGTCATGATCGCGCGAGTCTAGGCGCTTGCGACCGGCGCGAGGCCAATGATCGGCTGCTACATTCGCTTAGGGGCTGAGAAGAAGAAGGACGCGATGCATCCACGGAGAACAGCATTCAGGGGCATGATCTTGGTCGTGCTTGCGGGCCTCGGCGTCACCGCGTGCGGGAGTGCGAGCAGCGGGTCGACCGACCCGAACACGGTTCTCAAGCAGACCTTCAGCGGCTCCCACAAGGTCGCCAGCGGGAACCTGAACCTGTCGCTCACGGTCGATCCCTCCGGGTCGGGCACGCTGAGTGGGCCGATCACGCTGAGCTTCGGCGGCCCGTTCCAGACCCGCGGCACCGGCAGGCTGCCCGAGTCGAACTTCACCGTGAGCGCCAGCGCGCTCGGCCGAAGCGTCTCGCTCGGGATCATCTCGACCGGCACAGCCGGGTACGTGACGCTCCAGGGAACGAGCTACCAGATGCCGCAGGCGACCTTCCAGAAGCTCGAATCGAGCTTCGCCCAGCTGGCGTCCTCGCCGAGCTCGAGCTCGAGCACGGGGTCCAGCACGGGGTCGGGGGCTCTGAACAAGCTGGGGATCCAGCCGCTCCACTGGCTCACTCATCCCACGGTGGTCGGGACCGAGAACGTCGCCGGCGCGCAGACGACGCACATCCACGCCGGGGTCAGCGTCAACGCGTTGCTGGGCGACGTGAACACGGTCCTGCTGAAGGCGTCCTCGCTCGGCGTGTCCGGCGCGAGCAGCCTCAAGTCAGGGATCCCGGCCGCCGACCGGAGCAAGATCGCCGCCGCGGTGAGGAATCCGGGCGTGGATATCTGGACCGGGACCAGCGACCACACGATCAGGCGGCTCACGATCAGCCTGACGCTGCCGGTCACCGGCTCGGTGTCCTCGGAGCTCGGCGGCATGAAGTCCGCCGACATCTCGCTGACCATGCAGTATTCAGAACTCAACCAGCCGCAGACGATCAAGGCGCCGAGCGTCGTGCGGCCGTTCAGCGAGTTCCAGAGCAAGGCCAGCGGGTTCATGCAGGCGCTCCAGAGCGCGGCCGCGGGAGCGCTCGGCGGCACCGCCAGCAGCAGCGGCTCGAGCGCCAGCGGAGGCGGGACCACGAGCACCGGGTCCGCGAGCACCGGGTCCGCGAGCACCGGGTCCGCGAGCACCGGGTCCGCGAAGAACATCACCCGCTACAGCAAGTGCATCCAGTCGGCCAACGGTGACGTCGCCAAGATGCAGAAGTGCGCGTCGCTGCTCGGCAGCGGCGGCTAGTCGGACCAGGGGCCGGGCGGCCTAGTCGCGGCCCAGCTCCTCGATCTCTTCCTCGTACTCCTCGGGCTCCTCGTCGGGGTCCGCCCCCCCGGCCGGCGCGTGACGGGTCTGGAACGACTGCAGCAGCTCGTCGCGTCGGTCCTCGTCGACCGGCACCTCGTCGGAGATCAGCACCCAGTCGGCGCCCTCGAACTCCTCCATGTTGAAGATCTCGGCGTCGAGCTCGGGTGAGTCGTCGATGACGACGAGGACCTCGGTCTGGGGATTGAAGTAGGTCCCCGGGCGGTTGATCAGCTCTTCGAGCTCGTAGCGTCGCGGATCGGCCATCGAGCGGGAGCCTACCTCACAACCCGCTCAGGCCGGCTATCTCGCGCTCGATCTCGGCTTCGACGTCGAGCGGCGGCTTGCCGGCGCGGACCCGGCGGTGATTGCGGGCGACGACGAGCTGGCGGATCTCCTCGCGGAGCGCCTGGTCGATTGCCGGCGCCGGCGCAGTGAGGCGCGATAGCTCCTCGTCGACGTCGACCGGCGGCTCGCCCCGACGGGCGCGCCGCGCGTTGCGCGCGTCGAGCAGCTGGCGGATCTCGAGGTCGCGCTCGGCCACGGCCGCGCCCGATCCCGGCCGCGAATCTCCGGGCGACTCGCGATCCATCAGAAACCTGCCCTTGCCGTAGTCCTCCCACGTGTTGCGGCTGAAGATCAGCGCAGCCAACGCGATCAGCACCGCCAGCACGCAAACCACCCAGATGACGACGCTGAACGCGGAATGCACCCGATCAAGTCTCGCGCATCCCGGTCCGCCGGAGGCCGATTTGGTGCGAAATCAGGTTCCGACCGCCCGTTCATCGGGTATCATCAGGGTGTTGACTGACTAGTCAATCTATCGCTGCATTTTTCAAGGAGAGGACCCAAAGTGGTTGATTTCACCCTCACCGACGAGCAGCAGAGCATGCGCGAGATGGCGCACGACTTTGCCGAGAAGGAGATCCGTCCGGTCGCTTGGGAATACGACAAGGACGGCACGTGGCCCCAGGAGATCATCGACAAGGCCTGGAAGCTCGGCTTGATGAACAACCACTTCCCGGCCGAGTACGGCGGGCCCGGTCTGGGGTACCTCGAGGGCTGCATCATCGAGGAGGAGCTCGCGTGGGGCTGCTCGGGCATCAGCACCTCGGTCACGTGCAACGGCCTCGCCACCGCTCCGGTCCTGCTGGCCGCGAGCGACGAGGTCAAGAAGGAGTACCTGGGGCGCCTGTCCGACGCTCCGCTGCTCGCCTCGTTCTGCCTGACCGAGCCCGACGCCGGATCGGATGTCTCGGGGATGAAGACGACCGCGGTTCGCAAGGGCGACAAGTGGGTCATCAACGGCTCCAAATGCTTCATCACCAACGGTGAGTACGCCAACTGGTACACGGTGTACGCGAAGACCGACAAGGAGGCCGGACATCGCGGAATCTCCTGCTTCGTCGTGCCGCGCGATGCCGGCGTGGTCGTCGACAAGCACGAGGACAAGATGGGCCAGCGGGCCTCGAACACCGCGACGGTGTCGTTCAACGACGTCGAGATCCCGCTCGACCACCTGGTCGGCGAGGAGAACAAGGGCTTCAAGATCGCGATGATGACGCTCGACCGGACGCGCCCGGGCGTCGCCGCGATGGCGACCGGCGTGGCGCGCGCGGCGATGGAGATGGCGATCGAGTACTCCAAGGAGCGCGTCCAGTTCGGCGTGCCGATCGCGATGCACCAGGCGATCCAGTTCCTGATCGCCGACATGGCCACCAAGGTCCACCTCTCGCGCCTGGCGGTGTGGCACTCGGCGGTGCTGCTCGACCAGGGCAAGCGAAATACGCTCGAGTCCTCGCACGCCAAGCGGTTCGCGGCCGACTCCGCGATGGAGGTCACGACCGACGCCGTGCAGGTGTACGGCGGCTACGGCTTCATCAAGGAGTACAAGGTCGAGAAGTTGATGCGCGACGCCAAGATCCTCCAGCTCTACGAGGGCACCGCACAGATTCAGCGGTTGGTGATCGCGCGAGAGACGCTCCTGCCGCGCCGGGTCGAACAACCCGCCCCCGCCAAGGCGTAACGCGGCTCGCGATCGGCGCACCGAGCGTAGCTGCCGCCTCCTCGAGATCGGGGAGGCGGCAGCGGCGCCGGGCCGCCTGGAACACCGTCGCGATCATTGGATTGTCAGCTCCGTCGCGATCGATCATTGTCAGCTGCTTGTTGACCTCGCCCTGGCGGTTGGCGATCGTCGAGAAGGTACATGTCGGTGGCGCCGCTCAAGCGCCGGCTTATTCCGTCGTGCTGAACTCCCAGATCGCGATCCCGAGCATGCTCAGTCCGAGCGCGACGATCATGCCGGCCTCGAGCAGGGCCGGGACGTGCCAGCCGAACCAGGTCACGCCCGGATCGAGGACCGCGCGCGCCTGCGGCGAGATCGTCAGGTTGTTGAACACGAGCCGCCGCATCGGATCGACGGCGTAGGTGAGCGGGTCCAGACGATTGAGGACCGCCAGCCAGCCTGGAAGGTTCGCGACCGGGAACAGCGCGCCGGAGATGAAGAACATCGGCATCACGATCATCTGCATGACGCCCATGAACGACTGCATCTGCTTGATCCTGACCGCGATCATCACCCCGAACGCCGTGATCGCGAACGCGAGCAGCAGCTGCAAGATGAAGATGCCGATGATCATCAGCGGCTTGTACGGAACCCCGACGAATCCCGCCAGACAGATCACGATCACGCCCTGAAAGCTCGCCACGGTGGCACCGCCGATGACCTTGCCGATCACGATCGAGCTCCGCCGGATCGGCGCCACCATCATCTCGCGCAGGAAGCCGAACTCCCGGTCCCACACGATCGACGCGGCCGAGAACATCGCCGTGAACATCACCGAGATGCACAGGATCCCCGGGTAAATAAAGGTCTTCAGATTGACGCCGTAGGTGCTCGCGGCCGACAGCTGCTGGAGGCCGGATCCGAGCACGAACAGGAACAGCAGCGGCTGGACGAGCGTGGTGACCATTCGCAGCCGGTCGCTGCGGAAGCGGATGATCTCCCGGCGCCAGACGATCTTGATCGCGCGGAGCTCAGAGGCGAGGCTGCGCTTGGGGACCGTGACCCGGACGATCGGAACCTGCGGGACCTCGACGGTCGTCGCGGACTCGGGCGGTCCGGTCGTGGTGCTCATCGCCGACCTCCGTGCATCATCTGCATCATCACCCGGTTGCGATGCTTGGACTGGTCCTCCTCGGCATCGCGGATCGTGTTGCCCGTGTACGACATGAACACGTCGTCGAGCGTGGGACGAGAGACGTTGACCGCCTTGATCGGGATGCCGAGCTCGGCGAACAGGCGGGGCACGAACTGCTCGCCCTCGGGTACGCCGAAGCTGACCGCCCCCTCGGAGACGCGGCCCTCGACCCCGAAGCGCTCGGCGAGCGCCGCGATCGTGGCCTGGTCGTCGTCGGTGTGGATCGTGACGCGGTCGGTCCCGACGCCGGCCTTGAGCGTTTGCGGCTCGTCGAGCGCGACGATCTCGCCGTGGTCCATGATCGCGATCCGGTCGCACCACTCCGCCTCGTCCATGTAGTGGGTGGTCATGAAGATCGTGATCTCCTCGCGCTCCTTGAGCTCGCCGATGTACTCCCAGATCGAGCGGCGCGTCTGCGGGTCCAGGCCGATCGTCGGCTCGTCCAGGAACAGCACGCGCGGGGAGTGCATGAGGCCGCGCGCGATCTCGAGCCGGCGGCGCATACCGCCGGAGAACGTCCCGACCGGCGAGTCCTTCCGCTCCCACAGCCCGACCATCATCATCACCTGCTGCATGCGAGGCTTGACGAGTCCGGACTCGACGCCGTAGAGCTCGGCGTGCAGGCGCAGGTTCTGCTCGGCGGTCAGGTAGCCGTCGAGCGTCGGGTCCTGGAACACGAGCCCGATGTTGCGGCGGACGTCGTCGCGCTCGGTGACGACGTCGTGGCCGGCGACGCTCGCCGACCCGGAGGTTGGCTTGGCCAGCGTGCACAGCATGTTGATCGTGGTCGTCTTGCCGGCTCCGTTGGGCCCGAGGAAGCCGAACACCTCGCCGGTGGCGACCTCGAAGCTGACGCCGCGCACCGCCTCGACCTCGTCGTAGTTCTTGACGAGCTCGCGGACCTCGATCGCGAGCGGCGCCGCGATATCCCTGGTGCCGTTCCCGCCCGTCATCTCACTCATACACGTTACGCGGTCGCGTCACTGTCCTCGGCGGGGCCGCCGTCCTCGGCGAGGATCCCGTACAGCGCCCGGCGGGTCTCGGCGAGCGTCTCGCACGCCTTCTCGACCTGGCGCTCATCGCCTTCCTGGGCCACCTGCCATGCCGCCTTGCCGATTTGGATGATCAGCGAGGCGATCTCAGGGAGCGAACGGCCGTCGGGATCCTCGTTCTCCTCCCACGGCGCCGGCCCACCGCTGTGCTGCTCGACGTGCTTCCGGCCTGCGTCGGTGAGCTCGAACAGCTTGGTCCCGTCCCGTTCGATCCCACGGATCAGGCCCTCGTCCTCGAGCTGGGCGAGCGTCGGATACACAGAGCCGGGACTCGGGCGCCACGACCCCTGGCTTCGCTCCTCGATCGTCTGCATCAACTGGTAGCCGTTGCGGGGCTCCTCGGCGAGCAAGATCAGCACCGCCGCCCTGACGTCGCCGCGGCGCCGGCGCCCGCGCCCGCGCCCGCCACCGAACGGCCCGCCGCCGCCCCACATCGGCCCGCCGAACGGGGGACCGTGGCGCATGTGGCGCAGCGCGGCTAGCCGATCGAGGTCATCCATCCCGGAATAGCGGCCGTGGCGGCCGCGGGAGGCAGCCTTCATCGCTGCCAGCCGGCTCAAGAACGGCCACGGTGCGGCCCAATCTTCGTGACTCATGATTCCTCCTGAAAACTTGGAACGATGTATTAACGATATATCGGAGACTGTCGTTTTGTCAAGAGAGCGGCGAGTTAGCGCCCGGAGCCCATCCGAGGCGCCGAAATCACCTGCATAAGGTGACAATCGACGCCACCCGCCCCGGCCCTGCCGAGTTACGCACGATAATCGCGCGCAACCCGTCACGGCCTCGCGGTCCCGGACCGATTGTCGTGTTGTGCAGGTCCCGAGCTCGTGCGCCGGCGCGAGAGCGCTAAGAGGGCGGCGGGGTGGCGAGCCGGCGGCGGGGTGGCGAGCCGCCAGCGGGGTGGCGAGCCGCCAGCGGGGTGGCGAGCCGGCGGCGGGGTGGCGAGCCGGCGGCGGGGTGGCGAGCCGGCGGCGGGGTGGCGAGCCGGCGGCGGGGTGGCGAGCGGGACGCCCTCAGTCCGCGTCGCCGTCGGACGGTCCGTCGCTAAACGGTCCGTCGTCCAACGGACTGTCGCTGAACACTCCGCCGCCGGACGACCGGCCACCGCCCGATCCACCGCCGGACGACCGGCCACCGCCCGATCCACCGCCGGACGACTGGCCACCGCCCGATCCACCGCCGGACGACTGGCCACCGCCCGATCCACCGCCGGACGACTGGCCACCGCCCGATCCACCGCCGGACGACCGGCCACCGCCCGATCCACCGCCGGACGACCGGCCACCGCCCGATCCACCGCCGGACGACCGGCCACCGCCCGACGAGCCGCCCGACCCGCCACCGGATCCGCCGCTGCGCGTCCGCAGCCAGTCCGCCAGCTGCTCGGCCATGCCCCCGACCTGGGAGCCGGCCTTGTTCAGGTTGTCGCCGATCTCGCGGAAGATCGTCCGGAAGCGCTCCGCGTAGAACTCGACGGCGTCGCTCGCCTCCTCGCGGACGTTCGAGTCCTGGTCGCGGGTGCGGTACTCGCCGCGGACGATCCGGTCGTACTCGCCTTCCTGTACCCACTTCAGGACCTCGGACACGCGCCGGACCGAGTCCGGATGGGTCTTTCCCAGCTCGTTGAAGAATCGGCGCACGCGGTCGCTGGGGTCGTCCCAGGCCTCGTACTCCATCGCCTGAGCCATGAACGCGTCCAGGTTCAGGTCCGTCACGTGCATGGCTCCGGAGAGCGTCATCTGCAGTCGGCAGACGATCTGGGGATCACGGACGACGAGCGCCGCGGCGCGGTCGGCGCTCAGCTCGGCGGCGCGGTACCACTCGAGCAGCACCGCCCTGACCGCCCGGAACGGCATCCCGAGGAAGAACGGCAGGTTGGTGCCGGCGCTCAGCAGGATGTTGAGCGCGGTCATGTACAGCACGTGGTCGGAGAGGATGTGGCCGACCTCGTGCCCGAGCAGCGCGCGCTGCTCGCCGGACTGGAGGTTCACGAGCGCTCTGGCGTCGATCACGATCATCGGCTTACCCGAACCGATCGCCTGGGCCGTGCCGGGCACGGGCGAGGTCACGTACAGGTCGTAGACCTCGGGCATGTCGAGGATCCGGCAGACGCCCTGGTGGGCCGCCCACAGCTCGGGCAGCTGATGCTCGGAGATCCTGACCGAGTTGCCCATGAAGAACTGCCGGAATGCCCGCTCGTAGCGCCACTCGACCAGCTTGCGCACGACCGTGTCGAGCATCGGCACCGCTTTCAACGCGGCGGTAGCGGCGCGGTCGGCGGGGTGCTCATACGCCTTGGGCGAGATCCCCAGGTACGGCTCGATGTTCTCGGGGAGCGTCTCGGTCATGCGCTGACTATCAGCGTACTGATAAAACAGGCCGCTATCGCGGCCTGAAAAGATGACAGCCCCGTGAAGGTTTCAACGACCTAGCGGCTCTAGACGACAGTCGGGTAGCGTTCTCGCCATGTTCGTCTTCAAGGTCGCGGTCGTCGGCGCGGGAACGATGGGCGGCGAGATCGCGCAGGTGATCGCGAACGCCGACATCCCGGTCGTGCTCAAGGACGTCGAGCAGGAGTTCGTCGACCTGGGCCTCGAGAAGGCCCGGTCGCTGTGGCAGGCGCGCGTCGACGGCGGGAAGCTGGACGCGGGCGAGCTCGAGCGCAGGCTCGGGCTGATCGCCGGCGCCACCGGCTACGAATCGTTCGGCGACGTCGACTTCGTGATCGAGGCCGTGCCCGAGCGGATCGAGATCAAGCAGACGGTGTTCTCCGAGCTCGACGAGGTGACCCCCGGCCACGCGATCCTGGCCTCGAACACGTCCTCGCTGTCAATCACCGAGATGGCGCTCGCGACGAGCCGACCGGACAAGGTCGTCGGGTTTCACTTCTTCTACCCGGCCTCGGTGATGCGGCTGATCGAGGTGATCGAGGGCGAGGACACCTCACCGGAGACCGCGCAGGCCGCGGTCAACTTCGCGCAGGCAATCCGGAAGACCGCGATTCGCTGCGGCGAGGCGCCGGGGTTCGTGGTCAATCGGATCCTGAACTCGAGCGTCTCGGAGCTCTGGCGCTTCCAGGAGGAGACCGGGATCGACGTCAAGGAGCTGGACCGGCTCGTGGCCGAGTCCAGGGCGGCGCCGGTCGGCCCGTTCTACCTGAGCGACCTGCTCGGGCTCGACACCGTCCTGCACGTCGCCGAGCACCTGCGCGACTCCTACGGCGACCGCTTCCACGTGCACGAGCGGATGCGCGAGCTCGTAGCCGAACGCAAGCTTGGAGCGAAGACCGGGGAGGGGTTCTATGAGCACCGAGGCTGAGGTGGAGGCCGCCGCCCTCGTCGACCGCTTCACCTTGAAGGCGCTGGTCGAGAGCTGCCTCGTGCTCGAGGAGGGGGTCGCCTCGATGAAGGACATCGACCTCGGCATGATGGCCGGCGCGGGGATCATCCCGCCGCCGTTCGCACGCGCCGACCAGCTCGGCCTCGACGAGGTGCTGGCGCGGCTCGAGCGCGCGTCCGTGGAGTGGGGGGAGGGGTTCGAGCCCCCGACGATCCTGCGGCGGTTGGTCGCGCAGGGCCGGCTCGGCACGAAGACCGGCCAGGGCTTCTTCCCGTACGCACGCCCGGATCAGGGCTGGGCGGACGCCCCGGTGAAGCTCGAGAGCCGCGGTCAGGTCGCGATCGCCTGGCTCGACCGCCCGCCCGCGAACTCGATCTCCCCCGCGCTCGTGCAGGCGTTGCGCAAGCTGTGGGACGAGGTCCGGGCCTCGGGCACAGCGCGGGCGCTCGTGGTCGCATCGGCCAACCCGCTGCTGTACTGCGCCGGCGCGGACATCAAGGCGTTCGCGACGATGGACGCCGCCGCGGGCAAGGATCTGCTGAACAACGTGCACGCGCTGTTCCGCGAGATGGAGACCTCATCGGTGGTGACGATCGCCGCGGTCAACGCGGCGGCGTTCGGGGGCGGCTGCGAGCTCGCGATGGCGTGCGACATCCGGATCGCGGCGGAGTCGGCGATGTTCGGCCAGCCCGAGATCAGCCTGGGGATCATCCCGGGCTTCGGCGGCACCCAGCGGCTGCCGCGGCTGGTGGGCGAGGCGCGGGCGCGCGAGCTGAACCTGACCGGCGATCCGATCGGCGCCGACGAGGCCTGTGCGCTCGGCCTGGCCAACGTCGTGGTCGCCGACGAGCAGCTGTTCGACACTGCGCTGGCGTGGGCGCGCCGGCTTTCCGAGCAGGCGCCGCTGGCGGTGGAGCAGATCAAGCGAGTCTCGGCTGCGGGCGACATCGAGGCCGGGATCGAGGCCGAGAAGCGAGGGTTCGCGACCGCGTTCTCGTCCGAGGACGCCCGCGAGGGGATCTCGGCGTTCCTCCAGAGGCGCAAGCCCCATTTCGGCGGCAGATGAGCGCGACCCCGAGCGCGGCCGCCGAGCTCGCGCGGCTGATCGAAGCTGCCGGATCGGTCGTCGCGCTGACCGGCGCCGGCATCTCGGTGCCGTCGGGCGTCCCCGACTTTCGCTCCCCCGGGACCGGTGTGTGGGCCAACGTCAACCCGATGGAGGTGGCGCACATCGACGCGTTCCATCGCGATCCACAGCAGTTCTGGAGCTTCTACGGGCAGCGGTTTCAGACGCTCGATGACAAGCGGCCGAACCGAGCGCACATGGCGCTGGTCGAGCTCGAGCGGGCGGGAATGCTCGACGCGGTGATCACTCAGAACATCGACCGGCTCCATGCCCGGGCCGGAACGAAGTCGCTCGTCGAGGTCCACGGGACGATCGCCCACTCATCGTGTCTTGTCTGCCGTTCACGATATGAATTGGGAGACGTGCGCTCGCGGCAGGCGGGGGATCCGGGCGGGGTGCCGCGGTGCGAGTGCGGCCAGCCGCTCAAGCCCGACGTGGTCCTGTTCGGGGAGTACCTCCCGGTCGATGCGCTCATGCGGGCCGAGGCACTGGCCGCCCGCGCGGACCTGATGCTGTGCATCGGCTCCTCGCTCGAGGTGTACCCGGTGGCGCAGCTGCCCGAGACGACCCTGTCCAGCGGCGGCCGGATCGCGATCCTGACGCAGGGGCGCACCCCGCTCGACCGCCGCGCCGCGGTCCGGATGGGAGGCGACGTGGTCGAGGAGCTCGAGGCCGTCCTCGACGCGCTCGGGCTCGCTATCCCGGAAGCGCCGCCACCCGCGCCCTGAGCGCCGCCTCGATCCGGCCAAGCGCGAACGCCGTCGTCTCGCGCTCCGTGGCGTCGAGCGGGCGTTCCAGCACCGCGCGAGCCGCCGCGGTGACCCCGTCGTGGAGCGAGCGCAGCTCCCGCACGCGGTCGGCGAGCTCGGCGGCGACGGTGCTCGCCGGGAGCTCGGCGAGCGCCGCGTCGAGCGCGGCCAGGATCTGGAGGGCCGCCGCGCGATCCCGGCCCTCGTCGAGGTCGAGCCGGCCGCGGAGAGCCAGCTCCTCGCACGCCAGCGCGGTCTGGCGGCCCGTGAGGAGCGCGGCGAGACGGGCCTGCGCGACCGGAATCCGCCGGCGGCGGCGCCGGGCGGCGTCGATCAGCTCGCGCGCGTCCGTCCACAGCCCGTCGGCGACCTGCTCGCCCGCGCCATATCCAAGGCGAGCCACCAGCATGTCGTGGCGACCGACGCCGTGTGCGTGAGGATCCGCCGAGGCGATCCGGTAGGCGTGGAGCGCCCGGTTGAGCACGGCCAGGCCCGCCTCGAGCTCGGACTCGCCGGCGCGGTCCAGCCAGTCAGCGGCCTGCCCGGCTGTGCCGAACGGGTCGCCGACGTCGACGATCGTCGCCCTGGAGGTGCTGACGGGCATAGGCTCAGGTTCAGGTAGAACCTTACGTTGTCGCCGGGAAGGCCCGAATCGAGGGGGGTTCCGGGCACCGAGCGTCGCGAGCACGAGCACGTGCGAGGGAGCGCCGTCGGGACCGGCCCCCTCGCGCCGGATCAGATACCGACCGTCGGGCGGACCGAGTCCCCACGGGATCTCGAACTGGCTGAAGCGGAACAGGGGGGCGATCGCGGGAGGCGAGGCTAGCCGGCGAGGGCTACTGCCCGGGCGTCTTGATCGCGTACTTGCTCGGCGCGATCGGGACGATCGGCTCGCTGATCTGGCTGAGGTGGTTGATCAGCTGCGTCCACTGGCTAGGCTGCAGCACGCTGCCGACCTCGGCCGAGAGCTGCTTGTTGACGCCGTACAGCGGGGTGAACGCGATCTGGATCCGGTTCGCGTGATCGGGCAGCGACAGCGCGGTCGGCTGGCCCTTGTAGCTCATCAGCGAGACGATCTCATCGGGCGCCATCGCGCCCTGGAGCGTGAGCAGGCGCCGGACCGTGACGTCGGTGATCGAGCCCGGGCTCTGGTGACCCTGGATCGGGATCCCGTTGATCGCGGCGATATCGACGCTCGCGCCGGAAGAGCCGGCGCTGTCGACGCCGTTCGAGCCGCTGCTCGAGGCGCCGCACTTGAGGCCGGAGACATCCGGCCTCAGCCCGGACGCCGACAGGAACTCGATGACCGCGAGGATCCGCCGGTCGATCGCGCCGGACTGGATGTCGCGGCGGCCGCAGGCGTAGATCTGGACATTCGGGTCTTCGAGGACACGGGCCTCGAGCTGCTCCTTGGACATCAGCAGGATCTGCCCGATCGTCGGGCTTTTCGCGTCGCGGCCGAAGAACGGATCGACGCCGGCGGCGCGGTAGACCGCGGTCGCCTCGAGCAGCTTCCAGCCGTCGAGGATCGGCTTCGGGTCGATGTACGGCGCATCCTTGCCGGCCGGCTGGATCATGAACTCGAGATGGGAGGCATCGGTCGCCGTCCCGGCGCCGAGCCGCCCGAGGATCGTGCCGGCGACCACGACCGAGCCGGCCTTCAGCGGCTCGAGCGTGTACTGGTTCTTCGCGAGGTGCAGCACGTCCGAGAAGTAGTCCTGGAAGCTCGCGAGCTGCGGGGCGCTGCTCGTGACCTGGAGCTTGCCGCCGGCTGCGTAGGAGGCGGGTCGGGACGGGTTCGCGAACAGCCGCTCCTTGACCATCGGGGTGCTGATCGTCGCCGTGTCGGCCGGCGCCGCGCTCGTCGTCGTCGGCTGTGCGGCCGGGGTCGTGGTCGCGGCCGGCGTGACGGGCAGAGAGATCGGGGCGCTGTTAGCCGCCTTGGAGGCGTTCGAGGTGCTGACGGTCGGAGTCGCCTGCTGCGAGCCGGCGCTCGCGGGCCCCTTGGGAGCCGGCGCGGACGGGGCGAGCAGGGCCTTGGCGATCGAGGTGGCGCTCAGTCGCTGCGGCTTCGGGACGGGGTAGAGCGCCGGGATCGAGCCGAGGTTCGCGTACGTGTATGTGTTGCCGGTCGCGTCCTGGAGCTCGATGTAGCGGCCGAGCTTGGCGCTGTCGCCGATCTTCACGATCTTGCCGTCGTTGACCGCGATCACCGGCGAGCCCTGCTTGGCGTAGATCGCCGTGCCGGTGGTGTTCGGGTCGGACTTGACCGGGACCGCCGCGTTCGTGGTCTTGACGCGGGTCTTGGCGAGGCTGAGGACCGAGTCGTCGGCGTACTTGGCGGTTGCCGCGACCGGGAAGTGGCCCTCGACCAGACCGGTCAGCGCGCCGATGACCGACTTCGGCATGCCGCCGATCAGCTGGGCACGGAGCAGAACCGACTGCACGTACCAGCTCGCGTGGTTGTAGGCGAAGATCGCCTGCGAGAGGTTCGTCGAGGCGCCCGCCGCGTGCAGGTACCGGGCCGCGCTGAAGATCGCGTCAGCCGGGTTGTACGGGTCCGCGATGCCGTCGCCGTTCGCGTCGACGCCGTAGCGCTTCCACGTCGACGGGAGGAACTGCATCCACCCGACCGCGCCGGCGGTGGAGACCGACAGGTTGCGGCCGTAGTCGGTCTCGATCTCGTTGATCGCGGCGAGGATCTGCCACGGCACGTCGTATTGGATTCCGGCCGCCTGGTAGATCGGGAGCAGGAACGGCGGGATCTGGAAGCTGTCGATGAAGAAGTTCGGGACGCCGATCGGGGCGGGGCCGGGGAGCGCGTAGGAGAAGGTCGGGTTCGACGGCGTCGGGACCCCACTCTTGGTGACCGGGGGCGCCGGCGTCTTGGGCTTGGCGGCCTTCTTCGCCTTGTTCGTCTTCTTGCGCTTCTTCGGCGCGGCCGGCTGCTTGACGTTCGCACCGGCCTCGGCGGAGCCCGGGTTCAGCGCCACCGGCGTTTGCGACGTGGTCTCGCCGCCGTTCGACGCGCCCTTCGACCCGGTCGACTGGGTGGAGCTCGCCGGCGTGGTCGAGGTCGTCGTCGTCGTGGGGTTCGGGGTGGTCGAGGTCGAGGTCGAGGTGGAGGTCGTCGTCGGCGTCGTGCTCGTGACCGCCGGCGTCGTCGCCGTCGCGGGCGGGCACGACTGGCTGACGTTCAGGATCGGCAGCTGGACGGGCAGCGGCAGCGAGCTCGGATCCGTCCCCGGCGCGACGTCCTGGAACGTGAACTGCTGACCGCCGACGACCGTGATCGTCACCGTGCAGCCATCGGCTGACGCGTTCGGCAAGGCGGCAAGCCCCAGCACCGTTACCAGGCACGCCGCAACAACGGCAGCAGTCGTCAGCTTCCGCCAGTTCAACACTGTGGCCTACTCCTCCCGCGGCATGCCACGCGTAAGTTCGTCCCAGCTACGATCACAGGTAGGCTTGGGATGACGCTACTGGGTGTTGCCGAGCTTTGCAATTCGGAACCGTCGGTGTCTTCGATGTCTCTTTGGATGCCAGCGCTCGTGACGCCGGTCACGGACGTCCATGCAACCGTTCAATCGGCAAGAACCCCTACCCACTGTAGCGATTGACCATTCAGATGGACATCAACTAACCCTCGACTCGAGGGTTAGTGTTATCAGATTTGACAGATATGAGACTGCTGTCATGACCGTTTGGCCGACGACGAGAGGCTGGTGGACATGAGTGAAGATAAGGGCCTCCGCGGCAGGGTTACGCGCCAGGGCGAGGAGGCGATCGGTAAGGTCACCCAGGGCATGCTCGGGAACCCGGTCGTGACCCGCGCCGTCTCGGCGGCGTTCGAGACTCGTGAGCGCGCGACCCGCGCCCAGGAGCTCGCGATGAGCGCCCTGAACCTGCCCTCGGCCGGAGGCCTCGAGCGGCTTACGCGCCGCCTGCGGAACGTCTCCCAGCGTCTCGAGGCGATCGAGGATGCGCTCGACCGGCTCGAGCAGCGGATCGAGCACCTCGGCTCTGGGAGTGCGCTGGACAAGCGGCTGGACGCGATCGAAGCGTTGCTCGCCCGCCTCGAGGCATCGATCGGCGAGCCCGAGGGGGAGCAAGCCCCTCAGGGCTGAGCGCCGCCGGCGCCGCCGGCCACCAGCGCGCGCAGCGCCGCCTCGCCCATCCGACGTTCAGCCGCGCGCAGATCGTCCCGGTCGATCCGCACCCGAGTTGGAAGCACGAGATCGCACACGACCAGCAGCGCTGCCGCCTGAGCCCCTCGGGCGGCCGCGAGCGCGAACAGCGTCGCCGCCTGCATCTCGACCGCAAGCGCGCCCGCCGCGCTCCACCCGCGCTCGAGCTTCCGCCCGTCGTAGAACACGTCGGTCGTGACGATCGGGCCCTCGTGGATCGCGTGACCCGCGCCGTCAGACTCCGGAAAGGGCGGATTCGCGGTGGCGATCACCGCGTCGAGCAGGTCCTTGCTCGCCGGAACCCGGTCGCCCGCACCGAGCGCGCGGCTGGTGCCGTCGGCCGCGATCGACTCGGTGGCGATCACGAGATCGCCGAGCCCGAGGGCGTCGTTCAGGGCGCCGCACGTTCCCACTCGGAGCAGACGGCGTGCGCCGAGATCGATCAGCTCGTGGATCACGATCGCCGCGCTCGGGCCACCCATGCCGGTGCTCTGGATCGTCACCGGTGCACCGTCGGGGGCGACCCCCGTGTACCCCCACAGGCCGCGATGATGGTTGAACATCTTCGGGCCCTCGAGCAGTGACTCGGCCAGCATCAGCGCGCGGCCAGGATCGCCGGGCAGCAGCACTCGCTCGCTCAGCGCGGCGGTCGGTTGGAGTCCGTTCGGGGCGGCCATCCGTTTCCTATTGTTATTTATCGCCCATTGCCTATATGTGCTGTTGACATATCCGGGACGGGCGAGTAGACCTAGCGCAGGTCGAAAAAGGCAACAGGCCGGAGCGTGACGTGCCGCCTAGGCCAGCTGGGGAGCATGTTCGCGAGGCGCCGCCGGAAACGTGACGAGCGCCAACGGCCGACGCAGCGGGCCGTACCGCCCGCGGGCAGCGGGGCCTTCGTGCTCGTCGGGGTCCCGCTGCCGACTGTCTGCGCAACCGCACCCGCCGCCGGGGGTAGGAACCAACGGTCGGCGATGTCGAGCGCAAGCGACAACAGTCACAACGGGGGGCCCGCGTCGCGGCTGCTCGTGTCGTGTTAACGCGCGTGCGCGAGGAAGGCCTGATCGCGGCGGGCCGCCCGGTCGTCGTGCTGCTCTCCGGCGGGCGGGACTCGACCTGCCTGGTGGATGTGGCCGCACGCGTCGCCGGTGCCGACGTGGTGAGTGCGCTGCACATGAACTACGGGCTGCGAGCCTCCGCCGACGCCGACGAGCAGCACTGCCGCGAGCTGTGCTCGGCGCTCGGCGTTGCGCTCACGGTGAAGCGGCCCGCGGGTTCGCCCGCCGGGAACATCCAGGCCTGGGCCCGGGATGAGCGCTATCACGCGGCCGGGGCGCTCGCCGGCGCGCGCGGTGCCGACGTTGCCGCCGGTCACACGCGGACCGATCAGGTCGAGACGATCCTCTACCGGCTGGCCTCCTCGCCGAGCCGGCGGGCGCTGCTCGGGATGCGGCCCCGGGAAGGCTCGCTGGTGCGCCCGCTGCTTGGTTTCACGCGCGAGGAGACTGCGGGCTACTGCGCGGAGCGCAGACTGCGGTGGCGGGAGGACGAGACGAACGCGTCGGGCGCGTATGCACGTAACCGGATCCGCGCCGGCCTCGTCCCGGTTCTGCGCGACGTGCACCCCGCCGCGATCGACAACGTGCTCGCGGTGGCGGAGATCCTGCGGCTCGAGGGAGAGGTCCTCGACGAGCTGGTCGACTCCGTGCTCGCCGACGACTCGGTCGTTTCGCTCGCGCGGCTGCGGTCGCTGGCGCCGGCGCTGCGGCGGCTCGTGGTCCAGCGCCTGGCCGACGAGGCCGCGGGCGGGTTCGCACCGGGGGCGGCGGCGCGGGCCGACGAGGTTGCCGCGCTGAGCGAACGTGGCACCGCGATGCTCGACGTCGGCAGCGGGCTGCGGGCGGTGGCGGAGTACGGGCGGCTGCGCTTCAAGCGGCTTGGCGAAGACGTCGCTGGGTCACCGGCGGCGGTGGTGCTCCCAGTCCCGGGGAGCGTCTCGTTCGGGTCGATCGAGGTTCGATGCGAGCTTGCGGAGCCGGCGACCGAGGCGGGGGTGCTCGATCGAGCCGCGCTCGGGTCGGAGCTGGTGGTCCGCTCCTGGCGCGCCGGTGACCGGATCGCGCCGGTCGGGCTCGGTGGGACCAAGTCGCTCCAGGATCTGTTCGTCGCGCGGCGAGTGCCGAGGCTCGCGCGCCGCGCGATCCCCGTGGTCGAGTGCGCCGGCGAGATCGCCTGGGTCGCGGGCGTCGCGACCTCCGACCGATTCAAGGTGACCGCGGCGACGCGCGAGGCGGTCCGGCTCAGCTGCCGAAGCTGACCTCGGTCCGGCGGCGGCCGGCGATGCGTGACGGCTATCCGAGCCGAAACACAGGCGCGCGCATGCGCGCCCATAAACTACGCCGCCGTGGAAGGCGACGACGCGATCGGGGAGATCCTCGTGCCCGCCGAGGATCTGCAGCGCCGTGTCCGGGAGCTGGCAGCGGAGGTCTCGCGCGACTACCAGGGTAAGGACCTCGTGCTGGTTGGCGTGCTGAAGGGCGCCGTGTTGTTCCTGTCGGACCTGATGCGCCAGCTCGAGATCCCCTGCGAGGTCGACTTCATGGCGGTCGCGTCCTACGGCTCGGCGACGAAGTCCTCGGGCGTGGTGCGGATCCTCAAGGACCTGGACGCGGTGATCGAGGGCCGGGACGTGCTGATCGTCGAGGACATCGTCGATTCTGGGCTGACCCTTCAGTACTTATTGCGCAACCTGGCGGGGCGAAGCCCTCGTTCGCTCGAAGTCTGCGCGCTCTTGATCAAGCCCGACCGCCAAAAGGTCGATCTACGTACGAGGTATGTGGGCTTCGAGATTCCCAACCGTTTCGCGATCGGGTACGGGCTCGACCACGCCGAGCGTTACCGCAACTTGCCCTATGTGGCCGCGTTGAAGGAGTGAACGCGGAATGAGTGAACGCAGCACGGCTCAATCGGGAAGACCATTCCGTGGGATGAGCGATCGAGCGCGAAGCGGATTCGCGACCCCATCCCGGGCAGTGAACGCCCGCATGCAAGGCTTTCCGGCGGCTCCAGGTCAGATGCTACGCTTGCTAGTCCCAGACCCGCAAACCTGGCGCGGCTTGGGCCTCAACTAACGGTTATGAGCAGGTTCTTCAAGAGCGCGGCATTCCCGATTCTGATCGTGGTCGTCCTCGCGTTCTTCGCGCAGAAGCTGATCGGGAGCTCGAGCCACTCGCAGAAGCAGACCTTCGGCGACATGATCTACCAGCTCGATCACGGGTCGGTGCAGAGCATGTCGCTGCACGAGAAGGACAACACCGCCAACGTCACGCTGACGAACGGCACGAAGTACACGGTCGGCTACCCCGACGGCTACGTGTCGCAGATCATCGACGACGCGCAGAAGGATCTCTCGCCGCAGAACTTCGACATCCAGGGCAAGACCTCCAACGGCTGGCTGTCGCTGCTGACCTACCTCCTCCCGTTCGTGATCTTCATCGGATTCTGGATCTTCCTGATGAATCAGGTGCAGGGCGGCGGCTCGAAGGTGATGTCGTTCGGCAAGTCGCGCGCCAAGCGGATGTCGGTCGACTCGCCCAAGATCACGTTCCGTGACGTCGCGGGGGTCGACGAGGCCGTTGAGGAGTTGCACGAGATCAAGGAGTTCCTCGAGAACCCCAAGAAATTCCAAGCCCTGGGGGCGCGCATCCCCAAGGGCGTGCTCCTGTACGGGCCGCCCGGGACCGGCAAGACGCTCCTCGCGCGTGCGGTTGCCGGCGAGGCGGGCGTGCCGTTCTTTTCGATCTCCGGTTCCGACTTCGTCGAGATGTTCGTCGGCGTGGGCGCCTCGCGCGTGCGTGACCTTTTCGAGCAGGCCAAGCAGAACTCTCCGTGCATCATCTTCATGGACGAGATCGACGCCGTCGGGCGCCACCGTGGCGCCGGCCTCGGTGGCGGTCACGACGAGCGTGAGCAGACTTTGAATCAGCTGCTGGTCGAGATGGACGGCTTCGAGATGAAGGACAACATCATCTTGATCGCGGCCACCAACCGCCCCGACATCCTCGATCCGGCGCTGCTGCGCCCTGGCCGCTTCGACCGTCAGATCGTGGTCGATCGCCCGGATCGCCTCGGCCGTAGGAAGATCCTCGACGTCCACACGCGCGGCAAGCCGCTCGCGCGGGAGATCGACGTCGACGCGCTGGCCGGCCAGACCCCCGGCTTCACCGGCGCGGACCTGAGCAACCTCGTCAACGAGGCCGCGCTGCTCGCCGCCCGCAACGGCAAGCGCGAGATCACCCAGGTCGAGCTCGAGGAAGGGATCATGCGCGTGATCGCGGGTCCCGAGAAGAAGACCCGGGTTATGTCCGAGAAGGAGCGGCGGATCACCGCCTACCACGAGATGGGCCATGCGATGGTCGGCCATTACCTGCCGCACTCCGATCCGGTCCACAAGATCTCGGTGATCTCTCGCGGGCAGGCGCTCGGGTACACGATCTCGCTGCCGACCGAGGACAAGTTCCTGACGACGCGCGCCGAGCTCCAGGACACGCTGGCGATGACGCTCGGAGGTCGCGCTGCCGAAGAGATCGTTTTCGGCGAGGTCACGACCGGCGCCTCGAATGACCTCGAGAAGGTCACCGCGACCGCGAAGCAGATGGTGATGCGCTTCGGGATGTCGGAGAAGCTCGGCCCACGCGTGTTCGGCCACGACCACGGCCAGCCGTTCCTGGGTCGCGAGTTCTCCGCGGAGCCCGACTACTCGGACGAGATCGCCCGCGAGATCGACGACGAGATCCGCCGGATCGTCGAGGCGGCGCACGTCCAGGCCAAGGACATCTTGAGCTCGCATCGCGAGTCGCTCGCGAAGCTCTCGGAGATCCTGATCAAGCGCGAGACCCTCGAGAAGGAGCAGTTCGAGGCTCTGCTGTCGGGCGGCACCGAGGAAGACGTCTTCGGCGCCGAGGCGCCACCGCCGCCCGAGCTGCCGGTCCCGCCGCCCGCGGTGGGCGAGCGGCGCGAGGGCCCGCGCCCGCTGCCCAGGCCCGGGCTTGCCGGCGGAACGGCTGAATAAGGCCGTTTCGCGCCGAGCCTCTGGGAGTGACCGCGCGCACCCGGTGCGAGGTCCGCTGCCCAGGCCCGGGCTTGCCGGCGGAGCGGAACGGCTGAATAAGGCCGTTTCGCGCCGAGCCTCCGGGAGTGACCGCGCGCACCCGGTGCGAGTGGGTGTGCGATACGTGTTGGGCGCGAGTCACTCCAGAGCGCTCGACGCCACCCGGCATTCGCGAGCGGCCGGCACTCGCCCTGGCCTCACACGGCCCCCGGTTGGTGTAAGCGATTGGCGTGGTCGATTTGGCCCGCATGCGGGGCAAGAACGACCACGTGCCGCGGACGCCGGCCTGAGCTAGCCCCGAGCTAGCCCACGCCACCGCCGGACAGCGGCGGATTCAGCCCCGCGGCGTGGCACTTCGCGAGGCCGGGCGCGAGCCGGGGTGCGGCGACGAGCTTGGGCGGCGTCAGGAACGCCGGCTTGCGGAAGTTGAAGTAGTCGGTCATCGGGTGGGCGTTGGCGTCGCGCAGGGTCGTATCGCGCCCGAGCCCACGGCGAGACAACGATCAGTGGCACGCGGAACGTGAACTGCTTGAGCCGCCCGCCGGCGACGTCGGACAGGAACTGGCTGAACGTGTGCACGCGCGTCGCCATCCGCGCCGGCGTGTCGGAGCCCGGCACGAGCTCGAAGCTGGGGTAGCTCGGCGGCTGGTCGTAGACGCCCCAGCTGATGTGGTGGGCGTCGAGCCGGTCCCAGATCGTCCCGTTGGCCGGTGGCGCGGACGCGATCGTGTCGTTGATCGTGCCCGACGAGGTCCCCGAGAACAGGTAGCAGCGGTTCGGGAACGTCTGGCCGAGGACCGAGCAGAAGTACCGCTCGCCGATCGGGAAGTGCTCGACCAGTGAGTACGTGAACGGGATGTCCCGCTTGTCCCAGAAGCGCATCGCCACGGGGGCGCTGGCCTTGACGAACCCGTCGTTGAGGCCGTTGTCCCACGACTCGTGGCTGGCATTCCACGACTGGCTCGGCTCGTCCGAGAGCTGGCAGGGCGAGGTCGCGTGCTGGGCGAGCACCGGGTTGCCGCCCGAGTCCAGGTTCGAGTTCACGACCTTGCCGTTGCGGACCTGCAGCCCGTCGACCGATCCCCGGCCGGGCACCTGGTGGGGCACCATCCCGAGCAGATTGTCGAACGAGTGGTTCTCCATCATCACCACGACGATGTGCTCGATCTCGGGCATGCTCGGGGTGCCGGCGGGCTTGTTCGGGAACGGCAGGCTCTCGGGCTGGCGCAGGCCGGCGGCGAACGGCACCGGGCGGGCCCATGCGGGCAGCCCGCGGGTCGCGAGCAGCGCGGCGCCGCCGGCGGCGGCGCCCAGCAGTGAGCGGCGGGTGATCGGCGAGGGAGGGGTTGAGGTCGGCATGGTGCGGGACACTATCCAGTGACCATGGCCGAGCACGGCACGACGCATGACGAGGAGCCCGGTGGCCCGGGCCGGATTCTGCTCGCGATCACGCGGATCTGGGTCCCGGTGGCGATCGCGGTCGTCGGGCTCGTCGGGATCATCGTCGGCGGAGGCCAGGACGACATCGTCGCCGGCGCCGGCGTGTCGCTCGTGATCGCGGCGCTGATCGTGTGGATGGTCAACTGGATGTACCGGATGAGCGTCCAGAGCAACCGCGAGCGCGAGGAGGAGGAGCGGGCGCGCGAGTACTTCGGCCTCCACGGGAGGTGGCCCGATGAGTGACTTCCGGATCATGGGCGTGGTCAACGTCACGCCGGACTCGTTCTCCGACGGCGGCCGGTACCTCGATGCGGGCGCGGCGATCGCGCACGCGCTCGAGCTCGAGGCCGAGGGGGCGGACATCCTCGACATCGGTGGCGAGTCGACCCGCCCCGGCGCCGACCCGGTGCCTGAAGCCGAAGAGCTCCGCCGCGTACTGCCCGTGATCGAGGGTCTGATCGCCGCCGGGTGCGCGGCGCAGCTGTCGATCGACACCTCCAAGGCTGGTGTGGCCGCCCGGGCGCTCCAGGCCGGCGCGACGCTCGTCAACGACGTCACCGCGTTCAGAGGCGATCCGGAGATCGCGGATGTCGTCGCGGCTGCGGGCGCGGAGTGCTGCCTGATGCACATGCTCGGCACCCCGCGAACGATGCAGCGGGACCCCCGCTACGACGACGTCGTGACCGACATCAAGGCGTTCCTCGAGGACCGGATGAGCTTTGCGACCGGACGCGGAATCCCGCAGGACAGGATCATGCTCGACCCCGGCATCGGGTTCGGGAAGACCGTCGAGCACAACCTCGAGCTGCTCCGGCGGCTGGGAGAGCTGGTCGAGCTCGGACGCCCGGTCGTGATCGGGACCTCGCGCAAGTCGTTCCTCGGCAAGATCACCGGGCGCGAGGTGGACGACCGCCTCGCGACGACCGTCGCCACGAACGTGCTCGCTTACGAGCGCGGCGCAAACGTGTTCAGGGTTCACGACGTCGGGCCGGTCCGCGACGCACTCATCGTCACTGCTGCTACGGTCAGCGCGCGATGGAAGACCCCGACGAGTACGACGAGGTAGACGAGGACGACGGGGAGGAGCACCCCGAGCCCGAGGTCACGATCGAGGTCAGCGGGCTGTCGCTGTACACGCACGTGGGCGTGACCGCGGCCGAGCGGGAAGTGGGTCAGCGGCTGCTGCTCGACCTCCGGATCGACGTCGGCGAGTGCGACGCGACCGTCACCGACCGGATCGAGGACACGGTCGACTACGCCCAGGTGTGCGACACCGCGAACCTGGTTGCGCACCAGCGCACGTACAAGACGCTCGAGCGGCTGTGCTCGGCGATCGCCGATCGACTGATCGAGCAGTACGCCGCCCACGCGGTGTGGGTCAAGGCCGCCAAGCCCGAGCCGCCGATGGCGCTGCCGGTCAGTGAGGTTTCGGTCGAGGTGTGGCGCGAGGCCGAATGATCGCGCGGTCGCGCCGCGGGAAGCGATGACGCGCGGCTTCCTCGGCCTGGGCTCCAACGTCGGCGATCGGCGGGCACATCTCGAGGCGGCGGTCGCGGCGTTGCCCGCCCACGGGGTCAACGTGGTCGCATCGTCGTCGGTGTACGAGACCCAGCCGGTCGGGCTCGTCCTCGACCAGCGCGAGTTCTTCAACGCCTGCCTGCGTGTTGACACCGGGCACGGCCCGGAGGAGCTGCTGACCGCGTGCAAGCAGATCGAGCGGGCGCTGGGGCGCGAGCCTGGAGGCCCGCGCCACGGTCCGCGTCCGATCGACGTCGACGTCCTGATCCTCGACGAGATCGAGTACTGCTCGGACCGCCTGACGCTCCCTCATCCCGAGGTCACCTCGAGGCGGTTCGTGATCGTCCCATTGCTCGAGCTCGACGCTGACCTCACGCTTCCCGATGGCACGACGCTCGCCGACGCGCTCACAGCCCTCCCGGCCGGCCAGGACGTCCGGCGCGCAGGCTCCGCGCTCGTCTAGGGTTCGCGCATGCTGCTGGTCGTCGATGTCGGCAACACGCAAACGCACTTCGGCCTGTTCCCTGACGGCGACACGCATGTGTCCGAGCACTGGCGCTTCGCCACCGTCCGCGAGTCGACCGGCGACGAGCTGGGCGCGGCGCTGTCGAACCTGCTCGCCCTGCGGGGAATGTCGTTCAAGGACATCGACGGGTCGATCGTCTCCTCGACGGTGCCTCAGCTGTCGGAGCAGTGGGCGCTGACCGCCCGCCGTTATCTCGGTCACGAGATGCTGGTCGTCGGGCCGTCGATCCGGACCGGGATGCCGATCCGGTACGACAACCCCCACGAGGTCGGCGCGGACCGCCTCGCGAACGCGGTGGCGGCGTACGAGCGCGTCCACGACACCTGCGTGATCGTCGACTTCGGCACCGCGATCACCTACGACGTCGTGTCCGCGGCCGGCGAGTACCTCGGCGGCATCATCACCCCCGGCGCGGAGATCTCGATCGACGCGCTGTACGACCGGGCGGCCAAGCTCCCCAAGGTCGAGCTCGCGAAGCCCCGCGCGCTGATCGGGAAGTCGACCGTCGACGCGATCCGCAGCGGGATCGTGTACGGGTTCGCGGGTCAGGTCGAGGGGATCGTCCGGCGGCTGCGCGGCGAGCTGGGCGCGACGACGTTCGTGATCGCCACCGGCGGCCTTGCTGGTGAGCTCGTGCCGTTCATCCGCGAGACGATCGACGAGGTCGACGACCTGCTCACGCTGACTGGGCTGCGGCTGATCTGGGAGCGGAACCGCCAGTGAGGGCCTGCGCCGGGATCGGCACGTCCGGCGTCCTGGCGACCGTCGCCGCGAGGATCAGGAACGTGATCCGCCGGCGCTCGTCGGGGTGCTCGGCCGCGTACGCATCGTAGCCGTCGACCAGCGAGCGGATCGCCGTGAACACCGGCGCGTCGTCGATCTCATCGGGGACATCGCATGCGAGCCGCGCGAGTGCGAGCATCTCGGTGGGGTCGACGCCGCGCATCGTGCCGAGCGCGCTGAACAGCAGGAAGAACGCGACGCGGTCGAGCAGGAGGTGGGGGGCCCGTTCGCGCTCGCCGATCGCGGGGCCGGCCGGCTGGAGCGGCTCGCCGGCGGCGATCCGGAGCGACTGCCCGGACGCGATCGAGCGCATCTGGTTGGGCGAGAGGCCGAGCTGGAGTCCCCACCGGAGCTGGAACGCGGCGGAGATGAACGTGTTGCCGTACGGCGCGTCGCTCGCGAACAGGATCTGCCCCGGGGGCACCAGCGAGAACAGCGCCTCGAGGTCGGCCGGGATCCACCACGCGGTGTCGAACAGCAGGTTCGGCAGGTCGCCGGCCACGCGCCAGATCCACGAGAGGTCGCAGATCCCGGCGTGGGCGAGGATCAGCCGGGCATCCGGGAACTCCTCAGCGAGCTGGACGGCATGCAGGCCGAGCGCCGGGATTCCGCGGCCGGCGTGGATCAGCACCGGGAGCGAGCGCTCATTGGCGAGCGCCACGATCGAGCGGACCCCAGCGTGGTCGAGCGTGAACTCCTCGGCGCGGGGATGGAGCTTGATCCCCTTGGCGCCCGCCGCCAGCGAACGCTCGGCCTCGGGGACCGGGCTGTCGTACGGGTTGACGCGGCAGAACGGAACGAGCAGCCCGCCCGATTCGCGCGCCGCGGCGATCACGTGGTCGTTCGCGGCCCGGTAGCCGTCGGGCTCGTGGAACGGGAACGCGAAGCAGCCGCGCGCGCCGGCGGACCGCAGCGAGGAGGTCAGCTCCCCGGGGGTCTGCTTCATCCCGTCCGGATCGTTCTGCCCGAGGTGGGTGTGGGCGTCGAACAGCTCGAGTCCCGGAACCTGCTCGAGCACGACCTCACTCCATGGGCGCAGCTCGTCGAACAGGTTCATCGCTGCATTCGTACCATGAAATCCGAATGTCCCGGTCCCTGACGGATCCCTGGCGCCTCGGCGGGGTGTTGATTCCCAACCGCGTGGTGCTCGCGCCGCTGGCGGGCATCGGCAACTGGTTCGTGCGCCTCCAGGCCAAGCGCTACGGGGCCGGACTGGTGGTGTCCGAGATGGTCTCGAGCTTCGCCATCCACTACCGCAACGAGCGTACCTGCCGCGAGCTCTTGCGGATCCATCCGCAGGAGCACCCGGTCTCGGTGCAGTTGTTCGGCCACGATCCGGAAGTCATGGCCTCGGCGGCCGAGCGCGTGGCCGCCGCGGGCGCCGACCTGATCGACATCAACATGGGCTGCCCGGTGCCCAAGGTCTGCAAGACCGGCGCGGGCGCGGCGCTGCTCGAGGAGCCGTCGCGTGCGGTCGCGGTGGCGCAGGCAGCCGCGCGCGGGAGCGGGCTGCCGGTGACGGTCAAGCTGCGCTCGGGGCAGCGGCCAGGCGACCTGAGCGGGCTCGAGGTCGCCCGCCGGCTCGTCTTCGACGGCGGCGTTTGCGCCGTCAGCATCCACCCGAGGCACGCGTCCCAGCGCCACCAGGGCGCCCCGAACTATGAGCTCGTGCGAGAGCTCGCCGAGGAGCTGCCGGTGCCCGTGCTGGTCTCGGGCGGGCTGCGGACCGCCGAGGCCGTGCGGACGGCGTTCGAGCTGACGGGCGCCGCCGGCGTGCTGCTGGCGCGCGGCTCGCTCGGCAACCCGTGGCTGTTCGAGCAGGTGCTCGGTGTGCGGGACGCCGACTCCGGGCCCGACCGCGACGAGATCCTCGACGAGCTCGACTGGGTGATCGAACGCGCGGCTGAGCACCTGGGCCCGCAGCGCGCGACGCGATACCTGCGCAAGTTCTACCCCTGGTACATCGAGCGTCTGGGTGGCACGCGCCACGAGCAGGCGGCGCTCCAGGCGGCCGTGCAGACGGCGCCGACGCTCGAGGCGGCACGGGCCGTATTGACACCGGCAGCGGTCTGATCGCTCGGATATGGTTGGGACGAGAGAATTTCTCCCAGCGGAATTCTCGTAAGCCCAATCGCCCCCAGGGCGATTGGGCCCTATACTCATCCGCCCACGCACCCCAGTTGCGTTCGAAATCCCCGCTTAGCAGGCGGGTTTTTTCTCGTCCGGACCACCGGGCTGCTCCGGTGGTTCCCCCCCGAATACAGGTCTGCGACATGCCCAAGGACGTCATCATCACACCCGAAGGGCTCGCCAACCTAAAGGCGGAGCTCGACCAATTGACAACCACCCGCCGCCGCGAAGTCGCCGCTCGAATCAAGGAGGCGCGCGAATTCGGCGACATCTCCGAGAACGCCGAGTACGACGACGCGAAGAACGAGCAGGCGATGCTCGAGGCGCGAATCGCCTCGCTGGAGGAGAAGCTCCGCTCGGCGACCGTGATCGACCAGTCGGACCTCAGCACCGACCAGGTTCGCGTCGGCTCGGTCGTGCACGTCAGGGACGACGTCGGGAAGTCGACGAGGTACACGATCGTCGGCTCGGCCGAGGCCAGCCCCGCCGAGATGAAGCTCTCCAACGAGTCGCCGGTCGGGAAGGCGCTGCTCGGCCGCAAGCGCGGCGACGACGTCGTGATCACGACCCCGAAGGGGGAGCGGCACTTGACGATCACCGAGATCGACGTCGAGTCGAAGTAGGCGCGTCAATGACCGAGCGTGCCGACGGCTCGGCGGAGCTGCTGGCGGCGCGCCGGCGCAAGCTCGAGGCGCTCCGGGCCGCCGGAGTCGACCCGTTCCCGCACGAATTCGACGGGGTCGAGCCGATCACGGCGGTCCGGGAGGCGCACGTGGCGCTCGCGCCCGGCGATGAGACCCAGGCTCGGCATCGCGTCGCCGGGCGGCTGGCGGCCCGGCGAGGCCAGGGCAAGATGGCGTTCCTCGATCTCGTCGACCGGTCCGGCCGGATCCAGCTTCAGGCGCGGGTCGACGAGCTCGGGCCCGAGGGGATGGACCGTCTGCTCGGACTCGACCTCGGCGACCTGATCGGGGTCGACGGGGTCGCTTTCTCCTCGCGGCGCGGCGAGCTGACGCTCCGCGTCGAGGACTTCACGCTGCTCGCGAAGTCGCTCAGGCCCCCGCCCGAGAAGCACCACGGGCTGACCGACGTTGAGACGCGCTTGCGCCGGCGTGAGCTCGACCTGATCGCGAACGAGGAAGCTCGCGAGCTGTTCATGGTTCGCGCTCGGGTGATCGCCGCGGTCCGCCGCTTCCTGGACGCCGAGGGCTTCATCGAGGTCGAGACGCCCGTGCTCCAGCCGCTGTACGGAGGAGCGCTGGCCCGCCCGTTCACGACCCACCACAATGCGCTCAACCGCGAGTTCTACCTGCGTATCGCCACCGAGCTCTATCTGAAGCGGCTGATCGTGGGCGGGCTCGAGCGCGTGTACGAGCTCGGCAAGGACTTCCGCAACGAGGGGGTCGATACCACCCACAACCCCGAGTTCACGATGCTCGAGTGGTACGAGGCGTACGCCGACTACGAGGACATCGCGGCGCGGTGCGAGCACCTGGTCGCGTACGTAGCCGCCGAGGCCGGCTACACCGGCGAGATCGACCTCACGCCGCCGTGGCGCCGCGAGCGGTTGCCCGAGGCGATCCTGACCCGAACGGGGATCGACATCATGGAGCTGAGGGATAGGGACGACCTCGCCCACGCCATGACCGCCCGGGGACTGTCCGTCCCGAAGGACGACACCTGGTCGCAACTCGTCGACGAGCTGCTCTCCAAGCACGTCGAGCCGACTCTGATCGAGCCGACGTTCCTGATGGACTATCCGGTGGAGCTGTCGCCGTTCGCCAAGCGCCATCGCTCGGTCGAGGGGCTGGTGGAGCGCTTCGAGGCATACGTCGGCGGGATGGAGATCGCGAACGCGTTCACGGAGCTGAACGATCCCGACGAGCAGCGCCGCCGGTTCGAGGAGCAGCGCGCCCTCGCCGGCGCCGGCGACGAGGAGACCCAGCCGTACGACGAGGCGTTCGTGGAGGCGCTCGAGCAGGGCATGCCCCCGACCGGCGGGATCGGGATCGGGATCGACCGCCTGGTAATGGTGATCACCGGGAAACGCTCGATTCGCGAGGTCGTTCTGTTCCCCGCGATGCGGGATTAGCCCCCGCGCACGCAGCGGGAAGTCAGTTGCGGATCGGCATTCTCCTATACGACCAGGTCGACCTGCTCGACGTCGGTGGGCCCTACGAGGTGTTCCTGACCGCGGTTCGAGGGCCGTGAGCTGGCTCTTCGGACCGCGAAACAGCTCGAGTACGACTGGGTCCGGGGGCGGGCCGGCGAACGTGAACAACCGATGAAGTACGCCCATCGCGCGAGAACTACCGGAGCGCCGTGGATACCCACTGGTAAACTGGCCTATGGCCCGAAGAATCGAGACCGTTTCGCTCATCAAAGTGCGGCTGCCAGCCGACAAGGGTGGGTAGAACGGAATCGTCGGTGTCCCCGTAATCGCGGACTACCATGTATCGAGCAGGTAGGCGAGGAGCAGACCGGAAAACGTCCCGACCGAACAGACCGAGACCCGCCACAGAAGAGAAGGATCATGTTCGAGCGATTCACAGAGCGAGCCCGCCAGGTAGTCGTCCTGGCTCAGGAAGAAGCGCGGACGCTCAAGCACAACTACATTGGTACTGAGCACATTCTGCTCGGCCTCCTCCGCGAAGAGGAGGGGTTGGCGGCGCGTGTCCTCGAGTCGCTCGATATCACCGTCGAGCGCGTGCGCGCTCAGGTCGTACGGATCGTCGGGTCGGGTGAAGAGGTCACGTCGGGCCAGATCCCATTCACCCCGCGGGCCAAGAAGGTGCTCGAGCTCGCGCTGCGCGAGGCGCTCAGCCTCGGCCACAACTACATCGGCACCGAGCACATCCTGCTCGGCCTGGTCCGTGAGAACGAGGGCGTCGCGGCGCGCATCCTGCTCGATTTCGACGCCGACTCCGAGAAGATTCGCAACGAGGTCATCCGGATGCTCTCGGGGCCCGGCAGCCGCCAGCGCGGCGCCGGGGCGGCTGGTGCCGCGGGCGCCGCCGCCCAGGGCGAGAGCAAGAAGTCCTCGAAGCTGCTGGACCAGTTCGGTCGCAACCTGACCAAGCTCGCAGCCGAGTCAAAGCTCGACCCGGTGGTCGGTCGCGAGACCGAGATCGAGCGGATCATGCAGATCCTCTCGCGCCGGACCAAGAACAACCCCGTGCTCGTGGGCGAGCCCGGCGTCGGCAAGACCGCCGTCGTCGAAGGCCTCGCGCAGCGGATCACGCATGGCGAAGTCCCCGAGCTCCTCAAGGGGAAGCAGATCTACACGCTCGACCTGGCGGCGCTGGTCGCGGGCTCGAAGTACCGCGGTGAGTTCGAGGAGCGCCTGAAGAAGGTGATGAAGGAGATCACCCAGCGCGGCGACATCATCCTGTTCATCGACGAGCTGCACAACCTCGTCGGCGCGGGCGCCGCCGAGGGCGCGATCGACGCGGCCTCGATCTTGAAGCCGGCGCTGGCTCGTGGCGAGCTCCAGACGATCGGCGCGACGACCCTGGAGGAGTACCGCAAGTACCTCGAGCGGGATTCCGCGCTGGAGCGCCGCTTCCAGAAGATCACCGTCGACCAGCCGTCGACCGAGGAGACCGTGCAGATCCTGAAGGGCCTGCGCGACCGCTACGAGCAGCACCACAAGGTGAACATCACCGACGAGGCGCTCGAAGCCGCCGCCGAGCTGGCCGACCGGTACATCTCCGACCGTTTCCTGCCTGACAAGGCGATCGACCTGATCGACGAGGCCGCGTCGCGGATGCGGATCAAGTCGATGACCTCCCCGCCCGTGTACCGCGAGCTCGAGGAGGAGATCGAGGAGACCCGGCGCGCCAAGGAGGAGGCGATCGAGAACCAGGAGTTCGAGAAGGCCGCGAACCTCCGCGACAAGGAGCGCCGCCTGACCCAGCGCAAGCGCGAGCTTGCCGAGCAGTGGGAGGCCGGCGAGTCGACCGAGCGCCCCGCCATCGGCGAGGAGGAGATCGCCGACATCGTCTCGATGTGGACCGGCATCCCCGTGTTCAAGCTGACCGAGGCCGAGACGGCGAAGCTGATGCGCATGGAGGACGAGCTGCACAAGCGCGTGATCGGCCAGCACCCGGCGATCGAAGTCGTCTCGAAGGCGATCCGGCGCTCGCGGGCCGGCCTCAAGGATCCGAAGCGGCCGACCGGCTCGTTCATCTTCCTCGGGCCGAGCGGGGTTGGCAAGACCGAGCTCGCGCGGACCCTCGCGGAGTTCCTGTTCGGCGACGAGGACACGATGATCCGCATCGACATGTCCGAGTACATGGAGAAGCACGCGGTTTCGCGTCTCGTCGGTTCGCCTCCGGGCTACATCGGCTACGACGAGGGCGGCCAGCTGACCGAGGCCGTGCGGCGCAAGCCCTACAGCGTGCTGCTGCTGGACGAGATCGAGAAGGCCCACCCGGACGTGTTCAACATCCTCCTCCAGATCCTGGAGGACGGACGGCTCACGGACGCGCAGGGACGCACGGTCGATTTTCGGCACTGCATCGTGATCATGACCTCGAACATCGGGGCATCGGAGATCGCTCGGAACACCCCGCTCGGGTTCGCGGTGTCCGACGACGAGACCGGCATCACCTACGACGACATGAAGACCCGGATCACGGGCGAGCTCAAGAAGGTGTTCCGGCCCGAGTTCCTGAACCGCATCGACGAGGTCATCGTCTTCCACAAGCTGACCAAGGACGAGATCAAGTTGATCGTCGACCTCCTGCTCCGGCGGATCCGCGAGTCGATGGCCGATCGCGAACTCCAGTTGGAGCTGTCCGATGCGGCCAGGGAGATGCTCGTCGAGAAGGGTTGGGACCCGTCGATGGGCGCCCGGCCGCTGCGACGCGCGATCCAGCGCTACGTCGAGGATCCGCTCGCGGACTTCGTCCTGCGCTCGCAGGTGCCGTCCGGCTCGACCGTCGTGGTCGACTGGCAGGCGGGCGAGGACGGCGACGGGCCCACGGACGCCGAGATCAAGCTGACCGTGATCGAGCCGGCGCCCGCGCCGACGCCGGTTGGGGTCGGCGCCGAAGGCGGCGGCGAAGCGGGCGGCGAGCCGGCGGGGTCCGAGAACCCGGTCGGGCCCGACGACGCTCCGCCGAGCGAGTAGCAGCTCCGCGCCATCCCCTCTGGGGTGACGTGCGCCGGCATCCGCCGCGTCGGGCGGTCTGTGTCGGGCGCGAGTCACCCCAGAGTGGATGGCGACTACGCAGCTTGTCGCGAGCGAGCCACTGGTGCCAGTGGTCGACGTCGAGGAGCAGGCTCAGCTCGCGGGCGCTCAGGCGAGGCTTCGGCGTGAGGTACCGCTGGTAGCGCGAGTGCCCGCAGCCACCACCTTCTACTTCGACGTCGGGTCGCCGTATGCGTACCTCGCCGCCGAGCGCGTCGACCGCGTCCTTGCCGGGCCGGTCCATTGGCAGCCCGTGCTGCTCGGCGGCCTGTTCAAACTGGCCGGCCGGAGCTCGTGGGCGCTCGGTGACTACCGCCGGCGCCAGCGCGGGATGGCCGAGATCGAGCGACGCGCTCGCGGCTACGGGCTGCCGCCGATCGTGTGGCCGGACCCGTGGCCGACCGACTACCTCGCGGCGATGCGGGTGGTCACGCACGCGTTCCGGGTCAGCCGCGGCCGCGAGGTCGCCGAGCACGCCTTTCGCGATGCGTTCGCGCGTGGCCGCGACCTCAGCATCAAGGCGCACGTCCTCGCCGCGGCGAAGGAGGCCGGCGTCGACCGTTCCGAGGCGCAGGACGCGATGGCCGATCCCGAGATCAAGCGGATGCTGCGCGACGCGACCGAAGCGGCCCACGCCCGCGGCGTGTTCGGGGTTCCCACGGTGGCGGTCGGGGAATGGAATCCCTCGGCGGCGCCTGGCGGCGGCGCCTTAGCGGATTCGTCGGCGGCGCCTGACGGCGGCGCCTTAGCGGATTCGTCGGCGGCGCCTGACGGCGGCGCCTTAGCGAATCCCTCGGCGCACGCCGACGGCGGCGCCTTGGAGTTGTTCTGGGGCGATGATCGGCTTGAGGACGCTGCGGCATACGCCGACAGGGTTGGGCGCGCCGCGTAACGTGATCGCGGCGTATGCCGTGCGGCATACGCCGACAGGGTTGGGCGCGCCGCGTAACGTGATCGCGGCGTATGCCGACAGGGTTGGGCGCGCCGCGTAACGTGATCGCGGCGTATGCCGTGTGGCATACGCCCGTTCGGTCGGGCGCGCGGCGTAAACGTCTCGCGGCGATGCCGGGCCGCGTGCGCGCTTTCCGTCGGGCCCGCGGCGTAGCCTCGGTCTCACCGGCGATGCCACGACCGACCTCGATCCACGTCTGCTCGGCGTGCGGGCACGAGAGCCCGCGCTGGGCGGGTCGCTGCCCGGGCTGCGGCGAGTGGAACTCGATGGTCGAGCAGGTGCGCGACACGAGGCCGGCTGCTCCGGGCCGGGGCGCGAGGCCGAGAGCCGCGGCCGTCAGGCCGATTGCGCTCCGCGACGTCGCGGCGGCCGAGAGCGAGCGCCTGCGCACGGGGATCGGCGAGCTCGACAACGTGCTCGGCGGGGGGATCGTGCCCGGTTCGCTCGTGCTGATCGGCGGCTCGCCGGGCATCGGCAAGTCGACGCTGACGACGATGGTGCTGGCGAACCTCCAGGAGGCCGGCCGCCGCACGCTCTACGTCTCGGCCGAGGAGTCGGCGGCGCAGATCCGGTTGCGGGCCGGGCGTCTGCGCGCCGGCACGCTCGGGATCCCCGTGATCGCCGAGACCGATCTCGAGACTGTGATCGCCGTGCTCGAGCGGGAGCGCCCCGAGGTGTGCGTGATTGACTCGGTGCAGACGCTCCACTCGATGGAGCTGTCGAGTGCTGCCGGCTCGGTCGCCCAGGTCCGCGAGGTGGCCGGTGAGCTGATGCGGGTCGCGAAGGCGCTCCGGATCGCGGTGCTGCTCGTCGGTCACGTGACCAAGGACGGCGCGCTCGCCGGGCCGCGGGTACTCGAGCACCTGGTCGACTGCGTGCTGTCGTTCGAGGGCGAGCGCGAACGTACCTACCGGACGGTCCGGGCGATCAAGAACCGGTTCGGCTCGACCAACGAGGCCGGCGTGTTCGAGATGCGCGACGACGGCCTGGTCGAGGTCCTCGACGCCTCCGCGCGGTTCGTCGGCGAGGCCACGCGCGCGGCGGGCAGCGTCGTGCTGTGCGCGATCGAGGGCTCCCGTCCGCTGCTGGTGGAGGTGCAAGCGCTCGTGTCGACCTCGGAGCTCGTGCCGCCGCGCCGGGTCGTGTCGGGGCTCGACCGCAACCGCCTGGCGTTGGTCCTCGCGGTGCTCGGTCGCCACGCCGGGATCGGCGCGGGCACCTCGGATGTGTTCGTCAACGTCGTCGGTGGCGTGCGGGTGGACGAGCCGGGCGTGGATCTCGCGGTGGCGCTCGCGGTGGCGAGCGCGGTCAAGGGAGTGCCGCTGGGCGGAGCCGACGGCCAGCCGCTCGCGTGCTTCGGCGAGCTCGGGTTGACGGGAGAGCTGCGGACGGTCGCCCACAGCGACCGGCGGCTGGCGGAGGCGGCCAAGTTCGGCCTCGAGCCCGTGCTCGAGCCGGGCGCTCATAGGACGCTGAAGGCGGCAATCACGGCCGCTCTGGGACGAGAGCTGAGGAGCGCCGCGGCGGCCTGAGACGCGCTTTACCCAGATTTCGGGTGAATTTCGTCTGCAGGCCGGGCAATGGCGAAGGCGCGCCGGAGCTGCGCCTGACGCAACGGGATGAGACGGGTGCCCGCGTGTCAATAAGCGGTAAAATCGACCTTCATGCCGCCGCGATCCGGGGAAGAGCTCAAAGGGGAGCTCGAATCTCGACAGGACTCCCGGCTGGTAAGGGCGTTGGAGATGGTCGCCCCCGGAACGGCACTCCGCGAGGGGATCGACAACATCCTGCACGCCCGGACCGGCGGGCTGATCGTGATCGGCGACACGGATGAGCTGGCGTTCCTGTTCTCAGGCGGGATCAAGCTCGATCTCGACTACTCGCCGGCCCTGTTGTACGAGCTGGCAAAGATGGACGGCGCGATCATCCTCAGCTCGAACGCGACCAAGATCGTCCAGGTCAACGTGCAGTTGACGCCTGATCCGACGATCCTGACGTTCGAGACGGGCACTCGGCATCGCACGGCCGAGCGCGTGTCCAAGCAGACCGATGCGCTCGTCGTGGCGATCTCAGAGCGCCGCGAGGTCGTCTCGCTGTACGTCGACGGCATCAAGTACATCCTTGAGGACATCCCCGTGGTGCTGGCCAAGGCCAACCAGGCGCTGGCGACGCTCGACAAGTACCGCAGCCGCCTCGACCAGGTCTCGACGCGCCTGACCGCGCTCGAGTTCGAGGGAGGGGCGACTCTGCACGACGTGCTGACGGTGCTCCAGCGAGCCGAGCTGGTGACGAGGATGGCAGTGGAGATCGAGCGCTACATAGTCGAGCTCGGGACCGAAGGCAGGCTGATCGAGATGCAGCTCGACGAGACGATGGTCGGCGTATCGGCCGACAAAACCGCGCTCGTGCACGACTACCTGAGCGAGGACACCGACGAGACGTTCGCGACCGCGTTCGATCAGCTCGTGCGCCTCCCCAACCAGGATCTGCTGGATTTCGGGCGGCTCGCCGAGCTGCTCGGTTACGACCGCAAGCTGAACACCCTCGATTATCCGACGTCTCCGCGCGGCTTCCGCATCCTCGGGCGGATCCCACGGCTGCCGAAGCTCGTGGTGCAGCGGATCGTCAGCGAGTTCGGAGGGCTCGAAGAGTTACTCGCCGCGACCGACGGCGAGCTGGAGACCGTCGACGGAGTGGGCGAGATCCGGGCGAAGGATATCCGCGAGGGTCTTCGCCGGCAGCAGGAGATCAATCTCGTGGACCGGTACCTGCAAACGTAGTTCTTTGGGAGTGGAAATCGTGCGCGGGTCTCCGACCCTCGCTCGTCCCGGAAAAGAGGAGGACACCATCACAGAGCTAATGGAAGAGCCCCTGGAGGACCTCGAGATCGCCGAGGATGAGGACGTAGAAGTACCTCACATCGAGTTCGAAATCGGCGACAACGTCGTATATCCCCATCACGGGGCGGGAAAGGTGATCCGCAAGGAGCTCAAGGAGATCCTTGGCGAGCGACGCGAGTATCTGACGATCAAGATCCTGCACAACGACATGACGGTGATGGTGCCGACGGAGAACGCCGCGCTCGCGGGTCTGCGTCGCGTGATCGACGAAGAGACGGTCCAGAAGGTGCTCGCGGTTCTCCAGGACGAGTGCTCCGAGATGCCGAAGAACTGGAACCGCCGCTTCAAGTACAACCGCGACAAGATCAAGACCGGCGATATCTACGAGCTCGCCGAGGTTGTGCGCAACCTCGCCCTCCGCGAGGCCGAGAAGGGCCTCTCAACGGGTGAGAAGCAGATGTTCACGCGCGCGAAGAAGATCCTGGCGTCCGAGCTCATGTACGCGCTCGAGATGGACGAGGACGAGGTCGAGGAGCACCTCCAGACCCTGCTGCTGGAGTCCTACAACGGGAAGAACGGCAAGCACGGGAAGGTCACGGTCGGCGCCAAGTAGGCGAGCGCCGCGACGCGTATGGCGGTCGCGTTGATCGTGGCCGCCGGACGTGGAGAGCGCCTTGGGTCGGGCCGGCCCAAGGCGCTCGTCATGCTCGCGGGCAGACCGATGCTCGAGTGGAGCGTGGCGGCGCTCCGCGCCGTGCGGGAGATCGAGCAGATCGTGGTGGCGCTGCCGCCCGACGCGCTCGACGCCGCGCCCGTCGGGACCGTGGCCGTTGCCGGTGGGGCGGTCCGCTCCGAGTCGGTGCGCGCGGCGCTGGCGGCTTCGCGGGGCGGGGACCCGGTCGTCGTCCATGACGCCGCCCGGCCGCTCGCGCCGCCCGAACTGTTCGAGCGGGCCTTGTCGCAGCTGGCCGCGTCGGGGGCTGACGCGGTCATCGCCGCCGCGCCGGTGTCGGACACGATCAAGCAGGTGGGGGGAAAGGGGTTTGCGGTGCAGCGGACGCTCGATCGCTCGCGGCTGTGGGCGGTCCAGACGCCGCAGGTGTTCCGCCGCCAGGCGCTCGAGCGAGCGCTGTTCGGGGCCGACGACGGGCTGCTCGCGGCGGCAACCGACGATGCCTGGCTGATCGAGCGCGCCGGCGGCTCTGTGCAGGTCGTGGACGCAGGGCCCGGGAACATCAAGATCACGACGCCGACAGACCTGAAGCTCGCCGAGCTGCTGCTGGCGGAGCGTGGGTTGTGAACGCCGGCGCCGGCAGTCGCGGCGGTGAGGCGCGGCATTGACCGTCACCACCGGCCTCGGCTACGACTGCCACCGGTTCGCCGAAGGCCGGCGGCTCGTGCTCGGCGGGGTCGAGCTCGCGCACGACCGCGGTCTGGCCGGCCACTCGGACGCGGACGTGCTCACGCACGCGATCATCGACGCGGTGCTCGGCGCGGCGGCGCTCGGCGACATCGGCCAGCACTTTCCCGACACCGACGAGCGTTACCGCGACGCGGACTCGACCGACCTCCTGCGCACGACGGTGGCGATGCTGTCGGCCCGCGGCTGCTCGGTCGTACACGTCGACGCGACCGTGGTGATCGAGCGGCCGCAGATCGCGCCGGTGCGCGACGACATTCGGTTCTCGCTGGCGCAGGCCCTGGGCCTCTCGCCCGAGCACGTCAGCGTCAAGGCTACGCGCGGCGAGGGGATGGGGTTCGTCGGGCGCGAGGAGGGCGTCGCGGCGCTCGCGATTGCTACGGTCGAGCGATGAACAGGGCCCACGACATCATCTGCTCGTCGAACTGGTGGGCCCGGCGGGCCGAGCACGAGCTCATCCCGCTCGGCCTGAACGGGGTCGATCAGGCGGGCGGGGGCCCGGTCGCGTCCAAGGGTCCGCGACTGAGTAAGGCGGCGGCCCGGCGCTCGGCGGCGCGGGCTCTGAGCTGCTCCTGCTCGACGACCCGCGCCAGCCGCCGCAGGCTCTCGCGCGCGTGGCGCGAAACGCTCGGCGCGGCGATCCGCTCCGCGAGCCAGCCGCTGATCCCACCGCCGGCGATGCCATACGCAAGACGGAGCTCGACGCGCGTGCGGCCGCCCGGGGCCTCGCGCAAGCGCCAGCGGCCTCGCTGGTCGAGCCCGGTGACGGACGTCCACGCGAACTCGAACGGCTCGGAGAACTCGACCACCTCGATCAGACCGCCGACCTCGGCGGCGCCGATCCTGAACAGCATCCGGTAGCGCGCACCCAGGCCGGAGGGGAGATCGCCCACCACCTCCCAGCGGGTGATGCCGGACATGAAACTGAACACGCGCTCGGGGTCGGCGACGATCGACCAGACCGCATCGATCGGCGCGGCCACGCCCATGTCGGTGGTGACCCTCATCCGATGACCGGAAACCGCCGCTCGGCCGCAAGCGCGTCGAGCGCGTCCTGCATCAGGCGCATCAGGTGGTCGTAGACGTCGTCGACGTCCGGGTCCGGGCCGAACTCGGCGCGCAGGTCGATCGCCGGAAGCGTCTCGATCGTGATCTTTGCCGGCAGCGGGATGTGCCCGAGGTCGCCGACGTTGACGACCCAGGGGAGGGAGATCGACACCGGAAGGACCTTCAGGCCGAGCACGCGGTCGAGCGCGAGCAGGCGCACGAGCCGCTCGCCGCGGGTGAGGAACAGCGCGGTCTCCTGACCGCCGATCGCGACGACTGGGACGACCGGGACATCCTGCTCGAGCGCGAGCTGGAGGAAGCCCTTGCGCCCGCCGAAGTCGACCCGATTGCCCTCCCAGCTCGGACGATGGACCTCGTAGTCGCCGCCCGGGTACACGAGCAGCGCCGCGCCGGCGGACAGCGCCTTGCGGGCGTTGTCCGGAGAGGCGGCGACCGTGCCGAACTTCCGCAGCCAGCTCAACCCGGGCAGCGAGAGCGCGAGCTTGTGGGCGAGCTGGTAGAAGGCGCGCTCGACCCCGAAGTAGGTGCAGAACGCGACCGTGAACACCATCGTGTCGGGGATCATGCTCCCGCCCGAGTGGTTGCCGACGAGCAGGACCGGGCCGTCGTCGGGGATGTTGCCAAGCCCGCGGACCTCGCCTCGGAACCAGATGCTCGAGAACAACCACAACAGGGGGAGCTGCTCGCGGATGTAGTCGGAGTCGCGCTCGTCGAGGTCGGCTCGCGGGACCCGGCGCTGGACCAGGCCGGCGAGCTCGCCCCACGCCCGGCTGATCGGCGATCGCGACGGCGTGCCGGCCGTCCGCATCTCCGCGCCCGGCTCGTGTCCGTTGCGGCTCGGTGATCTGGTCGCGTCTGCCTGGGCCATGCCTCGGGGTGTCAGGCAGCCTCGACGCCCGTCTCGTAGTCGCCCTTGCCCACCGCCCGCGAGCGATCCGCCCGCCTGAAGAAGTCGAGCAGCAACGCGTTGGTCTCGTCCGCGCGCTCCACCTGTGGCACGTGCCCGCACCCGTCGATCGTCACCTGCTCGGCCCGCGGCAGCCACTCGCGCACGTGGCGCGAGAACGCGGGCGGCACGAGGTGATCGTGGCTGCCCCAGACGAACAGCGCGGGCGGGCGGAGCCCCGCCAGCCGCCCGTAGAAGCCGTGGCGTCCGAACGGTGCCTCCAGATAGATGTTGCGCGCGCTCGCGAGCAGCGCGTACCGCGCCCCGGCGCTGTGGTAGATCCGCCGGAACTCGTCGACGACGAGATCGACGACCGCGGGATCGATCAGGTCGGGGTCGTGGAACATGCTCCAGAATTGCGAGGTCACGAGCGATCGGCGGACCGAGTGGGGGAGCAGGCCGAACTCTGGGCGCAGCAGGCGGACGACCGGATGGAGCCCGCGCTTGATCCACGCAACTGCCGGACACAGGAGTCCGAGCGCGCCGATGCGCTCGGGAGAGGTCAGCCCGAGCTCGATCGCGATGCGTCCGCCCATCGAGTTGCCGACGACATGCGCGCGCGAGATCCCGAGCTGATCCATCAGCCCGAGCATGATCTCCGCGAACCAGCGGGCGCTGTAGCCACCGAGCCTCGGCTTGGAGGACGAGCCGAAGCCGGGCAGGTCCGGCGCGTGCACGCGGTAGGACGGGCTGAGCGTCGCGGCCGTCTCGAACAGCGAGGCGCGAGTCGCGCCGAGCCCGTGGAGCAGGAGCACGTCGGGGCCATGACCCATGGTCAGCGTCGATATCTGGTGGCGGCCGACCGGGATGTCGTGGATCTGAAGGAGCGGCTGGCGCCCGCCGACGAGCCTGAACATCCCCTCGAACGCGATCGCGTAGTCCAGGTTGCCGCGCACTCCGAGCAGCCGGCGCTGAAACGCGTCGATGCCCGAGAAGTCGCCGCGGCGCAAGCGCAGCCACGTGTCGGCATCGGTGGACAGCGTCACGTCCGGGGGCCGCCGCGTCGCGCCCTTGCGGACACGCGCCGCACGGCTGGTGCAGTGGACCTCCCAGGTGTGACCGAGATCACACAGCATGATGTGGTACCTGGCGTCGAACCCGCGATCGGCGCCCAGATAGCGGTCGGGCAGCGATCGAAACGCGTCCTCGACCGCGGTCAGGCGCTGGTTCGATGACGGCCTTGCCGCCACTGCGGCCACCCTACCGGCTCTTCCGGCCGGATATGCCGGTGGGCGCTAGCGTTACCGGACCGTGGGACGAATCATCCGCCTGCACGACACCCGTACGGGAGAGGTCCGTCCGGTCGAGCCGAACGCGGCGAACGTGATCGGCATATACGCCTGCGGACCGACGGTGTACGGCCGCATCCACGTGGGAAACGCCCGTCCTTACGTCGTGTTCTCGCTGCTGGCGCGGCTGCTCGTCCATGAAGGCTACAACGTTACGCTCGTTACAAACATAACGGACGTGAACGACAAGATTTACGCGGCGGCGTTGACCGCTGGGGTTGGGAGCGAGGAGCTCGCACGGGAGATGATCCAGGCGTATATCACCGACACCGACCGACTCGGTCTCGGCCGACCCGACCACGAGCCTCGGGCCAGCGAGACTATAACTGAGATCATCGGGTTGATCGAACGGTTGGTCGAGGGCGGTCATGCCTATCCGGTGGATGGCGACGTCTACTTCGCCGTGAGGAGTTACCCCCAATACGGGGAGCTGTCCCACCGGCACGTCGACGACATGGACCAAGGCGAGGGTGGCGAGGGCGCCGAGCGCAAGCACGACCCCGCCGACTTCGCGCTCTGGAAGGGGCAGAAGCCGGGCGAGGACACTGCGTGGGAGTCGCCGTGGGGCCCGGGGCGGCCGGGCTGGCACATCGAATGCTCGGCGATGGCCGAGGCGCTGCTCGGCGTCGGCTTCGAGATCCACGGCGGCGGCGCGGATCTGATCTTTCCCCATCACGAGAACGAGTCCGCGCAGACCGTCGCCGCACACGGGACGCAGCTGGCCCATCTCTGGGTCCACAACGGGATGGTCAGGCTCGACAAGGCGAAGATGTCGAAGTCCGTCGGCAACATCTTCCTGCTCCACCAGGCGCTCGACGCCTATGGACGCGATGCCCTGCTCATGTACTTCTGCGGTGGGCATTACCGCCAGCCGGTGGAGTTCGACGAGGAACGGCTGTCCGAGGCCCGCGCGCGCGTCGAGCGGATTACCGAGGCGGCCCGGAGGCTCGCGCCCGGCCCCTCGCCGCAGTGGTCGGCGCCACTGCGCGACCGGTTCTTCGACGCGCTGGCCGAGGACTTCAACACGCCGGCGGCGCTGGCCGCGGTGTTCGAGTGGGTCCGGGAGGCGAACCGGGCCGATCCGGGCTCGGGCGACGCCGACCTGCGTGACATGCTCGGCGTGCTCGCGCTCGAGAACCTGCTCGAGGTCGGGGCCGCCGAGGCGCCGGCCGAGGTGGTCGAGCTCAGCGAAGCCCGCGAGCAGGCCCGAGCGACTCGCGACTACGGCGAGGCCGACCGGCTGCGCGACGAGATCAGGTCGCGCGGCTGGGAGGTCCGCGACGGCCCAAACGGCCCGGAGCTGCTCCCAGCGGCATAGCCGCTCGCGCCGGTGCCCCGGCTCGCCGTGGCTGCGGAGGTGCATGTCCCGCTCGGGTTGACTCGCGTTCGATGCGGTCGCCTGCGAGTGCCGACGGACCGCACGTCACCCGAGGGAGCCACCGAAGCTCCTTGACAAGGAGGCGGTGCTATGTCACCCTGCCGCGCGGGAGAGTAACCGTAGAGTAAAGCTTTAGGTCTGCTCTGTAGAGGGTGCGCCCAACCAGGGATCGTGCTCAGTTCAATTGAAAAAGGCGCCAGGGGAGGTAGTGCGCCACGATTTCTGACCGATCCCTCCTTCGCCTGCCGGCGGGGTCGAGAAGGGAGACTCGTGGCACGGTTGTCCCCGTATTCCCACCCTCAGCTTCAGGTTGAGGATGGCTATTTGATCGCGCTCGCCAAGCAGGGAAACGCGGTCGCGTACGACTCGATCGTGCGTCGCTACTACGGCTTCGTCCGCCTGAAGGCCTCCTCGTACTTCCTGGCCGGGGGCGACGCGGACGATCTCATCCAGGAAGGGCTCGTCGGCCTGTACAAGGCCGTGCGCGACTACCGCACCGACCGTGAGTCCAGCTTCCGGAACTTCGCCGAGCTGTGCATCACGCGCCAGATCATCACGGCCGTCAAGACCGCCACGCGGAACAAGCACACGCCGCTCAACCAGTACGTGTCGTTCTCGAGCTCGCCCGCCGCCGCTTCCGAGGGCGAGCCGACGCTCGACGAGATCATTCCGGGGTCGCCCGTTCACGATCCGGTGAATCAGGTGATCAGCTCGGAGGAGCTGCGCGCGCTCGTGGCCTGCATCTCGACCGCCCTGTCCGAGCTCGAATCCCGCGTGCTCGCGCTGTATCTCGACGGGCACTCCTACGAGGAGGTCGGGCGCAGGATCGGATGCGACTGCAAGACGGTCGACAACGCGCTCCAGCGGGTCAAGCGGAAGGTCGGACAGCACCTCGCCGCGCGGAGCGCGCCGGTATAGACGACAGCCGGATCGTGAACTCGGCGCCGCCGCCACGAGGCGTCCTGCTCGGCGCCGGCGTCGTCGTCTCGGCCTGGCTGGGGGCTAGGCGCGGCGGAGGGTGTCGCGGAGGGCCTCGAGCCCGGTGTACCGCGGCTCCCAGCCGAGCTCGCGCCTGGCCTTGGCCGTGTCCACGATCGCCGGATGGCTCGCGGCCTCGACCCATTCGGCGACGGGCGGGGCAAACGACGGGAGCGGGATCTGCGCCGCGGCGCGGGCGGCGGCTTCGGCCACGCGGGCGGGCACCGTAACCGGGGTGAACCCGAGTTCGCGGACGACGTCGGCGGCGGTCACTACTCCGTCGCCGGCGATGTTGTAGGCGCCCGGTGGGCCGGCGGCGAGCACGCACGCGAGCAGTGCCCGGCCGACGTCGTCTTCGTGGACGAACTGCATCGGCAGATCCGGGGTCGGGACTGGGATCGGGATCGGCAGTCGGTTGGCGAAGTCGAGCGCTCCCCGCACGAGCGCGGGAAGCGGGTCGGGCAGCGCGTTCTTGGCGCCGACCGCGTGCGGGCCGAGCACGATCGGTGGGCGCAGCAGGTAGAGGCCGACTCCGGGATGGGCGTCGGCCTGCTCGCGCAGCAGGCGCTCGAGCTGTGCCTTCTCCTGGGCGTAGAACAGGCGGGCGGCCGGGCGCACCGGCCACTCCTCGGTCATGCCGATCGGATTGTCCCGATGAAAGCCGTACGCCGCGACCGAGGACGCGTACACGAACCGGTCGGCGCCGGCGGCGGCCGCGGCGGCGAAGGCGTTCAGCGTGCCTTCAACGTTGATTGCGCGGATCGTGTCGCGCGACGAGGCGCCGGTGATCATGAACGCGAGGTGGACGACCACGTCAGCGCCGGCGAAGCCCTCGCGCAGCGCGTCGGGGTCGCGGACGTCGCCGCGGCGGTAGTCGAGCTTGCTCCATCCGTGCTCTGAGGGGTCGAACGGACGCCGTGCGATTCCGACGATCCTGCTGACACGCTGGTCGGCTTCGAGCAGCGGCAGCAAGCCGAAACCGAAGGTCCCGGTCGGGCCGGTGACCGCGACGGTGAGCCCGTCGCTAGACACCCACGGCCTCGAGGCCGAACCGTGCTGAGATCAGCCCGTCGCTAGACACCCATGGCCTCGAGGCCGAACCGTGCTGAGATCGGCCCGGCGGTCGCGGCGGGCTCGACCTCGCTGACGGTGACGCCGCGAGGTGTCTCCTCGGTGAGTGACAGTGCGCCGTCCCAATCGCTGAGCGAGACACGGGCGCCGTCCGGCTGCTGGGCGCTCACGATCAGTCCGGTGACGAACGGCGATCGGGGATGGGTGCATGTGTACCAGTTGCTGGTCACGATGTCGATGAACGGAACCGGATCGGGGACGAACCCGTAGAGGTCGACCCACTCGCCGTCCCCGGCCGACTGTATCGGCGGCGCCGCCGGCGCCCCCCGCGCCGGTCACGCGGCGCCGGCTCCCGGCGCCGGGCGCTCAGTCCGCAGCGCGGTGCCCAGCTGCGGTGGCTCGACGGCGAGCGTCTCAGCCCGAGCCGTCGGACCGGCACCACAGCTGGACATCCGGCTTGAATCAGTTCCTCCAACCAACAGATTGTGCGCAGAACGAACAATCCGTCTCCAGGCGAACGACGACACGCTAATGCGCCGCTCGTCCGGATGTCAAGGCAGTTGAGTTCAGAAGCGTGTTCGGGTTGGGGAACCTTGATTTCAGGGACGCAGATGGCTCAGGCGAGAGCCTCGAGGAACCGGCCGGGCTTCCATCCGTAGACCCCGATCGTCACGAGGCGTCTCACGAGTCCAAGGTGTCACAGTCGGTCGTCGCGGTTCGGGCTGGCATCCTCTCGTTCCCCGAGATGAGCCGGGAGCGAGCGCCCGGAGTCCGACCGCGAGGAGCCGCCGACCGATGACCACGCCCGATCCCGCCACGCTGCTGGCCGAGACACGCGCCTTCAACGAGGAGCTCGAATCGCTGCTGGCGACGATTCCCCCGGTGAATACGGTGCCGCCAGAGCAGAGCCGGCGCGCCCGCCGCGAGGGCCGCGGGATCTTCCCCGCCCCCGTGTACGTGCCCGAGGCGCGCGTAATCGAGATCGACGGGCCGGCGGGGCCGATCCCGGTGCGGATCATCGCGCCCGAGGGCGAGGCCCGGGGCACGTTCCTGCACTTCCACGGAGGCGGATGGACGCTCGGCGAGGCCGACGGGCAGGACGTCAGGCTCCAGCGGCTGGCACGGGAGACCGGACTGACCGTTGTCAGCGTCGACTACCGCCTCGCGCCCGAGAACCCGTACCCGGCCGGCCCGGACGACTGCGAAGCAGCGGCCGTCTGGCTGCTGAGCGACGACGGCGCGGCGACGATCCGCGCGACCGGCCCGCGCGCGGTCGGCGGGGATTCGGCGGGCGCCCAGTTGGCGGCGGCCACGCTCCTGCGGCTCCGCGACCGGCACGGGATCACGGGCGCGTACGGAGCGGCGGTCCTCCAGTACGGCGGCTTCGATCTGTCGATGTCGCCGAGCCAGCGTCTGTGGGGCGACCGGAACCTCGTGCTGTCGACCCCGATCATCGCGTGGTTCGCCGACCAGTTCGTGCCCGGGCGCACGCCCGAAGAGCGCAGAGACCCGGACATCTCGCCGCTGTTCGCGGATCTCTCGGGAATGCCGCCGGCGATCTTCACGGTCGGCACCGCGGATGCCCTGCTCGACGACACGCTGTTCATGGAGGCGCGGTGGCGCGCGGCGGGGCACGTCACGGAGCTTGGGATCTGGCCCGAGGCGCCGCACGGATTCGTGTCGCTGCCGATGACCGTCGCCGACGCAGCACTGGCGGCCGAGCACGACTTCCTTCGCCGTACGCTCGGCCTGTCGCATGCTTCGAGCTTGATTTATATAAACACTGACTGATGCGATCGTTCACTAGCGGCCGTTGTCGCGGAGCCAGACCAGCGCCCGGATCGTGACGACGCCGCGCCACGCGGCCGTCTGCGCGAGCGACCACGCCGGCCAGTCGAACATCCAGCCCCCGTCGTCCTGCTGGCCGTTCTCGACCTCGTCGAGGTGCGCCCGGATCTGAGCCTCGGTCACGAGGTCGCGGCTGCGGCTGCCCGGACGGGGCGAGAGGTCGAGTGGGCGGAGCATCTCGCCCTCGGCGCCGCCCTCGGGCGCGAGCGAGCCGGGGTCGGTCCGGGAACGCAGCGACGCGAGCGCGGCGCGCGCTCGGTCCTCGTCGGGGACGGCGTCGAGGAACGCGCAGGCGTACTTGACCCGGCGAGCTCGAGTACCACACCCCCGGCTTCGTTCCTGCGTTTGATCGAAAGCTCGGTTGCGATCGGCGCATTCTAATCGGCGCCTCGCGGACGGCGCGTCGTGCAAGGATGGCCGGCGGTAAGCCATCCGCGGTATTGCGTTCACATCAGCGACACATCCGCCGTCCGCCCGGATAGCATTCCGCGGCGCTAATTCAGCGCCGGCAGGCCGGGCACGGCGCCAGACCCGTGGGGAAGGAGTACACAGGGTATGAAGAGTGTTCACGGAGGCACGCGCGCGACCGCGCGGCGTGCGTTCAAAGTTGCAGCGCTGACGATCTGTGCAGCGCTCGGTCTTGCGCTGGCGAGCGGCACCGCGCTGGCGAAGAAGTCGAACAAGAAGCCACCGGCGTCGGAGGTCACCACCCACACGCCGCTCACCAGCGGGTCCGCGTATCTCGCGCTCGGTGACTCGGTCACGTTCGGATACGAGGAGCAAACCGTCGTCCCGGCGCCCAACTACGCGGACGCGTCGAGCTTCCTCGGCTATCCGGAGCTGCTCGGCTCCGAGCTGCACGTGACCGTCGCCAACGCGGCGTGTCCGGGCGAGACGTCGTCGAGCCTGGTTGACGCCACCGCCCAGAGCAACGGTTGCGAGAACACCCCGACCAAGGGGAACGTCGGCTACCGCACGATGTTCCCGCTGCACGTGAACTACAGCGGCTCGCAGCTCGCGTACGCGGAGTCGTATCTGAAGAAGCACAAGAACGTCCGGCTCGTGTCGCTGATGATCGGCGCGAACGACTTCTTCGCGTGCCAGGAGCTGAGCACGGACCAGTGCGCCTCGGTGAGCGAGCAGGCGGCCGTCCTCGCGGCGATCGGCAAGAACGTCAAGACGATCCTGTCGGCGATCCGCAACAAGGCCCACTACAGCGGGCAGCTGGCGATCATCAACTACTACTCGCTCGACTACGCCTCACAGACGCAGGATGCCCAGTCGGTGCTGCTCAACGACACCGTCGACAACGCGGCCAAGCCGTTCCACGTCGTGGTCGCGGACGGCTTCGACGAATTCGAAGCGGCGGCCGCGCACTCCGCCGGCAACACCTGCACCGCCGGGCTGCTCACGCAGCTGTCGACCGGCGGCTGTGGCATCCATCCGAGCTACGCCGGCCAGTCGCTCCTCGCGCAGGCGCTCGAGAAGGTGATCCGGCTGTCGTGAGCAGGGGGGACTGATTGCGGCGGGATGGTGAGGCGCCGAGTCTCACCCCGCGGCCGCGGCCCTTCCAGCCTGGGGCCCGCTGCGATCAGTCCTTAATCTCGGCAACGGCCCGCTCAAGCAACGGCCCGCTCAAGCCTTAGCGTGACCTGAGTCAAACCGAACTCGCGACTCAACCTTCTTGCGCCGGCGGCCCTTTAAGCAGGGGACCGGCGGGGCCGTGAGCGGGAGTTCGAGCGGCAGCATCATCGGCAGCGCCGGCGGCTCGGCGGCGGGCGTCGGTGCCGGCGGCTCGGCGGCGGATCAGAGCGGTGGCGCCCAGAGCTACGGCCTCTCCCGATGACACGATCTGGTTTTCTTGTGAGCTGTGCGCCGAGCCTGCCTGACGCTCGCGGTCGTCGTCGCGGTCGCCGGCTGCGGAAGCAGCGGCCATAGCGCGTCGCCCAGCGCCACCGCGACCAGCGCCAGCGCGACCAGCGCCAGCGCGACCAGCGCCACCGCGACCACCCCGACCGGCAGCACGGCCGCCGCCGGGACGTCGCCGGCGACCAGGTCATCGCAGCCGTGCCGAGCAGTCCCCGTGCCGGCGCCAAAGGGCAACGGGCACCTGTCCGCGCCGCATCTGAGGCTCGATCCGCACCGCACCTACACGGTCACGATCGTCACCAACTGCGGGACGTTCGCGTTCACGCTCGACGTGGCGCAGTCGCCGAACACCTCGGCGTCGTTCTATTACCTGGTCAAGCGTCGCTTCTTCGACGGCTTGACGTTCCACCGGGTGGCGGCCGGATTCGTGATCCAGGGCGGGGACCCGACCGGCACGGGCGGGGGCGGACCGGGCTACACGGTCGTCGAGGCACCGCCGCGGTCCACGCAGTACGTCCTCGGCGACGTTGCGATGGCCAAGACGCAGGCGCAGCCCGCGGGGGCGTCGGGCAGCCAGTTCTTCATCGTGACTGCGCCCAACGCCACGCAATCGGCGGGGCTCACCCCCGACTACGCCCTGCTCGGCAAGGTCTTGTCCGGCCTCGGTGTAGTCGAGAAGATCGGCTCGCTGCCGACCAACCCGCCGCAGGACGGCTCGCCGATGCCGGCCGTCGTGATGTCGAGCGTGACCGTTTCGACCAGCTGACCGCAAGTGCCCGACGGTGAGATCTCAGTCGACTACGGTCCGGGTGACATACCCGGCCCACGAGCAGGAGCGCTTCGCCGCCCACCTACGCGGACTCGTCGCACAGTGGGTGCGCGAGAACGATCGCCGGCCCGTGCGGGGCTGAGTGGGCGCTCAGCCGTCGTCGACGAGACCGACGAGCGGGCCGAGGAGCCTACGCGAGCGGTGCGACAGGCCGGGGAGCGCGAGCAGCCGGTGCGTGCGCGGCGCCCCGTCCCGGTCGAATTGGACATCTCTTCATGCTCACCGCTCCGGTCAAGCGCGAACCGCCGCTTCAGGCTGCAATCGCCTCGAGGTTCAGCTCTGGCTGCGCCTCGCGCTCGATCTCGTGCTCGCGGACGAGCCAGAGGGCGAGCAGCGCCCCGCCGAACGCCAGCAGAGCGCCGATCACGAGAATCGTGTCGAGGCCGCTGAGGAACCCCTGGCGGGTGGCATTCGCGACCGCGGCACGCGCTGCGTGCGGCACCGCCTGTAGAGCCGCCTGGAGCTTGCCGCCCGAAGCCGCCTCGATCAGCTGGCGGGGACGATCGCCGGCGGCCGCCGGCGTGCCGGCCGTCAGCGCGGCGATCTTGTCGGCGCCCCGGCCGAGGAAGATCGCTCCCCACGCCGCGACGCCGACGGCGATCGCGACCTGGCGGAACGTGTCGTTGATCCCCGCGGCCATCCCGCTGCGCTCCTTGGAGACGACGCTCACCGCGACGTCCGCGATCACGGGGTTGAGCAGGCCGACCCCGATGCCTGCGACGATGAAGCCAGGCAGCAGCGCGGTCCAGCCGTCGCTGGGGGTCAATCCCGACATCATCAGCAGCCCGCCGCCGATCGCGGCGAGGCTGGCCGCCATCAGGACACGGGCGTGGACCCGGGCCATCAGGGCCACGGCGAGCGGCGCGACCAGGAACGGCACGAGCGTGATCGGCAGGTACCGGAGCCCCGCCTGCAACGGTGAGTAGCCGAGGTAGTTCTGCAGGTACAGCGTCAGGTACAGGAACAGCGCGAACAGCGAGGCCGACACCGCGGCCGCGGCGAGCTGGACGCCGGTGAAGGCCCGCCGGCGGAACAGCCCGAGCGGCAGCATCGGCTCCGGCACGCGCTGCTCGATCGCCGCGAACGCGGCGAGCAGCAGCGCGGATCCGGCGAACAGGCCGACGATCAGCGGACTTCCCCAACCTTCGTCGTTGCCGCGCAGAAGCGCCAGCACGAGCATCACCAACGCCGAGCTGAAGCTCACGAGCCCGAGCCAGTCGACGCGGGTCGCGCTCGGATCGCGGGATTCGCGGATCTTCGCGAACGTCACCGCGATCGCGGCCAGCCCGATCGGCACGTTGAGGAAGAACACCCAACGCCAGCCGAGACCGCTCGTGATCGCGCCGCCGACGAGCGGCCCGACCGCGACCGCCACGCCGATGGTGGCGCCGTAGACGCCCATCGCCGTCGCGCGCTCGCGCCCGGCGGCGAACTCCTGCGCGACCAGCGCGAGCGAGACCGCGAACATCGCGGCGCCGCCGATTCCCTGAATCGCGCGCGAGATGTTCAGGAAGGTCGCGTCGGGTGCCAGCCCCGCGGCCAGCGAAGCCGCCGAGAAGATCCCGAGCCCGATCGCGAAGATCGCTCTGCGCCCGAGGCGATCGGCGAGCGATCCGGCGGTCAGGACAACCGCGGCGAGCGAGAGCGTGTAGGCGTCGATCACCCACTGCACGTCCGTGAAGCTCGCCGACAGGTCCTTCTCGATCGACGGGAGCGCGGTGTTCACGACCGTGATGTCGAGCAGCAGCATGAAGGTGCCGACGCTCACCGCCAGTAAGGTCCACCACTTTCTAGCCATCAGATACCTCCGGTTTCGGTGCTACACTTGTAAGGCGACCTTGTAAGGCTTCCGAACTGTCTGGCTACCTTATCAGGAGTCCTGACCAAATGTCAAACGATCACGACACACCCCGTCCGCCGTTGATGATTCGCCTGCTCGGCACGGCATTCGACGCGTTCCGCGACGGGCTCGAGAGCCGCTTGGCCGACACCCCGTACAGCGACATCCGGATCAGCCACGGGTGCGTGTTCGGGAACATCGACCCTGACGGCAGCCGGCTCACCGACCTGGCCGAGCGCGCTCGCATGACCAAGCAGTCGGTGGGCGAGGTCACGAGCGATCTCGAGCAGCGCGGCTACGTCGAGCGCGTGCCCGACCCGAGCGACGGTCGGGCGAAGATCATCCGCCTGACCGAGCGCGGACGCGCGGCGCAGGCGCTCGGCGTGGGGCTGATCGACGAGGTCGAGCAGGAGTGGGCGGAGCGGTTCGGCGCCGAGCGCGTCGCGATGCTCCGGGAAGCGCTCGAGGCGATCACCGCCGAGCAGCTCGGCGCCGTGCCCGCGTGACCGAGGCGAGGCTCGAGCACGGCGTTCCCGTCACCGCCGGGTGGTTCGTCGTCAACGCTCGCGACGCGCGCTGGATGCACAACGAGATGCGGACGGTGTGCCGGTTCGGCGGCCAGGGGGAGGCCCATTTCGACGACCTCGGCGTCGGGCTGTACTGGCTCGCGCCGGGCCGGCCGATGTCGCTCTACCACCACGAGGCCGGGCAGGAGGACTTCCTGGTCCTCCGTGGGCGGTGCACGTTGATCGTCGAAGGCGAGGAACGCCCGGTCGGGCCGTGGGACTTTGTCCACTGCCCGCCGCGGACGGCTCATACGATCGTGGTCACGGGCGACGAGCCGGCGCTCGTGATGGCGGTCGGCGCTCGCAAGGAGAAGGGCAGCGCGCGCTATCCCGTCGAACCGGTCGCGGTTCGCCACGGCGCCGGCGTGCCGGACGAGTCGACGTCGCGGGACGAGGCATATGCGCGCTTCGGCGAGCCCCGCCCGGTGCCCGCGCCGGACATCTTCTAGCGGGCCGTCAACGCTGCCTGAATCATGATCGGGCAATGAGCGCCGCCACGCCGTCGAGGATCCGCTCGAGGCCGAACTCGAACTCACTGTCGGGATCGTCCTCGTCCTCGAGCGCCCCTGACGCGAGCGCGTCTGCGAGCGCGGGGAAATCGCCGCCCTCGATCAGCGCGGCGAGCATCCGCGCGTAGCTAGGCATCACCTGCTGGCCCCCCGCGCCGGCGGCGAGGTCGAGGTCCAGCGTCACCTCGTTTCGCACGAACCCGCTGACGAGCAGGACGGTCGAGAGCTTCTGCTGCTCGGACAGGGGCGTCGAGGCGAGCGCGCGCAGCGCGTTCTCGAGCCAGGCGACGTTGTTGGGCCCGAGCGGCGGCGCGCTGATGGGGACCCGGAGTGCCCACGGATGGCGCCGGTACGCCTCGCGGACGCCGACCGCCCAGCGGGTGAGGCCCTCGCGCCAGCCATCGCCGGGCGTCGCCCCCGGTGGCGTGCCGATCGCGCTGTCGACCATCAACGTCAGCAGTTCGTCCTTCGCCGCGACGTAGCGGTATAGCGACATCGTCCCCACGCCGAGCTCGGCAGCGAGGCGCGTCATCGACAGCCCGCCGATGCCCTCGGTCATCGCGACCTTGATCCCCGCGGCGACGATCCGATCCAGCGTCAGCCCCGGCTTCGGTCCGCGCGTGGGTCGCTGGCGGCGCCCCCAGGCCAGCTCGATGCTGGGTGGTATGAGGTTTTCGGCGTCGTCGCTCATCGATTTGACATCACGGCGTAATTGCGTATCCTCTACGCATTAGTGCGTACGTGGTACGCAGATTACCGGTTTCAGGAGAGAGATCCACATGAGCGACAACGCTGCAATCGAGGTCGACGACCTGATCAAGTCATACCGCGCGGTACGCGTGCTCGACGGGATCCGGCTCCGCGTTCGGACCGGTACCGTGTTCGCGCTGCTCGGGCCGAACGGGGCGGGGAAGACGACGACCTTGAAGATCCTCGCGACGCTCGTGACGCCCGATGGCGGCTCGGCGCGCGTCGCGGGGCACGACGTCGTGGCCGAGCGCGCCGCCGTCCGTCGGCGGATCAGCCTCACCGGCCAGTATGCGGCCGTCGACGAGCTCCAGACCGGCAGGGAGAACCTCGAGATGATGGGCCGGCTGCGGCATCTGCCGCGGCGCGCCGCGCGGGCGCGCGCCACCGAACTGCTCGACCGGTTCGACCTCGCCGACGCGAGCGACCGGCGGGTCGCCGGCTATTCGGGCGGCATGCGGCGGCGTCTCGACCTCGCGGCCAGCCTGGTCGCGAGTCCGGAGCTGATCTTTCTCGACGAGCCGACGACGGGGCTCGACCCTCGCGCCCGGCAGGCGATGTGGGAGATCGTGACCGGACTGACCGAGGCCGGCGTGACCGTGTTCCTGACCACTCAGTACCTCGACGAGGCCGAGCAGCTCGCCGACACGATCGCCGTCCTCGACCGAGGCCGGATCGTGGCCGAGGGGAGCGCCCGCGAGCTCAAGCAGCGGGTCGGGGGCGCGCGCCTCGAACTGCAGCTCGCCGACCCGCCGAGCTTCGACGAGCTCACCGGCTACCTCGGCGCGCGGGCGGTGCACGCCGACCGCTCGACCTTGACGATCGGGACCGCGACCGACGGCAGCGCGTCCGAGGCGCGCGCACTGCTCGACGAGCTCGACCCCGACCGTGTGCGGATTGCCCGCTTCGACGTCCGCACGGCCAGCCTCGACGACGTCTTCATGACCCTGACCGGAGACCAGCCCGACGCCCACGCACGCGTGGAAGAAAGCGAGATCGCACATGTCTGAATTCGCCGTCACGCCGCTCGTCATCCGCGCGCTGCGGCTGTCGCTCCGGAACATCGACGGCCTCATCACCGCGCTGGTGCTGCCGGTGATCATGATGCTGATGTTCGTGTACCTGTTCGGGGGCGCGATCACCACCGGTACCCGCTACGTCGACTACGTCGTGCCCGGGGTGCTGCTCGTGTGCATCGGGTTTGGCTCGGGCACGACCGCGATCAGCGTCGCCCACGACCTCGCCGGCGGGATCATCGACCGGTTCCGGTCGATGAACGTCCGAGGCGAGGCCCTCGTCAACGGGCACGTGGTCGCGAGCGTGGTGCGCAACCTGCTGTCCTCCGTGCTCGTGCTGGCGGTCGCGTTCGCGATCGGGTTCCGCCCGCACGCCGACCCGGCCCACTGGCTGCTGGCGTTTGGGATCCTGGCGCTGTTCGTGCTCGCGCTGTCGTGGCTCGCGGCCGCGATCGGGATCGTCGCGCGTTCGCCTGAGGCGGCCCAGGGGATTGCGTTCCTGATCAGCTTCTTCCCGTACGTGAGCAGCGCGTTCGTCCCGATCCACACGATGCCCGCCGCGCTCCGGGGCGTGGCCACGAACCAGCCGGCGACCGCGGTCGTCGATGCCATCCGCGCGTCTCTGAACGGTGGTCACGCCGGCGCGGACGCCTGGCACGCGGTCATCTGGAGCGTCGGGATCATCGTCGTCTCGATCGCGCTCTCCGGGGTCCTGTTCCGTCGCCGCGCGCGGTGACCTGGATCGACTAGGCTGCCGCTCGACCGCCCGATGGCGTTTGACCTGGTCATCGATATCGAGAACACGCCCGGAGCGCTCGCAGAGGTTGCGGCTGCGATCAGCGACGCGGGCGTGAACATCGCCGCGGCGACGTGCGTCGGGTCGGGCGAGCGGGCGGAGCTCCACATCCTCGTCCCGCACGCCGAGGCGGGCCGGCACTCGCTCGCGATATCGCATCTCGGCGTCACGCGCGAGCGCGAGGTCGTGGTGGTCGACGTCGAGGACCGCCCGGGCGTGCTCGCGGACCTGACGCGCAAGATCGCCAAGGCCGGGGTCGACCTCGATCTCGTCTACGTCGCCACCCGGGACAGGGTGGTGTTCGGGTCAGCCGACCTGCCCGGACTACGGGCCGCGCTGGACACGAGCTGATCGGCGGTCGTTCGCGGGTCCACCGGGCCGGCAGTCACAGCCGCGGGGGCTGTCTCGTCAGAGCTGGTGCAATCCGACCAGAGGAGCCAGAGATGAAAGTCTTCGTTGCGGGCGCGACAGGAGCGATGGGCAAGCTGGCCGTATGCCCGCACGGGTGGTCCGGTGAAGTGCGCTACCGGATGCTCGGCAGCGTCGCCGAGGCCGAGGACGTGGTCCAGGAGGCGCTGCTTCGCGTCCACCGCGCGGTCGAGGCGGGCGAGCGGATCGATTCGCCGCGGGCGTTCGTGGCGACGATCACCACGCGGCTGGCGATCGACGAGCTGCGCTCGGCTCGGGCGCGGCGGGAGCGCTACGTGGGGGAGTGGCTCCCGGAGTCGATCCTCACCGTCCCCGGTTCCAGACCTCGCGCGAGCAGCGCGACGAGCTCGCCCGCCGGTTCTTCGCGGCGGCCACGGAGGGCGATCTCGCCGGGCTCGAGGCGCTGCTAGCCCACGACGTGGTGCTCACCGGGGACGGCGGGGGCAAGGTGCCGGCGCTGGCGCGGCCGCTTCAAGGTCGCAACCGCGTCGCTCGCGCGCTGCTCAACTGGGTCAAGCTGGGCGCGCGGATCCCGGGCGCCTCGATCCGCGAGGTCGAGGTCAACGGGATGCCGGGGGCGTTGCTGCTCGACGGTGAGGGCCGCCTGGTGGGCGTCTGGGAGCTCGAGATCGGCGGCGGTGAGATCCAGGGGATCAACTCCGTCGTCAATCCCGAGAAGCTCGGCCACCTTGGGCCGCTGGCGGACATGAGGGCGCTGCTCCGCGCAAGCGTCGCCGCGGGTGGGGGCGACCCCGATGCCTGACCGCAGGATGTTCCCCCGGCGCCTGACCGCCGGGATGTTCCCCCCGCGGTGGCGCCCGGGTTCACCGAGACCGAGATGGCCGCGGCCGAACTCGAGGGCGAGCGGGGCCAGCGGCGGCGTGCCGAGAGCCCCCTCGGCCGCGTCGTCACGCCCGAGGAGGTTGCCGCCGCCGTCTTCTACCTCGCCTCGCCCGAGGCCGAGCTGGCGAGCGGCGCGGTCCTCGACGTCAACGGGGCGTCTTATCTGAGGATCTGAGGTGGTCACTCCGGCGGTCCGACGCGATCGCCAGGTCGCAGGTCAGCGCCCACGCGAGGCCGACGCCCGCGGCGGCGCCGTTGATCGCGGCGATGAACGCGGTGTCGGCGCGGGCGATCAGCCTCGCGATCGCGCCGAACTCGTACCGGATCCAGCGCCAGATGTCGGTCGTTCCCTCGGGCGAGGCGAGCGCGGCGGGCGCCCGCTCCATCATCCGCAGGTCGCCACCGGCCGAGAACGCGGGGTCGGCGCCGGTCAGGACGATCGCGCGGATCGCCGGGTCCCCGGCTAGGTCCTGGAGTGCCGCCTTCAGCTGGGCGACGAGCGGCGCGCTGAGCACGTTGAGCTTGTCGGGGTCGTCGAGCGTCACGACGGCCCGGTCGGAGCCGCGCTGCACTGTCACCAACGGCTGGGTGTTCGAGCGGCCGCTGTCGAGCAGATCGTCATAGAAGGTCATTCGCGAGTCTCCTTGAGGGCGTTCCAGGGCGATCCAGGTGGCAGAGCGTACGTGAACTAAGCTCCCACCCGCCTCGAGCTCCCACCCGCCCGGGCTTGACTTTGACCCTTGGGGAAAGCGCCCAAGGGCACGCGGCGGGGCCGAGCGACCTGGGCGTGAGGGTCACCTACCTCGCAAGCGACCCGCCCGACGAGACGCGGGGCCCCGACTGCGACTTCGCGGTGCCGATCGACGATCGGTCGCGGTGATCACCGAGGGCGCGGGCGCGCGCGTCCAGCGCCGTCCGGTGAGCCGCACCGCCCCAACCCTGTTAGGTTGTTTACCTAATGCGTCGGATCTGCACCTCTGCCGCCTGCTCGGTGGCGATCGCGCTCGGGTTCGCATCGTGCGGCAGCAGCAGCGGCGGTGGTGGCTCCGACAACGGGATCTCCTCGAAGTCCCCTGACCAGATCGTCACCGCGGTGAACAGCGCGGTCGACGGGGTGAACTCGGTTCACGTCGCCGGCACCGTCAACAGCGGCGGCTCCAAGACGACGCTCGATCTGAACCTGGTCAACGGCAAGGGCGGACAGGGCTCGATGTCCCAGGCCGGCCTCGGCTTCAAGATCGTCGCCGTCGGCAACAACGTCTACATCAACGGCAGCAACGCGTTCTGGCAGAAGTTCGGCGGCAACGCCGCCGCCCAGCTACTGAGCGGCAAGTGGCTCAAGGCGCCGGCCACCGGCCAGCTCTCGTCGATCGCCGACCTCACGAACGCGCGCACACTGTTCAGCCAGCTGCTCTCGAGCCACGGCAAGCTGGTGAAGGGATCGACCTCGACGGTCAACGGCCAGAAGGTGATCGCGGTGAAGGACACGACGAACGGCGGGACCCTGTACGTCGCCACGAGCGGCAAGCCGTACCCGATCGAGGTCATCAAGAGTGGCTCGGACGGTGGTCAGATCACGTTCGATCACTTCAACCAGACGGTCTCGCTGGCGCCGCCCGCGAACTCGATCGACATCTCGCAGCTTCAGTAGCGCGGCCGGTTCTCGCGGCGCCCGCGATCCGGGACCCGCGATCATGTGACCGAGTGCTTTGGCGCGTCGAGGAGCATGAGGCGGTCACGGAGCGGGCTTGGGATCCCGCCCGTGCCCTCCACGCGATCCGGGCGATCGTCGCTGTCGCCGAAGCGGCCGAAAAGGACGGTGCATGGCTAGGCGGTTCGTCCCTCGGTTGCGATCAGCCGGACCCGGGTGTGCGGGCCGAGATCGATCGCGACCAGTCTCGAGAGGACCTCGGCGGTGCTCTCCGGCGTCGGACGAATACTGACGCGCGGGCCCTTAAAACGTGATGCTCTACAAGGACGACAGGCCCGACGTCGAGGTCGGCGTGCTCGCGTCGAGGCGGTTCGAGCCCGAAGGGCGCGTGATCTCATCCGCTCTTCCCGGCGGGGAGGCGGCGACGGCGACCCATCGCGGCGATTACGCGCGGCTCGCGTCACCCACGACGCCGTGCGCGAGTACGCCGCGACCCGCCGACGCGAGCTCGCCGGCCCGCGATGGGAGATCTACGGCCACTGGCGAGAGGATCCGAGCGAACTCGAGACCGAGATCTTCTGGCTGCTCCGCTGAGCCGTCGTGTCGGCGGCGCTCCGGACCGAGACGGGCCGCTCAGGAGAGGGCGGCGCGCTCGCCGTCGGACAGCGGGCGCGTCATTCTCGTCGCCGGGTCCCACGCCACGAGGACGGTCTTTCCCGAGGCGGCGACGCGACCGTCCAGCAGCTTGACCTCGTGCTCGACCTCGACGCTCGAGGTTCCGACCCGCGAGACCCGCGCCACGATGTTCACCTCGCCGTGGTCCTTGCGGACCTCGAGGTGGTAGTCGAGGTCGACGTGTGCGAGGACGTACCCGCCGTGCATGTGCTCGTCGCCGGCGCGACGCAGGAGCTCGGCGATCAGCGCGCCCCGTCCCTCCTCGAGCAGCTCGTGGTAGACAGACTGGTTGAGGTGGCCGAGCATGTCCATGTCTCGCCACCGCAACTGCACGCGAACGCATTGCTCGAGTCCGGAGGGCACGGGCAGCAGTCTAAGAGCCGGGCCTCCGGCGCACCCGCGCGGCTACCCGGCCGCTGACGTCGCGGCAGCCTCCGGGGTCACGGCCGGCTCGCGTCGAGCAGAGCGACGATGTCGTCGTGCCCGCCGTGGCGGGCTACTCCGCGCGCGGTGCTGTGGAAGAACGTCAGTTGAGCCCGGCGCGCTTGACGCTCGCGTCGACGGCTTCCACGGCCTCGGACACCCGCCGGCAGATCTCGATCCCAGGCTGCGGGCACAGCTGGCTGCCGAGCCCACGGCCGCCGATCACGAACTGAGCGGCGGGAAACTCCTCCCTCACCCGCTGAATCGAGTTCATGACCTGAAGGGACACCGCCTGCATCGTTGCGCTCAGGCAGATGACGTCGGGATGATGGCGCCGCACGCTCGCGACGAGCGCGTCCGCGGGCACGTCGGCCCCGAGCATCACGATCCAGTAGCCGGCTCCGCTCAGGAGATTGCTGACCATCCGCAGCGCGACGATGTGCCGCTCGCCGGCGGGGGTCGCGAGCATCACCCGGTGGCGACGGCGCCCTTGCGCGACCCGCTCGGCCTCGCGCTGAAGGGTGAGCACGCGCATTGAGATCTGGGTTGCGAGATGCTCGTCGGCGACCGAGATCCTGCCTCGCTCCCACAGCGCCCCGATCGTCCACAGCGCCGGCGCGATGATCCCGTCGTCGATCTCGGCGGAGCTGAGCCTCGCGTCCATCGCCTCGCGGATCGTGGCCTCGGCCGCGATCTCGTCCCCGGCCAGCAGGGCGGCCGTGTACGCCCGCTCGAACTCGCCGACGAAGCCGGCGCGGAGCTCGCGCGACTCGTTGTCTCGGTCCCCCATCGTTTCTCAGGCGCGACCATACCGCTAAGGGGCCCGCCCCAACCGTGGTGGGACGAACTCGCGTTCTGGTCGACGGAGCTGGCGCTCCGCGATGCGTTCCTGCGCTGACGGCGCTCAGGCCGAGCCGTGACTCACCCGTCGCCCGCGCCGGCCGAACAGCCTGGCGAAGACGCGCGCGAACAGACCCCGTGGGGCGGGGGGCGGGGGCCGATCGTCGGCCGCGACGTCGAGAGCGGGAAGGGGCGCGACCGGCGCGAGAGCCGGAGCCGGGTGCGACACCGGGGGCGGGGTGCTCGGCTTCGCGGGCGCGGCGGCCGCGAACAGCGATTCGGCGGCGCTGTTGGCCCACATCAGCGACTCGAGGTAGATCTCGCCCGCCCGCTCGACGATCGACGGCATGTCGCTGATCTCGCCGGTCTCGAGCGCGGCGACGCAGTCGAGCAGGATGCCCCGCTTGCCCTTGCGGGCGACGAGCGCCTCGCGCATCTCGACGGCGAGCGGCAGCGACGCGACCACGTCGATCATCGGCGCGTCCATCATCCCGTCCAGAACCGAGAACAGGCCGAGCGTGAACAGCTCGGCGGGGGCGGCGATCCCCAGCGGCTCGCCGGCGAGCTCGCAGAAGCGCGCGCGGACGAGCGCGGTGACAGTCAGCTCGGTGGGCTTGTCGTCGATGCCCGCGAGCACGCCCAGCGTGGCCCAGCGCCTGATGCTGTCGAGGCCGAGCAGCGCGAGCGCCTGGCCGATCGAGTGGACGTCGCCGCGGAGCCCGAAGAACGCGGAGTTGACGTACCGAAGCAGCCGGAAGCTGAGTGCGACGTCATGCACGATCAGCTGCTCGATCTGCTCGAGCTCGACCGCGGGGTCGTTGAGGGCGGCGGCGACCTGAAGGAGCGCCAGGCGGTTGGTCGCGATGCCCCGGCTGCAGGCGACCGCGGGCCGGCAGAAAAAGTAGCCCTGCAACAGATCGCAGCCGGCGGTCACGCAGAACTCGTGATCGGCCTGCGTCGAGAGCTTCTCGGCGACGACCTTGCCCCGGTAGGGCTCGAGGCGCTCGACCAGCTCACTCAGCGTCTCGCGCCCTAGCTCGTTGATGTTGAGCTTGACGATGTCGAACAGCTCGAGCAGGGCCTCGGCGCCGTCCCGATACCGGAAGTCGTCGAGCGCGAGCTTGTAGCCGTCGACCTTCAGGGCGCGGAGTGTCGCGATCATCTCGTCGTCGAACTGCTCGGTCTCGGGGATCTCGAGCCCGACGAGGCCGGGCGGAACGGCGTGCGCGAGGCCGCCCATCACGAACGCTCGCGAGACGTTGATCCACGCGGGCTTGTAGCCGACGATCCGCGCCAGGTCGAGTTCGGTGAGCGCGTTCAGCACGACCGTCGCGGTGGCGCTCTCGGGGTTGTCGATCATCGCTACGTCGTTGACGTAGCCCTCGCCGCGGAACAGCAGCTCGTAGCCGACAACGTCGAGCTTGGAGTTGAAGATCGGCTGGCGAGCGACGAATGCGTCTGGCATGTGGGACCCTGAGAACGGCCTTGTTCCTCTTCTCCTAAGTCGGCGCGTCGCGCCGACGCTTGAGCAAGGAGCCCTCGGAGTGGACGCGGGTGCGACCTGTCGTCGGCGCGGCTGCGCTCGACGACACGTGAGGTTCCGCCGGCGGGTTGCTCCCCGTCGCCGCGCCGGATACGTTTCCCCCATGGCAGATCAAAAACTGAGCGTTGTGAACGAGGTCCCCCGGTCGAGCGCGATCATCCATGCCCCGCCAAAGGGCAAGCTGGCCTTCAGCGGCGACGGTCCGGACCGCCTGCTGTGCGGCGGCTGCGCCGGGGTGCTGGCCGAAGGCGTCAGCGCCGGGCAGCTGTTCGGTGTGTTCATCGAGTGCCCCGAGTGCGGGACGCTGAACGACGTCAACTCCTGACGGACGCCGACCAGCGCGCGGTCGATAATTGCGTCGTAGTGCCCCGGGCCGGCGACGCGGGTGCCACGCCGCCATGATGCCCGGTACACTGCGCTCAGGGATCGAGCGTCCGCTCGATCAAGCAGTGCCGAGCGTTTCCGGTGTTGTTGCTACTAGCACCCTCCGAGTTTCGCAGTGCACACAGATACCGGAGGACGAACATGGCAACAGGCACCGTGAAGTGGTTCAGCGACGAGAAGGGCTACGGATTCATCACCCCCGATGACTCCGGCAAGGATCTGTTCGTGCATCACAGCGCGATCCAGGGCAACGGCTTCAAGACGTTGGCCGAGGGCGCGAAGGTGAGCTACGACGCAGAGCAGGGGCCCAAGGGCCCCGCGGCTCAGAACGTCCGCGCCCTCTAAGACGCGGGCCACGACAGGCGAGCGGCACCACTCGTAGGATCGAGGGTGCCGCTCCCGCACTTCCGAAGGGCTCGCACCGCCAAGGAGGACGCGGTCGCGATCGGGGACCCCCGGTTCGAGGGCTGGGAGACGGTCAGCGTGTTCGAGGAGCAGACGACCGCGCTCGCGTGGCGAGACCAGCTCCGGCACATGGGCGTCGACGCCGTTTGCACCGCGGATCACCCGCTCGATCGCCTCCGTCGCGGCGACATCTACCTGGTCGTCCCGCCCGAGCAATGGTCGCGCGCAAACGAGATCGTCGAGAACCTCGACGACGATTAGCGAGCGAGCTAGTCGCGCCCGGCGCTGAAGAAGAAAGAAAGAAAGAGCCGACGGCCGGGATCGAACCGGCGACCTGTCGCTTACAAGGCGACTGCTCTGCCAGCTGAGCTACGTCGGCGTGACCCGCATCGTACCCGCCGTCCGGGGGGCGCCTCCGGGTCTCGTAGACCCGGTGAGGCTCAGTCGCGCGCCGTGGACACGGCGCGCTCGAGCGACCCGTGGCCGTTGCTGGCGTAATCGGGCGCCGGCGGAATCGGGTCGGAGTCCTCGGGCGGGTTCATGCGGCGCTCGAGCTCGCCGAGGACCATCCCGAACAGCAGGTGGCGCCAGGTCGCCTGGACGAACGCGCGCCGGTTGCCACTGAGCGTGGGCAGATCGTCGCGAGCGGGGTGGAAGCGGTCGGTCAGCGCGATGAGGGGCCAGCCCGCGAGGTGCTCGGCGAGCGCGAGGACCGGGCCTCGAAGCTCGGGCGCGATCGGTAGGGTCGGGGCGACGTTGGCGTAGACGGCGCCGAACAGGGCGCCGTTCTGGGCGTGCAGGACGAGCCCGACCCGGTACCAGCCGGGGCGGTTCCTGACCGCCCGCCCGAGCAGCTCGATGTCGTCGTAGCGGCTCGAGAGGACCAGCTTGTCGAGCGGCTGCTCGAGCGCCCACACGCCCGCGGCGAGGGCGCCACAGAGCGCGCCTCGGAGCGTGCGGATGGGGACGCTGCCGGTGCTCAACGCCCGCAACTGTAACGGGCGGGGCCGTTATGGGTACGGCAATGTGCGATGGATCACGAGCAGCTGCACCGGCGCGCACGGGAGCGCGGCGTGAACAGGTTCGTGCTGTTCGTGGTGCGGATCACCCTGACGCCGTTCTTCCTTGTCTACCTCCGGATGCAGCGGATCGGCCGGGAGCACATCCCGGCCGAGGGCCCGGCGATCCTCGCCTCGAACCACCGGAGCTTTTTCGACCCGTTCGTGATCGGGACGATGACCCGCCGTCCCGTGTACTACGTGGCCAAGAAGGAGCTGTTCACGTACAACCGGCTGCTCAGCTGGTTGGTGAACGCGCTCGGCGCGTTCCCGGTCGACCGGGGCGGCCGCGACCAGGATACGATCGACACGGCGAAGGTGATCCTCGGGCGGGGCGAGATCGTGCTGATGTTCCCCGAGGGGACGCGCACCCGCCCGGGGGCGCTCGGCAAGCCCAGGCGCGGCGTCGGGCGCCTCGCGCTCGAGACCGGGGCGCCGGTGGTGCCGATCGCGATCATCGGCACTGAGGACATCCGCAAGGGCTGGCGGATCCGCCCGCGCAAGGTCAGGCTTCGCGCCGGCCGCCCGCTGCATTTTCCCAAGGTGGACAGCGCTTCGCCGGCGCTCGCCGCCGCGGTCACCGACCGGATCTGGCCGATGGTGATGCTCCAGTGGGAGTGGCTCGGCGGCGTGGCCCCGCTCCGCCGCGCGGCGATCATCGGCGCCGGCGCCTGGGGTACGAGCCTCGCGGTGCTGCTGGCGCGCGCCGGCCTCGAGGTCGAGCTCGGCACGCGCACGCGTGAGCAGGCCGCTGCGGTCGCCACGACGCGCATGAACGACGCCTACCTGCCGGGGGTCGAGCTCCCCGAGTCGGTGCGTGTGGTGCGCGCGTCGGAGCTCGAGCTGGGCGCTCAGGATCTCATCTGCCTGACCGTTCCGGCGCGCGCGCTCCCGAGCGTGCTCGCCGCCAACGCCCAGCGCATCCCGCAGACCGCCGGCGTCCTCGTCCTGTCGAAGGGCCTCGTTCCACCGCTCGGGACCCTGCCGTCGGCGTTTGTCGCCGAGCGCTGTGTCGCCCGCGCGGTCGCCGTGCTCGGGGGGCCGGCCGACGCGGCTGAGGTGCTCGAGCACGGGGCGTCCGTCGTGCTGGCCTCGGTCGATCGCGGCTTTGCAAGACACCTTGCAGACGTCCTCGGCGCCGCCGGCCTCGACGTGTCAAAGGGCAGAGACGTGACCGGCGTAGAGCTCGCCGCGACCGCGAAGAACGTCGCGGTGCTGGCGGCGGCCGTGGCCTCGGTGGCCGGACCGAGCATCGCCGGCGCCGCCGCCGGCAAGGTGTTCGCCGAGGTCGACGCGCTCGCGCGGGCCCGCGGCGGCCGGCCCGAGACGTTCGCCGGGCTCGCCGGCGCCGGCGATCTGGTCGCGACGGTCGTCTCGTCGAGCTCCCGGAACCGCCGCGCGGGGGAGCTGCTCGCCCAGGGGGTGCCGGCGGCTGAGATTGGCGGCGTGCTCGGGCAGGCGGTGGAGGCGGTGGATTCGGCACCGCTGCTCGCGAGCATCGTCCGGGAGGCGCACCTCGAGGCCCCGGCACTCGAGAGCCTGGCCGCCCTGGTCGAAGGGCGGATCGAACCGGAGCAGTGGACCGCGGCGATGACCGAGGGCACGTGGCGACTCCGTCCCACGTCGACTATCCGCGCCGCGTGACGAAAGCTAGGCTCTGATGTCGTGGACGGAGAGTTACCTAAGAACAAGGCCGAGGTCGATGCGCGCTTCACGGAGCTCTACCGGACGCATCTGCGCGACGTGTACTCCTACAGCTACTACCGCGTGGGCAACCACCACGACGCCGAGGACCTCACCGAGCAGACCTTCCTTCAGGCCTACCGCCACTTCGAGCGCGCGTTGCGCGAGGCGGACGGGCGCCCGCTGCGGCCGTGGCTCATCCGCATCGCCCACAACCTCGCGGCGAACTTCTACCGGGACCGGTCGCGCAAGCCCGAGTCCGGGATCGAGGACGCCGACATGATCTCCGCGCCGCACACGACCGAGTCGCTGGTGGAGGGCCGCGAGCAGCTGAAGTCGATCCTCGAGGGCGTCCGACAGCTTCCCGACGACCGCCGCGAGGCGCTGATCATGCGCTTTGCGCTGGGGATGGACAACCGCGAGATCGCGCGCGCGCTCGGCCGCACCGACGGCGCCACGAAGGTGCTGCTACACCGGGCGATCCGCCAGCTCGAGGGGATGGTCTCAGAGCCCGCCGCCGACTCCGGAGGACGCGAATGAGCTCGGGTGCAGCCGATTTCGAGGCGCTGCTGCGGGAAGCGCTGTCGCCCGTCGATCCGCCGGCCGATCTGGCCCAGCGGCTCGAGCTGACGCTCGTGAACTTGACCGAGCTGGCTCACGAGGAGCTCGATTCGTGGGAGCTCAGGGCGATGCGCGATCCGCGCAACTGGGTTCGCCCGGCGGCGGCCGCGATCGTCGGCGTCAGCGCCGGCACGGCGCTCGTCGTCCTGCGCGTGCGGGGGCGCCACCGGGTCAACGGGCAGCGCTCGAACAACCTGCTCGAGCTCGCCCAGCGGACGGCCCGCGACGTCGCCGAAGAGGCGGGGCGGATCCTGCCGCGAAGGCGCTAGCGGACGCGGCGTTCGCCAGATTGCGCACACGGCGTTCGCCGGCTCGCCTTGAACGCAACCGGCCGCTGATAGCGTGATCCGGAATGGACGTCTGCTATCGCCACCCTTCCAGGGAGACAGGAGTCTCGTGCTCCTCGTGCGGGCGGCCGATCTGCCCCGACTGCATGACCCCGACGCCGGTCGGGATGCGTTGCCCCGAGTGCTCGCGAGAGCGCACGAAGGTCCGGCGGATGCCGTCGGTGCCGACGACCCCGGTCGTCACCCAGGCGCTGATCGGGCTCAACGTGATCGTGTTCCTGATCGAAACCGCGGCCGGCGCCCCGCTCGGCGGGGGCGGCGGCGGGTCCGTGTACCTCCACGGCGCACTATTCGGCCCGGCGATCACAGCAAACAACCCGTACCCGTTCTTCACCGGCACGCATGAGTACTGGCGCCTGGTCACGAGCGGGTTCCTGCACGACGGGCTGCTGCACATCTTCATCAACATGGTGTCGCTGTGGTTCGTCGGCTCGGCGCTCGAGCCGGCGATCGGGCGCGTCAACTTCCTTGCCGTCTACTTCGTCTCGCTTCTGGCGGGATCGTTCGGCGCTCTATGGTTCCAACCGATCTCACCGACCGTCGGCGCGTCCGGGGCGATCTTTGGGATCTTCGGGGCGCTGATCGTTGTCGCCCACAACCGGGGCATCTCGATCTGGCAGAGCGGACTCGGGATCGTGCTGGTGTTCAACCTCGTGTTCTCGCTGAGCGTCCGCGGCATTTCGATCGGCGGCCACATCGGCGGGCTGATCGGCGGCCTGATCACGGGCTGGCTGATCGTCGAGGTGGCCGAGCGGCGCCGAATGGCGTGGGCGGCGCTCGCCGGCTGCGCCGTGGTCGGGGTCGCGAGCGTCATCGGCGCACTGGCCGTTGCCGGCGGTCATGGGCTCACGCCCAACGGCATCGGCTTCACGCTCTGAGCGGCTACTCAGCTCAGAGCTCAACCGTGAACAATTCCGCCGGCGCGTCGGGGATGAGCTCTGGGTGGATGATGTGCGCGAGCAGCTCGAGCCCGGCGATGATCCGCGGCCCCGGCCGCGAGAAGTAGGCGGCCGCGTCGACCGCGACGACCTCGCCGGCGCCGATCGCGGCGAGCTGGTCCCGGTGCATCTCCGCCTCCCGGTGGGCGATCTCGGCGTCATAGCCGCACGGCATCACGACGACGATGTCCGGCTGCGAGGCCTCGACCTCCTGCCACGCGCGCTCCTCGGACTTCTCGCCGCCGAACCCGAGCACGTCCTCCCCGCCGGCGTAGTCGATCAGCTGCGGAGTCCAGTGACCGGCCGCGAACGGGGGGTCGAGCCATTCGAGTGCCGCCACCCGCGGCCGCCGGGCGCCCCTGACCGCGAGACGCACCTTGTCGATCCGGGCCGAGGCGTTGCGGATGAGCTCGACGGCCTCGTCCTTGCGGTCGGTGGCCTGGGCGAGCGTGCGAACGTCGCCCAGGATCTCTCCGACCGTGCGGGGGTCGAGCGAGAGCACCCGCGGGTGGGTCTCGATCTCTTCGGCGACAGCGCGCACGTCGTCGTAGGACACGGCGCACACCGAGCAGAGCTCCTGGGTGACGATCAGATCGGGGCGGAGGTCGCGCAGCAGGTCGGCGTCGAGCTCGTAGATCGAAAGGCCGGCGAGCGTGCGCTCCTTGACGGCGGCGTCGATCTCGCCGGCGCTGAGCCCCCCGGGAAGCACGTCCCGGGTGATCTTCGGCAGCTCGAGCGCGGCGGTCGGGTAGTCGCACTCGTGGGTGACCGCGACCACGTCGGGGCCGAGGCCGAGCGCGAACAGGATCTCGGTGGCTGACGGGACGAGGCTGACGATTCGCATTGACCAAGAGGATAGATATGGCGGAACTACCGGTCGACGCGGAGATCAGTCCCGCGACGGAAGGTGCGGCTGCTACCGTTTTCCCGTCGCTGCATGACTGACGACGATCCATCCCGAAGTAGCAGCCCACAGCGCGGGGGCTGCCCAGTGCGGACGGAGCCTGGCCCCATGCGGGCCGCTGGTGGGGTCGCCGGGTCGGGGGCGTGGCAGGTGCAGCCGATCTAGTGAAGGCCCTCTTGATCATCCTGACCGGGGTTCTCGTCCTGGTCAACGCGTTCTTCGTGATCGCCGAGTACGCGCTCGTGCGCTCCCGCAGAGAGCGGCTCGAGGCGCTCGCCGACGAGGGCGCGAAAGGGGCGCGGCTCGCGCTCCGGCAGCTCGACGAGATCGGCGACTACATCTCCGCCTGCCAGGTCGGGATCACGATGGCCTCGATCGGCATCGGCGCCCTCGGTGAGCCGGCGCTAGCCCACATCTTCGAGCCGATTCTCGGTCGCGCGCTCGGGCACGCGGCCGCGGTGGCGGTGTCGGTCGTGATCGCCTACCTGCTGATCACGGTCACCCAGAGCATCATCGGGGAGATCGTTCCGAAGCTGTACACGATCCAGCACGCCGAGGGCCTGGCGCGGCGGATCGCGCGGCCGATCTACTTCTTCCGGGTCCTGTTCCACCCGTTCATCATCGTGCTGAACTCGGCGTCGCACTCGATCCTGCGAATGCTCGGCACAGATCCGGACGCCGAGCCCGGAAGCGGGACGCCGGACGAGCTCAAGCGGCTGATCGCGCAATCGACGACCGGCGGGCAGCTCGACGTGGGCGAGGGCAAGATGCTCACGGGCGTATTCCACCTGCACGAGCAGGAGGCCCGCCAGGTCATGACGCCGATCCCGGCCGTCGTGACCGTGGACGTATCCGAGACCGTCGAGGCTGCCCTGCGGCGCTGCGTCTCGACCGGGCACTCGCGGCTGGTCGTGACCGAGGACGAGAACCCGGACCGGGTGAAGGGGATCGTCCACGTCAACCAGCTGGTCAAGCTGATGCTGGCCGACGGCTTCGAGGCTCACATCGACCGGCTCGTCCGTCCGGCGCCGATCGTGCCCGAGACCAAGCCGCTCGACGACCTGCTCTCCGACCTTCAGCGCGAGCGGACCGAGCTCGCGATCGTCGTCGACGAGTACGGGCGGACGGCCGGGCTCGTGACGATCGAGGACATCATCGAGGAGGTCGTCGGCGAGATCGCCGACGAGACCGACCTCGCCGGCGGCGGCGTGCGCCGGCTCGCGAACGGCGACTGGTTCGTGCGCGGCCACGTGGCCGTGTCCGACCTGCCGGACTACGGCCTCGAGCTTCCGGTCGATACCGATGCCTACAACTCCGTCGGAGGATTCGTGTTCGCCGAGCTCGGGCGGCTCCCCAAGCGCGGCGACACGATCGCCGCGAACGGCTTCTCGATCCGCGTCGAGTCGGTGCGCCAGAACCGGATCGAGGCCGTGCGGATCAGGCAGCGCCGGGCCGGCGACGGAGCGCCGGTTCCTGCGCCCGGGTGATCGGCCAGCTTCAGTTCTACCCGCGCGGGCCTCGCGGGACACCAACTGTTAGGGGATGGCTAGCGGCACACCACAGGCTCGCGTCATTCGTTACATTTCCGCCTTCAAGGCAACCGGCCGGAGAGTAGCGACGGGCAACGCGGATCCATCTCCCGGTGGTTGAGAGGAGAGACTGAAGCCGGCCCAGCGCGGGCCGGCTTCGACCCTCCCCGGCGGGCGGCGCGGACACCCGACGGGCACCCGGCAGCGGCGTCAGAGGCGAAAAAGAAGCCGGCCCGCTGGGGACGGGCCGGCTCCGTGCTTCTGGGGAGGAGGTGCTGCTATGAGGTACGTCGCCCCATGGAGTCTGCGCCCCGCACCTCAACGAGCCCTAAATAGTTCGTCGTAGGTTCTTCAGCGGTAGTTGAAGAAGCCCCGGCCGGTCTTGCGTCCGAGCGCTCCTTCCTCGACTAGCGCCAGCAGGCGGTCCGGGACGCGAACCCCGATCGACTCGCCGATCGCCTTGGACACGTCGAGCCCCACGTAGTCGAGCAGCGCGATCGGGCCCATCGGCATGCCGGCGCCGAGCGTCATGCAGTTGTCGACATCATCGGGCGCCATCCCGGTATCGGACAGCAGCTCGACGGCGCTGAACAGGTACGGGAACAGCAGCCGGTTGACCACGAAGCCCGGAATGTCCGGTACCTCGACCGGAGTCTTTCCGAACGACACGCACAGCTCGCGAGCCCGTCGCCGCGTCTCATCGCTGGCCTCGGGCGGGAAGGCAAGCTCTATGAGCCGCATCTTCGGCACCGGGTTGAACGGATGCAAGCCGACGAAGTTCTCGGGGTGCCCGCTCGCGTGCGCCAGCTCGGCGATCGACAGCGACGAGGTCGTGGTGGCCAGCAAAGTGCTGGTGCCGGCGTGCCGGGCGAGCTCCCCGAGATCGGCCAGCATCGCGCTCTTGGAGTCGTGGTGCTCGATCACCGCCTCAACGAGGACCGTGGCCCTGGCCAGGTCGTCGAGGTCGGTCACGACCCGGACGCGGTCCGCGTCAAAGCCGTTCAGCTTCTCGCACGTCTTGGCCACGCGCGCGCGGGCGCGCTCGGCCGAATCCTCTGACCGGGCCCAAAGCAGCACCTCGTCGTACTCGGAGGCGGCCACGGCCAGACCGCAGGCGATCACGCCCGAACCGGCGATTCCCACTCGTTCCCGCAAGACAGCTCCTTGGTCGATTGGCTCGGAAGGCTTCAGTACAGTAATAACTAATACGCCGCCCAGCGCCATCGGGGCCTTCGCGGTATCCGACATCCGTAAAAGGGAGCAAGGCATGCCGCAATCTGGACGCGAAGTCGTGATCGTCGAAGCCGTACGCACACCGATCGGGCGCGGTCACCCGGAGAAGGGCTACTACAAGGACACTCATGCGAACGAGCTGCTCGGCCGCTGCTACAGCGAGGTGATCGAGCGGGCCGGGATCGACGCGGGCGAGGTCGAGGATGTCGTGGCCGGCTGCGTGCAGCAGTACGGCGAGCAGTCGTGGAACGTCGGCCGCAACGCCTGGCTCCAGGCCGGCCTGCCGATCGAGACGCCCGCCACCACCGTCGATCGGCAGTGCGGCTCGGCCCAGCAGGCCGTCAACTTCGCCGCCGCCCTGATCGCCGCCGGCGTGCACGATGTGGCCATCGGCTCGGGCGTCGAGCACATGGGCCACGTGCCGATGGGTATCGGTTTGACCTGGGTCGACCAGGTGGGCACGCCGTATCCGCCGGCGCTGATGGAGCGCTACAACCTGATCCCCCAGGGCCTGTCGGCCGAGATGATCGCCGATCAGTGGGAGATCCCGCGTTCCGAGCTCGACGAGCTCGCGCTGCGCTCGCACCAGCTCGCCCATCGCGCCACGGAGGAGGGCCGCTTCGAGCGGGAGATCCTCCCGTTCAAGGTCAACGGCACCACCTACGTGTCAGACCAGGGGATCCGTCCGGGCACCACGATCGAGGCACTGGCGGGGCTGAAGCCGGCGTTCAAGCCCGACGGCAAGGTCACCGCCGGCACCAGCTCCCAGATCTCGGACGCCGCCGCCGCCGTGCTGCTGATGTCGCGCGAGAAGGCCGATGAGCTCGGTCTGAAGCCCCGGGCTCGGATCGTCGATCAGACGACGGTCGGGGTCGACCCGGTGATCATGCTCACCGGCCCGATCCCCGCGACGCAGAGGATCCTCGAGCGCAACGGGATGAAGATCGACGACATCGACCTCGTCGAGATCAACGAAGCGTTCGCGCCGGTCGTCGCGGCCTGGCGCCGCGAACTCGGTCCCGACATGGATCGCGTCAACGTCAACGGTGGCGCGATGGCGCTCGGCCACCCGCTGGGGTCGACCGGGGCGCGCCTGCTCACGACGCTGCTGCACGAGCTCGAGCGCTCCGACAAGGAGATTGGACTCGTGACGATGTGCTGCGGCGGCGGGCTCGGGACCGGGACGCTGATCCAGCGCCTGTAGACGTCAATCCGCCTGCTCTGTCGGGCGGATCAGAACCTCGTTGACGGCCACGTGCCAGGGCCGGGTGACGACGAACAGGATCGCGTCGGCGATGGCGGACGTTGATGTCGAGCATCCGCCGCCACTGGCTGGTGTCGGCTTCGACGACCGGTCCCAGCAGCATCATGCCGGCGTTGTTGACCAGGATGTCGAGGCGGCCGAGCTCGGTTTCCTCCCAAGCGATCTGGTCATGCGGCGTTCCAGCGGAAGCCGGCCGGCGCTGGCGACGGGGGCAGGGGGCTCACGGGAAGCCCCGCCGGCGGGTCGTTCTCGTTGTAACCGACGGGCGCGAGGTCGTTAGGGGTGTCGGGATGGAACAGCGAGGCCAGATACTGCGCCTGGCCCCGGCCCGGGCCGAGCTCGAACTGACCCCCGCTGTAGGCGCGGATCCCTCGCTCGGCGCAGTAGTCGTAGGTCGCGCACAGCTTCGCCAGCCCGCCGATGCGCGACGGCTTGAGGTTGACCATGCGCGGGGGAAACGGCAGCGCCTCGATGTCGTCGACCCCGTGGATCGAGGCGTCCCACGTGATCCGGTCGTGCTGGTCGGCGAGCACGGCGGCGGTCCCGGGCGTGATCACGTCGGGATCTTCGATCCAGGCGCTCGGGAACGCGTCGAGGACGCGCCGGTAGAGGACCGGGTCGGGCGGCTGGTCGACGATCGTGCCGGTGTAGAGGCTCTTGAAGTCGACCGACTCGACCGCGCCCGTCGCCACCAGCGCGGCGATCAGATCGGGGGTCCACGAGCTCGTCGGATCGAGCTTGAACCGCAGCGACGGGTAGCGCGCGAGGCGGCGCGCCACCGGGTCGAGCGTGGGCGGCTCGCCGAGGCGGAGCGAGACCACGAACGTGACGGGTTGCGGGTCGCGGCCGAGTCGAGCCTGGAGCGGCTCGCCGGCCTGGGCCAGCGCGAGGTCGAGCGCGGCGCTGTGGAACGTCCAGCGCCGGTACAGGCGGGAGACGTCCCGCTTCGGCGCGACCGGGAACAGGTCGAGCGAGTCGACGAGCTCGCAGAACTCGCCGAGCGCGAACCGTCCGGACAGCGCCTCCGCGTGGACCGGCCCCGCCTGCCGGAGCGCGACTTGATCCTCGGCATCGTAGACGACGTCCTCGCCGACGCCCTCGAGCCCGCCACCGTGGAGATGGACGACGGTGCTCAGGCGCTCGAACCCGCTCGAGACGTTCGCCCGCAGGCCCTCGAGCGTGTACCCGTCGACCTCGAGCGGGAGGTCCGCGAGCAGGTCGAACGTGCTCACGGCCGCGCCCCGGTGCCCTCGAGCCGGGTCACGAGATCGTCGAGCCGGAGCTCCTCGAGGCCGTGGCTGACCGCCTCAAGCTCGCCGGCGCAGTACTCGACGAGCTCGCGTCCCTCCTTGACCAGGTCGAGCGTCTCGCGGAGCCCGGCCTGCCCGGAGTCGAGCCGGCGGATGATCTCCTCGATCCGCGCCACCCCGGACTCGTACGTGCGCTCGCTCGTGCTCATCTGACCTCGGCGTCCACGGCGCCGTCGTGGAAACGCACGCGGATGTCGCGGGCGGTCCGGGCCGCTGCGGAGGATGTCACCGGCTCGCCGGCCCGGTCTTCGACGAGCGCGTACCCGCGCGCGAGCGTGCGCTCGGGGTCGTGGGCGGCGAGGGCAAGGGCGAGGCGCTGGAGCTCGCGCTCGCGTCCGGGCCGGTCGGAGGCGCGGGCCCGCTCCACCGAGCGCCCGAGCACGAGCGCGTAGGTGCCGGCCTGGCCGCGGCGCTTCTCGATCCCGCGCCGCGCGCTCGCCCGGATCTCGCGCAGCAGCTGATGCAGTTGCCGGCGCTGGCGTCCGATGTGCCTAGCGGGCGCTGACGCCAGGCGCTCGAGCATCTGGGCCCGCTCGGCGATCGCACGGCGGCTGTGGACGTGGAGCCGCCGGGCGCAGGCGGCGAGGTCCGTGCGCGCGGCGTTGCAGTCGATCGGCACGGCGGCTTCGGCGGCATGGGTCGGCGTCGAGCAGCAGACCGCGGCGACGTCGTCGATCAGGGTCCGGTCGGTGTGGTGACCGACCGACGAGATCACCGGCACCCGCAGCAGCGCCACCGTGCGGCACAGCGCCTCGTCGCAGAACGCGAACAGGTCGGCGAGCGAGCCGCCGCCGCGCGCGACGATCACCACGTCGACCTCCCGGATCGCCGCGAGCTCTCTCAGCGCCGCGGCGATGCGCGGCGCGGCGTGGCGATCCTGCACGGGGGCGAACGCCCACACGAGCCTTCCGCCCCAGCCGCGGCGGCGCAGGCCCGCGAGCACGTCGTCGCGGGCCTTGCCCCGCTCGCCGGTGACGACCCCGATCGTCCGCGGGAGCGGCCGGCGCGGCAGCCGCTTCTGGGGCTCGAACAGCCCTTCGGCGTGGAGCCGGCGGCGCAGGCGCTCGAGCTGGATCAGCAGGTCGCCCTCGCCGGCGATCCGCAGCTCGGAGACCGCGAACGCGAACGAGGGGGAGGACGAGGCGCTCCCCGGGTAGTAGTCGCAGCCGCCGCCGAGCACGAGCTTGAGGCCGTCCGACAGCGTGACCCCGAGCGCCTCGAAGTCCGAGCTCCACATCGAGCACGGCAACGCGCCGCGGGCGTCGCGCAGCTCGAAGTAAACGCGAGCGCGGCTGGTCCTGAATCCCCACACCTCGCCGACCAGCTGGACCCGCGCGAACTCGAGCAGCCGGCGCTTGAGCTGCGCGGCGTACAGGCCGACCGGGTAGGGACCGGGGAGGTCGCTGTCGGGAATGGCCGTGGTGGCGACCGACTCGGGTTGGCTCATCCCCACCGAGGCTACCGGCCACGTCCACGGATACGATGCGGCAATGGACCTGACACTGTCACCAGCCGAGGAGGCGTTCCGCGACGAGCTGCGGGACTGGCTCGCGGCCAACAATCCCGGGCGCGAGCCGGCCGGCGACGAGGCCGCGTTCGAGTTCCGCCGCGCCTGGCAACGCAAGCTCCACGACGCCGGCTGGACCGGCGTCTCCTGGCCCAAGAAGTACGGCGGTCGCGGCGCCACGCTCATCGAGCAGGCGATCTTCAACGAGGAGATGGTCCGCGCGCGCACGCCGTCGGTCGCGAACGTGCTCGGGCTGGCGATGGGCGGGCCGACCGTGATCGCGCACGGCACCGAGGAGCAGTGCGAGCGCTACCTGCCGCCGATCCTGTCCGGCGAGGAGATCTGGTGCCAGGGGTTCTCCGAGCCTGGCGCCGGCTCCGACCTGGCGTCGCTGACGACGCGCGCCACCCGGCGCGGAGACGAGTGGGTCGTAACCGGCCAGAAGGTGTGGACCACGTTCGCCCATCACGCGAAGTGGTGCATGCTGCTGGCGCGCACCGACGCGGACGCGCCCAAGCACAAGGGCCTGACCTACTTCCTGATGGACATGGAGCAGGACGCGGTGCAGGTGCGGCCGCTTCGCCAGATCACCGGCGAGTCCGAGTTCAACGAGCTGTTCATCGAGGAGGCGCGGATCCCCGAGGCCAACATCGTCGGGTCCGAAGGCGAGGGCTGGGCGGTGGCGATCACGACGCTCATGCACGAACGCGCGACGCTCGCGTTCGGACTCCAGGTCAGCGTCCAGATCGCGCTCGGGGAGCTGATCGACACCGCGCACGAGACGCGCGGCGAGGACGGTCACGCCGCCACCGGGGATCCGGTGATCAGGCAGCACCTGGCGCAGCTGCTGATCGAGTCCGAGGTGCTGCGGCTGAATGCCTACCGTGGCCTCACCGCGATCATGCGGTCCGGGGTTCCCGGCCCCGAGGGCTCGCTCGGCAAGTGGCACTGGTCCGAGGTCAACCAGTCGCTGACCGAGGTGGCGATGGAGATCGTCGGGCCCCGGGCGATGCTCGCCGACGACTGGACGTACCGGTTCCTCCGCGCCCGTGGGAACTCGATCGAGGGCGGCACGACCGAGATTCTCAAGAACATCGTCGCCGAGCGGGTGCTGGGACTCCCGCGGATGCGATGAGGATCGGGGAGGTCGAGAGATGAACTTCGAATTCAGCGACGACCAGCAGGCGATCAAGCGCACCGCCCGCGACTTCCTGGCCGCGCGGTATCCCCTCGCCACCGTCCGCCGGCTGGCCGAGGATGACCGCGGATTCACCGACCAGCAGTGGAACGAGCTCGTCGAGCTCGGCTGGGCGGGCGTGATCGTCCCCGAGGACCGCGGCGGGCTCGGGCTCGGCGCGGTCGAGCTTGTGGTGATCGCCGAGGAGATGGGCTACGCGCTCGCCCCGAGTCCGTGGTTCTCGACCACGTGCGCGGCAGCGATGCTGTCCGCCGCCGGCACCGAGGAGCAGCGCGAGCGGTGGCTCGAGCCGCTCGCGACCGGCGAGGTCCGCGGAACGCTCGCGGTCTGGGACGAGCGCTCGGGCTGGGCGCCCGATCACTCGGAGGTGGAGCCCGCCTCGGACGGCACGCTGTCAGCGACCAAGATCGCCGTGCCCGACGCGGACGCGGTCGCGTTCCTGATCGTCAGCGGAGCGGATGGCCGGCACTATCTGGTGCAGCGCGACGGCGCGAGCGTCACGGTCGAGCCCGAGACGCCTCTCGACCCGACCCGCAAGCTCTACCGGGTGACGCTCGACGGCGCCGCGGCGCAGCCGCTCGAGCACGCTCCCGATCGGATCGCCGGCGTGTACGCGACGATCGTGACCGTGCTCGCGGCCGAGAACGTCGGGGTCGCCCAGCGCGCGATGGAGATGGCGGTCGCGTACGCGAAGGATCGCGCGCAGTTCGACCGGCCGATCGGGTCATACCAGGCGGTCTCGCACCGGTGCGCGCAGATGCTGCTCGAGGTCGAGGGCGCGCGGTCGCTGTCCTACTGGGCCGGTTGGGCGCTCGACAACCAGGCCGACGCCGGGCCGCGCGCCGCGTCGATGGCCAAGGCATATGCCGGCGACGCCGGCTTCCGCGTGACTGCCTCGGCGCTCCAAGTGCACGGCGGGATCGGCTTCACCTACGAGCACGACCTCCATTTCTTCCTCAAGCGCGCGTTCGCGAACGCCCATGCGTTCGGGGACTCGCGCTGGCACCGGGACCGGGTCGCGGACCTGGCGAGGATCTAGCGCGACCAACCCGGAGTCCGCACAGGATCCCTCTATTCAGGCAGGATCTGTTCGATCTTCTGGTAATCGTTCAACGGGATCAGGGGGATCGAAGGAGTCGCTTCGTACGCCGCGATCAGCCGGGCGTACTGGTCGTCGTGCGGATTCCCATCCTCGGACTCTTCGAAATACGCGTGCAGCCACGAGACGACGGGCTCGCGCGCTAGGCCCGCATCACTCATCGCCTCGGGCGCCCACCACAGCGCGATAACGAGCATCCCGCCGACGCGCTTCTGGCTGGCGCTCAAGCGCGGCTGGAAGTATGGCCGGGCGAGCAGCTTGGCTCCGTGCTTGTCGTAGAAGCGTAGACGCATCGTCGCCTCGTCGCCCGGATGCGTTCGCGGATCATCGATCTCGGCGAGCACCATCCTGAAGCTGGTCGGCCTGTACCAACGCTCGGTGGCCCGCTCGAGAAGCTCAGCTCCCATGCCCCGACTGCGCAACTGCTTCCGCGTGGCGATATAACCGATCAGCAATACCTGCGCGGTGCGGTATGGGTAGCCGATGATCGCGCTCAGTGGAGTCTCCGGCGGGTCCGCGAGCGCGATGCCGATCGCGTCCCCCGACGCGATGTAGCCAAGAAACAGCTCCTCGCTCTCGATCTCGTCGGGCCTGAGCGCAGGCGCGAGCACCTCCCGGTAGACGCGGCGCCGAAAGTCCACGTCCTTCTCAGCAAGGTCAACGGGAACAGGGTTCATAGGGGCTCCTCTTTGTCGGGTGGACGAGGGCGGCGCCCGAGCGATCGCGCTCGCAGCTGTTGCAATCGCTCTCCTCTGATGAGAATGAACAGCGCCAACGCGACCACGAGCCCGAACAGTGCCCACTGCAGGTCCTCGTAGAAAGTCCTGCGCAGGTTGAGAGCCGATGCGAGGTTGAAGACCCCAAAGACCGCCAGGATGAAGAGCAGCAGGTTGCGCTTCGTATCGGCGCTTTCGCGAGCGTCTCGGTCCTGTTTGTCGAGCCAGAGCTCGACCGCGGCTAGCCGTGCCTCGAGGTCCCTGGCGAACACCTGCGTTCCGGTCGTCACGAGCAGATGGTCGACGAAGCGGCGGTGCGTACGCGACCAGCACAGCGCTTGAGCGGAGATCGCGCTCGTGAACTTCTGGGCGTCGAGCTGCAGCTCACGCAGATGCTTGAGCTGCTCTCGCGGCTCCTGCTGCTGCTGCTCCGGTTCCCGCTGCGTTTGGAACGTCACGAAGATCTGCCGACCCCACAGCAGCAGCTGGGCCGAGCATGACGCGGCAAACTGCGCCGCTTCGATATACGCCTCGGTTCGCCAGGTGGGGTTTCCCGTGACCAGGAACAGCGTTGCGTCGTCGGTTGCGGCGAGCCAGTCGTCGCTGTAACCGAACTCCGACACCGTGAGCTTCCCGGCGTCGCTGATCGGGTAACGGATCCACTCGTTTAGCGCCGAGGCGACGCGGTGGGTGTTGGCGCGGAGGATCGTTCCCCCGTAAGCCCGATCGAGTTTCTCGGCCATGCCGGGCGCGTCGCGATCAGAGGGGTTCTTGATGGTCGGGTTCTTGATCACCGCCACACCGAGCACGTGGACGTCGCCTTGTTTGTACTCGGCTTCCTTGGATCGCGACAGGGTTTCGGCGGCGACCCGGATCACGTCGGATGCGAAGCCGTGGATATTGCGCCACCGCGCCGTGGGGTCGGCACCGGCGTTGCCTGCGGCGGGGAGGTGGCATCGATACGTGCGGTCGAGCGCGTAATCACTGCCGGCGCGCAGGGCGCGGAACAGCTCCGAGGGCGAGGGGTCCGTGAGCGTGCGGGAGAGGCACAGGCAGTGATTGCCGAGCAGGCTCAGCTTCAGGCGGGCGTCGAGCTCGTGTGTGCGCTTCGGTGCCTCTGTGTGCTCGGGGCCGGCGCCGGCATCCTCGTGGAGGGCTCCGAGAGCGAAGCTCGCCCCGTTGTAGACGACATCGCCCGACCCGGCCCACAGCTCGCTTCGAGTCAACGGCTCGACTTCAGGCTTGTCACCGGGCGGCTTGCCCAGTAGTGACCTAAGGTTCTCTTGCAGGTCGCCCAGGAGCGGCCTAGGGTGCTCTTGCAAGGCGCCCAGCGGTTCACCGAAGGGGCGGCCAAGCGCCGCGTTTCGCAGTTCACGTTCACACTCGATGCCGGTAGGGGAATCGAGCCTGACGGCGAAGGAATAGCAGTACACGAGCTGCACGCTGCTTATCCCCACTGTGTGCACGCTCCTTATCCCGGCCGTGTGCTCGTCGGGCTCGTAAGCGTGCGCTATTGCCCGAAAGACGTCCACCCAGGACGACAACCGGGAGCAGCAGGCCTCGGCGACGTTCAGCAGGTCGGACGGCGCCGCGCCGTCTGCGCCCGGGGCGAGCTTGTGGATCTCATCCATGCACCGGCGGATCTCCTTCTCGCAGGTCCGGCAATCATGTGAGTCGAGGTGAAGCTCGTCAGATCGTTTCCTGTGCACCTCGACGTTGTGCTCCTGCCTCACGATTTCCGTGGCCCCTGCGAGCAGGCCGCGGTAGTAGATCTCCAGCATGGCGGTCTCGGTTTGCAGCTCTCTCGAGAGTGGGTCGGATAAGCCTTCGAGATCTGCGTGGATCTGGGCCGCAGCTTTCCGGGCATCGTCGGCCGCGGCCACAGCGCGGCCGGCGTCGGACCGGTTCACGGCCTGGAAGACCTCCGCGTCCTTGTCGGTCAGCTCGAACATCGCGCCGAGTACACCGAGGCGTTTCCGCTCTTGCGTGTCCGTCTTCCCTTCTGACAACTCGTTCAGCCGGTGGCGGGCTCCGTCCACCAGGGCGTGAACCGTGACGTAGGCGATCGTGCGATCGTAGAGATCCTCGGTACGTCGACGGAGGTCATTGAACATGGTTGCCGGATCGCCGTGGTCCTCCAGCTCGTCGATCCAGTCGCAAAGCTTCGTGGCCGCCCCCTCCTCGATGCCCTTCGCCTCGCGCGCGATGCGCGGGACAGCTCTCGCGGTCGCAGCATCCGGCCGCATCCACCCCTCGCGACGTTCACCGACCGTCTCGAGATGGACGCCGACCTCGGCGGTGAACTCCTCGAGGGAGCTCACCGCGTTAGCTCCCCTGCTACGCGCTCACCTGACCGGACTGCGCCCTCCATGTAGCCGTGCCAGTCGGTCGCCGTCTCCGTCCCGCCCCAGTGAATCGCCCCCGATGGGCGCAGCGCGGCTCCTCCCGCCGCCTGAAGCGTTCCAGGCGTGAAATGGCCTGCGTAGCACCCGCCCGTGAACAGCTCCTGACTCCAGTCGTGTACCGCCACCTCCCGTGCCGCGCGCGCCTGCTCGCCGAACAGCTCGACCAGCGACGAGAGCACCGCATCCTCGGGCTGCTCCGGCGCGCCGCGAAGCCGATCGGCCCCCGAGGCGCAGGCGAGCGCCACAAGCACTCCCGCGGACTCATCTCGCGGCGAGACGTCGGCGGTCACCCCCAGCGTCGATCCGATGTTGAACGTGCTTCCTGAATGTCCGTGGTGGCGCCAGAACGGAGTCTCGTAGACAGCCAGCGCCTTGATCACGTTGCCCGGAAGCATCCCGTCCAGCAGCGCCCTGCGATCCGCCGGTAGCGCCGGCGTGAACACGATCCGCCTCGCCAGCGCCGGCGGTATACAGATCGCGGCGGCATGGCTGGTCCATGTCCTCCCACCGGCGCCAATCTCGATGTGTTGATCGCTCCACGACACGCGATCCACCGCCGCCCCGGTGACCACGCGATCGTTCAATCTGTCAGCCAGCCGGAGCGCCAGCTGCTGAGCGCCGCCGACGACGATGTCGGCCTGCGCACCGAGGACGCCGCTGATCGATCGCGCAGCTCGGATGTCGAACAGCAGGCCCAACAGCGAGGTCTCGTCGGCCCCGAACGCGAAGCAGATCTCGACCATCGCGCGGGCGATCTCCCGTCCCGCCCGGGTCCGCAGGTTGCGTCCCAGCCACCTCGCGGCAGTGATCTCGTCGCGGCCCGCCACCCCTGCTCCCGCGGTGGGATGCTCAAGCGAGGTGGCAGCGACAAGACGCCCGAGCCGGTACCCAGCCTGAAGCAGGTCGGCACGGGCGAGCATTCCCATTGCCGGCAGGAGGCCCCGCATCTCGACCTCGCGACCGCCGATCGTCGCCGTGGCGCGGCCCACGGTGGCTGGGGTTGCGAGCTCGAGCCGGAGCCCATTCGCTAGCTCGCGTGCGCGATGATGCTCCCGCGCGATCCACTGCCCGCCGAGGTCGAGCGTCACGCCGGCGTCGCCCGCAAGCGTCAGGAGGCGCCCACCGACGCGCTGTCGCGCTTCGAGCACGAGCGTCGACACACCAGCAGCGACTAGGTCCCGAGCCGCGACCAGGCCGGCCAATCCGGCGCCAACGACGAGCACATCGGCATCAAACGAGTCCGCGATGGCGAGAATCTACACTCGGTGCGGTAGCCTCGTGGGGCTCTCTTAGCCGCTATCGTGGTGTTGAACGCCGATGACTCAGGAGCTACCGACCGCATAGCCCCTGAGCCAGGCGACGGTTTGGGCGATGCCGTCGCCGAACTCGATCCGGGCCTCCCAGCCGAGCAGCCGCCGGGCCTTATCGACCGACGGCCACCGTCGCTGCACATCCACCGCAAAGCTCGGCAGGTGCCGGAGCTCGAACTCGGCGGGATCGTTTCCGCACGCCTCCCAGATCAGGCGGGCCAGGTCCGCCACCGACAGCTCGCGCGAGGCCGAGATGTTGAAGTCCTCGTTCTCGCCGGCGGGCGATGCCATCGCGGTCACGATGCCGTCGGCGATGTCGTCGACGTGCGTGACCGTCCGGGTCTGCTCGCCCGAGCCGAAGATCTCGAGCGGGCGCCGCCCGGTGAGCGCTTTGTGGATCAGGTCGGGCACCGCGTGGGCGATCCCGGGCTCGTCGACGTCGGGCAGCTCACCCGGGCCGTAGGCGTTGAACGGCCGGCAGATCGTGAAGCGCAGGCCGTGCTGGTCGTGGGCGGCACGGGTGTATACCTCGCCGGCGAGCTTCGAGAACCCGTATGCCGAGCGTGGCGCGAGGCATTCGGCCATGTGCTCCTCGGTGGTCGGGAATTCGGTGGCGCGCTCGAACACCATCGAGGACGACACGTACACGAAGCGCTCGGCATCGAGGTCGACCGCCGCGTGCACGAGCGCGCCGGTGAGCGCGTTGTTGACCTCGGTCAGCGTGAACGGGAGCTTGTGGAAGTTCGCGATGCCGCCGACGATCGCGGCCAGGTGGATCACATGCGAGCAGCCGTCGACGGCCGCGTGCGCGTGCGCGGAGTCGCGCAGGTCGGTGGTGTGGATCTCGCACCCCTCGCGCATCCACAGCGGCGGCCTGCGGTGGTCGGCGACCCTCACCTCCCACTGGCTGTCGGACAGCAGCCGCCTGACCACGGCCGATCCGATCGTCCCGGCGCCGCCCGTGACGAGAACGCGGCTCATCCCGACGCGGCGCTGTCGGAGGCGCTGAGCACGTCGGCCGTGCCAAGCATCGCCGAGGTCTCGGCCGCGTAGAGGAACACCTGGGAGGTCCCAAGCGCGTTCCACGGATCGACGAGCAGGCAGTCGGCGGAGGCTCTGGTCACGATCTCGCCGAGCACGGCGCGTCCCTCGAAGTCGGAGTGGTTGGTGGCCACGATCACCACGTCGGCGTCCTGGAGCGCCTGCTCGAGCGGCTGGGTCGGGGAGGGGGCGTGCGGGTCGCACACGGCCACGTCGGCGAGCTCGCGCTCGAGCAGCCGGATCAGCTTCGGCGAGAGCGAGTCGCGCTCGTCGTCGGTGTCGCGCTTGAACGTCAGGCCGAGCACGGCGACCCGGCGCGACGCCAGGCTGCCGATCCGGCGCTTGACGCCCTCGACCAGGAACAGCGGCACCGATTCGTTGACGCGCGAGACCGCGAGGAGCATGCCGGGCGCCGCCGAGCGCTCCTCGGAGAACGCGAAGTCCTTGCGCAGGCACGTGCCGGCGGTCATGCCCGGCTGGGCGATCCCGCCCCGGGGGTAGTCGCGGTTGATCAGATCGATCACGTCGAACACGTTCGCGCCATACCGCTCACAGTCCATCATCAAGAGGTTCGGGAGCGCGAAGGTCGTGTAGCGGAGGATGTTCGTCCAGATCTTCGCGAGCTCGGCCTGCACCGGCGTGGTCCTGACGATCGGGGCGCCGAACACCGAGAACGTGCTCGCCGCCCGCTCGGTCGAAGCCTCGCCGACGCCGCCGATGATGCACGGGAGCGTCGAGATCTCCTCGACGAAGCGGCCGGCGGCGATCCGCTCGGGGGCATGGGCGACGAACAGGTCCTCGCCGACGCGGAGCCGGCGCCGCTTCTCGAGATAGCCCGCGACGAACTCGGTGGTCCCCGGGGCGATCGTCGAGCGCAGGATCAGGGCGTGCCCGGGCCGTAGCATCGGGAGCAGGTCGTCGACCGCGGCGCGCACCTGGCGCAGGTCGCTCTCGATATGGGCGAACGAGGGGGTTCCGATCGTGATCACGATGTCGTCCGCCTGCGCCGCGTCGACCGCGCGCTCGGCGAGATCGAGACGCCCGGACGCGAGCGCGCGCTCGAGCAGCTCCTGGGTCCCGGATTCGCCGAACGGCATGCGGCCGGCCTGGATCGAGGCGAGGACGGCCTGGTCGTGATCGACGCCGAGCACCCTGAGCCCTCGGTCGGCGAAGCACAGCGCGAGCGGCAGGCCCACGCGCCCGAGACCGATCACCGAGACAGACCTCGAGGCGTTCAAGAGGGCCTCAGTGGCCGGCGTCGCCCGACGCGGCCGCGGGCGTTGCGGTCACGCTGCGCAACGGCGTCAGGCCGGGCTCGGCGGCGTGTCCGCGGGTCTCGCCCGAGAATGCGATCCGGTTCAGCCGGGCGATCTCGCGCTCGCCCTCGACGCGGGCGGGATGGTCGGCGGGCAGGCCACGGATCAGCGCCCGGATCCGCTCGCGCAGCTGCAACGCGAAATGGGGAGTGGAGGCGCCCATCAGCTGGCGCACGTCCTCGATCGTCACCTCGCGACCGGGTCGCAGCCGATCTGGATGCTCAGCTTGGCTCATTTCTGCGGCACCACTTCCAGAAGGCTATCCATCTCGGCTTGAACCGATACCGAGATCGTGGTCGGGTCGCCGATCACCCAGCCGTGGTTGTAGACCGCGGCGGTCGGGCCCTCCTGCGTGTATCCCGGGGTCGCGTAGTCCAGGAAGAAGCTCAGGACGGACTGCGGGAGCGCGTTCGCCGTGTCCACGAGCAGCTGCGGGCCGTAGCTGCCGCTCGCCGACAGCGCCGCCGACGCCGCGGCGTCGAGCGGGCGGCTGGCGTTGAGCAGGGTGTAGCCGTGACCGGGGCTGCGCATCGCCCAGCCGAAGCTGCCCGGGACGTGCGCGCACGGCTGCCCGAAAGCGCACGGCGGGTCGCGGTAGATCGCGAACGCGACCGAGTTCGCCGCCGGGTCCTGGGCGCCGACGCGGCTGACCGTCCCATACTTGCCAAGTTGGGCGAGCACGGTGTCGGGGATCACGGTGGAGGGCCCGAGCACGTAGATGTGGGGCTGCCGCTGGGCCTGCAGCGCCTGCTGGGTCGGCGCCGGGACCCCGGAAGAGGTCACGAACAGAATCGGACTGCCGCTCTGGGCGGCGTAGCCCGCCGCCGGCATCGCATACGCGGGATTGTCGCCCGAGGCGATCACCACGTCCGGGTTGGGCTTGCCGGCGGCCGCGGTCACGTAGCGGTCGATTGCGGCGGCCAGGGCGTAGGGGTCGGCGCCTTGGATCGCGACGGCGCGCAGGCCCTTCGGCACCGGGACGTCTCCGACCCGGATCACCTGAGCCCCGCCGAGCGCGCTGGTGCCGGTCGGGCCGAGCAGGTTGAGCGCGTCCGCCGTCGCCGGGGGGATCGCCGTGCTGCCGGACAGCAGCACCGGCGCGCGGATCGGCGGAGCCATCAGCACCGAGGCGGCGATCGCGGCCTGCCAGTCGTCGGTCGGCGCGAGCGTCACCGCGGTCGGGTGGGTGCCGGGGGCGGCCGAGGGAAATACCGCGAGCGCGACGCCCGCCGCGTTCGAGACCGAGTCGTTGCCGGACACCCGGGTCGTGTTCTTGGTTGCGAGGACGGGGAAGCCGAGGCTGGCGGCGGGCGCGGCCGTGCTCGGGCCCGCGGTGGTCGTGGTCCTCACGACCAGCCGTGTCGCGCCGCCGCAGGCGGCGATCGTCAACACACAGGCGGCGAGCATCGAGGGCAGCACAGACCGTCGCATCGGGCCGGACGTTAGCGGGGCCGCCGGGCTGTAGTCGGCTGGGCCTGCGCGCAGACGTTCGGCCCCGCTACGCTTGGAGGGCTCGAACAGAAACACGCCAAGGAGGATGCGATGCCGGGCCTTTCCGGGCGCATGTCAACCGTCATCAAAGCGAAGATCTCGAAGCTCCTAGACCGCGCGGAGGACCCCGCGGAGACGCTCGAGTACAGCTATCAGAAGCAGGTCGAGCTTCTCCAGAACGTCAAGAAGGGGATCGCCGACGTCGTCACCTCGAAGAAGCGCCTGCAGCTCCAGGAGCAGAAGCTCCGCGACCAGGTGGTGAAGCTCGACACCCAGGCGCGCCAGGCGCTCGCGGCCGGGAACGAGGAGCTCGCGCGCACCGCGCTCGAGCGCAAGAACGTCGCTCAGGCCGAGCTCCAGTCGCTCGACACCCAGATCGGACAGCTCGAGCAGCAGCAGGAGCAGATGACGGCCTCCGAGCAGAAGATGAAGGCCAAGATCGAGCAGTTCCGCTCGCGCAAGGAGGTCATCAAGGCCCAGTACTCCGCCGCCGAGGCGCAGGTCCGCATCTCCGAGGCAGCGACCGGCGTCGGCGAGGAAATGGCGGACGTCGGCCTTGCGATGCAGCGCGCGCTCGACAAGACCGAGAACATGAAAGCCCGCGCCGACGCCGTGCAGGAGCTCGAGGCCGCCGGGACGTTCGAGGACCTGACCCAGCTCGGCGTCGGCGAGGACGACATCGACCGCCAGCTCAGGCAGCTGTCGAGCACCAGCGAGGTCGAGTCCGAGCTCGCGAAGATGAAGGCCGAGCTCGGAACCGGCGGCTCCGCGCCGGCGGGCGAGCTCGGGGCGGGCTCCGGACCGGCCGGCGAGCCGGCGCCGGCCGAGCAGGCCAGCCCGTCGCAGGGGCAGGCCTCGTGATCGTCCGGATCGCCACCGAAGGTCAGTACGAGCTCGGGGACAGCGATGTTCCGGTGCTCGAGCAGCTCGACAACGACGCGGTGGCGGCCTGCGAGGCGGGGAACGAGCAGCAGTTCCACGACACGTTCACCCGGCTGATCGAGTTCGTTCGCGAGAAGGGTCAGCCGGTCCCCGACGATCGCCTCGACCCCTCCGACGCGATCTTCCCGCCCCCCGACGTGTCCTTGGCCGAAGCCCAGGCGGAGTTCAGCGGCGAAGGCCTGATTCCGGGCTGATCAGACTAGATCGGGGTTCCCCACAGCGGGAACCAGCGCTCGAGCTCGGGCTCGACCGGCAGCTCCTTCCCGATCTGCGCCCTGGTCACGAGCTCGCGCTCGTTGTCGCGCTGCTCGGAGCTGCCGGCGCTCGGCGCGAACGGGTAGAACGCGCCGCGCTTGTAGTTGTAGATCCAGTACAGCGGGCGTTTGCGCGCGTCTTCGAATGCGAACACCGCGCACAGGACGCGGTCGCCGTAGCCACCGGCCTCGAGTGCGCTCGAGACCGCGTTGATCCCGACGACGAGGTCGTCGAAATCGTTGCCGCGGAGGACCAGCCAGCGGTAGTCGTAGCTGTCGTCGGAGCTCGTGACGCTCGCCCCGCTGTCGGAGGCCGTGGCGCGGACGACCTCCTCCATGTCGCGGACGATCGAGTCGAAGTCCGCGGTGGCGAGCGGCTGGAACACGATCGCGGCCGCCCCGCGCGAGGTCAGCCCCATCGACGTCTCCATCGTCACGTACGCGGTGCTCATCGCGAACAACCGGTCCGGCGCCGGCTGCGCCAGCTTGCGACGGCCCATGAGGACGTCGAGGAAGCCCACCCGAGTCAGGCTGTGCCCTGGAGCTGGGCCTCGAGCCGCTGGAGCCGCTCGATCCGCGCGCTGAGCGGCGGATGGGTCGAGAACAGGTTGGTCAGGCCCTGCTTGGCCTTGGGCGGGAAGATGTAGAACGCGGCGAGCTCGCTCGACGCGGCTCGCAGGTCGCGCTGGGGGATCCGCGCCATCCCGCTGTCGATCTTCATCAGCGCGCTGATCAGCGCGCTCGGCCGGCCGGTGATGATTGCCGAGCCGCGATCGGCGGCGAACTCGCGGTAGCGGGAGAGCGCCTGGAGCAGGAGGAACGAGACGATGTACACGGCCGCGGACACCAGGATCACGACGAAGAAGCCGTTGTTGCTGTTGTTATTGCGGTTGTTGCCGCCGAAGCCACCACCGAAGAAGAACCCGAACTGGGTGATGAACGCGGCGATCGACGCGAAGAAGCTGGCGATCGTCATCACCACGACATCCCGATTCAGGACATGGGTGATCTCGTGGCCGAGCACGGCCTCGAGCTCTGCCGGCTCGAGCAACTGGAGGATCCCGGTCGTGGCGCACACCGTGGCGGTCTTCGGGGAGCGCCCGACGGCGAAGGCGTTCGGCATCGGCGTCTGAGCGATCGCGACGCGCGGCTTGGGGATGTTGGCCTGGACGCAGAGGCGGTCGATGATCGCATGGAGCTCAGGCGCCTCCTGCGGCGTCACCTGGTGGGCGCCCATGGAGGACAGGGCGATCTTGTCGGAGGTGAACAGTTGAAGGGCGAACAGCCCGGCGGCGATGATCGCGATCGTGACGGCGCCGGCGCCGGCCGCGATCAGCACCGCGATCAGGACCGCGTACACGAGCCCGAGCAGGAAGATCGTGAACAGCATCCGGGCCTGGAGCCCGCCGTCACGTCCGAATGAATTACTTCTAGCCATAGTGCTCCTAATGGTGGCAGACGGGGTAATTGATCCCTGAACTGTCCTTATGAATATGAGAAGTCATGGCAATCTGCGCCCCCGGCCGAGGCGCGCATAGCGCGGTCGTCCGTTCAGCTCGGGCCTATCTCGCCGGCTTCGGCACCACCGGCTCGCTGCTGGCCGGAACGGCGCTCATGTTCATCGTAGCCAGTGCGATGGTGGCTTCGGGCACCGGATCCCGAGGCACGCGCCGATCATGCCAATCGCGGGCCCTAACATGACGCGCGACCGATGAGCGCCGCCACCTCGACGATTTCGCACGTCTACCCGACGGGCTCGCGCGTGAACGAGCGCGGACGGCTCGAGATCGGCGGCTGCGACGCGGTCGAGCTGGTCCGCGAGTTCGGCAGCCCGGCCTACATCGTCGCCGAGGACGACCTGCGCGCGCGGGCGCGCTCGTTCATCGACGCACTCGCCGCGCGCCACGACGACTTCGACGTGCTGTTCGCCTCCAAGGCGTTTCCGTGCACGGCCGTGTACCGGCTGCTGGCGGAGGAGGGACTCGCGTGCGACGTGGCGTCGGGCGGCGAGCTGTTCCTGGCGCTGCGGGGCGGGTTCGATCCGGCCCGGATCTACTTTCACGGGAACGCGAAGTCTGCCGCGGAGCTTCGCGAGGCGCTCGCCGCCGGGGTCGGCCACATCGTGATCGACTCGCTCGACGAGCTCGACCTGCTCGAGCGGATCGCGGCCGCGGAGGGGGATCGCCGGCAGGAGGTCCTGATTCGGATCACCCCGGGGGTCGCCGGCGACACCCACCAAGCTATCTCGACCGGGCAGAGCGACTCGAAGTTCGGCTTCGCCCCGGCTGCGGCGCGCGAGGCGGTGGCGAGGCTCGCCGGCGCCTCGCATCTCGAGCTGGTCGGCCTGCACTTCCACATCGGCTCGCAGCTGCTCGAGCTCGAGCCGTTCCGCGCCGCGGTACGGACGATCGCCTCGCTTGGCGACTTCCCCGTCTACAACGTCGGCGGCGGTCTCGGGGTCGCGTACTCGTCCGCGGACCAGCCGCCGGCGGTGGCCGACTACGTCGACGCGATCGTGTCCATCGTGCATACGGAGCTGGGCGCCGACAAGCGGCTCCTGCTCGAGCCCGGGCGGGCGCTGGTCGCGAACTCGGCGGTCACGCTGTACACGGTGCAGACGGTCAAGCGCAACGTGTCGACCTGGGTTGCGGTCGACGGCGGGATGTCGGACAACCTCCGGCCGATGCTCTACGGCGCCCGGTACGAAGCGGTGGTCGCCGACCGGCCCCTGGCCGCCGCCGGCGAGCGGTGCAACCTCGCCGGCAAGCACTGCGAGTCCGGCGACGTGATCGTGCGCGACGTGTGGCTGGCCGACCCCGCCCCCGGGGACGTGATCGCGACGCCCGCGACCGGCGCGTACGGCTACTCGCTGGCCAACAACTACAACGGCGTCCCCCGGCCGCCGGTGATCTTCTGCCGTGAGGGCGACGCCCGCGTAGTCGTTCGCCGCGAGAGCTACGAGGACCTGGCCGCCCGTGACGTCAGCTGACGACGAGGCGCCGCCGTCAGGCGCCGCCGACAATTCGATCGAGGCGCCGCCGTCAGGCGCCGCCGACCATCCCGAAGACAAGGCGCCGCCGTCAGGCGCCGCCGACAATTCGATCAAGGCGCCGCCGTCAGGCGCCGCCGACCATCCCGATCGGGTCTTCCGGGTTGGGCTGCTGGGACACGGCACGGTGGGGGCGGCGTTCGCCGAGTTGCTGCCCCGGCAGGCCGCGCGTATCGAGCGGATGACGGGGCTCCGGCCCGAGCTGTCCGGGATGATGACCCGGCGCTCGGGCTCGTTCGGCGAGATCCTCGAGCGCTCGGACCTGATCGTCGAGCTGATCGGCGGGATTGAGCCCGCCCGCGACTACATACGACGCGCGATGCGGGCCGGGCGCCACGTGGTCACCGCGAACAAACAGCTGCTGTCCCAGTACGGGGAGGAGCTGTGGGACGTGGCGCGGGAGGAGCGCGTTCAGCTCCGCTTCGAAGGGGCGGTCGCCGGCGTGGTTCCGGTCATACGCGTGCTCCAGGAGTCGCTCGCCGGAGCGACGATCGATCGCGTGCACGGGATCGTCAACGGGACCACGAACTTCATCCTCACCGAGATGGGCCGCACCGGGATGACGTTCGTGGAGGCGCTCGCCGAGGCCCAGCGACTCGGGTATGCCGAGGCTGACCCGACCGAGGATGTTGACGGCCGCGACGCCGCCGCCAAGATGGCGATCCTGGCGCGGCTGGCGTTCGACACGCCCGTGCACCTCGACCAGGTCGGCTACGAGGGGATCCAGCACATCGAGCCGGACGACCTCGCGTACGCGCACGAGCTCGGGCTCGAGCTCAAGCTGATCGGCACCGCGGAGCGGATCGGCTCCGGGCTCTCGGTCCGGGTCCACCCGGCGTTCCTGTACCCGCGCCACCCGCTGGCGTCGGTGAGCGGGCCGTTCAACGCGGTCACGGTCGAATCGGAGGCGATCACCGAGATCACGATGTCGGGGCCGGGCGCCGGCGGGCCGCAGACCGCGACCGCCGTGCTCGGCGACGTGATCAGCGCGATGATCCCGCCGGCCTCGACACCGCCCACGAGCCAGGTGCTCGAGATCGTCCAGGACGTCGTGTCGGCGTTCTATCTGCACCTCGACGTCGCGGACGAGCCGGGCGTGCTGGCGCGGGTCGCGCAGGTGCTCGCCCAGCAGGACGTGTCGGTCAAGTCGGTCGTGCAGCGCGGGCTGGGCGTTCAGGCGCGGCTCGTGATGGTCGTGCACCCGGTGCTCGAGTCGCGGTTCAGCGGCGCGATGGCCGAGCTGGCGCACCTTGACGTGCTGCGCTCGCCGCCGCGGGCGATCCGGGTGCTCGAAGAAGAGTTCGGCTAGGGTGCCGCGTCTATGAAGGCCGTCCAGATCTTCGAGCTCACCGGCCCGCAGTCGGCGCTCCGGGTGGTCGACGTCCCCGAGCCCGAGGCGTCGCATCCGAGGACGCCGGGCGAGGGCGTGCTGATCGACGTCCACGCCGCCGGTGTGTCGTTCCCCGAGCTCCTGCAGACGCGCGGCGAGTACCAGGTGAAGCCCGAGCTGCCGTTCGTCCCGGGCAGCGAGGTTGGCGGCGTGGTCCGCTCGGCCCCGGCGAATGCCGGCGTCAGCGCCGGCGATCGCGTGGCCGCGTTCTGCATGCTCGGCGGCTGGGCCGAGGTCGCGGTGGCGCCCGCGTTCTTCACGTTCAAGCTTCCGGACCAGCTCGACTTCGGCCAGGGCGCCGGCCTCGTCCTCAACTACCACACCGCCGTCTTCTCGCTCGTGACCCGCGGCCGGGTCGTCGAGGGCGAGACGGTGCTCGTGCACGGCGCCGCCGGCGGCGTCGGCACGGCCGCGCTCCAGGTCGCGAAGGGCCTCGGCGCGCGCACGATCGCGGTCGTCTCGAGCGATGAGAAGGAGCGCGTCGCGCGCGATGCCGGCGCCGACGAGGTCGTCCGCAGCGACGGCCCCTGGAAGGACCAGGCCAAGGAGCTGTCGGACGGCGGCGTCGACGTCGTGATCGACCCGGTCGGCGGCGACCGCTTCACCGACAGCCTGCGGTCGCTGCGGGAGGGCGGCCGCGTCGTCGTGGTCGGGTTCACGGGCGGCTCGATCCCCGAGGTGCGGGTCAACCGGCTGCTGCTCGCGAACACCGAGGTGATCGGCGCCGGCTGGGGCAACTTCGTGATGCGCAAGCCGGAGCTGAATCAGGAGATCGGAGCGGCGATCGGCCGGCTGATCGAGCAGGGGTTCGTGCGCCCGGTGGTGGGGGCGAGGTTCCCACTCGAGCGGGCCGGTGACGCGCTCGAGCTGATCGCGGGCCGCGGCGCGACCGGCAAGGTCGTGCTCGAGCTCTCCTAGTGGGCTCGTCCGCTTGCGGACGGGTCCACTGGCCGCGGCGCGGACCTGGAGAGCCGGTGCCGGGCCGGCTCTGACATGCTCCCAGCCCCATGCCCGGCATCATCGAGCGCTACCGGGAACGCCTGCCGTTTGCCGGCACCGACCCCGTCGTATCACTCGAGGAGGGGTCGACGCCGCTGGTGCTGGCCGAGTGCTTGTCCGAGCGTGCCGGCGTGGAGGTATGGCTGAAGCTCGAGGGCGCCAACCCGACCGGCTCATTCAAGGACCGGGGGATGACGTGCGCGGTGTCCGCGGCCGTCCGAGAAGGCGCCCAAGCGGTGATCTGCGCCTCCACCGGCAACACGGCGGCCTCCGCCGCCGCCTACTCCGCCCGAGCCGGTCTGCGCGGCGTCGTGATCGTGCCCGAGGGCAAGATCGCCACCGGCAAGCTCGCGCAGGCGCTGATGCACGGGGCCCTGGTCGTGGCACTGCGCGGGAACTTCGACGAGGCGCTGAAGCTCGTCCGCGAGCTGGCGAGCCGGCACCCGGTGTCACTCGTCAACTCGGTCAACGACTTCCGGATCGAGGGCCAGAAGACCGCCGCGTTCGAGATCGTCGAGCAGCTCGGCGGCGAGCTCGACGCCCTCTGCATCCCCGTCGGCAACGCCGGCAACATCACCGCGTACTGGAAGGGCTTCCAGGAGGAGGGCACGGCGCCGCGAATGCTCGGATTCCAGGCGGCCGGCGCCGCCCCGCTCGTGCACGGCAAGCCGATCGAGCACCCCGAGACGATCGCGAGCGCGATCCGCATCGGGAACCCGGCGCGATGGGAGGATGCGATGAACGCGATGACCTCCTCGGGTGGCGCGGTCAAGGCGGTGACCGACGCCGAGATCCTGATGGCATACCGGTTCCTGGCCGCGAAGGAGGGCGTGTTCTGCGAGCCCGCGTCGGCCGCGAGCGTCGCCGGGCTGCTCGTCCACGGCGCCGGCGAGGGGGTGCGCCGGGTCGCGTGCGTGCTGACCGGCCACGGCCTGAAGGACCCCGACACCGCGCTCGATCAGGCCGGCGCGGTCGTGCCCTGCGACCCGGAGCTGAGCGCGATCGAGCGCGCGGTGCTCGAGTGACGCTCGCGCGACGGCGCCTCGTGCGCGTTCCCGCGTCGTCGGCCAATCTCGGACCGGGTTTCGACGTGCTGGCGGCCGCGCTCTCACTGCATCTGGAGCTCGAGGTCGTCGAGACCGGAACGTTCGCGGTGCAAACCGGGCTGGGCGTGCCCCGCGACCGCAGCAACCTCGTCGTGAGCGCGTTCGAGCGGCTGCATCCGGCCGACGGGTTCGAATTTCGGATCTCGTCGGACATCCCGCTGTCCGGCGGTCTCGGCTCGAGCGCCGCGGCGGTCGTCGCGGGACTGATGGCGGCCGACCACCTGTTCGAGCTTGACGCCGATGTGTTCGGACTCGCCGCCGAGCTCGAGGGCCATCCCGACAACGTCGGGGCCGCACTCGAGGGCGGCTTCGTCGTGTGCAACGGCGCGCAGGCGCATCGCTTCGAGCCGCCGACGACGCTGGAGGCGGTGCTGGTGGTTCCCGACGAGGGACCGCCGACCGCGCAGGCGCGCGACGCGCTGCCGGAGACGGTCCCGATCGAGGCGGCGGTGTTCAACATCTCCCATGTGGCGATGCTCGTGCTGGGGTTGGCAAGGACGGATTGGGACCTGATCTCCGCCGGTCTACGGGACCAGTTGCACCAGCCCCACCGCGCGCATCTGTACCCGCGCTCGGCCGAGCTGCTCGAGCACGCCCAGGGGCTGGGGGCGCTCGGCGCGACGATCTCCGGGGCCGGCCCGACGGTGCTCGTCTGGTGCCGGTACGAGCAGACCGGAGCGGTGCTCGAGGCGCTCCGGCGCGAGACCGACGGCTGGGCGACCGTGATGCGCGCCGGCTTCGAGCCCGAGGGCGCCGACGTCCGTGCGCTATAGCGCCGTGACCGGGGACCGGCGCTAGGGCGTCCCGGAGCGCCGCTCGGCCAGCCGCGCCCGCAGCCAATCGGCGTGGCGCTCCTGGATTTCGCGTCCCTCACGCGTGAACTCGATGAACAGCTCGAGCTGCTCGTCGGAGTAGCGCGTCGCCATCGGCTTGGTCAGCTCGCCCATCGGCGCCACCATCAGCTCCATCGCCGCCTCGTAGGCCTTCTCGGTGGCCTCGACCAGCACGCGGCGCCGATCGGCCGGGTCGGGCACCCGCCGGGCGTAGCCGGCCTTCTCCAGCCGGTCGATCACGGCGGTGATCGCGCCGGTGGTCAGCCTGCTCGCCTCGGCCAGGTCGCCGGCGCTCATGCGTCCGTGCTCGTCGAGGATGTCCAGGCAGCGCGAGTCGGTGCGGTTGATCCCCAGCAGCTGGCACACGAGATCGTCGACCACGTCGGTCGCCCGCTGCCCGGCGCGCACCTGGGAGCCCAGCTCGAGGTAGAGGCGCTGTCGCTCGGGCGCGATGTCGGGCTCGGCGAAGTGCTTGAGGCCCTGTTCCATTCCGTGTTCTCTTGACATCTAAAACTCTTAGCCGCTAAGATATTTAGCCCGTGAGACAATGATAGCCGGAGGTGAAGTACGTATGGAGCATGCAATCAGGGCCGAAGGCCTGGTTAAGTCCTATCCGAAAGGGGTGACAGCGCTCGACGGGCTTTCGTTCGCCGTCGCGCCCGGCAGCGTGTTCGCGCTGCTGGGGCCGAACGGCGCCGGCAAGTCGACCGCGGTCAAGATCCTCACAACGCTGGCCAAGCCCGATGCGGGCAGGGCGACGGTCGCCGGGATCGACGTGATCGCGAATCCCGACCGCGTGCGCCGGACGATCGGCGTGGTGGCGCAGGGCTCGGCCGTCGACATCCAGGCCACCGGCCGCGAGAACCTGCGCCTCCAGGGGCAGATCCACGGAATGGGATCCCGCCCGCCCCGACCGCTCGAGGCCCGGGCCCAGGAACTGCTCGAGCGGTTCGGCCTCGCCGATGCGGCCGACCGGATCGTGCGTGGCTACTCGGGCGGGATGCAACGGCGCCTGGACATCGCGATGGCGCTCGTCCACGACCCGGCGGTGCTGTTCCTGGACGAGCCGACGACCGGGCTCGATCCCGAGGTCCGCGCCGACATGTGGACCGAGATCTCGCGACTGGCGGGCGAGCGTGGCAAGACCGTGCTGCTGACCACGCACTACCTCGAAGAGGCCGATCAGCTTGCCGAGCGGGTCGCGATCGTCGACCGCGGCAAGGTGGTGGCCGAGGGGACGCCCGAGGAGCTCAAGCGCGAGCTGCGCGGCGACGCGATCCATGTCGACCTGGAGCGCGAGTACAACGGCGCCGTCAGCCGCGCGCTCACCGACCTGGCGGTGATCCGCGACATAACGATCGACGGGCGCACGCTGCGCGCCCGGGCCGACGACGGCGGCCGCGCGGTGCCGCTCCTGCTCGGAGCGCTCGAGTCCGAGGGCGTCGAGGTGTCCTCGGTCCGGGTTGCGCGGCCGTCGCTCGACGACGTCTATCTCAAGTACACCGGCCGCACCTTCGATGCGGCAGAGGCGCAGGCAACGCGATGACCCTGATCAGGCACACCCTGTACATGACGCTGCGTCACCTGCGCGAGCTGTGGCGCCAGCCGTGGTTCGTGGCGGTGACGCTTGTCCAGCCGGTGATCTGGCTGCTGCTGTTCGGCGCGCTGTTCAAGCGCGTGATCGAGATCCCCGGGTTCCACGGGGGCTCGTACATCGCGTTCCTCGCGCCCGGTGTGGTCGTGATGTCGGCGATGTTCGGCTCGGCCTGGAGCGGGATGGCGCTGATCGAGGACCTCAACCGCGGCGTGACCGCCCGCTTCCTGGTCTCGCCGGTGCGGCGCGAGGCGCTGATCGCCGGCCGCATCCTCAAGGAGGCGGTCGTGGTCGTGATCCAGTCGCTGATCATCGTCGCGCTCGCGCTGATCGTCGGGGCGACCTTCCCCGGCGGCGTCGCCGGCGTGGCCGCGCTGTTCGTGGTCTCGGCGCTGCTCGGCGCGACCTTCGGCGCGCTCTCGAACGGCTTCGGCCTGATCATGCGCCAGGAGGAAGCTCTGATCGGCGCGGTCCAGTTCGTCGTGCTGCCGCTCACGTTCCTATCGACCACGTTCCTGGCCGCCAACCTGATGCCGAAGTGGATCGCCCACGTGGCCGACTTCAACCCGCTCAACTGGGCGGTTGTGGCCGGCCGCGCGGCCACCTCGGCGCACGCCGACTGGGGGCTCGTCGCCTCACGCGCCGGGTTCCTGGTGGTGCTGCTGGCGCTGTCGGTGGCGTTCGCGACGCGCGCGTTCCAGTCGTATCAGCGGTCGGTTTAAGGGGAATTCGGCTCCGGGCGTCTGTGCCGGGCCACACGTGGTGGGGCCGGATTCCCTGAGGGAATCCGGCCCCGACTCCTGGGAGAGTCGTACGTGGTTGAGCCGGATTCCCCGGCCCCTGACGCGGCATCCATGGGGCCGGGAGGGCCCGTCCGGACCGAGCCCTGGCCCCGCCCGGCACGGATGCCGGGCGGAACTGGCCCCACGGACGCCGCCGCAGGCGGCCCTAAGAGACGCCGGCGGCGTTCGTCATCGCCGCGACCCGTTGGCGCGCGGAATCGAGCCCGAGCCGGCGGAGCAACTCCTCGGAGACCGCGAGGTAGTCGGCGGCGAGGTCGGGCCGGTAGTCGAGGATCGACACGGCCCGCTCGGCCGACTCGGCGTAGGCGATCGAGGCGCGGATCGTGGTCTCGAGCAGCTTGTCTCCGAAGTGCTGGCGAAGCGAGTCGAACGCCTCGCGCGAGTGGCGCGTGCGCATGTCCGCGATGTTCATGACGACCCCGAGCCACTGCAGGTCGGGGTTCAGGTTCTCGCGCGCGAGCTCGATCACCTCGAGCGCCTGTTCGACGCCCTGGAGCGAGAAGTACTGGGCCTCGGCCGAGATCAGCGCGTGGTCGGAGGCGACGAGCGCGTTGACCGTGAGCAGGCCGAGCGACGGCGGGCAGTCGATCATGATCACGTCGTAGTCGTCGCGCAGCTCGCGGAGCGCCTTCTTCAGCGCGAGCTCGCGGCCCATCTTGCCGCCGAGCGCGAGCTCGGCCTCGGCCAGGCCGAGGTTGGCCGGGACGATCCCGTCGTGCACGGCGGCGCGCGCCTCGGCGCGGCCGGCGAGGACGTCGCCGATCGTGGGCGAGGCCTCCGGGTCGACGTCGAGATAGTCGGACAGGTTGCCCTGGGGGTCGAGGTCGACCGCGAGCACGCGCAGGTCGACCCGCCGGAACACGTCGGTGAGTGTCCGCACCGCCGTCGTCTTGCCGGTGCCGCCCTTCTGTGAGAGAACGGAAACGATCGCCGCCATCGCCCGCGCCACTATAGGCCAGCGGCGGAGCCGCCGGTCGACATAACCCGCCCCGGCTCGATCAGCCGCTGTGGGCGGTTGCCCCGTGCCCGGAGGCCTGGCTGTAGCGCATGCCCGAGACGACCGGCACGTCCACGAAATGCAGGTGGTGGCGCCCGATCACGATCTCGTCGCCGTCGGCGAGCGTGCTCCACTCCACGCGCTCGCCGTTGACGAACACGCCGTTGAGGCTGCGGTCGTCGAGCACTCGCAGGCCGTCCGGCTGGCGCACGATCAGCGCGTGCCGGCGAGACACCGTCGGGTCGTCGAAGCGGATGTCGGCGGCGAGGCTGCGGCCGATCCGGGTCCATTCGCGCTGAAGCGCGTACGCCACGCGACTCTCGCCATCGGTCCGATACGCGAGGTACTGCCCGGGCTCGCCCAGCCCGTCGCGAATCTCATCGAGCCACGTCTTATCGTCGTCGTCCGCAGCCACCTCGAGCACGCTCGTCTGGGCTGTCGTGAACAACGAGGCTCGGACGAACTCGGTCCCGCCACAGTTGGGGCAGGTCGGCAGTTCGTCAACCGCGTCGAGCGACACGGGGTAGTCGCAATCCGTGCATCTAAAGGTTCCGGTCCCCGCAACATTGCCCGACATCCAAGCTTTCATTAAGGCGCATTCTCCTTGCTAAGGGCTACCTACACCGCCGACATGGACAACCCGATCCAATCATCATAGACCCTGAGTCAAAGGGCGGATGAGGCGTCTGGGCGAATGACTGACGGGCTCCGACGCGTCTAACCAACGTAAATATGAGCGCGGCAGGAACCCCCCGCACTGCGCCGAAAAACCCGTTGTGCACCCACCACCCGACGACGGCACTCCGGAGCTCGAGCTTGCCCTGCTGCGACGCGGCGTGGGACGCCGGGACGCGGGCCACGAACGGTGCGGCGGCTGCAACCGAACTCCACTGGTTGGGGAAACGGTGTATGCCGACGCACACGGCTTGGTGTATTGCGAGCTGTGCCGCGCGCTCGAGCCCGATCCGCCCCGGGAGTCGCGCGTCGTGCACGGGCCCGAGTTCGGGCTCACGATGAGGCTGACCGATCACCGCGCGGCATAGCGGCGACGCCCTCGAGCGTCGTCAAACTTAGAATCCCCGGACGTGGAGCCGTTCACCGTGTCCTCGACCATCTCCAAGCCCCGCGAGGAGGTGTTCGAGTACCTCGCGGACATCGCCAACCACCCGGAGTTCACCGATCACTACCTGGTCGATTGGCGGCTGACCCGTGAGGACTCCTACGGGACGGGGGCCGGCGCTCGCTTCCGGATGAAGGCGCCGTTCAGCCGCTTCTCGTGGGCGGACGTGACGTTCGCCGAGGTCGAGCCGCCGTTCCGGATCGTCGAGCGCGGTCGCGGCGGCAAGTACAACCGGATCCGGATGCTCGGCACGTACACGCTGTCGCCCGGTCCGGCCGGCAGCACGCGGCTCGAGTACACGCTCGAGACGGTGCCGGTGATGCCGTCGGATCGGCTGATCGAGGCGCTCGGCGGCAACGCCTGGGCCCGGCGCCAGACGGCCAAGTCGATCCGCCGGCTGCGGACGATCCTCGAGGAGGGCCGCGACCGAGGACAGCGGGCGTCGGTCGCCGGCGGATGAAGCCGTACCGGTCGCCGTCCGCGTACACTTCCGCCTCCGTGAGAGCTCGCCGCGTCTGGATCCTCGTCTGCGCCGTGGCGCTGGCCTTGGGGCTCGCGGCGTGCGGCCAGGAGTCGCAACCGTCGAGCTCGGTGAACGACGGCGTGTACGTCGACGCCGGCCCGATCACCTACCAGTTGCAGATCTCGCGGCAGCTGAACCAGTACGCGACCGAGGACAGCCAGTACCTGGCGGGATTGCCGACAGGCCAGGGGACGCTGACGCCCCGCCAGCTCTGGTACGGAGTGTTCCTGTGGGCCAAGAACCAGACCGACCAGGCCCACGCGACCGCCGACAAGTTCACGATCGTCGACACCACCGGGGACACGTACCACCCGATCCCGCTCGACGCCGAGCTGAACGCGTACGCGTGGACCTCGCAGATCCTGCAGCCGTCGATGGTCGAACCCGCGCCCAACACCACCGCGAGCTTCGGCCCGACGCAGGGCGGGCTGATCCTGTTCAAGCTGCCGACCGGGGTCTACTCGGACCGGCCGCTGACACTGCACATCTTCCCGCCGAGCGGCGAGCCGGCGGCGATCACGCTCGACCTCTGATCGAGGGGGGCGCGGCTGCCCCGCGGGCCGTCAGTGCCCCTGGAGCCCGGCGATCAGCACCTCGCGCACGGCCGGCGCGGCCGTCGCCCCGCCGGCGCCCTGATTCGGGAACAGGGCCCCGACCACGATCCTCGGGTGGCCCACGGGCGCGTAGCCGACGAACCACGCGTCGGTCAGCTGGTTTGCGTTCGCGACGCTCCCACCGGTGGCGTTGGTGGTGTTCGCAAGCTCGGCGGTCCCCGTCTTGCCGGCGACGGTCACGCCCGGGATCGCGGCCGCGGTGCCGGTGCCGAACTCGACCACCGCCACCATCATGCGCTGCACCAGGCTGGCGACGCGCCGGCTCGTCACGTGCACGAACCTGGGGGGCCGGTGGGCCTGGAGCGTCGGCACCGGCCGGCGCCCTCCCATCGCGATCGTCGCCCCGACGTCCGCCATCTCGAGCGTGCTCGCCTGCACCATCCCCTGCCCGATTGCGGACGAGCCGACCGCGAGGTCGTCGCCGATCTTGCTCGCGGACGGGATCGAGCTCTCCGCGGCCCCCGGGATCGAGGGGGTCTGGTTGAAGCCGAACTTCTCGGCCATCGCGACGAGCCGCCGGCCGCCGAGCTTCGCGCCGAGCGGAGCGAACACCGAGTTGCAGGAGACCGCGAACGCGTTCAGGAGCGTGCCGCCGCACGCCTCGCCGCTCGCGTTGTGGAGGGTGTAGCCGTCGAGCGTGGCCTCGGTGCTGATCGGGAACACGTCGGTCAGCTTCACGATCCCAGCGTCGAGCGCCCCGGTGGCGGTGATGATCTTCATCGTCGAGCCCGGCGGCTGGAGCGCGGAGAACGCGACGCCGGCGAGTGCGAGCAGCCCGCCCGTGCGCGGGTTCATCGCGGTGACGGCGCCGTAGCGGCCTCCGAGGGCGTCGATCGCGGCGCGCTCGAGCGAGGGCACGATCGTCGTGGTCACGTCGTGCCCACCCTCCGGAGCGATCCGAGCGAGCACGCGCTTGCCCGCCTCCAGCACGCCTCCCGGAGTGCCCGCGAGCTGGTCCTGGAACGCGTACTCGAGCCCGTCGAGGCCGACGTGAGCGCCGGCCGGATAGCCCTCGGCCGCGTACCTCGCGGCGTCGGCCGGCGGGATCGGGCCGAGGACGCCGACGATCTCCGACGCGACGTCCGAGATCGGCGAAGTGCGGTCGGGTCCCTCCGCGAGCGGCGTGCCGTCGGCGGCGAACAGGGACGCCCGCAGTGGGAGCCGCATGTGTCGCGTGAGCCGCTCCTGGCCTTGCAGGCCCGGGAACAGCAGGCTCCGGTTGAACTTCACGGTGGCGCTCGAGCCGCTGCCGTTCAGCGGCACCTCGAGCGTCTCGTGGAGCGTGCCGAACAGCCTCGTGACCACGAGCATCTGTACCGGGATCACGCCGTCGCGCTTGTTGGCGACGTGCTCGGTGGTGAGCTTCTCGAGCGTCGCGGTCATCGCGTCCCGGCGGAAGGCGGCGGCGAACTTGGGCTCGCTGATCGCGGCCCGCGAAGCCGGGTCGAGCAGCGAGTACATGTGGCCGTAGTCGCCCGTGGCCCAGGCCCGGACGTAGCTCGTGACGAGGTGCCGCTCCGAGCGCGCGGAGGCCGCGCGGCTCACCAGCACGAACCCGATTCCGGCCACGACGAGCACCCCGACGGGAACCAGCAGCCGCAGGCGGCGCCGCCACCGGCGCCGGCGTCGTCGTCGAGTCCTCGGACCCCTCTCCGATACTCCAGCTCTAACGACCCCTTGTGCCACCTCAACCTGAAACGGTAGGGGAACGGTCGGAATAACCTCCTAACGGTGACGGAAGTCGACTGGCTGATCGTGGTCTTCACGGTGCTGCTCGCGCTCTACGGCTACGCGCAGGGCTTCATCGTCGGCGCTCTCTCACTCGCGGGGTTCGGGCTCGGAGCGTTCCTTGGATCGCACCTCGCGCCGCTCGTGCTCACCGGCGGCTCGCGCTCGGAGTACGCGCCGCTGTTCGGCCTGCTCGGGGCGCTGCTCGCCGGGGCGGTGCTCGCCGGCGGCCTGCAGGGGCTCGGTGCGCGCGCCCGGATGTTCCTCCGCCTGCCCGGGTTGCGGATGGCCGACGGAGTGTTCGGCGCGATCCTGACCGCCTCGGTGGCGCTCGGGATCGTATGGATCGTCGGCGCGGTCGCGCTGCAGTCGTCTGGATCCCGGGTGCTCCGCCGGGACATCCAGCGCTCGGCGATCCTCCAGGAGCTCAACCAGCTGCTGCCGCCGTCGGGGCCGTTCCTGCACGCGCTCGCCCGGATCGACCCGGTGCCGTCGGTGAGCGGCCCGGAGGCCGACGTGCCACCGCCCCTGCGCGGGATCGTCGCGGTGCGCGGGGTCAGGCTCGCCGAGCGGAGCGTGGTCAAGGTCCTCGGCACCGCGTGCGGGCTCGGGATCGAGGGCAGCGGCTGGGTCGCGGCGCCCGGCGTGGTCGTCACGAACGCGCACGTCGTCGCCGGCGAGCAGGACACGACCGTGCAGGCCGGCGGCAACCCGCCGGATCTCGGCGCCGACGTGATCGACTTCGATCCCCACGACGACATCGCGGTGCTGCGCGTGCAGGGCCTCGACGAGCCCCCGCTGCGGCTGGACGGCGATCCGCAGTCGGGCACGTCGGCCGCGATCCTCGGCTATCCGCTCGACGGCGCGTTCGACGCGGAGCCCGGGCGGATCGGGCAGACAGAAACCGTGAGCACCGAGGACGCGTACGGCAACGGACCGGTGATGCGCAGCATCACCGCGCTGCGCGGGCGGGTTCGTCCCGGCAACTCGGGCGGCCCGATGGTCGATCGCACGGGCCAGGTCGTCGCGACGGTGTTCGCCGCGATCACGAGCGCGCCGACCGGTGAGGGCGGCTTTGCCGTGCCGAACGCACTGGTGCGTCAACAGCTGCAGATCGCGGAGTCGAAGGACAGCCGAGTCGGCACCGGGCCTTGCGCCGGCTGACCCGGCCCGGTCCTGTATGCGGCGCTCGATCCGGTCCGGTATGCGGCGCTCGATCCGGTCCGGTATGCGGCGCTCGATCCGGTCCGGCATGCGGCGCTCGACCCCGTCCGGTATGCGGCGCTCGACCGGCCGGTATGCGGCGCCCGGGTTGCCCTCTGGGCGGGCGGTGGTCTGCACACCGCCCGCCCCTAGGTGCATGCCCCCGGGGGCCCCGTAGGTCTCACTGCCCCCCGACGTCCTCGGCCATTTGACTCACCATCCGCGGCCCCAGCGCCCCCAGGAGCTGTGGGTGGTGATGTGCGAGGTGGCGTTGAAACGCTCCGAAGAGCTCGCGCTCGTCGTCGCCTGCGAGTTGCGCCCCGCACTCGCAGTAGGCGATCCGCCTATGCCTTCCGTCGATGCTGGTCCTGAGGCCGTCGTCAACGCGGTCCTGTGTCACCTCGTGTTGCGCCCCGCCGAGCGCGTCGCTGCTTGAAACCCCGGTGCTCACTGCGACGGCACGATGCAACCTCGGCGTTGTCGATACGTTTCCAGAACGTTGCCGAAGGCTGAGCGTGTCCTCGACATGACCCGGATCCAGCTTTGTGGACGGCTGTCCGTAGAGATCGACGGCCTGCAACTTTCCGAGCGTCTGCGCGGGAGGCAGGTCCCGTTGCTGCTCGCCTATCTGGTCCTCAATCGCACCCGGCACGTCGGCCGCGACGAGCTGATCGAGGCGCTGTGGCCCGATCAGCCGCCGGTCTCCGAGGACGCGGCGCTGCGCACCCTGCTCTCACGGCTGCGCTCCTCGCTCGGGCCCTCGACGCTGCTCGGCCGCGAGGAGCTGATCCTCGCGCTCCCGGAACCGGTCTGGATCGACGTCGAGGCGGCCGCGGCCGAGGTCGCGCGGGCGCTCGACGCGCTCGACGTCGGCGACGCGCGGCGGGCGTGGGCGGTCGCCCAGGTGCCGCTGAACATCGCGAGCCGCGGGCTGCTACCCGGCACCCAGGCGCACTGGCTTGAGGCTCCCAGGCGCGAGCTCGAGAACGTCCGCCAGCAGGCGCTCGAGGTGATCGGACGCGCCGGCCTGGTGATGGGCGGGACCCAGCTGCAGTCGGCCGAACGGGCGGCGCGGACCCTGATCGAGTCCGAGCAATATCGGGAGTCCGGCTACGTGATCCTGATGGAGGCGCTGGCCGCGCGCGGCAACGTGGCCGAGGCGATGCGGGTGTTCGACGGGCTGAGGACGCTGCTGCGCGACGAGCTCGGAACGACCCCGTCTCCGGAGGCGCTCGGGGCCCACGAGCGGTTGCTGCGGCCCGAGGGCCGCGCCGGCGGGCCGGGAGCCGCGCCGGACCAGGATCTGTCGGCGATCCCGTTGCCCGCGGAGCTCCGTCAGCGCGGGCAGGGACCGCTGATCGGGCGCGCGCCGGAGCTGGCGGAACTTCAGGCACGGTGGGATCTCGCCTGCGGCGCCGCCGGCGCCGGCGGCGGAGACGGACTCGACGCGGACGGCCGCGAGGGGCGGATCGTGCTGCTCGCCGGCGATGCCGGAATCGGCAAGACGACGCTGACGGCGGAGCTGGCCCGGCGGGTCCACGACGAGGGCGCGATCGTGCTCGCGGGCCGCTCGCCGCGCGAGAACGTGGTCGCCTACCAGCCGTTTCTCGAGGCGCTGCGGCACTGGGCCCTCAACGCGGCGCCGACCGACCTGCGGGCGAAGACGCGCGAGTACGGATCCGAGCTCGCGCGGCTGATCCCGGAGCTGCGGCGCCGCGCGCCCGATCTTCCACCGCCGCCCCAGGACGAGCCCGAGACCGAGCGCTACCGCCTGTTCGAGGCGGTCGTCGGGCTCTTGACCGAGCTGTCCCGCTCGGCTCCGGTGCTGCTCGTGCTCGACGACATCCAATGGGCCGACCGGCCGACGCTGTTGCTCCTGCGCCACCTGGCGCGGGCGACGAACCCGGCTCGGCTGTTGATCCTCGCCGCATACCGCTCGGCTGAGAGGCGGGGCGACACGTTCACGAACGCGCTCGGCGAGCTTCGCCGCGACCGGCTCGCCTCCCAGCTCGACATCAAGGGACTGAGCGAGTCCGAGACGGCCGAGCTCGTGCGCCGGCGAGCGGGTGAGGTCCCGGCGCGCGCGTTCGCACACGCGCTGTTCGAGGAGACCGAGGGAAACCCGTTCTTCGTCGAGGAGATCATCCGCCACCTGATCGAGGCCGGAGTCCACGTCGGCCGCGCGAGCCCGTCCGAGCTCCAGCGGTTCGGACTGCCCGAGGGTGTCAAGCAGGTGATCGCGTTCCGGCTCGGCCGGCTCGAAGCGCCGGCGGCCGAGCTCCTGCGGGTCGCGGCCGTGATCGGCCGGGACGTCGACGCGGCGCTGCTCGAACGGGTCGTGGTGCTCTCCGAGGAAGAATTCCTGGCCGCGCTCGACGAGGCGCTCGGGGCGGCGCTGCTCGTCGAGTCAGACGAGGAGCAGGGGGCCTACCTGTTCTCCCATGCGCTGATCCGGGAGACCCTGTACGAGAGCATGTCCGCGCCCCGGCGAGCGAGGATCCACAAGCGGGTCGGGGAGGCGATCGAGGCCGCGCAGGGGCGCCGGCACGAGCGGTACCTGGCGGAGCTCGCATATCACTTCACGCGCGCCGCCGATCCCGAGGACGCGGAGAAGGCGATCACGTACGCGTGGCGCGCCGGCGAGCAGGCGACGACGATGCTTGCACACGAGGAGGCGGCCGAGCATTACGCGCGCGCTCTCGACGTACAGGGCCGGTTCGAGCCCGATGCGCCCGAGCGCCGGTGCGAGCTGCTCCTGCGACTCGGGGAAGCCAGGGTTCGCGGCGGCGAGCGGGGGCAGGCCTCCTGGGCGTTCCGCGAGGCGGCGGCCCTGGCCGAGGCGCTCGGCGACGGCGGCGGGCTCGCGCGCGCCGCGATCGGGGCCTCGCGCCGGTATGTACAGCCGCCCGGGGTGGTGGACGTCGAGCTGATCGCGATGCTCGAGCGCGCACTCGAGCTCGAGCCGGACCGGTCGCTGCTGCGAGTCCAGCTGCTCGCCTGCCTCTGCGGGGCGATCTACTACGCGCCGAGCCGCGCGCGGATGCAGGCTCTCAGCGACGAGGCGATCGAGATCGCGAACGAGCTCGGAGATCCGGAGGCGCGCGCGTACGCCTGCTCGGCGCGGCGTCGGATGCTGTGGGACGCGCCCCATCTGTCCGAGCGCGTGCAGGTGTCGACCGAGATGCTCACGCTCGCGCGCCAGATCGGCAACCTCGAGCTCCAGCTCCAGGCGCACGCATGGCTCGTCGTCGACCTGCTCGAGTGCGGCGACCGCGATGCCGTCGACGCCCAGATCGAGGCGTTCGAGGCGGGGGCGAACCGCCTGCGGCAGCCACTGTACGAGTGGAACTCGATCCTGTGGCGGGCGATGCGGGCGCTGCTCGACGGCTCGCTCGAGCGCGCCGACCGGCTCGCGTCCGAGGCGCTCGCCGCCGGGGCGCCGGCGGAGGCGGTGACCGCGTCGCAGTACTACTCGATCCAGCTGCTCGCGATCCGCCGCGACCAGGGGCGCATGGGGGAGCTCGAGCGCGCCGCTCGGCAACTGGTCGAGGACAATCCGGGCCGCCCGGCGTGGCGGGCGGCGCTGGCGACGCTGCTGTGCGAGGAGGGGAGGCTGTCCGAGGCCCGGGACGAGTTCGAGCGGCTCGCCGCGGGCGGGTTCGACGACATCCCCAGGGACCTCGACTGGACGATCGCGATAGTGCTGCTGAGCGACGTTTGCGCCGACCTCGGCGACGGTAAGCGCGCTGCGCTGCTGTACGCGAAGCTCGAGCCGTACGCCGACGTCAACGTCGTGGTCGGGCTCGCGGCGGCGTGCCTGGGCTCGGTCGAGAGCTTCCTGGGCAGGCTCGCGGCGACGATGGGACGCAGCGCGGAGGCCGAGCGTCACTTCGAGCGCGCGCTCGCTGCCAACGCCGCGCTGCGCGCGCCCGCCTGCCTGGCGCGCACCCAGGTCGACTACGCCTGCGCGCTCGGGAACCTAGGTGTCCGGGGCGGGCCGCCCGCCGCCGAGCTGCTTGCCGCCGCCGGCCGGGCCGCGGCCGAGCTCGGGCTGGGCGCGGTCGCGGGCAAGATCGCCGCGCTCGGCGCGGCTTAGGGGGCTTAGATTGGCGGCGCGACGGACGCGAGCGCCAGGGCAACGGCCGCGGATACGAGAAGTGACCGTGCGCGGCTCACGCTTGAGACGCCATCTCTACAAGAAAACCACCGCTCGCGGTCGTCGGTTGACGCGAGCGCTACCCTCGCGAACTCATGAGCTTGACGTTGGTCATCGCCGAGAAGCCGTCGGTCGGGCGCGACCTGGTCGCGGTCCTGCCCGGCGCGTTCACCAAGCAGGAGGGCTACCTCGAGGGGCCCGAGCACATCGTCACATGGGCCGTCGGGCACCTGGTCCAGCTCGCCGACCCAGATGAATACGACGATCGCTTCAAGAAGTGGCGGATGGCCGACCTGCCGATCGTCCCCGACCGTTTCAAGCTGGTCGTCCGCGACGAGCGCTCCAAGAAGCAGATGAACGTGGTCAAGCGGCTGCTCGACCGTGACGACATCGACCGCGTCGTCAATGCCTGCGATGCCGGCCGCGAGGGCGAGCTGATCTTCGCCTACCTGTACGAGAAGGCCGGCTCGAAGAAGCCGGTGATGCGGCTGTGGCTGAACTCGATGACCAAGGCCGCGATCAAGGCCGCGTTCGGCGACCTGCGGCCCGGCGCGGAGCTTGCCTCGCTCGAGCAGGCGGCCCGGTCGCGCTCGGAGGCCGACTGGATCGTCGGTATGAACGCGACCCGCGCCGCAACGATCCGGCTGCGCTCTTCGTTTGACGGCGCGGTGTCGCTCGGGCGGGTGCAGACGCCGACGCTGGCGATCCTGGCCCGGCGGGAGCAGGAGATCCGCGACTTCAAGCCCGAGCCGTACTGGCTCGTCGACGCCGTCCTCGACCCTGTACAGGACAAGCCGCGGACGTACGAGGGCCGGTATCACGCCGGCGCGAACCCCCGGATTGCGAGCGCCGAGGCGGCGGCCGCGATCGTCGAGGCCTGCCGCGGCCAGGCCGGGGAGATCACCAAGCTCGAGAAATCCGAGCGCAGAGAGCGCCCGGAGCTGCTGTACGACCTGACCTCGCTCCAGCGGCACGCGAACCGCCGCTACGGATTCACCGCCCGGCGCACGCTCGCGGCTGCGCAGCGGCTGTACGAGGAGCACAAGGCGCTGACCTATCCGCGGACGAACTCGCGCTACCTGACCGGGGACATGATCCCGGAGATCAAGCCGATCGCCCGTCTGGTCGGCACCCAGCGCGAGTACGCGCAGGCGTCCGAATACGTGCTCTCGCTCGAGAAGCTTCCGCTCCAGCGCGTGGTCAACGACCTCAAGGTCACCGACCACCACGCGATCATCCCGACGCGCGCCGAGCGCCACCCGGTCGACAAGATGAGCGACGACGACCGCCGCATCTACGACCTCGTCGTCCGCCGGTTCCTGGCGATCTTCCACCCCGACGCCGTATTCGAGAACACCCGCGTCGAGACGACGGTGTCCGAGCACGTGTTCCGGACGCGCGGGAAGGTGCTCCTGGTGGCGGGGTGGCGTGCCGTGTACGGCGAGCTGGCCGAGTCGGACCAGGGGGACGACGACGAGGGCCGTGAGCAGCAGCTGCCCAAGCTCGAGAAGGGCGAGCGGGTCGAAGTCACCGACGTCGGCTCCGAGGAGAAGCTGACCAAGCCGCCGGCGCGCTACAACGACAACTCGCTGCTCGGCGCGATGGAGACCGCCGGCAAGCTCGTCGACGACGAGGAGCTGCGCGAGGCGATGAAGGAGTCCGGGATCGGCACGCCGGCCACCCGGGCCGCGATCATCGAGCGTCTGATCCAGGTCGGCTACGTCGAGCGCGACGGCCGCGCGTTCGTGGTCAGCGAGAAGGGCCTGAACGTGATCCGGCTGCTCGGCGAGCACGCGCTGACCTCGCCCGACATGACCGGCGATTGGGAGCGCCGGCTCGCGCTGATCGAAACCGGCGGGGACTCCCGCGAGGCGTTCATGGGCGACATCGTCAAGTTCACCGAGAGCACGGTGGGCGAGCTCGATCGTAATTTGAAGGACGTGCGGATTCCCCGGGCGAACCTCGGTCCCTGCCCGGTCTGCGGCCACGACATCGTCGAGAATCGCAAGGGGTACTCGTGCTGGGCGCGCGACGACCCGGGGTGCGGCTTCGTGATCTGGAAGTCCAAGGCGGGCAAGCAACTGCCGATCGCGGTCGCCCGCGAGCTGATCAAGACGGGCAGGACCGAGAAGCCGGTCGCCGGCTTCAAGGGCCGCTCGGGCAAGAGCTTCCGCGCCCGGCTGGCGCTCCACCAGACCGAGGACGGCAAGTGGCGGGTCGAGTTCGACGAGCCGTGGGCGAAGGCGGGCGCCAAGCCGCCCGAGGCCGAGGCCGAGGAGGCCGAGGCGCCTTCCGAGGCCGCCGCGCAGCCGGAGGCGGCGTAGCCGGGGGCGGCGTAGCCGGGGGCGGCGTAGCCGGGGGCGGCGTAGCCGGGGGCGGCGTAGCCGGGGGCGGCGTAGCCGGGGGCGGCGTAGCCGGGGGCGGCGTAGCCGCGGGGCGGCGTAGCCGGGGGCGGCGTAGCCGGGGGCGGCGTAGCCGGGGGCGGCGTAGCCGGGGGCGGCGTAGCCGTGGCCGTCACGGCGCCGGTGGTCGTCGCCGGAGTGCGAGGACGTCGCCGAGCACCGCCCGGGGAGCGTTGTCGAGGCGCTCGCCGGTGACGCGCAGGACACGGATGTCGGCCTTCTGAAGCGTCGCGTCGCGGATACGGTCGGATTCGAACGCGCTCGGGGTGGCGTGGTATGGCTCGCTGTCGAGCTCGACGACCAGCTTCCACTGCGGCCACCAGACGTCGACGAGTACGCCGGCGACCAGCACGTTGAACTGCGGCTCCGGCAGGCCGGCGCCGGCGATCAGGGCCCGGAAGGCCCGCTCGAGCTTCGAGCGCGTGTCCGCCGTTCCACGGTAGGCGCCCAGAACGGCTCGTAATCGGCCGATCCCCGCGGCGCGCGGCCGCCGCGCGATCGCGCGGTCGAGAGCTTTCAGATCGAACAGGTCTCTGCGGTCTGAGTCCTCGATCAGCTGGGTGAGCGGGCCGAGCTCGAGCTGCGCGGCGAGGTCGAGGATCGTGCGGGCGACGCTCGTGACCGGGATGCCGTCGCGGACCAAGACGTCTTCGAAGTGGAGAACGGCTCGGTGCACTCGGATCTGCGCGCGGCCACGATTGCCGTGCGGGGTCGTGACATCGATCTTGTACGAGCCCGCGCCGAAGCCCCAGAGCGCGGATGCCGTGCGGTGGCTGAGCGTTGCATCGGGACCGTAGGCGAGGACGGCCGCCATCCAGTGGCCCTGGCGGGTGAGCTTCCGGTGGCCGACGGCATAGACTCCGCGGTGGATCCGGTGCAGGCGGCCCGCTTGGACTCGATACCAAATCGCGTCGGGGCCGAGGCCGATCGCCCTCAGTTGCCACGTCGCCACCACCCCGTGCTGGCGATCCGCGAGCGCCGCGATCCGTTTGTCCGGATGCGATCGAGGTTTGCCGCGATACTCGCCGGTTTCCTCGATCCCCATGGAGTAAAGAGCCCGCGGGACCGCGAAAAACACCCCGTCCACCCCGAGCGGCACTATGGGGAGCGATGCCGCTGACCCTCGTCCTCGGACCCGCCAACTCCGCCAAGGCCGGACAGGTGCTGGGCGCGTTCGCGTCCGCCTCGGGCCGTGGCGCGATCCTGGTCGTTCCGACCGCGGCCGACGCCGACCACTACTCGCGCGAGCTGGCGCAGGACGGCGCCGTCCTGGGCTCCGTGCTCACGTTCAGCGGACTCGCGTTCGAGATCGCCGCGCGCGCCGGCTACACCGCCAGGCGGCTGACGCGGCTCCAGCGCGAGCGGGTGCTCGAGCGGGCGCTGGCCGGCACCGAGCTCGGGGCGCTGCGAGAGGCGGCGAGCACCGCCGGGTTCGCGAGCGCCGCCGGCGAGCTGATCGCCGAGCTCGAGCGCTCGCTGGTGACCCCCGAGCGGTTCGCGGCCGCGATGGCGACCTGGGCGGCCCAGGACCCGCGGCGCAAGGGGTACGCCCGTGACGTCGCCGCGATCTACGACGCCTACGCCACCCGGCTCGGTGAGCTCGGCCGGGTCGACGGCGAGCTCTACGCCTGGCGGGCGCTCGACGCCCTGCGCGCCGCGCCCGGGCGGTGGGGTGGCGGGCCGGTGTTCTTCTACGGGTTCGACGATCTGCATCCGCTCGAGCGCGACGCGATCGAGACGCTCGCGCGCGTCGCCGGCGCCGAGGTGACGGTCTCGCTGACGTACGAGGCGGGGCGGGTGGCGCTGGCGGCACGGGCCGAGGCGGTCGAGGAGCTCCGGCCGCTGGCCGAGCGCGTGATCGAGTTGCCGGCGTCCGCGGAGCACTACGACCCCGCGGCTCGCGGTGCCCTTCACCACCTCGAGCGGGAGCTGTTCGAGCCCGAGCGCGAGCTCGAGCGCGAGCCCGAGCGCGAGCGCGAGCGCGAGCCCGAGCCCGAGCCCGAGCTCGAGCTTGAGCCCGCGCCCGAGCCCGAGCCCGCGCCCGCGCCCGCGCCCGCGCCCGAGCCCGCGCCCGAGCCCGAGCCCGAGCGGATCGATCCCGGCCGCGCGATCGCGCTGCTCGAGGCCGGCGGCGAACGGGCCGAGGCGGAGCTCGCCGCCGCGGAGGTGCTCGAGCTGCTGCGCGCCGGCGTCAGCGGAGACGAGATCGCGGTCGTCTACCGTTCGCTGCACTCGGCGGCGCCGCTGATCGAGCGCGTCTTTCACCAGTACGGCATCGCGGTCGCGGTCGACCGGAAGACCGCCCTGCGCCACACCGCCCTTGGCCGCTCGCTGCTCGCGCTCGCCCGCTGCGCGCTGCTCGAGGACGGGCCCGGGCGGGCCGAGGACCTGCTCGAGTACCTGCGCTCGCCCGGACGCTTGGAGCCCCCCGAGGTGGTCGATCGGCTCGAGGCCGCCGTCCGCCGCCAGAGCCTGAAGACGCTCGCGGCGGCTCGCGCGAGGCTGGGGTCCGAGCTCGGCGAGATCGAGGCGCTCCGCACGGCCGAGGATCCGTCGGCCGAGTTGGCGGGCCAGGCCCGGCGCCTGATGACCGCGCCCCACCGCGGCCTCGCGCTGGTGCTCGGGCCCGAGGAGCAGCTCGACGCCCACGCGCTCGGCGCGCTCACCCGGGCGCTGACTGAGCTCGGGGAATTGGCCCCCGCCCACCCTAAGCCCACCGGCGCGGAGCTGATCGAGCTGCTCGAGACGCTCGAGGTGCCCGGCGGCGCGGTCCCGGCACCCGGCGCGGTGCTCGTCACCGACCCGCTCGCGATCCGCGCGAGGCGCTTTCGCGCCGTGCTCGTGTGCGGCCTGCAGGAGAGCGAGTTCCCGCTCGCCGCCTCGCCCGAGCCGTTCCTGTCCGACGAGCTCCGGCGCGAGCTGGCGGCGTGCAGCGGGCTGCGGCTGCGCCCGCGCGAGGACGCGCTCGGCCGCGAGCGCTACCTGTTCTACACGAGCGTGTCGCGGGCGACCGAACGGGTCGTCCTCGGCTACCGCAGCTCCGACGAGGAGGGCAACCTGGCGCTGCCTTCGCCGTTCGTGGCCGACGTGTCCGAGCTGCTCGTCGACGGTTGGGCCGATCGGCGCCGGCGGCGGATGCTGGCCGACGTCGTGTGGCCGCCCGCCGACGCGCCCACCGAGCGCGAGCTCGCCCGCAGCCGCGCGGCCGCAGCCGCGCCGCTCGCCGGCGATGTGCCCTCGCCGATCGACTCGCTGTCCGAGGCGGCGCTCGCGCACGTCCGCCACCGCCGGATCCTGTCGGCGGGTGCGCTCGAGAGCTACGGCGACTGCCCGGTGCGGTGGCTGATCGAGCGCGAGCTCCAGCCCGTGGCGCTCGAGCCCGACCCGGATCCGCTCGTCCGCGGGGGCTACATGCACCACGTGATCGAGCAGGTGCTGCGCCGGCTCGGCGGCGCGGTCACCCGCGAGTCGCTGCCGCTCGCGCTCGAGATCCTCGACGCGGTGCTCGAGGCCGAGCCGCACGCGATCGCGCCGGGCGCCGGCGCCGCCGTCCGAGCGGCCGCCACGCGCGGGGTTGCCGCGGACCTGCGCCGGTATCTCGCCCACGAGGCGCGCGACGGCCTCAACTGGCCCCCGTACGCGCTCGAGCAGCGGTTCGGGTTCGAGGACGATCCCGAGTCGCTGCCGCCCTTGCAGATCGGGGACGACGTGCGGGTGCGGGGGATCGTCGACCGCGTCGACGCCGATGATTCGAGCACACCCACCCACGCGATCGTCCGGGACTACAAGAGCGGCGGCACGCGGCCCGAGTACCAGGGCGCCCGCTGGGCGCCCGACCGCCGGCTCCAGGTGGCGCTGTACATGCTCGCAGTGCGCGAGCTGCTCGGCCTGCAGCCCGTCGCCGGCTTCTACCAGCCGCTCGGAGGCGGGGATCTGCGCGCGCGGGGGGTGTTCCTCGACGGGACCGACGTCGGAGGCTCGGTCGTCGGCAACGACGCCCGCGACCAGGACGAGCTCGACGAGGTGCTCGAGGACGCGCGGAGGCGCGCGGTGGCGCTCGCCGGGCGCCTGCGGGACGGAGAGCTCGAGCCGTGCCCGACGACCTGCTCGCGTGACGGGTGCCGGTACCCCGGGATCTGCCGTGCTTGAGGTCGAGGTGGAGGCGCGGTCGTTCACCGAGGAGCAGCTGGTCGCGATCGAGCGCCGCGACGGCGATCTGCTGCTCGACGCGAGCGCCGGAAGCGGCAAGACGTCGGTGCTGGTCGAGCGGTTCGCCCGCTCCGTGCTCGAGGACGGGATCGAGGTGGGGGCGATCCTCACGATCACGTTCACCGAGAAGGCCGCGGCGGAGATGCGCGACCGGATCCGGCGCCGGCTCCGCGAGCTCCGCGCCGACGAAGCGGCGCGGGCGACCGAGGGCGCCTTCATCTCGACCATCCACGGGTTCTGTGCCCGGGTGCTGCGGGCTCAGGCGCTCGCGGCCGGGCTCGACCCGGCATTCGTGGTGCTCGACGCGCCCGACGCCGAACGGATCGCGGACGCCGCGTTCGACCACGCGCTCGAGGAGCTCGCGCGCGAGGAATTGCATTCCCACCCGCCCCTCGACCCGCCCCCCGACCCGCCCCCCGACTCGCCCCTCCACCCGCCCCTCGACCCGCCCCTCGACCCGCCCCCCGACCCGCCCCCCGACCCGCCCCTCCACCGGCCCCTCGACCCGCCCATCCACTCGTCCCTCCACCCGACCCCCCACCCACCCGCGATCGACCTGATCGCCGCCTACGGCGCCGGCGGTCTGCGCGGCGCGATCCTCCAGGTGCACGACGAGCTGCGCTCGCGCGGCGCGCGCCGGCCGCGCCTGCCGCCGGTCGCCCCCCCGCCGGAGCTAGACGAGCCGCGCCGCGAGCTCGAGCTGGCGGCGGCCGCGGCGCTCAGCGAGTTGGCCGGGCTCGCGGGATCGAGCCCCGACCCACCCGCGAAGGTGCTCCAGGCGATCGCCCGGCTCGAGCGCCTCGCCGACGTGATCGCGACCGAGGACCCCTGGCCCGGGGACCTGTGGGCGGTGGCGCTCCCCGGCGGGAACGGCGCGGCGCTGTCGACCGAGGCGTGCGTGCGCTACGCCGAGGCGCTCGCCGCGTTCCGCGGCGCCGTCGAGCACCGGCGGGCGGCGCGCGCGCACGCGTTGCTCGACCGCCTGCTGTGCCTGTTCGGCGAGCGCTACGCGCGGGCCAAGCGCGAGCTCTCGGGGCTCGACTTCGAGGACCTCGAGCTCGAGTGCCGCGAGCTGCTGCGCTCGGACGCCTCGCTGCGCGAGCGCTATCGCGGGCGGTTCGAGCGCATCATGGTCGACGAGCTCCAGGACACCAACCAGGTGCAGCTCGAGCTGATCGAACTGATCGCGAACGGGAACCTGTTCACGGTCGGCGACGCCCAGCAGTCGATCTACGGCTTCCGCCACGCCGACGTCGAGCTGTTCGAGCGGCTCGGTGAGCGGCTGGCCGCGGCCGGCTCGAGGGCGACGCTCGACACCAACTTCCGCTCGCGCCCGGAGATCCTGGACGTGATCAACGGCGTGTTCGAGGCCCAGCTCGGCGAGCAGTTCCGGCCGCTGCGCGCCGGGCGGGCTGACGTTGCGCTCGCGGACGGCGACGGCGGTTCGCTCGTCGAGCTGCTCGTCGCCGACAAGGGCGCCGACTGGGCGATGGAGGGCCTCGGCGCGCCGTGGCGGGTGGCCGAGGCGCGGGCGCTGGCGAAGCGGGTCGAGCGCCTGCTGGCCGACGGGACCGCGCCGCGGGACGCGGTCGTGCTGACGCGCGCCACCACCGACCTGCGCGTCTACGAGCGCGCGCTCGAGGACCGCGGGATCCCCACGTACATGATCGGTGGGCGCGGCTACTGGGCTCACCCGCAGGTGATCGACATGGTCTGCTACCTCGAGGCGCTCGCGAATCCGCGAGCGGAGGAGGCGCTCTACACGGTGCTGGCCTCGCCGCTCGTGGGCGTCTCGGCCGACGCGCTCGTGGTGCTCGCCGCCGCCGCGCGGGGATCAGATACCCGCCCGCCCCGGGACCCGTGGTCGGTGCTGCGCGAGCCCGACGGCGCTTTCGACGAGCTTGGGGTGGGGGATAGGGGTTTGCTGGCCCGGTTTGCCGACTGGTTCGCCATCGAGCGACAGGCGGCCGCTCGCGCCGGCATCGAGGAGCTGATCGACCGCGTGGTCGAGCGGACCGGCTATGACCTGGCCGTGCTGGCGATGCCGGGCGGGCCGCGACGGCTCGCCAACGTGCGCAAGCTGATGCGGTTGGCGCGAGAGCACGAGGCGGCCCACGGCCCCGACCTGCGCGCGTTCCTGGAGCTGACCGCACGGCGCGCAGGCGGCGGCTTCGGCGCCGGGGAGGCGCGCGAGAGCGAGGCCCCGGTCGAGGGCGAGGCGCTCGACGCGGTGCGGCTGATGACGATCCACCGCGCCAAGGGCCTCGAGTTCGACGTCGTGTGCGTCGCCGATCTGGGCCGCGGGCCCCGGTGGCGGGCCGAGCTGATGCGGGTGGGGCGGGACGGTCGGTTCGGGCTGCGGCTGGCCGAGCCCGGCACCGGCAAGCGCGAGTCGGCGCTCGACTACAAGTCCCTGGGCGACGAGCGGATCGCGGCCGAGGCCCGCGAGGAGCGGCGCCTGTTCTACGTGGCGATGACGCGCGCCCGCGAGCGGCTGATCCTGAGCGGGGCGGCCCGCCTTGAGAAGTGGCCGGCGCTTGAGGGCAGCGGCGGCCCGATCGCGTGGATCGCCCCGGCCGTCGAACCCCTCGACCGTGTCGAGATCACGTTCGTGCGGCCCGAGGACATGACAGTGGCGCCCGTGCCGCCAGTGGCTGTGCCGGCGACGTTCGCGTCCTCGGAGAGGGTGCCGGCGCCGGTGCCCGCTGCTCCGGTGACCGGCGCGCCGGCGGTGACCGCGCTCAGCTACTCCTCCTTGGCCGAGTACAGGCGCTGCGGCTACCGGTTCTACGCCGAGCGCGTGCTGAGGTTGCCGGCGGTGCCCGGCCAGGGGGGCGGCGTCGACCGCGCGGGTGCGGCCGACTGTGTCGCCGGTGGACTCAGCGCGCTCGACCGCGGCACGCTCGTGCACGCGCTGCTCGAGCGGCTCGACTTCCGCCGGCCGCGTCGCCCGACCGACGCGATGATGGCTGAGGCCGCGGAGCGGTCGGGTTTGCGGACCGCGCCGACGCCCGACGACGCCGCCCAGGTCGCCGCGCTCGTCGAGCGGTTCGCCGGCGGGGAGCTGTGCCGCCGGCTCGGGCGCGCCACCGCGGTCCGGCGCGAGGCGCGCTTCCGGTTCCTGCTCGGAGGCGTGCTGATCGCGGGCGTGCTCGACGTGATCGCGCGCGAGCCGGAAGGGCGCACGCTGATCGTCGATTACAAGACCGACCGGCTCGAGGGCGCGGACCCGCAGGCGCTCGCCGACCGCGCCTACGGCACCCAGCGTCTCGTGTATGCGCTGGCCGCGCTCCGCACCGGCGCGGCCGCGGTCGAGGTCATCCACACGTTTCTCGAGCTCCCGCAGCGGCCCGCGGTGGCGACGTTCGCGCGCGACCAGGCGCCGGTGCTCGAGCGGCGGCTGGCGGGACTCGCCCGGGGCGTTCTCGAGCGCGACTTCACGGTGACCGACATGCCTCACCGCGCCATCTGCGACGGCTGTCCTGCCGAGGGCGGCCTGTGCTCGTGGTCGCTCGAGATGACCCGCCGAGAGGCTCCCGACCGGCTGTTCTGAGGGCTAGTCCTGCCCGGGACGGCGCTCGCGACACCATCACGATTACGTCCTGAGCGACCGACGGCGCCTCCTCAGAAGTCCTCGAACCGGACGTCGACCGACTCGTACTCGTGGCGCTCCTCCATCTTCGCGAGCGCGGTCAGCGTCTCGCGGTCGGCGGGTGACTCCGGCGGCCCGAGCAGGCTCCGCGGCCACAGCCGGCGCACGATGACCGTGTTGATCTCGGCCGCGTACATCGTCAGCTGGGCAATGATGTGCAGCCAGACGAGCAGCCCGATCACGGTCGCGAACGTGCCGTACGTCTCGCTGGCGTGCGAGATGACGTGCTTGACGTAGATCCCGCCCACGAGCTGGAGGATTTCGAGGAACACCGCGGCGACCCCCGCCCCCAGCCACAGGTTTCGGGTCGGGATCGTGGCGGGGGTGAGGAAGCGGAACGCGGCCACGTACAAGCCGAAGTTGACCGCCAGCGTGATCGCATACCCGCCGACCTTCGGTAGCGGGCCGGACAGCGCGATCGTCACGAGCGCGGTGACGACGGCCGAGGCCACGAACAGCGCGCCGAGGACCATCAGCAGCAGCAGCCCGCGCACGCGCGAGCGCAAGAAGTCCGGGCGGTCCTTGTACGGAACCGCCCAGATCCTGGCGAACGCGTTCTGCGCCGCCACCGTCACGCCCAGACCGCCCCACAACGAGGTGACCAGGCCGAGGACGAGCGCGGTCACGCTCCCGGTCAGCGGGTGCGTCTGCAGCTGGAGGCCGGGAAAGTGGCCGAGCACCGAGTCCTTGACGTCCTCGTAGAACTTGCTGTTGGCCTGCAGCACGAACCCGAGGATCGTGCTGAACACCAGCAGCAGGGGGAAGATCGAAAAGAACGCGTAGTAGGCGATCAGCGCGGCGAGGTTGCCGGCCTGGTCGTTGCCGAACTTCCTGATCACCGCCATCGGGACCGCCCACCGCCGACGCGACTGCTGGTAGCGGTCAAACGATCGGATCGGTCGTAGCGGATCCACTCGGGGAGTCCTACCCGGCCGTTTTGGCCAGGACGCGTGGCCGTATAGTGACGGCGGTGGCAGCGGTACGTGCGAGCGGCCTCGTCAAGCGGTTCGAGACGACCATCGCCGTCGACGGCGTCGACCTGGTCGTCGAGGAGGGCGAGGTCCGCGGCCTGCTCGGGCCGAACGGCGCCGGCAAGACCACGCTGCTGCGTCTCCTGTTCGGGCTCGTGACCCCAGACGCGGGCGGCGTCGAGCTGTTCGGGCGGCCGCTCGGCACGTCCGAGGCGATCAACCTCGACGGGGTCGCCGGGTTCGTCGAGGAGCCGACGTTCTACCCATACCTGTCCGGGCGGGTGAACCTCGAACTGCTCGCCGAGCTCGACGGCGGCGCGCCGCGCGGCCGCGTCGACGAGGTGCTCGACCGGGTCGGCCTCGCGGGGCGGGGCGGCGACCGGGTCAGCGGCTACTCGACCGGGATGCGCCAGCGCCTGGGGATCGCCGCCGCGCTGTTGCGCGCGCCGGCGCTGCTGCTGCTCGATGAGCCGACCAGCGGCCTCGACCCGGCCGGAGCCCGCGACATGGGCGGGCTCGTCCGCCGGCTCGCCGCGGAGGGCACCGCGGTCCTGCTCTCGAGCCACCTGATCGGCGACCTCGAGAACGTGTGCGACTCGTTCACGGTGCTGCGCCTGGGCAAGGTGGTGTGGAGCGGGAGCGCCGAGCAGCTGCGCGACCAGGCGCCGGGATCGGCCTACCGGCTCGCGACCAGCGACGACGCCCGCGCGTTCGAGATCGCCGAGCAGCACCCGAGCATCCACGCGACGAGGTCGCAGACGGGCGAGCTGCGGCTCGCGGTGCACGGACGCGTGGATGCGTACGTGCTCGATCTCGGCCACGCCGATGTCGCGGTGCGCCGCCTCGAGCTCGTCGTGAGCCCGCTCGAGTCGATGTTCTTCGCGCTCACGAGCAACGTCGAGCTCGACTCGTCTGCGCTCACCGAGCTGGCCGAGGCGGCCCTGGCGGGAACTTGAGCGCAACCCACGTCCTAGACCCCGGCGACGCGATCCCGGGTGCTCGCGCCGCGCGGCGATCGGCGGGCGTCTGGAATGTCTACCGGGCCGAGCGCCGCAAGCTCTCGACGCAGCTCGCGACCCGGCTGCTCGCGGTCCTGTGCGTGCTCGGACCGTTCGCGTTCGCGGGCGTCCTCAAGATCCAGACCGGCAGCCCGGCGGACACGCTGTTCGGAGTGTGGGTCCACTCCTCGGGCTTCGCGCTGTCGCTCGTCGTGCTCGCGTTCTGCGGCGCGTGGGGGTTCCCGGTGCTCGCCGGCGTCCTCGCCGGCGACATCTTCGCCTCCGAGGACCGCTACGGGACGTGGAAGATGGTGCTGACCCGGTCCTCGACGCGCCGGAACCTGTTCGCCGGCAAGGTGCTCGCCGCGATGACGTTCTCGGTCGGGCTGCTGTCGTTGCTCGCGGTCTCGAGCCTCGCCGCCGGCCTGCTGCTGGTCGGCGACGGCGCCCTCGTGGACCTCGGCGGGCGCACGCTGTCGGCCGGCCACAGCGTGTGGCTGGTGATCGTCGCCTGGCTGCTGAACGTGCTGCCGATGCTCGCGTTCACGAGCCTTGCGGTGCTGTTCTCGGTCGCGACCCGCAACGGGATCGTCGGCGTGATCGGCCCCGCGCTCGTCGATCTCGTGATGCAGTTGCTGCTGCTGGTCGGCACCGGCGTGTGGATGCACATGCTGCTTGCCGCCTCCGCGTTCCAGGGCTGGTACGGGCTGTTCACCGCGCACCCATATTTCGGCCCGCTGGCGGTCGCGTGCATAGTCAGTGCGATCTGGATCGTGGCCTGCCTGACCGCCTCGTGGCTGATTCTGCGCCGCCGCGACTTCGCCGGCGCTCCCGTCGCCCGCCGGGCGGGCTGGGTGATGCCGGTGCGGGTCGCGGTCAGCGGGGCGGTGCTGATCGCGTTCCTCGCGATCGCGGCCAACTGGGGCCCTGCCGGCGACACCGCGGGGCGGCTCAAGGCGAGTATCCAGCCGATCTTCAACAACCTGACTGTGCTCCAGCAGCGCGAGCTCGGCCGGCAGGTCGCGCCGGGCGCCAAGCTCAACGTGCTCACGAACTGCAGCCGGAGGGCGAGCACGCCGTCCGGACCGGGCGACTGGATCTGCACGCTCGACGTGTTCATCCCGCAGCCGGGCGCCGAGCCGTTCCAGTCGACGCCGGTCAGCTACGACGTCAGCCTCCAGGCGAACGGCTGCTACAAGGCGGAGTCGCCGCCGTCGTTCGTGGGCCAGCAGACGATGACGGACGCTCACCACAACCAGGTCGTGAACCCGCTGTTCGTGATCTACGGCTGCTTCAACCCGCTGTAGGGTCCGTAGGGGCGCCCTCCACCGCGAGCAGCAGGCGCTTGCGGTCCAGGCCGCCCGTGTAGCCGCCGAGGCCGCCGCCCGAGTGCAGGATCCGGTGGCAGGGGACGATGATCGGGATCGGGTTCGAGCCGAGCGCGTTGCCGGCGGCGCGGAACGCCCGCGCGTTCCCGGCCTCGGTCGCGACCTGCTTGTAGGTCGCGGTCGCGCCGTACGGGATCCGGGCCGTGGCCTGCAGCACCCGGCGGGAGAAGCCGCGGGCGGCGAGCTGCCAGTCGAGCGGCAGCTCGAATTGCCGGCGCCGGCCGGTGAAGTACTGGTCGAGCTCCCGGCGCGGGTCGTCGAGCCGGCGCGGCGCGGCGAGCACACGGGGGGAGACCCTGTTCGCGAGCTGCTCCAGGACCTCGGCCTCGTCCTCGCTGCCCAGGTACGCGAGCCGGACGAGCCCGCGGGGGGTTGATGCCACCAGCAGCGTCCCCAGGGGGGAGTCGAACGTCGCGTAGGCGACGTCGAGCAGGGCCGCCGCGGCGGCGGCCTCGCTAACGTCCGGCAGGTCGCCGCGCGCTGGCGCGGTGGCGCGCAGCTCGGCCTCGATCTGATTCGGGATGCTCATCGCGCGTACTCCGTTCGCAGTTTCTTCAGTGCTTCGTGGACGTTGCGGCGCGCCGCCTGCTCGCTCGTGCCCATCACGGCCGCGATCTCGTCGTAGCCGGCATCGGCGACGTAGCGCAGCGCGAGCGCGGTGCGCTGCTTGTCGGGGAGCGCGCGGACGTGGCCCCACAGGCCGTTGTCGGGTTCCGCCGGCAGCCCCGTCGTCGCCGGCGTGTCGGGGACGGCCCCGACGGGCATCGGCGAGCGGCGCCGGGCCCGGACGTGATCGATCACCTTGCGGTGGGCGACCGTGAAGATCCACGAGCGCAGGTTCGAGGCGTCCCGCAGCTTCGGGTAGGCGCGCAGCGCCGCGACCCAGGTTTCCTGATAGCAGTCGTCCGCGTCGACAGGCCCGACGCTGGCTCTGAGGAACCGATGAATGTCCGGCCCGTAGGCGTCCAGGAGCTGCTGGAAGGGCGGAAGCTTCACGTTGATGAAACGCGCCGGCGCGGCATCTCGTGAGATGGTGTCGTACGCCAGCGCCGGCAAAACGCCGCTCAGCGCTTGATCCTGGCTCCGGTTCGATATACAAACCCGAATATGGCTCGAGCAATCTGGTCAGGCGCGATCAGCTTCGGTCTGGTCAACGTGCCGGTGAAGCTGTACAGCGCCACCTCGCCCAAGACCGTCCGCTTCAACCAGCTGTCGAGCAAGACCGGCGCTCGCATCAAGCAGAAGCGGGTCGATCCGACGACCGATCAAGAGGTGCCCTACGAGGAGATCGTCAAGGGCTACGAGATCACGCCGGACCATTACGTGGTGATCACCAACGACGAGCTCGACGCGCTCGACCCCAGGGCGACCAGGACGATCGACATCGAGGAGTTCGTCGATCTCGCTGAGATCGATCCGATCTATTACGACCACAACTACTACCTGGCGCCGACCGCCGGCGGAGCCAAGGCCTACCGGCTGCTGCTCGACGCGATGCGCGACGCCGGCAAGGTCGGGATCGGGAAGGTCGTGCTGCGCTCCAAGCAGCAGCTGGCCGCGCTGCGGCCCACCGACGACGTGCTCACGCTGACCACGATGCTGTGGGGCGACGAGGTGCTCCCACCCGATCGTCTCGACGAGATCGACGAGATCGCGGACGCGCAGGCGACCGATCGCGAGCTGAAGATGGCCGAACAGCTGATCGAGTCGCTGTCGGCCGAGTTCGAGCCCTCGAAGTTCCACGACGAGTACCGCGAGCAGGTGCTCGAGCTGATCGAGCGCAAGGCCGCGGGCGAGGAGCTCGCCGTCCAGCCGCAGTCCGAGGAGCCGGCCGCCGCGCCCGATCTGATGGCCGCGCTCGAGGCGAGCCTGGCCGCCGTCCGCAGCGACGACGCGGAGTCCAAGCCGCGCCGGCGCGAGTCGGCGAAGTCCGCGGACGGCAACGGCGCCGGCGGTAAGTCCCGGAGCAAAGCAAAGGCCAAGACGTAACCGATCATGCGGCCGTAACGCGCCGCTAACACGCGCTGGTACCCTTCGGCGTCCAGTCTGCACTCGTCTGTGTCACACCCTCACCCTCCTCTATGTATCGACGCATCGCTCCCCCAGGAGCCACTGGCCTCTACGACCCCGCTAACGAGCACGACGGCTGCGGCATCGCGCTCGTCGCGAAGCTGTGGGGTGAGGCGAGCCATGCGGTCGTAGAGAAGGCGCTCGACGCGCTCGAGAACCTCGAGCACCGCGGCGCCGAGGGCGCGGACCCGAACACGGGCGACGGCGCCGGCATCCTTCTCCAGATTCCGGACGGGTTCCTGCGGGCCGCCGTCTCGGGCGTCGAGCTGCCGCCCGCCGGGCGCTACGGCGTCGGCGTGTGCTACCTCCCGCAGGACGAGGAGCGGCGGGTCGTGCTCGAGCAGCTGATTGAGGACACGATCGACGCCGAGGGGCAGCGCGCGATCTGGTGGCGCGACGTGCCGATCGACGAGCGCCACGTCGGCGAGACGGCGAGTCTGTCGGCGCCGGTGATCCGCCAGGTGCTGATCGCGGCCGGGGACAACGTCACCGACCAGGACGTGTTCGAGCGCAAGCTGTACGTGATCCGCCGGATGATCGAGCGCGCCGCCGGGCGCGACCTGGCGCTTCCGAGCTTCTCGAGCCGGACGATGATCTACAAGGGGATGCTGACCGCTCCCCAGCTCCCGCGGTACTTCACCGACCTGCGCGATCCGCGCGTCGCGTCGCGGCTGGCGCTCGTCCACTCGCGCTTCTCCACGAACACGTTCCCGAGCTGGGAGCTCGCCCACCCCTACCGGATGATCGCCCACAACGGCGAGGTCAACACGCTGCGCGGCAACGTCAACTGGATGCGGGCCCGCGAGTCGCAGCTCGCATCCGAGCTGTTCGGCGACGACCTCGAGAAGGTGATACCGGTCGTCCGCGAGGGAGGATCGGACTCGGCGATCTTCGACAACGTGCTCGAGCTGCTCGTGCTGAGCGGGCGCTCGATTCCGCACGCCGTGATGATGATGGTTCCCGAGGCCTACCGGACGCGCAAGGACCTCGACCCCGACGTCAAGGGCTTCTACGACTTCCATTCGTGCCTGATGGAGCCGTGGGACGGGCCGGCAGCGGTCGTGTTCACTGACGGTCGCCTCGCGGGCGCGGTGCTCGACCGCAACGGGCTCCGGCCGGGCCGGTGGATCCAGGACACCGAGGGCTACGTCGTGCTCGCGTCGGAGACCGGCGTGATGACCGTCGCCCCCGAGCACGTTCAGCGCAAGGGTCGCCTGTCTCCCGGCAAGGTGTTCCTGCTCGACCTCGAGGAGGGCCGGATCGTCGAGGACGAGGAGGTCAAGCGGCGGGTCGCCCGGCGCCGGCCGTACGGCGAGTGGTACGAGCGGTCGGTCGTGCACATCGACGACCTGCCCGACCGCGATCCGCGCACACCCCGGATCGAGCCGTTGCGTTCCAAGCAGCTCGCGTTCGGCTATTCGCAGGAGGACCTGCGGATGATCATCGCGCCGATGGCGACCAAGGGCGAGGAGCCGGTCGCGAGCATGGGCAACGACGCCGCGCTGGCGGTCCTGTCCGACCGCCAGCCGCCGCTGTTCACGTACTTCAAGCAGCTATTCGCGCAGGTCACGAACCCGCCGATCGACCCGATCCGCGAGAGCGTGGTGATGAGCCTCCAGGCCGGCGTCGGCGCCGAGGTGAACCTGCTGGCCGAGAGCCCCGAGCAGGCCCACCAGCTCGTAATGGACCAGCCGATCCTCCGCAACCACGAGCTCGAGAAGCTCCGCCAGGTCGCGCACGAGATCTTCTTCGCCGCCACACTCGACATCACGTGGCCGATCGAGCAAGGGCACGAGGGGATGGAGGCCCGGGTCGAGGCGCTGTGCGAGGAGGCCGCCGGGTACGTCGACAACGGCGCGAACATCCTGATTCTGTCCGATCGCAACCTAGGCGCCGAGCGGGTCGCGATGCCGTCGCTGCTCGCGGTCGCCGCCGTCCACCACCACCTCGTCCGGCGCGGCACACGCCTGCGCACCGGGCTCGTGATCGAGTCGGGCGAGCCGCGCGACATCCATCACATGGCGACGCTGATCGGGTACGGGGCCGCCGCGATCAACCCGTACGTGATGTTCGAGTCGCTCGACGAGCTCGCCGACCGCGCCCTGCTCCCGGAGGACCTCGGGCGGGAGGAAGCCGAGCAGCGGATCGTCAAGGCATTCGGCAAGGGGCTGATGAAGACGATCTCGAAGATGGGGATCTCGACGATCCAGTCCTACTGCGGCGCCCAGATCTTCGAGGCGGTCGGGCTCGAGCGCGCGCTGATCGACCGGCACTTCACCGGCACGGCCTCGCGGATCGGCGGGGTCGGGCTCGAGCAGCTGGCGCAGGAGGCGATCGAGCGCCACTTCCGCGCCTATCCGCGCACCGACCGCGAGGTGCTGCCGGTCGGCGGCGTGCTCCAATGGCGCCGCCACGGCGAGGTGCACGTGTGGAATCCGGACACGATCGCGAACCTCCAGCACGCGGTATCGGACCCCGCCCACCCCGCCCACCCGAACGGCGACCCGCGCAAGACGTACTCGGAGTACGCGCGGCTGGCCAACGAGGATTCGGTTCGCCGCGCGTTGCTCCGTGGACTGATGACCCTGCGCGTGTCGGACCGGCCGGTGGCGCTCGACGAGGTCGAGCCGGCCACCGAGATCGTCAAGCGGTTCACGACCGGCGCGATGAGCCTCGGCGCGCTCGGGCGCGAGGCGCACGAGACGCTGGCGATCGCGATGAACCGGCTCGGCGCTCGCTCGAACACGGGCGAAGGGGGCGAGGACGCCTCGCGGTACGTGCCCGACCCCGACGGAAACCTGCGCCGCTCGGCGATCAAGCAGGTCGCCTCGGGCCGGTTCGGCGTGACCGTCCACTACCTCGTCAACGCCGACCAGCTCCAGATCAAGATGGCCCAGGGCGCGAAGCCGGGCGAGGGCGGCCAGCTCCCCGGTCACAAGGTCGACGACTACATCGCGTGGCTGCGCAGCTCGACCCCGGGCGTCGGCCTGATCTCCCCGCCGCCGCACCACGACATCTACTCGATCGAGGACCTCAAGCAGCTGATCTACGACCTGCGCTGTGCGAACCCGACCGGCTCGGTGTCGGTCAAGCTGGTCTCCGAGATCGGGGTCGGGACGGTCGCGGCCGGGGTGGCGAAGGCGAACGCCGACCACGTCACGATCGCCGGCTACGACGGCGGCACCGGCGCCTCGCCCCAGTCGTCGGTCCAGGGAGCGGGCGTGCCGTGGGAGATCGGGCTGGCGGAGACCCAGCAGACGCTGCTCCTCAACGATCTCCGCACGCGGCTCACCCTCGAGGTCGACGGGGGCATGCGGACCGGCCGCGACGTGGTCGTGGCGGCGCTGCTCGGCGCCGACGAGTTCGGGTTCTCGACCGCGCCGCTGATCGCAATGGGCTGCATCATGATGCGCGTCTGCCACTTGAACACTTGCCCGGTCGGGATCGCAACCCAGGATCCCGAGCTCCGCCGGCGCTTCCGCGGCACGCCCGAGCAGGTCGTCAACTACCTGATGCTGGTGGCCGAAGAGGTGCGCGAGATCATGGCCTCGCTCGGCATCCGCCGGTTCGAGGAGATGATCGGCCGGTCCGACCTGCTCGACATGGACGACGCGATCAACCACTGGAAGGCAAGCCGGGTCGACCTGTCGCTCGTGCTGGCGAGCCCCGAGCTCCCCGCGGATACGCCGCGCCGTCGGACGCGGGCCCAGCAGCCGGTGCTCGACGACGCGCTCGACTGGGAACTGCTGCGCCGGTGTGCGCCGGCGCTCGATCGCCGTGAGCCGGTCAAGCTCGGCCCGATCCCCGTGCGCAACGTCAACCGGACCGTCGGGGGCATCCTGTCCGGCGAGATCGCGCGCCGGCACGGCGCCGCCGGGCTCGACGAAGGCACGATCGAGATCGCGTTCAGCGGCTCGGCGGGGCAGAGCTTCGCCGCCTGGCTCGCCCCCGGGGTCGTGTTCTCGCTCCGGGGCGAAACGAATGACTACGCCGGCAAGGGCCTGTCCGGCGGGGTGGTGTCGGTGCGGCCGCCCGAGAAGCACCGGTTCCGCGCCGAGGAGAACATGATCGTCGGGAATACCGTCCTGTACGGCGCGACCGCCGGCCGCGCGTTCTTTCGCGGGCTCGCCGGCGAGCGCTTCGCGGTCCGGAACTCCGGGGCATGCGCCGTGGTCGAGGGGGTCGGCGACCACGGCTGCGAGTACATGACCGGCGGCCGAGTGGTCGTGCTGGGACGGACGGGCCGGAACTTCGCCGCCGGGATGAGCGGCGGAATCGCCTACGTGTACGACGTCGACAACCGCTTCGAAGGGCGCTGCAACCTCGAGCTGGTCGACCTCGAAGGGCTCTCCGACGAGGACGAGGCCGCAGTGCGGGAGCTGATCTCCGAGCACGCGGCGCGGACCCGATCGATCGTCGCCCGCAACGTGCTCGCGTCCTGGGAGCGGGCCCGGGGCCGGATCGTCAAGGTGATGCCACGGGACTACAAGCGGGCGCTGGCCGAGCAGGCGCTACGCGAGGCAGCGGTTTCGCGCTGATGGGGGAGCTCGGCGCATTCCTGAAGATCCACCGGGTCGGCTTCGAGAAGCGAGACCCCGATCAGCGCGTGCACGACTACCGGCAGTACTTCGGGCTCCAGTCCGAGGCCGAGCTGCAACGCCAGGGCGCCCGGTGCATGGACTGCGGGATCCCGTTCTGCCACGAGGGCTGCCCGCTCGGCAACCTGATCCCGGACTGGAACGACCTCGTCTACCACGGCAAGTGGCACGAGGCGATCGACCAGCTCCATGCGACCAACAACTTCCCCGAGTTCACCGGCCGCATCTGCCCAGCCCCGTGCGAGTCGGCCTGCGTACTGGCGATCAACGACGACGCGGTCACGATCGAGCAGATCGAGCTGGCGATCGCCGAGCGCGCGTTCGAGGAGGGTTGGATCGTCCCGAACCCGCCGGAGCGGCGGACCGGTAAGACCGTCGCGGTGATCGGGTCCGGGCCGGCCGGCCTCGCGGTCGCCGACGAGCTCAACCGCTGCGGCCACAACGTGACCGTGTTCGAGCGCGATGAGGGCCCGGGCGGGATGATGCGGTTCGGCGTGCCGGACGCCAAGCTGGAGAAACGGATCATCGACCGGCGGGTCTCGATCCTCGAGCAGGAGGGGATCGAGTTCGTCTACGACACTGACGTGGGGCGGACGGTCTCGACCCGGGAGCTCAAGGACCGCCACGACGCGGTCGTGATCGCGATCGGATCGCGCGTCCAGCGCGATCTCGACGCGCCCGGTCGGGGTCTGCGCGGGATCCACCCCGCGATGGACTACCTGTACCAGCGCAACCGATGGGTGGCCCAGCAGGAGGGGCGCCCGTCGCGCGCGCCCGAGCCGGGGGCCGAGATCACTGCCGCCGGCAAGAAGGTGATCGTGGTCGGCGGCGGCGACACCGGGATGGACTGCATCTCGAACTCCCATCGCGAGGGTGCCTCGGGCGTCGTCCTGCTGGACGTGTACGCCGAGCTGCCCGACAGCGGGCGCGACGCCCGGCACCCGTGGCCGCTGCCGCCCAAGCGCACGCTTTCGACGTACGCCCTCGACGAGGGGGGCAAACGTCGCTGGGGTACCGAGGTCACGGGGTTCGGCGGGCGCGAGGGTCGCGTGAGCCACGTCTACGCGCGGAAGGTGACCGGCACCTCCTCGCGCGATCTGACGCCCGTGCCAGGTAGCGAGTTCGTGCTCGAGGCCGATCTCGTGCTGATCGCGATCGGCTTCGAGGGCCCCGGACGCGCCGGCCCGATCGAGGATCTGGAGCTCGAGCTCGACAAGTGGAGCAACATCCGGACCGAGCAGACCTACCGCACCTCGACGAAGGGCGTATACGCCTGCGGGGACGCCCGGATCGGCCAGTCCCTGATCGTCACGGCGATCGCGGAGGGGCGCAAGTGCGCGCGGGTCGTCAACAACGACATCGGCGGGAGCCCGATGGACGCCGACCGGGAGATGCTCGCGATCGGCGCCTGGAGCGGGGAGGCCGACCGCACGCTCCGCCACGAGGCCGAGGCGGCGGGAACGGTCAGGGCCGGCGAGGAGTTCTTCACCGGCCCCGGGGCCGGGGGGCGCTGAAGGGTTCTGAGGTTGGAAACCAACAGTGCCCTCGTTTACAGTTTGGCCCTGCGTAGAGGTGGGAATGCTAGTGTTTGGCGCGCGATTCGCGTGGTGGAGCGGCCTGCGGAGCTAATTTAGGTTTAGACCCAGCTTGGGACGGGGAAACTCGCCCGTGTCGGTCAGGGAACTGCGCCCCCACTTCCCTGACTCTCCGGGGGACCCAGATGGATCTGGGTCCCCCGGGCTCTTTAATGAGCGGATGCCAGCGCTAGCGCTCGCGGGAGCGGCCGTCACGGCGGGCGCCCAGCACCACGCCACGATCGGATCGACGATCGACCAGCTGATCAACTCGGCTGGCACGTTCCTGTCCCAGCTCACGAGCCTCAGCTGGTTCTCGCTGCTGCTCGGCCTCGCGCTGTACGGGATCTACCTGCTGCTGCGGTCGCGAGCGCTGTTCAACGCGCTGCGGGCCGCGTATCCGGGGGTGCGGTTCAGATGGCGCGACGTATGGGGCGCCTACATGGTCGGCTACGCGATCAACAACGTGTTCCCGCTCGGAGGCGGGAACATCGCGCAGCTGTTCCTGACCCGGATCGCGATCCCCGAGAGCACGTACCCGACGGTCGCCTCGGCGCTCGCCACCGGCGTCATCTTCGACTGGTTCATGGGCCTGCTCGTGATGTGCTTCGCGTTCACCCAGGGGGTGTTCCCGAAGCCGCCCGACTTCTCGAAGCTGCCGGCGTTCGACATCAGCTTCTTCGCCTCGAACATGCGGTTCACGCTGTTCCTGCTGACCGTGTCCGGCGTCGCCTTCCTGATCGCGTTCGCGCTTCTGTCCGCGCGCGTGAAGGCGTTCTGGCAGCGGGTCAGCCAGGGGTTCGCGATTCTGCGCGACCGCCGCCGCTACCGCCGCGACATGTGCAGCTGGCAGTTCGCGAGCTGGGTGGCGCGGTTCGCTTCCTACTGGGCGCTGCTCGACGCCTTCCACATCGGCGGCTCGGTCCGCAACGCGCTGCTCGTGCTCGGCGTCCAGGTGGTCGCGTCGGTGTTCCCGTTCACCCCGGGCGGCGCCGGCGTCCAGCAGGCGCTGCTGTTGACGATCTTCGCGCACAACCCGTTCGTCGCCTCGTTCTCGGTCGGGCAGCAGATCGCGACCGCGGTTCTGACCGGCTTCCTCGGGTTCGCGGCGCTCGTGCTGATCTTCCGCTTCCGGAGCTTCCGGGAGGTGATCGCGCGCGGGAAGGCGCACCGGCGCGGGGAGGAGATGGCGGTAGGCGCTTGACGCGCCGGCCGTCCGCTTGTTACCTTCGGCCGGTGGCAGGCCTGCCGAGCGCGTGCGTGATCGGCGCCTAGGGTCGCGTGCCGGGCGCAGATCCGTGGCCTGCGGTACGGTCGGCGTCATGACGCCCAGCGGCGAGGCTTCCCAGACGGCCGCGGCGACGCTCGAGGAGCCCCTGACCGCGCCGATGCTCCGCCTGGTCATCACCGGCTCGGTGGACGACGGCAAGAGCACGCTGATCGGCCGGCTGCTGTACGACTCCAAGCAGATCCTGACCGACCAGCTCGAGGCGCTGCGCGCGGCGTCCGAGCGCCGCAACGGCGAGCAGGGGCTCGATCTGTCACTGCTGACCGACGGTCTGCGGGCCGAGCGCGAGCAGGGCATCACGATCGACGTGGCATACCGCTACTTCCAGACCCCGCACCGCAAGTTCATCATCGCCGACACCCCCGGGCACGAGCGCTACACGCGCAACATGGTGACCGGGGCCTCGACCGCCGACCTCGCGGTGATCCTGATCGACGCCCGCCACGGCGTGGTCGAGCAGACCCGCCGGCACGCGTTCATCGCCTCGCTGCTCGGGATCAGGCACCTGTTGGTGTGCGTGAACAAGATGGACCTGGTCGGATACGAGCAGGCTCGCTTCGAGCAGGTCGAGCAGGAATTCCGGGAGTTCTGCGCACGCCTCGAGACGACCGACGTGACGTTCGTGCCGACGTCCGCGGTGCAGGGCGAGAACATCGTCGACCGCTCCGAGCAGATGCCGTGGTATCAGGGCCCCTCGCTCCTGTACCACCTCGAGCACGTCCACATCTCGTCCGACCGCAACCTGATCGACTGCCGGTTCCCGGTGCAATGGGTGATCCGTCCGGGCGCGGACTCGAGCGACCCCGACTACCGCGGTTACGCTGGCCAGATCGCGGCGGGCGTATTCCGCTCGGGGGATCCGGTAGTCGTGCTCCCGGGGGGCGAGGAGACCCGGATCGCCTCGGTCGACACCTCCGACGGCCCGCTGGGGGAGGCGTGCGCGCCGATGTCGGTGACACTCCGCCTCGACGGCAACCTCGACATCTCGCGCGGGGACATGATCTGCCGGCCGCACAACCGTCCGACGGTCGATCGCCAGCTCGAGGCGATCGTGTGCTGGATGGCCGAGGAGCCGGTGACCGCCGGCGGCGTCTACGCGATCAAGCACACCACGCGCTCGGCGCGCGCAGTCGTCGAGGAGGTGCGCTACCGGATCGACGTAAACACGCTGCACCGCGACGAGGGCGCCGGCAACCTCGGGCTCAACGACATCGGGAGGATCCGGCTGCGCACGACCGTGCCGATCATCTTCGACGAGTACCGCCGCAACCGGACCACCGGCAGCTTCATCCTCATCGACGAGACCACGAACGGCACCGTCGGCGCCGGCATGATCATCGAGGCGCACGTCGACCGCTCCGAGCCGCAGCGGACCGACGTCACGTGGGATCGCAGCCGGCTGGCGCGGGGCGCCCGCTGGGCGCTGCTCGGGCAGCGCGGCGCCACCGTGTGGATGACCGGCCTGCCCGCGTCGGGCAAGTCGACGATCGCGGCAGCGCTCGAGGAGCGGGTCGCCCGGGACGGGTACCGCGCCTACCGGCTCGACGGCGACAACCTCCGCTACGGCCTGAACAGCGACCTCGGCTTCGAGCCCGGCGACCGAGCCGAGAACATCCGCCGGGTGGCGCACGTGGCGAGCCTGTTCGCGGACTCCGGCACGATCGCGATCGTCAGCGTGATCAGCCCGTACACGGTCGACCGGCAGCTCGCGCGCAGCGTCCACGAGCGGGGCGAGCTCGACTTCCTAGAGGTGTTCGTCAACACTCCGCTCGAGGAGTGCGAGCGGCGCGATCCGAAGGGCTTGTACGCGCGGGCGCGGATCGGGAAGATCCGCGGCTTCACCGGCGTCGACGCGCCCTACGAGCCGCCGCGCGAGGCCGAGATCGAGCTGCGGCCCCAGGAACGGCCGCTCGACGATCTCGTCGAGGAGCTGGTGGCGGAGCTGCGGGCGCGGGGCGTGCTGGGGGAGCCGCGGTAGCCGGGCGTTGCCGGCTGGGCGTTGCCGGCGCCCGGGGGTGGAGGGCGGGGGCGCTGCCGTGCACAACACGACAGTCGACTGCCGCCTCGCTAGCCCTGCCGCGTTGTGCACGATAGTCGTGCCTAACTCGGCGAGGCTGGAGCGGTGTGCGCCGATTGTCGGGTTAAGCAGGTGGTTTGGGCGGCTCGGAGTGGCTACCCCGCGATCGGGCCGAGCGCCGGCTCGCGCCCATAGGTGCTGAACGCCCGGAACCGCGAGAACAGCTTGTGCGCCGGCCCGTGGAAGTCCGACGACCCGGTGCTGAGCAACCCCAACGCAGCGCAGCGGTCCGCGAGCAGCTCGGTCTGCTCGCGGGTGTGGGTGGCGTAGAAGCACTCGACCCCGTCAAGGCCCCAGCCGCGGAAGCGGTCGATTGCCTCGAGCACCGCGCCGGGGTCGGCGATGTCCCAGAAGGGATGGGCCCACACCGCGACCCCGCCGGCGTCGTGGACCGCGGCGATCGACTCGCTGATGGTCGGGGTGGTGCGCAGCTTGAACGCCGGTTTGCCGTCGATCAGGTAGGCCTCGAGGAACGCCGAGCGTTCCTCGAGGCCCTCGGCTCGTAGGCGCTCGGCGTTGGCGGGATGGCGAACCACGGCGTCGGCCAGATGGGGCCGCCCGATCGGCTTGCCCTCGGCGGCGCGCCGGGACAGCTCGGAGTCGTCGAGCGCGTAGCCGAGCTCGCGCAGCGCCTCGCCCATGGCCTCGGCCCGGTGCTCGCGGTCCCGGCGCCAGGCGGCCAGTCGTTCGCGCAACGGCGGATCGTGGTGGTCGACCAGGTAGCCCAGCACGTGCAGGTCCTGCCGGGCCCGATCGACCGAGGAGATCTCGACCGCGGGCACCAGCCGCAGGCCGATCTCGGCCGCCGCGTCGGCGGCGCTCTGCACCCCGTCCACCGTGTCGTGGTCGCTCAGCGCGAGCAGTTCGACGCCCGCCTCAGCCGCGGACGCGACCACCGCGCGCGGCTCGAGCGTCCCGTCAGAGTGGAGCGAGTGGCTTTGAAGATCGAAGGTGGGCGGTTCGGCGCGCAAGCGCCGAGAGGGTAGTCGCTACCGGCCCACGGCGGCGGCGCGGGCGCTCTCACAGCTGCGCGGGCTGAAAGGCGTGCCACGAGCATGACTGCGAGTGGGCGTTCTACGACCACACGAAGAACCGCTCGGGTGCGTGGTGCAGCATGGAGCGATGCGGCAACCGCGCGGAGGCGCGACCGGCACGTGGCGCCGATAACCTAGCTCCGACAGCCCTATCGCCCTGCGGGAGCGGGCGAACCCGACCGCCCCGCACCGGAGCCGCCCACGCTTGCCGACTTTCTGCCGCCACAACCGCCTCGTCCAGAACTGCCCGATCTGCTCCAAGGAGCAGTCGATCGATCTCCGCCCGATCGTCACCTCGAGCGCGCCCCGCGCCGGGCAGCCCCGCCCGATCGCGCCGGGCTCGAGCCGGCCGGGCTCGAGCCGGCCGGCCACGGGATCGGTCGCGCGGGCGGCCGGCGGGAGCTCCGGCCGGCTGACCGTGCGGAGGGTGGCTCGCGGCGCCGACGACGGCTATCACTCGTCGCTCGTGAACGGGCTGAAGTCGAGCGCCGACGCCGCCCGGCTCGCCGAGGAGATCGCGTTCGCCGACCACCGGCTGAACACGCTCGAGGACGACCCGCCCGGGCTCTACCGCCAGGTGGCGGACGCCGGCGCCGACGTCGAGGAGCGCAGCTGGCTCGCGTTCCTGATCGCCTACCTGGGCCCGCTCGAGGGCGAGGAGCCGTTCGCGGAGATCGACCGCGTTCGGACCTCGTGGGCCTCCGGCGAGATGCCGGAGCTCGACGGGGTGCAGTGCGGGCCGAGGACCGCGCACCAGCCCTCTCGCGGGACGAAGACGCTCGAGGCCTACCGGACGTGGGCGGCGCGCTCCGGCTCCCAGGCGCTCGCCTACACGGGCGAAATCGCGTGGCCGGCCGAGCGGCGGTTCGCGCGCGCGTTCGAGCGCCTGTCGCTGCCCGGCCTGCATCGCGACGCCCGGTTCGATCTGCTCGTGACGCTCGGCCGGCTCGGCGTTTACGACCTCCGCGCGGGGTCGCTCGCGCTCGGGGGCGTCAACGACGTCACGATCGGGGCCAAGCGCGCGCTCGGGATCGGCGACCCGCTGCTGCTCGAGCGCCGGGCCCGGGATCTCGCCGCGGCGTGCGGGATCCCGCTCGAGGCGCTCGATCTCGGCCTGCACAACTGGCAGCGCGGCGAGCGCGCGACGCTCGGCCTGGGCGCCGAGCCCGAGCCCGAGCTCGAATCGCTCGGGTCGGTGTCGGCGGCGCTCGGGCTATAGGGCCGCGTTAGGCTCCCACAAATCCGGGTAGCCTCAACGCCGGTTTTCCCACGATGCGTCGTTTCACTCTCACGTCGCTCGTTCTGGCCGCCGCCGCGATCTGCGTGTTGGCGCTGACCTCGCCCGCCGGCGCGGCGCGGACGCGTTTGTGCCCCCAGCAGGAACGGCCGTCGATCGTGCCGTGCTGCCCGGTCCCGACCAATGCGCCGGCGAAGAGCCCGGACGTCGTACCGTGCTGCGCCGGCGCGAACGCCTGCTGTGCGGCGCGAACGCGTGCTGTGCCGGCGCGAACGCGTGCTGCGGCGCGGCGACGTGCTGCACCCCGGACCCGTGCACGCCCGCCGGCCTGTTGACGATCGCCTCCTCACCCGACCCCTCGGTGGCGGGGCAAAAGATCGTGATCTCCGGCGGGCTAACCATCAATCCCGTCGCCGGCGATCAGGTGGTGCTTTGGCGCGAGCTGGCGGGCCAGACGAGCTTCCACCGGGTGGCGCAGACGATGACCGACAGCGCCGGCCGGTACAAGTTCACGCTGAAACGCGGGACGGTCAACGTCGACCAGCGGTGGTACGTGACCGCGGCGGGTCTCCAGAGCCCGACGCTCGCCCAAACGGTGGGCGCCCTCGTCGGTCTGGCGGGCTCGCGCTCGGCGACTGCCGGAAGGGCGATGCTGTTGCGCGGGCACGTGACCCCGTCCCACGCCGGTCAGGTCGTGCTGATCGAGCAGCGCCGCGGCGCGAACTGGATCGCGATCGCGCGCCCGCGGCTCGGCCACGCCTCGAACTACGGCGCGATGCACACGTTCGCGCGCGCGGGCACGGCCGCGCTGAGAACGGTGCTGCCCGGCGACGCGCGCAACAACCGTTCGAGCTCGCCGGTCCTCACGGTCACGGTCACGGTCAACGGCTAGCCGCTGATCGGCGCCTCCGGGCCCGATTCGGTGCCGAACACCGGTTACGTCCGGTCGACCACACCGGTTACGTCCGGTCGACCGCCTACCTTCTGCGGCGTTCGCATCCCCGGACCGGAGCCACAATGTCACTCTGCTTCATCCAACCCCAGGACGCCATCCGCGTGATCGCGGAGTCGGTGGGGCGCGAGACACGCCGCCAGATCCTCGGAGAGGTGGTTCGGGCATGGGTGGACGAGATCCCCGAGTCCGAGCTCGAGTCGCACTATGCGAAGGCGCTTGCCGATCTCGACGAGCACGACCTGTCGCTGCTCGCGGCTTGGCATGCCTCGCTCGAGGTGGGACATCCGCTGCCCAACCGCGAGTTCCTCGTGAACGTCTTCCCGTCGCTCGGCGACCACCGGCGGGAGGCGCTGAAGATCGCGGCCGGCTTTCGCGGCGAGGAGGCCTTCGAGGCCGGCGTGGGCGAGGATCAGGCGTTCGACACTGTGCTGCCCTGGCTCTCCGAAGCGCGGTGCATCGAGCTGGCGAAGGAGTGCCTCGAGCTGTACTGCTGGGATCGACTCGGCGTCGAGAACTGATCCTGCCCGGCGCCCGCGGCCTGCTCAGCGTCGGCGTCGAGCTCGAACCAGACGCTGAATCCCGGCCTGCCGTCGAGGACCGGACGGCTGGTTCCCCAGCGGCTGGACAGCCGATCGACGACGATCAGTCCGTGGCCGCCGGCCTCGCGGGGCCGGGGCGTCAGGCTCTCCGCCGAGAACCCTGACCCCGCATCGGTGACCTCGACGCGGACCCGGTCGGCGTACGAGGTGATCCGGAGGCCGACCGAGCCCCCGACCCCCTGGCCGGGGTGAATGACCGCGTTGGTCACGAGCTCGGAGGTCAGCAGCTTCGCGTTGGCGCGGTCGACCTCCGAGAGCCGCTCGGCGATCGCCTCGCGAACCTCGGCGCGCGCCCGCGCCGGCGCATCCGCGTCGCGCGCGAGCTCGATCTCGATGCGCTCGAGGAACGACATCGAGGGCGGCGCGCCCGCGCAGGTCGCGCTGTCGGGCTCTCCCGCGAGCTTGATCGTGGTCCCGGACGAGCTCTCCAGCATGTCGATCCGGAAGTGGGGGAGGGAAGCCACTGGCTGCCTTCTTTCAGATCACAGAGTACGGACTCGACCCGGAGGATGCGTGGCGCTATGCGCGATCTCGATGATCGTCTCGGCGGACTCAGGCCTCACTCAGGACCGTCTCGATCTCCTCGATCGCCTGGTCGTTCGATCGGAACCGGACCGCGTGGATGCCGAGGCTCCGCGCCCCCTCGCAGTTGAGCTCGACGTCGTCGACGAACACCGTCCCGGCCGGCGCGGCGCCCAGCCGCTCGAGCGTGATCTCGTAGATCCGCGGCTCCGGCTTGCGGCTTCCCACGAACGCCGAGTCGACGACCACGTCGAAGATCTCGTCGACCGGGAGCATCGCGCGCCAGTGCGCTTCCCACTCGCGGATGTTGTTCGTGCAGATCGCCATCTTGTAGCCGCGCCCGCGCAGTTCCCGCATGAAGTCGATCATCGGCGCGTTCGGCTGCAGTTGCTCGAAGTACCGGCGGCCGAACCCGTCGAGCGTGACCGCGCCGCCCGCGCCCGCGGACAGCTCGTCCTCGAGCGCCGCAAAGAACGCGGCCTCGCGCATGCGCCCGGTCTCGAGCTCGAACAGCGGATTGGATCCCTGCCGGTTGGCGATCGTCGCCATCGCCTTGCCGAGCGCCTCCAGGGAGATACCGGAGGATTGCATCAGCTCCGCGAACGCCCCGAGCAACGGCGAGGTGAGCACCCCGCCGAAGTCGCTGACGACCGCGTCGATCCGGCTCACGGCCGGCTGGCCAGGATGTAGATCCCGGCGCCGGCACGACCGCGGCTGTGCCAGTGGAACGGCTCCGCGCGCACGTCGAGCCCGCCCGCCGCGGTCAGTGCGCGAACGCCGGTCGCCGCGCCGGCGGCGCGCCGCGGGTACTGCTCGTCCTCACCCTCGCCTCCGATCCACAGCTCGAGACTGGCGCGGACGGGCCACCCGCCCACCCCGTACGTGGTCGACAGGCGGGGATCCTCGACCGGCGCGGAGCGCTCCGGACCGAGCACCGTCGCCGTGACGACGTCGCCGTCGTGGGCCTTCGCCTTGCGGCCACGCACCGCCATCAGAGTGAGCCCTTCGTCGGGCTCGAACCAGGTCGACACCGCACGTATCGAGGCGACGTTGTCGAGATCGAGCCCGCCCGACCGCGACGTCCGCAGCCCGAGGCATTCGACCTCGTGCTCGGCGCCGCCGAGCGCGAACCGGCCCGTGACGCGGCACAGCTGATCGAACCCCTCGATGTGTTCGTCGGAGGCGCGCACGGCCACTCCGTCGCCCGCCGGGGCCACGACCAGCGCGGCCCCCTCGCCGTCGAGCCGCCAATCGCCGATGTCCTCGCCGACGGAGACGGCGAGGCTGGGAACGACGGCGTGATCGCCGGCGGCTCCAAACACCGCGGGCGCCGAGCCGCCGTCGCCGAGCAGCCATGCAGCGCCCCAGACCGTCCGGTCGGGGTCGCCGAACGCAAGCGTTCTGAGTACGGGCGTGGTGGGGCTCACGAATGCAGCTGAGGCGGGTCGACGTCGGTCGCGGTCGAGTCGACATCGTATGGCCGCGAGCCGCCGGTGAACCGGGTCGCCTGGACGACGAACCGGCTCTGGAGGTTTCGGGCCAGCGCCCGGCGCATCAGCGACCTCGTCGGCGGGAGCAGCGCGAGCGCGCCCAGCGCGTCCGAGATGAACCCGGGAACGATCAGCAGCGCGCCGCCGAGCAGGACCAGCGCGCCGTCGAGAACCTCGCGGCCGGGCGACCTGCCGGCCGCGACCGCTTCCCCGAGCCGGCGCCAGGCCGCGCGTCCCCGCGAGCGCAGCGCCCACGAGCCGATCGGCCAGCTGAGCAGCAGCAGGACGACCGTCGCGAGCACGCCGATCGCGTCCGCGACCTTGATCGCCACGAACAACTCGGCGGCGGCCCAGAGGACCAGAACGAGGACGAGGAGCATGACGACAAGGCTAGCTCGTGCCATTCCTACACAACCCTCGACTGCGCTTGACTGAGGGGGTAGTTTGATGTCGAGGTCGCTCGTACGACCTGGCGCGAGTGGCCTCGAGCAACAAGCTAGGAAGGGAGCGTTGGCCATGGCGCGTGGGGAAATCGAGGGGAACGGGGCCGGCAACACGCAAGACTCGGAGATCTCGCCCGAGGTCGAGACCCAGGCCGCGGAGCTCGTCGCCGCGCGGGCCAAGGAGGAGGAGCGGCCCCGGCGGTTCGGCTCGGGCCGAGTGCTGACCGCGGCCGACCGCGACCGCATTCTCAAGGACGCGCGCTCGGTCGAGTTCCCGGCGGCGATTCGCGGCTACGACCGGGCGGCGGTCGACCGCTACGTCGAGCGGATGAGCCGACTGATCACCGAGCTCGAGATGTCCTCCTCGCCCGAGGCGGCGGTCCGGCACGCCCTCGACGAGGTGAGTGAGGAGACCCGCGAGATCCTCCAGCGCGCCCACGAGACCGCCGATGAGATAACCGCCCGGTCGAGGAACAAGGCCGACGATCGCCTCGAGACGGCCGAGCGCGAGAGCCAGGAGCTGCGCGAGGAGGCCGAGCGCGAGGTGGCCGAGACTCGCGACGCCGCCCGGCAGGAGGCGAGCCGGCTGCGCGAGGAGGCGGCGCGCGAGACCGGCGAGCAGCGCGAGGAGACCGCGCGGCAGACCGGCGAGTTGCGGGCAAGCACAGACCGCGAGGTGGCGGACCTGCGCGAGGCGGCCCGGATCGAGGTGTCAGCGCTCCGCGATGCGGTTGATCGCGAGGTCACCGGGATGCGCGACACCACCACGCGCGAGGTGGCGGAGCTGCGTGCGACCGTCCAGCAGGAGGTGACGGAGCTCCGCGAGACGGCCCAGCGCGAGACTCAGCGACTGCGGGCCTCGACCCAGCGCGAGACCGATGAGATGCGCGAGGACGCACGCCGGGAGGCCGAGGAGACGGTCGAGGCGGCCGAGATCCGGGCGCGCGAGCTGGCGCGCAGCGCCGAGACGATCTGGCGCGAGCGCCGGCGGCTGCTCGAGGACATGCATGCGGTCGGCGAGCAGTTGGTCGCGATCGGCGAGGCCGAGAGCAAGCGGTTCCCGCGGTTCGGCGAGGAGGGCTCGGAGGTCGCCGAGCTGCTTCGCGAGCCGGGCTCCGGCGCCGGGCTCGTGCGCGAGCAGGCCACGCCCGACGCCTCGTCGAGCTAGCCGACCGCGCCGAACGCCGGCGAGGGCCCCTCGAACCTGACCGCGGGAAGCCGGTGCAGGCCCACGCGCTTGATCAGCGCCATCACCTGAGGTTGGGCGCCGCGGACGAGGATCCCGCGCCCCTTCACGCGAAGGCGGCGCGCGAGGACCGCGAGGTCGAGCATCAGCGACGAGTCGGCCCAGCCGAGCTCTGACAGGTCGACGGTCACGTTCGTCTGCGCGCGGAGCGCGCGAACCATGGCCTGCCGCCGGCCGCCCTGCGTTAACCGCCCTTCGTCTCCGAAACAACGCAGGGTGGCGGAGTGTTCATCGAAGGCGACGATGCGGCAAAACTTACACAAACCGGTGTACTGCCCGCAAGGGGGAAGTGGACGAATCTCTAAACTGATGCTCGGATGGCAAGTGTCGACGACGTGACAGACGCTCTTCGCGACGTGATCGACCCCGAGCTGGGGCTCGATTTCGTCGAGCTCGGGCTGATCTACGACGTCGAGATCGAGGGCTCCACGGTCCGCGTGACGTACACGCTGACGAGCCCCGGGTGCCCGATCGGGCCGCAGGTCTCGGAGCAGATCGAGGAGTTCGTGATGGAGCTCGAAGGGGTCGACGAGGTCCAGCCGACGATGACGTTCTCGCCGCCGTGGACGCCGGAGCGGATGAGCGAGGACGCGAAGTTCGCGCTGGGCTTCTGAGCGCGAGAACGCTACTCAGCCGTCGCGCCGCGGCGCAATTCCTGATCGATGTCGATCGCGCGGATCTCGTGCTCGCCGGGAAGTTTCGCGAGCACGGCCGAGACGATCCGCTTGATGTCGCTCTCCTCGTGGCCGAGGTCGTCGAACAGCGACTTGAGCGCGGTGTGGACGATCTTCAGCTGAGCGGCGGTGAGCTCCAGCCGGTACGCGATCTCGTCGGGTGCGATCAGATCGTCCACTTGCCGGAGACAGTAGCCGTTTGCAGGTGAAACGGCAAGCGTCCCGAGCCGGGGGGCCGGCTCAGCCGCCGGAGTCCTCCCGCGGGGGCGCGGCGGCGCGCTTGGCCCGCTTGGCCCGCATGTCCGCCGCCGGGCCTTGCTTGGACCGCGCGCCGGCGCTGGGCAGGATCCTCGTCGGCCCGCCGTTGCGCGCGTCGCCGTTGCCGCTCGCCGACCGGCGCGCGTGGGCTCGTGGGACGGCGTCGAGCAGTTCCTTGAGCGAAGCGTCGATTCCATCGGCGATCACGTCGATGTCGGGCAGCGCGTCGTAGTCGCCGAGCAGCCCGTAGTCGATCCCGCCGTTGTAGGACATGATCGCGACCGCGAGCGCGTGGTTCCTGGGCAGGAACGCGAGCGGGAACAGATCCTCGAGCCGGCGGCCGAGCACGAACAGCGGCACCTGTGGCCCGGGGATGTTCGTGACGAGCAGGTTGAACAGTCGCGTCGAGAAGTTCAGGCGCGAGGCCTCGGCGAGGATCGTCGGCGGCGCGAGCTGGTTGACCGCGGTGAGCGTCGCGGCGCCGACCGCCTGCTTTGACTCCTTCAGTCCGTCCATCGCCCGCCGGACGAAGCCCAGGCGCGGGACCGCATCGTGGATGTAGATCGGGAGCGGGCCGCGCATCACCGTGAGCTTGTTGCCGAGCGTGCCGCGGTGCGAGTCGTTGCGAACCGACACGGGCACGAGCGCCCGCATCTCGAGCCCCTCGGTGCGGACGCCGCGCGACTCGAGCCATCGCGCCAACGCACCGGAAACGACGGTCAGCACGACGTCGTTGACCGTCCCGCCGAACGTGTTCTTGATCGTCTTGTAGTCGGCGAGCTGGTGGCGGACGACCGCGTACCGGCGATGGGGGCCGATCTCGACGTTCAGCGGCGTCTCGGGAGCGGGGTTGAGCCCGGCCCACACGATCTCGCCGACGCCCTCGGCCGCGTCCCGCAGCATCCCGAGCGAGCTCGCCGGGTGGGTGGCCGCCGACACGGCCCGGGTCACTAACCCGGTGGCGAGGCCGACGCTCCCGCGCACCCCGGCGGCGACCAGGTCGACCGAGGAGGGCTCCCGCCGCGGCTTCCACGGCTCGAGGTCGTTGTTCGGCGCGGGCGGCGAGGGCTCGAGGTCGAGCAGCACGGTCGCCAGGTCGACGCCGGAGATGCCGTCGACGAGCGCGTGGTGGGTCTTCCAGATCAGCGCGAACCGGTCGCCGTCAAGCCCTTCGACCAGCCAGTTCTCCCACAGCGGCTTGGCGCGGTCGAGCGGCTGCGAGGCGATCCGCGCCGCGAGCAGGAACAGCTGCTCCTCGGTGCCCGGCGAGGGCAGCGCGGTGTGGCGCACGTGGTACTCGATGTTGAAGTCCGGGTCGTCGACCCACACCGGCCGGCCCGTCTCGAGCGGCGGCGTCGCGAGCTTCTGCCGGTAGCGCGGGACGAGGTGCAGCCGGCTGCGGACGTGGTTGACGTAGTCGTCGAAGTCCGGGGGAGGACCCTCGAAGATCAGCACGCCTCCGATGTGCATGTGCGTGGTGGGCCCCTCCTGGTGGAGGAACGAGGCGTCGATGGAGCTGAGGCGGTCGAGGTGGCGTTGCGACATGGGATCGTCTGCGGTGGTGGGGACGGGAACGCTCGGGCGTATCTTTGCATTTCCCGCCCTACACTCTCTTCAGTGGGGTCGATGCCCGAGAAGCTGGTGCTCGCGGCGCCGCGTGGTTACTGCGCGGGCGTCGACCGGGCTGTGCAGACGGTCGAGCGGGCCCTCGAGCTGTACGGCGCCCCCGTGTACGTCCGCAAGGAGATCGTCCACAACAAGTACGTGGTCGAGCAGCTGTGCGAGCGCGGCGCGGTGTTCGTCGAATCCGAGGCCGACGTGCCCGAGGGCGCGACGGTCGTGTTCTCCGCGCACGGCGTCGCCCCGAGCGTGCATGCGGGCGCGCGCGAGCGCAAGCTCGACACGATTGACGCGACCTGTCCGCTCGTGACCAAGGTCCACGTCGAGGCCAAGAAGTTCGCCGCCGATGGGTACACGATCGTGCTGATCGGCCACGCCGGCCACGAGGAGGTCGAGGGTACGATGGGCGAGGCTCCCGAGAGCATCGTGCTCGTCGAGTCAGACGACGACGTCGACCGGCTCGACGTGCCCGACCCGAGCCGGATCGCCTACATCTCCCAGACGACCCTGTCGGTGGGCGAGACCCGCTCGATCATCAACCGGCTCCGGCACCGATTCCCGGCGATCGTCGGGCCGCGCACCGACGACATCTGCTACGCGACGACGAACCGTCAGGCGGCGGTGAAGCAGCTCGCCGCGCAGTGCGACCTCGTGCTCGTGATCGGCTCGCGCAACTCCTCGAACTCGAACCGGCTCGTCGAGGTAGCGCGCGAGCACGGTGCGGACTCGCATCTGATCGACTCGGAGAGCGGGGTGCGCGAGGAGTGGCTCGCCGGCAAGCGCGTGGTCGGGATCACGTCGGGGGCGAGCGCCCCCGAGTCGCTCGTGCAGCGGCTGGTCGAGTTCTTCAGGGCCCGCGGGACCAGCGACGTGCAGGAGCTCGAGGTGGTGCAGGAGGACGTTCGCTTCATGCTCCCGAAGGTGATACGGCAGGCCCTCGCGGCCACCTCCGCCTAAGGCGCCGCCGTCAGGCGCCGCCGACCTAAATTTACTAAGGCGCCGCCGTCAGGCGCCGCCGACCTAAACTGACAAAGGCGCCGCCGTCAGGCCGCCGACCATCGCACTAACGCCGCTGCGCACGCTGGTCATCTCGGACCTCCACCTTGGCGCCAACGGCGCGCCCGACGTCCTGCGCCGCGCGCGCGAGCGCGCGGCGCTGCTGGCCCGGCTGCCCGAGTTCGACCGGTTGCTGCTGCTCGGCGATGTGGTCGAGCTACGCCACGGGCCGATGCGGGACGCGCTGGCCCACGCCGCGCCGGTGCTGCGCGGGCTCGGTTCGGCGGTCGGCGAGGTGGTCGTGGTGCCCGGCAACCACGACCACGCGCTGCTGCGCGGCTGGCTCGAGCGCCGCGATCCCGCGCCGCTCGGGCTGGAATCGGCGGTCGAGTGGGAGCCGCGCGAGGCGCTCGGGTCGCTCGTCGAGTCGCTGGCGCCGGCGCGCGTCCGCGTCGCGTATCCGGGAGTGTGGGTTCGCGAGGACGTCTACGCGATCCACGGACACTACGGCGACCGCCATAACACGGTTCCGATCATCGAACGTCTCGGCGCCGGCGTGACCGTGCGCGTCGCGGGCGAGCCCGACGGCGGACCCGCGACCGCCGAGGATTACGAAGCGGCGCTGGCGCCGATGTACGCGTGGGCCGACGCGGTCGCCCAGAGCGGCGGCCTGCGCCTCGGCGGCAGCGGCGGCAGCTTCCAGATCGCGGCCTGGCAGGCGCTGAACGGCGACGGAGGGCGGCGGCGAAGCCTCCGGAGTCGCGCGATGGCCGCCGGGCTGTGGGCGGCTGTGGCCGCCCTCAACCGCGCCGGCATCGGCCCGCTCACGCCCGACGTGTCCGGGGCCGCGCTCCGCCGCGGGGCGCTCGCGGGGTTCGCCGAGGTGCTGGCGCGCCTCCGCGTCCCGGCCTCCCACGTGATCTTCGGCCACACGCACCGTGCCGGGCCGCTGCTCGGCGACGACTCGAGCGAATGGGGGCGGACCGGTGGGACCCGGTTGATCAACATCGGAAGCTGGGTCCACGAGGCCCGGTTCGTCGGGGACGATCCGCTCGGCAGCCCCTACCGGCCCGGGTTCGCCGCGATCGTCGGCGAGAACGGCCCGCCCGAGCTCGTCAACCTGCTCGACCGGGCGTGAAGCACACCGCGTAGCACGTGACGCCGGCGCCGACCGCGAGCGCGAGCTCGCCGTCGGTGCTGCGCTCGTGTGCGATCAGCTCGTACGCACCCGGATGTGCGACCGCGATCGTGCGGCCGTCGACCTCGACCACCCCGCTCCCGTCGAGCACCGCCCACACGCCGCCGGCCGTGTACGGGCCCGAGTAAGGGCCCTCGACGTCGTCGGTCTGGGGAACAAGCAGCGCGTCCGGCGCCTCCTCGGGCCGGAACGGGGGGAGGACCGGCTGCTCGCGCCCGAGCAGCTTTTGGATGGCGAGCTCGGTCTCGCCGTAACCGCCCTCGCCGTAGTGGTAGTGGAGCAGCATCCCTCGTCGGTCGAACAGGTACCGCGCCGGCCAGCCGCGGTTCCCGTACAGGCCCCACACCTCGTAGTCGGCGTCGACCGCGACGGGATACGGGACGGCCAGCCGCGCCACCGCGTCCCGGACCGCTGCCCGCTCGCGCGAGGGCGGGAAGCCGGCGGCGTGCACGCCGACCACCTTCAGCTCGTCGTATCGCTCGTTCCACGCCTTCACGTACGGGAGCGTGCGGAGCGACTGGACCCGGCAGAAGTCCCAGAACTCGAGCAGCATCGGGAAGCCGTGGGCTCGGCCGCCCAACCACTCCAGGCGGGGCGGGAACTGGGGGGCGGCGATGTGGTCGACCGGGGCGCGGGTGATGGGCGGTGATGCTAGTGGCGGGTCCGCTACGCCTCGACGAGGCCTCGGCGGATCGCGTAGCGCACGAGCTGGACCCGGTCGCGCATCCCGAGCTTGCGGAGCACGTTCGCACGGTGCGACTCGACGGTCTTCTCCGCGAGGTGGAGGATCTCCGCGATCTGCGCGTTCGTGTACGCCTCGGCGATCAGCTTGACCACCTCCTCCTCGCGCGGAGTCAGCGAGATCGACGGCCCGCCGGCGTCGCCCTCCATCCACCGGCGGATGATCGAGCGCTCGGCCGCGTTGGTCAGGAACGCCTCGCCGCGCCCGACGGCGCGGACGGCGCCGACCAGGTCCTGGCCGGCCTCGCGCTTGAGCACGTACCCCGAAGCGCCCGCCTTGAGCGCCTCGAACAGGTAGTGCTCGTCGTCGTGCATCGACAGCATCAGCACGCGCGTGTCCTTCAGGTGCGAGCGGATCTCGCGAGCCGCCTGCAGGCCGGTCATGCGCGGCATCCCGACGTCGAGGATGCAGAGGTCCGGGCGCGATGCCAGCGCCTGCTCGACCGCCTCAACTCCGTCGGCCGCCTCCGCCACGACGTCCATTCCCGCCTGGCGCTCCAACAGCAGCTTGATTCCCGACCTGACGATCCCGTGATCGTCCGCAACCAAGATTCGCATCCGTGCTCCTCTCCAGTTATGCGAGCGTGAGCTCGACTCGTGTTCCCTGGCCCCCGGCGGACCAGATCGAAAGATGACCGCCGACGAGCAGCGCGCGCTCGCGCATGCCCGACAGCCCCAGCCCGCCGTCCCGGCGCGTCACGAACCCCTGGCCGTCGTCGGTGATCCGAAGCGTGGTACGGCCGATAAACGAGAGCTCGACGTCGACCCGCTCGGCCCCCGAGTGCTGGGCCGCGTTGGACAGGCTCTCCTGGGTCACGCGGTAGACGACCAGCTGCTGCTCGGGGGTGAGGCGAGGCACGTGGCCGCTCACGTTGAACGCGGCCACGATGCCGGTCTGATCGGAGAAGTCGCGGACCTGGCTGTGGAGCGCGGGGAGCAGGCCGTGGTCGTCGAGCACGGCCGGGCGGAGCTGCCGTGCGAGCTGGAGCAGTTCCTCCATCGCCTGGCCGGCGAGGCGCTTGGTCTCGGTTAGCTCGCGCCGGAGCGTCGGCGGGGCGTGCCCGATCGAGGCCTGGAGCCGGAGCGAGACCGCCGTCAGCGCCTGGTTGACCTCGTCGTGGAGGTCCTGGGCGATGCGCCGGCGCTCGCGCTCCTGCGCCTCGATCGCGGCGCGGCCGGCGGCCCGGCGCGCGGCCTCGAGCCGGGCCAGCATGCGGTTGATCGCGGCCTCGAGCCGGTGGGCCTCGGCGCTGTCGATCCGGTCGCAGGCGACGAGCTGCTTGTCGGGGGTGGCGAGATCGACCTGCTCCATCGCGGAGATCAGGCGATCGAGTGGGATGAACCGCCGGCGCAGGAGCAGCCAGTTGCCGAGCAGGGTCGCGATCAACGCGAGCCCGAGCACGAGCCCCTCGCGGCCGCTGACGGCGCTGCCGACGCGCTCGTCGAGCGCGGCCGCGGCCACGATCGCGGTGGCCGCGATCAGCAGCAGATTGACGGCGAGGACTTGGGCGAGCAGCGTTCGCGATTTCATGGATCGGTCGGGGCGGCTCCCGCGATGGCTATCGGTGATCCGGCGCGGGGGCAATATGGGGTCTTGGCCCGATATCGGCCATTTGCGCCCGGGCCGATACCCGTAGTGCAAGCTCTCCACAGGAATTCCCCGGGACGCTGGTACCGGCGGGGATCTGGACGGGGCGGAAATGATTGGGTCTGATGTTGCGGGGCGTCCTCCTCTGGGTGGGGGGCGCCCCGCCGCAGCTCACGGCTCGGGCAGCTCGCGCTTCATGACCTTGCCCATCGCGTTGCGCGGCAGTTCGTCGACGAAGTGCACCTCGCGCGGGCGCTTGTGCTTCGTCAGCAGGCTCGCGACGTGGTCCTCGAGCTCTTGCGCGCTTACGTTGTGGCCTGGCTCGGTCACGACCCAGGCGACGACGCGCTCGCCGAGGTCCGCGTCCGGCCGGGCGGCGACGGCGACCTCGGCGACCGCGGGATGCTCGAGCAGCGCGCCCTCGATCTCGCCGGCGCCGATCCGGTAGCCCCCCGATTTGATCAGGTCGGTGCTCTTGCGTCCGACGATCTTGAGCGACCCGCCGTCGTTGCGGGTGGCCATGTCGCCGGTCATGAACCAGCCGTCGCGCATCGACTCCTCGGTGGCGTCGGCGCGGTTCAGGTAGCCCGTGAACACGTTGGGGCCGCGGACCGCGATCTCGCCGATCGTCTCGTCGTCGCTCGAGTCGATCGTGGCGCCGTCGTTGTCGACGAGTCGGACCTCGACGTTCGGGAGCGGTGCTCCCACGCGCCCGGGGATGACTGGGTCGCCGAGCCTCACGCCAGCGTTCATCAGCGTCTCGGTCAGCCCGTAGCGCTCGAGGATCTCCTGGCCGGTCAGCTTCTGCATGCGTTCGTGGACGGAGGTCGGGAGGGCGGCGGACCCGGACACGAGCAGGCGAGCCTGCGCGAAGCTTCTGGCCAGGTCGCGGTCGCTCTCGGCCTCCTTGGCGATCCGGCCGTACATCGTCGGCACGCCGAACATCATCGTCGCGCCTCGTCGCAGCGCGCCGGCGAGGGCCTGCGGCGAGAAGCGGCCGGCGTGCTCGAGCCGGCCGCCGCGGCGGAGCGGCCCGAGCAGGCCGATGATCAGCCCGTGCACGTGGAACACCGGCAGCGTGTGGGTGAGACGGTCCTCCGCGGTCCACTGCCAGATCTCGGCGAGCGCGTCGAGGTTGCTCGTGATCGCGCGCCGGGGGATCTGCACGCCCTTCGGCGGCCCGGTCGTGCCCGACGTGTACATCACGAACGCGACGTCGTCGTCGGCGAGCTCGTCCGGGACGGGCTCGTTGCCGGCGGCGGTTCGCCTGCGGTCGATGTCGGTGCGGGGGAGGTGGTGGAGCTGGGTGGGCGGGTCGACGTCCGCCCACGCGAGCAGCCGGGTCGGGGCGCTGTCGTCGACGATGTGGCCGAGCTCGCGGCAGCCGAGCCCGGGATTGATCGGGACGACGCTCACGCCGGCGGCGAGCGCTCCGACGACGGCGATCGCCAGCTCGACCGTCGGTTGCGCCCAGACCGCGACGCGTCCGGCGCCCTCGAGGTCGTGGGCCGTGGCGGCCGCGGCCGCGGCGAGCTCGCGGTAGCTGAGCGCATCGTCGCCGATGCGGATCGCCTCGCAGGAATCTGGGTCTGCGAGACTGGGAAAGAGCGGTTCGGGCATGGCTCCGGTGTCGCTATACTCGGTGAAGTATTGAATCTCTACTGCATTTGAGGAGTTTTCGCTGATGACCCCGTCCGGAGCCGAAGTTCTCCGCGAGATCAAGAGCAGGATCGACGAGATCGATCCCGCCGCCGTGCGTGAGCAGGTCGGTAACGGCGCGGTGATCGTCGACGTCCGTGAGCCCGAGGAGTGGTCGGCCGGGCACATCCCCGGCGCCGTGCACGTGCCCAAGAGCTATTTCGAGTCGCGGATCGAGGGCGCCGTGCCCGGCCGCGACCAGCACGTGGTCCTCTACTGCGCGTCCGGCAACCGCTCCGCTTGGGCGGCTCGGACGTTGATCGAGGACCTCGGCTACGGGCACGTCGAGTCGATGACCGGGGGCTTCACGCTTTGGAAGGATCGCGGTTACGAGGTGCAGACGCCGCGCACGCTCACCGCCGAGCAGCGCGAGCGCTACTCCCGCCACCTCCTGCTCCCGGAGGTCGGGGTGGACGGCCAGCAGAAGCTGCTCGACGCGAAGGTGCTGCTGCTCGGGGCCGGCGGCCTCGGCTCGCCGGCGGCGCTGTACCTGGCCGCGGCCGGCGTCGGCACGCTCGGGATCGTCGACAACGACGAGGTGGACCTATCGAACCTCCAGCGCCAGGTGATCCACTCGAGCGAGCGGATCGGCGTCCCGAAGGTGGACTCGGCCGAGCAGACGATCAACGCGCTGAACCCGGACGTGAAGGTGGAGAAGTATCCGCTGCGGTTGGGGCCCGAGAACATCATGGAGGTGTTGCCCGGGTGGGATATCGTCGTCGACGGCCTCGACAACTTCCCTACCCGGTATCTCTTGAATGACGCCTCGGTGCGGCTCGAGATCCCGGTCGTGTCGGCCGCGATCCTCGGGTTCGAGGGGCAGCTGTCGGTGTTCAAGCCGTACGACGGCCCGTGCTACCGCTGCCTGTTCCCGGTTCCGCCGCCGGCGGAGCTCGCTCCGTCCTGCGGCGCCAACGGCGTCCTCGGGGTGCTCCCCGGCACGATGGGCCTGCTCCAGGCGACCGAGGTGATCAAGCTGATCCTGGGTGAGGGCGAGCCGCTGATCGGCCGCCTGCTGATGTACGACGCGCTCGCGGCGACGGTCTCCGAGGTCAAGGTCCGGCGCGACCCGGACTGCCCGATCTGCTCGCGCGCCCCCGAGTCGATCGCCGACGAGGAACTCGGCGTGTTCCCCGACTACGAGGCATTCTGCGCCGGCGCGCACTAGGGTTCCCGGCTGTCGGTTATGGCAACGATCCGGATACCACCTGTTCTGCGCCCGTCCGTCGGGGGCGAGAAGGAGCTGAGCGCCTCGGGGTCCTCGGTCGGCGAGGTGTTGCGCGCGGTGGCGGACAGCCATCCCGACACCCAGTCGCAGCTGTTCGGCGCCGACGGCGGCCTCAACCGGTATGTGAACGTCTATTTGAATGACGAGGACGTCCGGGTGCTCGACGGGCTGGACACTTCCGTCGGTGACGGCGACACGCTCGTGATCCTGCCGGCGATGGCCGGCGGCGCTCACTAAGACCTCACCGCTCCCTCCGCGACGTTCGGGAAGGCTTGCGCGCCTTCGGGCGTCTTCCAGGCAAGTCCTCGATCGAAGGGAGCCTGTTTTGACGAGTCGTCTGAGTCGCGGTGGCGCGGGTCGCCCGCGCCGGTCTGTGATCCTAGTGGCGGGAGTCGTGGGACTCGCGGTCCTCGGGCTGGCCGGGCTCGCGATCGCGAAGTCGTTCACGGTCAACATCGCCAAGAACGCAACGGTCACGAACATGACCACGATGATGACCGAACACGAGACCATCGGCGTGAACTCGAAGGGGTTCGCGGTCTACTGGCTGTCCGGGGACTCCAAGAGCCACCCGGAGTGCACGAAGGCCAACGACTGCTTCAAGTTCTGGCCGCCCGTGACGGCCGCGTCGGCGAAGAAGTTGAGCAAGGCGCCGGGGATCACCGGCAGGCTGACCAGCTGGAAGCGCAACGGGTTCGTCCAGGCCGTGCTCGGCGGACATCCGCTGTACACGTTCGCGCCCGACACCAAGAAGCACGATGCGACCGGCGAGGGGATCGTGGCGTTCGGCGGAACCTGGCACGTGGTCACCGTGACCGCCAGCGGCCAGGCCGTATCGCAGACGGGCCAGCAGCCGAGCAGCCCGATGCCCAATCCGTACCCGGCGGGGTACTGACGGATCGGCACGTTCCGAGGCGGGCCGCCATGACGGCGAGCCCGCCTCGCTACACTTCCTGAAGCGATGGCCGCCGAGCGCCTCGAGAACAAGCCCTGCGGGGGCCGATACGGTGACATCGTCCAAGCGATCGGGCACACCCCGCTCGTCGAGCTGAAGCGGCTCAGCCCGAAGCCGGGGGTGAGGCTGTGGGCCAAGCTCGAGTCGCGCAACCCGACCGGTTCGGTCAAGGACCGGGTCGCGCGTGCGATGATCGAGGACGCCGAGGAGAAGGGCCTGATCCGGCCCGGGCAGACGATCCTCGAGCCCACGTCCGGGAACACGGGCATCTCGCTGGCGATGATCTGTGGCCGCAAGGGCTACCCGCTGAAGGTGGTCATGCCCGAGAACGTCACCCGCGAGCGGACCGAGCTGCTTCGCATATACGGCGCGGACATCGTCTACTCCGAGGGCTCCAAGGGATCGAACGGCGCCGTCGAGCTCGCGCTCGACATGGCCGAGAAGGACGCGTCGTACTACATGCCCTACCAGTACGGCAACCAGGCCAACCCGAACGCCCACTACAACGGGACTGCGCTCGAGATCCTCGAGGAGCTCGACGAGGTCGCCGCGTTCGTGGCCGGCCTCGGAACCGGCGGGACGCTGATGGGCAACGGGCGCCGGCTCAAGGAGGAGCTCGGCGACTCGGTCAAGATCGTCGCCGCCGAGCCGATGCAGGGCGAGCCGGTCCAGGGGCTGCGCTCGCTCGAGGACGGCTTCATCCCCCCGATCATCGACCTGTCGGTGCTCGACCGGAAGATCTTCGTCACGAACGCCGACGCGATCGTGTTCACGCGTAAGCTGCTCGACGAGGAGCGACTGTTCGTCGGCGTCTCGTCGGGAGCGATCGCCCGCGTGGCGTTACGGATCGCGAACGAGCTCGACGAGGGCAACGTCGTGTTCGTGGTCGCCGACGACGGCTGGAAGTACCTCTCGTCCGGCATCTACACGCGTCCCCTCGAGGAGATCGAGAACCTGGATTCCACCGTCTGGTGGTGATCCGGGGCGCCGCAAGACCGTCTGTCGTGCGATGGTGACCGATGAGGCGTCGGAGGGCGAGCAGCCCTCCTCACGTAGGAGCCTGCTGCTGCTGGCGGCGGGAGCGGGCGTTGCCGGCGCGGTGCTGGCCGGATGCGGCAACCAGTCGTTGCGCGCGCAGGTGCACAACTCGAAGCCCGTGCTCAACACGGACGTCGACATCCTCAACCGTCTGCTGCAGCTCGAGCACGTGGCGATCGCCGCGTACACCGCGGGCACCCCGCTGCTGTCGACGTCGATGGCCAAGGCCGGCGCGCTGTTTCTCAACGACGAGCTCTCGCACGCGGGCGATCTGGCGGCGCTGATCAGGGAGACGGGGGCGAAGCCGATCAAGCCCGCGCCGAGCTACGCGCTCGGCCATCCTCGTAACACCGAGGAGGTGCTGATGCTGTTCCACGCGGTCGAGAAGGCGCAGATCGCGGCGTACCTGAACGCGATCACGCGGCTCGAACCGGGCGTGGTCAAGCAGCAGGTGGCATCGATCCTCGCCAACGACGCCCAGCACGTGGCGTTCGTGCGCGCGGCGCTCGGAAGGCCGGCGATCCCGTCGGCGTTCGTGACCGGCCGGGAGTGAACTTGGATCGCCGACCGACCCGACGACAGGTGGTGGCGGGGGCGCTCGCGGCGGTGGCGGCCACGGCCGGTGCCGAGGCCGGGCTCGCGGCGACGGCCGATCCGGCCGGCGCCGACGGCACGCAGGCGCCGGTGAGCGACGCCGACGCGCTGTCCAAGGCGCTGATGGTCGAGCGGCTGATGGTGCTCGGCTACCGGCGCGTGCTTGCCTCGGGGACGCTCGCGCCCGATGCCGTCCGAGTGATCGCGCCGCTGCTGGCCCACGAGCTCGAGCACGTGTCGACGGTGGCGGCGCGCCTGCGGGCGATGGGGGTGAGCGCGGACACCGGGCCGCTCGACCTCGACGGCGCAGCGGCGGCGCTGTCGGCGCACAACGTCTCCGGAAGCCTCACCGACCTGGACAGCGCGAACGACTCGCTGAGGCTGCTGGTCGACCTCGAGTCGGTCGCAGAAGGCGTCTACTTCACCGCGCTCGCGACGCTGAGCACCGCCGCTCTGCAGCGGCTCGCCGCCCAGATCATGGCCTGCGAGGCGCAGCACTGGAGCGTGGTCAGCGGGCTGCGGAATCCCGGTCAGTACGTAAAGGCGGTCCCGTGGCCGTTCGTCACCGGCAGCAGCTGACGGGGCGGGAACGAACAGGCCGGCTGGTAGGCTCGAGCCGACCGTGAGGATCGCCAGGGAGCTCTACGACGGGATCGTCGCGCACGCGCGCCAGGAGGCGCCGAACGAATGCTGCGGCATGGTCGGCTCGGCCGACGGCCAGGCCGTCGAGGTCTATCGCGCGGTCAACGCCGAAGCCAGCCCGCTGCGGTTCCGGATCGACCCCGACGAGCAGTTCGAGCTGCACAACAAGCTCGACGACGCCGGACTCGACCTCGGGGCGATCTACCACTCGCACACCCGCACCGAGCCGAGGCCCTCGCAGACCGACATCAACTTCGCGAAGCTGTGGCCCGGGGTGCTGTGGATCATCGTCGGCCTGGCCGGCGACGAGGTCGACGTCCGCACCTGGGCGATCGACGACGGGCGGGTATCCGACGCCGAGCTGGTCGTGGAGTGATGCGCAACCGGGCCGCGGGGGCGGGCGAGCTGTTTTGCCCGGAGTGCGGCACGGCCTATCCCGACAGCGAGCGGTTCTGCCCCACCTGCAAGCTGCCGCTCGTGCAAGGGAGCGAGTCGGGTGAGGTGGGCAGGGTCACCGAGCGCCACGAGCGGGCCCGCAAGATCAAGCCGCAGCTGACCGAGGGTCCGCTCGTGCGCGTTGCCGGCGCGCGGAACCAGGCCGAGGGCGAGTTCATCCAGGGAATGCTGCTCGAGGAGGGCGTGCCCAGCATGCTGCGACGGAGCGCCGGCTTCGACGTGCCCGACTTCCTCGCCGCCGGCCCGCGCGACGTGCTCGTGCCCGAGGCCGCGGTCGCGACCGCCCGCGAGGTGCTGCTCGAGGGCGAGCTGATCAGCGACGAGCCGCCCCAGCGGGTGGTGGCGCCCGGGCGGCTGCTGGCCGGGCTGCTGGTGGCGCTCGTGATCGGCGCGATCGTCGTCTGGCTCGCGAGCCAGCTCACTCAGTAGTTGCGGGGGCGGCCACCAGCGCTCAGGCGGCGGCCATCCGCCCGAGGTGCTCGCGCCACGCCTGCTCGATGCGCGCATACGAGCGGCCGCCGAACGCCTCTCGCAGCGCGACCCGGGGCCCCTGGCGGTGCACTCGGCACGCGAGCCCGGCGGCGGCGCGCTCGTCCCGGTCGTGCACGAGCAGGTCGATCACGGTCCCGCCGAGCAGCGGGGCGTCCCGCACGCCGGGCGGGAACGCCGGCCGCCGTCCCTCGCGCAGGCGGCGGGCGATCGCCGGACGGGCGTGCCCCGTCTGTCCGCCGAACCAGCGCGCGGCGCCTTCGATCAGCCAGGCCCAGCGCAGCTCGGTGCCGATCCGGGCGGGCGTCATCCAGAGCGAGAGGCGGTCGTTGTTCTCGATGATCACGCGCCGGGCATACAGCGCCGGTGCCGTCCGGGCGAGCATCTCACGGGACCCCGGGACGGCGGACGCGCGCGCCTCGAGCGAGCCCGGGAGCAGCACGTGCAAGTCCTGCTTGCCGCACCAGCCGCCGATGTAACGGCGCGCCGCCGGGGCGGCAGCCATCCACGCCACCGGCGCCATCGGGCAGGCGACCGACAGCGACGCGACACTGGAATGGAACACGACCGAGATCCCCTCGACCGTGCGCGGGAAGAACTGCGCAAGGTACTCGCGCGTGCGCTCGAGCGAATGCAGCACCCGATCAACGTCATCAGCATGGGTCGACTCATGCCGCGCCCGGAACGACGGCGAAGCCGACTCGACCCATGCCACCTGCTGGAGCCGCTGACCCCGGCTGCCCGGGTCAGGCCATGACCGGCACGCGGTCCGAGGCGATCGTGGCGATCTCCTCCGACGCGCGCTCGAACTCGTCGTCCGACAGCACCGGGGTGCCCTCGAACGGGAGCTCGCGGGTGAGCTCGAGCCACGACCGGCAGCCGCCGTATTCGTCGCGCACCTTGACCGTGACCGGACGCGGTATGCGATACGTCCGCAGCAGGATCACGTGCAGCGGATGACGCCGCTTCCACGCGAGGCGCTTCTCGGCGTAGTCGCTCGTCCAGACGTAGAACGGAGACAGCGCGTCGACCGTGCGACGGTCGGTGACCGTGTAGTGAGCTGCGACCTCCGCCCACGCGCGAATCCGAACTCGGTCCGGCTGCGGAATCTCGCCGTTGCGTCGGAGCGCGTGAGGTGGTGGCTCACCGTCGCTCCAGACGCCTTCCTCGAGCGCGCGGACGAGCTCGGGCTGATGGGACTCGCGCACCAAATCGGAACACTGGTGGTCGAACGTCGGGTACAGGAAGAACCGGTCGTAGTCCAGCTTGAAGTGCTTGTCAGGCTCGCGAATGCCGCCCTTGCGGAGAGTCAGAAGCTGCTCTCCTTCGGCTAGGGCCCGCACGGTCACGGCCCATTCTTTGAAAGCAATCGGCATATGGGAATAAGAGGGGAACGGTGGGATTGAACGAAGAGAAGCCTGTACGCGGCACGTGGTGCAACAGCGGCACAGGAAGGGTGATTGTACGCGAGAGTTGGCAAATCGCCAAATGTCACCGTAAGTCGGTGGATTTACCGCAGCGGTCCCGGCGCTAACTCGTGCTGGGGCTGAAGGGTTGCGCGCAACCTGTGCGAATCGGCACTAGATACGGAGCATTCCGCCCGCGGGGGCTCCGACGCGCGAACGCGTGAAACCGGTTCCATCGAGTGAGTCGCCTGTCGAACAATTCGTCGGAGGCCGAACTCTCGCGTGTTTGTGCGCAATTGCACTAGTTAGCAGCTAGCAGCCGCGAGGCGTGCCGTGGCCGCCGCCGCCGGGCGTCTCGATCCGTAACCGCTGCCCCTTGCCGAGGCGGCCGATCGCCTTCGCCGGCAGCTCCTCGCCGTCGAGCAGGTTGCGACCGACCGCCCCCGGCTCGCCGCCGGCGGCGCCGCGCGGGGGGTGACGCCGGCGCTCGGTGATCAGCGAGTAACTCAGCGGCGCCAGTGCCTCGAGCTCGCGGATCACGCCGTCGCCGCCGCGGAACTTGCCGGCGCCGCCCGACCCGCGGCGGAGTGCGTACTGCACCATCCGCAGCGGGAACTCGAGCTCGAGCGCCTCGATCGGGGTATTGAGCGTGTTGCTCATCGCGACGTGCACGCCGCTCGGACCGTCGGCGTCGGGGCACGCTCCCTGCCCGCCGCCGATCGTCTCGTAGTAGACGACGTCCTCGCTACCGAGCGTGACGTTGTTCATCGTCCCCTGTCCGAGCGCGCGGCCGAACGCCGCCAGCACGACGTCGGCGACGCGGGAGGAGGTCTCGACGTTGCCGCCCACGACCGCGGCGGGCGAGCGGGCGTTCAACAGGCACCCCTCGGGGGCGATGACCTCGACCGGGCGATAGGCGCCGGCGCTCGGGGGGATGTCCGGATCGGTAAGCACGCGGATCGCGAAGTAGCACGCCGAGCGCGTGACCGCGAGCGGGCAGTTCAGGTTGCCCTCGTGCTGGTCGGCCGTGCCGGTGAAGTCGAGCGTGAGCCGGTCCCCGCGCACGGTCGCGGCCAGCACGATCTCGAGGTCGCGCTCGCGCGCCTCGAGCACGTCGCGGGCGGTGTGGGTGCCGTCGGCAAGCCCCCCGATGCAAGCGCGCGTGCGGCGCTCGGCGTAGTCGAGGACCTCCTCGAACGCGTCGGCGAGCTTGCCGGCGCCGACGCGATCGTGCAGCTCGAGCAGCCGCCGGCCGCCGATCCGGCCTGCGGCGAGCTGGGCGCGAAGGTCCGCCCGGCGCTGGTCGGGCCGGCGCATCCGGGCGCTGAGCCCGGCGATCGCGTCGTCGTCGAGGACGCGCGGCGAGATCACGACGCCCTCGTCCGCGAGCGTGGTGCTGTCGGCCGGCATCGAACCGGGCGTGGGTCCGCCGACGTCGGCGTGGTGCGCCCGGGTCGCCGCGAACGCGATCAGGTGGGATCGGCTGGCGCCGATCCCATTGGAGAATCGCCCCGGGGGCGATTCTCCGGCGAAAATGGGCGTGATCACCGTGATGTCCGGCAGGTGCGTGCCGCCCCGGTAGGGGTCGTTGAGGATCCAGGCCCGGTCGGGGGCGTGGTCCTCGCCGAGCACGGCGGCGACGGCCGCCGGCATCGCGCCCAGGTGCACCGGGATGTGCTCGGCCTGCATGACCATCTCCCCGCGTGGGTCGAACAGCGCGGTCGAGGCGTCCCGGCGCTCCTTGATGTTCGCCGAGTGGGCGGAGCGGATCAGGACCGCGCCCATCTCCTCGCAGACCGCGCGGAGCGCGCCGGTCAGCACCTGAAGCTCAACCGGGTCGATCACGACCGGGTCAGGCGGAGCGTGCCGGTGCCGTCGACCTCGCCGTCCCAGCCCGGCGGAACCAGCACGGTCGACTCGGGAAGCTCGACCACGGCCGGGCCTTCGAGGGTCGTACCGGGGGACGGGATTCCCCGCAGCACCTCGAACTCGATCCGCTCGCCGCCGAGCGTCGCCTCGCGCCGTGACCGCGTGAGATCGCGCCCCTCGCCGTCGCCGGCGAGCTCGACGTCGAGGCCGGCGGCGGTCGCGGTCACCCGGATCGTGACGAGCTCGAGCTCCTGCTCGGCGTCGCGGTAGCCGTAGCGCTCCTCGTGCTCTGACTCGAACGCGTCGCGCAGCTCGCCGGGGTCCGGGGTCGTGGGCCCCGCGATCGGGAGCTCGAACGACTGGCCCCGGTATCGCAGCTCGTACACGGCTCCGAGCTCGGCAGCCGGATCGCTCATCGCCGCGCGCGCCCGCTCCCCGAGCTCCGCCACCTCGGTGGCGATGACGTCCGCGGTCAGCTCAGCGCCGCTCAACAGCACGCTCCGCTGGACGTCGCGCCGGCGCCGCGAGACGACCAGGCCGAGCGCGGCGAGGACGCCGGAGGCGCGGGGACAGAGGATCGTGGCGATCCCGAGCTCGTCCGCGATCTGCGCGGCGTGGAGGCCGCCCGCGCCGCCGAACGCCATCAGCGCGTATCGCCGCGGGTCGATCCCGCGCTGGACGGTCACGACCCGCAGCGCGCGGATCATCTCCGCGGCGGCGACGGCGCGGATCCCCTCGGCGCACGCCGTCAGGTCCAGGTCGAGCTGCTTGGCGAGGTCGCCCACCGCCCTGTGGGCCGCCTCACGATCGAGCGCGACCCAGAGGTCGCCCACCCCCCTGTGGGCCGCCTCACGATCGAGCTCGACCCCGCCGCCGAGCGGGGCGTCGGATGACAGGTAGCCGAGCATTAGGTTCGCGTCGGTGACCGTCGGCTCGGTCCCGCCGCGGCCGTAGCAGGCCGGGCCGGGGTCGGCGCCGGCCGAGCGCGGCCCGACCCGCAGCGCGCCGCCGGCGTCGGGCCAGGCGATCGAGCCTCCGCCGGCGCCGACGGTGTGAACCGCGAGCATCGGCAGCGCCAGCGGCCGTCCCGCGACCTCGCCGGCGCTCCGCTCCTGCACCGACCCGCCGTCGACAACGCACACGTCGCAGGACGTGCCGCCCATGTCGAAGCAGAGCACATCCGGGGCGCCCGCCGCCCGAGCCACGAACGCCGCGCCCGCCGCCCCGCCGGCCGGCCCGGACAGGACAGTCCAGGACGCGTGGCCCGCGGCCGCCTCGACGTCGATCAGGCCGCCGTTCGACTGCATGATCGACGGCTCGGGGAGGCCCGCCTCGCCGACGCGCTCGACTAGCCGGCGGAGGTAGCTCGCGAGCAGCGGCGACAGCGCCGCGTCGATCTCCGTGGTCGCGGCGCGCTCGAACTCGCGGAACGTGCCGACGACCTCATGGGAGAGGGACACGTGCACGCCCGGGAGCGCGCTCTCGAACGCCTTGGCGAGCGCGCGCTCGTGCTCCGGGTGGCGGTAGGAGTGGAGCAGGGCGACCGCGACTGCCTCGGGCTCGCTCTGTGCGACGCGATCGGCGAGCGCGCTCGCGCGTTCGGGCTCGAGCGCGCGAAGCGGGCCGTCCGGCGTCATACGCTCGGGCGCGCCGAACCGGAGCTCGGGCGGGGACAGCGGCGGCGGCCGCTCGGCGCACAGCCGGTAGAGCTGCGGGCGGTCCTGGCGGCCGAGCGCGATCAGATCGGCGAACCCCTCGGTCGCCACGAACGCCGTGCGCGCCCCGCGCCCCTCGAGCAGCGCGTTGGTGGCAACGGTCATCCCGTGCGAGAACCTGCGGACCTCATCCGCGCGGGCGCCGGCCTGCTCGAGGGCGGCTCGCACCGCAACCATCGCGCCCTCGGACTGGTCCGCGGGCGTGGTGGGGGCCTTCGCCGTGACGAGGCGGCCGTCGAACGCGAGCACGGCGTCGGTGAAGGTCCCGCCCACGTCGACGCCGATCAGCATGGCCCGAACGTTACTTTCGCCCGGTCGCGGCGTCGCGGCGTCGGCGGCAGGGGCGGGCCGCTCACGCCCAAGTCTGAAGCACCGGCTCGCCGTACGCGCCGATAGTCACGTGGCGCCCGTCGAATGCTGGGTCTCGGTCCGGGAAGTCGCGTCGCTGGTGGGCGCCGCGGCTCTCGGTGCGGGCGAGCGCGCACTGCGCGATCAGCCGCACGAGCGGATGCGGATCGGCGGCGAGCTCGCGCAACCCGGCTCCGTCGCGTTCGAGCCCGGCCAGGCGCCACAGCGCCTCGCGGCTGGCGGCGGCCATCGGCTCCGCCCGGGCGGCGCCCGCGCCAACCGGCCCGAGCGCCGCGACCGCGGCGGGATCGGGGCTCGGCTCCGCAACCGCTGAGCGCGCCGCGCGGGCGCCGAATACGAAGCACTCGGTGAGTGAGTTCGACGCGAGCCGATTCGCGCCGTGCAGGCCCGTGCACGAGCACTCGCCGACCGCGTGCAGCCCGGCGAGCGTGGCGCGACCGTGAAGGTCGGTGGCGATCCCGCCCATCATGTAGTGGGCCGCGGGGGCGACCGGAATCAGCCGGCGCTCCGGGTCGATCCCCGCCTGGCGCAGCGCGGTGACGACGTTCGGGAACAGCGCCGGGTCGACGTCGCGCATGTCGAGGTCGACCGACGGGGCGCCGCTCAGCACCATCTGCCGCTGCACCGCCCTCGCCACCTCGTCGCGCGGGGCGAGCTCGTCGACGAACCGCTCGCCGTTCGAGTTGAGCAGCCTCGCGCCCTCGCCGCGGATCGCCTCGGTCACGAGGAAGCCGTCGGCGCCGTTGCCGACGACCGCGGTCGGGTGGAACTGGACGAGCTCGAGGTCGGCGAGTGTCGCGCCCGCGGCGCCGGCGAGCAGCAACCCGCTGCCGACGGCGACGGCGGGGTTCGTCGTGCGCGACCACAGCGCGGCGGCGCCGCCGGTCGCGAGCACGACCGCGCCGCTCGCGATCGCGCGGCCGTCGTCGAGCCGGACGCCCACGCACCGGTCCTCGGTGACGATCAGCGCGGCTGCGCGACGGCCCTCGAGCACGTCGATGTCCGGATGCTCGGCGACGACGGCGCTCAGCTGGCGGACGAGCCGCCGCCCGGTCGCCGCCCCGCCGGCGTGCACGATCCGGCGCCTCGAGTGACCGCCCTCGAGGCCAAGCGCGAGGCGCCCGTTGCGGTCGGCGTCGAAGCGAACACCGAGCCGGCCGAGGTCGGCGACCGCGTCGGGGGCCTCCTCGCACAGGACGCGCGCCGCCGACTCCCGCACCGCGTCGCGGCCGGCGACGATCGTGTCGAGCAGGTGGCGCTCGGGGCTGTCGTCGGCCGACACCGCGGCGGCCAGTCCGCCCTGCGCCCACCAGCTGGAGGACTCGGCCAGCGGCGTCGCCGACACGAGCGTGACGCGCGCGCCGGCCCGGGCGGCGCACACGGACGTGTACAGCCCCGCGGCGCCGGCGCCCACCACCGTGACCTGAGCGGCAAGAACCTGCACGTGGACCGATACCGTACCCCGATGACGTCTGCACCTGTGTGGCTCGAGCATCCGTCCTCGCTGCTCCACGAAACCGGCCCCCACCCCGAGCAACCGGCGCGGATCGCCGCGATCGACCGCGAGCTGTCAGCGCGCGACTGGCTTGGGTTCGAGCGCGTGGTCTCGCCGGCGATCGATCGCGCGGTCCTCGAGACGGTCCATCCCGCGGCGTACGTCGCCTCGATCGAGCGCGCGTCCGCGAGTGGCGGCGGCCAGCTCGACCCGGACACCGTGGTCAGCACGCACTCGTTCGAGGCTGCCCTGCATGCCGCGGGCGGCGCGGCGCGGATGGTCGATCTGCTGCTCGACGGCGCGGCGCCGTACGCGTTCAGCGCCCATCGCCCGCCGGGCCACCACGCGCTGCGGGCGCGCGCGATGGGTTTCTGCCTGTTCAACAACGTCGCGGTCGCGGCCCGGTACGCGCTCGACGCGCGAGCGCTCCAGCGCGTGATGATCGTCGACTGGGACGTCCACCACGGGAACGGGACCAACGACATCTTCCACGAGACCGACGAGGTGCTGTTCGTCTCGATCCACCAATCGCCGCTGTACCCGGGCACGGGGCCGGCGTCGGACGTGGGGGCGGGGGAGGGTCGCGGCTTCACGGTCAACCTGCCCGTGCCTCAGGGCGCCGGCGACCGGCTGTTCTGCTCGCTCGTCGACCACGTCGTGGTTCCGCTGGCGCGGGCGTTCGAGCCCCAGCTCGTGCTCGTCTCGGCGGGCTACGACGCGCACCGCGAAGACCCGCTCGCGGAGTGCGAGGTGACCGAGGGTGGGTTCGCGGCGATGACGCGCTCGATCCGTTGGGTGTGCGAGTCGCTCGAGGTCCCGGTCGGGTGCGTGCTCGAGGGCGGCTACGCGCTCGGCCCGCTCGCGCGCTCGGTTGCCGCAACGCTCGAGGCGCTGAAGGAGCCGGTCCGGGCGCAGAAACCGGGGGCGGGCGCAATGGACGGCGCCGGCGACGGCGTGGCGCCGCTGGCCCGCGAGGCCCGCGCGCGGCTCGCGCACTGGTGGCCGGCGCTCGCCTGAGCCGCGCTCGCTGATCGTCTGATCATCCGAGCAGCGACCGCCACGCGGCGACGACCTGCGCCGCCATCCGGTCGGTCGAGAACCGCTCGGCGCTCGCGCGGCCGTCGACGCGTGGATCGTCGCTCGACAGATGCGGCGCGAGCGCGCCACGCCAGGCCGCCTCGTCGAACGGGCCGCAATAGGTCCCCTCGATCCCGTCGAGGGCGGCCGGCGCGATCCCCACGGGCGTCGACAGCACCGGGACGTCGCAGGCGAGCGCCTCGAGCACCGCGAGACCGAAGCTCTCGCGCTCGGACGGGACGAGCACCGCGTTGGCGGCGTTCACCCACAGCGGCACCTGCTCGGGGGCGATCCGCCCGAGCGTGAGCACCGGCACGCGCCCGGCGACCGCGAGCGCCCGGTCGTGGCGCTTCTCGGGGCGACCCGGGTCGGCCGGGAACAGCAGGTACGGTCCGTGCGGGTCGAGCCCGAGCGCCGCGCGTGCCTGCGGGCGCGGGATCGGGTGGAACCGGTCGACGGCGACGCCGGTCGGGAGCACCGCGCTGCGGCCGCGCACCGCCCATCGCGGGATCTCGGTGGCGAGGGGCTCGGACACGGCGGCGACGAGGTCGAGCCACGGCAGCGCCGAGAGCGTGATCGGGCGCGAGCGGGGATGCGCGAGGTCGGTGCCGTGAAGGGTCACCGCGTGCGCCTTCCCTCGAGCCGCGAGCGCGGGCCACGCGGTCAGCCCGAAATGGGCGTGGACGACGTCGTAGGCCGCGTCGCCGTGGCGCCCGCGCCGCCTTCGCAGTTCGGAGGCGGCGCGCAAGTAGGTGTTCATGCCTCCGGGCTGGAACGAGAACACGTCGAGGTCGATCCCACCGGTCCGGCGCAGCGCATCGACCTGGTCGCGGACGAAGCTCCCGAGCGCGGGCCGGACCGCGGTCGGGTACATGTTCGTGACGATCAGCGCTCGCATCGGGGCGCGGCGAGCGTAGCGTCCCCGACCGCCAGCGCCGCCCGGTGGCGCCTCTGGCACCATGGCCCGCGATGGCACCTCTTGCTCAGCGCCCGGTCGGGGTGTTCGATTCGGGCGTCGGCGGGCTGACCGTCCTGCACGAACTGCTCGTCTCGCTGCCCGCCGAGGACTATCTGTACCTGGGAGACACGGCCCGGTTCCCGTACGGCGACCGCAGCCAGCGTGAGCTGACCGCGTTCTCGATCGAGATCGCCGAGCATCTGCTCGCCGCCGGCGCGAAGCTGCTTGTGATCGCGTGCAACTCCGCGAGCGCGGCGGCGCTCGAGGCGGTCGAGCGCCACCTGCAGGTCAGCGGCCGCGACGTCGACGTGATCGGCGTCCTGCGACCGGCGGCGCAGGTGGCGGTCGTCTCGAGCCACACCGGCCGGATCGGCCTGCTCGCGACCCCGGCGACGGTCGCCAGCGGCGCGTACGAGCGGGCGGTCGCCGCGGCGGACCCGCATGTTCGCCTCGAGAGCGTGGCCTGCCCGGATCTCGCCCCGATCATCCAGGGCGGATTTCCGTTCGACGAGCAGGTGGTCGAGACCGTCCGCGGATACTGTGTTCCGCTTCGCGATGCCCAGGTCGACACCGTGATCCTCGGCTCGACGCACTACCCCCTGTGCGCGCCGATCCTGCAGCGGATGCTCGGCCGCGGCGTCACGCTGGTCTCGGCCGGGATGGGCGTGGCCCGCAGCGTCGAGCGCGCGCTCGCCGCTCGCGAGCTGCTCAATCCGCAGCCCGGCGAAGGGAGCTACCGGTTTCTGTGCACCGGCGACGTCGACTCGTTCCACGCGCTCGGGACGCGCTTCTTGCAGATGCCGCTCGGCGAGGTGGTTCACGTCGAGCTCGGCGCGAAGGCGGCGGCGTGACCCCGGCGCCTTCTCCCGAGCGCAGCTATGGCCGCGCCCCCGACGGGCTGCGGCCGGTGTCGATCGAGCCGGGGTTCGTCCGCAGCGCGACCGGCTCGGCGCTGATCTCGATGGGGGAGACGCGCGTGATCTGCACGGCATCGGTGCAGCTCGGCGTGCCGCGCTGGCTCGCCGGCTCCGGGCGGGGATGGCTCACGGCCGAGTACGGAATGCTTCCCGCGTCCACCGGCGAGCGCAAGCAGCGCGACGTGAGCCGTGGCCGCCCCGACGGCCGCACCGTCGAGATCCAGCGGCTGATCGGCCGCTCGCTTCGCGGCGTGGTGGATTTCCAGCGGCTCGGGGAGCGGACCGTGTACATCGACTGCGATGTGCTCCAGGCGGACGGGGGCACACGCTGTGCGTCGATCACCGGTGGGCTCGTGGCGCTCCAGTTGGCGTGCGCGCGGCTGATCGCCGAGGGCGCCTTGAATCGATCACCGCTGAGCGGCACGGTCGCCGCGGTGTCCTGCGGGATCGTCGACGGCGTGCCGCTGCTCGACCTCGACTACCGCGAGGACTCGACCGCCGAGGTCGACGCCAACGTCGTGATGACCGGAGGCGGCGGCCTGGTCGAGGTCCAGGCGACCGCCGAGCGGACACCTCTGTCACGAGCCCACCTCGACGACCTGCTCGCGCTCGCCGCGCGCGGGATCGCCGAGCTGAGGGCGAGCCAGGACGTGGCGGTCGCCACCGCCGCGGGCTGAGACGATGTCCGACGCGCCCTCGCAAGGCCGGTCGGTCGTGCTGGCCACGCGCAACCCGCACAAGGTGCTCGAGATGCGGCGCCTGCTCGAGCCCGCCGGGATCGCCGTCGAGCCACTCCCCGACGAGGTCGAGCTGCCGCCCGAGGACGGCCTGACGTTCGCCGACAACGCGATGCTCAAGGCGGGAGCCGCGGCAGCCGCCACCGGCCGGCCGGCGATCGCCGACGACTCCGGGATCGAGGCGATCTCGCTGGGTGGCGCCCCGGGCGTGTGGTCCGCGCGATACGCCGGCCCGACCGCGACCGACGAGGAGAACCTCGAGAAGCTCGTGGCCGAGGCGCCGGCGGACAGCCGCCTGCGGTACGTGTGCGCGCTCGCGTACGTGAACCCCGAGACCGGCGAGGAGCGGGTGTTCTTCGGCGACTCTCGTGGCCGGCTCGCCCGCGAGCGGGCCGGCACCAACGGATTTGGCTACGACCCCGTGTTCGTTCCGGACGCAACGGGGGACAATCGAACCATGGCGGAGCTCACGGACGCTGAGAAGGACGCGATCAGCCATCGCGGCCACGCGGTGCGCGCGCTCACGAGATGGCTTCGTCCCTGAGCCCCGCCGGCGCCGCCGACAACCCTCACATGAAGTCGAGGACGGCCGCGCTGTCGGTGGCCTCGAACTCCGTGTTGATCCTGCTCAAGCTGGTTGCCGGCTCGATCACCGGCTCGGTCGCGATCCTGACCGAGGCGGTCCATTCGAGCATCGACCTGGTCGCATCGGTCGTGGCGTTCTTCTCGGTCCGCAAGGCGGAGGAGCCGGCGGATGAGAGCCACCGCTACGGCCACGAGAAGGTCGAGAACCTGGCCGCGGCGATCGAGGGCATCCTGATCCTGGTCGGGTCCGCCGCGATCGCGTTTCAGGCGATCCGCCACCTCGCCAGGCAGCAGCAGCTCCAGTCGCTCGGCATCGGCATCGCGGTGGTGGCGTTCTCGCTCGTGGTGGACCTGATCGTCTCGACCGTGATCGCGCGCAACGCCCGCAAAACCGACTCGCCGGCGCTCGAAGGCGACGCAGTGCACCTGCGGACCGATGCGCTGACCTCGCTCGCGGTGCTCGTCGGGCTGGCGATGGTGAAGATCACCGGGGCGCAGTGGCTCGACCCGGTGGTGGCGCTCGCGGTTGCGGCAACGATCGTCGTGACCGGCGTCCGCCTGCTGGCGCGCTCCACGCGGGTGCTGGTCGACGAGGCGCTGCCGAGCGAGGAGGTGGCGGCGATCCGCGCCGCGGTCGAGGCATTCGGCTCGTTTGGCGTGGTCGGCTACCACGAGCTACGAACGCGCCGGGCGGGCTCGCGCCGCTACGTCGACGTGCACATCCAGTTCCGCCACGGCACCTCGCTCGAGGACGCCCACCGGACCGCGCACGAGCTCCAGGACGTGATCGCGGAGCGGCTTGCCGGCGCCGACGTCCTGATTCATCTGGAGCCCGAGGATCGGGTGCGGCCCGGCGAGGAGCTCGGGAGCGTGCCCGCAGGGGCCCCGACGGCACGAGTGCACCGCAGGGCACCGTAAAGTGAGGCATGCGGGGCATGCCTGAGGGGCCACCGATCTAGAGCAGGTTGATGCCCGCCGACAGCGCGACCGCGAACGTGACCGCCGCATACCCGTAATAGCCCTGCAAAACCAGGATCAGCACGACGATCAGGCACACCAAGACCGTTGCCAGCCAGGCGAGTCGACCGAGGTCCACGGCATTATTCTGACCGACGTCCACGCCGTCATTCTCGCCGTTGTCGTCGACGGCGCCTTCCGCCTCGGGTGGCTGAGCCCGCTCGGGTCGGCTGATGGTCGGTGGCGAATTACGCAAAATCGAGAAATCCGAGCTTTACCGGCGTAGAGCGCGTTGCGCTCACTGGACAGAATGGCTGACGGGGCCGACGATCGTCCGCAGCCCGTGTTAGCGTCGGCAATTCCTACCACCTCGAAGGAGGGAGTAAGTGACGAAGCAAGAATTCGTGGACCAGGTAGCTGACCGTGCCGGCCTGAGCAAGAAGGATGCAGCCGAAGCGGTCGACGCGTTCCTGGACACGGTTGAGGACGCCCTCAAACGCGGAAGCGACGTGTCTTTCTCGGGGTTTGGCAAGTTCAGCGTCTCGCAGCGGAGCGCTCGCGAGGGACGCAATCCGGCGACCGGCGAGCGGATCCAGATCGCGGCTTCGCGCGTTCCGAGGTTCACGGCTGGGGCGGCCCTGAAGAAGGCCGTCAAGTAGCACGTGGCGGACGCTGGATGCTGCGGTCGCGTGCGGGACGCCGTGACCGTGGTGCCCGTCCAGGGCGGATCGAGGGCCGCCGGTGCAGCGGAGGAGCAGATGACGGGATTCGGCGATCGGCTGGCTGAGCGCGTCGCCGAGCGCCGGTCGCAGATCGTGTTGGGACTCGACCCCGATCCGGCACGACTGTGGCCGGACGCGATCCGACTCGCCGAAGCGAGCGGAGAAGCCGGCTCGCCGGCCGTGCGCGCGGCCCACGCGGTCGCCGTGCATTGCGCGCTCGCGATCGACGCGACGGCGCCGCAGTGCGTCGCGGTCAAGCTTCAGGTCGCCTGCTTCGAGCGACTCGGCGCGCCCGGCTGGGGCGCCCTCGCCGATACGGTCGCGGTGGCGCGCGAGCGCGACCTGCTCGTGATCGCCGACGCCAAGCGCGGTGACGTCGAGGTCACCGCGGCGGCCTACGCCCAGGCTTTCCTCGGCGAGACGCCCACCCCCTACGGCACGGTGCCCGGCCTCGGCGCCGACGCGATGACCGTCAACCCACTGCTCGGACTCGACTCGCTCGAGCCGTTCGCCGGCACTGCCCGCATTCACGGCCGGGGACTGTTCGTGCTCGTGCGCACCTCGAACCCGGGGGCCGCGGACGTGCAGGAGCGAGCGCTCGCCGGTGGCGGCGCGGTGAGCGAGCGGCTCGCCGCGATCGTCGCCGAGATCGGGGCCGCCGGCGTGGGGGCGCTCGGCCTGTCGGATGTCGGAGCGGTCGTCGGCGCCACCGCGCCCGACCGCCTCGCGGCGCTCCGGGAGCAGATGCCGCACGCCGCGTTCCTGCTTCCCGGCGTCGGCGCGCAGGGCGGGAACGTCGAGGAACTCGCGCCGGCGTTCGCCGCCGGGCCGGCGGGCGGTCTGGTCTCGGCATCGCGCGGAATCGTGTTCGCATACGAGCGCGCCGGGGGCGATCCGGCGCTTGCGGCGGCGGACGAGGCGGCCCGCCTGCGCGAGCTGGCCTGGCGCCTGGCCGGGTGAGAGCGCTCTTGCGCCGCGTGCGCGAGGGGCGGGCGGCGGACGGCTCGTGCCAGGAGCGCAGGTATGATCGCCGTTGCGATGGTGGGGTGGAGGAACCCGGCGCGCTACATCGCGCCGCTAGCGCTTGCCGCGGCGATCACTGTTACGTACCTCATCGTCCACCACGCGCTGATGAACAAGCACACGACCTCCACGACCACGACGGTGCAGCAGACCACGGCCGCCAAGCACCAAGGTCACGGGGCGCCGACGGTCACCAAGGCAAAGTTCTATGTCGTCAAGCCGGGGGACTCGCTGTCCGAGATCGCGGCCAGCACCGGCGTCTCGATCGCCACGATCGAGAGGCTCAACCCCAACGTCAATCCGAACGCGCTCCAGCCCTCGCAGCGGCTCCGGCTGCGGTGATGCCGTGACGGTGCCCGGGCGGATGGCCGTGACGGTGCCCGGGCGGATGGCCGTGACGGTGCCCGGGCGGATGGCCGTGGCTGCGGTTCGGGTCCTGACGGCGCTTGCGGCATGCGCGGCGATCGCCTCGGCGGGCTGGGCCGGGGAGGCCCGGGCGGCCGCTCCGCCCTCCCTCGGGGTCCGCGCCGCGGCACTGATCGAGGAGAGCAGCGGGGACCGGCTGTACGGCCAGGATGCGACCGCCGAGCTCGCGATCGCGAGCACGACCAAGCTGATGACCGCGCTGGTCACGCTCGAGCACGAACCGCTGAACCGGGTGTTCGCCGACCCGAACTACTACCCGGCGGCGGAGGACTCCCAGATCGATCTCGAGCCGGGCGAGCGGATGAGCGTGCGCGATCTGCTGACCGCGATGCTCCTGCCGAGCGCCGACGACGCCGCGGAGGATCTCGCCTACAACGTCGGCCACCGATCCGTCAGCCGCTTCCTTTCGATGATGAACGCGCGCGCGGCGCAGCTGGGGCTCACGCACACGCACTACACGACCCCGAGCGGGCTCGACACGCCCGGCAACTACTCGAGCGCGGACGACCTCGTCGACCTGGCCCGCTACCTGCTGGCGAACGAGGCGTTCTTCAAGGCGACCGTGAGCCGGACCCACGCGGTCCTGCGGACCGGAAGCCACGTCCGGGCCGTGACCAACCTGAATGACCTCGTGGCTCGATTCCCGTGGGTCAACGGCGTCAAGACCGGCCACACGCTCGACGCGGGCTACGTGCTGGTCGCGTCGGGGACGAAGAGCGGGATGACGCTGATCGACGTCGTGCTCGGCACATCGAGCGAGGCCGCGCGCGACTCGAACGCGCTGGCGCTGCTCGAGTGGGGGTTCGACGACTATGGGATCCGGACGCCGGTGCACGCCGGCGCGGTGCTCGCCCGGCCGCTGGTCCCGAGCAAGCCCGGCACGCACGTGAGGCTGATCGCGGCTGCGACGTACACGCACGTGTTCCCGCGCTCGGACGCGGTCAGGCTGCGCGTGACGGCGCCCTTGCGGCTCACCGGTCCGCTGCCCCGGCACGCGGTCGTTGGGTCGGTTCAAGTGATCGCCGGGCACCGCGTGGTGGCGCGAATCCCGCTGCTGTTGGCCGCGGAGTTGCCCCAGGTCAAGCGGAAGACATCGATGGGAAGCGTGCTACTCCTATCGGTTACGCTTTCGGGACTATTGGTGGCAGCGGGTGCGGGAATCGGGCTGACTATGTTCTGGCGCGAATGGACGAGGAGCGGTAGGGCCCGCAGATCCAGGGCCGGGTTCCGGTCGCGATGATCATCACGGTCACGCTGAACGCCGCGCTCGACAAGACGCTCGAGGTCCCGAACTTCAGGGTCGGTCGCCGGCACCGGTCGGTCGAGCAGACCACGATGCCGGGCGGCAAGGGCGTCAACATCGCCCGTGCGCTCAAGCGGCTCGGCCAGCCGGTGATCGCGACCGGGCTGGCCGGCGGAGCCACCGGAAACCGGATCGTCGATGCACTCAACGACGAGGCGATCCTCAACGGGTTCGTGCGGATCCGCGAGGAATCGCGGACGAACACGGCCGTGCTCGACCCGACGACCGGCCTGCACACCGAGATCAACGAGCGCGGGCCGACGGTGTCCGCCCACGATCTCGAGCTGTTCCGCGACAAGCTGCTGTACCTGGCCAAGGGAGCGAGCATGTGCGTGTTTGCCGGCAGCCTCCCGCGCGGGGTGGCCCCGGACGTGTACGCCGGCCTGATCCGCGAGCTCAAGAAGCTGGGTGTGACCACGATCGTCGACACCGAGGGCGAGCCGCTGCGCCTGGCGGTACGGGCCGACCCCGCCGTCGTCTCGCCCAATGAGCTCGAGTCCGAGGAGCTTGTCGGGCACGAGTTCAACGACATCGACGACCGGGCGCGCGCGGTCGTCGAGATGACGCGCCTCGGGCCCGCCGAAGCGATCATGACGGTCTCGGACGGGTGTTACGCGCATGTCCTCGACGGCGGCGCCCACGCGCTTTACCGGGTCCGGATCGAGGAGCAGGAGGCGCGCTCGAGCATCGGCTCGGGCGACGCGTTCCTGGCCGGCTACATCTCCGCCCGCTACCTCGGCCGCTCGCCGATCGAGTGCCTGCGCTACGGCGTTGCCTGCGGCGCCGAGTCGGTCCAGCATTTCGGGGCCGGCCTGCTCGACCCCGCGGCGGTGGACCGGCTGCTCCCCGAGATCGAGCTCGAGCCCCTCGAGATCGCCGCCGAGATCGGCTAGGTCGGCTGCTCGTCCGGCTCCGCGGGAGCTGCGCTTCCGCGCCGTCGCCGCGACCGATAGGTGTCGAGCGCGAGTGCCGCGGATCGGACGCCGCAGCCTCCCGCCAGAGCGCTCAGAAGCCACTGCTACGATCGGTTTCCTCGTGCCTCGCCGCTCGCGCCAAGCGGCGGACGCCGCATCAGGTCTGCCGTCCGCCCGTACTAATACGATGCCGCAATGGAAGTAGAGATCGGACGCGGCAAGAAGGCCCGGCGGGCATACGGTTTCGACGAGATCGCGATCGTTCCTTCCCGGCGGACGCGCGACCCGGACGACGTCGACATCTCCTGGAACCTTGGGCCGTACCGATTCGAGCTCCCCCTGATGGGGGCGGCGCTCGACGGCGTCGTCTCGCCGGAGACCGCGGGACTGATCGGCAAGCTCGGCGGGCTCGCCGTGCTCAACCTCGAGGGGATCTTCTGCCGCTACGAGGACGCCGACGCCCAGCTCGAGCGGATCTCGACGTTCTCCAAGGACATCGCCACGCGCGAGATGCAGGACATCTATCGCGAGCCGGTCAAGCCCGAGCTGATCGCGCAGCGGATCGCCGAGATCAAGGAGCAGGGCGTCGTCGCCGCGGCGTCGCTGACGCCGCAGAAGGTGCGCACCTACTACGAGGTGGCGCTCGAGGCTGGACTCGACATCCTCGTGATCCAGGGGACGGTCGTCTCGGCCGAGCACGTCTCGCGCGACGAGAGCCGTCCGCCGCTCAACCTCAAGCAGTTCATCCGCGAGCTCGCCCCGACGCCGATCATCGTCGGCGGCTGCGCCTCCTACCACACCGGTCTTCACCTGATGCGGACCGGGGCCGCCGGCGTGCTCGTCGGAGTCGGCCCGGGCGCGATCTGCACCACACGCGGCGTGCTCGGTATCGGCGTCCCGCAGGCGACCGCGATCGCCGACGTCGCCGCCGCCCGCTCGCAGCACATGCTCGAGACCGGCGACATGGTCAAGGTGGTCGCCGACGGCGGGATGCGCAACGGCGGAGACATCGCCAAGGCGATCGCCTGCGGCGCCGATGCGGTCATGCTCGGCTCGGCGCTGGCGCGCGCGTACGAGGCTCCGGGGCGCGGATACAACTGGGGGATGGCCACGTTCCATCCCACGCTGCCTCGCGGTGCGCGCGTCGCGACCACGCTCAACGGCACGCTCGAGGAGATCGTCAAGGGCCCGGCGCGCGAGAACGACGGAACCTTCAACCTGATGGGCGCGCTGCGCACGTCGATGGCGACCTGCGGCTACCGGGACATCGCGGAGTTCAACCGCGCCGAGCTCGCGGTGGCGCCGGCGCTCCAGACCGAGGGCAAGCACCTTCAGCGCGAGCAGGGCGTCGGTATGGGCGCGAAGCCCGCGGCGGTCAGTGTCGCCGACTAGCCCTGGCGGCTGATCGTATGAGCACCACCACCGTCCGGACGGGCCCTGATGGTCCCACGGATGTCGCGAAGCGACCCCCCGCCCAGGAAGAGGTCGTGGTCCTCGACTACGGGGGTCAGTACTCGCAGCTGATCGCCCGCCGCGTCCGCGAATGCGGCGTGTTCTCCGAGCTGCTGCCGCACCACGTCGGGCTCGAGGAGGTGGCGCGGCGCCGGCCGAAGGGCGTGATCCTGTCGGGCGGGCCGGCGTCGGTGTACGAGGAAGGCGCACCGGCGCTGCAGCGGGAGCTGCTCGACCTCGGCGTGCCGGTGCTCGGGATCTGTTACGGCATGCAGCTGATCGCGCGCGAGCTCGGTGGCCGCGTTGAGGGCGCCGAGGTGGGCGAGTTCGGGCGCTCAGAGCTCGCGGTGGCGGAGCCCGGCCGGCTGCTGGCGGGGACGCCGCCGCAGCAGAGCTGCTGGATGTCCCACCGCGACACCGTGTTCGCGCCGCCCCCCGGGTTCACGGCGCTGGCCTCGTCGACCGCTTCGCCGGTGGCAGCGTTCGAGTCGGTGGATCGAGGCATCTACGGGATCCAATTTCACCCCGAGGTGGTCCACACGCCGTACGGGCAGCAGGTCCTGACCAACTTCCTGACCGACGCGTGCGGGTGCGAGCTCTCGTGGAGCGCGAGCTCGGTGATCGAGGAGCAGATCGAGGCGATCCGGGCGCAGGTCGGCGACGGACGGGCGATCTGCGGGCTGTCGGGCGGCGTCGACTCGAGCGTCGCGGCGCTGCTCGTGTACCGCGCGATCGGAGACCGGCTGACGTGCGTGTTCGTCGATCACGGCCTGATGCGCAAGAACGAAAGCGATCAGGTGGTTTCGACCTTCCGTGGCACCTTCCAGATCCCCCTGATCGCCGTCGACGCGTCCGAGCGCTTCCTCGCGCGGCTCGCCGGTGTGACCGACCCCGAGCAGAAGCGCAAGGTGATCGGCGCCGAGTTCATCCGCGTGTTCGAGGAGGAGGCAGCCAAGCTCGACGACGTCCACTTCCTCGTCCAGGGCACGCTCTACTCCGACGTGATCGAGTCGGGGGGCAGCACCGGCGCCGCGACGATCAAGTCTCACCACAACGTCGGCGGCCTGCCCGAGGATCTCGACTTCGAGCTCGTCGAGCCGCTCCGGTCGCTGTTCAAGGACGAGGTGCGCGCGGTCGGGGCCGCGCTCGGGTTGCCCGAGCGGCTCGTGTGGCGCCAGCCGTTCCCCGGCCCCGGCCTGGCGATCAGGGTAGTCGGCGGCGAGGCCACCCACGAGCGCATCGAGATCCTCCGCGAGGCCGACGCGATCCTCCAGGAGGAGATCCGTAAGGCCGGGCTGTACCGCGACCTGTGGCAGTCCTTCTGCGTGCTGCCGGACATCCGCACGGTCGGCGTCCAAGGCGATTCGCGCACGTACGGCAACGTGATCGCAATCCGGGCGGTCACGAGCGACGACGCGATGACCGCCGACTGGGCGCGCCTGCCCTACGACCTGCTCGAGCAGATCGCCTCGCGCATGACGGGCGAGATCCGCGCGGTCGGGCGCGTCGTGCTCGACATCACGAGCAAGCCTCCGGGAACGATCGAATGGGAATAATCTGACCGGACGTTGTTGATGGGTGGGGCAGTTCGTCGCAGGCTTGTGGTCGTCGCTGTGGCGATGGCTTGCGCTTGCGGTGCGCTCGCACCGGCGGCCGATGCATCGGTGTCGGTGCCCACCGGGGGTCCGCCGCTCCCGTTCACAGGCTCGGGAACGTCAGGCACCTCAGCCGCGATTGCCAGCTTCGAAGCGGCGGCCGGTGGCGGCGACAACGGCACGATCGCCGGCGAGCAGAACGGTGGGTTCCGTCACGTCACGTGGGACCAGATCGCGCTCGACGGGAGCGATCCCGGGTCGACCACGATCGAGCCCGGGCAGGTGATCGCCCCCGCGCCCACCCGGCTGGAGTCGTGGGGGCTCGAGCTGGGGCCGGAGATCGCGGTGTCTGACGACGGCTTCCAGTCGGTCAACTCGGGCACGTTCACACCCTTCAGCCCGGCGAACGCGTGGGGGACGTTCAACACGACCACGGCCAACCTGCAGGTGGTCGTTCCGGCCGGCCAGGGAAGCACGCCGACGCCGGCGCAGAGCCGGGGACTCGGGATCGTCTTCCTCGACGTCACCGGGTCCACCCAGGTCCAGATTCAGTATTACAACGGCGACACCCCGCTGCTGCAGACCCCACTTTCCCCTCCCGTGGGCACGACATCGTTCGCCGGCCTCCTGTTCCCCGATCCCATCGTCACCCGCGTCGTTGTGACCCTCGGTGGCGCCGAGATGTTCGGGTGGGACGGCACCACGGTTACCCCCGGCGGGTCGAACTCCGTTGCCGGCGACGACGTCGTCCTGGCGGAGCCTGAGCCGGCTCGGTCGAACGTGGGCGCGACCGCCGGCGTGCCGATATCGACAGTCCTCGACACGTTCACCGAAACCGATCCGAACGCCTACGTAACCGCCGTGATCGACTGGGGCGACGGAACCCGGACCGCGGGTGCGATCGCTCCCGCACCCGACGGGGCGTTCAACGTGACCGGCACCCATGCCTACGCCCGGACCGGGGACTACACCGTGATTGTCACGGTCGACGACTCCACACCCTCGGAGCAGACCTCGAACACGATCATCCAGGTCGGCCCGCGCGCGAGCGCGACGAGCGTGATCTGCTCTCCCTCACCGGTGGCGGTGACCGCCGCGACGACCTGCACCACGGTCGTCTCCGACGTCGGCGCCGGCGGCCCGATCGCGCCGACCGGGCTGGTCGCGCTCAGCTCTCCGACCGCCGGCGCGGCGTTCGCCGAGGACTCGGGCTGCGTGCTGGCCCCGGACGGGACGCCCGGGGTGTCGATCTGCCAGGTGCTGTTCACGCCGAGCCAACTCCCGCCGAATCGGGCCCGGATCACCGCCGACTACGACGGTGACCTCGCGCACGGGCCCAGTGACGGACTGGCGACCGTCGCAATCCGCCCACAGCACTGCTCGCTGCGAGCGCTCTCGACGAAGCTCAGCCATCGTCCGGTCGGCCTCGGCGTGGTCGTGACCTGCGACGCGCGCGCGAACGTCCAGATCACGGTCACCGCGGCGGCCGCGCGGACCCGGTCGTTCAAGCAGATCCGCCTTCAGTTCGGAGTGCTCAAGGCCGCGGTGACGGCCGGCCGCCCGACCGTGCTCGTGATCAAGCCGGCCCCCGGCGTCCTGCCGATCCTGCGGGCCGCCACGCGCCGCCACCGGCGGGTCTCGTTGAAGCTGACCCTGGTCGCGAGCTCGCACGCCACGCGCGCGACCACGACCACGCGGGCCTCGGCGCTCAGGATTCGCTAGCGAGCCGGGCCTTGGTCAGGATCCGGTCGACGAAGCGGCCGACGTCCGGCGGCGGGTCGTCGCGGGGGAACCAGCCGGCCTCGGCGAGCTCGGACAGGTCGATGTCGAGGTGCCGGTCGCCGATCCGCGTCTGGAACAGGTGCAGGTTGTCGCGATGGTGATCGGTGGTGACGAACAGCACGCCGAGCTCCTGCCAGTCGTCGATCCGGCGGCCGAGCTCCTCGCGCATCTCGCGGCGGGCGGTGTCGATCGGGAGCTCGCGCCGGCGAACGATGCCGCCGGGGAGATCCCAGCTGCGCCGGCCGTAGGTGTGGCGCACGAGCAGCACGTGATCGTCGTGGTTCACGACGCATTTGACGCCGATCACCTTCGGCCGGGCGAAGAACCAGTACAGCCTCAGTCCGACGTACGCGCAGCGGACGGCGGCGCGGCGAACCTTGACCGAAACTCGCATGCCTTGAGCGTACGCGCCCGCACGAGCGGCCGTGTGGCGCGGAATCGCCTATCATGGTGCGAGCCGCGCGAGCGTCGCGCGGCTTGTGCGTGCCATGAAGACCTACGTAGCCACAGCAGCCGATCGGGAGCGTAACTGGCTGATCGTCGACGCATCCGGGCAGACGCTCGGGCGGCTGGCGACGCAGATCGCCGACACGCTCCGCGGCAAGCGCAAGCCGACTTACACCCCGCACGTCGACACGGGCGACTTCGTGATCGTCGTCAACGCCAAGCAGATCTCGGTAACGGGCAACAAGCTTCAGGACAAGCGGTACTACCGCCACTCCGGGTACCCGGGTGGGCTGAAGTCCCGCAGCCTGAACGACATGCTCGAGCGCCGGCCCGAGGAGGTAATCCGCCTGGCCGTAAAGGGGATGCTCCCGCGCAACCGGCTCGCGCGCAAGCAGCTGACGAAGCTCAAGGTCTACGCGGGCCCAGAACATCCGCACGCCGCACAGCAGCCGCAACCGATGGAGATCGAGCATTGACCGAGCGCCCCGAGGACGAGCAGCAGGCCGAGGACCAGGATCCCGGAGCGACCGAGGAGCCGGAGGCCGAGGCGACAGCGGGGCCCGACGAGCAGCCGGTGGCGGCTGCCGGGCCCGAGGAGCAGCCGGTGGCGGCTGCCGGGCCCGAGGAGCAGCCGGTGGCGGCTGCCGGGCCCGAGGAGCAGCCGGCGGCGGAAGCCGAACAACCCGTCGCGCAGGCCGGGCAGCCCGCAGCCGACGAGGACGAGGTGGTCGTCGAGGCCGAGCAGAACCCGCTCGAGGACGAGGAGCTCGAAGAGATCGAGATTGCGCCGCGCGAGAAGCCGGAGATCCCGGGCGCCGACCTGATACCGGACATCGTCTCCGAGGGCGAGCAGTTCCTCGACGCCGAGGCGCAGGCGGCGGCCGAGGCCGACGCCGAGGCGCAGGCCGCCGCGCGCGAGCAGGAGGAGGCCGATGAGCACGCCAGGCCGATCGCGGATGCCGCGATCGACCTCGCCGCGGGCGCGCGCTACACCGCCACCGGGAAGCGCAAGACCGCGGTCGCGCGCGTGACCATCAAGCCCGGCACAGGTGTGTACGTGATCAACGGCAAGGCGCTCGACGCGTTCTTCCCTCGCGAGACGCTCCAGCGCGTGATTCGCCAGCCGCTCGAGGCCGTCGGCTACGAGTCGCGGATGGACGTGGTCGCGCGGATGCACGGCGGCGGCGTCTCGGCCCAGGCCGGAGCGCTCCGCCACGGGATCTCGCGAGCGCTGATCGTGGCCGACCCGAATCTGCGCGGCGAGCTCAAGCGCCGCGGCTTCCTGACGCGCGATCCTCGCGTCAAGGAGCGCAAGAAGGCCGGCCTGAAGAAGGCCCGCAAGCGGCCGCAGTTCTCCAAGCGCTGAGGGCCTCCCGGTAACAGTCGTGGCGCGCCATCTCTTCGGCACGGACGGCGTCCGGGGCCGTGCGGGACATTTCCTGACCGCCGACCTGGCGCTGGCGCTCGCCCGGACCGCGGTGGCGCGGCTGGAGGCGGAGCGCCCGCAGGTGCTGATCATCCGGGACACGCGCGAGTCGGGGGAGATGCTCGAGTCGGCGATCGCGGCCGGTGTCGCCGCGGCCGGGGGCGACGCCTGGCTCGCCGGGGTCCTGCCGACCCCCGCCGCCCCGCTGCTGATCAGCCGCCACGGCCTCGACCTCGGGGCGGTGATCTCCGCCTCGCACAACCCCTACGAGGACAACGGCATCAAGCTGTTCGCGGGAGACGGGTTCAAGCTCCACGACGACACCGAGCACGAGATCGAGGCCGAGCTCGAGAACGTACCGCCGCCGCCGGCGCACATCGGCCGCGTGCGCCCGTTCGACGGAGCGCTCGAGGACTACCTCCACCTGCTTCAGGAGCGCTTCGGAGGCCTTGACCTAAGTGGGATCCGCGTGCTGCTCGACTGCGCCAACGGCGCCACGTTCCGGGCCGCGCCCGAGATCTTCCGGCGGCTGGGGGCGGACGTCGAGGTGATCGCCGACCAGCCCGACGGCATGAACATCAACCGAGGATGCGGCTCGACCCATCTCGGCGTGGTCGCCGAGCGCGTCTCGAGCGGGAACTATGACGTCGCGTTCGCGTTCGACGGGGACGGCGACCGGGTGCTCGCGGTCGACCGGCGAGGCTCGATCGTCGACGGCGACGAGCTGGTGGCGCTGGTCGCGCTGCACCTGCGCTCGCAGGGCCGGCTGGCCGGCAACGGCGTCGCGGTCACGGTCATGACGAACTACGGATTCCACCGGGCGATGGCGGAGGCCGGGATCGAGGTCGCGACCACGTCGGTCGGCGACCGCTACGTCCTCGACGAGCTCCGCAAGCGAGGCTGGGCGCTCGGAGGCGAGCAATCCGGCCACATCATCGACCTGGGCTTCGGGCCTTCGGGCGACGGCATCGCGAGCGCGCTGCTCACGCTCGAGGCCCTCGGGGGCCGGCAGCTGACCGAGCGCGGCGCGATGGAAAAGCTCCCGCAGCGGCTCGTGAACATCCGTGCCGCGGACCGGGCCGGGCTCGCGGCGGCGATGGGCGACCCCGACGTCGAAGAGGCGGTCGCGCGCGAGCACGCGGGCCTGAACGGCCGCGGACGGGTGCTCGTGCGCGCGTCCGGCACCGAGCCGCTGATCCGGGTGATGGTCGAAGCGCCGAGCCAAGAGGAGACCGACGAGATCTGCGCCCGGCTCCAGCGGGTCGTGGAGATCGCGCTGGTTTAGTGGCCCACGACTTCGTGGACCCTTGGCACCCGCCGGTGGGTGCGCGAGTCCTGCACGCCGCCGTGCGTTGTTGAGGCGACTGTCCTTCCGGATAACATCGTTGGATTCCTGCGACGGGAACCGGAAGCGGTCGCGCGGTTCGCCCGCCACGAAAGGGGAACTAAGGACGCATGTGTGGAATCGTCGGCTACGTCGGCCCGCGTAAAGCTCGCCCGCTGCTGCTCGCCGGACTCGAGAAGCTCGAATATCGCGGCTACGACAGCGCCGGCATCTCGGTGCTCGACGGGGACCGGATCGATGCCGTTCGCGCGGTCGGAAACCTGAGCGCGCTGCGTGGAGCGATCGACGCCTGCGGCGATGCGGACCGTGTCCAGGGCGCGGTCGCGCTCGTCGAGCGGCCCCAGCCGGGGACGGGCATCGGCCACACGCGCTGGGCGACCCACGGCCGGGTGACCGAGGAGAACGCGCACCCGCACTTCGACAACACCGACCGCGTCCACATCGTCGTCAACGGCATCGTCGAGAACTACATCTCGCTCAAGCGCCGGCTCGTCGCCGACGGCGCCGAGTTCACCTCCGAGACCGACGCCGAGGTGATCGCGCACCTCGTCGCCCACTACAACGAGGGCGACCTCGTCGAGGCGGTCCGCCGCGCCTACGCCGACCTGCGCGGACACTACGCGTTCGTCGCGATGGCTGCGGACGAACCCGGCGTGCTCGTCGGGGCGCGGAAGGAGTGCCCGCTGATCATCGGCCGCGGCGAGGGCGAGCAGTTCATCGCGTCCGCGATCCCGGCGTTCCTGCGCCACACGCGGCACGTCCAGTACATCGAGAACGACGAGATCGTCGTGCTGCGCCCGGACGGGGTCGAGTTCTTCACCGCCGAGGGCACCGCGCTCGACCGCGAGGTGGTCGAGATCGACTGGGATGCCGACACCGCCGAGAAGCAGGGCTACGAGACGTTCATGCTCAAGGAGATCCACGAGCAGGCCGACGCGGTCGCCGAGACGATCGGCGAGCGCGCGGCGCGCGGGGTCGGCATCGACCTCGGGGATTTGAGTCCCGCCAGCCACCCCCGCCAGATCGACGACGAGCTGATGCGCGGCCTGCGCCGGATCGTGATCGTGGCCTGCGGGACCTCGTATCACGCCGGCTTGATCGGGCGCTACGCGATCGAGGAGTTCTCGCGCGTTCCGGTCGAGGTGGAGATCGCCTCGGAGTATCGCTACCGCAATCCGATCGTCGGGCCCGGGGACCTCGTGATCGGCATCTCCCAGTCCGGGGAGACGGCCGACACGCTCGCGGCGATGAGGACGGCCCGCGAGCGCGGCGCGAACGTGCTCGCGGTTACGAACCTGATGGGATCGCAGGCGACGCGCGACGCCGACGGCGTCCTCTACACCCGCGCCGGCCTTGAGATCGGCGTCGCGGCGACGAAGACGTTCGTGAGCCAGGTCGTCGCGATGTACCTGCTCGCGCTGCGGCTGGCCGAGCTGCGCGGCACGCTCGAGCCGGATGTGCTCAAGGCGACGATCAGCGAGCTCAAGCGGCTGCCCCACCGGATCACCGAGATGTTCGAGCGCGACATGGGCGGCGTGGCTCGCGTGGCGGAAGGCGCCGCCGGAGCCGAGTTCTTCCTGTACCTGGGGCGCCACGTCGGACTCCCGGTCGCTCTGGAGGGTGCCCTCAAGCTCAAAGAGATCTCCTACATCGCCACCGACGCGTACGCCGCCGGTGAGATGAAGCACGGCCCGATCGCGCTGCTCGACGAAAGCACCCCGGTCGTCGTCGTCGCCACCGAGTCGCCCGTGCTCGACAAGGTGATCTCGAACATCCAGGAGGTCCGGGCCCGCGGCGCCCGCGTGATCGCGATCGCCACCGAGGGCGACGAGCAGATCGCCCAGCACGCGGACGAGGTGATCGAGGTGCCGCGCACGCATTGGATGCTCGCGCCGCTGTTGGCGGTGATCCCGCTCCAGCTGTTCGCCTACCACATCGCCCGCAGCCGCGGGCTGAACGTCGACCAGCCGCGGAACCTGGCCAAGACCGTCACCGTGGAGTGAGACGGTCCCCACCCACCCCACCCACTCGACGCCCCGGGTCGGGATCGACCTGCTCGAGATCGAGCGGCTCGAGCGGGCGCTAGAGCGGACCCCGCGGCTCGCCGAGCGCCTGTTCACCCAGACGGAGAGGGAATACGCGGCTTCGCGCGGGCGGCCCGGGCAGCACCTCGCGGCCCGGTTCTGCGCCAAGGAGGCGGTCGCCAAGGCGCTTGGCCTCGAGTCGTGGAACTTCCACAACGTCGAGGTGCTCGGCACCGGGGGCCCGCCCGAGCTGAGGCTGTCGGGTGAGGCCGCCGCCAGGGCGGCGGAGCTCGGGGTCAAGGTCGAGATCTCGCTCACGCACACGACCCGCGACGCCGCCGCGGTCGCGATCGCGGTCTGAGTCGGGGGCGGGGAGCCACTGGAGCTAGCGGACGGGTCCACTAGGCTCCCGGCCATGGTGAGCCTTCCCGACTGGCTGGAGCCGCTTCCCGACGCCGGCGAGCAGCGGGCGCTCGACGAGTGGGCGATCGGCGAGCGCGGCATCCCGGGCGTCGAGTTGATGGAGCGCGCCGGCGCGGGCCTGGCCGACCTGGTCGGAGGGCTCGCGCCCACCGGGCGGGTCGTCGCCGTGTGCGGCAAGGGCAACAACGGCGGCGACGGGTTCGTGGCGGCGCGACTGCTGCGCGAGCGCGGCCGCGAGGTCGACGTGCTGCTGCTTGGGGAGGTCGAAGAGCTACGCGGCGACGCGCGGACGAGCGCGGAGCGCCTCCCAGGACCGGGGGCCTTGCCGTTCGACCCCGGCCTTCTTGCCGGCGCCATGGCGATCGTCGACGCGATCCTCGGCACAGGCTTCTCCGGTGAGCCGCGCGAGCCGGCGGCCGGCGCGATCGCGGCGATCAACGAGACCGACGCTTGTGTCGTCGCCTGCGATGTGCCGAGCGGAGTAGACGCTTCGACCGGCGAGATCGCGGGCGCCGCCGTCCGGGCGCGCGCGACCGCAACCTTCCACGCGGCGAAGCCCGGGCTGTGGATCGATCCCGGCAAGTCGCACGCTGGCGAGGTCCGGGTGATCGACATCGGGATCCCGCCCGGCGGCCCAGGCGATCCGCAGGTCGGGTTGATCTCCGAGCGGGCGGCCGACGGCGTCCCGCGCCGCGACCGGGCGTCCAACAAGTTCGTGGCCGGCAGCGTGCTCGTGTGCGGCGGGTCGCTCGGGCTGACGGGCGCGCCGTGCCTCGCGTCCGAGGCCGCGATGCGCGCCGGCGCGGGCTACGTGACCGCGTGCGTGCCGTCGTCGCTCAACATGGTGTTCGAGAGCCGGCTGCTCGAGGTGATGACCGTGCCGTTGCCCGACACGGACGGGACGCTCGAGCCCTGGGGCGTCGAGCAGGTGCTCGAGCGCGCCGACCGGGCGGACGCACTCGTGCTCGGACCCGGACTGGGGCGCGCGCCGGAGGCGCAGGAGCTCGCGCGCCAGCTCGCCCGCACCGCGCCCGTGCCGCTGCTGCTCGACGCCGACGGGCTGAACGCGTACGCCGGCGCGCTTGGCTTGCTGGCCGAGCGCGGGGCGCCGACGGTGCTGACCCCGCACGCGGGCGAGCTCGCGCGCCTGCTCGAAACCGACAGCCGCTCCATCGGCGCGAGGCGGTTGGACAGCGCTCGGCGGGCTGCGCGCCAGGCGCACGCGATCGTCGTGCTAAAGGGGGACGACACGATCGTCGCCGCCCCCGACGGGCTCGCCGCGGTGAACCGGGGCGGCGCGCCGGCGCTGGCCACGGCGGGGAGCGGTGACGTGCTGTCGGGCGTCACCGGCGCCTACCTGGCCAAGGCGATGGATCCGTTCCACGCGGCCTGCGCGGCGGTGCTAGTGCACGCCCGTGCGGGCATGCTCGCCGCGCGGGAGATCGGGCCCGACGGCGTGATCGCGAGCGACGTGATCGCGGCGCTTCCGCGGGCGCTCACGCCGCGAGCGCAGTGACCATGACGGTGCGCGCGCTGGCCCGGGTCAACCTCGCGGCGATCGAGCGAAACGTCGCTCGGCTGCGGGGTGGGTTGAGCGGCGGCGCGGACCTGGCCGCGGTCGTCAAGGGCAACGGCTACGGCCACGGCGCGGTCGCCGTCGCGCGGGCCGCTCTGGCGGGCGGAGCGCGGTCGCTGGCGGTCGCCACCGCCGGCGAGGCCGCCGAGCTCCGCGCCGGCGGGGTCGACGCGCCCGTGCTGGTCATGGGCGCCTTGAGTGACGAAGAGCTGCCGGTGGCGCTGGCGGCGGGGAGCGAGGTCGTCGCGTGGAGCCCGGGCTTCGTCGGGCGCGTCGGCGCCGCGTGCGTCGGTTCGAGTGCCGGGCCGGTGCGGGTCCACGTGAAGCTCGACACGGGCATGGGCCGACTCGGGACCCGGGACCCCGAGGAAGCCGTGCGCGTGGCCGAGCGCGTCGTCGCGGCTGCGCCGGCGCTCGAGCTGGCGGGCGCGATGACGCATTTCGCGAGCGCCGACGAGGATCCCGAGTTCACGGCCGCCCAGCTCGCCCGGTTCGCCCCGTTCGTCGAGGCGATGCGCTCGCGGTGGTCCGGGATTGTCGTGCACGCGGCGAACAGCGCTGCGACGCTACGCGAGCCCGCAAGCCATTTCGACCTTGTTCGCTGCGGGATCGGGATCTACGGTTGCGACCCGATGAACGAGGATCCCGCCCCGCTCGGCCTCGAGCCGGCGCTCGAGTTGAGCTCCTACGTTGCCGCGGTGAGGCTCGCTCGGGCGGGAGACAGCGCGGGCTACGGGCGGCGATTCATCGCCGCGCAGGACACGTGGATCGCGACCGTCCCCGTCGGCTACGCCGACGGGATCCGCCGCGCGCTCACGAACAACTGCGACGTGCTCATCGGCGGCCGGCGCTATCCGCTCGTCGGCACGGTCAGCATGGACAACATCACGGTGTCGCTCGGCTCGGTCGCGGGCGGCGTCCGTTGCGGCGACCGGGTCACGATCATCGGCGCCGACGGGGGCGGGCGCCAGACGGCCGAGGACATCGCGCGCCGGATCGGGACGATCAACTACGAGGTCCTGTGCGGGCTGACGCCGCGGGTGCCGAGGCTCTACCACCGCGACGGGACTCCCGTTTGACCGCCGACGATCCTCTCGACGCGCTCGCCGGGATCGCGCGGGACCCGACCTGGCTGGTGGGCGGGGCCGTCCGCGACCGCATCCTCGGGCGCCCGACCGACGACTACGACATCGCGGTCGCCGGCGACGCGCGGCAACTTGCGCGCTCGCTCGCGCGGGACGCCGACGCGCACGCGTTCGCGCTGTCGGACGCGTTCGGCGTGTGGCGGGTGGTCGCCCGCGATCACCGCTGGCAGGTCGACGTCCTGCCGGTCGGCGGCGAGTCGATCGAGACCGACCTCGCGCAGCGCGACTTCACGGTCAACGCGATCGCCGAGCCGCTGGGTGGCGGCGAGCACGTCGATCCGTTCGGCGGTCTGCGCGATCTGCGGCGGCGGTCACTGCGGATGGTGTCCCCGCACGCGTTCGTCGACGACCCGCTGCGGACGCTCCGGCTCGTGCGCCTCGCATGCGAGCTCGGCTTCGAGATCGACTCGGGCACGAGGGCGGCGGCAGCCGCTTCCGCCGCCGGGCTCGCCGGGGTCGCGCCCGAGCGGACGTTCGCCGAGCTCAAACGGATCCTGAGCGCCGATCGCGCCGTGTACGGCCTCGAGCTGATGGACGCGCTGGGCGCGACCGGCGTGGTGCTGCCCGAGCTCAGCGACATGCGGGGCGTCGAGCAGAGCCACTATCACCACCTCGACGTCTACGAGCACACGCGGTCTGTGCTGTCCTGCGCCATCGAGCTGTCCCGTCGGCCCGAGCAACCGTTCGGCGAGCACTCCGACGCGGTCACGCGGCTTCTGGCCGAGCCGCTCGCGAACGAGCTGACCCGCGGTCAGGCGCTCCGGTTCGGCGCGCTGCTGCATGACGTGGCCAAGCCGCGGACGCGACAGGTGACGGCGTCGGGGAGGATCACGTTCGTCGGGCATGACGTCGTCGGAGCCGAGATGGCGGCGGCCGTGCTGACCCGGCTGCGGGCGAGCGACCGGCTTCGCGACCATGTCGCCGCGCTCACCCGCCACCACCTGCGGCTCGGCTTTCTCGTCCACGAGATGCCGATTGGCCGTCGGGCGATCTACCGCTACCTGCGGGCCTGCGAGCCGGTCCAGGTCGACGTGACGCTGCTGAGCGTCGCCGACCGCCTGGCGACGCGGGGGAGGGGGTCGGAGGAGGCGATCGCGCGCCACCTCGAGCTCGCGCGCGAGCTGCTCGGGGAGGCGCTCGCGTGGCGCGACGGCCGGCCGCGGCCGCCGGTGCGCGGCGACGAGCTCGCCCGCGCGGTCGGGTTGCGACCCGGACCCGAGCTCGGGCAGATTCTCCAGGAGCTCGAGGAGGCGAGCTTCGCGGGAGAGATCAGCTCGCCCGACGAGGCGATCGACCGGGCGCGCGCGATCGTGGGCGACCGGGGCAGCTCGGTGTCCGAGCAATAGCCCGAGAAAGCTCCATCGAATCACTCCAGAAAGCGATGCGCTGCGCTTCTTGCTACCTTCCCCGGGTTGGTCGGGGCCCTCGGGCACCGTGACCAGCGTGTCCGACAGCAGGCATTCTCAAGGGGAGTACATGGCAACGGGTACCGTCAAGTGGTTCAGCGACGACAAGGGCTTCGGCTTCATCACGCCCGACGACGGCGGACGTGACTTGTTCGTTCATTTCACTGGCATTGTGGGGGACGGCTATCGCTCGCTGTCCGAGGGCGTGAAAGTTGGATACGAGGAGGAGGCCGGCCCGAAGGGGCCGAAAGCAGTAAACGTGACCAAGCTCTAAGCCGGCCAGACAGGCTGGCCCGGAGCACCGGGGTCAAGAATGCCGGTGCTGCAGTTGCGCTAGTCGGTTGCGCCATGGCGCAACTGGCGCTGCAGCTTTGTGTTGAATGTGAACATGAAACGTTCTTTCCTGGCCGCCGTCGGCGCACTCGCGCTCTGCGGTGTGCTTCCGGCGTCCGCGGACGCGATGATCACCGAGCTCGGCGCCACCACGACGCCGCTCGTCTCACCGACCTGCCCAAAGGGCCTGGCGCCCACTGAGTGCTTGATCATTCTGACTCGGGTGACCGCGCTCGAGACGATCCGGGACAACGTCGCCTACCCGACGACGGTCAAGCAGGCCGGTCGGATCGTCGCCTTCACCGTTGGGCTGTCGGCGCTTTCGAGCACCGCGAGCACCGCGCTCAACGACATTCAGTACCTCGACAAGACCTACGGAGGCGATGCGCAGGTCGGTATCACCGTGCTCAAGCGAGTCGGCAAGAGGACCCAATGGGCCTGGCAGGTCGTCGCGCAGAGCCCGCTCGTCGATATTCAACCCTTCGTGGGACAGGTGGCCCAGTTCCCGCTCACGACGACGATCCCCGTCGTCCCGGGCGAGACGATCGCGCTGACGACGCCGACGTGGGCGCCGGTCCTGTCGATCGACCTCTCGACCGACCACTTCGCCTACCGCCAGAGCCGCACCCGCAACTGCCCCCACCCTCCTGCCAGCACGCAGGCTCAGGTCAACGTTGGTTCGAGCACGTCGTACTCGTGCGACTACCCGGGGACTCGGGTCGAGTACAGCGCCACCGAGGTGACGAACCCCGTCGCTCCGACGACGCCGCCGACCACGAAGAAGTAAGCGCTCGCCGGGGTGCCGGGGGTGCCGGGGGTGCCGGGGCGTGGGCCGGGGTCGGGTTTGGGCCGGGGTCGGCGTTGGCTTGCGGGCGCGTCCGGGTCGCCCGGGGTCGGCTCTGGCTCGCGGCGCGCCCGGGTCGATTGTGAGGTGAAGGCGCGCCGGCGGGCTTCGGGATCGCGGGTCCAAACGGCCGGGTGGCTATGGAAGCCCGGTGCCGCCGCTCCCCGAGCCCGAGTTTCCGCCGCCGCCGCCCGTGGTGGGCGTCGCGCCGCTCGGAGTCGCGCCGCCGCCGGTGCCGCCCCCGCCGCCGGTGCCGCCACCGCCGCCGGTGGCGCCACCGCCGCCGCCGCCGCCCCCGGTGCCGCCACCGCCGGTGCCGCCACTGCCGGTGCCGCCACCGCCCGTGCCGCCACTGCCCGTGCCGCCACTGCCCGTGCCGCCACCGCCACCGTCCGTGCCGCCCGACGTCCCCGACGACGAGCTGTCGCTACCCGACGAGGCCGACGCGGACGTCGACGGCGTGGCACCGCTCGAGGACGAGGTGCTCGTGGTGCCGGTGGTCGACGTCGTCGCGGTCGTGTTGCCGTTGCTCGCCGGCTGAACGCTGATCGTCTGCGTCGGCACCGTCAACGGTGGCGCTCCGGACGTGTCGGTCGCCGGCGAGCCGCCTCCGCACGCCGCGAGCCCGGCGCACGCGGCCAAGCCCGCGACCGTTCCGGCGATCTTGTGGGGTATGGGGCGATGGAACGCTGAACGGCGAGCCACGAGAAGAGGCCTCAGACGTCCAGTGGTTCCATGCGCCTGCCGCAGTGAGGACAGTCGTTCAGGTCCTTCTGGCAGTGCTGGTCGCACCAGTTGCAGAAGCGCAGGTTCTCGACGGCCCACGGCAGCTCGGACGGGGTCGGCGCGAGCGGAAGGAGCTCGCCGACGACCTCGAGCTCTTCGCCGGTCTCCCGGTCGATGTACTCACGCCCGGGCTGAGCATCGATCACGACCTCACGACCCGTGGATGGCGTCCGCATCCGGTACCTCTGTCGCAACCTCATTCTCGGCCATCGTATAGCAGGGGACGGACGCCCGCCGCGCGGACCGGGCGGCCGGACTGGCGCCGCGGCCCACCTGGGACGGTCCGGGCCACCCGACCTCCGGGCCACCGAGCCCCCTGTCGACTGCTTGGATAGAGTCCCGCGTCTCAAGGTATGGTCAAGTCGCTGGGACGCATTGGAACGCTCATGGCGGCAGCCGTGGTCGCGGTCATCCTGGGTGGTTGTGCGATCAAGCATCCCACTGCCGACCTCGTGACCGGGAAGCAGCTGTTCGCCACGAACTGCGGCTCGTGCCACACGCTCGCCCATGCCAACACCACGGGGACCGTCGGTCCGAACCTCGACGATGCGTTCCGGCAGGACCGGATCGACGGGGTGAAGAGCACCTCGATCCAGGGACTCGTCTCATACTGGATCGAGTACCCGAACACGGAGGGCGTGATGCCGGCGATGCTCGTGAAGGGCCAGGACGCCCAGGACATTGCCGCCTACGTTGCGACGGTGGCGGCGAGGCCCGGCCAGGACACCGGCGCGCTCGCCTCGGCGGTGGCGGTGAAGGTCAACCCGACGCCGGCTGTCGGCAAGCAGATCTTCACCGGCGTCGGCGGCTGCGGTTCCTGCCACACGCTGGCGGCGGCCGGGACGACCGGCACGGTCGGGCCCAACCTCAACACGCTGAAGGCCGCCTGTGCGGCGCCGGCGTCCCAGCAGGCCCGTGGCGCGACGCTCGAGAAGTGCATCGAGACCGCGATCACGGACCCGTACAAGTACATCCCGCCCGGCTATACGGCCGGCATCATGCCGAACACGTTCAGCAAGACGCTCAGCCCGACGCAGATCCAGGCGCTGGTGGCGTTCCTGTCGAGCGCCTCGCAGTAGCGCGCGTCGCGCGGGCGTCCGTGGCGGACCTGCGTAACGCGTCAACGCAGCGATTTCCCCGAGTCCGTGTCGCGTTAGGCGCGATAATCGCGCGTAACGCGACAGGGCCGGAGCGGCCGGGCTCGATTGTCGTGTAGTGCATGCTCCAGGCGGCCCGGTGCCGGCGCCGGAGGGCTGTTGCCGGCGCTGGATGGAGGGCTGTTCCCGGGGCCGGAGGGTTGTTGCCGGCGCCACCAGGGTCAGACGACGGTGGCGCCCCGGCCGCGGGCCCTGATGCGCTCGAGCAGCTCGTCGCCCCGCCCGGCCGCCACCGCCCGGGCGGTGCGCTGCTCGTCGAGCTCGAGCCCGCTGGCGGCGGCCTCATCGAGAATCTGCTGACGTTCCTCGGCCTCGCGTGCCACCTTCAGGAACAGCCAGCAGAACAGCCCGATCGTGAGCAGGCTCTCCTCGACCATCATCAAGCCGGCGGCGGCGATCTGATCGCCCATGGGGCTGATGTGCCAGTGCGCATCGCCGGCGCGGTAGATCGGGTAGAGGATCGTCCCCGAGAAGATCATGATGTTGGCGAGGATCGTGCCGGCGAGCCGGACGGCGATGATGTAGACCAGCCGCGCCGCGTTCCCGAACCAGCTCGGCTTCGGCAGCGGACCGAGCAGCGCCATCCACATGGCCATCCCGAACGCCAGGAAGGTGCCGTGCTGGAGGGCATGGATGCCGTCGTGGCGGAGTGCCGCCTGGTACAGGAACGGGGTGTGCCAGGCGTAGAAGTTGATCGCCCACACCGGGAAGGCCACGAGCGGGTGCGCGAACACCCGCAGCTTCCCGATGTATCGCCGGCGGAGCAGCGGCGCCAGTAGCGGGCCGGTGAAGCCGAGCACGATCAGCAGCGCCGAGATGTCGCCGATCACGAGGTGCTCGGCCATGTGCGCGACGAGCAGCTGGTCGGCGATCGAATCGACCGGCTCGCTGAGCGCGATCGCGAGCGTCAGCAGGCCGGCGGCGAAGCAGGCCTGGCGCCACCCTGGGACCGCCCGGCGCTCGTGCGCGAGCGCGTTCACGCGCGCGCGGTAGGGCAGCCAGAACAGCAGCACGATGACCGAGGGGACGATGCCGTTGATCGGGCCCGCGCCGGCGACCGGGAGCGAATTCAGCGCAAGCACGCCCTCAATGGTCCCGCACCGGCGCCGGGCCTGCTAGGTCAGCGCGCGAACGATCAACACGATCACAACGATCGCGGCGATCACGACCAGGCAGTACAGGAACACCCGGAAGGCGTCCGCCTCGTAGCGCAGCGGGTTCGCCACCGAAGTCGCCCGCTAGAGGACGTAGACCGCGGTGTACACGATGATCCACATGATGTCGACGAAGTGCCAGTAGATCCCGGGGACTTCCATGCCCGAATGGTGATCGGGCGAGTAGTGCCCGCGAAATGCGCGGATCGTCACCATCAGGAGCAGGCACAGGCCGATGAACACGTGGATGCCATGCAGGCCGGTCAGCGAGTAGAACACGGTCGCCTGGGCCGAGTCGTGCGGAGCCCAGCCGAGATGGATGTACTCGTTGATCTGGATGAACAGGAACGTCAGCCCGAGCATGAACGTCGAGGCCATGCCGGCCTTCAGCCCGAACCGGTTCCCGTTCTTGACCGAGGTCAGCGCCCAGTGCAGCGTGAGCGAGGACGACAGCAGGATCGCGGTGTTGACGCCGGCGACCGCCTCGGGGACGGCCGTGCCGTGCGCGGGCCACGGGTTGTGCGTGACGATCCGGATGAAGAAGTACGCCGTGAAGAAGGCGCCGAAGATCATGATCTCGGACATGATGAAAAGCAGCATCCCGAGCGTCGGGGCGTGCACCCTGGAGGACTGGTGGGCAGGGGGCGGCCCGTGGTGCTCGGCGTGGCCGTGGGCGATCGAGGCGGCTTCCATGGGCTATGCGGTGCTCGGCGCGACGTCCTCGTGGACGACGTGCTCGACGGGCTTGCCGGTGGCCCGCCGCACCCGCTCGATCAGATCGGTGCGGAGCCACCCCGACTTGGTCTCGGCGAAGGTCGAGATCACGATGTCGTCGACCCGGAAGTACTGAAGCGCGTTGGTGATCGCGGTGAACGGGTCGGGGTCGCCGATCATCCCGGCCGCGAACATCCCGGCCGCGCGAAGCCGATCGACCACGAGCTTCAGCCGCGTGCGGGCGCGCCTGGTGTCCTGACCGCCGCCGCCCTCCTGCGGGACGACGATGATGAACAGCCGGTTGCGACCCGCCGGCTCCGCGTCCACCTTGGCCTTGAGCGCGTCGAGCAGTTCGTCGCCGCTCGCCGTCCGGTTCGCGACCGCCAGGGTCACGTCGAACGGGAGTCCCTCGGTGTCGGGGTCCGCGACCACGTGCTCGACCGGAAGGCCGGTGGCGTCGCGGACGCGCTCGATCAGGTCGCGGCGCAGCCAGCCCGAGCGCGTGGCCGGGTAGGTCGAGATGACGATCTCATCCGGACGATAGGTGTGAACCGCGTCAATCGTGGCGGAGTACGGGTCGCTGTCCCCGACCTCGCCGATCGTGTCGATGTGCTCGGCGCGGGCGATCTCGAGCGCCAGGTCGACGCGCGTCTGCGCGGCGTCGAACACCGAGTCGTCGTACACCACGAGCCCCGCCCGCGGCCGGTTCTGCGGCGCGACCAGGACGAAGCGGACGTCGCCCTGGGCGGCCCGCGCACGGATCGCCTCGAGCAGCGACCGGCCCCCGAGGGTCTCGTTCGCGACGACCAGGACCGTCTTCACGAATGGCTCCCCCGGCTCGGCGTCGCCGCAGCCGATCCGGCCGTCACGCGCTGCGCCTCGGCGGGCGGCTTGAAGATCCCGTGCACCGCGCCCGGGACGCCGTACTCGTACGGACCGCCGACGACCGTCGGGACCGTGTCGAAGTTGAAGATCGGCGGCGGCGAGGAGACCTGCCACTCGAGCGTGAGCGCCCGCCACGGATTTGCCGGCGCGCGTGGCCCGCCGCGCCAGCTGACGATCATGTTGTAGAGGAAGATCAGCGTGCTGAAGCCGAGGATGAACGCGGAGATCGAGATGAACAGGTTCCAGTCGGCGAACTTCGCCGCGTACTCGGCGACGCGACGCGGCATCCCCTGGATCCCGATCAGGTGCATCGGCCCGAACGTCAGGTTGAAGAAGATGAACGTCATCCAGAAGTGCCACTTGCCCAGCCGTTCGTCGTACATCCGGCCGGTCATCTTCGGGAACCAGTAGTAGACGCCGGCGAAGATCGTGAACAGCGAGCCGCCGAACAGCACGTAGTGGATGTGGGCGACGATGAAGTAGGTCTGGCTCACGTGGATGTCGAACGGGATCATCGCGAGCATCACGCCGCTGATCCCGCCGAGCGTGAAGGCCGTCAGGAACCCGAGCGCGAACAGCATCGGCGTGTCGAGGTGGAGCACGCCTCGCCACAGCGTCGCGAGCCACGAGAAGATCTTGATCCCGGTCGGGATCGCGATGATCGCGGTCGTGATCATCATCGGGATCCGGATCCACGGCGCCATGCCGGAGACGAACATGTGGTGTGCCCACACGGTGAAGCCGAGCATGACGATCGCGAGCAGCGAGAACGCCATCATCCGGTAGCCGAAGATCGGCTTGCGCGACTTGACCGCGATGACCTCGGAGATGATCCCGAACCCGGGCAACATCATGATGTAGACCGCCGGGTGAGAGTAGAACCAGAACACGTGCTGGTACATCAGCACGTTGCCGTTCTTGAGCGGTCCGACGAACGCATCGAAGAAGTGGAAGTGGAGCGCGACGTCGAGCAGGATGAAGAACTGCGAGGCCGCGATGAACGGCGTCGCGATCACGACCAGCAGCGACGTCGAGAAGTTCGCCCACACGAGCAGCGGCATCCGGAAGAAGCTCATTCCCGGCGCACGCATCGTGATGATCGTCACGAGGAAGTTGAGCGCGGTCGCGATCGACGAGGCTCCGGCGAGCTGGACGGCGATCGAGAAGAACATCTGCCCGATCGGCATCGTCGTCGACAGCGGCGCGTACGCGGTCCAGCCCGCCGCGAACGAGCCGCCCGGGGCCAGGAAGCTGAACAGCATCATGATCCCGGCCAGCGGGAGCAGCCAGTAGGACAGCGCGTTCAGGCGCGGGAACGCCATGTCCGGCGCGCCGATCATCAGTGGCAGCACGAAGTTCGCGAGCCCCGCGAACACCGGGATCACAAACAGGAAGATCAGGATCGTGGCGTGGACCGAGAACACGCCGTTGTACTGCTCGGGGGTCAGGAACTGCATGCCGGGCTTGGCCAGCTGGGCGCGGATCAGCATCGCCAGCAGGCCGCCGACCAACAGGAAGAAGAACGAGGTGACCACGTACTGGATCCCGATCACCTTGTGGTCGGTGTTGACGCGGAAATAGTCGCGCCAGCTGTGCGCGCCGTGACCAGAGTGGTCCTCGGGCCGCGTCGGGCGCCCGGCTGCCCAGTACAGCCAGTAGTCCGCGGTACCGAACCCGAACATGAAGAAGATTGGGACCGCCAGCAGCGCCACGATCGTGATCGCGTGGCCGTCGATGACCGGGTGCTGGTGCATCAGCGCCCGGATCAGGACCGTCAGGCCGAACGCGAACGCGAAGCCGAGTACCTCGGCCAGGGCGGCCCGGTACCAGCCGGGCTCGCGCAGCTTGGGCGGCAGCGGGACGCGCGTACGGGGGGCGACCGGGGCCTCGTGAGCTGCGGTTGTGACTGCCATCAGTCGACCTCCTCCCGGAGACTGGTCCGGCTGTGGGCAGCGGGCGGGCGAGTGGGCCCGGTCCGGCTGCCGCTATCCGTCAACTGCACGATACCTCCTTGCCTGCTCGCTCACTTCGCCGCTGTGGACAGGAAGTTGACGAGCGCCTGAATCTGAGCCGGCGTCAATCGCTGAGCGAAGTTCGACGGCATGATGCCGGCGCTGTACCCGCTCGGCAGGTACGCGTACGGTTTCGTGATCGCGGTCTCGATGCACTTCTGAAGCGTGGTTCCGCGGACCTTCTGCGAGGCCGGCAGCGCGCAGTCGGCCTTCAGCCTCGTGTCGAGGTCGGGTCCGACCGTCCCGGTCGCGGACGCCGCCGCGAGCGTGTGGCAGCCGCTGCAGCCTGCGGAGCCCGTGAACACCGCCTGGCCGGCGGCGGCGGTTGTACTCGCGGACGAGCTGGTGGACGGGCTCGCGGACGACGACGAGCCGGCGCCGGGAACCGCGCTGTAATCCGGAGCCGCCTCAATCACGTTCGCGGGCGGCGCCCCGACCGGCGGCGGGCCATTGATCGGCTGAGACTTCAGCCAGGCCGCGAACTCGGCCGGGGTCACGACGTGGACGCTGCTCCGCATCAGCGAGTGGCCGGCGCCGCAAAGCTCGGTGCATTCGACCGGGTAGGTCCCAAGCGCGTCGGGCGTCACGCGCAACGTGGTCACGATGCCGGGCACGGCGTCGAGCTTCTCGGAGAAGCTCGGGACGAAGAAGCTGTGAATGACGTCGAGCGAGCGGAGCCTGAACACGACCGGAGTGCCCTTCGGCAGGTACAGGATCGGTGAGACGACCTGCTTGCCGGGCGACTTCGGGTAGGAGAATTCGAACGCGAACTGTCGCGTGGTGACGTTGACCGTCATCTCGTTCTTCTTGCTCGCCTCGTTGGAGCGAAGCACGGTGTACGCGTAAGTGACCAGCGAGATGATCAGGATCGCCGGGACCGCGGTCCAGACGACCTCGAGGCGTGTGTTCCCGTGGATCGGGGGACCGTCCATCTCCTCCTGCCCCGGCCGCATCCGGAACTTCCAGACCGAGAACAGCACGACGGTCTCGACGAGCACGAAGATCGGCACCGTCGTGATCAGGAGCACGTCGTAGAGGGTCCTGACGTTCCCGGCCTGGACCGAGGCCTTCGACGGGAACCACGGAATGATCAGCGCAAGCGGAATCGCGATCGCGGTGGCGATCACACCGACCACGACCATCTGGAGAATCGGGCGGTTACGCACGCTGGTCTTGAGTCTGCGGGCCCTCGAGCGTCACTCGGTCCCGCATCCTAAGCGTTCTGGTCGACGAAGGGCCTCGAGACCGCAACCGGCGCCACGGCGCCGCCTCGCGGCAGCGTTCGGATGGCCCGGACGACGCGAGGACCGCGGCAGGATTTCAGTTGCCGGCACTCGCGTTGATTATGATCGAGGCAATTGTTGCAAGCTAGCGAGGAGGCAAGATGCAGGTACGCGAAGGGATGTCCGAGACCGTCTTGACGATCGGCCCGCGGCACACGCTGCGGGATGCCGCCGAAGCCATGTGCCGCCGCAGCGTCGGCGCTGCGGTCGTGCTCGACCCGGACGCTCCCGGCCCCGCCGTGATCACCGAGCGCGACATCCTCCAGGCGGTCGGCTCCGGGGAGGATCCCGACCGGGAGCTGGTCGGCGATCACCTGACCGCGAATCTGACGCTCGCCTCGCCCGAGTGGTCGCTCGAGCGCGCGGCGGCAATCATGGTCAGAGGCCGCTTCCGCCATCTGGTCGTGTACGACGGCGGCGAGCTCGCCGGGATCCTCTCGATGCGGGACATCGTCCGCTGCTGGACGGGGGACGGGGCGAGCTGCGAGATTCCGGCCGGCGCCGCCGGCGCCGCCTGACCGCGACCTCGGCGCAGCGTGACCGCGCGCGGCCCGCCTGGCCGGCGCCCCGGCGCCCGAGCACCGGGCCAATCGTGAGTCGCTAGTGGTGCTCCTCGGGGAGCTCGGCGACGTCGCGCCGGGTGTCGCCGATCCACTTGAGCACGACGATCACGAACACGATCAGCCCGAAGATGCTCAGGATGATGTTGATCGTGGTGCCGATCACGGTCAGCGTGATCGCGATCGCGCACACGAACGGGAGGATGCTCGGACCCGGGAGATGAAGCTGCTCGCCCGCCGGCGGCGCCTGAACTGGGTGGTCGCTGTCGTTCACGGATGGACGTAGATCGCGGCCGCCACGAACGTGATCCCGAACATGACGGCGCACAGGGCGCCCGCGATCAGACCGGAGCGGAGGTTCTTGCGTGCAAGCCTGCGGTCCACAGCCCGGGAGCCTACAACTTCACGTCGGCGACCATCGCGCCGAACAGCAGCGCGAGATAGGCCAGCGAGAACAGGTATAGGCGCAGCGCGCTGCGCCGGTCGGCCTGGCGGTACAGCCACAGCGAGCCGGCGATGAACGCGAGCCCGAGCACGATCGAGGCGAGCAGGTAGGCCGAGCCGAACGCGCCGGCGCAGAACGGCAGCTGCGAGACCGCGTACAGGAGCAGCGTGTACAGCACGATCTGCCGGCGCGTCTCGCGCTCGCCCCGGACCACGGGCATCATCGGCACGCCGACCTTCGCGTACTCGTCCTTCATCAGCAGGCTGAGCGACCAGAAGTGCGGAGGCGTCCAGTAGAAGACGATCGCGAACAGGTACACGGCGGTCCAGGACAGCGAGCCGCGGGTCGCGGCCCAGCCGACCAGTGGGGGCACCGCGCCGGCGGCGCCCCCGATCACGATGTTCTGGGCGGTGCGCCGCTTGAGCCAGATCGTGTACACGCCGACGTAGCCGACGAACCCGCCGAGCGCGAGCGCGGCGGCGAGCAGGTTCACGGTCAGCGAGAGCAGCGCGAACGACAGGCCACAGAGGACGAAGCCGAAGATCAGCGCCGCGCGGGGCGAGATCCGGCCGGCGGGGATCGGGCGCGAGGCGGTCCGCCGCATCTGGGCGTCGATGTCGCGGTCGTAGTAGTGGTTGACCGCGCCGGCGCCCCCGGCCGACAGGTAGCCGCCCAGGCAGGTCAGCGCGATCAGCGAGACCGGCGGGTTGCCCGCGATCTCCATCGTCGTGATCGTCGTGAACAGCAGGAGCGTCTGGACCTTCGGCTTGGTCAGCTCGAAATAGTCCGCGAGCAGCTGGCGGGCACCGGACGCAGCCGACGCCGACTGGACCCGGGTTGCCGACGTAGCGTCCATGCCGAACGTTATGCCCTGGCGAACCGCTCGCTGCCGCCGGTCTTCTGACTCACGCCGGTGGAGCGCTCGATCTGGCGGCGGATGTCGCGCATTGGCTCTACCGACCTCACGCGGGGGATCTCGTCGAAGTTGTTCACCGGTGGCGGCGAGGGAACGAACCACTCGAGCGTGTTGCCCTTCCACGGGTCGGGTCCGGCGAGCACGCCGCGCTTGTGGTTCATGGCCACGTTGACGATCGTCATCAGGATACCGACGGCGAGGATGAACGCGCCGATCGTCGAGATCAGGTTGTACGTCGACCAGCCGAGGCCGGGCTGGTAGGTGTAGATCCGGCGCGGCATCCCGGACAGCCCGAGCGCGTGCTGGACCAGGAAGGTCATGTTGAAGCCGATGAACACGAACCAGAACGAGACCTTGCCGAGCCGCTCGTTCAGCAGCCGCCCCGTCATCTTCGGGAACCAGTAGTAGATGCCGGCAAGCACCGGGAAGATCGCGCCGCCGAAGATCGTGTAGTGGAAGTGGGCGACGACGAAGTAGGTGTCGTTGAGCTGCCAGTCGACCGGGAACACGGCCAGGAAGATCCCGGTGATCCCGCCGACCGTGAAGATCGCGATCATCCCGACCGCGTAATAGAGCGAGGTCGTCATCACGATCGACCCTCGCCACAGCGTCGAGATCCAGTTGAAGATCTTGACCCCGGTCGGGACCCCGATCAGGAACGAGCTCAGCATGAAGAACCCGAGCACGACGACCGGGACGGGCGAGGCGAACATGTGGTGGGCCCAGACCAGCGTCGCCAGGAACGCGATCACGACGGTCGACGCGGCGATCGCCTTATAGCCGAAGATCGGCTTGCGCGAGAACACCGGGATGACCTCGGAGATGATCCCGAAGCCCGGCAGGACCATGATGTAGACCTCGGGGTGGCCGAAGAACCAGAACAGGTGTTGCCACAGGATCGGCGAGCCGTGCGCGGTCGGATCGAACCAGTGCGTTCCGAAGTGGCGGTCGGTCAGCAGCATCGTGACCGCCGCGGCCACCACGGGCAGCGCGATGATCAAAAGGATCGCGTAGACGAGGATCGTCCAGATGAACAGCGGCAGCCGTCCCCAGGTCATCCCTGGCGCGCGCATGTTCACGATCGTCGCGTAGAAGTTGATCGCGCCGAGCAGCGAGGAGATGCCGGTGAGGTGGATCAGGAAGATCCACGCGTCCTGGCCTCCGCTCGGCGAGTACTGGATGCTCGACAGCGGCGGGTAGCTCCACCAGCCGGCCTCCGGCGGGTGGTAGAACAGCGTCGCGTAGAACACGATCCCGCCCGCCAGCAGCAACCAGTACGAGAGCGCGTTCAGCCGCGGGAACGCCATGTCCCGAGCCCCGATCATCAGCGGGACGAAGTAGTTGCCGAAGCCGGCCATGACGGGCACGACGAACAGGAACACCATCGTCGTGCCGTGGAGCGTGAGCAGTTCGTTGTAGCGCTCGCCGCTCAGCAGCGTGTTGCTCGGCTCGGCCAGCTGGACGCGCATCAGCAGCGCCTCGACGCCGCCCAGCATGAAGAATACGAACGTCGTGACCAGGTACATGATTCCGATCTTCTTGTGATCGGTGGTCGTGATCCATTCGACCCAGCGCTTGCTCGTGCGTGGCGTGGCGACCTGGTGCGTGATTACCTGCGGCACCGGCTGGATTGCCCGGCGGGCCGGTTGGACTGCTGGCTCGGTGGTCACGGACATTCGCAGTCTCCTAGAGGTTTCCGGTTCGCATGAGGTACGAGCGCAGCTGGGTGACCTGCGAGTTGGCGGTGCTGAGCAGCTTCGACTGCCGGGCGAGCCAGGCCTGGTAGTCGGTGGGGGACACGACCTGCACGAGCGCGGTCATGAACGCGTGCTGGCGCCCGCACAGCTGGGCGCACTGGCCGTGGAACAGCGCTCCGGCCTTCGGCGCCTTGAACCACGTGAACGTCGTGTAGCCGGGAACGGCGTCGACCTTGCCGCCGAGCGACGGGACCCACCACGAATGGATCACGTCGATCGAGGAGATGCTGAGGACCACGACGACCCCGGCCGGAACCACCATCTCCTGGTAGGAGTACGGGAGCTTGCGGGCGAACGCGTTGTTCTGGCAGCCGTTGCCGTACACGTAGCGCCAGATGTACTGCCGGCCCTGAACGCAGATCGTCAGCCGCTGCCCGTTCGGCGGGGTGGGCTCGCTCAGCGACGACTCGAGGAAGCCGGCGTTCGAGTTCGGGGGGTTGAGGATGCTGGGGAGCTTGATGAACGTGACCACAGTGAGCGCCAGGAGGATCACGGCCGCGGCGATCGTCCAGCCGATCTCGAGCCGCGTGTTGCCGTGGATCTGCGCCGCCGTCCGCACCTTCTTGGAGCGGAACTTGTAGACCGAGTAGAAGAGCGCACCCTCGACGATCACGAACACGACGGCCGCGATGTACAGGATGATCAGATACAGCGAGTGGATCTGGTCCGCGTTCGGCGAGCCGCCGGTCTTCGGCGTGATGAAGTTCGCGAACGCGCTCGGGGCAAGCGCCAGCGAGATCAGCAGTGAGAACGCGAGCGTTGCGGTCAGAAGCCGGGGCGTGCGGCGTCGGCGCTTGGCGTCGGAGGCGTCGGATCGCAAGGCCGCGGCATTCTATCTATCTAGTGGACCCGTCCGTAGTGCACACCTTGCCTTGATCCCCGCGGGTCGGGGCCGGCGGTGGAGCCGAGTCGCCCGGGCGCCGGTGGCCGGGCGCGGGCCGGGCACTCCATATACTCGCCGCCCTTGCGCGCAAGGATGGGTATTCGAGCCACGGCTTGGGTCCTCGTCGCGACGGGCGTCGCCCTGCCCGTCCTGCGGCGGCGGGTCAAGATCGCGCCGGCCGTGGTGCTCGGCGGCGCCGCGCTCACGCCCGCGGCGCTGTGCGTCGCGGTCCCCCGGTCGCGGGCGCGGGACATGGGCGTGTGCGGGCTGAACATGTGGGCCTACCTCGCCGCCTACGAGATGCCCCACGACGATCCCGACCGGCTCGCGGCCAGGGTGCTCGTCGACTATCCGGTCGCGATCGACCGGGTCCTCGGGCTCGGGGTGGCGCCGACGCTCCGCTTCCAGCGGGCGTTCTCGACGCCGGGCGAGGTCAACCGGTTCGAGCGCGTGCTCGTGTGGTGCCACTGGATGTGGTTCTTCGTGCCCCATGCAACCGTCGCCTACGTGTGGTGGCGGGACCCGGAGCGGTTTCCGAGCGCGGCGACGCGCATGTACGGCGTATTCGACGCGGGCGCGGTGTTCTACTGGGCGATCCCGACCGCGCCGCCGTGGTGGGCGGCGTCGCGCGGTCGACTCGAGGACGGCGAGGCGCTCCGGGTGCGGCGGATGATGATCGAGTACGGGCAGCAGTTCTGGGGCGAACGCTGGGGCGCCCTCTACGATGTCTTCGGAGGAAATCCCCTTGCTGCCATGCCGTCCCTGCATTTCGCCACGTCACTCATGGCCGCGCACCTCCTCTCGGAGGTCGGCCCCGTGGCGGGCGCGGTGGGGTGGACCTACGCGCTCACCTTGGGCCTAGCGCTGGTGTACCTCGGCGAGCACTACGCAGTCGACTTGATCGGAGGGGCCGCGCTGGCCGAGGGGGTCCGGCTCGGGGTGCCGCGCCTGGAGCCGCTCTATCGGCGCCTGTCGGCGGCGCTCCAGGCACTCGAAAGATCCGCGGAGACGTAGTTGCGCCGCGGGGGACAGCGGCAGGACGTGCACGAAGTCGTCCTGAACGGGTCGCCGCAGGCGGTGGAACGCTCCGAATCGCGGCCGGGGATGGCGGATGACGAGGAGCTGCCGCGGCTCGGCCTCACCCGAGGCCGGCTGTTCGCAACCGGACTGTTTGTCGCCTCGGCGCTCGCCTTCCTGTACCTCGTGCTGCCGAAGCTGCTCGGGCTGCACGAGACCTGGAACCGGATCCAGCACGGCAACGGGTGGTGGTTCGCGCTGGCCGCGCTGCTCGAGGTGTGCTCGTTCGGCGGGTACGTGTGGCTGTTCCGGGGGGTGTTCGTGCGCGGGCAAACCAAATCGTCGGCGGCGCCTGGCGGCGGCGCCTCAGCCAAATCGTCGGCGGCGCCTGGCAGCGGCGCCTCAGCCAAATCGTCGGCGGCGCCTGGCAGCGGCGCCTCAGCGCGGATCGACTGGCCCGAGAGCTACCAGATCACGATGGCCGGCCTGGCGGCCACCCGCCTGTTCGCGGCCGCTGGGGCGGGCGGGATCGCCCTGACCGCATGGGCGCTCCGCCGCTCCGGCATGGGGGCGCGCACGGTCGCCTGCCGGCTGATCGCGTTCACGGTGATCCTCTACGCGGTGTACATGATCACCATGGTCCTCGACGGCGTCGGCCTCTACCTGGGCGTGATCCCCGGCGGTGGCTCGTTCGTGATCACGATGGGGCCAGCGATCTTCGGCGCGATCGTGATCGCGGTGTTCCTCGGCATCTCGATGCTCCCACGTGACATGCCCCGCATGGTCGGCCGGCTGTCGACGGGGAGGGGGCGGATCGAACGGCTCGGGGTCCGGCTGGCGCAGGCGTCCGCGACAGTGGCCAGCGGCGTGGGAACCGCGATCCAGTTCGTGCGGTCGCGCAACCCGAGCCTGATCGGCGGGGTCGCCTGGTGGGGCTTCGACATCGCGGTCCTGTGGGCGTGCTTCCACGCGTTCGGTGCCTCGCCTCCGAAGGGCGTGATCGTGATGTCGTACTTCGTCGGGATGCTCGCGAACACGCTTCCGCTCCCCGGCGGGATCGGCGGCGTCGACGGCGGCATGATCGGCGCGTTCGTGGCGTTCGGCGTGGACGCCGAGTTGTCGGTGGTCGCCGTGCTCGCGTACCGGGCGTTCGCGTTCTGGCTGCCGACCCTGCCCGGCGCGGTCGCGTACCTGCAACTGCGCCGCACCGTCCAGCGCTGGGGTGAGGAGCAGGGCGCCGGGCTTCGCGGAAGATCCGACGCGGTGTCCTAAGAGGTATACTTTATGAAGTGAACGAGCGCGTAGAGAACGTGATCATCATTGGCAGCGGCCCCGCGGGGTACACAGCGGCGCTGTACACCGCGCGGGCGAACCTCGAGCCGTTCGTCGTCGAGGGGTTCGCGTGGGGAGGTCTGCTCCAGCAGACGACCGACGTCGAGAACTACCCCGGCTTCCCGCAGGGGATCATGGGCCCGGAGATGATGCAGCACTTCCGCGACCAGGCCGAGCGCTTCGGCGCGCGCCTGGAGACCGACGACGTGACGCAGGTCGAGATCTCCAAGGACGGCGGACTGCACAAGGTGTGGATCGCCGACGATGTGCACGTGACGAGGGCGCTGATCCTGGCCATGGGCGCACAGCACCGCAAGCTCGGCGTCCCCGGCGAGATGGAGCTGTCCGGCCGTGGGGTCAGCTACTGCGCGACCTGCGACGCCGCGTTCTTCAGGGACGCCCCGACGCTGATCAACGGCGGCGGCGACTCCGCGATGGAGGAGGCGATGTTCCTGTCGAAGTTCGCCTCGAAGGTCGTGATCGTGCACCGTAGGGACGAGTTCCGGGCCTCGAAGATCATGGTCGAACGCGCCCGCGCGATCCCCAACATCGAGTGGCTCACGCCGTACGCCGTCGAGGAGTTCATCGGCGGCGACGCCGGCTCGCTGACGGTGGCGCGGCTGCGCAACATGCATGACGGCTCGAGTTTCGACCTCGGAGTGACGGGCGCGTTCATCGCGATCGGGCACGAGCCCCAGTCACAGCTCGTCGAGGGCCAGGTCGAGACCGACGCTGCCGGCTACGTGGTCACCAAGGGGCGCTCGACGCTGACCGGCATCCCCGGCGTGTTCGCCGCGGGCGATCTCGTCGATCACACCTACCGCCAGGCGGTGACGGCCGCGGGTTCTGGCTGTCAGGCGGCACTCGACGCCGAGTGGTACCTGCGCGACACGCCGTTTCCGGTCGCCGACGCGGCCGGCGCCGAGGACGTAGCCGCCGCCAGGTCCTGAGCAGGGCCTCGCTTCGCTCGGCATCCGTGGGGCCTTGTCCCCCATCCGGACAGGATCGCGTCGAATGCTCCCGCTCGCCTCAGCTGCGTAGGTGCGTGTCCCACTCGGGTGACTCGCGTTCGAGGCAGAGGCCGAACAACCTCGGTGGGGTCGCGCGGTCACCCGATGCGGACACGCACCGGAGCCCGCTAATAGGGGCAGTCGTGCGCCGGGCCCCAGTTGCCCGACGGCGGCGACTGGTTCATGCTCAGTGCGAAGTCCTGGGTCCACGTGCCGGCGCCGGTGGCCCAGCCGCTGACCACGTGGGCGGTGACGCCGGTCCCGACGTTGCGGTAGGTCGGATTCAGAATGTTCTCGCAATGGTCGGTGCTCCCCATCCACGCGTCGACCACTGAACGGGGGGTCTGGAAGCCGGTGGCGATGTTCTCGCCGGCGTCCTGCCAGACGTACCCGACGGCGCTGATCCGCGCGGCGAAGTTCGTCCCGTGGCTGAACACGTCGCCGGCGACCATCGAGTCCGTCCAGCGCTGGGCGGAGCGGTCCAGCAGCAGCGAGGCCCTCAGGGGCGGGAGATGGCGCGCGGTACGCTGCTGGTTGATCAGGCACACGACGGCGCCTCGCAGCAGCTTGATCGAGGTCTGCCCGACGCTCGCGCTCGCGTCCGCGCACGCGTTCGCGGTCCGGGCGCGGACATGGTGGCCGCTGCGGGAGGTCGTGGCGGTCGCGCCCGGAACGACGATCAGCGCTAACGCGCAGAGGAGCGAGAGGAGCGCGATCACAAGGCGGGCGGGGCGACGCCGGCCGGCCCGGGATTGACGTGATCGCGTGAAGGGCGGCATCAAGGTAAGAATCGTCACGAACCTCCTCGCACTAAAGCGAACTCGGGTTAACTGGCCAATTCGTCCAGAAAGGTGATGCGAGAGTAACGAGCGGGGACGAACTTCGCCCAAATTGCGAAAGGAACCTGCCCCGACCGCGACATTTAGGTCGGCCTGACGGAATCACCCATCGTGCGCGAAGAAGCCCTCGCCGGTCTGGCTGCCGAGACGCCCGGACATCACCAGCGAGCGCAGCAGCGAGGACGCGCGGTAGCGCTCCTCCCGGCGCTCCTCGTACAGCCCGTCGAGCACGGAGAGGACGTGGTCGAGGCCGATCGAGTCGGCCCAGGCGAGGATCCCGCGCGGATAGTTCAGCCCGTGGACCATTCCGGCGTCGACGTCCGCGGCGCTGCCGACCCCCTGGGCCACCGCGAACGCCGCCTCGTTGACGACCTGGCAGACGATCCGGCCGAGCACCAGGCCGGGCGCGTCCGCGACCCACGCGACGTGCTTGCCGAGCGTCTCGAAGAACCGCTCGGCGGCCGCGGCCGCGGACTCGGCGGTGTCGGGGCCCCGGGTCAGCTCGACCAGGGCCGCCTCCTCGAGCGGCACGAGCGCGTGGAACCCGACCGCGCCGCCGCCGGGATCGAGCGTCGTCAGCGAGCCGGCGGCGCAGCAGATCGCCTGGGGGCCGCCCTGGAGCGGGGCGCCCGGGTCCTGCCCGGGCGTCGCGTCGAGGATCAGGAACGGCGCCTCGAGCTCCTGCGAGTCCTCGGGTGAGGCCACGTCCCACCCGGCGTCGTGCGCCGCGTCTGCCAGCGCGTGGGCGAGAGGCGTGTGGCCGGCGATCACGACCAGCCCGTCGCCGCCTCCGGCCGGGCGCGGCTCGGGATCGGGATCGCGGTGCCGACCCGGTCCGGCGCCGTAGTCGTAATAGCCGCGCCCGGCCTTGCGGCCGGTCCGGCCGGCGGCGATGGTCCGGACGGTGATCGGCGACGGGCGCCAGCGCGGCTCCCCGAAGCTCTGCTCGTAGAACGATCGCGACACGTCCAGCCCGACGTCGACGCCGACGAGATCCATCAGCTCGAACGGGCCCATCCGGAAGCCACCCGCGAGACGGCAGATGCGGTCGATCTCCTCGAGCGGCGCAACCCGCTCCTCGAGCAGCTTGAGCGCCTCGAGGCCGAACGGCCGGTTGCAGCGATTGACGAGGAACCCGGGGCCGTCGACGGCCACGATCACGTGCTTGCCCATCGCCTCGCCGGTCGCCCGGGCTCGCGCGAGCGCCTGCTCCGAGGACTGCTCGCCGGCGACCACCTCGAGCAGGCGCATCACCGGCGGAGGGTTGAAGAAGTGCATGCCGACGACGCGCTCGGGCCGGCTGGCCGCGCTCGCGATCGCGGTCACGAGCAGCGACGAGGTGTTGGTCGCGAGCACGCAGTCATCGGAGACGACCTGCTCGGACAGGCGCGCGAACAGCTCTCGCTTGATCTCCAGGCGCTCCGGCGCGGCCTCGATCACGAGATCGCACGAGGCGAAGTCCTCGAGCGCCGGCGCGGCCGCGAGCCGGCCGGACGCGTCCGCCGCCTCGGCTTCGCTCAACCGCCCGCGCTCGACACCGCGCTCGAGCTGGGCCGTGATTCGCTCGAGGCCGCGCTCGAGCGCCTCGGGGTCCGGGTCGTGCAGCAGCGTGCGCGCACCCGACAGGCAGCCAAGCTGGGCGATCCCGGCGCCCATCGTGCCCGCGCCGGCGACGCCGATGGCGCCCGGGGCGCTCACGCGGGAACGAGCGCGTTGATCCCGGTCAGCGCCCGCCCGATGATCAGCTTCTGGATCTGCGAGGTCCCCTCGTACAGCGTCGTCACGCGCGCGTCCCGGAGGTAGCGCTCGACCGGGTAGTCGTCGACGTAGCCCGAGCCGCCGTGTACCTGGATCGCCGCATTGGCGCAGCGCACCGAGGCCTCGGTCGCGTACAGCTTCGCGATCGACGTCTCGGTCGTGTTCGGCTGACCCTTGTCCTTGAGGAATCCCGCGCGCCACACGAGCATGCGCGCGGCGTCGGTCTCGAGCGCCATGTCGGCGAGCATCTCCTGGATCAGCTGGAAGGCCGCGATCGGCCGGCCGAACTGCTCGCGCTCCTTCGAGTAGCGGACTGAGGCGTCGAGGCAGCCCTGGCAGATGCCGACGCACCCGGCCGCGACGCTGTAGCGTCCCGAGTCGAGTGAGCTCATCGCGACCTTGAAGCCGTTCCCGACCTCACCGAGCATCGCGTCGTCCGGAGCTTCGACGTCGCTCAGCGAGATCTCGGCGGTGTCCGAGCCGCGGAGCCCGAGCTTGTGGTGGACCGGGCGCGGCTCGTAGCCGGCTTGCTCGGTGTCGACGAGGAAGCAGGCCAGGCCGCGGTGCCCGAGGTCGGGGTCGGTCTGCGCGAACACGAGCGCGACGCGAGCGTGGTTGCCGAGCGAGATGAACATCTTCGCGCCGTTGATGACCCACCCCGAGTCGGTCTTCTTCGCCCGCGTCCGCTGGTTGGCGGCGTCCGATCCGGTGTCGGGCTCGGTCAGGCCGAAGCAGCCCAGCCACTCGCCCGAGCACAGCTTGGGGAGGTAGTGCTGCTTCTGCTCCTCGGTTCCCCAGCGCATCAGCGCCGAGCAGACGAGCGACGTCTGGACGGAGACAACGGTCCGCATCGCCGAGTCGCCGCGGCCGATCTCCTCGACGATCAACCCGTACGTGAGGTAGTCGAGTCCGGCGCCTCCGTACTCGCGCGGGACGATCGCCCCGAGGTAGCCCTGTGCCGCGATCTTCTGAACCAGGTCGAGGTCGAAGTGCTCGTTGCGATCGTTCTCGCGCGCGCGCTCGACGATCTCGTTGTCTGTGAAAGCACGCGCCGTCTCGCGGACCAAGCGCTGCTCGTCGGTGAGCTCGAAGTCCATGGTCGGGACGCTACCGGAGCAGGGGCGGCAGTGGTGCCGCCCCTGCGGTCCGGCGGTGTCCCCTGTCTCTTGCGGGGCTAGGTGGCCGGCGGCAGCGACGTGGTGCTCGTCGCCGGCGATACCTGGATCGTCACCGGCGCGGATGCGCCGCCGACGTTCCCGCGGTCGCCCGTGATCCGAGCGCGGAACTCGTACGTGCCCGCCTTGCCGAACACCCAGCCGAACTGGAACGTGTCGGCGTGGGTCACAAACCGGACTTCCTCGTCGTGCCAGTCACCGTCGGCGCCGAGGCGCTGGAGGTAGATGACATGACCGGCCTTGTCGGGCAGGACCGTGCCGGTGAAGGTCACCTTCCCGCCAACCTCGGAGGTCGTCGAGCTAGGGGTCATGGTGACCACGTCCTGGACGCCCTCGAACAGCACCGCGGTGTGACGGCGCGGAGCCAGCGTCGTCCGCACCTGATACACGGTGTTGTACCCCGGGGTTTGGGGCGGGAAGGTGTAACTCCCGTCCGATCCGGTGGTCGTGTCGGCGACCGGGGTGAACTTACTCTGATAGGCGTTGCGCGCCCACAGCGTCACCGGGGTGCCGGCCTCCGGCGTGGTGGCTGAGCTGGGCTCGTCGAGCACGCCCGAGATCGTGACCGTCTGACCGTAGGAGATCAGCTGGTCGGAGCTGTTGATCGTGAAGCCCGCCACCTGCTTCTGCTGGACCAATTCGGTGATCGGGTTCGCGCTGCCGCTGATGTTGCGGACATCGCTGGGGAGCAGTACCCGCACGACATGGTCTCCGGCGAACCGCCACCGGTAGGTGATCGAGTAGTTGGATCCGCCGTCGAGCCGGCCGACCTTGAGGTTCCGCCAGTTGGTTCCGGCGGCGTTCTGCTCCTGGAGGACGACACGCTCACCGGCATGATTGGGGGTGACCGATCCGGTGAACACGATCGGCTGGCCGGTGACCGCGGTCGGCGTGCTCGCGCTCAGGCTGACGAGCGCCGCCACCCGCTCGAACACGGTGCGACTGTGGATCTGGTGGACACCCTGCTCGCGGACGAACCAGCTGCGGTTGGTCATAACCACATCTTCGGCGCGGGTGAACTCATACAAACCGTGTGCGTCGGTCGTCGTCTGGCTGACCTTCGTGTACCCGAGGCCCGAACCGGCCAGGTGGTGGTACAGCACGATCGCCTGGCCCGCCACCGGCCCGACGTTCAGCTGACCGTAGATGAACACCCCGTCGCCGGCATCGATCCGCTTCGGGATGGCGTTGATGGTAAGACCGCGGTTGTGCCGTGGCGCAGCATTGGCGACGCTCGGTACGGCAATAGCCGCGAGCGTTGTCACCACTGTGGCGAGCACGGCAAGGCGAAGGCGCATGAGGCTCCTTTCCCAGCGTGGACTATGGATGCCTCCGCTGGGATTCCCGGCTCCCTACCATGCGGCGGCTAGCGGAACGCCCCTGAAAACACAGTATTGGGGGCCGAAGTTGCGCTGAGATTTTAATGCCCCGTAGACTCGCGCTCAGTGGACCCGTTCACAGTGGTGGTGGTCAGTGGGTTGGCGGCCGTCGTGGCCGTGTTCTGGCTGCTCGGGAAGTACTACCCGGGCTCCGGGCTAGAGCAGCTGGGACTCAAATCCGCCCGCGAGCTCGCCGAGGGGCGCGAGGCGCTGGAGGCCGAGGACCTCGACCAGATGGTTGCCGCGCACAACGCGCGCAGGCGCGCGCGGGGCGAGCCCGAGGTCACCGCCGACGAGGTCGAGGCCCGGGTGCTGCGAGAGCGCTCCGAACAGCGGCGGCGCCGTGAAGCGTGACCACCGTCCGGATGGGGTTCTCCCCGGCCCCATGGACGCTGCGCGAAGCGCAGCCCACCAGTGGCTCGCTGCTTGATCATCGGCTGTGGGTGCCGCGGGATGTCGCTCGCCCGGGAGCTGATCGCGGGCGGACACGCGGTGCGCGCGACGACGCGCGACCCGGGACGGCGGGAGGAGATCGAGGCGATCGGCGCAGAGGCCGTCGTGGGCGATCCGGACGTGGTCGCGACGCTCGCCCGGGCGCTCGAGCACGTGAGCGTGGCGTGCGTGCTGCTCGGCTCGGCGAGGGGATCGCCGGCGCAGCTCGCGGCGCTCCACGGTACGCGCCTGGAGATGTTGCTCACGCGCATGCTCGACACGACCGTGCGCGGGATCGTGTACGAGGCGGCCGGCTCGGTCGACCCCGGGCTGCTGGAGGCGGGCGCCGCGCGGGTGCGCGAGCGCGCGGAGGTGTCGCGCATCCCGTACGCCCTCCTTGACGCCGATCCGGCGGACTGGTCGGCGTGGAGCGAGGCGGCGGCGGAGGCGGTCGAACGGGTGCTGGCTCCTCGCTAGACTCGAAATAGGTAAAAGGCGATCGAAAATTTCCAGGAGGACGCAATGGCTGACTATGCGAACGACGTACTGGTCGAGCCGGAGTGGCTCGAGCAGCACCTGAACGACGACTCGATCCGGATCGTCGAGGTCGATGAGAACCCGACGCTGTACCAGGAGGCGCACATCCCGGGCGCGATCGGGTTCGACTGGCGGCTCGAACTCCAGGACCAGGTCAAGCGCGACTTCCTCGGCCCCGAGGACTTCGGTGCGCTGTTCGGCGGCCATGGAATCTCGGGCGACCACCAGGTGATCCTCTACGGCGACCGCAACAACTGGTTCGCCGCCTACACCTACTGGTACCTGAAGTACTACGGGCACGACGACGTCAAGCTCCTGAACGGCCCCCGCGAGCGCTGGATCGCCGAGGGGCGCCCGACGACCGTCGACCCGCCGGCCTACCCCGCGACGACGTTCACGGCGAAGCCCGGCGACGACTCGATCCGCGCCAAGCGCGACGAGGTCCTCGCCGCGCTCGACAACGCCCATGCGCTCGTCGACGTGCGTTCGCCGCAGGAGTACTCGGGCGAGCTGATCGCGATGCCGGGCTACGAGAGCGAGGGAGCCCAGCGCGCCGGCCACATCCCCGGCGCCAAGTCGATCCCGTGGGCGCAGGCGGTCAAGGAGGACGGGACGTTCAAGTCGGCCGAGGATCTACGTGGCCTGTACGGCGGCAAGGGCGTGCTCTCGGGCGAGCCGATCATCGCCTACTGCCGGATCGGCGAGCGTTCGGCGCACACGTGGTTCGTGCTGCACGAGCTGCTCGGCCAGCAGGACGTCAAGAACTACGACGGTTCCTGGACCGAGTGGGGGAACCTCGTCAACGTGCCGATCGAGAAGGGCTGAGCCCCGGCTCGCGAGCTTTGAGCAGCGGCCCGATCCTGTCGAACAGGTCGGCGAGGATCCGGGCCGTCGCTCCCCAGATCAGGTGGTCGCCGACGACGTACGTGTCGGTCCGGATCGGCACGCCCCGGCGGATCAGCCGCCGGCGCCCGTATCCGGCTAGCACGTCGGCCAGCGACAGCTCTAGCACCTCGGCCACCTCGTGGACGCTCGTTGTCCACGTCCGGCCGGGCTCGATCAGGCCGACGAACGGATACACCGCGTACCCGGTGGCGATCGTGGGGGTGGGCTGCAGCGCCCCGACGATCTCGACGGCGTCGGCCGGCAGTCCGATCTCCTCGTACGCCTCGCGCAGCGCGGTCGCGCTCAGGTCCCGCTCGCCTTCGTCGTAGCGCCCGCCCGGGAACGAGATCTCGCCCGGGTGGCGGCGCAGGTCGTCGTGCCGCTTGGTGAACACGGTGTGGAGCCGGCCGCGGTCCAGGTACAGCGGCACCAGCACCGCCGCGTCGATCCGGCCGCGCACGTCGAGCGTGAGCGCGTCCTCGGTGGAAAGGAGCACCCGCCGGAGATCCTCCCGGAGGTGATCGTTTCCGGATGGCATCCGGGGACTATATTCGCGAGCCATGCGGGCCCTGATCGTCGTCGACGTCCAGAACGACTTCTGCCCCGGCGGCGCCCTCGCGGTCCCCGACGGAGACGCGGTCATCGACGCCGTCAACCGGCTGGCCCGCGACGCCTCGTTCGTAGTCGCGACGAGAGATTGGCATCCCGCCGACCATGGCTCTTTCGGTGCCCACGGCGGCCCCTGGCCGGTCCACTGCGTGCGGGGCACGCCGGGGGCCGAGCTCCACGCCGGGATCGACGAGGGGCAGATCGACGCGGTCGTCGACAAGGGACAGGCGCGTGACCGCGAGGGCTACTCGGGCTTCGAGGACACCGAGCTCGAGCGGCTGCTCCGCGAGCGCGGCGTCGACACGGTCGACGTCGCCGGGCTCGCGCTCGACTACTGCGTGAAGGCGACCGCGCTCGACGCCAAGCGCGCCGGGCTGAACGTCATCGTCCACCGGGACGCGACTCGCGCGGTCGAGGTGGAGGCGGGCGATGCGGAGCGCGCCGTCGAGGAGCTGCGCGCGGCCGGAGTCGAGGTGGTCGACTAGCAGCTGGTCGGCCGCGGGGTCGCTGCGGGGTTTCCTGCGGGGTTCCTGCGGGGTTCCTGCGGGGTTCCTGCGGGGTTGCTGCTGGGAGCGGGCCCGGGGCTAAACCGCCGCCGGCTCGACCAGTTCGATGCGCTCGTCGAAGCTGACCTCGCCGTCGAGCGTGCGGTGGACCGGGCACTTGGCCGCGATCACGCGCAGGCGCTCGACCTGCTCCTCGCTGCAGTCGCTCGGAAGCCGCAGGATCAGCTTGAAGTTCGTCATGCAGCCCCGCTCGGCCGGGTTGTACTCGCACTGGACCTCGACCGGGCCGATGTCCCAGCCCTTGCGCTTGGCGTACATCTCCATCGTGACCGCGGTGCACGACGCGAGGCTCGCGGCAAGCAGCTCCTGCGGGCTCGGGCCATCGTCGTCGCCACCGTGCTCGGCGGGCTCGTCGGCCACCAGCCGATGATGTCGTACGTCGATCCGGTGACTGAATGCTGTCCGTGCAGTGCGGCGCGCCGTGGCCTTCATCGGTTTGGTCCTCGCTGGTTGAAAGTGGTCACAGCCCTCATCGTAGCGGTGGTCCCACTACCGATTGGAAGAGGTTCCGAACTATTCCGACAATGGGTTGAAGAGCAGGCCTGTCGGGACCTTCGGGAAGAAGTAGGTGGACTTCGGAGGCATGCTCTCGCCGGCCGCGGCGACCTCCCGAACCTGCTCGATCGGGGTCGCGGCGACGAAGAACGCGGCGTCGTAGTCGCCGTCCTGCACGAGCTCGAGGGCCTGGTCGAAATCGCGCGCGTAGCCAAGGCCCGCGAGGTGATCGATGTCGTCGTCTGTCATCCCGAGGGCGCCCTTGAGGATCAGCGTCTCGAGCACCGCGGTGTCGAGGCGCCGGTAGGGCTCGGCGTGATCGGAAAGCGCCGCGTCGGCGATCGCCTGGTCCTTGAGCGTGAGCATCCACGGCCGGCGGAAGTGGGAGTCGATGTACCCGAGCCTGGCCGGTTGCCCGTAGGCCGGGACGAGCTCGTCGGTGCCGCTCAGCTCGACGACGTCGAAGTCGCGTTTGATCGCGTCCGCGAGCGTCTCGTGCTGGTCGGGTCGCAGATCGCGAAGGAGCCGGTGGGTCGGGAACACGGTCAGCCCGGGGTCCTCGAGCGCGACCAGGCACATCAGCACGTAGCGGTGTGGCCCCTCGCCGCCGATCTCCTCCGCGTACACACGGGCGGTCTCGTAGCGATGGTGGCCGTCGGCGATCAGGAGCTCGGAGCCTTCCAAGGCGTCGTGGACCCGGGTGATCGTGGCCGGGTCGCCGATCCGCCACACCCGACTGACCGTCCCGTCGTCGTCGGTCGCGCTTCCCCAGGGCTCTCGTGCGGTCGCGTGGTCGAGGACCCCTGCCGCGGCGCCTGCTGGGTCGGCGTACAGCGAGAAGATCGGAGACAGGTTGGCCTTCGTGGCGCGGGTCAGCCTGAGCCGGTCCTCCTTCGGCCCGGGGTGGGTGCGCTCGTGGGGCCGGATCCGGCCCGGGCCGTAATCCTCCACGCGCACGCGCGCGAGGAACCCGGTCCGCTTGCGCGGCTTCCCGTCGGGCCCCGTGTACTCCTGCTCGAGCGCCCACAGCGCGGGCTGCTCGTCGCGGACGACCACGCCCTCCTCGCGCCATGCCGCGAGCAGGCGCGCGGCGTTGTCGTACGGGTCGTTTCCGACCGGGAGGTCGATACGCACGACGTTGTACGGCGAGCTGGCCTCGAGGTCGCCGCGCTGGTCGCCGTCGATCACGTCATACGGCGGGGCCATGACGTCCTCGAGGCCGCCGGTCCGGTCCAGGTTGTAGTGCAGCGCCCGCAGGGGTTCGACATCGGCCATTGCCCGTCGCGGAGGCTACCGACTCAGGGTTGGGCGGCGCGCCTCGAATCCCGCAGGACCTGCGGCCGGGGCACTAAACTCCGATACGCGATAAGCGGGGCGTAGCGCAGCCTGGTTAGCGCGCAAGCTTTGGGTGCTTGAGGTCCCCGGTTCGAATCCGGGCGCCCCGATCGGTCGATCGCCTGCTCCGCGGCAGGCCGCCTCGGCGCGCTAGGCGCTGTGGGCGAGTCGCCCGTGACACGTCGCAGCGGTGTCAAAAGTGCGCATATTGCAGGCAATTCATGCCTAGCGCCCCCGGCAGGACTCGAACCTGCGACCCACGGCTTAGAAGGCCGTCGCTCTATCCAGCTGAGCTACGGGGGCACGCCCCGGAAACACTAATAGGGCCTCGTCGCAACCGCCTGGCCACGCGGAACAATGCGCACGTGCCTGCCCTCGGAGCGGTGGGGCATCGGCGAGGTCGCGCCGAGGGCTGGAAGCTCGACTTCAAGGGCGGCTGGGGATACGGCACCGGGCTGCTCGACCATCAGGTGGCGCTGCTCGTGCGCGGTAATCTGGGCGATATGGCGGTTAACAGATCGACCTGGCCGTTGAACTGCCAAAGTGGATTTGGTATGTCACCGGTCGAGGTGTAAACCTGGAAGAAGCCGTTGACTTCCGCCGGTCCGTCACCGTCGGCGACATAATGCCCGTCCGGGCTGACGTCGAGCTGATAGATGGCCGAGCCAACCGCCGCAGAACCCGGAAGCCGCCACGTCACGACGCACCGCCAGTCGTTGCCCGGTCCCACATCCGCGACAAGGCCATCCCCCTTGTCACAGGAGGCGCTGGTCCGCAGTTCCGCCTCGGTGACGGCGGGACGATGCAGCTCGCCGGTCTGCATGCGGTACAGATGGGCGTACGCCGTCGCGAGCGAGCGGTCCAACTTGGTGGTGTCGATCCCTGAGCCGGAGGCCGGCGTCGCGACAGCCATCACCCCAACGGTGACCGCGAACAGGCCCGCTAATGGCAGCACGGCGCCCACGAGAGCGGCGCGGCCGAACCCGTCGTACGCCACGTCGGTGAAGTCGCGGCGCATGAACAGCCGGTAGGCCAGCGCGGCGGCGGCTACCGCCAAGACGAGGCTGACGGCCACGCCAATGACAAGGGGGCCGGTCTGGGCGGGGTCGGTGAACAGCCCGCGCCAGCCGATGAAGGCGTAGCTCGGCAGGGCGACGCGCACGACGACGGGCAGCGGAAGCAGCTGCGCGAGCTGCAGCAGTAAGGCGAGCAGCGCGGGCATCACCAGTCCCATCGGAGAACGGCCGAACGCCACCGAGCCAAGCAGCCCGATCGCCGCGAACGCCAGCGTCGGCGCCAGCACACTGGCCCAGGCGAGCAGTACCGCACCGGCTGCCTGCCCCGGCGCGAGCAGATGGCCGTCGAGGCCTACCAGCGGCCGGTTGCCGACCGCTGCCAGTCCGCCGACGATGCCCGAGGCGGCCAGTCCGACCACGAGCAGCATGATGATCGTGAGGCTCGCGAGCGCCTTTGCCGCGAAAATCCGCCGCGGTGACCGCACGGCGACGAGCAGGTGTCGCCACGTGCCGAGCCGGTCCTCGGTGGCGAAGACGTCGCCGGCGACGAGAGATGTCAGTAGCGGCAGTGCCCAGGTGCCCGAAAACGACAAGACCACCAACGGTCCCGCCCAGCCGCTTTGACTCATATAGCGGCCGAAGAGCGTGTCGGCCGGCAACGCGCTCTGCTGACTGATGACGGCCACGAGCAACGCCGGGGCGAGCCAGCAGGCCAGGAGCGCCAGGCGGATCGGCCACTGGGCCAGCAGCTTGACCAGCTCGAAGCGGTAGCCGCGCCGAACGGGCGCCGGCCGTGCGCCGGCGGTCGGTAGCGTGACGGCTGCGGCGGTCACAGGGCCTCATCCTCGCTCGGTGCGTTTGCGGGCGCGGTCAGGGCCAGGAAGGCCGCCTCGAGCGGCGCCACGACAGGCGCGAACTCGCGCACGCCTACACCCGCGCCGACCAGGCGCTCGACCAGCTCGTCCAGAGCCGGCACCGCACCACGCACCAGCAGCGCCTCAGCGTCGCGGCGCCGGAGCAGATCGTCGTCTTCGAGCACGCGCAGCGCCGGCACCTCAACCGCAACTCGCCGGGCCGTGGCGGGATCGGAGGTACGCACCCGGTAGTCCAGCTCGTCGGTGTCGGCGGCGAGCTTGCTGACCGGGCCGGAGAACACCACCCGACCGGTGGCGAGGAGGGTGACCTCGCTGCACAGCGCGGCCAGATCATCCATCCGGTGGCTGGAGAGGACGACCGCGGTGCCGCGCGCCGCCAGCCCGGCCAGTACGCGGTGCACGTGACGGGTGCCGGCAGGATCAAGGCCGTTCGCCGGTTCGTCGAGCACCAGCAGCCGAGGACTTGTCAGCAGCGCGGCGGCAAGCCCGAGACGCTGCCGCATCCCGAGTGAGAAGCCGCGAACGCGGTCGTCCGCGACATTAGTGAGCCCGACCTGCTCCAGCGCGTCGCCGATGCCGTCGAAGCCGTCGCCCCGCAAGCGAGCCAGCGCGGCGAGGTTCTGCCGGGCTGTGAGCGAGGGATACAGACCCGGCCCATCCACGAACCCCGCGACCCCGTCGGGAAAAGCGCGCGTTCGGCGCACCGGACTGCCGAAAATCTCCAGGTCCCCGCCGTCGACCTCGGCCAGCCCGAGAAGCACGCCCAGCAGCGTCGTCTTCCCGGCCCCGTTCGGCCCGACCAAACCATGCACCTGGCCTTCCGCGATGTCGAGGTCGACGCGGTCAAGGGCGACGACCTCGCCAAACGATTTGCTGATCCCGCGCCCCCGAACGGCAAGCCTTCCGTGCCTCCGATCTTCGGATGATGCCGGCGGCATCCGGGCCATCTCGGCCTCAGGAATCGATGGGCGGCTCGTTGAATAGTTGGTTAATGACAAGGCGTCGCCTGCCTATCCGGCCGGTATTTCGTGTGCCGCGATGTTGCTGGCACAAACCGGTGAATTACACGGAATAGGTGACGGCCCCGCCGGATTTCTCCGCGGGGCCATCACCTTGTGATGCTGTTCAGCTGTTGTGCGCCGACTCCTCAGTACGTGTCCGAGCTCGGGATGTAACCACCCGGAACCTGCGATGGAGCGTAGATCTTCGAGTCACCGGGGTAAGGCACCTTCCACCCGTGGGCCTGGTACCACGTGAACCGGTTCATCTGCTCGGGGTTGGCGAAGTCCGGCATCGCACCGTTGCCCATGGTGTGCTGGCCGGCGAGCCAGGTCTTCCAGGCAGCGGCGGTGGCCTGCTCGTTCGCGGGCACCGCGACCTTTTGGACCTCCGCCTTGTTCAGCGCCGTCGCCGCGGCGCCGGTCTTGCCCAAGGTGTCCAGACCACAGGCCGGCGGGGTGAAGATGCCCTCCGTGAGCGGGACCTGGTTCGGCACCGCGTTGAACGGCGCGTAGTTGGGCTTGGGCGTGAACGCGTCGTACATCGGCGTGGCCGCAGCGACCTTCTCGTTCACCGGCTGGGCGCCGAGGATCTGCTCGATCGTCCGGACCACCGAGATCTGCGAGTAGTAGGTATTGATCACCTTGCCGTGCTGGGCCCAGGGGCTGATGACCTGGACCGGGGCGCGGTGGCCGTCGACGTGGTCGGCGCCGTCCTGGCTGTCGTCCTCGACCACGAAGATGACGGAGTTCTTCCAGTACGGGCTGTGCGAGATCGTGTCGACCATCTCGCCCGTGGCGAGATCGTTGTCGGCCACCCCGGCCTCCGAGTCATTCGGCCCACCGGTGTGATCGCTGGAGAACCAGATCATGTTGAAGTTGGCAGGACCGTTTTTCTCGAAGTCCTGCTTCCACATCTCGTAGCGGTAGATGTCCGGGATCGTGAGGTCGAACGGTGGAGACTGGTGGTCGGCGATCGCGTTGAGCGACGGGATCACCGAGCCGTAGTTGCCGTCCAAGTCGGGGGCGGTCAGCTGGGAGGGGTCACCACCGTTCATGACGCTCTTGGCCGCGCAGTAGTACTGCTGCCACGTACCGGACGGCTTGCCCTCGTTGTACTCGAACTCGCCGTAGTTCCGCGCGGTGTTGCCGGCGGACTCGATGGCGGTCCACAAGAAGCCTGAACGCTGATGGCCGAGCACGTCCTCCTCGGTGTCATAGCTGCGCTGGTACTCACCCGCTTGCGACTCGCTGTACTCGGGATCGTCGCCCTGCATCATCCAGTTGTGGCCCTCAGCAGAGTTCGTGCCGATGTCGTACACGTTGTCGTAGTCACCGAACTGCCTGGCCAACGCATGCTGATCTGGCGTGGTCTTCTCGCCGAACTGCGTGAGCGACGGATCGCCGTTGCCCTCGCCCAGGTCGCCGAGCACCTGGTCGTAGGTGCGGTTCTCCTTCACGATCAAGAAGACGTGCTTGATCACGGACGGGTCACCGATGCGCGTCGGGACCGGGACTGGCGCCGCCTTGTGGGCAGTGGCCTCCTGGACGTCGTTGTTGCCCCAACCGTTCTGCGCGAACACCGTCGCCGTGTTGCGGGCGATGTCCGCGTCGCTGGGAAGGGTGAAGCGCGTCAGGGATGCGGTGGTGCTGTGCGTGTCGTGGCCGCTCACCGGGTTGGTTCCCTCTCCCTTGTAGGTCACAATGGCCGGGCCGCGAGCATCGATGCCCCGGGTGTTGGTGACGACGATCTGATTGCCGACGGTCGCCACATCCGACGGGTAATAGTCGGTCGGCAGCAGGCCGATGTAGCTCACCGGGTCCTCCGGCGTGCCGTCGTAGCGGTAGACCGCGACCGCGTTAGCCCTCCCCAAAGTGACCAGCAGGTGGCCGTCCTTGGTCAGGGCGATGCTGTCGGGCTCGTACCCCACCGCGGACTCCGGCCACGGCTTGGTCTCGATCGTCTGCACGACCTGATCCGTGGTCGTGTCGATGACACTGACGGTGTCACTGTTCGTGTTCGCGACGAACAACGCGTTGCCGCTGGCATACAACGCCGTCGGGTGGAGGCCGACGAAGATGGATCCGACCGGCGCCGAGGGGTTCGCGGTATCGATGACGCTGACGGTTCCGGTCGTCGACGTGCCGAGATAGGGATTGGCGGGGACCGCGGTGCCGTAGGAGTCCATGGTGAAATCGCCCGGCTTCGCCTGGCGGCCACCCTCGTCGCTCACGTACAGCGTGTTGCCCACGAACTTGAGCTCGCGCGGGGCGATGCCGACGTTCCACGTGTGCTCGATCGCACCCGTGTTCGGGTCCATCGCGACGACGGTGTTCTGTCCGTTGAGGGCGACGTACAGGGTGGACCCGTCGGGCGAGTACGCGATCTGGCCTACCAGCGCGGAGTTAGCTTCGGTCGGCGGTACTATGCCGCGCGGGTAGTGGGTGCCCACCGTCGGGAGCGGGAAGCGGGTCGGCGTTCCAAGCGTGCCCTGAGCGTTGACCGGGAACCGAGTCACGGCGTCTTGCTCCGGAAGCCAGAGGTACTGGCCGTCCGGCGAGTAGGTCGGGCCTTCCTGTCCCACGGTCCCATCGGAGAGGCCCTGGCTAAGCCCGGGCGCGGTGCCGACCGTCCAGATGAGTTTGTAGCTCGACAGGTCGAAGATCTGTAGTACCACCGACTTGTCGGTGCTGGTCGCTGCGAGAAATCGCCCGTTGGGGCTGACCGTCGAGCCCATGAACTTGCCGAGCTGGGTGAGCAGACGGTCACCGATCGGCTTGAGGATCTGGTCGTCGGAGACCTGGATCCCGTTGGCGTACTGGGTGCCGACCTGGTTCTGGCCAAACACCACTGTCGAGGCGTAGCTCAGTCCCGCGCCGGCGAGGACGACAGCTGTCGCGCCGACCCCGACGATGCGGCGTCGGTGCTTGGCCCCGCCGAAGACCCCGAAACGGACGCTCGAGACTGGTCGGCGTCGTCGTGTGACTTGCAAACCTACGTCGACGCGGTTCGCCTTTCGGGATCTGAGCATGAACTACCGCCTTTATGAGAGAGGGACCTGGACCGGACCCGTAACCGGATCCTCCAGGACGCGGTCTGCGCCTGTGTAACCCGGTTGTGAACGAGGCGTTTCGATCCTCGTTTCACCCACCGTCGATGGTGGCGAAGGTCCAGAGCGCGGGCCAGACTTGAGTAGGTTTTGGCAAGGTGGCGGTCGCGGCAGTTGCGCCGATCCTTTCCATTGCGGGTGAAGTGCAGAGGCAAGTGCTTGCTGTGCCTGCTGCTGCAGGGAGCGGACTCGTTGTTCATGTGTCGATGACATCGCCCCTTCGTGCCAAGCTCGTCGCGGGAACCGGCGGGCGGTGATCGCGTTTAACCGGGATGCACGCGCCAGTGTCCGGCGGCGCGGCGGTCCCCATGTGAACTTGTTGTGACTTGTATTGACAAGTTTCGGGGCCCTGCACGATCGTTTTGCCTCGACACCTAACTCGGGGGGTACCTTGACGATGAAAACAGTCGCGATTTCTGTCGCGCTCGCGGGCCTCGTGCTCGCCGGCTGCGGGTCCAGTTCCTCGAGCTCGTCCAGTGCGTCGGCCACCGCGGCGTCAGCCACCTCGGCGGGCACGGCCCCGTCGACGAGCGCCTGCCCGCACAACCCGGTGCGGTTCGCGGTCGAGCCCTATGACACGGGCCCGGCGCTTGAAGCCGCGTACAAGTCGCTCGCAAGCGACTTGCAGACGAAGCTCGGTTGCCCCGTGCAGCTGATCATCTCGAACAGCTACGTGGCCGAGATCGATGCGATGCGCGCAGGCCAGCTCGAGATCGGAGAATTCGGCCCGCTCGGCTACGTGCTCGCGCATCAGATCGCGAACGCACAGCCAGTTGCCGCGTTCGGCGACACAAGCGGTAAGCCAGACACCTACACCGCTGGAATCTGGGTGCCCAAGAGTTCTTCGATCACTAGCCTCAAGCAGCTGAACGGCAAGACCATCGCGCTGTCAAGCACCACGTCGACCTCAGGCGGGCTGTATCCGATCTCGGCGCTGATCTCGGCGGGTTTCAAGTGCACGCCGACCGGCTGTCACGGCGTCACCGTCAAGTACGCAGGGAGCCACACGGCGTCGCTGCTGGCGCTGACACACGGGACGGTCGATGCGGCCGAGGTCAACAGCCAGCAGCAGGCGTCTGCGACCAAGGCCAAGCAGTTCAACGCTGCGGACTACCGCGAGATCTGGAAGTCCACGCCGATCATCAACGACCCAATCACGGTCTACGGTTCGCTGTCGCCGGCTTTCCAGGCGAAGGTCAAAGCCGCCCTGCTCGGGCTGACCGCCGCGCAGGTATCCACGGTCGATAGCGAACTCGGCACCGCCAGCAACGGGCCGATGGTCGCGGCGAGCGACTCCCTGTACGACCAGGTGCGGCAGGTCGCGAATACGGTTCACCTCACGACCGCCAATCTTTGATCTGATCAAGTCGTCGGGCAAGGTGACACTCGAGCCGGCAGCGCAATCCGTGTCGGAGTCGTCCCGGGCCAGCGCCCGGGACGCTCCGCTGGTGATTGAAGGGATTCGCAAGCGCTTCGGCGCCAACGAGGCGCTCAAGGGCGTCAGCCTGAGCCTCGAGCGCGGTGAGCTGCTCGCGGTCCTCGGCGCCAACGGCTGTGGCAAGTCGACGTTGCTGCGGTGTGCGATCCGGCTGATCGACCCTGATGCTGGGAGCACAAGGCTGCTTGGGAGGGATCTCGCATCACTCAACGGCAAGGAGCTGCGCCATGCCAGGCGGGAGGCTGCCGTCGTGTTTCAGCAGATCGCGCTCGTCAAGCAGGCAACGGTGTTCGAGAATGTGTGCTATGGGGCGCTTGGGCGGATGCCCCTGATCCGCTCCTTCATATCCGCGAGCTTCCCGCAGGAGGTCCGCGACCGAGCCGCCGTCGCGCTGCAGCGCGTCGGCATGCTCGACAAAGCGTGGCAACGCGCCGGAACCCTGTCGGGCGGGCAGGCACAGCGCGTGGCGATCGCTCGCGCGTACTGTCAGGAGGCGACCGTGATCCTCGCCGACGAGCCGGTGTCCGCGCTCGACCCCCGCGCGGCCGAAGAGGTCCTGGCGCTGCTCGCGGACCTCGCCCACAGCGACGGGCTGGCCGTGCTCTCGGTGCTGCATCAGCCCGAGCTCGCGCTGCGCCATGCAGACCGAGTGGTCGGCATGAAGCTCGGCGAAGTGGAGTTCGATCAGCAGCGCGGTGACGTTTCTGCTGAGCGGGTGGGCGGCCTGTACGCGCACCTCCACGAGGCTTGACTATGTCCTCGCTGCAACCTCCTGTCGCCCCAGCCAGTCCCGGGGCTGTCGCAGCGCCACCGCTTCCGGATCGACCAACCGTCAGGCGCGGGCGAGTGGTGCGCTACGTGGCGGGGTTGCTCGTGCTTGGACTGCTCATCTACTCGTGGTCCAACGTCCAAGGGTCGGTCGCCGGCCTGGTCAACGGCTTCTTCGCCAAGAAGGGACTGCTCCGCGATGTCTTTCCCCACTCCGTGCCACCGGACCTCCACCAGCTCTGGCCCGGGATTGAGGCAGCCGTGACGACCCTCTGCATCGCCGTGCTGAGCATCGCGTTTGGGATCATTGGGTCGATCGCGATGCTGCCGTTGGCGGCTCGCAATATCACGCCGTCGCGGTCGCTGTATGAGATCACGCGGCTGACTCAGGCTGTCCTGCGTGCCATTCCCGAACTGATCATGCTGCTGTTCTTTCTGATCACCGTCGGCTTCGGACCGTGGTCCGCGACTGTCGCCCTCACGTTCCACGGGATCGGAGTCAAAGGCAAGCTGTTCGCCGAGGCCGTCGAGGAGATGGACATGACCCCTGTGGACGCCCTGCGTGTCGCTGGGGCGGGGCGCGTGCAGGTGTTTACTCACGCAGTGCTGCCGGGAGTGCGCAACACGCTGCTGGCGTTGACGATGTACCGCCTTGACGCGAACTTCCGCTCGGCAGTGACGCTCGGTGCGGTCGGCGGTGGCGGCATCGGCTTCCTGATCGACAATGAGTTGAACGTGTTCCAGTACAGGGCTGTACTCACTTTCGTCCTCATCCTCGTCGTGTTCGTGCTGGTGATCGAGCGCGTGTCCTCGAGCGTGCGCGCCCGTCTGGCCACGTGATCGGCCCAGTCTGAGCGCGCTGTCAGACCTTCCGGGCCGGATGGGCAAACTTCAACCGCGGCGACGCGATCGAGATCACGATTCACAACCAGGACGCGCTTCCGCGCTCGGGCGTCGCGCTGCACGCCGCGGCCCAGAATCGTGTGAGCGTGGGCGGCTGACTGCGGCTAGCACCTCGTCGAGCACTAGCGGCGCAAGCCCCAGCGCGGTCGTCATGCCGACGCCGGAGACAACCTCGACAACGCGGACGCCGGGGAGCGGGGCGCTGATCAGGAATGGCTCGCCGGGCGCGTAGGGATACACGCCGAGCCAGCGTTCCCGCACCGCCAGACGCTTGACGCCGAGCAGCTGGCATGCCTCCGCGATCACCATCTCATCGAGCTGCTCATCGGCGAACGGTGACACGGTGAGGCCGTACTCGTGGGTGTCACCTAAGATCAGATCGCCGTCCGGAAGCTGCGTGACGATCACATGGATGCCCGCAGTCAGCAGCTCGGGGCGCTCGGACTGCAGACGCTCCCGCACGCGATCGATTCCCGGTTGCGCGCTAAAGGCGGGATAGCGGAGCAGGCTCAGCCCGGTCAGCAGCGCTGGGCCGAACCTTCGTGCGTACGGCGGTGCGACACGCAGCATCTGCAGCTTGCAGCGAGTCAGTCCGCTTCGCTCCGGGTGAAGCTCAGCAGGCAGCGTGTCGAAGTCGGGGCCTGGGCAGGCGATGATCACGGGCGCCCGAACGCTGACCTCAGCGCTCTCGACGAGGCCCGGTTCGACCGCCTGCACCGGCGCCCGCCACACGATCCGCGTTCTGTCCTCGCCGGGTAGCAGTGAAGCGAGCGCGGCCACCGCATCGCGGGGATCGAAGCGAACGTCGAGCCGCGCATGCAGCGCCCCGATCACCCCGTCAGCCGGAATCGGAGCCAGCGAGGCCATCTCTTCGGCGCTGATCATGCGCGCGCCGCGCCGCTCGTCCCGGGCGACCGATTCCAGCACCGTCAGCTCGTCCTCGTGACGAGCGACGACTAGGCTTCCCGACTCGAGCACCGCCAGCCCAGCGCGCCGGCCGAGCTCGAGCCAGCGCTCCCGTGCCCGCACCGCGCACTCCAGCGCGATCCCGTCGCCCATCGCCGAGAAGAAGCAGTGCCCGAAGTTGCGAACGCTCGCGCCGACCGCCCGATCGCCGCGCTCGAGCAGCACCACCCGCATGCCGCGCGCTACTGCCTCGTGGGCATGAGCCAGGCCGACAATCCCCGCTCCGACGATGCAGATGTCCGCCTCGATCGTGTTGCGAGCCTGCATACTTGTAGATACAAGTGTATGTGGTGCCCCTGACATGTGACCATCCAGTGACTTCCCGGGGTTGTTGACCTGGGCCGTGCCAGCCACTTGTATAGTCAGGATATGGGCGTTACTTTCGCGGCCAACGACCGCGTCTACAGCGCTCCCGCGCGCCCGGTGCTGGCGATCTGCGCGGACGGCTGGGACCCCGCTTATGTGGACGATGCACTCGAGCGGGGGCTGATGCCGAACCTGGCGGCGGCGCTCGCCGCGGGCGGCACCTACGTGATCGCCCGCGCTCAGGTTCCCACCTTCACCAACCCGAATAACGTCGCGATCGTCACCGGCGTGTCGGCCGCGCGCAACGGCATCGCCGGCAACCATTACCGCGACCCGGAGGGCCGGGAGGTTCAGCTCACGGACCCGAGCTTCCTGCGCGCCACGACGATTCACGCGTCAGCGATGCGGGCCGGACTCCAAGTGTTGTGCGTGACCGCCAAGGACAAGCTTCGGCGGTTGCTTGCCGCCGAAGGGGTTCCCGCGTTCAGCGCCGAGCGGGCCGACGAGCAATCGCTCGCGGACGGGACTCCGATCACGAGCGTGCTCGGAAGACCAAACCCGGATATCTACGACTGGGAACTGTCGCCGTACACGATCGACCTGGCCGTCGCGCTCGCGCAGCATCTGCACGCGACGCTCGTGTACGCGTCGCTTACCGACTTTGTGCAGCACGCCGCCGCTCCCGGCGAGCCGTTGTCTGACGAGTTCTACCGCTCGGTGGACGACTCGCTCGGCCGGGCACTTGACGCGGGCTTCGTCGTCGGACTCGTCGCCGACCACGGGATGGGGGCGAAGGCACGCCCCGACGGGACCCCGAACGTTCGCTTCCTCGACGAGGCTCTGGCCGCGGCGGATGTGCACAGCGGACACACGCTGTGCCCGATCACCGACCCTTACGTCGTCCACCACGCGGCTCTCGGATCGCTCGCCTGGGTGCATCTCGACGATCTCGGCGAGCTCGATCGCGCCCGCGGCGCACTGGCGTCGCTGAGCGGAGTGGAGGGTGTGCTCGATCGTGACGCCGCGGCTGCGAGCTTTGATCTCCCGGCCGACCGGATCGGGGACTTGGTGGTGCTGGCAGACGCACACACGGTGCTCGGCAAATCGCGCGAGGCCCACGATCTGAGCGCACTCACCGGGACGCTGCGCTCGCACGGCGGCCTGCACGAGCGCCCGGTACCGATGATCCTCTGCCAACGGGTGTCGGCGGACGCGTTGAGCGGACGCGAGCTGCGCAACAGCGACCTCCACGAACTGCTACTGAACCACACGAAATGAGCTCGCCGGCCACAATCGCTGTGCACTCGCCCTACACGTCGGAGCTCGTCGGCGAGGCGCCCGTGAGCGGCCCACAAGAGGTGGAGCGTGCGCTCGACGCGGGCGGCGCCGCCGGCGAGCGCCAGCGTCTCTCGCGCCACGAGCGCTCACAGATCCTATTCAGCGTCGCGAAGCGCCTGGAAGAGTCCCGTGACGACCTCGCCGTGCTGATCTCCTCTGAGTCGGGCCTCTGTCTGAAGGACACCATTCACGAAGTCACGCGCGCAGTCGACGTCTTCCGGTTCGCGGCGATCGAGGCGTTGCGCGATGACGGCGAAGTGTTCGCCGGGGATGTCTCCTCGGGCGGACGCGATCGGCGCGCCTACACCTTGCGGGTGCCGGTGCGCTTGGTGGCGGCGATTACTCCGTTCAATCACCCTCTGAACCAGGTCGCGCACAAGCTCGCGCCCGCGATCGCTGCGGGCGCGCCGATCGTCATCAAGCCATCGGAGAGGACGCCGCTCACGGCGCTCCGACTCGGCGAGATCCTCTCCGAGGCCGGGCTGCCCGGCGGCGTCGTGCAGGTCGTGTGCGGCGATCCCGCTGCGATTGTCGACGCCTTCCTCGTGCACGAGGCCGTGGAGTTGATCTCCTTCACGGGCGGTGTCGCGGTCGGCAAGTCAATCGCGGCGCGGCTCGGGTATCGGCGCGGTGTGCTCGAGCTCGGCGGAAACGATCCGCTGATCGTTCTCAGCGACGCAGACCTCGACGAAGCCGCGAGGCTCGCGGTGGCGGGCGCGTTCGGCAACTCAGGCCAGCGCTGCACCGCCGTGAAGCGGATCATCGCGGTCAACGAGATCGCCGACTCGCTCGCCGAGCGGGTAACTGAGGGTGCTGCGGCCCTGCGGGCCGGCGATCCGATGGACGAGGAGACCGACGTCGGCACGGTGATCAACGAGCGGGCCGCATCGACGATCCAAGCGCGGATCATCGACGCGCGTCGGGCTGGAGCGAGGCTCCTGACCGGCGGCGAGCGCGACGGCGCCCTCCTGACTCCCGCGGTGCTCGATCACGTGCCCGTCGACACCGAGCTCGTTGCACGCGAAACGTTCGGGCCGGTCGCGCCGATCATCCGTGTGCGCGATCTGGACGAGGCGATCGCGACGGCCAACGCCACCCCGTACGCGCTCTCGAGCTCGGTCTGCACGTTTGACTGGCGAGCGATTGCCCGTTGCATCCGGGAGCTTCGCGCCGGCACCGTCAACGTCCGTGAGGTGCCGGGATGGCGCACCGAGCTCACGCCTTTCGGGGGCATCGGTGACAGCGGTCTGGGGATCAAGGAAGGCGTGCGCGAAGCCACGCGCGCGATGACGTTCGTAAAGCTCTACACACTGCCCTGGGGGTGATCACCTGGAGGACGCGGTACAGGAGATCATCAAGGCGTGCAGGTCGATGAAAGGCCTTCCCTACGACGGCGAGCCGGTCGACCAGCTCGAGCACGCACTTCAGTGCGCCGCGCTGGCGCGCGACGCGGGCGGCGACAGGGAGTTCGTGGTCGCGGCGCTGCTGCACGACATCGCACGAGCACCCGCGGTGGCCGGGATCCCATATGACGACGGCCCGCACGAGCACCACGGCCAGGCGGCATCGAGATGGCTCGCACCGCGCGTTGGTGCTCGGATCGCCTGGCTTGCCGAACAGCACGTGGCGGCCAAGCGCTACCTCGTCGCGACCGATCCCGCGTATCGGGCGCGCCTCAGCCAGGTCTCCGCGCGGACGCTGGTCGGGCAGGGCGGCCCGATGACCGAGGAGGAGATCAGCGCCTTCAGAGCCAACCCCGACTGGCGCCTGGCGCTGCAGCTGCGCGAGATCGATGACCGCGGCAAGGTGCCCGGCGCCACCGTGCCGGGGCTCGAGGATTACCGCGACGACATCGCCGGCTCCGTGGCGGCGCGGCTCGCAGCAGAGACATGAGCGCGGTGGCGACTCTGCGCGCGGCGCTTGCGCAGCGCTGTGCGGGTCACGCCCTCCCTCCCTCGTGCGTTCGCGTTGTCGCGTTGGACGAACTGCGACACTCGTCGCGCGTCGCCACCCAAGAGTGCCGCTTGGTTGTGAGGGCTGCGGATTGCATCCTCCGAGCAGGCGCCGACCCGGCTGCGGTCGGCCAAGCGCAGCCAGCGGCGCGTGTCGATCCCGCGCCGATCATGACCATCACGAATCCCGGCGCGAACGCCGGCGCGCCGACGCGCTGCCGCCCCGGTCCGCGATGACCGGCTGCTGAGTTGCGCGGCGGCTTCTCAGCAGATCATCGAGCAGCACTCGAATTCGCCGAGCTCGCGCGACCGTCGGCGCGGTCCCCTGCTCAGCTCTCGCCCGTGAGCCATGGTGCGCTGGCCATGCCCGGCGCCGGTGAAGCTGGCCGACGCGCTTCGGAACCCTGGCTGGTGCCGAGGGGCGCAGCGGATCCTGCGGCTCATCGCGTGGCCTCCCCTGGGGGCTCCGTCCGAACTTTCTCCGAACATCCTCGCCACCACGAGGGGCGGTCGACCGGTGGCTGAAAGCGGCGAAACCCCATCGGTTGCGGGCGATTTGCACAGCTGGCATAACGGTGGCGACCGCCGCGGATTGCCTTCTAAGCCGTGGGTCGCAGGTTCGAGTCCTGCCGGGGGCGTGGGTGGGGGAGAGGGCTGGAGCACGACGGAAGACTCCTGCTAACGGTGCGCGTCTGGACCTTCGAGTAGATGCACACGTTCGGCGTCCAGACGGCGACGAGCCGATACACGCATCCACTCCGCCGATCGTTCGAGCAGATCCGCAGCGTTGTCGGTTGACGGTGCTGGCTCCCGGCGACGTTGTTGACAGATGCCCCAGACAACGTATCTTGTCTAAGTGCGGATCGCTCCTACGGCCCGCAACCACGACGTACCTGATGAGGACATCTGGCATGCCGTTCGCAACGCAGTGCGCGCATTCGACGTCGACGAGGTCGCCATGCTGATTGGTCCCGCGCGGGACGGTGCGCTCCTCGAGGTGGGGATCCTCGATGTCGACGGCGAGGACCCCGTGATCATCCACGCGATGCCGGTTCGAGCGAAGTTCCGGAGCCTTCTGTAGCCCACCCGCCATGCCACGCCACACCGACGACGAGATCGCTGCCGCTGCCGAGCGGCTCGACCACCGGCTCGACGAGCTGGATCCCGAGACGATCGAAGTCCGGAACACGGATGAGCTGCGAGCGATCGTCGAGGCGGCCGACGCGGTCCGCGCCGCCGAGGACCAGGTCCGCGAGCGCGTGGCGATCGCGCGGGCCCACGGCGAGTCGTGGAACCTGATCGCAGTCGCCCTGGGTGTCTCGCGCCAGGCCGTGCGCCAACGCTTCGCGGACAAGATCAAGACCTGAGCGCGACCAGCGAACCTGGCTGAAGCGCCTCCGCGCCGGAGCTCCGCCAGGATCTTTGGTTCATTTGTGGTTCATCGGGCTCAAATCGCCGTAAATACAGGGGTTAACGACGGCCTTCTAAGCCGTGGGTCGCAGTTTAGTCCTGCCGGGGGCGCTAGCTAAGCTAGTCCCGCCGCGGAAACCGACCGCGGGATCGCTGACGGCGAACCCGGCACCTGCGATTTTGCAGCAACTCCTGATAGATACGTTTCCTGCTCATGGCGAGCTAGTCTCCAACGCGGCCGGGCGAGCGCCCGGTTCTCCGATCGGTGCCGCGCGACACTCACACGCGTAAAGCGGGAGCGCCGTGACGGTTAGCGCGCCCCGCGCTTGCCGGCACCACGACCGCGCCGGCCGGGACCCGGAATAACGATCACGCCGTCGGCTGGGTACACGATCGACTCGTGCTGCTCATCCCAGCGCACGCGGTAATGCTCGTGTCCTTCGCGGCCGAGCACCTCGATGATCTCTCCTCGGTGCGGCGCCTGGCCGTGCACGCCACGGGGCTCAATCCAGTCACCTGCGCGGGCGCCGGTTTCAACGGACTTAGTAGGCATCAATTCACCTCCTTTGACGCCATCAAACCACTCGGCCCCGGGCTCGGCATCGGTGACCGCGCGAAACTCGCTGCGGTGATCTACGGATGTGCGCCCGCAGAAGCAGTCGTTCCGGACCAGCGCCGCGTGATCAGCCGTGTGCCGGCGACGATCAGCAGGAGGCCGGCCAAGCGCCCCTGCTTCGGCAACGTTCCAACCGGTGCCGTTGGCGCTTGCGCCGACATCACGAGCGCGGCCACACCGATCTCGACGCGGCACGCGATCGCTACGACGGGCGTTCGTGCGCGTTCGGCGTCGCGCCGTCCCCATCGATCGGGACTTTGACGGTGAACGTGCTGCCGCGGCCGACTTCGCTTTCGAGGGTGATCGATCCGAGGTGGCGTTCGATGATCCGCCGGGTCAGGGCCAGGCCTTGCCCGGTGCCACGACCGACTTCCTTGGTCGTGAAGAACCGGTCGAACACGCGCGAGCGGAGCTCCTCGGGGATGCCGCAGCCGGTGTCGGCGATCGAGATCACGGCGATGCCGTCGATCGCGTCGGTGCGGATCGTGATCGTGCCGAGCGGCCCTCCGTCGCCGCGCGCCTGCTCGATCGCCTGTGCGGCGTTGACGATCAGGTTGAGGAACACCTGGTTGAGCTCGTGGAGGTGGCAGGTCACCGGCGGTAGCTCGCCCAGGATGGTCTGCACCTCGGCGACGTACTTGTATTCGTTGCGCGCCACGATCAGCGTCGTCAGCAGGGCGTCGTTGATGTCGGCCGGGGCTTGCTGTTCGCTGTTCGAGGTGTGCCCGAACGCTTTCATCGCCTGGACGATCGAGGCGACCCGCTCGACTCCCGCGAGCATGCGCTCGAGCGCCTGCGGGATGCGGTCGCGGAGGTACTCGAGATCCGCGTTCTGTTCGGCGGCGAGCAGCCGTTCGTTCAGCTCCACGTCCGGGGCGTGCGCGTCGTCGATGATTGCGCGGTAGTCGTCGATCAACTGTTCGAGTTGCCGCAGCGCGTCGCCGAGGAACCCGGCGGTGTCGCCGATGAATTGAATCGGCGTGTTGATCTCGTGCGCGATGCCGGCGGCGAGCTGGCCGACGGCCTCGAGCTTTTGCGAGATCTGCAGCTCGAGCTCCATCCGATCGCGCTCGGCCTCGAGCCGCTTGCGCTCGCTGATGTCCCGCAGAATGATCGAGACGCCAGTCGCGCGGCCCTCGCGGTCGCGGATCGGGCTACTGGTGCCGGCGACCTGCACCGGCGTGCCGTCCTTGGCCAGGTCGGTGACCTCCACATCACGTAGCACCGAGGACGCGCCTGTGCGCAGCAGCTCGTCGCGCCCTGAGGGATCGTCGCTGAGAAGCGTCGAGATTGCGCGGCCAGTCGCCTCGGCAGCACTGTAGCCGTACAGCAGCTCCGCGCCGCGGTTCCACGTCTGGATCAGGCCGTCGCTGTCGAGGCTGACGATCGCGTCCGCGGACGATTCGATAATCGCCGCGAGCCTCGCGCTCCTGGCTTCTGCTGCCTTGCGCTCGCTGATGTCCCGCGCGATCCGCGCGATCCCGATCACCGTGCCCTCGCCGTCACGGATCGGCGAGTAGGTCACCGACACGTCCACGGTCGAGCCGTCCCGGCAAATGTCGGTGTCCTCGAGCTGCGCGACCTCGCCACGCGTAACCACCGCCTCGCATATCGTTGCTCGTGCCGTGCGCGCGACGGCAAGCAGTGTCGGCGCGTGCCGGCCGATCGCCTCCGCGGCGGTATAACCGTACAAGTTCTGTGCGCCCCCGTTCCACGTCTCGACCACCGCATCGGTGCGCAGGCTGACGATCGCGTCCGACGAAGATTCGACGATCGCCGCAAGCCGAGAGCGCGCGCGTTCGGCATTCTTGCGCTGCGTGATGTCATCCGCGATCCGGGCGATCCCAACTACGTGCCCGTCGGCGTCACGGATCGGCGAGTCAGTCACGGCCACATCGATCAACGTGCCGTCCTTGCGGATGTCGCGTGCCTCGACATCCAACGCCGGGCCGCCGGCGGCGACGGTCGCAATCAGCGCGTCCCGCGCCGCTGGCTCGGACGCCGGCAGGATCGCCGCGGGCTGACCGATCGCCTCTCCGGCGGTGTAGCCGTACAGCCGCTCGGCGCCGGCGTTCCAGGTCTCGATGCGACCATCCAGCGACAGCCTGACGACCGCGCGACCGACCGACCCGACGATCGCAGCCAACTGCGCCCTGTCATTCTCCGCCCGCTTGCGCTCCGTGATGTCCTCCACCTGCGTGAAGAACATCCGCGGCACGCCGCCGGCGTCGCAGATCGTCGTCGACGCCAGCAACACGTAGACAATCCTCCCGTCCTTACGTATATACCGCTTCTCGGTCTGGTAGGTGCGATCCGGCGCGGCCATCTCGCGCGCCGCAACGACGTTCTCACGCGCATCGTCGGGGTGCGTCATCGACGCGAAGCTGACCCCGGCGAGCTCGCCAGGCGACCCGTAGCCGAGCAGTGAGGCGAACGCCTGGTTCGGGCGGTTGAACGTCCCATCCACGTTTGTCAACACCATCCCGATCGGCGAATGCTCAAACCCCTTCTCAAACAGCTCGAGCCGTTCACGCAGTGCCACGACATCGTCGCCAGCCGAAAGCTGCGGCTGCTCGCCGAGGGGCAGAGCACGTCGATCTAGCATTCGCTTTCGGCCTTCACCTTGATAGTCCTGCGCGGCCTCAACCGCGCTCAGCTGATGTTACGGCTCCGCTGACTGCAGCACCGGCTTCTGCCACAGTGCATCGGCCCCGCATGGCCGCGACGATCAGGTCCGGCCGGCCGCTCGACGAACAGACGACGATCCTTTGGCTTAGACTCAGACAATATGGATTGACCGTCCGTCCGGCCCGCGCTGTACAAAGGCCCGGTTCCCGCACGGTGTTCGTGGGGTGATCACGCCGCGCGGCTACACCCGCGCGGCATAGGAGGAACCAGCCATGGCGAAGGCTAGAACTCTCGTAGGCTTGGAGGTGCACGCGACGAAGAGCGTCGCGGCGGTGCTTGATGGCGAGACTGGACAGTTGCAGACATTTTCGATGAGCGGCGAGACCGCGAAGGTGGCCGCGTTCTGCGCGGGGTTGCCACGACCGGTGCGGGTCGCGTATGAGGCCGGCCCGACCGGGTACGGGCTGGCGCGCGCGCTCGCCAAGCGCGGCGTGGAGTGAGTGGTCGCGACGCCGAGCAAGATCCCTCGGTCCCCGGCCGCAAGAGCGATGTTCCGGATGCCGAGTGGGGCTGTCAGCTGCTCGAGCACGGGCTGGTCAGGGCAAGCTTCGTGCCGCCCCGCCCGCTGCGCGAGCTACGCGACCTGGTCCATTACCGCAGGCCAAGATCCAGGAGCGCACGCGCGAGGTCCAGCGGGTCGAGAAGACCTTGCAGGACGCGGGGATCAAGCTCTCCTCGGCTGCCTTGGAGGTCCTCGGCGTCTCGGCGCGGCGGATGCTCGAGGCGCTGATCTCCGGCACGCACGACCCCGAGGTGCTGGCCGACCTGGCGAAGGGCGCGCTGCGCAAGAAGATCCCCGCGCTGCGCGAAGCTCCAGGGCCGCTTCAGCGGCCACCACGCGCTGCTCGTCGGGCAGATGCTCGCCCAGACCGACTTCCTCGACGAGACGATCGCCACCCTGTCTGCGCGTGTCGAGGAGCTGACCGCCCCTTTCTCGCGTGAGCTGGAGCTGCTGGACTCGATCCCCGGCGTCGACCGCCGCGCCGCCGAGATGCTGCTGAGCGAGATCGGGCCGGACATGAGCCGCTTCCCGACCGACGCGCACCTGGCCTCCTGGGGCGCGCTTTGCCCGCACCAGCGCGAGTCCGGCGGCAAACAGCGGTCGGGCAAGACCCACAAAGGCTCCAAGTGGCTGCGCGGCACCCTTACCGAGTCCGCCAAGGCGGTCGTGCGCACCAAAGGCACCTACCTCAGCGCCCGCTACCACCGGATCAAGAGCCGCCGCGGCCACGCCAGGGCCACGATCGCGACCGCCACAAGATCGTCACCGCCGCCTACCACGTCCTCAAGAAGGGCGTCCCCTACCACGAGCTCGGCGAAAGAGTTCTTCTACCGCCGCGACACCAAACGCGCACGTGCTCGAGCCGTATGACACCAGTCGGCTCGCGAGCACGACGCGGAGGTGTGCCAGCGGGTGCTCACGCCGCGCGGTCACGCCGGCGGGTCGACGCCGAGCTCGGCGATCAGCATCGCCCCGCGGGCGCCGTTCTCGCCGATCCGGTCGGGCACGGTCCCGCCGGCGGCAAGGAGGATCCGCACGATCTCGGCGTAGGGCTCCTTCGGGATCTCGTCGACGGTCCGCATCGACGGGCCGCCCTCGGGCTGGTGGCAGTGACGCGAGCCGTGGAGCGCCGCACCCATCGCGCTGCCACCGTCGCGGAACGCGAGCGCGGCGCCGCGCTGCACGAGCTCGCGTGTCATCTCGACGCGGCCGCGCCAGCACGCGTCCCGAAGCGGGATCTCCTCGCTGTCCGGGTCGCCGTCGATCCGGGCGCCGGCATGGAGGAGCCGGCGCATGGCCTCGAGGTGGCCGCCCTGGATCGACAGCATCAGCATCCCGTCGAACGCGGACGACGTGACCGGGCCCGGTGCCGTGGGCTCGCCGCCCGACATGTACCTCCCGATCGCCCGGTCCTCGTCGGTGACCGCAGCTTGATCGGCGCCGCGCTCGCGCAGCAGCGCGGCGACGGCGGCGTCACCCCAGCGGACGGCGACCTGGAGGGGCGTGAGGCCCTGCTCGTCCGGCGCGTCGACCGGCGCGCCGGCGTCGAGCAGCGCGGCGACCGTCCTCGGCGGCCGCCGGCGCCAGGCCGCCTGGTGAAGGTGCCCGTCCGACGCCCTCGCGCCGTGCGTGCAGAACATCTCGATCATCTCGGGGTTCGGGAAGTTGAGTGCCCGCCCAAGGCTGTAGTCGACGAAGTCCTGCCGGCCGCCGGCGTCGATCACGAGCATCGCGCAGGTCGGGTCAGCGAACTCGCACGCGTGGTAGAGGACCTCGTTGCCGTGAAGCCCGGGCCGATCGTCGGTCGGGTCGGCGCCCGCCTCGAGCAGCATCCGCGTGAGCTCGGGGTCGCCGGCGATGCCGGCGGCGCCGTACAGCGCGACCTGGAGCCAGTCTCCGTCGTGGACGAACCAGGCGTTCGGGTCGGCGCCGGCGGCGAGCAGGCGCCGCACGACCTCGCGGATGCCGGGCGCGCGCTCCGGATCGCCGCGGAGCAGCCGCGAGAAGCACGCGTAGAGGATCGGCTCCCAGCCCCTCGGGCCCGTGGGCTCGCTCACCGACCCCGGACGCGCCGCCAGCCGGCGCGAGACGTGGTCCGCCTCCCCGGTAGCGCACGCGCACGCAAGGTCGTGACGGGCAAGCGCGGGATCGGCGTCGAGCAGCGCCCGTGCTCGCCGCAGGTCAGCGGACATCGCCGATTCGATCAGCGCCGCGGCGCGCTCGGAGGCGTCGAGCGTCACCGCCTCGACATGGAACTTCAGCCGTGGCCACGAGCGGAAGCCGTACTCGCGGGCGACCGCGAGTTGCGCCAGCGCGATCGACGGAAACTCGCCCGCCTTGCACCGGCGCTTGGCCTCGTCACGCAGGCGGCGCAGGCTCGGACGGGGAGGCAGAGAACCCGGCTCGGACATGTCAGCTCCTCTCGATCTCCGACGGGTCCGCACGCCGGGCCGGGAGTCACGTCCGTCTCCGGTGGCGACAGCTTGTCTTCACAGGTGGGCGTTCGGGCCCTTTCCGCGGACCGGATGCGTCCTGCACGCCCCCGTGACGGTACCTCACAGGGGCTGACGTGCCTTGTAGAACGCGGCCGCTCTACAGGTCCCGGGGCGCCGGCAATGGTAGATTCAGGATGCCGCGGTGGGCGTAGCTCAGTTGGTAGAGCTCCTGGTTGTGGTCCAGGCGGTCGGGGGTTCGAGTCCCCTCGCTCACCTTCAGAAATACCCTGGAAAATGACGACTTCTGCGACAGCGCGAGAGCACCAAGACGGCGCGAGGGCGCCATTGAGGGCCCCAAATTCTGTTCCATCCAGCGCCTTAGCCGCGACACCCGCCGATCTCGTCCGAACGATGCGCGGCACCGCCAGGTGGCGAAGGACGCAGGCACAGCGGTACGACGACCGGATTGCGCAACATCGATCTCACCGCGCGATGGTGGCGATATCGATCGCCGCGAAGTTCGTCGAGCAGCTCGACCCGGACGATCACGATCTGACTTGGCTCTGGTACCTCGACGCGCAAGACGGTTGCGTGGAGCTGTGCGAGTCGTTGCGCGAGCTCCTCAGCCGGTTCGGTATGGATCGGGGTTCATGGCACGATGGGCCGCCGGGGGAGCGCCAGGTGCGAAACCTGTTGCGCCGCATGGACGGAGCTGAGGCCGCCGAACGCGGCGCCGAACGTCGCGACAGCGCCTGACGGTTAGAGTCGCCGGGCCGGCAACGAGTGAGGCCCGCTGTTCAGACGGAATTCGCGGCCCGACCAAAGACGACGAGCGACGAGAAAGATTCTCCGGGGCCGAATTCAAGCGGCTCGTCCCGGCTGGGGGCCGGGCGGTCGCAGGTTCAAATCCTGTCTCCCCGACTAGGACATTTACCTGCAAAATCGGGCTATTTGCCGCGAAGTGAGAGCGCTCGAAAAGTCCCCACGGGGAACAAACGGGGAACAAACTTTTGAGATACATCTCCAGCTGCGATCGCGTCAACGGCTCCGTGGCAGCCCGTAGACGCCCCTCGGGCTGATGTCATTTCGTCTTCTCCATGTCAGTGGAACTCAAAGTTGATCCGGGTTGGGCACTGACCTATCTAGGCCTCGCCGACGACGAGGTTGCCGCGGTACGGCATGGAATGGAGGCCTACCGACCTGATGTGCTGATGGCGGGCGCGCCGGCTGAGCTGAGCCGCCGTGCTGACTCCTCGGGGAGTTTGAAGAGCGCCGCGGCGTTGCCGTGGCAGATCTTGCGGCGATCGCGCTCGCTGATCGGCGCCCGCTCGATCCAACGGGCCGCGTCGGTGGCCATGTCGTACGGGTAGTCGCTGGCGAACATGATGTGGTCGGCGCCTATTTGGAGCAATGCCGTGATGAGTGCCTGGTCGCTGAAGTTGCCGCTGGTGGTCACCCAGATGTTGTCCGATAGGTAGTCCTGTAGGCGCTTCTGTGTCCGCCACGTGTAGGGGTTGAGTTCGAACCCACGCTGGATGCGCCAGGCGAAGAACGGAAGCATCTCGCCCAGGTGGCCCAGGACCAGGTTCACGCCCGGATGGCGGTCGAACACTCCGCTGTACACCATGCGCAGCGTGTGGGTCGCCGTCTCCGGACCGAAACCCCACGTCGCGCCCACGAGCTCTGGGTGCCCGTGGTAGATCGCGTCCTGCACGGCTCGCGAGGGTAGCCGCGGATGGAGGTAAAGCGGCACCTGCAGTTCTTCCAGCGCCGTCCACAAGGGCTCGAACCGCTCGGCGTCGAGGTACAGCCTCTCATCCCCGAGGTTGCTGTAGCCGTTCACCATGACCCCGCAGAGCCCGAGTTCGTTGACGGCGCGATGCAGTTCGTCGACGGATGCGCCGACATCCTGCAGAGCGAGGCAGGCGAAGCCTGCGAACCGGCCGTCGCTTGCCGCGACCTCGCCGGCGAGCCAGTCGTTGGTCTTGCGCGCCGTCTCCACAGCGAGGGCCGCATCGGTCATCCCCTCGACCCCCCCGATCGTCTGGGACAAGAGAGAGACCTCGATTCCCGCAGCGTCCATCTCGTCGATGCGCGACTCGCGCAGGTCGTCCATTCGTGCGGTGACGGCCTCGTCGTACTCGGGGACGAATCCAGTCCGTCCGTTCTGGGAGAACTCACCGCCGAAGGAATCTCCGTAGTAGGGGTGGGCCAGTGCCGGGGACATGAAGTGTTCCTCGAGGGCGATCTTGCGTAGCGGGCCCGGAGGGTTAGTCGGTAGGCCGACCGTGGGAAGTTCGTTGATCATGGCGAGTGCTCCCTCGAAAGTCGTTTTCTTGTGCCTCCGAAATTACGGGCTAACATGGTGAGCGGCCATCACCTGATTCCAGCGATTCGTGGTTCGGACAGTGCACTCGCCAGCCGACAGGGCGTCTTTCGGCGATGCCATTTAGGCGACGCCCAGCGCACCACGGTCAGGCCAAAGCCCAAGACCCGGCCGACTCACCGCGTGTTACCTTCAGAGGAGTCGCATGGATCATCGTCCATGGCATTTCATCTACTGAGCATCGCTCCGCAAGCACGTCACCGTGCTGCACGGGCTCCTCAATTTCAAGCGACCCGGAACGCGCGCCGATGAGGCGAATCAGTTTGCAAGCATTCTCAGAATCGACGGCGGCGGGCGCGGCGTCGCAGGACGGCTGCCTCCCGGAGTCCCCGATGAGGCGAAGCTGGTCGTCTTAGGCGAGGTCGAAGGATCGCGCCGCATGCGTACACGAACACGTACTCGATGTCCGGCGTTCGGGCAAACGTGTTGCTGTAGTGGAGCCTCGCGATCGCCCGCGAGGTGTCGAAAGGAGAGTCGAGGAGACCGCCACGTCGAGCCCGGCCTCGTCGAGGTACGCGATCCCCGCGTCGAGACTCCAGCGGGGTGGAATGCCGCCTGGGGCGGCATTCCCATGTTCGCTCGCGGCCCGCCGATAGAAGTCGGGAACGATGTGGTAGTGAAGGTCGACGGTTTGGCTCATGGCTTCCTTCTGTCCGGAGCGTTGAAGTCGAGCATCACTGGCGGGGTGCTCGGCCGGAACGGCGCTACTCAACACGCTGGCGATCACCGCGACCGCGGGTTTCCTGACGACCCTGCGCGACCGGCCGCCGACGGGTTAGCCCACGCAACCGTTCAGGGCAATTTCCTCGCGTTCCGACCAGGTGATCGTGCTCATGCCGCTTCTTCGTCAGATTGGGACAAGTAGCGCGACGCGCCGGCTTGCAGTCGCGAGGTACTCGCGACTGCGGCGCCAAGCCGACGACCACTCCGCCGAGCCTGCTCTTCGGCTTCCTCGCGCAGCTCATGGGCGAGATCCGTAAACTCGTCCAGCGCCGGGTTGACGCCGACGAGCGTGAACTCACGCTCGACCACCTTCAGGTCGAGTTTCCAGACGTCGGCGAGGATGCGCCGCATCCATGCGGTTGCGTGGTCCCATCCCTCGCGGGGGGTTCCGGACCGGTAGTTTCCGCCGCGCACGGTCACGAGAACCGCAGGCTTGCCCTCGAGGACGGGCTCGGCACCGGCGGCCATGCGCGGGTCGGTGACGACCATGTCGACCCACGCCTTGAAGTGCTGCGAAACGCCGAAGTTGTACAGGGGAACGGCGAACAGCAGCGCGTCGGCCGCAACGAGCTCATCGGTCAGTGTCGCGGCAAGGGCCTGCGCTGCCTTCTGCTCGTCGGTGCGGGCCTCCTCTGGCGTGCGACCGGCGAACACCGCCGTCGCCCACGCCGTCGCGGGGATTGGGTCGACCCCGATGTGTCGGCGGATGATCGGCTCCTCAGGGTGTGCGTTGCGCCATTCTTGCTCGACGATGTCGGCGATCGCACGGCTCTGAGAACCCTCCACGCGAATGCTGGCATCGAGCCTGTACAGGACATGACTCGTCCCGTGTTGATCCGAGTTTGCGACGGTCATCTCACACCTGGAACGGTTCGGCATCAGGTTCCGTCTGAACGACCCAGGTGCCGTCCTTGCGGAAGCTGGACGCGGTGGCGTAGCTGTCCTCCTGGAACTGGAGGTAGGTGACCTTCCCGTCGAGGACCTTCACGAGGATCGAGAACGGGGAGCTCACCACTTTCCCCAGCGAGTTCGACTTGTAGCGAAAGTCGCCGAACGCGGCCACGTTCTCGTCGGACGCGAACATCGTGGTCACGTTGAACGCCTGGTTCTCCCACCGAGTGAACATCGCGCCGAGGTTGGCGAGGAACGCCTCGGGCCCGCGTGAGGTGCCGGTCCACGGCATGATCTTCTTCAGTTCCGGATTGTGGGTGTTCAGCGACACATACGTCGCGTCGGAGGCGACCAGCTCGTTGACAACCTCAGGGTCGACCAAGTTCTGCAACCACCGGCCGACGACCTCAATGGGACTGGCAGACACGTTCGTTCTCCTTGTTGCTGGATTGGATGAGGGATCCGAATGCGGCGCTCGGTTGCCCCGGTCTGTGTGCTCTGGCTAGCTCGCGAGCGGCGGGACGGAGTGGACGACGGTCTTGGCCTCCTGGAAATCGACGATCGCGAGCGGGCCGCGCAGGCGACCGATGCCGCTCTGCTTGTAACCGCCCTCAGCGAACCCGTCGTTGAGCTCCGCCCATGCGTTCGTCCAGATGGTTCCGGCTTGGATCTCGCGGCTCACGCGACGGCTGATGTTGATGTTATTAGTGAAGATCCCGGCGGCGAGACCCATTTCGGTGGCGTTCGCGCGCCGAACGGCGTCGGCCTCGGTGTCGAAGACCTCGAAGGTCGCGACCGGCCCGAAAACCTCCTTTTGGACGATGTCCCGGTCGACGTTTTCCACCTCCAGCAAAGCCGGCCGGTAGAACGCCCCCGCGGCGAGGGGGCCCTCCGTCGCTGGGCCACCGCGCACGAGCGGCTTGGCGTAGGCGAGCGCCTCCTCGACCATCCCGTCGACGCGGGCCACTGTGGGCTTGTCGATCAGCGGGCCCATGTCGGTGTCCGGCGCGAGCCCGTCGCCGACGCGGACGTTCCGAAAAATGTCCGCCAGGCGCGCGCGGACCTCGTCCGCCACGCCGCGTTGCACCAGGATCCGGGAGCCGGTCATGCAGAACTGACCGGCAAACGTCGTCACTGCGGACGCGATCAGCGGAACCGCCAGGCCGAGGTCCGCGTCGTCGAACACGATCATCGGCGTCTTGCCCCCGAGCTCCAGGTTCATCCGCTTGAGCGTGGGCGCGCCCTGGGCGGCGACGGTGCGTCCCACCGCGACGCTGCCCGTGTAGCTGATGACCTGCACATCAGGTGAGGCGACCAGGTAGGGGGCGCCCGCATTCCCGGATTCGGTGAATATGTTGACTACCCCGCGGGGCAACGACTCCGTCTCAGCAATGATTTGGGACACGAGATTGGCGACGAGCGCCGTTTGCCCTGGCATCTTCACCGCGATCGTGTTGCCTGCGGCCAAGGCTGGCGCAAGTGACCGGATCAGCAGTGCGACCGGGGCGTTCCAGGGGACGATCACGCCGACGACACCCGCCGGCTCCCCGTACGTGCTGAACCACTGGCCGGGCGCCACCTCGGCAGAGATGCCCGTCTCGGTTAGGGCCTGCCCCGCGGTGTGCCTCAGAGTGCCTCCGGCCGTCGTTGACTCGAACATCCCCTGGTCGCGTTTCTTGCCGTTCTCCATCGTCACCAGCCGCCCGAGCTTTTCCGCGTTGGCGTCAAAGCGATCGGCCATCTCACTCAGGGCTCGATTGCGAAGCCCGCGGTCCCGAGACCAGGGCGTTGTTTCGAACGCACGGCGTGCAGTCGCAACCGCCGCGCGTGCCTCGGACTCCCCGCCGTCGGCCCATCGGCCCAACACCTGCCCTGTAGCCGGGTTAGTCGACTCTGAGACAGTGTCGGACCCGATCCATTCGCCGCCGATCCAATGCTGAGCGATTGCGTTTGTGTCTGTCGGCGGCTGGCCCGCGACCGAATCTCCAACCGTTTCAGTCGTCATGCGCACCTCCACTTGTAGGGTTTGGCGATTGACACGTCAGCGCGCGGGCTGGCGGGCGAGCCGCGGGATCAAGCGACACGCCGTCTCACCCAGAAGGCCGGCGCGCTCGCCGTCGTCAAGCTCTGCGGTGTTCTGAAGCTGACGCAGGCCGGCGATCGAGATTTCGTCGCGGGGGTACGGATAATCGGTACCGAACATGACGTTGCCGAGTCCCGTGACGGAGCGCAGGAAGTGGAGAACGGGGTCGCTGAACGCCGAGGCGGTGTCCCAGTAGAGCCGAGGGAGGACATCGGCGAACGCCCCCCGCTCCTGCTCCCCTGGGATGACGTCCATTTGATCGACGGTCGCAAAGCGCGCGGCGAGGTATGGGATCGTGCCGCCGGCGTGCACGAACACGTATTTGACGTCCGGCGTTCGGGCGAACGTGTTGCTGTAGTGGAGCTTCGCGATCGCTCGCGACGTGTCGACCGGGTAGTCGAGGAGCGAGTCAGGGAGACCGAGGGTGTGCGCGATCGGATCGGGGGAAGCGGTCGGGTGAACGAACACGACCGCCGCGCGGCGCTGCAGCTCGGCGAAGATCGGATCGAAGCGGCTGTCTCCCAGATAGCTGCCGCCGGCGTTGGTCATCATCGACACGCCGTCGAGCTCGAGTACGTCGAACGCGTACTCGATCTGGTCGAGCGACCCTTCGACATCCGGTAGCGGAAGCGCGGCGAATCCGCCGAACCGGTCCGGACGGTCTCGCTTGAGGTCCGCGAGGTACTCGTTGACGCGACGTGCGAGTGTCCGCGCCGCCGCGTCGTCACCGAGGTGCACGCCTGGCGTGCTGATCGACGGGACCGCGACGTCGATCCGCGCCTCGTCGAGGTACGCGATCGCGCCATCGAGACTCCAGGGAGGCGGATTGATGCCTCCTGCGGCATTCCCGTCCTCGTTCGAGGCCTCCCAATAGAAGTCGGGAATGACATGGTGGTGAAGGTCGACGGTGGCGCTCATTCTTGCAACAGGCGGTCGGTGAGGACGATCTCGACGATCGCGGGGACCGTCTCGAGGCGCGCCCAGTCGCGTTGTAGTTCGCAGGCGAGCGATACCCAGCTGATCGGCTGCGCTCCGGCTTGGACGACCCGCTCGAGCCCGGCGCGGTGCGCCTCGAGCGAGGTGCCGCCGATCGCGTCCACGACGGGATAGACCTCATAGCCCTGCCGCAGCGCGTCGAGCGCCGTGAACGCCATGCAGACCTCGGTCCAGAGCGCGCAGAAGATGAGCTTCCGGCGCCCGGTCGCGCGGACCGCTTGCACGAACTCGGTGTCCTCCCAGGAGTTCACTGTCGTGCGGTCCAGCGGTGGGCTGTCCTCGAGCAGTTCGGCGAGCTCGGGCACGGTCGGCTGCTGCTGGCCGGACGCGACGTTGACGGTCGAATGGACGATCGGCACTCCGAACCCGACGGCGAGCCAATCACTCACGAGACGCGGCTGACCGGCCGAGGCCGTTGTACAGCACCGCCTCGGCCCAATTGCCAACGACCGCATTCGGGCGCTGTACGTGTTTGTCGAACCGCCGTCCACCTGAACCCACACAGATCAAAAGACCTATGGGCGGAGGGGCCTAGCCACTCCGCTGAACAGATAGGAGTTCAGTCTTGACGACTATTGAGCCAAACGACGATCGATCGGCCGCTATCACGGGGGCCGGTAACGGTCTGGGCCGCGAACTGGCCCTGCAGCTCGACAGCAAGGGCTACGCAGTGTTCGGCACAGCCCTATCCGCCGACGAGACCAAGGAACTGCGCAGCGCAAGCAACGGTCGGATCCGACTCGCCATCGTCGATATCACCGATGAGCAAGCCGTGCATGGATGGGCCAAGGCCGTCAGCGCGGAAGTGCAAAGCCACGGACTCGATCTGTTGATCAACAACGCCGGCATCCTCACCCCCGGCCCGTTGGAGGTGCTGCCGCTGAATGCGATCCGTCGCGAATTCGAGGTGAACGTGTTCGGCGGCATCACGGTGACCAAAGCCCTGCTGCCCAGCCTGCGTCGGGCCGGCGGGCGGATCATCTTCGTTGGAGCGATGACCGGCCGATTCCCGCTCCCCTTCAACGGCCCCTCCAGCATCACCAAGGCCGCGCTGGAGGCCTTGGCCGACGTGTACCGGGCAGAGCTCTCGCCGTGGGGACTCGGGGTGACCGTCGCACAAGCGGGGAACATGCTCACGGGCGGTCCCGCCAAGACCGCCGCCGCGCTGCAGCGGGCGGCGGAAGCGATGACCGAGGAGCAACGAGCGCTCTACGGCGGAGCCTTCTCGACATTCACAGAGGCCCTCAACTCAATGCAGAACAGCGGTCTCGGCGCCGCTGACGCCGCGGGCCGGATCGTCGAGCTCGCCGAGCAACAACCCGCTCCCACCCGCGCACCCGTCGGCGAGGACGCCGAGAACATCCTGCAGCAGGTCCGCGAGAAGTCAGATGCCGAACTCGACGCCCTGCGGCTCGAAATCGTCGGCCTTCGCACTCCCTGAACCTCCAGCTCGCAACGCCCTCCCAACCACACCCTCAAAGGATCCGCCGAAAATGACAAGCACACCGGCAGGGACCAGTCTCGACGGCTTCCACACCACCGACTCCGCCCAACGCGCCGACGAGCTGGCGCGGGCGTTCGTGAGTGCGATCAACGGCCAGGACACTGCCGCGCTCGATCGTGTCCTGGCACGCAACTTCCAGTCCTACGGTCGCGATGGACTCCGCAGCTGCACAGGACTCAAGCTTTACGACGCCGACCTGCACAACGCGTTCAGCGAGTTGAACTTCCAGGTCCACGAGAACATCGGCGTCCTAGTGGAGAACGACCTGATCGCGCTGCGGACGATCATGACCGGAACCCACACCGGTGAGCACCTCGGAGTCGCCGCCACGAACCAGCCCGTCCAGACCTCGGTGTCCCACATCCTCCGCACGCGCGATGACCAGATCACCGAGCACTGGCCTGTGATGGACACCTACCGCATCCTGGTCAAGATCGGAGCCATCCCCGGCGTCGGGGCGGACTTCCAGCGACTACTCGGTGTTCCCGCCGCTGAGGACGGCATCTTCGTCGAACGGCTGGGGACTCCCTTCAATGCGCCGCGCACTGGCCGGGCCATCTCCAGCGACGAATCTCGTGCTGTCGGCCGACGTCTCATGGAGGGTGCAATCGCCACCGGTGTCGCCACCGACGTCGACGCGCTCGCCGACACCTACCTGCAGAACACCGGATGGACGCCGGACGGAAGCGACGTATTCGGCCACGCCTGGGCGATCGGACGCGGGGCGATGCCCGACGGTCGCGCCGTGCAGACCCACGTGGTCGCCGAGAACGAACGAGTCGCCCTGATCAACCTGTGGGACGGCACGATCACCCAGAGCGGCTCGCCCGTTGACTTCACCTCCGCCGATTTCTTCCGCATCGAAGACGGCGTTGCGGCCGAGCATTGGGACACCGTCGACTACGTACGCCTGTACCAGTCATTCGGGCTCCTCCCGGCGGGTCGGTTCTGACCTCGAGCAAGTCCAGACGTGCTCGCGGCCGCCGATGTCGACGCCCTCACTTGCAGCACAACCTCACCGTTCCGCAGTCGATGCGCCTCGATCTAATCTAAGCGCCGGCTCGCAAGTCCACCCATCACTCGAGGAACTCACATGACCCGTATCGGTGTGATCCTAGGAAGCACCCGTCCCGGCCGACGAGGCGAGTTGGTTCCGCCCTGGGCGATGGATCAGGCACATCGGCGCAGTGACGCCGAGTTCGAATTGGTTGACCTCGCCGACCACCCGCTTCCACACCTGGACGCCCGCTGCCCGCCATCAGGCCTGACCGGCTCGGTCGTCGTGCTGCGGTAAGCCGGATTGCTGACGGCCGGGCGGAGATGACGACCGCGAGCGTCGGCCAGTGGCTGCGGCGACCAAAGTCAGTGGCGCGGTTCGAACCGCTAACGAGCTTGCCCTTTGGACGCGCGCTCGCGCCCGGTGTCGGATCTGCCGCTCACCCAGATGGTGCGACAACCTTTCACCCGCTCCTGACCCATCGTGAGCTCGGGTTCACCTTGTTGCTTGACCGAACGGAATGGTCCATGCCTCTGGCGTTCGCTACCTCCGCCGTCCCGGCGGGGATGTGGATAGCGGACGGACGTCTCGACCGCCGAGGTGGATCTGTGCAGGTAGTTGCGATCACCAAAATCCGGCGACGACGAGTCACCAACATCGCATTGCACCCTCCGGGGACCGTCGTCCTAGGGCAGTTCGGGGTGATGTCAAACCTCGGCACCGTGTTGGGACGGCCGGCGTCCTAGCAAGAGTGGGAACAACACAGAGGAGCTCGCCGAACATGCCAATTCGCACTTTGCTCGCGGCCGTCGCCCGTGTCGCGCTGCTCACCGGAGGTCTCGCGCTCGCCGCCGCCGGTACCGCGGGCGCGGCCATCAACGTCAGCGTTGTCGCCAGCCATCTCAACTCGCCCAAGCATCTGCTCGTCACCGATCGGGGCGTCTACGTCGCAGAATCGGGCACTGGTGGTCCCGTCGGGGCGAAGAACTGCATCACCGGCGCGTCGACCGAGGGCCCGGGCACGACCAGGTACTGCACCGGGCGGACCGGCGCCGTGGTCCTGATCAGCGGGCACCACGTCACGGTCGTCGCCTCCAAGCTCGCCTCGAGCATGGAGGAGGACCCACCGGAGGCGGCCGGTCCCTCGGCGGTCACCGTCGATGCCAAGGGCCGCCTTTCCATCCTCTACGACGACGCGCAACCGACCTCCACCGGCGCCACCAGGCTGCCCTCGCCGGCCGCCTCGGTGTTCGGCACCTTCCAGATGGCCGGTGGCCGAGTCGCGCACATCGCCGGCTTCGACGCGGCCCACCCACAGGCCGAGGCCACGCTCGGCGGTGTTCCCGGTGAGATCACATACGACTCCGACCCGTTTGACGTCGTTCCCTACAAAACGGGATACGTCGTCGCGGACGCTGGCTCCAACTCGATCGTATTCGTCTCCAAGACGGGCAAGGTGAGCCTCATCGCCCGGTTCCCGACCTTCCCCGAGCAGGTGCCGGCCGGGGTGTTCGGTCTCTCCGCGGTGCCACTCGACGCCCAGGCGGTGCCGACCTCGGTCGCGGTCGGACCTGACGGCGCGCTGTACGTCGGGATCCTCCGAGGCGTGCCGTCCTTGCCCGGCACCGCCGACATCTATCGCGTGGTTCCCGGCCGCACGCCGACGATCTGGGCAGCCGGGCTCACTTCGGTGACCGCGGTCGCCTTCGACGCTCACAAGCGCCTGCTCGCCTCCGAGTACAACATCGGCGGTCTGCTCGCCCCCGCGAGTACGCCGGGTGCCCTCGTCCGAATCAGCGCCAACGGCAAGCAGGTCACCAAACTGCCGATCGCCGGTCTGTTCGCGCCGACCGGCATCGCCGTCGGAGCCCATGGCAGCATTTACGTCAGCAACAACGGCGACAGCGCCGCGAACTCCTCAACGCCGGGCGAGGTGCTGGAGATCACCGGCGCCTGACTCGCGTGCGAGAGCCGGGGCCGGCTCCTCAGCCGGTCCCCGTCCGTCGCCAGCGCCCGCACGGCCGCTCCTCACAGCGTCGCGAGCCATCGCCCGATTCCTGGCCGAGCCACCAGGCGGGCGCGCAGCCATGGGACGTCCGCTCAGGCCATCGGGTCGTGCCTGGCCGCGAACAAATGTGAGCCATCGAGCGCCTAGCCGGCGACCGCGGCGCCCGGGAGTTGCTCGCAAACGGACCAAGGCTCGAATACGCCGACCTGAGCTCCCGACGAGACGTCGAGACGCCGGAGGCCCTCGACTCAATTCGCGCCCAGGCCAAAACCGGCTGGACAAGCCGCAGTCGTGCCTTGATCGCAGAGAGCGCATCTCACTTCCGCCGAGGAGCGTCCTGCATCACCGACAAGGGGTCCGGCTATCGGCGCCACGAGCTCCCGAGCGCGACGGAAACGCCAATCGACGGAGGTAGCGTGCGAGGCTGTGACGGGCAGCGCGTCTAGCAAGGCAAGCGATCGGGTTGCGCAGCGCCGCCGAGCGGGTCGCCCTGGCACGCCATTACCGGCAGTTCGAGAGCCTCTCGATCAGGCAGATCGCCGACCGTCTCGGTCGCTCTCCGGGCACGGTCAAGGCGTACTTCTACGACCCCACCGGGGAGAAGGCTCAGGCGGTCAAGGCCCGCTACGTCGGGGTGCTGGGGCTGCGGCGCCTATACCCAGTTGCGCAGGTGCAGGGGGAAACGCGTAGGCGTACTAGGGCGTGAAGAACCTCGCTCTTGGGATCGATTCGCGACGTCGGCTCGTGCGGTCAGTCGCGTACCGCCACCAGGTCTGCCGCATTGATCGCATCGACCGCCGCTGCCTCGTCGTTATCTGAGGTGTCGCCGGTGATGCCGATTGCGCCGATCACCTCACCGTCCGAGGACTGCACGAGCACCCCGCCCGGGACAGGCACCAGTGCACCGCCGACGGCGCCAGCTACGGCGCCGATGAAGTACGGCTGCTGTTCGGCTCGCGCCATCAGGCGCCGCGAGCCCATTCCGAGCGCGAGCGCGCCGTTGGCCTTGCCAAAGGCGATTTCGAAGCGGGCGTTGGAGGCGCCGTCCTCGCGCTCGAAGGCCCTGACCTGCCCACCGGCATCGAGCACGACGATGGACAGCGGCTTCAGGGCCCGTCTTGCTCCGGAGGCGCGTGCCCCGGCGATCAGCCCGCGTGCCAGCTCGAGTTTCATTGGGCCGCTCCCATCGACGCTTTGTGCGGGGATGGTAGCCGTGCAGGATTGGCTCGATGTAGCCGCCGGTTGGGCCGTGCCGTCGAAGATCAGCGGCCGAGCGGCGGGGCAACGCCTCGCTATCGAATGAGAGCTGGGAGCCCGGCGCGGTCGCGGCAGACGCCGAGGTCTGGGCTCGCGCCTGTTCGTCACCGGGAACTACGCCGAGGTGACCAATACCTGAAGGCATGCCTTCCGGTGGACCTTCGGCTGGCCATGACCGTGTTGTCGAGCCGACGGCGGGCCGTGGCGTTGGCGCGGCACTTCCGGGAGGAAGAGGATCTCTCGATCGGCCAGATCGCCGACCGTCTCGGTCGCGCGCCGGCGACGATCAAAGTTTTACTTCTATGACCCCACGGGAGAGAAGGCCCCGGGCGGTCAAGGCTCGTTACGTCGGTGTGTGCCGCGGCTGCGGCGCGTACACGCAGCCCGCAACGGCATGGCGACGCCGACCCGTACTGCACGGCCTGCCCCGGGGTCTATCCGGGTGCGCTGGACCCGCGAGTGCGTGCTGGCAGCGAGGTGCCAGGAGGACCGGCAGCTGGCTGGTTGGCCTCCACTTCCGCTACGCCAATCCGAGTGCGATGCCGGATCTCGACGTCGGGCTCGCTCTTGCAGGTCGTCCGGACCGGGAGCGAGGTCGGCGTCGATGAGGGTGGCTGCTCGCCTACGCGAGCGAGAGCCAGGTCCGCTTGCAGGTTGTCGCGGATCAGGCCGGCAGCTAGCACACCGGCGACTCTCGCAATCGCGGCAAAGGAGGGCAGCTGGTGTGGCGGTCACGACGCCGGACCGTCGAGGGCGTGGAGGTGACCCGCTTCTGGCGACGAGCACGTCTCTCGTGAAGGCCGGGCCGACACCCGCATTCGTGTTGGCGCGGGTATCGCCGCTGCCGGACGGCGTGGCCGCCTATGTCCGATACCGGAAGCGAAATCGCCAGGGTGAGACCCTGCCAGCGTGGCTGCATCTGGACCGATGGGGAAGCGACGGGACCGATTCCTGGCGCGTGGCGGGCGACCGGTGATTGTGGGCTCGTCATGAACGCGCCGACCGACCGTCTTGGTTCGTGTCGGAGGATCGAGCCCGGGCGGGCAGTGGCCCGCCCGGTTCGGCGTCGGCGGCGGCTAGGGGTGTGCTGGAACTGCCCGTTTTGCCCGTACGTCTTCGGCGGTCAGCGAGTGTCCGCCGATTGCCCACTCGCCGCTGGGTGTTTCGGTGATGACGGTGTGGGTGAAGGGGCGCAGCGGCTCGCCCTCGACCGCGATCACGGCCTCGGAGACCTGCTGCACCATCTGGCGCTTCTCCTCGTGGGTGAAGGCGCCCTCGATCACCTTGATCTCAATGAACGGCATGTGCTCTGCTCCTCCTTACTGGTTGTGCGTGTCTGTCTGCCAGCGAACCTCGACTGGGGTGCCGTGGCGCAGCGTGTCGAGCGTCACGCAGAGGCGCTCGGCGCTCGCCGTGAGCGCTGCGAGCCGGCGCTCGTCGGTGCCGGCCGCGGGCGTCAGGCGCGTGTCGACCGCGAGCCAGCGGAAGCCGGGGCGCACCCCGGGGTCAATCGCCATGCAACCGCGGAGGTCGACGTCGCCAGTGACCTCGACCTGGACGTCGGCGAGGTCGATCGCGAGGTGGTCGGCGAGCATCCGAATGATGTTGTCCATGCACGCGGCAAGGGCTGCACAGACGATCTCGCCGGCGTTGGGGGCGTCGTGGGGGCCGCCGAGCTTGCGGTCGGTTCCGTAGCGCCAGACGACGTCGTCATATTCGGGCGAGGTCGCGAGGACGCTTCCGTGCATGACGTCTGAGTCGGGTGCGTTCACGGCACGGACCCGTTTGAATGTGATCGCCTCCTGCGGGTCCTCGATGTAGCGGGCGCGCAGCGGCTCCTGTAGCCGCCGCACGCTGGACCCGTTCGTGGCTCCGGTGCTCATGATCCCGCGACCCCCTCCACGCGGGAGCGCCCGGCGGCGGTCTCGATCTCCGCCGGTGAGCGCCAAATATGTCGTCTCGACTGTGCATAGAGCCGCATTTCCTTTCCTCCTCTATCGCATTATTGAACGTACGATCGTGCAAGCACTGTACGTACGATCGTTTACAATGTCAAGCGTGAGCATCCAACCCGAGCAGACTTCCGGACAAGGGCCCGCCACCGGCCGTCGTACCCGTGCACCGGGTGACCGGTCCCGCGCACGGATCCTCGAGCAGGCAGCGCGGCTCGCGACGATCGAAGGGCTCGAGGGCCTCTCGATCGGCCGGCTCGCGGAGGCGACCGGGATGCCGAAGAGCAGCGTGTACGTGCTGTTCGGCTCCAAAGAGGAGTTGCAGCTCGCGACCGTCGACGCCGCCCGCGAGCAATTCGCCACCGAGGTCGTGATCCCGGCGCTGTCCGCCGCGGAACCCGGCCGCGAGCTGCTGCTGGCACTGTGCGAGGGATACCTGGATCACGTCGAGCGGCGCGTGTTCCCCGGCGGCTGCTTCTTCGTGGCCGCCTCCGCGGAACTGGGCGCGCGCCCCGGCCGGCTGCATGACCGGATCGCCGCCTACCAGAACGAGTGGCGCACGCTGCTCGCCACGCAGGCAAACGCCGCGTACGAGCACGGAGCGCTGCCCGCGCGCACCGACCCAGGCCAGCTCGCGTTCGAGCTCGGAGCGATCCTCGCGGGCGCGAACATCCTCAGCGTCTTACACGACGACCAAACGGCGATCGACCGGGCACGCACCGCAGTGCGAACGCGGCTTGCGGCAGCCGACTAATCATCGGCTGATAACGGCCCACAGTTGGTGTGCCTCCAACACGCTCCCGTGCAAGCACTCGCAACCCTCACCGACCCGAAGCAGTGGCGTGCGCGTGTCCTAGACAGCAATGGCGTCCAGCCCAACGCGGCTCGGGGCGGTGCTGATCGCGGTGGCCACGATCTCGGCGAACCCGAGCATCCGAGCCTCGGTTGCGGCGGGGAACGGGTCCGGGCTCTGCGATGCGACGACGCTTACTCCCCAGACCCGACCGTCGACCTGGATCGGTAGGGCGACCGTGGCGCGGATCCCAAGTTGCCGTATGTCGGCGATGAATGGTCCCGTGAGGGGAACATCGGCCGGTCCGCACGATCGCGGTGATCTGCGCAGCTTCCAGCTGCTCCGAGCGGGCGAACTGCTGCAGCGCCGCGAAGGCCTCGTCGCCCGGGTCACACACCACGACGTAGGTGACGACATCCGCGTCCTCGAGAACTTTGCTCTTCATAGCTTCCTCACTTTGCTCTTCATAGCTACCCTCGCAACGAACGTCTGCGACGCGATCCCTGCCCCTCGCCGAAGGCCTCCTTCACCCACATAGGAGGCCACCGGCCTTCGACCAGGCGCTTCTAGCTCGGCCGCGACACAGGAGATCGGGATCATGAGGCGCAGGAGCGCCAATGCGAAGGTGAAGATCAGTCCTCCACCCGTACTCGGCGATCGTGGGAGGGTTGCGCAGGCTGATCGCGCCGCCACGTCGGTCATGGCGAGGCTTAGCATGCCCAGCACGCGCTTCTATTGCGGCAGCACACAGCCGCGGGGTGCAGCGAACGAGCAGCCTTGGCTGGGCGGCCGTTAGGCAGAGGCGGGCCCGTATGACTCGCGTGTTCCCTCCCGGATTGCGGCGGAGCGACTGATCGAGCTGTAGCTTCGGACCCAAGTCTCGGCTGTGTTGCCAGCGCTGCCGGCACCTGATCAGCGTGAGTGACGAGGCCCTTTCTCTTGGCCGAACGTCGGCTGCCGTGGCTCTCATGACGCGAGCACCCGCAGTCTCCGTAGGGCTCCGCCGTCTTCGGGTGCCGATCGGATGGCGTTCGCGCGCTCGGTGAGGATGGTCTCGAGGCGCGATAGGTTCTCGAGATGCTCGCTCGCCAACAGGAGGGCGACTGCGGCGTTGACCGTCGCCTGGCCGCGGTCGCGCGCGGCGTCGCGCACGCAGGAGAGAAGCTGGCGGGCGCCATCGGCGTCGTGGATCTGCGGCGGCGGTAGCGCGCCGCCGTTCATCAGCGCGAATCCGAATGCGCTGTACCAGACCGCAAGGCCGATCGCGACATCCTCGGCGCGAACCAGCCCCACCCTCCAGCCGACCGGCGCCAGGAGGTTGAAGAGCACGAGGACAAACACGGTGAAGCCGGCTTGGCCCACGGCGAAGGAGATCGCCTGCGGGGCGTATGCGGCGAGCAGCACGCGACCGGCAGCACCGCCCATAGCACTCCCTCGTGGGTGCCGATCGCGATCACGAGCCCCGCGCCGACGACGAGCCCCACCGCGCTGCCGGCGACTGCGCTGAGGATCGACCTGCCGGTCCCCAGCGCGTTCGATCGAAGCACCGAGAGCGTCGCGAGCACCACCCAGAAGCCGTGCTGGACACCCGTTCGCTGGGCGATGTAGACACCGATCGCGAGCCCGACCGCGCCACGCAGACTGTCCTGAAACCAGACCGAGGCAACACTTCCGTGCTCGCGCACGCGCTGCTCGGCCGCTCGCAGCACCGCGCGCTCCGGCGGCGATCCGGGCTCTGGCCAATCGAGCTCGGGCGCGTCCGCTCCGGCCGCACGCAGCGCGTAGCCGGCGACCTGGCGCGCAGAGTACGTCGCCGCCCGGATCTGGAACGGCGGCTCCAAGGCCTCGGCCACCGAGCTGGCGGACGCGTCCGCCGCCAGGTCCGGCAGACGCTTCATGAGCGCGGGCGCGACCGCATCAAGCGCAGCATCCAGGCGCGCGAAATCCGGACGTACCTCACGACCTTCGAGTCGCTCGGCCGCCGCACGGAGCACGGACGCCGCTGCCGCCATCGCCTCTTCGCTCTCCGCCGCCCAAGCGCGCCTGGGCGCCCCGGGCCCGGCAGGCAGCAAGAGCAGGGAGAGAAGCCAGTCCAGCTCGCCGGGAAGCGACGCCAACGCAGCCAAGGGGGCAGTTGGACCTGTCGGGCGCTGCTGGGTGCCGCGCAGGCGCCGCTCCAGACCCCCGACCGCGTCGTGGGCGACGCGACCGCGCTCGGCCAGCTGGTCTGCGTCCGCGTCCAAGACGTCGGCAACGCTGCGAACAGCAACCGCGGCCTCGCGCTGAAGATCGGCGCCTCGACGAGGCGGCCACAGGAGCATGACCGCGCAGATCGCCGCACCGCTCGCCAGGGCCCACCCCGCGAGGCGGGCCGGAATCGCGGAGTTCGCCGCCGCAACCGTCGCCGGCAGGACGAAAATGAGCAGGGCGGCGGGCGAGCCCGCCGACACGTATCCGCTGAACACGCCCGAGAAGAGCACGCCGAAGCCGACCACCACCATCACCGAAGCGGCGAGCCACGGGCTCCGGGAGCACAGTGTCCCGAGCGTGATGAACACGACGCCCGTGCACCCCAGTGCGAGGTAGGCGAGCACGCGAGTTCGCCACGGGCCTGAGAACTGGGCCAGGACGAGCAACGCGAAGGATCCGAACGCCGCGAACAATGCCGTCGTCGGATTGCCGATCACCTTGTCCGCAAACGCGAATACCGCGGGTAGCACGATCGCGGCGCGCGCGGCCCTCCTCAGAGCCGTGCGGTCCAGGACGATTAGCGATGACACGTCCGCTCCCAGGCCTCAGACCAGGGCCCGCAACAGGTGTCGCGATATTCGAACACGCTCGTCCCCACCGTCACCGCCGGAAACGTGATGTGCATCGCCGCGGTCAGCGCCCACCGCCAGCGCGAAAGATCAAGCAACGTGATGCGAGACATTCCCAACCCCTTGCTACGAATCCCACTCGATCCGAACGCCATTGGTTCTCGTGGTCATGATTGTGTGGTGGCCCAGTGGCTCGCTGTTGCGCGGCCATCGGAACGAAGAGCAGGTTCTCACCAGCGCTCATGCGCGTACATACGGACTTGCTAGAGAAGGCGCCTCCCGGTTTTCGGACGGCCTAGTAGGGTGATTCCCTACCCGGCCGTTCGAGAGACGGGAGCCGGACATGAGCCGGTCAGCCGGCGCTCCGGCGAGCGCAACGTGCGGCCCCACGGGCAGTCGGTTCCTCCTAACAACGCCGCACGTGGGCCTGGAGGGAGCGGGGTTCACATGGTGATGAGGCAGGGGTAGGCTGGCCAGTCGATGCGCACGAACGCGCCGTCGCCGCTGCCGGGGCCGATGTTCGCTCCTCGTAAGGGCGTCGGGACCAGCACTGGGCGTGCTGCGCACTGGTCGTGTAGCTACAGACGAGTTGCCCCCGGCGCGAAATCGGATGGAGAGCGCCGTTGACTGGTACGGGGATACGTGGGCTGGCCGAGGAGCAGGCGGCGTTGCGGCGGGTCGCGACGCTGGTGGCACGAGGGGTACCGGCGGGGGAGGTGTTCAGGGCGGTCACCGAAGAGGTCGGACGGCTGCTTCCCGCGGAATATGCGCACCTGATCCGCTATGAGCCCGGCGATACGGCCACCGCCCTCGCTCCCTTCGGCCGGACCGACCACATCTTGCCGGCTGGAAGCCGGTTGAAGCTTGGTGGGAAGAACGTCACCACGCTCGTGTTCGAGACGGGTCGTTCGGCCCGCATCGACGACTATGATGATGCCTCGGGGCCGTTCGCCGACAGCGCCGTCGAGCACGGGGTGCGGTCGTCGGTCGCCGCGCCGATCGTCGTCGAGGCCAGCCTGTGGGGCGTCATAGTCGTCGGCTGTTCCGAGGAGCAGTCGCTGCCGGCGGACGCCGAGGCGCGCCTGGCGGATTTCACGGAGCTGGTGGCGACCGCGGTCGCCAACGCAGAGAGCCGCGCCGGTCTCGCCCAACTGGCGGAGGAGCAGGAGGCGCTGCGTCGCGTCGCAACCTTGGTCGCTCGGGGTGTGCCGCCGGAGGAAGTGTTCGCGTCGGTCACCGAGGAGGTCAACCGGCTGTTTCTTTCCGACGTGTCGAATCTGTGCCGACTTGAATCCGACGGTACGTTCACTATCCTCGCCAGCGCACGGGAGCGCTTTCCTGTTGGCAGCCGGTGGCCTGTCGGGGGAAAGAACGTCACCACGCTCGTATTCGAGACCGGCCGTCCGGGCCGGATCGACAACTTCGTTTACACGGGCCCGCTTGCTGATGACATCCGCGGGGAGATCCGCTCGGCGGTCGGGGCGCCCATCATCGTCGAGGGCCGCCTGTGGGGGGCCCTAAACCTCGGCCGGACGACCCGCGAGCCGCTGCTGCCGCCTGACACGGAGGCGCGCCTCGCCAATTTCACGGATCTCGTGGCGATGGCGATCGCGAATACGGAGAGCCGCGCGGCTCTGGCCGCGTCGCGCGCGCGGATCGTCGCCGCCGCTGATGAGACCCGGCGGCGGATCGAGCGCGATCTGCACGACGGGGCGCAGCAACGCTTGGTCCACACGGTGATCGTGCAGCAGCTTGCGCTGCGGGCGCTGCAGAACGGCGACGCCAACGTCGCCGAGCTGATGGCCGAGGCACTGCAGCACGCCGAGCAGGCGAATTACGAGCTGAGCGAGCTGGCGCACGGGATTCTGCCGTCGGTGCTGACTCGCGCACGATCGGTCGCGGCCCGGTCGACCACGGTGCGCGTCTCGCACCGCCACTCCTGCGCGAGGTGTTCGCGGGCCCAGTCGGTCGTGCCGATCCCGGCGCGCGCCGCCTGCTCGGTCATCTCGAGCGCATCGTCGTAGCGCCCGTCCAGATAGGCAGTAACGCTCTCGGCGAGGGCGAGCGCAAATGCGGAGTTGGCATCCCCGTTCGCCTGCTCTGTCGGCAGCGCGTCGCGCAGCTGCGTGTCGGCGAACGCGCGCGCCTCGTCGACACGCCCGGCGGAGTGGAGCAGGACGGCGCTCTGGGCGAGCAGCGAGCCGCGGAGGTGGTGCTCGCGCGGCGCGAGCTCCAGTGCGCGGCGGCTGAGATCGGCGCCGGCACCGGGGTCGGTGGTCGCGAGCGAGTCGCCGGCGCGCAACAGGATCGAGATCGCCTGCTCGTCACCCGGCTCTGCGCTCGCCGCGATCTGCGCGGCAACCTCGACGGGCGCGGCGCCGGTCCCCAGCAGCACGTCAGCGGCCTGGCGGTCGAGCGCCCGCCGGGCCGAAACCGGGACGCTCTCACGGACCGCCTCGCGCGTGACGTCGTGCCGAAAGGCGAGGCGGTCGCCGCTCTCGACAAGCACCCCGGAGTCCATGAGCTCCTCCACCGGCCCGAGCAGCGTCGCCGGGAACCGGTCGAGCATACGGGCCAGGTCGGTGAAGGAAAAGCGGCGGCCGAGCGATGCGGCGACGGTGGCGGCCTCACGAGCGGGCGCGGAGACGCTGCGCAGGCGTTCGCGCATCGTGAAGGCGACGCGGCGGGGCAGACGCGCTTCGACCAGCTCGGCGCGGCCCGCGACGACGCGGATCAGGTTCTCGTCGCGCAGGCCGGAGAGCAGCTCG